>NZ_CP081944.1:0-330000 GCF_019823005.1 Pseudomonas sp. DR208
ATGTCCCGACTCAATCCCCGGCAGCAAGAAGCCGTGAACTACGTCGGCGGCCCTCTATTGGTGCTCGCCGGCGCAGGCTCCGGCAAGACCAGCGTGATCACCCGCAAGATCGCGCACCTGATCCAGCACTGCGGCATCCGCGCCCAGTACATTGTCGCCATGACCTTCACCAACAAGGCCGCGCGGGAAATGAAAGAGCGCGTCGGCACCCTGCTCAAGGGTGGCGAAGGCCGTGGCCTCACCGTGTGTACCTTCCACAACCTGGGCCTGAACATCATCCGCAAGGAGCATGCGCGGCTGGGCTACAAGCCGGGCTTCTCGATCTTCGACGAGACCGACGTGAAGTCGCTGATGACCGACATCATGCAAAAGGAATACGCAGGCGACGACGGCGTGGATGAGATCAAGAACATGATCGGCGCCTGGAAAAACGACCTGATCCTGCCGCCCCAGGCCCTGGAAAACGCACGCAACCCCAAGGAACAGACTGCCGCCATCGTCTACACCCACTACCAGCGCACGCTCAAGGCGTTCAACGCAGTGGACTTCGACGACCTGATCCTGCTGCCGGTAAAGCTGTTCGAGGAACACGCCGACATCCTCGAAAAATGGCAGAACAAGGTGCGCTACCTGCTGGTGGACGAATACCAGGACACCAACGCCAGCCAGTACCTGCTGGTAAAAATGCTGATCGGCAAGCGCAACCAGTTCACCGTGGTCGGTGACGATGACCAGTCGATCTACGCCTGGCGCGGCGCCCGCCCGGAAAACCTGATGCTGCTCAAGGACGACTACCCGTCCCTGAAAGTGGTGATGCTGGAGCAGAACTACCGCTCCACCAGCCGCATCCTGCGCTGCGCCAACGTGTTGATCTCGAACAACCCCCATGAGTTTGAAAAACAACTGTGGAGCGAGATGGGCCACGGCGACGAGATCCGCGTGATCCGCTGCCGCAACGAAGACGCCGAAGCCGAACGCGTGGCCGTCGAGATCCTCAGCCTGCACCTGCGCACCGACCGGCCCTACAGCGATTTCGCGATCCTCTATCGCGGCAACTACCAGGCCAAGCTGATCGAGCTGAAATTGCAGCACCACCAGGTGCCGTATCGCCTGTCGGGCGGCAACAGCTTTTTCGGACGCCAGGAAGTAAAAGATCTGATGGCCTACTTCCGCCTGATCGTGAACCCGGACGACGACAACGCGTTCCTGCGCGTGATCAACGTGCCGCGTCGCGAGATCGGCTCCACCACCCTGGAAAAGCTCGGCAACTACGCCACTGAGCGCAAGATCTCGATGTACGCCGCCACCGACGAAATCGGCCTGGGCGAACACCTGGACTCACGCTTCACCGATCGCTTGTCGCGCTTCAAGCGCTTCATGGACAAGTTGCGCGAGCAGTGCGCCGGCGAAGACCCGATCAGCGCGCTGCGCAGTATGGTCATGGACATCGACTACGAGAACTGGCTGCGCACCAACAGTTCCAGCGACAAGGCCGCTGATTACCGCATGAGCAACGTCTGGTTCCTGATCGAAGCGCTGAAGAACACCCTGGAAAAAGACGAAGACGGCGAGATGACCGTCGAAGACGCCATCGGCAAGCTGGTGCTGCGCGACATGCTCGAACGCCAGCAGGAAGAGGAAGACGGCGCCGAAGGTGTACAGATGATGACCTTGCATGCCTCCAAGGGCCTGGAATTCCCCTACGTGTTCATCATGGGCATGGAAGAGGAAATCCTCCCGCACCGTTCCAGCATCGAAGCCGACACCATCGAAGAGGAACGCCGCCTGGCCTACGTGGGTATTACCCGCGCGCGTCAGACCCTGGCCTTCACCTTCGCCGCCAAGCGCAAGCAGTACGGCGAAATCATCGATTGTGCCCCCAGCCGGTTCCTGGATGAACTGCCGCCGGACGACCTGGCCTGGGAAGGCAATGACGACACCCCGACCGAGGTGAAGGCCGTTCGCGGCAACACCGCCCTGGCGGACATACGCGCGATGTTAAAGCGCTAGAATCGACTACTTTTCAATCTACTTTCGGCGCACAACGCGCCATTAGAGGAAGCTTTCCGTGGAAGCACTGCACAAGAAAATTCGCGAAGAAGGCATCGTGCTTTCCGATCAGGTACTCAAGGTCGACGCCTTTCTGAACCACCAGATCGACCCGGCACTGATGAAGTTGATCGGCGACGAATTCGCCGCGCTGTTCAAGGACTCGGGCATCACCAAGATCGTCACCATCGAAGCGTCGGGCATAGCGCCAGCGATCATGACCGGCCTGAACCTGGGTGTACCGGTGATATTCGCGCGTAAGCAACAGTCCCTGACCCTGACCGAAAACCTGCTGTCGGCAACGGTGTATTCCTTCACCAAGAAAGTCGAAAGCACCGTGGCGATCTCGCCGCGCCACCTGACCAGCAGCGACCGCGTGCTGGTGATTGATGACTTCCTGGCCAACGGCAAGGCATCCCAGGCGCTGATCTCGATCATCAAGCAGGCCGGCGCGACCGTGGCAGGCTTGGGGATCGTGATCGAGAAGTCGTTCCAGGGCGGCCGTGCGGAATTGGATGCGCAGGGTTATCGGGTTGAATCGCTGGCGCGGGTCAAGTCGCTGGAAGGTGGCGTCGTCACCTTCATCGAATAACCCCTGCCTCAAAGTGGTGGTAAAAGTGGGAAGGGGCTTGCCCCCTCCCACATCGACCCTGTGTTGTCGGTTAGTGCGCGGTGGCCTGCAGGCCGGCGAGCAGGAGCCGCTGGTACAGATCCTCTTTCAAGCCTTCCGGCTTGGTCAACTGCATGCGTTCCAGATGCTTGGGAAACACCTGCGCCTGCGGCGCATCCAACGCCGCCTTGCCCAGCTCCAGAATCTCCGTCAGCTTGAATTTGCTCTTGAGCCAGTTCAGCGCCCGCAACAAATCCCGCTCTTCATCGGTGAAATCGCTTCCCAACGGATACTCCGGAAACAACCGACGATGGCGTGCCTGAATCCCCTGCAACCGCTCCGGCGTGTTCTCGGCAAAGCGCGGATCCAGCTGGAAATCCTTGGGCAACTTGCCAGCCTTTTGCGCCTGCTTGATCAAATCGTCCTGGAAGCGTGAGTCGGTGATATTGAGCAACGCCTCGATCACCTTGGCATCCGTCTGCCCGCGCAAGTCTGCAATGCCGTATTCCGTGATGACAATATCCCGCAGATGCCGGGGAATGGTGCAGTGGCCGTAGTCCCAGACGATATTGGAACTGACCTCCCCCGCCGACTCGCGCCAACTGCGCAGAATCAGGATCGACCGCGCACCTTCCAGCGCATGGCCCTGGGCCACAAAGTTGTACTGCCCGCCCACACCACTGAGCACACGACCGTCTTCCAACTGGTCGGCCACACCCGCGCCGAGCAGCGTCACCATGATCGCGCTGTTGATAAACCGCGCATCCAGGCGTTGCAGGCGCTTGAGTTCTTCCTGGCCGTACAGCTCGTTGATGTAGCTGATGCGCGTCATGTTGAATTCGAGGCGCTTGGCGTGGGTCATTTCCTGCAGGCGCTGGTAGAAACTGCGCGGGCCAAGAAAAAATCCGCCGTGGATCGAAATGCCGTCGGGCTGCGCCGCATCGTCGAGCGTGCCGGCGTTGGCCTGCTGTTGCGTCGCTACGTCCGGGTAGACCTTGCGACGGATAATCCCCGCGTCCGCCAACACCAGCAAGCCGTTGACGAACATTTCGCTGCACCCGTAAAGGCCCCGGGCGAAGGGATCGACACCGCCTTCACGGCTGATCAGCGGCGCCCATTGGTACACCTCCAGGTCCGTCAGCAGCGACCGATAGGACTCGTTGTCGGCCTGACGCGCCAGCAGCGCGGCAGTCAGCGCATCGCCCATGGAGCCGATACCGATCTGCAAGGTGCCGCCGTCGCGCACCAGGGTGCTGGCATGCAGGCCGATGAAGTGGTCCTGGAAACCCACCGGCATGTTCGGCGTGGAGAACAGCGTGGTGCTGTCTTTTTCATCGATCAAGTAATCGAAGGTATCCATGCCCAGCTCTGCGTCGCCGGGCATGTAGGGCAAATCGGTGTGGACTTGCCCGACGATCAGCACGGTCTCGCCGGCGTCGCGGCGCTTGGCAATCATCGGCAGCAGGTCGAGGGTGATATCCGGGTTGCAGCTCAAGCTCAGGCGATCAGGGTGTTCGGCACTGCTGGCGACCAACTGCGCCACCAGGTTCAGGCCGGCGGCGTTTATGTCGCGAGCGGCGTGGCTGTAGTTGCTGCTGACGTAATCCTGCTGCGCCGACTCGCTGTGCAGCAGGCTGCCGGGCTGCATGAAAAACTGTTGGACGTGGATATTGTTCGGAAGGCTGTCGTTGTGCAGGTCGGCGAGGAAATCCAGTTCGGGGTAATCGCCGAACACCCGCTCGATAAAGGGTTCGAGAAAGCGTTTCTGCAAACCATCGCCCATCGTCGGGCGGCCCAGGCTTAACGCGGTATAGATCGTCAGCGCCCGCTCCGGCAACTTGGCGATGCGCCGGTACAAGGCATTGGCAAACCGGTTCGGCTTGCCCAGCCCGAGGGGCATGCCCATGTGGATATGCGCCGGCAACCGCGCCAGTACGTCGTCAACTGCTTGCTCGATTGAACACAACTGCACCATCCGACCCTCCTGAACATTCCATGATTAGGGGTTGGACCGAGCTTGCCGGGTCTTTGCTGCAATGAACAGCGCTGAAACACGAATCGCAGGCACAAAAAAGCCGCTCGTAAGCGGCATTTTTGACGAAGATCGGCGGATCAGAGGCCGGACATCTTCTTGATTGCACCCTTGAGGTCATCATCCGAGCAATCGGCGCAGGTGCCTTTTGGCGGCATGGCGTTGATACCGGTGATCGCCTTGGCCAGGATGCCATCGAGGCCGCCCTGGTGATCGGCGCGTTCTTTCCAGGCTGCGGTATCGCCGATTTTCGGCGCGCCCAGCAGGCCGGTGCCGTGGCAAGCATTACAGTGTTTGGCGATGATGTCATCCGGCGTCTTCGCAGCGCCACCGCCTGCGGCGACCGCCACTTCCATGCCCTTGCATTCCTGGCCCTGGACGCAGACCTGGCCAACAGGCTCCAGGCGCTTGGCAATATCATCATTGGTCGCAGCTTGAGCGCTGACAGCCCATAGGGCCAGTACGGTTGCTGGTGCAGCCAGCATTTTCATAATTAGGTTCACGCGTTCACCCTCAATGGTGGCTATTCACGCCTGCGGCCACGGTTTCGCAGGCGGCGAAAGTATAACGGTTAGCCCGCCTGGCCGAAACAACCCTATTAACTAAAGGGAGATTCGACCCCACGGAATACAGCTCGGGTGCCTCTGCAACGCTGGCAGGACGCCTCTTTTCTTAAAAGTTCGCGGGCGTGGCTGCGCTGATTAGTCGCGCCGGCACGTCGAACGGATTGCGAAAACGATGGGGCTTGGTGCTTTCAAAGTAGTAGCTATCGCCAGCTTCGAGCACAAAAGTTTCAAGACCGACCACCAACTCCAGGCGACCCTCCACCAGAATCCCGGTTTCTTCACCTTCGTGGGTGAGCATTTCTTCGCCTGTGTCGGCGCCCGGCGGGTAGATCTCGTTGAGAAACGCGATGGCCCGGCTGGGGTGCGCCCGGCCTACCAGTTTCATGGTGACGGCGCCGTCGGAGATGTCGATCAGCTCATTGGCTTTATAGACGATCTGCGTCGGTATTTCCTGGAGGATCTCCTCGGAAAAGAACTCGACCATCGACATGGGGATGCCTCCCAGCACCTTGCGCAAGGAGCTGATCGAGGGGCTGACGCTGTTTTTTTCGATCATCGAAATGGTGCTGTTGGTGACACCCGCGCGCTTGGCGAGCTCGCGCTGGGACAGACCCTTCAGTTTACGGATGGATTGCAGTCGTTCGCCGACGTCCAATGCAGGAGCCTCCTAGGATTCAGGCTTTGTTGTAATTGAGCGTTATCATGGCGACAGCGTTCAGTATTTACAACACTTGGGCCTAAATCCCGGGCGGTTGCGTTCGTGCCCGGCGGTCAAGCGCCGGAATAGAGCCTCGGCACGCGGCGCAGGTTGCAAAAGAGCTGATACGGAATGGTCTCGGCGGCGACTGCGACGTCACTGGCGAGGATATTTTTGCCCCATAGCTCCACGGTGGAACCGAGGCCAGCCTGAGGCACGTCCGTGAGGTCGATGCACAGCATGTCCATGGACACACGGCCCAGCAATTGGCTGCGCTGCCCGGCCACCAGTACCGGCGTCCCCGTCGGCGCGTGACGCGGATAGCCATCGGCATAGCCCATGGCAACCACACCGATACGCATGGGTTTGGGCGTGATGAACTTGGCGCCGTAACCCACCGGCTCACCGGCCGGCAGTTCACGGACGCAGATCACCTTGGATTCCAGGGTCATCACCGGCTGCAAACGCGCGGCCACGGCCTGGTCCTCGCCAAACGGCGTCGCGCCGTAGAGCATGATGCCAGGACGCACCCAATCGCTGGACACCGCCGGCCAGCCCATCACCGATGGCGAATTGCGCAGGCTGACCTCGGCCGACAAACCCTGGCGCGCCGCGTCAAACACAGCCACCTGTTCATCACTGCGCACACAGTCGAGCTCATCGGCGCGGGCGAAATGGCTCATCAACACGATCTTGGCCACCTTGCCGCTGGCCAGCAGGCGCTGGTAAGCCTCGTGATAGTCCTTGGGGTGCAGGCCGACACGGTGCATGCCGGAATCGAGCTTGAGCCAGATGGTCAGCGGCTTGCTCAGTCTGGCCTGCTCGATGGCCTCCAATTGCCACAGCGAGTGCACCACGCACCAGAAATCATGTTCGATGATCAGCGGCAGCTCATCCGCCTCGAAGAAACCTTCCAGCAGCAGCACCGGCGCACGAATCCCGGCGGCGCGCAGCTCCAATGCTTCCTCGATGCAAGCCACGGCAAACCCGTCCGCCTCGGCTTCCAGCGCCTGGGCAACGCGTACGGCACCATGGCCGTAGGCATCGGCCTTGATCACGGCAAGGGCCTTGGCACCCGTGACTTCACGGGCCAATTGGTAGTTGTGGCGCAGGGCTTGGAGGTCGATCAGGGCACGGGCAGGACGCATGGCGGCAGGCTTCTAGGCGGCAAAGTGAAGAAAAACCGGCACCGACCAACGGCTTCGGCACCGGGAGAGGGATCGTTGTTTAAGGCAGCGCGGCCACGACGGACAGCTCCACCAGGATTTGCGGTTCGCACAGCTTGGCTTCAACCGTGGCACGGGCCGGGGCAACGCCTTTTGGCAGCCACTTGTCCCACACCGCATTCATGCCGGCGAAATCCGCGTCGATGTCCTTCAGGTAGATCGTCACCGACAGCAACCGGGTCTTGTCAGTACCGGCCAGGTCGAGCAAACGCTCGATATTGGCCAGGGTTTCACGGGTCTGCTGCTCAATCCCGGCGTTCATGTCGTCGCCGACTTGCCCGGCCAGATACACGGTACCGCTGTGGACAACGATCTGGCTCATGCGCTCATTGGTGAGCTGGCGCTGGATTGACATGTTTTGCAGACTCCTGGTGGTTGCCATAACGGGAAATATCGAGGCCTTCGGCACTGATCTGCGGCGTTTTCTTGGCCATCAGGTCGGCCAGCAAACGACCGGAGCCACAGGCCATGGTCCAACCGAGGGTGCCGTGGCCGGTATTCAGGAACAGGTTCTTGAACGGGGTGGCACCGACAATCGGCGTGCCGTCAGGGGTAGTCGGGCGCAGGCCGGTCCAGAAGGTAGCTTCGGTCAAATCGCCGCCCTGAGGATAAAGGTCGTTGACGATCATCTCCAGGGTTTCCCGCCGGCGCGGGTTCAGCGACAGGTCAAAACCGGCTATTTCAGCCATGCCACCGACGCGGATGCGGTTGTCGAAACGAGTGATCGCGACCTTGTAGGTCTCGTCGAGAATGGTCGAGGTCGGCGCCATCGCCGGGTTGGTGATCGGCACGGTCAGCGAGTAGCCCTTGAGCGGATACACCGGCGCCTTGATCCCCAACGGCTTGAGCAACTGCGGCGAGTAGCTGCCGAGGGCCAGCACGTAGCGGTCGGCGGTTTCCAGCTTGCCGTCGATCCACACGCCGTTGATGCGATCACCGGCGTAGTCGAGGCGCTGGATGTCCTGCTCAAAACGGAATTCCACACCCAACTGTTTGCACATCTCGGCCAGGCGGGTGGTGAACATCTGGCAGTCGCCGGTCTGGTCATTCGGCAGGCGCAGTGCGCCGGCGAGGATATCCGTGACGCTGGCCAGGGCCGGCTCGACCCGGGCGATACCGGCGCGGTCGAGCAGCTCGAACGGCACGCCGGACTCCTTCAACACGGCGATGTCCTTGGCCGCGCCATCGAGTTGTGCCTGGGTGCGGAACAGCTGGGTAGTCCCAAGGCTTCGGCCTTCGTAGGCAATGCCGGTCTCGGCGCGCAGTTCGTCGAGGCAGTCGCGGCTGTACTCGGACAGGCGCACCATGCGCTCCTTGTTCACCGCATAACGGCTGGCGGTGCAGTTGCGCAGCATCTGCGCCATCCACAGGTATTGGTCGATGTCGGCGGTGGCCTTGATCGCCAGCGGCGCATGGCGTTGCAGCAACCATTTGATGGCCTTGAGCGGCACACCCGGTGCGGCCCATGGCGAGGCATAGCCTGGAGACACTTGCCCGGCGTTGGCGAAACTGGTTTCCATGGCAACGGCAGGCTGACGGTCGACCACAACCACTTCAAAGCCGGCCCGCGCCAAATAGTAGGCACTGGTCACACCAATGACGCCGCTACCCAAGACCAGAACGCGCATTTTTATATCCTCATCGCGGGCATGGCCGCTGACGTGTGTTGTTCGAGCAATGATGAGCGCAGTGTAAAAAACAATGACCAGTGCATTTCACTATATAACTGCCTATATTTGGCGACAATTCTCGGCAAAAACCCTTTTCACAGAGGCGTATCCCCTATGCGTACCAACACCCAGACCAAGCGGGAGCTGGACAAGATCGACCGCAACATCCTGCGCATCCTGCAAACCGACGGGCGCATTTCGTTTACGGAGCTGGGGGAAAAGGTCGGGCTGTCGACCACGCCCTGTACCGAGCGTGTGCGGCGGCTGGAGCGTGAAGGGATCATCATGGGCTACAACGCGCGGCTCAACCCCCAGCATTTGAAGGGCAGTTTGCTGGTATTTGTCGAGATCAGCCTGGATTACAAGTCCGGCGACACCTTCGAGGAATTCCGCCGCGCGGTGCTGAAACTGCCCCATGTGCTGGAATGCCACTTGGTTTCTGGCGACTTCGACTACCTGGTGAAAGCGCGGATATCCGAGATGGCGTCGTACCGCAAATTGCTCGGCGACATCCTGCTCAAGCTGCCCCATGTGCGGGAGTCCAAGAGCTATATCGTGATGGAAGAGGTGAAAGAGAGCCTGAACCTGCCGATCCCGGACTAAACCAGCACCTGCCGTGTGCTCGCCATGTACTCGTGGATCTGCTTCTCCACCCGTGGATGAATCAGCTCCACCGGGCGCCGCCCATTCGGACACGGCAAGGTCTTGGTGGTGCCGAACAGCCGGCAGATCAACGGGCGCTCGTCGTACACCGTGCAGCCGTTCGGCCCCAGGTGCACGCAGTTCAGCTCCTCCATGGCCGCGTCCTGCTCGGCGGCGGTCTTGCGCGGCAGGCGCGACATTTCCTCGGGCGAGGTGGTCACCGGCCCACAGCAGTCATGGCAACCGGGGACGCACTCGAACGAAGGAATCTGCCGGCGCAGCGCACTGATTTTCTGACTGTTGCAACTCATCGAAACACGTACCGAACGGCGAATAGGCGTGGATTCTGCCGCAAAACGCCCCGCGCAGACAGCTTCGTCCGACCGCTGTATCCTGCGTCAAATTTTCCAAACAGGGATGCTCCCCATGACTGCCAGCGCCCGGCATACCGCCTCCTACTACGCCGCCAGCAGCGTGCCGCAAACTGATTACCCGGTATTGACCGGCGAACTGACGGCAGATGTGTGCGTGGTCGGCGGCGGTTTTTCCGGGCTGAACACCGCGCTGGAGCTGGCCGAACGCGGTTTCAGCGTAGTGTTGCTGGAAGCGCGCAAGATCGCCTGGGGCGCCAGCGGGCGTAACGGCGGCCAACTGATTCGCGGTGTCGGCCATGGCCTGGACCAGTTCGCCAGCGTGATCGGCACCGAGGGCGTACGCCAGATGAAGTTGATGGGCCTGGAAGCGGTGGAGATTGTGCGTGAGCGCGTCGCGCGCTACCAAATCCCCTGCGACCTGACCTGGGGCTACTGCGACCTCGCCAACAAACCCCGCGACCTCCACGGCCTGGCCGAAGATGCCGAAGAACTGCGCAGCCTCGGCTATCGTCACGACATACGCCTGCTGCAAGCCAACGAAATGGGCAGCGTCATCGGCTCCGAGCGCTACGTGGGCGGCATGATCGACATGGGCTCCGGCCACCTGCACCCGCTGAACCTGGCCCTCGGCGAAGCCGCCGCCGCGCAGCAATCGGGCGTGAAGCTGTTCGAGCAGTCCGAAGTGACGCGCATCGACTACGACCCCGAAGTCAACGTACACACCGCCCAAGGCAACGTGCGCGCCAAGACCCTGGTGCTGGCCTGCAATGCCTACCTCAACGGCCTCAACCCGCACCTCAGCGGCAAAGTGTTGCCTGCCGGCAGCTACATCATCGCCACCGAACCGTTGAGCGAAGCCCAGGCCGCCAACCTGCTGCCGCAGAACATGGCGGTGTGCGACCAGCGTGTCACGGTGGACTACTTCCGGCTGTCCGCCGACCGCCGCCTGCTGTTCGGCGGTGCCTGTCATTATTCCGGCCGCGACCCGAAGGACATCGGCGCCTATATGCGCCCGAAGATGCTGCAGGTGTTCCCACAACTGGCCGATGTGAACATCGACTTCCAATGGGGCGGCATGATCGGCATCGGCGCCAACCGTCTGCCGCAGATTGGCCGCCTGGCCGACCAGAACAACGTGTATTACGCCCAGGCCTACGCCGGCCATGGCCTCAACGCCACGCACCTGGCGGGCAAGTTGCTGGCCGAAGCCATCAGCGGCCAGCAACACGGGCGCTTCGACCTGTTTGCCCAGGTGCCGCACATCACCTTCCCCGGCGGCAGGCACCTGCGCTCGCCGCTGTTGGCGCTGGGGATGCTCTGGCACCGCCTCAAAGAGCTGGTCTGATCAATCGCGCCAGAACGGTTTCAGGCCTTCGTGGCGCGCCTGCTCGGCGGTCAGCCCGATATCGCGCAATTGCTCGCGGGTCAGGTGCAGCAGAGCTTTGCGCGTGTGGCGACGGTGCCAGAACAGACCCCAGCGACTGATATCGCGCCGCGCCGTCGCCCGCTCCTGCCCAGCCTCCAGTTCCTGACTGTGTAACGCCAGCCGCACATCGCTCATGCCGTTCATTTTGCTGCCCCTCAGTTGCTTGTTGCCTTGAGTGACCAGCATGAGCGCGCAGCCAAAACCATTACAGATTCAACCCACCTTTATTAAATCCATACAGATACTGCCTATATACCGCTGAATCCTGTATTTTCTGCCTATCTGTAATGGTCCCTCTGGAGCGACCGCCATGACCCTGTACATGAACCTCGCCGAATTGCTGGGCACCCGCATCGAACAAGGCTTCTATCGCCCCGGTGATCGACTGCCTTCCGTACGGGCCTTGAGCGTGGAACACGGGGTCAGTTTGAGCACCGTGCAGCAGGCCTATCGCTTGCTCGAAGACAACGGTCTGGCGATGCCCAAACCGAAATCCGGCTACTTCGTGCCGGTCGGCCGCGAGTTGCCGGCCCTGCCCGAAGTCGGTCGTCCGGCTCAGCGCCCCGTAGAAATTTCCCAATGGGACCAGGTGCTGGAGTTGATACGCGCAACGCCGCGCAAGGATGTCATACAGATGGGCCGCGGCATGCCGGATGTATTGTCGCCCACCCTCAAGCCCCTGCTGCGCAGCCTGGCCCGCGTGAGTCGCCGCCAGGATCTGCCGGGGCTGTATTACGACAACATCCTGGGCTGTATGGAACTGCGCGAACAGATTGCGCGCCTGTCCCTGGATTCCGGCTGCCAGCTGACGGCCGAGGACATCGTGATCACCACCGGCTGCCATGAGGCGCTGTCCGCCAGCATCCATGCCATCTGTGAACCGGGCGATATCGTTGCGGTGGACTCACCGAGCTTTCACGGCGCCATGCAGACCCTCAAGGGCCTGGGCATGAAAGCCCTGGAAATCCCCACCGACCCGATCACCGGCATCAGCCTCGAAGCCCTGGAGCTGGCGCTGGAACAGTGGCCGATCAAAGTCATCCAACTGACCCCCAACTGCAACAACCCCCTGGGCTACATCATGCCGGAGGCGCGCAAGCGGGCATTGCTCACCTTGGCGCAGCGCTTTGACGTGGCGATCATTGAAGACGATGTGTACGGCGAACTGGCCTTCAGCTACCCGCGCCCGCGCACCATCAAGTCTTTCGACGAAGACGGACGCGTCCTGCTGTGCAGCTCGTTCTCGAAGACCCTGGCGCCCGGCCTGCGCATCGGCTGGGTAGCGCCCGGACGTTACCTGGAGCGAGTGCTGCACATGAAATACATCAGCACTGGCAGCACCGCCACGCAGCCGCAGATCGCGATTGCGGAATTCCTCAAAGGTGGCCACTTTGAACCGCATTTGCGGAGGATGCGTACCCAATACCAGCGCAATCGCGACTTGATGCTCGATTGGGTCAGCCGCTACTTCCCCACAGGCACTCGCGCCAGCCGCCCTCAAGGCAGCTTCATGCTGTGGATCGAACTGCCGGAAGGCTTTGATACGCTGAAGCTTAACCGTGTCCTGGTAGAACAAGGTGTACAGGTGGCCGTAGGCAGCATCTTCTCGGCGTCGGGCAAGTACAGGAACTGCCTGCGCATGAACTACGCTGCCAAGCCAACCGCGCAGATTGAAGAAGCCGTGCGCAAGGTCGGGGCTGCGGCGATCAAGATGCTGGCAGACACGGTCGACTGACCTTTCACGGGAAATTGCCGTCATATACCGACAACCGCCCTGATCTGGAAGCCGCTCCCTTGATGATTCAACGGCTATTACCGTTTTGCCTGCTGGTAGCCCTGACTCTGGGCGGCTGCGCCAGCGTGAGCACGCCACGCGTCCCCAGTGACGCCCTGCCCGCCGCACAGTCATCGTTCGGCCGCTCGATCCAGGCCCAGGCCGCGCCCTATCAAGGGCGCTCGGGCTTTCGCCTGCTGCCCAACAGCAGCGAGGCATTCATGGCCCGTGCCGAGCTGATCCGCAACGCCCAGACCAGCCTCGACCTGCAGTACTACATCGTGCACGACGGCATCAGCACCCGCATGCTCGTGGACGAACTGCTCAAGGCCGCCGACCGTGGCGTACGTGTGCGCATCTTGCTGGATGACACAACCAGCGACGGCCTGGACCAGATCATCGCCACCCTCGCCGCCCATCCCAAAATCGAGATCCGCCTGTTCAACCCGCTGCACCTTGGGCGCAGCACCGGCGTAACGCGGGCCATGGGCCGCTTGTTCAACCTGTCGCTGCAACATCGACGCATGCACAACAAGCTGTGGCTGGCGGACAATAGCGTGGCCATCGTTGGCGGGCGTAACCTGGGGGATGAGTATTTCGATGCCGAGCCCAACCTGAACTTCACCGATATCGACATGCTCAGCGTCGGCCCGGTGGCCGAGCAACTGGGCCACAGTTTCGACCAGTACTGGAACAGCGCGCTGAGCAAGCCCATCGATGATTTCGTCTCCAACGCACCGTCCAAGGGTGACCTGGCCGCCGCGCGCGTACGCCTGGAAGCGTCCCTGGCCGAGTCACGCCAGCAGAACCACGCACTGTACAACCGCCTGCGCACCTACCAGACCCAACCCCGCATGGACACCTGGCGCCGCGAGCTGATCTGGGCCTGGAACCAGGCGCTGTGGGATGCGCCGAGCAAGGTGCTGGCCAAGGACGACCCGGACCCCAGGTTGCTGCTCACCACGCAACTGGCGCCGGAACTGGAAGGGGTCAATCATGAACTGATGATGATTTCGGCGTACTTCGTGCCGGGACAGCCAGGCCTGGTGTACCTGACGGGGCGCGCCGATGCGGGCGTGTCAGTGAGCCTGCTGACCAATTCTCTGGAAGCCACCGACGTGCCCGCCGTGCACGGGGGTTATGCGCCGTACCGCAAGGCGCTGCTGGAGCATGGGGTCAAGCTCTATGAGTTGCGCCGCCAGCCCGGGGATGGCGGCGGCAGTGGCCCGCACCTGTTTCGCCGAGGCACCTTCCGGGGCTCGGATTCCAGCCTGCACAGCAAGGCGATGATCTTTGATCGGGAGAAATCCTTTATCGGCTCGTTCAACTTCGACCCACGCTCGGTACTGTGGAACACCGAAGTCGGTGTGCTGGTCGACAGCCCCGAGCTGGCGGAACACGTGCGCAACCTTGCACTGCAAGGCATGGCGCCAGCCCTGAGCTATGAAGCGAAATTGCAGGACGGCCAAGTGGTGTGGGTGACCGAAGATAACGGCCAGTTGCACACCCTGACCCGCGAGCCGGGGAGCTGGTGGCGACGGTTCAATGCGTGGTTTGCCACCAGCGTCGGCCTTGAGCGCATGCTCTAGGCCGGCTGCGCCGCGCCGAATGCACCCTGGCGCAGCAGCAACATCACCAGGCCCAGCGCACCGGCCGCCATCAGCAGCGGCAACGCATGCCCGCTGATCCACTGGCTACCCGCCCCCGCCACCAGCGGCCCGATCAGGCAGCCAATACCCCACAACTGCGCCACGTGGGCATTGGCGCGCACCAGCGCGTCGTCGCGGTAACGCTCGCCGATCAGGATCAACGACAGGGTGAACAAGCCGCCAGCACTCGCGCCGAACACGACCCAGATCGGCCAGATCATTGGCGTGTGCATCAATAGGGGAATCGCCAGGCTCGACACCAGCAACAGCAGCGCACACCCCAGGAACAACGTGCGCCGAGGCAAGTAGTCGGCCAGTGCGCCGATGGGCAATTGCAGTAACGCGTCGCCAACCACCACCGTGCTGACCATGGCCAAGGCGATCTCGGCGGTGAACCCTTGTTGCAGGCAGTACACCGGCAACAATGTCAGGATCATCGCCTCGAACGCAGCAAACAGCGCCACCGCCCAGGCAATCGCCGGCAGGCTCCGGCAGAAGCGCCACAGTTGCGCGAAGGTCACGCCGAAGGACTCGGCGCTCGGTGCACCGGAGCGCCCCAGCAGCAACAGCGGCGCGACCATCAACAGGCCGACGCCCACCCAGAAACCGTAGTCATGCTCGGTGCCGATCAGGCCCAACAGCAGCGGCCCCGACAGCTGGCTCAAGGCATAGCTGCAGCCGTACAACGCCACCAGCCGACCACGCCACTGCTCCACCACCAACTGGTTGATCCAACTCTCGCCGAGGATAAACACAATGGTCAGGATCACCCCGATCATCAGGCGCAGCACCAGCCACACCGGGTAGCTGGGCAGGATCGCCAGCAGGCCGATGGACACCGCGCCCGCCCACAGGCACAGGCGCATGAGGTTGGCGGTGCCAAGCCATGAGGCCAGGCGACTGGAAACCTTCGCCCCGAGCAACACGCCAAAGGCCGGCATTGCTGCCATCACGCCGATAGCGAAACTGCCGTAGCCCCAGCTTTCGAGGCGCAGGGACACCAGCGGCATGCTGACGCCCAGGGCCAGACCGACGCTGAGCACTGAGGCCAGGACGGCGAAATAAGTCGCCCAACGCATTTCCACGCTCCTGTGGATCAGTTTCAAGTTCACACAAACCAGTGTGGGAGGGGGCTTGCCCCGATTGCGGTGGATCAGTGAGCACCGCTGGCGCCTGACACACTGCTATCGGAGGCAAGCCCCCTCCCACATTTAGCCTGCGTTGTTGCCTAGAGCTTGATCCAGGTGGCCTTCAACTCGGTGTATTTGTCGAACGCATGCAGCGACTTGTCGCGACCGTTGCCCGACTGCTTGAAGCCACCAAACGGTGCAGTCATGTCGCCGCCATCGTACTGGTTGACCCACACGCTACCGGCACGCAGCGCCTTGGCAGTCAGGTGGGCCTTGGAGATGTCCGACGTCCACACCGCTGCAGCCAGGCCGTATTGGGTGTCGTTGGCGATGGCAATTGCTTCCTCGGCGCTGTCGAAGGTGATCACCGACAAGACCGGGCCGAAGATTTCTTCCTGGGCGATCTTCATGGCATTGGTCACACCGTCGAAAATCGTCGGTTCAACATAGGTGCCACCGGTTTCTTCCAGGGTCCGCTTGCCGCCGGCGACCAACTTGGCGCCATCTGCGTGACCCGCTTCGATGTACGACAGCACAGTGTTCATCTGCTGGGTGTCCACCAGTGCGCCCACATTGGTTGCCGGGTCCAGCGGGTTGCCAGGCTTCCAGCCCTTGAGGGCATCGATCACCAGCGGCAGGAATTTGTCCTTGATGGAACGCTCCACCAGCAGGCGCGAACCGGCGGTGCAGACCTCCCCCTGGTTGAAGGCTATGGCGCCGGCGGCGGATTCTGCGGCGGCTTGCAGGTCCGGGGCATCGGCGAACACGATGTTCGGGCTCTTGCCGCCGGCTTCCAGCCAGACGCGCTTCATGTTCGACTCACCAGAGCGGATCAACAGTTGCTTGGCGATCTTGGTGGAACCGGTGAACACCAGGGTGTCGACATCCATGTGCAACGCCAGCGCATTACCCACGGTATGACCATAGCCCGGCAGTACGTTGAACACGCCTTTTGGAATACCGGCTTCCACGGCCAGGGCCGCAATGCGGATGGCGGTCAGCGGGGATTTTTCGGACGGCTTGAGGATCACCGAGTTGCCGGTGGACAGCGCAGGGCCCAGTTTCCAGCAGGCCATCATCAGCGGGAAGTTCCACGGCACGATAGCGCCAACCACGCCAACCGGCTCGCGCGTCACCAGACCCAATTGGTCGTGCGGGGTCGCGGCGACTTCGTCGTAGATTTTGTCGATCGCTTCGCCGCTCCAGCTCAGGGCATTCGCCGCGCCGGGTACATCGATGTTCAGGGAGTCGCTGATCGGCTTGCCCATGTCCAGGGTTTCGAGCAGCGCCACCTCTTCGGCATTGGCCTTGAGCAACGCGGCGAAACGGATCATGGCGGATTTGCGCTTGGCCGGCGCCAGGCGTGACCACACACCGGAGTTGAAGGTGGCGCGGGCGTTTTCGACGGCGCGCTGGGCGTCGGCGGCGTCACAGCTGGCAACGGTGGCCAGCAGTCGACCATCGACCGGGCTGATGCATTCAAAGGTGTCACCGGAAACAGCGGCGGTGTACTCGCCATTGATGTAGGCGCGGCCTTCGATCTTCAGATCCTTGGCACGTTGTTCCCAGTCGGCACGGGTCAGGGTGGTCATGCGAGTGTCCTCCTCTTATTGAATACAAGGGCCATGGGATATCCCACGGCAGCCTTAAAGAATTCTTGCCCGCCAGCCAATGGTTCGGCGCAAGGCAGCTGCCACCCTAAACCAGCGGCTGGGGGTGTTTCAATATATTTGACATAACGCCGGCAAACGCCCTTGCGATGTTCATTTTAATAAACATAGACTTTGGGCTCTCCAACCGCAGGCCAGACGGGACACGCACATGAGCATCCAGGACATCGTCGACTTCAGCCAAGCCAAGACCGCCGCCGAGCGTTACCGCCCTGCCGCCGAGAAAATCCTCAAGGGCGATCCCGAGCAAACGATCTACAACCACTACAACAGCCCCTGCGGCCAGATGAGCGCGGGCGTGTGGGAAGGTGAAGTCGGACAGTGGACGGTCAATTACACCGAACATGAGTACTGCGAGATTGTGCAGGGTGTATCCGTGCTGCGTGACGCCGACGGCAATGCCAAGACCTTGCGCGCTGGCGACCGATTCGTGATTCCCGCTGGCTTCAGCGGCACCTGGGAAGTGCTGGAGGCGTGCCGCAAGATCTACGTGGTGTTCGAACAGAAAGCCTGACCGGCCAAATCACAGGCAAAAAAAAGCCCGGATCGTGAGATACGGGCTTTTTTCACAAGGAGGAAAATCAATTACTTGATTTTGCCTTCTTTGTAGATCACGTGCTTGCGAACGCGCGGGTCGAACATTTTCTTTTCGAGCTTGTCCGGGGTAGTACGCTTGTTCTTGTCGGTAGTGTAGAAGTGACCAGTACCGGCGCTAGAGATCATTCGAATCAATTCACGCATGATATAGCTCCTTAGATTGTGCCAGCGCGGCGCAATTCAGCCAGCACGACAGTGATGCCACGCTTGTCGATGATGCGCATGCCTTTGGCAGATACGCGCAGACGGACGAAACGTTTCTCTTCTTCAACCCAGAAGCGGTGATGCTGCAGGTTCGGCAGGAAACGACGACGGGTTTTGTTATTTGCGTGGGAAATGTTATTCCCAGTCACCGGACCCTTACCGGTAACTTGACAGACTCTCGACATGCCTCAGCCCTCTAAAACCACATGCCCAACCCGGCATGGGTTGGCCGCTTAATCTCTCAGTCATTTGGCGCCAGGCGCCGCGTTTCTTTAGGGTCTTACCGGCTACACCTACAAGCGAAGGAACCGGGCCCCTAGAAAAGAGCGCTGCTTTATACCAGAAAGACCCCAGTGCAACAACAGCCCGCGTGTTTTTACTGGCGTAAATCTTGGCGGTAGACGCCTGAACCGTTGCCAGGAGGGGCCGCTGTCACAGCCGACCGCTCGTCGCACAGAATGATTTACAGCGCGCACGGGCACAGTGAAGTGCACGACGAAACGCGCCGAGGCGCCATCAAAACAGCATTTGGCGCAAAAGCACAGGCAAAAATGGGCTAGTCATTTACCTATCAGACCACTACGGTAGGACTTTTCCAGACTGCACTCGCAGATGGGCCTTCGATCTGCAAAGGAAACCGAACATGCGCCTCGCTGCCCTACCGCTATTGCTAGCCCCTCTATTTATCGCCCCGCTGGCCTCGGCCGCCAGCAACTTGAGCGTCTGCACCGAGGCCAGCCCCGAAGGGTTCGATGTGGTGCAATACAACTCGCTGACCACCACCAACGCCTCGGCCGATGTGCTGATGAACCGCCTGGTGGACTATGACGCGACCAGCGGCCAACTGGTGCCCAGCCTGGCAGACAGCTGGGACGTCTCGCCGGATGGCCTGACCTATACCTTCAAGCTGCACCCGGATGTGAAGTTCCACCGCACCGAGTACTTCACCCCAAGCCGCACCCTGACCGCCGAAGACGTGCGCTTCAGCTTCGAGCGCATGCTCGACCCGGCCAACCCCTGGCACAAGATCGCCCAGAGCGGCTTCCCTCACGCTCAGTCGCTGCAACTGTCGACGCAGGTAAAAAAGATCGACGCTCTCGACCCACTGACCGTGCGTTTCACCCTGGATCACGCCGACTCCACCTTCCTCGCCGCGCTGAGCATGGGGTTCGCCTCGATCTACCCGGCGGAATATGCCGACAAACTGCTCAAGGCCGGCACGCCGGAGAAGCTCAACAGCCAGCCGATCGGCACTGGACCGTTTATCTTCAGCCGTTTCCAGAAAGATGCCGTGGTGCGCTACAAGGCCAACCCGGACTACTTCGCCGGCAAACCGGCTGTGGATAACTTGATCTTCGCCATCACTCCCGACGCCAACGTACGCCTGCAGAAGCTGCACCGCGATGAGTGCCAGATTGCGCTGTCACCCAAGCCGCTGGACGTAGGCGAGGCCGAAAAGGACCCGGCGCTCAAGGTGGAGAAGACCGCGGCCTTCATGACCGCCTTCGTGGCCATCAACAGCCAGCACCCGCCCCTGGACAAGCCCGAAGTCCGCCAGGCGATCAACCTGGCGTTCGACAAGGGCAGCTACCTCAAGGCCGTGTTTGAAGGCACCGCCGAGGCCGCCAACGGCCCTTATCCGCCGAACACCTGGAGCTACGCCAAGGACCTGCCGGGTTATCCACAGGATCTCGCCAAGGCCAAGGTGCTGCTCGACCGCGCCGGACTCAAGGACGGCTTCAAGACCACCCTCTGGACCCGCCCCACCGGCAGCCTGCTGAACCCCAACCCGAACCTTGGTGCACAACTGCTGCAAGCTGACCTGGCCAAGGTCGGCATCCAGGCCGAGATCCGCGTGATCGAATGGGGCGAGTTGATCCGCCGCGCCAAAGCCGGCGAACACGACCTGCTATTCATGGGCTGGGCCGGTGACAACGGCGACCCGGATAACTTCCTGACCCCGCAGTTTTCCTGCGCGGCGGTAAAGTCGGGTACCAACTTCGCCCGCTACTGCGACCCTGCGTTGGACAAGCTGATCAGCGCTGGCAAGACCACCAGCGAGCAAGGTGTGCGCAGCAAGCTGTACCAGCAGGCCCAGGCGCAGATCCAGCAGCAGGCCTTGTGGTTGCCGCTGGCGCACCCGACGGCGTTCGCCCTGACCCGCAAGACTGTCGAGGGCTACCAGGTGAGCCCGTTCGGCCGGCAGGATTTCTCGAAAGTCAGCGTCAAGCCCTGAGCTGAAAGCTGCAAGCCCGCTTGAGGCTTGCAGCTGCGTCCCCCCTACATCCATCCATACTCCGCCATCGACAACGGGTCTCCATCCCCCACAATGATGTGATCCAGTACCCGCACATCCACCACCTCCAAGGCGTTCTGCAGCAACTTGGTCAATTTTCGATCAGCGGCGCTCGGCTCCAGGCTCCCGGAAGGATGGTTGTGGCACAGGATCAACGCCGCCGCGTTGTAGGCCAATGCGCGTTTGACCACTTGCCGGGGATACACCATCGCCGCGTCGATGGTGCCTTGGGACAACGCCTCGAAACCCAGCACCCTGTGCCTTGAATCAAGGAACAGACAGCCGAATATCTCGTGGGGCTCATGGCGCAACATGGCCTTGAGGTAATCGCGCACCGCCACCGGGCTTTCCAGCACCGAGTCGTGTCGCAGGCGCTCGGCCATATGACGCTTGGCCATTTCCAACACCGCCTGCAACTGGGCAAACTTCGCCGGCCCCAGGCCCAATTGCTGGCTGAACAGCGTCTGGCTGGCCTCCAGCAACGGGCGCAAGCCGCCGAATTGCGCCAGCAGATGGCGCGCCAGGTCCACCGCGCTCCTGCCGGAAACCCCGGTACGCAGGAAGATCGCCAGCAACTCGGCATCCGACAGACTCTCCGCCCCCCACTCCAGAAGCTTCTCTCGCGGCCGCTCTGCCGCCGGCCAATCACGAATACTCATCTCTCCTCCCCTCCCTGTATGCCATGCGTGCCGCTGTTGCCTTGCGGACGCTGTGTTATCGTAGGCCCTCTTTTTTGCAGGCGATTTCCCCTGGGGAGGGGGCATCGCAGGCGTCATTGAACTGGCAACACTGAACTGGAAAGGCAAACCAATGCAGCGTCTGTATCGGAAACGCATCGTTCTCGGCGTTGGCGGCGGCATTGCCGCCTACAAGAGCGCAGAGCTGGTCCGCAGGCTCCTGGACCAGGGCGCCGAAGTGCGCGTGGTCATGACGCGCGGTGGTAGTGAGTTCATTACCCCGCTGACCATGCAGGCCTTGTCCGGGCACCCGGTTCACCTGGATCTCCTGGACCCTGCAGCCGAAGCCGCCATGGGGCACATCGAACTGGCCAAATGGGCCGACCTGGTGCTGATCGCTCCGGCCACCGCCGACCTGATCGCGCGCCTGGCCCAAGGCATCGCCGATGACCTGCTGACCACGCTGGTACTGGCCACCGACGCCACTGTCGCCATCGCCCCGGCCATGAACCAGGCCATGTGGCGCGACCCTGCGACCCAGGCCAACACCCAGCTTCTGCAAAGCCGAGGCCTCAAGGTGTTCGGCCCGGCATCCGGCAGCCAGGCCTGCGGCGACGTTGGCATGGGCCGCATGCTTGAAGCCACCGATCTGGCGCTGTGCGCCGCCGAGTGCTTTCAGCACCTGGCCCTCACTGGCAAGCACGTGCTGATCACTGCCGGCCCGACCCAGGAAAACATCGACCCGGTGCGCTACATCACCAACCATAGCTCAGGAAAAATGGGCTTTGCCCTGGCTGAAGCGGCGGTCGAGGCAGGCGCACGCGTCACCCTGATCACCGGTCCGGTGCATTTGCCGACCCCGGATCGGGTCACGCGAATCGACGTGGTCAGCGCCCGCGACATGCTGGCGGCCTGTGAGGCAGCCATTCCGTGCGACCTGTTCATCGCCTCGGCGGCGGTTGCGGACTACCGCCCGGAAGTCGTCGCCCCGCAAAAGCTCAAGAAAGACCCTACGAGCGGTGACGGTCTGCTCCTGCAAATGGTGCGCAACCCGGACATCCTGGCCACCATCGCCACGCGTCCGGACCGTCCGTTCAGTGTCGGCTTCGCCGCCGAGACCGAGCACTTGCTGGACTACGCCGCACGCAAATTGAAAGACAAAAACCTCGACCTGATCGTTGCCAATGATGTCGCCAACCCGAGCATCGGCTTCAACAGCGAGGAAAACGCCTGCAGCGTGATCGACCGCGACCTGCACGCCACCCTTTTCGCCCAGACCAGCAAGGGCAAGATTGCCCGTCAACTGATCTCTTTTATCGCCCAACGGCTGAACCAGGTTTAATTTCCATGCACGCTTTGCAAGCCAAGATCCTCGATTCACGCATCGGCAACGAATTCCCACTGCCGGCCTACGCCACCCCAGGCTCCGCAGGCCTCGACCTGCGCGCCATGCTCAAGCAAGACACCGTCCTTGAACCGGGCCAGACCATCCTGATCCCCACCGGCCTTTCGATCTACGTGGGCGACCCTGGCCTGGCGGCGCTGATCCTGCCGCGCTCGGGCCTGGGCCACAAACACGGCATCGTGCTGGGCAACCTGGTCGGCCTGATCGACTCGGACTACCAGGGCGAATTGATGGTGTCGTGCTGGAACCGTGGCCAGACCGCGTTCAACATCGCCGTCGGCGAGCGCATTGCGCAGTTGGTATTGGTGCCGGTGGTGCAGGCGCACTTCGAACTGGTCGAGGAATTCGATGAGACCCAACGCGGCGCAGGCGGTTTTGGGCATTCCGGCAGTCACTGACTAAGCTGAATCCTGCCGGGCGCCTTTGCCCGGCTCGATGCCACCGCAAGGCTTTTCAGGACGAAGAATGCGCGGACCCTATCAGCGAGATTTCCCTATTGAAATCAAAGCATTAAGCAGAAAGAAAAGCAGCGCCAGCACGCCGATGGCACTTTTGCACCACGAACTCTCTGCCGAAAACACCGTCATACCCTTCAGTTTGAGCCTGCCGGTCAGCCACATTAAGGCCAGCCTTGCCCCCTTCAGATGGAGTTTCCCCCCGCGATGAGTACCGCAGCCCGAGTAGCCCCGACATTCCCCGACAGCATTTTCCGCGCCTATGACATCCGTGGCGTGGTACCAAAGACCCTGACTGCCGAAACCGCCTACTGGATTGGCCGCGCCATCGGCGCACAGAGCCTGGCCCAGGACGAGCCGAACGTGTCGGTTGGCCGTGACGGTCGCCTGTCCGGCCCGGAGCTGGTTGAGCAACTGATCCAGGGCCTGGCCGACAGCGGTTGCCATGTGAGTGACGTGGGCCTGGTGCCGACGCCGGCACTGTACTACGCGGCCAACGTACTGGCCGGCAAGTCCGGGGTGATGCTCACCGGCAGCCACAACCCGTCCGATTACAACGGTTTCAAGATCGTCATCGCCGGCGACACCCTGGCCAACGAACAGATCCAGGCCCTGCACGACCGTCTGAAAAACAACGACCTGACCAGCGGCAAGGGTACCGTCACCAAAGTCGACATCCTGCAGCGCTACTCTGACCAAATCACCGGCGACGTGAAACTCGCGCGCCGCCTGAAAGTGGTGGTGGACTGCGGCAACGGCGCAGCCGGCGTGATCGCCCCGCAGTTGCTCGAAGCCCTGAACTGCGAAGTGATCCCGCTGTTCTGCGAGGTCGACGGCAACTTTCCCAACCACCACCCAGACCCAGGCAAGCCGGAGAACCTGGTGGACCTGATCGCCAAGGTCAAAGAAACCGGGGCTGACGTGGGCCTGGCCTTCGACGGCGACGGCGACCGCGTGGGTGTGGTGACCAACACCGGCGAGAACGTATTCGCCGATCGCCTGCTGATGCTGTTCGCCCGCGACGTGGTGGCGCGCAATGCCAACGCCGAGATCATCTTCGACGTGAAGTGCACTCGTCGCCTCACGCCGCTGATCAAGGAATACGGCGGCCGCCCGCTAATGTGGAAGACCGGTCACTCGTTGATCAAAAAGAAAATGAAGGAAACCGGCGCCCTGTTGGCCGGCGAAATGAGCGGCCACGTGTTCTTCAAGGAACGCTGGTTCGGCTTTGACGACGGTATTTACAGCGCCGCTCGCCTACTGGAGATCCTCAGCAAGGAAAAATCCACGGCCCAGGAGCTGTTTCAGACCTTCCCGAACGATATTTCTACGCCAGAGATCAATATCCATGTGACCGAGGAGAGCAAATTCAGCATCATTGACGCACTGCACGATGCGCAATGGGGCGAAGGCGCCAACCTGACCACCATTGATGGTGTGCGAGTCGATTATGCCAAAGGCTGGGGCCTGGTCCGCGCGTCCAACACCACACCGGTGCTGGTCCTGCGTTTCGAGGCGGATACCGAGGCTGAGTTGCAGCGCATCAAGGACGTGTTCCACGCCCAGTTGAAACGTGTTGCCCCTGATCTCCAATTACCGTTCTGATTTTTTACCGGAGCCCTGAATGACCCTCGAACGCGAAGCCGCTGCCAACACTGCCAAGGTCCTGTCCGAAGCGTTGCCTTACATCCGACGCTACGTCGGCAAGACGCTGGTGATCAAGTACGGCGGCAATGCCATGGAAAGCGACGAGCTGAAAACCGGCTTTGCCCGCGACATCGTGTTGATGAAAGCCGTGGGGATCAACCCGGTGGTGGTGCACGGCGGCGGCCCGCAAATCGGCGACCTGCTCAAGCGCCTGTCGATCGAGAGTCACTTCATCGATGGCATGCGCGTCACTGACGCGCAGACCATGGACGTGGTGGAGATGGTCCTCGGCGGCCAGGTCAACAAGGACATCGTCAACCTGATCAACCGCCATGGCGGCAGCGCCATCGGCCTGACCGGCAAGGACGCAGAGCTGATCCGCGCGAAAAAGCTGACTGTGACCCGGCAGACGCCGGAGATGACCCAGCCGGAAATCATCGACATCGGCCAGGTGGGCGAAGTGGTAGGCGTCAACACTGACCTGCTGAACCTGTTGGTCAAGGGCGACTTCATCCCGGTGATCGCGCCGATCGGCGTGGGCGCCAATGGCGAGTCCTACAACATCAACGCCGACCTGGTGGCCGGCAAGGTGGCCGAAGCGCTGAAGGCTGAAAAGCTGATGCTGCTGACCAACATCGCCGGCCTGATGGACAAGCAAGGCAAGGTGCTGACCGGCCTGACCACCCAACAGGTGGACGACCTGATCGCCGACGGCACCATCTACGGCGGCATGTTGCCGAAGATCCGCTGCGCGCTGGAAGCGGTGCAAGGCGGGGTGGGTAGCTCGTTGATCATCGATGGTCGAGTGCCGAATGCGGTACTGCTGGAGATCTTCACGGATACCGGCATGGGTACGCTGATCAGTAACCGCAAGCGTCCCTAAACACTGAAAACAAAAGGCCCCGCTCAATATGATTGAGCGGGGCCTTTTTATGCACGCTGCTCCCCTGTGGGAGCGGGCTTGCCCGCGAAGGCGGTGGGTCAGACGCCAAACTGCTCGCGATATGCACGCACCGCCGGCAGGTGCTGCTTGAGCTGCGGATCATCTTCCAGGAACTGCAACACCTGGTTCAACGACACGATGCTCACGACTGGAATGCCGAAATCGCGCTCCACTTCCTGGATGGCCGACAACTCACCGTTGCCACGCTCCTGGCGGTTCAGCGCGATCAGCACGCCGGCGGCCTTGGCGCCGTCCTGGGAAGCGATGATCTGCATGACTTCGCGGATAGCGGTGCCGGCGGTGATCACGTCGTCGATGATCAGCACGTCGCCCTTGAGTGGAGCCCCGACCAGGCTGCCGCCTTCACCGTGGGCCTTGGCCTCTTTACGGTTAAAGCACCAAGGCAGGTCCTGCCCGTGATGCTCAGCCAGCGCCACGGCGGTCGCGGCCGCCAGAGGAATACCCTTGTAGGCCGGGCCAAACAGCACATCGAAGGAAATACCGCTTTCAACGATGGCAGCCGCATAGAAACGACCCAGCTGTGCCAGGGCCGAACCCGAGTTGAACAGGCCCGCATTGAAGAAGTACGGGCTGGTGCGCCCTGACTTGAGGGTGAACTCACCGAAGCGCAAAACCCCGCGATCGATGGCAAAACGAATGAAATCGCGTTGATACGCCTGCATGAAAAAAGCCTCAGATACCACGGATTTAGCTAATTAGGTAGACGGCGTGTATCATACACGCACGCGATTTTTGGGGCCATTTATGCGGATCATCAGTGTGAACGTTAATGGTATTCAGGCTGCAGTCGAGCGTGGTTTGCTCAGTTGGCTGCAAGCCCAGAATGCCGACGTCATCTGCCTGCAGGATACCCGCGCCTCCGCCTTTGAACTGGACGACCCAGCCTTCCAACTGGATGGCTACTTCCTTTATGCCTGCGATGCCGAAGTGCCCACCCAAGGTGGCGTGGCTTTGTATTCGCGGTTGCAACCCAAGGCGGTCATCAGCGGCCTCGGCTTCGAGACAGCCGACCGCTACGGGCGCTACCTGCAAGCCGATTTCGACAAGGTCAGCATCGCGACCTTGCTGCTTCCTTCGGGGCAGAACGGCGATGAAGACTTGAACCAGAAGTTCAAGCTAATGGACGATTTCGCCCGTTACCTGGATAAACAGCGACGCAAACGTCGCGAGTACATTTATTGTGGCTCGCTGTACGTGGCGCAACAGAAGCTGGATATCAAGAACTGGCGCGACAGCCAGCAATCCCCGGGTTTCCTGGCGCCGGAACGGGCCTGGATGGACGAGATTGTCGGCAACATGGGCTATGTGGATGCCCTGCGCGAAGTCAGCCGCGAAGGCGACCAGTACAGCTGGTGGCCGGATAACGAACAGGCTGAGATGCTCAACCTGGGCTGGCGCTTCGACTACCAACTGCTGACCCCGGGCCTGCGCCGGTTCGTTCGCAGCGCACGCCTGCCGCGCCAGCCGCGATTCTCGCAGCACGCGCCGCTGATCGTGGACTACGACTGGACATTGACCATCTGAGGTCTTTTCCCAGGCACAAAAAAACCGACAGCGATGTCGGTTTTTTTGTGCCTGTTCACTATTTGATCACTCGCCAGGTCAAGGGGTAGCGGTAAGCGATCCCCTTGTTGGCCTTGATGCTACCAATGATGGTCAGCACCACCGTGGCGATTGCCAGGGCAACCATCAGGAAAAAACCGATCACTGCGAAGGCCAGCACAATGCAAGCGATCCAGGCGATGGCGACGGTGATCTGGAAGTTCAGGGCTTCCTTGCCCTGATCATCAATGAACGGGTCCACTTCTTTCTTCATCTGCCACAGGATCAGTGGCCCCACGACGCTGCCGAAGGGGAACACGAAACCCAGAAACGCCGCGAGATGGCACAACATTGCGCCCTGGCGCACTTCGTAGGAAGGCGTCGGCACAGGCATTTGGCTGCTGTCATTCATGGCGCTTCTCCTTGAGGCGGGTTCAGTCAGCCAGGGCGGCGTTCTGCAGTTCGAAGATCTCGGTCATGCCTTTCTGGGCCAGGGCCAGCATCGCATTCAGTTCGGCCGGCTGGAATGGCGCGCCTTCGGCGGTGCCTTGCACTTCGATGAACCCACCGGTGCTGGTCATCACCACGTTCAGGTCGGTCTCGGCGGCCGAGTCTTCCAGGTAGTCCAGGTCCAGCACTGGCTCGCCCTGGTACATGCCCACCGAAACAGCGGCGATCATTTGCTTGAGCGGGTCACCGCCCTTGAGGCCGCCACGCTTCTTGATCACTTTCAGCGCGTCAACCAGGGCCACCATGGCACCGGTGATGGACGCAGTGCGGGTACCGCCGTCAGCCTGGATAACGTCGCAGTCGACGTACAGGGTCACGTCGCCCAGCTTGGACATGTCCAGGGCGGCGCGCAGTGAACGGCCGATCAGGCGCTGGATTTCCAGGGTGCGCCCGCCTTGCTTGCCACGGCTGGCTTCACGCTGGTTACGCTCGCCGGTGGCGCGCGGCAGCATGCCGTACTCGGCGGTCAGCCAGCCCTGGCCCTGGCCTTTAAGGAAGCGCGGCACGCCGTTTTCGACGCTGACGGTGCAGATCACCTTGGTATCGCCAAACTCGACCAGTACGGATCCCTCGGCGTGTTTGGTGTAGTTGCGGGTGATGCGGATCGAGCGGAGCTGATCGGCAGCGCGACCACTTGGACGTTTCATAGGGAACACCTGTACTGAGGACGAAAAACTGCCGAGCATTATAGAGCCGCGGGCCGATTCGGGGCACTGCTAAAAAATCCAGTTACGAATGCCTGGGTTTGGGCGCACTCGCCCCACTGCGCTACAATCCTGCGCCTTCCCAATCATCAGCCCGCATTTACGGGGCTGCAACGCGAGGTACCTCCATGGTGCACAGCATGACCGCCTTTGCCCGCGTCGAAAAAGCCGGCGTACAAGGCACCCTGAGCTGGGAACTGCGCTCGGTCAACAGCCGCTACCTGGAGCCGCATCTGCGTCTGCCGGAATCGTTCCGCGACCTCGAAGGCGCTGTGCGTGAAGCGCTGCGCCAGGGCATTTCCCGCGGCAAGCTGGAATGCACCCTGCGCTTTACCGAAGAAACCACCGGCAAGCCGCTGCAGGTTGACCGCGACCGCGCCGCGCAATTGGTCGCCGCCGCCGAAACCATCGCCGGTCTGATCAAGCAGCCGGCCGCGCTCAACCCCCTGGAAGTGCTGGCCTGGCCCGGTGTGCTGGTGGCCGACGCCACCGACCCGCAGGCGCTCAACGCCGAAGCCCTCGCCCTGTTCAATCAGGGTTTGAAGGAGCTCAAGGCTGGCCGCGAGCGTGAAGGCGCCGAGTTGGCGCGCCTGATCAGCGAGCGCCTGACCTCGATCGAAGAAGACGTGGTCACCCTGCGCGAGCTGGTCCCGCAGATGCTTGCCACCCAGCGCCAGAAGGTCCTCGACCGCTTCACCGACATGAAGGCCGACCTCGACCCGGTGCGCCTGGAGCAGGAAATGGTGCTGCTGGCGCAGAAGAGCGATGTGGCCGAAGAACTGGACCGCCTGAGCACCCACATCCTCGAAGTACGCCGCGTGCTCAAGTCCGGCGGCGCCGCCGGTCGGCGCCTGGACTTCCTGATGCAGGAACTCAACCGCGAAGCCAATACACTGGGCTCCAAGGCTTTCGATCCGCGCAGCACCACGGCTGCGGTCAACCTCAAGGTGTTGATCGAGCAGATGCGCGAACAAGTACAGAATATTGAGTAAGGCAACCTCCATGACCCACAGCACCGGCACCCTTTACATCATTTCCGCGCCTTCTGGCGCAGGCAAGAGCAGCCTGGTCAAGGCCCTGACCGACGCTGACGAGCAGATCCGCATCTCGGTCTCCCACACCACCCGCGCCATGCGCCCGGGCGAGGTGAACGGCGTGCACTATCACTTCGTCGAGCGCACCGAGTTCGTCAAGATGATCGAACACGGCGACTTCCTGGAGCGCGCCGAAGTGTTCGGCAACCTCTATGGCACTTCGCAAAGCCACTTGCAGCAGACCCTGGACGAAGGCCACGACTTGATCCTGGAAATCGACTGGCAGGGCGCCGAACAAGTACGCCAGCTGATGCCCAAGGCGCGTTCGATCTTTATCCTGCCGCCGTCGCTTGAAGCGCTGCACCAGCGCCTGACCAACCGCGGCCAGGACAGCGACGAGATCATCGAAGGCCGCATGCGTGAAGCGGTCAGTGAAATGAGCCACTACGTCGACTACGACTACCTGATCATCAACGACGATTTTGCCCACGCGCTGGACGATTTGAAGGCGATTTTCCGCGCCAATCAGCTCCAGCAAAAGCGTCAGCAACAGCGTTTCGGCAAATTACTCGCCGAACTGCTCGGTTGATTGGCTCTTCCCAAAACCGCTGCAAGGGCTTTACATTGGCGCTTGTAGCGGTTTTGCGAGGGCCTGCGAAAAATCAGCGCTTCCCTAAACGCTGGTGATTTTTTAAACTGTTTAGTCCGCTCGCCCAACCGGGCAGCGCGCATCTTGCATTCGCTCCGAGGAATACCATGGCCCGCGTAACCGTTGAAGACTGCCTAGAACACGTGGATAACCGCTTTGAGCTGGTCATGCTCTCTACCAAGCGTGCCCGTCAACTGGCCACTGGCGGCAAAGAGCCCCTGGTCCAGTGGGAAAACGACAAGCCTACCGTTGTGGCCCTGCGTGAAATCGCCGAAGGCCTGATGAGCTACGAGTTCATCGCCAACGCTGAAATCGTTGAAGACGAACCGCTGTTTGCAGCGTTCGAGGACGAGTCCAACGAGGCCGTCTAAGCCTATGCCTGGTCGACGTAGCACGGCGCGGGGTCACAGCCAACGGCAGGAGTTCACACTTTGCCGAGCATAGACGCCCTCGCCGATCGCTTATCGGCCTACCTCGGCCCAGACCAGGTCAACCTGGTCCGCCGAGCGTATTTCTACGCCGAACAAGCCCACGACGGCCAACGCCGCCGTAGCGGCGAGGCGTATGTCACCCATCCCCTTGCGGTGGCAAACATTCTTGCCGACATGCACATGGACCATCAGAGCCTGATGGCCGCGATGCTGCATGACGTGATCGAAGACACCGGCATCGCCAAGGAAGCGCTCAGCGCGCAATTCGGCGAAACCGTGGCCGAACTGGTCGACGGGGTCAGCAAACTGACCCAGATGAACTTCGAGACCAAGGCCGAGGCCCAGGCGGAAAACTTCCAGAAGATGGCCATGGCCATGGCCCGCGATATTCGCGTGATCCTGGTCAAACTGGCCGACCGGCTGCACAACATGCGCACGCTGGAAGTGCTGTCCGGCGAAAAACGCCGGCGCATTGCCAAGGAAACCCTGGAAATCTACGCGCCCATCGCCAACCGGTTGGGCATGCACGCCATACGTATCGAGTTCGAAGACCTCGGCTTCAAGGCCATGCACCCGATGCGTTCGGCGCGCATCTACCAGGCAGTCAAGCGCGCCCGGGGCAACCGCAAGGAAATCGTCAACAAGATCGAAGAGTCGCTGAGCCATTGCCTGGCGATCGATGAGATCGAAGGCGAGGTCAGCGGCCGGCAAAAGCATATCTACGGTATCTACAAGAAGATGCGCGGCAAGCGCCGGGCCTTCAACGAAATCATGGACGTGTACGCGTTCCGGATCATCGTCGACAAGGTCGACACCTGTTATCGGGTGCTGGGCGCGGTACATAATTTGTACAAGCCCCTGCCGGGCCGTTTCAAGGATTACATCGCGATTCCCAAGGCCAACGGCTATCAGTCGCTGCATACCACGCTGTTTGGCATGCACGGGGTGCCGATCGAGATCCAGATCCGCACACGCGAAATGGAAGAGATGGCCAACAACGGCATCGCCGCCCACTGGCTGTACAAGTCCAGCGGCGACGAGCAGCCCAAGGGCACTCACGCCCGCGCCCGCCAATGGGTCAAAGGCGTGCTGGAAATGCAGCAACGCGCCGGCAACTCCCTCGAATTTATCGAAAGCGTGAAGATCGACCTGTTCCCGGACGAGGTCTACGTGTTCACGCCCAAAGGCCGGATCATGGAGCTGCCCAAGGGCTCCACGGCGGTCGACTTTGCCTATGCGGTGCACACCGATGTGGGCAACAGCTGCATCGCCTGCCGGATCAATCGTCGTCTCGCACCGCTGTCCGAACCGCTGCAAAGTGGCTCCACGGTCGAGATCGTCAGCGCCCCGGGCGCACGCCCGAACCCGGCGTGGCTCAACTTCGTGGTCACCGGCAAGGCGCGCACGCACATCCGTCACGCGCTGAAACTGCAGCGCCGCTCCGAGTCCATCAGCCTGGGCGAACGCCTGCTGAACAAGGTGCTCAACGGTTTCGACAGCGCCCTCGACAAGATCCCGCAGGAACGCGTGCAAGCGATGCTCCACGAGTACCGCCAGGAAACCATCGAAGACCTGCTGGAAGATATCGGCCTGGGCAACCGCATGGCCTATGTAGTCGCCCGCCGCCTGCTCGGCGAAGGCGAACAGTTGCCAAGCCCGGAAGGCCCGCTGGCGATTCGCGGCACCGAGGGCCTGGTGCTCAGCTACGCCAAGTGCTGCACGCCGATCCCGGGCGACCCGATTGTCGGCCACTTGTCCGCAGGCAAAGGCATGGTGGTGCACCTGGACAACTGCCGCAACATCACCGAAATCCGCCACAACCCGGAAAAATGCATCCAGCTCTCGTGGGCCAAGGATGTCACCGGCGAATTCAACGTCGAGTTGCGGGTGGAGCTGGAACACCAGCGCGGCCTGATCGCCCTGCTCGCCAGCAGCGTCAACGCAGCCGACGGCAATATCGAAAAAATCAGCATGGACGAGCGCGATGGCCGCATCAGCGTGGTCCAGTTGGTGGTCAGCGTACACGACCGCGTGCACCTGGCCCGCGTGATCAAGAAACTGCGTGCCTTGACCGGGGTGATCCGCATCACTCGCATGCGCGCCTAACCCACATTACAAGGAGTCATTCATGACCAAGACCGTTATCACCAGCGATAAAGCCCCTGCCGCCATCGGCACTTACTCCCAGGCGATCAAGGCGGGCAACACCGTCTACATGTCCGGCCAGATCCCGCTGGACCCGAAGACCATGGAACTGGTGGAAGGCTTCGAAGCACAGACCGTACAGGTCTTCGAAAACCTCAAGTCGGTGGCTGAAGCAGCCGGTGGTTCGTTCAAGGACATCGTCAAGCTGAACATCTTCCTCACCGACCTGAGCCACTTCGCCAAGGTCAACGAGATCATGGGCAAGTACTTCGAACAGCCGTACCCAGCCCGCGCCGCCATCGGCGTTGCCGCCCTGCCAAAGGGTGCACAGGTCGAGATGGACGCGATCCTGGTCATCGAGTAAAACACCCGGCGCAGCCCCCACAGGCTGCGCCGACTTCGTTTCAGAAGGATTTCATGATGCGCAAAGCGCTTGTAGCCTCATCAATGCTCGCCCTGTTGCTCGGCGGCTGTGCCAGTAACCCTGCCGACAGGGATGTGAGCGGCACCTGGATCAACCAGGTCGCCATCGATGCGGCAGCCAAGGGCGGCCCTTTGCGTGAAGCCCTGCAGAGCTTTGGCCCGAACCTCGAGTGGGAGGTCAATACCAAGGCTTCACAGGCCCGCTACTACAACGGTTTTGAAGTAGCGGAAGGCAAGTTGCTGGGTGAACAGTCCGGCGCTTGGAGCGTGGATTTCTACGGCAGCTCCGCCACCGAACTCAAGCGCAAAGGCAAGCAAATGCTGCAAGTGGCCAACGACAACGAGCCCGAACAGCTGTTTGCCCGCGCCAAAGACCCGGCCCCGGAGGGTGCACCTTTGGGTGCCAACTTCGAGCGAGCGCTGTACGCGGCCTACCTGGGCGGCGACTGGAAGATCAGCGACGGCTTCGGCAGCGGCGCCATCGTGCAGTTCCAGGCTGACGGCAAGGTCGCCGGCCTGCCCAATGTGGACCGGTATTCGCTGTGCCTGGCCGGTGATTGCGCCTCAATGAGCGGTGGCTACGACAGCATCTGGCTGCAGCTCAACGGCCAGGGCAACCCGTGGATCTTTACCCGCAAAGGCAAACAGCTGGAAATCTTCCAGGCGATCAACACCGCGCAGGCGGATGAAGTGCCCTCGTTCACACCAGGCCCACGCCAATGGCTGCTTGAAAAGCAATAAGCAACCAAACATAGATCCAAATGTGGGAGGGGGCTTGCCCCCTCCCACATTTTGAGTTTCAGCCTTTGAGAATTGCTGCGTAGCCTTCGCGGAAGGTCGGGTAAGTCGGCGTCCAACCCAGCGCCTTCACCCGGGCATTGCTGCACTGCTTGCTGCCCGCTCGCCGCACACTCGCATCCTCAGCCCACTCAGTCACACCCAGGTATTCGCGCAACCAGCCCACCACTTCGGCCAGTGGAGCAGGTGCATCGTCGACACCGATGTAGACCTTGTCCAGCGAGCCGCCCTCTTCCACATGGCGCAACAAAAAGGCGAGTAGCCCCGCCGCGTCGTCCGCATGAATGCGATTGCCATATAAAGGTGGATCGATTGCCACGCGATAGCCTTGGCGCACCTGGGTCAGCAGCCATTCGCGACCAGGGCCATAGATGCCGGTAAGCCGTACGACACTCGCCGGAATGCCGCTATTGAGCGCCACTTGCTCGGCTTCCAGCATCACCTGCCCGGAATACCCCTTCGCTTGAGTCTCCGACGTTTCGTCGACCCACTCGCCATTCTGCTGCCCGTAGACGCTGCTGCTGGATACGAACAGCAGATGCTTGGGTTCCTGGCCGTAGTCACTCAGCCACTCCAGCACATGTTTCAGCCCTTCTACATAAGCGGCGCGGTAGCCCGCCTCATCGTGGTCCGTCGCAGCCGCGCAGTACACCAGGTAATCCACCCCGCCAATCGGCCAGGTGTCGGGGCAATCTTTTTTGAACAGGTCACCGGCAATGCCGATCACGCCGTCGGGAAGCCGCGAAATATCACGGCGCAGGCCATATACCTCCCATTCCGAGGCAAGCAATTGGCTGGCCAGCCGGCTCCCCACATCGCCACATCCGGCAATCACAACAGAAGGCGCTGACATCACAAAACTCCGCACAGAAAGGTCTAGGTTAGCCTTCGCAGATGACAGACGGCCAGAAAAAGCACAAATAAAGTTACTGTATTACTTCTGTTAACAAGAATTACTTGCAATAATAACCACCCATTTGTCCTCGACCCCTGGGTCTGGAAGGACGATCACTCATTTTTTTACTCAGGTCCGGCCAGCATGACACGTAATACAACCCCCGCTTCGCCAACCAAGCTTCACAGCCCATCCCGCGCCTGGCGCGCGATTGCTGCGCTGCTGTTCAGCGTACTGCTGGCACCGACCGCCGCCTTCGCTGATGCCACCGCGCCAGCCACCCCCGCGGCTGCCGAGCACACCACCGCGGCACCTGCAGCACCTGCCGCAGCACCCGCTGCCACCGACCCGGCCCAGGCGGCTGATCCTGCCGCCGCCGACGACACCGGCGTAGTGCTGGAAGAAGACAACACCCTGGGCATGGCCCACGACCTGTCGCCCTGGGGCATGTATCAGAACGCTGACGTGGTGGTAAAAGCCGTGATGATCGGCCTGGCCATCGCCTCGATCATCACCTGGACCATCTGGATCGCCAAAGGCTTCGAGCTGCTGGGCGCCAAACGCCGCCTGCGTGCCGAAATCGTCCACCTGAAAAGAGCCGCCACCCTCAAGGAAGCCAGCGAAAGCGCGACCAAGAAAGGCACCCTGGCCAACACTCTGGTGCACGACGCGCTGGAAGAAATGCGCCTGTCGGCCAACACCCGCGAAAAAGAAGGCATCAAGGAACGTGTGGCCTTCCGCCTGGAGCGCCTGGTGGCAGCCTGCGGTCGTAACATGAGCAGCGGCACCGGCGTGCTGGCGACCATCGGTTCTACCGCGCCCTTCGTCGGTCTGTTCGGTACCGTGTGGGGCATCATGAACAGCTTCATCGGCATCGCCAAAACCCAGACCACCAACCTCGCCGTCGTTGCCCCCGGCATCGCCGAAGCCCTGCTGGCCACCGCCCTGGGCCTGGTTGCCGCGATTCCTGCGGTGGTGATCTACAACGTCTTCGCCCGTTCGATTGCCGGCTACAAGGCCCAGGTATCGGACGCGTCGGCGGAAGTCCTGCTGCTGGTCAGCCGCGACCTCGATCACCTGCCTACCGAGCGCAGCTCGCAACCGCACATGGTGAAAGTGGGGTAATCGGCCATGGGCCTGCATTTGAATCAAGGCGACGACGAACTCGTCGAGAACCACGAAATCAACGTCACGCCGTTTATCGACGTGATGCTGGTGCTGCTGATCATCTTCATGGTGGCGGCACCGCTGGCCACCGTGGACATCAAGGTCGACCTGCCCGCGTCCAGCGCCAAGCCAGCACCACGGCCGGAGAAACCGATCTTCCTCAGCGTCAAGGCGGACCAACGCCTGTTCCTGGGTGAAGAAGAAGTCAAGGCTGAAACCCTGGGGCCGGTGCTCGACGCCAAGACCCAGGGCAAGAAGGACACGACGATCTTCTTCCAGGCTGACAAAGGCGTGGACTACGGCGACCTGATGAGCGTGATGGATGCCCTGCGGGCAGCCGGCTACCTCAAGGTAGGCCTGGTCGGACTCGAGACGGCAGCCAAGAAATGATCACGACGCGCCACAAACTGACGCGTTATGGCACCAGCCTCGCCGTCGTACTGGGCGTGCATGCCATCGCGATCGCTATCGCGCTTCACTGGTCGGCGCCGCGCACGGTGCAGTTGCCACCGGCTGCCATGGTCATCGACCTGGCACCGATGCCAGCCCCACCGCCGCCGGCACCGCCCAAGGTGGTCACGCCGCCGCAACCGCCTGCACCGGTGGAAGAGCTGCCCCTGCCGAAACTGGCCGAGGCACCCAAGCCGACGATCCAGGTGCCCAAGCCGGTCAAGCCCAAGCCCAAACCGCAGCCGCCCAAGCCGGTGGAGAAGAAAATCGAGCCGCCCAAGGAGAAACCTTCCGAGGATCCGCCGAGCGACGCTCCGCCGACCCAGGCACCGGCTGAAAAATCAGCCCAGCCCGTTCCTGGCCCATCGCCGCAACAGATCGCCGCCAAAGCGTCCTGGGAAGGCACCCTGCTGGCTCACCTGCAGAAGTACAAGAAGTACCCGCCAGGTGCCCAGGCACGTGGCAAGGAAGGCCTCAACCGCCTGAAGTTCGTGGTGGATGCCGAGGGTAACGTGCTGTCCTACGAGTTGGTGGGCCGCTCCGGCAACGCCGACCTGGACCGCGCCACGCTGGACATGATCCGGCGTGCCCAGCCGCTGCCCAAGCCGCCGGCAGACATGCTCAAGGGTGGCAGTATCGAGATCGTTGCACCGTTCGTGTACAACATCGAGAAACGTCGTCGCTGAGCCGCTCCCAATGGGCACCCTCGGGTGCCCATTGCATTTCCCCTCCCCCGTATTTCAAGCCTTGCAGACCCGCAAGCTGAACCGTGACTGAATGTGAAACCAATGTCATGGTTCTTCACTTGTAACACTTCAATACACCACCAATCATGCGCGAACAATTCTCATTTGAGAGGCCTTTCGCCATGTCCTGCCCTCCCCGCCTGACGCTTGCCCTGCTCGCAATCGCTGGCGCCCCCTGCGCAGCCCATGCGGATCAACTGGTCAGCCTGACCGTGCAGAACCACACCTTCACGCCGGCCAGCTTCACCGTGCCGGCCGGCGAGCGCTTTCGCATCCAGCTCACCAATAACGACGACACCGTCGACGAATTTGAAAGCTACGACATGAAGTTCGAAAAGATCGTCGTGCCCGGCAATACCATTACCGTCTTCGCCGGCCCGATGCATCCAGGCACCTACAGCTTTTTCGACGACTACCATCCCGACCAGGCCAAAGGCACCGTCACCGTCGTCGCGGCCAAGGAGTAAGTCATGCTGGCCTGTCTGCTGATCGTGTTTCGTGAGGTGCTGGAAGCCGGCATCGTCATCGGTATCGTCATGGCCGCCACCCAGGGGCTGGCGCGGCGCAGTACCTACATCATCGGCGGCATCGCTGCCGGTGTTGGCGGCGCGGCGATCCTCGCGCTGTTCACCGGCGCCATCACCCAGGCCCTGGACGGTTTCGGCCAGGAAATCTTCAACGCCGCCATCCTTATCGTCGCGGTGTGCATGCTCGGCTGGCACAACCTGTGGATGAGCAGCCATGGCCGCGAACTCGCCACTCAACTGCGCGAAAGCGGCGCCGCGGTGCAACGCGGCGAGAAGACCCTGTGGGCACTGGCCATCGTGATCACCGTTGCCGTGCTGCGCGAAGGCTCGGAAATCGTGCTGTTCCTATATGGCATCGCTGCATCCACCCACACCGAACCCCTGACGATGCTCATCGGCGGCGTGCTCGGGATTGCCGGCGGCGGCGTGCTGTCGTGGCTGCTGTATCGCGGGCTGGTGGTGATCAGCCTCAAGCGTCTGTTCTCGGTCACCACCTGGATGATCGCCGTACTCGCGGCGGGAATGGCCGGCCGCGCCGCCGCGATCCTGGCCGGTATCAACCTGATCCCGGCCTGGGGCTACGAGTTGTGGGACACCTCCTGGCTGGTGTCCGACGCAAGCCTCACCGGTCGGGCGCTGCAAGCGCTGACCGGCTACACCGACCGCCCCCTGGGCGTTCAACTGTTTGCCTGGGTGACCACCCTTACCCTGTTGGTACTGGGTAGCCGCCTTGTGCAGTCGCGCACCACTCAACTGTCGTCACCCACCCTGGAGCGTCACCCATGAAACACCTGCACAAACCTGTGGCCGCTGCATTGGTCCTGACCAGCACCCTGGCTTTTTCTGCCTTCAGCCAAGCCCGTGAATACCCCATCGGCGGCCCGGTCCAGACCCACGACATGGAAATCGCCTCCTCGTACCTCACCGGAATCGAGATGGCGCCAATGCCACCGGGCATGGTCATGGACAAGGACTCGGTGCACCTTGAAACCGATGTGCATGCCACCGCCGACAACAAGTACGGACTGTCCAACGGTGAGTGGGTGCCTTACCTGAGCATCTCCTATTCCCTGGTCAAGGAAGGCGCTCCGGACTACAAGCAAATCGGCACGCTCCTGCCGATGGTCGCCAAAGACGGCGCCCACTATGCGAACAACGTGAAGATGGACGGCCCTGGCACCTATACCGTGGTGCTGCGCTACGAGAGCCCGCAGATCAATGGCTTCTTCCACCACGTCGACAAAGAAACCGGCGTACCCGAATGGTGGGGCCCGTTCACCGAGACCTTCACCTTCAAATACCCGCAGAAATAACCGGCAAAACACCTGCGGCACCCGATTAGCCGGTGTCGCAAACCCCATCGTGTCTGATAACGTGCGTCTATCGATTGCAGCCGGTATGCTTGGCCCGCAACCTCATGGACGCCCGCTATGACTCTTACAGAATTGCGCTACATCGTTACCCTCGCCCAAGAGCAGCACTTCGGCCACGCGGCCGAGCGTTGCCATGTCAGCCAACCGACGCTGTCGGTGGGCGTGAAAAAGCTTGAAGACGAACTCGGTGTGCTGATTTTCGAGCGCAGCAAGAGCGCCGTGCGCCTCACGCCGGTGGGCGAAGGCATTGTGGCCCAGGCCCAGAAGGTACTGGAGCAGGCGCAGAGCATTCGCGAACTGGCCCAGGCCGGCAAGAACCAGCTGACCGCGCCGCTCAAGGTCGGCGCCATCTACACCGTCGGGCCTTACCTGTTCCCGCACCTGATCCCGCAACTGCACCGCGTCGCGCCGCAGATGCCGCTGTATATCGAAGAAAACTTCACCCACGTGCTGCGCGACAAACTGCGCAACGGCGAGCTGGACGCGATCATCATTGCCCTGCCGTTCAATGAAGCCGACGTGCTGACCCTGCCGCTCTACGACGAGCCGTTCTACGTGCTCATGCCGGCCTCGCACCCGTGGACACAGAAAGACACCATCGACGCCGGCCTGCTCAACGACAAGAGCCTGCTGCTGCTCGGCGAAGGCCACTGCTTCCGCGACCAGGTCCTGGAAGCCTGCCCGACCCTGACCAAGGGCAATGACGGTGCCAAGCACACCACCGTGGAATCCAGCTCCCTGGAAACCATCCGTCACATGGTCGCGTCCGGCCTGGGCATTTCGATCCTGCCGCTGTCGGCGGTGGACAGCCATCACTACGCCCCCGGCGTGATCGAAGTGCGCCCACTCACGCCGCCGGTGCCGTTCCGCACTGTGGCGATCGCCTGGCGCGCCAGCTTCCCACGGCCCAAAGCGATTGAGATCCTCGCCGACTCGATCCGCCTGTGTTCGGTCGCCAAGCCGACTGCCGCGAGCTAAGCCAGGGTATGACTGAGCTGTCGCAGGTGTCGGTGACGGCACTCAAGGGTGTCGGTGAAGCCATGGCCGAGAAGCTGGCCAAGGTGGGCCTGGAGAACCTCCAGGACGTGCTGTTCCACCTGCCCCTGCGCTATCAGGACCGCACCCGCGTAGTGCCCATCGGCCAGTTGCGCCCCGGGCAGGACGCAGTGGTCGAAGGCACCGTCAGCGGTGCCGATGTGGTGATGGGCAAGCGCCGCAGTCTGGTCGTACGCCTGCAGGATGGCACTGGCGGCCTGAGCCTGCGCTTCTACCATTTCAGCAACGCGCAGAAGGAAGGCCTCAAGCGCGGCACCCGCGTGCGCTGCTACGGCGAAGCGCGACCCGGCGCATCCGGCCTTGAGATCTATCACCCGGAATACCGCGCCATTACCGGTGACGAACCGCCGCCGGTCGACACCACGCTCACGCCGATCTACCCGCTCACCGAAGGCCTGACCCAGCAACGCCTGCGCCAACTGTGCATGCAGACGCTGACCATGCTCGGCCCGAAAAGCCTGCCTGATTGGCTGCCCCAGGAACTGGCCCGCGACTATCAACTGGCGCCGCTGGACGATGCGATCCGCTACCTGCATCACCCACCCGCCGACGCCGATGTCGACGAACTGGCGCTCGGTCATCACTGGGCCCAGCATCGCCTGGCCTTCGAAGAACTGCTGACCCATCAACTGTCCCAGCAACGCCTGCGCGAGAGCATGCGCTCCCTGCGTGCACCGGCAATGCCCAAGGCCACGCGCTTGCCTGCGCAGTACCTGGCCAACCTGGGTTTTGCGCCGACCGGTGCCCAGCAACGCGTCGGCAATGAAATCGCCTATGACCTGAGCCAGCAGGAGCCCATGCTGCGGCTGATCCAGGGCGATGTGGGCGCAGGCAAGACCGTGGTCGCCGCCCTCGCCGCCCTGCAAGCGCTGGAGGCCGGCTACCAGGTGGCGCTGATGGCGCCCACCGAGATCCTCGCCGAGCAGCATTTCATCACGTTCAAGCGCTGGCTCGAACCGCTGGGCCTGGAAGTCGCGTGGCTGGCCGGCAAGCTCAAGGGCAAGAACCGCGCGGCGGCACTGGAACAGATTGCCGGCGGCGCACCGATGGTGGTGGGCACCCACGCGCTGTTCCAGGACGAAGTGCAGTTCAAGAACCTGGCCCTGGTGATCATCGACGAGCAGCACCGCTTCGGCGTGCAACAGCGCCTGGCCCTGCGCCAGAAAGGCGTCGGCGGGCGGATGAACCCGCACCAGTTGATCATGACCGCCACACCGATCCCGCGCACCCTGGCCATGAGCGCCTACGCCGACCTCGACACCTCGATCCTCGACGAACTGCCGCCTGGCCGTACGCCGGTCAATACCGTGCTGGTCACCGACACCCGGCGTGTGGAAGTGATCGAACGCGTACGCGGCGCCTGTGCCGAAGGGCGCCAGGCGTACTGGGTGTGCACGCTGATCGAAGAGTCCGAAGAGCTGACCTGCCAGGCCGCCGAAACCACCTATGAAGACCTCACCAGCGCCTTGGGCGAACTCAAGGTCGGCCTGATCCACGGGCGCATGAAGCCGGCTGAAAAAGCCGCAGTCATGGCCGAATTCAAAGCTGGCAACCTGCAACTGTTGGTGGCCACTACCGTGATCGAAGTCGGCGTGGATGTGCCCAACGCCAGCCTGATGATCATCGAAAACCCCGAGCGCCTGGGCCTGGCGCAACTCCACCAGTTGCGTGGCCGGGTGGGCCGGGGCAGCGCCGCCAGCCATTGCGTGCTGCTCTACCACCCGCCGCTGTCACAGATCGGTCGCCAGCGCCTGGGCATCATGCGCGAAACCAACGACGGGTTTGTCATCGCCGAAAAGGACCTGGAACTGCGCGGTCCCGGCGAAATGCTCGGCACGCGCCAGACCGGCCTGCTGCAATTCAAGGTCGCCGACCTGATGCGCGACGCCGATCTGCTGCCTGCCGTGCGCGATGCCGCACAGGCACTGCTGGAGCGCTGGCCGGACCACGTCAGCCCGCTGCTCAATCGCTGGCTCAGGCACGGACAGCAATACGGCCAAGTGTGACGCCTGACGCACTTAAGCGACCAACAGTTGTATCAAGCTGGTTATACTTCGGTGACTGTAAGAAATTGGATCAGGCCATGTCAGAAGTTGCCCTCGCCACAGCCCCACTGACCGCCCCGCCGGTCATTCGGGCTCTGCTCGCAAAACTCGCCATCCCCTACACGGAAGTCGCCGACCTCCCGGGCCTGAATCCTGCGCAGAAGGTCCAGGCAGTGCTGCTGGAAGATGCGGTAGGCGCCCTGATGGTGCTGTTCCCGCAGAACCAGTTGCTCGACCTCAACCGCCTCGCCGAACTCACCGGCCGCCGCCTGACCGCTGTGTCGCCGGATCGCGTCAAGCGCATGCTCGACAAACATGACCTGAGCCTGCTGCCAGGTTTACCACCCCTTACCAGCTCGCCCTGCCTGTACGAAGGCAGCCTGCTCAACGAGCCGAGCCTGCTGGTGCATTCGGGTGAAGCAGGCCTGTTGCTGGAGATTCCCAGCGACGCCTTCAAGACGATGCTCACCAAGGCCAGCGCCGGACACTTCGGCGAGCCGTTGAGCAATATCCGCCCCAACCTCGACCGCCCCAACGATGACCGCGAGGAAATCACCCAGGCAATGCAGGCGTTCACCGCCCGCCGTATCCAGCAACGCCTGGAAGCGACCATCGAGATTCCGCCCCTGGCCGACACCGCGCAGAAGATCATCAAGCTGCGCGTCGACCCAAACGCCACCATCGACGACATCACCGGCGTGGTCGAGACCGACCCGGCCCTGGCCGCCCAAGTGGTGAGCTGGGCCGCGTCGCCGTACTACGCCTCGCCGGGCAAGATTCGTTCAGTGGAAGACGCCATCGTGCGTGTGCTGGGCTTCGACCTGGTGATCAACCTGGCGCTGGGCCTGGCCCTGGGCAAGACCCTGAGCCTGCCCAAGGACCACCCGCACCAGTCGACGCCGTACTGGCACCAGTCGATCTACACCGCCGCCGTGATCGAAGGGCTGACCCGCGCCATGCCCCGCGCACAGCGCCCGGAAGCCGGCCTCACCTACCTCGCCGGCCTGCTGCACAACTTCGGTTATCTGCTGCTGGCCCACGTGTTCCCGCCGCACTTCTCGCTGATCTGCCGTCACCTGGAGGTCAACCCGCACCTGTGCCACAGCTATGTCGAGCAACATCTGCTGGGCATCAGCCGCGAGCAGATCGGTGCCTGGCTGATGCGCTACTGGGACATGCCGGACGAACTGTCCACCGCCCTGCGCTTCCAGCACGACCCGACCTACGACGGGCAATACGCCGAGTACCCGAACCTGGTGAGCCTGGCGGTGCGTTTGTTGCGTAGCCGCGGGATCGGTTCCGGGCCGGATGAAGCGATTCCGGATGCGCTGCTGGAGCGCCTGGGCTTGAGCCGTGACAAGGCTGAAGAAGTGGTGGGTAAAGTGCTGGATGCTGAAGTGCTGTTGCGCGAACTGGCCTCGCAGTTCAGCCAGGGCTGAATCGGTCGCCTGTCAGACCGCTATCGGGGGCAAGCCCCCTCCCACACTTGAAATGCATGCCCATGTGGGAGGGGGCTTGCCCCCGATGAATCCACCACGCTCTATTTCTTTTTCTTCGGCTTCAAGTATTTGGTCAACCCCTGGAACCAGATCACCAGCGCCGGGTTGCCCTTGATCTGGATCGACTTGTCCTGAATCCCCGTCATGAACGCCAGCTGCTTGTTCTTCGCCTGCATCGTGGCGAAGCCATAGGCGGCGTCTTTGAACGCAATGGCAAACGCCGGCGCCGGGTGAACACCCGAGCGGCTGGTGATGCGCTGGTCTTTGACGATGAAGTGACGGGCTACCTTGCCGTCGAGGGTCTGCAACTGGAACGCCAGGTCTTTATCGCCCAACTGTTGCTGGAAGGCAGGATTGGTGCGGCTGGCTTTGCCCATCATCAGGCCCAGCACCCACAGGAGAAGACGGAATTTCATGCACACGGCCTCGGTGTAATTATTGAGTGGCCGCAGCAGTTTAACGATTTGCAAAAAGAACGCCACCGATCTTGCGCATTAGCGGAAGATCGGCTGGCGTTTGACGCTTATAGCAGCATGTTACTTAAACGTTTGGGCAAGGAACCGGCGCCCAGTCGGCCAGGTTCGGATCGCGGCAGCTGCCTTCGAGCTGAGCTTTACCGGCGCTGGCGACCTGCTTGCTTTCAGCTTGCTTGACCTGGGCAGTCTGGAAGGTCTTCTCGGTGCTCACCGCTTCTGTGGGTACGGTTGGCAGAACCGGCTTTTTCGGCGGTTTGGTGCCTGTGCCTTTCTTCTTGCCCGATGTCACAACAGGTGTTGTGTCGGCCTTGGCCACGGTGACCACGTCAGTACGCTGTACGCCAACCTGTTGCAGGTCTTTCTCGTAGGCCTGGGTGTAGTTGTTCAGGTCTTCGGCGGCTTTACCGTTGACCGCAACGATCAGGTCATTGGATTCCTTCAGGCCCGAGACGATTTCCGCCAGGCGCTTGCGGCCTTCGGTGTCGTTGACGGTCTTGGCTTTGCGATCAGCCACCAACTTGGTGAACGCGCTCTGGTAGCACTGCTGAGACGCCTTGGCGTACGCCGTGCTGCGGTCGATGTCGGAGACGCTTTTGTTCACATCAGCCGCATACGAGGCAATACGCTGGTTGTCATCGGCGATCTGCTTCTGACGCTCGGTGTAGTAACCCGCTGCACCGCCGGCCAGGGCGCCGCCCGCAGCACCGATGGCCGCATTACGGCCACGTTTTTCCTTGTCGCCGGTCAGGGCGCCGAGCAGGGCACCGCCGGCAGCGCCGATGGCCGCACCGGTCACGACCGACTTGGTCATGTTCGAGTCGGTGGCGCGCAAGTGCTGCACGGGCTCATAGCAGTTGGGGTAGTACTCGACCTTGGTGCTCGACGCGACCTTGGAGGCCGGCGATGTGGCGCAACCGGTCAGCACAGTGCTGAAGCCAGCCGCGATCAGCAGCAAGTGACGCTTGGAAACCGCCTTACGGGAAAAAAGCATAGGTGTGTTCTCTTTTAAGTTTGACTTGCCCAGCACGGCCCACCGCCGCCTGAGTCCCTTCCAAGCTCGCTATACAGCCAGCGCTCATCGCTGACCGCTCGCTGCGAGCAATTCCTTCAAGATCGTTGCCGGGTCGGCCCGCTGTTGCTTGCGGTAGTTGCCGACATGGCGAACGAACAGTGTTGCGCGCGTCACCAGGCTCTTGCCGAGCACCGGCTTGCGATCCAACTCTTCCTTGATCCGTTGAAACTGCGCCTGGATCACCGCATCGGTGTAGCGCGTGCCGGTGGCCAGGTTATCGATATAGATCGCCACTGCGCCGTCGAGGGCGCTGCGGCCATTGGTAATGGCCATCTCGAACAGTTGCGCGCTGGCCGCGTCCTTGTTGTCCAGGGCCTGCTGGCGACTCTTCTGCAGGTTGGCCAGGCGGATGTTGTAGTTGGCGATGGTCTCGGCCACCAACGCGGCCGACTGAATCAGGTTGCCCGCCGCTTCTTCGCGTTGCTGGGCGATCAGCGAGACGTTGCGCTTGAGCTCTTCGTTGACCAGCCCCAGCTCGGCTTGCAGTTTGGGATCGACGCTGGCGGCGATGATGCTGTCCAGACGCTTGGTCGGGTCCTGGGCGTCGTCGATGGCGTCGGTCAGCGAGGCCAGGCGGCCCTCTTTCTGCCATTGGGCGAACAGCTCCTTGTAGCGCGAACGTGGCGCCGACAGCGCGCCGATCGCCACGCGGAAACCGGTGGTCTCGTTGCTCTGCTCGGTGCCATCGGCGGCAAACAGGGGGTATTCGCGGCGCATGCCGGTGAACAGCGTGCCCTCGCCTTCCAGGTAGTTGCCGCCCTTGACCACAAAGCCACCGTAGGTGCCCTGGCGGCGCCCGGCGTGGACCAGTTGGAACGATTCCTGGACCATTTCCGCGGCGTTGCCGATCACGTCGAACATACCAATCGGATTGGGCAATTTGGTACCGATGGGCATCAGGCGCGCAGCCTGGCCGGTACCACCGGCGACCTGGTTGAACACCGCGTAATCACTGAGCGGGCCGTCGCTGTCGCTGCCGTCGACACGGCGCGGGAACAGGCGCCCTTCCAGGTCCTGGCGGCTCACCGCATGGCCGCCGCGCGCAGCGAACTCCCACTCCACTTCGGTGGGCAGGCGCACAAAACCCAGTCCGCCGTCATCCGCCGAGGAACCACGGCCACTCACCGGCAGCAAGTCGCGGTGGTATTTCATCAGCCAGGCGCTGTACACCGCCGAGAAGCGCTCGGCTTCAAAGCGCGACAGTTTCACCTTGGGCAGGCGCCCGGCCATGCCGGTCGGCGCATCGCACGCCGGCGCCGGTTCGCCACTGGCCAGGGACTGCGCCTGGGACATCACCTGGGCGTACTGGCGTGCGGTCACTTCGTACTTGCCGATGAAGTACAGCATGGGCTTGAGCGGAGTCTTGGCGTCGGTCTTCGGCATCAACGGCGCGATGACTTTGTTCCAGTCCTTGGGCAGGTCCTTGAGGGTGAACTGGCCATTGATGAAGTCGCGACGGTAGCCGGAAATAAACGATTGCTGATAACCCGCCTCGCCTTCGGCAAAGGGGTAGCCGAGGCTGATCTCGCGGTCATCCAGGGTGCCCTGGGCCAACACGTAGGCGTAGCGGAACACCATGTTGCCTTCACAGGGCAACGGCAGGCTGACGTCGCCTTCCAACGGCTTGGGGTTGTCGAGCTTGTCACTCGCCTCATCGGCCCAGGCCATCGAGGCCAGGGTCAGCGCCACACAGGCGCCCAGCAACTTATACATCTCTGATTCCTTCAGAAGCCTGGATCCGCGCCACTCGCCAACCACCACACGCCGCCGCCACGGCGCTGACGCCGAGGACTGCAACCAGGGCCAGGCCGTAATGGCGCGCCAGCAGGTGGCTGGCGTGTTCGCCCGGCACCTGCACAAATAATTCATTCAAGCCCGACTCGGCCAGGCCATACAGCCCGGCACTGAGTACGGCGGCGAAACCCGCGCTGTACAGCGCCTGCACCACCACGAATAACAACAACCCACCGGTGGAAAACCCCAACAGGCGCAACACTGATAACTCCCGCCGCTTACGCGCGACGCAGGCCAGGGCGCCGGCAAAAATGGCCGCAAACGCCCCCGCCAACGCCAGCCCGCAGATCACCCAGAACACGATCGACAGGTTGCGGCTCAACGACTGCACCTGCGCGATGGTCTGCGCCTGGGTCGACACCAACAGGTTCTGCCCCGCGAAGTACACCCGCAGCGGCTCCACATCGGTAAGGTTGCGGGCATACAGGCGGAACGCCGGGTACACGCGCTGCTCACTGACGCCTGCAGCCTCCCCGTCCCAACCCAGGGCTGGCACTGCGCGGCCATCGCGGTAATCTTCCGCCGCTTCCAGCAAACCCAGGTCGGCAAACAAACCGTCACGAGCAAAGGCTTCCAGCGGCAACACCGCCAGCACCTGCACGCGCGTGCGCTGGGCTTCGACGCGCCCGGCCACTTGTCGTGCAAAGCTGGTTTCCAGCCAATCGCCAGGCCGCGCCGCCAGCTTTTCGGCGGCGGTGTGGCTCAGCACAATCTGGTCCAGGCCCTTGGGCACCGGCAGGCCGGCCAGCAGTGGGTCACCGTACGCGGTCGGCAGCATCTCCAGGGCCAACGTGCCCACTTGCGCCGTCGCCGCAATCTGCCGCGTACGCGGTATGGCGAACGCCACCTCACTGCGCTCGCCCAGTTGCTCGATAAACGCACTGCTGAATCGACCACCGCCCAGCGGAATAATTTCACGGGTGGCGGGGTCGGTCTGCAAACGTTCGGTCAAACTGCTAACCAGTCCAAATTTCAGGCCGAATAACACCAGCAGCGGCGCGATCACCGCCACCAGCGCCAGCACCGAACAGGCCGACAGCCAGGCATCGTTGCGGTAATCCTGCCAGGCCAGCGACGCCACCAGACCGATGCGCATCAGCACACCTCCCCGAGGGTGGCGGTGACGCCGCCATCGGTGTCGCGACGGCAACTGATGCGCCGCACCTGCAAGCCACTGGCGCGGGCCAGGGGCTCGTCGTGGGTGGCGATCACACAGGCCGAACGGTGTTCACGGGCCTGGGCCAGCAATGCGTGCATCACGCGCTCGGCATTCAGGGGGTCGAGGGACGCCGTCGGCTCGTCCGCCAGCACCAGTTGCGGCGCATGGGCCAGGGCGCGGGCACAGCTGACGCGCTGGCGCTGCCCTACCGACAGCGCCGCCGGTTTCTTGGCCAACTGGTCGCTGATCTCCAATTGCTCGGCCAGGCGCGCCACGCTGCCATCGTCCTTCAAGCCCAGCAGTTGCCGGGACAAGGCGATATTGCCGCGCACATCGAGAAAGCCCAGCAGGCCGCCGGTTTGCAGCACATAGCCCAAGTGCTGGCTGCGCAGCGCGGCCAATGCGGATTGCCGATCAGCGCGCCACAGCCCGGCAATGTCCTGCTGATAAAACTCGAACTGCCCGACCTGATCCGGCGCCAAGACCAGCGCCAGCAGGTCGAGCAAGGTGCTTTTGCCGCAACCGCTGGGCCCGACAATCGCCACTTGCTCGCCCGCACGCAGCGCCAGCGCCGGGATCACCAGGCTATAGCGCTGGCTACCGACGCCCCGGCTCTTGTGCACCGCGTTCAGGGTGAGCATCACGGCAACGTCGACAACGGAACGCGGTACAACGCATCGCCCGGCTCGGCATCGCCGAAACGGACCCAGTTGGCCAGGTCATTGTGGAAGGTTTCGTAGAGGCGGATTTTCGAGTCCAGCTCGTCAATAAAGTCTTCCTGCTCGGCCACGCTCAACGACAACCACAGGTCCTGGGTCATGTTCAGCGATTTGCTGCGGTACGGCAGGCCTTCGAGGTATTCGCCGAGAATGCCGCCGTCGGCCAGATTGCCGCCCTTGCGCAGGGCCTGCGGGTCCCGGCTCATGTAGGCCGAGGCACTGGCGATTTCCTGGAAGAAGTCCTTGGGCGAGGTCTGGGTCTTGCGCGCCGCGTCGACGATCAGCTTCAGTGACTGCTGCAGATCGTTGAGCTGCAACTTGGTCAGCATCACGCACACCTGGAACGCCGGCAGTGCCGGGTTGGTCAGGTCGCGGTCGGCGGTCCAGGCGCTGACCAGTTGCGGCGCCTGGCTCGCGGTTTTGCGGCCGAGGAAATCCATGTGCATGGCATAGCCGACCGCTGCGGACTTATCCGCCAGGCTCGGTGCGCTGCTCAGCAACGGGACCGGCTGCGGCGTGTTGCTGCGCACCTGATGCACAAGGTTGGCGAACACCGTGCCGATCTCATCCACCCGCTCGCCGAGCTTGCGCACATCGCCACCGGGCACCGCGGTGTACAGGTCGCCAATCTGCGGGTTGGCGTCGGCAGTGAGAATGCGGTACTGGCTCTCGGCACCGGCGTGGGTTTTCTTGCCGGCGTCGGTGCGCAGGTGCAAGGCGTAGATCTTGATCTGCTTGCCCAGCGCGGCCTGGCGCACTTCGGCTTCGTTCATCTGAGTGGCGGCGAACGGGTCATTCTTGCGCAGCGCACCGGCGTCGGTAACCAGCAGGATGATGCGCCCGCCATAACCGGACCAATCCATGCCGTCTACCGCCTGCATCACCCCGGCGAACGCATCTTCGTTGAAGGAGTGGCTGGACACGGTGGACGCCTTGACCTGGCGCGCCATGTCGAGGAAGCGTTGCGGATCGCGGCCCTGATCGAGGCTGATCAGAGTCTTGGCCACGTATTCCAGGCCCGGGGTTTTCTTGATGCTGCTGCGAAAGCCGACCATGCCGAAGCTGACACTGTCCAACTCGCCGCGCTCGGCGATGCGGGTTTGCAACTCGTGCACCACATCGCGGATCTGGTCGATATAGGGCTGCATCGACACGGTGGTGTCCACCACCAGCACCACGGCCGTGCGGAAGGCATCGGCGTTGGCATTCATCACCGGCGTCGCGGGTTTGGCGGCCGCGCTGCTGCCGGGGTCGATGGAGGCGACATTGAGTAACTGCACCGGTTGGCCGTTTTCGTCGAAGCTCTCTTTGGAGTCGAAGATCGGCAACAGGTAGAACTGGTTCTGCGGGACGGCGCTGGCGGCAGGCTCCAACGCGAGGATCTGGCTGTTGTCTTCGCTGTTTTTCTGCGCCTTGGCCAGCACGCCTTTGGCGGCGGAAGGGTCAGCCAGCAGTTTTTCCACTTCGCCGGATTGGCGCAGAAACATCACCGGCGCCCGGCCCGAGCGCTCGGTGAATTTCAGCACCAGGCTCTGCTTCCAGTCGCTGACTTGAGACGCAGGCAACCAACCGTCGCTGCGCCCATCGGTGGCGGCGCCGACACGCACCCACGGGCTGCCGTCGACGTCCTTGCGCTGGTACACATAGAGCACGGAAAACGCCGGCAGGGCCTTGCCTGGCGCGCTGCCCGCATCGGTCGAAAGCTTTGCGCCCGGCTTGCTGAGCACGCGCTGGAACAGGGTCTTCTTGCCGGCCATGAGCAACGGGCGTTGGCCGCCATCCGCTTCGGCGACCGCTGGCGGCGGTGGCGTGACTTTCGGCACCTCGGCAGCGGGCGGTTTGACCACCGGCTCGTCGCTACCGCTCAACCACCAGTAGCTCGCACCGCCAATCGCCAGTGCAACCGCCACTGCAACCGCCGCCAGCGCCAACACCGGCCCACGGCGCTGCTCGCTGTGCTGGGTCGGCGGCACCACCGGTTGGCGCACCGGCTGGGGTTTATCACTGGGAATCTCGATGGACTCCGGGGTAATGCCCGCCAGGTCGAAACTCATCGGAATCGGCAACGGCCGCACCAGGGTGGCTTCCGGAGAGTCCGCCGGCAGGTTGTCCAAGGCGCGCAACAGCGCCGCCGCATCCGGGAAACGCTCAGCCGGGTCCTTGGCCAACAGCTTGCGCAGCACGTCCTGATAACGGCCATGGTGCACCGGCAGTTCCGGCAGCGGTTCGGTCAGGTGCGCCAGCGCCGTGGAGAGTGCATCGGTGCCGGTGTAAGGCAGCTTGCCGACCAGAATCTCGTACAGCACCACGCCCAGCGCATACAGGTCGGCGCGGCCATCGATCTCCTGGCCCCGCGCCTGTTCCGGGCTCATGTAGCTGGGGGTGCCCACGGCAAACCCGGCCTGGGTGAATTGCGTGCGGTCATCCAGCGACTTGGCGATACCGAAGTCGGACAGCACCGCCGTGCCATCGGCGCGAAACAGGATGTTCGCCGGTTTCACATCGCGGTGCACCAGGCCCTGGGCGTGGGCATAGCCCAGCGCCGAGGCGATCTGGCGGATCAGCGTCACGCCCTGCTCCGGTGTCATGCCGGCGGCGATGCGCTCCTTGAGGGTGCCGTTGGGCAGGTATTCCATGGCCATGTAGTACAGCTCACCGACATTGCCGATGTCATGGATGGTCACCGTGTGCGGGTGCGACAAGCGCGCCAGGGTCTTGCCCTCGCGCAGGAAGCGCTCGCAGAAGGTTGGATCGGCCGCCAGCGCCGCCGCCATCACCTTCAACGCCACCTTGCGCTCCAGCGAGCGCTGCGTCGCCAGGTACACGCTGGCCATGGCGCCTTCGCCGATCTCGCCTTCGATGTCATAACCGGGGATGACGATGTTCATGGCGATACCTTCACGACAAGGGCGGTGATGTTGTCCGGCGCGCCCCGGTTGAGCCCCAGGTGCACCAGGCTGCGCACGATTTCATCCGGCGCGTCGTGGCTGAGCACATCGCGGATTTCATGGTCTTCGACGGTCTTGTTCAGGCCGTCGCTGCACAGCAGGTAGCTGTCACCGGGGGCGATCAGCAGGTCGACCACCGCCAGGTCCAAGTGGGCTTCCACACCAATCGCACGGGTGACGATGTTGGCGCGCGGGTGCGTACGCGCGTCGGCTTCGCTGAGCAGGCCGCTGTCCTGCAGGTCCTGAACGTAGCTGTGGTCGCGGGAGATGCCTTCGAGCACGCCGTCGCGCAGGCGGTACAAGCGACTGTCGCCGGCCCACAGGCACACACCGCGCAGGCCACGGGCGGCCAGCACCACCACGGTGCTGCCCATCATGGTCACGCCACGGTTGGCGGTTTCTTCGCGCACGGCTGCGTTGATGCGCAGCAGGTCATTGCGCAGCGCTGCCGTGTATTCATCCAGGGAGCGCCCCACCGGCACGCTGCGCAGGCTGTCGACGATCAGGCTGCTGACATAGTCGCCCGCCGCATGCCCACCCATACCGTCGGCCACTACCCACAGGCGGTTTTCCGGCAGGTCCAGGCAGGCGTCTTCGTTGACCTGGCGGACCATGCCCACATGACTTTTGCTCGCGGATTTGTACGTCGACCCCATCTACACCACACCTTCTTGTCCGAGCAAAAACTGCGCAAAATCGCTGGCGGCAGGCAGGCCCTGACACCGCAGCAAACCAGGGGAAATACGTTGCGAACCACGCCCCCACCACAGGCTCGCGCCGTCGCAGGCCTGTTCGGCCAGGGCCGTCATGCGCTGGTGCGGCACGGTCGCGGCCACCCGTTGCAGGCCGGCGAAACGGCTGTCCACGGCACGCGGCTCACTCGCCGGCAAGCCCAGGCCATCGAGGCCTTCGTTGAAACCTTCAAAGGTCGCACCGGTATCCAGGGTGCTGAGCAACAGCGCCTCGGCCTGCTCGAACCAAGTGTCCGGCCCGCCCACCAGGGAGGCCGGATTGGTGTCGTGATCGAGCAACGCCACCACCGCCAGCGGGAAGTAGCGCCCCACCCGGTCAATGCTCGGCATCACCACGCCCGCCGCCGCATCCGGCCCGCACACGCCCGGCGCCAGCACAAAGCGCCACAGCGGGCTGACCAGGTAAGTATTGAGCCATTCACCGCCGAGGCTGTTCTGACTGGCCAGCAAACCCGCCGCCAGCCAGCTGTCCCACGGGCCGATAAAGCTCTGGGGCAAGGCGCGGCTGACAAAGTCGCCACGGCTGGCCAACTTGCCGTAGAAGCCCAGCGTCGTCATAGCCGCTCCGGCAGGCTGAAGCCACTGAGCACGCGGCTCTTGAACGGGTTGAAGGCGCTGTTGGCGCGCAACTCGTAGGCAATGCTCGCACCGTCGACGCGCAGGCGCAGGTTGAAGCGGTCCGGTGAGTTGCCGGCGGTAAGATCCGACTGCTCCAGCAAGCGGAACCACGCCCACGGCCCGTCCAGGGTCACGCCGGAACGGCCACTGGCCGAGGGCGGCATGATGGAAATCCGCACCACGCCAATGCTGCCGGGGTTCGGCCATTGCATCGCCACCGGGCGGCTGGGGCCGTGGTCGTAGCTCAACTGCTGGCCGTCCAGGTCCAGCAGGAACTGGGTGATGGTCGGGTCCATCGACACCGGCTTGAGTTCAAACCGCACGATTGGCTGGGTGCCACCGGAGCGGAAGAACGCATCGCGGATCGTCGCGGCTCGCTGGAAGGTTTGCAGCACGCCCGGAGCAATGCCGAGCTTCTGTGCCGCGCCCGGCTGCCAGCGCCAGGTCTGCGCCGAGGTGTCCACGTAAGGCTGCAGGTATTTGCGGAAGTAGTTGTCCATCACTCCGCCCACGCCGAAGAACTGGCCGAAGTCATCCAGGGTGGCATCCCGTGCGCTGCCCGGCGACATCGGGTAACGCCCGGCCAGGGACTGGCGATACACGTTGACCACTTCGCTGACCCAGGCCGCGTTCAATTGGTTGCGCACGCCGCCCATCATGCTGTTGGTGGTGGAGTTGACCACCGACTTGACCATGCCTTGCACCAGCGGCGGCTGGCGCTCGGCATTCAGACTGACCCGAGTCGCCGCAGCCGCCGCCTGGTTCTTCGCCTCGCCGAGCAACGCATCGCCGCTGGCGCCAACCATGGCGCTGACCTGCACATACAGCGCGTTCATGTCGGTGAGCAGGCCGTCGATAGCCGCCGGTTCGCCTTCGTTCTTGCTGACGATGCTGTTGAGCTGGGCGAAGTGCGCGGTCACCGGATCCTCCGCCGCCGCAGGCGCATTGGCCGTCGGTTGCTCCTGGCCGAGCAGGCTGCCCAGGCGCTCCTTGAGCTTGTCGACGCCCCCTTCTACCGGCACGCCTTTGGCGGCCAGTTGTCGCTCTTCGGCTTGCAGGTCGGTTTCCTTGGCCACCGCCACCAGCAGTTTTTTCAGCGGCGAGGTCGGGCCGGAAATTACCCGCAGTACATCGGCCGCCTGGGCCACGCTGGTGATCGGCACAAAGTCGATGTCCGCCAGCAACGCATCCCACTGGCGCTGGTAATCCTGGAAATACAGGCGCCGCACATCGGCGGCCAGGCTCACGACGTTCTGCTGGTCAGCCTGTTCGTTGCCCAACACCCACTGTTCTTCAGCGAGGGTGCCGGTCTGGTTCAGGCTGCTCAGCAGGAACGCCTGGCGATAGCCCTTGGCGGTGAAGAAGCCACTCAACGGCTCGCCCAGCGGCTTGCCGCTCTTGCGGCTGAACACCAGCGCGGCGTCACGGCCGGCGGCTTCGTTGAGGCGAAAGTCCGGGATGCCCTCGGGCAGTTTCTGGCGCTTGACCCGGTCATATACGCGCTGGGCCACTGGCAGTTGTTGCAACTGGCGGCGCAGGTCGTCGATCAGCCGTTGATCCAGGCGTGCGTTCGGCGGGTGGCGTTCGAACAGCGACTGCAAGTGCCCGGCCAATGCCTGGCGCTGATCCGCCGGCAGGTCGCGGGGCAGGTTGCGGTCCCAGTCCAGGGCGATCCAGGCCTTGATGAAGTCCGGGTCGTAATGCTCGGCGTCAGCCAGCATCAGGTAAGCCTTGAGGCCTTCGTAGAGGAAGTCGGAATTGCCGCCGCCGTGCAGTTGTTCTTCGATGCGCGTCACCAGGCGTGGCGCGAACACCGCGATCAGCAGCTTGCGGTAGACGCTGGCGGACTCGGCTTCAAGCATATCGCCCTGATACAGCCCCAGGCCTTCGGACCAGCTCGGCGAATCGCCCGCCAGGTTTTTCACGGCGTTGAGCAACGGCAGCACGGCGAGCACTTCGCGCTGCGCCGGGCTCAGGTTCTGTACGGTCTGGCCCAGCGGCGCGACCTTCTGGTCGACTTGGGCGATGTAGGCCTGGTTGGCGCGGTAACTCACCCACCACAGGCCGCTGACTACCACGACCAATGCCACAGTGGCGGCCAGCACACCCCGCGCAATCCACTTGCGCCGCCGCTCGACCTTCGGGTTCACCCCCACCAGGCCACGCTCGGCAAACGCCACGGCGGTGAAGAGTTTTTCGATGAAGTAGCTGCGCCCGGTGCCGCTCTGGCGCGCCAGGTGCTGGCGGTCCAGGTTCATGCTCTGGGCCATGGCGCCGATCAGGCGGTCAATCGGGCTGCCTTCCTGGGTGCCGCTGGTGAAGTACACGCCGCGCAGCAACACGCGCTCTTCAAAGGCATTGGGTTTGAACACGCCTTCGAGGAAGCTTTGCAAGCAATCCTTCAAGGCGCCGAACTGCTGCGGGAAGCCATAGATCAGGTCGCGCCGCGCCGGGTCGCGCTCCTGTTGCAGGCGTTCGACCAGGCGTTCGTTGAGGCGCTGTTCCAGCCCGGCGAACTCGCTTTGCAGGTGTGCCAATGGGCTGTCGCTGTTTTTGCCATCGTCCAGGGCAAAGGTCATGCCCCACACCTGGGCGCGTTCCTCCTTGCTCAGGTTGTCGAAGAACTCCATGAAGCCCGGCACCAGGTCGAGCTTGGTCAGCATCAGGTAGATCGGGAAGCGCACGCCCAGTTGGGTGTACAGCTCCTGGATACGCAGGCGGATGGCAGCGGCATGGGCGGCGCGCTCGGCGTCAGTGCCCAGCAGCAGGTCCGACAGGCTGATGGCGATAAACGCACCATCGATGGGGCGACGTGAGCGCTGTTTTTTCAGCAGGTCGAGGAAGCCCAGCCATGCGGCCTTATCCACCGTGGAGTTGCTGTCCTGGGTGGTGTAGCGGCCCGCGGTGTCGAGCAGCACGGCTTGATCGGTAAACCACCAGTCGCAGTTGCGCGTACCGCCGACGCCACGCACGGCGCCAGCGCCCAGTTGCGCGGCCAACGGGAAATGCAGGCCGGAATTGACCAGCGCGGTGGTCTTGCCCGAACCCGGCGGGCCGATGATCACGTACCACGGCAGCTCGTAGAGGTTGCGGCGCTCATCACCACCGAGCTTGGCCTTTTTCAGCAGGGCCAGGGCCTCGTCCATGCGCTGGCGCAGGGTGGTGAGTTCTTCGGCGGTGGCGACGCTGTTGGGGTCGGCAGGGGTTTCGGCGGCCAGGCTGCGCATCACTTCGGCGGCCTGACGGCGCGCCTGGATGATGCGGAACACGCGGTAGGCCAGCCACACCGCGAATACCAGGATGATCAGCGCCCAGCGCCGGCCTTCCGGTATCAGCACGTCGAGCAACGGCCCGACAAACCAGATGATCAGGCTCAGGGCAATCAAACCCAGCACGGGGATCACCCAGCGAATCATGAAACTGAAAAACGCCTTCACTCGACGCCCTCCGCCAATACGGTGATTTCAACCCGACGATTGCGGGCACGGCCTTCGGCAGTGGCGTTGGTCGCCACCGGCTCGGTGTCGCTGCGGCCCTCGGCACTGAAGCGCTCGGCCTGGCCGGTCTTGGCCGCCAGGATCTCCAGCACCGACTTGGCCCGCGCTTCGGACAGCGCCCAGTTGGACGGGAAGCGCAGCGTGGCAATCGGGCGGTTGTCACTGTGCCCGGTCACCCGCACCTGGCCCTTGACCTTGCGAATGGCGTCGGCGATACGCAGCATCAGCGGCTGGTAGTCGTCGACGATGCTGGAACTGGCGGAGGCGAACAGCTCATCGCCACGAATGGTCACCACGGAACGGTCGACCGCATCCTCCACCGCCACGCGGCCGGCCTTGATGTCTTCCACCAGGAAGCCCGCCAGGCGCGGGCGCTCGATGACTTTGGGCTGCGCCACCGGACGGTCGATGGCTTGCACCGGAATCTCGCCCAGGGCATGGATATTCTTGAACACCGGCTCGGCATCCGCCGCCAGCTTCAGGCGCAGGCCGAACAGCAACGCCAGCAGCAACGCGACACCGATGGCCACGGCGATCCAGGGTGGCATGAATTGCGCCAGGCGATCGCGCGCCACGGTCACGCCGCGCCAGTGCGGCGACAGCTCACGCTCATGCTCGCCACGCGCACTGCGAATGGCCGCGGCGGTGCGTTCGCGCAGGGTCTCCAGCTGGCTGCGACCGTCGTTCATTACGCGGTAGCGGCCTTCGAAACCCAGGCACATGCACAGGTACAACAGCTCCAACAGGTACAGGCGTTCCCGTGGGCTTTGCAGGCAGTGGTCCAACAGTTGGAAGACTTTTTCGCCGCCCCAGGCCTCGTTGTGCACGGTGATCAGCAGGCTCTGCTTGCCCCAGTCACTGGTGCTGCCCCAGGGCGTGCTCAACACCGCCTCATCCAGAGCAGTGCACAGCGCGTAACGCGCCAGAAGCACTTCGTTACGGGCGATGCCAGCGGCTTCGGCACGCTCTTCGAACTGGCGCAGGTAGGCCAGCAATTGTGCGCGCAAGCTGGCCGGCGCCGGGTGGGCGATGGTGTTGCGCAGGCGCGTCAGCAGCGCCAACAGCGGGCCGGCGGCACTTTCCAGCGGGTTGAGGCCGTGGCTCTTGCCGGTGAGCATCGGTGCGGCCGGCATGGCCAGGGGCGAAGCTTCGGCACGCACAGGCTCCGGCGCCCGGCCACCCGGACGCGGCATGAACTGGGTGCGGTCATCATCATTGGGATGCATCGCGGATTATCCTCGGATCGCCCAGAAGGCCAGGTTCAAGCCCGGGAACTGCCCGGCGATATGGAAGGCAAAACCGCCGGAATTGCCCAGTTGTTGCCAATGCTCGCTGCCGCGATCGAGCTCGTAATACGTCGAGCCTGCGTGGTACGGCAGTTGGCGTGGCGCCACCGGCAGAGGCAACAGGCCAATACCCGGCAGTTGCAGGTTAACCAGGTCGCGGATGTGCTCCACCGAGCCGACTTTGCTCTGCTGGCCGAAGCGTGCGCGCAGGGTTTCGCCGGGCACATCGGCGCGCACCACCAGGATGAAACTGGCGTTGTCGAGCAGAGTCTTGTCGGCCAGCATCGCCACGTGCACGCCATAGGCTTTCTCGACAATCGGGATCGGTGTGGCCTTGCTGTCGATCAGCATCGACAACGCTTCACGCAATGCCGCCATCACCGGCGCGAAGCTCAGGGCCAGGTCATCGTGCTGATACTGCGGGTATTCCTGGGGGCGACGACCGGAGGTGGAGAAGGTCGAGAACTCGCCGGCCAGGCTGACCAGCTCGCTGAAGAAGCGCTCTGGGTGCAACGGGCTCAACTGGCTCAAATGCTGGACCAGCGGTTGGGCGCGGTTGACCAGTTGCAGCAGCATGAAGTCGGCAATCTCCGACGCGCCACCGGCGCCCGATGCCACCACCCGCCCCGCCAGGGCTTCGCCGCGCTGGTGCAGCAGGCCGAGCAGTTCGCTGCGAAAGGCGGTGAGCGGTTTGCTCGCGGCCACATCCAATACTGGCGGGATGTAGGTGTCATCGAGCACCAAGGCGCGGTCGGCCCGTTTTTCCTTGATGCGCACCAGGCCCACGGCGGCGTAATCGCTGATGCCATCCTGGGCGGTGAGCAGGCGCAGGGCGCGGGAACCCACGGCCACCGGGGCGCGGTTTTCGAAAGGTGAGTTGTCATCGCGTACTTCGCGCACCTGGCTCACATAACGCGCAGCCTCCAGGGCTTCGCCTTCATCCACGGTATCGCGGGCGCCGGCGCGCTTGAGCGGCAGGGCCAGGTACACCAGGCCGTCGCGCAGGTTGTCATCGATATTCAGCGGGCTTGGCGCCAGGTCATCCTGGGGGATATTGAACGGCGTGCCGTCGGGCAGCAGGCCACGCGCCGACACGATCGCCAGCTTGCCCTGGGCCAGCAGGCCCTGGTCGATCAGCAGCTCGGAAAAACCCCAGGCGCCGGCGGACAACGGGCGGCTGCGGGCATCGATCAGGTTTTCCAGGTAACGGTCATGCTGCTGGAAGTGCTGCGTTCCGATGAACATGCCTTCCGACCAGACCACGCGATTGTTCCAGGACATGGGGGCTCCGATTGCTTCTTATTGGGCAGGGCTGGATGGGGTAACCACGACGTCGGCGCGCACGGCACGCACATCGAGGCTGATCTGGTATTCGGTGTACTGGCGCGCGGGCACGTTGATCACCGTGCGCCATTGCGCGCGGTCCAGCTCGCGATAGCCCACCAGCAAACCGATCTGGCGCGTGGACGGGTCGAGGTCACGCTGGATGCTCAGTTGCTCGCCGGGTTGCACCATCACTTCGTCCTGGTCCAGCAGGTCCAGGCCCAGTGTGGATTGCGCACGGTCCGCCAGGGCGAAGTAATCGGAGCGGGCGAAGGTGGCGGCGTTTTTCAGTTCGAAAATGCGCACCCGCACCGGGGCGGCCTGGCCGTTGGCGCCGGGGTTGAGCCCGCTGATCGCATGAAAGTGCAGCTCGACGGCGGCCGTATCCACTTCGGCCTCGGCGGCTGTTTCGGGTTTGGCGGCGTCTTTGGCACACGCCGTCAGCAAAAGCAGTGTGGCGACTGCGAGTAAAAACCTGGGAATCATCCTGCGTCCTCAATGACGTACTTAGCTATCCGTTAAATCCATGTGCTGCGGTTCAGCGTCGCTGTCGTGCGCTGTGTTCTTCGTAGGCCCGGCTGAATTCGCGGCCGAACAGGTCCTGGAAATCTTCCTGGGCCTCGCGGGAAATATTGCTGTAGAGCTCGGTGAACTGCTGCCAGTACTGGGCCTGGCGCGAACCGTTGAAAAGGCTCGACAGCCCGCCGGGCTTGCCCATGCGTTCTTCCAGTTGCGCCGGTTCAAAGCGGCTGAGCAGGTGCTTGATGGCCGCTTCCACGCCGGCCATCACCGCCAACTGGTGGGCGCGCAGGTCGTTGAAACTGTCGCGTACGGCGAGGTCGGGTGCCATAAACGCCTGGTTGCCGTGGCGCAGGAGCAGCAGTAACGCTTCGTCGGCATTCGGGGCGAACTTCAACGGATTGTTTTCTGCCGGCTGGATCATGGTCTGCTGCATGCGGAACTCGCCCTTGAGGCTGGCGCGGGCCCGCAGCACATCGATCAGGCCTTCGACCATCAGGCGGTAGCTGCGGCCGATGTTTTCCATCTGGGCCTCGGCCTGGGCTTTGTCCAGGCGCAGTTGGTCCAGGCCCGCACCACGCAGGAAGGCTTGCAGAAGGTCCGGTTGCTGGCTTTCGGCCACGGGCGGTGGGGGCTCGACCACGGGGGGCGACTGGATGACCGGTGGCGGCGCAGGTGGCGGCGCAGCGCTGACGACGGGTGCTGGCGTGTCGCCAAACAGGTCCCAGTCTTCGGGAATCACCGCGCCCGACACCACCGGCGGTGCCACTACCGGCACAGCCACCGGTGTCGGCGGGCGGAAGTCATGTTGCTCGGAAGGCACGTGGTCCGGCACGGTTGGCGGCGGTACGGCGGTAGGACTGAGGAAATCGAACAGGTCCGGCAGCGTGTCCATCGATGAAGCGCCCTGGAATTGCGGCGCAATCACCGGAACAGGCGCGGGCTTATTCGACACGGCGCCCATCAGCGCTTCGAAACTGTTCGGCGACTCGCCGGCAAACGGCTGGCTGTCGACGGCCTGTACGTTGAAATCGATACGCGCCTGGATCTCGTAATCGCCGATGCGGATCAGCTCGCCATCTTGCAACAGCTCGCTGTTACCCCTACGCAAACGAATGCCGGCGTTAACCAACTCCACTCCGTTGGTACTGTTATCAGTTAAATAATAACGGCCATCTTTGTACTGAATAACGCAGTGCTGCGAGGAGACCAGACGCTCAGGATCAGGCAATACCCAGTCATTATCCGAGCTGCGGCCGATAGCCATCGAGCCCTGATTCATGGACTTTTCGGAGCACTGCCCAGGGGTAATCTTGTGATAACTAGTGATAGTCAAACACAGCGACATCTTGCCTCCTTGCTGATACTTCGCGCGCGGTCGATTCCCGGGACAGCGCTTCCCGGGATATCCCCATCAGGTCGAGCAATCGACCGTCCAAAACCTGCCAATACCAGCATGATCGCTGATCTTAACTGGGCTCTATGACAAAAATCCTGTCCCGGTACGTCGTTCGACCCACTAGTCGCGCAGGTTGTTAAGCACCGCACATCTGTCACAGAGGGCGAATAGCTTACCTTGACAAGGCATAAGTACTACACCAAAAATGCACAACTTCTTGAATACCAGTGATGGCACATTAGTGGCATCTTGCTTATATGACCAAGAAAACATGCAAAGTTCCTTACGCAACTAATGCATGAATTGCCCGCGATCTAACGGGCTGATAGGGAGATCAAATTCAGTGGATGTGCCGTTGCTGCTCACCGCCGTTTCCGCGACTTCGCCCTGTGGCGAAGATATGGAATATGACGCGCAATTTCTGCAATTGGAGCGTGATGCCAAGGGCCAACCCGAGCGCAGCATGGGCGACTCGATCCTGCCCGCTGAACCGCCGGAATGGCGCAGCATCCAGCAGCAAAGCCTCGACTTGCTCGCGCGCAGCAAAGACCTGCGCATCACCCATTTCCTGCTGCAAAGCACCCTTGCCCTCCAAGGCGTGGCCGGCCTGGCCGAAGCGCTGACGCTGATCGATGCGTTGCTGCGTGATTACTGGTCCGACCTGCACCCGCGCCTGGACGCCGACGACGATAACGACCCCACCGTACGCATCAACGCCCTCACCGGCCTGACCTGCGACACCAACATCCGCCTGCTGCGCGAAAGCATCCTCACGCGCTCGCGCACCTTCGGCCCCGTGAGCCTGCGCGCGGCGCTCAACGCCAGTGGCCTGTTGAGCTTCCCCGATGAACAACTCGGCGCGCAGCAGCTCAACGCGGCGTTCCTCGACAGCGACCCCGAGCAGCTACAGGCCACCCGCGACGCCCTGACTACGGCGCGTGCGGCGTGCGAAGCGATCGAACAACAGGTCAACGATCAGGTCGGTTCGGCCCAGGGCGTGGACCTCAGCGCCTTGAAGCAGCCGCTCAAGCAGGCGTTGCAGATACTCAATCAAGCGGTGCCCGGCGCCGCCGGCAGCAGCGAACCCGAGGCCGTCAGTGACGACAATGCCCCCTCGGCCGACTTCGCCGCCGCCCCCGCAGCACCGCGTCCCGTTGGCGATATCGCCAGCCGCGACGATGTGTTGCGCAGTCTCGACAAGATCCTTGCGTACTACACCCGGCACGAGCCTTCGAGCCCGCTGCCGGTGCTGTTGAACCGGGCGAAGAATCTGGTGCACGCCGACTTTGCGGCCATCGTGCGCAATCTGATTCCCGACGGCATGTCCCAATTTGAAAACCTGCGCGGGCCGGACGGCGAGTAAGCCATCCCACTGTGCAGTAACAACACCGTCGCTCAAGCGACCAGGAGCAGCAACGTGGCGAAGCAAAGTTCTCAGAAATTCATCGCGCGCAACCGTGCGCCTCGAGTGCAGATCGAGTACGACGTCGAGCTCTACGGCGCCGAGAAAAAGGTCCAGCTGCCCTTCGTAATGGGCGTGATGGCCGACCTCGCCGGCAAGCCTGCCGAGCCGTTGGCGCCGGTGGCCGACCGCAAGTTCCTTGAAGTGGACGTCGACAACTTCGACTCGCGCCTCAAGGCCATGCAGCCGCGCGTGGCGTTTCACGTACCGAACGAACTGACCGGCGAAGGCAACCTGAGCCTGGACATCACCTTCGAAAGCATGGACGACTTCAGCCCGGCCGCCGTGGCACGCAAGGTCGACTCGCTGAATCAACTGCTCGAAGCCCGCACCCAGCTGGCCAACCTGCTGACCTACATGGACGGCAAGACCGGCGCTGAAGAAATCATCATGAAGGCGATCAAGGATCCGGCACTGCTGCAAGCACTTGCCAGCGCGCCTAAGCCTGCAGGGGACCAGTAATCATGACTGACAATACCGCCCGCGAAGGCTCCCAGATCCTGGGCACCCAGACCGAAGAAGCCAGCGAGTTCGCCAACCTGCTGCTGCAGGAATTCAAGCCCAAGACCGAGCGCGCCCGCGAAGCCGTGGAAACCGCCGTGCGCACCTTGGCCGAACAGGCCCTGGCGCAAACCGACCTGGTCTCCAATGACGCGATCAAGTCGATCGAATCGATCATCGCGGCCATCGACGCCAAGCTGACCGCCCAGGTCAACCAGATCATCCATCACCCGGACTTCCAACAGCTGGAAAGCGCCTGGCGTGGCCTGCACTACCTGGTCAACAACACCGAGAGCGATGAGCAGCTCAAGATCCGTGTGCTCAACATCTCCAAGCCGGACCTGCACAAGACCCTGAAGAAATTCAAGGGCACCGCGTGGGACCAGAGCCCGATCTTCAAGAAGATGTACGAAGAAGAATACGGCCAGTTCGGCGGCGAACCCTACGGCTGCCTGGTGGGCGACTACTACTTCGACCAGTCGCCACCCGACGTGGAACTGCTGGGCGAACTGTCGAAAGTCTGCGCCGCCATGCACTCCCCGTTCATCGCTGCCGCTTCGCCGACCGTGATGGGCATGGGCTCGTGGCAAGAGCTGTCGAACCCGCGCGACCTGACCAAGATCTTCACCACTCCGGAATACGCCGGCTGGCGTTCGCTGCGTGAATCGGAAGACTCGCGCTACATCGGCCTGACCATGCCGCGCTTCCTGGCGCGCCTGCCGTACGGCGCCAAGACCGACCCGGTGGAGGCCTTCGCCTTCGAAGAAAACACCGACGGTGCCGACAGTTCCAAGTACACCTGGGCCAACGCCGCGTATGCGATGGCGGTGAACATCAACCGTTCGTTCAAGCACTACGGCTGGTGCTCGCGCATCCGTGGCATCGAGTCTGGCGGTGAAGTGGAAAACCTGCCGGCCCACACGTTCCCGACCGATGACGGTGGCGTGGACATGAAGTGCCCTACCGAAATCGCCATCAGCGACCGCCGTGAAGCGGAACTGGCGAAAAACGGTTTCATGCCGCTGCTGCACAAGAAAAACACCGACTTCGCCGCGTTCATTGGCGCGCAGTCGTTGCAGAAACCGGCCGAATACGATGACCCGGACGCCACCGCTAACGCCAACCTGGCCGCGCGCCTGCCGTACCTGTTCGCCACCTGCCGTTTCGCTCACTACTTGAAGTGCATCGTGCGCGACAAGATCGGTTCCTTCAAAGAGAAGGACGAGATGCAGCGCTGGTTGCAGGACTGGATCCTCAACTACGTGGACGGTGACCCGGCGCACTCCACCGAAACCACCAAGGCCCAGCACCCATTGGCTGCCGCCGAAGTGATCGTGGAAGAAGTCGAAGGCAACCCGGGGTACTACAACTCCAAGTTCTACCTGCGCCCGCACTACCAGCTCGAAGGGCTGACGGTGTCGCTGCGCCTGGTATCGAAGCTGCCTTCGGCGAAAAGCGCGTAAACCACCGATGAGCTAGCTCTTCTGTGGGAGGGGGCTTGCCCCCGATGGCATCACCGGGGTGTAACTGACACACCGAGGTGCCTGCATCGGGGGCAAGCCCCCTCCCACACAAAAGCACTGCCCATTTGGAGTTAATCAAATTCAGTGGCCCACGCCACACAGGGAGAAAACATGGCTGTTGATATTTTCATCAAGATCGGCGACATCAAGGGCGAGTCCATGGACAAGGCCCACAAGGACGAAATCGACGTGCTGAACTGGAGCTGGGGCATGGCCCAGTCCGGCAACATGCACGTGGGCGGCGGTGGCGGCGCGGGCAAGGTGAACATCCAGGACCTGTCGCTGACCAAGTACGTCGACAAGGCTTCGCCGAACCTGATGATGCACTGCGCCAGCGGCAAGCACATCGACAAGGTCAAGCTGACCGTGCGCAAGGCCGGTGGCGAAAGCCAGGTCGAGTACATGGTGATCAACCTGGAAGAAGTGCTGGTGACCTCGCTGAGCACCGGCGGTTCGGGCACCGATGACCGCCTGACCGAGAACGTCACCCTGAACTTCGCCCAAGTGATGGTCGACTACCAGCCGCAGAAAGCCGACGGCACCAAAGACGGCGGCGCGATCAAGTTTGGCTGGAATATCCGTTCCAACACCAAGCGCTGATAGCCCTGGTGGCCGTGGCGCCATGCCACGGCCCCTGGTTTTTTGTCCCTCTCGCAACCCGTCCGTGGAGCTGCTTTGGTGGTAACTGAAATCGCTTCCCGCGACCGTCTGCAACCGTCCCTGTTGGACCGGCTGACGGACGACGATCCAACCAATCCCAAGGAAAGCGCCGACAAACGCGTGCTGTCCCTGACCCAATTGAAAGCCTCGGTGCTGCGTGACCTGGCGTGGCTGCTCAACACCACGTCGTTGCTCGATGCCGATGCCACACTGCACACTCCAGCCGGCACCTCGGTGGTCAATTACGGCCTGCCGGCGCTGGCGGGCAACAGTGTTTCCAGCGTGGATATCAAAGCGCTGGAAGCCCTGATCTACCAGGCCATCGCCACCTTTGAGCCGCGCATCCTGCGCCACACCCTGCGTGTCAAAGCCCGTGTCGGCCATGGCGAAATGAACCACAACGCCCTGAGTTTCGAGATCGAAGGCGACCTGTGGGCCCAGCCGGTGCCGTTGCGCCTGTTGCTGCAAACCGACCTCGACCTGGAATCCGGCCACGTACGCGTGGTCAATGCCGACCAGCGGAGGCGCCCATGAACCCGCGCCTGCTGGAGCTATACAACCAGGAACTGCACCACGTGCGCGAAAGCGCCGCGGAGTTCGCCAAGGAATACCCGAAGATCGCCAGTCGGCTGACCCTGTCCGGTATGGACTGCGCCGACCCGTACGTCGAACGCTTGCTCGAAGGCTTTGCCTACCTCACGGCCCGCGTGCAGCTCAAGCTCGACGCCGAGTACCCGACCTTCACCCACAACCTGTTGGAAATCGCCTACCCGCACTACCTGGCACCGACACCGTCGATGACGGTGGTGCAGTTGCAGACCGATCCGGACGAAGGCTCGCTGGCCAGCGGTTTCCCGCTGCCCCGCGACACCGTCCTGCGCGCCGCCCTGGGCCGCGAAACCCAGACCTGCTGCGAGTACCGCACCGCTCACCCGGTGACGCTGTGGCCGCTGCAGGTGAGCAACGCCGAGTACTTCGGCAACCCTGCCGCTGTATTGGGACGCTTAGCCGCCAGTGAGCCGAAAGCCAAGGCCGGTCTGCGCCTGACCCTGCGCACCGGCGCCGAGCTGCCGTTCAACAGCCTCGACCTGGATAATCTGCCGCTGTACCTCAGTGGCGCCGACGAGCAACCGTTCCGCCTCTACGAGCAACTGCTGGGCAACGCCTGCGCGGTGTTTGCGCGCAAGCCGGGTGGCGATTGGGTCGAGCGCCTGCCGCAGGACGCGTTGCGCTCCCGTGGTTTCGATGACGCCGACGCGGCCATGCCGGTGGTGGCGCGGGCCTTCCAGGGCTATCGCCTGCTGCAGGAATACTTCGCCCTGCCCCACCGCTTCCTGTTCGTCGAATTCGCCGAGCTGAGCCGTGCGGTCAAGCGTTGCGACGGCCAGGAGCTGGAACTGATCGTGCTGTTCGACCGCCACGAACCGAGCCTGGAAGGCAGCGTCGGCGCAGCGCAGTTCCTGCCGTTCTGCACCCCGGCGATCAACCTGTTCCCCAAGCGCGTGGACCGTATCCACTTGTCCGACCGGGTCAATGAACACCATGTGATCGCCGATCGCACACGGCCGATGGATTTCGAGATTCACTCCCTGAGCGGCATCACCGGCCACGGCACCGGGCCGGAGCAGCCGTTTTTGCCGTTCTACGCGGTGCGCGACCCGTCGCGCTATGGCCGCGACCAGGCGTACTACACCGTGCGTCGCGAGCCGCGCGTACTGTCCAGCGACCAGCGCCGCAACGGGCCGCGCTCCACCTATGTGGGCAGCGAAACCTTTGTCAGCCTGGTGGACAGCCGGCAGTCGCCGTACCGCCACGATCTGCGCCAGCTCGGCGTGACCGCGCTGTGCACCAACCGCGATCTGCCGTTGTTCATGAGCGTGGGCAACGGCAAGACCGACTTCACCCTGGCAGACAGCGCGCCGGTATTGTCGGTGCGCTGCGTGGCAGGCCCCAGCCGCCCGCGCCCCAGCCACGCCCATGACGCCAAGGCCTGGCGCCTGATCAGCCAGCTCTCGCTCAACTATTTGTCCCTGAGCGAACAGGGCCAGGGCGCCGGCGCCTTGCGCGAACTGCTGCGCCTGTACGGCGACAGCAACGACGCCGCGCTGCAATTGCAGATCGAAGGCCTGCGCGAGGTCAGCAGCAAAGCCGTGACCCGACGCCTGCCGATGCCCGGCCCGATCGTGTTTGGCCGGGGCCTGGAGATCACCCTGGAATTCGATGAAAACGCGTTTCGCGGTACCGGCGTGTTCCTGCTCGGTGCGGTATTGGAACGCTTCCTGGCACGCTACGTGTCGATCAACAGTTTTACCGAGACGGTGATCCGTACCACCGAACGCGGCGAGATCATGCGATGGAAAGCCAAGCCCGGACGTCGTCCGACCCTGTGAGTACCCTGGATGCGATGCACCAGGAGCCCTGGGAATACGATTTCTTCCAGGCGCTGCGCCGTATCGAGTGCGAATCGCCGGAGCTGCCGCGCCTGGGCCATTCCCTGCGCCTGGCGGATGACCCGCTGCGCCTGGGGCAACAGGCCGATTGCACCTTCGCCCCGGCCACGCTGGCCTCGGTCGACCCCGGCGGCGACGGCAAGCCGGCGCGCCTGGAGCAGTTCTTCTTCGGCCTTGGCGGCCCCAACGGCCCGCTGCCGCTGCACATCACCGAGTACGTGCGCGAGCGTCAGCGCAACAACGCCGACAGCACCAGCAAGCAGTTCCTGGATGTGTTCCACCATCGCCTGCTCAGCCTGTTTTACCGGGCCTGGGCCGAGGCGCGGCCGACCGTCAGCCACGACCGCCCGGACGATGACTACTGGTCGGCACGCCTCGCCGCGCTGAGCGGCCGGGGCATGCCGAGCCTGCTGAATCAGGGGCTGATCCCGGATGCCGCCAAGCTGCACTACAGCGGCCACCTGTCGGCGCAAACCCGCTACCCGGACGGCCTGAAAGCGATTCTCAGCGAGTATTTCGGCCTGCCGGTAGAGATCGAAGAGTACGTCGGCCAATGGCTGGAACTGCCCGAACGCAGCCGCGTGAGTGTGAGCGCCAACCGCCTGGGCGTGGACTTTTGCCTGGGCAGCTTCGTGTGGGACCGCCAGCACAAATTCCGTATCCGCCTGGGCCCGCTCACGCTGGATGACTACATGGGCATGCTGCCCGGCCACCAGCCATTCAACGAACTGGTGGCGTGGGTGGCCGAGTACCTGGGCCATGAACTGGACTGGGACCTGAACCTGGTTTTGCAACAACCCGAAGTCCCGGCGCTGCAACTCAACGGCCAGTTCCGCCTGGGCTTCAACACCTGGCTCGGTAAACCCGAGCATGACGCCAACGACCTAATCCTGGCCCGGCACTACGCCGACCACGCCACCACCTCAAGGAATCCAGAGCATGGGTGAAATCAGTCGCGCCGCACTGTTCGGCAAACTCAACAGCGTGGCCTACAAGGCCATCGAAGCCGCCACCGTGTTCTGCAAACTGCGGGGCAACCCGTATGTGGAACTGGCCCACTGGTTTCACCAGTTGCTGCAACTGCAGGACTCGGACCTGCACCGCATCATTCGCCAGTTCAACGTCGAGCCGGCACGCCTGGCCCGTGACCTTACCGAAGCGCTGGACCGCCTGCCGCGTGGCTCGACGTCGATCACCGACCTGTCGTCCCATGTGGAAGAAGCCGTCGAGCGCGGCTGGGTCTATGGCAGCCTGATGTTCGGCGAGAGCCAGGTGCGCACCGGTTACCTGGTGCTGGGCATCCTGAAAACGCCGAGTTTGCGTCACGCGCTGCTGGGTTTGTCTGCCGAATTCGACAAGATCAAGGCTGAAGCCTTGAGCGAACGCTTTGACGAATACGTTGGTGATTCGCCGGAGAATGCCTTGAGCGCCAGCGATGGTTTCAATGCCGGTGTTCCAGGCGAGGCCAGCGGTGCCATGGCGCCGAGTGCGATGGGCAAGCAGGAAGCGCTCAAGCGCTTCACTGTCGACCTGACCGAACAGGCGCGCAGCGGCAAGCTCGATCCGATTGTTGGCCGCGATGAAGAGATCCGCCAGCTGGTCGACATCCTTATGCGCCGCCGCCAGAACAACCCGATCCTCACCGGTGAAGCCGGGGTGGGCAAGACCGCCGTGGTCGAAGGCTTCGCCCTGCGCATCGTCGCCGGGGACGTGCCGCCCGCGCTGAAAGACGTAGAGCTGCGCAGCCTCGATGTGGGCCTGCTGCAAGCCGGCGCCAGTATGAAAGGCGAGTTCGAACAGCGCCTGCGCCAGGTTATCGAAGACGTCCAGGCCTCGCCGAAGCCGATCATCCTGTTTATCGACGAAGCGCACACGCTGGTGGGTGCCGGTGGCGCCGCCGGAACAGGTGATGCCGCCAACCTGCTCAAGCCGGCCCTGGCCCGTGGCACCTTGCGCACCGTGGCCGCCACCACCTGGGCCGAGTACAAGAAACACATCGAGAAAGACCCGGCCCTGACTCGCCGCTTCCAGGTCGTGCAAGTCGCCGAACCGTCGGAAGACAAGGCGCTGCTGATGATGCGCGGCGTGGCCTCGACCATGGAAAAACACCACCAGGTGCAGATCCTCGACGAAGCGCTGGAAGCTTCGGTGAAGCTGTCCCACCGCTACATCCCGGCGCGCCAGTTGCCGGACAAATCCGTGAGCCTGCTGGACACCGCCTGCGCCCGCGTCGCCATCAGCCTGCACGCGGTGCCGGCGGAAGTGGACGACAGCCGTCGTCGTATCGAGGCGCTGGAAACCGAGTTGCAGATCATCGCGCGCGAACATGCCATTGGCATTGCGATTGGCACGCGTCAAACCAGCACCGAGGCGCTGTTGAGCGCTGAGCGTGAGCGTCTGGCGACCTTGGAAAGCCGCTGGGCTGAAGAGAAAACCTTGGTGGACGAGTTGCTAGCCACCCGTGCAACGCTGCGTGAAAAGGCGGGCGTCGTGGACAGTGGCAACGATGAACTGCGCGCCCAACTGGTCGACCTGCAACAGCGCCTCACCGCCCTGCAAGGCGAAACCCCGCTGATCCTGCCCACCGTGGATTACCAGGCCGTGGCCTCGGTGGTCGCTGACTGGACCGGCATTCCGGTCGGCCGCATGGCGCGCAATGAGTTGGAGACGGTGCTCAACCTCGACCAGCACCTGAAAAAACGCATCATCGGCCAGGACCACGCCCTGCAGATGATCGCCAAGCGCATCCAGACCTCCCGCGCCGGCCTCGACAACCCGAGCAAGCCGATTGGCGTGTTCATGCTGGCGGGCACCTCGGGCGTGGGCAAGACCGAAACCGCCCTGGCCCTGGCCGAAGCCATGTACGGCGGCGAACAGAATGTCATCACCATCAACATGAGCGAATTCCAGGAAGCCCACACGGTGTCGACCCTCAAGGGTGCGCCTCCAGGCTATATCGGCTACGGCGAAGGCGGCGTGCTGACCGAAGCGGTGCGGCGCAAGCCCTACAGCGTGGTGCTGCTGGACGAGGTGGAAAAAGCCCACCCGGACGTGCATGAGATCTTCTTCCAGGTGTTCGACAAGGGCGTGATGGAGGACGGCGAAGGCCGGGTGATCGACTTCAAGAACACCCTGATCCTGCTGACCACCAACGCCGGCACCGAGCTGATTTCCCAGGTGTGCAAAGACCCGGCGAACATCCCGGAGCCGGAAGACATCGCCAAGGCCCTGCGCCAGCCGCTGCTAGAGATCTTCCCGCCGGCTCTGCTCGGCCGCCTGGTGACCATTCCGTACTACCCGCTCAGCGACGAGATGCTCAAGGCCATCACCCGCCTGCAACTGAACCGCATCAAGAAGCGCGTAGAGACCACCCACAAAGTGGCTTTCGATTACGACGACGCGGTGGTCGATTTGATCGTCTCGCGCTGCACCGAAACCGAAAGCGGCGGGCGCATGATCGACACCATCCTGACCAACAGCCTGCTGCCGGACATGAGCCGTGAATTCCTCACGCGCATGCTGGAGGGCAAGGCGTTGGCGGGTGTGCGCATCAGCAGCCGGGATAACGAGCTGCATTACGACTTCAGCGATTGACCTGTCGAAATGTGATTAAAATTGTGGGAGGGGGCTTGCCCCCGATGGCGTCGGGTCAGCCAGAAATTTCTAACCTGATACACCGCTATCGGGGGCAAGCCCCCTCCCACACTTGATTCGGTTTCTTCAGTTATCAAGTCATTTACGGGTTAACCGATGCTATTCAACCAAGCCTCACGCCTGGCCAAAATCACCAGCCCCCTCGGGCCGGATGTACTGCTGCTCAATGAAATGGGCGGCGGCGAAGAGCTGGGGCGGCTGTTCAACTACGAGCTGCAACTGACGTCCCTGGATGCCAACATCGACCTCAACCAATTGCTCGGCAAACCCATGAGCGTGGGCCTGCAGTTGGCGGACGGCGGTGAACGGCACTTCCACGGCATCGTCGCACGGTGCAGCCAGAACATCGACCAGGGCCAGTTCGCCAGTTACCAGGTGACGCTGCGCCCGTGGCTGTGGTTGCTCAGCCGTACCTCCGATTGCCGGATTTTCCAGAACCTGAGCATCCCGCAGATCATCAAGCAGGTGTTCCGTGACCTGGGTTTTTCCGACTTCGAAGACGCCCTGAGCCGGCCATACCGCGAGTGGGAATACTGCGTGCAGTACCGCGAGACCAGCTTCGATTTCGTCAGCCGCTTGATGGAGCAGGAAGGTATTTACTACTTCTTCCGCCATGAGCAGGACCGTCATGTGCTGGTGCTGGCCGACGCCTACGGCGCCCACACCACGGTGCCGGGCTACGCGTCGGTCCCGTATTACCCCAAAGACGAGCAGCAGCGCGAACGCGACCACATGCACAACTGGCACCTGGCGCAGGAGGTGCAACCCGGTTCGCTGGAGCTCAACGACTACGACTTCCAGCGCCCCAGCGCCAGCATTGATGTGCGCTCGGCCATGCCACGCCCGCACACCGCAGGCGACTACCCGCTGTACGACTACCCTGGCACCTACGTGCAAAGCGAGGACGGCGAACACTACGCACGCACCCGTATCGAAGCCCTGCAGACCCTGCATGAGCAGATCGAATTCAGCGGCAATGCGCGGGGGTTGGGTTCGGGGCATTTGTTCAGCCTCACCGGCTTCAGCCGCCAGGACCAGAACCGCGAATACCTGATCATCGGCTGCCGCTACTACATCGTCCAGGAAAGCCTGGAAAGCGGCGGCGGTTCGGGCTCGGCACAGTTCGAAAGCAGCCTCACCTGCATTGACGCCCAACAGAGCTTCCGCCCGCTGGCCATCACCCACCGCCCTATCGTCAAAGGCCCGCAGACCGCGCTGGTGGTCGGCCCCAAGGGCGAGGAAATCTGGACCGACCAGTACGGCCGCGTCAAGGTGCACTTCTACTGGGACCGTCACGACCAATCCAACGAGAACAGCTCGTGCTGGATTCGCGTGTCGCAATCCTGGGCCGGCAAGAACTGGGGCTCGATGCAGATCCCACGGATCGGCCAGGAAGTGATTGTGAGCTTTCTGGAAGGTGATCCCGACCGACCGATCATCACCGGGCGGGTGTACAACGCCGAGCAGACCGTGCCTTACGACCTGCCGGAAAACGCCACCCAGAGCGGCATGAAAAGCCGTTCGAGCAAGGGCGGCACGCCGGCCAACTTCAATGAAATCCGCATGGAGGACAAGAAGGGGTTGGAGCAGCTGTATATCCATGCCGAGCGCAACCAGGACATCGTGGTCGAGGTGGATGAGAGCCATTCGGTGGGGCATGACCGCAACAAGAGCATCGGGCACAACGAGACGGTGACCATCGGCAACAACCGCCTGCGCATCGTCAAGCAGGAAGACATCCTCTCGGTGGGCCAGCGCAAGACCGACAGCATCAGCCAGAGCTACGTCATCGAAGTAGGCGAAAACCTGCGCCTGGTCTGCGGTGAAAGCATCCTGGAGTTGAACGCCAGCGGGCAGATCAACCTCACCGGCGTGCAGATCAGCTTCTATGCCAGCGGCGACGCCGAGTTCAACACCGGTGGCGTGCTGCACCTGAACAACGGTGGCGGCCCCGGCGCCACACCCGATGGCCAAGGCCAGAAAGCCGCCATCGACGCCAATATCAAAGCCGCGTTCCCCGCGCCTAAAAGCTCCTGACGAGACCTGTTCTCATGACGTATCGAATCAACGAATTCCAGTTTCAACTGCCCGCCAGCGAGTTGCAGGACGCGACGATCAATATCCTCAAGTTCCCTGAATTGGGCACCTCCCTGATCATCAGCCGCAGCCTGCTCGCCGAGGGTGAAACCCTGCACAGCAACTTCAATGACCAGCTCCAGCGCCTGGAAAAACAGGTGCAGGATTTACGCTATCAACCCGGTGTCGACGTGCGTTTGGGCGCGGCCCAGGAGGTCGAAGGCATCGAGCTGCGCAGCCAGTTCAACAAGGGCAACGACAAGGTGTTCCAGTACCAGTTGGCGCTGGTGTTGCCGGGTACGCGCAAGATGCTCGCCTTGAGTTATGTGAAGGCGGACAAGCTCGGGGATGCCGAGGCGGCGCATTGGTCGACGATCAAGGGCTCGCTCGTGTTCGACGTCCCCCAGTGAAGCGGCCTTTGCATGTCTGACGCACTGCTCTGGGCTGCGCGCCTGGGCGATGGGCTGTCCCACACCTCTGTCATGGCCGACATCCTCGGCGGCGTACTGGAGGTGGCGGCCAATGTGGCGATTACTGCATTGGCGACCGCTGCGGTGGTGGCGGCTACCGGCATTACCGTCGCGACCGGTGGACTGGGGGCCTGCGTGCTGGGCGCGGTCGTCGGCGTCATCGTCGGCATCGCCATGAGCAAGACCGGGGCCGACAAGGGGTTGAGCGCCATGTGCGAAGGAATCGGCAACGCGCTGTTCCCTCCCTCGGTCATGGCCACGATCCTCAGCGGGTCCACCGACACACTGATCAACGCCTTGCCCGCTGCGCGCGCGGCCGGCGTCGTGCCCTCCCACGTCGCACCTGCGGGCACCGAATCCGAGCCGCCGCCAGCACCGGAACACAGCGAAGAGCCCGGCTACCTGGACATGGCCAAAGCGTTCTTTGCGCAAATGTGGCGCCCCACCGTCGCCACGCCAGCGCCAGGTGCAGTGCCTAAACCGCTGGACGTGGTGACCTGCACAAAGCACCCGCCGATGCCGCCGCAGTTTCTGGCCGAAGGCTCGGAAAAGGTCACGGTCAACGGCCAACCGGCGGTACGCAGCGGTGACCGCAGCACCTGCGATGCCACCGTGGTGTCGTCGGGGCTGATTTCGCCCAATGTGACTATCGGCGGCGGCTCAGTCGTGGTGCGCGAGATCCGTAGCGGCAAGACGCCGGGGGTTGGCCTGGCCGTCACTGCGCTGATGATGCTCAAGGGGGGTAAAGGCAAGTTCCTCAGCAACCTTCCCTGCATGCTGCTGGCAGGTGTCAATTCGTTTGTGGTCAGTCAGGCCATGGGCGCACTGGCCAACGCCGCCATGGGCTCTTCCAACCCGGTGCACGCGAGCACGGGGGCCAAGGTGCTGGGCGGCCCCGAGGAGCTGGATTTCGCCTTGCCCGGGATCATGCCCATCGACTGGCAGCGTTTCTACAACAGCCGAGATGAACGCCGCGATGGCTTGTTTGGTGCCGGCTGGAGTGTGCCCTATGAAGTCAGCGTGCAGCTGCTGCCTCACCTTGAAGGGGGCGACTACGCGCTGTACATCGACGAGCAGGGTCGACGTATCGACATGGGTTCGATCCCTTTGGGCGGTGCCGTGTTCAGCGCTGGCGAAGGCCTCAGCGTCAAGCGTCACTTGAACGGCCAGTGGCTGATCGAAAGCGCAGACGGCTTGTACCGGCTATTCGAGCCGGCGCCACAGGACGCATCGTTGCTACGCCTGAGCCAACTGGGAGATCGCAACGACAACCGAATCCACCTCGACTATGACGACGATGGTCGCCTGCTGGGCCTGCGTGACACCTTTGACCTGGTCAGGGTCGAGCTGACCTACGACAGCACTTGGCCCCAGCGCGTCAGCCGGATCGAACGGCTGTATCCCGACCACCACCGTGAAGTACTGATGCATTACGCCTACGACGTCCGTGGCGACCTGGCCGCTGTACGCCAATCCGACGGGCACGTGAAGCGCCGCTTTGCCTATGATGCCGGGCAGCGCATGGTCGAGCATCAATTGCCCAGCGGCCTGCGTTGCTTCTATCAGTGGGCCAGGGTTGATGACCGTGAATGGCGTGTTGTCCGGCATTGGACGGAGGCCGGGGACACCTACACATTCGACTATGCGCTGGACACCGGCATCACCCGTGTCACGGACGGGCTGGCGCGTGTCAGCATTCGACACTGGGATGAGCGACACCAGATCATCGCGTCCACCGATGCACTGGGGCGAACCTGGGCCTTCCGGTGGAATGATGAAAGCCAACTGCTGGGCGCAACCGACCCTCTCGGTGGGCATTATCAGTTCAGCTACGACGATGCCGGCAACCTGACTGAGACCCTCGACCCCCTGGGGCGCAGTGAATCGACCTTGTGGCTGGAGCACTGGGCGCTGCCACTGGCGGAGACCGATGCCGCTGGCAATACCTGGCAGTACCATTACGACTCGCGGGGCAACTGCATTCGCGAAACCGACCCGCTGGGCAACCGCACGGTCTATCACTATGACGGACACGGCCAAGTCAGGGAGATCATCGACGCCAGCGGCAAGCGCAAGACCTTGCGCTGGTCCCCACTGGGTCAATTGACCGAGCACACCGACTGTACGGGCCTGACCACCCGTTTGAGCTACTGCAAGCGAGGCTTGCTGCTGGCCAGTACCGACGCGCTCGGGGAACGCACCACCTTCAAGTATGACGACCAGGGCCGCCTGATCAGCAAGCAGTTGCCCGATGGGCGCAACGAGCATTATCAGCGTGACGCCAGCGGCCAGTTGATCGGCTACAGCGACCCTGCCGGCCACACCACGCGCTTTGAGCATGCGTCGAACGGCCAGTTGCGCCAACGCATCGACGCCCATGGCCGCCGTGTGGAGTTGAGCCACGACGCCTATGGCCGCCTGCACAGCCTGACCAACGAAAATGGCGAGCGCTACCGATTCGACTGGGACGACGGTGATCGCCTGACCCTCGAACAGCGCCTGGACGGCTGCCGGAAACGGTACACGTACGACCCGCTGGACAATGTCACACAGGTAGAAACCCTCGCATCGTCCGACACCGAGCCCGCCATCATTCATGATCTGGAGCGGGACGCAGCTGGCCGGCTGATCGCCAAGCGCACCGTGGATGGCTGCACGACGTACCGCTACGATCAGCTCGACCAAGTCACAGCCATCACCTTTACAGGCCACGACGGCGAGCAGCAAACCCTGGGCTTCGGTTATGACGCCCTCGGCCAGCTGACCCTTGAACAAAGCGCCGCCGGTTGCCTGGAGCATCTCTACGACGAATTGGGCAACCTGGCCCAGACCCGCCTTCCCGACGGCCGCTGGCTCAACCGCCTGCGCTACGGTAGCGGGCACTTGCATCAGGTCAACCTGGATGGGCAGGTCATCAGTGACTTCGAGCGCGACCGTCTGCATCGCGAAGTGCTGCGCACCCAGGGCCGCATCAGCACGCGTTGCGAATATGACCGCAGTGGACGTCTGCGCGCCCGCCAGCGCCGCCAACCGGACCATTCACTGTTACATCCACCGGCGCAGACACGCCTGGGCTATGACGACAGCGACCAACTGGTCGAACGCTACGACAGCCAGCCCGGCGCGGCACACCGCCAATTACTGCATTACGACGCCACCGGCCGCATTCTGGCTAGCCAGGACAACCTCCTGGGCCAGCGGGAAGCCTTCCGCTACGACCCGGCGGCCAACCTGCTGGATGGCTCAGGACAGGTCGCCCACAACCGATTGCTGACCTACCAGGACAAACATTACCGCTATGACGGTTTTGGCCGGATGGTTGAAAAGCGCAGCCTTCGGCGCGGCACCCAGCGCTTCAGCTACGACGCGGAGCAACGGCTGGCACAGGTGCATAACGATGACGGCTCCCGGGTCGTCATGACCTATGACCCGCTGGGCCGGCGCACCGCCAAGACCACCTACGACCGCAACGGTGTGCAGCGCAGCCAGACACGTTTCACTTGGGACGCGTTGCAACTCGTGCAGGAGCACTGCAATCAGCAGAGCAGTCTCTATATCTATGCCGACGAGGGCTACGAACCACTGGCCCGTGTCGATGGCACGGGTCACCTGCAAAAAATCCGCTACTACCACAACGACCTCAACGGATTGCCCGAACGCCTCACCGAGAGCGACGGCCATACGGTGTGGCAAGCGCGCTATGAAGTCTGGGGCAATACCGTCGAGGAAAACCGAGAACCCTACTTCATCGAAGAACAGAACCTGCGTTTCCAGGGCCAGTATCTGGACCGGGAAACGGGGCTGCACTACAACACTCTGCGCTTTTATGACCCGGATATCGGGCGCTTCACCACACCCGACCCCATCGGTCTGGCCGGCGGCCTGAATCTCTACCAATACGCGCCCAACCCGCTGAGCTGGATTGACCCGTTGGGCCTGATGAAATGCTCCAGCCCACCCAAGGGGCGCAAGGTCAGTCGCACCGTGTATCGGTTCGAGGAACCGGGGCGCATCGGGACCACTTGGCAGGCACACAAGTGGAATGTGGAGTCCACCCACCGCTACACCACCAAAGGCGTCGGCGGGGTGTATGGCGCGAACTCACGGAAAACCGCGCTGGGCGAGGTCACGCACTGGAAGGTCGACCTGTCCAAACGGGTGTTGGTCAGCAAGAAAGTGCAGCTCAATAATGTCCTGGATCTGACCCGCGCCGATGTGCGCAAACAGCTAGGGGTCAGCCTTAAAAGCATCACCGGCTCGAAGTACACCGAGACCCATCAGATCGGCAATTGGGCCAAGGCCAACGGCTATGATGGAATCCTGGCACCATCGGCACGCAACCCGACCGGCAGCAACTTGATCTCCTTTGCAGGTTTTTGAACATGGAACGACTGGAAAACGAATACCCGGGTGACGCGGACTGGCAGAGCACAGTGGCCTTGTATGAAGAAGACTACCTTGACGACGATGCGCGTGAAATGGCCAAGGCCTTGGGCGGCCATCTCGACCTGGCAGTGATACTGCGTGGAAAACGAGGCCTTGAAGAGGGGTTGTGGTGGATCGGGCAAAAGGTTCCGGCACTCGACAACCTCACCCCGCTGGAGTGCCTGGAAAGTCCCACGCTGATAAAACGCTTGAAGACAGCACTGATGCGCATGCCATAACACTCAAGGACACGGCGACTATGGACAGTTGTGCGTTCAATTCAATCAGACACAGGAGTGCAGTCCTTGTCTGATGCACTCTGGGCCGCCCGGATGGGCGATGCGCTCTCCCACACGTCGATGATGGCGGACATCCTCGGCGGTGTACTGGAGGTGGCGGCCAATATCGCGATCACGGCGGTGGCGACGGCGGCTGTCGTCGCCGCCACCGGGATTACCGTCGCCACCGGTGGGCTTGGCTGTTTCCTGCTGGGAGCGGTGGTGGGCACGATTGTCGGCCTGGCCATGAGCAAGACCGGGGCCGACAAAGGCCTGACGAATTTATGCGATACGTTCGCCAACGCGCTGTTTCCACCCACGGTGCAGGCCAATATTCTTACCGGTTCCACCGATACCCTGACCAACAACATCCCCGCTGCACGCGCCGCAGGGGCGATCAGCTCCCATGTCGCACCGGCCGGTACCGAGCTGGAAGCGCCCGAGCCGGAGCCCGAAGCCAGCTACCTGGACATGGCCGAAAGTTTCTTCTCTCAGATGTGGCGCCCTACCGTCGCCACCCCCGCGCCTGGGGCCGAGCCCAAGCCGCTGGACCTGGTCACCTGCATGAAGCACCCGCCGATGCCGCCGCAGTTTCTGGCCGAGGGATCGGACAAAGTCACCATCAACGGCCAACCGGCGGTGCGCAGTGGTGATCGCAGTACCTGTGATGCGACAGTGGTGTCGTCGGGGTTGATTTCTTCCAACGTAACCATTGGCGGCGGCTCGGTGGTGGTGCGTGAGATCCGCAGCGGCAAGACCCCGGGCGTGGGGCTGGCGGTCACGGCGTTGTTGATGCTCAAGGGCGGCAAGGGCAAGTTCTTCAGCAAACTGCCGTGCATGTTGATCGGCGGCGCTACGTCGATGGCGGTCAGCAGCGCGATGGGGGCCGTGGCGAACGCAGCGATGGGCTCTTCGAATCCGGTGCATGCGGCCACCGGCGCGAAGGTGCTGGGCGGCGATGATGAGCTGGATTTCGTCCTGCCCGGCATCCTGCCGATTGATTGGCAACGTTTCTACAACAGCCGCGACGCACGCACGGGCAGTCTTTTCGGCGCAGGCTGGAGCGTGCCGTATGAAGTGTGCGTCGACATCCGGCCTCACCCCGATGGCGGCGAAACGCTGGTCTACACCGATGAACAAGGCCGCCCCATCGACATGGGCTCGATTCCCTTGGGCGGCGCCGTGTTCAGCGCGGGTGAAGGGCTGGCCGTGCGGCGACATCTCAATGGGCAGTTGCTGATCGAAAGCGATGACGGGTTGTATCGCTTGTTTGAACCCTCTGCCAACCCGTCGTTGCTGCGCCTTAGCCAGCTCGGCGACCGCAATGACAACCGCATCCATGTCGACTACGACGCCGCCGGGCAACTGGTGCGCCTGCGCGATACCTTCGATCTGGTGCAGGTTGAGTTGATCCGTGATCAGGGCCAGTTGGCGCGCATCGAACGCCTGTACCCCGATCAGCGCCGCGAAGTGCTCGTCAGCTATGGCTTCGATGCGCAGGGCAACCTGGCTGAAGTGCGCGATACCACTGGCCAGGTCCAGCGGCGTTTCGCCTACGACAGTGGCCAGCGGATGGTGGAGCATCAACTGCCAACCGGATTGCGCTGCTTCTATGAGTGGGCCTTGGTTGAAGACCTGGAATGGCGCGTGGTGCGGCACTGGACCGACGAAGGCGACGCCTACCAGTTCGACTATGACTTGCAGGCCGGTATCACGCGAATTACCGATGGCCTGCAACGCGTCAGTACCCGGCATTGGAACACTCAACACCAGATCATTCGATACAGCGACAATCTCGGCCACACCTGGCTGTTCGAATGGAACGACGAGCGCCAGTTGCTCAGTGCCACTGATCCGCTGGGCGGGCGCTTTGAATACAGCTACGACGAGGCCGGCAACCTGATCGGCGAAACCGACCCGCTAGGGCGCAGCGATTCGACCTTGTGGCTTGAGCACTGGGCCCTGCCACTGGTGGAGACCGACGCCGCCGACAATAGCTGGGCGTATCGCTACGATCGGCGCGGCAACTGCATCGCCGAAACCGATCCACTGGGCTACGTCACCCGCTACCGCTATGACGACCACGGTCAGGTCGTGGAAATCATCGATGCCACCGGCAAAAGCAAAAAGCTGCGCTGGAATCCGTTCGGGCAACTGGTCGAGCATATCGACTGCTCGGGTTACCCAACGCGTTTCAGCTATGACGAGCGCGGCTATCTGCAGGTCATCACCGATGCTCTCGGCGAACGCACTCAATTCAGCTATGACGCCCAGGGGCGCTTGCTCACCACCCAATTGCCAGACGGTCGTATCGAGCAGTACCAGCGCGATACGAGCGGGCAACTGGTGGGTTACACCGACCCGGCCGGACATACCACGTTGTACCAGCACAACCGTCGCGGGCAGGTACGCCAGCGCATCGATGCCCATGGCCGGCAAGTGCAGTTCGGCTATGACAGCTATGGGCGGTTGCAGGCACTGATCAATGAGAACGGCGAGCGATATCGTTTCGCGTGGGACGCTGGCGATCGGCTGGTTGAGCAGCAAGACCTCGATGGCAGCGCCAAGCGCTACGATTACGACGCGTTGGATAATGTCACGACGCTGACGGCCGTTCCAGCGCCTTACGGCAATGGGCTGGCGTTGGTGCCCGACATACCACCCGCGCCTATCGTGCATCGACTCGAACGTGATGCGGTCGGCCGGTTGGTGGCCAAAACCACGGACGATGGCCGCACCGAGTACCGCTACGACGAGCTCGACCAACTCACTGCTGTCACCTTCACCGACCTGCAAGGCAACGCCCAGGCCCTGGGCTTCGCCTACGACGCCCTCGGCCAGTTGGTGACCGAACAAAGCTCGGCAGGCGGCCTGCACCACCACTACGACGAGCTCGGCAACCTGATCCAGACCCAACTGCCGGACGGCCGCTGGCTCAATCGCCTGTACTACGGCAGCGGCCACCTGCACCAGATCAACCTCGACGGCCAGGTCATCAGCGACTTCGAACGCGACCGCCTGCACCGCGAAGTGCTGCGCACCCAGGGCCAGCTCAGCACCCGCAGCGAATACGACCGCAGCGGCCGCCTGCGTTCGCGCCAACGCCGTCACGCCAGTCAGTCAACCTTGCTGCCCGCGGCTGCGCAAAAACAGTTCGAATACGACCCCGCCGACAACCTGATCGGCAAACTCGACCAGCAGCCCGCCACGCAACACCGCCAACTGCTGCACTACGACGCCACCGGCCGCATCATCGCCAGCCAGGACAGCCTGCACGGCCAGCGCGAAACCTTCGCCTACGACGCCGCCGCCAACCTGCTGGACGGCCCGCAGGCTGGCGCGGGGTGGGTGGTGCATAACAAGCTGCTGACCTATCAGGACAAGCGTTATCGCTATGACGCGTTTGGCCGCACGATTGAAAAACGCAGCGCCAAACGGGGCGTGCAGCGGTTTGCCTACGATGCTGAAAGCCGTTTGGTTGAAGTGCGTAACGATGACGGCAGCGTCGTGCGAATGACCTACGACCCGCTGGGCCGACGCGTCGAAAAAACCGAGCATGGCCGTGACGGGTATCCGCTGGGAGAAACGCAGTTTGTGTGGGATGGACTGCGGTTGTTGCAGGAGCATAAACATAGCCAGACCAGCCTTTATGTTTACGACGATGACGGCTATGAACCGCTGGCCCGCGTCGACGGCCTTGGCCCGTTGCAGAAGATTCGCTACTACCACAACGATCTGAATGGCTTGCCGGAACAACTGACCGAGGCCGATGGGCACAACGTCTGGCAGGCGACTTATCGGGTGTGGGGCAACACACTGGAAGAGGTGCGCGAGCCTTATTACATCGAGGAGCAGAACCTGCGGTTCCAGGGGCAGTACCTGGATCGGGAGACGGGGCTGCATTTCAATACGTTCAGGTTTTATGATCCGGATGTGGGGCGGTTTACGACGCCGGATCCGATTGGGTTGGCGGGGGGCATCAATCTTTATTTGTATGCCGCCAATCCATATGGATGGGTTGACCCACTGGGCTGGAGCTGTACGTCATCCATAAACCGACGCATTGGACGCCTGAAAAAACAGGGATACCAGGACCACCACATACTGAGCGACAAGCATGCCAGTACTAAAAATCACCCTCTGCTTAAATTGGCAGGATTCGATTTGCAAAGTCGGCAAAATAAAATATTCCTGCCCAACAAGACTCGGGCGATGACTGACGGACGTCGGTCTATTCACCAAGGACGCCATGCAGCTAGGGTCAATCAAAACCTTGGGAGCAAAATGGATCGAGTACAAAAGGTTGGCAAACGTGAAAACTGGGATCAGGCCCAATACCGCAAAGCCCTAGATAAAATCGTGTCCGATGAGCGAAGATTACTCCGCTCTGGCGAGAGACAATTGAATAAAAATGCGCGCCCAGGCGCACATTATAATTAGGATATCTAGAAATGATCTTAAGCTGGAAAGCGCCTATCTATCACAGCGAAACACTGCTGGGCTCATACGATGCCGAGATCGGTTCGTATGAGACTGCGGGATCGAACTTTGATTATTTATCGCTACTGTCAGGCGAGCCTTATCCTGCCGACATGGATAGACCAAAAATATTTTTCCCATGCCAAAAGAAAAAGCTATTGGCGTATGACTGCTTATGGTTGTTGGGTGACATACCGTTGGTGAGCGAGAGGTTGGCAGATTTCCTCATGCAGAAAGCCAACCATCATATTCAGCTCTTGAAACCCGCTAGTATTGCTGCAAACGGAGAGGCCGTGGATGACGGCTATTACATCGTCAATGCTGCCCAAGCGATTAGCGCTGTTGATCACAGCAAGTCGGTACCGGAGCTCTCTGACAGTGGCTCAATACTGTACTTCAATGAAATTTGGCTTCATGATACCGCCGCAGGAATGGATGGGATTGCCCGTGAGCGTGATTCTGGCGACCTTTTGATTTCCCAAGATTTGGCTGATGCCATGATAGAAAATCGGTTCAAAGGTGACAAAGGGCTAGGCTTCTACATCGCTAATCAATCATTTACCCCCTATAAAAATCAGGCATAAAGTTAACAATAAAGGGGACGGATCTATTTAATCCGGATAGGGACTACAAATAAATCTGACCCCTTAGGTCTTGTACCTAAAAGAGGCTGCTGTATGAAAACCCTCAAGGCACCCAAACCGGGTGATCTTTTCTACATCCCAGCCCTCAACGCTTCAGATGAGCCTGGCTTTGTGATTGCACGCTATATCGAGCTGATTCCTCCTGCGCTGGGACATTTGATTGAGGTTTTTGAGAAATTATATACACAAATCCCTACCTCGATCAGCGAGGTGGACACCTCAAAACGTTTGTTTCGACCGATTTTCTGCAGCATGCGTTTTTCAGATATCCCTCGCTGGAAGATTCTTTTCAGTGACCCGGACTACACGAAATCGACCTCTGATTATGACAGAATTCAATTCGCGTTTGAGTCAGAATTCTGGACTGGAGGCGTAAGCACGCCCGCATCTGAGGAACAGTTGGTAAATATTGAACCCTCAATTTGCTGGCGTATGCATCACATTATTTTCAGAGTAATTGCTCATCTGCGTGGGGCGCTAACGGAGGATGAGGCCATGGACTATGAGCACTTACCCGACGACTTACGCATTGATAGCGTTACCGCTTCAGAGCGCGTAAACAAGGCAGTCCTGCATACGCAAGAATTGTTTGACTCCAAATAAAAATAGATTGCCTACTCAACGATAAAGGCGATGGTGATAAAGCGATAAGGGGACGGATCTATTTAATCCAGATAGGAACCATGAATAAATCTGCCCCCTTTATCGGTTGTCGGAACGAAAGGATCGTTCAAAGTTGATACTAAAGGAAAGCTGGAGGTACCGTTAGGTGAAAAAGGCGCACAGCACAACGCAACCTTCAATCTTCTGATCTACAAGTGAATAACATGAGCCTAGAAATTCGTAAAAACATGGAAGTTGAACTATTGGAAGCGTTGTAGCAAATAACGCTTCCCAACGTCGACCTGAAGGTAAGCAAAAACAAGCTTTGCCTGCTTGTAGCAAAGAAAAAACTTGCAGACATCTACATCCAGCACTTGACCAAAGCCGATGGTTACTACGCTGGAATGGAAATATATACCTGTGAGGCATCTAGCTTTTGTATAGATCAATCCCCGCCGTATCAGAGTCGGCTGTTGAACGCATCATTTTTTTCGAAGACTTCCTTATCAGAAGAGACTAAACAGTTTGGCGACGAGATGGGCGGTATCATTAGAACGCCGTCGCCGCAAGAAATAAGCCAGACTGTAAAAAAATAACCGACCGTTTGAAGGCTTTTTACCTCCCAAAGGCAGAGAATTGCATCCTTGGCAAACGAGCACTAATTGAGGACGTATTGGCTGAGCCTGATAACTATGCATTCCCATTTCTCACCATCCTCTTTGCTGCCTACAAAAATAATCTGAGCCTGGATTCGGACGCACTAAAAAAAGCGCTCGCAACTAAATCCATTTTTGGAAACAAGCAGTTCGACCTGGCGTTAGCGAATAAAATTCTGAGTTAAAAATACAAATATTCCTCGCAGAGAAAAGGAAGTTCTTATTTAGTGCTAAAAATTTAAATTTTACGACGATGAGGCTATGAACCGCTGGCCCGCGTCGACGGCCTTGGCCCGTTGCAGAAGATTCGCTACTACCACAACGATCTGAATGGCTTGCCGGAACAACTGACCGAGGCCGATGGGCACAGCGTCTGGCAGGCGACTTATCGGGTGTGGGGCAACACACTGGAAGAGGTGCGCGAGCCTTATTACATCGAGGAGCAGAACCTGCGGTTCCAGGGGCAGTACCTGGATCGGGAGACGGGGCTGCATTTCAATACGTTCAGGTTTTATGATCCGGATGTGGGGCGGTTTACGACGCCGGATCCGATTGGGTTGGCGGGGGGCATCAACCTCTATCAATATGCACCGAATCCGTTGGGCTGGACCGACCCCTGGGGCTGGAAATGTTGGGGCACCGCAAGGAAAGGTATCTGGAAAGACGCTGCGGCCAAGGCACCACCTGGCAAATATTCTCCTAGAAACCTGGCGCGGATGTCGGAAGGTAAAGCACCTAGAATGAGGGTTGAAGTTCGTTATCGTGACAGTGCTAGGAACAGACGACTCGGCCGTGTCGGCAAGACCAAAGTGATCGATGTTCCGATGGAGCTGAATCATCAGTACATTCCTCAACGAGCTCGATCAAACGTTGCTCACGAGGAGTGGAACCTGACCAAAGCGACACCTTGGGGGCATGAGTCTATGGATAAGTATCGCCATACCGGTTGGGACTTGGTGAGAGTAGTGAAAACCACAGGGCAATGGTAAGGCACGCTTTAAAGGAGCAGACATGAGTGAGTTGACTGATTTTCACGTTTTCTGGGGCGCGGCTATGGCTGTTGCTGAAAAGAAGTCCGCTTCGATGGAGGCTGAAGGGGCCGAGGATTTCGCCCGATGCCTTTACGATGAATACGTTGAGCAAGGCGCGCCAAAAAACAAAAAGAAATGGCTAACTGAACGATTGGAAAATGAATTTCTCTGTTTAAAGGAGAGCCCCGTATGGGTGGGGGAGCCGGCTTGGTTGTACCATCAGGGTCAACCTATGGTTTTTTTACGTCAGTTTTCAGTTTCACCTTCAGCACAGCACATCAAAGAAAAAATCTCTCTTGGCGACACCATTTACGTATTTGGCGCAAAACACCTTATCAAAAGGCCGGCTGGAGATATTTGGACTGATATATATCGCACTGCAGTTCAAACGTTTGAAGGCGAAACCGCAGTGGAAATTCTGGCGTAGGTTGTATTTAAAAGCGCTAGCCTTGACAACCTGTACGGTCAAACCTTCGCCTACGACGCCGCCGCCAACCTGCTGGACGGCCCGCAGGCTGGCGCTGGGTTGGTGGTGCATAACAAGCTGCTGACCTATTAGGACAAGCGTTATCGCCATGGCGAGTTTGGCAGCTGGGCCGACGCATCGAAAAAACCTAGCATGGCCGTGACGGGTATCCGCTGGGAGAAACGCAGTTTGTGTGGGATGGACTGCGGTTGTTGCAGGAGCATAAACACAGCCAGACCAGCCTCTATGTTTACGATGATGACGGCTACGAACCGCTGGCCCGCGTCGACGGCCTTGGCCCGTTGCAGAAGATTCGCTACTACCACAACGATCTGAATGGCTTGCCGGAACAACTGACCGAGGCCGATGGGCACAGCGTCTGGCAGGCGACTTATCGGGTGTGGGGCAACACACTGCAAGAGGTGCGCGAGCCTTACTACATCGAGGAGCAGAACCTGCGGTTCCAGGGGCAGTACCTGGATCGGGAGACGGGGCTGCATTTCAATACGTTCAGGTTTTATGATCCGGATGTGGGGCGGTTTACGACGCCGGATCCGATTGGGTTGGCGGGGGGCATCAATAACTACCTCTATGCCGACAACCCCTTCGGCTGGATCGATCCATCAGGGCTGACATGTGGAGGCAGTGGAAAGGTCCACGGCAACAGCCATGCGAGCAAAAACCCTAATCACGTCTACGTTATTGTTGATACAAAAACAGGGCGGATGATGAAGCCGGGAATCAGCGGGCGCCCACTGAATAAGAACGGTACATCACCTCGTGCCAACCAACAGGTCAATATTCTAAACAAACCCCAACCCGGGCGTTACAAGGCAGTGATTGTCGAGAAAAACAAAACACGGCTTCAAGCCAAAACGACGGAGCAAAAAATCACTGACAAGCACGCGGCAAGAAATAACGGCAACATGCCTTCACCTATTCACAAAAAACCGCTGCCGCAGGTTGACACAAGAGATGGCTACCTTAAGTTATATGGCACGCCTGATAATATTTAATATTTTACAGTGGAAATTGCGATGAATCTTAGCCTGCTGACCTTGCAAGAAAGTGAAATATCCGCTAGCCGTGATTGTATTCGTATACGTCAACTAAGCCATCACATTACTCAGATATTCATGAGCCTATTGCCCAAGATAAAAATAAACGGGAGTAGTAAAATTGTTGTTTCGCTAGGCCCGCGCGGCGACGAAGACTTATTTGACAATGTGTTAGGTGTCACAAATATTTTCGTAGAGAACTTCGACTTTGATAAGTTTCTCTCTATGGACAGGGTCAACCAAGAAAAAATTCTACTGGAGGAGCTACGCCAAGCACTCATTGCGATTGCAACTAAGAAAGAGAAAAATCCCACGACTGTAGACATTATTAATTCGACGGCTGACGCAGTATTGCAATGTCATTTTGAGCAAGAGACACCAATTAAAAAACTATCAAAATCCAGCCAAGACAAAAAACGCAAATTTAACGTCTACAGGACTCTTAGTGCTGCAGTCGGTGAGGGTTGGTACTGTAAAGAAGACAGTACTCAAAAGGAAAAAATCTGGATGCACGAGCTTCCAAGCTTCATTGATCGACGAGACTTTTTCAAAACTGCAGAAATAAATGAAAACGGCTATCACATTAAAAATCGACTAGGAAAAATAATATTTGAGGTCCCGTTCTAGCAAAGGAGCACTTTAATCAGCGATGTTGGGCCACGACAGCGTACAGGCCTACCTATTTTTTGATAACGGTATAACCAACTTCAGTGCCATCACCCAAGCCTGCTGATTAATATTCGCCGAATAAGACGCCGCCGCCAACTTGGCTGGACGGCCCGCCGGGTGTTTCATGCATAACCTGTTGTTGACCTATCAGGACAAGCGTTATCGCTATGGTGAGTTTGGCCGCTGGGCCGACGCAACAAAAAAACCGAGCATGGCCGTGACGGGTATCCGCTGGGAGAAACGCAGTTTGTGTGGGATGGACTGCGGTTGTTGCAGGAGCATAAACACAGCCAGACCAGCCTGTATGTTTACGACGACGGTTATGAACCGCTGGCCCGCGTCGACGGCCTTGGCCCGCTACAGAAGATTCGCGACTACCACAACGACCTGAACGGGCTGCCCGAACAACTGACCGAGGCCGATGGGCACAGCATCTGGCAGGCGACTTATCGGGTGTGGGGCAACACACTGGAAGAGGTGCGCGAGCCTTATTACATCGAGGAGCAGAACCTGCGGTTCCAGGGGCAGTACCTGGATCGGGAGACGGGGCTGCATTTCAATACGTTCAGGTTTTATGATCCGGATGTGGGGCGGTTTACGACGCCGGATCCGATTGGGTTACACGGCGGCTCGAACTTTTACGCCTATGCTCCCAACCCTTATGTCTGGATCGACCCACTGGGGATGTCGTGCCGCCTGAACTCTGTAGGCAGAACGCCTGGAAAAAAGACCGGTATAAAGATCCTGGCGATTTTATCGGTCCGGCAGAAAAGCCTAAATATGAGTAAGGATTATTTTATGAAAGACCTTGCAGACGAGAATCCAACACTGGCAGACCAGATCATGGCCATCATGGGTTCAGGCAATGACCTAGATGAACAAAACAAAAAAGCAGAGGCCAAGGCCCTGTACCAACAAGCTTGGGATTTGCTTCCAGAGCCAAAACTCAAATGGTCACCCTTGTCGTCGTGGGTGACCGGTTCGCTCTTCAACTTTTACCTGGATGAAGGCGACTTCGAAGCCGCTGAGCCTTGGGCGCAGAAGACATTTGATGGTCGAGAGTCCGATATTGATACCGGCCCGCTGATTAACCTGGGAATGGTTTTTCTTGAACTGGGAAAAGAAGCCGAGGCTTATAAATACTTTGATGAAGCTTATGGGTTCGGTAAAGCCCGCGCCTTTCAGGAAAGACCCAAGAAATATCTGAATTTTTACCTGGATGCAAAAAAAAGAGCCGCTCACTAATCCTGCCTACACGGCGTATGAATGGGGCGGCGGATCGGTTTAAGCGTCTTGGAATTCAACGCTTCCGACACCCTACAAAAAATGGGCACTCGACCCTGTCGACGTGCCCATTTCTCCTACCACCCCGCCCCCTTCGAGACGGCAACGCCATTACGCGTTGACTGTGTCTTTCAGCGATTTACCCGGCTTGAACGCAACCGTGTTGCTCGCCTTGATTTTCACCGGCTCACCGGTTTGAGGGTTTTTGCCAGTGCGAGCGCCACGGTGGCGTTGCAGGAAGGTGCCGAAGCCAACCAGGGTGACGCTGTCCTTGCGGTGCAGGGCGCCGGTGATTTCTTCGAGAACGGCGTTGAGGACGCGGTTGGCCTGTTCTTTAGTGAGATCGGCTTTTTCAGCGATGGCGGCTGCGAGTTCTGGTTTACGCATAAGTGAAGCCTCTTTGACGGTTTTTTGTTGTTATGTCCGTGCTGCTCTCTTCTGGAGCAGCGCCCAAAGCGCCGCAGGCTCTACTCTGCGGCAGACGGGAGTGAGGATGGCATGCCCTCGCACGCTCCGCCAGTCTAGCGGCGACCTTTCTGGAGGGAAAAACGTGCTTATTCCGACAGAACGACCGGTATTTACGCCAGCAACGGCGGAAGTTCTTTGTTGAGGGCGAGTTTTTCCATCACGGCGCTGCCAGTCAGTGCGTAACCCAGCAGGCGACCGCTGGCGTCACGGCACAGGGCCTTGATGTCGGCGCCCTCGCCTTCGACACTCCAGACGCCTTCGGTGCCCCGAGGCGGTGGCGAAACCACCAGCGGGCAGACCGGGGTTTTCACGGTCACCGGCATCGGGCCGTAGCTGACGGTAGTGGCGTTGCCGGCCAGGGTCTGGGCCAACGCACGGGCGCAGCTCATCAGCGGCATCACGTACAGCAGGTTCAGGCCGTCGACCTCGGCGCAGTCGCCCATGGCGTAGATATTGGCGTGGGAGGTTTTGAGATGGCGGTCCACCATGATCCCGCGATTGGTCTGCAGGCCGGCGGCGGCGGCCAGGTCGACGCGTGGGCGCAGGCCAATGGCCGAGACCACCAGGTCACAGGCGATCACTTCACCGTCCGACAGGTGAGCTTCCAGACCATCAGCGGTGCGCTGCAGGCGATTGAGCACCGGGCCCAGGTGGAAACGCGCGCCGAGGCCTTCGAGGCCGGCCTGTACTGCGGCGGCGGCGGCCGGGTGCAACAGGGTCGGCATGACTTGCTCGCACGGTGCCACCAGGTCGATTTCATAACCGCCCAGGATCAGGTCATTGGCGAACTCGCAGCCGATCAGGCCGGCGCCGAGCAGCAGCACACGGCGCTTGCCGGCAGCGGCGGCACGAAAGCGTGCGTAGTCTTCGAGGTCGTTGATCGGGAAAATCAGGTCAGCCGCATCGCCTTCAATCGGCACACGGACGGTTTCTGCGCCCCAGGCCAGGATCAGGTCGCGGTAGGCCACCGCCTCCTCGCCGATCCACAGGCGCTTGTGACCGGGGTCAATGCCGCTGACGCGGGTGTGAGTGCGCACTTCGGCCTTGAGTTGCTCGGCCATGGCGCCCGGTTCAGCCATGCTCAGGCCATCGGCTTGCTTGTTCTTGCCAAACCCGGTGGAGAGCATGGGCTTGGAGTAGGAGCGCCCGTCATCCGCAGTGATCAGCAGCAATGGGGTTTCGCTGTCGAGCTTGCGAAACTCACGGGCCAGGTTGTAACCGGCCAATCCGGTGCCGATGATCACGACAGGTGCGTTCATTCCTTTCTCCTTGTAATACTTTTCTGAAAATCGAGAATCAGCCGATTTCGATCATTTCGAAATCCATTTTGCCCACGCCGCAGTCCGGGCACAGCCAGTCTTCCGGGACGTCTTCCCAACGGGTGCCAGGCAGAATTCCGTCATCCGGCCAGCCGTCCTTTTCGTCGTAGATCAGGCCACAGACGACACATTGCCACTTCTTCATTACTTGTTCCTCAGGAGTCCAGGCTTCTTGGCCGACGGTCGATAGACCCGCATTGCCGTACGGCTCAGGGCGTTTTGTACTGATGGTGGCCGGCAGATGCAAGCATGATCGACGCAAACAGCCGGTTGCCTCCGGCAAAAACGTTGGACGCCATGGTAAGCTCGCCGCCTCTTTTGCTGCCGATACTGACTCACCGTGCCGCACTCAATCGACCCTCCCGATGCTTGCCAATGGTTGACCCAGAGCCACCTGGCCCCTGTACCCACGTCCTTGACCCTCAATTGGCTGTTCAACGAAGACTCGCTGACGCGGCGGTTGACGTGGCTGTCCAACGACGGTTTCAGCGTCACGCCACTGTTCGAAGGCTGGCAACCGCTACGCGATGACGAATGTGCCGCCCTGGCGCTGGCGCCGGCCAGTATCGGTTGGGTGCGCGAGGTGTATCTGCGTGGGCATGGTCAGCCGTGGGTGTTCGCACGCAGTGTGGCCGCACGCGGCGCTCTGCAGGGCGACGGCCTGCATATGGATGAGTTGGGCAGCCGGTCCCTGGGCGAACTGCTGTTCTGTGACCAGGCCTTCACCCGCCAGGCCATCGAAGTGTGCCATTACCCTCGGCACTGGTTGCCAGCGGCCGATCAGGTCGACGGGCTGTGGGCACGCCGCTCACGCTTTGATCGCGGGCCGCTGAGCGTGCTGGTCGCGGAAGTCTTCTTGCCCAGTTTCTGGCACGCGCTGCACGCCCATCCGGAGAATTGCTGATGTACCAACGTCTGCTCAAGTCCCTGAACCACCTGAACCCCAGGGCCTGGGATTTCATTCAACTGACCCGTATGGACAAGCCCATCGGCATCTACCTGCTGTTGTGGCCGACCCTATGGGCGCTGTGGATCGCCGGCAAAGGCTCGCCTTCTTTAATCAATATCGTGATCTTCGTGCTCGGCGTGGTGCTGACCCGCGCCGGTGGCTGTGTGATCAACGACTGGGCCGACCGCAAGGTCGACGGCCATGTGAAGCGCACCGAGCAACGGCCGCTGGTGAGCGGCAAGATCAGCTCCAAAGAGGCGCTGGTGTTTTTTGCCGTGCTGATGGGCATCAGTTTCCTGCTGGTGCTGCTGACCAACGCCACCACCATCCTGCTGTCCCTCGGTGGCCTGGCCCTGGCGGCGAGCTACCCGTTCATGAAGCGCTACACCTATTACCCGCAGGTGGTGCTGGGGGCGGCGTTTTCCTGGGGCATGCCGATGGCGTTCACTGCCGAAACGGGTCACCTTCCCGCTACGGCCTGGCTGCTGTATATCGCCAACCTGCTGTGGACAGTGGGTTACGACACGTATTACGCGATGACCGACCGGGATGACGACTTGAAGATCGGCGTGAAATCCACCGCCATTCTATTTGGCGATGCGGATCGCGTGATCATCCTTACGCTGCAAGGGCTGTCGTTGGTGTGCCTGTTGCTGGCGGGGGCGCGATTCGAGTTGGGTGGCTGGTTCCACCTGGGTCTGCTGGGCGCGGCGGGCTGTTTTGCCTGGGAGTTCTGGTACACCCGGGACAAGGACCGCATGAAGTGCTTCAAGGCGTTCCTGCACAACCACTGGGCGGGGTTGGCGATATTTGTCGGGATTGTGGCGGACTATTCGTTTCGCTGAGGTTTTTGTGGCGGTTGTCCCGACCTCATCGGGGGCAAGCCCCCTCCCACATTTGGAATGTGTTCCCCTGTGGGAGGGGTGGTACGACGATTCGACTTGCCCCCGGTGATTTCAGCGGCACCGCGTCATCAAGGCTTGATCACGTGCCACACCCCGCCTTTGCCATCACCGGTCTTGTCACCGGCCTTGTGGTCATCCTTGTAGGTGTAGACGGGCTTACCGTCATAGGCCCACTGGCTGGTCTGGTCATCGCGGGTGATAACGGTCCATTTGCCCATCGACTTGTCAGTGGACTCTGCCTTCAACGGCGGCCAATTGGTCGCGCACTGGTCCTTGCACACGGACTTGCCGTCAGCGTCCTTGTCGAAGGTGTAGAGCGTCATGCCCTTGTGGTCCACCAGCATTCCGTCTTTGGTCATCGCCGGCTCCGCCGCAAACGCCAGGCCCGGCAGCGTCAACGCAGCCGTCACCAGCAGGGCTTTCCAGGAAATCGTGCTGTAAGTCATCGGAACCTTCCTTTTGTGGTTGTCAGGATTCGGACTCAAAGCGTAGTCCAGAGAGGCGGGAATTGCCCGAGCGACTAAATTACTGTCACACGACTGCAATAATTCCGTTATCTAATGCGGCGCAAGACAGTTAAATGACAAGAGGATTTTCGAGCATGGTTGGCAGGAGCATTCTGATTGTTGACGACGAAGCGCCCATCCGCGAGATGATCGCCGTTGCGTTGGAAATGGCCGGCTATGACTGCCTGGAGGCGGAGAACTCCCAGCAGGCCCATGCCATTATCGTCGACCGCAAGCCGGACCTGATCCTGCTGGACTGGATGCTGCCCGGCACCTCCGGCATCGAACTGGCCCGCCGCCTCAAGCGCGACGAGCTGACCGGGGACATCCCGATCATCATGCTCACCGCCAAGGGCGAAGAGGACAACAAGATCCAGGGCCTGGAAGTCGGTGCCGATGACTACATCACCAAGCCTTTTTCCCCACGGGAGTTGGTAGCGCGCCTGAAGGCCGTACTGCGCCGCGCCGGGCCTACCGATGGCGAAGCGCCTATCGAAGTCGGCGGCCTGCTGCTGGACCCGATCAGCCACCGCGTGACCATCGACGGCAAACCGGCCGAGATGGGCCCCACCGAATACCGCCTGCTGCAATTCTTCATGACCCACCAGGAGCGCGCCTACACCCGTGGCCAACTGCTGGACCAAGTGTGGGGCGGCAACGTGTACGTGGAAGAACGCACCGTGGACGTGCATATCCGTCGCCTGCGCAAAGCCTTGGGCGATGCCTACGAGAATCTGGTACAAACCGTGCGCGGCACTGGTTACCGCTTCTCTACCAAGGGCTGAGCCAATCGGATCCTGACTTAACAGCTGACAAGGACGCATGTTCAAGTGAACCAAAACTGGCATGGCACCCTGATCCGCCACATGCTTTTGCTGATCACCGGCTGCCTGCTGGTTGGGCTGGTCAGCGGCTATTACGGCTGGAGTCTGGCAGTCGGCATCGCGCTGTACCTGGGCTGGACCCTCAAGCAACTGCTGCGCCTGCACGAATGGCTACGCCAGCATAAACCCGATGAAGCACCACCCGATGGCTACGGCCTGTGGGGCGAGGTGTTCGACAGCATCTACCACCTGCAACGTCGCGACCAGCGTGTGCGCGGCCGCCTGCAAGCGGTGATCGACCGGGTGCAGGAGTCCACCGCCGCGCTCAAGGACGCGGTGATCATGCTCGACAGCGACGGCAACCTGGAATGGTGGAACCGTGCCGCCGAGACCCTGCTGGGCCTCAAGACACCCCAGGACAGCGGCCAGCCAGTGACCAATCTGGTGCGCCACCCGCGCTTCAAGGAGTACTTCGAACAGGAGAACTACGAAGAAGCCCTGGAAATCCCCTCGCCCACCAATGACCGCGTACGCATCCAGCTGTACCTGACGCGCTACGGCAACAATGAACACCTGATGCTGGTGCGCGATGTCACCCGCATCCACCAGCTGGAGCAGATGCGCAAGGACTTCGTCGCCAACGTCTCCCACGAGTTGCGTACACCGCTGACGGTGATCTGCGGCTACCTGGAGACGCTGCTGGACAACGTCGACGAGATCAACCCACGCTGGAGCCGGGCCCTGCAGCAAATGCAGCAGCAAGGCTCGCGCATGCAGACCCTGCTCAACGACCTGCTGTTGCTGGCCAAGCTGGAAGCCACCGATTATCCGTCGGACAACCAGCCGGTGGCCGTGCAAAGCCTGTTGCAGACCATCAAGAACGACGCCCAGGCCCTCTCCGGCCAACGCGGGCAGCAGATCAGCCTGGAAGCCGACCCGGCCGTGCTGCTCAAGGGCAGCGAAGGCGAGTTGCGCAGCGCGTTTTCCAACCTGGTGTTCAACGCCGTGAAGTACACCCAGGACAAAGGCAATATCCGCATCCGCTGGTGGGCCGACGAACAAGGCGCGCATTTGAGCGTGCAGGACTCCGGCATCGGCATCGACGCCAAGCACCTGCCGCGCCTGACCGAGCGTTTCTACCGTGTCGACTCCAGCCGCAACTCCAACACTGGCGGCACCGGGCTCGGCCTGGCGATCGTCAAGCACGTGCTGCTGCGCCACCGCGCACGCCTGGAAATCAGCAGCGTGCTGGGGCACGGCAGCACGTTTACCTGCCATTTTCCGCCGGCTCAGGTGGCGCGCTCGCGAGCCCTCAGCAACGACGAGTAATCCAAATACACCACGGGCCTACATGTGGGAGGGGGCTTGCCCCCGATGGCGGCGGGTCAGATATGAATGTGCTGCCTGACATACTGCCATCGGGGGCAAGCCCCCTCCCACAGTGGACCGGTGTTGTTTTAGAGAGTGCATTCCAAGCCCCGCCCGGCAGTGGGCACTAGGCAAGCGCCCCGTCAGCCGCTACATTGGCCGACTTGCGCCTGCCTTTCAGGCCCGCCTGCCACCCCTTACTGAACATACGGAACCTGCAAAACCCCATCATGGACCCTTCCCCTGGTATCACCCTCGCGACACTCTTCGCCGACTTCGGCATGATTCTTTTTGCTCTGATCCTGGTACTGCTCAACGGTTTCTTCGTTGCGGCGGAATTTGCCATGGTCAAACTGCGCGCCACCCGGGTCGAGGCCATCGCCCACAAGAACGGCTGGCGCGGGCAGATCCTGCGCACCGTACACAGCCAGCTCGACGCCTACCTGTCGGCGTGCCAGCTGGGCATCACCCTCGCCTCCCTGGGCCTGGGCTGGGTCGGTGAGCCGGCCTTCGCGCACATCCTCGAGCCGCTGCTGGGCGCCGTGGGCGTCGAGTCGCCGGAAGTGATCAAGGGCGTGTCGTTCTTTGCGGCGTTCTTCGTGATCTCCTACCTGCACATCGTGGTCGGCGAGCTGGCGCCCAAGTCTTGGGCGATTCGCAAGCCCGAGTTGCTGTCGCTGTGGACGGCGGTGCCGCTGTACCTGTTCTACTGGGCCATGTACCCGGCGATCTACCTGCTCAACGCCAGCGCCAACGCCATCCTGCGCATTGCCGGCCAGGGCGAGCCTGGCCCGCACCATGAACACCATTACAGCCGCGAAGAACTCAAGCTGATCCTGCACTCCAGCCGTGGCCAGGATCCGAGCGACCAGGGCATGCGCGTACTGGCCTCCGCCGTGGAAATGGGCGAGCTGGAAGTGGTGGACTGGGCCAACTCCCGGGAAGACCTGGTAACCCTGGACTTCAACGCGCCGCTCAAGGAAATCCTTGCGCTGTTCCGTCGCCACAAGTTCAGCCGTTACCCGGTATATGACGCGGTACGCAACGAATTCGTGGGCCTGTTGCACATCAAGGACCTGCTGCTGGAACTGGCGGCCCTGGACCACATCCCCGAGTCGTTCAACCTGGCCGAGCTGACCCGCCCGCTGGAGCGTGTATCGCGGCACATGCCGTTGTCGCAGCTGCTGGAACAGTTCCGCAAAGGCGGCGCGCACTTCGCCCTGGTGGAAGAAGCCGACGGCAAGATCATCGGCTACCTCACCATGGAAGACGTGCTGGAAGTGCTGGTGGGCGATATCCAGGACGAACACCGCAAGGCCGAGCGCGGCATCCTGGCCTATCAGCCAGGCAAGCTGCTGGTGCGTGGCGACACGCCGCTGTTCAAGGTGGAGCGCCTGCTGGGCGTGGACCTGGACCACATCGAAGCCGAAACCCTGGCCGGCCTGATCTATGACACCCTCAAACGGGTGCCCGAGGAGGAAGAAGTGCTGGAGGTTGAAGGCTTGCGCATCATCATCAAGAAGATGAAAGGGCCGAAGATCGTACTCGCCAAGGTGCTGTTGCTGGATTGACCGTCAATTGCCCAATGCAAAATTGGGCAATGCACCGACCGGCTGGTTGAACTCATATGGGATCGAGACCAGCCCCGCCTCGGTGGCGCGCTGCACCACAAAATGCAGATGCGGCCCGCTGCTGTTGCCGGTATTGCCCGACAACGCCAGCGGGCTCCCCACCGCCACATGCTGCCCGACCCGGACGCTGACCGAACCTTGCTTGAGGTGCAGGTACACGCCCTCGGTGCCGTCGTCGTGGCGCACCCTCACGAAATTCCCCGACGCATCACTGCCGCGTCCGGCCTGCGCGTTTTCGGTCTTCACCACCATGCCACTACGCGCCGCAATGATCGGCGTGCCTTCGGGCATGGCGATGTCCATCGCATAACGACTTTTGGCATCGGTGTGGCTGAAGCTGCCGTTGGGTCCCTGGGTCATGCGGAAAGGACCGCCACGCCAGGGCAAGGGGTAGCGATAGGCTTGTTGTGCACGATTGGGCTTGGGCACGACAAGCATCGGTCGCTCAACCTTGCGCTCCTGGATCACGAACGCCAGGGCGCCCGGCGTATACCGGTCGCTGATAAACACCAGGCCATTGGCATCGACGGATTTGTAGAGGGTCATGGCCTGGGCCGACATAGCGACCGTCGCCAACCCGCAGCACAGCAAGAAGCGCATAAGCATGGCGTAAACCTGCCGGGATGACTGAACGGCAGGTTAGCAAGGGATCATGACAACTCTATACGCCACAGTGGAGATCCCAATGAGGGAGGGGGCTTGCCCCCGATTGCGGGATGTCAGCCACCGACTGCTTAGCTGAACCGCCGTCATCGGGGGCAAGCCCCCTCCCACAGTTGTACGGTGTCCCTCAGGATCACGCACCCGGCACAAAATGCTTCTGTGCCGTACCGCGCGCAATCAGGCGGGAGATGTAGTCGAGCTTCTGCGCGTCCTGGTCGATAAACCGGAAGGTCAGTTGCAGCCAATCGCTGTCCGGCTTCGGTTCAAAGGCGACGATGGCGTGCAGGTAGCCATTGAGGCGGGCCACTTCGGCGTTTTCGCCTTGCTCCAGGTCGAGCACGGCGCTTTCCAGTACCTGGGGCAGGACTTCACCGCGACGCACCACCAGCAGCGCTTCCTTGATGCTCAGCGCCTTGATCACGCATTGCTGGGTGCCACTGGACAGGCGCAATTGGCCCTGGCCACGACCGCCAGCCGGCGCAGCCGCTATCGGCGCCTGCACCGGTGGGCTGTTGAGCAACCCTTTGTTAGGCGCAGGAGCGGCAGCCGCAACAGGAGCCGCACGCGCCACTTCGGGTTTGCCGCCGGTCAGGGCGCTCAAGGAATCGTTGCCGAAAGCCGAGTTCATCTTGGTCGGCGCGCTGGCGACCAGGGCGTCGAGGCGACCGATCTTGTGCAGGGCCTGCTTGACCTTGTTCAGCAACTGCTCGTTGGTAAACGGTTTGCTGACGTAGCCGGAAACCCCGGCCTGGATAGCCTGGACTACGTTCTCCTTGTCGCCACGGCTGGTGACCATCACGAACGGCATGGCTTTGAGGTGAGGCTGCTCGCGGCACCAGGTCAACAGCTCAAGGCCGGACATCTCTGGCATTTCCCAGTCGCACAGCACCAGGTCGAAGGTCTCGCGCATCAGGATGGCCTGGGCCTTTTTGCCGTTCACCGCATCTTCAAGCTTGATCCCGGGGAAGTAGTTGCGCAGGCACTTCTTCACCAGGTCGCGGATAAACGAGGCGTCATCCACCACCAACACACTGACTTTACTCATCGACCCTTCATCCTATAAAAACTTCGGCACGCAAGACGCCTGACTGATGGCATTTTGCCAAAAACTCTGCAGTCACGTTGGGACTTTCTCGTGCCCCCTCGCTGAAAAATTCGGACCCGCAAACAAAAACGCCCGACCAAAGGCCGGGCGTTAATTTCTCGGGCAACCTTACTTATCGTCAGGTACGCCCGGAACATTAGGGATTTGATCGACTGAACCTTCAACTTCGGCCTTCATGCGCTTGAGGCCCATGTGCCGCACGTCGGTGCCGCGCACCAGGTAAATCACCAGTTCGGAGATATTGCGCGCATGGTCGCCAATCCGCTCCAGGGAGCGCAGCACCCAGATAATGCTCAAGACCCGCGAGATAGAGCGCGGGTCTTCCATCATGTAGGTGGCCAGCTCACGCAGCGCAGTCTTGTACTCACGGTCGATGACCTTGTCGTACTGGGCCACCGACAGTGCCAGTTCGGCGTCGAAGCGGGCAAAGGCGTCGAGCGCATCGCGCACCATGTTGCGCACCTGGTCGCCGATGTGGCGCACTTCCACGTAACCGCGCGGCGCTTCGCCTTCTTCGCACAACTGGATGGCGCGTCGGGCGATCTTGGTGGCTTCGTCGCCAATGCGCTCCAGGTCGATCACCGATTTGGAGATGCTGATGATCAACCGCAGGTCGGACGCCGCCGGCTGGCGACGGGCGAGAATGCGCAGGCATTCTTCGTCGATATTGCGTTCCATCTGGTTGATCTGGTCATCGATCTCACGCACTTGCTGGGCCAGGCCCGAGTCGGCCTCGATCAGCGCGGTGACCGCATCGTTGACTTGCTTCTCCACCAGCCCGCCCATCGCCAGGAGGTGGCTGCGCACTTCCTCGAGCTCGGCGTTGAACTGCGCGGAGATGTGGTGGGTAAGGCCTTCTTTGCTAATCATGTTGGCGTCCTTGGAGCGTCCGGTAAGGTGCGGATAACCGCAGCGTCAGTGCAATCAGAACCACAGCTTCCTAGCCGTAGCGACCGGTGATGTAGTCTTCGGTCTGCTTCTTCGCCGGATTGGTGAACAGGGTATCGGTGTCGCCGAATTCCACCAGCTTGCCCATGTACATGAACGCGGTGTAGTCGGAAACCCGCGCCGCCTGTTGCATGTTGTGGGTCACGATAACGATGGTGAACTTGGACTTGAGCTCGTAGATCAGTTCTTCGACTTTCAGCGTCGAGATCGGGTCGAGAGCCGAGCAGGGTTCGTCGAGCAGCAACACTTCCGGCTCCACGGCGATAGTGCGAGCGATCACCAGACGCTGCTGCTGGCCACCGGACAGACCGAGGGCCGAATCGTGCAGGCGGTCCTTCACTTCGTCCCACAGCGCCGCGCCTTTCAAGGCCCACTCGACCGCTTCGTCGAGGATGCGCTTCTTGTTGATGCCCTGGATACGCAGGCCGTAGACCACGTTTTCGTAGATGGTCTTGGGGAACGGGTTGGGCTTCTGGAACACCATGCCCACGCGGCGACGCAGCTCGGCCACATCTTCGCCCTTGCGGTAAATGTTGGTGCCGTAGAGGTTGATGGCACCGTCCACACGGCAACCGTCCACCAGGTCGTTCATGCGGTTGAAGCTACGCAGCAGCGTGGACTTGCCGCAGCCCGACGGGCCGATGAAGGCGGTCACGCGCTGCTTGGGAATGTTCATGCTGACGTCGAACAGCGCCTGTTTTTCACCGTAGTACAGGCTCAGGCCCGGCACTTCGATGGCCACGGTTTCCTGGGCCAGGCTCAGGCTCTGCTTGTCGCGACCCAGGGCAGACATGTTGATGCCGTGGGTGTGGGTGTCTTGTTGCATGGGATGCTCCCTGTGCTACCAATTCATTGTGTGTGGGAGGGGGCTTGACCCCTCCCACATTGAAAAGCTTTAGCTGTCCAACGCTTTGTATTTTTCGCGCAGGTGGTTACGGATCCACACTGCCGACAAGTTGAGCGTGGCGATCACCAGCACCAGCAGCAACGCGGTGGCGTACACCAGCGGCCGGGCGGCTTCGACGTTGGGGCTCTGGAAGCCGACGTCATAGATGTGGAAGCCCAGGTGCATGATCTTCTGGTCCAGATGCAGGTACGGGTAGTTGCCGTCCAGCGGCAACGACGGCGCCAGTTTCACCACGCCCACCAGCATCAGCGGCGCCACCTCACCGGCGGCGCGGGCCACGGCGAGGATCATGCCGGTCATCATTGCCGGGCTGGCCATCGGCAGCACGATCTTCCACAGCGTTTCCGCCTTGGTCGCACCCAGTGCCAGGGAGCCTTCACGCACAGTGCGAGGAATTCGCGCCAGGCCTTCTTCCGTGGCCACGATCACCACCGGCACCGCCAGCAGCGCCAGGGTCAGCGAGGCCCACAACAGGCCCGGCGTGCCGAACGTCGGCGCCGGCAGGGCTTCGGCGAAGAACAGCCGGTCAACCGAGCCACCCAATACATACACGAAGAAGCCCAGGCCGAACACGCCGTAGACGATGGCCGGTACGCCGGCCAGGTTGTTCACGGCGATACGGATAACCCGCGTCAGGGTGTTCTGCTTGGCGTATTCACGCAGGTACACCGCCGCCAGCACGCCGAACGGGGTCACGATCATCGCCATGATCAGGGTCATCATCACGGTGCCGAAGATGGCCGGGAAGATCCCGCCTTCGGTGTTGGCTTCCCGTGGGTCATCGCTGAGGAATTCCCAGACCTTGCTGAAGTAGAAGCCGATCTTGGTGATCGTACCCATGGCGTTCGGCTGGTAGGCGTGCACCACTTTGCCGATGCCGATTTCCACTTCCTTGCCGTTGCCGTCGCGAGCGGTCAGCGCGTCGCGGTTGAACTGGGCGTGCAGGTCGGCCAGGCGGGCTTCGATGTCTTGGTAACGGGCATTCAGCTCGGCGCGGTCGGCGTCCATGTCGGCCTGTGCGGCGGCGTCGAGCTTGCCTTCCAATTCCAGTTTGCGGCCATGCAGGCGGATACGTTCCAGGCCGGCGTTGATCGCGCCGATGTCGGATTTTTCCAGGGTCTTGAGCTGGGCAGCCAGCTTGTTGACGCGGTCTACCCGGGCCTGCAGCTCCGGCCAGGCGGCCTCGCCTTCGGCAATGACCTTGCCATCCTGCTTGACGTTGACCAGGGTGCCGTAGAAGTTGCCCCACTCACGCCGCTCGATGGTCATGAGGTTCGCCGGCGTGGTCTGGTCCTTGAGCCACTCGCCGACGATCCAGGTGAAGTCGTTGCCGTTCAGGTCACGGTTGCCGACCTTGATCAGCTCGCGGGTCATGAACTCAGGGCCCTGGTCCGGCACCGGCAGGCCGGCGCTTTTCAGGCGTTCGCGGGGCACTTCTTCCTTCTGCACCACTTCGCCGATGACGATATGGTTTTCCTGGCCCGGCACGTTGTAGTTGGCCTGGATCAGGTCGGCCGGCCAGAAATGGCCCAGGCCACGCACGGCAATCACGGCCAGCAGACCAATGGTCATGATGACCGCGATGGACACCGCGCCACCGCTGATCCAGACGCCGGGGGCGCCGCTCTTGAACCATCCATTCAGGGAGTTCTGTTTCACAGACTTCTACCTTTCTTAAAGCGACGAGTATTTCTTGCGCAGACGCTGACGGATCAGCTCGGCGAGGGTGTTCATGATGAAGGTGAACAGCAGCAGCACCAGCGCCGAGAGGAACAGCACGCGGTAGTGACTGCCGCCCACTTCCGACTCGGGCATTTCCACGGCGACGTTGGCCGCAAGCGTTCGCAGGCCTTCGAACAGGTTCATCTCCATCACCGGGGTGTTACCGGTGGCCATCAACACGATCATGGTCTCGCCTACCGCACGGCCCATGCCGATCATCAGTGCCGAGAAAATGCCCGGGCTGGCGGTGAGGATGACCACACGGGTCATGGTCTGCCACGGCGTGGCGCCCAGGGCCAGGGAACCCAGGGTCAGGCCGCGCGGTACGCTGAACACGGCGTCTTCGGCGATGGAGTAGATGTTCGGGATCACCGCGAAACCCATGGCCAGGCCGACCACCAGGGCGTTGCGCTGGTCGTAGGTGATGCCCAGGTCGTGGGAGATCCACATGCGCATGTCGCCGCCGAAGAACCAGGTTTCCAGGTACGGGCTCATGTACAGCGAGAGCCAGCCCACGAACAGGATCACCGGGATCAGGATCGCGCTTTCCCAGCCATCCGGTACGCGCAGGCGCAGGGATTCAGGCAGGCGGCTGAAGATGAAGCCGGCCACCAGGATGCCGATCGGCAACAGCATCAACAGGCTGAAAATGCCCGGTAGATGCCCTTCCACATACGGCGCCAGGAAAAGGCCGGCGAAGAAGCCGAGGATCACCGTCGGCATGGCTTCCATCAACTCGATCACCGGCTTGACCTTGCGGCGCAGGCTCGGGGCCATGAAGTAGGCGGTGTAGATCGCGGCGGCAACGGCCAGTGGCGCGGCCAGCAACATGGCGTAGAACGCGGCCTTCAAGGTGCCGAAGGTCAACGGGGCCAGGCTCATCTTGGGTTCGAAGTCGGTGTTGGCGGCGGTCGACTGCCAGACGTATTTAGGCTCGTCGTAGTTTTCGTACCAGACCTTGCTCCACAGCGCACTCCAGGACACTTCCGGGTGCGGGTTGTCGAGCATCAGCGGCTGCAGCTTGCCGCCCGCCTCCACGATCACGCGGTTGGCCCGTGGCGACATGCCGTACACGCCTTGGCCGTCGACCACCGGGTCCACCAGCAGGGTGCGGTGGGCGGTGCTGTGGAATACGCCGAACTGGCCGGACGCGTCGAGGGCGGTGAAGCCCTTGCGGCGCTCTTCGGCGGAAATTTCCACGATAGGCGTGGTGCCCATCTGGAAGGTACGGATCTGCTTGAACCGCTGTTCGCCATCCGGGTCGCGGGCCATGAACCACTGGGCCAGGCCGCCCTTGGAGTTACCGATGATCAACGAGATACCGCCCACCAGCTGCGTGCTCGCGGTGACTTCGGCAGTCCCGTCTTCCAGCAGTTTGTAGCGACCATTGAGGCTCTTGTCGCGCAGGCTGAACACATCGGCCAAGGCACGGCCGTTGATCACATACAGCCATTGCTGGCGCGGGTCGATGAAGATTGCCTTCACCGGCTCGGTCATCTGTGGCAGCTCGATGCGCTTCTGCTCGCTGGTGACTTCGCCGGTCATCATGTTTTCTTCGCGGCTCAGGGACAGCACATTCAAGTGCGAACCTGCGGAGCCTGCCACCACCAGGGACGAATCCGTGGCGTTGAGGGCCACGTGTTCCAGCGGGCGGCCGGCGTCATCCAGCACGATCGGCGTTTCACCGTAGGGGTATTCGATCGCCGGCGTGATGGTTTTCTTGCCGTCCGGGTAGGACACCTTATAGGTGTGGCGGAATACCAGGGACTGGCCATTGGATAGACCGAGGATCACCAGCGGGCTGCCGGGCTGGTCTTCACCGATAGAAGCAACGCTGGTGCCGGCGGGCAGGGGCAGGTCGACACGCGTGAGCTCGGCACCGGTCTCGACATTGAAGAACAGCGCCTGGCCCTTGTCGGAAACCCGCATGGCGACCTGGTTCTGTTCTTCGAGGGAGATCATCAGCGGCTTGCCCGCGTCCTGGATCCAGGCCGGGGTCAGTGCGTCTTCCTTGGTCAATGAGGCGCCTTGAAACAGTGGCGCGACGACGTAGGCCAGAAAGAAGAAAATCAGGGTGATGGCGCCGAGGACGGCGAGGCCGCCGACCAGCACGTACCAACGGGTCAGGCGATCCTTGAGCGCGCGAATGCGGCGCTTGCGTTGCAGCTCAGGCGTATTGAAGTCAATGCGCTTGGGGGGAGAAGTCGTCGTCATGGTGGAATTGGCCAGATCATTCATGCGCACACCCTAGCGATCCTGTATGACAGAAAGATGACAGTGCAGTGACGCAACAAATCCGCCGCGAAGCAAGGCTGGCAGCGGACTAGAAAATTCGGATGCGGGGCCGGTACGCCGGCCCCGCAGAGGCAATCAGTTGCCTTCTTTCAGACCCAGGTCAGCCAGGGCCTTGGCGGCGACTTTGGCTGGCAGTGGGATGTAGCCGTCTTTCACGACAACTTCCTGGCCTTGTTTGGACAGCACCAGTTTCACGAACTCGGCTTCCAGCGGGGCCAGAGGCTTGTTCGGCGCTTTGTTGACATACACGTAGAGGAAACGCGACAGCGGGTATTTGCCGTTCAGGGCGTTTTCTTCGCTGTCTTCGATGAACTCAGTGCTGCCTTTCTTGGCCAGGGCCACGGTCTTCACGCTGGCAGTCTTGTAGCCGATGCCCGAGTAACCGATGCCGTTCAGCGAAGAGCTGATCGACTGCACGACCGAAGCCGAGCCTGGTTGTTCGTTCACGTTTGGCTTGTAGTCGCCTTTGCACAGGGCTTCTTCCTTGAAGTAGCCGTAGGTGCCGGACACCGAGTTACGACCGAACAGTTGCACCGGCTTGTTGGCCAGGTCGCCGGTCACGCCCAGGTCACCCCAGGTTTTCACGTCGGCTTTGCCACCGCACAGGCGAGTCGAGGAGAAGATCGCGTCGACTTGTTCCATGGTCAGGTGCTGGATCGGGTTGTCCTTGTGCACGAACACGGCCAGGGCATCCACCGCAACCGGAATAGCGGTTGGCTTGTAACCGTACTTCTGCTCGAAGGCCGCCAGTTCAGTGTCCTTCATCTTGCGGCTCATCGGGCCCAGGTTGGAGGTGCCTTCGGTCAGCGCTGGTGGCGCGGTGGCCGAGCCGGCAGCTTGAATCTGGATGTTGACGTTCGGGTATTCCTTTTTGTAACCCTCGGCCCACAGGGTCATCAGGTTAGCCAGGGTATCGGAACCAACGCTGGACAGGTTGCCCGACACACCAGTGGTCTTCACGTACGCCGGGATTGCCGGATCAACACCAGCGGCCACCGCGTTGGCGGTCGCAACGCCAGCAGCGACAAAAGTCATTGCCGCCATCAAACGTTTCAGTTTCATGCCTTGCTCCTAGCAGATAGGGATAATTGGATCGGGGCCAAGTATCGGGAGGCCGTGTGAACACTCTATGTCTGGAATGTGACAATTAGATGAAAGGCCACTATTCAACGACGCCACGAAAAGCGCGCAGGCACGAGGCCCGGGAGGGAGAGATTAAGGCTTGGAAATACGTTGAAACGTGATCGTTCCCAGGGCCGGGAACGATCGTCATCCATGGCTTAGCGCGAACGCTTCCACAAATACCCACCCACTACCATCCCCATCACACACAGGGCGGCAACGTAGTAGGCCGGACCCAGCGGGCTTTCCTTCATCAGCAGCGATACCGCCAGCGGCGTCAGCCCGCCGAACACGGCGTAGGCCACGTTGTAAGAGAACGACAGGCCGCTGAAACGCACCACGGGCGGGAAGGCCTTGACCATCACGTAGGGCACCACGCCGATGGTGCCCACGAACAGACCGGTCAGGGTGTACAGCGGGAACAGCCAGTCAGGATGGTTGAAGAGGCTGTGATAGAGCGTCCAGGATGTGGCCAGCAACAGCGCACAACCGATCACCAGTACCCGGCCGGCACCGAAGCGATCAGCCAGGGCGCCGGAGGCGATGCAGCCCAGGCTCAGGGTGACGATGGCCAGGCTGTTGGCCTGTAATGCCACGGTCGGGCTGAAGTGATAGAGGGTCTGCAGCACGGTCGGGGTCATCAGGATCACCACCACCACGCCGGCCGACAGCAACCAGGTCAGCAACATCGACAAGACGATGGCGCCACGGTGGTCGCGCAGCACCGCGCGCAACGGCAACTCGGCGGCCAGTGCCTTGCGCTGCTGCATCTCGGCGAAGATCGGCGTTTCATGCAGCCAGCGGCGCAGGTACACCGACAACAGGCCGAACACACCGCCCAGCAGGAACGGGATACGCCAGGCGTAATCCGAGACTTGCTCCGGGCTGTAAATAGTATTGATGGCGGTGGCCACCAGCGATCCCAGCAGGATCCCGGCGGTCAGGCCGCTGGTCAGGGTGCCGCAGGCGTAACCGATATGCCGTGGCGGTACGTGTTCGGAGACGAACACCCAGGCGCCGGGTACTTCGCCGCCAATGGCCGCGCCCTGGATGATGCGCATGAGCAGCAACAGGATCGGCGCCCACAGGCCGATCTGCGCGTAAGTTGGCAGCAGGCCCATGATCAGGGTGGGCACGGCCATCATGAAGATGCTCAGGGTGAACATCTTCTTGCGGCCCAGCAGGTCGCCGAAGTGCGCCATGATGATGCCGCCCAAGGGGCGCGCGAGGTAACCGGCGGCAAAGATGCCGAAGGTCTGCATCATGCGCAGCCATTCGGGCATGTCGACCGGGAAGAAGAGTTTTCCGACCACGGTGGCGAAAAACACGAAAATGATGAAGTCGTAAAACTCCAACGCCCCGCCCAAGGCAGACAGCGACAGGGTTTTGTAGTCGTTGCGGGTCAGCGGGCGCGAAGGTTGCGCACTGCTTGCGGGCACGGAGGACATGGCAAGGCTTCTCTTATAGTAGTCGGGACGGCAAGCCCGGGACTTGCGGCAGGCATGGCAAGATAGCAAATCGCTCGCAAAAGCACAGCGGTGAGCGAATAACCGTTCAACCGCGCGAATTATTCCGCTTTCCTGAGCGTTATCTGCGCACAGAAGCACAGTTGCCGGAAAAAGCCGCAATACAGCCGCGAATTGCCGACCAAATGAACGCCCAGAGGTCGTCGTGGCGACAACGTGTCGATATACTCGGCCCTTGCAAGCGCAAGACCCCCAGTCTTGAGGGGCTGCTGTGCCAAACCGTCGTTGGAAGCCGTCCAGCCGATTTGGCAGAGCTTCCCTTTAGTACGCCTTACGAGAAACGCATCACGCGGAGTATGTTGGTGCTGAAACGTTTTTCCATAAGACGGCTATCCACTTGAAATACCCATGAAGCGTTACGGGTCAGAGGCACCCTTGGCATGATCGAACTCGAACAAGAAGATCCTATCCCGCAAGGCGATCTCGCCCTGCAAATCACCGCCCTGCCGCGTGAAACCAACGGTTTTGGCGACATTTTCGGCGGCTGGCTGGTCGCACAGATGGACCTGGCCGGCACCGCGATGGCAAGCAAGGTCGCGGGCGGGCGTGTAGCCACCGTGGCCATTGATCGCATGGCGTTCCTGGTGCCGGTCGCCGTGGGCGCGCAGCTTTCCTTCTATACCCAGGCCCTGGAAATCGGTCGCAGCTCGATCCAGATGATGGTCGAAGTGTGGAGCGACGACCCATTGTCCAGCGAATGGCGCAAGGTGACCGAGGCGGTGTTCGTGTTCGTCGCCATCGATGGCAGTGGTCGCACGCGTTCGGTGCCGTCGCGCGCACGTTAAACCTCACCGGGTTTTGACGGTCAATTGCCCCATTGCCTGCCATGAAGAGTGCTTTGTTATGCCGACACCCCACGTTGAATCCGTGAAAATCGACGAGTTGGACTGCTGGCGCATCCGCCACAACGGCGCCGAACTGATGGTGGCCCGACAGGGCGCACATATCTTCAGTTACCAGCGCGACGGCGAGCAGCCGCTGATCTGGCCGAACCCCGAAGCGGTGTTCAAGCAGGGCAAAGGCATCCGCACCGGCGTGCCGGTATGTTGGCCGTGGTTTGGCGTGTTCGACCGTAACCCGCAGAGCGTCAAGGCGATGCGCCAAAGCGATCAGCCGGCCGGCGCCCATGGTTTCGTGCGCACGGCGCTGTGGGAATTGGCCGCGAGCGCGCTTGAAGGTGAGGCACTGCGGGTGGACTTGGTACTGCCAGTCCCAACAGGCGGCTTTCCTGGCTGGCCCCACGAGGTCGATCTTAAACTGAGCCTGTTGCTGGACGATCAGTTGCACATCCACCTGACCAGCCATAACCGTGGCAACGATACCGTGACCCTCAGCCAGGCACTGCACACCTATTTTGCGGTGAGCGACGTGCGCAAGGTGCACGTCGAGGGACTGGACGGAGCGGCGTATATCGATACCGCTGACAACTGGGCAACGAAGCAGCAAGCCGGGTTGCTGCATTTCACCGGCGAGACTGACCGTATCTACCTCGATACGCCTGCACAGCTGAGTATTGTCGATAAAGATTGGCAGCGCCGTATCCAGCTCACTGCCGAGGGCTCGACGTCAACGGTGATCTGGAACCCCTGGACCGAACGTGCCAAGGCGTTTGATGACATGGCTGACGATGGCTGGACGGGCATGTTGTGCATCGAGACAGCCAATGTGCTGGATGATGTGGTGAGTCTGGCACCCGGTGAAAGCCACACCTTGGGCGTGAGCATCAGCGCTGTCGCCCTGTAAGAACGACAATCAAAATGTGGAAGGGGGCTTGCGGCCCTCCCACATTGGTTATGCGCAGCCCTTTAAAGATCGGATTCCTTGACCACGCGTACTTTTCCGGCGTCCAGCGCATAAGCGGCATCCGCCAGATCGTTATTGACCTTCTCCACCTTCAACGTGCCCGTGACCCACAGCGGCGTATAGATATCATCCAGCTTCAGTCCTTTTGGATAACGCACCAACACCAGCTGGTTCGGCGGCGGAGGCGGCACGTGGATGCACGCCCCAGGGTAAGGCACCAGGAAGAACAGCGTGCTGCGGCCCTTGGCGTCGGTCTCCAACGGCACCGGATAACCGCCGATGCGGATGTTCTTGCCATTCATGGCCGCCACGGTCTTGGTTGAATACATCACCGCCGGCAAGCCTTTGCTCTGCTTCAGGCCACCCTTGTCGGTGAACGTGCCTTGGGCCTCGGGCGAGTTGTGGTCGATCTCGGGCATGGCTTCGAGGGCTTTTTGATCCGACAGCGGCATCAGATCGAGCCAGTCGGTTTCCGGCAGTTCGCCGGCGTGCGCCAGGCCAGGGCCCAGCAGGAGGAGTATCAACAAAAGACGGCGCATGGAGAGGCTCGGCAAGTACAGGTGGCGAGCATTCTAGCCCTCCGCGCCTGCGCAGCGCAGAGGGCTTCGTCGCTTAGATCATTTCTTTTTCAGCAGGCCGTAGATCACCAGCAGCACGATGGCGCCAATCAGCGCGCCGAGGAAGCCAGCGCCCTGGCCTGCCTGGTAGATGCCCAGGGCCTGGCCACCGTAAGTGGCGACCAACGAACCCGCGATGCCCAGCAGGATGGTCATGATCCAGCCCATGCTGTCGTCGCCTGGTTTCAGGAAACGCGCGAGCAGGCCGACGATCAAGCCGATAAAGATGGTTCCGATGATACCCATGGCACTTCCCTCTGAATGTAGGTGAGCTATGCCAAAGCCTAGTCAGGCTTTGGCATCCTGCAATCAGAGGACGGCGGTCGCCGAATGGTTCCCGCCGCTCCCTGGCTTATTGCTCGGCGATCAACGCTTCGACCTTGAGGATCTGCGCTTGCAGCGTCGCACGGTCCTTGCAGCGCAGGTTGGCGTGGCCGACCTTGCGCCCGGCCTTGAAGGCCTTGCCATAGTGATGCAGATGGCAGTCGTCGATGGCGATGACTTTTTCCACGGGCGGCACCACACCAATGAAGTTGAGCATGGCGCTCTCACCGACCTTGGCCGTGGAACCCAACGGCAAGCCCGCCACCGCCCGCAGATGGTTTTCGAACTGGCTGCACTCGGCACCTTCGGTGGTCCAGTGCCCGGAGTTGTGCACGCGCGGGGCGATTTCGTTGGCCTTGAGGCCACCGTCGACTTCAAAGAACTCGAACGCCATCACGCCGACGTAATCCAGCTGCTTGAGTACACGGCCGGAATAGTCTTCGGCCAGCGCTTGCAACGGGTGGTCGGTGCTGGCCACGGACAGCTTGAGGATGCCGCTGTCATGGGTGTTGTGCACCAATGGGTAGAAGCGGGTTTCGCCATCACGGGCACGCACGGCGATCAGCGAGACTTCACCGGTGAATGGCACGAAGCCTTCCAACAGGCAGGCGACGCTGCCCAGCTCGGCGAAGGTGCCGACCACATCGGCGGCGGTGCGCAGGACTTTCTGGCCCTTGCCGTCGTAACCCAGGGTGCGGGTTTTCAGCACGGCGGGCAGGCCGATGCTGGCGACCGCGGCATCCAGGTCCGCCTGGGACTGGATATCGGCGAAGGCCGGGGTCGGAATGCCCAGGTCCTTGAACATGCTTTTCTCGAACCAGCGGTCACGGGCGATGCGCAGGGCTTCGGCGCTCGGGTATACCGGCACGAATTGCGACAGGAACGCCACGGTTTCAGCCGGAACGCTTTCGAACTCGAAGGTCACCAGGTCGACTTCGTCGGCCAGTTGACGCAGGTGGTCCGGGTCGCTGTAGTCAGCGCGCAGGTGTTCACCCAAGGCCGCCGCACAGGCATCCGGCGCCGGGTCCAGGAAAGCGAAGTTCATCCCCAGCGGGGTTCCCGCCAGGGCCAGCATGCGGCCCAGTTGGCCGCCACCGATTACACCGATTTTCATCGTCAACAACCTCAGGCGATGCGTGGGTCTGGATTGTCCAGCACGCTGTCTGTCTGCTCAGCACGGAATTTTTTCAGCACCGCATGGAATTGCGGGTGCTTGGCGCCCAGGATACTGGCGGACAGCAGGGCGGCGTTGATCGCGCCGGCCTTGCCGATCGCCAGGGTCGCCACCGGGATACCGGCCGGCATCTGCACGATGGACAACAGCGAATCCACGCCCGAGAGCATCGCCGACTGCACCGGCACGCCGAGCACCGGCAGGTGGGTCTTGGCCGCACACATGCCGGGCAGGTGCGCTGCACCGCCGGCACCGGCGATGATCACCTCGATGCCACGGGATTCTGCTTCATCGGCATACTGGAACAGCAAATCCGGAGTGCGGTGGGCGGAGACCACTTTCACTTCGTAGGGAATGCCGAGTTTTTCCAGCATATCGGCGGTGTGGCTAAGGGTGGACCAATCGGACTTGGAGCCCATGATCACGCCAACCAATGCACTCATCGTCGTGCCTCTTCTCTCTGGGCGCCCACAGGCGCGTCAAAAAACAACAAGCCACGCGGGAAATCCGGCGTGGCTTGGTGTACGAATTAAGGCCGGTTGGACCGGCCGAAGGCCGCGCAGTATACCGTAATAATCCAGATAAACAGCCCCTGGGATGACCATCTGTCTAGCGGCGCAAAGTGGCGGTTTTATTGACTTTTAAGTCAGTCCAAGGCACCACGAAACCTTGTGCGAGGAGCTCACGTATTCTGCGCCGCCCCGCCTTCGAGCTTGCGCCACAACAACCGCACATTCGCCTTGCGTACCAAGGCACAGCGGTACAGGCGGATCTCCAGCGGCACATGCCATTGCGGCCCACCGCAGACCACCAGCTCACCACGCGCCAGCTCGGCACGCACGCTCAACTGCGGCACCCAGGCAATGCCCAGGCCTTCCAGGGCCATGCTCTTGAGGCTGTCGGCCATGGCGGTTTCGTACACCGTGGTGAAGCGCAGCGCACGCTGGCGCAGCAGCAAATTCACCGAGCGACCGAGAAACGCGCCGGCGCTGTAGGCCAGCAACGGGACGCTGCCGTCGCCTTCCAGGTCGAACATCGGTTTGCCGTCGGCATCGGCGGCACACACCGGGAGCATTTCGGTGTTGCCCAGATGCAGTGACGGGAAGATGTCCGAATCCATTTGCATCGCGGCGTCGGGATCGTAGAACGCCAGCATCAGGTCACAACCGCCTTCACGCAGGGCGTGCACAGCGTCGCCGACGTTGGTGGCCACCAGCCGCGTGGCGATGTTCAAGCCTTCGTTGCGCAGTTGCGCGATCCAGCGCGGGAAGAAGCCCAGGGCCAGGGAGTGCGCCGCAGCCACTTGCATGACCTCGCCCTGCCCGCCTTCCAGGTGATGCAAATGGCGCAGCACTTCACCGAGCTGCTCGACCACCGTGCGGGCAGTGACCAGGAACAACTGGCCCGCCGCCGTCAGCTCCACCGGCGTGCGCGAGCGGTTGACCAGGGTCAGACCCAGGGCCGCCTCCAGGCTGCGGATGCGTCGGCTGAACGCCGGCTGGGTGACGAAGCGCCGCTCCGCCGCCTGGGAAAAACTGCGGGTCGCCGCCAAGGCGCTGAAGTCTTCCAGCCATTTGCTCTCAAGGTTCATTACTGCCTCCCGTGGGTACGCACCATTTTGGCACACACGCCCGCCATGATAACCGGGTCACACTCACATTATGCCGTTTGTGCATAGGCCAGTGTTTAACAGCATTGGCCCAAAAAGTTCTACAAGCCTAGCATTCGCAGCGTTCCGGCCAGTTCCGGGTCCATATCGAGATGATTTCCGTCATGTCCTCCGCTGCATCTTTCCGTACCGAAAAAGACCTGCTTGGCGTACTTGAAGTACCGGCTCAAGCGTATTACGGCATCCAGACCCTGCGAGCGGTGAACAACTTCCGCCTCTCGGGCGTTCCGATTTCGCATTACCCGAAATTGGTGGTCGGTCTGGCGATGGTCAAGCAAGCGGCGGCTGACGCCAACCGCGAGTTGGGCCAGCTCAGCGAAGCCAAGCACGCTGCCATCAGCGAAGCCTGTGCCCGTCTGATCCGCGGCGATTTCCACGAAGAGTTCGTGGTGGACATGATTCAAGGCGGCGCCGGCACTTCAACCAACATGAATGCCAACGAAGTCATCGCCAACATCGCGTTGGAGGCCATGGGCCACAAGAAGGGCGAGTACCAGTACCTGCACCCCAACAACGACGTGAACATGGCGCAGTCGACCAACGACGCCTACCCGACCGCGATCCGCCTGGGTCTGCTGCTGGGCCATGACGCGCTGCTGGCCAGCCTCGACAGCCTGATCCAGGCCTTCGCCGCCAAGGGCGAAGAATTCAGCCACGTACTGAAAATGGGCCGCACCCAGTTGCAAGACGCCGTGCCGATGACCCTCGGCCAGGAATTCCGCGCCTTCGCCACCACCCTGGGTGAAGACCTGGCACGCCTGAAAACCCTGGCGCCTGAGCTGCTGACCGAAGTAAACCTGGGCGGCACCGCCATCGGTACCGGCATCAACGCCGACCCGCGCTACCAGGCCCTGGCCGTACAGCGCCTGGCGGTAATCAGCGGCCAGCCGGTCGTGCCGGCTGCCGACCTGATCGAAGCCACCTCCGACATGGGCGCCTTCGTGCTGTTCTCCGGCATGCTCAAGCGTACTGCGGTGAAGCTGTCGAAGATCTGCAACGACCTGCGCCTGCTGTCCAGCGGCCCACGCACCGGCATCAACGAGATCAACCTGCCGGCCCGCCAGCCAGGCAGCTCGATCATGCCCGGCAAGGTCAACCCGGTGATCCCGGAAGCCGTGAACCAGGTGGCGTTCCAGGTCATCGGTAACGATCTGGCCCTGACCATGGCGGCCGAAGGCGGCCAACTGCAACTGAACGTGATGGAGCCGCTGATCGCCTTCAAGATCTTCGACTCGATCCGCCTGCTGCAACGTGCCATGGACATGCTGCGCGAGCACTGCATCGTCGGCATCACCGCCAACGAAGCCCGCTGCCGCGAACTGGTGGAGCACTCCATCGGCCTGGTTACCGCGCTGAACCCGTACATCGGCTATGAAAACGCCACCCGCATCGCCCGTATCGCCCTCGAAAGCGGCCGTGGCGTGCTGGAACTGGTGCGCGAAGAAGGCTTGCTCGACGACGCCATGCTCGACGACATCCTGCGCCCCGAAAACATGATTGCTCCACGCTTGGTCCCGCTGAAGGCCTAAGCGTTTGTTGCACCGCTCACCAGGCTGAGGGACTAGACACCTCTCACCTTTTGAGGGCCTGAAGGCTCGTTCTTCAGGCCCTTTTTTTTGCCCCGAGGTTGTGAAATGAAGCCTATAAAAACGCCAATATCGCTCTGCAGGCCCACCGCCCAGCTGAAACCTTTAATCGCCCCGAGCAGACGGATCACGTTCGCCTAGGTATAGTGCCGCCCCTCTTCGCGTCAGAGATCGTCGGTTACGAGGTCCTGTACAGCGCGAAACCGCATGAATAACAACACCCGCAAAAGGATTGGGGTCGAACGTCGTGCACTGCCTGGTGCTGAGCGATAGCGTCGAACCGTCCTGCGTTTGCCATTAGAAAAATCAGCGAGGAACACTCCATGCTCGAAGTCATCAACGACTTCCTCTCAGGGAAAGTACTGATCGTGCTCATTGTCGGGCTCGGCGGTTATTTCACGATTCGCTCGCGTTTCGTACAACTGCGTCACTTCTTCCACATGTTTTCGGTGTTTCGCGACAGCCTGAAAAACAGCTCCGACCAGCTCAGCTCCTTCCAGGCGCTGATGCTCAGCCTGGCCGGTCGCGTGGGTGCCGGTAACATTGCCGGTGTCGGTATTGCCGTGACACTGGGTGGCCCGGGCGCCGTGTTCTGGATGTGGGTTACCGCACTGGTGGGCATGTCGTCGAGCTTTATCGAGTGCTCCCTCGGCCAGCTGTACAAGCGCACCGACGCGGAAGGCACCTTCCGTGGCGGCCCGGCCTACTACATCCAGCACGGTTTGCAAAAGCGCTGGCTGGGCATGGTCATGGCGTTCCTGTTGCTGGTGACCTTCGGTTTTGCTTTCAACGGCCTGCAAGCCCACGCCGTGACCCACTCGCTGAACAACGCCTTTGGCCTGGACACCACCTACACTGGCCTGGCGCTGGCGGTACTGCTGGGCCTGGTGTTCATCGGCGGGATCAAGCGCATCGCCTCGATTGCCGACCTGCTGGTGCCGGTCAAGACCCTGGTCTACATCGCCGTGACTCTCTATGTAATCGTGCTGCAATTCGACCATGTGCCGGCCATGCTCGCGACCATCGTCAAGAGCGCCTTCGGCCTCGACCAGGCCTTCGGGGGCCTGGTGGGCAGCGCGATCATCATGGGTGTGAAGCGCGGTGTGTTCGCCAACGAAGCCGGCCTGGGCAGTGCGCCTAACGTGGCGGCGGTGGCGTCGGTCGAACACCCGATCGCCCAGGGCGTGGTGCAGGCGTTCAGCGTGTTCCTCGATACCTTCGTGATCTGCACCTGTACCGCGTTGCTGATCCTGCTCTCCGGCTTCTACACCCCGGGCTTCGAAGGCGACGGCATTGCCCTGACCCAGAACTCCCTGGCGGCGGTGGTGGGCGACTGGGGCCGCATGTTCATCTCGGTGGCCCTGGCGTTGTTCGTGTTCACCTCGATCATGTACAACTACTACCTGGGCGAGAGCAATCTGCGCTTCCTGGTAGGCAACAACCGCAAGGTGCTGATGGGCTACCGCGCCCTGGTGCTGGTGCTGATTTTCTGGGGTTCCATCGAGAACCTGAGCACCGTGTTCGCCTTCGCCGACATCACCATGACCCTGCTCGCGTTCGTCAACCTGTTCGCCCTGGCGTTCCTGTTCAAGATCGCCATGCGCATCCTCAACGACTACGACAACCAGCGCGCCGCAGGCATCAAGACCCCGGTATTCGATTCCAGCCAGTTCCCTGACCTGGACCTGGACCGCAAGGCCTGGCCAGCCAACCCGGTCAAGCCTGAGCCAAGCGCTCAAACTACCGCTGAACTGAACGCTCAAGCGCAACGCTGAGTGTAGAGAGATGACACGCCGCCCGGCCTTGGGCATGCTCTGGGCCCGGCGGCGTTTTTCGTTCAGGAGAAAATTCGATGTCCCCAGCTAACAACGTGATGGTGCTCTACACCGGTGGCACTATCGGCATGCAGGCCAGCGCCAACGGCCTGGCGCCCGCTTCAGGTTTTGAGGCGCGTATGCGCGAACAGCTTGCCGACGCGCAAGTGCCCGCCTGGCGCTTCCAGGAAATGTCGCCGCTGATCGACAGCGCCAACATGACCCCCGTCTACTGGCAGCGCCTGCACGCCGCCGTGGTTGAGGCGGTGGACGCCGGCTGCGACGCCGTACTGATCCTGCACGGCACTGACACGCTGGCCTACAGTGCCGCCGCCATGAGCTTCCAACTGCTCGGCCTGCCGGCGCCGGTGGTGTTCACCGGCTCCATGCTACCCGCCGGCGTGCCCGACAGCGATGCCTGGGAAAACGTCAGCGGTGCCTTGGCGGCGCTGGGCGAAGGCCTGGCGCCGGGCGTGCAGTTGTTCTTCCACGGTGCGCTGATGGCGCCGACCCGCTGCGCGAAAATCCGCAGTTTCGGTCGCCACCCGTTTGCTGCCCTGCAGCGCAATGGCGGCGTCGCCCAGGCCGAAATGATCCCGGCCGCCCTGCATTACCGTCAGCCCAAAGCCGTGGCCAACGTCGGTGTGCTGCCGCTGGTGCCGGGTATTGCCGCCGGGCAACTGGATGCACTGATCGACAGCGGCATTCAGGCGTTGGTGCTGGAATGCTTCGGCAGCGGCACCGGGCCGAGCGACAACCCGGCGTTCCTGGCCAGCCTCCAACGCGCGCACGATCAAGACGTTGTGGTGGTGGCGATCACCCAATGCCATGAAGGCGGTGTGGAGCTGGATGTGTACGAAGCGGGCAGCCGTTTGCGCGGCGTCGGCGTGTTGTCCGGTGGCGGCATGACCCGCGAAGCGGTGTTCGGCAAGCTCAATGCACTGCTCGGTGCAGGGCTCGACACCGCCGAGGTTCGTCGCCTGGTGGAACTCGACCTGTGTGGCGAGCTGAGCTGACCGGCCTGTAACTTGCTTCCCTTCCAGCCATCCCCTGGCTGGAAGCCCCCTATGCTGCACTCCCACCTGACCACTCTCAACGCCGTGTCCCTGGTGCTTAACGCTTTCAAGGCCGAAGGCTTGCCGGCCCAGGAACTGCTGGCTGGCAGCGGCATCTGCGCGGCGGACTTGAGCCGCGCCGACACGCGCATCACCACCAACCAGGAGATGCGCGTGTGTGCCAATGCCGTAGCGCGGCGTCGGGATATCGGCCTGGAACTGGGCCGGCAGATGCATGTATCGGCCTATGGCATGCTCGGCTATGCCCTGCTCACCAGTGCCACCTTTGGTGACGCCTTGCGCCTAGCGCTGCACTACCCGGCGCTGTTGGGAACACTTTTCGAGCTGAGCCTGGAGGAAGATGGCCAGCGCGTCTGGTTCACCGCCTGTGATTATCGCGAAGACCCGACGCTTGAGATGTTCAATGTCGAATTGTGCCTGGCCTCGCTGAAGGTCATCTGCGACGACCTGCTGGGCCAGCCGCTGCCACTGCTCGCCGCACGCTTCGAGTACGACGCCCCGGACTACTGCGCGCGTTATACCGAAAGCTTCCCTTGCCCGTTGCAGTTCCAGGCCACCGCCAACGCGTTTGCCTTCGATCGGCACTGGCTCGAACAGCCACTGCCGCTGGCAGACGCCGTCACCCACCAGGCCATGGCCGAGCGCTGCCGCAAGCAGAACCTGGAGTTCACCGGGCGCCAGGCCTGGCTGGGCAGGATTCGCCAGTTGCTCACCGCGCAGCTCAACGCCGCGCCGGGCCTGGAAGGCCTGGCCATGCAGATGAACTGCTCGGCGCGCACCCTGCGCCGGCATTTGCACGACCAGGGTTGCAGCTACCAGGAGCTGTTGGACGAGTTGCGCTTCGAGCGCGCCAAGCAACTGCTGGCGGAGGACCAGTGGCCGATCTACCGGATTGCCGAGGCCTTGGGGTTCAGCGAAACAGCGAGTTTCCGGCATGCATTTGTGCGCTGGAGCGGCGTAGCACCGAGCCAATTTCGAGCATGATGCGCCATTGAGGGGCGAATTACGGACAGACACTTTGGCCATATTCATCCCCTTTTGGCCGCTCCTGCCGTTCTCTTGAACCGCGCCCACCGCAAGACTGCATGCACCGACCCAGCCTGCGGAGAACAAGAATGCTGACGATCTACTCGGACGATCACCACCTGCACCACGGCCGCTGCGAATTGATGGACGGGCAACTGATGCCCTGCTTCGAAATGCCCTCGCGGGCCGACCATGTGCTGCAGCGGGTCAAGGACCGCGAATTGGGGCCAGTGCAGGCGCCATACGACTTTGGCCTGGCGCCTTTGCAGCGCATTCACAACCGCGACTACCTGGATTTCTTCAAAGGCGCCTGGGCGCGCTGGACCGAATACGGCGAGGACGGCGATCTGCTGCCCTACACCTGGCCCGCGCGCACCCTGCGCCGCGTGCTGCCCACCAGCCTGCACGGCCAATTGGGCTATTACAGTTTCGACGGCGGCGCGCCGATTACCGCCGGGACCTGGCAGGCGGCCTACTCGGCGGCGCAAGTGGCGCTCACCGCACAACAGGCGATCCAGCGCGGCGCCCACAGTGCGTTCGCGTTGTGCCGCCCACCGGGCCATCACGCCGCCAGCGACTTGATGGGCGGTTATTGCTACCTGAACAACGCCGCGATTGCCGCCCAGGCGTTTCTCGACCAGGGCCACCGCAAGGTCGCGATCCTCGATGTGGACTACCACCACGGCAACGGCACCCAGTCGATTTTCTACGACCGCCGCGATGTGCTGTTTACCTCGATCCACGGTCACCCGGAGGCCGAGTTTCCGTTTTTCCTGGGCTATGCCGATGAGAGGGGCGAAGGCGCAGGCGAAGGCTTTAACTTCAACTACCCGCTACCCGCCGGCTCCGGCTGGGACACCTGGAGCGCAGCACTGGAACAGGCCTGCCGGGAGATCGAACACTACGGCACCGACATCCTCGTGGTCTCGCTGGGCGTGGACACCTTCAAGGATGACCCGATCTCCCAGTTCAAGCTCGACAGCCCGGACTACCTGACCATGGGCGCGCGCATCGCACGCCTGGGCAAGCCGACGCTGTTCGTGATGGAAGGCGGTTACGCGGTGGAAGAAATCGGCATCAACGCCGTCAATGTGCTCGAAGGTTTTGAGGGGGCCGCCCAATGAATATGCTCAAGTCGCTTGTGCTCTGCGCCGCCGTGCTGAGCAGCACCGCACACGCCGAAGAAAAAACCCTGAAAGTCTATAACTGGTTCGACTACATCACGCCCAAGGCACTGGAGGATTTCAAGGCGCAGAACCCGAAGATCAAGCTGGTCTACGACATCTTCGACACCAACGAAGCACTGGAGGCCAAGCTGCTCACCGGCAACTCCGGCTATGACGTGGTGGTGCCCTCCAACGTGTTCCTCGCCAAGCAGATCGAAGCCGGCGTGTTCCAGCCCCTGGACCGCAGCCAATTGCCCAACTGGAACCACCTCGACCCCAAGCTGATGAAGCTGATCGAGGCCAATGACCCCGGCAATAAATTCGCCGTGCCCTACATGTACGGCACCATCCTGATCGGCTTCAACCCGGCCAAGGTCAAGGCTGCGCTCGGCGACAACGCTGCGGTGGACAGCTGGGACCTGATTTTCAAGGAAGAGAACATCAGCAAGCTCAAGCAATGCGGCGTGGCCCTGCTCGACTCGCCTTCGGAGATCCTGCCGTTGGCCCTGCAGCACCTGGGCCTGGACCCCAACAGCAGCAACCCCAAGGACTACGTCAAGGCCGAGGCGCTGTTGATGAAGATCCGCCCGTACATCACCTATTTCCATTCGTCCAAGTACATGGCCGATATCGCCAACGGTGACATCTGCGTGGCCGTGGGTTATTCGGGCAGCTTCTCCCAGGCGGCCAACCGCGCCAAGGAGGCCAGGAACGGCGTAGTGGTGGATATGCGCCTGCCCAAGGAGGGCGCGCCGATCTGGTTCGACATGCTCGCCATTCCCAAGGGCGCGCAGAACCCACAGGACGCCTACACCTTTATCAACTACCTGCTGCAACCCCAGGTGATCGCGCCGATCAGCGATTTTGTCGGCTACCCCAACCCGAACAAGGATGCGACCGAACAGGTCGACCCGGCGATCCGCAACAACCCCAACCTGTACCCCACCGAGGCGGCGATGGCGGGGCTCTATACCCTGAAACCCCTGGGCCGTGATGCCGAACGTGCCAGGACCCGCGCCTGGACCAAGATCAAGTCCGGCACCTGAGACGCATACATAAACACCGCCCTCCTGACAGCGCGCTTTCTAGCATGGGCATACCCGAGGCAGAGCCTCGGCCTATGCCCATCACAAGCCTGTCAGGTCTCCCATGACTTCAATCACAGACACCTCAGATTCGCCACTACTGCCACGCTTTTATTCCACCGCCACCCTGATCACTCAGTTGTCCACTGGCCCTGCGTTTAGGGAGGTGGCCGCCGCCTTGCTGCGACGTGAGCTCAAAGCGCGCTACCCCCAATTGGATATAGACCCCAATAGCACGATGGTTGGCACGCCGGTGTGGGACGTCGTCGGTGATCAAGTCGTGGCCAAGCCTCCCCAGTACCAGGCACTCGCCGACGTCCTGGCCAAACAGGCCGTACTCGGCGTACCGACGATCTATATCGAGGGGGAACACTTTCTCACCCGGCTGCCAATCGTTGAGCCAGCGGTGCACCTGCAGGTACGCATCGAAGAAATCGCCAACATTATCAATTTGCTGGCGCCAGTGATGATCACAGGCTTCCAGGAGCAACAGGCAGAATACTGGAACATGTCCGAGAACGGTTCAGCGCCCCATTGGCAGCAACTGTCCAGCGCCCTTCGCAGCTTTTGGAATGTCGAGACGGTGGACGGTTGGACGCATGAGGATTGCGTCATGGCGCGCAGCCTGTATGCCGCCCCGGATCCGGATGTCCGCAAACGCAATGATCCCTATGCGTCCCGTGCCTGTCTGGTGGACATTTTTCTGATCGACGACGACGGCAAAGCCACCCACCTCAATGACAGCCTGATCGCCGTACTGGTCGGCAGACAAAACGGCCAAGAGGTGCTGCTGACCTATTCGCCAGGGCACGGCTATGAAAAATTCAACTCGATCGAGGCCTTGGGAGCCGCGTTGGAGAATTACCTGCCAGACCGTGCGCTGGGCAAGAAAATCGATTGGCGCCTGTTCGAGCCCGACGGCAACTTTTTCGACCAGCAAGCCTGCATCTTGATCTCCATTCAAATCGACGCCATCGGCGCCATCCGCTTTACGGACACGACGCAACAGCTGCCCGGCTCCGTCACGGCCCCTGCCGGCAATGGCCAGCCCCGGCGCTCCCCTGGCCTCGACTGGTTCAGGGACGCCTTGCCCGATTGGCTCAGCGAGGCTTCCAGCCCGGAACAGGACGCCTATGGCCGCCACCTCAAAGACCTGGCAGCACTGCATAGCCTGAACGGGGGCCACGCCTACGACGACGGCATTGCCCCCATCGAGCAATACGCACTCGATGCGCTGAAAGCGCAGATGAGCAAAGACCACAAAGACGCCAAGCATCTGGCCTTGGACAAGATCGACATCGTGGTCCAGAGCCCTGTCATCTGGGGTACGTTCACGGTGCCCGGACAAACCGTGACCACCACGTTCAGCCTGGCGCAACTGGCCCTGCAAAACCTGATCGCCCTGCCGTTGGGCAACAAGACCCTACGCAGAAGCAACGGCGGCACAATTCCCGAGTGGCTCACCGTCGGCTACCTGGAAACCCTGATTACCCGCATCGACATCGGCAGCGCCTACCCGGCGTTGATCAAAAGCAAACTGCTGGATGACCCGATAGAGTCGTCGCGACGTGAGAAGCTCTACACCAGCCATCTACGCATTCAGCTACCGCTGTTGGCGCTGCACTACAAACTCAATCAAAAAGGGGGCATCGACGAACGCGGATACCGTTATGTGACGGCCGTGATGCAGGACAACGCAGCGGATCGCACAGTGGAGGGCAATACTATCGTCATACGGCCGTTGGCCTTTCTGACGAAAAACGGCAACGGCAAACCGAACACCGTCGCGAACATGTTTGTGATCGGTCCCGCCGATCTGCATGCCGGGCCCTGCTTACTTTACCGTCCACTGCTCGACGAGCCCCTGAGCCAATACCCATCTCCCGCCAATCTGATCTACGCGATCCAGCAATCCCCGAGCCTGCGCGAATCGGTGCTCGCCTGGTTGCCGGATAGCGTGCGCACGGATTACAGCCGGTATGTGTTTCCAGGCACCTTACCGTCGCCCTGGTCGGTGGTGGATTTCCTGGTAGAACCGGCCAAAGTGCTGAGCCTGAGCGGCCCGCTGCTGCTGGGCGAGGAAACCCTCAATGGCGATAGGCTCGCCACCCTGTTCAAGGCCAACGCCAATGCACTGGTGACATTGGCCGATCGTCAGTCGGTCTCCAACGCGGATGCGCGCTGGGCTACCTTGGAGCGCACCGGCTGGCTGATATTCAACGCAGCCTTGCCGTTCCTCGGGCGCACGGCCGGGGTGGCGGCATGGATCTGGCAAATAATGGACCAACTGCAAGAAGTGGTCGACGCCGAAGAAGACCCACAACACCGCTCACGCTGGGGCGCCATCACTGACCTGCTGCTCAACCTGGGCATGGCCGTCACGCTGCACAGCGTGACCCGACAATCCAAACCATCGCGGCCCATCGCCCAGCAACCCATCCCGATCAAGCCAGCGCCGGAAAAAAGACCGGCGACCACGATTCGCAAGATCCCAGATGTCAAAATTTCTGAGATCCCTTCGGATCGCTCACAACCGTTGCACACCAGCGGCGCCACCCATCGTGGTGGATCACACCTGGCCGCGCTCCTGGACAGCTACAAAGTCGAAAAGCCCAGCAACCTTGGCGCGCCGATCAGCGAACGCGGCCCAAACCAGCATCTCTATAAGCTCGCCGACAAACTCTATGCGCCCGTGGGCAATCGTTGGTATCAAGTGATCGTTGATGAAAGTGGCAACGTCATCATCGTCGACTCGAAACAATTGTCCCGCCTCGGCCCTTTGCTGGTCAGCAATCGCCAAGGTAACTGGTTTATCGACACACGCCTGCGCCTGCGTGGTGGGGGACCCACATTGAAGACACGGATAGCCAAGGCCCTGGCCGAAGAGCGTGCTCAACGCCTGCGTCGCCAACTGAGTGACTTCGAAAAAACCAAGAAAGACGCCCAGGCCGAGCTGCAAAAAGCTTATGAGGCCATGACTCAGGGCACTGCCGACACCGCAGAGACACGCCGACAAAACTACTTGCAGACCTTGGTCGCTCAACGCGACAACTACGAAACCGTGCTGCAACAGCTCAAGCAGCTGAATGTCTTCGCGCCGTCAGCGGACTACGCCACCAAAGCCATCTCCTACGTCAAGGTGCAGATTGAATTCACTTACGCGGGCATCCGCGAGGCTCTCACCCGCTTTGCCCCGATGATGCGCAAGGTACTGGACCAACTCCATAGCCCAACGAGCCAACGGCCCTTTGACGACGCGCGCCAGATGATCGACCTGACCCAGGACATGCTCGACCGCCTTGACTACATGAACACCCGCTTCGATGAACTCAGGCAACTGTCCAAGGAAGGCTTCACGTTGATCCGCGACACTAAAAGCACATTGCCGCATTACCCCCGCGAACACCTCACGGCCCTGCAGGTCACCCTCACTCGCCACCTGTGCCTGGCGGAGGATACGCTGGCCTCCGCCCCAGAGGCCTGGTCAACCATCGACTCGATCGTCGACACCGCCGATATCGCCATTCAATGCCTGACCGATACGTTGAAAGAGCGCAGCGAGTCGCGCCTCGACGAACGTATCGGCACACTGGGCAGCCTGGTCGGCCAGTTCCAGGTCATCGGGGAACGCCTGAGTGACTTTGCCGAACGCTATACAGCGCATACGCAACCGACTCGGATACAGGGTCTGCGCGACCAGCTCAAGGCGTTCAGCCGGGAGGCCACACAGAACCTGGCGCTGTTGAGTGTCGAAAGAGATGCCCTCAGGCTGCGTCCTATCCCGCCACCGTTGCCACCACGGCCAAACAGCCAATTCATCCGCACGCGCTACGAGGGTATCCGCATCGGCGAACCGCGCCTGTCGCCCACCGGGGAGCAAACCGACCTGGTGGATATCCGCTCGCCGATCACCCAAAAGATCATTGCCACCTATCATCAGAAATCCCCGGGGGTGTGGGTTGAGCGCGTCCAGACGTCGACAGAGCCGGCAGCTACCCTCGATATTCAGGCCGCCGTCCGCGAAGGCCAGGCCTTGCTGGACACGCTGCCTGAGTTCCTGCGCCAGGCAGATGTCCGGGCCAACCAGGAGGAGCGCACAACCTTAGGCATCGAAAACCTCTATCACCAGCAAGCCTTGCGCCTGGAACGCGCCAGCGAAGCCATCGACCAGGCCTTGACCCAAGGAAACATCACCGAAAACGTCAATCAACCGGCCAGTGCCGTCAACAAAGCGCTCGATACGGCTATTGCTCAGCTATACCGACGCAGCCGCGAACACCTGCTCAGGCTGCACAAGACGCAGGCACCAACGATCGAGAATGTCGAGTGGCTGCTCAATCACAATGAAATCAAGATCAAGAAGACAATCACCCGACGCAAACTCAAAAGTCCCCGGCCCGACTACCTCGATGAGTACAGCATCGTCGAACGCAGCTCCGGCAAGCCGCTGTGGTATGCGCACTTCCACTACAGCGCCTCCTGGACACCGGCCAAGTACTACATCGCCGCACGTTTGAAAACCCCGGCCGAGCAGCTCAAGGGACTGGCCGCCGACACCACCGTAGGCCTGAGCGAAGCCCAAAGGATTGACTACTACCTCAGCGAGATCAGCCTGAAGCAGGCCGACCGACTGTTTTTCGAAAAGAAGGAGGCCTGAGTCGACGCCTTCTGCCTCTATTTATCTACCGTCCGGGTCACTCCTCCTGTCACTACCGTGCGCGCTTAGTCAACGACCTGCCACGCTGCGCGCAGGCGCTGCAATGCCAGGGCGATGGCGTGCTCGGGTACCGCAGCAAATCCCAGCACGAGGCCGGCGCGCTGGTTCACTGGCGTGCTCGACTGTGCCAGCCAGTAACTGCTCAAACCGTTGACCTCGACCTCTACGGCCCGTGCCTGCGCAAGCAGTCGCTGTTCCCGAGCCAGGCTGGCGACCCGTACGGTCAGGTGCAGCCCTGCGCTGACAGGGGGTAACTCACCCACACCCGCCAGCCCCTTTGGCCAGCCGGCCAACAAAGCATTGCGCCGACTCAACGCAGCACGGCGCATGCGCCGGATATGCCGCTGGAAATGCCCCGCAGCCATGAACTCGGCCATTACCGCCTGGGTGCTGACTTCGGAGTGGCGCATGTCGACAGCACGGCGCCGGGCGAACGCCTCCACCAGGGCCGGCGGCAACACCAGGTAGCCCAGGCGCAACGCCGGAAAAGCCACCTTGCCGAAGGTGCCGACATAGAGCACGCGCCCACTGCGATCCAGCGCGGCCAGGGGCGACAACGGTGCACCGCTGTAGCGGTACTCGCCGTCGTAGTCGTCCTCGATGATCCAACCGCCCGTTCGCTCGGCCCAGGCCAGCAGTTCCAGGCGGCGCGCCAGGCTCATGACCACACCCAGCGGATACTGGTGGGAAGGCGTGACGTAAGCCACCCGACAATCCTCCAGGGTATTGAGCACTTGGCAATCAATACCCTCGCCATCCACCGGCACGCCATGCAATTTCCCGCCCGCCAGGGCGAACGCATGCCCGGCCGCGCGATAGCCGGGGTTTTCCACCGCCACGCCGTCCCCAGGCTCCACGAGCAACTGTGCACAAAGGCTGATTGCCTGCTGCGCGCCGCTGGTGATCACTATTTGTTCAGCCGTGCACTGCATGCCTCGTGAGCTGCGCAAGTAGGCGGCAATCAGGCCCCGCAGGCGGCCGTGGCCTGCGGGGTCGCCGTAGCAGAGCAGCTCCAGGTCCGGCTTGCGCCAGAAGGCCCCGTTCAGCTTGGCCCAGACCTCGAACGGGAACAGATCGAAGGCTGGCACACCCACGCGAAATGCCCGTGGCGGCCCCGCTGGCGGCAGAGACAGGTGATTGGTTTTGATCCGTGCCAAGCCCACGCTGTGGGTAACTTCACTGTCCAGGACTTCGGGCAAATCTGCCCATTTTGTGGATAAGTCTGGGGATAAGGCTGTTGAAAACCCTGTGGATACTTTTGTGGATAGTTTTTTGGCGGTGGGCAATTGGGCGACATAGGTGCCATCGCCAACCCGGCTTTCAATAAACCCCTCCGCATACAACTGATCGTAGGCGCGTACCACGCTGTTGCGGGAAATCGACAACGCCGTCGCCAGGTCACGGGTGGCGGGAAGACGCGTCCCGCTGACCAACCGACCGTCCAGCACCCGCTGGCGCAGGGCGTCATACAGCTGGCGCGTCAGGCCTTGGCGGCGATCCAGTTCAATACCAGCGGGGTTGAACGACAGGGGCGGCGAGACAGGCGACATATTGGACCTATGAAATGGGTGCCAGATGGCTCTTTCAACGAGCCATTAGCCTGCCTAGGATGCAGGCATTCGCCAAGGAATTTTTCCATGTACACACCCCGCGCCTTTGCCCTCGACGATTTGCCCGAACTGCAGCAACTGATCCAGCACACCCGCCTGGCGCAGCTGGTGACCTTTGGCGAGCAAGGCCTGCAAGCCAGTCACTTGCCCTTGCTGCTCAACCCGGATGAAGGCCCCAACGGCATGCTTTACGGGCACCTGGCCAAAGCCAATCCGCAGTGGAAAGACCTGCAGAACGGCAGCGAAGCGCTGGTGATCTTTGCCGGTGCCGAGGCCTACATCAGCCCGGCGTTCTACCCGGCCAAGGCCGAGCACGGCAAAGTCGTGCCTACCTGGAACTACATCGCCGTGCACGCTTATGGCAAAGCCGAGGTATTCAACGATGCCGAGCGCTTGCTCGCGGTGGTCACTGCGCTGACCGATCGCCATGAAGGCGGCCGCGCCCAGCCCTGGAAGGTCAGCGACGCTCCGGCCGATTACATCGACGGCATGCTCAAGGCCATCGTCGGCTTCGCCCTGCCGATCGAACGCCTGATCGGTAAACGCAAACTCAGCCAGAACCGCAGCGCGGCCGACATGGCCGGCGTTCGTGCTGGCCTGGCAACCAGCGCCGATGTGCGCGACCAGACCCTCGCCCGCTTTATTCCCCCCCAAGGAGCCCCAGAATGAGCCCGATCGATATCCGCCAGGTCACCGCCGCCGACCACGCTGCCTGGCTTCCGCTGTGGCAGGCGTACTTGAAGTTCTATGAAACCGAACTACCGGACGCGGTCAGCCAAAGCACCTGGCAACGCTTGATCGACGCCAGCGAACCGACCCACTCGGCCCTGGCCTGGCAGGACGGCAAGGCGGTGGGCATGGTGAACTTCATCTACCATCGCTCCAATTGGAGCATCGAGAATTCCTGCTACCTTCAGGACTTGCTGGTGGACCCGGCCCAACGTGGCACCGGCGTCGGTCGCAAGCTGATCGAGTTCGTCTACGCCACCGCCAAGGCCGATGGCTGCGCCAAGGTGCACTGGCTGACCCACGAAACCAATGCCACCGCGATCCAACTCTACGAACGCATCGCCGAACGCCCTGGGTTCATCCAATTTCGCAAAGGTCTTTAAGGAGCGCAGCATGACTACTTCCCTCGCCGACTGGAAAGGCGCACCGGCCCCTACCGTCACACTGCTTGAAGGGCGCTTCATCCGCCTGGAAAAACTCGACCCTGCACGCCATGGCGACGAATTGTTCCAGGCCCTCCAGGGCCCCGGTGCCGACCCCAAGCTGTGGGACTACTTGCCATACGGCCCCTTCCCAGAGCGCAGCGCCTTCAATGACTGGCTCAACAACCACGCGTCCCACAGCGACCCGTACTTCTTCTGCGTGGTCGACCGCCAGACCGGCCAGGTACAGGGCCTTCTCAGCCTGATGTCCATCGTCCCCGCACAGGGCCGCATCGAAATCGGCCATGTCACCTTCGGCGCGCCGATGCAGCGTTCGCCGAAAAGCACCGAAGCGGTGTACTTGCTGGCCAAATACGCGTTCGAACAGGGCTACCGCCGCCTGGAATGGAAGTGCAACAACGCCAACGCCCGCTCCAAGTACGCGGCCGAGCGGTTGGGCTTCAGCTTTGAAGGAGTGTTCCGCCAGCACATGGTGGTCAAGGGCAGGAACCGCGATACCGCGTGGTACTCGATCATCGACGCAGAATGGTCGGCAATCCAGGCCGGTTTCGAGGAGTGGCTGTCGGAGGCTAACCAGACCGGTTCAGGGCAGGTGAAAGGCCTGGCGGACTGTCGCCGCCAGGCGCGCTGAGGCTTAGCCCAACTGCCGGGCCAGCACTGCAATGTGCTCCGGCCCGATCCCGCAGCACCCCCCCAGGTGGCTGGCACCCCGTGCTTGCCAGTCGGCAGCCCAGCGCAGGTAGCCTGGCGGGTCGAGATCCTCGCGCAGCGGGTCCAGGCCATCATTGGCGGTGGCCTCCTTGGGTTGCGGCGGGAACGCGTTGGCATAGGCGCCGACCTGGATCGTCACCCCGAGGCGTTCGAACGTCTGGCAGGACGCGTCGATAGCCGCGCCGATCACTTCGGGCTGGCTGCAATTGAACAGCAGCACTTGCGCGCCCAGTTGCGCAGCCGCTTCTGCCGCTTCAGCCACCGGTTCGCCGGAACGCAGGCGGGGAATCTCGTCAGTGTCTTCATCCTTGAGGGTAAACGACAGCCAGAACGGCTTACCGTCCTTGGGCAGGCCGGCGTGGATGGCACGTGCCTCCGCAATCGAACTCTGGGTTTCCGCCAGCCACAGGTCGACATGGGGCGACAGGCCTTGCACCAGTGGGGTCAGCAATTCAGACACGCGCTGCGGTTCGAACAGGTCAGGGCGGTACGAACCAAACAACGGCGGCAGCGAACCGGCGACCAATACGGTTTTGCCCGAGGCCTCTACGGCACGGCGCGCCAATTCCCCGGCGAGTGCGGCCAACGCCTGGCCCTCTGCGGCAAAGCGCGCTTCTCCGATGTGAAACGGCACCACGGCATAGCTGTTGCTGGTGATGACGGTCGCACCGCTCTGGATATACGCCGCGTGTACCGCTTCCACCGCCTGCGGTGCTTCACTCAGTGCCAGTGCTGACCACTCCGGCTGCCGGAACGGCGCGCCCCGGCGTTGCAGTTCACGGCCCATGCCGCCATCAAGGATTACTGTGCGTGCCTTACCCATATGCCTTTTACTCATAAGCTTATGAAAATAACTCACTATGAGAGCCGTTCTTATAACTATTTAATACGCAGCATTCGGTTATTAACAACCTCTTTTTTATTCAGGTGTCGATTGTGAAACTAAAACCGCTGCTGGCTCTGGCCCTGACGATGTTGGCCACGTCGACTCAAGCCTTCGCAGGCACGACACTGGACCGGGTCGAGCAAAAAAAGGAACTGGTCGGCGTGTTGATGGAAAGCTACCCGCCGTTCTCGTTTCTTAACGAGCAGAACCAACTCGACGGTTTCGACGTGGATGTCGCCAAGGCGGTTGCGCAAAAACTGGGGGTGAAGCTGCGCCTGGAAACACCTTCCTGGGACGTAATCGCCGCAGGCCGCTGGAGCGGGCGCTACGACATCTGCATCTGCTCCATGACGCCGAGCAAAGCCCGCGCCGAGGTGTTCGATTTCCCGGTGCAATACTACGCATCGCCTGCCGTGATTGTGGTCAACGCCAAGGATGACCGTATTCACGGCGCCAGGGACCTGAGCGGCAAGAAAGTCGGCCTCACCAGCGCCTCCAGCTATGAAAGCTATCTGAACAAGAATCTGGTGATCGAAGGCGCCGAAGATACCCACCTGCAGTACCCTTTCGACAACGTGCAGATCGCTCCATACGACACCGACAACGTAGCGTTCCAGGACCTGGGCCTGGGCGCCGGCGTGCGCCTGGATGCGATCCTCACCAATCTGGTCACTGCCCAACCGCGCCTGGACCAGGACAAGCGCTTCAAGCTCGCCGGCGATGCGCTGTATGCCGAACCCAACTCGGTGGCCATCGAAAAAGGCGACCCACAGTGGGACAGCAAGGTGCGTGAGGTCTTCGCCCAACTGAAACAGGACGGTACCCTGAGCAAGCTGTCGCAAAAATGGATCGGCGCCGATATCAGCCAATGACTGCATTCCCCACACCTCCCAAGCCACCGGTGAACACACGGCGCCTCATGGGATTCCGGACTCGGCTTTACTTGACCTGGGCGACGTTGTTCTGCCTGTTCGCCAGCTTTTTCCTGAGCTTTGACCTGAAGTTCTCGATCATTCTCGACAAACTGCCCAACCTGATCGGCGTACACCTGGCCCCCAACGGCTTCCTGCAAGGGGCGGCACTCACCGTATTCCTGTGCCTGTGCTCGATGGTGGCCTCGTCGCTGCTGGGCTTTGTCACAGCGCTGGGGCGGCTGTCGAACAGCGCCGTGGCTTTCGGCGTCGCCAGTTTCTACGCTTCGTTCTTTCGCGGCACACCCTTGCTGATCCAGATCCTGCTGATCTACCTGGGCCTGCCGCAATTGGGTGTGGTGCCTGGTGCAATCGTTGCCGGGATCATCGCGCTCTCGCTGAACTATGGGGCCTACCTGAGTGAGATCTTCCGTGCGGGTATCCTCGGCGTACCCCAGGGCCAGCGGGAAGCTGCCCTGGCCCTGGGCATGCGCGACAGCGCGATCTTCTGGCACGTCACCCTGCCCCAGGCCATGCGCACCATCATCCCGCCAGCCACCAACCAGTTCATCTCCATGCTCAAGGACTCGTCGCTGATTTCAGTGATGGGGGTATGGGAAGTGATGTTTCTGGCGCAGTCCTACGGACGCTCCAGCTACCGCTATATCGAAATGCTCACCACGGCGGCGATCATCTACTGGGTGATGTCCCTGGGGCTTGAGTTGATCCAGGCGCAAATGGAGCGGCACTACGGCAAGGGGTATGCGCGCAAGGGGTAAGTTCTTAATCTCCCGCCAGTAAAGACAACTCCCGCAAACCAGGAGTCGATGGCCTGACAGTTATCACCCCACCATCTCGCTAAATTCCCGGCCTCATTCATCAGAGGTTGGGATTTCATGCCTTTTACACCGCACAGAGTTGCCCTTGTCATTGCCCTTGCGCTCAGCGCCACCAGCCTTCAATCCGCACAGGCGCAAGGCGATATCGAATACACGCCGTACTGGTATCAGCCCTACGATGCGCTGGATGCCGACTGGTTCTACACACCCGAACCCAAAGCGCTGCCCCTGGACGGTTATCTCACCCGCAAGGCCACCTCGCACAATGGCTTGCAAGTGGCAAAAGTGCTGGAGCCCGCATTGATTCGTTTGCTGAAGTCCGGAGAGCTGACTTCCGAACAAATCAAAGCCCTGGATAAATTCGGTGACGCGCTGGAGAAACAGCCTGGCGGAATCGGTGCCAGCCTTGAGCAATTGGCTGGCAGCCAGAACGCCAACCTCGCGGGTGCAACGCAAAACACCACACAACACATCGGCAGCCAATTGCTCTCGAACCTACGCACACTGCCCGCCGACGACGAGGGACACTTCTGGGTTCAAGGCCTGGGCCACGACGGCCGCCTCGACACACAAGGCGGGAGCGCCGGCTTGAAATACAGCACCGAAGGCCTGCTGTTGGGCGCCGACTGGGCGCTGGATCACGCCTGGCGCGTGGGTATCATGGGCGCAAAATCCACCAGTCATTTCGACACCCCACGCTTCGCCTCCGAGTTGGACAGTTGGCACCTGGGTGGTTATGCCGTGCGCCAGGACGGCCCGTTGGCCCTGCGCCTGGGCGCGATCTACAGCGACCATGCGGGGCAGAACAAACGTAACGTCAACCTGCTGGATTACAAGGAGCAACTCAGGGGCCAATACAACGCCCAGAGCCAGACCCTGTTTTCCGAACTGGGCTATCAACTGGGCAGCGCGGATCTCAGCGTGGAGCCCTTCGCCGGCCTCGGCTTCCAGCGCTACCACCGTGACGGCTTCAAGGAAACCGGTGGCCTGAGCGCGCTGAACGTTGGCGCACAAACCCAGCAGAACCTGAGCAGCACCGTGGGCCTTCGCCTGGCAACGGTGTATCGATTCGATAACCAGGTCAGCCTCACACCTCATCTCAGCACCGGCTGGAAACACCTCTACGGCGAGGTCGACAGCCAGGTGCGCCAGTCCTACCGCGCATTGCCAGGGCGGGTTGACGGCTTCACGGTCCAGGGCACTTCGCTGGATCGCAATAGCCTGGATCTGCAAGCCGGGCTGGACCTGGCCCTGTCGACACAACACACCGTCGGCTTGACCTACAGCGCCCAGGCCGGTACCAACAGCCGTAACCAAGGCCTGATGGGACAATGGAAGATGAGCTTCTGACCCACCAAATTTCAGGCAAAAAAAAGGGGGCACCTGCCCCCCCGAGGATTAAGCGGTAGTGTCGAAGGCTGTTTTCAGCCTTCGATTTCAATCAGGATTTCGCCAGGGTTGACCCGGTCGCCTTTGGCCACATGAACGGCGGTCACCTTGCCGGCAATCGCGGCCTGTACTTCGGTTTCCATCTTCATGGCTTCGGTAATCAGCACGGCCTGGCCAGCTTTGACCACATCGCCTTCCTTGACCAGCACGTCGACGATATTGCCCGGCATCGCCGTGCTGACATGGCCCGGCGCGGTAGCATGCTTGCGGTTGCTGCTGCCACCGCTGACGAACTCGTTGAGCGGCTCGAACACCACTTCTTCCGGCATGCCATCGATGGACAGGTAAAAGTGGCGCTTGCCCTCGGCCTTGACGCCGACACCAGTAATGTCCACGCGATAGCTTTCACCGTGCACGTCGATGACGAACTCAGTCGGGACGCCTTCGCCACCGGCACGCGCCACGCCGCCCGCTTCCGGGATCGGCAGCAGCACTTCCGGCGCCAGGGTGCCTGCGTCGCGTTCTTCGAGGAACTTGCGCCCGATGTCCGGGAACATCGCGTAGGTCAGCACGTCTTCTTCGGACTTGGCCAACGCGCCGATCTCACCACGCAGCTTGGTCATTTCCGGCTTGAGCAGGTCGGCCGGGCGTACGTCAATCACCTCTTCGCTGCCGATGGCCTGGCGCCGCAGTTTCTCGTTCACGGTGCCCGGCGCCTTGCCGTAGCCGCCTTGCAGGTAGAGCTTCACTTCGTTGGTGATGGTCTTGTAGCGCTCGCCAGCCAGCACGTTGAAGAACGCCTGGGTGCCGACGATCTGCGAGGTCGGGGTGACCAGCGGCGGGAAGCCGAGGTCTTCACGCACGCGCGGGATCTCGGCCAGCACTTCGCTCATGCGGTTGAGGGCGCCCTGCTCTTTCAACTGGTTGGCCAGGTTGGAAATCATCCCGCCCGGCACCTGGTTGACTTGCACACGGGTGTCGACAGCGGTGAATTCGCTTTCGAACTGGTGGTATTTCTTGCGCACGGCGTAGAAGTACAGGCCGATCTCTTGCAGCAGTTCCAGGCTCAGGCCGGTGTCGAACTCGCTGCCTTTAAGAGCGGCGACCATCGACTCGGTGCCCGGGTGGCTGGTGCCCCAGGCGAAGCTGGAGATGGCGGTGTCGATATGGTCCGCACCGTTTTCAATCGCCTTGAGTTGGCACATCGCGGCCAAACCAGCAGTGTCATGCGAGTGGATAAAGATCGGCAGGCTCTGCTCGGCCTTCAACGCCTTGACCAGCTCACCCGTGGCATATGGGGTCAACAGACCAGCCATGTCCTTGATCGCGATGGAGTCGCACCCCATGGATTCCAGTTGCTTGGCCTGGGCCACGAAGGCTTCGACGGTGTGCACCGGGCTGGTGGTGTAGGCGATGGTGCCCTGGGCATGCTTGCCGGCGGCCTTCACCGCTTCGATGGCCACGCGCAGGTTACGCACGTCGTTCATGGCGTCGAAAATGCGGAATACGTCGATGCCATTTACGGCGGCCTTGGCGACGAAGGCTTTGACCACGTCGTCGCTGTAGTGGCGGTAGCCCAGCAGGTTCTGGCCGCGCAGCAGCATTTGCAGGCGGGTGTTGGGCAATGCGGCGCGCAGTTTGCGCAGGCGCTCCCACGGGTCTTCCTTGAGGAAGCGCACGCAGGCGTCGAAGGTCGCGCCGCCCCAGACTTCCAGGGACCAGTAGCCGACTTTGTCGAGCTTGTCGCAGATCGGCAGCATGTCGTCGGTGCGCATGCGGGTCGCCAGCAACGATTGGTGGGCGTCGCGCAGGATGGTGTCGGTGACAAAGATTTTCTTGGACATTGTTGTATTCCTCACAGGCCTGCGTGGGCGGCGATGGCGGCGGCGATGGCCAGGGCCAGCTCTTCGGGTTTGCGCTTGATCGAGTAGTTGGTCAGCTCGGGGTGGCTTTCCACGAAACTGGTGTTGAACTGGCCGCTGCGGAATTCCGGGTTGCGCAGGATTTCCTGGTAGTAAGCGGCGGTGGTCTTCACGCCTTGCAGGCGCATGTCATCCAGGGCACGCAGGCCGCGGTCCATGGCTTCTTCCCAGGTCAACGCCCACACCACCAGTTTCAGGCACATGGAGTCGTAGAACGGCGGGATGGTGTAGCCGGTGTAGATCGCCGTATCGGTACGCACGCCGGGACCGCCGGGCGCGTAGTAACGGGTGATCTTGCCGAAGCTGGGCAGGAAGTTGTTTTTCGGGTCTTCAGCGTTGATACGGAACTGCAACGCGAAACCACGGTGCTGGATGTCTTCCTGTTTCACCGACAGCGGCAGGCCGGAGGCGATGCGGATCTGTTCACGAACGATGTCGATCCCGGTGATTTCTTCGGTGATGGTGTGTTCCACCTGCACCCGGGTGTTCATCTCCATGAAATACACCTCGCCCTCGGCGAGCAGGAACTCCACGGTGCCGGCGTTCTCGTAGCCCACGGCCTTGGCGGCGCGCACCGACAGGTCGCCGATGTAGGCGCGCTGTTCAGGGGTCAGTTGCGGGCTTGGGGCGATTTCGATGAGCTTCTGGTTACGGCGCTGGATCGAGCAATCACGCTCGAACAGGTGCACCACGTTGCCGAAACTGTCACCGAGGATCTGCGCCTCGATGTGCTTGGGATTGACGATGCACTTTTCCAGGAACACTTCCGCCGAACCGAAGGCCTTGGTGGCTTCGGAGATCACACGGGGGAAGGCTTGTTCAAGTTCTTCGCGGCTGTTGCAGCGACGGATACCACGACCACCACCACCGGAGGTGGCCTTGAGCATCACCGGGTAACCAATGCGGTCGCCTTCGGTGAGTGCCTCGTGGATATCCGCGACGTTGCCTTCGGTACCCGGCGTGACCGGCACACCGGCCTTGATCATGCTGCGGCGCGCTTCGGTCTTGTCGCCCATGCGGCGAATCACTTCAGCCGATGGACCAATGAACTTGATGCCGCGTTCAGCGCAGATGTCCGCCAGTTCGGCGTTTTCAGACAGGAAGCCATAGCCGGGGTGCAGCGCATCGCAGCCGGTTTCCACCGCCAGGTTCACCAGCTTGCGCGGGTTCAGGTAGCCGGCCAGGGGCTCGGCACCAATGCTGTGGGCTTCGTCGGCACGCTTGACGTGCAACGCGTGGCGGTCGGCATCGGAGTAGACCGCGACCGAGCGAATGCCCATCTCGGCGCAGGCACGCACGATTCGTACGGCAATTTCACCACGGTTGGCGATCAGGATCTTTTTTATCACTTGGAAATTCCCTTGAGCCGATTGCTGCGTTCTTCGACCCGCTGGAGCCGGGTCGGCGCGTGACCAAATGTTTCATGACAGTCGCGAGACACACACTAAGCCCGCCAAGGGATTAACAAAAATCAATAATTATTGGGTTGGGCATAAGTAAAGACTTATAGTCACCCGGACAGCTTGCGGCGAGAGCACTAAAAAATGCGTAAGTCACTGATGAGACTGACATTGCGTCAATTGCAGATCTTCCATGAGGTGTGCGATTTGCGTTCCTACAGTCGTGCGGCCGAGGAAATGTCCCTCACGCAACCGGCCGTCAGCCTGCAAATTCGCCAGTTGGAAGAGCTGATCGGCCAGCCGCTGTTCGATTACGTGGGCAAAAAGCTCTACATGACCGAGGCCGCCGAAGCCTTGCAGCGCGCCAGCCGCGACATCTTCGGGCGTCTGGAAAACCTCGATATGCAGCTCTCGGACATGCAGGGCTCGTTGCAGGGCCAGTTGAAACTGGCGATTGAGTCCAGCGCCAAGTACTTCGTGCCGCACCTCTTCGCCGCCTTCAAGCGCCAGCATCCGGAAGTGCAGTTGCAGTTGACGGTGGTGAACCGCGCCCAGGTGATTCGCCGGCTTTCGGACAACCGTGACGACTTGGTGATCATGTCCATGGTGCCCCAGGACATGGGCCTGGAATTCCTGCCGTTCCTCAACAACCCGATTGTCGCCGTGGCGCCGCCCGACCATCCCTTGAGCCTGCAAGGCCCGCTGCGCCTGCAGGACCTGGAACCCTACACCCTGCTGCTGCGCGAAGCGGGCTCCGGCACGCGACTGGCCTGCGAGGAGTACTTCAAGGAAAAACGCGTGCACTTCACCCAGACCGTGGAAGTAGCCTCGGCCGAGGCGCAGCGTGAATGTGTTTGTGCGGGATTGGGCGTGGCCCTGTTGACGCGTCATGCGGTCAACATGGAGCTGGCCACCGGCGGGCTCCGGGAGCTGCCGGTGGAAGAGCTGCCACTGTACCGCAGTTGGTGCCTGGTGCAGGCCAAGGCCAAGCGCCTGTCACCAGTGGCCCATGCGTTCCTGGGCTTTATCCGCAGCGAGAGGGTGCAGATCAGCGTACTGGCTGAGCGTTTCGCTGGGCTGCCGCGGGTGCCTGCCAGTGGAGTTCAGGGTAGTCGCTGATGCTCTGGAGCAACTGGCGCTCCTCACAGCGGTCTTCGATTGCGCGACGGAACGCCATGCGGCGCTGGTCTTCCTGCTGACGACGGGTTTTGACGGAGCTGTTGCTGTCTTCGTAAGTCCGGGCCATTTGGAGTCTCCCAATGCGAGTACGGGGAGTTCAGGATGGCCCTGGGCGATGACGCAGCGATGACAGCCTGATGAAGATTCTGGGTTTGCAGGAGATCCAAATGTGGGAGGGGGCAAGCCCCCTCCCACATTTTGCTCTGTGTACCGCTTTAGTCATCGAGGGCTTTGACGGACTTGGGCGACAGACGCAGGCTGCGCAAACTGCGCTTGACGCTCTTGAGGTGGTTGACCAGGCTCGGCCCACGCGCCATGGCCACGCCCATCGCCAATACATCGATCACCACCAGGTGGGCGATACGCGAGGTCAGCGGGGTATAGATCTCGGTGTCTTCATGCACATCGATCGCCAGGTTGACCGTGGACAGTTCCGCCAACGGCGTCTGGCTCGGGCACAGGGTGATCAACGATGCACCGCTTTCACGCACCAGGTTGGCAGTGATCAGCAGGTCCTTGGAGCGGCCCGACTGGGAAATGCAGATGGCGACGTCAGTAGGTTTCAGGGTCACCGCCGACATGGCCTGCATGTGCGGGTCACTGTAGGCCGCAGCGGTCAGCAGCAAGCGGAAGAACTTGTGCTGGGCATCGGCGGCCACCGCGCCTGAAGCACCGAAGCCATAGAACTCCACACGCTGGGCCTGGGACATGGCCGTCACGGCCTTTTGCAACTCCACCGGGTCGAGCTTCTCGCGCACTTCCATGAGCGTGTGCAAGGTGGTGTCGAAGATTTTCAGGCTGTAGTCGGCGACGGAATCGTCTTCATGGATCGCGAACTGCCCGAAGCTGGCACCGGCGGCCAGGCTCTGGGCCAGCTTGAGTTTCAAGTCCTGGAACCCGGAACAACCGATGGCGCGGCAGAATCGCACGATGGTCGGTTCGCTGATACCCACGCTATGGGCCAGGTCGGCCATCGAACTGTGCATCACAGCCGCAGGGTCAAGCAGCACGTGATCGGCAACCTTGAGTTCCGATTTGCGTAACAGGTGGCGCGACTGGGCGATATGTTGCAACAGGTTCAAAGGGCAGGACTCTTGTTATGGGCAGGGCCAGGGATGTAGCAAGCTTGTAGTTATACTACAAGAATTGCCCTTTTGCCCGTCCGACGCATCACTAAATCGCCCTGCCCCCCTTTGAATCTAAGGGCGGCCGCGTTGTAGCCACAGGGGCGCCCCCGGCGTCGTTAAGGAAATTCTGCATTTTTCCGTAACAAATCTGCCAACCCATCGGCCTGCATCGGCCGACTGATCAAATAGCCCTGCACTTCGTCACAATGCTCACCCCGCAGGAAATCCAGCTGCTGCTGATCTTCCACACCCTCGGCCACCACCTTCAGCGCCAGCCCGTGGGCCATGGCGATGATTGCCCGAGTGATGGCCGCGTCTTCGCGTCCCTGGCCAAGGCCGCGAATGAAGGTCTGGTCGATCTTCACGTAGTCCACGGGAATGCGCTTGAGGTAGCTGAGGGACGAATACCCGGTGCCGAAGTCATCGATGGCCAGCTTCACGCCCAGGTCACGCAGTTGCTGGAAGGTGGCGATGATGTGTTCGACGCTGTCGAGCAGTTGGCTTTCGGTCAGCTCCAGCTCGAGGTATTGCGGGTCCAGGCCGGTTTCTTCGAGCACCTGGCGCACCAGGCTGACCAGCTTGCCCTGGCGCAACTGGTGCACCGAGAGGTTGACCGATACCCGGATCGGCGCCAGCCCCTGGCGCTGCCATTCACAGGCTTGCCAGCAGGCTTCGCGCAGTATGAATTCGCCCAGCGGTACGATAAGGCCGGTCTCTTCGGCCAGGCCGATAAACTCCCCCGGCGGCACCATGCCCCACTGCGGATGGTCCCAACGGATCAGCGCTTCGGCAGCATTGAGCTTGCCAGTGGCCAAGCACAGTTTCGGTTGATAGAACACCGTGAGCTGACGCTCTTCGATGGCCTTGCGCAGGTGGTTTTCCAGCTGCAAGCGCTCCAGGGTGCTGGCTTGCAGGCTGTCGGTGTAGAACTGGAAGTTGTTGCCGCCCAGGTGTTTGGCGTGTTGCATGGCCATGTTCGATTGGCTGACCAATGCGGAAATTTCACGCGCGTTGTCCGGCAACAGGCTAACCCCCATGGAAGCACTCACCACCAGTTCATGCCCCTCCACCGTCACCGGCACCCGCAGCTTGGCCAGCAGCCGCGTGGCGACCCGCGCCAGGCTCGACAAGTTGCCGTAGGCGTCGAACAACACGGCAAACTCATCCCCGGACAGGCGTGCAATGGTGTCGGCCTCGGGCAAGGCATTGATCAGGCGTCGCGCCATTTTTTGCAGCAACTGGTCGGCCACTTCATGGCCCAGGCTGTCATTCAACAGCTTGAAGCGATCGAGGTTGATGTGCAGCAGCGCCAGGCTACGCCCACCCTGGCGGACACGCTGGTGCGCCTCGCGCAAGCGTTCGCGGAACAGCGAGCGGTTGGCCAGGCCGGTCAGTTCGTCGTAGTGGGTGAGGTAGCGCATACGCTCTTCGGACTCACGCCGCGCCGAGAGATCGGCGAAGAAGCCTACGATATGGCTGACTTTTCCTCGAATATCCCGCACTACGTTCAACTGCAGCCACTGCGGGTAAAGCTCACCGTTCTTGCGGGTCTCCACCAATTCGCCCTGCCACGTGCCGTGGCTGAGCAACGCCTGGCGGATCACCGGGAAATGGCGGCGGGCGTCACGACTGCTGGGCAACTCCACTACATTGCGGCCAATCATGTCATCGGTTTCGAACCCCGTAACGCGGCTGAAAGCCTGGTTGACGGCGATCAGCTTGTAGTCCGGATCAAGGATCACAATGCCTTCGCTGGCGGCTTCAAATACGGTCGAGGCCAACCGCTGCTGTTCCTCCAGGGCCTTGCCGGCGCTGATATCGCGGCGCGTACCGAGCATGCGCGTGACCCGGCCGCTGGGCGCACGCTCCACGGCGCGGCCACGGTCTTCGATCCACACCCAGTGCCCGTCGCCATGGCGCACGCGGTATTCCACCTGATAGTCCTCGCTGCGGCCCTTGAGGTGTTCCACCAGGGCACGCTTGAGCAGCGGCAGGTCGTCGGGGTGCAGGCGCGGCTTGAGGTGGCTGAGCATTGCCGTGACGTACTCCGGCTCCAGGCCGAACAGCTCCTTGAGCTGGGTGTGATGGACCTCATCGGTTTGCAGGTTCCAGTCCCACAGGCCCAGTTCACTGGCTTGCAGCGCCATGGCCAGGCGTGCTTCGCTTTTATTCAAGGCCAGGCTGGCGGCGTCCAGTTCCTGGCTGCGCTGTGCGACGCGGTCTTGCAGGCCGATCTGGGCTTCGCGCAACTCCTGTTCGACCTGACGGCGCTGCTCGACTTCACGCACCAGGTCCTGATTGAGTTGCTCGCTGCGTTGCTGCGCCTGTTGCAGGTGTTCGATCAGCGCCTGGTTCTGGAAGCGGCGCAACAGCCCGCGCTGGATCAGGCGATTGACCTGCCACGCCACCAGGCTCAAGGACGCCAGCAGGATCAGGCCAAGTACACCCCAACCACGCTGCTGCGGGTCGCCGCTCCAGAACAGGTAGAAGATGGACGGCACCAGGCACGGCAAGGCAAAGGACAGGAACGCCGGCAGGCTCACGGCGTACGCCACGCTGGCCGACAAGGTCGCCGCGCCGATCAGGCCGAATACCCAGGCCTGCTGCATGAAGCTGTCACCCGGCACCAGGGCGATGGCGGCCGTTGCCAGAGTCAGGCCACTGACCGCCGAGCCGAGCAGGAACATGCGCTGCCACACCGGCTGGGCCTGGCGGCTGGGCATCGCCGAGTCGAACGCGGCCACCTGGATCACGCGCATTGCCACCAGGGCCAGCAGCCAGATCAACCAGATGCTGTCCAACAGGTATTGCTGGGGGTTCCACAGTAGCCAGGCGCAGACCAGGCCATTGACCAACATCAACAGGGTCGGCAGCAGTGAGCCTTGATACAGCAGGCGTGTGCGCTCGACCGCCATCTCCGTGGCGTAGTGTTTACGGATAACCTGCGCGGGAGCCGCCGAGGGGCCAAGCAGGTCGGTGCTAAGGGTCATAGGCAGTGTTCTTATAATGGTGAGCCCGAAACGTCGACGGAGCATACACAAGCAAGCGCTTGGGCCAAACTGCTCCATGTCATAAAAACTGCGCGGTCATGCAGCGCAAACTTCCGGGCCAGACGGCTTGAGCGAGACGCTACGCGGGCTGCGACCATCGACCGACCGGTCATCACCCCGAAGGTTTTCCGTCGACCAGCCGGCATTGGCATTTGCCCCACTTCCCCGGGGGCCATAGAATGCGCCGATGCGCGATGATCTCTCCCTTTTGCTGAACTCCCTCAACGATGCCCAACGCCAGGCTGTAGCGGCCCCCGTTGGCCGTCAGTTGGTCCTGGCCGGTGCTGGCTCCGGTAAAACCCGAGTGCTGGTGCACCGTATCGCCTGGTTGATCCAGGTCGAGAACGCGTCCCCGCATTCCATCCTGTCGGTGACCTTCACCAACAAGGCCGCTGCCGAGATGCGCCACCGCATCGAACAGCTGATGGGCATCAGCCCGGCCGGCATGTGGGTGGGCACCTTCCACGGCCTGGCGCACCGCTTGCTGCGGGCGCACTGGCAGGAAGCGGGCCTGGCCCAGACCTTCCAGATTCTGGACAGCGATGACCAGCAACGCCTGGTCAAGCGGGTGATCCGCGAGCTGGGCCTCGACGAACAACGCTGGCCGGCGCGCCAGGCGCAATGGTTCATCAATGGCCAGAAAGACGAAGGCCTGCGCCCGCAACATATCCAGGCCAGCGGCGATCTGTTCCTGGCCACCATGCGCAGCATCTATGAAGCCTATGAGGCCGCCTGCGTGCGCGCCGGGGTTATCGACTTTTCCGAGCTGCTGCTGCGCGCCCTCGACCTGTGGCGCGATAACCCAGGCCTGCTGGCGCATTACCAGAAACGCTTCCGCCATATCCTGGTGGACGAGTTCCAGGATACCAACGCCGTGCAGTACGCCTGGCTGCGCCTGCTGGCCAAAGGTGGCGACAGCCTTATGGTGGTGGGCGACGACGATCAGTCGATCTACGGCTGGCGTGGCGCGAAAATCGAGAACATCTACCAGTATTCCGAAGACTTCCCGGACGCGGTCACCATCCGCCTGGAGCAGAACTATCGCTCCACCGCCGGGATCCTCAAGGCGGCCAACGCCTTGATCGCCAACAACACCGGGCGCCTGGGCAAAGAACTGTGGACCGACGGCGGCGAAGGCGAAGCGATCAACCTGTACGCCGCTTTCAACGAACACGATGAAGCGCGCTACGTGGTGGAAACCATCGAAAGTGCGCTGAAAACCGGCCTGGCGCGCAGCGATATCGCCATTCTGTACCGTTCCAACGCCCAATCGCGGGTGTTGGAAGAAGCCTTGCTGCGCGAACGCATCCCGTACCGCATCTATGGCGGCCAACGCTTCTTCGAGCGGGCGGAAATCAAGAACGCCATGGCCTACCTGCGCTTGCTGGAAGGCCGTGGCAACGATGCGGCGCTGGAACGGGTGATCAATATCCCGGCCCGTGGCATCGGTGAAAAAACCGTCGAAGCCATTCGCGACCACGCCCGCCACGCCGATGTGTCGATGTGGGAAGCCATGCGCCTGCTCATCGCCAACAAGGGCCTGACTGGTCGTGCGGCGGGTGCGCTGGGTGTGTTTGTCGAGCTGATCGAGAACCTGGCGGCCAAGTGCGCGGAAATGCCCCTGCATTTGATGACCCAGACCGTGATCGAGCAATCCGGGCTGATCGCCTACCACGAGGCGGAAAAAGGCGAGAAAGGCCAGGCCCGGGTAGAAAACCTTGAGGAACTGGTCAGCGCCGCCCGTGCGTTCGAAAATACCGAGGAAGACGAAGAGCTGACACCGCTGGCCGCGTTCCTCGGCCATGCTTCGCTGGAAGCCGGCGATACCCAGGCCGACGAGCATGAAGACAGCATCCAGCTGATGACCTTGCACAGCGCCAAGGGCCTGGAGTTCCCTTACGTGTTCCTGGTGGGCATGGAGGAAGGCCTGTTCCCGCACAAGATGAGCCTGGAAGAACCCGGCCGCCTTGAGGAGGAACGCCGCCTGGCCTACGTGGGCATCACCCGGGCGATGCAGAACCTGGTGATGACCTACGCCGAGACCCGACGCCTGTACGGCAGCGAGACCTACAACAAGGTGTCGCGCTTCGTACGTGAAGTACCGAAGGGTCTGATCCAGGAAGTGCGCCTGTCCAACAGCGTGAGCCGCCCGTTCGGCGGGGGCCAGCAGCAGAACTCCAGCAGCATGTTTGCGGGCTCGGAGATTCCGCAGACCCAGTTCAGCCTGGGCCAGCAGGTCAGGCATTCGGTGTTCGGCGAAGGGGTGATCCTCAACTTCGAGGGTGCCGGTGCCCAGGCGCGGGTGCAGGTGAATTTCGCCGAAGGCAGCAAGTGGCTGATGATGGGTTACGCGAAGCTCGAAGCCGTTTGAAACATTTGCCTACATGAAGGTTCTTGGCCCACCCTTGTTTTTAACAAGTGCGGGCCAATATCTGTAATAAGTCCTACAGACCGTTCTGAATCGATCCTACGCAAAAGCCCGAAACATTATGCCGCTAGCCACTGTCACCACACCTGTGCAACATGGCGCGCGTGCAATCCACAAATGGGAATTCCCTTTATGAAACGTTTTCTTAGCATCGCCATGGCGTTGTGCATCGGCCTGACGATGAGCCTCGACGCCAACGCCAAACGCTTCGGTGGCGGCAAAAGCTCAGGCGCAGCACCAACTCACCAGACCAGCCAAATGGCTCCATCCGCCGGTGCCGGCGGTGCTGCGGCCACCGCAGGCGCCGCCGGTGCTGCAGGCGCTGCCGCCAAGGCCGGCGGTGCTTCGCGCTGGTTGGGCCCTCTTGCCGGCATCGCCGCCGGTGGCCTGCTCGCCTCCATGTTCATGGGCGGCGGCTTCCAGGGTATGCAGATCTTCGACATCCTGATCATGGCGGTCATCGCCTTCCTGGTCTTCCGCTTTATCGCCGCTCGTCGCCGCAAGCAGCAGGAGCACCTGGCTCCAGCCGGCGCGCCAATGCAGCGTGAAGTGTTCGAGCAAAAACCAGCCATGGGTTCGATCTTCGGTGGTTCGGCAGCACCTGCCGCGGCCCGCCCGGTGATCAATGCACCGGCCTGGTTCAACGAAGAACGTTTCGTCGAGGCGGCTCGCAGCCACTTCCAGTCCCTGCAGCAGCACTGGGACGCCAATGAAATGGACAAGATCGCCGAGTTCGTGACCCCGCAACTGCTGGAGTTCCTCAAGCGCGAACGCGCCGAGATTGGCGATGCATTCCAGTCGACTTACATCGACGACCTGCGCGTGCAGCTGGACGGTGTGGATGATCGCGCCGACAAGACCATCGCCACCCTGACCTTCAGCGGTGTGTCGAAGACCTCGCGTTTCGACCAGGGCGAAGTGTTCAGCGAAAGCTGGAACATGGAACGTGCACAGGGCGACAACCAGCCATGGCTGGTCGCCGGTATCCGCCAGAACGGCTGATCCCTGCACGCTTGGTAAACAGATACAAAAAACCCCGGACCTGTCCGGGGTTTTCTATTTCACGGTTGCACTTATAGCGAGCTACTGTATAAAACGCCCCTATAAACCGCGCCATCTAGCAAGAGGATCCCGGCCGTGGAAGAAATCATCGAACAATTGCGTGAAGCCAACGAACCGGTCCCGGTTCCCTTGGAGCTGCCTGACGAAGACCAACTGGTGGAGATCGAGGAACAACTGTTCATCGACATCCCGTTTGTCTTCCGTGAATTCCTGCTGACCGTCAGCGACGTGGTGTACGGCAGCCTGGAGCCGGTGACCGTCACCGACCCGCAGTCCCACACCTACCTGCCGGACGTGGCCGCCAACGCCTGGGATGCCGGTGTCGACCGCAGCCTGATCCCGATCTGCCAGGACGGCGACGACTACTACTGCGTCGAAGAAGACGGCACCGTGGTGCTGTGGTCCGGCGAAGAAGAAATCGTCACCGAAGAAACCTGGGAATCGGTGTGGCACTGGGCGCGGGACGTCTGGCTGGAAAGCTGACAAAGCTCTCTGGCTAACCGGGCTTGCTGTGGCGAGCGGACTTGCCCCGCGTCGGGCTGCGAAGCAGCCCTCCCAAGCCCCTCAATGCTCCGGCGTATCCTTATGGTTATCCAGCGTCTCCAACAAGGCGACCTGCATCCGCGTATGCACGCGGATGAACCACCGCCAGAGCACCGCCGCCACCGCAGCCGTGACCACGGCAATCAGCACCAGCAACTTGTTGGTCGGCAAAATACTGGCCGACAAGGCTGCCAAGAGCAGGAAGATCACCAGCAACGAGAGGATCGGGATCAGTTCCGCGATCACCCTCCGCACCCGCTGGGTATGCCGCCCGGCCATTTCTGGCTTCACGCTCATCTCCGCCAGCAGCATCGACAGCGCCTTGAGCTTGCGATACGCGGCAATCAAGAATGGCAGCGACAACAGCAACGCCCCGCCCCAGATCAACGCCTTCTGCCAGCTTGGATCGCCGATCCAGCCTTCCAGATACCCACCGATGCGCGCCGCGAAAAAGCTGCCGGCAAAGAAGATCGCGATTACCAGCGCCAGGTTCACCCCGACTTGCAGGATGATCTTGCGGATCATCGATGCCAGCATCGCGCCTTCACCTTGAGGCTGGATACTGCGCAGCCATTCGCCGTACATGCCGAAAACCCGGCTTAATCGCTTGGGCATGACCGCTGCGATCTTCAAGGACAGCGGATCGGCGCCGCGAATCAGGTACGGCGTGAGCAGTGTGGTGATGGCCGAAACCGCTACCGCGACGGGGTAGAGGAAATCACTGGTCACCTGCAGCGTCATCCCCAGCGCCGCGATGATGAAGGAAAACTCGCCAATCTGTGACAGCCCCATGCCCACGCGCAGTGAGGTACGGCCATCGTTGCCGGCGATAAACGCGCCCAGGCCGCAGGACAGCATCTTGCCCAACACCACGGCCACGGTGATCACCGCAATCGGCCAGGCGTATTGCAGCAGGATCTGCGGGTCGATCATCAAGCCAATGGCCACAAAGAAGATGGCGCTGAACATGTCGCGAACCGGCTCGATCAGGCGCTCGATCTTAATCAACTGCCGGGATTCGGCCATGATTGCGCCGATCAGAAATGCGCCCAGCACCATGCTGTATTCCAGCTTGACCACCAGCAGGCAGAAACCGAAACACAGGCCCAGTACGGTGATCAGCAACATCTCGTTGCTTTCGAACTTGGCCACATACGCCAGCAAGCGCGGCACCAGCAAAATGCCGATGACCAGCGCGACAATCATGAACAGCGAGAGCTTGCCGACGGTGGAGAACACTTCGCCGGAGCTGACCGTACCGCTGACGGCGATGCTCGACAGCAAGGCGATGATGCCAATACCGAGGATGTCCTCGACGATCAGCACGCCGAAAATCAATTGGGCGAAACGCTGGTTCTTCATCTTCAGGTCATTGAGCGCCTTGACGATGATGGTGGTCGAGGAAATCGCCAGGATCGCGCCGAGGAACAGTGAGTCCATGGTGTTCCAGTCGAACCAGCGGCCGATTTCGTAGCCAATCCAGATCATCAGGATGATTTCCAGGAAGGCCGCGATAAACGCCGTGGCGCCGACCTTGAACAACTTGCGCAGGCTGAACTCCAGGCCCAGGCAGAACATCAGGAAGATCACCCCGAGCTCGGCGAGGGTCTTGATGGTGTCTTCGTCGTGGATCAGGCCGAACGGCGGGGTGTGGGGGCCGATGATGAACCCGGCGACGATGTAGCCCAGCACCACCGGCTGCTTGAGGCGGTGAAACAGGATGGTGACAACCCCTGCCACCAGCATGATCACGGCCAAGTCCTGGATAAAGCTGATGGCGTGCATGGCGAGGGGCTCCTTGAGGGTACTGGCGCTTTTCCCACTTCCGCGCGCGCCTTTGAAATGTCGCAAAGTGCGGAAGGAAAAGTCTGCCTTGATCGTAAGAAATGCCCTGAGATGGGCTTTTGAAGGTTAACACCGCGACTTCCGCCGGAAAGCCGGTGCAATATATGGAAACAGATCGGTTCGCGCGTGACGGCTAGCCGCCAACCGGCGTCCCGTTATGGATGGCCCTGCAAAGATTCCAGCACCCGCAGAGGTGCCCCCCAACCAATGCCTACAACCCGTGAGTGTGCTATGGAACCCGGAAACGCCCAGCTGTCGATGACGGTATTGATGACCCCTGACATGGCCAACTTCTCAGGCAATGTCCACGGTGGCACCCTGCTCAAGTACCTCGACGAAGTGGCCTACGCCTGCGCGAGCCGCTATGCCGGCCGCTATGTGGTCACGCTGTCGGTGGACCAGGTGATCTTTCGCGAGCCGATCCATGTCGGCGAGCTGGTGACCTTCCTCGCGTCGGTCAACTACACCGGCAACACCTCGATGGAGGTGGGCATCAAGGTAGTGACCGAGAACATCCGCGAACGCTCCGTGCGCCATACCAACAGCTGCTTCTTCACCATGGTCGCCGTGGACGACCAGCGCAAACCGGCCGCCGTGCCCCCGCTGCAACCGCAGAACAGCGAGGACAAGCGCCGATTCGTACAGGCTCAGCAGCGTCGACAGATCCGACAGGAACTGGAGAAGCGCTACCAGGAAATCAAGGCAGACGCACTGTAGGCCATTTCCCGCCTTTAGGAGCGAGCAGCTGCGCTCCTACAGCCGCCAGCACTGATCATCGTGGGCACAGACATCAAAGCGCTGGTCCAACTGGCTCATGCGCTCCATATGATGATTCACGATGTCCACCATCACCGCTTTGCTGGTGTTCTTGTAGTACTGCGCCATCAACTTGTCGTTCGCCTTGACGCGCTCGACCACGGCGGCGTCCGTCGGGTTCTGCCATTGCTCCAGGATCGCATCTTCGGTGCCGCTCAGGCGCATGCGGTAAACCCGCTCATACAGCTCGAGGGTACGCGCCTTGCGGCCGGCCATTTCCTGATTTACCCGTGCATAGTTCTCACGGTATTGAGTCCAATAGGCCTCAGGCGGAGTGAACTGGGCGAACCGCGCCTTGCGCTCGGCGATTGCCTCCTCGACGGCTTGCGGGCGCTGCGCCGTGTCAGGCTCCATCAACGTGATGAGTTGCATATGGGTTTCAACGATTGCGTTGATCAACGCAGTTCGGTGTGGCGTATCCGGGATCACCTTGCCGAATATCGGGCTTTTGCCCGCGCACGATGGGATGCCGTTCTCGAATATCGGCTGTGGAATGCGCACGTCCTTGCCATCGGAGCGCGTCAGGCGCTGCAACGAGGTCGTGCAGATGCCCCGCGCCATATCGAAGGTCACTTCGTACTCTTCCCCGGCCTTTGGCGTGATACTCATTGATTTGCCGCAGACATAGCTGCCGCCATTGGTGTTGATCATCAGCATGGTTTCCTTGCCGGGAGCCAGCTTGAACTCCAGCAAGCCCCTGGCCTTGGCCGGAGGGGGCACCGACATGCCGACACGCCGCCGGGTATCGACCAGGAAAATATTATTGAGCATGCCGGTGGTCTGGCCCATGCAATGTTGCGCATCGTAGACGTCGATGGTGGTGTTGGACGTATTGGAGATGAAGCGCAGTTTCGCAGCGTCCGGCTCGGTGGCGTCAGGGTAAGTGCCGTTCACACTGCAACCGCCCAGCAACGACGTCAGCACCAGAGCGGTCAACGCCCGTGGCGAAGGGAATACGGGAGACATGGTTCTTCCTTGAAAAGCACAGGGGACTAAGAGGCGCCCGATAGTACCGGACGCTCTTTGCCTGACTCAATCAGGAATATTCCTACAATCCAATGGGAGTGGCTTCGAAACGCACGCGAGGATGGGCAATACGATCCTGGGCGCGCACCAGCTCCAACTCGTAACTGGCGCAGGCCTGGGTTTCTAACAACACTTCGTGGACCGCTGCAGCGGTGAATTCGAAGGCGGCCAGCAGGCTATCGCCCAACAGAACACGTGCCAGGAACAGCCCCGAGGTCAAATCGCCCACCCCGACCGGCTGACGTGGGAACGCCAGCAGCGGCCGTCGCAGGTGCCAACTGCCTTCGGGGGTCACCAGCAGCATCTCGAAACCGTCCGGCAACTTGCCCGGATAATCCAGGTGTTTGACCAATACGGCCTTCGGCCCACGCGCCAGCAACGCCTTGGCCATGGCCAGGCAATCGAACAGCGATTGCGGCTTGCGCCCGGCAAAGCTGTCCAGTTCCAGTTGGTTGGGGCACAGGAAGTCGGCCATGGCCGCGGCTTCGTCCAGCAGGAAATCGCTGACTTCCTGAGGAACGATGCAGCCTTTTTCCGGATGCCCCATCACCGGGTCGCACAGATACAGGGCCTTGGGGTTGATGGCCTTGATGCGCGCCACGCCAGTCAGGATCGCCCTGCCCTGATCGGCGCTGCCCAGGTAGCCGGACAGAATCGCATCGCAATTGCCCAGCTCGCCGATGGCGGCAATGCCTTCCACCAACGCGGGAATCTGCTGTGGCGCCAACACTTCTCCCGCCCATTGGCCATACTGGGTGTGGTTGGAGAACTGCACCGTGTTCAGCGGCCACACGTTCACCCCAACGCGCTGCATGGGGAACACGGCGGCGCTGTTTCCGGCGTGGCCAAAGACCACATGAGACTGGATCGCAAGCAGATGAGGTGTGCGTTTCATGCGGGAGATTTCCGTAAAACCAATGAAATTCTGGCCGCGCAGTATGCGACTAAACGCAGCCTGTACGACAGACCGGCGACACAGTTAAGCTGCCCTCACTTTGTTGGAGTTTTTCGCATGCTGACCCTGGGAAACATGTTCGTGTTGATGCTACTGGCGACCGGTGCCGCCTGGGTTTGGCACAACCATGGCCTGCGCGAGCGGGCGCTGGAGCGGGTCAAGCAGCATTGCGCCAAGCTCGACATCGAACTGCTGGACGGTGCGGTGGCACTCAAGCGCATCGGTTTTGTAAAGGATGCCAACGGTCGGCGGCGCCTGGCGCGCATCTACAACTTCGAGTTCACCGTGACCGGCGAAACCCGCCATCCGGGGACCATCACCCAGTTCGGTGCCCACAGCGCACAGATCGAACTGGCGCCCTACCCGTTCGAGATCAAGACGCCGTTGCCCAGTGCCGAGGTGATCGAGCTGAGCCAGTGGCGCCAGGACCACGCGTCCAAGAACCGTCACTGACGGCTGGCGGCCAGCGCACGCTGTAACACGTCCACGTCCTGTGGCTCGCTGAAGATCAATTCGATACGCGAATCGCGCCGCCATTCGCTGGGTTGCCAGGTGAGCGGGCCGTTATCCACAGCATTGGCGGACACCCAGCCTTCGGCACTGTGGATAACCAGTTTGACGCGGCGCCAATCAAGGCTTGCAAGCCAGTTATGCAGCCGCTGGGTGTCGAACTGCTGGCTGGGGTGCCAGCGCCAGCCAATGCTCCAGCCGCCCTCTTGAGCCTGGCTCAGGCAAATGGGCTGGTCAGGATCGGTCCAGATGGCCGGCATTTGCGCCAGGCCTTTGGGTACGGCGAAGTTGTCCACAGCCGCAGCAGCCCGCGCGTCAAGGCCAGGTAAATGCGCCAGCGGCAAATACGCCTGGCGGGTCCAGTAAAGCGGGCAGTCGGGTAACTGCCGCTCGATCACCTCGCGCTGCGCTGCATCCAGCGCTTCATCCTTGTTCAATACCAGCAAACCGGCATTCGCCAATGCCTCATGTTGTGCTTGGGGCAAGGGCTTGCCCGCCGCCAACGCTTGCGCATCCAGCACCATCACGCACGGCTGGACGGCCAGCACGTTCTGCCACGGCGCTTCGCGCAACTGCCCGAGCAACTGCGCCGGATGACCCAGGCCCGAGGGCTCGATAAACAGCCGATCAGGCTTGGCCTTACGCAACAAGCGACCCAGGCCGACCTGGAACGGGGCACCATTCACACAACACAGGCAGCCTCCGGCGACTTCGCCGAGGGCAATGCCGTCGTCATCCTGAGTGAGCAAGGCGGCATCCAGGCCGATCTGCCCGAACTCGTTGATCAGCACGGCCCAGCGCTCGTTGGCCGGGCGCTGGGCAAGCAGGTGCTGGATGAGGCTGGTCTTGCCGGCGCCCAGGGGCCCGGCAATCACGTGGGTAGGAATGTTCTGCAACATGAGGGGCATCGTTCGGACCGTGTAGAGCGTCTGATCCTACGCGGTTATGCGAGCCAATCCAGTGTCAGGATCAAGCGGCGCTCGTCGGCCCTCAGTGCGGGTGAACGGTGAATCAGGCCATGGCCTTCATTGCCATGCCATTTGGTGCCCTTGAGCAAGGCGACTTCGCCGCAGTGGATCTGCTCGATACGCTCGGTGGGTTCGGCATCCGGCTGGCTGAGCTTGCGACGGTCCATCACGCCTTCACGCAACCACTGGCTGCCAACCCCAGCGTAGGTGGTGATCAGGCGCACCGGCACGTGGTCGACGTGAAAACGCGGGCACATGGCTTTATCCAACAGACGCAGGCGCACGCCGATACGCTTGGCACCAAGCAGACAGGCGAACGCGCTGACCAGCCACGACACATCGGCGATGAAGCCTTCGTAGCCCTCAAGATCACGACAACTCGACGCCAAACCCTGCAAGTTTGGCTCGGCGTCGTCGTTGTTGAGCTCGATGACCATGGAGTCGGCCAACGGCTCGTTGAGCGCCACCAGCAAGGCGCCGAACTCGGCGATGTGCAGCGGCAGCTGGCGCTGCCACAGCGCCAGGTTGACGCCGTCTTCGAGGATGTCGGACAGCGCCAGCGGGGTGTCACCGCAGGTCTGGCGAATCACGGGACGCAGGGGAATCACCGGGGCCAGCATCAGGCGGCTGCCTCCTCATACCAGGGGCCAAAAGGGTCAGCCAGCAGGCGCCAGCCTTCGACGCCCAGGGCCATTTCTTCATCGGTGAGCAAGCACGCATCCAACTCGGCGCGCATGCGGGTGAAGTCGATGTTCTGGCCGATAAACACCAGCTCCTGGCGGCAGTCGCCAGTGCTCAGTTGCCAGTTGCCCATGATCGCCGCGATGCTCTCTTCATCCTGGGGCCATTGGCTTTTGGGCACAAAACGCCACCAGCGGCCGGCAAACCCATGACGCATCAGGCCACCGGCCTGGGACCAACTGCCCGCATCCTGGTGTTTGCTGGCCAGCCAGAAAAAACCCTTGGAACGCAGCAGTTTGCCGTTGACCCACGGGCGGTCGATAAAGTCGAAAAAGCGCTGCGGATGAAACGGGCGGCGAGCTCGATAAGCGGTGGAGGCAATGCCGTACTCTTCGGTTTCTGGCACATGTTCACCGCGCAATTCCTGCAGCCAGCCCGGCGCCTGGGCGGCGCGCTCGAAGTCGAAACGGCCGGTGTTGAGGATCTTGTTCAGCGGCACCTCCCCCATGACCATCGGGATGATTTCCGCCTGGGCGTTGAGGCGTTCGAGGATTGCCATCAACTCTTCACGTTCGCGACTGCTGATCAGGTCGATCTTGCTGATGAGGATCACGTCAGCGAATTCGATCTGCTCGATCAACAGGTCGGTGATGGAGCGCTCGTCTTCTTCACCGAGGGTTTCACCGCGCGAGGCCAGGCTTTCGGCGGCCTGGTAGTCGAGCAGGAAGTTCATGCCATCGACCACGGTGACCATGGTGTCCAGGCGGGCGATATCGGCCAGGCTTTGCTCGTTTTCATCACGAAAGGTGAAGGTCTCGGCCACCGGCAAGGGCTCGGAGATGCCGGTGGATTCGATCAGCAGGTAATCGAAGCGACCTTCCTTGGCGAGTTTTCCGACTTCTTCCAGCAAGTCCTCGCGCAAGGTGCAGCAGATGCAGCCGTTGCTCATCTCCACCAGTTTTTCTTCGGAGCGGTTGAGGGTGACGTCGCGCTGGACTTCGCTGCCATCGATATTGATTTCGCTCATATCGTTGACGATCACCGCCACCCGCAGATTTTCGCGGTTGCGCAGGACGTAGTTGAGCAGCGTGCTTTTACCGGCGCCGAGAAAGCCGGACAACACAGTAACGGGGAGGCGATTGGGCATCAGGTATTCCTCATCAGGGTTGGCCGGTCAAATCGCCCGTTTATGGCGTTCGCGCAGCTCTTCACGTTCTTTGGCTTCGATACACAGGGTGGCGGTAGGACGCAGCAACAAGCGCTGCAGGCCGATGGGCTCGCCGGTCTCGCGGCACCAGCCGTACTCGCCGCGAGCCAGCAATTCGAGGGCGTCGTCGATCTTGTCCAACAGCTTCTTTTCCCGCTCCAGCAGGCGCAGTTGCCATTGGCGCTGTTCTTCTGCGCTGCCCACATCGGCAGGATCGCTGTTGGTTTCCTGCTCGCGCAGCAGCAGGAATTCGGCGTCGATACGCGCTTGCAGCTCATTGCGTTGCGCCAGCAGCAACTCACGGAAGAAGCCTTGCTGGGCTTCATTCATATAGTCGGCGGGCGGTTGGGCCAGCAGGTCTTGTTCGGTCATGGAGAGCGGTTCACGGGTCAGGCTGTGTTTTAATGTTATAGTATAACAACACAAATAAGCCAATCCCCTCTTGCTCACCACGACGAAGGGCGCAATGCTTGAACACTTCCCTGCCACGAGAAACCTGATGAAATACCTGGTGTGCGCCCTGTTTTTGGCTGCGGCCGGACCTGCCTGCGCCCAGGCCCCCAACCTGTTGGCCCACTGCACGCGCAGCGCCAACCTGCTGGCTTGTGTTGACCCGTTGGGCAATGCCTACAGCGTGGCGACGGTCGGCAGTACCACGTATCTGCGCGGATACGAGGTGATCGGCAAGCGCCACTGGGCACAGACCAACAGCCGCTACGGGCAGCTGACCTTTTTTACCGGGTTGGCGTCGGACGGTGAGGCGTGGGTCGGCTACACGCGGCGCGTGGGCTGGACCACCCTCAACCGGTTTTCCAGTTCGGGTGGTGCCAGCGCAAAATTCACCTGCAGCCGTATAACGGGTTGCTAGACCTGGGCGTTCTTCTGTTCCTGCACCCACGCCATGTAGCTGTTCATCGGTGGGTTCTTCTGGAAATACTTTTTCAAGCCTTCGAACAACCCATCGGCAACCGCTTGTTGATGCCGCGCGGTAACCAGCCGCGCACTGTCACGCGCATTGGAGATAAACCCGGTTTCCACCAGGATCGACGGCACGTCGGGTGACTTGAGCACCGCGAATCCCGCCTGTTCCACGCGTTTCTGATGCAGGCTGGTGATGCCTTCCAGGCTGCCCAGGATCGAGTGGCCCAGTTGCAGGCTGGAGGCGATGGTAGCGTTCATCGACATGTCCAGGATTACCCCGGCCAGCATCGGGTCCTTGTCCTTCAGATTCAGCAGGCTGGTGGCGCCGAGCAAGTCGGCACCGTTTTCCCGTTGCGCCATGAACCGAGCCGTGGCGGACGTCGCGCCGCCTTCGGACAGGGCATACACCGACGCGCCCGAGGCGGTGATGCGTGGTGCCGCGTCCGCGTGCACGGAGATGAACATGTCGGCATTGTGCTTGTGGGCAATCTCCACCCGTTTGCGCAACGGTACGAAGAAATCGTCGTTGCGCACCAACTTCACGTCAAAGCCTTTCTCGCGCTTCAAGCGTTTGGCCAACAGTTGCGCAATGGACAGCACCACGTCTTTTTCGCGCTGGCCCTTGGAGCCGACTGCACCCGGGTCCTTGCCGCCGTGGCCGGGATCCACCACCACGATGATGTCGCGCTTGGGGTGGGCCTTGTCCACGCGCGGCGCAGGTTCAGCGGCCATCTGGCGAGGCACCTGGGTGGCGCTGGTCAGGTCCAGCACCAGGCGATGACCCTGGCCGTCCTGAGGCGGCAATAGAAAGCTGTTGAGCTGCATCGGTGCGACCAGGTCCAGCACGATGCGCGTATCGCCTTTACCAAAATGCCCCGAGCGAATCGAGGTGATGCCGCTGTTCTTCAACGCCAACTGAGAGAAATCACCGCTGAGCCCGGCACCGCTCAAGTCAATGATCAGGCGCTCCGGCGCGCTCAGGGTGAAGGTCTTGTATTGCACCGGGCCGCTGAGGTCGAACACCAACCGCAGCTTGTCGTCCGAGCGCCACAGGCGGGCGTTGCTGATCTGCGTGGCGTGGGCTGCAAATGGCAAGGTGAAAAGAGGGCTGGCCAGAAGCAGGTTAAGAAGCTGACGTCTGTGCATGAAAAGTTACCGCAAAAAGGAGCGTCCCTGCTCGACATGACTGAAAAAAGGCTGGCGCAGAAAAACCATCGTCGACGCAATAGTTATACTATAACATGTCTTTTTATTTCCAATGATGGACCTGCTCATGAATGCGCTGACTCTGCCGGATATCGCCGCGCAGGCTTCACGCCAAGCTTTGCCACTCGACTGGGTAGGCATGTGCGGCATCGCCCTGCCGATCCTCATCGACGGCGAGCGTCTTGCCGCTACTGCCGATGCCGGCGTAAGCCTGGATGATGGCGCCGCCCGTGGCATTCATATGTCACGCCTGTACCTGGCGCTGGAGATGCTCGACCAGCAGCCGCTTACACCTGCACTTCTGCGTAATGTACTGCAGCGTTTTCTCGACAGTCATGAAGGTTTATCTAATAACGCCTACCTGCGTATCCATACCGATCTGCTGCTCAAGCGCTCGGCGCTGGTCAGCCCGTTGGCCGGCTGGAAAGGCTACCCGGTGAGCATCCAGGCGCGCCTGGAAAACCAGATGTTCCACGTGGAACTAAAAATTGACGTTACCTATTCCTCAACCTGCCCGTGCTCCGCAGCCCTCGCCAGGCAATTGATTCAGCAGCAATTTCTTGAAGACTTCGGCAACACCCCGCTGCAGCATGAAGACGTGTTGACCTGGCTAGGCAGCGCCAATGGCATCGTCGCCACACCTCACAGCCAGCGCAGCAGCGCGCAGTTGCTGATCGAGCTGGACGGCGACCAACCCAGCCTGCCCATCACCGAACTGATCGATAACGTCGAAGCCGCCCTCGGCACCGCCGTACAAACCGCTGTAAAACGCGCGGACGAACAAGCCTTCGCCCTGGCCAATGGGCAGAACCTGATGTTCTGCGAAGACGCCGCCCGCCGCCTGAACCTCGTATTGAAACGCTCGGATGCGGTCAACGCCTTCCACCTGAAAGTGATCCACGCCGAAAGCCTGCACGCGCACGATGCCGTGGCGGAAAGCCGCTGGACGAGAAACCCTGCATGATCACCTGCACCGCCTTACGCTGGGGCGCCCCGGGCCAACCGCTGACGCCCGCCCTCGACCTCAATCTGGAAAAAGGCAGCCTCACCGGCATCATCGGCGCCAATGGCACCGGCAAAAGCAGCCTGCTCAAGGTCACATCGCCGGCCTGCAAAAGCCCTTGGCGGGCAAAGTCACGGTGGCGGTTCCACGCCGTGGCGGTCTGTCGTTTCTGCCGCAGCAACAGCACTTGGACCGCCAGTTCCCCATCAGCCTGCAAGAGCTGGTCGCCGCCGGCTTCTGGGGCACCCAGCTCTCCCCGCAACAACGCAGCCAGCGCCTTGAAGCCGTGCTGGAAGACTGGTGCCTCAGCGGCCTGGAACATCGCCCGCTGATGGCTCTCTCCGGCGGCGAGCTGCAACGCGCCCTGCTCGCCCGCATGAGCCTGGCCGAAGCGCCGGTGCTGCTGCTCGATGAACCCCACGCCGCCCTCGATGAAGAAGGCCAGGCGCTGTGCTGGAAACACATCCACGCCTGGCACGATCAAGGCCGTACGCTGATCGTGGTCTGCCATGACCTTGCCTCCGTGCGCCATCACACCCAGCACGTGGTGCAGATCAAGAATACCGGCTGCCTGTTCGGCCCCAGCAAAGAGCTGATCCGCCCACAGCCCCAAATGCAGGTGGCCTGATGCACTTCGCCGCCCACCTGTGGATGCCCTTCCTCGACTTCGTGTTCATGCGTCGTGCGTTGATCGGCGGACTGGTACTTGCCTGCAGCACTGCACCGCTGGGTGTGTTCCTGATCCTGCGACGCATGAGCCTGATCGGTGACGCCGTGGCCCACGGCATCCTGCCCGGCGCCGCACTCGGTTTCTGGTTTGCCGGCCTCAGCCTGCCGGCTCTGACCATCGGCGGCCTCGGCGCCGGCTTGAGCATGGCCGGCCTGTCCGCGTGGATCACCCGTCGCACCGGCCTGCGTGAAGACGCCAGCCTCGCCGCCATCTACCCCATCTCCCTCGCCGCCGGCGTGTTGATCCTCGGCATCGCCGGCAAGCGCCTGGACTTGCTGCATCTGCTGTTCGGCTCGGCCCTGGCGGTGGATGAAACCACCCTCACCGGCATGCTCTGGGTCTCCGGGTTCAGCCTGATCGCCATGGCGGTGATCTACAGACCGTTGCTGCTGGACACTCTCGATCCGCTGTTCCTGCAAACCGTCAGCCGCCTCGGCCCACTGGCCCACGGGTTGTTCCTGACCCTGGTGGTGCTGAACCTAGTGATCGGTTTCCAGGCCATCGGCGCCTTGATGGTGGTGGGCTTGATGATGTTGCCGGCCATCGCTTCACGTTTCTGGAGCCGGCGCCTGCCGGTGTTGATCGCGGTATCGGCGGTGCTGGGAAGCCTGTCGGTGTGGCTGGGTTTGTTGTTGTCGTTCTACTACTCGTTGCCCAGCGGCCCGGCCATCGTGCTGGTGGCGGGTGCCGGGTATCTGCTGTCCGTGGTCTTCGGTCCGGTGCACGGCTTGCTGCGCCGCCCGCCCTCCCTTACATCCCAATGAGGTGTTTCCCGATGCGCGCTTTACTCGTGCTGTTCAGTCTGCTGCTGCCGTTGTCGATGGCCCAGGCCGCCGACAAACTCCAGGTGGTGACCAGTTTCAGTATTCTCGATGACATCACTCACCAGATCGGTGGCGATCACATCCAGATCAGCAACATGGTCGGCCCTGACGCCGACGCCCATACCTACGAACCAACGCCGGACGACGCGAAGGCGCTGCTCAAGGCCAAGCTGATCATCAAGAACGGCCTGGGCTTCGAGCCGTGGCTGGACCGGCTGGTGGCCAGCACTGAAACCAAGGCGACCGTGGTCACCGCCAGCAAAGGCGTGATTTCCCACACCATGGAAGAGGACGGCGAAACGATCCCCGACCCCCACGCCTGGCACAACCTGGCCAACGCCGAAATCTACGTGAACAACATCACCAAGGCGCTGGTCGCCGCCGACCCGGCGAACAAGGCTGACTACCTGCGCAACAGCCAGGCCTACCTGAAAGAAATCTACCGCCTGCTGGCCGAAGCCAAGGCCAAGTTCGGTGCGCTGCCAGCAGGCAACCGCCGCATCGTCACCTCCCATGACGCCTTCGGCTACCTGGGCCAGGCCTACGGCATTGAGTTCCTTGCGCCCCAGGGTCTGTCCACCGAACGTGAACCGTCCGCCGCCGAGGTCGCCGCGCTGATCACCCAGATCCGCAAAGACAAAGTCAAAGCGGTGTTCATGGAAAACATCAAGGACTCGCGCCTGCTCAAGCAGATCGCAGACGAAAGTGGCGCGCAGATCGGCGGCACGCTGTACTCCGACGCCCTCGCCGCGCAAGGTCCGGCCAGCACCTTTACCGGGCTGTTCGAATACAACCTCAACACCTTGTGCGCGGCCCTGGGCAAGCCATGACCCTGAGCATGCTCGATCTGGAAGGGGCTGCCGTGGGCAGCCGCTTTCCACTCGGACAGGTGCTCGACGCCCTGCCCTGGAACAGCGACGGCCTGATCGCCGCCATCGCCCAGCAACACGGCAGCGGTGAAGTGTTGATGTTGGCCTGGATGAACCGCACGGCCCTAAACGAAACCCTGGCCACCGGGCAAGTCTGCTACTGGTCACGCTCGCGTCGGCAGCTATGGCGTAAAGGCGAAAGCTCCGGCCATTGGCAACAATTGGTCGAGGCGCGCCTGGATTGCGACGGCGACGCGGTGTTGCTGATCGTCGACCAGCAGGGCCCGGCCTGCCACACCGGTCGACCGACCTGCTTCTACAACGCTATCGATGGCGACTACGTTCACATCATCACGGAGCCCTCAGCATGATCCGCAAGAACCCATCCGGCGATCTTCCCGTCATTGCCGAATCAGCCTACGTCGACAAGACCGCAATCATCTGCGGCAAGGTCATCATCGGCGAGAACGTCTTCGTCGGCCCCTACGCGGTGATCCGCGCCGATGAAGTCGACGCCAGTGGGGACATGGACCCGATCACCATCGGCGCCAACTCCAACATCCAGGACGGCGTGGTTATCCACTCCAAATCCGGCGCGGCGGTGACCATCGGCGAGTTCACTTCCATCGCCCACCGCTCCATCGTCCACGGCCCCTGCAGCGTCGGCGACCGTGTGTTCATCGGCTTCAACAGTGTGCTGTTCAACTGCGCCGTGGGTGATGGCTGCGTGGTGCGTCACAACTCGGTGGTCGACGGTCGCGATTTGCCCGCCGCCTTCTACGTGCCCTCCACCACCCGCATCGGGCCTGCCACCGACCTGTCGCAATTCCCGCCGGTCAGCGTGAGCGCCTCGGAGTTTTCCGAAGACGTGGCGCGTACCAACGTCGATCTGGTGCGTGGCTACAAAGCCCTGCAAAACGAGTTCTGAGCCATGAGCCGCGTGCTGATTCGCAATGCCCGTCTGGTGAATGAAGGCCAGGAGTTCGACGCCGATGTACTGGTCGCCAATGGCCGTATCGAGAAGATCGCCGCCAGCCTTGACGGCTATAACGAACCGGTGGAAATCGACGCCCAAGGCCAGTGGCTGCTGCCGGGCATGATCGATGACCAGGTGCACTTTCGCGAACCCGGCGCGCCGGACAAAGGCAGCTTCTACAGCGAATCCCGCGCCGCGGTGGCCGGCGGCATCACCAGCTTCATGGACATGCCCAACACCAACCCGGCCACCTTGAACCTGCAAGCGCTGGCCGACAAGAAACGCCGTGCCGCCCTGCACTCGGTGGCCAACTACGGCTTTCACTTTGGTGTCAGCAACGAAAATCTCGACACCGTCGCCGCCCTCGACCCGCGTGAAGTCGCCGGGGTGAAAGTATTCATGGGAGCGTCCACCGGCAATATGCTGGTGAATGACCCGCGGATCCTGGAGCGCCTGTTCGCCGAAGTGCCAACCATCCTGCTGGCCCATTGCGAACACACGCCGAGTATCCAGGCCAACGAACAACGTCTGCGCGAGCGCTTCGGCGACAATATTCCCGCCGTCGCGCACCCACTGATCCGCGATGCCGAGGCGTGCTATCGCTCCTCATCTTTTGCCGTGGAGTTGGCCAGGCGCCATGGCACGCGCCTGCATGTGCTGCACCTGACCAGCGCCCGCGAACTGGCGCTGTTCGACGACAAGCCCCTGGCCGAAAAACGCATCACCGCCGAAGTCTGCCTGCACCACCTGCTGTTCGACGACCGCGACTATCACCGCCTCGGCCACCAGATCAAATGCAATCCGGCGATCAAGAGTCGTACCGACCGCGACGCCTTGCGCCAGGCCTTGCTGAGTGATCGATTGGACGTGATTGGCAGCGACCATGCGCCGCACACCTGGGGGCAAAAACAATTGGGTTACCGAGAGGCGCCGTCCGGACTGCCGCTGGTGCAATACGCGCTGCCGGCGCTGTTGGAACTGGTGGCTGACGGGCATCTGCCGCTGACCACGCTGGTGGCGAAGACCAGTCATCGCGTGGCCGACCTGTTCGCCATCCCGGATCGGGGTTACCTACGCGAAGGCTATTGGGCCGACCTGGTGCTGATCAAACCCGAGCCCCACGGCAAGCCGGTGAGCAGCGAGCCGATCCTGGCCCGCTGCGGTTGGACCCCCTTCGCCGAGCGCAGCTTTCGTCATAGCGTCAGCACCACGCTGGTCTCCGGCCACTTGGCCTGGCACAACGGTCAGGTAGTCGACAGTTGCCAGGGCCTGCCATTGCATTTCCTGCGTTAAGCGCGAGGCTTGACCGTACCGCAATCGTTGCCCAGCCACTGGGCGTGACTGTCGAGGCTGCCCTTTTGCTGGATACCGGTGGCATTGAAGGTTCCGTTGACGGTGGTGGTGAATTCCTTCTGACTCTGGAAGGTCGCCACGCCCGTGCCCTGGGCTTTCGGGCAACTGAAGCGGAATTTCCACTGGTTGCCGGTCTTGTCCGTCACTTGCTGTTTGCAGCCCGATTGCGGGTCGGTCAACGGGATAGAATCAGAGGCGACCTGCGCCGGTGTCAGGCACACCTGCACGCCTTTGCCGGCCATGGTGATGCCTTGTTTTTCCAGCATGGCGCGCTGTTCGGGGGTCATTTGTTGCTTGAGTTGACCAAGGATCAGCGACAGGTCCGGCAGGTCCTGGTTATCGACTTTCATATTGCTGGTGGTCAATTCCCACAAGCCCGGCGCCAGCATCTGCGCCTGTGCGGCCACCGGCAGCGACAACCCCATAACCATGGCTAAAGACAGCAGACGTGCATTCATCGGGTAACTCCTGGTTGATGTTGGGCGTTAGACGCCGCCAGGGCGCCAGTGTTGCACGGCAAATAAAATAGCGACATTCGTAAGCAGACATGGTCTGTTAGGCACTTGGATTGCCTGGAGTACCGTCGTCCATGGATTTCTTTGGCCCGCACCTGCTCGCCTACTTCATCGCCACGCTGCACTTTCTCGGGACTCTCGCCGCGATCCACGCGGTGCTGACCGTCAGGACCGCCCAAGGCTCGATCGCCTGGGCCTTGTCGCTGATGTTCATGCCCTACCTCACGTTGATCCCCTACCTGATCTTCGGCCGCAGCACGTTCGACGCCTACATCCAGGCCCGCCGCCAGGCCAACCAGGAAATGCACACCGCGATCACCGCGCTGAACTGGCGCCCCTGGGTCGAGGAAGCCCTCGCGGCGCGCAACTCCAGCGCGTACACCTCTTTGCGCGCCATGCCCAAGCTGGGCCGCATGCCGTGCCTGGCCAACAATGAAGTGCGCTTGTTGATCAATGGCGAGGCCACGTTCAGCGCAATCTTCGAGGCCATTCGCAACGCCAGGACGGCGGTGCTGTTCCAGTTCTTCATCATTCATGACGACGAGCTTGGCCGCCAATTGCACGCGCTGTTGAAGGAAAAAGCGGCTGAAGGCATAGACATCCACGTGCTCTATGACCGCATCGGCAGCCACGCCCTGCCCCACCGATATGTGCAATCGCTGCGGGATGCCGGGGTGAAAGTCAAAGCGTTCGCCACCCGCGGCGGCTGGCTCAATCGCTTCCAGGTCAATTTCCGCAACCACCGCAAGATCGTGGTGGTGGACGGCATCACCGGGTTTGTCGGCGGGCATAACGTCGGCGATGAATACCTGGGCAAGAAACCACCGCTGGCGCCGTGGCGCGATACCCATGTGCAGGTGACCGGCCCGGTGGTGGCGTGTTTGCAAGAGTCGTTTGCCGAAGACTGGTTCTGGGCTGCACGCGAGCTGCCGCCGCTGATCCTGCCGGACGCCTACCCGGAAGACGGCGTGCTCTGCCAATTGCTCGCCAGCGGTCCCGCCGACCCGTATGAAACCTGCTCATTGTTTTTTGTCGAGGCCATTCATGCGGCGACCGAACGCGTATGGATCACCAGCCCGTACTTCATCCCCGACGAAGCGGTGTTCGCCGCCCTGCGCCTGGCAGTGCTGCGCGGGGTCGATGTACGCCTGTTGCTGCCCTCACGGCCCGACCATCGCATCGTTTACGCGGCATCGAGCCTTTACGCGATCGAAGCCGTGCGCGCCGGTGTACGGGTGTTCCGCTACACGCCGGGCTTCCTGCATCAGAAAGTCGTACTGGTGGACAGCGAAATCAGCGCCATCGGCAGTGCGAACATGGACAACCGCTCGTTCCGGCTGAATTTCGAAGTGATGTTGCTGACGGTCGACGAAGCCTTCGCCCGGGAAGTGGAGCTGATGCTGCTGGACGACTTTGCCCTGGCCCATGAGGTCAGCCAGCAAGAGAGCCGCGAGACGCGCCGCCTGCAACAACTGGGCATGCGAGTCGCGCGGCTTATTTCACCGATTCTTTAACACACTGCGGTGAACCCTGTGGGAGGGGCTTGCCCCCTCCCACACTTGGACCTTCATTTTTCGCAGAAACGGGGTTAGCGGTAGATATCTTCCCGCGTCCACGGCAGGTCATGGCTGCCATCGGCATGGGGTTTCACCGCCAGGATCTGGTGCAGGTTGATCCAGCCCCGGGCAAACGCATAGGCGCAACCGGCCAGGTACAGGCGCCAGATGCGTAGCGCCTGCTCCGGCACCATCTTCGCCGCCGCCTCCAGGTTGTCTTCCAGGCGCTCGCTCCAATGGTCCAGGGTACGCGCGTAGTGCAGGCGCAGGCTCTCGACGTCGACCACTTCCAGCCCGACTTCACTGATCTCGGCGGTCATCATCGCCAGGTGCGGCAGCTCACCGTTGGGGAACACATAACGCTCGATGAACTCCCCGGCGCCACGACCGACCGGGCGGCCATCGGTGTGCTTGGCGGTAATGCCGTGGTTCATCACCAGGCCGCCTTCGCGCACGGCGCCGAACAGGGTCTTGCAGTACTGCGCCAGGTTGGCGTGGCCGACGTGTTCGAACATGCCCACGCTCACCACTTTGTCAAAACGGCCGTCTTGCGGCAGGTCGCGGTAGTCGAGCAATTGCAGGTCCACCTGGTCTTCGAGGCCCTCGGCCTTCACCCGTTCCCGGGCCAGAGCCAACTGCTCCTTGCTCAGGGTGATACCAAACACCTTGACCCCGAACTCCCGCGCAGCAAACCGCGCCAACCCACCCCAACCACAACCTACGTCGAGCAAATACTCGCCCGGCTGCAGCCGCAGCTTGCGGCACAGATGGCGGAATTTGTCTTGTTGCGCCTGGTCGATGGATTCGCTGCCGGTTTCGAAATAACCGCAGGAGTACGCCATGTCCTGGTCCAGCCACAGCTGGTAGAACTCGTTGGACAGGTCGTAATGGTAGGAAATAGCCGCTGCGTCAGTGGCCTTGTCGTGGATCGAGCGCACCGGACGACTCCCCTCGTCGTCTTCGATCAGGGCGTGACTCAATTCGTCACAAACCCGGATGACCTCGGAGATGGAGCCTTCCAGCTCCAATTTACCCTCGACGAAGGCTTCGCCCAGTGAATCGAGCGTGGGATGGGTCAGTTTGTTAACGACCGTGGGGTCCTTCACCACGATGGTCACACTGGGCTCGGGGCCCAAGTTGAATTCATGGCCATCCCAGAGTCGAAGACGCAGCGGTAGCTGAAGATTCTGTAAGGCCGGTGGAAGTTGCGCGAGCATGAGTAGTCCCCCCTTGTTTCAGACGTCTGCTGTGAGGGTAGACCATCCGAAGACAAAGTAGGAGGCTATCGATTTGATAGCGGTCCTCTATGGGGCTCGGCGCTCGAGCAAACCATCCTGGACCCACTGTTTCAGCCACGTCACGGCTTGCAGTGGAGCACCCTCTGCATAAGTGACTGCCAGTTCCGCGCACAGTTCTGAAAAACGCCAGCCGGTGGTCACCATGCCTGCCAGGGCGCAGATTTCTGCAGGTTCCAGGCTGCGGTAGTGGCACACATTCTGGTGCCGCCATACCAGACAGATCTGCACCGGATCCAGGGCCTGGCTATGGGGGAAGTCTGACTCATCCTTGCTGGCTCGCCAGATCGCCACGGTATTGAAGCGGCAGAAGACCTGTTGCACGGAGGGCGCCAGCGTCACCTGCAGGCCCGGCCAGTCTTCAGGCGCCAGGCTTGCCATGTCGTGAAGGGTCAGCGGTTCGCCCTGCGGCGCATCGAATGCCAGGGTAAACGCCCACTCCAACCGCGCCAGCTCCGCCAGCGGCACACCTTGCTCCGCTACCAGATGCTCAAGGATAAACGTCGGGAAACGCTCGCCCAGCCAGCGCAGGCTGTAATGGGCCGAGGGGTAGCGGCGCACATAGGCTTCGGTCAGCGCGGCAAACTCGTCATCCCCCAGCCAATAGAGAATGGCGCTGAAGTCATGCCGCAAGACGTCCTGCAACCGCGAGATATAGGCGTTGTGATAAATCGCCAGGCCCGTGTCCACATCCAGCGTCGGCCCGCCCAGCAGGGTCGCAGCGAAGCCACTGTTGGCTACAGGTGTTTCGGATAACAGGTGCTGTTCGAAGGCCAACTGCCAATCGGTCAGGCGCATAACGATCTCCTGGCCAACGCCATGGCGCCCAGTTCACGGGCCTTGCTGAGCTCGGTAAGCAACTCTTCGAAGGGTGGGAAATGGTCGTCCCGCTCCAGTAGGGTCGACACCGGCCCCAGGTGCTCCAGCGTCTGTTGATAGAGGTCCCACACCGGGTCACACACCGGATGGTCATGGGTATCGACCACGTAGTCGCCGTAGTCCATGTGCCCGGCCAGGTGCAGCTGGCGGATGCTCTGCGGCGGCAGGTTGCGGATAAACGTCCAGGCATCGAAGCCATGATTGCGCGAGCTGACGTACACATTGTTGACGTCCAGCAACAACTGGCACCCCGACAGGTGGGCCAGGGCGTTGAGGAATTCCCACTCGGTGAACTCATCGGCCTTGGAACGCACGTAACTGGAGACGTTTTCCAGCACCAGCGGGCGCTCCAACACGTCCTGCACTTGGCGCACGCGGGCGGCCACGTGGTAGAGGCTTTCTTCGGTGTAAGGCAACGGCAGCAGGTCGTGCAACTGGTGGGCGCTGCCGCGGCTCCAGCACAGATGATCGGACACCCACGCCGACTGGATACGCTCGGCGAGCTGTCTGATCTGCTTAAGATAGTCGGTGTCGAGGGCATGGGGCCCGCCGATGGACAGGGACACCCCATGCATCACCAGCGGATAACGCTCGGCTATCGCGTCCAGGTAGTACAAGGCTTTACCGCCCTGGACCAGGTAATTCTCGGAGATCACTTCGAACCAATCCACAGCCGGCGATTGTTCAAGGATCTGTTCGTAGTATTCGTTGCGTAAACCCAGGCCGTAACCCAGGAAGGGAAGAGACATGGCCATTGCGGACTCCTGGAAAAGTGTCCGCAGCGGCTTGAAGGCTCGCTGCGGTTGCACTCGGCTTGCGATTACTCGCCGACCTTACCGCCGGCAGCGTCGCAGGCGGCCTTGGTCATGGCCTTGAAACCGTGACCTTTGCAGACAGCCTGGCCTTTACAGGCGTTTTCAGCGGTCTTGCAATCGTTCATGCCTTTGCAGGACGTGACGCCGTAGCAATGAACAGTAGCGTCGGCGGCCTGTGCCTGGGTAGCGACACCGGCGAACATGGTGGCGGCAGCGATAGCCAGGGCAGCACCGGAAACGGCATTTTTGATGTTCATTTTTTGTATTCCTCAACGATCAGTAGGGGTGTCGGGCTGAACGGATTGTTCAGTCTCGACACACCACTAGAGTGAGGCCCCTCATCCGCGTTACAGGGGTGCGCAAAAATTTCTGAAATTATTCTTCAAGCTTCAAAAGGGGCTCCTGGAAGCGCAGCAAGCGCCCGGCATTACCCAGGACCAGCAAGGTGCTGAGGTTATGCAACACCGCAGCAATCATCGCCCCGGCAGCGCCCAACCAGCCAAACGCGGCGAATATAACGATCGCCAAGGTCCAGCCCAGACCGATAATCACGTTGACCTGCAACGTCTGCCGGCACTGGCGGCTCAAGCGCACGCACGTCCCCAGGCGCCGCAGGTCGCTGCCGATCAACACCACATCCGCCGATGCCAGGGCGATATCCGCCCCGCCCGCGCCCATGGCCACGCCGACCACACCGGCCTTGAGCGCCAGCGAATCATTGATGCCATCCCCCACTACCATCGGCCGGAAACCGCTGCCGATTTCACCCAGCACGCGGTTGAGCTTGTCTTCCGGCAGGGCCTGGGCTTCGACGTCACTGATGCCCACATCCAGCGCGAGGCTGTCGGCGACGCTCTGGCGGTCGCCGGTGAGCAACAGTTGACGACAGAGGCCAAGGTCGCGCAGCTCTTGCAGGGCCTGGCGGGCCTCCGGCTTGACGCTATCGGCCAGCAACAGCCAGGCCAGAAACTGACCGTCCAACGCCAGCCCGGCGATGGGCCCATCGTGGTTCGGCACCGGCGTGGTCGCGATGCCCAACTGCTCGAACAATTCCGGGCGGCCCAGAGCCGCTTCGCCCTGATCGGTCTGCGCCACCACGCCGAGGCCCTGGCGTTCGCGGATGTCCGTCAACGCCAGCATCTGTTCCTGCGTCGCCAACCCCGCCAACGCCCGGCTGACCGGGTGGCTGCTGGCCGAACCCAGGCTCGCCGCCAGGTTCAACAACACCTGCCGGTCCGGCGCCGTGGTGTCGATGGCGTGCAGACGCAGAGTGCCATAGGTCAGGGTGCCGGTCTTGTCGACCACCAGGGAGGTCAGGTCCGCCAGTTCTTCGAGGAACGCCGAGCTGCGAATCAGAATCCCATGCCGTGCCGCCACGGCGATCCCGGCAATCGCCGTGGCCGGCGCCGACAGCACCAACGCACACGGACACGCCGCCACCAGCACGGCAAGCATCGCCTGGGCATCATTGGTCACAAACCAGGTCACCGCCGCCAGCAGCAGCACCAACACCATATAGCTGCCGGCGTACCGCTCCAGCAACCGCGTGATCGGCGGCTTGGAACGCTCGGCGTTCTGCATCAGTGCGATGACTTTGCCTAGGGTGGACTCGTTACCGGTGCGGGTCACCTGCAGGCGCAGCAACCCATCGAGGTTGATCGCCCCGCCAAACACCTGCAAACCCACGCTGGCTTCCAACGGCACCGACTCACCGGTAATCGGCGCCGTGTCCAGGCTCGCCTGGCCTGACAGCACCACGCCATCCGCCGGCACTCGGTCGCCAGCACGCACCTCGACGATGTCACCGGTATTCAGCGTGCCATTGTCTACTTCCCGGATGCTGCCATCGGCCTGCACCAAACGCGCATGGCTGCGGGTCAGCTTGCCCAGGGCATGGATCGCCTCCTGGGAGCCGATCACGCTGCGCTCTTCCAGCACATGACCAAAAATCATGATGATCGGCAGCAACGCGGCGGTCAGCAGGTCACCCGTGGCCCAGGCGCCGAGCATGGCCAGGGCGATCAGTTGGTCGGTGATGCCATGCAGGCTGGGGAATCGCAGGCTGTACCACGCCGAACGCATCACCGGCACTGCCACCAACAGCGATGCGACACCCAGCAGCAACTGGCTCACACCGCTCTGGTCCGGCGCCAGCCAGCTCCACACCAGGCCCAGCACCAGCAACCCCAGGGCCAGCATGGCCAGGGTCAATTGCCGGGCAGCGCTGCGCTGTTCTGCAGAGGTCAGCATGGGTGCGCTCATTGTTCGGTTCCCTGGATGATCAAGCGGGCGTCGTCTTTCGGATCGACCGTGGTCACGGAACCAGCCTGGCCGAGAATCTTCGGCAGGCGCTCGCGGTACAGGCGCAGCAGCAAGCCCGGGTCTTTCACCTGGGCCAGGCTGGCGACGGTGGCGGTTTGCGCCTGGGCATTGGCCAGGCGTTCACTGGCCTGGGCATGGGCGACTTGCACCAGGCGGTCGGCCTGCTGGGTCGCGGTCTGGGTGAGTTTCTCGGCGTCGGTGCGCGCATTGGCCACCGCCTTGTCGGCCTGCTGGCTGGCGGTGAGTACCGCATTGAAGGCATTCACCGCCGGGCCCGGCAGGCTCGACTGCACGTCGACGCGAGTCACTTCGATGCCCAACCCCAAGCCTGTGGACGCTAGCTCCACGAGGCGCTTGTTGATGCCTTGCACCAGGTCGCCGCGCAGCCGTTCGCGACGTTCGGCGGCGCCGTTGTCGGTGCCGATCAGTTCGGGGCGAGCCACCAGGATCGTGTCCAGGTCACGTGCGGCGGCCAGGGCCACGGCGCTGCGAGTCACCAGTCGATCCAGGGCCGGCAGCACATGCTCACCCTGCAACACAAAGGCGTAAGGCTCGGTGACTTTGTAGAACACCCGCACATCCAGTTGCACCACGCCGGCATCGCCGGTCAGCAGGTACCCGGAGCCGGCCAGTGCATCACTCAGCGGCGTGGCGAAACTGGCTACGCGGTCGGCCTGGGTCGCCGCATCGGAGCGCAACAGGTTCTCCACCCGACGCTCGATCACCCGGTCAGCCGCCGGCAACAGCACCACCTGCTCGAACGGCTGCGGCCACGCCAGCAACAGCCCGGCATTCTGGATGCGATCGAGGGCGCCGAAGTGCAGCACCACGGCGCGGTTCTGCGGGTCGATCTGGCGCACATTGGAAAACGCCCAGGCCAGTGCCGCCAGCACCGTCACTGCGTACAGCGCCAGGAACGTCAGGCGCCCGGCCTGGATCCATGGGCTGTCCGGGCTCTCACGCTCGGTCATGGCTGGATGTCCTTCGGCCCGTCTACCAAGGCACGGAACGGCGCAGCGTCGGTGCGCAGGATGATCTTGGTGCCCGGCGTGACCACGGTGCCCAGGGTATCCAGCGAGCGCAGCAGGTTATACAGCTGTGGATTGCCGGCGTAGGCACGGCCGTAGATCTGCGCGGCTTCGACCCGGGATTGCGCTTCGATATCGGCGGCTTTCACCGTGGCATCGGCCTGCATGATGCGCGCATCACGCTCGGCGGCAGAGCGGATCTGCGCCGCCTCGCGCTTGCCCACGGCGGTGCGTTCGGTGGCGATGGTTTCACGCTCGGCACGCATGCGGTCGACGGTGGCCGTCAGGGTGACCGACGGCAGCGTCAGCCGTTCGATACCGACCTGTACCACACGCACCCCGTAAGTATTGAGCAATTGTTGATCAATCTGCTGACGCAGTTGTGCTTCGAAATCAGCGATGCGCACCTGGCTGGCGTCGGTGTTGATCAGGCTCGACAGGTCGAAGCTGGCCGCCGTGGTTTCCAGCGCCGAGCCGACGAAGGTGCGGATCTGCCGCGCCGCTTCATCAGGCTGGTTCTGCACCGCACGCATGAAGCGCTGCACATTGTCCGCATCGCCCTGTACCTGCCACGCCACGTAGGCCTGCACGATGATGCGCAGGCCATCGCGGGTGCCCACATCCTGCAGACCGCTGGAGGTGGTGCGCAGGCGCAAATCCACCGGGATCGCCGCTTCGAACGGAGCCGGCCAACGCCAGCCCAGGCCGGGCTCCAGCAGCACCCGCGCCGGGTTGCCGAACCGGGTAATCACCGTGGCCTCGCCGGACCGCACCTGCACCAGGCTGGCGGCTGCAACTGCAAACAGCACCAGCAACGCCGCCCAGGCCATGCGCCGCCAGGGGAATGGGCCGGCAGCGTGCTCGTCACCGTGATGATGGTGGTGATGGCCATGATGATGACCGTGATCGTGGGAATGAGCGCTCAACGGACCGACTCCTTATTGAACGGCTTTACGCGGCAGCGAAGGATCGGCCGGCAAGGTAAAAGAACGCAGATCGATCGTCGGCGCGCCATCGGCGCCCAGGCGGTGATCCAGGATAAGCAGCTTGGCGTGGGCCAGGCCCTGGCTGAGTAGGCCGAGGTACTGTTCCAGCACGAACGCCTGCCCGGCGGTGGCATAGGCCTTTTGTTCAGCGGCAAAACGCAGGTCGGCCGCCTGGGCGCCAGCGTTCACTTCGCGGGCGCTGGCCGTGGCCTGGTCGCGGGCGGTGCTGGCTTGCAACAAGGCCTGGTTGGTTTGCTCGCTGGCCGCGCCGCGCTCGCGGGAGATCAGCGCCTGGGCGCCGATCTGCGCGGCTTGCACGCCGTGGTAGGCGTTGGCGGCACCGGCCGGCGGGTGGATCGCCTCGACCACCGTGGCGAGGATTTCCACGCCACTGTCGAGCTTTTGCAGGTCGGCCTGCACGGCGCGGCCGATTTCGTCGGCCAGGCTGGTGCGTTGTTCGCCGAGCAATTCGTCGAGAGTGCGCGATGCGAAGTCATGTACGAGGATGCGGCTGGCGGTGCTGCGGATCAGGGTCGGCACGTCCGCGCTGTTATAGGTGGCGGCGAGCGCGGCCTGGTCGCTGAGGCCGATGCGGTAGACGAAACGCACGTCCATGTTGACGATCTGGAAGCCCTGCTTGTCGCCGCTGCTGCTGGCGATCACCTGGGACTTGTCGTTCACATGGCTGGCGTCCCACAAGCGGTTGGCGATCAGCGGCGCCGGGCCTTCGGCGGGCGTCAACTCCGGCGCGGCGGCGTCGCTGACACTGGTGGCCAGCTCGTGCACCACGCCGTTTTCGACGCTGATCACGCGGCCCAACGGCCAGGGCAGGCCGGCATGCAAACCGGGGCCGAATACCTGGATGGGTTTACCGAAGCGTTCATAAATCCCACGGCCTTGCAGCGGCACTTCATGCACGCCGGTCAGTGCCCAACCTACCGCCAGCACCACCAGCAGCACTGGTAGAAACGCCCGGCGCATGTAGGTGAACGCCCAGATCTGGCGCAGGTCGATGCCGAAGCGGTTGTGCAATTCGTGCTGCAAGGCGAGCAAGGGTTGAGGCGGCCAGCGCAGCAGCCCGGCGATGAAACTGTGCGCCATCAGGCGGGGCTCAAGGCGGGGCTGGCGTGGGCTGAACAGCGACAACACGGCCCTCAGTACAAACTCCAGCGAGACCAGTGCCGGCAGCAGGCCGATCAACACCGCCAGGCGCAATGGCCAGATGGACTCGGCACCAGCGAACAGCAGGCAAATCGCGCTGACTACCAGGCACACAATCACCACCCGACTCAACTGCGCGAGCTGCCCGGCTTCCGGCCATTGCGCGACGGTTTCCTGGGCCAGGCGACGTTCGAACACCAGCAAGCCAAACGCCAGGGCCAACGCCAGCGCGGAGCCGATGCTGGCCGACTGGCCGACCGGTGCAGCGGGCAACCCCAGGTTCCAGAACTCGACAATGCTGATCAACGCCAGCAACGCCCAGCCGCCAAGCCACAACACGGGTGTGCCGATCTGCGTGCCAAAACGCTGCATCAGCCGTGCATAGCGGCCGGGGTCTTCAAGCGGCACTTCAGCCGCGGGTTGCTCCATCGCCTGGGCGCGCCAGTCCGCCACCCACCACGCCGATTGCAACCCGGCCACCAGCAGCAGCAACGCCGACGCACAGTTGATCAACACCACCGGCCAGATCGACAGCGGCGCAAACAGCGCGACAAACAGCGCCAGCACCCAACCGGCAACGGCCAGCACCGTCAGGCTGATACCAGCCTGGCGCAATCGACGGGCATGAAACGACCCTTGTTGAAAACGCGGAAGGCCTTCCACCGAAGCGCCGTCAGCTTCCAGATCCACTTGCATCCACTCAACGCTCACGTGTACATAATTCGTTACGATATAACACGGAGCGTGAAATTTTTGTTCGAAAAACATTGCTTTAAGCGGTACACCGTTCCCGTGTGGGAGGGGGCTTGTCCCCGACAGCGGTGTGTCATCCAACACCGGTATCAACTGGCCCACCGCCATCGGGGGCAAGCCCCCTCCCACATTTGATCTACCGCACCGTCAAGATCGTGATTAACCCCCCATAAACGCGAGCCATCACTAGTGCCGGCAACGAATTATCGTCACACTCCAGAACAGTTTTTCGCGGGCTCACGGACAAGGAAGCGTCACCCCCCATGATTTCGATCTATCAGCTCAAGCCGCGTTTTCAAAACCTGCTGCGTCCACTGGTGCAGCGCCTCTACGACAACGGCACCACCGCCAATCAGATCACCGTTTTGGCCGGCGTGATTTCGCTGCTGGTCGGCCTGCTGATCGCCAGCTTCGCCACCCACCTGTGGCTGTTCGCGCTGATCCCGCTGTGGATGATCCTGCGCATGGCGCTCAACGCCATCGACGGCATGCTCGCCCGGGAATTCGGCCAGCAATCGCGCCTGGGCGCCTACCTGAATGAGCTGTGCGATGTAATCGCCGACAGCGCGCTGATCCTGCCATTCGCGCTGATCCCAGGTGTGAGCCTGGTGCCGGTGCTGCTGGTGGCGCTGCTGGCGGTGTTCAGCGAGTACGCCGGTGTGCTCGGTCCGATGGTCGGTGCTTCGCGCCGCTATGACGGACCGATGGGCAAGAGTGATCGTGCCTTTGTGCTCGGCGTACTGGCCACCGGCGTGGCGCTGGGCTGGCTGGGCGTCGGCTGGGTCGACGCGGTGATGTGGCTGGTGGCCGCCCTGCTCGCCTACACCCTGGTCAACCGGGTGCGCCAGGGCCTTAAAGAACAACAAGAAACCTCACCGATTGCATAAGGATTTTTGCGATGCGCGAACAGCAAGAGCACACCTTCAGTACCCATGATGGCGTCGAGCTTTTTTATCGGCACTGGCCGGCCACGGAAACCACCGGTCAGCGCCAGGCCATCGTGCTGTTCCATCGCGGCCACGAGCATTCCGGGCGTATCGCCCACCTGGTGGATGAGCTGAACCTGCCGCAATTCGACTTCTTCGCCTGGGACGCCCGCGGCCACGGCCAATCCCCCGGCGAGCGCGGCGACAGCCCCAGCTTCGCCACCAGCGCCCGTGATGTGCAGACCTTCTGCGACCACATCGGCGCCACTTACGCCATCGAGGAAGAAAATTTTGCCGTCGTCGCGCAAAGCGTCGGCGCGGTGATTGCCGCGACCTGGGTGCATGATTACGCACCGAAAATCCGCGCGCTGGTGCTTGCCTCCCCGGCGTTCAAGGTCAAGCTCTACGTGCCCTTCGCCCGGCCAGGCCTGGCGTTGATGCGCAAGTTTCGCGGCAACTTTTTCGTCAACAGCTACGTGAAGGCCAGGTTCCTCAGCCATGACCCGGAACGCGTGGCGTCCTACGACAGCGACCCACTGATCACCAAGGCCATTTCGGTCAATGTGCTGCTGGGCCTGTACGAAGCCGCCGACCGGGTCGTAGCCGATGCCCAGGCGATCCAGGTGCCGACCCAGTTGCTGGTCTCCGGCTCCGACTTTGTGGTGCACCGCAAGCCCCAGCAACAGTTCTTCGACCGCCTGGGCAGCCTGAAAAAAGAGCTGCACATTCTCCCCGGTTTCTTCCACGACACCCTCGGCGAACGTGATCGCGCCACCGCTGTGAGCAGCGCCAGGCGCTTCATCCTGCAGAACTTCGAACACCCGCTGGATCGCGCTTCGCTGCTGGACGCCGACAAACTCGGCGCCACCTGCGCCGAATCCGAAGCCCTAGCCGCACCGCTGCCGCGCAACTCCCTGCGCGACCTGTACTGGCGCATGACCCGCGCCAGCATGGGCCTGGGCAAGAACCTGTCGGACGGGGTGAAACTGGGCTTCGATACCGGTTTCGACTCCGGCAGCACCCTGGACTACGTATACCGCAACACGCCTACCGGCAAAGGCGGGCTGGGGCGGATGATCGACACCAATTACCTCAACTCCATCGGCTGGCGTGGTATTCGCCAGCGCAAGCTGAATGTGGAGGAACTGCTGCGCCTGGCCATGGCCAAGTTGCGCGGTGAAGATCGTGAAGTGCGCATCGTGGATATCGCCGCCGGCCACGGTCGCTACATCCTGGAAGCCTTGCAGGGCGTGTCGCCGCTGCCGGAATCGATCCTGCTGCGCGACTACAGCGACATCAACGTGCGCGACGGTGGCGCGTTGATTCGCGAGAAGGGTTTGGGGGATATCGCGCAGTTCGTCAAAGGTGATGCGTTTGATCGCCTGGACCTGGCGGCACTCGACCCCAAGCCGACCCTGGCGGTGGTGTCCGGGCTGTATGAATTGTTTGCCGATAACAGCATGGTCGGCGGTTCGCTGGCCGGGCTGGCCGAAGCGGTGGAGCCCGGCGGTTACCTGGTCTACACCGGCCAACCGTGGCACCCGCAGTTGGAATTGATCGCCCGAGCCCTGACCAGCCACCGCCAGGGCCAGGCCTGGGTGATGCGCCGGCGCAGCCAGGCGGAAATGGATCAACTGGTGGAGGCGGCCGGTTTCCGCAAAATCACCCAGCGTGTGGATGAGTGGGGCATCTTCACCGTGTCCCTGGCACAGAAGATCTGAACATGCGCGAACCCGGTTTATTGAAACCCGCGGTGCTGTGGCTGCTGCTATTGGCGCCGCTGTTCTTCAGCACCTACGGCTTTGCCACCTGGGTCACCAGCCAGCGCAGCGACGTCGGCACGCTGGTGTTCGGCTGGGAAACCCATATGCCGTTCTGGGCATGGACGATCGTGCCTTACTGGTCCATCGACCTGCTTTATGGTTTTTCGTTGTTGTTGCCCAACACCCGGCATGAGTTGAAGCAACATGCACTGCGCTTGCTGAGTGCCCAGGTGATTGCCGTGAGCTGCTTCCTGCTTTGGCCGTTGCGCTTTACCTTCGAACGGCCGGAACTGGATGGTGTGTTCGGCTGGCTGTTTGCGGTGTTGGCCGGGTTCGACAAACCGTTCAACCAGGCGCCCTCGCTGCACATCGCACTGCTGGTGATCCTGTGGGTCATGTACCAGCGCCACACCCAAGGCGTATGGCGTTGGCTGGTGCATGGCTGGTTCGCGTTGATCGGCATTTCGGTGCTGACCACTTATCAACACCACTTTATCGACTTACCCACAGGCGCCCTCGCCGGGTGGATTTGTGTGTGGCTGTGGCCGGTGGAACATCCGAGCCCGTTGTTGAGTGCACGGCTGACGCGAGATCCCAAGCGCTGGCGGTTGGGCGTGCGCTATGGGCTTGGCGCGGTACTGTTGGCGATTCCAGCGTTTGTACTGGGCGGTTGGTGGCTGTGGCTACTGTGGCCGGCGGTTTCCCTCGCCTTGATCAAGGCCAATTACTTGGTGCTGGGGGCTTCGGGCTTCCAGAAACGCACTGACGGCCAACAGACGCCCGCCGCACGCTGGCTATATGCACCCTATCTGGCTGCCGCCTGGATCAACTCGCGCCTGTGGACACGCAAGCATCCACAGCCCGACCTGATTGTGGATAACGTCTGGCTCGGGCGTATTCCTGCCACAAGCGAGCAAGTGCCCTTCAAGGCCATCGTCGATCTGTGTGCCGAATTACCGATTAATCCACAGGGGCGGGCCTATCAATCCATCCCGGTACTCGACCTGATCGCGCCCACGCCTGCCGAATGCCTGCAAGCCGCCCAAGCCATCGAGCGTCTGCGCGCCAGCGGCCCCATGCTGGTGTGCTGCGCCCTCGGCTACTCGCGCAGCGCTACCGCCGTCGCCGCCTGGTTGCTGCACACCCGGCGCGCTGCGACGGTAGAGCAAGCGCTGTCTATCATTCGTACAGCACGGACCGATGTGGTCCTGCGCCCCGCACACCGAGAAGCGTTGGAGGGTTTGCCCCATGCCCGCTGATATGGAACTGCAGGTGGTCGCCAGCCTGCTGCGTCGTGGCCGTTCGCTGGATCAGTTATCCACAGGCCTGACCCTGGCCGGTGTGCTGTTCGGCCTGGCCCAGTTGTTGATGGCGAGTATTTCGATCATCTGCCTGCTGCTCAGCCTGTGGATGATTATCCTCGGGCTGCTGCAAAAGTACTGGGCGCTGCGCGTGGCGTTCGACGCCGACCTGTTCGCCCTGCTGGCTCGCGACATCGAGCGCACGCCGGACCTCGACCAGGCCCTGGTGACGCTCGGCCTGCAATCGGCCAAGCGCATTGGCCGGCCCTGGGCTGAACGCCGTCGCGGCGCACTCAAACTGTTGCGCAAACAAGCCTGGCTGCTCGGCGCGCAAGCGCTGCTGACCCTGGGCGTGATCCTCGCCAGCCCCTGGCTGCCTTTCGCCGGATAAGGAATCCCCATGTTCGAACCCGTGGTCGCCACGCTGATTACCTCCATGGCCCGCACCGTCACCGGCGCCCGCAGCCTGTGGCTTGGGTGCGCGCCGGTGCCGGTGCAACGCATCTACTTCGCCAACCACAGCAGCCACGGCGACTTTGTGTTGCTCTGGGCGTCATTGCCGCAAAACCTGCGCAAATTCACGCGCCCGGTGGCCGGCAGTGATTACTGGAACAAAAGCGCCCTGCGCCGCTACATCATCAACCGGGTGTTCAACGGCGTGTTGATCGACCGCGAACGCAAGGACCCTGTGGATAACCCTCTACAGCCGATGCTCGACGCCCTGGAAGGCGGCGACTCGCTGATCATCTTCCCGGAAGGCACGCGCAACCTCGAAGACGGCCTGCTGCCGTTCAAAAGCGGCCTTTATCACCTGGCGAAAAGTTACCCACAGGCCGAGTTGATCCCCGTGTGGATCGCTAACCTCAACCGCGTCATGCCCAAGGGCCGCGTGCTGCCGCTGCCTTTGTTGTGCACTACCAGCTTCGGCGCCCCGCTGCAATTGGAAGACGGCGAAGACAAAGCCGCCTTCCTGGCCCGTACCCGCGATGCTCTGCTCGCCCTTGCTCCGGAGCACGTCTGACATGGATAGCCAAACCCTGATGTTGTTCGGCGGTATCGGCGCGATTCTGGTGCTGGCCTCGCTGATCGGCCTGATCCTCAAACTGCGCACCCGTGGTACGCCCAACGCGGTGATCGACAACCTCAACGCCCGCATCAACGCCTGGTGGGTGATGGTGGTGGTCATCGGCATCGCCTTCTGGCTCGGCACCGGCGCGGTGATCTTGCTGTTCTACGCCGTCTCGTTCTACGCCCTGCGCGAATTCCTCACGCTCACCCCCACCCGCCGCAGCGACTATCCCGCGCTGGTCGCCGCGTTCTACCTGGCGCTGCCGCTGCAATACCTGCTGATCTATTCGGACTGGTACGGGCTGTTCTCGATTTTCATCCCGGTGTACGTGTTCCTGCTGCTGCCGATCCTCGCCTCCCTGGGTGGCGACAGCACGCACTTCCTCGAACGTGCCTCGAAAGTGCAATGGGGCCTGATGATCGCAGTGTTCTGCGTATCCTTCGTGCCCGCCCTGCTCACCCTCGACATCCCTGGCTACGAAGGCCGCAACCTGTTGCTGATTGCCTACCTGGTGATCGTGGTGCAACTGTCGGACGTGCTGCAGTACGTGTGTGGGAAGTTGTTCGGGAAGCACAAGATCGCCCCCAACCTGTCGCCCTCCAAAACCGTCGAAGGCTTCATCGGCGGGATTCTCCTGTCATCCCTGATCGGCGCAGCCCTGTGGTGGACCACGCCGTTCAACCCGTGGCAGTCGTTCCTGATTGCGCTGCTGATCAACCTGCTCGGCTTTGCCGGCGGCATCGTGATGTCGGCGATCAAGCGCGACCGGGGCGTGAAGGACTGGGGGCATATGATCGAAGGGCACGGCGGGATGCTGGATCGGTTGGATTCGGTGTGCTTTGCGGCGCCGATCTTCTTTCATCTTGTGCGCTACTGGTGGACCTGAGGTCCGCTCTAAAGCCAGATAACGATCTGGCAGGTGGTGAGTTGGGCTGCGCAGCAGCCCCATGACACACCGCGCCTCGGCGGCGCGGCGTATCAGTTGTGAGGTGCGCCTCACTTTTGTGCAACACGCCTGGCGGGACGGTGTATCGACGTCATCTTTTGTATCAAAGACGCGTGTAAGATACGCCGCACTTAGCCAGGGATGCTCACCATGTTCGATTCGTTCAAAGCGATCAGCCGCCGTATTCTCGGCGCGTTATTGACTGTGGTGGGGGCCGTCTTTGGCCAGTGGCATCCGCCGGTCTGGCTGCGTGCCGTTGGCCGTGGGCTGGCTAACCTGGGCAGCCAAGCCCGCGCTTATCCACGTCAAACCGGTGCCGGCGTAGTAGGCCTGGCGTTGCTGGCGGCCGCTGGTTTCTATGGCTGGCACTGGTATTCCAACCTGCCGCAACCACATACCGCGAGCTATTCGCTGCACAAACCGAACCTCACCGACTACACCCAGCCCACGCCAGTTGTGGATAACTTGCAGGTGCGCTTCGGCGAATCCGTGGCCCCGCTGGCGGCCATCGGCAAGCCGGTCACTGAGGGTATCACCCTAAAACCTGCGGTCGCAGGCACCTGGCGCTGGGCGGACGACCGCAGCCTGTTGTTCGTCCCGGAAAAAGACTGGCCCATCGACGCCCATTACACCCTCGACCTGGCGAAGAAAAACCTGCTGGCCGACGGCGTGTTGCTGGACCAATACAGCACGCAGTTTTCCACCCAACCGTTCCGCGCCACCCTGGCGCAAAACGAGCTGTATCAGGACCCGTCCAACCCGACGCTGAAACAGCTGGTGGCGACCTTCCATTTTTCCCACCCGGTGGATGAAGACACCCTACGCAAGCGGGTGAGCGTGACCCTCGGCAAAGGCCTGGCCTACCGCGACGCCCAGTTGCCCAACCGCCCGGAAATTACCTTCGACGAGAAGAAACTCAACGCCTACGTACGCTCCGCCGCCCTGGCCACGCCACTGGAAAGCACGCCAGTCAGCGCCCGGCTCGACGAAGGCATCAAGGCCCGCGACGGCGGCAACGCCAGCACTGCGCCGCTGGTGGCGGAAGTCACCGTGCCCGGTCGCTATCGCCTGACCTTCACCGGGGCCGAAGTCAGCTTTGTCGACAACCAACGTGGTGAGCCGGAGCCCGTGCTGATGTTCAGCAGTTCCAGCGCCGTGGCCGATGAGACCATCGCTGGCAAGGTACAGGCCTGGCTCCTGCCGGAAAAAGCCCAGGACGACACGCGCCCCTATAGCAGCAACGACATCGATGACGCCCTGCTCGCCCGCAGCACCAAGGTCAACCTGACCCACGTGCCCAGCGTCGAGCCGCTGAACACCCTGCACGCCTTCAAATTCAAGGCTCCGGCCGGTCGCGCCCTGTATGTGCGAGTGCCCGCCAACCTGGAAGCCATCGGCGGCTACCTGGCAAAAAATCCTACGGCGTCGCTGATCAGCATGCCGGCGTATCCGCGTACCTTGCAGTTCCTGTCCGACGGCGCCTTGCTCAGCCTCAACGGCGAAAAACGCCTGGGCTTCATGGCCCGTGGCGTGCCCGGCGCCCATGTGGAAATCGCCCGCCTGCTGCCCAACCAATTGCAACACCTGGTGGACCAGAGCAGCGGCAGCTTTGCCCGGCCGAATTTCGGCAATGAGTATTTTGATCGCATGGTCGAGCGTCAGGCGTTGGATATCCCGCTGTCCTCCAATGACCCGGCGAAAACCGTCTACGACAATGTCGACCTCAGCCACTACCTCACCGCCAACGGCGGTCGGCGCGGCATTTTCGTGCTCAAGCTCAGCCCCCAGGACGACCCGGCCACGCGCACATTCGAGTACGAGCGCAGCAGCACCAGCGACCTGCGTTTCATCGTGGTGACAGACCTGGGCATCATCGCCAAGCGTTCCAGTGATGGCAGCCATGACGTGTACGTGCAATCCATCGGCAATGGTTCACCAGTGTCCGACGCGCAAGTCGACATCATCGGGCGTAACGGTTTGCCGGTGAGCAGTGGCCGCACCGACGCCGAAGGCCACGCGCACTTCGCCAAGCTGGATGAACTGCGTCGTGAGAAAACGCCATTGATGTATGTGGTCACGCGCGGCAATGACCAGTCGTTCCTGCCGATCGCCCGCCAGTCCCAGCAGTTGGATTTGTCGCGTTTCGACGTAGGCGGCCTGGAAGAAGACGGTGCGATTGATCGTCTCAGCGCCTACCTGTTTACTGACCGCGGCCTGTACCGGCCCGGTGAAACCGCGCACCTGGGCATGATCGTGCGCAGTGGCAACTGGAAGGGCATGCTGCAAGGCCTGCCGGTGGAGCTGCAAATCACCGACCCGCGTGGGCTGGAGGTGATTCGCCAGCCGTTGAAACTGTCCGCCAGCGGCTTTGAAACCTTTGATTTCCCCAGCAGCGAAGTCGCCCCCGCCGGGGAGTACACCGCGACCTTGCAGTTGATCGGCCAGAAGCAGACGCGCACCGACCTGGGCAGCGTGAACTTCAAGGTCCGCGACTTCGAGCCGGACCGCATGAAAGTCAGCCTGAACCTGCATGACACGCCGGTGCAGGGCTGGATTGCACCGGACCAAGTGGTGGCCAAGGTCACCGCCATGCACCTGTTCGGCGCTCCGGCTGCGGGCCGTCGTGTCACCGCGAAGATGTCCCTGAGCCCGACGCTCGCGGCGTTTGATCGCTACCCGGACTACCGTTTCCGCCTTAACGATTCCCTGGAAGACGCCACGACCGAAGATCTGGCCGAAACCACCGTCGACGACAACGGCCAGGCCGTGCTCGACCTCAACCTGCAACGCTTTGCCAACAGCACCTATCGCTTGCAGGTGATGACCCAAGTGTTCGAGGCCGAAGGCGGTCGCAACGTGGCGGCGCAAAGTGCCTTGCTGGTGTCGTCCGCGCCCTACCTGGTGGGTGTGAAAAGTCAGGATTCGCTGTCTTACGTCGCCAAGGATGCACCGCGCCAGGTGCAATGGCTGGCCGTCGCGCCGGACCTGACACCACTGGCGGTGGACGGCCTGACCAGCGAAGTGGTCGAGCACCGTTACGTGTCGGTGCTGGTGAAACAGTCCAACGGCACCTACAAGTACGAGTCACGCATCAAGAACATCAGCCAGCCGGCGTCACCGTTGGTGATGACGAAAGAAGGCGCCAAGCAGACGATTAACACGTCGACACCGGGCGATTTCACCCTGCAGTTGAAGGACGCCAACGGCAACCTGCTCAACCAGATCGACTACAGCGTGGCCGGGCGTGGCAACACCTCGCGCTCCCTGGAACGCAATGCCGAGCTGCAACTGCGCCTGGATAAACGCAGCTATGCCACCGGTGATGAAATCGCCATCAGCATCCGTGCCCCGTACACCGGCGCCGGCTTGATCACTATCGAACGGGACAAGGTCTACACCCAGCAGTGGTTCAAGGCCGACAGCACCAACAGCGTGCAACATATCCGTGTTCCCGCAGGGCTTGAGGGCAATGCCTACGTGAACGTGCAGTTTGTGCGCGACATGGGCTCGGCCGAGGTGTACATGAGCCCGCTGTCCTACGGCGTGGTGCCGTTCAGCATCAACCTGGATGCGCGGCGCATGGCCTTGAAGGTGGAGGGTCCGGCGAGGATCGAGCCGGGGCAGACGCTGGATATCAAGGTCAACGCTGATCGCCCGGGCCGCGCCGTGGTATACGCCGTCGATGAAGGCATCCTGCAAGTAGCGCGCTATCAGACACCGGATCCGCTGGGCTTCTTCTTCCAGAAGCGTGCGCTGGAAGTCGGCACCAGCCAGATCCTTGACCTGATCCTGCCGGAATTCAGCCGCCTGCTCAGTGGGGCGGCGCCCGGTGGCGATACGGAGGGCGCCCTGGCCAATCACCTCAACCCGTTCAAGCGTAAACACCAGCCGCCGGTGGCCTGGTGGTCCGGGCTGGTGGACTTGCCGGCCGGCGAAACCGTGCTGCATTACCAGGTGCCGGACAGCTTCAACGGCAAGCTGCACCTGTTTGCGGTGGCCGTGGACAGCGACAGCGTGGGTGTGAGCGAAGCCAGCACCGACGTACGCGGGCCGATCGTGATCACACCGAACGTGCCGGCCTTTGTGGCGCCGGGGGATGTGTTCAACGTCAGCGCCGGGGTGTTCAGCAACCTCGACGCGGCGGCGAACGTGAAGTTTGAAGTGCAGACCAGCGACGGTCTGGTGGTGCAAGGCGATAAGGGCAGCACACTGTCCCTGCAACCGCGCAAGGAAGGCACGGCCGAGTTCAAGATCAAGGTCGGCGAGACCCTTGGTTCGGCGGATTTGCGCTTTGTCGCGGTGTTGCCGGATGGCAAGCGCATCCAGGTCGCCGAAACCACCTCGATCCGCCCGCTGAGTGAACATCGCGTCGCCCTGAGCCTGGGTCGCTTCGACAGCGCCAGCAAAGAGCTGAAACCGACCCGCGAACTGTTCAGCCAACTGCGCGATGTGCAACTGGGCGTGGCCGCCTCGCCGCTGGTGTGGGCCAACGGCCTCAAGCATTACCTGGACGACTACGGCTACGCCTGCACCGAGCAACTGGTGTCCAAGGCCATGCCGGCATTGATCTGGGGCGGCAACGCCCCGGAAGCCGAGCAAGCGTTCGGCAGTGCAGTACGCATGCTGCGCCAGCGTCAGAACCAGGCCGGTGGCTTTGGCTTGTGGGCTGCCAACCCGGATGTGGCGCCCTACGCCAGCCTCTACGCCACCGACTTTCTGATCGAAGCCAAGGAGCGCGGGCTGCCAGTGCCGGAAGACCTGCTGGTGCGCTCGAATGCGTACCTGACAGATCTGGCCAATGGTCCCAGCGAAGGCCTGTCGGAATTGCGCAACCGCGCCTACGCCAGTTACCTGCTGAGCCGTCAGGGGATTCTGGTGAGTGGTGCACTGAGCGATATCCGCGAGCGCTACGAAAGCTACTTCAAGGACACCTGGCAGAACGACCTGGGCGCCGCTTACCTGGCAGCCAGCTACAAGCTGCTCAAGCAGGATCGCCAGGCCGATACCCTGTTCCGCAAGGTGCCATGGCGCGCCCTTGTGGATAAGTGGGACAGCGACGGCCTGTATTACGACCCGCTGGTGCACGACGCCGAACACCTGCATCTATTGGCACGACACTTCCCGGAGCTGATGGACGATGTGCCTGCAGCGCTGTTGGATAAACTCGGCAAACGTCTCAACGAACAGCGCTATAACTCGCTGTCGGCGGCCCTGTTGCTGCGTGCCCTGGACAACTACGGCCAGCGTGCGCAAAGCGACATGACCCTCAAGGCCACCGCCTGGCTGGGTGACAAGCAACAGCAATTGCTGGAGATGGCCGGCCAGCCGCCGCGCGCCGCCGTGCCGGGCAACACGCAAAAGCTGGTGATGGAAAAATCCGACGGCCCGACCGCGTTCTACATGCTCAGCGAAGCCGGTTTCGACAAGGGCGCCAAGCTCAAGCCGATCAACAATGGCCTGGACATCATCCACGAATACCTCGACCTCAAAGGCGAGCCCGTGAGCAAGGTTGCGGTGGGTGATGAGTTCCTGGTGCGCCTGCGCCTGCGTGCTACCGACCGTGATCAGGTGCAACAAGTGGCCGTGGTCGACCTGCTGCCCGGCGGTGTCGAGCCTGTGTATAACCTGCCGCCGGAGCCGGAAGCCGCCAGCACGGAGGAAAGTGAGGGTGAAGAATCCGAGTACGTGGAAGCAGACAGCCAGGAAGAGCAGAGCTGGCAAGCCCCCATCGGCGAAACCGAGCTGAGCAACTGGCAGCCGGACTACGTGGATGTGCGTGATGATCGCGTGGTGTTGTACGGTACCGCGCTGCGTGATGTCGGCACGTTCGTCTACCGTGTACGCGCCACCAACGCCGGCACCTTCAACACGCCACCGGCCTACGCCGAAGGCATGTACGAGACCACCCTGCAAGGGCGCGGCAAAGTAGGCCAGCTTGAAATTACCAAGCCTTAAGCGCCTGGCGCCGCCGCTGCTCATAGCGGCGGCAGTGCTGGTGGGCCTGCGGCTCTGGCCCCATGCCCCGCTGGAACACGCGGTCACCTCATCGCGGGTGGTGTTGGCCGACGACGGTTCGCTATTGCGCATGACGCTGGCGGGTGACGGTCAATACCGCCTGTGGCTACCTCTGGAGCGGATATCGCCGTCACTGGTCGAAACCTTGCTGCTCAAGGAAGACCGCAATTTCTACTGGCATCCGGGGATCAATCCCCCGGCGTTGCTGCGGGCGGCCATGGCCACCTACAGCGGTGGCCAGCGCCAGGGCGGCTCGACCTTGAGCATGCAACTGGCCCGGCGCCTGTGGGACCTGAACACCCGCCAGGTGCCGGGCAAGTTGCAGCAGATGGCGCTGGCGCTGTGGCTGGAGGCGCGCTACAGCAAGCACGATATCCTCGAGGCCTACCTGAACCTGGCGCCCATGGGCGGCAATATCGAAGGGGCTGAAGCCGCAAGCCGTATCTACTTCGGCAAGTCGGCGGCGCAGCTGTCGCTGTCCGAAGCGCTGGCGCTGGCGGTGATTCCGCAACAGCCGGGGCGGCGGGCGCGCTTCGGGCCCTCACTGCAAGATGCGCGACTGCGCTTGATGGCGGACTGGCGCCAGACTTATCCACAGGACCCGCGCAACGACAGCCTGCTCGATTTGCCTTTGGAAGCGCGCAACCGCCAGCAGATCCCGTTCCTCGCCCCGCACCTGAGTGAACAGCTGCTGGCTTCCCAAGCCGGCAATGAATTGAACAGCACCCTCAACCTGCCGTTGCAGCAATTGCTCGAACGCCTGATCACCGGGTTTATCGCCGAGCGGCGCAGCACAGGGGTGGAAAACGCCACGGCGATCCTGATCGACAGCCGCGACCAGAGCGTCAAGGCACTGGTGGGCTCGGCGGATTACTTATCCACAAACCTGCACGGTCAGGTGAATGGCGTGCTGTCGCGACGCTCGCCGGGGTCGACGCTCAAACCCTTTCTATATGGGCTGGCGCTGGACCAGGGGGTTATCCACCCCATGAGCATCCTTAAAGACTTGCCCAGTAACTTCGGCTACTTCCAACCGGAAAACTTCGACGGCAGTTTTGTCGGCCCGCTGACAGCGCGAGATGCGTTGATCCGCAGTCGCAACATCCCGGCGGTGTGGCTCGCCAGCCAAGTGAAGTCCCCGTCTCTATACGGATTGCTGCAACGCGCCGGCATCAAAGGCCTGCGCGACGAGAGCCACTACGGCCTGGCCCTGGCCCTCGGTGGCGGCGAGATGACCCCGGAAGAACTGGCGCGGCTGTATGTGATGCTGGCCGGTGACGGGCACCTGCGCCCGTTGCGCTATTTGCAGGAACAGCCGCAATCCACCGGCGCGCCGTTGCTCACGCCCCAGGCCGCGTTCATGGTGCGCGACATGCTGCGCCGTAACCCACGCCCGGATGGCCTGCCCGGTCGACATTGGCGCACTGCCTGGAAAACCGGCACGTCCTGGGGCTTTCACGATGCCTGGAGCGCGGGGCTGGTCGGCCCTTACGTGCTGGTGGTGTGGGTGGGTAACTTCGATGGCCGCCCGAACCCGGCGTTTATCGGTGCCAAGACCGCTGCGCCACTGTTCTTCCGCATCGCCGACGCCCTGCCCCTGGCCTTGCCCAACACCGTCATCAAGCCTGACAAACCGCCCGCCGGGCTGGTGCGCATCGACGTCTGCGCCGCGTCCGGCGAACTGCCCAACCGTTGGTGCCCGCAAACCCGCAAGACCTGGTACATCCCCGGCGTCTCGCCGATTCGCGTGTCCAACCTGCACCGCCCGGTGCTGATCGACACCCGCACCGGCAAGGCCGCCTGCCCGCCGTTCGATCCGCAGTACACCCGCGAAGAAGTCTTCGAATTCTGGCCGAGTGACGTGCAACGCCTGTACCGCGCGGCCGGCCTGCCTCGGCGCACGCCGCCCAGTGTGATGAAGAACTGCCAGCCCAACCGCCTGAGTGACCAGAGTGAAGCGCCGCAGATCCGCTCGCCGCTGACCCAGGTGAGCTACCAGTTGCGCTTGTCTCAACCCCAGGAAAGCATCCCGCTGAATGCCAATGCGGCCAGCGATGCGGCGACGCTGTATTGGTTTGCTGATCAAACCTTGATCGGCCAGGGTTCGCCGCAGACCACGCTGAACTGGCGGCCGGGCAAGTCGGGGGAGTATCGGTTGCGGGTCAGTGATGATCAGGGGCGCAGTGCGAGCCGGGGGTTGAAGGTGGAGTTTGTACCTTAGGCGGGCTGCCGCACTTAACGTAGTTTGATTCCTCACCTCCCCGAGTTGATGCTGGAGACCCTGTCGGGCCTCCAGGGTGTGGCGGGTTACTCCACCGTCACCGACTTCGCCAGGTTACGCGGCTGGTCCACATCGGTGCCTTTAAGCACGGCCACGTAGTACGACAGCAATTGCAGCGGGATGGTGTAGAGAATCGGCGACAGGGTGTCGTGGATGTGCGGCATGTTGATGACATGGGTGCCTTCACCGTTGGTCATGCCGGCTTTTTCGTCGGCGAACACCACCAGTTGGCCGCCACGGGCGCGGACTTCCTGCAGGTTGGACTTGAGCTTCTCCAGCAGTTCGTTGTTCGGCGCCACGGTAACCACCGGCATGTCGTCATCCACCAGGGCCAATGGGCCGTGTTTGAGTTCTCCGGCCGGGTAGGCTTCGGCGTGGATGTACGAGATTTCCTTGAGCTTGAGCGAGCCTTCCATCGCCACCGGGTATTGCGCGCCACGGCCGAGGAACAGAGTGTGGTTCTTGTCGGCGAACAGCTCGGCGACTTTTTCCACGGTGCTGTCCATGGCCAGGGCTTCACCCAGGCGGGTTGGCAGGCGGCGCAGTTCTTCGACCAGCGTGGATTCGACGCCTTCGGCGAGGGTGCCGCGAACCTGGCCCAGGGACAGGGTCAGCAACAGCAGGCCAACCAGCTGGGTGGTGAAGGCTTTGGTGGACGCCACGCCGATCTCACGACCGGCCTGGGTCAGCAGGGTCAGGTCGGATTCACGCACCAGCGAGCTGATGCTGACGTTGCAGATGGCCAGGCTGGCGAGGAAGCCCAGCTCCTTGGCATTGCGCAGCGCGGCCAGGGTGTCGGCGGTTTCACCGGACTGGGAGATGGTCACGAACAGGGTGTCAGGCTGCACCACCACTTTGCGGTAGCGGAACTCGCTGGCAACTTCCACTTGGCACGGGATGCCGGCCAGTTCTTCGAGCCAGTAACGGGCAACCATGCCGGCGTGGTAGCTGGTGCCGCAGGCGACGATTTGCACGTTGCGCACTTTGGCGAACAGCTCGGCAGCTTGTGGGCCGAAGGCATTGACCAATACCTGGTGCTGGCTCAGGCGACCTTCGAGGGTGCGTTGCACCACTGCGGGTTGCTCGTGGATTTCCTTGAGCATGAAGTGGCGGTACTCGCCCTTGTCGGCCGCTTCGGCACCGTCGCGGTATTGCACGGCTTCGCGCTCGACGGACTGACCGTTGACGTCCCAGATCTGCACGCTTTCACGGCGGATATCAGCAATATCGCCTTCTTCCAGGTACATGAAGCGGTCGGTGACTTGGCGCAGGGCCAACTGGTCGGAGGCGAGGAAGTTTTCCCCCAGGCCCAGGCCGATCACCAATGGGCTGCCACTGCGTGCGGCGACCACACGGTCGGGCTGGCTGGCGCTGACCACGGCCAGGCCGTAGGCGCCGTCCAGTTCCTTGACCGTGGCCTTGAGGGCGACAGTCAGGTCGCCCAGGTCCTTGAGTTTGTGGTTGAGCAGGTGGGCGATGACTTCGGTGTCAGTGTCTGAAGTGAACACGTAGCCCAGGCCTTTGAGTTGTTCGCGCAGCACTTCGTGGTTTTCGATGATGCCGTTATGCACCACCGCCAGATCGCCGGAGAAGTGTGGGTGGGCGTTGCGCTCGCACGGCGCACCGTGGGTGGCCCAACGGGTGTGGGCGATACCCAGACGCCCCACCAGTGGCTCGCCGGCCAGGGCCTGTTCCAACTCGCTGACCTTACCCGGGCGGCGCATGCGCTCCAGCTTGCCGGCGTTGGTGAAGACGGCCACACCGGCGCTGTCGTAGCCACGGTATTCCAGGCGCTTGAGGCCTTCGAGCAGGATGGGAGTGATGTTGCGTTCAGCGACTGCGCCTACGATGCCACACATGGTGTTTCTCCTAGATGATTGCCGCGCATATCAGCGTAATGCCGCGGGCTTGGATCTGGTCGCGGGCCTCGAGCGGCAGGCGATCATCGGTAATAAGGGTATGGACGCTGCTCCAGGGCAGTTCCAGGTTGGGAATCTTGCGGCCAATCTTGTCGGACTCGACCATCACCACCACTTCACGGGCGACCTCGGCCATGACGCGGCTCAAGCCCAGCAATTCGTTGAAGGTGGTGGTGCCGCGCTCCAGGTCGATCCCATCAGCCCCAATGAAAAGCTGGTCGAAGTCGTAGGAACGCAGCACTTGCTCGGCGACCTGGCCTTGGAACGAGTCCGAATGCGGGTCCCAGGTGCCGCCGGTCATCAGCAGCACCGGCTCGTGTTCCAGTTCGCTCAAGGCGCTGGCTACGTGCAGGGAGTTGGTCATCACCACCAGGCCGGGCTGGTGGCCCAGCTCGGGGATCATCGCGGCGGTGGTGCTGCCGCTGTCGATAATGATGCGGGCGTGTTCGCGCAGGCGCATCACAGCCGCACGGGCGATGGCGCGCTTGTACACCGAGATAGGTTGGGTGGCGTCGCCCACCAGTTCCTGGGGCATGGTGATCGCGCCGCCGTAGCGACGCAGCAGCAGGCCGTTGCTTTCCAGGGCAGCCAGATCTTTACGAATCGTAACTTCCGACGTTTCGAAACGCTTGGCCAACTCGTCCACGCTGACTTCGCCCTGTTCATTGAGCAAGGTCAGGATGTTGTGGCGTCGTTGGGGTGTATTTCGTTTCGACATGGTGATGATAAGTTTCGTTTCGAAAGATAACGAAGGCAATCAAAACCTATTGGCGAAACATCGTCAAGCGGAAAGCAGCAAATTTTCATACGACACAGAGCAAATGTGGGAGGGGGCTTGCCCCGATTGATGTCTATCAGCTACAAGGATGTTGGCTGAGAGTCTGCAATCGGGGGCAAGCCCCCTCCCACATTGAATACTTGTCGCTGAAGAGCTGTGGATAACTCAGGTCTTTTTGATTTTTACCGGGCGCTTCCAGCCGTCGATGTTGCGTTGGCGGGCGCGGGCTACCGCCAGTTGAGACTTATCCACATCCTGGTTGATGGTTGAGCCGGCGGCTGTGCTGGCGCCATCGTCGAGGGTAACCGGGGCCACCAACGAATTATTGGAACCGATAAACACGTCCGCCCCAATGGTGGTCTGGTGCTTATTGGCGCCGTCATAGTTACACGTGATGGTGCCCGCGCCGATGTTGGTTCGCGCGCCTACGGTGGCGTCACCCAAGTAGGTCAAGTGGCCGACTTTGGCTTCGGCGTCCAACTTGGCGTTCTTCAATTCGACAAAGTTGCCCACATGGGCCTTGGCGCCCAGCACGCTACCTGGACGCAACCGCGCAAACGGGCCAGCGTCACTGCCCTCGCCCATCACGGCACCGTCGATATGAGTGTTGGCCTTGACCACCACGCCCTTGCGCAGGGTGCTGTCCTTGATCACGCAGTTCGGGCCGATCACCACGTCATCTTCGATGACCACACGGCCTTCGAGGATCACGTTGATATCGATCAGCACGTCGCGGCCGACGGTGACCTCACCGCGTACATCGAAGCGTGCCGGGTCGCGCAGGGTCACGCCCTGGGCCATCAGGCGGCGGCCTTCGCGCAGTTGGTAATGACGCTCCAGCTCGGCCAGTTGCTTGCGATCGTTGGCGCCCTGCACTTCCATCGGGTCGTGGGGCTGCTCGGTGGCGACCAGCAGGCCATCGCTCACGGCCATTTCAATGACGTCAGTGAGGTAGTACTCGCCCTGGGCGTTGTTGTTGGACAGGCGGCTCATCCAGTCGGCGAGCTTGTTGGCAGGCACTGCCAGGATCCCTGTATTGCCTTCGGTAATAGCGCGCTGGGCTTCGCTGGCATCCTTGTGTTCAACGATAGCGGCAACCTTGCCATCGGCGTTGCGCACAATGCGTCCGTAGCCAGTGGGGTCTTCCAGTTCAACGGTCAACAGGCCCATCTGGCCTGGGACTACATGCTTGAGCAGGCGTTGCAGCGTTTCGACTTCGATCAGCGGCACGTCGCCATACAGGATCAGCACGGTGTCCGCCGTGATGAAGGGCACGGCCTGCGCGGTGGCGTGGCCGGTACCGAGTTGCTTGTCTTGTAGAACGAAATTCAAGTCGTCTGCGGCGAGACGCTCACGCACCACATCGGCACCGTGACCGATCACTACGTGAATGCGCTGGGGGTCCAGTTGCCGGGCGCTGTGGATAACATGGCCCAGCATGGAATTGCCGGCAACCGGGTGCAGCACCTTGGGCAGGGCCGAACGCATGCGGGTGCCCTGGCCTGCGGCGAGAATAACGATTTCAAGAGACATGAGTGGCTACCAATCCTGGGCGGTCCGGCTTCAGACCAGAGAAGTGTTTTGCTGAAAAAGAAAAAGGGTAGCCGAGGCTACCCTTTTTAATCAATCGCGCATGATGTACGACGGCTAGGCCGCTTACTTCTTGCGCAACTGCTGGAGCGTGCGCAGCTGGGCTGCAGCCTCGGCCAGACGTACAGCAGCAGCGCTGTAGTCGAAGTCCGCACCCTTTTCGTTCAGGGCCTTCTCGGCAGCCTTGACGGCTTCCTGAGCGGAGGCTTCATCCAGGTCGCCAGCACGTTGCACGGTGTCGGCAAGTACCTTGACCATGTTTGGCTGAACCTCGAGGAAACCACCAGAGATGTAAAACACCTCCTTTTCCCCGCCCTGCTTGGTCAGAGTGATCGGACCTGGCTTCAAGCTGGTGATCAACGGCGCGTGGCCCATGGCAATACCAAGGTCACCGAGTTCGCCGTGTGCAATCACCATCTCTACCAGACCGGAGAAGATTTCCCCTTCCGCGCTGACGATATCGCAATGGACTGTCATAGCCATCTGATTGCCTCAACCTGATGAGCGCCCGTTTCCGGGCGCCTGGATTACAGTTTCTTGGCTTTCTCGATCGCTTCTTCGATGCCGCCGACCATGTAGAACGCTTGTTCTGGCAGGTGGTCGTAGTCACCGTTGAGGATGCCTTTGAAGCCAGCAATGGTGTCTTTCAGGGAAACGTATTTACCCGATGCACCGGTGAAGACTTCAGCCACGAAGAACGGCTGCGACAAGAAGCGCTGGATCTTACGAGCGCGGGATACCAACTGCTTATCGGTTTCCGACAGCTCGTCCATACCCAGGATCGCAATGATGTCCTTCAGTTCTTTGTAACGCTGCAGCACGTACTGAACGCCGCGAGCGGTGTCGTAATGCTCCTGGCCGATCACGTTCGGGTCCAGCTGGCGCGAAGTCGAGTCGAGTGGATCGACCGCTGGGTAGATACCCAGGGAAGCGATGTCACGGGACAGTACGACGGTGGCGTCCAAGTGGGCAAAGGTGGTCGCTGGCGACGGGTCGGTCAAGTCATCCGCAGGTACGTATACCGCTTGGATCGAAGTGATCGAACCTTCCTTGGTCGAAGTGATACGTTCTTGCAGAACGCCCATCTCTTCAGCCAGGGTCGGCTGGTAACCTACTGCCGAAGGCATACGGCCCAGCAGTGCGGATACTTCAGTACCGGCCAGGGTGTAACGGTAGATGTTGTCGACGAACAGCAGAACGTCGTTACCTTCGTCACGGAACTTCTCGGCCATGGTCAGGCCAGTCAGTGCTACGCGCAGACGGTTTCCCGGCGGCTCGTTCATCTGACCGTAAACCAGTGCCACTTTGTCCAGAACGTTGGAGTCCTTCATCTCGTGGTAGAAGTCGTTACCCTCACGAGTACGCTCACCCACACCGGCGAACACGGAATAACCGCTGTGCTCGATGGCGATGTTACGGATCAGTTCCATCATGTTTACGGTCTTGCCTACACCGGCACCACCGAACAGACCCACTTTACCGCCCTTGGCGAACGGGCAAACCAGGTCGATAACCTTGATGCCGGTTTCCAGCAGGTCGTTGCCGCCAGCTTGTTCGGCGAACGAAGGTGCTGGACGGTGAATGCCCCAGCGCTCTTCGGTGTCGATCGGGCCAGCTTCGTCAATCGGGTTGCCCAGTACGTCCATGATCCGGCCCAGGGTCGCTTTACCGACCGGTACGGAGATGGCAGCGCCAGTGTCGACAACGTCCAGACCGCGCTTCAAGCCTTCGGTGGAACCCATCGCAATGGTACGAACTACGCCGTCGCCCAGCTGCTGCTGAACTTCCAGAGTAGTTTCCGCGCCTTGTACTTTCAGCGCGTTGTAGATGCTCGGTACGCTGTCGCGTGGAAATTCCACGTCGATAACGGCGCCGATGATTTGAACGATACGTCCGCTACTCATAGCTGGATCCTCTGAATATTTGAACCGTTAAACCGCGGCAGCGCCGCCGACGATTTCCGAGATCTCTTGGGTGATCGCAGCCTGACGCGCCTTGTTGTAGATCAGCTGCAAATCGCTGATCAGATCACCGGCGTTATCGGTAGCGTTTTTCATCGCGATCATCCGCGCCGCTTGTTCAGCTGCGTTGTTCTCGACCACAGCCTGGTACACCTGCGACTCCACGTAGCGCACCATCAAGCCGTCAAGCAGCTCTTTGGCGTCCGGTTCGTAGAGGTAGTCCCAGTGGTGCTTGAGTTCCTGATCCGGAGTCGCCACCAGTGGAATCAATTGCTCCACGGTTGGCTGCTGGGTCATGGTGTTGATGAACTTGTTGGATACCACGGACAGGCGGTCAATCCGGCCTTCCAGGTACGCATCCAGCATCACCTTCACACTGCCGATCAAATCATTGATCGACGGCTCTTCACCCAGGTGGCTGATAGCTGCAACGACGTTACCGCCGAAGTTGCGGAAAAAGGCCGCACCCTTGCTACCAACGACACACAGATCGATCTCGACGCCGTTTTCGCGGTTTACCGCCATGTCCTTGACCAGGGCCTTGAACAGGTTGGTATTCAGACCACCGCACAAACCACGGTCACTGCTCACAACCACATAACCCACACGCTTGACTGCGCGGTCGATCATGAACGGGTGGCGGTATTCCGGGTTGGCGTTGGCCAGATGCCCAATTACCTGGCGGATACGCTCCGCATAAGGACGGCTAGCAGCCATGCGCATTTGTGCCTTGCGCATTTTGCTGACCGCCACTTTTTCCATGGCGCTGGTAATTTTTTGCGTGCTTTTGATGCTCGCAATCTTACTGCGAATCTCTTTTGCGCCTGCCATGTAACACCTATCAGGTTAGCAAGCGGGAGCCTTGCGGCTCCCGCTGCGGCTTACCAGGTTTGGGTGGCCTTGAACTTCTCGATACCGGCTTTCATGCCAGCGTCGATATCGTCATTGAAGTCACCCTTCACGTTGATCTTCGCCATCAATTCGGCGTGATCGCGGTTGAAGTAAGCAATCAGCGCTTGTTCAAAGCTGCCGACCTTGGCGATTTCAACGTCGGTCAGGAACCCACGCTCAGCGGCATACAGCGACAACGCCATGTCAGCGATCGACATAGGGGCGTATTGCTTCTGCTTCATCAGCTCGGTAACGCGCTGACCATGCTCAAGTTGCTTACGGGTCGCTTCGTCCAGGTCAGAAGCGAACTGGGCGAATGCCGCCAGTTCACGGTACTGAGCCAGAGCGGTACGGATACCACCGGACAGCTTCTTGATGATCTTGGTCTGAGCGGCACCACCCACACGGGATACCGAAACACCGGCGTTCACTGCAGGGCGGATGCCCGAGTTGAACATGGCCGATTCCAGGAAGATCTGACCGTCGGTGATGGAAATCACGTTGGTCGGAACGAACGCGGAAACGTCGCCAGCCTGGGTTTCGATGATCGGCAGTGCGGTCAGGGAACCGGTTTTGCCGGTCACTGCGCCGTTGGTGAACTTCTCTACGTACTCTTCCGAAACGCGGGATGCGCGCTCCAGCAGACGGGAGTGGAGATAGAACACGTCGCCTGGGTAGGCTTCACGGCCTGGTGGACGGCGCAGCAGCAGGGAAATCTGGCGGTAAGCCACTGCTTGCTTGGACAGATCGTCATAAACGATCAGCGCGTCTTCACCGCGGTCGCGGAAGAATTCACCCATGGTGCAACCGGAGTACGGTGCCAGGAATTGCAGCGCAGGAGATTCCGAAGCACTGGCAGCCACGATGATCGTGTTGGCCAGGGCGCCGTTTTCTTCCAGCTTGCGAACCACGTTGGCAATGGTCGATTGTTTCTGACCGATAGCTACGTAGACGCAGAAAATGCCGCTGTTCTTCTGGTTGATGATCGCGTCGATCGCCAGAGCGGTCTTACCGATCTGACGGTCACCGATGATCAGCTCACGCTGGCCACGGCCGACTGGGATCATGGCATCGACAGCCTTGTAGCCAGTCTGTACAGGCTGGTCTACCGACTTACGCCAGATCACGCCTGGAGCAACTTTCTCGACCGCGTCGGTCTCGGTGTTGCCCAGTGGACCTTTACCGTCAACAGGGTTACCCAGTGCGTCGACTACGCGACCCAGCAGTTCCTTACCAACCGGAACTTCCAGGATGCGGCCTGTGCACTTGGCGCTCATGCCTTCAGCCAGACTGGTGTAAGCGCCCAATACAACGGCACCTACGGAGTCTTGCTCCAGGTTGAGGGCCATACCGTAGACGCCGCCCGGAAACTCGATCATCTCGCCGTACATGACGTCGGCCAGACCGTGAATCCGCACGATGCCGTCAGATACGCTGACGACAGTGCCTTCGTTACGGGCTTGGGAGGTCACATCGAGCTTGTCGATGCGGCCCTTGATAATTTCACTTATTTCGGAAGGATTGAGTTGCTGCATTGCTCTGCTGCCCCTTCAAACTCAAGATTTCAATGCTTCGGCAAGTTTCGCGATTTTTCCGCGAATCGAGCCATCGATAACCAGGTCGCCGGCACGGATAACAACACCACCAATCAGGGATGCGTCCTCCGAAGCTTGCAGGCGCACTTCCCGATTGAGTCGTGCACTGAGAACCTTGGCGAGTTTGTCTTGCTGTTCTTGGTTCAATGCAAAAGCACTGGTCACTTCAACGTCTACCGACTTCTCTGCTTCGGCCTTGTACAGGTCGAACAGAGCGGCGATCTCCGGCAACAGCGGGAGACGGTCGTTTTCGGCAATGACGTGAATGAAGTTCTGCACTTTCACATCAAACTTGTCGCCGCACACTTCAATAAAAGTGGCGGCCTTGTCTGCGCTCGTCAGGCGCGGGGCCTTGAGCACGCGCTGCATGGTGTCGTCTTGCGACACTGCTGCAGCCAGGCCGAGCATGGCTGACCAAGAGGCCAGCTGCTGGTGGGCCTGGGCGTGCTCGAAGGCTGCCTTAGCGTAAGGTCGGGCCAACGTGGTCAGTTCTGCCATGATCGCCCTCGCTTAAATTTCAGCAGCCAGTTTGTTAACCAGCTCCGCGTGCGCGTTTTGATCGATTGTGGCACCGAGGATCTTCTCAGCACCGCCGACCGCCAGAGCACCCAGTTGGGCACGCAGCGCGTCTTTGACGCCGTTCAGTTCCTGTTCGATCTCGGCATGAGCCGAAGCCTTCACACGGTCAGCTTCGACGCGGGCTTTTTCAACAGCCTCTTCGACGATCTGGTTACCGCGTTTCTTGGCTTGCTCAATGATTTCAGCTGCCTGTGCCTTAGCATCGCGCAGTTGATGACCCGCTTTCTCTTGGGCCAACTCCAGGTCGCGAGCTGCACGGTTGGCAGCGTCCAAGCCATCAGCGATCTTCTTCTGACGTTCGTGCAAAGCCGCGATGACCGGAGGCCACACGAACTTCATGCAAAACACTACAAAAATGAAGAACGCAACGGATTGGCCAATCAGGGTTGCATTAATGTTCACGCCAACACCTCGCTCATTCGTTGTCCATCACTCCAATCAACTCGAAAAATTCGAGTGATTAGCCAGCGAGTTGACCAACGAAGGGGTTCGCGAAGGTGAAGAACAGAGCGATACCAACGCCGATCATGGTCACGGCGTCGAGCAGGCCGGCGACGATGAACATTTTAACTTGCAGCATTGGGACCATTTCTGGCTGACGCGCTGCGCCTTCCAGGAATTTGCCGCCCAGCAGGCCGAAACCAATGGCAGTACCCAGGGCGCCCAGGCCGATCAACAGTGCAACAGCGATAGCGGTTAGACCAACTACAGTTTCCATCTTTCCTCCCGACTTTTACGTCGTATGGTTTAGGTTTTTTAGATTTTAAAGCGGTAAAACAAATCGTTTCATAGCCCGGTAGGGCCTACCTTCCCGTTTCACCGGGAAGGACATCAGACTAGTCGAGACTGGTCTTAATGGTTCTCTTCGTGCGCCATCGACAGGTAGACGATGGTCAGCATCATGAAGATGAAGGCCTGCAGGGTGATGATCAGGATGTGGAACACAGCCCACGCCCACTGCAGAACCACGCCCAGGCCGCTAAGCCAGAGCAGACCACTGCCGAACATCACAGCGATCAGAATGAACACCAGCTCGCCGGCATACATGTTGCCGAACAGTCGCAGGGCCAGGGAGATAGGCTTGGCGACCAGGGTCACGAACTCCAGCAGGAAGTTCACCGGGATCAGCAGGGCTTGAACGAAGATGTTCTTGCTGCCGAACGGGTGCAGGGTCAGTTCGCCGATGAAACCGCCGATGCCCTTGACCTTGATGCTGTAGAAAATGATCAACGCGAACACCGACAGGGCCATGCCCAGGGTGGCGTTAGGGTCCGTGGTGGAAACCGCACGGAATGGAATGTGGTGATCGCCGGAGATCAGGATGGCCAACTGAGGAATCCAGTCGACCGGGATCAGGTCGACGGCGTTCATCAGGAACACCCAGACGAAGATAGTCAGTGCCAGCGGTGCGATCACCGGGCTGCGACCATGGAAGCTGTCTTTCACGCTGCCATCGACGAATTCGACCAGTACTTCAACGAAGTTCTGCAAAGCACCTGGCTGACCGGAAGTCGCCTTCTTTGCCGCCATGCGGAAAATCAGGACGAAGATCAGACCCAATGCGACCGACCAGCCCAGAGTATCCAGGTGGAAAGCCCAGAAGCCCATTTCTTTGGCCTCTGCTGCGGAGTGGGCAAAGCCCCAGCCGCCATTAGGAAGCTGACCGAAGGTCAGGTTCTGCAAGTGGTGCTGGATATAGCCCGAAGCGGTTGTTTCTGCCATGGTTGCCTCAAACGCCCTAAGGTTTCGAAAGTCTTGTTTTCATTAGCAGGGGAGCGAACCAGCTGACCAGTTGGGTCAACACGAAGACGCCGAATACAGCCAGCGGCGCCAATGGCTTCACACCTGCAAAGGTCAGTGCAAACAGCACTGCCGTCAAAATCAGTTTCCCTGCCTCGCCGGCATAAAATGACCGGACGATAGCCTGGGCTGCTCGGGCGCCGGAAAACCGAAAGGCCCTGTGAGCGAAATACATATTGGGCAGCAAGGCTATCAGGCCTCCGCAGAGTCCTGAATATCCGGCTACGACTCCATGCCAGTACCAAAGCGCCAATGCGGCGATCAGCAAGATGACACATTGAGCCAATAAAACCGGGAAAACGGCCAAGCGATGGAACGGCAACGTGTTTGGCGTGCGGGTTTCCATCACTCTTGCTCCTCAATGGTCGGCTGCCGGAAATCAATAACTTGGCATAATTTGTGCCGACAAAATGCGCGCAGAGTATAGGGGCGGTTCTGCCCCTATTCAACTGCCGGGTAGTGATTTCCGATCACGCGCTACATAAGCAAATGTTTCAGCGGATGTGGGCAAGGACGCCCTGAAGCTCATCGAGGGAGTTATATCCGATAACCAATTGGCCTTTGCCTTTCTTCCCGTGGCGAATTTGCACCGCAGAGCCCAGGCGCTCGGCCAGGCGCTGCTCGAGGCGGGCGATATCCGGATCAGGTTTGGCCGTTTCGACCGGTGCAGGTTTGCCGCTGAGCCATTGGCGAACCAGGGCCTCGGTCTGACGAACGGTGAGCCCCCGTGCGACAACGTGTCGCGCCCCTTCAACCTGTTGATTTTCCGGCAAACCGAGCAATGCACGGGCGTGACCCATTTCCAGGTCGCCGTGGGACAACATGGTCTTGATGACTTCCGGCAACGCGATCAGACGCAGCAAGTTGGACACGGTCACACGGGATTTACCCACCGCCTCGGCCACTTGTTGCTGGGTCAACTGGAATTCCTGCTGCAAGCGCTGCAGGGCAATGGCTTCTTCGATCGGGTTGAGGTCTTCGCGCTGGATATTCTCGATCAACGCCATGGCGATGGCGGTTTCATCCGGTACATCGCGCACCATCGCCGGGATGGTTTCCTTGCCGGCCTGCTGGCTCGCGCGCCAGCGGCGTTCACCAGCGATGATTTCAAAACGGCCGCCGCCAATCGGACGCACCACGATCGGTTGCATCACACCTTGGGCCTTGATCGAATTGGCCAGTTCTTCCAGCGCCTGGGGGTCCATGTCCCGGCGTGGCTGGTATTTGCCGCGCTGGATCAGGTCCAGCGGCAGGTGTTGCAGCTCGCGCTCGTCGGCCTGCACCGCCTGTTCTTCAAGCGATGTGACGGTCGGACCACTCAACAGTGCATCCAGTCCACGTCCGAGACCTCGTTTCTTGACGGCCATGGGGATTCCTTAAGTTGGCTGGGCTGCAGCGGTGCGTGAATTGCGGCGCTGACGGCGAACCATCTCGCCGGCCAGCGCCAGGTAGGCAATGGCACCACGGGATTGTTTGTCATAGGCCAAAGCCGGCATGCCGTAGCTCGGGGCTTCGGCCAAACGGATGTTGCGCGGGATCACCGTGTCGTACAGCTGGTCACCGAAGTGTTCCTTGAGCTGCGCCGATACATCGTTCATCAGGCTCAGGCGCGGATCGAACATGGTCCGCAGCAAGCCTTCGATCTGCAGGTTCGGGTTGAGCAATTCGGCGATGCGCTTGATGTTATCCACAAGGTCGCTCAACCCTTCCAACGCGTAGTACTCGCACTGCATGGGGATAATCACCCCATCGGCGGCCACCAGCGCGTTCAGCGTCAGCATCGACAGCGACGGTGGGCAGTCGATCAGGATGTAGTCGTAATTCTCGCGGATTGGCGCCAGGGCGCTGCGCAGGCGGCTTTCTTTCATCTGCATTTCCAGCAGCACCACTTCCGCCGCAGTCAAATCGCGATTGGCCGGCAGCAGTTGATAACCACCATGTTCGGAGTAGTGCATGGCCTGGGCCAGGTCGCACTCGCCAATCAGCAAGTCGTAGACCGAGTTTTCCAGGCCGTGTTTATCCACACCGCTCCCCATGGTGGCGTTGCCCTGTGGATCGAGATCGATCAACAGCACCCGGCGCTTGGTTGCGACCAGGGATGCTGCGAGGTTGATGCAGGTGGTGGTTTTGCCCACGCCACCTTTCTGGTTCGCTATCGCGAATACCTTAGCCATTCTTGCTTGTGTTCCCAATCATGCCGTGCGGCGCAGTATCAGCAGATGGCGTTGGCCTTGGCAACCGGGTACGGCCAAGGCGTGTTCGCTATCGAGGTGGAAGTCTGCCGGCAATGCTAACAGCTCATCGCTTGGATGGACGCCCTTCATTGCCAGCCAGCGGGTGTCGCGGTCGCCCAGATGGCGGGTCCAGTTGCTGAAGTTCTCCATGCTGCTGAACGCCCGGGAAACGATTCCGTTGAATGGCTGTTCAGGCGTGAAGGCTTCGACGCGACTGTGGATAACTTGCAGGTTATCCAGCTTGAGTTCGAGTTTGACCTGGGTCAGGAAGCGGGTCTTCTTGCCGTTGCTGTCCAGGCAGGTCACTTGCGACTCGGGAAACAGAATGGCCAGTGGGATGCCTGGCATGCCGCCCCCACTGCCGACGTCGAGCCAGCGACCGTTTTCGATGAATGGCATCACGCTCAAGCTGTCGAGCAAGTGACGGGACACCATTTCGTTGGGATCACGCACCGCGGTCAAGTTGTAAGCCTTGTTCCATTTGATCAACAGGGCCAGGTAGCCCAACAGCAATTCGTGCTGGGCCGGGGTCAGGTCGACGCCCAACTGGCGCGCACCTGTGGATAACTCTTCGGCGTGTTGCGAGGTGACCAACGAACTCAAGCGCTTTGCTCCAACTGACGGCCCGCGCCGCGTTTTTTCAAATGAATCATCAGCAGCGAAATCGCTGCCGGGGTGACACCGGGGATCCGGGAAGCCTGGCCCAGCGTCTCCGGACGAGTTATCCCCAGCTTGCTCTGGATTTCTTTCGACAACCCGGAAATCCCGGTGTAGTCGATATCCACAGGCAGCTTGGTGTCTTCACTGGCGCGCAGGCGGGCGATTTCATCCTGCTGGCGGTCAATGTAACCGGCGTATTTGGTCTTGATTTCGACCTGCTCGGCAACCTGCGGGTCTTCTGCACCCTGCCCGGTCACTTCGACCAGACCAGCGTAGTCGATTTCCGGACGCGACAGCAGGTTGAGCAAGTTGTATTCGTGGGTCAACGGCGTGCCGAATTTTTCGGCAATCGCATCGCCCTGTTCGGTGCCCGGGCGGACCCAAGTGCTTTTCAGCCGCTGTTCTTCCAACGCGATGCTTTCGCGTTTTTTGCAGAAGGCAGCCCACCGTGCGTCGTCGACCAGGCCCAGTTCGCGACCTTTCTCGGTCAGACGCAGGTCGGCGTTGTCTTCGCGCAGGATCAAGCGGTATTCCGCCCGGGATGTGAACATCCGGTACGGTTCCTGGGTACCCAGGGTAATCAGGTCGTCGACCAACACACCGATGTACGCCTCATCGCGACGCGGGCACCAGCTGTCTTTGCCCTGCGCGCGCAGTGCAGCATTGGTTCCGGCCAGCAAACCTTGGGCACCTGCTTCTTCGTAACCGGTGGTGCCGTTGATTTGCCCGGCAAAGAACAAACCGCCGATCACTTTGGTTTCCAGGCTGTACTTGAGGTCACGCGGGTCGAAGTAGTCGTACTCGATGGCGTAGCCCGGACGCACGATGTGCGCGTTTTCCATGCCGCGAATCGATTGCACGATCTGGATTTGCACGTCAAACGGCAGGGAAGTGGAGATACCGTTCGGGTACAGCTCATGAGTGGTCAAGCCTTCGGGCTCGATAAAAACCTGGTGGCTTTCCTTGTCGGCAAAGCGGTGGATCTTGTCTTCGATCGACGGGCAATAACGCGGGCCGATGCCTTCGATCACCCCGGAGTACATCGGCGAACGGTCGAGGTTCGCGGCAATGATTTCGTGGGTGCGCGCATTGGTGTGGGTGATCCAGCAGCTCACCTGTTTCGGATGCTGTTCCTTGGAGCCCATGAACGACATGACCGGGATCGGTGTATCGCCTGCTTGCTCGGTCATCACCGAGAAATCTACGGAACGCCCGTCAATACGCGGCGGGGTCCCGGTTTTCAGCCGACCGACACGCAGCGGCAGTTCACGCAGACGCTTTGCCAGGGCAATGGACGGCGGATCACCGGCACGGCCACCGGAATAGTTCTGCATACCAATGTGGATAAGTCCGCCGAGGAATGTACCGGTGGTCAACACCACGGATTCTGCGAAGAAACGCAGACCCATTTGGGTGACAACTCCGCGCACCTGGTCCTGTTCGACGATCAGGTCATCTGCTGCTTGTTGAAATATCCACAGGTTCGGTTGGTTTTCCAGGGTTTCGCGGACTGCAGCCTTGTACAGGATGCGGTCGGCCTGAGCCCGGGTAGCCCTTACGGCCGGGCCTTTGCGGCTGTTGAGCACGCGAAATTGGATGCCACCTTTATCGGTAGCCATGGCCATCACGCCGCCAAGGGCGTCGATTTCCTTGACCAGATGGCTTTTACCGATCCCACCGATGGCGGGGTTGCAACTCATGGCGCCGAGGGTTTCCACGTTATGCGTCAACAACAGGGTTTTTACGCCCATTCGTGCTGACGCCAGTGCTGCCTCGGTACCGGCATGACCGCCGCCGATGACGATCACTTCAAAACGGGAAGGGAAATCCACCACGCACCTCGTGCCTGCTTATGTAGGTAATCAGGAATTGATTGTTGAAAGAGTTTTAGAGCTTTGGCGGCAAGTATAGGGACTTAGCCCTTCCTAAAGAACCCTTTGCACAAAATTTAACCAGCTGTGGATGAATCACAGACAATAGAAACTAAAAGAGAGAAATTTATTAAATCTTTGTTTTTATGTTTATTTCTACTGAGCACACTTTTTGTGGATAGATCTACACAGGCCTTTATTTACGGCGTGTACAGAGATTCAAAAGTCTGTGGTCATGTGCCAACGAGGCCCTTGGATAAGTCCTTTAAGCCTGTGGATTAAACAGGTGGTTATCCACAGAGGCATTTTTACTCAGGTTTCAGGGCCTGTTATCAACTGGGTACAGGGACGGTTATTCACAGAGCTTAATCCACAGAAATCGGCAAATCTGTCTGTCTTCAGTCCGCCACAACGCCAACCGAAACCTTTCACTCGATGGTGAGCACAGCAAAAAGAGATCTGTTGTGAGAAAACGGCGGGGCAGTTAATAATAGCGATTATCATTAACCTACCTTGTCATGCCCTATGTCCTCTTCTTCACACACGGCTGCGGTCCAGTACATTTATGAGCAGCACCACTCCTGGCTGCGCGGGTGGCTCAAAGGGAAGCTACATAACGCCTGTGATGCGGCCGATGTGGCGCACGATACGTTCGTGCGCATTCTGGGCGGGCGGCATGCGGCACAGATCGTTGAACCACGTGACTACCTGGCGACCATCGCCAGAGGCCTGGTGATTGATCGTTACCGTCGAAACGCCATCGAACAGGCCTACAAACAGACCCTGGCCGAACGGCCTGAAGCCATAACCATCAGTGAAGAAGACAAAGCCATCATCATCGAGACGTTGGTGGCTGTGGATAAAGCCTTGTCTGCACTCGGCGAGCGAGCGCGGCGGATATTCATGCTGTCCCAGGTCGAGGGGCTGACTTATCAACAGATTGCCGATCAGCTTCAGGTTTCACTGACCACGGTGAAGAAGCACATGATCCGTGTATTGACTGAATGCTCACTGATCATGGCCAGCCTGTAATGGCGGCGCCCGATCGCAAAACCTTTGAGGCTGCTGCCAGTTGGTACGTACAGTTTCAATCCCAGACGCCTACCGCCGATGAGCGCCAAGCCTGGCAACAATGGCTCAACGGCGATCCCTCCCATCAGGCCGCATGGAATCAGATGGAACAGTTGCAGCGCAGTCTCGGCGCCCTGCCTCCGGATTTCACCCGCCGCGCATTGTCGGCCCCACAGCAACGTCGCCAGGTACTCAAGTGGATGTTGGTGCTGGGCGGCACCGGGTACCTGGGTTGGAATGTTCAGCAACACACGCCCCTGGGTAATCTGTGGGCCGATTACCGCACGGTCGTAGGTGAACGCCGGCGTATCGAATTGGCCGACGGCACGCGGATTGACCTGAATACCGGCACGGCGATTGATGTGCTATTTGATGAGCGCCAGCGTTTGATCCGCTTGCGCGAAGGTGAAGTACTTATTCACACCGGCAAGCTGGGTGTGCAGACGCCCTTTTATGTCGAAACCCGCCAAGGCCGCGTCCAGGCATTGGGTACTCGGTTTACCGTACGCCAGTTGCAGGACTCAACCCGCGTTAGCGTTCTGGAGGATCGGGTGAATGTGTCGCCTGGTGACCAGCCCCTCCAGGCCCGGCTGCTCAGTGCCGGCGAAAGCGCAGACTTCGATCGCCAAAAAGTGCAGCCAAACATCGTTTACCGCACATCCCAGGCCGCCTGGGTCGATGGCCAACTGATCGTATTGGATGCACGCCTCGGTGATGTTATCGAAGAGCTCGCCCGCTATCGCCCAGGTGTCCTGCAATGCGACCTGGCCTCGGCACATCTGCGTGTTTCCGGGACCTTTCGCCTGGATTCCACCGACGCAGTGCTGGCCAATCTGCAGGCCACCCTGCCGATTCAGGTGAAATACTTCACTCGCTATTGGGTTTCGGTGAAGCGAATCGGTTGATCGAAAAAATATCTGCACGCGGGGTTATCTTTTTTTTACCTGACACGGCCCTACAGGTAATCACGATGCCACCTTCAGGGCTTACTCACCTATGCGCGTTCCCACCAAGCTCCGCCAGCGACTTTCCTACCACGGTATGACATGCAGCCTGCTGCTCGGCACGGCCACCACTGTCGGTGTGTTGTTATCCACGGGCGCCCTGGCCGCCAGCGCGGTGCAACACTACGTTATTGCGGCCGGCCCCCTGGATAACGCCTTGAGCCAATTTGCCGCCAAGGCGAATGTGATCCTGTCTTTTTCACCTCAACAAACCACACGTTTAAACACAGCAGGCTTGGAAGGTGACTACTCCGTGGACCAGGGTTTTGCGCTGCTGCTGCAAAACTCCGGTTTACAGGCGGTAGTCCAGGCGCCTGGCAGTTATGTCCTGCAGGCCGCTTCCACCGGCGAACTCACCCTCGCGCCCACCACAGTCAGCACTTATCAACAGGGCGGTTTCAATCAGGAGATTGCTGGGGATGTGGGCTACAAGGCGCAGAACAGCAGGGTCGGTACAAAGACCAGTACGCCGCTGTCGGAAACACCACGTTCGGTATCGGTCGTCACCGGCCAGCGTATCAAGGACCAGAAGTCGCAAACCCTGACCGAAGTGTTGGGTTACGTGCCCGGTATCTTTGCGCCTCCCTTTGCCGCAGGTGATGGGCTGGCGGGCGATCTGTTCTTCATTCGCGGTTTCAATGCCACGGATTACGGCTACGGCCTGCTGCGAGATGGCCTGCGCGTACAAGGTAATCGGTACGACACTACCAGTGAGCCCTATGGCCTGGAGCGGGTCGAAATCTTCCGCGGCCCCTCTTCCCTGCTCTACGGTGAAAATGCGCCTGGCGGTCTGGTGAATCTGGTAAGCAAACACCCTACTGCTACGCCACAAGGTGAAGTGCAGCTGGGTTATGGCTCCAATAATCGGCGTCAGTTGGGTGTGGATATCTCTGGGCCGCTCAATGACAGCGGCAATATCCTCGGCCGGGTTGTGATGCTCGGTCGCAAATCCGATACGCAGACCGACCATGTGCCAGACGATCGCCTGTACATCGCGCCATCACTGACCCTGAATTTCGACGACTACAACACCCTCACCCTGTTGGCCAATTACCAGAGAGACCACACTAATTTGGAACTCGGCCTACCGGCTGCTGGCACCTTGCTTGCAAACCCCACTGGCAAGCTCTCCAAGCACACCATGCTCGGCGACCCGGATTGGAATACGTTCGAACGCGAAACCTGGAGTACCGGTTACGAGTTCAGCCACAGCTTCAACGATGACTGGCAGTTCCGTCAGAACTCGCGCTACATGCAGTCTCGCATCAACCGCCATGAAACCTGGCCCAGTGCCCTGAATAACCGCGGCTTTGGCACTCAACTGAACATGACCGCCTATGACCGCTACAACAAGTCGATGGTCTATTCGCTGGATAACCAGTTGGAAGGCAAATTCCAGGTCGGTGGCCTGGAAAACACGGTGCTGTTTGGCGCCAGTTATGACCGCACCTCGTTCAATCAGGATTGGGACGCGGGGTTTGCCGGCACCATCAATGTGTATAACCCGGTGTACCTGCGTGACCCGTTGACGCCGGTGGCGGTGCAAAACACCCTGCTCGAGCAGCAGATGAAAGGCGTTTATGCACAGATCCAGAGCAAATACGATCACTGGCTGTTCCTGCTCGGCGGCCGTCAGGACTGGGTCGACAGCGATTTCCGTGACAAGGTGAACAAGGCTGGCAATACCGGGTCCGAAGACCGCAAGTTCACCTATCAGGGCGGGGTGATGTACCAGTTCGACAACGGCCTGACGCCGTATGTCAGCTACTCCACTGCCTTTGTCCCCGTGCAGCAGATCTCCAACGCCGGCTCGCCCTTGAAACCGATCACCAGCAGCCAGTACGAAATGGGCGTGAAGTACGAGCCGATCGGCTGGGATACGGCAATGACGGTGTCGGTGTATGACTTGCGCAAGGAAGACGACACTTACCTTGACGCCACCACCAATAGCTATCGCCAGGTAGGCGAAAGCCGGGCCAAGGGCGCTGAGGTAGAGGTCAACAGCAATCTCACGCCTAACCTGAATGTCACCGCAGCCTATACCTACACTGACGCGAGAATTACCAAGGATTCGGCGACGTCGTTGGTCGAGGGCCACCAGATGACCGGGGTTCCGCGTAACCAGGCCTCAGTGTGGGGCAAGTACCGCTTCTTCGATGGCCAACTCAAGGGCTTGTCCCTGGGCGGTGGCGTGCGTTATTTCGACAGTACCTTTTCCTACACCGCACCCACGCTGTATGGAAAGTTGGATGCAGGAAGCGTCACCTTGGTGGACGCAGCCGTTGGCTATCAGATCGACAAACACTGGTCTGTAGATGTGAACGCCAAGAACCTGTTCGACAAGGAATATGTATCTGGTTGCAACGATGCGGGCCGCTGCTATTGGGGTGACAGCCGTACCCTGCTCGGTACGGTGTCTTACAATTGGTAGGACGCTGTGGATAACTCGGTTATTTACCGATGCAGAAGCTGGAAAAGATCCGCCCCAACAAATCATCGGAGCTGAACGCGCCGGTGATTTCGCCTAACAGCTGCTGCGCCTGACGCAGATCTTCCGCCAGCAGCTCCCCGGCGCCCGCCAGGGTCAACTGCGCCCGACCGTGCTCCAACGCTGCGCTCGCATGGCGCAACGCCTCCAGATGCCGACGGCGCGCACTGAAGCTGCTTTCCGAGGTCTGCTCGTAGCCCATACAGGCTTTGAGGTGCTCGCGCAGCAGTTCCAGGCCTTCACCGGCCGACTTCGCACTCAGGCTGATCGTGACGTGGCCATCCGCGCTGGTTTCCAGCGCAATGGCCTCTCCCGTCAAGTCAGCCTTGTTGCGAATCAAGGTGACCTTGGCCGGGTCCGGCCGGTGCTCGAGGAATTCCGGCCACAGGGCGAAAGGATCCACAGCCTCGGGCGCCGTTGCGTCCACCACCAACAGCACCCGATCCGCTTCGCCGATGGCTTTGAGCGCGCGTTCCACACCGATCTTTTCCACCTGGTCGTCGGTGTCGCGCAAACCGGCGGTGTCTACAACGTGCAACGGCATGCCGTCGATGTGGATATGTTCGCGCAGGATGTCCCGTGTGGTGCCGGCAATCTCAGTGACGATGGCGGCTTCACGCCCCGCCAGAGCATTGAGCAAGCTGGATTTTCCCGCATTGGGCCGCCCCGCGATCACAACGGTCATGCCGTCTCGCAGCAAAGCCCCCTGCCCGGCTTCACGCAGCACTGTGGATAACTCATAGCGAACTTTATCCAGCATCGCCAGTACGTGGCCATCGGCGAGAAAGTCGATTTCTTCTTCCGGAAAATCAATCGCCGCCTCGACGTAGATACGCAGGCTGATCAACTGCTCGGTCAAGTTATGCACACGCAGGGAGAACGCCCCCTGCAGGGAGCGCAATGCATTACGTGCCGCTTGTGCAGAACTGGCTTCAATCAGGTCGGCAATTGCTTCGGCCTGGGCCAGATCCAGCTTGTCATTCAAAAATGCCCGCTCGCTGAATTCCCCTGGACGTGCCAGGCGGCAGCCCAATTGCAGGCAGCGTTGCAGCAACATATCCAACACAACCGGACCGCCGTGTCCCTGCAACTCCAGGACGTCTTCCCCGGTGAATGAATTCGGCCCAGGGAAATAAAGCGCCAACCCCTCGTCCAGCACGTTGCCGTCAGCATCCAGGAACGGGCCGTAATGCGCATAACGCGCCTTCAACTCACGGCCACTCATGGCTTTGGCTGCCACACTCGCAAGCGGCCCCGAAATTCTAACGATGCCGACACCGCCGCGACCTTGAGCGGTAGCGACAGCAGCGATGGTTTCACGAGGAGCGCTCATCAACAGGTTCCAGACCAAAAGTGACAGAAAGCAAAACGCCCCACTAGGGGGCGTCTTGAGTGGTTATCCACAGAGTAAGTTACGCAGAGGCTTTTGCGGTAGCCGCTTCGATCTTGCGTGTGATGTACCACTGTTGAGAGATCGACAACACGTTGTTGACCACCCAGTACAGCACCAGACCAGCTGGGAACCACAGGAAGAAGAAGGTGAAGATGATTGGCATCATTTTCATCACCTTGGCCTGCATCGGATCCGGCGGAGTCGGGTTCAGGCGCTGCTGGATGAACATGGTCGCGCCCATGATGATCGGCAGGATAAAGAACGGGTCTTTGATCGACAGGTCGGTTATCCACAGGATGAACGGCGCCTGGCGCATCTCCACGCTTTCCAGGAGCACCCAGTACAGCGACAGGAACACCGGCATCTGCACCAGAATCGGCAAGCATCCACCCAGCGGGTTGATCTTCTCTTTCTTGTACAGCTCCATCATGGCCTGCGACATTTTCTGCCGGTCATCGCCATGTTGTTCTTTCAGCGCCGCCAGTTTCGGAGCCACCGCACGCATGCGCGCCATCGACTTGTAGCTGGCTGCCGACAGCGGGAAGAAAATCCCCTTGATCAGCATGGTCAGGAAGATGATCGAGAAGCCCCAGTTACCCACAATGCTGTGGATATGTTGCAGCAACCAGAAAATCGGCTGGGCGATGAACCACAGGAAGCCGTAATCCACAGTCAGCTCAAGACCTGGGGACAACTCTTTCAGCACAGCCTGGCTTTTCGGGCCGGCGTACAGGATAGCGCTGGTTTCAGCCTTGGCGCCGGGTGCGACGGTCAACGCCGGGCCAGTGAAGCCAATGATGTAGTTACCCTGGCTGTCCTTGCGGGTTTGAACCAGGTTGGCCTCACCCTTGTTCGGGATCCAGGCGGTCACGAAGTAGTGCTGCAGCCAGGCAACCCAGCCGCCTTGCACGGTTTCTTTCAGCGAGCCCTTGTCGATATCTTTCATCGACACTTTTTTGTACGGTTCGCTACTTGTCCACAGGGCGGCGCCCAGGTAAGTCGCGGTGCCGGTGGCAGTGCTGGAAGAAGGATCGGAGCTGGCGTCACGCTTGAGCTGGGCAAACAGGTTGCCGCTCCATGGTTTGTCGCTTTCGTTGTCGATCAGGTAAGTGACCTTCAAGTCGTACAAACCACGGGTGAAGCTGAAGCGCTTGATGTAGTTGACGCCGTCGAGGCTGAATTTCAGGTCGACGTTCAACTGGTTCTGGCCATCAGCCAGTTGATAAGTCTTCTGCTCGGTCGAGTAAATCGGACGACCGGTAGCACGTGCATCCGGACCATTGGTGCCGGTCAGGCCGCTTTGCGCCAGATAAGTACGCTCACCACCGTTATCGAACAGTTGGAACGGAACATCCGGATGGTCTTGACGACGTGGATACAGCGGCAGTTTCAACTGCGCGATATCACCACCTTGTGGGTCGATAGCCAGGTCGAGCACATCCGTTTTGACGTGGATGAGATCTTTGTTGGTGACCACTGGCGTTTCTAAAGGGGCGCTTGTCTCGCCATTCGCGCTGGGAACATCGGCACTCGCGGACGCATTGTTACCCAGCGGGGTGTCCGGAATAGCCGGCGCAGCCTGGTTGGTAGCAACATTCTGAGTCGGCAGGGCAGCCTGGCCATAGTCCTGGTTCCACTGAAGAACCATGACGTAGGACACGATTGCCAGGGCGACGATCAGGATCGTGCGTTTAATATCCATGATTACTCGGCCATCGAAGAAGAACGGGAGGTAGGGATAGGTGGAACCGGGTCATAACCACCGGGATTCCACGGATGACAGCGACCTAAACGACGAAAGGTCAGCCAGCCACCGCGCAGAAGACCATGGTTTTCTATGGCCTCTAACGCGTAGCAGGAACAACTGGGGTAGAAACGACAGTGGTTGGCCATCAGAGGACTAATGGCATAGCGATAAAACTGGATCGGAACGAGGGCCAGTTTACGCATCAAGGCTGTCTACCCCTACAGTTTCGGTGCTGACTGCTGGTGCTGGCTTGTGGGTACGCGCCAAACGTTTCCAGAGCTTGCCGAAATGCTGAATCAATTCGGGGTTTTCTACATCCCCCAAGCCTTTGCGCGCGACGATAACAATATCCCAACCAACCAGAGTGTCCTGGTGGAGGCGAAACGATTCGCGCATCAGACGCTTGAGGCGATTGCGCTCAACGGAGAGCTTTACGCTCTTCTTGCCGATCACCAACCCGAGTCGGGGGTGATCCAGATCGTTGTTACGCGCAAGGAGCAGGAGATTTTTCCCCGGAACCTTGCCGGTGGGGGAGTCAAAGACTGCCTTGAAATGCCGGGGGGTTAGCAGACGCTTTTCCCGACTGAAGTCCTGACTCACCACCAGTACCGGATTATCAAACTGCCAGACGCGCACGACCTTTGGCGCGACGACGCGACAGGACAGCACGGCCGTTCTTGGTAGCCATGCGAGCACGGAAGCCGTGGGTGCGGGCGCGTTTGATGGTGCTTGGTTGGAAAGTACGTTTCATGGCGTTGTTACCTGGTTCGTCCACAACGGGCCGGAATGGCCCCCGTTTTAAGAGACCGGCGATTCTAGTGAAAGCAAGCCTCTAGGTCAATTTCCAACCAGCTTTTCCTTTAATTAGATCTCCACAGGCCATTGGCTCTTTTCTGTTCGCTTGGCTTCCAGTGCTCATGGGATAGATATAAAAATAAAGAAGGAAGTTATTTAAAGCTTTTCTGTAAAGCTTATAAAAGCTAGACACGCATTCAGCTGTGGATAACTGCCTTTAGGCCATATTCCACGTGATGTACAGAGAATGACAACACGGGGGAGAAACGGTGCTCTGCCTGTGCTGCGCTGTCGGATAAGCTGTGTGTGGAATGGGCTGTTATCCACAGGCTGGTTACCCACAGACTTTCGCCCCCACTTGTGCAACGATCTCAGGGCCGCTTATCCACAGAGCTTATGCACAGACCATTGGTCGCCTTTATTGCTGTTAAGACGTTGATTTTGGCTGGCCTGTGATCAAGCTACATGTGGATAAGTGGACGGCTCGCCGCTACAATGGCGGCTGTTTTTGCCTCACCGGCTTTCAACTTAGGGGATATCCGTGTCAGTGGAACTTTGGCAGCAGTGCGTGGAGCTTTTGCGCGATGAGCTGCCTGCCCAGCAATTCAACACCTGGATCCGTCCGCTACAGGTCGAAGCCGAAGGCGACGAGTTGCGTGTCTACGCACCCAATCGTTTTGTTCTCGATTGGGTCAACGAGAAGTACCTGAGCCGCGTTCTGGAATTGCTCGATGAACATGGCAACGGCCTCGCGCCCGTGCTCTCCTTATTAATAGGCAGCAAACGCAGCTCTGCACCTCGCGCTGCGCCGAATGCGCCATTGGCCGCTGCGGCGTCGCAAGCCCAGGCAGCCGCCGCACCGGCCGTCAGTGCGCCTGCTCCTGCACCGGCGTCATCCAAATCGTCTGCGAGGAAAAGCGCGCCAGAAAATGAAGAGCCGTCCCGCGACAGCTTTGACCCGATGGCAGGCGCCGCGTCCCAGCAAGCCCCGGTCCGCGCCGAACAGCGCACCGTCCAGGTCGAAGGCGCGCTCAAGCACACCAGCTACCTGAACCGTACGTTCACCTTCGAGAACTTTGTCGAAGGTAAATCCAACCAGTTGGCTCGCGCAGCCGCCTGGCAGGTCGCCGATAACCCCAAGCATGGTTACAACCCGCTCTTCCTTTATGGTGGCGTTGGCTTGGGTAAGACTCACTTGATGCACGCTGTGGGTAACCACCTATTAAAGAAGAACCCGAATGCCAAGGTCGTGTACCTGCACTCGGAGCGTTTCGTGGCAGACATGGTCAAGGCCTTGCAGCTCAACGCGATCAACGAGTTCAAGCGGTTCTACCGCTCGGTTGATGCGTTGCTGATCGATGACATTCAATTCTTTGCCCGTAAAGAGCGTTCCCAGGAAGAGTTTTTCCACACCTTCAACGCCCTGCTCGAAGGTGGTCAGCAGGTCATCTTGACCAGCGACCGTTATCCGAAGGAAATCGAAGGCCTGGAAGAACGCCTGAAGTCGCGCTTCGGCTGGGGCCTGACTGTTGCGGTAGAGCCGCCGGAGCTTGAAACCCGCGTAGCGATCCTGATGAAAAAGGCCGATCAGGCCAAAGTCGATCTGCCACACGATGCCGCCTTCTTTATCGCCCAACGCATCCGCTCCAACGTGCGTGAGCTCGAAGGTGCACTCAAGCGGGTCATCGCGCACTCACACTTCATGGGCCGCGACATCACCATCGAGCTGATTCGCGAATCCCTCAAAGACTTGTTGGCGCTGCAGGACAAACTGGTGAGTGTGGATAACATCCAGCGCACCGTGGCCGAGTACTACAAGATCAAGATTTCCGACCTGTTGTCCAAGCGCCGTTCGCGCTCGGTTGCACGTCCCCGTCAGGTGGCCATGGCGCTCTCCAAGGAGTTGACCAACCACAGCCTGCCGGAAATCGGTGATGTGTTTGGCGGACGCGACCACACCACGGTCTTGCACGCGTGCCGCAAGATCAACGAACTTAAGGAATCCGACGCGGATATTCGCGAGGACTACAAGAACCTGCTGCGTACACTGACTACTTGATGACACCAGCGCAGCTTATTAAGGCAAGGGACTAGACCATGCATTTCACCATTCAACGCGAAGCCCTGTTGAAACCCCTGCAACTGGTCGCAGGCGTCGTCGAGCGCCGACAGACCTTGCCGGTGCTCTCTAACGTATTGCTGGTCGTCGAAGGCCAGCAATTGTCCCTGACCGGTACCGACCTGGAAGTCGAGCTGGTCGGCCGTGTACAGCTGGAAGAACCCGCCGAGCCTGGCGAGATCACCGTGCCGGCGCGCAAGCTGATGGACATCTGCAAAAGCCTGCCGAACGATGCGTTGATCGACATCAAGGTTGATGAAGCCAAGTTGGTCGTCAAGGCCGGCCGCAGCCGCTTCACCTTGTCCACCTTGCCGGCAAATGATTTCCCGACGGTTGAAGAAGGCCCGGGTTCTCTGACGTGCAGCCTGGATCAGAGCAAGCTGCGTCGCTTGATCGAGCGCACCAGCTTCGCCATGGCTCAGCAGGATGTACGCTACTACCTCAACGGCATGCTGTTGGAAGTGTCGGAAGGTATTATCCGCGCGGTGGCCACCGACGGTCACCGTCTGGCGATGTGTTCGATGCGTGCCGATATCGGCCAACCGGATCGTCACCAGGTGATCGTGCCGCGCAAGGGTATCCTTGAGCTGGCGCGTCTGCTTACAGAACCGGAAGGCAACGTCAGCATCGTGCTGGGGCAGCACCATATCCGCGCGACTACCGGCGAATTCACTTTCACTTCCAAGCTGGTTGACGGCAAGTTCCCGGATTACGAGCGCGTGTTGCCTAAAGGTGGCGACAAGCTGGTGCTGGGCGATCGCCAAGCGCTGCGTGAAGCGTTCAGCCGTACCGCGATCCTGTCCAACGAGAAGTACCGTGGTATCCGTCTGCAACTGGCCAACGGTCAGTTGAAAATCCAGGCGAACAACCCGGAGCAGGAAGAAGCGGAAGAAGAAGTGGGCGTTGACTACAACGGCGGTTCGCTGGAAATCGGCTTCAACGTGAGCTATCTGTTGGACGTACTGGGTGTGATGACCACCGAACAGGTTCGTCTGATTCTGTCGGACTCCAATAGCAGCGCCCTGGTGCAGGAATCCGACAACGATGACTCGGCTTACGTAGTCATGCCGATGCGCCTGTAACCATGCTCAGCAGAAGCTAGATGTCCCTCAGTCGCGTCTCGGTCACCGCGGTGCGCAATCTGCACCCGGTGACCTTCTCCCCCTCTCCCCGCATCAATATCCTCCACGGCGCTAACGGCAGTGGCAAAACCAGCGTGCTGGAAGCCATTCATCTGTTGGGGCTTGCCCGTTCCTTCCGCAGCGCTCGCCTGTTACCCGTCATCCAGTACGAACAATTGGCGTGCACGGTGTTTGGCCAGGTCGAACTGGCGGAAGGTGGGCATAGCAGCCTGGGCATATCCCGAGATCGCGGTGGAGAGTTCCAAATCCGCATTGACGGGCAAAATGCTCGCAGTGCCGCGCAGCTGGCGGAAATTCTGCCGCTGCAATTGATCAACCCCGACAGCTTTCGTTTGTTGGAGGGTGCCCCGAAAATCCGCAGGCAATTCCTCGATTGGGGAGTGTTCCACGTGGAACCACGTTTCATGGCCACGTGGCAGCGCTTGCAGAAGGCCCTGCGGCAGCGGAACTCATGGCTGCGGCATGGTACACTTGACGCCGCTTCGCAAGCGGCCTGGGACCGTGAACTGTGCCTGGCCAGCGACGAAATAGATGAATACCGCCGCGCCTATATCAAAGCCTTGAAACCAGTCTTTGAGCAGACCTTGAGTGAGTTGTTGGACCTCGAAGGGCTGACGCTGAGCTACTACCGTGGTTGGGATAAAGAGCGTGAGCTGAGTGCAGTGCTCGCGACGTCCCTGCAGCGGGATCAGCAAATTGGCCATACCCAGGCCGGACCACAACGGGCTGATTTGCGCCTTAGATTAGGCGCTCACAATGCTGCGGACATTTTGTCCCGTGGCCAGCAGAAGTTGGTGGTGTGCGCACTGCGTATTGCCCAGGGCCACTTAGTGAGCCAAGCCCGGCGCGGTCAGTGTATTTATCTGGTGGACGACTTGCCGTCGGAACTCGACGAGCAGCACCGCCACGCGCTATGCCGCTTGTTGGAAGAATTACGCTGCCAGGTGTTTATCACTTGTGTAGACCACGAATTATTGAGGGAAGGCTGGCAGACGGAAACGCCAGTCGCTTTGTTCCACGTGGAACAAGGCCGTATCACCCAGACCCACGACCATCGGGAGTGAAGGCATGAGCGAAGAAAACACGTACGACTCGACCAGCATTAAAGTGCTGAAAGGTTTGGATGCCGTACGCAAACGTCCCGGTATGTACATTGGCGACACTGATGACGGTAGCGGTCTGCACCACATGGTGTTCGAGGTGGTCGACAACTCCATCGACGAAGCTTTGGCCGGTCACTGCGACGACATCAGCATCATCATCCACCCGGATGAGTCTATTACCGTGCGTGACAACGGTCGCGGTATTCCAGTAGACGTGCACAAAGAAGAAGGCGTCTCGGCGGCGGAGGTCATCATGACCGTGCTCCACGCCGGCGGTAAGTTCGACGACAACTCCTATAAGGTCTCCGGTGGTTTGCACGGTGTTGGCGTTTCGGTAGTGAACGCACTGTCCGAAGAGCTGATCCTGACCGTGCGCCGTAGCGGCAAGATCTGGGAACAGACGTACGTCCACGGTGTTCCACAAGAACCGATGAAAATCGTCGGCGACAGTGAAACCACCGGTACCCAGATCCACTTCAAGCCATCGGCTGAAACCTTCAAGAATATCCACTTCAGCTGGGACATCCTGGCCAAGCGGATTCGTGAACTGTCGTTCCTTAACTCCGGCGTGGGTATCGTCCTCAAGGACGAGCGCAGCGGCAAGGAAGAGCTGTTCAAGTACGAAGGCGGCTTGCGTGCGTTCGTTGAATACCTGAACACCAACAAGACTGCGGTCAACCAGGTGTTCCACTTCAACATCCAGCGTGAAGACGGCATTGGCGTGGAAATCGCCCTTCAGTGGAACGACAGTTTCAACGAGAACCTGTTGTGCTTCACCAACAACATTCCTCAGCGCGACGGCGGTACTCACCTGGTGGGTTTCCGTTCCGCACTGACGCGTAACCTGAATACCTATATCGAGGCCGAAGGCCTGGCCAAGAAGCACAAAGTCGCCACCACCGGTGATGATGCGCGTGAAGGCCTGACCGCGATTATTTCGGTGAAAGTGCCGGATCCCAAGTTCAGCTCCCAGACCAAAGACAAGCTGGTGTCTTCCGAAGTGAAGACTGCCGTTGAACAGGAAATGGGCAAGTATTTCTCCGACTTCCTGCTGGAGAACCCGAACGAAGCCAAGTTGGTCGTTGGCAAGATGATCGACGCTGCACGTGCCCGTGAAGCGGCGCGTAAAGCACGTGAGATGACCCGTCGTAAAGGTGCGCTGGATATCGCTGGCCTGCCGGGCAAACTGGCTGACTGCCAGGAGAAGGACCCTGCCCTCTCCGAACTGTACCTGGTGGAAGGTGACTCTGCTGGCGGTTCCGCCAAGCAGGGTCGTAACCGTCGCACCCAGGCCATCCTGCCGTTGAAGGGTAAGATCCTCAACGTCGAGAAGGCGCGCTTCGACAAGATGATTTCTTCCCAGGAAGTTGGCACCTTGATCACAGCGTTGGGCTGCGGTATCGGCCGCGACGAGTACAACATCGATAAGCTGCGCTACCACAACATCATCATCATGACCGATGCTGACGTCGACGGTTCGCACATCCGGACCCTGCTGCTGACCTTCTTCTTCCGTCAGTTGCCGGAGCTGATCGAGCGTGGCTACATCTACATCGCCCAGCCGCCGTTGTACAAAGTCAAAAAAGGCAAGCAAGAGCAATACATCAAAGACGACGACGCCATGGAAGAGTACATGACGCAGTCGGCCCTGGAAGATGCCAGCCTGCACTTGAACGATGAGGCTCCGGGTATCTCCGGTGAAGCGTTGGAGCGTCTGGTTAACGACTTCCGCATGGTGATGAAGACCCTCAAGCGTCTGTCGCGCCTGTACCCTCAGGAGTTGACCGAGCACTTCATCTACCTGCCAGCCGTCAGCCTGGAGCAACTGGGCGACCACGCGCACATGCAGGATTGGCTGGCCCAGTACGAAGTGCGTCTGCGCACTGTCGAGAAGTCCGGCCTGGTGTACAAAGCCAGCCTGCGTGAAGACCGTGAACGTAACGTATGGCTGCCAGAGGTCGAACTGATCTCCCACGGCCTGTCGAACTACGTCACCTTCAACCGCGACTTCTTCGGCAGCAATGACTACAAGACCGTAGTAACGCTGGGCGCGCAACTGAGCACCCTGTTGGACGACGGCGCTTATATTCAACGTGGCGAACGCAAGAAGCAGGTCAAGGAATTCAAGGAAGCCCTCGATTGGCTGATGGCCGAAAGCACCAAGCGCCATACCATCCAGCGCTACAAAGGTCTGGGTGAAATGAACCCGGATCAGCTGTGGGAAACCACCATGGACCCTGCTCAGCGTCGCATGCTGCGCGTGACCATCGAGGACGCCATTGGCGCGGACCAGATCTTCAACACCCTGATGGGTGATGCGGTCGAGCCTCGTCGTGACTTCATTGAAAGTAATGCCCTGGCGGTCTCCAACCTGGACTTCTGATTCTGATAGTCTGCTGAACCCAAAAGGCCAACGCTATGCGTTGGCCTTTTTTATTGGGTGAATATCCGCTGTCTGCTGAATGCTCCACGTGGAACATTCTGGTTTTCAGCCCTGTTGCGAGGGCACCGCTACACTTTCCAATCGGTAACCGTACCCATAGATCGTCAACAGCTGCCACCCCCTATCCGCGGTCAGTCCCAACTTATTACGCAGTCGATAGATATGCGTATCGAGCGGCCGCGACGACACCATTTCTTCGTGGGTCCAAAACCGCTCATAGAGATACTCTCGGGAAAGCGGTCGGGCCAGGTTGGCAAACAAGCAACTGGCCAGACGGTACTCGCGTTCGGTGAGGTTGATCGGTTTGCCCGCCCGGGTCACGGTCAACTCCGCATCATCAAAGGTCAGGTCGTTGAAGCTCTGCACTTCATGGTTGGCTGATTTCTGCAGGCCGTGGCGACGTAGAACCGCCGTCACCCTCGCCTTCAGTTCATTGGGACGGAAGGGCTTGCTGACATAATCATCGGCACCACTGTTCAGCGCAGTGACGATATCGCTCTCTGCATCGCGGCTGGTCAGCATGATGACCGCAGGCGGCGACTCCATGTGTTCACGGGTCCAGCGCAACAGAGCAATACCGCTGATATCCGGCAATTGCCAATCGAGTATCAACAGGTCGAAGGTTTCCCGGCGCAATTGGCGTAGCAGGTCTTCACCGCGTTCGAAGCAGTGCAGAGTCCAGGGTTGTTCGGCGGTGCTGGGGATTTGTCGCAGTGTCTGTTCCACCCGTCGCAGTTCCGCGGGTTCGTCATCCAGTATTGCGACACGCATGGGTGGGTCCTTTCTTCTTGAAAAATACGGCAGCCGTCAGCCGGGTTAGTGATGGGCACGTACTGCGCAGATGCCGGTCTCTGAATCTGAAGAATTGTGTTCAGATCCGTCGACCCCTTGGATCTCTCGGTACGCTGGCATCAATGTGCGATTAACCCATTGAAAGTCCTTGATACCGATGTGGGAAAGATACCGGCTCCCGCCCATAAGGAAAAGGATCAGCCGACGCATGCGCTGCCGTACACTCCTGCGTGCTGGTGTCAGATACCTTCTGGAACCTAATCTTGATGAGCACCATGATCCTTTCTTCGAACCGCCTGTGCCGCGCCCTCCCCTCATTGTTGATCATGGCTGTCGGTTCTGCAGGGGCGGTTGGCAAGACGCGCACGCCTTATATCGATGATCACATGCTGTGTCGCCCCCAACCCCTGCCGGCGGTGGTTCAGCATCTCACCGGGGAAGCCTGGAAAATTGATACCAAGGGCCAGGCGAGCGTTTTGCTGGAAGGCATGACCATTGATGAACAGGAAGGCGTGAAGACCTCGGCGTCGGCGTTTGTCAGCCTGTTGCTCGGTGACGGATCCCGCGTGGTGTTGCCCGCAAGTTCACAGGTTCGATTGCATCTGGAGCGCAAGCTGTCGATTCCCCAGGTTGTACTCGAACAAGGTCAGGCGGAAGCGTATGTGATCAAACGTACCAGCGACCATGATCGTTTTCAGATCGTGACCCCCGTGGGGGTGTTGGGCGTACGCGGCACGCATTTCCGGGTGCGTAACGACGCAGAGCAATCGCTGCTCGAAGTGTTGGACGGGCAGGTTGCCGTCAGCCGCGAGGCAAAAAACCAGCCGATGGAACAGGAGGTAAAAATCGATGCCCGGCAAGGTCTGCTGTTCAGGAAGCAGGGAGACCTGAAACCGGTTGAGCTACTTGCTGCACCGAAGCTCGTGGGTCAGGACGGCCAGAAAGGCGATGCGCCGGTCTGGAGCCTGTACCTCCGGCCTTTGCCCGGAGCCCAGCGATACCGGGCACAGGTCGCTACCGACAAAGCCTTCATGGACATCAAGCAGGAAAACTTTTCCAGTGCGCCGAAAATGAGCTTCACTGGGCTCAAAGCCTCGTTCTACCACGTGCGCCTTTCGGCCTACGATGAAAACGGGCTGGAGGGAGAAACCGGGGTCTATGACATCTTTTACTACCCACCCACCACCCAGGCACATTGACCTATGAAGCTCTGGGGCAAGACCGAAAAACGCCAGCCCACCCATGCCCAGCGCCTGTTTCATGGCCTGGTTCGCGAGTGGTTGTGGATCGGGTTGCTGTTGCTGCCTGTTACCGTCTATCTGTCGTTGAGCCCAGGCCTGGCGTTGAATAATCCGCTGTACGACAGCCTTCGGCGCCTTACCCCGCTTCCTGTAGACCCGCGCATCCTGCTGGTGACCATTGATGACGCCAGCCTGAAGAAGCTTGGCCAGTGGCCCTGGCCACGCAGCTTGCACGCCGACCTGATCGACCGCCTCAGCGCCAGTCAACCGGCGGGTATCCTCTTCGATGTGATCTTCAGTGAGCCCGGCGATCCCGCCAATGACATACGCTTGGCCGAAGCGGTATGCAATGCAGGCAACGTCTTGCTGCCTCTGGTACGTGAGGGCACTTCAAGTTATAGCCAGCCCGGTGGTCAGATGCTGGCGTTGCATAAGTGCGCCAAGGGCGTGGGCCACATCAATGTCGAAGCGGACAGCGACGGCGTGGTCCGCAGCCTGTATCTACGTGAAGGCCCTCCCGAGACGACGGCACCGCAACTGGCCTGGCTGGCCTATGAGATGAGCGGCGAGCTATCGGACATGCCGGGCGAGCCGCAGCAGGCGATCGCACAACACTGGCACCGTGAACACGCCATCCGCATCCCGTTTATCGCACCCCATACCCATTTCCCCAGCGTGTCCTACGTCAGCGTATTGCGCGGTGAGGTTCCTCCCGAGCAGCTACGAGGCCGCCTGATCCTGGTGGGTTCAACGGCTTCCGGTATGGGGGATCGGTTCGTCACCCCCCTCTCCTCCACGGTCGGTACAACGGCAGGCGTGGAAATCCAGGCCAACGTGCTCAACGGCTTGCTGCAAGGTCGCAGCATTGTCGACCTGCCGGGCTGGCTCGCGGCGCTGATGGCGACCTCCCTGGTGGCGTTGTTGCTGGGCCTGCTGCTCTATCGCCCGCGCTATGCACTGTGGATGACCCTGGGCTGCATGATCGCTGCGTTGCTCGGCGCCTGGGCCTTGTTGCGCCTGGGCCACTGGTGGTCGCCCGCCGCGTGCCTGATTGGGTTGCTGCTCAGCTACCTGATCTGGAACTGGCGTCGCCTGAGCGTGATCCTCGCCTACTTCGGCTGGGAGTTGGCGCGCCTGGATAACGAACCCAAAGTCCTGCCCGAACGCCGCCGTGCGCCCGCCAGCAAAGGCGACGTGCTGCAAGCGCGTATCTTTGCCCTGGAGCAGGCCGTAAGCCGCACGCGGGATACGCGGCGCTTCATGGCCGATGGCCTGGAGTGCCTGCCGGTAGCGACGCTGATTACCGACCCCATGGGTAACATCCTGCTGGCCAACCGCATTGCCCGCGAGGTGTTCGGCAATGACCTGGTCACCGAAAACCTGCTGGAACAATTGGCCGACCTGGGCTACCCGCCGCTGCACAATGGCGTGCGCCCCGCCCTCTCGGCGCTGGAGCTGGTCGAGTTCCGCGACATCCATCAACGCAGCCTGCGCATGGAATTGGCACCCTTGCTGCCGGCCGAAGGTGATGTTGCACTGGGCTGGCTGTTGAGCCTGACGGATTTGAGCAAGGAGCGTGATGCGCAACAGCACCGCGAAACCATGTTGCGTTTCCTCTCTCATGACTTGCGTGCACCGCACTCGGCGATCCTCGCGCTGCTGGATGTGCATAACGGCGAGTCCCCAGTCTTCGCCCAGATAGAACAACAGGTTCGCCGCGCCCTGGGCCTTACCGAATCTTTCGTGCAACTGGCGAAGGCCGAAGCTGACGGTTACCAGTTCCAGCCGACGCTGTTTGCGATGTTGGTGATGGACGCCTTTGATCAGGTGGCGCTGATCGCCCAGCTCAAGGGGATCCACCTGGTTCATGATCTGGATGAGGCCGACGAGGGCATGGTCTCCGCTGACCAGTCGCTGCTCACTCGTGCGTTGTTCAATGTGCTGGAGAACGCGATCAAATACTCCTCTTCCGGTACCACCGTCAGGTTGCGGCACAGCAGTGCGCAGGGCTGGTTGGAATGCCGTATCAGCGACCAGGGGCCGGGGATTGCGGCAGAGGATTTGCCGGAGCTATTCAGCCAATACCGGCGCTTTGAGTCCGCTCAGGGTAGTGAAGGATTGGGGTTGGGGTTGACCATGGTCAAGGCGGTAGTCGAGCGCCACGGTGGACATATCCGTTGCGAAAGCGTGGTAGGCAAAGGCACCACGTTCAGCCTGCAACTACCCCTGCTGGAAGACTGAAAAAACGTACTTTTCTGCTGTGCATAAAAAACCGGTCGCAAGGACCGGTTTTTTTATGCGGAAAAAACTTATGCACCTTTTCCGAGATTTTATGAGCTTGGGAAATATGCAATAAAATCAGGCTGTTATGATTAAAAAAGCACAATTCGCCAACAAACCGTACACAGGTTATCCACAGATGCTCAGATCACCGGCGTGTCGACCACAACAGGCTCTGGCGGCAGCGAACCCATTGCCCGTTGCTGCGCTTCATTCCACGCCTGAGCGCGGTCATTCAGCGCTGCAATGGCACGTGGGCCTTCACCTTCTGCGTACATCGGTTCGCCAATCACCACGGTGATGATGCCTTCGCGCTTGGCCCATCCGGTCTTTGGCCAGAACTTGCCGGCGTTATGGGCAATCGGCAGCACGGGCAAGTTGGCGTTGACTGCCAAAGCCGTACCCCCGCGTGAGAACTTGCCTACGGTGCCGTAGGGCACGCGAGTCCCTTCCGGGAAGATCAGTACCCACACGTTATCCTTGAGCAGTTCATCGCCCTTCTTGGCCACGTGCTTGAGCGCTGCCTTGGGGTTGTCGCGGTCGATGGCGATCGGACGCAACATGGCCATGGCCCAGCCGAAGAACGGCACATACAGCAACTCACGCTTGAGCACCTGGCTCAACGGCGAGAAGTACGCCGAGAGAAAGAACGTCTCCCAAGTGCTCTGGTGGTTCGACAGAATCACGCACGGCTGGTCCGGGACATTTTCCGCGCCCCCGATCTCGAAGCGGATGTTCAGGAACACCTTGGTCAGCCACAGCGCGCAACGGCACCAGTAAACGTTGATGAAGCGATAGCGCGCCTTGAACGGCAAGAAGGGCGCAATAAAAAAGCTCAGGGTGCACCAGAGAAACGAACTGGTGCCCAACAGCAGGTAAAAGAAAAAGGTTCTGATGGCCTGCAAAATCGACATGGCGGCATTTACCGTTGCGGGACAACGCCCGCCTGTTAAAAGCGCACTCCCGAACAGTCCTTGGTCAGGAAGTCGAGGGCGGCTAGTTGTTGATAAGTTCTGCGGCAACGGCCGCCAGATCGTCAAAAATCAAGGTGCCTACCGGCAGGTTTTTCGCCTGGGTCTTTTCGCCTTTCCCGGTCTTGACCAAAACTGGCTGAGAGTCGACGGCTTTGGCCGCCTCCAGGTCACCGAGGCTGTCCCCGACGAACCATAGCCCAGCCAAGGGCACCTTGTAATGTTCTGCAATGGTTTTCAACATGCCAGGCTTGGGTTTGCGGCAATTGCAGCCCTCATCCGGCCCGTGGGGGCAGTACACCACCAGCCCCACCTCACCGCCCTGCTCGGCCACCAGTGCACGCAGGCGTGCGTGCATGGCGTCCAGGGTGGCGATGTCGTAGTACCCGCGAGCAATTCCGGACTGGTTGGTGGCGATCGCCACCGTCCAGCCGGCTTTGCTCAACTGCGCGATGGCCTCGATGGAGCCGGGCAGTGGAATCCATTCCGCCACCGACTTGATGTAAGCGTCGGAGTCGTAGTTGATCACCCCGTCCCGATCGAGAATCAGCAGTTTCAACATGGTCAGCTCAGCGTCGAAATGTCAGCGATGTTGACGAACAAGCCACGCAGGCGCGCCAGCATGGCGTAGCGGTTTTTCCGCACGCCGGCATCGTCGGCATTGATCATCACCGCTTCGAAGAACGCATCCACCGGCTCACGCAAGGTGGCCAGGCGCGCCAATGCTTCGGCGTAGTTGCGCTCAGCGATCAGCGGTTTCACCGCGTTTTCCGCCTTGGCGATGGCCGAGTTCAGCGAGAACTCCTTGGCATCGGCAAACAGGCCAGGGTCGACGTCAGCGTTGCCCAGGCCTTCGGCCTTGCTCAGCAGGTTCGACACACGCTTGTTCACGGCGGCCAGGGCGTCGGCTTCCGGCAGTTTGCGGAACGCCTGCACGGCTTGTACGCGCTGGTCGAAGTCCAGCGCCGAACCCGGCTGCAGGGCACGTACCGACAGGTACACCGACACGTCCACGCCTTCGTCTTCGTACCGCGCACGCAGGCGGTCGAACACAAACTCCAGCACTTGCTCGGCCAGGCCGGCCTGCTTGACCTTGGCACCGAACTGGCCGACCGCGAACACCACGGCCTGGGTCAGGTCGAGGTCCAGCTTTTTGTCGATCAGGATACGCAGCACGCCCAGGGCCGCACGGCGCAGGGCATACGGGTCTTTGCTGCCGGTTGGCAACATGCCGATACCGAAGATACCCACCAGGGTGTCCAGCTTGTCGGCGATGGCCACGGCTGCACCGGTCAGGGTGCTTGGCAATTCAGCGCCGGCACCGCGCGGCATGTACTGCTCGTTCAGGGCCAGTGCCACGTCGTCCGGCTCGCCGTCGTTGAGGGCGTAGTAGTAACCGGCTACGCCTTGCATCTCCGGGAACTCGCCGACCATCTCGGTGGCCAGGTCGCACTTGGACAGCAGGCCAGCGCGGGCAGCCCAGGCGGAGTCACCACCAATGCGCGGCGCAATGTAGGCGGCCAGCTTGGAAACCCGCACAGCTTTGTCGTAGACGCTGCCGAGTTTTTCCTGGAATACCACGTTCTGCAGGCGCAGGTTGAAGTCTTCCAGCTTCTGTTTCTTGTCTTGCTTGAAGAAGAACTCGGCGTCGGTCAGGCGCGGGCGCACGACTTTCTCGTTACCGGCGATGATCTGCTGCGGGTCCTTGCTCTCGATGTTGGCCACGGTGATAAAGCGCGGCAGCAATTTACCGTCCACGTCCAGCAGGCAGAAGTACTTCTGGTTGTCCTGCATGGTGGTGATCAGGGCTTCCTGCGGCACGTCGAGGAAACGCTCCTCGAACGAGCACACCAGCGGCACCGGCCATTCAACCAGCGCGGTCACTTCGTCGAGCAGGCTTGGCGGCACGATGGCGGTGCCCTCCTGCAGGCGGGCCAGTTCTTCGGTGCGCTTGCTGATCAGCTCGCGACGCTCGTTGGCATCAGCCAGCACATAGGCAGCGCGCAGGTCATTGAGGTAGTTGGCCGGCGAAGTGATACGTACCGCTTGCGGATGATGGAAGCGGTGGCCACGGGAGTCACGGCCGGCCTTCTGGGCGAGGATGGTGCAGTCGATGACCTGGTCACCGAGCAGCATCACCAGCCATTGGGTTGGGCGTACGAACTCTTCCTTGCGTGCACCCCAGCGCATACGCTTGGGGATCGGCAGGTCGTTCAACGAATCTTCGACGATGGTTGGCAGCAGGCTGGCGGTCGGCTTGCCCGTGATGACCTGGCTGAACCGCAGTTTCGGGCCGCTCTGGTCGATCTCACTCAGTTCCACGCCACACTTCTTGGCGAAACCCAGGGCAGCCTGGGTCGGGTTGCCTTCGGCGTCGAAAGCGGCCTGGCGCGGTGGGCCGTCGAGGTTGATGCTGCGGTCCGGCTGCTGGGTTTCCAGTGCGGTCAGCAACACGGCCAGGCGGCGCGGCGCGGCGTAGACTTTTTTCGCGGCGAACTTCAGGCCGGCGGTTTGCAGGCCCTTTTCGATACCGGCCAGGAACGCATCGGCCAGGGTGTTCAGTGCCTTGGGTGGCAGCTCTTCGGTGCCCAGTTCAACCAGGAAATCTTGAACACTCATTGTGCAGCCTCCAGCTTAGCCAACACTTCATCACGCAGGTCCGGGGTGGCCATCGGGAAGCCCAGCTTGGCGCGAGCCAGCAGGTAGGCTTGGGCGACGGAACGCGCCAGGGTGCGTACACGCAGGATGTATTGCTGGCGCGCGGTTACCGAGATGGCACGGCGCGCATCCAGCAGGTTGAAGGTATGGGAGGCCTTCAACACCATTTCATAGCTTGGCAACGGCAGCGGCTGGTCGAGCTCGATCAGGCGCTTGGCTTCGCTTTCGTAGAAATCGAACAGTTCGAACAGCTTGTCGACGTTGGCGTGTTCGAAGTTGTAGGTGGACTGCTCCACTTCGTTCTGGTGGAACACGTCGCCGTAGGTGACCTTGCCGAACGGGCCGTCAGCCCACACCAGGTCGTAGACCGAGTCCACGCCCTGCAGGTACATGGCCAGGCGCTCGAGACCGTAGGTGATCTCGCCGGTCACCGGGTAGCACTCGATACCACCGGCCTGCTGGAAGTAAGTGAACTGCGTCACTTCCATGCCGTTGAGCCAGACTTCCCAGCCCAGGCCCCAGGCGCCCAGGGTCGGCGATTCCCAGTTGTCTTCGACGAAACGGATGTCGTGGACCAATGGGTCCAGGCCCACATGCTTGAGCGAGCCCAGGTAGAGTTCCTGGAAGTTGTCCGGGTTCGGCTTCAATACCACCTGGAACTGGTAGTAGTGCTGCAGACGGTTCGGGTTTTCGCCGTAGCGGCCGTCAGTCGGGCGACGACTGGGCTGCACATAAGCGGCGTTCCAGGTTTCCGGGCCGATGGCCCGCAGGAATGTAGCGGTGTGGAAAGTGCCGGCGCCTACTTCCATATCGTAGGGCTGAAGTACCACACAACCTTGCTCGGCCCAGTATTGCTGGAGGGCGAGGATCAAGTCTTGGAAGGTACGCACGGCTGGCGTAGGCTGGCTCACGAAATTCACCTGTTACTTGGGCTGCGATTTAAAGAGCGGGAGTATACCCGATTCGGCCCCGCCACCACTCCCTGGAGCCTTATGCCACGCTGCTTTTGGTGTTCTGAAGATCCGCTGTACATGGCTTATCACGATCAGGAGTGGGGAACGCCGCTGCGCGATGCGCAGGGTTTGTTCGAGTTGCTTTTGCTCGAAGGGTTCCAGGCGGGCCTGTCCTGGATCACCGTTTTACGCAAACGCGAGCATTATCGGAAGGTCTTGTTCGGGTTTGATGCGCAGCGGTTGGCCCAACTGAGCGACGCCGAGATAGACGCGCTGATGCTCGATCCGGGCATCGTGCGCAACCGCCTGAAGCTTAACGCCACTCGGCGCAACGCCGCTGCCTGGCTGGCTCTGGAGGACCCGGTGGGTTTGCTCTGGTCCTTCGTTGGCGGCAAACCCAAGGTCAATCACTTCAAGGACCGCAGCGAAGTCCCGGCGATCACGCCCGAAGCCGAAGCCATGAGCAAGGCCCTGAAAAAAGCCGGTTTCACCTTCGTCGGGCCGACCATTTGCTACGCCTTCATGCAGGCCTCGGGCATGGTCATGGACCACACTCAGGACTGCGACCGTTACGCGGACTTGGCCAACGCCGGTTAGAATGCGCGCTTTGCGCACCACACACGATCAGGAGTGACCTGTGGAAAAGTTTAAAGGCGCCTTGCTGGTAGGCGCTCTGCGGTTGTTTGCCCTGCTGCCCTGGCGCGCTGTCCAGGCGGTTGGCACGGCCATCGGCTGGATCATGTGGAAAACCCCCAACCGCTCCCGTGACACGGTGCGGATCAACCTCTCCAAGTGCTTCCCGGACATGGACCCGGCTGCCCGTGAGCGCCTGGTCGGCCAGAGCCTGATGGACATCGGCAAGTCCCTGACCGAAAGCGCCTGCGCCTGGATCTGGCCGGCCCAGCGCTCCATCGACCTGGTACGTGAAGTCGAAGGCCTGGAATTGCTGCACGAAGCCCTGGCCTCGGGCAAAGGCGTGGTCGGCATCACCAGCCATCTGGGCAACTGGGAAGTGCTCAACCACTTCTATTGCAGCCAGTGCAAGCCGATCATTTTCTACCGCCCGCCCAAGCTCAAGGCGGTGGATGAACTGCTGCGCAAGCAGCGCGTGCAACTGGGTAACCGCGTGGCCGCGTCGACCAAGGAAGGCATCCTCAGCGTGATCAAGGAAGTGCGCAAGGGCGGCCAGGTGGGGATTCCCGCCGATCCGGAGCCGGCCGAATCCGCCGGGATCTTCGTGCCGTTCTTCGCCACCCAGGCGCTCACCAGCAAGTTCGTGCCGAACATGCTCGCTGGTCACAAGGCGGTGGGCGTGTTCCTGCATGCACTGCGGCTGCCGGATGGCTCGGGCTACAAGGTGATTCTGGAAGCGGCGCCGGAAGACATGTACAGCACCGATACCGCCACGTCCTGCGCGGCGATGAGCAAGGTGGTGGAACGTTACGTCGGTGCCTACCCGAGCCAGTACATGTGGAGCATGAAGCGCTTCAAGAAACGCCCGCCGGGTGAAGAGCGCTGGTACTGATTCAAGATCAACGCAAAACCAATGTGGGAGGGGGCTTGCCCCCGATAGCGGTTGCTCAGTCAAATATGTATCGACTGACACACTGCCATCGGGGGCAAGCCCCCTCCCACATTTAAGTCCTGCTCAGGCTTGGCGATCGATTTTTTTCAGGAACACAGTCATCTCTTTCTCTGCCTGCTTGTCGCCGTGAGCAAGCGCCGCTTCTATCCCCTTCTCCCACGCCAGCCGCGCCGCTGCACGATCTTCCAACCCCAACAGCGCCTTGCCCAACAACTTCCACGCCGCCGAATACTTCGGGTCGAACTCGACGCACTTGCTCAAATGCTCCGCCGCCTTGGCGTTGTCCTTCAGATCCAGATAACCCTTGCCCAAGCCAAACCGCAGCAGCGCGTTATCCACACCCTTGGCGAGCATTTTCTCCAGGGATTCGAGCATGCCGTTCACTCCATTCGATCAGAAAAAGCTCAACCCCACGTGGAACAGCTTCTCCACATCGCGGATATGTTTCTTGTCCACCAGGAACAGAATCACATGGTCCCCGGTTTGGATCACCGTATCGTCGTGGGCAATGATCACCTCTTCGTCACGGATGATCGCGCCAATGGTGGTACCTGGCGGCAAGCCGATATCGCCGATGGCCTTGCCGATCACCTTGCTCGACTTGGAGTCGCCATGGGCAATCGCCTCGATGGCTTCCGCCGCACCACGGCGCAGGGAGTGCACGCTGACGATATCGCCCCGGCGTACGTGGGCGAGCAAGGTGCCGATGGTAGCCAGCTGCGGGCTGATGGCGATGTCGATATCACCGCCCTGGATCAGGTCCACGTAGGCTGGGTTGTTGATGATGGTCATCACCTTCTTTGCCCCCAGCCGCTTGGCCAGCAACGACGACATGATGTTGGCTTCGTCATCGTTGGTCAGTGCCAGGAAGATGTCGGCGTCGGCGATGTTTTCTTCCATCAGCAGGTCGCGGTCCGAGGCGCTGCCTTGCAGTACGACGGTGCTGTCCAGGGTGTCGGACAAATGCCGGCAACGTGCCGGGCTCATCTCGATGATCTTGACCTGGTAGCGGCTTTCGATGGCTTCGGCCAGACGCTCGCCGATCTGCCCACCGCCGGCGATGACGATGCGCTTGTAGGTTTCGTCGAGGCGGCGCATTTCGCTCATCACCGCGCGAATATTCGCCTTGGCGGCGATGAAAAACACTTCGTCGTCGGCCTCGATCACCGTATCGCCCTGGGGCAGGATCGGACGGTCACGCCGGAAAATCGCCGCGACGCGGGTTTCCACATTCGGCATATGCTCGCGCAACTGGCGCAGTTGCTGGCCCACCAGCGGACCGCCGTAGTAGGCCTTTACCGCGACCAGTTGCGCCTTGCCGCCGGCAAAGTCGATCACTTGCAGAGCACCCGGGATTTCGATCAGGCGCTTGATGTAGTGGGTTACCACCTGTTCCGGACTGATCAGTACGTCTACCGGAATCGCGTCGTTGTCGAACAGCCCGGCGCGGGTCAGGTAGGCCGCTTCGCGTACGCGGGCGATCTTGGTCGGCGTGTGGAACAGGGTGTGGGCCACCTGGCAGGCGACCATGTTGGTTTCGTCACTGTTGGTCACGGCCACCAGCATGTCGGCGTCATCCGCACCGGCCTGGCGCAGCACGGTCGGGAACGAGGCGCGGCCTTGTACGGTGCGGATGTCGAGGCGGTCGCCGAGGTTGCGCAGGCGCTCGCTGTCGGTGTCGACCACGGTGATGTCGTTGGCTTCGCTGGCCAAATGTTCGGCCAAGGTGCCACCAACCTGCCCTGCCCCAAGGATGATGATTTTCATCCGGTCACTCCCTTTAACCCGTTCAGCCGCGCGCGGCGGCGATCTTGATCAGTTTGGCGTAGTAGAAGCCATCGTGTCCGCCTTCTTGCGCGAGCAACTGGCGACCGTGGGGCTGCTTGATGCCAGCGGCGGTGGCGAGGTCCAGCTCCCGTGCACCGCTGGTGCGGGCGAGGAAGGCTTCGATCACCTCGGTGTTTTCCGTCGGCAAGGTGGAGCAGGTGGCGTAGAGCAGGATGCCGCCGACTTCCAGGGTCGACCACATCGCGTCGAGCAACTCGCCCTGCAGCACGGCCAGGGCGGCGATGTCATCGGGTTGGCGGGTGAGCTTGATGTCCGGGTGGCGACGGATTACGCCGGTGGCGGAACAGGGTGCATCGAGCAGGATGCGCTGGAAGGGTTTGCCGTCCCACCACGTCGCGGTGTCACGGCCGTCGGCGGCAATCAGCTCGGCGCTGAGGCCCAGGCGCGCCAGGTTTTCACGCACGCGCACCAGGCGCTTGGCTTCCAGGTCGACGGCGACGACACCTGCCAAGTCCTTTTCGACCTCCAGAATGTGACACGTCTTACCGCCTGGCGCGCAGCAGGCGTCGAGGACGCGTTGGCCCGGTGCCAGGTCGAGCAGGTCGGCAGCCAGTTGTGCGGCCTCGTCCTGCACGCTGATCCAGCCTTCGGCAAAGCCCGGCAGGTTGCGCACATCGGTGGCCGCTTCGAGCACGATGCCGTCGACGCTGTACACGCAGGGCGTGGCATTGATGCCGGCGGTCGTGAGCAATTGCAGGTAGGCGTCACGGCTGTGGTGACGGCGGTTGACCCGCAGGATCATCGGCGGATGCGCATTGTTAGCCGCGCAGATGGCTTCCCACTGTTCGGGCCAGAACGCCTTCAGGGATTTTTGCAGCCAGCGCGGGTGAGCGGTACGCACCACCGGGTCATGTTCCAGCTCGGCCAGCAGCGCTTCGCTTTCGCGCTGGGCGCGGCGCAGCACGGCGTTGAGCAGGGCCTTGGCCCAGGGCTTTTTCAGTTTGTCGGCGCAACCGACCGTCTCGCCGATGGCTGCGTGGGCCGGCACACGGGTGTAGAGCAACTGATAGAGGCCCACCAGCAGCAGCGCTTCCACATCGGCATCGGCGGCCTTGAACGGCTTCTGCAGCAACTTGGCCGCCAGTGCCGACAGGCGTGGCTGCCAGCGCGCGGTGCCGAAGGCCAGGTCCTGGGTGAAACCGCGATCGCGGTCTTCGACCTTGTCCAACTGGGTCGGCAATGAACTGTTCAGCGACGCCTTGCCGTTGAGGACGGCGGCGAGAGCCTTGGCGGCAGCCAGACGTGGGTTCATTGGGCTGTCCCGAGGATGGTGCCCAGGGCAAATTTTTCACGACGGCTGTTGAACAAATCACTGAAATTAAGCGCCTTGCCACCGGGCAATTGCAGACGGGTCAGGCACAGCGCCTGCTCGCCGCATGCGACCAGCAGGCCGTCCTTGCTGGCGCCGATGATTTCACCCGGAACGCCTTTGCCCTCGGCGAGTTTGGCGGCCAACACTTTTACGGCTTCGCCATTGAGGGTGCTGTGGCAGACCGGCCAGGGGTTGAAGGCACGTACCAGGCGTTCCAGCTCCACGGCCGGGCGGCTCCAGTCGATACGCGCTTCGTCTTTGTTCAGTTTGTGGGCGTAGGTGGCCAGGCTGTCGTCCTGGACTTCGCCCTCCAGGGTGCCGGCGGCCAGGCCGGCGATGGCCTGGATCACGGCGGGCGGGCCCAGTTCGGCGAGGCGGTCGTGCAGGCTGCCGCCGGTGTCTTCGCCGGTGATCGGGGTGGTGACCTTGAGCAGCATCGGGCCGGTGTCCAAGCCCGCCTCCATGCGCATCACGGTCACGCCGCTTTCGCTGTCGCCGGCTTCCACGGCACGTTGGATCGGCGCCGCACCGCGCCAGCGTGGCAGCAGCGAGGCATGGCTGTTGATGCAGCCCAGGCGCGGGATATCCAGCACCACTTGCGGCAGGATCAAGCCGTAGGCTACGACCACCAACAGGTCAGGCTTCAGTGCTGCCAGCTCGGCTTGGGCTTCGGTATTACGCAGGGTCGGCGGCTGCAGCACGGGAACATTGTGCTCCAGCGCCAGCTGCTTGACCGGGCTTGGCATCAGTTTTTGCCCGCGACCGGCCGGGCGATCCGGCTGGGTGTACACCGCGACGATGTCATAAGGGCTGGCAAGCAGGGCCTTGAGGTGTTCGGCGGCGAATTCTGGAGTGCCGGCAAAAACAATGCGCAGTGGCTCGGTCATGGGAGGTCTCGGTTAAAAGCAGTCACAAAAGAAAAAGGCTTGCCGCAGCAAGCCTTTGGAAGAAGGGCATCAAGCTTGCTGGCGATGCTTTTTTTCCAGCTTCTTCTTGATCCGGTCGCGCTTGAGCGTGGACAGGTAATCGACAAACAGCTTGCCGTTGAGGTGGTCGCATTCGTGCTGGATGCACACCGCCAGCAGGCCTTCGGCAATCAGCTCGAACGGCTTGCCGTCGCGGTCCAGGGCCTTGATCTTCACGCGCAGCGGGCGCTCGACGTTCTCGTAGAACTCGGGCACCGACAGGCAGCCTTCCTGATACTCGCCCATCTCGTCGGTCAGCGGTTCGAACTCGGGGTTGATGTACACCATCGGTTCGCTGCGATCTTCCGACAGGTCCATGACCACGACACGCAGGTGTACGTTGACCTGGGTCGCGGCGAGGCCGATGCCTGGGGCTTCATACATTGTTTCAAACATGTCATCGACCAACTGACGAACCTTGTCGTCCACTACGGCCACCGGCTTGGCGATCGTGCGCAAACGCGAGTCGGGAAATTCGAGGATGTTCAAAATAGCCATAAGCGTAATTGCTGCACATGTGAGGTAAAGGCAAATCGGCGTTGGGATGGACCCAGACAGCCGGTGTGAAACGCCCCGAAGCCGCGAAGGCCCTGGCATTTCACGCGAACGCACATAATAAAGGAGATTCACCCCATGAGGAAATCGCTACTCGTCTTGCTGCTGTGGGCCCCGTTTGCCATGGCCCTGCTGCCCCAGCCCGTCCAGCGCCTGGATCAATCGACACAACAGGCCATCCAGCGCTTTTTACTGCACAACCGCATTCTTGATTCGCCACAGGACCTGGACAGCGCGCCGTACATTGTTGCCGCTGATGCGGGTCGAGTGCTGGGGGGCAACGGTGAGCGGGTGCATGCCAGGGGCAACCTGGATCCTTCCCAACCCCATTACGGAATATTCCGACGCGGCAAGGTCTACACCGACCCGCAGACCCAAGAACTACTGGGCATCAACGCCGACGATATCGGCACTGCCCGTTTCGTCACGGCTGGCGACCTCACCACCCTGGCCGTGCAGCGAGTGACCCAGGAGGTGCGCCCGGGTGACCGCCTGCTACGCGCGCAATCTCCTGTCGATCCGGCCTCCCTGGAGGTCATTTCAACGGCACCCTTCATCGAAGGGCACATCATCGATATCCCCAAGGGTGTCACCCAGATCGGCGTGCTCGATGCTGTCACCCTGAACAAAGGCCGCCGTGACGGCCTGGTCGAAGGCCAACTGCTCAGCGTGATCAAGGCTGGCGCAACCGTGCGCGACAGCCTCACCGGCACGCCGACCCGACTCCCCGATGAACGTGCCGGCACCCTGCTGGTATTTCGCACCTACGAAAAGCTCAGTTACGGCCTGATCCTCAATGCCTCGCGACCGCTGGCGGTGATGGACCGTTTCGAGACTGCCCATCAAACACAATGAATAGGTTGCTAAATAAGTTACCAACAGAGTTATCCACAGCTTGTTCCGGTCAAGGATGATCAAATGAATCCGATAAACAGTCATGAAATATCCCCGTCAGAACTGGAAGCCCGACTACGCTTGCACAGGCTGCCGGAACTGGGCCCCAAGCGTTTTCGCTTATTGATCGAAGCGTTCGGCTCTGCGTCAAAGGCCATCAGTGCCCCCGCCAGTGCCTGGCGTTCGCTCGGGTTGCCAGCCATCAGCGCCGATGCCCGGCGCAGCCATGAAATCCGCGAGGGCGCCAGCGCGGCATTGGCCTGGCTGGGGTGCCCTACCCAGCATTTGCTGATGTGGGACCAACCGGAGTACCCCGCACTGCTCGCCCAGATTGACGACGCGCCGCCGCTGTTGTTCGTCGCGGGTGACCCTCTGATCCTGGAAAAACCGCAACTGGCGATGGTGGGAAGCCGCCGCGCATCCCGTCCTGGCATGGACACCGCCGCTGCGTTTTCCCGCAGCCTGGCGAGCGCGGGTTTTGTCATCACCAGCGGCCTGGCCTTGGGTATTGACGGCGCCGCCCATCAAGCCGCATTGGACGTGGGCGGCCAGACAATCGGCGTCCTCGGCACCGGCCTCGAAAATTTTTATCCACAGCGCCACCGACGGCTGGCGGCGGCGATGATTGACCAGGGCAGCGCCGTGGTTTCCGAGTTTCCGCTGGACGCCCCGCCTCAGGCGGCCAATTTCCCCAGGCGTAACCGCATCATCAGTGGCCTGTCCCTTGGCGTATTGGTGGTGGAAGCGAGCATGGCCAGTGGTTCGCTGATTACGGCCAAGCTGGCGGCCGAGCAGGGTCGTGAGGTGTACGCGATTCCGGGCTCCATCCATCACCCCGGCGCCAAGGGTTGCCATCAGTTGATTCGCGACGGTGCGGTATTGGTGGAAACCATCGAGCACATTCTTGAAGGCTTGCGCGGCTGGCACGCGCTGTCCCGTCCGGCGCCGATGCCGGTGACCCATCCGCTGGTAGCGCTGCTGCACGCGGCGCCGCACAGCAGTGAAGCGCTGGCGATTGCCAGCGGGCGGCCGTTGTCCCAGGTGTTGGCGACGCTTACGGAGCTGGAGCTTGAAGGCCAGGTCATCTGCGAAAGCGGGCGCTGGCTTGCGCGCTGCTAGGTTTTGTAACGAAGATCGGTAAACTGCGCAGAGCTTTAGTCTGGAGAGTGAACAATGGTCAACCGGTGGCGTGTGCTGGAAACCGCACGAGAAATTCGCGCAGGCGCGGTGATTGCCTACCCAACCGAAGCGGTTTGGGGCCTGGGCTGCGACCCGTGGAACGAAGAAGCAGTGGACCGTTTGCTCGCCATCAAGAATCGCTCGGTGGACAAGGGCCTGATCCTGGTGGCGGACAGCATCCGCCAGTTCGACTTTCTCTTCGAAGACTTCCCGCAAGAGTGGATCGACCGCATGGCCGCCACCTGGCCCGGGCCGAATACCTGGCTGGTGCCCCATCAGGACTTGCTGCCGGAATGGGTGACAGGTGTGCATGACACGGTGGCGCTGCGGGTGACGGACCATCCGCTGGTGCGGGACTTGTGCTCGCTGGTGGGGCCGTTGATTTCCACCTCGGCCAACCCTCAGGGTCGCCCGGCTGCGCGTACGCGGATTCGCGTGGAGCAATACTTCCGTGGCCAGGTGGACCTGGTGTTGGGCGGCGCCCTGGGGGGGCGCAAGAACCCCAGCCTGATTCGCGACCTGGTGACCGGCGAGGTTGTGCGGCCTTCCTGAGACCGAGGTGCGGCCATCGCGGGCAAGCCCGGCTCCCACCCCTGATCCGCGTCTTTCATGACAACGCGGTCAAATGTGGGAGCCGGGCTTGCCCGCGATGAGGCCCTTATAGACTCCAGATATCGATTGGCTTACGGCAGCAGAATGGTCGACCCCGTCGTGCGCCGTGCCGACAACTCAGTCTGCGCCTTGGCTGCCTCTGCCAGCGAGTACCGCTGGTTGATATCAATGCGCACCTTGCCGCTCTTGATCATCGAGAACAGGTCATCGGCCATCGCCTGCAGGTTCTGCTGGTTGTTGGCATAGGTCGCCAAGGTCGGCCGGGTGACGTACAGCGAGCCCTTGGCCGACAGGATCCCCAGGTTCACCCCATCCACCGCGCCTGACGCATTGCCGAAGCTCACCACCAGCCCACGGGGCGCCACGCTGTCCAGCGAGGTCAGCCAGGTGTCCTTGCCAACACCGTCATACACCACCGGCACCTTTTTGCCGTCGGTCAATTCCAGCACGCGCTGGGCGACGTTTTCCTTGCTGTAGTCGATGGTTTCCCAGGCGCCGAGGGATTTGGCCAGGGCAGCTTTTTCCGGCGAGCTCACCGTTCCGATCAGCTTGACGCCCAGGGCCTTCGCCCACTGGCACGCCAGGGAGCCTACGCCGCCGGCAGCCGCGTGGAACAAGATGGTTTCACCGCCTTTGAGTTCATAGGTCTGTCGCAGCAGATACTGCACGGTCAGGCCCTTGAGCATGGCGCCGGCGGCCTGTTCGAAGCTGATATCGTCCGGCAAGTGCACCAGGTTGGCGGCGGGCAACACATGCAATTGGCTGTAGGCGCCCAACGGGCCACTGCCGTAGGCCACGCGATCGCCGACTTTGAATTGGGTGACTTCACTGCCGACGGCATCGACCACGCCGGCGCCTTCTGCGCCCAGCCCCGATGGCAAGGCCGGCGGCGCGTACAGGCCGCTGCGGAAATAGGTGTCGATGAAGTTCAGGCCGATCGCCTCGTTACGCACGCGAACCTGCTGCGGGCCAGGCTCGGCCGGCGTGTAGTCCACATACTCAAGCACTTCGGGGCCGCCATGGGCGCTGAACTGGATACGTTTGGCCATCTGCACTTCTCCTTAAGGTCGAATCGCGTAGCCCCCTATCGGACTCCTAAGCTTGATCTTCGTCAACTGCGACGTACGTGGGTGCGGTGTTATCCTGTGCGCCCATTTGCCGCCGACGCCCAATGGCTTCGCGTAGCTTTGCCCGATTCAAGGTGATGCCATGACTACCCGCACCGAGGCTGTAAAGGCCTACCTGCTTGACCTGCAAGACCGCATTTGCAGCGCCCTGGAAACCTTCGAGACGGACACTCGCTTTATCGAAGACGCCTGGACCCGGCCTGCCGGCGGCGGCGGTCGCACCCGTGTGATCGAGAACGGTACGGTGATCGAAAAAGGCGGCGTTAACTTTTCCCACGTATTTGGCAGCGGCCTGCCGCCGTCTGCCAGCGCGCATCGGCCTGAGCTGGCCGGTCGCGGTTTCGAGGCCCTGGGTGTGTCGCTGGTGATCCACCCGCATAACCCTCATGTGCCGACTTCCCACGCCAACGTGCGCTTTTTCATCGCAGAAAAAGAAGGCGAAGAACCGGTGTGGTGGTTCGGCGGTGGCTTCGACCTCACGCCTTACTACGGCAACGAAGAAGACTGCATCCACTGGCACCGCGTGGCCGAGCAGGCCTGCGCGCCGTTCGGTCCTGAGGTGTATTCGCGCTACAAAGCGTGGTGCGACACCTACTTCCACATCAAGCATCGCAACGAACCGCGTGGTATCGGCGGCCTGTTTTTCGATGACCTGAACGAGTGGGGCTTCGACACCTGCTTCGCCTTCATCCGTGCCATCGGTGATGCCTACCTCGACGCCTACCTGCCGATCGTGCAGCGCCGCAAGGCCATTGCCTACACCGAGCAACAGCGCGAATTCCAGGAATTTCGCCGGGGCCGCTACGTTGAATTCAACCTGGTCTACGACCGTGGCACCTTGTTCGGGTTGCAGTCGGGCGGGCGTACCGAGTCGATCCTGATGTCGCTGCCGCCGCAAGTGCGCTGGAGCTACGACTGGAAGGCCGAGGCCGGCAGTGAAGAAGCACGCCTCACCGACTACTTCCTGCAAGACCGTGACTGGCTGGGCCTTGACGCGCCCAAGGCAGCTGTCTGATGGACCGTTATGTGGTGTTCGGCAACCCCATCGGCCACAGCAAGTCGCCGCTGATCCACCGCATGTTCGCCGAGCAGACCGGCGAGCAACTGGACTACAGCACCTTGCTGGCGCCGTTGGAGGATTTCATCGGCTGTGCCCGTGAGTTCTTTCAGCAGGGCCGTGGCGCCAACGTCACCGTGCCGTTCAAGGAAGACGCCTACCGACTGGCCGACACCCTGACCGAGCGCGCCCAACGTGCCGGCGCGGTGAACACCTTGAGCAAGCTGGCAGACGGCAGCCTGTTGGGCGACAACACCGATGGCGCCGGCCTGGTGCGCGATCTCACCATCAACGCCGGGCTGAGCCTGCAAGGCAAACGCATCCTGCTGCTGGGCGCGGGTGGTGCGGTGCGTGGCGCGCTGGAACCGTTGCTGGCCGAGCAGCCGGGCTCGCTGATCATCGCCAACCGCACCGTGGAAAAGGCCGAATTGCTCGCCGAGCTGTTCGACGACCTGGGCCCGGTATCTGCCAGCGGTTTCGACTGGCTGCGTGAGCCGGTGGACGTGATCATCAACGCCACGTCCGCCAGCCTGTCAGGCGATGTACCGCCGATTGCGGGTAGCCTGATCGAGCCGGGCAAGACCTTTTGCTACGACATGATGTACGCCAAGGAACCGACCGCGTTCTGCCGTTGGGCGACGGAGCACGGTGCAGCGGTGGCGATGGATGGCCTGGGCATGCTGGTGGAACAGGCGGCGGAAGCCTTCTACCTGTGGCGCGGCGTGCGCCCGGATTCGGCGCCTGTATTGGCTGAACTTCGCCGCCAGTTGATCTGACACTGATCCGAATGTGGGAGGGGGCTTGCCCCCGATGAGGGAGTGTCAGTTGATACATCCATGGCTGACACACCGCTATCGGGGGCAAGCCCCCTCCCACATTGTTGATCGTTTTCAGTCTTGGAACTGGATGGGGCAGTTGTCGGCCCCTTCCAGTTTCCTCAACTCTTCCATCACCTGCGGCCGAGCCCGGCGCAAGGTCAAACTACGTCCCAACCCACGTAGTCGCCGCGCTTCCTGGTGCAGCATCTCCACCCCGGAATAGTCGATAAAGTTGATCTGCTGCGCCTCGATCACCACCCGCTCGCCCTGCAGGCTTTGCAGACGCACTTGCAGGTAATGGCTAGCGCCGAAAAAGATCGAGCCGCCCACCCGCAGCACATCCTCATCACCATCTCGCCACTGTTGTACCCGTGGCTGGGAGGTGCGCTTGAGGTAGAAAAACAGCGACGCCAGCACCCCTGCATAAATGGCGGTTTGCAGCTCCAGCAACAAGGTGGCCACACACGTCAAGCTCATCACCACAAACTCGGCGCGACTGACGCGGAACAGCGCACGAATGCCGCGACGGTCCACCAGCCCCCAACTGATCAGCAAGATGCTCGCGGCCATGCTCGGGATCGGAATATGGGCGATCAGGGCCGCGCCAAATAACGCGAACAACGCCACCCATAACGCGGAAAACACCCCGGCCAACGGCGAGCAGGCGCCCGCCTCGTAGCTGAGGCCGGAACGTGTGAACGAGCCGGCTGACAGGTAGCCGGAGAAAAATCCGCCCACAATATTGGATAGACCCTGTGCACGGACTTCCTGGTTGGCGTCGAGCAATTGCTGTGAGCGCGCCGACAACGAGCGGGCAATCGACAGGCTGGTCACCAACCCGAGCATGCCCAGCGCCACGGCGCTCGGCAGCAGGCGCAGGAGCATGTCCAGGTCCATCGGCAACGGGCTGAACGGCGGCAGTTTGCCCACAAACGAACTGACCAGCGCTACGTGCCCGAACATCGCTGGCCACAGCCACGCCACCAGGCTGCCCAGTGCCAGCGCAATCAACAGCGTTGGCCAGCGAGGCACCAGGTACTTGAGCAGCGCGCCGACCAGCAACGTGCCAAACCCCAGTAAGAGGGACGCGTGGTCCCATTCGCCGCTGTGATGGATCAGTGCCAACAAGCTATTGATGGCGGTGGCCTGGCTTGGCAGATCCAGCCCCATCAGGTTGGGCAACTGGCCGAGGGCGATCACCACGGCGGCACCCAAGGTGAACCCGAGCACCACCGAGTGCGATACAAAATTTACCAACGCGCCGAAGCGCAGCATGCCCAACAGCCACTGGAAAACGCCGGCGAGGAAGGTCAGTAGCAGGATCAGGGTGATGTAGTCCTGTGACCCCGGCACGGCCAATGGACTGACGCTGGCGTACAACACAATGGAAATCGCCGCCGTGGGCCCGCAGATCAAGTGCCAGGACGAACCCCAGAGGCAAGCGATCAGTACCGGGATGATCGCGGCGTACAGGCCGTACTCGGGTGGGAGACCGGCAATCAGCGCGTAGGCAATCGACTGTGGCAGGGCGAGGACTGCGCCACTGAGGCCGACGATTGCATCCCGGCCGACGCTGGCACGGGTTTGGCGCGGGAGCCAGCTGAGGAAGGGAAAGAGTGTGTGGCGGTTGGGCCGGGGCATCGCGGACTCGGATCGGAAGGTTTGCATCAGAGTATCAGTACACACAGGGCCTATGTGGGAGGGGGCTTGCCCCCGATGAGGGTGTGTCAGTTGATACATCCATGGCTGAGACACCGCTATCGGGGGCAAGCCCCCTCCCACATTTGAATTGCATCAGGCCTCAGAGTCTGGCTTTAACTGCAGGGAGTGCGTCTTGGCCGTCCAGTGTTTTTACACCCTCCAGCCACTTATCCAATACCGCCGGATTGGCCTTGATCCACGCCTTCGCCGCATCGGCGTTGCTGACCTTGTTGTTGGCGACCTCGGCCATGATGCCGTTCTCCATCTCCTGGGTAAAACTCAGGTTGGTCAGCAGTTTTCCTACGTTCGGGCAGGCCTGTGCGTAACCCTTGCGGGTCAAGGTATACACGCTGCCGGTGTCACCAAAGTATTTCTCGCCACCCTTGAGGTAGCGCATTTTCAACTGCACGTTCATCGGGTGCGGGGTCCAGCCGAGGAAGGTGACGAATTTCTGTTTCTTCACCGCCCGCGACACTTCCGCCAGCATCGCCTGCTCGCTGGACTCGACCAGCTTCCACTGGCCCAGGTCGAAGTCGTTCTTCTTGATGATTTCCTGCAACGAGATATTCGCCGGCGCACCGGAGCCGATGCCGTAGATCTTCTTGTCGAACTTGTCGGCAAACTTGTTCAGGTCGGCAAAGTCATGCACCCCGGCGTCCCACACATAGTCGGGCACAGCGAGAGTGAACTCGGTGCCGTCGAGGTTTTTCGCCAGTTGCACCACATCGCCATTGGCCACGAACTTGTCGTAGAAGCCCTGCTGCGCCGGCATCCAGTTGCCGAGGAACACGTCCACCTGGCCGTCCTTGAGCCCGCCGAAGGTGATCGGCACCGCCAGGGTGTCCACCTTCGGTTTGTAGCCCATGCCGGTCAGCAGGAAACCGGCGATGGCGTTGGTGGCTGCGATATCGCTCCAGCCCGGATCGGCCATTTTTACCGTTTCACAACTGGCGTCCGCGTACACGTTGGCGCTGGTCAGTACCAACAGGCTCAACATCACAGTCAACTTTTGCATGGCCTTCCCTCTGTATTTATTGGTTTTGGCAGGGTTGTGGATAACGTGCCTTGCGCTCCAGGTCGTCGAGGTCGATATGGTTGCGCATGTATTGCTGACTGGCTTCCACCAGTGGCTGGTGATCCCAGCTCTTCAGCTTGCCCTGGGTGAGTGCCTCGAATACCAGGCGACGACGGCGTTGGCTGGCGAGTACCTGCTGGTGGATCGCCGGGATGTCCCATTTGGCCCGCGCCTCACTCAAAAACGCCTCGAACAGTGGCCGGTGTTCCGGTGACTGGCTGAGGTTCTCCCGCTCGTGCGGGTCGTTGTGCACATCGAACAGTAGACAAGGGTCGTCTTCGCTGTAGATGAATTTGTAGGCGCCTCGGCGAATCATCATCAGCGGGCTGATGGTGCCTTCGGCCATGTATTCGCCGAACACTTCGTCGTGCCCGCCCTGCCCTTGCAAGTGCGGGACCAGCGAGCGGCCGTCCAGCGGCAGGCGCGGGTCCAGTTCGCCGCCGGCCAGTTCCACCAGGGTCGGCAGCAGGTCGGCGGTGGACACAGCTTGCGTCACTCGACCCGCCGCGAATTGCCCCGGCGCACTGACCAGCAGCGGTACGCGCGCGGCCATTTCGAACCAGTGCATTTTGTACCAGAGCCCGCGCTCGCCGAGCATGTCACCGTGGTCGCCGGAGAAGATGATGATGGTGTCATCGGCCAGGCCGGTGTCTTCCAGGGTCTGCAGCAGCTTGCCGACATTGCTGTCGATGTAGCTGCACGCGCCGAAGTAGGCGCGGCGCGCATCGCGGATCTTATCCACGGGCAGCGGTTTGTCCCACAGGTCGTAGACCTTGAGCAGGCGCTGGGAGTGGGGGTCGAGATCAGCCTGGGCAGGCGTTGCAGGCAGGGGGATGTCGGCGTCGTCGTACAGGTCCCAGAACGGCTTGGGAATGGTGTACGGGTCGTGCGGGTGGGTCATCGATACCGTCAGGCAGAACGGTCGTTCGCCGTCTTCGCGGATATGGTCGAACAGGTATTGCCGGGCCTTGAACACCACCTCTTCGTCGAAATCCAGCTGGTTGGTGCGCACGCACGGGCCGGCTTGCAGCACCGACGACATGTTGTGGTACCAGGTGGGGCGCACGTGCGGCTCGTCCCAGTTCACCGCCCAGCCATAGTCGGCGGGGTAGATGTCGCTGGTCAGGCGTTCTTCGTAACCGTGCAGTTGGTCGGGGCCGCAGAAGTGCATCTTGCCCGACAGCGCGGTGCGGTAGCCGAGGCGGCGCAGGTAGTGAGCGTAGGTCGGCACGTCGGCGGGGAAATCGGCGGCGTTGTCGTAGGCGCCGATCTTGCTCGGCAACTGACCGCTGACCAAGGTAAAGCGCGACGGTGCGCACAGCGGGCTGTTGCAGTACGCGGCATCGAACACCACGCCCTGTGCGGCGAGGCGGCTCAGGTTGGGCAATTTGATGGGGGAAGGTCCGTAGAACGGCAACATCGGCGCGGCCATTTGATCGGCCATGATGAAAAGAATGTTCTTGCGCTTCATGATCTATCGGCATTCCATAGGCGGTGTTTATGCGAATGAGCATGCAGCCCATGGAAAATGGGGTAAAGCCCATGAAAAGCAATGTCTAGGATAAGCACCGCTTATGTATGAAGCCCTTGGCGACCTGTCCCTCGATCTGCTGCGCGCGTTCGAAGCCGCAGCGCGCCACCGCAGTTTTACCGCCGCTGCCATGGAACTGGGCACCACCCAGCCCGCGATCAGCCAGCAGATCAAGCGCCTGGAAGAACAACTGGCGATCCGCCTGTTTGATCGCATCTACCGTGGCATTGAGTTGACCGATGCCGGCGCCCTGTTGTTCGAGCATGTGCAGGGCGGTTTGCAGGGCATCAACCAGGGACTGAGCCTGATCACCCAGCAGGATCAGCATGAAGTGCTGCAAGTGGCGACCGACTTCGCCTTCGCCGCTTATTGGTTGATGCCGCGTTTGCACCGCTTCCACCAGGCCAACCCTCAGGTGGACGTCAGCCTGGTGACCAGCGAACGCAACCACGCGACCTTGCGCAGCGATATTGATGTGGCGGTGCTGTTTGGCGACGGCCGTTTCAAGCAGGGCGATAGCCTGTGGCTGTTCAACGAGGAAGTGTTCCCGGTGTGCAGCCCGCAGTGGCTCAAAGAACAGGCCACGCCACTGACTAAGCAAAATTTGCACGATTTTCCGTTGTTGCACCTGCGCCAGGAAAACAACAGCCAGTGGTTCGACTGGAGTGGCGTGTTTCGCGAACTGGGCATCACCACTGCGCCTACTCCCGGCCAGCTGCGCTTCGATAACTACACCCTGTTGATCCAGGCTGCGATTGCCGGCCAGGGCGTGGCCATCGGCTGGCGCCATCTGGTGGATAACCTGCTGGAGCAGAACTGGCTGTGCCGACCGATCCACGACACGGTGATCTCGCGTTTCGGCTATTACGTGGTGCAACCCCAGCGCAAACGCCGAGGGCAGTTGGTGGAGCGGTTTGTCGACTGGCTGGTGGCCGAGCAAGCCAGCAGCGCGCAGTCGCTGACCGGACTGGCCCTGCCATCGATTGCGGTCTAGCATCTGGCGCATATTGGATCCGGAGTCCGTCATGCAACGTATCAAGGGCTATCACGCCCATATCTACTTCGACGCGAACACTATCGAACAGGCACGCACCTTGTGCGAAGACGCTGCCAAACTGTTCCCGCTGCGCATGGGCCGTGTGCACGAGCGGCCTGTAGGGCCGCACCCGGACTGGAGCTGCCAGTTGGCGTTCGACCCGGAATACATCGGTGTGGTGCTGCCGTGGCTGGTGATCCATCGCAATGGCCTGGTGGTGTTCCTGCACCCCGATACCGGCGATGATCTGAAGGACCACACGGACTATGCCGTCTGGATGGGGGCGATGCGGGAGCTGAACTTGTCAGCTTTTTCTTAAATTAAATCCCTAAATATGGGATTGATATTTATATATTGAGACTTCATCCGCCGTAGGTTTATATTCGCTGCATCCGCTCAGAACGCAGGTGAAGCGATGCAGGCGCAATTGATCGCGCTCGATTGGGGTACCAGTTCCCTTCGTGCTTATAAACTCGGCCCCGCCGGCGCAGTGCTGGAACAGCGCTCGCTGGCGTGGGGCATCATGCATTTGCCCAATGAACCCCGGGACATTGCTGGCGTGCGTTGCAGCGATGGCTTCGAGTTGGCGTTCGATGCGGCGTGTGGTGACTGGCTCGACGCCGAGCCCGGTTTGCCAGTGATTGCCTGCGGCATGGTCGGCAGTGCCCAGGGCTGGAGCGAAGCGGCTTATCGCGACACCCCTGTCGATGTCGCCAGCCTTGGCCAGGCGCTGCATAAGGTGCGCAGCCTGCGTGGCGTGGATGTGCATATCGTGCCGGGCGTGATCGAGCAGATCGGCTTGCCCAACGTGATGCGCGGCGAAGAAACCCAAGTGCTGGGCGTGCTTCAAGGGCTGGGCACCGATGGGTTGATCGGCCTGCCCGGCAGCCATTCCAAGTGGGTCGAGGTGGTCGATGGCTGCATCACTCACTTCGACACCTTCATGACCGGCGAGCTGTTTGCGGTGTTGAGCAAGCACAGCATCCTCGGGCGTACCCAACAACAATCCGCACAATTCCAGGCTGACGCCTTTGACTGCGGCGTGCAGGTGGCGCTGTCCAAAGACGGCGAGCGCGGCGTGCTGTCGACGCTTTTCAGTGCGCGCACCCTGGGCCTCACCGCCGAACTCACTGCCGAGCAGCAGCCCGATTACCTCTCCGGCTTGCTCATCGGCCATGAACTCGCCGGCCTGCCCGGCAGTGCCCGGCACAAGCCGATCATCCTGGTCGGCGCCGCGCCCCTCTGCGCCCGCTATCAACGCGCCCTCGCCCTCTGCGGCTTCGCCCACGTCAGCCTGGCGCAGGAAGCCACCGAGCGCGGGCTGTGGCAATTGGCGGTGGCATCCGGGCTCACTCAACCTGTACTGGAGGCCTGACATGCTCAAGCACGCACTCGCACAAAACGGTTTGATCGCGATTCTGCGCGGCATCCGTCCGGACGAAGCCCAGGCCGTCGGCCAGGTGTTGTACGAGGCCGGGTTTCGTGTGATCGAAGTCCCGCTGAATTCGCCCGATCCTTACACCAGCATCCGCACCCTGCGCGACAGCCTGCCCGCCGATTGCCTGATCGGCGCCGGCACGGTGTTGCTGCCTGAGCAGGTCGAGCAGGTGAAGGCGGCCGGTGGCCAGGTGATCGTGATGCCCCACAGCGATGCCAAGGTGCTGCGAGCGGCGAAAGCCGCAGGCCTGTTCCTGTCGCCAGGTGTGGCGACACCGACCGAAGCTTTCGCCGCCCTGGCCGAAGGTGCTGACGTGCTGAAGCTGTTCCCCGCCGAGCAGATGGGCCCGGCGGTGATCAAGGCGTGGCTGGCGGTACTGCCGGCAGGCACCTTGCTGCTGCCGGTCGGCGGCATTACCCCGGACAACATGCAGGTGTTTGTCGATGCCGGCGCCAAAGGGTTCGGGCTGGGTTCCGGGTTGTTCAAACCGGGTATGACAGTGGATCAGGTAGCGAGCCGTGCCCAGGCTTATGTCGCCGCCTGGAAAGTCCTGAGCTGACATCAAGTTCCGCGCCCCTGGCGCTGCATCTATAAGAGAGACAAGAGATGAAAATCACCAAACTGACGACCTTTATCGTCCCGCCGCGCTGGTGCTTCCTCAAGGTCGAGACCGACCAGGGCGTGACCGGCTGGGGTGAGCCCGTGGTCGAAGGCCGCGCCCATACCGTGGCGGCAGCGGTCGAAGAACTGTCCGACTACCTGATCGGCAAAGACCCGCGCAACATCGAAGACATCTGGACCGTGCTCTATCGCGGCGGCTTCTATCGCGGCGGCGCGGTGCACATGAGCGCCCTCGCCGGTATCGACCAGGCGCTGTGGGACATCAAGGGCAAGGCCCTCGGCGTGTCCGTCAGCGACTTGCTCGGCGGCCAGGTGCGCGACAAGATCCGCGTGTACTCGTGGATCGGTGGTGACCGCCCAGCCGACACCGCACGCGCTGCCAAAGAGGCGGTGGCTCGAGGCTTCACCGCGGTGAAGATGAATGGCACCGAAGAACTGCAATTCGTCGACAGCTTCGAAAAGGTCGACCTGGCCCTGGCAAACGTCGCCGCTGTGCGTGATGCGGTCGGCCCCAACGTCGGCATCGGCGTCGACTTCCATGGCCGTGTGCACAAGCCCATGGCCAAGGTGCTGATGAAGGAGCTGGATCCGTACAAGCTGATGTTTATCGAAGAGCCGGTGCTCAGCGAAAACTACGAAGCGCTCAAGGAGCTTGCGCCGCTGACCAGCACCCCGATTGCCCTGGGCGAGCGCCTGTTCTCGCGCTGGGACTTCAAGCGTGTGCTCAGCGAAGGCTATGTCGACATCATCCAGCCCGATGCTTCCCACGCGGGTGGCATCACCGAAACCCGCAAGATCGCCAACATGGCCGAGGCCTATGACGTGGCCCTGGCACTGCACTGCCCGCTGGGTCCGATTGCCCTGGCGGCGTGTTTGCAACTGGATGCGGTCTGCTACAACGCGTTTATCCAGGAGCAAAGCCTGGGCATTCACTACAACGAGAGCAATGACCTGCTCGACTACGTGCGCGACCCCGGTGTGTTCGACTATGACCAGGGCTTCGTGAAGATCCCCAACGGGCCGGGGCTGGGCATCGAGATCAATGAGGAATACGTGATCGAGCGCGCGGCCATCGGCCACCGCTGGCGCAACCCGATCTGGCGGCATGCCGACGGCAGCTTCGCCGAGTGGTAAGCACCCTGTAGGAGCCGGGATGCCGGCTCCTGCAAGCCCTCAATAAACATAAGAAGAGGCAACCCCCATGCACCCTGAATCCTTCACCGGGCAGGCGTCTTTAGTCACGCCTACCAAAAAGCGTTTTTTCATCATGGTGCTGTTGTTCATCACCGTGGTGATCAATTACCTCGACCGCAGCAACCTGTCGATTGCCGCCCCGGCGCTGACCAGCGAACTGGGCATCGACCCGGTTCAGGTCGGGCTGATTTTCTCCGCGTTCGGCTGGACCTACGCAGCCATGCAGATCCCTGGCGGCTGGCTGGTGGACCGCGTGCCGCCGCGCATTCTCTATACCGCCGCGCTGATCTTGTGGTCCATCGCCACCGTGATGCTCGGCTTCGCTGCCAGCTTTATCGCGTTGTTCGTGCTGCGCATGGCGGTGGGTGCCCTGGAAGCCCCGGCGTATCCGATCAACAGCCGCGTGGTCACCACCTGGTTTCCCGAGCGCGAACGCGCCACGGCGATTGGCTTCTACACCTCCGGGCAGTTTGTCGGGCTGGCATTCCTCACGCCGGTACTGGCCTGGCTGCAACACGCCTTCGGCTGGCACATGGTGTTTGTCGTCACCGGTGGCGTTGGCATCCTGTGGGGGATCATCTGGTACGCGGTGTATCGCGAGCCGAAGGATTTCAAAGGCGCCAACGCCGCTGAAATCGAGCTGATCCGCGAAGGCGGCGGCCTGGTGGACATGCAGGAAAAAACCGCCAAGGCCCCGTTCAGCTGGGTCGACCTGGGGATCGTGCTGAGCAAGCGCAAACTCTGGGGCATCTACCTGGGGCAGTTCTGCCTGAATTCCACGCTGTGGTTTTTCCTGACGTGGTTCCCCACCTACCTGGTGAAATATCGCGGGATGGACTTCATCAAGTCCGGCCTGCTGGCATCGTTGCCGTTCCTGGCGGCGTTTGTCGGCGTGCTGTGTTCCGGGATCTTTTCCGACTGGCTGATTCGTCGCGGCGCGTCGGTGGGGGTTGCGCGCAAGTTGCCGATCATTGGCGGGCTGCTGATTTCCACGGCGATCATCGGCGCCAACTATGTGGACTCGACGGCCTGGGTGATTGCGTTCCTGGCGGTGGCGTTCTTTGGCAATGGCCTGGCGTCGATTACCTGGTCGCTGGTCTCGACCCTGGCACCGGCGCGCCTGTTGGGGCTGACCGGTGGGGTGTTCAACTTCATCGGCAACCTGTCGGCGATTGCCACACCGATTGTGATCGGCTTTTTGGCCAGCGGTGATTCGTTTGCGCCGGCGATTACCTACATCGCGGTGCTGGCCTTGCTCGGGGCGCTTTCCTACGTGTTGCTGGTGGGTAAAGTCGAGCGCATCCAGCTGAATGAATAGCCTGCGGTGAAAGCGCTCGCCACAATATTATCGTTGGGGCCTAGTTGAGCACGCCGTCGAGGATCTCGTAGACGATGCCCGTGCCCACCGCAATCAACACCACATCCGGCCCCGAACGGCGCCACTCATAACCCGGGTACACCGGCAGGCGCGCCAGGGCACGGTTGTCGAGGCGTTCGCCGTAGTAACCACGGGGCAACGGCTGGCCACGTACCAGGCGCACGTTGGGGGGTGGCGGTGCGCCTCGGGCGAACTGGCCGTGGTTGTCATGGATGATCTGGCGTACCGGGCCGAAGTCCTGGGGCGGGCCGCTGCGGCGGTTGTCCTGCGGGCCGCGATGGTCGTCGCCATGTTGTTCGTGCTGGCCTTGCGGGCCGCCATGGTCGGGGCCGCCTTGGTCATAAGGCGCGGCTTGCACCAGCGCGCTGGCGCCAAGCACCAGCACGCCTAGGCCTGCGATCACGGATCTGGGCATTTTCATCGGGTCTTCCTCAGGGCACACAAACAAAAAAGGGACCTCGAACGAGGTTCGAAATCCCTTGGTCTTGCTGTTTAGGCCGTGCCCGAGCAGGTTGATTCCTCTGTATCAGGAACTTTACCTACCGCTTACGGGGGCCTTACTTACGGGCGTTACGCACGCCTTCCGACAGTGCCGCACACAGGCTCAACACGCCGTCGATGGCTTGCTGGTCGTTCTTGGCATTGGCGATGTGATCGATCAGCGCCGAACCCACCACCACACCGTCGGCCAGGCGGGCGATGGCCGCCGCTTGTTCCGGTGTGCGGATACCAAAGCCGATGCTGATCGGCAGGTCGGTGTGGCGGCGCAGACGGGTCACGGCTTCTTCGACGTGTTCCAGGGTCGCCGCACCGGCACCGGTCACGCCGGCGACCGAAACGTAATACACGAAGCCGGAGCTGCCGTTGAGCACGGTAGGCAGGCGTACGTCGTCGGTGGTCGGTGTGGTCAGGCGGATAAAGTCGATGCCTGCGGCCTGGGCCGGGTCGCACAGCTCGCCGTTATGCTCGGGCGGCATGTCGACCACGATCAGGCCGTCGACCCCGGCTTCCTTGGCGTCGGCGATGAACTTCGGTACGCCGTATTTGTGGATCGGGTTGAAGTAGCCCATCAACACCAGCGGCGTGTCGTTGTTGTCCTGGCGGAACTCGCTGACCATCTGCAGGGTTTTCACCAGGTTCTGTCTGGCATTCAACGCACGGATGTTGGCCAGCTGAATGGCCGGGCCGTCCGCCATCGGATCGGTGAAGGGCATGCCAAGCTCGATCACATCGGCACCGGCGGCCGGAAGGCCTTTGAGGATCGCCAGGGAGGTGTCATAGCCAGGGTCGCCAGCGGTGACGAAGGTTACCAGGGCGGCACGGTTCTGTTCTTTCAGCTGGGCGAAGCGGGTGTGCAGGCGGCTCATCAGTGTTTCTCCTGCTGCGACTGTTCCCTATGGTGCATGACGGTTTGCATATCTTTATCGCCACGACCCGACAGGTTGATCACCATCAGGTGATCCTTCGGCAGGGTCGGGGCGCGCTTGAACACTTCGGCCAGGGCGTGGGCGCTTTCCAGGGCCGGAATGATCCCTTCCAGGCGGCAGCATTTGTGGAAGGCATCGAGGGCTTCGTCATCGGTCACCGAGGTGTACTGGACGCGGCCGATGTCATGCAACCAGGCGTGTTCCGGGCCGATGCCGGGGTAATCCAGGCCGGCAGAGATGGAGTGGGCGTCGATGATCTGGCCATCGTCGTCCTGCAGCAGGAAAGTACGGTTGCCGTGCAGTACGCCAGGTACGCCACCGTTGAGGCTGGCGGCGTGCTTGCCGGTTTCGATGCCGTGGCCGGCGGCTTCAACGCCGATGATCTCCACGCTCGTGTCATCCAGGAACGGGTGGAACAGACCCATGGCGTTGGACCCCCCGCCGATGCACGCCACCAGGCTGTCCGGCAGGCGGCCTTCCTGGGCTTGCAGTTGGTCGCGGGTTTCCTTGCCGATCACGGCCTGGAAGTCGCGCACCATGGCCGGGTACGGGTGCGGGCCGGCCACGGTGCCGATCAGGTAGAAGGTGCTGTCGACGTTGGTTACCCAGTCACGCAGGGCTTCGTTCATCGCGTCCTTGAGGGTGCCGGTGCCGGCGAGCACCGGGATCACTTCGGCGCCCAGCAGCTTCATGCGGAACACGTTGGCCTGTTGGCGCTCGATATCAGTGGTGCCCATGTAGATCACGCATTGCAGGCCAAAGCGCGCAGCCACGGTGGCAGTCGCCACGCCGTGCATGCCGGCGCCGGTCTCGGCGATGATGCGTTTCTTGCCCATGCGCCGCGCCAGCAGGATCTGGCCGATGCAGTTGTTGATTTTGTGTGCGCCGGTGTGGTTCAGCTCTTCGCGCTTGAGGTAGATCTTGGCGCCGCCGCAGAACTCGGTCAGGCGCTCGGCAAAATACAACGGGCTTGGACGACCGACGTAGTCACGTTGGAAGTAGGCCAATTCCTCGTTGAACGCCGGATCGATCTTGGCCGCTTCGTATTCGCGGGCCAGGTCGAGGATCAACGGCATCAGGGTTTCAGCGACGTAACGGCCGCCGAACGCGCCGAACAGGCCGTTGACGTCTGGGCCGTTGCGTAGATCGGTCTGGGACTGAGTCATGGGACGCTCCAGGAGAGAATGGGTGTAGGAAGCAATGAGGGCCACTCTACCCCTGACGTCCTGCGCTGAAAACCGATAAGATCGCCGCAACCTGTCAGGAAAACTCACAAATGAGTCGAGACCTTCCACCCCTCAATGCCTTGCGTGCCTTTGAAGCCACCGCCCGTTTGAACAGCGTCAGCCAGGCAGCCGAGCAATTGCATGTGACCCATGGTGCGGTAAGCCGGCAATTGAAAGTGCTGGAAGAGCACTTGGGCGTGAGTTTGTTCGTCAAGGAGGGGCGCGGCCTTAAACTCACAGATGCCGGTACTCGTTTACGTGACGCCAGTGCCGAGGCGTTCGAGCGGCTGAGGGACGTGTGCGCCGAACTGACCCAGAGCAGTGCCGACGCACCGTTCGTGCTGGGTTGCTCGGGCAGCTTGCTGGCGCGCTGGCTGATCCCGCGCCTGGGTCGCTTGAACGCGGACCTGCCGGACCTGCGCCTGCATCTGTCGGCGGGTGACGGTGACCTCGACCCGCGCCGCCCCGGCCTGGATGCCCTGTTGGTGTTCGCCGAGCCACCCTGGCCTGCGGATATGCAGGTGTATGAACTGGCCAGCGAACGCATCGGCCCGGTGATGAGCCCGCGTTTTGCCGGCTACGAGCGGCTGCGCCGGGCACCCGCGTCGGCGTTGTGTGGTGAAGCGCTGTTGCACACCACCTCACGTCCGCAAGCCTGGCCCAGTTGGGCGCGGCAACACGGCATCGAACCCGGCGCGTTGAAACACGGCCAGGGGTTTGAGCATTTGTATTATTTGCTGGAGGCGGCAGTGGCCGGGCTGGGCGTTGCGATTGCGCCAGAACCGCTGGTGGTCGAAGACTTGCGCGCGGGTCGCCTGGTGGCGCCGTGGGGTTTCAGTGAAACCCCGGCGCACCTGGCGTTGTGGCTACCCAAGCGCGCCGCAGACGGACGCGCCGGGCAACTGGCGCAGTGGCTCAAGGCTGAGCTGTTGCGCCAGCCAGATTAGTCACCGCGCTTGCACAGCAGGTAGGCGGCCAGCAGGCCCAGTGCGCCTACGGCAACACCGGCTGTGGTCCATGGGTGTTCTTGTGCGTAGTCCCGGGTTGCGACACCGGTTTCGCGAATTTTGACTTTGCTTTCTTCGTAGGCATCGCTGATCAGGTGGCGGGAGTGCTTGAGGGCATTCTCGGCATTGCTTTTCAGGGCCTTCAAGGTTTTGCGCGATTCGTCAGACGCATCGTCCTTGAGGCTTTCCAGAGACTTGAGCAGGCTCGAAATCTCGGCTTCCATGCTTTCCAGCGACGCTTTGCGTAAAGAAGTGTTGGCCATGTGGACTCTCCTGAAGTGATTGAGTGGCGTGTGTAGATACCGACTGCGGCCGTTTCAGAAAGTGCAGTTAATCTGAACTTTCAGGTAGGAACGGTCGCCAGAAGCAGTACGAACATTGACTGCTACGCTTGCTTAACGACCCTTAGGAGAACTGCCATGAGTGATCATCACACCTACAAGAAAGTCGAATTGGTTGGCTCGTCGACCACCAGCATCGAAGACGCGATCAACAATGCTATTGCTGAAGCCAACAAGAGCATCAAGCATCTCGAGTGGTTTGAAGTGACTGAAACACGTGGCCATATCGAGAATGGCAAGGTTGCGCACTATCAGGTCACCCTCAAGGTAGGGTTCCGAATTGCCAGTAGTTGATCGCAGCGGTTGAACTTGCTGACTGGCCGATTGCCATAACCTGCGCTACAACCAATGGGTGCCGATGCCGCAAGCGTCGGCACGCTCTTTTTGATCAGCGCAAGGAAAGTAACGGATGAAGAAGTTCCTGTTAGCGGTAGGTTTGTTGAGCATTGCAGGCACAGCCCTGGCGGCGGGCAAGCCTTGTGAAGAGCTGAAAAGCGAGATTGCGGCGAAAATCGACGCCAAGGGCGCTTCGGGTTATTCGTTGGAAGTTGTGGATAAAGGCGCTGCAGCCGATGGCTACACGGTAGTCGGCAGCTGCGAAGCCGGTACCAAGGAAATCGCCTACAAGCGCGGTTAATCCCGTGTTGCAGACGTAAAAAACCGACGCGAGTGCGTCGGTTTTTTTTCGCCTGAGGGTTTTAGCCCTTCATCACTTGCGCCAGCAGTTCGTAGGAATGAATCCGATCGGCGTGCTCGTACAGGTCGCAGGTAAAGATCAGCTCATCGGCGCCGGTTTGTTCGATCAGCACCTCCAGCTTGGCGCGGATCTTTGCCGGGCTACCGACCATGGCCAGGCCGAGGAAGCTGCCGACCGCGTCTTTTTCATGGGGCAGCCACAGGCCGTCCATGGTTTTCACCGGTGGGCGCTGCACCAGGCTTTGCCCGCGCATCAGCGCGAGGATGCGCTGGTAGACCGAGGTGGCGAGGTATTCAGCCTGTTCATCCGTATCTGCAGCGACCAGCGGAATGCCAAGCATCACGTAAGGCTTGTCCAGCACGGCCGAAGGCTTGAAGTGATTGCGATACACGCGAATCGCCTCATGCATCAGGCGCGGTGCGAAATGCGAGGCGAAGGCGTAAGGCAGACCGCGCTCACCTGCCAATTGCGCGCTGAACAGGCTGGAGCCCAGCAGCCAGACCGGTACGTTGGTGCCGGTACCGGGGACGGCGATCACCCGTTGGTCGGGGGTGCGTGGGCCGAGGTAGGCCATCAGCTCCGCCACATCTTCGGGGAAATCGTCGGCACTGCCGGAGCGCTCACGGCGCAGGGCGCGGGCGGTCATCTGGTCGGAGCCGGGTGCGCGGCCCAGGCCCAGGTCGATACGGCCGGGGTAGAGGCTTTCCAGGGTGCCGAACTGTTCGGCGATCACCAGCGGCGCATGGTTGGGCAGCATCACGCCGCCAGAGCCGACGCGGATCGTCGAGGTGCCACCGGCCAGGTAACCCAGCAGCACCGAGGTGGCCGAACTGGCGATACCGTCCATATTGTGGTGTTCAGCCACCCAGAAACGGGTGTAGCCGAACTTTTCTACATGCTGGGCCAGGTCCAGGGAATTGCGCAGTGACTGCGCCGGACTGCCGTTGGCGCGCACGGGCACCAGGTCGAGGGTCGAGAACTTTACGTCGGACAGCGATTTCATAAGCCTGCTTCTCCAAAGGGGCCGCAGGCTTTTTAGACGAACCAAAACCTGCCGCTTCATGTGCATGCTCTATGCAATGAGGGCATATACCCGAGATTCAATAGCAGGCCAGGAAATTTCCTACTGAATCGCTAGGTTTTTCTCACAATATGAACTTTGCCGGGCCGACTATCCTCAGAACCCTTACTGACGCAAAACCACCGTTCGAGGAGACCGCTATGAGTATTGTTAAAAAAGCATCCGCGCATTGGGAAGGTGACCTGAAGACTGGCCTGGGCTCTATTTCCACGGAAACCGGCGTACTGCGTGAAGCGCCCTACGGCTTCAAGGCCCGTTTCGAGGGCGGCAAGGGCACCAACCCGGAAGAACTGATCGGTGCGGCCCACGCCGGCTGTTTCTCCATGGCGTTTTCCATGATTCTCGGCGATGCCGGGCTCAAGGCTGACAGCATTGATACCCAGGCCGAAGTGACTCTGGACCAGGTTGACGGTGGTTTTGCGATCACCGCTGTGCACCTGATCCTCAAGGCCAAGATTCCGGGCGCGAGCCAGGCGCAGTTCGATGAACTGAGCAAAAAAGCCAAGGAAGGATGCCCGGTGTCCAAAGTGCTGAACGCAAAAATCAGCCTGGATGCCACCTTGGTCAGCTGACACACCCCGTCCAATGTGGGAGGGGGGCAAGCCCTCTTCCACATTTAGCCCTGCGTTAAATCAGAACTCGTGTTTTGTAAGTGTGGTCCTATTACCATGCAGCCTAGGCGCACACCCGTGCGCAATGCATTCAGGGAGCTTCACACATGAAACGTTTTGCCTTGGCGATCATCTGCGGTGTATTGGCCACATCGGCTGTGGCCGCGCCAAAAGACTGCGAAGAGCTCAGGAAGGAGATCGAGGTCAAGATCCAGGCCAACGCGGTTCCGTCCTACACTTTGGAGATTGTCAGCAAGGAAGAAGCCGACAAGCACGACAGTGCCATGGTCGTCGGCAGCTGTGAGAACGGCACTAAGGCCATTGTCTACCAGAAGAACAACGACTGATCAGATGCAGTTGACGCTGCGTTCCTCCGCGAGCAACTGACGCGCCGAATCGTACAACCGGATATTCGGCGTGAAGGCCAGCGAGCGTCCTTCCAGCACATAACGCTGGCCAGCCTGGAAGTGGTCATATTCCAGGGTCATGAAGCAGGTGCGATACATCATCTGGCTGAGCCCACCCAAACCGCCGCCGGCCGGGACTTCAAAGTCGAAGCGCACCATCAGTTCATGATGGCCGGGTGGCATTTGGAAGAAACGTCCGTCATCCAGGTTCTTGCCGTCCAGACGCTGCGCCATGACCAGCTTGGAACCCGGCGTCGGCGTAGTGAAATCGACCCACGCCTGTTGCGGATCCATCGGTGGTACGGGTGTTGTCGTGCAGGCGCTGAGGAACAAAGCGGCGACGGGTAACAAGAGCTGGCGCATGGCAGGCACTCAACGGGAAGATAGAATTGAGCCTGCTGCGACGGCGGCAGACTTCCTATGAGTATAAACACGTCGCGCCATGGAAAAATTCCGCCTGGGCGCGATAGTCTGGCGAGCAAATTACCCAGGAGCGGTCGGGGCATGGTCAGGCGTTTTCTTCCAGGGTTGATGGTTGTGCTGCTCAGCGGCTGTTCCAGTGTCAGCTATTACAGCCAGTTGGCCAGCGGTCAGTGGCAATTGCTGCGGGCCCGGGAGCCGGTGGCGCAGGTGATCGCCGACCCTTCCCGCCCACCGCTGTTGCGCGAACACCTGGCGCAATCGCAAAAGGCGCGTACGTTCGCCAGTGAACACCTGCATCTGCCTGACAACCAGAGTTACAGGTTGTACGCCGACATTGGCCGACCCTATGTGGTCTGGAACGTCTTCGCCACGCAGGAGTTTTCCCTGTCTCCTGAAACCCATTGCTTCCCCATTGCGGGCTGTGTGGCCTATCGCGGCTACTACAACCAGGGTGCGGCGCGTGGTGAGGCGGCGTTGTTGAAGCAGCGAGGCATGGACGTGTCGATCGGCGGTGTCGAGGCCTATTCCACCTTGGGCTGGTTCAATGACCCGATCATGAATTCGATGATGAACTGGGGTGATGAGCGGCTGGCCACGTTGATCTTCCACGAACTGGCGCATCAGCGTTTCTATGTGAAGGACGACACCGAGTTCAATGAGTCGTTTGCCAATTTCGTCGAGCAGGAAGGCACGCGCCAGTGGCGCGCTGCACGTGGCTTGGCGCCGCAGAGCCTGTCGGCGTCGAAGCAGCGTGATGAGTTCATTCAGCTGATCCTCGATACCCGCCAACGATTGGAAAAACTCTATGCCCAACCCTTGGCCGCTGATGTGATGCGCCGGGCGAAGGCGGCCGAGTTCGAGCGTCTGCGTCGCGATTACCGGCAGCTGCGCGACAGCCAGTGGGGCGGGGACAAACGGTATGACGCGTGGATCAACCAACCCATGAACAATGCGCGGTTGTTACCGTTCGGGCTGTATGACCAGTGGGTGCCTGCGTTTGCGGCGTTGTTTGCGCAGGAAGGTGGGGATTGGCTGAGGTTTTATGCGGCGGTGGAGAAGCTGGGCGGATTGCCGATGGAGCAGCGCAAGGCGGCGTTGAGGCAGTTGCAAGGTATTGGCCTTTAGGGCCTCATCGGGGGCAAGCCCCTCCCACATGCTAATTTGTGAACACACTCAACTGTGGGAGGGGGCTTGCCCCCGATAGCGCCCTCAAGTGCGCTGCAAAAACGCGTGGTGCATCTGCGCCAACGTCTCGAAATGCCAGGTCGGCGCCTCGGCATTCAGCTCCTCGAAACTGCCGAACCCATACCCCACCGCCGCCGAATCCAGCCCATTCTTGTGCGCGCCGATCAGGTCATGCTTGCGATCACCAATCATCAAGGTGGTGGCCGGGTCCAGGCCTTCCTCGCTCATCAGGTGGGCGATCAGTTCGATTTTGTTGGTGCGCGTCCCGTCCAGCTCGCTGCCGTAGATCACCTTGAAGTGCTTGGCAAAGTCGAAATGCCGGGCGATTTCGCGGGCAAACACCCAGGGCTTGGAAGTGGCGACGTAGAGCTGGCGGCCTTGATCGTTCAATGCTTCCAGCAGAGGCATCACGCCGTCGAACACACGGTTTTCGTACAGGCCGGTGACCTTGAAACGCTCGCGATAGAAGTTCACCGCTTCCCAGGCCTTGGCCTCGTCGAAGCCGTAGAACTGCATGAACGCCTGCAGCAAGGGCGGGCCGATGAAGTGTTCGAGTTTGGTCAGGTCCGGCTCGTCGATACCCAACTTGCCGAGGGCATACTGGATCGAGCGGGTAATGCCCTCGCGTGGGTCGGTGAGCGTGCCGTCCAGGTCGAACAGGACGGTTTGGTAAGGCAGGGTCATCGGTCGAATCCTTCAGCCAGGTGCAGGTCTTTGAGCTTCACGTAGTTCGCGGCGCTGTAGGTGAAAAAGGCGCGTTCCTTGTCAGTCAACGGGCGAATCTGTTTGACCGGGCTGCCGACATACAGGAAGCCGCTTTCAAGTTTCTTGCCCGGCGGCACCAGGCTGCCGGCGCCGATGATCACGTCGTCCTCGACCACGGCGCCATCCATCACGATGCTGCCCATACCGATCAGGATGCGATTGCCGACTGTGCAGCCATGCAGCATGACCTTGTGGGCGATGGTCACGTCGTCGCCGATCAACAGGGGGAAACCGTTCGGGTTGAACGGCCCGGCGTGGGTGATGTGCAGCACACAGCCATCCTGCACGCTGGTGCGCGCACCGATACGGATACGGTGCATGTCGCCACGGATCACGGTCAGCGGCCAGACCGAGCTGTCGGCGCCGATTTCGACATCGCCGATCACCACCGCCGAAATATCGACAAAAGCCCCGGCGCCCAGGGCTGGCGTGTGGTTCTGATAGGTGCGAAGGGTCACGATAGCCTCTCTCTCTTCTGCTGATAGCTGCGGTGGGCGTTGATTGTAATTAAGATGGCCCCATCTTTGTTCTTACATGTTTCTTCAGCCAAGGTGCCAACCGTGAGCGCGAACAACCCTCTTCTGCAGTCCTACGACCTGCCGCCGTTCTCGGCGATCCGTGCCGAGCACGTCCAGCCGGCCATCGAACAGATCCTCGCCGACAACCGCGTTGCCATCGAAGGCATCCTGCAAAGCCAGGGCAAAAATCCGACATGGGCCGGCCTGGTGCTGGCCATGGACGAGCTGAATGATCGTCTGGGCGCCGCGTGGAGCCCGGTCAGCCACCTCAACGCCGTGTGCAACAGCGCCGAACTGCGCGAAGCCTACGAAGGCTGCCTGCCGGCATTGAGCGCCTACTCCACCGAGATGGGCCAGAACCGTGCGCTGTTCCAGGCCTTCGAAGCCTTGGCTAACAGCCCGGAAGCCGCCGGTTTCGACGTGGCGCAGAAAACCATCCTGGAACATTCCCTGCGTGACTTCCGCCTGTCGGGCATCGATCTGCCGCCGGAGCAGCAAAAACGCTACGCCGAAGTGCAGAGCAAGCTGTCGGAGCTGGGCAGCAAGTTCTCCAACCAGTTGCTGGACGCCACCCAGGCCTGGACCAGGCACGTCACCGATGAAGCCACCCTCGCCGGGCTGACCGACTCGGCCAAGGCGCAAATGGCCGCCGCCGCCCAGGCCAAAGGTCTCGACGGCTGGCTGATCACCCTCGAATTCCCTAGCTACTACGCCGTCATGACTTACGCTCAGGACCGTGCCCTGCGTGAAGAAGTCTACGCGGCCTACTGCACCCGCGCGTCGGACCAAGGCCCGAATGCCGGTCAGAACGATAACGGCCCGGTGATGGAACAGATCCTCGACCTGCGCCAGGAACTGGCCCAGTTGCTGGGTTATGCGTCGTTCTCCGAACTGAGCCTGGCCACCAAGATGGCCGAGTCCAGTGACCAGGTGCTGAGCTTCCTGCGTGACCTGGCCAAGCGCAGCAAGCCGTTTGCCGCCCAGGACCTGCAACAGCTCAAGGCCTACGCCGCCGAACAAGGCTGCGCCGACCTGCAAAGCTGGGACAGCGGTTTCTACGGCGAAAAACTGCGCGAGCAGCGCTACAGCGTGTCCCAGGAAGCCCTGCGCGCCTACTTCCCGATCGACAAAGTGCTGGGCGGCCTGTTCGCCATCGTGCAGCGCCTGTACGGCATCGAGATCGCCGAGCAGAAAGGCTTCGACACCTGGCACCCGGATGTCCGCCTGTTCGAAATCAAGGAAAACGGGCAACACGTGGGCCGCTTCTTCTTTGACCTGTATGCCCGCGCCAACAAGCGCGGCGGTGCCTGGATGGACGGTGCCCGCGACCGTCGCCGCACCATCGACGGTGTGCTGCAAAGCCCGGTGGCCAACCTGGTGTGCAACTTCACCCCGGCCGACAGCGGCAAGCCTGCCCTGCTGACCCACGATGAAGTCACCACGTTGTTCCACGAATTCGGCCACGGCTTGCATCACCTGCTGACCCGCGTAGAACACGCAGGCGTGTCCGGCATCAATGGCGTGGCCTGGGATGCGGTGGAACTGCCGAGCCAGTTCATGGAGAACTGGTGCTGGGAGCCGGAAGGCCTGGCGCTGATCTCCGGCCACTATGAAACCGGCGAGCCGTTGCCCCAGGACCTGCTGGAAAAAATGCTCGCGGCGAAGAATTTCCAGTCCGGCCTGATGATGGTGCGCCAACTGGAGTTCTCGCTGTTCGACTTTGAATTGCACGCCACCCACGGCGATGGTCGCAGCGTGGCGCAGGTGCTGGAAGGAGTGCGCGATGAAGTGTCGGTGATGCGTCCGCCGGCCTACAACCGCTTCCCCAACAGCTTTGCGCACATCTTCGCGGGCGGTTATGCGGCGGGTTACTACAGCTACAAGTGGGCCGAAGTGTTGTCGGCGGATGCCTTCTCCAAGTTCGAAGAAGACGGCGTGCTCAACGCCGAGACCGGCCGTGCCTTCCGCGAAGCGATCCTGGCGCGTGGCGGCTCCCAGGAGCCGATGGTGCTGTTCGTCGACTTCCGCGGACGTGCGCCGTCGATTGACGCACTCTTGCGCCACAGCGGCCTGAGTGAGGACGCGGCAGCATGAGTGAAGGGCCTGTGATTACCAAAAAGCAATTTATCGCCGGGGCGGTCTGCCCGGCATGCAGTGAACCGGACAAGCTGAAGATGTGGACCGAGGACAACGTCCCGCACCGTGAGTGCGTGGCTTGCGGCTATACCGACACGCTGAATGATCAAGGGTTGTCGGTGCCCAAGGAATTGGGTACGCGGGTCAATACCACGGCGTTGAAAGCACCGGCGGACCCGAAGGTGCAGGCGGTGCAGTTCTTTCCTAATCCGAAGTTGAAAAAAGACTGACGGGCGGCCCTCTGTAGGAGTTCGGCCAGCCGGGCTCCTACAGTTATTTCTCGTCTTTTCCCGTCGTCGTGATCCAATCCTTCATCGAGCACAACGCGAACGCGCTGGTGCTGCAATCGCCATTCGCCAAGGCCGTGCGTAACTTGTCGATATCGGCCCTCATCATGTAGCGAACGCCGTCCTTGAAGCCATTGCTGGTGCCAAACCCGCCCAAGGTCATTTCGTTCAGCGCGTCTTCCTTGCTCCATCCCTGAATCACGACTCGATACATCGCCGCCATCAGGCCAGTGCGGTCAGAGCCGTGCTTGCAATGCATCAGCACCGGGCCGTTGGCTTCGGCTTCCCGGATGGCCCTCAGCGCCGCCAACACGTCCGTATCATCTACATGGTTGGTGCGATACGTCAGTTGAACCTGACGGATGCCAGGCGATTTGAGCCAGTCGGCATCCGACTCCGGCAGGAAGTTGATCACGGTGCCGATCTTCAGCTGTTCCAACAGCGGCCCGGCGTTGCGATCCGGTAGTGCGCTGCGGTAGAGGGTGGGCGTCATCTGGTGCAGGTTGTATTGATTACCCACAGGTTGGGCCCACTCCGGTGAACGGATTGAGACGGTGTCGTCGGCTTGAGCGTAAGCGCAGGTGAACATCGCGATGATCGCGAGGCCGAGGCCTGACAACCATTGATTCTTGAGCATGGGTGACATAACCGAGCAAGGAGTGGGTGGTGCTCAGGTTCGTCCAGAGGGGGTCAATGAGGCGTGAGGAGGCCGTCAAAGAATCGTGAATCCTCAGTCTTTAGTCGCTGAAACGGTTCTGTGAATTCATAGCCTGCTATCATTTGTAACTATTGATTGCCTAAAAGGCCAAGCCGCTCACTAGAAGCCGGCCGATATTCCCGTGACCACATGATGAGGTGCCACCATGTCTGATCAAGATCAAGACAACCCCCGGCGTGACTTTTTGCGCAAATCCTTGACCTTGATCCCGGTGGTCACGGTTGCCAGCACTGGCCTTGGCGGCTCGATGTTGATGGCAACGCCTGAACCGGCGCAGGCCGCTCCCGCCAAGCCTGCGGTGAGTGAAAAGGCCTACGAGCCTACGTACTTCACGGCTGAGGAGTGGGCGTTTATCAACGCCGCCGTCGAGCGCCTGATTCCCGCCGATGAGCAAGGCCCGGGCGCCCTGGAAGCCGGTGCGCCGGAATATATCGACCGTCAGATGAACACCCCGTACGCCAGCGGCGCCCTGTGGTTCATGCAAGGGCCGTTCAACGCGGATGCCGCTCCAGAGATGGGCTGGCAGTCCAAACTGGTGCCCAAGGACATCTATCGCCTGGGCATTGCCGCGACGGATGCCTGGTCGAAAGCCTTCAACGGTAAAGCTTTTGCTGCGCAAGACAGCGCTACCCGAGACGATATGTTGCGTCGTCTGGAGGCTGGCGGCAGTGAAGTGACGGCGCATTTTGACGCGGTGCCGCCCAAGATGTTCTTCAACCTGTTGCTGCAAAACACCAAGGAAGGGTTCTTTTGCGACCCCATCCACGGTGGCAACAAAGGCATGGTCGGTTGGACCATGATCGGCTTCCCCGGCGCTCGCGCCGATTTCATGGACTGGGTTGAACGCAACGAGCAATACCCCTTCCCGGCAGTTTCCATCCGCGGTGAGAGGGCATAAACGTGGCGACCATCATGAAGAAAGTGGATGCAGTGATCGTAGGCTTCGGCTGGACCGGCGCGATCATGGCCAAGGAGCTGACGGAAGCAGGCCTCAACGTGGTTGCGCTGGAGCGTGGCCCGATGCAGGACACCTACCCGGACGGCAACTATCCCCAGGTCATCGATGAACTGACCTACAGCGTGCGTAAAAAACTCTTCCAGGACATTTCCAAAGAGACCGTGACCATTCGCCATAGCGTGAATGACGTCGCCCTGCCCAACCGTCAGTTGGGCGCGTTCCTGCCGGGCAACGGTGTGGGCGGCGCGGGCCTGCATTGGTCGGGGGTGCATTTCCGTGTCGACCCGATCGAGCTGCGCATGCGCAGCCACTATGAGGAGCGCTACGGCAAAAACTTCATCCCCAAGGACATGACCATCCAGGACTTCGGCGTGAGCTATGAAGAGCTGGAGCCGTTTTTCGACTACGCGGAAAAAGTCTTCGGCACCTCCGGCCAGGCCTGGACCGTAAAAGGTCAGCTGGTAGGCGAAGGCCGTGGCGGCAACCCGTATGCACCGGACCGTTCCAATCCGTTCCCGTTGGAAGCGCAGAAGAATACGGTCTCCGCACAGCTGTTTCAGAAAGCGGCTGCCGAGGTGGGTTACAAACCCTACAACCTGCCGTCCGCCAATACCTCGGGGCCCTATACCAACCCCTACGGTGCGCAGATGGGGCCGTGCAACTTCTGCGGTTTCTGCAGCGGCTATGTCTGCTACATGTATTCCAAGGCCTCGCCGAACGTGAACATCCTGCCGGCGTTGCGCCAGGTACCGAACTTTGAGCTGCGGCCCAATTCCCACGTACTCAAGGTCAACCTCGACAGCACCAAGAGCAAGGCCACCGGCGTGACCTACATCGACGCCCAGGGCCGGGAATGCGAACAGCCGGCAGATCTGGTGATTCTCGGCGCCTTCCAGTTCCACAACGTGCGTTTGATGCTGTTGTCGGGCATCGGCAAGCCCTACGACCCGATAACCAATGAGGGCGTGGTGGGCAGGAACTTCGCCTACCAGAACATGGCCACCATCAAGGCCTTCTTCGACAAAGACACTCATACCAACAACTTCATCGGTGCAGGCGGCAATGGCGTGGCCATCGATGACTTCAACGCCGACAACTTCGACCATGGCCCCCATGGCTTCGTGGGGGGCTCGCCGATGTGGGTCAACCAGGCCGGCAGCCGGCCGATTGCCGGTACGTCCAACCCGCCAGGCACACCGGCCTGGGGCAGCGCGTGGAAACGCGCCACCGCCGATTACTACACCCACCAGGTGTCGATGGATGCCCACGGTGCCCATCAATCCTACCGGGGCAACTACCTGGATCTGGACCCTGTTTATCGCGATGCCTACGGCCTGCCGCTGCTGCGGATGACGTTCGACTGGCAGGAAAACGACATCAAGATGAACCGCTTCATGGTCGAGAAAATGAGCAAGGTCGCCGAGGCGATGAACCCCAAGGCGATTGCCCTGCTCGGCAAAAAGGTCGGTGAGCATTTCAACACGGCGTCCTACCAGACCACCCACCTCAATGGCGGCGCGATCATGGGCACCGACCCGAAAACCAGCGCGTTGAACCGCTACCTGCAGTGCTGGGATGTGCACAACGTGTTTGTCCCAGGTGCGTCCGCTTTCCCACAAGGCCTGGGCTACAACCCTACCGGCCTGGTTGCGGCGCTGACCTACTGGTCGGCGCGGGCCATTCGCGAGCAATACCTGAAAAATCCCGGCCCACTGGTTCAGGCATAAGGAGCGATGACCATGAAAGCACTTGTTATCGCCACCTTCGCCCTGTTCAGCAGCTGCTCTGTCAGTGCGGCTGAAGCCGATTTGATCAAGCAAGGTGAATACCTGGCCCGCGCCGGTGATTGCGTGGCCTGCCACACCGCCAAAGGCGGCAAGCCCTTCGCCGGCGGCCTGCCGATGGAAACGCCGATAGGCGTGATCTATTCCACCAACATCACCCCGGACAAGACCGGCCTGGGCGACTACAGCTTCGAAGACTTCGACAAGGCCGTGCGCCATGGCGTCGCCAAGAGCGGTAGTACGCTTTACCCGGCGATGCCCTACCCGTCTTACGCGCGTGTCAGCGACAGCGATATGCAGGCGTTGTATGCGTATTTCATGAAGGGTGTCGAGCCGGTCGCTCAGCAGAACAAGGACAGCGATATTCCGTGGCCCTTGAGCATGCGCTGGCCGCTGGCGGCGTGGCGTTGGATGTTTGCGCCGGCTGTCGAAGCGCATCAGGCGCAAGCCGCCGCCGACCCGGTGGTCAGCCGTGGCGCCTACCTGGTGGAAGGCCTTGGCCATTGCGGCGCATGTCACACGCCACGGGCCCTGACCATGCAGGAAAAAGCCCTGAGTGCCTCTGACGGCAACGCCTTCCTGTCCGGCAGTGCGCCGCTGGAGGGCTGGATCGCCAAAAGCCTGCGCGGTGACCACAAGGACGGCCTCGGCAGTTGGAGTGAGGAGCAGTTGGTGCAATTCCTCAAGACCGGGCGCAGTGATCGCAGCGCGGTGTTTGGTGGCATGAGCGACGTTGTCGTCCACAGCATGCAGTACATGTCGGAGGATGACCTGACGGCTATCGCCCGTTACCTCAAGAGCTTGCCGGCGGTAGACCCCAAGGACCAAGCGCATCAGTACGACAAGCAGGTGGCCGAGGCGCTGTGGAAAGGCGATGACCGCAAGCCGGGCGCGTCGGTATATATCGACAACTGCGCGGCCTGCCACCGTACCGACGGGCATGGCTACACGCGGGTGTTCCCGGCGCTGGCGGGTAACCCGGTAGTGCAGACGGCGGATGCCACGTCGTTGATCAACATCGTGTTGAATGGCGGCACCTTGCCGGCTACCCACGCGGCGCCCTCGACCTTCACCATGCCGGCGTTCGCCTGGCGTCTGTCGGATCAGGAAGTGGCGGATGTGGTCAGTTTCATTCGGGGCAGTTGGGGCAATAAAGGTGCGCCGGTGAAAGCCAACGAAGTGGCGGACCTGCGCAAGAACGATATGCGCACCACCTCGGGCGATGACCTGGGCCAGGTCACGCAACGGCACTGATCCCTGGCTGACCGCCAAACGGCACTGGTCAGAAGCCCTGCGCCTCGATACTGTATATAAAAACAGTATCGAGGCGTTTTCATGTCTACTCCGTTGCCGCCCCGTGGCCGGGGCACGGCCACCAACCTGCACAACCGCTTCGCACCGACTGTCAGCGTGGTCGAGGATGACGGCTGGTTCCAGGAAGTGCCGCCGACCCAGGGCACTGAAGTGCGCATCGAAACGGCCAAGACCATCATCACCCGCAACAACTCGCCGGACTTGCCGTTCGATCGTTCGATCAACCCCTACCGTGGCTGTGAGCACGGCTGTATCTACTGCTACGCGCGGCCGAGCCATGCCTATTGGGACATGTCGCCGGGGCTGGATTTCGAAACCAGACTGATCGCCAAGACCAACGCCGCCGATGTGCTGGAACAGCAGTTGTCGAAACCGGGTTACGTGTGCGCGCCGATCAACCTTGGGTCCAACACCGACCCGTACCAACCGATCGAGCGCGAGTACAAGATCACCCGGCAAACCCTGCAAGTGCTGCTGCGCTATCGCCATCCGGTGACCATCATCACCAAGGGCTCGCTGATATTGCGCGATCTGGACCTGCTCACCGAGTTGGCGCGCCAGCGGCTGGTCGCCGTGATGATCAGCCTCACCAGCCTGGACGACGAACTCAAGCGTATCCTGGAGCCACGCACGGCGGCGCCCAAGGCGCGCCTGCGCGCGATCCGGGTGATGCGTGAGGCTGGGATCCCGGTGGGCGTGCTGTGCTCGCCGATGATTCCGATGATCAATGACAGTGAGCTGGAAAGCCTGCTGACCGAAGCTCACGCTGCGGGCGCGCAAAGTGCGGCGTACATGATGCTGCGCCTGCCGCTGGAGGTGGCGCCGTTGTTCGAGGAGTGGCTGGCGGCGCATTACCCACAGCGTGCGGCCCATGTGATGAGCCTGGTGCGCCAGGTGCGTGGCGGCGAGGTGTATGACAGCCGCTTCGGCGTGCGCATGCGTGGCGAAGGGCCGTTTGCCGACTTGCTGGCGCAGCGCTTCAGTAAAGCCATCAAGCGGCTGGGGCTCAACCGGCGGGAAGGGTTTGACCTGGATTGCACGGCGTTCTGTCCTCCGGGCAGGCAGATGGCATTGTTGTAGACTGACAGGGCAGAACGCACCGTTCCTGTAGGGGTGGTCGCGTTTTGACATCACTGAAACCCTCGATCTAGAGCGGTTCATTCAGTTTGAGTTAAGTTTCGGCGGTTACCTTGTTCAGCGAGTGACTGATGAGTCGGCACTGTGGCCCCTGGCGTTTTACAACTAATCCATTGGCCAAGCGTCCAACTGACTTGAAAACTCCCCTGCATTAATCAAGAGGATGAACCATGAGTGACAAGGATAAACAGCCGTTGGCTGCGTCGGCTTCTGCCCCTCAGGTGGCTGAAACCGCCGATGCAGCGCTAAAGCATATCGTTGACGGCTTTTTGCATTTCCATCACGACGTCTTCCCCCAGCAGGAAGAACTCTTCAAGAAACTCGCCACGGCCCAGAGTCCACGGGCGATGTTCATTACCTGCGCCGACTCGCGCATCGTGCCTGAGCTGATCACTCAGAGCTCTCCTGGCGATCTGTTCGTGACCCGTAACGTCGGCAACGTCGTACCGCCTTACGGCCAGATGAACGGCGGTGTTTCCACGGCCATCGAGTACGCGGTACTCGCCCTTGGCGTGCAGCACATCATCGTCTGCGGGCACTCCGATTGTGGCGCCATGCGCGCGGTGCTCAACCCTGACAGCCTGGAGAAGATGCCGACGGTCAAGGCCTGGCTGCGGCATGCCGAGGTTGCCAAGACCATGGTGCATGACAACTGCGACTGCGCCAATGAAGGCGAGAGCATGAAAGTGCTCACCGAAGAAAACGTCATCGCCCAACTGCAACATTTGCGCACTCACCCCTCCGTGGCTTCGCGCATGGCCAATGGTCATTTGTTTATCCACGGTTGGATCTACAACATCGAGACCAGCGAAATCCGCGCCTACGATGCCGACCAGTCGACGTTCCGACCGTTGAGCGGCGACGGACCGATCCCTTGCGCGACGCCTAAAGCGCGCTTCTAACACACTTCCCTGCCGGGTAAAGCGGTGGCTGCCATGGACGCAGCCAGGCTTTACCGCGCCCGGCGAATGCCTCGGGAGAGTCATCATGCGTGCTGCTCAATTGAAAGCTGTATTGCCAAGGGAGCTGCTCGCTTCCGTGGTTGTGTTTCTGGTCGCCCTGCCCTTGTGCATGGGGATTGCGATCGCCTCTGGCATGCCGCCGGCCAAAGGCCTGATTACCGGGATTATCGGAGGCTTGGTGGTGGGCTGGTTGGCGGGCTCGCCGTTGCAAGTCAGTGGCCCGGCGGCGGGCCTGGCGGTGCTGGTGTTCGAGTTGGTGCGCCAGCACGGCATGCTGATGCTCGGGCCGATCCTGCTGCTGGCGGGATTCCTGCAACTGGTTGCCGGGCGTTTGCGCCTGGGCTGCTGGTTTCGCGTCACGGCACCGGCGGTGGTGTACGGCATGTTGGCGGGGATTGGCGTGCTGATTGTGCTGTCGCAGATCCACGTGATGCTCGACGGCGCGCCCAAGCCTTCGGGGCTCGACAATCTGGCAGGCTTCCCGGCGGCACTGGCCGACGCAATCCCGACCCTGGGCGGTGGCCTGGGCTGGCAGGCCGGGTTGCTCGGTTTGTCGACGATGCTGGTGATGTACGCCTGGGACAAATTGCGCCCGCAGCAGCTGCGCTTTGTGCCCGGTGCTTTGCTGGGCGTGGGCCTGGCCACGGTTGTCAGCCTGGTGCTGGCGTTGCAGGTCAAGCGTGTCGAAGTCCCGGAAAACCTTGCTGATGCCATCGACTGGCTACGCCCCAGTGACCTGTTGAACCTTGCCGATCCCCAACTGTTGATCGCCGCATTTGCCGTGGCGTTTATCGCGAGCGCTGAAACGCTGCTGTCTGCGGCGGCGGTCGACCGCATGCACAGCGGTCAGCGTTCGGATTTCGACAAGGAGTTGTCTGCTCAAGGGGTGGGCAACATGCTCTGCGGCCTGGTCGGCGCCTTGCCGATGACCGGCGTGATTGTGCGCAGCTCGGCCAACGTGCAGGCCGGTGCAACCACGCGCTTGTCGGCGATGTTCCATGGCCTGTGGCTGCTGGCGTTCGTGCTGTTGCTGTCGAGTGTGCTGCAAAGCATCCCGGTGGCGAGCCTGGCGGGTGTGCTGGTGTACACCGGTATCAAGCTGGTCGACATCAAGGCCTTCAAGGCACTGGGACGCTATGGGCGGATGCCGATGTTTACCTACGCGGCCACGGCGCTGGCGATCATCTTTACCGACCTGCTGACCGGCGTATTGGTGGGCTTCGGGCTGACGTTGGTCAAGCTGGCGTTCAAGGCTTCGCGGTTGAAGGTCAGCCTGATCGACCTGCCTCAGGACGGCGAGATGGAACTGCGCCTGACCGGTGCGGCGACCTTTCTGAAAGTGCCCGCGTTGACTCAAGTCTTGTCGACGGTGCCTGCCGGGACGACCGTGCATGTTCCGCTGAGCAACCTGAGTTACATCGACCATTCCTGCCTGGAATTGCTGGAGGAATGGGGGCGGGCCAATGCGGCCAAGGGCTCGACGTTGGTGATCGAGGCGCGCGGGTTGAAGCGTCGGCTGGAAGGCCGGGTGAGGACGACGACGGGGATAGGCTCCGCGCCAGCCTGAACAGCAAAACAACGCCTGTAGGAGCCGGCAAGCCAGCTCCTACAAGGCGGGATCAGGCCGGCTGATCCAGCGCCAACTCAACCCCCAGCTGTCGCGACAGGCATGGCCAGCGCTTCCACGCGGCTTCCGTGTCGGGGCTCTTGAGCTGTTCGCGATAAGCCTCCACGGACTCCAGCGCAAAGCTTTCTTCGTTGAGCATTTCATCCACTGCGTGGTGTACCGCTTCATCCAGCAGGTTGGCGAAGGTTTCGCCGATCAACTGATGGGCAATGACATTGGCCACCGTGGTATCGGCCGGAATCAACGGCTGGCCAAAGTGCTTGATATACAAATCGTTGACCTCTTCGACCAGGCGATGAGCCAGGTAGGCCTCATCCAGCAGGCCATCGAGACCTTCATGGCCGGCCAGGATGGCAGGCGGTTGCAGGAAGAAGTGCTCGGCGATTTTCAGTACCGGTTTGATCTGGCTTTCGATACCGGCCTCGCGGGCCACGTCGTTGGCGGCGTCCAGCAAGTCCGGGACCAAGTCGATGTAGGCGGTGACAAAGCGGGTCATGACAATGTTGCGATCACCGTCAGCCAGGGAGATGGCCGAATGCAGGTGCGGCAATTGTTTTTCCAGTTGCAGGGCAAGCTGGCCAGTGCTGGCTTCGTGTTGATGGGCACGGGAAATCTGCTCGCGCAATGCGGCGGTGTTCATGAAAGCTCCAGTGATGCAGGCGTAGGAAAAGGGAGAAGATAAGGTAGCTCGTTTATACGAGCGCCTCAGACGCATTTGTCATAATTATTTCATGGTTATGCGCCCGCGTTATATCGAATTGCCATCGTTCGTCGGATAAACGATTCCGTGCCCGGTTTTATTGACTCCAGCCAGTCATTTCTACTCATTTGCCCCTACACATTGCGGGGTTGCAGAGCCTGTCTATACTCGGATTTGTACGCGATTAGCTGATGACGCCAGACTGCATAAGCAGGCAAGGCCAGGCGGTTGTAAGCAGTATGGAAGCCGCTCCCTTCGACGCAGGTGCAAACCGGCGGGATAACAAGAACGATAAGGGGAACCCGCAATGATGCGACATCCACATGTTTGGATGGGCCTCCTGTTGTGGTCGGTATTCGGCCAGGCACATGCCGCCTGGACAACGAATATGGCGCCAGGGGCGACAGAAGTCAGTCACGCTGTGTTCGACCTGCACATGACCATATTCTGGATCTGTGTGGTGATCGGCATCATCGTGTTTGGCGCGATGTTCTGGTCGATGATCGTTCATCGCCGGTCTACGGGCCAGGTCGCGGCCAAGTTCCACGAGAGCACTACCGTGGAGATCCTCTGGACCGTCGTGCCCTTGCTGATCCTGATCGCGATGGCCATTCCGGCCACCAAGACCCTGATCAATATCTACGACAGCAGTGAGTCGGATATCGATATCCAGGTCACCGGCTACCAGTGGAAATGGCATTACAAATACCTGGGCCAGGATGTGGAGTTCTTCAGCAACCTGGCCACGCCCGCCGAACAGATCCACAACCAGGCGACCAAGGGCGAACACTATCTGCTGGAAGTCGACCAGCCGCTGGTGTTGCCGGTGGGGGCCAAGGTGCGCTTCCTGGTGACCGCCGCCGATGTGATCCACTCCTGGTGGGTGCCGGCGTTTGCGGTCAAGCGCGACGCAATTCCCGGCTTCGTCAACGAGGCCTGGACCCGTGTCGAGAAGCCCGGCATCTACCGTGGCCAGTGCGCCGAGCTGTGCGGCAAGGACCACGGCTTCATGCCTATTGTGGTCGAGGTCAAGTCCAGGGCCGACTACGACACCTGGCTCGGCGAGCGCAAGGCAGAGGCCGCCAAGCTCAAGGAGCTGACCTCCAAAGAGTGGACCCTGGACGAGCTGGTGGCCCGTGGCGACAAGGTCTACCACACCACCTGCGTGGCCTGTCACCAGGCCGAAGGCCAGGGCCTGCCACCGATGTTCCCGGCGCTCAAGGGTTCCAAGATCGCCACCGGTCCCGCCGCCGATCACCTGAGCCTCGTGTACCACGGCAAGCCCGGCACCGCGATGGCGGCGTTCGGTAAGCAGCTCTCGGAAGTGGATATCGCCGCCGTGGTGACCTACGAGCGTAATGCCTGGGGTAACAACAAAGGCGACATGGTCACGCCTAAAGACGTGCTGGCCATCAAGCAGGCGGAAAGCAAATGACCTCTCTCATGGCATTGACCGCGACCCGCCCCGCCCACTCGCTTGCAGGAGAACGACCATGAGCGCTGTGATCGACGACCATGGTCACGCCGACCATGCCCACGGCCCCGCCAAGGGCCTGATGCGCTGGGTGCTGACCACCAACCACAAAGACATCGGCACCATGTACCTGTGGTTCGCCTTTGTCATGTTCTTGCTCGGCGGCTCGTTCGCCATGGTGATCCGGGCCGAGCTGTTCCAGCCCGGCCTGCAGATCGTGCAGCCGGCGTTCTTCAACCAGATGACCACCATGCACGGGCTGATCATGGTGTTCGGCGCGGTGATGCCGGCGTTTGTCGGCCTGGCCAACTGGATGATCCCGTTGATGATCGGCGCGCCCGACATGGCCCTGCCGCGCATGAACAACTTCAGTTTCTGGCTGTTGCCGGCGGCCTTCCTGCTGCTGGTCTCGACGCTGTTCACGCCAGGAGGCGGGCCGAACTTCGGCTGGACCTTCTACGCGCCGCTCTCCACCACCTACGCACCGGAAAGCGTGACGTTCTTTATCTTCGCCATTCACCTGATGGGTATCAGCTCGATCATGGGCGCGATCAACGTGGTCGCCACCATCCTCAACCTGCGTGCCCCGGGCATGACCTTGATGAAAATGCCGCTGTTCGTGTGGACCTGGCTGATCACCGCGTTCCTGCTGATCGCGGTCATGCCGGTGCTGGCCGGGTGTGTGACCATGATGCTGATGGACATCCACTTCGGTACCAGCTTCTTCAGCGCGGCCGGCGGCGGTGACCCGGTGCTGTTCCAGCACGTGTTCTGGTTTTTCGGCCACCCCGAGGTGTACATCATGATCCTGCCGGCCTTCGGCGCCGTCAGCTCGATCATCCCGACCTTTTCGCGCAAGCCGTTGTTCGGCTACACCTCGATGGTCTACGCCACAGCGAGCATTGCATTCCTGTCGTTCATCGTGTGGGCGCACCACATGTTCGTGGTGGGCATCCCGCTGGTGGGCGAGTTGTTCTTCATGTACGCCACCCTGCTGATTGCCGTGCCCACCGGGGTGAAGGTGTTCAACTGGGTCAGCACCATGTGGCAGGGCTCGCTGACCTTCGAAACGCCGATGCTGTTCGCCGTGGCCTTCGTGATCCTGTTCACCATTGGCGGTTTCTCCGGGCTGATGCTGGCGATTGCCCCGGCGGACTTCCAGTACCACGACACCTATTTCGTGGTGGCGCACTTCCATTACGTACTGGTGCCCGGCGCGATCTTCGGCATCTTCGCTTCGGCCTACTACTGGCTGCCGAAATGGACCGGCCACATGTACGACGAAACCCTGGGCAAGCTGCACTTCTGGTTGTCTTTCGTGGGCATGAACATGGCGTTTTTCCCGATGCATTTTGTCGGGCTGGCGGGCATGCCGCGCCGGGTGCCGGACTACAACCTGCAGTTCGCTGACTTCAACATGGTTTCGTCGATCGGCGCGTTCATGTTCGGCGCCACGCAGATCTTCTTCCTGTTTATCGTGATCAAGTGCATCCGTGGCGGCCCGCTGGCGCCGGCCAAGCCCTGGGATGGCGCTGAAGGCCTGGAGTGGAGCATCCCTTCGCCGGCGCCATACCACACCTTCACCACCCCGCCGGAGGTCAAATGAACACGCCTTGGCACTGCTTACACGGCCAATGTGGGAGGGGGCTTGCCCCCGATGGCGGTGTGACAGCCGACATCATGATTGGCTGCAAAACAGCTATCGGGGGCAAGCCCCCTCCCACAATGGCCTCATTCACATTGGGTGGGCGTCATGGCTGAATACTTGCCGATCAAGCGCCTGGTCACACGGCTGCTGATCCTGGTGGTGGCGATGTTCGCCTTCGGCTTTGCGCTGGTGCCGATCTACGACGTGATGTGCAAGGCGTTCGGCATCAACGGCAAGACCGCAGGGCAGTATGAGGGCGAGCAGGTTGTCGACCCGACGCGCCAGGTGCGCGTGCAGTTCCTGTCTACCAATGCCATCGATATGGTCTGGGATTTCTATGCCAAGGCGGACGAAGTGGTGGTCAACCCGGGCGCGGTGACCGAGATGCTGTTCGTGGCCCACAACCCGACCGACAAGCCGATGACTGCCCAGGCCGTACCGAGCATTTCCCCGGCCGAAGCGGCGATGTATTTCCACAAGACCGAATGCTTTTGCTTCACCCAGCAAGTGCTGCAGCCGGGCCAGCGGATCGAGATGCCGGTGCGCTTCATCGTCGACCGCGACATGCCCAAGGATGTGAAGCATCTGACTCTGGCGTACACGCTGTTCGATATCACTGCGCGCCAACCGCCGGTGGCTGTGCATACCGGCGGCTAGCTACTGTTTGCCCCCTCAATCAGGAGAGCGAATACATGTCGACTCATGATACGTACTACGTACCAGCGCAAAGCAAATGGCCGATAATTGCCACGATTGGCATGCTGGTCACCGTGTATGGACTGGCTGTGTGGTTCAACGACCTCAAGGCGGCACGCCCGGAATCCCACGGCCCGTGGATCTTTTTTGTCGGTGGGCTGCTGCTGGCTTACATGCTGTTCGGTTGGTTCGGTGCGGTCATCAAGGAAAGCCGCGCCGGTTTGTACAGTTCGCAGATGGACCGTTCGTTCCGTTGGGGCATGACCTGGTTCATCTTTTCCGAAGTGATGTTCTTTATCGCGTTCTTCGGTGCGCTGTTTTATGTGCGGCACATGTCCGGCCCGTGGTTGGGCGGTGAGGGTCACAAGGGCATTGCGCACATGCTGTGGCCGACCTTCGAGTTTGCCTGGCCGTTGCTCAACAACCCTGACCCCAAAATGTATCCCGCGCCTGAAGGCACCATCAGCCCGTGGGGTCTGCCGCTGGTCAATACCATCCTGCTGGTGAGCTCCAGCGTGACCATTACCATCGCCCACCATGCCCTGCGCAAAGGTCATCGCGGTGCGTTGAAGATCTGGTTGGCGATCACGGTGCTGTTGGGGCTGGCGTTCCTGGGGTTCCAGGCCGAGGAGTATATCCACGCCTATAAAGAGCTGGGCCTGACGCTGGGCTCCGGCGTGTATGGCGCGACGTTCTTTATGCTCACCGGCTTCCACGGCGCCCACGTGACCATCGGCACCCTCATTCTGTTCGTGATGCTGATGCGCATCCTCAAGGAGCATTTCAATGCCGAGCACCAGTTCGGCTTCGAGGCGGCCAGTTGGTATTGGCACTTTGTGGACGTGGTGTGGATCGGGCTGTTTTTCTTCGTTTACGTGCTGTGAGGCGGCTTACCACGGCGCATGAGAAACCAGTTGGCCGCTGAAAAAGCCCCAGGTGATCAAGGCCAGTGTGATCACGGCCAGTACGACACGCACGGTCAGGGCGTTGACGAGGCGGTTGGAGTTGCCCTCGTCCTTGACCAGGAAGAACAAGCCACTGAACAGGCTCACGACGGTCGCGATCAGCATCAGGGCAATAGCAGCTTTGAGCATGGTCGGGCTCCACGGGGATGGGCGGGCAATGAAAACAAGTATAGCCAGCGCCGCAAAACGCTTTCGTCCAGGGATCGCACCCACCTTAGTGGTGCTGGTACTGCTGCCCCTGATGGTGGGCTTGGGGTTCTGGCAACTGTCGCGCGGCCATGAAAAGCAGCTGCTGGTGGACAGTTATGCCGAGCGGCGCGCAGCGGAGCCGATCAGCAGTGCGCAACTCAATGACATGGCCGACCCGGCCTTTCGCCGCGTGCGCTTGCGCGGGCAGTTGGATGCCGGGCACAGCGTGTTTCTCGATAACCGCATGCGCGACGGCAAGGCCGGCGTAGAGCTGCTGCAACCCTTCCACGATCAGGCCAGCGGCCTGTGGCTGTTGCTGAATCGCGGCTGGCTACCCTGGCCGGACCGGCGCACGCCACCGGTATTCAGTACCCCGGAGCAGCTCTTGAATCTGGATGCCTGGGTCTACGTCGCCCCTGGCGAAACCTTCCAATTGCACGCCGACCCCGCCAGTGCGCAATGGCCACGCCTGCTGACGGCGCTGCACCCTGCCGCGTTGTGGGCGCAATTGGGCCGCAGCGGTTTCGCCTATGAGCTACGTGCCGAGCCCGGCCCCGGCACTTACGAAACCAGCTGGCCCATCGTGGCCATGGGGCCGGAAAAACACCTGGCGTATGCCGTGCAGTGGTTCGCCATGTCGCTGGCGTTGCTGGCGCTTTACCTCTACCTCGGATGGCACAACAAAAAGGAGAAGCCCCATGGGAGCGGCCATGAATCCACCCAACATGTCTGAGGTGCCTGATCGGCGCAAAGGCCGTTGGCAACTGATTCTGATCCTGATGATGGTGATCGGCCCGATGGCGCTGGCCACTTTCATGTACAAGCTGCAGTTCTGGGTGCCGCAAAGCCGCAGCTACCACGGCGAGATGATCGGCAACGGCCAGACCCGCGCCGACATTGGCGTGCCGGCCGATGAGCAGCGCTGGCAACTGCTGGTCACCGCGCCCGCCGCCTGCGCCGCCGATTGCCAGCAACTGGTCTACCTCGCGCGTCAATTGCAGATCGGCCTGGGGCGCGATGCCTCCCGCGCCAGCCATGCCTTGGCCAGTGCGCAGCCGCTGGACAGCGACTATGACGCCAAGCTCAAGGCCGAGTACCCGCAACTGCAACGCTACCCGCTGGACCTGTCGACCTTCAGTAAAAACGCCGCTGCACCGGGGGATGCTCAGCTGTGGATCGTCGACCCCCACGGCAACCTGGTGCTGCGCTATGACACCAAGGTCAAAGGCAAGGACTTGCTCAACGACCTGCGCCACCTGCTGAAACTGTCGAACATCGGATAGGGGCATCGTCATGGCCAAACCTGGATTTCGCCTCGCGTTGTTTGCCACCTTGCTGGCGCTGATCGTCGTGCTGCTCGGCGCTTATACCCGCCTGACCCATGCGGGTCTGGGCTGCCCGGACTGGCCCGGCTGCTATGGCTTCATCGGCGTGCCCAACACCGAAGCCCAACTGGCCCACGCCGAGCTTCACTTCCCCGATACGCCGGTGGAGGCCGACAAGGGCTGGGCCGAGATGACCCATCGCTACTTCGCCGGCACCCTGGGCTTGCTGATTGTGTTGCTGGCGGCGCGCTCGTGGAGCCATCGGCGCGATCCGGGCCAGCCGGTGAAGCTGCCGCTGTTTGTACTGGCGGTGGTGTTCGCCCAAGCGGCATTTGGCATGTGGACGGTGACATTGAAGCTGTGGCCGCAGGTGGTGACGGGGCATCTGTTGGGTGGCTTTGCGACCTTGAGCCTGCTGTTCCTGCTGACCCTGCGTTTGTCCGGCGTATTGCCCGCGCTGATCGTGCCCAAGCGCCTGCAATATTGGGCGACGGCAGGCCTGGTGCTGGTGATCGGCCAGATTGCCCTGGGCGGTTGGGTCAGTTCCAACTACGCGGCGGTGGCCTGTATCGATTTGCCAACGTGCCATGGGCAGTGGTGGCCGGCAGCGGACTTTGCCAACGGCTTCCACCTGACTCAACACATCGGCCCCAATTACCTCGGTGGGCAGTTGGACAGCGAGGCGCGCACCGCCATCCACCTGACCCACCGCATCGGCGCCGTCATCGTCAGCCTGGTGCTGCTGGGCCTGGCCTGGCAGTTGCGCGCAGTCGGCATGACGCGGTTGGCCGGCTTGCTGTTGATCGCCCTGGCGGCGCAAATCTGCCTGGGCCTGAGCAATGTGTATTTCCACCTGCCGCTGCCGGTTGCGGTAGGGCATAACGCGGGCGGTGCGGCGTTATTACTGACGCTGGTACTGGTCAACTATCACGCGCGCACCAGTCTGGTCCGGGTGCGCAACCAGTTGCCGTTCGGCTGGCGCTTTATTCCGCGCAAACACGTATCGGGCCTCGTTACCCTTAAAGGAGAGATGCCATGGCGACCTTGATCGGCGCGCGTCACGGCCAGGCCATCTGGCGTGATTATCTGGAGCTGACCAAGCCGAAGGTGGTGGTGCTGATGCTCATCACCTCGCTGGTGGGGATGTTCCTGGCGACTCGCGCTGGTGTGCCGTGGACCGTGCTGGTGTTTGGCAACCTGGGGATTGCCCTGTGTGCAGGCGGCGCGGCGGCGGTCAACCATGTGGTGGACCGACGCATCGACGCGGTGATGGCGCGCACTCACAAGCGGCCGTTGGCGGAGGGCCGGGTGTCACCGCTGGCGGCGTTGGCCTTTGCTTTGTTTCTGGCTGTTGCCGGGTTGGCCCTGCTGCTGGCATTCACCAATCCGCTCGCAGCCTGGTTGACGCTGGCCTCGCTGCTCGGTTATGCGGTGATCTACACCGGTTTTCTCAAGCGTGCGACGCCACAGAATATTGTTATCGGCGGCTTGGCCGGTGCAGCGCCGCCCTTGCTGGGTTGGGTCGCCGTCACCGGGCATGTCAGCGCCGAGCCCCTGCTGCTTGTGTTGATCATCTTTGCCTGGACTCCGCCACACTTCTGGGCCTTGGCCATCCATCGCAAGGAAGAATACGCCAAGGCCGATATCCCGATGCTGCCGGTGACCCACGGCGAGCACTACACCAAGGTGCATATCCTGCTCTACACCTTTGCCCTGCTGGCGGTGAGCCTGATGCCCTATGTGATCCACATGAGCGGCCTGCTGTACCTCGGCTGCGCCCTGGTATTGGGCGGGCGCTTTCTGCAATGGGCCTGGGTGTTGTACCGTGGCGGTCGGCCGCACGCGGCGATCAACACCTTCAAGTACTCTATCTGGTACTTGCTGCTGCTGTTTATCGCCCTGCTCGTAGACCACTACTTACTGTTGAACCTATGACTCGAACTCAAAAGACTGTCTTCATCCTGGTGGCCCTGGTGGCATTGATCATGGGCCTGACCGTTAACAAAGTGCTCTCGGGCAAGGGCCAGGGCGACCCTACCGCGCTGATCGACGCAGGTATCATCCTGTTGCCGCAAAGCCGTCAGTTGCCGCCGGTGACCATGACCAACCAGGACGGCCAGCCGGTGCTGGTCAACGAATTGAAAGGCAAGTGGAGCCTGTTGTTCTTCGGCTACACCTTCTGCCCGGACATCTGCCCGACTACCCTCGCCCAGCTGCGCCAGATCAAGAGCGAGCTGCCTAAAGAGGCTGTGGATAAGTTGCAGGTGATTTTGGTCAGTGTGGACCCGAACCGCGATACGTCAACCCAGCTCAAACTGTACCTGGGCTACTTCGACCCGCAGTTCCAGGGCCTGACGGGCGCGAATGTGGAGGAGGTGCAGAAGGTCTCGAATGCGGTGAGCATTCCGTTCATTCCGGCGGATACCAGCAAGCCCAACTACACCGTCGACCACAGCGGCAACCTGGCATTGATCGGGCCGGATGGGACTCAGCGCGGGTTCATCCGTGCGCCGTTGAACAACCAGAAGCTGGTGGCGCAGTTGCCGGGGTTGTTGAAGCGTCAGTAACAGGCGACAAATAACAAATGTGGGAGGGGGCTTGCCCCCGATAGCAGTGGGTCTGCCACCAGATGCAGTGACTGACACTCAGCAATCGGGGGCAAGCCCCCTCCCACATTTTTTGATCTTCAGCGTGTTGGAGATCGAATCAGATCAGAACGCCGGCTTGATCGCGCCTTTGTACTTCTCTTCGATGAATTGCTTCACTTCAGGCGTGTGCAGGGCTGCAACCAGCTTCTTCACGGCGTCCGAGTCCTTGTTGTCTTCGCGGGTCACCAGGATGTTCACGTAAGGCGAATCGCTGCCCTCGATCACCAGCGCATCCTTGGACGGGTCCAGCTTGGCTTCCAGCGCGTAGTTGGTGTTGATCAGCGCCAGGTCGACCTGGGTCAGTACGCGCGGCAGGGTGGCGGCTTCCAGTTCGCGGAATTTCAGGCCTTTCGGGTTGGCCGTGATGTCCTTGATGGTCGACAGGATGTTGGTCGGGTCCTTCAGGGTGATCAGGCCGTTCTTGGCCAGCAGCAACAGGGCCCGACCGCCGTTGGTGGCGTCGTTGGGGATCACCACATTGGCGCCGCTTGGCAGTTCGTCCAGCTTCTTGTACTTGCTGGAGTAGGCGCCCAGGGGTTCCAGGTGCACCGCGCCGACGCTCACCAGGTGGGTGCCCTTGGCTTTGTTGAATTCATCCAGGTACGGCTGGTGTTGGAAGAAGTTGGCGTCCAGGCGCTTTTCCGCGACTTGTACGTTCGGCTGCACGTAGTCGGTGAAGACTTTGACCTGCAGGTCCACGCCTTCTTTGGCGAGGGCAGGTTTCACGAATTCGAGGATTTCCGCGTGTGGGACCGGCGAAGCCGCGACCGTGATGGTCTCGGCGTGGGCGGAAAACGCGGCAACGGCGGCGAAAGCAACCAGTAGTTTCTTCATCCAACAAGCTCCTTGTTCGGGCATGTGCCGGCTTATCACCGGCAATGGCCGTTATTTTCGAGAAAAGTGCACCACCAGCTTGTCGCCGACGGTTTGCAGAATTTGCACCAGGATCAGCAGCATCACCACCGTGACCACCATCACGTCAGTCTGGAAACGCTGGTAACCGAAACGGATCGCCAGGTCACCCAGGCCGCCGGCACCCACCACACCGGCCATGGCCGTGTAGGACACCAGTGTAATCGCGGTCACCGTAATCGCCGCGAAAATGCCTGGGCGCGCTTCGGGCAGCAAGGCGTTGGTGATGATCTGGCGCGTGCTGGCGCCCATCGATTGCGTGGCTTCGATAATGCCGCGGTCCACTTCACGCAGCGCGGTTTCCACCAGGCGTGCGAAGAACGGCGTCGCGCCCACCACCAACGGCGGAATCGCACCAGCCACACCCAGCGAAGTGCCGGTGATCAATACAGTGAACGGGATCATCACGATCAGCAGGATGATGAACGGCAGCGAACGCAGGATGTTCACGATCAGCGACAGCAGCGCGTACAGGCCCTTCTGTTCGAACAGTTGGCGCGGGCTGGTGAGGAACAGCAGCACGCCCAGGGGCAGGCCCAGCACCACGGTGAAGAACAGTGAGCCGAACAGCATGGTCATGGTGTCGCCGGTGGCGAGCCAGATTTCGGACCAGTCAATATTGGCGAAGAAACTCAACAGGACGTCCATTAGCGCAGGATCTCCATGTGGACGTCAGCAGCGGTGAAGCGCGCAAACGCAGCGTCCATGTCGCCACCGGTGACGGCGAGGGTCAATTGCCCGTAAGGGATGTCTTTGATGCGGTCGATACGACCGGCGAGGATGCTGTAGTCCACGCCCGTTTCGCGTGCGACGGTGCCCAGCAGCGGCGCGTAGGTCGCTTCGCCCTGGAACGTCAGGCGCACGATGCGGCCGGGTACGTGAGCGAAGTCATCGCGTTGCTCGTTTTCGTCGACCTGCTCGGACTCTTGCACGAAACGCTTCGTGGTTGGGTGCTTGGGGTGCAGGAATACATCGGCCACCGAGCCTTGCTCGACGATCACGCCGGCGTCCATTACGGCCACCTGGTCGCAGACACGGCGGATCACGTCCATTTCATGGGTGATCAGCACGATGGTCAGCTTCAGCTCGCGGTTGATCTCGGCCAACAGTTGAAGCACCGACGCGGTGGTCTGCGGGTCGAGGGCGCTGGTGGCTTCGTCGCACAGCAGGATCTTTGGCTTGGTCGCCAGGGCGCGGGCGATGCCGACGCGTTGTTTCTGGCCGCCGGACAACTGCGCCGGGTACTTTTTGGCGTGGTCCGACAGGCCGACGCGCGCGAGCAGTTCTGCGACGCGCAGGTCGATGTCCTTGCGCGACAGTTCGCCGGCCAGGGTCAGTGGCAGCGCCACGTTGTCGGCGACGGTCTTGGAAGCCAGCAGGTTGAAGTGCTGGAAGATCATCCCGACCTGCTGGCGGAAACGGCGCAGGCCGTTGGCGTCCAGGGCGGTGACTTCTTCGCCATCTACCCTGATGATGCCGCCGCTCGGTTCTTCGAGGCGGTTGATCAGGCGCAGCAGGGTGCTTTTACCCGCGCCGGAGTGGCCGATCAGGCCGAACACCTGGCCGTTTTCGACACTCAGACTGGTGGCGTGCAGCGCGGGAATATCCCTACCGGCGACGCGGTAGGTTTTATGGACGTTTTGAAACTCGATCACGTAGCGAACCTTGTGGGGCGCATGGAAAAGGGATCAGCGGTTAGCCGGGCGCGCATTTTAGCCTGTCTGTATAGCGTTTCTTAGCATTTATTTCGTATTCAACCAGCGATTTGGCAATAACGCGATCAAAGGTCATAAAAAAGGAACGGTACAAAACCGCGTCAGTCACTACTTAAGCAACTCGATTTCCCAGGTGCCGTGCCTGGGGTTTTGCTCAAACGAGCCGGGGACCGCTCTGGCCACTTTGAATAAGGAGTTTTGACTGATGAGTAGCAAAAAGCCAAAGAGCGAGCTAGCGGGCACCGACACCCTGGATCGTGGTAACACCAACGCCAAGCTGCAGGCCCTGGAGGCCTTCCGCTCCGATGCGACCGGTCAGGCCCTGCGTACCAATCAGGGCGTCAAGATTTCCGACAACCAGAACACCCTAAAAGTGGGCTCCCGTGGCCCATCGCTGCTGGAAGATTTCATCATGCGTGAAAAAATCACGCACTTTGACCATGAGCGTATCCCGGAGCGCATCGTGCATGCCCGTGGCACCGGTGCCCATGGCTATTTCCAGACCTACGAGAACCATTCGGCGCTGACCAAGGCTGGTTTCCTGCGTGACCCTGGGCATAAAACGCCGGTCTTCACCCGCTTTTCCACTGTGCAGGGCCCGCGTGGTTCGGGTGACACGGTGCGTGATGTGCGCGGTTTTGCCGTGAAGTTTTTCACCGAAGAAGGCAACTTCGACCTGGTGGGCAACAACATGCCGGTGTTTTTCATTCAGGACGCGATCAAGTTTCCTGACTTCGTACACGCCGTGAAGCCCGAGCCGCACAATGAAATTCCTACAGGCGGGTCGGCGCACGATACCTTCTGGGACTTCGTCTCGTTGCAGCCTGAATCGGCGCACATGGTGATCTGGGCGATGTCTGACCGTGCCATTCCAAAGAGCCTGCGCAGCATGCAGGGTTTTGGCGTGCACACCTTCCGCCTGGTGAACGCCGAGGGGAAATCCAACTTCGTCAAATTCCACTGGCGTCCTACGGCGGGTACTTGCTCGCTGGTGTGGGACGAAGCGCAAAAGCTGGCCGGTAAAGATACCGACTACCACCGCCGCGACCTTTGGGAAGCCATTGAGATGGGCGACTACCCTGAGTGGGAATTGGGCGTGCAGGTGATTCCCGAGGACAAGGAGCATGCGTTCGACTTCGATATCCTCGACCCGACCAAGCTGATCCCTGAGGAGCTGGTGCCGATCACGCCGCTGGGCAAGATGGTGCTCAACCGCAACCCGGACAACTTCTTCGCTGAGGTCGAGCAGGTCGCGTTCTGCCCAGGCCATATCGTGCCGGGTATCGACTTCTCCAACGATCCACTGCTGCAAGGTCGGCTGTTTTCCTACACCGACACGCAGATCAGCCGACTCGGCGGGCCGAACTTTCATCAGTTGCCGATCAATCAGCCGGTCACGCCGCTGCATAACAACCAGCGCGATGCCATGCACCGCAGCACCATCGATAAAGGGCGAGCCTCTTATGAGCCGAACTCAATCGATGGCGGCTGGCCGAAAGAAACGCCACCGGCTGCGCAGGATGGTGGTTTTGAGTCCTACCCTGAGCGCATCGACGCCCACAAGATCCGTGAGCGCAGCGAGTCGTTCGGCGATCACTTCTCCCAGGCGCGTCTGTTCTTCCACAGCATGAGCAAGCACGAACAGGAGCACATCATTGCGGCCTACAGCTTTGAGCTGGGCAAGGTCGAGCGCGAGTTTATCCGCGCGCGTCAGGTCAACGAGATCCTGGCCAACATCGACCTGGAACTGGCCAAGCGCGTGGCGCAGAACCTGGGGCTGCCCGCGCCGACCCAAGGCACGGTGCCTGTCCGTAAAACCCAGCCGGAACGTTCGCCGGCATTGAGCCAGGCAAACCTGCTGCCGGGTGATATCAAAACGCGAAAAGTGGCGATTCTTGCCGCGAACGGCGTTGATGGTGCTGCAATTGATGCGTTGAAGAAGGCACTGGAAGCCGAGGGCGCACATGCCAAGCTGCTGGGGCCAACCTCGGCACCGGTAAAAACGGCTGATGGTAAAAGCCTGAAGGTGGATGCCTCGATGGAAGGTATGCCATCGATTGCGTTCGATGCGGTATTTGTCCCTGGCGGGAAAGACTCTGTTAAAGCCTTGAGTGGTGATGGCGTGGCGTTGCACTTCCTGTTGGAAGCGTACAAGCATTTGAAGGCGATTACCGTCGCCAACGACGCTAAGTCATTGCTGGATCTGTTGAAGCTTGAGGCGGATGCGGGACTGATCGTCGGCTCGGATGCCAAGGCGTTCAAGGCATTCTTTGCCGCGATTGCCCAGCACCGGGTCTGGGATCGTGAGCCTAAGGCCAAGGCGATTCCGGCTTAAGTCTTTGGTTGTTTGTTAGATCGTCATCGGGGGCAAGCCCCCTCCCACATTTTGAGCTGTGAATACATTCAAAGTGCGGGAGGGGGCTTGCCGCCGATGGTTTTATTCCGCCTTGCGCGGAATCAGCACAACCTGCGCCGGAATCTTCTTCAGAATCTGCCGGTGAATCTTCAGGTCATACCCCGAATCAATTCGCTTCACCCGTTTGGTCAGTAACGTGGCCAGCCACGGGTAATCCTCTGTGCGCGGCGCCTGGATGCTCACATCGCATTGGTAATTCACCACGTCGGTGGCAATCGCATCCAGCTGATGGCGCAGTTCTTCGATGTTGGTGAGGTTCAACGCCACGGTGGTGCTGGGCGCCGTGGGGTCGATGACCTTGGCGGCGGGCTTGGCCTCGGCGGCTTTCAGGTCGGCTTCGGCTTTGTCCAGTTCGGCCTTGCGCGCATGGCTGATGGCGCTGTTGACGCCACCGGTCAGCGCGGGTGCCTTGGGCATCAGGGCGCGGGCACGGCTCAGGGCGGTCGCGGCGGCGTTTACATCACCCTTTTGCAGCACGATCTGGCTGCGTTGCAAGTAGGCTTCAGCCAACTGCCGCTGGTAGGTTTCCAGCGCCGGGTCGTTGGGCGACTGGGCTTGCAGCGCCGCTAGCTGGTCTTCTGCGGTGGCCAGTTCGCTGCTGGCCAGGTTTTGTTCCAGCTGTGCGATGGCCGCAGCGCGTGCGTCCGGGGCCTCTGGGACGGCGGGCGGTGTGCTTTGACAGGCGCCCAGCAGCAGGGAAAATGCGGCAAGGAGCAGATAACGGGAGGTGAACGGCTTCATTCCTGCGACTCTCTATTTGCGCAAAAAGCGAGCAAGTCTACACCCCTCGACGGGGCAGGACAAAACTCAGCAGAAACAGGGCGGCGGCCGTGACCACAATCGACGGCCCGGCCGGCGTGTCCTTGAACCAGGACAACGCCAGGCCCCCGCACACAGCGAGCATCCCCAGCAGGCTGGCACCCACCGCCATCTGCTCCGGTGAGCGGGCGTGGCGCTGGGCAGCGGCCGCGGGAATGATCAGCAGCGACGTGATCAACAATACGCCGACAATCTTCATCGCGACAGCGATCACCACGGCGATCAATAACATCAGGGCCATGCGCAGGGCCGGCACGGGCAAGCCTTCTACCGTGGCCAGCTCTTCGTGCACGGTAATCGCCAGCAGCGGGCGCCACAGTGCGACCAGCAGCGCCAGTACGGCCGCGCTGCCGCCGAGGATCCACGCAAGGTCGCCGGGGCTGATCGCCAGCAGGTCGCCGAACAAGTAGGCCATCAAGTCGATGCGCACTTCATGCATGAAGCTCAGCACCACCAGGCCCAGGGACAGGGTGCTGGGTGCCAGGATGCCCAATAGGGTGTCGGAGGCCAGGGGCTGGCGCTGTTGCAGGGTCACCAGCAGTACCGCTAATAGCAGGCACCCAACGGTCACGGCGATGGTCGGGCTCACATCCAACAGAAAGCCCAGGGCCACGCCCAGCAGCGCGGCGTGCGACAAGGTGTCGCCAAAATAGGCCATGCGCCGCCAGACCACGAACGAGCCCAACGGGCCCGCCACCAACGCCAAAGCCAAGCCTGCCAGCAGGGCGTAGAGCAGAAAATCAGCCATGCTTGCAGCTATCTCCATGAACGTGGGTATGGGGGGTGGCGGGGTCATCGACGACAGCGCCATGCAGGTCGTGGGCGTGGTCGTGATGGTGGTGGTAGATCGCCAGGCTCTGGGCGTTCTTGCCGAACAGCTCGACGAACGCCGGGTCGCCGCTGACCTGTTCCGGATGGCCCGAGCAGCACACGTGGCGGTTGAGGCACACCACCTGGTCGGTGGTGCTCATCACCAGGTGCAAATCGTGGGACACCATCAATACGCCGCAGCCATGGCGGTCGCGCAGACGGGTAATCAAGCTGTACAGCTCGGCCTGGCCGGCGACGTCGACGCCCTGCACGGGCTCATCCAGCACCAGCAGTTCCGGCTCGCGCAACAGGGCGCGGGCCAGCAGCACGCGCTGCATTTCGCCGCCGGAAATGCTTTGCACCGGGCTGTCGATCACCTGTTCGGCGCCGACTTCCCTGAGCGCCGCCTGGGCGCGGGCACGGTCTACGCCGGGTACCAGGCGCAGGAAGCGCAGGACTGACAATGGCAAGGTTGGATCGACATGCAGCTTCTGCGGCATGTAGCCGACGCGCAGCTTGGGCTTGCGCCACACACTGCCGGTGTCGGGCTTGAGCAGGCCCAGCACGGCACGCACCAGGGTGGTCTTGCCGGCGCCGTTGGGGCCGATCAGGGTAACGATCTGCCCCGGCTCCACGCTCAGTGCGATGTTATCCAGCACGTTTTGCCCGGCGAACGTGACCCCGACCTGCTCCAGGCGGATTAACGCGTTGCTCATCAAGCCCCCTGGCAGCCCGAGCACAGGCCGACCACTTCGACCGTTTGCCCTTCGACCCGGAAGCCGACCTCGGCAGAACTCTTGATGATGGCGTCGCTGATGCTTTTTTGTTCAAGCTCGATGGCGGCGTGGCACTCGCGGCAGATCAGGAACTGGCCCTGGTGCGCGTGTTCCGGGTGGCTGCAGCCGACGAAGGCGTTCAGCGAGGCGATGCGGTGCACCAGGCCGTTTTCCAGCAGGAAGTCCAGTGCGCGGTACACGGTGGGCGGCGCGGCGCGGCGGCCGTCCTGCTCGCTGAGCACGCCGAGAATGTCGTAGGCGCCCAGCGGCTTGTGGCTCTGCCACACCAATTCCAGCACGCGGCGGCGCAGTGCGGTCAGGCGCAGACCCTTCTGTGTGCACAGGGTGTCGGCTTCCGACAGCGCGGTATGCACGCAGTGAGAGTGGTCGTGGGGACGGCTGGCAAGCGGTGTTTTAGGCATGAGCGGCGACAGATATTTGATAGAGACGTTATTATGTTACCCGTTCCTACGCCATTGAGTGGTCATCGTGTCCCGACTTTTTCCCGTTTTTGTCGTATTTGTCACCAGTTTGTTCATGGCTGGCGCCGCTCAGGCCGACGTCAAGGTGTTAACCAGCATCAAGCCACTGCAGTTGATTGCTGCGGCGGTGCAGGACGGCGTGGCGGTTCCGGAGGTGTTGTTGCCACCGGGCGCGTCGCCGCATAACTATGCGTTGCGACCATCCGACGTACGGCGTGTGCAGTCGGTGGACCTGCTGTACTGGATCGGCCCGGACATGGAGAGTTTCCTGCCGCGCGTGTTGAAAGGTCGTACGGCAACAACGGTAGCAGTGCAGGACCTGCCGGGCATGAAGCTGCGCCGTTTTGCCGAAGATAGCCACTCCCACGCCGATGAAGCCGACGAACATGACCACGATCACCGCCCAGGCAGCCTGGACGCGCACTTGTGGCTGTCCACGATCAACGCACGGGTTATTGCTGCTCGCATGGCCACTGACCTGGCTGCTGCCGATCCGGCTAATGCCTCGCGTTACCAGAGCAACGTGAAGGCCTTCGACGAGCGCCTGGATGCCCTGGATGCTCGCCTGAAAGCCCGTCTTGCGCCGATCGATGGCAAGCCCTACTTCGTGTTCCATGAAGCCTTCGATTACTTCGAAGACGCTTATGGGCTCAAGCATGCCGGCGTGTTCAGCGTGGCCGCTGAAGTCCAGCCTGGCGCCCAGCATGTCGCGGCGATGCGTACCCGTTTGCAGGAAGTGGGCAAGACGTGCGTGTTCAGTGAACCGCCGTTGCGTCCGCGCCTGGCTGAAACGCTGGTGGCCGGGTTGCCGGTGAAGTTGGCAGAGTTGGATGCGCTGGGGGGTTATACCCCGGCTACCGCTCAAGGCTACGAGCAAGTGCTGGATAAGTTGGGCAACGACTTGGCGGGTTGCCTGGAATCGCTCTGACAGCAAACGACGACCAAATGTGGGAGGGGGCAAGCCTCCTCCCACACTTTTTGATCTCACAGGCTTTTAGAGGGCAAATGGCAGTTGCACGGTGACCCGCTGACGCTGCATCAGTCGATGCTCGAACTCCGCCGGGTCGTGGATCAGCACATCCTGTCCCGCAAAGGATTCAGCCGCGATCAGGCGTGACAGCCAGAATCGCACACAGGCCACGCGCAACATCGTCGGCCACAGCTCGGCTTCCTTCGCGGTAAACGGCCGCAGCGCTGCATACGCTCCCAGCAAGGCCCTGGCGCGTTGCCCATCAAGCACGCCATCGGCGTCCGAGCACCAGTCATTCAGGGCGATCGCCACGTCGTACAGCATCGGGCCGGAGCAGGCGTTGTAGAAGTCGATCAGGCCGGTGAGGTGCGTGCCTTCGAACATCGCGTTGTCGCGGAACAGGTCGGCGTGCACGTTTGCGCGTGGCAGGGCGAGGATCTCGGCCTTGTTCGCTGCGATCTCGGTCAGAGCGTCCTGCAGCAGGCGCTGCTGTGCGGCGTTCAGGTGCGAAATCAGTTGCGCACCTTCACTGAGCATCCAGTCCAGGCCGCGATCGGTCTTGCGCTCGAGGACTTTCTCGCCCTGCGTCGCCAGGTGCAGATGGCCCAGCAGGTCACCGACCTGGGCGCAGTGCTGGGCGTTGGCGTCCTTGACGTGCTTACCGGCCAGGCGCGGCTGCAGCAGCGCCGGTTTGCCTTTGAGTTCACGCAAGGCCACGCCGTCGGTGGTGCGCAGGGCGTAGGGCACCGGCAGGTCGGCGTCGTGGAGTACGTCGAGCAGTTCGATGAAGAACGGCATTTGCGCAACCGGGCCACGCTCGACCAGGGTCAGGACAAACTCACCCTGCTCCAGGCTGATAAAGAAATTGGTGTTTTCGCTACCGGCGGCAATCCCCTGGAAGTCGATCAGGCGGCCGAGGCCGTAAGGGGCGAGAAAGGTTTCCAGCTCGGGCCGAGCCAGGGGGGTGAACACAGACATGGTTAAAACTGCCAGTACGGGCGCCGCGGTGCGCGGCGCCAATTGAAGTTAAGAAATCATTTCCATTCGAAGATCTTCCATGACGGGATCAGCATATCCGGCTGGTCAGAACGGATGAAGTTCGCATCGGTTCCGTCCGCGCGCACCAGGAAATAAGGAGGTGCGCCCTTCGGGATGACCTTGATTGCGTACAGGAAACCGTTCTGGCGGTACTCCTGAATGGTCTTGTCGCCTTCCGTGCGAATGGTCACTTCCGGATCGCCCCCAGGCGCATCGTCTGCCGCCACGGCAGCCATCGGAGCGAGTGCAATCAAGCCAGTCAACAGCAGGCGATTGAATGTACGCATGATAACCTTGTCCCTTTGTCGTCATTGGTCCGGCTATTCTAGCGCCTGACCCGCCGAAAAGGTTGATTCTGCTCATGAGCCAAGCACCCCTCGTCCTGGTGGACGGTTCTTCGTATCTGTACCGTGCCTTCCACGCATTGCCACCGCTGACCACTTCCAAAGGCTTGCCCACCGGCGCGGTCAAGGGCGTGTTGAACATGCTCAAGAGCCTGCGCAAGCAGTACCCGGACAGCCCGTTCGCGGTGGTGTTCGACGCCAAGGGTGGGACCTTTCGCGATGACATGTACGCCGAATACAAGGCCAACCGCCCGAGCATGCCGGATGACATGCGCGTGCAAATCGAGCCGTTGCACCAGAGCGTGATCGCGCTGGGCTTCCCGTTGCTGTGCGTCGAAGGCGTCGAGGCCGACGATGTGATCGGCACCCTGGCGCGCAGCAGCGCCGCCGCCTACCGCCCGGTGGTGATCTCCACCGGTGACAAGGACATGGCGCAGTTGGTCGACGGGCACATTACCTTGGTCAACACCATGACCGGTAGCGCGATGGACATCGAGGGCGTGAAGGAGAAATTCGGTGTCGCTCCCGAGCAGATCATCGACTATCTGGCGCTGATGGGCGATTCGTCCGACAACATTCCGGGTGTTCCGGGTATCGGTCCGAAGACCGCTTCCGGCTTGCTGGTCGGCGTGAACGGCGGCATCAAAGAGCTTTATGAGCAGTTGGATATTGTGCCGACCTTGCCTATCCGAGGCGCCAAGACGTTGCCGGCCAAGCTGGAAGAACATCGGGAGAGTGCTTTTCTTTCCTACCGGTTGGCGACGATCAAGTGCGATGTACCGTTGGATATCGGTCTGGATGACTTGCACCTGATCGAGCCGGATCGCGAGAAGCTGCTGGAGTTGTACACGCTGCTGGAGTTCAAGAGCTGGATTGATGAGGTCCAGCGCGATGCCAAACGCGTGGAACTCAAGGCTGCGCCGGTTGCCGAGCAAGTCGTCGAGGCAGTAGCGCCGGCAGAGGCCACCTACACCACCATCCTCGACCAGGCGACGTTCGAACTTTGGCTGAAGAAGCTCAACGATGCGAAGTTGTTTGCCTTCGACACCGAAACCACCGGTATCGATGCCCAGCAGGCGCAGCTGGTTGGCGTCTCCTTCGCCGTGCAGCCCCATGAAGCGGCCTACATCCCGTTGACCCATTCCTACATCGGCGCGCCGGAGCAGTTGGACCGCGACACCGTGCTGCTGGCCCTGAAACCGCTGCTGGAAGACCCGACCAAGCTCAAAGTTGGCCAGCACGCCAAGTTCGATATGAACATCCTGGCCAACTGCGCTATCGGCGGCGACCCGGCGCAGGGCATTACCGTGCGTGGCATTGCGTTCGACACCATGCTTGAGTCCTATGTGCTGAACTCCACGGCAACCCGTCACGACATGGACAGCCTGGCCAAGAAGTACCTGGACTACGACACTGTTGCTTTCCAGGACATCGCCGGCAAGGGCGCCAAGCAGCTGACCTTCGATCAGATCGCCCTGGAGCAGGCCGGCCCTTATGCGGCGGAAGATGCCGATGTGACCCTGCGTCTGCACCAGGCGCTGTTTGCACAATTGTCCGCCATCCCGAGCCTGGCGAGCGTGCTCACGGATATCGAGATTCCATTGGTGCCCGTGCTGGCCCGTATCGAGCGCCAGGGTGCACTGGTGGACAAGGACCTGCTGGGTATCCAGAGCATCGAGCTGGGCAACAAGATGATCGAACTGGAGCGCCAGGCCTTCGAGATCGCCGGCGAGGCGTTCAACCTGGGCTCGCCCAAGCAGCTCGGCGCGATTCTTTATGAAAAACTCGGCCTGCCGGTGCTGAAGAAAACCGGAAAGGGCCAGGCGTCGACGGCCGAAGAAGTGCTGGCCAAGCTGGCTGAGGATGACTATCCGCTGCCCAAGGTGCTGATGCAGTACCGCAGCATGAGCAAGCTGAAAAGCACCTACACCGATCGCCTGCCGGAACAGATCAACCCGCGTACCGGACGTATCCATACCTCCTATCACCAGGCGGTGGCGGCAACCGGGCGCTTGTCTTCCAGTGATCCGAACCTGCAGAACATCCCGGTGCGTACCGCCGAAGGGCGGCGGATTCGCCAGGCGTTTGTTGCACCCAAGGGCTACAAGCTGCTGGCGGCGGACTATTCGCAGATCGAGCTGCGGATCATGGCGCACCTTTCCAAGGACGAAGGCTTGATGAACGCCTTCCGTCACAACCTGGATGTGCACACCGCCACGGCGGCCGAGGTGTTCAAGGTTGAGCTGGGCGAGGTCACCTCCGACCAGCGCCGCAGTGCCAAGGCGATCAACTTTGGTCTGATCTACGGCATGGGCGCGCAGAAGCTGGGCAAGGACATCGGCGTCGATACCAAGACGGCCAAGGCCTACATCGATGTGTATTTCGCCCGTTATCCCGGGGTTCGCGAGTACATGGAGCGCACCCGCGCCCAAGCCGCTGATCAGGGCTACGTGGAAACCTTCTTCGGCCGTCGCCTGTACTTGCCCGACATCAACTCCAACAAGCCCCAGGAGCGCGCGGCCGCTGAACGCACCGCGATCAACGCGCCGATGCAGGGCACGGCGGCAGACATCATCAAGAAAGCCATGGTGCTGGTGGACAACTGGCTGACCGATTCGGGCCTGGATGCCAAGGTGATCCTGCAGGTGCACGATGAATTGGTACTGGAAGTGCGTGAGGATCAGGTGGCGCAGGTCAGCGAAAAGATTCGCGAGCATATGAGTGCGGCCGCGAAGCTGGACGTGCCGCTGCTGGTGGAAGTGGGCGTCGGCAATAACTGGGATGAAGCGCACTGACGTGCGGGCGCTGCCACCGCGTTGTGTGGTGGCAGAGTGCTTTAGTGCGGAAATCGCCGTTGGTTATTTCAAATAGTTTTTCTGACTTGCCGGAACTTAACCCGTGAACTGCTACTCAGAGTTACTGAATGGGTGGTGAAGCCCTTCAATGCTCCTATGTTGTGTTAAGTGTTGGCAGATATCTGGACCCCGCCCTAGCGGTCCGGAACTTGAACCCCGAACTTCCCCTCCCCATACGAAGTCCGGGGTTTTTTTTGCCCGCAGAAAAGTTATTCCGCGAGTTCCGCGCCTTTGTCCGCCAATTCCATCCAACCGGCCAGCACGGTATAAGCCTCTTCCAGGCCCATGCGCTTTGGTGCTGAGAACAGCTGGATCGTGATCGCGTCGCCCCAGCCCTTACGGATTTCGGACTGCACTTTGAGCAAGGTGTTCTTGGCCGCGCCGTAGGTCAGCTTGTCGGCCTTGGTCAGCAGGATATGCATCGGCATGCCGCTGGCGACTGCCCAATCGAGCATCAACAGGTCGAAATCGGTCATCGGATGGCGGATGTCCATCATCAGAATCAAGCCTTTCAAACTCTCCCGGCCACCCAGGTAAGCCTCCAGGTGACGCTGCCAGTGCAACTTCAGCGGGATAGGTACTTTTGCATAACCGTAACCCGGCAGGTCGACCAGACGCCGATCATCGTCTAGCTTGAAGAAATTGAGGAGTTGCGTACGGCCCGGGGTTTTCGAGGTGCGCGCCAGGCTGGCGTGAGTCAGGGTGTTCAGCGCGCTGGATTTACCGGCGTTGGAACGACCGGCAAAGGCGACTTCAAAGCCTTCGTCATCGGGGCATTGGTCAACTTTGGCGGCGCTGAGCATGAACGTGGACTGTTGGCACAGGCCGAGGATGGGATTCTTGAGTTGCATGAGATTTCCGATGTGGGCGGTGCCGAGAAAGGGTGCGGCAAGCGGTGTCGTTTCCGTTTCAGTAGCGCCAGTATATAATGCCGCAGATTTTGTGTGTGCTTTGTCCCAGCGAAGGATGAAGTTCACGGGAGCGATAGACCTTTATTGCGCATTAGAACGCAAAACGCTCTCAAACCCTGAAATGGTCGACGTATGACCAAGTGGTTGCTCGCTATCGGTGCCCTGGTCCCGCTTTACGGCGCTCAGGCTACACAGGATCCGGAAGCGGTGTACAACCGAGTTTGCGTGGCTTGCCATGCCGGCCAGTTGCCCAGCGCCCCCAGACGGGGTGACCAGGCAGCCTGGGCGCCAAGACTGGCGCAGGGCATGGACACGCTGGTGCTACACGTGACCCAGGGTTTCAAGGCAATGCCGCCGCGTGGTTTGTGCATGGACTGCAGTACTGAGGATTACCAGGCCATCATTGAATTGATGGTGAGTAAACCCGGTAGATAACTCTTAAACCCCTTAGCCGTAGTTGGATTAGCTGATGAACAAACTGATCGTGAGTCTGCTGTTGACCTTGGGCATCACCGGTGTTGCCCATGCTGCAGGCGACGCTACAGCGGGCCAGGCGAAAGCCGCCGTATGTGGTGCTTGCCATGGACCGGATGGTAACAGCCCGGCACCGAACTTCCCCAAACTGGCCGGCCAGGGCGAGCGTTACCTGACCAAGCAGATGCAGGATATCAAGTCCGGCAAGCGCACGGTCCTGGAAATGACCGGCTTGTTGACCAACCTCAACGATCAGGACCTGGCAGACATCGCGGCGTATTTTGCCAGCCAGAAAGGCAGTGTGGGAGCTGCTGATCCGAAACTGGTGGCCCGCGGCGAGAAACTGTTCCGCGGTGGCGACCTGGATAAAGGCCTGCCGGCCTGCACCGGTTGCCATTCGCCCAATGGCGCGGGCATTGCCGCCGCCGGCTTCCCGCACTTGAGTGGCCAGCACGCCACCTACATTGCCAAACAGCTGACCGATTTCCGTAAGGAAGAGGCCGGGCGCACCAACGATGGCGACGCGGCGATCATGCGCACCATCGCCCGCAAGCTGAGTGACGAGGACATTGCGGCGGTCTCCAGCTACATCCAGGGCCTGCACTGAGGTGCACGCAACGTTAACACTCGATTAATCCCGCGATGCAAGCATAAAAAGGGTGGCCCAGGCCGCCCTTTTTTGTGGCCGGTGCCGTTACACTAACGAACTCATGCCCGCGCAGGCCTGTCACAACAAAGGTCGCGTGAGGCGACTTTATTTGTCCAGGAGTAAAGCATGCGTAATCTGATCCTCAGCGCCGCTCTCGTCACTGCCAGCCTCTTCGGCATGACCGCACAAGCCGCCGACGTGCCGCTTGAAGCCGGTAAGACCTACGTTGAATTGGCCAATCCGGTTCCGGTTTCCGAACCCGGCAAGATCGAAGTGGTGGAGTTGTTCTGGTACGGCTGCCCGCATTGCTACGCTTTTGAACCGACCATCAACCCATGGGTTGAAAAACTGCCCAAGGACGTGAACTTCAAGCGCATTCCAGCTATGTTCGGCGGCCCATGGGATGCCCACGGCCAACTGTTCCTGACCCTGGAAGCCATGGGTGTTGAGCACAAGGTCCACAACGCGGTATTCGACGCGATCCAGAAGCAAGGCAAGCGCCTGACCAAGCCGGACGAAATGGCTGACTTCGTGGCCACCCAAGGTGTCGACAAGGACAAGTTCCTGGCCACCTTCAACTCCTTCGCTATCCAGGGCCAGATCAAGCAGGCCAAGGAGCTGGCGCAGAAGTATGGCGTGCAAGGCGTACCGACCATGATCGTCAACGGCAAATACCGTTTCGACCTGGGCACTTCCGGTGGTCCTGAGCAGACCCTCAATGTTGCCGACCAACTGATCGCCAAAGAGCGCGCAGCCAAGTAAGGGGCCCGTCATGCGCCGCTGGGGTACCGAACGTGTGGTTGGCCTGCATGATCCGCAGGTCAATGAACATCACCTGGAGTCCACGGGCCTGCCGGCAGACAGCCGCCTGCGCCTGCTCAGCTTCAATATCCAGGTAGGCATCAGTACCGAGAAGTACCGGCACTACCTCACCCGTGGCTGGCAGCACCTGCTGCCCCACAACGGACGTGCCGGCAACCTGCAAAAGATCGGCAACCTGCTGAACGACTTCGACCTTGTCGCCCTGCAGGAAGCTGATGGCGGCAGCATGCGCTCCGGCTATATCAACCAGGTGGAACACTTGGCCCAGCTGGGTGCCTTCCCCTATTGGTATCAGCAGCTCAACCGTAACCTCGGGCGCCTGGCGCAGCACAGCAATGGTGTGCTCAGTCGCTTGAAGCCCTCAGTCATCGAAGATCACCCGTTACCCGGACCCAAGGGGCGGGGTGCGATCCTCGTGCGCTTTGGCGAAGGCCCGGAGGCCTTGGTGGTCGTGATGATGCACCTGGCACTGGGCGCCCGCACTCGCACGATGCAACTGGCTTACATCCGCGAGCTGATTGGCAATTACAAGCACCAGGTGCTGATGGGGGACATGAATACCCACGCCAGCGACCTGTTGCAGAATTCTCCGTTGCGCGACCTCGGCCTACTGGCGCCGCAAGCCGAAGCCACGTTCCCCAGTTGGCGCCCGCAACGCTGCCTTGACCATATCCTGCTCAGTCCTACCCTCACACTCGAGAGTGTGCAGGTGCTGGCGCAGCCCATCTCCGATCACCTGCCGGTCGCGGTAGAGATTCGTCTGCCGGGTTCGCTCACGGCTGATGCATTACCCGCGTTGAGCCCTGGCCCCCGCGGACCCCTTTCATGAGCGACGACGCCCAGCGCTGGAAAGAGAAATACCTCAAGAGCATCGAGCAACAGGAAAAACTCGAACGCCGCTGGGCCGCTCGCCTCGACCTGCTGCGCCGTGGACTGGTGCGCAGCACGCTGGCGGCTGAGGGCACTGACCGCGCCGTCGACCAATGCATGAAGGAAATGCGCGACGTCGTCCGTACCGATGATATGGACGCCGCCCTCGCCGCCTTGCTGCCGCGCCTGGAAAAAGCCGTGCTGGATTCGGAGCAGCGCCGCGAAACCCGGGTCGACCAGATCAGCACCGCGCTGACGTCCCTGGTCACGCAACTACAGAAACTTCCATTGCCCCGTGAGGTGGCTCGGCCGCTGAAGACGTTCGCCAAGCAGTTGGACGGCCGCGTCGGCCAGGCGCGAGAGATCCCGCTGTTGCTCAGCGAGTTGAGCGGCCTGCAGGGCCAGGCACTGAACAACCTGGAGCCGGACGGCGAAACCGCGCGACCAGGCCCTGGGCTTTTGCAGCGCTTGTTCGGCGCCAAGGACGTTGCGAACGAAACGGTGGTGGACGAATCGACCCCCCGATCGGCCCCGCAGCCTGCGGCGACCAAGCCAGTCGCTGTCGAGCCACAGCCGTCCGAGCAATCCGAGGAACTGACGCAAGCGTTGCGTGCCTTTGCGCCGCAGCCTCAAGAAAACGTCGCTCCGGTCATCGAGCCCGTAGCCCCCGCCCAGGTGGCCGAGCCCTCCAGCGAAACCTTCGTCTATGAAGCCCCGCCTCAAGCCGCCGCTATTGAAACACCCGAAGCACGTGTCGAGCCCAAGCCTCAAGTCGAAGAACCCGCACCGGAAAGCGCCCTCGCCGCCTTTATCGAAACGCCTGAAGTTCAGGTCGAGACCCCGGATGAGACCACCATTGGCAGCTTGTCGCTTCCACCGGTGCTAGAAGAGCCTGATCCTGACGAGTTGCAAGGGGATGGAACCTATGCCCTGCCCGACTCGCCAGAACCGTCCTACAGCTCCGTGGCCAAGCACATCGAAGACACTCTGCTCGGCCTGCTCGAAGAACTCTCGTTGCCCGAACGTCACCGACCCCAGGCCGAGGCCATGCGCGAGCGCCTGGCCCATGGTTTGAACTGGTACGAACTGCTGCCGATCCTCGACGATCTGGCAGTCTTGATGCTGGCGATCACCGACAGCGGCCAGCATGAGTTCGAGGCTTACCTCAAGCAGCTCAACGAACGGCTCGAGGCGTTTCAGGGCCACTTGCAAGTCGCCAGCGAGGGGCATGCCGACAGCCGCTCCGCCGCCCGTGAGCTGGACACACAGATCCGCGAACAGGTCGATGGCCTGCAAAGCAGCGTGCAGGAAGCTGCCGACCTGGACAGCCTCAAGCACGTGCTGGAAAGCCACCTTGAGGGGCTGCTCGGCACCATGGATGAGCATCAGCAGCAGCGCGACCTGCGCGAGCAGGAGACGGCGGCGCGCCTCAAAGGCCTGGCTGAGCGGGTTGCCAATATGGAGCAGGAAGCCCAGGGGTATCGCGAGCACCTGGAGGTGCAGCGCCAGAAGGCGTTGATCGATCCGCTCACGGGCCTGCCCAATCGTGCCGCCTGGAGCGAGCGCCTCGATTATGAGGTGAACACCTGGCACCAGCACGGCAACAACCTGTCGTTGGCGATGCTGGACCTGGATCACTTCAAGCGTATCAACGATGGCTACGGCCACCTCGCCGGCGACAAGGTGCTGAAGATCATCGCCAACGTGCTGCGCAAGCGCCTGCGCCCGACCGACTTTATCGCGCGCTTTGGTGGTGAAGAGTTTGTCTTGCTGATGCCCGACTCATCCCTGCCGGATGCCCTGGCCGTGGGCGAGGTGTTGCGTGCGGCGATTGAAGCGTGCCCGTTTCACTTCAAGGGCGAGCCGGTGACGATCACCGTGTCCATGGGTGTGGCGCAGTTCCAGCCGGGAGAGCGCAGTGATCTTGCGCTCAAGCGTGCCGATGAAGCGTTGTATCGTGCCAAGGCCGCGGGGCGCAACCAGGTGCAGGCTGCCTGAAAGATGTTCCATTTTGTGATTTGACCGCTGGCATGCGATCGGTACGTTACACTGTTGCATTATCGTCTTCTGCGTACCGTCTACCGCCATGAAATCCTTGTACTTCGCTTTTGTGTTCCTTGTGCTCGCAGGCTGTGCCAGCGGCCCTCGCCTAAACACCAACCACCCCTCGGTGAACCACGACAACCGCGTGCAGTTCGTAGTCGTGCATTACACCTCGACCAACCTTGAACGCTCGCTGGCATTGCTCACCCATGGTCAGGTCAGCAGCCATTACCTGATCGGCGACGACGCCTCGGCCACCATCTATAAGCTGGTGGACGAGAGCCAGCGCGCCTGGCACGCGGGGGAAAGCGAGTGGATGGGCCGCACCTGGCTCAACTCCAGCTCCATTGGCATCGAGATCGTGAACCCAGGCTACAAGGACACACCTACGGGCCGCTTGTGGTACCCCTACTCAGAGGCGCAGGTGAAGTCCCTGGTGGTGTTGCTCAAGGACATCAGCAAGCGCAACGGTATCGACCCCAAGAATATTATTGGTCACAGCGATATCGCGCCGTTGCGCAAGCTCGACCCAGGCCCGCTGTTCCCCTGGAAGCGGCTGGCCGCCGAAGGGTTGGGCGTTTGGCCGGATGCGCAGGCCGTTGCGCGGTTTCAGGTGCAATACGCCGCCGAGCTGCCAAGCATCACCTGGTTCCAGGAAGAGCTGGCCCGCCTGGGCTACCAGACGCCCCAGACCGGCGAGTTGGATGTCGCCACGCGCCATGTGATCGCGGCGTTCCAGATGCATTTCCGGCCGTCGCTGTTCGATGGCACGCCGGATGCAGAAAGTGCAGCCATTCTGCGTGCGTTGAACCGAAGCTAGAGCGGCAGCGCCATATAGAACTGAGTGCCCTGCCCCGGTCGCGAGTACACGCCCATGCGGCCACCGTGCAATTGCACGATTTCCTTGCACAGCGCCAGCCCCAGGCCGGCGCCGCCTTTCTTGCGGCCCACCTGGACAAAGGGTTCGAAGATCCGCCCCTGCTGCCCGTAGGCGATGCCCTCGCCGTTATCCTCGACGCTGACGATCACCCGCTCGCCATGGCGCCGTGCCTGCAGGCGTATCTGCCCGCCCGCGGGAGTGTGGCGCAGCGCGTTGCCCAGTAGATTGTCGAGCACACGCTCCAGTTGGACCTGGTCTGCATACAGCCGAGGCAGGTCGGATTGGGCTTCCACCAGCAGTTCGATATTTTGCGCGTTGGCGGGCTCGGCGAAGCGTGCTCGGGCGTGCTCGAGCAGATCGGTGACGTCGCACGGCCCCAGCGTGAGTTTTTGCAGGCCGTTCTGGTAGCGTGAGAAGTTGAGCAGGTCGTTGATCAACTGCATCAGGCGCTGCATCTCTTCATTGACGGTATCCAGCAAGTCCGCTTCGCGGGACTCCGCCGGGAACTTCGCACGTTCGCGGAAGAGTCCGAAGGCCATATGCATGCCGGTCACCGGCGTACGCAGTTCATGGGAAGCGCGCAGTACGAACTCGCTGCGCACCCGCTCGAAGGCGCGTTGTTCAGTCACGTCATGCAGCACCATCACTGCGCCGAGAATATGTCCCTGGGTATGGCTGACCGGGGTCAGGCTGTAGGTCAGCAGGCGCAGTTCGCCCTCGACCTCCACTTCCAGATCCTCCGGCGCCCGCTCCAGGTTGCCGCCGCGCAGCACCAGGTGCAGTTGCTCATCCAGCTCCGGACGCGACAAGGCTTCGCCCAGGCCTTGGCCGAGGCGCTCCTCGTCCCAGCCCAGTTGGCGCTGAGCCACGGGGTTGAGATGCTCCAGCCGGCCTTGGCGGTCAATCATCAGCAAGCCATCGTCGATGCTGTCGAGCACAGCCTGCAAGCGCTGTTGGCCGGCCAGCAGTTCATCCACATTGGTCGCCTGATGCTGGCGCAGAGCTTCGGCCATGATGCCGAAGCGGCGGGTCAGCTGGTTCATTTCTGCTGCCGAGGAGATTGGCAGCGTCACCTCGAAATCCCCTTGTCCGATCTTGTCTGCCGCTTTGGCCAGCGCTTCGATCGGTCCGCCAAAACGCCGCGCGATGCCATGGGCTGTCACAAACCCGATGATCAGCACGGCAAGCCCCACCAACCCCAGTAATCCGGCGACCAATAACGCGCGTTCGCGGGACTTGTGCTCGCTGTTGCTGATGTTTTCCAAAGCCTGCTTGTGTTCGGCGATCAGGCCATTGCGCAGCGTGTTGAAAGTGTCGGTGAGTTTGTCCTTGGCGCCGGGCGGCGGCGTCGGTTGCTGGGATTCATCAAAGGCCTCCAGCAGCGCCTGATATTGGCCTCGGGCCTGGCTGAATCCCGTCCCGCGACCGTCGCGCTGTTCATGGGCAATGCCTTGATCCAGCAGGTCGAAGTAGCGCCGTTCCGAGGATTGCAGCGCCTCGGGGTCCGGCCGGTCTTCCAGCATCATGATCAATTGATCGCCCAGGCTCTGGCGTAGCTTGAGGCCCAGGTCCAGGGTGACGAAATTGCTGCGAATCAGGGACTCCTGGGTCTTGGCCATTTGCATGACACTTACCAGGCCCAGGATCAAACCCAGCAGGGCAACGGTAATCAGCGCTGAGATGCTCAGGAATAATCGAGTGCGCAACTTCATCGCTAACTTCATAGAGTACAGCTCACAGGTTGTACTGTTTGCGTTTGCGGTACAGGGTCGACGCGTCGATGCCGAGGGTGCGGGCCGCCTGGTCCAGGGTATCGCTGGTGGCAAGCACTGCGCCGATGTGGGCTTTCTCCAACTGGTCCAGACTGAGTGCCGCGCCAATGCGTGGAGCATTGTTGCTAGGTTGTTCGGCCATGCCCAGGTGGCTGATTTCCACCTTCTCCTGCGGGCAAATGATGCTGGCGCGCTCCACCACGTTACGCAGTTCGCGAATGTTGCCCGGCCAGCGGTAGTTGAGCAGCGCTTCGCGCGCTTCATCGCTGAAACCGCGTGCTGGTCGGGCATATTCCTTGACGAAGCGCGCCAGGAACCGGTCGGCCAGGGTCAGGATGTCTTCACTGCGCTCGCGCAACGGTGGCAGATGCAAGGTGATTACATTGAGGCGGTACAGCAAGTCTTCACGGAAGCGGCCGTCACGCACCATGTCTTCCAGGTTCAGGTTGGTGGCGGCGAGGATGCGCACATCGGCACGGCGGGTGACAGGGTCGCCCACGCGCTCGTACTCCTTGTCCTGGATGAACCTCAGTAACTTGGGTTGCAAGGTGAGGGGAAAGTCGCCGATCTCGTCGAGAAACAGCGTGCCGCCGTCCGCTTGGTTGACGCGACCCAGGGTGCTTTCACTGGCGCCGGTAAACGCCCCTCGACTATGGCCGAACAGCTCGCTTTCCATCAGTTCTGCCGTCAAAGAGGGGCAGTTGATGGTCACGCAGGATTTCTTCGAACGCTTGCTCCAGCCGTGAATTGCGCGGGCCAGTTCGCCTTTACCCGTGCCGGACTCGCCAAGGATCAGGATGTTCGCATCTGTCCCAGCCACCTGGCGCGCCGTTTCCAGCACCACCATCATTGATGGGCTGTGAGAGTCGAGGCCGTCTTTCGGCTGGCGCACTTCGCCCTCCAGGGCTTCGAGCCGCGCAGACAGTTGGCGCACTTCCAACTGCTTGGCGGTGGCCAGGCGCAGTTGATCGGGGCTGCAGGGTTTTACCAGGTAGTCAGCGGCGCCGGCCTGTATAGCATCAACGGCGGTATCGACTGCCGAATGGGCGGTGACGATCACCACGCGCATCCAGGGCGCCTGGATTCGCATCTGGGCCAGCACATCCAGGCCATTGTCTTCGCCCAGGCGCAAGTCCAGGAAGCACAGGTCGAATACCTGGCGTTGCATCAAGGCGTCGGCCTGGGCCGCGCTGTTCGCAGTGGCGACGGTGTAGCCTTCATCTTCCAGGCAATAACGGAAGGTGCGGAGGATCGCGGACTCATCGTCCACTAAAAGAATGCGGCCTTGAAGTTCCTTGGCTGATTCCATCTGTCCCGCGCTCCTTAAACTATGAATGATGGTGTTTAGTCCCGGAATAATCGGGCAAGTTGCATGGTTTATTCTGATCGATAAATAGCAGTCTCGTGCAGGTATCTGCATCACTTCCTACAAAGCCCCGTCTGATGGCGTTTTCATGCCGTCTTGCCACTTCGGCAACACCCTCTTCGTTTTCTATCCCTCGACCCGACCGCTGGCCATCGTGCATTTCGCACGGCATCTACGGGGGCATCGTGCAGGATGCTGGAGGGTGCATGAGTCTTTAGTTCATAACTATATGATTTTATTGAGTTTTATTTTGTAAAAAAACTGGCACGCGCTCTGCAATAGCTCTTCCAACGAATAATCAAAATGCGGGAGAACAACAGCATGACTCGCCAAAGCCTCAGCCAACTGCGTGTATCGCCACTGCGCTTGCAGCAAGGTCTGTTTGCCAGCTTGGCCCTGATGGTCACGCTGATCGGTGGCCAGCAGTTGCAACATTGGCAGCAGAGTCAGCAGCAGATCCCCCAGTTTGAACGTCCGTCCATGACCCAAACCCATTTCCGTTCCGTTGGCAGTGTTGCTGCCGATGCAACAGCCCCGCAACTGCGGATGGTTGACCAGGAGTCTTCCCTGAGTGATCTGCCATCCCAGGAGCGTTGGGTGTTCTAGGCACCAAAAGGCCACTTTCGTGGCCGCAAAGCACTACCGCTGTTACCTCTATAAAGAAGCATAAGGAGAATCACCATGTTGAGTTGGGCAATCACATTTCTGATCATCGCCATTGTGGCTGCAGTCCTGGGCTTCGGTGGTATCGCGGGCACTGCCACGGGTATCGCAAAAATTCTGTTTGTGGTGTTCCTGGTGATGTTCATCGCTTCCTTCTTCTTTGGTCGTCGCGGCCGAGGCTGAAAATGACCACTTTGTCCTTCAAAGCCATTACTGCCGCCCTGCTACTGGGCGGCAGCGGCTTGGCGATGGCCGCCAACGACGGCCAGTCCCGAGCCAACGAATTGCTCAGCGCGGACCCGCAATACCGTGAGACCTGGCAAGGCGTGGTGAAGAAAGAAGAGCGCCTGCCGGAATGGGTGATAAACCTGTCCGGCACCGCTGAGCAAATGAATGCCGTGGAAGAAGACGGCGACAAGTACCTGGTCGGGCCGCTCTGCGAAACCGCGGACACCTGCCTGAACAAGCGCCTGATCGTTGCCTTCAGCCTCGACAAGGAAGATGCCTACGCCATGTTGGTGGAAGTCCCGGCCGGTCTGCCGAAGGACAAGTCTCCAACACGGCACGCCGATTACCGTTTTATCGGTAAACCGGATGAAGGCATGCAGAAGCTGCTGATGGAGCAGCTGAAGAAAGATCCGAATTGGTACTAGGTTCCGTCTGACACGCGTGTTGTCTGCGGGGCCGGCGTCCATAGAAGGAAGCCCTTGCTTCTTTCTGTTTGCACCGCTTGCCAAGGGCGGTGCATGACCAAGGGGCCGGGTTGCTCTGATCACCTACGATCGGCGCGACCTACGGGTACAGGGAGTGCCTGCGCAAGGGCCGGGTCAGGCGAAAAGCTGCGACGCAGGTTCACAAGCTATCGGCTTGCTGAACTTGCGGCGGGCTTTAACGCTCCTTTTTTCGCTGTTCATGCCGCCCTTAGTCGCGAATCACCTTTCTGCTCATCTCCAAACATTACTTAGTGTGTCGGGTAGACCATCTATCGATAAATTTTGGTGGGTGCCATAGGACATTTCCGACACTAAATGATGGAATTCTCAGGCATTTCCGCCAGGTCCCCGAGGACGTCCCGAATCTCTGAGCGAGCCGGGTTTGGCCGGTTCACGGCATTTTTGTCGGACAAAATGTCACATTTGAACTGACCGTTCGGACAGTTATTATTAAAAAATCTCATGCCGATTCGGCATAGGGTAGGCGTTTACGGCATTAGACGTCGAACCCTTGCATGGGAATAGTTGCGCCTTTTTTCGCCTGCCAGTAAGCCATTTCGGCCATGCTGCGGTGACCTTCCATGGAGGCAGATGCACACACTTTTTCGCTCTCGAGCGTTGCGGCTGGCGCATTTGCCTTAAGTTCACTTGAAGTAAGGGTAATGACATGAAGAAGGCAAAGCTAAGCCTCGCCTGGCAGATCCTCATCGGTTTGGTGCTGGGGATCGCAATCGGTGCAGTGCTTAACCATTTCAGTGCTGAAAAAGCCTGGTGGATCAGCAACGTATTGCAGCCAGCGGGCGATATCTTTATCCGCCTGATCAAGATGATCGTGATCCCGATTGTGATTTCCTCGCTGATCGTCGGCATTGCCGGTGTGGGTGATGCGAAGAAACTCGGGCGCATCGGCGTCAAAACCATCCTTTACTTCGAAATCGTCACCACCATCGCTATCGTGGTCGGCCTGCTGCTGGCCAACCTGTTCCACCCGGGCGCGGGTATCGACATGAGTACCCTGGGTACCGTCGACATCTCCAAGTACACCGCCACTGCTGCCGAAGTGCAGCATGAGCATGCGTTCATCCAGACCATCCTCAACCTGATCCCGTCGAACATCTTTGCCGCCGTCGCCCGTGGCGAGATGCTGCCGATCATCTTCTTCTCGGTGCTGTTCGGCCTTGGCTTGTCGAGCCTCAAGCCTGAGCTGCGTGAGCCGCTGGTCACCATGTTCCAGGGCGTGTCCGAGAGCATGTTCAAAGTCACTCACATGATCATGAAATACGCCCCTATCGGGGTCTTCGCACTGATCGCGGTGACCGTTGCCAACTTCGGCTTTGCCTCGCTGCTACCGCTGGCCAAGCTGGTGATCCTGGTTTACGTCGCCATCCTGTTCTTCGCGTTCGTGATCCTCGGCCTGATTGCCCGCCTGTTCGGCTTCTCGGTGATCAAGCTGATGCGCATCTTCAAGGATGAGCTGGTACTGGCCTACTCCACCGCCAGTTCCGAGACCGTGCTGCCGCGTGTGATCGAGAAGATGGAAGCCTACGGCGCGCCGAAAGCCATCTGCAGTTTCGTGGTGCCGACCGGTTACTCGTTCAACCTCGACGGTTCGACCCTGTACCAGAGCATCGCGGCGATCTTCATTGCCCAGCTGTATGGCATCGACCTGTCGATCGGCCAGCAACTGATGCTGGTGCTGACCCTGATGGTCACCTCCAAAGGCATCGCTGGCGTGCCGGGTGTGTCCTTCGTGGTGCTGCTGGCCACCCTGGGCAGCGTGGGCATTCCGCTGGAAGGCCTGGCGTTCATCGCCGGTGTCGACCGCATCATGGACATGGCGCGTACTGCCCTGAACGTGATCGGCAATGCCTTGGCCGTGCTGGTGATCTCCCGTTGGGAAGGCATGTACGACGACGCCAAGGGCGAGCGCTACTGGAACTCGCTGCCGCATTGGCGCACCAAGACCGCCGCACCGGTCGCCCAGGCCACCCGCAGCTGATAGCGTGACGGCTTAAAGACAAACCCCGGAAAATTCCGGGGTTTGTCGTTTCTGCCGGCCCCGCTATCATTCGTCCCATTCTTCGGGGGATTCAACTGATGCTCAATGGCCTGTGGCTTGGCTTCTTTGTCGTGGCAATGGTGTCGGCACTGGCGCAATGGCTGGTCGGCGGTAACGCCGGGATATTCGCGGCAATGGTCGAAAGCATTTTCGCCATGGCCAAATTGTCGGTGGAAGTCATGGTGCTGTTGTTCGGCACCCTGACGCTGTGGCTGGGTTTTCTGCGCATCGCAGAGAAAGCCGGGATCGTCGATTGGCTGGCCAAGGCCCTCGGCCCGCTGTTCCGCCGTTTGATGCCGGAAGTGCCCGCCGGCCACCCGGCCATCGGCTTGATCACCCTCAACTTTGCCGCCAACGGCCTGGGCCTGGATAACGCCGCCACCCCCATCGGGCTCAAGGCGATGAAGGCCTTGCAGGAACTCAACCCCATCCCCAACACCGCCAGTAACGCGCAGATCCTGTTCCTGGTGCTCAACGCATCTTCATTGACGCTGTTGCCGGTAACCATCTTCATGTACCGCGCCCAGCAAGGCGCGGCGGACCCGACGCTGGTGTTCCTGCCGATCCTGCTCGCAACCAGTGCATCCACGCTGGTGGGGCTGCTCTCGGTGGCAATCATGCAGCGCCTGCGGCTGTGGGACCCGGTGGTGCTGGCGTACCTGGTTCCCGGTGCGCTGGTCTTGGGTGGTTTCATGGCGTTGTTGGCGACCCTCTCCGCCACGGCGCTGGCCGGGCTGTCCTCGATCCTTGGCAACCTCACCTTGTTCGGCCTGATCATGCTGTTCCTGGTGATCGGTGCGCTGCGCAAGGTCAAGGTCTACGAGGCGTTTGTCGAAGGCGCCAAGGAAGGCTTCGACGTGGCGAAGAACCTGCTGCCGTACCTGGTGGCAATGCTCTGCGCCGTGGGGGTGTTGCGAGCGTCGGGCGCGTTGGACTTCGGCCTTGAAGGCATACGCCATGTGGTCGCCTGGACGGGCATGGACACGCGCTTTGTCGATGCCTTGCCGACCGCGATGGTCAAGCCGTTTTCCGGCAGCGCCGCGCGGGCGATGTTGATCGAGACCATGCAGACCCAGGGCGTGGACAGCTTCCCGGCGCTGGTCGCGGCGACGATCCAGGGCAGTACCGAGACCACTTTCTATGTGTTGGCGGTGTACTTCGGTTCGGTGGGTATCCAGCGCGCGCGGCACGCCGTGGGCTGTGCGTTGCTGGCGGAGTTGGCCGGCGTCGTTGCGGCGATTGCGGTGTGCTATTGGTTCTTTGGTTAAGGCTCGGATTGCTATCGGGGGCAAGCCCCCTCCCACATTTGAATGTGTTCACAGATCAACCTGTGGGAGGGGGCTTGCCCCCGATGAGGCCCTCAGTGTTTAGCTGCACTATTGCCTTGCTGAACAACCCACCCTACCACCTGCTTATTCAATTGATCCCCCGCCTGCCCAAACCCGGCAACCACTGCCGGCACCTTGGTGTCGCTCACCGGTTGCCTCACCTCAAACCGTCGGCTGGCCACGATCCGTTGATCACTGCCGCGTACCAGCCGCGCATCCAGGCGAATCACCACCTCTACCGCACCGCCGTGATATTCACTCTGGAACGCCTGCAATTGCCCACCCAGTTCGTAGTCGGACTGCAGGTTGGTGTCATCGGTGCTCAGCAGCGTCACCCGGCCATCACGCTGGAAGCCGTCCATGAAGCGGTTGCGCAACAGCACCGGCGCCGGATCGCTCCAGCGCGAGTTCGCATAGCTGCTGATCAGGTCGCCAGTGGGCACCACGGCAATGCGCGGGCTGTCGAGAAACTCGCTGGTCTGCGGCTTGTTCACACGCAGTGACCAGCTGACCGGCGCGCCCTGGCTGGCGGTCTGCGCCGCGGCCAGGCGATACACATCCGAAGGGTCGGCCTTGGGCAGGATCGAACACGCGCTCACCAGTGCCAGGGCCAAAGGGGCGATCATTGTGTAAGCACGCTTCATGGCGTGAACTCCTTGTTCTTGTCGCTGCCCAGCAGGTAACCGCTGGGGTTGGCTTCCAGGCGGCGGGAGATGGCGCGCAGCGAACCGAGGGTTTCGCGCAGCTCGCGCACCGCCGGCGCCAGTTCGTTGAGGCCTTGCATGCCGCTGTTCACCGAGTCCTTGTTGTTGGTCAGCAAGGTGTTGATGGTCGCGGTGCTTTGTTCAAGGGATTTCATGGCCTGCTCGGCGCTGCCGAAGGCCTGCTTGCCTTGTTCGTTGAGCAAGCCATTGGCGTTGCGCATGAGCACGGTGGTCTGTTCCAGCGCCGCAGTCGCCTGCTTGCTCACCAGCATCAGTTGCTGCATCACCACCTTGATATCGCCGCGCTGGTCGGCAATCGCGCCGGTGGTTTGCTGCAGGTTCTCCAGGGTGTTGCTCAAGCGCTCGACGTTCTCGCGGGAGAACATGTGATTGGCGTTGTGCAACAGCAGGTTGACGCTCGTCATCAGGTCGTTGCTGTTGTTCAGTAAGCGCGCGATGGGCGATGGCGAGGCTATGATCTGCGGCAGGTTGCCGTCCTTGCCCTTGAGCTCGGGACTCTGCGGGGTGCCACCACTGAGCTGGATGATCGAGGTGCCGGTGATACCGGTCAGGGCGAGCTTGGCCTGGGTGTCTTCCTTGATCGGCGTCTGCCCGGCCAGGCGGATGCGCGCGAGCACGCGGCGCGGGTCCTTGGGGTCCAGGCTCAGGCTGATCACGTCGCCCACCTTGATCCCGCTGTACTGCACCGAGCTGCCCTGGGACAGGCCGCTGACCGCCTCGTTGAAGATCACTTCGTAGTCCTGGAAGGCGCTGTCGACGCTGGACTTGGCCAGCCACAGGCCGAACAGCATCGCGCCGACCACCACGATCACACTGAACAGACCGATCATCACATGATGGGCTCGGGTTTCCATGTCATACCTCGTTGAGCGATTGAGCGGCATCCAATGCCGCGCGGCCACGGGGGCCGTGGAAATATTCGTGGACCCACGCGTCGTCGGTTTCCGAGACAACATCGATGGCATCGGCCACCAGCACTTTCTTCTGTGCCAGCACCGCCACGCGGTCGGTAATGGTGTACAGCGTGTCCAGGTCGTGGGTGACCAGGAATACGCTCAGGCCCAGCGCATCGCGCAGGGTCAGGATCAGTTGGTCGAATTGCGCTGCACCGATGGGGTCGAGGCCCGCCGTGGGTTCGTCGAGGAACAGAATGTCCGGGTCCAGCGCCAATGCGCGGGCCAGGGCGGCGCGCTTGATCATGCCGCCGGACAGCGACGCCGGATATTTGTCCGCCGCCGACAATGGCAGCCCGGCCAGGGCCAGCTTGACGGCGGCCAAGTGCTCGGCGTCGCGGCGGCTGAGGCCGGCGTGTTCGATCAAGGGCAGCGCGACGTTTTCGGTAACGGTCAGCGAGGAAAACAACGCGCCCTTCTGGAATAGCACGCCAAAGCGTCGTTCCACCAAAGAGCGTTCGTGCTCCGGCAGGCTCGGCAGGTTCTTGCCAAACACCCGCACCTCACCTTCGCTGGGACGACGCAGGCCGACAATGCTGCGCAACAGCACCGACTTGCCGCTGCCGGAGCCGCCAACCACTGCGAGGATCTCGCCCTTGTACAAATCCAGGTCGAGGTTTTCATGCACGCTCTGGCTGCCAAAGCGATTGCACAGGCCGCGCACTTCAATCACCGCCTCACTGGGCGCTCGGTGTAGACGACTCACCAGCCCATCTCCATGAAAAACAGCGCGGCCACGGCATCCATCACGATCACCACAAAGATCGATTGCACCACGCTGGAGGTGGTGTGGGCACCGACCGATTCGGCGCTGCCGCTGACCTTGAAGCCTTCCAGGCAACCAATCGCAGCGATCAGGAACGCGAAGATCGGCGCTTTCACCATACCCACGAGGAAGTGCTGCACGCCGATGTCCGATTGCAGCAGCGAGAGGAACATCGCCGGCGAAATATCCAGGGCCACCGCGCACACCACGCCGCCGCCGATGATGCCCGAGAGCATTGCCAGGAACGTCAGCATCGGCAGCGCCACCAGCAGCGCCAGCACGCGGGGCAGTACCAGCAGTTCCATCGGGTCCAGGCCCAGGGTGCGGATCGCGTCGATTTCTTCGTTGGCCTTCATCGAGCCGATCTGTGCGGTAAAGGCACTGGCGGTGCGGCCGGCGATCAGGATCGCGGTGAGCAAGACGCCGAATTCCCGTAGGAAAGCGAACGCCACCAGGTCTACCGTGAAGATCGTCGCACCGAAGCTCTTGAGCACCGTGGCGCCGAGGAAGGCCACCACCGCACCCACCAGGAACGTCAGCAAAGCCACGATGGGCGCGGCATCCAGTCCGACCTGTTCGAGGTGCGCAACCATGGGCGTCACGCGCCAGCGCTTGGGGCGCAAGATGCTACGGGCGAAGGTTTCGAGAATCAGGCCGACGAAACCCAGGAGTTTCTTGGTGTCCTGCCAGACCGTGTCCACCGCACGGCCGATACGTGCCAGAACCTGAATGCCCGCCGCTTCTTCCGGGGCTTTTTCCGGCACGCAAAAATCATTCAGGGAACGGTGGACGGTCTTGAGCAGCGCGCGGTCGGCGGCAGACAAGCTGCAATCGGTCTGCTCGGCGGACTGCTCGATGCGGGTCGGTCCCAGCAGTTCCACCAGCAACGAGGCGCCGGCGGTATCCAGGGCGCCGAGGCCGTTGAGGTCGATGCGCGCGCCAGCGTCGTATTGGCCGTCGAGCTTGTCCGACAGCTTTTTCAGACTGGCATAGTGGGCAAGCGTCCAGTCCCCCGTAATCCGCAGTTGTGGCGGGGTGGTGGACGTATCGAGGTGGGCTGCGCCGGCCGTTGTAGGGGGGGTCATAAGCTCCGAGCTTGTTTGGCTATCCACAATTCCTACGTAATAGCACGATACGGCCTACTTTGGGTTGTCCGTTTGTGCTGAGTCCGTCACCTTGAAGCGCAGCACACCGATCACCTGCCCGTCTTCGGTCAGCACCCGTACCTGCCAGCGGCCCACGGCGTCGGCCGGGAAGTTCTGCTTGTGGGTCCACGCGCGGTAACCCTCTTTGCGCCCGCCGTGGATATCCAGGGCGATGCGGTCGACCTCTTGGCCATTGAATTTCCACACGTGGTAGATGCGTTCATCCAGTCCACGCGGCGCATTGATCGCGGTATAGGCGTACAGCCCACCGCTGCGCAGTTGGGCGGCAGTGACTTCCTTGAGGTCGTCGCCTGGCGTGCGGTCCTGCAGTTGGGTGCTGATGGCCACTTCGGTCATCCACAAGGTGGCCGGAGGCACCCAACTGCGCAGGAACCACCCGGCGCAGCCGATGGCGGCGGTCACCCCGAGCAGCATCGCCCAGCCTTTGACGCTACGCAGCGGCAGGCTTACCGCCAGGCTGGGGATCGACAGTGCCATGGCCACGCCGAGGGCCAGTTTGTAACTCTCGGCGGTGGTCAGGTGCAGGATGATCGGCAACGCGGTGAGCAGCGCCGCGAACAGCGTAAAGGTGTGCAGTGCAAGGAACAGCGAGCGCTTGGGCGCCAGCCACTTGTAGTAAAGCGGGTCGGTGATCGAGATCAGCGCCGCGGCGCCAAGCAAGCCCGTGAATACCGATTGGCCACTGTTCCACGCGGTGGTGACGAAAAAGAACGGCAGCACGAAAAACAGACTTTCCTGGTGGATCATCTGGGTCGCGTAGCGCAACAGCGGTTCGGGGATTTCGCGCTTGAAAATCCTGGTGAACAGCTGGGTGAAGCTGTTTTCCAGCATCAGCCACAGCCAGCTCACCAGCATGATCACCGCAATCCAGCTGGCCATGCCCTGTTGGCGATCCACCAGAATGAAGCTGCCCACGCCTGAGATAAAACCGCCGAGTGCAATCACCCCTGGGTAGCGCTTGATCAGCTCGAGGATGCGCTGGATTAAGTGGGTCAGGTTTGGCATTCGGCGGTTCACAGTCTTGTAGGAAAAAATCCCAGACAGAATAACGTCTTAGGCCGTTGTCCGGTGCCTCATTGCGCAATCCGTTTGCGATAAAGCCGCACGCCGATCAGCACAAAGGCGATCAGTCCCAGCACTGCGGCGCCGATCCAGCTCAGCATGTCGTAGCTGAGCAGCGGTTTTTCGATACGCCAGTAACCGGGCTGCTTGAACACTTCACGCATGGCCTGGTTGGTCTGGTCCAGGCTCACGGCCTTGATGCGCTTGGCCGGGTCACTGAAGTGGCCGTTGTTGTAATCGCCGGACGCGCTCCAGTAGTAGTCGGCCAAGGCGCTGTTGCCTTGCACGGCCCACGCCTGGCGCGCAATGGCAGCTTGTTGCAGGCGCGCAAATACCGCTGGGTCGAGGCCGTCCTTGAGCAGTCGGGCCTTGAGGTCCTGGAGTACGTGTTCCGCTTCGGGGAGGTTTTCCCGCTCTAAGTCGGCATTCAGGCTGAGGAAACCGACACCGCCGAGTACTTCGCGCTCGCTCCAGGGGCCGTAGGACAAACCGTGCTTGAGACGCAGTTGGCGGTACAGCGCCCAGTCGAGGTAATCCTTGAGCAGGTCGTAGGTTTCATCATGCCCCTCGTCCAGCACCGGTTCGGGAAATAACCAGTGCAATTTGGCGCTGTTGCCGACCCATCCGTGGATCAACTCGCGATGGCTGGCAGCGGCGTGTTGTATTTCCGGCAGCGCCGCATGCTCAGTGGGATCGACCGGGTCGAGTTGGCCGTAGGTGCGTTCCAGGTAGGCGGGCAGCAGTTTGTCGAGGTCGCCGACGATAATCAGGGTCATGTTGTTGGGGGCGTACCAGCGTGCGCGCAGGTTCTCCAACTGGTCGCGGGTCAGGTGGTCGACCTCGGCGCGCTCGGCGCATTTGAGCCCCAGTTCGACGGCCAATTGGTTGCTGGCGGTGTGGCCCAGGTCTTGGCGGTCCAACAGGCGTTGCAGGTGTGAGTAGTGGCCGCCGTCTTCGCGCTCCACTACCCGCTTGGCGGCGTTGATATTGGCGTCGGTCAGTTCGGTGCGGGTGATGATCGCCAGCAGCAGGTCCAGCACTTTGCGCTGGTTTGGCGCGGGCGCCTCGATCACAAAGGTGGTATCGGCGTTGCTGGTGTAGGCATTCCACTCGCCGCCCAGGGCTTGCATACGGTCTTCCAGCTCGGCTTCGCCACCGCCGTCGATGCCGCTGAACAGCAAGTGTTCGAGCAGGTGCGGCAGCTCTTTGTCTGCGCAGTTGAAGTCATCCAGGCCTACACCGACCACCAGGCGGATCGCTACATGCCCGCGTTGGGTGCCGGGTTTGAGCAACAATTGCAGGCCGTTGGGCAAGGTGTAGCCCTCGACTTGCAGGCGGTCAAAGGCAAAGGCGTGGGCAGATCCCATGAGCAGGCAAGCGAACAACAGGCGACGCATAACAAGCTTCCTGGCGAGTGAGGTCATTTTTAACTGACTTCACGGGCCACCGTACGTTCAGGGCGAATGTGTGATGTCGGCAATATCTTCGGCGGAGAGCGCGCCGGTGTCAGACGTTTCCAACACTACATAAGCACTGCTGCAAAACAACGAGTTCAGGCGTTTCATATCGGCAATCAGTTCCAGGTGCAGGGAGCTGGTCTCCAGGCTCTGGACGATCTTGCGCTGAAGGCGGCTGACATGGGCGTGGGCCAGGCGCCGTTCCTGGGCGCGGAAGCGGCGCTTCTCCCGCAGCAACTGGCGGGCGCTTTCCGGGTCGGCGCTGAGGAACACCGACAACCCCAGGCGCAGGTTGGCGATCAACTGGCTGTGCAGGCCGGTGAGTTCTTCCAGGCCCACTTCGGAGAACTGACGACGCTGGGAGGTTTTCTGCTGCTGGACTTTGCGCAGCATGCGTTCGATCAGGTCGCCGGCCAGTTTCAGGTTGATCGACAGTTCGATGATCTCGGCCCAGCGCCGATTGTCGTGTTCACTGAGGTCTTCCCGGGGCATTTGTGCCAGGTAGAGTTTGATCGCGCTGTACAGCGCTTCGACATCATCGCTGAGGCTGCGCATTTCCTGGGTGATGGCGGTCTGCTTGCCGCGCAGCACTTCGAGCATGGCGGTGAGCATATTGTCGATCAGGTCGCCCAGGCGCAGGGTCTCGCGGGCAGCGTTGGCCAGTGCCAGGCTGGGTGTGGCCAGGGCGGCCAGGTCTAGATGGCGTGGTTTGGCCTTGCCGTTCACCTCTTCGCGCTCAGGCAGCAACCAGGCACACAAGCGGGCCATCGGGCCAATGGTCGGCAACAGGATCAGGCAACGGCTGACGTTGTAGAGCAGGTGGAAGGTGATGACCATGCCTTGCGCGCTGTAGTCCAGGCCATCCATCCAGCGTACGAGCGGGTCGAGCACCGGGATGATCAGCAGCAGGCCGATCAATTTGTACAACAGGCTGCCCAAGGCAACCTGGCGTCCGGCAGCGTTCTGCATGCTGGTGCTGAGAAACGCCAGCACGCCGCTGCCGATGTTGGCGCCGATCACCAGGCCGATGGCCACGTGCAGGCCGATCACACCGGCGCCGGCCAGGGTGGCGGTCAGCAGGACGGCGGCCAGGCTGGAATAGGAAATCATCGCGAACAAGGCGCCGACCAGGGCGTCGAGCAGGATATCGCCGGTCAACGACGCGAAGATGACTTTGACGCCCTGGGCATGGGTAATCGGCCCGGCCGCTTCCACAATCAATTGCAGTGCGAGGATGATCAGCCCGAGACCGATACCCACCCGGCCCAACTGCCCTGCCCGCGTCTGTTTGCGTGACAGGAAGAAGATCACCCCGAGAAAAATCAGCAGCGGCGACAGCCAAGACAAATCAAACGTCAGCACCCGCGCCATCAGCGCGGTACCGACGTCGGCGCCGAGCATGGTCGCCAGGGCGGGCATCAGCCCCATCAGGCCCTGGCCGACAAAGGACGTGACCAGCATTGCCGTGGCGTTGCTGCTCTGCACCATGGCCGTCACCAGGATACCGGCGATAAACGCCAGCCAGCGCTTGGACATGTTCTGCCCGATGACTTGGCGCAAGTTGGAACCGTAGACCCGCAGGATGCCGGTACGGACGATATGCGTGCCCCAGATAAGCAGGGTCACGGCGGAAAGCAGATTGAGCAAGGTCAGCATGCTCGGCCCCCCGTGTGGGTGCGCTCGAAAATGAGCGAAGGAAAGTTGCCGCGTGCCGCTCTACGTCTTGTACTTAAGCTGTAGTTGGCGAATGCGCTCTGCGCCAGCATCGCATAGCTAAAGTGGGGATTGAAATAAAACTGTCATGAAATCAGCTTTTTGCGGATAAAAATAAGGGGCCTGTGCAGGCCCCTTAATTGTCTGGCTCGGGTTTATTGACCCGGAATGTCTTTGCGCAGTTTCACAGGATCCTGCTGTTTCTTCTTTTTCGCGATCGCGGTGCGCATCTTGATGTTCACCGCTTCCACCGCCAGCGAGAACGCCATGGCGAAGTAGACGTAGCCTTTTGGCACGTGCACGTCGAAGGATTCGGCGATCAGCACGGTACCGACTACCAGCAGGAACGACAGCGCGAGCATCTTCAACGACGGGTGCTTGTCGATGAATTCGCTGATGGTGCCGGCTGCCAGCATCATCACCAATACCGCCACGACAATCGCCGCGACCATCACCGGTACATGGGAGACCATGCCGACCGCGGTGATCACCGAGTCCAGGGAGAACACGATGTCGATGATCGCGATCTGGATGATGGTGTAGATGAACTTGCCACCGGCGCCCTTCGGCTCGTCGTGGGTTTCGTCTTCACCTTCCAGCGCGTGGTACATCTCCTGGGAGCTTTTCCAGAGCAGGAACAGGCCACCGAAGAACAGGATCAGGTCGCGACCGGAGATGCCTTGGCCGAAGACCACGAACAGGTCGGCGGTCAGTTGCATCACCCAGGTGATCGACAACAGCAACAGGATGCGCGTGACCATGGCCAGGGCCAGGCCGAAGATCCGGGTGCGTGCCTGCATGTGCTTGGGCATGCGGCTGACCAGGATCGAAATCATGATGATGTTATCGATGCCCAGGACGATCTCGAGGGCCGTCAGGGTGAAGAAGGCAATCCAGATTTCCGGATTGGTCAGCCATTCCATGTGTATTCCTTTAAGCGAGTGTTAAACCGCGCAAGCTGCAGCGCCGCGCGGTTGGGTGTTTGGGATTATAGAGTGCTGAAAAGCGGAATAATCCCCATCAGCAAAGCGGCGACCATTATGCACAGGCATACCAGCACTGCCCACTTGAGGGTGAAGCGCTGGTGATCGCCAAATTCGATACCTGCCAAAGCGACCAACAGGTAGGTCGAGGGTACCAGTGGGCTCAACAGGTGCACGGGTTGTCCGACGATCGACGCACGTCCCATTTCTGCAGCCGTGATGCCGTAGTGGCTGGCGGCTTCGGCGAGTACGGGCAGTACGCCATAGTAGAACGCGTCGTTGGACATGAAGAAGGTGAACGGCATGCTCACCAGTGCAGTGATCACCGCCAGGTAAGGGCCCAATGCATCAGGGATGACCGCCAGCAGGCTCTTGGACATGGCATCGACCATGCCGGTGCCCGACAGGATGCCAGTGAAGATACCGGCCGCGAAGATCAGCCCAACCACCGCCAGTACGCTGCCGGAGTGGGCGGCGACGCGGTCTTTCTGCATCTGCAGGCACGGGTAGTTGACGATCATCGCGATACTGAACGCCACCATGAACAGCACCGGCAGCGGTAGCAGGCCGGCGATCAGCGCGCACATCAGGGCGAAGGTCAGCGCGCCGTTGAACCAGATCAGTTTCGGGCGACGGGCGTCCGGGTATTGGGAGACGCTGATCTCGCTGTGGTCGATCTCATCGCCTTGCAGGTGCAGTTCGCCCAGACGTGCGCGCTCGCGCTTGCCGTACAGGTAGGCGATCGCCAGGATCGCGACCACACCGGCGGCCATCGCCGGTATCATCGGTACGAAAATGTCCGAAGGGTCCACATGCAATGCACTGGCGGCACGAGCGGTCGGGCCACCCCAAGGGGTCATGTTCATCACGCCACCGGCGAGAATGATCAGGCCGGCCATGATCCGGGGGCTCATGCCAATGCGCTGGTACAGCGGCAACATGGCGGCCACGCAGATCATGTAGGTGGTGGCGCCGTCACCGTCCAGGGACACGACCAGGGCCAGTACAGCGGTGCCGACCGAGACTTTCAGCGGGTCGCCCTTGACCATCTTGAGGATCTTGCGCACGGCCGGGTCGAACAGGCCGGAGTCAATCATCAGGGCGAAGTACAGAATGGCGAACATCAGCATCACGCCGGTGGGCGCAAGCTTGGTGATACCGGCCAGCATCATTGGGCCGATCTCGGGTGCGAAGCCACCGAACAGCGCGAACAGGATCGGCACGATGATCAGGGCGATCAGCGCGGACAGGCGCTTGGTCATGATCAGGAACATGAACGTGATGACCATGGCAAAGCCAAGGAAAGTCAGCATAGGAATACTCCAGGCGTAGCGCGGCTAGGGAATGGCGAACCGGGTGGCGGTCAGCGCAGAACGAAAGGCACGAGGCGTACGGGTGGAGTTGGGGCGAACAGGCGGGTACGGGCGGACATCGGGAATCACCATTGTTGTTGTTAACAGCCGGTCTGTTGCCGGCAGTGGGGGCGATCCTAGACGGGTAAGCTTTCAGCCAGCTTTCGCTGAAAAAACAGGTGACGAAGGGAATGCACGCGGTCCCTGGATTTATGTAGATCAACATGTGGGAGGGGGCTTGCCCCCGATAACAGGGTGCCAGTCACTGCATGCGCAGGCTGACACACCGCTATCGGGGGCAAGCCCCCTCCCACATTTGTCTATATTTTGCTTGAGGTTTTTAGGGCAGTTCGAGGCCGCCGGCGGCTTTGTGCAGCTTGCGCAAGTGTTCGCCCACCAGCTTGAGGTTGGCTTCACAGGCGGCTATCTCGGCTGAACGGGAAGGCTCCAGCAGCGCCCTCACCTCTTTGTCCAATTCGCCGGTCAGCGATTGCAGCTGCTTCTGGCGCTCGGCGCTTTCCGATTCCAGACGCGTGGCTTCCGAAGGTTGCGGCAAGCCATAACCGCCGCTGCCGAGCAGTTCCGCCGGGCGACTGAGGAAACCGCTGTTGGCAAGGATCTGTTGCAGCGTGGCATTGGCTTTTTCCATGCCACCGTTTTTCAGCTCGCGGGCACCGAGGTAGCGTTGTTTGACTTCGTCTTGGGCCAGCATCAACTGCTTGCGAAAGCTCGCCTGCTCCAGCAGCAGCAACGCGGCGCTGGTGCGCAGATCGGCCTGGTCGAACCACTGGCGACGCTCCTCGGCGCTCAGGGATAGCCAGTCTTCGACCTGGGTCTGTTTGATCGGCAGGTGTTTGCGCAGCACATCGAACATGGCTTGGTAGCGTTCGCGGAAGGAGTCGAAGTGATAACCCAGGCGCAATGCCCTGCGTTTGTCATCCAGCACACTGGTGTCGGCCAGGCCGCGTGCGCTCAGCACCTCGAGCAAGCCATTGGGGGTGATGTTGTCCAGGCCGGTCAATTGCGGGTTGGCGCTGCCGCTGCGTAGCAGTTTCAGGCTTTCCACCGCGCAGTTGTTGGAGATGAAGAAGTAGTTGCCGTCGTAGCTCCAATGCATTTCGGCGGCATGCTCGACGGTATCGTTGATTTCCTGGCGGGTCAGTTTCAACGGCACCGAGGCCAGGCCGCGCAGCTCGGTCTTGGTGTATTCATCGATCACTTGCGCCAGCGGCAGCACGAACAGCCGCGAGGGGTATTTGCCGACCAGGCCATCCCAACTCGACAGCTGTACGTCACCGACGAACGCGCGATAGGAAAGAACTAGATGCTGGTCCAGGTCCAGTCGGCAATCCGGTCCACGCGGGCGGCCCGGTGCGCAGATCACCAGGCGCAGCATGCTGTGGCCCCAGCGGCTGACCAGGTTCTGGTTGGCTTCGGCCAGCAGGTAGTCGATCTCGTAGACGCGCTCCGGGTCCACATGGCCCAGCGGTGTCTTGGCAAAATCGTTACCGGCATTGAGGAACGCGTAGGTGCTGGCGCAGGTGTCTTGTTGCGGCGGGGCCCAGCCGAAGTGTTCCTTGTAATAGCGGAACAGCGCGGGACGGCGGCAGGCGTAGCTGGGGTCGAGGAGGAAATACTCCATGTTGACCGCGACGAACTCCAGCGGGCTGGTGGTTTCGTAAATGTCCGGGCTGCGAGCCACCTGATGGTTGTGCTGCTCACGCTCGCCACGGCGCCCGACGTATTGCGGCCAACCGGCCAGGTCCAGCAGGCGTGGATCATCGCTCAGGGTAAAGCGCCGGCCATTCTGGCCACGGCATTGATCAGGCAGGCCGATCAGGCCGGTGAGGTTGTTCTGGCGGCTGCAGCGATTGATCAGCGTGCGGTCTTCTTTGGACCACAGGCGCGCACGGTCATAGATGTGGGTCAGTTCATGCAGCACCGTGGCGAGCATTTCCCGGCGCACAGTGCCGTGGGGGCGATTGGTTTTTTGGGTGGCGGCGCTGCCGTCGGTCAGGCTGGCCAGCAGGTTGTTGTTGAGGTCCAGCTCGGACACGAGCGAGGCTTGCCCGTAGGCGTTCTCGGGCATCTTGTCGGTCCAGCCGACATCGATGCGCCGGTCCAACTGCTCGACAAAGCGTGGCGGCAGGGAACGCATCGCTTCGTCGAGCAACGCCTGGCTGGCCTGTTGTTCAGCCGGGCTCAGACCTTCGGTCTTGAGTCGCAGCTGCAGGCTGGCCTGGGCTGCGCTGGCGCACAGCAGCACTGCCCCGGCCAGGAGCCAGGCGACGATTCGCCTCACAGTGCGAGGATGGCTTCGGCTAGGGTCTGGTCGCTGGCGTCGCGGGCTTCCGGCAGGCGTGTGCGCAGGGCGTCGAAGGCGGCCTCAAGGTGGGCGCCACGGATCTCGCCATTGCTGGCGACGAAACTGGCGGCGTCATCGTGGGCTTCGCGCACGACTTTGGAGTCGCGGATGGAGGTGGTCGTGTCCGAGGTGAAATCAATGGTGCGGCCGGAGGCGCGAACAATGATGTTACTGGTGGCCACCAGCGTATGCGCCTGGGCGATGTCGGCCAACAACAGCAGGCCCAGGGTGGCAGCAATCAGCGGGCTACGCATGGAATGACTCCAAAAAATAAGGATGATTATTGGACGAGAATTGCCTGCGCCAGTTCAAGGTCGCTGGCGTTAAGTTTTGGTTGGCTACGGCGCAGATAATCCAGTGCCGACTCCAGCCGCGCGCCCCGCCATTGGCCGTCAGTGGCGATAAACGCAGCGGCGTCATCCTGGGCGGCCATTATCACTTTTCTGTCGAAGGGTGCGGAGGTCACCTTGCTGGTGACATACGCGCTCACGACGGTGCTCTGGGTGGTGAGGTCAAAGGCTGAAGCCATCGGCGACCAAGCGAACGAAAACATCACAAGGACGATTAAAAGGCGGTATGAAAAAACCATGGCACTCGACAACTGAAAACGAGCGCCAAGGCTAGCGCAATGCCCGGGCGAGAGCCAGCGCCCGGGCGTCCGCCTTGTCGTCAGATGGCCAGGATGGCTTGGGCCAGTTGTGCATCAGTGGCAGTGTTCAATTGCGGCGCTTGCTGGCGGATCTGGGCCAGGGCGCTTTCCAGTTTCACGCCACGGATGGTGCCTTCGCTGGCGACAAAGCTGGCGGCGTCGTCACGGGCTGCACGCACGACCTTGTTGTCACGTAGGGAGGACGTGGCATCGGAGGTGGCGTCGGAAGTGGCCTTCAGCGCGCCGACGATGGAGTCGGTGGTCACGATGAAGCTGCTCGCGTTGGCGTTGGCGGCCAGGGCCAACAGGGTGGCAGCACTCAGCAGGCGAAGACGGGACATGGGATGACTCCAGTAGATGAACGGATAAGGTGGCGCAGGGCAGCCATTGGGGATCAGACGCCTGTACTGCGCGGTTTGCCACATTGTGAATGGATATTAAGCCGCCGCTTATCCGTTCGGGAAGCGCCTTGACTGCCTAGTCACGCCAGAACGGCTTGGACAGCTCGGCCATTCGGTCGCCCTGACTGATGCCGACGTCGGAGAGCTCCCGGGTATCAAGCTGCGACAATTGGCGTCGTTCATAAGCGTGGCGTAGCCATTTGGCCAGAATGGAGGCTGCCTGGCGTGGCAGTCGCTTATAAAGGGGGGGTGACGTATCCATGGCGAGTACCTTTCATGAGGTCTTGGAACACCATGTTGGGTGGCGGCGTCCGACCGATACAGATACACCAATGTTAAATTGTACCGCTTAACTGTTATATCTTTTTAACTGTACCTATTGCTGCGCTAGGCTTCTGTTTTCCGTTAAAAATCCGAATCCTGGAAACAACAAAGCCCGCCTCCGGTTTCCCGGGGCGGGCTTTGTTTTGACAAATCAGGTTGCTGGCAGTGGACCCGTCAGGTCAGGGCCAGCGAGCGCTGAATCAGCGCCAGAACGGCTTGCTCAGCTCTTCGTAGCGTTGAGCTTCGCTGATGCCTGCGTCAGCCAGCAGACGCGAATCCAGACGAGCCAGTTGGTGGCGGCTGGAGATGCGGCGCTGCCACAACATCAGGTTGGCGATAACGCGCAGAGGCAGGGAGGCCTGGGTGTTTACAGCTTTTTCTTCGAAGAACAGTTCGGAACTGAGTGTACGTTCCATGATGACATCCTTCCGCTTGTGGCGGGATTAGGTAGTGGTTTAACTGATGCCAATGATCCTCTTCCGGCGCAACACTCTCTAGATACAGTTCACCTGTATTGTAAGGGGCCAGTTAACTGTTTATAGCTGCTGTACTGTACGTAAATGGGGCAACTGTACCTGTCCGCACTGAAATAGTGCGAAATAGGTATTTTCGGTGAGGTTCGTAGGATGTTTCGGTAGGAAATGACCGGTACAGTAGTACAGTTTTATCATTAAGTGGGGGCGAATCCATCGAGCTGATGAAACTGTATTTGCATCAGCTCGGATCTGTATCAATCACGCCTTGAGCATGTGCCCGGTTTCTTCCAGGTTGATGTGCCAGCTCAGTGCTTCGCGCAGGATGTGCGGGGTATGCCCGCCGATGGCGCAGGCGGCATCGAAGTAACTGTTGAGGGCATCTCGGTAGGCCGGGTGCACGCAGTTGTCGATGATTACCCTAGCCCGTTCCCGTGGCGCCAGGCCACGCAGGTCGGCCAGGCCAATCTCGGTCACCAGGATGTCGACGTCATGCTCGGTGTGGTCCACGTGGCTGACCATTGGCACCACGCTGGAAATTGCGCCGCCCTTGGCAATCGACTTGGTGACGAATATCGCCAAGTGCGCATTGCGCGCGAAGTCCCCGGAGCCACCAATGCCGTTCATCATCCGTGTGCCGCAGACATGGGTGGAATTGACGTTGCCGTAGATATCGAACTCCAGCGCGGTGTTGATGCCGATAATGCCCAGGCGCCGCACCACTTCAGGGTGGTTGGAGATCTCCTGCGGGCGCAGTACCAGCTTGTCCTTATAGTGTTCCAGGTTGCCGAACACGTCGGCGTTGCGTCGCTCCGACAAGGTGATCGAGCTGCCCGAGGCGAAACTGAGCTTGCCGGCGTCGATCAGGTCGAAGGTCGAATCCTGCAACACTTCCGAATACATGGTCAGGTCTTCGAACGGCGACTCGATCAAGCCGCACATCACCGCGTTGGCAATGTTGCCGATACCGGCCTGCAGCGGGCCGAGCTTGTTGGTCATGCGGCCGGCGTCGACTTCCTGCTTGAGGAAGTTGATCAGGTGATTGGCGATGCCTTGGGTGTCGCTGTCGGGCGGCGTCACCGTGGAGGCGGAGTCGGCCTGGTGGGTGATCACGATGGCGACGATCTTTTCCGGTGGAATCGGGATCGCGGTGCTGCCGATACGGTCATCAACTTTGACCAGCGGGATCGGCGTGCGCGTCGGCCGGTAGGTCGGGATATAGATGTCGTGCAACCCTTCCAGGTTCGGATTGTGCGCCAGGTTGATCTCGACGATCACCTGTTTGGCAAAAATCGCGAAGCTGGCCGAGTTGCCCACAGACGTGGTGGGCACGATATGCCCTTGTTCAGTGATCGCCACCGCTTCAATCACCGCGATGTCCGGCAACTTGAGTTGGTTGTTGCGCAGTTGTTCGACGGTTTCCGACAAGTGCTGGTCGATGAACATCACTTCGCCGGCGTTGATTGCCTTACGCAGGGTGCTGTCGACCTGGAAAGGCATGCGTCGTGACAGTACGCCCGCTTCGGTCAGTTGCTTGTCCAGGTCATTGCCCAGGCTGGCGCCGGTCATCAGGGTGATTTTCAGCGGCGACGTCTTGGCGCGTTCGGCCAGGGCGTGGGGGACGGCCTTGGCTTCACCCGCACGGGTGAAGCCACTCATGCCGACGGTCATGCCGTCCTCGATCAGTGCGGCGGCGTCTGCCGCGCTCATGACCTTGTTCAACAACGAAGGCAAGCGGATGCGATCACGGTACATGGATTCTTATCTCAGGCTACGGAAGCAAGGTGCGCAGTTTAGTGATTTCAAAAAATTTCGGCCCGCTACCATGGTCGAATGCCAGGCAGCGATTTAGAGCCTTTGGTCGGGTTTCATGCAGCAATAAAAAACCCCAGCCTATCGCAGGCCGGGGTTTCGAGTATTGCGCTGAGGCAGTGTTACTCGACGGCTTTGACCATGTCTTCGATGACCTTCTTGGCATCACCGAAGACCATCATGGTCTTGTCCAGGTAGAACAGTTCGTTATCCAGCCCAGCATAACCACTGGCCATCGAGCGCTTGTTGACGATGATGGTCTTGGCTTTGAACGCTTCGAGGATCGGCATGCCGGCAATCGGCGAGTTCGGGTCGTTCTTGGCGGCCGGGTTGACCACGTCGTTCGCGCCCAGCACCAGCACCACGTCGGCTTGGCCGAACTCGGAGTTGATGTCTTCCATCTCGAACACCTGGTCGTAAGGCACTTCGGCCTCCGCCAATAGGACGTTCATATGTCCAGGCATGCGGCCTGCCACTGGGTGGATCGCATATTTAACGGTGACGCCGTGGTGGGTCAGCTTCTCGGTCAGTTCTTTGAGCGCGTGTTGCGCCCGCGCCACCGCCAGGCCATAGCCCGGGACGATGATCACGGTGTCGGCGTTGGTCAGCAGGAAGGTTGCATCGTCCGCAGAGCCGGACTTAACCGGACGTGCTTCTTTTGAGCCCGTTGCTGCGCCCGCATCCGGCGCATTGCCGAAACCGCCGAGCAGTACATTAAAGAAGGAACGGTTCATCGCCTTGCACATGATGTAAGACAGGATCGCGCCGCTGGAGCCCACCAGAGAGCCGGCTATGATCAGCATCGAGTTGTTCAGCGAGAAACCGATGCCCGCCGCCGCCCAGCCGGAGTAGCTGTTGAGCATCGAGACAACCACGGGCATGTCCGCGCCGCCAATCGGGATGATGATCAGCACGCCGAGCACGAAGGCCAGGGCCAGCATCAACGCGAAGGCGGTGAGGTTGCCGGTGAACATAAACGCCAGGCCCAAGCCCAGTGTCAGCAGGCCGAGCACCAGGTTCAACTTGTGTTGGCCGCCGAACTGTACCGGTGCACCCTGGAACAGGCGGAACTTGTACTTGCCCGACAGCTTGCCGAACGCAATCACCGAACCGGAGAAGGTGATAGCACCGATGGCTGCGCCAAGAAACAGTTCCAGGCGGTTACCGGCAGGGATCGAATCGCCCAGGTGTTTGACGATGCCCAGTGATTGCGGCTCGACTACGGCGGCAATGGCGATGAACACTGCAGCCAGGCCGATCATGCTGTGCATGAAGGCGACCAGTTCCGGCATCTTGGTCATTTCCACGCGCTTGGCCATGATCGAACCGGCGGTGCCGCCGATCAGCAGACCGACAATCACGTAGCCGATACCGGCAGTGGCGAGTTCAGCGCCGAGCTTATAGATTAAGCCCACGGTCGTGAGTACCGCCAGCGCCATGCCGAGCATGCCGAACAGGTTGCCGCGTCGCGAAGTGGTCGGGTGTGACAGGCCTTTAAGGGCCTGGATAAAGCAGATCGACGCGATCAAGTAGAGCGTCGTAACCAGATTCATGCTCATTACTTAGGCGCCTCTTCTTTTGCTTTCGGGGCTTTCTTCTTGAACATCTCGAGCATGCGGCGCGTCACCAGGAAACCGCCGAACACGTTCACTGCTGCCAAGGCCACGGCCAGGGTGCCCATGGTCTTGCCCAGGGGCGTCACGGTGAGTGCGGCGGCGAGCATGGCGCCGACGATCACAATCGCCGAAATCGCGTTGGTTACCGCCATCAGCGGCGTGTGCAGTGCGGGTGTGACGTTCCAGACCACGTGGTAACCGACATAAATCGCCAGCACAAAGATGATCAGGTTGTAGATACCGGGGGAGATAAGCTCTTCCATCGTCTGAATCCCTGCCTAGGCGTTTTTACGGATGACTTGGCCGTCGCGGCACATCAGGCACGCGGCGACGATGTCGTCTTCGAGGTTGATTTCAAACTGCCCTTCCTTGGTGAAGACCAGCTTCAGGAAGTCCAGCAGGTTGCGCGCATACAAAGCTGACGCGTCGGCAGCGACGGCACCGGCCAGGTTGGTCGGGCCGCAGATGATCACGCCATTTTCCACGACCACTTGGTCGGCGACGGTCAGCGGGCAGTTGCCGCCTTGGGCGGCCGCGAGATCGATCACCACGGAGCCGGGTTTCATCTGTGCCACGGTTTCAGCGCTGAGCAACGTCGGAGCTTTACGGCCTGGGATGAGGGCGGTGGTGATGACGATGTCAGCTTGCTTGGCGCGTTCGTGCACAGCCAGGGCCTGGCGTTGCATCCAACTGGTGGGCATCGGGCGAGCGTAACCGCCGACGCCGACGGCGCATTCACGTTCTTCGTCGGTTTCGTAAGGCACGTCGACGAACTTGGCACCGAGAGACTCGATCTGCTCTTTTACGGCCGGGCGTACGTCGGACGCTTCGATGACGGCACCCAGGCGTTTCGCTGTGGCGATGGCCTGCAAGCCCGCCACACCGGCGCCGAGGATCAGCACGCGAGCAGCCTTGACGGTGCCCGCGGCGGTCATCAGCATCGGCATGAAGCGCGGATAGTGATGAGCGGCGAGCAGTACCGCCTTATAGCCGGCGATGTTGGCCTGGGAGGACAGCACGTCCAGGCTCTGGGCCCGCGAGGTGCGCGGTGCAGCTTCCAGGGCGAAGGCTGTAATACCGCGCTCGGCCAACTTGGCAATGGTTTCGTTGCTGAACGGATTGAGCATGCCGACCAACACGGTGCCACTTTTGATCAGCGTCAGCTCGCTGTCGCTGGGGGCTACCACCTTGAGAATCAGCTCTGCGCCAAACGCATCGTTGGCACTGCCAATGGTCGCGCCTGCCGTTTCATACGCACTGTCGACGATGCTGGCCTTGATGCCTGCTCCGCTTTGTACAGTGACCTTATGGCCCTGGCCGATCAGCTTCTTGATGGTTTCCGGGGTGGCAGCCACCCGCGTTTCACCGGTCTGGGTTTCGAGAGGAACACCAATGTGCACGTCAAATCTCCTGCATGATCTTTTTGCTTTTGATCTTTTTGTAAAAAGGCCAGTGCACCGCGAGTGGCGCAACTGGGGCGGCCGATCAGCACGATCCCGCTGAAATGACAGCGGGGCGCGGCATTTTGCAGGCGAACTTTACGGCCTTCAAGGGATTATGATGGGTGACGAAAAATTAACTACAAGTCACCCTGTGACTGATTGTCGCAATGCACTGAATTAAGCTGTTCAAATACATAGGCTTAAAGGGTTTTGCACGCTTTTCCAATATTTTTGCATGGTTGGTGTGAATGGTCGGTCATTGGCTTGCAATAGTCGCTCTAAGCCACGTAATTAATGGCTTTCAGCTGTATTTTTACCTTTGAGATACGCTCTGTTTAAATGCGACATATATATACATCTGTAGGACTGTAGGTTGATTGACTACAAAGTCAGTAATGCGGTTTTAGCCTTTAAACATTGGAGCTGTAGCGTTGCGACTGGTCGATGAGCCAGTCTCTGAACGCGTGCAACGAAGCGGATTCGACTTTTCTGTCGGGAATCATCAGGTAATAAGCCTTCGTGCTGCTCAGCGCCTCGGGGCTTGCTATCACCAATTGGCCATCGTTCAGTTCGCGCTGGATAAGGAACGGGGGGATCAGCGCGATCCCCATGTCATGCATGGCCGCTTGGGACAACATCGAGAATAGCTCGTAACGGGGGCCTGTCATGTCGCGTGGGATGTTCAAATGTTGGGCGTTGAACCATTGGCGCCAGGCATAGGGTCGTGTGGTTTGCTGCAGGAGCGGCAGTTCTGCAATCGCCTGGGCGCTGAACTGCGCACGGTCACCCAATAGCCGAGGGCTGCATACGGGTACAGGATTTTCGCCCATCAGCCGGTGGGATTCGGTACCGGACCAGTCGGCGTCGCCGAAGTAGATGGCGGCGTCGAACTCTGTGTCGGCAAACAGGAAAGGTCGCGTTCGATTCGTGAGGTTGACCGTGACCTCGGGGTGCTGGCGTTGGAAATCCTTGAGGCGAGGAATCAACCATTGAGTGCCGAACGTCGGGACTACGGCCAGTTCGATGGTGTTGGCGCCCTGCTGGCCCATGACGGAAAGCGTATCGCGCTCCACCGCATCCAGTTGCGTCGCCACGCGACGGCTATACGACAGACCCGCCTCTGTCAGCTTTACCCCGCGCCGTGAACGGCGAAACAGCTCGACACTTAAAAACTCCTCGAGACTGGCGATCTGTCGACAGATAGCGCCTTGAGTGATCGAAAGCTCCTGCGCAGCCTTGGTGAAGCTCTCGTGGCGGGCTGCCGCTTCAAAACTGACCAAAGCGGTGGTACTGGGAATTTTCCTGCGCATATACCGTGTCCTCACTTGCTAGGGCGCATATACGCCATTTTTGGCTGCTTCGAAGTGAGAAATTAGCACAACCCTATGCGGAAACCTCGTTTGCCCTACGCGCATGGCGGGCCTACGCTGGCTCCACGACTTCCGTTTTCTTCCGCGAGGGCTTATTCATGGCTGGCAAGGCAAGCTTCAACTGGATCGATCCACTGCTGCTGGATCAGCAGCTCACCGAAGAAGAGCGCATGGTGCGCGACAGTGCTGAGCAATTTGCTCAGGACAAGTTGGCGCCGCGTGTGCTCGAGGCCTTCCGCCATGAAAAGACAGACCCTGCGATTTTCCGCGAGATGGGCGAGACGGGCCTGCTCGGCGCGATGATTCCCGAGCAGTACGGTGGCAGTGGCTTGAATTACGTCAGCTATGGGTTGATCGCACGCGAAGTGGAACGTGTTGACTCGGGCTATCGTTCGATGATGAGTGTGCAGTCGTCACTGGTCATGGTGCCGATCAATGAATTCGGCACTGAGGCGCAGAAGCAGAAGTACCTGCCCAAGTTGGCCTCTGGCGAGTGGATCGGTTGTTTTGGTCTGACAGAGCCTAACCACGGTTCCGACCCGGGGGCGATGATTACTCGCGCCCGCAAGGTGGAAGGTGGCTACAGCCTGACGGGCGCAAAGATGTGGATCACCAATAGCCCGATCGCGGATGTGTTTGTTGTGTGGGGCAAGGACGATGCCGGCGATATCCGTGGCTTTGTCCTGGAGAAAGGCTGGAAGGGTTTGAGCGCTCCGGCGATTCACGGCAAGGTCGGGCTGCGCGCCTCCATCACCGGTGAAATCGTGATGGACAACGTGTTCGTGCCGGAAGAGAACATCTTTCCGGATGTGCGTGGCTTGAAGGGGCCTTTCACATGCTTGAACTCTGCACGCTATGGCATCTCCTGGGGGGCGTTGGGGGCTGCCGAGTTTTGCTGGCATACCGCTCGCCAATACACGCTTGATCGCCATCAGTTCGGCCGTCCACTGGCGGCAACTCAGTTGATCCAGAAGAAGCTGGCAGACATGCAAACCGAGATTACTCTGGCTCTGCAGGGTTGCCTGCGTCTGGGGCGCATGAAGGATGAAGGCACGGCGGCGGTTGAGATCACTTCGATCATGAAGCGTAACTCGTGCGGCAAATCCCTGGACATCGCACGCATGGCCCGGGACATGTTGGGTGGCAATGGGATTTCCGACGAGTTCGGAGTGGCGCGTCATCTGGTCAACCTTGAGGTGGTCAATACCTACGAGGGCACTCATGACGTGCATGCCTTGATTCTGGGGCGTGCGCAAACCGGTCTTCAGGCGTTCTATTAATAGGAGCACGGCATGGGCGCGCTTTCGCACCTGCGGGTGCTGGATTTATCTCGAGTACTGGCGGGCCCCTGGGCTGGGCAGATCCTTGCGGACCTTGGGGCTGAGGTGATCAAGGTCGAGCGGCCGGGCAGCGGCGACGATACGCGCGCCTGGGGGCCACCCTTCCTCAAGGATACCTATGGTGAGAACACCAGTGAGGCGGCGTATTACCTGTCGGCCAATCGCAATAAGGAGTCGGTGACAATTGACTTCACGCGGCCGGAGGGTCAGGCGCTGGTGCGTGAGCTGGCGGCCAAGTCGGACATCCTGATCGAGAACTTCAAGGTGGGTGGTCTCGCGGCTTACGGGCTGGACTATGAATCGCTCAAGGAGATCAACCCGGAGCTGATCTACT
>NZ_CP081944.1:335000-1015000 GCF_019823005.1 Pseudomonas sp. DR208
AATCCGGGATCTTAAGGCCGAGAGCTGATGACGAGTTATCTTTTAGATGACGAAGTGGTTGATGCCATGCTTCCAAGAAAAGCTTCTAAGCTTCAGGTAACCAGGAACCGTACCCCAAACCGACACAGGTGGTTGGGTAGAGAATACCAAGGCGCTTGAGAGAACTCGGGTGAAGGAACTAGGCAAAATGGCACCGTAACTTCGGGAGAAGGTGCGCCGGTGAGGGTGAAGGACTTGCTCCGTAAGCTCATGCCGGTCGAAGATACCAGGCCGCTGCGACTGTTTATTAAAAACACAGCACTCTGCAAACACGAAAGTGGACGTATAGGGTGTGACGCCTGCCCGGTGCCGGAAGGTTAATTGATGGGGTTAGCTAACGCGAAGCTCTTGATCGAAGCCCCGGTAAACGGCGGCCGTAACTATAACGGTCCTAAGGTAGCGAAATTCCTTGTCGGGTAAGTTCCGACCTGCACGAATGGCGTAACGATGGCGGCGCTGTCTCCACCCGAGACTCAGTGAAATTGAAATCGCTGTGAAGATGCAGTGTATCCGCGGCTAGACGGAAAGACCCCGTGAACCTTTACTATAGCTTTGCACTGGACTTTGAATTTGCTTGTGTAGGATAGGTGGGAGGCTTTGAAGCGTGGACGCCAGTTCGCGTGGAGCCATCCTTGAAATACCACCCTGGCAACTTTGAGGTTCTAACTCAGGTCCGTTATCCGGATCGAGGACAGTGTATGGTGGGTAGTTTGACTGGGGCGGTCTCCTCCTAAAGAGTAACGGAGGAGTACGAAGGTGCGCTCAGACCGGTCGGAAATCGGTCGTAGAGTATAAAGGCAAAAGCGCGCTTGACTGCGAGACAGACACGTCGAGCAGGTACGAAAGTAGGTCTTAGTGATCCGGTGGTTCTGTATGGAAGGGCCATCGCTCAACGGATAAAAGGTACTCCGGGGATAACAGGCTGATACCGCCCAAGAGTTCATATCGACGGCGGTGTTTGGCACCTCGATGTCGGCTCATCACATCCTGGGGCTGAAGCCGGTCCCAAGGGTATGGCTGTTCGCCATTTAAAGTGGTACGCGAGCTGGGTTTAGAACGTCGTGAGACAGTTCGGTCCCTATCTGCCGTGGACGTTTGAGATTTGAGAGGGGCTGCTCCTAGTACGAGAGGACCGGAGTGGACGAACCTCTGGTGTTCCGGTTGTCACGCCAGTGGCATTGCCGGGTAGCTATGTTCGGAATAGATAACCGCTGAAAGCATCTAAGCGGGAAACTAGCCTCAAGATGAGATCTCACTGGAACCTTGAGTTCCCTGAAGGGCCGTCGAAGACTACGACGTTGATAGGTTGGGTGTGTAAGCGCTGTGAGGCGTTGAGCTAACCAATACTAATTGCCCGTGAGGCTTGACCATATAACACCCAAGCAATTTGACTACTCTAACGAGCATCAGATTGCGGTGTGTGAAGACGAAATGAACCGAAAGTTCGACGTTCACAAAACACCGAAAGCTGTCACATACCCAATTTGCTGAAGCGAGGCGCAGGCCACGACTCAGTACCCGAATTTCTTGACGACCATAGAGCATTGGAACCACCTGATCCCATCCCGAACTCAGTAGTGAAACGATGCATCGCCGATGGTAGTGTGGGGTTTCCCCATGTGAGAGTAGGTCATCGTCAAGATTAAATTCCAGAACCCCTGATTGCTAACGCAGTCAGGGGTTTTGTTTATGTAGAAGTCCATGAATTTCACCGGCACGTTGCTAACCCAACGGTCCGGTACACAGAATTTCTTGACGACCATAGAGCATTGGAACCACCTGATCCCATCCCGAACTCAGCAGTGAAACGATGCATCGCCGATGGTAGTGTGGGGTTTCCCCATGTGAGAGTAGGTCATCGTCAAGATTGAATTCCAAAACCCCTGTCTGCTAGCGCAGACAGGGGTTTTGTCGTTTGGGGCTATAGTCGGCACAATTTGTAGTTTCCTCACATATGCCTACCGCTGGTCAGTTTCCTGCTTAAAAATCAGAAACGTCTCACAATTTTCTAAGCTTTACCGCGGCTTGGCCGAAAGCCTGACGAGCCATGCGTGCACCGAAATAGAGCGGCCCGAGAAGCTGCCTATACCGTTACATGGAATGTTCCGCTCGGCACGCTCACCCCCCTTTGGCAAAAGAAGTCGATGAAATGAATCTCAAGTTCAGTCATAAAATTCTGTTGGCCGCGTCAGGCGTCGTGGTTCTGGCCTTCGCGTTATTCACCCTCTACAACGACTACCTGCAGCGCAGCACGATCAAGCAGAACCTGGAGTCGTCCATCCAGCAATCCGGTGAACTCACTGCCAGCAGTGTGCAGAACTGGCTTAGTGGCCGAATATTGGTGCTCGAAAGCCTTACGCAAAACGTTGCTCACCAAGGCAGTGGTGCCGACCTTCCTGGCCTGGTTGATCAGCCGGCGTTCACTGATAACTTCCAGTTCACCTATGTTGGCCAAACCAACGGCGTGTTTACCCAACGTCCTGACGCAAAAATGCCCGACGGCTACGATCCCCGTCAGCGCCCTTGGTACAAACAAGCAGTCGCTGCAGATAAACCCATGCTTACGCCACCCTATATGGCAGCGGTGGGTGGGCAGATCGTGACCATTGCCATGCCGGTAAAAAAGAACGGCGAGTTGCTCGGTGTGGTCGGCGGTGACCTGAGTCTGCAGACCCTGGTGAAGATCATCAACTCGGTGGATTTTGGCGGTATTGGTCATGCGTTCCTGGTCAGTGGTGACGGGCAAGTCATCGTCAGTCCCGATCAGGACCAGGTGATGAAAAACCTCAAGGACATCTACCCCGGCACCCAAGTGCGCATTGAGAAGGTCAGTCAGGACGTCGTTCTCAATGGCCAGGACCGAATCTTGTCATTCACCCCTATCAGCGGCTTGCCAGGCGCGGATTGGTATATCGGCCTATCGATTGATAAAGATAAAGCCTACGCACCGCTGGGCAAATTCCGGACATCTGCGTTGATTGCCATGTTGATCGCCGTGGTTGCGATTGCCGTGCTCCTGAGCTTGCTGATTCAAGTCTTGCTGCGACCCCTGACCACTATGGGCGTGGCGATGCAGGATATCGCCCAGGGCGAGGGTGACCTGACCCGTCGTCTGGCGGTCACCAGCAAGGACGAATTTGGCGAAGTCGGCAGTGCGTTCAATCAGTTCGTAGAGCGCATCCATGCTTCGATTTCGGAAGTGTCCTCGGCTACCCGCCAGGTGCATGACTTGTCCCAGCGTGTGATGGCCTCGTCCAATGCCTCAATCGTCGGTTCCGACGAGCAAAGCGCGCGCACTAACAGCGTCGCGGCAGCGATCAATGAACTGGGTGCCGCCACCCAGGAAATCGCGCGCAACGCCGCCGATGCGTCACAACACGCCAGTGGTGCCAGCGAGCAGGCCGACGATGGCCGCAAAGTGGTCGAGCAGACCATCCTTGCCATGTCTGAGTTGTCGCAAAAGATCAGCTTGTCCTGCACCCAGATCGAGACCCTGAACGCCAGCACCGACAACATCGGTCACATCCTTGATGTGATCAAAGGCATCTCCCAGCAAACCAATTTGCTGGCGCTTAACGCTGCCATCGAGGCCGCCCGTGCAGGTGAGGCCGGGCGAGGCTTTGCAGTGGTCGCCGACGAGGTGCGTAACCTGGCTCACCGCACCCAGGAGTCGGCCGAGGAGATCCACAAAATGATCACTTCGCTGCAAGTAGGCTCGCGCGAAGCGGTCACCACCATGAACGCCAGCCAGGCCTCCAGCGAAGAAAGCGTAGAAGTCGCGAACCAGGCTGGTGAGCGCCTGGTAAGTGTGACGCAGCGGATCGTTGAGATCGACGGCATGAACCAGTCCGTCGCCGCAGCTACTGAAGAACAGACGGCCGTGGTGGAGACCCTCAATGTGGACATCAATCAGATCAACTTGCTGAACCAGCAGGGCGTGGCGAATCTCAATGAAACCCTGAAGGATTGCGATGCCCTTTCGCAGCAGGCCAATCGTTTGAAGCAATTGGTCGATAGCTTCAAGATATGACCCGCTGATTCAACGGCGGGGGCGCATCGAGTCGCTCCTGCCGTTTAGCTGAGCATTCGACGGACATTGTCCAGGGCGCTGCTGGCAAAGCCTTGCACAAACTGTTCGAACCCCTCGTTCGCCTCCTCTGTGGGCTCTGCAATAATTGTCCACATCACCTCGGCGCGCTCCGCTTCAATTGCTTCCACTTGGATCGCCGCCCATAGTCTGGCCACACCCAGGGTGTTGTAGATCGTGGTCCAGGTCATGTGCATAGCCTGCTCGTCCCGGCTATTGAGTTGCTCCACTACACAATTGCCATCGCGGAAGAATTTTGTCCGCAAGGCGCCCACGCCTGAGCCCATCATTTCGATATGGCTCAAGTCCGGAATGAACATATCGAAGCCGGCAAATTGCCCCACCATGTCCCACAGGCGAGAGGCGGAGCAGTTGACCACAACGGACGCCACTATCGGCAGGCCACTCGGGTTGCGGATTAATGTATCGGGTTGCAGCAGTTTCATGAGGTTGTCCTGGGGTATTCAAAGAAAGCCGATGGCCTTGAGGTAATTGCAGCCTTTGCTCAACAGTGCCGTGTCCTTTGCGGGGTAGTGTTCACCCATCTGCTGGACACCTAGTCGCGCGTTGTCGTAACGAATCATTGAAGTGTCCCCGATGTCTTCGTCGAGACGGTCGAGGTAAAAACCGAGCACGCCAAACAGTGCGTTGTCCTGGCTTACCGTTCGCAGCGCCTGCTGCCATTGCGCGATGCCCACTCGCTTGAAGCGATGGCCCGCCCGACTGAACGCATCCAGGTAGTGCGCCCAGCTCAACGGTTGTGGGTTATGCAGGTTGAACACACTCCGGTTGGCGTGAAAGCGGGTGCAGTGGAATGCAATGAAGCGAGCCAGAAAGTCCACCGGCATCAGGTCGAAGTTCAGCGCCAGCCGGGGCAGCAGGCCCAGTTGCAGCGACCCCTTGAGCATCAGCATCAGGCGATTTTTTTGCGGCTGGCACGCGCCGTTTCGGCTGTTGAAGCTGATATTGCCGGGACGATGGATATTCACCCAGGCACCGCGCGTCACCGCATGCCCCAACTGTCGCTCCGCAACCCATTTGGACAGGTTGTAGCCATTCTTGATGTACAGCGGCAGCGTGGTAGAGGCGGGTGCTTCGAGGACATAGCCCTGCGAGTCGACACTGCTTGAGGCTGACAGTGTCGAGACAAAGTTGAAGACTTTCTTGCGGTGGGTTTCACACAAGCGCAGGCATTCGCGTATGGGGTCAACGTTGTCCCGCGTCAGTGACGCATAGTCCATCACGTGATTGACCCGCGCCGCGTTATGGACCAGCACGCCGAAGTCTCTGGCAAGAGACTCATGCACAGCGTCAGCCAGGCCCAATCGAGGTTGGCTGATATCGGCCGCATATACCTTCACTCGGCTCAGGTCCACATGCTCCAGGCGGTATTCATGTAACGCCTGGATGAGTCGTGACATTGGCGACCGCCCCGGTTCCTCACGTACCAGGCACGCCACCTCGGTTGCACCAGCGGCCAGTAATGCTTCGACGATATGGACACCCACAAAACTGTTGGCTCCGGTCACGATCACTTTGTGCGGATCACCTGCACGGTCCTCGGGCAACGTGTCGAGCACCCACTCCGATTGAGCATCACGGGCGGCCCGGCCGGATCCTGCATCGGGTCGTTCACGGTTCTCCACCAGCGTTGCGAGCGTACGAATCGTCGGCACTTCAATAAAGTGACTCAACACAAAGCTACGGCCGAATTGCTCGCGAACACGCAGCAGCAAGGTCGATAGCAAAATCGAATGCCCGCCGAGATCAAAGAAACTCTGGTCAATAGACAGATTACCTGCGGGCACTGCCAGCAGCTCGCTCCACAAGCGGGACAACCGAACGTGAAGCGGATTTTTCGCGGCACTGCCGTCCGCTTGCAACGCAGGCCGAATCGGCAGTGCCAGCAATGCCGGCCGGTCGACTTTCCCATTGACGGAGCACGGCAGGTGGGGCAACACCTCCCAGAAACCCGGCTGCATGTAGTCTGGCAGCCATTGCCGTGCATGGTGCTTCAGGGCGGCCACGCTCGCGTCTGGTTCAGGCTGGGCGATGTAGCTGCGGATCCTGCTGTCCCGGTCGATTACTACCGCCACCTGGCGATACAGCCGACTATTGCGCAGGCATTGTTCAATCTCCTGCGGCTCGACCCGAAACCCGCGGATTTTCACTTGGTCATCACGCCGTCCACCCAGCACGATCCCGTCGGCGGTCCATCGTGCAAGGTCGCCACTGCGGTAGGCCCGCAGTGGCTGACCTCCTGGTACTGCCAGTTCCACGAAAGGACTGGCAGACGGTTGCGACGTGCCCACATACCCCAGGCTGACTCCGGGGCCGACGATGTACACCTCACCCATCACCTCTTCATCCACCGGTTGCAGAGTGTCATCGAGGATCAGCACCTGGCTGTTGGCGATGGGGTAGCCGAGGTTGCGGTTGCAGTCACCGGGGTGCAGTGTCCGATGGGTGGCCAGCACCGTGGTCTCCGTGGGCCCGTACAGGTTGTGAAACCGGCACTGCCCTGCCAGGCGTTCGATGACATGGGGTTCGCACACATCGCCGCCGGTCAGCAGGTGCGTCAGGCCCAATGGTTGATCAAGCGGCAGAATGCTCAACAGCGCAGGCGGCAAAAAGGCATGGGTGACGCGTTGCTGGTGGAGCAGATCCAACAGTTGCTCAGGGGCGTGGCGTTGTTCGGCGCTGGGGACGATCAACTCGGCACCCGCTATCAGAGCGGGGAAAATATCGATCAGCGATGAGTCGAAGCTCAATGGTGAGAACTGCAAGACACGGCTCTGGTCATCCAGGTTCATACAGGACCTGAACCAGGCCGTGAAATGCGCCAGGTTTGCCTGGCTGAGCAGCACGCCCTTGGGTTGGCCTGTGGTGCCAGACGTAAAGAGCGTCATGCAGGGCGCATCGGGGTGGGGGCGAGCTGGCATCAACGCAAGCGTGAGGTCGACATGCCTGAGGTCGAGACGGGTGACATCCAGTGCAGTGAAGTGCGCTCGCAAAGGATGTTGACCGGCGTCCAGCAACACATGCGCCCCTGCGGTCTCGAGCATCACTTGATGGCGTTGTGGCGGGTGGTCCGGGCCCAGCGGTAGATACACCGCTCCACAGCCGAGCACCGCAAGGATACTGGCGTACAACTCGATGGATTTTTCCAGGCACACGCCAACCACGGGGGGCGCCTGCGTATTGCCCAGCATGGGGTGTAACTGCTGCTGGATCGTGAGGGCCTGGACGTGCAACTCGCGGTAAGTCACTACGCTACCGGCGATCCTCAGCGCCGGGCGATCAGCGGACCTATGGAGGCTGGCCTGCACGCGCTCAATCACGGGCACTTGAGCTTCGCGCAGTACAGCGAGGTCTTCGGTGCGGTTGAATCGATGGACAAACGCCAGCGCGTCAAGCGCATCCAAACCCTGCTCTGGCCAGTCATTGGCAACCGCACTCACGGAGAAATATCCAGGGTCCCGTGACAAACGACTGACGTGCAGCGCGACCCATTCCACCAATGCGTGGCTCACTTGCTGGCGTAACCGTTGCCCGTTGCCCGTTGGTTCGTCGGCGATGTCCAGGACTCCCGACAAGCTCCGGCTAGCCCCATAGGCGCGCAACTGCAGCGCGGGCAGTCCGCAGTCGGATACCGGGCCAACGCCCAGGCGCAGGCTCAACGCCGGGGTTGGGTCTGCCGGGTCCCGCAGCGGCTGACGTCCGTCGTCTATCCACAGGTCGACGCCTTCATCGCTCGAGGCATGCCCATGCTGTTCCAGCTCCCGTCTGATGGCGTCCAAGGCGCTGCTGGCACCGGAAAATCCGATTGTCAGGCGCCTCATATCGCGCCCCCAGGCATCGGCAAATAGTCTTTCAACGCGTGCACCACACTCGGTGTCTGCAGCAAACCGCTGTGTTGCAGGAAGCCAAGGATATTGCTCAACAGCGGGTGCCGGCGGGTGATGGGGAAGGTGAGCGCGGCGATTTCATTGCGCAACGCGTTGCGCAGGCTGGCGTCGATGTCGAGGTGTTCGATCAAGTGAAGGTCAAAGTCTTTTTGCAGATCGTTCGTCAGGTACTGAGCCAGGAACGTCGGCAGTACCTTGGCAATACTGTCGCGATCGTCCGCGTTCGCGGCTTGCCAATACATGCGTACGAGTCGCGTCCAGAAGTGCGCGTGGCGGCCTTCATCAAACAGGTGGTCGGCCATCAAGCCACGGATGGAGGCTTTGACACTGCTGTCCTTGGAGAATGCTGCTACATCATGGGTCACCGTGTTTTCGGCGATGGCCACGGCAATCAGTTCTACTGCATCGTGCAGATGGGCTGGCGCCTGGGCTTGTGCTGTCGGCAGTGCGCGGGTCAATTCGATTTGCCTGGGTAGCTCCAACGGCTGTATGCCGGTCAGGGCCACGGTTTGCTGCAGGAAATCCAGTGCGACCAGTGCGTGGTAGTCCTCGTCCACGACGACCGTCATTGCATCAACGCGGCAGGCCAGCGGGAAGGGGATCGAGAAGCGGTTCTTGGCAATGCTGCGCGCAGTCTTGTCGACGATCTCTGTCTCGAATATCACCACGTCGTTGATGAACTTGTAGAAGCTCTGCACCAGCACGAAATCGCGCCATTGCGGGCAGTGTTCAAGAAAAGTCGCACTGAGCACCAACGGTTGGCGGCACAATGGGTAGATCAGCTTGTCATCGTTTTCCAGCAAACGGCGAGGGCGTGTACGGATGGTTGCGCGGCGCTCCCAGTCGTCGGCGATGGATGGGTAGTCGCCGGTGTTCATGGGCGCACCTCTTGCAACGAGCCCTGAACCTCATCCCAGAACGCGATGCGGTTTTCCATGGCGGTAAGGGCTGCGTCATGGGCCTGTTGCGCGTGCGCCGGGTCTGCGCTGGCGAGCCGTTCGAGCAACTGCTCGGCGGCCGGCCCATGCTCCTGGGCGTCCATCTCAATGTGACGCTTGAGGTAGGCGCACAAGGTAGGCGCCTGGTGGTGGAGGCGTTGATCGGATTGCAGGATGCGCTCGAACATGATCGGGATGACATGCTCGCGTCCGTACAGGAATGTTGCAGCCACACAATGGGTGGGAGCGCTCAGCGCGAGGTTCAAGGTGTCGCTGACAAAGCGCGCCACGCCAGGAAGAACCTCGACTTCCTGTAAGGCAGCATGTGCTTCCAGGCCTTGGCGTTGCAGCGTAATAAAGCGGTTGATAGACGTGGTGCTGGCGCCCACTTCGGCCATGGCCTCCAGATAGAGTTCGAAGTGGCTGCAATAGCCTTGCGCGGGATGTTCGTCCGACTCCTCGCCCAATACGATCTCATTGATCAGACGTGCGGCCAGCGGGTCTGTCGGTGGCAGCCAGGGCAGGCGTGTACAGGTCAGATCCTGTTGCAGGCGTTTGGCGAGGGTCATGAAGTCCCAGACTGCAAATACATGGCTCTCCATGAAAAGTTGTAACTTCCGTAAGGAAGTTATTTCTGAAAATAACGAATGGCTGCATAACTGCAGTTTTGCTGTTTCAAGTAACGGTTGATGCATGGTTGATGCCTATAAGTTGTCGCGTCTGCTGTGTAAACAGCGATGAGTTCTTTATGGTTGGCAGGGGGCAGTCGTTGTTAAACGGCTGCTGGCGTGCAGGGTCGCTAAATATGACGAGTGCCGGGGTTGTTAATAAATATAATAAGCGGGTTAAACAAGTTGGCGAACATACAAATATGTTAGAAGTTTTTCTAAATAATATTTATGTAAGTTGGCGTCTTGGTTGTAAGTGGGAAGTTTCTTCGGGCGAGGCGCTCACCGTCAGTCAGGATGCCCCGCCACAGGGAAGGTCGGGGCAAGAGGGCCGTGTGCCTTACTGCGTATCTTTCTTGCCTTGGGCATCCAGACCATTGAGGTACGCTGTGATCACTTCCATGCCTCGCATCAAGTGATTGCGCAGCGTCAGGATGCTTTCCTGGGTTTTCTTCCGCGCCACCAGGTTCAGCAGTTCGCGGTGGTCTTCCTGGGACGTCTCGCCCAGCCCCATGGCCTCAAGGTTATAACGCAGGAAACGCTCCTCTTCGTTCAACCCATGCTCCACCAATTTGAGTAGCCGCTGGTTCGGGGCTTTGCCATAGAGGGCCATGTGAAACAGTCGATTGAGGCGGCCCATTTCGGCATAGTCTTTTTCCTGCTCCAGAGCACAAATAATGGCGTCCGCCTCGGCAATATCGGCCTCGGTGAGCAAAGGAATCGACAAGCGCAGCGCCTCAGACTCCAGGAGCATCCGCAGTTCATAGGTCTCGGCCGAGTTGTCCTCGATCAAGGGGGCAACCACGGCGCCTTTGTGCGTTACCACATGCAGCAGTGATTGGGCTTCCAGCTGGCGCAAGGCTTCCCTCACCGGCATGCGGCTGACTCCGAACAGGCTCGCCAGTTCCTGTTGACGCATAGCGGTACCGCAGGGCAATCGACCATCCAGGATGGCGTTGCGCAAGGTTTCTTCAATCACGGAACGAGCAAGATGCGCGGGAATAGGACCGCTTATCTTGATGCTGTTCAAAGGGTTCGGCTTCTGCGTCACGGTTACGCTATCCTCCTTTTTCTAATTGGGTGGCTAATTGGATCCAATGCACACTAGAGACTGCCCATGAGCTTGTCAAACGGGCACGGTTTCGGCTTGTAAGCGGTTCAACACCATGCTCTCAGCGCCCACAGCCGGCATTTATGGCGTCTTACGCAACCAGGTTCATTGAGCCTGTTCCAACAGCCACCAATGGCAAGACCGCCGGCGATGTACTCAACACTTTACCGTTGCAATTTATTTCCCAGGTGCCAGAGGGATGAGTTCTCACGGTACTTTCCTGCATATGGATATTCATTAACGGTATTTAAATTGAAGTTCTTATATCTATAAAGTCGCTCTCCTGACTGACCGGGAGTGACCTCATGTCCGCCACCTCTACTGTTCCAACAGCGACCGCCACCGCCCAAACCTTCGAGATTCTTCCTTTTTCCGGCAGTGTCGGCGCCGAGATCATCGGCCTGGACCTGTCGCGTCCGGTCAACGATCAGGATTTCACCCGCATCCATCGAGCGCACCTGGACCACCATGTCGTGGTGTTTCGCGACCAACGCATCACCCCCGAACAACAGATTGCCTTCAGTCGCCGCTTCGGTGTGCTGCAGATCCACGTGCTCAAACAGTTCCTGCTGGCCAACCACCCGGAAATCCTGATCGTCTCCAACATCATCGAAAACGGCCAATCCATCGGCCTGGGAGATGCGGGCAAATTCTGGCATTCGGACCTGTCTTACAAAGAGCTGCCGAGCCTGGGCTCGATGCTGCACGCCCAGGAACTGCCGTCTGAAGGTGGCGATACCCTGTTCGCCGACATGCACAAAGCCTGGGACCAGTTACCCGAGCACCTGCGTAAAGCCGTCGAGGGCCGCAGCGCCGCGCATTCCTACACCGCGCGTTACAGCGAAACCAAATTCGAAGGTAACTGGCGCCCCACGCTGACCCCAGAGCAGCTCGCCCAGGTCGCGGAAGTCGTGCACCCCATCGTGCGCACCCACCCGGAAAACGGCCGCAAGGCGCTGTTCGTCAGTGAAGGGTTCACTACCCGCATCGTCGGCCTGCCGGAAGACGAAAGCCGTGACCTGCTGGCCCAGCTCTACGCCCATAGCGTGTTGCCACACAACATCTATCGCCACCAATGGCAGCCCCACGACCTGGTGTTCTGGGACAACCGCTCGCTGATCCACCTGGCCGCCGGCTGCCCAAGCCACCTGCGCCGCAAGCTGTTTCGCACCACCATCCAGGGCGATGCGCCTTTCTGATCCCCCTTTGCGCCAAGTGAGATGAAATGAACATGCCCCTGCAAGGCCACGCGGCCAGCACTCTGAACACGGCGCAGCCGCTGCTGGCGGTGGATAACGTCAGCCTGGAATATCGCACGCCCGAGCGGGTGGTGCGGGCCACCCACCAAGTGAGTTTCGAGATCGACCCGGCCGACCGCTACGTGCTGCTCGGCCCGTCGGGCTGTGGCAAATCCACCTTGCTCAAGTCCATCGCCGGGTTTATCAAACCCTGCGAAGGCGAGATCCGCCTGTTGGGGCAAAAGGTCGAGCAACCCGGCCCGGATCGCATCGTGGTGTTCCAGGAGTTCGACCAGTTGCCGCCGTGGAAAACCGTCAAGCAGAACGTGATGTTCCCGCTGTTGGCCTCGAAGACCTTGAAGCGCGCCGAAGCTGAAGAGCGCGCGCTGCACTACCTCGATAAAGTCGGCCTCAGCGCCTTTGCCGATGCCTATCCACATACCCTTTCCGGCGGCATGAAAGCCCGCGTCGCCATCGCCCGCGCCCTGGCCATGCAGCCGAAAATCCTGCTGATGGACGAGCCCTTCGCCGCCCTCGACGCCCTGACCCGACGCAAAATGCAGGAAGAGTTGCTGCTGCTCTGGGAAGAGGTGCGCTTTACCCTGCTGTTCGTCACCCACTCCATCGAAGAAGCGCTGGTGGTGGGCAATCGCATCCTGTTGCTGTCGCCTCATCCCGGGCGCGTACGTGCGGAAGTCCACAGCCATCAATACGACCTGCACAGCCTTGGGGGCGTGGCGTTCCAGGCATCGGCGCGGCGCATTCATCGCCTGCTGTTCGATGAAGCACCCGAGGCCGAACGTGAGTTGGGTTTCGCCGATATCCGCATCGCTTACTGAAGGGTCAACCCAATGCGCGAGGAATTTGAAATCACCCTGGAACCGCTGCTCAGCGTCCCTGTGGAACGCGAGTTGCCCCTGCGACAGCGCCTGTGGCAACAAGGCTGGCTGCGCAAGGGCCTGATCCTGATTGTGCTCGCCATCCTTTGGGAAGCCGTTGCACGCTACCAGGACAACGACCTGCTGTTGCCGAGTTTCTTGCAGACTTTTCATGCGCTTTACGACGGCCTGCTCAGTGGTGAATTGCTCAGCAAAGTCAGCATCTCGCTGGCCGTGCTGATCAAAGGCTACCTGATCGGCATCGTGCTGGCGTTCGCCCTGACCACCCTGGCGGTGTCGACCCAACTGGGACGCGACTTGCTGAGTACCCTGACCTCGATGTTCAACCCGTTGCCGGCGATTGCGTTGCTGCCGCTGGCGCTGCTGTGGTTCGGCCTGGGGCAGAACAGCTTGATTTTTGTGCTGGTGCATTCCGTGTTGTGGGCGCTGGCACTCAATACTTACTCGGGGTTCCTCGGCGTGTCCGAAACCCTGCGCATGGCCGGTCGCAACTATGGCCTCAAGGGCATGCGTTTTGTGCTGTTCATCCTGATCCCGGCGGCGCTGCCGTCGATCCTCGCGGGTCTGAAGATCGGTTGGGCATTTGCCTGGCGCACCCTGATCGCCGCCGAGCTGGTATTCGGTGCCACCAGCGGCAAGGGTGGCCTGGGGTGGTACATCTTCCAGAACCGCAACGAGCTGTACACCGACAAGGTGTTCGCCGGGCTGGCGGTGGTGATCCTGATCGGACTGTTGGTGGAGAACCTGGTGTTCGACACATTCGAGCGCTTGACCGTGAAACGCTGGGGCATGCAACGTTGAATACGCTACGATTGCGTCAAATTCACGCGCCACCGATCACGAGTGCCTGGCATGCAACTACCGGACATGAACCTGCTGGTCGCCCTCGACGCCCTGCTCGACGAGGGCAGCGTGGTCGGCGCCGCGCGCCGCATGAACCTCAGCCCGGCGGCCATGAGCCGCACGCTCACGCGTATCCGCGAAGCCGTGGGCGACCCGATCCTGGTGCGCGCCGGTCGTGGCCTGGTGCCCACGCCCAAGGCCCTGCAGTTGCAAGGCCAGGTGCGCAATGTGGTGGAGCAGGCGGCGCTGCTGTTCCGTTCGGCGGACCAGGTGGACCTGAGTACCTTGCGTCGCCGCTTCAGCGTGCGTGCCAATGACTTTTTCATCGGTGTGTATGGCGGGCGCCTGTTCGACACCATGGAGCGCATGGCCCCCCTGTGCGAACTGTGCTTCGTGCCCGAAGGCGACACCGACGACGAGGCGCTGCGCGAAGGTCGCCTGGATCTGCGGGTGAGCAACACCATGCCCGCCAGCCCTGAAGTGAAGGTGCAGAACCTGTTCTCCACTACCTTCGTCGGCCTGGCGCGGGAGGACCATCCGTTGTTCGATGAGGAAATCACCGCTGCACGTTTCGCCAGCTATTCCCATATCAGCATCTCGCGGCGCGGTATTGCGCGGGGGCCGATCGATACCGCACTGAACGCCCAGGGCCTGGAACGTCGCGTGGCGATGATCGCTCCGGGCTTTCACGGTGCAATGTTCATGCTGCCCGATTCCGATTTGCTGTTGCCGGTGCCCAAGGAAGCGCTGCTGAGCGCCACGCGCCTGAAACTGCCACTGCGCGCCTTCGCCTTGCCGATCTCGTTGCCGACCCTGGTATTGGCCCAGTCCTGGCACCCGCGCTTCGACAAGGACCCCGCCCACAAATGGCTGCGTGAAACCATGCGCGAGAGCTGTCACGCCACATGGCTCGAAGCCCAGCCCGCCTGATAATTGCGTTTGGCGCACTTATATCCTGCCAACAAGTAACTTTTTGTCATGTGTGTGCCTGATTAAACTGCTCGGGTATTGATCATTCCGAGTTACCTGTTCATGACTTCCCTCGCTGCCCCCACCCTTGCGGCCGCAGCCAGACCCACTGCCATGACCCCGCCCGTATTCGGCCCGCGCATCATCATCGGCCTGGTCGGGGTGTTGCTGGCGGTGCTGGTCTCCGGTCTCAACGAGATGGTCACCAAAGTGGCTCTCGCGGATATCCGTGGCGCGCTGTACATCGGGTTTGACGAAGGCACCTGGCTGGTCGCGGCCTACACCGCCACTTCCGTGGCGGCCATGGCCTTTGCGCCTTGGTGTTCGGTAACGTTTTCCCTGCGTCGCTTCACCTTGTATGCCATCGGGTTGTTCACGGTGCTCGGCGTCCTGTGCCCGTTCGCGCCGAACTACGAAAGCCTGCTGGTTTTGCGTACCGTGCAAGGCCTGGCCGGCGGCGCGTTGCCGCCGATGCTGATGACCGTGGCCCTGCGTTTCCTGCCGGCCAACGTCAAGCTGTACGGCCTGGCCGGCTACGCACTCACCGCTACCTTCGGCCCAAGCCTCGGCACACCGCTGGCGGCCCTGTGGACCGAGTACGTCGGCTGGCAGTGGGCGTTCTGGCAAATCGTCGCGCCGTGCCTGCTGGCCATGGCCGCCGTGGCCTATGGTCTGCCGCAAGACCCGCTGCGTCTGGAGCGCTTCAAGCAGTTCAACTGGCGCGGCCTGCTGCTGGGCTTCCCGGCGATTTGCATGCTGGTGATCGGCATTCTGCAAGGCAACCGCCTGGATTGGTTCGAGTCGGGCCTGATCACCTTCCTGCTGTGTGGCGGGGGGGTGTTGCTGGTGCTGTTCATGCTGAACGAATGGTCGCAGCCCATTCCCTTCTTCAAGCTGCAAATGCTCGGCCTGCGCAACCTGGCGTTCGCCCTGATTGTGCTGGCCGGCGTGCTGATGGTGCTGACCTCGGTAATCATCATCCCATCGAGTTTTCTCGCCCAGGTGCAGGGTTACCGTCCACTGCAAACCGCGCCGGTGATGTTGCTGATGGCGATCCCGCAGTTGATCGCGCTGCCGCTGGTGGCGGCGTTGTGCAACTTGCGCTGGGTCGATTGCCGCTGGGTGCTGGGGATCGGCCTGGGCATGCTGGTGCTGTGCTGCGTGGGCAGTGCGCATCTGACGTCAGCGTGGATTCGCGACGACTTCTACGGCTTGTACCTGCTGCAAATCTTCGGGCAACCGATGGCCGTGCTGCCGCTGCTGATGCTCTCCACCGGCAGCATCCAGCCCATGGACGGGCCGTTTGCTTCGGCCTGGTTCAACACCATCAAGGGCCTGGCCGCCGTGATCGCCACCGGCGTGCTCGATACCTTGACCACCCAGCGCCTGCACTTCCACTCGACCATGTTGGTCGATCGTCTGGGCAATTCGCCCCTGGCCGATGGCGATGCGCCGGGCCTGGCGCACCGCCTGCATGAGCAGGCCGTGGTGCTGACTTCTTCGGATTTGTACTACGTCATGGCCGCGGTCGCGGTGGCGTTGATCCTGCTGATTTTCTGGATGCCCACGCGGATTTTTCCGCCGCGCGCACCGACTTGATTGAAAGGACTGTTCATGAAACGCAAAGATAAAATCGCCGTCGCCGTCATCGCCATAGTTGCCGTGGGTGTGCTGGTGTACCTGGTCGCGCCGGGCGTGTTGGGCAGCAAGCGCCAGACCACCAACGACGCCTTCGTCGCCGCTGACTTCACCCTGGTGGCGCCGCGTGTGGCCGGCTTCATCAAGGAGGTGCTGGTGGAAGACAACCAGCGCGTCAAGGCCGGCCAACTGCTGGCGCTGATCGACGACCGCGACTTCCGCGCCGCTGCCCAGGCTGCCGATGCCGACGCCTTGGTCGCCCAGGCCCAACTGAAAAACGCCACCGCGACCCTGGAGCGCCAAAGCTCGGTGATCGCCCAGGCCCAGGCCACCGTTGCAGCGGATCGCGCCGAAATGGCCTTTGCCGAACACGAACTGAACCGCTACAACCACCTCGCCGGTGTCGGTGCCGGCACCGTGCAGAACGCCCAGCAAGCCAAGACCCGCATCGACCAGGCCACCGCACGCCTGGCCAACGCTACAGCGGTGCTGGCGGCCGAGCGCAAGCAAGTGGAAATCCTCACCGCCCAGCGCGATGCCGCCGAAGGGGGGCTCAAGCGTGCCCAGGCCGCGCTGGAACTGGCCAGTTATCAACTGTCGTATACGCGCATCGTCGCGCCGGTGGATGGCATGGTCGGCGAGCGGGCGGTGCGGGTGGGCGCCTATGTCACACCGGGCAGCAAGATCCTTGCGGTCGTGCCGCTGGAGGAGGCTTACGTGGTGGCCAACTTCCAGGAAACCCAGCTTTCCCACATGCACGCCGGTCAAGCGGTGCAGGTGCGTGTCGACAGCCTGGACGGCGAGTTGCTCAACGGTCATCTTGAAAGCCTCGCGCCTGCAACCGGGGTGACCTTCGCCTCGGTCAAGCCCGATAACGCCACCGGCAACTTCACCAAAGTGGTACAGCGCATCCCGGTGAAGATCGTCCTCGAACCCAACCAGGCCCACATCGAACGCCTGCGTGTCGGCATGTCGGTGGAAGCCAGCGTCGACACCCGCCCGGTCGCGCAGCAGCGTGAGGTGGCCCAGCAATGAAGCGAGTTGCCTGGCTCACCTTGAGCCTCATCAGCCTGAGTGCCTGCACGGTCGGCCCGGATTTCCACACGCCGCAGGGCCCGCAAGTGACGCAATGGAGCGAGCCACAGGGGCGCCAGGCGGCCAACCGCGCCGTCAGTGATCCTTTGCAGGAACGCTGGTGGGATGTGTTCCGCGACGAGCAGCTTTCGGCCCTTACACGCCGTGCGCTCACCGATAACCTTGACCTGAAACTGGCCAGCAGCCGTCTGCAACAAAACCGCGCGGTACGCCAGGTGACGACCGCTGAGCGCTACCCCGAGGTCGATGCGACGGGAGCTTACCAGCGCAAACGCAACAGCGGCAAAGGCCTGAGCGACCCGTCCGGCGAGAACGGCCGTGCGGCGTTCAACCAGTGGGACGCGGGCTTCTCCGCCGCCTGGGAGCTGGATTTCTGGGGCCGGGTAAAACGCGAAACCGAAGCCGCCGACGCCACCCTGCAAGTCGCCGAAGACGACCGCCGCGCCGTGCTGCTGTCGGTACTCGCCGAGACCGCCCAAGACTACATCCAACTGCGCGGCGTGCAGAACACCCGCGCCGTCACCGAACAGAACCTCGACGTCGCCCGTCACAGCCTCAAGCTGTCGCAATTGCGCCTGGCCGACGGCGTGGCCACCGACCTGGATGTCGCCGAAGCCGCCGCCCAGGTCGCCGCCATCGAGGCGCGCCTGCCGGATCTGCAACAGCGCCAGGACCAACTGATCAACGCCCTCAGCCTGTTGATGGGGGCGCCGCCGCAAGCGCTGCACGCGCAACTGTCCAAGGACGCTGCCGTGCCGCAAACCCAGCGCCAGGTCGCGATCGGCCTGCCTTCGGAACTGGCCGAACGCCGCCCGGACATCCGCCAGGCCGAGGCCCGCCTGCACGCCGCCACCGCCAGCATCGGCGTGGCCAAGGGCGACTTCTACCCGCGCATTACCTTGTCCGGCAGCCTCGGCTCCCAGGCCATGCAACTCTCGGACTTCGGTTCCTGGAGCTCCCGTGCCTTTGCCTTCGGCCCGCAGTTCAGCCTGCCGCTGTTCAACGGCGGGCGCCTGCAAGGCATGTTGAACCTGCGCGAAGCCCAGCAACAGGAAGCGGCGCTCGCCTACCAGCAAACCGTGCTGCGCGCCTGGCATGAGATCGACGACCAGTTGACCCGCTACAACGCCAGCCAATTGCGCCGCGACAGCCTGGCCGAAGCCGTGCGCCAGAACCGGATTGCCCTGCGCACGGCGCAGCAGCAGTACGTGGAAGGCGTGGTGGATTTCGTCAACGTCCTCACCGTGCAAAGCGCACTGTTGGCCACGCAGGAGCAGTGGGTCGAAAGCTCCACCGGCGTCTCTCTGGCGATGGTTGGCTTGTATAAAGCGTTGGGCGGAGGATGGGAATCGGTGTATCCGTTGCGAACGGTGGGTGCGGCTCAGGTTAGGGATTCTGCAAAAACACCACGTACCCCCGAAACCACTCGCTCCCCTGCAAATACCCCGGCGCTTCCCACTCTCCACCCTGAATCAACCCGATCTTGAACGGCAGCCCCAGCCGATTCATGCGTGGCAAGTACGCCGCGTAATCCGGGATGCTATGGCGCCCCTGGTACGTCTGCACCACCACCTCATCCACTACACCTTTGAGTTGGGCGATGGCGGCCGGGTCGGCGTTGCTGCTCCAGTCCATCAGGCCGGTGATGCTCAGGCGCAGGTCGGCTGGCAACCGCTGGCGCAGGTCGCGCAGGAACCCGGCATATTCGTGCAGGTATTGGGTGCGCGCATCGAAGTCGATCTGGATACCGACCACCGGGTTGCCCGCGTCGCGCCAGCGTTGCACCTGACCGAGCAGTTGGCGGTAGACCGGCTCGGGCCAGCGCAGGGTGTGGGCGCGGTAGACGATCCAGATGTCGCCCTGGGTCAGGCGCGGCACGCTGATGCCCTGGGCGATCATCTGCACGCCGAGCTGAGGGGCGCGGCGAGTCGAGTTGATCTGGCCCTGGAGGATATACAGGGTCTTGGCCTGCTTGAGTACCGGCTGTGGGGTGACCCCACTCCACAGCCAGAAGGCGTCATAGTCGCGGGCGTCGACAGCGCCGAAGGCCGGGCTTGCCAGCAACAGCAAGCCGAGCCACAGGTGCTTCACCAGTAGTACTGCAGGGACTTGCCCCACTGGGTGTCGGCGAAGCCGGTTTTCAACTGGCGGAACCACGCCTTGCGCACGGCCGGCTCCACCTCGACGCCGCCGCAGCTGTTGTAGCCCGATGGCCCGTAGCAGTTGATGGCGCGGAACAATGCATAGGCTTTGTCGTTCTTCGGCGCCTTGGCGTTGCCGATCACTTGCTTGTAGCCGTCCAGGCGCGAGAAGGTTTCACCCTTGAAGTCCGACGCGGTGCTGCCCAGGCTGCCGGCGGCGCGTGCCTGTTCCAGCGGCATGCCGTCCAGGCCGTTGCGCAGGATGAACTCGCCCAGGCAGTTGAGGCCCTGTGGGTTTTTGGCATCGGCCTGCAAGGTTGCGGCGATCTGCGCGATGCTCGGGCAGGCGTAGCCGGACTCGGCTTTGTCACCGTTCCACTGGAACAGTTTCAAGGTCTGGCTGGCGCTGTAGACGTAGCCCAGGCTGGTGCCCAGCTTGTCTTCCGGGGCGCTGGCCGGCAGTTGCTTGAGGTCCTCGGCGAAGGTGGCGAACTGGCCGCGCAACAGGTCTTTGTAGAGCAGCACGAATTGTGCGGTCTGGCGTTCCAGCGGGTCGCTGGCCTGGGCGATCTGCTGGCGCAGCAACTCAGGGCCGGCGACGTTGCGCAGCAGGATGTAACGCACCTGCTTGGCGCTGATCGGCGAGTCGGCGGCGAACACCTTGGCCAACTGGCCGCTGCGTTCGTAGTTCATCGCCAGGGCCAGTTCCACCTGATCGCGTTGCAGCGGCAATTTCGCCAGGGGCAGCAGTTGCAGCCAGAGCGCTTCGGCGCCTTTCCAGTCCTTTTTCTCTTCCAGGGCGAGTGCGCGCAGTGTCTGTTGGCTGAAGGCGAAGTAATTCAGGTTCGACGGCACGCTTTGCGGCAACAGCTTCAGGGCGGCGTCCGGTTGATGCTCGCTGTACAGCGCGTTGACCGCCAGCAGGTAGTCATACAAGTCCGGCGCACTGGCGAACGCGGCTTTTTGTTTTTCCAGATCGGCGCGGGAGAGGGCGGGCTGGTTGCCGCCGCGCATCACCATCAAGTCACTGACAAACTGGATCATCGGTGTGGAGACAGTCTCGCTGTTGACCATCAGCAGCTTGAGGTCGGCTTCCTCCACCAGCTCATCCACCGACACATTGCGCTGTGTGTCAGTGGCCTGGGTCATGGCCCAGGCGTAGGCCTCGGCAAGCTTGCTGTTGTCATCCCCCAGCCAATAAACCCGGCGCAGCAGGCCTCGGGCGGAGGCCACGTAAACGCCTTGTGGATAAGTCTTCAGATAGCCGAGAAAACCTTGTTCGGCGTCGTTCAAGGCCGACTTGTCCACACGCGCGAGTTGCGGCATGCCGTATTCGTCGAAGGCCTCGGCCTGGGCCAGGTTCAAGGACGTGCGTGCCGTCATGTACAGCGCGGTTTCCTTCAGCCAAGGCAGAGGGCTGGAGCTGGCGGCGGCAAACCCCCGTTCGGCATCGCCGAAACGGCCGCTGTAGAAGTCGGCAGCGGCTTGCAGGTAAGTGCGCAACAGTTGGCCATCGGCGGACTGGATCTGCTGGGCGTCGACTACCTGGCCTTCCCAGGAGCAGGTCGTCAGCAACTGCAAGCGCGCCTTCACCAGCAACTCGCGTTCGGCCGCCGGCATGTCGGCCTTGGTCACCTGGCTGATGAACGCGGTGGCGCTGTCATCGTCGTTGCTGCGGCAGCGGCTGCCTTCGCCACTCAGAAACTCTTCCCCGGCGGTTTTGTACTCGTCACGCTTGATGCCCAGGGGCTGGAGCAGCGCGTCCAGTTCGGCAGTGCGCGAGTCGTCGGGCTTGTTATCCGGTTCTTCGTTGGTGCTCGGAATCGGCGCCAGGCGGTAGATCGGGAAGGGCACCGCGCCAAAGCCCTGTGACAGATCGTCTTCGCTCAAGGCATTGGGTGCCAGGGGCGCCGCGTTTTTATCGGCCAGCAGCAGGCGCAGGTTGACGCGACTGTCGTTGCCGGGGCTGAGGAAAGGCAGGTTGCTGCACGAATCGAGGCTGTCACGCGAAACCCGCCAGTCGGGGTAGCACGAGTCGTCGGAACTGGCCTGAGCCTGTAGGGAAATACCGGCGAGCAATGCCAGTGCCAGGGGTGACAGAAAACCGATGCGCATGACGTGTCCTTGATCCTGAGTCCTTGGAGGGGCGCAATAATAGCCTGTTCCTGCGGTTGCTTCGGAGAAGCCCTGCACAAATTGCTGATTTGTCCGATTCCAGCGGCGGATCCTGGGCTTTTGTCCTAGAGTGGCGGTGTTTGCGCTTGGGCAATCAGGGGAATTGAGGTGCGTCGGTCTGTGGTAGAGCAAAACGAAAAGGTCGGGACGTTACCGGCACTCAATCGCCTCACGTGGGAAGGTGCCGGCTGGATCAGCGGTCTCTGGTGGTTGCCGATCCTGGCGCTGGCCATGGCCCTGCGGTTTTACCACCTGACGGCGTCGGCGATCTGGGGTGACGAGGGTTCGAGCCTGCTGCTCAGCGAATACGCCGTGGGCGACCTGTGGTTCCACGCCGCACACGACGTGCACCCACCGCTGTATTTTTTCCTGCTGCGCGGCTGGATCGAGCTGTTCGGCGACAGCATCTGGTCGATTCGCGGCATGAGCGCCATTCCCGGTGTGGTCGCCGTGGGCCTGGGCGTCTGGCTGACCCGGCAACTCTCCACCCGCCGGGCGGCGGTGCTGGCGGGGATCCTGCTGGCGCTGTTGCCGACGGCGGTACGCTACAGCCAGGAAGTGCGCATGTATTCGCTGCTCGGCGTGTGGCTGCTGGGCGCCACGCTGGCGTTGGTGTACTGGGTGCGCCAGCCCGAGCGCACGCGTTATCTGGCGGCGTATGTCGTGTTGATGAGTGCCGGTTTCTACACCCACTACTTCACCGCGCTCTGTGTGCTGGTGCACTGGGCTTACCTGGGTGTGTTGTGTGGCACGGCGCCGCGAGGCCAGCGCCTGATCACGCGTCCGGCCTGGTGGGCGGCCAACGCTGCGATTGTGCTGTTGTACCTGCCGTGGCTGCCGAACCTGTTGGACCTGGTGCAGCATGTCGAACAGCTCAAGGTGGGGGGCGACATCGGTTGGGAGGATCCCGTCAGCCTGTTCTCCCTGCCGTCGATGATCTGGCAGTTCGTGCTGCAGGATGAAGGCGTCGGCTTCTGGGCGCCGCTGTTCTGGCTGTTTCCGCTGCTGCTGGTGGCGGTGGTTGTCATTACCGCCTGGCGCGATCGCGAACGCCACCGACCGGCCAGCCTGTTGTTGCTTTTTTTCCTGTTGCCACTGCTGCTGGTCTACGGCGTGTCGTTTATTTCCCCGGTGTTTATCGAACGTTACCTGACGGTGTACGCCCTGGGCTTGCCGATCCTGCTGGCGATGGCCATTGATCGTCTGCCGTCGCGGTTTGCACTGCTGGGCGCGGCATTGTTTGTGCTATTCGTCGGCGTCGAGCTGGTGGGATTGAAGAACAATTTCACCGTGGATGAGCACGACCAGTTCAATGTGCCGGTGGAGTTCGTCAACCGCAATTACCAGGAAGACGACCGCATCGTCCTCAGCGACATGTTGTGGTACCTGAGCTATGTGTATTACGACCAGACCGATGCCCAATTGCAGCTCTACACCCCACCTAAGCCGGATGGCACCTCAACCCGGCCGAATGCCTATGGTTTCGGCACCCTGGTGGACCAGGACGGCGGACGCATCTACCTCGACCGCCTGTCGGCACTGCCCGCCGAAACCCGCCGTGTGTGGCTGATCAGCAGCAATGAAGCGCCGGACGAATTCGCCCCGCTGCCCGAAGGCTGGCGCGAACTCAGTCGCCAGGATGGCGGAGGCGCCAGGGCGCGCTTGTTCGTGTTGTGCAACGTCCCGTCGGCGCAACCCGAGGGCTGCCGCTAGACTGGGTAAATGCTTTTCTATCAGGAGCCCGTCATGCAATCGCCCGTACATAGCTTGCCGTCACTGTTCAAACAGCTCGGGCTGCCCGATGACCCGGTGAGTATCGAGAAATTCGTGGCGGTGCATTCACCGCTCAAGCCGGAGCTGAACCTGGCGGATGCGTTTTTCTGGACGGACAGCCAGAAGGCGTTTTTGCGCGAGGAGATTCTGGAAGATGCGGATTGGGCAGAAGTGGTGGATGAGTTGAATCTGATGTTGCGGGGTGGGCGAGGGGTGCAAAAAACTTAGCAGAAAGGGCAAAAGTTGAAAAAATCTGGTGAAGGTTAAAAAAATCTGAGGTTTTTCCGCGTTAGTGAACTTTTCTGACGCACGGGCCTGGGGTTGATGGCGGGAATTCAGCACCGGCCCCCAAGACCCGCTTTACTTACCGCTACCACCCACCACCCATCCGCAAAATTGTTTCAAAACTTGACGCATCTGGCTTCACCTATCATATTGATAGTTAGCAAACTAACTGTATGCGAACTATCCAGTGCCTCAATCCCTCGAACAACTCCAGATGAACCTCAGCAGCAGCATGGTGGTGGGCGCCCGTAATTGGCGCAAAATCTGCCAGACCACGCTGGTGAGCTATGGCATCTCCGAAGCCTGCGCCGTGCCGTTGTTGATGATCGGTCGCCTGGGCGACGGTGTGCACCAGGTCAAAGTGGCCCAGGCCTCGGGGATGGAAAGCCCGTCGCTGGTGCGCTTGCTCGACCGGCTGTGCACCGACGGTTACGTGTGCCGTACCGAAGATATCCACGACCGTCGCGCCAAGTCCCTCAGCCTCACCGAGCGCGGCCGCGAGTTGGTACAGGCGGTGGAAGTGCAGTTGGTACGCCTGCGCAAGGAAGTGCTGGCCGACATGACCCAAGGTGATATGGAAGCCGCGCTGCGTGTGCTGCGTGCCTTCGAGGCAGCGTCGCTTTGAACGGATTTTTTACCGGTTTCCCGCCCGCTCGTGATTGGTTCTACGGGGTGCGTACCTTCGCGGCCTCGATGATTGCCTTGTACATCGCCATGCTTATGCAAATGCCACGTCCGTACTGGGCGATGGCCACGGTGTATATCGTTTCCAGCCCGTTTGTCGGCCCGACCAGTTCCAAGGCGCTGTACCGTGCCATCGGCACTTTCATGGGCGCGGCGGCGGCCGTGCTGTTCGTGCCGATGTTCGTGCAGTCGCCCTACATGCTGGTGGTGGTGATTGCCCTGTGGACGGGCACTTTGCTGTTCCTGTCGATGCATTTGCGCACGGCGAACAACTACGCGCTGATGCTCGCCGGCTACACCTTGCCGTTGATCGCCTTGCCGGTGGTGGATAACCCGCTGGCGGTGTGGGATGTCGCCGAAGCGCGTACCGAAGAAATCTTCCTCGGTATCGCCGTAGCGGCGGTGGTGGGTGCGATGTTCTGGCCGCGCCGGCTGATGCCGGTGTTCGATGGCTCGGTGGCCAAGTGGTTTGCCGATGCCCAGGTCTACAGCCAACGCTTTATCACGCGCAATGTGGCGCCTGAAGAAATCAGCACCTTGCGCGGCGGCATGGTCGCCACCTTCAACACCCTCGAATTGATGATCGGCCAGTTGCCTCACGAAGGCGCACGGCCGCAGACGGTGCGCAATACCAAGGAGCTGCGCGGGCGCATGATTCACCTGCTGCCGGTGGTGGACGCCCTCGACGACGCGCTCTATGCCATCGAACATCGCGCGCCCGAGTTCCTCGATAAAATCACGCCGCTGCTGGAAGCGACCAGCCAGTGGCTGGAGGACACCCAAGAAGCGGCGCCAATGGAACGCTGGCGCGTCCTGCGTGATCAGGTCGACGCCCTGCAACCGAGCGGCGAAGCGCTCGACGATCGTCACACGCTGCTGTTCTCCAATGCGCTGTATCGTCTGGCCGAGTGGATCGACCTGTGGCAGGACTGCCGCAGCCTGCAAGCCGCCATCCAGTGCGAAAGCCAGGACACCTGGCGCGCCGTCTACCGCCACTGGCGCCTGGGCCGGCTCACGCCGTTCCTCGACCGTGGGCTGATGTTCTACTCGGCGTTTTCCACCGTCACCGCGATCATTGTCGCGTCGGTATTGTGGATCCTGCTCGGCTGGACCGACGGCGGCAGCGCGGTGATCCTGGCCGCCGTCGCCTGCAGCTTTTTTGCCTCGATGGACGACCCGGCGCCGCAGATCTACCGGTTCTTTTTCTGGACCGCCATGTCGGTGTTGTTCGCCAGTCTCTATCTGTTCCTGGTGCTGCCCAATCTGCACGACTTTCCGATGCTGGTGCTGGCCTTCGCGGTGCCGTTCATCTGCATCGGCACGCTCACCGTACAGCCGCGTTTCTACCTGGGCATGTTGCTGACGCTGGTGAACACCTCGTCGTTCATCAGCATCCAGGGTGCTTACGACGCCGACTTCCTCAACTTCGCCAACGTCAACCTGGCCGGGCCGGTGGGCCTGCTGTTCGCCTTTGTGTGGACGCTGATCGCGCGGCCTTTCGGCGCCGAGCTGGCGGCCAAGCGCCTGACTCGTTTCAGCTGGCGCGACATCGTCAGCCTCACCGAACCCGCGACCCTGGCCGAACACCGCCACATGGCCGTGCAGATGCTCGACCGCCTGATGCAACACCTGCCGCGCCTGGCCCTGATCAACCAGGACACCGGCACCGCCCTGCGCGATTTGCGCGTGGCGCTGAACCTGCTCGATTTGCTGGCCTACTCGCCGCGCATCCTCGGCGTGCCACGGGTGTTGCTCAACCAAGTGGTGGAAGGCGTAGGCGGCTACTTCAAGGCGTGTCTCAAGGCCGGTGAACGCTTGCCCGCGCCCAGCGGTCTGCTGATGACCCTGGACCGCACGCGCCGTGCCCTCAACGGCCAAGGCCTGCAAGACGAAGACGACACCCGCCTGCACTTGCTGCACGCGCTGGCCGGTTTGCGCCTGGCGTTGCTGCCGGGTGTGGAGTTCATTGGCGGCACTGAGATGCAAGCGCCGCTGCCTGATGGAGCGCCTTTATGATCGGTGATCTGGATATCAGCGGGGTGTTCCTGCCCACGCTGCTGGTGCTGATGGGCATTACGTATGTGTTGTTCCTGGTGGTGCACGGGTTGTTGACCCGCCTCCACTTCTATCGCCTGGTCTGGCACCGGGCATTGTTCAATGTGGGGCTGTACGCGCTGTTGCTGGGCGCGGTGGACTCACTCAGTCGATACCTGATGACATGAAAAAACCTTTTTTGACCATCGGCCGTGTAGTCCTCACGTTGTTGATCGTGACGTTCGCGGTCGTCGTGGTGTGGCGCATGGTCATGTACTACATGTTTGCCCCCTGGACCCGTGACGGCCACATCCGTGCCGACATCGTGCAGATCGCTCCGGACGTGTCCGGGCTGATCCAGCGCGTGGACGTGCACGACAACCAGTTGGTGACCAAGGGCCAGGTGCTCTTCGCCGTCGATCAGGACCGCTTCAAGCTGGCCTTGCGCCAAGCCCAGGCCGCCGTGGCCGACCGCCAGGAAACCCTGGCCCAGGCCCAGCGCGAGTACAAGCGTAACCGAGGCCTGGGCAACCTGGTGCCCAGCGAGCAACTGGAAGAAAGCCAATCCCGCGTGGCCCGTGCCCAGTCGGCCCTGGCCGAAGCCCAGGTGACGGTGGATTCCGCGCAACTGAACCTCGACCGCTCGGTGATCCGCAGCCCCGTGGACGGCTACGTCAACGACCGTGCGCCGCGTACCCAGGAGTTCGTCACCGCCGGGCGCCCGGTGCTGTCGGTGGTGGACAGCAATTCGTTTCATATCGACGGCTATTTCGAAGAAACCAAGCTCGACGGTATCCATGTCGGCATGGGCGTGGACATCCGGGTGATCGGCGACAACGCCCGCCTGCATGGCCACGTGCAAAGCATCGTCGCCGGTATCGAAGACCGCGACCGCAGCAGTGGCTCCAATCTGCTGCCCAACGTCAATCCGGCGTTCAGCTGGGTGCGCCTGGCCCAGCGGATTCCGGTGCGTATCGCCTTTGACGATGTGCCGGCGGACTTCCGCATGATCGCCGGGCGCACGGCCACCGTCTCGATCATCGGCGACAAGGTTAAAGACGGAGACAAGCCATGAAGCAGCTGCTGGCCACCGCTACGCTGGGGTTGCTGCTGTCGGCCTGCCAAGTGGTGGGGCCGGATTACACGCTGCCGGAAAAGTCCGCCATCAACCGGAGCGACCTGCAAGGGCAGATTGCCGGCGAGGGTGGCAACGTCGTCTCGGCCCCGGTGCCGGCCGACTGGTGGAAGCTGTACAAGGACCCGCGCCTGGATGAACTGGTGCGCCAGGCCATGGCCTCCAACACCGACTTGCGGGTGGCCGCCGCCAACCTGCAGCGCGCGCGGTTCCAGACCCAGGAAGCTGAGTCCGCGGGCGGCTGGAGCGCGGGCGCCAAGGCCGAGGCCCAGCGTCTGCAGGAATCCGGCGAGGCGTTTTTGCTGACGGAAAAAGTCCCGGTGGCCAACATCGGCAGCGTGGGGATCACCACCTCGTACCAGTTCGATTTGTTCGGCGCCTTGCAGCGCGGTATCGAAAGCGCCCAGGCCAACGCGGATGCGGCTCAGGCCGCTGCCGACATCGCCCGCATCACCCTGGTGGCGGATGTCGTGCGTTCCTACACCCAGGTGTGCGCAGCCAATGAAGAGCTGGCCATCGCCAACGAGTCCCTCGATCTGCAAGCCCAGAGTACTAAGCTGACGCAGCGCCTGCGTGATGCCGGACGGGGCGATGAAACCCAGGTCACCCGTTCGCAGACCCAATACAAATCCCTGCGCGCCGACATGCCGCGCTACGAAGCAGCGCGCCAGGCCGGACTGTTCCGCCTGTCGATGCTGCTGGCCAAGCCGGTGGATCAATTGCCGGCCGGCACCGGCACTTGCGCCGAGCTGCCGCATATCGCGCAATTGCTGCCGGTGGGCGATGGCGCTGCGCTGCTCAAGCGCCGCCCCGATGTGCGCCAGGCCGAACGCCAACTGGCCGCCGCCACGGCGCGTATCGGTGTGGCCACCGCTGCGCTGTACCCGGACATCAGCATTGGCGCCACCGTGGGTACCGTCGGCATACTGGACGACTTGGGCACGGCGCCCACCAACCGCTGGGGCTTCGGCCCGATGATCAGCTGGACGGTGCCGACCAACGGCGCCCGCGCACGCATCCACGAAGCCGAAGCCGCCACCCAGGGCGCCCTGGCCCACTTCGACGGCGTGGTGCTCAATGCCATCCGCGAAACCCAGACCGGCCTGGCGCAATACACCGCGCAACTGCAACGCCGTGATGCCCTGAATGAGGCCGGCGAGTCGGCGAAGGAAGCGGCGGGCCAGACCCATCGCTTCTTCCAGGCCGGTCGCGCGTCGTTCCTGGCCGACCTGCAAGCCACCCGCACCTATACCGATGTGCGCGCCCAGCTGGCGGCGGCCAACACCCAGGTTGCCATGAGCCAGATCGATCTGTTCCTGGCCCTGGGCGGCGGCTGGGAAAGCGGACGAACGCAAGCGTCACAGCCCGGCAAACCCTGAGCTAAAAGCTATGCTTGGTCAGGTGGGGCGCCGTGACGCTCCACCTGACACTGCTCGCGTTTGCTCATGGGGATTCCAATAATGAAAAACCCTTATGCTCCCGCTTTCTGGTGCGTGCTCTTCGCACTGGTGCTGTTATCGGCTGCTTATTTCTACGGCGTCATGCTGGCTCACCAACTCGACAAGGCCATGGTGTTTCTCGACAGCGCTTGCCTGGTGATCGGCACCCTGTCCATCGGTGTGGTGGCCTGGGCCTCCTACCAAAATCAGCGGGTGAAGCGAAAGCTCCTCGAACAGGGCAAGACCCGTGTCGCGATCTGGGACACCAAGGTCGCGTTGCGCCGGGTCGAGACGGTGTTCGACCGCTATTTCTGGGGCAGCTATTGGCAGCCGGGGCGTACCTTCCAGGAAGTCATGGGCGACCTCACCGGCACCCCCCTGGAAAAAAGCCTCGAAGTCCTGAAAAAACAGTGCGTGGCGCTCGATAAACAAGTTGCCGAAGGTAGGCACTGGCTGAATAACGCGCGGGAATTGTCCGACGTAGCCACGCAAATGGCCCGCGAGCGCTACCAGTTGGACTTCTGCGACCCCAAGGCCGATACCCCCGGCAACGCCGTGATACACCGCGAGTTTGAGGTGCTGGTGTACACCTGGACGGCGCGGCTGAAGAGTTTTGACCACCAGTTGGATGAAATTGAGTTGGAGTACTCCTGAACTACTGCTGAACTGATCCCTCTGAAAAGCTGGGCCGTTCGCGGCCCCCAGTGCTAATCTTCCCCCGTTTTCGGCGGGCTTGAGCCAATCCCCTCGGGGTTCAAGGAAGACAGCCCACTTCTCACAGGATTTGATCAGGTCACTTCATGAATAAGCCAGCAGTCGTTCTTTTGGGTTTTGTTGTCGCCGTGGGCGTCGTCAGTGCAGGCGGTGCCTGGTACACCGGCAAGCAGTTGGAGCCGGTGCTGCAAACGGCCGTGCAGGACGCCAACAAGGAACTGCAACGCTCCATGGCCGGCGTCGACGGCACCGTTTCCCTGGAGCTGGTGTCCCTGGACCGTGGCCTGTTCAGCAGTACCGCGCACTATCGCCTCAAGGGCCAGGGCTCGGTCTTCGGCGAACAGAACCCGAACCCCGAGCTGCTGATTGTCGACCATATCGAACACGGCCCGCTGCCGTTCTCGCGCCTGGTGTCGTTGAAATGGCTGCCGGTCATGGCCACCAGTCACTATGCACTGGAAAAGAACGCCACCACCGAGAAGTGGTTCGCTGCCGCCAAAGATGTATCGCCGCTCAAAGGCGTGGCCAATATCGGCTACAGCCGTTCGGTGAACGGCAATCTCGAACTGTTGCCCCTGGCGTTCAAGGACAAAACGTCCTCTGTGGACTTCTCCGGCCTCAACCTGGATTTCGACAGCACTGCCGAAGGCAAGAAGGTCAAGGTGGATGGCTACGTGAACAGCCTCAAACTGGCCGTTGTCGACGCCAATGGCGCGCCATTCGACGCTGAGTTCGCCGGCCTGACTGTGGCCAGCAACCTGGAGAAATCCACCTTCGGCTTCTATACCGGCCAGAACACCATCGAGCTGAGCGACACCAAAGTCACCTTCGGCCCGCAGAAAGCCGTGCTGACCCTCAAGGGCTTCGAGCAGAAAGACTCCAGCGAAGTCAAAGACAACAACATGGCCGGCCGCGTCGATTACAAGATCGACGAGATCGGCTACCAGGGCAAACCGGTCGGCTCTGCCGCCATGGCCCTGAGCCTGAAGAACATCGATGTGCCTTCGGGCCTGGTGCTGACCAAGCTGTACCAGGACAAGATGCAGCCGGTGCAGGCCGCTGCCGCTGCCGGACAACCGGTGCCGGAGCTGCAACTGACCGAAGCCGAGCAGGCCCTGGCCGAAGCCAACGTCAACCAGTTGCTGGCTGCCAAGCCGCACCTGGCGCTGGAAAACCTGTCGCTGAAAACCACCCACGGCGAGAGCAAATTCAACCTGGTGCTGGACTTTGCCAAACCGACCTCCATGGAGCTGCCGCCGGTTGAACTGGGCAAGCAGATGGTCTCGCTGCTGGACGCCAACCTGACCCTGTCCAAGCCGATGATCGCCGACGTGGCGGCCCTGCAAGCGCAGGTCGGCGGTGTGACCGATCCTAAAGCCATCGAGCAGCAATCCCAGATGGCCAGCGAAATGGTCAGCGGCATGGCCGTGGGTACGCAACTGGCAACCCTGGTGGGCAGCGATGTGGTGTCCAAGCTGCACTACGCCAACAATGAAGTGACTTTCAACGGCCAGAAAATGACCGTCGAGCAATTCATCAGCTTCGTGATGTCCAAAGTCGGTGCGGTTGGCGGCGCGCAGTAAAAATTTCGTCATCACCCTGAAATAAAAAATGGGGGAGCGGGGTTAGCTGCGATAAAGGTCAAACCGTCGACACCTATGTCGACTGGCAACCCTCTATCGCAGCTAACCCTGCTCCCCCATTCGTATTTCAGATTTGCAGTGCAATTCTGAACAATTGTTATGACTTGTCCTTTTCCATCCACGCGTCGGGGATAGTTCCTACAGGAAAGCTAGGTCGGGTCACGAGACGCCGACACCCTGATGCAAACCGCTCAGGACCACCTATCGTTACAGCTTTCCGTGTGTAAGGAAGCTCACGATATGCTGCGAACACTCCCACTCAGTGCCTCAGGCCGGTTGCGGCTGCTCATCGGGGTAACCTTGTGCAGCCAGTTGCTGATGCCCACTTTCGCCTTGGCCGACCCGGCCTATGACGCCCTGATCATCCAGGCGCGCAACGGCAACTTCACCCCCGCCCTGACTCAATTGCGCCAATTGCCAGCCGAGCGCCAGACGCCAGGCCAGATCAGCGACCACCTGGTGATCGCCGGTTGGGCCGGCCAGGATGCCGAGGTGCTGAAGGTTTACGAGGCCCAGGGGCAGAATCGCAACCTGACCGCCCAGGCGCTGGCCACGGTTGCGCGCACGTATCGTAACCAGAAGCAGTGGGCGCAGGCCGAAGCGGTCTATCGCAAGGCGCTGCTGCGTGAGCCGAATAACATTGACCTGCAATTGGGCCTGGCCCTCACCGAGGCTGACGGTGGCAAAGCCAACGCAGCGGTGCAACGCACACGCGCACTGGTGGCTGCCAAGCCCGACGATCCCAACCGCCGGATGGCGCTGGGCTACGCGCTGACCCGTGCAGGCTTGCACTACGACGCGCTGTTTGAATTCGACCAGGCCTTTATCCGCGCCGGCGACAAGCCTGAGGTCGCCCGCGAATACGTGGTTGCCCTGCAAAAGGCCCGTCTGCCGCAGCCGGCGTTGCGTCTCTCGGCCCAGCGTCCGGGGCTTGTCGACCCCGTGACCCAGCGTCGCCTCGAAGGTGACCTGGCCGCCGAGCGTGTGCGCATCGCCGAGTTCGCAACGCGTACCGAGAAAGAACGCTATGTCATCGCCGACCGTGCGCTGCAGGACTACGACAGGCTCCTTGCCCGCTGGACCCCTGACGCCACCGCCCATGACGACGTGGTGATCTGGCGCATCGACCGCCTGGGCGCGCTCAAGGCACGGGCACGTACCGCAGAGGTGATCCGCGAATACGAGACCCTCCAGGCCGAAGGTGTGCGCTTGCCCACCTATGCCAAGCGTTGGGTGGCCGCGTCCTACCTCGATCAGCGTCTGCCGGAAAAGGCCGCGCCGTTGTACCGCGAGGCGCTGGATGCTCCCGATGCGGACGTGGGCGACCGTGTAGAAGACACCACCGCGCTGTTCTACGCCTTGCTCGAAAACGACCAGGTGGATGAAGCGCGTGCGGTCGCCAAGCACTTGGCCGACACCCAGAAACCCCGGGTTGAGCTCAAGGGACTGCCGATCGGCAACCCGAACGATGAGTGGATGGACGCCCAACAATTGTCCGCACAGGCCGGCACCTATGGCGCCGACCTGCCGTCCAGCGAAAAGGCCCTGGAGGAGTTGGTGGGCAAGGCCCCTGGCAGCATCGGCCTGCGTCTGGCGCAAGCGGAAATGTACCGCGCCCGCGATTGGCCTAGACGCGCTGAAAGCTCGCTGAAGGAAACCGAAGCGCAGAGCCCGCGCGACATCGGCCTGGAAATGTCCCAGGGCTTCACCGCGCTGGACCTGCAGGAATGGCGTCAACTCGACATCCTCACCGACGACGTGGTCGCCCGCAACCCGGACAACCGCCAGGTGCAGCGCCTGCAACGCCTGCGCGAAGTGCATGACATGGCCGAGCTGCGGGTCGAGGCCTACACCGGGAAAAGCTTCGGCGGCGGTAACAACGGCGATGCCGGTGCCGTCTCGGGCAGCCGTGACTGGGGCATTGAAAGCCGCCTCTACACGCCACCCATCGACGAAGACTGGCGCCTGTTCGCCGGTGCCGGCTATGCCCGCGCCACGTTCGAAGAGGGCACCGGGCAGCATCGTTGGCAGGTGGTTGGCGTAGAGCGGCGCACACGCGACATGACCATTGAGGCCGAGGTCTCCAACCATTCCTACGGCGATGGCTCAAAACAAGGCGCCGCCGTGTCGATCGCCCGCGACATCAACGACAACTGGCAATACGGCGGCAGCCTGGGTTACCTGCTATCCACCACGCCACTGCGCGCATTGAATGACGGGATCACGGCCAACGGCGGCAGCGGTTTCATCCGCTGGCGCGCCAACGAAAGCCGTGAATGGAAACTGACCCTCAGCCCTTCCCATTTCAGCGACGGCAACGACCGCTTCGAAGCCTTGCTCAGTGGCCGCGAAGGCCTCTACAGCTCGCCGAAAGTGCAGGTGGACCTGGGCCTGGAAGTCGGCGCCAGCCGCAACAGCAAGGAAGACACGATCTACTTCAACCCGAAGTCGGACTTCACCGTGTTGCCCGTCCTCAACATCAACCACGTGCTCTATCACCGCTACGAGACCCAGTGGAGTCAGCAGTTCCAGGTCGGTGCGGGTACCTACAGCCAGCGGGACTATTCCACCGGTGGCATCGGTCTGGTGGGCTACGGCCAACGCTTTCGCTGGAACGATGTACTGGAAGCCGGCGCCAACCTGAGCCTGGTCAGCCGACCATACGACGGTGATCGCGAACGCGATCTGCGTCTGCTCGTCGACCTCACTTACCGTTTCTAGAAGAGCCTGACCATGACCGTCTTCAGCCGTTGCCTGTTGATCCTGGGTGTAATGCTGGCCAGTGCCTGCGCCCAGCAACCCGCACCTTTCACCCCACCCGCCGAGCGGCCGACACCGGCCAACGAAGCGCCGTGGCCGAAAAACCATTTCCTGGGCATTGCCTACCACGATGTCGAGGATCGCGACCCCGATCAGGCAGTGGTGGCGGTGCGCACCGAACGTTTGATCGAGCAGTTGGCCTGGCTGCGCGAGAACGGCTACCAGGCGGTCAGCGTCGACCAGATCCTGGCGGCGCGCAACGGTGGGCCGGCGTTGCCGCCCAAAGCCATCATGCTCAGCTTCGATGACGGCTACTCCAGTTTCTACACCCGGGTGATGCCGGTGCTGCGCGCCTATCGCTGGCCGGCGCTGCTGGCGCCAGTGGGCTACTGGATCGATACGCCGATGAACCAGCCGGTGGACTTCGCCGGCCAGCCACGGCCGCGTGGGGAGTTCCTGACCTGGCAGCAGATTCGCGAAGTGTCGCAGTCGGGCCTGGTGGAAATTGCCGCGCATACCGACAACAACCATAAAGGCATCCTGGCCAACCCCCAGGGCAACCTGGAGCCGGCGGCAACCTCGCTGCGCTTTGATCCGGCGACGGGCCGCTATGAAAGCCAGGCGCAGTTCGATGCGCGCATGCGTGCCGACGTCGTAGCCATCTCCAACAAGATCCAGAACGTCACCGGCAAGAAACCGCGCGTCTGGGTATGGCCTTACGGTGCTGCCAAGGGCACCTCGCTGGCGATCATTGGCGAGCAGGGCTACCAGATGGCCCTGACCCTGGAAGATGGTCTCGACAGCTCTGCCGACTTGATGAACAGCCCGCGCTTCCTGGTGGCGTCCGACCCGGATGGCGAGCACTTCGCCAACAGCATTGTCGCGGCGCAAGCCAAGGCACCGCTGCGCGTGTTGCACGTGGACCTGGATAACGTCTACGACCCGGACCCGGCCCAACAGGCACGCAACCTCGACCAGCTTGTACAGCGGGTGGTGGACATGGGCGCGGGCACCGTGTTCCTGCAAGCCTTCGCCGATCCCAAGGGCGACGGCCTGGTGCATGAACTGTACTTCCCCAACCGTCATCTGCCGGTACGTGCCGACCTGTTCAACCGTGTCTCCTGGCAGTTGCACACCCGGGCTCATGCTGCTGTGTACGCGTGGATGCCGGTGCTCAGCTTTGCCCTCGACCCCAAGCTGCCACGGGTGACGCGCTGGGACCCGAAAACCGGCCAGGTCGGCCTCGACCCGGACCAATACAAGCGTCTGTCGCCGTTTGATCCGCAGGTGCGCAAGATCATTGGTGAAATCTACGAAGACCTGGCACGCAACAATGCCATCGACGGCGTGCTGTACCACGACGATGCGGTGTTCAACGATTTCGAAGATGCCAGCCCTGCCGCGCTCAAGGCCTATGTCGCCGCCGGCTTGCCGGGCACGATTCAGGCCTTGCGTGCCGACCCTGCGGTGATGCAACGCTGGACGCGCTTCAAGAGCCGCTACCTGATCGACTTCACCAAGGAGCTGACCGCCAAGGTCCGCGCCATCGGAGGGCCGCAGTTGCTGACGGCGCGCAATATCTTCGCCGAGCCGATGCTCAACCCAGGCAGCGAAGCCTGGTTCGCACAGAACCTCGATGACTTCCTCCAGACCTACGACTGGACCGCGCCCATGGCCATGCCGCTGATGGAAGGCCAGGAATACAAAACCTCCAACGCCTGGCTGGAAAAGCTGGTGGCGACGGTCAAGGCACGCCCTGGCGCGCTGGAGCGCACCGTATTCGAACTGCAAGCCAAAGACTGGCGCACCAAGGCCGCACCGGATATCGACAGTCAACAGATGGCTGAGTGGATGGGTGTGCTCAAGCGCCAGGGTGTCACGAGTTTTGGCTACTACCCGGACAACTTCCTGGAAAACTCCCCGGACCTGAAGACTGTGCGTCCGGCCCTTTCCAACCAATGGAACCCTTGACCATGTTCGATAGAATCCTGGCTTTATTCGTGCTGGCATTGGTATTGGGTGTGCCCCTGGGCCTGATCTTCCTGGTCACCGGGCAGTTCCTGATGGACTTTGTGTTCTTCTACCCGCTGTTCATGTCGGCGTTGTGGATCGCGGGCGGCCTGTACTTCTGGCTGCACTGGGAGCGCCATTGGCCATGGAAAGAAGACACTCCGGCACCAACCCTGGCTGGCAACCCGCTGATCTCGATCATCATCCCTTGCTACAACGAGGGCGATAACGCGGCCGACACCATCCATGCGGCGTTGGGCCAGTTGTACCCGAACATTGAAGTGATCGCGGTCAATGACGGCTCCAAGGACAACACCGCCGCAGTGCTCGACGCCCTGGCATTGGAGCATCCACGCCTAAGGGTGCTGCACCTGGCGCAGAACCAGGGCAAGGCCGTGGCCCTGCGCATGGGCGCCGTGGCGGCGCGCAGTGAATACCTGGTGTGCATCGATGGCGACGCGTTGCTCGACAAAAACGCTGCCGCCTACATGGTCGCGCCGATGCTCGACAACCCGCGCCTGGGTGCGGTCACCGGCAACCCACGCATCCGCACGCGTTCGACGCTGATCGGTCGAGTGCAAGTCGGCGAGTTCTCTTCGATCATCGGCTTGATCAAGCGTACGCAACGGGTGTTCGGCCGGATCTTCACGGTGTCGGGTGTGGTGGTAGCGTTCCGTAAAAAGGCGCTGGACCGCATCGACTACTGGAGCACCGACATGATCACCGAGGACATCGATGTCAGTTGGAAGCTGCAGCTCGATCACTGGAGCATCTTCTACGAGCCTCGCGCCCTGTGCTGGATCCTGATGCCGGAAACCGTCGGCGGCCTGTGGAAGCAGCGCCTGCGTTGGGCCCAGGGCGGTGCCGAAGTGCTGTTCAAGAACATCCGTGGCATCTGGCAATGGCGCCATCGCTACCTGTGGCCGCTGTTGTTTGAGTACTGCCTCTCCACCGGTTGGGCGTTTACCTTCCTGCTGTCGGTGATCTTCTACGTACTCGGCAAATTCATGGTGCTGCCACCGGCCATTACCGTGGACTCGCTGGTACCGCCGGCGTTTACCGGGCTGGTATTGGCGATGGTGTGCCTGGTGCAGTTCGCGGTGAGCATCATGATCGACCGCCGCTACGAAAAAGACCTGTGGAAAACCCTGTTCTGGACGGTGTGGTACCCGATGGTGTTCTGGCTGGTGAGCCTGTTTACCACCCTGGTCAGTTTCCCCAAGGTGCTGTTCAACCAGCATCGCAAGCGTGCGCGCTGGGTCAGCCCCGATCGCGGCATCAAACCCATTGAAGAGGAGGCGTGATCATGAAACTGGTCAGAACCCGCCAACGTTTGGTGATGTGGATCATTGATGTGCTGTTGACCCTGATGGCCTGGGCCGGGTTGATCTGGCTGCTGGCGCGGGGGATCACTTCGATGCTGGAAACCCACGGTGGGCCGCGCATCGAGGCACCGATTTTTGCTGCGCTCAATACCCTGCAGGTGTACCTGTGGATTGCATTGTTCAATGCCGTGATCCTGGTCACTTGGGCGCGCTACCAGCAACGCAAGGGGCGCAAGTTTGCCCAGCGCCGTGCCGAGGGCAACGCCCTCAGCGATAAGCGCCTGAGCGAGAGCTTCAGCCTCGGTGAAGGGGACCTGGAGCAGTTGCGCCGACCCGGGGTGTTGGTCATCCAGAATGACGACGAGGGCGGTGTGGCGGGTGTGAAGTCCCATGTCTCCCGCGATGTAGAAAAGCCGGGGCTGACCCTGGTGCCCGGCAAGGACCAGAACAAAGACGCCAGCTGAGCCAGTGCGCTGCAAGGTCGTTCCCATTGCAACGTGGGAACGACTTCGGTTAATCCCGACATATGGGATCCAATTCACAAAACACCCGCGAACTTTTCTGCTTTTCCCGGTACTAACCTATCTCGGCAGGAACTTGATGGCCAATTAATGGCAATTTCTAAGTTCTCCGATGAATCGTGATCAATAGTGCTGCCGCTGGTCGGAATAATACTTCCGATGACAGCCCGCTCATCTGATTGATTATTTTTAGTTGTTATTAATCAAATGCTTGCGTGAATAACTAGTACGAATGTGAAACTAGCTCGGTCTTTTGAGTTGGTGAAAGTTCGATGTTAGTTTGCCGGCCCTTGATTTTCGACGGATCGAACATGTCTTTATTATTGCCACGGACTCGGTACTTTCTGTGCACTTTCCTGCTCGCTTATTTGAGCCTGAACAGTGCCATGGCCGCCCCTACGCCAGGGGACCAGGACCTGATCCGCGACCGCCAGAACCGTCTTCTGGAAGAGCAGCGTCGGCGCCTGGAAGAACTCCAGGACCTGCCTGGCAAAGAAGCAAAGCCCCAGGCCCCGGCCACGCCGGTCGACACCCGCTGCTTCCCGATCAAAGATATCGAACTCAAGGGCGCCGACAGCCTGTCCGGCGCCGACCGCACGCGTCTGCTCAAACCCTACATCGGCCAATGCCTGGGCGTGGCGCAGCTCAATGAGCTGCTCAAGGTGATCACCGACTACTACATCGCCAAGGGCCGCGTCACCAGCCGTGCCTACCTGCCGCAACAGGACCTTTCCAGTGGCCACCTGCAGGTGCTGGTGGTGGAAGGCAAACTCGAAGGCTTGAAAGGCGCGCAGGGTAGCACCGTCACCGACCGCGAACTGGCCATGGCGTTTCCTGGCAAGGTCGGCGAGGCGCTGAACCTGCGGGAGGTCGAGCAACTGGTCGACCAGCTCAGCCGCTTGCCGTCCAGGCAGGCGCAGATGGAATTGACCCCCGGCAGCCAGATCGGCGGCAGTGAAGTGCTGGTCAAGAACACCCCGCAAAAGCCCTGGCGCGCCAGCCTGTCGCGTAACAACGACGGGCAGAAAAGCACCGGCGAACAGCAATGGGGCGCAGGCCTGGAATGGGACAGCCCCCTGGGCCTGGCCGATCAACTGATCCTGCGCGGTGGTCACGACGCCGTCAGCGACCACCAGAAAACCTCGAAAAACAGCATGCTGTATTACAACGTGCCGTGGGGCTGGTGGAACTTCAGTTACACCTACAGCGAGAGCGACTACCGCACGCCGGGCGACCTTGACGGCTACAAGTACAAGCAGACAGGCGACAGCCAGAACCACCAGTTGCGTGCCGAGCGCGTGGTGCATCGCGATGACGTGAGCAAGACCTCGGTCAATGTCGGCCTGACCCATCTACGCACCAACAACTACTTCAACGACGAGCGCCTGGACGTCAGCAGCAACCGCCTCAGCGAGTTCCAGGTGGGCATCAACCATGGACGCCGTATCGGCAGCGCCTTCGTCAACCTGGATGTCGGCATGCAGAACGGCACCGGTGCCTTTGACGCCCAGAAGGATGACCAGGAACGTATCCGCGGCAACCTCACCCCAACCCCGCGCTACCGTAAATACACCGCCACGTTGAGCTACCTGCAACCTTTCACGCTGTGGGGCGAATCGTTGAGTTTTTCCAGCCTGGCCACCGGGCAGCGCAGTGAAGACGTGTTGTACCCGGCGCAACGCATGAGCCTCGGCGGCTCGTACTCGGTGCGTGGGTTCAAGGACCAGCAACTGACCGGCGACAGCGGTGGCTACTGGCGCAACGAAGTGCGCTGGGCCCGCCCGGTGACCCTCGACTGGATGCGCCCGGCCTTTGCCGAATACGGTGCCAGCGTCGGCTATGACCAGGGCGTGATTCGCCACGATCGCTACAACGATGAGCAGCACGGCAGGGTGTCGAGTAACTCCCTCGAGCTGTTCGCCCGCGGCAAAAACGTCAGCACCAGCGTGACCTTTGCCCACTCCCTGGAGCGACCTGGCGTGATGACCGAGCGCGAAGCGCCGATCTATTTCCGCCTGGATTTCTACCTGTAATTCAACGCCCGCTGCTTTGAGATTTTGAATATGGACGTTCGCCCTGTTACTGCCCTGAAAACCCTGAGCCAACGCGGCCTGGCCTTGATCCTGGCCAACGCGCTGTTCTGGCAGCCATTGCTGGCGAGCGCCGAAGGCATCGTGGTCAGTGGCCCCGGTACCACGGTTGGCCAGGCGGGCAACGGCGTGCCGGTGGTGAACATCGCCACCCCTAATGGCAGCGGCCTGTCCCACAACCAGTTCAAGGACTACAACGTCGGCCCCAACGGCGTGATCCTCAACAACGCCAACGGCATTGTGCAAAGCACGCAACTGGGCGGGATCATTGTCGGCAACCCGAACCTCAAGGGCGGCGCGGCGAATGTCATCCTCAACGAAGTCAAAGGCGGCAGCCCCAGCCAATTGCGCGGCTACACCGAAGTGGCGGGCCAGTCGGCCAAGGTGATCGTCGCCAACCCTTACGGCATCAGCTGCAACGGTTGCGGCTTCATCAACACCCCCAACGTCACCCTGACCACCGGTAAACCGGTGATCGATCAGGCGGGGCAACTGAAAAGCTATCAGGTCGACGGCGGCGCCGTGACCATCGACGGCAAAGGCCTGAACGCGAGCAACGTCGACCGTTTCGAGATCATCACCCGTTCGGCCAAGATCAATGCGCAGATCAACGCAAAACAACTCACGGTGATCGCCGGGCGCAATGACGTCGATGCCCAAAGCCTGAAAACCACCGCCCGTGCCGATGACGGCAGTGCCAAGCCGGAGCTGGCGATTGACTCGTCGGCCTTGGGCGGCATGTACGCCGGCGCGATCAAGCTGGTGGGCACCGAAGCCGGTGTGGGCGTGAAGCTCGACGGTACGCTGGCCGCCAGTGGCGGCGACATTCAACTCGATGCCAACGGCCACCTGAGCATGGCCCAGGCGGCCGCCAGCGGTGCGGTGGACATCAAGGCCGCCAGCCTGGAGACCAAGGGCGCGGTCTACGCCGGCACCACCCTCAAGGCACAGACCAAGGGCACCCTGAAAAACAGCAAGACCCTCGCCGCGCGCGACAGCATCACCCTGGCCAGCAACGGCCAATTGACCAATAGCGGCATCATCGAAGCCGGGGTCAACGCCGACAACACGCGTAATGCCGGTGGCGATGTCAGCCTCGACAGCCAGCGCATCACCAACACCGGCACCGTGATCGCCAATCGCAGCCTCACCGCTACTGCGCAAAGTCTGGATAACCAGGGCGCGACCTTGAGCGCCAAGCAGGCGCTGAACATCACCGCCGCCAGTGTCGACAACCGCAACAAAGGTCGCCTGCTCAGCGACGGCGCACAGACCCTCACCGTCAGCGGCCTGCTGGACAATAGCCAGGGCGGCATCATCGACAGCAGCGGCGCGTTCACCCTCAACGGCAATAGCCTGGATAACAGCGCCGGTAGCCTGACCGGCGGCGGGGCGATCACCCTGGATCTGATCGGCGACCTGATCAACCGCAGCGGCAAGCTGGCCAGCGCCGGGCCGTTGCTGATCCAGCGCGCCGCGCACATCGATAACCAGGGTGGCAAGCTCGCCAGCCAGGGTTTGCTGACCGTGTTCGCCAACAGCGTCGACAACCAGAACAACGGCACCCTGGCCGCCAACGATGGCCTGGTCCTGACCACCAGCGGCCTGTTGCAGAACAGCGGCAATGGCCTGATCCACAGTGAAAACGCTGGCGTGACCATCACCGCCGGCACCCTCGACAACAACGGTGGCCGCATTGCCGCCAAAGCCGGTGATGCGCAGATCGACGCCACGGATTTCAACAACGGCAGCGGTGCGCTGTTCGCCCGGGATCGTGTGCACCTGACCGGTATGAATGTGGATAACGGCGGCGAGATCGCCGGCAACCGCATCGACGTTGGCCTCAATGGCGCACTGACCAACCGTGGCCTGATCGAAAGCGCCACGGCCCTCGATGTCGAGACCGCCAGCCTGAACAACAGCGGGCAAATGCGCGCCTTGGGCACCAGCGGCAAAACCCGCTACGCCATCGGCGGCCTGCTCAACAACAGTGGTAGCCTGGAGACCGCCAACGATCAATTGAGCCTCGCCGCCACCCGCTTCCAGAACACCGGCGGCAAGGTGTTGCACGTGGGCGCCGGCGTGCTTGACCTCAGTGGCATCAGCCTCGACGAAGTCGGCGGCAGCCTGGTGACCAACGGCGACCTGACCCTCGATAAAGCCAACTGGACCAATAGCACCGCGATCCAGGCCGGGCGCCTGACCGTCAATGTCGGGACCCTGAACCAGACCGCCACCGGCAAGCTGCTCGGCACCCGCGCCCTGGTTGGCAGCGGCCAGGACTGGACCGTGGGCGGCAGCGTCGCCAGCCAGGGCAGCCTGGATCTTTCGGTGGGCAACCTGCTCAACGACCACGGTTTGATCTTCAGCGGCGGCGACCTGAACCTCAAGGTCGACCGCCTGAAAAACCTCGGCGCCACGATCTACGCCATGGGCAACCTGCGCGTCGACCGCGACGGCCATGGTGGCCTGGCCACCAGCATCATCAACAGCTCGGGCACCCTCGAAAGCGAGCGCAACCTGATCCTGGCCGCCAGCACGATCCAGAACATCCGCACTGTGCTCAACACCGAGTCCGGCATCTACAGCGCCTCCATCACGCCCACCGCCTGCATCTTTGGCGTGACCGGTGGCGACTGCGACGGCCCCAAGCAGAACCGCCCGTTCCTGATTACCCAGCGTGATCACTTCATCGTCACCCAGGCCACGGCAGCGTCCAGCATCACCTCGGGCGGCAACATGCTGCTCACCGGCGGCGAGCTGCTCAACAGCAGCAGTAGCATTGCCGCCGGTGGCGGTATGACCGTGCGCGTCGACCAACTGACCAACATTGGTTTGGTAACCCACGACACTCAGTACGATCGCGTCTTCACTTCCGAGCGCGAGCGTAAGCCGGGGGGCTGGTACCGCGAGGCTGCGGCCTTCACCCAGCGCTATTCGGCGGGCCAGGACATGGGCGGCGTCGAAGCGGGCCTGGCCTCGTTCATCGGTAAGATGGAGAGCGAGCAGATCGCCCTGCGCAAGACCACCCAGTTAAGCGCGCCAGACCAAAGTTACGCCGCCGTGATCCAAGCCGGCGGCAGCGTGGATGTGAAGGCTCAGGCCGGCATCGACAACAGCGTCGTGCGCGGTGGCTACACCTACGTCGGCAGCGGTGCCAACACCCATGCGCCGGGCTACTCGACCCTGGTCAGCCTCAACCCGCAACTGCCGCCGGATGTTGCCCAGCAACAGGTCAACCCACTGGGCCTGCCCGGCTTCGACCTGCCCGCTGGCGAGAACGGCCTGTTTCACCTCAGCGACAGCGATGGCGCCAAAGGCCTGCCCACCAGCCAGTTCGCGGCCAACCCGCATAAGTACCTGATCGAAACCAACCCGCTGCTCACCGACATGCGCCAGTTCATGAGCTCGGACTACATGCTGAGCAAGCTCGGCTACGACCCCGACACCGCGCAAAAACGCCTCGGCGATGGCTTCTACGAACAGCGCCTGATCCAGCAAGCCGTGCTCGCTCGCACCGGCCAGCGTTTCATCGATGGCCAGACCAGCGATGCCGACCTGTTCAAGCACCTGATGGACAACGCCATCAGCAGCAAAAGCGCGCTGAATTTGTCCGTAGGCGTAAGCCTCACCGCCGAACAAGTCGCCGCCCTGACCCACGACATCGTGTGGCTGGAAAACGCCACTGTCGCCGGCCAACAAGTGCTGGTGCCGGTGCTGTACCTGGCCCAGGCCGGCAACCGCCTGGCGCCCAACGGCGCATTGATTTCCGGCACTGACGTCAACCTGATCACCGGCCGTAACCTCAACAACGCCGGCACCTTGCGTGCCACCGGTAGCCTGTTGGCGAACGCTGGCGGCAACCTCACCAACAGTGGGTTGATGGAAGCCGGTGGCCGCCTCGACCTGCTCAGCGGCAACAACCTGACCAACCGTGCAGGCGGTGTGATCAGCGCGGGCAACGTCAACCTCGCCGCCGGCGCCGACCTGCTCAACGAACGCAGCGTCACCACCCACGCAAGCGCCAGCAGCTACCGCACCGAACGCAGCGACTTCGTCGACAGCGCCGCGCGCATCGAATCGGCCAACGATTTGACCCTGCAAGCCGGGGGCAATTTCAACAGCGTCGGCGGCGTGCTCAAGAGTGGTGCCGACACAACGGTCAAGGCCGTGGGCGACGTCAACATCACCGCTTCAAAAAGCCTCGACAGCGGCGCCATCGGCAACCGTTCCAGCTTCACCACCATCGCCCAGCAAGGCTCCGTGGTCGACGCTGGCCGCGACCTGCATGTGATTGGCGGACGTGATATCAGCGCCGTGGCCAGCCAGGTCGAGGCCAAGCGCGACGTCAACCTGATTGCCACCCGCGACTTCAACGCCGTTGCGGCGGCCAACGAGCAGCACTCCACAGGCAACACAAAAAAGGTCAAGAGCATCGAAGACCACGTGCAGCAAGTGTCCAGCGTGATCAAGGCCGGCGGCGACGCCACCCTGAGCGCCGGGCAGAACCTGCAACTGGTCGCCAGCCAGGTGAATGCCGGCAACGAGGCGTACCTGGTGTCCGGTAAGAACCTTGAGCTCAAAGCCGCGCAAGACCAGGACTACAGCTTCTACAGCAAGACCAAGAAAACCTCCCAGGGCAAGAAATTCCGCCTGGATGAAACCGATGCCGTGAACAACGTCGGCAGCCTGGTCAGCGCTGGCAAAAACAGCACCGTCGTCGCGGGTGCAGACCTGCTGCTGGCCGGCAGTGCCGTCACTGCTGAAAAAGGTGCCACCCAACTGGTGGCCGGCCAGGACGTGAACATCCTCGCCGTCAGCAACGCCGACAGCGCCCGCCACGAACGCAAGGAAAGCAAAAGCAGCTGGGGCGGCCTGAAGTCGAGCAAAGTCCAGGACAAAGTCGACGAAAAACGCACCACCGCCCTGGGCAGCATGGTCTCCGGCGAAACCGTCACCGTCGCCGCCAAGCGCGACGCCACGGTCACCGGTTCCAACCTGGTCAGCACCGGCGACCTCGCCGTCCAGGCCGGCCGCGACCTGACCGTCGACGCGGCGCAAAACACCTTCGCCCGCACCGACATGCACAAGGAAAAAAATCGCGACCTCACCGGCGTGTTGACCGGCAACAAGCTTGGTCTGGATGACATGACCGGCAACCAGAAGCTGTACATCAACAGCTCCAAGCACAACGGCACCGCCAATGAAATGACCTTGACCGGCAGCACTATTGGTTCGAGTGCGGGCAATGTGTCGTTGACGGCAGGGCGTGAGTTGAAGGTGGTGGCCAGTGATCTGGTGAGCACCATGAACATGGAGTTGAGTGGTGCCAATGTCACCGTCACCTCGGGTGTGGAGACTGCCAGTCAGACCAGTAAGGACAGCTCCAAGAGCTTGGCCGTTGGGCGCGTGATCGCGGGCTCGGTGGTGGACACCGCCACCAGCATGCGCGATGCCGTCAAAGCGGCCCGTAGTGCTGATGACCCACGCCTCAAGGCAGTCAAAATCGCCCAGGCAGCCCTCGCCGCCTACAACCTGAACGGCCAGGCTTCGGACGCCAATGCGCAAAGCTCCGGCTTCAAAAACAAAACCGGCGGCACGCCCGGCAACGGTTCGCTGATCAAGATCGGCACCGAACTGGCCAATAACCGCAGCAAAAACAGCAGCGAATTCAACAGCGTCACCGCCAAGCAGAGCACGCTCAACGCAGGGCAAGACTTGTCGATCGTTGCCACGGGCGCAGCGGCGGGTACTCAGGGTGATATCCAGATCACTGGCAGCAGCTTGAAAGCCGCCAACACCTTGTTGTTAGCCAAAAACGATGTGTTGATGCAAAGCGCACAAAACACCACCGACCGCAAAAACGAAGGGTCGAAAAATAAAACCGCTATTGGCGCCAGCTTCAATATTGGCGAGCAAAACGGCTTCACCCTCGACCTCGGAGCGCAGGGTGCCAAGAACAATGGCAACGGTAACTCCGTCACTCAGGTCAATAGCACCCTCGATACGGGCAGCCTGTTGTTACAAAGCGGTGGCGATACCACCCTCAAAGGCGCCCAGGTTCGTGCGGACCGTATCAAGGCAGATATTGGCGGCAACCTTAATATCATCTCCCTACAGGACACCGAGTCGTCGCGCAGCAAACAAAGCAGCGCAGGCTTCGGCGCCAGTATCTGCGTCCCTCCGTTCTGCTACGGCTCTACCGTAGCGGGCTCGGCGAACCTTGCCGCCGCCAATATGAACAGCGACTACAAGGGCGTGACCGACCAGAGCGGTTTGTATGCGGGCACGGGCGGCTACGACATCAATGTCGGCAAGAACACCACCCTGCAAGGTGCGGTGATTGCCAGTGAAGCGTCGGCTGATAAGAACCGGCTCAGCACTGACCGCCTGATCGTCAGCGACATCAAGAATGTCAGCGAAATCAAAAGTCAGTCTGCCGGTATTTCGGTGTCGTCCAGCAGCACCAGCGGTGCCTCGATGGGCGGTAGCATCCCGATAGCGCTCAAGGAAAAAGACCATAGCTACACCCGTAGCGCGGTCAGCGAAGGCACGATTGTGGTTCGCAGTGCTGAAAGCGCCAATGACCTGGTGGGGCTAAATCGCGATACCGCCAATGCCAATCAGAAACTCGACCGGCCTGATGAAAAGGCCATGCAAGAGCGTATTGACCTGATCCAAAGCTCGGCGCAGTTGGCCAGTGGGGTGATTAGTGCGGTAGGCAGGGCGAAGGCCGATGAGGCCAAGAAGCTTGGGCAGGCGGCGAAGGAACAAGCAGACGCAGGCGCGCCTGGTGCTGCTGATACCGCCCGTGCCGCTGATCTGGCTTATTCGGAAGCCAAGCGTTGGCAGTTCGGCGGCGACAAGAAAATGATGGCCGATATCGCGACGGGACTGATCGCCGCGGGCCTTGGTGGCGCGCCCGTTGGTACGACAGTCGGTATCGTTGCCAATACGGCTTCCAGCGAGATCTTCAAGCGCGTGGGTGATTACGCCGAGGCGCAATCCCTCAACCCGAAATCGGACGCGGCCACTCGAGCCGCATGGGCTGAAGGTGGAGCAGCACGTGTCATGTTGCACGCGTTGGCAGGGGCGGCCATTGGGTTGTCCAGCGGCAACGTACAGAGTGGCGCGTTGGGGGCCGGTGCTTCTGCTGCGTTGATGCCCTCGATTGCAAAGGCGCTTGAGAACAGCAAATTATCTGAGGCCAGTCAGGACAACATAGCAGCGTTGGTTGCGACCGGTATCGGCGCTGGAGCAGGCGCCGGGAATGGCACCGGCGGCGCTGCTGTCGGTAGCGGGACCGGTTACGGCGTCGAAGTATTCAATCGACAGCTTCACCTGACCCAAGAGGTGCCGCTACTCAAGAAGAAAGCTGAAGAGTTAGAGAAAACCAGGCTCAAGCCGAAATCGGATGCCTCGTGGGAAGACTTGCTGCGTATGGCAGCAGGATCAAAGGTTGATGCCGTCGAAAACGCCCGTTTAGACGCACTGGAAAAGAACTGGGGCAACGACCCGACGCGGGATTGGTTGGATCGTGATTTGGTGATTGCCAGAGGCGCGATTCAAGAATTGGCTGATCAGAAAATTCCATTAACGTGGAAAGACGGTACCCCAATTATTGCCAATGGCTCTGCGGTGTATGCGTTCAATTCGACCAAAGAGCAGTTTGTAGACACAAGCCTGTTTAATGGTCTGGGCAAAGGCCTTTATGGCGAATTGCCCTTGGCTGACAAATGGGCTCAGTACGGTCGGGAGCAGGCAGATGCTCATGCGACGGAAATCATTAACGTCTCGACCAACGACTTGGCTTCAAAAGACGCGATGTCGAGGCTGTTGGTACTCGCCAGGAAATCGGCTGAACCGGTCACGGCGTTGGATGAGGCGGCCCTTTCGCTCACAGGTGTAGGTCTGGGAGCGAGGATTTCAGAGGTCGTGGCCGCTACCTTTGCGAAAAGGAAATTGGCGACGGAGGCGTCAGGTGAGGTTTTTGTCCTTGGGGCAAACGGTGCAAAAGTGCCAGGTTCTGCTGATACGGGCACGATGGCGGGTAGAAATGTCGCACTTACCACGCCTAAAGCTGATGGTTTTTGGAATAAAACAACAGTTCTAGATAGGACTGTTTATCAACGTAACGACCTCTTTGACCCAGAGGCCGTATCGACCTGGAGAGTACGAGGTAAAACTGTTCAAGGCTCAAACCTTGAGAGGATGGCCTCGGGTCGAGCACCAATTGGGTATGATGGGAAATCAGTTGAGTTACATCATCTCTCGCAAACTGAGGTTAATGGATTCGCTGGTACTCGTGGTTCACTTGCAGAAGTTGGTTCTGTTTTCCATAGCCAGAATAGCAGTGTTCTTCATGTCCCATCCAATGCCGCTCAAAGCTTTAGGTATACTCGTTACAAAGACTCTGCAGAATACAGAAATCCTACGACTGATTATGTTTCAGTTCCTACGGATTTGAATGCAAAAACATTGACAAAGCAGGCTAAAGAGTTTAATTCTTATCAGTCGGATTATTGGAAGTTGCGGGCTCGGAGCGGGGAGTAATTGGGCGTGGATTATTCGAGAATAATTAATCTTATTAAAGAGTCGGATTTTGTTGAGTTTGCTGATTATGGTGACGGGATTGCTGATGAGTGGATTTATAAAGCTGAAGCTCGCCTTGGGTTGAAGTTGCCTGATAGCTATAAATGGTGGCTGAAGTTTTATTCTGGCGGGGAAATATCTGGGGAGGAGATTTATAGTATCTACGAAATGGAATTTGATAGTGTAAGGGGGGGTGATATCGTTTATATGTCAATCGTTAACGGTCGAAATGGGTTGTGTGGGAAGGAGAGGCTATTTATCTGTGAACCGCCGGGTGCAGGGGAATCATTTTATTTTGCCACAGACGATGGTCTTAATGATGGGGAATATCCTGTTTATAGGCTTGATCTTTCTGATCAAACTTCTAGTTTGTATGCGAAAAACTTTATCGGTTTCTTAGAAAAAAGAATAATGCCTTTTAGTTGAATAATAATTCTGCGTTTAAAAAGGGGGAAATAGGGGTCAGGCCACGATTAGTGCACTTATGTATATTGCTGATCTGACCCCTGTTTCCCCTATTTCCCCCGAGTAAATGCACAGCTGGAACCTTCTGCACTTATAACGCCTCATGATTGTTATAAGGAATTGGGAAAAGATAGTGGTCAGACCACGGTTTTGCGCTTTTTAGAGTTCAGCAGAATTGCTCTTTTAAAATATGATTTATTTTTTGTAATTATTCGATTTTGTTGGCCTAGTGATGGGCGGCTAAGCTGTAAGCTCTTATTCATTTGGGGGTTTATATGGCTCGCCGTCCTAGAGTTATACTGCCGGATATCCCGTTGCACATTATTCAGCGGGGAAACAACCGGTCTGCGGGGAAATAGGGGGCAGACCACGATTAGTGCACCAATGTATATTGGTGGTCTGACCCCTATTTTTAATGGAGTCGAAGCGCAGCGTATGGCTAATTATTTACAGGCGCGTGAGGAGCAAGGTTTGCTTAAATACGAAACTGGGCGGCGTTGAAATTAAAACGGAATAGGGGTCAGACCCTGAGGGATGCTAATTTTCCCGCGTCTAACAAAATGTTGGCGAGTCAACTGGGTATTAAAGAAGCTGATGTGGCTCGGTTTATTAGAGAAGAGAAATATACGTGGCATGAGGTTGAAGATATGCGAACACTGCAGTTGGTGCCCTCGTTTATCCATACTGGCAAGGTCGGTTCGATGGATTTTGGTTTGAAATATGGCCATCTTGGCGGAATCGCTGAGAAAAGTTTGCTAGAGGCGCTTAAGAAATGACAGTTATATCAGATAGAGATTTTGGTGAGCTGCATTTTGACGAGGCTTGGACAGGATTGTGTGAAGTGTTTATTTTTGGACGTTTGTGTGAGGTTGAACTCATTGTCCAAACTTTTGATGGTGATTCTATCTCTGATATTCAGAGACTTGCGTTTCGAGAGTTTAGTTCAAATAAAGCTGTCGTCTCTTTGGCCGTAGAAAAGGCTATCTTTAGCTATTACATATGTAGATCTGAGGAATACCGAGAGAGCTTTGATGCTGATGAGGTTGATATCAAAGCCCCTAACGCCCATGCAGTTGATCATATGCGGGACTTGGTCACTCTGAAGTGTATTAAAGTATTGTCTCCCTTTGACGCGGGAATGCGTCAAATTGGTTTTATTTTTGATGCGAATTTTGATCCGCAGCTTGGCTTGGGGGTTCTAGTCACTGATGGTTCTGTGGAGACCGTTGATACTCAGGATATCTTACTAGGTTGATAAAAAAAGGAAAAATAGGGGTCAGTCAAAAAAAGGGGACAGTCTCATTTAATAATTACTTGCCGATCAGGAGAAAATCCGGGCCAGACCACATTTTGTACAAAACCGCACACGGGATCACAGTGATGGCACAATGCCTCATGTAACGCCACCCACTGCCGACACACTGGCGATGGCCAAACGCATCAGGAAAAGGTGAACCGGCCGTCGCCGGCGTTTTCGAAACCGCTCCACCGCTACCCACAAGGAAGAAATACATGATCAAGTTGTTCTGCAAAGCCGCTGTTGCTCTGTCGCTGGCCACGCTGTTTGGCTGCTCCTCGACGCCGTCGGTGGAGAAGATGCAGGCCGATGTGGCGAACTATTCGTTGCCTAAGGCTGCTGTCGCCGATAAAGGCTTGGTGTATGTGGTGCGTCCGAGCAACGTGGGGATGATGGTTCGCTTCAACGTGTTCCTGGATGACAAGGAAGCCGACTCGGAGATGGGTTACAACCGCGGTAACCAGTACATCTATTTTTTCGTGACACCGGGCAAGCACGTGATCAGCTCCAAGGCTGAAAACTGGGCGGACATGCCGATTGATGTCAAGGCGGGTCAGGTGGTTTATCTCAAGCAGGAAGTCGACATGGGCTTCGCCATCGCACGCAACAGCCTTAAAGTGCTGAGCGACCTCGAAGGCCGTTACCTGGTCAAGGATGCGTCCCTGGGCACCGTGGCAAAAGAAAGCAAGTGAGTTAAACCGTTGAAGCCTGCCGGGCTCCAGGTCCGGCAGGCCGTCATTTTTCACCCTGCGCAAACGTTCAAGGACTGATGTGAAAAACCTCCTCTTCATCCTCTTTACCGCCCTTATCCTCGGCGGCTGCGTCAGCCACCCCCTTACGCCCGAACACCGCGCCCAGATCAAGACGGTCAAGGTGCTGCCGGTAAAGTGGGAGTCGCAACAGATGGTCTACATGGGCCGTGAGCAAGCCTGGGGCGCAGCATTGGGCGCCGGGCTTGGCGCGGGCGTTGGCATGGCCAGCGGTGCATCCAGGTTGGGCACGGCGGCGTTGAGCGGCGCCGGGTTTGCAGGCGGTATGAAACTTGGACAGTTGGCCGAGATGCCGACGCCGGTAGCGATCCTTACGGTGATGGACGCTGAAAAAATCGATTTGGGCATGTTGCTCAAACAGGGCTTTATCGATGCGTTGGGCAAGACCTCAACCCTCAAAGTGGTGGGTGACGACGAACCCGCCGATGCGCAGATCCAACTGACCGTGGCCGAGTGGGGCTTTCGCCTGACCCAAGGGTTCAGCAGTGTGGTGTACCCCACCCTCAATGTGCTGGCGCAGATGAATCGCGGCGATGAAATGGTCTGGCGCACCAGCGAGGCAGTCACGCCGTTCAATGGCCAGAACGTCTACGGCTACACGCCGCTCACCTATCGCACCGACCCCGAGGCGTTGCGCCGCGCGCTCACGGGGATTACGCAGATCTCCAGTGGGTATTTGGTCAAAGAGCTCAAATAAGCCGGCGCGTGCGTTAATGCTGGGCTGCCCCTGTTTCCCGACTCCACGGACGCATCACATGAAAAAGGCAATGGTTCTACTGGCAGTCACGGGCCTCGTCACCGGGTGTCAAGCTGCCAGGCCACCAAGCTCCTTTGAACAGAGTCTGGCCAACGTTCAGTGCATGCTGTCCGAGGGCGAGAAAAGCCCCACAGCCGATCAGGCTCAGTTCATTCGTCAAGCCAGCGATAACGGCAACGTGCGCTGTAAGACTGCGCTCGGTGGTTTGTACGAATCCGGTCGTGGCGGCCTGCCACAAGATTTTGTCAAGGCCAGATCGCTTTATGAGTCCGTCGCCGCCGTGGATGGCGTCGGTTACGAGAGGCTGGCGCGCATGGCCGAGGAGGGCCACGGGCAAGTGCGCAACGATGTGGAGGCGCGACGGCTTTATCAGTTGGCGCTGACCAACAGCGACAGCGATAAAAGCAAACTCGCCTTGGCCCGATTGATGGAAGAGGGGCGCGGTGGTCCGCAGGATTTGTTCGGGGCCATGATGTATTACGTGGAGGCCAGCCAGCATGCCGGCGATGTCGCGTGGAAAGGCCTTCAGCGCGTTCGCGCGCAACGTCCGGTGCTGACGCCTGAACAGGTACAGCGCTACAACGAGGTCTGGGCTGACACCAGTCGCAAGAGCCTCAATCGTACGGCACTGGACATCGAGATTGCCTTGAACAAGCAAATCAAACGCGGCAGCGCGAGCAAGCCGGTGACGCTGCAAGTGCAAGGCCAGTCGGGTTCGAATGTGCCGAAAATCCTATTGATCGAAAGTTCGGGCAACGCCGAGGTAGACCAGGCCGTCGTCACTGCATTCGGTCAATATCGCTTTCCTGCCGAGCCGCTATTGCAGGCAGGCCAGGACTCCTGGTCGTCCGAGCGGTCTCTCAAGGTCGGTTTGAAGTGAAGTGCTGGAGCCCTGATGCCATGGGCCGTTCACATTCAACGCAGACACAAACACCTTGAATCTGGAGCAACACCGTATGGATGCAAGCAACACCCCTGAGCGCCCGACCGTCCTGGCCAGCATCGGTCGTCGCCTGGCTGCACGGGGCATCGACTGTGCCATCGCAGTACTGATCTTTTTCATCGTGAAGTTCAGCGCCGCTCGAGCTGTAAAACAGCTTGAGAACGCCTTTCAACTCCGTAAAATGCCGCCACTGTTCAAAACACGATACTTTTCAGGGACGAATTCATACATGCGCGTGTTTGCCGTATTTCTCGCGGCCTGCCTCATGGCGGGCTGTGCCTCCAAGCCGGATTACTACATCTCCCCGGCGCCGGTGACCATTCCCAAGACCGCTACTTACTGGCTCGACACCTTCGACGTCGAGGTGGTCGGCAAGAACGAACGCTTCCTGCCGGATGACAAAGTGCGCCAGCAACTCGGGGTTGATCTGGTCGACCGCCTGCTCAAGGCCAAGCGCTACGCCACCAGCAAGGCTTCCGCCGATTACCTGCTCGATGTGAAAGTCGTCTACAAACGGCTCATCCAGGATACGCACGGCGCGCTCGTCAGCACGATCATCGAAGACAACAAGTACTTGGTCTCGGTTGATTTCAGCTATGAGGTCAAGGTCAAGAAAGGCGATACCGAAGTCCTGCATTTTGCGCAAACGCGCGAACGCCTCATGCCGAGTATGGGGCCGGGACAATGGCAACACTGGAAGACCGTTGGCGGTATTTTGACCCGCAGCGGCAACTCAAATGTCGAGGGGTTTTATACCGGTAATTTGAGCAGTTTCATCGCCACCGATCTCCGTAACATTCCATCCCGTTAGTTTCATCCGCTTTAACCGATTTATCACCCAGGAGCACCCTGTGAACACACTGTCCAAAATCCTGCTGTCCGGCTTCACCGCCGCAGCGCTGCTGACCGTGGCCGGTTGCGCCACGGAGAGCAACCGCGCGATGCCGGTGGAGCAAGTCGCCAGCGCCAACGTCGCTTATTCCGGCGTGCGCGTGCCGATTGCCGTGGGCAAGTTCGACAACCGTTCCAGCTACATGCGCGGCATCTTCTCCGACGGCGTCGACCGCCTCGGCGGCCAGGCCAAGACCATCCTGATCACCCACCTGCAGCAGACCAACCGCTTCAGCGTGCTGGACCGCGACAACATGGGCGAAATCTCCCAGGAAGCCGCGATCAAAGGCACCGTGCAGAAGCTCAAGGGCGCTGACTACGTGGTGACCGGCGACGTGACCGAGTTCGGCCGCAAGGAAACCGGCGACCGCCAGCTGTTCGGCATTCTCGGCCGTGGCAAGACCCAAGTGGCCTACGCCAAAGTCGCGTTGAATATCGTCAACATCAGCACTTCCGAAGTGGTGTATTCCACCCAGGGCGCCGGTGAGTACGCGCTGTCCAACCGTGAAGTGGTCGGCTTCGGCGGCACCGCCAGCTACGACTCCACCCTCAATGGCAAGGTCCTCGACCTGGCCATGCGCGAAGCCATCAACCGCCTCGTCGACGGCATCAATGCCGGCGCCTGGAACCCGCGCAACTGATCAGCAGCACCTCAAGGAGCAGTACAAGGATGAGCAAGGCAGTCAAGTTGGCGCTGATGCTGACAGCAGTGGCGACGGTCGCCGGGTGCCAAACCGCGCCCCAGCCGTTGTATCAATGGGAAAGTTATCAGCCGCAGGTTTACGAATACTTCAAGGGTGAGCCAAAGGAGGCGCAGGTCGAGGCACTGGAGCGCGATCTGCAGAAGATCAACGCCAGCGGCCGCAAGGCCCCGCCGGGTTATCACGCCCACCTGGGCATGCTGTACCTGAGCATGGGCAAGGATGACCAGATGGTGCAGGAGTTCCGCACCGAGAAGGCGCTGTTCCCTGAATCCGCCTCGTACATGGACTTTCTGCTGAAAAACGCCAAGACCGGAGTCGCCACTAAATGAGCCTGTTGAAACTTACGGGCGCCTTGCTGGCCCTGGCCCTGCTCGGCGGTTGCGCAGCCCCCAAGACCATTGATTACACGGCGTACAAGCAGGCACGACCGAAGTCGATCCTGGTACTGCCGCCGCTCAATGAATCGCCGGAAGTGCAGGCTTCCTACAGCCTGGTCTCGCAAGTGACCTACCCGTTGGCGGAAGCCGGCTACTACGTGCTGCCGATTGCCCTGGTGGACGAAACTTTCCGCCAGAACGGCCTCACCACCGCCAACGACATCCAGGCCCTGCCACCGACCAAGCTGCATGACATCTTCGGCGCGGACGCCGCGCTGTACATCACCGTCACCGAGTACGGCACCAAGTACATGCTGATCTCCAGCGACACCGCCGTGACGGCTTCGGCCAAACTGGTGGACCTGCGCACCGGCACCACGCTGTGGACCGGCTCGGCGCGAGCGTCCAGCGAAGAGGGCAACAACAACAGCGGCGGCCTCGTCGGCATGCTGATCACGGCGGCGGTCAAGCAGGTGATCAACAGCTCCACCGATGCGGCGCACCCGATTGCCGGTATCACCAGTGCGCGCCTGCTGTCACCGGGGCAACGTGCGGGGATCCTGTACGGTCCGCGTAACCCCAAATACGGCACGGACTGAGTTCATGTGGGAGGGGGCTTGCCCCCGATAGCGGTAGATCAGTCAGTCCATGTTTGACTGACCCACCCCATCGGGGGCAAGCCCCCTCCCACAGTTGGACTGTTATTTGAATCAGGGTTAACCCGAACATTCCACACCTCGCGTCTGACCTTGTGAACGGATCATTCATTCACGAGGTTCAGCCCATGTCCCACCCTCTGTTTTTCCTGCGTCCTGCCGCCCAAGGCTTTGCCGTTACCATGGTGGTGGCGTTGGCCGGTTGTGGGCTGTCCTCATCCCCTGAGTTGGCCAAGCCGGCCGAGCCCGTCGCCGAGCTGCAAAGCGCGTCACCCCAGGGTGCTTTGGTCAAACGCATGGCAATGCCTGCACCGATGCATATGCAGGAGTCAGCCGTGATGGACTACCGCAGCGAACCCCGTGAACAATACGCAAATCTGCCGGACAACCCGGTGCATCGCGTGGCCGAGACGCCGGTGTCCACCTTCAGCGTCGACGTCGATACCGGCAGCTACGCCAACGTCAGGCGTTTCCTCAACCAAGGCAGCCTACCGCCCGAAGGCGCTGTGCGACTGGAGGAGATGGTCAACTATTTCCCCTACCACTACGCGCTGCCCACCGACGGCTCACCTTTTGGCGTGACCACCGAAGTCGCTGCCACGCCGTGGAACCCGCATACCCAGTTGCTGCGCATCGGCATCAAGGCGTCCGACCGTGCCGTGGCGCAATTGGCACCGGCCAACCTGGTGTTCCTGGTGGATGTGTCCGGCTCCATGGACCGCCGCGAAGGCTTGCCGCTGGTGAAGAGCACGCTGAAGTTGCTGGTGGATCAATTGCGCGACCAGGACCGCGTTTCGCTGGTGGTCTACGCCGGTGAATCCCGTGTGGTGCTCAAGCCCACCTCCGGGCGCGACAAGGTCAAGATCCGCAACGCCATCGATCAACTCACCGCCGGTGGCTCCACGGCGGGCGCTTCCGGCATCGAACTGGCCTACCAGATGGCCCGCGAAGGCTTTATCGACAAGGGCATCAACCGCATCCTGCTGGCGACCGACGGTGACTTCAACGTGGGCATCAGTGATTTCGACAGCCTCAAACAGATGGCGGTAGAGCAGCGCAAAAGCGGCGTGTCCCTTACTACCCTGGGCTTCGGTGTGGATAACTACAACGAACACCTGATGGAACAACTGGCCGATGCCGGCGACGGCAATTACGCCTACATCGACAACCTGCGCGAAGCGCGCAAAGTGCTGGTGGACCAACTCAGCTCGACCCTGGCGGTGGTGGCGCGCGATGTGAAGTTGCAGGTGGAATTCAACCCGGCGCAGGTCAGTGAATATCGCCTGCTGGGCTATGAAAACCGCGCCTTGAAACGTGAGGATTTCAATAACGACAAAGTCGACGCCGGTGAAATTGGCGCAGGGCATACGGTCACGGCACTGTACGAAATTGTGCCGAAAGGCGAGAAGGGGTGGTTGGAACCTTTGCGCTATGCCACTGCGCCTGTGACCGGGGATCGATCCGCTGAACTGGCGATGCTGCGGGTGCGCTACAAACCTGCTGCGGGCGGTGCCAGCCAACTGATCGAAAGGCCCATCAGCCAAGAGCCCACCAAGACCAGCGATGACCTGCGCTTTGCGGCGGCAGTGGCGGCCTTTGCCCAACAGCTCAAGGGTGATGGCCGCTACACTGGCAGCATGAGCCTGCAGGACACCGCTGCACTGGCCCGCTCGGCCCGAGGCGATGATCCGTTCGGCCTGCGCAATGAATTCGTGCAACTGGTGGAACTGGCCCAAAGCCTGAAACCCTGATCACAGCCATGACAACAATCGAATGTGGGAGGGGGCTTGCCCCCGATGGCGGTGTATCAGCATCAAGTGTGCTACTGACCCACTGCTATCGGGGGCAAGCCCCCTCCCACAGTTAGACCAGCTTCGGCTGATAAAAAGGAGTTCGCCCCTACATGGCTGTTCCAGATGATCTACCCAGCGACGAATCGCTGCTGGCCCGCTACCGCACCGGTGACAGCGCCGCGTTCGAAGCCTTGTACGCGCGGCACCGCCAGGGCCTGTACCGGTTCCTTGTGTCCTTGAGCAACAAGACCGAACTGGCCGAGGAAATCTACCAGGAGACCTGGCTCAGCCTGATCCGCAGCGCCACCCAGCCACAAGGCCGGGCGAGTTTTCGCACCTGGCTGTTCCAGATCGCCCGCAACCGCCTGATCGACCACTGGCGCAAGCACGGCGTCCACAACCCCTTGCACGACAGCTACGACGAACAACTGCATGCCCAGGCCGACGACAGCGCCGGCCCCGAGCAGCAACTGAGCCTGAGCCGCGACCAGGCGCGCCTCGATGCCGCGCTGCAAGACCTGCCCGAAGACCAGCGCGAAGTCTTCCTGCTGCGCCTGCACGGCGACCTTGAAGTGCCGCAAATCGCCGCCCTCACCAACGCCCCGCTGGAAACCGTGAAAAGCCGCCTGCGTTACGCCCAGCAGAAACTGCGCCGCCTGCTGGCCGAGGAGATACCCGCATGATCGACTCCCGAAACACTCCCGATTCCGACGACGAATTGCTCCAGCACTATCGTCAACACAGCCCCGTCGAGCCGCCGGCGTCCCTCGACGCCTTCATCCTCAACGCCGCCCGCCGTGAAGCCCCGGCGCGGCAGCCGAACCTGTGGCAACGCTGGCTGCAAGCCTGCCAACGGCCGCGCTGGCAGATGGCATTCGCCACCGTTGCAGGGTTGGCCCTGATGATCGGCGTGGTGATGCGCTCGCCCGTGCCGCAACCCGACGTTTCCACCGCGACCTTCTCCGCGCTTCGCGACGAAGCACCGCGTCCCGCTGCACCCGCGATGTCCGCGCCTGCCCCCGTCGCCCGAATGGCCGCCGCGCCCCAGACAGAGAGTGCGCAGGTCATGGGCTCGATGGCGGAGGAGTCCGGCGCCAAACTCAGCAAGCGTGCGCCGGTGGTGTTGCCTTCGTTAGAGGAGGGGTTGCAGAAGATTGTGCGCTTGCGTGAAGCCGGTGAAAGCAAAGCCGCGGATGAAGAACTGCTGGCATTGCATGCGCGTTTCCCTGACGAAGACCTGCCGGCGCGTTTGGAGGCGTTGCAAAAGCGTTGATCCACAAAGGCCGTGAGACGCGATGTCTCACGGTCTCATGGCCGCCGCCTGCGATCTGGCATCACGGATCTCATTTGAGCTCAATGCCGGCTACCCTCGGGTTTTCTTCGGCCGCTCTATGAAAGGCGTGTCCAGGCGTTTTCGCGCAGCTGGCACTGGCCTTGCTCTGGCACTGGTAAACCGCCCGGCACGCCAGTGCCATCCGCTTCAAGGAGAAAAACGCCATGAGCCTCTCGAGCAATTCGCAACGCAGCATGCGTGCCGCTGTATGGCACGGCCGTAACGATATCCGCGTCGAAGATGTGCCGCTGCCCGTTTCGCCCCCTGCGGGTTGGGTGCAGATCCGAGTGCAATGGTGCGGCATTTGCGGGTCCGATCTGCACGAGTACGTGGCCGGTCCGGTGTTCATACCGGTTGATGCGCCGCACCCGCTGACCGGGATTAAGGGCCAGTGCATTCTGGGTCATGAGTTTTGTGGCGAAATCGTCGAGCTCGGTGACGGGGTGCAGGGCTTCAGCGTGGGCGAGTCGGTGGCAGCCGATGCCTGCCAGCATTGCGGCACGTGCTACTACTGCACCCACGGGCTGTACAACATTTGCGAAAACCTGGCCTTCACCGGGCTGATGAACAACGGTGCCTTTGCCGAATGGGTCAACGTGCCCGCCAACCTGTTGTACAAGTTGCCGGCGAACTTTCCGGCAGAAGCCGGGGCACTGATCGAACCTCTGGCAGTAGGCATGCACGCGGTGAAAAAAGCCGGAAGCCTGCTGGGGCAAAACGTGGTGGTGGTCGGCGCGGGCACCATTGGCCTGTGCACCATCATGTGCGCCAAGGCCGCCGGTGCTGCTCAGGTGATCGCGCTGGAGATGTCCGGAGCACGCAAGGCCAAGGCGCTGGAAGTTGGAGCGACCCACGTGCTCGATCCCAGTCAATGCGATGCCCTGGCCGAAGTACGCCGCCTGACCGGCGGGCTCGGGGCGGATGTCAGTTTCGAATGCATCGGTAACAAACACACCGCCAAACTGGCCATCGACCTGATCCGCAAGGCCGGCAAGTGCGTACTGGTGGGCATCTTCGAGGAGCCCAGCGAATTCAACTTCTTCGAGTTGGTGGCCACGGAAAAACAGGTAATGGGCGCGCTGGCCTACAACGGAGAGTTCGCTGACGTGATCGCATTTATCGCGGACGGGCGGCTGGACATCACGCCACTGGTGACAGGGCGTATTCAGTTGGAGCAGATCGTGGGGCAGGGCTTCGAGGAACTGGTCAAAAACAAAGAACATAATGTGAAAATCATTGTGTCGCCTGCCCGGGTTTGAAGCGAAGGGCGGGCGATGCGGTCTTTGCCCCACGCCCACAAAAAAGCCCCAGGCCTTTCGACCTGGGGCTTTCTCATTGTATCTGGTGCACCCGGCGGGATTCGAACCCACGACCCCTGCCTTCGGAGGGCAGTACTCTATCCAGCTGAGCTACGGATGCTTGTGCGGGCGACATCATACCCATGTCGACCTTGGGCGTCCATGCTGGTCTTTGGGCGTTCAAGCGTAGGAATTCGCTGCATAAAGGCCCTAGGCCGGGCGCCACCCATCGGAAGGGCAGAATCCGGGCCAACGACGCTGATCAGAAAGATCGACTAAAAGCGCCGTTTTCGTTCTTTTTTTCGAACAGACTATTGCCCTGTACCCCCATTGATCCTAGGATTCGTTTGAGATTTCAAACGCTCTGTCTCCCGCGCGCTATTCACGCTATCCCGCGTGCTGGGGCTGATTTCCCTGACGGCAGCCCACAAGGCGCCTTTCAACAACTCTAATTCGCTCCGCGTGCGCGCGGTGCTGTTAAGGAAACCCGACATGCAGCTCAAAGATACCCAGTTGTTCCGCCAGCAAGCCTTTATCGATGGCGCTTGGGTCGATGCGGACAACGGTCAGACCATCAAGGTCAACAACCCGGCCACGGGCGAGATTCTTGGCACCGTGCCGAAGATGGGCGCCGCTGAAACCCGCCGCGCCATCGAAGCCGCCGACAAGGCGCTGCCGGCCTGGCGTGCACTGACCGCCAAGGAGCGCGCGAATAAGCTGCGCCGTTGGTTCGAACTGCTGATCGAAAACCAGGAAGACCTCGGTCGCCTGATGACCCTCGAGCAAGGCAAGCCACTGGCCGAAGCCAAGGGTGAAATCGTCTACGCCGCCTCCTTTATCGAGTGGTTCGCCGAAGAAGCCAAGCGCATCTACGGCGATGTGATCCCGGGCCACCAGCCGGACAAGCGCCTGATCGTGATCAAGCAGCCGATCGGCGTGACCGCCGCGATCACCCCGTGGAACTTCCCGGCCGCGATGATCACCCGTAAAGCCGGCCCGGCCCTGGCCGCCGGTTGCACCATGGTGATCAAGCCTGCTTCGCAAACCCCGTTCTCGGCCCTGGCCCTGGTTGAACTGGCGCACCGTGCCGGTATCCCGAAAGGCGTGTTGAGCGTGGTCACCGGCAGTGCCGGCGACATCGGCGGTGAGCTGACCAGCAACCCGATCGTGCGTAAATTGTCCTTCACCGGCTCGACCGAAATCGGTCGCCAGTTGATGGCCGAATGCGCCAAGGACATCAAGAAAGTCTCCCTGGAATTGGGCGGTAACGCCCCGTTCATCGTGTTCGACGACGCCGATCTGGATAAGGCCGTCGAAGGCGCGATCATCTCCAAGTACCGCAACAACGGCCAGACCTGCGTCTGCGCCAACCGCCTGTACATCCAGGACTCGGTGTACGACGCGTTCGCCGAGAAGCTGAAAGTGGCGGTGGCCAAATTGAAGATCGGCAACGGTCTGGAAGAAGGCACCACCACTGGCCCGCTGATCGACGAGAAAGCCGTGGCCAAGGTGCAGGAACACATCGCTGACGCCCTGAGCAAAGGCGCCAAGCTGCTGGCCGGTGGCAAAGTGATGGAAGGTAACTTCTTCGAGCCGACCATCCTGGTCGACGTGCCGAAAGACGCTGCCGTGGCGAAGGAAGAAACCTTCGGCCCACTGGCGCCGTTGTTCCGCTTCAAAGACGAAGCCGAAGTGATCGCGATGTCCAACGACACCGAGTTCGGCCTGGCGTCCTACTTCTATGCCCGCGACCTGGGCCGTGTGTTCCGTGTGGCTGAAGCCCTGGAATACGGCATGGTTGGCGTCAACACCGGGTTGATCTCCAACGAAGTGGCGCCGTTCGGCGGCATCAAGGCCTCGGGCCTGGGCCGTGAAGGCTCCAAGTACGGGATCGAGGATTACCTGGAAATCAAATACCTCTGCCTGGGCATCTGACCCGGCAAGAGATTGCAGCAAACGCAAAGGGCACGAGAGCGCTGACCCTTTGCGTGTTCCATCGCGTAATTCGTAGTGGCCGGGAAAGCTGTGGCAGTCGATCATCGCATGCTGCCGTAGTTGCCTCCCCGCCACGTATTCCTTGGACCACGCCACCCGATGAGTGGCGAATGAGGACTTTATGAGCAAGACCAACGCATCCCTGATGAAACGCCGCGAAGCCGCTGTACCGCGCGGTGTTGGCCAGATTCACCCGATCTTCGCCGAATCCGCGAAGAACGCCACCGTGACCGACGTTGAAGGTCGCGAGTTCATCGATTTCGCCGGCGGTATCGCCGTGCTGAACACCGGCCACGTGCACCCGAAGATCATCGCCGCTGTGACCGAGCAACTGAACAAGCTGACTCACACCTGCTTCCAGGTATTGGCCTATGAGCCTTACGTGGAACTGTGCGAGAAAGTGAACGCCAGGGTCCCAGGCGATTTCGCCAAGAAAACCCTGCTGGTCACCACCGGTTCCGAAGCTGTGGAAAACGCCGTGAAAATCGCCCGCGCCGCCACGGGCCGTGCCGGCGTGATCGCCTTCACCGGCGCCTACCACGGCCGCACCATGATGACCCTGGGGCTCACCGGTAAAGTCGTGCCTTACTCGGCCGGCATGGGCCTGATGCCAGGCGGCGTGTTCCGCGCTCTGTTCCCGAACGAATTGCATGGTGTGAGCGACGACGACGCCATCGCCAGCATCGAACGCATCTTCAAGAACGATGCCGAGCCGCGTGATATCGCTGCCATCATCATCGAGCCGGTGCAGGGCGAAGGCGGTTTCTACGTCGCGCCGAAATCCTTCATGAAGCGCCTGCGCGAACTGTGCGACAAGCACGGCATCCTGCTGATCGCCGACGAAGTGCAAACCGGCGCCGGCCGTACCGGTACTTTCTTCGCCATGGAACAGATGGGCGTTGCCGCCGACCTGACCACCTTTGCCAAATCCATCGCCGGCGGCTTCCCGCTGGCCGGTGTGTGCGGCAAGGCCGAATACATGGACGCCATCGCGCCAGGCGGCCTGGGCGGCACCTACGCCGGTAGCCCGATCGCTTGCGCAGCTGCGCTGGCGGTGATGGAAGTGTTCGAAGAAGAGCACCTGCTGGACCGCTGCAAGGCAGTTGGCGAGCGTCTGGTGACCGGTCTCAAAGCCATCCAGGCCAAGTACCCGGTGATCGGCGAAGTACGTGCCCTGGGCGCGATGATCGCGGTCGAGCTGTTCGATGACGGCGACACCCACAAGCCAAATGCGGCGGCTGTTGCTTCCGTGGTGGCCAAGGCGCGTGACAAGGGTCTGATCCTGCTGAGCTGCGGCACCTACGGCAACGTGTTGCGCGTACTGGTCCCGCTGACTTCGCCGGACGAACAGTTGGACAAAGGCCTGGCGATCATCGAAGAGTGCTTCTCCGAGCTGTAAGAGAAAGTTGACCTGTTCGACAGAAAAAACCCGCTTCGGCGGGTTTTTTTACGCCCATTGCCGCACATTCAGGTCGTGTTCATTGTACGTAGGCGGCTCCATTGACTAAGGTTGCAAGCATTGCCGATGGAGCGTGCTGGATGACTGCTGTTGATTTACCCGCTGTACCCCGCGTGTTGATTGCCGAGGCGGACCCTTGGTCGCGGGACCTGCTCAAGCAAGTGCTGTTGAATGTGCGCTGCGATGCGCGGCTGGATGTGTGTGCGGACGGGCAGCAAGCGGCGACCCTGCTGCGAGATAAGGCCTATGACCTGATCCTGGCCGATTGGGAGTTGCCCGGTATCGATGGCCTGAGCCTGCTGCGCAGTGTGCGCCATAAGCGCCGCTCGCCGCTTCTGCCGTTCATTCTGCTGAGCAGTCGCAATGACAGCGCCAGCGTGCGCGAAGCCTTGCCCCTGGCGCCCACGGCGTACCTGACCAAACCCTTGAACATGGAAGGCCTGACCCAGCGCCTGCAGGACCTGCTGCTCAACGAAGGCGAAACGGTGTACTGCGAGATCCCACCGCTGGCGCCCGGCATGACCTTGCCAGTGTTCCTCGAGCGGCGCCGCGAAGTGTGCGATGGCGCGCCCTTGCGGGTCGATGTGAAAGCCGCCGTGCAACACAGCCTCGGGCCGGAAAGCCTTGACCTCAAGCATCTGGAAGACCAGGTGCGCATGGACCCGCAAATCACCGCCGTGCTCATCGCCGCTGCCAACAGTGCAGGCCATCACGGCGCACCGGTGCAGACCCTGCCCGGCGCCCTGCACAAGCTGGTGCCGGGGCAAAGCATGAACCTGATCCTCGGGCTGGCGCTCAAGCACAACGTGGTACTGAGCGACCCGGCGCTGGTCGCCTACGCCGAGCGGCACTGGCAATTATCCCAGGACACCGCTGACTACGCCCTGCGCCTGGCCCGCATGCTGGAGCTGGATCACGAGCGCTGCTACAGCGCGGGTATCCTCCATCGGCTGGGCGACCTGGCGCTGTTACGCTGCCTGGAGGACTGGCGCCAGGGTGGCGGCGAGCTGGATGACGAAGCGATTGGCGAATCCCTCTACACCTTTGGCGCCGCCTACGGCTCGGCACTGCGCGCGCGTTGGCGTTTGCCGCTGGAGCTGCGCCAGTTGATTGCGGCGATCTACTCGCTGGAGGGCGGTGTGTATGCGCGGGATGCGCTGGTGGTGAACCTGGCGGCGCAGATGGCGCGTTTGACTGAACATGAAGGTTTGGAAGAGCTGGCGGCGGGCAAGACGGCGCGATTGCTCAAGCTGGGCTTTTCGGAGCTGACTCGAGTACGCAAATCCTAATGTGGGAGGAGGCTCGCCTCCGATGGCAGTGTATCAGTCACCCATGTGCTGGCTGACCCCCTGCTATCGGGGGCAAGCCCCCTCCCACATTTGAGCAGTGTCGACTCCTAGCCCGCGATCACACGGTTCTTGCCCAGGCGCTTGGCCTCGTACATGGCCGCATCGGCACGGGCGAACAGACTGTCCAGGGTCGAGTCGCGCTCGGTGAGGCTGGCAAGGCCCTGGCTGATGGTCACGCTGAAAGCCTGGCCTTCGTAGCTGAAGCTCAGCTCCTGGATCTCCCGGCCCAGGCGCTCGGCCACCTGCAACGCCATCTCCGGCGCACAGCCAGGCAGTACGGCGGCGAACTCTTCGCCACCGATGCGTCCGAACAGGTCGCCACGGCGCAGCACCCCTCGACCGCTCTCGGCGATACGCCGCAGTACCTGGTCGCCCTCCAGGTGGCCGTAGCTGTCGTTGATGTCCTTGAAGTCATCGATATCCAGCAGCAAAAAGGCCAGCGGGGCACCTTGTGCGCAGGCACTGTCGAAGGCCTGGTTGGCGCATTCGAAGAAGTGCCGGCGGTTGCTGCTTTGGGTCAGCACGTCGGTGGTGGCGAGGCGGTGCAGCTCCAGCTCCATCTGTTTCTTTTCGGTGATGTCTTCGGCCATGCCCACCACGATCAGTGGCTCGCCGGGCTCGACCTGCTGGTTGATGTAGCACTTGTCGCTCAACCAGCGAATCTGCCCGTCGGCGGTGATGATGCGGTACTCGCGGTCTTCCACGGCGCCCTGTTCCAGCACGCGGGCCAGGCTGTGTTCGGCGTAGTCGAGGTCTTCGGGGTGGATACTGTTGCGCCACTCCCGGTGGTCGGCCAGCAGCAGGCCGGCAGAGCGCCCGAAGACGCGTTCGTAGGCGGGGCTCACATACAGCACGCGGCGGGTTTCCCAATCGATGGCCCACAGCACAGCATTCACGCTGACCAGCATTGAGCTCAGCAATTGCTCACGTTCGCTCAGTCGCTCGACTTCGCCCTGGGCATGCATCAGCGCCAGCAGGGTCGCCGCCGCCGCTGGGCGGGGATGCTCAGCTGCAGGCGCGTCGATTAAGGAGGACTTTTCGTGAACCATCGGCACAACTCTCTCTGGGCGCGCCGCAAACAGGAGCAGCGGTCACTACAAGGGGCCACCATGATGGCGAAGTGTTCATTGAGAGAGGCGAATTGCAGTGAAGTTCCGTCAACAGGACCGATTGCCGGTGCCCGGTAAATGACGCCAAAAAGCCGATAGGTGGGAGGGCAAGCCCTCCCACCGCAGCATCAGACTGCCGCAGGACGCAGCGAATAAGTCTTCAATTGGTGCGCAAAATCCCGCAGGGACTGGATGCCGCTGGCCTCGGCTTCATGCACCCATTCCTTGATGGCCGCCAGCATATCGTGGCCATTGGAGCTGGTCTTGAGCCAGATCTGCTGCAGCGCCAGGCGCTTTTCGTAGATCACTTTCAGTGCATGGCTGTGTTCAAGCATGCTCTGGATGCGCACGTGATGGCGGTCATCCAGCAAGCTGGTTTCCCGCGACAGCAGGCGCTTGGCGCGGTGGAATTGATGGCGCACCGAGTGATCGACCTTTTCCAGCTCCTGCTTGACCAGCGGGCCGATCACCAACTTGCGGTACTGGGCCATGATCTGGAAACGATTGTTGAGGATCGCCATGGCGGTATCCATGTCCAGGTGGCCCTTGCCTTCCACGCGGTGGGCGATGGGGGCGACACGCTGCACCTTGGCCAGGCGCAGGAAGCTGAACACCTTGATCCATGCCCAGCCCAGGTCGAACTCCCACTTCTTCACCGACAGTTTGGCGGAGTTGGGGTAGGTATGGTGATTGTTATGCAGCTCCTCGCCGCCGACGATGATGCCCCACGGCACCAGGTTGGTGGCCGCGTCACGGCATTCGAAGTTGCGATAGCCCACGGCATGCCCCAGGCCGTTGATCACGCCGGCGGCCCAGAAGGGAATCCACATCATCTGGATCGCCCAGATGGTGATGCCGATGGTGCCGAACAGCAGCAGGTCGATCACCCCCATGATCGCCACGCCCAGCAGCGGGTAGGGGGTGTAGAGCTTGCGTTCGATCCAGTCGTCCGGGCAGTTCTTGCCGTAGATACGCAGGGTCTCTGGGTTTTCGGCCTCGGCGCGGTACAGCTCGGCGCCTTTGCGCAACACGGTGGACAGGCCCTTGATGACCGGGCTGTGCGGGTCGTCGACGGTTTCGCATTTGGCGTGGTGCTTGCGGTGGATGGCAGTCCACTCGCGGGTGTTCTGCGCCGTGGTCAGCCACAGCCAGAAGCGGAAGAAATGTTTCAGGCCGGCATTGAGCTCCAGGGAGCGATGGGCTGAATAACGGTGCAGATAGACCGTGACCCCAACAATGGTCACGTGGGTCATCAACAGCGTGACTGCCACCAGTTGCCAGGCTGACAGGTCAAGAAAACCGTTGTACCACATAGGCTGTATGGCCCTCAGATAAAGAAAAGAACAGCTCACGCATTATCACTAAGCCTACAGAGAAAACCAGCCGCCCTTTCAGATAGGAGTGACTGGATGTTTCTTATTCTATAATCCGCAGCCTTTGTAGGGCGATTCTGTTTTTTGGTAAGGATTACTGAACATATGCCGTTTTCATACCGAGGTGCCCTGCGTGTGGGGCTGGTATACCTGCTGGTTTCCATTGCGTGGCTCCAGCTCAGCAACCACTTATTGATCAGCTTTCTCGATGAACCGTGGGAGTTGGGACGCTGGCTGCAAGTGCGTGACTATGTGTGGGTGGCCTTCAGCGCCTTGGCGATTTACCTGATGTGCGCCCGATTTGCGCGTGCCAGCCAGCTTCAGCAACCGTTGAAGGAAAACCGCGAACGCCTGCGCCAGGCCGCCGCCGTGTTCGACTGCACCCGCGAAGGCGTGCTGGTCACCGACGCGCAGGGGCTGATCGTGCATGTGAACCGGGCCTTCATGGCGATCACCGGCTACAGCCGCGAAGACGTCATGGGCCAGCAGCCCAGTCTGTTCAAGTCCGGGCGCCATTCGTCGCATTTCTACCAGCAGATGTTCCAGAGCCTGGAGCGCACCGGCGAATGGAGCGGTGAAATCTGGAACCGGCGCAAAAGCGGCGAAATTTACCCCCAGTGGCAAACCATTCGTGTGATCCACGATGACCAGGGCCACGTCAGCCATTACGTCGCGGTATTTTCCGATATCAGCGCCATCAAGGACTCCGAGCACGAGTTGGCTCACCTCGCCCATCACGACCCGCTGACCGACCTGCCCAACCGCCTGCTGTTCACCGACCGTGCCGAACAGGCGCTGGCTTCGGCACAAATCCACAAGCGTGGTTGCGCCTTGCTGTTGCTGGACCTGGACCACTTCAAGATCATCAATGACAGCCTGGGCCATAACATTGGCGACCAGTTGCTCAAGCTGGTCGGCGAACGGCTCAAGGCGCTGTTCGGCCCAGGCGTGACCCTGGCGCGGCTGGGTGGGGATGAGTTCGCCGTGCTGGTGGAAAGTTGTCCACAGGTGGCGCAAGCGGCCAGTTTGGCGCAACGCATGCTGGATGCGATGAAGCAACCGTTCATCTTCGACGGCCATCAGCTGTTTATCAGCGCCAGCATTGGCATCAGCCTGTTCCCCAACGACGCCCTGAGCGCCGAACAGCTGTTGCGCAACGCCGATTCCGCGCTGTTCAAGGCCAAGAGTGCCGGCCGCGAAAGCTATGCCTTGTACACCGAAGAACTGACCGCCCATGCGCAGAACCGGGTGGAGATCGCCAGTGAGCTGCGCCGTGCCCTTGAACAGCAGGAGCTGTGCGTCTACTACCAGCCGGTGCACGACCTGCAGGGCAGCCGCCTGATCGGCGTCGAAGCGCTGGTGCGCTGGCAGCACCCGGAGCGCGGTCTGGTGCCGCCGGGCGAGTTCATCCCGATTGCCGAGCGCACCGGGTTGATTGCCGATATCGACGCCTGGGTGATGGACAAGGCCTGTCGGCAGATGTGCCAATGGCTGGCCGATGAGGTGCCGCTGAGTTTTATCGCCATCAACGTCTCCAGCCGCCTGTTTGCCCGGCGCGAGTTGTACGAGCAGGTCGCACAGGTGCTGCACGACACGGGTCTGGATCCTGCCTGCCTGGAACTGGAAGTCACCGAAAGCGCGGTGATGGATGACCCTGAAATGGCCCTGGAACAACTGCATCGCCTGCGCGAGCTGGGTTTGCGCCTGGCAATCGACGATTTTGGGACCGGTTATTCCTCGCTGTTGCGCCTCAAGCGCCTGCCGGTGCAGAAGCTCAAGATCGATCAGGGCTTCGTTGCCGGTTTGCCATGGGACGAGGACGATGCAGCGATCGTTCGCGTGGTAATCGCCCTGGCGAAAAGCATGGGCATGCAGGTGCATGCAGAGGGAATCGAGCAGGTTGAACAGGCGCGGTTTCTGCTGGATCAGCAGTGCGATATGGGGCAGGGGTATTGGTTTGGCCGACCGGTGCCGGCCCACGAAATTGATTGGCACCGAGCCCCCCCAATCCAGACCTGAAATGCAGTCAAAAGGTGGGAGCGGGCTTGCCCGCGAATGCGGTGCATCAGTTAACACATTTTTAGCTGACACACCGCTTTCGCGGGCAAGCCCGCTCCCACATTTGGATCTTCTCTAGGCTTTATTTACGTACTTGGGCACCAAACCCGCACGCAACCCCACGTCCCACCAGAAAATTCTTTCTGGTTATATAAACATTCTTAAATAGTATTTTTAAGAATATCCGCGCTTATCTACTATCGCCCTCACGCCGCAAGCAGTGCCGCCACTGCCAGGCACTATTCATTTCAGGAGCGAGACCATGAGCGCATCTCTACGTAGCGTCGACGGCCAGGACGAAGCAGCCATTTTGCGTGAGATCCAGAGCGCCTTGCGCGATCTGCGGTTTGGCGCGGTGGAAATCACCGTGCACAACGCCCAAGTGGTACAGATTGAACGCAAGGAAAAATTCCGCCTGCAGAACCCGGGTAACAAACCGAGCTGAGCAAGAACGGCGATAGACCCGCAACTATAAAAAAAGCCAACACCCAAAGAATTTCAGGAGCTTCTATGTCGTCGATTCGCCGTTACGCCCTGGCCGCCCTGGCCAGCGCCGTGTTTGCAGGTTCCGCGGTTGCCAAGGACTACGAGTTGCTCAACGTCTCGTACGACCCTACCCGTGAGCTGTACCAGGACTACAACGCTGAGTTCACCAACCACTGGAAACAGGCCCACCCGGGTGACAACGTCAAGATCCAGCAATCCCACGGTGGTTCGGGCAAGCAGGGCCGTGCCGTGATCGATGGCTTGCGCGCCGACGTGGTCACCCTGGCCCTGGCCGGTGATATCGACGAAATCGCCAAGCTGGGCAAGACCCTCCCGGAAAACTGGCAGACCCGCCTGCCGGACGCCAGCACCCCGTACACCTCGACCATCGTGTTCCTGGTGCGCAAGGGCAACCCAAAAGGCATCAAGGATTGGGGCGACCTGATCAAGAAAGACGTGTCCGTGATCACCCCGAACCCGAAAACCTCCGGCGGCGCCCGCTGGAACTTCCTCGCCGCCTGGGCCTATGGCCTCAAGGCCGGCGGCAGCGAAGCCAAGGCCCAGGAATACGTGAAGGAGCTGTTCAAGCACGTGCCGGTGCTGGACACCGGTGCTCGCGGCTCAACCATCACCTTCGTCAACAACGGTCAGGGTGACGTGTTGCTGGCCTGGGAAAACGAGGCGTTCCTGGCACTGAAGGAAGACGGTGGCGCCGACAAGTTCGACATCGTCGTGCCGTCCCTGTCCATCCTCGCCGAACCACCGGTTGCCGTGGTCGACAAGAACGCCGAGAAAAAGGGCAACACCGAAATCGCCACTGAATACCTGAAACACCTGTACAGCCCGGCCGGCCAGGAGATTGCGGCGAAGAACTTTTACCGCCCACGCGATGCAAAAGTGGCCGCCAAATACGCCCAGCAGTTCCCGAAACTGGACCTGGTGACTATCGACAAAGACTTCGGCGGCTGGAAAACTGCCCAGCCGAAATTCTTCAACGACGGTGGCGTGTTCGACCAGATCTACACGGCGCAGTAAGCCAAAATACCTGTAGGGGCTCGCTTTTCTGTGGGAGCTGGCTTGCCTGCGATAGCATCACTGCGGTGTGACTGATACACCGTGGTGCCTGCATCGCGGGCAAGCCCGGCTCCCACAGAAAAGCGCGCTCCTACAGTGGTTTCTACCCTTTGACCAAGGACTCTTATGTCGCGTCGTATCTCCCCCGTCATACCCGGCTTCGGGCTGACGCTGGGCTACACCGTGGTGTACCTCAGCCTGATCGTACTCATCCCCCTGGCGGCGATGTTTGTACACGCCGCTCAACTCACCTGGGATCAGTTCTGGAACATCATCTCCGCACCGCGTGTGCTGGCGGCGTTGCAACTGAGCTTCAGCACCGCGCTGTACGCAGCGTTGATCAATGGCGTGATCGGCACGCTGCTGGCCTGGGTGCTGGTGCGCTACACCTTCCCCGGCCGCAAGGTCATCGATGCGATGATCGACTTGCCGTTCGCCTTGCCCACCGCTGTTGCCGGCATCGCACTGACCGCGCTGTACACGCCTAACGGCCTGGTCGGCCAGTTCGCCGCCGACCTGGGCTTCAAGATCGCCTACACCCCGCTGGGTATCACCCTGGCGCTGACCTTCGTCACCCTGCCGTTCGTGGTGCGCACGGTGCAGCCGGTGTTGGCCGATATCCCCCGGGAAGTCGAAGAAGCCGCCGCCTGCCTGGGCGCCAAGCCGTTGCAGGTGTTCCGTCACATCCTGGTGCCGGCGCTCCTGCCCGCCTGGTTGACCGGTTTCGCGTTGGCGTTTGCCCGTGGTGTCGGTGAGTACGGTTCGGTGATTTTCATTGCCGGCAACATGCCGATGAAAACCGAGATCCTGCCGTTGCTGATCATGGTCAAGCTCGACCAGTACGACTACCGCGGCGCCACATCCATTGGCGTATTGATGCTGGTGGTTTCCTTTGTCCTGCTGCTGCTGATCAACCTGTTGCAGCGGCGCATCGAACGTCCATAAGGAGGCGCGGAACATGTCCCAATCGTCTATTTCCGCCGCGTCCTCGGCCAACGCTGCCCGCCGTGGCAGCGCCGCGTCGCGACGCATCCTGATCGGCCTTGGCTGGCTGGTGTTCGCCCTGTTCCTGTTGTTGCCGCTGTTTATCGTGGTGACCCAGGGCCTGAAGAACGGCCTCGGCGCATTCTTCACCGCGATCCTCGAACCGGACGCGCTGTCGGCGTTGAAACTCACGGTGATCGCCGTGGTGATCTCGGTGCCGCTCAACCTGGTGTTCGGCGTCAGCGCCGCGTGGTGCGTGAGCAAGTACTCGTTCCGTGGCAAGAGCATCCTGGTGACGCTGATCGACCTGCCGTTCTCGGTATCGCCGGTGATCGCCGGCCTGGTCTATGTGTTGATGTTCGGCGCCCAGGGCTTCTTTGGCCCGTGGTTGCAGGACCACGACATCCAGATCGTGTTCGCCTTGCCCGGCATCGTGCTGGCGACCATCTTCGTCACCGTGCCTTTCGTGGCCCGTGAACTGATCCCGCTGATGCAGGAGCAGGGCACCCAGGAAGAAGAGGCCGCGCGCCTGCTCGGTGCCAATGGCTGGCAGATGTTCTGGCATGTGACCGTGCCGAATATCAAATGGGGCCTGATCTACGGCGTGGTGTTGTGTACCGCACGGGCCATGGGGGAGTTCGGCGCGGTGTCGGTGGTGTCCGGCCACATTCGCGGCGTGACCAACACCCTGCCGCTGCACGTCGAGATTCTCTACAACGAATACAACCACGTTGCCGCGTTTGCGGTGGCGAGTCTGTTGCTGATCCTGGCGCTCTTCATCCTGCTGCTCAAGCAGTGGAGCGAGAACCGTATTAACCGCCTGCGCGCCGGTGCGGCTGAGGAATAAGTCATGTCGATCGAAGTCCGTAATGTCAGCAAGAACTTCAATGCCTTCAAGGCCCTGAACAGCATCAACCTGGACATCCAGAGTGGCGAGCTGGTGGCCTTGCTCGGCCCGTCCGGCTGCGGCAAGACCACCTTGCTGCGCATCATTGCAGGCCTGGAAACCCCGGATGACGGCAGCATCGTGTTCCACGGTGAGGACGTGTCCGGCCACGACGTGCGCGATCGCAACGTCGGCTTCGTGTTCCAGCACTATGCGTTGTTCCGTCACATGACCGTGTTCGACAACGTGGCGTTCGGCCTGCGCATGAAGCCGAAGAACCAGCGCCCGAGCGAAAGCCAGATCGCGGTCAAGGTCCACGAATTGCTGAACATGGTGCAACTGGATTGGTTGTCGGATCGCTACCCGGAGCAGCTCTCCGGTGGCCAGCGCCAACGTATCGCCCTGGCCCGCGCCCTGGCGGTGGAGCCGAAAGTGTTGCTGCTGGATGAACCCTTCGGCGCCCTCGACGCCAAGGTGCGTAAAGAGTTGCGTCGCTGGCTGGCGCGTCTGCACGAAGACATCAACCTGACGTCGGTGTTCGTGACCCACGACCAGGAAGAGGCCATGGAAGTCGCCGACCGCATCGTGGTGATGAACAAGGGTGTGATCGAGCAGATCGGCTCACCGGGTGACGTCTACGAAAACCCGGCGAGCGATTTCGTTTATCACTTCCTGGGTGATTCGAACCGCCTGCACCTGGGTGAAGACAAACACGTGCTGTTCCGTCCCCACGAAGTGTCGCTGTCGCGGCATGAGCTGGAAGACCATCACGCGGCGGAAGTGCGTGATATTCGCCCACTCGGCGCGACTACCCGTGTGACGTTGAAAGTGGAAGGCCAGAGCGAGCTGATCGAAGCTGAAGTGGTGAAAGACCACGACAGCCTGACCGGCCTGGCGCGCGGCGAGACGCTGTTCTTCAAACCCAAGGTCTGGCAGAAAGCCTGATAATCCCGCACTGTGAAAACGGTGCCAATGTGGGAGGGGGCTTGCCCCCGATAGCAGTGGGTCAGTTGATAAACATGTCACTGAAACACCGCCATCGGGGGCAAGCCCCCTCCCACATTTAGGCCTCTCTCGGCTTCAGATCGCGTCGAACCACCGGCCCCGAACGCTCCTCGATCTGCTGCTTGAGGTCATGCCGCAACCCCAACAGGAATGCCAGTTCGGCCACCACGAACAATGGCCCCACGATCAATCCCGACACGTCATCCACAAACGCCGGCTTCTTGCCTTCGTAGTAATGCCCGACAAACTGAATCACCCAACCCACCACGAACAGGCCGATGCCGCTGCTGAGCCACACCAGCGTGCTCTGCGCCGCCAGTACGTGGCCGGCCCACACCGACAGGCCCATCAGCACTGTCATCAGCAGACCCAGGGCCAATTCCAGGCGCAGGTAAAACCACGCCGCCAACAGCGCGACAATCACGGCGGGTGAGATCCATAGGCCAGCGACGGCCCATTCCGGGCGTGACAACAACACCGCAACCGCCACCACGATCAGCGGGATGCCGACAAAGTGGCTGGCGATATTGCGCGGATCGCGGTGGTAGGCAGCGTATTGACTCAGGTGATCGATGAGGCTTTTCATTGTTATTCCTCCTGTAGGATGTTTGATCATCTCCCGTCAGCCAGCGACTGACTGTCAACTGGGCGACAATCTCTGGAGTTCTCATGATTGCGGCAACCTGGCATGCCCGATTGGCGACCGGCCAGTGGTTCAGCCACCTGCCTGTACCGCTACAGGATAGTTTGCTGGCGGCGGCTCGGCTGCGTCAGCTGACGGCGGGGCAGTACCTGTTCCGGCGCGGTGATCCGCCCTGTGGGGTGTATGCGGTATTGGAGGGGGCGGTGCGGGTCAGTGCGGTCAATGCGCAGGGCAAGGAAGCTATTCTGAGCCTGGTTGAAACGCCTTACTGGTTCGGCGAGATCTGCCTGTTCGACGGTTTGCCGCGTACCCACGACGCCTTGTCGGTTGGGCCGTGCACGCTGTTGCAGGTACCGCAATCGGCGATGCTCGAGATTCTTGACCAAAGCCCAGCGTATTGGCGCGACATGGCGTTGTTGATGAGCCAGAAGTTGCGCCTGTCGCTGATCAATATCGAACAGATGAGCCTGATGCCGGCGTCGACACGTATCGCTCACCGGCTGCTGATGATTGCCGGCGGGTACGGCGAGATAGAGCATTCCCGTCGCGTCCTGCAACTGCCCCAGGAAGATCTGGCCGCGATGCTGAGCCTGTCGCGCCAGACCACCAACAGTTTGCTCAAGGCGTTAGAGCAGCAGGAGATCATCAAGCTGAGTTACGGCGCGATTGAAGTGCTCGACCTGCCGCGCTTGCGGCAGGCCGCGGGGGCTGGCTAGGAACCGCGATACGTCGAAAAACCGTAAGGGCTCAGCAGCAGCGGGATGTGGTAGTGCTGGTCGGCCTGCTTGACCTCGAATATTACCGGGACTTCCGGGAAAAACGTCTCGCGATTGGCTTTCTTGTAGTAGTCACCGGTCTTGAACACCACGCGATACTCGCCCGGCTTCATGGCTTGGTTGGCCGGGAACAGTTCGGCGATGCGCCCCTGCTGGTTGGTGACACCTTCGGACAGCGACTGCCAGTGATCGCCTACGTGTTGCTCCAGGGTGACGTTGACACCGGCAGACGGCAGACCGTTTTCCAGGTTCAGCACATGCACGCTCAGCGGGTTGCCGGCCGCCAGGGCCAGGCTGCTCAGGCCGCTCAGGCTGAGGGCGGCGAGGGTCATAGTCAGGGTTTTCATTGAGGTTTCCTCAAGGGGTGATTGTCAGGCCAAGTTGATTGGCCGCCTTTACCGCGCACGCGTCGTCCTGCTCGGCACCGCCGGCACCGGCAATGCCAAGCGCGCCTACCAGTTCAGTGTCGGCGAACAGCGGCACGCCGCCCCCGAGCAACAGCAATTCGGACAAGCTGTTAAGGTTGGCGGCCTCTGGGTTGTTGCGCGCACGCTCGGCAAACAACCGAGTGGGGGTTTTAGTCGACAACGCCGTGTACGCTTTGCGTTGGCTGGCGATGCTGTTGTGTGGACCTACGCCATCGGCCCGCAGGCTCAGCAATGGATTACCGCCCCGGTCGAGTACGGTAAGTGCCGCCGTGCACTGCGCCAGGCTGGCGTCTGCCAGTTGGCGTGCGGTGTGCAAATCCAGGTCGGCGTGGCGCGGCAGCGGTGGTGCTGCCAGGACGCTGGCGCTGATGGCGAAGCTCAAGAACAAGGTATTGCGGTACATGGGAACGGCTCCAGAAAGCAGGCCGTTACCTTAGCCAGCGGTCTCGCTCAAAAGCCGAACAATTCGATTACAGGTTTGTAATGAACCAAGAGGTAGGCATGCAGGTGTTGTTAGTGGAAGATCAGCCGAAATTGGCGCAACTTATGGCCCAGGGCTTGAGTGAGGCCGGCTTCGCAGTAGAAGTCGCAGCCAATGGCATGGCAGCTCAGCGGTTTGTGGAAAGCACTGACTATGACTTGGTGATCCTGGATGTAATGTTGCCGGGTTTGAATGCCTGGAGGTTGCAGCAGTCGATTCGCAAGAAGGGCGAGACGCCGGTGTTGTTCTTGACGACCCCGGAAGGAATCGAGGACCGTCTGCGCGAGTTGGAACTGCATGAGGATGATTACTTGCTCAAGCCGTTTGAAGCCAAGGCCTTGGTGGCGCGGGTGAAGAAGTTGTTGCGGCGTGACCGTGGGCGCTGATTGATCCGGCATCTTCAATACCTGGACCACCGCCATCGCAGGCAAGCCAGCTCCCACATTTGGAATGCATTCCCTGTAGGAGCCGGGCTTGCCCGCGATGGGGCCATCACGAACACCGCAAATCCACCTACCGCAACCCATCCCTGAACTGCCCCGGCGTCATCCCCGTCCAGCGCTTGAACGCGCGGTTGAAACTGCTGGTATCAGCAAACCCCAGCAAATGACTGATTTCCGCCAATGAGCATTGCGGATCCCGCAAATGCAGCAACGCCAAATTCTCCCGGCACTCATTGAGCAACGCATCAAACCGGCAGCCTTCATCCGCCAGATGGCGTTGCAGGCTGCGCAGGCTCAGGTGCAGCGCCTGCGCAACCCGCTCGGCGCTGGGTTCGCCGTCCGGCAACTGCGCTTCGATCACCCGGCGAACCTTGCGCTCCCAGGTCAGCGGTTGCAGTTGAGCGAGGGTGCGCTTGAGCACAGTTTCGTTGTGCTCGGCCAACTCGGGGTTGGCGTCGTCCAGGTGGCTGTCGAAATCCTGGGCGGCGAACTCCAGGCGGTCTTCCTCAGCGCCGAAAAACACCGGCGCGCGAAATACTGTGTGCCATGGCTTGGGATCGGCCGGTTCCGGCCTTCGCAGGTACACCGCCAGCGGCGCGTATTCGCGCCCCAGGCGATTGCGACAGGTACGCACATAGATCGCCGCAAACGCATCGATGGCCTCGAACGCTGGCGCTGGGTTTCCCGGTAGTTGCAGCAAGCGGAACCGATAGCGTTCGCCGTCGCCGCTCAGCTCCAGGCTCAAGGCATCGCTGACCACCTGGTGATAGCGCACGATGCGCTCGAACACTTCCCGCAAGCTGCCACTGGCCACCAGCGCATAGCCCAGCGCATGAAACGTGGTGGGGCTGACGAACCGCGACACCCGCAGACCAATCGCCGGGTCGCCGCTGGCCTGCACCGCCAGCGCCCACAAACGCGTGGTCGCTGACAGCGGATAGCGCGCGTTGGGATCGTCCATCTGCTGCGGGTCGAGCCCGGCTTCCAGGCACAGCGCGGCGCTGTCGAGGCCCAGGGCGTCGAGTTGCTTGCGCAGGGCGCGGGTCCAGCTGGCGAGGGAGGTGGGTTCGGTCATGGCGATTGGCGCTTGCGGTCAACAGGTTGGCGTGCGTGGCTGATGCCCTGGCGGACCGCTTGGGCCAGGATGCATCCATCAATAACCAGAGGATGGAAGCATGGACGGTACTTCTGCAAGTCCCCAGCAGATGAACGCACAACAGCGCTCGGCGCATATCCGTGAAGTGGTGCTGGCCGAGGGCGTGCGCCTGCGCCAGCAGCACCCTTGGCTGCTGCATCAAGACGCGTTGGGCGCGGGCATCCTGGCGTTTGCCTTGGCGGGCATGATTGGCTGCGCAGCGCTCTACATCAGCGGGCATATGGCCTGGTGGGTGTGCCTGCTGCTCAACGCGTTCCTGGCTTCACTGACCCACGAGCTGGAACACGACCTGATCCACAGCATGTACTTTCGCAAGCAGCGTGTGCCTCACAACCTGATGATGGGCCTGGTATGGCTGGCGCGGCCCAGTACGATCAACCCGTGGGTGCGCCGGCACCTGCACCTCAACCATCACAAGGTCTCCGGCACCGAAACCGACATGGAAGAGCGCGCGATCACCAACGGCGAGCCCTGGGGTTTTGCGCGGTTGCTGATGGTAGGCGATAACGTCATGTCGGCCTTCATCCGCATCCTGCGGGCCAGGACCTGGACGCACAAACTGACGATTCTCAAGCGCTCGCTGCTGGTGTATGCACCGCTGGCACTGCTGCATTGGGGCGCGTGGTATGTGTTCCTTGGCTTTCATGCCGCCAATGGCATTGCCAGTCTGCTCGGTGCGCCTATCGAGTGGTCAGCCGGCACCGTGCAGATGATGCAGGTGATTGATATCGCTGCCGTGGTGATCATCGGCCCCAACGTGCTGCGTACCTTTTGCCTGCACTTTGTCAGCTCCAACATGCACTACTACGGCGATGTGGAACTGGGCAATGTGATCCAGCAGACCCAAGTGTTGAACCCCTGGTGGATGTGGCCTCTGCAGGCGTTCTGCTTCAACTTCGGCAGCACCCATGGCATTCACCATTTTGTGGTGAAGGAACCGTTCTACATCCGCCAGATGACCGCCAAGGTGGCGCATAAGGTCATGGCTGAGATGGGCGTGCGTTTCAATGACTTCGGGACGTTTGCGCGGGCCAATCGGCTGGAGCCGCAAGCGCGCACAAACGCGGGGCTCAATCCGGCTGAAACGGTGACGCGCTGAGTATTACGCCGGTTTCGTCCACGTATTGCTGCCAATGGTCGATAAGCGTGGCCAGTTTGTCCGGGTGACGCTGGGCCAGGTCGTGGATCTCGCCGGGATCCTGGCCCAGGTCATAGAGCTGCCATGTCGCCGGGCCCACCGGGCCTGGGATGTACACGGCTTTCCACCGGCCCTGGCGAATGGCCCGGCGCCCGAACAGCTCCCAGCCGGTGACGGTGTGCTCATCGTGCACCTCGGCGGTTTCACCTGACAGGAAGCCCAGCCACGACTTGCCCCGCAGTGGCGCCACCGGCTTGCCGCGCCATTGTTGGCCCGGATGGCGCACACCGGCCAGGTCCAGGAGCGTCGGCGTGATGTCCATCACTGTGCCAAACCCATGGCTGATCCGGCCTTCAAGCGTCAGCCGAGGGTAGTGCATCAGTGCCGGCACCCGAATCCCGCCTTCGGTGGTAAATGCTTTGAACAGCCGTGACGGGGCGGTTGCCACTTGAGCCCACGAGGGGCCGTACCAGACGTAGGAGTTGGCCCGCCCGATGTTCTCCAGGCTGTTGTCGTAGTGCTGGTTGAGGTAGGTCAGCAGCTCGGGGCCGAACTTGGGAAAGGCTTCCAGCAGCGCACCTTCAGCGCCGTTGTCGGACATGAACACGATGAACGTGTTATCCAGTTGACCCTGCTGGCGCAGGTACTCCACCACCCGGCCGATGTTCCAGTCCATGCGCTCGACCATGGCCGCATACACTTCCATCGCCCGCGCCGACACTTGGCGCTGTGTCTCGGTAAGGCCGGCCCATTGGGCACTCAATCCGATCAGTGGATGGGGTTCGACATCCGCGTCGATCAGCCCCAGGGTCTTGAGCTTTTCCAGGCGTTCCAGGCGCAGCACCTCGGGTCCGGCGTCGTAGCGGCCACGGTATTTGTCGACGATCTCGGCGGGAGCCTGCAACGGCCAGTGCGGGGCGGAGAATGGCAGGTAAGCGAAGAACGGTCGCGCCTGGTCGCGCTCCCTGAGGTATTGCAGCAACTTGTCGCCAAAAGCGTCGGATGAATAGAAATGTTCAGGCAGTCGCTCGACGAAAGTGTCGTCTTCGATATACAGCGCAGGCGTGGATTTGAGCAGGCCGGGCGTCGTCTCGTCGTAGGGCGGTTCGAAGCCATAGTGGTTGGCCGCGCCGGGCAACAGCGCGAAGGAGCGTTCGAAACCCCGCGCGTGGGGCGCCAGTTCGGCGGTCAGGCCCAAGTGCCATTTGCCGCTCATCAGGGTTTGGTAGCCGGCCTCGCGCAGCAGCTCCGGCAAGGCCACGACCTTATCGTTCAGGTAGCCCTCATAGCCGGGCTTGCCGATCAGCTCGGGTGTGAGGGCCTCGGCCATGGTGCCAATGCCGGCGATATGGTGGTCGGTGCCGGTCAGTAGCATCGAGCGGGTCGGCGAGCAGGTGGGCGCGGTGTGGAAGTCGGTCAGGCGCAGGCCGTTCAGGGCCAGGGCGTCCAGGTGTGGTGTGGCGATTTCCCCGCCAAAGGCGCCGAGGTCGGAAAAGCCCAGGTCATCGGCCAGTATCACGAGAAAATTGGGACGTTGCGGCATCAAGGCACTCCTCATTCAGCAGGCAATAAAGGCCAGGGGCAGGTTGCGGATCTGTTCGCGCACAGGGGGCTGGTAATGGTCATCGTTGGTCAGTTCGTGCAACAGCTCCTCACGTAATTGATGGAACTCGAAACTGCTGCGTTGGCGCGGATGGGGCAGGGTGACTTGCACCACTTGTTTGATCCGGCCTGGCCTTGGCTCCATCACCACGACGCGGTCGGCGAGGAAGATCGCTTCTTCCACGTCGTGGGTCACCAGCACTGTCGTGATTCTGGCGCGGGCACGAATCGCCAGTAGTTCATCCTGCATCTGCTGGCGTGTCAGCGCATCTAGGGCGCCGAATGGCTCGTCCAGCAGCAGGATACGTGGGCTGGCCACCAGGCCGCGGGCAATTGCCACGCGTTGCGCCATGCCGCCGGAGAGCTGATGGGGGTAGGCACGCGTAAAGTCGGCCAGGCCGACCAGCTCGATAAAATCATGGACCCGTTGGCTGCGCTCGGCGTCGCCTGATGGTTCGTTGACCAGCCCCAGCCCAATGTTTTGCTCCACGGTCAGCCAGGGAAACAAGCGGTGTTCCTGGAACACAATGCCGCGCTCACGGCCGATGCCACTGACGGCTTTGCCGTCCACCTCGATCTGGCCGCGGAACTGTGTGTCCAGGCCCACCAGCAGGCGCAACAGGGTGGATTTGCCGCACCCGCTGGAACCGACAATCGCGACGAATTCGCCTTCGGCAATCTCCAGGTTGAATTCACGGATGGCTTCCAGCTCGACACCGTCGACGTCAAAGCTCTTGCCCACATGGTTGAAGCGGACGATAGGTGCGTTCATGCGTGTCTCCAGCGGGTAGCGCGGGTTTCGATGCGTTGGCCGATAAGGTTGAGGGCGGCGCCAGTGAGGCCGACCAGAAGCATGCCGCTCATGATCAGGTCCATGCGCAGCAACTGTTGAGCGCCGATCATCAGGCTGCCGATGCCGCCGTTGGAGGGCATGAAATACTCAGCGCCGATGGTGCCCAGCCAGGCATAGATCAGGCTCAGGCGCAGGCCGGCGAAAATCCCCGTCGCAGCGCCGGGCAACACCAGGCGCCGCAGGCGCTGGAACAGGTTCAGGCGCAGCACCTGCGCCGCCTCGCGCAGTTGGGGTGACAGGTTCAATACGCTGCGCTGGGTGGCGATAAATAACGGGAAGAACGCGGCGAGGGCGATAAACACCCCCTTGGCCAACTCGCCCAGTCCGAACCACGCGGTGAGCAACGGTACCCAGGCGAAGATCGCAATCTGGCGCAGCGCAGACAGCGTCGGCCCGAGTACGCGCTCGCTGCGCCGCGACAATCCCAGCCACAGGCCCATGGCAAACCCCAGGCTGGTGCCGAGGATCAAGCCGCCCAGCGTACGGCCCAGGCTTTTGCCCAGGGCACCGGACAGGCTGCCATCCAGCACGCCCGTCACGGTGGTGTGCAGGACTGTCCATGGGCTGACCAGAATGTTCGCATCCACCCAATCCTGCTGGGTTGCCAGTTGCCATAACGCCAGCAACAGCAGCGGCAACAGCCAAGGCTGCAGGCGTTGCCAGCCTTGATAGCGGGGGCCCTGAGGAATCTGTGCCGTCGCCGGATGGGGCCAGTGCACCCATTTGCGGTCCAGCCAGCCGATGCCGCGATCCATCACCACGCCCAACACGCCGATCACCACGATGCACACGAAAACGATATCGAGCATGAACAACTGGCGAGCCCATACCATCAAGTAACCAATGCCTTCGCTGGACGCCAACAACTCCACGGCCAGCAATGAGGTCCAGCCGGCGGCCAGCGCGAGGCGTACGCCGGCCATGAACGCGGGGAGCGCGGCCGGCAGGATCAGCCGACGAATCAGCAGGTGAGTGGGCAGGCGCAGCACGCGGGCGGCTTCACGCAGGTGGGGCTGGGCATCGCGCACGCCGACCAGTACATGCAGGGTGACGGGCACTACGATTGCCTTCACCAGCACCACCAGCTTCAAGGTTTCGCCGATGCCGAAAAACACCATGAACAGGGGGATCCAGGCCAGTGTTGGCACTTGCGCCAAAGCGCTGAACGTGGGGAATACCACGCGCTCGACACGGGCGCTGAACCCCAGCAGGGCACCCAGCAACGCCCCGGCGCCGATGCCCGCCAGGAGCCCCCAGAACAAGCGCTGAACACTGATTGCCAGGTGAGCCCACAACTCGCCACCGGCCAATTCCACAGCGCTGCTCCACACCAGTGAGGGTGGTGGCAGAATCTGCTCGCTCATCCAGTGATTGTGGCTGGCCAGCCACCACAGCGCGAACAGCGCCAAGGGCAACAGCCAGGGCAATAACCGTTCTCCCAGTTTTGGCCAGCGGTGCGCCCGATCATGACGGGGAGCGGCCAGAGGCAGGCTCAACAGTGATATTCGGGCCATGGAGGACCTCCGTTGTCGCCGATGGCGTTATGTGATTTTGATCTTACAAAAACGCAATCAAGATGATTGAGGGATAAGAAAATGCATTTAATGCCTCAGCCGGGCACGCATCCAATGCATTCGGAGAATATTTTCAATGCTATTCATGCATAGGCCCCAAGGGTCGGCGTTTTAAGCCTTATAGTTCTAAAAGCTATTAAATTGTGCATTTATAGTATTTAAAGTTTTGTGTGGGTTGTGCCTACTTTCTGCTCCCGGACGACCGTCGCCCACAGGAGCTGCGCTTATGAAACTGCCCTTTAAACGCTTGATTGCATTGTTCGCGGGTACTGCCCTGGCCGGTTGGGTCCAGGCCGCCGAACTCAAGGAAATCCGCATTGCCGTACCCGACCTCAGCGCGGGGAGCCAGCACAGTGGTGGTGGTATCACGGATGTGTTGCGCGACCAGCAGATCTTCGAGAAAGCCTTTGCCGACCAAGGCATCAAGATCCAGTGGAATTACTTCAAGGGCGCAGGACCGGTGATCAACGAGGCCTTCGCCAACGGTCAACTGGACCTGGCCTACCTGGGCGACCTGGCGGCGATCATCGGTCGCTCCAATGGCTTGGACACCCGCCTGCTCAGTGCTTCGGCACGCGGCGTCAAACAGTATCTGGGCGTGGTTCCCGGCTCTGGCATCAAGACCCTGCAGGACCTCAAGGGCAAGCGCGTTGCGGTGTTTCGCGGCACGGCCACTCAACTCTCGTTCGACAGCGCCCTGGCCAGCCAGGGCCTGAGTGAAAAAGACCTGAAAGTAATCAACCTGGATTTCAGCGCCGCGAGCGCCGCCCTGGCTGCCAGGCAGATCGATGCCACTTGGGGCAGTTCTAGCCTCAGTGCGCTGCAGGCCAAGGGCTTGGCCGAATTGCCACTGACCACCAAGGACCTCGGCGGCGCTGGCAGCATCCAGGCTGTATTGGTGGGCAGTGGCAAGTTCGTCGATGAGCACCCCGATGTCGTGGTCAAGTTGCTCAAGGCCCAGCAGCAAGCGGTGCAGTGGTTGACCGATGACAACAACAAGCAAGCCTATATCGACCTGGTGTCGGGGCTGGCCAGTTACCCACCGATCATCCTCAGCAATGACCTGAAAAACGAGAAGCTCAGCGAGCTGTTCCCCTCGACCCTCGACCCGGTGTTCCTCGGCAAATTGCAGGAGTCGGTAGACCTGGCGACCAAGGAGCGGCTGATTCGCAAGTCCTTCCAGGTCAGTGACTGGGTGGCGCCGAATCTGCAGGCGGCGGGTCTCTAAGCGACGTCAGACCGCCACGCTCACGTCTTGGCGGTCGACTTGTACCAGCGTCTCGATCATTGCCTTCGCCGCCGGCGACAGGCGCGAGCCGGTGCGGCTGACCACCCCGCACCGCGCACTCATGGTGTCCATGTTCTGCGGCAGGTTGCGCCAGTGCAGCACCACCAGGGAGCCACGGGCGATGTCTTCGGCAAATGCTTCTTCGGTGCCTACGCCAATGGCATTGGACTGCAGCACGATCTTCACCAGCGCCGGGAAGTGCTCGGTCTGGATGCTGGGTGAAAAGTCCATGCGCCCGCTGAGGTTCGCCAGCAGTTTGCGAATGCCCTGGGAGATCAGCGGCGACGCCAGCGGATAGTCGAACATGTCGTTGGTCGACAGGCTGTCCTTGGCCAGCAGCGGGTGGCCCGGACGGCAAAAAAATACACCACGCTTGGGGCTCAGTGCGCGGGTCTGGAAGTTTGGATCGTTTTCGAACTGGCGGATGTCGGCAATGAAGAACTCGATTTCTTCGCGGCTCAGAGCGCGGCTAAGTTTTTCCCAGTTATCCACCTGGAAACTGGTCCGGATCTTCGGGTGTGCAGTGATAAAGCGCGCCACCGCATCGGGTACCAGTTTCACCGCGGGCGCCGGTCCGGTGCCGAAGCGCAGGTCGCCGGCATCGAGCTTGGTCATGCGGGTGACTTCACTGCTCAGCAAGGCGGCACCGTGCACCAGGCTCAGCGCATGTTGCAGCACTACCTGGCCCTCGGGAGTGGGGCGCAAGTCCTTGTTGCCACGGTCCACCAATACGCAGCCGAACTCATGTTCCAGGCTTTGGATACTGCGGCTGAACGCGGGTTGGGTGATGCCCATGGCGTCCGCGGCACGCACAAAACTGCGGTGTTCGTTGAGGGCGATGAAATAGCGCAGTTGGCGAAGATCCATATGCTTTCCCGGCATTTTAAAAATAGGTCGAAGGCATTTGCGACCGAGGGAGCTGAGGTTTTAAATGCAAGCTCTTATTCCGTCAACGAAGCATTCATTCATCTACTAGATCAAAATTGCATATGAATAGAGCGTTGTCGGAAAGCGTTCCCACCATCAGGCACATGAGGGTCACCACAATGAGCAATGCCGCATTCGCTGTTCAACCCATCGCCCAAGCGCTGGACATTCACCCCGTCGGCGGGCGCATTGGCGCCGAGATCCGTGGGGTCAGACTGTCCGGCGACCTGGATGCCGCTACCGTCGAGGCCATCCAGCAGGCCCTGGTGCAGTACAAGGTGATCTTCTTCCGCGAGCAGACCCACCTTGATGACCAGAGCCAGGAAGCTTTTGCGCACCTGCTGGGCGAACCGATTGCCCACCCGACCGTACCAGTGCGCGACGGCACCCGTTTCCTGATGGAGCTGGACGGCGGTCGTGGCCAGCGCGCCAACTCCTGGCACACCGACGTGACCTTTGTCGACGCCTACCCCAAGGCTTCGATCCTGCGTTCGGTGCTGGCACCCAGGTCCGGCGGCGACACGGTCTGGGCCAACACATCCAGCGCCTACAATGACCTCAGCGTCGAGCTGCGAGCCCTGGCGGACAACCTGTGGGCGGTGCACAGCAACGAATACGACTACGCCGCGCGCAAGCCGGATGTGTCGGTGGAGACGCTGGAGGAATACCGCAAAGTGTTCACCTCCACTGTCTACGAAACCGAACACCCGGTGGTGCGCGTACATCCGGTCAGCGGCGAGAAAACCTTGTTGCTGGGACACTTCGTCAAGCGCCTCAAAGGATACTCCCAGGCAGATTCGGCGCAGCTGTTCAACCTGTTGCAGAGCTACGTCACCCGCCTGGAAAACACCGTGCGCTGGCGTTGGAGCACCGGTGATGTAGCGATCTGGGACAACCGCGCCACCCAGCATTACGCAGTGGATGACTATGGCACCCAGGAGCGTATCGTGCGCCGGGTCACGCTCAAGGGCGATGTGCCGGTGAGCGTGCACGGGCAGGCCAGCAAGACCACCAAGGGTGTGTGATCACCACACGCCGATCTGCACCACCTTGTCTGTTTCCGGCTCTCCATAACGAAACCGTTGGCCACGCAGATCGATCTCTGTGTGGCTGATGGTGGTGCGCCGCTTCAGGCCGCGCAGCCATTCGAACAGATAGCCCGAATGGGTTTCGCGCACGTCGGCGTACGCCGGGTCGGCCCCCAGGTCATGCAGTTCCTGCGGGTCGTTTTCCAGGTCGAACAGCTGTGGGCGAAAGCCATCGTACGCCAGGTATTTCCAGCGTTCGCTGCGCACCATCGTCATGCGGCAACGGTCGATGGGCTGCTCCAACCGTTCACGGGCCGGGGCCTGGAAGGCGTAGTCGTATTCGGCGATGGCGTAGCGTCGCCAGGCGCTTTGCGTACGGTGCAACAGTGGGATCAGTGAGTGGCCTTCCAGGCGGTGGTCGGCAGCAGGCAGCCCCAGGGCGTCGAGGAAGGTCGGCAGCGCATCAATGGTTTCCACCAGGCGGTCGTCGAATGTGCCACGGCTGGCATCGGCACTGGCGCGTGGGTCGCGCACAATCAACGGGACGCCTACGGCCGGCTCCAGCAGGAATTCTTTCTCCCCGAGGAAATGATCGCCAAGGAAATCGCCATGGTCGCTGGTGAACACGATCAGCGTGTCGTCCCAGCGCCCATTGCTTTGCAGAACATCGAACAGCCGCCCGAGTTGATCGTCGATCTGTTTGATCAGCCCCATGTAGGTCGGGATCACCGTGAGGCGTACCTCGTCACGGGAAAAGTTGAGGCTTTCCTGGTGCTGGCGAAACGCTTGATAAACCGGGTGATCGCTGGGTTGCCCCGGCTGGATGGGCGCCTGGATGTGCTCGGCGCCATACAGCGCGTGGTACGGCGCGGGGGCGATGTAAGGCCAATGCGGCTTGATATAGGACAGGTGCAGGCACCACGGCTGCTCGGCTTGTTCGTGGATAAAGTCGATGGCGCGGTCGGTGGTGTAGACGGTTTCCGAATGCGCCTCGGCTACCCGCGCCGGTAGCCCGGCATTGCGCATGTGCCAGCCGCTGAGTAGCTCACCGTCCTGACCTTCTGCGGCGTTGGCCCAGTCATGCCATGGGTTGGTGCCGTTGTAGCCTTGTTCGCGCAGGTAATGCGTGTAGGGCGCGGACTCGCGCTTGTCGTCGAACAACGGGCTGTCAGGGTAAATCCCGTCGTGACGCATATACGCTTCAAAACCGACCTCGTTCAGTGGCTCGGCCTGGGCGCCGTGGGGGTCGATCTTCAGGCGCTGCAAAGCGTCCAGGTTTGGCGTGGCGTGGGTCTTGCCTACCAGCGCGGTGCGGATACCGTGGGGGCGCAGATAATCGCCGATCGTCAACTCTTCCAACGGCAGTGACACCCCGTTCCAAGCCACTTGGTGGCTGCTGACATAGCGTCCTGTATAGGCCGACATCCGCGACGGTCCGCAAATGGTGCCCTGGGTGTAGGCACGGCCGAATCGCACCCCGGCGGCGGCGAGACGGTCGATATTCGGCGTGTGCAAATGAGCGTGGCCGTAGCACGACAGGTAATCGCGGCGCAGTTGGTCGCACATGATGTACAGCACATTGCGCACAGGTTGTGGTTGAGGCATGAGGGTTTACCGAACGGAGGACAGGGGGCTTTTTTCGTCCTTTGCGCCGGGGCTGGCAAGTGCATTTGGGGACTAGTTTTCATGCAGGCCATGCATGGGCGTTGCTGCAGGCGTTATCGGGGACAAGCCCCCTCCCACACTTGAAATGCATTCAAAATGTGGGAGGGGGCTTGTCCCCGATGGCATCAGTTCAGACAGCGAAATTCTCCAGTGCACACACATCCTCATCCAGCGCATCAATCTCCTTGATCTGCTCGATCATCGCCTCCGCCAGTGGTGATAACCGGTACCCTGCGCGGCTGACGATACCGTAGCGGGTGAAACGCTCCTCCAGGTCTTCGGCGAGTCCGTCGATCTTCAAACACACCAATTCGCCTCGGGCCATGTGCAGCACATCGCTGTTGGCACTGACGATACCAATGGCATCGGAGCGCAATACCACACCCATCAAGCTGTAGCCGTTTTCGCACTCCACATTGGGCAGGTAATCGGGGCGTCCGCTGAGGTCGACGATGACCTTGCGCAGGTTGGGCGGGCGGATCGTCACGGCCAGTGGATAACTCATCAACTCTGCGGCGCTCACGCTCTCGCGACCGGCCAGGGGATGGCCGGCGCGGCAGCAGAAATTCCAGCGGCGTGGACGCAAGCGATGGGTGTGATAGTCAGGGTTGGCTTCGAAGTGACGGGTATCAGCGACAAAGAATTCGAACTCCTCGCTGAGCAGGCGCTTGCCCAGGCTTTGCCAGTCATCTACCTGGAACAGCACGCGTGCCTTCGGGTAGCGCCCGATAAAGTTGCCAATGGCGCGGGGAATCAACCCGGCCGCAGGTGCGGGGCCACACCCAAAGCGCAGCTCACCGGCCTCCAACCCATTGAACTGGCTGATCTCGTTGGCCAGTTGCTGGGCACCGCTGACCAGGCGCCGGGCATGCTCCAGTAGCACCTGGCCTTGTTTGGTGGGCGCCAGGTCCTTGCGACCGCGGTCCACCAGTTGGCAGCCGGCGGCATGTTCCAGGGCCTGGATGCTGCGGCTGAACGCCGATTGCGACAGGTTCACGGTCAACGCCGCCGCCACAAAACTGCGTTGTTCGGCGAGAGCGATGAAGTGGCGGAGCTGGCGCAAATCGATATGCATTTTTCACATCAAAAATATCGGGGAAATGCATTGGCTATGCATTAGGTCGACTCCTTATAAAGGCTATCTCTTATGCAGTAAATGTTCTAAAAAACATAAATAAATAACCTTGGGGAATATGTGTCGATGAGTATTTCCTGGTTACGGAGCCGCTTATGAGTGTGTTCAAGCCCGCTGTACCTTGCTCTTCCTGGAGGCTCAAGCGTCTGCCGCTGGCCTTGTTGCTGGCCGGCAGCGCCAGTTGGTCGTCCAGTCACGCGGCCGAGGTGATCTCCCCTGAACCTGAGGGCGAAAGCGCCAGCGGCCAACTGGAAACCGTCACGGTGACGGCACGCCGTCGTACCGAAAGCGCGCAGGAGGTGCCGACGCCGATGAGCGTGGTTGGCGGCCAGGCACTGGAGAGCCAACGGGTCTACCGCATCCAGGATTTGCAACAACTGGTGCCCAGCGTCAACGTTGCCTACATGCATGCGCGCCAGTCCAGCGTGTCAATCCGTGGCCTGGGCAACAACCCGGCCAGCGATGGCCTGGAAGGCAGCGTGGGGTTGTATATCGACAACGTCTATCTCGGCCGGCCGGGGATGGCGGTGTTCGACCTGATGGACATCGAACAGCTCGAGGTATTGCGCGGCCCCCAGGGTACGTTGTTCGGCAAGAACACCACTGCCGGGGTCATCAATATCAGTACCCGTGCGCCCAGTTTTACCCCGGAGCGCAGCATCGAGACGTCGTTGGGCGAAGATGGCTATTTCCAGACCAAGGGCACGGTTTCCGGCCCGCTCACCGATGATCTGGCGGGACGTTTTTCGGCCTATCGCACGCGCAGCGATGGCGACATCAAGAACGAGCACGACGGCCATGATCTCAATGGTGGTTCACGCCAGGGCTTTCGCGGGCAACTGCTGTACAAGCCGAGCGATACGTTCAACCTGCGCTGGATTGGCGATTACAACGAAGAGGATTCCAGCGCCGGCACCCGCGTGCTCTACAGCACCGGGCCCACGATCAATGGCACCAACCTCTATGAGTCACGCGCTGCGGCGGCTGGCGCAACGCTGGTGGACGGCACCCACCGCAAGGTCAATCTGGACAACGACCAGCATGTCACGGTGTTCCAGGGCGGTACGTCCCTGGAAGCCAACTGGACGCTGCCGAGTGATTTCACCCTGACCTCGGTCAGCGCCTACCGCTGGTGGAATTTCACACCGCGCAATGATGATGGCCTCAATGTGCCGGCGTCCTATAACGCCGGGGTGTCGGTGGAAGATAAGCAGTGGTCCCAGGAGTTTCGCCTGGCTTCGCCGACCGGCGGATTTTTCGATTACGTGCTGGGTGCCTATTACTTCGGTAACTCCCTGGACAACAAGTCCTTCGCCTATTACGGACCCCAGGCCGACATCTGGAACGGCACGGCGACGGGGGCGCTCGCCAACGTGAGCAGTGTGGGCAACGGGCACATCCGCACCGACAGCTTCGCGCTGTTTGCCCAAGGGACCTGGCACCTCACCGAGCGCCTGGATTTCACCGCCGGTCTGCGGGGTACTTATGAAGAGAAAAGCGCCTGGGTGACTCGCAATGCGCCGGTGGGTGGCGCGGCTGTCACGGGCGCGGCCGCTACGGCTCGGCGTGGGCGTGCCGGGGCCTACGACTCCGCAGACCTCAACCAGTACAGCACCAGCCCTTCGGGCCTGCTGAACCTCAGTTACCGCTTCAATGAAAACCTGCTGGGCTATGCGACCCTGTCCCATGGCGAGAAATCCGGTGGGGTCAACCTGGCGGTGGGTTCGGCGCCAACGGCCGGCGCGGATTCGCTGCTGGTCGGCACCGAAAGGGCCAACAACGCTGAACTGGGCTTTAAAAGCACGCTGTGGGACCGACGCCTGCAACTCAATGCCAACCTGTTCTGGACCCAGGTCAATGGCTACCAGACCAACGCCTATGATCAGGACAACCGGGTGCAGTACCTGACCAACGCAGGCTCCGTACGTTCGCGTGGGGTGGAAGTGGAAAGCACCCTGGTTCCCATCAAAGGACTGACGCTGAACGTGAATGGCTCGTTCAACGATGTGAGCTACCTGTCCTACAAGGACGCCCCGTGCCCACCGGAAGTCAGCTTGCGCCCGGGTGCCCCGGCCTCCTGTGACCTGACAGGGCATCAGGTGGTGGGCGCGTCGAAATGGATCGCCAATGCCAATGGCGAGTACAAGTGGAACCTGGACAACGGTCTGGAACCCTACGTCACTGCCAGCTATGCATTCCGCTCCAAGGCCGTGGGGACAGTGGAGGACTCGGACTACGGGCAGATCCCGGCGTACGCGGTGGTGAACGTGTCTACCGGCTTGCGTGGCAACTATCAGCAGGGGCAGTGGGATGTGTCGCTGTGGCTGAAAAACGCCTTCGACAAAACCTACTACACCACCCTTTGGACCGGCGGTAACGGCGGTTATGAAGGCTTGCTGGGCACGCCTCGCACCCTGGGTGTAACCGGTCGCTACGACTTTTAGGCCGGTACGCTGGCGGTGCGATAGGTGGCCGGGCTGAATACGCGGGTCACCACCAGCATCGCCACCGTTGTCACGGTCAGCACCACCCAGGCGCTGACAAAGCTGCCGGTGAGTTCGCGCAGCCAACCGGTCATCCACGGCGAAATCGCGTTGATCAAAAAGCCCACGCCTTGCACGAACGCCGCCAGTTGGCCGGCTTGGCGCGGGTCGCGGTGGTGGTCGAGGGTCAGCAACAGGCTCAGGGCAAAACATGCTCCCAGGCCAAAGCCGCACAGCGCCACCCATAGGTGCGGAAACTGCAACGGCGCGATCAATAGGCCCAGATAGCCGATGGTCTGGGCCAACAGGCTGATCCACAGCAGCGGCCGACGGTCGATCCCGCGTTGTGCCAGCACCGGCATCAACAGCGCGGCGATCACCTGGAAGATGGTCATGAACGCCAGCAATGAACCACTGGGCAACACGGCCCAACCCAGTTGCTGATAGTAGGCCGGCAGCCACGCCACCAGGCTCATGTAGCCGCAGTTCACCAGGCCGAAATACAGCGCCAGCAGCCAGGCACGGCGATTGCGCAGCCCCTTGTAGGCAGGGATGACGTTCGCGTTTTTTGCCGCACCCAGTGGCAACCAGGCCCACAGCAGCAGCGCCGCCAACGCGGGTAACAACCACACACCCAGCCCGGCCTCCCATTGCTGGAAATACGTGGCCGCCACCGGACTGAGCAGCGCCGCCAGGCCGCCGCCGGCCATCAACGAGGCCGAATAAACGCCCATCGCCACCGGCACGCGATGATGGAATTCACGCTTGATCATCGCCGGCACCAACGCCTGGATCAGTGCCACGCCGGCACCGCCAAGCAACGCAGTCACCAGCAATGTCGATCCTTGGCCCATCAGCCAGCGGGCCAGGCACGCCAACAGGATCATCATGAGGCCCAGGGCGATGCCGCGTCGTTCCCCCAGCTGCGCTTCAACACGCACGCCCACCAGCGCCACCAGGCCCATGCACACCACGGGAAGGCTGGTGAGCAGGGCGCTGCTCTGGAAGCTCAGGCCGGTGGCCAGGCGGATTTCGCCGAGCAACGGGCTGATGGAACTGAGGATCGGCCGCAGGTTCAGGCCCAGGACCACCAGCAGGCCCCAGCCGGCGAACCGGCCTGCGGTTGAGGAGTTAAGCGACATGCAGAACCTGCGGAGTGTGCAAATGAGGCGTGAAGTATCCACAGTCGCCGAGGTATTCTGAAATTAAATATAACCATGCCTACCAGTGGCAAATGGAATGGTAAGCACGATGTTCGATCCGGTGTTGTTGCGCAGCTTTGTCGCCGTGGTGGACTGCGGCAATTTCACCCGCGCGGCAGAGCGCCTGCACTTGACCCAGTCCACCGTCAGCCAGCAGATCCGCCGCCTGGAAGAGGCGGTGGCGTGCCAGTTGCTGGATCGCGACCAACGTCGTGTGGTGGCGACGGCGGAAGGCGAGCGCCTCCTGGCCTATGCGCGGCGCATCCTCGCGTTACATGAGGAAGCCGCCGACGTATTGATCAACCAGCAAAGCGACGGCGTGCTGCGCCTCGGTGTGCCGGAAGACTTCGCTGCCGAACGCCTGATGCCTCTGTTATCGGCCTTTGTGCTGGCGTACCCCAGGGTGCGCCTGGAGGTCACCAGCGGTCTTGGCCCCGAGTTGCAGCGCCAGTACCGTAGCGGTGAGTTCGACGTATTGCTGGTCAAGCAGATGGGCGACAGCGACGACTGCCTGGCCTCATGGCCAGAGCCGTTGTGTTGGGTGGACAGCCGCAGTACGCCATCCCTGGGGCGCGACCCTTTGCCGTTGGTGGCCTTTCCGGTGGGGGGCCTGTACCGCAATGAAATGCTGCAACATCTGGAAGTGGGGGGCTGGCGCTGGCGCATCGGTTACTCCAGCGCGAGCCTGGCCAGTGTGTGTTCGGCGGTGGCGGCGGGGTTGGGTATCAGTCTGTTACCCCGGCGTGTGGTGCAGGCCGGGCATGTCGTATTGGGCGCGGACAGCGGTTTGCCTGCGGTGCAGGGCGTGCGGCTGGCGTTGTACGGACGCACTGGCCTCGGCGCGGCGGGGCAGAGCCTGCAACGCCAATTGCTGGATTTGTGTGCTAACAGCTCAGCCTGAACGATGCCTTTGCCGAATATTTTTTATGCCCGGAAAGCATTGAAAAACATCGCCTGGACGCCAGCCCACGCAGGACGGGGCTTTGGCGTTTCATCATGTTTCATTTATTCGTTTTAGGTCTATGTATAACTTTAAAGGTTACTTTAAGAGATAAGCCTCTGGCGCCGATGATTCAGCCCACGACGGCCTTCCAAGCAGGCCTGTCGGTTTTTTTGCTTAAAAACCGTAGGGAGTGAATCAATGGGCAATGTCCAGACCGCCGCCAGTGCACACGAGGCGCCGTGGCGCCAGGCACCGGGTGGTGAGTTGGTCGACCTTGGCCGGCCGCACCGCGCGCCGTTGGGACAACTGCGAACGCAGAGGACTCCGAAGCGTTTCTCCAGCCGTCGCGAAGGTATTCTGCTCGCCCTGCTGGTGCTGGCCCTGCACGGTGCGGTGATCTACTGGGTGAGCCAGAAGCCGACCCCGGTGTTGCCGATCGTGCCGCCGGAAATTCCACCGATGACCATCGAATTTTCCCAGCCGGCACCCCCGGTGGTGGAACCGCCACCGCCCGTGCCGCCACCGCCGCCGCCTGTGGTCGAGCCACCGCCGCCGGTGGTGGATGAATTGGCCGCCAAGCCGGCGCCGCCAAAACCGATTCCTAAACCCAAACCCAAGCCAGTGCCAAAGCCTGAGCCCAAGCCTGCACCGAAACCGCCCGAGCAACCGCCTGCGCCACCGACTCCCGCGCCGCCCGCGCCTCCAGCACCACCGGCGCCGGCTCCGGTTACGCCCGCTTCGGCCAACGCCGCGTACTTGAAGAACCCGGCGCCGGAGTATCCGTCACTGGCCCAGCGGCGCGGTTGGGAAGGCACGGTGTTGCTCAGGGTGCATGTACTAGCCAGCGGTAAGCCGGGCGAGATCCAGATCCAGAAGAGCAGCGGTCGCCAGCAGCTCGATGACGCCGCACTGACCGCCGTGAAGCGTTGGAGCTTCGTGCCGGCCAAGCAGGGCGAGGTGGCCCAGGACGGCTGGGTCAGCGTCCCGATCGATTTCAAGATTCACTAATTATTCGGCTGCGGTGTGTTGCACGCGCCGCGACCTGCACAGAGGGAAGACATCATGGCATTAGCATCTCCACTTGAATCCATCGAAAGCGCGGTGATCTGGCTGCTGGTGGTTTTTTCGGTCGCCACCTGGGGCTTGGCCCTGCTCAAGGGCGTGCAGTTCGGTCGCCTCAAGGCGCAGGATCGCAAGTTTCATAAACTGTTCTGGGCGGCGTCGAGTCTCGACTCGGCTGCCGAGCTGGCGCAAACCCAGCCGGGTGCCGCTGCCCGCGTGGCCCAGGCCGGCTACGCCGCGATCCAGGTGGGCGAAACCCCACACGCGACGGACCTGAGCCAGGCGATCAATCACCAGGACCGCCTTGAGCGCGCCCTTCGCCAGCAGATCGTGCGAGAGCGGCGCTCCCTGGAAACCGGCCTGGCCGTGGTCGCCAGTATCGGCAGCACCTCGCCGTTCATCGGCCTGTTCGGTACTGTGTGGGGCATCATGGAAGCGCTCAAGGGCATCAGTGCCGCCGGTTCCGCCAGCCTCGAAACGGTGGCCGGCCCGATTGGTGCGGCACTGGTTGCGACGGGCGTCGGTATCGCCGTCGCCGTGCCGGCGGTGCTGGTCTACAACTACTTCCTGCGTCGCCTCAAGCTGACCGCTGCCGACCTCGATGACTTCGCCCACGACTTCTACAGCCTGGCGCAGAAAAATTCCTTCCGTGTGCTGCTGCACCCGACCCTGAACAAAACCACTGCCGCTAACCCGCAGAAAGTGAAGGAGGCGTCCTGACATGGCCTTCTCCACGCAAGACAGCGATGAGGTACTGAGCGAGATCAACGTCACGCCGCTGGTGGACGTGATGCTGGTGCTGCTGGTGGTGTTTATCGTCACCGCGCCGCTTTTGACCAACGCGATCCCGATCAACCTGCCCAAGACTGAGGCGGTCGCGCCGGTGGAGCAGAAAGACCCGCTGGTGGTGAGCATCGACGGCGCCGGCAAACTGTTTATCAACAAGGACGAAATCCAGCCGGACTTGCTGGAGTTCAACCTGCAGGCGGCCAAGGCCAAGGACCCCGATGTGCGGGTGCAACTGCAGGCGGATGATGGCGTGAACTACGGCGAAGTGGCGCGAGCCATGGCGTCTATCGAACGCGCGGGCATTACCAAGCTGTCGGTGATTACCGCACGTTAGTTGCAAAAGCCTCGACAAGTTTTTGGCCGTTTCCTTGGCAGGGTGCGGCCTTTTTTTTGCCTGCGATTCAATCCTCAACTTGAAATGCGATCAATGTGGGAGGGGGCTTGCCCCCGATTGCAGTGTGTCAGCCAATCAATCTGTAACTGATACACCGCCATCGGGAGCAAGCTCCCTCCCACATTTTGAACTTCATTAATTTTGAATTTTTGGTTATTAATAAATAGCTTCTTATTCCTTAACGAATATAACACCCGTCCCTATACTGTTCAGCAACGTTAAACGCTGCAGGAGGGCACACCCATGCACAGCGAGTCGATTCGTTATCTGATCGTGCCGGGCTGGCAAGGATCGCCAGAAGATCATTGGCAAAGTCACTGGCAGGCCAGCCTGCCCAACAGCGCCCGCGTGGAGCAGGCCGACTGGCTGACGCCACGTCGAGAAGATTGGGTCGCTGCGCTGGCCGAGGCCATCGCAGCCGACAGCACGCCGGTGATCCTGATCGCCCATAGCCTGGGCTGCATCACGGTGGCGCATTGGGCGGCCACCGCGCCGGTGCACTTCCTGCGCCAGGTGCGCGGTGCCTTGCTGGTGGCCCCGGCCGATGTCGAACGGCCCGCCTGCTCACCTGCGTTGCGTAATTTTGCGCCGATCCCGACCGACCTGTTGCCGTTCCCCAGCCAGGTGGTCAGCTCCGACAACGACAGTGCTGTCAGCGCCCCGCGAGCCCTGGAATTGGCCCGCAACTGGGGCGCCGAAGCCGGCATTCTGTCGGGGGCGGGGCACATCAATGTGAAGTCCGGCCACCAGCGCTGGGAACAGGGGTTCGCCTACCTCTACCGCCTGCAAAGCCGCCTTGAGCATCACGCCCGGCGTACTGCCTGAATTTTTTCAACGCCCCGTCCCTTGAGTGGATTGGGGGCGGGAGCCTGCCATGAGTCTGCATGAAACCTACGGCCAGCCATTGCTGACCTTTCCCGACGCGGAAAAAAGCCCACTGAGCATCCGCGCCAAGGCGCTGGTGTTTGTCGACCCGCGTTCGCGGCAGCTGCGCGAAGACCTCGAAAGCCTCGCACCCCGTGCCTTGCCCGTGTTGATCCGCGGCGAGACCGGTAGCGGCAAGGAGTTGCTGGCGAGGCATATTCACCGGGGCAGCGACCGCACCGGTCTGTTTGTCTCGGTCAATTGCGGTGCGATCAGCCCGACCTATGCCGATGCCGAATTGTTCGGTTATGCCGCCGGCAGCCACAGTGGTTCGGCCAGCAGCCGGGCAGGGTGGTTCGGTTCGGCGAATGGCGGCACCTTGTACCTGGACGAGATCGGCGATTTACCGCTGCCGATCCAGGTGAAACTGTTGGCCGCGCTGGAAAACCACGAAGTCACCCGTGTCGGTGCCCATCAGCCGAGCCCGGTGGATGTGCGCCTGGTCGCCGCCACCAGCATCGACCTGGCCCAGGCCGTGGCGGCCGGCAAGTTCCATGAGCGCCTGTTCCACTATCTGAGCGAAGGTCGGTTGGATTTGCCGGCGCTGCGCGAGCGGGTCGGTGACATCTTGTCCCTGGCCGAATACTTCCTGGGCATCTACAGTCAGCGCCTGGACCTGCCGGTGCCGCTGATCAGCGATGCCGCGCAGCGTGTGCTGGAACACCACAGCTGGCCGGGCAATACCCGCGAGCTGGAAAACGTTATTCACTTTGCCCTGCTGGTCAGCAGTGGGGATGAGATTTTGCCCGAACATTTGAATCTGCCGGTAGCGGGTTCTGCGCTGGAACAGGTGCGGCGGATTTTCGAGCGCGCCAGCCCCGCCGAGCGGGAAACGTTAAGTAAATTCCTGCATGAACAAAATGGAATATCAACGTGAATAAAAGATATTGTTCGGGAATAAAAAATCTAGGTATTGTCCCTCCCACGCCGCGATAGCACTTCGCTGGCACACTACATAAAAAACGGTCGTCAGAGACGCCCCCGGAATTCCGATAAGGACACTGCATGAAAAAGGTTCTGTTGTTTACCGCACTGGCGGCTGCCCTGACTGCAAGCTTCGCCCAGGCCAACGAAAAACTGGTGGTGGCCGCCACGCCGATCCCGCACGCCGAGATCCTCGAACTGGTCAAGCCAACCCTCGCCAAAGAAGGCGTGGACCTGGAAATCAAAGTCTTCACCGACTACGTACAACCAAACGTGCAGGTTGCCGAGAAACGCCTGGACGCCAACTATTTCCAGACCCTGCCGTACCTGGAAAACTTCAACAAAGGCAAGGGCACCAACCTTGTGACAGTGGTCGGCGTGCACGTTGAACCGTTCGGCGGCTACTCGAAAAAGATCAAGAAAATTGAAGATCTGAAAGATGGCGCCACCGTGGCCATCCCCAACGAAGGTTCCAACAGCGGTCGCGCCCTGTTGCTGCTGCAGAAAGCCGGCGTGATCACCCTGAAAGACCCGACCAATGCCTTGGCCACGCCAAAAGACATCAAGGACAACCCCAAGCACCTGAAATTCAAGGAGCTGGAATCGGCCCTGCTGCCACGCGTGCTGGACCAGGTTGACCTGGACCTGATCAACACCAACTACGCCCTGGAAGCCGGCCTGAACCCGGCCAAGGATGCGCTGATCATCGAACACGCCGATTCGCCGTACGTGAACTTCCTGGTGGCTCGCCCGGACAACAAGGACAGCGATGCGATCCAGAAGCTGTCCAAGGCCCTGACCAGCCCGGAAGTCAAAGCCTTCATCGAGAAGAAGTACAACGGTGCTGTAGTGCCTGCGTTCTGATGTAACCCAAACCCCCTTCAAGGTTTGAACGCCGACGGCTGTACAGCGTCGGCGTTTTTTTATGCCCTGAATGTGGAATGCAATCCAAATGTGGGAGGGGGCTTGCCCCCGATAGCAGTGGTTCAGTCAGCACATTTTTTCTGTGCCACCACCATCGGGGGCAAGCTCCCTCCCACATTTGATCCGCTTTGATCTAGAGAGCTCTGCTATTGATCGCCCTGCGCAACGCCATCAACCACTTCACCAACTCCTGCGGATCCATCGGTTTCACTTCCTTCATGGTTCGATCCCTCGAATCTCAGACCTCCAAACCATAGCCCTCACCCGCCAAACCCGCGAATCCGGCGGTTATCTTTTTGGGTGATATCAATATGCTATTTGGGTATTTAAACTTTACTTTTTATACCTTTAAAGTTCGCGCTACCCGGCGTTACCCACACCGGATCGGATTGCGCTCGCTGCACTACCCGTGCGGCGTCATGGACTGGAAATGACCTTCGATTTCGCTTTTATCCTCAGCACCCTGCCGGCGTTCCTGAAGGCCGTGGGGGTGACGCTGCAAGTGGGCCTGATCGCCATTGCCACCTCCCTGCTGGTGGCGCTGATCAACGCCGCGCTGCTGGTGTTTCGCACACCTTACCTGTCGCGCCTGGTGGCGCTGTATGTGGAGCTGGCGCGTAACACGCCGCTGCTGATCCAGCTGTTTTTCGTGTACTTCGCGCTACCGGCCCTGGGCTTCAATATTTCCGGGTTCTGGGCGGCGATCATCACCATGACCTTCCTCGGCGGCGCCTACCTCACCGAAGTGCTGCGCGCCGGTGTGGAAGCGGTGCCGCTGGCGCAGATCGAGTCGGGCAAGTCCATCGGCCTGTCCGACTGGCAACTGCTGCGCCATGTGATCCTGCCCCAGGCCGGCATCCTCAGCCTGCCAGCGCTATTCGCCAATTTCATCTTCCTGCTCAAAGAGACCACCGTGGTCTCCGCCGTGGCGGTGCCGGAGATTCTCTACACCACCAAGAGCTACATAGCGCTCTACTACAAGACCTACGAAATGCTCGCCGTGCTGACGCTGATTTGCGTGTTGCTGTTCTTGCCGCTGTCGCTGCTGCTCAGCCGCCTGGAAAGGAGGCTCCAGCATGGCCAGTTCGGGTCTTGAGTTGCTGTGGGTGTCGTTGCCGCAACTGGGCAAGGGCGCTGCGCAAACCCTGTCGATTTCGTTCTTGAGTATCGCTTTGAGCACCGTCGGCGGCGTGCTGTACGGCGTACTGCGCACCTTGAACAACCGCCTGATCAACGGCGTGCTGCGGGTGTACCTGGAATTGTTCCGCGCGATCCCGGTGCTGGTGTGGCTGTACCTGGTGTTTTTCGGCTTGCCGATTTTCTTTGGTTTGAGCATTCCGAGCTTCTGGTGCGCGGTGTTGGTGCTGTCGCTGTGGGGCGCCAGCGAAGTGGGCGAGGTGGTGCGCGGCGCGTTGCATTCGCTGCCCCGTGGCCAGCGTGAAGCGGGCTTGTCGATTGGCTTGTCAGGTCCGCAGCTGTACGGCTACGTGCTGCTGCCGCAAGCGCTCAAGCGCATGACGCCGCCGACCATCAATGTCTACACGCGCATTATCAAGACCAGTTCCCTCGCGGTGCTGATCGGTGTGGTGGACGTGATCAAGGTCGGCCAGCAAATCATCGAACGCACCTACGAGTCCGTGTTGATCTACGGCGTGCTGTTCCTGTTTTTCTTCTTTATCTGCTACCCGTTATCGGCCGCCTCCAAGGTGCTGGAACGGCGCTGGGGCCAGGCATGAACGCATTGATCGAGTTCCAGGGTTTCAACAAATTCTTTGGCGAGGCGCAGGTGCTCAAGGGCATCGACCTGAGCGTGCAAAGCGGTGAAGTGGTGGTGATTCTCGGCCCCAGCGGTTGTGGCAAAAGCACCTTGCTGCGTTGCCTCAATGGGCTGGAAGTCGCGCACAGCGGCAGCCTGCGTTTCGCCGGCAAAGAGCTGTTGGACAAACACACCGACTGGCGCCAGGTGCGTCAGGACGTGGGCATGGTGTTCCAGAGCTACCACCTGTTCCCACACATGAGCGTGCTCGACAACATCCTGCTCGGCCCGCTGAAAGTGCAAAAACGCGACCCCCGTGAAGCCCGCGAACAGGCGGAAAAACTGCTGGCCCGCGTCGGCCTGGCGGACAAGCGCGATGCCTTCCCGCGCCAGCTCTCCGGCGGCCAGCAACAACGCATCGCCATCGTCCGTTCGCTGTGCATGAACCCCCAGGTCATGCTGTTTGACGAAGTCACCGCAGCCCTCGACCCGGAGATGGTCAAGGAGGTGCTGGAAGTGATCCAGGGCCTGGCCCGCGATGGCATGACCCTGCTGATCGTCACCCACGAAATGGCCTTCGCCCGCGCCGTCGCCGACCGCGTGGTGTTCATGGAGGCCGGTCGCATTCTCGAACACAACACCCCCGAGGCATTCTTTACGAACCCGCAAACCGCACGCGCGCAGCAGTTCCTGGAGAAGTTCTCCTTTGTTTCAACACTGCCCAAGAAAACCCAGGAACTGGAGCTGATATGAAAAAACTACTGCTGCCACTGTTTGCCGTCGCCCTGCTCGCCGGCTGCGATAAAAAGGCCGAAGAGCCTGCAAAACCGGTTGCCGCCGCAAGCTACCTCGACAAGATCAAGGCGCGCGACAAGCTGATCGTGGGTGTATTCACCGACAAGCCGCCCTTTGGTTTCGTCAACGAAGCCGGGCGCTACGTCGGCTTCGATACCGACATCGGCCGCCAATTCGCCAAGGACCTGCTGGGCGATGAAAACAAAGTCGAGTTCGTCGCCGTCGAACCGGCCAGCCGCATCCCGTTCCTGCAAAGCGACAAGGTCGACCTGATCCTCGCCAACATGACCGTAACGCCGGAGCGCAAGGAAGCGGTGGACTTCACCAACCCCAACCTGAAAGTCGCGGTACAGGCCCTGGTGCCGAATGACAGCGCGGTCAAAAGCCTGGATGACCTGGCCTCCCGCACCACCATCGTCACCACCGGCACCACCGCCGATATCTGGCTGACCAAGAACCACCCGGACTGGAAACTGCTCAAGTTCGAGAAAAACTCCGAGTCGCTGCAAGCGTTGTCCGCCGGCCGTGGCGACGCCTACGCCCAGGACAACCTGGTGCTGTTCAGCTGGGCCAAGCAGAACCCGGGCTACCGCGTGCTGGAAGAGAAGCTCGGTGATGAAGCGCCCATCGCGCCGGCGGTGAAGAAAGGCAACATCGAACTGCGCGACTGGGTGAATGCCGAGTTGGCGAAGCTGGGCGAGGAGAAGTTTTTGCTCAAGCTGTATGACCAGTATGTGCGTAAAGAACTGAGCGATGACACCAAGCCTGAAAGCGTGATTGTTGAAGGCGGGAAGTGGCAGGGCTGATACCGCTATCGGGGGCAAGTCGCACCGCCCCTCCCACACTTGAATGTATTCACAGATCAATAATGTGGGAGGGGCGGTGCGACGATTCGACTTGCCCCCGCTGAGGCCAGCACAGCCACCGCCTACTCCGGCCAATGCCAAGCCGGCGCATCCAGAATCCCCTGCCCGTCAATCCGGGTTTCCCCCAGCACCTTGTTCGCCGGCAAACCGGTAATTGGCCACCGCGTGGGTCTTGAGCATGGGCATCCAGTCGTCTTGGGAACCATTGGAGTATGGGAGCCTCCATGCAGATAAGGAACCCTGAACTAAGCTCACAGTCGCATACACACTGGCACGTCGGCATCACGCAAAAGGAGCCTGCATGGGCGCTCGCATTTCCACCTGTATTTTCGGCCTTGGCCTACTGGCGCTGTTGAGCGGCTGTGGCGAGGACAAGGCTGAACCCAAGGCCCATTCGCGGGTGTTCGTGCAGACCGTGCAGCCGGCGGACTTCGCGGCGGCGGTCACGCTGACCGGGGATATCCAGGCTCGGGTGCAAACCGATCTGTCCTTCCGCGTGGGCGGCAAAATCATCCAACGCATGGTGGATGTGGGCGACCGCGTGACCGCCAGGCAAGTGCTGGCCAAGCTCGACCCCAAGGACTTGCAGACCAACGTCGATTCCGCGCAGGCCCAGGTCGTGGCCGAACAGGCGCGGGTCAAGCAGACTGCCGCTGCTTTTGTGCGCCAGGAAAAACTCTTGCCCAAGGGCTACACCAGCCGCAGCGAATACGATTCCGCCCAGGCCGCGTTACGCAGCAGCCAGAGCGCCCTGGCTGCCGCCCAGGCTCAACTGGCCAACGCCCGCGAGCAACTCGGCTACACCGCGCTGATCGCCGAAGCGCCTGGGGTGATTACCGCACGCCAGGCCGAAGTCGGCCAGGTGGTACAGGCCACCGTACCGATTTTCAGCCTGGCGCGCGATGGCGAGCGTGATGCGGTGTTCAACGTCTATGAGTCCCTGCTGGTGGAGCCGCCGCCCGATGCGCCGATCACCGTCAGCCTGCTGGATAACCCCAGCATCAAGGCCGTGGGCAAGGTCCGTGAGGTCACCCCCGCCGTGGCCGCCAACACCGGCACTGTGCAGGTGAAAATCGCCCTGCAGGCCTTACCCAAAGGCATGGAGCTGGGCTCGGTGGTAAGCGCCACCGCCAATGGCCCGGCGAAGGCCAGTATCGAATTGCCGTGGGCCGCGCTGACCAAAGACCTCAGCGAACCCGCTGTGTGGTTGGTCGACGGCGACGGCAAGGCGCAATTGCACAAAGTCACCGTGGCGCGTTACCTCACTGGCAAAGTCATCATTGGCGACGGCCTCAAGGGCGGCGAAAAAGTTGTGGTCGCCGGCGGGCAATTGCTGCATCCCGGCATGATTGTCGAGATCGCCCAGCCAGGAGCGCAGCCATGAAACGCCTCACGTGGATACTCGCCGCCAGCCTGCTGCTGGTGGCCTGCTCCAAGGAAGAACCGCCGCCCGAGCCCGTGCGCCCGGTCCTGTCCATGGAAGTGAAGTCGCAAGACCAGGAAAACCTCGGTCGCTTCGCCGGCACCATCCAGGCGCGCTACGAAAGTAATTTAGGCTTCCGCGTACCCGGCCGCATTGCCCGCCGCGCGGTGGACGTGGGCGCCGAGGTGGAGAAGGGCGCCTTGCTCGCCGTCCTCGACCCCACCGACCAACAGAACCAACTGCGCTCGGCCCAGGGCGACCTGGCCCGCGTGCAGGCGCAATACATCAACGCCCAGGCCAATGCGCGCCGCCAGCAGGAGCTGTTCAACCGTGGCGTCGGCGCCCAGGCCCAGCTGGATATCGCCCAGACCGACCTGAAGACCACCCAGGCCTCGCTCGATCAGGCCCAGGCCTCCGTCAATCAAGCCAAGGACCAGCTCAACTACGCCGAACTGCGCACTGACCACGCCGGTATCGTCACCGCCTGGAATGCCGAGGCCGGCCAGGTGGTCAGTGCCGGCCAGCAGGTCGTCACCCTGGCGCGCCCGGATATCAAGGAAGCCGTGATCGACCTGCCCGCCGGCCTCGCCGAGCGCTTGCCACCGGACGTGGTGTTCCTGGTTGCCGGGCAGCTCGACCCCAGCGTGCATACCACCGCTATCGTGCGCGAGATCGAACCCCAGGCCCAAAGCGCCACGCGCACCCGACGTGCGCGCCTGACCCTGGCCGACACGCCGCCCGCGTTCCGCCTGGGCACGGCGATCAGCGTAACGTTGAGCACCGCCATCGCCCCGCGCATCGAAGTGCCCCTGAGCGCCTTGCAGGACGTCAACGGCAAGACCCGCATCTGGCTGCTCGACACCCAGAGCCAGACGGTACAACCGCGTGATATCACGGTGATCAGCCGCGATGCCGACAGCGCCTTGCTCAACGGCGGCGTCAAACCCGGCGAGCGCATCGTCACCGCCGGCGTCAACAGCCTGAAACCTGGGCAAAAAGTCAAAATCGACGAGGACAGCCCACGATGAAAGGGAGCTTCAACTTATCCGACTGGGCCCTCAAGCATCAGTCCTTCGTCTGGTACCTGATGTTCGTCGCGCTGCTGATGGGCGTGTTTTCGTACATGAACCTGGGCCGTGAGGAAGACCCTTCCTTCACCATCAAGACCATGGTGATCCAGACCCGCTGGCCGGGCGCGACCCAGGAAGAAACCCTCAAGCAGGTCACCGACCGCATCGAGAAAAAGCTTGAAGAGCTCGATTCCCTCGACTACGTGAAAAGCTACACCCGGCCGGGCGAGTCCACGGTATTCGTGTTCCTCAAGGACACCACCAGCGCCAAGGACATCCCCCATATCTGGTACCTTGTACACAAGAAGATCGACGACATTCGTGGCAGCTTCCCACCGGGTTTGCAGGGGCCGTCGTTCAACGATGAGTTCGGTGATGTATTTGGCTCGGTGTACGCCTTTACCGGCGATGGCCTGTCGATGCGCCAGTTGCGTGACTACGTGGAGCAGGTACGCGCCGAGATCCGCTCGGTGCCGGGGTTGGGCAAGGTCGAGATGATCGGCCAGCAGGATGAAGTGATTTACCTGAACTTCTCCACGCGCAAACTGGCGGCGCTGGGGATTGACCAGCGCCAGGTGGTGCAGAGCCTGCAATCGCAGAACGCGGTGACGCCGGCCGGGGTGATCGAGGCCGGGCCGGAGCGGATTTCGGTGCGCACCTCGGGGCAGTTCGCCTCGGAGAAGGACCTGGCCAACGTCAATCTGCGGCTCAATGACCGTTTCTATCGCCTGGCGGATATCGCGGACATCAGCCGGGGTTATGTGGACCCGGCGCGGCCGATGTTCCGGTTCAACGGCAAGCCGGCCATCGGTCTGGCGATTGCCATGCAGAAGGGCGGCAATATCCAGTCGTTCGGCAAGGCCCTGCACGAGCGCATGGACGAACTCACCGCCGACCTGCCAGTGGGCGTCGGCGTGCACAAGGTGTCCGACCAGGCGGAAGTGGTGGAAGAGGCGGTCGGCGGTTTTACCAGTGCCTTGTTTGAGGCCGTCATCATCGTGCTGGTGGTGAGCTTTATCAGCCTCGGCATGCGCGCCGGACTGGTGGTGGCGTGCTCGATTCCGTTGGTGCTGGCCCTGGTGTTCGTGTTCATGGAATACAGCGGCATCACCATGCAGCGTGTGTCGCTCGGCGCGCTGATCATTGCCCTCGGCCTGTTGGTGGACGACGCGATGATCACCGTCGAGATGATGATCACACGCCTGGAAAAAGGCGAGACCAAGGAGCAGGCGGCGACCTACGCCTACACCTCCACGGCGTTCCCCATGCTCACCGGTACGCTGGTGACCGTCGCGGGGTTCGTGCCGATCGGCCTCAACGCCAGCTCGGCGGGCGAGTACACCTTTACCCTGTTTGCGGTGATAGCCGTGGCGATGCTGGTGTCGTGGGTGGTGGCGGTGCTGTTTGCGCCGGTGATCGGCGTGCATATCCTGAGCGCCAACGTCAAACCTCACAACGCAGAGCCGGGGCGGATTGGACGGGCTTTCAATGGCGGCATGCTGTGGGCCATGCGTAACCGCTGGTGGGCGATTGGCATCACCGTGGCGCTGTTCGCGGCGTCGGTGTTTTCCATGCAGTTTGTGCAGAACCAGTTCTTCCCCTCGTCGGACCGCCCGGAAATCCTCGTCGACCTCAACCTGCCGCAAAACGCCTCGATCAACGAGACGCGCAAGGCCGTCGACCGCCTGGAAGCGATCATCAAGGACGACCCGGACATTGCCCGCTGGAGCACGTACATCGGCCAGGGCGCGATCCGTTTCTACCTGCCCCTCGACCAGCAACTGGAAAACCCCTACTACGCGCAGTTGGTCATCGTAAGCAAGGGCCTGGAAGAGCGTGGCGAGTTGATCGCGCGCCTGCAAAAGCGCCTGCGTGATGATTTCGTCGGGATCGGCAGCTACGTGCAGCCGCTGGAAATGGGCCCGCCAGTGGGCCGGCCGATTCAGTATCGCGTGTCGGGCAAAGATACCGACCAGGTGCGCAAGCACGCCATCGAACTGGCGACCTTGCTGGACAAGAACACTCACCTGGGCGAGATCATCTACGACTGGAACGAGCCGGGCAAAGTGCTGCGCATCGACATCGCCCAGGACAAGGCGCGCCAGCTGGGGCTGTCGTCGGAAGACGTGGCGCAGTTGATGAACAGCGTGGTCAGCGGCGCTTCGGTAACTCAGGTGCATGACGATATCTACCTGATCAACGTGGTGGGCCGTGCCGAAGACGCTGAACGCGGTACGCCGGAAACCTTGCAGAACCTGCAGATCGTCACGCCCAACGGTACGTCGATTCCGCTGCTGGCCTTCGCCACTGTGCGTTACGAGCTGGAGCAGCCACTGGTATGGCGTCGCGACCGCAAGCCGACCATCACCATCAAGGCTTCGGTGCGCGATGAGATGCAGCCGACGGACCTGGTCAAGCAGCTCAAGCCGGAAATCGACAAGTTCAGCGCTGGCCTGCCGGTGGGCTACAAGGTCGCTACCGGCGGCACCGTGGAAGAAAGCGGCAAGGCCCAGGGGCCGATTGCCAGCGTGGTGCCGTTGATGCTGTTTCTCATGGCGACGTTCCTGATGATCCAGCTGCACAGCGTGCAGAAGATGTTCCTGGTGGCCAGTGTCGCGCCGCTCGGGTTGATCGGTGTGGTGCTGGCGTTGATCCCTACGGGCACGCCCATGGGTTTCGTGGCGATCCTCGGCATCCTGGCGTTGATCGGCATCATCATCCGTAACTCAGTGATCCTGGTGACGCAGATTCATGAGTATGAGGTGGCCGGCTATACGCCGTGGGATGCGGTGGTGGAAGCCACCGAGCATCGGCGCCGGCCGATCCTGCTCACGGCGGCGGCGGCGAGCCTGGGCATGATCCCGATTGCCCGTGAGGTGTTCTGGGGGCCGATGGCCTACGCGATGATCGGCGGGATCATCATCGCGACTTTGTTAACACTTTTGTTTTTGCCTGCGCTTTATGTGGCTTGGTACAAGATCCGGGAGCCCAAACCAGAGCAGAGCTGAACATGCCTCACTCCCTGCGCTACGGTCTGTTGATTTGCACACTGTTGCTGTCACCCATGGCTTTTGCCAGCACCGTATTGGAAAACCTCCTGTGGCGGGTCGAACTCGACCCGGCCACCCTCGCCATCCGCGTGACGCCCCACGGGCAGGCGACGGTACAAGCTTCCAGCGGCTTGCCGGCGCGTGCCGTCAGCCAGCTTGTGCGGAGCGATCAACAGGCCAGTTGGCAGTGGGATGACGGCGCCTTCCGGGTGAGCGCCAGCCTTGAACAGCGCGACCTCAAGTTGACCCTGCGCGCGCGTGGGCCTGGCGAGCTACCTATCCTTCAGCAACCCGCCAGCGCCCTGGGCAACGGGCTGATGTGGCCGTTGGCCGAAGGGCATTACGTGCCCGCCGACAACGCTGTATGGAACGCGTTTTTGCAGGAACAAGGTGATCTCAACACCACCCAGGACCTCAGCCTGCCGCTCTGGGGCCTGGACCACGGGCGCTTCACCTTGAACTGGTTGCTGACCAACCCCTACAACAATCGCCTGCGCTGGCAGGAAGGGATGGCGCTGTCCGTGGCCCATGAGTTCACCGCGCTCGACCCTGATGCGCCGATGACCCTGCTGTTGCACCTGGGGGAGGCCGATCCCTTGGCCGGCGCCAAGCGCTACCGCCAATGGCTGGTGGAGCAAGGGCGTTATGAAGCGCTGGCGGAAAAACTGCGGCAGACACCCGAGGCCGAGAAGTTGCTGGGTGCCAGCCATGTCTACCTGTGGGGTAATGACCTGCTGGCGCTGGAGGATGTCCGTGACTGGCCGTTGTTGCTCAAGCGCCTGCGTGGCCATGAACTCAAAGGCTTGCTCGACAAGGAGTCGACAAAGATCCTGGGGCAGGCGACGGCCTTGAATCGCTATGAGCAGACCGCGCTGCTGCGGGGGCTGAATGCGGCAATCAACAGCAAGGCCCGGCAGAGTTGGCAGGTGCAAGAGCCGGATATGACGCGCCTCGCTGCACGTTATGGTGAGCTGCGCAGCGAGTTGGCCGTCGCGTTCGCCGGTGCGCTGAGCGACAACCCCCAAGCCTGGGGCAGCCGGGCGATCCAGTCGCTGCGTGATACAGGTCTTTCACGCTTGCTGCTGACCCTGGGCGAAGGCTGGGAGGGCGGCCTGTGGCACCCCGAGGCGATCCGCGCCGGGGTTGAGGCGGGTTACCTGATGGCGCCCTACGATTCCTATGAAACCGCGTTGTCTGCCACGGAAAATCCGGATTGGACCACCGCCCACCTGGGCAGCAGGGCTTACCGCGACTGCGCGATTATGTTGAAGGGTGGCACGCTGAAAACCGGCTTCCAGCAGTCCGGTCACTACACCGACCCACGTTGCGTGCGGCCTTTGCTCGAAGCCCGTGTGAAGGCCGTGCAGGCCAAGGCCGGTTTCAACGCCTGGTTCCTCGATGCCTATGCCACCAGCATGGTGTTCGACAGCTACCGCGACGGCGCCGGGATGACCCAGGCGCAAAACGCCGAGGGCAATATCGACGCCTCGCGCTGGCTCAACACGGTGCTCAAATTGCCAACCGGTTCCGAAGACGGCAACGCCATCACCGCCCAAGGCATTCTGTTCGCCCATGGCATGCAGACGCCGGTGATTGGCTGGGGTGACCAGGCCATGACCCAGGACAAGCAATCGCCTTACTACGTGGGCAATTGGTACCCGCCGGAGCAGCCGACGGTGTTCTTCAAGCCGGTGCCGCTCAAAGAGCCGTTTCGTACGATCTACTTTGAGCCGAGCATGCGGCTGCCGTTGTACCAGGCGGTGTTCCACGGCTCGGTGATCACCACACACCACTGGCTGTTCGACAGTCTCAAACTGAGCAATGTGCGGGTCGAGAATGAGCTGACGCAACTGCTCTACAACGTGCCGCCGCTGTATCACCTGAGTGCCTCGACCGTTAAGCAGCGGCTGCCGGTGATCCAGCGGCAGGATCGGTTCTTCCGGCCGCTGCACCAGCGTTTGGCGACCCAGGCGATGACGGATTTTCGTTGGCTGACGGCGGACAGGCAGGTGCAGCAAACCACCTTTGCCGATGGGACGCGGTTGGTGGCGAATTTTGCTGTCAAGGAAAAGGAGGGCTATGCCGGGCGCAGTGTGACTGCATATGGGGTGGGTGAAAAACCGCTGGTGTATCGGGTGGAGTAAGGTTGCTTCAGCAGGCGTCATCGGGGGCAAGCCCCCTCACACATGTTGACTGTATTCACACATCAAACTGTGGGAGTGGGCTCGCCCCCGATGGCGTCAGACCAGGCAACGAAAATCTACCGCTTGCGCCACACACTCGCCAACCAGGGCTGTTGCGCCCTGGGCAAACCTGCCGGCCGGTAGTAATGCTCCAACTCCACAAACCCGGCTTGCGTCAGGAGTGTTTGCCACGCCGCCAGGTCGTGATAAGACCCGTACCGTGGCCCATTCCAGCCTTCCTGGTTGTCACCCCGAGGGTTGGAACTGAACAACACGCCGCCCGCCTTCAACGCCCCATGCAATTGCTTGAGCACACGTGGCAGTTCCTGCTTGGGGATATGAAACAACACCGCATTGGCGAAGATCCCGTCAAAGCGCTCGACAGGCAGGTCGAGCTTGAGGAAATCCTGCTGCAACACCTCGCAGCCACTGTCCTCCCGCGCCATCTGCGCAAACCGCTCCGAGCCGTCGAGCCCCACCGCGATATGGCCCATGCGGGTAAAGGTCTGCAAGTCACGCCCTGGGCCGCAGCCGAAATCCAGCACAGTAAACGGTGCCGGACCCTGGATATGCCGCAGCAGGGCATCGATGTTCTGGCTCACATCGTGATCGCGGGTGCCTTCACGGAAGTCCTCGGCCACTTTGTTGTAGTGGCCGAGGGTGGCGGAGGTGATCTGCTTAAGGTCGTCGGGTTTGAGTGTCATGACGGGTAATACCGGGCGTCTTCGATGACCCGACTATACCTCACCTCTTATTGAGCCCCCGCGCCAGGCGATCCCCACCCACCTGAATCACCGCCACCAGAATCACCAGCAGTACGATCACCGTGAGCATGATCTGCGTATCAAAGCGCTGATACCCATACCGGTACGCAATATCCCCCAAGCCCCCCGCGCCAATCGCGCCGGCCATGGCCGATGAGTTGATCATGGTCACCAGCGTGATGGTGAAGCCGCCGACGATCCCCGGCAGCGCTTCCGGCAACAGCACGTGCCAGATGATGTGCCAGCGGCGGCAGCCCATGGCTTGTGCGGCTTCGATCAGGCCGTGGTCGACTTCGCGCAGGCTCACTTCGGCAATGCGTGCAAAGAACGGCGTGGCGGCGATGGTCAAGGGTACGACCGCTGCCCATACGCCGTAGGTGGTGCCGACGATCAGCCGAGTGAACGGGATCAGCGCCACCATCAGGATCAGGAACGGAATCGAGCGGAACAGATTGACGAACGCCCCCAGCACGCGGTTCAGCGCCGGGGCTTGGTAGATGCCGCCTTTGTCGCTGGTCACCAGGAACACCGCCAGCGGGATGCCCACCAGCAGCGCGATCAGCGATGACACGCCGACCATCAACAACGTGTCGATGGCGCCCTGCACTAAACGATCAAACCACATAGCCCAGCACCTCCACCTGTTGTGCCCAATTGCCGGCGCGGTTACGCAGTTCTTCCGCGCTGTGGGGCGAGCCATTGACCGCCAGCAGCAGTTGGCCTAGGGCATGCCCCTGGATGCGTTCCACGCCGCCTTGCAGCAAGCGCACGCGCCCGCCGAGGGCGCCGAACAGTGCGGCCAGGTCCGGCTCGTCGGTATCGCTGCCGGTGAAGCGCAGGCGCAGCACCACCGAGGCATTGGCAGTCGCCGGTTTGGCCTGCAAACGGCTTTGCAACTCGTCCGGCAGACCGTGTTGCAGGGGGGCCAGCAGGGTTTTGCTGACTTCATGCTGCGGGTTGCCGAACACGTGCCACACCGGGCCTTGCTCGACGATGCGCCCATGTTCCAGCACCACCACGCGGTCGCAGATTTCGCGGATCACCGCCATCTCGTGGGTGATCAGCACGATGGTCAAACCCAGGCGCCGGTTGATTTCGCGCAGCAGGCCTAGGATCGATTGGGTCGTCTCCGGGTCGAGGGCCGAGGTGGCCTCGTCGCACAGCAGGATCTCGGGGTCGTGCACCAGCGAACGGGCAATGCCCACCCGTTGTTTCTGCCCGCCGGACAGCTGCGCCGGGTAAGACGTGTGCTTGTCCTGCAACCCCACCAGTTCCAGCAGCTCGCGTACTTTTTGCTCGCGCTGCTGCTTCGGCACGCCCGCCACTTTCAACGGCAACTCGACGTTCTGCCACACCGTTTTGGCCGACATCAGGTTGAAGTGCTGGAAGATCATGCCGATGCGTCGACGCAGGGCCACCAGACGGTCTTCATCAAACTCACCGATGTCCACCTGATCGATCAGCACCCGCCCGCTGCTGGGTTGTTCCAGGCGATTGATGGTGCGGATCAGCGATGACTTGCCGGCGCCGCTGCGGCCAATGATGCCGAACACTTCACCACGCTGGATCGCCAGGTCGATGCCTTGCAACGCATGCACCGTGCCGTCGTAGGTCTTGCCCAGGTTGATGAAACGCACATGCGCGCGATTGAGGTTCGGGTGCAATTCGCTCTGCTCGGCGTCCCTGGGCGGCAGGCCCAGGTCGCGCAGTTGGGCATGGGCGGCGGTCATTTTTTATCTTCCCAGCCGACTTGGTAGAGCTTGCCGAGGGATTTATCCAAGGCGGCACGCACCACCGGCGAATGCTGGTAGATATCCACAAACTTGATCACCCGTGGGTCGGTCTTGCTTTTGGGCTGGATCACGAACTGGATCACGTACTCCGGATGGTCGAGGCCGTCGAACAGCAGCGCCGATTCGGCATCGAAGGTCTTGGACAGGCGGATATACGCCGGGTAGCCCTGCACCAGGTCGGCATCGTCATAGGCGCGCACCAGTTGCACGGCCTCGACCTGCAGGATCTTGATCTTCTTCGGGTTGGAAACGATGTCCTCTTCGGTGGCCTTGTAGCCCACGCCCGGCTTGAGCGTGATCAGCCCCGCCTTGGCCAGCAGTTGCAGGCCACGACCGCTGTTGATCGGGTCGTTGGCAATCGCCACGCTGGCGCCCTGGGGCAGGTCGTTGATGCTTTTGTACTTCTTGGAATACAGCCCGACGTTGTTGATGATGCCCGGCGCATAAGGCACCAGGTCAAAACCGGCGGCGGCCTTGGCGTTTTCCAGGAACGGGATGTGCTGGAAATAGTTCACGTCGATATCGCCGGCAGCCAGGCTGACGTTGGGTGCGATCCAGTCGGTGAACTCCACCAGCTCGACTTTGAGGCCTTGCTTGCCGGCTTCGGCTACAGCGGCTTCCAGAGGAATCGCAAAGGCGGCGGTGGTGCCGATCTTCAACGGCGCATCGGCGGCGAATACCGCTGAGCTGAACAGTCCGAATGCCAGGGCCAGTGCTTTGACTGGATGAGTGAGCAGTGTCTTTTTCATTGGGTATTTCCAGTCAGAGAAGCAATTTGTCGGTAGGTGGAACCGGTGTGTTGTTCGGGTAGGCGGGCGCTGCCCTGGAAGACTTTTTCCCGCAGCGTTCCCTGTTCATATTCAGTTTTGTACGACCCGCGCTTTTGCAGCTCCGGCACCACCAGGTCGATGAAGTCCACATAGCTTTCCGGCGTGACGATGCGCGTTAGGTTGAAGCCATCCAGGCCGGTCTCGCTGATCCACGATTCCAGCTCGTCGGCGACCTGTCCGGGCGAGCCGACCAGGGTGATGTAGCGCCCGCCCAGGGCGTGCTGTTCCAGCAATTTGCGGCGGGTCCAGTCGTTGTTCTGCAGGTTCTTGGTGGCCGACTGGATCGCGTTGCTCTTCACGTACTGGATCGGCTCGTCCAGTTCGTATTGGGCAAAGTCGATGGCGGTGGATGCCGAGAAATGCGCCACGCCGGCTTCCGGGCTGGCGTAGCTGAGGTACTCGGCGTGTTTGGCCCAGGCCAACGCTTCTGTGGCACCCACGATCACGTTGAGGCCCATGAACACCTTGATGTCATCCGGGTTGCGCCCGGCCTCGACCGCGCTGGCGCGCACCTTGTCCACCTGGACCTTGGTCGCCGCCTTGTTCTGGCCGCTGATGAATACGCACTCGGCATGGCGCCCGGCGAACAGCAACCCGCGCTCCGAACTGCCGGCCTGGAACAGCACCGGCGTACGTTGTGGAGAGGGCTCGCACAGGTGATACCCGTCCACCTGGTAAAACTCACCCTGGTGCTCGACCTTGTGCACCTTGCCCGGCTGCGCATACACCCGCGTCTTGGGGTCGTTGAGCACCGCGCCGTCTTCCCAGCTGCCTTCCCAGAGTTTGTAGAGCACCTCCAGGTATTCATCGGCCTGGTCGTAGCGGCGGTCATGCTCGACTTGTTCAGTGAGGCCCATGGCCTTGGCGGCGCTGTCGAGGTAGCCGGTGACGATGTTCCAACCCACACGGCCACGGCTCAGGTGGTCCAGCGTGGACATGCGCCGGGCGAACAAATACGGCGGCTCGTAGGTGAGGTTGGCGGTGAGGCCGAAGCCGAGGTTTCTGGTGACGGCGGCCATGGCTGAGACCAACAGCAACGGATCATTCACCGGCAGTTGGATCGACTCTTTGAGCGGCACATCAATCGAGTTCTGGTACACGTCGTACACACCGACGATATCGGCGATGAACAAACCGTCGAACAGCCCGCGCTCCAGGGTTTGCGCCAGCTCGGTCCAGTACTCGATCGTCTTGTACTGGGTCGAAGTGTCCCGTGGATGCGTCCACAGGCCGTGGTTGATATGCCCGATGCAGTTCATGTTGAAGGCATTGAGCAGGATTTTTTTCTTCGCCATCAAATGGTCCCCCGCAGTGGCGGGTTTTCATCATTCAGGTAGTAATTACCCACCGCGTGGTACTTCCACCGCACCGGGTCGTGCAGGGTGTGCACCCGGGCGTTGCGCCAGTGGCGGTCCAAGCCATGTTCAGCCAGGGTCGCCTGGCTGCCGGCCAGTTCGAACAGGGTGCTGCCGGCGGCCAGGGAAATTTCGGTGCTCAAGGCGCGTACTTCCGCGACGGCAATCGAGGCGGCAGCGACGGTCTCGGCGTTGCTGTCGGCCTGGGCGCGGTCCAGGTACTCGCCCGAGCGCTCCAACAGCGCCTCGGCGGCGTGCAGGCGGATGCTCAAGTGGCCGAAGCTTTTCAGGGTCAGTGGGTCTTCAGTGGCCTTGTCGTTGCCGGAGTCGATCCACGGGCGGGTCTTGGTGCGTACAAAGTGCAGCGCATCTTCAAAGGCCGCACGGGCGATCCCGGTGTCGATGGCAGCGTGAAGGATCTGGGCCAGCGGGCCGACGGTGGTCGGGCGTTCGAAGGCGCTCTGGAACGGGATCACGTCCTGCGCGGCCACCCACACGTTATCGAACACCACCGAACCGCTGCCGGTGGTGCGCTGGCCGAAGCCGCTCCAGTCGTCGATCACGCTCAGGCCTTCGCTGTCGCGTGGCACAAAGGCCAGTTGTTGCACGCCGTGTTCATCCACCACCGAAGTGGGGATGCGCTGGGCGTAGATCGCGCCGGTGGAATAGAACTTGCGGCCGCTGATACGGAAACCGTCACCGTCGCGGGTGATTTTGGTGACGCGGTCATGGGCGGTCTTGGTGCCCAGTTCCGCCAGGGCGTTGCCGAAGCGCTGGCCGGCGAGTACCTCGGTGTACAGGCGTTTTTGCTGTGCCGGGCTGCCGTTTACGCGCAGCACTTCCAGGGCGTAGAAATGGTTTTGCGGGATCTGGCCCAGGGATGCATCGGCCTGGGCTATCAAGGCAATGACCTTGGCCAGGGTGACATTGGATACGCCCGCGCCGCCGTATGCCTTCGGCACGCTGATGCCCCACAGGCCGGAGCGCGAGAACGCATCCAGCTCGGGCAAGGGCAGGCGGCGCTCGCGGTCGCGCTGGGCGCTGTCGCGGCGAAAGTCTTCGGCCAGGTCGCTGGCGACAACAAGGGCTTGTTCGTCGCTGGTGATGACCGCGACGGGATGAGAGAAAGTCATGATGTTCTCCAGATGTCTGGTCGGTCAGATCCAGGAATGGCGAGCCGGCAAGGTACCGTTCAAGCGATAGGCGCCGATGGCGTGATACTTCCAGCGCACCGGGTCGTGCAGCGTGTGCACCCGGGCGTTGCGCCAGTGACGGTCGAGGTTGAATTCGGCAAGGGTGGCGCGGCTGCCGGCCAATTCGAAGAGCTTTTCGCTGACCAGCAGCGACACTTCGGTGGTCAGCACCTTGGCCTCGGCCACGGCGATGGAGGCCCGTGCGGCGGACTGCGCGGTGATCGGCGCGGCGCTGACCTGGTCCAGCACTTGCCCCGCTTTGCGCAGCAAGGCTTCGGCGGCGTGCAGTTCGATCTTGAGCTTGCCGATGTCGGCGATCACATACAGGTCATCGCTGGCACGTTCGACCTTGGCGTCGATCCAGGGGCGCGAGCGTTCGCGTACGAACGCGATGGTGTCATCCAGCGCGCCACGGGCGATGCCGGCGTCGATGGCCGCCTGGATCAATTGCGAGACGGCGCCCTGTATCGTCGGGGTTTCGCCGATGCGCCAGTTTTCCACGACCAGTTCGGCCTCCACCGGCACCTGATCCAGCAGCACCGTGCCGCTGGCGGTGGTGCGCTGGCCGAAGCCGGACCAATCGTCAACGATGCGCAGCCCTTCAGTGCCTCGGCGCACGAACGCCATGACCTGCTTGCCATCATCGTTCAACGCCTTGACCGCGACCCAATGCGCAAACAGCGCGCCGGTGGAATAGAACTTCTGGCCGCTGATTACGTAACCGTCACCGTTGGCGGTGATGCGCGCCTTGAGCTCCAGGGTATTCCTGGTGCCGCGTTCCGGGCCGCCATTGCCGATGCGCCAGCCGTCGAGCACGCTTTGGAACAGCTGTTTTTTCTGGCGTTCGGTGGCGGCGCCCTGCAACAGGTGCAGGATGCCGAAATGGTTCTGCGGGATCTGACCGAGGGCCGGGTCGGCCGCGCTGATGATCGCGAACACCTCGGCCAGGGTCACGAACGACACCTGCGGGCCGCCGTACTCACGGGGAATGGAAATACTGCCCAGCCCGCTGCGGGTGAACTGCTCGATCTGCGCCCACGGCAGCTTGCGTTGCTGGTCGCGCCTGGCGGCTTGCAGGCGTGCCGCCTGGGCCAGCTCATGGGCAGCTTTCAGCGCCTCTGCGTCGTTGCGCAGCACGGTGGCCGGCAACAGCAGGGGGGCTACGTCCAGATCATTCTGGGGGGGTGTTAGAGCCAAGTTAGACATCAGCGCCGCTCCTTGGCTGCACGTAATGCCCTGGCGTTGCGCACCGGGGTAATCCTGACCATACCGACCTCGCATTCAATGAAATAAAAACAGAAAAATCAGAGATGTCCGGTGGTCCGGTGTATATACCCTAAGCGTGTTAAATATTTAAATAAACTAACTTTTGGGAATATGCATAGAAGGTCTGTCACCCAGGTTCACAGGGCGATCCCAGCGCTCGTGGCTGATAGGTCAGCGCGGTCCCGGCCGGGCGGGGCTGTGCCCCCGCTGCGATGCGCAAGGTGCGCGCGGGTGCCCAGCGTGAATTGTTGCCGACGCGGTCAAGAATGCAGTACGTGACTTCCAGCCGGCAGTCGTCGCCCGCTTCGATAATCACCGTCGAAGGTACCCATACCTGTACCGCCAGGCCGACTTCCCTGGCCCGGATCTTCGGCAGATCCAGGCGTACATCGCCCCAGCGCAAGGTGATGGCATCGCCGGTGGTCATGTGCAGGTAAGGCTCGATGGTCAGGGGAATACCGCGCCGAACCTGGCTGGCATTGACGCCGTAGCGGCGGATGATATCGGGCAGGCCCACGGGGGCGAGGTTCTGGTTTTCGTCACCGCAAAGGGGCGAGGGTTGGCCGCCTGGGCACAGGGTCTTTACACGCACTCGCGTCACGGCTGAGCGAGCAGGGCCGTGGCCGACCTGCATGACTTGGTAATGCACCTGCGTCGGCCCCTCCAGCACAAAACTCTCTGGTACTCGCAGGTGAGTGAACTCGCCGATCTTGCCTGTGGTGATCCGACGTGAAGCGGCGAAACAGTTGTTCCAGAACAGCTCGATCAGGTCGCCTTCATCCATGCCGGGATACGGTGGGATGTCAACCTGCAAGTGTGCGGCGGCCAGGGCATTGATGCCATTGCCGACGGCCTGGGGCAGTGTCGGGGCGGTGAGCAGGGGGTGCGTCATAAGTAATCTCCTTGATGCAGCCAGCAGCAATCGCTCCGGACCTTTGGCGCAGGTGTGCGCGGTGGGCCGAACGAAACGATTCAGTGAGTAGCCGGGATAGGATCCAATCCTCTGGGCGCTAGATAAGAGGGTTGGCCGGGGGGCGTCAATGGCGGCAAAGGGCTAAACGGCGGTGTTGGAGAGATTCAGAAGGGTCTGACTGAGGCGGGGATATTCGGACGGATGCCGTGGGGTGTTTTGCTGGTTGGAATGAGCACCTCGTGTAGGAACAGGCTTGTGTGGGAGCTGGCTTGCCTGCGAAGGCATCGCCCCGGTGTGAGAGGTTCACCGAGGTGGCTGTATCGCAGGCAAGCCAGCGCCTACCCAAAGCTTCAGTGGGCGAGAAACTTGCTCAGGAACTGTTTGGTACGCTCTTCCCTGGGGTTGGCGAACAGCGCCTTGGCTTCGCCTTGTTCCACGATCACACCCTTGTCGAAGAAAATCACCCGGTTGGCCACATCCCGCGCAAAACTCATCTCGTGGGTGACGATGACCATGGTGCGGTTTTCTTCGGCGAGGCTGCGGATGGTCGCCAGCACTTCACCGACCAGCTCCGGGTCCAGCGCCGAGGTGGGTTCGTCGAACAGGATCACCTCCGGCTCCATGGCCAGCGCACGGGCAATCGCCACGCGCTGCTGCTGGCCGCCGGACAAACGCCGTGGGTAGGCGTCTTCCTTGCCTGCCAGGCCTACCCTGGCCAACAGCTTGCGACCCAGTGCGACCGCGGCATCGTGCGGCATCTTCTTGACCACGGTGGGGCCTTCGATGACGTTTTCCAGCGCGGTGCGGTGGGGGAACAGGTTGAAGTTCTGGAACACAAAACCCACGTGCTGGCGCAGGCGCCGCACCAGGCTTTGTTGCTGGTTGATCGGCTTGCTGGTGTCGATCTCGATGTCACCCACCTTGATGCGGCCGCTGGTGGGTTGTTCGAGGAAATTCAGGCAGCGCAGGAAGGTGGTCTTGCCGGAACCGCTGGGGCCGATGATGGCGATGACTTCGCCTTCCTTGACCTCCAGGTCGATGCCGTTGAGCACCACCTGACCGTTGAATTGTTTGGTCAGTTTTTCAACCACGATCATGCTTCAGGACTCCAGGTCATGCCGGTTGACCCGGTCTTCCAGGCGATTTTGCAAGTGCGCCAGGATGCTCGCCAAAATCCAGTAGATCAGGGCAGCGGAGAGATACATGGTGAAGATTTCGAAGGTCCTTGCCGACACCAGTTGCGCCTGACGGAACAGCTCGGGCACCTGGATGGTGGCGGCCAGCGCCGTGTCCTTGACCAGCGAAATGAAACTGTTGCCCAGCGGCGGCAAGGCTGTGCGCATTGCCTGCGGCAGGATGGCCCGGCGCAGGGTTTGCGCGCGGGTCATGCCGATACTGGCGGCGGCTTCCCACTGGCCACGCTCGATGGAGCCGATAGCGGCACGCAGGATTTCACAGGCGTAGGCGGCCATGTTCAGCGAGAAGCCGATCATGGCTGCCGGGATAGGATCCAGCTCGATGCCCACTTGCGGCAAGCCGTAGTAGATCAAAAACAGCTGTACCAGCAAGGGCGTGCCGCGAAAGAACGACACGTAGACTCGGGCGAGCCAACTCACCAGCTTGAAGCGCGACAGGCGCATCAAGGCCAGGCCGAAGCCCAGCAGCAAGCCGAAAAACATCCCGCCGAGGCTGAGGATCACCGTGTAATACGCGCCCTTGAGCAGAAAGGGCGCGGAGTCCAGCGCGAGTTGGAAACCTGCTTCCATTATTGAGTGACGTCAGCGTTGAAGTACTTCTCGGACAGCTTCTTCAAGGTGCCGTCGGCGCGCAGTTTGTCGAGGGCCTTGTTCACGGCATCAAGCAGTTCTGGCTCACCCTTGCGCAGGGCAATACCGGCTTCCTGGCGGGAGAAGGCGTCGCCGGCAGCGGCGGTGTCCGGGGCTTTCTTGGCGTATTCCAGGGCGGCCAGGCGGTCGATCAGGATGGCGTCGATACGGCCGATGCGCAGGTCCTGGAACTTGGTCGGGTCGTCGTTGTAGGTCTTGATGATGGCTTTGGGTTGATTGTCCTTGAGCCATTGTTCGTAGTTGGTGCCCAGGCCCACGCCGACTTTCTTGCCGGCCAGGTCGTCGGCGGTCTTGATGGTGTCGACGTTTTTCTTCAGGACCAGCGCCTGGATACCGGAGACGGTGTAAGGCAGGGAGAAGTCGTATTTCTTTTTACGTTCTTCGGAGATGGTCACCTGGTTGACCACGGCGTCCAGGCGCTTGGATTCCAGGGCGGCGAGGATGCCGTCCCATGGCGTCGCTTGCAGCTTGACCTTCACGCCCAGCTCCTTGGCCAGGGCTTCGGACAGTTCCACTTCGAAACCGCTGAGCTTGCCGCTTTCATCGACGAAGCTGAACGGCGGGTAAGTACCTTCCAGGCCGATCTTGATCTCGCCGGCTTTTTTGATGTTGCCCAGTTGTTCACCCGCGACTGCCTGGCCGATCAGGCCAGCCCCGAGTGCCAGGCCCAGAGTGCCAACCAGCAACGTGCGACGGAATACAGAAATAGTCATGAAGAGCCCCTGTGTTTTTATGGTGTGCGAAGCAGGTGACGCAGTAGTCGTATCCTGCCTTAAAGCGCGTAGCGCGTCTTCGCCTACGGCGCGACTATAAAGCCGGTTTTTAAGACTTGAAAATAATATAAATTAAATCTGATATTCCAATAAGAAATATATAGAAGTTCTAATGTGGGAGGGGGCTTGCCCCCGATAGCGGTGTAGCAGTCACAGAAGTCATGGCTGACACTCCGTCATCGGGGGCAAGCCCCCTCCCACATGTTGGTCCACATTTAGTCCGCGTTGATTCAGTTGAAGGCGCTGTTGTAGGCAAACAACGCCGGCGCGCCACCGGTATGCAGGAAAATGATCGGGCCATCCTCGAAGCGCTGGCGCCCGATACCGTCCAGCAAGCCGGCCATGGCCTTGCCAGTGTAGACCGGGTCCAGCAGCAGGCCTTCCTGGCTCGCCAGCAACTTGACCGCCGCCAGGGTGCCTGCGTTCGGTTCGCCATAGCGCGGGCCAAAATATTCGTCCCACAGGATCACCTTGAAGGCCTCGGGAATATCCACACCCAACAATTCGGCGGTGCGTTCGGCCAGGCCCTGCACTTTCGGGAACTGTGCTTCTTCGGTGCGCGATACGGTGATACCGATCACGGGCAACTGCGGCAGCACTTCGCTCAACGCCAGCGCCAGGCCGCTGTGGGTGCCCGCACTGCCGGACGCCAGCACCACGGCGGCAAACTCGATGCCGCTGGCTTCGATCTGCGCGGCCAGCTCCAGCCCGGCGCGCACGTAACCCAGTGCGCCGAGGGCATTGGAGCCGCCGATGGGCACCAGGTATGGCTGCTTGCCGTTGCTGCGCAGGCGGTCGGCGACGGCACTGAGTTGGTCGTCGACGTTGTCGAGGTTCTCCACCAGCTCCACCTTGGCGTCGAACAGGTCCAGCAGCAGGCGGTTGCCGTTGCCCAGGTAGTTGGGGTCTTCGGTGCCGGTGGGGTTCTCCAGCAGCGCGACGCAGCCCAGGCCGAGCTTGGCGGCCAGCGCGGCGGTCTGGCGCACGTGGTTGGACTGGATCGCGCCAGCGGTCACCAGGGTGTCGGCGCCTTGGGCGATGGCATCGGCGGCCAGGTATTCGAGTTTGCGCAGCTTGTTGCCGCCCATGGCCAGCGGTGTGGTGTCGTCGCGCTTGACGTAGATGTCTCTGCCCGACCAGGCCGACAGCCGCTCGAGTTTTTCCAGGGCGGTGGCGCCACCCAGCAGTTCCAGGCGGTTAAAACGGTCGAGCTGTTGTTTGATCATGGCTACGCACGGTTGATGAGGATGGGGCGACTATAGGCAGGCACTTTTCATCGGGCAACCGCCAATCGCTTATTCCGGATGGTTCTTAGTATTGCACCATTGGTTCTTAAGGGCGGCCAGGGTGCATACCGTAAAGTGAGCGCCATTACGTCAGGAGTGAAAACCGTGAGTGAGCGTTCCAGTCATTGGCAATTACAGACCATCGTCAGCCAGTTGCGCGGCGCCCGGGACCAGTGGCGAACGCGCAATGGCCGCTTGAGCGGTGAGCATGGTGGCCGCGAGTTGCCTTCGCGTGAAGCGGTGGCGCAGATCCTGGAGTCGTTGTGTGGCGCGTTGTTCCCCATGCGCCTGGGCCCGGTGGACCTGCGTGAAGAAAGTGAAGACTTCTACGTCGGCCACACCCTGGATGTGGCGCTCAATGCCCTGCTCGGCCAGGCGCGCCTGGAACTGCGCTACGCCGCGCGCCAGAGCGGCGAGGACGACAGCGCCGTTAACGCCCACGCCATCCGCCTGATCCAGGATTTCGCCCTGGCCTTGCCGTCCCTGCGCAGCCTGCTGGACACCGACGTACTGGCCGCCTACCACGGCGACCCGGCCGCTCGCAGTGTGGATGAAGTGTTGCTGTGCTACCCCGGCATCCTGGCGGTGATTCACCATCGCCTGGCCCACCACCTGTACCGCGCCGGTCTGCCGCTGTTGGCGCGCATCAGTGCCGAGATCGCCCACTCGGCCACCGGCATCGACATCCACCCCGGCGCACAGATCGGCCCGAGTTTTTTTATCGACCACGGGACCGGCGTGGTCATCGGCGAAACCGCGATCATCGGCGAGCGGGTGCGCATCTACCAGGCCGTGACCCTGGGCGCCAAGCGCTTCCCGGCGGATGAGGACGGACAGTTGCAAAAGGGCCACCCGATTGTCGAGGATGACGTGGTGATCTACGCCGGGGCGACCATCCTGGGGCGCATCACCATCGGCAAGGGCTCGACCATTGGCGGCAACGTGTGGCTGACCCGCAGCGTGCCGGCGGGGGCGAATATCACCCAGGCGAACCTGCAGCATGATGACGGCACGCAGAAGTGAGCATGTCAGCGTTCAAGCCGCTCCAGTGACAGGTGGGTCTGTTCGCGCAGCCACTCCATGCGACGTTCCGACAGGTCATTGTAGAGCTGGTTGTACAGGTCCTCGGACATGACCTGGTCCGGGACGACTCGGTCCTCGATCTGTAACTGTTCGATCCGGGACTTCAGTGCCTCGCGTTTTTGCGTTTTCTCCTGCTCGTTCAGATCCTGCGCCTGGGCAAACGCTTTTTGTTCGGTATCCAGTTGCTCCAGGCTTTCCAACTGTTGAACCGTGTTTTCTTCGTTGGCTGCGTAGTCTTTTGCGTAGCGTTCCTTCAGGAAGGGCTCCCAGTAGGGTTCCTGCAACATGCGGTTCACCAGTCCGTCGCCTTCACTCAAGTCTTTCACGGCTTTGCCCGCATGGATGATGGAAGACTCGGGCACATTGGCGGTGTTTCGATACGTCATGCTGTCGCTGACCCAGGGCAGGTTGAGGCTTTTCGACAGGCGTGTCTGGTAGGCCAGGTAAACTTCCACCTCGTCGACGCTGCCGGGCTGTCCGTCCACAACCTGGGTGGACAGTCGCAGTCCCTGGCCACCTTGATTGGCAGGTTTGAGACGGTTGGCGATGTCCGCCCGGGCGACATCGTTCACCATTTTGAGACTCGCGGCGCCTTGGGCTAGACGGGTGATTGTCTCTTCATGTTCAGCTTGCGTTCGACTGTATCGCCTGGCCGTGGTGGCGGTGACCTGAATCCCCATTTCGGTGAATATCTGGCGGCTTGCGTCCGGGCACAGCCCCGGGAAGCTCGACATTTTGAACAGCTCCTGACGCAGCATCGTGTCTTCGTGCATGCTCAACAGCATATGCCGCACCTGATCGGTCAGGATTCTTCGGTTTTGTTCGTAACGCATCTCGTCCATCGGGTCCTCGAAAGCCTCGGGTTGCTCCAGTTTCTTGATGACTTCGAAAAAACCCTGGGAGCCTTCTTCATTTTCCAAGTCAAACCAGACATTGGCAAAACGTATCTGGTTGTCATCGTCCAGGTCATCCACCCAAAAGTCAGCATCGCCCTTGGGCGGGTAAGTGCGATAAGGGTCCAACCCAAAGTCAGTTTTGTGCTCGTCCCAAGGGGCCCTGGCTTCAGGCGTGAGGGTTGCGCGGTCCAGCCAGGTGTTAGCCACGGTAAATGCCTCTGCGGACTCCCTGGCGACCTCTGGAATTGTGGTAATGGGGTTGCCGCGAAGGTACAGGTCAAAAGACGCGTCTCGCTCGTGCGCAAAGAGGCCCGCGGGCCATTCGCTGATCCCTGTGTGGGACAAGTCCAACGCCGTCAGGTCGCGCATGTGACTAATATCCGGTACCCGTCCCAGAGGGTTTTTTGAAAGATCCAGCCCCTGCAACCGCCGCAGTTTTTTCAACTGCTGCACAGCGGTGTTGTCCAAGGCAATAGCGTTGTTGCTCACGTCAAGGGCTTTGAGCGAGCGCATGTTTCCAATGGCCTCGGGCAGTGTGACCAGACGGTTATCCGCTAAATCAAGCGTCTTCAATTTAGGGAAATGCGCCAGGAATGGCGTATGTTCAGCGGCAAACCCACTGCCATTCATATGCAAGTGCGTGACCAATCCCAACTCAAAGGGCAGCACGGGCAGTTCAGTCGGCAGCACTGTATCGCTCAGGTCCAAGTACACGTCGTTGCCTGCCGTATTGAACTCGTCGTGCAGTTTTGTGTACCCCTCGCGCCAGGCTTCTTTCAACTTCCTGGTAAATGCCTTCCTGGCAAGCACCTCTTCCAGCGAGTTGCGATAAGGAAATCGGGTACTGTCTTGCAAATAGGCGTGTAGCGCCTTGTCCAAGGCTTTGCCTTCGGCTTTCAGGTGTTCGAGTTGTAATCGTCCTTCATCACTCTCGGCTTTTTCAGCGAAGCGTTTCACGCCTTGCTCGGACATCCCCGGCAGCCAGTGTTTGATATTCCCCTGCACCGTAACGGGATTTACCTCGACATCGACCACGCGGCTCATGCTGTTGCCGCCACCGAGCAGGGTCAGTGTTTTACGTTCAGGATGGGTGGGGATAGGCGCCTCGGCGAGGGCCAAGCGCCGTTCGGTGGGCGCTTTGTTTTTTTCAATCAGCCATGTGCGCAGTGTGTCGCTATCGCGCAAGGAGCTCTCGGGCGGCAATGCCTGGAATACAGCATTGTAGAAGTCAGTTGGGCCGTGTATCAGCTTGCCTCCGGCGTCGAACACCCGATACTGGCCTTTTCGGTTACGCACCAGGATCTTGAGGTGTGCGGCATCCTCTGCGCCGACCTGGGTTCTCAGGTCGCCGGTGGGGGTTCGTTCACGCACCTGGATACGCAGATTCGCAAAACTGTCTGAGTGAATTCTGAGGGTATTGAGTGCCAGGTTTTCGGTGTGTGTCGAGGGCGGGGTACCCTGGACAAGCTGTTCGAACATGCGCGTACTGCGGACTTCGAAATCCAGCTCCCGCGCTTGGTTTTTTACCTCCAATGGAAGGCGTTTCTTTTCACTCATAATGCTCAGGTGGCGACGACGGGTATGGCGAACCAGGCTCTGAGCGATACTCAGGGGGAGGTCCGGGTACTGGCTGCGCAGCAATTGGATAGAGGGCTCGTCGCTGGCCTCCTGGCGGGAGTAGTCGCTGTGGGCGAGGGAGGCGCTTTGCTGCTCGACATACGCGGCCAGCCGTTCACGCAGCGCCTGTACGCGCTCATTCTCAGGCAACTGTTTGCCGAGTAACTGGGTCAGTTGTGGTTCATCCAGGTAGTCCACGACTTTTTCCGCCAGCCTGCCTGACATGACATCGGCGATGTTCAGGCTCAGGGTATCGGCGCCTGTTGCTTGTGCATTGCCATAACGACGGGGCGTGCCTGATGAATCGCCGCGCGGGTACACCAGCAAGGCTTTGTCGCGAGGCCAGCCCTCAAGCTCGGTGACCATTTGTTCGAACCAGTCCGACGACGGGTCAAGGGGCTGGCCTGTACGGATAGCGTCTCCGGCCTCTCTGATGCCCTTCTCACTGTTAAAGCGTTTGAGGGTATCGGCCAACAAGGGTGGGGTGGGTTCATTGTTGACATACATATGGCGTAAATCCCCGAACTCGACACCGCTTATCTGCCGTACCTGCTCCAGTTCACCGGCCGTCAGACCGTTTGTCTGTGGCCCGAGGCGTCTCAGCAGGCGAGCATTGTTCCAGGTCCTTGGCTGTTCACCGGCCAGCACGCACGCGCCGCTGCCATTGAGCGCCACGGGAGGCTGGTAGGCACTGGTGCGTTTGGGATGGGCAAGGGTGTACGTTTGGGTGACAGGGTCCTTGCGGACTTCATAGTGGTGGTTTTCCACTTTCGCAATCTGCTTGCCCTGATGGTGGTGAAGGCCATTTTCGTGCGCAATGGAGGTCTCGGGCAGGCGCAGGTTGGTATGTTGGTAAGGCGCGAGGTCAGGGGCCCAGAGGCGCGTCTGCGCGGAAGGTGTCTGTACGGGTTGGAGTTGCTCGACAAACGTGGACAGTTTCACCTTGGCAATTTCACCCACTCTGGCTCCCGCATCGAACAGCGCGAGCTGCAGCGTGTTCTCTGCGATCGAGAGCAGATGTTCTGCCGCTTCGCGCTGCAAGCCTTCGGCCCAATCGACGATGCCTTCAAATACATCGTCGAGCATCTGGTAGGTGGTGTAGGCCAACATCAACTCCCCCAGCAAGGGAACGAACGGAGTGATGACCAGGAGCGCGGCATTGAAAATGTCCGAGAGCATTTTCTCCAGGTTATCCCACCACTCCCAGCGCGCCATGCGATCGGCGTAGGCTGTGGAGATGGCAATCTCTCGGGCGTCGTTCACGCATTTGTTCAGTTTGACGCGGTAGAGGTAGTGCCAGAGATTATCCTGGCCCGGATTGTCGCCACGGTTTTGAATATCGTCACGAACAGCCAGGGTGCGAAATTGCAGGTTGGGTGTTTCTACCGGCTCTGGGCGCCAGTTGGGGCGGCTGTCCCCAGGTTCTCTGTCGTGCCAGCGCACAGTGGAGAGCAACTGATTGAGTTGGTAAAAAAAGCGCCCACGTTCCTGATGGGCCACGAATTGGCTGAAGAACTGCTGGTAGCTGCGGCGGGATGGGTCGTCGGAAGGCGTGCGGTCACGCAGTTGACCGGTCAGCTCTTTGACGAAGGCCGGGGCCGAGCTGTATTCCTTGAGAGGGTGGGCGGGGTCATCAGGGATATAGACCAGGATTTTATGAAGCGCTGCGTCCAACCGTGCGGGTGCGATGATGAAAATGCCCGGCAGGCGTGTATCCAACAGGCTCAGCGCGTAGACGTCCATCGTTTGCCCGCCCAGTTGAAGCGGGCCGTCTCTTTGGAGCAGCGACTGAATGAGGGTGCAGCTGTCTTCGGTGATGTCTTTTTTGGCGAGCGCCACGTGAGCGGCACTGTTGAGGGCGGCTTTCAGGTTGTGGATGACTTTTTGTCGGAAGGAGGTGGCGACCGAGGCATTGCCGAACCCCACTGTCAGGGTGAGGTTTTGCACATAGCGCGCACCGATATCCAGGTTTCGGCACACGGTTTTGAAATGGTCGGCGGTGAGGGGTTGACCTGTCACCCTGTGTTTGAACGTGAGTATCTCACGCTGCCCACGGGCATCCTCTGCCGCAAGGAAAGCGTAATCGACAAAGGTTTCCGAAGCTGAAAAGTTGTGCAAGGCGGCGTCGAGCAGCGTCGTTGTCCGGACGGAGACACCCGGGTGCGTCCCGAACGTCCACCAGGGCAATGTGGCCGGCGCGTATAGACGGATCGAAGTATTCAACACATCAATAGCGCCGTAGTCATGCAGGGCATTTTTCAGCAAGGGCTCGGCGAAGGCCTTAATGTCGGTGAGTGTCTCGAATAGCGTGTCCAGCGCGTTCTGGCTGGCCCAGTGGGTGTCCAGGGCGTGCTTGAAGGGCAGTCGCTGCTCCGAGCCAGGGGCATTGCGATAGAGTTCCGTGAAGTCAGGGCGCTGTTTTTTCAACGCCGCAAAACGTTGCAGTGACGTGCTCCGCAACCATGGCGGCAATTGTTGCCGGATAAAATCAAAATGCTTCAATGTCTCTGGCATGGCTGAATGACCTTAGGTGGGCAGTGGTCATTCGATTGTGGTGAATGCAACAGGAGGCAGGCTGCACATATTGAAAGGCGTGCTGAACGTTTTTCAGCGCGATCCGTCATACCTTTCCTTGAGCTTGTGTAGGAATCACCTACCACTCAGCCCTGCGATTAGTCCCAGACCGCCTATTCATGTTTAACTTGAATGCTCGTTCAAGTTAAACCCGGTGGTTCGCTGCCCGCTCACAACAGGAGGCTTACCTTTGCTGAGTCCGTTTTTCACAGCCATATCCCTCATCCTTGGGGTGCATCGTTCATGAGTGCATCGTCCACCCCATCCAGCGGCCTGGTGCGCATGAATGCGCCGGTCTTCTACTTTGCCGCGACGTTTATCCTGCTGTTCGGCATCACCGTCATCGCTATCCCGCAACAGGCCGGTGCCTGGCTGTTGGCGGCGCAAAACTGGGCGGCCAACACGGTCGGCTGGTACTACATGCTGGCGATGACCCTGTATCTGGTCTTCGTGGTGGTCACCGCGCTATCGGGCTACGGCAAGATAAAACTCGGTGCCGACCACGACGAGCCCGAATTCAGTTACCTGTCCTGGGCCGGCATGCTGTTCGCCGCCGGGATCAGCATCACGCTGTTCTTCTTCTGCGTCTCCGAGCCGCTGACGCACCTGGTGCAACCGCCGCAGGGCGCGCCGATGAACGCCGACGCTGCGCGCCAGGCCATGCAGATCCTGTTTCTGCACTGGGGCCTGCATGGCTGGGGCGTGTTCGCGTTTGTGGGCATGGCCCTGGCGTACTTTGCCTACCGGCATAACCTGCCGCTGGCGTTGCGCTCGGCGCTGTACCCGCTGATTGGCAAACGCATCAATGGCCCCATCGGTTACGCGGTGGATGGCTTTGGCATTATCGCCACGGTATTCGGCCTCGGCGCGGATATGGGTTTTGGGGTGCTGCACCTCAACTCCGGTCTCGATTATCTGTTTGGCATTGCCCATACCCAGTGGATCCAGGTCGGTCTCATCACGCTGATGATGGGCGCCGCGATCCTGGTCGCTGTGGCCGGCGTCGACAAGGGCGTGCGGGTGATGTCCGACATCAACATGCTGCTGGCCTGTGCGCTGCTGCTGTTCGTGTTGTTCGCCGGGCCTACCCAGCATTTGCTTAACACCCTGATCCAGAACATCGGCGACTACCTGGGCGCCTTGCCGACCAAGAGTTTCGACGTATACGCCTACGACAAACCCAGCGACTGGCTGGGTGGCTGGACCGTGTTCTACTGGGCCTGGTGGATCGCATGGTCGCCGTTCGTGGGCCTGTTCATCGCACGGATTTCCCGTGGTCGTACCATCCGCGAATTCGTGTTCGGCGTGCTGCTGATCCCGCTGGGTTTCACCCTGGCCTGGATGTCGATCTTCGGCAACAGCGCCATCGACCAGGTGCTCAACCACGGCATGGCCGCGCTCGGCCAGTCGGCCATCGATGATCCGTCGATGAGCCTCTACCTGCTGCTGGAAACCTACCCCTGGAGCAAAACCGTCATCGCGGTCACGGTGTTTATCAGCTTCGTGTTCTTCGTCACCTCGGCCGACTCCGGCACCGTGGTGCTGTCGACCCTGTCGTCCAAGGGCGGCAACGCCGATGAAGACGGACCGAAATGGCTGCGTGTGTTCTGGGGGGCGATGACCGCGCTGGTCACCAGCGCCTTGCTGTTCGCCGGCAGTATTGATTCGCTCAAGTCAGCGGTAGTACTGACCTCGCTGCCGTTCTCGATGATCCTGCTGCTGATGATGTGGGGGCTGCACAAGGCGTTCTACCTGGAGTCGCAAAAGCAGATCGCCCAGTTGCATTCGCTGGCGCCGGTTTCGGCGGCGCGCAAGGGCCGAGGCGGCTGGCGTCAGCGTTTGAGCCAGGCGGTGCATTTCCCGTCGCGGGATGAGGTGTATCGCTTCCTGGAATCAACCGTGCGTCCGGCGATTGAGGAGGTAACGGCGGTGTTCGTCGAGAAGGGCCTGAGTGTGGTCACCCAGCCCGACCCTTCCAACGACAGCGTCAGCCTGGAAATCGGCCATGGCGAGGAACATCCCTTCGTCTACCAGGTGCAGATGCGCGGCTACTTCACGCCGTCGTTCGCCCGTGGCGGCATGGGCTCCAAGGAGATCAACAACCGCCGCTACTACCGCGCGGAAGTGCACTTGGCCGAGGGCAGCCAGGACTACGACCTGGTGGGCTACACCAAGGAGCAGATCATCAACGACATCCTCGACCAGTACGAACGGCACCTGCAGTTCCTGCACCTGGTGCGCTGAGGTTCAGGCCCTGATGTACAGGGCCAGTTCCACTCACGGCGCGCCGAACACGCCACTGCCGATCACCAGCTCTGAGACCTGGGCTGGCCGGCAGTGACTACCCCTTGCCCAACGCATTGTCCAGGGAGTAGCGGCCTGCACCGCGAAACACCAGGTACAACGCTAGCAGCGCCATCAGTACCGGGTACTCGATGCCCCGGTCGATCCATGCCCACGTCGGCCCCAATAAGTAAGCAATGGTCAGCATCTGCACGGTCACCATGGCCGCGACCAGCCGTGTGCCCAGGCCGAGGATCAACAGCAACCCGCCCACCGCTTCCAACAACGCGACCAGCAGGCCGATCAACTCCGGCTGCGGCAGGTGCAGGCGGTTCTCGATCAGGTTGATGGATGCCGCCATCGGATCGGCCATCGAACCATGTGCACGGCCCAGCAATTTGGGCAGGCCGTGGGTGAGCATGATTACCCCGAAACCTGCGCGCAGCAGCGCGTAGGCAAGGGGTTCGGCGAAGCGGTAAAGCGGGGCGAGTGCGGGGATCGATAAGGTTGGCATGAAAGAACTCCACAAAGTGAACATCGCTGGCCCAGATGTACGACTCAGACCAGCCCGCCATTGGCGCGCAGGATTTGCCCATTCACCCAGCCACCGGCCGGGCTCACCAGAAACGCCACCACGCGGGCGACATCTTCCGGCTGGCCCAGGCGTTCCAGCGGCGGCATCTTGGCCATGCCCTGGATCTGTTCTTCGGTCTTGCCGTGAAGGAACAGTTCGGTGGCGACCGGGCCTGGCGCCACCGCGTTGACGGTAATCCGGCGCCCGCGCATCTCTTTAGCGAACACTTGAGTCAGGGATTCCACCGCCGCCTTGCTGGCGATGTACACCGCGTAGCCGGGGAAATTGAGGCCGACGGTGCTGCTGGAAAAGTTGACGATGCGCCCGCCGTCGTTCAGGCGCGTGGCGGCTTCACGCAGGGCGTTGAAGGTGCCACGGGTGTGGATATCGAAATTCTGGTTGTAGAGCTCATCGCTGTGCTGGGCAAGGGGCAGGGTCTTGAGGATGCCGGCGTTGTTGATCAGTACGTCGACCTTGCCCAACTGTGCCTCGGCCTGGTCGAACAGGCGCGTGATGTCGGCGGGGTTGGCGACGTCGCCTTGAATCGCTATGGCCCGGTGACCGGCCTGGCGCAGTTCCACCACCAGCTTCGACGCCTCGGTGGCACTGCTGGCGTAGTTGATGGCCACGGCGTAACCGTCGGCGGCGAGTTGCTTGGCAATGACGGCGCCGATGCCACGGGAAGCGCCGGTGATGATTGCTACTTGAGTCGTCATGATCTGGGTTCCTTTAACGGTGGGTGGCAGCAGGTTCACATGTTTACCCAGGGCGATAAATGCGCCAGAGTTGCCTTGACTGTTCAATAATCGCCAACAATCGGCGCGACGGAGTGCAGCGTGGATCAAGTCAAGGCCATGAAGGTTTTCGTGCGGATTTACGAGCGTTCCAGCTTCACGCTGGCGGCCGATGACCTGAATCTGCCTCGGGCGACCCTGACCCACACCCTCAACCAGTTCGAAGCGTGGCTGGGCACGCGCCTGCTGGAACGCAGCACCCGTCACGTGCGCCCGACCCTGGATGGCGAGGCGTATTACCAACGCTGTTTGCAGTTGCTGGCGCAGCTGGAAGAGGCCGAACTGGCATTTCGCAGCGTGGCGCCCAAGGGCCGTTTGCGCGTGGATTTGCACGGTACGCTGGCCAAGTATTTTGTGGTGCCGGCACTGCCGCAATTCATGGCGCGTTACCCGGAGGTCGAGCTGTCGATCAGCGAGGCGGATCGCTTTGTCGACCTGATCGCCGAAGGCGTGGATTGCGTGCTGCGCGCAGGCGCCCTGGGTGATTCCGCGCTGATCGGCCGACGCGTCGCCAACCTGCGCCAGGTCACCTGCGCAAGCCCTGCCTACTTGCGTAAATACGGCGAACCCAAGAGCCTGGCCGAGCTGAGTGAGCACCGCGCGGTGAACTATGTTTCGCGCACCACGGCCAAACTGTTTCCCTTCGAGTTCATGGTGGACGGCGAGCTGCAGGAAGTGAGTATCCAGGGTGCGCTGTCGGTGTTCGGCGCCGAGATTTATTCCGCCAGCGCAGTGGCGGGATTGGGCATTATCCAGTGCCCGCACTACCGCATGGCCGAATTGATCGAGCAGGGCGTGATGCGCGAAATCCTTCCTGACACACCGCCGCCGTCGATGCCGGTGTCGGTGTTGTATCCGCAGAACCGACACTTGTCGCCGAGGGTGCGGGTGTTCGTCGACTGGCTTGCCGAAGTCTTCGAAAATTCCCGCTAAGCCGCGTAATAGAAGGGTTTCTTAAATTTAATTTCATCCGTTCACGCCACGGTTTGACGCGTAACTGTCATCTGGTCACTGCGTAATTGTGTGAAGCGTTTGACGCTTTCATTTCAGAACAGTGACGGAGACCGGTACCAATGAAGACGTTGATAAGCCCTATGGTGGGTGCCGCCATGGCGAGCTTTATGCTGTCCGCCCATGCCGATTTTATCGATGACAGCCACGCCGATGTGACCCTGCTCAACCGCTACCTCAACCAGCAGGGGCGTGACGTGGTGAACAGCAACGCCAAGGCCCACAGCATTCGCGATTGGGGCCAGGGTTTCGAGTTCAACTTCAAGTCCGGCTACACCGAAGGCCCGGTGGGGTTCGGCCTGGACCTGCAGGCGTTCTATGGGTTGAAGCTGGACTCCGGCGGCGACCTCAACGACAAGGATCACCAGGGCCGCTACCCGGGCAGCATGTTCCCGCTGGACAACGGCAAGTCCGCCGACCAGTTCGGTGTGTTGAGCCCGACGTTCAAGATGCGTTTCGCCAAGGACGAGTTGCGCTTGGGTACGCTCTACGGCAACAACCCGGTGCTGGCCAACACCGACGGGCGCCTTTACCAGCAGACCAACACGGGTGTACAGCTGGTGTCCAAGGACCTCAGTGACTTCACCTTCACCGGCGGCGATATCTTCAAGACCAAGATCCGCAACGAAACCGGCGACCAGGGCATGATCACCGCCGGTGGCACCAAAGAGAGCGATCGCTTCCTGTTCGGCGGTGCGGACTACACTGGCATCCAGAACACCACGGTCAGCCTGTGGTACTCCAACCTTGAGGATTACTACCAGCAGTTCTTCCTCGGCGCCAAGCGGCATGACGCCTTGTCCGTGGGCGCGATCGACACCGACTTGCGGGTGTTCCGCAGCCTGGGCGTGGGCGGCAACGCCGATGGCGACAAAGACTACGCAGCCGCCGGCCTCTACGGTGACGGCACGGGCAAGGGGCGTATCAACCAGACCACCGCCAGCCTGCTTGAGAGCTACAGCCTGGACGGCCACACCGTCGGCCTGGGCATCCAGAAGAACAGCGGCGACAGCGACTTCCCCTACCTGGATTCCGGCCTGAACAGCGGCGACAACCGCCAGGGCCCAGGCTCAGGCGCCGACACGCCGGCGCTGACCAACATGCAGTTGAATAAATTTCAACACGCCGGTGAGCGCACTTGGCTTGCGCAGTACAAGTATGACTTCGGTAAGCTTGGCCTCACGGGCCTGACGTTCTCCGCCGCCTATGCCCACGGCGATGACATCCGCACGGCGCAAGGCACTACCAGCGAATGGGAACGTAACGTCGCCGTGGCGTATCAAGTGCCTACCGGCACCCTCAAAGGCCTGGGTGTCACCTGGAAAAACGCCCACGCCAGCCCGGACGTCAGCGGTGCCACCGTGCAAGATGAAAACCGCTTCTATGTGAGTTATGTCGTTCCACTCTGGTAGGCAATTGCTGTAGAACGGAACGGCAGACTTAAGCGATTCAGCTGGTTAAAAGGCCTGGGAATACCTTTATTCCCAGGCCTTATTTGCCGACGTCCAAGAGAGGATTCGATGACTTACATTGCTGCCGAAAACCGCTATGAATCTATCCCGTATCGCCGCGTAGGCCGCAGTGGGCTGGTGCTGCCCGCACTGTCCCTGGGCCTGTGGCACAACTTTGGCGACAGCACCCCGATCGACACCCAGCGCGCCTTGCTGCGCACCGCGTTCGACCTGGGGATCAACCACTTTGACCTGGCCAACAACTATGGCCCGCCCTACGGCAGCGCCGAGATCAACTTCGGCCGTTTGCTGCGTGAAGACTTCAAGCACTACCGCGACGAACTGATCATCTCCAGCAAGGCCGGCTGGGACATGTGGCCCGGCCCTTACGGCCAGGGCGGCGGTTCGCGCAAGTACGTGCTGGCCAGCCTCGACCAGAGCCTGCAACGCCTGGGGGTCGACTATGTGGATATCTTCTATTCCCACCGTTTTGACGCCGACACCCCCCTGGAAGAAACCGCCAGCGCCCTCGCCACTGCCGTGCAACAAGGCAAGGCGTTGTACATCGGTATCTCGTCGTACTCAGGGGTAAAAACCCGCGAAATCGCCGCCCTGCTCAAAGAGTGGAAAGTGCCGCTGCTGATTCACCAGCCGGCCTACAACCTGCTCAACCGCTGGGTGGAAAAAGACCTGCTGGACACCACCGAAGAACTCGGCGCCGGGGTGATTGCCTTCACGCCGCTGGCCCAGGGTTTGCTGACCGACAAGTACCTCAACGGCGTGCCGGCGGATGCACGGGTGAATCGGCCGGGCGGTGGTTCGTTGCAGGCCAAGCACCTGTCCGAAACCAACATCGCCCACGTGCGTGCGCTGAATGAGATCGCCCAGCGTCGTGGTCAGAGCCTGGCCCAACTGGCACTGGCCTGGACGTTGCGTGATCCACGGGTGACCAGTGCGCTGATCGGTGCAAGCCGGCCGGAGCAGATTATCGAGAACGTCGGTGCGTTGAAGAACTTGAGCTTTAGCGTGGAAGAACTGGCGGAGATCGATCGGTTTGCCCAGGAAGGCGGGATCAACCTGTGGGAAAAGCCATCCACGGCTGAATAAACAGTCCATGTGGGAGGGAGCAATCCCCCTCCCACATTTGATTTCTGGTGTGATGAATAACGGGCCTGGCCTTAGAACGGCACATCCCCGAGAATCGTCGCCCGATGCATCACCCGCCGCTGCGGCCGGTAGTCATCCACCGCGTAGTGCTGTGTCACGCGGTTATCCCAGAACGCCACATCGTTTTCCTGCCAACGCCAGCGAATGGTAAATTCCGGGCGTGTCGCGTGGGCGAACAAGAGCTTCAAGATGGCTTCACTCTCCGCCGGTTCCAGCTCATTGATCTTGGTGGTAAACCCATCACTCACGAACAGTGACTTGCGCCCACTCACCGGATGCGTACGCACCACCGGGTGCGATAACGGCGGGTTCTTCCTGCGGGTTTCTTCCCAGCGTGCCAGGTCTTCGGCGGTGTTGCCAAAGCGCTCCAGCGGAAAGGACTTGGTGAAGTCATGGGTCGCCGTCAGCCCGTCGAGCAAGCGCTTCAGCGGTTCGGACAATGCTTCATAGGCTGCAATCCCGCTGGCCCACAGCGTATCGCCACCAAACGCCGGCAGCAGCTTGGCGCTGAGTACTGCACCGAGCGCCGGAGTGGGCAGGAAGGTCACGTCGGTGTGCCACACGGCATTGTCGCGCACGTCGGTGACGGCGGTGTCGAGGATCAGCACTTCGGGCTGGTCCGGCACGTTGGGGTAGATCGGGTGGATATGCAGGTCACCGAAATTCGCCGCGAACCGCGCTTGCTGCTGCGGGGTGATCGACTGGCCGCGGAAGAACAGCACCGAGTGGGTGAGCAACGCCTGTTCGATGGCGTCGCGCTGTTCAGGGGGCAGCGGCTGGGTGATATCGACACCGCTGATCTGGGCGCCCAGGGCGGTGCTTAATGGGGTAATGGTCAGGCTGCTCATGCGGTTCTCATTCACTCAGTGTGCCTGGCCATGCCACGGCACCAGTTTACGCTGCAGGGCACGCAGGCCCATTTCCATGGCGAAGGCGATCAGGGCGATCACCAGAATCCCCAGCACCACCACATCGGTGACCAGGAACTGCGCCGCCGACTGCACCATGAAGCCCAGGCCGCTGGTGGCGGCGATCAGCTCGGCGGCGACCAGCGTGGACCAACCCACACCCAGCCCGATGCGCACGCCAGTCAGGATGTCGGGCAGGGCGCTCGGCAGGACCACATGGCGAATCAACTGGGCACGGGTGGCACCCAGCGACTGCGCCGCACGCAGTCTGGCCGGGTCGACGGTGCGCACGCCGGTGGCGGTGGCGATGGCTATCGGCGCGAAGATTGCCAGGTAGATCAGCAGCACCTTGGACAGCTCGCCGATGCCGCACCAGATCACGATCAACGGCAGGTAGGCCAGCGGCGGGATCGGCCGGTAGAACTCGATCAGCGGGTCGAGGATGCCACGGGCGATTCGGTTGGAACCGATGGCGATCCCCACCGGCACGGCGGTCAGCACCGCGAAGCCCAGGCCCAGGCCGATACGGCTTAGGCTCGCGCCAAGGTGCTGCCACAAGGTGGAGTCCATATAGCCGGTGGTCGCCAGCAGCCAGCCCTTTTGCAGCACGGCGGACGGCGGCGGCAGGAACAGCGGTTCGATCAAGCCGCTGGCGGTCACGGCCCACCAGAGGGCCAGCAAGGCGACCAGGGTCAACACGCTGATCCAGCGCGTGCTCAGGCTGCGTCGTACCGCGACCACTGCGTGCGCCACCGGTTTGGTCACCGTGGCGGGAAGTTCGTAGCTGCTCATGCGGACACCTGCCGTTGGGAGAACACTTTGCCCAGCACGTGTTCGCGGGTTTCGATAAAGCGTGGGTCGGACTTGATCGCCCGCGCCGACTCACCGGCGGCGTAGCGTTGGCCGAAGTCCAGGTGCAGGCGTTCGACGATCTGGCCGGGGTTGGGCGCCAGCAGGATCAAATCGGTGGCGAGGAATACCGCCTCTTCGATGTCGTGGGTAATCAGGAACACCGGCTTGGCCGTGCGCCGCCAGACTTGCAGCAACAGCTCCTGCATCTGTTCGCGGGTAAAGGCATCGAGGGCGCCGAAGGGCTCGTCCATCAGCAGTACACGAGGGTCGGCGGCCAGGGCGCGGGCCAGGCCGACACGTTGCTTCTGGCCGCCGGAAAGCTGCCAGATGCGTCGGTTGTCGAACCCGGCCAGGTCGACCAGCGCGAGCATTTCCCGGGCGCGTACTTCGCGTTGCGCCTTGGGCACGCCGGCCAGCTCCAGGCCGAAGCCGACGTTGGCCAGCACATCCTGCCAGGGCAGCAGGGCGTCGTCCTGGAACACCACGCCGCGTTCAGCGCTGGGGCCTTTGACCGGCACGCCATCGAGGGTGATGCGCCCGGCGCAAGGTTCGACGAAACCGGCAATCAGGTTCAACAGCGAAGTCTTGCCACTGCCGGACGGGCCGAGAGCCACCAGCAACTGCTGGGGCCCCAGGTCGAGTGAAATGTCTGACAGTACCGGTTCTGTGGCGCCTGGGTACTGTGCGCTGATGCGCTCCAGTTGTAGCAAGGCCATCGCAATGAACTCCCGATCAGTGAGTGATGAATTTGGCGCTGACGTAAGGGGCGTAGTCCGGCAGCACGGCGTCGACCTTGCCTTGTTCCTTGAGGAACGCGGCGGTGTCGGTCACAGCCTTGGTGGTCGGTGCGCCCAGCAGGGTCACCTGGTCAGCAGCCAGCGGGTAGACGTTGCCTTGCAGCAGCAGTGGGATGTCGCTGGCCTTGGCGCCGGAGAGTTTCACCAGTTTGTCGACGTTGCCTTTGTCGGCGAGCCAGGCTTGTGGGTCTTTGCGGTACGCGGCGTAGGCATCCAGGGTGACTTTGGCGAACGCGGTGACGATTTCCGGGTGTTTCTCGGCGAAGTCCTTGCGCACGATCCAGGCATCGAAGGTCGGCGCGCCGAACTTGGCCAGTTCGCCCGAGGTGATCAGCACCTTGCCGTTTTCCTTGGCCACGCCCAGGGCAGGATCCCATACGTAGGTGGCGTCGATATCACCGCGCTTCCAGGCGGCGATGATCGCCGGTGGCGCGAGGTTGAGGATGGTCACTTTGGACGGGTCGATGTTCCAGTGCTTCAGCGCGGCCAGCAGGCTGTAGTGCCCGGTGGACACGAAGGGTACGGCGACTTTCTTGCCGACCAGGTCCTGCGGGCTGTTGATGCCCGAACCGTTGCGCGCTACCAGGGCTTCGGCGCCGCCGATCTGGGTGGCGACCAGGAAGGTTTCCACCGGTACCTTGCGGGTGATCGCGGCAGTCAGCGGGCTGGAACCGAGGTAGCCGATCTGCACGTCGCCGGAAGCGATGGCGGCGATGATGTCGGCGCCATTGTCGAATTTGCGCCAGTTGATCTTGGCGTTTGTGGCTTTTTCATAGGCGCCATCGGCCTGGGCGACTTTGGCCGGGTCCACGGTGGTCTGGTAAGCGATGGTCACGTCCGCCGCCTGGGCAAACAGGCTGGCACCGGCCAGGGACAATGCGGCCAGGAGACGCAGAGGGGTTAACAGTTTCAAGGGGAAGCTCCTCAATCAGGCGGCCGAGGGTCGGCGTGCGAGGAGACTAAATGATCTAAGAATCCGAAAATAAATAACATTTTCGAATTAGCTTATGAGAAGAACCGTGAGCGCTGATCGTCAATTGAAATGAGGTGAAATGTGAGAAGGGGCTTGCCCTCTCCCACATTTGCCCCGGTTTGAGCTTACTTAGTTGCTGATGGCGAGGATGCTGGCCTGGTACGACCCAACAAACACATCGAAATCGCCCACTTCGTTCTGCTCCAGCTCTGCTTGCTGCGCCAGCGACGTCCGCGCCAGCTCTTCAAAGCGCGCCTGCTCTTCAGCCGCCAGCGGCTCCTTGCGGAAATGCTCGGCGTGCAACTGGCTCTGATGCAGGGAGAATTGCGCAAAACTCTCTTTACGCTCGGCCATCGCCGCCAGCACCTGGGCCGACGGGGTCAGGGACGAATCGTTGACCTTGGCCAACTGGGCGTCGAGCGCCTGGCTGTGCTCAGTGATGCCGTGGCTCTCGTCCAGCAAGGCAGCCAGCGGTGCAATCTGCTCCAGCAACTCGGACGCCCACTCCTTCATGTCCACCGGCTGGCCCTGGCGTTGCAATTGCAGGCCCGGACGGCGACCTTCCTTGACCACGCTGAGGAAGTTGGAGGTGGCGTTGCCACACTCGTTGTTGGCGAACAGTGGGCTGTCGTTCAGTGCGCAGAACAGCAGGAAGGCGTCGAGGAAGCGCGACTCTTGCAAGTCGATGCCCATGGGCAGGAACGGGTTGATGTCCAGGCAGCGCACTTCGATGTACTGGATGCCACGGGCCATCAGCGCCTGGATCGGCCGCTCGCCGGTATAGGTCACGCGCTTGGGGCGGATGTTGGAGTAGTACTCGTTTTCGATCTGCAGGATGTTGGTGTTGAGCTGTACCCACTCACCGTCCTTGTGCGTACCGATTTCGACGTAGGGCGCGTAGGGCGTTGCCACCGCTTCGCGCAGGCTGTCGGTGTAGCTGGCCAGGTCGTTGTAGCACGGCGTGAGGCCCGCCTGGGCGTTGCTCTGGTAACCCAGGTCACTCATGCGCAGGCTGGTGGCGTAGGGCAGGTACAGCGTGTCGGCGTCGAGCACTTCCAACTGGTGCGAACGACCACGCAGGAACCCGGCGTCCAGGGCCGGCGAAGCACCGAACAGGTACATCAACAGCCAGCTGTAGCGGCGGAAATTGCGGATCAGCGCGATATAGGCGTTGGACTGGTAGTCGCGGTCAGTGCCGACAAACCCTTCGGTTTCCTTGAGCAACGGCCACAGCGCCTCGGGCAACGAGAAGTTGTAGTGGATGCCGGCGATGCACTGCATGGTCTTGCCGTAACGCAGGGCCAGGCCCTTGCGGTACACGTACTTGAGCTGGCCGATATTGGAGGTGCCGTAGTAGGCAATCGGAATATCTTCCTCGGCCGGCAGCGGGCACGGCATGGAGGGGCTCCACAGGTATTCGCTGCCGAGCTTGGTATAGGCAAAGCGATGGATCTTGTCCAGGCTGCTCAGGGTATCGGCCGGGTCGGGCAGGGCGGGAGTGATGAACTCCAGCAGCGATTCCGAGTAGTCGGTGGTGATCTGTTCGTGGGTCAACGCGGCGCCCAGGGCTTCGGGGTGCGGCGTTTGCGCCAGTCGACCCTCACCGGTGACACGCAGGCATTCGCGCTCGATGCCGTGCAAGCACTGCTCTAGCAGGGAGAGGTGTTCGCGCTTGCCGAGCAGAGCCAGGCGGCGGTTGAGAAGTTCGCTCAAGTTGGATTCCTTCACGCGTCAGTCGCCCCAATATGGGGGTGGGCAGGACGGTCTACAAGGGTGAAGTTGAAACTGGCGTGATCGCCTGGTTTTGAGTCGATTTGACCCGCTCTGAATATGCCGACTTCACTCCATGAATTTGGCTACAGCGCAGCGAGAAAATTCCGACGCCGTTAGTGCAGCGCCGAAATTAACTCAAATCGGGGGTGGGGAGCTATAGGACAGCGAAGGTGCCCTGTGCTTTTGCGACAAGTCTTTCGTCCTGATACACCTCCGCCTCGACCACCAGCGTGCGGCGGCCGGCATGAATCACCCGGCTGGTGCACAGCACGTCACCGTCCGACACGGCGCGGATGTAATTGATCTTGCACTCGATGGTCGCGCTCTGCTGGTCGAAACCATGGGCGCTGGAACAGGCCAGCCCCATCGTAATGTCCACGAGGCTGAAAATCGCCCCCCCATGGAGCTTGCCCGCGCGGTTGCGCAGTTGCGGCTCCAGGGTCAGGGCCACCTCGGCAACGCCTTCTTCAAGGCGTTGCAGGCGGCAGCCGATCAGTTCGCTGAAGGCGCTCTGGGTCAAGCCGGCCGGGATCTCCATCAGCGCTTCTTCAACTGCTTGGCGTTGGCGAACAGCGAGGCCATGGCGTTGTTGCTTGGGGCTGCGGTGGCGGTTTCCTTGCGAGCCGTAGTGTTTTGCGACTGGCGCGGTGCCGAGCCTGGGCGCGCGCCACGGGCACCGTCGATTTTCTCGCCGGGGGTGTCGCTCATGCGCATCGACAGGCCGACGCGTTTGCGCGGGATGTCGACTTCCATGACCTTGACCTTGACCACGTCACCGGCCTTGACCGCTTCGCGGGGATCCTTGATGAATTTCTCCGAAAGCGCAGAGATATGCACCAAACCGTCCTGATGCACGCCGATGTCCACAAAGGCGCCGAAGTTGGTCACGTTGGTCACCACGCCTTCGAGGATCATGCCCGGTTGCAGGTCCTTGAGGTCTTCGACACCGTCCTGGAACTCGGCGGTCTTGAACTCGGGGCGTGGGTCGCGACCAGGTTTTTCCAGCTCTTGCAGGATGTCGGTGATGGTCGGCACACCGAAGGTTTCGTCCGTGTACTTCTTGGGATCCAGGCGCTTGAGGAAAGCGGCGTCGCCGATCAGCGAACGGATGTCGCGGTCGGTCTCGGCGGCGATGCGCTGCACCAGCGGGTAGGCTTCCGGGTGGACCGCAGACGCGTCAAGCGGGTTGTCGCCATTCATGACGCGCAGGAAACCGGCGGCTTGTTCGAAGGTTTTTTCACCCAGGCGCGCGACTTTTTTCAGCGCGGCACGGGTTTTGAACGCGCCGTTTTCGTCACGGTGGCTGACGATGTTCTGTGCCAGGGTGGCGTTGAGGCCGGAGATTCGCGCCAGCAGTGCCACGGAGGCGGTGTTCACGTCGACGCCCACGGCGTTTACGCAGTCTTCCACAACTGCATCCAGGCCGCGCGCCAGCTTCAGCTGCGACACGTCGTGCTGGTACTGGCCGACACCGATGGATTTAGGGTCGATTTTCACCAGCTCGGCCAACGGATCCTGCAGGCGACGGGCGATGGATACCGCGCCACGGATCGAAACGTCGAGGTCCGGAAATTCCTTGGACGCCAGTTCCGACGCCGAGTACACCGAAGCGCCAGCTTCGGAGACCATGACCTTGGTCATCTTCATGGCTGGGTATTTTTTGATCAGTTCGGCGGCCAGCTTGTCGGTCTCGCGGCTGGCGGTACCGTTGCCGATGGCGATCAGGTCCACCGCGTGCTTGGCGCACAAGGCGGCCAGGATCGCGAGGGTCTGGTCCCATTTGTTGTGCGGCACATGCGGATACACCGTGGCGTGGTCCAGCAGTTTGCCGGTGGCGTCGACTACTGCGACCTTGCAGCCGGTACGCAGGCCCGGGTCGAGGCCCAGGGTGGCACGCGGGCCGGCCGGGGCGGCCAGCAGCAGGTCGTGCAGGTTGTGGGCGAACACGTTGATCGCCTCGGTTTCGGCGCCGTCGCGCAGCTCGCCCAGCAGGTCGGTTTCCAGGTGGGTGTAAAGCTTGACCTTCCAGGTCCAGCGCACCACTTCACCGAGCCACTTGTCCGCAGGACGGTTCTGATTCTGGATGCCGAATTGTTGGGCGATCATGCCTTCGCAGGGGTGCATGGTGCCCGGCAATTCGTCGCCGACCTTCAGCGCGGAGCTGAGAATACCTTCGTTGCGGCCACGGAAAATCGCCAGCGCGCGGTGGGACGGCATGCTCTTGAGCGGCTCGTCGTGTTCGAAGTAATCGCGGAACTTGGCGCCTTCTTCCTCTTTGCCGGCGATGACGCGGGCGCTGAGGATGGCTTCCTGCTTCAGGTAGCTGCGCAGCTTTTCCAGCAGGCTGGCGTCTTCGGCGAAGCGTTCCATGAGGATGTACTTGGCACCTTCGAGGGCGGCCTTGACGTCGGCGACGCCTTTTTCGGCGTCGATGAAACGGGCGGCTTCGGTTTCCGGGGTCAGCGACGGGTCGTTGAACAGACCGTCGGCCAGCTCGCCCAGGCCGGCTTCCAGGGCGATCTGGCCCTTGGTGCGACGCTTCTGTTTGTAAGGCAGGTAGAGGTCTTCGAGGCGGGTCTTGGTGTCGGCGAGCTTGATGTCGCGCTCGAGTTGCGGGGTCAACTTGCCCTGTTCCTCGATGCTGGCGAGGATGCTGATGCGCCGTTCGTCGAGTTCTCGCAGATAGCGCAGGCGCTCTTCCAGGTGACGTAGTTGGGTGTCGTCGAGGCTGCCGGTTACTTCTTTACGGTAACGGGCGATGAACGGCACCGTGGAGCCTTCATCCAGTAGAGCGACGGCCGCTTCGACCTGTTGTGGGCGTACACCGAGTTCCTCGGCGATGCGGCTGTTGATGCTGTCCATAAAACCACCTGAAATTCTGAAAAGCAGCTCGCAGGCCCGGAAAACAAGGCTCTGGGAGGCTGGTTGAGCGGCCCGACTGGCGCCGCTGCCTGGGTCAAGAGGCAGCCTATTGACCCTCGAAATCGAAAAATTCGCGACAAGCGGGTGAAAAAAGCCTCGGCAGCAAACGGTAACGATCTGACGTTGCCCTGCACGGCGGCGGCGCATTATAACCAGCGTTCTGTCCTTGGGGGGGATTGCGCCAACGGTTGTAGGGCGCGGGTTCGCTGGCGGTAGAGGAAAAATCTGCTAACAATGCACACGGTGCGTATAACGGCAGCTAGGCCATAATGCGCGCCGAGATAAGAGGAGCATCCAATGAGCAGCACTGCACAAACTGCTGAAGGCGAAAAAATTCTCATCGTTGATGACGATCCGGGGCTCAGCAGCCTGCTGGAGCGTTTCTTCAACTCCAAGGGTTACCGTGCCCGCGCGGTGCCGAACACCGAGCAGATGGACCGCCTGCTGGGGCGCGAAGTCTTCAACCTGGTCGTACTCGACCTCATGCTGCCCGGTGAAGACGGCCTGACCGCCTGCAAGCGCCTGCGCGGCGCGAACAACCAGATTCCAATCATCATGCTCACCGCCAAGGGCGATGAGCTGAGCCGCATCAAGGGCCTGGAACTGGGCGCTGATGACTACCTGGCCAAACCCTTCAACCCCGACGAGCTGATGGCGCGGGTCAAGGCCGTACTGCGTCGGCAGGCCCCACCGGTACCGGGTGCACCGGGCAGCGAAGATGAAAGTGTCACCTTTGGCGACTACGAACTGTCGCTGGCGACCCGTGAGCTCAAGCGTGGCGATGAAGTGCACATGCTCACCACCGGCGAATTCGCCGTGCTCAAGGCCCTGGTGATGAACGCTCGACAGCCGCTGACCCGCGACAAGCTGATGAACCTGGCCCGTGGCCGGGAATGGGATGCGCTGGAGCGCTCCATCGACGTGCAGATCTCCCGACTGCGTCGGATGATCGAGCCCGACCCGTCCAAGCCACGGTATATCCAGACGGTGTGGGGCGTAGGTTATGTGTTTGTGCCGGATGGCAACAAAACCAGTTGACCGATGATTTGCAGTTACGGGCCTCCCGGTGTCTGACTCCATGAGGGTCGACGGGATGCCCGGCGTCTGCAATTCTGCGAGCGCCGCTCGTTTCTGCAAGGTATCCAGCTGTCTTCTATGAAAACCCCGTTGTGGTTCCCCCAAAGTTTCTTCTCCCGCACCCTTTGGCTGGTGCTGATCGTCGTTCTGTTTTCCAAGGCACTCACGCTGGTTTATCTGTTGATGAACGAGGACGTGCTGGTGGATCGACAATACAGTCACGGTGTTGCCCTTACCCTGCGTGCCTATTGGGCAGCTGACCCTGAGAATCGCGAAAAAATCGCCAAGGCCGCTACGTTGGTTCGTGTGGCGGGCGCGGGTGTGCCGGAAGGCGAGCAGCATTGGCCCTACAGTGAGATCTACCAGCGCCAGATGCAGGCTGAACTCGGTGAAGATACCGAGGTGCGGTTGCGCATGCATGTATCGCCGGCATTGTGGGTGCGTGCGCCGAGCCTGGGCGAGGACTGGTTGAAGGTGCCGTTGTATCCGCATCCGCTGCGGGGGCAGAAAATCTGGAACGTGCTGGGCTGGTTCCTGGCGATCGGGCTGCTTTCAACGGCGTCGGCGTGGATCTTCGTGCGTCAGCTCAACCAACCGCTCAAGCGTCTTGTGTTTGCCGCCCGCCAGTTGGGTCAGGGGCGTAGTGTGCGCCTGCCAGTCAGCGATACGCCCAGCGAAATGACCGAGGTGTATGGCGCATTCAACCAGATGGCGGAAGACGTCGAACAGGCTGGGCGTGAGCGCGAGCTGATGCTGGCGGGGGTGTCCCATGACTTGCGCACACCGTTGACGCGATTGCGCCTGTCGCTGGAGTTGATGGGCAACCATACTGATCTCACCGATGACATGGTCCGCGACATTGAGGACATGGACGCGATTCTCGACCAGTTCCTGGCGTTTATCCGCGATGGCCGTGATGAGGTAGTGGAAGAAGTCGACCTGACGGACCTGGTGCGTGAGGTGGTCGCGCCCTATAACCAGAACGGCGAACAGGTGCGCATGCGTCTGGAGCCGATCCGGCCGTTTGCGTTGCGTCGGGTGTCGATGAAGCGCCTGTTGAACAACCTGATTGGCAACGCCTTGCATCACGCCGGTTCTGACGTGGAAGTGGCGGCGTATGTGTCTGGCGACAGTGCAGCGCCCTATGTGGTGCTGAGCGTGATGGACCGTGGGGCGGGCATTGACCCGGACGAGCTGGAAGGCATCTTCAACCCCTTCACTCGTGGCGACCGTGCCCGGGGTGGCAAGGGCACTGGCCTTGGGTTGGCGATTGTGCGGCGGATTGCTTCGATGCATGGTGGCAATGTTGAGTTGCGCAACCGCGAAGAGGGTGGCCTGGAGGCGCGGGTGCGCTTGCCGCTTGGGCTGATGTTGCCCAGGGATGCGGTATAGGCACAGTTGCAAGCTCCCAGTTTAAAGCTGCAAGAGAAAGGTGAATTGCTTTGCCTGTCCTTGCAGCTTAAAGCTTGAGGCTGTTGGCTGCTTCTCTAGCCCTTGCCCTTGGTCCTGGTCATATTTGGCCCACCATTCTTCTCCAGATGCTGAATGATGATCCCCGCCACATCCTTCCCGGTGGTGGTCTCGATCCCTTCCAGACCCGGTGATGAATTCACCTCCATCACCAGTGGCCCATGGTTGGAGCGCAATATATCCACACCCGCCACACTCAACCCCATCACCTTGGCCGCCCGCAGTGCGGTCATGCGTTCTTCCGGGGTGATCTTGATCAGGCTGGCGCTGCCGCCACGGTGCAGGTTGGAGCGGAACTCCCCCGGCTTGGCCTGGCGTTTCATCGCCGCAATCACCTTGTCGCCCACCACGAAGCAGCGGATATCCGCACCACCGGCTTCCTTGATGTATTCCTGCACCATGATGTTCTGCTTGAGACCCATGAACGCCTCGATCACTGATTCCGCCGCCGTCGCAGTTTCACACAGCACCACGCCGATACCCTGGGTGCCTTCCAGCACCTTGATCACCAGCGGCGCGCCATTGACCATGTCGATCAGGTCGGGGATGTCGTCGGGGGAGTGGGCGAAGCCAGTCACCGGTAGGCCGATACCACGGCGCGACAGCAACTGCAGCGAGCGCAGCTTGTCCCGCGAGCGGGCAATGGCTACCGATTCGTTGAGAGGAAACACCCCCATCATTTCAAACTGGCGCAGCACTGCGCAGCCATAAAACGTCACCGAAGCGCCGATTCGCGGGATCACGGCATCAAACCCTTCCAGCGGCTTGCCCCTGTAGTGGATCTGCGGCTTGTGGCTGGCGATGTTCATATAGGCACGCAGCGTGTCGATCACCACCATTTCGTGGCCACGTTCGGTGCCGGCCTCAACCAGGCGGCGGGTGGAATACAGACGCGGGTTTCGCGACAGCACAGCAATCTTCATGCAGCACCTGGGGCAGATAGGGTAGAGACCGGGAACACCGGCTTGTCTTGTACGTACTTGATGCCGGGATTGACCACCAAATGGCCGTCAATCAAGGCTTTGGAACCCAGCAACAGGCGGTAACGCATGGCCTTGCGACAGGCCAGGGTAAACTCCACCCGCCATACCCGATCACCCAGCGCCAGCGTGGTGCTGATGACATAGCGCACCTGCGCATGGCCATTGGAGCTCTTGATGGTTTTCATCGTCACCAGCGGCGCTTCGCAGCGGCGGTGACGCAGTTGCACGACGCTGCCCAAGTGTGCGGTAAAACGCACCCACTGCTCGCCGTCGCGCTCGAACGGCTCAATGTCGGTGGCGTGCAGGCTCGAGGTGCTGGCACCGGTGTCGATCTTCGCGCGCAGGCCTGCGACTCCCAAGTCGGGAAGTGCCACCCACTCACGCAGACCCACAACGGTCAAATGGTCAAATGTCTTCAATATGGATAACCGATCAATTTGCCCAGGCCTGAGGGGATATCTCGGCCAGGGCTTTAAATGCAGGCTTGGCGAACCAGTAGCCTTGCATCAGAAATATTCCACAGTCGGAGAGAAAGTCCCGTTCGCCGGCACTTTCGATGCCTTCGGCGATGACAGTAACTCCCAACTGCTCACAGATTGTGACAATCCCCTGGACGATGACCTGACGGACACGGTCCTGATCAACATCGCGGATCAGCGCCATGTCGAGTTTGATCAGGTCAGGTTGGAAGTCGGCCAGCAGGTTCAGCCCCGAATAGCCCGCGCCGAAATCGTCGATGGCGGTCTTGAAGCCGAATTCGCGATATTCACGCAGAATATTCGTCAAATGGCGATAGTTATCTACATGCTCGCTTTCCAGGGTCTCGAAAATCAGCTGGTTCAACGGAAAATTATGTACGCGAGCCGCCTCCAGTGTGCTACGGATGCACAGTTCCGGGCGGTACACGGCATTGGGCATGAAGTTGATCGAAAGGTGAGTTTGCATTCCCAAGGTTGCCGCACCGGCGATCGCCTGGGTTCGGCAGCGTTGGTCGAAGCGGTAGCGGTTGCCTTCGTTGACCTGGTCCAGCACCGACAGCGCCCCTTCGCCTTGTGTGCCACGCACCAAGGCTTCATGGGCAAAGATCGAATGGTCCCGCAGGTCTACGATAGGCTGGTAAGCGAACGCAAAATCGAACCCGAGGGGCTCGCTTTGCTGGCAACCCACGCAGCGCTGGTTGGGCGAGGTGAGTGAAAGGGGGAATTCGGTCACAACATATCCTCGCGAAAACAGGGTGCTACCTGGCGTATCTTAGGTGAGCCTTGGGATTTATGCGTCGAAGGGTTTCAACGGTAAAGTTGCGACATTTTTCAGAGCGAGGAATTCAAGTGGCTCAAAAGCAGGAAGAGGAAGAAAAGGTCCGTCTGGACAAGTGGCTGTGGGCGGCGCGTTTCTATAAAACCCGTGCCCTGGCCAAGGCCGCCATCGAGAGCGGCAAGGTGCATCATCGTGGCGAGCGCTGCAAGCCGGGCAAAGAGCCACGTGTCGGTGATGAGTTTCAGATTCGTGCAGGGTTTGATGAAAAGACGGTCGTGGTTCAGGCGCTTTCCATCGTTCGTCGTGGCGCACCTGAAGCGCAAGCGTTATACGCCGAAACCGAAGCCAGCATTGCCAAGCGTGAAAATGCGGCAGCGATGCGCAAGGCCGGTGCCACTGGCATGACCACCGATGGCAAACCGAGCAAGAAACAACGCCGCGACCTGTTCAAGTTTCGCGGCAGTGGCAACGATGACTAGCCTCAATCGAACGGGCTTTTGTAGTGAGCGGGGCAAGCCCGCTCGCCACAGATTATTGCCGTGTTCTAACGACGCTCATTCGCCCCACTATGGGTAAACGAGCAGCCATCCCGAACACCGGCGCCGTTACCCGCAACAACCCACCCGATACCTTCGCCGCAAACGGTGTGTAGTACCCCCAGCCCAACGCCAACAGTGCCAGCAACACTCCGCCGATGTAATCGTCTTGCCCCCAATGTGCCCCCGCCACCAGGCGCGGCATCATGAACAGCAGCGCCAGGCCCCAGATCACCAGCACCTGGCCGATGCGCTTGGCGAACACGGTCATGAACATCCCCCAGATCAGCAGCACCGAGGCATGGTCCCCCGGGAAGCTCTGACTCGAACGGTCCTTCAACTCCCAGGTCTTCTCCAGGCCCGGGAAGTAGTCACTCATCTGGATCGCCCCGCTGATCACCATGGACGGGCTATTGTGTTGCCAGCCCATGTGCGCGGCGAGTTTGGAAAACAGCATGCGGATAAACAGCAACAGCAACAGAATGCCGACAAAACCTAACAAGGCCTGGCGCACTTGCACCGCCTTGAACACCCAATCGCCGCGAATCAACAGCATCAGCAGAATCACCCCGACCACTGCATCGAACGGTCGCAAACTGGCGACAGCCCACACGTGCAGCCATGTGGAGCTGCTCGCCAGCGGGTCATTGAGCAGGTGAAACAGCCACTCGTCGAACATCACACACAGCATCTGGCCGGTGGGCCACAGCCAAAAACACAGCAGCCCGATAGCGAGTAGATTGCAGACGGCCCATCGCCCGAGGTTCCACTTGGCTTGGAACAAACCCGGATTGTTCATAAACTGTCCCTCATGGCTCTAGAAACCGCACCAAAACGGTGCTAAAGCGTTTAATTCTATAAACCTTGTAATCATTTTGTCATCAATTCAGATACCCAGACCTATGACTGATCTACCGGATACCGACTTCACCCAACGCTTCATCTTCGACGAGAGCGACGCCCGCGGCGAACTGGTCTCGCTGGAGCGCAGCTATGCCGAAGTCCTTGCCAAGCACCCTTATCCGGAGCCGGTCGCGCAACTGCTCGGTGAGCTGATGGCCGCGGCAGCGTTGCTGGTGGGCACCATGAAGTTCGACGGTTTGCTGATTCTGCAGGCGCGTTCCGAAGGCCCGGTGCCGATGCTGATGATCGAATGCTCCAGCGAGCGTGAAATCCGTGGCTTGGCCCGTTATGAAGCCGATCAGATCGCGCCGGATGCCACCTTGTCCGACCTGATGGCCAACGGCGTGCTGGCAATTACCATCGACCCGACCGAAGGCCAGCGCTATCAGGGCATCGTCGATCTGGATGGCGAAACCCTGTCGGACTGCTTCACCAACTATTTCGTCATGTCCCAGCAGGTGGGCACCAAGTTCTGGCTTAACGCCGACGGCAAGCGCGCCCGCGGCCTGTTGTTGCAGCAATTGCCGGCTGACCGTATCAAAGACGACGATGATCGCGCAGAAAGCTGGCGGCACATCATCGCCCTGGCTGACACACTGAAAGCTGAAGAATTGCTGGGCCTGGACAACGAAACCATCCTGCACCGCCTTTACCACGAAGAGGCCGTGCGACTGTTTGACGCACAGGGCCTGCGCTTCAACTGCAGTTGCTCGCGTGAGCGTTCGGCCAATGCGCTGGCCAGCCTGGGCCTGGAAGATGCGCAAAACCTGGTGGTGGAGCACGGTGGCCATATCGAGATCGACTGCCAGTTCTGCAACGAGCGCTACCTGTTCGATGCGGCCGATGTAGCGCAATTGTTCGCCGGCGCAGGCATCGACACCCCTTCCGACACCCGCCACTAAAACGTTTAAGCACAGGTAAATCACCTGACAAACGCCGGATTAGCGCAGTTCTGACGGGAGGGCCCTACTCTTTTTGGGCTTTTCTGGCATAATCCGGCCCACTTTTTTCGCGGTAGTAGTGCGCAACTTTCTACTACAAAACGTTTGGAGCACTCGGCCATAGGCCGACGGGGAACCTCATGACGCAAGCCAACAACGCCGTATACACCGATCTGAGTGTTGACGATCTGGTTAAAGAAGCCCTGCAGCGTGGTGAAGGCGTGCTCGCCGATACTGGCGCGCTGGTCGTCGAAACCGGTCACCGTACTGGCCGTTCGCCGGTCGACCGTTTCATCGTTGAAGAGCCATCCACCCAGGCTTCCATCGCCTGGGGCCCGATCAACCGCAAGTTCCCGGCCGACAAGTTCGATGCCCTCTGGGCTCGCGTCGAGGCATTCAACAACGCGCAAGAGCATTTTGTTTCCCACGTTCACGTAGGGGCTTCCGAAGACCACTACCTGGCTGTGAAAATGACCACCCAGACTGCCTGGCAGAACCTGTTCGGTCGTTGCCTGTTCATCAACCCGGCCCAGTACAACCCGGCCGGTCGTGACGAGTGGCAAGTGCTCAACGTGGCCAACTTCGAATGCGTGCCAGAGCGTGACGGCACCAACTCCGACGGTTGCGTGATCCTCAACTTCGCACAGAAAAAAGTCCTGATCGCCGGCATGCGCTACGCCGGTGAAATGAAAAAAGCCATGTTCTCGGTGCAGAACTTCCTGCTGCCGGCTTCCGACGTACTGCCGATGCACTGCGCCGCCAACATCGGCGAAGCAGGCGACGTGACCCTGTTCTTCGGTCTGTCGGGCACCGGCAAGACCACCCTGTCCGCCGACGAAAGCCGTTACCTGATCGGTGACGACGAACACGGCTGGGGCGAAGGCGTGGTGTTCAACATCGAAGGCGGTTGCTATGCCAAGTGCATCGACCTGTCCGAGAAGAACGAGCCAGTCATCTGGAAAGCCATCAAGCACGGCGCCGTGCTGGAAAACGTGGTGATCGACGAAGCCGGGCACGCCGACTACACCAACGTCAGCCTGACCCAGAACAGCCGCGCCGCCTACCCGCTGGAGCACGTGGCCAAGCGTTCCGAGAAGAACCTGGGCGGCGAGCCAAACGCGGTGATCTTCCTGACCTGCGACCTGACCGGCGTACTGCCGCCTGTGTCGATCCTCAGCGAAGAACAAGCGGCCTACCACTTCCTGTCCGGCTACACCGCACTGGTGGGCTCGACTGAAATGGGTTCCGGCGGCGGCATCAAGTCGACCTTCTCCACCTGCTTCGGCGCACCATTCTTCCCGCGTCCGGCTGGCGAATACGCTGAACTGCTGATCAAGCGTATCCGCGGCTTCGGCTCCAAGGTCTACCTGGTCAACACCGGCTGGACCGGCGGCGGCTACGGCGTCGGCAAGCGCTTCAACATCCCGACCACTCGCGGCGTGATTGCAGCGATCCAGAGCGGCGCGTTGGTCGGTGCTGAAACCGAACACCTCGACACCATCAACCTCGATGTGCCATTGGCCGTACCGGGCGTTGAGACCGGCCTGTTGAACCCACGTAACACCTGGGCCGACAAAGCTGCCTACGACGAAGCGGCGAAGGCGCTGGCCGGTCTGTTCATCGAGAACTTCAAGAAGTTTGAAGTGAGCGATGCGATCAAGGCCGCGGGTCCCAAGTTGTAAGATTCAGTGGTTGTGAAAAAGCCGCCTCTTGTGAGGCGGCTTTTTTGTGCGTGTCGGATTAGTCGGCGATATGTAAAACCACTGCGCCGACCAGTACCAGCACAACCCCCAGCACCTGCACCGCCGACAACCGTTCCTTGAAAAACACGAACCCCAGGATCGCCGCGATCCCGCCCGACAACGTACTGATCACGGTCACCACCGACACCGACCCCGCCATCGCCCCCCATGAAAACGCCGAGAACCCGCCGAGGTTCATCAAGCTCGCCCCGGTCAGCGTCGCGCAGTTTTTCAGCGGTGGGATTTTCAAGCCGTCCTTGATCTTCAACACCATCACCAGCAGTACGCACAGGCCCACCAGGTAACCCAGCCACAGCATGGTGATCGGTCCCAGCGCCGGCAGTGTGTAGCGGCCTTGCAGCCAGAAGCTGGTGCCATACAGCAGGGCGGCGAGCATGGCGTAGGCGATCGACTGGCTGGGGTTGTTGTGGGGGACGCCGTTGTCCTTATGGATGCTGGAGAGGATCACGCCGATTACACACAGGGCGATGCAGCCCAGTTGCGTCGGGCTGATGTGTTCACCGCTGGCCCAGGACAGAAGTGTGGTCACCACGCCGTAGGAGGTCACCAGCGGCGCCACGATGGCGGCTTTGCCCAGGGCGAAGGCCTTGGACAGTGCAAGAGCGCCGGAGACAGTGAACAGGGCGGCAGCGATGCCCAGGAGCCAGACGCTCAGCGCGGCGTCGAGGGCTTTGAACAGGAAGGTCGGGAGGATGACCAGCAGCAGGGTCATGATCAGGAAGCCCAGCGCCTGGCCGAAATACACCGCACGCTTAACACCCACGGCGCGGGCGTTGAGGCCCACGAGAAAATCCGTGCCGCCCCACAGCAGGGCGGCCAGCAGGCCCATTGTTACGTCCATGTAAGGTCCTTGTTGTTTTGAGCACGCTCATCGAATGTGGGAGGGGCTTGCCCCCTCCCACATTTGAGTACCGGTGTGCCTGGAATTTGTGTTCGCTCAGCTCAGGTTTTCCAGCGTCTGCGTGTCCCAGCTGTGAGTCTTGATCGCCAGGTAGAGCATGCCGATGGTCAGCGGCACTTTTTCGCCGCGCCCCTTGGCCCGGCGCTTGAGGAACACATCAAACACCGGCGGGTTGAAGTAACGATAAGTGTCGTAGTCACCCAAGTCGAGGGCGAATTCCTGCTCCAGCGCTTCCATCAGGTGCTTGGCCTCACTGCCGTCGCAGCCCAGGTCGAAGTTGATCGAAGTTTGCAGGCGGATCGTCTTGTGTTTTGGCAGGCCGATTTCTTCGTGCAAGAGCTGCAGGAGTTGCTGCATCACGAGGTCTTCGGGGAAGTTGGGGGCGAGGTTCATGGTGGGGGCACGCAGGAGTGGGTGATTGGCTTTTACTTTGCAATAGATATTCTGAGTGCTCAATAACCCGATGCCTGTCACGAAGGCGATTATCGGCAGGCTCCCAAGCTGGGCACCTCTGATCCATGAGGTGGCATACAACAGAAGTATTGGGCCGGTGACCAAGAGGCAGAGTCCAAACCATCTTCTGAGCACTGGTAGCCTTATTGACCTGTCAATTATGGCGGCCAGTGCGATGAGGAGGAGCAGATAAATCCATTCGATGTATTCGTTCATCGTCTTAGCCACTCTGGAGCTGTTGAGCCGTGGCCGATATGTTGAGTCCTTTCAATGTTCACTTGTATTTGCCGGGGCTGCTGAAAGGGCGCCAGTTTCAGTCAGAGAAAGGTGAGTTTTATAGAGGGGTGGGCAGGAGTTTTAAGCAGTTTCAGAAGGGGATGTCGTGGTATTTGGAGGTTTCTTACAGGGCTTTCCGGGATTTGTGGCTTGCAGTGACTTAACAGCAAAACAGGCAAGTGATGTGAGTGGGGGGCTGGGGTGTGTCAGTTGCCGACCGGCCTACTCACACACCGCTCAAAAATTGCCTCCAACCCCCGATAATCACAGGCCACCGCATCAATATTCGCCGGTATCCACGCTGCGTGTTTCACCAGCCACCAGTTCACTGAAAACCCGGCATTCACGATGATCTGCTCGAACAAAATCCGCTGCGCCCGGCCGTTGCCTTCGCGGAAGGGGTGGATGACGTTGAGGTCGCCATAGGCTTCGGCAATCTGCTTCACCAGCTCGGCCTGGCTCGCCCCGACATACCAGTTCGCTGCCTCCATTTGCCGGATGATCTTCGCCGCTTCCGGGGGGATGCGTTCCGGGGTGCAGAACAGCGTGTCGCCCTTCTGGATGTTGACGCTGCGCAGTTCACCGGCCCAGTCGTAGAGGTCGCCGAACAGGACGCGGTGGATGTGTTGCAGGCGTTCGAGGTCGTAGGGCGGCGGGAAGAGAGGTAGGTTGCCTACGGCGATTTCGGATAATTCTCGCTCGGCCTGGTGCAGTCGGGTTTCGTCGTGCAGATCGAGGCGGTTGCGCAGGACGCTGCTACCGGGATAGCAGTACGGATCCTGGCCCACCCCGTATTTGTCGAGCATCAGCGTGGGGTGTTGCGGTACTTGGCAAGGACGGCTTCACGGGTCGGCAAGGGCTTGTCGACGTCGGCCGGTTGGGTGTCGAACCCTTCCAGGCGCAGGCTGGCCAGGTAATTGGAACGGCGGATCTTGTGGTAATGATCCTGTTTTTGCTCAAACGTCGGTTCGCTCATGGCAGCGTACTCTTGGGTAGCAAGGTTTGATTGTAGCGCAATGCTTCAACAGGCAGACGGGATAAAAACCACGTCACATTCTGTATAAATAATCCGCCAGCCCACGCATTTCGGAGTATGTTTCACCGCAAAATCTTGCAGGGCGATTCCGCCCGCTACTTAAAGGGAGTTAAGCATGGGTTTGCTGCGTGTTGCTTCGGCAATGTCATTGTGTGCGGTCGCGTTTTCAGTCCAGGCGGCGCAATTGCCGATTGAAGTGCTCAGTGCGGTGGTCAAGGACCAGAAAATCGCCGACGCCGAGGTGTTGCTGCAACGCAACGGTGCGCAGAACGTAGTGGGCCGTACCAACGCCCAGGGGCAAGTGACCCTCACCAGCGAAGCCGCAGACGATGCCACCAATCTTCTGATCATCAAGAAGCCCGGCTACTCGAACCTGGTGGTGAAGTGCCCATGCGCCGGGATGACGTATGCCATCAGCCCGGTGATGGAAAACCTCGACGGCCTGCGTGTGGTACTGACCTGGGGCAAAACCCCGGAAGACCTCGACTCCCACATGATCTTCCCTGGCAACAATATCTACTTCGAGAACAAGACGGGCACCGACGCTGAACTGGACGTGGATGACGTCGACAGCTACGGCCCGGAAACCATCACCCTGCAGAAAAAACACTACGGCGAAAGCTACGTGTATGCCGTGCATGACTTCACCAACGGCGGCAATCCAGGCTCGCGCCAGCTGTCCAACAGCGAAGCCAAGGTATTCGTGTACATGGGCCAATCGCTGGTGCGTACCTACTACGTGCCGAAAAACCGCAGCGGCAACCTGTGGACCGTGTTCCGCATGACCGGCAGTGGCGACTTCCAGGACATCAACACCTTCAGTGGCGTGACGGTGAACGCGGCGAACGTGCTTAACGAAGTCAAACCGTTGCTGGATGACAGCGTGGCCGTTACCGCTGTGGCGGTGAGCTCTTCTGCACAAGCCGATGCGAAACGTCTGAACGTGCAAGGTGAAGCGGCTTACCAGGCCGGCAAGCTGGACCAGGCTATCGACCTGTTCCGCCAGGCTATCGAGTTGGACAATGGTTTCGGCAAGGCCTACGGCAACCTGGGCCTGGCGTATCAGAAGGCCGGCAACACCGCCGAGTCGATCTGGGCCAACCGCAAGGCTATCGCCCTCGCCACGGGCGCGAACGCTGCGACGGTGCGAGCGGGCGCTTACTACAACATTGCGCGGATCTACGAAGCGGCGGGGCAGTTCCCGGATGCGTTGCGTCACTATCAGTTGGCCAAGGAGCAGAAGGCTAACCCGGTGTATGACACGGCGATCGAGCGGGTGCAGAACCGCTGATACACAGCGACAAATGTTCTACCGACAACGCGCCTTAGGGCGCGTTGTTCGTTTGGGCACGATTACAGGCGCGAGGCAGCGTCCAGGTCCATCAACCCACGCCCATAGGCTTCGCTGTTGGCGTAGATGCCTGTTCGATTGGCGGTGCTGAGCAGGCGGTCACGCACTTGTTGCGGCGTCATTTCGGGAAAGCGACTTTGCAAGGCAGCCAAGGCGCCGCTGACCAGCGCAGCGGCTGGCGAAGTGCCGGCCGTAGGTCCGTAGCTGCCGTCCTTGTTGGTGGTCAACAGCCCTGCACCACCGTCACCTCCCGGTACCGCGATGCACCAGCGCGCCGCGAGGCCGCAATAGTTGGACTTGAGATTGATGGCGGTGCCGTCGCTCTTGAGTGCCATGACGGCTATCCAGCCCTTCTCCAGTTCAGGCACCAGTGCCGGCAGGCCGGGCTCGGCAAGCGGCTCACGCTTGACCTCATTGCCGGTGGAAAACACGAAAACATCACCCTCGGCGACCAGCTTTTTCGCCACGTCCAATGAGTCCCCCATCAAGCGTTCATAGATGGGAACTTCGTTGGTGTTGGCTTCGATGGGATTGGCCCATGAGTTGCTGAAGATCCGTGCGCCCTTTGTGTGTGCGAGCGTCCAGGCCCGGGCAATTTCACTGTCAAAATAAAAAGGCTCCTTGTCATCACCGAAGCGCATGGGAATCAACTGGGCGTTAAACGCAATGCCGTGGATGCCCTGGTCGTTCTTGTTGGCGGCGAGAATACCGGCCATCTGGGTGCCGTGACCCTTGATATCGAGCGTTCCTGGCTGGCTGCGCACAAAGTCGTAGCCCGGGTCGGCCACGCGACCGTAGAACTCAGGCAGGTCCTGGTTCAGGCCTGAATCAATCAGTGCCACTTTGACACCCTGGCCTGTGCCACCCCGTGCGTAGAGTGCTGATGCCTTGACGACGGGCAGGGCTTTTTGCGCCAGGTATTCGAGGGTTTCAAAGCGCTGTGTATCCGGCTCGGCGGGCTTTGGGGAGGGTGGGGTCACGCACCCCAACAGCAACAGCGGCAATGTGAGCAGGATCGGGCGTAGCGATGGGAATACTGGCTTGTGCGACATTCACGACTCCGTGTCGGGCGCTTGTGATCAGGCATGTTAATGTCTTCGTTTTTGCGTCGGCCTGCTGGTTTTCTCTGTATCAGTTTGTAGCGTTTATCCCCGACCTATTCTCGATCGCTGATCTATGTTTTTGACTCCCTCAGCGGTCAATGGAGTGACAGCCTATGCACGACACCCTCCAACAGGTCTTTGGTTATCCACAGTTTCGTCCGGGCCAGGAAGAAACGGTCAGCGCCATACTGGCCGGGCGTTCGGCGGCCGCTATTTTCCCTACCGGGTCGGGCAAGTCCCTGTGTTACCAGCTGTCGGCGGTGTTGCTGCCGCACCTGACGCTGGTGGTATCGCCGCTGTTGGCGTTGATGCAGGACCAGCTGGGTTTCCTGCAGCGCCATGGCATTGCGGCGGGCAGTATCGACTCGGCCCAGAACCGCGATGAGGCCAATGAGGTCATGGCCCGTGCGCGGTCGGGCGAACTCAAGATCCTGATGATTTCGGTGGAGCGCTTGAAGAACGAGCGCTTCCGTAACTTCCTGCAAAGTGTGCGGATCTCGTTGTTGGTGGTGGACGAGGCCCACTGTATTTCCGAATGGGGTCACAACTTCCGTCCGGACTATCTGAAACTGCCGGACTACCAGCGTCAGTTCAATATCCCACAAGCACTGCTGCTGACGGCGACAGCCACGCCCAAGGTGATTGCCGACATGCAGGCCAAGTTCGCCATTGCCCCGGACGATGTGGTCACCACGGGCTTCTACCGGCCCAACCTCAACCTGCTGGTGGAGCCGGTCAGCGGTGCGGACAAGCGTCGCCGGCTGGTGCAGTGGATGAGTGAGCGCGTCGAGCAGCCGAGCATTGTCTACGTGACCTTGCAGAAAACCGCCGAGCAGATTGCCGAGCACCTGAATCGCAACGGCATCCAGGCCGAGGCCTATCACGCGGGTCTGCCCCACGATAAACGCGAGGGTATCCAGCAGCGCTTCATGGGGGGGCGCTCCAATTGCATCGTCGCCACCATCGCGTTTGGCATGGGCATCGACAAGAGTGATATCCGCAACGTGGTGCACTTTGACCTGCCCAAATCCATCGAGAACTACAGCCAGGAGATTGGCCGGGCGGGGCGTGATGGGCAGCCATCCGACTGCCTGGTGCTGGCCAATCGCGACAGCCTCAATGTGCTGGAAAACTTCGTGTACGGCGATACGCCAGAGCAGGAAGGTATCCGGCGGGTGCTGGAAGAGTTGCAGGCCGCGCGGGGCGATGGGCAGTGGGAGTTTTTGCTCAGGTCCTTGTCGGACCTCAGCAATATCCGCGAGCTGCCGTTGAAGACGCTGCTGGTGCAGTTGGAGCTCAAGGGCGTGATCGCGCCGCGTTACGCGTTTTATGCCGAGTACCGTTTCAAATACCTGGTCGAACCTGAGGCTTTGCTGGCACGTTTCTCCGGTGAGCGGCAGCAGTTTGTCGCGGCGATCATCCAGGTTTGCAAGCGCGCGAGGAGCTGGGCGACAGTGGATTTCGACGTGCTGTATCAGCAGCACAACGCCGAGCGCAATCGGGTGGTGAAGGCGCTGGATTATTTCCAGGAGCAGGGCCTGATCGAACTGGAAAGCAAGCAAATGACCGAGGTCTACAGCCTGCTGGAGACCGATTTCGATCCACAGGTGTTGAGCGTTGAGTTATACACAGGCTTCAAGCAGCACGAGGTGGCAGAAGTCGCGCGGATTCACGCCATGCTCGATCTGTTTGCCACCGAACACTGCCTGGGGCAGCGCCTGGCACAGTACTTTGGCGATGAAAATGCACCGCAGCGTTGTGGGCATTGCTCGGTGTGCCACGGTCATGTTGCGCGCCTTCCTTCGCCGCCGGGCTTGCCGCCACTTGTGGATAAGAACTTCATGGAGCTGTGCGGCGATTTTATCCACAGGCATCATGAACACACCGGGCAACTGCCTGGCGCGGAACGCCTGACGCGTTTCCTCGGGGGCATCAGCGTGCCGTTGTTTACCAAGCTGAAGGCGCGAGGTATTCCGGGTTTTGCTGTGCTGGAAGAGTATCCGTACGCCGAGGTACGCGAGTGGGCCCAGGCCCATTTGAATGACCTGTAATTCACCTTCACGAGATGACCCGATGCCTGATACCGTACCGCAACGCGCCGATTTCCCTCACTTCCAGCCGATCATCACGCGTTGGCACGACAACGATGTGTATGGCCATGTGAACAACGTGACCTACTACAGCTTCTTTGACACGGCAGTGAATACCTACCTGATCGAGCAAGGTGGTCTGGATATTCAGGACGGCGATGTGGTGGGGTTTGTGGTGAGTTCGGCGTGTGATTACTTTGCGTCGATCGCCTTTCCCGAGCGCATCGACATCGGCCTGCGGGTGGGCAAGCTGGGCAACAGCTCAGTGCAGTACGAGTTGGCGGTGTTCAAGGCGGGCGAAGAAGACGCCTGTGCGGCGGGGCGGTTTGTGCATGTGTTCGTGGATCGGGGGACGAACCAGCCGGTGACGATTCCGGGGCGGTTGCGCGAGGCATTGCAGCGGTTGATCACCCTGTAGGAGCCGGCAAGCCGGCTCCTGCACTCAGCAACTATCAGTCGCGGTAGTGATGCTTGTTCTTGCGATGCCCATAGGCATGACCGCGCCCACGGTGGTCGTCACGGTCATAACGGCGGTGATCACGGCCACGGCTACGCCGGTCGTCGTCATCGCTCTTGTTGCCCATGTAGTTGCCCAGTGCGCCACCGGCACCACCGCCGGCCGCTGAACCGATCAGTGCGCCGGTGCTGCCGCCGACACTGCGGCCCACAACGTTGCCGCCGGCTGCGCCCAATGCGCCGCCAATAGCGGCTTCGCCACGGCTGCGCTTGTCGGCGCCCACCGCACTACCACCCGCGCCACCCAAGGCTGCGCCGATGGTCGAACCCGTGTTGCCGCCTAGCTGCTGGCCAACGACCGAACCCAGAACCCCGCCCAATGCGCCGCCCACACCGGCTTCGGTGGTGCCACCGGCCATGGCTGCGCCACTGACCAGGCCAAGGGACAACAAGAGAATCGAGGAGAACTTCATTAGGGAGACCTCAAGAGGATGACGGCGCGATCCTGAGGCTGTATCTGGATTGTGACAATAGAAATCCGACCAGTAGCACGAGTTGTACACAATTCTATAAGTTACTGTTTTTACTCGGGAACTTAAGTCTGTTTTGCGAGTCTTTAGCTACTTCGGAACGGCCGCTTTTATGCAAAAGCGGCCTTTTTTGTGCCTGAAATTCCTTTGCGGGTAATTCCCAGTGGCGAGCAGGCCAATACAAGTCTGCCCACCACAACGGTCCCGATCAGGCCGAGCGCGCCATGATCAAGCCATTGTCACTCGCCGCTTCCAACCGGATCGCCACGAACTTCGACGTCGGTGTATGGCTGCCATCCCCGGTGCTTTCCAACGGCACCAGCGGGTTCACTTCCGGGTAGTAAGCCGCAGCCTGCCCCGCCGGAATATCGAACGCCAGCAAGGTAAAGCCCTTCACACGGCGCTCGCGGCCGTCCTCCCACAACGACACGATGTCGGCCTTCTGCCCTGGCTTGAAGCCCAGGCGGATGATGTCGGCTTCGTTGACGAACAGCACGTCACGCTGGCCCTTGACCCCACGGTAGCGGTCGTCCAGGCCGTAGATGGTGGTGTTGTACTGATCGTGGGAGCGCATCGATTGCATGATCAGGTCCGGTACGCGGCCGGTCGCGTGGGTGCGTTCGTGGATCAAGTCCTTGGGCAGGATGTTCGGGCGGAAGTTGGCGCGGCCCGACGGGGTATTCCAGCGGCGCGCGCCCGCGGAGTTGCCCAGATAGAAACCGCCCGGATGCTTGATCTTCTCGTTGAAGTCCTTGAAGCCGGGAATGGTGTCGGCAATCAGGTCGCGGATGCGGCTGTAGTCGGCCACCAGCCAGTTCCAGTCCACCGGCTTGCTGCCCAGGGTCGCGGCAGCGATACCGGCCAGGATTGCCGGTTCGGATTTCATGAGTTTCGACAGCGGCTGCAACTGGCCATTGGAACCGTGGACCATGCTGAACGAGTCTTCCACCGTCACCGCTTGCGGGCCTTCGGCCTGGATATCGATGTCGGTACGGCCCAGGCACGGCAGGATCAGTGCATCTTTGCCGTGCATCAAATGGCTACGGTTGAGCTTGGTGCTGATTTGCACGGTAAGGTCGCAATTGCGCAGGGCTTCGAAGGTACGCAGGCTGTCCGGCGTGGCTTGGGCGAAGTTGCCGCCCAGGCCGATAAACACCTTGGAGCGGCCTTCGAGCATGGCGTGGATGGCTTCCACCACGTTGTGCCCGTTTTCACGCGGCACCTGGAATTGGAAGCGACGCTCCAGGGCATCGAGGAACGCCACCGGAGGGCGTTCGTTGATGCCCATGGTGCGGTCGCCCTGCACGTTACTGTGGCCACGCACCGGGCACAGGCCGGCGCCTGGGCGGCCGATATTGCCGCGCAGCAGCATCAGGTTGGCGATTTCCTGGATGGTCGGCACCGAATGGCGGTGCTGGGTGATGCCCATCGCCCAGCACATGATCACGTTCTTGCCTTTGGCGTACATGCGCGCCGCTTGCTCGATCTCGACCAGGGTCAGGCCGGACTGTTCGACGATCTCATCCCAGGAGGTATCGTCGATCTTGCCCAGGTATTCCAGCACGTTGGCGGTGTGCTCGTTGAGGAAGTCGTGGTCGAACACGGCCTCCTTGCCTTCGGCCTGGGCCTGGCGTTCCCACAGCAGCAGGAACTTGGCCATGCCGCGCAGGATGGCCATGTCGCCCCCCAGCGCCGGGCGGAAGTAGGCGGTGTTGGTTGGCTTGTCGCCGTTGGTGAGCATTTCCAGCGGGTGTTGCGGGTGCTGGAAGCGTTCCAGGCCGCGCTCTTTGAGTGGGTTGATGCACACCACCTGAGCGCCGCGTTTAACCGCTTCACGCAGCGGTTCAAGCATGCGCGGGTGGTTGGTGCCGGGGTTCTGGCCCCAGACGAAGATCGCATCGGCATGTTCGAAGTCATCAAAGGTCACGGTGCCTTTGCCGACCCCCACGCTTTGCGCCAGGGCAACGCCGCTGGCTTCGTGGCACATGTTCGAACAGTCCGGGAAGTTGTTGGTGCCGTAGGCGCGCACGAACAATTGGTACAGGTAGGCCGCTTCGTTGCTGGCGCGACCCGAGGTGTAGAACTCGGCCATGTCAGGGCTGGGCAGGGCGTTGAGGTGCCTGCCGACCAGGTCGAAGGCCGCTTCCCAACTGATGGGCGTGTAGCGGTCGGTTTCGGCGTCATAGCGCATCGGCTCGGTCAGGCGGCCCTGGTATTCCAGCCAGTAGTCGCTCTGTTCCAGCAAGGCGGTGACGCTGTGCTTGGCAAAAAATGCACCATCCACACGGCGCTTGGTAGCTTCCCAGTTGACCGCCTTGGCGCCGTTTTCACAGAACTTGACCATGCCGCTCTCCGGCGAGTCACCCCAGGCGCAGCCCGGGCAGTCGAAGCCGCCGTTCTGGTTGGTCTTGAGCATCATGCGCAGGTTTTTCAGCGCGTTGTCGCTGGTCAGCCAGGCTTGCGCCACGCTGATCAGTGCGCCCCAGCCGCCGGCCGGGCCTTTGTAGGGCTTGTAGCGCGGGGTCGGGGTTTGGTCGGCTTGGTGGTGCTGGCTCATGGCTGGTTCTCCATCGCAGGGCTGTAGACCCGCGGCGCACTTTTCTGCGGCAGGTGGATGAGATTGAGGTTATGCCGGCGCGCCCATTGCAGGGCGAGACCGGTGGGTGACGACAGGCTGACCAGGGTCTGGATGCCCGCGCGCAGGACTTTCTGGATCAACTCCAGGCTGCAACGGCTGGTAACAATCGCCAGGCCGCCTTCGGTCGGAATTTTTTGGCGGATCAATGCACCGATCAATTTATCCAGGGCGTTATGTCGGCCAATGTCTTCGCGGCCCAGCAACAATTCGCCCTGGCCGTTCATAAATACGGCGGCATGCACGGCGCCGCTGTACTGGCCCAAGGGCTGGAACGCGCTGATGCGTTGGCGCAGGCCATCCAGCCATTCGGCAGGCGGCAAAGGCGCACCCGGCAGTACATCAAGGTCAGGCAATGCTTGTTCTACCGCCTCTACACCGCACAGACCGCAACCACTGGTGCCGGCCAGTTGCCGGCGCTGTTGCTTGAGGTTCCAGAAGGCACGGCTGGAGATCTGCACCTGAGCGTATTGAGCAGAGCCCGATCCGCTGAGTTTTAGATCATAAATGTCGCTAACGTCGGCGATAATGCCGCTGCCTATACTGAAGCCGACGATAAAGTCTTCCAGGTCTGTCGGCGTCACCAGCATTACCGCTTGGCTGATGTCGTTGTAGGCAATCGCCAACGCCACTTCCTCGGCCAGGGCTGTGCTGGCGAATTCCGTATGTTCGAGATTGCAATACTGGTAGCTCTGGCTGGCGGCGGGCGCTGGCGTTTCAAGAGCGGGCGCCGCGCAGACTGGGCGCTTGGCGTTCATGGGGCAGTACCACCGGCGGATTGATCAGTGTTTAGACTAGGCGCGACAAAGCGTCGCGTCTAATCGCCAGTACTGATCTTCCGATAGATGACGTCGATCAAGACTCGTTTTGCGATTTCTGATACAGCGCGAAACACGCCTCTGCCAGCGCCGAGCGCGGTGCACTGCGGCGCATGATCAAGCCCAGGCGCGCGAGTGTATGGGCGTCTTCGATCGGCTGCAGGCGCAGATGCTCGGTGAGTGCATCCAGGCCACCGTCCAAAGGCATCACGGCGCAGCACAAGCCGCCATGCACGGCTTGCAACAACTGATGGACGGCATCGGTCTGCAACAATGGCTGCGGGTTGAGCCCACGGCTGTGGAAGTTGTGGTCGATGGATTGGCGAAAGTGCATGCCGCTGGTGAGCATGCCCAGGGGCAGTTCGATCAGGGCTTCCCAGCTCAATGGCGTGTCGCCAAAGCTGAAGAAGCGTTGGTCGTAGAGCAGGCCCATGCGGGTTTCGCCCAAGGCCAGCGAGTCGAAGCGCTCAGCGTCCAGGCGCTCCAGGTAAGACACGCCCAGGTCCAGGCGATTGCTCGCCAGTTGCTCAAGGATCTGTTCGGAGCTGAGCGCCGACAGCTCGAAGCGCAGGTTCGGGTGTTCTTTGTGCAGTTGCTGCATCAATGCCAAGGGATCGAAGCTCGACAACGGCACCACGCCCAGGCGCAATGTGCCGACGAGGTTGCCGCGACAGGCGGCCGCTTCGGCCTGCAAGCCGTCGTACGCCGCCAGCACCGTGCGTGCCCAGGCCAGCACGCGCTCACCGGGGGCGGTAAAGCCCTCGAAGCGCTGGCCGCGATTGACCAAAGGCAGGTCCAGCTCTTCTTCAAGGCTGCGCAGGCGCATCGACAGGGTCGGTTGAGTGATGTGGCAACGCGCGGCCGCCTGGCCGAAGTGGCGGGTCTCGTCGAGGGCGATGAGGAATTTCAACTGTTTGATGTCCATCTTCGCTCCAGGGCTTATTCCAATGGCGGGGGGATTCTAGCGCGTTTGGGTCTTTTGCCGGGCTGGAACCCAAGTCTGTAGGACTGGTCTAGTCTTGGGCATCTGGAAATCAATTAACAAGGAGCGCGCACTATGAGCATTTTCAGCTTTATCAAGGAAGCCGGCGAAAAGATTGTCGACCTGTTGACGCCGGGTAATGCAAACGCCAGTGAGCAGTTGAAGGAGCACGTGGCCAAAGTGGGCCTGGGTAATCCGAATGTGCAGACCACGGTGGATGGCGACAAGGTGACGGTGACCGGTGAAGTCGCCACCCAGGAAGAGAAAGAGAAGATCCTGCTGGCGCTGGGCAACATTGCCGGTGTGGCCAGTGTAGATGACCAGATCACCGTTTCCGGGCCTGTTGTGGCTGCCGCCCGTTTCGTCGTGGTGAAAAAGGGCGACACACTGAGCGCGATTTCCCTGGCGGTGTATGGCAACGCCAACCAGTACAACAAGATCTTCGAAGCCAACAAGCCGCTGTTGTCGCACCCGGACAAAATCTACCCAGGGCAGACGCTGCGTATTCCTGAGTAAAACGCAGGACGAAAGGTGGGATGGGGCTTGCCCCCGATGGTGGTGTGTCAGTGACTGAATGTGTCTCTGATGCACAGCAATCGGGGGCAAGCCCCTCCCACATGGGGTCAGAGTCCGGCAATGAGATCTCGGTAGTCGTCGACCGCCGCAAATTCCGCCGTGTCCTTTGGACCTTTCTTGCTGTCCGGCTCCTTTACCGCCAACAAATGCCCCACGCCAAACGCCCGGGCGCTGCGCAGGATCGGCAAGGTGTCATCGATAAACAAACTCCGTGCCGGGTCGAAGCCGATATCGGCTTGCAGGGCATCCCAGAACTGCGGGTTCTCCTTGGCGAAACCGTAATCGTGGGAGCTGATCAACCGCTCGAAATACGGCGCCAGTTCAATGCGTTCCAGCTTCAATGACAGGGAATCACGATGAGCGTTGGTGATCAGGATCACGCGCTTGCCGGCCCGTTTGATTGCCGTGAGGAATGTGTCGGCATCCGGGCGCAGGGCGATCAGGTGCGCGGTTTCCAGCTTGAGTTCGCGCACCGGGATCTTCAGTTCGGTACTCCAGAAGTCCAGGCAATACCATTGCAACTGTCCGGCGTTACGCTCGAACAGCGGCTGCAACTCCATCTCGGCCAGGGCGCGGCTCACGCCATGCAGTTCGGCGTAGCGCTGGGGCAGGTGTTCCATCCAGAAGTGGTTGTCGTAATGCAAGTCGAGCAGGGTGCCGTCCATGTCCAGCAGGACAGTGTCGATGGCGTGCCAGGGCAAAGAGGGCATGGGGCGGTCTCATGTAAGTAAAGATATCCGACACAGACAATCGGAAAAGCCACGGTATAGTAACCCGATCACGCCAAGGAGCCGCTCATGCGCCAGAAACCCACCGTCCTCGCCCGCGAAATAGTCGCCAGTAGCCGTTTGTTCCGCGTGGAGGAAGTGCAATTGCGCTTCTCCAATGGCGTTGAGCGGACCTACGAGCGCCTGGTGGGTCGCGGTGCCGGCTACGGCGCGGTGATGATTGTGGCCATGATCGACGCAGACCATGCGTTGCTGGTGGAAGAATACTGCGGCGGTACCGACGAATATGAGCTGTCGTTGCCCAAGGGGTTGATCGAGCCCGGTGAAGACGTACTGGCGGCGGCCAATCGCGAACTCAAGGAAGAGGCGGGCTACGGCGCACGGCAGTTGGAGCACCTCACGGAACTGTCGCTGTCGCCTGGCTACATGAGCCAGAAAATCCAGGTGGTACTGGCCACCGACCTCTATGAAGAACGCCTGGAAGGCGATGAACCTGAGCCGATGCGTGTGGACCGGGTCAACCTGCGCGAGCTGTCGATGCTGGCGCAAAATGAGCAATTCAGCGAAGGCCGGGCTCTGGCCGCGCTGTACCTGGTACGAGACCTGTTGACCCAGCGAGGAGCGTTTAACGCATGAGCGAACTGTTTTTAGGCCACCCGTTTATTGCCCCGGTGATCGAGCTGGCCCGTCAGGCCGGTGAAGTGATCCTGCCGTACTGGCGCGCTGACGTGGCCGTTACGTCCAAAGCCGATGATTCGCCGGTGACGGCCGCGGACCTGGCCGCTCATCACCTGATCCTGGCCGGCCTGACCGCGCTGGACCCGAGCATTCCGGTGCTGTCCGAAGAAGATGCCGATATCGACCAGAGCGTGCGCGCCGGCTGGCAGCGCTGGTGGCTGGTGGATCCGTTGGATGGCACCAAGGAATTCATCTCCGGCAGCGAAGAATTCACCGTGAACATCGCCCTGATCGAACAGGGCCGCGTCGTGTTCGGCGTGGTCTCGATGCCCACCAACGGCCGTTGCTACTTCGGTGGCGCCGGCTTGGGTGCTTGGCGATCCGATGTGAATGAAGCGCCCAAGCAGATCCAGGTGCGTGAAGCACCGGCAGCGGGCGAGTCGTTCACCGTAGTTGCAAGTCGTCGGCATACCAGCGCGGAGCAGGAGCGTTTACTGGGCGGGCTGAGCGAAGGCCTGGGCGCGTTGAAGCTGACGAATATCGGCAGCTCGCTGAAGTTCTGTTTGTTGGCCGAGGGCAGTGCGGACTGCTATCCGCGCCTGGCGCCGACCTCGCAGTGGGACACGGCGGCGGCCCAGGGCGTACTCGAAGGCGCGGGGGGCGAAGTGTTGGAGCTGAGCGGTGAGCCGTTCAGCTACCCGGCGCGGGCATCGTTGTTGAACCCGTTCTTTTTGGCGTTGCCGGCCAAGGCTGCGTGGCGCGAGCGCTTGCTGACCCTGGCCAGATCCTGAGGCGGAAGGTGGGAGGGGGGTGGCAGTCAGCGGTGCAGGACGTACTGCCCGGTGAAGGCCACTGCACGCTCCTCGCTGCCTTCATTCACAACCCACGTCTCCAGCGTGATGCGCGCGCGACCATAGCGCTGGTACGTCGCTAAAAAGCGCTTCCACACCTTCTCCTCCGGCGCCTGGCATACCACCGTTGCATCCCGCGTGACCGGCAGCGGATAACTGATCTGCCCTTCCTGAATCACGATGTGCCCGTCTTCGATGCCTTCTTCACGCAGTTGCAAGTGCAGCCAGCCCCAACCCCCCAGCACTGCGCCGCAATACAGGCTGCCGCCGAACATGGTGCTCTTGTGGTTGATGTTGGCGTGCAAGGGCAGATGCAGTTCCAGCCGCCCGTGGTGCCAGTCGAGCACCTTGAGGCCCATTTCCCGGGTGAGGGGGATGTCGTGGTGAAGAATGGATTCCAGGTAACGGCTGTCGCGGTTCATGGGGGCCTCTTGGCGAGTGGGAGCGGTCATTCGTCATCGCCGCTTTGGTTGGCGAAATTCAGGCCGTGCTTGCGCAGCTTGTCGTGCAAGGTCTTGCGCGGTACGCCGAGGGCTTCGGCGAGGCTGCGCATGGAGCCGTGGGGGCGGGTCAGCTCAGCGGCGATCAGGCTTTTTTCGAACTGCTCGACCTGTTCGCTCAGGCCACCCGAGTTGGACGTCAACACACCGGCGGCAGGGTTGTCCGGCGTGGCATCCAGTGCCAGTTCCAGCCCCAATGCGAAGCGTTCGGCGGCGTTTTGCAGTTCGCGTACATTGCCCGGCCAGTTATGGCGCAGCAGCAGGGCGCGCTGGCCCGGTTGCAGTTCGTGCAGCGGCAGGCCGTGACGACTGCTGGCTTCATCGGCGAAGTGCTGGAACAGCATCAAGGCATCCTCACCCCGCTCACGCAGCGGCGGAATACGCAGCGGCGCGACGTTGAGTCGGTAATACAAGTCGGCACGGAAGCGACCCTGGTCGGCGGACTGGCGCAGGTCTTCCTTGGTGGCGGCGATGATGCGGATATCCAGCGGGATCAGTTGATTGCCGCCCAGCCGCTCCACCACACGCTCCTGCAGCAGGCGCAAGAGTTTGACCTGCACGTCCAGGCTCATGCTTTCGATTTCATCGAGGAACAAGGTACCGCCGTTGGCGAACTCGAACTTGCCGATGCGGCGTTTCTGCGCGCCGGTGAAGGCGCCAGGCTCGTGGCCGAACAGCTCGCTTTCGACCACCGATTCAGCCAGCGCCCCGGCGTTGATCGCCACGAACGGCCCGCTGCGGCGGCTCGACAGGTCGTGCAGCGCACGCGCCACCACCTCTTTGCCGGCGCCGGTTTCGCCGAGGATCAGCACATCGGCCTTGGTCGCGGCCAGGGCGCCGATCTGTTCACGCAGGCGCAGCATTTGCGGCGAATGCCCGACCAGTCGCGTGCTCAATTGCTGACGATCGCTGAGGGCCAGGCGCAGGCTGCGGTTGTCCAGTACCAGGCGGCGCAGAGCCAGGGCACGGCGGACGCTGTCGAGCAGGGCGTCGCTGGCGAAGGGTTTTTCCAGAAAGTCATAGGCACCGGCGCGCATGGCTTGCACCGCCAGCGGCACATCGCCATGACCGGTGATCAGCAGCACCGGCAGGTCCGGGTCCTGGCCGTGCAGTTCGGCGAGCAGCTCCAGGCCGTCCATGCCGGGCATGCGGATATCGCTGACCACCACCCCCGGCCAGTCCCGCGACAGGCGTGCGGTGAGGCCGCTGGCTTCGCCCAGGGGCAGGACTTTCAGCCCGGCCAGGTCCAGGGTCTGGCACAGCGCCTGACGCAGGTGTGGATCGTCGTCGATCAACACCACCTGAATCTGGTTATCGATACTCATACACTGCGGTCCTCGGACGGTTGCAGACTGACGCCCGGCGAGCCGGCGCGCAATTTCAAGGTTAACAGCGCGCCGCCTTCCTTGTGGTTGGCAAACAGCAGTTCGCCGCCGAAGGCACGCATCAGGGTCTCGCAGATCGCCAGCCCCAGGCCCAGGCCCTGGGTGCGTGTCTTGGTGGTGTAGAACGGCTCGCTGGCGCGCCCCAGGGCCTCCATGCAAAAACCCGGGCCGTTGTCGCGAATGTACAGGTTGACGCCCTGTTCGGTGGTTTCGGCACTCAGCCAGAGTCTGCGCGGCGGGCCTTTTTCGGTGAGGGCGTCGAGGGCGTTGGCCAGCAGGTTGCCCAGCACCTGGCGCAGGCGGGTTTCGCCGGCTTGTACCCAGAGGGTGGCTTCCGGCAAGTCGCGGATCAGTTCCACTTCCATCGACCGTCGCCGCTTGGCCAGCAACGCCAGCGCATCGTCGAGCGCCGGTTGCAGGGCCACGCTTTCGGGCGCATGGCGGTCGCGACGGGCGAAAGCGCGCAGGTGGGCGATGATCGAGGCCATGCGCCCGGTCAGTTCGCTGATCAGCTTGAGGTTGCCGCGGGCGTCATTGGTGCGTTCATGGTCGAGCAGGATTTCGGCGTTTTCCGCGTAGCTGCGAATGGCGGCCAGGGGCTGATTGAGTTCGTGACTGATGCTCGCCGACATGGTGCCCAGCGCCGACAGTTTACCTGCTTGCACCAGGTCGTCCTGGGCCCGTACCAGCTCCTGCTGGGCGTGTTCGCGCTCCAGCACTTCCTGTTTCAGGCGCCGGTTGAGGCCCTCCAGGTCACTGGTACGCTCGACCACCCGCGCTTCCAGCTCGCGGCGGGCCTTGGCTTCGAACGCAATGCGCTCCAGGTAGTGACGGCGACGTTGCATCATCAGTCCCAGCAGCAACATCAACACCAGCAGCGTCGCGCCGCCGACGGCAACCACGGTGCGCACCGGGCGGTTGATCAACGAGCGTGGCGCAAGGATTTCCACATTCCAGCCCGTTTCGGCGATGGCCGTGGATTGGCGCAGCCACGCGGTGCTGCTCAGACTCAACGGCTGCGGGTCGCGGGTCGGGTAGGGCTGGATGGCGATGATGGCCTGGCGTTCTTCAGCGGTCAGCGGACGGGTCGCGCGGAATCGCCATTGCGGGCGCGAGGTCAGGATCACCACGCCGTTATGGTCGGTGACCAGCAGTTGTTCCGGGGTGTTGCCCCACAGGCTTTCGGTGTGGTCCAGGTCGACCTTGACCACCAATACACCGATGATCTTATCGCCGTCACGTACGGCGGCGGCGAAGAAATAACCGCGCTTGGCCGATGTAGTGCCCAGGCCGAAAAACCGCCCCAGACGCCCGGCCATGGCTTCGCTGAAATACGGGCGGAACGAGAAGTTGCGCCCGACAAAGCTATCTTGTTTATCCCAATTGGACGCCGCGAGGGTCTTGCCGGTGGTGTCCATCAGGTACATCACTTCCACCCCGGCCTGGGCGGCGACCTCCTTGAGCAGCAGGTTGGCGTTGACCAGGTTGGTGCTGACGTTGGGCGCGTCCAATGCAGTGCGCAGTGCCGGCAGGTCGCCGAGGATTTGCGGCAGCACTTCATAGCGGTGCAGGGTGCCGAGCAGGTTGGCGACGTACAGGTCGAGGGTCTGGCGGTTCTGGCCGGCCAGTTCGCTGCGGTAATAACGCTCGGCCAGATGCTCCAGCGGCCACAATAGCGGCGCCAGGCAAAGCGCCAGGAGGGCGAGGCTGCGCCAGCGGGGTCTGCGCGGGAGGGGTGGAGTCATGGGAGTCGTGCGCCTGTGGGTACAGGCGCATTATGCCTAGTGCTGCTGTGCAAGACACTCGCGCAATGCGTCTTGCCACTGCGGCTGGCTGACGTGCCATTGTTGTTGCAAGCGGCTGCAATCGAGGCGTGAGTTCAAGGGACGCTGGGCGGGCGTCGGGTAGGCGCTGGAAGGGATGGCTTCCAGCTCGGCACAGGCTTTGCCCTGCTTGCGCAGATGCTCGCCGATGGCCTCGGCAAAACCGAACCACGACGTTTCACCTTGGGCGGTCAGGTGATATACCCCCCATTCCCCCGCTGTGCCGGCTTGCCAGCGCTCGATCAACGCAAGCGTACTGTTGGCGATGCTACCGGCCCAGGTCGGTGCGCCGATCTGATCGGCGACGATGCGCATCTGCGGTTTTTCCTGCAGCAGGCGTTGCATGGTCAGCAGGAAGTTCTTGCCGTGGTTGGAGTAGACCCAACTGGTGCGCAGAACCAGGTACTGACCCCCTACGGCTGCAATCGCCTGCTCGCCGGCCAGCTTGCTCTGGCCATAGACGCCCAGCGGGTTCGGCGTGTCGGCTTCGGTGTAAGGCGCCGGTTTGCTGCCGTCGAACACGTAGTCGGTTGAGTAGTGGATCAACGGGATGCCCAGTGCCTTGGCTTCCTCGGCGAGAATGCCGGGGGCGATGGCGTTGATGGCAAATGCGGCGTCCGGTTCGCTTTCGGCCTGATCGACAGCGGTGTGAGCCGCTGCGTTGATAATCAGGCTGGGGCGGTGGGCGCGCACTTGCTGGCGGATCTGTTCTGCATTGGCCAGGTCAAGCTGGTCGCGGCCCAGGACGATGAGTTCGCCCAAGCCCTGGAGGCGTTGTTGCAGTTCGCGGGAGACTTGGCCGTGCTGGCCACAGATCAGGATCTTCATGGGAACAGGTCTGCATCTTTCAGGCTTTGGCCGTTTTGATCCTTGACGGATAGCGTCGGATCGCCAGCAAACTCCCAATCGATATTGAGATCAGAATCGTTCCAGCGAATGCAGCGTTCAGCTGAGGGGGTGTAGTAATCAGTGGTTTTGTACAGGAATTCGGCATAGTCACTGAGCACCACAAACCCGTGGCCAAACCCTGGCGGAATCCAGAGCTGTCTTTTGTTGTCAGCAGACAACCGCACGCTGGCCCATTTGCCGAATTGAGGTGAGCTGCGACGGATGTCCACCACTACGTCTAATACTTCACCCGCTGTCACACGCACCAGTTTTCCTTGGGCGTGTTCGATCTGGTAGTGCAAACCGCGCAACACCCCTTTTTGCGAGCGCGAGTGGTTGTCCTGGACAAATTGCGCTTCTAGTCCAGTGGCTTGCGCAAAATTTCGAGCGTTGAAGCTCTCATAAAAGAAACCACGCTCATCGCCAAAAACCTTAGGCTCGATGATCAGTACATCGGGCAGCGCAGTGGCGGTTACATTCATGGAGTTTCCCCTGCGATCGTGAACAGATATTGACCATAGCCGGTTTTGCCAAAGTACTTGGCACGCTCCAGCAGGTAGTCGCGGTCGATCCAGCCATTTTCGTAGGCGATTTCTTCTAGGCAGGCTACCTTCAAGCCTTGGCGATGCTCGATGGTCTGCACATAGGTGGAGGCTTCGAGCAGGCTGTCGTGGGTGCCGGTGTCAAGCCAGGCAAAGCCGCGGCCGAAACGCTCCACATGCAGGTCGCCACGCTTAAGGTACGCATTGTTGACGTCGGTAATCTCCAGCTCCCCACGAGGTGAAGGTTTGACCGCCTTGGCGATCTTGATCACGTCGTTATCGTAGAAATACAGGCCGGTAACCGCATAGGACGATTTTGGCTTGGTCGGTTTTTCTTCGATGGACAGGGCGCGGCCCTCTTTGTCGAAGTCGATCACGCCGAAACGCTCCGGGTCCTTGACCCAGTAGCCGAATACCGTGGCCCCTGAAGCGCGCTCGGCTGCGGTGCGCAATTGGTCACCAAAATGCTGGCCGTGGAAGATGTTGTCGCCCAGAATCAGGCAGACTGAGTCTTCGCCGATAAACTCCTCACCAATGAGGAATGCCTGAGCCAGGCCATCGGGAGACGGCTGCTCTGCATAACTGAAACGCACGCCGAACTGGCTGCCATCACCCAGCAGGTTGCGATATTGCGGCAAGTCCACTGGTGTGGAAATCACCATAATATCCTTGATACCTGCCAGCATCAGCACCGAGATCGGGTAGTAGATCATCGGCTTGTCATAGACCGGCAGCAGTTGCTTGGACACACCCAGGGTAATGGGGTGCAAACGCGTGCCGGAACCGCCGGCCAATACGATTCCCTTCATCATGCGATCAGATCCTTAAAGTCGGTGTTGCCCAAACGTTCACCCTGATAACTGCCGTCCTGGACCCTGCGGCACCATTCCAAGTTATTGAGGTACCACTGCACGGTTTTGCGCAGTCCAGTTTCAAAGGTTTCTTCCGGCGCCCAGCCGAGTTCGCGTTCGATCTTGCTGGCATCGATCGCATAGCGCTGATCGTGGCCTGGGCGATCCTTGACGAAGGTGATCAGATCGACAAATTGCGTGACGCCGGCCGGGCGCTGTGGCGCCAACTCTTCAAGCAGGGCGCAGATGCCGCGCACCACGTCGATATTCTTCTGCTCATTGTGGCCGCCGATGTTGTAGGTCTCGCCGACCACACCTTCGGTGACCACTTTGAGCAATGCGCGGGCGTGGTCTTCGACGAACAGCCAGTCGCGCACCTGCAAACCATCACCGTAGACGGGCAGCGGCTTGCCTGCGAGGGCATTGAGTATCACCAGCGGGATCAGCTTCTCGGGGAAGTGGAATGGCCCGTAGTTGTTCGAGCAGTTGGTCAGCAGCACCGGCAAGCCGTAGGTGCGCTGCCAGGCGCGGACCAGGTGATCGGACGCCGCCTTGCTGGCCGAATACGGTGAGCTGGGTGCATAGGGTGTGGTTTCAGTGAACAGGTCGTCCACGCCATGCAGGTCGCCGTACACCTCATCGGTGGAGATGTGATGGAAGCGGAACGCACGCTTGGCGGGCTCGTCGAGCGTCTGCCAATAGGCGCGGGTGGCTTCCAGCAAGCTGTAGGTGCCTACGATATTGGTCTGAATGAAGTCCGACGGGCCATCGATCGAGCGGTCTACATGGGACTCGGCCGCCAGGTGCATGATCGCCTGGGGCTCGAAGCGCTTCAGTACGGCACTGACAGTGGCCTGGTCGACAATATCGGCCTGGACGAACTCGTAGCGGCTGTTGGACGCGATGCTGGTCAGCGATTCCAGGTTGCCGGCATACGTGAGTTTGTCCAGGTTGAGCACTTCGTGCTCGGTGTGCTGAATCAGGTGGCGGATCAAGGCGGAGCCAATAAAACCGGCGCCACCGGTGATGAGAATGCGCATGTCGGAGGGCCTTTTCCTTAGACGGACATTAAGTGAATGGAGCATAGCTTGAGTTGTGCCGCCGGGCGGTGCAAGCGTGGTTTGCGCAGGGGGTTGCGTAAGCCCCCTGAACAATGGCGATATACACCCCTAAAAAACCGAGGCCACCCCCCATGCTGCTCGCCACCCTGATCCATCGCGCCAGTCTACCTTGCCCGCAAGTGAGCCCCGATCAGGCGGCACAACTGCTCGAGCAGCATTACGGCCTCACGGGCACCTTGCAGTCATTGGGCAGCCAGCAGGATCTCAACTACAAAGTCGACAGTGCCCGTGGCCGGTTCGTTCTGAAAATCTGCCGGGGCGACTACGCTGCCGTTGAGCTTCAGGCCCAGCACGCGGCGCTCAACACCCTGCAGGCCGTGCGCGCACCCAAGGTCATCAAGGCTCTGACCGGTGAAGAACTGCTGACCCTGACCCTCGACGGCCAAAACCTGCATGTGCGGGTGCTGGATTACATCGACGGCCAACCGTTGACCCATCAGGTGCATTTGGGGCACAGGGTGATCGCAGGCTTCGGCGACCTGTGCGGTCGGATGAGCCAGGCGCTGGCGTCGTTCGAACATCCGGGCCTGGAGCGTACGTTGCAATGGGACCCGCGCCATGCCCTGGAATTGATCAAGCATCTGCTGGCCACCCTGGAAGATTTGCCCCACCGCGAAGCACTGGAGCAAGTGGCTGAGCAGGTCCGCAACCGTATGCGCTCCCTGGCCGACCACCTGCCGTGGCAAGCCGTGCACATGGATATCACCGACGACAATGTGGTGTGGCAGCGTGATGCGCAACGCCACTGGCAATTTCAGGGCGTGATCGATTTCGGCGATCTGGTGCACACCTGGCGCATTGCCGACCTGTCGGTGACCTGCGCCGCCCTGCTGCACCATGCCGAGGGCGATCCCTTTGCGATTTTGCCGGCAATCCAGGCTTGTCATGCGGTGACGCCCTTGCAACCCGCAGAATTACAGGCGCTATGGCCGCTGATCGTCGCCCGGGCGGCGGTGCTGGTCTTGAGCAGCGAGCAGCAACAACGGCTGGATCCGCATAACAGCTACCTGCTGAAAAACGCCGAGCATGAGTGGGAAATCTTCCATGTAGCGACCTCGGTGCCGTTTGAGCTGATGGAGGCGGCGATTCTCAGCTGTGTTGGCCAGGCACCCGCACCTATCGTCAGCCAAGGCTTTGCGCCCTTGTTGCCGGGGTTGGTAGGCCGCGAGTTTGCGCTGATCGATCTGGGTGTGCTCAGCCCGCATTTCGAGGCGGGCAACTGGGAGCAAGCTGGTATCGATCAACGCCTGTTGCAGGATGCGGCAGCGGTACATGGGCTGGCGGCGAGCCGCTATGGGCAATACCGTTTGTCGCGTACCCGGCCCGACAGTGCGACCGAGCCGGAGACGTTTGCGTTGCACGTTGAGCTGCACGTGCCATCGGGGACTTCCGTCGAAGCGCCGTTTGCCGGTGTGGTACGACGAGGAGCCAATGATGAACTTCATGTGCATAACAGCGAAACGACCGTGCGGCTATGGGGTGTAAAGCCGCTGCTGCAGCCGGGGGCTGCGGTGCTCAAGGGCCAGGTGATCGGTGAGGTCGAGGGCCCGCTGACAGTGCAGCTTTGCCGTGTTGACTTGCCCGCACCGCTATTCTGCGCACCGTCCCGGGCAGCGGCGTGGCAAGCGCTTTGCCCATCGCCGGCTGCGCTGCTGGGGCTGGCTTGCGACGCCGAGCCCGAGCTGGACCCCGAGGCCCTGCTGGCCCGCCGCGACGCCAGTTTCGCCCGTTCGCAAAAGCACTATTACGTCGATCCGCCGCGCATCGAGCGTGGCTGGCGCAACCACCTGATCGACATGCAGGGTCGTTCCTACCTGGACATGCTCAACAACGTGGCGGTGCTTGGCCATGGCCACCCGCGCATGGCGGCGGTGGCGGCGCGGCAGTGGTCGTTGCTCAACACCAACTCGCGGTTTCACTACGCGGCGATTGCCGAGTTTTCCGAGCGCTTGCTCGCGCTGGCACCAGAGGGCATGGACCGGGTGTTCCTGGTCAACAGCGGCACCGAGGCCAATGACCTGGCGATACGCCTGGCCTGGGCCTACAGCGGCGGGCGCGACATGCTCAGCGTGCTGGAGGCGTACCACGGCTGGTCGGTGGCGGCGGATGCGGTGTCCACCTCGATTGCCGACAACCCCCAGGCCTTGAGCAGCCGCCCGGATTGGGTGCACCCGGTGACCGCACCGAATACCTATCGCGGCGAGTTCCGCGGGCAGGACAGTGCGCCCGATTACGTACGAAGTGTGGAGCACAACCTGGCGAAAATCGCCGCGAGCCAACGCCAACTGGCCGGTTTCATCTGTGAGCCGGTGTACGGCAATGCCGGTGGCATCTCGTTGCCGCCGGGCTATTTGCAGCGGGTGTATGCACTTGTCCGTGCCCAGGGCGGCGTGTGCATCGCCGATGAGGTGCAGGTGGGTTACGGCCGCATGGGGCATTTCTTCTGGGGCTTTGAAGAGCAAGGTGTGGTGCCCGATATCATCACCATGGCCAAGGGTATGGGCAACGGCCAGCCCCTGGGTGCGGTCATCACCCGGCGTGAAATCGCCGAGGCGCTGGAGGCTGAGGGCTACTTCTTCTCGTCGTCGGGGGGCAGCCCGGTCAGTTGCCGCATCGGCATGGCCGTGTTGGATGTGATGGAAGAAGAAAAACTGTGGGAAAACGCCCAGGTGGTTGGCGCGCATTTCAAGGCACGCCTGGAAGCTCTGATCGAGCGCCATCCGTTGGTTGGCGCCGTCCACGGTTCCGGATTTTACCTCGGCCTGGAATTGGTACGTAACCGGCAAACCCTGGAGCCCGCCACCGAAGAAACCACTTTGCTGTGTGATCGCCTGCGGGAGTTGGGCATTTTCATGCAGCCTACCGGCGACTATCTGAACATTCTCAAGATCAAGCCGCCGATGGTCACGTCGAGGCGCAGCGTGGACTTCTTTGTCGACATGCTGTCGAAGGTGCTGGATGAGCAGGTGTGATTAATCGATTGTTATCGGTTAACTACTGTCATACTCATCAGCTATGATCTTTTGTCGCTTTTAAAGCCGATTTTTATCCGTTATAAAGTCGGCCTTTACCCCATTCGGAGTCCTGATCGCCATGACCACCCTGCACAGCACCCCTCGCGCCGATGGCTTCTACATGCCTGCCGAATGGGCGCCACAGACGCAAACCTGGATGATCTGGCCCGAGCGCCCGGACAACTGGCGCCTGGGCGGCAAGCCGGCGCAGGCTGCCCATGTGGCGGTGGCCAAGGCGATCGCACGCTTTGAACCGGTGACCGTTGCCGTATCTGCCGGCCAGTACGAAAACGCCCGCGCACGCCTGGATGTGCCGAATATCCGCGTGGTGGAGATGTCCAGCGATGACGCCTGGGTGCGCGACACCGGCCCGACCTTCGTGATCAACAACAGCGGCGAAGTGCGCGGCGTGAACTGGGACTTCAACGCCTGGGGCGGTTTTGACGGTGGCCTGTATGCGCCGTGGAACCGCGATTCCCAGGTTGGCGGCAAGATCCTCGAGATCGAACGCGCACCGCGCTACCGCACCGAAGGTTTTGTACTGGAAGGCGGTTCGATCCATGTCGACGGCGAAGGCACCCTGATCACCACCGAAGAATGCCTGCTCAACCGCAATCGCAACCCGCACCTGGGCCGGGCCGAGATCGAAGCGGTACTGAGCGCCAACCTGGCTGTGGATAAGATCATCTGGTTGCCCGATGGCCTGTTCAACGACGAAACCGACGGCCATGTGGATAACTTCTGCTGTTACGTGCGCCCGGGCGAAGTGTTGCTGGCCTGGACCGATGACGAACAAGACCCCAACTACGCGCGCTGCCACGCCGCAATGGACGTGCTGCAAAGCAGCACCGACGCCCAGGGTCGCTCGTTCATAGTGCATAAAATGCCGATTCCCGGGCCGCTGTACGCCACCGAGGAAGAATGCGCCGGTGTCGACCCGGTTGACGGCTCCCAGGAGCGGAATCCGTCGGTGCGTTTGGCCGGTTCCTACGTGAACTTCCTGATCGTCAACGGTGGCATCATCGCCCCAAGCTTCGACGACCCGCTGGACAGCCAGGCCAAGGCGATCCTGCAGGACCTTTTCCCGCAGCACGAAGTGGTGATGGTGCCGGGCCGCGAACTGTTACTGGGTGGCGGTAATATCCACTGTCTGACACAGCAACAGCCGGCACCGCACAAAGAGTGAGTGCAGTTGTAACAGCATCGAGGCGATAGCCGGGCGCAACCGGTTCCGGTGCCCACAGCAAGCCCGCGGCCCAGCAAGGTCGCGGGCTTTTTTGTGTCCCAATGCCTATAAACACGAGACATTGGCATAGCTCTTGTATCGGTGCTGTCACAGTGGCCCAAGGTGATGACTGCGCAGTTCTGTCATAAACCTTGAGTAAGTTAGCCGCTCACGCAGTAGGAGAGAGCGCTGAAATGAATGCCGATATCAACCTGATGTACACGCGTGCGGCCCACCCCTTGCGGGTCAGCGGCGACGCGATTCCCGCACTGGCGCTCTGGTTGAAGGAAAACGGCTCGCGACGGATCAGGCGCCAGCCTGACTTGCGCAGCGTGATGAATGAACGCTACCCGGCGGGGCTGTTCAGCGAGGATGAAGTGCACGTGTTGTGCGACCTGCTGAAAAACTGAGTAACACCGAGCACAAATGTGGGAGGGGGCAAGCCCCTTCCTACACCCTTTGGATGTATTCGATTCAGAAACTGTAGGTCCCAGTCACCACCACGCTGCGCGGTTCTCCCGGCTGGATCTGCGCCACGCTGGTCGCCGACGCATAGTAGGTGTTGTCCGCGATATTGTTCAGCGCCGCCCTCACGTCCCATTCTTTCTGGCGGAACCCCGCCAAGGCATCCCAACGGCCATAACCCGGCAGCACCACGGTGTTGAGACTGTCGGCGTAACGATCCCCCACCAGCGTCAAACCGGTTTCGGCGTACCAGCCCATCTCGGGTTTCCAGGTGATGAACAGGCTGCCGTTGCGCTTGGCCACATCACTGACGCGCTTGCCTTCAAAGCCGTTGTTGTCCTTCACGACCGTGGCGTCCTGCAGGCCGATTCCCCCGCGAACGTACCAATTGCCGACGATCTTGCCGGTGGCGGTCAGCTCCACGCCGCGTGAGCGTTGCAAGCCGCTGAGCAGGGTGATGGTGCGGTCCAGCGGGTCGCTGGTGCGGCGGTTGTAGAGCTCCAGTTCGTACACCGCCAGGGTGGTGCTCAGGCGGTCGTCGAGCCAATCGCTCTTGACCCCGATTTCCTTCTGTTTGGTCAGCTCGGGGCTCAGGTCGTTGACGCTGCCGGCGGCATTCGGGGTGATGCCGATCAGGCCGCCACCGGCCGGGGAGAACGTCTTGCTCCACGAGGCATAGAACGAGTGATGTTCCAGCGGCGTCCAGACCACGCCAAAGCGCGGGCTGGTGCTGTGGCTGTCGACGGCCTGTTGGGTGTTGAGGATTTTGTTCTTGGTGTCCACTTCGAAACGGTCGTAGCGCAGGCCGGCCAGGAGCTGCCATTGATCATTCAGGCGCAGCTGGTCTTGTACATAAACCGCACGACTTTCCACTTCGGTGTGGTTGTTGCTCGACACGCTCATCCGCCCGTTATGGCTCAGGTGGCGGTTGGGCTGGTTGAGGTCCAGGCTCGGCACGGCCTGGCCACCACGGCTGACGGCGGTGGCGGTGTAGAGCTTGGGATCGCGGCGCTGGCTGCCCAGCTCGAGGCCGGTGAGCAAACGATGCTCCAGGCCGAAGGTGCTGAAGCCGCCTTCCAGTTCGACGTTGTTGAAGAGGTTCCGCGTGGTCAGGTCTTGCTGCCAGCGCTGGCGTGTCACGCTGTTGGTCGCAGGCACGTAGGCGGTCTGGTAGGTGTTGTCGAAATCGCTGTCGAGCTTGAATACGCCCAGGGTCTGGCGCAGTTGCCAGTTGTCGTTGAGCTCATAGGCCAGCCTGGAGCGCAGGGACTGGGATTTGTCGTCGATGTAGTCGCGGCTGTCGAAGTAAGTGGTGCTGCGGCTCACATCCGCCGGCCGGCCGTTGACCCCGGGAACGCCACGGTCCGGCGTGCGGTTGTAGCGGCTGTATTCGTATTGCACCAGCCAATTCAGGTCCGGCGTGAGCTGCCAGCTCATGGACGGTGCAAACAGCTGGCGATTGCCGCTGACGCCATCGCGCCAGCTGTTGTTGTCCTGGTTGCCCATGTTCAGGCGCAGGCTGATGTCATCGGTGGGGTCGGTGCTGAGGTCGGCATACAGACTGCGCAAATCGTTGCTGCCGCCTTGGGCCTCGATACTCGACTTGTGGCCGGCGCCAGGCAGTTTGCTCACACGGTTGACGATCCCTCCCTGACCGCCTCGCCCGTAGAGTACGGCTGCCGGCCCCTTGAGCACTTCGATGCGCTCGATGTTATGCAGGTCGCGCACGTACTGGCTGTCATCGCGGATGCCATCCAGGTAGAAGTCATTGCTCGCGTCGAAACCCCGGATGCGTAGGCTGTCGAAGCGCGTATCGGCGCCGCTGCTGACGTTGGGAATGCCGCTCAACGCCTGGCCCAGGTCATTGGTGCCGTAGGCGCGCAGGCTTTCGGTCTTTACCGAGTCGATGGCCTGGGGCACATAACGCACCGGCGTGGCGGTGCGGGTGGCGGTGCTGGTTTCCTTGACGCGTGGGTCGTCTTCGTCAGCTTCGGCGCTGATCGAGGTTTCGGGCAACGTGGTGGCCGCGCAGGCAAAACCGGCAGACAGCAGAACGGAAAGCCCAAGGGTGATGGGCGTCAGGCGAGGGGCAGGCATTAAGAAATGTATCCGAGTGGTTTGGGAGAAAAACAGCGCGTTAATGATAATGCTTTGCATTTGCGCGCGTTATCCATTGCCAAACGTATCGGCTTTGAAATGTGTTACGAGATGTGTTTTTTGTCGTTTCGGATGCGGTTTTTTGTCGCTTTCGATGTGGCTGTAGGCCCTGGCTTAGAATTATTTCGCCTAAATACAGACGATTCGCGAAATTGACACATAGTTCCGGGCGCGACTAGGATTGCGCCCAACGCCTGTGGCTAACCGCCATGACTCATCCAATAAAAAAGGCCCGCGGCATGTTCAGTCGTCCGCGGGCCTTCTTTTTTCCGGATTCAGTCGACACCAGAAAAAGCATTACGGAGCCTGGTGTCACAGCGCGTACTCAACCAGGAATAAGGAATACAAGAAAATGTTGAAGCAACGGATGAGTCTGATCGCTCTGGGGATTTTGAGCGCATCGACAGCAATGGCAAACGACCAGGACCAGTCCAAGGGTTTTATCGAAGACAGCCACCTGAACATCGCCGCACGTAACGCCTACATCAGCCGCGACTACAAAAACGGCAAGCAAGACAAAGCCGAGTGGGGCCAAGGCTTCATCGGCAAGCTGGAGTCCGGTTTCACCCAGGGCACCGTCGGTGTGGGTGTGGACGTGATCGGCCAATACGCTATCCGCCTGGACGGTGGCAAAGGTCGCGCCGGCGCGGGCGGTATCGACTTCTTCAAACCGGGTAATGGCACTGCCGACAACCCTGGCTCGGCACCCCACGACCTGGCCAAGGGCGGCGCTGCCGTCAAGTTCCGCGTTTCCAACACCGTGCTCAAGTACGGTGATCAGTTCCCGGCCGTGCCTGTGCTGCAGTACGACAACTCCCGTCTGTTGTCGGAAACCTACACCGGTACCTCGATCGTTTCCAAAGAGATCGCCGGTCTGCAACTGGACGCGGGTCACTTCACCAAAGAAGCGCGCAAGAGCATGGAAGGCACCGACAGCGGTCGCCTGAAAAGCATCGACTACATCGGCGGTAGCTACAAATTCACCGAAAGCCTGTCCGCCGCGCTGTATGCCTCCGACATGCAGGACGTGCTGAAGAAGCAATACGTCAACGTCAACTACGTGCTGGCCCTGCCAGAGAAGCAGTCCCTGACTTTTGACTTCAACGGCTACAAAACCAAGCTGGACAAGAGCTTCGCCCTGGAAAACCAAGGCAGTGAAGATGCTCGCGACAACAAAATCTGGAGCCTGGGCGCGACCTGGGCCGTTGGCCCGCACAGCTTCACCGTGGCTCACCAGCGCAGCACCGGCGACACCGGCTACCTGTACGGCGGCTACCGCAATGCTGGCGGCATCGGCGACGGTGGCAACACCATCCTGCTGGCCAACTCCTACTGGTCCGACTTCAACGGCAAGGACGAGCGTTCGTGGCAAGTGGGCTACGGCATCGATTTCGCCACCTTCGGCGTGCCGGGCCTGACCTACAACGTTGCCTACGTACGGGGTACCAACATCGACGACGGTACCAACCGCGGCGACGGCACCGAGCGTGAAATCTGGAACCAGTTCAAGTACGTGGTCCAGAGCGGCCCGGCCAAAGACCTGAGCCTGCGTGCGCGTGCGTCCTGGTTGCGCGTTTCCAACAACGCCAGCAACTACAACGTAGGCGGTAACGAAATCCGTCTGTTCGCCGACTATCCGATCAACGTTTTCTAATTGATCCTGCGTCGCGCCTGAGTGTCAGGCGAAAAAAACCCCGACTGGTTCGGGGTTTTTTTATGCCCGTCTATGCAAGGCGGACTTGTTACATCGGATCACCAATGAAGTAACCGGGCCCACCTTTATCCCCTTCCAGCGCAAGCCTAAATTGGCCCCACGGCTCGCCCATCACCCCGATGGTCGGCCACTGGAGTCCTCGCTATGCCCTTTGTCAGCCTGCGCATCACCCGTGACGGCGTTACCCCCGAGCAAAAAGCCCAGGTCATCGCCGAATTTACCGAAACCCTCAAACGCGTCCTGCACAAACGCCCGGACCTGACCCATATTGTCATCGAAGAAGTCGACACCGATAACTGGGGCTACGCCGGCATCACCACCACCGAATACCGCAAATCCCAAGCCTGAATCCCTACCGGAGCACCCTCATGAAAAAAGTCGTCATCATCACCGGCGCCTCCCAAGGTATCGGCGCCGCGGTCGTCCAGGCCTATCGTGCCCTCGACTACCGCGTGGTCGCCACCTCGCGCTCGATCCAGCCGTCCACCGACCCCGACATCCTCACCGTCGCCGGCGACATCGCCGATCCGGCCACGGCCCAGCGCATCATCCGCGACACCCTGGCCACCTTCGGGCGTATCGACAGCCTGATCAACAACGCTGGCATCTTCATCGCCAAACCTTTCACCGCCTACACCCAGGCGGACTACGCCAACGTGCTTGCGGTGAACCTCCATGGCTTCTTCTACATCACTCAACTCGCGATTGCCGAGATGGAAAAGAACCACGCCGGCCACATCGTCAACGTCACCACCAGCCTGGCTGACCACGCCATTGATGGCGTGCCGTCGGTACTCGCCAACCTCACCAAAGGCGGCTTGAATTCGGCAACCAAATCGTTGGCGATTGAATACGCCAAGCGTGGAATCCGTGTGAACGCAGTGAGCCCGGGCATCATCAAGACGCCGATGCACGGCGAAGAAACCCACGCGGCGCTCGGGCAATTGCACCCGGTCGGGCACATGGGGGAAGTGAGTGACATCGCCCAGGCAATTGTCTACCTGGAAACTGCCGGTTTTGTGACCGGCGAGATTCTGCATGTCGACGGTGGGCAAAGCGCCGGGCACTGATACACACGTCCCGGCCTAGCCCGGCCGGGCGTTGTCATCCCGAGGCGAGCGGCCGAAAAAAGCTTTATAGGCGCGACTGAACGCCGCTTCGGATTCATAGCCAATTGCAAAACCCACTTCTCCGATGCGGCCGTCCTGTTTGGCCAGCATGGTTTTCGCCAGGGTCAACCGCCATTCATTCTGATACCGAAGCGGCGAGCGACCGACCAGGGCGCTGAACCGTTCGCAGAAATTCGACCGCGACATGCCCGCCACCTCAGCCAGGTTGTCGATGCGCCATTGCCTGCCCGGTGTTTCGTGAATGGCTTTCAGCACGCGGGCGATACGCGCGTCCGACAACCCACCCAACCATCCGGAAGCGGCGCCCTGGTGCACCCAGGTGCGCAGGATGCGAATCACCACCAGGTCGATCAGGCGCGAAATCATTAATGCCCCGCCCGGTTGCGTGTCGTGGGCTTCGAGCAACATGAAATGCAGAATGCCTTCCGCCCATGCGGCGGCGTCGGCTTGCTGGATGTGGATCAGCCGAGGCAGGGCGAACAGCATGGCCTGGAAACTGCTCGCGTCGAACCAGAAGCGGCAGATGACTACGGTTGCCGGCCCATTCAGGGCGGTCAGCGTGATGCCCGTTGGATCGTGGGGCAGCAGGATCACATCGCCTTGCTCCAGCGCTACGGGAGGCTGATCAGCAACGTAGAGATGCAACCGGCCGTGCTGGAGCACGCAGATGTGCGCGCTTTTTTCATCCAGCGTGAGGGGCTGTGCCTCCGTCAGCGTGCAGGAATGAACCCGATCACCCGTCAGGCGGATCTGCGCCAGTACCTGGGACAGCAGGTCGCCCTTGGCCAGCCCTGCCAGCTGCAATTGCGGATGAATGATCAAGTTTTCCAAGGGATTCATCATGTCGGTTCGACCCCGCCCTCACTAAGCTGACCGCCGAGATCATAGCGCGCCGGCGCCATCGGGATGAGCCTTTCCCGCGCTGACCGTTTTTGCACATCATCCAACCACATGGGAACCCCACTATGTTCGGAATCTCCGCTCTCGGCTGGCTGCACACCCTCGGCAGCCTGCCGGCCATTCCACTGGCCGCCTACATGTTTATCCGGCATGGCCGTATCGTGCCTCGGTCAGTGCCGGGGTTGTTGTATTTCGTGTCGATGATGATCGGTGGCCTCACCGTGTTCCTGGTCGCGCATCAGCCCGTCAGCAACGCCATCGGCATCATTACGATTGCGCTGCTGTTGGCGGGCTATGGGGTAGGGCGCGTGGCCTGGCTGGGGCGAGCCCGGGTGTATGTGGAGACGATCTTGCTGAGCCTGACGGCTTTTTTCCTGATGGTGCCCACCGTGTCCGAGACGTTGCGCCGCGTTCCCGATGGCCACCCCTTCGTCACTGACCTGAAATCGCCGGTGCTGCTGGGCGCGCAGGCGGGCATTGCGCTGGCGCTGGTGATCGGCGTGACGGCGCAAATGGTGTACCTGCGCAGGCAATCGCGCCTCAGCACTGCCCAACGCTGAAAAACCGGGCAGGAACTGCCAGCTTTAATCGCCCAACAGCGTGTAGCCGCCCATGAAGTAGGAGCCAGCAATCGTCACGCAAGTCGTCTCGACCACACAGCCTGGGCCACGAATATGGGTGCAGTAGACGTGATACCTGGAAGGGTGAAAAAAAGACTGCGCCCTATTAGTAGCGTCAAATAAGTGGCAATTTTGACTCGGGTTTGCCGTCTGGCGGCATCTTAGACAATTTGTTGACAGTCTCTTTTGGATCCACCATGATTCCCGCGATGTTGATGGCTCTAAGCCATTAAAGTGACATTGGTAACGCGCATTCGTCCCATGCTGTGGTTCTTCAAGATTCAGGGATAAGGCGGCTTGGACTCGGATGGCCAGGCGACGTTGGTCAGGGTAGCCCTAAAACACTGTCACCTTTAATTAGCAGGCTCGTTTGTCGGTGCCTGCGCTCGAGTCTCTAGGAAGTAAACTTCATGGCTGTAGGACGAATTCTGGTCACCGGTGGTGCAGGTTTTATTGGTTCACATCTGGTAGATGCGTTGCTGGGCAAAGGCTACAAGATTCGCGTATTGGACAACTTGTCGACCGGTAAGGTGGCTAACCTGCCCGCCGGTAATCCTGATCTGGAACTGCTGATTGGCGATGTCGCCGACAGCGCCGTGGTCGAGCAAGCCATGGTTGATTGCAGTGCAGTCGTGCATCTGGCTGCGGTTGCGTCGGTGCAGGCCTCGGTAGACGATCCTGTCGCCACTCACCAGGCCAATTTTGTCGGCACTCTCAACGTGTGCCAAAGCATGCTCAAGGCCGGTGTGACACGTGTGGTGTTTGCCTCCAGCGCGGCCACCTACGGCAACAACGGCGAAGGCACGGCCATCGCCGAAGACACGCCCAAGTCGCCACTGACGCCTTATGCCAGCGACAAGTTGGCCAGTGAGTACTACCTGGACTTCTACCGTCGCGAGCACGGCCTGGAGCCAGTGATCTTCCGCTTTTTCAATATCTTCGGCCCACGCCAGGATCCGTCTTCGCCGTACTCCGGCGTGATCAGCATCTTCACCGAGCGTGCGCTGGCAGGTAAGCCGATTACCGTCTTTGGTGACGGTGAGCAAACCCGCGACTTCGTCTACGTGCAGGACCTGGTGAGCATCCTCGTCCAGGCGGTGGAGACCCGCGAACCGGCACCTGAAGCCATCAACGTAGGGCTCAGCCGTTCGACCAGTCTCAACGACCTGATCGCTGAGCTGGGCCGTGCCACCGGTACTGCATTGAACGTGACGTACCAAGCTTCACGTCAAGGCGACATCCGTCATTCGCGCGCGAATAACGCCCGTCTGTTGGAGCGCTTTGCACTCCCGCAACCGACCTCCATTGGCCAGGGTTTGGCGCAGCTGTTGCGCAGCTTGTAGTTCGTCGGTCACTTCGCCCGACGTCTACGCAGTATTGGCTCAGTCATCTTCAAGAGTGAATTATGGAAATCGTTTTCCGCAGGACGCGTATCCGCGCGATCGCTGAGCGGCTGTTGGCTGCTTTTGCCTTATTCGTCGGCGGGCCGACTGTGCACGCTGCTGCCTTGGCTCAACCGAACAGCGTGGCTTTCTGGTACGCCGAGCAACCACCGCTGCCGGAACTGGCGCAGTTCGACTGGGCCGTGGTCGAACCGGGCCACATGACCCCTGGCGATGTGAAAACCTTGCGGGCGTTGGGCAGCCAGCCGTTTGCCTACCTGTCCATCGGTGAGTTTGACGGCAATAAGGCTGAGGTCGAGAAAGCCGGGTTGAGCAACGCGGTTTCCCCTGTGCGCAATCACGCCTGGAACAGCCAGGTGATGGATCTCACGTCGCCGGTCTGGCGCGAGCATCTGTTCGGACGTGCCAAGGCTCTGGAAGCGCAAGGCTATGCGGGTCTGTTCCTCGACACCCTCGACAGTTTCCAACTGATGCCCGAGGCTTCGCGCGAGAACCAGCGCGTCGGCCTGGCCAGCTTGCTGCGTGAGCTGCACAAGCGTCAGCCGAACCTGAAGCTGTTCTTCAACCGTGGTTTCGAAGTGTTGCCTGAGCTGGACGGCGTTGCCGCCGCCGTGGCGGTCGAGTCGATCCATGCCGGTTGGGATGCTTCCACCAAACGCTATCGCCCGGTGTCCGAGTCTGATCGCCAGTGGCTCGAAACCCACCTGCAACCGCTGCGCGCCAAGGGCGTGCCGCTGGTGGCCATCGACTACTTGCCACCCGAGCGTCGTGAGGAGGCGCGCACGCTCGCCAAGCGTCTGCGCGATGAGGGGTTCATTCCCTACATCAGTACCCCGGACCTCAACACCCTGGGCATCAGCAGCATCGAGGTCCAGCCGCGCCGTATCGCGATGATCTACGACCCGCGTGAAGGTGCACTGGAAGATGCCGCTGGCCATAGCAACCTGGGTGGTTTGTTGGAGTACCTCGGTTACCGAGTCGATTACCTGCCCGCCGACAGTGACCTGCCGCTCTACGGTTTCAGTGGCTTGTACGCGGGCGTGGTCACCTGGATGACCAGCGGCCCGCCGCAGGATGCATCGGCGTTCAATCGCTTTATCAATGCCCGTCTGGACGAGCAGGTACCAGTGGTGTTTTTCAGTGGTCTGCCGGTTGAAGACAAGTTGTTGCTCAAGCGCCTGGGCCTCAAGCTGGATGCGCCGCCCGCCACTCAGGTGTTGACCATCACCCACCAGGACAAGGCCCTGCTGGGCGCATTCGAGGCACCGGTGGTGCCTCGCTCCCGTGACCTGGCAGCGGTCTTCGTATTGCCCAACGGCCCAACCCCGGCGTTGTCCTTGAGCGGTGCCAATGGCGCCGTTTTCAACCCGGTGGTGGTCGGTAAATGGGGGGGACTTGCGCTGGCGCCTTACCTGCTCGAAATCAACAACGAGCGTAGCCGCTGGATTCTCGACCCTTTCGCGTTCCTTCAGGCCAGTCTGCGTCTACCGGCGCAACCTCGGCCGGACACCACCACCGAAAATGGCCGGCGCATCGCGACCGTGCATATCGATGGCGACGGATTTCCCTCCCGCGCCGAAGTGCGCGGCACTCCCTATGCAGGTCGTCATACCCTGGACGACTACATCAAGCCCAACCCGTTCCTGACGTCGGTGTCGATCATCGAGGGCGAGATCTCGCCGCGTGGCGCGTTCCCCTTCCTGGCCCGCGAGCTGGAGCCGATTGCCCGCGAGATCTTCGCCAACCCTAAAGTCGAAGTGGCCACGCACACCTACAGCCACCCGTTTTTCATGCAGCCGGATAAGGCCGAGAAGCGCGAAAATTTCAACCCCGAATACGGTTTGAACATGAAAATCGCCGGCTACGAAAAAATCGATTTTCGTCGGGAGATTTTTGGCTCGCGCGATTACATCAATCAGAACCTGACTACGCCACAGAAGCCGGTGAAGATGGTGTTCTGGCCAGGCGATGCGCTGCCATCCGCCAGCACCATCAAGCTGGCCTATGACGCGGGCTTGAAAAACGTCAACGGCGCCGAAACCATCATGACCAAGGCCAACCCGTCCCTGACCGGGTTGAACCCGTTGCTGCGGCCGACGCCTGGGGGGTTGCAGTACTACGCGCCGATCATCAACGAAAACCTCTACACCAACCTGTGGAAAGGCCCGTACTACGGCTTCCGTGAGTTGATCGAGACGTTCGAACTGACCGACAGTCCGCGTCGCCTGCGCGGGCTGCACCTCTACTACCACTTCTATTCCAGCACCAAGCAAGCCTCGATCAAGGCCATGCACGAGATCTACGGCTACTTGCGCGAGCAACAGCCGATGTCGTTATGGATGAGCGACTACGTCGACCGTCTGCATGGTCTTTACCAGTCGAGCCTGGCCCGAACTGCGGACGGCGCCTGGCAGATTCGCGGGATGGACGCTCTGCGTACCGTGCGCCTGGATGCACAAATGGGCTGGCCGGACTTGCTCAAATCCCAAGGTGTCGCGGGTGTACGTGACTTGCCGCAAGGGCGCTATGTGGCCCTGAGCAGCGACAAGGCATTGCTCGCATTGCGTGCGGACAGAGATCCCCGCCCTGCGCTGGAGGAGGCCAACGTGCCGTTGCTCGATTGGCGTTACCTGGACGATCGGCGCGTGAGCTTTTCCTTCGCCGGTCAGTTCGACCTGACCTTCACCGTACGCTCGGCAACCGCCTGCCGCGTGGAAGTCGATGGGCAACGATTCGCAGGCAAGGCCTCGGCTGGCCTTTGGACTTTTCAACTTCCCATGAAGCAGGTGAGTAATGGTCAACTCCTCTGCAACTAAAAGCAGCCGCCTGCTCAACCCATGGGCACTGGCGGTGGTCGCTGTCGCCGTGGGCGGCCTGCTGTGGGCAACCTTCCAGCGTGAAGAAGTGTTCCAGCCCGACGGGCGCGAACCCGACGCCGTGTCGGCCAACTATGCCGAGCTGTTGCTGACGGCGCACCCGGATGACGACCATTTGCGTTTGCAATTGGTCGACTTGCTGATTCGCCTGGGTGACTACACCAAGGCGCGCCAACACGTGGACGCCTGGCCCAAGCCGCAGCCGGAGATCCAGGCCTACTATCGCCTGGAGCTGGACGCGCTGATCGCAGCCAGTGGCAACGACCTGATTGCGCAGCATGCGTTGGTCGAGCGTCTGCAAAGCTTCGATCATCGCAAGCTGCCGGTGGCCCAACTGCAAAGCCTGGCGAAGCTGGCGTTGACCCTGCAGGCGCCGGCGTTTGCCGCCAGTGTGTTCGAAGAGATCGCAGGGCGTGACCCGGCGCAGCGCACCGAGGCGCTCAAATTCGCCGCGCAGTGGTACTTGGCGGGTGAGCAGCCTGCGCACGCGGCAGACATCTATCTGCAACTCGAGCGTGACGCCCAACTACCGGCCGAACGACGGGAGTACGCGCAACTTGCGTTCAACAGCCTGCTCTCGGCCGGCCGTGACGAGCAGGCCGCGCAAGTGCTGGCTGACGAGCTGCCCCGGCTGACGAACCCGCAGACCGACGTGGCGTGGCTGGAGCAAGGCGTGGATATCGCCGTTGCGACCAGGCAGTTCGACCTGGCCCAGCGCGTGCTCCGGCAGTGGCATGACCTGGAGCCTGGCAACCGCAAAATCCTGGTCAAAGAATTCCAGGTGCGCCTGTCTATCAATGATCTGGCGGGTGCGTGGGAAACCGGTCAGGAGCTGGTCATCGATTACCCGGATGACACCGAGTTGCTGGGGCAAATGGCCAAGCTCGGTGAGTGGCGCGGTGATAACGAAGCCGCGCTGGATTACTGGATTCGCTTGCTCAAACTCAAGGAGGACCCGAAAACCCGCGAGCACGCCTGGCGCCTTGCCAGCCTGCAATTCGACTTCGCCCGCTCGATCCCGTTGCTCGCCGACATCATGCATCAGCGTGCGCTCACGGACATCGAGCTGGATGCGTTGATCTACGCTCATGAGTCCCGTGGTACACCGGCTGAAGCCGAGGCATGGCTGCGCACCTACCTGCGCAAGTACCCGGCCCATCGCCTGGCCTGGACACGCTTGCTGCACAACCTGGAAAACACCGGGCAGTTCGCGGCCAAAGGCAAACTCTACAAGGACTATGCAAAACGCTACACGCTGACCACCGCCGAATTGGTCGATTGGGCCAGCACGCAAATGAAGCTGTTTGATGAGCCGGCGGCCTGGGAAGTGGTCAAGTCGGACGACTCCTCCATCGATGACCCGGAATACTGGCGTACCCGTGCGGCGCTCGCCTGGGACCTGGAGCGCGACGAAGACTTGCGCGTCTCCCTGGAAAAACTGCTGTCCCTCAACGGCAAGCTGACCAGTGGCGACGAGAGCCAGTTGATCACCCTGTATCGCACCCGGGACCCGCAGCGTGCCTTGAAGTTGATGGTCGACAGCTGGCACCGCGCCCAGGATCCGCAACGGTTGGTCGAGGCGCTGCAACTGGCCCAGGAGCTGCACGAGTGGGATCAGGTCGTTACCCTGCTGGAAGACGCCAGGCAATACCCGCAGGCCTACGAGCAAGCCCAGGTCCTGGCGGTACGCGGTGCCTTGGCGGTGGAGCAGGGCGATCCCTCCGAGGCCGAGCGTCTCTATCTGCTGGGCTTGTCGCGCTACCCCGATGACAACCTGTTCCGCGAGCGTTTGACCTGGCTGTATGTCGACCAGGCCGACACGGCAAAACTCAAACCCCTGCTGGCCAAATGGCGTGCCTATGCACGGGCAGACCGCCTGCTCTGGCTGCCGTTCGCCAGCGCCAGCCAGCTGTTGGGGCACGATGCCGAGGCGTTGGCCTGGTATCGCATGTACCTCAAGCTCAGCCCGAACGACTGGCTGGTGCAGGCCGCGTATGCCGATGCACTGGACACATCCGGCTACCAGGACGCCGCCCAGCGCCTGCGCTTGAAGTTGCTGCGCAGCCCCGAGGCCGACAACCTGCAACCCTCGTCCCAACGCTATGCGATCTGGCTGCGCTTGATGTCGAGCAGCTACTCGCCGCAGAAGGCCCAGCAAGAATTGCTGAAGTGGAAAGACGGTTCGCCGTCGATGAAACAGCTGTGGTTCGAACGCCTGCTGGCCCGCCTGGATGCGACCAACCAGCAAGCGCAGAAAGACGACTGGCTGGCCTGGGCGCGCACCCAAGGGCTCAAGGTCGACCGTTACGAGCAGATCCAGGAGGCCTTGCGCAGCCGCAATAAAGCCCAGGTCGAAACCCTGTTGGCCAGCAGCGACCTGAACCCGGCGCAGCGCGCACAGGCGCTCAGCCGTTTGGGGCGTACCAACGAGGCACTGGACACCAGCCTGTCCGCACTGGGCGACGACCAGCCGGATTCGGTGAACGAGCAACTGCGTCGCCAGGCGGTGGAGATCCACGAAGCCACCCCGCAAGGCGCATTGCTGTCGTATCAGAAACAGGATTTCGGTGGCTTGTCGTTTGACTCGCCGCGCCTGGAAATCGCCCACAACCTGGGTGACAACTGGTACGCCGATGTCGAGATGGAACACGGCAACTATAAAGGCGACGACGTCATCTCTTCGCGCATCGGCGACGAGAGCAACGCGGCCCTGACCTTGGTGCGCGCGGTGGAAAACGGCAGCTGGAAGCTGTTCGCCGACACCAGCCAACGCAAGGACGACGACCGTAACGGCCTGGGCCTGTCGCGCCTGTGGCAGTTGGGCAACAGCCACCAGATCGAGACCGGCCTGGACTGGCATCGCAAGAGCGACGACAGCGGCCTGATGCGTGCTTTCGGCCAGCAGGACCGCGCCTGGGTCGGCGGCCGTCACGGCCTGACTGCGCGGGATCAGTTGAGCTGGGAAGTGGCGCAGCGCTCGTTCTCGACCCGTGCCGGCGACTCGTTGGGCAGCGGTCATGCGCTGAAGCTGGAGCTTAACCACACGCTGGAATTCGCCGGGCCTAACTGGACGGTGCGCAGTGGTGTGGATTACCAGAAGAACAATGTGAAGGATCGCAACCTGGATTACCTCTCCAGCGACTTCAAAGGCCCGATTCGAGTGCCTGATGTCGCGCCGCCTGAGCCGGGTGACCCGATCGAGTTGCAGACCATCCCGTCGGGCGACCTCCTGCAAAGCCGCTACGGCCAACTCTATGTCGGTACGTCATGGCGTCGCGGCATCCCCGGTGCGCTGGTGCGCAGCAAGCCGCAATACACCTGGCTGGTGGACATGACGGCGGGTTGGCAGTGGACCGACCAAACCTTCAACTACGGCGTCAACACGGGCATTGGTTTCGAAGTGCTGGGTGACGACGAACTGGCCCTCACCTTCGGCTACCAATCTGCGCCACAAGGCGGGGATGGCAAGTCCGGCGGCACACTGGGCATGAGCTACGGCGTGCGTTTCGGGCGCTGATTACAGAATCTACGGGAGAAAAACCTATGCAAGCAATTCGTAACCTGAGCCTGGCCCTGACAGTGCTGTTCGTCGCCGGCTGCTCCAGCTTCACCAGTGAAAACAGCCCTGACCTGCCGCGTAACGCGCAGTGGGGCATCGTGCCGATGATCAACTATTCGCAGACCCCGCAAGCCGGTGAGCGCAGCGAGCAGATCCTGCTCAGCGTACTCAGCAGCCATGGCCTGCAACCGCGTGTTTATCCGACCAGCACCCAGGGTGAGCAGGCGCTGATGGACGACAACGAGCGCCTGACCGGTGCCCTGGAATGGGCACGTGAGCAAAAGCTCGATTACGTCATCGCCGGCAGCGTCGAAGAGTGGCAGTACAAGAACGGCCTGGATGGCGAGCCGGCGGTAGGCATCAGCCTGCGTGTGCTGGACGCCAACAGTGGTCGTGTGCTCTGGAGCAAAAGCGGCGCGCGCGCCGGTTGGTCCCGTGAAAGCCTGGCGGGCAATGCTCAGACGGTAATCGACAAACTGGTTGGCGCCCTTCGATTCGAGTGAACGTAATGAATTCTCCACACATGGATTACAGCCTGGCGCCTCGCGCCAGCGGGCCGGTGTCTTGGCTGGAAACACTCCTGGTAACGGGCTTGGCCATTGGCCTCGGCTTCTGGCTGACTCCCGAAGACCCGTTGCAAATGCACGGTGGTTTCCCCTGGCCAATCCTGGCGCCACTGCTGTTGGGTGTGCGTTACGGTTTTGTGCGCGGCCTGTTCAGCGCCGTGCTGCTGGTGGCGGCGCTGTTTGCCCTGCGCTACACCGGGCATGCAGGTTATACCCAGCTTGAGCCCTCGTTCATCGTCGGTGTGCTGGTGTGCGGGATGCTGGTGGGTGAGGTTCGCGACCTGTGGGTGCGCCGCCTGGAGCGTCTGCAGATGGCTAACGAATACCGTCAGTACCGCCTCGACGAATTCACCCGTGCCCACCAGATCCTGCGGGTGTCCCATGACCTGCTGGAGCAGCGCGTGGCCGGCAGTGACCAGAGCCTGCGCAGCTCGTTGCTGGGCCTGCGTGAAAAACTGCGCGGCATGCCGGTCGAAGGCGACGCATTGAGCGAGCTGGCTGAGCCGATCGTGGCGATGCTCGGCCAATACGGTGCATTGCGCGTGGCAGGTTTGTACCGCGTCGACGACAGCGAGAAAAATCTACTGCCCCAGGCCTTGGCGATGATCGGCGTGATGGGGCCGCTGGAAACCGATGACGGTTTGATCCGGCTATGCCTGGAGCGCGGCGAACTGGTGAGCGTACGCCAGGAACTGATCGACGCCGGTAACGCCGCGCAGTTTTCCGCGCTGCAGGCCTGCATCCCGTTGATCGATGCCGAAGGCCGCTTGCTGGCGATCCTGGCGGTTCGGCAAATGCCGTTCTTTGCGTTCCAGGACCGCACCTTGAGCCTCTTGTCGCTGCTGGCCGGCCACATTGCCGACCTGTTGCGCCGCGATCCGCAAGTGCTGAGCCTGCCCGATGCGCACGCCCAGCAGTTTTCGTTGCAGCTCAAGCGGTCGTTGGTGGACGTGGAACAGCACACATTGCCCGCCGGGTTGTTCGCGTTCGAGATGACGCGCGCCAACGAGGAACTGTCGCGTCTGATGGAGCGCAGCCAACGTGGCCTGGACTTGCACCTGGCGGTGCGCAACAACCGCGAACATCGCCTGCTGCTGGTGCTGTTGCCGTTGACCAGCCCGGAAGGTACCGAAGGCTACCTGGCGCGGATTGGCATGCTGTTGCACGAGCACTTTGGTATCGACACGGACCTGGACAGCCTGGGTGTGCGGGCCATGCCTTTCAACCTGGAGCCTGGCTGTGATCGCAACGGGCTGCGTAACTTCCTTTACAACGAGTGTGGCCTGAATGATCAGCAAGTGGCTGTTTAGCGGCGCCGTGCTGCTGGAGGCGGGCAGTTGGGCCAGTCTGTGGCTCGATGCGCCGCAGATGCACCAACTGCTGGTGTTCACCTTCAGCCATGGCTTGGCCTGCCTGATGCTGTGCGGCGCCGTATGGTTGCTGTTGCCGGCGCGCTACCGGGCGCCTTTGCCGTGGAGCCCACTGTTCATTTTCAGCCTGGCGTTCTTTGTGCCGGTGATCGGCACCCTGGGCGTGGTTGCGTCGATCTTCCCGGCGCTGTACCTGCCGCGTAAACGCGACCAGCAGGCGTGGCGATCGGTGGGGATCCCAAGCCTGCCGTTCCGTGCGCAGGCCCAGACACGCACGCCGATTTTCGCCGATGGCGGTTTGCAGGACGTGCTGCGCCACGCGCCCGATCCCGATCAGCGTCTGGCCGCTTTGCTGGCGACTCGCCGCATGCCTGGCAAGGACGCGGTACCCATCCTCAAGCTGGCCTTGGGTGACCCCAGTGATGACGTGCGTCTCCTGGCGTACTCGATGCTCGACAAGCAGGAAAGTGACATCAACCTGCACATTCAGATGGCGTTGGAACAGTTGGCCGGCGTCAGCCCCCGAACTGCCGGCCCGGTGCACAGCATGCTGGCGCGATGGTATTGGGAATTGGCCTACCTCGGCCTGGCCCAAGGCAGTGTGCTCGAACACGTGCTGAACCAGGCCAGCGAGCATGCCGAGCAAGGTCTGGCGGCCGGTGAGGGCGGTGAGCTGTTGCTGCTGGCCGGCCGTATTGCCCTGGAGCGCGGTGAAAACGAGCGAGCCGAGGCCCTCTTGCACGAGGCTGAGCGAAACGGTCTGGGTGAGGCTCAGTTACTGCCTTTCCATGCCGAGCTGGCGTTTGAAGCGGGTCGCTATCACGAAATCCCCGGGCTGCTCGCCAGGCTGCCGGAAGAAACCCGTCAGCGGCCACCCTTTGCTGAGTTGGTGAGGAGCTGGAATGAATCATAAGGAAGCCACCCCGAAGGCCGACATCTGCCTGCTGCTGGAAGGCACCTGGCCTTACGTGCGCGGCGGCGTATCGAGCTGGATTCACCAGATGATCCTCGGCCTGCCGGAGCTGACTTTTTCGGTGATGTTCATCGGTGGTCAGCGCTCGGCGTACACCTCGCGGCGTTATGAAGTGCCGGTGAACGTGGTGCACATCGAAGAGGTGTTCCTCGAAGACGCGACGCACCCCGCCGATACCCGTGGCACGCCGCGCGATGCCGACCCGCAGCAGTTGGCCGACCTGTATCGCTTTTTGCACCACCCGGACCCGCCCGAGCGGGAGCTGGGTGAGCGCCTGCTCAATTGCATCGCCGAGGGCCATATGACCCTGGATGATGTACTGCGCAGCCGTGCCAGTTGGGAAACCCTCAGCGAAGGCTACCGCCAGCACTGCGCCGACCCGTCTTTCGTCAACTATTTCTGGACCCTGCGTTCGTTGCAGTCGCCGTTGCTGATGCTCGCCGAGGCCTCGCGCAAGATGCCGCCCGCGCGGGTGCTGCACTCGATTTCCACCGGTTACGCCGGGCTGCTGGGCTGCATCCTCAAGCATCGCTGGAAATGCACTTACCTGCTGAGCGAACACGGTATCTATACCAAGGAGCGCAAGATCGATCTGGCCCAGGCCACCTGGATTGCCGAAACCTCCGGGCAGGCGCTCAACCGCAGCCTCGACGGAGGCTCGGGGTATATCCGGACCCTGTGGGTGCGCTACTTCGAACGGATCGGCCAACTGGCCTACAACAGCGCCGACAAGATCATTGCCTTGTATGACGGCAACCGTCAGCGTCAGATCAAGGACGGTGCCGATCCGAGCCGCACGGCGTTGATCGCCAATGGCATCGACCTGTCGCAGTGGGCCCGCGCCATGGAAACCCGTGAGCCGGGCATTGCACCGGTGGTCGGGTTGATCGGGCGCGTGGTGCCGATCAAGGACGTGAAAACGTTCCTGCGTGCCATGCGCGGCGTGATCAGCGCCATGCCGCATGCCGAAGGCTGGATTGTCGGCCCCGAGGAAGAAGACCCGGAATACGTGAGCGAATGCCGCAGCCTGATGGCGAGCCTGGGGCTTGAAGGCAAAGTGCACTTCCTGGGTTTCCAGCGCATCCAGGACATCTTGCCCAAGCTTGGCCTGATGGTGCTGACCTCGATCAGCGAAGCACAACCCTTGGTGATCCTCGAAGCCTGGGCTGCCGGTACGCCGGTCGTCAGCAGCGACGTCGGCTCATGCCGCGAACTGATCGAAGGCGGCAGCGCCGAAGACCGCGACCTGGGCGTGGCGGGCAAGGTGGTGGCGATTGCCGACCCACAGGCGACGTCCGCCGCGATCCTGGAACTGCTGCGCAGCCCCGAGCGCTGGCAGGCTGCACAGGCCGCCGGCTTGCTGCGGGTCAACCGTTACTACACCGAAGCCCTGATGCTGCAGCGCTACCGCGACCTGTACCAGGCCGCCATGGAGAATAGTTAAATGGCCGGTATTGGCTTCGAACTGCGCAAGATCCTCTCGCGCGACTCATACACCGCCACCTTGCACGCCTATGTGTATGCAGGCCTGATCAGCTCCGGCCCGTGGGTGCTGTCGATCATCAGCGTAATGCTGGTGGGCATCATCAGCCTGGGCCTGCTGTTGCCCAACTCATTGGTGGGGCAGTTTCTGGTCACGGTGACGTACCTGATGGCCAGCTCATTGATCCTGACCGGTGGCCTGCAGTTGTTCTTCACCCGCTTCGTGTCCGACCAGTTGTTCGAGCACAACTACGAGCAGATCCTGCCCAACCTGCTGGGCATATTGTTGATGGTGACGGTCGGTGCCGGGGTGCTGGGGGTTATCGTGCTGGCGCTGCTGTTCGATCAACCGCTGGTCTACCGCGTGCTGGTGCTGTCGAACTTCGTGGTGCTGTGCAACCTGTGGCTGGTGATCATCTTTCTCTCGGGGATGAAGAAATACAACCGCATCCTGCTGGTGATGGTGGTGGGTTACTCGCTGATGGTCGCGTGCGCCTACCTGCTGAGCTTCCTGAAGATGTCCGGCCTGTTGCTGGCGCTGTTGATCGGGCACGGCAGCCTGTTGTTCCTGTACCTGTACGACATCCTGCGCGAGTACCGTGCCGAGAAAATGATTGCGTTTGATTTTCTCAATCGTCGCAACGTGTTCCTCAGCCTGCTGGTGACCGGGTTCTTCTACAACTTCGGCATCTGGGTGGACAAAATCCTGTTCTGGTTCAACCCAGGCACTTCCAACGAAGTCATAGGCCCGCTGCGCGCCTCGATCCTGTACGACATGCCGATCTTCATCGCTTACTTGGCGATCATCCCCGGCATGGCCGTGTTCCTGGTGCGTATCGAGACCGACTTTGCCGAGTGGTACGACCGCTTGTTCCGTGCCATCCGCGATGGCGAGACCTTGCAGCACATCGGCTCGCTGAAAACCGAGATGACCCTCTCCATCCGCCAGGGCCTGCTGGAAATCTGCAAAGTCCAAGGCCTGACCGTGGTGCTGCTGTTCCTCTTCGCCCCGCGCCTGCTGGAATGGATCGGCATCTCCAGCTACTACCTGCCACTGTTCTACATCGACTTGATCGGCGTGAGCATCCAGGTGGTCTTCATGGCGTTGCTCAACGTGTTCTTCTACCTCGACAAACGCCGCGTGGTCCTGGAACTGTGCGTACTGTTTGCCGTACTCAACGCAGCCCTGACCCTGCTCAGCATGCACCTGGGGCCCAGTTTCTTCGGCTACGGGTTTACGTTGTCGTTGCTGGTGTGCGTACTGCTGGGGCTGGCGCGGTTGTCGTCGGCGCTGGAAGACCTGGAGTATGAGACGTTTATGTTGGCGCGGTGATGGGGTTGCAGGTGGTGTGAGAAAGGCACTTGGCGTTCGCGGCAAGTGCCTTTTTTGTTGGGGGCTGAATGGGGCTTTATAGAGAGCGATAACGAACCTCGCCACAAGTTGGACTGCACCATGGCGAGGACAGGCCTTTTCAGTGAGGTCTACTGCGCGCTATTGCCGGGTGACTCCAACACCTTCACCACATCATCAATCACCGCCTTGCTCATCTCCTGCAAATAATGCGAAGCCCAGGCATAACGGTCCGTCTCCCGCGTCATCGCCGCCTCTTCTGCGAGCAGCTTGGCGACATGGAGCAGGTCGGAAACGTGGTGCAAGGCTTCATGCAGGGAAACACCGCTATTGACGCGGAACAGAGGTTGGTCGGAGTGAAAGGAGAAGGGGGTGACGCCGAGGGTGGTTAACGCAGACGGACTTGTAGCGGTCATTGGTAAAACTCCCATATCTGGTGAGAGCTACCACGTTCGTTCTCAGGCGAATGGGTGGCAGCTGTGCGCAGGCTGAGAAACCGGAGATACAGGAACCCGGCAGACCCGAAGGTCTCCCACGCACAGCCGCCATTGCACGAAATGGTGGGCGAAAAAAAAACGCCTGCAAATCGGGTTTTGGGGGCGCTTGGTGCGCCTGCATCTTGCGGGGTTCTCAGGCCCGATCGCTGAATTGGCAGCGATGGAACGGAGGGTAGCGTGGTGGGACGTGGGGAGCAATCAGGAATATTGATGGGATGATTTTCAGGCCTTCATTAGGGTGTGTAGGTTGCTACTGAAATTATTGTTTTTATGGCTGGGTCATAATTATTGCCAGTTCATAATTTGGAATAAACGTAGAGATCGGGGGGGGGTACAGAGGAAGGCGTTCAGCGCTCAGGGGAGGTCTGTTTTTTTCTACTGAGCATGGGGACCTGTGGGGGGAGAGGGTCCGTGTGGTGTTGGTGGGGGGGGCGCCGAATGAAGCTAAACAGGTTGTCCGTTTCCATCAGTTGGCTGACAGCGGGAGATTGGATGTCACCACCGTAGGATCGCTTTTCGAAGGGACTATAGGTTCAGATGGTTTTTGTGAGGCAGGGGATTTGTTGGAGGTTGCGATGAAGGCCGGCCGTTAGCTAACTGACGGGGCAAACAAAAAGAAGGGAGGTTTGGGGGTAATGCGGGCTGTGTTTTTTTGAGTTTGGGCGTTTTGTGGACGTTTTCCCGAAAACCGCAGTGTAGATTTTCAGTGTTTTCCAGGCCCCAGAAACCACAAAGCCCTGCGTTGTGGGGCTTCGAGATATGGTGCGGCACCAGGAGTCGAACTGTTTATTTTGTCTAATTAAATCAAACAGATAAAAAATTTTGCATAACACATTATCCCTAATTCTACCCTTAAGGTTGATTAGAGTCTGGCAGACGCTGAGTGGGGGCGAAAATTACGAGTGTCAGAAATTTCTTTCACCCTCCCAATGAGTAAGGAGCGTTGGAACAAATACTTCGGCCGTAGTATCATTTTGCCTTTGTTGGCTAAAATTTGAACAATGCGCTGTATACATGGCCTCGACTGGTGAAATGTTGAGGGGGTATATATAGATTCGACAGTCTGGAAGTTGGGTGTGAGAAATGGAGAATTATACTCGTGCTGTACTCACATTGGATGATACAGAGTTAGAGCTCTTTGTAAGAGACTGGGTTTCAAATAAGTTGGAAACTTATGTGGAAGTATGTCGGTTTTCAGGAGCAAAGGACCTTGGCAGGGATGTTGTAGGGTTTTTGACACCTGAGAAGCATGAAGGAGCCTGGGAAAACTATCAATGCAAGCAGTATGGGAAGCGCCTTCCAACGGATACTGCAATTTGCGAACTTGGAAAAATTTTATATTACTCATGGCAGGGAGACTTCACCCCGCCAACGAAGTATTTCTTCGTGGCCCCCAAAGGCTTGAACAGAAACTTAGAAACATTGATATTTAATCCTAGCAAATTGAAGTCCAAGCTGATTGATGAATGGGATAAATTCTGTCGGTATAAGATAATTGAGAATGGAGATATTCCGCTGACGGATGATTTGCTGGATGTTTTGGAGAGGTTCAATTACTCGAATGTTACGCGTATAGCACTAGAGGATATGCTTTCAGATCCGGCAGCAAAAAAAGTTCTTTATAAATATTTTGGCGCTGATCCTGGGAGTTCACCTAAAGGAATTGTGCCAATAGCTATTTTAGAGTCTGAATCTGAGTATATAAAGCAGCTTGTCGGCGCATACGCTGAAAAGGAATGTGTGGTTTTCAATAATCATGAAGATTTAGAGCTTTATCCTCAGTATCAAAAAAACCTAACGCTACAGCGAGAACGGTTTTTCGATGCGGACGCATTTAAGCGTTACTATCGAGATAATACCGACCCCACTGTTATTGATAGTTTTGAAGAGGACGTTTTTCACGGTGTCGTAGATGTTTTTGAGTCACCACATAAGAGTGGAATGGAAAAAATCCAATCTGTGATGACTCAGGCGGCTGCGACCCAAACTTCAGGGGCCACTGCAAAATACGCGAGAGTGCCAGTGAAGCAAGGTATTTGCCACCACTTCGTAAATGATGGGAAATTCAAATGGATAAGTTGAATGACTCCGGCGCACGTTCTCTATTTAATAGCCCGATTGAAACAGGGGTTAGATCATTAGTTATTTTGAATGCAACCTACCCATCTGCTCATGATATAAATGAGTTGGTTTGGTTTGATCACTTGGTTGTCCATAGTGCTGATGTAGGCGGCCCTCCGAGTATCCATCCTAAACTTCCGCAACGGAGCGGGGAAATCCTAGTGCGTCGGGAACTCGTTCAAAATGGTTTGAATTTAATGCAGAAGTTTGGACTGATCGCAGTCGTTCCATCGACTAGCGGGATATGTTACCAAGCTACAGAGAGTGCTTATCCGCTGGTGCAGTTACTGTCCTCGGAATATTCAAAAAATCTTAAAGATAGGGCGCAATGGCTTGCTGATACGGTGGCGAACTTATCTAAGGTTGACTTAAGAGATATAATAAATTCAAAGATAGGTAATTGGGCAGTTGAGTTTCAGAGCGACCTTTTCATGGAGTTAGATGACAATGGACTATAAAGGAATAATAATCAAAAGTCTGGAATTTGTCGGTGTTCAAGTTGTGCCAGTGAGGCTTAGTTTTGGAGCAGGCCTGAATCTCGTTTACGGAGCTTCCAACACAGGAAAGTCGTTTGCGTTAAAAGCAATAGATTTCATGCTTGGAGGAGGGGATAGCTTACCTGATCTTCCGGAGAGAAGTGATTACGATACAATCTTGATGGGAATAGAGTTACGTGGTGTAGGAAAGTACACAATACTACGTTCGTTATCAGGTGGTGCTTATAAGTTTTTCGACGGACTGCATGATTTTTCGCAGCTTCCGGAAACCTGTAAAGTTCTCCAACCTACTCAGAGAAGTAGAAATAAGGAGAGCCTTCCTGGTTTTCTTTTGGAGTATCTGGAGCTTTCCGGTAAACAGCTGGCAAAAAACCAATCTGGAGAAAAGGAGAACTTGAGTTTTCGAGAGCTTATGCCATATGTCCTAGTGGACGAAACGAGCATTCAAGCTGAGCGATCACCTGTGGAGACTGATCTTGGACCGGTAACAAGGCCGAAGGAGCGTAGCGTCTTTAGAGCATTATTAACCGGTGCTGATGATAAATCAATTATCCCTGTCCTTGATTCGACACGATTCAATGCGTCGAGGTCGACGAAAATTGAAGTAATACAAAGTCTGCTGAAAGATATTGAGTCGCGGCTAGATGCTGATTATCCAGATGTTTCTGACTTATATGCTCAGAAAGACAGGCTTGATGCTAGTTTAGACAAAATCAAGCTTCAGATGCAATCGTATAGGTCACTATCAACAGAGTTGCTTTCAGAAAAAAGAACTCTGTCGCAAACATTATCTCAGTCTTCAGAGCGGGCAGAGGATATCCGCCTGCACCTGCAGAGATTTTATCAGCTGAACAGTATTTATGATTCAGATATAGCTAGGCTGACTTCTATTGAAGAAGCCAGTTTTCTGTTGACGCTAGAGGAAGTAGAGTGTTCTGTTTGTGGTGCTCCTCCCGAAGCGCAAAGTATGAAGACCCAATTGCAGCAAGTGAAAAATGAACAGCAATCGGCATTGATAGAAATTCAGAAAATAAAAACATTGCAATCTGAACTCGAGTCGACTATCGGGGCTCTTCGTGTTGAGTTGTATAGGATAGAAGAAGGTATCCCTACAGTTGAAGAACGAATTATAGAAATAGAGAGAATTCTAGCCGTCCAATTACCTGAGATGGGCGAGCATCAATTGTCACTTAATGAAATCCTCACTAAAAAAGACCAAGTTATGAGAGGGGTTTCATTGTTAGATCAGAAGAGTAGTTACCTTCTAAAAATAAAGGAGTTTGAAGCACTTAAAGCGCCTACTAAAGCGGATCGTCCCAATCTTTCGGTTCCTGGTGATGTCGTTCATGAGTTTTGTAAGGTTATCTCCCTAGTGTTGAAAGAGTGGGGTTTTCCTGGCGAGCACTTGGTTAGCTTCGATAAAGATAAATACGAAATAATAATTGATGGCAAATTGCGAGTGGATAACGGAAAGGGGGTTCGTGCAATCACGCATGCCGCTTTCAAGGTTGCGCTTTTACTGTATTGCAGGGAGCATAATCTTCCACACCCAGGATTTGTGATTCTGGATTCGCCGTTGTTAACCTATCGGGATCCTCTGAAGAACCCAAGTCGTGGAGAGTTAAGTGATGACGAGATTAAACTGGCTAAGACATCTGTAAAGGCAAATTTCTTCGAGCATCTTTCTAGAATAAGCGATTTGGGCCAATTTATAATTTTGGAAAATATTGATCCTCCATATGGTATAGAGGATATTGCTAAAGTAGAAGTTTTCTATGGTAGTTCAGGTGGCGGTCGTTATGGGCTATTTCCTATGCTGCCTCAGACATAAGTTGTACAGTTCTTATTTTTTATCGTAATGATCTCGGCTGACTACTGGTAAAATTAGTTGCCAGCCGAGTATTTTTATAATGTGTTTTGGTGTTAGGTTTTTAACATAAAATCAGCCAGTCGTTGAGTAAAGCCCTTTGATGTCTCTTCAGTAATTGGTGCGCTACTATTTGAAGGTTCGCTAATCAATATTTCGATATTTCCAATTTCATCGCGCAACTCACTAATTTTGCTTTGTAATTCGATGTAGTGCGAATTTATTTTTTCGGTTACTAAAGTTTCTGCGTGTCGTCTAAATATGTAAAATATGACCAATATCGAAATTATTGTTACTAGAAGAAGTATTATTTCTTTTATATTGTCTTGTTTGGGGTGATCTTCCAGTTCGATGGGGCCCTTCCCTTTGTTATCGATATACTGGATTCTGTAAGAGATAGGAAGTTTGGAGTACATCGTAAATTTTATTTTTGCGTCCTTCGATAGCCTATCTAAGAAGATTTTTATATCGTTTCCGTTCGTTTCTGACTTACTGATTTCTTCATCGCTCGTGACCTCATATTTAGGAGGGGTAGAGTCAAATGAAATTACCAGTTTCATTTTTTCCGAGGCGCTAATGCCGCGGTTGGAAATGGTGATGACTCCTATGTAGCCTTCTTGACCGGTTAGTGAGTTTAAGTTGCTGGAATCTTTGGTTGCGAAAATTTTAGCATCACTATAAAGATTTGATACGCTTTCGCTTAAAGCAAGTCCAAAAAAACCGACGATGAAACTTAGTACCGAGATAACTAACGTGAACTTTTCTCCTGGTGACATCCTGGATGTGATTGAAGGCATTTAAAAGCCCTCCTTGTTTAGATCAATAACTACGTCTGACAGGGAGATATTTTCATTGTTTGTGAATTCTATATATTGTAGTTCTGGAGTTCGTGATATTGCCTCGGCAATCGTAGGTCGTATTGTATGGTTAAGGCTTGGAAAAATCCCCGAACTGGTGTGGTCATTAATTAGAAACATCGGATGGTTATAGGTTTTCTGGTTGTCGCCTGATACGTGTGCAATGGCTAGGCTGAGTATTAGTTTTGATATGCGTTCCATTCCATGCGAACTTTTTCTTTCTATGATTAATTGTTCTATTGTTGAGAAATCTTGATCGTTGATATCCGCCAAACTCATAAGATTTAAGTAGGAGTGCTCAAACTCAGAAAGTTTTTTAGTTAGTTGGCTGTTTGATTTTGTTTTAAATTCTTCGAGTTTCATGGTGACGTTGAATAAGAGGTCTTCTTTGCTTCTGTGCTCTTCGAAGAAGTTTTGTTTTGTATTTCCAATTATTAATTCAAGGTCGCTTGTGTTTTGGTTTTTGCTATCTTCAATTAGTTTCTTTGTAAATGCATTTACTGCATTTTCTATCTGTCTGTTTTTTAGAACTTCACTGCCAAGTGTGGTGATGTCTTTTTCTACACTTGCGAGCATTGAAATATTAAATCCACAAATTAAGCGGACGGCATCCCAGTTGGCTTTTCTGTTAATCTGGAAAGCCTCGGGCAGGAAGCAAAAGTCTAATATTTTTAACGATGACTCTAAGGCGCTTTCGTATAGAAAGTTTGGCTCTAAGATCGCATTGAAAAAATTATTTAGCTCTGGGGAAAGTGCCCTGTATCGTTCAACTTTATCATTAGTTGAGATGGTTAATGCCGGGCTATCATTCTCCCGGGAGAAGGTCATGGCTTGATTTTTGACGCTTATTGAGATCTCAACTTGATTGATGTTTTTGTGTTTCAGCTCTTTGGTTAAGCCAAGGACATATCTCATGCAGTTGAATATCGTGGTTTTTCCTGTGTCGCTATTTCCTATTATGTAGTTCGCACCTTCTTTAAATAATATCTCAATGTTATCGATTCTGATTTTTGTGAATTTTATTGGGTTCACCAAGCTCTTCCTTTTTCGAGGTTTGCGATAGTTTTGTAGGTGAGTACTGGTTGTGTCTGGAGTCCGCTCTGCTTATCTCTAATTGGTTCTCGTTGTTTGGTTTGTGCTAACGATTCACGTGTTGAATATTTCTAATGTGGAGCTCTGCATTGACCGTAGGTGGAGATAGTTCTGTTAAAAAGCACCAGTTTTTTCCAAGTCGTTTCGCTATCAGGTTTATTGTTAACTTATACCGATATCGTGTTACCTCCGCTTTGTTTTTTTTGTGGTGCTCAATAAACCACAACAAATGTTTTCGCTTCCAGTTCCATGGGTTGTCAAGATGCCAGCGCTTCGAGATTGCTTCATGGATAAGCTTTGCCTGACGTACATGGCGCTGGCGAGTCGCATTCGATCCGGTAAGCACCCCGGTTAGGAAAATTTCGATGTTGAATGATTTGCTCATACTTGGCCACCGATGTAAGCCGATACCACGTCGATGCGTCCGTGTCCAAGTTCGTAGCTGATTTGTGCTCGAGCCTCTTGATCGACCTGTCGGTTGAACTGGTAGCACCTGCCTCCGGAGATCGGTGCCCGGTGATGTGTGATTTGTTTATAGCGATCGCACGCATACGCTGCCCGTAACTCGTGGAAGCCTTTGAGGCATTGCTGATGGAGGATGTCTCTTGCGGGGCGGACGACTTGCTGTTGGAAGTCGAGATAGCTTTCGGTTGGCGCAAGCAGGTTGCGGCTATCATTGGGTGAAACCAAGTCTGCGAACCTGATCGCATCTCGGATATGCTCGTCCACCATGATCCAGCGAGGTGCTGTTGCACCGCAGCGGCCACCTTTGGTGCCGTCCTGGATGTTGATCTTGCCGTATTGTTCGGCTTCACGTTTTAAGCGCGGAAGGTCGGCCAAAATGGCCTCGCGCAAGCGCATCCCAGTGGCTCGTGCCAGGTGCACAATCGCTGCGGCGCGTGGATGCTGCTCGCAAAGCGCGTTGAAGATCCGCATTACTTGTTCGCGTTCTTGGCCTTGCGGGGCTGTTGTACGGACCGTAGTGCGCTGCATTCCCAGTGCCTTGCTCGGGCTCGGCACTTTCACATACCGATCACCGCGAAGTGCCGCCATCGTTCGGTTCACGCTGGACAGTCGGTTTTGCGCGGTGGCGATGGCGAGCTCGCCTTGTTCAACTCGGTGACGCAGATGTATCGCGTAGTTCAGCAAGGTCTGCCGATCAATTTTTCGCGCATCGTTAAACCCAGGACCATCCTCCGAGCGACACCAGCGTACAAACGCCTGCCAGCGATCACTGTGCGCTTTGACCGTGCCGTAATGGCCGCCGCCAAAAAGATCAAGCAATGCTTGTGTCCCGGCATAGCTCAACTGCCGGCCATATCCAAAATTTCGCCCATCCCGTCTGCCTACCAATGCCATGATCAAACTCCTCTCGAAGCCAAAATCTTTGAAACCTTCCCCACGTCATCCCGCCAAGAATGTTGAGTGTTATCAGGGATCAAGGCCCCTGCGGCCTGTGAGGGTTGTCCACTGACGCGGGACTGGCGGCTCTTTACGACCGGGAGCTTGGGCATCTCATGATCTGGCCTCCTGAACACTTCCGAGGAAGTGGGCGGGTGGGGGCTGCACTGGCTGACGAGACCAATGCCGCGAGAACCTGAGTCGGGTGAAGGCAGTGATGCTATGACCGGGGCATGCCTGACTGTCAGTCAGGTGCAGTCCATTCCCTGGGCTGCGGCACCATCATCTGCATCGCTGTTGCTGGTGACTTCGGTGTTTGTCACGCCGATTGTCACGAGGGGGAATGCCGCAAAGCCTTGTACGAGTTGGGCTGCAGCAGCGATAGGAGCGCCCGTCTCTTTCCGGGAGAAAGAGACGGGCGCAGGTTGGCGCAAGGAAATGGCCACACGGATAGGTTGCTGCAGGGCAGCTGGTAGGGGATGTATTTGCCGCAATGGCAATGATCTGAAGTAGGCATCCATCACTCGGTGAGTGACCGTGCGAGCCGCCGGACGCTAATCGCACTTTGGGAGAACCACCACGGTGTGGCGTAGCCTTAAAGGTTCTGGCTACCTGGGGTTGCTGTCAACGACAGCGCTTTGCCCGATCTTTCTACGCCTGTGGATAATTCGGGTCAAGGCTCGAATTTTTGGGAGTTCTGCGGCTGTGGATGAAATTATCCACCGGTGGAAATCTGTGGTTTTCCACAGACAGTTGCGTGGGCTTTAGATTTTTTAAGTGAGGTCCATCCAAACAGGGCGGCTTTGCAGCCCTGTTTGGATGGACCCGCGTGGACAAGCGGATCACTGAGATATGAGGACCGAGCGCTTACTCGGTTGCGCCACGTTTTGCTTTTAGGCGAGTGACGTTCGCTCCTGTCTGGTTCGCGAATTCGTGTGGAGTGACATGCTCCTGCCGGTTGGTCTCCAGGTACCGGCTCCACCAGTTCATGATCAGCCTGCGCTCCTCGATGAACTCGGCCTTGTGGATGTAAGCGGCGCGGACGTTGTTGCGCTCCTTGTGGCTCATCTGCCGTTCAATGGCTGTCTCCGACCACAATCCTGACTCGATCAGTGCGCTGCAGGCCATCGAACGAAATCCATGCCCGCAGATATCGGTTTTGGTGTCGTATCCCATCGTCCGAAGCGCGTTGTTCACGGTATTTTCGGACATGGGCTTCCAGGGTTTGGCATCCCCTGCGAAGACCAATGCGAATTTGCCTGTGAGTGCATGGATTTTTTCGAGTAGCGCCACTGCTTGCGGCGATAAGGGTACTAAATGGATATCCCCGGCCATCTTCGTACCCCTTGTGGAAAAGGGTACTCCCTCCAGCGCTGGCCGAGTGTCTGGGATTTCCCAGGTGCCGCGCTTGAGGTCGAACTCGCTCCAGCGTGCGAAACGCAGCTCGCTGGAGCGTACAAACACATGCAGCGACAGCATCACTGTCAGGCGGGTAAGTGCCCGGCCTTTATAGGTGTCGATCCGCTCCTGCAGTTCCGGCAGTCGCGATAAAGGTAGAGCGGGGCGATGTACCACCCGTGGGGCTTTGATCGAGCCTTCGAGATCGTAAGCAGGGTTTATGGTGATAAGCCGGAGGCGCTTTGCCTCGCGCATGATGCTCTGCAGGTAGTTTTGTACCCTTAAAGCAACGTCGATCGTTCCGCGCTTCTTGATCGCTTCCAAGGGCTGCATGAGGTCATGGGTGTCGAGGTCGACAATGGCGCGGGCGCCGATCAGCGGGAACACGTGGGTTTTGAGGCGACTCATTACAGTCTTGGAGTGGCCTGGTGCCCACTTGGCCGACATTTCCGTGTGCCAGTCCAGCGCAACGCTTTCAAAGGTTCTGCCTTTGATCACGGCTTCCGCCTTGGCTTGGTGCTTGGTCTCTATGGGGTCAATGCCATCCGCCAGCATTCGCTTAACTTCCAAGCGCTTGCGGCGCGCATCGGCGAGGCCAATGACGGGGTAGTTGCCGAACGAGGTCAGTCCTTCGCGTCCGTCAGGTTTGACGTAACGGAGCCGCCAGCCTTTGCGGCCATTGGGTTGGACTAGGAGATAGAGGCCATCGCCGTCGAAAAGCTTGTAGGCGCGGTCTGTAGGTTTTGCCAAGCGGCAAGCTGCGTCGGAGAGCGGAGCTGTGGTGCGCGACATAAGGGTACTCCCTTTTATCGAAGTGACCTGTATCCCAAACTCTACCCTTAAAACGGTTGGAATCCACCAGTTTCTGACGGAAACCGATGGAACGCCAAAACGAAAAAACCCGCCAGAAGGCGGGTTTTTCGGGGGTTCCAGAGATTTTGAAAGCCTTCTCTGGAACCTTGTATGGTGCCGGCACCAGGAGTCGAACCCGGGACCTACTGATTACAAGTCAGTTGCTCTACCAACTGAGCTATACCGGCGTGTTAGGGCGACGATTATAGCGATTGGCAAGGTTCTGTAAACCCCTGAATTCTGACTATTTTTGCAGAACCCATGCTTTTTCCACGCTCGCCCCTTTTTCCAGCTGGCGAGTGTAGGATTTCTCCCTTGCCACCGTTGGGTCTACCCCGGCAAAAATCTTCTCCAAACCCAAGTAAGCCCCACGTGAAACGGACTCTCTCGCTGTCCCTCATCCTCCTCACTGCCGCGCTCGCTGCGTGTTCGTCCAACAAACCCGCCAACGACCCGGCGCTGGTGGGCACCTGGAAAGGTCTGCGCACCGAGGCCGGTAAATGTCAGTTCCTGTCGTGGACCAATACCCTCAAGCCCGACGGTCGTTTTGTGATTACCTTCTACCGCGATGCGCAGCAGACCAAGGTGATCCAGACCGAGCAGGGTTCGTGGTCGGCGGCCAATGGCAGGAATGAGTTGCGTACCGACGGCGTGCGTTCGCCGGATGTGTACACCTATAAGCTGCTGGACGCAGACACGGTGCATTACGTGAGTGTGGCGTCGGATCCGACCAGCGATTGCCAGGATGACTACGCGTTCACCGAGCGTCGTGTGCGCTAAGCCTTCAGAAACGCTCCGAAACCGGGCACTCAGGTGCCCGGTTCGCGCAAGCCTCAACTGCCTTCTGCGCAGTTATCTGCGAACTTCTTGTAGTCCAATACCTGTTGCTGCCCGTGGGAATCCAGGTAGGTCATGTGCGCATTCACGATCCCACACGCTCCGTTTGTGTCTTCGACAGTGGTCAGCACGCGCTGGATATCCAGCTTGGGCTGTACGTCGGCGTGGGCGTTGACGGCAAAAGCCAGCAGGCTGACGGCGATCAAGGTGTTCCAGTTCATGGTAGGTATCCTCCGGGTTCAACAAGTGGGTGTGGGCTTATTGAGCGCCCTGGAGGTATCTGCACTGTGTCATGCGGCGCGGGTTTTGCTTCGTTGTGTAGCGAGGCCGTGACTGCATACACAGCGATACACGGGCGGTGGCTTTATGGACCATTTGGATCGACCGCTCAGCCGGTTTTCCCTTGAATACAGGTGAGGTTTCCGTATTCTGTGCCGCGATATAAACCGTCAGTTTTATCGCGGTTCCTTGTAGGCAAATTTCCGAGACAATGTAGGGCAATTGAAAATCTGTTGAAGCGTATGTCAGTTTTGTGCCGTTTCTGTCCACTCGGCCAACTTTTTTTGCGAAATAATGATGCAAGTTCATGTTCTTACAACGAATGGCTTTTTCTGCACAAAATAGTCATAAAAATGGCGTTAAGCCGTTCGTCGGATAAATTTGAACTAAAATCATCAAAATACTGACACCATCAATGTGATATCACAGAATGCGCCCGACACCACATAACTAGAAAAATACGAGGTCAGCTCATTGCTGGCCTTTTTATCGCCTTTTAAAGCGCAAATCAGGTGGGGGGGCAGTGAGTGAGTCGGGCAGATGATATTTCAAAGCTATTCAACAAGCTGGGTGCCAACCCGAGCGGCTATCGCGAGATCGACTTTGTCCATGAGTTCATCGAGGACGAAATAGAGGTCCTGGAAGCCCCCGCAGTCACTCACGCTCCACCTGTGATCGAAGCACCCTCCGCGCCGCTGCTGCGCCTGCTGGAGGAACTGAGCCAAGGTGAAGCCGACCACCTGCAGCCGCCCGAAGTGGTGGAAGGGCGGGACGGCCAGGTGTACTCCGAGCAATCCAGCCCTAAAGTCGTGGTGTTGGTCTCGGTCAAGGGTGGCGTTGGCCGCAGTACCCTGGCCGCCGCGATTGCCAGCGGTCTGCAGCGCCAGGGCCGCCCGGCGCTGGCCCTGGACCTGGACCCGCAAAACGCCCTGCGCCACCACCTGTGCCTGGGCCTGGACATGCCCGGCGTCGGCGCCACCAGCCTGCTCAACGAAAGCTGGGCCGCCCTGCCCGAGCGCGGTTTTGCCGGTTGCCGGCTGGTGGCATTCGGTGCCACTGACCACGAGCAACAGCACAGCCTCAATCGCTGGCTGGGCCAGGACAGCGAGTGGCTCAGCAAGCGATTGTCCGGCCTCAGGTTGAGCGGCCAGGACACCGTGATCATCGACGTCCCCGCCGGCAACAGCGTCTACCTCAGCCAGGCCCTGTCGGTCGCCGACGCTGTGCTGGTGGTGGTACAGCCAGACGTGGCCTCGTTCAGCACACTCGACCAGATGGACAGCCTGCTGGCGCCGCACCTCAAGCGCGCCAAACCGCCACAACGCTTCTACGTGATCAACCAGCTGGACGGTGCCCACCGCTTCAGCCTGGACATGGCCGAGGTGTTCAAGACCCGTCTGGGCGCTGCGTTGTTGGGGACTGTCCACCGTGACCCCGCGTTCAGCGAAGCCCAGGCCTACGGGCGTGACCCCCTCGACCCAACCGTCAACAGTATCGGCAGCCAGGACGTCCACGCCCTGTGCCGCACCTTGCTCGAACACATCGACTCGGACCTTCCATGACCGACACTACGTCCTCCACGCCCTTCGTCGAAGGGCGCGCCGAACAGCGCCTCAATGACGCCATCGCGCGCTTCAATCGGTGGCCTGCGGCGCTGCGTACGGTGCTGGTTGTCGCCAGTTGCGTGCTCGGCGCGCTGCTGTTGCTGGGCATTATCAGCGCGCCGCTCGATCTCTACAGCCAATGCCTGTTCGCCGGCGTGTGCTTCCTCGCGGTGCTGGTGCTGCGCAAGATCCCGGGGCGCCTGGCGATCCTCGCGCTGGTGGTGCTGTCGCTGGTGGCGTCGTTGCGCTACATGTTCTGGCGCCTCACCTCCACCCTCGGCTTTGAAACCTGGCTCGACATGTTCTTCGGCTACGGCCTGGTCGCGGCCGAGTTCTACGCCCTGGTCGTACTGATCTTCGGCTACGTGCAAACCGCCTGGCCGCTGCGCCGCACGCCGGTATGGCTCAAGACCGAGCCGGAGGAGTGGCCGACGGTCGACGTGTTCATCCCCACCTATAACGAAGCGCTGAGCATCGTAAAACTGACCATCTTCGCCGCCCAGGCGATGGACTGGCCCAAGGACAAGCTGCGCGTCCACGTGCTCGATGACGGCCGCCGCGACGACTTCCGCGACTTCTGCCGCAAGGTCGGGGTGAACTACATCCGCCGCGACAACAACTTCCACGCCAAGGCCGGTAACCTCAACGAAGCGTTGAAAGTCACCGACGGCGAATACATCGCGCTGTTCGACGCCGACCACGTGCCGACGCGTTCCTTCCTGCAAGTGAGCCTGGGCTGGTTCCTCAAGGACCCGAAGCTGGCGATGCTGCAAACGCCGCACTTCTTCTTTTCGCCGGACCCGTTCGAAAAGAACCTCGATACCTTTCGCGCCGTGCCCAACGAGGGTGAGCTGTTCTACGGCCTGGTGCAGGACGGCAACGACTTGTGGAACGCCACGTTCTTCTGCGGCTCCTGCGCCGTCATCCGCCGTGAGCCGCTGCTGGAAATCGGCGGCGTGGCCATCGAGACGGTGACCGAAGACGCCCACACCGCGCTCAAGCTCAACCGCCTGGGCTACAACACCGCTTACCTGGCTATCCCGCAGGCCGCGGGCCTGGCTACCGAAAGCCTGTCGCGCCACATCAACCAGCGGATTCGCTGGGCGCGGGGCATGGCGCAGATTTTCCGCACCGACAACCCACTGCTGGGCAAAGGCCTGAAGTGGGGCCAGCGCATCTGCTACGCCAACGCCATGCTGCACTTCTTTTATGGGTTGCCGCGCCTGGTGTTCCTCACCGCGCCACTGGCCTACCTGATTTTCGGCGCCGAGATTTTCCACGCCTCGGCGCTGATGATCGTCGCCTACGTGCTGCCGCACCTGGTGCACTCCAGCCTGACCAACTCACGGATCCAGGGGCGTTTCCGTCACTCGTTCTGGAACGAGGTGTACGAGACCGTACTGGCCTGGTACATCCTGCCGCCGGTGCTGGTCGCGCTGGTCAACCCCAAGGCGGGTGGCTTCAACGTCACCGACAAGGGCGGCATCATCGACAAGCAGTTTTTCGACTGGAAACTTGCCCGCCCGTACCTGGTGTTGTTGGCGGTGAACCTGGTCGGCCTGGGCTTCGGTATCCACCAGTTGGTCTGGGGCGATGCGTCCACAGCCGTGACGGTGGCGATCAACCTGACCTGGACCCTCTACAACCTGATCATCACCAGTGCCGCCGTGGCCGTGGCCTCGGAAGCGCGTCAGGTACGTTCCGAGCCACGGGTCAGCGCCAAGCTGCCGGTGAGCATCATTTGTGCCGACGGCCGTGTGCTGGACGGCACTACCCAGGACTTCTCGCAAAACGGCTTCGGCCTGATGCTCAGCGATGGGCACTCGATCACCCGGGGCGAACGCGTGCAACTGGTGCTGTCGCGCAACGGCCAGGACAGCCTGTTCGATGCGCGCGTGGTGTTCAGCAAGGGCGCGCAGATCGGCGCCCAGTTCGAACCCCTCAGCCTGCGCCAGCAAAGCGAACTGGTACGCCTGACCTTCTCCCGTGCCGATACCTGGGCCGCGAGTTGGGGGGCCGGCCAGCCGGACACACCGTTGGCGGCCCTGCGCGAAGTCGGCGCCATCGGCATCGGCGGCCTGTTCACCCTCGGCCGCGCCACCCTGCACGAACTGCGTCTGGCCTTGAGCCGCACCCCCACAAAACCGTTAGATACGCTGATGGACAAGCCATGACCTCGAAGATATTCGCTCGCCCTCATCCGCGCCGTGCACTCGCGCTGATGATCGCCTCGCTGATGGGCCTCAACACCCTGGCGCAAGCTGCCGAGCAAGCGGCTGCCACCGTGCCGGTACAAAGCACCGATAACGGCTACAGCCTGACGCTCAAGCAGTTGGGCCGTCGCGACACCATGAACCTGCAAGGCGTGGAGTCGTCCGACAGCGTCAACTTCGATATCCGTGCCGATGAAGTGGTGAAGGGCGCGCAACTGCTGCTCAAGTACAGCTACTCGCCGGCGCTGCTGGCGGACCTGTCGCAGATCAACGTGCTGGTCAACGGCGAAGTCGCCGCCAGCCTGGCGCTGCCCAAAGAAGGCGCGGGCACCCCGCAAGAGCAACTGGTGCAGATCCCGCCGAAGTTGATCACCGAGTTCAACCGCCTGAGCCTGCAGTTCATCGGCCACTACACCATGTCCTGCGAAGACCCGTTGCACAGCAGCCTGTGGGCCAAGATCAGCAACAGCAGCGAGCTGAAAGTGCAGGTCGAGCCGATCGTGCTCAAAGACGACCTGGCGGTGCTGCCGCTGCCGTTCTTCGATAAGCGCGACGCTCGCCAGGTGAGCCTGCCGTTCGTGTTTGCCACCGCGCCGGACAGCGCCGCACTGGAAGCCGCTGGCGCCTTGTCGTCGTGGATCGGCGGCCTCGCCAGCTACCGGGGCGCGACCTTCCCGACCACCCTCGGCGAGCTGCCGGCCAAAGGCAACGCCATCGTGCTGGTGCAAACCGCCGACGCGATGGACGTGCACGGTGTGGCCATCGCCAAGCCGACCGGCCCGACCCTGACCCTCATCGCCAACCCCAACGACGCCAACGGCAAGCTGCTGATCGTCACCGGGCGTGACGGCGAAGAGCTCAAGCGCGCCGCCAACGCGGTGGTGCTGGGCAACCCGGTGCTGGCCGGTAACAGCGTGGTCATCACCAAGCTCGACACCCTGGCACCGCGCCGCCCGTACGATGCGCCGAACTGGCTGCCAAGCAACCGCCCGGTACGCCTGGGCGAGCTGATCGAACAGCAGAAACTCAGCGTGTCGGGCTACAACCCGGGCGCCATCAGCGTCGACATGCGCCTGCCGCCGGACCTGTTCAACTGGCGTGAAGAGGGCGTGCCGCTCAAGGTCAAATACCGCTACACGCCGCAGCAAGTGTCAACCAACTCCTCCCTGTTGATCGGCCTGAATGACCAGTTCATGAAGTCCGTGGCGTTGCCGTCGGTGGCCAACCTGGGCGGCGGCCAGACCCTGCTCGACCAGTTGAAGAAAGACGAAAGCCTGCCGCGTGAAGTGACCACGCTGTTGCCGATCAGCTCGGCATCGCCCAAATCCAAGCTGCAGCTGCGCTTCATGTACGACTACATCAAGGAAGGCGAATGCCGCGACATCATCGTCGACAACATGCGCGGTTCCATCGACCCGGATTCGACCCTCGACGTCACCGGCTACCAGCACTACATTGCCATGCCTAACCTGGGCGTGTTCAACGACTCTGGCTTCCCGTTCACCCGTTTGGCCGACCTGTCGGAATCCGCCGTGGTCATGCCCGACAACTACGGCACCGACGAGTTGACCGCCTACCTGACCGTGCTCGGTCGCTTCGGCGAAGCCACCGGCTACCCGGCCACCGCCGTCAAAGTGGTGCAGGCCAAGGACGTGCAGAGTGTTGCCGACAAAGACCTGCTGGTACTTGCCACCGCCGCCAACCAGCCGTTGCTCAAGCAGTGGCAGCAATACCTGCCGGCGACCAGTGATGGCGAGCAGCACCACTTCCTGCTGTCCGACCTGCCGCGTTATGTGCGCAGCTGGATCAGCCCCGACCCGGCGGCCAACCAGCATCCGGCCAACACCGGCATTACGTTCAAGGGCCTGAGCAACAGCACCTGGCTGGCCGGTTTCCAATCGCCGCTCAAATCGGGCCGCAGCGTGGTGCTGATCGCCAGCAACCAGCCGCAGGGCCTGCTGGAAGCCACCTCGGCGCTGATCGGCGGTGACGACTACAAAGACTCGATCCAGGGCAGCCTGGCCGTGGTGCAGGGCACAACCATCAGCTCGCTGGTCGGTGACGAGCAGTACTACGTCGGCAAGCTCAACTACTTCAAACTCATGCAGTGGCAACTGTCACAGAACCTGGGCTGGATGCTGTTGATCACCTTCCTCGGCCTGGCCGTGGTGACCAGCCTGGTCTACCTGTCGCTGCGCGCACGTGCAAAACGGCGGTTGGCATGAGCCTGCTCAAGTGTATGGCCCTGGCGACACTGGGCGCGATGATGTTCGCCGGCGGCGCCCAGGCGCAGACCTGTGACTGGCCGCTGTGGCAGAACTACGCCAAGCGCTTCGTGCAGGACGACGGCCGGGTGCTGAACTCGTCCATGAAGCCCACCGAGAGCAGTTCGGAAGGGCAGTCCTATGCGATGTTCTTCGCCCTGGTCGGCAACGATCGTGCGAGCTTCGACAAGCTGTGGACCTGGACCAAGGCCAACATGTCGGGCTCCGACATCGGCCAGAATCTGCCGGGTTGGTTGTGGGGTAAAAAAGCCGATAACACCTGGGGCGTGATCGACCAGAACTCCGCCAGCGACGCGGACTTGTGGATGGCCTACGCCTTGCTCGAAGCGGCCCGCGTGTGGAATGCACCGCAGTACCGCGCCGACGCACAGCTGTTGTTGGCCAACGTCGAACGCAACCTGATCGTGCGTGTGCCGGGCCTGGGCAAGATGCTGTTGCCGGGGCCTGTCGGCTATGTGCATCCGGGTGGCTTGTGGCGTTTCAACCCGAGCTACCAGGTGCTTGCGCAACTGCGTCGCTTCCAGAAAGAACGGCCGAACGGCGGCTGGAACGAAGTCGCCGAAAGCAATGCGCGGATGCTTGCCGACAGCGCCAGCAACCCCCATGGCCTTGCGGCCAACTGGGTCGGGTACCGCGCCACCAGCGCCAACACCGGGGTGTTCGTGGTCGATCCGTTCTCCGATGACCTGGGCAGCTACGATGCAATCCGCACGTATATGTGGGCCGGCATGACCGCCAAGGGCGATCCTTTGGCAGCGGCGATGCTCAAGTCGCTGGGGGGTATTTCCCGTGCGACGGCGGCGTCGGTCACCGGCTTCCCGCCGGAAAAAATCCACGTACTGACCGGCGAAGCCGAGAAAAACAACGGCTATACGCCGATGGGCTTCTCGGCCGCTACCTTGGCCTTCTTCCAGGCCCGCGGCGAAACCGCCCTGGCGCAATTGCAAAAAGCCAAGGTCGACGACGCGCTCAATAAAGCCCTGGCGCCCTCGGCACCCGACAGTGCGCAGCCGATCTACTACGACTACATGCTCAGCCTGTTCGGCCAGGGCTTCGCCGATCAGAAGTACCGGTTTGAACAAGACGGTACGGTCAAACTTTCCTGGGAGGCAGCATGCGCCGTCACACGCTAGCCATTGCGATTCTCGCTGCCCTGGCTTCCACTGCCAGCCTCGCTGAAACCAGCGACCCACAGTCCTTGCTGATCGAGCAGGGCTACTACTGGCAGTCGAAAAAGAACCCCGAGCGCGCCCTGGAAACCTGGCAGAAACTCTTGAACCTGGCCCCGGAGCAACCGGACGCGTTGTACGGCATCGGTTTGATCCAGGTGCAGCAGAACCGCCCGGCCGAAGCCCGGAAGTACCTGGCCCGCTTGCAGGCGCTGAGCCCGGTGCCGCGCCAGGCGTTGCAACTGGAGCAGGACATCACCGTGGCGGTGCCGGACAACGCCAGGTTGCTGGAGCAGGCCCGCGAGTTGGGTGAACCCGAGGACGAGCGCGAAAAGGCCGTGGCCCTGTACCGCCAGATTTTCCAGGGTCGCCAGCCCCAAGGCCTGATCGCCCGTGAGTACTACAACACCCTGGGTTTCACCGCCAAGGGCACCAACGAAGCCATCGCCGGCTTGCAGCGTTTGTCCCGTGAGCGGCCGAACGACCCGATCGTTGCGCTGTTCCTGGCCAAGCACCTGGCGCGTAACCCCGCCACGCGGCCGGACGGCATCCGGGCGCTGGCCAAGCTGGCACCGAACAACGACGTGGGCGGCAACGCCGATGAAACCTGGCGCTTTGCGCTGATTTGGCTCGGCCCGCCGAAGCCGGACCAGGTGGCGTTGTTCCAGCAATTCCTGACCGCGCACCCGGATGACACCGAGATCCGCGCCATCATGGAAAAAGGCATCGCCCAAGGCAAAGGCGGTGGTGCCTGGCAGCGTGATCCGCAGATGACCAAGGCCTTCAAGGCCCTGGACGATGGCGACCTGAAAACCGCCGAGCCCCTGCTGGCAGCGCGCCTTGCGCAAAAATCCAACGACGTCGATGCCCTCGGCGGCATGGGCGTGTTGCGTCAGCAGCAGGAACGCTACGGCGAAGCGGAAAACTACCTGGTTCAAGCCACGCGCTTGCCCGGTGGTGCGGCCTGGCAGTCGGCCTTGAACGATGTGCGCTACTGGAACCTGATCAGCCAGAGCCGTGACGCTCAGCGCGCCGGTCGCAGCGCCCAGGCCCGCGACCTGGTGGCTCAGGCCGAGCGCCTGAACCCGGGCCAGCCCGGCGCGGCTGTCGCATTGGCGGGCTTCCAGGCCCAGGACAATCAGTTCGAGGAAGCCGAAGCCGGCTACCGCAAGGTGCTGGCCCGTCACCCTGGCGACCCGGATGCCTTGAGCGGATTGATCAACGTGTTGTCCCAGTCGGGCCAGCCGGATGAGGCCTTGAAGCTGATCGACTCGGTGTCGCCGGCCCAGCGCGCCAAGTTCGCGCCGAGCGTGAAAATCAATGCGCTGCGGGCGACTCAGGTCGGCAAGCTGGCCGAGCAACGTGGCGATTTGAAAGGTGCGCAAGCCGCTTACCGCCAGGCGCTCGACGCTGACCCGGAAAACCCCTGGACGCGCTTTGCCCTGGCACGCATGTACCTGCGTGACGGCCAGATCCGCGCCGCCCGTGCCTTGATTGACGGTTTGCTCAAGACCCAACCCAACCAGCCGGACGCGCTGTACACCAGCACCCTGCTGTCGGCGGAATTGAGCGAATGGAAGCAGGCCGAAGCGACCTTGGGACGCATCCCCACGGCGCAGCGCACCGCCGACATGAACGAACTGGCGACCGATATCGCGCTGCACCAGCAGACCGACATCGCCATCGAGACCGCCCGCCGTGGCCAGCGCCCGGAAGCCCTGGCGTTGCTGGGGCGTTCCGAACCGCTGACCCGCAAGAAACCCGAGCGCGTGGCCGTGCTGGCCGCCGCCTATGTGGAAGTGGGCGCTGCGCAGTACGGCCTGGACATGATGCAGAAGGTGGTGGAGAACAATCCCAACCCGACGGTCGACCAGAAGCTGCTGTACGCCAACGTGCTGCTCAAGGCCAACAAATACAGCGCGGCGGGTGAGATCCTGCGCGAAGTGCAAGGCCAGCCGCTGACCGAGACCGGGCGCCAGCGCTACGATGATTTGATCTACCTGTACCGGGTCAAGCAGGCCGACGCCCTGCGTGAGAAAAACGACCTGGTGGCCGCCTACGACATGCTGTCACCGGCCCTGGCCCAGCGCCCGAACGATGCCTTGGGTGTCGGCGCCCTGGCGCGCATGTATGCCGACAGCGGCAACGGCAAAAAGGCCATGGAGCTGTATGCGCCGTTGATCCAGCAGAACCCCGACAATGCACGGCTGCAACTGGGCCTGGCGAACATCGCCCTGAAAGGTCGCGACCGTGACCTGGCACAACGCGCCACTGACAAGGCGTTGGCGCTGGAGCCGGGTAACCCGGAGATCCTCACCTCGGCGGCTGGTGTCTACCAAGGCCTGGGCAAAAACAGCGAAGCCGCTGAACTGCTGCGCAAGGCCCTGGTGATCGAGAACGCGATGAAGGCCAGGACCCAGGTGGCCCAGGCCGGCACCGAAGCCAAGTCGTCGAACCCGTTCGTGGGCTTGCCCGGCCAGCGTCGCCAGGTCACCGACCTGACCATCGCCGGTGCGGTGCCACCACCGATCGATGCGCCGACCAACAGCGTGACCTCCAACGCATTTGCGAGTGCAACGTCCAACGACCTGAGCGATCCGTTTGTTCCGCCGTCGAAAATCGCCTCCATCGACAGCCCCGAGCTGAGCCCGGCGCGTCGTGCGCTGGACACCATCCTGCGCGACCGTACCGGTTATGTGGTGCAAGGCTTGAGCGCGCGCAGCAACAACGGCGAAAAAGGCTTGAGCAAACTCACCGATATCGAAGCGCCGTTTGAAGCGCGCATGCCGGTCGGCGATAACACTGTGGCGCTGCGAGTGACGCCGGTGCATTTGAGTGCCGGCAGTGTCAGCGATGACGCTGCATCACGCTTTGGCGGCGGCAAAGCCACCTCACCCCGCACCCAGAACGCGACCGGTGTGGGCTTGGCCGTGGCTTTCGAGAACCCGGATGAAGGCCTCAAGGCCGACGTCGGCGTCAGCCCACTGGGCTTCCTCTACAACACCATCGTCGGTGGGGTGAGCGTGTCGCGTCCGTTTGAGGCCAATTCGAATTTCCGTTATGGCGCGAATATCTCGCGGCGCCCGGTCACCGACAGCGTCACGTCTTTCGCCGGTTCCAAAGACGGTGATGGCTATAAATGGGGCGGTGTGACCGCCAACGGCGGGCGGGGTGAGTTGAGCTACGACAACCAGAAGCTGGGCGTCTACGGTTACGGCTCCCTGCACCAACTGATGGGTAACCACGTTGACGACAACACCCGCATGGAGCTGGGCAGCGGCATCTACTGGTACCTGCGCAATAACCCGCAGGACACGCTGACCCTGGGTGTCAGTGCCTCGGCGCTGAGCTTCAAGGAGAACCAGGACTTCTACACCTATGGCAACGGCGGCTACTTCAGCCCGCAGCGTTTCTTCTCACTGGGCGTGCCGATCCGGTGGGCGCAGAGCTTTGATCGCTTCAGCTACCAGGTAAAAAGTTCGGTGGGTGTGCAGTATATCGGCCAAGATAGCGCGGACTTTTTCCCGGGCCGCAAAGACCTGGGTACCCAGGAGTACAAAAGCTCGGATAAAACCGGTATCGGCTACAGCTTCAATGCCGCCGCCGAATATCGCCTCAGCTCGCGCTTCTACCTGGGTGGCGAGATCGGTGTCGACAACGCCCAGGACTACCGCCAGTACGCCGGTAATGCTTACCTGCGCTACTTGTTCGAAGACCTGAGCGGGCCGATGCCCTTGCCGGTCAGCCCTTACCGTTCCCCTTATTCCAACTGATTAAATCGGAGTCATTCATGCCTGTTTCTGCGATTGCCGGCCTGACCATGCTGGTATTGGGCGAAAGTCATATGAGCTTTCCCGATTCGTTGCTCAACCCGCTGCAAGACAACCTCACCCAGCAAGGCGCGGTGGTTCACTCCATCGGTGCGTGCGGTGCCGGCGCGGCGGATTGGGTGGTGCCGAAAAAAGTCGAGTGCGGCGGCGAGCGCATGCCCACCGGCAAGGCTGTGATCTATGGCAAGAACGCCATGAGCACCACGCCGATCAAAGACCTGATCGCCAAGGACAAGCCCGACGTGGTTGTGTTGATCATCGGCGACACCATGGGCTCCTACACCAACCCGGTGTTCCCCAAAGCCTGGGCCTGGAAAAGCGTGACCTCGCTGACCAAGGAAATCGCCGCCACCGGCACCAAGTGCGTGTGGGTCGGCCCGCCATGGGGCAAGGTCGGTTCGCAGTACAAGAAGGACGACACCCGCACCAAGCTGATGTCGTCGTTCCTGGCCAGCAACGTGGCGCCGTGCACTTACATCGACTCGCTGACCTTCTCCAAGCCGGGCGAGTGGATCACCACCGACGGCCAGCACTTCACCATCGACGGCTACCAGAAGTGGGCCAAGGCGATCGGGACAGCCTTGGGTAACCTGCCGCCATCGGCCTACGGTAAAGGAAGCAAATAATGAAGCGAATGACCCTGGGCCTGGCGACCTTGCTTGCCAGCGTCAGCGCCTACAGTGCCGACATCCCGCTGTATCCGACCGGCCCGGAGCAAGACGCAGCGTTCCTGCGTTTTGCCAACGGCAGCCCGGGCGAATTGAAGCTGGTGGCGGACGGTTCCAAGGCCAGCTTGGTCCTGAGCGGCGACACAGCCGTGTCGGCGTTCCTGCCGGTGGTCGGCGGCGACAAGCCGATCAAGGGCGTCTTGAGCAGCGGCGGCAAAAACGCGGATTTCTCGGTGAACGTCGCGCCGGGTGAGTTCGCCACAGTGGTCGCATTGGTCGACGCCAAGGGCGCTACGCGCCAGCTGGTGGTGCGCGAAGTGCCGGACGACTTCAATGCGCTCAAGGCCTCCCTGGCCTTCATCAACGCCGACGCCAGCTGCGCCGACGCCAGCCTGGAAGCCGTGGCGCAAAAGGCCGAGTTGTTCAAGAAGGTCGCTGAAGGTGCGGTGCAGCGGCGCATGATCAACCCGGTGGAACTGTCGGTGCAGCTCAAATGCGCCGGCGCGCCGGTCGGTCAGCCGCTGACGTTCACGCTCAAGGCGGGCGAGCGCTACAGCGTATTGGCCGTTCCTTCAGATAAAGGCTCGAAGTTGCTGTTCGCCTCTGACGCACTCGCTAACTGATCGGGCCCGACACCACCATGGTCTTTGCCTCACTCGAATTCCTCACGTTGTTCCTGCCGGCCTTCCTGTTGATCTACGCGCTGGCTCGTCCGAGCTGGCGCAACGTCATCCTGCTGATCGGCAGCTGGCTGTTCTACGGCTGGTTGAGCCCGTTGTTCCTGTTCCTGCACATGGTGTTGACCGTGGTGGCATGGGTCGGCGGCTTGCTGGTGGACCGCTCCCGTGAGGACGGCAAAGGCCGGGTGCGCCTGTTGATCGCATTGATCGTATTCAACACGGCGGTGCTGTGTTGGTACAAGTACGCCAACATCGTCGCCGGCACGGTGAGCGAGGTGATCACCTGGTACGGCGCGATGCCGCTGGACTGGCAGCGTGTGGCCTTGCCGGCCGGCTTGTCGTTCATCGTGTTGCAGGCGATTTCCTACCTGGTGGATGTGCACCGTCATACGGTGCCGGTGGAGCGCAGCTTCATCAACTACGCCACCTATATCTCGATGTTCGGGCACTCGATTGCCGGCCCGATTATCCGTTACGACTGGGTTCGCCGCGAGCTGAACCAGCGGTATTTCAACTGGGCGAATTTCTCCCTGGGCGCGCGGCGCTTCATGATCGGCATGGGCATGAAAGTGCTGGTGGCCGACACCCTGTCGCCGCTGGTGGACATCGCCTTCCACCTGGAACACCCGAGCCTGGTGGACGCCTGGATCGGTTGCCTGGCGTATTCGCTGCAACTGTTCTTCGACTTCGCCGGCTACAGCGCCATGGCCATCGGCCTGGGCCTGATGCTGGGCTTCCACTTCCCGGAAAACTTCAATCGGCCGTACCTGGCCAGCAGCATCCAGGATTTCTGGCGGCGCTGGCACTTGTCGTTGTCCAGCTGGTTGCGCGACTACCTGTACATCGCCCTGGGCGGGAACCGCGACGGCGTGTGGCGCACCTATCGCAACCTGTTCCTGACCATGGCGATTGCCGGGTTGTGGCACGGCGGCGACAGCTGGAACTACCTGTTGTGGGGTTCGGCCCATGGCGTGGCGCTGTGTGTCGACCGCGCCTGGTCGCGATCGAGCATGCCGAGCATTCCGCCGGTGTTGTCGCACGTCCTGACCTTGCTGTTTGTGTGCCTGGCCTGGACCTTGTTCCGTGCGCCGGACTTCCACTCGGCACTGACCATGTACGCCGGCCAGTTCGGCCTGCATGGCATGGCCTTGGGTGACGCGATGGCCGTGGCCATGCGCCCGGCCCATGGCATGGCCGCGCTGTTGGGCCTGGTCTGCATCATCGCGCCAATCTGGCAGGTGCGTTGTGAACAGCGCTTCGGCACCCAACCGTGGTTTGTGCTGGCGGCTTCGCTGTGGCCGGTGGCCGGGTTTGTGTTGTCGTTCGCGCTGATCGCCAGCCGTGACGCCGTACCGTTTCTGTACTTTCAGTTCTAAGGACGCCCGATCATGCCTGCTCCTACCGCGCCGACGCCTCCGAGTGAACTGGCCGTTCGCACCAGCCCCCTGGCGGCCTGGGTGCTGGTGCCCTTCCTGGCGGCGGGGCTGTTGTCATGCGCCTGGCTGATGGTGAAGGGACCGATCAGCTATGTGCCGGCCAAGGTCGACAGCGACATGCTGCTGCACGGCGACCTGACCCACCGTTTTGCCAAGGAACTGGCCAAGGCACCGATGGCAATCCAGGCCGCCAACCTGGAGCGCGGCGGCAGCTGGCTGGCGTTCGGTGACACCGGGCCGCGGGTACGGCGAGGTTGCCCGGGCTGGCTGTTTATCAGTGATGAACTGCGCATCAACCGGCATGCCGAGGCCAATGCCCAGACCAAGGCCCAGGCGGTGATCGACCTGCAAAAACAACTGGGTCAAAAAGGCATCGACCTGCAAGTGGTGGTGGTGCCGGACAAGAGCCGCATCGCCGCTGCCGAACGCTGTGGCCTGTACCGCCCGGCGGTGCTCGACGGCCGCATTCAGGACTGGACCAAACGGCTGCAAGCTGCCGGCGTTTCCGCGCTGGACCTGACTGACACTTTGAAACCCCTGGGCGCCGAAGCCTACCTGCGTACCGATACCCACTGGAGCGAAATCGGTTCCAACGCCGGCGCACAGGCGCTCGCGCAGCGCATCCAGCAGCGGGGCATCAAGGCCACGCCGGAGCAGACGTTCGATATCACCCAGGCGCCGCTCGCCGTACGCCCGGGAGACCTGGTGCGCCTGGCCGGTCTGGATTGGTTGCCGCCCACGTTGCAGCCGCCGGGGGAGTGGGTCGCGGCCAGCAGCGCCCATGAAACCGGCGGCGCGACCAGCAATGCCGACGACCTGTTTGGCGACGCTGGCCTGCCCAATGTGGCGCTGATCGGCACCTCGTTTTCGCGCAACTCCAACTTCGTCGGCTTCCTGCAAAAAGCCCTGAATGCGCCGGTCGGCAATTTCAGCAAGGACGGGGGCGAGTTCTCGGGGGCGGCCAAGGCCTATTTCGAAAGCCCGGCCTTCAAGCAAACACCGCCCAAGTTATTGATTTGGGAGATTCCGGAGCGGGACCTGCAAACGCCCTACGATGCGATCACGGTTGGTCAGTAATTTGACTATTTGCCGTTTGTCTAAAAAATAGACAGCTTCCTCATCAAAATAATGACACTTTTGCGTGCCTGAAGCAGACTGGCTTGCACTAGGGCGACCACAAAAAGACCTGCGGTAAGCAGTCGTATCAGCTGACCTTTTCACGTCTTTGGGCTTCGCCGTGATGAGGGGTCAGCTATGAGCATTACCAATGGTCTTTTAGCCTTGCTCGGCAAGGACATCTGCCAGGATGAGCGCGGCAGGGAGGCGCGGATGCATTTCTTCGGCAGTATTCCCCGCGCGGATGATGGTGCCGTCAGCCAGGACGCAGACACCGTGCCCCTCAAGCCAAAAGTGGTGGCGCTGGTGTCGATCAATGGCGGCGTCGGCCGCAGTACCCTGGCCACTGCCTTGAGCAGTGGTCTGCAGCGTCAGGGCGAGTCCGTCGTGGCCCTGGACCTGGACCCGCAGAACGCCTTGCATCTTCACTTCGGCGTGAGTCCGGCGTTGCCGGGCATCGGGCGTACCAGCCTGGAACATGGGCCATGGAACCCGCTTCAACAGCTCAGCTTCGCCGGCTGCCAGGTAATCCCCTTTGGTGAAATCGACATCCCACAGCAGGAAAGCCTGGAGCGCTGGCTCAAGCAGGAGCCGCGCTGGCTGGCTCAACACCTGGCAGCCCTCGACTTGAGTGCGCGACAGACAGTGATCATCGACACACCTGCCGGTAACAACATCTACTTCCATCAAGCGCTGAGTGTCGCCGATGTCGTGCTGGTCATTGTGCAGGCAGACGCTGCATGCCTGGGCACCCTCGACCATCTGGATGCACTGCTTGCCCCGCACCTTGAAAGTGAACACGCGCCTCGCGTGCACGTGGTTATCAACCAAGTGGATGAAAGGAATGCTTTCTGCCTGGACATGATCGAGGCCTTTACCCAGAGGCTGGGGAAAGAGGCGCTGCAAGTGCATCGCGACATGCGGATCCATGAAGCGCTGGCTTTTGGTGACGACCCGGTGGAAAGCGCAGAGAAGGGCCTGGCGGGTGACGATATCAACGATCTTTGCCAACTGTTGAAGGCGCCAAACACCCGAGCATAAAGCGCTGGTTATACGCCTGACCCCAGATGCTTATGCACAATCGGTTGGATGCACCTGTCACCCAACAGCCATTTTGTGGAGCGTTTCTCATCACGCTGCAACTGCCTGTTTTGCGTGCATTTTATTTTGTGAACAAAAAATGACCAGTACGGCTTTTGGCCTGTAGCGCAGATGCCTACAGGCTCCGTAAAGAATCCATCAACAGAGTTATCCACAGGCTGCGCTGCGACAATTTTGCCCTCTAATCGCGCTCGGCAAGCACCATCAAGTTGCGCGGCGTCAGTGCAGGATCGCAGAAGGTGCCTACGTCGACCTTGTAGCCGTTCTCACCGAGAAACAACGCCCGATCCAGCACCAGCCAAACCTCAAGCGGGCGCCGAAACAGACCACGCACCAATTCCAGGTTTCTCACCTCAGCCAGGCGGCGCCAGCCGTGGGCCTCCAGTGCCGCCCAATCCTGTTCACCTGTGGATAACCCTTTGAGGTTCGCCAGCTCCCGGCAGTAATCGGCGAAGGACTTGTCCAGCCAACGGGCAGGCAGGGACGGTGTGGGCAGGTATTCGTCGAGGCCGCGCAGTTCGCGTTGCAGTTGGTCGAAACCCAGGCGCCGTGCCATGGACGTATCGCGTTGCAAGCGCACGCGTTTGCCAGCGGTGACGGTTTCGCTCAGCGGCAGGCCGAGGTCATCGATGGACAGTTGCAGGGTTGAAGCACGGCCTGCGTTGGACAGTGGCTGGTAGGTGTCGGCAGTGATGCGGTTGTAGCAGCATGGCGCCAGCGCCAGCTGCTTGCAGCCGACCGCGCTGGCCAGTTGCAGCAGGCGCACATGCAGGTCGCCACAGGCGTGCAGGGCGACGGGGGTGTGTTCGGCGTGGATCGCCACATCGGCCATCACGTCTTGCAAACGATGAGTGGCGGGCAGGCCATGGTGATCGCTCAAGGCCTGGCCTGCCGCGATCAGTGCCGGGTCGTATTCCAGGCAGGTCAGGGCCTGATCGGCTTGCAACAGCCGGCGACCCAGGTGGCCCTTGCCTGAACACCAGTCCAGCCAGTGGGTGGGGGCTTGCGCAAACTGCAGCGTACTGCCGAAGGCTTCAATCTGTTCCCACTTGCGACCTGGAACATCGACATTCAGGCGATGGCGGGCGGGAGCCAGGGGCTGCGTCGGTAACTTATCCACAGCACTGAGCGCGCGAGCGTGCGCGGCGAGCTGCGCAAAAGGCGCCGGTGCCGGCAGGTCATGGGGGTGGTTGTGACAGGTTTCGGCATCGTCCAGCGAGCGTTGCCGCAGCCACTGGGCGAGTTCGGGGTGCTGGGTTTCCCAGGGCAAGTGCAGATGAGTAAAGGGCCGTGGTTTCCACAGCCCTTGGTGCTCGATCAGGAACGCATCCAGCGCCTGGAAGCGTGCCTCAACGTCCTTGGCAGGCATCGACGCGCAGCCAGCGTTCCAGCAGTTTGAAGGCGCGTACCAGCACGTAGGCCATCAACAGGTAGAACAGGCCCGCAGCGAAGAAAATCTCTACCGGCAAGTAGGTACGGGCAATGATGGTCCGTGCCATGCCGGTCAATTCCAGCAGGGTAACGGTACTGGCCAGGGCGCTGGCCTTGAGCATCAGGATCACTTCGTTGCTGTACGCCGGCAGGCCGATGCGCGAGGCGCGCGGCAGGATGATGTAGAACAGCGTCTTCGGCCTGGACATGCCCAGGGCTCGCGCCGCTTCGATCTCGCCGGGCGGGATGGCCTGGATGGCGCCGCGCAGGATCTCGGCGATATAGGCGGCGGTGTGCAGGGTCATGGTGGCGGTGGCGCACCAGAACGGATCGCGCAGGTAGGGCCACATGAAGCTCGCGCGCACTGAATCGAACTGCGCCAGGCCGTAGTACACCAGGAACAACTGCACCAGGAGCGGCGTGCCACGAAAGAAGAAAATATAGGCGTAGGGCAGGGCGCTGACGTACCAGCGGCGCGAGGAACGGGCGATGCCCAGCGGGATCGCCAGCAACAGGCCGGCGATCACCGCAATGGCCACCAGCTCCAGGGTCATGATGGCGCCCTGGGCCAACTTGGGCAGCCACTTGATGATCACGGCCCAGTTCAGGCCCAGGTCGAAATGCGCCAGCCAGCTGTAGTCGCCGCTCATTGGGTGCTCCTTGCAAAGCCGCAGGCGGCGCGTTTTTCCAGGAAGTGCATGCCGGTCATGGCCAGCACGGTGAGGCCCAGGTACATGAAGGCGGCGACCATGAAGAAGGTGAAGGGCTGCTTGGTGACAGTCACGCCGATCTGCGCATGGCGCATGATTTCTTCCAGGCCGATCACCGATACGAGGGCGGTGTCCTTCATCAGGATCATGAACAGGTTGCCCAGGCCCGGCAGGGCGATGCGCCACATCTGCGGCATGATCAGCCGGGTGAAGATCCGGAACTTCGACAGCCCCAAGGCTACACCCGCTTCACGGTGGCCCTTGGGAATGGCGAGGATCGCGCCACGGAACACTTCGGTCGCGTAGGCGCCAAAGCACAGGCCCAGGGCAATGACCCCGGCGGCGAAGGCACTCAGGGAAAGGTCGGGGTTGCCGAAGAACTCACCGAGGGCACGCATCAGGTTGACCGTGCCGAAGTAAATCAGCAGCACCCACAGCAATTCGGGAATGCCACGCACGATGGTCGAATACGCACCGCCCACCCATTGCAGCGGCTTGTACGGCGAAGTCTTGGCCAAGGCCCCGGCAAGGCCGAGCACCAACCCCAGGCACAGGGCCGTGAGCGCCAGTTTGACGGTCATCAGCGCGCCGGCGGCAAGCGCCGGGCCGAATCCGTAGAGATCGAAATTCATGGTGTTTTCATATCGCGGCAGGCATTGCAAAAAGCCGACGCGCTCAGGTGAGCGCGTCGGGCATACCGTTCAGATCATTCGATGCTGAAAGGGAAGTACTTGTCGTTGATCTTCTTGTAGGTGCCGTCTGCCTTGATCTCTGCCAGGGCTTTGTTCAGGCGCTCGCGCAGTGGGTCGCCCTTGCGTACGGCGATACCGATCTTGTCGCTTTCTACAACCGGGTCGCCCTTGAACTCGTAGGCCGAACCGTCTTTGCTCTTGAGCCATTCGTACTGCACGTACTTGTCGGCGAGGATGCCATCCAGGCGACCGGAGGTCAGGTCGAGGTAGGCGTTTTCCTGGGTGTCGTACAGCTTGGCTTCGGTTTCAGGCAGCTTGTCTTCCAGGTAGGTACCGGCCAGCGTCGCGCGTTGTGCACCGATGACCTTGCCTTTCAGGTACGCCGCGTCAGTCTTGAAGTCGGCGGTGGCTTTAGGCGCGATGAATTGCAGCTTGTTGGAGTAGTACGGGTCGGTGAAGTCGACGGCCTGCTTGCGCTCGTCGGTGATCGACAGCGAGGACACCAGGAAGTCGAACTTCTTGGCGTTCAGGGCCGGGATGATGCCGTCCCAGTCGGACACATACACTTCGCACTTCTCGACTTTCATCTTGGCGCAAAGGGCGTCGCCGATGTCTTTGTCGAAGCCGACCACGTTGCCGCTCGCGTCTTTGTTGTTGAACGGCGGGTAGGCCGCTTCAATCCCCATTTTCAAGGTTTCTGCCATGGCCGTGGCGCTGAACGCCATCGAGACGGCCGCGGCCAGAAGGAATTTTTTATAGTTCTGCATGCATGTTGCTCCGTTAGCGGTTGCTGGACATGAATTGTTTGCAGCGCGCCGAAAGCGGGTTTTCAAACACCTGCTGTGGCGATCCTTGCTCTTCGACCAGGCCCTGGTGGAGGAACACCACTTCACTGGACACCTGACGGGCGAAGCCCATTTCATGGGTGACCAGCAGCATGGTGCGGCCTTCTTCGGCCAGCGCGCGGATCACATTAAGTACTTCCTGAACCATTTCCGGGTCAAGCGCGGAAGTGGGCTCGTCGAACAGGATGACCTTGGGCTGCATCGCCAGGGTGCGCGCGATGGCGGCCCGTTGTTGCTGGCCGCCGGACAATTGCGCGGGGTAGGCGTGGCGCTTGTCGGCAATGCCGACCTTGTCCAGCAGCGCTTCGGCGACTTCGATGGCTTCGGCCTTGCTTTGGCCGAGCACGCGGCGCGGGGCCTCGATGATGTTGTCGAGGATGCTCATGTGCGGCCACAGGTTAAAGTTTTGAAACACAAAACCGATTTCGCTGCGCAGGCGGTTGATCTGCTTGCCGTCGGCGGCCATCAGTTCGCCGTTTTTCGCGGCCTTGAGCTTGAGTTCTTCGCCGGCCACCAGGATCTGGCCCTGGTGCGGGTTTTCCAGCAGGTTGATGCAGCGCAGGAAGGTGGACTTGCCGGAACCGGAGGAACCCAGGATCGAGATCACATCGCCGTCGCGAGCGGTCAGCGAGATACCTTTGAGTACCTCCAGCTCACCATAGCGTTTATGCAAGTTGCGGATTTCAAGCGCGGGCGTGGCCTCGGCCATGTGGGGTCCTCATTGTGTTCGTTGCAATCCTGCTGTTGGGCCGCCTTCCTGGCGAGGCGCCAAGCTAGCATAGCGTCCTGATGGCAGCCAACAGCGCGGCCGACGGTAAACCGATGGTGTGCGGCGGGGTGTCGCATCGGCACAGCAGCGTGTCGCGCCATCAACAACCGAACAACCGTTTGAACCCGGAAAACCGCAGGCTTTGCGTAAAAAAGGGCGCGATGGTGCCAGCTTTGGCCGGGTGTTGGAAGGGTTAACCGGGCAAACGGTGCTTATCAGCCCTTTTATGGAGCGTCACGTACTTTTTGTGTGTGTTTATGGTGCGTTTATTCGTCTTGAATGTGAGTCGCACGGTAACGCTATAGCGGAATGCCATTGTTCTCAATGACTTGCGGTGGTTGTTGAATCGTCCTACAGCCCGCGTCAATCGTGGCTCTGTAACATTTTGGCGCAAATCTTGCGTAAAAAATAAAGAACGCCCTGTTGGTTTCTTTTCACGAGAAAGATCCCGGGCCGGGTGGACCGTTTTCGCAATTCCTCGCAAAGGTGTGTCAATGAGTAGTACGCAAAGCTCCAATGACCTCGAACAGGGGCTCAAACCGCGTCACGTCACCATGCTGTCGATTGCCGGCGTCATCGGTGCCGGTCTGTTTGTAGGCTCCGGCCACGCGATTGCTGCCGCCGGCCCGGCCGTACTGCTGGCGTATGCCGCAGCGGGCACGCTGGTGGTATTGGTGATGCGCATGCTGGCCGAAATGGCCGTGGCGTCGCCGGACACCGGTTCGTTCTCCACTTATGCCGACCGTGCGATTGGCCATTGGGCCGGCTTCACCATCGGCTGGTTGTACTGGTGGTTCTGGGTCTTGGTGATTCCGTTGGAAGCCAACGCCGCCGCGACCATCCTGCATGCCTGGTTCCCGGATGTGGCTATCTGGGCCTTTACCCTGATCATCACCCTGCTGCTGACGGCGACCAACCTGTTCAGCGTGAAGAACTACGGCGAGTTCGAGTTCTGGTTCGCGTTGATCAAGGTCGTGGCGATCGTAGGCTTTGTGATCCTTGGCCTGGCCGCGATTTTCGGTTTCCTGCCGACCAGCCAGGTCAGCGGTGTTTCCCATCTGTTCGATACCCAGGGCTTTATGCCAAACGGCATGGGCGCCGTACTGGCTGCGATCCTGACCACCATGTTCTCGTTCATGGGGACCGAGATCGTCACCATCGCCGCCGCTGAATCGAAGAACCCAGGCCAGCAAATCACCAAGGCCACCAACTCGGTGATCTGGCGGATTGGTTTGTTCTACCTGCTGTCGATCTTCATCGTGGTGTCCCTGGTGCCTTGGAACGATCCGACCCTCGCGGCCGTGGGTTCCTACCAGACCGTGCTGGAACGCATGGGTATCCCGAATGCCAAGCTGATCGTCGACCTGGTGGTACTGGTGGCCGTGACCAGTTGCTTGAACTCGGCGCTGTATACCGCTTCGCGCATGCTGTTCTCCCTGGGCCGTCGCGGTGATGCACCGGCCGTGGCCAAGCGTACCAACAAGAGCGGCACGCCCTACTGGGCGGTGTTGTTGTCCACCGGTGCGGCGTTCCTGGCGGTCTTCGCCAACTACGTGGCCCCGGCGGCGGTGTTCGAGTTCCTGCTGGCCAGCTCCGGCGCCATCGCGCTGCTGGTGTACCTGGTGATCGCAGTATCGCAACTGCGCATGCGCCAGAAGCGCACGGCGGCGGGCGAGAAGATTGTCTTCAAGATGTGGCTGTTCCCTGGCCTGACCTACGCGGTGATGGTGTTCATCGTGGGGACGTTGACCATCATGCTGTTCCAGGAAGCGCATCGGGTCGAGATCATTGCGACCGGTGTGCTGAGCTTGCTGGTAGTGGCGGCGGGCCTGCTGGTGGCGAGTCGCCGCAAGGCGCAGCGAGTGGGGGCTGCGGTACTTAACTGACCCAATGTGGGAGGGGCAAGCCCCTCCCACTTTGTTTTTGCGTCAGGCTTCCGGGGTGATCAGCGCCTGAGACGCCGCGACGTAATCGGCCTGGAACTGCGGCGACTCGATCCACGCCAATGCAGCCGCCTCATCATCGGTATCCGTCGCCCACTGTCGATACTCGATCAGCGCCGCCAGGATGAAATCGGTGGCCTGCTCTTCACCTTCCTGCTCCAGCACCAGCGCCAACAACGGGTGCGCCAGGAATGCCGTGCACAACGCCTGCTGGCTGGTTTCGCCTGCAGTGCGCATCTCGACAAACATCTCCGTCAAATCCACCGACTCCAAGTCAATGCGGCTGTCATCGCCGGCAAACGCATCCGGTTTGGTCGCGACGGCGCGCTGGGTGCGGTTCTGCTTGGCCTTGGCCTTGGCCCGGTGGGCGCGTTTTTGCTGCTTGTTCGGCGAGGCCATGGGGTTGGCGTCCTAGGGTTCTGGATCGGGGGGAGTATTGAAGCGCAGGTTGGGGGAAATCCCAAGGGTATCTGCGGCCAATTGACCGTTTTGAAGCCACGCCAATGCAATCGGCCATAAACGGTCCTGATATTCGCTGCGGAAAAAGGCGAAGTGCCCGACCTGGTTTTCGCCGATATCTTCCGGCGTTATGCGCAGGTGCGTACGCTCGCTGCCGTCAAAATAACCCAGCAACCGCTCGATGGCCGCCACGGTGCCGAAGGGGTCATCCGTGATGCTGATCGCCAGTATCTGCGCCTTCACGCGGCTGAAGGGCAGGTTGCCCAGCGCTCGACCGCTGGGGCGTGTTTCATATCGGGGCGTCGGCATGCTCCAGTCGCGCACTACGCCGGCTGGCGTATCTTCCAGCCAGCCCAGGCGCTTGCCGGGGAAGTATCCGCACAGTGCCGTCAGCAGCGGCATTACCACATGCCATTTGGCAAACATGCGCCAGCGTCCGCTCGGTGCGTAATCGCGCCAGTAGGCGAACTGTGCGCCCACCGTGACGATCCGTCGAATAGCAGCACCCGACGCCGCGAGCCCTGCCGCGCAACCGCCAAAGCTGTGGCCGACTACGTCAATCGGCTGCCCTGGGAACTCCCGTTGCGCACGCGTGAGCATCGCCTCGAAATCCAGCACGCCCCAATCCGACCACGAGGCCTTGAAGTGGCGCAGCGAGCCGTTGCGGGATTCGCCGATGCCACGGTAGTCGTAGGTGAGGACATCGAAGCCGTTGGCGAACAGGTAGTCGGCGAAGCGAGCGTAGTGGCGGCAGCGTACGGAGGTGGCGGCGTTGATGATCACCACCGGGCGTGCGGGGTCGGTCCTGATATGGCGCCAAGCGAAGCCGCCCAGGATATGGCCGTCGGCGGCGGGTTCCTTGAAGGGTTCGCTGTGATCGCGTGCAGACGGGGCTGGAGGCAATTGTAAAGAGGCGTCGTTCAAATTCATTGGTTTCTCGACCTCGATCGGTTTCTTGTTTTTTTAGAAACAATTGCTCAGTTTGCCAGCACTTGCGCTGTCATTTGGTGGTTTATCAAATGACGGATTGGATCGCCTGCTTGCGTCGCTCGACCTGGAGCCGGTAGATGCATAACCTTGCACTCTTTCGATTCGACTAGACCATCTTATGACCCGCGATGCCCTCGAACACAACCAGATTCCGATCTACCTCGTCACTGTGTTTCTGGCCGTCGTTTTCGGTCTGCTTCCCCTTTCATTCGCCCACGATCTCAGCGCACTGGTCACCCCCGCCATCGCCGTGCTGATGTACGCGATGTTCCTGCAAATACCGTTTCTGGACCTGCGTCAAGGCTTGGGTAACAAGCGCTTCCTGTCGGCATTGCTGCTGGTCAACTTCATCCTGGTGCCCTTGCTGGTGTGGGCGCTGACCCAAAGCCTGGTCGGGCGCCCGGCGTTGCTGGTGGGGGCGTTGCTGGTGTTGCTGACGCCTTGCATCGACTACGTGGTGGTGTTTACGCATATCGGCAAGGGCGATTCGCGGCTGATGCTGGCGGCGACGCCGGTGCTGTTGCTGCTGCAGTTGGCGCTGTTGCCGTTGTACTTGGGGTTGATGCTGGGGCCGCAGTCTGAGGTCGTGGTGGAGGTGGGACCATTTGTCGAAGCATTCCTGTCGTTGATTGTGATGCCGATGATTCTGGCAGTGCTCACGACTTCCCTGGCGCGGCGATCATCTGTCGTCAACGCGTGGAGCAGCGCCTGGGCGTGGCTGCCCGTGCCGGCGATGGCGCTGGTGTTGTTTGTGGTGATCGGTTCGCAAATCACTTCCGTGGTGCGGGATATCAACCTGCTGTTGCCGGTGATTCCGGTGTATATCGGCTTTCTGCTGTTGGCGCCGTTGATGGGTGCGCTGGCGTCGCGGCTGTTTGCGCTCCCGGCCGCAACGGCACGTGCGGTAACATTCAGCGCATCGACGCGCAATTCGTTGGTGGTGCTGCCCTTGGCGCTGGCCCTTCCCGAGGATGTGCGCGGGTTGGCGGCGACGGCGGTGATCCTGCAAACCCTGGTCGAACTGGTCGGGGAGTTGATTTATGTGCGGCTGATCCCGAAGTGGGTGTGGCCCGCAGGTCGGTAGACGCACAAATCTTCCAGTCTGTTCAGGCGCTATTCAGCAGGGCGGTCGGCACCATAAGTCGGCGCCCCTTACCTGACAGGTCAACCGATGGATCACCGCAACCGTTTTCGCCTGGAATCCTCAGGGATTTTCCTCTTCGCTCTATTGTTGTTCACCCTGGGCATCTGGGATCAACAGCCCCAAGGGTTTGATGGCCGATGGGCGCTGTTCCTGCAAGAGATGTTTCGCCATGGCGTGAGCTTTTTCCCGACCACCTATGGCCTGCCCTACGCGGATTATCCCGGCACCGCGACCTTCTTCAGTTATGTATTTGCCAGGCTGTTCGGTGCGCCCAACCATCTGGCGAATATCCTGCCGACCGCCCTGGCTTCTGCTGGCGTAGTCGCGGTGGTCTATCGCTTGCTGGTGCCTGCGAGCCGGCCGTGGGCACTGCTCACGGTGCTGCTGACGCTGCTCACCACCCAACTGCTCGAAAAGTCCCGCTCGGTATGCCTGGACCAGATGGTGGCGTTGCTCTGTGTAGGCAGTTTCTACCTGCTGCACAGCGGCGGACGCTGGAGGCGGCTTGCGGTGTTCCCGCTGTTTGTCCTGGGTTTTGCGATACGCGGGCCATTGGGGTTGATCGAAGTCTGTGGTGTGGTGTGTGTGTATTGGGCACTGGCCAAGCCTGGCGAGCGTGTGAAACAGGTGCTGATTCACGGCATCGTCGGCGTGGTGCTGCTGGCAGCCTGTTGGTGGCTGCTGGTGAAGCTGGCGCGCATCAGTGGGGGAGACGCGTTTGCCGATGAGGTGTTCAAGATGCAGGTCGGCGGACGCCTGGATGAAACTGGCGAGCCGTTCTACTTCTATTTCCAGTTGAGTCTGTACCGCTATTTCCCGGTGGTGCCATTGGCGCTGGCCACGATGATTGCCCTGCGTCATCGCTGGCCCGAGCGGTTTGAGGGCGACATGCAACTGGTTGCGCGGCTGGGTGCCTGCGGCTTGATGATCTTGCTCGGGCTGTCGATACCGCACTTCAAGCGCGCTTATTACATCCTGCCCATGGTGCCGATGTTCGCGGCTGTCGCGGCCTATGGGCTGCTCCAGGCGCAAGGCTGGCTCACGGGCGTGCGCCGCTGCTACGAAGCGCTTGTCGTCGCGCTGCCGGCGTTGTGCGTGGTTGCGATCTTTGTGTGTCGGCATGGCTGGCAGAAGCACGGTTACTGGCCGGCTGTTTCACTGCCGTTGCTGATTGGCGGGCTGGTGGTGCTGCAGGTGGCGGCGCTGATCGCCTGGCATCGCGGAGGGCGGTTGGTGTGGCTCAGCCTGATCGCGTTGATGGCGCAGTGGGTGGTGTTGGTCACTGTGGTGGAGCCCTCCAAGGATATGCAGTTCGATACTCGGAAGTTTGTCGGCCAGGTGGAGGCGTTGCGTGCCGCGCAACCGGGACCGCTGGTGTTTATCAATCTCGGCCGAGACACTTGGGCGGTGCGCTACATGATGAACCTGGACCATGATGAGCAGCCGATCTTTATCGAAGGCAGCGAAATTGAGCGACTGGGAACTTTGCCTCGACCCGCCTGGGCAATTGTGTCGCGCAAGGAAACCACGTTGCTGCAAGGAACGCCTCTGGAGAAGCAGACGCCAAGGTTTGAAGGGCGGCTGAACGACAATCCGCTGATGGTGTTCTTGTTGAAGTAATAGAGGTCGTTCGTTTCGGGGTGGCGTAGGCCGCCCCTGGACAACGCAATAAACGACAGACAACAAAAAACCCGCACTAGGCGGGTTTTTGTGTGTTTCAAATGACGTTTGCACCACTTGAAACTGAATAGTGGTGCCCAGAGACGGAATCGAACCGCCGACACGGGGATTTTCAATCCCCTGCTCTACCGACTGAGCTATCTGGGCAACGGGGCGCATTAAACGGGTTTTTCAGGGGGTCGTCAAGCAAGTTTTCGAAAAATATTTAATTATTACCGTCGCTTACGTGCCGGCCCCGGTTTTTGATCAATTATTGAGCAGGCGGCACGTAGCCGTCGGCCTTGGCGTATTCCTCGCCGGAAAAGAACTTGTCCATCTCGCCCGCCAGGTATTTGCGATCTTCGGCGTTCATCATGTTCAGGCGTTTTTCGTTGATCAGCAGGGTCTGGTGTTTCAACCAGTCGCCCCAGGCTTTGGCCGAGACATGTTCGAAAATGTCCTGGCCCTTGGCGCCTGGATACGGAGGGCGTTCCAGGCCGGGCAATTCTTCTTTGTACTTGCGGCACATGATGGTGCGGGTCATGACGACACTCCTGCATTCAATACGTCGGCCGCGCGTTTCAGCAGTTTTTTTACCGGGGCGGCAAGGCCCAGGCGCGGCGGGGTGGCGAGGTTATACCAGAGCCAGTCGGCCTCGGCCACGTGATGGGCGGTTTCCTCGACCTGGATCAGCCAGGGTTCGATGGCGAGCTGGAAGTGGCTGAAGGTGTGGATCAACCCCGGCAGCGCCTGTTGGTTGCCCAGTTCCAGCGCATGCTGGTGGGCCAGATGTTCCAGGTCTTGCAGGTCATCCAGCTCCGGCAAACTCCACAGGCCGCCCCACAGCCCGGTGGAAGGACGACGGTAAAGCAGGATCGCGCCCTCGGCATTCGCCAGCATCGGCATCAGCGTGCGCTTTTGCGGGATGGTCTTGCGCGGCTTGGGGATCGGATAGCGCGTCTCCAGGCCGAGCATGTGGGCTTCGCAATGTTTTTCCAGCGGGCACAGCAGGCAGCTGGGCTTGCTGCGGGTGCAGAGGGTGGCGCCCATGTCCATCATCGCCTGGGTGTAGGCGTTGACGCGGGTCTGGGGCGTGAAGCGCTCTGCGGTGGCCCACAGCTGCTTGGCCACCTTGGGTTCGCCGGGGTAGCCCTCCTGTGCGGTAAACCGCGCCAGCACGCGCTTGACGTTGCCGTCGAGGATTGGCGCACGCAGGCCCATGCTCAGGCTGGCAATCGCGCCGGCGGTGGACAGGCCGATACCGGGCAGCTCGGTGAGCTTTTCGACATCCCTGGGAAACTCGCCACCGTACTCGGCCACGACAATCTTCGCGGTCTTTTGCAGGTTGCGCGCCCGGGTGTAGTAACCCAGGCCGGTCCACAGGTGCAGCACTTCATCTTCCGGCGCGGCGGCCAAGGCTTCGACCGTTGGCAATGACGCCATGAAGCGGTCGAAGTAATTGAGCACCGTGCTGACCTGGGTCTGCTGCAGCATGATCTCCGAGACCCACACCCGATAAGGCGTGATGCCCTGTTGCCAGGGCAGGTCATGGCGACCGTGGCGGTCGTACCAATTGAGCACGGCCTCTGAAAACTGCTCGTTTCTCATCGCTTGAACAGGCCCTTCAATGCATCTTTCAACTGCGGGTTCACCTTGTCGAGCTTCTCTTCCAGCTTGTCGCTGAGCTTGTTGCCGGCCGCCTTGATGGCGACCTGGGTCAAGCCGTCCTTGTCCAGGCGGCAGGCCTTGGCGCCCAGCTCCAGCGGGCCACGGCAGCGCAGCGGCACTTCGATGCCCTGGAAGTTGGAGCCGACCTGGCAGGCAGGGTCCGGCGTTTCACGCTGGTCACCCTCGACAATGATGCCGACGCGGTAGTCCATGCCCAGCACGCGCAAGTCCACATCACCGTTACCGTTGACGGTCAGGCCCGGGATGCGCACTTTCAGGTCAGGGTTGCTGGCCACACCGTTACGCAAGGTCAGGTTGCCTTTCAGCTCCTGGAACGGCGTGTCCTTGCCTGGCGGCGTGCTGCTCAGCGTCTTGCGGTTGAGCAGGGCAATGCCGGTGCACAGTTGTTGCTCAAGGTTGGCGTTGAGCAGCACGCCGTTGTTGATCACGAAACTGGCGGTGCCGTTGAGGCTGTCGATCAGGGCTTTCTGGCTGTTGCCGCGGCCTGTGAGGTTACTGTCCAGGGTGATCTGGCCTTTTACCGGCGGGTTCTGCCCCTGGGCCTGCAGGATGCGCTCGACCGGCACCTGCTTGATCCGGCTCTGCAACGCCAGCACCGGAATATCCTGACGCACATCGAGGCTGCCGTTGGCCTGGAAGGTGCCGTTGTAGAGACCGCCGCTCAAGGTGTCGAGCTTGAGTTGGCCGTCGAGGCCGGACGCTTTGAGCGCCGCATTCTGGATCGGCAATTTGCTCAGGGTCAGTTGACCGAAGGCGAGGTCGGCATCCACGTCCAGCGTGCGCAGGCGCGTCAATGGCAGCAGCTTGTCGGTGCTCCAGGCGCCCTTGGTCGGGGCGTCGGGCAATGGCGTGGTGCCGCCGGCGGCCATGGCACCGGCTTCGCTGTTCTGCACCTCGGCCTGGCGTGCGGCGCTTGCACCTTTGGCGGACTCGGACTTTGCCGGCAGGTAGTTGTCGGCGTTGAATGTATCGCCCTTGAGCTGCGCACGCAGCGACTGTTTGGCGAAATCGTCCACCGCCAGGCGACCGGTGAAGGTGCTGCCGTCGAGTTTCAGGTTCAGGTCTTCCAGCGCCAGGCTGGTCGGGGTGCCCTTGAGGCGACTGACCAGTTCGACCTTGCTCAGGCTGCCCTCGGCCATCGGTGGCAGGGGGTGGCCGACGCTGTCGAGGAACTTGGCCAGGTCGAACTGGGCGATGGACAGGGCGCCGCTGAGCTGCGGGGTCTTGTCCAGGTCGTTGACCTTAAGCTCGCCCAAGGCGCGCAACTGGTTGGCCGAGAGCTTCAGGTTGGTCCATTCGGCGATATTGGCCGCCTGGTCCACCAGCAGTTGGCCCTGGGTGGAGAAGGTCACGGTCTTGCCTTGCAGCGGTTCGCCCGTGGCTTCGCCGGTGATCTTCATGTCTTCCAGCTGATAACGCTTGAGGGCGCGCTGGATGCGCAGGTTGCCGTTGAGTTCGGTCTTGACGCGCATCACCGGCTGGTTGGTGCCGAAGAAGGCAGTGAGCTTCACCGGAATACTGGCGCCTTCGTGCACGGCGCCGGCGCTCAGCTGGATGCTTTCGGCGCTGAACTGCTTGCCGGTCTGCTCGTCGTTGTATTCGATGCGGGCGTTGTTGATGGTCAGGCTGTCGATGTCCAGCCGGATAGGTTTCGAGGGTTTCTCCGGCTCGGGCTCGGCGGCCTGTTCCGCGGCAGCGGGTGCGCTGGCGCTCGGCTCATTGGCGTTCTTGCCGATGTCTTCCCAATCGCCATGGCCTTGTTTGTCGCGGTTCAGGCGCAGGTTGAGGCCTTCGACACGCACATCGCTCATCTGCACTTCACGACGCAGCAGCGGTAAAACCCGTACCGACAGGCCGAGCATCTGCAAGTCGGCGAACGGTTTGGTCGGGTTGGTCAGGGTCGCCACGCTGGCTTCGTGCAGTTCCAGCCCGAGCCAGGGGAACAGGCTCCAGCCGATATCGCCATTGAGCGTCAGCTCGATGTGGGCCTTGTCGCGGGCAATCTGGCGGATCTCATCTTTATAGTCGTTGGGATCGAAGAGGTGGGTCAGGGCGAAGCCCAGGGCCACAATGATCAGCAACAGCCCGAGAAGTACCAGACCCAGGATTTTGCCGAACGCTTTCATGGGCGAGTCCTTGTATGTCGATTTCAAAATTTAGCCGCAGAGTATAACGCCCGACGGCCTGCGTCAGTGCCCCGATCGTTACATTGTATCCAGGGGCCGGGAAACGGGTTTTTGACGTCAAACAAAGCAGATTTCCTGAAAAAGGTGATGGCAGTTTGGTTTTTCTGTCATCCACAGATGCTAATCTCTGCATGTTCGTCCGCCTTCTGCGACTTAACGTCGCGCCTAAAACGGAGCTTCACTCAACAAAACGGCCACGCTTTGCGTGCAAGGCCGAGGGAGAGAGCGCCTGACGGACACATACTAACAACTGGGGGAAACACCAATGAGCACTAGCACTGCGGCAGCTTCATCTGCCGCGCAGCCTGCGTTCCTGTCCAAGGAACGCATTATCGCCAAGCCCGGCTTCAACCGCTGGCTGGTTCCGCCGGCCGCCTTGGCCATCCACCTGTGCATCGGCATGGCCTACGGCTTCTCGGTGTTCTGGCTGCCACTGTCCAAAGCGCTGGGTATCACCAAACCGGTCGCCTGCGCGCCGGACATGAGCTTTATCGCTCAAGTCTTTTCGTCCCAATGCGACTGGCCCATCTCCATGCTGGGCTGGATCTACACGCTGTTCTTCATCTTCCTGGGCTGCTCGGCAGCGATCTGGGGCGGCTGGCTGGAACATGCCGGGCCACGCAAGGCGGGCGTTGTTTCGGCGCTGTGCTGGTGTGGCGGCCTGTTGATTTCGGCGTTGGGGATCTATACCCACCAGATCTGGCTGATGTGGATCGGCTCCGGGGTCATTGGCGGTATCGGCCTGGGCCTGGGCTATATCTCGCCCGTGTCGACCCTGATCAAGTGGTTCCCGGACAAGCGCGGGATGGCCACCGGCATGGCGATCATGGGCTTCGGCGGTGGCGCGATGGTGGGTGCCCCGTTGGCAGCGGCATTGATGGGTCACTTTGCTACGCCCACCAGCGTGGGCGTGTGGCAGAGCTTCCTGGTGATGGCCGCGATCTACTTCGTGTTCATGATCGGTGGCGCCTTGTCCTACCGCGTCCCGCCGACCGGCTGGAAGCCTGAAGGCTGGACCGCGCCGGCGAAAAAAGCCAGCAATGCAATGATCACCCACCGTCACGTACACGTGAACGTGGCGTGGAAAACCCCGCAATTCCGCCTGGTATGGCTGGTGCTGTGCCTGAACGTGTCCGCCGGTATCGGCATCCTCGGCATGGCTTCGCCCCTGCTGCAGGAAGTGTTCGGCGGCAAGTTGCTGGGTGTGGATGTGCCATTCGGCCAGCTGGACGCCGGTCAACTGGCCTCCATCGCCGCCATTGCGGCGGGCTTCACTGGCCTGTTGAGCCTGTTCAACATCGGTGGCCGGTTCTTCTGGGCGTCGTTCTCCGACTACCTGGGCCGTAAAAACACCTACTTCGTGTTCTTCGCCCTGGGCTTTGCCCTGTACGCGCTGATCCCGAACCTGGGGCACCTGGGCAACGTGGCGCTGTTCGTGGCGGCGTTCTGCATCATCCTGTCGATGTATGGCGGTGGTTTTGCGACCGTCCCGGCCTACCTGGCCGACCTGTTCGGTACGCAAATGGTCGGCGCGATCCACGGTCGCCTGTTGACCGCCTGGGCGGCGGCTGGCGTGTTGGGCCCGGTGTTGGTGAACTACCTGCGCGAGTATCAACTGAGCATCGGCGTTGAACGCGCTGCTGCCTATGACATCACCTTGTACATCCTCGCTGGCCTGCTGGTGCTGGGCTTCATCTGCAACCTGCTGGTCCGCCCGGTGGCGGACAAGTACTTCATGACCGACGCCGAACTGGCCGCCGAACAGGCGCTGGGCCATGACAAAGGCGCGGATGCCACCACTTCCCTGGAGTGGAAAGCAGCCCCGGGCACCGTGCCATTGGCGATCGCTGCCTGGCTGGTGGTGGGTATTCCGTTGGCGTGGGGTGTGTGGGTGACCCTGCAGAAGACCGCAGTCCTGTTCCACTAACACCGCAAAAATTTTGTGGGCGCGGTTCCTGTGGGAGCCGGGCTTGCCCGCGATGGCATCACCTCGGTGCAACTGAAACGCCGAGGTGCCTGCATCGCAGGCAAGCCAGCTCCACAAAAGCTGGTTCTCACATGTATGCACATGTCTATCCCCGACACTCCATCAGTCTTATCCCCTCCGATGTTTCTGTTTGGCGCCCGCGCCCCTATAATGGCTGCCTTTTTCGCCCAATGATTTTGCGGAGCTGGTGATGGCCGAACGTAAGGCGTCCGTCGAGCGCGACACTCTGGAAACCCAGATCAAAGCCTCGATCAACCTGGATGGCACCGGAAAGGCCCGATTTGATATCGGTGTACCTTTTCTTGAGCACATGCTGGACCAGATCGCCCGTCACGGGCTGATCGACCTGGATATCGTCAGCAAGGGCGACCTGCATATCGACGACCACCACACGGTGGAAGACGTCGGTATCACCCTCGGCCAGGCGTTTGCCAAGGCCATCGGCGACAAGAAAGGCATCCGTCGCTACGGCCATGCCTATGTCCCGCTGGACGAAGCGCTGTCGCGTGTGGTCATCGACTTCTCCGGCCGTCCAGGCCTGCAGATGCACGTGCCCTACACCCGCGCCACCGTGGGCGGCTTCGACGTCGACCTGTTCCAGGAGTTCTTCCAGGGGTTCGTCAACCACGCGCTTGTCAGCCTGCACATCGACAACCTGCGCGGCACCAACACCCACCACCAGATCGAAACCGTGTTCAAGGCTTTCGGCCGCGCCCTGCGCATGGCTGTGGAGCTGGATGAGCGCATGGCCGGGCAAATGCCATCGACCAAGGGCGTCCTGTAATGCAGACGGTCGCGGTTATCGATTACGGCATGGGTAACCTGCACTCGGTGGCCAAGGCCCTCGAGCACGTAGGGGCCGGCAAGGTACTGATCACCAGCGATGCCAACGTGATTCGCGAAGCCGATCGCGTGGTGTTTCCCGGCGTCGGCGCGATTCGCGATTGCATGGCCGAGATTCGCCGCCTGGGCTTTGACAGCCTGGTGCGCGAAGTCAGCCAGGACCGTCCCTTCCTCGGCATCTGCGTGGGCATGCAAGCCTTGCTCGACCGCAGTGAAGAGAATGAGGGCGTCGACTGCATCGGCCTGTTCCCTGGGCAAGTGAAGTTCTTCGGCAAAGACCTGCATGAAGACGGCGCTCACCTGAAAGTCCCGCACATGGGCTGGAACGAAGTCAGCCAGGCGGTGGATCACCCGCTGTGGCACGACATTCCGGACATGGCGCGCTTCTACTTCGTGCACAGCTACTACATTGCTGCCGGTAAGCCAGGCCAGGTGGTGGGTGGCGGGCACTACGGCGTCGACTTCGCCGCTGCGCTGGCCGAAGGCTCGCGGTTTGCCGTGCAGTTCCACCCGGAGAAGAGCCATACCCATGGCCTGCAATTGCTGCAGAACTTCGCCGCCTGGGACGGGCGCTGGTAATGGCCAGGAAGCCGAAGCAGCCGGTCTTGAACCTCACGCCTGAACAGGAGAGTGAGGCTACCCTCAAGATCAAGCGTTTCATGGAAGATCGCTTCGAGCTCAAGCTGGGGTCGTTCGAGGTCGCCGAGATCCTCGAACTGTTCACCACCGAAGTGGCTCCGCACTATTACAACAGGGCGATTTTCGACGCGCAGACGCTCCTTAAAGAAAGGTTCGAAAGCATCGAAAGCGACCTGTGGTCGCTTGAGAAACCCTGATTTCCCAAGCATTGCTGAATATCGAATAAGGTTTGCCAGATGCTGATTATCCCCGCTATCGATCTCAAGGACGGTGCCTGCGTACGTCTGCGCCAAGGCCGCATGGAAGACTCCACCGTGTTCTCCGATGACCCGGTGAGCATGGCCGCCAAATGGGTGGAAGGGGGCTGCCGTCGTCTGCATCTGGTGGACTTGAACGGCGCCTTCGAAGGCCAGCCGGTGAACGGTGAAGTGGTCACCGCCATTGCCAAGCGTTACCCGAACCTGCCGATCCAGATCGGTGGCGGTATCCGCTCCCTGGAAACCATCGAGCACTACGTCAAGGCCGGCGTGAGCTACGTGATCATCGGGACCAAGGCGGTGAAAGACCCGGCGTTCGTCGCCGAAGCCTGCCGCGCGTTCCCGGGCAAACTGATCGTGGGCCTGGACGCCAAGGACGGTTTCGTCGCCACCGACGGCTGGGCTGAAATCAGCACGGTGCAGGTGATAGACCTGGCCAGGCAGTTCGAAGCCGACGGCGTCTCCGCCATCGTTTATACCGACATCGCCAAAGACGGCATGATGCAGGGCTGCAACGTGCCATTCACCGCTGCGCTGGCGGCCGCCACGAAGATCCCGGTGATCGCTTCCGGCGGCATCCACAACCTGGGCGACATCAAGTCGCTGCTGGACGCCAAGGCGCCCGGCATCATCGGCGCCATCACCGGCCGTGCGATCTACGAAGGGACCCTGGACGTCGCTGAAGCCCAGGCTTACTGCGATGCCTACAACGGCTGAGGACTGACCATGGCGCTGGCCAAACGCATCATCCCTTGCCTGGACGTCGACAACGGTCGCGTGGTCAAGGGCGTCAAGTTCGAGAACATCCGCGACGCCGGTGACCCGGTGGAAATTGCCCGTCGCTACGATGAGCAAGGTGCCGACGAGATTACCTTTCTCGACATCACCGCCAGTGTCGACGGCCGCGATACCACGTTGCATACCGTCGAGCGCATGGCCAGCCAGGTCTTCATCCCGCTGACCGTGGGCGGTGGCGTGCGCACTGTGCAAGACATCCGCAACCTGCTCAACGCCGGCGCGGACAAGGTCTCGATCAACACGGCGGCGGTGTTCAACCCGGAGTTCGTGGGCGAGGCCGCACAGCACTTCGGCTCGCAATGTATCGTGGTCGCCATCGACGCCAAGAAAGTCTCCGGCCCGGGCGAAACCCCGCGCTGGGAGATCTTCACCCACGGCGGTCGCAAGCCGACCGGTCTGGACGCGGTGGAGTGGGCGATGAAGATGGAAGGCCTGGGTGCCGGTGAAATCCTGCTGACCAGCATGGACCAGGACGGCATGAAAAACGGCTTCGACCTGGGCGTGACCCGGGCCATCAGCGATGCGTTGGGCATCCCGGTGATCGCTTCCGGCGGCGTCGGCAACCTGCAGCACCTGGCCGACGGCGTGATCGAAGGCCACGCCAGCGCGGTACTGGCGGCGAGTATTTTCCACTTTGGCGAATACACCGTTCCCGAGGCCAAGGCCTACATGGCGGCGCGCGGTATCGTCGTTCGCTAAACGCTGCTGGACACCATGGCAGGCCAGAGGCACTCTCTGCGCTTGCCATGGATTCCGGTAACTTTCATGTTCAAGCACCTGCTGCTCGCCCTTGCCAGTACGTCCCTCCTGTTGACCGTTCCGGCCAGCGCCGAGGAACCGTCCGACGCCTCCCTGGTGTTGCTGACGGAAAACTTCCCGCCCTACAACATGGCGAAAAACGGCAAGAACTTCGCCAAGGACGAGAACATCGAAGGCATCGCCGTGGACATCGTGCGCGAAACCTTCAAGCGTGCGGGCATTTCCTACAATCTCACCCTGCGTTTCCCCTGGGAGCGCATCTACAAGCTCGCCCTGGAGAAGCCAGGCTACGGCGTGTTCGTGATGGCGCGCCTGCCGGACCGTGAGGCGCTGTTCAAATGGGTCGGCCCCATCGGTCCGGACGATTGGGTGCTGCTGGCCAAGGCCGACAGCAAGATCCAGCTGAACGACCTGGAGCACGCGCGCCGCTACAGGATCGGTGCCTACAAGGGCGATGCCATCGCCGAGACCCTGGAGAAGCAGGGACTCAACCCGGTCGTCGTGCTGCGCGACCAGGACAACGCGCAAAAGCTGCTGGATGGCCAGATCGACCTGTGGGCCACCGGCGACCCCGCCGGGCGTTATCTGGCGCGCCAGATCGGGGTCTCCGGGCTCAAGACAATCCTGCGTTTCAACAGCGCCGAACTGTACCTGGCGCTCAACAAGCAGGTGCCGGATGAAGTAGTGAGCAGGCTTCAAGCGGCGTTGGATCAGTTACGAGACGAGGGGGTCGTGGCTGACATCATGGGGCGTTACCTCTAGTGGCGGCTCCTTTGCGGGAACGGGCTGCGGGCGCTCGGCCTCTACGGAATCGGTGGTATTTGCCTCACTGAAATACACCTGCTCGGTATTGGTGTAGGTCACTGATGTTGCCAGGGGGCTGGCATCCCTGCGCAGCAATGTGTACTCGCTTTCGACCACATAGGCTGCCACGGTCTTGTGGGCCGGGACATATGCAGCGATGTCGGTGGTTTGCGGGGCGGTCCAGCCTTTGGACGAAACGCTCGAGTGAGTGAATGCACTGCCCAGCCTTACCGAGCTTTTCGGGTTGGTTCTGAGAGAATGGCCTGTCCATGCCTCGGTCATGTCGACACCCGTGGCCCACTTGAGAAAGTTGGCTGCGAAACCGGGCGAGCCTTTGGTAATCGTCCATTTGAAGGTCTGGCTGGTGGTCGTTGGGTTGCGCGCCACATCGACCAGTACGTACTTGTCGCGTCTTTGCAGCCTGTAGAAGGGGGACCGCGAGGGTTGCTCGTCGGCTGGCAGCTCCGGGTCGGAGACTAGAAACCAGGGGAGTTGGCAGACATGCAAGGACTCTTCGGCGTCCAGGGTTGAAGGTTGCCCGTCCGCAGACGGTGCGGGCGGGGCCGGGAGCTCGCGCCCTGCCACCTCGGTCAGGGGGATATGCAAGGCATGCGCTAACCCGGGCGCTTCCGGCTTTGCATAGCCCCGCACCCCGAAAAATGTCCCTGGTGCCAGGTAAGCCTCGCCCGGATGAGCGGTCGGCGGCATGACGTCCCAGGCACTGAAGTCGATTTGGCCGCGGCTGCCTTTGTCATTCCAGATCTGATCGGCAACGTAAGCCGGCACGGTCAGGTCAGCCCGCACACAGCGCACGGTGTGCAGCGAAGGCCGTTGATAGCCCACGCCGCATACGGTACCCAGGGCCACATAGCCATCAGGCGGGACCGGCTGCCAGATCGAAATATCAGCGTTGGCGCCTGTGCCGCGACTGTTCCAGACTTCTATGAAGTCTTTCGGTTGGCGAAGTGCGGTGCCGTTGGTTTTGTTGGCTTCGCTGACAACAACCACGGTCTTGCGATGATTCAAATTGTCATGGCTCGGGTGAGCGACGTCTCCCAATGAGGAGAACGAGATCAAGTGATCGGCACTGGTGCTCGGGCGCCAAAGGCTAGCCGACTTTTTGGCTCCCGAGCCTTGGTCGTTCCAGAGTGGGGTGAACTCCGAGGTGAAGTTGATCAGCAGGTCTTTGACTTGGATGGGTTCCATGGGGGTACTCCTTGTGGATGGAATGGTTCTGTCTCTCGATGTGGTCGAGCCGGACCGGTCAGCGGGGCTTGAGCAAGTCCACGCGCAGTGTTGAGGGTTGGTCAGCCTGGTCGTAGGCGTAGGTGCAGATCTTGTAGGGTTTGTCCCGAACGGTGATCAGCCGTGCGTACTGCTCTGTTCGCGTGCTGGGGGAGTCATTGAGCGTGGAAAATATCTCGATAGGTTCGTCCTCCTCCTCCTCCTCCACGGGAGGGGGCGGAAAGGCCAGGTAATCGACTGGCCTGAGGCAGTCGGTCGTGGTGACCGGGCCGAACTTGTAGGAGTAGCGATGCATGAATGGCGGCGCGAGCTTCCAGATCACGGTGTAGGCCGCCAGCCCCTGTTTATCCAGGCTGATGCTCAAGTTCGGCGTGCGTGCCGGCCCGGGTTCGGCCAGTTCCACCGCCAAGGTCAGGGCATTTTTCATCATGCCGTTGGTCGCCTGTTGTTCCTCGGAATCCAAGCCGACGATACACAGCATGTGCATACCGGTTTCCGGTCCGATGGCGTCATTCACGTACGCGTCCTGCGCCTTGATCGGGGTGCTGTAAAGCTCCGGTTTTTCGCAATCAATGGCGCGCCGAGTGGTTTTGTAGCGATAGAGCGCAGTGTTGGTCGTGAAGGAAAGGTTCCAGCGCGGCACGATATCCTTGTGTGTGCCGTCGGGTCGCTTGACGAAGTATTGCTGGATGGGGTCCGGGTGCTGAAAGGAAATGGTGGTGGTCGGGAAGAGTTCGCAGTGTTCACTGTCGGCTTTCAGAACGCCTTCGACAAAGCACCGGTTGAGGAACGTCACCGGGCTGCCGTAGTTCGTTTCGGGGTGCCAGGTGGGCATACCGTTGTTGACCTCGCAGGGCGCGTCCCTTTGGCATTTGCGTTCTTCGGTCTGGCCTGAGGTGCTGGTGCTAAGAATGCCGAAGAGCGTATTAGTCGCCCGCTCCAGCAGTGGCCCGCCGAAGCCGCCGCGGCCGATACCCTGGCATTGGTTTTTCATGGTCACCCGCCACACGAACGGCTGTTCCACCAGTTCGCGCGAGGCTTGCTGCGCGCAGGCGGAGAGATGCAGGGTGTCCCATTCCGGTGCAGCCAGCGCGAGGATATCGACCCCGTCGGCGGGGACCGCTTCGGCCAGTTTCAAAGGGGCGATGCCTGCCTTCAGCAAATCGGCAAGCGAAGCTTTCAGCTCGACGATCGCCAGGTCCACTCCCTGGCTACTGCTCCATTTCAGGGTTTTCAACGGAAAGGTCTTGAGGCTCTCCAGCGTGTCGTCGAAGTAGTTGAAGCTGATGTTGCCTTTGATATCCAGGTCTTTTTGTACCCCGCCGTTATGGCGATGAAGGCAGTGGCTGCTGGTGAGCACATAGGCCGGGCCGGACTTGCCTGCGTCGTCGCGGGTGTCCAGTAGGGAGGCGGTGCAGAGGGCCTGGGCTTCATTGCGGATGCGACCGACGCCAGTCCAATGGGCGTGCTGATGCTGCGCATTGGCGAGCATTCTGGGCGGGCTGGCGTTGGCAAGGCCTTCACCATAGTCCCTTGGTGCCGCGATAAGCAGGTTGGAAAGGCTGCAGAGCAGCAGCCCCGAAATCAAGTGGTGGAGCGTGTTCATGGCATGTCCTGAAAGAGTGAGCGCAAGGCTCGACTATTCAGGAATGTCAGCTGGGCAGTACGGTAGCTATCTAGTACTTGCCATTCTTGCCATGGCCGGCCATTGCCTGGTTACTGCGCACGCTGATCATCAACTTGATATCGATCCACTCCACGCCCTGGGCCTTGAGCTTGGGCAGCTCGCGCTCCAGCACCGCCAGGGTCTGTGGATAAGGATGGCCGATCATCACCGCCGAACCCTGTTTGTGCGCCAGTTTGATTGCGGTCTGCAACTGTGTGGTGATTGCCGCTTCGGTGCGTTCGTCGTCCAGGAACACGTCCCGCGAGACGCTGGCCAGGCCGATCTTCTGCGCCTCGGCGGCGGCGACTGTCTTGGCGCTGGTGCGGCTGTCGACAAAGAATTTGTTGCGCCGTTGCAGCTCGCCCATCAACCAGGCCATGGCCTCGGGCTGCGCGGTCATGCGGCTGCCCATGTGGTTGTTGATGCCCGCGGTGTAGGGCACTGCCTTGAAGGCAGCGTCCAGGCGCCTGCCGAGTTCCTCGATGGGCAGCTCCGGGTGCCAGGCGAACGGGCCGGTGGCCGGGTCCATGGGCATGTGCAGGATCACGATCTTGCCGGCCTTGTGGGCTTCGCGGGCGAATTCGGCGGCGTGGGGCGTGTCGGGCATGATCGCCGTGGTCACCGGCCCGGGCAGGGCCAGCACGCGACGATCCCTGGGCAGATTTTGCCCGAGGTCGTCGATGATAAGGGTCAGGTAGGCTTTGTTGGGCTCGTTGGCCGGGGTCGCATGGGCGACTCCGGCCAGGCTGCACAGCACGGCGATGATCAGGGCAAAACGCATATCAACGGCTGCGCGTAATGCTCAAGCCCTTGAGCAGGCTCAGCGCCTGGGCCAGTTGGTAGTCATCGTCCTGTGGCATCGGCTTGGCTTTCTTGCCGCTGCCGGTGGGCTGGTCGGCGCCGCCGTTGCCATTGCCCAGGTGGCCTTGCAGGTCCGCTTCTTTGTAGTACTCGCTGTCGATCTCGTTGGTGATCTTGGCTTTGCGCACCTCGATGTCCGGCACGATGCCCTGGGCCTGGATCGAGCGACCATTTGGCGTGTAGTACAGCGCCGTGGTGATCTTCAGCGCACGTTCGTTGTTCAGCGGCAACACGGTTTGCACCGAGCCTTTGCCGAAACTGGTGGTACCCATCAGCACGCCGCGCTTCTGGTCTTGCAGGGCGCCGGCGACGATCTCCGACGCCGAGGCGCTGCCGCCGTTGATCAGCACGGCCAACGGGACGTTTTCGCTGAGGTCGTTGCCCGTTGCCGAGAAGCGCAGTTCGGAGTTGGCAATGCGGCCCTTGGTGTACACGATCAGGCCCTTGGTGATGAAGTGGTCGACCACTTCCACTGCCGACTGCAGCACGCCGCCCGGGTTGTTGCGCAGGTCGAGCACGATACCGCTGAGCTTCTTGCCGTTGTCCTTGCGCAGCTTGGCCAGGGCCTTGGCCACTTCGTCGCCGGTCTTGACCTGGAATTGGGTGATGCGGATGTAGCCGTAGCCCGACTCCAGCAGCTGGCTCTTCACGCTCTTGACCACAATGGTCGCCCGGGTCAGCGTCACGTCGAACGGGTTGCCGCCGTCGCGTACCAGGGTCAGGGTGATTTTCTGGCCGATCTTGCCGCGCATCTTGTCGACGGCTTCAGTCATGGTCTGGCCACGGGTCGGCTGGCCGTTGATCTTGACGATGAAGTCGCCGGCCTGGATGCCGGCCTTGGACGCCGGGGTGTCGTCGATCGGCGAGACCACCTTGATGTTGCCGTCTTCGGAGCCGACTTCGATGCCCAGGCCGCCGAATTCGCCGCTGGTGCTTTCCTGCAGCTCGGCAAAATCTTCCGGTCCCAGGTAGGCGGAGTGCGGGTCGAGGTTGCTGAGCATGCCCTTGATGGCATTTTCCAGCAGGGTCTTGTCGTCTACAGGTTCGACATAAGCGGCCTTGATCCGGTCCATGACCTCGGCAAAGGTGCGCAGCTCGTCCAGCGGCAGCGGCGCCTTGGTGGTCGCGGCCGTGCTGGCCGGGGCAGCCTGGTCGGCGAAAGCCAGGGGCGCGCCGATCACCAGGGCGATCGTCAGGGCCAGCGAAGTGAGGCGGGACAAATGCAGCATGTCGAACGAACTCCTAATGTAGATGCGCCCCTATCCTTGGGAGCGGCACCATTGTGCGGGATCGCTCGGGCGACCCTGCTGACGAATAGCGAAGTACAGCGCCGGAGTGTCCTGGCCACCACTGTTACCCACAGTGGAGATGGATTCACCGGCTTTTACAACATCACCTGCCGACTTGAGTAATGTCTGATTGTGGCCGTAAAGGCTCAAATAGCCATTGCCGTGGTCGAGAATCACCAGCAAACCGGCGCCCCGCAGCCAATCGGCAAACACCACGCGCCCGCCATGAACGGCGTGGACCTGGCTGCCGGCGGAGGCGCTGATCATCACCCCATCCCACTTGGCGCGGGTGTCATCGCCACGGGTTTCCCCGAAGCGTGCCAGTAATCGACCATCAACTGGCCATGGAAGTTTGCCGCGGGCCGAAGCAAAAGGCCCACCGAACGACTCGCCGGCGCTGGAAACCAGCGGGCCAGGCGCTGAATGCGCCGGTTTACGCGGTGCCGGCGCATCCGTAGTGGCGGCCAGCTCGGCCTCACGCTGGCGCTTTTTTTCGGCTTCCTGCTGGGCGATCAGCGCTTTCTGCCGCGCTTCTTCGGCCTCGCGTGCCTGGCGTGCCAGGGTTTCCTCGATGGTTTTAAGCACTTTGGCCAAGTCGGCCTGGTCCTGCTCGCGGGCCTGGAGCTTGGCGTCGCGGGCCTTCACATCCTCATTGAGCTTGGCCAGGGCCAGTTGGCGCTCCTTGCGAACCTTGTCCAGCTCGTCGCGCTGGTCGTTGAGGGCGCTTTTCTGGTCTTCCAGCTGCGACTGCTGGTTGGCGATCTCCTGTTCGACGTTGACCAACTGGCGCAGGGTTTCGTTGAAGCTTTTAAGTTGCTCCAGCCGGGCCTTGCTCAGGTAGTCGTAGTAGGTGAGGGTGCGCGCGAATTTCTCGGGGTTCTGCTGGTTGAGCAGCAGCTTGAGGTATTCCTGGCGGCCGTTCTGGTAGGCGGCACGGGCCTGGATCGCGATCAGGCGTTGCTGTTCAACGCGTGCGCTCTGGAGTTTTTTTTTCTCAGCGTCGAGTCGCTCCAGTTCCGACTCGCTCTTCTTTAATTCTTTTTGTAGCTCCTGGACCTGCTTCTCCAGCTTGCCCATCTCGGTTTCCGTACCGCGCAGGTCTTTCTGCACTCCGGATTTCTCTTCCTGGAGCTTGCCGAGCAGTTTCTTCAGCTCGGTAATGTCCTGACGCGTAGCGTCCAACTGTTGTTGGGTTTGTGCGCGCTCGTCGGCAAACGCCGGTTGGAGCAGGCAGACAAGAGCAAGGGTAATCAAGGCGCGAAGCATAGAGGCGGGCGACACCAGGGAAATGGACGGCCTAGTATGCCCGCCAAGCGCGGCAAAAAAAACGCCCAATTCGGGCTGTAGCGCAAGATAGGTGCCGAGTGGCAGTGGTATGGCAAAAAGACATGTTCCAAACAGCGGAAAACAATGTGGAAGGGGGCTTGCCCCCCGATTGCAGTGTGTCAGCTCAATAGGTGCTGGCTGATCCACTGCTATCGGGGGCAAGCCCCCTCCCACACTGTTGCGCGGTGTGGTTGAAATCAAATCAGAATCGAAGTCCCGGTCATCTCCACCGGCTTCTCCAGCCCCATCAGCATCAACATGGTCGGCGCCACATCCGCCAGCACGCCACCGCTACGCACCTTGAAATCACGCTTGCCGACGTAGATGAACGGCACCGGTTCGGTCGTGTGAGCAGTGTGGGCCTGGCCGGTGGATTCGTCGGACATCTGCTCGCAGTTGCCGTGATCGGCCGTGATCAGCGCTTCGCCGCCCACTTTTTCCAGGGCGTCGACGATACGGCCGACGCACAGGTCCAGGCATTCCACGGCCTTGGTCGCAGCTTCCAGGTTGCCGCTGTGGCCCACCATGTCGCCGTTGGCGTAGTTGACTACGATCACGTCGTAACGCTGGTGGTCAATGGCGTCGACGATCTTGTCGGTGACTTCCGGCGCGCTCATCTCCGGCTGCAGGTCGTAGGTGGCGACCTTTGGTGATGGGATCAGGATGCGCTCTTCACCCGGGAACGGCTCTTCGCGACCACCGGAGAAGAAGAAGGTTACGTGGGCGTATTTTTCGGTTTCGGCAATGCGTAGCTGGGTCTTGCCATTTTTTGCCAGGTAATCGCCCAGCACGTTGTCCAGGCTGCCCGGGGCAAAGGCGGCGGGGGCCGGGATGCTGGCGGCGTATTGGGTCAGGCCCACGTACTGCACTTTTGGCTGGCGGGCGCGCTCGAATTCCTTGAAGCCGTCTTCGACAAACACACGGCTGAGCTCACGGGCGCGGTCGGCGCGGAAGTTCATGAACACCACGGCGTCGCCGTCTTCGACCTTCACTGGCTCGCCGATGGTGGTGGCTTTGACGAACTCGTCGCTTTCGCCACGGGCGTAGGCGGCTTCCAGGCCTTCCTGGGCGGTGGCGGCGTTGAATTCGGCCTGGCCGTCGACGATCAGGTTGTAAGCCTGGGAGACGCGGTCCCAGCGGTTGTCACGGTCCATGGCGAAGTAACGGCCCACCAGGCTGGCGATGCGGCCCTTGCCCAGGGCGGCGAAGGTGGTGTCGAGCAGTTCGATGGACGATTGCGCGCTTTTCGGCGGGGTGTCGCGGCCGTCGAGGAAGGCATGCAGGTAGATCTTGTCGGCGCCGCGCTTGAAGGCCAGTTCGGCCATGGCGACCAGGTGGTCCTGGTGGCTGTGGACGCCGCCATCGGACAGCAGGCCCATGAAGTGCACGGCCTTGCCGGCAGCCACTGCTTTATCTACCGCCGCGCAAATCGTCGGGTTCTCGAAGAACTCGCCATCGCGGATCGCTTTGGTCACGCGTGTGAAGTCTTGATACACCACTCGTCCGGCGCCGAGGTTCATGTGGCCGACTTCCGAGTTGCCCATCTGGCCGTCCGGCAGGCCCACGTCCATGCCCGAGCCGGAGATGAGGCCGTTGGGTACGGTGGCGGTCAGGCGGTCGAGGACAGGCTTGTTGGCCGCGTATACCGCGTTGTCGTGGTGGCTTTCACTGTGTCCGAAGCCATCGAGAATTATCAGGACCAAAGGTTTAGGCGTAGTAGTCATAGATCCTCTCGCGGCGGTAATAAAGGAAGACAATTGAAAAGGGAGTGGCAGTTTAAAGCGAAGTTCCGACCACGTCACCGCTTTACGGGGGTTGGCCCCCCCTGGCGGCTGTGTATACTTACCGCCATTTTAACGCCCTGGAACCTCCTTGATGGTTGATCACCTGATTGCATTTGCCACTGCCCACTACCTGCTCGTGGGTGCCTTCGTCATCCTGCTGGCGCTGCTGATCGCTCATGAATTGAGCCGCGGTGGCCGCAGCCTGAGCACGGCGGAGCTGACCGCGCTGGTCAACAAGGATGAGGCCGTTGTCGTGGACATTCGTCCGGCCAAGGATTTCGCCACCGGTCACATCGTCGGCGCCCTGAACATTCCTCAGGACAAGCTGATCGCGCGCCTGGCCGAGCTGGAAAAGCACAAGGCCAAGACCATCATCCTGGTCGACGCCCAAGGCCAGCACGCCGGCACCCACGCCCGCGAAATGCTCAAGACCGGTTTCACCGCCGCCAAATTGTCCGGTGGCATCAGCAGCTGGCGCGCCGATAACCTGCCGCTGGTGAAGTGATATGAGCCAGGTTGTCGTGTATTCCAGCGATTGGTGCCCTTACTGCATGCGGGCCAAGGCCCTGCTTGAGAAGAAGGGTGTTGCCTTCGAAGAAATCAAGGTCGACGGCAAACCGCAAGTGCGCGCCGAAATGGCCCAGAAGGCGGGGCGCACGTCCGTGCCGCAGATCTGGATCGGCGCCAGGCACATCGGTGGCTGCGACGACCTGTTCGCCCTGGAGCGCGCCGGTAAACTGGATGCGCTGCTGCTCGTCTGACTCCTAAACCCTAAAAGACCTCAAGATCACAAGGATCTGCGATGACTGACCAACAGAACACCGAAGCTGCAGAAGCCCAAGCGCCACAGTTCTCGCTGCAGCGCATCTACGTGCGTGACCTGTCGTTCGAAGCGCCGAAAAGCCCGGCCATCTTCCGTCAGGAATGGACCCCAAGCGTTGCGCTGGACCTGAACACCCGCCAGAAGGCACTGGAAGGCGACTTCCACGAAGTCGTGCTGACCCTGTCCGTAACCGTCAAGAATGGCGAAGAAGTGGCCTTCATCGCTGAAGTGCAACAGGCCGGTATCTTCCTGATCCAGGGCCTGGACGAAGCGTCCATGAGCCACACCCTGGGCGCGTTCTGCCCGAACATCCTGTTCCCGTATGCCCGTGAGACCCTGGACAGCCTGGTCACCCGTGGCTCGTTCCCTGCGCTGATGCTGGCTCCGGTGAACTTCGATGCCCTGTACGCGCAAGAGCTGCAGCGCATGCAACAGGAAGGTTCGTCGACGGTTCAGTAATCTCGAACCCGGTGCAGGACCCCATGTGGGAGGGGGCTTGCCCCGATAGCGGTGGATCAGTCACATAGATGTCGACTGACACTCCGTCATCGGGGGCAAGCCCCCTCCCACATTTGTTATGTGTGTTATTTGAAGCCGAGCTGGCGCCAGCCTTCGTAGACGGCGACGGCCACGGTGTTGGACAGGTTCAGGCTGCGGCAGCCCTCGCGCATCGGCAAACGCAGGCGATGGCCGTCGGGCAGGGCGTCGAGCACCTCGGCCGGCAGGCCCCGGCTTTCCGGGCCGAACAGGAACGCATCGCCCTCGGCAAAGCTGGCATCATGGAACGGCCGCGACCCCTTGGTGGTGAACGCGAACAGCCGTGGGTGGCCCAGGCTTTCCAGGCAACTGGCCAGGTCGGCGTGGCGTTTGAGCGTGGCGTACTCGTGGTAATCCAGCCCGGCACGGCGCAGGCGCTTGTCGTCCATGTCGAAGCCCAGCGGTTCGATCAAATGCAGGTGGCAGCCACTGTTGGCGCACAGCCTGATAACGTTGCCGGTATTCGGCGGAATTTCTGGTTGAAAAAGGATGACGTGAAACATGCACGGCTCCGAAGGCAAAGATGCGCTGCATTCTACCCTCGAAGAGGACCCGAGGCCGAAGCTTATGCCGAGGGTCATGGGCTCTTTGGCGATTGTCGGCATGATGGTCGGCCTGATGATCGGTCGCCTGACCACCCCGGAGCCGGTCGAACTGCAACAGGTCGAGACCGCGAGGGACGGCGTGGTGGTGTGGTTCAACGGCGAACCCAAGTTGCACGGCGAGCACGTCGACGGCACTGTGGCGCTGTTGTTCGACGCCCAGGGCAAGGCCGCGAGTGGACGGCTCAAGGTCAATGACAAGGACGTGAACTGGCGCGTACGCAAGACCGATGGCGGCCTGCTGCTGAACCTGGTGGCGGCGCGACCGTTGCGTGGGGAGTGGAAGGGCGAGAAGGCCGATGGCCGTTGGCGGCTGGAGATCCATCTCCAGGAGGAATAAAAGAGGGAGTTCCCGGCCTGCCTGTACCAGGGCTCCCAAAACGGGGTGAAGCTTGCAAAGCTTCGGTGTTAAAGAGGGAATCCCCGGCCTGCCTGTACCGAGGTTCCCCAAAGCGGTGTGGAGCGCGACGCGATTCGCATCAAGCACCCCGGGTGTAAAGAGGGGATTCTCGGCCTGCCTGTACCAAGGTCCCCGAAACTGGGTAGTAACAGGGTTGTTGCAGGGCGCGTGCCAAAATTCGCAATGTGGGCCAAAAAATTTCTCAAGAAAGCGCAAAGCCCCGGAATACGGGGCTTTGGTGTTTTCGGTTCGCGGGTTTTATTGAGTGAGGCTCTGGCTTTCGCTACCAGATCCATGCCCGATGCCGGTTCATGGTGCATTGAAGCGGTGCACGGTGCTGGAGCCTTGTAGAGGTCCAAATGTGGGAGGGGGCAAGCCCTCTCCCACATTGGGTCTTGAGTGGATCCGAGATTCAGGCTTCATCCCCCTCGTCATCATCCCCCCCGTCGACCTTCATCCCCAGTTCCTTGATCTTGCGCGTCAGGGTATTGCGGCCCCAGCCCAGCAACACGGCGGCATCGCGACGGCGACCGGCGGTGTGTTTCAAGGCGGTCTCGATCATGATCCGCTCAAACGCCGGCACGGCGCTGTCCAGCAGGCTCGACTGGCCGCGTGCCAGGGCCTGGTCGGCCCACTGGCGCAGCGCCTGTTCCCAGTTGGTTACTGGCGCAGAGTCTTGCGGCAGGCTCAGCAGCTCCGGTGGCAGGTCGCTGATATGCACTTCGCGCCCGGACGCCATCACGGTGATCCAGCGGCAGGTGTTCTCCAGCTGGCGCACGTTGCCCGGCCACGGCAGGTTCTTCAGGTACTCCTCGGTCTCGCTTTTCAGCAGCTTCGGCTCGACGGCCAGTTCCTGGGCGGCGCGGCTGAGGAAGTGACGGGCGAGGGTCGGGATGTCTTCGCGACGGTCCGACATGCGTGGAATGTGGATACGGATCACGTTGAGGCGATGGAACAAGTCCTCACGGAATTTGCCGGCGTGTACCAGGGTTTCCAGGTTCTGGTGGGTTGCCGCAATGATGCGTACGTCGACCTTGACCGGCGTGTGCCCACCAACGCGATAGAACTCACCGTCAGCCAGTACCCGCAGCAGGCGGGTCTGGGTATCGGCCGGCATGTCGCCGATTTCATCGAGGAACAAGGTACCGCCGTCAGCCTGTTCAAAACGCCCGCGCCGCAGGTTGGCCGCGCCGGTGAACGCGCCTTTTTCATGGCCGAACAGCTCGGATTCCATCAAGTCCTTGGGAATCGCCGCCATGTTCAGCGCGATGAACGGCGAGGCGGCCCGTGGGCTGTGGCGGTGCAGTGCATGAGCGACAAGCTCTTTACCGGTGCCGGATTCGCCGTTGATCAGCACGGTGATGTTGGAGTGGCTCAAGCGCCCGATGGCGCGAAACACTTCCTGCATCGCCGGCGCTTCGCCGATGATTTCCGGGGTGCGGGTCAGGGCCGGTGGGGCTTCCTGGTTCTGCTGTTCCTGGGCGTGCTGATTGGCGCGCTTGACCAGTGCCACCGCCTCGTCCACGTCGAACGGCTTGGGCAGGTACTCAAAGGCACCGCCCTGGTAGGACGCGACAGCGCTGTCCAGGTCTGAGTGCGCGGTCATGATGATCACTGGCAGGCGCGGGTGCTGCTCGCGAATCCGCGCCAGCAAGTCCAGGCCACTGGCGCCGGGCATGCGGATGTCGGAGATGATCACATCGGGCTGCTGGCGCGCCAGGCGGCTCATCACCCCGTCGGCGCTGTCGAAGCTCTGGGTGGTCATGCCTTCCTGTTGCAAGGCTTTCTCGAGGACCCAGCGGATAGAACGGTCGTCATCGACGATCCAGACAGTTTCACTACGGCTCATGTCGATGGGGCTCCTTGTTCCAGAGGCAGAAAGATCGAGAACGTGGTGTGGCCGGGATGGCTTTCACATTCGATCAGACCCTGGTGCTGGCTGATGATGTTCTGGGTGATGGCCAGGCCCAGCCCGGTACCGTCCGGGCGGCCGCTGACCATGGGAAAGAAAATGGTTTCCTGGAGTTCCGCAGGAATGCCCGGGCCGTTGTCGATGATTTCGACCTTGGTCACCAGGCGATGGCGCACGTGGCCGATGGTGAACTGGCGCAGGGCGCGGGTGCGCAGGCTGATGCGACCCAGGCGCAGCTCATTCTGACTGCTGATGGCCTGCATGGCATTGCGCACGATGTTGAGCACTGCCTGGATCATCTGTTCGCGGTCGATCAGAACGTCAGGAATGCTCGGATCGTAGTCACGCACCAAGGTGATGCAGCCCTGGCTTTCGGCTTCCACCAACTGGCAGACGCGCTCGAGCACTTCGTGCACATTGGTCATCGCCAGTGACGGCAACTTGTTGGAGCCGAGCATGCGGTCCACCAGGTTACGCAGGCGATCGGCCTCCTCGATGATGACGTTGGTGTAGTCCTTGAGGTGTTCCTCCGGCAGCTCACGGGCCAGCAACTGCGCCGCACCGCGAATGCCGCCCAGTGGGTTCTTGATCTCATGGGCCAGGCCGCGCACCAGCATCTTGCTGGTTTCCTGCTTGGACAGCTGCGCTTCCTCCTTGGTGATGCGCAGCAGGCGATCGCGCGGGTGTACTTCCAGCAGCAGCAACGTCGCGCCGTTGCTCAGGATGGGGGTCACGGCATAGTCGACGGTCAGCGTCTGGCCGGTGAGGGCGGTGAGCATCGCTTCACGTTTGGTGAACGGGTGTGCCTGCTCCACCGCCTGGCGCAACGAACTCAGGGCTTCGGCCGACTCGGTGAACAATTCGCTGATGAACTGCCCATGGCTGCGCTGGCCGCTGATGGCCAGGAGCATCTCCGCCGCCGGATTCATGTACTCAAGACGCAAGTCGTCATTGAGCAGGATGGTCGCGGTGGTCAGGTTGTCGAGTAGCAAACGGTGCAGTGCATCGCTGATGGTCATCAGGACCTCTTTTGGAGCAAGGCGCGGGCTTGAGGCACACGCTGATACATGGAAAATGCAAAAACCAAACCAAGGCTCCGAAAAGAAGCGTGAAAGCCCTGAAATGGGTGTTTCAGGCGCGAAACTGTGGCGTTCTGCCAGCTTGCACGGGAAGTTTCGAACCAAAATGGGCTGGGCAAGTGGGAAGGGTGCAGCCTATCGCACCAATATAGTGCGATTTGCTGGGGTGTGTTCAGAAAGGCAAAAATCAAGAGGCGGGGGTGATACACAACTCGGCGGTGGCGCGGATCATTGCCAGTTGACGCAACGGATCGTTCAGCGGCTCATGCACGGCCTCGGCCAACCACTGCGGACACTGCGGGTCAGTGCGCTGCGGGGTGAAGTCGGAAAGTTGCTGCAACAGACGCTTTTGCAACTCGTCCAGCTGCGGGCGGATTTGCTTCACCAGGTCCGGACGCGGGTCGTCGGGCGCCTTGCCCTGGAACTGCCAGTCGGAGAGGTGGGTGTACTGCACCAGCTTGTTCGCCTCGATCTGCGCCGAAAAGAACTGTTCGGCGGCGGCCGGGGCCAGCTTGTAGCTTGGCGCCTGGGCGACGACGCTGGCGATCACCTCTTGTTCGCGCTTTTTATCTTCTACCGGCTTTTTGCTGTCCCATTTGCTCAGGGCGACCTGGTCGGCGATCTCCAGGCGTTCGGCGATGCTGTTGAGCAGCGGCTCCAGGGAGGGCGGCGCGGCACTGGCACTGGCACTTGCGAACAACAGGGCGAACACAAGTCTATGTTTCAATGAAGATCTCCTTGTGGGAGGGGCAAGCCCCTTCCCACCTTTTTGATTGGGTTTGCAGGTCTACAGCAGCGTCAGTCAGAGGCTACCTTATAGTTACGCGAGAATCCGCCGGCCAGCTAAACCCCAGGCAAAAAAAAGACCTCCCGAAGGAGGTCTTTTTCGTCACGCCACGTTAAGCAGCGCTACCGGATCAGCAGCTGTAGTACAGCTCGTATTCCAGTGGGTGTACGAAGGTGCGAACCTTGATTTCTTCTTCGCTTTTCAGCTCGATGTAGGCATCGATGAAGTCGTCGCTGAATACGCCACCTTTGGTCAGGAACGCACGGCCCTTGTCCAGCTCTTCCAGGGCTTCTTTCAGGCTGCCGCACACTTGTGGGATCTCTTTGGCCTCTTCAGGCGGCAGGTCGTACAAGTTTTTGTCGGCGGCGTCGCCAGGGTGGATCTTGTTCTGGATACCGTCCAGACCGGCCATGACCAGCGCCGCGAAGGCCAGGTATGGGTTGGCTGCCGGATCCGGGAAGCGCGCTTCGATACGGCGAGCACGTGGGCTGGACACGTAAGGAATACGGATCGAGGCGGAACGGTTGCGAGCGGAGTAGGCCAGCATTACCGGAGCTTCGAAACCTGGGACCAGACGCTTGTAGGAGTTGGTCGACGGGTTGGTGAAGCCGTTCAGGGCCTTACCGTGCTTGATGATACCGCCGATGAAGTACAGGGCAGTGTCGGACAGGCCGGCGTAACCTTCGCCAGCGAAGGTGTTCTTGCCTTCTTTGGCGATGGACAGGTGAACGTGCATACCCGAACCGTTATCGCCGTACAGTGGCTTAGGCATGAAGGTCGCGGTACGGCCGTAGGCATCAGCCACGTTGTGTACGCAGTACTTCAGGGTCTGTACTTCGTCAGCCTTGGCGACCAGGGTGTTGAACTTCACACCGATTTCGTTCTGGCCGGCAGTGGCCACTTCGTGGTGGTGCACTTCGATGACCAGGCCCATTTCTTCCATGGCGTTGCACATGGAGGTACGGATTTCGTGGTCGTGGTCGAATGGCGGAACCGGGAAGTAGCCTCCCTTGACGCCTGGACGGTGGCCTTTGTTGCCGCCTTCTACATCCTGGTCGGACATCCAGGAGCCTTGTTCGGAGAAGATCTTGAACATGGAGCCGGAAATGTCGGACTTGAACTTGACCGAATCAAAGATGAAGAATTCTGGCTCCGGGCCTACGAATACGGTGTCGCCGATACCGGTGGACTTCAGGTATTCCTCGGCACGCTTGGCGATCGCACGTGGGTCGCGGTCGTAGCCTTGCATGGTCGAAGGCTCGATCACGTCACAGACGATGATCAGGGTTGGGTCTTCGGTGAACGGGTCGAGAACGGCAGTGCTGTCGTCCGGCATCAGGATCATGTCGGAAGCTTCGATGCCTTTCCAGCCAGCGATGGAGGAACCGTCGAACATTTTGCCTTCTTCGAAGAAAGCATCATCCAGCGCGTCGCGAGCCGGCATGGTCACGTGGTGCTGAGTGCCTTTGGTGTCCGTGAAGCGCAGATCAATCCATTTAACGTCATGATCTTTGATGAGTTGAACCGACTTCGACATAGTGTCCTCCGGGTGGCTTCGGGCTGGGGTAGTGGAGTTAGCCCTTAGAATGTGGGTGATGCCGGCGCGGATACTCCGCCATGGCAACCTGCCTCACAAGAGAGCAAATTGCATGCCAGTGCGCCAACATGGGTTTTCTGTTCCAAAAACGCCCCTATAACGGTGCATTACGACAAAAGCCCGAAAATAGCGCACCTCAATGTAGCGCAAAGGCGCGCAAGCGCACCTATTTAGTGCGTTGCGCCTGCTGTGCATATTAACTGGTTAAACCTTGAGCGATTTCCGCTATAATCCGCGCCCCCCTTTTTCAGCAGGCCCGGCGCGCGCTGTTTCCATGAAATTAATCGTTAAAGTCTTCCCCGAGATCACCATCAAAAGCCGACCGGTACGGACGCGTTTCATCCGTCAGTTGGCCAAGAACATCCGTGCCGTGCTCCGCGATCTGGACCCGGCTGTGGTGGTGAACGGCGTGTGGGACAATCTCGAGCTGGAAACCCGTGTCACCGAGCCCAAAGCCTTGAAGGACATGACCGAGCGCCTGAGCTGCATGCCGGGCATCGCGCACTTCCTGCAGGTGGATGAGTACCCGCTGGGCGACTTCGACGACATCACCGAGAAGTGCAAACAGCACTACGGCGACTCGCTTACCGGCAAGATCTTTTCGGTGCGCTGCAAGCGTGCCGGCAAGCACAGCTTCAGCTCCATGGACGTCGAGAAATATGTCGGCAGCAAGCTGCGTCGCGAGTGCGGCGCTGCCGGAATTTCCCTGAAAGCACCGCAAATTGAAGTGCGCATGGAAATTCGCGACCAACGGTTGTTTGTGATCCACAGCCAGCACAACAGCATCGGCGGCTACCCGCTGGGCGCTCTGGAACAGACCCTGGTACTGATGTCCGGCGGTTTCGATTCCACGGTGGCGGCCTACCAGATCATGCGTCGCGGCCTGATGAGCCATTTCTGCTTCTTTAATCTGGGCGGGCGTGCACACGAATTGGGCGTGATGGAAGTTGCGCACTTTATCTGGAAGAAGTACGGCAGCTCCCAACGCGTGCTATTTGTGAGCGTACCGTTCGAGGAAGTGCTGGGCGAAATTCTCGGCAAAGTCGATAACAGTCATATGGGCGTGGTATTGAAGCGTATGATGTTGCGCGCGGCCTCGCGGATCGCCGACCAGTTGCAAATCGACGCGTTGGTCACCGGTGAAGCGATCTCCCAGGTATCGAGCCAGACGCTGCCGAACCTGTCGATCATCGATTGTGTTACCGAGAAGCTGGTACTGCGCCCACTGATCGCCAGCCACAAGCAGGACATCATCGACCTGGCAGAGCAGATCGGCACCGCCGATTTTGCCAAGCACATGCCCGAGTACTGCGGGGTCATCTCGGTGAACCCCAAGACCCACGCCAAGCGTCACCGCGTGGAACATGAAGAGAAAGAATTCGACATGGCGATTCTGGAGCGTGCGCTCGAGAACGCCAAACTGGTCCCGATCGATCGCGTCATCGACGAGCTGGGCCAGGACATCAAGATCGAAGAAGTCAGCGAAGCCCTGGCCGGCCAGATCGTCATCGACATCCGTCACCCGGATGCCGCTGAGGATGAGCCGCTGGAAATCGCCGGCATCGACGTACAAACGCTGCCGTTCTATGCATTGAACGCGCGTTTCAAGGAACTGGATAACAGCCGTCAGTACCTGCTGTATTGCGACAAAGGCGTGATGAGTCGCCTGCATGCCCACCATTTGCTCAGTGAGGGGCATGCCAATGTGCGCGTTTATCGACCGAGCTAAGAGCCCGGGGCTGTTTGCCTGTGGCCTGCGTCACCGGCCCCCCGACTCTGCCGTCAAGCTGTAACGGCAAGGCCTGACTCTACTGTTAATCGCTGCCACGACCTGTCAGCACACCGAATCCTCTGATCGAGATACACAAGTGATCGAAAATCTACGTAACATCGCCATCATTGCTCACGTTGACCATGGTAAAACCACCCTGGTAGACAAACTCCTGCGTCAGTCCGGCACCCTGGAGCGCAACGAGCTCAACGACGAGCGCGTGATGGACTCCAACGACCAGGAAAAAGAGCGCGGTATTACCATCCTGGCGAAAAACACCGCCATCAACTGGAACGGCTACCACATCAACATCGTGGACACCCCGGGCCACGCCGACTTCGGCGGCGAAGTAGAACGCGTAATGTCGATGGTGGACTCCGTTCTGCTGCTGGTTGACGCTCAAGACGGCCCTATGCCGCAAACCCGTTTCGTGACCAAGAAGGCCTTCGAAGCCGGCCTGCGTCCGATCGTGTGCATCAACAAGGTTGACCGTCCAGGCGCGCGTCCGGACTGGGTTCTGGACCAGATCTTCGACCTGTTCGACAACCTGGGTGCCACCGAAGAACAGCTGGACTTCAAAGTCGTCTACGCCTCGGCCCTGAACGGTATTGCCGGTCTGGACCACACCGACATGGCTGAAGACATGACCCCGCTGTACCAGTCGATCGTCGACAACGTACCTGCGCCGGCTGTTGACCGTGACGGTCCGTTCCAGATGCAGATCTCGGCACTGGACTACAACAGCTTCCTGGGTGTTATCGGCGTTGGCCGTATCGCCCGTGGTCGCGTCAAGCCGAACACCCCGGTTGTCGCTATCGGCGCCGACGGCAAGAAGCGCAACGGTCGTATCCTGAAGCTGATGGGCCACCACGGCCTGCACCGCATCGACGTTGAAGAAGCTGCAGCTGGCGACATCGTGTGCATCAGCGGTATGGACTCGCTGTTCATCTCCGATACCCTGTGCCACCCGGACGCGGTAGAAGCGATGAAGCCTCTGACCGTTGACGAGCCAACCGTTTCCATGACCTTCCAGGTAAACGACTCGCCTTTCTGCGGTAAAGAAGGCAAGTTCGTGACCTCCCGTAACATCAAGGAGCGTCTGGACAAAGAGCTGCTGTACAACGTTGCCCTGCGCGTTGAAGAAGGCGACTCGGCTGACAAGTTCAAGGTTTCCGGCCGTGGTGAGCTGCACCTCTCGGTACTGATCGAAACCATGCGTCGCGAAGGCTTCGAAATGGGCGTTGGTCGTCCTGAAGTGATCATCCGTCAAGTTGACGGCGTGAAGCAGGAACCGTTCGAAAACGTCACCATCGACACCCCTGAAGAATCCCAGGGCAAGGTCATGGAAGAGATGGGCCTGCGTAAAGGCGACCTGACCAACATGGTGCCGGATGGCAAAGGCCGTGTGCGTCTGGAATACAACATCCCTGCTCGCGGTCTGATCGGTTTCCGTAACCAGTTCCTGACCCTGACCAACGGTGCTGGCATCCTGACCTCGATCTTCGATCGCTACGACACCATGAAGTCCGGCGACATGTCCGGCCGTCAGAACGGTGTTCTGGTCTCGGTAGAAACCGGCAAGGCACTGACCTACTCCCTGGAAACCCTCCAGGCGCGTGGCAAGCTGTTCGTTGAACACGGTCAAGAGATCTACAACGGTCAGATCGTCGGTCTGAACAGCCGTGACAACGACATGGGCGTCAACCCAACCAAAGGCAAGAAGCTCGACAACATGCGTGCTTCGGGTAAAGACGAAACCATCGCCCTGGTTCCACCTGTTCGCTTCACCCTGGAACAGGCCCTGGAATTCATCCAGGACGACGAGCTGTGTGAAGTCACGCCTAAGTCGATCCGCCTGCGTAAGAAGATCCTGGACGAAGGCGAGCGTACCCGCGCTGCCAAGAAAGCCAAGAACTGAGTTAACTCAGGCTGAATGAAAAACGCCCCCGGTCGAAAGGCCGGGGGCGTTTTTTTATGCCTGCAGGTTTTGTGGTGACTGTGCCGACCCTATCGGGGGCAAGCCCCCTCCCACATTTTGAACTGTGAACACTTTCAAGTGTGGGAGGGGGCTTGCCCCCGATAGGGCCCTTGAAAGCCCCGCAAAACCCTGATCAGAACTTGTCGAGGGTCTTGAACGTGGTCTCGCGCACCACTTCCTTCGGCTTGTACGCGCAATATCCCGGACGCGGCCCGATCTTCGGGTGGTTGCGGCAGGTATCCGGGCGCTTGTCATAAATAGTGCAGAAGCGCGTCTTACGATCCAGGTACAGGCAATCGTTGTTGCTCATGCGCTGCAGGGTAAAAATCTCGGATTTGGAATTGAAGCGCTCGACGATGCCTTCCTTCTGCAAGCGCTTGGCGATGTTCTTCGGCGGGTCGCCACGCTCGAATTCATCGACGATGCCAATGCGGATCAGGTCCTTGATCTTCACTTCGACCGGCAGCGTGCAGCAGCTGGACACGCAACCACCGCACATATGCGCGGAATATTTCTGCCACGTTTCAAGACGGTCGAGTTCCGCGGCGGCGATCAATTGAGGCTTCATCAGGGTTCCAAAAGGTGGGGCTGTATCCGGGCGCGCGATCATACCGGGATTGGTGATTTTTTGAACAATATTTTCTGGGTTTCAGCTCAAAGGCAGATCGGGCACGACCCCTGCATCTAATTCACACAACGGTGAATGCGTTAAAAAACTGCCGAACCAGCGCGTCTACCGCCTGTCAGACCGTCTAGGCTCTAGCAACTCCTTCTATCTCGCCCGAGGTCGCAATTGATGTCTCAGGAACCACTTGCACGAGAAGCAGAGGTAGCCGCATTCCGCGATGCCGTCTTGACCAAACTCACCTACGCGGTGGGCAAGGACCCGGATCACGCCTTCGACCACGACTGGTTCGAAGCCATTGCCCTGGCCGCCCGCGACCAGATGGTCGACCACTGGATGGACCATACGCGGCGTATCTACCGCAAAGGCCAGAAACGCGTTTATTACCTTTCCCTGGAATTCCTCATCGGCCGCCTGCTCTACGACAGCCTGAGCAACCTTGGCGTGCTGGAGATTGCGCGCGAAGCGTTGTCCGAGCTGGGCGTCGACCTGGAGCGCATTCGCCTGCTGGAGCCTGACGCGGCGCTCGGCAACGGTGGCTTGGGCCGCCTGGCGGCGTGCTTCATGGAAAGCATGTCGACCCTGGGCATTGCCGGCCATGGTTATGGCATTCGTTATGAGCACGGCTTATTCCGCCAGGCGATTGTCGATGGCTGGCAGCAGGAGCAGACCGAGCGTTGGCTGGATTTCGGCAACCCGTGGGAGTTCGAGCGGGCCGAAGTGATTTACCCGATCGGCTTTGGCGGCAGCGTCGAAACCCTGGCGGATGCCTCCGGCAAGATGATTCAGGTGTGGTCGCCCAACGAAACCGTCCGGGCCGTGGCCTACGACACTCCGGTGGTCGGCTGGCGTGGCGCCAGCGTCAACACCCTGCGCCTGTGGCGTGCCCGTGCGGTGGAAGACTTGCACCTGGAGCGCTTCAACGCCGGTGACCACTTGGGCGCTGTTGCCGAAGTGGCCCGGGCTGAAAGCATCTCCCGCGTACTTTACCCAGCCGACAGCACCGAAGCGGGGCAGGAACTGCGCCTGCGTCAGGAATACTTCTTTGTCTCCGCTTCATTGCAGGACCTGCTGCGCCGTCACAAGAACATGCACGGCTCGGTGCTGAGCCTGGGCGAACACGCGGCGATCCAGCTCAACGACACGCACCCGTCCATTGCCGTGGCCGAGTTGATGCGGCAGTTGGTGGATTTGCACGATATTCCGTGGGAAGCAGCTTGGGACGTCACCGTTGAAACCCTTTCCTACACCAACCACACGCTGTTGCCCGAAGCCTTGGAAACCTGGCCTGTGGGCCTGATGGAACGCATGCTGCCCCGGCACATGCAGATCATCTACCTGATCAACGCCCAGCACATCGATTCGCTGCGCGCCAAAGGTATCCACGATTTCGATGTGCTGCGCGCCGTCTCACTGATCGAAGAAGACAACGGCCGCCGTGTGCGCATGGGCAACCTGGCATTCCTCGGTTCCCACAGCGTCAACGGCGTGTCCGGCCTGCACACACAACTGATGCGCAGCACCGTGTTCTCCGAACTGCACAAGCTGTACCCGGAGCGCATCAACAACAAGACCAACGGCATTACCTTCCGTCGCTGGTTGTACCAGGCCAACCCCAAGCTCACGTCCATGCTGGTGGAGGCGCTCGGTCCGGACATTCTCGACAAGCCCGAAGAGCGACTGCTGGAGCTTGAACCCTTTGCCGAGAAACAGACATTCCGCAAGACGTTTGCCGAGCAACGTTTACACAGTAAGCGTGCACTGGCCGACATCATCCACGAGCGCCTGGGCATTGCAGTGAACCCGGCGGCGATGTTCGACGTGCAGGTCAAGCGTATCCACGAGTACAAGCGCCAACTGCTCAACCTGCTGCACACCGTGGCGCTGTATCAGGCGATCCGTGCCGAACCGGGCACCGACTGGGTGCCGCGCGTGAAGATCTTCGCGGGCAAGGCGGCGGCCAGTTACCACCAGGCCAAGTTAATCATCAAGCTGACCAACGACATCGCGCGCACCGTCAACAACGACCCGACCGTGCGCGGCCTGCTCAAGGTGGTGTTCCTGCCTAACTACAACGTCAGCCTGGCGGAAAGCATCATTCCGGCGGCGGACTTGTCGGAGCAGATCTCTACCGCCGGCTTCGAAGCCTCGGGCACCAGCAACATGAAGTTCGGCCTCAATGGTGCGCTGACCATCGGCACCATGGACGGCGCCAACGTTGAAATGCATGAGCGCGTGGGGGCCGAGCACATGTTTATCTTTGGCCTCAGCGCGCAGCAAGTGGAAGCCCGCAAACACGCCGGGGAGTTCAACGCCGGGCCGGACATCGCCGCCTCCCATCGGTTGAACGATGTGCTGCAAGCGATCCGCGGCGGGGTGTTCTCGCCGGATGATCCGGGCCGCTACGTGGGGTTGATCGATGGGTTGATCGACTACGATCGATTCCTGGTGTGCGCCGACTTCGATTCGTACTGGGACGCCCAGGCGCGGGTCGAGGCGCATTGGCATGATTCCAAGGCGTGGTGGCGTTCGGCGGTGCTGAATACGGCGCGCATGGGCTGGTTCAGCTCGGACCGGACGATCAGGGAGTACGCGACCGAGATCTGGAAAGCCCTCGACTAAACATCGCTGATCCAAAAATGTGGGAGGGGGCTTGCCCCCGATAGCAGCCTGTCAGTTTGCAGATATGTCGACTGGTGCACCGCTATCGGGCGCAAGCTCCCTCCCACATTGGTTCTGCATCGATATACTGGGCGCCGGTTTGCCTAGGGAATATCGACCATGCAATGGATTTTCATGCTGATTGGCCTGGTGCTCGGCTGGACGCTCGATGAGTCGTTCAGCGATGCGGGCATCGGTGCGCTGTTGGGGCTGGGCATTGGCCAGGCGATCCGCCTGGCGAAGCTGTCCTCCCAGGTGGACCAACAGGCGCGTCAGTTGGAAACCACGCAGAAGTCGCTGATAGCGCTGGGTGAGCGCCTGCGGCAACTGGAAGTGCCTGCGCCTGCAACCAGCAGCGTGTTTGTCGAGCCCGCCGTTGCAGAACCCACCCCCGTCGCCCAAACGCCTGAGCTGGTCTGGGAGCTGCCTGCCGAGCTGACACCTGTGACCATGGTCGCCGAAGCGAGCCAGCCGCTGCCGGATGATGTGTGGGCACCGGCTGCGTCGTCGTCCCCTAAAGAACCTGCCATCCCGCGTGGCCCCAACCTTATCGAGCGTGCCCTCAACGGTGCACGCAATTGGCTGTTTGGCGGCAACACGGTGCTGCGCGTCGGGGTGGTGCTGCTCTTTCTCGGCCTGGCGTTCCTGCTGCGCTACGCCACCGAAGGCATGGTGGTGCCGATCGAGCTGCGTTATGCCGGTGTGGCTGCGGCTGCGGTGGGCCTGCTGGGCCTGGGCTGGTGGCTGCGGCTGCGCAACAGCAACTACGGGTTGATGCTGCAGGGCGCGGGCATTGCGGTGTTGTACCTCACGGTGTTTGCGGCGATGCGTGTGCATCTGCTGATCGATCCCGGCGCGGCAATGGGGTTGCTGGTCGCCGTCACGGTATTTTCAGCGATCCTGGCGATCACCCAGGATGCCCTCGGCCTCGCCTGTGCGGCGGCTTTGGGCGGTTTTGCGGCACCGATCCTGGTATCGACCGGCGCCGGAAGCCATGTGGCGTTGTTCAGTTACTTTGCGTTGCTCAATGCCGGCATTCTCGCGATTGCCTGGTTCAAGGCCTGGCGCCTGCTGAATGTGATCGGCTTTGTGGGCACCTTCGGGATCGGTTTCGCCTGGGGTATGCGTTCCTACACGCCGGAGCTGTTGTGGAGCACCGAGCCGTTCCTGCTCCTGTTTTTCGCGATGTACCTGGCAATCGGCCTGTTGTATGCCTGGCGCAAGTTGCTGGAGATGGGCGAGGGCGACAGCCTGGGTACGCAATTGCGCAAGGGCGACTATGTCGACGGCACCTTGTTGTTCGGCCCGCCGCTGGTGGGCTTTGGCTTGCAGTTCGCGCTGGTGCAACACCTTGAGTTCGCCGCTGCGTTCAGTGCGCTGGGCCTGGGCATTATTTACATGGTCTTGGCCCGTGTATTCAGTGGTGGGCGCGCCGGGCTCCTGACGGAAACCTGTCTGGCCCTGGGGGTGATCTTCGCCAGCCTGGCCATTCCCTTGGGCCTCGATGCACGCTGGACCGCTGCGGCGTGGGCTGTCGAAGGCGCCGGGATCTTCTGGCTCGGCCTACGCCAGCATCGCCCCGTGGCGCGGGCGTTCGCCTTGCTGTTGCAACTGGGTTCGTTGCTCGCCTTCCTCAGCGAACTGCGCGATGGCCAGGACACCTTGCTGCTGGGCCCTCCATTAGGGGCGTTGTTGCTGGGCGCCGCACTGTTGTTCAGTTTTTACCAACTACACAAAGCCGCGCCGGAGGAGAGCCGGCGTTGGGAGCGTCTCGGCGCTCCAGGGCTCGCCATACTCGGCCTGGGTTGCGCCTACCTGCTGGCGCCGCTGTTGTTTTCAACCCAAGGCAGCATCGTCAGTTGGGCAGTTGCGGGCCTTGCGACCCTATGGGTGGGCCAGCGTATCGGCTCGCCGGTGGTAGTGCGCTGTGGCATTGCTGTGCAAGTCCTTTCGGGCGCGCTGTTTGCCCTCGACCCCGTGAGCAATGCCTGGACGCCGATGATCATTGCCTTGGCGGCAATGCCCGGCGCCTGGCGCTTGCCCCGTGGCCGTTTGTCCTCAGCTCTGCTGGCCTGGGGTGTGGCGTGGTGGGCGCTGGCGGTGATCATTGAAGTGTGGCGCTTGGCGCCTGCACCTTTGCACGCTGCACTGTTGCTGCTGGCGGCTGCGCTGAGCGGGCTGATCTGGACGTTACTGGCGCTGCGTTTGCGCTGGGTGGCGTTGGGTCTCGCCAGCACGTTGCTGATGCCTGCGGCGGGCCTGGTGTTGTGGGACGCATGGACCGAGTATTACCACCCAGCCGCGCAGTTCGGCTGGCTGGCCTGGCTGGCGGTGTTCGGGGTGCATTTCATCTCGCTGCGACGTTTGGCGGCACTGGTGCCTGGAAAGGTCTTAAGTGCGGCTCATGTACTGGGCTGCTGGATGCTGATCGGCGTACTGGCGCTGGAACTGCGCTACGGCTTGCTGATGCTCTCGAGCGAATACAACGCCTGGCGCTGGCTGGGCTGGGCGATCCTGCCAAGCCTGTACCTGGTGCTGGCCGCCGCGCCGCGCAGCTGGCCGTGGCCTGTTTCCGCGTACCCAAGGGAATACCGCGTGCTCGCCGCATTGCCGCTGGCGGTGCTGATGCTCGGTTGGTTCTGGCTGGCGAACATCTTCAGTGACGGCACTGCCAAGCCGCTGCCCTATCTGCCCATGCTCAATCCGCTGGACCTGGGCCTGCTGTTCGCGTTGCTGGGCATTTACCTGTGGTCGCGCAGCGCCGCGCCGCAGCGGGGGCCGCGTGTCGAGTCGATCGCCCAAGGTGTCGCGGGGCTTTCGCTGTTCGCCTTCTTTACCGCGCTGGTGATGCGCACGGCCCACCATTGGGGCGACGTGCCGTTTCAATGGTATGCGTTGCTGGAGTCGATGCTGGTACAGGCCGGCCTGTCGATTGTCTGGACCCTGATCGCCCTCGGCCTGATGATCGGCGGCCACCTGCGCCATCGTCGTGAAGTGTGGCTGATCGGCGCGGCGCTGATTGCGGTGGTGGTGGCCAAGCTGTTCTTCGTCGAATTGAGTAACCGTGGCGGCCTGGCGCGGATCGTGTCGTTTATCGGCGTGGGCGGGTTGTTGCTGGTGGTGGGCTATTTTGCACCGCTGCCGCCCAAACGTATTGAAACTGAGGGAGCGTCTTCTTGATAGGCAAGCTGAGTCTGAGTGGGTTAACGATATGGATGCTGTGCTCGGTGGCGTTTGCTCAAGAGCGGCCGGCTGATTTCGCCACCCAGGTGCCGCTCGCCGTGAGCGGCACTGGCCCCTGGTATCGCCTGGACCTGCCGTTGGCGGTTCAACTGAATGCACGCCAGGCCGATCTCAGCGATGTGCGAGTGTTTAACGCCGCCGGTGAACCCCAGGCCTATGCGCTGTCTCGCCAGTCCGCGCAACGCTCCGAGAGTCGCAACGTCACTGACGTGAAGTGGTTCCCGCTGTACGCCGCCGACACTCAAACAGCGTTGCCCGACGTGGTGATGAAGGCCTCTACCACAGGCACCTTGGTGGAAATCACCCCATCCACTGCACCCAAACCCGGCAAGCAAGTACTGCGCGGCTGGGTGTTGGACGCCAGCGCGATCAAGGCGCCCTTGCAGCAATTGACCCTGGACTGGAGCCGCGAACAGGAGGGCTTCCAGCGTTTCAGCATCGAGGCCAGTGATGACTTGCAGCACTGGGACGCCTGGGGCGATGGGCAGGTGGCGCGCTTGTCGTTTGCCGACGAACGGGTCGAGCAACATGACGTGAACTTGCCCGGGCAATCGGCGCGCTACCTGCGTCTGGTCTGGCAGGGCCAGGCGGCGCCGCTGCTGACCTCGGCCAAACTGGTGAGCGCTACCCGCAGCAGCGTGCCGCTGCCGTTGGTATGGTCGCAGCCGCTCTCGGGTACGCGGCTTGGCCCCGGGGAATACAGTTGGCAGTTGCCGGCGGGGGTGAGCATCGAACGCTTGCGCGTCGCGTTGAAGCAACCCAACACGCTGGCGCCCGTGACGTTATCCGGTCGAAGGGACAGCAAGCAGGCCTGGCAGCCGTTGAGCAATGGTCTGTTGTATCGCCTGACCCAGAATGGCCAGGACGTGGTGCAGGATGAACTGCAATTGCCGGGGCAAACGGTGGCCGAGCTCAAATTGCAGGTAGATGAGCGCGGTGGTGGCCTGGGCGTCGAGGCGCCGGCGCTGCGCTTTGCAGTGCGTGCCACGCAGTTGGTGTTCCTGGCGCGGGGGGAGCCACCGTTTACGCTGGCGCTGGGCAATGCGTCCGCCAAGGCCGCGAGCTTGCCGCTGTCGACCTTGATCCCGGACTACAAACCCGAGCGCTTCAAGACGCTGGGGCAGGCCAAGGTCGCAGGGGAAGTCGCGGTCACACCGGTAGCGATGGTAGCCGCTGCCGATCCCGGGACGAACTGGAAAAAGCTCGGGCTCTGGGCCGTACTGCTGCTCGGCGTGGCGGCACTGGGCGCCATGGCCTACAGTTTGCTGCGCAAGCCGCCGGCGGCACGTTAAATAAAGTCCATGAACTCTATTGGGTTTAAATCCTCTGATAGGAGGAAATACGCCCCGACTCGCGTTAAACTGCGCGGGTTTTCAAGCCCCCCATTCTCCGGAGCCTTACATGTCCCGCGTTACCTTGAGTCGCTATTTGATCGAGCAGACCCGCAGCAACAACACGCCTGCCGATCTGCGCTTCCTTATCGAAGTGGTGGCGCGTGCTTGCAAGGAAATCAGCCACGCCGTTTCCAAAGGCGCACTGGGTGGTGTCCTGGGCAGCATGGGCACTGAAAACGTGCAGGGCGAAGTGCAGAAGAAGCTCGACGTCCTGTCCAACGAAATCTTGCTCGAAGCCAACGAATGGGGCGGTCACCTGGCCGGCATGGCGTCCGAAGAAATGGACAATGCCTACCAGATCCCCGGCAAATACCCGAAAGGCGCGTACCTGTTGGTGTTCGACCCACTGGACGGTTCGTCCAACATCGATATCAACGCACCGGTCGGCACCATCTTCTCGGTACTGCGTTGCCCGAATGAATACCTGAGCCAGAACGAAGCGCTGAACGAAAAAGCCTTCCTGCAGCCAGGCACCGAGCAGGTCGCTGCCGGCTACGCGATCTACGGCCCGCAGACCATGCTGGTGCTGACCCTGGGTGATGGCGTCAAGGGCTTCACCCTGGACCGTGAAATGGGCAGCTTCGTACTGACCCACGAAGACATCTCCATTCCTGCGTCGACCCAGGAATTTGCGATCAACATGTCCAACCAGCGCCACTGGGAAGAGCCGGTGAAGCGCTACGTCAACGAGTTGATGGAAGGTGAGGAAGGCCCGTTGAAGAAAAACTTCAACATGCGTTGGGTGGCCGCGATGGTCGCCGACGTGCACCGTATCCTGACCCGTGGTGGCCTGTTCATGTACCCACGCGACAGCCGCGAGCCGTCCAAACCGGGCAAACTGCGCCTGATGTACGAAGCCAACCCGATGTCGTTCCTGGTTGAACAGGCGGGCGGCGCGTCCACCGACGGCCATCAGCGCATCCTCGACATTCAGCCGGAAGGCCTGCACCAGCGTGTGGCGGTGTTCCTGGGGTCGAAGGAAGAAGTCGAGCGCGTGACGGCTTACCACAAGAAGTAAGCTGCGGCGACAAGTGACTGGTGTTGTTGTGAGCCGGTTCACCGTTGAAGAAGCCCCGAAACGTTTCAGCGTTTTCGGGGCTTTTTTGTTTTCGCTCATCGGGAACCAGACACCTCTTTTCCCTTCTAAGCTTCTGGCAGATACCCACGCTGCTTCGTCCCTCCAGGAGTGTTTCCATGTCGTTACGCCGTCTCGCTTTGCTGGCTTTTTGCGTGCTGTTGGCCGCTTGCAGCAAGGTCAACCAAGAAAACTATCAAAAATTGTCGGCTGGCATGGCCAAGGCTGAGGTGGAGTCGTTGCTGGGCAAGCCGACCGATTGTTCCGGCGCACTGGGCATGTCCAGTTGCACCTGGGGCGATAAAAACAGCTTTATCAGCGTTCAATATGCCGGTGACAAGGTTCTGATGTTTTCCGGGCAAGGCCTGAAGTAAACCGGGGCGCAAGCCTGCGGGAGAAGAAGAATGATGCGTTTTGTTTTGTTCCTTTGTGCCAGCCTGTTTTTGGCGGGCTGTGCCAGCCATTCTGGCGATGATCTGCAACCCAAGACAGCGAGCAACGTCAACCTCAAGCGTTACCAGGGCACCTGGTATGAGTTGGCCCGATTGCCGATGTACTTCCAGCGCAACTGTGCGCAGTCCGAAGCCCGCTACACCCTGTTGCCGGACGGCGACATGTCGGTGTTCAACCGCTGCCTGACGACTGAATGGAAGTGGGAGGAAGCCAAGGGTACCGCCACCCCGCAAGTGCCGGGCAAGACCGACAAGCTCTGGGTGGAATTCAACAACTGGTTCACCTCGCTGCTGCCGGGCGTCGCCAAGGGCGATTACTGGGTGCTGTATGTCAGCGATGACTACAAGACCGCCATTGTCGGCAGCCCGAGCCGGCGCTACATGTGGATCCTGTCGCGCACGCCAACGGTCAATGCGGACACCCGCGAAGACCTGCTGAGCAGGGCGCGACAGCAGGGGTATGACACCACGCGGTTGATCTGGCGTACGTCGGACAAGCAGATGGCGAAGACTTCGCAATAATCTGAGAACTCCTCAATCCAATGTGGGAGGGGGCTTGCCCCCGATAGCGGTGTGTCAGTATCTGATTTGCTGGCTGACACTCTGCAATCGGGGGCAAGCCCCCTCCCACACGTTTTAACCGAGTAAGTCCCTTAGAACCTGCGTGAATGCGAGGCTACTGTCTTCCTCGCCGGCATGTCGCCCATCACGCACCACCCACTTTCCATTCACCAGCACATCCCGCACCTGCCGATCACCGCCGGCAAACAACCAGCGATTCAGAATCCCGTCCTCGGTCGCCGTGGCCAGGTACGGATCATTACCATCCAGCACAATCCAATCCGCACGCTTGCCCACTTCCAATCGGCCAATTGGCTGCCCCAGCGCCTGGGCACCACCGTCCAGCGCGGCATCGAACAGCGTGCGCCCAACCATCGGCTGGTCACTGCGATACAAGCGGTTACGCCGTTGATCACGCAGGCGCTGGCCGTATTCCAGCCAGCGCAATTCTTCCACCACGCTCAGTGACACATGGCTGTCGGAGCCGATGCCCAGGCGTCCGCCCTGGGCGAGAAAGTCCACCGCCGGGAAAATCCCATCACCCAGGTTGGCCTCGGTGGTCAGGCACAAACCGGCAATCGCCCGGCTCTTGGCCATGCGCATCACCTCATCGGTATCGGCATGGGTGGCGTGCACCAGGCACCAGCGTTCATCGACGTCGACATTGTCATACAGCCATTGCAGCGGGCGTTTGCCGCTCCAGGCCAGGCAGTCATCGACTTCCTTCTGCTGCTCGGCAATGTGGATATGCACCGGGCACGCCTTGTCGCTGGCAGCCAGCACTTCGTTGATTTGTTGCGGTGTAACGGCGCGTAGCGAGTGAAAACACAGGCCCAGTTGCTGTGCGGGTTGCGCGGCCAGAATTGGCTGCAGACGCGCTTGCAGCTCCAGATAATTTTCAGTGCTGTTGATAAAGCGCCGCTGGCCTTCATTGGGCGCCTGGCCGCCAAACCCAGAGTGGGTGTAGAGCACCGGCAACAACGTCAGGCCAATCCCGCTGCTGGCCGCCGCCTGGCTGATCTGCCGCGACAATTGTGTGCGATCGGCATAGGGCTGGCCGCTGACGTCATGGTGTACGTAGTGAAACTCGGCCACCGAGGTATAGCCGGCCTTGAGCATCTCGATATACAGCTGGCGCGCGATGACCTGGAGTTGGTCCGGGTTGATCTTGCCGACCATGCGGTACATCAGGTCGCGCCAGGTCCAGAAACTGTCATTCGGGTTGCCGGCCACCTCGGCCAAGCCGGCCATGGCACGCTGGAATGCGTGAGAATGCAAGTTCGGCATACCCGCCAAGACCGGCCCTCTCAGCCGTTCGGCCCCCTCTGCGCTGGCATTGGCCTCAACGTTGGTCAGCAGGCCATCGGCGCTGACTTCAAGACGTACATCATTGGCCCATCCATCAGGCAGCAGCGCGCGTTCGGCGAAGAAAGCGGACATGATCAAGGCACCCCGGTCGTGTGTTTATTTGTATATACATATACAGACGTTTGCCTGCTCGGTAAACTCCGGCAATCTATGCATCTTTTTCCCCTGCAAGGATTCCCCGTGCCGACTCCGCCCGCCAACTCTTCGCTGGCTGCCCACATGGACGAAAGTCCGGCGCCCTTGTATGCCCGCGTCAAACAGATGATCAGCCAGCAGATCCTCAACGGCAACTGGCCGCCCCATTACCGCGTGCCATCGGAGAGCGAGTTGGTCAGCCAGCTGGGTTTCAGCCGCATGACCATCAACCGCGCCCTGCGCGAACTCACCGCCGAAGGGTTGCTGGTGCGCATGCAAGGCGTCGGCACGTTCGTCGCCGAGCCCAAGAGCCAGTCGGCGCTGTTCGAGGTGCACAACATCGCCGATGAGATCGCCTCCCGCGGTCACCGGCATACCTGCCAGGTCATCACCCTGGGTGAAGAGGCCGCCGGTTCCGAGCGCGCTGTCGCCCTGGAAATGCGCGAAGGCGGGCGGGTGTTCCACTCGCTGATCGTGCACTTCGAAAACGATATTCCCGTGCAAATCGAAGACCGTTTCGTCAATGCCCTGGTCGCGCCGGAATACCTGCAACAGGATTTCACCCAGCAGACGCCTTACGCCTACCTGAACCAAGTGGCACCGCTGACCGAAGGCGAGCATGTGGTCGAAGCCATCCTCGCCGATGCGGCCGAATGCAAACTGCTGCAGATCGAACCCAGTGAGCCGTGCCTGTTGATCCGACGACGCACCTGGTCGGGGCGCCAGCCGGTGACTGCTGCGCGTTTGATCCACCCCGGTTCCCGTCACAGCCTGGAAGGACGCTTCAGCAAATGAGTAGCGTAAAAGTCTGGCGCGCCGCCGAGTACGTACGCATGCCGTGGAAAAACGGCGGTGGCAGCACCGAAGAAATCACCCGCGACGCCGGCGCAGGCCTCGATGGCTTTGGCTGGCGCCTGTCGATTGCGGATATCGCCGAATCGGGTGGCTTTTCCACCTTTGCCGGTTACCAGCGTGTCATCACCGTGATCCAGGGCGCCGGCATGGTGCTGACGGTGGATGGCGAAGAGCAGCGCGGGTTGTTACCGCTGCAACCCTTTGCGTTCAAGGGTGACAGCCAGGTGGCATGCCGGTTGATCACCGGGCCGATCCGCGACTTCAACCTGATCTACTCGCCACAGCGTTACCACGCGAGGCTGCAATGGGTGGACGGTGTGCAGCGGTTCTTCAGTACTGCGCAGACCGTGCTGGTGTTCAGCGTTGCTGATGAAGTGAAGGTGCTGGACCACAAGCTTGGCCATCACGACTGCCTGCAAATCGACGGTAACACCGGCCTGCTGGACCTTACCGTCAGCGGCCGCAGTTGCATTATCGAACTGACCCGACGCGGTTAAAAAAAGTGGGAGGGGGCAAGCCCCTCCCACATTTGTTTCCCGCTGTTCTTGATAGCTGTTTCCTGGGCGCGCACCACTTTGTTACCGAATGCCCCAGCGTGGCGCAAAACCATGCTTTCGCGATAACCCCGCCGAACCACTAACGCCTCCCGTAAGAAATTTCATCACGCCTCGACACCTTGATTTTCAAGGCTCACACGCGCATTCCAAAAAAAACCAAACGCCTCGCCGAAAAAGTTGGCCGCTTGATTGCATATGCTTGTATGTACAAGTAAAGATGTGTGCGTAAGACTCTCCTTCGCACCATCCATGTTCGCGCATCATGCCGAGGAGTCCAGTCGTGACCGATTTTTCTATAGCCAGGCCTACAAAATACCGTGACGTCGAAATCCGTGCCGCCCACGGTAACAAGCTCACCGCCAAAAGCTGGCTGACTGAAGCGCCGCTGCGCATGCTGATGAACAACCTCGACCCACAAGTGGCCGAGAACCCGAAAGAACTGGTGGTGTACGGCGGTATTGGCCGCGCAGCACGCAACTGGGAGTGCTACGACCAGATCGTCGAGAGCCTCACCCACCTGAATGACGACGAAACCCTGTTGGTGCAATCCGGCAAGCCGGTCGGCGTGTTCAAGACCCACAGCAACGCACCGCGTGTACTGATCGCCAACTCCAATCTGGTGCCGCACTGGGCCAGCTGGGAGCACTTCAACGAACTGGATGCCAAGGGCCTGGCCATGTACGGCCAGATGACCGCCGGCAGCTGGATCTACATCGGCAGCCAGGGCATCGTCCAGGGCACCTACGAAACCTTCGTCGAAGCCGGTCGCCAGCATTACAACAGTGACCTCAAAGGCCGTTGGGTACTGACTGCCGGCCTCGGCGGCATGGGCGGCGCCCAGCCGCTGGCGGCCACTTTGGCTGGCGCCTGCTCGCTGAACATCGAGTGCCAGCAGGTCAGCATCGATTTCCGCCTGAACAGCCGTTATGTCGACGAACAGGCCACCGACCTCGACGACGCCCTGGCACGCATCGCCAAATACACCAAGGAAGGCAAGGCTATCTCCATCGCCCTGCTGGGCAACGCCGCCGAAATCCTGCCGGAACTGGTCAAGCGTGGCGTGCGCCCGGACATGGTCACCGACCAGACCAGCGCCCACGACCCTCTCAACGGTTACCTGCCCGCTGGCTGGACCTGGGACGAATACCGCGCCCGCGCCAAGACCGAGCCCGCCGCCGTGATCAAGGCCGCCAAGCAGTCGATGGCCGTGCACGTCAAAGCCATGCTGGAATTCCAGAAGCAAGGCATCCCGACTTTCGACTACGGCAACAACATCCGCCAGATGGCCCAGGAAGAGGGCGTGGAAAACGCCTTCGATTTCCCGGGTTTCGTCCCGGCCTATATCCGCCCGCTGTTCTGCCGTGGCATCGGCCCGTTCCGCTGGGCGGCGCTGTCCGGTGACCCGCAGGACATCTACAAGACCGACGCCAAAGTCAAAGAGCTGATCCCGGACGACGCGCACCTGCACAACTGGCTGGACATGGCCCGCGAACGCATCAGCTTCCAGGGCCTGCCGGCACGTATCTGCTGGGTTGGCCTGGGCCAGCGCGCCAAGCTCGGCCTGGCGTTCAACGAAATGGTGCGCAGCGGCGAGTTGTCGGCACCGGTGGTGATCGGCCGTGACCACCTCGATTCCGGCTCGGTCGCAAGCCCGAACCGCGAAACCGAAGCCATGCAGGACGGCTCCGACGCCGTATCCGACTGGCCGCTGCTCAACGCTCTGCTCAACACCGCGAGCGGCGCGACCTGGGTGTCGCTGCACCACGGTGGTGGTGTGGGCATGGGCTTCTCCCAGCACTCCGGCATGGTCATCGTCTGCGACGGTACCGATGAAGCGGCTGAGCGGATCGCCCGTGTGCTGCACAACGACCCAGCCACCGGGGTGATGCGCCACGCAGACGCCGGTTACCAGATCGCGATCGATTGCGCCAAGGAGCAGGGCTTGAACCTGCCGATGATCAAGTAAGCCAGCACCACCCTGAAACAATCCATCAGAGGTTGAACCGACATGGCTGCAAATGACACCACCCCGTTGATCGAAAGGCGTTCGATCGACTACATCCCGGAAGCGGAAAGACACGGTCGTCTGTTCAGCCAGTTCACCCTGTGGATGGGCGCCAACCTGCAGATCACCGCGATTGTCACCGGAGCCCTGGCCGTGGTGCTGGGCGGTGATGTGTTCTGGTCGTTGATCGGTCTGTTGATCGGCCAACTGATCGGCGGTGGGGTCATGGCGTTGCATGCGGCGCAAGGGCCCAAGCTGGGCCTGCCACAGATGATCTCCAGCCGGGTGCAGTTCGGTGTGTATGGCGCGGCGATTCCGATCGTACTGGTGTGCCTGATGTACCTGGGTTTCACCGCCACTGGCACCGTGCTTTCGGGGCAGGCGCTGGGCCAGTTGTTCGGGGTCAGCGACAGCGTGGGCATCCTGATTTTCGCCAGCGTGATCGTGTTGGTCACGGTGCTCGGCTACCGGGTGATCCATTTCATTGGCCGCGTCGCCAGCGTCATTGGCGTGGTCGCCTTTGTCTACCTGTTCAGCCGGCTGGTGAGCCAGACCGATGTGGGCGCACTCCTGCAAATCCGCCACTTCAGCTGGAGCAGTTTCCTGCTGGCGGTATCGCTCGCGGCCTCCTGGCAGATTGCCTTCGGCCCGTACGTGGCGGACTACTCGCGTTACCTGCCAAGCAAGACGTCATCGGTGAAAACCTTTTTCGCCGCCGGCGCCGGTTCGGTGGTGGGCGCGCAGGTGGCCATGGTGCTGGGCGTGTTTGCCGCGGCCATGTCCAACGGTCAGTTCGCCGGGCATGAAGTGGCGTACATCGTGGGCTTGAGTGGCACGGGTGCTACCGCTGCGTTGCTGTACTTCAGTATCGCGTTCGGCAAGGTCACCATCTCGACGCTGAACTCCTACGGCAGCTTCATGTGCATCGCGACCATCATCAGCGGCTTTCGTGGTCGCCTGGAGGTCACGCGTCTGCAGCGCCTGATGTTCGTGCTGGCGATTGTCGGCACGGCGACCCTGATCGCATTGCTCGGCCAGCACTCGTTCCTGGGGGCGTTCAAGTCCTTCATCCTGTTCCTGCTGGCGTTCTTCACGCCCTGGAGCGCGATCAACCTGGTGGACTACTACTGCATCACCCGCGAGCGCTATGACGTACCGGCGCTGGCCGACCCGAACGGTCGCTATGGCCGCTGGAACCTGCTAGGAATCAGCGTCTACGTGTTCGGCGTGCTGGTGCAGTTGCCGTTCATCTCCACCAAGTTCTACACAGGTCCCTTGGTGGCCGCGCTGGGTGATGTGGATATCTCCTGGATCATCGGCCTGGTACTGCCCGCAGCGCTGTATTACGTGTGTGCGAAAAAATGGCACGGCACCGTGCCCGATCAACTGATCCTGCCAACAGAGCAGGGCGCTATACCCACAACAAACGGGCTGGCTGCACAGGCCTGATGGGACGTGGACAGGGCAGGATGCCTACTGACTGCCGTAATCCATTTCAAGATTGGGAGCGTCACAACAATGAAAATGCATAAGACCCTGATGGCTACCTTGCTCTCTGCGGGCTTGCTGGCCAGCGCTGGCGCCCAGGCAGCCGGTTGGTGCGAATCCGGCAAACCGGTGAAATTCGCCGGGCTGAACTGGGAGAGCGGCATGTTGCTCACCGACATCCTGCAAACCGTGCTGGAAAAAGGCTACGACTGCAAAACCGACAGCCTGCCGGGCAACTCCATCACCATGGAAAACGCCCTGAGCAGCAATGACATCCAGGTGTTTGCCGAAGAGTGGGTCGGCCGCAGCGAGGTCTGGAACAAGGCCGAGAAGGCCGGCAAAGTCGTCGGCGTCGGTGCCCCTGTAGTGGGCGCTATCGAAGGCTGGTACGTGCCGCGCTATGTGATCGAAGGCGACGCCAAGCGCAAGCTGGAACCCAAGGCCCCGGACCTGAAAAACATCGCTGACCTCGCCAAGTACGCCTCGGTGTTCAAGGACCAGGAAGAGCCCTCCAAGGGTCGTTTCTACAACTGCCCGGCCGGCTGGACCTGCGAGCTGGACAACAGCGAGATGCTGAAAAGCTATGGGCTGGAAAGCACCTACACCAACTTCCGCCCAGGCACCGGCCCGGCGCTGGATGCGGCGGTGCTGTCGAGCTACAAGCGTGGCGAGCCGATCCTGTTCTACTACTGGTCGCCCACGCCGCTGATGGGCCAGGTCGACCTGGTCAAGCTGGAAGAAAAACCCGGCGTGGATAAAAGCGTGAGCATCAAGGTCGGCTTGTCCAAGACCTTCCACGAGCAAGCCCCTGAATTGGTGGCCGTGCTGGAAAAGGTCAACCTGCCCATCGACCTGCTGAACCAGAACCTGGGCCGCATGGCCAAGGAGCGAATTGAGTCGCCAAAACTGGCGAAAATTTTCCTCAAGGAACATCCTGAAGTCTGGCACGCCTGGGTGAGCGACGACGCAGCCAAGAAAATCGACGCGGCCTTGTAGGTCAAGCGTGCCCGGCTACCCTGAAGGGCCAGCCGGGCGCCTGGCCACAACCCACTGGATCGAGAGCACGATATGTTTCCTGAGAGTTTTACGTTTTCCATCGCCGACTGGGTCAACGGTTGGGTGGACTCACTGGTCACCAACTACGGCGATGTGTTCCGGCACATCTCCGACACCCTGCTGTGGGCCATCGTCAACCTGGAAGGCTTGCTGCGCGCAGCGCCCTGGTGGCTGATGCTGGCCATCGTCGGCGCCGTCGCCTGGCACGCGACCCGCAAGGTGGTGACCACGGCGGTGATCGTCGGCCTGCTGTTCCTGGTGGGCGCGGTTGGCCTGTGGGACAAGCTGATGCAGACCCTGGCCCTGATGATGGTCGCTACGGTGATCTCGGTGCTGATCGGCATTCCGCTGGGCATCCTGTCGGCGCGCAGCAATCGCCTGCGTTCGGTATTGATGCCGCTGCTCGACATCATGCAGACCATGCCGAGCTTCGTGTACCTGATCCCGGTGCTGATGCTGTTCGGCCTGGGCAAGGTCCCGGCGATTTTCGCCACGGTGATTTACGCCGCGCCACCGCTGATTCGCCTCACCGACCTGGGCATTCGCCAGGTCGACGGTGAAGTCATGGAAGCCATCAACGCCTTCGGTGCCAACCGCTGGCAGCAACTGTTCGGTGTGCAACTGCCGCTGGCATTGCCGAGCATCATGGCCGGTATCAACCAGACCACCATGATGGCGCTGTCGATGGTGGTGATCGCCTCGATGATCGGCGCCCGTGGCTTGGGTGAAGACGTGCTCGTCGGCATCCAGACCCTCAACGTCGGGCGTGGCCTTGAGGCCGGCCTGGCGATCGTGATTCTCGCAGTGGTCATCGACCGCATTACCCAGGCCTATGGTCGTCCACGGCATGAGGCGAGCAAATGACTATTGTCAGCAAAATCGAAGTCAAAAACGTCTTCAAGATCTTCGGCGCGCGTTCCAAGGATGCGCTGTCGTTGATCGGCCAGGGCAAGACCAAGGACCAGGTGCTGGCCGAGACCGGCTGCGTGGTCGGTGTGAACGACCTGTCCCTGAGCATCGGCACCGGTGAGATCTTTGTGATCATGGGGCTGTCGGGTTCCGGCAAGTCCACACTGGTGCGTCACTTCAACCGCCTGATCGACCCCACCAGCGGCGCGATCCTGGTGGACGGCGAAGACATCCTGCAACTGGACATGGAAGCCCTGCGCCAATTCCGTCGGCACAAGATCAGCATGGTGTTCCAGAGCTTCGGCCTGCTGCCCCACAAGAGCGTGCTCGACAACGTCGCCTATGGCCTGAAGGTGCGTGGCGAAACCAAGCAGGTCTGCGCCGAGCGCGCCTTGCAGTGGATCGAAACCGTGGGCCTCAAGGGCTACGAAAACAAATACCCGCACCAGCTCTCCGGCGGCATGCGCCAGCGTGTCGGCCTGGCCCGCGCCTTGGCGGCAGACACCGACATCATCCTGATGGACGAAGCCTTCAGCGCACTCGACCCGCTGATCCGCGCCGAGATGCAGGACCAGTTGCTGGAACTGCAAAAGACCCTGCACAAGACCATCGTGTTCATCACCCACGACCTCGACGAGGCCGTGCGTATTGGCAACCGCATTGCGATCCTCAAGGACGGCAAGCTGATCCAGGTCGGCACGCCTCGGGAGATCCTGCATTCGCCGGCGGATGAGTATGTGGATCGGTTTGTCCAGCGGCGGGCGGCGGTGGTCTGATCTGGATGTGTTGGTGAGGCTGATGGCCTCATCGGGGGCAAGCCCCCTCCCACAGGGGAATGCATTCCAAATGTGGGAGGGGGCTTGCCCCCGATAAGGCCGGTAAGGCTGCACAAGAATTGAAGAGAGTATGAACATGCCCCAGGCAACAAAAATCACCATCGCCGACACCCCGCTGCGCTGGCAGGACGTGGTCGCCGTCGCCCGCCACGGCGCCGTGCTCGAACTCTCGGGCCAGGCCTGGGCGCGCATCGACAATGCCCAGGCCATTGTGCAGCGCATCGTCACCAGCGGTGAGCGCGCCTATGGGGTGAACACCGGCCTGGGCGCGCTGTGCAATGTGTCGCTCAAGGGCGAGCAACTCAGCCAACTGTCGCGCAACACCTTGCTCAGCCACGCCTGTGGCGTCGGCCCGGTGCTGAGCGACGAGCAGACCCGCGCGATCATCTGCGCCGCCATCATCAACTACAGCCACGGCAAATCCGGCCTGCATCCGCAGGTGGTGCATTCGCTGCTGGCGCTGCTCAACCACGGCATCACGCCGCAAGTGCCATCCCAGGGCTCGGTGGGTTACCTGACCCATATGGCCCATGTTGGTGTGGCTTTGCTGGGCGTGGGTAACGTGAGTTACCAAGGTCGGGTCGTTCCGGCTCAAGAGGCATTGAGCGCGGAAGGTCTGCAGCCGGTGGTGCTCGGCGCCAAGGACGGCCTGTGCCTGGTCAACGGCACGCCGTGCATGACCGGCCTGAGCTGCCTGGCCCTGGCTGACGCCCATCACTTGCTGCAATGGGCTGACGTGATCGGCGCCATGAGTTTCGAAGCCCAGCGTGGGCAGATCGATGCCTTCGATGAAGAAATCATCGCGCTCAAGCCGCACCCGGGCATGCAGCACGTGGGGACCCATCTGCGCGCCTTGCTCGATGGCAGTGAAGTGATCGCCAGCAGCAAAGGTATCCGTACCCAGGACGCCCTGAGCATTCGTTCGATCCCGCAGATCCACGGCGCGGCCCGCGACCAGGTGGAGCACGCCACCCGTCAGATCGAGACCGAACTCAACAGCGCCACCGATAACCCGCTGGTGCTCGGCACGCCGGAACACTACCGCGTGGTGTCCCAGGCCAACCCGCACGGCCAGTCCGTGGCGCTGGCGGCGGACATGCTGGCGATCGCCATGGCCGAAATCGGTTCGGTGGCCGAACGTCGCCTGGACCGCCTGATCAATCCGCACGTCAGCGGCTTGCCGGCGTTCCTGGTCAGCAACCCCGGGGTCAACTCCGGGATGATGATCGTGCAGTACGTCGCCGCCTCCCTGTGCGGGCAAAACCGCCAACTGGCGCAACCGGCGGTGCTCGACAACTTCGTCACCTCGGGCCTGCAGGAAGACCACCTGAGCATGGGCACCAATGCCGCGCTCAAGCTGCACCAGGTGCTGGCCAACGTGACCCAGATTCTCGCCATCGAGTACTTGTTGGCGGCCCAGGCGTTCGAGTTTCTCAAGGAACAACGTTTCGGCGCCGGCACCGACCGTGCCTGGCGGTTGTTGCGTGAAGTCGTCCCGGCCTATGAACAGGACCGCTGGCTGGCGCCGGACATTGCCGCCGCCGCTCAGCTGCTGAAAAACACCGATTTACCGAATGTGCACTTTTAAAAGAACAATTCAGAAGGAGTATGAATGTGACTGCGCTAAACCTGATTCCAGGCCAACTGAGCCTTGCCCAACTGCGAGCCATCTACCAGCAGCCGGTAACCCTCAGTCTGGATGACAGCGCTACGGCGCAGATCGACGCCAGTGTGGCCTGCGTGGAGCAGATTCTCGCCGAGAACCGCACCGCCTACGGCATCAACACCGGTTTCGGCCTGCTGGCCTCGACCCGCATCGCCAGCGAAGACCTGGAAAACCTCCAGCGTTCCCTGGTGCTGTCCCACGCCGCCGGCGTCGGTGAGCCGATCAGCGATGCGCTGGTGCGGCTGGTCATGGTGCTCAAGGTCAACAGTCTGAGCCGTGGTTTCTCCGGCATCCGCCGCCAGGTGATCGACGCGCTGATCGCGCTGATCAACGCCGAGGTATACCCGCATATTCCGCTGAAAGGTTCGGTGGGTGCCTCCGGCGACCTGGCGCCGTTGGCGCACATGTCCCTGGTGCTGCTGGGCGAAGGCAAGGCACGCTACAAAGGCGAGTGGCTGGAAGCGACCGACGCGCTCAAAGTCGCCGGCCTCACGCCGCTGACCCTTGCCGCCAAAGAAGGCCTGGCGCTGCTCAACGGCACGCAGGTGTCGACGGCTTATGCACTGCGTGGCCTGTTCGAAGGTGAAGACCTGTTCGCCGGCGCCCTGGCCTGCGGCGGCCTCACCGTGGAAGCGGTGCTGGGTTCGCGTTCGCCGTTCGACGCCCGTATCCACGCGGCTCGCGGCCAGCGCGGCCAGATCGACGCGGCGGCGGCCTACCGCGACCTGCTCGGCGAAAGCAGCCAGGTGTCCCAGTCGCACCAGAACTGCGACAAGGTGCAAGACCCGTACTCGCTGCGCTGCCAGCCACAAGTCATGGGCGCCTGCCTGACCCAGTTCCGCCAGGCCGCTGAAGTGCTGGTGGTCGAGGCCAATGCCGTGTCGGACAACCCGCTGGTGTTTGCCGCTGAAGGCGACGTGATTTCCGGTGGCAACTTCCACGCCGAACCGGTGGCCATGGCGGCCGACAACATGGCGCTGGCCATCGCCGAAATCGGCTCCCTGAGTGAGCGCCGTATCTCGTTGATGATGGACAAGCACATGTCGCAACTGCCGCCGTTCCTGGTGGGCAATGGCGGTGTGAACTCCGGTTTCATGATCGCCCAGGTGACCGCTGCCGCGCTCGCCAGCGAGAACAAGGCGTTGTCTCATCCCCATAGCGTCGATAGCCTGCCGACCTCCGCCAACCAGGAAGACCACGTGTCGATGGCCCCGGCTGCGGGCAAACGCCTGTGGGAAATGGCTGAGAACACCCGTGGCATTCTCGCGGTTGAGTGGCTGGCCGCGTGCCAGGGCCTGGACCTGCGCGAAGGCCTGAAAACTTCACCGAAGCTGGAAAAGGCGCGTGGCATCCTGCGCAGCAAAGTGGCGTTCTACGACAAGGACCGCTTTTTCGCGCCGGACATCAACGCCGCCAGCGAACTGCTCGCCACTCGCTGCCTGAATGAGCTGGTGCCGGCCAAGCTGCTGCCGAGTCTCTAAGGCTTACGCAGATCCAGGTGGGAGCTGGCTTGCCTGCGATAGCTATCTGTCAGTTAAAAAGTTGGTGACTGATACACCGTCATCGCAGGCAAGCCAGCTCCCACAGTTGAGCGTTCGCAGCGCAAAATTTTCTCAGGATAAAAATAATTAAGGACGAGAAATGCACCAGCAAGAAAAAGGTTTGAAACGCGGGCTCAGCGCCCGACATATTCGCTTCATGGCACTCGGTTCCGCGATCGGCACCGGGTTGTTCTATGGCTCCGCCTCGGCTATCCAGATGGCCGGCCCCGCTGTGCTGCTGGCCTACCTGATCGGCGGCGCCGCCGTGTTCATGGTGATGCGCGCCCTCGGCGAAATGGCCGTGCACAACCCGGTCGCCGGTTCCTTCGGCCAGTACGCCAGCACCTACCTGGGCCCCATGGCCGGGTTTGTCCTCGGTTGGACCTACGCGTTTGAAATGATCATTGTGTGCCTGGCCGACGTCACCGCGTTTGGCATCTACATGGGCTTCTGGTTTCCCGAGGTTGCGCGTTGGGTCTGGGTGCTCGGCATCGTGTTCCTGATCGGCGGCCTGAACCTGTGCAACGTCAAGGTGTTTGGCGAAATGGAGTTCTGGCTGTCGCTGCTCAAGGTCGGCGCCATCGTCGCGATGATCCTCGGCGGTTTCGGCATCCTGCTGTTCGGCATCCATTCCGCCGGTGAGGCCCAGGCCAGTGGCCTCAGCAACCTGTGGGCCCACGGCGGCTTCATGCCCAATGGCATTGGTGGCCTGATCGCCTCGTTCGCGGTGGTGATGTTTGCCTTCGGCGGCATCGAAATCATCGGCATCACCGCTGGCGAAGCCAAGGATCCGCAACGTGTGATCCCCAAGGCGATCAACGCAGTGCCACTGCGCATCCTGTTGTTCTACGTGCTGACCCTGTTCGTGCTGATGGCCATCTATCCGTGGCCGCAGATCGGCAGCCAGGGCAGCCCGTTCGTGCAGATCTTCAGCAACCTGGGCATCGGCTCGGCGGCGACCCTCCTCAATATCGTGGTGATCTCGGCCGCCGTCTCGGCCATCAACAGCGACATCTTCGGCGCCGGCCGCATGATGTACGGCCTGGCCCAGCAAGGGCAGGCGCCCAAAGGCTTTGCGCAGTTGTCAAAACACGGTGTGCCATGGATGACCGTAGTAGTGATGGGCGCAGCCTTGCTCGGTGGCGTGGTGCTCAACTACCTGATCCCGGAAAACGTATTCCTGCTGATCGCCTCGATTGCCACCTTCGCCACCGTTTGGGTGTGGCTGATGATCCTGTTCACCCAGGTCGCCATGCGCCGCTCGATGAACAAGCAGCAAGTCGAGGAGCTGAAATTCCCGGTGCCGTTCTGGCCCTATGCGCCGGCGGCCGCCATCGTGTTCATGCTATTCGTGTTTGGTGTGCTGGGTTACTTCCCGGACACCCAGGCTGCCTTGCTGGTCGGCGCCGTATGGATCGTGCTGTTGGTGCTTGCCTACCTGCTGTGGGTCAAACCCGCTGCCGGTCAAGCGGCCAAGGTCCATTACGACCCGGCTTTGTCTCATCGTTAATCCAGGGAGGCGTTGATGAAAACGCTTTGGCAACACTGCCATATCGCAACCATGGCCCAGGGCAAATACTCGATCATCGAGGATGCCGCCATGGTCACCGCGGGTTCACTCATCGAGTGGATCGGCCCCCGCAGCCAGGCACCGACGGCGGATTACGCCCAGGTGCATGACCTGCATGGCGCGTGGGTCACCCCCGGGCTGATCGACTGCCACACCCACACGGTGTTCGGCGGTAACCGCAGCGGCGAATTCGAGCAGCGTCTCGAAGGCGTGAGCTACGCCGAGATCGCGGCCAAGGGCGGCGGTATTGCCAGCACGGTGCGCGCCACTCGCGCCGCAACCGAAGATGAGCTGTTTGCCAGTGCTGAAAAACGCCTGCGCAGTCTGCTACGGGACGGTGTCACCAGCGTGGAGATCAAGTCCGGCTACGGCCTGGACCTGGCCAACGAACGCAAGATGCTGCGTGTGGCCCGTCGCCTCGGTGAAGCGCTGCCGGTCAGCGTGCGCGCCACATGCCTGGCGGCCCACGCGTTGCCGCCGGAGTACAAGGACCGCGCCGACGATTACATCGAGCACATCTGCGCCGAGATGCTGCCGGCCCTGGCCGCGGAAGGGCTGGTGGACGCGGTGGATGCGTTCTGTGAATACCTGGCGTTTTCCACCGAGCAGGTGGAGCGGGTCTTCAAGGTCGCCCAGCAACTGGGCTTGCCGGTGAAGCTGCACGCCGAGCAGCTTTCGTCACTGCACGGCTCCAGCCTGGCCGCGCGTTACCAGGCGCTGTCGGCGGATCACTTGGAGTTCATGACCGAAGCAGACGCCATCGCCATGGCCGCCTCCGGCACCGTCGCGGTGTTGCTGCCGGGCGCGTTCTACTTCCTGCGCGAAACCCAGTTGCCGCCGATGGACGCCCTGCGCAAACACGGCGTGAAGATCGCCATCGCCAGCGACCTCAACCCCGGCACCTCGCCGGCGCTGTCGGTGCGCCTGATGCTGAACATGGCCTGCACCCTGTTCCGCATGACCCCGGAAGAAGCCCTGGCCGGTGCCACGCAACATGCGGCTACCGCATTAGGCATGGGCGACACCCACGGCTCCCTGGAAGTGGGCAAGGTCGCGGATTTTGTCGCCTGGCAAATCGATCGCCCCGCCGACCTCGCCTACTGGCTGGGTGGCGAGCTGGATAAACGCGTCGTGCGCCATGGCGTCGACGTCACTGTGTGAGGAGTACTGCTTGTGGATAAGGTTCTGAACTTCAAACAAGGCCGCGTGCCGCTGCTGATCAGCATGCCCCATGCCGGTCTGCGCCTGACGCCTGCGGTCGAAGCCGGGTTGATCCCCGAGGCGCGAAGCCTGCCGGATACCGATTGGCACATTCCTGCGCTGTATGACTTCGCCGAAGAGCTGGGCGCCAGCACCCTGGCCGCCGAATACTCGCGGTTTGTCATCGACCTGAACCGGCCATCCGACGACAAGCCGCTGTACGCCGGCGCGACCACCGGGCTGTACCCGGCAACGCTGTTCGACGGCGTGCCGTTGTTCCGCGAAGGGCTGGAGCCGTCCCCGGAGGAACGCGTCAGCTACCTCCAGAAAATCTGGGGGCCGTACCACCGTGCCCTGCAAGAAGAACTGGCGCGCCTCAAGGCCGAGTTCGGCTATGCCTTGCTGTTCGATGCGCACTCGATCCGCTCGGTGATCCCGCACCTGTTCGACGGCAAGCTGCCGGACTTCAACCTTGGCACTTTCAATGGCGCCGCGTGTGATCCCGAATTGGCCAGCCAATTGGAAGCCATTTGCGCCGCGCACCCGCAGTACTCCCATGTACTGAACGGGCGCTTCAAGGGCGGCCACATCACCCGGCATTACGGCGATCCGGCTCAGGATGTCCACGCGGTGCAGTTGGAGTTGTGCCAGAGCACTTATATGGAAGAGGTTGAGCCGTTTCGGTACCGCCCTGATTTGGCCGAACCGACGCGGGTGGTGTTGAAGCAATTGCTGGAGGGGGTATTGGGCTGGGGGCAAGCGCGCTATCGGTGAATTGGGGTGCTGCTGGAATAGCTATCGGGGGGCAAGCCCCCTCCCACCTTTTGATTGGTGAACCCAGTCAAATGTGGGAGGGGACTTGCCCCCGATGGCGGTCTCACCGTCGCCCCAGTGCAACTGCCGGTCGCCACAGTTCGTGTTGAATGCATGCTCACTGCGTAAGGTTGTTTAATAAAAACAGCCGAGTGAGTGCTCACCCATGAAAAAACTGTTGTTGCCCCTCACCTGTGTCGCACTGCTCAGTGCACACGCCATGGCCGCCGAACCGACCTCCTGCAAAAGCATCCGCATGGGCGTGGTCAGTTGGACCGACGTGATCGCCACCTCGGGCATGGCCGACGTGCTGCTCAATGGCCTGGGCTACGACAGCAAGCAGACCAGCGCGGTGCAGCAGATCATCTTCGCCGGCATCCGCGACAAGCGCCTGGACATCTTCCTCGGCTACTGGAAACCCGCGATGGACAACAACATTGCGCCGTTCCTGGCGGCCAGGCAGGTCAAGGTTTTCGACACCCCGAGCCTCGCCGACGCCCAGGCCACCCTGGCCGTGCCGCAGTACGTAGCCGACGCAGGCTTGAAGACCTTTGCCGACATCGCCCGATTCAAGGACAAACTGGGCGGCAAGATCTATGGCATCGAGCCGGGCAGCGGCGCGAATACCGATATACAGAAAATGATCGACACCAATCGTTTCGGCCTGGGCGGCTTCAAGCTGGTGGCCTCGGGTGAGGCGGGCATGCTGGCCGCCGTGCAGCGCGCGGTGAATCGCAAGGAGTTCGTGGTGTTCGTCGGTTGGAACCCGCACCCGATGAACATCAACATGAAAATGGCCTACCTCACCGGCAGCGAAGACGTGTTCGGCCCCGACGAAGGCCGTGCCACCGTGTCCACCGTCACCGCGCCGGACTTTGCCGAGCGTTGCCCCAACGCCAACCGCCTGTTGGAGAACCTTACCTTCACCGCCGCCCAGGAAAGCCAACTGATGGTGCCGATCATGGAACGCCAGTCGCCGCAGGATGTGGCCAGACAATGGCTGCGCGACCACCCCGAGGATTTGCAGCGCTGGCTGGCCGGGGTAAAGGCGTTTGATGGCGGCGATGGTGTGGCGGCGGTGCAGGCGAGCCTTAAATGAGTGGGTACCCGATTTCGCCTGAGCTGGCGGCGTTTGTGGAGAAGACGGAGTCCTTCACCAGCGAAGACACGTCGCTGGCTGGGTTGCGCAACGGCTACGACCGCATGTGCCAGGCGTTTACCCCGCCGTTGCCCGAGGGGCTGACGATTTCGGATTTTTCCCTGGCTGGCGTGAGTGTGCGCAGCTATCTGCCCACTGCCCCCACGCCCCTGGATGGCTGGCCGTGCCTCCTTTATATGCACGGTGGTGGTTGGGTGGTCGGTGGGCTGGACTCCCACGATTTCATCTGTTTCGAACTGGCCAGTACCTTGCAGGTGCTGGTGATCGCCATCGACTACCGGCTGGCGCCGGAGCATCCGTTCCCCGCTGCCTATCAGGATTGCCGCGCCGTGTGGCAGGCGATCCAGGCGGGGCAGGGGCCGCATGCCATCAACCTGCAACGTCTGGTGGTGATCGGCGACAGCGCGGGCGGCAACCTGGCCGCGGCGTTGTGCCTGGGGTTGCGCGACGACCGGCAGCCACTGCCGCTGGCCCAGGTGCTGATTTACCCGGGGCTGGGCGGCCCGCCTGACTTGCCGTCGAGGCGCGACTGCGCGGATGCCCCCTTGCTCAGCAGCGCCGACACTGACAGTTACCTGACGTTGTACCTGCAGGGCTGCGGCAAGCCCACGCCCTATGCCATGCCGCTGCTGGCCAATGACTTCAGCGGTTTGCCCAGGGCGCTCATCGCCGTGGCCCAGTTCGACCCGCTGCGCGATGACGGCATGCTGTACGCCGAGCGCCTGCAAGCGGCGGGTGTGAGCACCGTGCTGTATCCGGGCAAAGGCCTGGTGCACGGCTGCCTGAGGGCGCGGCGGCACGTGCCGGAGGTGGACCGGCTCTACGATTTCCTGCTGGATTACCTGGGGAGCGAAGGGCTGACACAGGTCTAAGCGCTCTAGGACATGCTCATTGCACAATTCGGGTTTATAGTGCCAGACGGCAAAATAAAAGACGTCCCCCCAGGGATGAACCCGACCCCCTACGGAGCGCGCAATGCAGACTTGGTACCCGCAGATCAAACCCTACGCCCGGCACGATCTGGCAGTCGATGACACCCACACCCTGTACGTCGATGAAAGTGGCTCCCCCGAAGGCTTGCCCGTCGTATTCATCCATGGTGGCCCTGGTTCCGGTTGCGATGCACAGAGCCGCTGCTATTTCGACCCGAACCTGTACCGCATCGTCACCTTCGACCAGCGTGGTTGCGGTCGCTCCACCCCGCGCGCCAGTCTGGAAAACAACACCACCTGGGACCTGGTCGCCGACCTTGAGCGCATCCGCGAGCACCTGGGCATCGACAAATGGGTGCTGTTCGGCGGTTCCTGGGGCTCGACCCTGTCCCTCGCCTACGCGCAAACCCACCCGGAACGCGTGCATGGCCTGATCGTGCGCGGCATTTTCCTGGCCCGGCCGCAGGACATCCATTGGTTCTACCAGGAGGGCGCGAGCCGCCTGTTCCCGGATTACTGGCAGGACTACCTTGCACCGATCCCGGCGGAAGAGCGCCACGACATGATTGCGGCCTACCACAAGCGTCTTACCGGCAACGACCAGATCGCCCAGATGCACGCGGCCAAGGCCTGGTCCGGCTGGGAAGGGCGCATGCTGGGCCTGTGCCCGAGCCCGCAGCATGTGGAGCGTTTTTCCGAACCGCAACGCGCGCTGTCCATTGCGCGAATCGAGTGCCACTACTTCACCAACAACTCGTTCCTTGAGCCCAACCAGTTGATCCGCGATATGCACAAGATCGCCCATCTGCCTGGCGTAATCATTCACGGGCGCTACGATATGATCTGCCCATTGGATAACGCCTGGGAGTTACACCAGGCGTGGCCCAACAGTGAGCTGCAGGTGATCCGCGAAGCCGGCCATGCGGCGTCCGAACCCGGCATCACCGATGCCCTGGTGCGTGCGACCAGCCAAATGGCACGTCGCTTGCTCGATCTGCCGCCTGAAGAAGCATGAAGGGCCTGTTGCAACGGGTGAGAGGCGCCCGGGTGGAGGTCGCGGGCGAAATCGTCGGCGCTATCGACCAGGGGTTGCTGGTGCTGGTGGCCGTCGAGCCTACGGATACGCCGCAGAGTGCCGATAAACTGCTGCACAAGCTGCTGAACTACCGGGTGTTCAGCGATGACCAAGACAAGATGAACCTGTCGTTGAAGGATATCGACGGCGGTTTGTTGCTGGTGTCGCAGTTCACCCTGGCGGCAGATACCAAGAGCGGGCTGCGGCCGAGCTTCTCCACAGCAGCCCCGCCGGCCCTGGGAGCGGCGCTTTTTGATCACTTGCTGTTACAAGCGCAACAATTGCATGGCAGGGTGGCGTCGGGGCGTTTTGGCGCCGATATGCAGGTGCATTTGGTCAATGATGGCCCTGTGACCTTCCTCTTGCAGACGTGAATGTATTAAAAACGACTTTTAATGCCTAAAAACGCAGGGTTTCGCTACAAATACTTCGTTGTCCCTGATGCGTTGTCTCGCGGGCTACTAGATAATCGCGCGCTACGGGGATCAGCGTTGTTTGGTCCATTTTTGACTTAGGTAGAGACTTGTCCGACAACCAATGGGGAATCATTTTGCCCCCGGGGAGTCGGAACAATGCTCGCCAACCTGGCATATAGATAGCTGGCCGTTGGTTTTTTGATCTGTTTTCGGCGAGGGTTGCTCGTGATTGTTAGTCCCTGTAATGCACCAAAATTGTCTGCCAAACGGTTACGAAACGCACTGGTGACGGGCTCCGCCCTGTTTTGCCTGTTCGGCGCGGGTCAACTGTGGGCATTCAGTCTGGATGATGTGTCGGCCAAGGCAAAAGAGCTGGCCGGACAGAAATACGAAGCTCCGCGCAGCAATCTGCCGAATGAATTCCGCGAAATGAAATTCGCGGACTACCAGAAGATTCGTTTCCGCAACGAAAAAGCCGAGTGGGCTGATCAGAACACCCCGTTCAAGCTGTCCTTCTATCACCAGGGTATGCATTTCGATACACCGGTGAAAATCAACGAAGTCACCGCCGACAGCGTCCAGGAAATCAAGTACGACCCGACGCGCTTCGATTTCGGCGACGTGAAGTTTGATCCCAAGGCCACCGAACAGCTGGGTTATGCCGGCTTCCGTGTGCTGTACCCGATCAACAAGGCCGACAAGCAAGACGAAATCATGACCATGCTGGGCGCGAGCTACTTCCGCGTGGTCGGCAAGGGCCAGGCCTATGGCTTGTCCGCCCGAGGCATGGCGATCGACACGGCATTGCCGTCCGGCGAAGAATTCCCGCGCTTCACCGAGTTCTGGATCGAGCGTCCAAAACCGGGTGAGAAACAACTGGTGATCTTCGCCCTGTTGGACTCCCCACGGGCTACCGGTGCTTACCGTCTGATCCTGCGTCCGGGCACCGACACCATTGTCGATGTGAAATCCCAGATGTTCCTGCGCGACAAGGTCAGCAAGCTGGGCGTTGCCCCGTTGACCAGCATGTACCTGTTCGGTGCGAACCAGCCGTCCAAGGTGCTCAACTACCGTCGTGAGCTGCACGATTCCAGCGGCCTGTCGATCCATGCCGGCAACGGCGAGTGGATCTGGCGCCCACTGAACAACCCTAAACACCTGTCGGTCAGCAACTTCACCGTCGAGAACCCGAGAGGTTTCGGCCTGCTGCAGCGCGGTCGCGACTTCAGCCACTACGAAGACCTGGACGACAACTACGACAAGCGCCCAAGCGCCTGGATCGAGCCTGAAGGCGACTGGGGCAAAGGCACTGTCAACCTGGTAGAGATCCCGACGGCCGATGAAACCAACGACAACATCGTTGCCTTCTGGAGCCCGGAAAAACTGCCGGAGGTGGGCCAGCCGCTGGACGTTTCCTACCGCCTGCACTGGACCATGGACGAAAAAGCCCTGCACCCGGCCGACAGCGCCTGGGTCAAGCAGACCCTGCGTTCCACCGGTGACGTGAAGCAATCGAACCTGATCCGCCAGCCGGATGGCAGCGTGGCCTACCTGGTGGACTTCGAGGGCCCGTCCCTCAAGGCCCTGCCGCCGGATGCCGCAGTGCGCAGCCAGGTGAGCGTCAGCGACAACGCCGAACTGGTTGAAAACAGCGTGCGCTACAACGAGCACACCAAAGGCTGGCGCCTGACCCTGCGCATGAAGATCAAGGACGCAGGCAAGCCGACCGAAATGCGCGCAGCGCTGGTGCAGGACGTTCCGCCTCCGGCCCCTGAGCAGGACACGAGCCACGTGCTCAAGGCCGACAAGGTCCTGGCCAAGCAACACGAGAAGCAGGCCAGGAAAGATGCCAAAGACAAGGAAGCCAAGCAGCCAGAAGCTGCCCCAGCCACGCCGGAGCCGATCAAGACCGAACAAGTCCTGACCGAAACCTGGAGCTATCAGTTGCCTGCCGATGAGTAATTCTCAAATCCAGCCAGAGACCCTCTCCGAGTATCTGGCGCATCTGCCCATGACCGCTGAGCAGCGCGCCGAACTGGCGGGCTGCACCTCCTTCAGCGAGTTGCACGAGCGCTTGTCGTCGAAGACCTTCGACGCGCCCATCGACGCCGCCCAGGCGTCGGTTGGCACGCGGTTGACCCTCAGCACCGCCGAAGAGCTGCAGGACGCCGAAATGCTGGCCCTCGATGCCGAAGGCCGCGTGTGCCTCAAGGCCACCCCGCCGATCCGTCGCACTCGCGTGGTCCCGGAGCCGTGGCGCACCAATATCCTGGTGCGTGGCTGGCGCCGTATCACCGGGCGCAGCAACCCGCCGGCCCCGCCGAAGGACGAGCGCGTATTGCCGGCTGCCCGCTGGCGTACCGTCGGTTCGATCCGCCGCTACATCCTGCTGGTGCTGATGATCGGCCAGACCCTCGTCGCCGGCTGGTACATGAAAGGCATCATGCCTTACCAGGGCTGGTCGCTGGTTGACTTCGACGAGATCCGCAACCAGACCCTGCTGCAAACCGCGACCCAGGTACTGCCGTACGCCCTGCAAACCAGCATCCTGATCATGTTCGGCATCTTGTTCTGCTGGGTGTCGGCCGGTTTCTGGACTGCGTTGATGGGCTTCCTGGAATTGCTCACCGGTCATGATAAATACCGCATCTCCGGTAAAAGTGCCGGCGACGAGCCGATCCCGAAAGACGCCCGCACCGCGCTGGTGATGCCGATCTGCAACGAAGACGTGCCCCGGGTGTTTGCAGGCCTGCGCGCCACGTTCGAGTCAGTCGCCGCCACCGGTGACCTGGATCGCTTCGACTTCTTCGTGCTCAGCGACAGTAACGAGGCCGACATCTGCATCGCCGAACAGCAAGCCTGGCTTGACGTGTGCCGCGAAGCCGGTGGTTTCGGCAAGATCTTCTATCGCCGTCGTCGCCGTCGCGTCAAACGTAAAAGCGGCAACCTCGACGACTTCTGCCGTCGCTGGGGCGGTGACTACAAATACATGGTCGTGCTCGACGCCGACAGCGTGATGAGCGGCGAATGCCTGACCAGCCTGGTGCGCCTGATGGAAGCCACGCCGGATGCCGGGATTATCCAGACCGCGCCGCGTGCGTCGGGCATGGACACCCTGTACGCGCGCATGCAGCAGTTCGCCACCCGTGTGTACGGCCCGCTGTTCACCGCCGGCCTGCACTTCTGGCAGTTGGGTGAATCCCACTACTGGGGTCACAACGCGATCATCCGCATGAAGCCGTTCATCGAGCACTGTGCCCTGGCGCCATTGCCGGGCAAGGGCGCGTTCGCCGGTTCCATCCTGTCCCACGACTTCGTAGAAGCTGCGCTGATGCGCCGTGCCGGCTGGGGCGTGTGGATTGCCTACGACCTGCCGGGCAGCTATGAAGAACTGCCGCCGAACCTGCTGGATGAACTCAAGCGTGACCGTCGCTGGTGCCACGGTAACCTGATGAACTTCCGCCTGTTCCTCGTCAAAGGCATGCACCCGGTGCACCGTGCGGTGTTCCTGACCGGTGTGATGTCCTACCTGTCGGCGCCGTTGTGGTTCCTGTTCCTGGTGCTGTCCACGGCCCTGCTGGCGGTGAACACATTGATGGAGCCGCAGTACTTCATGGCACCCCGTCAGTTGTACCCGCTGTGGCCGCAATGGCATCCGGACAAGGCGGTAGCGCTGTTCTCCACCACCATCGTGCTGCTGTTCCTGCCCAAACTGCTGAGCATCATCCTGATCTGGGCCAAGGGCGCGAAAGAGTTCGGTGGCAAGTTCAAAGTGACCTTGTCGATGCTGCTGGAGATGCTGTTCTCCATGCTGCTGGCGCCGGTGCGGATGATCTTCCACACCCGCTTCGTGCTCGCCGCATTCCTCGGCTGGGCGGCAACCTGGAACTCGCCGCAACGTGACGACGACTCCACCCCGTGGAGCGAAGCGGTCAAGCGTCACGGTCCGCAAACCGTGCTGGGCTTCCTGTGGGCGCTGCTGGTGGTGTGGTTGAACCCGAGTTTCCTGTGGTGGCTGGTGCCGATCGTCGGTTCGCTGATGCTGTCGATCCCGGTATCGGTGATTTCCAGCCGTGTCGGGCTGGGCCTCAAGTCTCGCGACGAGAGCCTGTTCCTGATCCCTGAAGAATACAACCCGCCGCAAGCCCTGCTGTCCACCGACAAGTACACCCACGAAAACCGCTGGCACGCGCTGAATGACGGCTTTGTGCGCTCGGTGGTCGACCCGCAGCAGAACGCTTTGGCTTGCGCCTTGGCAACCTCGCGTCACGCCCAGGCCGAACCGATCGAGTACCTGCGTACCGAACGTGTGCGCCACGCGTTGAAAGTCGGCCCTGCCGGCCTCAACAACGGCGAGCGCCTGGCGTTGCTCAGTGACCCGGTCGCCTTGGCCCGCCTGCACGAGCAGGTCTGGAGCGAAGGTCACGCCGAGTGGCTCGCCGCCTGGCGGGACTCGATCAAGGCAGATCCGCATGCACCGTTGCTGCCGCTGAAACCCCTGTCGTCCCAGGCCCAACCGGCCTGATTCGGATACCCCCGAGGGGTCACCTCGGGGGTGCTTCAAGCGCTGATCCTACAGCGTTTCCCGGTTCTTCCTTCTTTGTGCTAACCCCTTGTTTTTTCGAAACAAAAGACCCTGGTTCGAGGCGTATTGCCGTGCGCGTGGCTGCGTTAGCATCGCCCCCGAATTTGACTTGGTGCGGGGGATTCATGATCAAACGGTATGGTTCGGCGCTGCTGATCGGCGCTGTCGCTTTCATTCACATGGGCCTGGCCCAGGCCGGTGCAATCGATGACGCCGTTCGGCGCGGCGTGCTGAAAGTCGGCACTACACCCACTTACGTGCCCTTCGAAATGACCGATAATCAGGGGCGCATCGTCGGTTTTGAAATCGACCTGCTCAAGGTCATGAGCCAGGCCCTCGGGGTCGAGCTTGAGCTGGTCGCGGTGCCCTACACCGAACTGGTTACGGGGCTTTTGGCGAAGAAATTCGACCTGATCGGCAGCGGCATGACCGTCACTCAGGAACGTAACCTCAAATTGAATTTCAGCGATTCGTTCATCGTCGTTGGTCAGTCGGTGTTGTTGCACCCAAGCCTTGCGGGCAAGGTCAACGTTGTCGAAGACCTTGACGACGCCAGCTACCGAATTGCTGCCACCGAAGGCACCACGGGCGAGGCGGCGGCCCGACGGTTCCTGGGGGCGGCTCGGATCAGCAGTTTTGCCACGCCCGAGGAAGGGGTGCGCCAGGTGGTGCAGGGCAAGGCTGACGCCTTTATTCATGACGCCCCCTACAACCTGATCGCCCTGAGCCGCCCGGAAAACCACACGCTGTTGGCGCTGGAACAACCCTTCACCTTCGAACCCCTGGCGTTCGGCTTGAAAAAGGGTGATTTCGACAGCCTCAACTGGATCAACCATTTCCTCAATCAGGTGGCGCAGGACGGGACCTATGATCGCTTGCACGACAAGTGGTTTAAAGACACCGACTGGATGGTGGAAATCGACTGAAAGTCATAACTGCTTACATATCAATCCGTTGCCCGGGCTGTCTGCGCGAGTGTCTACCCCTGCGCTTTGCTGCAGCGTTGTGGGGCTTTTCCGACATACGCCGACAACAAATAGCCGTGAAACCTTTGTGACGGCAGACGAGTGGGTTAGGATCGCACCCCGAAATGGTGCAGCCCTTTTGCGCGCCGACCTTACAAGAATGGTTCAGGGGACTTGATGATGAAAAAGTATCTTTCGATGCTGCTGCTCGGCGTCACCGCGCTGGTCGCGGCCAATGCGGCCCAGGCCGGCGCGATCGACGATGCCGTCAAGCGCGGTACGCTGAAGGTCGGCATGGACCCGACCTACATGCCGTTCGAAATGACAGACAAACGCGGCGAAATCATCGGTTTCGAAGTCGACATCCTCAAGGCCATGGCCAAATCCATGGGCGTCAAGCTGGAGCTGGTCTCCACCGGCTACGACGGCATCATCCCGGCCTTCCTGACCGGCAAGTTCGACATGATCGGCAGCGGCATGACCCTGACCCAGGAACGCAACCTGCGCCTGAACTTCAGCGAACCCTTCATCGTGGTCGGCCAGACCCTGCTGATCCGCAAGGAGCTGGAAGGCACCGTCAAGTCCTACAAAGACCTGAACGACGAGAAATACCGCCTCACCTCCAAGCTGGGCACCACCGGTGAAATGGTCGCCAAGAAGCTGATCTCCAAGGCCAAGTACCACGGCTACGACAACGAGCAGGAAGGCGTGCTGGACGTGGTCAACGGCAAGGCCGATGCCTTTGTGTATGACGCGCCGTACAACGTGGTCGCCGAGAAGAAAGTCGGTAACGGCAAGCTGGTGTTCCTGGAAGAACCCTTCACCTTCGAACCGCTGGCGTTTGGTTTGAAGAAGGGCGACTACGACAGCATCAACTTCATCAACAACTTCCTGCACCAGATCCGTAACGACGGCACCTACGATCGCATCCATGACAAGTGGTTCAAGAGCTCCGAGTGGCTCAAGGACATGGAATAACGCTTCAGACCGAGTTGCCTGTATCGCAGGCAAGCCAGCTCCTACATTTGACGGTGTTCACACATCAACATGTGGGAGGGGGCTTGCCCGCGATGGCGGCCTCACAGGCAACACAAATCGCGGAAAGTGAAATGAAACAGAAAAAAGCCCAATGGCCCTGGCACCTGCTGACCGTGGTCGTGCTGGTCGGCCTGGCCGGCGCCTTGTACTACGCCACTTCGCTGATGTCCTACGAGTGGCGTTGGAACCGTGTACCGCAATACTTCGCCTACCAGGCCGAAACGTCCCAGCGTGCCGCTGACATCTCCACCGTGGTCGAGCTGGTACGCAAAGGCGATGTAGCCGAGGTGACCCTGCGCAACGACGCGGGCGCCGAGCAAAAGCTGACCGTGGCCGACAACAGCCTGCAGGTGGCCCGTGGCGACGATGTGGCTGAAGGCGATGTGGTCGGCGTGACCCGGCAGTGGGCGTTGGGCCCGTTGATGTGGGGCTTGTGGACCACGCTGTGGTTGTCGGTGGTGTCCGGCATCCTCGGTTTGGCGATCGGGCTGGCGACTGGTTTGTGTCGCTTGTCCAGCAACCCGACCCTGCGGGATCTGTCGACGATCTACGTCGAACTGGTACGTGGTACGCCGCTGTTGGTGCAGATCTTCATTTTCTATTTCTTTATCGGCACGGTGCTCAACCTGTCCCGGGAGTTTGCCGGCATCGCGGCGCTGTCGTTGTTTACCGGTGCCTACGTGGCGGAAATCGTCCGCGCCGGCGTGCAGTCCATCACCCGTGGCCAGAACGAAGCTGCCCGTTCCCTGGGCCTGAGTGCCAGTCAGTCGATGCGCCACGTGGTATTGCCGCAGGCGTTCAAGCGTGTGCTGCCGCCGTTGGCCGGGCAATTTATCAGCCTGGTGAAGGACACGTCCCTGGTGTCGGTGATCGCGATTACCGAGCTGCTCAAGAGCGGTCGTGAAGTCATCACCACCTCGTTCTCACCGTTTGAAATCCTGTTCTGTGTTGCAGGCCTGTACCTGCTGATCAACCTGCCGCTGTCGAAAATGGCCAGCCGGCTTGAGCGGAGGCTCGCACAAAGTGATTGAAGTCCGCGATCTGGTAAAAGTCTTCGACACCCGTGGCCACGTGGTCCGCGCGGTGGACCACGTCACCACGCATGTGGCCAAGGGCGAAGTGCTGGTGGTGATCGGCCCCTCCGGTTCCGGCAAGTCCACCTTCCTGCGTTGCCTTAACGGCCTGGAAGAGTTCGATTCCGGCTCAGTGAGCATCGACGGCTTGCAATTGGCTGATCCGAAGACCGATGTGAACGCCTATCGCCGTGAAGTCGGCATGGTGTTCCAGCACTTCAACCTGTTCCCCCACATGACCGTGCTGGAGAACCTGTGCCTGGCGCAAAAAGTCGTGCGCAAGCGTGGCAAGCAGGAGCGCGAGGCCAAGGCCCTGGCGCTGCTGGAAAAGGTCGGTATTGCACAGAAGGCCAATGAGTTTCCGTCACGCCTGTCCGGCGGCCAGCAGCAACGGGTTGCGATTGCCCGGGCCCTGGCGATGGAGCCCAAGGTGATGCTGTTCGACGAACCCACTTCGGCGCTGGACCCGGAAATGGTCGGCGAAGTATTGGACGTGATGAAGACCCTGGCCCTGGAAGGCATGACCATGGTCTGCGTCACCCACGAAATGGGCTTTGCCCGTGAGGTGGCCGATCGCGTGCTGTTCTTCGACCATGGCAAGTTGCTCGAAGATGCCGCCCCGGCCGAGTTCTTCGATGCACCCAAAGACCCACGGGCCCAGGCGTTCCTGCGCCAGGTTCTGTAAGGCTCAGAGCCTGAATTTGCCGACCAGCGTCTGCAAGTCCAGGCTCAGTTTGGTCAGTTGGACGCTCGCCGCCGCCGTTTCCTCGCTGGCGGCGGCGGTCTGTTCCGATACATCCCGCACCTTCAACACGCTGCGATTGATCTCTTCAGCCACTGCACTTTGCTGTTCGGCCGCCGCGGCAATCTGCGGGTTCATTTCCTGGATCACCGAGACCGTGCGCGCAATCGCCGCCAAGGCGTCACCTGCGTCGCGGGTCAGCCCGACACTGTAGTCGGTCAGGCTGCGGCTGCTGTCCATGATGTCGGCGACTTGCTGGGTGCCGGTCTGCAACCCCTGGATCAGTCCTTCGATTTCTTCGGCCGATTCCTGGGTGCGCTGTGCAAGGCTGCGTACTTCATCGGCCACCACCGCAAAGCCTTCGCCGGCCGTGCCCGCGCGTGCGGCTTCGATGGCGGCGTTCAGCGCCAGCAGGTTGGTCTGCTGGGACACCGATTTGATCACGTCCAGCACACTGCCGATCTTCTGGCTTTCTTGCTGTAACGCCAGCATCGCCCGGCCCGCGAGGGCCATCTCATCTGCCAGTTGGCTTATCTGCTCAACGGCCTGGGTCACCACCTTCTCCCCGGCGCTGGCTTGCAGATCGGCTTCGTTCGCCGCGACCGAGGCTTGCTCGGCGTGCCGGGCAACTTCCTGTGTGGTGGCGAGCATTTCGTTCATGGCGGTGGCCACTTGATCGGTTTCGTCTTTTTGGTGGTTGATGCCGGTGTGACTGTGTTCGGTAACGGCCGACAGCTGTGTGGCGGCGCTGGCGACCTGGCGGGCGCTGTCGCCGATGCCGCTGATCAGGCTGCGCAGGTTGCGGTTCATGTCACTGATAGTTCGCTGCAATTGCCCCAACTCATCGCGGCGTTCCACTTGGATGTCATGGCTGAGATCGCCCTGGGCGATGCGGTTGGCAGACACCAGCACCTGGCGTAGCGGCACGGCGATCTGGCGGGCGATCCACCAGGCTGCGAGGGCACCGAGCAGCAGGGCAGCCACCGTGACGCTGATGAGCAGTGTCCGGGTGTCGTCGGCTTCCTTGCCGCGCTTGAGAATCTGGCTATTGCTCACCGCTTCGCTGTGTTCAAGCAACTGGTTGAGCTGCGTTTCAAACCGCCCCTGCGCAGTTTCGGTGGTGAGCTGAGCGTCCTTGAGCTTGGTCAACTGCGCGCGATAGTTCGCCAGGTCGGTTTTAAGCAAGGTGGAATCGATCGGCAGGTCTGTCACCGCCGCTTGGGCAATGTCCAGGGCATCGAGGGCCTGGCCGACGGCTTCGGCATAGGCTTGCAGCGATTCCTCCGCCCAGGCGGGGCTGCGGGCGCGGTCCTCGGCTTGCTCCATAGCCTGGCGCAGGTTCTCGATGGCATCCAGTGCCTGCTGGTCCTGCTGGTCAGGCAGTTCGCTGGCCAGTTGTACAAGCGTGTCGCTGGCCTGGAGTGCTGTGGCGTGGAGGGGGGAGCGCAAGTTCTCGCGCGCCTGGACCAACGGCGGCAGCTCCACCAGCGCCGCCTTGAAGCTGGCCGACAGGCGTTCCGCTTCCTGGACGCGCTGCAAGTCGGCTGGGTCTTTCAGATGGGTTGACAGGAAGCCGAGGTGCTCATCGATCTGAACGACTTGCCTCTTCATTTTGTCCAGGCTGGCCGTGTCCGCCAGGGTCCGGTACACGATACGGTCCGCACGCATGGCTTCAGCAACAACCGACAGTTGGCTCAAGGCAGTCAGGTTGCCTGAGCGGAACAACACCGCATTCAGGGCTTGCCAGCCGGCCACGGCGATGGCGAAGCTGAGCATGAGCACCTGGCCAAACCCCAGGGCGAGCTTGAGGCGGACGCTGGCATTGACCAGCCAACGGGTCAGTAGAGGAAGCATGGTGAACCTCCAAATCTGAAAAAGCGTTTCGCGACAAAAGAAACGCTAATTCGATTCGGAGTATTGCTGGGCTGATAACCGCGTAGGAAATTTCACAAGGTGCTGATTAGATGCGGAAGCGCCCCACCAGTGTCTGCAGGTAAATGCCCAGGCGTGCGAGCTCGGCACTGGAGGCGGCGGTTTCTTCACTGGCCGAAGAGGTTTGTTCCGACACATCGCGCACGTTCAATACGCTGCGGTTGATCTCCTCAGCCACCGCACTTTGCTGTTCTGCGGCAGTGGCAATCTGCGAGTTCATCGCCTGGATGGTCGAGACCGTGCGCGTGATGCTCGCCAACGCGCTGCCGGCACGACGGGTCAGCTCGACGCTGCTGTCAGTGAGGCCACGGCTGTTGTCCATGATGGTCGCGACCTGCTGGGTGCCGCTCTGCAGGCCGACGATCAGCTCTTCGATCTCTTCGGTGGACTTCTGTGTACGCTGGGCCAGGCTGCGCACCTCATCCGCCACCACGGCGAAGCCTCGCCCGGCTTCCCCGGCACGTGCGGCCTCAATCGCGGCGTTGAGGGCCAGCAGGTTGGTTTGCTGGGCAACGGACTTGATCACATCAAGCACGCTGCCGATCTTGTCGCTTTCACGCTTCAGGTCGCCCATGGCAACGGTGGAGTTGCCCACCTCGGTGGCCAGGCGTTCGATCTGGGCGATGGCTTCACCCACCACCTTGTCACCCTCACGGGCCTGTTGATCGGCGGCCACGGCCGCTTCAGAGGCTTCCTCGGCGTTGCGCGCGACTTCCTGCACGGTGGCGGCCATTTCGTTCATGGCGGTGGCGACCTGGTCGGTCTCGACCTTCTGGCTGTTGACGCCGGCACTGGTCTGTTCGGTCACGGCCGACAGCTGCTCGGCGGCGCTGGCGATCTGGGTGACACCCTCGCTGATCCCGCCGATCAGCTCCCGCAGGCCGACGGTCATGCTTTGCATGGCGCGTTGCAACTGGCCCAGTTCATCCTGGCGCACGGAAGTGAGGTTGTGGCTGAGGTCGCCGGAGGCCACGCGTTCGGCCACCTGCAGCGTCTGGTTCAGCGGAAGAATGATCTGGCGGGTGATTGCCCAGGCGGCCACCAGGCCGAAGATCAACGCCAGCACGGTCGCCAGCAGCAACAGTTGTTTGGCATGTGCGGCATCGGTGTCGCGCACCACGGTTTGCGACGTGGTGAGTTGTTCGCTGTGGCTCTGCAGAGTGTCGCCCTGGGCGCTCATGATTTTCAGCGCGGCAGCGGCGGCCGTCTGTGAGTCGCGGTACTGGCTGACGGCAGCGCGGTAGGCTTGCAGCGAAGTGCTGGCCTCCTGCAGGTTGGCCTGGTACTGCGCGGGCAGTTGTCCTTCGAGTTCGGTGATTTTCTTCAGGGCATTGTCGATGGCATCCAGGGCCGGTTGCTCGGCCTCGACCTTGCCGCTGTAGGTGTAGCCACGCACTTGGAAGCGCGCTTGCTGGATCAGTTTGCTCAGGTCGACCACGCTGTTGAACTGGGTGACGCTATCGCCTTGCAGCAGGGATTTTTCCACCTCACTGACCTTGGCCACGGCGTTGTCGGCGGTGTCGCCCAGCCTGCTGCGCGCACCTTCACGCTTGAGCCCGGCCTGGACCATGGCGCCAAAGGCTTTTTTGTATTGGTTCAGGGCATCCTGTTGCTGTTCCACCAGGGCCTTGTCGGCGGGTTGCTCGATCAGGTCGGCGGCGGTTTTGAGGCCGCTGTCCAGTTTGGCGATCAAGCCGTTGACCGCGTCCGTGCCTTGTTCGCCGCGACGCATTTCGAAGTCCAGGCGCGCCAGGCGCAAGTCCTTGGTCAGCCCGTTGAGGCTGGAGATATAACCCAGCTTGTCACCGCGACTGGTGACATCCCCCAAGCCGGTCCAACCGGTGAAGGTGATCATCAGCGTGAGCAGCAATACCAGGCCGAAGCCCACGCCGAGTTTGGTTTTGACGCTGACATTCCCCAGCTTTTCGGCTAACCAACGATACATGCTGCGAACTCCCCTGGAACAAGGCTTGGACTTATTCAAAGGGTATCGGCCGGCATGCGCAATTCTGTAGTGAAGCTGTACCCGTGTGGGAGGGGGCTCAGGGCGGTCAGAAGAGGCGGGCGAGCAGGGCGGTGACGGCGGTTTCGACGCGCAGGATGCGGGCGCCGAGTTGTACCGGCTGCAAGCCGGCCTTGGCCAGCAGGTCCACTTCGTAGGGAATCCAGCCGCCCTCGGGACCAATCGCCAGAGTCACTGGCTCGTCGAGGCCGCGGGGGCAGGCTGGGTAGTCGCCAGGATGACCGACCAGGCCCAGGGTGCCTTCAACCAGTGCCGGCAGGTGGTCTTCGACAAACGGCTTGAAGCGCTTCTCGATAATGATCTCGGGCAGCACCGTGTCCCGCGCCTGTTCCAGGCCGAGGATCAATTGCTCGCGAATCGCCTCGGGCTCCAGGAAGGGGGTTTGCCAGAAGCTCTTCTCGACCCGGTAACTGTTGACCAGCACTACTTTGGGCACGCCCATGGCCGCTACGGTCTGCAGCACTCGGCGCAGCATCTTCGGGCGCGGCAGGGCCAGCAGCAGGGTCAGCGGCAGTTTGGCCGGCGGCGGTTGGTCGAAGCTCACATGCAACTCGGCTTCACTGGCCTCCAGGCGCAGCAGTTGGGCATTGCCCATCAACCCGCCGATGCGGCCGACGCGCAGGTTGTCGCCTACGGCGGCGCGGTGGACTTCCTGCATGTGCACCAGGCGCCGATCACGCAGCACCACGCGGTCGGCCGCGATGAAGTCGGCCTCCTCCAGCAGCAACAGGTTCACGGCTGGGTCGCTGGCGGCTGGTCGTCGTCGCGCTGGTCGTCCGGGTGTTCGCCGCGCTTGCTGATCAGGCTGCTGAACAGGATGCCGATCTCGAACAGCATCCACATCGGCACGGCCAGCAGGGTCTGGGAGAAGATGTCCGGCGGCGTGAGGATCATGCCGACCACGAAGCAGCCGATGATCACGTACGGGCGAATCTTCTTCAGGTACGCCACGTTGACCACGCCGATCCATACCAGCAGCACCACGGCCACCGGAATTTCGAAGGCCACGCCAAAGGCGAAGAACAACGTCATCACGAAGTCGAGGTAGCTGGTGATGTCGGTCATCATTTCCACACCGGCCGGGGTGGCGGCGGCGAAGAACTTGAAGATCAGCGGGAACACCAGGAAGTAGGCGAACGCCATGCCGGTGTAGAACAGCAGGATGCTCGACACCAATAACGGCACCGCGATGCGTTTCTCGTGCTTGTACAGGCCCGGCGCGATGAAGCCCCAGATCTGGTGCAGGATCACCGGGATCGCCAGGAACAGCGAGACCATCATGGTCAGCTTCAGCGGCGTGAGGAACGGCGACGACACATCGGTGGCGATCATCGTCGCGCCGGCCGGCAGGTACTGGCGCAGCGGCGTGGAGACAAAGGTGTAGATCTGCTGGGTAAAGGCGAACAACCCGGCAAAGATGATGAAGATGGCCGCTACGCAACGCAGCAGGCGGGTACGCAGCTCGGTGAGGTGCGAGACCAGCGGCATGTGCTGGTCGTTTTCCGGTTTATCAGCGCTCATGGGGCTCGCGGCGGCAATGTAGGGTCATGGGGCGCGGGCGACGCGACAGGCGTCGGCGCAGGCTCGGTTGGCGCGGAGGGTGCCACGGGAGCGGCTTCAACGGACGGCGCGATGCTGTTTTGAGCCGCAGGTTCGACCGGTTTGGCAGGCTCCTGCACGGGCGACAGAATCTTGCGGGCTTCCTGCTCCAACGAGAGGATGTGCTCGTTGTGCAGTTGCCGGCGGATCTCGTCGGCGCCGATTTCCCGTTCAACTTCCTGTTTGATGGCGTTGAAACTGCGTTTCAGGCGCCCGATCCACAGGCCGGCCGTGCGCGCTGCACCGGGCAGGCGTTCCGGCCCCAATACCAGCAGGGCCACGAGGCCGACGAGCAGCAGTTCAGAGAAGCTGATACCAAACATTAGTCAGTGCTCACGAGTCTTTGCGGGTCGGCTCTTCGACTTTCTCAGCCTGTACGTCGAAAGTACGACGCTCGCTGATTGGCTGGGTAGCCTGCGGGTGCACAGGCTGCGCCGGAGGCACGGGGTTGACGGCAGGGTCGGCCGGCTTTTCGTCGTCGTTCATGGCTTTACGGAAGCCCTTGATCGACTCGCCCACATCGGTGCCCAGGTTCTTGAGTTTCTTGGTGCCGAATACCAGTACCACGACCACCAGAATGACGATCCAGTGTTTCCAGTCAAAAATGCCCATGCTGCGTATCCTCTAGTCTTGGTTATTCAGGCGGACGGGCGCGAGGCCTTCTCGGCGTGCCCGGACAAGCCGAAGCGACGGTCCAGTTCATCCAGCACAGCCTGTGGGTGCTGCCCCAGTTGGGCGAGCATGACCAGGCTATGGAACCACAGGTCGGCGGTCTCGTAGATGACATCGCTGCAGTCGCCGCTGAGCTGCGCATCCTTGGCGGCGATGATGGTCTCGATGGACTCTTCGCCAAGTTTTTCCAGAATCTTGTTCAGGCCCTTGTGGTACAGGCTGGCGACGTAGGAGCTGTCGGCGTCCGCGCCTTTGCGGTCTTCCAGCACCTGGGCCACACGGTTCAGGGTATCGCTCATGTCTAGTGTCCTGCCGAGTAGATAGCGTGCGGGTCTTTGAGCACCGGCTCCACGACTTTCCATTCGCCGTTCTCGAACACGCGATAGAAGCAGCTGTGACGGCCGGTGTGGCAGGCGATGTCGCCGATCTGCTCGACCATCAGGATCACCACGTCGGCGTCGCAGTCGATGCGCATCTCGTGCAGGGTCTGCACGTGCCCGGACTCTTCGCCCTTGCGCCACAGTTTGCCACGCGAGCGTGACCAGTAGATGGCACGCTGCTCAGTGGCGGTGAGGCTCAGGGCCTCGCGGTTCATCCAGGCCATCATCAGCACGCGCCCGGTCTTGTAGTCCTGGGCAATGGCCGGCACCAGGCCGTCACTGTCCCACTTGATCTCGTCCAGCCAGTCTTTCATGTTCAGCTCCGGCAATTTGCGACAGTGTATAACCGGATTGGCTATCGACGCACGATCAGATAAACACCCACGGCGACCATGATGCCGGCCGGCCAGTGGCCCAGTGGGTTCAGCGGGCCACCAATGGCGAGCATGACTCCGCCGACCAGATGCGCGGCGCCCAGCAGGCGCAGGAACCAGTCGTCCTTGGGCTTCTTCCAGGGCGGCGACGGGTCCTTGGCGTGGGGTTGGGACATGCGCTCCAAAAGGTCGCGGGTCATGTTGGCCAGATGCGGCAGTTGCTCCATCTGGCTGTGCAGGTTGCCGAGCATGGTTTTCGGGCTCATACGCTCGCGCATCCAGCGTTCGAGGAACGGCTGTGCGGTGTTCCACAGGTCGAGGTCCGGGTACAGCTGGCGGCCCAGGCCTTCGATGTTCAGCAGGGTTTTCTGCAATAGCACCAATTGTGGCTGCACTTCCATATTGAAGCGCCGCGCGGTCTGGAACAGGCGCATCAGCACCTGGCCGAAGGAAATATCTTTTAACGGTTTTTCGAAGATTGGCTCGCACACCGTGCGGATCGCCGCTTCGAACTCGTTGAGCTTGGTCTCGGCCGGCACCCAACCCGAGTCGATGTGCAATTGCGCCACACGGCGGTAGTCGCGCTTGAAGAAGGCGAACAGGTTGCGCGCCAGGTAGTCCTGGTCTTCCGGAGTCAGGCTGCCGACGATGCCGCAGTCGATCGCGATGTACTGCGGGCTCCACGGGTTGACCGTGCTCACGAAGATGTTGCCCGGGTGCATGTCGGCGTGGAAGAAACTGTCGCGGAACACCTGGGTGAAGAAGATCTCCACGCCACGCTCGGCAAGCATCTTCATGTCGGTGCGCTGGTCGGCCAGGGTCGCGAGGTCGGTGACCTGCACGCCATAGATGCGCTCCATCACCAGTACTTTCGGGCGGCACCAGTCCCAGTACACTTGCGGCACGTACAGCAGCGGCGAGCCTTCGAAGTTGCGCTTGAGCTGGCTGGCGTTGGCCGCTTCGCGCAGCAGGTCGAGTTCGTCGTAGATGGTTTTTTCGTAGTCGGCGACCACGTCCACCGGGTGCAGCAGGCGTGCGTCGGCGCTGAAACGCTCGGCAGCGCGGGCGAGGATGAACAGCCACGCCAAGTCCTGGCCGATGATCGGCTTGAGGCCGGGGCGGATCACCTTCACCACCACTTCTTCGCCGGTCTTGAGTTGCGCGGCGTGCACCTGGGCGACCGAGGCCGAGGCCAGCGGGTCGACGTCGAAACGGCTGAACACGTCGCGGATCTTCTTGCCCAGTTGCGCTTCGATGAGCTTCATCGATTGCTGGGAGTCGAACGGCGGCACGCGGTCCTGCAGCAGCATCAGCTCGTCGGCGATGTCTTCGGGCAGCAGGTCGCGGCGGGTCGAGAGGATCTGCCCGAACTTGATGAAGATCGGCCCCAGGTCCTGCAAGGCCAGGCGCAGGCGCGCGCCTCTGCTGAGTTCCAGCTGTTTGCGCGGGAACCAGCGCCATGGCAGCACATAGCGCACGGCGAGCAGGAACCACGGCAGGGGCAGGGCGAACAGCAGGTCATCGAGGCGGTAGCGGATTACGACGCGCTGGATACGAAACAAACGGCGGACGGCGAGCAGCTTCATGCGTTATCGCTTGGATCAAGGGAGCGGCTCAGGCGCTCGAAGCGCGCCTCAAGGCGTTCCAGGTCGATTTTGGCCTTGTCGAGTTCACGAAAGCGCGCTTGCGCTTCCCGCTCCCCGACCAGGGTGCGCGATTCTTCGCTCAGGTATTCGGCGAGGTTCTGGTTGAGGCTGGCGAACCCTTGCTGGTACCAGCGCGAACGGCTGCGCAGGTGTCCGCTGATCAACTGGGTGGCGACGGGGCCGATCCAGCGCGACAGTTCGTATTCCCAGTCCAGTTCCAGGTCCTGCAGGATGGCGGCGAGGTCCATCAGCACCGAGCTGTCGCCCTCCAGCTCGACTTCGGCGCTGTGCAGGATGGCGGTCTTGTTGCGGCTCAGGGCCAGGTGCAACAGGCTCGATGCCGGCGCACGCAGCGTGCAGTCGGCGTCGGCGGCCCACTGGGTCGCAAGCATCAGGCCTTCATCGCTGGGCAGGATAAACAGCTGCAAGCGGGGGCTGCGGCAATCGACGGCAATGACTTTACCGTTGAGGTGCGCAAGCCGTGCCAGGGCGGTGCTGTCCAGGCGCAGCACACGGTTGAGGCCGTGTTCAACGCTGGCGAGAAGGCCTTTGATCAGCATCAGGGCTTGATGCCGCGATGCAGGGCGACGATACCCGAGGTCATGTTGTGGTAGGTCACGCGGTCGAAACCGGCCTCTACCATCATCGACTTCAGGGTTTCCTGGTCGGGGTGCATGCGGATCGATTCGGCCAGGTAGCGATAGCTGTCCGGGTCATTGAGCACCAGCTTGCCCACCAGTGGCATGAAGGCGAACGAGTAGGTGTCGTAGACCTTGGACATCACCGCATTGGTCGGCTTGGAGAACTCCAGCACCAACAGGCGGCCACCCGGCTTGAGTACGCGCAGCATCGAGCGGATCGCGTCTTCCTTATGGGTCACGTTGCGCAGGCCGAAGGCGATAGTCACGCAGTCGAAATGGTTGTCCGGGAATGGCAGCTTCTCGGCATCCGCCTGGACGAACTCGATATTGCCGGCCACGCCTTTATCCAGCAGGCGATCGCGACCGACCTTGAGCATCGAACTGTTGATGTCGGCCAGCACCACCTGGCCGGTCGGGCCGACGAGCTTGGAGAACTTGGCCGCCAGATCGCCCGTGCCGCCGGCGATGTCCAGTACGCGGTTGCCGGGGCGAACGCCCGACAACTCGATGGTGAACCGCTTCCACAGGCGGTGCATGCCGCCCGACAGCACGTCGTTCATCAAGTCGTACTTGGCTGCCACGGAGTGGAACACCTCAGCGACTTTTTCCGCTTTTTGGCTTTCCGGGACGTTCTTGAAGCCGAAGTGAGTGGTGGGTTCGGCATCGCTGCCTTTGCGCTGATCAGTCATATCGCTGTCACCAAAAGAGAATGCGGGACATGATAATCCCCAAGGCCTGCTTTGTCTTGGCAAGGCTGACGGTAAGATGGGCGGTCAGCGAGACCTTTTGCCGCATCGAAGGTATCCAAGTCCCTATAAAGAGGAGTCATTGCAATGGCCCGTATAACTGTTGAGCGTGCACATTCCCTGGGTAAAGAGGGCGCGCGGGCAAAGGCCGACAAGTTGGCGCACAAACTCAAGGAGCAATACGGCCTGGAGCCGTCGTGGTCCGGCGATACCTTGAATCTCAAGCGTTCGGGGGTTAAAGGCACGGTATTAGTCGCTGAGGATTCGCTGCGCATTGATGTGGAGCTGGGGCTGTTGATGTCGGCCATGAGTGGCACCATCAAGTCCGAAATCGAAAAGGCCCTGGATAAGGCGCTGGCGTGATCCCATTGTTCTTAGGGTGCCGATTCTAATTTTCCCGCCTACTTTGTGCCCAAGCCCTCAACTCCTGTGGGCCGTTCCTCCCCCCTATTCTGCGTGAGGTGCACCATGGCCAAAGTTATCCTGAAGAAAAAAATCGACGCCCAGACCACCACCCTGAGCGAGGTCAAGTCCTACGCCCGCAAGATTTGGTTGGCAGGTCTGGGTGCTTACGCCAAGGTCGGAAGCGAGGGCGGCGGGTACTTCAAAGAGCTGGTTAAAACTGGGCAACATGTTGAAAGCAAAGGCAAAAAAGTTGCAGTTGAACAACTTGAGGCCGCCAACAGTCAGATTGACCAAGTAAAGAGTAATGTCTCCGCAGTCAAAGGTCTGGTAGAAGTTCAGCTGGATAAAGTTGAAAAAGCTTTTGATACTCGCGTTGCCAGTGCCTTGAATCGAATCGGCATTGCGTCTAAACATGACGTTGAGACACTCTCTGCTAAGCTCGAAGAGCTGACGACATTGCTAGAACGTGTCGCGCGTAAACACTAAGGAGACATCGGGATGGCTGTTAAAAAGACTACTCAGAAAGAAGGCAGCTCGTGGGTCGGGGAAATTGAAAAATATTCCCGTAAGATCTGGCTTGCTGGTTTAGGCGCGTACTCGAAGGTTAGCAGTGACGGCGGCAAATACTTCGAGACTTTGGTCAAGGACGGCGAGAAGGCCGAGAAGTTGACCAAAACCACGGTTGGAAAAAAAGTTGAAGCGGCCAAGGCAACTGCCGGCTCTGCCAAATCCAGCATTGCTGACACTTGGGAGAAGTTGGAACAGACTTTCGACAAGCGCCTCGCCAGTGCCGTTTCGCGACTGGGCGTGCCGAGTAAAGCTGAACTCAAAACGCTGCACAGCAAGGTCGATACCCTGACCAGGCAAATTGAAAAACTCACCGGCGCCAAAGTGGCTCCGGCGAAAACCGCAGCCGCCAAACCTGCTGCCAAGCCTGCCGCTAAAACAGCAGCGGCCAAACCGGCTGCGAAAACTGCCGCCAAGCCTCTGGTAAAAGCCGCCGCCAAGCCGGCCGCCAAACCAGCGGCCAAGGCTGCTGCGAAGCCAGCCGCCAAAACTGCTGCAGCCAAACCCGCTGCCAAGCCTGTCGCTGCGAAAGCTGCTGCCAAGCCAGCCGCTAAACCAGCGGCTAAACCCGCAGCCAAGGCTGCTGCAAAACCTGCCGCCAAGCCAGCGACCAAAACCGCAGCGGCCAAACCCGCTGCCAAGCCCGCCGCGGCAAAACCTGCCGCCAAGCCGGCCGCCGCAAAACCGGCTGCCAAGCCAGCGGCAAAACCAGCCACCGCGAAGAAGCCTGCGGTAGCGAAAAAACCAGCAGCACCGAAGCCAGCTGTTGCCAAGCCTGCTACTGCGCCAACCGCCTCCACAGCCAACTCGGTGTCCGCGCCGACCCCTGCTGCTGCGACCCCGACTGCAACGCCGGTAACCCCGACGCCATCCAGTCAGTCCTGATTTTTTCCAGGAGACGAAAAATGCCCGGCCTACGAAGGTCGGGCATTTTTTTGCGCCCTTAAGGCCGGTTCGTCAGTTGTAAGTGATGGAAACGGTGACCGCGCTGACCAGGCTGCCCTGAGTGATGGCTTCACCGGTCTTATGGTAAGCCGCCGCGAGGGGAAGTACGGCCTTGTTGCCGTTCGTCGCCACAGTTCGGCTGCGCTGCTCAGGGGTGCCATTGGCGGGGATGGTCGAAAGGGTGGGCGCGCGATGTGTCAGCCACAGCGCAGTGCCTTTTGAGCCGCCGGTATTGGCAAATAACTCGCCGTTGCCCACGGCGGGTGTTCCGGCAAATAGGAAGATCACGTTACGGATATCCGATTCGCAGTCGGCGGTAACCTCGAAGTCGAGCTGGCCGGCGGAGGGGCTCGCGTCCAGGTCGGAAATCTTGATCGTTGGCAACGTAATGTTCCGATTTTCGTCGCCCGCTGCCAGGTTGCAGGTGCCGGCGTTGACTTGTCCGGCGAAACTCAAGGTGCCGGTAGTCGCGGCGTGGGCGGTGAGGCTGACGAGTCCGCCAATCATGGCCATCAGCAGGGGAATGCTTCGAAGGTACATCGGGTTTTCCTCGGGTTTCAGTTAGTTGTAGGTAATGCTGACGGTGGCGGTACTAGCCAGAGTGCCTGGGCTGACCCTGCCGTTTTTGTGGTACGCGGCGCTGAGCGGCAAGACCGCCCGATCACCGGACACCGTCACCGTGCGCTGGTCATTGACGCTGATGGTCTGAGGCACGCCATTGATGCGTGAGTAGAGCCACAGCCCTATGCCTTGGGCGGTGCCCGTATTGGCGAACAGTGCGGTGTTGTCTGGCGCGGGCGTCCCGGTAAAACGAAAGGTGACGCTGCCAGCGTCGGTGCAATTGGCGGTGAGATCGAAGTTCTGAACGCCGGCGTACGGTGCGTCTTTCAAATCGCCGACATTGATCGGGGCAAGTGTGATCAGGCGGTTGACGTCCCCGGCGGCGAGGTCACAAGTGGCGGGAGCCCGGATGAAACGTATGGCGTTGCCGAACACCAATCGAAAACTTTCCGGGACGTTATGCCACCTGTCCTCCCAGAGGCTCCCACTGGGTATGGTCCCGTCTGCCACTGTGCCCATCTTGTAGAACGTGACTTGCGCCGAGGTGAAGCTTTGGACTTTTCCAGGGTACATAACGGTGCTCTGACTGGAGAGCCCGAAGTTTGCCGGCCCGCCATCGGCCCATGTCATCGACACCGTGATACCGATACCGGGTACCTCAGTGCGATAGATGAGTGTGCCGGGGTACAGATCGCGTGCGTAGCGCCCGGTAATCGTCCTCAGCGTCTGCCCCCAGCAATGGGTTGTGAAGCCGGGTGATGTGCCGTTGAACGCCTGTCGCAGGATCACGCCGCCGACAGGAATGCTGTCCGGCACGCTGATTGTCGTGGCCGTATTGAGGGTCAGCGTTGCATCCGGGTACCTGTCACAGGCCGCCTGTGCAGTGATCGATGTGCCCAGGGCCAGTAGTGCCGCCAGGAAGGGGAGGTGATGTTTCATCTTCAGTCCATCGTGAAAAGTGGCTGTGTAAACACGGGATGAACGGCGGGCCGCAGTCATTGGCATGCACCTGCGTCCACCTGAAGCAAGCGGTTGGCGCCCTGTTGTCCACTGACGTCGTAACGAAGCCGGCAGGAAGCGTTTCCCTCGGAGCCCCACTTCACCGCCAGCACCCCCTGGGAGCGCGGTACGCGCGCAAAGGCTTTGCCACCCTGGCCGACCACGCCGACGCTGTCGCCATTCTCGTCGAACACATCGGAACCGAAGGGCAGCAGGCTGCCATCCTTGCGTAATGCAGAGATCAATAAGGCTTGGCCGCTGACGGTGTCGAAGTGCAGTTTCACCACCGAGCCTGCACGGGGGGCGACGTTTTGCGCGGCGCTCTTGAGTTCCACATCTACAGACAGGTCCTTGGGGTCCAACTCGACCACGTTCTGGCGATAAGGTGTGAGGTACGGCACCACGGCATACCCGCCCTTGCCGACCTGGGCGCCGTGATTGCCATTGATCCGCGCACCTTGTGCGCCTGGGGCCTGGACAATGCCAATGGTTTCGCCCAGTTCCGGTGCGAAAATCACACCACCTGCGTGAGCGACGATGCCGCCGGTCATGCCCAGGGACGTTGCGCGGTAGGCGTTGCTCTGGCCGAACCCTGCCGACAGCACGCCGTGGCTGGTCTGGTATTTCATGTCGGCAGAGACCGAATTACTGCGGCCCTGCGTACGGCTACCCCCTACTCCGTAGCTGAATTGGCCGCGCTCGCCCAGGGTGCCGCCGAGGTTCATCCGTTCACCGCTGCTTTGATCGCCGCGATAGACAGTGGTGGTCAGGGTGGGGGAGCGAGCGTCGCTGCCTAAGGGCAGGCTCAGGGTCAGTTCCACTTGCTTGTCGACCCGCTCGCTCAGCAGATCCTTGGTGCGCTGGGCGCTGAGGGTGTAGCGCAGGCCCTTCCAGTTGCCGCTGTAACCGGTGGTAAAGGTCAGGTTGCCGCTGTTGCGGTTCCAGTAGTTTTGCGAGGATCCGGTCAGGTAGACCGTGCCGTTGCTCAAGCTTTGATTGAGGCTGATGTCCATCCTGTCGCGCAGACGCGATACGTTATCCAAGTTGTGCCCGCCGATGGCGAGGTCGCGAACCCGTGCGGCGTCGGCGATGCTCAGAAAGCCTTGCGTGGAGTATCGGTAGGCGCCGAGGGCAAAGTGGGTGCCGGTGTCGGTGAAGTTCTTGCTGTAGCGCAGCTGCACGCTTTGCCCCTGGCGTGAACCGTGGCCCGGTAATGTTGCATCTGAGTGGGTCAGGTCAAGGGAGAGCGCGCCATACGGGGTATTGAATGCCGCGCCCAGCAATTGCGACAAGTAGTCGTCACCTGCCACCGTCCCGGTGTAGCCGGTCACCAGGTTACTGAGGCCGTGCTGGTAAGTGGCTTGTACGAGCCTTGGGGGGTGGCGCAGGCCGATTTCATCCATCCTGCCGACGCTAAGGGAATAGCGGCTGTGGCCAGTGCGCAGCAGATTGGCGTTGGCGGCGAATGGCACTATGAATTCGCGTCGACGGCCATCTGCCTCGGTCACCGTGACGGTCAAGTCGCCGCCATAACCGGTAGGAAACAAATCGTTGAGCACGAACGGGCCAGGAGCGACCGACACTTCATCCAACAACACGCCCCGTTGGCGCACGGTAACCCGTGCATTGGTCTCGGCGATGCCGCGCACGACCGGGGCGAACCCGGTCTGAGAGTCCGGCAGCATCCGATCATCGCTGAACAGGCTGGCGCCACGCAGGCGCACGCTGTCGAACAGTTCGCCTGGGGTATAGATCTCGCCGAGCATCATCTGTGATCGCAGCGGGCTCAACTCGCGCTGCACATAGGTGCTGCTGCGCTGATAGCCCGAGGAGGTATCGGTCTGGCTGAAGCTGCCGCTGTGGCGCCAGTGCCAGTCTCCCAGATTGAGCCCCGTATTCAGGCCCAGGTAATGAGCGTCGACGGAGCGGCCATTTGTGCGGGTCTCAAAGGTGTTGGCGTTGTAGCGCACGAAAGCCGCATCGACCCCGCCGTCCCAGTGCCTGGGGTCGACATAACCGCGCGCTTTACGTGCCAGGTAGATCTGAGGAACCTGCAGGGTCAGGCGGTTTTCGCCCGAGTCGAATTGACCGGTGCTTCCCGGCAGGTAGGTTGAGATGTCTTCGCAGGGTGCAAACGCGGGAGTGGGCGTTTGTCTGGCTTCGGTGGGTTGAGCTTGTGCCGCGTCCAAGTCGATGCCAAACCTGAGCACGACATCCCGCTCCAGGCACATCTGTGCGGAATCTCGGCCCTTTACCGCGACAAACGTGAGGCTTTCGCGCCCAATCCATTGGCCATTGAGATAAACGTCGGTGCGGTAGCTGCCGGGCAGCACGACGTTACCCTGGCTGAATTTGCCTATGTCGACTTGTTGGCCGCCAACCCCATCCGGGAAGAAGGCCGGGTTGAACCTGACATTCTCGACACCTTGGGCGCCCACAGCATAGGCGCTGCTCATCAGTAAAAGGCAGCGCGTCGCAAGCATCAATTGATGACGCGCAAAAGGCCAGTTTCTTAAACTGGCGCGGGTGACAAAACTCATGTGTACCACTTCCAAAAAATAGGGGCTGTCCGAATTCGGGCAATGGGAAGCCCTACCCTGAAAACCGGGCATCAAACGAACGTGTGCAGTGAGGTCAGTAGCGGGGGGCGGGCCAATACGGCGCTAGGCAGCTCTCGGGGTCATGTCGAGACCCGGGCACTGTGGGTATTGCGCACTCCGTAGTCGTCGAGTGTCTGGAACTCCACGGTGGCGGCGCTGCCTGGCGGGGTTTTGAGGCTGGGCAGTTCGAAGCGCGTGCGATCACCCGGCGCCACCATGTTTCCAGCACCTGAAGACGCGGCCTTGCGTGGATGGCGCTGCCGGGACTCCAGCAACTCGACCTGTTCGAAGGTTACGTAGTAAGGCGTGGGGTTATAGACCTCCAGTACCTGGCCTTGCGCGGTCGATTCACGCCGCCATTGCAGTTTTCCCGGCGCCGCGTCGACCCCGGAAGGCAGGTTCGACGGTCGGAAAAACAGCTTGATCCGCGAGCGGAAGGCCAGTTGCAACTGATTGGCCTCCTGGGAGTGCGCGGGCACCTCCAACAGGTTGAGCCAGAACAGACTTTCCTGTTCGGTGGGCAAGGTGTCGCCCGTGTACGCCAGGCGTACGACCTGCTGCTTGCCTGGATCCATGCGAAAGATCGGCGGCGTGGCGATAAACGGCACCGTGGCCCTATCCGGGGTCGAGTGTTCGTCACCGCTGTCCAGCCAGACTTGGACCAGCACGGGTGCCTGGTTCTTGCTTTCGAGCCTGACCGTCACCTCCTTGTCGCGCTGCGGGTAGATGATCCGAGTGGTGCCAATGACCACACTGGCGTGCCCGGCGGCGGCACCAGACAGCGCAAGTGTCAATGCAATGAGACGGGCCACCCAGTGTGAAGTGAAAATGGCATTCATGGTTTTGATCGCCTGGCGCCTGGCTGTGTGACGCTTGCCGAGTGGCGCACGCGGGCACCGAAGTCGCTGACGGCGGTGAATTCGACGTTCAGCGCGCCGGTGGGGTATTCGCGCAACAATGGCAGTACAAACAGTTTCACGTCGCCGCACGGCATCATCAGGCTGTCGTTGGCCTCTTTGTTTGGTGCTTTAGTGAATCGTTTTCCTCCGTTCAGCAAATCCACCGAACTCAGGGAAACATGATATGGCGTGGGGTTGGTGGCTTGCAGGGCGTAGCCATGCTCATGTGCGACCAGTTTCCATTGCAGCTTTGACGCAGCACTGGCTACGGAGTAGGGCAATGCCTGTGGTCGCAGGAACACACGCAAGCGAGTCCGAAATGCCAGTTCGATCTGGTTGCCTTGTTCGGTACCGGCGGTAAGCGGTGGTACTTCCAGCACATTCAGCCAGTAGAGGCTTTCGCGATCGGGGGCTGCGGCCGCTCCGGCATAGCGCAGCCGCAGCGCCTGCTGCTGGTGGGGCTCAATGCGGAAAATCGGTGGCGACAGGGTAAATGGCGTGCGTACCGTCGCGGGCGTCGAGCGGATATCGCCCGTGTCCAGCCAGGCTTGTACCAGCGCTGGACGGTCACCTTTGTTCTCCAGGCGTACCACCACTTCCTGCTGGTCAGCGGGATAGATCACGCGGGTGCCATGCATAATGACCCCGGCCCGGGCGGGAACTGCTTGCAGCAATAACCCCACAACACCACAGGTGTAAAGCACGAGGCAGGCCAGCTTTTTCATGCTCAAAGCTCTCTTCGAATCAAGCGGGTGGGCCTGCCTGGCGGCGGCAGGCCCGTTGCGCGCAAGGCCCGCCAGAGCGGGCCTGCTTTTCTATCAATCGGCGTACACGACCATGAAGCCGACGCGGGTCTTGACAGTACCTTCAGTCGCGGCACCACTGGCGTACATCTGTGCGGCCAATGGGATGACAGCCTGGTTGTCGGCGATGACCACACCTTCGGATTTTTCCGTGTAAACGTTGATCGGAGTGCCATTACGGTTGGTCACCTCAACCTGTACGTTCTTGGCGTTGGTGGTGTCGGACGGGTCATCGTAGCCGTCGATGTTCAAGCGCCCGGTCGCCACATCAATGGCCGGGCTGGTAGGGTCGAATGCAACCATTGCGGTGCGTCCGTTGGTGCAGCCACCTTCGCCAGGTGCGCCTATGCGGATGGTGAAGCCGGTCAGGTTGGCGCGATCACCCGGTTTCTGCAGGCGTGCGGCGGACACGCCACCGAGGTTGACGTCTTTGACCACGGCGCCGGTGCCTGGCGCTGCGCCTTCAATGGTGCAAGTCGTATCGCTCACCAACCCGGTGAAGTTGATGGTTCCGTCGTTGGCAGCCTGTGCCGGCTGCGAAACCGCCGCGGCTAAGGCGAGTACTACGGCGAGGGTAGAGAAAACGTTGACTTTCATAGTGTTCCCAATCGTGAGTTATCTGAGTAACCCGCCACACATTGAAGTGTTGCATCGGTAATTTGTTTCGTTTTTTTACCGAATGGCAGGTGGCAGTAATTTGGCTGGGAACGTTATTTTTGCCTATCGACAGGTCACGAGATTTATCTCGTAAATATTCGAAGTCTAAAATTTTAATTAAAACAATTGTATGTGGTGGTGTCTGTAGGGTTTCAATGTAAGACATGTATGTAGGAATAACTTGTCAGGCGCATGTTGGCTGTTTTTGATGGATTGATTCACGAAAAAGGCTGCGCTATACACTGTTCGTGCAACGAGCATATGTGTACTAATTTTTACTTACTTGAGCGAACTTCCGGGTGTCTGAAATGCACACCATCATGTTGCTGGATAATCATGAAATGGTTCGGCAGGGAATTGAACTGGGCCTGCGCAAAGAGCCCGACCTGGAGGTCATCGGGTCCTTCGGCACATCCAGGGAGTTGCTTGATGCGCTCGGCCAACAACCTGCGGATGTGGTGGTGATGGACTTTACACTGGGGCCGTCAGACATCGATGGCCTCGGCCTGATCCAGATGCTGGGCAGGCGTTTCAAACGTTGCAAGGTGCTCGTTGTGTCATCCCGCTGCACGCGCGCAACGGTGATACTGGCGTTGAAGGCCGGGAGCTTTGGAGTGCTGGGCAAGACCGAACACCTCACGGAATTGATCGTGGCTATTCGGACTGTCGCCCAGGGGCGGATTTACCTGCAGCGTTGCATGTTGTCGGTGCTGCGGGAGGGAGAGTCTGTTCTGGCACGGGAGAATATCAAGTCGACACTTGAAAATGCACTGCCGGTACGATTGAGCGGCGCCTTGACCCCCAGGGAACAGGAGGTCCTGCGTTGTTTTCTGGACGGAATGTCCGTGAATTCAATTGCGGCAAAGTTTTCGCGTAGCGCGAGTACTATCAGTACACAAAAACAGTCGGCGTATCGGAAGTTGGGTATCAGGACTGACAGTGAGCTTTTTATGTTTACCAAGCAGTTTGGTCGTCCTGATTAACGCCGCGTGGTTTGAATGTTTGACTTGCGCGAGTATTTAAATCGGCCTGTCCAGATAACGCAGGGCCAATTGCTCAGTTGTCTGGCGTGCCGGCGATAGCAGATGGGGCGCCACCAGCATCATGATCTGGTAAACCACCACCTGTACTTCGCCTTCACGATCGAGAATCCGTTGGTAATCCAGGGAGAACAGCAAGGTCATGGTGATCTGCTCCACCAGTTGCCCCAGGGCCTGGGTGCTACTGACCAGTTGTCCTGCCGTCTTCAACCGCGCCAGCAATGACGCCAGGGTCCGTTTCAGCGCCGTCAGCAGGTTGCGAATGCCCTTGGCCAGCTTCGGCAGGCGCCCTGCCAGATTCGACAGGTCCTGAAACAGAAACCGATAATGCGCCATGCGCTCGACAATCAAGTGCAAGAACAGCCAGTAATCCTCGGCTTCCAATTGCGCGTCTGGCGGTGGGTCCAGCAGGGGCGCCAGCTCATTCTGGAAACGCTCGAACAGCCCCAGGACCAGCGGCTCCTTGCCATGGAAGTGGTAGTAGAGGTTGCCGGGGCTGATCCCCATTTCATTGGCCACCTCCATGGTCGACACGTTGGGTTCGCCCTTCTGGTTGAACAGTTGCAGGGCGCATTCAAGGATACGGTCGCGGGTCTTCATCCAGTCTTCTTAAGGTGATCGTTGAGCTCAGCGCACGCGCACGTAAGTGCCCGGTGCCGCTTCCATCGGTGGGTAATTCTGGTTGCCCAGGGCGGTGAGGGTTTCGCGTTGTACGCCGGAACGCTGTTGGATCCATTCCAGCCAACGCGGCCACCAGCTGCCTTCGACGTGGTTGGCGTCGTAATACCAGGCGCGTGGGTCGCTGCTCAGCTTGAGGTTCTCGACGTAGTTGGCCTTGGGGTTGCCCGGCGGGTTGAGAATGCTCTGGATATGCCCGCTGTTGGACAGCACGAAGCGCCGCTCGCCGCCCAGCAACTGAGTGGAGCGATACACCGCATCCCACGGCGTGATGTGGTCGTTGATGCCGGCCACGCTGAAACTGTCCACCGTGACCTTCTGCAAATCGATGGGCGTGCCACACACTTCCAGGCCGCCCGGATGGCTCAGTGGGTTGTGCTTGAAGAAGTCCAGCAGGTCGCCGTGCAAGGCGGCGGGCAGGCGCGTGTTGTCGTTGTTCCAGTACAGGATGTCGAAGGCCGGTGGCTCCTTGCCCAGCAGGTAATTGTTGATCCAGTAGTTCCAGATCAGGTCATTGGGGCGCATCCAGGCAAATACCTTGGCCATGTCGCGGCCGTCGAGCACGCCTTGCTGGTAGGAGCGACGCTTGGCGGCTTCCAGGGTCTGCTCGTCGGCGAAAAGGGTGGCGGGGCTGTCGATCTGGCTGTCCAGCAGGCTCACCAGGTAACTTGCGCTGGAGATGCGGCGCAGCTGGCGCTTGGCCTGTAGGTGGCCTTGCAGCGCGGCGATGGTCAGGCCGCCGGCGCAGGCGCCTATCAGGTTGACCTCGCGGGCGCCGCTGATCGCGCGACAGACGTTGAGTGCTTCCTCCAGCGCGGCGACATAGGTGGAAAGGCCCCATTCGCGATGCCGCACATCCGGATTGCGCCAGCTGACCATGAAGGTCTGCAGGCCGTTTTTCAGGGCGTACTGCACAAAGCTGTTGGCCGGGCTCAGGTCGAAAATGTAGAACTTGTTGATTTGCGGCGGCACGACCAGCAGCGGCTTGGCGTACTGTTTTTCGCTCATGGGCTTGTACTGGATCAGCTCCAGCAGCTCATTGCGAAACACCACCGAACCGGGGGTGGTGGCGACCGTCTTGCCCACTTCGAAAGCGTGCTTGCTCACCTGGCGTGGCAGGCCATTGTTGTGCAGCAGGTCTTCGACCAGGTTGGTCACCCCGCGCACCACGCTGTTGCCGCCGGAGTTGAGCAGCTCCTTGACCGCCAACGGATTGAGCAGGGTGTTGGACGGCGAGACCGCATCGTTGAGCAATGAGAAGGCAAAGTGCGCACGGGCCCGGTCATCGTCGCTGAGGGTGCTGTCATCGATCCAGTGACGTGTCTGCTTCTGCCAGCTCAGATAGGCCTGCAGGCTGCGGCGGTACAGGGGGCTTAGCTTCCAGGTGGGGTCGTTGAAGCGGCTGTCGTTGGGGTTGGGTTCGTGCACGGTTTCACCGAGCAGTACGCGGCCCAGTTGCCCGCTCAGCGCCCAGGCATGCCGAACGGTATGCACCGGGTTGCGCAGGCCATGGGCAGCCACGCTGCGCAGCGTCGACAGCAAATCCCGGCCGCGCAGGCCGGTGATCGCATTTTGCGCGTTGATGAACGCGGCGGGTGTGGGCGCCGGGTTCGTCACGGGTCTTTCTCGCATGAGCCAACACTCCTTCGTCAAGCCATCAAACAGGCACGCCAATTCAGAACCATAGTCGGTTCCTGGCAAGTTGCGCGGCGGTGTGGTCCTTACACGGCCGGTCGCGGATGAATCACCGCGCGCATGCGCTCCTCTTCAAGAAACTTCATGATGATCGGCGCCACGGCTTCGGCCCGGGTGATCAGGAACAGGTGGCCGTCATCGATGATGTGCAACTGTGCATTGGGAATGCGCCAGGCGAGCATGCGCATGTTGATCAGCGGGATCAGCGGGTCATCGTCCCCCGCCAGCACCAGGGTGGGCTGGCGGATCTTGTGCAGCCAGTGGATGCTGGTCCAGCCCAACCCGGCGAACAGTTGCCAGTAGTAGCCGAGCTTGCCGGCCGAGCGCACTTTGCTGGCGTGTTCGGCGGCCAGTTTCGAATCGCGGCGGAACGAACCGCCGTAGATCATCGGCGCGATGCGCACCACGTGGGACGGCTGGATGTAGCGGCGCGGGCTGGCCATCAGCCACAGCACTTTTGGCTTGCCCGGCACCATCACTGCACCCGCCGCCGTGGCTGCGAGGATCAACTTTTTGCACCGCTCCGGGTAGTCATAGGCAAACTGCTGCGCCAGCGCGCCGCCCCAGGACACGCCAACGGCATTCACCTGGCCATAGTCCAGGTAATCGAGCATACGCGCGGTGAGTTTGGCCAAACCGGGAAAGCGGTACGGTCGATTGGGTGTCGACGAACCGCCCACGCCGGGCACATCGAAGGCGATCACTTCCAGGTCCGGGTCCAGCGCCTGGACGAACGGAAACACCAACTCAAGGTTGGCGCCGATGCCATTGAAGATCAGCAGCGGCGTCAAGTGAGGCTTGCCCGGGCGTACCGCCGTGCGGATGGTCTGGCCATCCAGGTCGATGGTACGAAAGATGAACGGTTGCGGCATGCTCAAACCCTGTGAAGTGTTACAGCCGGAATGCGGTCAATGTGGGACGGGGCAAGCCCCCTCCCACATTTGAATGCATTTCAATTTAGCGTTCGTGTACGTAGGTGCCGGGCGCCGCCTCTGCTGCGGCGTAGGTTTTGTTACCCAAACTCGTAGGCGCCTTTTTCAACTTACCCGCTCGCTCCGCCTGCCATGCCTGCCAATGCAGCCACCACGAATCCGTATGCTTGGTCGCATTCTCCTGCCACTCAAGCGGCTTGCCCGCCAGGCCATCGCTGGTCTGGTAGCGCGCCTTGGGGTTGCCCGGCGGGTTGAGGATGCTCTGGATATGCCCGCTGCTCGACAGCACGAACTCGACCTTGCCACCAAACAGCTGCGCCGACTTGTAGCAGGATTGCCACGGCGTAATGTGATCGTTGGTGCCCGCCAATGAATAGATATCGGCGGTGACCTGCTTCAGGTCGATGGGCGTGCCGCACACTTCCAGTGCGTTGGCGCGCACCAGTGGGTTGTTCTTGAACAGTTCGATCAGATCGCCGTGGAACGCCGCCGGCAAGCGCGTGGTGTCGTTGTTCCAGAACAGGATGTCGAACACCGGCGGCTCGTTGCCCAGCAGGTAGTTGTTCACCCAGTAGTTCCAGATCAGGTCATTGGGGCGCATCCAGGCGAACACCTTGGCCATGTCGCGGCCTTCGAGCACGCCGGCCTGGTAGGAATGGCGCTTGGCCGCCTCCAGGGTCTGCTCGTCGACGAACAGCGCCACCTGGGTGTCCAGCGTGGTGTCCAGCACGCTCACCAGCAGGGTCAGGGCGTTGACCTTCTTCTCCCCCAGCGCCGCGTAGTGGCCCAAGAGGGCGGTGCAGGTGATGCCGCCGGAGCAGGCGCCGAGCATATTCACGTCTTTGCTGCCGGTGATCGCGGTGACCACATCGACGGCTTCCTTGAGCGCTTCGATATAGGTCGACAGGCCCCACTCGCGCTGCGCCTTGGTCGGGTTGCGCCAGCTGACGATGAACGTCTGCTGGCCGTTGCGCAGGCAAAAGCGCGCCAGGCTCTTCTCCGGGCTCAGGTCGAATACATAGAATTTGTTGATCTGCGGCGGCACCACCAGCAGCGGGCGTTCGTGCACCTGTTCGGTGATCGGCTTGTACTGGATCAACTCCAGCACGTCATTGCGAAACACCACCGCGCCTTCGGTGGTGCCCAGGGTCTTGCCCACTTCAAAGGCGCCCATGTTGACCTGGCTGGGCATGCCGCCGTTGTGCACCATGTCCTTGGCCAGGTGGGACAGGCCGTCGAGCAGGCTCTTGCCGCCGGTTTCAAAGAAACGCTTGACCGCCGCCGGGTTGGCCGCGCTGTTGGTGGGGGCCATAGCTTCGGTCATCAGGTTGATCACGAAGTGGCCACGGCTGATGTCCTGTTCCGACAGGTTGCTGTCGCCGATCCAGTCGTGCAGTTCCTTGCGCCACGCCAGGTAGGTTTGCAGGTAGCGCTTGTAGAGCGGGTTCTGGCTCCAGGCCGGGTCGGTGAAACGACGGTCATCGCTTTCCGGCACCAGCGCGGATTTGCCAAACATCACATTCTTCAGTTCAACGCCAAAATGGGCGACGTGCTTGACGCTGTGCAACGGTTGCTTGATGGCTTGGGTCAGCACCATCTTCGCCGAGGCGAGTAAATCCTTTTTACGTAACGCGATGATCGGGTTGAGCCCCAGAGTGTTTTCCGAGGCCTGGCGTTTCAAGTCATCGTTGTTCTTGTTACTCATCTACGACGCTCCATTGTCCGAAAGACGAGTACCGGGGACCGCTGCGCACCCAGTTTCGATACACAACACAAGCCTGGTACTGCGACTCGGGTGACCGTTGATACCACATCGTCAAATGCAGGGAACTTGCCAGTTCCATTGGTTACCCGAGTTTAATTTTTTTCGCAAGCGGGCCAATCGTTGGCCACGCGACAGGGCATTCAAGCAGATGAAATTAGAAAATGCGCTCTAAAGAGCAAGACGCCTGAGCTAGAGCATCAGCCGTACGACCGACTCGCTCGGGTCGCGGGTTTTGCCGGCGGCTTTGAGTTCGGCAAGATAGTCGGCCCACAGCGCGTCCTGACGCACGGCCAACTGATAGAGGTAGTCCCAGGTGAACAGTCCACTGTCATGCCCGTCGTCAAAGGTCAATTTCAGTGCGTACTGGCCGGCCGGTTCGATCTTGATCAGCTTCACGTTGAGCTTGCCGAATTGCAGGATCGGCTTACCGTGGCCCTGGACCTCGGCGGAAGGCGAGTGGGTGCGCAACAGTTCGGCAGGAAGTTGGTACACCTCGTCAGGCCCGTAGGTGAGGCCTAGGGTGTTGGAGGTTTTGTGCAGGTTTACAGCAGTGGGAAACTTCGACATTGGCAATAATCCTGATGGAACCGGCCTCAAAATGTAGGAGGGGGCTTGCCCCCGATAGCAGTGTGTCAGTCAGTACATAGTTGTCTGACAGACCGCCATCGGGGGCAAGCCCCCTCCCACATTCAAGTGAAGCGATTCTGTGTGAGGCTTACAGAATATAGCGCGACAAGTCTTCGTTTTGCGCCAATTCGCCCAAGTGGCTGTTGACGTAAGCCGTGTCGATCTTGATCACTTCGCCATTCTGCGCACCGGCCAGGTCGCCGGCACTGAAAGACACTTCCTCCAGCAGCCGCTCCAGCAAGGTGTGCAGGCGACGGGCGCCGATGTTCTCGGTCTTCTCGTTGACCTGCCAGGCGATCTCCGCCAGGCGCTTGATGCCGTCTGGCTGGAACTCGATGCCCAAGCCTTCGGTTTTCAGCAGTTCACGGTACTGCTCGGTGAGCGAGGCGTGCGGCTCGCTGAGGATGCGTTCGAAGTCGCCCGGGGTCAGCGCCTTCAACTCCACGCGAATCGGCAGGCGGCCTTGCAGCTCCGGCACCAGGTCGCTTGGCTTGCTCAGGTGGAACGCACCGGAGGCGATAAACAGGATGTGGTCGGTCTTGACCATGCCCAGCTTGGTGTTCACGGTGCAACCTTCGATCAGCGGCAGCAGGTCGCGCTGTACGCCTTCACGGGACACATCGACGCCGCCGGAGTTACCGCGCTTGGCCACCTTGTCGATCTCGTCGATAAACACGATGCCATGCTGCTCGACCGCCTCCAGGGCCTTGGCCTTGAGTTCTTCCTCATTCACCAGGCGCCCGGCTTCTTCGTCGCGCACCAGTTTCAGCGCTTCCTTCACCTTGAGCTTGCGGCTTTTCTTCTTGCCCTTGCCCATGTTGGCGAACAGGTTCTGCAACTGACTGGTCATCTCTTCCATGCCAGGCGGGGCAGAGATGTCGACGCCGGACACTTCGGCGACTTCGATCTCGATTTCCTTGTCGTCCAGCTGGCCTTCACGCAGGCGCTTGCGGAACAGCTGGCGGGTGTTGGAGTCCGAGGCCGGTGCGGCGTCTTCGTTGAAACCCATGCGTGCCGGTGGCAGCAAGGCGTCGAGGATGCGTTCTTCGGCGGCGTCTTCGGCGCGATGGCTGACCTTGGTCATTTCCTGTTCGCGCAGCATTTTCAGGGCTGCGTCGGCCAGGTCACGAATGATCGACTCGACGTCACGGCCCACATAGCCCACTTCGGTGAACTTGGTGGCTTCTACCTTGATGAACGGCGCGTTGGCCAGCTTGGCCAGGCGACGGGCGATCTCGGTTTTGCCGACGCCGGTCGGGCCGATCATCAGGATGTTCTTTGGCGTTACTTCAACGCGCAGTTCTTCGGGCAGTTGCATCCGGCGCCAGCGGTTACGCAGCGCGATGGCTACGGCGCGCTTGGCATCGTCCTGGCCGATGATATGGCGGTTGAGTTCATGGACGATTTCGCGGGGAGTCATGGACATAATGTTTGGCGGCCTCAAGCGGGAATAAGCCTACGGCTTACTCGGCGAGGTCCTGCTCCTCAATGGTGAAGTTGTGGTTGGTGAACACGCAGATATCGCCGGCGATGCCCAGGGCAGTCTCGACGATTTCGCGGGCCGACAGGTCGGTTTTCTTCAACAGTGCGCTGGCTGCCGCCTGGGCGTAGCCACCGCCGGAACCCATGGCGATCAGGCCATGTTCGGGCTCAACCACATCGCCGTTGCCGGTGATGATCAGGGACGCGTCTTTGTTGGCGACGGCCAGCATGGCTTCCAGACGGCTGAGGGAGCGGTCGGTGCGCCATTCTTTGGCGAGTTCGACTGCGGCGCGCACGAGGTGGCCCTGGTGTTTTTCCAACTGGCCTTCGAAACGTTCGAAAAGGGTGAAGGCGTCGGCGGTAGCGCCGGCAAAGCCCGCGAGAACCTGGCCGTGGTACAGGCGACGCACTTTCTTGGCGTTGCCTTTCATCACGGTATTACCCAGGGAAACCTGGCCGTCGCCGCCCATGACGACTTTGCCGTGGCGACGTACTGAAACGATGGTGGTCAAGGGGAGAGTCTCCACGCAGCGGGGCGAAAATGCCCTGATGGAAACTCATATGGGGGTGGCGGAGGGGATTTCAACCATAGGGGGTTATGGCGGACGAGTGGTGCTCAAGGGTCTGACACACATCCACAGCGCTGCAAAACCAAATGTGGGAGGGGACAAGCCCCCTTCCCACATTTGATCCAGGTTGGCTGAAGGTCAGCGGCTCTGGCGTTGTTGTAACAACAGGTTGCTAAAACCCGCGCCGGCCAATTGCTTTTGCGCCACGGTCAGCTGTTCACGGTTGCTGAACGGTCCTACCAGTACGCGATACCAGGTCGCATCCTTCACAGTGCCGGACTCCACCGTCACCGACTGGCCCAGCAGAATGATCTGCGCCCGCACGCGGTCCGCATCCGCCTGTTTGGGGAACGAGCCCGCTTGCAGGAAGAACTTGGTCACTGGCGCGGCCTTGGTTTCGGCCACCGGCGGTGCTGGCGGCGGGGTGATCCCGGCCAATGCGGCCTGGGCGCGCGCTGTGTCGATTTTAGCGGCTTCCGCCGGGGTGACCGGGGTGGTCGGCACTTGCGGCGTCGGCAGGGTTTTCTCCGGCACGGCGTCCGGCGGCACGATCACTTCCGATTCGGGCAACAGCGTGTAGAAGTCGTACTTCGGCTTTACCGGAGCGGTCGGGCTCGGCGCAGTCTTGTTGGCTTCAGCCATTTTCGTGGCCTTCTGTTGCTCCTGCTTGACCCGTTTGACGTCATCGCCCTTGCCCGGATCCAGTTTCATCAGGAATACGATAAACGCGCCGACGGTGAGGCCGATCGCCATCCACAACCAGCCCGGGATCGGCTTCTTCGCCGGGGCCTGATAGCGGCTGGCGCCGCGCTTGGGTGCAGGTTTTTTCTTGGCAGCCAACTTACATACGCTCCAGTGTTTCCAGGCCCAACAGTTCCAGGCCTTGCTTGAGGGTCCGTCCAGCCAGGGCGGCGAGGCGCAGGCGGCTTTGCTTCTGGGCTTCGTCGTCGGCAGTCAGGATCGGGCAGTTCTCGTAGAAGCTGGAGAAGAGGCCGGCGACTTCGTACAGGTAGGTGCACAGGATGTGCGGGGTGCCTTTTTCGCCGACGCTGTTCAGCACTTCGCCGAATTGCGCCAGCTTGGCGGCCAGTTCCTGCTCGTGCGGGGCGTCCAGCACGATGTGCCCTTCAACTTCGCTGAAGTCCTTGCCCAGCTTGCGGAACACGCCGGCCACGCGGGTGTAGGCGTAAAGCAGGTACGGTGCGGTGTTGCCTTCGAAGTTGAGCATCAGCTCGAAGTTGAAGCTGTAGTCGCTGGTGCGGTGCTTGGACAGGTCGGCGTATTTCACCGCACCAATGCCTACCACGCGGGCGATGTTGCGCAGGTCGGCCTCGGCCAGTTCCGGGTTCTTTTCCTTCACCAGGTTGTAGGCACGTTCCTGGGCTTCGGTCAGCAGGTCGATCAGCTTCACGGTGCCGCCGTCACGGGTCTTGAACGGGCGGCCATCGGCGCCGTTCATGGTGCCGAAGCCCATGTGTTCCATGTGCATCGGGTGGGTGACGAAGCCCGCGCGGCGTGCCACTTCGAACACTTGCTGGAAGTGCAGGGCCTGGCGCTGGTCGACGAAATACAGCGCACGGTCGGCCTTGAGCACCCCACTGCGGTAGCGCACGGCCGCCAGGTCGGTGGTGGCATACAGGTAGCCGCCATCGGCCTTGACGATGATCACCGGCAGCGGCTCGCCGTCGGCGGTCTTGAATTCTTCGAGGAACACGCATTGCGCGCCGTTGCTCTCCACCAGCAGGCCCTGGGCCTTGAGGTCGTTGACCACGTTGATCAGGTCGTCGTTGTAGGCGCTTTCGCCCATCACGTCGGCCATGGTCAGCTTGACGTTGAGCAGATCGTAGATTTCCTGGCAGTGCGACAGCGAGATCTCACGGAAACGGTTCCACAGCGCCAGGCATTCCTCGTCACCGGCTTGCAGTTTGACCACCAGGCCACGGGCGCGGTCGGCGAACTCTTCGGATTCGTCGAAGCGCTTCTTGGCGGCGCGGTAGAAGTTTTCCAGGTCCGACAGCTCGTTGCTGGTGATCGGGTTTTCTTGCAGGTAAGCCATCAGCATGCCGAACTGGGTGCCCCAGTCGCCCACGTGGTTCTGACGGATCACGCTGTCGCCGAGGAACTCCAGCACCCGCGCCACGCCATCGCCGATGATGGTGGAGCGCAGGTGGCCCACGTGCATCTCTTTGGCCAGGTTCGGTGCCGACAGGTCGATGACCACGCGCTGCAGCGGGCCGGCCTTGAGCACGCCGATCCTGGCGTCGGCCAGGGCTGCATCCAGGCGCGAAGCCAGGGCCTGGGTGTTCTGGAAGAAGTTGATAAAACCGGGGCCGGCGATTTCGGCCTTGGTGACGCTTTCGTCGGCCGGCAGCGCGGCGATGATTTTTTCCGCCAGGTCGCGCGGTTTCATGCCGGCCGGCTTGGACAGCATCATCGCAATGTTGCTGGCGAAGTCACCGTGGGTCTTGTCGCGGGTGTTTTCCACCTGGATCGCCGGCGACAGGCCTTCAGGCAACACACCTTCGTTGACGAGTTGGGTGAGGGCTTGTTGGATCAGCTGGCGAATGGTGTCTTTCATGGTGTTCTCTTTCGACCGCAAGCGGCGGCGCGCGATGCGCAGGTGGAAAAACTGGGCATTATCCGTGGCGAGGGCGGGCTTGCCAACCTTCGCGGGACCTGTGGCCAGGGTTAATACAAATCTACCGGGTCTACGTCCAACGACCATCGCACTTGCCGGCCGCTGGGCATTTGCTCCAGGGCAAGCAACCAGCTACTTAATAGCCGATGCAGCGGTGCGCGGGAGGTTGCCTGCAAGAGTAGCTGAGCGCGATAGCGCCCGGCGCGGCGCTCCATGGGCGCAGGCACCGGGCCGAGCAGTTCGATGCCGCTCAGACCTGGTTCGCCAAGCAAACGTTCGGCCGCGCTGCACGCTTCATCCAGGAAATCTTCGGCCTGCCCCGGCTTGTGCGCTTCGGCGCGTAGCAGTGCCAGGTGGGAAAACGGCGGCAGGCCGGCGGCGCGACGTTCGCTCAGGGCCTGTTCGGCGAAGGCGAAGTAGCCTTGCTCGGTGAGCTGGATCAGCAGCGGATGGTCGGCCAGGTGCGTCTGGATAATCACTCGGCCTGGCTCCTCGGCACGCCCTGCGCGGCCCGCAACCTGCACGATCAACTGCGCCATGCGCTCGCTGGCACGGAAATCCCCGGAGAACAGCCCACCGTCCGCATCCAGGATCGACACCAGGGTCACCCGTGGAAAGTGATGCCCCTTGGCAAGCATCTGCGTGCCGATGAGGATGCACGGCTGGCCTTTCTGGATGGTGGCGAACAGCTGGTTCATCGCGTCTTTGCGCGACGTGCTGTCACGGTCGACCCGCAGCACCGGGTAATCCGGGAACAGGATGCCCAGGCGTTCCTCGGCGCGCTCGGTGCCTGCGCCGACCGGTCGCAGGTCGACTTTGCCGCACTGCGGGCAATGGCGCGGCACCCGCTCCACATGGCCGCAGTGGTGGCAGCGCAGTTCGCCGTGGCGCTGGTGCACCGTCATGCGCGCGTCGCAGCGCTCGCACTCGGACATCCAGCCGCAGTCATGGCACAGCAGCGTCGGCGCAAAGCCGCGCCGATTGAGGAACACCAGCACCTGCTGGCCAGCGGCGAGGGTCTGGCCGATGGCTTGTTGCATTGGCCCGGAAATACCGCTGTCCAGCGGGCGGCTTTTGACGTCCAGGCGCAGGAAACGTGGTTGCTTGGCGCCGCCCGCCCGTTCGTTGAGGCGCAAGAGGCCGTAACGGCCGGTGTAGGCGTTGTGCAGGCTTTCCAGGGACGGCGTGGCCGAGCCCAGCACAATCGGGATGTCTTCCTGGCGAGCGCGCACCAGCGCCAGGTCGCGGGCGTGGTAGCGCAGGCCTTCCTGCTGTTTATAGGAGCCGTCGTGTTCCTCGTCGATGATAATCAGCCCGGGGTTTTTCATCGGGGTGAACAGCGCCGAACGGGTGCCGATAATAATGTCGGCCTCGCCATCCCGCGCTGCCAGCCAGGACTCCAGGCGCTCGCGGTCGTTGACCGCCGAATGCACCAGCGCGATACGCGCATTGAAACGCTGCTCGAAGCGCGCCAGGGTCTGCGGGCCGAGGTTGATCTCGGGGATCAGCACCAGCGCCTGTTTGCCGGCTTGCAGGGTTTCGCGGATCAACTGCAAATAGACTTCGGTCTTGCCGCTGCCCGTGACGCCGGCCAGCAGGAAAGCGTGGAAACTGTCGAAGCCTGCTCGGATCGCTTCGTAGGCGGCGCGTTGCTCGGGGTTCAGCGGCAATTCCGGCTGGGCCAGCCAGTGTTCGTGGCGGGCGTCAGGGGCGTGCTTGCGGATTTCCACCTGTACCAGGCCTTTTGCAAGCAGCAGGTCGAGGCTGTCTTTGCTCAGCATCAGCTTGCTCAGCAGTTGATGAGCCACGCCATGGGGATGCTGCGCCAGCGTGGCCAGTGCTTCACGTTGGCGTGGGGCACGGGCGATGCGCGGGTCGTCGAGGCGCGCGCCGGGCACCATCGACCAGAAGCGCTCCTGACGCGCTTCGGCCAGTTCGCCCTGGCGCAGCAGCACCGGCAAGGCCCAGCTCAACGTATCGCCCAGGCTGTGCTGGTAATACTGAGCGGTCCACAGGCACAGCTTGAACAGCGCGGGTGGCAGTGGAGGGGTGGTGTCGAGAATGGCCAGCGCGGGCTTGAGTTTTTCGGCCGGCACTTCGCTGTGGTCGGTGACTTCAACCAGAATGCCGATCATCTCACGCCGCCCGAACGGCACACGCACACGCATGCCCGGTTGCAACTGCGCCCGCAGTACGCCGGCCGGCGCCCGGTAATCGAACAGGCGGCGCAGGGGCGAAGGCAGGGCGAGGCGCAGAATGGCGTCGGGCACGCGAGGAGTCTCATATAAAGGCAGGCGGTGGCGCAGGGGCGGGAGCCTAGCAGAGCCGGGAGAGCTTGGGTATGCCACGGTTTTCTGATGAAAGGAGGTTTTCAGCCAGATGTGCAGCTTGCGTGATTGAAAAGGTCTGGTAGAATCCGCGGCCTAATTACGTGCGGTATTCGACAATAGTGTCGAGTGGCGGCACGCTAGCCCGAGGAAGTGCCATGAAAGCCGATATCCATCCAGCGTACGAAACCATCGAAGTCACCTGCAGCTGCGGCAACAAGTTCGAAACCCGTTCGAACCTGTGCAAGCCACTGGGTACTGACGTATGCAACGAGTGCCACCCGTTCTACACCGGTAAGCAGAAAACTCTGGACACCGGCGGCCGTGTACAGCGCTTCGCAGATCGCTTTGGTGCTTTCGGCAAGAAGCCTGCTGCTACTCCAGCAGAGTAAGGCTCAAAAGCCTTATGGGCTTTTGCCAGCTGTTGAAAAAGGCGTCCCGTGTGGGCGCCTTTTTTGTGCCTGGGATTTGGCTTTCAGTCGCCCAGGCCGACGTGTCGTGCCCCGCGCCGTCCGCCTTGGCCCGGGTGGAGGTGCAACGCGTGGTGGATGGCGACACCGTGCGCCTGAAGGATGGCCGCAGTGTGCGGATGATCGGTCTCAATGCCCCGGAAACCGGCAAGCAAGGCCGCTCCGACGAGCCCTACGCCGTCGCGGCCCGCCAGCGTTTGCAGGTGTTGGTTGAGGCCAGCGGCGGCCGGGTTGGCTTGGTGCCGGGGCGCGAGAGCAAGGACCGCTACGGCCGTACCTTGGCCCACCTCTACAGCGCTGATGGAAAGAACCTTGAGGCGCAACTGCTGGCCGAAGGCCTGGGGTTTCAGGTGGGGGTCGCGCCCAATGTCGATCTTGTCGCTTGCCAGAAAGCTGCGGAGGACAGCGCCCGTGACGCGCGTTTGGGCGTATGGCAGCCGTCACCCGTGCAAGGCGTGGCGCAACTCAAGCAGTCCGGCTTCGCCCTGGTCAGCGGCCGAGTGAGCAAGGTCGAACGCAATCGTGGTGGAATCTGGATCGAGTTGCAGGGTTCACTGGTATTACGCATTGCACCCGAACTCGCCCGCCGGTTCGACTCCGTATTGCTCAGTGGTCTGCAAGGCAGGGCAGTCGAAGCCCGTGGCTGGGTGCAGGATCGATCCAAACGGGGTGGCCGGAAAAACGGCCAGGCACGTTGGTTGCTGCCGCTGACCGACCCCAGCATGCTCAAATTGGCTGATTAATAAAAAATTGTAGACATTTTTTTATTCGATTGTGAACAGTTAACCCCTTGTATCCCGTGGCCTTAGACCAAAGTACGGCGCTTTGGGGCCTTGACACCTGTGACTACCCAGTCTTGTAGGGACTTTGCGACACGCGTATCCTCGGCGGTCCGTCGACCAACAGTAAAAGCGGAATGCCGATATGTCTGATTTGAAAACTGCCGCTCTCGAATATCATGCCCATCCTCGTCCAGGAAAGCTGAGTGTAGAGCTCACCAAGGCCACTGCCACCGCCCGCGACCTGTCGCTGGCCTACAGCCCTGGTGTTGCCGAGCCCGTACGTGAAATCGCCCGCGACCCCGAACTGGCGTACAAGTACACCGGCAAAGGCAACCTGGTTGCAGTGATTTCCGATGGCACCGCGATTCTCGGCCTGGGCAACCTCGGTCCATTGGCCTCCAAGCCAGTCATGGAAGGCAAGGGCGTGCTGTTCAAGCGCTTTGCCGGCATCGACGTTTTCGACATCGAAGTCGACTCCGAAAGCCCGCAGGCTTTCATCGACACGGTCAAGCGCATTTCCATCACCTTCGGTGGCATCAACCTGGAAGACATCAAGGCACCTGAGTGCTTCGAGATCGAAAAGGCCCTGATCGAACAGTGCGACATTCCGGTATTCCACGATGACCAGCACGGCACCGCGATCGTTACCGCGGCCGGCATGATCAACGCCCTGGAAATCGCCGGCAAGACCCTGGCTGACGCGCAGATCGTCTGCCTGGGCGCCGGCGCTGCGGCCATCTCCTGCATGAAGTTGCTGGTGAGCATGGGCGCCAAGCTGGAAAACATCTTCATGGTCGACAGCAAGGGCGTGGTCCAGTCCGAGCGTACCGACCTGAACCAGTACAAGGCGATGTTTGCCCACGCCACCGACAAGCGCACCCTGGCTGACGCCCTCGACGGTGCAGACGTGTTCGTCGGCCTGTCCGGCCCGAACCTGCTGAGCGCCGAAGGCCTCAAGTCCATGGCGGCCAACCCGATCGTGTTCGCCTGCTCCAACCCGGACCCGGAGATCTCGCCGGAACTGGCTCACGCCACCCGCAGCGACGTGATCATGGCCACCGGCCGTTCGGACTACCCGAACCAGGTCAACAACGTACTGGGCTTCCCGTTCATCTTCCGTGGCGCCCTGGATGTTCGCGCCAAGCGCATCAACGAAGAGATGAAAGTGGCTGCCGCCAATGCCCTGCGTGAACTGGCCAAGCTGCCGGTGCCTCAGGACGTGTGCGACGCCTACGGTGGCGCCAAGCTGGAATTCGGTCGTGAGTACATCATCCCGAAACCAATGGACAAGCGCCTGATCACCCTGATCTCCGATGCCGTGGCCAAGGCCGCCATCGAGACCGGCGTGGCCACCCTGCCGTATCCGAAGCACTACCCGCTGAAAAGCGTGGATGATGTGTTCAACGGCTAAGCCGTTGTAGCGCACCCACAAAAAGCCCCGGCTCTCGCGAGTCGGGGCTTTTTTGTGGCGATTCACTTGGGCCTTGTGGAGACCCAAGTGTGGGAGCGGGCTTGCCCGCGATAGCGATGGATCAATCAGCTCATGTGGCGCCTGACACACCGCAATCGCGGGCAAGCCCGCTCCCACATTGAATCTGTTTCAGGCCATAAATCTCACTAGAACAGATCGATCGGCGCCGCCTCATCCGCCGGCAGCGGGCTACCCGGTGCAACGCCATTGCCCAGCTCATTGACCGACGGCGGCGTGTCTTCGCTCTTGAACAGTTCGAAGTACGCATTCGGTGTGCTTGGCGAGGCCGCACGGCCACTGATCGGGTCGATGCGCAGGCTGAGGATGCCTTCCGGCTCCGGCTGGGTGTGCGGCGGCTTGTCCTTCAAGGCTGCGCCCATGTAGCTCATCCAGATCGGCAGTGCGACGGTGCCACCGAACTCGCGGCGACCCAGGCTTTCCGGCTGGTCATAGCCGGTCCACACGGTGGTCACGTAGTCGGCGTTGTAGCCGGAGAACCAGGCGTCCTTGGATTCGTTGGTGGTACCGGTCTTGCCGGCGATGTCTGGCCGGTTCAGCGCCAGGGCGCGGCGGCCGGTCCCCTTCTTGATCACATCTTCCAGGATGCTGTTGAGAATATAAGTGGTACGGCCGTCGACAATACGCTCGGCAACTGCCGGCGCCTGTGGCTCCGCCGGGGTACCGTTGGCGGCCTGCGTCGTGCCTGGGGTCGGCTCGATGGTGATGCCGCCATTGCTCGGTGCTGCCAGGCCATCCGTCGCTGCCACGCCGTTGACCACGTCACCCGGCACGCGTGGTGGGTTGGCGGTGAACAGGGTGTCGCCGTTGCGGCTTTCGATCTTGTCGATCAGGTACGGTGTGATCTTGTAGCCGCCGTTGGCAAAGGTGCTCCAGCCGGTGGCGATTTCCATCGGTGTGAGGGTCGCGGTGCCCAGGGCGAGGGACAGGTTGGGCGGCAGGTCTGACTTGGCGAAACCGAAGCGCGTCATGTAATCGATGGTCTTGCCCACGCCCATTGCCTGCAGCAAGCGGATCGACACCAGGTTGCGCGACTTGTACAGCGCTTCGCGGATGCGGATCGGGCCTAGGAAGGTGTTGGTGTCGTTCTTCGGGCGCCAGACCTTGTCCAGGTACTCGTCGACAAACACGATGGGTGCATCGTTGACCAGGCTGGCGGCGGTGTAGCCGTTGTCCAGCGCGGCGCTGTAGATGAACGGCTTGAAGCTCGAGCCCGGTTGGCGCTTGGCCTGGGTCGCGCGGTTGTAGTTGCTCTGCTCGAACGCGAAGCCACCGACCAGGGCACGGATTGCACCGTTCTGCGGGTCCAGCGACACCAGTGCGCCCTGGGCCAGCGGCACCTGGCTGAACTTGAGGCTGTCGTCCTTCTGGCGTTGTACGCGGATCAAATCGCCCACCTGCGCCACGTCCGACGGTTGCTTGGGCATCGGGCCCATGCTGTTGGTGTTCAGGAACGGGCGCGCCCACTTCATGCTGTCCCACGCCACATGGGCTTCGCCGGTGCGGGTCAGGACCTGCACGCCATCTTTTTTCACTTGGGTGACGATGGCCGGCTCCAGGCCGCTGATCGCACGCTGTTTGCCCAGCTCGGTGGTCCATGCGCTCAGGGTCTTGCCCGGCAGGCGTGATTCGGGGCCACGGTAGCCGTGACGCTGGTCATAGGTGATCAGGCCGGAATGCACCGAATTATTGGCGATATCCTGCAAGTCGCTCGGCACGGTGGTGGTCACGCGGAAACCTTCGGTATACGCCTCGCTGCCGTAGCGGCCGACCATCTCGGCGCGCGCCATTTCGGCGATGTAAGGGGCGTTCACTTCCGGCGTCGGCACGTGGTAGCTGGCATTCAACGGCTCGGCGATGGCGCTTTCGTAAGCGGCCTGGTCGATCTTGCCCAGCTTGTACATGCGCCCCAGGATCCAGTCGCGGCGCTCTTTGCTGCGCGCCGGGTTGGCCAGTGGGTTGAAGCGTGAGGGCGCCTTGGGCAGGCCGGCGATCATGGCCATCTGCGCCAGGCTGGCGTCACGGATGGACTTGCCATAGTAGACCTGCGAGGCCGCCTCGATCCCGTAGGCGCGGTTGCCCAGGTAGATCTTGTTCACGTACAGCTCAAGGATCTCATCCTTGGTCAACTGGCGTTCGATTTGCAGCGCCAGGAGAATCTCGGTGGCCTTGCGCGAAAAGCTGCGCTCGCTGGTCAGGAAGAAGTTCTTCGCCACCTGCATGGTGATGGTGCTGCCGCCGGATTGAATGTGTCCGCTTTTTACCAATTGCGTGGCCGCACGCACCAGGCTGCTGGGGTCGACGCCATAGTGGTTGGCAAAATTATCGTCCTCGGCCGAGAGCAGGGCGCTGATGAAATTGGGTGGAATATCGGCAAAACGGATCGGTGTGCGGCGCATTTCGCCGAACTCCGCGATCAGTTTTTCATCGCTGCTGTAGACCCGCAAAGGAATCTGCAACTGGATACTTCTGAGAGCCTCTACGGAGGGCAAACCCGGACTAAGGTAGAGGTAGGCCCCGCTGAGCACGAGCAGCAGCCCGCAAACGATGGCGACAATGGAGTACCCGAAAAACTTCAGCAGACGAATCAAGGCTTTTGGATTTCCAGAGAAAAGAATGGGTTAGGCGTCGGGGCTTGCATGGCAATCGATGGATCGACCCGAGCTGCAGATAAAAAGCGGCAAAAAACGCTGGGCATTAAAGCATTTTTCGACTTGGGGCGTCATTCGCACCTGCTCAACAAGTCGACCGAATGCATGACCCCCGGCGGCAATCAGGCGGTATGACAGGCAAAGCTTTAGGGAGTTTTATGGGAAAAGGATTTTTCACGGGAAAACTCGATACCCTGCTGGGCGTCGACATCAATGACACGGCAATCCGGCTGGTGGAGCTGGGCCGTTCAATCACGGGTTACCACATTCGGGCCTATGTCACCCAGGCATTGCCGGTACGCTCGGTGGTCGACGGCACATTCCTGGATCTCGAAGGCGTGGGACGCACCTTGCGCAGTGCGTTGTCGCGAATGGCAACGTCGGTCCGTGGTGCTGCCGCTGCGGTATCCGGGCCCTCGGTGATCACGCGCATAATCGAGATGGAGGCTGGGCTCACCGACGATGAGATGGCCTGGATGATCCAGATGGAGGCAGACCAGTACATTCCTTATCCATTGGATGACGTGGCCATCGACTTTCAAGTGCGCGGGCCGACCGCCCTGGACCCAGGTCGTGTCGAGGTGCTGCTGGCGGCGTGCCTGAAGGAACACGTCGAGGCACGGGAGGCGGTTCTGGCGCTGGCCGGGCTGGTGCCGAGGGTGGTCGATGTCGAAGCGTTTGCATTGGCGCGCGCATGCAGTCAGGATTTCGCCAGCTTCACGCCGGGCCATCGAGTCGATGGTGCACAATGGGCCGTGGACGCCCACGGGATGGGAATTGCTTGCGGGTTGGCCCTGAGGAGTTTCGCTTGAAGACACGAATCAACCTTTTGCCTTGGCGCCAGGCGCTGGCGGAGCGGCGACGCAAGTACCTGCTGGCGTGTCTGCTGGCGTTCGCCTGCGCGGCGCTCGCAGCCGTATGGCTGGCGGACCAGGTGATCGACCAGGCCATTGACCGGCAAGTGACCCGTAATGACCATCTGGGCAAGCAAATCACCGGCCTGGATTCGCGCATCAAGACCATCGATGACCTGCAGGAGCAAAGCCAGCAGTTGGCGCAGCGCATGAAGGTTGTGCAGGACCTGCACGACTCCCGCTCGTCCGGTGCGCAATTGTTGGATCAGTTGGCGCGCGCAGTACCCGACGGTGTCCATCTGCATGAAGTGGTGGCGAAGGGCGATACGGTGAGTATCAGCGGCAGTGCCGAGTCGAGTCAGGATATCGCCCAACTGATGCGTCGCCTGGAGGCTGCGCAAGGCGCCCACTCCACGCGGTTGCAACAGGTGCGAACCGAGGGCGCGCGTGGCAACAACGAATTCCAGTTGATGGTGCGACAGGGCGAGCCTTCCGAGGCGCGACCTTGAGCCCGTTGAGGCTCAATCTTTCTGCACTCACTCACAACGCTGCAAAATGGCCCCTACCTGGCAAGGCCCTGTTGGGCTGTGCGCTGGCGAGCCTGATATTTGTGGTGGGTGACCTTGTGTACCTGAGCCCGTCGCGTCAGCGGCTAAGCCAGGTCGAGGTGCGGGAAGTGGCCCTGCAACAGCAAGTCGCTCAAAAGACGGCCATGGCTGCCCCCCTTGAGGCGCGCACGCAGCAGCTCCAATTGATGCAGGCGAAAGCCGATGAGCTTTTCCGGGCGTTGCCGGGCAAATCCGAAATGCCCGGCTTGCTGGAAGACATCGCGCACTTGGCATTGGCCAATGGTCTGGTGGTCGAGAGTGTCACGCCGTTGGACGAACAGTCCCAGCCGTACTATCACGAGCAGCCGGTACAGGTCGGCGTGGCAGGGGCTTACCACGACCTGGCGACGTTCCTGAGTAGCTTGGGTGGTCTGGCGCGAATCGCGACGGTGCACGATGTGGTCCTGCGGCGGGATGGCAAGCTGCTGCGCCTTGATCTGCTGGTCAAGAGCTACTGGCAGCCGGGCGGCGGGGGAGGCGGTCAGGCCCGCCAAGGGCAGCCCTTTGTCTACGAGGCTTGCGGGCTGCGCGACCCTTTTCAGCGGCTTGCCGTTCAGGTCGATCACCTACCTGGGCGGCCGGCCCGTGCGCCAGATCTCGCCCGGCCACGCGCAGCCCTGGAAAGCCTTGCGCTGGACCAGTTCGAAATGGTCGGCACGCTGTCCCGCGGGTCGCAGGTTTTCGCCTTGCTGCGTGCGGCCTCCACGGTGCATCGCCTGGCGGTCGGTGACTATGTGGGGCCGGACCATGGCCGGGTCACGGCCATCCATGAGCGTCACATAGAGCTGGTCGAGCTGTTTCCTGATGGTCAGGGTGCATGGCTGGAGCGCCCGCGAACCCTGGTGTTGAACGTCAACTCATAACGGAATCGAATCAATGAAAAGGATTTTCTTGTCCTTCGGTGTGGCGCTATGGATAGCGTTCACGGCGCCGATGGCTGTTGCTGTGCCCAATCGTGTAGACCTGATCCAGTTGCCACCGCCTGGCAGCGCCACGTCGAGCGCTTACACCGGCGACAAGCTGAACCTCAACTTCCAGAGCATCGAGTTGCGCACCGCGCTGCAGCAGATTGCCGATGTGGCGGGCCTCAATCTGGTTGCCAGCGACGATGTGCAGGGCTCGATCACCCTGCGTCTTAAGGATGTGCCTTGGGATCAGGCGTTGGACCTGGTGCTGCAAGCCAAGGGCCTGGATAAGCGGGTAAAGGCCGGTGTGTTGCTGGTCGCGCCCGCCGAGGAGTTGGCCGCGCGTGAGCTGCTGACGCTGGAGTCGCGCAAGCAAATGGCCGAACTGGCGCCGTTGCGTCGGGAGCTGCTGCAGGTCAATTACGCCAAGGCGGCGGACCTGGCCAAGTTGTTTCAGTCAGTCACGGGCCTTGAGGGTGTCACCGATGAGCGTGGCTCGGTGGCGGTGGATGATCGCACCAACAACATCATCGCCTATCAGACTGGCGAGCGGCTGGAGGAACTGCGCAGGATCGTGGCGCAACTGGATGTGCCGGTGCGCCAGGTCATGATCGAGGCACGGATTGTCGAGGCGAATGTCGATTATGACAAAAGCCTGGGCGCGCGCTGGGGTGGGCGGCTCACTCGCGGCAACTGGGGCGCGGGTGGCATTCCCAAACCTCTGCCTGAAGGCGCGGAGCCGCCGGAAAACCCACCCAGTTCACCTTTCGTGGACTTGGGGACATTCAACGGCACCTCGGGCTTGGGCATCGCCTTTATCACCGACAACCTGCTGCTGGACCTGGAGCTCACCGCCATGGAGAAAACCGGTAACGGCGAAATCGTCTCGCAACCCAAGGTGGTCACGTCCGACAAGGAAACCGCACGCATCCTCAAGGGCACCGAGATTCCCTACCAGGAATCCAGCTCCAGCGGCGCCACCTCGGTGTCGTTCAAGGAGGCCTCGCTGTCGCTGGAGGTCACCCCGCAAATCACCCCTGACGACCGCGTGATCATGGAGGTGAAAGTCACCAAGGATGAGCCCGACTATCTCAATAAACTCAACGACGTGCCGCCGATCAAGAAAAACGAGGTCAACGCCAAGGTACTGGTCAAGGATGGCGAGACCATTGTCATCGGCGGGGTTTTCTCCAATACCCAAAGCAAAGTGGTAGATAAAGTGCCATTTTTGGGCGATGTGCCGTATCTTGGCCGCCTTTTCCGGCGCGATGTGCTGGCGGAGAAAAAATCCGAGCTGCTGGTATTCCTGACTCCGCGTATTATGAATAACCAGGCGATTGCTGTGAGTCGTTGATTCTGTGCGAAATTTGATTCTTGTAGGACCGATGGGCGCTGGAAAAAGCACCATCGGCCGTTTGCTGGCCAAAGAGCTGCGCCTGCCGTTCAAAGATTCCGACAAGGAAATTGAATTGCGCACGGGTGCCAATATCCCATGGATCTTCGATAAGGAAGGCGAACTGGGCTTTCGTGACCGCGAGCAGGCGATGATTGCCGAGCTGTGCGGCTGCGATGGCGTGGTATTGGCGACCGGTGGTGGCGCGGTGATGCGTGACGAGAACCGTCGCGCGCTGCATGCCGGTGGCCGCGTGGTCTACCTGCATGCGTCGGTCGAGCAGCAAGTGGGCCGCACCGCCCGTGATCGCAATCGCCCGTTACTGCGCACGGCCAATCCGGAGAAAACCCTGCGGGATTTGCTGGCGCTGCGCGATCCGCTGTATCGGGAAATTGCCGATCTGGTGGTGGAAACCGATGAGCGGCCACCCCGGATGGTGGTCCTCGACATTCTTGAGCGCCTGCAACGGCTGCCACCCCGTTAAAGCCAGGCCCGAAATGCGCTATTCTCGGCGGCGCGCCAACACCTCCCAAGGTGTGGCGTAGAGCCATCAGGCAGCGTCAGTGTTTGGCGTTACCGGTCGTCAATACATCTTCAACGCGGGGACACATGCAGACACTTAAGGTCGATCTAGGCGAGCGAAGCTACCCGATCCATATTGGCGAAGGTCTGTTGGACCAGCCCGAGTTGCTCGCACCGCATATTGCCGGGCGGCAAGTGGCGATCATCTCCAATGAAACGGTCGCGCCGCTGTATCTTGAGCGTCTGAGCCGCAGCCTCGCGGCGTACTCCGTTATTTCTGTGATCCTGCCCGACGGCGAGGCCCATAAGAACTGGGAAACCCTGCAACTGATCTTTGATGGCCTGCTGACTGCACGTCATGACCGCCGTACTACCGTGATCGCCCTGGGCGGCGGTGTGATCGGCGACATGGCCGGCTTTGCAGCGGCCTGCTACCAGCGTGGCGTGGACTTTATCCAGGTGCCGACCACCCTGCTGTCCCAGGTGGATTCGTCGGTGGGCGGCAAGACCGGCATCAACCACCCGCTGGGCAAGAATATGGTGGGCGCGTTCTACCAGCCGCAAGCCGTGCTGATCGACACCGCGACTCTCAACACCTTGCCGCCGCGTGAGCTGTCGGCGGGTCTGGCGGAAGTCATCAAGTACGGGCTGATCTGCGACGAACCGTTCCTGACCTGGCTGGAAGAGCACGTCGACGCCTTGCGCAATCTCGACCAGGCGGCCCTCACCGAAGCCATTTCCCGATCCTGTGCCGCCAAGGCACTCGTGGTGAATGCCGACGAACGGGAGTCCGGCGTACGGGCCACCTTGAACCTGGGTCACACCTTCGGCCATGCGATCGAAACCCACATGGGCTATGGTGTGTGGTTGCATGGGGAAGCCGTTGCGGCTGGCACCGTGATGGCACTGGAGATGTCGCAGCGCCTGGGCTGGATCAGTGCCCAGGAGCGTGACCGTGGCATCCGCCTGTTCCAGCGCGCCGGTTTGCCGGTGATTCCGCCTGAAGAGATGACCGAGGCAGATTTCCTCGAACATATGGCAATAGACAAGAAAGTGATCGACGGTCGACTGCGACTGGTGCTGCTGCGCCACATGGGCGAAGCGGTGGTGACCGACGATTATCCGAAAGAGATTTTACAGGCCACGCTGGGAGCGGATTACCGCGCCCTGGCCCAGCTTAAAGGTTAATAAGATCCCGATGACTAGTTTGCATGCCGACGAGGCGTTCCTCGGCCATTACCAGTTAAGCCACGACCCTTTTGCTCCACGGGTGCCTGGTTTCAAATTTTTCCCGGCCCAGCGCAAACCAGTGCTCGGCCAGTTGCATCACCTCGCGCGCTACAGCCAATTGCTGCTGGTCGTGACCGGCCCTTTGGGCAGCGGCAAAACCTTGCTGCGCCAGGCCCTGGTGGCCAGCACTAACAAGCAGTCGGTGCAGAGCGTGGTGGTGTCGGCCCGTGGTGCCGGTGATGCGGCGGGCGTGTTGCGCCAGGTCGCCCAGGCGCTGGACGTGGCGACTGCCGAGCCGAACGCAATCCTCAAGCAAGTGGTACAACTGGGCCTGACCGGCCAGGAAGTCTACCTGCTGGTGGATGACGCCGAACAGCTCGACGAATCCGCCCTCGAAGCGCTGCTGGCGCTGGCAGCCGGTACGCCGGAAGGTCGCCCCCACGTGTTCCTGTTTGGTGAGTCGTCGCTGATTGCCGAGCTGGAGCAGATCAGCGGTGATCAGGAGCTGTTCCACGTCATCGAACTGCAGCCGTACGAAGAGGAAGAAACCCGCGAATACCTGGCTCAACGCCTGGAAGGCGCGGGCGCGGGTATCGAACTTTTCTCCGCTCAACAGATCTCTGATATTCACGAAAGCTCCGACGGCTGGCCTGGCACCATCAACCAGGTTGCCCGCGATGCCATGATCGAAGCCATGATTGCCAGCCGCACAGCGGTCAAGCGTCCAAAGATGGGGTTCACTATGCCTAAGAAACACGTATTGGCTATTTCCGCCGTTGTCGTGGTCGCTGTCGCCGCCGCCTGGTTGATTCCAGGCCGCAGCAAGGCACCGACTACGGCCGGCGCGCCAACCGAACAGGCGCAGTTGCCACTGGGCAAACCCACGCCAAACGTCGAGTTCGCCAATTCCGGGCAACCGACCAACCTGCCGATGGTTGGCCAACCTGTCATGCGCGGCCCGCTCGCCGAAGAAGCTGGTGGTATCTCCGAAGGTGATGACGGCGTGCCGGTGGAAGGTTCCAGCGCAACACCGCCGACCGTCACGACCACTGCACCACCTGCGGGCGTCCCAGCCGGTCAGCCAGTGGCAAAACCAACGCCGGCACCGACTGTTGCAACCGCCAAGCCTGCGCCTGTGACCAAACCTGTTGCGCCAGCGCCAGCCGCCAAGCCCGCTCCGGCCCCGGCTGCCAAGCCTGCTGAAAAACCGGCCGCCACCGTTGCCAAGGCCGGTGCTGCAGGTAGCGGCTGGTATGGCAGCCAGCCTTCCGGCAACTTCGTGGTGCAGATCCTCGGCACCAGCTCCGAAGCCAACGCCCAGGCGTTCGTGAAAGAGCAGGGCGGCGAGTACCGTTATTTCAAGAAAGTGCTCAACGGCAAGCCTCTCTACGTGATCACCTATGGCAGTTTCTCCAGCCGTGCAGCGGCTGATTCTGCCATCAAGGCCTTGCCAGCGAAGGTTCAGGCTGGTAAACCTTGGCCTCGCACTGTTGCCAGCGTTCAACAAGAACTGGCAACAACTCGCTGAAGATTCGGCGGCCTTACCCAGGCCGCCCTCCCGGCACCTCAAAAAAACCACAAGTGCGTGCTGTCTCTAGAGACCGCGCGCTTTGTGGTGTCTGCGTCACAGTGGCTTTTGAGTCGTAACGGTCAGAATTAAAAAAGTTTTGACTAGCACAGCATATCGCTTTAAACCTTTCATAAATGCGACATAGATTTGCGACATTTCGTCGCTAAATTTGTGAGCGTCTGTGTCGGTGTGTACAATGACCTCCCTTTTGCCCCCGCTAAGCCGGCGTACGTTCGGCGTGGAAGGTAACCGGTTGAATTGAAAAGAAATTTGCCTCGGAATAAGAGGCAGCCTGGTGAGAAAGTGTCTATGAAAGCAGGTCTGTACCAACCCGATGAATTCAAGGATAACTGCGGTTTCGGCCTGATAGCCCATATGCAGGGCGAGCCCAGTCATACCCTTTTGCAAACGGCCATCGAGGCCCTGACCTGCATGACCCACCGCGGTGGGATCAACGCCGACGGCAAGACTGGTGACGGCTGCGGCTTGCTGATTCAAAAGCCCGACCTGTTCCTGCGCGCTGTCGCAAAAGAACAATTTGCGGTCGACCTGCCCAAGCAGTACGCCGTGGGCATGGTGTTTTTCAACCAGGACCCGGTCAAAGCCGAAGCCGCTCGCGAGAACATGAACCGCGAGATCCTGGCTGCCGGCCTGCAACTCGTCGGCTGGCGCAAAGTGCCGATCGACACCAGCGTGCTCGGCCGCCTGGCCCTCGAGCGCCTGCCGCAGATCGAGCAAGTGTTCATCGCCGGGGACGGCCTGAGCGACCAGGACATGGCGATCAAGCTGTTCACGTCGCGTCGCCGCTCGTCCGTTGCCAATGCCGCCGACACCGACCACTACATCTGCAGCTTTTCCCACAAGACCATCATTTATAAAGGCCTGATGATGCCGGCGGACCTCACCGCCTTCTATCCAGACCTGAGCGATGAGCGCCTGCAGACCGCAATCTGCGTGTTCCACCAGCGCTTCTCCACCAACACCCTGCCGAAATGGCCGCTGGCCCAGCCATTCCGCTTCCTCGCCCACAACGGCGAGATCAACACCATCACCGGCAACCGCAACTGGGCCGTGGCCCGTCGCACCAAGTTCGCCAACGATTTGATGGACCTGGAAGAGCTCGGCCCGCTGGTCAACCGCGTGGGTTCCGACTCCTCCAGCATGGACAACATGCTCGAACTGATGGTCACCGGCGGCATCGACCTGTTCCGTGGCGTGCGCATGATCATTCCGCCAGCGTGGCAGAACGTCGAGACCATGGACCCGGACCTGCGTGCATTCTACGAGTACAACTCGATGCACATGGAACCGTGGGACGGCCCGGCCGGCGTGGTCATGACCGACGGTCGCTATGCGGTATGCCTGCTCGACCGTAACGGTCTGCGCCCGGCGCGTTGGGTCACCACTACCAACGGTTTCATCACCCTGGCTTCGGAAATCGGCGTGTGGGACTACAAGCCCGAAGACGTCATCGCCAAAGGCCGCGTGGGGCCGGGCCAGATCCTGGCCGTGGACACCGAAACCGGGCAGATCCTCGACACCGACGCCATCGACAACCGCTTGAAGTCCCGTCACCCGTACAAGCAATGGCTGCGCAAGAACGCCCTGCGCATCCAGGCGACCATGGAAGACAACGACCATGGTTCGGCGTTCTACGACGTGGACCAACTCAAGCAATACATGAAGATGTACCAGGTCACGTTCGAAGAGCGCGACCAGGTGCTGCGTCCGCTCGGTGAGCAAGGCTACGAGGCGGTTGGCTCCATGGGCGATGACACGCCGATGGCCGTGCTGTCCCAGCGCGTGCGTACGCCGTACGACTATTTCCGCCAGCAGTTCGCCCAGGTGACCAACCCGCCTATCGACCCGCTGCGCGAAGCTATCGTGATGTCCCTGGAGGTGTGCCTCGGTGCCGAGCGCAACATCTTCCAGGAGTCGCCTGAGCACGCCTCCCGCGTGATCCTCAGCTCGCCGGTCGTGTCTCCGGCCAAGTGGCGCTCGCTGATGACCCTGGAGCGCCCGGGCTTTGACCGCCAGATCATCGACCTGAACTACGACGAGAGCCTCGGCCTTGAAGCCGCAGTGCGCAACGTCGCCGACCAGGCCGAAGAAGCCGTGCGTGCTGGTCGTACCCAGATCGTACTGACCGACCGCCACATCGCGCCGGGCAAGCTGCCGATCCACGCCTCGCTGGCGACTGGCGCGGTGCACCACCGCCTGACCGAGAAAGGCCTGCGTTGCGACTCCAACATCCTTGTCGAAACCGCCACCGCCCGCGACCCGCATCACTTTGCGGTGTTGATCGGTTTCGGCGCCTCGGCGGTGTACCCGTTCCTTGCGTACGAAGTGCTGGGTGACCTGATCCGTACCGGTGAAGTGCTGGGCGACCTCTATGAGGTGTTCAAGAACTACCGCAAGGGCATCACCAAAGGCCTGCTGAAGATCCTGTCGAAGATGGGCATCTCCACCGTTACGTCTTATCGCGGTGCGCAACTGTTCGAAGCCATCGGCCTGTCCGAAGAAGTCTGCGAGCTGAGCTTCCGGGGAGTGCCAAGTCGCATCAAGGGCGCACGTTTCGTCGATATCGAAGCTGAACAGAAAGCCCTGGCAGCCGAAGCCTGGAGTGCGCGCAAGCCGATCCAGCAAGGCGGCCTGCTCAAGTTCGTGCACGGTGGCGAATACCACGCGTATAACCCGGACGTAGTCAACACCCTGCAAGCCGCCGTGCAGCAGGGCGACTACGCCAAGTTCAAGGCATACACCTCGCTGGTGGACAACCGCCCGGTGTCGATGATCCGTGACCTGTTCAAGGTGAAGACCCTGGACACGCCGATGGACATCGCCGAAGTCGAGCCGCTGGAATCGATCCTCAAGCGCTTCGACTCCGCCGGTATCTCCCTGGGCGCGTTGTCGCCCGAGGCTCACGAAGCCCTGGCCGAAGCCATGAACCGCCTGGGCGCGCGTTCCAACTCCGGCGAAGGCGGTGAAGACCCGGCGCGCTACGGCACCATCAAGAGCTCGAAAATCAAGCAGGTCGCCACCGGCCGTTTCGGTGTAACCCCGGAATACCTGGTCAACGCCGAAGTGCTGCAGATCAAGGTGGCCCAGGGCGCCAAGCCCGGTGAAGGCGGCCAGCTGCCAGGCGGCAAGGTCAACGGTCTGATCGCCAAGCTGCGTTATGCAGTGCCGGGCGTGACCCTGATCTCGCCGCCGCCGCACCACGACATCTATTCGATCGAAGACTTGTCGCAGCTGATTTTCGACTTGAAACAAGTCAACCCGCAGGCGCTGGTCTCGGTGAAGCTGGTGGCGGAAGCCGGCGTGGGCACTATCGCCGCCGGTGTGGCCAAGGCCTATGCCGACCTGATCACCATCTCTGGCTACGACGGCGGCACCGGCGCTTCGCCGCTGACTTCCATCAAGTACGCCGGCGCGCCGTGGGAACTCGGCCTGGCCGAAACCCACCAGACCCTGCGCGGCAACGACCTGCGTGGCAAGGTGCGCGTGCAGACCGACGGCGGCCTGAAAACCGGCCTCGACGTGATCAAGGCCGCGATCCTCGGTGCGGAGAGCTTTGGCTTTGGCACTGCACCGATGATCGCCCTGGGCTGCAAATACCTGCGCATCTGCCACCTGAACAACTGCGCCACCGGTGTCGCCACTCAGAACGAGAAGCTGCGCAAGGATCACTACATCGGCACCGTCGACATGGTGGTGAATTTCTTCACCTACGTCGCCGAAGAGACCCGTGAGTGGCTGGCCAAGCTGGGCGTGCGTTCGCTGGAAGAGCTGATCGGCCGTACCGATCTGCTGGAAGTCCTCGAAGGCCAGACCGCCAAGCAGAACCACCTGGACCTGACGCCGCTGTTGGGCAGCGATCATATCCCGGCCGACAAACCGCAGTTCTGCGGCGTGGACCGTAATCCACCGTTCGACAAAGGCCTGTTGGCCGAGAAGATGGTCGACATGGCCGGTTCCTCGATCAACGACGCCAGCGGTGGCGAGTTCGCCCTGGATATCTGCAACTGCGACCGTTCCATCGGTGCACGCATCTCCGGCGAAATCGCGCGCAAGCACGGTAACCAGGGCATGGCGAAAGCGCCGATCACTTTCCGCTTCAAGGGCACTGCTGGGCAGAGCTTCGGCGTATGGAACGCCGGTGGCTTGCACATGTACCTGGAAGGCGACGCCAACGACTACGTGGGCAAGGGCATGACCGGCGGCAAGCTGGTGATCGTTCCGCCTAAAGGCAGCGTGTACAAGACCCAGGACAGTGCCATCATCGGCAACACCTGCTTGTACGGCGCCACCGGTGGCAAGCTGTTCGCTGCCGGTACTGCCGGTGAGCGTTTCGCCGTGCGTAACTCCGGAGCCCACACCGTGGTGGAAGGCACTGGCGATCACTGCTGCGAGTACATGACCGGGGGCTTTGTCGCGGTACTGGGCAAGACCGGTTACAACTTCGGTTCGGGCATGACCGGCGGTTTCGCCTACGTGCTCGACCAGGACAACACCTTCGTCGACAAGGTCAACCACGAGTTGGTCGAGATCCAGCGGATCAGCGGCGAAGCCATGGAGTCCTACCGGAACCACTTGCAGCACGTGCTGGACGAGTACGTCGAGGAAACCGGCAGCGAATGGGGTCGTAACCTCGCCGAAAACCTCGATGATTACCTGCGTCGTTTCTGGCTGGTCAAGCCCAAGGCTGCCAACCTGAAATCGTTGCTTTCCAGCATCCGTGCCAACCCGCAGTGATATGCGCCTGAAGAGTTTGATGAGGTTTTAACATGGCTGAACGTCTGAATAACGACTTCCAGTTCATCGATGTCGGGCGCAAAGATCCGAAGAAGAAACTGTTGCGTCAACGCAAGAAAGAGTTCGTGGAAATCTACGAACCCTTCAAACCCCAGCACTCGGCCGACCAGGCCCACCGCTGCCTGGGGTGCGGTAACCCGTATTGCGAATGGAAGTGCCCGGTGCACAACTTCATTCCCAACTGGCTCAAGTTGGTGGCCGAGGGCAACATCCTCGCTGCCGCCGAGCTGTCGCACCAGACCAATACCCTGCCGGAAGTCTGCGGCCGGGTGTGCCCGCAGGACCGTCTGTGCGAGGGTGCCTGCACCCTCAACGACGGCTTCGGCGCGGTGACCATCGGTTCGGTGGAGAAGTACATCACCGACACCGCGTTCGCCATGGGCTGGCGCCCGGATATGTCCAAGGTCAAGCCGACCGGCAAGCGCGTCGCGATCATCGGCGCCGGCCCGGCGGGCCTGGGCTGTGCCGACGTGCTGGTACGTGGCGGCGTGACCCCGGTGGTGTTCGACAAGAACCCGGAAATCGGCGGCCTGCTGACCTTCGGCATCCCCGAGTTCAAGTTGGAAAAAACCGTCCTGAGCAACCGTCGTGAAGTGTTCACCGGCATGGGTATCGAGTTCCGCCTCAATACCGAAGTCGGCAAGGACATCACCATGGAGCAACTGCTCGAAGAATACGATGCCGTGTTCATGGGCATGGGCACCTACACCTACATGAAGGGCGGTTTCGCCGGTGAGGACCTGCCGGGCGTTTATGACGCGCTCGATTTCCTGATCGCCAACGTCAACCGCAACCTGGGCTTTGAAAAGTCGCCGGAAGACTTCGTCGACATGAAAGGCAAGAAGGTCGTGGTGCTCGGCGGTGGTGACACCGCGATGGACTGCAACCGCACCTCGATCCGCCAGGGCGCCAAGTCGGTAACCTGTGCCTATCGTCGGGACGAAGCCAACATGCCGGGCTCGCGCAAAGAGGTGAAGAACGCCAAGGAAGAAGGCGTGAAATTCCTCTACAACCGCCAGCCTATTGCAATCGTCGGTGAAGAGCGTGTCGAGGGTGTGAAGGTTGTCGAGACCCGTCTCGGCGAACCGGACGCCCGTGGCCGTCGCAGCCCCGAGCCGATCCCGGGTTCCGAAGAGATCATCCCGGCCGATGCCGTGGTCATCGCCTTCGGCTTCCGCCCAAGCCCGGCGCCGTGGTTCGAGCAGTTCCAGATCCAGACCGACAGCCAGGGCCGCGTCGTGGCCCCGGAACAAGGCCAGTACAAGCACCAGACCAGCAACCCGAAGATCTTCGCCGGTGGCGACATGGTGCGCGGTTCTGACCTGGTGGTAACCGCGATCTTCGAAGGCCGCAATGCCGCCGAAGGGATCCTGGATTACCTGAACGTCTAATCTCGTTCAGGCTGAAATGCGGTCAAAAATGTCGGAGGGGGCTTGCCCCCGATAGCGGTGGTTCAGTTACAGATACTGGGACTGACACACTGCAATCGGGGGCAAGCCCCCTCCCACATTTATTTTTGCAGCGCTTTCATGTCCGCGACAAATTGACCCGATAGACAAAAGGCACGGCTCATACCGTGCCTTTTGCGTCTGGCTCTGAGAAAATGCCCGCACTTTTTTTGCGGATGCCGACATGACTGCCCTCAAGAACGACCGTTTCCTTCGTGCCCTGCTCAAGCAACCCGTGGACGTCACCCCTGTGTGGATGATGCGCCAGGCCGGTCGCTACCTGCCGGAATACCGCGCCAGTCGCGCCAACGCCGGCGATTTCATGAGCCTGTGCATGAACCCGGAGTTCGCCTGCGAAGTCACGATGCAGCCGCTGGACCGCTATCCACAATTGGACGCGGCCATCCTTTTTTCCGACATCCTCACCATCCCTGACGCCATGGGCCAGGGCCTGTACTTCGAGACCGGCGAAGGCCCGCGTTTCAAGAAAGTCGTCAGCACCCTGGCCGATATCGAGGCCCTGCCGATTCCAGACCCCCACAAAGACCTCGGTTACGTGATGGACGCCGTCAGCACCATCCGCCGCGAGCTTAACGGCCGCGTGCCGTTGATCGGCTTCTCCGGCAGCCCCTGGACCCTGGCCACCTACATGGTCGAAGGCGGCTCGTCGAAAGACTTCCGCAAGACCAAGGCCATGCTCTACGACAACCCGCAAGCCATGCACCTGCTGCTGGACAAGCTGGCACAGTCGGTCACCTCCTACCTCAACGGCCAGATCATGGCCGGCGCGCAAGCCGTGCAGATCTTCGACACCTGGGGCGGCAACCTGTCGGCGGCGGCGTACCAGGAGTTCTCCCTGGCCTACATGCGCAAAATCGTCAGCGGCCTGATCCGCGAACACGAAGGCCGCAAAGTGCCGGTAATCATGTTCACCAAGGGTGGCGGCCTGTGGCTGGAAAGCATTGCCGGCGCTGGTGCCGATGCGTTGGGCCTGGACTGGACCTGCGACATTGGCGAAGCCCGCCAGCGCGTGGGCAACCGCGTCGCGCTGCAAGGCAACATGGACCCGACCGTGCTGTACGCCAAGCCTGAAGCCATCCGCACCGAAGTTGGCCGCATCCTGGCCAGCTACGGCAAAGGCACCGGGCACGTGTTCAACCTCGGCCATGGCATCACCCCGGAAGTGAATCCGGAGCATGCGGGTGCGTTCCTGCGCGCGGTGCATGAGCTGTCGGCGCAGTATCACGAATAACACGCAAAACAAATGTGGGAGGGGGCTTGCCCCCGATGGCGGTGTACCAGTCAGTACAACTATGACTGATCTACCCTCATCGGGGTGTAGCCCCCTCCCACATTAAAAGCCAGAGAAACTCAGGCCTTCGCTTGCCCCAACGGCGGCAACTTTGCCAACTTCAACGCCACCAGCAACGCCCCGATCAACAGCGCCACGATAAACGCGCCGATCCCGTTCCACCCGGCGAAGTGCCAGAAGAACCCGCCTGCCGTCCCGGCAATACTCGACCCCACGTAGTAGCAGAACAGGTACAGCGACGACGCTTGCCCCTTGGCCCTCACCGCGCGGCGGCCGATCCAGCTGCTGGCCACCGAGTGGGCGCCGAAGAAGCCGAAGGTGAAGATCAGCATGCCCGGCACCACCAGCCACAGGGGGGTGAACAAGGTCAGGGCCATGCCGGCCAGCATCAGCACGATGGTGCCCCACAGCACGCGACGGCGGCCGAGGCGGTCAGCCAGGGAGCCGATTTTCGCCGAGCTGTAGATGCCCGAGAGGTACACCAGCGACAGCAGGCCGACCACGGCTTGGCTCAGGTCATAAGGATCGGCCAGCAGGCGATAGCCGATGTAGTTGAACATGGTCACGAACGCGCCCATCAACAGGAACGCTTCGAGGAACAGCCACGGCAGGCCGGCGTCCTTGAAATGCATGACAAAGCCGTCCACCAGGCTGCGGGGCTTGAGGCTGGTAGCGCGGAAGTTGCGTGATTCGGGGAGGATCTTCCAGAACACCGTGGCGGCGATCAGCGCCAGACCGCCAATAATCAGCATGGCGGTGTGCCAACTGACGAAGTCGATCAACACGCCGATGATCAGCCGCCCGCTCATGCCGCCAATCGCGTTACCGCCGATGTACAAGCCCATGGCCAGGCCGATGTGCTGCGGGTGGATCTCTTCGCTCAGGTAGGTCATGGCTACGGCGGCCAGGCCGCTGAGCGACAGACCCACCAGTGCACGCATCAGCAGGATGCCTTCCCAGGTCGGCATAAGGCCGCTGGCGATGGTCGCCAGCGCGGCGCAGAACAACGCGGAGACCATCACCGGCTTGCGCCCCAGGCGGTCGGAAATCGGCCCGGTGATCAACAAACCACATGCGAGCATCGCCGTGGCCACCGACAGGATCAGGCTGCTTTGTGCCGCATTGATGGAAAACTCCTGGGACAGCGCCGGCATCATCGGCTGCACGCAATACAACAACGCAAAGGTGGCGAACCCGCCGGAAAACAACGCCAGCACCGTGCGCATGAACATCGGCGTGCCTTTTTCGATGTACGCGTCATTGAGCTGGGCCACCACCTCATCCAGGGCGGTGGGCGGTACGTCTTGAGCGAGTGGAGCAACAACAGCTTTCACGGGGACCTCGGGGAGGAAGAGCGTGCCAGGACAGGCAATGCAAAAAAGAATATAGCTCCCTAATGATTCTTTCCAATATATTGTTCGACCTGTTTGATAGCTTTAACGACCTAATGAGGCTTGCATGGAATTGCGTCACTTGCGGTACTTCATCGCCGTCGCCGAGGAACTGCATTTCGGCCGGGCCGCGCAGGTGCTGGGCATTTCGCAGCCGCCGCTGAGCCAGCAGATCCAGGCGCTGGAGCAGGAAGTGGGGGCGCGGTTGTTTGAGCGTACCAATCGTCGGGTCGAACTGAGTGAAGCGGGGCGGTTGTTCCTGCAAGAGGCGCGGCTGGTGCTGGCGCAGGTGGACAAGGCGGCGGACGTAGCGCGCCGGGCGCAGTTGGGTGAGCTGGGCGAACTGAAGATTGGCTTCACCTCGTCGGCGCCGTTCAATTCCAGCATTCCCCAGGCGATCTTTGCGTTTCGCCAGGCGTTCCCGGCGGTGCATCTGAACCTGCAGGAGATGAGCAGCACCGAAGTGGCCGAGTCACTGGTGGATGAGTCGATCCAGGTGGGCTTGATGCGGCCACTGCCCTTGCCGGATTCCTTGAGCGTGGTCGAGTTGATGCGCGAACCCTTGGTGGCGGTGTTGAGTGCTGGTCACCCGTTGGTGGCGGGCAGCGAGCGTGGTTTGCACCTGGCGCAATTGGCACAGGAGCCGTTTGTGTTTTTCCCGCGCACTTACGGCAGCGGCCTCTATGCCCAGTTGCTCAACCTGGCGCGTGATGCTGGCTTCAGCCCGCACTTTGCCCAGGAGGCCGGGGAGGCGATGACCATCATCGGCCTAGTGGCGGCGGGCTTGGGCGTGTCGGTACTGCCGGCGTCCTACCAGCGCATTCGGATCGATGGTGTGGTGTATCGCACGCTGCTGGATCAGGAGGCGATGACGGCAGTGTGGCTGGTGCAACGCAAAGGCGCGCAGACGCCGATGGCAGAGGCGTTTGTGGAGTTGTTGACACGCAAGGCCTGGGTGTAGACGTGCTCACATATCAGGTAACGCAAGCTGCTTAGCGATTCGCGGGAAAGATTCGCAGAGTCGGCACTTTGCCACAGGTTGCCGTAAAGTTGTTTTCAGGCATACTGCCCACGTTCCCGAAAGGGGCTTGTGAGACTCTGAGGATCCTGGGCAACCAGCAATCGCAGAGCCAGGCAGGAAGCGGCGATGACAAGCCAACCTGTTTGTGAAGAGGGCGCCGAAAGGCGCCCTTTGTCGTTTCTGTAGAGCCTGAATTCGTTTTACTTGGTGGTGCCGGTTTGCTCAAACAACTGCGCCGCCGACCCTGCCTCATTCACGCCATTGCTGCGCAAGCCCGCCATGATATCGCTATCCAGATTGTTCACCCAACGGTTGTAGTTGCGATGGATCTTGCCATCCTTGTAGCCCAGTTCGCGGCTGTCGCGGTAGGTGATGGCGTAGCTGTTGCGGGTGTAGCGGATGTCGATGGCGGCGTAGTACTGGTTACGCACAGTGATTTCGGCCTGCACCAGTTGCGGGCTGAGGCGTTGTACCGTCCATTCGCGCTTTTGCAGGGCGTTGACGATCACCGTTTTCATTTTTTCTTCGCTGACCTGGGCGTTGGCCGGCAGGTCGTGCTGGGTATTGAGGATCGGTTTGCTGGTGCAGCCTGCGCTGACCAGCAGGGCCAGGGTGATCAAGGTAACGCGTAGCAAGGAAGACATTCCGTTTTCTCCAATCGATTAAAGAGTCAGGCCCAGCGGCGGAAAATCAGCGAGGTGTTGACGCCGCCAAAGGCAAAGTTGTTGTTCATCACGTAGTCGTGGTGCATCTCGCGGAAGTCACCCTGCAGGTAATCCAGCTCGCCGCATTGCGGGTCGACGGTGTCCAGGTTGAAGGTGTGCACGTACTGGTCGCGGTTCATCATCTCGATGCTGAACCACGACTCCAGCGCGCCGCACGCGCCGAGGGTGTGGCCGAGGAAACTCTTCTGCGAACTGATGGGCATGCGGGTGCCGAACAGGCTGCTGGTGGCCAGGGTTTCGGCGATGTCGCCTTGGTCGGTGGCCGTGCCATGCCCGTTCACGTAGCCGATCGCGGACGGCTCAAGCCCGGCATCTTCCAGGGCCAGCTCCATGGCGCGGCGCATGGTTTTCTGCTCCGGGCGGGTGGTGTGCTGACCGTCGGCATTGCTGCCGAAGCCGACAATCTCGGCATGGATATGCGCACCGCGCGCCAGCGCATGTTCCAGTTCTTCGAGCACCAGCATGCCGCCGCCTTCACCGATCACCAGGCCATCGCGGCCACTGTCATAGGGGCGTGGGCTGGTTTGCGGGGCGTCGTTTTTCAGGCTGGTGGCGTAGAGCGCGTCGAACACCATGGCTTCGGTCGGGCACAGCTCTTCGGCACCGCCGGCGAGCATCAGGGGCAGGCGGCCGAACTTGATCGCCTCATAGGCATAGCCGATGCCCTGGCTGCCGCTGGTGCATGCGCTGGACGTGGGGATCAGCCGCCCGGTCAGGCCAAAGAAGATGCTGATATTCGCCGCCGTGGTGTGCGGCATCATGCGCACGTAGGAGTTGGCATTCAGCCCCTCGGCCACCGAGTTCAGCAGCATATTGCCGAACGCCTTGATCTCGTCCGTGCTGCCGGTGGACGAGCCGCAAGCCACGCCCATGCGTCCGTCCTTGATCGACTCGTCACCGAGCAAACCGGCGTCCTGCAACGCCTGCTCCGCCGCCCACACCGCCAGACGCGAGACGCGGCCCATGCTGCGCAGTTGCTTGCGCGTCCAATGGGCCGGCACGACGAAGTCGTCGATCGGCCCGGCCAGGCGCGTGTTCAATTCAGTGAAGCGGTCCCACTCGTCCATGCGCCGGATGCCACTGCGGTTGGCGCGGAAGTTGGCCGAAATGCTCGCCCAATCGCTACCCAGGGAGGTCATGCCGGCCATGCCGGTGACGACGACGCGCTTCATCAGCACAAGCCTCCATTCACGGCCAGGACCTGGCGCGTGATATAGCCGGCTTCGGCCGACATCAGGAAGTTCACCGCACCGGCGACTTCTTCCGGCGTGCCCATGCGCTGCGCCGGGATCATTTTCATCAGCTCTTCCACCGGTACGTTTTCATCCAGCATCGCCGTGTCGATCAAGCCGGGGGCGACGCAGTTGACGGTGATCTTGCGCTTGCCCAGCTCGATGGCCAGGGCCTTGGCCGCGCCGATCAGGCCGGCTTTGGACGCGCTGTAGTTGACCTGGCCACGGTTGCCGATCAAACCGGAAACCGACGTGATGCACACGATACGCCCAGCCGCGCGACGACGAATCATCGGCATCATCACCGGGTGCAGCACGTTGTAGAAACCGTCCAGGTTAGTGCGCATCACCACGTCCCAGTCCTCCTCCGACAGGGCCGGGAATGCGCCGTCACGGGTCAGGCCGGCATTGAGCACCACGCCGTAGTAGGCGCCATGTTGCTCCACATCGGCCTCGAGAATTTCCTTGCACAGCGCACGATCCGCCACATCGAACTGCAGCACCCGCGCCTTGCGGCCCAGGGCTTCAACCTCGGCCTGCACCGCATCGGCGTCGCTACGCCCGCTGCGGCAGTGCAGCACGAGGTCATGCCCGGCCTGGGCCAGGCGCAGTGCAATAGCGCGGCCGATGCCACGGCTGGAGCCGGTGACCAGTACGGATTCAGTCATGGCGTTACGTCCTTCGATTCATCTAAATAATTGGCCGCCTGGGGCGGTCGAAATACATTCAAGCGGGCGCTCGCCTGGATACCGTCACCGGTCAGGTGGCATTCGAACACACCCATGCCATTGTCGTCTTCCAGGGAACGCAGGCCGTGGATGCTCAGCTCGGCGCCTGCCGGAAAGTGTTCCACGTTGCATTCGAACTTGCGCGTGCCGAGCAGGAAACCCAGTTCCACCGCTTCACCTTTCTGGCGCGCGTGGCAACCGGCGTAGGCGGCGACGCTTTGCGCCATCAACTCGATGCCGACCCAGGCCGGCAGGCTGCCGTCAGCGCGGTTGAACAGGCCGCCTGGCTTGATTGTGGTGCGGGTGTGGACCTGCTCTTCATCGAACGACAGCACCTGGTCGATCAGGATCATGTCGCCCGCATGGGGCAGCAGTTCGGCGAGTGGCCAATCGATCATGGGGCCTCTCCAATAATCAGGCTGACATTGTTACCGCCGAAGGCAAACGAGTTGCTCATCAGGCAGCGTTTTTCCAAGGGCTCTGCGGCTTGCGCCCAGTGCAAGGCGGGCAGTGCCGGGTCGGCCTGGCCATCCCAGACATGCGGCGGCACCCGGTGATGGACCAGGCTCAACCAGCAGAACGCCGCTTCCAGCGCACCGGCAGCGCCCAGGGTATGCCCGCTCAGGGGTTTGGTCGACGAGCAGGCCACGCCGTGCGGGAACAGGCTGGCGACCGCCAGGCTTTCCATCGCATCGTTATGCTGGGTGGCGGTGCCGTGCAGGTTCAGATAGCCGATCTGCCCGGGCTGCAATTTCGCGCTGGCCAGGGCCTTGCGCATCGCCTGCAATGCACCTTTGCCGGTGGGTTCCGGCGCGGAAATATGGTGCGCATCGCAACTGGCGCCGCTGCCCAGCAGGGCGATGGGGGCAGGCACCTTGCTCATCAGGAACAGCACGGCCGCTTCGCCGATATTGATGCCGTTACGGTTCACCGAAAACGGGTTGCAGCGTTCGTTCGACACCGCTTCCAAGGCACTGAACCCGTTTAGCGTGAGCTTGCACAGGCTGTCGACGCCGCCGCAGATCACTGCATCGCACACGCCCAGGTCCAGCAGGCGCTGGGCGCTCATCAATGCGCGCGCGCTGGAGGTGCAGGCGGTGGAGATCACATAGGCCGGGCCGCTCAGTTGCAGCCAGTCGGCGAGGAAGTTCGCCGGGGCGCTGAGTTCCTGCTGCCGGTAATCGTAATCGCCGGGGAACTGGTGTTCGCGCAGGTAATGGGCAATACCGCGACTGGCTTCATCGATACCCGAGGTGCTGGTGCCGAGCACGATGCCGACCCGTGAGGCGCCGTAGGTGTGGATCGCCTGGCGGATCTCGCCCTCGATCTGCAACGCCGCTTCCAGCAGCAACTGGTTATTACGGCTGCTTTGCTGGCCCAGCTCAGCGGGGATGGTTGCCAGTTCGCCGTGCACACCGGCCACCGGCAGCACACGGTCCGGGACCCAGCCGCTTTCGGCGCGCATGCCGGAGCAGTCACCGGCAAACAGGCTGCGGCTGACCTCCGCCTGGCCACGGCCAAGGGCGCAAATCACGCCCAGGGCGTTCAGGTAGGCGGTCATCGTGCCGCTCCTAGCGGTGTGATGCGGTAGCTCAAGGGTTGGCCAGTCATATTTACGCTGAACACCTCGGAAGACTGGTACACGATCTGCCAATGGCCCGGCAGGGTGCGCGTCAAATCCATCGCCTGCGCGCTGGGGTACAGCGTACGCACGTCATCCGCCGAGGTCAGCGCAAACAGCAGCGCGGCAAACAGCTCGCGTGCCTGGGGGTTGGGCGGCAGCAAACCATCGGCTTGCCACTCGCCATCGATCAGCTTTTGCCGGGCCTGGGGAATGCCCAGGGGGTCCATCATCGACCAACGAATGCCGCCGCCTTCGCGCTGGATCACCAGCAGCCAGTCCTGGCTCTGGCCGTCAGCCAGGCGTTGCACATGCAGTTGCAGCGGCAAGGCCAGGGCCGGGATTTTCTCGGGCAACGGCGCCTGGCTGGCACAGGCGCCCAGCAGCAACAGGCAACCGATCAACAGCCAGCGCATCATGGGTTGGCACTCGCCAGTGGTTTGCGTGCCACGCAGTTGACCAGGGTTTCTTCGCGTTGCCCCACCGGCGGTGCCTTGCGCAGGCCCCAGCGTTCCAGCAGGCCGAAGTCGCTGGAGCGGCTCCACCACAAGTACGGGTACGAGATGTTTTGCGGGCCGAACTCAAAGCCCTGTTCGCGGAGCATCTCCAGGTATTCTTCGGCGCTTTTCTGCACATGCATCGGGTGGCGGAACAGCCAGCGGATCACCCAGGTGTCGATATAGGCTTCGGTGGACTCGGCAAACAGCAAGTAACCGCCTGGCTTGAGCACGCGGTAGAACTCCTTGAGTGCGCGATGCTGCTCTACCAAGTGGTGGAAGGTCTGGTGGCAGAACAGGATGTCCACGCTGTCGTCCGGCACCTGCAGGGTGGCGCAGTCACTGCCGATCAGCTCGATGGCCAGGCCCTGGCGCGCCGCTTCTTCACGGCTCAGTTCCAGGCTGTGCAGGTCCGCGTCAAGACCGATCAGGCGCTTCGGGGCGAACACCTGCTGCAACAGCTTGAAGGATTTGCCCTGGCCGCAACCGGCGTCCAGCAGCACCGGCGCTTGTGGCAGTGGTTCGGTGAACAGGCTGCGCAGGTCGTTGATCGCCACGCGCAACACATGGTGCTGCCAGGTGTGGCTGCGCAGGAACCAGAAGCCGAACCTGGTTTCTTCGACGTAGTTCTTACTCAAATACTGACTGCTCACGCGGCGTCCCCTGCGCAAATTTCCGACAACATCCGCAAGCGTCGCTTGGGCTCACTCACAAACGGGTTGCGCTCATCCCACGCATAACCGGCGAGGATCGACGCGATCATCCGGCGAATCTCCGGCGAACTGCCCGGATGGAAGATCACATCCTGGAACGTCCCGGCGTACCAGCCTTCGACGTAGCAGCGGAACGTATCGACACCGCGCTTCAACGGTTCGGCAAACTCTGTCTGCCAGTCTACGGTTTCGCCGTTGAGCTGACGATGCAGCACGCCGGCCGCCATGCTCGCCGAACGCATGGCGATGGTCACGCCCGAAGAAAACACCGGGTCGAGAAATTCCGCCGCGTTGCCCAGCAGCGCAAAGCCAGGCCCGTGCAGGGCTTTGACGTTGGCCGCGTAGCCGCCGATGGTCCGCGCCGGCGTATCCCATACGGCGTTTTGCAGCACACCGGCCAGGCTCGGGGTTTCATCGATGAAGCCGCGCAGGCAGGCGTCGAGGTCACTGTCACGACCGTCGAAATGCTGCTTGGCAGCGACCACGCCCACCGAGCAGCGGCCGTTGCTGAACGGGATGGTCCAGAACCAGATATCACGCTGGGTCGGGTGTGTGGTCACCAGGATCTTGCTGCGGTCGAAACCTGGGTGTTCGATGCGATCTTCGATGTGGGTGAACACCGCCTGGCGCACCGGAAAGTCCGACGGCAGATCCAGCTCCAGCAGGCGCGGCAACACCCGGCCGTAGCCACTGGCATCGAGCACGAACTTGGCCTTGAGGTGGTACTCGCTGCCGTTCTCCCTGCGTACATGCAGGTAGCGCGACTCGCCCTTGAAGTCCACGCCGACGATGGTTTCGCCGTAGCGGATATCCACGCCTTGCTTGGCTGCCTGATCGGCCAGCAACTTGTCGAACTCGCCGCGCTGCACCTGGAAAGTGGTCGGTTTGCCGTTGCTGAAGGTGTCGCCGAAATCAAACGCGCTGTAGCGCTCGCCCCAGGCAAACGCGGCGCCGGTCTTCACCTGGAAACCTGCCGCCTGCACGGCGTCGAGCATGCCGGCTTCTTCGATAAAGTCGATGCAGTGCGACAGCAGGCTTTCGCCAATCGAGAACCGTGGAAAATGCTGGCGCTCGATGATCAATACATCATGCCCTTTGCGCTTTAACAGCGCGGCGGCGATAGCCCCGGATGGACCGGCACCGATCACCACCACCTGGCGACGTTCCATTTCAACTGTGGGCACGAGGGCTCCTTGCCACATTGGCGATAATTACATTCATAAGGCGTGCTTCTGCCGCCCGGCCCAGGGTGCCAGCATAAAGCTGAATGCCAGGCCCAGGCTGACCGATAAGCCGAAATTGCTCACCGCTGGCGTACTTGATACGGCCAGCAGGCCAAACGACAACCAGGTCGTCAGCGCCGCCAGCAATGTGCCGAGAAGACTGACCGCAGGACCGCCTATCTGTTCGCGCATCAGGATTGCGTAGTCCACGCTGATGGCCGTGACCAGCAGCAGGCCGAACAGGCTGAACAGCGTCAGCGGCTGGCCCAGCCAACCGAGGCTGGCCAGGCTGCACAGCGCCGCCAGCAATGGCAGGGCGACGATGCGCAAGGCCCCGCCGAAACCGAACGGCAGGATCAGCAGCAGGACGATCAAGACGCAGGACATCAACTTCAATTCAGCGGCGCTGATCTGGGTGTCGGCAAACACCCGGTTCAAGTCGCCCAGGCGGTCGACCAACTGCACGCCGGGCAGATCCAGCGCTTGCACGCGCAGCAGCGCGGGGTTGTTCAAGCCTTGCAGGCTGACCATCGCCGCCACGCCGCCGTCCACCGGCCCGAGCCACAGCGTGCCCCAAGGCTCGGCCAGCGGGCCTTTCAGCGCGGCGTCGATGTCTTGGGTGGGCAGTGCTTGCAACTGGGCGACTTCGGCTTGCAGGGCACTGGCGGGCACGCCGAGGTCCAGCAGCGGCTGCCAGTGTTGCGGCAGTGCGTTCAGTGCGTCGCGCAGTTGTTGCTGTTCGGCGGGCAGGCTGACCAGTTGATCGAGCGCCAGGTAGCCCTGGAGCTTATCCATGTTCACCAGCTGATCTAGGCGTTGGCCCAACGCGTGTTGACGCTCCAACAGCTGTTGCTGGTTGTCTGCACGCACCAGGAAAAACTGGCTGGTAGGTTGGAACCCGGTGATCCGCGCCACGGCCTGGGCTTCTTGCAGCAGCTGCGGCGGCGCGCCGATCCACTGGCGGATATCGTTCTTGCTGTTCAAGTGCCACAGGCCGCCGGCGCAAAACAGCAGCACCAGCGCCAGCAATGCCGGGCTCGGCACGCGCTTGAGCAGCGATTCGCGCACTAGCCACAGGCATTGCGCGACGCGCAGCGGCCATTGCGCCGGGCGCAGTTCGACGCCCTTGAGCAGCGCTGGCAGCAGGCACACGGCGGACAGGTACGCACCGACCAGTCCCGCCGCGGAGAACACCGCAATCTGGGTCAGCGCCGGGAACGGCGTCCAGGCCAGCGCCAGGTAGCCGATGCAACTGGTGGCCAGGCTCAGGCTCAAACCCGGCAAGGTGATGCGCAACGCCGGCCAACTGCGCCACGGCTGCAGGCTCCAGCTCTTCGACAGGTAGTGCAGCGGGTAATCCACCGCCACGCCGATCAGGCTGGAACCGAGTACCAAGGTCATCACATGCATATGGCCGAACAGCGCCACACAGGCCACCGCGCCAAACAGCATGCCCACCAGCACCGGCACAAAGGCCAGCAGCACGCGCCAGCGGCGGAAGGCGAGCAACAGCAACAACAGGATGCCAACGGTAGCGCCGCCGCCGACCCAGGTGATCTCCCGCGTGGCCTGCTGTTGACCATTGGCGGCGTACAACAAACCGCTGGCGGCGAGCAACTGCGCGCCTTGCTGACCAGCTTGCTCGCGGCTCGCCTGGAGCAGATCCGCCACCTGCAACGGCAGTTTCATGTCGAAGGCATTGCCGGTGGTGCGTGCCCGCAGCAGCACCCAGCTTTTGCCGTCGGCATCGGCGATCAATGCGCCGCTGCCGATATCCAGTTGCACCGAGCCGTGTTGCGGCTGGCTGTTCTGGATACGCCCGGTCAGGCCCAGCCAGTCATCCTGGCTCGGCACCAGGCTGAATCCGGTGAAGGGGTCGAACAGCGCCTGTACGCGTTGCTGGATAAACGCATCGGGATGCTCGATCAGTTGCTCGCGGTCCTTGGCTGACAGCATCGCCAGGCGGCCACGCAGCAATTGCTCGCGCAGTGCCGGCAAGTCGGCTTGCAGGTTCCACTGCACTTTTTCGAATAGCCCGCTGGCCTGCCAGCGCTCGCCCAACTGTTGCGCCACGGCCACGGCTTGCTGGCGGTCGGCATGCCCCACCAGCACCAGCATTTCGCGGTTCAGCGGCTCCTGCATGCGTTGTTCGGCTTGCTGTTCCAGCGCATCCGGGGTGTTGCCCGGCACCAGTTCCATCAGGTTGGCCGACAGCGGCGCACCGTGGCGCCACTGCCAGCCGGCCAGGGCCAGCACGGCCACCAGCAGGATCAGGAACAGGCGCGGCAGCAGGCGCTCACTGGGCAAAGTCGTGTTGCTCCGCTTCACTCAGGGGCAGGTCGGCATGGCTGTCTTGCATGCGCAGCAAGGTGCTGTCGCCCTGGGTTTCCAGCAGCTCGATGGTTTGCACCAGGTCGCCGCCGTCGATGTTGATCTGGGTGAAGACTTGCTTGAGCAACAGCGAGCGCGGGATCAGGGTCAACTTCCACTGCTTGGCCTCGCCTTGCAGCTTCAATTCGAAGTCACGTTGCAGGCCGCTGCTGTCGCCCTGCAGTACGGCGAGGAACAGCCGATTTTGTTCGGCACCGGCGCTCTTGTTCGGCAGCAGTTGCCAACCATTGGCGTCGCGACGGGCAATGCCCTGGGCGCTGATGCGGTAGTCCTGTTGCAGTGGCGTTTTCAGCAGCCACAGCAGGCCATGGTCCTTGGCGAGCACGAAGGTGCCTTTGCTGACCAAGGGCTGGGGCAGGGCACGCAGGTGTTTTTCCTGGGTGAAGTTGCCGTGGATCACCGAGGGTTTGGCCAGTTGGTCGCTGAGTTGTTGCAAGTCAAAAGCATGTGCACTGAAGCTCAGGAACAACCCGATCAAAAATGTGGCAGCGGGCTTGCCCGCGATGAGCCTGAGGGCGCTGCGTAGTGTCCGGCGGATCGCGTTATCGTTGAAGTCCGTCGGGGGTAAGCCCCCTCCCATATGGGATTTCATTTCAGGGCCCTTTCGACGGCGTCGGTGAAGACTTTGGGGGAGGCCAGTTGCATCTCGCGCGTGGCGATTTCCACCGCGACTTGCACGGTGCTGGCGCGGGTCAAACGCTCGCCGCTGGCGAGGTCGGTGATCAGGTAGTTGACCTTCAAGCGGTTCTCCCACTCCACCAGGCTGGCGCGTACGTTGATGGTCTGGCCGAACACGGCGCCGCGCACGTAGCGCAGTTGCAGGTCGATCACCGGCCAGGCATAGCCCGATTCGAGCATCGTCGCGTAGTTGTGGCCGAGTTTGTCCAGCAGCGCGCAACGCGCCACCTCCAGATACTTCACGTAATGCCCGTGCCACACGACGTTCATGGTGTCGACGTCAAAAAATGGCACGAGGATTTCAGTGTCGCAATGCAGCACGCCAGGGTTACGCATGCAGCCTCCAGTGTTGTTCGGCGATGCGTTGCAGGCACAGGCGCAGTTCGCCTTCCAGGGCGCGGTCTTCGATGACCGGCGGGAAGTCCTTGGCCAGATCCGCGTGCATGGCGGCCAAGGCCGGTGGCAGCGGCCGCGCATCCTCGGCCTGGGCCCGCAGCCACACGCCCTGGTTGGCGGCGAGCAAGGTCGCGGCGGCGACCTGTTCGGTCAGCTCCAGCACGCGGATCGCATCGCGGGCGGCGATGGTGCCCATGCTCACCTTGTCCTGGTTGTGGCACTCGGTGGAGCGCGAGAACACGCTGGCGGGCATGGTGTTTTTCAGGGCTTCGGCGGTCCAGGCGCTGGTGCCGATCTGCACCGCCTTGAAGCCGTGGTTGATCATGGCGCGGTCAGCCGGCGCGCCGGACAGGTTGCTCGGCAGGCCGTGGTTGTAGCGCACGTCCACCAACAGTGCGAGCTGGCGGTCGAGCAGGTCGGCGACGTTGGCCACCAGGGTCTTGAGGCTGTCCATGGCAAAGGCGATATGCCCGCCGTAGAAGTGCCCGCCGTGCAGCACGCGTTCTTCTTCGGCGTCGATGATCGGGTTGTCGTTGGCGCTGTTCAGCTCGATCTCGATGAACGAACGCAGCCAGTTCAGGCTGTCGGCCAACACGCCGAGGACGTGGGGCGCGCAGCGCAGTGAGTAACGGTCCTGCAGACGGTGCAGTGGCGCGGTCGGCGCATCGATGGCCAGGTCCTTGCGCAGCCAGGCGGCGACTTGCATCTGCCCCGGGTGCGGCTTGGCGGCGAACAGCCGCTCGTCGAAGTGTTCCGGGTTGCCTTGCAGCGCCACCACGTTCAGCGCGGTGATGCGCGTGGCCAGTTGCAGCAGGTAGTCGGCGCGGGCGAAGGCCAGGCACGCCAGGCCGGTCATCACGGCGGTGCCGTTCATCAGTGCCAGGGCTTCCTTGGGGCGCAGCACCAGCGGGTCCCAGCCCAGTTCGCGGTGCACGTCGGCGGCCTGGCGGCGTTCGCCACGGAACATCACTTCACGTTCGCCGGACAGGGTTGCGGCCACGTAGGACAGGGGCGTCAGGTCACCGCTGGCGCCCACCGAGCCTTCTTCCGGGATCAGCGGCAGCACGTCGTGTTCGAGGAACGCATGCAGGCGCTCCAGCAGCTCCACGCGCACGCCGGATACGCCGTGGCACAGCGACTGCAAACGTGCAGCCAGCACCGCCCGGGTGGCCTGGGCGTCGAGCAACTTGCCCAGGCCGCAACCGTGGAAGGTGTACAGATGACGCGGCAGCGCTTCGACGTGCTGCAAGGGCACCGCCACCACGCAGGAGTCGCCGTAGCCGGTGGTCACGCCGTAGATCACGCCTTCCTTGTCCAGCAGCGAGTCGAGGAACTGTGCGCCCTTGGCGATGCGCTGGCGATACGCGGGGTCATCCTGCAACTGCGTAGGCGCCTGACGGTTGGCCAGGGCCAGCACGTCTTCGATGCGCAAAGGGCGTTCGCCAAAGGTTACCGGCTCAAGATGCGTGGTCATCGGTCTTCCAGAAAGGGTAAAAGTTGAACCATTGTCGGGGCGCTTCCAGGCAGAACTCGCCCAGGCGTGCGGCGTAGCGTGCGGTCCACAGGGCTATGACCTGCTCGCGGGTGGTGCGTTTCCATTCGATCAGCGGCGTAAACGGCTCGATGCTCAGGCGATAGCGGCTGCCGTGCTTGAGGCACATCAACAGGTTCACCGGGCATTTGAGCAGGCCGGCCAGCAGCCACGGGCCTTGGGGGAAGGCGGCGTCGTGGCCGAGGAAGTCCACACGCACCGTGCGCCCACCGTGCAGCGGCACGCGGTCGCCGGCGATGGCCAGCCACTCGCCGTCATCCAGGCGCTGGCTGAGCAGCAGCATGGTGGCCGGGTCCAGCTCGCTGACCTGGATCAGGCGCAAGTGCGTCGCCCCGGCCTCGCCCAACAGGCGGTTGAATTGTTCGGCGTGCTTGGTGTGCACCAGCACGTTCATGGTGACCTGTTCACCGATCTCGGCCAGCGCCCGGCACACTTCGAGATTGCCCAGGTGCGCGCCCACCAGCATCTGCCCGCGCTCGCCCCGCAGTTGCCCGCGCAATTGCGCAGGGTCGTTGATTTCGATCTGCTCCAGGCGCAGCTTGCCGTTCCACACGTCGAGCTTGTCGAGCAACGAGTCGGCAAAAGCCATGAACTGGCCGAAGACTTTCCAGTGGGTAGGGCGCAGTTCGTCACGCCCGCTCCAGTCGGCCAGGCGCTGCTGGTATTGCCAGGCGCTCTGTCGGGCGGTGCGGCCGAACAGGAAGAAGTACAGGACGATGCCGTACAACACCGGGCTCAGCAGTCGACGACCAAGGACCTTGGCGGCGAAGGCGGTGAGTTTCATCAGCCAATAGCTGCCGCGCTCCTCGCGGTCGGCCCAGTGTTTGCTGCTGTCGCTCATGCCTGCCACCGCCGCCACAGGATCATCGGCGCGCGGATCAGCATGCCGAAGAACAGCCGGGTGTGCATGGCCGAGATGCGTACGTTGTCGCGGAACAGGCGGAAGTGCGACAGGCCATCGGCCGGGTAATGCACCTGGGTCGGCAGCCAGCGCATCGGTTGGTTGCGCCAGGCCAGGCGTACCAGAATGTCGGAGTCGAAGTCCATGCGCGTGCCGATGTAGGCCGAGTCCATCAGCGCCAGCACCGGTGCCAGCGGGTACACGCGAAAGCCGCACATCGAGTCGCGGATCTGCAACGACAAGGTGTTGATCCACACCCACACGTGGGTCAGGTAGCGCGCGTACAGGCGGCCTTTGGGCACGCTGTCGTCGTATTCGGGATAGCCGCAGATAATCGCATCGGGGTGCCGGCGCGAGGTGTCGATAAAGGTCTCGACTTCGCGCAGGTCATGCTGGCCGTCGGCGTCGACTTGCAGGGCGTGGCTGAAACCCAGGCGTGCGGCTTCGCGAAAGCCGGCCATCACTGCGCCGCCTTTGCCCTGGTTGTTCGGCAAGGTCAGCAGGGTGACGTTGTCCAGGGTTGCCAGTTGCGCCAATACCGCTGCGCACGCCGGGCTGCTGCCGTCATCCACCAACAGGCAGGGCAGGCCGCTGTCCAGCAGGCTGCGGACCACGGCCGGCACGGCGGCTTCGTGGTTGTAGACCGGGATCAGGGCGCAGGGGTCATGCATTGGATGCCACCAATTGAATGCGTCCGCTGGAGCAGGCCGCTACGCCGTTGCGATAGGCGAAATACAATTTGCCGCGTTCCGGGTCAAAGCGCAGGTGCAGTTCGATCCCATCGCCTGGGCGCACTAATTGCTGAAACTTGAGCACTTCCATACCCGCAAAACTCGGTGGCAAATCGAGCAGTTGTTGGCCCAGGTTGAACGCCCACTCGACTTGCACCACGCCCGGCAGCACCGGCGTGACCGGGAAGTGGCCGCTGAAATAGGCCAGGTCTGGCGGGACGCTCAGTTGCACGGTCCATTCGCCGTTGGCTTCGACGCGCTCCAATACTTCCGGTGCCTTGGGCCGGGGTGCCAGCAGCAGTGCCTCGATGTCGGCCTGAGGCAGTTTGCCTTGGCTGTTCAGCGGCAGCTGCCTCAGCAATCGCCAACGACGCGGCAGGGCCAGGGCTTCGCAGTGCTGGCTCAGGTGTTGGCGCAGGGTTTGGGTGACGGTCCGGCGGCCTTGATTGCGCAAGGTATGCAGGCCTTCGGCGCTCAACACCACCAGCGCACCAAGTGAGGCGCGATTTTCCTGGACTACGCCCAGGCGGGTGTCGGCGACCCACGGGTGGGTCATCAACGCGTGTTCCAGCATGGGCAGGGAGATGCGTTTTTCTTCCAGCTTGACGATGCGGTCCAGGCGGCCGAGCAGTTCGAAACGGCCATCGGCATGGATGCGTGCGGCGTCGGCGGTCTGTTCGACATGCCCCTCAGGCAGGTAAGGCGATGCAATGCGCAGGGCACCGTCGGCATCCTGGCTCAGTTGCACGTCGGTAAACGGCTGCCAAGGCTGTGCGCCTTGGCGCCAGGCGATGCCGCCGGTTTCCGAGCTGCCGAGAATCTCGGTCGGCCATTGTTGCAAGCGGTCGTACAGGCTGCCGGCGGCGTCCACCGGCAACGCGCCGCCGGACGAAAACACCCGCGACACGCTGCTCAGCGCCGGCCAGTCGAGGTTATCGCCCATGCGCTTGAGCAGTGCCGGGCTGGCAACCCAGGCAAAGTGCGCATGCTCGCGACTGGCGCGCTGCATGTCTTCAGGGAATGCCAGTTGCTTGCGCACAAAGGTACGGCCGGCGCACAGCGGCCACAGGACGCGGAACAGCAAACCGTAGATGTGTTGGGTGGCGACGCTGCCGATGATGCAGGCGTCCTTGAGGTCCTGGCCCCACAGGGTTTCCAGGGCCTCGACCTCGTTGGCCAGTTGACGCAGGGTCTTGTCGATGCGCTTGGGTTCGCCGCTGGAGCCGGAGGTGCACAGGCTCAGTTGGCAAGCGTCCAGGTCAAGTGCGGCAGCGCTCAATGGCGCCGCATACAGCGACTCAAGGTCAGCCGCTTCGGTCAGCCAGGCATCGACGGCTTCATCCCAGCGTTGGCGGGTCTGAGGTTGCAGGTCGGCGGGCAGCAGTACGCTGACTCCGGCCCGCCAGGCACCCAGCAGGGCAATCGCCAGCAGGCCGGCATCTTCCAGGTACACGGCCAGTCGCTGGATGCCGCGGGCTTGCAGGCCCGCCGCCAGGCTCAGGGAGTATGCCCACAGTTGGGCGTGATTCATGGCAGGTTCGGTGGTAACCGGACGCTGTTCCAGCGGCTCAAGCAGCACGTGCTCAAGTTTCAACCCATTCATACGCGGCCTCGAACCCTTTGTCGTACCAGCCATTCCACGGCAAACAACAGCCCCATCAGCCCGTAGGCGATCAGGCCGTTGTACAACGTCCACCAGCTCAGCGGTGCCCACAGGGTGAGGGCCGCGGCGAGCAGGCCATTACACAGAAAAAACACACTCCACACCACGGTGACCTGGCGGGTGTACACGATGGCATGCGGCGCCAGCACCGGGTCGGTCATGCGCGCCAGGCGCTCGACCATCGGCGGGCCATATTTGAGGCTCAGGCCGAACAGCGCCAGCATGAACGCGCTGACCAGGCTCGGGTACCAGCGCAGCAGGCGGGGGTTGTCGAACCAGGCCAGCAACAGGCAGAACACGATCACCGCCAGCGCCATCCAGCGGCTGCCCGGGCGTCGTGCACCGGTCAGCGCGCGCAGCAGCCACAGACTGCCGAGCAGCAGACCGAATTGCCACGGGGCGAAGTGTTCGGTGCCGTAATACACCGCAAAGGGGTACAGCAGCCCCGCCAGCAACAGGCCAAGGCCGATCAGCCGGCTCATGCGGCAGGCGTGACCAGACGGTACACCGCCTCAACCACGTCGTTCACGGTGCGCACAGCCTTGAATTCCTCGGCGGCGATCTTCTTGCCGGTCTGGCGCTTGATATGGTCGATCAAGTCGACGGCATCGATGCTGTCGATTTCCAGGTCCTGGTACAGGTTGGCGTCCAGGGTGACGCGTTCCGGCGGCAGTTCGAACAGTTCCACCAAGGCATCGCGCAGGGTGTTGAAAATATCGTCACGAGTTTGCATGGTCCGGTCTCAAGCTGCCTGTCTGGCCGTGACGAACGCCGCAAGGCTGGCCACGTTGGTGAAGTGATTGCGGGTGTCCTTGGCGTCGGCATCGATCTTGATGCCGTACTTTTTCTGGATCGCCAGGCCCAGTTCCAGGGCATCTACCGAATCCAGGCCGAGGCCTTCGCCGAACAGGGTCTGATCGCTGCCGATATCGTCGACGCTGATATCTTCCAGGCCCAGGGCCTCGATGATCAGCGCCTTTATGTCGTGCTCAAGGCGGTGTTGGTCGCTCATCTTCGGCGAGCTCCTTAATAAAATAGTGATGCAGGTAATCGTTGAGCTTGCGTGAGGCCTGGGGCGCGGGCCCCAGTGTTGCGAACGCCTGTGGTTCTATATCGGCACCCACCCGCAAACTGAAGTGCACGCGGCATTTAGGGATGCGATACCAGGGTTCGGCCTTGGTCAGCGTGGTCGGGCTGACCTTGATCACCACGGGGGTGATGATTGTCGCACCCCGCAGTGCAATGGCGGCACCGCCACGATGAAAGGCAGGCGCCGCGCCGGGTGTGGTGCGGGTGCCCTCGGGAAAGATGATCAGGGTCTGGCCGCTGCGCAGGGCGTCTGCGGCAGCATCGAGCATCTCGGCACTGCCGTCGTTGCTGATATAACCGGCGTCGCGCACCGGGCCGCGGGTGAACGGGTTCTGCCACAGGCTCTGTTTGACCACGCAATTGGCCTGGCGCACCAGGCCGATCAGGAATACCACGTCGATCAGCGATGGGTGGTTGGCGATGATCATCTGGCCCGGGCGACCGAGCTTTTCGGCGCCTTCGACGCTGTAGGTCAGCACGCCGACGCGTTGCATCAGGCGGATAAAGAACCAGAACAGCCAACTGATCGTGTGACGGGCGCGGCTGCGGTGCTTTGCAGCGTCCCCTGGCAGGCAACTGAGCAACGGAAACACCAGTAAACGCAGGCACAACCCGCCGAAACCGAACAGCGCAAAGCTGGCGGCGGTGGCGAACAGACGCCAGTAATAGGCGTCTCGTGGTTTGTCATTCAGGGCTTGCGTTGCCAGTTCCATACGCGGTTCTTCCAGGCATGTTGGCAGGCGACCTGTTCGGTGAGCAGGGTGCGCAGCAGATTCAGGGCGTGGGGCCACTGGGTTTGAGTGGGTTGGACAGTGCCGGTACCGAGTTCCAGTTGCCACTCGTCGCCCGGCGTCAGCAGCAGACCGAGGGCGTAGGGGAAGGGCACGTCGACGATCCAGCTGGCATAGGCTTCGGGCGCCTGCTCTTCGGTTATCACCAGTAAAACCGCCGTCGCACCTTCGTTGAGCAGCGCGGCGGCTTCGAGCATGCCGTGCTCCAGGCCATCGCCGGCGGCGGCGAGGGCGGTCATTTCGCTGGTTTCATTGCGCAGGATCGACCAAAGGCCAATCACCGCATTGTGCACCGACAGGCTGAACTGGGTTGGCGACAGCGGTTGTTCGCTGGCCAGGTCGCTGAGGATGTCAAGGGTGCGCGGGGTTTCGCCATGCCGGGAGATAAACACCAGCGGCAGGTCCTGCAGGCCTTCGGCCAGTGGCCAACCCACGCTGAACGCCATGCGCGCCAGCCTGCTCAGGCGGCGGCGTTGCATGGCTGGCAGGAACGAGACATCAGGGGCTGCATCACTTGCGGGCAGCAACGCCGGCGCCTGACACCAGGCGCGCCAGTCATCCACGCTATCGAGCCCGGGGGCCCAGGCGCGCCATTGGGCGATGTTGAAAGTGATCACTGAGAAGTTGTCCCGCCCCTGCGGGCTTCCATGTGCGACTTTTGGCCCCGAATACCGGGACAGGGAACAATAGCCGAATGGCGCGCATTATCCCGGTGCCGTGGGGTTCTAGCAAACTTTGGTAAAGAATTGTGCACGGTCGATTACAAAATAGTGGAAAGAATTGACAGATTGTCCTTTACCCAAGGACTGGATGGATTGTCGGACCGTTCTTTTTAATCTGTGGGCTGTGTATGACAGCTATCGTGCCAATGGCATCGTGATGCAGCAGTGCATGGATGAACGAGGTAGCTAACAGGCGCTTTTGCCCTCTACACTCGGACATTCATTGATACACGGAGGTTTTTCCATGCGGCGTGTGGTGTTCAATCAAAAAGGTGGCGTTGGCAAGTCCAGCATTGCCTGCAACCTGGCGGCAGTCAGCGCCAGCGAAGGTTATCGAACCCTGTTGGTGGACCTCGATGCGCAAGCCAATTCAACCCAATACCTCACTGGGCTGACCGGCGACGATATCCCCATGGGTATTGCCGAATTCTTCAAGCAAACCCTGTCTTCCGGGCCGTTTTCGAAGAAAAACCGAGTGGATATCTACGAGACCCCCTTCGACAACCTGCACGTGATCACCGCAACCGCAGAACTGGCGGACCTGCAGCCCAAGCTCGAGGCCAAGCACAAGATCAACAAGCTGCGAAAGCTGCTGGATGAGCTGAGTGAAGATTACGACCGGATTTACCTGGATACGCCTCCAGCACTGAATTTTTATGCGGTTTCAGCGCTGATTGCCGCTGATCGCGTGCTGATCCCCTTCGATTGCGACAGCTTCTCGCGCCAGGCCCTGTATGGTCTGCTGGCGGAGATCGAAGAGTTGAAGGAAGACCACAACGAGGACCTCGAAGTGGAAGGCATCGTGGTCAATCAGTTCCAGGCCCGGGCGAGCCTGCCGCAGCAGATGCTGGATGAGTTGATTGCAGAAGGGTTGCCGGTGCTGCCGGTGTACTTGGCCAGCTCCGTGCGCATGCGTGAGTCGCACCAGGAGAGCAAGCCGCTGATCCATCTGGACCCACGGCACAAGCTGACGCAGCAGTTTGTAGAGTTGCATAACCTGCTGGAAAACGCGTGATCCAAAAGACAACACAAAACCCCTGTGGGAGGGGGATGGGTGGTTTCCAAGGCCGAGTTACACGCCTTGGCTACGCAACCAGCTCATCAATTGCGGCAACGCAAGCGCCCCACTCTGGCGCGCCACTTCGCGGCCGTTCTTGAACAGAATCAAACTGGGAATCGAGCGAATCCCCAACTGTGCCGACAACTGCTGATTGGCCTCGCTGTCCAGCTTGGCCAACCGGCACTTGCCCGCCAACTGCCCGGCCGCCTGCTCGAACACCGGCGCAAACGACTTACACGGCCCACACCAGTCCGCCCACACATCCACCAGCAATGGCAAATCGCCCTTGATTTGACTGGCGTAGTCGCCTTGCTTCAACTCAAACGGCTTGTTCAATAAAACCGGCTGCTTGCAGCGCCCGCATTTGGGCGCATCACCCAGGCGTTCACCGGGGATGCGGTTGAGGCCGTTGCAGTGGGGGCAGGGGATGACAAGAGGTTCGGGCATGGTGGGGCTCCAATGAAAGCAGTCAGTGAAGTTCAATGTGGAGCCGGACGCAGGTGTTATCAAGTTATGAAGCGGCGTTGCATATGCTCACAGATTTTTGCGTGCTGGTTGGGCATACCTACCTAGGCTGTGAAAGCGTGTTCGACAAAGCACCACCGGTCCGATCGACTCTATAGCAAATTGCGATAGTCAGCGTTCGAGTTTAACCTTCATAGCAAGATGCGATAGGGATGTTGCATGCGAGTGATCAGTGCGAAGCAAATACGAAATGCCAAGGAAAAATGGCCTCACTCAGCCAGTGCTCTGGATGAGTGGCATCGGAAGGTCAAAGTCATCAACCCTGAAGACTTTGCGACGTTGAGAGCAGTTTTCCCTGCTGTGGATAAAGTGGGGGCGCTGCATGTGTTCAATATCGCAGGCAACAAGCTCCGCCTTATTGCCATCGTGCGCTATCGAATGCAGCGTCTCTACATCCGGCATGTTTTGGACCATCGTGAATACGACAAGGGTAAGTGGAAGGAGTAATGGGAAAAATGAGTGTATTGATCGAGCAAGTCGCCGAGCATTGGCAGTTCGTGTCCCCCTTGTTGCGTAAGCCGAAAACCGAGGCTGATTACGATGTGTTGGTAGAGGCGCTCGACGAATTGCTGGATATCGTGGGGGACGATGAAACCCATCCGCTGATGGGGCTGGTCGATATCATCGGTGATTGGGTTGAGGCCTATGACTTAGAGCATTGGCCAATACCTGAGGCGAGCGGTGTCGATGTATTGCGTTCAATGATGCAGGAGCATGGCTTGACGCAAAGTGACCTGCCTGGTGTCGGCGCTCAGTCGGTTGTCTCAGAAATCCTGAGTGGAAAACGCCAGCTGAACGTTCGGCAGATTCGTTGGCTGGCGGAGTTCTTCAAGGTCCCTGTGGATATGTTCATCTGATCACGATCACGGCGGTGGGCGATCTTCTGGATAGGCCTCCTATGACGAACAACTAATCTCCAAATGCTTCCCCCAATCCGGCGGCCGCTGTGCGTACTGCTCCATCCCCGCTTGCTCCTCAAACGGCTTGGAAAGCACCGCATGCAACCGCCGCACTTCGCTGTAATCCCCGGATTCGGCGGCAACGATGGCGTTCTGCGCCAGGTAGTTGCGCAGGATATACAGCGGGTTCACCGCATGCATCCGCGCACGGCGTTGTTCTTCGCTGAACTCCCCATCCCGCTCAACGCGCGCCTTGTACTGCTCGGCCCAGGCATCAAACCCGGCCAGGTCGACAAAGTCATCGCGCAGCCGCGCTACGGCCAACGCCGCCGATTCATCCCCCAGGCGCCGGAAGAACAGGGTGTAATCCACGCCGCTGTTTTGCATCAGCTTCAGTAAACGCTCGACCAGTTGCTGGTCATCGTCTTCGGCGGTGGTCAGCCCCAAGCGGCGGCGCATCAGGTCCAGGTAGTTCGCTTGATAAAGCGGCAGATACAACCCAAGTGCTTCCTTCAACGCATCGACGCTGATAAACGGTGTCAGCGCCTGCGCCAATGCACTCAAGTTCCACTGCCCGATCGGCACCTGATTACTGAAGGAATAGCGCCCTTCGTGATCCGAGTGGTTGCAGATGAAGTGCGCGTCAAAGTCGTCCAGGAATGCAAACGGTCCGAAGTCGAAGGTGATACCGAGGATCGACATGTTGTCGGTGTTCATCACCCCGTGGCAGAAGCCATACGCCTGCCATTTGGCGATCAGCTCGGCATTGCGCTCGACGATTTCGCGGAACATCGCCAGGTACGGCTCGGGCTGTTCGCGGCATTCGGGGTAGTGCAGGTTGAGCACGTGTTCGGCCAGTTGCGCCTGCTGCTCGGGTTTCTTGGTGTAGTAGAAGTATTCGAAATGCCCGAAGCGGATATGGCTGTGCGCCATGCGCAACACCATCGCGCCGCGTTCCTGTTTTTCGCGCCACACCGGGGTGTCGGAACCGATCACGCACAGCGCGCGGCTGCTGGGGATGCCCAGCGCATGCAGCGCTTCGGACGCGAGGAATTCGCGGATCGACGAGCGTAGCACGGCACGCCCATCGCCCATGCGTGAGTAAGGCGTCATGCCGGCGCCCTTGAGGTGCAGGTCCCAATGCTCGCCCGCCTCGTTGTACACCTCGCCCAGCAACAACCCACGGCCGTCACCCAATTGCGGGGTGTAGCCGCCGAACTGATGCCCGGAATAGACCATCGCCCGCGGCTCTGCCTCGGCCCACAGTTTGTGCCCGCCGAACAGTTCGGCGAACACCGGTGTTTCGGCAACGGCGGGGTCCAGGTCGAGCAGGGCCATGGCGGCCTCGCTCGCCACGACCAGGCGCGGTGCGTCGAGGGGCTCGGGCAATACGTGGGTTGAGAACGCATCGCCCAGGCGTGCGAAGCGGTTGTCGAAGGTCAGTTCGTCGAGGGCTTTCACCGGCCATCTCCAGCAGAATGTCCGAGCATTCTGCTGGGGATAGCGCGGTTAGTCGAGTTTGCTCGGTGGTGGTTCCTGCACGCCGCCGTCATTGGCGGGCTTGGCCGGGGTGTCGACTTCCACCAGTTTGTATTCCTGGCCGTGGAGGTTCTTGAGATAGACCTCCATCTGGCGGAACGAGATGTTGATGTGCTCTTTCTTGAACTCGCGATTGATAAAGCGGTTCACTTCGTCGATCACCGGGTTGCGGTCGCCCAGGTCGCGCACGTGCATGCGCAGTTCATGGTCGAGGGTGCTTTCGCCGAAGTTGAGGAAGTACACATGGGGTTCCGGCTCCTTGAGTACCCGCGGGTTCTCGCGGGCGGCCTTGAGCAGCAGTTCCTTCACGCGGTCCAGGTCGGAGCCGTAGTCCACGCCGAGCTTGAGGGTGACGCGGGTAATGGTGTCGGTCAGTGACCAGTTGATCAGTTGTCCGGTAATGAACGTTTTGTTCGGGACAATGATGTCCTTGCGGTCAAAGTCGGTGATCGTCGTGGCGCGGATGCGGATCTTGCTCACCGTGCCCGACAGGTTGCCGATGGTGATGGTGTCGCCGATGCGCACCGGGCGTTCGAACAGGATCATGATGCCGGAGATGAAGTTGGCGAAGATCTCCTGCATACCAAAGCCCAGGCCCACCGACAGCGCCGCCACCAGCCATTGCAACTTGTCCCAGCTCACGCCGAGGGTCGACAGGGTGGAGACGAAACCGACGCCGGCAATCACGTAGGACAACAGCGTGGTAGTCGCGTAGGCGCTGCCCTGGGCCAGGTCCAGTTTGGACAGCACCAATACTTCGAGCAAACCCGGCAAGTTGCGCGCGAGCGCGAAGGTAATGCCGATGATGATCAGCGCGCCGAGCAAGTCGCCGATGCTGATGGGCACCATGCTGATATTCGCACCTGTGCCGCTGGTGTATTCGTACAGCGTGACGTTATCCAGGTAGGAAAATACCGAGATCAGGTCCGCCCACACCCAATACAGCGCGGCGATAAAACCGCCGAGCAATGCCAGGCGAATCAGGCGCATGGACTGCTCGTTGACCTGCTCGATGTCCAGGGTCGGTTCTTCGATCACCGCTTCGCCGTCGCCGGCTTCCTTGGCGGCCTGGCGTTTGGCCAGGGCGCGCGCATAGGCCAGGCGCCGGGCGGCAACGCCCAGGCCACGGACGAAGGTGGCTTCGATCACCAGCCAGAACATCAGCAGGTACAGGGTATTGATCAGCCGGTCGCTGAGCTTGAGTGCGGTGTAGTAGTAGCCGAAGCACACGGCGATAAACAGCGCGATGGGCAGCGCGGTAAACAACAGGCCCACGGCCTTGCGAAACAGCGAAGCCTTTTCGTGCGTAGGGCTGTTGAGCAACAGGCGGCCCAGCAGCCAGGCCATCAGCGCGTAGCAGGTCAGCACCACGCCGATGCCCAGCACGTCGTCGGCCAGCGCCGCGGGTTGGTGTTCAGCGATGGCGACCACGGCCACCAGGGCCAATACCACCAGCCCGAGTTTGCGCACCCAGCCTTGCAGGAATTCGACCTGGGGCTTTTCCCAGCGAAAGTGCAGTTCGGCCACGCCACCGGGCGCCAGGATGCGATAGGCGGTGTAGAACACCAGCCAGGCCTGAGCGATCTGCAACAGGGCTGAACCGAGGTTGGCGTTTTGCCCACGGGCGTCGATTTGCAGCGCATACCCGCACAGCGCAAGGCCGAGGGACACCGGCATCGCCAGCAGGATGTTGATCAGGATGGCCTGGGGCGTGTGCCACTGGCTGTCGCGCTTGAAGTGGCCGATGTCCAGGTGCACCTTGTTCAGGCGCTGGTACAGGTTTTTACGACGCCACAGCAACGCGCCGATCAACAGCAGCAGGGGCAGGAACAGCAGCGGGCGTTGGGTCAGGCCGTCATACAGTTCGCTGACGCTGGACGCCCAGGGCAGGGTGGCGACTTGCTTGCTCAGGTGCGCGGGGACGGTTTCCAGCCATTCGGTATCCAGCGGCTTGTTGCTGGGAATCCAGAACATCTGCTCATCCAGCGTCGCGCGCAGGGTGGTGGCGGTGCTAAGCAGTTGTTTCTGGTTCAGTTGCAACGTGATGGATTCGTTGAGCAGCGCGCTCAGTTCACGGCTCAGGCGCTCCAGCAGGTCGCTGCGGGTGATCGCCAATTCGAGCAAGGTGCGGCGCAGCTGCGGGGTGACATCCTCCGGCGCCTGGTTCGCCAGCAGGTTATCCACATAGGCGCTGGGCGAGCTGATCAGCTCGCGCTGCTGGTTGACCTCGAACTGGTACAGGCGAATGTTGGCGATGTCGTCCGCCAGGTCGCGGTCCACGGTGAGGCGCGGCAGGGCCTGCTTTTGCTTGTAGAGGATCTTTGACAGCAGCAGGCTGCCCTTGAGCACGTTGATCTGCTCGTCCAGGGCCGAGTCGCTCTGGGTCACGGTGTCCAGTTGCTGCTTGGTCTGCAGGTTCTTCTGCGTCAGGTCGTTGAGGCGGTCGGTACTTTTGAGCAGGTAGTCGGACAGCTTCAGGTTGGCCGCGCTTTCCGTGGCCAGCAGGCTGCTGCCACCGGCCTTTTGCGCTTCGATGGACTGCTGGGTCACGGTCTGCTGGGACTGGGCCAGGCGCTTCTGGTTGATCAGAGTCTGCAGGTCCTGGATCTCTTGTTCCAGGCGTGCGGTCTTTTCCATCACCAGGTCATGCTGGCTGTTGCCCAGGTCTTGCAGCTGGCTGTTGCCAGCCAGTTCCTGGCGGCGCAGGGGGATCAGCGCGTTGAGGGCCGCAAGTTCGGCGTTGAGCTGGTTGCGCTGGTCGGCGCTGAGGGTCTTGCCGTTGTCTTTACCGGCCTTGAGGGTCGAGTTGATCTGCAGAATGCGCGTCTGGCTGTTGCTGATTTCGGTCTGGGCGCGCTCAGGACGGGTCTGGGCGGCGATGGACAGGCTGTTGGCATCGGCCAGTTCTTTTTGCAGGTCGCCTTGCTGGGTGCTGCGCTGCACCAGCAACTGTTCAAGCTGTGGCACCGGCAGGCTGGCGTAGCGCTGGGCGACCGGGATGACTTTGGTTGCCTTGAGCCGGGTCAGTTCGCGCTGGTTCTCGGTGGTCTGGCGCGGGGCGTCTTCCAGTTGGCGCTTGAGGTCGGCCAGGCGCTGCTCGTAATCCTGTTTGTTGCCCAGGTACGTCAGGGTCTGCTGCAGGATGGTCTGCAGCGCCTTCATGTCGGCGTCGGGCAGCTTGCGGTCGGGCAGCTTGTCCAGGGTTTGCTGGATAGCCTCGGCGCTGGGCGGGTCGGCGGCGTGGACGACGCCGACACACAGGGTCAGGCTCAGCAGGGCAGTGGCGAGAAGAGTGCGCAAGGTTGGCATAGAGACCGGTCGTGCAAGGTGAAGAATCGGGGGCGTCATCGCCCCGCAGTTTAGAGGAAGAGTCCGGGGCCCGGGCGACTTCCTTCGGGGAATCTGACGCCCACTTTGCCGATCTTGTTCCCGTCCATGACCGCAACGGTCCAGATGGTGTTGTTCCACTCCACCTGGTCGCCGACGATGGGCGCGCCCCCGACTTTCTGGGTGATGAAGCTGCTCAGCGGCATGTCCGGGTCGATGCCCTCCAGCTTCAGGCCGTACAAGGCCGACACCGCGCCCAGCTGGGCGTCGCCTTCCAGCACGAAGTCGCCGAAGAAGCGCAGATCCAGCCCGCGTTGCGGAGCCTGGCTGAACAGTTTGCCCAGGGCTGGCAGGTTGTGTTCGTGGCCGATCACGCAGAGCAAGTCGCCGACTTCCAGCACGGTACTACCCGACGGATGGAGCAGTTGCTGGCCACGGAACAGCGCGGCAATCCGCGTGCCTTCGGGCATTTTCAGCTCGCGCAGGGCGGCACCGATGCACCATTTTTCCGCGCCCAGGCGGTAGACGAACAGCTCCCATTCGCTGGTGACGTGCACTTCCAGCGCCGCGCGGGAAATCGGCGCCGGGTCCGGCGGGACGGTGACCTTGAGCAGCTTGGCGACCCACGGTAGGCTCGTGCCCTGCACCAGCAGTGACACCAGTACGATAAAGAACGCCAGGTTGAAGTACAGCTGCGCATGGGGCAGTCCGGCCATCAGCGGGAACACCGCCAGAATGATCGGCACCGCGCCGCGCAACCCGACCCAGGCGATAAAGGCTTTTTCGCGGCCATGGAACGCCTTGAAGGGCAGCAGGCCAACCATCACCGACAGCGGCCGTGCAAACAGGATCATCCACAGCGCCAGGCCCAGGGCCGGCAACGCAATCGGCAGCAAGTCATGGGGCGTGACCAGCAGGCCCAGCACCAGGAACATGCCGATCTGCGCCAGCCAGGCCATGCCGTCGAGCATATGCAGAATGCCATGACGGCTGCGCACCGGGCGGTTGCCTATCACCAGGCCGCACAGGTACACGGCGAGGAAGCCGCTGCCGTGCAGGGCGTTGGTCACGGCAAATACGAACAGGCCACCGGCGATCACCAGGATCGGGTACAGGCCGGTGGCCAGGTTGATGCGGTTGACCATCTGCAACATCAACCAGCCGCCGCCCAGGCCGACGATGCCGCCGATGCCGAATTCGCGCACCAGGTGCGTCAGCAGGCTCCAGTGCAGGCCGGTCTGGCCGCTGGCGAGCATGTCGATCAGGGTGACCGTGAGAAACACCGCCATCGGGTCGTTGCTGCCGGATTCGATCTCCAGGCTGGCGGTGACCCGTTCGTTCAGGCCTTTGCCGCCGAGCAGCGAGAACACGGCTGCGGCGTCCGTCGAGCCGACAATCGCACCAATCAGCAAGCCCTGGATGATATTGAGGTCAAACAGCCAGGCCGCGGCCATGCCGGTGAGGCCGGTGGTAATCAACACCCCCACCGTGGCCAGCGACAACGCCGGCCAGAGTGCCACGCGGAAACTCGCCACCCGCGTGCGCAAACCGCCATCAAGCAGGATCACGGCCAGGGCGAGGTTGCCCACCAGGTAGGCGGTCGGGTAGTTGTCGAAGATGATGCCGCCGCCGTCGACGCCGGCGACCATGCCCACGGCCAGGATGATCACCAGGATCGGGATGCCCAGGCGGGACGAAAGAGAACTCACTAGAATGCTCGCACTTACCAGCAACGCGCCGATCAGGAACAGGCTGTTGATGGTCGTCGCATTCAAAGGCAGTACTCCATGGGCAAACAAGACAGGGCGCAAACTGACCATGCAGTCTGCGTGCCAGCGATTCTAACCTGTTGAATTGCTGCGCTGTCAAAAAGCTTTTCCAGATTCACAGCGATCAAATGTGGGAGGGGGCAAGCCCACTCCCGCAGTTTTGACCCAGTTGTTTCAGTCAGAGGCGGAAGCGGCCGACCATGCCGTTCAGGTCCACTGCCAGGCGCGACAGTTCACTGCTCGCCGCGCTTGTCTGGCTGGCGCCGGTGGCCGACTGCACCGACAAATCGCGGATGTTCACCAGGTTGCGGTCCACTTCCCGCGCCACCTGCGCCTGCTCTTCCGCCGCGCTGGCGATCACCAGGTTGCGCTCGTTGATCTCGACGATTGCGGTGTTGATGGTATCCAGTGACATCCCGGCACCTTTGGCGATGTTCAGCGTCGATTCGGCGCGTTCGGTGCTGTTGCGCATCGAATCCACCGCGTGCTCGGTGCCGGCCTGGATACTGCCGATCATCCGCTCGATTTCGCTGGTCGACTGCTGTGTGCGATGGGCCAGGGCCCGCACCTCATCGGCCACTACCGCAAAGCCGCGACCGGCTTCACCGGCACGCGCGGCTTCAATCGCCGCGTTCAGGGCCAGCAGGTTAGTCTGGTCGGCCAGGCCACGGATCACGTCGAGTACCTTGCCGATATCGCGGGACTCATTGGCCAGGTCGCCAATCAGGGTCGCGGTGGCTTGCACGTCGGCGCTCATGCGCTCGATGGCGCCGACCGTTTCCTGCACCAGATCACGGCCATCACCGGCGGAGGTGGTGGCGTTGCGCGACGCTTCGGAGGTGCTCACCGCATTGCGAGCAACTTCTTCGACGGCACTGGTCATTTCATTCACCGCCGTGGCGGCTTGTTCGATTTCATTGTTTTGCTGGGTCAGGCCACGGGCGCTTTCGTCGGTGACCGCGTTCAACTCTTCGGCGGCCGATGCCAACTGGGTGGCGGAACCGGCGATGCGTTGCAGGGTGTCGCGCAGCTTGTCCTGCATCTTGGCCATGGCTGCCAGCAGGCGCCCGGCTTCGTCGTTGCCGTCGACCTTGATCGGGCGGGTCAGGTTGCCTTCGGCCACTTCTTCCGCAGCTTCCAATGCCTGGGAGATGGGCAGTGTGATGCTGCGGGTCAACAGCCAGGCAAACAGCAGGGTCAGCAGCGTGGCGACCACCAACAGGCTTACCACCAGGTTGAAGGCCATGTTGTATTGGTCCTCGGCATCCTTATTGGTGGTCAGGGCCATCGTGTTGTTGAGGTCCAGCAGCCGCGTGAGCACGGCGTTGACTTGCTCGGAGTTGCTGAGCAATTCGGTGTTGAGCAGGCTGCGCAGTTCTTCCACTTGATTGGCCCGTGACAGGCTCTTCATGCGCTCTTCAATCTGGTGGTACTGGCCGAGCAGGCGTACGTACTCGTCATAGGTCGAACGCTCCTCACCGCTCTCGATCAGTTTTTCGTAGATGCCCTGGGCGGTGCGGATCTGCTGGTTGCGCAGCTCGAAGGCTTCCAGGGTTTTCTGTTGCACATCCGGTTCACGGTTGGTCAGCAGGCGGTACGACAGCACCCGCAGGCGCAGGGTCAGTTGGGTGAACTCATCCAGGGCACGAATGCTTGGCACGCTGGACAGGGTGATGTCTTCGGTGGCAGCGCGGATCTTGCTCATCTGATTCAGGGCGAACACACCGAGAAACAACATCAACGCACCAATAAACGCGAAGCCGAGGAAGGCCCTCGGAGCGATATTCATATTACGAAGCGACATGCGGGAATCCTGGGGGGAGAAGCGCGATCCGTGCGGCCGTGAGACGGGGTGTGCCTCTCTATCGGTCGTACGACTAAAGTCTAAAGGGGCGTGTGCGGTTTTGTCGCACCTGACGAGGGGTTTGACTGATTCAGGAACCAGATCCGGTAAATGCAGTCACTAAGGCTCGAAAGTGCGGCCCGGCCCTTAAAAAACGGGCCGCGCGCCGGGGATAACCCTGGCATCCGAGGTGAATTTTCTTTATCGTCACCGCCCTTTGAAAAGCCAGAGAAATCAAAATGTTAGAAGCATCCCTCAGCCAATTGGAACAACTCGTAAGCGACCTCGTACAACAGAATCAGGACCTGCTGGGCAGCAATGAATCCCTCAAGGCCGAACTGGCCCGCGCCAAGGATGAGAACGACAGCCTGCAACTGAGCCTGATGGAACAGGAAGAGAAGCACGGCGCCACCGCCGCCCGTATCCAGGCGCTGGTTGAGCGTGTGAGTGCAGGGCCTGTCAGCGCATGAGTGAAGGGATAAAGGTCGTTTCGATTCTCGGAGAGGATTACTCGATCAAGGCCCCGCCTGGGGAAGATAAGACCCTGATGCACGCCGTGACCCTGCTCAAGGCCTCCCTGGCCACCACCAAGAAAAAGTACCCGACCCTGATCGGTGACAAATTACTGGTGCTGGCGGCGCTGAACCTGTGCGCCGAGCAGATCGAAATGCAGCAGGCTCACCAGCAGGAACTCGACCGTTACCAAGAGCAAGTCAGCGCCACGGTCGATGTGATTTCCAAGGCGATCGGAACGCCTTAGAACCACTCCTCCTGCATACCGAGGCACGTGTCATCGCGTGCCTCCAGAATCGCCAGTTCATGATGGCAGCCCGGTACTTCCCAGGTCAGGAAGTACCGGGCAGCCCGGAGCTTGCCTTTGTAGAAGGCCACATCGGCCGCATTGCCCTTGGCCAAGCCTTCTTCGGCGCGAATTGCCTGTTCCAGCCAGCGCCAGCCAATCACCGTATGTCCGAACACCTTCAAGTACAGCGCCGAGTTCGCCAGGCTGCTGTTGACCTTGCCCTGGGCGAGATCCGTCAGCAGGCCGATGGTCACGCCTTGCAGGCGGTTCACCAGTTGTTCCAGCGGTTCCCTCAGTGCAGTGAGGCTTGGATATTGCTGCGCACGGGCGCCGGTTTCGGCGATCAACCTGATGAGTTGCTTCAAGCCCGCGCCGCCATTCTGCGCCAGCTTTCGCCCCAGCAAATCCAGGGACTGAATGCCATGGGTGCCTTCATGGATCGGGTTCAGGCGGTTATCACGGTAGTACTGCTCCACCGGGTATTCACGGGTGTAGCCGTGGCCGCCGAGAATCTGGATCGCCAGTTCGTTGGCCTTGAGGCAGAACTCCGACGGCCAGGATTTGACGATGGGGGTCAGCAGGTCCAGCAGTTCATGGGCCTGTTTGCGCGCGTCTTCGGTTTCCAGGGTGGTGGTGTCGTCGAACAGGCGTGCGGCGTAGAGGCCCAGGTCGAAGGCGCCTTCCACATAGGATTTTTGTGTGAGCAGCATGCGCTTGATGTCGGCGTGCTGGATGATCGAGACCGGTGCGGTTGTAGGATCCTTGCTGTCGGGCAGGCGACCTTGAGGGCGTTCGCGGGCGTACTCCAGGGAATAGAGGTAGCCGGCGTAGCCAAGCATTACCGCGCCCATGCCCACGCCGATGCGTGCCTCGTTCATCATCTGGAACATGCAGCTCAACCCCTGGTGCGGTTTACCCACCAGATAACCGACACAGTTGCCGTTATCGCCGAAATTCAACGCCGTGGAGGTGGTGCCGCGCCAGCCCATCTTGTGGAACAGACCGGCCAGCAACACATCGTTGCGCTCGCCCAGGCTGCCATCGTCGTTGACCAGGAACTTGGGCACGATAAACAGCGAAATGCCCTTCACCCCGGCGGGCGCGTCCGGCAGCTTGGCCAGCACCATGTGCACGATGTTTTCCGACAGCGGGTGATCGCCGCCGGAAATAAAGATCTTGTTGCCCTTGAGGCGATAGGTGCCGTCAGCCGCTGGTTCTGCGCGGGTGCGAATATCCGACAGCGATGAACCTGCATGGGGTTCAGTCAGTGCCATGGTGCCGAAGAAACGGCCGTCGATCATCGGTTGCAGGAAGCGTTGTTTCTGATCGTCGGTGCCGAAGCTTTCGATCAGGTTGGCGGCGCCCATGGTCAGGAACGGGTAGGACGTGGACGCGGCGTTCGCCGATTGGAAGTGCGCGAAACAGGCTTGTGACAACAGGGTGGGCAGTTGCATGCCACCGGCTTCGAAACTGCGTGCTGCGTTGAGGAAACCGGCTTCAAGGAACGCATCCACCGCCGGTTTGACCTCCGGAATCAGAATGGCCTTGCCGTCTTCGTAGCGCGGTTCGTTCTCGTCGTTCTTGCGGTTGTGGGGCGCGAAGTATTTTTCCGCAATGCTGCGGGCGGTGCTGATGGCCGCGTCGAAGGTTTCGCGATTGTGCTCGGCAAACCGCTCGCGCTGGGTCAGGCCCTCGGCATCGAGGACTTCGTACAGCTCGAAAGCCAGATTGCGGGAACTGAGCAGCGTCTCGGACATGGCGGATTACCTTTGGAGGAATTGGCCTGAGTCTAAGTGCGCGAATAGAGGCTGGATAGCAACATTGATTTGGGTGATGCAGAGGCAAAACGCGGGTGGGAGGTAGGGTGCAGGCCATGTGGGAGGGGGCTTGCCCCCGATTGCGGCGCTTCAGTCAATACACAGGTGACTGATCCACTGCTATCGAGGGCAAGCCCCCTCCCACATTTTGGCCGTGTTTCGTCAGGGTTAGCCGATGGTCATCAGGCTGGCGTTGCCACCCGCCGCAGCAGTGTTAACACTCAACGCCCGCTCAATCACCAAACGCTCCAGCGCAATCGCCGTCTCGCCCTGGGACAAACCATGCACCCCGACAATCGCGCCACCACGCTGTGCCACTTGCTGGCACACCGCGCGCAACTGGTCGGAATCACCGTGGTGCAATACCGCATCGAACACCACTTCGTCCTTGGTCCAGTCGGCCACGCGCTTGATCTTCGCCTGAATCTCCTTCGGCAGGCGTGGGAACAAGGCTTTGGTCAGGTCAGATTCCGGCCATACCGCCGAACCGCCCACGGCCAGCACTGCCGCCAGTTGCGTCAACAGATCACCTTCCACGTCCGCCAGGCACAGAACGTGCTCGCGGGGCAGGATGGCGTAACTGTTGCGCTCGCCGGTCGGGCCGGCCAGTTGGCGGGTGATACCGCTTTGCGATTGCGCGGCGAACTGGCTGCACAGGGCGCTGAGTTCGCTGAACTGGTTGCTGTCGGCCCAGGTTTTGAGGGCCGTCAGCGGTTGGCTCATGGCGTCGCGCAAACGAACATCCGGTGCGGCCAGTGCGTCGCAGCGTACGAAGGATTGCTCGATCGCATCCGTAGGACGGGTCGACAGCAGGCGGTACAGGTACAGCGGACCACCGGCTTTTGGACCAGTGCCCGACAGGCCTTCGCCGCCGAACGGTTGTACGCCAACCACGGCACCGACGATGTTGCGGTTCACATAGACGTTACCGGCATTGACGTTGTCGATCACCTTGGCGATGGTCTCGTCGATACGGGTGTGCACGCCCAGGGTCAGGCCGTAGCCGGAAGCGTTGATCTGGCCGATGAGCTGGTCGATCTCTTTACGCTTGTAGCGCACCACGTGCAGCACCGGACCGAAGATCTCGCGTTGCAGCTCGTCGAAGCTTTCCAGTTCGATCAGGGTTGGCATCACGAAGGTGCCGCGCTTGATCTCTTCACCATCGGCAATCGCCACCTGGTATACGTTGCGGCCTTTGTCGCGCATGGCCTGGATGTGTTTCTCGATGCCGGCCTTGGCTTCGGCGTCGATCACCGGGCCGATATCCACCGACAGGCGCTCCGGGTTGCCCAGGCGGCATTCAGCCATGGCGCCCTTGAGCATTTCGATCACACGGTCTGCTGAATCTTCCTGCAGGCACAGTACGCGCAGGGCCGAGCAACGCTGGCCGGCGCTGTCGAAGGCCGAAGACACCACGTCGATCACGACTTGTTCGGTCAGCGCCGAGGAGTCGACGATCATCGCGTTCTGGCCGCCGGTTTCGGCGATCAACGGGATCGGACGGCCCTGGGCATCCAGGCGGCCGGCGACGTTGCGTTGCAGCAGGCGCGCCACTTCGGTGGAGCCGGTGAACATCACGCCTTTGACGCGATCATCCCCCACCAGGCGGGCACCCACGGTTTCGCCCTGGCCCGGCAGCAGTTGCAGCACGCCTTCCGGAATACCGGCTTCCAACAGGATGCGCACGGCTTGCGCGGCGACCAGCGGAGTTTGTTCGGCCGGCTTGGCCAGTACCGGGTTGCCGGCGGCCAATGCGGCGGCGACTTGGCCGCTGAAGATGGCCAGTGGGAAGTTCCACGGGCTGATGCAGACCACCGGGCCCAGTGGGCGGTGGGCGTCGTTGGTGAAGTCGTTGCGTGCCTGCACCGCGTAGTAGCGCAGGAAGTCCACGGCTTCACGCACTTCGGCAATGGCGTTGGCGAAGGTCTTGCCGGCTTCGCGGGCCAGCAGGCCCATCAGCGGCTGGATCTCGCCCTCCATCAGGTCGGCGGCGCGCTCCAGGATCGCGGCGCGTTCGGCGGGCGGGGTGGCCTGCCAGATCGGACCGGCACTGATTGCGCACTGGATGGCGTTGTCGACATCTTCGACGGTGGCTTCTTGCACATGACCGACTACATCACGCAGGTCGGACGGGTTGAGCACCGGCGCCGCTGCTTGCTCGCTGGAGGTGCAACCGAGCATCGGCGTGGCTTTCCAGTTGTTGTGAGCGGTGGCGAGAAGGGCGCAGGACAGCGATGCCAGGCGATGTTCGTTGGCCAGGTCGATACCGGCCGAGTTGGCGCGGTCGCTGCCGTACAGGTCACGTGGCAATGGAATGCGCGGGTGCGGCAGGCCGAAGCCGCCTTCCAGCGTGGCCATTTGCTCGATGCTGGCCACCGGATCGGCCACCAGCTCCTGGATCGAGATGGATTGGTCGGCAATACGGTTGACGAACGAAGTGTTCGCGCCGTTTTCCAGCAGGCGACGGACCAGGTAGGCCAGCAGCGTTTCGTGGGTGCCGACCGGTGCATACACGCGGCACGGACGGTTCAGCTTGCCATCGGCAACCTTGCCTACAACCTGCTCGTACAGTGGCTCACCCATGCCGTGCAGGCACTGGAACTCGTACTGGCCGGGGTAATAGTTCTGACCGGCGATATGGTAGATGGCCGAAAGCGTGTGGGCGTTGTGCGTGGCGAACTGCGGGTAGATGACTTCCGGTACCGACAGCAGTTTGCGTGCGCAGGCGATGTAGGACACGTCGGTGTACACCTTGCGGGTGTACACCGGGTAGCCTTCCAGGCCTTCGACCTGGGCGCGCTTGATTTCGCTGTCCCAGTACGCGCCTTTTACCAGGCGGATCATCAGGCGGTGGCGGCTGCGGCGCGCCAGGTCGATGACGTAGTCGATCACATACGGGCAACGCTTCTGGTAGGCCTGGATCACGAAACCGATGCCGTTCCAGCCAGTCAGTTGAGGCTCGAAGCACAGGCGTTCGAGCAGGTCCAGGGACAGCTCCAGGCGGTCGGCTTCTTCGGCGTCGATGTTCAAACCGATGTCGTATTGCTTGGCCAGCAGGGTCAGGGACAGCAGGCGCGGGTACAGCTCATCCATCACGCGCTCATACTGCGCACGGCTGTAGCGCGGGTGCAGCGCCGACAGCTTGATGGAAATGCCCGGGCCTTCATAAATCCCACGGCCGTGGGAGGCTTTGCCGATGGAGTGGATGGCTTGTTCGTACGAGGCCAGGTACTTCTGGGCATCGTGTTCGGTGAGCGCGGCTTCACCGAGCATGTCGTAGGAATAGCGGAAGCCTTTGGCTTCGAACTTACTCGCATTGGCCAGGGCTTCGGCGATGGTTTCGCCGGTGACGAACTGTTCGCCCATCAGGCGCATGGCCATGTCGACGCCCTTGCGGATCATCGGCTCGCCGCTCTTGCCGATGATGCGGCTCAGGGACGAGGTGAGGCCGGCTTCATTGTGGGTGGCGACCAGTTTGCCGGTCAGCAGCAGGCCCCAGGTGGCGGCGTTGACGAACAGCGACGGGCTGTTGCCCAAGTGCGGCTGCCAGTTGCCGGTGCTGATCTTGTCGCGGATCAGCGCGTCGCGGGTGCCCTTGTCCGGGATGCGCAGCAGCGCTTCGGCCAGGCACATCAGGGCAACGCCTTCCTGGGACGACAGGGAAAACTCTTGCAGCAGGCCCTGGACAATCCCGGCACGGCCGCCGGCGCTCTTCTGGTTACGCAGTTTTTCGGCAATCGAGGCGGCGAGCTTGTTGGTGGCTTCGGCCATCGGCGCCGGCAGGCGGGCCTGTTCGATCAGCATCGGCACCACTTCCGGCTCGGGGCGACGGTAAGCGGCAGTGATCGACGCACGCAGCACGGATTGCGGCAGGATGCTTTCGGCGAATTCGAGGAAGCACTGGTGGGCGTGGTCGGTCTGGACCTCGCCCGCGTCGTCGGCGTCCTTGCTGCTCAAACCATTGAGTTCGGTCAGGGTTGCACCACCCTCCAGTTTCTCCAGGTAATTGAAAATCGCCTGCTTGATCAGCCAGTGAGGCGTGCGATCAATGGAGGTCGCGGCGGCCTTGAGGCGCTCGCGGGTCGGGTCGTCAAGTTTGACCCCAAGGGTGGTCGTAGCCATTTTCTTATCCTCATGGGTGCCACTACCGAGTGGCATCAGCTGGCGGCAAGATTAGCTTTGCGCATGCTGAGGTGCAACCGGGTGCAACCCATTTTCTTCATGATTTTTTCGATCGTGATCGGGAAAAAAACCGGCCTTCGACGGAATCCGCTTCGCCTTGGTGCGTTTGCTTCTGAGATCGGCTGTTCTTGCTCCAAAAAGGAGCAAAAACGAGGTGTTTTGCGCATTTAACATCAAGGTGCAACTTATTCTCGCGAAACTGGTTGCACCTTATTTGCTTTGTTGAATAGCATTCGCGCCCAAGGTGCAACCACCTCTGAGGTTTGGTTCATCGGCTGGCGGCTTTCCTGGGGAAACGTCAGTCATAAATGCGCGGCACGCAGCTACGTCTACCTACTTCCAGTGGGTGGTCGTCTGACAGACCGCCGCTACATAAAAACAAAGCCAGGGCGTCACTCTTATGAGCGTTAGTAATCCAACTCTGATCACGTTCGTGATCTACATCGCAGCAATGGTGCTGATCGGCTTCATGGCCTATCGCTCCACCAACAACCTTTCCGACTACATCCTGGGCGGTCGCAGCCTCGGTAGCGTGGTGACAGCCTTGTCGGCCGGTGCTTCCGACATGAGCGGCTGGTTGTTGATGGGCCTGCCGGGCGCGATCTACATGTCCGGCCTGTCGGAAAGCTGGATCGCCATCGGCCTGATCGTCGGTGCCTACCTCAACTGGCTGTTCGTCGCCGGTCGCCTGCGGGTCCAGACCGAGCACAACGGTGACGCCCTGACCCTGCCGGATTACTTCTCCAGCCGTTTCGAAGATAAAAGCGGCCTGCTGCGGATCATCTCCGCCGTGGTGATCCTGGTGTTCTTCACCATTTACTGCGCTTCCGGCATCGTGGCCGGTGCCCGCTTGTTCGAAAGCACTTTCGGCATGTCCTACGAGACCGCCCTTTGGGCCGGTGCCGCAGCGACCATTGCCTACACCTTCGTCGGTGGTTTCCTGGCCGTGAGCTGGACTGACACCGTACAGGCCACCCTGATGATTTTCGCGCTGATCCTCACGCCGATCATCGTGCTGCTGGCCACTGGTGGCGTCGACACCACTTTCCTGGCCATCGAAGCCAAGAACCCTGACAACTTCAACATGCTGAAAAACACCACCTTCATCGGCATCATTTCACTGATGGGCTGGGGCCTGGGTTACTTCGGCCAGCCGCATATCCTGGCGCGCTTCATGGCGGCGGATTCGGTGAAGTCGATTGCCAAGGCGCGTCGTATCTCCATGACCTGGATGATCCTGTGCCTGGGCGGCACCGTGGCGGTGGGCTTCTTCGGTATTGCCTACTTCTCGGCCCATCCGGAAGTGGCCGGTCCTGTGACTGAAAACCACGAACGTGTATTCATTGAGCTGGCCAAGCTGCTGTTCAACCCATGGATTGCCGGCGTGTTGCTGTCGGCCATCCTGGCTGCCGTGATGAGTACCCTGAGCTGCCAATTGCTGGTGTGCTCCAGCGCCCTGACCGAAGACTTCTACAAAACCTTCCTGCGCAAGACCGCCTCCCAGGTTGAGCTGGTGTGGGTCGGTCGTGCCATGGTGCTGCTGGTGGCCCTGGTCGCTATCGGCCTGGCCGCCAACCCGAACAACCGCGTACTGGGCCTGGTGAGCTACGCCTGGGCCGGTTTCGGCGCCGCGTTCGGTCCTGTGGTGCTGATCTCGGTGATCTGGAAAGGCATGACCCGCAACGGCGCACTGGCCGGTATCCTGGTCGGCGCGATCACCGTGATCGTGTGGAAACACTTTGAGCTGCTGGGCCTGTACGAAATCATCCCAGGTTTCATCTTCGCCAGCCTCGCGATCTACGTCGTGAGCAAGATGGGCGCACCGACTGCAGGTATGGTCGAGCGTTTTGATGCGGCGGAAAAAGACTACAACCTCAACAAGTAATTCGCCGGGCCTTAAGCGCCTGATGAGTTGAAAGAGAGGCCCGCTTCCTATGGATAGCGGGCCTTTTTTTGCGTGTGCTTTACGCCGACCCAGAGAGAATTCGTACGCGTTTTTGTAGGGTTTTACTGATTTGTCTGGCGCGTGCTCGGCAGAGGGCAGCCGTGATGCAGAATCGGCCCCTTACCCCTTGCAGAGAAACACCGGATGTTAGCTCCTGCCAATCAGAGTGCCTTTACCCTGTCCCTCAATGGGGAGCCCAGTGAGTTCAAGGTCCACGGGTTCATGGGGACTGAGTTCATCAGCCTGCCTTTTCGCTTTGACCTGGAGTTGGTCAGCGAGCAACCCGACCTGGACCTTGAGAGCCTGCTGCACAGCCAGGCGTTCCTGGGGTTTGATGCCAATGGCCATGGCATTCATGGCCTGGTGTATCGGGTCGCACAAGGCGATTCGGGCAGGCGTCTTACGCGCTATCAGATCACTCTGGTGCCGCAGCTGGCTTATCTGGAGCACAGCACGCATCAGCGGATCTTCCAGAAACAAACAGTGCCCCAGATCATTGCGCAGGTATTGGAAGCCCAGGCAATCAAGGCTGATGCCTTCGCGTTTCATCTGAGCGGCAAGTACCCCGAGTGTGAGTATTGTGTTCAGTTCGGCGAAACCGATCTGGAGTTCATTCAACGCTTGTGTGTCGAATGGGGCATTCACTATCACTTCCAGCACAGCCCCGAGCGCCACCTGTTGGTGTTTGGCGACGATCAGAGTGTGTTCTCGCAGCCGGATCACGTCACGCCGTATTCACCCGGCTCCGGGATGGTGGCCGATGGGCCTGCGATCAAGCGCTTTATTCTGCGGCTGAAGACCCGCACCAGTGAGGTGAATCTGCGGGACTACGACTTCAAAAAGCCGAACCTGACGTTGGAAAGCGCAGTCTCCAGCAAGCAGCAACCGACTCTGAACGAACAGCGTTACCCAGGGCACTTCGTGGATCGTGAGCGCGGCAAGTACCTGGCGCAACGCATGTTGGAGCGTCATCGCAGCGATTACTGCCAGGCCAGCGGCCATAGCGACCAGCCGGCGTTGGTCACCGGACAGTTCCTGAAGATGGCTGGGCACCCTCGCCAGGAGTGGAATGATTTGTGGCTGGTCACTCAGTTGCACCATACAGGGCGGCAGCCTCAGGTGCTTGAGGAATCTGCCCCTGAAGGGTACGGCGATGAATCCTCCCAAGGCTACAGCAATGAATTTGTCGTAACGCCCTGGGACGTGCTGTTTCGAACACCGCTCCTGATGTCGCGGCCGCCCATATCGGGTTACCAGAACGCAGTGGTAACGGGGCCAGCCGACAGTGAAATCCATTGTGACGAGTACGGCCGGGTCAAGGTGCAGTTTGCCTGGGACCGCAACGGTGAACACAACGATCAGTCCAGCTGCTGGCTGAGGGTTGCCAGCGGTTGGGCTCATGATCGTTATGGTTCGGTGTTGATTCCGCGGGTCGGCATGGAAGTTCTGGTGGGCTTCGTCAATGGCGACCCGGATATGCCATTGGTGATGGGTTGCCTGCCTAATGCGGCAACACAGGTGCCCCTTGATTTGCCGGCGGACAAGACCCGAAGCATCTTGCGCAGCCAGAGCAGCCCTGGGGGTGGTGGCTACAACGAGCTACGCATCGAGGATCGTAAGGGGGCCGAGGAAATCTATCTGCGTGCCCAGCGGGATTGGACGCAACATGTGCTGCATGACCATCGGGTGACGGTGGACGGCGAATCGCACCATGAAGTGCAGGGCGAGGAACAGCGGATAAATCATGGCAACCGCCTGACCGACCTCAAGCAGGACGACCATCTGGTGGTGGGCGGTTCGCACCAGGTCCGGGCCGGGCAGACCATCCAGATAGGCGCAGGACAAAGCATCGTCATCGACGCAGGCGCGACCGTCACGATTCAGGCGGGTGGGCAGTCGATCACCCTGTCTGCCGGTGGCATTTTCAGCAGCGTGCCGATCCAGCCTGGCGGGGCGCCCGCTGCAGTAGCGGCGCCGTTGATGCCGGGGGTGAAGGAAAAATTGTTGGCAGTGATCCCGGCTCCGCTGTCCCGTGTGCAGGTCGCCAGCCTGAAACGCAGTGCACCGTTTTGCGAAGAGTGCGAACGATGCAGGAACGGCCAGTGCAATCTCACCTGACCTCCACCCAGAAGGACTCTACGTCGATGCTTCAACCCTTGCTTGCTGGTGAAAAGATCTTCGCAGTACTCGGCGCTGCCAGCGACGTCCAGCCCTTGAATGCGTGGCGAACGCTGGCCGGCGGAGCGCCTTTGCATCCCGTTTGGGCCAGTACGGCCTATGCGACCTGGGAGGAGGTGATGCCCTATGTAGGCATCGTCGATCCAGGTAGCGCGTTCCTGGAGTGGGCTGCCGCCACAGACACCACGGATTGGGGGTGGCTGGCCGTATCGTCCTGCCCGTTGGACGTGGTGGTCGCACACCTGCAAAGCCTGACCAAGGTGTACCTGGCCGATGGGCAAGAGGTATTTTTGCGCTTTTGGGATGGCGCGCAGTTTCTGCCGATCATTCAGCGCTGCGGTGAAGAGCTGTTGCCGGTGTTCCCGCGATACCTCATTAATGGCCAATCGCTGACTGTTGCGACTGGCCCGGTCACTGCCGCCAAAGCCAGCCCATGGTGGCGAGTGCCGGTACCTTTGCTGGAGCACTTGGCGGAGCAATCGCCGCAAACCCTGGTCGGTAACCTGTTGCAGTGGCTCGAAGAGCAGCGACCCGACCTCTACACCGCTTTTGCGCCGGCGACCTTGCAGCACAAGGTCGCCTACTTTGCGCGTCAATCGGGTATCAGCCATGAAGCGCTGGCTGATTACCTGGCCTCAGAGCTGAGTTGAGCCCAGCGCCTGCTGCAAATCCTCGATCAGGTCTTCAATGGCCTCGATGCCCACCGACAGGCGAATCATCTCCGGCTTCACGCCGGCCTTGGCCTGTTCTTGCTCGTTCATCTGCCGGTGGGTGGTGGAGGCCGGGTGGCAGGCCAGGGATTTGGCATCGCCGATGTTCACCAGGCGCTTGAAGATGCGCAGTGCGTCATAGAAGCGCACGCCGGCCTCATAGCCGCCCTTCAAGCCAAATGAAAGGATTGCTGACGGTTTGCCTTGCAAGTACTTCCGCGCCAGTTCGTGGTGCGGGTGGTCCGGCAGGCCTGCGTAGCTGACCCACTCTACCTCGGCATGGCCTTGCAGGAACTGTGCGACCTTCAGGGCGTTTTCAGTATGGCGCTCCATGCGCAGGGCCAGGGTTTCCAGGCCTTGCAGCAGCAGGAAGGCGTTCATCGGGGCCAGTGCCGCGCCGGTGTTGCGCAGTGGAACGGTGCGGGCGCGAGCGATGAAGGCGGCCGGGCCGAATTTCTCGGTGTAGACCACGCCGTGATAGGCGGGCTCGGGGTTGTTGAGCCCGGGGAATTTCTGCGGGTAGTCGGTCCAGGGGAAGTTGCCGCTGTCGACGATCACGCCGCCCAGGGAGTTGCCGTGGCCGCCGATGTACTTGGTCACCGAGTGCACCACGATATCGGCGCCGAACCGGATGGGTTTGCACAGGATCGGTGTGGCCACGGTGTTATCCACCACCAGCGGCACGCCGCGCGCGTGTGCGACGTTGGCCAGGGCTTCCAGGTCGACGATGTTTCCCGCCGGGTTGCCGATGCTTTCGCAGTACACCAGCTTGGTGTTGTCGTCGATCAGCTCGGCGATGGCTTCGGCGCAGTCATCCCGGGCAAAGCGAACATCGACGCCGAAGCTGGGCAGCAAGTGCGCGAACAAGGTGTAGGTGCCGCCGTAGAGTTGCGGGGTGGTGACGATATTGTCCCCGGCGCGGGTGAGCGTCTGGATCGCGTAGTGGATCGCCGCGCTGCCGGCCGACACCGCCAGGCCTGCGATACCGCCTTCGAGCGCGGCGATGCGTTGCTCCAGCACGTCGTTGGTGGGGTTCATGATCCGCGTGTAGATATTGCCGGGCACGTCCAGGTTGAACAGGTCGGCGCCGTGCTGGGCGTTGTCGAATTCGAAGGCAACATTCTGGTAGATCGGCACAGCAACAGCCTTGGTGGTCGGGTCCGACTTGAAGCCGTGGTGCAGTGCGATGGTGGCGTCTTTCATGAGGGTGATGGACCTCCCTGGAGTATGGATCGCCACAATAAGTCCGAGTCATCATTGATATTTAGACTTTTTTCAGGTGAAAGCCTGTCTTTTCGATATAAGCACCGCCCGGCACGTTGCCCTGCACCAACGCTTGCGTAAAAGGTAAACTTCGCCCCCTGCGCAGGAGCAACCATGAATTATCGTCACGCCTTTCACGCCGGCAACCACGCCGATGTCTTCAAACACCTGACCTTGACCCGCCTCATTGCCCTGATGTCGCGCAAGGAGCAGCCGTTCGCCTACCTCGACACCCATGCTGGGATCGGTCTGTACGACCTGCAGGGCGACCAGGCCAACCGCACCGGTGAATACCTGGAAGGCATCGCCCGCCTGTGGGGTGCAAGCGACCTGCCGCCGTTGACCGCCGATTACATGCGCGTGCTGCATGAGATGAACCCGGATGGCGAGTTGCGCTACTACCCTGGTTCGCCCGAGCTGGCGCGGCGCCTGACGCGCCCTCAGGACCGCGTGCTGCTCAATGAGAAACACCCGGAAGACGGCGTGTTGCTCAAGGACAACATGAAGGGCGACCGCCGCGTCAAAGTGCACCTGGGCGAAGGTTGGCACGTACCGCGTGCGCTGTTGCCGGTGCCGGAAAAGCGCGCGCTGATGCTGATCGACCCGCCGTTCGAAAAGCTCGACGAGATGCAACGCTGCGCCGCCTCCCTCAAGGAAGCCGTGGGCCGCATGCGCCAGACCGTCGCGGCCATCTGGTACCCGGTGAAGGACCAGCGCATGTTGCGTCGTTTCTACCAGGACCTGGCCGGCACCGGCGCGCCGAAGTTGCTGCGAGTGGAGTTACTGGTGCATCCGTTGGACACCCCCAACACCCTGACTGGCTCGGGCCTGGCCATCGCCAACCCGCCGTGGGGGCTGGAAGAGGAGCTGCGTGAGCTGCTGCCGTGGCTGTCCAGGAAGCTTGGGCAGACCCAGGGCGGATGGCAGATGGATTGGCTCATCGCTGAGTAACCACGCCTGGTTAGAAACAATATGGCAGGGGGCAAGCCCCAATGCCGGTCAGTTAAGGGACAGAACGGGCAACCAGTCACCTGTGGCGAGCGGGCTTGCCCCGCGTTGGGCTGCGAAGCAGCCCCAAAACATAGCCCCGGAGCTGTCTGGCACACTGCAGTGCTCTTATTGGGGCTGCTGCGCAGCCCAACGCGGGGCGAGCCCGCTCGCCACAGTTACAGTGTTCCTCCTTAACTGACTGGCATTAGGGCAAGCCCCCTCCCACATTTTACCCGTGTCGGCTTTAGATCGGGCAGGTCACACCGGTGCCACCAATCCCGCAATAGCCCTGCGGATTCTTCGCCAGGTACTGCTGGTGATACGCCTCGGCGAAGTACACCGTCGGTGCCTCTTCGATTTCGGTGGTAATCGCACCCAGGCCGGCCTTGGTCAGTTCGGCTTGATACGCCTTGGCGCTGGCCTGCGCCGCCGCCAGTTGTTCCGGCGTGGTGGCATAAATCACTGAGCGGTACTGGCTGCCGATGTCATTGCCCTGGCGCATGCCCTGGGTGGGGTTGTGCAGTTCCCAGAACATTTTCAACAAGTCTTCGTATTTCACTTTGGCCTGGTCATACACCACCAGCACCACTTCGCTGTGGCCGGTCAGGCCCGAGCAGACTTCTTCATAGGTCGGGTTGGGCGTGTAGCCACCGGCGTAACCGACCACAGTGCTGACCACGCCATCGCGCTGCCAGAACCGACGCTCGGCACCCCAGAAGCAGCCCAGGCCGAAGATTGCAAAGCCGACGTCATCGAGGAACGGTCCGAGCAGCGGGTTGCCATTGACGAAGTGCGTCTCCGGCAATGCCATCGGGGTTTCACGGCCAGGCAGAGCTTGTTCTTGAGTGGGCAGCACGTTTTTGTTCACCAGAATTTCCGAGCGCAAGACCATGATCAGTCCTCTCGTCAGGTTGAGTTAGCAATAAAGATTGAGACCGCCAGTGTGCCCGAGTGTTACAGCGCTGTCAGGCGATAGGGCCGCGCGGGTAGCGTTTCAGCATCGCCAGCAGCTCGGCGCCGGGGATCGGCCGGTCGAACAGGTAGCCCTGGCCCACATCGCAACGGTGCCGGCGCAGAAACGCCAGTTGCTCGGCGGTTTCGATGCCCTCGGCCACCACCTTTAGCTTGAGGTTGTGGGCCATGGCGATCACCGCCGAGGTGATTTCCATGTCGTCCTGGTTGTCCGGGATTTCGTGGATGAAGCTGCGGTCGATCTTGATGATGTCGATGGGGAATTTTTTCAAGTAACTCAACGACGAGTAACCGGTGCCGAAGTCGTCCATGGCCAGGGTCAGGCCGAAGCTCTTCAATTGATCAAGCTGCAGGCGCGTGTCTTCGGTGGCTTCCAGTAGCAGGCCTTCGGTCAGTTCCAGCTCCAGCAGGTTGGCCGGCAGTTTTTCTTCCTTGAGGATCGTGGCGATCGAGGCCACAAGGTCCGGATCGGAAAACTGCTTGGGTGACAGGTTGATCGCCACCTGCAAGTTGCCCATGCCAGCGGCGGTCAACTGACGGCTCATGCGACAGGCCTGGCGCGCGATCCATTTGCCGATGGGGATAATCAGGCCGGTTTCTTCAGCCACGCTGATGAATTGGTCAGGGCGGATCATGCCTTTTTCCGGATGGTTCCAGCGCAATAGCGCTTCCATGCCCAGCAGACGGCCACTGCGCAGGCACAGCTTGGGCTGGTAGAACACGTCCAGCTCGTTCTGGGTGAGGGCGCGGCGCAGGTTGTTCTCGACGAACAGCTTGTAGCTGGCCTCGGCATTCAGCGCTTCGGTAAAGATCTGCACCTGATGTTTGCCGTTGGCCTTGGCCTTGTGCAGGGCGAGGCCGGCGTTACGCATCAGGGTCTGCGGGTCGCGGCCATGCAGTGGCGCGCAGGCCAGGCCCACGGAGCCGGTGACGCTGATCAACTGGTTGTCGACGAACATCGGCTTGTCGAGGGTCGCGAGCAATTGGCTGGCCACCAACTGGCCACTTTCCAGGTCGGTGTCGTCGAGCAGCACCGCAAACTCGTTGCTGGCAAAGCGCGCCAGGCTGCCACCGGTGCTCAGGCTGTTGCGCAGGCGCCGGGCCAGGCTGATCAGCAGCTTGTCACCGGTCTGGTGGCCTAGGCTGTCGTTGATGCGCTTGAAGTTGTCGATGTCCACCAGCAGCAGGCTGATCGGGCTGTCGCTGTCACGGGCGAAGCGTTCATCGAGGTTGCGGATGAACGCCGGGCGATTGCCCAGGTTGGTCAGGTTGTCCGTGTAGGCCAGGCGCTCGATACGCTGCTGGGCCAGCTTGGTCTGGGTAATGTCTTCGTAGATGCCGATGTAGTGCGTCAGCTCACGGTTGTCGCCATACACCTTGGAAATCGACAGCTGGCCCCAGTAGGGCTCCAGGTTCTTGCGCCGGCTCTTGAATTCGCCCTGCCAGCTGTTGCTTTTGGCCAGGCTCGAGGGGGCGTCGAACAGCAATTCGCTGAGGTTCTCCAGCGCCGGCAATTGGGCCAGGCGGTGGCCGTGAACCTCTTCGGCGCTGTACTGGGTGATTGCAGTAAAGCTTGGGTTGACGTACTCCACGACACCATCGCAGTTGACCAGCAGAAAGGCGTTGGCGCTTTGTTCCACGGCACGCTGGAACAGGTGCAGGGCGCTGGTGGCGGTGCGGCGATTGTGGTTGTTGATCACCTGGGCGAACTGGTCGGCCAGCTCGCCGGCAAAGGCGATTTCATCGGCCTGCCAGGCGCGGGTGCTGCCGCTTTGCTCCAGGCACAGCACGCCCACCACATGGCCATCGACGCGAATGCTCGCGTCAAGCATCGCGTGGATGTCTTTGTCGCGCAGGCTGTCGGCCATTTCTCGGGTGCGCGGGTCGCGCAGTGCGTTGGTGGCGTCGATGGCCCGGCTGGAGTGCAAGGCTTCCAGGTAGTCCGGGAAGCAGCTGGCGTCGATAGGCTCGGGCAAGTGATGCTGCCCGTCTGCGCGGTGGTAGGCGGAGATCGGCACCAGGCGCTGGCCTTCAAGGTTCCAGATGCTGGCGCAGTCGATCTGGTAGATATCGCAGGCGCTGCGGGTGATCAGCTCGGCGGCTTCCTGCAGCGAATTGTTAGTGGTGTAGCGCTGGCGGGCCAGCAGCAGGATCAACTCCTGTTGGGCGCGCACCCGCTCAAGGTGCTGCAACTGTTCCTGCTGGGCCCGCTGGTTGAGTTCCAGGGCGATCTGCAGGCGGCTGTTCTGGTTCTCCAGGTCTGCCGTGGGCACGGCAGTGGGGATTTCACTGAACAGGCCGTCGACCACCATCAGGTAGCCGCGCAGCAGGTGGCGATTGTGTTGTTTGTAGGCTTCGCCCATTTCCAGCAGGCTCAGCGGGCCGTCGCTGGTGTGCAGGGTATAGCGCACCAGGTAGTGCGGGCTCTGGTTCAGTTGCTGCTGGATGATGTCATGCAGTTGATAGCGCGCCTGAGGCTCCATCAGGCTGGCGTACGGGGTGCCGATCAGCGCGCACAGCTCGACCGCCGGCAGGCCGAATTGGCGCTCGCAATTGGGGTCGAGGTAAAGCAGGGCCCAGCTTGCCTCATTAAGCCGCTCGAAACGCAGCATACCGAGGCGCGAAGGCACCGGTAACTGCGTCACTACCTCGGCCGCCATTCGGGCGACATCGGGCTGGCTTTTCATGGGGGAGACTCACTTGAAATAACGCGCACGGCGCCGGGCTCACGCCCTCTTTTCTGTTGCCTGCGGCAAGGTTGCATCATGCGGCGCGGGCTGACAAGAGAGGATGAAGGCTAAGTGCTATAACGGGGTTATCGGCTGCGGAAGGGATTTCTGCAATCGAGGTGATGGAAGGTGTACAAACCTGTCTTGTATGTCCAGTTTCCTGCCTGAAAGCCGGCAAAAAAAGCCCCGCCAAGTGGCGGGGTTGAGGTACGAGCGTGGCGCTCGAAAATCGATACAGCCAGGCCTCCTCAGTGAAGAGGAGGCCGTGACGGTTTACAGCAAGATCGTGCGGATATCGTTCAGCACTTGGCCCAGACGCTGGGTGAAGCGCGCAGCGGCGGCGCCGTTGATCACACGGTGATCGTAGGACAGCGACAGCGGCAGCATCAGCTTCGGCTGGAACGCTTTACCGTCCCAGACCGGCTGGATAGTCGCCTTGGACACACCCAGGATCGCCACTTCCGGCGCGTTGACGATTGGCGTAAAGCCAGTACCGCCAATGTGACCGAGGCTGGAGATGGTGAAGCATGCGCCCTGCATGTCGTCCGGGGTGAGCTTCTTGTCGCGGGCCTTGGCAGCCAGCGCGGCGGCTTCGGCTGCGAGTTGCAGCAGGCTCTTCTGGTCGACGTTCTTGATCACCGGTACCAGCAGGCCATCCGGGGTGTCCACCGCGAAACCGATGTGCACGTACTTCTTGCGGATGATCGCCTTGCCGCTTGGCGCCAGCGAACTGTTGAAGTCCGGCAGCTCCCTGAGCAGGTAGGCACAGGCCTTGAGCAGCAGCGGCAGCACGGTCAGTTTCACGCCGGCTTTTTCGGCCACGGCTTTCTGCGCAACGCGGAAAGCTTCCAGGTCGGTGATGTCGGCCTGGTCGAACTGCGTCACGTGCGGGATGTTCAGCCAGCTGGCGTGCAGGCCGGCCGCGCCGATTTGCATCAGGCGGGTCATCGGCACTTCTTCTACTTCGCCGAAGCGGCTGAAGTCCACGGTGCGGATCGGCGGAATGCCCGAACCACCGGTAGCGCCACCAGCAGCTGGCGCTTCCTTGGCTTTCTGCATCATGGCCTTGACGTAAACCTGCACGTCTTCCTTCAACACGCGACCGTGAGGGCCAGTGGCCGCCACAGCGCTCAGCTCAACGCCGAACTCACGGGCCAGTTGACGCACGGCGGGGCCGGCGTGAACCTTGGCACCGCTTGGCGCAGGTGCGGCAGCAGCAGCGGCCGGAGCGGCCTCGACTTTTGCAGCAGGTGCAGGTGCAGGTGCAGCGGCAGCCGGTGCGGCTTCAGCCTTGGCGGCTGGAGCAGCGGCCGGGGCGGCGGCAGGCGCAGCGCCTTGTACTTTCAGCTTGAGGATGAAGTCACCGGTGCCGACTTCGTCTTCCAGCTTGACCGCAATGCTTTCCACCACGCCGGCAGCCGGCGAAGGGATTTCCATGGAGGCTTTGTCGGACTCCAGGGTGATCAGCGACTGGTCGGCTTCGACGGTGTCGCCGACCTTGACCAGCAGCTCGATGATCTTGGCCTTGCCCGACGAACCGATGTCCGGGACGTGAATGTCCTGGACAGTGGCGGCGGCAGGTGCGGCAGCCGCAGCGGCAGGCGCTTCGGCAGGTTTTTCAGCAGCAGGCGCAGGTGCAGCGGCGGCAGCAGGGGCCGCCGGCGCAGGGGCCGCATCAGCGGCACCTTCGATTTCCAGCTCCAGCAGTTCGTCGCCTTCTTTCAGGCGGTCGCCCAGCTTCACTTTCAGGCTCTTGACCACGCCGGCCTTGGGAGCAGGGATTTCCATGCTCGCCTTGTCCGATTCCAGGGTCAGGATGCTCTGGTCGGCTTCGACGGTGTCGCCGACCTTCACAAACAGCTCGATTACTTCACCTTCACCGCTGCCGATGTCAGGTACGCGAATGAGTTCGCTCACAAAAAGTCTCCTCAGCAGTCCAGTGGGTTGCGTTTTTCCGGGTTGATCCCGAACTTGACGATAGCGTCAGCCACCACCTTCGGTTCGATCTCACCACGGTCAGCCAAGGCTTCCAGGGCTGCCAACACCACGAAGTGACGGTCAACTTCGAAGAAGTGACGCAGCTTCTTGCGGCTGTCACTGCGGCCGAAACCGTCGGTGCCCAGGACTTTGAATTCCTTGGACGGGACCCACTGGCGAATTTGTTCAGCAAACAGTTTCATGTAGTCGGTCGAAGCGATCACCGGGCCTTTACGGCCGGTCAGGCACTCTTCAACGAAGGTGCGCTGTGGCTTCTGGCCAGGGTGCAGGCGGTTGTGACGCTCTACGGCCAGGCCATCGCGACGCAGTTCGTTGAAGCTGGTCACGCTCCATACGTCGGCGCCGACGTTGAACTCGTCACGCAGGATCTTGGCCGCTTCACGCACTTCGCGCAGGATGGTGCCGGAGCCCATCAGTTGTACGTGGTGCGCTGCTTCCTTGGTGTCTTCTTCGAGCAGGTACATGCCCTTGATGATGCCTTCTTCCACGCCGGCCGGCATGGCTGGCTGCTGGTAGGACTCGTTCATCACGGTGATGTAGTAGAAAACGTCCTGCTGCTCTTCGGTCATCTTCTTCATGCCGTCCTGGATGATCACCGCCAGCTCGTAGCCGTAGGTTGGATCAAAGGTGCGGCAGTTCGGGATGGTGGCAGCCAGGATGTGGCTGTGACCGTCTTCGTGTTGCAGGCCTTCGCCGTTCAGCGTGGTACGACCGGCGGTGCCGCCGATCAGGAAACCACGGGTACGGCTGTCGCCTGCTGCCCAGGCCAGGTCGCCGATACGCTGGAAGCCGAACATCGAATAGAAGATGTAGAACGGCAGCATCGGCTGGTTGTGGCTGGAGTACGAAGTACCGGCAGCGATGAAGGAGCTCATTGCGCCCGCTTCGTTGATGCCTTCTTCGAGGATCTGGCCCTTCTTGTCTTCCTTGTAGAACATCACCTGGTCTTTATCGACTGGCTCGTAGAGCTGGCCGACGGAGGAGTAGATGCCCAACTGACGGAACATGCCTTCCATACCGAAGGTACGGGCTTCGTCCGGAATTATCGGGACGATGCGCGGGCCGATGTCCTTGTCCTTGACCAGCTGCGCGAGGATCCGCACGAAGGCCATGGTGGTGGAGATTTCACGGTCGCCCGAGCCGTCAAGGATAGCCTTGAGGGTGCTCAGGTCCGGCGTCGGTACGCTGAAGCTGTTGGCGCGACGCTGTGGCACGAAACCACCCAGTGCGGCGCGGCGCTCGGCCAGGTAGCGGGCTTCGGCGCTGTTCGGCTCCGGCTTGAAGAACGGCAGGTTTTCCAGTTCTTCGTCCTTGACCGGGATGTCGAAGCGGTCGCGGAACAACTTCAGGCTGTCGACATCGACTTTCTTGGTGTTGTGCGCGGTGTTCTTCGCTTCGCCGGCACCGGTGCCATAACCTTTGATGGTCTTGGCCAGGATGACAGTCGGTTGTTCTTTGTGGTTGACCGCTTCGTGGTACGCCGCATAGACCTTGTACGGGTCGTGGCCGCCACGGTTGAGTTTCCAGATCTCGTCGTCGGACAGGTCGGCAACCATCGCCTTGAGTTCAGGCGTGTTGAAGAAGTGTTCGCGGACGAACGCGCCGTCCTTGGCCTTGTAGTTCTGGTACTCGCCGTCGATGACTTCGTCCATGCGACGCTGCAGGATACCGTCGACGTCCTTGGCCAGCAGTGGGTCCCAGAAACGGCCCCAGATGACTTTGGTCACGTTCCACTGGGCGCCGCGGAATACGCCTTCGAGTTCCTGGATGATCTTGCCGTTGCCGCGAACCGGGCCGTCGAGGCGCTGCAGGTTGCAGTTGATGACGAAGATCAGGTTGTCCAGCTTCTCGCGGCCGGCCAGGGAGATGGCGCCCAGGGATTCCGGCTCGTCGCACTCGCCGTCGCCCAGGAAGCACCAGACTTTCTGCTTGCCTTCAGGGATGAAGCCACGGGCTTCCAGGTACTTCATGAAGCGTGCCTGGTAGATCGCCTGGATCGGGCCCAGGCCCATGGAAACGGTCGGGAACTGCCAGAACTCAGGCATCAGCCAAGGGTGCGGGTACGACGACAGGCCGTTACCGTCCACTTCCTGGCGGAAGTTGTTCATGTGTTCTTCGCTGATGCGGCCTTCCATGAACGCACGGGCGTAGACGCCTGGCGAGGTGTGGCCCTGGAAGTAGATCAGGTCGCCGCCGTGTTCGTCGGTCGGGGCCTGGAAGAAGTAGTTGAAGCCGATGTCATACAGGGTTGCGCTGGAAGCGAAGCTGGAGATGTGACCGCCCAGGTCCGAATCTTTCAAGTTCGTGCGCATTACCATCGCCATGGCGTTCCAGCGTACCAGCGAGCGAATGCGGCGTTCCATGAACAGGTCGCCAGGCATGCGTGCTTCGTGGGTAACGGGGATGGTGTTGCGGTATGGCGTAGTGATGGCGTAAGGCAGTTGCGAGCCGCTGCGGGTCGCGAGTTCGCCCATACGGGTCATCAGGTAGTGAGCACGGTCTTCGCCTTCTTTGTCGAGAACCGATTCCAGGGCGTCCAGCCATTCCTGGGTTTCGACGGGATCGAGGTCTTGCATGGCTTGCTCCAGGGCGGAAAGGCTACCAGAATCGGTTGCCTGAAGTTTGCGACTGGCCTTGTGGGCAGACGACATAAATTCTTGGATGGCCGAAGGTTGCTTCGGCGTCCTGTAGTTTTACTACAAATCGTCGGCCATTTCAGCCTTTCGAATGTATATACGAGTAGTAAAACTACACAAGACTGAGCGTATGGCTCGGTCTGGCTGGTGAGCATAATCGTTATTGTTGATCTTTTGCGAACAAGAAAAGGTGAAAGCTTGATGTTGGCTGCCAAAATGAAATTAATTTCAGCTATTTCTAACCTTTGTTCGACAGTCCTTCATAGAGCGTGGTCCTTGCGTTCACAACACGTAGCCAATTACACGCCGATCAAGGATAGACCATGAGCCTTCCAACACTGGCCCAACTACCGGCCATTCTCTTGCCAAAAGCCCAGCGGGCCGAGCAGTCATTTCGTGACGCAGTGGCCGCGCTGGACGACGATCATGGACTTTCTGCGTGGACGCCGCAACGGTGGGCCGACTTCGCCCGCGTGTGCGCCGCCAGTGATTTCGTCATTGAACAGAGTGTTCGTGACCCTTTGATGTTGCTCGAACTGGCCGCCTGGGGCGAATTGGACCGGGGTTTTGCGCCCGGCGAGCTGTGCGGGCAGATTGCTGGCGCCGTGCAACAAGTCGAAACAGAAGATGAACTCGGCCGTGTGCTGCGTCGCCAGCGCACGCGCCAGCAAGTGCGCATCATCTGGCGCGACCTGACCCGCCAGGCCGACCTGGTGCAAACCTGCCGCGACCTTTCCGACATGGCCGACGCCTGCATCGACCAGGCCTACCAGTGGCTGTACCAACGCCACTGCGTACAGTTCGGCACGCCCACCGGGCGGCGCAGCGGCGAGCCGCAGCACATGGTGATCCTCGGCATGGGCAAGCTCGGTGCGGTGGAGTTGAACCTGTCGTCGGATATCGACTTGATCTTCGCCTACCCGGAAGGTGGCGAGACGGTAGGTGTGAAGCGCGCCCTGGATAACCAGGAGTTCTTTATCCGCCTTGGTCAGAAACTGATCAAGGCCCTCGACCCGATCACCGTTGACGGCTTTGTGTTTCGCGTCGACATGCGCCTGCGTCCCTACGGCTCGGCCGGTGCGCTGGTACTGAGCTTCAACGCGCTGGAGCAGTATTACCAGGATCAGGGCCGTGACTGGGAACGCTACGCCATGATCAAGGCGCGGGTCGTGGCCGGCGACCAGGTGGCCGGTGCACAACTGCTCGACATGCTGCGGCCGTTCGTCTATCGCCGCTACCTGGACTTCTCCGCCATCGAAGCGCTGCGCACGATGAAGCAGTTGATTCAGCAGGAAGTACGGCGCAAAGGCATGGCCGACAACATCAAGCTGGGCTCGGGCGGCATCCGCGAAGTGGAGTTTATCGCCCAGGCGTTCCAGTTGATCCACGGCGGCCGCGACCTGAGCCTGCAACAGCGCCCGCTGCTCAAGGTGCTCGGCACCCTGGAAGGCCAGGGTTACCTGCCGCCGGCGGTGATTGCCGAATTGCGCAATGGCTACGAATTCCTGCGTTACACCGAGCACGCGATCCAGGCGATTGCCGATCGCCAGACACAAATGCTTCCGGACAGCCCCGAAGACCAGGCGCGCATTGCCTTTATGTTGGGCTTTGCCGATTGGGACGCTTTCCACGAGCGCCTGATGTACTGGCGCGGTCGGGTGGACTGGCACTTCCGCCAGGTGATCGCCGATCCGGATGAAGAAGAGGGCGAAGAAAGCGAGTTGGTGGTGGGCGGTGAGTGGTTGCCGCTTTGGGAGGAATCCCAGGATGAAGAGGCGGCCTGCCGTCAGTTGGCCGAAGGTGGTTTTACCGACGCGGCCAAGGCGCTCAAGGCGTTGGCCGGCCTTCGCAACAGCCCGCAACTGCGTGCCATGCAGCGTTTGGGGCGCGAACGGTTGGATGCTTTTATACCGCGCCTGCTTGCCCAGGCGGTCGAGCACGCCAACCCGGACCTGGTGCTGGAGCGCGTGTTGCCGCTGGTGGAAGCCGTCGCCCGGCGTTCCGCTTATCTGGTGCTGCTCACGGAAAACCCCGATGCCCTGCGCCGCCTGCTGACCCTGTGCGCCGCCAGCCCGTGGATCGCCGAGCAGATCACCCGTTTCCCGCTGTTGCTCGACGAATTGCTCAACGAAGGCCGCCTGTTCAAGCCACCGCTGGCGCCGGAACTGGCCGCCGAACTGCGCGAGCGTCTTACACGCATCCCCGAAGATGACCTTGAGCAACAGATGGAAGCACTGCGGCACTTCAAGCTGGCCCACCGCCTGCGCGTGGCGGCCTCGGAGATCGCCGGTAGCCTGCCGCTGATGAAAGTCAGCGACTACCTGACCTGGCTCGCCGAGGCCATCCTCGAACAAGTGCTGGCCCTGGCCTGGCGCCAGACCGTGGCGCGCCATGGCTCGCCGCAGCGGTTGGACGGCACCCTGTGCGATCCTGGGTTTATCATTGTCGGTTATGGGAAAGTCGGCGGTATAGAACTCGGGCATGGTTCGGACCTGGACCTGGTGTTTATCCACGACGGTGATCCCCAGGCGGAAACCGATGGCGCCAAGCCTATCGACGGTGCGCAGTTCTTCACGCGCCTGGGCCAGCGCATCATCCACCTGCTGACCACCCAGACCAACTCGGGCCAGTTGTATGAAGTGGACATGCGCCTGCGACCTTCCGGCGCATCCGGTTTGTTGGTGAGTTCGCTGGGGGCGTTTGAGCGCTATCAACAAAATGAAGCCTGGACCTGGGAGCATCAGGCCCTGATCCGTGCGCGGGTGCTGGTGGGCAGCCAGGATGTGGGCCAGGCGTTCGAGCGGGTACGGGCTAAGGTATTGGGGCAGGAGCGGGACCTGGCGAAGCTGCGCCAGGAGGTCAGCGAGATGCGCGCCAAGATGCGTGACAACCTGGGCACCAAGGGCACGGCGGCCGGCACCGGCGCCAATGCCTTCGAAGCCACGGTGCTGTTCGACCTCAAGCAGGACGCCGGAGGTATCGTCGATATTGAATTTATGGTGCAATACGCGGCTTTGGCGTGGTCTGCGCAACATCCATCGTTGCTGCGCTACACCGACAATATCCGCATTCTGGAAGGCCTGGAGCAGGTAGGCTTGATGCCCGCCGCCGATGCCCATCTGCTGCGTGAGGTGTATAAGGCCTACCGATCCGCCGCGCACCGCCAGGCCTTGCAGAACGAGGCCGGTACAGTGGCCGGGGATCAGTTTGCCGACGAACGGCGCCAGGTAATGCGAATCTGGCAGGCGCTGGGGCTGAGCTGAAACACTATTACGGCGGGGAGGCATAAGCCTCCCCGCATCGTTTGTGGAAACTACATGAATATTCTGATCGTTGGGCCCAGTTGGGTCGGTGACATGGTGATGGCGCAGACACTCTTCCAGTGCCTGCGCGTGCGTTACCCGGACTGCCAGATCGACGTGCTCGCCCCCGAGTGGAGCCGGCCGATCCTTGAGCGCATGCCCGAGGTGCGCAAGGCCTTGAGCTTCCCGCTCGGCCACGGTGCCCTGGAGCTGGCAACCCGCCGTCGCATCGGCAAGTCCCTGGCGGGTGAGTACGACCAGGCGATCCTGCTGCCCAACTCGCTCAAGTCGGCGCTGGTGCCGTATTTTGCCGGTATCCCCAAGCGCACCGGCTGGCGCGGCGAGTTCCGCTACGTGCTGCTCAATGACGTGCGCACGCTGGACAAAGCCCGCTACCCGCTGATGATCGAACGCTTCATGGCCCTGGCCTATGAGCCGGGTGCCGAGTTGCCCAAGCCGTATCCGCGCCCGAGCCTGCAGATCGATCCGCTGAGCCGCGACGCGGCCCTGGCCAAGTTCGGCCTGACCCTGGACCGGCCGGTGTTGGCCTTGTGCCCCGGCGCCGAGTTTGGCGAGTCCAAGCGCTGGCCGTCGGAGCATTACGCGAAGGTGGCCGAGGCGAAGATCCGCGAAGGCTGGCAGGTGTGGCTGTTCGGTTCGAAGAAGGACCATCCGGTAGGTGAAGATATTCGTCAGCGCCTGATCCCCGGCCTGCGTGAAGAGGCAGTGAACCTCAGTGGCGACACGTCCCTGGCCGAGGCCATCGACCTGCTGTCCTGCGCCGATTCGGTGGTGTCCAACGACTCCGGCCTGATGCACGTGGCCGCTGCGCTGAACCGCCCGCTGGTGGCGGTGTATGGCTCCACCTCGCCGGGCTTCACGCCGCCCTTGGCCGATCAGGTCGAAGTGGTGCGCCTGGGCCTGGAGTGCAGCCCGTGTTTTGACCGTACCTGCCGTTTCGGCCACTACAATTGCATGCGCCAGTTGTTGCCACAGCCGGTGAACGAGGCCTTGCAGCGGTTGCAGGGCTCTGCGGTCGAGGTCCGATAGTTTGCGCATACTGGTAATCAAGACCTCATCCCTGGGCGACGTGATCCACGCCTTGCCGGCGCTGACCGACGCGGCGCGGGCGATCCCCGGCATTCAATTCGACTGGGTAGTGGAAGAAGGCTTTGCCGAGATTCCCACCTGGCACCCGGCGGTCGACAAGGTGATCCCGGTGGCGATCCGTCGCTGGCGCAAAAACATCTGGCAAACCATCAAGAGTGGCGAATGGCGGCGCTTCAAGCAGCAAGTCCAGTCGACCAAATACGATCTGGTGATCGACGCCCAGGGCCTGCTGAAAAGCGCCTGGCTGACCCGTTATGTGCGTGCGCCCGTCGCGGGTTTCGACAGAAACTCCGCCCGCGAGCCGATGGCCGCGCGTTTCTATTCGCGACGCCTCGCCGTTGCGCGAGGGCAACACGCGGTGGAGCGTCTGCGCCAGTTATTCGCCGTGGCGCTCGGATATGACCTGCCCAAAGGCCTGGGCGACTACGGCCTGAGCACTGAAAAGCTCCTGGGCCTGCCGCCGAAAAAACCTTTTGTGCTGCTGTTGCACGGCACCACCTGGGACACCAAGCACTGGCCCGAAGCCTACTGGCGCGAGCTGGCCGAGCGCATGGGCCGCCTGGGCGTCGACGTGAAATTGCCCTGGGGTAACGCCGCCGAAAAAGCCCGTGCCGAACGCCTGGCCCAGGGCCTGCAAAACGCCGAGGTGCTGCCCAAGCTGAACCTGGCCGGTGTGGCTCGTGTATTGGCCGGCGCTCGCGCCTGTGTGGCAGTGGACACCGGTCTCGGCCACCTGGCCGCCGCGCTGGATGTGCCGACCATCTCCCTGTTCGGCCCGACCAACCCCGGCCTCACCGGTGCCTACGGCAAGCGCCAGATTCATCTGGCCAGCGACTTCCCCTGCGCGCCGTGCCTGCAAAAGCAATGTACCTATCAACCGACGGCCGACGACCTGCGTCGGTTCGACCTCAAGCGCGAGTCGCCCCTGTGCTTCACGCGCCTGAACCCAGAGCGTGTGGCAAGCCGACTGAGCACGTTGTTATTGGCTGAGGAGCTGCACTGATGCAACTGGCTTTTGTGCTGTACAAATATTTCCCCTTCGGTGGCCTGCAGCGCGACTTCATGCGCATCGCCCTGGAGTGCCAGCAGCGCGGTCATCAGATTCGTGTGTACACGCTGATCTGGGAAGGCGACATCCCGCCCGGCTTCGAAGTGCTGGTGGCGCCGGTCAAGGCGTTCTTCAACCATCGGCGCAATGAAAAGCTCAGCGCCTGGATGGCCGCAGACCTGGCCAAGCGCCCGGTTGACCGCCTGGTCGGCTTCAACAAAATGCCCAACCTGGACGTGTACTACGCCGCCGACGGTTGCTTTGAAGACAAGGCGCAAAACCTGCGCCACTCGCTGTACCGCTATTTCGGCCGCTACAAGCACTTCGCCGAGTACGAGCGCGCAGTGTTCGCCAAGGACGCCAAGACCGAAGTCCTGATGATTTCCGAAGTGCAGCAGCCGCTGTTCATCAAGCATTACGACACCCCGGTGGAGCGCTTCCACCTGCTGCCACCGGGCATTGCCCAGGACCGCCGCGCACCGCCGAATGCCGCCGAAATCCGTGAGGGTTTCCGCAAGGAATTCAACCTCGGCGACGACGAGTTGCTGCTGGTGCAGATCGGCTCGGGCTTCAAGACCAAGGGCGTCGACCGCAGCCTCAAGGCCGTGGCCGCGTTGCCGCCTGAATTGAAAAAACGCACGCGCCTGTTTGTGATCGGCCAGGACGACCCCAAGGTATTCCAACTGCAAAGCGCCACCTTGGGCTTGGGCGATAACGTGCAGTTCCTCAAGGGCCGCAGCGATATCCCGCGTTTCCTGCTGGGCGCCGACCTGTTGATTCACCCGGCGTACAACGAAAACACCGGCACCGTCTTGCTCGAAGCCCTGGTGGCCGGGTTGCCGGTGCTGGTCTCGGCAGTATGTGGGTATGCCCACTACATTACCGAGGCCGACAGTGGCCTGGTACTGGATGAGCCGTTTGAACAAGCGCAGCTCAACCAGTACCTGACGCACATGCTCACCGACACTGCACAGCGCGCGGCCTGGAGCCGCAATGGCCTGGCCTTCGCTGAGACGGCCGACCTTTACAGCATGCCGCAGCGCGCTGCGGATGTGATTCTGGCGGAGCCAAAACGATGAAGTTGATTCTTGCCGAACCGTTCAAGACATTGTGGGCCGGGCTTGATGCCTTTGCCGAAGTCGAGAAACTGCAAGGCCAGGTATTCCGTGAGCTTGCGGCGCGCCGCACGCTGCGCACCGTGGTGGATGGCCGTCCGTATTTCGTGAAGATCCACCGTGGCATCGGCTGGGGCGAAATCTTCAAGAACCTGATTACCGCCAAGCTGCCGGTGCTGGGCGCAGGCCTTGAATGGGCGGCGATTCATCGACTCCAGGCACTCGGCGTGCCGACCATGACCGGCGTGGCTTTCGGCGAGAAGGGCAGCAACCCGGCGGACCAGCATTCGTTCATCATCACCGAAGAGCTGGCGCCGACCCTCAGCCTCGAAGACGTCACGATCAATTGGGTCGCCGAACCGCCTGCGCCCGCGTTGCGTCATGCCCTCACGGCCGAGCTGGCGCGCATGGTTGGTGATATGCACCGGGGTGGCGTAAACCACCGCGACTGCTACCTGTGCCACTTCCTGCTGGACACCGCCAGGCCCATCGATGCGAACAACATCAAGCTGTCGGTGATCGACCTGCACCGCGCTCAACTGCGTGCCCATCTGCCGCTGCGCTGGCGCGACAAGGACCTGTCCGCGCTGTACTACTCGGCGCTGGATATCGGCCTCACCCGTCGCGACAAGCTGCGTTTCCTCAAGGGCTACTTCCGCCAGCCGCTGCGCCAGATCCTCGCTGAGCAATCGGCGTCACTGAGCCTGATGCAGCGCAAGGCCGACAAGCTCTATGCGCGCAAGCTGCGTTATGGGGATGCGATCTGATGGCGGGTTGGAACCTGGAACCTGCGTACGCCAGCCTGGCGGATGATTTCGGCAACCTCGAAGCGGTCTTCGCCCTGCAAGGCGAGCGCCTGACCCGCGATCCGCTGTCGGAAGTGATCCGCGTGGAGCGTGGCGGGGTCAACTATTACGTCAAGCGCTACATCGGTGCTGGCAAAGGGCTGCGGCGCTACCTGGGCAAGCCGCGGGTCAAGTCCGAATGGCAGAACCTCAAGCGTTTCGCCAAATGGGGTATTCCCACCGCTGATGTGGTTGCCTGGGGGCTGGAGCGAAAGGGCCTGGCCTATGATCGTGGGGCGATGATCACCCGCGAGCTGCCGAAGACCGAAGACCTCTCGGTATTGGCCGAGCGCAACGATGCGCGCCTGCGCGACCCCAAGTGGGTCGACGCGGTGAGCCGTCAGCTCGCCGAATACACACGCACCATGCACGATCATCGCTTTACCCATAACGACTTGAAGTGGCGCAACCTGTTGATCGATGACCAGCAGACCCTGTACCTGATCGACTGCCCCAACGGCGATTTCTGGCGCGGGTTCTGGCTTAAGTACCGCATCACCAAAGACCTGGCCTGCCTGGACAAGGTGGCCAAGTATCACTTGTCCGCCACCCAGCGCCTGCGTTTCTACATGCAATACCGTCAGCGCCGACACCTGAGTGCAGCGGACAAACAGCGTATTCGCCACGTGGTGAAGTTTTTCGAGGGACGTGAATGAGTGATTTCCTGGCGGCTGAAGACCGGGCGCTGCTGGAGCGCAACGGCTTGGCGACGTTCGACGCCCTGTGGGCCAAACAACTGGATGCAGTGGATGAACCCAACACCAGTCGCGGCGGCTGGAGCAGCGTGTTTCGTCTGGAGCTGGACGGCCACGGTTATTATCTCAAGCGTCAGAGCAACTACCTGACGCGCAGCCTGCACCGTCCCTTTGGCGAGCCGAGTTTCTCCCGCGAGTTCCGCAATATCAGTCGTTACCGCAAGCTCGGCATCCCTGCCTTGCAGGCGGCTTTCTACGGCGAGCGCAAGGTGGGCGGCGAGCATCGCGCCATGCTGCTGACCCGTGCCCTGGACGGCTGGAATGACCTGGATTCGCTGCTGGGGCAGTGGCCTCAATTGAGCGACGCCCAGCACCACGCGATCCTGCTGGCCTGCGGTCAGCTTGCACGCCGGTTGCACAGCGTCGGCCAGGTGCATGGCTGTTTTTATCCCAAGCATATTTTTATGCAGGCCACCGGCGACGGCTATGCCGCGCAGTTGATCGACCTTGAGAAAACCCGCCCGCTGCTGTTCGGCTGGCGCGATCGGGTCAAGGACCTGGAGCCGTTGTTGCGACGTGCACCGCAGTGGTCGGATGAACAGGTACGCCAACTGTTGGCCGCCTATCTTGATCAACCGAAGGACAGCGCGCTGGTCACCAGCTGGCTGCAGAAACTGACCGCGCGCCGTAGTCACAAGGAAAACCGTTGATGCGTCTGTCCGAGCTGAAAGCCGCCGGCCGTAACCCCGAGCTGCCACTGACCCTCGAACTGGCCGATGCGGCCGGCCCGGGCCAGTTGCAACTACTGAGCCTGTTGCGTGTGCTGCCGGGCGAGCGTTATGTGGGGGCGGCGGTCTGGCGCGGTCGTCCGGTTTTGGCCAAGTTACTGGTGGGCAGCAAGGCGGCGCGGCACTTTCAGCGTGAACTCAGCGGCGTGCGCCTGCTCGCCGAGCAAGGCCTGACCACGCCGTTGCTGCTGGCCGATGGCTTGCAGGAAGGCGAGGGCGGCTGGCTGCTGTTCGAGTTCATCGAGGGCGCCGAAAGCCTGGCCGCTGCCTGGCAGGCCGTCGAAGACCTGCCGCCGCTGGCTGACGAACAAACCGCCGTGCTGGCCGAAGCGCTGGGTGCCATTGCGCAGATGCACACCAGGGGCCTATGGCAGGAAGACCTGCACCTGGACAACCTGCTGCGCCAGGGCGGCAAACTGTACCTGATCGATGGCGCCGGGATCCGCGTCGAAGAAGCGGGTAAACCGCTCTCACGCAACCGTGTGCTGGAAAACCTCGGGGTGTTTTTCGCCCAGTTGCCGAAGAATCTCGAGCCGTTTACCGAAGAGCTGCTGGTGTACTACTTGCTGAGCAACGGCGAGCACGCCCTGCCGCTGGAAGCCCTGGAGAAACAGGTGCGTAAGGTCAGTGCCTGGCGCCTCAAGGACTTCCTGAGCAAGGTCGGCCGTGAATGCACGCTGTTCAGCGTGGTGCGCGGCGCCTTTGCCTTGCGCGCGATCCGGCGGGAAGAGGAACCGGCCATGCTGCCGGTGCTGGAACAGGCTGACGCACTGCTGGACCAGGGGCATTTGTACAAGACCGGCGGCGCTGCCAGCGTGGCCAAGGTCGAGGTGGCCGGTCGGCCGCTGGTGATCAAGCGCTATAACATCAAGGGCTTCGCCCACTGGCTCAAACGCTTCTGGCGTCCGAGCCGTGCCTGGCACTCCTGGCGCGAAGGCAACCGCCTGGCGTTCCTCGGTATCGCCACGCCCAAGCCGCTGGCGGTGCTGGAAAAACGCTTCTTCTGGTTGCGCCGTCGCGCTTACCTGGTCACCGAATACCTGCCCGGCCCGGACATCATCGAGCGCTTCGCACCGTACGTTGAAAATGGTGACGCGCCGGAAAACGAACTGCAGGCGCTGGATCACCTGTTCGCCGAGCTGATCCGTGAACGCATCAGCCATGGCGATTTCAAGGGCCACAACCTGTTCTGGGACCAGGGCCGCTGGTCGCTGATCGACCTGGACGCCATGTGTCAGCACGGCTCCGAGGCGAGCTTCGCCCCGGCGTATGCCAAGGACCGGGCGCGGTTCATGCGTAACTGGCCCGAAAGCAGTGCGTTGTACCAATTGATTGATCAGCGGTTGCCTCGAGATATCAACTGATCAGAACCGATACTCCGCCCCGGCGCCTGCATACCACGAACGTCCAGGCGCCGCTTCGTAGTAGCGGTTATTGCCGTCGCCGACGATCACCGAGCCGACGTACTGGCGGTCGAGCAGGTTGTCCAGGCGCAGGGTCTGGTGGAAGGTCCAGTGTTCGACTTTCTGCTCAAAGCGGGCGCGCCAGTTGAATACGCTGTAGGCCGGGGCGGCGTGTTGGCTGTTGGTCTCTTCGACGTAGACCTGGCTGCGGTACATCCCTTCGAGGGCGGTGCTGACCCAGTCCCTTGGTTTCCAGCTCAGTTCTGCGAACAGCGTGGTTTGAGGGACTCCCGGCAGGTAGTTGCCCTTGTCGACGGCGGTGTTGCCGCTGACGAAGTCACTGTCGTAGGTGGCTTGCAGGCGGGTGTAGGCGAGGTTGGCGCTCCAGTGCTCGCTGAGCTGGCTTTCGATGCCCAGTTCGAAGCCGCGGCGCAGGGTGCGGCCGGCGTTTTGGTAACTGGTGCGGCCGTCTTTGGATTGAGCGACCACTAACTCATCTTCTGTAGTTATCTGGAATACGGCCGCATTGATCCTGGTATTTTTCACTTGGGCCTTTAATCCCACTTCGTACTGGGTGCTCTCTGACGGTTTCAAGCCGAAGTTGAAGCCCTCCACATTGCCCGGCGCATAGGCCAATTCGGCCTGGGTTGGTGTTTCGAAGCCTTTGCCCGCGCTCACATAACCATGCAGTTCAGGCGTGAACGCATACATCACGCTCATTGACGGCGTATTTTTCTGATAGGTCTTGTTGCCGCTGGAATCGCCGTTGCTGAGGAACTGGTCGTCAACGTCCAACTGCATGGTGCTGTGCCGGACGCCGGCTTGCAGGGTCCAGCGGTCGAGGGCCCAGTTGGCCTGGATATAGGGGTCGAGACTGCGGGCGGTGTCGATTTCATCGCGGCGCAGTTGGCCTTTTACGCCGAGGGTGTTGCCGCTGTAGTTCTGGTAGCCGTGGCGACTGTCTTCGCTTTGATCGAAATCCAGGCCGGAGATGATCATTAGCTCGCCCGGTGCGCTTTCAATAGGCTGCATCCAGCGCACGCTGCCGCCATAGAACTTGCGGTCGAATTGCACCACGCCGCCGCCACGCTCGTTGGCGGGTGTGCCCTTTGGAATCGACAAATACTGAATCACACTCCGCCGCCCCGTATATCCGTTCACCTGCAGTGTCGCATCGCCGAAGTACCGCTCGTAATTCATCCCCAATTGCTGATGATCGATGCTTTTACGCGTGTTGTACGTCAGCGCGTTGGCGCTCACCGAGCGTGGGTCAGCCTTGTACGCTGCCCAGGTCTGCCCCAGCGGGTCCTGGGTGCCGTTCTGCTCCAGGCTGCTGTAGATCAGCGCCAGCTTGCTGTCGTCATCCGGCTGGACATTGAGCTTGGCGAAGGTCTGGTCGCGGCGTGCGCTGCTGTGGTCGCGGTAGCCGTTGGTGTCCATGCGCGAAGCGTCGAGCACGAAACCGGCGCCGTTGGTCGCGCCTTCGGCGTTCAGGTGGTTCTTGTTCAGGCCGTCGCTGCCCACCAGGGTCTCGGCGCCGATGCGCGGTGGGCCTTCGCCGTCGCGGGAGAACATCTGGATCACGCCGCCGGCATTGCTGCCATACAGGGTGGCGGCAGGGCCGCGCAGCACTTCGATGCGTTCGGCGGTATCGAGGTTGAAGGTGGCCGCCTGGCCCTGGCCGTCCGGGGTGCTGGCGGGGATGCCGTCGGCAATCAGCTTGATGCCGCGCACGCCGAACGCCGAGCGGGCGCCGAAGCCTCGGGAGGAAATCTGCAGGTCCTGGGCATAATTCTGGCGGTTCTGCACCACCAGGCCAGGCACGCGGGACAGGGCCTCGGAGGCGTTGATGCCCAATTGGCCGTCGCTGATCTGTTCGCGGCTGATGCCGTCCACCGAGTACGGCAGGTCGAAGGTCGGGCTGGCGCTGCGCGAGCCGGTGACCACGCTGGGGTCGAGTACCAGCGGGGCGTCGTCGGCCCGAGCGGCATCGCTCAGGGCCAACAGGCCAGGCAACAACAAGGTGAAGTGGGCGAGGGTTTTCATCAGTCAGCCGGAATCCATGGCGCGCATAGGAGGTAGACGCGCAAAGGGGCGCGAGTTTAGTGGCTCAGGCGATTTTTATCATTTGGGAATCGTCCTACGCTGCAAATCAATGTTGCTGCTTTGGGTCACCCACCTTGGCGATGGTAGCGTGGTCAGCCTTGGCAATAACAATGGCGGATGGGCCATAAGGAGAGGGTCATGAGGATGGGGTCGAAAGTCTTGTGCAGTACGCTATCGCTTGTGTTGACGGGCTGCGGAACCATCAATACGGTCTTCCGACCCGACGCGGTCACCAGCCAGAACCTCAAGGACTCGCGCAGTCACTGCGAAAACGTGCCGCGCATCTACAGCGGGGTGATCTACGGGTTCTGCACGCTCAATGGGGAGCCGGCGCCCGACAAGAGCCTGAAGGACAACAGCCTGATCGACCATGGCGGGAGCATGCTACCCTTTGTCGCGGTCGAGTTTGTCGCCTCCGGCGTGCTGGACACCCTGGTGCTGCCCTACACCGTTTACCGTCAAAGCCGGGACGGCAGCATCGAGATCTTCCGCTGATCCCTCTTGACGCTCGCCGCTAACAGCTTCCCCTCGCTTTTACGCTATAATCCCGCCCTTTAGCTGTTTCCCGCCCAGGCGGGAAACACACTTTTTTCAGGCGCAACCCGCCTGCATGCAGACTAAAAGAGGCTAGACCCCTGTGGCATTGACGATTCTTGGCCTGTCCGGCGCCCTTAGCCATGATCCTTCCGCAGCCTTGTATATCGACGGCAAGCTGATCGCTGCCGCCGAAGAAGAACGCTTCGTACGCGACAAACATGCAAAGAACCGCATGCCCTACGAGTCGGCGAAGTTCTGCCTGGAACAGGCCGGTATCAAGCCTTCCGACGTTGACGTGGTGGCGATCCCGTTCGCCCCGATCAGCCTGTTCGGTGAGGCGCGCTGGCATTACGCCAAGCGTTACTGGTACGCCCCGGACCGCGCCCTTGATGCGATCCTGATGGGCAACCGTCGCTACAAGCGCTATCGCAACAAGATCGTCTGGTGCCTGGAGCAACTGGGCTTCGATCCGAAGAAAATCAAGATCGAACCGGTTGAACACCACCTGGCCCACGCTTCCAGCGCCTACCACTGCTCCGGCTTCCAGGAGAAAACCGCGATCCTCGGGATCGACGGTAAAGGTGAGTACGCCACCACGTTCTTCGGCTACGGCGAAAACGGCAAGATCCACAAGATCAAGGAATTCTACGATCCGGACTCCCTGGGCGGCCTGTACGGCGCGATCACCGAGTTCCTCGGTTTCGAAATGCTCGACGGTGAGTTCAAGGTCATGGGCATGGCGCCGTATGGCGATGCCAGCAAGTACGATTTCTCGCGCCTGGCCTCCTTCGAGAACGGCGAGCTGGTGATCAATACCGACTACGCCAACGTCATCGGCCTGCGCCGTTATAAAGAGAAGGGCAAGGGTTTCTACTTCTCGCCAAAACTGATCGAGTGGCTGGGGCCCAAGCGCGAAGGCGATATCGCCGACGAGCCGTACATCCACTACGCCGCCAGCATGCAGGCGCTGTTCGAGAAGCTGGCCCTGCAGATGATCGATCACTACCTGGGCGACATCCTCAAGGACACCGGCAAGCTGGCCTTCGCCGGCGGCTGCGCGCTGAACGTCAAGCTGAACCAGAAAATCATCGCCCGTGATGACGTCAAGGAGCTGTTCGTACAGCCAGCCTCCGGCGATGCCGGTACTGCCGTGGGCGCAGCGGCCTACGTGTCCCACGCCCGGGGTGTGCCGGTGGAGAAGATGGAGCACGTCTACCTCGGCCCGTCCTACAGCAACGAAGACGTGATCGCCGCGTGCGCCAAGCACGAGAGCAAGCCGAACTGGCGCAAGATCGAGAACATGCCCCAGCGCATCGCCAAGATCATGGTCGATGGCAACCCGGTGGCCTGGTTCCAGGGCCGCATGGAGTTTGGCCCGCGTGCACTCGGCGGTCGTTCGATCATCGGTTGCCCTAGCGCCACCGGCGTGGCGGACCGCATCAACCATCAGATCAAGTTCCGCGAGCGCTGGAGGCCTTTCTGCCCGTCGATGCTCGACACCGTCGCGCCGCAGATGATCAAGGTCGACCACCCTGCACCCTTCATGACCTTCACCTTTGAAGTGGCCGAAGAGTGGAAGACCCGCGTGCCGGAGGTGGTCCATGAAGATGGCACCTCCCGCGCCCAGGTGCTCAAGCGCGAGTACAACCCGCGCTACTACGACATGATGAAAGAGCTCGAAGTGCTGACCGGCAACGGCGTGTCCCTGAACACCTCGCTCAACCGTCGCGGCGAAGCAATGATCTGCTCGCCGACCGACGCGCTGAACATGTTCTTCGGCTCCGACCTGCAATACCTGATCATGGAAGACATTCTGGTCGTCAAGGACGGCGTGGACCCTTATGACGCCGTGGTCTAAATGCTGAACCGCTTCCAGGCGTGGCGTGAGCGTGGCTGGGCGCCTGTCGAGGCCGAGGTTTACGCCCAGGCCTGGCAGCGGTTTGGCGGCAGCGTTGCAACCCATCCGCAGGTTGTCGAGCGCTTGGCGGGCCTGGCGCAGATTCCGGTGCGTTACCTGGGCTGGGAACAGGACGGTGAACTCCGAGGGGCGATTGCCACCTGGGGGCGCGACCTGGCCCTGTCCAAGGACGTACTCAAGCGCAGCGGCAAGAAAGGCCTGTTTGACCTGGGCAATGCCGAGATCATCCTGCCGATCACTGCCGATGCCCAGTTGCCGGTGCGCCATCGCGGGCGCTACCTGTCAGCGCTGAACGAGGGCCGCATCAGCACCCTCAAGTCCCAGGCCGAGCAGTTGGCCATGGCGCGTACCCCCGAAGACCTGTCGAAGAAGTTTCGCTACAACCAGCGCCGCGAACTGCGTCTGCTGGAAGAGGCGGGCGGCGTGGTGCGGGCGGTGAGCGAGTTTTCCAGTGTGGAGCTGGCGGCGATCTACTGCGATCTGTTCCAGCGCCGCTGGGGCTTTGCCGCCACAGGCGCCGAGCGCCTGGCTGAGGTGCTGGAGCTGCTCAAAGAGTTCCTGATCGGCTCGGTCCTGTTTCTCAACGATGCGCCGATTGCCGTACAACTGGTATACCGCGTCGAGGCGCCGGAGTGGATCAGCATCGAGTACGTCAATGGCGGTGTCGACCCTGAAACCCGGGCATTCAGCCCCGGCAGTGTGCTGAGCTTCCTCAACACCCAAAGCGCCTGGGAACAGGCGCGGGCCGTGGATAAACCGCTGCGTTTTTCCTTCGGGCGTGCCGACCGCGAGTACAAGGAGCGCTGGTGCAACCCGGTGCCGGTGTTCAGCGTATGAGCCGCAAACAGCAACTGCTCAAGCGCCACCGGCGCAATAAACGCATTGCGCTGCTGGTCGGGCTGCTGCTGTTGATCGCGACCGGTGTGCTGGTGGCCTGGTGGTTGCCGCTGATCCTCGTGGTCGTGCTGTGGGTGGCCCATGAAGCCTGGTTTGCCGACCACCTGTTTTATTCGCCCAACGACGACTACCAATACAGGTTTGCGTCGAGTGGCCAGCAGGTCGGGCTGCGTCTGGAGGGCGGCAGGTTGCTGGTAGAGACACCGCTCGAGCTGGCTGGCGATGAAACGCTGATCGTCGAAGTGCAGCTCAAGAGCACCCTCTGGGGGCGTTTGTTTGATCCTGCAGTTGATTTTCTGGACGATCGCCAGGCGTTCGAGCGCGGGGTTGCCGGCAAACGTTACCTCAATCTCACCGGTTCGGCGGCGGCATTGGCCGGCGGTGAACTGCGCCTGCGCGGGCGCTTTTGTCGCGTGATCGGCCAGCCGGTCTTGTGGGTGTTTCGCCAGCCAGATCCTGCCCGCCAGCGGGTGATGGTGATCGCCCCTCACGCCGATGATGCTGAACTGGCTGCCTTCGGTCTGTACAGCCAGGCGGATGAAAGCTGGATCGTGACCCTGACCGCGGGTGAGATCGAGGCCGAGCACTATCAGCGAATGGGCTTGTCCAAGGCTGAAGCGGCGCGGATCAAAGGGCGCCTGCGCGCCTGGGACAGCATTGCCGTGCCGCGCTGGGCCGGCGTGCCCGAGGCGCACTGCGTGCAATTGGGCTACTTCTGCCTGCAACTGCCGGCGATGCGTGACGCCCCCGATCAACCCCAGGCATCGCGCGAAGCGCAGTTGGACGATACGCGGCTGTTCCGCCAGTTCAATGCCTTGGCGTTGCCGGGGGATGTGGACGGTGCGCCGACCTGGAACAACCTGATAGCCGACCTGCGGGCGGTGTTGCTCAAGGCGCGTCCCGAGGTGATTGTGTTGCCGACGCCAGTGCTCGACCCCCACCCTGACCATATCTGCGCGCACACCGCGGTGGTGCAGGCGCTGCAGGGGCTTGAGTGGCAACCGACCACGTTGCTTGGTTATGCCAACCATCTGCATGATAACGACCGTTGGCCCATGGGTGATTCAGGCGCCGGCATCGCTTTGCCGCCGCAGTTCGATGCCGCCCAGATACTTGAGCCCTATTGCCGGGTGCTCAGCTTGAACCAGCAGCAGGACAAGGCCATGGCGCTGGGCATGATGCATGATCTGCAGCCCCGTGCACCGTTCAAGCGCCGGGTGCGTCGCCTGTTGCAGCAATGGCTGGCTGGCCGTGGTCCATCGCCTTACGGCGAGAACGAGTTTTTCCGCAAGGCCGTGCGCCGCCACGAGCTGCTTTGGGTGCTGAAGCAGGACTGAAATTGACTTTTTTCGTCGGGCTGCCCGCGTGCAGTAGCCCGATTGCCTCATGGAGTGATATGAAGCCTCGTTTCAAGGTTTTGCAGTTGCAGCCTGACTACAACGTCAAGCTCAATGATTTCGCTGATCTCGGCGAGCAGATCGTCAAGGCGTTGCCGACGGAGCGATTCGAGGTGACGTCCGCCTTCCTGAGCGGTCGACCGCAGCCGGGCCAGCCGTTGAGCGTGGCGGATCATTCCAAGTATTTCGAGTTTCCCGAGAAGGCCCTCAAAGGCATCCGCCTGGGCGCCATGTGGGAAATCTACAAGTACTGCCGTGAGCAGAAATTCGATGTGGTCATCTGTAACCGCTTCAAGTCGGTGAACATGATGCTGTCGCTCAACCGTTGGTTGAAGATCCCGTTGTGCATCGGCATCTCCCACGGTTTCGGCGAGTACGAACGCGCGTATCGCCGGCGCCAGACGCGCCGCCTGGTCAGCCCGGCCTGGCGTTTTGTCGGGGTATCGGCGGCAGTCAGGGATTACCTGATCGGCCTCAACTGCGGCTTTACCCGCGAGAACACCACTTTCGTAACCAACGCCATCGATATTCCCCAGGCCAGTGCCTTGCAGTTGCCGCGCGAGCAGGCGCGCCAGGCGCTCGGGCTGTCGCTTGACGCGCGAGTCATCGGCGCACTGGGGCGACTGGTGCCGATCAAGGGCCATACGCACCTGCTGCAAGCGTTTGCCCGCCTCAAGGATAAGTACCCTGACGCTCAAGTCGGCATCATTGGTTCCGGCCGTGCCGAAGCCGACTTGCGCGCGGACATCGAGCGCCTTGGCCTCACTGGCCGTGCGCACTTGTTGGGCTTTCGCGAGGATGGCCTCAAATATGTACGCGCCTTCGATATTTGGACCATGCCCTCCTTGCTTGAGGGCCTGGGCCTGGCCCTGCTCGAAGGCATGAGTGGACGCCTGCCGGTGATTGCTTCCAACGGGCCGGCCATGCTGCCGCTGGTGGAAGGGGCGGGTGGCTTGTCTCACGAGCCTGGCAATGTCGAGCAACTGACAGCGGCCCTGGACACTTATCTGGCCATGAGCGACGAGCAATTGCGCGCCAAGGGTGAACAGGTATTCCGTTATCTGGAAGAAAACCACGCCCTGGCCGAGTTCCAGCAAAAGTACCTGAACCTCATCGAAACCGGTTTGAAAGAAGTAGGTAGAGCATGACAGCACAACAACCCCTGGTCTCGGTGATCATCGCGTCCTACAACCACGGCCGGTACATCGAGGAGAGCATCCTCAGCGTGCTTGGCCAGACGTACCCTAACATCGAGCTGCTGGTGGTGGATGACGGTTCCAAGGATGACAGTGTCGAGCGCATCCAGCGCCTGCAGGCCGAGCACGGCTTTGATTTCCAGGTGCAGCAGAACCAGGGCCTGACCGCCACGCTCAACGGTGCCATCGCCCGCGCCAAGGGCAGCCTGATCGCGCCCTTCGGCTCCGATGACATCATGTTGCCGGACCGCATCGCCACCCAGGTGGCCTACATGGAAGGGAAGCCGAAGGTGGGCATGTGCGCTGGCAATATCGAGTTGATCGATGGTGACGGCAACCTGCACCCGGAGAAAAAGCAGCGCCGCGACGTACCGTTTCGCAGCCTGGATTTCGACGACATGTTCATGGACCGCAAGCCCTTCCCGCCGGCACCGACCATGTTGATTCGCCGCGAAGTGCTGGAAGAAGTCGGTGGCTTCGACCCATTGATCCCTCTGGAAGACCTGCTGATCCAATTGAAGATCACCGCCGCGGGCTACACCATTGACGCGCTCGGCGTGGTGATGGCGCAGTATCGGCAGCACGCAAGCAACACCTACAAGAACCATCGCTACATGATCCAGAACATTCTCAAGACCTATGCCCATTTCAGCGAGCATCCGGCCTATGACGCGGTGCGCTATAACTTCCTGAACTCGATGTTCCTGAAGACGGCTGATCGTGACCGGCCACTGGCGCGGGAGATCCTCAAGCAGATCCCGCTGAAGTTCTGGGGGCGCAAGACCTTGCGTGGCTTGGTGCGGTTGTACCTGGCGCCCCTCAGGAAATGAGGCGGCGGGGGGTATGAAAAAGGCGACTATCAGCAGTGATAGTCGCCTTTTTTATCAGGTGGCGGGGCTGGTCAATGCCTGCACTTGCGCGCGGATCTTCGCCGTGGCGCCTTGGCTGGCAACGGACGCATAACCTTTGGCCAACTGTTCGAAGTGTGTCTCGAACAACCAGGCGCGGTCCTGTGGGTAGCGCTGCATATGGCGCAGGTTGCGCTGGCGCAACGCGTTGCGCAGCGGCGACGGGAAGATGCGCAGGTCGGCGATATCGATCAGGGCGAACTCACCGTCATCCATCAACAGCACGTTACCCAGGTGCAGCGAGCGGAAGTACACACCGCGCTCATGCAGCTTGGCCATGAACTGACCGAAACGTTCGATCAGCGACTCACGCAGGCTGTTGTCCAGGCCTTGCAGGGCCTGGCGCAGAGTCAGGCCGGGCAGTGGCGCGTAGCTGACGGCAGTGCTGGCATCGCGCAGGCTATAGAGGCCTAGAATCTGCGGCGTGGGGATGCCCAGGGTGCGCAATTGCTCGGCGTTGCTGGCAAACCGCTCGGAGTAGGGGTTGAAGCTGCCCGAGGTGTACCAGTGGCGCGCACGGAAGATCTTCAGGAAGCGGCCGTCGGCCAGGCGCAGGACTTTCGGACCCAGCCCGTCGGCTTCGATCACGTGGGCATTGCTGCACAGCTCATCGAAAGCCGCGGGCCTGATCGCTTGTACCGGCATGCGCAACAGGCTGTGGCGGCGCTGGGCGATGCTCAGGCCGGCAATGATCGCCAGCGGGATCCACAGCACGAACCAGTGCTCTTTCGGGCGTGACAGGATGCCACCCCCTTCGGTCAGCCCGGCGCCGATGCCATAGGTCAGCAGCGACGAAGCCAGGATGAAGAGTGGCTGGGCGCGTTCTTTCAGGCCCTTGTACAGCCCCCAGCCGATCATGAAGATCCACGGGATAAAGCCGATGATGCCGACGTAATACAACACGCCCAGGGCAAAGCTGTGCGGCTCGCGCAGCTGATAGCCGTCGGACAGGGTCAGGTAGAGCTCGGAGTCGTAGCTGTGGCCGATCCATGGATGTTCGGCAATGCGTTGCAGTGACATGCCCCACAGTTCAAGGCGAAATGAGCTGCCTCGTTCGGTAATGGATTCCGGATATAGCAGCAGCAATCCAGCAGCCCCCAGGACCAGGCTTGCTATCAGCAGGACCGAGCGGCGGTTGCGGCTGACGAAAGTCATCCACAGGATGGTCAGTGTCAGGGCTACCAGCGGTGTACGCGAGCCTGTAGCCAGAACCGCCGCGAGCATGACTGCCAGAGCCGGGGCGCTGAACCACAGGACTTTCAGGCGCTGGGTGGTCATGCAGACATACAACCAGTAGACGCAGAAGAAACCGAATAGATGAGAACTGAGCAGCGGATTGTCGAGAGCGCCACGCCCACCGATCATGCGCATGCCCGGTTCGAAGCCTTTGACGAACGCCACCAGGTTGCACAGGCTCACCACCAGTGCGATTACCGCCGCACTGAAGAAGATCGGCTTGAACAGTTCGTTGCGGTAATGCAGCAACAGCCCGCAGCCACCAAACAACATGAAGGTATTGAGCGGGCGCTTGAACAAGTCGGTGTCGGTGGTGGGCTCCGGGCTCCACAGCAGGCTGGTCAAGGCCCATGCGGAGAAGACCAGAAAGGCGAGCGCCAGGGGCTCGCGCAGTAACTCTTTCAGCTCCCGGGGGCGCATGCACAACATGAAGAGCGTCGGTACGCTGAACAGGATGTAGACGATTCGATGCAACACGTTGCGGTTGGATACGAAGAACAGCGAACTCAGCAACAGCAACAAGCCAATGGGCAAGATCCACAGGACCAGGAAGTCAAAAACGCGATTTGAGCCATAGATCAGGCGCTTGGAGTGCATACAGTAAAGCCATTCCATTTGAGAAAGCCGACCATCTTAAAGTAGTGGCTATATAATGTCGCCGGTTGGAGCCAACCGGTTTGAGGGTCATGCAGGGTGCAAGTACAACAGAGAAGCTGTGCTAAAGTCAGCCTCCTTTTTCAAAACGCCGCGTGATATGACCGACTCCAGTCCGAGCGCAAGCCCTTCGAGCTTGAAAATATACTTCCGCCTGCTCAGTTACGTTAAGCCCTACGCCGGCTTGTTCGCGCTGAGTATCGTCGGATTTCTGATTTTCGCGTCGACCCAGCCGATGCTGGGGTACATCCTCAAGTACTTCGTCGACGGCCTTTCCAACCCTGAAGCCGTGCTATTCCCTACCGTGCCGTTCCTTCGGGACCTGCAACTGCTGCAAGCCGTGCCGCTGCTGATCATCCTGATCGCCGCCTGGCAGGGCCTGGGTTCGTTCCTGGGCAACTACCTGCTGGCCAAGGTTTCCCTGGGCCTGGTCCATGACCTGCGCGTGCAGTTGTTCAACAACTTGCTGACGCTGCCCAACCGCTACTTCGACAACCACAACTCCGGGCACCTGATTTCTCGCATCACCTTCAACGTGACCATGGTCACGGGGGCGGCGACCGATGCGATCAAAGTGGTGATTCGTGAAGGCATGACAGTGATCTTCCTGTTCGCCTCGCTGCTGTACATGAACTGGCGCCTGACGCTGGTGATGATTGCCATCCTGCCGTTGATCGCAGTGATGGTGAGCACGGCCAGCAAGAAATTCCGCAAGCAGAGCAAGAAGATCCAGGTGGCGATGGGCGACGTGACCCACGTGGCCTCCGAAACCATCCAGGGCTACCGCGTGGTGCGCAGCTTCGGGGGGGAGGTCTACGAAGAAAAACGCTTTCTCAAGGCCAGCCAGAGCAACACCAACAAGCAACTGCGCATGACCCGCACCGGGGCGATCTACACACCGGCACTGCAACTGGTGATCTACACCGCGATGGCGGTGCTGATGTTCCTGGTCCTTTATCTTCGCGGTGACGCATCGGCAGGTGACATGGTGGCCTACATCACCCTGGCCGGCCTGCTGCCCAAGCCGATTCGCCAGCTCTCGGAAGTCAGCTCCACGATCCAGAAGGGCGTGGCGGGTGCCGAAAGCATTTTTGAACAGTTGGACGAAGAGGTCGAAGTCGACAACGGCACCATCGAGCGCGACAAGGTCAGCGGTCGTCTCGACGTACGCAACCTGAACTTTACCTACCCGGGCACCGAGCGCCATGTGCTCAAGGACATCAGCTTCACCGCTGAGCCTGGGCAGATGATCGCCCTGGTTGGGCGCTCGGGCAGCGGGAAGTCGACCCTGGCCAGCCTGATCCCGCGCTTCTACCACCACGCAAGTGGCGAAATCCTGCTGGATGGTGTCGAGATCGAAGACTACAAGCTGCTCAACCTGCGCAAACACATTGCCCAGGTGACCCAGCATGTGACCTTGTTCAGCGACACGGTTACCAACAACATCGCCTACGGCGACCTGGCGGGTGCGCCTCGGGCGGACGTTGAAGCGGCCGCGGCGGACGCCAATGCCAAGGACTTCATCGACCAGTTGCCCAAGGGCTTCGACACCCAGGTTGGCGAAAACGGTGTGTTGCTGTCCGGCGGCCAGCGCCAGCGCCTGGCGATTGCCCGCGCCCTCCTGAAGAATGCACCGCTGCTGATTCTCGACGAGGCCACCTCGGCCCTCGACACCGAGTCCGAGCGCCACATACAGGCAGCGCTGGACAAGGTCATGCAAGGTCGCACCACCTTGGTGATTGCTCACCGTTTGTCCACCATCGAGAAGGCCGACCTGATCCTGGTGATGGACGACGGTCGAATTGTCGAGCGTGGCACGCACAGTGAGCTGCTGGCACAGAACGGCTATTACGCCCGCCTGCATGCCATGGGCCTGGATGCGCCGATTTCCGCCGACATCACCTGAACCTCCCTGTAGGAGCCGGCAAGCCGGCTCCTTGCAAAACCCTCCCGCAAACCTCCCACAACCCTGTGCTAATATCGCGCCCCTGTTCATTTTGTATGTGGGTTGCTCCATGAAGTTGTCCATGCCGCGATTCGATCAAGCCCCTGTCTTGGTGGTCGGCGATGTCATGCTCGACCGTTACTGGCATGGTGGTACCTCACGGATTTCCCCTGAGGCGCCGGTGCCGGTCGTCAAGGTCGAGCAAATCGAAGACCGTCCAGGTGGCGCTGCCAACGTTGCCCTCAATATTGCCGCGCTCGGCGCCCCGGCCTCGCTGGTCGGCGTCACCGGCGACGACGAAGCCGCCGACAGCCTGGCCAACAGCCTGCGCGGTGCCGGCGTGCGGGCGTTGTTCCAGCGCATCGCCCACCAGCCGACCATCGTCAAGCTGCGGGTGATGAGCCGTCACCAGCAATTGCTGCGTATCGATTTTGAAGAACCCTTCGCCACCGACGCCCTGGCCTTGAGTGGTCAGGTCGATCAGTTGCTGGAAGGCATCAAGGTGCTGGTGTTGTCCGACTACGGCAAAGGCGCCTTGAAAAACCACCAGGAACTGATCCAGGCCGCCAAGGCCCGGGGCATTCCGGTATTGGCCGATCCCAAGGGCAAGGACTTTTCGATTTATCGCGGAGCCAGCCTGATTACGCCGAATCTCAGCGAATTCGAAGCCATCGTCGGCGGTTGCGCCGATGAGCACGACCTGGTGACCAAGGGCGCGAGGCTGATGGCCAACCTCGACCTCGGCGCCTTGCTGGTGACCCGCGGCGAGCACGGCATGACCCTGCTGCGCCCCGGCCACCCGGCAATGCACTTGCCGGCACGTGCCCGTGAAGTATTCGACGTCACCGGCGCCGGCGACACCGTGATTTCTACCCTGGCGGCCTCGATTGCCGCCGGTGAAGAACTGCCCCACGCCGTGGCCCTGGCCAACCTGGCGGCGGGCATCGTGGTGGGCAAGTTGGGTACTGCTGCCATCAGCGCGCCTGAATTGCGCCGTGCAATCCAGCGCTCCGAAGGCTCGGAGCGGGGCGTGCTGACCATCGAGCAATTGCTGCTGGCGATTGACGATGCCCGCGCCCACAACGAAAGCATTGTGTTCACCAACGGTTGTTTCGACATCCTGCACGCCGGCCATGTGACCTACCTGGAACAGGCGCGTGCCCAGGGGGATCGACTGATTGTCGCGGTCAATGACGATGCGTCGGTCAGCCGCCTGAAAGGCCCTGGCCGTCCGATCAACAGTGTCGACCGGCGCATGGCGGTGCTGGCGGGGCTGGGCGCGGTGGACTGGGTGATCAGCTTCCCTGAAGCGACCCCGGAAAACCTGTTGGCCCAGGTCAAGCCGGACGTGCTGGTCAAGGGCGGCGACTACTCTGTCGACCAGGTCGTGGGTGCGGACATCGTCAGCGCCTACGGTGGCAAGGTGAAGGTGCTGGGCCTGGTCGAGAACAGCTCGACCACCGCCATTGTCGAGAAGATCCGCAACAATGAGTAAGCAGGTTCTTGTCACCGGCGGCGCGGGGTTTATCGGCTCGCACCTGGTCGATGCGCTGCTCGCCAAAGGCTACGGCGTGCGGGTACTGGATAACCTCTCCACCGGCAAGCGCAGTAACTTGCCGTTGGACAATCCGCGCGTCGAACTGCTGGAAGGTGATGTTGCCGATGCCGAGTGGGTCGCCCGTGCCGCTGTCGGCGCAGCGGCGGTGGTGCATCTGGCAGCGGTGGCCTCGGTGCAGGCCTCGGTGGATGACCCGGTCAGCACGCACCAGAGCAATTTCGTCGGCACCCTGAATGTGTGCGAAGCCATGCGCAAGGCCGGCGTCAAGCGTGTGGTGTATGCCTCCAGCGCCGCGGTATATGGCAACAATGGCGAAGGGGCTTCGATCGACGAAGAGACCACCAAGGCGCCGCTCACGCCCTATGCGTCCGACAAGTTGGCCGGCGAGCACTACTTCGACTTCTACCGTCGCCAGCATGGCCTGGAGCCGGTGATCTTCCGTTTCTTCAATATCTTCGGGCCACGGCAGGACCCGTCATCGCCGTATTCCGGCGTGATCAGTATCTTCAGCGAGCGCGTGCAACAGGGCGTGCCGATTGCCGTGTTTGGCGATGGCGAGCAAACCCGCGACTTCATGTACGTGGGGGACCTGGTGGATTTGCTGGTGCAGGCTATTGAAGCGCCTGAAGCTCCGCTGGGCGCAATCAATGTCGGCTGGAACCGCACCACCACGCTCAAGGATGTGCTGCGGGCCTTGGAAGACATCGTCGGCAAGCTGCCGGCGGTGACTTACGGGCCGGCACGCTCCGGCGATATCCGGCATTCGCGGGCGAACAACCAGCGGTTGCTGGCGAGCTTCACACTGCCGGAGCCCACGCCGTTGAAGGTGGGCCTGGAGCGCTTGCTCAAAGGCTGAACGCCATCGACTGTGGGAGCTGGCTTGCGTCAGGCCTTGGTTTTTTTCTTCGGCACGATCTTGCGCAGCACCCGCTGGGCCAGGCGTTTCAATTTCGACTCTTTCTCAGGCTCCGCCAGACCTTGCTGGCGGAGCCAATCCTTCCAGCGAATCCGCTCCTCACGAACCAGCCAGCCTTCCTGCTGGGCGAAGCTCTCCGCCAGGTACAAGCCTCGCGTGCTCGCCGGGTACAACTGGTCTTTCTTGACGGTGTACAACTCAGCCTGGGGCTGGCCGTCTTTCAATGGCATCAGGTACAGGTCCGGGCGTTGACGGTCGAGGCGGGCGACCAGTTGGTCGCCTTCGAGGCGTTCGTCCACATGGAACAGGCTCAGGGATTTGGCTTCCTTGGGCACTTCCAGGCGCAGGTCGTAGATCAATTGCAGCGATGCCGTGGGCAGGTGCACGTAGGCGCGCGGGCGTTCGATCAACTGGGTGGTGGCGCAGCGCACCGGGCGAGCCGCGCCGGACAGCGGGCTGAGGCGAAAGGGCAGCGCTTCGCGGTAATGCAGGGCGGCGGAGTAGGGCGCCGGCAGCCATGTGTCGTTGAAGCGCCCGCCGAGCCAGCCTTCCGGCGTCTCCAGCAGGCATTCTTCGGCAATTTCCTGGATGGCGGTGTGCAGCGGCAGGTTCAGCTCATGGGCGGGCACGTAGCCGGAGATCAGCTTGAGTACCACGTCGCCACGGTCCTGGCGGCGCTGGCGCACCAGCACCCAGTAATCCTTGTTTTGCCAATGCAGGGTCAGGCGCACCGACACGCCGAGGTTGGCCAGTTCCAGGGCGAAACGCTCGGGGTCTGCCACCTCCACCGGCTTGCGCCGTTGCAGGGTCTGGGCAAAGTTGAGCGGCATGCCGACGCTCTGGTAGCTCAGGCCTTCGGGGGTGGCTTCGACGTGCAGCGGCAGTGTCTTGAAGTTGCTGGGGTTTTTTCTTATGAGCGTTCGCGGCATGTCGGCTCCTTCTTGCGACGGGGTCGGCCGCGTCGGCGGCATCAGAGTTGACGAATGACCTGGGCAGCGGTCGCCACGTTATGGGCCAGGTGCAGCGGATTAATGGTCCCGACAATAGCACTGGCAACGCCTGTTTGCGCAAACAACAACATGAAACTGGCGCGAATTGGATCCATTCCCGGCTCCAGGCAGACGTGGCCGCTGGCCAAGGCCTTTTTCACCAGGATGCCCTTGCCGTGGGCCGCCGCATATTCAATGACGGCTTTCTCGGCCTGTTCGTTCAGATTGTAGGTGACCATCGCGCAATCGCCCTGTTCCAGAGCCTTTACGCCGCCCTCGACGGTCTTGCCGGAAAAGCCGAAACCACGGATCTTGCCTTCCTGTTTCAGCGCCGCCAGGGTCTGGTAGACCTCGCAGTCATTGAGGATATGCAGGTCGTTACCGTCGGAGTGCACCAGCACCAGGTCGATAAAATCGGTTTCAAGTCGTTTCAAGCTGCGCTCGATCGACATCCGGGTGTGGGCCGCGCTGAAGTCGTGGCTGGACGCGCCATTCTCGAATTCTTCGCCGACTTTGCTGACGATCACCCAGTCTTTGCGCTGGCCCCGCAGCAGCGGCCCCAGACGTTCTTCGCTCATGCCATAGGCCGGCGCGGTGTCGATCAGGTTGATGCCCAGTTCACGGGCCTGGCGCAACAGCATGCGGGCCTCGTCGTCGCCGGGGATCTGGAAGCCGCTGGGGTATTTCACCCCTTGGTCGCGGCCCAGCTTGACGGTGCCCAGGCCCAGGGGTGACACCAACAGGCCAGTGCTGCCCAGGGGGCGGTGCAGGTCGTGCAGGGTGGGCAGGCTCATGGCAACAGTTGCTCCCAGGCAGGCACGCCGATGGCGGGTCGTGGCAGGTCCGGCAGCGGCTCGCCGACACTTGGGCGGATGCCGTCACGCTCCAGGCTGTTGATCACCCGATCGGCGAAGTCCGGCGCCAGGGCCAATTTGGTCGGCCAGCCCACCAGCAGACGGCCTTGTTCGGCGATGAAGGCGTTGTCGGGCCGGGTCAGGCCCGATTGCAGGGGTTCCGCGCGGTCGACGCGCAGGGTCGCCCATTGGGTCTGGCTCATGTCGATCCAGGGCAGCAACTGCGCCAGCTCTTTTTGCGCCGTAGCAATCTGTTCCTGCGGGGTGCGCGCCACACCATCGGCTTCGGCAATATCGCCGCCCATGTACCACACCCAGTTGCCATCGGCCGCCGGGTGAGTGGTAACGGTAATGCGCGGTTTGGTGCCGCCGCCCAGGCAGTGGGCATACAGTGGCTTCAGGCCGGGCCCTTTGGCGATGATCATATGCAATGGGCGTTTTTGCATGGCCGGCTGGCTGATGCCCAGCGCGGTCAGCAGATCCGCCGTACCTGCGCCGGCGCTCAACACGATGCGCTGGGCGCGGATCTCGCGACCGTCCACCTTCAAGCCCACCAGTGTGTCGCCTTCCAACAACGGTTCGATGTGCTGGCCGGCGAGCAAACCATCGCCGGCCAGTTGGGCCAGGCGTTCGATCAGGCTCGGTACATCGATGACCAACTCGGCAAGGCGGTAGACCTTGCCCTTGAAGCGGCGGTCTTGCAGCGCTGGGGGTAAATCGTCGCCCTTGACCTGATCAACACGGCCACGCACGGCCTTGCTGGCGAAAAAACTGGTGAGGTTGCCGGCGAGCGTGCCGGGGGACCACAGGTAATGCGCCTCGGACAACAAGCGTACGCCGCGCAGGTCCAGCTCACCGCTACCCGCCAGTGCTTCGCGCCAGCGACGCGGCATGTCGGCAATGGCTTCGGACGCGCCGGTGATCGCGCCGTGCAGGGCGTACTTCGCACCACCGTGAATGATCCCCTGGGACTTCACGCTCTGCCCGCCACCCAAGGTGGCGTTTTCCACCACCACCGTGGAAAACCCCTGGCGGCGCAGGCGCGCATTCAGCCAGAGGCCGGCAACCCCGGCGCCGACAATCAGAACGTCGGTGGAAATAACGGATGGCATGGGCGACCTCAGTGTTCAAGACAAGAGGCGCAGTATACAGGCTGTTGAGGAGTGGTCAGTGTCCGGCGGTTTTCGAGAACAGCTGGATCACCACCACGCCCAGCACAATCAGGCCCATCCCCAGCATCGCCGGGATATCCAGCTTCTGCCCGTAGATGAACAACGCCGCGATGCTGACCATCACAATCCCCATTCCAGCCCACACCGCGTAGGCCACGCCCACCGGCACGGTGCGCACCACCAGCGTCAGCATCCAGAACGCCACGCCGTAGCCGACGATCACCAGCAGCAGTGGGATAGGCGTGCTCCAGCCCTTGATGGCTTTCATGGAAACGGTGGCGATCACTTCCGAGCAGATGGCGATAGCCAGATAGCAGTAGGCGGCGTTCATGGGGGCAGTCCTCGGATAAAGCGGTCAGTTAAGGCCGGCATTTTAGAGTTATGTCAGATGGGGTAAAGTCATTACCTATCCGAATCAGAGATGGGTTGAGGCATGAGCGTACAGTGGGATCTGGAACGGATGCGTTTGTTTGTCAGCGTCGCCGAGCAGCGTTCGTTTTCGGCGGTGGCGCGCCAGCAGCGCAAGGCTCAATCGGCGGTCAGCAATGGGATTGCCATGCTGGAGGCGGACCTGGGCGTCAGCCTGTTCGAGCGTAGCAGCGGCCGCCAGCCGCGGCTGACCGAAGCCGGCAGTGTGTTGCTGGAAGAAGCGCGCGAAGTGCTGCGCCAGTGCGAGCGACTCAATGGCCGGGCACTGTCATTGACCCGTGGTGAAGAGGCCTGCCTGCGCCTGGCCCAGGATGAAGCCATGCTGTTCCAGCCAGTGCTCGATAGTCTTGAGGCACTGGCCGGGCAGTACCCGTTGTTGGAGGTACAGTTGTCCAGTGCGGCCCAGGGTGATGTGGCGCGCAAGCTGGTGGAGCGCAAGGCTGACCTGGGCCTGCTGTTCTATCACGACCAGATCCCTGAAGCCCTGGAGCGGCGCGTGGTCGGCAGCGTGGAGATGGTCACGGTGTGCGGTGTGAATCACCCGCTGGCCAAGCAAACCTATGTAACGTGCCAGCACCTGGCGCAGTTCCGCCAGTTGCTGATGTCGACCCAGACCAGTGTCTACCCCGGCAGCGAAGCCGCCAGCCCGCTGGTGTGGCGCGCCGACAGTTTCTACGTGCTGGCCGAATGGCTGATGAGTGGCCTGGGCTGGGCCTGGTTGCCGCGGCATATCGTGCAATACCCGACCTACCAGCAACAGATGGTCGAACTGGACAGCGAATGGACGCCGCCGGCCCTGGTGGTCGAGCTGGTCTGGCGGCGCGACGAACATCTGGGGCCGGCAGCGCGCTTCCTGGCCAAACGATTTGCCGAGTGCTTGCAGGCGATCGACTGAAAAAGCCGATAAACTCCGCCGCCATGAATAGAACTCTCTACAGCTGTCTGTTTTACCTGGCGCTGCCCTTGGTGGCTTTACGTCTGTGGCTGCGCGCGCGCAAGGCGCCGGCCTATGCCAAGCGCGTCGGCGAGCGCTTCTCCTATGGCTTGCCGGTGATGCGGCCGGGTGGGATCTGGGTGCACGCCGTGTCGGTGGGCGAAAGCATTGCCGCTGCGCCTATGGTGCGCGGGTTGCTGGAGCGTTATCCGACGCTGCCGATCACCGTCACCTGCATGACGCCGACCGGTTCCGAGCGTATCCAGGCGTTGTTCGCCAATGAACCGCGAATCCAGCACTGCTACTTGCCGTATGACTTGCCGTGCGCGGCCAAGCGTTTTCTTGATCGTGTACAGCCCAAGCTCGCGGTGATCATGGAAACCGAGCTGTGGCCCAATCATATCCACGCCTGCGCCCGGCGCGGGATTCCGGTGGCATTGGCCAATGCGCGGTTGTCGGCGCGTTCGGCCAAGGGCTATGGGCGCTTTGCCAGGCTGACGGCGCCGATGTTGGCCGAAATGAGCCTGTTCGCTGTGCAGACGCAAGCCGAAGCGCAGCGCTTCCTGGATTTGGGGGCTCGGCCGGAAACCGTCGAAGTCACCGGCTCGATCAAGTTCGACCTGACCATCGACCCCCAGTTGCCGGTGCGCGCCGCCGCGTTGCGCGCGCAATGGGGTGCCAGCGAGCGTCCGGTGTGGATCGCAGCGAGTACCCATGAAGGTGAAGATGAGGTGGTGCTGGCCGCCCATCGCCGACTGCTCGACAGCTACCCCAACGCCCTGCTGATTCTGGTGCCGCGCCATCAGGAGCGCTTCGGCCCGATGTTCGCACTGTGCGAGCAGCAGGGTTTTGCCACGGTGCGTCGCTCCAGTGGCGAACCCGTCACCGCGAACACGTCGGTACTGCTCGGCGACACCATGGGCGAGTTGCTGTTTCTCTACGCCTTGGCCGATAGCGCGTTCGTAGGCGGCAGCCTGGTGGCGACCGGTGGGCACAACCCACTGGAGCCGGCGGCGCTGGCCTTGCCGGTGATCATGGGGCCACATGTGTTCAACTTCCTCGAAATCACCACGATGATGCGTGAAGCCGGGGCGTTGCGCGCGGTGGACGACGCAGAAGGGTTGGCCGAAGCCGTGCGCCAGTTGTTCGAACTGCCGCAGGATGCGCGCAAGATGGCGCAGGCGGGGCTCAGGGTGATGCAGGCCAACCAGGGCGCGTTGAAGCGTTTAATGGATGGCCTGGGTCGACTGCTGGCTGACTGAATCAGCACCTGACTCAATGTGGGAGGGGGGTTGCAGTGGATTCAGTTGCCGGGGCGGGCCTTGAGCTGCTCGGCGGCAGCCTTGGCCAGGTCCGGCGGCAGGAAGTCGCGGTCCGGGTTGTAGTCAGCCTTGAGGTAGCGCGCCAGGTCCTGCAGGTCTCCCGGGTTCAAGGTGCCGGCCGCCTGCTTCAGGCGCAGGTTGTCGAGGATGTAGTCGTAGCGACTGTTGTTGTAGTTGCGCACCGACGCGTAGAGCTGGCGCTGTGAGTCGAGCACGTCGACGATATTGCGCGTACCCACCTGATAGCCGATTTCCGTGGCTTCCACCGCGCTCTGGTTGGAGATGATCGACTGGCGGCGCGCCTGTACCTGCTCCACGTCGGTGTTCACCGCGCGGTGCAGGTTGCGGGTGTTTTCCACCACCTGGCGGCGCAGGCCTTCGCGCTGCTGCTCGGTCTGGCCCAGGCGCGAGTAGGACTCACGCACCTGCGAGCTGGTCAGCCCGCCGCTGTAGATCGGGATGCTCAGGCGCAGGCCAATGGTGCGCTGTTCCACATCACCCCGGTACGGCGTGCCGAAAGCGTTCGGGTTGCTGAAACCGAGGGCGTCATTGTCGCCTTTCTCATATTGCGCCACGGCGTCCAGGGTTGGCGCGTGACCGGCCTTGCGCTGCTTGAGGGTTTCTTCGGCGGCAGTGACCGCGTAGTTGCTGGCCAGCAGGTTCAGGTTCTGGCGGCCGGCGGTTTCGACCCAGGCCTTGGCGTCGTTCGGCAGCGGCGGCAGCACCGGCAGCGTGTGGACGATGCCCTGGATCGAGTTGTACTGGCGGTTGGTCAGGGTGATCAGCGCTTCGAACGCATCCTCGACCTGGCGCTGGGCCAGGATGCGGTTGGCGCGGGCGGTGTCGTAGCTGGCCTGGGATTGCAGCACGTCGGTCTTGTCCGACAGGCCCACGTCAAAGCGCTCGTTGGACTGGTCCAGCTGGCGTTTGAACGCGTTTTCTTCGGCCTTGGTCGAGGCCAGGTTGTCCTGGGCGCGCAGCACGGCAAAATAGCTTTCGGCGCTTTGCAGGATCAGGTTCTGTTCGGTGGCCGACAGTTGCAATGCCGCCTGCTCATTGGTGGCCTCGGCGGCTTGCAGCTGGAACCAGCGGTCGGCACGGAACAGCGGCTGGCTCAGGGTGGCGCGCCAGGAGTGCGCATCGCGGTTGGCGGTGGCGGCCGGGGTGTCGATCTGGGTGCGCACGTTGTTGATATCGGCACCGCCGGTCAGGTTCGGCAGCAGGCCGGCGCGGGCCTGGGGCACCACTTCCTTTTGCGCGCCGTACTGGGCACGGGCGGCGGCCAGGTCGGCGTTGTTGTCCACCGCTTCCTGGTAGACGCTGACCAGGTCGGTTTTGGCGGACAAGGGCGCTTCAGCTGCCCAGACCATTCCGTTGGTCGCACAAGACACGGCAAAAGCCAGTGAAAGTTTGCGCAGCATGAGGCGATCCCTAGTTTGAATATTACGGTGATAATTTAGCGCCCAAGGCTAAGGCCGGCCATTCCTGGCGTCAAGCATTGTGGCGGCAACCGAGTGTAGTGGTGCTGACTCGGCGCAACAATCCCGCAATCACGCCATTCATCACGCTGAATGCACCGCCATTGGCAATTTGCCCACGGCATGGTCTAGACTGGCCGCGTTCTTGTCGGGGTGCCTTGTTGGAAGGCTGAGATCGGTAAATACCGGATCCCGTTGAACCTGATCAGGTTAGCGCCTGCGTAGGGAACAAGATTTCTCGTCACCCGGCGAGTCCTCTTGTGCTTCGTCCGGGATGTTGTTCGACAATCGAACAGCCTCGTGCGCCAAGCACAGCACTGGTTCCAGTGCGTCCGTCCGTCACAGGTTCGCTCCGACAATAATCCACCGCCTGGATATTGGAGCCCGTGATGACTACAAAATTAAAAAATACCGTGCATTTGAGTGAGTCGGCCAAAGTCGACTCCGGCTCCGTGCAGCCCTTTACCCGCTCGCAGAAGATCTACGTAGAAGGCACTCGCCCGGACATCCGTGTACCGATGCGACAAATCAGCCTGGACGTCACCCCCACCGATTTCGGCGGTGAGATCAACGCGCCGGTTACCGTGTATGACACCTCCGGCCCCTACACCGACCCCAACGTGATCATCGATGTGCGCAAAGGCCTGGGCGATGTGCGCTCGCCGTGGATCGAAGCGCGTGGCGACACCGAGCGCCTGCCGGGCCTCAGCTCGCACTTCGGCCAACAGCGCCTCAGCGACGCCGAGTTGACCGCGTTGCGCTTCGCCCATGTGAAGAACCCGCGTCGTGCCAAGGCCGGCGCCAACGTCACCCAGATGCACTACGCGCGCAAAGGCATCATCACCGCCGAGATGGAATACGTCGCCATCCGCGAAAACATGAAGCTCGAAGAAGCCCGCGCCAGTGGCCTGCTCGACCAGCAGCACGCCGGCCACAGCTTTGGCGCCAGCGTGCCGAAGATCATCACCCCCGAATTCGTGCGCGAAGAAATCGCCCGCGGCCGCGCGATCATCCCGGCCAACATCAACCACACCGAACTGGAACCGATGATCATTGGCCGTAACTTCCTGGTGAAGATCAACGGCAACATCGGCAACAGCGCCCTGGGTTCGTCCATCGAAGAAGAAGTGGCCAAACTGACCTGGGGCATTCGCTGGGGCTCGGACACGGTGATGGACCTGTCCACCGGCAAACATATTCATGAAACCCGCGAATGGATCATCCGCAATTCGCCGGTGCCGATCGGCACCGTGCCGATCTACCAGGCCCTTGAAAAAGTCGGCGGCGCCGCCGAGGACCTGACCTGGGAGCTGTTCCGCGACACCCTGATCGAACAGGCCGAGCAGGGCGTCGACTACTTCACCATCCACGCCGGCGTGTTGCTGCGCTACGTGCCGCTGACCGCCAAGCGCGTCACCGGCATCGTGTCCCGTGGCGGCTCGATCATGGCCAAGTGGTGCCTGGCGCACCACAAAGAGAACTTCACCTACACGCATTTCGACGAAATCTGCGAAATCATGAAGGCCTACGACGTCAGCTTCTCCCTCGGCGATGGCCTGCGCCCGGGTTCGATTGCCGACGCCAACGACGCCGCGCAATTCGGTGAGCTGGAAACCTTGGGCGAACTGACCAAGACCGCCTGGAAGCACGACGTGCAAACCATGATCGAAGGCCCTGGTCACGTGCCGATGCAGCTGATCAAGGAGAACATGGACAAGCAGCTCGAGTGCTGCGACGAAGCGCCGTTCTACACCCTCGGCCCGCTGACCACCGACATCGCGCCAGGCTACGACCACATCACCTCCGGCATCGGCGCGGCGATGATCGGCTGGTTCGGTTGCGCCATGCTCTGCTACGTCACGCCCAAGGAACACCTGGGCCTGCCGAACAAGGATGACGTGAAGACCGGGATCATCACCTACAAGATCGCCGCCCACGCGGCGGACCTCGCCAAAGGTCATCCGGGCGCGCAGATCCGCGATAACGCCTTGAGCAAGGCGCGCTTCGAGTTCCGCTGGGAAGACCAGTTCAACCTTGGCCTTGACCCCGACACCGCGCGTTCCTATCACGACGAAACCCTGCCGAAGGACTCGGCCAAGGTCGCGCACTTCTGCTCGATGTGCGGGCCGAAGTTCTGCTCGATGAAGATCACCCAGGAAGTGCGTGAGTACGCGGCCAACCAGCGCATTGAAGCGGTGGACGTGGACGTGGCCAAGGGCCTGGCGGAGCAGGCGGAGCGGTTCAAGCAGGAAGGCAGCCAGCTCTACAAGAAGGTCTGATTCAAGACGTCTGTACCGGCCTTATCGGGGGCAAGCCCCCTCCCACATGACTCAAACTGTGGGAGGGGGCTTGAACTGGTCAAGTAATCTTGGACACCGATTAAGGTTCATGCCGCCAACCTTTCCTTCGCGACCGGCGACCGGTAGTCGTTGTAGCTGTGAGGCCTGCTGATGTTGTAGCGCGAGACATAGCGCTGCACATCTGCCCGGGCCTCATGCTCCAGTTTGTAGCCCGTTTCAGGAACCCACTCGGATTTCAAACTACCAAAGAAACGCTCCATCGGGGCGTTGTCCCAGCACTCGCCTTTACGGCTCATACTTTGCCTAAACCCATGCTTCACAAGCGCGTTTCGGAATTTATGGCTGGTGTACTGGCAACCTTGGTCAGAGTGAAACAACACATCCTCGGGATGGCCGCGTAGCTCAACTGCCATGCGTAGTGCCTCGCAGGTCAGGTTGGCATCCGAAATCATCGAGAACGACCAGCCTACGATCCTGCGAGCGTACAGATCCAGAACGGCGGCGAAGTACATCCAACGCTTGCCGACCTTGATGTACGTTACGTCGCCACACCACACCTGATTAACCGCCGTCACATCAAATTTCCGCTTGAGCACATGCGGCGCCACCAAGGCCTCCACGCCCGGCGACTTGTACTTATGGCGCCTGCGCTGACGACTAGCGATGCCAGCCTCGCGCATCAAATTGCGAGCCATGTAACGTCCGACACGATGTCCTTTGGCTTGCAGCTCCTTGGACAAGGTACGTGCGCCCGCCGACTCTCTCGACGCCTTGTGGTGCCTGACCAGCGCGGCTTTGAGCTTTTCCCGCTCAGGATTTGCTCTGCCCTGGCGCTGGCGCCAGGCATAGAAGCTGCTGCGGTTAACCCCGAACGCCCGGCAACACCTTTTAACGCCGTACTGCTCGTCCAGCTCATCGATCAGCGTGAATGATCTTTGGCGTCCAAAAGCAGGAGAGCACTGGCCTTTTTTAAGATTTCAATGTCCAGGTCTTTCTCCCTGAGCAGGGCTTTGAGTCTCTGGATCTCTCGTTGATCAGCGGTAATTGCCTTGGCTCCCACCGGAGTCGAGCCCAAGCGTTCTTTTTGCACTTGATCGACCCAACGGCGCAGAGCAGTAGGACCAATATCCAGGCTGGCACAGACCTCGGTAACCGGCTGACCTTCATCCAGCACCATGCTGGCAGCCTTGAGCTTGAACTCACTCGAATAAGATTTACGCATATCCAAACACCTCAGATTTGGGCGCTATCATAGCGCCCGATTGAAGTGTCCAAAATCATTAGGCCAGTTCAGCTTGCCCCCGATAGCGATCCAGCAAACAACAAATGCCCCTCAGAGATAACACCCTTGAGCATTCAACCGAGTACTTACTCCCCCGATATCTCAGTGCCGAGCGACAAAAGAGTCTCCGGCGCCCGCGACCTGTTCTCCCTGTGGTTCTCCCTCGGCATCGGCCTGATGGTCCTGCAGACCGGCGCCTTGCTGGCGCCGGGCCTGGGCTTGTCCGGTTCGTTGCTGGCGATTTTCCTCGGCACCCTGGTCGGCGTCCTGCTGCTGGCCGCCGTTGGCGTCATCGGCAGCGATACCGGCCTGTCCGCCATGGCCGCGCTCAAGCTCAGCCTGGGTGCCAAGGGCGCCAGCCTGCCGGCGTTGCTCAACCTGCTGCAACTGATCGGCTGGGGCTCGTTCGAAATCATCGTGATGCGTGACGCCGCGAGCCTGTTGGGCGCGCGGGCATTCAGCGACGGCAGCCTGTTGGCCAGCCCATTGCTGTGGACGCTGTTCTTCGGCGGTCTGGCGACCTTGCTGGCGGTCAGCGGTCCACTGACGTTTGTGCGTCAGATCCTGCGCAAATGGGGCATCTGGCTGCTGCTCGCCGCCTGCCTGTGGCTGACCTGGAACCTGTTCGCCAAAGCCGACCTCACCGCACTCTGGGCCAACGCCGGTGACAGTTCGATGCCGTTCGCGGTGGGCGTTGATATCGCGATTGCCATGCCGCTGTCATGGCTGCCGCTGATCGCCGATTACTCGCGCTTCGGCAAGCGCGCCAAAAGCGTGTTCGGCGGCACGGCGCTGGGGTTCTTTATCGGTAATTTCTGGCTGATGAGCCTGGGCGTGGCCTACACCCTGGCGTTTGCGCCGAGCGGCGAGGTGAATGCGCTGTTGCTGGCGCTGGCCGGGGCCGGCCTGGGGATTCCGCTGCTGCTGATCCTGCTGGATGAGTCGGAAAATGCCTTTGCCGATATTCACTCGGCGGCGGTTTCCAGCGGCATGCTGTTGCGTTTTAAGGTGGAGCACCTGGCGTTGGCCATCGGCATGATCTGCACGCTTATCGCCTGCTTTGCACCGTTGGCGCAATACCAGAACTTCCTGTTGCTGATCGGCTCGGTGTTCGCGCCGCTGTTCGGCGTGGTGCTGGTGGATCACTTTATCCTGCGTCGTCGTGGCCAGGGCGCTGTCGCCAACCTGCGTTGGCCGGCGCTGCTGGCTTGGCTGGGCGGCGTCGCGACGTATCACCTGTTGGCCAATCTGTATCCGGACATCGGCGCGACCCTGCCGGCGCTGGTGCTGGCAGGGCTGTTGCAGTTAATTCTGTCTAAAGCCTTCAGCGGCGTGCAGGCACCAGCTCAGGCTGGATGATGCCGTCCAGGCGTGAGTAGGGAATCTGCAATTCGACGTGGCCCAGGGCGTACGGCGCGATGGTGTTGGTAGGGTACTTGAGGATCACGCCCCCATAGGTCAGTGCCACGTTCGGGGTTTTCTGGAAGGGGTAGGTCTTCACATACTCCGGCTCCAGGCTCAGGCGGGTGCTGATCAGCCAGCTGTTGTGGGCCACCTGGGCGGCTTTCCAGAACGCATCTTCCTTGCCGGGCAGCAGCATGTCGGTGAGTGTCAGGGCCTTTTGCCGCTGGCGCGAATAGTTGATGAACGCGCGGCCGGGCTCGCCGTGGGTGGCGCCCTGGTCCAGGTAGCTGGACAATTCGATGATCACCAAGCCGTCATGCTGTTCACGTACCTTGGCCTGCAAGTACATGCTGTTGCGTGGAGCGGCGGTTTTCAGGAATTGCTCGCGATAGGTCTCCAGGCTCGTCGGCAGGGGATCGCTTTGGGTCATTTCCAGCAGGCGCTGTTCAATCAATGCGTCCAGCTTGGGTTCCTTGGCAAAGTGCACGGTGTCGATATTCACCAGCGGGCAATCGGCGCTGGCGCAGCCCGGCTTGCTTTGCTCGGTGGCGTCGCGGGTGGCTTCCACCGGGGCTTTGTAACTCGGCTGGAACAGGCTCTGGCACGCGCCGAGGGTCATTGCGATGCAGGCCACGGAGGCGATTTTTAAAAGCGACATGTAAGTCCTTCGTCTATCGATAAGAGCGAAATTTGTGGAGCTTCGACTGCCAGCACGGCAGTCAGTTCGCCACTAAGCTGATTAGAGTGTGTTTGACGCCCGCCGTCTATCCCGGCAACTGGAAAGGGGCTGCATCCAGAGGCATGAGCGCGTTAGGATGGCGCCAATTGCGCAGGCTCAACGAGGAAGGGATATGACGGATTTTGCAAAATCGACGCCGAGCACAATCGAGATTGTTCAGCGCGACAATGCCTACCAGGGCTTCTACAAGCTTGATCGCGTGCAACTGCGCCACGAGAAGTTCGATGGCGGCATGAGCCGGGTGATCAACCGCGAAGTCTTTGTTCGTCATGATGCCGTGTGCGTGCTGCCCTACGACCCGCAGCGTGATGAAGTGGTGCTGATCGAGCAGTTCCGCGTCGGCGCCATGGGGCGTACCGACAACCCGTGGCTGGTAGAGATGGTCGCCGGCCTGATCGACAAGGATGAAGAGCCGGAGGAGGTTGCACACCGCGAAGCCGAGGAGGAAGCTGGGCTGACATTCTCCGCGCTGTGGCCGATCACCAAATATTTCCCGTCGCCCGGTGGCAGTACCGAATTTGTCCACTTGTACCTGGGCCGTTGCGACAGCTCGGGTGCGGGGGGCGTCCATGGATTGGAAGAAGAAGCTGAAGATATCCGCGTCACCGTGTGGGCCTTCGAAGATGCCCTGCAAGCGGTGCGCGACGGCAAAATTTCCAACGCAGCCAGCATTATCGCCCTGCAGTGGCTTGCGCTTAATCGCGCGGAAGTGAGGGGGTTATGGCAGTAAAGGCACGGGAACGTTATCGAGTCGACCTGATCGGGCTGCAAGCCGCCTGCGAGGCCAACTATGCGCGGCTGATGCGCCTGCTCCCCGACATGCGCCACGCCCCCGAGGCGCGGCGTATCGGCGTGACCCATGGCGACCAGATGCTCGGCGTGCTGGCCTTGGAAGTGATCGTCAACTGCCCGTACACCACCACCCTGCGCGTGCGCCAGGAACACAGCCTGCCTTGGCTGCCGGTGCCGCAGCTGGAAGTGCAGGTGTACCACGACGCACGCATGGCCGAAGTGATCAGCGCCGAACATGCGCGGCGCTTTCGCAGCATCTATCCTTACCCCAACGTGTTCATGCACCAGCCCGACGAGAAAGCACAACTGAATGTGTTCCTCGGTGAATGGTTGAGTCACTGCCTGGCCCTGGGCCATGAGTTCGAAGCCGTTCGGTAGATGTGAACTGCGTCCGCTTCCTGGGTTTCCTCTTTGTGTCCTGCCCCAGCATAATCACGCCAAACGTCCATTCCTGTGATTGCCTTGGGAGAGCGCCTTGCCGAGCGTATCCACCGTGAGCCCCGATGCACCGGCCTTGCTGGTGCAACTGTCCGACAGCCACCTGTTTGCCGAGGCCGATGGCACGCTGTTGGGCATGAACACCCGTGACAGCCTGCAAAGGGTGATCGAGCTGGTGCGTGCGCAGCAGCCCCGGATCGACCTGCTATTGGCTACGGGGGATATTTCCCAGGACGGCACGCTGGAGTCTTATCAGCAGTTTCGCGATATGACTGCGCTCATTGGCGCCCCGACGCGCTGGATTCCTGGCAATCACGACGAGCCGCAGATCATGGCCCACGCCGCCGTGCACAGCGACTTGCTGGAACCGGTGGTCGATATCGGCCATTGGCGTGTCACCCTGCTGGACTCCGCCGTACCCGGCTCTGTGCCCGGTTACTTGCAGGACAGCCAATTGCAACTGCTCGCCCAGGCCCTGAGCGAAGCGCCGAACCGTCACCATCTGGTGTGCTTCCACCATCATCCGGTGTCCATTGGTTGCGCCTGGATGGAACCCATTGGCCTGCGCAACCCGGAGGCCCTGTTTGCGGTGCTCGACCGTTTCCCGCAGGTGAGGGCGGTACTGTGGGGGCATGTGCACCAGGAAATCGACCACGAGCGCAACGGCGTGCGCCTGCTGGCGTCGCCGTCCACCTGCATCCAGTTCGCGCCGGGTAGCGAGGATTTCAAGGTCAGTGAACAGGCACCGGGCTACCGCTGGCTGCGCCTGCATGCCGACGGACGGTTGGAGACCGGGGTGGAGCGTGTCCAGGGCTTCGAATTTACCGTGGACTACGGCAGCAACGGCTATTGACTGTGGGAGGGCGCTTGCCCCCGATGGCGGTGGATCAGTCACATCTAACAGTGCCTGACACTCCGCTATCGGGGGCAAGCGCCCTCCCACATTGTATCTTCGGTGTATTGAGGGCTGAGGTCATCACACACGGCTTCGATCCCTGTAAACTGCGCCTCTTTGGCTGAGTCATGGAGAGCCCGGCATGTCCGCTTCGATCCTGTATATCCACGGTTTCAACAGCGCGCCGGCGTCCAACAAGGCCAGCCAGCTGATCACCGTGATGGACAACCTTGGCCTGGCCGGGCAACTGCGTGTACCGGCCCTGCATCACCATCCCCGTCAGGCGATTCCTCAACTGGAAGCCGCGATTGCCGAACTGGGTCGGCCACTGCTGGTCGGCAGCTCACTCGGCGGCTACTATGCAACCCATCTTGCCGAACGCCATGGCCTCAAGGCATTGCTGGTGAACCCGGCGGTCAGCCCCCATCGGATGTTCGACGGTTACCTGGGCACCCAGAAGAACCTCTACACCGATGAAACCTGGGAGCTGACCCACGACCACGTGACGGCCCTGGCCGAACTGGAAGTGCCGGCGCCCCAGGACGCCGCGCGGTATCAGGTGTGGTTGCAGACCGGGGATGAAACCCTGGATTATCGCCTCGCCCAGCAGTATTACCGGGCCTGTGCCTTGCGCATCCAGGCCGGCGGCGACCATGGTTACCAGGGTTTCGCCCGGCAATTACCGGCGATCTTGAGCTTTGCCGGTATTGGCGCAGATCAGTATCAATCCTTCGACTTTGCTGCACTGTAAAGTCGCAGGTCATTTTTTAATCGAACGACTCACGACGAGACCCCATGGCCACTCCCAGCGCTAGCTCTTATAACGCCGACGCCATCGAAGTCCTCTCGGGCCTCGACCCGGTGCGCAAACGCCCCGGCATGTACACCGACACCAGTCGGCCGAACCACCTTGCCCAGGAAGTCATCGACAACAGCGTCGACGAAGCCTTGGCCGGGCACGCCAAGTCGGTGCATGTCATTCTCCACGCTGACCACTCCCTGGAAGTGTCCGACGATGGTCGCGGCATGCCGGTGGACATCCACCCGGAAGAGGGGGTGCCGGGCGTCGAGCTGATCCTCACCAAGCTCCACGCGGGTGGCAAGTTCTCCAACAAGAACTACCAGTTCTCCGGTGGCCTGCACGGTGTGGGTATTTCCGTGGTCAACGCCCTGTCCACGCTGGTGCGGGTCAAGGTCAAGCGCGACGGCAACGAGTACCAGATGACCTTTGCCGATGGCTACAAAGCCACCGACCTGGAAGTGATCGGCACCGTTGGCAAGCGCAACACCGGCACCAGCGTGTACTTCGCGCCGGACCCGAAATACTTCGATTCGCCGAAATTCTCCATCAGCCGCCTCAAGCATGTGCTCAAGGCCAAGGCCGTGCTGTGCCCGGGCCTGCTGGTGACCTTTGAAGACAAAGGCACCGGCGAGAAGGTCGAGTGGCATTACGAAGACGGCCTGCGTTCGTACCTGGAAGACTCCGTCAGCGACTTCGAGCGCCTGCCCAACGAGCCGTTCTGCGGCAGCCTGGCCGGTAATAAAGAAGCCGTGGACTGGGCGCTGTTGTGGTTGCCCGAGGGCGGCGATAGCGTGCAGGAAAGCTACGTCAACCTGATCCCCACGGCCCAGGGCGGCACCCACGTCAACGGTTTACGCCAGGGCCTGCTCGATGCCATGCGCGAATTCTGCGAATACCGCAGCCTGCTGCCACGCGGGGTGAAGCTGGCGCCGGAAGACGTGTGGGAGCGCATTGCGTTCGTGCTGTCGATGAAGATGCAGGAGCCGCAATTCTCCGGCCAGACCAAAGAGCGCCTGTCGTCCCGTGAAGCGGCGGCGTTTGTCTCTGGGGTGGTCAAGGATGCGTTCAGCCTGTGGCTCAATGAGCACCCTGAACTGGGCCTGGCCCTGGCTGAGCTGGCAATCAACAACGCCGGCCGTCGCTTGAAGGCCAGCAAGAAGGTCGAGCGCAAACGCATCACCCAGGGCCCGGCATTGCCCGGCAAACTGGCCGATTGCGCCGGGCAGGACCCGATGCGCTCCGAGCTGTTCCTGGTGGAAGGTGACTCCGCCGGCGGTTCCGCCAAGCAAGCGCGGGACAAGGAGTTCCAGGCGATCCTGCCGTTGCGCGGCAAGATCCTCAACACCTGGGAAGTCGATGGCAGCGAAGTCCTGGCCAGCCAGGAAGTGCACAACATCGCCGTGGCCATTGGGGTAGACCCGGGCGCGGCGGACATGAGCCAGTTGCGCTACGGCAAGATCTGCATCCTCGCCGACGCCGACTCCGACGGCCTGCACATCGCCACGCTGTTGTGCGCGCTGTTCGTCCAGCACTTCCGCCCGCTGGTGGATGCCGGCCACGTCTACGTCGCCATGCCGCCGCTGTACCGCATCGACCTGGGCAAAGAGATTTACTATGCCCTGGATGAAGCCGAGCGCGATGGCATCCTCGACCGCCTGGTGGCCGAGAAGAAGCGCGGCAAGCCACAGGTCACGCGATTCAAAGGCCTGGGTGAAATGAACCCGCCGCAACTGCGCGAAACCACCATGGACCCGAACACCCGGCGCCTGGTGCAGTTGACGCTGGGCGACGATTTCGCCGCCACCTCGGAAATGATGGACATGCTGCTGGCGAAGAAACGCGCGCCGGACCGCAAGTCCTGGCTGGAATCCAAAGGCAACCTGGCCGAGGTTCTGGGCTGATGCGCACAGGTTTCGCCCTGGCGATCCTGATGTTGAGCAGTTTGGCGGCCGCCCAGGTGGCTGCCGCGCCTGCGGCCGAGCTAAAGCTGGTGTCCGAACACCCGGTAGACGGCATGCGCGGCGGCAACCTGTCGGGCCTGGCGTTGTGCGGTAACGAGTTGTGGACGGTTTCCGATCGTGATGACGACCAGATCTACCGCCTGGATACAAGCGAGACGACTTGGAAGGCCGAAACCGTGAATATCGACGTGCCGCCGGTGCCCGAGTCTGGCTTGCCCTGGGGGTTGCGTTCGCGCACCAAGGCAGCCTCGCTCATTCGCGGTGGTGACCTGGATTTTGAAGGTATCACCTGCGATGCCGCCGGTAACCGCTACATTGTCAGCGAAGCCCATGCGGCGGTGCTGCAAGTGCCGGTAACGGGGGCGCCGGACTGGTTGAGGATCGCGCCGGGCATGGTGCGTGAGGCCCGGGCCAGCGGCCTGTTGCTGCACTTCAATGCATTGTTTGAAGGCCTGGCGATCAACCCTGAAGGCAATCAGATCTGGCTGGCGGCTGAGCGTGAACGGCGTGGCCTGATTTCCATCAAGCGTCCGCAAAGCCTGTGGGACTGCGATGGCCCGTGCGTGTTATTGAGTGAGGCGGGCACCGAGATGCAGCCTGCCCAGGTGCCAAAGGCCAAGGCGGTCGCCAGGAATTTTTCGGATGTGGCGCTGTTTCAGGGCAAGTTGTTCACGCTCGAAAGCAGCCAATACCAGCTGTGCCGCCGCGATGCCGTCACGGGGGCTGTCGAGCAATGCTGGTCATTTGCTTCCGAGATGCTCACGCCGCAACGCCGCTACGATCAGCCCTACGGCCTGGCCGAAGCGTTGGTGGTGGACGCCGATGGCGCCTGGATCGGTCTGGACAACAATTTCGGCCCACGTGCCGATGGTGAAAAACGCCCCATGGTCTATCGTTTTGCCGCCCCTGTCGGTGGCTGGAGCGCCAAGCCATGAGCCAACACTTTTTTGAATTGACCCGGTGCCGTGGCATTTCCGCTGCGCCATACCCAAGCATGATGAGGCCCGCATGAGTGACATCCTCGCAGACAGCTTAGACGGCGTAGAACGCCGGTCGCTGGCTGACTTCACCGAAAATGCCTACCTCAACTACTCCATGTACGTGATCATGGACCGTGCCTTGCCGCATATCGGCGACGGCCTGAAGCCCGTACAACGGCGCATCATCTACGCCATGAGTGAGTTGGGCCTGGACGCTGATTCCAAGCACAAGAAATCGGCGCGTACCGTCGGTGACGTACTCGGTAAGTTCCATCCCCACGGCGACTCGGCGTGCTACGAAGCCATGGTGCTGATGGCCCAACCGTTCAGCTATCGCTACACGCTGGTGGACGGCCAGGGTAACTGGGGTGCGCCGGATGATCCCAAGTCCTTCGCTGCCATGCGATACACCGAAGCGCGCCTGTCGCGTTACTCGGAAGTCTTGCTGAGCGAACTGGGGCAGGGCACCGCCGACTGGGGGCCTAACTTCGACGGCACGCTCGACGAGCCACTGGTGTTACCGGCACGTTTGCCGAATATCCTGCTCAATGGCACCACCGGCATTGCGGTGGGGATGGCCACTGACGTACCGCCGCACAACCTGCGTGAGGTCGCCACGGCCTGCGTGCGTTTGCTGGATGAGCCCAAAGCCACGGTTGAACAGCTCTGCGAGCACATCCAGGGCCCGGACTATCCGACCGAAGCGGAAATCATCACACCGCGCGCCGACCTGCTGAAAATGTACGAAACCGGCAAGGGCTCGGTGCGCATGCGCGCCGTTTACCACATCGAGGATGGCGACATTATCGTCACCGCACTGCCGCACCAGGTGTCGGGCGCCAAGGTGCTGGAGCAGATCGCCGCGCTGATGCAGGCCAAACCGTCGAAACTGCCGCAGGTGGCCGACCTGCGTGACGAGTCCGACCACGAGAACCCATGCCGCATCGTGATCATCCCGACCAACAGCCGGGTCGACCACGAAGTGTTGATGCAGCATCTGTTCGCCAGCACGGACCTGGAGTCCAGTTACCGGGTCAACGTCAACATCATCGGCCTGGACGGCAAGCCGCAGTTGAAGAACCTGCGCAACCTGCTGGTGGAGTGGCTGGAATTCCGGGTGCAGACCGTGCGTCGCCGCCTGCAGTTCCGCCTCGACAAGGTCGAGCGCCGCCTGCACCTGTTGGACGGCTTGCTGATTGCCTACCTCAACCTGGATGAAGTGATCCACATCATCCGTACCGCCGAGCACCCGAAAGCCGAGTTGATTGCGCGTTTCGAGCTGAGCGAGATCCAGGCTGACTACATCCTCGACACCCGCTTGCGTCAATTGGCGCGACTGGAAGAGATGAAGCTGCGCGACGAACAGGACGCGCTGCTCAAGGAGCAAGCCAAGCTGCAAGCCCTGCTGGGCAGTGAGGCCAAGCTGAAGAAACTGGTGCGCAGCGAGCTGATCAAAGACGCCGAAACCTACGGTGACGACCGTCGTTCGCCAATTGTGCAGCGTGCCGAGGCGAAAGCCCTGACAGAAACCGAGCTGCTGCCAAACGAGAAAATTACTGTCGTTCTGTCGGAAAAGGGTTGGGTTCGATCCGCCAAGGGGCATGATATTGACGCCACTGGTCTGTCGTACAAGGCCGGTGACGGGTTCAAGACCGCTGCGGCCGGGCGTTCCAACCAGTTTGCGGTGTTTATCGATTCCACCGGGCGCAGTTATTCGGTGCCGGCTCACACCTTGCCATCCGCACGGGGACAGGGCGAGCCGTTGACCGGGCGTCTGACGCCGCCGCCAGGGGCGAATTTCGAATGTGTGCTGCTGCCGGACGACGATGCGCTGTATGTGATCGCGTCCGACGCGGGTTACGGTTTCGTGGTCAAGGGTGAAGACCTGCAGGCCAAGAACAAGGCGGGCAAGGCGTTGCTGAGCTTGCCCAACAACGCCAAGGTGATCCTGCCGCGGCCGGTGGATGATCGTGAGAGCAACTGGCTGGCGTCGGTGACCACCGAAGGGCGTTTGCTGGTGTTCAAGATCAGCGACCTGCCGCAGTTGGGCAAAGGTAAAGGCAACAAGATCATCGGTATTCCCGGCGAGCGGGTGGCCAGTCGCGAAGAGTACGTGACCGACATCGCGGTGATCCCGGAAGGCGCGACCCTGGTGCTCCAGGCCGGCAAGCGTACGCTGTCGCTACGCCCTGACGACCTTGAACATTACAAGGGTGAACGTGGTCGGCGTGGTAACAAACTGCCTCGAGGCTTCCAGCGAGTGGATGCCTTGCTGGTAGAAGCGCCGGTTTAACGCGTTTTAGAGCTCTCGATCTACGATTTAACGCGTAGATCGATGCTTTGGCGCTGGAGTCATGGCGCATATTCACGGATGATATGGCCTTTCCAGCGCCGGCGTGGCCGAGCGTATTTAGGTTATTTTTAGTATTACATTGTGGTTCGCCTTGTGGCAGCCACCTGGATGGGATGATGACTGCTCCACGCCTTCCTTTTATTTTCATGCTCGCTGGCCTTTTGGGGCTGGCGGGTTGCAGCACACACCAACCGGTGTCGCTGTACCAGCTGGACAGCGGAAGTCCGGCTCAACCTGCACAGTCCGCCGGCATGGCCGTCCTGCTCGGCCCGGTGGTCGTAGCCGACTACCTGCAACGCGAAACCCTCCTGCAACGTCAGAACGATGGAAGCCTGCAAGGTTCCACCGATGGCCGTTGGGCGGGGAGTTTGTCCTCTGATATCAATCAGTTGATGTTGCGCCAGGTGGCGGGTCAGTTGGACAGCCAGCGGGTGGTCCTGGCACCAGGGCCCTCCGGGTTCACGCCTGATGTACAGGTGTTGCTGACCATTACCCGGCTTGACTCCGGCACGTCGCAACCGGCCATCCTTGATGCGCAATGGCGCTTGATCGACCGTCGTGGGCAGGTGCGTGATAACCGTATCGTGCACTTGCAGGAACAGCACACCGGTTCCACTGCGTCCCAGGTCCAGGCCCAGGGCGTGTTGTTGCAGCATTTGGCGCAGCAGTTGTCGGTGGCGCTCAAGCCATTGGCCAACCAACCGCCGATTGCCGAAGCGCCGCGCAAGCAAAGCGCGCCGGCGCAGGCCAGGCCGGCAGAGCCGCAGAAGCCGAAGATGCCGATGGCTACGCCGATCCGTACGGATATGGAAGTGTTCAGGTTCTGATCTGAATCGCGCACAAACAAAAAGGCCCGCTGATTCAGCGGGCCTTTTTGTTTGTGCGCAATTTGAGCCAGGCTGCGGACCCAATGTGGGAGGGGGCTTGCCCCCGATAGCGGTAGTTCAGTTAATGATGTGTTAACTGATACTCGGCTATCGGGGGCAAGCCCCCTCCCACATGAGTCCTACCGTTTTATTTGGCGCGGGTCTCATGCATCCGCGCCAACTGCCGCTCCAGCATCGACGGATACGGCTCCATCAATCGCTCCACACAACTGGCCCCTTCAGGGCTGGCAATCGGGCGGATACGCGCGCGTTGGCGGATCAGCGTGTCTTCACTGATCTTGCGCTCCACCAGCAGCAGGTTGCGGCTGTGTTGGGACAGGGCCAGGGCGTCCTGGGCGATTTCGGTGAGCAGCAGGTCGATCTGACTTATGCCGAACAGATCGTCGCCCACTGTCAGGCCAAGCTGCAGTTGCAGGGTAATGCCGCTGTCCGCCACTTCGATCTGCAATTCATGACCCAGGGCGCGCAGCAACTCGCCGCAGCAGATGGCGTTGGTCAGGTAGTCTTCACCGCTGTCTTCACTGTGGAACAGCATCAGCGTGCTGCCATCGTTCAGGGTGTGCAATTCGCTCTGGTACAGCGAAGCGGCCTGGTCGAGGCAGTCACGGTAGCGTTCCAGCAACTCGGTCAGGCGTGCGCGTGGCAGGCGACGGAGTTGATCCTGTGCTCCCAGTTGCACCGCCAGAACGGCGCTGTACTGGGGTTCTGCACTCTTTACCGGAGCTGGTTTGGCGGCGACGGCCGGGGCGCTGGCCGAGGTGTCGCGCAGATCGGCGAACGGGTCTTCGTCGTCCAGCTCGTCCTCTTCGGCTTTGAACGCCTGGCGAGTGGCAGGTTTGAGGCCTGCGACCGGGGCGTCTTCCACTTCAAACTCAGGCTCATCGTCGAACTCAGGCTCGGGCTCAATCTCGCGCACCACCGGTTCCGGGGCGAAGCTGGCGTGCAGCTGGCGAGCGAGGTCGCCTATTTCGTCCTGGCGATCAGTGGCCGGAGTATGTTCGTCGATGTCCCGCAGCCAGATGCGCAGTTGCATCAAGGGCGTAGAGATATGCCGTCCCAGGCGCAGGCTCAGAGCCAGGGCCAGGGCCAGGAGGATAGCGCTGAGAATGCCCATGCTTTGCAGGCTGATGGTCATCGGCTGCTGGAATTGCTGCATGTCGAGGCTGATGCGCAGTTGGCCGGCCTTCACATCCTGAAACGTAATATTGCTCGAATACAGGCCTTCGGCTTCACCCAGCAGGCCGTTTTTCGGGCGTTGCCCGGCTTCGGCCATGATCCGGTTGTCCACGCTGTAGATGGCGGCGTGGGCCACCAGCGGGTTCTTGGTCAGGTTGTTGAGCAGTACGTTGAGGCTGAGGATGTCGTTGGACACCAGCAACTCAGTCGCCGAGGTGGCGGTCTGGGTCGTCAGGCTCTCGCCCAGGGCGTCGGCTTGTTCGTGCATGGCCTGCTTGAACTGCAATCCCATCACGCAGGCGTAGATCACCAGGGCCAGGGCGACCAGGATCACGTTATGGCTGGCGATGCGTAATGCGATCGGTACACGGCGGTGGCGCAGTGCCCGGAAGATCAGCAGGAAGAAGTTATCGGTTTTTACTGGCGTGGGCCGGTTCACTTGCGCTCGGCTCTTGGTCCGTGAAGTTGACGCGCAGTATAGCGACAGCCCCATGACCGGCAAAGCGCTGGCTGTGCCCGATGGTCACTGAAAGTGGGTAGAATGCGGTTTTTTTCCAGCCTGGGGGTGCGCCTTGCGCGAAATTGTCCTGATTAACATCACTGGGGAAGACCGCCCGGGTCTGACCGCAGCCATTACCGGCGTTCTGGCCCAGGGTGGTGTGAACATTCTCGACATCGGCCAGGCGGTGATCCACGACACCCTGTCGTTCGGCATCCTGGTCGAGATCCCGAGCACCGAGCAGGCGTCTTCGGTGCTCAAGGACATCCTGTTTACGGCCTACAAGCTGGACCAACAGGTGCGTTTCACTCCGGTGTCCGAAGAGGATTACCGGCAATGGGTTGCCGGCCAGGGCAAGAAACGCCACATCGTGACGCTGCTGACCCGCAAGGTCACCGCCGAGCAACTGCAGCGCGTCAGCTCCATCACCGCGCAATATGGCCTGAATATCGACCATATCGACCGTTTGTCGGGTCGTATGCCATTGGACACGCCGGCCGACAAGGGCAAGGGCTGCATCGAGTTCTCCGTGCGCGGTGAACCGGCCGACCCGCAAGCCCTGCGTGCCGAGTTCCTCAGCGTGGCCCAGGAGCTGAACGTCGATATCGCCTTCCAGGAGGACTCGCTGTTCCGCCGCAACCGCCGCCTGGCAGTGTTCGACATGGACTCGACTCTCATCGAGGCTGAGGTCATCGACGAGCTGGCCAAGGCCGCGGGTGTTGGCGAGCAGGTGTCGCAAATCACCGAGCGCGCCATGGCCGGTGAACTCGACTTCCGCGCCAGCTTCAAGGAACGCCTGGCGCTGCTCAAGGGCCTGGACGTGAGCGTGCTGGACTCCATCGGCGCTTCCCTGCGCCTGACCGAGGGCGCCGAAACCCTGTTCGCCGAACTCAAGCGCCTGGGCTACAAGACCGCCATTCTGTCCGGCGGCTTCACCTACTTCGCCAAGCAATTGCAGGCCAGGCTGGGTATCGACTATGTGTTCGCCAACGAGCTGGAAGTGGTGGATGGCAAGGTGACCGGCGTGGCGGTGGAGCCGATTGTCGACGCGCAGCGCAAAGCGGATCTGCTCAAGGAATTGGCTCACAAGGAAGGGTTGCGTCTGGAGCAGACCATTGCAGTCGGCGACGGGGCGAATGACTTGCCGATGCTGGCGATTGCCGGGTTGGGTGTGGCGTTCCGGGCCAAGCCGTTGGTAAAGCAATCGGCCAAGCAGGCGATTTCGACGCTGGGGCTGGACGGTGTGTTGTATCTGCTGGGCTTTCGCGATCGCGACGGTCAGCTGTAACTCGATCTCACAGTAGGAATACAGTTAAAAATGTGGGAGGGGGCTTGCCCCCGATAGCAGAGTGTCAGCAAGCACATGTTTCAGCTGATACACCGCAATCGGGGGCAAGCCCCCTCCCACATTTGCTCTGTACTGAATTCAAATCAGGCTTTTGGCAGTGCAATACCCTGGCCCATCTGCACTGGCGTACCCGCCGCCAATTCTTCAGCCCACTTCACCTGATCCGGCCCGAACAGCACAATCGCCGTCGATCCCAGCTTGAAGCGCCCCAGCTCGGCACCTTTTTCCAGGTGGATCGGCGCACGTGCAGCTTCGTCGTAGCGGAAGGTTTTCAGCTCGCGCTTTGGCGGTGTCACCAAGCCGGCCCATACGGTTTCAATCGACGCCACAATCATCGCGCCCACCAATACCACGGCCATCGGGCCGCGTTCGGTGTCGAAGATGCAGGCAACGCGCTCGTTACGTGCGAACAACTCGGGTACGTTTTCAGCGGTGGTCTGGTTGACCGAAAAGATGCGTCCAGGAATGTAGACCATCTCGCGTAGCGTGCCGGCCAACGGCATGTGCACGCGGTGGTAGTCCTTCGGCGAGAGGTAGATGGTAGCGAAGTCGCCGCCCATGAACGGTGCAGCTACGGCCGCATCGCCACCCAGCAGTTCCAGCACGCTGAAGCTGTGGCCCTTGGCCTGGAATACGCGGCCATGTTCGATCGGGCCCAGTTGGCTGACCGCGCCATCGGCAGGGCTCAGCACCGCGCCTGGGGTTTGATCCAGCGGGCGGGCGCCGTCTTTCAGGGCGCGGGTGAAGAAGGCGTTGAAGTGCTCGTAGGCGCTCAGGTCTTCAACCAGGGCCTGGGACATGTCCACTTGATAGCGCTTGGCAAACCAGGCGGTGAAGGCATTCTTGAACCAGCGCACGCGGCACTCGGCGATACAACCTGCCAGGCGCGACAGCAAGTGGTGCGGCAGCAAGTATTGGCTGAGGATAAACAACTGCTTTTTCATAACTGTCCTTAAACCTTAAATCTCGACGGGGGTGTCGGGGTGGTTGCCCCATTCGCCCCAGGAACCGGCATAACCTTTGACTCGCGGATAACCGAGCGCCTTGGCCACCAGGTAGGTGAAGCCAGAGCGGTGGTGAGTCTGGCAGTGAGTGATGATTTCTTTATCTTTGGTCAATCCGAGGTCTTCGAGAATCTGCGGCATGTCACGGCGGATACGCAGGTTGCGTGCCTTGTCCATACCCGCGGTCCATTCGAAGTTGACCGCGCCGGGGATATGCCCGCCTTTGGCAGCGAGGACCTTCTCGCCGGAGTATTCCAGCGGCCCGCGAGCATCCCAGATGCCCAGGTCGGCAGCACCCAGGCGGCTTTGCAGGTATTCACGCGTGGCGGTGGGGCCTTCGTGCAGCGTGAGGCTGACCGGGCCACCGACAGGCGCGGGCACGTCGGTGGAGACCGGGTGGTGTTCTTCCAGCCAGGCCAGCAGGCCGCCATCCAGGTAGTGGTATTTCTGGTGGCCGATCACGTCGAGCATCCAGATAAAGCGCCCGGCCCAGCCGCCGCCTTCGTCGTCATAGACCACGTAGGTTGCATCCGGGGTGTGGCCCAGTTCGCCGAACAGTTTTTCCAGGTCCGCCTTGCTGGGCAGCAGGCCGGGCGCCGGCGGCTGGTCCAGTTGGGTGCGCTTGGGGTCAACGAAATGCGCGCCGGGGATATGCCCTTCGGCGTAGCGGGCAGCGCTGGTGAGGTCCACCAGAATCAGGTGTTCGGCACCGAGGCGACCAATCAGGTCGCTGGACTCGATCACCAGCGGCAAGCCAGAGAAGTCAGGCATGTGAGGTCTCCTGGGCACAAATGTTGGCGATAAAAGAGGGCGATTGTAGCGCAAGCATCAGGCACTGCGGTTGGTAAAGCAGTGCAGGGCTTTTTCGATGCATTGGGCGGTTTTGCCGAAGGCCTGCACGGTGGTTTCCGAGAACGGCCCCCCACCCTGGTCGGCCACCATCAGCATCACCACCTTGCCATTGCAGCTCAGGGAACGCAGCAGCAGGTGTTCGCCGGTGAACAGGCGGCGCAGGATCGGCGGCAGCAAGGCTGAGAACTGGGCATGGTTTTCGGGGTTGAGGCGCACCTGGGCGGACTTTTCCAGCAGACGTTGCAGCAAGGTGCTGTTGACCACGTCCAGGCTCAAGTTGGCGGCGTCCTTGGGCAGGCCATCGACCTGGTGCACGCGCAAGGTGCTCATGGCGCGATCGGCCATCAACAGCATGACCCGTTGCATGCCGCTGGCGACCAAGGCCTCCTTGGCGCAGGTGGTCAGGTGCATCGCGTTGGCAAAGCGGCTCGGTTCCACCAAGAGTTCAGTGCAGCGCTTGCGCCACACGGCCAGGGCCTCGGCGGTGGGCGGTGGCGCCGGCAGCAGGCCGCGATGGATCTTCGCCACATGCCACGGCCAGATCAGCGATAGCGCCGGGTGCCAGAGGTCGGGCATCAGGGTGGTACGGGCACTGGTGACGGCTTGTTGGTGGACTAGTTGCTGCACCTCATCCAACGGTTGTTGCAGGTACAGCGCTGTGAGCAACTGCCAGCGTTCGGTGTGCGGGCAGGTCCAGGATTCCTGGGCCGACATCGCCAGGCCGTTGGCCAGCAACACGGTATTGGCCGGCTGGTTCAGCCAGCGCCGCAGATTGGGTTCAGCGTCGAGCAATTGCTGATGGCGCAGCGGGTCGTCTTCACGAGCGATATGCAGGGCCTTGACCAGCAGGCGCTGCTCGCTCATCAGCAACTTATAGCCCTGGGACACCCAGATCGGCAGGTGCCAGGCTTCGGTCAGGCCGACGCAAAGGTCCAGCAGGCGTACGCCGAACAGTTCCTGCTCGACCGTGCGGGCTGATTGGCCCTTGTGGATAACCCGCAGCTCCCACTCCTCCAGAAGCTTGGGGTAGGCCACCGCCATCGGCCACAGTGGCGACAGGAACAACAGGCTGCCCCAGTGGATGTCTTGCCACAGCCGCGCCAGGCGGCTGCCGAACAGACCGTTGGCCTGCTGCGACGCGTGCTGGCTGACCAGCAACAGTTGGCGCAACGCCACGGGGATCTCGTTGGCCGGCACCGAGGGCAGGCGTGCCAGCAGTTCTTCGGCGCGCTTGAGGCCCAGGCGGTTGAGCGCCACTTCCAGGTTTTCCGCCGGTTCCGCCAGGCTGCCATGGGTGTGGCTGTTGGCCTCGCGCATCACGCTGAGCACCAGGGCCGGGCTGCTTTGCATCAGTTCGGCAATATCCCGCAATGAACTGCGGTTATCGCGGATGCCTTTGCACACACGGTCGTGACTGGCCTGGGGAACGGGCAGCAGCACTTCGTCCAGGCGCTTGATCCAAGCGGCGAGAGAGTTGGGTTTTGCAGTTGGGACTGTCGTTTCATTAGCCATGATTGGGGCGCGATCATCACTTGCGGTCTACACGCCCGGAGCGGGCCGAACTGGCTTTTCGCCTTAACGGGCTATAGTCTGGCGCAGTTTTGCCGATAAGTAGAACAAGAGTTTTCTGCTACACCCAATATGTCCATGAACCCGACGGCGCAAGTACTCATCTCCTATGGCTAAAATTATCGGCATCATCGTCGTCTTCGCAAGCGTGCTCGGCGGGTACGTCCTGTCCCACGGTAAAATCGCTGCGCTGATCCAGCCTTTCGAGGTGATGATCATCGGCGGTGCGGCGCTGGGTGCATTCCTGCAGGCCAACCCCGGCTACATGACCATGCACGTGATCAAGAAGTCGCTGGGCATGTTCGGTTCACGCTTTACCCATACCTTCTACCTGGAGGTGTTGGGCCTGGTCTACGAGATCCTCAACAAGAGCCGCCGTGAAGGCATGATGGCCATCGAAGCCGATATCGAAGACGCTGCCGCCAGCCCGATTTTCGCCAAGTACCCGGCCGTGCTCAAAGACGAGCGCATGACCGCCTACATCTGTGACTACCTGCGCATCATGTCCTCCGGCAACATGGCCCCCCATGAGCTGGAAGGCCTGTTCGACATGGAATTGTTCAGCCTTAAAGAAGAGCTGGAGCACCCCTCCCACGCTGTGACCGGCATCGCCGATGGTATGCCGGGTTTCGGTATCGTCGCGGCGGTACTCGGTATCGTGGTGACCATGGCGTCCCTGGGTGAGGGCGACCAGGCCGCTATTGGCATGCACGTGGGTGCAGCGCTGGTCGGTACCTTCTTCGGTATTCTGGCGGCCTATGGTTTCTTCGGCCCGCTGGCGACTTCCCTGGCCCATGACGCCAAGGAAGAAGTGAACCTGTACGAATCGATCAAGGCCAGCCTGGTTGCTTCCGCTTCCGGCATGCCACCGTCGCTGGCGGTGGAGTTCGGTCGCAAAGTGCTTTACCCCAAGCATCGCCCAAGCTTCGCCGAGCTGGAACAAGCGGTTCGCGGTCGCTAAGCCATGGAAAACAACCAGCCGATAATCATCAAGCGCGTCAAGCGCTTCGCTGCGGGGCACCATGGTGGCGCCTGGAAAATCGCCTTCGCCGACTTTGCGACGGCGATGATGGCGTTCTTCCTGGTGCTTTGGCTGATGTCCACCGCCACGCCTGAACAGAAGATCGCCATTGCCGGTTACTTCAAGGACCCGATTGGCTTTTCGGAAAGCGGCACGCCCTTTGTGATCGACTTGGGCGGTTCGCCGCAGTTGGCGCCTGAGCGCACCATCAACCCCGAAGTCAAGACTGAAGCGCCTCAGGAAAAAATCCCGATCGAGCGCGATACTGTCGAGTCGATGGCTGAACAGGTCGAGCAGGAGCGCCTTGAGCTGTTGCTGCAGGAGCTGCAGAACAAGGTCGAGGAAAACCCGCAACTGCTGAAGTTCAAGGACCAGATCTCCTTCGAAATCACGCCTGAAGGCCTGCGCATCCAGATCACCGACGCCGCCAACCGGCCGATGTTCGACTCCGGCAGCGCACGCTTGAAGCCGTACTTCGAAGACATCCTGCTGGCCATGGCCGATACCATCAAAGCGGTACCCAACAAGATCAGCATCAGCGGCCACACGGACGCCAAGCCTTACGCGGGCCAGGGGGATTTCGGCAACTGGGAACTCTCGGCCAACCGCGCCAACGCCGCACGCCGTGCGCTGGTGGCCGGCAGCTATCCGGATGCGCAGGTGGCGCGGGTGGTGGGTTTTGCTTCGTCGCAGCTGTTTGATCATCAAGACCCGTTCAACCCGGTCAACCGCCGGATCGACATCGTGGTGCTGACCAAAAAGGCCCAGCGTGCGATTGAAGGTGACCAGCCGCCAGCGCCGCAACCTACTCCGGGGGCCGGCGCACCGGGTGAAGTACCGGCCGACCCGAACGCGATTCCGCCAGGGCAGGAGCCGTTGCCGGCGCATGAGTTGCGCCAGAAGCTGAACCTGTTTGATGACGGTGGGGTGAAGGATCCTACGGTGCCCAAGACGGGTTCTTAAGCTGCCGAAGCTGCTTCACTCATGAAAACGCCCCGATACTGATCGGGGCGTTTTCTTTTGCAGTCATAGCGGGAGGTAGGCTTTGACGCCTTTGATCACGCCTCGCATGTCATCGGTGCGCAGGCGCGGTACGAAGTACTCCCGCCCTGTGGCTCGCGTCTTTCTATGGAGCTTGCTTCGCCCCTTCTGCGCCGCTGGATCAGCCCCGAAGAGGATCCAGACTCCTGCCAGCTTGCGCTGGTGACGGAGCAATTATGCGCATCAGGAATTCCGAATTCAGGCTGGCTCGTGTCGGTGGGCCGCCCAGTTGTCCTGAATTCTTGATGCCAGACCCCGTTAAATCAATGGACGAGGCAATGCTGTGCCGTGCTTTATGTGTATCAAGGCAGGGCGGTTTTAGTAACTGCTCTCCGGCAAGCTCGCAATAATCGATCGATAGCTGTTCATCCGCTGCTGCTGCACGCGCCCATCCTCAAGCGCCTTGAGCAACGCACAGCCCGGTTCGCGGTCGTGTTTGCAGTCGCGGAAGCGGCAGGTGCCGATCAGGTCGTTGAACTCGATGAAGCCCGCTTCCACATCACTGCGGCTGACGTGGCCGAGGCCGAATTCGCGGATGCCGGGGGAGTCGATCAGTTCGCCGCCGCCGGGGAAGTGGAATAACCGCGCGGTGGTGGTGGTGTGGGTGCCCTGGCCGGACAGTTCCGACAGCGGACCTACGCGGGTGTCGACTTCCGGCAGCAGGCTGTTGACCAGCGAGGACTTACCCACGCCGGACTGGCCCACAAACACGCTGATGCGCCCGTCCAGCTGCTGTTGCAGCTGTTCCATGCCATTACCGTGATGCGCCGAAACCTCCAGCACCGGGTAACCCAGGGTGCGATAGACCGCCAGCAGGGCGTTGAGTGCCGGGGCATTCTGTTCGTCGATCAGGTCGAATTTGTTCAGCAGCAACAGCGGGCGGATGCCGGCGTGTTCGGCCGCCACCAGGTAGCGGTCGATCAGGTTGGCATGGGGCTCGGGCAGCGGCGCGAACACGATCACGATCATGTCGACGTTGGCCGCGACCGGCTTGAGCTGGCCGCGGCTATCGGGGCGGCGCAGTTCGGTGGTGCGCGGCAGTTGGGCGACGATTACGCCGATACCCTGGTTGCCAGCACGCCACACAACCCGGTCACCAGTGACCAGCGCCGGCAGGTTGGCGCGCAAGTGGCAGCGGAACACCTGGCCGGCGAGTTCGCCTTCGAGCGCCTCGACTTCGACCTGCACGCCGAAGTGCGCGATCACCAGGCCTGTTTGTTCAGGGCCGAGGTCGCCGCCCTCGAGCGCTTCCACGGCGGAGGATTCACGTTTGGCGGCGCGCGCGGCGCGTTCGCCCTGAATCTTTTCGATGCGCCAGTTTTGGCGACGGTTGAGCTGGCGTTTGGCCATTGGTGTTCCGTGTCGATAATGCAAAGGTTGGGTAAAACGGTCGCGAGTCTAGCACGGCCCCGCCTGCTAAACTGCGCAGCTACGCCAAGGTGCCAAGAGAATCAACCCATGCAAAACCCACAGAACCTGATTTGGATCGATCTGGAAATGACCGGTCTGAACCCCGACACCGACGTCATCATCGAGATGGCGACCATTGTCACCGACAGCAACCTCAACACCTTGGCCGAAGGTCCGGTGATCGCCATCCACCACAGCGATGCCGTACTCGCCACCATGGACGAGTGGAACACCCGCACCCATGGTAATTCCGGCCTGACCCAGCGCGTGCGTGACAGCCGCATCAGCATGGCCGAAGCCGAAGCCGAAACCATCGCCTTCCTGGAAAAATGGGTGCCCAAGGGCAAGTCGCCGATCTGCGGCAACAGCATCTGCCAGGATCGCCGCTTCCTTTATACGCATATGAAAGCGCTGGAAAGCTACTTCCACTACCGCAACCTGGATGTGTCCACGCTTAAAGAGCTGGCGGCGCGCTGGGCGCCGGAAGTGAAGGACAGCTTCCACAAAGGCAGCACGCACCTGGCGCTGGATGATATTCGCGAGTCGATTGCCGAGTTGCAGCATTACCGCAAGCATTTCATCAAGGCTTGAATTCCTTCAAGGGTGAGCCGGTTTTTTGTGGCGAGCGGGCTAGCCCCGCGTTGGGCTGCGAAGCAGCCCTAATACTGCCAACACACCTCTCCAAACAGATATCATTGCCGGCTTTGGGGCTGCTGCGCAGCCCAACGCGGGGCTAGCCCGCTCGCCACAGTTTTGCAAGGATCGCCCTCATGCTGCTGATGCTCTACCTCATCGCCATCACTGCCGAAGCCATGACCGGTGCGCTGTCGGCTGGGCGGCGTGGCATGGACTGGTTTGGCGTCGTGCTGATCGCCTGCGTGACGGCACTGGGTGGTGGTTCGGTGCGCGATGTGTTGCTGGGGCATTACCCGCTGACTTGGGTCAAGCACCCGGAATACCTGGTGCTGACCTCCGTCGCCGCGCTGGTGACGATCTTTATCGCCCCGCTGATGCGCCGCCTGCGTTCGTTGTTCCTGGCATTGGACGCCCTGGGCCTGGTGGCCTTCACCCTGATCGGTTGCATGACCGCCCTGGAGATGGGCCACGGCATGCTGGTGGCCTCGGTCAGCGGCGTGATCACCGGCGTTTTCGGTGGCATCCTGCGGGATATCTTCTGCAACGATATCCCGCTGATCTTCCGCCGTGAGCTGTACGCCAGCGTGTCGTTCCTGGCCGCCTGGTTCTACATGCTGTGCCTGTATCTGGAACTGCCCAGTGAGCAGTCGATCCTGCTGACGCTGTTCAGCGGCTTTCTACTGCGCTTGCTGGCGATCCGTTTCCATTGGGAAATGCCCAAGTTCGTCTACAACGACGACGTGCATTAGCGGTTGGCGTGCTGGTTCAGCGCCCATTCCACATGTTCGCGCACCAGTTCGGAGGGATATTCGCGCCGCGCCTTCAAGGCTTCCAGCACCGGAATGCTCGACGGTGCGTTGCCCAGGCCTACCGCCAGGTTGCGCAACCAACGCTCATAGCCGGCGCGACGCAGGGGTGAACCTTCGGTGCTGCTGAGGAATTTATCCTCATCCCACATAAACAACTCGGCCAGTTCGGCGTTATCCAGGTTGTGGCGTGGCTTGAAGTCGACTTCGGCCGTGGCGCGGGCGAAACGATTCCACGGGCAAACGATCTGACAGTCATCACAACCGAACACGCGGTTGCCGATCAACGGGCGCAGGTCTTCGGGGATTGCGGTCTTGAGCTCGATGGTCAGGTAGGAAATGCAGCGACGGGCGTCCAGCACGTAGGGGCCGACAAAGGCATTGGTGGGGCAGATGTCCAGGCAGGCGGTGCAGCGCCCGCAATGTTCAGTGCTATGAGGTGCGTCGATCGGCAGCGGCAGGTCGACAAACAGCTCGCTGAGGAAGAAGTAGCTGCCGGCCTTGCGATTGAGCACCAGGGTGTTCTTGCCGATCCAGCCCAGCCCGGCTTTTTCGGCGATGGCTTTTTCCAGCACGGGTGCGCTGTCGACGAAGGCACGGAAGCCGAAGGGGCCGATTTGCGCCTGGATACGGTCGGCCAGTTGCTGCACGCGCTTGCGGATCAGCTTGTGGTAGTCGCGGCCCAGGGCGTAGCGCGAGATATAGGCTTTTTCCGGCTTGGCCAGCAGTTGCGCCATCTGTGTGTCGCCGGGCAGGTAATCCATGCGCAGCGACACCACGCGCAAGGTGCCGGGCACCAGCTCATCCGGATGGGAGCGTTTGCTGCCATGGGCGCCCATGTAGTCCATCTCGCCGTGGTAACCCGCGTCGAGCCAGCGTTGCAGGTGCTGTTCATGCTCGGCCAGGTCCAGGCCGCTGATGCCGACTTGCTGAAAGCCCAGCTCGCGGCCCCAGTCTTTGATCGATTGGGCGAGGGCAGGCAGATCGGTGGTGATGGCAGGCATGAGACAAGGGAAACCGCAGGTTAGATAGGTATAATTCTGCCAGACATCGGAGCTTGAAGACGCATGCCGCAGACAAAACACGCAATAACCGACGTACAACCGCTGCTGCACGGCCATTTGCCGCAACTCGCTGCGCGTTCCCCGGACGCCCATAAAGGCCGGTTCGGCCATTTGCTGGTCATCGGTGGTGACCGCGGCTTTGGCGGCGCAGCGCTGCTGAGTGCCGAAAGCGCCTTGCGCAGCGGCGCGGGCATGGTGTCCCTGGCGACGCGCCTGGAGCATGTGCCCGCGGCCCTGGCGCGACTGCCGGAAGTCATGACCGTCGGCGTCGCCTCGGCCAACCAACTGATGGGCCTGCTGGAAAAGATCTCGGTCATTGTGATCGGGCCTGGGCTCGGTGACGCGTCTTGGGGCAAAAGCCTGCTTTCGGTCGCCGCCAACGCCAGCCAGCCGCAGGTGTGGGACGCCGACGCCTTGAATCAACTCGCCACCGGCAGCGTCAGCTTGCCGGCCAACTGCGTGATCACACCGCATCCCGGGGAGGCGGCGCGGTTGTTGGGTCTGTCGACAGCCGAGGTTCAGGCCGATCGCCTTAAGGTGGCGCGCGCGTTGAGCCAGAAATTCAACGCAGTGGCTATTCTCAAGGGCGCAGGCAGTTTGATTGCCAGCCCGGACGGGCGTGTTTCACGCTGTGACCAAGGCCACCCGGCGATGGCCACGGCAGGGCTGGGTGACGTGTTGGCCGGCCTGGTGGGTGCACTGCTGGCCCAGGGCATGCCAGCCTATGAGGCAAGCTGCCTGGCCGTGTGGTTGCACGCAACGGCGGGAGATCGCCAGGGCACGTTCGGTCGCGGGTTGGCCGCCAGTGACTTGATCCCTGCCATTCGTCAATTGCTGGAGGAGCAGTCACCGTGTCTGAAGTAATTCTTTTCCTGGTCGATGAAGAGGCCATGGTTGCCTTCGGCCAGCGCATCGCCCAGGTCACGGCGGGAGCGGGACTGATCTTTCTGGAAGGCGACCTGGGGGCGGGCAAGACCACGCTGTCCCGGGGGATCATTCGCGGGTTGGGCCACACGGGGGCGGTAAAAAGCCCGACGTTCACCCTGGTAGAGCCCTACGAAATCGGCGACGTGCGAGCGTTCCATTTCGACCTCTATCGCCTGGTCGATCCCGAAGAACTGGAATACATGGGTATCCGGGATTACTTCGACGAAGATGCGCTGTGCCTGATCGAGTGGCCAGATAAAGGCACAGGCTTTTTGCCAAAGCCTGACCTGACCATTACCATTACGCCGCATGAGCATGGACGTCAGTTGAAGTTGTTGCCCCAAAGCGTGCGCGGCCAGTCGTGGTGCGCGGCTTTGGCATTGGAATTCAAATAATTGGTGGGGTTAGGTATGCGCTTTCGCGCGTTGGTTGCTGTCGTGGGGGTGTTGCTTGCGGCAATGACTGTCAATGCTCTGGCTGCTTCACAGGTGAAGAGTGTTCGCCTGTGGCGAGCGCCGGATAACACGCGACTGGTGTTCGACCTGTCTGGCCCGGTCCAGCACAGCGTCTTTACCCTGACGGCGCCTGATCGTCTGGTGATCGACATCAACGGGGCGACCCTGGCCGCGCCGTTGAAAGTCTCCACCGCCAACACCCCGATTACCGCCATGCGCTCGGCCCAGCGTACGCCGACCGATTTGCGCGTGGTCATCGACCTGAAAAAGGTCGTGACCCCGAAAAGCTTCTCCCTGGCGCCCAACGCCCAGTACGGCAACCGGCTGGTGGTCGATCTGTTCGACAACGCCGCCGATGCCGCGCCGCCGCCTGCGCCGACCCCGAGCGTAGCAACGGTGCCGGCGGTGCCGGTGAACCCGTCGCAACCGCAGGTCAAGCTGCCACCGCCGCCACCGGCCCCGGCCGGCAAGCGTGACATTATCGTGGTGATTGACGCCGGTCACGGGGGGGAAGACCCGGGTGCTTCCGGCTCACGCGGCCAGCATGAGAAAGACGTGGTACTCGCCATCGCCCGCGAACTGCAGCGCCAGGTCAATGGCATGAAGGGCTACCGCGCCGAGCTGACGCGTACCGGCGACTACTTCATTCCGCTGCGCGGCCGTACCGAAATCGCCCGCAAGAAAGGCGCCGATCTGTTTGTGTCGATCCACGCCGACGCCGCGCCTTCGGCCGCCGCGTTTGGCGCCTCGGTGTTTGCCCTGTCGGATCGAGGTGCTACGTCCGAGACCGCCCGTTGGCTGGCCGACAGTGAAAACCGTTCCGACCTGATCGGCGGCGCCGGCAACGTGTCCCTCGATGACAAGGACAAAATGCTCGCCGGCGTGCTGCTGGACCTGTCGATGACCGCTTCGCTGACGTCCAGCTTGAACGTGGGCCAGAAGGTCCTGAGCAACATCGGCCGGGTCACCTCGCTGCACAAGCAGCGTGTGGAACAGGCCGGGTTCATGGTGCTGAAATCGCCGGATATCCCCTCGATCCTGGTGGAAACCGGGTTTATCTCCAACTCCAACGAAGCCTCGAAGCTGGCAAGCGCCAGTCACCAGCAGGCACTGGCGCGTTCGATCAGTGCAGGTATCCGCCAGTTCTTCCAGCAGAACCCGCCGCCGGGCACCTACATCGCCTGGCTGCGTGACTCGGGGAAAATCGCCCAGGGCCCGCGTGACCATCGCGTGCAGCCGGGCGACACCCTGGCCATGCTGGCGGTGCGTTTCCAGGTATCGGCCGCTACCTTGCGCAGCGCGAACAACCTGAAAACCGATGAACTGAAGGTCGGCCAGGTGCTGACCATCCCTGGCACTGAATTGGCGGCGCAGTAATGAGTGAATCACTCCTGAACAGCGGGTCGCGCATTGAACTGCTGAGCCCGCGCCTCGCCAACCAGATTGCGGCAGGCGAGGTGGTCGAGCGCCCCGCATCGGTGATCAAGGAGCTGCTGGAAAACAGCATCGACTCCGGCGCCAAGCGCATCGACGTCGATGTGGAGCAGGGCGGCGTCAAGCTGTTGCGCGTGCGCGACGATGGCAGCGGCATTTCCGCCGATGACCTGCCGCTGGCTCTGGCGCGTCACGCCACCAGCAAGATTCGCGACCTGGAAGACCTTGAGCGGGTGATGAGCCTGGGCTTTCGCGGCGAGGCCCTGGCGTCCATCAGCTCTGTGGCGCGCCTGACCCTGACGTCCCGCACCCGCAGCGCCGAGCAGGCCTGGCAAGTGGAAACCGAAGGCCGCGACATGGCGCCTCGGGTCCAGCCGGCGGCGCACCCTGTCGGGACGTCGGTGGAAGTGCGCGACCTGTTCTTCAACACCCCGGCGCGACGCAAATTTCTCAAGGCCGAGAAAACCGAATTCGATCACCTGCAGGAAGTCATCAAGCGCTTGGCCCTGGCCCGCTTCGACGTGGCCTTCCACCTGCGCCACAACGGCAAGACCATCCTTAGCCTGCATGAAGCCAACGATGACGCTGCGCGAGCGCGCCGGGTGTCGGCTATTTGCGGCGCGGGCTTCCTGGAGCAGGCGCTGCCGATTGAAATCGAGCGCAATGGCTTGCGGTTGTGGGGCTGGGTCGGGTTGCCGACGTTCTCCCGCAGCCAGGCGGACTTGCAGTATTTCTTCGTGAACGGCCGCGCGGTGCGCGACAAGCTGGTGGCCCATGCGGTGCGCCAGGCGTATCGCGACGTGCTGTTCAACGGGCGTCACCCGACGTTTGTGCTGTTCTTTGAGGTCGACCCGTCGGTGGTGGATGTCAACGTGCACCCCACCAAGCACGAAGTGCGCTTCCGTGATGGACGCATGGTGCATGACTTCCTCTATGGCACCTTGCACCGCACCCTGGGGGATGTGCGCCCGGATGATCAGTTGTCCGCACCGATTGTGACGGCAGTGGTCCGGCCGAGTGGCCCGCAAGCCGGTGAGTTCGGCCCTCAAGGCGAAATGAGCCTGGCGGCAAACCTGCTGCAATCGCCACAGCCGCAACCTTCGTATACCGCGCCGAATGCTGGCTCCGGCTCGGGTTATCAGTACCAATACACCCCGCGCCCGCAATCGGCGGTGCCGGTGGCCGAAGCCCAGGCTGCGTATCGCGAGTTTTTTGCACCGCTGCCGGGGGCTGAGCCGGGGGCGCCGGTTGCCTTGCCGGAAGGCGGTGGTGATATTCCGCCGCTGGGTTACGCCTTGGCGCAGCTCAAGGGCATTTACATCCTGGCGGAGAACGCCCACGGCCTGGTGCTTGTGGACATGCATGCCGCCCACGAGCGGATCATGTACGAACGCCTCAAGATTGCCATGGCCAGCGAAGGCCTCAGTGGGCAGCCGCTGCTGGTGCCGGAATCCCTGGCAGTCAGCCAGCGTGAGGCCGACTGCGCCGAAGAGCACCACAGCGTGTTCCAGAAACTGGGCTTTGAATTGCAACGCCTTGGCCCGGAAACCCTGGCCATCCGCCAGATTCCCGCGCTGCTCAAGCAGGCCGAGGCTAACCGGCTGGTGGCTGACGTGCTGGCTGACCTGATGGAGTACGGCACCAGTGACCGCATCCAGGCGCACATCAACGAGCTGCTCGGCACCATGGCCTGCCACGGCGCCATCCGCGCCAACCGCCGCCTGGCTCTGCCGGAAATGAACGGCTTGCTGCGCGACATGGAAAACACCGAGCGCAGCGGGCAATGCAACCATGGCCGACCGACCTGGACCCAGATGGGCCTGGACGATCTGGACAAACTATTCCTGCGCGGCCGTTGATGAGCGCCTTGCCCCCCGCGATCTTCCTGATGGGCCCCACGGCCGCCGGCAAGACCGACCTGGCCATCGAGCTGACCAAGGTGTTGCCGTGCGAGCTGATCAGTGTCGACTCTGCCCTGGTTTACCGGGACATGGACATCGGCACCGCCAAGCCTTCGAAAGAGCTTCTGGCCCAGTATCCGCACCGGTTGATCGACATCATCGACCCGTCCGAGAGCTATTCGGCTGCAGATTTTCGCACCGATGCACTCGCCGCCATGGCCGACATCACCGCTCGGGGCAATATTCCGCTGCTGGTGGGGGGGACGATGCTCTACTACAAGGCTTTGCAGGAAGGTCTGGCGGATATGCCCCCGGCCGACGCCCAGGTGCGCGCCGAGCTCGAAGAAGAAGCGGCACGCCTTGGCTGGCAAGCCCTGCACGACCAGTTGGCGGCAGTCGACCCGGTCTCCGCCGCACGCATTCACCCCAATGATCCCCAGCGCCTCACCCGCGCCCTGGAAGTCTGGCGTGTGAGCGGGCAGACCATGACTGAACACCGGCGCAAACAAAGTGCGCAAAGTGCTGACGCAGGCGCTTCGGGACAGTCACAATTGCCCTATACTGTGGCGAATCTGGCCATCGCTCCGGCAAATCGCCAGGTGCTGCATGAACGAATTGCACAAAGATTCACAATTATGTTGGAACAGGGGTTTGTGGACGAGGTCGTAGCTCTGCGTTCCAGAGGTGACCTGCATCCAGGGTTACCTTCGATACGTGCCGTAGGCTACCGCCAAGTCTGGGATCATCTGGATGGCAAGCTGACGTCAGCCGAAATGCAGGAGCGCGGCATCATTGCCACGCGCCAATTGGCGAAACGCCAGTTCACCTGGTTGCGCAGCTGGAGCGATTTGCACTGGCTGGACAGCCTGGACAGCGACAATCTGTCACGCGCCTTGAAATACTTGGGAACGGTCTCCATATTGAGCTGAGTCCTTGCAATTGCCGTCTATCCTTGGGGGTGTGACGGCCATAAGCTATCTATTTTCCGATTTTTTATTATTGATCCTTAAAGGAGTGCGGCACATGTCAAAAGGGCATTCGCTACAAGACCCTTACTTGAATACTTTACGTAAAGAGAAAGTGGGGGTTTCCATTTATCTGGTCAACGGTATCAAGCTGCAAGGTACGATCGAGTCGTTCGACCAGTTCGTGATCCTGCTGAAAAACACCGTCAGCCAGATGGTCTACAAGCACGCTATCTCGACAGTCGTTCCAGTTCGTCCAATCCGTCTGCCTAGCGCAGCGGGTGATGAACAGGGTGATGTTGAGGCAGGTAACGCCTGATAGGAGTCTCCTTTGTTCTTTGAGCGCCACGGTGGTGGTGAGCGAGTGATCCTCGTTCACTTGGATGGACAGGACCCTGAGGCGCGCGAAGATCCGCAGGAGTTTCAGGAGTTGGCAAATTCGGCCGGCGCCGAGACCGTTGCGTTTTTTAACGTGCCGCGTCATCGGCCAACCGCCAAATTCCTGATTGGCAGCGGCAAGGTCGAGGAACTGCGCGACCTGGTCCACGCCGAAGAAGCCGATCTGGTGATCTTCAACCACATCCTCACGCCCAGTCAGGAACGTAACCTCGAACGTGTCTTCGAGTGTCGCGTGATCGACCGTACCGGTCTGATTCTCGATATTTTCGCCCAGCGCGCCCGTACCCATGAAGGCAAGCTCCAGGTCGAACTGGCCCAGCTTGACCACATGAGCACCCGGCTGGTCCGCGGCTGGACTCACCTCGAGCGCCAGGGTGGCGGTATCGGTATGCGCGGTCCGGGTGAAACCCAGCTCGAAACCGACCGACGCCTGCTGCGGGTTCGCCTGCGCCAGATCAAGGGCCGCCTCGAGAAGGTGCGCAGCCAGCGCGAGCAATCGCGGCGTGGCCGTTCCCGTGCGGATATCCCGACCGTGTCCCTGGTGGGTTATACCAACGCCGGCAAATCCACACTGTTCAACAACGTGACGAAGTCGGACGTGTATGCGGCCGACCAACTGTTCGCCACCCTCGACCCGACCCTGCGCCGTCTGGATCTTGACGACCTGGGGCCGGTTGTCCTGGCCGATACCGTGGGTTTCATTCGTCACTTGCCGCACAAGCTGGTCGAGGCATTTCGGTCTACGCTCGAAGAGTCGAGCAATTCCGACTTGCTGTTGCACGTGATCGATGCGGCGGAACCGGATCGCATGTTGCAGATTGAACAGGTGATGCTGGTGCTGGGCGAGATTGGCGCCCAGGACTTGCCGATCCTCGAGGTCTATAACAAACTCGATTTGCTTGAGGGCGTTGAGCCACAAATCCAGCGCGATGAGAACGGCAAGCCCCAGCGGGTCTGGCTGTCGGCGCGTGATGGCAGCGGTCTTGAGTTGCTTGAACAAGCCATTGCCGAGTTGCTCGGCAGCGATTTGTTCGTTGGCACCTTGCGCTTGCCCCAGCGTTTTGCTCGACTGCGTGCACAGTTTTTCGAGTTGGGCGCGGTACAGAAAGAAGAACACGACGAAGAGGGTGTCAGCTTGCTGGCCGTTCGATTGCCGCGCTCGGAGCTGAATCGGCTGGTCAGCCGTGAAGGCGTGGTACCGACAGAGTTCATCGAACAACACACTTTGCAATAAAAGCCTCCTAAAGCGGTTGTGCCGCAGTGGCAGGCATTCTGTAGCATTGGTCGGCGCGCCGTGGGTGCGTCTTTGCTTTATCAGATGGAGAGCGCTATGGCTTGGAATGAGCCGGGTGGCAACTCGAATAATCAGGATCCCTGGGGTGGTAAACGCCGCAATAATGGCGACCGCAAGGGGCCACCAGATCTCGACGAGGCCTTCCGAAAGCTGCAGGAAAGCCTGAATGGGTTGTTCGGTGGTGGGAAAAAACGTGGTGGTGACGACGGCGGTCGCACAAGCAAGGGCGGTGGCTATGGCCTGCTGGGCCTGGGTCTTGTCGTGCTGGCGGCCGTTTGGCTGTACAGCGCCGTTTACGTGGTGGACGAGCAGGAGCAGGCCGTGGTGCTGCGCTTCGGCAAGTACTACGAAACCGTCGGACCGGGCCTGAACATCTATTTCCCGCCGATCGACAAGAAGTACATGGAGAACGTCACGCGTGAGCGTGCCTACACCAAGCAGGGCCAGATGCTGACCGAAGACGAGAACATCGTCGAAGTGCCGCTGACCGTGCAGTACAAGATCAGCAACCTGCAGGACTTCGTGCTGAACGTTGACCAGCCGGAAATCAGCTTGCAACACGCCACCGAAAGTGCCCTGCGCCACGTCGTGGGTTCGACCGCGATGGACCAGGTGCTGACCGAAGGTCGTGAATTGATGGCCAGCGAGATCAAGGAGCGCCTGCAACGGTTCCTCGACACCTACCGCACCGGTATCACCGTCACCCAGGTGAACGTACAGAGCGCAGCCGCACCGCGTGAAGTACAGGAAGCCTTCGACGACGTGATCCGCGCCCGTGAAGACGAGCAGCGTTCGCGCAACCAGGCTGAAACCTACGCCAACGGCGTCGTGCCGGAAGCCCGTGGTCAGGCCCAGCGCATCCTCGAGGATGCCAACGGTTACCGCGACGAAGTGGTCTCCCGCGCCAAGGGTGAGGCGGATCGCTTTACCAAGCTGGTTGCCGAGTACCGCAAGGCGCCGGAAGTCACGCGTGAGCGTCTGTACCTGGACACCATGCAGGAAGTCTTCAGCAACACCAGCAAGGTTCTCGTGACCGGCAGCAAGGGTGGGCAGAACAACCTGCTGTACCTGCCGCTGGACAAGATGATCGAAGGTGGTCGTAGCAGCACCAGCGCACCGTCCACCGGTTCCAATGCCGCTGCCAACGAAGCGAGCGCCCGTGCGGCCGCCGACTTGCTGCAACAGCAAACACGTACCAGGGAGAGTCGTTGATGAGCAATAAATCGCTGACCGCCCTGATTGTGGGCGTCGTCGTGGTCATCGCTGCCTGGAACTGCTTCTACATCGTGGCTCAGACCGAGCGTGCGGTGCTGCTGCAATTCGGTCGCGTGGTCCAGGCGGATGTCCAGCCGGGCCTGCATGTGAAAGTCCCCTACGTCAACCAGGTACGCAAGTTCGACGCCCGCCTGATGACCCTGGATGCACCGACACAGCGCTTCCTGACCCTGGAAAAGAAAGCCGTGATGGTTGACGCCTACGCCAAGTGGCGCGTCAAGGATGCCGAGCGCTTCTACACCGCGACCTCCGGCCTCAAGCAGATTGCCGACGAGCGTTTGTCGCGTCGTCTGGAATCGGGCCTGCGTGACCAGTTTGGTAAGCGCACCCTGCACGAGGTGGTATCCGGTGAGCGTGACGCGCTGATGGCTGACATCACCCGTTCGCTGAACACCATGGCGGAAAAAGAGCTGGGCATCGAAGTGGTCGATGTCCGGGTCAAGGCTATCGACCTGCCGAAGGAAGTGAACCGCAGCGTGTTCGAGCGCATGAGCACCGAGCGTGAACGTGAAGCCCGTGAGCACCGCGCCAAGGGTAACGAGTTGGCCGAGGGTATCCGTGCGGATGCCGACCGTCAGCGTCGTGTACTGCTGGCTGAAGCCTATCGCGAGTCTGAAGAGGCCCGTGGTGATGGCGACGCTCAAGCCGCGGCGATCTACGCCAAGGCCTACGGTCAGGACCAGGAGTTCTACGCGTTCTACCGTAGCCTGCGTGCTTACCGTGAAAGCTTCGCGAACAAAACCGACGTCATGGTGCTGGACCCAAGTAGCGATTTCTTCCGCTACCTGGAAAAAGCCAAGTAATCAGCTCGTCACTGTGTAGGAAGCACTCCGTCGGGCGGCTAAAACGCCAGGCGGGGTGATCCTTTCAGAAAACGGGTGTATGATGCGGCAGCCGGGAAATTCCCGGCTTTTTTGCGTCTGCATGTTTGATTCGGCAGGCGTGACAGGTTTTTCGAGGAAAGTGCCCGACGAGGCCGATTGCAGGCCGTTCGTCACGTCGCTCTTGCGCGTGGTTTATGCAGGGGGCGGGTGTTTTCTGCTTCACTCAAGGCTCGGCCGAGGGCTGGCCGCCCGGATCAAAGGGGAATGGCGTAATGGCAACGGTAGACCGCTGGCTGCTGCCAGATGGCATCGAAGAAGTACTGCCACCAGAAGCTGCGCGCATTGAAGTAGCGCGCCGCCAGGTGTTGGATCTGTTCCAGAGCTGGGGTTACGAGTTTGTCGTGACCCCCCATATCGAGTACCTGGAATCCCTGCTGACCGGCGCGGGCCAGGACCTGGATCTGCGCACCTTCAAGGTCATCGACCCGCAGTCGGGCCGTCAGATGGGCTTCCGTGCCGATATCACGCCGCAAGTGGCGCGCATCGATGCGCACACCCTGCGCCGAGAAGGCCCGAGCCGCCTGTGTTACGCCGGTAGCGTGCTGCATGCTCAGCCACGTGCGTTGTCGTCGTCCCGCAGCCCGATCCAGTTGGGCGCCGAGTTGTACGGGGATGCCAGCCCAAGCAGCGACGTTGAAGTGATCAGCTTGATGCTGGCCATGCTGCAATTGGCCGACGTACCGGATGTCCACATGGACCTGGGTCACGTAGGTATCTACCGTGGCCTGGCCCGTGCGGCCGGTTTGTCTGGTGAAGTTGAACAACAGCTGTTCGATGCCCTGCAACGCAAGGCCATCGATGAAGTGATCGCCCTCACGGCTGGCGTGCCTGCCGATCTGGCCGACATGCTGCGCGCACTGGTGAATCTGTGTGGCGGCCGTGAAGTGCTGGTGGCAGCCCGTGAGCGCCTGGCCAATGCGCCGGCGCCGGTACTGGCGGCACTGGATGACGTGCTGGCAATTGCCGAGCAGCTATCGGCGCGTTTCCCGGAGCTGCCGCTGTACTTTGATCTGGGTGAGTTGCGCGGTTACCACTACCACACCGGTGTGGTGTTCGCCGTATTTGTACCGGGTGTTGGCCAGGCCATCGCCCAAGGCGGTCGTTATGACGATATCGGCGCTGACTTCGGTCGTGCGCGTCCGGCCACTGGTTTTTCCACTGATTTGAAAACCCTGGTGACCCTGGGGCGTGCTGAGGTCGAGCTGCCGTCTGGTGGCATCTGGATGCCCGACAGTACGGACGCAGCACTCTGGCAGCAGGTTTGCCAGTTGCGCAGTGAGGGTCAGCGTGTTGTCCAGGCCTTGCCTGGTCAGCCATTGGCCGCCGCCCGTGAAGCGGACTGCGACCGGCAATTGATTCTGCAGAACGGGCTTTGGCAAGTATCGCCACTGGCTTCTTGAGTTTTCCTGCCGGCCATCGCCGGCACCAAGTTTGCGCGAATGAGGACAAGTGTTATGGGTAAGAATGTCGTAGTCCTGGGCACCCAATGGGGTGATGAGGGCAAAGGCAAGATCGTTGATCTGCTGACCGAACATGCTGCCGCCGTAGTGCGCTACCAAGGTGGCCACAACGCTGGCCACACCCTGGTCATCGATGGCGAAAAAACTGTCTTGCACCTGATCCCGTCGGGCGTATTGCGCGAAGGCGTGCAGTGCCTGATCGGCAACGGTGTAGTAGTTGCACCGGATGCCCTGCTGCGTGAGATCACCAAGCTGGAAGAAAAAGGCGTACCGGTGCGCGAGCGCCTGCGTATCAGCCCGTCCTGCCCGCTGATCCTGTCCTTCCACGTTGCGCTGGACCAGGCCCGTGAAAAAGCCCGTGGCGAGCTGAAGATCGGCACCACCGGTCGCGGCATCGGCCCGGCCTACGAAGACAAGGTCGCACGTCGTGGCCTGCGTGTGGGCGACCTGCTCAACATGCCACGCTTCGAAGACAAGCTGCGTGAACTGGTGGATTACCACAACTTCATGCTGGTGGGTTACTACAAAGAGCCGGCCATCGAGTTCGAAAAGACCCTGGCCGAGTGCAAGGAATACGCTGAGCTGCTCAAGCCGCTGATGCTGGACGTGACCGCCGAGCTGCACGACCTGCGTCGCGCCGGCAAGGACATCATGTTCGAAGGCGCCCAAGGCTCCCTGCTGGACATCGACCACGGCACCTACCCGTACGTGACCAGCTCCAACACCACCGCAGGTGGCGTGGCGACGGGTTCCGGCGTTGGCCCGATGTTCCTGGACTACATTCTGGGCATCACCAAGGCCTACACCACCCGTGTCGGTTCGGGTCCGTTCCCGACTGAGCTGTTCGACGAAGTCGGCGCGCACCTGGCCAAGCAAGGTCACGAGTTTGGTGCGACCACCGGCCGTGCCCGTCGTTGCGGCTGGTTTGACGCCGTTATCCTGCGTCGCGCTATCGACGTGAACAGCATTTCGGGCATCTGCCTGACCAAGCTGGATGTGCTCGACGGCCTGGAAACCATCAATATCTGCACTGGTTATAAAGATGCGGAAGGTAAAGATGTCGCCCCGACTGACGCTGACAGCTACGTAGGTCTGCAGCCTGTGTACGAAGAAGTGCCGGGCTGGACCGAATCGACCGTGGGCGCCAAGACCCTGGAAGAGCTGCCGGCGAATGCCCGTGCGTACATCAAGCGTGTTGAAGCGCTGATTGGCGCGCCGATCGACATTATTTCGACGGGGCCGGACCGCAACGAAACCATCGTTCTGCGTCATCCGTTCGCTTAATAAGCTGTTGATGTAAATAGCAAAGGGTTCCTTCGGGAGCCCTTTGTCGTTTCTGTCGCCCGAGCGGCACGACCCTTGCTTTGGTTCTTTCTTTCGCGGTGCTATCAAATTAATGGCACCCGTGATGGAGGGATTCCCGATGTCTGCCGTTCTCTCATTGTTACAAAGCCGTCTGTTGCGGCCGGTGTTCGTTACCCTAGGTATCGCTCTTTTGGTGCAAGTACTGGTGGCGGTCGCCCTGACGCGAAGCACGGTCACAGCACTGGAGGCTGATCTGGGCAATCGCCTGGGTGTCGACAGCCAGAAGCTGTCCGGCGAATTGGCCCAGGCTGGCAAGGAAGTCACGTCCAGTCTCGATAGCTTGTCGACAAGCACTCGCCAACGTCTGACCGCTGGGCTCTCGGCTCGCCTGCAGGAAGAGCAGAAGCAACTGCGTGCGACCCTGGAAAAAGACCTGAAAGACTCCGCCAATGACATGGCACAGCTGCTCGCCTCAGTGGCGCCCCGCGCCATGTGGGACAGTGACGTGCCGACGTTGTCGGAGTTCGCCCGACGCGCCCAGCGCAATCCCAACGTGCTGTTTGTGGTGTATGACGACGCGGCAGGTGAGCACCTGACTCGCTACCTGAACCGTGAAAACCCGATCAACCAGGCGTTGTTGGAAAAGGGCAAGGGTGATCGTGCCCTGGATAAAGTGCTGGATGCGGCCAAGGATGATCCTTCTGTGTTCTACGTGGAAGCGTCCATCAGCCCGAATGGTGTAGAGATCGGCAAGGTGCGCATGGGGGTTTCGACAGCTGCGGTTGAAGCTGACTTGCAAGCGCTCGACAAGCGTTTCGCGGCGCTGATCGCCAGTGGTGATCAACTGGTCGGCGACAGCCTCAAGGGCGCAGCGGCTGACAGTGCTGCGGCCATGGGCGCCCGTCTGCAATCTGCGCAAGCCACAGCCACCCAAATGACGGCCAACACCACCAGTGCCGTCCAGGACGCTGCCGGCACCCTGCGCTGGCGCATTGGCATGGGGCTCGCGCTGGTCGGTCTTGGCGTATTGCTGCTGATCGCTGTTGTGCTGGGTCGTCGCGTGGTCAACCGCTTGAAGCTGTTGATCGCGGCCATGGATGATCTGGCCGCGGGCGAGGGCGACCTCACCAAGCGCGTACAAATCAGCAGCAAGGACGAAATCGGCGACATGGCCTCGGCGGTCAATCGCTTTGTGGATAAGTTGCAGCCCATCGTGCGTGAGGCGGGGGATGTAGCCCAGCGAACGGGTGTGGAAATCGGCGCCATGACCTTGCGCAACGCCGGTGCCGATGCGGCCGCGGGCTTGCAGCGTGATGAAGTGGCTGAAAGTCTGCGTGCGCTGTCGCAGATGGCAGATGAAGCTCAGGCTGAAAGCCACGCCATGCAGGCGGCGTTGCAACAGGTGGTGGATATTCGTCAGGCCACGGACGAGAACTCGCGCACCTCGGCTGAAGTCGGCAGTTTGATCGAGGCGCTGGCGGGGCAGGTGCAGGCCGGTTCCACGGTTATCGAGCGCCTCGCCCAGCAAAGCGAGCAGATCGAGGTGGTGCTGACCGTCATTCACGGTATTGCCGAGCAAACCAACCTGCTGGCCCTCAACGCGGCGATCGAAGCGGCGCGTGCCGGTGAGACCGGGCGCGGTTTTGCGGTGGTGGCGGATGAGGTGCGCGCTCTGGCGAGCAAGACCCAAAGCTCCACCGGCGATATCCAGGCGCATATCGTGGCGTTGCAGCAAGGCGCGCGGGAGGCGGTGGAAACCATCGGCAAGGCTGGACGTCAGGCGAATGAGGGCTTGCTGGTGCTGCGTGACAGCGTGCGCTTGCAGCAGACAGTACAGGCCTCGGTGGAGCAGGTGCATGCCGCGATTGGTTTGGCCACGCGCGCGGCTGAGCACCAGGCCCAGGGCGCCCATGCGGTGCGCGGCCGGGTCGAGGTGATCCATGCCCAGGCCGAGCGTGCCGCTCAGGCGGTGGTGGAGACCACCGCCAGTGGCAAGGTGCTGGATGGGTTGGCGGCGCAGTTGAAGGCGAGCCTTGGGCAGTTCAGGGCCTAGGTGGATAGCCAGATGGACGGGCAGGCTAATTAGTCTTGAATTTGGCTACATACTCATTCAAATGTTCTCCAGGGAAGCATATTGGCGCTGGGGGGCATCGTCTCAGTATTATGGGGTTAGCGATGCTGCGATGGTGCCAATGCGCCTTTTTTCAATAGTTTTGCCGCAACTCGAAAAAGGTCGGGCATATCTAAGCGACCGTCATTCCGCCGATACATTACACCTATCTCTTCAAGCATCTTCGAGAGTTCTTCCTCCTTATGTGCCTCTTGGTTTTTAAAGGGCAGAAGGTAGCTGTGACGTTTTGCGTCTGCAACTAATGTCTTTATAGTTCCTGCCTTTCTCCATACGTCAAATACTGCATGATCATCTTGCGGCAAGAGTAGGCCTGCTAGAGGCGCTAGGACCCCCTTGATCCATGGGAATTCTTGATGCAGTTGGTCGACACGTGTCTTAGAGGCTTCACGGAGGCCATGTCTGATGCCATCAGGAGTTAAAACCTTGTCTAGGGGCGCAACACCATATTTCGCTGCCGCATTCATCAGTCCCAGGAAGCTTCTTGGTGTAACTTCCGCATGGGCGTCAGCAGTATGTCTCAACGGCCATTCGTAGGTGCTGCCTTTTTTGAATGCATAGCTACCAGTTCCCATATATGGGCCGGAGAATTCAATCATCAAGTTCTTCTGATCTTCCTCGTCATGGATCAGAGACCACCGCCGAGTCAAGATGGATTTCCTGCTGGGTTTAGGTAGATTATTAGCTGTCAGTAGCTTGTTAAACGCTTTACGAGTGTCTTCCTTACTTGATGAGGCTAGTCGCGAATACAGAAGGCCATAGAGGTCTGTCCAAGACCACGCCAAGCGGACTGCCCCAGTTCGGAGTTTCGGAAGTTCTACGAATCGTAGTGCATCATCCTCAATCTGGTCAGGACGTAAAAAAAGTTTGACGCGAATAGAGCGGTAGGCGCGCATAGCCCATACCACTTCCAAAAGGGCCTCTGTCAGCAGCCGTCGCCGCGGCCATGTGCGTGCTACGGTATCGAGCGCGTCATAGACAATCAGTAAAGTTTTTCCTTCGTCACGAAGCCGGTGCTCATGATCAATGAGCAGATCTTCTCGAAGCTCCCAATCCATTCCAGCACTGATAAATTTCCCCGGTCTGCTACTAAGCTTTCCTGCTGACTGAGCCGCTGCACTTAAAATAGTTGCCCACCAAAAAGCTTTAGCTTCATCGAGCGCAGCGGTAGCAGGTACATATTTATCAATCGCTTCATGAGATATGCCATCAGGGCCTCCGACGCCAGTGTATCCAAACCGAACAATCAGTTCAGAGAGGCCTAGCTTGGGATAAGCAATAGCTGCTTCCTTCAGTGTTTCAGTCTGACCAAGAACACTTGACCAAAAACTTTTGCCGCTGCCGCGCGATCCCACAACAATTGGAATCATTGGATCCAGCGCAACAGCGTGTTTTTCTGGTGCATAGAGGTCCTCAATTTTTGCCACATGGGCGCCAACCGCATCATTAGATACGTCGCCTGGGAATTGAGCGACGGCGTTACGAAGTGCTCGAAAGTCGTCTTGGGAAAGATTCATTTTTATTCCAGGAGCTGAGGGATGCTATTGTTTATCTTGTCTAGTAGTTCCTGATAGGAGGAGCTGTAGATGCTGTTTTCGATTAGGTCGCGTTTTATTAAAGGATTGAAGCTTTTGTATCGTGAGTCGTCGATGATTGCTAAAGGGGTGAAATAATTAGGGTCTTCAGCTGGTAGCACATCTGCGTCGGAAATCTCATCGTCCCACTCCAACTGATCAAAGTCGCTGATCTCATGGTTGATCTCGTTAATTGGGCTTTTCTGGTGAGGCCCTAGTCCGATAGTAGTAAACAAGCTTTCGCAACGTTCTGCAAAGTCTTTGCGAAGCTCCGATTCTGCGGGAGCTTTGCCTTGGATAATTGTGAATCGGCTTAGCCAGCCAGGCAATTGCTCGGCGTTAGTGAACTTAGCCATATGGGATAGTAGAATTCTAAAGCCTTGAAAGGTTTGTGGCTCATCTAGTCCGAAAAGGAATACTTCCGCCCCTAAACCTAATAACGCAGAAGCAGTGGTTTCGTGAAGGCCGGCACGAGCATCGACCAGGATAACGTCATACCGACGCGGATCAGAAAACTGGTCGATTAGTGATGAAATTTGGTCAAGAACCGTAATTACTTGTCCTTCGGGGGTAATGTCCTCGGCGTAAGCCCGAGCAATTTTTGCTAGGACTTCAGACGGATTATTTATTGAGCGCCGACCCAAGACAGGTATAACGTCTATTCGGCCGTTATTACCAGTCAATGGTGACGGGCTGACTAAGTCGGCCAAGAAAGTTTCGTCCAGTGCTGTAAGTCCATTTTCAACTAAGGCATCTAGCAAGCCAAACTCAGGGAGCGTGTCATCGTTCAGAAGAATAGCGCCGAGCCCTGGAGCCTCAATGTCCAAATCTATAGCTAAAACTTTTAAGCCGCGAGCAGCCAAATCCGCCGCTACAACTGCAAGCGCTGTCGATCGCCCAACTCCGCCTTTAATGCTTGAAAAGACGAAGCGCGGCGGCGCTGAGTTAGGTGGGGCTGGGGCGCGTAGCCAATCCGCTCCAACCAGACGTCTATCTATTAGGCGAATTTTCCGCCCTTCTATGATAAGGGAAGTTATCGTGTTTTCGATTAATAAATCACTGACTCCATATTCCGAAATGTCAGCTACCAGTTGATCGTCTCGGGCGTAGTGCTTAAGGGACGACCGCAGTGATGTCGATAGTTGCTCGATAGTCGCTGGAGACAAAATCGAGTTACTAAAAAATGCCAATCTGCCGGTGGTGTCGCGTAATACGACACCGTCAGAAAGTGCCTCATCTCCAAGCTGTCTAGCCACTGTTGTGGCAAGTATTCTAAGGCTGTCATCGAAGTGAACGCGCATCAATAAATCCTCAGGTACCAATAGAGCCAATTACGCTAACGGCCTGCGCTTTCCACTGATCCAACAGTCTGGTTGGGATTTGGTTTCCTTTGCTGTAGCGCATCGTTATATCCCAATCTGAAAAAAAGTTGTCGTTCAGAACGTGTCTGCGTAAAACAGTGGCATTTCTGCCTTCAAGCTTGTTTCTGAGTAGCGTTTTCAGCGTTGGAAAGTGTGCGAAAAAGGGGTCATTTTCACGGCTCGCGAGTGGCCTGAACCCGATTTCAAGCATCAATGCCTTTACTCCGCACTCGGCAGCAATTCCGTACAAGTAACCAGCAACATCTCTGCGGTTAGTAGGGTCTAGAATGTCAGCTGCTTCCAGATGTCGTCTCGCTGCTGCTCTCATGTCTGGGGCGTAAGGCATCTATCTCTAACCTTCAAAAAATGAAGGAACAATAGTCGTTCGGATGGCTGAAATCCATTGTAATTTGTTACTAGGGAATATGCGCGTTTGAGGGCTTAACGACTCAGGTACATCCGGGTTGTCAGCAGATAAACCGGCAACCCCGACACCAAAATCAACAGCGCCGCATATGGCGCTGCTGCCGCGAACTCAATATTCGAGGTATGCGCCCACACAGCAGTCGCCAAGGTATTCAGCCCCGTCGGACTGAGCAGCAACGTCGCCGTCAATTCCTTCATCGCATCCAGGAACACCAGCGCAAACGCCGCCCCCAATGCCGGGAAAATAATCGGCAACGTCACTCTGCAAAACGCACTGAACGGCGAGGCGCCCAGCGTGCGTGCAGCCTCTTCCAGCTGCGGCGCAGCCTTGTTCAGAGCCGTACGAATCGGCGCCTGGGCCAGCGGCAAAAACAGCAACGCATAAGCAATCAACAGCAACGCTGACGTCTGATACAGCGCCGGCACGTAGTGCAGGGCGAAATACACCAGGGTCAGCGCAATCACCAGGCCGGGCAGGGCGTGCAGCAGGTACGGCAGGCGCTCGGCCCATACCGCCAGTTGGCCTTTGTAGCGCACTACCAGTAACCCGACCGGCACCGCCAGTACCAGGCACAACGCGGCGCCTCCGAGGGACAGTGCCAATGAGGACAGCAACGCTTCACCGATCTCTACTACCGGGAACGCGGCAGAAGAGCCCACCGCCAGCCAATAACCGAGCATCCCCAGCGGAATCCCGCTGCCGATGATCGCCAGCGCCAGGCAATAAACCTGGCTCAGTGGCGCCCACTTACCCAATCGCACCTGCTCCGCATGTCGCGCTGCGCCCTGGCCAATGCGCACGTGCCGGCCCTTGCCACGCACGCGCAGCTCCAGCCACAGCAGCGTCAGGCACATCACCAGCAGCACGGCGGACAGCATTGCAGCATTCGCATTGCTGAATTCCAGCTCGAACTGCTGGTAGATCGCGGTGGTGAAGGTCTGCAACCCAATGATCGACAGCGCACCGAACTCCACCAGCATATGCAGCGCGATCAACAATGCCCCCGCCAGCAGCGAGGGCCACAACAGCGGCAAGGTGACACGAAAAAAGATGCCCCAGCGATTCAGTCCCAGGGTGCGGGCCGACTCTTCCAGTGCGGGATCAAGATTGCGCAGCGTTGCCGCCACCGGCAAGAACACCAGCGGATATTTGGACAGGCTCATCACCAGGATGGCGCCACCGAGCCCTTCGAAACTGGCGCTCAGCGACACCCAGGTAAAGCTGCTGACAAACGCCGGTACCGCAAACGGCAGGCACAGGATCACGCCCCAGATACGTCGCCCCGGCAGGTTGCTGCGCTCCAGCAGCCAGGCGAGGGACAGGCCGATCACTGCGCAGCCCGCCGTCACGCCCACCATCAGCGCCAGGGTGTTGCGCAGCAACCCAAACACATAAGGTCGCCACAGCAGATGCACCGCTTCCGCCCAGCCCGCTTGCCAGGCCTTGGTGCCGACGTACGCCAGCGGCAACAGGCTCAAGCCAACCAGAAACAGCACCGGCAGCAACAGCCAGATCGACGGACGTTTGCGCCTTGGGCTGAGCCGCAGGGCGGGTAGCGATGGGTTCATCAGTTCAAGCCAACGTCACGTTCCAGGTCGAGGGCTTCTTCGGCGTTGCCCAGGTCGGCCGGGGTGACTTTCGGCGGTTGCAGTTCGCTGAAAGGCTTGAGGCCGCGATTGGATTCCATACCCTTGCGCAGCGGGTATTCGGCCGAGGTGTTGGTGATCACGCGCTGGCCTTCTTCACTGGCCATGAACGCCAACAGTTGCTGGGCTTCCTTGGGGTGCTTGCTGGATTTCAGCGCGGCAGCGGAAGACACGGTGATCAAGCCGCCGGCGTCGCCATTGGTGAAGTAGTGCAGTTGGGAATCCAGATTGGTCTTTTCTTTCTTCAGGGCGAACCAGTAGTAGTTGTTCACCAGCACGGTGGCCACTTCGCCGTTTTCGACGGCTTTCAGCGCAACCATGTTGTTGCTGTACACCTTGCCGAAGGCGCGCAGGCCGGTCAGCCATTCTTCAGCCGCTTCGCGACCGTGCAGCTTGATGATCGCCACGGCTTGTTCCTGGAACGCGCCGCTGGTTGGCACGAAGCCGACTTTGCCTTGCCACTCGGGGCCGGCAAAGTCGAGTACCGATTCGGGAAGGTCTTTTTCAGCAATCAGCTTCGGGTTGAAAGCCACAACGCGAGTGCGCGCGGTCACGCCCATCCAGTCGCCATTGGCGCCAACATAATCCTTGGGCAATACGTCGAGGGTGCTGGCGTCGATCCTGGCCAGCAGGCCTTGCTCGCCGAGTTTGTTCAGCGGAGGCGATTCTTCGGTGTAGATCACATCGGCGGGCGAGCGGTCGCCTTCTTCGACGACTTGGCTGGCCAACTGGTTGCTGCTGCCTTTGCGCACGTTGACGTGGATGCCGGTCTTGGCTTCGAAGGCCTTGGCGAGTTCATCGCCGACTTCTTTGTGCTGGCCGTTGTACAGGGTCAGAGAGACCTTGTCGGCGGAATAGGCGGTGGGCGAGAGCAAGGTCAGGCCGAGCAGGGTGAGGGTCAGGCCACGCAGAAGGGATGTCTTGAGACGGGTATCGCGGATGGTCATCCGAAGTTTTCCTCGCTTGTGTGCAACAAATCATTGCAAGGATAAACGATAAAGTTTCTCAGGTGCGGACGCAGACGGAAATCGACTGGGAAGTTTTCAAACCCCGGAAACGAAAAAACCCGCTTTCGCGGGTTTGATCTGAATTTGGTGCCCAGGAGAAGACTCGAACTTCCACGACCTTGCGATCACCAGCACCTGAAGCTGGCGTGTCTACCAATTTCACCACCTGGGCATTATCAACAACGCTTGCGCTGTTGATGGAGCGAACTATACGGAGGGCTTTTTGATCTGTAAACCCCTGATTCAAAAAAATAAATCAAGTTTTCCGTTAAAAATCAGAGCCTTGAAACGAAAAAACCCGCTTTCGCGGGTTTGATCTGAATTTGGTGCCCAGGAGAAGACTCGAACTTCCACGACCGTAAGGTCACCAGCACCTGAAGCTGGCGTGTCTACCAATTTCACCACCTGGGCATTATCAAACAACGTTGCCGTCGTCGATGGCGCGCACTATACGGAGGGGATTTTAAGCTGTAAACCCCCGCCACGAAAAAAGCCTGGAAAATTTCGCCAGTGGTCGTGCAAGGTGCCTGTTGCGGGCTGCAAAGGGCTTTAAAAGGCTTGTTGACGTCTGAAATTTCCCGTTTCAATACGCGTATGCCAAACTAACCCGCATATAGACAAGGTGAAAACTCTCTAATGGCCGATTGGCAGTCCCTCGATCCCGAGGCCGCTCGTGAAGCGGAAAAATATGAAAACCCTATTCCTAGCCGCGAACTGATCCTGGCGCACCTCGCCGATCGGGGCTCGCCTGCTAGCCGCGAGCAGTTGGTTGAAGAATTCGGTCTGACCACCGAAGACCAGCTCGAAGCCCTGCGCCGCCGCCTGCGCGCCATGGAGCGCGACGCACAATTGATCTACACCCGCCGTGGCACTTACGCGCCAGTGGACAAGCTCGACCTGATCCTCGGCCGCATCGCCGGCCATCGTGACGGCTTCGGCTTCCTGATCCCGGACGACGGCAGCGATGACCTGTTCATGAGCCCGGCGCAAATGCGCCTGGTGTTCGATGGCGACCGTGCCCTGGCGCGTGTTTCCGGCCTGGACCGTCGCGGTCGCCGTGAAGGCGTGATCGTCGAAGTGGTGTCCCGTGGTCACGAGACCATCGTCGGTCGCTACTTCGAAGAAGGCGGCATTGGTTTTGTGGTGCCGGATAACCCGAAGGTGCAGCAGGAAGTGCTGATCACCCCGGGCCGCAATGCGAATGCCAAGGTTGGCCAGTTTGTCGAGGTGAAGATCACCCACTGGCCGACCCCTCGCTTCCAGCCGCAGGGTGATGTGATTGAAGTGGTCGGCAACTACATGGCGCCGGGCATGGAAATCGATGTCGCGCTGCGTACCTACGATATTCCTCACGTCTGGCCTGAAGCCGTCGTGAAAGAAGCGCGCAAGCTCAAGCCGGAAGTCGAAGAGAAGGACAAAGAGAAGCGCATCGACCTGCGCCATCTGCCGTTCGTCACCATCGACGGCGAAGACGCCCGCGACTTCGACGATGCGGTCTACTGCGAAGCCAAGCCGGGCAAGCTGCGTCTGTTCTCCGGCGGCTGGAAGTTGTACGTGGCGATTGCCGACGTCTCCAGCTACGTGAAGATCGGTTCGGCCCTGGACAACGAAGCCCAGGTGCGTGGCAACTCGGTGTACTTCCCCGAGCGCGTGATTCCGATGCTGCCGGAAGAGTTGTCCAACGGGCTGTGCTCGCTGAACCCGAAAGTCGACCGTTTGGCCATGGTGTGCGAGATGACTATCTCGAAAACCGGCGAAATGACCGATTACCAGTTCTATGAAGCGGTGATTCATTCCCAGGCGCGCCTGACCTACAACAAGGTCAGCACCATCCTGGAACAGCCGAAAACCAGCGAAGCCAAAGCATTGCGTGGTGAGTACGGCCATGTCGTGCCGCATCTCAAGCAGCTCTATGCGCTGTACAAGGTGTTGCTGGGCGCACGTCACACCCGAGGCGCGATCGATTTTGAAACCCAGGAAACCCGGATTGTCTTCGGTTCCGAGCGCAAGATCGCCGCGATCACCCCGACCACCCGTAACGATGCGCACAAGCTGATCGAGGAATGCATGCTGGCGGCCAACGTGGCCACCGCTGAGTTCCTGAAAAAGCACGAGATCCCTGCGTTGTACCGGGTGCACGACGGCCCGCCGCCGGAGCGTCTGGAAAAGCTGCGCGCGTTCCTCGGCGAACTCGGCCTGTCCCTGCACAAAGGCAAGGACGGCCCGACGCCGAAGGATTACCAGGCTCTGCTGGCCAGCATCAAGGACCGCCCGGATTACCACGTGATCCAGACCGTCATGCTGCGCTCCCTGAGCCAGGCGGTGTACAGCGCGGATAACCAGGGCCACTTCGGCCTGAACTACGAGGCGTACACCCACTTCACTTCGCCGATCCGCCGTTACCCGGACCTGCTCACGCACCGTGCGATCCGCAGCGTGATCCATTCCAAGATGAACACCCCGCACGTCAAGCGCGCCGGTGCCATGACCATTCCGAAGGCGCGGATCTATCCGTACGACGAAGCGGCCCTGGAACAGCTGGGCGAGCAGTGCTCCATGAGCGAACGCCGCGCCGACGAAGCCACCCGCGACGTGGTGAACTGGCTCAAGTGTGAGTTCATGAAGGATCGCGTAGGCGAATCGTTCCCGGGTGTGATCACCGCCGTGACCGGCTTCGGTCTGTTTGTGGAGCTGACCGATATCTACGTCGAAGGCCTGGTGCACGTCACCGCCTTGCCGGGCGACTACTACCACTTCGACCCTGTGCATCACCGCCTGGCGGGCGAGCGCACCGGTCGCAGCTTCCGCCTTGGCGATACCGTTGAAGTGCAGGTCATGCGCGTCGATCTCGACGAACGCAAGATCGACTTCGGCATGTCCGATAAGCCAGCCGAATCGCCGGGCAGCCGTAAAAAGCGTGGTAGCGAACCGACCAGCAAAGGCAAGGCCGCGCCTGCCAAAGCAGCGACCGTCGAACCTGCGCCAGCCAAGGCCGGTCGTCGTTCATCGACCAAGGAAAAGGCCCCCGAAGCCTACCGCCCAAGCGATGCAGCGGCGAAAAACGCTGAACTGCGCAAGAGCCGTGAGTTGAAGCAGCAGTTGCTCAATGAAGCCAAAAGCGGTGGTAAAGCGGCGTCTGGGGGAAAGTCCCACGGGGCGGAAAAACCGTCGAGCAAGCCCAGTAAACACCGTAAAGGCCCGCCAAAAGCGGGCTCGGCTCCCGCGAAAAGCGGCGGGTCGCGCAAACCTAAGGCTAAGTCATGAGTCTGGAAAAAATCTACGGCGTCCACGCCGTAGAAGCACTGCTGCGTCACCACCCCAAGCGCGTCAAGCAAGTCTGGCTGGCGGAAGGGCGCAGCGAGCCGCGCGTACAAGCGCTGGTTGAATTGGCCACGCAAAACAAGGTTGCCATCGGCCAGGCCGAGCGTCGTGAAATGGACGTGTGGGTAGAGGGCGTTCACCAGGGCGTGGTGGCGGATGTCAGCCCGAGTCAGGTCTGGGGCGAGGCGATGCTCGACGAGCTGCTCGACCGCACCGAAGGTGCGCCGTTGTTGCTGGTGCTGGACGGCGTGACCGACCCGCACAACCTCGGCGCCTGCCTGCGCTCGGCGGACGCTGCCGGTGCGCTGGCGGTAATCGTGCCTAAAGACAAATCGGCGACGCTGACGCCGGTGGTGCGTAAAGTCGCGTGTGGCGCAGCCGAAGTGATTCCGCTGGTGGCCGTGACCAACCTGGCGCGCACCCTGGAGAAGCTCCAGCAGCGCGGCCTGTGGGTCGTGGGTACGGCGGGAGAGGCCGAGGTCAGCATTTATGACCAGGACCTCACCGGCCCGACCATCCTGATCATGGGTGCCGAAGGCAAAGGTATGCGCCGCCTGACCCGCGAGCATTGTGATTACCTGGTGCACCTGCCGATGGCCGGTAGTGTCAGTAGCCTCAACGTGTCGGTCGCCACCGGCGTCTGCCTGTTCGAAGCCCAGCGCCAGCGTGGCGCAAAGGCCAAGGCCAAAACGAAGAAGTGATCAAAATGTGGGAGGGGTCTTGCCCTCGATAGCGGTGTGTCAGTTGCAGATGATGTGGCTGATCCTTCGTAATCGGGGGCAAGCCCCCTCCCACAGTGTTTTTGGGGTGTCTGGAAGATTGTTCAAATAATCACCAATCACCTTGCACGCATCCTCCCCCTTCTCTACAATTGCGCCCCTTGCCTTCCTGGCGGGCACCGAGGTGCCTCCCTGCGGCAAGATCCATAAGTGTCATTCACTCCTTGTCTGACCGTTTTTGAGCGGCAGGCTACAACCCGTAAGGAGCATTCATGCGTCATTACGAAATCATCTTTTTGGTCCACCCGGATCAAAGCGAGCAAGTCGGCGGCATGGTTGAGCGTTACACCAAGCTGATCGAAGAAGACGGCGGCAAAATCCACCGTCTGGAAGATTGGGGCCGTCGTCAACTGGCCTACGCAATCAACAATGTTCACAAGGCTCACTACGTGATGCTGAACGTTGAGTGCACTGGCAAGGCCCTGGCCGAGCTGGAAGACAACTTCCGCTACAACGATGCTGTGATCCGTAACCTGGTCATCCGTCGCGAAGAAGCCGTTACCGGCCAATCCGAGATGCTCAAGGCTGAAGAAAACCGCAGTGAGCGCCGTGAGCGTCGCGACCGTCCTGAGCACGAAGGCGCTGATAGCGCTGATAGTGATGACAGCGACAACAGCGATAACGCTGACGAGTAATCCACGGACCTTTTAAGGAGCCTATCAAATGGCACGTTTCTTCCGTCGTCGTAAATTCTGCCGCTTCACCGCTGAAGACGTGAAAGAGATCGATTACAAAGATCTCAACACTCTGAAAGCCTACGTATCCGAGACCGGCAAAATCGTTCCAAGCCGTATCACCGGTACCAAAGCACGTTATCAGCGTCAGCTGGCCACCGCTATCAAGCGCGCCCGCTTCCTGGCCCTGCTGGCCTACACCGACAGCCACGGCCGCTGAGACCGGGCAGTCGACAAGTAGTAAGGGATTGAATGCATGCGCGCCTTAGCTGAGTTCATCATGCGCGGTCGCGTGCAGGCCACTCTCGTAGTGGCTGGATGTGCAGCATTGCCGTTGTTGTATTGGTTGGGTGCTGCCGCAGGTTGCCTTGTGCTGCTGCGGCGCGGTTTGCAGGATGCCCTTGGCGTCCTGGCCCTGGGAGTGCTGGCCGCCTTGATCTGGTGGCTGCAACTGGGCGAACCCAAGGTACTTCTGGTACTGCTGGGATCGTCGAGCCTTGCGTTGGTTTTGCGCGCAAGTGAGTCCTGGGCCCGCACGCTGCTGGTCAGCGTGGCAGTGGGGTTGGTGTTTTCGGTGTTGATCGACGCGGCTTTCCGCCCGCAGATCGAGGTGCTGTCGCAAGAGATCGTCAAGGTCCTGCCGATGGCCCTCGGGGAACTCTACCAGCAGCTTTCGGTAGATGAGCGAGCGCGTCTTGCGACACTGATTGCACCGGCCCTGATCGGCCTGATGGCGGTAATGATGCAGATCGTCAGCGTGCTGAGCCTGATGCTTGGGCGATATTGGCAGGCGTTGTTGTACAACCCGGGTGGTTTTGGTCGCGAATTTCGCAGTATCAGAATCCCCGTGGGCCCGGCGATGTTGCTGCTGGCACTCATGGTGGTCGGACCGTACTTCGGTTCACAAGCCACCTTGCTGGTGCTGTTTTGCAGCGTACCGCTGGTGTTCGCCGGACTGGCCCTGATTCACGGGCTGGTCGCGCAGAAGCGCCTGGCCAAGTTCTGGCTGGTGGGGATGTACGTAACAATGGTGCTGTTCATGCAGCTGATCTATCCGTTACTCGTGGTTCTGGCCATTGTCGACGGCCTGATTGATTTTCGCGGTCGTCTGGCGCCGAAAGACGCCGATAACGCGAACGGTGAAGGTTAAAAGTTAGAGGATTTTCACATGCAACTGATCCTTCTGGAAAAAGTCGCCAACCTGGGCAACCTGGGCGACAAAGTGAACGTTAAGGCCGGCTACGGTCGTAACTACCTGCTGCCATACGGCAAAGCCACCGCTGCAACCGCTGCCAACCTGGCTGCGTTTGAAGAGCGTCGTGCCGAGCTGGAAAAAGCCGCAGCAGACAAAAAAGCTTCGGCCGAAACTCGCGCTGCCCAACTGGCTGAGCTGGAAGTGACTATCACTGCCACCGCCGGTGACGAAGGCAAGCTGTTCGGTTCGATCGGCACCCACGACATCGCTGATGCACTGACCGCCTCCGGCGTTGAAGTGCAGAAGAGCGAAGTTCGTCTGCCGAACGGCACCATCCGCAACGTAGGCGAATTCGACGTAGCCGTGCACCTGCACGCCGAAGTTGAAGCCACCGTACGCGTTGTCGTGGTAGCAGCTTAAGCCGCACCTAACTGGCTGGCACCTCGCGTGCCAGGCGGTTAACATCGGGCACGATCCTGTTTACAGGTCGTGCCTTTTGTTTTTCTACACACCCCAAATTCCAAGTGGCCATGAACGATATTTCAGCTCCTGAGCAATACGATCTGCAAACCGCTGCCCTGAAGGTGCCGCCGCATTCCATCGAGGCCGAACAGGCTGTGCTCGGTGGTTTGATGCTGGACAACAACGCCTGGGAACGCGTGCTGGATCAAGTCTCGGACGGTGATTTCTATCGCCATGACCACCGCCTGATCTTCCGCGCCATCGCCAAGCTGGCCGACCAGAACTCGCCGATCGACGTGGTGACCCTGGCCGAACAACTGGACAAGGAAGGCCAGACCTCCCAGGTCGGCGGCCTCGGCTACCTGGGCGAACTGGCGAAGAACACGCCGTCCGTCGCCAACATCAAGGCCTATGCCCAGATCGTTCGCCAGCGCGCCACGTTGCGCCAACTGATCGGCATCAGCACCGAGATCGCCGACAGCGCCTTCAACCCAGAAGGGCGCACCGCCGAAGAGATCCTCGACGAAGCCGAGCGCCAGATCTTCCAGATCGCCGAGGCCCGCCCGAAAACCGGCGGCCCGGTGGGCGTCAACGAGCTGTTGACCAAGGCCATCGACCGCATCGACACCCTGTTCAACACCGACGCCGCCATCACCGGTATTTCCACCGGCTACACCGACCTCGACGAGAAAACCAGCGGCCTGCAGCCCTCCGACTTGATCATCGTCGCCGGCCGTCCTTCCATGGGTAAGACCACCTTCGCGATGAACCTGGTGGAAAACGCGGTGTTGCGCAGCGACAAGACCGTGCTGGTGTACTCCCTGGAGATGCCAGGCGAATCGCTGATCATGCGGATGCTCTCGTCGCTCGGGCGTATCGACCAGACCAAGGTGCGTTCCGGCCAACTGGAAGACGACGATTGGCCGCGCCTGACCTCGGCGGTCAACCTGCTTAACGACCGCAAGCTGTTCATCGATGACACCGCCGGTATCAGCCCCTCGGAAATGCGTGCGCGTACCCGCCGCCTGGCGCGCGAGCACGGCGATATCGCCCTGATCATGATCGACTACCTGCAGTTGATGCAGATCCCCGGTTCCAGCGGCGACAGCCGGACCAACGAGATTTCCGAAATCTCCCGGTCCCTCAAGGCCCTGGCCAAGGAATTCAACTGCCCGGTGGTGGCGCTGTCCCAGCTCAACCGTTCCCTGGAGCAACGCCCCAACAAGCGCCCGGTGAACTCCGACTTGCGGGAATCCGGAGCGATCGAGCAGGACGCCGACGTCATCATGTTCGTGTATCGCGACGAGGTGTATCACCCCGAGACCGAGCACAAAGGCATTGCCGAAATCATCATCGGCAAACAGCGGAACGGCCCCATCGGCTTTATCCGCCTGGCGTTCATCGGCAAGTACACACGCTTCGAAAACCTCGCCCCGGGCAGCTACAACTTCGACGACGACGAATAACGCGCCTTACGGCCGGGCAAACAGCGCACGGATGGTGGCTTCGTCGTATTGGTAGTTCCAGCGCAACTCAGTGCCGGCGGGAATAGATTCGCTGGCAAATAATCCGGTGAGTATCATTTGATCCTGTCGGTTGCCGACCTGGGCCTGGACCCTGAATTGTGCCGCCTCAACGTTGTAGCCCGAGGCGGCCTGTCGCACCGGAACATCGGCCTCATATTCAAAAATGGTATTGATCCTCGACAACGCGTTGTCGCCGGACAGTACCGGCTGAGTGTTGAGCGCGTGGGGCGACACAGGCCTCACATCCTTGACGGCCATCAGATAAGGATCTCGGCGCGCCTTCGCCACGAAAAACGGCAGGATGTCCCCTCCATACACGCCCAGCGCTTCGCCCTTGCTCAGCGGGCGCCGCGTGATGACCGTGGCTTCGCCGATCATTGCGGCCTCCTGGGGGAATTTTTGATGAGCGGCGGTGAAGGGTAAAACCTCAAGCTTGTCTTCATACAGGCGCGCGACGTTTTCATAACCTTCCCAGCGGATGTAGGGCAGCAGCTGGTCTTTGCTGAATACCGTGCCGGACGTTAACGACTTCCCTTGGACTTGCATGAGTCGGATCCGCATGGGCTGACCATTTTCATCGCGCAGTGGGTAGCGGCCACAGTTGGCGCGGTCATAAATACGCCGATAGTTCTGGCTGTGCTGGTAGCTGCGCTCGGTGCGCATGTAGGCCAATTCCTGAGGAGTGTAGAGCGCGTCTACAGTGCCTTCCTCGGCTGATCCGTAAGAATTGGACGAGTGTGCCGACCCATACCCGTCAATGGAGTCGACGCTTTCGAGTGATGGCGCAGGCGAGCCCCCTCCGCCCGGTAACCCACCTTTGGCGGGGTCGATTTCCCAACCCCCGTTGGCGTTTTTGCGCAGATAGGGCGAATAGGCCCGGAAACGGCTACGCGCATCGACCAGTCGCCATCCCTGCGGGTCTTTTTTGATCTGGTAGTAGTTCTGCTCGTCCTGGACGTAATAGCGAAAACTTCCGTCAGGCAGTGGCGGCGCTTGAAAGGTCTGGTCAGCCAGCCTTGTCAGTTCGGCCGGAGGGGTTGGTTCGGCGAACAAGGGGTCGAGTGGCAACCCTGCCGAGGGCCGGGTTTCGAGGGTAAGGGGCTTGCCGCGCAGACGCGGAAGGCTGCTGGCCATCAGTGACTTGCCGGATTTGTGCAGGGCCTGCTCAAACGAATCCGCACCCGATTGGCGCAGCAGTGCACGGTGCTCCAAGGGGGAAAGTGTTTGCTCGATTGCGTGAGGCAGATCGGTCAGTGGGGGGGGGAGGGTATCTGGTGAGGCGTGAAGCGCGTATAGCTCGCCTTTGCGGATCAGCGTATGGCTCGAAGGGGCATCCGCGTTACCGATACTCCCCAGAAGCGGCCCCTCGGTACTGTCGTCATACACATCAATCCGGCGCGACCCAGGCCAACCGGGTATCTGCTCCAGTGTGTAAAGCATCAATTGCACGCTTTCCCGGTTGCGCAAGGTATTGAGGAAAATGCTCTCTTGCAGCTGGGCGACCTTTGCCATCTTTGTGTAGTGGTCTGCTTCTTCGAGCGATACGGGGTCCAGGCTGTCTCCCGCTTGCAAGCGTTGGCGTTTGCTTGCTGGGAGTGTGCGCTCTATCTCTTCAAGATGTCGTTTGGACAGTTGCGGCATCAGTGTGCGCAGACTTTTTTCGGTGGGTGTGACCGCGGCTTCATTGGCCGCGTTGAGTTGAGAAAACAGCCATTGTTTTTTCTGTGCGGCCTGCTTGCTCAATCTCAGGGCAAGGTTTTCGGTTTTACTGAAGTAGTCGATAGGCGAGGAGGGCAGCAGATTATTGAACGCGGTCTGAGGCATTTGCGCCTCTATGGCATGCAATAACTCGCCCTTTCTGAAACGGTCTTCGCTGACCTTGATTTCGACGTTGCCCTGACCGAACTGCATCACGGTCTGTTGCTGCTGGTCGACCACCTTCAGCCCGTAAGTGGCGGGCCATTCGGGCAGCGAGGTGAGCAGGTGGGCTTGAATCAGCGGCGAGTGAGCCGTCACGGAGGTGCCCTCGGCACGGCTCAGGTTGAAATCATTGATTTCCTGGTCCAGGTTGAAGTGTGTAACCGTATCGCATAGCAAGGGGGCAGGGCGCACCATCTCTTGATGGGCTTGGCGCAATGTGGTGCTGTCCAGCCCGCTGATCAGCAGGATGGGCTCTACGGACGGTTGGGTTATGTTGGCCGCATCTGGGCCCAGGCGCTTGATCAGTTTGAGCGTGTCCCAATCCTCTGGCGTTTCGTGCACATGGCGCCAGCCGCCGGCTTCGTTGTTCAACAGGGGAGGTGCATAAGCGTGCGGATCGCTGGGGTGTGACAACTCCCATCGTGTGCCATCGGGTGAGCGCTGAATGGCATGGGGGTGATCATCCAGTTTTAGATACGACTGCTGTTGGTATTGATAGATACCTTGTTTATCGGCAACCACGTGTTCAGGCAATGTCGCGGGGTGTTGGTAGGGTTCCAAGTCAGAGTGCCAGAGGCGCCAGCCCTGATTGCGTACCTGAACTTTCACGAGGCCCGCCGTAAAGCGTCCTGCCTTGATCACGCCGGCGGTCGCTACGGCCATGGCAACGTTATCCACCACGTCCAGCAGGTCGTCGAGCGCCTGTTGGCTATCGCCCCGGCTCCAGGCGGCAAAGCCGTTATAGACCGTGCCGATCAATTGGGCGGCGGTAACGACCAGCAGAACCTCCCCGACGATTGGCACGAAGGATGCGGCAAAGAACAGCAGGGATTTACCCAGGTCGGCATAGAACTGCAGGCGTTTTTGTCGGCTGATGGCATCAACCTGTGCCGTCGGGACCGCGACTTCGCAAGCGTCGCTTTCTATCTGGGAAAACCGTCGCAGGATGATGGCGTGGAACAGATTGCCGGTGATTTTGGTCAGGGTCAGCGGTTTGTCCAGCTGCGCTGGCTTGATTTTCCCGGGTGAGCCGATGGGCAGCCAATCAATCCACATGGGCTTTACATGCAGCAGCGATTCTCGCTGATGCACTGGGGCCAGCCGCTTGAAGAAGGCCAGGTAGTCCGGTCGCATCAGGCGTTTAACGAGTTGAGTTTCCAGGTCGTCCATCGAGGGGTGCTGGCGAAGTGCCTCGATCGGGTCTTCAGGTGTGTAGAGAAGCGGTCCGGTTTCTGCCCGGACGTCAACGATGACCAGGACGTCAGGCAACACCACTCCACCAAGCGTCAGGTGAAAGCAGTCGAAGGACACGTGGTGTCCGCGCTCGGAGAGCTCGACCAATTCTTCGTAAAGGGTTTTCGGCATCTTCTTCTTGAGGTAGGCCAGGTGCAAGGCAACGTTGAAACGCTGCTGTTCGTGCTCGCGAAAGAACCGGCGTACCGACAGATTGGTGCTGATGACCGTGCGAATATGCTTGAGGTATTGCCCGCCCAGGTCCAGTTTGCGGCAAAAACCGGCGAAGAGCGTCGCGGAAATCAACGAAGGAAATCGTGAGTCCTGGGTGATGTTGAAAAGCTCGGTCCCGGTCTCCATGCCGCCGTCCTCTGCTTCCGAAGCCTCGAAGTTCTGCAGGGCCGCCTCCAAAAGGGATTGTTCAGTGGTGCGTGCGTGGGTGCGTAGCAGCCCGAACAGGTGATGGTTTTTCCATTCGCGCACCAGGACCGAAGTCTTCGCATTCAGCAGCGTCAGGTATTCGCGGCGCAGCGCCTGCTCAAACAGCGGAAAAGCGAACGCCTCGGGGCTTTGCAGTTGCCTGAGGAGTTCTTGGATCTTGTGCCTGGATTGATTGCTCTTGAGCAGGTTGGCGCGCAGGGCTGCGCGGGTGTCTGCGGGGGAGTCGGTGAGCCAAGTGGGGAGTTGGGTCTGGATGAAGGCGGCGTGGGCGTCGGGTGTTACCAGTGGAGGCGCGGGATTACTGCTCATCTGGGTTTCCATGAAAAGGCTGGTTGAATCCTGACAGCCTATCCAGGGTGTTTCCGGGGATGGGGCTAGCGGATTAGGCCCTTGCCCCCTGCAAATCCGGCTATGAGTACCGGGGAAAAGTGATGCCAGGGTAAAAGCCGACCATTGCCGTCGGAATTGGTCAAAATTTGTGCTATATTCCGCGCCCGCGATTTTCCATCTCAACACCGGTCACCGTCATGCAAACAGCCAAGCCGTTATTTGACTATCCCAAGTACTGGGCCGAATGTTTCGGTCCAGCGCCATTCCTGCCGATGAGCAGGGAGGAGATGGATCAGCTTGGCTGGGATTCCTGCGACATCATCATCGTCACCGGTGATGCCTACGTTGACCATCCGTCGTTCGGCATGGCGATCATCGGCCGGCTGCTGGAGTCCCAGGGCTTCCGCGTCGGGATCATTGCCCAGCCGAACTGGCAGTCCAAAGACGACTTCATGAAGCTCGGCGAGCCGAACCTGTTCTTCGGCGTCGCGGCCGGCAACATGGACTCCATGATCAACCGCTATACCGCCGACAAGAAAATCCGCTCCGACGACGCCTACACCCCAGGCGGCATGGCGGGCAAACGCCCGGATCGCGCCAGCCTGGTGTACAGCCAGCGGTGCAAGGAAGCCTACAAGAACGTGCCGATCGTACTCGGCGGCATCGAAGCCTCCCTGCGTCGCATCGCCCACTACGACTACTGGCAGGACCGGGTGCGCAATTCGATCCTGATCGACGCCACCGCCGATATCCTGCTGTACGGCAACGCCGAGCGCGCCATCGTCGAAGTCGCCCAGCGTCTGTCGTGGGGCCACAAGATCGAAGACATCACCGATGTGCGCGGTACCGCGTTCATCCGTCGCGACACGCCGGCCGGCTGGTACGAAGTGGACTCCACGCGTATCGACCGTCCGGGCAAGATCGACAAGATCATCAACCCGTACGTCAACACCCAGGACACCCAGGCCTGCGCCATCGAGCAGGAAAAAGGGCCGCAGGATGATCCGGAAGAAGCCAAGGTCGTGCAGATCCTGGCCAGCCCCAAGATGACCCGCGACAAGACCGTGATCCGCCTGCCATCGGTGGAGAAAGTCCGTGGCGATGCGGTGCTCTACGCCCACGCCAACCGCGTGCTGCACCTGGAAACCAACCCAGGCAACGCTCGCGCCTTGGTGCAGAAGCACGGCGAAGTGGACGTGTGGTTCAACCCGCCACCCATTCCGATGACCACCGAAGAAATGGACTACGTGTTCGGCATGCCGTACGCCCGCGTCCCGCACCCCGCGTACGGCAAGGAAAAAATCCCGGCCTACGACATGATCCGCTTCTCGGTGAACATCATGCGTGGCTGCTTCGGCGGCTGCACTTTCTGCTCCATCACCGAGCACGAAGGCCGCATCATCCAGAACCGTTCCGAAGAGTCGATCATTCGCGAGATCGAAGAGATCCGCGACAAGGTCCCCGGCTTTACCGGCGTGATCTCCGACCTCGGCGGTCCGACCGCGAACATGTACCGCATCGCCTGCAAGAGCCCGGAAATCGAATCCGCGTGCCGCAAGCCGTCGTGCGTGTTCCCCGGTATCTGCCCGAACCTGAACACTGACCACTCGTCGTTGATCCAACTGTACCGCAGCGCCCGTGCGTTGCCGGGTGTGAAGAAGATCCTGATCGCCTCCGGCCTGCGCTACGACCTGGCCGTCGAGTCGCCGGAATACGTGAAAGAGCTGGTCACCCACCACGTCGGCGGCTACCTCAAGATCGCCCCGGAACACACCGAGGAAGGTCCGCTCAACCAGATGATGAAGCCGGGCATTGGCAGCTATGACAAGTTCAAGCGCATGTTCGAGAAGTACACCAAGGAAGCGGGCAAGGAGCAGTACCTGATTCCTTACTTCATCGCCGCCCACCCGGGTACCACCGATGAAGACATGATGAACCTGGCCCTGTGGCTCAAGGGCAACGGCTTCCGCGCCGACCAGGTACAGGCGTTCTACCCGTCGCCGATGGCCACCGCCACGGCCATGTATCACTCGGGCAAGAACCCGCTGCGCAAGGTCACCTACAAGAGCGACGCGGTAACCATCGTCAAGAGCGAAGAGCAGCGCCGCCTGCACAAGGCGTTCCTGCGCTACCACGACCCGAAAGGCTGGCCGATGCTGCGTGAGGCACTGACCCGCATGGGCCGCGCCGACCTGATCGGGCCGGGCAAGGACCAGTTGATCCCGTTGCACCAGCCGAGCACCGACAGCTACCAGAGCGCCCGTCGCAAGAACTCGACGCCGGCCGGCAGCCACAAGGTCGCCAAGGAAACCACCACCAGGATCCTCACCCAGCACACCGGCCTGCCGCCGCGCGGCAGTGACGGCAGCAACCCATGGGACAAGCGTGAACAAGCCAAGGCCGCGGCCCAGGCGCGCAACAAGCAGGCCGCCAAGGAACGCGCGGATGCGGCCAAGGGCAAGGGCGGCAAGCCTGCGCGCAAGCCGGTCGTGCCGCGTTGATCGCAGCCTGAACATGCCAGACGCCAGCCTCGTGCTGGCGTTTTGCTTTCTAGCTGTTGGGTAACCTGTTTGCTAAGGTGGCGCCCATTAGAAAGCCATCGCGGGCAAGCCCGACTCCCACAGGCGAATGCATTCCAAATGTGGGAGTGGGCTTGCCCGCGATGGGGCCCGCCTGGTCACCATCATTCTCAAGGAAGAACACTTATGGCTAACCCCCTGGCCTCCATCGGCATGGACTCCAACCGCTCGCAGTTCATGGCGCGCCAGCGCATCGAAAGCCAGATCAACCTTCCGCGCCTGTTTGCGGCCATCGACGCCGATCCAGGTATCGTTGGCGCAGGCGTCGTATACATCGACGCCGACTTCAACGTCATTACCCTGCGCGAATTCAAGCCCATCTGCAGCATCAAGCCCAAGCGCATCATTTTACGTGAAGCGCAGAAGTACATTGCGCCAACACAGTTTGCTCAACATGTCGTGAGCAATCCTCGAGAGTCGCGACTGATTGGCGAAGCCGTGAATACCGGAATCTCCTGCTTGGGGGCGGTCATCAGTTGGGCTGCGATCGCCAGTGGAACCATTCTGGTGCCTTTCAGCGCTGGCGCCAGTTCCGTCATCGTTGTAGTGGGGTATGCGGCTGCCGGCGCGAGTACGCTTCAGTGCTTTAACGGCATTGCTCGAACAGCGCTTGAGGTCGCCAAACCGGAGGTAAACGATTGGCTCGACAGTGAGGGCTGGTACCAGAATGCATCCGTTGTGCTGGACGCCGTTTCACTGGCTGGCGTAGGCGGTTCGGCCCTGACGACGGTCAAGCTGGTCAGGGCTGCCAAAGCATCGACGGGCAAGAGCCTGCGTGATGTGCTTCGCGGTTTGAATCGCCAGGAAAGAGCCAAGCTGACGAAAGAGCTGCTGAGCATCAACCATCCCAGCTTGACCGCCAAGATGCTCAAATTGCGGCAGGCGTCGGGCGAACTCACCAAGCGCTTCACCCCTACGCAGCTCAAGCACAGCACCACCACCCAGATCAAAGACGTCCTCGGCGCAACCGTAGGATTTGGCGGGAGCGCGTACTCCGGAAACGTCAATACCATCGCGATTGGGTTGTACGAGGAAATAAACGAATGAACGAGTTAATGACGCTACGCGACTTTTTCAGGCAATACTTTCTGGCGTTTATGGGCGGCGTATTTGCTGCGTGTTTTTCTTTGGCGTTGGCTGTGGCGTTGGCGTTCATCACCTATTTTCGTGATGCGCCCATTGCTCAAGTGGGGCTCAAGATCATGTCTGCCGGGGCGCTGCTCATTCTGTTGACGGTCCATAGCAACTTTATGATTTTGCGGGGCCGCCCCTCCTGGGTGTGGGTGATGGTCGGCATCTACGTCGCCTGTCTACTGTTTGTAGTTCCGATGATTCAATTCCAGCCTCACAAAATTCTTTATGGGTTGGCGCTTTTATTCCCATTGCTCGGATTATTGACACTTAACAGCAAGGTTCAACGAGAGATGCGCCAGAAGCTGCTTGAAATACGCCACCTGCGCCAAGCCGTGATCGCCAAGCGCAAAACCGGCTGATTGGGTAGATTCCCCACCCACCTTCACACCTGCGCCACAAATATGTGCGTCACATGCACCAGAGCATCGCCGTTGGCGCCGTTTTGGTGCTGTACTGCACCGGGTCCCACGATAAAGCGCAATGACCGCCGCTCTGGCATAAGTCTTGCGCGCTTTGTGTCCATGCCCTGGCTCGCAGGAGGCCGCCGTGTCGATTCATGTCGCGTTGCACCACGTTACGCATTACCGCTACGACCGTGCTGTCGAACTCGGCCCGCAGATTGTACGGTTGCGTCCGGCCGCCCATAGCCGCACGCGGATTCTGTCCTACGCGCTGAAAGTGCTGCCCGAGCAGCATTTCATCAATTGGCAGCAAGACCCCCAGGGCAATTACCTGGCGCGGTTGGTGTTCCCGGAAAAGACCGATGAGCTGCGCATCGAGGTCGATCTGGTTGCCGAGATGGCGGTGTTCAACCCGTTCGACTTTTTCCTTGAACCCTACGCCGAAAAAATCCCCTTTAGCTATGCCGCCGATGAACAACGCGAGCTGGCGCCGTACCTGGAAACCCTGCCGCTGACGCCGAAGTTCGCCGCGTACCTTGCGGGCATCGACCGTACGCCGTTGCCGGCCGTGGATTTCCTGGTGGGCCTCAACCAGCGCCTGGCGGCCGACATCGGCTACCTGATCCGCATGGAACCGGGCGTGCAGACACCGGAATTCACCTTGGAAAACGCCTCCGGCTCCTGCCGTGATTCGGCCTGGCTGCTGGTGCAATTGCTGCGCAACCTGGGCTTGGCGGCGCGGTTTGTGTCTGGCTATCTGATCCAGTTGACCGCCGACGTCAAAGCCCTCGACGGCCCGTCCGGCACCGAAGTGGACTTCACCGACCTGCACGCGTGGTGCGAAGTGTATTTGCCCGGTGCCGGTTGGATCGGCCTGGACGCCACCTCCGGGCTGTTCGCCGGTGAAGGGCATATCCCGTTGGCCTGTAGTCCCGATCCCTCGTCTGCCGCGCCGATCAGTGGGCTGGTGGAACCCTGCGAGTGTGAATTCACCCACGAAATGTCTGTAGAGAGGATTTGGGAGGCCCCACGGGTCACCAAGCCCTACACCGAGGAACAGTGGCTGGCGATCCAGGCACTGGGACGGCAGATCGATGGCGACCTGCTCAAGGACGATGTCCGCCTGACCATGGGCGGCGAGCCGACCTTTGTCTCCATCGACGATCCCGACGGCGCCGAATGGAACACCGCCGCCCTCGGCCCGGACAAACGCCGCCTGTCCGCCGAGCTGTTCCAGCGCATGCGCAAGCACTACGCGCCCAAAGGGCTGGTGCACTTCGGCCAGGGCAAGTGGTACCCCGGCGAGCAACTGCCGCGCTGGTCGCTCAACTGCTACTGGCGCCGTGACGGCGTGCCGATCTGGCACAACAGCGCGTTGATCGCCGATGAGCGAGAGGATTACGGTGCGGACGGCGTGATGGCCGGGCGTTTCCTGGCCAGCGTCGCCGAGCGCCTTAAGCTGCCGGCACGCTTTGTGTTCCCGGCCTTCGAAGACAATTTCTACTACCTGTGGCGCGAAGGTGCGCTGCCGCAGAACGTCACTGCCCAGGACCCGCGCCTGGGCGATGAGCTGGAGCGCGAACGCCTGCGCAAGGTGTTCGCCCAGGGCCTGGATAAAATCATCGGGCAAGTACTGCCGCTGGCGCGTACGCCTGCCAATGATCGTTGGCAGAGTGGGCGCTGGTACCTGCGCGATAACCACTGCCGTTTGGTGCCGGGAGATTCTCCCCTGGGCTATCGCCTGCCGTTGGCTTCGCAGCCGTGGGTGACGGCGGCCGAGTATCCGTTTGTGCACCCGACGGACCCTAACCAGGATCAGCCCGAGCTGCCGTCCACCGCCCAACTGCAAAGCCATGGCGAACCTGCGCCGAGTGATGAGCGCGTGCCCAAGGTGGACGAGTCCGCCGACTGGCTGACCCGCACCGCACTGTGCGCCGAAGCGCGGGAAGGGCGGCTCTATCTGTTCATGCCGCCGCTGGAGCGCGTCGAGGACTATCTGGAACTGGTGGCGGCCATCGAAGCCACCGCTGAAGAACTGCACTGCCCGGTCTTGCTCGAAGGCTACGAGCCACCGGCCGATTCGCGCCTGAGCAACTTTCGCGTCACGCCGGACCCGGGTGTGATCGAGGTCAACGTGCAGCCATCCGCCTCTTGGGACGAGTTGGTGGAGCGCACCGAGTTCCTCTACGAAGAGGCGCGGCAAACCCGCCTGACCACCGAGAAATTCATGATCGACGGGCGCCACACCGGCACCGGTGGCGGTAACCATTTCGTGCTCGGTGGCGCCACGCCCAAGGATTCGCCGTTCCTGCGTCGCCCCGATCTGCTGCGCAGCTTGATCAGCTACTGGCACAACCATCCTTCGTTGTCCTACCTGTTTTCCGGCCTGTTCATCGGCCCGACCTCCCAGGCGCCTCGGGTGGACGAGGCGCGCAACGATGCGCTGTATGAGCTGGAAATCGCCTTCGCGCAAATGCCTGCTCCCGGCGAAGAATGCCCGCCCTGGCTGGTCGACCGCCTGCTGCGCAACCTGCTGATCGACGTGACCGGCAACACTCACCGCGCCGAATTCTGCATCGACAAACTCTACTCACCGGATGGCGCTACCGGCCGCCTGGGCCTGCTGGAACTGCGTGCATTCGAGATGCCGCCCCATGCACGCATGAGCCTGACCCAACAACTGCTGCTGCGTGCGTTGGTCGCGCGCTTCTGGCGCGAGCCCTATGCACCGTCGAAGCTGGCGCGCTGGGGCACCGAGTTGCACGACCGTTTCCTGCTGCCGCACTTTATCGAGCAGGATTTTGCCGATGTGATCGTCGAGCTCAACGCAGCCGGCTACCCGCTGCGCGCCGAGTGGTTTGCCGCGCACCTGGAGTTCCGTTTTCCCAAGGTGGGCGACTACGCCGTCAGCGGTATCGAGCTGGAACTGCGCCAGGCCCTGGAGCCCTGGCATGTACTGGGCGAAGAGGGCGCGGTGGGCGGTACGGTGCGCTATGTGGATTCGTCGCTGGAGCGCCTGCAAGTCAAGTTGACCGGGCTGCCACCGCAACGCTACCTGCTGACCTGCAACGGCATCCCGGTGCCGCTGCAGGCGACCGGGCGCGTCGGTGAGTTTGTCGCCGGCGTGCGTTATCGCGCCTGGCAACCGGCCAACTGCCTGCAACCGACCATCCCGGTGCATGCGCCCTTGGTGTTCGATCTGCTGGATACCTGGATGCAGCGCTCGTTGGGCGGCTGCCAGTACCACGTTGCCCATCCGGGTGGACGCAATTACGACAGCTTGCCGGTAAATGCCAATGAGGCGGAGAGCCGGCGGATGGCGCGGTTTTTCCGGCTTGGGCATAGCCCCGGCAAGCTTCCCGTACCGACGGTAACCGTCAACGATGAATTACCGATGACCCTGGATATGCGGCGTTTCCCCAATAAAAATGACTGAACACTGTTTAAGTGTGGGAGAGGGCAAGCCCCCTCCCACAGTGGATTGCAGTGAATTTGAGTTAATCTGAGCCCCCTTGTCCCTGCCGAGCGTTCCATGTCCGACTTGCTCGACCGTTACCCGCTGACCGCGGGCACTTATCACGAACTGCTGGACGACAGCGGCGCAGTGCGTGCCCATTGGCAGCGCCTGCTCGACCACCTGCAACGCAGCACGCCTGCGCAATTGGCCCAGCGCCAGGCGCTGCTGACCCGGCAGATCCAGGAAAACGGCGTGACCTACAATGTCTACGCCGACCCCAAGGGCGCCGACCGCCCCTGGGAATTGGACCTGCTGCCCCATGTGCTGGCCGCCGATGAATGGCAGCACCTGTGCGCCGGTATCGCCCAGCGTGCACGCTTGCTCAATGCCGTGCTTGCCGACCTGTATGGTCCGCAACGCTTGATCAAGCAAGGCTTGCTGCCGGCCGAGCTGGTGTTCGGGCATAACAACTTCCTGTGGCCGTGCCAGGGTATCCAGCCGCCGGACGGTGCCTTTTTGCACCTGTACGCCGTGGACCTTGCGCGCACGCCGGATGGCCGCTGGTGGGTCACCGCCGACCGGACCCAGGCGCCGTCTGGCGCCGGTTACGCGTTGGAAAACCGCACCATCGTGTCCCGCGCCTTTCCGGATCTTTACCGCGACTTGCAGGTGCAGCACCTCACCGGTTTCTTCCGCACTTTGCAGGAAACCCTGGCCCGCCAAGCGCCCGGCGATGACCAGCCGCCGTTGATCGTGCTGCTCACGCCGGGCCGGTTCAACGAAAGCTACTTCGAGCACCTTTACCTCGCCCGCCAGCTCGGCTACCCGCTGGTGGAAGGCGGCGATCTCACCGTGCGTGACAGCACGGTGTTCCTGAAAACCCTCAGCGGCCTGCGCCGGGTGCACGCGATCATGCGTCGCTTGGATGATGACTTCTGCGACCCGCTGGAACTGCGCACCGACTCCGCCCTCGGCGTACCCGGCCTGCTTGATGCGGTGCGCCAAGGCAACGTGCTGGTGGCCAATGCCTTGGGCAGCGGTGTGCTGGAGTCCCCAGGTTTGCTGGGTTTCCTGCCGAAGATCAACGAATTCCTGTTTGGCGAAGAACTGATCCTGCCGTCCATCGCCACCTGGTGGTGCGGTGAAGCGCCGGTACTGGCCGAGGCTCTGGAAAAACTGCCGGAGCTGCTGATCAAGCCTGCGTTTCCGTCGCAGAGTTTCACCCCGGTATTTGGCCGTGACCTGAATGAAGAACAGCGCGAAGCCCTGGCCGAGCGCATGCGTGCGCGGCCCTACGCGTACGTCGCCCAGGAGTTGGCGCAGCTGTCCCAGGCGCCGGTATGGCACACCGAGGATGATCATTTGCAACACCGCGCCATCGGCATGCGCGTGTACGCCGTGGCCAGCGATGACGGTTATCGCGTGTTGCCCGGCGGCCTGACACGGGTCGCCGCTGAAGCCGATGCCGAAGTGGTGTCGATGCAACGCGGCGGCGCCAGCAAGGACACCTGGGTGCTCGGTGAGCGCGCATCCGGTGGTGAACATTGGCGCGCGCAACGCGCAATCGGCGCCCATGACCTGGTACGCCGCGACCCTTATCTGCCGTCCCGCGTAGTGGAAAACCTGTTCTGGTTCGGCCGTTACTGCGAACGCTGTGACGACAGTGCGCGCTGGCTGCGCATCGTACTGGCGCGTTATGTGGACGGCGACGATCCACTGGCCTTGCAGGCCGCCGTCGAGCTGGGCGAAAACCTGCGCCTGTTGCCGGAAGAGGGCGAGTTACCGGAGCGCTTGCAGGCCGCACTATTGGGCGATGACTGGCCATCGAGCCTGCGCGCCAACCTGCAACGCTTGCAGTGGGCGGCGTCCCAGGTGCGCGGCAAGCTGTCCCGGGAGAACTGGCAGGCCCTGGTGGAGCTGCAACGCGAAGCCCTGGAGCTGGAAAGCGAGACCCCGGATTTTGGCGAATTGCTGGACTTTCTCAACCGCCTGGTGATGTCCCTGGCGGCGCTGTCCGGGTTCGCCCTGGACGACATGACCCGCGACGAAGGCTGGCGCTTTTTGATGATGGGCCGGCGCATCGAGCGCCTGCAATTCCTGAGCAGCAGCCTGGCGGCATTCCTGCGCGGCGTGGCGGTGTTCGATCAGGCTGGCTTGGAGTGGTTGTTGGAATTGGGCAACAGCAGCATCACCTATCGCTCGCGCTACCTGGCGGTGCCGCAGTTGATCCCGGTGCTCGATCTGTTGCTGCTGGATGAACAGAACCCCCATGCGGTGCTGTTCCAGCTCAAACTGGTGAGCCGCACCCTGCGCCGTCTCAACGATGACTTTGGCGTGCCGCGTGAAACCGGCCTCGGCCCGTTGGTGGAGCGCCTGGCGCGCTTCGACCTGGGCTGCCTGGAGAACCCATTGTTCGGCGAGTCCAGCGTGCGTGCCGCACTGGACGGCCTGGCCGACCTGCTGCAAGCAGTGGCCGATGAGAGTGGGCAAGTGTCGGATCGCCTGGCCTTGCGCCATTTTGCCCATGTGGATGATGTCAGCCAGCAAACGGTGTCGGTGTGATGAGTGCGCGCTACCAGATATTCCACGATACCCATTACCACTACGACAGCCCGGTGTCCCTGGCCCAGCAGCTGGCGCACCTGTGGCCACGAACGTGCGCCTGGCAGCGTTGCAGCTCGCAGCAACTGGATATCAGCCCGCAGCCGTCGTCGCGCCGCGATGAGCTGGACGTGTTCGGCAACCCCATCACCCGCCTGGCGTTCGAGCGGCCCCATGACGAACTGCTGGTGAATGCCGGGCTGACCGTGGAAGTGCTGGCGCGGCCGGTGCTGGATTTCCAGCAATCGCCGGCCTGGGACCAGACCCGCGACCGCCTGACCTACAGCAGCCAGCCGATGTCCGGTGAGCTGATCGAAGCCTGCCGCTATCGTTTCGAATCGCCCTACGTGCACTTGAAGAAAACCTTCGTCGAGTTCTCCGAAAGCTGTTTCCCGCCTGGCAAGCCGTTGCTGCTGGGCGTGCGGGCATTGATGGAGAAGATCTTCAGCGAATTCACCTTCGATGCCGAAGCCACCCAGGTGGCCACGCCGCTGGTGGAAGTGCTGGAGCGCCGTCGCGGCGTGTGCCAGGACTTCGCCCACCTGATGCTCGCCTGCCTGCGCTCCCGAGGCCTGGCGGCGCGTTACATCAGTGGCTATCTGCTCACCCAGCCACCGCCCGGCCAGCCACGGCTGATCGGCGCCGATGCGTCCCATGCGTGGGTCTCGGTGTATTGCCCGGTTTCAGGCTGGGTGGATTTTGATCCGACGAACAATGTGCAGCCGGCACTGGAGCACATCACCCTGGCCTGGGGCCGGGACTTTTCCGATGTGTCGCCGTTGCGGGGGGTGATTCTGGGGGGAGGGAGCCATGACCCGGAGGTGCGGGTGACGGTGATGCCGCTGGAATGATGGTTGATTGTGCCGAGCCGGAACAGCCGGCTCAGCACAAAGAAAATTATTCAGCCGGATCTTTTGGTGTTTCGGTCTCGTCGCTCGTTACTTCAGCATCGGCGTCCGGGTTCAGTGCGCCAGCTTCTTCGTCTGCAGCGGCTTTCTTGCGTTGCAGTTTTTCCTCTTTCTTCTGTTCCTTGGCCAAGTCTCTCTGACGTTTGGCGAAGGAGTAATTAGGTTTGGCCATGGGCGATCCTCTAAGGTCGAAGGTGAGGGTGGCGGCGCGCAGCTGCCTTGGGACGACATGGTAGCAGCTTCAAGGTGCGCTTGGCCTTCACTTACCGCAGGCGTAGGCGGCCAGCAGGCCGTTGAACAGTTGATTGAGGTGCATGGCTCGGACTCCAGTGGGTGATGGGCCGATCATAATCAGCGTGCGGCACTTTGGCTGGTTGATTGTGTCGATAAGTCTGATAGCCTAAAGTTGTATACAATCTGTTGATTCAGGTCATAAGAATTTCTGCCTGCTTCAGGCACCCTTGTCGCATTACGCGTTTTTTAAACCCTGCCTTGGAGATTCACATGTTTGCCAAACTCGTTGCTGTTTCCCTGCTGACTCTGGCAAGTGGCCAGTTGCTTGCTGCAGAGTGCAAGGTCACTGTCGACTCCACCGACCAAATGTCCTTCAACACCAAAGCCATCGAAATCGATAAGAGCTGCAAGACATTCACCGTCGAGCTGACGCACTCCGGCAACCTGCCGAAAAACGTCATGGGCCACAACTGGGTGCTGACCAGCGCCGCCGACATGCAGCCGGTTGCCACTGACGGCATGGCCGCCGGTATCGACAAGAACTACCTGAAAGAGGGCGACACGCGCATCATCGCCCACACCAAGATCATCGGTGCTGGCGAGAAAGACTCGGTGACCTTCGATGTGTCGAAGCTGGCCGCCGGGACTGACTACGCGTTCTTCTGCTCGTTCCCAGGCCACATCTCGATGATGAAAGGCACTGTGACCGTCAAGTAACACCGCATCACCGTTCATCGGGGGCAAGCCCCCTCCCACATTTGGATGTGTTCACAAATCAAAGTGTGGGAGGGGGCTTGCCCCCGATGGCGTCCTACCTCACGGCGCAAACGGCATGACCCGCTTGTGCTCCGTCTTGCGATACGTCTCGCAGATAATCCTGAACGCTTCCTCACGCACCGGCTCGCCGTGCAGGAACGCATCGATCTCCGCGTAGGTCACGCCATGTGACGCTTCATCCGGCTTGCCCGGCGACAGGTCTTCCAGGTCCGCAGTCGGTACTTTTTCCACCAACGACTCCGGCGCCCCGAAGTACCGCGCAATCGCACGCACCTGGTTCTTCACCAGCCCGCTCAACGGTGCCAAATCGCAGGCCCCATCACCGAACTTGGTGAAAAAGCCCATCACCGCTTCCGCCGCATGGTCGGTGCCGATCACCAAGCCACCGGTCGCGCCCGCGATGGTGTACTGCGCCACCATGCGCATGCGCGCCTTGGTGTTGCCCAGCACGAAATCGCGGGACACCGCCGCCTTGCCTTCGAACGCCGCCACTTCATTGGCCAGGGCTTTGACCGCCGGGCCGATGTTCACAGTGTGGCGCTCGTCCGGCTCGATAAAGTCCACCGAGGCCGTGGCGTCGATTTCGTCGAACTGGGTTTCGTAGGGCAGGCGCACCGCGATAAAGCGGTAGGCCTCATCACCGGTATTTTCACGCAGCTCTTTCACCGCGCGTTGGGCCAACAGGCCGGCGGTCAGGGAGTCGACACCACCGCTGATGCCCAGCACCAGCGCCTTGAGCCCGGCATTGCGCAGGCAATCCTGGATAAACCCCACGCGACGGGCAACCTCGGCCTCAAGTGCGGCCTGGTCGTTGAACGGCGCTTGGACCTTGAGCTGCTGCGCAATCTCACGCTGTACGGCTTGCATGGTTCACTCCTTGCTGGATAGGGCAGGTACTTTGAAAACGTGGCGCAAATAGGCGACGAAATTCGGGTCGGTGCAGTGGGTCTTGCCCGCTTCATCGGAGATCTTCGCGACGGGCTGGCCATTGCAGGCGGTCATTTTAAGCACGATGCTCATCGGCTCGACACCCGGGATGTCGCAGGTCAGGTTGGTGCCGATGCCAAAGCTCACATTGATCCGACCACGCAGTGCGCGGAATATTTCCAGGGCCTTGGGCAGCGACAGACTGTCGGAGAACACCAGGGTCTTGCTCATCGGCTCGATGCCGAGCTTGTGGTAGTGGGCGATGGCTTTTTCCGCCCACTGCACCGGGTCGCCGGAGTCGTGGCGCAGGCCGTCGAACAGCTTGGCGAAGTACAAGTCGAAGTCGCCGAGGAACGCGTCGGTGGTGATGCAGTCGGTCAGGGCGATGCCCAGCAGGCCACGGTATTCGCGGACCCAGCAGTCCAGCGCGGCGATCTGGCTGTCGATCAGGCGTGGGCCGAGTTGCTGGTGGGCCATGATCCATTCGTGGGCCATGGTGCCCAGCGGCTTCATGTCGAATTCGCGGGCCAGGTGCACGTTGCTGGTGCCGACAAAGCGCCCGGGGAAGTCATGCTTGAGCACACTGACCACTTCTTCCTGCACCCGGTACGAGAAGCGCCGGCGCGTGCCGAAGTCGGCCACTTGCAGCTCGGACAGCTCGTCGCTGCTGGCGTTGGCGGTCAGCCAGTCGAACTTGCGGTACAACTGCTCGCGGGCCTGTTCGAGGATCACCGTCTGGTAGCGGTAGCGGTTACGCACTTCGCTGACGATGGCCAGCATCGGCACTTCAAACAGAATCACATGCAGCCACGGCCCGCGCAGGCGGATGAACAGCTCACCGTTCTCGATGCCGGTCTGCACGTAGCGCAGGTTGAAGCGGAACAGCCCGAGAAAGCGCAAAAAATCCGGCTTCATGAAGCTGATGCGCTCCAGGAAACCCAGTTGGTCGGGGCTCAGGCTCAGCTCGGCAAGACGTTCGATCTGGTAGCGGATCTCGGCCAGGTACGGGCGCAGGTCTTCGCTGTTACGGCAACGGAACTCCCATTCAACTTCCACGTTGGGGTAGTTGTGCAGCACCGCCTGCATCATGGTCAGCTTGTAGAAGTCGGTGTCGAGCAAGTTCTGCACGATGCGATCGGCAAACACACTCTCGCTCATAACGGGAATCTCCAGACGGGACGGCGATGGGCGCCGACCTTTACGCACAATTAAGGAAGGGGGCTAGTGGCGCATAGACCTGTGGGGTTTTGCCAGTGATTTTTTCAGTGGGACCACTGACCTCATCGAGGGCTTGCCCCCGATGGCGGTATTCCAGGCACTAAATGACCTGTTCCATCATCCACTTCACAAAATCACGCACCTTGGGCACCTCCGCTGAATGCTCCGGGTAGGCCAGGTAATACGCGTCCTGGCTCGGCATCGCATGCTGCCAGGGGATCACCAGCTTGCCGTCGGCCAGTTCCTCTTCCACCAGGAAGCGCGGCAGCAAGGCCACGCCGCAGCCCACCTGCGCCGCCCGAATGCACATATAGAAGGTGTCAAAGCGCGGCCCATGGTAGCTGTGTTCGGTCTGGTAACCCTGGCTGGCGAACCAGTCATGCCAGCCCTGGGGCCGCGAGGCGTTTTGCAGCAGGACCAGGCCGCTCAGTTGCGTGGGGTCACTCAAAGGCTGCGCCGGCAGGCTTTCCGGCGCACACACCGGTACCAGCTCTTCGCTGAACAATTTCAGACTCTCGGTACCGGGGCGTGAGCCCTGGCCGAAGTAGAAGGCCATGTCGGCCTTGCCTTGCAGCAGTTCGTCCGGCTCCTGCTCGTTGCACAGGTCCAGGTGGATCTGCGGGTGACGCAGGCGCCAGCCCTTGAGGCGCGGCACCAGCCAGCGCGCGCCGAAGGTGTAGGGCGTGGACACGCGCAATACTTCGGTCTCGCCGCCGTAGGAACGCAGGTAGTGGGTGGACATCTCCACCTGGGTGAGGATCTTGCGCACTTCCACCAGGTACAGGTCGCCTGCCGGAGTCATCTGCAAACGGCGGCGCACCCGGCGAAACAGCAGGTGTTGCAACAGTTCTTCCAACTGCGCCACCTGTTTGCTCACGGCGCTCTGGGTGAGGTTCAGCTCCTCGGCGGCGCGGGTAAAGCTCAGGTGGCGGGTGGCGGCTTCGAAGCACTGCAGGGCAGTGATCGAGGGCAAATGTCTTTTGTTCAGCACGGCACGCCTCTTTTTATTCTTTGCATGAATAAACGGAATGATATCTCGCCTAATCGTCGTTTGTTGGCAAGTCTTGGGCCAGCTACAAATAAGGCCTGGATCGCCGTGTGTGTGACGGTGCGAATTTTCTGTTTGAAATTGAAGGAGTGACCCATGGTTGCCGCATTGCTTGATCGTCTCGGGGTAAACCCGGCGTTGTACCAGTCGGGTAAACAACCTGTGCATTCGCCGATCGATGGCAGCCGTATCGGCAGTGTGCACTGGGAGGGCGCCGCCGAGGTGGAGCAGCAGGTCAGTCGCGCCGAGCATGCATTCGAGGCCTGGCGCAAAGTGCCGGCACCGCGCCGTGGCGAATTGGTGCGCCAGTTCGGTGATGTGTTGCGCGAATACAAGGCCGACCTGGGCGAGCTGGTGTCCTGGGAAGCCGGCAAGATCACCCAGGAAGGCCTGGGCGAAGTGCAGGAAATGATCGACATTTGCGACTTCGCCGTCGGCCTGTCGCGCCAGTTGTACGGCTTGACCATCGCCTCCGAGCGTCCGGGCCACCACATGCGTGAAACCTGGCACCCGCTGGGTGTGGTCGGCGTGATCAGTGCCTTCAACTTCCCGGTGGCGGTGTGGGCGTGGAACACCGCCCTGGCGCTGGTGTGCGGCAACGCGGTGATCTGGAAACCCTCGGAAAAGACCCCGCTCACCGCCCTGGCCTGCCAGGCACTGTTCGAGCGCGTGCTGAAAAAATTCGATGGTGCCCCGCAGTACCTGAGCCAAGTGATCATCGGTGGCCGTGACGCCGGTGCCGCGCTGGTGGACGACCCGCGTGTCGCCCTGATCAGCGCCACCGGCAGCACGCGCATGGGCCGCGAAGTGGCACCGAAAGTCGCCGCGCGCTTCGCCCGCAGCATCCTGGAACTTGGCGGCAACAACGCGATGATCCTCGGCCCAAGCGCCGACCTGGACATGGCCGTGCGCGCCATCCTGTTCAGCGCCGTTGGTACCGCCGGTCAGCGTTGCACCACACTGCGCCGCCTGATCGCCCATGAATCGGTCAAGGAAGAAATCGTCACTCGCCTCAAGGCGGCCTATTCCAAGGTGCGCATCGGCCACCCACTGGAAGGCAACCTGATCGGCCCGCTGATCGACAAGCACGGCTTCGACGCTATGCAGGACGCGCTGGAGCAGGCCCTGAGCGAAGGCGGCAAGGTGTTTGGCGGCAAGCGCCAGTTGGAAGACAAGTTCCCGAATGCCTACTACGTGTCACCGGCGATTGTGGAAATGCCCGAGCAAAGCGATGTGGTGTGCACCGAGACCTTCGCGCCGATTCTCTACGTGGTCGGCTACACCGACTTCGCCGAGGCGCTGCGCCTGAACAACGCCGTGCCGCAAGGCTTGTCGTCGTGCATCTTCACCACTGACGTGCGTGAAGCCGAGCAGTTCATGTCGGCGGTGGGCAGCGACTGCGGCATCGCCAACGTCAACATCGGCCCGAGCGGCGCGGAAATCGGCGGCGCGTTCGGTGGCGAGAAAGAGACCGGCGGCGGGCGCGAGTCGGGGTCGGACGCGTGGCGCGGGTACATGCGTCGCCAGACCAATACCGTGAACTACTCGCTGGAGTTGCCGCTGGCACAGGGCATCACGTTTGACTGATCCTGCTGGCCGGAATGGGATCAACATGTGGGAGGGGGCAAGCCCCCTCCCACATTGACCGAGCTGTTTGTTAGGTTTCATCACGGAGTCTGGCAATGCCATTACGCGAAACATGTTTGTGGGAACACCTCACCCCCAGCCGGCCGGATCGCGCTGGGCTCAACGGCGAGGTCAAGGTGGATGTGTGCGTGATCGGCGCCGGCATTACCGGTCTGTCGGCGGCCATTCATTTGCTGGAACAGGGTAAAAGCGTGGCCGTGCTGGAGGCGCATCGCACTGGTCATGGCGGTTCGGGGCGCAACGTGGGGCTGGTCAACGCCGGGATGTGGATCCCGCCGGACGAGATCGAAGCCGGTTTCGGCGAGGCGGTGGGCAGCCAGCTCAACCGCATGCTGGGCGCGGCCCCCTCGCTGGTGTTCAGCCTGATCGACAAATACAACATCGATTGCCAATTGCGCCGTGAAGGCACCTTGCACATGGCGCACAACGCCCGTGGCGAGGCGGATCTGCGCAGTCGTGAAGAACAATGGAAGCGTCGTGGCGCACCGGTGGAACTGCTCACCGGCCAGGCCTGCGAGCAGGCTACCGGTACCAAAAAGATTGCCGCCGCCTTGCTGGACCGGCGTGCCGGCACCCTGAACCCGATGGCTTACACCAGCGGCCTCGCCAATGCTGCCGCCGGGCTGGGCGGGCAGTTGTTCGATCATTCACCGGTTACTCAACTTGAGCGCCAAGGTGCGCACTGGTCGGTGCAGACCGCCCAGGGCTCATTGCAGGCTGCACAGGTGGTCATCGCCTCCAACGCCTATACAGAAGGCGAATGGACCGAGCTGCGGCGCAACTTTTTCCCCGGTTACTACTACCAGGTCGCGTCGGCCCCGCTGACAGACGAAGCCGCCCAACAGATTTTGCCCGGCGGCCAAGGCTCCTGGGATACGCGCCAGGTGCTGAGCAGCATCCGCCGCGACGCTGACGGTCGCTTGCTACTCGGCAGCCTGGGCAACGGCAACCAGAAACCTACCTGGTTCCTCAAGGCGTGGGCTGATCGGGTGCAGCAGCATTACTTCCCGTACCTCAAATCGGTGCAGTGGGAGTACACCTGGACCGGCTGCATCGCCTTCACCCCGGACCACTTGATGCGCCTGTTCGAGCCCGCTCCGGGCCTTGTGGCCGTAACGGGCTATAACGGTCGTGGCGTGACCACCGGCAGCGTGGTCGGCAAGGCGTTTGCCGACTACTTGTGTCACCAGAATCCCCAGGCTTTACCGATTCCCTTCGCGCCCATGCAACCGCTGTCTGGGGTAGGGCTGCGTAGCTGTCTGTATGAAGCAGGATTTTCGCTGTATCACGCCGGCCAATGCCTCAGGATCGTGATCTGATCAGCGAAATACCGCTCAAAAGCCTGCATTTTCTTAGCAGGCTACTAATCTGTATTGGTGCAAGTCGTAGCAATCACGCACTGTAAATGTGCAGTTCCGTTACGCAGGTTGTTACAGCTGTAGGAACTGTCGTTTATAGCTCTGGTTGCAGGTGCGACCCGTCGAGGTTGTACTTTTTCGGCCTGTCGGTTGCACCTCTGGGCGCTAGAGGGTTGCACGTCCTGGCGAACGGAGCCGAAACGCCTGCAATAACAATGACACCGTGTCTTTTTGAAGAATAAAAACCTAATGGCACGCGCTTTGCTCTGGGCTTTCAGTGAAAAGTTTGAACGCAAGTTGTCGTGCCAAAAATCAAAAATATCGGAGCACCACTCATGTCCCAGACGTTTTACAAGAAAGGTTTTCTGGCCCTCGCCGTTGCAGCGGCGCTGGGTGTTTCTACGTTTGTTCAAGCTGATGTGAAGATTGGCGTAGCGGGCCCGATGACGGGTGCCAACGCGGCTTTTGGTGAGCAGTACATGAAGGGTGCCCAGGCGGCAGCCGATGTGATCAACAAGGCCGGTGGCATCAACGGCGAGAAAATCGTGCTGGTGGCTGGCGACGACGCTTGCGAACCCAAGCAAGCCGTGGCCGTGGCCAACCGTCTGGCGGACCAGGACAAAGTGATCGGCGTGGTCGGCCACTTCTGTTCCTCCAATACCATCCCGGCGTCCGAGGTGTACGACGAAGCGGGCATCATCGCAATCACCCCTGGCTCCACCAACCCACAGGTGACTGAACGCGGCCTGGGCGCCATGTTCCGTATGTGCGGGCGTGACGACCAGCAAGGCATCGTGGCCGGCGACTACATCGTTGATGTGCTCAAGGGCAAGAAGGTCGCGGTCATCAACGACAAGGACACCTACGGCAAAGGCCTGGCCGACGCCACCGCTGCCCAGTTGACCAAGCGCGGCGTCAAGCCGGTGCTGGAAGAAGGCCTGACCCGTGGCGAGAAAGACTTCAGCGCCCTGGTCACCAAGATCCGCTCCACCGGTGCCGACGTCGTGTACTTCGGCGGCCTGCACCCGGAAGCCGGTCCACTGGTTCGCCAGATCCGTGAAGCGGGTCTGAAAGACGTGAAGTTCATGTCCGATGACGGCGTGGTCACCGACGAACTGGTTGCTACCGCGGGCGGTAAGCAATATGTCGACGGCGTGTACATGACCTTCGGCGCCGACCCGCGCCTGCTGCCGGACAGCAAGGCCGTAGTGGAAGAGTTCCGCAAAAACGGCACCGAGCCCGAAGGCTACACCCTGTACGCCTACGCGTCGGTCCAGGTCCTGGCCGCCGGCTTCAACGGCGCCAAGTCCAACAAGGGCGAAGACGCCGCCAAGTGGCTCAAGGCTCACCCGGTGAAAACCGTCATGGGCGAAAAAGCCTGGGACTCCAAGGGCGACCTGAAAATCTCCGACTACGTGGTTTACCAGTGGGATAAAGACGGCAAATACCACCAGCTGGAAAAACAGAAGTAATCCAGAACACCACAGCTCCAATGTGGGAGGGGGCTTGCCCCCTCCCACAGGAGATCGTGTTGTTATCAATATCTGTCTTTTCCTCCAGAAGCGCCGCGCACCTCCCGGTGTGCAGGTGCTCACCGCGTGAGATTGCGTTATGGATGGTATTTTCCTGCAGCAACTGGTCAACGGCCTTACCCTCGGGTCGGTCTATGGCCTGATCGCCATCGGCTACACAATGGTCTATGGCATCATTGGCATGATCAACTTCGCCCACGGCGAGGTTTATATGATTTCCGCTTACCTCGCGGCGATCAGTCTGGCACTGCTGGCTTACTTCGGCATCGAATCCTTCCCGCTGCTCATTCTCGGCACCTTGATCTTCACCGTGGTCGTCACTGGCGTGTACGGTTGGGTCATCGAGCGTGTCGCCTACAAACCGCTGCGCAACTCCACCCGACTGGCACCGCTGATCAGCGCCATCGGCATCTCCCTGATCCTGCAGAACTATGCGCAGATCGCTCAGGGCGCCAAGCAACAAGGCATTCCCACCCTGCTGGCAGGCGCCTGGCGCGTCGATTTCGGCACAGGGTTCGTCCAGCTCACCTACACCAAGGTCTTCATCCTCGTGGCGGCGTTCGCCGGCATGGCGTTGCTCACCTACGTGATCAAGTACACCAAGCTCGGCCGCATGTGCCGCGCCACCCAGCAAGACCGCAAGATGGCGTCGATCCTCGGCATCAACACCGACCGGGTGATCTCCTACGTGTTCGTCATCGGCGCCGCCATGGCGGCATTGGCCGGCGTGCTCATCACCCTCAACTACGGCACCTTCGACTTCTATGCCGGCTTCATCATCGGCATCAAGGCGTTCACCGCGGCGGTACTCGGCGGCATCGGCTCCCTGCCTGGGGCGATGCTGGGCGGGATCATCCTCGGTATCTCCGAGTCGCTGTTCTCGGGGTTGATCAACTCTGACTACAAAGACGTGTTCAGTTTCTCCCTGCTGGTGGTGATTCTGATTTTCCGTCCCCAGGGCCTGCTTGGTCGCCCACTCGTGGCGAAGGTGTAAACATGTCTGCTGCCAAATCAATCGATATCAAGAAAAGTGTGGTCGATACGATCCTTGCCGGGCTGATTTCGCTGATCGTGTTCGGTCCGATCGTCGGCGTCGTACTCGACGGCTACAGCTTCAACCTGGAACCGGCCCGCGTGGGCCTGCTGGTGGCCATCGTGATGGTCGGCCGCTTTGCCATGAGCCTGTTCCTGCAAACCCCCAAGGGCCTGAAGATCCTGCAGGGCTTCGAGAGCAGTGGTTCCGGGGTGCACGTGCTGCCACCGGACTACAAGTCGCGGCTGCGCTGGATCATCCCGGTGCTGATCGTGATCGCCATCGTGTTCCCGATCTTCGCCAACAAGTACCTGTTGACCGTGGTGATCCTCGGGCTGATCTACGTGTTGCTGGGCCTCGGCCTCAATATCGTGGTGGGCCTGGCCGGCCTGCTCGACCTGGGTTACGTGGCGTTCTACGCCATCGGCGCCTATGGCCTGGCATTGGGTTATCAATACCTCGGCCTGGGCTTCTGGACCGTGCTGCCATTGGCGGCCATCGCCGCGGCGCTGGCGGGGTGCATACTCGGGTTCCCGGTGTTGCGAATGCACGGTGACTATTTGGCCATCGTGACCCTGGGCTTCGGTGAAATCATCCGGTTGGTGCTCAATAACTGGTTGTCGTTTACCGGCGGCCCGAATGGCATGCCGGTGCCTTCGCCGACCTTCCTCGGCCTCGAGTTCGGCAAGCGCGCGAAGGATGGCGGGGTTCCCTTCCATGAGTTCTTTGGCATCGACTACAACCCCAACATCAAATTCCTGTTCATCTACATCGTGCTGTTCCTGGTGGTGCTGGCCGTGCTGTACATCAAGCACCGCCTGACCCGCATGCCGGTCGGCCGCGCCTGGGAAGCCCTGCGCGAAGATGAAATCGCCTGCCGTTCCATGGGCCTGAACCATGTGCTGGTCAAGCTCTCGGCATTCACTATCGGTGCATCGACGGCCGGTTTGGCCGGGGTGTTCTTTGCCAGCTATCAGGGCTTCGTCAACCCGTCGTCTTTCACCTTCTTCGAATCGGCGCTGATCCTGGCCATCGTGGTGTTGGGCGGCATGGGGTCGACGGTGGGCGTGGTGATCGCGGCCTTTGTATTGACCGTTGCACCTGAGTTGCTGCGCAGCTTCTCCGAATACCGCGTGCTGCTGTTTGGCGTGTTGATGGTGGTGATGATGATCTGGCGACCGCGAGGCCTGATCCGCATCAGCCGTACCGGTGTGACACCACGCAAGGGGGTAGCGCCATGAGCAAGGAAGTTGTGCTCTGCGTAGAACATTTGATGATGCACTTCGGTGGCATCAAGGCCTTGAGCGATGTGAGCCTCAAGGTCGAACGCAACTCGATCTTCGCCCTGATCGGGCCCAACGGCGCCGGCAAGACCACGGTGTTCAACTGCCTCACCGGTTTCTACAAGGCCAGCGGCGGCAAGATCGAACTGAACATACGTGGCAAGCAGACCAATGTGATCCAGTTGCTCGGCGAGCGGTTTCAGCCGACCGACTTCGTGTCACCGAAAAGCTTCCTCAGTCGCCTGTACTACAAGATGTTCGGCGGAACGCATCTGGTGAACCGTGCGGGTCTGGCGCGGACGTTCCAGAACATCCGCCTGTTCAAGGAAATGTCGGTACTGGAAAACCTGCTGGTGGCCCAGCACATGTGGGTCAACCGCAATATGCTGGCAGGTATCCTCAACACCAAGGGCTACCGCAAGGCTGAAAGCGACGCCCTTGACCACGCCTTCTATTGGCTGGAAGTGGTGGACCTGGTGGACTGCGCCAACCGCCTGGCCGGTGAACTCTCCTACGGCCAGCAGCGCCGCCTGGAAATCGCCCGCGCCATGTGCACCCGGCCGCAGATTATCTGCCTGGACGAACCCGCTGCGGGCCTCAACCCCCAGGAAACCGAAGCCCTCAGCGCGATGATTCGCCTGTTGCGCGACGAACACGACCTCACGGTGGTGCTGATCGAACACGACATGGGCATGGTGATGAGTATTTCCGACCACATCGTGGTACTGGACCACGGCAACGTGATCGCCGAGGGCGGGCCGGACGCGATCCGCAACGACCCGAAAGTGATTGCCGCCTACCTGGGCGCTGACGAAGAGGAGCTGGTATGAGTGCACCTATCCTCGAAATGAAGGACCTGGACGTGTATTACGGCCCGATCCAGGCCCTGAAGAAAGTCTCGCTGCACATCAACGAAGGCGAAACCGTCAGCCTGATCGGCTCCAACGGCGCGGGCAAGTCCACGCTGCTGATGTCGATCTTCGGCCAGCCACGGGCCGAGTCGGGACAGATCCTCTACAACGGCGTCGACATTACCCACAAGTCGTCCCACTACATCGCCTCCAACGGCATTGCGCAGTCGCCGGAAGGGCGGCGGGTGTTCCCCGACATGACCGTCGAGGAAAACCTGCTGATGGGCACCATCCCGATTGGCGACAAGTATGCCTTTGATGACATGCAGCGCATGTTCGAGCTGTTCCCACGGCTCAAGGAACGGCGTACCCAGCGTGCCATGACCATGTCCGGTGGCGAGCAGCAGATGCTCGCCATTGCCCGGGCACTGATGAGCCGTCCGAAGTTGTTGCTGCTGGACGAGCCGAGCCTGGGCCTGGCGCCGATCGTGGTGAAGCAGATCTTCTCGACCCTGCGCGAGCTGGCGGCCACCGGGATGACCATCTTCCTGGTGGAGCAGAACGCCAACCATGCACTGCGCTTGTCGGACCGGGCGTATGTGATGGTCAACGGCGAGATCCGCCTGACCGGCACTGGCAAGGAATTGCTGGTGAACGAGGAAGTGCGCAACGCCTACCTCGGCGGTCACTGATCCAACGGATAACGCAGGCCCCTTGTGGGAGGGGGCAAGCCCCTCCCACATCAAGCCGACCCACATTTGTTTTTGTGGTGTGAACAGGGTTGCAGCCAAATTGTGGAAAACAAATCCAGCCCCCCTCCAAAGCGCGACATATAGCCGCCGCAAATCTCTGTTTTGTCACAGTTTTGACTTGTCCCCATCCGCTGTGGAACCGGCTGTGGGTAACGTGGGAGTAGCTGGCTGAAAGCCAACAAACACGCGGCTTGTAGCGCGGTGATTGTTTTTTGATCAGCGGGTTTTTAGGGACCGCCCGAGCCCGTTGTCAACCTGTTTAAAGACACAGGTATATGACTGGAATATGTCCCGGCAGCCTGTGGATAAGTCTGTGACTAAACTCTGGAAAGACCGCCGCAGAGGCCGGAATGACTGGCCTGGAGCCATCGTTCTGGTTTGCCGTTCGTGAAAGGGCCTACATACGCACCGGCCAAGGTCAAGCAAAAAACTTTCTAAAACCGCCTGCAACCCTTGTGTATAGAGGCCTGAGGCATTTTGCACTTGCCCCCAAAGACTGTGGGCGCAGTTGTGGATAACCTGCGCGCATATGGCTGTAAGCCACGGCCTGTAAGGCTTTGCGTTCAGTGGTTAAAAAGTGATCAGGCATGTGTCAACTTGTGTGCCCAGTAGTTGCCGCCATCGCGGCGTACGGGCATTCTGCTGGCTGTTTTTTTCCCGATGCCCGCAAGGAGAACACCATGTCCGACACGCTGTTTATTACTGGCGCAACCTCAGGTTTCGGCGAAGCCTGTGCTCGTCGTTTTGCCGAAGCCGGCTGGAAACTGGTGCTCACCGGCCGTCGCGCCGACCGCCTGAATGCGTTGGTCGAAGAGCTTTCCAAGCAGACCGAAGTGCATGGCCTGGTCGTGGACGTGCGTGACCGCAAGGGCATGGAAGACGCCATCGCCAACCTGCCGCCGTCGTTTGCCACGCTGCGCGGGCTGATCAACAACGCTGGCCTGGCCGTGGGCACCGACCCTGCGCCCAAGTGCAATCTCGACGATTGGGAAACCATGGTCGACACCAACATCAAGGGCCTGCTCACCACCACCAGCCTGCTGCTGCCGCGCCTGATCGCCCATGGCCGTGGTGCGGGCATCATCAACCTCGGCTCCATCGCCGGCAGCTACCCGTACCCGGGCAGCCATGTGTACGGCGGCTCCAAGGCGTTCGTTAAGCAGTTCTCGCTGAACCTGCGTTGCGACCTTCAAGGTACCGGCGTGCGCGTGACCAACATCGAGCCGGGCCTGTGTGAGAGCGAGTTCTCGCTGGTGCGCTTTGGCGGCGACCAGGCGCGGTATGACGCGACCTACGCGGGCGCCGAGCCGATCCAGCCGCAGGACATTGCTGACACGATTTTCTGGGTGATGAACACACCGGCGCATGTGAACATCAACCGCCTGGAGCTGATGCCGGTGAGCCAGACCTGGGCGGGGTTTGCGATTGAGCGTGGGGCCAAGTAAGGCTTAAAAACGAGTCGCTGCCATCGGGGGCAAGCTCCCTCCCACACTTGACCGAGTTTCAGCATGTGAATGCGGTCGAAGGTGGGAGGGGCGGTGCGACGATTCGACTTGCCCCCGATAGCGTCAGATCGGCCAAAACAGGCCATAAGGTACACTCACCTCCTGAAACCCCTCCGCACTCTGCGGATTCAAGGTTTTGACGGGAGGAAATGTGAGTAACCGAGGTGAGCAGGCACTGCTCAAACAATCGACCATCCTGATGTTCGCTGTAGCGATCGCCGGGATTGTCACGGGTGTGGTATCCGGCGCCCAGTCCATTCTGTTCGACGGCTTTTTCTCGCTGATCGCCACCGCCATCAAGGTGTTGATGCTGATCACGGCCAAGCTGATCGCCAAGAAAAGCAACGAGCGTTTCCAGTTCGGCTATTGGCACCTGGAGCCCATGGTGCTGCTGATCGAAGGCAGCTTCCTGTTGCTGATCGCCATCTACGCGTTCCTCAACGGTGTGTTCGGCATTATCAATGGCGGGCGTGAGATCGAGCTGGGGCTGGTGATCATCTATGCGGCGGTGTTTACCGTCGTCGAGTTCGCCTATTTTTTCTACGTGCGCTACCGCAATCGAACGCTGAAATCATCGCTGATCCAGTTCGACAACATCAGTTGGCTGGTGGACGCGATGCTCTCGGTGGGCCTGCTGATCAGCTTTCTGGCGGCCCTGTTGCTCAAGTCCCAGGGCTATGGCGAGTGGGCGGTGTATGTCGACCCGTTGATCCTGATCCTGCTGGCCCTGAGCATGCTGGCGCCGGCGTTCAATATTTTGCGCCCGGCGTTGCGCGAGGTGCTGGGGATTGCGCCGGACCACCTGGACGACAAGGTGCGCGAGGTCATGGACGCGGCCCGGGCCAAACATGGTTTCGATGACTACGTGTCCTACGTGCAAAAGCATGGGCGCGCACGGTTTATCGAGATTCATGTGGTGTTGCCGGCGGATTACCCGGTGGATAACGTCGCGACCCTGGATGGGCTGCGCGAAGAGATATCCACAGGGCTTGGCACGCCGGATGCGGCGCGCTGGCTGACGATCAGCTTTACCGGAGATCGCAAGTGGATTGCATGAGGCCCTGGTAACAGGTGGCCAGGTGGTACGGCGTGGTCGACGGCATATCCCGTCGGCTCACCGCGCCCTGGGCATCCAGGCATTCATGCCAGCCTTTTGCATGCAGGAAGTGTTGTTGCAGCGCCAGCAACTGGCGTTGCAACCGCGCTTCGCTGTCCGGTCGCAAGGTCAGTGCCCGCAGGTACTCGGCCTGGGCCCAGATGCGTTGGGTGCCGTCGCGCACCGTGCCATCCAACGCCAACATGCCACTGACGGCGCCGCTCGCGTTATCCACACCCTTTTCTTCGGCGTAGGCAAACGCCCGTGTCAGGGAGGCGTGCAACGGCGTACCGCGCAGTAACTCAGACGACTCCAGCAAGAAAAACCATTCGAACTGGTGCCCCGGCTCAAACCAGTTATCCACAGCACCCAGCGGTTTTTCCATCATTACGCCGTGGTGGCGGTCGATGAAGCGCTGCTGCAGGGCGTTGGCCAGGTCCAGCAGCGCATCTTGGGTGATGGCGTCTTCGCGCACGGCCAGCGTGGCGAGGAAGCCTTCGGCGAGGTGCATCAGCGGGTTTTGCAGGGGGCCGGACTTGAGGGACGACCAATTGCGCTCCAGCACCGCTTCGTACAGGCCGTCGCCTGTGGAAAACCGTTCGGCGACCACGGCCAGGGCGGCATTGAGCACCGATTCCACCAGCGGCTCGCGCACCTTGGCCCAGTAATGGGCGCAGGCGAAGATGATGAAGGCGTGGGTGTACAGGTCTTTGCGCTTGTCCAGCGGTCGGCCGGCGGGGTCGATGCTGTAGAACCAGCCGCCGTGTTCGGCGTCGTGGAAGTGCCGTTGCAGCGAGCGGAACAACGCCGCCGCACGTTCTTCGGCAAAGGCCGCGCCGGGCTCGCCGATCAGGCTGGCGAACAGGTACAACTGCCGGGCGCAGGCCATGGCGCGGTAGCGTTGCGGGGGTAATGGCCGGTGGTCGGCGTCCAGTGCCTCATACGGCAATGCCAGTTCGGCATTCCAGCCCGGGCCTTGCCAGAGCGGCACGATCAGGCTGTGGAAGTGCGTGAGCACGGTGTTCAAGGAGGGTTGGAAAGCGCTGGGCATTGGCTGGCGTCGTCACGGCAGGGGTGTAGGCGCGCATGGTAGCAGGCTTGGGTTCTGTGGTGTCTGGTCTAGCGCTATCGGGGCAGGCCCCCTCCCCAAAGGTGGGAGGGGGCTTGCCCCTATGAGGCCGTCAAATACGCCGCAAATCAGCCTGCCAACAGCCAGACCCCGGTCGCCGCCGAAGCCGCCCCTGCAACCCGTACCAGCGGCGCCGCCGCAGCCGGCAGCAAGCGCACGACCGCGTAACCGGCAGCATGCAGCCCCGCCGTTGCACCGACAAAACCAGCCGCATACGCCCAAGGGCTGGACATGTCCGGGAGCTCCAAGCCATGGGCCACGCCATGGAACAGCGCGAACAACGCCGTCGCGCCGACCGCCACGAACAGCGGCGGACGCACCGCCAGCGCGACCGCCAGACCCAGGGCCAGCACCGACGCGGCAATCCCGCTTTCCAGCGCCGGCAACTCCAGCCCTTCAAAACCCAGCACGCCGCCAATCAGCATGGTGCCCACGAAAGTGCACGGCAGTGCCCAGCGCGCGGCGCCTTTTTGTTGGGCGGCCCACAAGCCGACGGCGACCATGGCCAATAAGTGATCGATGCCGCTCAGGGGATGGCTGATGCCGGCCACCAGGCCGTTGTCGCCGTGGCCCGGGTGGGCGAAGGCCAGGGCAGGGGCCAGCAGCAGGGCGGCGGCGGTCAGCAGTTTCTTGAGGTTCATGGACAGGTTCCTTATGGGTTGATCAGGCGGCGGTCAGCAGGCCTTGGCGTTCGATGAAGGCGACGATGTCATCCAGGCCGACGCCGGTTTTCTGGTTGCTGAACACAAAGGGTTTACCGTTGCGCATGCGGGTGGTGTCGCTGTTCATCAGCTCCAGCGAGGCACCGACCAGCGGGGCCAGGTCGATCTTGTTGATCACCAGCAGGTCGGACTTGCAGATGCCCGGCCCACCCTTGCGTGGCAGCTTGTCGCCGGCGGACACGTCGATCACGTAGATGGTCAGGTCCGACAGTTCCGGGCTGAACGTAGCCGACAGGTTGTCGCCGCCGGATTCCACCAGGATCAGGTCCAGGCCGGGGAAGCGGCGATTGAGCTGGTCCACGGCTTCCAGGTTGATCGAGGCGTCTTCGCGGATCGCCGTATGCGGGCAGCCGCCGGTTTCCACGCCGATGATGCGTTCCGGCGCCAGGGCCTGGTTGCGCACCAGGAAGTCGGCGTCTTCGCGGGTGTAGATGTCGTTGGTGACCACCGCCAGGTTGTAGCGATCGCGCAGCGCCAGGCACAGGGCCAGGGTCAGGGCGGTCTTGCCGGAGCCCACCGGGCCGCCGATGCCGACGCGTAGAGGTTGTGCGTTCATGTGTGTTGTCTCCTAGGAACGGAACAGGCGGCTGTATTGGCGCTCGTGGGCCATGCACGCCAGGGACAGGCCAAACGCGGCGCTGCCGAGATGATCAGGGTCGATGTGGTTGGCGTCCTGCTGGGCTTGTTGCAACAGCGGCAGCAGTTCGCTGGTCAGGCGTTGGGCGGCTTGCTGGCCCAGCGGCAGGGTTTTCATCAGCACCGCCAATTGGTTTTCCAGCCAGCTCCACAGCCACGCGGCGAGGGCATCGGCGGGGCTGATGTGCCAGGCGCGGGCGGCCAGGGCCCAGCCCAGGGCGAGGTGAGGTTCGGTGCACTGTTGAAGAAAGGTGCGGGCCGCGTCGTCCAACTCGGGCAGGCCATTGAGCAGTTGTTGCAGGGAGTAGCCCATCTGCCGGCTTTCCTGATACAGCTCGCGTGTCTCACGGCTGGCGCGGTGTTCCTCACACAACTGTGCCAGGCGCGACCAATCCGCCGCCTGGGCGGCCTGGCAATGGGCGAGCAGCAACGGCGCCTCGAAACGCGCGAGGTTGAGCAGCAACTGGTCGCTGATCCAGCGGCGTGCACTGGCCGCATCGTTGACGCGACCGTTCTCGACAGCCATTTCCAGGCCCTGTGAATAGCTGTATCCGCCAATCGGCAATTGCGGACTGGCCAGACGCAGCAGCGCCCAGGCTGGGTTCATAGACGCACGCCGAACTGATGCAGCTTGGGCGGGTAATTGAAGTCTTCATCGCCATGGCGCGAATGATGATGGCCGCCGCCATAGGCACCATGCTCCGGTTGAAACGGCGCTTCGATGGTTTGCGTTTGCGCACCCAACTGTTCGAGCATGGCCTTGAGCACGTAGTCGTCGAGCAGGCGCAACCAGCCGTCACCTACTTGTAACGCGACGTGGCGATTGCCCAGGTGATAGGCCGCACGGGTCAGTTCGAATGCACTGCTGCAGGTCACGTGTAAGAGGTGTTCAGGCCGGGCGCGCACACGTACGACGCGTCCGTCTTCAGCCTGCAGGAATTCGCCATCGTGCAACGGAGGCTGGCCGCGCTCCAGAAAAAGGCCTACGTCTTCACCGTCGGCACTGAAACAGCGCAGGCGGCTTTTGCTGCGAGCTTCGAAGTTCAGCAGCAACTCGGCGGCCCAGAGGGCTTGGGGGGCGATTCGGCGGTGGATCACCAGCATCAGGAAGCTTCCAGCTATGAGCGATGCAACAGCTAGAGCAAGGGGCTTGCCAACCTCACTGGGGTGTAGGAAATGCCTGTAGGTGTGTGGGTGGCGCCACTAAATAGGGCGAAAAGGCTCGGCTGAATTGCGCCAATATGGTGCGAAGTGTTGCCTGTTGCACTGTGATGGGTGTTTTCAGATTTTCCCTACAGGGTCAAAGGAATTGGCGTTCATCAAGTTACCTGCGAGATCTTTAGTCTGTGCGCCGTGTTTAATCCACTGCGACGTTCATCATGTTCAAATCACTTTGTTACCTGTTTATAGTCAGCCTGACTTTTATGCTGTCTTCGGCCTCCGCCAATCTGCAGCCTCACGCCTCTTTCTCCACTTCACTGAAAGAAGCATCCATCGATGACGTGATCGACCGCGCCCACGAACTGCTGGGCACGCCGTACAAATGGGGCGGCACCTCGGCGGACCAGGGCTTCGATTGCAGCAGTTTCCTGGTCTATCTGTTCAAGACCCAAGCCAATATCCAGCTACCCCGTACGACGGTCGCGATGCACCGCTCCACGGCCCCGACCATCAAGCGCAGTGCGCTCAAGCCCGGCGATGCGGTGTTTTTCAAGGGCAACGGGCGCGGCCAGGTCAGCCATGTGGGCCTGTATATCGGCGAGGGCAAATTTATTCATTCGCCGCGTACCGGCAAGAGCATCCGCATCGATTCATTGAGCAACAACTACTGGAACAGGAACTACACCACGGCCAAGCGCTTCCACTCAGCGGGATGATGACGTTACTCGGTGCTGCCCAGGCCTTGCCAGTGTTTCAAACCGATAAAGATAAAGCGCAATTGCTGGGTGATTTTTGCCTGGGGCGTGAGGTGGTCAGGCAGGGCCTGGGCCGGCGGGTCGATGATATCGGGCAGGGTAGCGAATACACTTTTAACGATCAGGTCGGCCATCACGTGCAAACCTTCGGCATCCAGATGCTGCAGCTTGGGCATCAGCGTCAGGTCGGCTGCCAGGTCGCGGGTGATGTCTTCGCGCAAGGCGCCGATCGCTTGGCGCACCGCCAGGCAGCCACCGTATTGTTCACGGGCCAGGAACAGGAATTGCGAACGGTTGGCCGAGACCACATCCAGGAAGATCCGCACGGAGGCATCGATAATGCCGCCCATCACGAACTCGTTGTGGCGCACCAGGCGGATCGTGGCGCGGAAGGTCTGGCCCACCTCGCTGACCAGGACGAGCCCAAGCTGGTCCATATCGGCAAAATGACGGTAGAAACCGGTGGGCACGATGCCGGCCGTCTTCGCCACTTCGCGCAGGCTCAGGCTGCCAAACCCACGGCCACACTCCATCAGATGGCGGGCTGCGTCCATCAGGGCGAGGCGTGTCTGTTGCTTCTGTTCGGCGCGGGGCAGCATTGGCGAGCGGGCTTTGTCGGCAAGTACAGCGACGCACTCTAGCAAAACAGTTCTGTTGGCGTCGAACTTGGCAGGGGAAGGGCGTGACGCGATCTACAGGAAAGCAAAAGCCCGATCGACAGATCGGGCTTTTTTTTCGGCCACCACGGGGTTAGCTCTGTGCTTGATGCAGTTCTTGCAGACGGTCAGCACCGCCTTCGGCAATACCCTGGGTGTAGGCACGTTCATTGGCTTGTTCAGCACCACCTTCAACCAGGCCTTTCTGTTCAAGGCGATCACGGCCACCTTCGGCAACAGCATTGCGTTCCAGCAGGCGATCGGCGCCACCTTCAACCAGACCTTTCTGTTCCAGGCGGTTGCGACCGTTTTCGGTCAGGCCTTCGGTGTAGGCGCGTTTGTTGGCTTGTTCCGAGCCATTCTCAGCAACGGCGCCTTTGGCGTAGTCACGGTTCTCTTCTTCTTGCGAACCGCTGCGAGCGACGGTCTGGCTGAAATGAGCGGTGTCGGCTTTGACTTGTGGGGTGGCCTGTTCGGCGGCTGGCAGGGCAAAGGCACTGGAAGCCAGGATGGATAACAGGACGGTAGCGAGTACTTGACGTTTCATGATGGGTTGCTCCTTGGGAGGGCGATAAAGTGGGTACAGGGCTAATGCTACTCTCGATAAGTCGATATAAAAGTTCATAAACACAATGGTAATAATCAACAGAATTGATTGTTCTGGCCGGAGGCTCTAGGACGGGCCTCTCAAGCACGCGGTTTTGCACCGGTGTGGGTATTTTCGACACGCGCATGGGTAACAATGGTGCGGTGGCGCAGGTGGAATCTGTCGAGTCGGTCAGGAAATGAGCTTTTTCCTGGCAAATCTGCGATTGGGTTAAACCCCGCTGCGGTTTGCCAGTCGTAGTCCTATAAGCTGTCCTTAAAGGCTGTCATCCGGCCAGTCGTATTCAGGAGTCCTGTGCAATGACGCGCACGCGTAAAATCGCCGCTTGGAGCTGCGCCAGCTTCGTTCTGTTAATCGCCATAGTGGTATTGGTCCTGGTGTTCTTTGATTGGAACCGCATCAAGCCCCCCCTCAATGCCAAGGTCTCCGAAGAATTGCATCGACCGTTTGCCATCAATGGCAACCTGGCGGTGGTGTGGGCGCGCGAGCCCGATGAAGGCGGCTGGCGCGCCTGGGTGCCGTGGCCCCATGTGATTGCCGAAGACCTGACTCTGGGCAACCCTGACTGGTCGAAAAACCCGCAGATGGTCACCCTCAAGAAGGTGGAACTGCGCATTTCGCCCCTGGCGTTGCTGGTGCAGCGTGTAGTGATCCCGCGCATCGACCTCACTGAGCCCAGCGCGCAATTGCAGCGCCTGGCCGACGGTCGCGCCAACTGGACCTTCACGTTCGATCCCAAGGACCCCAACGCCGAGCCCTCCAACTGGGTGGTGGATATCGGCGCCATCGGCTTCGACAAAGGCCACGTGACCCTCGACGACCAGACCCTCAAGTCTCAACTGGATGTGATCATCGATCCGTTGGGCAAACCCATTCCCTTCGGCGAAATCGTCGGCGACGCGGATGCCAAGAAAGCCCTGGAAAAAGGCTCGGCCCCTCAGGACTATGCATTCGGCCTCAAGGTCAAAGGCCAGTACCACGGCCAGAAACTCGACGGCAGCGGCAAGATCGGCGGCCTGCTGGCCTTGCAGGACGCGGCCAAGCCGTTCCCGCTGCAAGCCCAGGTCAAGATTGCCGACACCAGCATCGCCCTGGCCGGCACCCTCACGGACCCACTGAATCTGGGCGCCCTCGACCTGCGCCTGAAACTCGCCGGTTCCAGCCTGGGCAACCTGTACCCGCTGACCGGCGTGACCCTGCCGGATTCACCGGCCTATTCCACCGATGGCCACCTGATCGCCAAGCTGCACGAGCCCACCGGTGCCTCGTTCAGCTATGAAAACTTCAACGGCAAGATCGGCAACAGCGACATCCACGGCAGCCTCGCCTACGTCGCCAGCCAGCCACGGCCCAAGCTCAGTGGCACGCTGGTGTCCAACCAACTGCTGATGACCGACCTTGCGCCCCTGATCGGCGCCGACTCCAACGCCAAGCAAAAAGCCCGTGGTGGCGACAGCAAGCAACCGGCGACCAAAGTGTTGCCGGTGGAAGAATTCCGCACCGAGCGCTGGCGCGTGATGGATGCCGATGTGGAATTCACCGGAAAACGCATCGTGCACAGTGCCGATCTGCCGTTCACCGATCTCTACACCCACCTGGTGCTGAATGACGGCGAACTGAGCCTCGAACCCCTGCGTTTCGGCGTGGCCGGCGGCAAGCTGGATGCGCAGATTCGCCTGAATGGCCGCACCACGCCGATGGAAGGCCGCGCCAAACTCACTGCGCGCAACTTCAAGCTCAAACAACTGTTCCCGACCTTCGAACCGATGAAGACCAGCTTCGGTGAACTCAATGGCGATGCCGATATTTCCGGGCGCGGCAACTCGGTGGCGGCATTGCTGGGCACCTCCAACGGTGACCTGAAGATGCTCATCAACGACGGCGCGATCAGCCGTGGCCTGATGGAAATCGCCGGGCTCAATGTGGGCAACTACGTGGTCGGCCGCCTGTTCGGCGATAAAGAAGTGAAGATCAACTGTGCCGCGGCGAACTTCGGCATCAAGACCGGCCTGGCGACCACTCGCCTGTTTGTGTTCGATACCGAGAACGCGATCATCTATATCGATGGCACGGCGAATATGGCCACCGAGCAACTGGACTTGACCATTACCCCGGAATCGAAAGGCTTCCGCCTGTTCTCCCTGCGTTCACCGCTGTATGTGAACGGGCCGTTCATCAAGCCGAATGCGGGTGTGAAGGCCATTCCGTTGGCACTGCGTGGCGCAGGCATGGTGGCGCTGGGGGTGATCGCCGGACCGGCTGCCGGGTTGCTGGCGCTGGTTGCCCCCAGTGGCGGGGAACCGAACGAGTGCGCGCCGCTGCTGCAACAGATGAAAGAAGGCAAGGCGCCAAAAACCGTGAAAGGCTAACTGCAAATGTGGGAGGGGGCTTGCCCCCGATGGCGGCATATCAGTCGATATCTCAATTGACTGATCCACCGCTATCGGGGGCAAGCCCCCTCCCACATGGGTATTGCGTTCTGCTGGGTTACAGGCTTTCGAGAATATCCGCCATGTCGTCCGCATGCTCTTCTTCCTGGGCCAGGATCTCTTCGAACAGGCGGCGGGTGGTCGGGTCCTTATCACCGATGTACTGGATGATTTCGCGGTAGCTGTCCACGGCGATCCGCTCGGCGACCAGGTCTTCGTAGACCATCTCCTTGAGGTCCTTGCCGGCCACGTATTGCGCATGGGAGTTCTTCGACAGCAGGTCCGGGTTGAACTCCGGCTCGCCGCCCAACTGCACGATGCGTTCGGCAAGTTTGTCGGCGTGTTCGGCTTCCTGGGTGGCGTGTTCGAGGAATTCCTGCGCAGCGACGGCGGCCTTGATGCCGCTGGCCATGAAGTAATGACGCTTGTAGCGCAACACGCAGACCAGCTCGGTGGCCAGCGACGCGTTGAGCAGGCGGATGATTTCTTCGCGGTCGGCGTCATAGCCCTCGGTCACGGCACCGTTTTCGACGTTCTGGCGGGCGCGGCTGCGCAGGGTCGCAACGTCAGTCAAGTTTGCTTCGGTCATCTCTATCTCCTGGGGCTAATCCGGTTTTGCGCCACGCTCTGCCGGCGTGATCGCTCCAAGTTGTGAGTCCTGGGAGGAGCAAAAAGTTTTATTAGATTTACCGGCAACGTCACAAGCCCGACTTGAGGCTGGGCTAGGCTGGATGGATCGGATTGAGAGGATGCCCGGTTCATGCCGCAGTCGTTGGCCACGCGTTACCCCCTGGTGTTGGTACCCGGCATGCTCGGTTTCGTGCGCCTGGGCTGGTTCCCTTACTGGTACGGCATCGTCCCGGCATTGCGGGCGGGCGGGGCGCAAGTGTTTCCCGTGCAGGTGGCGCCGCTGGATTCCAGCGAGGTGCGTGGCGAGCAACTGTTGCTGCAGATCGAACGCATTTGCCGCGAAACCGGTGCCGACAAGGTCAACCTGATCGGCCACAGCCAGGGCTCGCTCACTGCGCGGTATGCGGCGGCCAAGCGCCCTGAGTGGGTCGCCTCTGTGACCTCCGTGGCAGGCCCCAATCATGGCTCGGAGCTGGCGGACCATATCCACCTGCATTACCCCGCTGACGGCGTGAAGGGCCGAATCATGAGCGCGCTGTTTCACCTGGCCGCCTGGGTGATGGGCGTGCTGGAAACCGGCTATCGCGGGCCACGCTTCAAGGCAGATTTGCAGGCGTCCCATCACTCACTGACCAGTGCCGGCGTGGCGTTGTTCAACCAGCAATACCCGCAGGGGTTGCCGCAGACCTGGGGCGGGCAGGGTGCCGAAGAGGTCAACGGCGTGCGCTATTACTCGTGGTCCGGCACCTTGCAGCCGGGCATCACTGACCGTGGCCGCAACCTGTTCGACGGCACGAACCGCAGTTGCCGTTTGTTCGCCCGCAGCTTCGTGCGGGAAAAAGGCCAGTGCGACGGCATGGTCGGGCGCTATAGCTCACACCTGGGGTTGGTGATCGGTGATGACTACGCGCTGGACCACTTCGATATCGTCAACCAGTCCCTGGGCCTGGTGGGCAAGGGCGCGGAGCCGATCCGGCTATTTGTCGAGCATGCCCGGCGCTTGAAGGCGGCCGGGGTTTAACGCACTGGGGTGGTCCAGCGCTCCGACAAGATCACCCCGCCCAAGGTCAGCAGGCCGCCCACCAGGTGGTACGGCGCCAGTTCTTCTTTCAACACCACGGCGGCGATCAGCGCGGTGATCAACGGCAGCAGGTTGAAAAACAACGTGGTGCGGCTCGGGCCCAGGGTTTTCACCGAGTGCATCCAGGCCAGCGGTGCCAGCATCGAAGCCAACAGGCATGCATACAACACCAGCGGAATGTTGGCCCAGCCCAGGCCGGCCTTGGCCGAGAACAGGAACAGCGGAAACAGCACCACCACCGCCACCAGCACCTGAAGATACAGCAGCACCAGCGGGGGCAGGCGCAGTTGCCATTTCTTCAGCAGGGTGCTGTAGACCGCATAGGCCAGGGTGGCGACCAGCATCATGCCGTCACCCAGGTTGACCCCATGTTGCAGCAGTGCGCCGAGGCTGCCGGCGGACACCACCACGACCACGCCGGCGAATGACAGCACCGCACCGGTCAGCGCGCCGTAGGTCAGGCGTTGGCCGAGGCTGATGATCGCCGCCGCCAGCGCCATCAACGGCATCAGGGACAGGATGATGCCCATGTTGGTCGCCGTGGTGAGCGACGCGGCGTAGTAGGCCAGGCTCTGGTACACCGCCATGCCCAGCACACCAAGGATGAACACTTTGCCCAGGTTCGGGCGGATCTGCGCCCAGTGGGCAATCACCGGCTTGAGCATGAATGGCGTAAACAGCAGTGCCGCCAGCAGCCAGCGATAGAAGCCAATCTCCGCCGGGAAGATCGAACCCACGGCCAGTTTGTTGACGACGGTGTTGCCGGCCCAGATAAAAATGGCCAGCAAGGGATAAGCGTATTGCATCGAAAGGAGCCCGGTGTATAGGTGAGGCAGGATTATCCATTGTCTGGATCGAAGCCTATACTGCGATCCAGACAACCCACCGCTGTATCCAGACAACATGGCCAAGCACAACGTACGCCTCCAGGATTTCCCCCAACTGCCGAGTCCGGTGTATTTCCGCTATTCGGATTTCGCCCCCGACACCGAGTGCACGCCGCACCAGCATTTCTGGGGTTCGCTGGATTACTCCGCCAGTGGCGTGATGCGCATGGAAGTGGCCGGCAGCCGCTTCATGTCACCGCCGCAGTACGCCGTGTGGGTGCCGCCGCATACCGAGCACAGTTCCTACAACGCCGAGGCAATCGTCTATCACTCGGTGGGGCTGGCCCCGGAACTCTGCGAGCAATTGCCCCGGCAGCCGTGCACCCTGGCCATCAGCGATATCCTCAAGGCCATCCTCAGTGACTTCGCCCAGCGCGACGTGAACATGCCGCAGACCGAGTCCGACGTCCGCCTGGCCCAGGTGCTGGTTGACCAACTCAAGCAGGCGCCGATCCACGAGTGCTTCCTGCCCTACGCCCGTCACCCAGGGCTGCTCGGCGTACTGGAAGGCATGCAGGCTGATCCCGGCGACAACCGGCCGCTGGCGCACTGGGCCGAACAGGTGCACGTGAGCGAGCGCACCCTGGCACGTCAGTTCATACGGGAGCTGGGCATGAGCTTCGGCGAATGGCGCCAGCGCCTGCGTTACCTGGCCGCCATCGAGGCTCTCGACAGCGAGCGCAGCGTGCAACATGTGGCGTTTGACCTGGGCTACAGTACCGCCTCGGCGTTTATCGCCATGTTCCAGCGCCAGGCGGGATGTACCCCCGAGCAGTACCGGCGTGCCCATATTCGTAGTCGGTGAAGATGTAACAGGCTTTGACTACACTGCTCGGTAGGCCGTGCCCGTCGGCGCGGTAACAGGGAGAAAACTCCATGAAGATGCTGCGTATTCCGCTGTTGATGATGGGCTTGCTGTTGTGTTCCCAAGGCTTTGCCGCCACCGCCCAGCAAAACAAAATGACCACCTGCAACGCCGAAGCCACCACCAAGACGCTCAAGGGCGACGAGCGCAAGGCGTTCATGAAGACCTGCCTGTCCGCCCCGGCGGCCAATGATGCCAAGACCCTGACACCGCAGCAGCAGAAGATGAAGGATTGCAATGCGTCGGCGAAAACCAAGGCGCTGACCGGCGATGCGCGTAAAACCTTTATGAGCACCTGTCTCAAAGGCTGATCACTCTTTCGCGAACGCCGCAGATCAACGGTGGGAGCCGGGCTTGCCCGCGATACAGGCGCCTTGCTCTGTCTGCTACACCGCGGCGAGGCCATCGCGGGCAAGCCCGGCTCCCACACTTGATCGCATTCATAATCGACCCACTCGCTTGATTCCCTCAAGGCTGGCAGACTGCCCATCCTTTAACGCCGTTCGTTTTGAGGCTGTATGCCAACGTTTTCTCAGCGTCACGTGCTATTGCTGGCCAGCTACATCATCATTTTTGGCGGGTTGCTGCTGGTGCTGCCGCTCAAATTGCTGCCCAGCCTGCTGGCCGGCCTGTTGGTCTATGAACTGGTCAACATGCTCACCCCTCAACTGCAACGGCTGATCGAAGGCCGGCGTGCGCGCTGGCTGGCGGTGGCGTTGCTCGGCACCCTGATCGTCAGCGTGCTGGCGCTGATCTTTGCCGGCGCCATCAGCTTCCTGCTCCACGAAGCGGAAAACCCCGGGGCGTCCCTCGACAAATTCATGGGCGTGGTCGACCGCGCACGCGGCCAGTTGCCGCCGTTCCTCGACGCCTACCTGCCCGCCAGCGCTGCCGAGTTCCGCGTGGCCATCGGTGACTGGCTGAGCAAGCACCTCAGCGAACTGCAACTGGTGGGCAAAGACGCCGCCCACATGTTCGTCACCTTGCTGATCGGCATGGTGCTCGGCGCGATCATCGCCCTGCAGCGCGTGCCCGACCTGACCAAACGCAAACCCCTGGCCGCCGCGCTGTTCGACCGCCTGCACTTGCTGGTCCAGGCGTTTCGCAACATTGTCTTCGCCCAGATCAAAATCGCCGCGCTCAACACCGCCTTCACCGCCGTGTTCCTCGCCGTGGTACTGCCGCTGTGTGGTATCCACCTGCCGCTGACCAAGACCCTGATCGTGCTGACCTTCCTGCTCGGCCTGCTGCCGGTGATCGGCAACCTGATGTCCAACACCCTGATCACCATCGTCGCGCTGTCGCTGTCGATCTGGGTGGCGGTGGCGGCGTTGGGTTACCTGATCGTGATCCACAAGGTCGAGTACTTCCTCAACGCGCGGATCGTGGGCGGGCAGATCAGTGCCAAGTCGTGGGAGTTGCTGTTGGCGATGCTGGTGTTTGAGGCCGCGTTTGGCTTGCCGGGGGTGGTCGCAGGGCCGATTTACTACGCGTATTTGAAGAGTGAGCTGAAGCTCGGTGGGATGGTTTAGGCCTTGTATTGGCCGGTCTGGCCCATCGGGGGCACGCCCCCTCCCACATTTTGATCTGTGAACACATTCAAAGGTGGGAGGGGGCTTGCCCCGATGGGCGCGACGCAGCGTTTCAGATAAAACTCAGCTGCCGTAGCGCTTGCTTGCTTCGATCGCCAGGCCACTGCCGATACTGCCGAAGATATTGCCTTCCACATGCCGTGCATTCGGCAACATCGCCGAGATGCTGTGGCGCAGTGCCGGAATCCCGCTGGAACCACCGGTAAAGAACACGGTGTCCACCTGGGCCACGCTCACCGACGCATCGTTGAGCAACTGCGTGACGCTGTTGCGCACGCGCTCAAGTAACGTGTCGATGGACGACTCGAACAGTGCCCGGCTCAGGTCCACACTCAGACCGGCTTCGATGCGGTCCAGCGCCACATGACGGCTGTCTTCGTGGGTCAACTGGATCTTGGTTTCTTCCACTTCCATGGCCAGCCAGTGCCCGGCGCGCTGTTCGATCAGCTTGAACAGGCGGTCGATGCCGCCAGTGTCTTCGATGTCGTAGCGCATGCTGCCCAGGGCCAGCTGGGATTTTTGCGAGTACACCGAGTTGATGGTGTGCCAGGTGGCCAGGTTCATGTGGTGGCTGGTGGGCATGTAGGCGCCGCTTTTCATGCGGCTGCCGTAGCCGAACAACGGCATCATGCCGTTCAGCGAGAGCTGTTTGTCGAAGTCGGTGCCGCCGATGTGTACACCGCCGGTGGCGAGGATGTCGCTCTGGCGGTTGTCGTTGTGGCGGCGGTCCGGCGACAGGCGCACCAGAGAGAAGTCGGACGTACCGCCGCCGATGTCGACGATCAGCACCAATTCTTCTTTCTCGATGGTGGACTCGTAGTCAAACGCCGCCGCAATCGGCTCGTACTGGAACGAGATGTCCTTGAAGCCGATCTTGCGCGCCACGTCGACCAGGGTGTTCTCGGCTTCCTGGTCGGCCATCGGGTCGTCATCGACGAAAAACACCGGGCGACCCAGCACCACTTCTTCGAACTCGCGCCCGGCGTTGGCTTCGGCACGGCTCTTGAGTTGGCCGATAAACAGCGCCAGCAGGTCGGTGAACGGCATTGCGGTGCCGAGCACGCTGGTATCGTGCTTGATCAGCTTGGAACCCAGCAGGCTCTTGAGCGAGCGCATCAGCCGGCCTTCGTAGTTTTCCAGGTATTCGTGCAGGGCCAGGCGACCGTACACGGGGCGGCGCTCCTCGAAGTTGAAGAACACCACCGACGGCAACGTGATCTTGTCGTCCTCCAGCGCGATGAGCGTCTCCTCGCCGGGGCGGATCCAGCCGACGGTGGAGTTGGACGTGCCAAAGTCGATGCCGCAGGCACGGGCTGGGGATGGGTTTTTCATGTCTATCGGGTTCCGGTTGAAAAACGGCCGCGCAGTGTATGCCAGTCGAAGGCGGATGCGTAGGCCGACTATCCGCTAAATCGTGCTTGAAAGTTGGGTATTCGCCCCCACATCTGCTGCATACGGCAAGTGCCGATAACACTTTGACGCATCCCCAGGCCACATCACTCAACAAGTGCAATGCAGCGCACGTTGTGCCCCGGGCTGTGCGATCTCGATTAAGGATGGTGAACCGCCGATGGATTTCAAAGACTATTACAAGATATTGGGCGTAGAGCCGACGGCCGACGATAAGGAAATCAAGGCGGCCTATCGCAAGCTCGCACGCAAATATCACCCCGACGTGAGCAAGGAAAAAGACGCCGAAGCCAAGTTCAAGGACGCGTCCGAAGCCTATGAGGCGCTCAAGAGTGCCGACAAGCGCGCCGAATACGACGAGCTGCGCAAATACGGCCAGCATGGCCAACCGTTCCAGGGACCACCGGGCTGGCAGAGCCGTGGCGGCTTTGGTGGCGGCGGTGGCGGTGAGGATTTCTCGGACTTCTTCAGCTCGATCTTCGGCTCCCGTGGCGACGCCTTTGGTGGCGGCCAACGCCGTCCTGCCGGGCGTAAAGGCCAGGACGTGGAGATGCAGCTGTCGGTGTTCCTCGAGGAGACCCTGTCCACCGAATCCAAGCAGATCAGCTTCCAGGTGCCGCAGTACGACGCCTCGGGCCGGCATGTCAGCAACACCACCAAGAGCCTGAACGTGAAGATTCCCGCCGGCGTGACCGACGGCGAGCGCATCCGGCTCAAGGGCCAGGGCGCGCCGGGCATTGGCGGCGGGGCCAATGGCGACCTGTACCTGATCATCAAGTTCGCGCCACACCCCAGGTTTGAAGTGGATGGCGAAAACCTGATCATCAACCTGCCGCTGGCGCCGTGGGAATTGGCGCTGGGCACGGAAGTGGCGGTGCCGACGCTGACCGGCAAGATCAACCTCAAGGTCCCCGCCAACAGCCAGAACGGCCAGCGCATGCGTGCCAAGGGCCACGGCCTGCTGAACAAGGCCGGGCAACGTGGCTATCTGTTCGTGCAGCTCAAGGCCGTGATGCCCAAGTCGGACGATGAGGCGGTCAAGGCTTTGTGGCAGGAGCTGGCGCAAAAAGCGGCGTTCAACCCCCGCGAGAACTTCTAAGGGGTTGAACGCCAGGGCGACCGTTATGGCGCACGGTCGCCTGTCATGTTTCTGGAGGGGCCGGGTTGCGGGCTGTCGTCGCCAGGCGGCGTCAACTCGGCGACCTCCCGACGTGACAGGTCCAGCAGTTTGAGGTTGCGTTCCGTCTGGCGATCAATCTCCAGCATATTCACGGCCTTTTGGTAGTCCTCGTCCATTGTTTCATGGGCGTCTTCCAGGGCCTGGTGTTTGCGGTCGGCCTCACTCTCCAGGGTTTCGAGTTCTACGGGGTATTTTTGCCCTAGGTAGTCCAGCCAGTAATCCCGGGTGATCAGGTTTTCATAAAAGACATCGCTATGTTCCTGTTCCAGAATCCACTGGCGCGCCTTGACCAGTGTCTCGCCACTGATCGGACGGTCGTACATCATGCGTGTGGGTTGCCCAGGTAGCAGCAGTTTGTCTTTCCAGCCAGCGCGCAGGCCGATGCGGTAGCGCAACCGGACTTCGGCCTGGTCCACCATGCCACTGGCTTGCTTGATGAACGCCATCGCCAGCTCTTCGGTTTTATCCAGGCGGTACAACTGGCGGGATAGCTTCAACAGGGCGTCGCCTTTCAAATCCAGGCGGGTGGGGTCGATGCTCATCAGTGTCTGTTGCTCGTAGACCTTGACCCTCAGCCCGCTGAACGTGAGCAACCTTCCATCCCCACAGGTGCCATGGCTGGCAGACAGGCCGAACAGGGTCTGACGCAATTCCGTGTTACCGGCGGCGGCTTCCAGCACCGTGCGTACTTGCTGCGCCAGATCGACGCGTGCGTACCTGAACTCATCGGTGTTTTGCAGGCTCTTGAGCAAGTCGAAGAATTCTGCGTTGTCGGGTTCAGCCAATAATTGAGCCCACATCTCCCGGAAGCGATCCTGTTGGAGCGCTCCCAGCTCACTGATCCAGGGGGCAAGTAGGCGACTGTCCGTCGAGGGCACTGGTGCGACTTGATCGACGCCTGCGATGTGCGGCAATTCAAGGCGCAGCGCCACGGCGATTTCGTGACGGGTCATGCCAAGGGCGCGGGCGCTTCCCGTGCGGTCGCCGTAAGCGAGCAGTGCGCTCAAGCTTTGTTCGGACAGAGTGGGGGTGTTTGAGATATCGGTCCCCGCCATCAGGTTATCGTGGCTACCGTCCAGCGCCTCGAGCGGGATCGATGTGATGAGGTTCGAGCCGATGTCGAGTTGGCGCAGGCGGTTCGACTCCAGAGTGCCCTGGGGCCAATCGGTCAGGCGATTGCTGCGTAGGTTCAAAATCCGAAGTGGCGAGGTACTGTCGATGCCGTAGCTGGTCAGGGCGTTATTGTTCAGGTTCAACTGTTGTAGATGCCGGAGCTCGCTGAGGGTGCTGTGCAGTGTCTGCTCGTCGTGGAACAGGTTGTACGCCAAGTCCAGGTCGCGCAGGTCGCGCATGCGTTCCAGTGCCATGGGCAAGCGTTGAAGCCCATTGTCGACCAGCAACAGCGAATGCAGTCCACTGAAACTGTCCAGGAACCCGTTGGCTCCTGACGCGGTGATCATAACTCCGGACAGGTCGAGGTTGCGCACATGCGAGAAATCCCCGGTCAGGGTCGGCAGGTCTCCTACGCGCAGGCCAGTTAAGGTGAGGGTCTGGCCTGCGCTGTCCGCCATCAATCCGCGGCGCCAGCACTGCAGAATATTCTCAATGACGCGACTGTGATTGAAGGCTGCGGGGAGAAGATCGATATCTGCCGAGGGGAGGCGTGCCATGAACCAAGCATTGAGCTGATGGATCAGCGTTTCCTGCGTGAGGTTCCAGCCATCGATGCGGGCATGGATCTGCAGATCACTGAGGCCTTCGCCGCGCATTCGCTCCAGCCACTGATCCACTGACGGTGTCTCCAGCGGCGGCAGCAGGCGTTGCAGGCGTTGAGTCAGGGGCGCAGAGCCCGGGGCCGTCTCGGGGATTGGCAGCTTCAATAGCGACCGGCCGACCACTGAAGCGATGCTTTCGGAGGGAGGAAAGTGGTCTTGCACGCCATCGGCCAGGCGCTTGAGACTGTTGGCAGGCAAGCTCCGGTTCTGTTCAACCTGCGCCCTGGCAGCGTTCAGAGCGGCTTCGCTGGTCGAGCTCAATGGTGCACCTTCAACCTTGATATCAAAGAGTAATGCCTCGCGGTCCAGCAAGGCTTGCGGCAACGTGGTGATCCGGGTGTTGCGCAGGTCCAATGAGTGGAGCTGCTCCAGTGTCTCGACGCCGGTAGGTACCTGTTCCAAATGGGTGCCTCCCAGGTTCAGGCTGCGCAGGTCCGACAGGCCTGTAACGTCTGCGGTTGTCAGCGGATTGTTTTTCAGCGAAAGATGCTGAAGCCCGCGTTGCTGCTGGGCAGAAAACGGCATTTCGGCAAGGTTGCAATTGTCCAGCTGCAAGATATTCAACTGCGGGAACGCGGCGATAAAACCGCGGACTTGTTCTATGGGCGCGCGCAGGTTATTCAGGCCACTCAAGCGCACATCGGTCACATGATTGAAGTTGTTGGCCGGCAAGTCTGGTAGCGCCGTGGCCGGCAGGTCTCTCAACGTCAAATGGCGCACGCGGGGCGTACTCTGCAGTTGATTTTGTGAGTAGCGTTCAAGCGCCCCTGCGCCCCATAAGCCCTTCAGGGAGTTCATTGTTTGTGTCTTCATGCTGACGGGGGTGCCAGCGTCGGCCTGGGACCACGCCTCCAGATACGTGCTGAGTGTGTTGTACTGTTCGCTGAGGGCCTCAATCGCTTGGAAGCGTGCCTGATGCGTTGACCATTGCGTGGCGAAGTTTCTGCTGATTTCGTTACTGTTGTGATAACCCGTCTCGTGGGACATTCGATCCAATTCCCCGGTGCAGAAGTCCTGGACCATGCTTTCCAGGTCGACGATGTGCGGTCGCCTTATGAAATTGTTGTAGGCCAGCCTGAATTGGTCGAGCGGGTATTTCCTCCAGTCCAGCGACAGTGCCTTCACGAACCGGTTGCTGCTGGTCAGCAACTCCGAAGGCGCCGTTCTGATGCCGGTTCGGTACAGGTTCAGACGGGTCAGGCGCGGAAGTTGGAATACCCCTGTCGGCCAGAAGAGCATCCGCGGCGAGTTTATTTCCAGGCGGCGCAGTTGGCGCAGGGGGCTGACGTCCAGGGTTGGCTGCATTTGTGAGCCATACCCATCATCGTTCACTTTCAACTCAACCAAGTGAGTGAGCTCACCCAAGCCGTTCAACACCTGGGGCGTGAGTTTTACGCTGAGCTCCAAGTGGTTGATCTTCGGCGTTTGTTTGAGTTTCAGCAGCAGGTCTCCGGCATGCTCCTCTCGTACCGAGATCTTGAGGTTTTCCAGGTTGGGGAAGAGGTTGGACAGTTGTTCGACCGTAAGATGCCAGGCACTCAGCTTACGCACGTGGGGGAAATCTATCGCGATGAAGGGCAGAGGTCCGTCGGCCGGGAGGTAGAAGTAGGTAAAGGCCTTGTTATTCTCGGCCAGGGGGCCGTTTTGCCAGCAGCGCTTCAATGCATCGGCGGTTGCTCTTCTGTCGACTGACCCTTCATTGACCCAGCGCTCCAGTGTGGCTTCCAGGTCTTCCCACTCGCGTCGGCGTTGCTGCAACAGGTCGTAAATCTGGTTGTCGGTTTTTCCGGCGGCTTTCAAGCGCCGGATAAACGCCTTGGCCTTTTTCGGGGTCAGCCCGTGGTACACATCCCGCGCCCTGGATTCCAGGGACGGCGCCAGGCCTCGCCCGCGCCCACTGAAGGCGTACCCTATCTGGTGGGTTCTCGCGCGCGAAGGCGGCATGGGGCGCAGTGGGGCCTGCTCGACCCACTGGGGGGCCAGGTGCGCATTTTCTTTGGCGCTGCGGATGATCGCCTCGCGCAATTGAGCCTGCTGGCTTACGTGAGGGATCCCCAGGGCCTGCCGGGCTTCGTCAGGCAAGGCGTGAAGCACGGAGGCATAGAAGTTGTCGCCATACCGGGGTCGACTGTTGAGGGGTTCACCGCGTTCATTGAACGCCTGGTAGGTCGGGCCGTCCTTGACCAGGTATTTACGCACAGTGCTGCTTTCATCGCCGATGGCATCGATCAGTGCCCCGTCGATACTGTCCCTGCGTATTTCCAGGCGCACAGTGTCCGACCAACCGGGTAATTGCTGCAACGCGTGCAAGGCCAGGCGCTTGGTGTCGGTGGTTGCAACGTGTTCACTGTACAGCCCGGCAAAGGCACGGGTCTGGCGTTCCTGCCGCGCATACCAGTGGGCTTCTTCGCGCATGGCCAAGGGCACGGTGCCCGTGCTTTCAAGGCGGGCGAGGGTTTCCTCAGGCGTATGGGCCAGGATCTCATTGGCCGCAGCCTGGCTAAGCCCCGGCGAGGCCTTGCGCAATTGCGCGACACGCGGGTCCTGGGCTTGGGCGCCTTCATAGAGACGTTCAAAAATAGCCGACCGGCGGGTCTGGGCGAAGTCGCTGAGCTGTTTCTTGAATTCATCGGGCCGGGCCTCTCGGACGCGAGCGCCTTCACCGCCAAGCAGGCGGTTAACCTCGGCCTCATCCAGCGCATCAAGGATACGTGCCGGCAAGCCATCGGCCAGAACCTCCTCGCGGTTCACGCGGATGGGCTCCTTGACAGGATCGCCTGCCGCCAGCCGCTCGGCGCCGTAGCGTACAGGGGTTCCCGTCAGGTCCGGTGCGTCGAACACGTCCAGCACCCGACCCCTTGGCCAGCGTGGCAGCTCGGTGATCAACGGCAGGCAGTAAAGGTATCGCGAGTCGATGGCTTGGCCGCTCTGTACCTGGACGATTACTGCGTCGACACCCTGGTCGGCGTCGAACAGGCGAATGGCATTCGCCAGGTCGGCGGGGAGCGGTTGGTTATCCAAGTGAACTTTGCGCAGGGTGTTGTCGCTGATACCGCTGATATCCGCGATCTTGAGCAGTTGCTCGTCGGAATACGGCTCGGTGGCATGCCCCAGGCGTCGCAGCAGGGTCAGGCGGTCCCACGTCAGGGGACGTTCCAGGGTATGGCGCCATGCGCCTTGTCCGTTATGCCGCAGCAGCGGTTGATAGGCCTCGGGATTGCTGGGGTGTTGGATGCGCCAGGCGTTGCTCGCGGTATCCTGGCTTATTTGATAAACCTTGCCGTCCTGACGGATATAGGTCTTGCCGTCGACTTCATAGCGCCCCAGAGGATCAGGGCGGGCATCGGCGGCCAGGCTGACATCGCTTTCATAGCCTTTGAGGTCGGGTTTCCACAGGCGGGTTTCTCCGTTGGGCAGCACGACCGGGTGCAAGCCCTCGACCACCGGTTCAGCCGGCACGGCCAGCAGTTTGCCGAAGCCTTTGCCGGCACCGGCCATCACGCCGATCAGCACCAGGTTTTCGGCCACGTCCACTAGATGGGCCTTGGCCGCCTTGCGGTCGCCCTCGCTCCACTCTATGGCCCCTTCGAACGCCGTGTATAACAGTTGGGCGCCCATCAATACGAGCATGGCCTCGCCCAGCCCCGGCACCAGCATCGAGACGCCGGTCAGCAGCAGTAGGCCGATATTGAGCAATGCCGAGAATTTGCGTGAGCGTACCTGGGCATCCACCTGCGCGGTGGGCACGGCATGGGCGCGGGCATCGTCGAGGAGCTTGTCGCGGTGCTGGTCGAACAGGTAGGCCCACAGGTCGACGTTGGCCGCCCACATTCCATGGCCTTTGCGCGCCACGCCACCGGGGGCGGGGTCGATATCACGCAACGGCACCTGGGGGCGGGGTGCCGCGGGCGGCAATTTTTTGAACCCTGCGAAGGTGAATGCACCGCGCACCAGGTCGTTGATTATCGACCCGTAGGGTTTGAGCGCCTCACTGAAGCTGCCCGATGGCGCGTCTTTTGTGAACCGCCCAAAGTAATTCGGGCGTTCGGTGTAGGTCACGAACTGGCTGAAAAAGCGTTGGTCCTGGGTGGGCAGGTCGCCTGCGGACGGTGTCGGATCGGGTGTGACCAGGCGCTTCTTGAACAATGCGATGCGTTCGGCGTCCGTGTAGCGTTTGAGCGGATGGTATGGGTCGTTGGGGATATAGATGATGGAGTCATCGGTGTAGCGGTACTTGTCGCTGATCACGAACACTATGCAGCCGATCATGCGGTGGCCCATTAGCGTCAGGTCGCGGAACCACACAGGCCGGCCATCCACAGAGGGTGTCAGCTCGCCATTGATGACCGAGAGAATCATCCGATGATCCTGGGGCAGGATGTCCTTGTTCAGCAAGGCCATTTCGGCGGCGGCGCGCAGGGCCGTTTTGTGTGCGTCGATAAAGGGCTCGCGCAATGCCGCCAGGGCGACGGCATCGGCGGGCTTGAAAAAGTTTTTGAGGTACGTCTGGTACTGCGCGCCGATATCCAAAGAGCGACACAGCCCGGTAAATTGCGGTACGGTCAGCGATGTCGCAAGCGGTATGAGTTCACCTGCATGCTCGACCATGAAGCCGGATGCGGCATGAAAGGCGCCGACCTCGCATTCCGACGCTTCGAAGTTGTGCAGGGCGGCGTCGAGCAGCGGCAGCTTCAGCACCTCGAAGCTACTCACATCGATACCGAAGATGCCGATTTCCAGCGGTTGAAGCAGACGGATGTAAGTGCTGTCGACCTCAAGCTCTACGTTGAACTGGTCCTTGAGCGCCGTGACCAGCAAGGGTTTGGCGAATGCATCGATTTCCTTGAAGGTGGATATTGCCTCAGCCAGGCGGGCTTGAGCGGTCGCGCTGGCCGTAATGCTGTCATGCACGGGCTTGCGTTGCGCCGCGGAGGCCCGTAGGTAGCCGTCGGGCAATGTTACGGGAGCGGCCTTGAGCGCCTCGCGTTGCTGTGGCGTGGCTTTTGTCAGCCACTCAGGTAGGGTGCTTTTGAAGAACGCGTCGTGCAGGCTATTTGACGCGGAGGGAGTCGCTTCGCTTTTTGGCGAAGTTGAAATAGTCATGCGGTCTTTCCTTGGGTATTGGGAGCAGACAGCAAATCACGTAAGTAGGCGCAGGCCGGGGTAGATAAAACAGCGCCAGGGAGCGACGCCCCTGGCGCCGTGGGGTCAGCTGAGCGGATGGGTCTTCAGCTCTGTGCGGGTCAGTGCCTCCATCAGCGTGGCTTCCTGGATGGCAAGCCCGGCTTGCAAGTTCTTGGCCTGCTGATCATAAAGCTTGTCGGACAACCGACCCTCGGCGTGTTCGTCATGCAAGGCCGCCAGTTGTTCATGGAAGGGCTGGCCCTGCTCCTCGAATTGCCCCTTGTACTTCTGGGCCAGGTACTCCTGCCAGAACTCCCTGGCGACCAGCGCCTGCAATTCGGCCGGTGAATCGTTCAGCTTGAGGATCTCCTGGCGGGTTTTTTTCAGCACGTCTTCGCTCACCCTGCCTGCGGTGTAGGCCGCCGTCTGCGGTTGTCCAGGCAAGTCCAGTTGGTCCGGGCCCTTGAGTCCGAAGCGATAGGCCAGCCTGATCTCGACCTCATCCAACAGTGCGATCTGCTGGAGTTTTTCCGTAGGCGAGTACCTGGGATTGTCATTGATCGCCTGGGTACGCCGGGCGATATCGTTCAACGCGGCTTTTTCCACCTCGTCGAGGCGGAACAACCCCCTGGCCAGCTTGATCAGCGTAGCGCCCTGGTTCACATCGCTGGCCAGTGCCTTGGCGTTGTGCGCCATGACCATGATCTCCACGTTGCTGAACGACAATCCGGCGCGGTCACAGCAGGTTGCGCGGCCGGCCCACTCGAATATTTGTTCGCGCAGTGCCGCGGATTCCGCAGTGTTCTGGGTAATAGCGTCGATCACTGTCCAGACCCGGTTCTGCAGGTCTGCATGGCCGGTGGGCGCCTCTCTCATGCCTTCGAGCATGGCGAAGAACCCGTCACTGCCCGGTTGTGTTCGCAATTGCTGCCATTGGGCCGTACGGGGCGCGATTTGCGCGTCGGGCACGCCTCGCATCCAGCGGGTCTGCTGTTGACCAATGGCGTGTACTCTTGGCGTCGACGTAACCTGCAGTGCCGAGGAAACCAGTTGGTTAGGGTGGTCGGCCGAACTCAGGCCTACCTGCTCGAGGCGCGCCTGGTATTGGCGCAGCTGTTGTCGCGTCGCCTCGGTCAGCGGGTTGCCTTGGAGCCTGATGGTGTTAGTGATGCGGGCCGACTGCGCCAGTTGCTCGGCAGGCGGGTTGATGAGTGAGTCGGGAAGCTCGGTGATGCGGTTGTTCAGCAAGGCAACGTACTCCAGAAGCGGTTGCGCGCCGATTCCGGTCGGGTAGGTTTCAAGCTCGCAGTTCTGCAGGCTCAGCGTACGTAAGTCGGTAATAGCGCTGAAATCCGGAGCGATGCGCAAGGGGTTGATCGCCATGCTCAACGCCCTGAGCGTTGTACGCTGGGCCAGCACTTGCGCGGTTACGGGAGTGAGCTGGATCTGGTTGCCATGCAAAAGCAAGCGGGTCAGCCCGTTCATTTGATTGAGGGCCTGGGGCAACTCGCGTAACTGGTTGTTCGACATATCCAGCCAACGGACACCGCGATGGCGTAGCAGGAATTGCTCGGGGCTGGTGCTCAGACTCATGTTATTGAGTTTGAGCGAGCCGACGTGGCTGAAATCTGCGTCCAGCTCCGGCAGGCTTGGCAGGGTGAGATTGCTGAGGTCCAATTCCCAACCTATGGGGGTAAGGTCGAAAGCCTTTTGTTGAGGCCCTTCCTTGCGCCAGCAACTGATTATCCGGTCCCTTGCCAGGTAGCGATCATCCCGCCCCGCGAAATTGAGCATGCGCTGGCGGGTGCGCACGTAGCCGGTCCCGGTCCGGCTGTTGATGTTGCCACCGGCAGAGGCCCACGTGTTGAGCTGTGTATTGAGCACTTGGAATTCTTGTTCCAGGCGCGACAACTCCGCTTCCAGACCCTCCCCCAAATCCCAGATGAATTGCCGGATCTCCAGCGTGTTGCGATTGGGGTACAGCGCGCGTGCGCGTTCAAGGTGCGGGTTGTTCATGTCGAACGCGTCATGGGTTTTGATCAGGTCCGGACGTTCCGCGGCCAAGCGTTGCCAGTAAGTGTCGAAGCGTTGCCGATAGGCTTCAGGAAACGGGTTGCCTTTCAGGAACGTGACATCGTTGATCCTGGCGATGGTTTCCAGCTGTTCGGGCTGCGGGTCGAGATTTGCCTCGGGAACCTCACTCAGGCGGTTATCGCGCAGGTTCAGAAACTCCAGGTTGGTTTTGTCCAGCAGGCCGGTGGGCCAGTGTTCGATTCCGGAACCCGACAGGTCCAGCCTCTTCAACTCCTGCATGGCGCTGAAGTCCGGGGTGAGGCCCAAGCGATTGCCCGAAAGCTCCAGGGTTTCCAGCTTGTGCAGTGCGCTGAGCCGTGCGGCGCTTTGTGGGGTGAGCACGATCTTGTTCTGGTTCAGCCTCAACTGAGTCAGCTGAGGCATTCTGTCGAGCCCTTCAGGGACGGCGGTGAGTTCGCAGTTGGCCAGGCTCAGCTTTTTAAGCTGGTTGAAATTATTCAGGAACGTCTGCGTGTTGCCACCCCACAGGCGGGTACGCAGTTCCAATTCGGTGACATGGCTGAAGTCTGCCGTGAGCGCGGGCAGGTCCAGCGGTACATAGCTGATGAGTTTGAGCGTACTGCCCGATTCACGACGCCAGCAGCGCTTGATGTCATTAGCGACCGTACTGGCGTACGCGCCGACTCGCGGGTTGTTGGCCTCGACCCACACGTTCAAATCGTCCTCAAGCTTTCGGTACTCGGCTTCCCGTCGTGTCAAGGATGAACGCACTTCGCTGCCAAGCGATTCGATAAAGTCCCTGACTTGCTCATCGCTGAATGAGGGGTAAAGCTTGCGCACCCGTTGTTGCGCAGTGCTGAGCTGCGCTTTGAGTTTCTCGTAGCCACGCCCGCCACCGAGCAACCGCATCGTGGCGTCGTAGGCAGGTTTTCGCACTGGGTTTTCGAGCAACACAGCACGCAGTTGTTCGCGGGGCAAGGGAGTGGACTGGATGGCAGCCCGCAGGTGGTCGGTGTCGGTCACCCGCATGTCGATACGTTCACCCGGTGACAACGTATTCAGAATGGCATCGTACAAATCCGTGGCGTGGTTGCCTTCGAACCGCCCATCGTCGAGCTGTACAAGGATTTTACTCGGTGTTCCGCCCACCTCGCCGATGGCATCGAGTAAGACGTCCTGAGCATCGTTGGGCATACGCTGGCGCAATTCCACGCGCGTTCCCCTAGGCCAGCCGGGCAAGGTCTGCAGGGTACGCAGGGCCAGGCGCTGGCTGTCGAGGTCGGACGGTGTGTTCAAGTGCAGGTTTTCATAGGCGCGCGACACCCGGGTTTCCTGCTCGGCCCATTGCGCCCGTTCGGCGAGCGCGACCGGCAGGCGCGCGCTGCGGCGAAAGGCTGCCAATTCTGCAGCGCTGAGTTCTTTAAGCAACGGCTCGGCGATGCGTGTCGGCAGTTTAGGGTACGCGTCCTGTACACGTTGTACATCGGGGTCGTTGCTGGCGGTCAGTTGCTGATAACGTTCCTCGACATACGAAGGCTTGATCGACTCGACAAACTCGCCCAGTTGCCGACGCAGTTTGGCGGCCCGCATGGGCAGCGTGTCCAGGGGCGAACCGGGAATGTCGACCAGGTCAGGGTCGGCGCCTTGCAGGGTGTACAGCACCTGATGCAGTCCCTCGCCTCGAGCCAGGTGCTGTTCGTTGAGTACGACTGTGCGCCTGGGCTGGGGTGACAGGGAGGGTACGTCGTCCCAGAGTACGCGCCTTTGGCTGTCCATCACCCGCAATGGCGGGGAGCTGGACAACAGGCCACGGCGCTTCATCAGGTCCAGTTGCGTGCCCAGGTCGGCCTTGGGAAAGACGAAAGGATCGGAGCTCTTGAGCCGCTGGATGAATTCGTTGACCTGCTGGTGGAGTTTGAAGCGTTGCAGCGAATCGGCCAGCAACAGCGGTGTGACTTCGCCATTCACATGCGCTTCGCGCAGGGCGTCGGCTGTGACACCGCTGGCCTCCTGGGCCTTGAGCAACTGGTCAGTGTCCAGCGGCTCGGTGGTATGGCCCAGGCGCCTGAGTGCAGTGGTGTCGTCCCAGTCCAGTGGGGTTTCGCCTTCGTGGCGCCAGGCCCCTTGGTTGTTTTGGGCCAGTTTCGGTGAGTAGGCCTCGGGACGGGTAGGATGCTGAATGCGGTATTCGGCGGTGTTCGGATCTTGCGTGACGCGGTAGGTGTAGCCTTCAAGCGGCAAGATCGTCTGCCCCTCATGGCTGTACAGCCCTTGCGCATCAGGCTGGGCATCGGGCGCCAGCTGGATCGAGGTACGATAGGGGCTCAGGTCGGGTTTCCACAGGCGGCTCTTGCCATCGCTCGACGTTATTGGCTGAGTCGCCTCGACGACCGGTTCAGCCGGCACCGCTGTCAGTTTGGTAAAACCTCTCCCCACGGCGGCCATCGCCGCCAACTGCACCAGGTTTTGCGCGACGTCGATCAGGTGGGCCTTGGCCGCCTTGCGATCGCCCTCCGACCACTCCTTCACGCCGTCAAAGGTTTCCAGCAGAAGTTGGGTGCCCATCACCGCCATCATGGCCTCACCCAACGCCGGTATGAACATCGAGATACCCGTGAACACCAGCATGCCGATGTTGAGCAACTGCGCCAGTTTGCGTGAGCGTACGCTGGCATCCACATCTGCCGTGGGCACCGCATGAGCGCGTGCGTCGGCGTAGAGTTTGGCGCGATGCTGTGCGTAGAGATAGGTCCACAGGTCGAGGTCCTCGCCCCAGAACCATCCCCCGTGGGCCGGCGGCGTGATGACCGGCTCCAGGCGCGGATCAGGATTGGGCACTTGTTTGGGTGGAGCAGGTGGTGGCGAGGGGTGGGTGGTGCTGAAGAAATAGAACGGGTCGATCCCCTGTCGTATTTGATCAATCAGCGGTTTATAGGGCAAGAGCTTCTGGGCGAGGGAGGTGTCCGAGGTGTCTTGGGTGAACTGGCTGAAATACTCCGCCCGCTCTCCATAATGGATGAACTGGCTGAAGAACCGCTGGTAGGTCGTGGGACCTTCCTGCGGAGCCGGCGTGGCATCAGCGGCAGTGAGTCGTTGCTTGAACAGCGGCTTGAGCTGACCCAGGGTGTAGCGCTTGAGCGGTGCCTGGGGATCGTCGGGAATGTACAGCAGCAACTCGCTCCCGTTGTGAAGTTCGCCGCTGACCACGAACACCACCACACCGGTGAGTCGGTGTTGCGTCAGGCTCAGGTCGCGCAACCAGATGCGCTTGCCGTTCAGCACCGGCTTTTTTTCGCCGTCGATTACCGACAACACCATGCGGTAATCGGCGTCGGTGATGTCATTTTTCAACAAGGCCTGTTCAGCCGCCGAGCGCAACGCTGATTTATGCGCGACGGTGAATCGCTCCTGCAGGACGGCCTGCGCCACCGCGTTATTGGGCTCCAGGAAATCCTTGAGGTAAGCCTGGTATTTCGCGCCGATATCCAGCGAACGGCACAGGCTGGTGAACTGCTCCACCGTCAAGGGGGTGGTGACGGCGGTGGAGCCGTCTGCGTTCGCCGACTGGACCACGAACCCCGAGGAGGAATGAAACGCGCCGGCTTCGCATTCCGAGGCCTCGAAGTTGTGCAGTGCCGCTTGCAGCAGCGGCAACTTGAGCGCTTCGAACCAACCGACAGGAATATAGAACTCGGTGAGGGACACGGTTTTTCTCAGCCGGATGAAGGTCTTGTCGACATCCAGCGTGACGTTGAACCGCTCTTTCAAGGCGTTGACCAGCAGGGGGCGGGCGAAGGTGTCGATGTCTTCCAGACTGGACATGGTGTTGTCCAACCGGGTCTGTGCGGCGAAATGGGTGGCGATGCTGGCTTGCAGCGCGTTGCGTTGCGTCGCCGAGGCCTGCACGTACCAGTCCGGCAGCACCGTGCCGGCGGCCTTGAGGGCTTTGCGTTGTTGTGGTGTGGCTTGGATCAACCAGTCGGGGATGGCGCTTTCGAGGAAAGTGCTGTGCACGCTCTCTGAAACGGTCGGTCGAGTCTCGTCTGTTGGGCGTAGAACTGACATGAGTCACTCCTTGGGTTTAGGAGGTGACAGCACATCACTCGCGCAGGGAAGTGACGCGGTAGATAAGTACGCTTAGGCTACCTTGCAAGCGTACGCAGGAACGGGCGGTTCGCGGTGTCCGAACAGCCCAAGCGTGGGCTCGATTGACGTTTACCTGATCACAGCCAACGTCGGATAAATAGTTAGGCCCGCACCCTTCTGCGGGGGACCTAGGATCCCGTGGTCTTCAGATCACACAGTAGCCATCCCATGTCCAAGTCCGTTGCAGTCGAACACTCAGCATTGCCCGTACCCATCGATCAAGGCCAGCATTACACGCTGATCAAACAGGCCATCGCGCCATGCCTTGTCCGGGCCTCGCCCGAGCGTCGCCAGGCCCTCAAAGAGACTGCTCCACAGATTCCCGACTGGTACGCCGCCGCCCCCCAGCACCAGAAAGATCAGCTCAAAACCCTGATGGATGCACGCTGCGACGCGCTCAACCAGTTGGAAAAGTCCATGGGAAAATTGCAGTCAGTGACCGCATTCGCCCAGCCGTTACTGGAGGCTGCCTTGAAAAAGGCGGGCTTCGAACTGGACGTCCATCAAACCTGGCTGCGGCTTTATTCACCGGTGGAAGATGCCTTCGGCCGGCCAACGGGCGGGTTCAAGAGCAAGTCCTTTTCGTTGTTGCAGGCGGCGTTGAACAACTTCGAAGCGCGGGAGGCCGAGAAGGGATTTTTCAACCAATCCTCAGGCTTTATCACCCCACCCGATGCGCGCGGCCAGTTCGAACGCCATGCCACCTCGTTGCAGATCGAAACCTTTGTGCAGTTGTGCCGTGACCTGGACCTGGGCGCGCAGTACCAGGCCTACCTCAAGACCTTCCTGGAACCCCAGGATGCGGTCGCCGAGGGCTTGCTGCGCGAGCGCTACCTGACCCACCAGAAAGCCGCGTTCAAGGCGGCGGCCTACCTGGCCCTGGTCAAGGGTGATATTGACGCGAGCGATCATGCCTTGCTGATGCGCGTGCTGGCCGGTGAACAACCGATCATGCTGGGCGACAAGCAGGTGTGGTACCGCGTGCCGTGCATGATGAACCTGCGCCTGCACGATTGCCTGGTCATCGACCCCTGCGTCAAATATCGCTATTCCCAATGGGTGATCATCTACGTCCCCGACGACCCCGAGCATCCGATCAAGCGGTACGCGTCATTCGCCGACTTCAGCAACGCCGTGACAGCCCGTCTTACTGCCGGCACGCAGGCCCATGGCGACCGCTCCGTAGAGTTACCGGTTACCGAATACCAGCGGTTCTACAGCCGGTTCATTGATTACCGGCATCGCCCCTACTACTTTCGCCGGCTCACCGAGCTGGTGGTGGATGCACCGCCAGGATCGTTCATCGAGGATTGGTTGCAGTCCGAATGGGGCCAGTACCTCACGTCACTGGTGACGCCGTCGTACCTGCAGAGTATTCCATCGATTTTCGGTGAGCCTCGGCCGCAGACACGGGTGCCGATCAGCGCGCCGGAATTCAATATCGGCGCGAATGCGATCAAGGGGCTGTGGGAGGAAGTGGACCTGTGGCCCCATCGCTACGAAAGCTTGCGCAAGCGCCTGTATGCCGATGCGCGGGCCCAGGCCGTGAGCACTGCCGACGCGGACGATGCTGAACGTGCGCGGCGTCTTGAGCATTATCTGAATACCGGCCTGTTTGCCGTGAACCTGCTGGGCATGGTGGTTCCGCCGCTGGGGGTGGCGATGTCCCTGGTCACGGCGGGGCAGTTGCTATACGAAGTGCTGGACGGTGTTATCGAGTGGGCACAGGGGGACCGCGAAGCCGGTTGGGCGCATATCACCGATGTGCTGGAAAACCTGGCCCTGCTGGCGGCCGGTGCGGGCGTGGCTCACTTGACCCTGTCGCCCTTCATCGAGCAGCTCAAGGCGGTGCAGTTGCCCAGCGGCAAGACCCGGCTGTGGAAGCCCGATCTGTCCATCTACGAGCATCCTTCGCCGTTGCCCGCCGATTCCGTCGCCGACGCACAGGGACTGCATCAGGTCGACGGCAAACAGCTGCTGGAATTGGAGGGCAAGCGCTATGCGGTACGGCAAGACCCGCAGACCGAGCGTTTTCATATCGAGCACCCGTCACGGGGCGATGCCTATTTGCCGCGCCTGACCGCCAATGGCGAGGGCGCCTGGAACCATGAACTTGAGCAACCCTTGAAGTGGCAAGGCGCAACCCTGATGCGCCGCCTGGGGCCGGTGATGGACGGTTTCAGTGACACCGAGCTGGAGCAGATCCGCCACACCAGTGGCGTGACGCAAGACCGATTGCGTCGGGTGCATGTCGAAGGTGAACCGGTGCCGGCGATCCTGCTGGATACCGTGCGCAGGTTCCGTGCCTATCGCGACGCCGGGACGGTGGCCGAGGAGATCGGCGCGGGCAAGCATTCCATCAATTTGTGCGGCTATCCAGCGTCCCTGGTTGTGTACCTCAAGGGTTGGCCGCAACAGTTGGCGATCGAAGCGTTTTGGGACATCGAGCCAAGCGGCCGGTCAGTGAAGTACGGCGACCCCGGCGCCTCCACCCGCGACACCCTGCGGATCAGCCTTACAGAATTGATGAAGGGCCAGTTGCCCGCGCGGGTGATCGGTTTTCTCGACGAAGCCCAGATCCATGCCCTGTTGCCTGGCTACACCCCCAGAACGCCGGAACTGCGCGTCGCTGCCCTGAAGGCACGTCTGCAAACCTTCGCGGTCACCCAGCGCGCGCGCTTGATGCGCAGCCTCTACGCCGGACAGCAGCCGCCCACGGACGCCGCCACCCAATTGATCAAGCGCCAGTTTGCTCGGGTCCCGACGCTCATGGTCCAGGAGTTGCTGGGGAGCGCTACTGCCGAGGAGAGAAAAACGCTCAACACCCGGCAGCGTGTGCCGCTGCGGTTGGCCGAGCAGGCGCGCGACCTGCAGCAGAACATGCGCCTGACCCACGCCTACGAGGGCCTGTACCTGGAGGCGCTGGCGGATAAGGACACCGAAGCCCTGGTCGTCAATTCAGTGCCGAGGTTGGCGGGATGGAAGGACAACCTGCGCCTGGAAGTGCGTGAGGCAGAGCTGGACGGTGAGCTACGGGCCAGTTTCGGCCCGCAGCAGGCGACTGAACGCAAGGTGTTGGTGCGGGTTGGAGAGGGCCTTTACCAGGCACGCAATGTCCGCGATGAAACCCTGCATGAGCCCGACGACCTCTACTCAGCTATCCAGCACGCCTTGCCCGACGAGCACCGCCAGGCCATCGGCTTGCCGAACATCAAGCAAGGGCAGGAGCTGAAGGCCAGGATCATTGCCGCGGCGCTGCCCCGTGACCAGTTGCGCACGGTGCTTAAACTCCAGCAGCGCCGGTACCTCTTTTCACACCGACCGGCACCGCGCCTGGCGAGCGGGAAGTTGGGGTACCTGGCCAGCAACCACGGTCAGCATACGGCCTGGGGGCATATCATCGAGGAGCGCGTGCGCACCCTTTTCCCTGGGTTTACCTTCGAGCAAGTGAACACGTTCATCGACGACATGGGGTTGGAGTACCAATCCCGGCTCAAGGCCCTGGAGATGGAATACAAGACATTCGACAACACGTTGCAGAACTGGCAACGCGAACACTATAACCAGGTCACCGAGGAGCAGCGCCGCTCAGGGGCATTCCAGCAACAACGGTTTGCCCGCCTGCGAATCGTCAAGGCCTTGCGCGACGCCTGGCGCCGCGCTGGGCCCGAGGATGCGGATGTCAGCGGGTACTCCCATGGGCAAGTCCTCGACCTGTCCGACGAGGACCTGCATGACCAGCTTGAGCAACTGCCGCCGTTGACCGCCAACTTCGACCATGTTTCGGCCCTTGACCTATCGGATGCGGGAATCTCGACAGACCCCAGCCCCTTCCTGCGCTATTTCAAGCGGCTGCGGCGGTTGGACCTGAGTAACAACGAACTGAGCGTGCTGCCCGAGCCGATAGGTCAAATGCAGCGATTGACCGAGCTGGAGCTGTCCGATAATCAGATTGTCCTGGACACGAACGCCTTCAATCACCTGAGTGGGCTTACGAAGCTGAACTACCTGGGGCTGGAAAGCAATCCGCTTGGCCGCGCGCCCGACATCGGCCGCATGCCGGAATTGAGCATGCTGCTGCTCGGCGACAGCGGGCAGACCACGTGGCCTACCGGCTTGTTTGAGCAACCACGGGCGCGTTCGTTCGTGCTGGACCTGAGCGCCAATCGGTTGGACAGCGTTCCCCAGGTCGAACCTGGGTCAAGCCACGCAAACACCGTGGCACGCACCCGTATCAGCGTGGAACCGGCGTTCATTTCCGCGCAGAATCTGGAGATCGTCAGGGGCTACCGGCTGTCCGTCGGGCTGGAGCCGGACCGTACCTATCCGCTGCGAGGGGTGATGGACAGCATCCATTGGCGCAGTGGCCTGAGCGATGAGCAGTGGCGGGCCAAACAGGACACCTGGGACGCCCTGGAAAATGAGCACGGCTCCGAACCGTTTTTCAATGAGTTGCGCAAACTGTCCGAATCTGCAGATGCACTCGAACAAGAGAGTGCGGCCAAGATCGATCTCACACGCAAAGTGTGGAAAATGGTCGAGTCGGCGGCGGCCAACACAGCCTTGCGTGAAAAACTGTTTGCCATGGCCGCGGCGCCCACCACCTGCGTGGATGCCGGTGCCCAACTGTTCAATGCCATGGGCGTTGAAGTGCTGGTGGCGCGGGCGTACGACTCGCTTCTCCCGGACACGGTGGAGCGCGACTTGCTGGCTGTGGCGCGCGGCAAGTCACGCCTGGATGAACTGGGTCGGATTGCGCGTGCCCGGGTCGATGCGCTGGTGGCCGAAGGGCGCAAATACCCCGAGCGCGACGCCGATGGCGAACGCATCACCCATCGCGATGCACAGGGCAATGCGATGCGCGACATCGACGAGGTAGAGGTCTACCTGATCTACGCGACCGAATTGGCGCCCCCGGACAAATTGCACTTGCCCTGGCAATCCGCTCGGATGATGTTCTCGGAACCGGACGTGACCGCGGACATGATCGAACAGGCCCGCAAGCGAGTGCTCGCCCTTGAGGAAGGCAACCTGTTGCGGCAATCGATCAGTGAGCAGCCGTTCTGGCTGGATTATCTCCGGCAGGCACACACAGAGCCCTTCAAGACGCTGCAAGGCAAGGCAGAGGCCTGGCTGGATCTGCGCGATGCCCAGCAAGCCTGGCTCGACGCCGCTGATCCGGTGCAAAAGGACCGTTGGCGCAGCGAGGTACTGCGGCTGGCGGAACACCTGGGCAAGCCGGCCGCCGAGGTGCCGCCGGGGGCAGTGATGACCCAGGCGCGGCTCGACGCCGAAATGGAGAAACTGGCGGCGCAAGATCGGGCCCAGGTGGAAAAGCTCACCGACGAAGCGTTGCAGCGCGCCAAGTTGGACAGTATCGAAGACTTGTACCAGGACTTGTAACCGGACGCAGGCCGTACACCTCAGAACAGGAAGTAACGCTGGGCCATCGGCAGCACATCCGCCGGTTCGCACCATAACAACACGCCGTCGGCCTTGACCTGGTAGGTCTGGGGATCGACGTCGATGTCGGGCAGGTAATCGTTGTGGATCAAGTCGGTTTTCTGCACGTCGCGACAACCCTTGACCACGGCGATCTGCTTTTTCAGGCCCAGGGCCTCGGGCAGCCCGGCGTCCCGGGCCGCCTGGCTGATGAAGGTCAGGCTGGTGGCGTGCAGGGCGCTGCCAAAGCTGGCGAACATCGGCCGGTAGTGCACCGGTTGCGGCGTGGGGATCGAGGCGTTGGCGTCGCCCATGAGGCTGGCGGCAATCGCGCCGCCCTTGAGGATCAGCGTCGGCTTGACCCCGAAGAACGCCGGGCGCCACAGCACCAGGTCGGCCCACTTGCCCACTTCGATGGAGCCGACGATATGGCTGACGCCGTGGGTAATCGCCGGGTTGATGGTGTACTTGGCGATGTAGCGCTTGATCCGGAAGTTGTCGTTGCCTGCACCGTCGCCCGGCAGCGGGCCGCGCTGTCTTTTCATTTTGTCGGCGGTCTGCCAGGTGCGTGTGATGACTTCGCCGACGCGGCCCATGGCCTGGCTGTCGGAGCTGATCATGGAAAATGCGCCAAGGTCATGCAGGATATCTTCGGCGGCGATGGTCTCGCGGCGGATACGGCTTTCGGCGAAGGCGACGTCTTCGGCGATGCTCGGGTCGAGGTGATGGCAGACCATCAGCATGTCCAGGTGTTCGTCGATGGTGTTGCGGGTGAAGGGCCGCGTCGGGTTGGTGGAGCTGGGCAGCACATTCGCAAAGCCACAGGCCTTGATGATGTCCGGCGCGTGGCCGCCGCCGGCGCCTTCGGTGTGGTAGGTGTGGATGGTGCGGCCCTTGAGCGCGGCGAGGGTGGTTTCGACAAAGCCGGACTCGTTGAGGGTGTCGCTGTGGATCGCCACTTGTACGTCGTACTCGTCGGCCACGCTCAGGCAGTTGTCGATGCTGGCGGGGGTGGTGCCCCAGTCTTCGTGCAGCTTCAAGCCGATAGCGCCGGCCTTGACCTGCTCGATCAATGGCTCGGGCAGGCTGGCGTTGCCTTTGCCGGTGAAGCCGATATTCATCGGGAATGAGTCGCTGGCCTGGAGCATGCGCGCCAGGTGCCACGGGCCAGAGGTGCAGGTAGTGGCATTGGTACCGGTGGCGGGGCCTGTGCCGCCGCCGATCAGGGTGGTGACGCCGCTGTTCAGGGCCTCTTCGATCTGCTGCGGGCAGATGAAATGCACATGGCTGTCGATGCCGCCGGCGGTGAGGATCATGCCTTCACCGGCGATCACTTCGGTACTGGCGCCGATGGCCATGGTCACGCCGGGCTGGATATCCGGGTTGCCGGCCTTGCCGATGGCGTGGATGCGGCCATTTTTCAAGCCGACGTCAGCCTTGACGATGCCCCAGTGATCGATGATCAACGCATTGGTGATCAGGGTGTCGACCACTTCATGGGCGAGCAACTGGCTTTGGCCCTGGCCATCGCGGATCACTTTACCGCCACCGAATTTCACTTCTTCGCCGTAGACGGTGAAGTCCTGTTCGACCTCGACGAACAGCTCGGTGTCGGCCAGGCGGACCTTGTCACCGACGGTGGGGCCGTACATGTCGGCGTAGGCTTGGCGGCTGATTTTCATGTGGTTGCCCTGAAGATATGTGTTGAATGTGAGATCGCTATCGGGGGCAAGCCCCCTCCCACCTTGATGTGTGAACACCGTCAAAATGTGGGAGGGGGCTTGCCCCCGATAAGGCCCTAAAGATCACCCATGATCCGACCTGCAAAGCCGAATACCCGCCTGCCACCACTCAAATCCACCAACTCGACCTCGCGACTCTGTCCCGGCTCGAACCGCACCGCCGTGCCTGCCGGAATATTCAGGCGCATGCCACGACTCGCCGCCCGGTCAAACGTCAGTGCGTCATTGGTCTCGAAGAAATGGTAGTGCGAGCCCACCTGAATCGGCCGGTCACCACTGTTGGCCACGCTTAGGGTGACGGTGCGCCGGCCCACGTTGAGTTCGATGTCGCCAGGCTGGATCCGGTATTCGCCAGGAATCATGCAGGTTGCCCCAGTTTCTTGAAGTAAATGGCGGTCGGGCTGTAGCGCCCGTCCGGGCTTTGGCAGTAGTCGGGCAGTTCACCGAGCCTGGTGTAGCGCAGCGACTGGTAGAAAGCTTCGGCCGGTGAACCGGCTTCGGTGTCCAGGTACAGCAGGCCGCGCTGGTGCTGGCGTGCGGCGAGCTCCAGGGTGTGCATCAGTTGCTGGCCCAGGCCATGACGCCGCGCGCTGCTGTGTACCAGCAACTTTTGCACTTCGGCGCGGTTGAGGCCGTTGGCTTTTTGGCACAAGGCCAATTGCACACTGGCGATCACCTGTTCGTCGCGTACCACGACCCAGAGCAACAGGCTGGCGTCTTCAATACTCGCCTGCACAGTGCTCAGGTAAGCACGCGCCTGGGCCTCATCGAAGTCCGCCATGAAGCCGACCGATGCGCCGTGCCTGACGGCATCCAGCAATAGCTCGATCAAGCCCGGGCGGTAATGGGCAAAACTTTCTGCATTGACTCGACGCAGGTGCGTGGCGTTCATCGTTTTCACTCCTGGGGCTGTTCGGCGCCCGGGTTCAAGGCCAGTTGCATGAAGGTCAGGTCCAGCCAGCGGCCGAACTTGATGCCCACCTGCGGCATTTGCCCGGTGGTCACGAAGCCCAATCGTTCATGCAGGCGCACGGAAGCCAGGTTGCCGCTTTCGATGGCGGCGACCATCACGTATTTGCCGCCTTCCCGCGCACGTTCGATAAGCGCTTGCATCAGGCGTGGGCCGAGGCCTTTGCCGCGCTGGTCGTGACGCACATACACCGAGTGCTCGACGCTGTAGCGGAAGCCTTCGAAAGGGCGCCAGTCGCCGAACGAGGCATAACCGGTGACCTCACCGTTTTCCACCGAGACCAGGATCGGATATCCCTGGGCATGCCGCGCACTGAACCAGGCCTGGCGATTGCCCAGGTCCACCGGCTGTTCGTTCCAGATCGCTGTGGTGTTGAGTACCGCATCGTTGTAGATATCGCGGATCGCCGGCAAGTCGTCTTGGGTCGCATCACGAATCATGACCAGGCCTCACGCGATGGGTTGGTGGACGGTGACCAGTTTGGTGCCGTCGGGAAAGGTGGCTTCCACCTGGATGTCCGGAATCATTTCCGGGATGCCTTCCATCACCTGTTCGCGGCTGAGCAAGGTGGTGCCGTAGTGCATCAGGTCGGCCACGGTGCGGCCGTCGCGGGCGCCTTCCATCAGCGCGGCGGAGATGTAGGCGATGGTTTCCGGGTAGTTGAGCTTCACTCCGCGCGCCAGCCGGCGCTCGGCCACCAGGCCTGCGGTGAAGATCAGCAGTTTGTCTTTTTCCCGTGGGGTCAGGTCCATGGTTCAGGTACTCCAGATTCGTGGTGAAACGGCTTCCCGGCCGAGCACCGCCGGGCGCAACAAGCGCCATAAATCGATCAGCCATGCCCGCGCCAGCAGTGCTTCACTGGCCAGGCAACGGGCGACCAGCAAGCCGGGCAATTGAGTCAGGTCGCCGCGTACTGCATGGGGCAGGGTGCGGCAGTGTTCCAGTAAGTCTGTGTCGATTTCACCGGTAAGCAGCAGCGTCGCCAACACCGGCTGGCCGTCCAGCCCGATGGGCGACTCCAGCAAGCCGTCGGCGCCCACAATGCGCTGGCGTTCATGCCAGAGCAACCGGCCGTCGCGGCGGATATCCAGATGAGACTGGAAATGCCCCAGATCGAAGCGCTCGCCACTGGCCGGGCGACCCAGGGCGACCACGTCCCAGTAAAACAGACGAGCATCGCCCTGCAGGTCGATGCGCGTGGTGAGCTCGGCCTGGGCCGCGCTGAACACAATGGTTTCCTGGGGCAGCCACTCCAGGGTGGCGCCGGCTTGCACGGTGAGTTCCAGTTGCTGATAGGCAGGGCCGCTGGCGCGATACCACTTGGCCGCGCCGGGGCTGGTCAATTGCGCCCAGGCGCCTTCGGCGATATGCGCGCGGATGTCCAGTCGGTCACCGCCGGCAATCCCGCCGGGCGGGTGCACGATGATGTGCTGGCACACTTCGGGGCCTTCGGCGTACAGGTGCTTTTGCACCCGCAGCGGGCCATGGTGGCGACGCATCACCGGGCGGGTGGTGTCGCCGATACGGGCGTAGCCGAGTTCCAGCTCGGCATGCCAGCTGGGGGTGAACAGGGCGGTGGAGGCGGGCAGGTTCATGGTGAGTGCTTGACGTCGTTTTTAGACAGCTTTTCCTCTGGTGTAGCAAAGGACGTGCCGGGGAGGAGCACCGTCTAACGGTCAGTCTATGCGCTGCTGTGCGCTGTCTTGGTGCTGTCTCGGTATGGGGGCGTCAATCCATGCGCTGTTGTGGTGCGCATGTCTTAATTATCTAACGCCTCAGGGCATGTGCCTTCTTCAGGATGGTGTAACCGTGAGGGTGGCCGTCCACCCTTCTCAAAGGAGTGATCAGCACATGACGAATTCTGCCCAGGCGTTGACTGTCGAGGCGTTGCTGCATCGGCAGAGCCCGCCGTTCGCTACGTTGAACGCTGCCGCACGCTACGCGGCAACGCAGATCAACAGGGCCACGGGGCGGTCCTATGGGGGCTACATTTTTACCGATGCCGAGGGCGACTACCACGCCAGCTACCCCCAGGAAGGTGCTTTGCACGACTTTCTGTTCCCCGACGAGGTGAGCATGGAGTCGGCTGCCGACCGGTTACTGCCCCACGGCTATCTCTACGAGGCCTATTACTTCTGTGATATCGACCGTCACGCGGAAATCAAACGTCAGCGCCCCGGCTGGTCCGCCCAGCGTATTGCCTTGACGCAGAGCGTCCCATGCGCTGAGGCGGTGTTTGCAACCTACTACCACTTCAACGCGTTTTTCAGCGTGGGACCGCAAGGTTCTCTGGTGCGTTTCGCGCCGGATACTCGCGCCATGCAGAAAAGCTTTGTCGAGCGCATGCAAGCCAGGATGCAAGGGCAGGCGACGCCGGCGTTACCGTTGGCCGATGAGCCAGTCGGGGAATATATCCAGGAGCTGATGGCGGCCGGTCGAGTGTCGGTTATAGTCACCTCGCCGGTCTGGGCCGGTTGGCGCGGGGACCTCTTGCCTGGCTGGCGCCCTTACTTGGTGAACCCGGCTCCCCGCACGCCCGAACCCTACCTGGGGCCAATCCAAGGGGATGCGACTGAGGTGATGGCGGGTGTTCATGAACAACTGCTACGTCGCCCTGCCGAGCAGCAGTTGGGCTTTGTGCTCAAGCATGAAAAGCGGCAAGTGTTCATGGCAACCGAACCGGTGACGGTGGCCCGGATGGACTTCAAGCCCGCCGTTGTATTTGCGTCGGAGCGTGCTGACACGTTCAGCGTGCCACGCTCGTGGGCCTTATTCGGTGCCTTCACGTTGTGCACCGATTCGCCTGCGCCGCCACAGGTCAAGCAACCCTGGCTGTACGAGCGCTTTATCAAACCGCAAGCGCTGGCCCATGCCATCGGCGAATCCAGAGCGCAACTCGACGGCGTCGCCTTTGTACTCTATTTCAGCACCTTCGACGGTGCGCAGTTGCGACTGGTGTTCCCCAGCGTTCAGGCGTCATTAGAGTTCTATAACCCCAAGCCAACCTCGGCGCACAAAATCGACCATAACGTTGAGGCTGCGCTGATAGCGGGCACGTTGACGCCCCTGCAGTTTGTGCGCAAAGTCGCCGCGGCCGGTGAGTTGACGGTGTTGCGCACCAGTGCGCTGTGGGATGTGCCAGGACGCGTCGGCACGGACTGGGCGCCCTATGCGCGGCATACGCTGAACCTCGGTCCGGCCTTCGTGCTTGCAGACGATGCGGCGCGCTACGCCCACGAGCAGATCGGCAGTCGCCGCGACAGCGGTTACACCGGCCTGATCCTGCAGCGTGACGACCAACGTTTCGTCGCCACCGCCCCCCAGGCAAACCCAGCCGGGCGTTTCGACCTGAGTCACGTCTGCCCGGTGGATCGACAGGGCCGACCCATCGTGTTGCCGGCGGGGCACCGCGTGCAGGGTATCTGCAGCTCCCGCCGGCGCGGTGATGGCAACGGTTTGACGTGGCCGGACGAAGAGGCCGCGATTGCGGCACAGATGTTCATGGACACGGACCTGCATGGGATTTTCGGACTACAACCGGACATCCCGCTGGCCTACCTGTCGGGCTCGGCGGACAGCCTGCTGTGCTATGAGCCATTTGCGCCGGGCATGGCCCATGACCTGCGCGCCCGCGTCGCCCCTGGCGCCGGTGGCAGCCAGATTCAGCATGAATTGCGCGACGGCATACTGCAGCCCGGCGACCTTGTACGCGAAATGCTCTTGGGCGGGCGTTTGCGCGTGGTGGTGGGCAATCCGGTCTGGGGGCCTGAGGGCCAGGTGCAGAGCGACTGGTCGGGGCCGTTCGAGATGGATGAGCCCCGGGTGGCATCGCAACCACAGTTTGGACCGGTGTTCGCCACGGCCCGCGATGCCGTGGCGGAGGCTTGTGCCCGTGGGCGCACGCGCTACGCCATCAGTGCCAGTGGCCTGGGGTTGGTGATCAAACACACGGTACGCGACGAATTTTGTGCAACACAACTGCTGCCAGGGCACTTGCTGGATCGTCTCTACCATGCCAGCGAATTCGGTGCGCCTGCACTGGTCGACGATTTCCGGGTGCACGCCGTGTACTACGCCTGCCAGCGCATCGCACCGGGCCTGACAGGGCAGGACGCCTGGCTGGCCCGCCATTTCATCGACGCGCAGTCGTTCTATCACGCCCTCTACGATGAGCAGCGGGTCAGGCGCGGTGGGTTTTTGTCGCCATTGCCGCTGTACTGTTCCACGCTTGACGGCGCGCTGCTGGAGTACCACACCCGGCAAGATCCGTTTGCCTTGTTTCGCGACGAGTCCGGTGAAGTCGACCCGCACGTGCTGCCCGCCAAACTGGCGCTCACCTTGACGCCGCGCAGCTATGTTCGCCAGGTGGCGGCCAGCGGCCAATTGCTGGTGCGGGTCACCAGTGAGTGCTGGGACGTGCCGGGGCCGGTTGGGGCTGACTGGATCGGATTCGCGCACATCAGCCGCCGGCAATTGGGCCCGGTGTTCAGTTGCGCCGATGATGCCGCCCGCTATGCCTTGCAGCGCCTGGGCACACGGCGTGACCAGGTGTACGGCGGGCTGATCCTGCGACGAGCTGATGGCTTGTTTACCGCCACCGAACCTTTGCCGGTACAGGTCGAAGACTTCGCCCCGAGCTGGATTCGCCTGGATGAACTGGTGACGCAAGCGATGTTCCTCAGCGCCAGCACGTGCGTGGCGCGCTACCACTCGCGGGTAGCGGGGGAGGTGCCCTTTGCCCTCACCGAGCAAGAGCGTGCGGTTTACCAGAACATGTTTTCCACCGCGTTTCTGGCGGCGATGCTCAGCCCGTCCACCGTGCCGGCCCGGTACTCTCCCGGCCGCGAATACCTGTTGTGTGCCGACGGCGCCTTGTTGTGCTACACCGCCAGCCATAGCGCCCTCGAACAGAGCCTGCAAGGCCTGGTAACGGTGCGTGGCCGCGACAAGGCGCACCCGGAGCGCAGTGAAGTCGAACGCCGGTTTCGTGAGGGTTCCGTGACCCCCAGTGAGTTCGTCAACCGGGTCGCACGGACCGGGCAGTTGCGGGTAGTCGAGGGCAGTGCGCTGTGGGGGCCGGCGCGTGTGCTTTCGCAGTGGCTGCCGAATGCCTCTGTGCCCGAGGCCCTGCCTGTGGCCGCCGATACAGGGCTGACACCGGTGTTTGTGCAACGGGCCGACCTGCAGTTTTATCTGCATCACTTGGCCGATTCCCGCACGCGCTTGCAGTTCGGCCTGCTGTTCAAGGCGAAAAAACTTGAGCGCTATGTGGCCAGTGTACCGCTTGCAGGTACCACAGGCGCCTTGGGCCTGGACCGGGTGATGCTCGAGGGCAAGCCACCGCAGGACTATGAGTTGTTGGGGTGGTACCTGTGCCCGCCGGCGAAGCCGGATATCCTCGTGGACGATCCGCTGTACCGCAATTTTGTTGCGCCACAAGACCTGGAGCGGGCCTGGGGAGCCAGCACGCCGACCCATCACGCCTACCTGCCTGTGCACGTCTCCTGCGTGGACGGCGCCTGGCTCAGACTGACCCCCGTCAGCGCGACACCGTTCGCTCCTGGCTTGCCTGCGGCAAAGACCTGGGCACAGTTGAAGGCGGGCCGTCTGACCGCGTTGGAGTACATTCGCCAGCTAGCGAGTGCCTTGGATATACAGGTGGAACACACCAGCAGCGTCTGGAGCCAGCCGGGCAAAGTCAGCTCCGGCTGGGTTGCCAACGCAGGGGCTGGCGGCTCCCAGCCCGATCGCGGGTTATTGTTCGGGCCGATGTTTTCCCATCCCGACGATGCGGCACGCGCTTGCGCACAACGCCTCGGCAGGTTTGAGGGGCGAGAGTGGCTTGGGGCGATTCTGGTCGACACGGCAAAAGGCGCGTTCATCGCAGCGCAACCCCTTAATGACCGTGGTATCGAGTCCTCAGTGCCGCAACGCTTGTTTCTGTATGAAAGCACCCTGCTGTTTCCCGATCCGCCGGTTCCCGCCTACCCCGCAGGTTACCAACTGCAAGCCTGCCACCTGTTTTTCAAGACCATGGGTGAGGCGGCCGGCAATGACAAACTGCGCGAGCATTTTGTCGGGCGTGATGAACTGGGTTTCTACCGCAACCTGTTGAGGGTCGGCGGGGTCAAGGGGGCGTTCTGTTACCTGAGCACACGCCACGGTGCGCTGCTCAAGTACCAGCCCAGGTTTTCCCCGCCGGAAGAGGATCTGTTTACCGGGCAATTATTTTTTGGCCCGGTCGACTTCCTGCCTGGCGAATGGCTGTCGCGACTGGCCACCGATGGACGTTTGCAGGTGCTGGAGCCGGACGGTTACTGGACACGCAGCGGTGTACTGCATGTGGATTGGCCAAAGCACGACGGTGAAGAGCAACCGTCCGTTTCCGTGCAACCGCAGCGCCCGGCGAAGGATGAGTTCTGAGTCGGGTCATCGCGAGCGGCGTGCGTGACCAGACATAGTTAGTCCCCTTCGGGAATGGCGGGAGCGTTAGATGGGCGCTTCTTCCTCGACCCTTCTCGAAGGTGCTGCATGATGGACATCCATTACCTGCCACAACCCGATAGTGTTCGGCAAACCCCCATAACAGGTGGGCACATGCCCGCCCTCAGCCCACCCTTTATCAGCGCCGATGATGCAGCGTATTGGGCCCACACCCAGATAGGCAGCAAGCGCGATCGCGAGTACGGCGGTGCGATTCTCAAGCACGCCGGCCAGTACTTCGCGACAGTGCCAAAGCAGGGTGCCACCAAGCAGATAGCGCTCGACAGTGTGATCCCGATCAGAGATGGCAAGCCGGTTCTACCGGCGGATTACACCTGCTCCGGGTTTTACCATTCCCACCCTGATACCGATGATGATTTTCCCTCAAGGATGTTTCCGGCCAGGCAGCGTTCAATTCTGCGAGGCTTGTTTTCGTACCCCGACATGCAGGTCATCTTGCGCTTGAGCGGCCACGTCCCGGCGCATTATCTGTCTGGGCCAGATGGCACCTTGTTGAAATTCGTCGTGCGGACCCAGGCAAAATTGCAGGCGTTCGTTACCTTGCTTGACCCCGCCCGCAACCCGGAGATCGACTTTTTCAAGGACTATGTACCGCAGGTGGCCGAGGCCGGCGCACTGTGGGTGCTGGTGCCCAACGCTGCCTGGGGCGGTGTGCGCGGGCAGGTCAGCAAAGACTGGGTGCTCAAGGAGTGGGTGAAGAACAAGCCCTTGAAGGGCCGTGAGCGGATGCAACCGCTCTTTTCCGCTGTCTTCGCACTTTCCCAGCTGTCAGAGCTGATTGCTTTCACGGACCAGGCGTTTGACCAGCCGTTCTGGGGGTATCTGCTCAAGGCAACAGACCTCGATGAATACGTCTATGTGCCTGGCGAGGGCACCTTGGATGAATGGGGCCAGCCGCACACACTATTCCCGCGTGGTGCCGACGGTCAGACGCAATTGCCGCCCGGCTTTCTGATCGAGGGCGTCTTGATGCGTCTGGTCGATAAAACCAAGCCACCTTTTTTACCTTCGCACCTGGCACCTCTCGTCGAGTTGCTGGCGGACGCTCCCGCGCTACTTGACCCTCTGCGTCCGCCGACCCTGTTGCAAAGGCTCCCCGATGGAGGCTTGAACAGTTACAGGTTCTCGGGAACGGATGCCGAGTCGTTGTTGTTGGGCAAGGGCGGGGCGGTCGCACAGCGGCAGATCGAGAGCGGCGCGCTCACGGTGTTCCGTTACTTTGACCGTTTGGCGAGCATGGGCGAGATGGCCGTTCTGAAGGCCGGAGTAATTTGGCCGCGTGCAGGAAAGATTCATCCGTGGTTTGAAGAGTTAAGACCCCATTTCAGCCCGGATTTTCTCCGGCCCGATGACGCTGCCCGATACCTCAGTCAGCAAGTGTTGCGGCGTGACATCTCCCATTTTGGCTACATCCTGCAGCGTAATGACGGCAGGTTTGTGGCAACCGGGCTGATTACTGACATCAACCGGCTGGTGAGTATGGGGCTGTCAAAAGGGCGCGTTCTTGATGTCCTGACATTGCCTGCGGATTATCGCTATTACGGTTTTTTTGTTGCCGTGGGCAGCAACCCTGAAGAATTGAAGCGGATGCTGGCTACCCAGCCGGATGTTGAAGGAGGGCGCTCGCTGGATGAGCGTTTGCTGTTGACGCTGACGATTCCCTATCGGAACTACGTCGCCAGCCTGACGGCGGATGGTCAGCCCATTCCTTGCCTTTACTATTCGGGCACGGCGGGTTCGCTGGTCAAATATGTACGCAGTGGCAGCCCACAAGAGCGCGAGTTTCATACGGCGCTGAAAGCGATCATCGACACCGGTGTCTTCAAACCTCGCGTAGATGGTTTCCGCGGTACGCCCTTGCAAGTCGTCAGCAAGATGGCAAGCCTGGGTGAATTTCATGTTATCGAGACCAATGCTGTCTTCGGCGACTCCCGTGGCAGGCTGCCTGTAACATGGAATGCGTTTGAGCCATTTGTCTCCATGTCTCCTGTCGATCCGCCGTACAACTGGATAGTGCCTTTCCCGGAACAGGCCGCAGAAGTGGCACACGGGCAGTTCGGCCTCACGCCGCAGCTGCGACAAGTCGCCTTTATTTTGAAAGCTACCGAGGCCCAAGCGTACTTCTCGACGCAGCCTGCGCCCGTCGGTAACCGGATGTTTTCGCCGTCGTCGGTTTTTACCCAGGATGCCAAGGGCGATCCAGCGATACCCGAGGGGTATGAGGTCCATGGGATGTGCTACCAGGCGCTGCCTGACCTTGGGATGAAAACGCTTCAACACTGGTTGTACGAAAGCTTTGTCGCGCCGCAGGACCTGGCGGCTGCAATCGCCCAGGCCCGAGAATCGAAACGGGCGCTGCGCACGCTCTACTTGAGCACGCGGGACGGCGCGCAGCTGCAATACCGTTTCAGCGGGACGGGGTTGGAGAGCCAGCTGTATAGCGTCACGCCCACCGGAGAGGTCAACGATAATGGCCATCAGGCGAGCTTGCGCTCTGGGGCCGTGACCCCCACGGAATATGTACTTCGGGTTGCGGCGGCGGGCGAGCTGTCGGTGTTGGTGGCTGGCAAGCTGTGGGATGTCAAAGGCCGCGTGGAACAAAACTGGCGGCCCTTTGCGCGCTACCGCATGCCGGAGTTCAGTCCACCGTTTCTGCAGGCCGATGATGCTGCACGGTTTGCCCATGAACAGGTGGGTTCCGATCGTTATGGTGAATACTGCGGTTGCATCCTCAAGACACCCGACCAGCGTTTCGTCGCCACGCTGCCGGTGGCGTGCATGGAGGAGCAGCGGTTTGCGATCGGCACGGTGTTTCCTGCTGACCACAGCGGTGTGCTGTTGGTCCCTGAGCCCTATGTGATTTACGGGCAGTACGCGTCATGTCGGTCGGTTGCTCGGCTGGACAAGGCCCGCATGCAGCGCAACGGCTGGTCACGTGAGCAGGCCAGTGTCGATTGGCAACTGTTCAGCGATGCTGATCTGCGCAACCTCATCGGCAACCGGCATTGGGTCTCCACCGGCTACCTCTCCTGCGACGAGGACGCCCTGATTGCCTTTGACCTCACGGGCGCCAAGGAGCAATTGGATGAATTGAACCCAGACACCTCCTCGGCGCCCCGCGAGCCGCAGGCCAGAGTGCGGCACTTGTCGGCCATCGGCTTGCGCATTGTGCTCGGCAGCCCTTTGTGGGGATTACCTGGCGGTGCTTCATCAACCTGGCGCGCTTACGCGCCAGCGGCGACGTTTGAAAAACCGCAACAGGCGGCCTTCGGTGCGGTGTTTTCCTCTGCCAAATCTGCTGTCATAGATGCTCACATGCGGTTGCGACGTAGCTATCAATCGGCGCAGACGGCTTTTGCCTTTCTCCTCAAGCACATCCACAAAGATGAATATGTGGTGAGTGAGGCTGTTCCCGCAGATGCCACCAACCCGCTGTTTACCCTGGCAAGCTTGTTTGGTAGCCAGGATGACGGAACGTTCATTTACCCGTCGGCGTTTGCTCTTCACGGTCTGTTCTACGTGCGCCGATGGATGCCCGATAATTTGCAAAATCCACAGCGATGGTTGGCCAGGTATTTCTTGTCTTCTGCGGACTTGTACAGCGCCTTTCAGGCCGCCAGGCGTTGGCGCGACAAGGGCAGCAGCGTGACCTTGCCTGTATTTATTTCAACCCTGGACACTGCACTACTCCAATACCAGACGGCCGTTTCGACACGGTTGTTTGATCCGGAAAAACAACCTTCCGGCCTCTTTGAAGACGTGCATACCCTTCTAAGTGGTGGCCAGTTGTCGGCTCAGGAATTTGTCAAAAAAGTCATCGGCATGAGCTGGCTCAGCGTGCTTGTGCCCAGCGAATGCTGGGATGAGGACATCGCCAGGCTAGGGAACGATTGGGGCCCTTATGCCGACTTCAGTCGCAGGGCATTGAGCCCGGCGTTCTTTCACCAGGCAGATGCGCTGCGCTACGCCCACCAGCGCCTGGGCAATCGCCGAGACAGGGTGTACGGCGGCTTGTTGCTCAAGCGCGTCGACGGCCTGTTTGTCGCCACCGAGCCGCTGCCTGTCGCGACCGAAAACTTCGATCCCAAATGGATCCTGCCCGATGAAGATGTGCGTGCGGACTGGTTGGCACCAGGCATGACCCTGGTGGCGCGCTATCGTTCGCGGCAAGACGTACTGCCCTCCTTTGTGCTGGACGAGGATGGCGAGGCGGTCTATCGAGCGATGTTTTCCACCGATGTGCTGGGCACGGCGCTTACGTGCCAGCACCTGTGGAGCCATGAGTACCTGTTTGGGTTGGATGGCTCGGTGATCGGTTTCAGTTGTAAAAGCGCAATGGACGCGACGCAGCAAGATCCGCTTGCCAATGACCTTGATGTACTCCGGCGGGCATTGGCACCGGCTGAGCAAACGCCTCACGACCCGCTGAGCAATGCCCTCGAGAAACAGCTGCGCGACGGTAGCCTGACGCCTGTCGAGTTTGTCAATCGGGTGCTCGAGGTCGCCTCGATGACCGTAGTGCAAGGCAGCGCGCTATGGGGCAACGCTCAGGTGCTGGGCCGCGGATGGCTGCCTGCACGTGGTTTTATCACGCCTGATCGGTTCATCCATGCCACAGCCGATCGTGCCTTGGGGCCGGTGTTCAGCCATATCGATGATGCTGCGCGCAACGCCCATGAACGCGCTGGAGAGCGAGATCGCCTGACCTACGGTTTTATCTTCAAATTGGCCAATGGGCACTGGATGGCCAGCCTACCGGTGGACGGGGAGAACCGGCGTTTTCCCTACGACAGGGTGTTGCTGGGCGGGCATTTGCCGGTGGGCTGTACGGTGGCGGCACTCTACCTGTGCGCCCCGGCCCGGCAGCCGGAAGAATTATTGGCATCACCGGTCTATCACGCCTTCATCCCGCCGAGCCTGCTGCGTGCCGCGTTAGCGGTGGTGCGTACGAAAAATGCCGGGGCTGCGCCTTATCTGCCGTTGTACCTGTCCTGCGCCGACAGCGCCCTGCTCAAATACCGTGCCTCACGCCTGGACAGTGACTGGGCCACCGAACCGCAGTTGCAGGCCTACATCCGCATGTTGAATGGGAACTTCAACCCTCAAGACTACATACGCCAGGTCGCCCGGGCCGGTCAGCTCGAGGTGCTGGTGACGGGGGCAATCTGGGCAGGCCAAGGGCCGGTGTCACAGTCCTGGAGTGACGGTGCACCCACTACGGTCGCCGAAGATCCGGATGCGCGGGTGGTGCTCGGGCCGCTGTTTTCTCACCCGGACGATGCCGCGCGTTATATGTGGCGCCGCTCACCGGCCGTTCCAGGCAAGGCCAGCATGGGGGCTATCCTGAAAAATGCTGCGGGCAACAGTTATCTTGCCAGTGAGCCGGTGGACGACAGTGGTCCCAGTGTTTATGTGGGGCTGCGCATGAATACGAGTGCCTATCGGCACCTGTTTGGCGGGGTGATGAACCTGATTGAAGGCTCTCAACCGCGTCCCAGATACCCCGAGGGCTATCACGTCATGGGGGTGCAGCAACTGCATAAATGGGACGTCAGCCTGGAGCGCCTGAGTGACCGACATGAACAAGCCATCGCCGAAAACTTTATCTCACAGAGGGAGTTTCGGTTTGTGGTCGACATGTTAAGGCAGGATAAAGTGGCTGGCGCCCGCTACTACTTCACTCCCAGAAATGGCGCCCTGTTGGTCTACGCGCCCAGTTTCGAGCGCGTCGAGCACGACCTGTTGCTGTCTGGCTGGATCGACCCCGAATCGGACAAACCCCGGCTCAAGACCAGCGAAGTCCTCACGGTCTTGTTCAATTCCGGCCGGTTGCATGTGTTGGAGCCCGACTGTTTCTGGCAGCCCAAGGGGCATGTCGCCTCACGGTTTTTGATGGCGTTGCGTAAAGCGCAGCAGGCTCAACTCAGATCGTGACGAGGCCACGCACACCCTCGCTTTCCATCTGGTCTCCGCGCCCCTGCTGCACGATCTCGCCCCGGGACATCACCAGGTACTGGTCGGCCAGCTCGGCGGCGAAATCGTAGAACTGCTCCACCAGCAGGATCGCCATGTCGCCGCGTGCGGCGAGCTTCTGGATCACCGCGCCGATTTCCTTGATCACCGAAGGCTGGATGCCTTCGGTGGGCTCATCGAGGATCAACAGGCGCGGCCGGCTGGCCAGAGCGCGGCCGATGGCCAATTGTTGTTGCTGGCCACCGGACAGGTCGCCGCCGCGCCGGTGTTTCATTTGCAGCAACACCGGGAACAATTCGTAGATAAAGGCCGGCACCTCCCTGGCCTCCTTCGCGCCAAAACGCGACAGCCCCATCAGCAGGTTTTCTTCCACCGTCAGCCGACCAAAGATTTCCCGGCCCTGGGGTACGTAGGCGATACCGGCGTGCACCCGCTGGTGCGGCTTGAACGCCGTGATGGCCCGGCCTTCCCAGGTCACCGCGCCTTCCTTGGCCGGCAACAGGCCCATCAGGCACTTGAGCAAGGTGGTCTTGCCCACGCCGTTGCGCCCGAGCAGGCAGGTGACTTCGCCGACCTTCACGTCAAAGGACAGCCCGCGCAGGATGTGGCTACCGCCGTAGTACTGGTGCAGCTTGTCGACTTGCAACATATCCAAAACCTCCTCGATCCCCCTGTGGGAACCGATTCAAATGTGGGAGCTGGCTTGCCTGCGATAGCGGACTATCAGTGACAACTGTTTGGCTGATCCGTCGTCATCGCAGGCAAGCCAGCTCCTACATAAAGCAGTCTGTGGCAGCCTTATCGGCCGAGATAAACCTCGATCACCCGCTCATTCTCTTGCACCTGCTCCAGCGACCCTTCGGCCAGCACACTGCCCTGGTGCAACACCGTCACATGGTCGGCAATCGAGCCGACAAAGCCCATGTCGTGCTCCACCACCATCAGCGAATGTTTGCCCGCCAGGCGCTTGAACAGTTCGGCGGTGAATTCGGTCTCGGCGTCGGTCATGCCCGCCACGGGTTCGTCCAGCAGCAACAGTTGCGGGTCCTGCATCAGCAGCATGCCGATTTCCAGGAACTGCTTCTGGCCGTGGGACAGCAACCCGGCCTGGCGCGGTGCGCAGGCGGTCAGGCGGATGGTGTCGAGTACTTCATCGATGCGATCTTTCTGCTCGCCACTCAGGCGTGCGCGCAGGCTGGCCCACACCGATTTGTCGGTCTTCTGCGCCAGTTCCAGGTTCTCGAACACGCTCAGGGCCTCGAACACCGTGGGTTTCTGGAACTTGCGACCGATGCCGGCCTGGGCGATCTGCACTTCGCTCATGCCGGTCAGGTCGAGGTTTTCGCCAAACCAGGCGGTGCCGTGGCTGGGCCGGGTCTTGCCGGTGATCACGTCCATCAGCGTGGTCTTGCCCGCGCCGTTGGGGCCGATGATGCAGCGCAGTTCGCCGACGCCGATGTACAGGTTCAAGGCGTTGAGTGCCTTGAAGCCATCAAAGCTCACGCTGATGTCTTCCAGGGTCAGGATGGTGCCGTGGCGGGTGTTCAGGCCCTTGCCGGCCGCCTGGCCAAGGCCGATGGCGTCGCGGCCGCTGCCCGCATCGAAAATGGGTTCCAGCATGACGTTCCTCATTTCTTCAACAGGCCGATAACGCCCTTGGGCAGGTACAGGGTGACGAGGATGAACAGCGCCCCGAGGAAGAACAGCCAGTACTCCGGGAAGGCCACGGTGAACCAGCTCTTCATGCCATTGACCACGCCAGCGCCGAGCAATGGGCCGATCAGCGTGCCGCGCCCGCCCAGGGCCACCCACACGGCGGCTTCGATGGAGTTGGTCGGCGACATTTCGCTGGGGTTGATAATGCCCACCTGCGGCACATACAGCGCCCCGGCCAAACCACACAACACCGCGCTCAACACCCACACGAACAGCTTGAAACCACGCGGGTCGTAGCCGCAGAACATCAGGCGGTTCTCGGCATCGCGCAGCGCGGTCAGCACCCGGCCGAACTTGCTCTGCGCCAGGCGCCAGCCGATGTACAGGCTGGCCACCAGCAAGGCGACGGTGGCGACAAACAGCACCGCCCGCGTGCCCGGCTCGGTAATGCCAAACCCGAGGATGCTGCGGAAATTGGTGAAGCCGTTGTTGCCGCCAAAGCCGGTCTCGTTGCGGAAAAACAGCAGCATGCCGGCGAAGGTCAGGGCCTGGGTCATGATCGAGAAGTACACGCCCTTGATCCGCGAACGGAAGGCGAAGAAGCCGAACACCAGCGCCAGCAACCCTGGCGCGAGCACCACCAGGCACAAGGCCCAGAGGAAGTGCTCGGTGCCCACCCAGTACCACGGCAGTTCGGTCCACGACAGGAAGGTCATGAACGCCGGTAACTCATCGCCGGCGGCCTGGCGCATCAGGTACATGCCCATGGCATAACCGCCCAGCGCAAAGAACAGGCCGTGACCGAGGGACAGCATGCCCGCGTAGCCCCACACCAGGTCGAGGGCGAGGGCGACAATGGCGTAGCAGAGGATCTTGCCCACCAGGGTCAAGGTATAGGCCGAGACATGAAAGAGATTGTCCGGCGGCAACAGCGACAGCAACGGCAGTGCGAGCAGCACCGCGAGGATCACCGCGCCGAGGGCGATCGTCAGCTTGGGGCCGGCCTTTTGCGTGGCCGTGAGCATCAATGGCTGGTTCATCAGTCGATCACCCGTCCTTTCAGTGCGAAGAGGCCCTGCGGGCGTTTCTGGATAAACAGAATGATCAGCGCGAGGATCAGGATCTTGCCGAGCACGGCACCGATCTGCGGTTCCAGGATTTTGTTGGCGATGCCCAGGCCGAACGCCGCCGTGACGCTGCCGGCCAACTGACCGACGCCGCCAAGCACCACCACCAGGAACGAGTCGATGATGTAGCTCTGGCCCAGGTCCGGGCCGACGTTGCCGATCTGGCTCAGAGCGACCCCGCCCAGGCCTGCAATACCCGAGCCCAGGCCAAACGCGAGCATGTCCACGCGCCCGGTGGGCACGCCGCAGCAGGCGGCCATGTTGCGGTTCTGGGTGACCGCACGCACGTTGAGGCCCAGGCGGGTCTTGTTCAGCAGCAGCCAGGTCAGCAGTACCACGCACAGCGCAAAGGCGATGATCACGATGCGGTTGTACGGCAGCACCAGGTTGGGCAGCACCTGGATACCACCGGACAACCACGCCGGGTTGGACACCTCGACGTTCTGCGCGCCGAACACCAGGCGCACCAGTTGGATCAGCATCAGGCTGATGCCCCAGGTCGCCAGCAGGGTTTCCAGGGGCCGCCCGTAGAGGTGACGGATCACCGTGCGCTCCAGGGCCATGCCGATGGCGGCGGTGACGAAGAACGCCACCGGCAGCGCGACCAATGGGTAGAACTCGATGGCCGCCGGTACGTAGCGTTGCATCAGCAGTTGCACCACGTAGGTGGAGTAGGCACCCAGCATCAGCATCTCGCCGTGGGCCATATTGATCACGCCAAGCAGGCCGAAGGTGATCGCCAGGCCCAGGGCCGCGAGCAGCAGGATCGAACCCAGGGACATGCCGCTGAAGGCTTGCCCGAGCAGTTCGCCGATCATCAATTTGCGCTTGACCTGGGCCAGGCTGGTTTCGGCGGCGGTATGTACGGCAGCATCGCTTTCAACGCCCGGCGCAAGCAGGGCTTCCAGGCGCGTGCGGGCCAGCGGATCGCCGGTACTGCCGAGCAAACGCACGGCATTCAGGCGAATGGCCGGGTCGGTGTCGACCAGTTGCAGGTTGGCCAGTGCCAGGCTGAGGGCGCTGTGCACCTGCTCATCGGTTTCCGTGGCGACTTGCTGGTCGAGGAATTTCAACTGCGCGGGTTGCGCGCTTTTCTGCAAGGTCTTCGCGGCGGCCAGACGCACCTTGGGGTCGGCGGCGAGCAGTTGCTGGCTGGCCTGCACGTTATCGATCAGGCCGCGCAGGCGGTTGTTCAGGCGTACGGTCCTGGTCTCACCGTTGACGGTGAGCTGACCTTGTTGCAGGGCGTCCACCAGCTCGATGCGCGCCGGGTCAGGCTGGGCGGCCCAGTCCTGGAGCAGTTTGGCTTGTTGGGTGGGGTTGGCGGCCAGGAAGTCTTCGGCGTCGCTGGCGTGTGCGGCCAAAGGCAGCAACAGCAGGGCCGTGAGGATGAAGCGGTACAGGGCAGTAGGCATAACAAAATGTCCTGATCACGCGCAAGCTTGATGTGGGAGGGGGCTTGCCCCCGATGGCGGTGGGTCAGTCAGCACACGCAGAGCCTGACACTCAGCTATCGGGGGCAAGCCCCCTCCCACATTTTTATCTGCGCTTGGGGCTTAGTTACTTTTCACCGCATAGTCCGGCTTCTTGTCATTGCCGGGGATGTAAGGGCTCCACGGTTGTGCGCGGATCGGCTCCTGGGTCTGCCACACCACCGAGAACTGCCCATCGGCCTGGATCTCGCCGATCATCACCGGCTTGTGCAGATGGTGGTTGGTCTTGTCCATGGTCAGGGTAAAGCCCGATGGCGCGGCGAAGGTCTGGCCGGCCAGGGCTTCGCGCACTTTGTCGACATCGGTGGACTTGGCTTTCTCGGCAGCCTGCGCCCACATGTGGATGCCCACGTAGGTGGCCTCCATCGGGTCGTTGGTCACGGCTTTATCCGCGCCCGGCAGGTTGTGTTTCTTGGCGTAGGCTTTCCAGTCGGCCACGAACTTCTTGTTCACCGGGTTCTCCACCGACTGGAAGTAGTTCCAGGCCGCCAGGTTGCCCACCAGGGGCTTGGTGTCGATACCACGCAATTCTTCTTCGCCCACCGAGAACGCCACCACCGGTACATCGGTGGCTTTCAGGCCCTGGTTGGCCAGCTCTTTGTAGAACGGCACGTTGGAGTCGCCGTTGACGGTAGAGATCACCGCGGTCTTGCCGCCGGCGGAGAACTTCTTGATGTTGGCGACGATGGTCTGGTAGTCGCTGTGCCCGAACGGGGTGTAGACCTCTTCGATGTCTTTATCCGCGACGCCCTTGGAGTGCAGGAACGAGCGCAGGATCTTGTTGGTGGTGCGCGGGTACACGTAGTCGGTGCCCAGCAGGAAGAAGCGCTTGGCCGCACCGCCTTCTTCGCTCATCAGGTACTCCACCGCCGGGATCGCCTGCTGGTTGGGCGCCGCGCCGGTATAGAACACATTCGGCGACATCTCTTCGCCTTCGTATTGCACCGGGTAGAACAGCAGGCCGTTGAGTTCTTCGAACACCGGCAACACCGATTTGCGCGACACCGAGGTCCAGCAGCCGAACACCACGGCGACCTTGTCCTGGGTCAGCAACTGGCGGCCCTTCTCGGCGAACAGCGGCCAGTTGGACGCCGGGTCGACCACCACCGGTTCGAGCATCTTGCCGTTCACGCCGCCCTTGGCGTTGATCTCGTCGATGGTCATCAGCGCCATGTCTTTGAGCGAGGTTTCGGAGATCGCCATGGTGCCGGACAACGAGTGCAGGATGCCGACCTTGATGGTCTCGGCGGCCTGGAGGGTCCAGGTCATGCCCATGGCGGCAATGGACGCCGAAAGAGTGAAAGCCTTGATCAAGCTACGACGCTTCATGGTGCGATCTCCGTGAACTCAAGATTGTTATGAGAGGGACAAAGTCGAGGAGGTGATTGCAAGCGCTGTGCCTAGTCGGGAAAAGGCATGAAATAGTCGCCTGGCCGCGTGTTGCGCTCGGGTTGCGCACCATCAAATGGCAGGGCTGCGTGCCAGGTGCATCGCTGTGCGCTACAACGGGGCGCGGTCAGCGCTTGCGCATCAGGCCGATGAAAAACAACCCGCCGATGGCCGCCGTGGCGACACCAATGGGCAGGTCTTCAGGGGCGATCAGCGTGCGGGCGGCCACGTCGACCCAGACCAGGAACAGACTGCCCAGCAGCACGCAGATCGGCAGCAGGCGGCGATGCTCGGCACCGACGAGACGCCGGGCGATGTGCGGCACCATCAGCCCTACAAAACCGATGGAGCCGCTGATGGAGACCAGCACACCGGTCATCAATGAGGCCACCAGGAACACCTTCAGCCGCACGGTGCGGGCGTTCAGGCCGAGGGTCACGGCGGTCTGTTCGCCGGCCATCAGCGCGTTCAACGGGCGTGCCATGCCCAGCAGCACCAGAAGTCCCAGCAGTACCGTCAGCGCCGGAATCGCCAGCAGCTCCCAGCGCGCCAGGCCGAGGCCGCCGAGCATCCAGAACATCACCGCCGAGGCGGCGCGATGGTCGCCCATGAACAGCAGCAGATTGGCCGCCGCCATCATCACAAAGGACACCGCCACACCGCACAGCAACAGACGATCGCTTTCCAGGCGACCGTTGCGACTGGCCACGGCCAACACCACCAGCATGCTCGCCAATGCCCCGACAAACGCGGCGATGGGCAAGGTCAGCAGGCCGATGACTTCGCCCACATGCAGCACCACGATCACCGCGCCCAGGGTGGCGCCGGACGTGACACCAAGCAGGTGCGGATCGGCCAGCGGGTTGCGCGTGACCGCCTGCAACACCGCGCCGATCAACGCCAGCCCGGCGCCCACCAGCGCGCCGAGCAGCATGCGCGGTACACGGATCAGCCACACGATATGTTCCTGCCCGGCCGGCCAATTCACTTCACCGATGCCGAGCGCTTTGTACAGCAGGATGCGCCACACGACGTCCACTGGCACCCGTGCCGGGCCGAAGCCCAGCGAGAGCACGCAGGAGACCAGCAGCACCGCGCCAAGCGCGGCGAGCAGCAGCCCATAGCGACGGGTGATCATTCGCCGTGGAACCCCTTGGCCAGGGTTTCCACCGCCATCACGTTGTCGATACCCGGCGTGGCCTGCACGTAAGGGATCACGATAAAGCGCTGGTTGCGGATCGCATCCACCGCTTGCAGCGCCGGGTTGTTGAGCAGGAATTGCTCCTTCTGCTCGGCAGTGACTTCGCTGTAGTCGACGATCACGATCACCTGCGGGTTGCGCTCCACCACGGTCTCCCAGTTGACCCGGGTCCAACTGGCGTCGATGTCATCGAGAATGTTGCGCCCGCCCGCCGCGTCGATCAGCGCCTGGGGCATGCCCAGGCGGCCGGAGGTCATGGCGCGGTCTTCACCGCTGTCGTAGAGGAACACCCGGGGCTTGTCGGCGGGCAGGTCCTGTTGCACCTCGGCGACCTGCGCCTGCATCTGCGTGATCAAGGCATTGGCGCGGTCCTGCACATCGAAAATCCTGCCCAGGTTGCGCAGGTCGTTATAAGTGTCTTCCAGGGTCGCGGCCGGGCGCTTCATCACGAAGGCGCAGGATTCGGTCAGCTCATACACGTTGATGCCCAAGGGTTGCAGCGTGCTTGGCGTGAGGTCGCCGCCCACGCGCATGCCGTAGTCCCAGCCGGCGAAGAAGAAATCCACATTGGCGTTGAGCAGGGTTTCCACCGAGGGATACTTGCTCGCTAGCTCCGGCAGGCCGTCGAGCAGCCCGGCCATTTCCGGCGTGACCGACTTCCAGCCGGTAACGCCGCTGTAACCGGCCATGCTCGGTTTGAGGCCAAGGGCGAGCATCATCTGGGTCATGTTGATGTCGTGGCTGACCGCGTGTTTCGGCGCTTCGTGGAAGGTCACGTCGCGGTTGCAGCTCTTGATGGTCACCGGGTAGTGGGTCGCTTCGGCGAGTGCCCCGGTGGCATTGAACAACAAGGTAGTGGCAAGCAGCGAACGCAGGATCATGGTTGGGTTATCCAGGTGATTCGGGGGTAGCCGGACAGCGGGTGGGGATCGACCAACGCTTCGACGCCAAACACATCGCGCAGCAGTTCGCGGGTCAGCACCTCATGGGGCGTGCCGCTGGCGACGATGCGCCCGTGGTTGATCACATACAGGCGATCGCAGAAGGCGGCGGCCAGGTTGAGGTCGTGAATGCTCGCCAGGGTGCCGATGTGCAGGCGCTTGACCAGCCGCAGCAGCTCCAGTTGGTAGCGCGGGTCGAGGTGGTTGGTCGGCTCGTCGAGGATCAGCAATTGCGGTTGCTGGGCCAGGGCGCGGGCCAGGATCACACGTTGCTTTTCACCCCCGGACAGGGTGGCGAAAGCGTGATCCTCGAAGCCGTGCATGCCGACTGACGCCAGTACCTGGTGGATCAACTGCCGGTCGTGCAGCGTGTCGCCGTCGAACAGGCCCTTGTGCGGCGTACGGCCCATGGCGACCACTTCATCGACGCGCAGGCCGAACGCATCCGGGAACTCCTGCAGCACCACGGCAATGCGTTGCGCGCACCATTTCGAACTCTGTTTCCACACGTTCTGATGGTCGAGCAAAACGTCGCCGCACGCCGGTTTGCTGAACCGGTAGGCGCAGCGCAACAGGCTGGTCTTGCCGCTGCCGTTAGGCCCGATCAGGCCGACGAACTCTCCCGCACCGACTTGCAGGCTGGCGTCACGCAGTTGGAACTGGTGATGACAATGGTCATGCCCCGGCGGGGTCCAGGCCAGGTCGCTGAGGGTGAGTGCGGTCATCAGAAGGTGTAGTCCGCCGTGACAAAGAACGAGCGTGGTTCGCCGAGGATCCACTGCTGGCCGTCGTTGTATTGGCTGACGGCGTAGGTGCGGTCGAACAGGTTGTTCAACTGCAGGCCCAGGGTGGTGTTGCGCAGGGCTTTCCACGACACGGTGGCATCGACCACGGTGTAGCTGGGCAACTCATTCTGGTTGGCCATGTCGGCATAACGTGCATCCACATAACGCACACCGGCACCGGCGCGGATATCGTCGGTCACCGCCTTGCTCAGCCACAGGTTGGCGGTGCGACGTGGGACGTCCACCGGGCGGTTGCCGTCGCGGGACACCTGCACGCCGTTGACGTCCTGTTTGAAGTCGTCGTACTGCGCATGCACGATGGCCGCGTTGGCTTGCAGTTGCCAGGCGTGGGGCAGTTGCAGGTCGAGGCTGGCTTCCAGGCCACGGGAGGATTGCTGGCCGACTTGCTGCTGCAGGCTCGGGTTGCCCGGCACGTCGGTGAGCAGTTTCTTTTTGACGATGTGATACGCCGCCAACGTCCATTCGCCGCGCTGGTCCCAGAAGGCCTGTTTGATGCCGATCTCGGTCTGCCTGGCCGTGGACAGGTCGAACTGCTGCTGGCCCGGGCTCAGGGAAATCAGGCCACCGACGCCGTCGGTGCTGGTGGCGTACTGGCCATAGACCGAGGTGTCGGGCGTGATCGCGTAGACCAGGCCCGCCTTCCAGTTATTGCCGGTAAGGGTCTTGTCGGACTGGCTGCCGGTGCGCAGGTCATCACGGTCGATGTGCGCGTAGTCGCGGCGGATGCCGGTGATCAGCGACAGTTGGTCGGTGAGTTGCAGGCGGTTTTCCGCGAAGCCGGCGACGGTTTTGGTGGTGCTGGCGAACAGCGGCTTGAACGGGTCGTTGCTGGCGAACTGGCCCGGCGCGGGGTGGTTCACGTCGATGGGTTGGCCGCTGGTAAACGTGTCGGTAAACGGCGAGTTACTGGCCAGGCGGAAGCGGATACGGTTGTATTCCACGCCGGTCACGGTCTGGCTGTCGAGGCCGAACAGGCTGTGCTTGAAGGTGAAGGTCTGGCGGTCGCCCACCTGTTCCTGGTTGTGCTTGATGCCATAGTTGCCGCTGCGGGTCAGTTGGCCGCCGATGAAGTTGTAGTTCTCCGCGTTCTGCCAGCGACGCTGGTTTTTCAGGTAATACAGCTCGTTGGTGGCGCTGACGCTGTCGTTGATCTGCCACTCGCTGGTCAGGCGTGTCCACTGGTCGTTGTAGTGCTGGGTGTCGTTGCTGACGTTGTAGTTCTTGTCGCGCAGGCCCTTGTGCAACTGGCCGTTGATCAGCGGCGTGCCGAAGTAGTTCTGCGGGCGCTGGTCGCCGTAGTCGCTGGCGAAAGTGAAGCTCAGGTTGTCTGCCGCCTGCCAGCGCAGGGCACCGCTGACGAAGTCGCTGCTGGAGTCGCCGCGGTCGATAAAGCCGTTGCTGCGCAGGCGATTGAGGTTCAGACGGTAGCTCAGGGTGTCGGTCAGCGAGCCGCCGCTGTCCACGGCTTGTTGCTGGCGATCATACGAGCCGTAGCCGAGGCGGATGTGGTTTTCGATCTCGCCCTCGAAAGGCTTTTTCGGCACGGTGTTGATCACCGCACCGGTGGCGCCTTCGCCGTACAGCACCGAGGCCGGGCCGCGCAGTACGTCGACGCGCTCCACCGACCAGGTGTCCACCGGGAAGGTCGAGGTGCCCATGCCCATGTACATGCGGTTGCCGTCATACAACTGCATCACCGAGCCCTGGCCGGTAAAACCCCGGGCCGACAACGAGGTGCCGCCGTCGCCCGGCGTGCCGGTGCGGCTGATGCCGGTGGCGCGGGAAATCGCGTCCTGCACACTGGCGTCGCCGCGTTCGCGGATCTGCACGCCGGTCTGGCTCTCGACGCTGCCGGGGGTTTGCAGGGCGCTGAGGTTCAGGCGCGAGCCGGCGGTGGTCGGGGTCTTGAGGTCGACGTGGTCATCGTCCACGGCAGGTGCAGTGACGGGGCTGGCGGGCAGAGTCAGGGCCTGGGCGCTGGTATGCAGGGCGAGCAGGCACAGGCCGGACGCGAGGTACTTGTTCATCGGACGAAAAAATCTTCTTGAAGGCAGTGCTCGCCGCTGGGCGCGGCGAGCTGGAGTAAGCAGAAAGTGTTATAAGTTAACACTTTATGCGGCGTGGGCGAAAGCCCGCGTAAGACTACATAACGCCTCTATGTAGGGCATCTCGCCGACTTCATGTCGAACCTGAGGCAGATTCACGTTGTGCGAACAGCCGCGCCAACACCAGTCGGTCCAGCACCCACACCACGATCAACGACGCACCCACCAGCGGGAAAATGATCGCCAGCCCGAACATGATCACCATCGCGGTTTTCCATTTCGGCAGGTAGTGGCGCAGCGGCGGCACGCCCAGCCCGCCCACCGGACGACGTTTCCACCAGATCACCACGCCGCTGACCGCGCTCAGCAGGATCATCAGGCAGATCAGCAGCACGATCAGCTGATTGACCCAGCCGAACATCTTGCCTTCGTGCAGCATCACGCCGGTCTCGGTGGCGCGCGCCACCAGGTTGTAATGCTCCCAGCGCACATCGGCGAGGACCTTGCCTGTGTACTGGTCGACGTGCAGGGTAGCGTCGTTGCGTGGGTCGTTGGCGAACACTGCGACGGTGAACACACCTTCGGCGGTGGTGGGGAAGGTGATGCTGTAGCCGGGCTCGACGTGGCGTGCGTTGGCCAGGTCGACCACCTGTTGCAGGCGCACTTTGGGTGCAGCGGGAGCGGCGTGCATGGCGCCGTGGTTCATATGCTCGGCGTGGTCGCCGGACATCGGTATCGGCGTGTTCTCCATGGCCCAGGGCACGGTCTGTTGGCTGGCGGTATTGAGGCTGCGCGCCTGCTGGTCGGACTGCGGCACGTTGTTCCACATCGCCGCTGGAAAGCGATTCCACAGCTCGGCGTACTGCTTGCCCCAGAAGCCGGTCCAGGTCATGCCGCTGAGCAGCATCACCAGCAACAGCGAGGCGCCCCAGAAACCGGTGACCGCATGCAGGTCGCGCCAGAACACCCGGCCACGGGTGGTGAAGCGTGGCCATAGAACACCGGCTGATGACTTGCCGCGCGGCCACCACAGGTACAGGCCCGACACCACCAGCATAACGCCCCAACCGGCGGCGAGTTCTACAAGACGGTCGCCGACCGTGCCGATCATCAGCTCGCCATGCAGCGCGCGGGCGATGGCTTGCAGGTTGTATTTGGCATCCTGCTCGCCGAGGACCGTGCCGCGATAGGGGTCGACAAAGACCGTCACTTCGCGGCCGTCCTGATGCGTCACGAATTGCGCGCTGCTGGTGGCGTCGGCGGGGGGCAGGTATTTGCTGATCGCGGCCTTGGGGTAGGCCGCCTGGGCGCGTTGCAGTTGCTCGTCGGCGCTCAGGGCGTGCGCGGCGCTCTGCACCTTGAGCAGGTCGCCGTACATCAGCGGGTCGAGCTGGGGTTTGAACAGGTAGATGATGCCGGTCAGGGCCAGCAGCACCATGAAAGGGGCGACGAAGAGCCCGGCGTAGAAGTGCCAGCGCCAGGCCAGGTTGTAGAAGGATATTTTTTGAGTGCTCATCATTGGGCTCCGCAAGGCTTTGAGTTTTTTGTGTCTGGTCGGCCGTCATCGGGGGCAAGCCCCCTCCCACATTTGATGGTGTTCACAACATCAAAAGTGTGGGAGGGCGCTTGCCCGCGATGCTCTTAGAAGCTCATGTCGACTTTGGTCCAGAGTGTTCGGCCTGGCTCCTTGATGGCTTGCGGGTCACTCGCCGGGTAGCCGAACCCGGCGTTGCCGGCCAGGTTCAGGTGTTCGGCATAGGCCTTGCCGAACAGGTTGTCGACGCCGGTGCTGACCTTGAAGTGCTTGTTGATGCGGTACGCCGCGTTCAGCGAGAACACGCCAAAGCCGCCGCTCTTGTCGTAGTCCTTGCCGACCACATTGCCTTTGTTCTGGTCGATGCGGTTCTGCGCCGCGACCACACGCCACAACGCACCGGCGCTCCAGTCGTCTTCGCTGTAGGTCAGGCCCAGGCGTGCATCCAGCGGTGGCATTTGCGGCAGCGCCTTGCCGTCGCTGCTGTTCTTGCCCCAGGCGTAGGCGAGGGTGGCGTCGGCTTTCCAGTTGCGCGTCAGATTGTAGGCCGCGCCCAGTTCGCCGCCCATGATGCGGGCGTCGACGTTGCGCGCCTGGGAGGTGGTGCCCATCATCCCGGGCCTGTAGTCGAACAGGATGAAGTCCTGCACCCGGCCGATGTACCCCGAGGCCCAGGCTTCCAGATCGTCGGCTTTGTACTGCGCGCCGAAGTCGAGCTGGGTGGTTTTCTCCGGCTTCACGCCGTCGAAGGCATTCACCGAACCGACCGCGCCGGTGTTGGGGGAAAACAGCTCCCAGTAATCCGGGAAGCGCTCCGAGTGGCCCAGGCCGGCGTAGAGGGTGGTGGGGCTGTCGGCCAGGTCGTGTTCATAACGCACGAAGCCCGAGGGCAGGGTGTCGGCGCGGGTGTCGTCGGCGGTCGGGTTGGGGCGGGTCATCATCCCCGAGCCGCTGGTCTGGCGCAAATCCTTGGCCGAAGCGCGGTCCAGCCGCGCACCGGTGATCAGGCGATCGCGGTCGGCGGCGTACCAGGTCAGTTCGCCGAATACGCCGTAGTTGTGGAAGTTGGCGTCCTTGACCCGGGGCAAGTCCTTGTAGGTGTCGATGCCCATGCTGCTGCGCTGGCGGTGTTCGTTGGTCTGCGCGTCCAGGCCGCCGATCAGTTGCACATCGGCCCAGCGCCAGGTGGCCTTGATACGTGCGCCGAGGGTGCGCCGGTCGACGTTGGACGCCATGGGCCCCGCCATCATGCCGGTGCCGGATGGCGTGCGCAGGCTGTAGTTGTCCATCACGTGGTCGGCGTAGTTGTAATAGACCTGGGCCTCGACCTTATCCAGCACCTCGCCGATATTGGACTTTTCAAAGCGCAGCCCCAGGCTCTCGCGCAGGAACTGCGAACCGTCCATACCGCGCCCGGCATAACGCGCCTCGCCATCGCCACGGCCGGCGGTGAGTTCCAGCAGGGTGTCGGCGTCGGGGGTGAAGCCGACCGCCACATCGCCATTCCATTTGTCATAGCGCGAGGCGACGGTGTCGTTGTTGCCGTCCTTGTAGTCATCGGCGTGGGCCTGGTTGCCGATCACCCGCACGTAGCCCAGCGGCCCGCCGGCAGCAGCGTCGATGACCTTGTCGAAGCGCCCGTTGGAACCGGCCAGCACGCTGGCGTTGAGACGTGTGCCGAGTTCGCCGAACTGCTCCGGCTCGCGCTCGAACAGAATGGTGCCGGCCGATGCGCCCGGGCCCCAGAGCACGGTTTGCGGGCCTTTGATCACGGTGAGCTTGTCGTAGGTCTCGGGCGAGATGTACGAGGTGGGGGCGTCCATACGGCCGGGGCAGGCGCCGAGCATCATGCTGCCGTTGGTGAGGATGTTCAGGCGTGAGCCGAACATCCCGCGCAGCACCGGGTCGCCATTGGTGCCGCCATTGCGCACCAGGGCGAAGCCGGGGATGGTCTTGAGGTAGTCGCCGCCATCGCTGGCGGGCACCGGTTGGCGTGGGTCTTTGGGGTTGGTGATAACGGTCAGCGGTGAGCTGGGGGCGATCGCCGTGATCACGGTGGGCGTCAGCTCATGTTCGGCGTGGTCATCGGCCTGAGCGTGAGGGGCAAGCAGCGCGCCGCACAGGGCAGCGAGCACAGGGGTATATCCCATACGGGAGTCAGCAGGAAACCTGGACATGACACATTCCATCTAGCAATCGTAAACAACACGGCCAGCAGCCTGCGGCTGTCTGTCTAAAGTCGGCCGGTGTGAAGTAACGGTGTTAAGTGCTTACGAAGCGATGGGCGGCGCGCGGCTGCGGGCGCCGGGGAAGATGCTCTGCCGGGCATGGCCCAGGCGTGTGGCGGGGGTGAGGGCGCTGGCGGGCGGCGGGCTGCTCAGGGTGAAGATTGAAACGCCGCCGGGCAGGGCGGGGCAGCTATAGAGCAGGTCGCAATAGCCGCACTTGGACCAGAGGGCGTGGTGTTCGTCAGGCGCCTTGGGGTGATGGGAGGCGCCGTGGTCCATTGGCATGTCCATCGACATACCGGCGTGATGGTCCATCGGCATCGCTTGGGAAATCAGCGGACCGATAAAGATCATCAGCATGGCGAACAGGCTGATCCAACTGCCGCGCTTCATACGCGAATGTGGAGACAACCTGGCGCGAGGGGCGCCCATCGAGTGTCAGCCTATTGGGCGTGCTTGTGCTCGTGGGTGGTCATCGGCGGCACTTTCTGCACCGACACTTCTACCTCGACCTTGCCGGCTTTTTCGAAGGTGAGGGTCAGCGGGAATTGCTTGCCGTCGGCCAGCAGGCTGCGGTCCTTGAGGCCCAGCAGCATCACGTGATACGCCATGGGCGCGAAGGTCAGCTCGCCCTTGGCCGGTACGGCGACGCTGGGCACCTGCTGCATCTTCATCAGGTCGCCCTGCATTACATGCTCATGCAACTCGGCCTTGTCCGCCACGGGGGTGTCGACACTGAGCAGGCGGTCCGGGCTTTCTCCGGTGTTGTGAATCACAAAGTACGCCGCGACGGTTGGCGCATTCGGTGGCAATTCCTGGGACCAGGGATCGCTGACCAGCAGGTCGCCGGCCTTGTAGTCATCGGCATTGGCAGCACTGAACACCGGCAGCAACAACGCAGCCAGAAGCAGGGAAGATTTGAGCATGGCAGTTCTCCAGAACGGTTCTAAACGCAGTTCACTTGCGAAGAAGATCAAGCCGTTGGAGAGGCACGGGGGTTGAGGCTTGGCCATTGCTGACGCGGGGGCGGGCTGTGCAGCCGGGGCGGCGGCAAGCGCTGTGAAGTATTGAATTGGGTGAGATACAACTGCGGCACATGCCCCGGCAACGCCACCAACGGTGCCGAGCCCGAGCAACACCAGCAATGCTGCATGGTGGAATGATCGTCCTGCTGCGGCGCCGGGATCTCCAGCTTGCCCAGGGCGATGGTCTTGAGGCTTGCACCGTTGGACGAGCAGAAACTGCCCCACAACAATTGCCGGACCGGGTCGCTGGACTGTTGCATTGCGCTGGCCATCGGCATGGCAAAGGCGTTGAACAGCACTGCAAGGCAGGCGATCCAGGCAATTGCAAAGCGTTGACGGGCCATGGCGGACAATCCGTAGGGTTAAACGATCAGGCGGGTATTTAGCCTGATCGGTAGGGATAAGTAAAAAGGGGCGGTGTGGTTTGGTGTCGCAGTGACGGGTTTGAGGATAGACGGTTAATCGAGTGGATGCCGATCTTCAAAGCTGCACAGTTCAAATGTGGGAGGGCTGGTGCAACGATTCACTTGCCACCGCTAGCGCCAGCCCAGCCAACAAACCAGTGGCTGACACAGCGCCATCGGGGGCAAGCCCCCTCCCACATTTTTCCAGTGTTCGGCTATCGCTTGGTGTTGAGCCTGCGGGTTGCGCGAGCAATGTCGTCTCTCCCTATTTTGATCAAAGAACCATCGCCTGGGTCCTCTTCGATGCAGGCTTCGAGGAAAGCATCCATATCTTTTTGCGTTAGGAGATAGTCAGCGGCGTCGAAACGAGTGAATCCTGTCTTTCTGTCAGGGAGGTATTGGGCCTTTTCCAGCCATTGGTTTAATCGCGCTGCTACTTCAGGTTCATCCGATTTCAGGGCTTCGGCTTCAACGCTGAGTGCGTCCGCAAACTCGGAATTTGCGATCATGTGTTCGCTAATCGTCTCTTCGGCAGGTCGAGTTGAGGGTGGCTTACAGATCTTGTCAGTAATGGCGAGCCCTCAGGGATGGACCCGTCCGGCTTTTCACCGTGTCCGATGGAATCAGCAGTGAAGACCTTTTGGTCAACCTCAGCGAAACCCTGGCCTCAGCCAATGCGCTGAGTTGTGACATTGCCTTCAACCTGGAAGGCGCACCACGCGAAGCATTGCTCGGCGTCGCGCAGTTGATTGAGCTGGCGCAGTTGCTTGCGGAGCGTGTACACGATGCTGCCGGGCAAACGAAAAGCGCTGCATGATGATGCCGTTCTAAATGTGGGAGGGGGCTTGCCCCCGATGGCGATGGACCCGTCACAGATGTTTAGACTGATACACCGTAATCGGGGCAAGCCCCCTCCCACACTGAATCGATGGTGTTTAGAGAGTGGCAATTGCCTGTAGTACCGCAGGCACAGTAGTGAATTCTCGATCTACCATCGCCAACACCGGCCGCTTCAACACCAGCACCGGCACCCCACGCTCCCGTGCCACCTCCAACTTCGGCTCCGTTGCCGTGCTCCCGCTGTTCTTGCTGATCAGTACATCAATGCCGCGCCGCTCGAACAACGCACGCTCATCCGCAATCAAAAACGGCCCGCGCGCGCCAATCACTTCACACCGCGCATTCCCCGGATACACATCCAGCGCGCGCAGCGTCCAGAACTGCTCCGGCGGGATTTCATCCAGATGCTGCAACGGCTCGCGGCCCAAGGTGAACAGCGGGCGTTTGAAGGGCTTCAACGCTTCAATCAACGAAGCCCAATCACTGACCTCACGCCAGTCATCCCCCGTTTGCGGCTGCCACGCCGGTCGGCGCAATGCCCAGCAAGGCACGCCGCACGCGCGCGCGGCTTCGGCGGCATTGCGGCTGATCTGCGCGGCATATGGATGGGTCGCGTCGACAATCAGCCCAATCCCTTCATCCCGAACAAATCGCGCCAAGCCCTCGGCACCACCATAACCACCGACCCGCACCTGGCAGGTCAGGTCGGTGGGAACGCGCCCAACCCCGGCCAGGCTGTAGATAGGTTCCGGGCCCAGCGTACGAGCAATGGCCAGCGCTTCAGTCACGCCACCCAACAGCAGGATGCGTTTCATAGCGGCTTGACCACTTCCAGCAAGGTAATCGGCAACGCCTGGCGCCACGTATCGAATTCCCCCAACGGCTGCGCCTGCGCCACGTGGATGCGCGTCAGTTCGCCGCCATGCTGGGCACGCCAGTTCATCAGGGTCATTTCGCTTTGCAGGGTCACGGCATTGGCCACCAGCCGACCACCGGGGCGCAGGTGTTGCCAGCAGGTATCGAGCACGCCGTTGCGGGTGACGCCGCCGCCGATGAAGATGGCGTCCGGGGCTTCCAGGCCGCTCAACGCCTCGGGCGCCTTGCCGCGAACCAGTTGCAGCCCGGGCACGCCAAGGGCGTCGCGGTTGTGTTCGATCAGGCCTTGGCGACCTTCATCGGCTTCAATCGCCAACGCGCGGCAGCTCGGGTGCGTACGCATCCACTCGATACCGATGGAACCGCTGCCCGCGCCCACGTCCCACAGCAACTCACCGGGCATGGGGGCCAGGCGGGCGAGGGTCATGGCGCGCACATCGCGCTTGGTCAGTTGGCCGTCGTGCTTGAAGGCTGAGTCGGGCAGGCCTGCCAGGCGCGACAGGCGCGGTGTTGCCCCAGAGGCGACGCAGTCGATGGCGAGCAGATTCAAATCGGCGACGCAGGCGTGCTGCCACTCATCCGCCATACCTTCCACACGCCGCTCATCCGGGCCGCCCAAGTGCTCGAACACGCTCAACCGGCTCTGGCCGAAACCGGACTGCGCCAATAACGAGGCAATCAAGCCAGGACTGCGACCGTCATTGCTCAGCACCAACAAGCGCACGCCACTGGCCAGGTGCGCGTTGATCGCGGCCAACGGTCGGGCCACCACGGACAACGTCACCACGTCCTGCAACGGCCAGCCCAACCGCGCCGCCGCCAGGGACACCGACGAGGGCGCCGGTAAAATCAGCAACTCTTCAGCGGGCACTTGCCGTGCCAGGCTGGCCCCCACGCCATAGAACATCGGATCGCCGCTGGCGAGCACGCACACCGGCTCGCCGCGCCGCGCCAGCACCGGTTCCAGGGAAAACGGGCTCGGCCACACCTGACGCTCGCCACGGATACACACCGGCAACAGGTCCAACTGGCGCTGGCCGCCTATAATCCGCGTGGCGTGCAACAGGGCATGCCGGGCGTTCCTGCCCAGTCCCTTGAAGCCGTCTTCTCCGATGCCTACAACCGTCAGCCAGGGCGACATATGAATTCCTTGAACGACATCCGACGGGCAGGCTTTTCATGCCGCCGGACAAAGCAGGCATAATACCGCGCCTTTACCCACCAACCGGTAGCCCCGTGAACCCAACGCCCGCTGTGAATACCTTGCGCCCCTCGGCTTGTCCGGGGTTGCTGCGCATTGTCCAGGCGTTGGACGGCGGCATTTGCCGGATCAAGTTGGCCGGTGGTTCGATCAGCGCTACACAAGCCCATGCCGTGGCGGACGCGGCCCAGGCCCATGCGGGCGGGGTGATTGAGGCGACCAACCGGGCCAACCTGCAGATTCGCGGGATCGGTGCCCAAGAGCAGGCATTGATCGCCCTGCTACTGGCCGCAGGCCTGGGTCCCGACAACGCCGCCGGCGACGATGTACGCAACCTGATGCTCAGCCCCAGCGCCGGGATCGACCCGCAGATGCTGTTCGACACCCGCCCGTTGGCTGAGCAGATGCTCGCCACCCTGCAAAACCATCCCCGTTTCCATGAACTGTCGGCCAAGTTCGCCGTACAACTGGATGGCGGCGAAGCCCTGGCGATGCTCGAACATCACCACGACCTGTGGCTGTCGGCCTTTATCCGCAATGGCCAGACGCTCCTCGCCTTTGGCCTGGCCGGTTGCCCGGGGCTGGATGCGCCGCTGGCCGCCGTGCCGCTCGAGCAGGGTCATGCGCTGGTGGTGGCCGTGCTGGAGGCGTTCCTCGAACTGGCCGGCCCGGAACAAACCCGCATGCGGCATTTGGCTGTGGATAACTTGCTGGGGCATCTGCGCCTGCCATTGCTGTCGGCTGAAGGCTTCAAACGCCCGCCCAGCGGGGCTTTGCTGCACCTCGGCACTTATCCACAGGTTCAAAGGAATCAGTTCTACGTCGCCGTCATCGCACCCTTGGGGCGCCTGGACGCGACGATGCTCAAAGGCGCCGCACACCTGGCCAGTGAGTACGGCGACGGCACCTTGCGCTTCACCCCTTGGCAAGGCGTGCTGTTGCCCAACATCGAAAAACCGCACGCCGTGACCGAGCGCCTGGCGCAACTGGGCTTCCTTTGCTCCATCGACCAACCCCTGGCGCGCATGACCGCCTGCACGGGTTCCAGCGGTTGCGGCAAGGCCCTGGCCGACACCAAGGCTGACGCCGTGCAACTGGCTGCGCTGAACCCCGGCCATGACGTGCACCTGTCCGGCTGCCCCCGTTCCTGTGCCGCCGCGCATGTCGCGCCGGTCACCTTGCTGGCGGTGAGCCCCGGCCACTACGACCTCTATTTCCGCGAGGCAGCCCAGCCCGGTTTCGGCCGGCTGCACGCGCGCACCCTTTCCATTGAAGCGGCGGGCGCCCTGTTGCGCGCTCGTCCACGGAGCAACACCGATGATTGATTACATCCGCGACGGTCAGGAGATCTATCGCAACTCCTTCGCCATTATTCGCGCGGAAGCCAGGTTGGAGCGCATTCCGGCCGACCTGGAGAAACTCGCGGTGCGGGTGATTCATGCGTGCGGCATGGTCGAGGCCATCGACGGCCTGCAGTTTTCCGAAGGCGCGGGCAAGGCCGGGCGCGATGCGTTGGCCGCTGGCGCGCCGATCCTGTGTGATGCGCGGATGGTCTCCGAGGGTGTGACCCGTGCGCGCCTGCCGGCCAATAACCCGGTGATCTGCACCCTGCGCGACGACAGCGTGCCGGAGCTGGCGCGTGAACTGGGCAACACCCGTTCCGCCGCCGCGCTGGAGCTGTGGCGCCCGCATCTGGAAGGCAGCGTAGTAGTGATCGGCAATGCGCCGACCGCGTTGTTCTACCTGCTGGAAATGCTCGATGCCGGTGCGCCTAAACCTGCCTTGATCCTTGGCTTCCCGGTCGGGTTTGTCGGCGCCGCCGAATCCAAGGCGATGCTGGCGGCGGACAGCCGTGGCGTGCCGTTCGTGATCATGCAGGGCCGCCTGGGCGGCAGTGCGATGGCCGCCGCTGCGGTGAATGCCCTGGCCACGGAGGTCGAATAATGCCGGCACGCGGACGTTTGATCGGCCTGGGCGTAGGCCCCGGCGACCCGGAACTGATCACCCTCAAGGCCCTGCGCCTGCTGCGCGAATCGCCGGTGGTGGCGTACTTCGTGGCCAAGGGCAAGAAGGGCAATGCCTTCGGCATCATCGAAGATCACCTGGTGCCGCAACAGACCTTGATGCCGCTGGTGTACCCGGTGACCACCGAGGTACTGCCGGCGCCGATGTCCTATGAGCAGGTGATCAGCGATTTCTACGACGCTGCCAGTGTCGACGTTGCCGCGCACCTGGATGCCGGTCGCGATGTGGCGGTGATCTGCGAAGGCGACCCGTTCTTCTACGGTTCCTACATGTATCTGCATGACCGACTTGCCGAACGCTACGAAGCGCAAGTCATCCCCGGCGTGTGCTCGATGCTCGGCGGCGCCTCGGTGTTGGGGGCGCCGCTGGTGTATCGCAACCAGAGCCTGTCGGTGCTTTCGGGCGTGTTGCCCCATGAAGACCTGAAGCGCCGCCTGGCCGACGCCGACGCGGCGGTGATCATGAAGCTGGGGCGCAACTTCCCGAAAGTGCGCCTGGTGCTCGAAGAACTCGGCCTGGCCGAGCGTGCCCTCTATGTGGAGCGCGCCACCATGGCCAACCAGAAGATCGTGCCGCTGGATCAGGTCGACCCGGCGTCTTCGCCCTATTTCTCGCTGATCATCGTGCCGGGTGAAAGGTGGCAAGGTTGATGAACCCGGCGATTGTCATTCTGGGCCAGGGCAGCCTGGCCACTGCGCGCAGGATCCAACAGGTTTATCCCGAGGCGCTGATCTACGGTCTTGCTGGACGCGTTGAAGGTGCTGACCAGGCCTACAGCGAGTTCGGCACGACCCTGCGCCAGTTGTACCAGCAAGGCACGCCGCTGATTGCGCTGTGCGCGGCCGGTATCGTGATCCGCACCCTGGCGCCGCTGCTGCTGGAAAAAGGCGAAGAGCCGGCCGTGCTGGCCGTGGCTGAAGACGGCAGCGCCGTAGTGCCGTTGCTGGGGGGCCTTGGCGGTGTAAACGTCATGGCGCGCGAAATTGCTGCCGCGTTGAATGTGGCCGCTGCGATCACCACCAGTGGCGAACTGCGTTTTGGCACCTGCCTGCTCAACCCGCCGCAGGGCTATGAACTGGCCGACCTGGAGTTGGGCAAGCGTTTCGTGTCCGACTTGCTGGCCGGTGAAAACGTGCGCATCGAAGGCGCAGCGCCTTGGCTGGACCAGGCCAACTTGCCGCAGGACCCACAAGCGCGCCTGGCGATTCATGTCGGCAGTGCCGAGCGCCAACCCACCGCCAATGAATTGCTGATCTACCCGAAGACCGTCAGTGTGACCTGCAAACCCGGCGCGCAATTGGCCGAGCGTGTACGCACGGCGTTGCATGAAGCGGGTCTGGCCGTGCAATCCCTGGCGTGCCTGCTGGCCAGCGAAACGCAGATGGCCGAAGCGTCGCTGCATGAGGCGGCGTTGGCGCTGGGTGTGCCGTTGCGTTTTACCAGCGTTTGCCAGGATGCCGATATCGTGGTCAGCGTGGCTGAACAGCCGCTGGAGTTGTCGCAGATCGGTCGTGTTCGTGGCCGCCTTGCCGTGATCGGCCTCGGCCCCGGTGCCGCCGAGTTGATGGTGCCTGCGGTGAAGGCTGAGTTGGCGCGTTGCACCGATGTGCTGGGTTACGAAACCTATGTGCGCATGGCCGGCCCGTTCCGCGATGATCAAGTGCAACACTGCACCGATAACCGCGAAGAAATGCAGCGGGCCCGCCACGCCTTCGAGCTGGCGGCCCAAGGTCGCTCGGTGGTGGTGGTGTCCTCCGGTGACCCGGGTGTGTTCGCTATGGCGGCTGCGGTGATCGAGGCGCTGCACGAATCCAGCGATCCGGCCTGGCATCAGGTCGACCTGGAAATCCTGCCCGGGGTCTCGGCCAGCCTGGCCACTGCCGCCCAGGCGGGCGCACCGCTGGGCCATGACTTCTGCGTGATGTCGCTGTCGGATAACCTCAAACCCTGGTCGATCATCGAAAAACGCCTGGACCTCGCGTCCCAGGCCGACCTGGCCTTGGCGTTCTACAACCCGATCTCGCGTGCGCGGCCGTGGCAACTGGGGCGTGCCCTGGAAATCATCGCCCTGCATCGCACGCCGCAAACGCCGGTGGTGCTGGGCCGCGATATCGGTCGCCCGGGGCAGACCCTGCGTGTCACCACGCTGGGGCAACTGACGCCGGATCAAGTGGACATGCGCACCATGGTGTTGATCGGCTCGTCTACCACCTGCACATTTCCCCGTGCCGGTGGTGGCGAATGGGTCTACACACCTCGCTGGTACGGTGAAAAACCCGCTTCCTGAAAACGGTCTGTCGGTTGCCTGAAAGCGCCGAATAGCCCAGGGATTTTTCTGGCGTTATTCGGCGTTTTTTCTTTTTTTTACAACGAAATATGGAGGCAAGCCGGTCATGCCGCATTATTGCTGGGCGTTACGGTTTAACGCGTTGCGCCAAGGGATGTTTATCGCCTGGAAAGCCCATCGGCCGGTGAACTAGGGTGGACACAAGCCCCACGTTGGGGTGCTTGTGGAGAATCAAAATGGAGCGACATCACAGACGGATCAACACTACAAAAAGGCGCAAGTTGATTGCCGCCTACACATTACCGGGCGCGTCAGGCAAGCACGCAGCTGTACCGCTGGACACCGAAGATGACTTCAACGCAGCCGTGGTCAACAACGGCGTGATTTCGTTTGCCGAAGGCCTGTCGGGTCTGAAGCGAGAATATGTCCGTAAGAGTTATTTACTGGCCAGCAGTTACGTCAGCGATGTATTGAAAATACACCGCGGTACCGAGGACTGGTACGACGAATTCATCAAGGTGATGGTCAGCCTGGGATGGCTCCCGGTGCGCAGCAGCTTCGAGCGGGTCTCACGTTCGGGCAAGGGGCTGACCGTGCAGCTGGCGGCGCTGAATCTTATTGCCACGCTGTTGGCTTCCACGTCCTTGTCCGCACCGCTGCTGGGCATGCTGCCGAAACTGGCGGCCGATGCATTGGAGGCGTTGAAGCAGACGCCGGCGTCTTTTGAATTGTTCAAACGCAACAGCTCGGTGCACCAGGGCGGTGATTTCGGCCTGGCCTCTTGTGCCGAAATCGATGGCGAATTGACGATGGTGCTGGTGACCTACAGCACTCACGGCGTGAGCAAACAGACAGGGCTGCCCTTCCTGGAGTGGGACAGCTCCTCGTTCGAGGCCTTCAGCGGGCAGACGTGCCTGGTGCTCAATACCTCGGTGATCAATGAAAAGACGATCCAACTGATGCGCGAGAGCGCGGGGGACAAGGTACAACTGGCAATTGCCAAATACCGGATCTAGGGCACCAGGTAGCCGCGCACGCCGGTAAAGATGATTTGTGCGGCCAGGGCACACACGAACAATCCCATCAACCGACTGACAATCTGCAAGCCCTGGTCACCGAGGATGCGTTCGATACGGTTGGACAGGTACAGCACCACGCCCACCGTGAGGCTGGCCAGGGCGATGCTGAGGATAGCGGTGAGCTTGTCATCCCAGTGCGGTTGGCTGACGCCCATCACCAGCAGCGCACCGATGGTGCCGGGGCCGACCGTGAGGGGGATGGTCAGCGGCACGATGGTCACATCCTGCTGCACGTTGTCGGTCTGTACGGCCGACTTGCCCTGGGCCATGCCCAGGGCGGAAATGAACAGCACACTGCCGGCGCCGATGCGGAAGGCGTCGACGGTGATGCCGAACACACTGAAAATCACCCGGCCGAACAGGTAGAGCAACACGCTCGAGACCAGGGTCGCCAGCGCCACCTTCCACGCCAGGCGCCGCCGCTCTTTGCTGGAATAACCACGAGTCAGGCTGATAAAGCAGGACAGCACGAAGAACGGGCTGTAGAGCACCAGCATTTTCAGGTAGACGCTGAATAACACGTGGAGCATGGGGGGCGGCTCGCAGGAGGAAAGTGTGGAGAGTCTATCAGGCGAAAGAGATCAAAGGCGGGAGGGGCGGTGCGACGATTCGACTTGCCCCTCCTACATTTGACTGCATTTCAAGTTCAGGAAGGTGCGTGTTCTGGGCGCTGTTGCCGCTGGGCGACCCAGAATTCCACCAGCTCGCGCAACTGTGACAACTCCACCGGCTTGGCCATATGCCCATCCATCCCGGCCTGGCGCGCACGTTCCTTGTGCTCCGACAGAATGTGCGCGGTCAACGCCACCACCGGCGTGCGGATGCGCTGGTGGCTGACTTCCCACGCGCGCAGTTGCTGGGTCGCCGAGAAACCATCGAGGATCGGCATTTCACAGTCCATCAACACCAGGTCATAACGCTGGGCCTTCATCGCCTCCAGCGCTTCCTCGCCGTTGCTGGCGGTGTCCGGGTCGAGGTTGAGCTTGCCGAGCATGCCGCGGATCACCTTGGTGGAGATGCTGTTGTCTTCGGCTACCAGGATGCGGAAATCCGCCGGCACGGTGATGGCGGCCGGAGTGCTGAGGACCGGACGTGGCGGCACGTTGCCTTTGCTGCGCTGGGTCAGTTCGTCGGCCAGGGTGGTCTTGAGCGTATAGCCGGCCACCGGTTTGGCGAGGATGCGCTTGATCCCGCAATTGCGCGCAATGATCTTGCTCGGCGCGTTGCTGATGCCGGTAAGCATGATCAGCAGGATGTCGTGGTTCAGGCTCGGGTCTTCCTTGATCTTCGCCGCCAGTTGCATGCCGGTCATGCCGGGCATGTTCTGGTCCAGCAGCACCACGTCGAAGTAGTCGCGCAGGTGCGCCTTGGTGCGCAGCAACGCCAGGGCTTCCTTGCCCGAGGGCACGGCGCTGACGTTGAGGCCCCAGGCGGAACATTGTTGCACCAGCACTTTGCGGCAGGTGTCGTTGTCGTCCACCACTAGCACGCGCGCGCCTTTGAGCGGGCCGTCGAGGTCGGAGGTCGGGTGTTCCAGGCGCTCCGGGTCCAGCGGCAGGGTCAGCCACAGGGTGCTGCCCTGGTGGCTGCCGCTCTTGATGCCGAACTCGCCGTTCATCAACAGGATCAACTGGCGGGCGATGACCAGGCCCAGGTGGCCATTCAGCCGGGTGGCCGAGAAGAAATTCTTGCTGTGCAGCTCACTGTGCAGCAGGGCGTCGCGCTCTGAGGCTTCCATGGGCAGGCCGCTGTCCTGCACGGCAATGCGCAGGCGTGGCTTGGTGCTGCGGTCGTCCAGGGCCACCACGATCAACACTTCGCCTTCGTCGGTCTTTTGCAGGGCGTTTTCCAGCAGGCTCAACATGGCCTGGCGCAGGCGCGTCGGGTCGCCGCTGATCACGCGGGGCACCTGGGGCTGGATAAAGCTGATCAGTTCGACATTCTGCTGCTCGGCCTTGGCGCGGAAGATACTCAGGCAGTCTTCGATCAGCGCATTGAGGTCGAATTGCACATCGTCCAGTTCGATCTGGCCGGATTCGAGCTTGGAGATATCGAGGATTTCATTGATCAGCGTAAGCAGTTCGTTGCCGGCGCTGTGGATGGTCTGCACGTAGTCGCGCTGTTTCACCGACAGCGGCGTACCCAACAGCAGTTCGGTCATGCCCAGCACACCGTTCATGGGGGTGCGGATTTCGTGGCTGATCTTGGCGAGGAACTCGGCCTTGGCCGCGATTTCGGCATTGCTCGCCGCCAGGTCGCGGCTGAGGCTGAAACGCGCCTCGACAATCGCACGCTGGCGTTCGCCCAACGCCAGGCTCATCAGCAGGCCGCTCAGGCAGATAAACGCCAGCAGCGTGACGATCAGGCCCTGGGGCGAGACCATCGTCAGGCCCAGCAACGCTGGCAGGATGATCAGCGTACCGATGTTGAACACCACCATCGCCACCACGAACAGGCGTGCCGGGCGGTAGCCTTTCTGCCAGTGATAGGCCGAGACAAACAGCATGCTCAAGCCGGCCAGGGCCACCAGGGCGTAGGTGATGATGTTCAGCGGCAGGGTGTTGACGAACAACAACAGCAGGCCGCACAGCACGATGAACAGGATGTCCGCCATCAACAGCTTGTTCAGCGGGTGCGGGCCCAGGGGCATGAAGAACCGGTAGGCAAACATCAGCCCGCACGGCGCGGTGAGCAATAGCGCCAGGTAGGCGCCGGGCGTCTGGATCGCATGCCAGTTCGGCAGCCATGGGCCCACCAGGTTGAGTAGCAGCGCCAGGCTGAGCATCAGCAGCACTTCGCAGGCCGCCAGCCACAGGCTGCTGCGCGAGCGGTGGTAGGCAAAGCGCGTGAGGTTGTGCAGGATCAGCATCAACAGGCAGCCGAACAGCAGGCCGTAGATCAGCGTCTGGGTCTGGTCGGCGGCGGCGAGCACGGCCGGTTCCAAGGTGATGTAGGGGCGCAGCTCGTGTTCCGAGACCAGGCGCAGGTAGACCTCGAGGGGGTTCTGGCTCTGGGGCATCGGCAGCATGAAGTCACTGCTGGGCAACGGCCGTTCAGCCTGGGGCTGGCGTGTGCCGGTGCTCTGTTGTTCCACCAGGGTGTCGCCGTCCAACACGTAGAGGCTCAGGTGCGACAGGTCCGGGGCGAATACCCGCAGCACTTGTTCGTGCTTGCCGGGTTGCAGCTTGAAACGTACCCACAACGCACCGTCCGGTTCCGCGGCGGTAATGCGGTCCAGTTCGATGGGGCTGAATTGGTTGGTGTAGCGCGAGGAACGGATGTCGCTCAGTTGCAGGTCGGCCTGTTCATCAAGCAATACTGCCCAGCCACTGCCTTGCGCGGCGGCCTGGGCCGGGAACAAGCAGAGCAGTGTCAGCAGAGTGACAGTGAAACCTATGGCGATCCTGAGCCAGCGCACGGCGAAATCCCTTCGTAGGTTGATGCACGGTTAACTATGCGCGGGTAGGCCTGCATACGGCAAGGGCCAGAGGCCCCTGCCTAGCCGAACGGATAGCTGCTTACTGGTTCTCGCCACGTTCCCGCGCAATGGCGCGATAGCCGATGTCCTTGCGGTAGAAGCAGCCTTTCCAGTCGATCTTCGCGGCCAGCTTGTACGCCTGTTGCTGCGCGACGTCGACGCTGGCGCCCATGGCGGTGGCGCATAGCACACGGCCACCGGCCGTCACGACCTGGCCATCCTTGAGCGCGGTGCCCGCATGGAACACCTTGCCTTCCAGCGTAGCAGCCGCGTCCAGGCCTTCAATTACATCGCCCTTGGCGTAGTCGGCAGGGTAGCCACCGGCCGCCAGCACGATGCCGACGCTCGGACGTGGATCCCACTGCGCTTCAACCTTGTCCAGGGCCTGGGCCAATGCCGCCTCGACCAACAGCACCAGACTCGATTGCAGGCGCAGCATCACCGGTTGGGTTTCCGGGTCGCCGAAGCGGCAGTTGAACTCGATGACTTTGGGGTTACCGGCTTTGTCGATCATCAGGCCGGCATACAGGAAACCGGTGTACACATTGCCTTCGTCGGCCATGCCGCGCACGGTCGGCCAGATCACCAGGTCCATGACACGCTGGTGCACGTCGGCCGTGACCACCGGGGCAGGGGAGTAGGCCCCCATGCCACCGGTGTTCGGGCCGGTGTCGCCGTCGCCGACGCGTTTGTGGTCCTGGCTGGTGGCCATCGGCAAGACGTTCTTGCCGTCGACCATCACGATGAAGCTGGCTTCTTCGCCGTCGAGGAACTCCTCGATGACCACGCGGGAACCTGCGTCACCGAAAGCGTTGCCAGCGAGCATATCGCGCACGGCGTCTTCGGCTTCCTGCAGGGTCATGGCGACGATCACGCCTTTACCAGCAGCGAGGCCATCGGCCTTGATCACGATTGGCGCACCTTTTTCGCGCAGGTAAGCCAGGGCCGGCTCGATCTCGGTGAAGTTCTGGTAGTCGGCAGTCGGGATCTTGTGGCGGGCCAGGAAATCCTTGGTGAAGGCTTTGGAACCTTCCAACTGGGCCGCACCGGCGGTGGGGCCGAAGCAGTCCAGGCCACGGCTGCGGAACAGGTCCACAACGCCGGCCACCAGCGGCACTTCCGGGCCGACGATGGTCAGGGACACATTTTTCTCGGCAAAGTCCGCCAGTTGCTCAAGTGCCAGCACGTCGATGGCAACGTTTTCGCACTTGGCTTCAATGGCGGTGCCAGCGTTGCCGGGCGCGACGAAGACTTTCTGGACACGCGGGTCCTGGGCAACTTTCCAGGCCAGGGCGTGTTCACGGCCACCGCTGCCAATGATCAAAACATTCATGTCAAAAACCTCAAATTCTGTAGGCGCTCAGGGTGCGCTTCAATGTGGAGCCGAACTCATGTGGCAAGCCCGATCGCCACACAAGCCCGCTCCCACATTTCGATCGAGTTGAATCAGTGACGGAAGTGACGCATGCCGGTGAAGACCATGGCGATGCCAGCTTCATCCGCGGCGGCGATCACTTCGGCATCACGCATCGAACCACCCGGTTGGATCACGGCGGTTACACCGGCTTTCGCGGCGTTGTCCAGGCCGTCACGGAACGGGAAGAACGCATCGGAAGCCATCACCGAACCCACCACCTGCAAACCGGCGTGCTCGGCCTTGATCGCGGCGATACGCGCCGAGTTCACACGGCTCATCTGGCCGGCGCCGACACCGATGGTCTGGCGGTTCTTGGCGTAGACGATGGCGTTGGATTTAACGTATTTGGCCACCTTCCAGGCGAAGATCAGGTCGTTGATCTCCTGCTCGGTCGGGGCGCGCTTGGTCACCACTTTCAGGTCTTCGCTGCCGATCATGCCGATGTCGCGGCTCTGTACCAGCAAGCCACCGTTGACGCGCTTGTAGTCCCAGGCCGCTGCACGCTCGGCCGACCACTCGCCGCAGGCCAGCAGGCGCACGTTGGCTTTGGCTGCCACGATGGCGCGGGCTTCTTCGCTGACGCTTGGGGCGATGATCACTTCAACGAACTGACGCTCGACGATCGCTTTAGCGGTCTCGGCATCCAGTTCGCGGTTGAAGGCGATGATGCCGCCGAAGGCCGATTCGGTATCGGTGGCGTAGGCCAGTTCGTACGCCTGGCGGATACCGCCTTCAGCGTCCGGGCTCACGGCCACGCCGCATGGGTTGGCGTGCTTGACGATCACACAGGCCGGCTTGACGAAGCTCTTTACGCATTCCAGCGCGGCGTCGGTGTCGGCCACGTTGTTGTAGGACAACTCCTTGCCTTGCAACTGGGTCGCCGTGGCAATGCCCACTTCGGCAGGCTTGGCTTCCACGTAGAACGCCGCGCTCTGGTGCGGGTTCTCGCCGTAGCGCATTTCCTGGGCCTTGATGAACTGGCTGTTGAAGGTGCGCGGGAACTGGCTGCGGCCTTCTGTGCTGAGGGTTTCAGCGGCCTGGTTCACGGTGCCCATGTAGTTGGCGATCATGCCGTCGTAGGCGGCGGTGTGTTCGAACGCCTTGAGCATCAGGTCGAAACGCTGGGCGTAGGTCAGGCCACCGGCTTTCAGGCTTTCCAATACGTTGGCGTAATCACTGGCGTTGACCACGATGGCCACGTCTTTGTGGTTCTTGGCCGCTGAACGCACCATGGTCGGGCCGCCGATATCGATGTTTTCGATGGCGGTCGGCAGGTCGCAGCCTGGCTTGTTGATGGTGGCTTCGAATGGGTAGAGGTTGACGGCCACCAGGTCGATCGGCTTGATGCCGTGCTCGGCCATGATCGCGTCGTCGGTGCCACGACGGCCGAGGATACCGCCGTGGATTTTCGGGTGCAGGGTCTTGACCCGACCGTCCATCATTTCTGCGAAGCCGGTGTAGTCCGCCACTTCCACTGCGGCCACGCCGTTGTCCTGCAGCAGTTTGAAGGTCCCGCCCGTGGAGAGGATTTCCACGCCCAGGGCTTCCAGCTCCTGGGCAAATTCGAGGATCCCGGTCTTGTCGGAGACACTGATCAAGGCGCGGCGGATCGGCAGGCGGGTAGTCTGGTCGGTCATTTCAATTTCCATCAAAAGCAAAGGAGTCAGCAAAAAAGGCGACCGGTTTTACGCGGGCGCCTTTCTGGTTTGATTGAATGCTTACAGCAAATCGTATTGCTTGAGCTTTTTGCGCAAGGTGCCACGGTTGAGGCCCAGCAGCTCACTGGCTTTGGTCTGGTTGCCCTTGACGTAGTTCATCACGCTTTCGAGCAAGGGCGCCTCGACTTCGGAGAGCACCAGGTTGTACACGTCCGTGACGGAAGCGCCCTCAAGGTGGGCGAAATAATTGTGCAGCGCCTTCTCGACACTCCCGCGAAGGGTCTGGCCTTCTTCGCTCGGCGTGTTGAGGTGCTGTTTCAAATTGACGTTGTCGCTCACGGGTGTTGTTCCACTCACTAAAGTCTCGGTCATCATCGTCATGCGGCCACCCCCTCTCCGTCCCCTGTCCCCAGGCTCTTTTCACGCTCGCTGAAGTACTCTCGAACGGTGGCGACCTGTGCTTGCGTATCATCCAAACGATTGAAGTGGGCGCGAAACTCCCTGGCGCCCGGCAGGGTTGCGAGATACCAGCCGACATGCTTGCGAGCAATGCGTACTCCCATCACGTCCCCATAGAAGGCGTGCAGGGCGGCCAGATGCTCTAGCAGAATACGTTCCACCTCGATCAGCCCCGGTGCCGGCAACACTTCGCCGGTACGCAGAAAATGATCGATCTCACGAAAAATCCATGGACGCCCCTGGGCGGCCCGGCCAATCAACAAGCCATCGGCACCAGTTGCGTGCAGCACGCGCCTTGCCTTCTCGGCGGAGTCGATGTCGCCATTGGCGAATACCGGCATCGATACCGCCTGCTTGATCGCAGCGATGGTGTCGTACTCGGCTTCACCGGTGTAAAGGTCGGCGCGGGTACGGCCATGCACCGCCAGCGCTGTAATGCCTGCCTGTTCAGCGATCTTCGCCACTGTCAGGCCGTTCTTGTTGTCCCGGTCCCAACCGGTACGGATCTTCAGGGTAACCGGCACATCCACTGCGGCGACAACGGCCTGCAGGATCTCGGCCACCAACTGCTCATCTTTCAACAGGGCCGAACCGGCGGCCTTGTTACAGACCTTCTTGGCCGGGCAGCCCATGTTGATGTCGATGATCTGCGCCCCCAACTCCACGTTGGCCCGGGCCGCATCCGCCAGCATCTGTGCATCTCCACCGGCGATCTGTACCGAGCGGGGCTCGGGATCACCTTCGTGGATCATGCGCATCCGCGATTTGCGGGTGTTCCACAAGCTCATGTCGCTGGTGACCATTTCCGAGACTACTAGACCCGCGCCCAAACGCTTGCACAGCTGACGAAAGGGCTGGTCGGTGACGCCCGCCATCGGGGCGAGGATCAAGCCGTTCTGCAATGTGTATGGGCCGATGCGTACCGCCGACATAGGACTTCCCTGTTGTGGGGCCGGATCATTAGAGTTCGAAAAAGGGTTGGCATGATACCCGCTCTCGATGACTGGATAAAGGCTGAATTGGATAAAATCTGAACAGTTATTTCTTTATCGCCAGCGGTTTGGTTACGCAGGGGAAAGTCAATAACCTGCCGTCAAACTTCAACGCGTGAACCGATTCACTCGGGCGAATGGAAGCTCAGGCTGTAATTCACGGCTTTGTTGCCCGGATCGAGGATATCCAAGGAGATATGGATCGGGGTTTGCGATGGCATTTCGCTAACGCCGGCCAGCTCACCGCTGAGGTATTCGGCGGGTTTGAAGCGACGGCTGGCAATCAGGTTGCCGTTCAGGTCGGCAAAACGCAGCTCCAGCAGCGGGAAGGGCTGGGAGAAGGTGGCGCGGTTGTAGATGATCGCATCCACCACCAGCGCCCCGGCGAAATCCGGGTGGCTGCGCACTACCAGGTTACTGCTCTTGATATGGGCAATATCGACCCGCGATGGCACGGTGCAACCCAGGGTGGGGCACAGTTGCTGGAACCACGGGCGATAGGCGTCCTGGCGGGCCAGGTCGTCGAATTGGTAGGCGATGTATTGGCCTGCGAGGCCGGCGGCGGCGATCAGCACCAGCAGCAGCCAGACCAGGCGACGGCCCAGGCCTGTCGGGCGTTTTTGTGCGTAGAGGTGCAGCGGATCGTCTTCCAGGTCCTGCAGCAGGTCGTCATGGGCGCTGGTTTCAGCGCGTGGGCGCTTGCGGCGGGGGTGCAGGCGATCGTCGGGTTCGGCCGCTTTGGTCAGCGGTGTAAACGGTGGGTCGATGTCGTCATCGTCTGGTGTTGAACGCAGGGGGGGCTCATCGTCGCGATCGTCGGTGTGGAACGACATGGACGGTTCGGTGCGCTGCCTGGTTGCAGGTTCTGGCTGGTCTTCGGTGACGTGGAGGCGCTCTTCAGGCGGCTCGCTGAACAGGCTTGCCGCCCATTTTTCTTCTTCGGCCTTGACCGTGTCGCGGCTGGCGCTGAAGGATTCATCCTTTTGGCGGCGGTCGGTGCCGGGCTGGCGACGATCCGCGCCAACAGGCTGCGTGTGCTGAATCTCGCGGCGTTCCAGCTTGGCCAGTTCTTCATCCAGGTCCAGGTTGTCCAGGTCCAGCTCTTCGGCGCTCCACTGTTTCTGGCTGATGGCGCTCGGCGCCTCGGGAGTCGCCTCGGGCTGCGGTGCCGGCGCCTGGGCGCGTTGCTCCAGCAGCTGGCGAGCCGCATTGAACACTTGCAGGCACGAGCCGCAGCGCACCACGCCACGGGCCACGCTCAATTGAGCGTGGTTGACGCGAAAGCGCGATTGGCAATGCGGGCACTGGGTGACGAAACTGTCGGTCATGCGGCCATCCGATTCAGGCAAGCGCTCATTCTAGCGCCGACGACCGCTGATGCGTACCCAGCCATCGCGGTTGGCGATCGGGTCCAGCTCGAAATCCTTGGCGTAGGCAGCGGCGACGTCTTCGCCCTGCTCGGCCAGGATGCCCGACAGCGCCAGGCGGCCGCCCGGCTTGACCAGGCTCGACAACTGCGGCGCCAACGACACCAGCGGGCCGGCGAGGATGTTGGCCACCAGCACGTCGGCCTGTACCTGGGGCAATTGCTCCGGCAGGTAGAGTGGGAATTTGCCTTCAGGAATGTTGTTGCGCCCGGCGTTATCGCGAGAGGCTTCCAGGGCTTGCACGTCGATGTCGGTGCCCACGGCTTCCTTGGCGCCGAGCAGCAGGGCGGCAATCGCCAGGATCCCCGAGCCGCAGCCGAAGTCCAGCACGTGGCTGTCGGTCAGGTCTTGGCCGTCCAGCCATTCCAGGCACAGCGCGGTGGTCGGGTGGGTGCCGGTGCCGAACGCCAGGCCCGGATCCAGCAGCAGGTTGACGGCGTCGGGCTCGGGCGCGGCATGCCAGCTCGGTACAATCCACAGGCGCTGGCCAAAACGCATCGGCTGGAAGTTGTCCATCCAGCTGCGTTCCCAATCCTGGTCTTCGATGACTTCGCTGTGGTGCTCTGGCAGCGGGCCGCCGGTGAGCAGCTCCATATGGGCCAGGACGCTGGCGGCATCGGTGCCGTCTTCGAACAGGGCCAGCAAATGGGTGTGGGACCACAGCGGCGTGGTGTTGAGTTCGGGTTCGAAGATCGGCTGGTCTTCGGCGTCCATGAACGTTACGGAGACAGCGCCTACTTCGAGGAAAGCGTCTTCATAGGTTTCGGCTTGTTCTGGGCTGATGGCGAGACGGACTTGCAGCCAAGGCATGGCGGGCACCTTTGAAAAAATGAGTGTGCAGCGGGGTGGGGCTGCGAAAGGGCGCAAGTTTACGCGAGCGGCGGTCAGAAGACGACTGTGCTGGCGATTTGCAGTATTCAAAATATACACAGGACAACTGTGGGAGGGGGCAAGCCCTCTCCCACATTGGACCCTGTACATCCAGGAAATCCGGAGCCCGGAAACAACAAAGCCGCCCGGAGGCGGCTGTGTCGTTTGGCACACTTACTGGTTGGCCAGCTTGTGTTCCAGGTAGTGGATGTTCACACCACCTTCGCAGAAGCCTTCATCACGGACCAGGTCCCGATGCAGCGGGATGTTGGTCTTGATGCCGTCGACCACGATTTCGTCCAGGGCGTTGCGCATACGGGCCATGGCCTCGTCGCGGGTGGCGCCCCAGGTGATCAGCTTGCCGATCAGCGAGTCGTAGTTGGACGGCACCTTGTAGCCGCTGTACAGGTGCGAATCCACACGTACGCCGTTGCCGCCGGGCGCGTGGAAATGCTTGACCAGGCCAGGGCTTGGGATAAAGGTTTTCGGGTCTTCGGCGTTGATGCGGCACTCCAGGGAGTGGCCGTGCATCTTCACGTCGTCCTGGGTGAAGGACAGCGGGTTGCCGGCGGCGATGCTGAGCATCTCCTTGACGATGTCGATACCGGTGACCATCTCCGACACCGGGTGCTCTACCTGCACACGAGTGTTCATCTCGATGAAGTAGAAACGACCGTTCTCGTACAGGAACTCGAAAGTACCCGCGCCACGGTAGTTGATGTCGATGCACGCCTTGACGCAACGAGCCAGTACTTCCTGGCGCGCTTTTTCATCCAGGCCCGGTGCTGGCGCTTCTTCCAGGACCTTCTGGTGACGACGTTGCAGCGAGCAGTCGCGGTCGCCCAGGTGGATGGCGTGGCCTTGGCCGTCGGACAGTACTTGCACCTCCACGTGACGTGGGTTGGTCAGGTACTTCTCCAGGTAGACCATCGGGTTGCCGAACCAGGCGCCCGCTTCGGAGCGAGTCTGCTTGGCAGCTTCGATCAGGTCTTCTTCCTTGTGCACCACGCGCATGCCGCGACCACCACCGCCACCGGCGGCCTTGATGATCACCGGGTAGCCGACTTCGCGACCAATGCGCAGCGCGGTTTCCTCGTCTTCCGGCAGCGGGCCGTCGGAGCCTGGAACGGTTGGCACGCCGGCCGCGATCATGGCGTCCTTGGCCGACACCTTGTCACCCATCAGGCGAATGGTTTCGGCTTTCGGGCCGATGAAGGCAAACCCGGACTTTTCCACCTGTTCGGCGAAATCGGCGTTTTCCGCGAGGAAGCCGTAGCCAGGGTGGATGCCATCAGCGCCGGTCACTTCCGCGGCCGCGATGATGTTCGAGACTTTCAAGTACGAGTTCGTGGCCAGTGGCGGGCCGATGCAGATGCTTTCGTCCGCCAGTTTCACGTGCATCAATTCGGTATCGGCCGTCGAGTAAACAGCGACGGTCTTGATGCCCTCTTCCTTACAGGCGCGCAGGATACGCAGCGCGATCTCACCGCGGTTGGCGATCAGGACTTTTTGCAGTTTCTTCGCAGGTTTCAACATCGAAGGCGCTCCGCGGTTCAAACGATGGTGAACAGCGGCTGGTCGTACTCAACCGGCTGACCGTTTTCTACCAGGATGGATTCGATGACGCCGGCTTTTTCAGCGGTGATGTGGTTCATCATCTTCATCGCTTCAACGATGCAGATGGTGTCGCCCACTTTCACGGTAGCGCCGACTTCAACGAAGGCTGGCGAAGTCGGTGCCGGGGTGCGGTAGAACGTACCGACCATTGGCGACTTGACCACGAAGCCGTTCAGCGCCGGAGCGGCTGGGGCGGCAGGTGCAGCGGCGGCAGCAGGCGCGGCGGCCGGAGCAGCAGCGGCCGGAGCCGGCGCTTGCATCTGTGGCGCATAGAACTGCTGGGCCGGGGTCTTGCTGTGACGGCTGATCCGTACGGACTCTTCGCCTTCCTTGATTTCCAGCTCGTCGATACCGGATTCTTCCAGCAGTTCGATCAGTTTCTTAACTTTACGGATATCCATGAATCATCAACTCCCAAGGGTCGGTCAGGGGCGCTTGGCCGGTTGTTCAAGTTGTTCCAGGGCGGCCTCCAGGGCCAGTCGGTAACCGCTGGCGCCAAGGCCGCAGATCACACCTACCGCTACATCGGAGAAGTAGGAGTGATGGCGGAAAGCTTCGCGTTTGTGCACGTTCGACAAATGCACTTCGATGAATGGGATGCTCACCGCCAGCAGCGCGTCACGTAATGCAACACTTGTATGCGTAAAAGCGGCGGGATTGATCAGGATAAAATCCACGCCTTCGCCGCGCGCGGCATGGATGCGATCAATCAATTCGTACTCGGCATTGCTTTGCAGGTAGAGCAGATGGTGGCCGGCTTCACGCGCCCTGCGTTCGAGATCAAGGTTGATCTGGTCCAGGGTGACTGCCCCGTAGACGCCCGGTTCACGGGTGCCGAGCAGGTTCAGGTTGGGTCCGTGAAGAACCAGTAAGGTCGCCATCGGCTGTTCCTTGTTATTGATGTGGGTACGGCAGAACCCGGCGACTATGCCGCAAAGCCTTTGTGACTGTCCAGTTCTATGCAGTAGGCGGCACGATTAGCGAGGATAGCGCGAAATTTGTGACTGTGGCCGGTGATCCGGTCATGGGTAATACGCTCCTGAATGCCATGAAGGTCAAATGTGGGAGGGGGCTTGCCCCCGATAGCGCTGGGTCAGTTACACACACTGAGGCTGACACACTGCAATCGGGGGCAAGCCCCCTCCCACATTTGATCTCTATAAGGTTGAAGATCGTGTCAGACGCGGAAGGCTTGAACGGCAGTGTTGAGCTGCCCACCTAGCACCAGCAAGTGCTCACCCTGGCTGCGGCCCTGGCCGATTCGCAGCAAGTTGTCCTCACCCAACTGATGAATCCGCTCACTGTTGTCGCGAATCTCGCTGACGGCACCACTCTGCTGCGCGGTCACATCGGCGATGCGCACGGCGGTGTCGGAAATGGTCTGGATCGCGCCGACAATCTCATCCAGCGCACCGTCCGCCGCCTGGGCTTGCTGGGCGTTGGCTTCGGCGTGTTCGACCTGGGCCCGCATGCCTTGCACCGATTGGTGGGCGGCGCTCTGCAGCCCGGCGATCAAGGTCTGGATTTCTGCGGTGGCGCCAGCGGTGCGTTGGGCCAGCGAGCGCACCTCGTCGGCCACCACGGCAAAGCCGCGTCCGGCTTCACCGGCACGGGCGGCCTCGATGGCAGCGTTGAGGGCCAGCAGGTTGGTCTGGTCGGCAATCGAGCGGATCACCGTGAGCACGCCGCCGATGGTGGCGGATTCCTCAGCCAGTTTTTCGATCATCTGCGCGTTTTGCTGCACTTCGCCCACCAGGGCACGCAGCCCGGTGAGGCTCAGGCCGATCACGCGCTGGCCTTGTTCCACGGCCTGGCCGGCACTGCGACTGGCACCGGCAGCCTGGCTGGCATCACCGGCGACTTGCTGGATCGTCGCCTCCAGTTCACCCAATGAATCTCGGATTTGCGCAGTATCCCCGGCCTGGCGTTCGGCGCCGTCGTGCAGGCCGCTGCTCAGTTCGGCGAGGGTACGGCTGCTGCTGGCAACTTCTTCGGCGTTGCCGCGAATGGTGCCGACCAAGTCCACCAGGTAGGTGCGCAGGCGGTTCAGAGACGCTTCGATATCGTGCAGTTCGCGGTTGGTCTTGCCCAGGGCAATCGGCTGGCTGAAGTCACCCTCGGCCCAAGTCGACAGGGCCGGCGCCAGATTGGTCAGCACCCGCGCCAGCTTGCGTTGCAAGGTGTCGATCAGCAGCGCGATCAACAGGATCAGGCCAATCATCAGCCCTTGCATCAGGCGCACTTCACCCTGGATTTGGCCATGTTGCGCGCGCACCACCGGTTCCAGTGCGGCGATGGCTTGCTGAACGGAGTTGATTTTCTGGTGGGTCTTGGCGGCCAGTTCGGTGCGTTGCTGGATCTGGTCGCGGGTGCGCTTGAGTTCGGCGGGGTAGCGGGTCAGCAGGCTATTGAGTTCACGCTTGAGGTCGACGCCGGTGTCCTGGGCTTCGGTTTTTTCGCTGTTCTGCAGCCCCATCAGCGCGGAAAAGTCATCGGCGCTGGATTCGGCGCTGGCCTTGACGCCGAGCAACGGCAGTTGCTCCAACAGGTCGGCCTGGCTGCGGATAGCGCCGACTTCGCGTTCCACATCGTCGGCCAGTTCCGCACGCCCGCTGCTCACCAGTTTGTCGCGGGCCAGGGATAACTTGCCCAGGTGCTGGGAGGCGGCCAGCAACGGCGGCAGATAGCGCGCGGCTTCGGGAGAGTTTACGCCGATGGCGTACTGGCTCAGTTGCTCCAGGTTCGCGCCCAATTCACGTTCGGCCTGTAGCAGCAAGGCTTGCGGGTCGCCTGCCAGCTTACCGGCCGCCAGCAACTCAGTCTTGCTGAACGCATCCAGGTCCACCAGGCTCGGGCGCAGGTTCTGCGCAAGGTCCGCAGGCAACTCGTCCAGATGCTGCAACAGGCTTTCCAGGCTCTGGCCCGCGCTGCTCAAGCGCAGGGCGTCGCCGCTGGCCAGGTAATCGTCGATATTGCGTGCGGCTTCATTCTGGAACGTCTGCGACAGGCCCAGGTAGCGTTCCATCAGCAAATAGGGTCGCTCCAGCGCCCGTTGCGACCACCACAACGTCGCCCCCAGCGCCAGGCACACGGCCACCAGAAGAAGGGTATTGAGATTGGTCAGCAGCTTCAGGCGCATGCGGGGTTTCAACCGACAGCAAAAGATAAGTGCCTGAAGTTATTGCGTTTCCATTACAGCGTTATGACGGATTCAGTGGATTCCGGTGAAAAGATGGCACTTTGCTTTGATGCGCGTGCGGGTTGTACGCGATTGCGTCCGGCGTCTTTGGCGCGGTACAGCGCCTCGTCGGCCTGGGCGGCCATCATCAGGCTGTCGGAGCCGTCGCACAGCTCCACCACCCCGGCGCTGAAGGTGCACCACAAATCCTGGGGTTGGGCCGGGTAATGGATTTCGGCAAAGCGCCCACGGATTTCATCCAATACTTTGCAGGCGGCTTCCAAATCGGTGTCAGGCATCACAATGGCGAATTCTTCACCGCCGTAGCGCCCGATGTAGTCGGTCTTGCGCAGGCGCTGCTTGAGAAACAGCGCCAGGCTCTTGATCACGCGGTCGCCCATGGGGTGGCCGTGGCTGTCGTTGACCCGCTTGAAGTGGTCGATGTCGAGCATGGCGAAGCTCAGCGGCTTGTTCTCGCGGCGTGCGCGGAAGCTGCAGTCTTCGAGCAGTTGCAGGATATGGGTGTGGTTGTACAGGCCGGTCAGGCTGTCGCGCACCATCCGCGCCTTGAGGTTGCGCGCCCGCGCCGCACGGTTGCGCACGGTGGTGATCAGGTGGCGCGGCTTGATCGGCTTGGTGAGGAAGTCATCGCCGCCTTCGCTCATGGCGTCCAGTTGCTTGTCCAGGTCGTCTTCGGCCGACAGGTAAATGATCGGCACGCTGACGTAACGGTCGTTATGGCGGATGACCTTGGCCAGTTCGGTGCCGGTACAGGCGGGCATATACATGTCGAGGATGATCAGGTCGGGCTGGAAGTCCGCCAGCTCGGCCATTGCCTGGATCGGCTCGATCAAGGTGCGGGTGACGATACCGGCGCTGTTGAGCAGCCGTTCGGTGTGCAGCGCCTGGGCCCGCGAGTCGTCGATGATCAGCACTTTATACGGCTCGTACTGGGCGACGCAGGTCAGCACTTCGATCTTTTCCAGCAAGCTGGAGGCTTCCAGCGTACCGGTCAGGAATTCCTGGCCTCCGGCGCGCACGGCGGCCAGGCGGGTCGGGGTGTCGGTTTCGTGCAGGCTGAAAAACAGCAGTGGCAGCTTCTGCTCCAGGCCTTCCTGGGCCTCGGCGGCGAGCTTGAGGCCCAGGCCGGCACCGCAGAAGTCCACGTCCATCACAAGCGCCGACGGCAGGCGCTCGGCCATCGACGCGCGAAACGCCGCGACACTGTCCAGGGACTGGGCGCTCATGCCAAAGAACTCCAACTGCTTGGCCAGGCGCTCGGCACGGTCGTGATCAGCCAGCATCACGTAGATCGGCTTGCGCATCGGCGGCAGGAAGGTTTGCTCAAGCTGGTCGCCCTGGCGCAGCCCGGTGCGGGACAGGCGTTGCATCAGGCGGTTGAGTTCGGTGATCAGTTGGCTGCTCAGGCGCCCGCGGTTTTCGTCCACGGCCTTGAGGGATTCGCCGATGTGCTGCGCCAACTGGCTGTGTTCCGGCTGTTCGAAACGCTCGGCAAAGCGCAGCAGGCGCAGATTGGCCTCGCTGAGTTCGGAAAGGTCAGTGCCGGACCACTCGCTGCGTTGCAGGCGCTGCCAGATCTCAAGAATTTGACGTGCCTGATGAATTACCCGCTGGGCAAAATGCTGCTTGAGGCGCTCACGGCTGGGGTCTTCTGGCTCGGTCATATCCTGACTACTAGTGAGGGTGCATGCTGAGGTCGACTGATGGCTCTATGCTAGCACCTCTTTCCCATGGGATGAGTGTCATACGTCAATAAACTGTGCGTGCGGAGTATTCAGTTGTTGACCCGCTGGTCGCGCGGCGGAAAAAGCGTGCATTCTTTATAGTCGAACGCCCTCTGTGCGCCAGTTTGGCGAAAAGCCCCGCACGGGCGGGCACGATGGGGTAGGGTTGTGGTCGGAGTGTTTGAACGCACGCCATCAATTCAAGTGCATGAACTCAAGTGATTGAAAGGATATCGCCATGCTGGACTGGAAAAACCGTGCAGGCAGCGCCAAAGGCCCCGCCCCTGAGCCCAAGTCGGCCAACCGCAGCTATTTTCGTACCCTGCTGATGAGCCGTGCCGTGCTCAGTGTGCTCGGCCTGTACCTGTTGGTCACAGGCGCCTTGGGCTGGTACTGGAGCGAAGAGCCGGCGCTGTTCCCGGTCCAGCAGAACGCGCAGATTGCCGCCGAAAAAGACGGCAAGCAGATGGTGGTGGGCTTTACCACCGTCGAAACCCTCAAGACGGTGGTTGGCACCTTGCTGAACAAGCCGGGTGGCTACATTTCCAACGACCGCTTCCCGCCAGGCCTGTGGATGGACAACATGCCGAGCTGGGAATACGGCGTGCTTGTGCAGGTGCGCGACCTGACCCGCGCCCTGCGTAAGGATTTCGCCCGCTCGCAGTCGCAGTCGGCCGAAGACGCCGACTTGGCCAAGGCCGAGCCGCGCTTCAACTTCGATAACAAGAGCTGGGTGCTGCCATCCAGCGAGTCCGAATACCAGGAAGGCATCAACTCCCTGAGCCGCTATGAAGCGCGCCTGTCCGACCCGAACCAGAAAGGCGCGTTGTTCTATGCGCGGGCCGACAACCTGAACAACTGGCTGGGCGATGTCGCCACCCGCCTGGGCTCGCTGTCGCAACGCCTGTCGGCCAGTGTGGGCCGCGTGAAGCTGAACACTGCGCTGAAAACCGAAGCGCTGGCGCCGGGTGAAGTGCCGCAGGTCGATGAAGAAGTGGTGGAAACTCCATGGATGCAGATCGACAACGTGTTCTACGAAGCCCGTGGCCAGGCCTGGGCCTTGTCCCACCTGTTGCGCGCCATCGAAGTGGACTTTGCCGACGTATTGGCCAAGAAAAACGCCACCGTCAGCGTGCGCCAGATCATTCGTGAGCTGGAAGCCTCGCAGGAACCGGTGTGGAGTCCTATGATTCTTAATGGCAGTGGCTTCGGCGTACTGGCGAACCATTCGCTGGTGATGGCCAATTACATTTCCCGGGCAAACGCTGCAGTGATTGACTTGCGTCAGCTCCTCAACCAGGGTTGATGATGGACGCTACTCAAAAGGAGGCCGCCCACCGTGCGGCTTCCGACGCTGAACTGATCTGCTGGGTCGATGAGCATGACAACCTGCTCGGCGACCTTGTCAGGTCCGACCTGCGCCAGCGCGGCCTGATCGGCCGTTGCACCTTTATCTTTCTTTTCAATAGCGCCGGTGAGTTGTGTGTGCATCGGCGCACCTTGAGCAAAGCCCTGTATCCCGGTTACTGGGACACGGCGGCAGGCGGGATGGTGGCGGCGGGTGAGTCCTATGCCGTGTCGGCAGCCCGTGAGCTGGAAGAAGAGCTTGGGGTCAGTGGGGTGGCGTTGGTCGAACATGACCACTTCTACTTCGAAGATGGCGATAGCCGGCTCTGGTGCAAATCCTACTCAGCCGTGTGGGACGGGCCGCTGCGCCTGCAGCCGGAAGAGGTCATGGAAGCGCGCTTTTTACCTATCGACACCGTCCTGCAGGAGGCTGAGCAAAAGCCGTACTGCCCGGACGCCCAGGAAGGCTTGCGCCGTTATCTGGCCTCACGTCGCTAAAGTTGCATAAATTGGCGCCATTTGGCTCTTAGCAAGTCGGCTTTTTGTGGTTACACTGCGCGACTTTTCACCCGAACCGCCTTGGCGGTTCGGTAGCGCTGCCCCTGCCTGAGTGGGGCTTCGCGGTCGGTCAGTCTGATCGATCAGTCTTCATCCTCCCAAGAGGATTGCCGGTGGCCAAAAAAGCCGCATCCTTCGCCGCCCTTGGTGGCCTGGTATTTTCCACCGACGCAGGTCGACACTGCCCGGACTGTCGTCAGCCCGTGGACGCTTGCACCTGCAAACAGACCCTGATTCCCGAAGGCGACGGTATTGCCCGCGTGCGACGCGAGAGCAAAGGCCGTGGCGGCAAGACGGTGACCACCATCACCGGCGTGCCGCTGGCCGAAGACGCGCTGAAGGAACTCGCCACCACGCTGAAAAAGCGCTGTGGCACCGGTGGCGCGTTGAAAGACGGCGTTATCGAGATCCAGGGCGATCACGTCGAGTTGCTGTTGGCCGAGCTGATCAAGCTCGGGTACAAGGCCAAGAAGTCCGGCGGCTGAAAGCCTCTTCCCAACCTGTGTCTAAACTCTGTCCTGCGCGCGGGGTCCTACCTTGCACGCAGGCAAATCGTCATTTTCATTCTTTAGACTGCGCCAGCCTCAACCAGAGGCGGCGCTTTCGCCTTCATTTATAGGGGACTTCGATGTCCGTACGACGCACACGCAAAGACGATGGCAGCCAATGGACAGTTGCGGACAGCCGCAGTGTTTACGGGATCCGCCATTGGGGGGCCGGGTATTTCGCGATCAATGAAGCCGGTCGCGTTGAAGTTCGTCCGAACGGCCCGAACAGCACGCCCGTCGACCTGTACGAGCAAGTCGACGAGCTGCGCAAGAGCGGCCTGTCGTTGCCGTTGCTGGTGCGCTTCCCCGACATCCTGCAAGACCGTGTACGCCAGCTGACCGGCGCTTTCGATTCGAACATCGAACGCCTGGAATACCAGAGCAAGTACACCGCGCTGTACCCGATCAAGGTGAACCAGCAGGAGGCGGTGATCGAGAACATCATCGCCACCCAGAACGTGTCCATCGGCCTGGAAGCCGGCTCCAAGCCCGAGCTGCTGGCCGTGCTGGCCCTGGCGCCGAAGGGCGGCACCATCGTCTGCAACGGTTACAAGGACCGCGAATTCATCCGCCTCGCGCTGATGGGCCAGAAGCTCGGCCACAACGTGTTCATCGTGATCGAGAAAGAATCCGAAGTTGAGCTGGTGATCGAAGAAGCCGCCAGCCTCAAGGTCAAGCCACAGGTTGGCCTGCGTGTGCGTTTGTCTTCCCTGGCGTCGAGCAAGTGGGCGGACACCGGTGGCGAGAAGTCCAAGTTCGGTCTGTCGGCGGCGCAACTGCTGTCCGTGGTCGAGCGCTTCCGTGCGGCCGGCCTGGACCAGGGCATCCGCCTGCTGCACTTCCACATGGGCTCGCAGATCGCCAACCTGGCCGACTACCAGCACGGTTTCAAGGAAGCCATCCGTTACTACGGCGAGCTGCGCAACCTCGGCCTGCCGGTGGACCACATCGACGTGGGCGGCGGCCTGGGCGTGGATTACGACGGCACGCACTCGCGTAACGCCAGTTCGATCAACTACGACATGGATGACTATGCCGGCGTGGTCGTGGGCATGCTCAAGGAATTCTGCGACGCGCAGAGCCTGCCGCACCCGAATATCTTCTCCGAAAGCGGCCGTTCCCTGACCGCCCACCACGCCATGCTGGTGGTGCAGGTCACTGACGTCGAGAAACACAACGACGAAATCCCGACCATCGAAAACAAGGAAGCCCTGCCGGAAACCGTGCAATGGCTGGTGGACCTGCTCGGCCCGACCGACATCGAGATGGTCACCGAAACCTACTGGCGCGCCACCCACTACATGAGCGACGTGGCCACGCAGTACGCCGACGGCAAGCTGACCCTGGCCGAAAAAGCCCTGGCCGAGCAGTGCTACTTCGCCGTATGCCGCCGCCTGCACAACTCGCTCAAGGCCCGCCAGCGCTCGCACCGCCAGGTGCTGGATGAGCTCAACGACAAGTTGGCCGACAAGTACATCTGCAACTTCTCGGTGTTCCAGAGCCTGCCGGACACCTGGGCCATTGGCCAGGTATTGCCGATCCTGCCGCTGCACCGCCTTGACGAAGAGCCGCTGCGTCGCGCCGTACTGCAAGACCTGACCTGCGACTCCGACGGCAAGATCAAGCAGTACGTCGATGAGCAGAGCATCGAGACCAGCCTGCCGGTTCACGGCTTGAACGAAGGTGAGGACTACTTGCTGGGGATCTTCCTGGTAGGCGCTTACCAGGAAATTCTCGGCGACATGCACAACCTGTTCGGTGACACCGATTCGGTGAACATCTACCAGCGTGAAGACGGTTCGGTGTACAGCGCCGGTATCGAGACCCACGACACCATCGAAGACATGCTGCGCTATGTGCACTTGTCGCCGGAGGAGTTGATGACGCACTACCGTGACAAGTGTGCGAGCGCGAAGATCAGCGCCAGTGAGCGCACGCAGTTCCTGGATGCACTTCGGTTAGGGCTGACGCGGTCGTCGTATCTTTCGTCGTAAGCTATGAGAGGGTAGGAGCGAGCCCATTCGCTCCTACCCTGCTGTGGGGCCTGAGCGCCGAGTACGGGTCTTCATTTGAGCTATGTCACCTCGCCGGATAGGGCAGGTCAATCTACCCTGACGCATTGAGCGTACACACAGTTGCCTGGGTTATATCCAGATCAATAGCTTGTCCCGGCGCCAGATTGCGTATCTGAGTTCCTTGCGTTACGGCCAATATGACCGCGGTGCCAAACGAGGGCCGAACCATCCATTCGCCCGATTGATTCGCCTGGCGATGACCCAAAGCAACAGACTGCGCACCGACATGAACACCAGGAAGGTAATCCACAGCCCGTGGTTGCCCAGGCCCTGCAATGCCCAGGCAACCGGTAGCACTGAAACCACGGTCAACAGCATCCCATTGCGCATTTCCCGCGCCCGTGTCGCACCAATAAACAAGCCGTCGAGCAAATAGCTCCACACCGCAATCAAGGGCAATACGGCCAGGTAGGGCAGGTAGATATCTGCCGTTTCGCGCACGCTGGGGATATCGGTTTGCATGGCGATAAACAGGTGGCCGCAGACCGTGAACAGCAGGGCAAAGCCGACGCTGGCAATCAGCGACCAACCGCCAGCGACGACCAGTGAACGTCGCATGGCCTGGCGGTCGTGGGCGCCGATGGCGTGGCCGCACAAGGCTTCCACCGCATGGGCCAAGCCGTCCAGCGCATGGGCTGTCAACAACAGGCCGTTGAGCAGCAGTGCATTGGCCGCCACGGTGGCATCGCCCAGGCGTGCACCTTGCACCGTGATCATGAAAAACACCGATTGCAGCGCAAGGCTGCGGATGAAGATGTCGCGGTTCACCGCCAGCAGCGGGCGCCAGCTTTCCCACTGTTTCAGCGCCGCCCAGGCGATATGGCCGGGGTAGGCGCGCAGGGCTTTTTGCGTCATCGCCAGGCCCAGCAAGGCGCCGGTCCATTCGGCAATCACGGACGCCCGCGCCGAACCGACCACCCCCCAATCCAGGCCCAGCACAAACCACAGGTTCAGCGCGATGTTGACCAGGTTGGTGGTCAGCAGGATCGCCAAGGGCGCGCGTGCGTTCTGCGTGCCGAGGAACCAGCCGACCAGTGCGTAGCTGGCAAGGGCGGCAGGCAGGCCGAACAGGCGCGTGTGGAAAAAGTCCTGGGTCAGTTGATTGAGTTCGGGGGAGGGTTGCATCCATTCCAATGCCAGATGGCTGAACGGAATGCCCACGGTGCCCAGCAGCATGGCCAGCCCCAACGCCAGTAGCAGGCCCTGCAGGAGGATTTGTCGCAGCGCGGCCCCATCATTGCGCCCGGCAGCCTGTGCGGCAAAACCGGTTGAGCCCATGCGCAGGAAACCCATGGCCCAGGCCAGAAAGGTATACAGACTGGCGCCGACCGCCACGGCCCCCAGTTGATGGGCGTGGGGCAGGTGGCCGATGACCATGCTGTCGACCAGGGCCACGAGAGGCACCGAGATATTCGACAGAATCATCGGCGCGGCCAGGGCCCAGACGCGGCGGTGGGTGGGGCGGTGGCGCCAGTCGGTGAGTAGGGTGGGCATGGGGGCTCCTTGGGGGAGCGGCATTGTAACGGGCCCTTAATCTCACTGCAGAACCAATGTGGGAGGGGGCTTGCCCCCGATAGCGGTCTGTCAGCTGGAAATGTATCGGCTGACATACTGCCATCGGGGGCAAGCCCCCTCTCACATTTGGATCTCCAGCGTTTGTGGGATTTGGCTCCGTTCGCGTTCCTTCAAGAACCAAACCACCCTCCGTCGGTCAATGTGACCAGCACCACATCGGCCCGCTGCGGGCTGATATATAGTTCACCCCTCGGACCCCTCTCACAACGAGTGCCCCATGCTTAACAAAGGACTGTTCCTTGCTTGTGCGCTGGCCCTGCTGAGCGCCTGCGATTCCTCCGATAAACCGGCTGCCCCGACCGCTCCAGCAGCGGCGACGGTTGCACCCAAACCGGCCAAGGCGGCGGTGGACGTGGCGGCGCTGAAGCAGCGTTATGCCGGCCGTGAGTTGAGTGTGGTGGATGTGTCCGAAGTGCAGCTCGATGGGGCCAGCACCCTGTCCGTGAGCTTTTCCATTCCGCTGGATCCCGATCAGAAGTTCGCCGACAAACTCCACCTGGTGGACAGCAAGTCCGGCAAGGTCGATGGCGCCTGGGAAATCTCCGACAACCTCATGGAATTGCGCCTGCGTCACCTGGAGCCACAGCGCAAACTGGTGCTCACGGTGGATGCCGGGGTGAAGGCGGTCAACGGCAATACACTCGCCGCCGAGTACAGCGCCCGCCTGGAAACCCGCGACCTGCAAGCCACCGTCGGCTTCGCCAGCCGTGGCACCTTGCTGCCGACGCGTCTGGCTGAAGGGTTGCCGGTGATCGCGCTGAACGTCGACAAGATCGACGTCGAATTCTTCCGCATCAAGCCCGAATCCCTGCCGACTTTTCTCGCGCAGTGGGGGCGCAACACCAGCCTGCAGAGCTATGAGGCCCGCGAACTGCTGCCACTGGCCGACCTGGTCTACGGCGGCCGTTTCGACCTGAACCCGGCGCGCAACACCCGCGAAACCCTGTTGCTGCCGATCGCCGGCCTCAAGCAACTGCAGCAGCCGGGCGTGTACCTGGCGGTAATGCGTGCCTCCGGCACCTACAACTATTCCCAACCGGCCACGTTGTTCACCTTGAGCGATATCGGCCTGTCGGTGCACCGCTATGCCAATCGCCTGGATGTGTTCACCCAGGCGTTGGATGGCGGCAAGGCGCTGGACGGTGTCGACCTCGAGGTGCTCGACGCCGAGGGTCGTGTGGTCGGTCAGGGCAAGACCGAGAAGGGCGGCCACGCCGAGTTGCCGTTGCCGAAAAAGGCCCAGGTGTTGCTGGCCAAGCAGGGCGAGCAGACCAGCATGCTGCGCCTGGACAGTGCCGCATTGGACCTGGCCGAGTTCGATATCGGCGGGCAACCGTCCCACCCCTTGCAGTTTTTCGTCTTTGGCCCGCGTGACCTGTATCGCCCCGGCGAAACCGTGCTGCTCAACGCCCTGCTGCGCGACAAGGATGGCAATGCCGTCAAACCGCAGCCGGTCAGCGTCGAAGTGCGTCGCCCGGATGAGCAGGTGAGCCGCAAATTCGTGTGGGATGCCGACGCCTCCGGTCTCTATCAATATCAACTGCAATTGGCTGGCGAAGCGCCAACCGGGCGCTGGCAGCTGGTGTTCGACCTGGGCGACGGCAAGCCGCAGCTGTATGAATTTCTCGTCGAAGACTTCCTGCCCGAGCGCCTGGCGCTGGAACTCAAGGGCAGCGATACCGCATTGAGCCCGGCGGATAACCCGGTGATTCAAGTCACCGGGCGCTATCTCTACGGTGCGCCGGCATCGGGCAACCGGGTCAGTGGGCAGGTTTATGTGCGGCCGTTGCGCGAAGCGGTCAAGTCGCTGCCGGGCTATCAGTTCGGCTCTGTCACCGAAGAAGAGCTGAGCCAGGATTTCGAACTGGACGAAAGCGTGCTCGATGCCAAGGGCCAGGAAGCGTTGACCCTGGAAAGCAAGTGGGCCGAGGCCAAGTCGCCGCTGCAACTGATCGTGCAAGCCAGCCTGCACGAGTCGGGCGGGCGGCCGATCACTCGGCGCCTGGTACAGCCGATCTGGCCGGCCGAGCAACTGCCGGGCCTGCGCGGCTTGTTTGACGGCAAGGAAACCAATGGCGATGGCCCGGCGGAATTCGAAGTGCTGCTGGCCAACCAGGACGGGCAGAAGCTCGCCGCGCAGAACCTCAAGGTGCGCCTGGTGCGCGAGCGCCGTGACTACTACTGGAACTACTCCGAGAACGACGGCTGGAGCTACCACTTCAACGAGAAATTCCTCAACCTCGACGAGCAGACCCTGAACATCAAGGCCGGCGATACGGCCAAGGTCAGCTTCCAGGTAGAGTGGGGTCCGTACCGCGTCGAAGTGGAAGACCCGCAGACCGGCCTGGTCAGCAGCTTGCGCTTCTGGGCCGGCTACCAGGCCCAGGACAACACCGAAGGCGGCGCCGTACGCCCCGACCAGGTCAAGCTGGCGCTGGACAAACCGGCCTATGGCGACGGCGATACCGCCAACGTCACCGTCACCCCGCCCGCTGCCGGCAAAGGCTACCTGCTGGTGGAGTCCGCCGAAGGGCCGCTGTGGTGGCAGGAAATCGATGTACCGGCCGAGGGTAAAAGCTTCGCCGTGAAGCTCGACCCGAAGTGGTCGCGCCATGACCTGTACGTCAGTGCCCTGGTGATTCGCCCTGGCGAGCGCAAAGCCAACATCACGCCCAAACGTGCCGTGGGCCTGCTGCACCTGCCGTTGGATCGCACCCAGCGCAAACTCGGCGTGACCCTGGCCGCGCCGGAAAAAATGCGTCCCAAACAGCCGCTGACGGTGAAAGTCGCTGCGAAAAACGCCGATGGCAGCGTGCCGAAACAGGTGCACGTACTGGTGGCAGCGGTGGACGTGGGCATCTTGAACATTACCGAATACCCGACGCCGGACCCTTACTCCAGCCTGTTCGGTCGCAAGGCTTATGGCGTGGACCAGTTCGACATCTACGGCCAGTTGATCGAAGCCGGGCAGGGGCGCTTGGCCAGCCTGGCATTCGGTGGTGACGCCGCGCTGGCCAAGGGCGGCAAGCGCCCGGACACCAGCGTGACCATCGTCGCGCTGCAAAGTGCGCCAGTGACCCTGAACGAGCAGGGTGAGGGCGAAGTCAGCGTCAATATCCCGGACTTCAACGGCGAACTGCGCCTGATGGCCCAGGCCTGGACCGACGACCGCTACGGCATGGCCGAAGCCAAGACGGTGATCGCCGCGCCTTTGATTGCGGAGCTGTCGGCGCCGCGTTTCCTGGCCGGTGGTGACCAGACCACCTTGGCGCTGGACCTGTCCAACCTGTCGGGCAAGGCCCAGAAGCTGGATGTGCAACTGAGCGCCGAAGGGCAGCTGGAGTTGGTCAACGCTGGCGCGCAGACCGTCGAGTTGAAACAAGGCCAGCGCACCACCCTGCGCATCCCGGTGAAGGCCTGGGGTGGTTTGGGGCAGGGCAAGGTCAAGGTCACCGTGAACGGGCTGGACTTGCCGGGTGAAAACCTGCCGCCGTTCACTCGCGAATGGACATTGGGCGTGCGCCCGGCGTACCCGGCACTGCTCAAGCATTACCGCGCGGTGCTCAAGGATCAGCCGTGGAGCCTGCCGGCGGGCACGCTCGATCAGTTCGATTCATCGGGGCGCCAGGCGCTGTTGAGCCTGTCGAGCCGGCCGCCGCTGAATCTCGGTGCTCAGATCAGCGCACTCAAGGCCTACCCCTATGGTTGCCTGGAACAGACCGCGAGCGGCCTCTACCCGTCGCTGTATGCCGACGATGCGCTGCTCAAGCGCCTGTCGATCAAGGGTGAGTCGGACAGTGAGCGTAAACGCAAGATCGAGTTGGGCATCGAGCGCCTGCTGGGCATGCAGCGCTACAACGGCAGCTTCGGGTTGTGGGGCGCCGATGGCGAAGAAGAATACTGGCTGACGGCCTACGTCACCGACTTCCTGCTGCGTGCCCGCGACCAGGGTTTTGCCGTGCCGCCTGAAGCGTTGAAGAAAGCCAGCGAGCGCCTGCTGCGCTACGTGCAGGAACGCAACCTGATCGACGTCGACTACAGCGATAACGCCGACCATACGCGCTTTGCCGTACAGGCCTACGCTGGCATGGTGCTGGCGCGTAGTCAGCAGGCGCCATTGGGGGCGCTGCGCAGTATTTTCGATCGACGCAGCGATGCGCGCTCCGGTTTGCCGCTGGTGCAGTTGGCTATCGCGCTGCAGAAGATGGGCGACCAGCCGCGTGCGGACCAGGCCTTGCTCGCTGGGCTGGCGGCGCAGCGTAACGCCAATGAGTGGCTGGCCGACTACGGCAGCCCGCTGCGCGACCAGGCAATGATCCTGGCCCTGCTGGAAGAGAACGACCTGGCCAAGGGCAAGCGTGAGGAGCGTTTGTTTACGCTGTCGGATCAACTGGCGGCCAGCCCGTATCTGTCGACCCAGGAGCGCAACTCGCTGTTCCTGGCGGGGCGCCTCGGGTTTGCCAGGCCGGATGCGAACTGGCAGGTGTCGCTCACTGGCAGTGGCGGCGTGCAGGAGTTGAACAATCAGCAATCGACGCTGGAGCTGGAAGGCAAGCTGCTGTCCAGCGATCTGACCTTGAGCAATCAGGGCGAGACGCCGGTGTACCAGCAATTGACGATCTCGGGTTATCCACAGGTGCCCCCGGCTGCCGGCGGCGACAACCTGAGCATCCACCGCGAATACCTGGGCATGAACGGCCAGCCGCTGAACCTGCGCAACCTCAACAGCGGTGAGCTGGTCCTGGTGCACCTGGCGGTCAGCGCCAAGCAGCGTGTGCCGGATGCCCTGGTGGTAGATTTGCTGCCGGCCGGCCTGGAACTGGAAAACCAGAACCTGGCGCAAAGCGCCGCCAGCCTGGAAAACGCCAGCAGCCAGGTGAAGGAATGGCGTGAGTCGATGCAGAACGCCTCGCTCAAGCACCAGGAGTTCCGTGACGACCGCTATGTGGCAGCGATCAACCTGGACGGTTCCGGCACCACGCACCTGCTGTACCTGGCGCGGGCGGTGACGCCCGGGACTTATCGTGTGCCGCCGCCGCAGGTGGAGTCGATGTACCGGCCGAACTGGCAGGCGGTGGGGGAGACGCCGGCCGATCTGGTGATCAAGGGGCGCTGAGACCGCAATTGTGAAAGATGGCCTCAATGTGGGAGGGGGCAAGCCCCCTCCCACCGGGGATTTGCGCTGTTCTGGGGTTAGTGGACCACCCAGCTCAAGAGCCACAGGCCCAGCAGCAACCAGATAATCCCCATGATGATCGACGCCCGCATGAAGGCGCGCACCGCCGAGTACAGCAGCATCAGGCCGATGATCAGGGTGAGGATACTGATGATCGAGGTATCCATGCCCAAGGTGCGGGACAGGCCATCGATGAAGTTGCCACCGGCATGGGTCAGCGCACCAAACAGGCCGCTGAGCCCGTCGACGATAAAACGGATGACCGAACCGAGCGCCTGGCCCAACCATTCGAAAAAGCTTTCTACCTGCATGTTTGTGTCCTGATGAGAAGGTGGGCGTATCTGTGCCTTTGGTTGTTATTGCAACAGGCTAGTTCCCTACCAGCATAGAGGTTTGCCCGTTTGAGTTTGCGTTTAGTTGCCCGCTGGACCCTGGCCAGCCTTTTGTTGGTGATCGCCCTGCTCTGGATGGCCGACCGCATCTGGCCGTTGCCCTTGCCCAAGGATGACCTGGCGCGGGTGGTGCTGGCCGAGGATGGCACGCCGTTGTGGCGGTTTGCCGATGCCAACGGTGTGTGGCGCTACCCCGTGCAGACCCGCGAGGTGTCGCCTTATTACCTGGATGCGCTGCTCACCTATGAGGACCGTTGGTTCTACCAGCACCCCGGCGTGAATCCGCTGGCGCTGGTGCGGGCGACCTGGCAGAACCTGACCGGCGCGCGGGTGGTGTCTGGCGGCAGCACCTTGTCGATGCAGGTGGCGCGCTTGCTGGATCCGCATTCGCGCACTTTCCACGGCAAATTGCGTCAGTTGTGGCGCACGGCACAGCTGGAATGGCACCTGTCCAAGGAAGAAATCCTCAACCTCTACCTGAATCGCGCCCCGTTTGGCGGTACGTTGCAGGGCGTGGCCGCCGCCAGTTGGGCGTACTTGGGCAAGTCGCCGTCACAGCTGACCCGCGCCGAAGCCGCCTTGCTCGCCGTGCTGCCCCAGGCGCCCAGCCGCTTGCGTCCGGACCGCCACCCCCAACGCGCCCAGGACGCCCGCGACAAAGTGCTGCGCCGCCTCGCCGAATTCCAGGTGTGGCCGCAAGCCGCCGTCGATGAGGCCCTGGAAGAACCGCTGTTGCTCGCGCCGCGCCTGGAACCGAGCCTGGCGCCCTTGCTCGCACGGCGCCTGAACCGCCCCGACAGCCCGTCGCTGATCCGCACCACCCTGGACGCCACCTTGCAACGTCGCCTCGAAGACCTGCTGTTGGGCTGGCGCGCGCGTTTGCCGGAGCACACCTCCGCCGCGATCCTGGTGGTGGAGGAGGAAACCATGGCCGTGCGGGCCTACCTCGGTTCGGTGGATATCAACGACGCCAAGCGCTTCGGCCATGTGGACATGATCAGTGCCCTGCGTTCGCCGGGCTCCACGTTAAAGCCGTTTTTGTACGGCATGGCGTTGGACGATGGGCTGATCCACTCCGAATCCCTGCTGCAGGACGTGCCCCGACGATATGGCGATTACCGACCGGGCAACTTCTCCATGGGCTTCACCGGCGCAGTGCCGGCGAGTACGGCGCTGTCCAGCTCGCTCAACCTCCCGGCGGTACAGTTGCTGGAAGCCTATGGGCCGAAGCGGTTCGCCGCCGAAATGCGCATCGGCGGCGTGCCGCTGGCATTACCGGCATTGGCCGAGCCGAACCTGGCGCTGATCCTGGGGGGGGCGGGCAGCCGCCTGGAAGACCTGGTGAGTGGTTACAGCGCCTTCGCCCGGGACGGCAAAAGCGCCACCCTTCGCTTGCAGCCGGACGATACGCTCCGGGAACGGCCATTATTGTCGCCAGGGTCCGCCTGGATTGTGCGGCGCATCCTCAGCGGCCAGGCGCGACCCGACCGCGACCCGCGTGCCGAGTTGGTGCAGCGCCCGGTGCTGGCCTGGAAGACCGGCACCAGCTACGGCTTTCGCGATGCCTGGGCGATCGGTGTGGGGCCGCGTTACCTGATCGGCGTGTGGATCGGCCGCCCGGATGGTACGCCGGTGCCGGGCCAGTTCGGCCTGGCTTCGGCCGCACCGCTGATGTTGCAGGTGCACGATGTGCTGACCAACCGCGACAGCCAGCGCGGTATCACTGCACCGGTCAAGCCGGTGCCGGCGAATGTCGGTGTGGCCGCGATCTGTTGGCCGCTGGGCCAGCCGATGAACCGCAGCGATCCCAACTGCCGCCGCCAGCGCTTTGCCTGGACCCTGGACAACACCACGCCACCCACTTTGCAGGCGTTGGACCAACCGTTGAGCGTGGGTTTGATGGAAAGTGTGTGGGTCAATGCCAAGGGCTTGCGGGTGGACGCCCGTTGCCCCGGTGCCGAGCCCAGGAGCATCGCCCTGTGGCCCGCGCCCCTGGAGCCTTGGCTGCCCAGAGCCGAACGCCGCGAAGCGCGCATTCCCGCGGCCGACCCCGATTGCCCGCCACCGGCGCTGGCCGCCTCTTCACCTTTATCCATCGTTGGCGTGCGTGAAGGTGACCAACTGCGCCTGCCCGCCGCCAGCCAACAGGCGCTGCGCCTCAAACTCTCTGCGTTGGGCGGCAGCGGCCGGCGTTGGTGGTTCCTTAACGGCGCGCCCCTGGGCGACAGTGCCAACCAGGACTTTATCAATGCCAGTTTCGAGCAACTGGGGCGCTATCAACTCAGTGTCCTCGACGAAGCCGGGCAGACCGCGCGCGTCGAGTTCAGCGTCGTTGATTAGATCGCTATCGAGGGCAAGCCCCCTGCCACACTGGGATGTGTTGGCCTATCAAAGGTGGGAGGGGGCTTGCTCCGGTGACGGCCCAAAGGTTCACTTGCCTTGAAGGCCATTCCCCCTGAAGCTATCCACCTTCAGGAGCCTGCCACATGAACCTCGAACACCTCACCGAACGCCTGCACCGCATCCGCGATACCAACGACTGGAAGCAGTTCCACAGCCCCAAAAACCTGGCCATGGCGGCCAGCGTGGAAATGGCCGAGCTGGTGGAGATCTTCCAATGGCTGACCGAAGACCAGTCGCGCCAGCTGCCGGCCGACACACTCGCCCATGCCGGGCAGGAAGTCGGCGATATCGTGCTGTACCTGCTGTTGCTGTGCAGTGAGCTGGGCCTGGACATGAACGAAGTGGTGCGCGCCAAACTGGCCGACAGCGAACGGCGGTTTGCCCATGAGTGACCGTCATTTCGACCAGTTGGCCACGCGCTTCGCCGAGAAAATCTACGGCGGTGCCAAAGGCGCGATCCGCCTGGCGGTTCTCCAGGCCGACCTCACCGAAGCCCTGCCAAGGCGCCCGCTGCGTGTGCTGGATATTGGCGCGGGCCTGGGCCATATGTCGTTGTGGCTGGCTGAGCAAGGGCATCAGGTGACCCTGGCCGAACCCGCCGAACCGATGCTCGAAGGCGCCCGTCAACGTTTCGCCGAGGCGGGGCAGACCGCGACGTTTATCCATGCGCCCTGGCAAGACCTGCTCGGCCAGCTCACCGAACCCTACGACCTGGTGCTGTGCCATGCCGTGCTGGAATGGCTGGCCGAACCCCATGCAATCCTGCCGGTACTGCACCAACTCGCGGCGCCGGGTGGGTGGCTATCCCTGGCGTTCTACAACCGTGATGCGCTGATCTATCGCAACCTGCTCAAAGGCCACTTCCGCAAAATGCGCAAGAATGACATGGCCGGCGAAAAGCAGAGCCTCACGCCGCAACAACCGCTGGACCCACGAGAATTGGCGGCGCAACTCGAAGGCCTTTGGCAGGTCGAAAGCCAAAGTGGCGTGCGGGTGTTCCACGACTATATGCCGGTGGAATTCCAGGCCCGTGCGGATTTGCAGGATCTTGTAGAGATGGAACTCGCTCACCGTCGTCACCCAAGCTTTGCCGGACTTGGGCGTTATTTGCACTGGATCTGCCGTCCGGTTTAAGCGGCCCAGTCTGCGGAGGTCGAAATGCGTCGTCTCTGTTTGATCCTGTTGTCCCTGGGGTTGGGCGCCTGTTCAAGCCCCAATCCTTATGTTGCCGCGTCGGCGCCGATCCCTCCGGCGCCGCCCCAGGCCGCCCACACCTTTGATACCAGTGCCTACCCGGCGCCGGTGCGCGATTACGGTGCCTACCGCAATTGGGCCTGGCGCAACGGCCAGCTTCCGGCGGGCACGGCCTGGGCCGATTCGGCGCAGATCGCCGAGGCGGTTAGCGGCGCCCTCGACCAGCGCGGCCTGCGCCCCTTGCATGACAACCGCCCGGCGGACCTTTTCGTCAGCGCCGACGTGCGCCTGGAGAAGCGTCTCAAGCAAGTCCAGGATGACTACGGCTACGGTTATGGCGGCTATAACCGCTACGGCAACGGTTATGGCATGTACAACTCGGTGCCGATCGTGCGCACTTATGAAGTCCAGGTCGTGGTGGTGCGCGTCAACCTGTTCGATGCCCGCACCGGTCAGCCGGTGTGGAGCGCCAGCGCAGAGACTGGCAGCCAGGGAAGCCTCAGTGAACGGGCGGATGCCTTGCGCCAGGCGGTGCAGAAGGCAATGACGGCGTATCCTCCCAGTTAACCGCTATTCTCATCTTTGGCGCGGGTCGCTCTTTGGAGAACAACCATGTTTCGTCGTATCGCTACGCTCGCTTTTGTTGTGCTGCTAGGCGGTTGCCAGACCAGCCAAGTCAACCACGATTTTGACGCCAGCCGGGACTTCGGTGCCTACCGAAGTTGGGCCTGGAAAGACCCGGCCCTGCAATACCGCCCGGATGACCCGCGCATCAAGAGCGACCTCACTGAACAACGCATCCGCCAGGCCGTCGGTGAACAACTCGACCAGCGCGGCCTGCGCCCTGCGGCGCCGGGCACCAGGGCTGACCTGAACGTGCAGGCCTACCTGATCGTCGAAGACCGTCAGCAGCAGGTCACCACCAACTACGGCGGCGCCTGGGGCGGCCCGTGGAATGGCTATTGGGGCGCGCCGATGTACAACGAAACGCGGAACATCACCTACAAAGTGGCGACCATCCAGATCGACCTGCTCGATGGCAAGGACGGCAAACTGGTCTGGCGTGGCAGCGACGAACAGATGATGGCCAGCTCGCCCAACCCTCAGGACCGTGACAAAGCCATCCGCACCACCGTCACCCGCGTCCTCTCCAGCTACCCCCCTCACTAACCTCTGCAGGCGCAGGCTCGCTGTGGCAGGCGGGCTTGCTGTGGAGAGCAGGCTTGCCGTGGCGAGCAGGCTTGCCCTGCGTTGGGCTGCGAAGCGGCCCCTCAACCCCCCAAAACCGATTTATGGCAACGGGCCAGCCCTTGTCTACACTCAAAACCATCTACGGAGAGTAAGCGCTAAGGAGTGCCTGATGTCTCCCCGACTTGGTTACAGGCAGCGTGGTGCGATTGGCCTGATGGCGGCGGCTACCCTGGCGATGGCCATGGTGTTCCTGCTGCTGGCGGTAGACAGCGGCCGTCTCTATCTGGAAAAGCGCAAGCTGCAGTCCGTCGCCGACAGCGCCGCGCTGGAAGCCGCCAGCCGTGGCGGCCTGTGCACACCCGCCACCACCGCCAATGACTACGCCGTGCAGAACGCCACACGCAACGGTTTCACCGTGGTCGCTGGCGACAGCAGCCGTGGCCTGGCCGTTACCTGCGGCACCTTGACCACCAATGCCGGCAATGTCCGTGTATTCACTGCCGACGCCACCAAAAGCGATGCCGTGCGCGTGGTCGCCACGCGCAGCGTAATCACCAGTATCGCCAGTGGGCTGTGGGGCATGTTCAGTGGTGCGCCGGTCTCCACCCAGATGACGCTGAGTGCCACCGCCGTGGCCGCCTATGCACCGCCGGTGGCGCAACTGACGATTCGCAGCAGCCTGTCCTCTGTGAACTCCGGCAACTCCCCGCTATTGAACATGGTCATCGGCAATCTGCTGGGCGGCAGCCTGTCCCTGACCGCTGCGGGCTGGAATGGCTTGCTGACGACGAACGTGAACCTGCTCGGTTACCTGGACCAGTTGGCGGTTCAATTGAACGTCAAGGCGGGGGACTACGACGCGTTGCTGAGCACCGCCGTATCCGCCAGCCAGTTGCTCGACGCAGCGGTGAAGGTCCTGCAAAAAAACGGCGCGGTCGCCACGGCGGTGATCAACGATGTCATTTCAGTGAAAGCGATTGCCCCGAATACCCAGCTTTTGAAGGTGGGCGATCTGTTGAAGGTCGCTACCGGTACACCAGCGGCTGCCTTGAATACCAGTGTGCAGCTGTTTCAGTTGCTGGAGACCGTGGCGCAGCTATCCAGTAGCAAAAGTGCGGTCGGTGCGGCAGCGCAGGTGAATATTCCTCTGGTTGGCACCGTCTCGGTCCAGACCAAAGTCATCGAGCCGCCGCAACTGTCTGCGTTTGGCAATCCGGCCAAGGCCAAGGCTGGGCTTTTGAATAATCCGCCGACGGACCAGATTTTTGTACGAACTGCCCAGGTACGCACGTTGGTCACCATCGATGCGCCGATCATCAAGGTGGTCTCGGGGGTTTCATCGATACTGACCGGGCTGGCGACGCCTGTGTCGAAGGTGGTCGGCGGTTTGCTGAACCTGAACCTGCTCGATGTGGTGGCCGGTGTCGTGTGCATAGTCGGGTGCAATGTGGCTGATGTGGATATCACCACGACCTTATCCATCTATATCGAGGCGGCCAGCGCGGAGAGCCACGTGACAGACTTCAGTTGCGCCACACCGGCCACCAAGTCGTTGACGGTGCAGGCCACCACGTCACTCGCGACCCTGGGCGTCGGTTATGTTGACCCGGTGTCGGCGTTTTCATCGTCGGCGCCTGTCAATGTGCAGCCGGTGCGGCTGATCGACTTTGGCCAACGCTTTTGCCTGCTGACCCTGGTGTGCGGGCCTCGCACGGCCGGCGTTGGCGGTGGCTTGAACCTGAGGGCGTTGTCCACCGTGGGGGCGCAAACCAATACGGTGTTGTTTTCGCCGGTGAATGACGTCAATGCGGCGACGATCTACAAAAGCCCACCCGGCACCGCCAATATCGTTAACAGCCTGGGGGCTACCTTGAACGGCCTGCAGGTCACCTATGTCCCACCTACGGGGAGCACGCCCGCTACGCCGAATAGTACAGTCACCGGTGCACTGGCGACCATCGTCAGCTCGGTGGTCAGCCTGGTCCAGAACGTCCTGGCGCCGATCCTCGACCCTATCGTCAATACGTTGCTCGCAGCGCTGGGCGTCAACCTCGGCAACGCCGAAGTCGGCGCCAACCTCAGTTGCCACATGGGCCGCGCCTATCTGGTGATCTAGCTGATCGGCAACTCCACACAAAACTTCGCGCCGTGCTCGCCATTGGCGACGCTCAGGCGTCCGCCCATGTTTTCCACAATGCCGTAGCTCACCGACAACCCGAGCCCCGTGCCCACGCCGATCGGCTTGGTGGTAAAGAACGGCTCGAAAATCCGCTCCAGCAACCGTGGGTCAATCCCGCCGCCGTTGTCTTCCACCCAGATCCGCACATGGCGGCTGTCCTGTTCGCAATGCACTGCGATCCAGGGACGAAATTCGGGGTGTTTTTCCCGTTTGCTCAACAGCGCGTCACGGGCATTGACCATCAGGTTGATCAACACCTGTTCAAGCTGATCGACATAGCCTTTGACCTGGACCTGGACGTCCGCCGGGGTGATCCGCAGCTCAACGCCCTTGCCGCGCAGGCCCTCGCCGAGCAGTGACAGCGTGCCTTCCACGGCCTGTGACGGGTCGAAGGGTTGCTGTTCGATTTCCGAGCGGCGGCCGAACACCCGCATATGGTCCACCACCCGCGTGGCGCGCTGCACCTGGGTGTCGATGCGTTGGAGTTTTTCGGTGAGGTAGTCGATTTGCGCATCGCCGTTGCCCAGACGCTTGAGCACATTGACGACGGCCATGCGCATCACGTTCAGCGGCTGGTTGATTTCATGGGCCAGACCGGTGGCCATTTCACCCAGGGTGGCCATCTTGGCGCTTTGCGTCAGTTGCTTCTGGGAGCGACGCACTTCGGTGTTGTCACGGCCCACCGCCTGCACCTCCACCAGCGTGCCCTGTTCATCGAACACGCCACGGTCCGACCAGACCCACCAGGCGTGCTCGCGCCCCGGCAGTTCAAGGCTGATTTCGGCGGTGCTGACCGGGAATTCTGCGCTCAATTGGCCGATACGCTGCACAAACGCCTGGCGCTGTTCCTGCGACATCCAGTGGCCCAGGTTCAGCCCTGGCAGCTCTGCGGGCGGGCATTCCAGGTAATTGGCCAGCGGTGTGTTGCCGAAGGTCAGGGTCAGGTCGGGGCGATAGCGGCAGATCATCGCCGGGGAGTCTTCGACCAGGATGCGATAGCGTTCTTCGCTTTGCTTGATCTGTTCGGCGGCCAGGGTCGCCTCGGTGACATCCAGCCACAGGCCGACAGCTTCCACCGGCAGGCCCAAGTCATCGCGCAGCAGCTTGGCCTCGTCCAGCAGCCAGTGGTAGTGGCCCTGTTTGTCGCGCAGGCGGTAGCGACTGCGTACGCTGCCTTCGCGCAGCAACTGGCGGCTGCGCTCGAAGTACCGGTCGCGGTCTTCGGGGTGGATCAAGGATGCCAGGCTGTCGTGGTTGCACTCGGCCAGGGTCCAGCCCAGCAGCGGTAGCAGGCTGTCGCTGAAAAAAGCCGGATGCAGGGCGCCGTCGACATAGCGCTGCACATAGATCACGGCCGGTGAGCTGGCGATCAGGTTGTCCAGGCGTGCATGGGCGGCGGCGGCTTGCAATTGCTGGTTCTTGATGTCGCTGATGTCGAGCATGAAACCGATCCAGCGGCGGCTGTCACCCACGCCAAGCACCTGGCCCTGCACGCGATACCAGAGCGGGTGGTGCTCGGCGTCGGTGCGTTGCAGGCGCACGCTGGTCAGCAAGGGTTTGCCCAAGGCCTGCAGGTCGTGCAAACGGCTGTCGAGGGCCTGGCGATCGGCGGGGTGAATCAATTCCAGCCATTGGCTCAAAGGTTGTAGGGTCGGACCGTCTTCCAGGCTGAGGCTGTGCAGCAACTGCGGGGCCAACTGGATTTCGTGGGTGGCCGGCAGCAGCTCCCACCAGCCGGTGCCGAGCAGGCCCTGCAACGCCTCCACGCGGTCGAGCTGCTGGTGATAGCGCTGCTCGCGCAGCCGGCTCAGCAGGGGCGCGGCGACGGCGGCGGTGAGATTCAGCCAGTCGCGGTCGTTGGTGTGCTGCTGGCCGTTGTATGGGCCACAGAGCAACCAGGCGGCGACGCCCTGACTGTCACGGTAAGGCACCAGAAAACCGTCGGCATCGCCGAAAATACTGTGCAGACGCGGGTTATCGCTGCGCTCCCGGGCCAGGCTCAACGGTACGTTGCCATTGACGCTGTCCAGGCTGATGCCCAGGTATTGGCCGGCCTGCCACAAGGCAGGGGCGTCGTGGGCGGCGTACTGGCTGTAGATCCGCCAACCCCGGTCTTCGTCATCGAGCAAGGCCAGGGCAACGCAGGGGATGTGCCAGCGCTGGGCCAGGCTGCGCAGGTGCTCGTTGAACACCTCGGGCAGGCGGGTCAGGCTGCACACCCGCAACTGCTCGCTCATCTGGCAGGCGAGTTGATGGTTCTGTTCGCGGTGCTGGGCCAGTTGCCGGCCGGCCAGTAAATCACCCACGTCCTGCAGGCGCAGGCTCCATTCATCACCGTCGGGTTCGATCCAGCCGCGGGTGTGCAGCACCTGGCCGGTTGCGCCCAGGAAGTCCAGGTCCAGGTTCTGGTGTTGCCAGTCGGCAGGGCTGCCTTCGATATCCAGGGCACTGTCGGCGCACAGCAGCTCACGCAGTGGCGGCCGACGTTCGCCGATGGCGTGGGTCGCCAGCTGTGAGCGCAGGGTGCCGCGGATACCCAGCACATGGCCTCGAGCATCCAGTTGCACGTGCAGGCCTGGCAGGGGCACACCCGGCATGTCGAGGGGCGGGGCGCTGGCGCGGCCAAGCAGGCGGCCGAAGAGTTTGTCCCCCGACGTCAAAACTGCAGACTCGAACTGGCGGACAGGTTGGCCGGCAGGCTCGGGACGGTGCCGATCCCCGGCAGCACCAGCGCCGGGAACACGGAATAGAGGTTGGTAGTCGGGTAGTTGATTGCCACGGTCAGCGTGGTGCCGTTATAGGAGCTGCTGATGTAACTGGGGGAGAACTGGAAACTGCTCGGGATCCATTTCAACTGCTCTATCACAGTGGTTTTGGCACGGTCGGTCACCTGCGTGCCGTAAGCGGTGCCAGCGGCTATCGGGTCCACCGACAGGGCCTGGCGTACGGCCTCCGCCGCGGCCTGGTTGAACGATTGCATCAACAGCAACGGCAGGCTATAGCTGATCAACCCGTAGAACACGGCAAAAAAGATCGTGAAGACCAGGGCGAACTCAATCGCCGCCGCACCTTTTTGCTTTCCAGGCAGGCCTGTTTTCATGACTGCGTCTACCCTGACGGCTACTACTTGATATCAGCATAGAATCAATCAGCGAAAAGGGATGTTTTTTACGTGATCCACGGCGTGGTGATACTGCTCTGGCTGGGGCTCTGTGCGTGGCAGGATATCCGTCAGCGGCAGATCGCCAATGGCTTGACCCTGGGGGCAGCGCTGCTGGCGCTGATCTTCTTGCTGTGGACGGGCACGACCTGGCTAGGAGCGCCCGCCAGCGAGGGCGGTTGGGCGTTTGCCCTGGCCCTGTTGTTGACCTTGCCCGGCTATGCGCTGGGCCGCTTTGGTGCGGGGGATGTGAAGCTGCTGGCTGCCCTGGCGCTGGCCAGTACGCTGGACTGTTTGCTGTGGTCGTTGATCGGTGCGGCGCTTTTTCAGGCGTGCTGGGTGCTTGTGAGTCAAAGGCTTGGGGCGCGTCGGGGGAGGGCAGATGCGCAGGTGTCGACCAAACAGCCATTTGCCCCCTTTGTCCTGACAGGATTTGTGCTGTACTGGCTTTGGATCCATTAGTCGAACAACCGCTCTACCGCTATGTACATAGTCGAAAAGTACGTCTACGTTTATGAAGTATCCGTAAGTTATTTTTTGTCCAAATGGATGGGTCGCCCATTTGCTTGCCAGGCATGGAGTAGCGCGTGAACAAGCTTACCTCGGCAGTAAAAGTGCTCGTGGTCGACGATCAGCCGTTGATCGTGGAAGAACTCTGCGAATTTCTTGAAGGCAGCGGCTACCGCTGCGTCCCATGTGAGTCCAGTCGACACGCCTTGCAGCGCTTCAGTGAAGACCCCGAGATCGGCCTGGTGCTGTGCGACCTGCATATGCCGGACATGGATGGCATCGAGCTGGTGCAGGCCATGCAGAAGGTCGCGGGCAAGCAGCGCGCGTTCGAGGCCATCATGCTCACCGGGCGTGCCGACAAACAGGACGTGATCAAGGCCCTGCGTGCGGGGATCTCGGATTACTACCAGAAGCCGATCAACCTCGATGAGTTGCTCGAAGGCCTGCAACGCCAGGAAGCGGCGCTGGAGGAGCGGCAAAAGGAGCTGCACCTGGGGCACCTGAACCAGAAGCTGCAATACCTTTCCGAATCCATCAACGATTTGTACCAGGACCTCGACAAAGTGCGACGCAGCCCTGGCGCCGGCTTGGCGGATGAGGGCGAGCCGGTCGTCGATGATGCCGGGCCGATCGAAATCCCGACCATCTTCAACCAGCTGTCGCCGCGCCAGCTCGATGTTGCGCGCCTGGTGGGCAAGGGCCAGACCAACTACCAGATCGCCTGTGAACTGGGGATCACCGAGAACACCGTCAAGCTGTACGTGTCCCAGGTGCTGCGCCTCACCCATATGCATAACCGTACCCAGCTGGCACTGGCCCTGTCGCCGGCTACCTCGGTGCTGCGGCAACGGGTGACGGCGCACTGACGGTTACTGACTCTTCCCACCCTTGGAAGACCCGCCGGATTGCGACTCGAAGAACTCCGGAATAGGATGCTTGTTGCTGTCCAGCCAACGCTGCATGGCCTGTTCCCGTTCTGCGGGCGTGGTCCGTTGTGGCGTGGCGGAAGCCGCGCGCCCATCGACCTGCAAGGCCATCCAATTTTCCGTCTCCGCCTGGTAGGGGGACGACGGGCCCGGCTCGATGGCCAGTGCGCTCAGCGGTAGCAGCGCCAGTGCAATGAAGTAATGTGCTGTCATCTCGCTCTCCTTACTTCAGGGTCACCGGCAGGGCCTGGCTGACTGCCGCGACTTTGCGTGCCGCCACGCCGGCGGCCTTGAGTTTCTCCGCGCGGGCCTGGGCCTCGGTGAACTGCTCGCGGCTCAGGCCCAACTGGCTGACGACCTTGGCCGCTTGCCCCCAGTCGTTCTGGTAAATCAACAGTGTGACCAGGTTGACGGCGGCCAGCGGGTCGCCTTGCTTGAGTTCGATGGCGGTCATGAATTCAAAGCGGGCGTCTTCCACCCGTAATTGGTTGAGGTAGACCACGCCCAAGTCATTGCGGATCTTTTCGTCAGTGGGGGCCAGCTGCGCAGCCCGTTGCAAGTGGGTCATGGCCAGGCCGTTGTCGCCTCTGGCGGCCGCCAACTGCCCGAGGCCGTGCTCGCCTTCGGCCGTCATGCAGGTGCCGAGCAGGCTGCGGTATAGCGGCTCGGCTTCGCTGCGCCCGAGCAGGCGATAAGTGCGGGCCTTGCGCTGGCGCACCTGGGGCAGGGACTCGGGCAGGTTTTGCAGGTTGGCCAGGCTGGCGTGCAGCTTGCCTTCGTTGGCCAGGTCGTCGGACAGGTTCAGCGCCAGCTCCTGGTCCGCGCTCGGCTTGGTGCAACTGCCCGGTGAGGCCAGCGCCGCCCAGGGCGATTGGCCGTTGGTGGCGCAGCCGCCGAGCATCAACAGCGTCAGGCCGGCAATCAGTGCTTTCATCAAGGTCTCCTCAAAAGTGGCTCAACGCGCGGGCGATGCCGATAAAGGCGGGGCCGCCGAGCACGATCAACAAAGCGGGGAACAGAAACACCATCATCACCACCGACATTTTTGCCGACATCTTCGAGATGTATTCCTGCAAACGGGTCAGGCGTCGGTCGTCGAGCAGTTGCTTGAGGGCCAGCAGGGACTTCATCGCGCCGCCGCCCTGCTGGATCAATTGCTGGAGGATGATGCAGGTGTCGGTGAACTCATCCACCTCCAGCACGCGTGCGGTCTTGCCCAGTTCCTCGCCCAGCTCCAGCCCCGAATCGACCCGTGCCAGGATCAGGCGCAGTTCATGCGTCAACGCGGGGAGCAGGCGTTGAGCTTCGTTGCCTACCACCCGCAGCGACTGTTCAATCGCCATGCCGGATTCGAACAGGATGCGCAGCAGTGGAATGAAGGTTGAAATTTCCTTGGCGATGGTCTGCTGGCGATACTTGGCCGCAGCGGCGAGTACGCGTTTGGGCAGCAGGTAGCCGATGCCCACGGCAAACATCGGCGCAATCCAAGCGGGGGCCGCGTGCGGAAACAATAGCTGCTGGCCGAGCAGGGTGAGGCCCAGCAGCACAATTGGCGTACCGACCTGGAAGGCGGCGAACAGCGAGCGCTGGCTGGCCTTGCGCCAACCGATCCGGTTGAGGAGAACCTGAGTCTCGTTGTCCAGGCTGACCGAGCGCTGGGCCAGGGCGCTTCCCCCCAGTTGACGCATGAAGCTACCGAGTTTGTGGTCGCTTGCCCTCCGCCCTTGCAAGCGCTCGGCGACCCGTCGATCACGCCGGCGATGTTCAAGCACCTGGCCTCCCACCAGTACCGCGGCGGATAGCAACAACAGGGCGCAGGCCAGCAGCACCATCTCAGACACTCCTCAACATGCGCCACATGACGAAGGTACCCGTCAGGTCCATCCCCAGCGCGGCGAACAGCATGATGCGCCCGGTGTCGTCGTTCCACATGGTCATCAAGTAGCCAGGGTTGACGATCATGAAGTAGCCGACGATCAGGATGGGCAGTCCGCCCAGTACATAGGCGGTCATGCGCGTTTCACCGGTCATGGCCTTGAGTTGCCGGGCACCTTGTTCGCGCTCGCGAATCATCTTGATGAGGTTTTCCAGCAGTTCGCTGGCGTTGCCGCCGTAGCGGTGGTTGACCTTCAGGCCGAGGGCGAACAGGCGGAATTCGTCCTGCTCGTAGAACTCGGCAAAGTCGCTCACCGAGTCCGGCAGGCTGACCCCCATGCGCACATTGCGTTGCACGCGGGCCATGGCGTCCTTGAGTGGGTCTTCAACGCCTTCGACGCCGCCCAGTACTGCATCTGCCAGGGTTCTGCCGGACTTGAGGCTGCGTACACTGTGGTCGAGCAACTGCGGCAGTTGCTCGACCATGCGCTGCACGCGCCGTTGATAACGCCAACTGATGTACAAGCGCAGTACCAGGGGCGGCGTCACGACCATCGCGATCAGCCCCAGACCGTCGGCCAGCAGCCAGCCGAACAGCGCGCCGATCACCCAGGCGCTCAGCCAAAGGCCCAGGCGGTCAGTGGGTTTGCCCAGCCCGGCACGCTGGAACATGCGCTCAAGAGCGGTCCACTTGTTGTTCGGTTCCTGTGTCTGCGGCTGGCCGTCACCCAGGCGCTCCAGCACGCGGTCCGTCTGGGCTTTGCGCAGGCCATGCTGAAACTGCCAGAACGACAGGCCGATCAACAGCAGGCAGACAAGCAACAACACCGGTCCTGTCATCACGCGCTCCCTAGGACTGCAACGCCGATTCGCGGCGCAGTTTGTCGCCGGCCGGGTTGAGGGCTTCGCGCAGGAAGCCAAAGCCGGTACGCCGGTCCAGGCGGAACAGGGTATTGGTGACGTAAACGTCATCACGCACACCGACCACTTCCACCACTTCGCTCACGCAGCGACGCCCATCGGGCATGCGCGACAGTTGGATGATCACGTCCAGTGCGGCGCAGATCATCTGGCGCAGGGTTTTTTCGGCGATTGCCCGCCCGGTCAGGCCCACCAGGGTTTCCAGGCGCAGCAATGCATCCTGGGCGTTGTTGGCGTGCACGGTGCTCATGGAGCCGTCGTGGCCGGTGTTCATCGCCGTCATCACGTCGAGCACTTCGACACCACGGATCTCGCCAAGGATGATGCGGTCCGGGCGCATCCGCAGGGCGTTGCGGATCAGGTCGCTGGACTTGACTTCGCCGTGGCCCTCGGCGTTGGGTGGACGGGTTTCCAGGCGTACCACGTGGGGGTGGCCCAATTGCAATTCGGCGACGTCCTCGATGGTCACCAGGCGTTCGTGGGGGTTGATCAACTGACTGAGGATATTCAGCAGCGTAGTCTTGCCGGTGCCTGTGCCGCCGCTGATCAGGATATTGCAGCGCTTGCCCACGGCCTCCTGGAAGAACTCGAAAATGCTCTGGTCGATGGTCTGCATGGCGACCAGGTCGCTGCTCTTGAGCATGTCCTTGCGGAATTTGCGAATCGACAGGCACGGTCCGTCCAGGGCGATCGGCGGGATGATCGCATTGACCCGGCTGCCATCGGGCAGGCGCGCATCCACCATGGGCGAAGACTCATCCAGGCGCCGGCCCAGCGGTGCGAGGATGCGTTGCATCACGCGCTCCACGTGGTGGTCGTCGATGAAGCGCAGGTCGCTCTGGTGCAGCAAACCATCACGTTCGATAAATACTCGATGTGGCCCGTTGACCAAGATTTCGGTCACCGACGGATCGCGCAACAACACCTCCAGCGGGCCGAAACCGGTGAGTTCGTCAACGATCTCTTCGGCCAGGCGCTCCGTCTCGTAGCGCGAAATCGCCAGGCGCATGCGCGTGATGTACTCGGAGACTTTGTCGGTGACGAATTGCGCCAGGGACTGGCGCGTGCCTTCGAGCAGGTTCTTGCCCGACTCCTCGATGGCGTCGATGATGTAGCGATGCAGCACCAGTTTCAGGCCATCGTGATCGGTGTTGCCACCGGCAGCACGGGCCGGGCCGCCAAACAGTTTTTCTCCGTTCATCGTCCTGACCCCAGGATGCGTTCAAACCAGCGCATCGAAGGCTTTGCCAAACCCTCGGAGCGTTTTGCCAGGCGCTCGCCCAAGGCGCGCACGGCCTGGGTCAAGGGTTCGCGTGGCGCTAGGGCGAACAGCGTCTGGCCCTGGTTTTTCACATTCAGGCGCAGTTCGGCACTCAGGGGCAGCACGGCGACGCATTCGAGGCCGAAGCTCTTTTCCAGGGCTTCGGTGTCTGGGGCGCAGGCCTTGATGTAGCGGTCCACTACCAGTTTGGCATGCTCAAGCTTCATGCCTTTTTCACGCCAGCGATTGATCACCGCCAGGTTGCGACGGCAGTCCAGCACGTTCTGGTCGGTGCACCACAGCAGTTTGTCGCAATGGCTCACAAAGGTGCGCAGGGCTTCGCTGTCCGGCTGTCCGGTAATGTTCACGACGATGTGCTGGAAGTGTTGGCGCAAGGCGCTGAGCAACATGTACAGCTCGGCGGCGCTGGTGAGTTTGAGCGGTTCGTCACCGGTGGCGTACGCCAGGATGCGCAGGCCATCCAGGGCGGTGGTGAAGGCGCTGTTGATCAAGGTGGTGTCGAGGCGGCGCAAATGCCGCAGCGCATCGCCGAAATTGAACGTGCTCTCCAGGCCCAGCAACGCCAGGCTGTCGCTGCGTGGCAGGCCGAGGTCGAGCAGCAGGGTCTGCTGCCCGCTCTTTTGCACCACCAGCGCCAGGTGGGTGGCCAGCATCGCGCCGTCGGCGTTGCTCTGGGTGCCGAACAGCACGGTCAGGCCGCCCAGTTGTGCGTTGGGGGTCACGGTCGGCAGGCGCTTGCTCAGGCGCCGCACCAGGCCGGCCACTTCGCTGGAGCGTGAGCCGTAGGCCACGAAATCGCGGGCGCCGGCACGCATGGCATTCAGCACAAGCTGGTTGTCCATGCCATCGCCGAGGGCAACCACGGCGAGCATGGGCTTGGCTTCCAGCGCCCCTTCGATCAGTGCGCTCTGGGCCACCAGGTTTTCGCGGTCAAGGCCGATGAACACCAGGTTGGCGAAGGTCACATCGACCAGCGCCAACAGTTCGTCGAGGCTGCCGGTGCCGGCACTCACCACTTGGCCAAGCGGTGCGAGGGCCCCCTGCAGCCACTCAAGGTCAGTGGTGTTGCGGGTGATGGCGAGGAAGGTCTGGCTCAGGCTATCGCTCATTGGGAAAGTCCACTGCGACGGTCGAAGTTGCCGTTTTCCAGAAAGAACAGCCGGTACCAGTTCGGGTCGTAGTTGCGCAGTTTTTCGCCGGGCAAGGAGGGCAGTTGGGCGTTGGCGGCCAACGGCTGCACCAAGTGCGGCGTGACGATCATCAGCAGCTCTTTTTCTTCGCGGCTGATCGTGGAATCGCGGAAAAATGCGCCGAGGATGGGGATATCGCCCAGCCCTGGAAATTTATCGATGGTCGAGCGGTTGTTGGTGCTGATCAGGCCGCTGATCACGAAGCTTTCGCCATCGGCCAGGGACACGCTGGTGTCGGTACGGCGTACAGTCAGGGCCGGCACCTGGATGCCTTGAATCTGCACGGCGTTGCTGTAGTCCAGCTCGCTGACTTCCGGTGCCACCTTGAGAGTGATGCGATTGCGGTCGATCACGGTGGGGGTCAGGGTCAGGCGAATACCGAACTCTTTGTATTCGATGGAGATGGTATCGCTACCAGAGCTGGGTACCGGGACGGGCACTTCACCGCCGGCGAGGAAGGATGCGCTCTGCCCGCTCATGGCCACCAGGCTTGGGCGGGCCAGGGTGTAGGCAAAGCCGCTGCGCTCCAGGGCGTTGATCATGGCCTTGACCCGGCCGCCGCCAAATCCGACGTTGAAACTGTCCGTGCTCACCGGCAGCTTGAATACCCCCTCAGAGGGCGAAAGAAGGCTGGGGCTACCGAGGAAAAAGTTGGTACCCACGCCGAGAAACTTCGTACTGGCTTCCTTGAGCTTGGTACGGCTGACTTCCACAAAGCGGATGTCGGTCTGCACCTGGCTGGGCAGCAACGGGTCTTGCGAGGGCGACAGCGACACGCTGGTCAGCGCCGAGGTGGCCTTGCCCTTGACGAACACCATGCTCTGGCGCGGCGCGCTGGCGCAGGCGGTCCACACCAGCAGGCTGGTGGCGCCGCTGCTGACACCGGTGAGCAGGAAGTTACGGTCACCGTTGACCCGCACGTCGGCGATTTTCGGATCGCCGATGGCCAGGCGCGTAATTGCCACGGGCGATTGCAGTTCCTGTTGCAGGCCTTCTCCCACCTCGACCACGGCGGGCAGCTGGCCCAGGGCACTGCAGTTGCCCGGCGCTGCCAGGGCCATGTCGATCGGCAGGCTCGCCAGCATCAGGGCGCAGGCCAGTTGCGTGAACAGGGGTGCGTAGCGATGGCTCATTCAAGGCATCCTTGCTCGATCACGGGGTTTGTGGTGCCGCCTGGGCACCGCGAATCACTTCAATGCCACGCCGTACACCAGGCCCACCGCCAGCCGGCACGACGGGTTTGGGCGGGCCGGTCAACGCCAGTTGAGTGAACTGGTAAAGGTCGCGGTTAGCGCTTTCCAGCTTCTGCGCGGTGTCGTCTTCACCGGCCCAATAGCGGCTGAGCAGTTGTTCCTCGGCACTGCGCACGGCCAGGCGCAAGGTCCCGGCTTGTGCCGCGAGCATCATGCGGCTTAATAACGGCTCCGGCACGGCCAGCACCACGGTGCGTGCGGTGAGTCGACGTTGTAGGGCCTGGGCGCGTTCTTCGGCGGTAGCCGGGGGTGGCACTGCCGGTTGGCCATCGTTGGCCAGGCCCAATTGATCGCCGACGCTGAGCAGGCGCATCGCCGGAAGGACGATCTGGGCCGACTGTTCGGCGTTGCCGGCATCCTGGCGCAGGAACAGCAGCACATCCACGTAATCGCCAGGGCTCAATTGGCCTGCTGCGCCGACCACCTCGTCCACGGCCACGGCCAGCGCGCGCTCGTTGGGGCGGATCATGCGCGAGAGGGGGCCGCCGGCGTTGAAACTGTCCTCGTTGAGCCAGGTACCGGCGCCGAGGGTTCTCAGGGGTATGCGCCCGATGGCCTGGTCGAGTTGGGTCAGGCTGCCGGCGGGCGCGGTGCGCAGTTTCTCGACGGACAGGTCCGCGGCGGTCAGTGGCGTAAAGGCAGGCACTTCATGCCGCAGGACGACCACCGGCTGGCGGGTTTGGTCTTCAGCGGCGGCGAGGGTTTTTTCAACGGAAACGACAGGTGCGGCAGGCGCTGCGACGGGCTCAGGTGCGCGGCTCAACACCAGCCCCCAGTACCCGGCAATCAATGCCCCGATCAGCAGCAAGCCGGCCAGGACCATGCTGATGCGACTGTTCATGACGGCTCTCCCTTTCCCGTTGCACTGCACACCCTGTTAATCCAAACGGGTTAATCCGCAACCTGGCTGTGATGAACATCTAACGATTTGGCTATTTGAAGGTAGCTCAGCTAGGACGAAATGCCATTACCGCGGGGAAAAATTATCTGAAGCAGAAAGTTGGCCTTTTAAACTGCGGTGTTGTGGCGTCAACGTTGCGACTAATACTTTGTGATTAATCCGTTCTTACAGTTGTGAGGCCAGGGTTTGTTGACAATGCTCTAATGGCACGCCGCGATCATCTGGTGGTAGAGCCTTTCCGGCTTTCAGTGGCGTTTTAGGGAGAAGTCCAATGTTCCTTGACATGATGTTGAAGCTGTATGTCCAAACCCAACTTTTTTTTCAACGCAAAGACGGTGCGTCCGGGATTGAGTACGCGATCATTGTGGCCATGGTTGCATTGGTGATCGTCGGTGCCGGTTCTGGGCTGGGAACTAAGATCAAATCGATCTTCGACAGCGTCGCCACTAAGATGACCACTTGATAGCGTCTTTTTCCATGTGGAAGCACCTCATTAACGTTCTTCCTGTCCAGGTACAGCCATGAGCGCCTCTTCGACTTCCCGCCAACAAATTCTTTTGGTGGATGACGAAGAGGACGCCCTGATCGAACTCGCCGAATCCCTCGAAAACGAAGGGTTTGTGTGTTTTACCGCCAATTCCGTCACCTTCGCCCTGCAAGAATTGACACTTCACCCCGACATCGCCCTGGTCATCACCGACCTGCGCATGCCTGAGGAAAGTGGCATTTCCTTGATCAAGCGCCTGCGCGAACACACCTCACGCTCGCACTTGCCGGTGATTGTGATGTCGGGTCATGCCGAAATGGATGATGTGAGCGACATGCTGCGCCTGCAGGTGCTGGACCTGTTTCGCAAGCCGATCTACCTGGTGCGGTTGATCGATACGTTGAACAACCTCTTCCCCCTGCCCAAAGCGAAACCTTAGAGCCTGGCCTCTATATAGGGGATTACAGTTGGTAGCTGAAGCTCAGTGAGTAGCGCGGCCTGCGGTTGAAGCTGTCCAGCGCAATATCTGACATGGGTTTGGCGGCTTCCAATGCAATGTTGTAGTACTTGTTGTCACCAAAGCGCAGGCCCATCGCCGCAGATGACATATCGCTGGCCCTGACCGGCAGGTTGTTGAACCAGGACTTGGCACGGTCGAACACGATATAGGGCTGCAGGATCCGCACCCACTCACCGGCGCGGTTGTAGCTGTAGTTGACCTCATACGCCAACCCCCAGCCCTTGTCGCCGGAACCTTGGTCATCGGGGTAGCCACGCCCGAAGTTCTGCCCGCCGAAGGTGGCACGTTCGCTGTCGGGCAGGGTGTCATCACTCCAGTAAAACGCTCCCGACAGCACGCCCTGCCAGTTATCGAAGAACGTGTCGCTCTGGACGCCGGACAGGCGCAGGCGGAAGAAATCCAGGTCTGGCTTGAGTCCTTCGAAATCACTACGGGTCTTGGCACCCATGCCGTCTATCCCCTGGTACAGGCCTGCACTGAGAATGCGTAACTGGCGCGTGTCGGCCTTGCGCCAGTCACCTTCAAAGGCCAGGGCGCGCAGGTTGGTTTCGATGTCGAAGCGCTGGGGGTAGCCCACCAGTTGGTAGCGCGTGGTCTGGTCGACTGCGTACAGGCGCGTGCCCAGGGTCAGCGACTCATTGGGTGAGGCAATCAACGGATGGCTGAGGCCGACGGAATAGCGATCGATGGCCTGGTGCGGCTTGAGCGCGAAGCCGCCGCCCAGTTGCAGGCTGGTGTTGGGATCGGCGCGATAGCGCTCAGCGCCGAGCGCCAGTTGGGTCCCCTCGGCATTCACGAACTGGCTGTAGCCCACGCGGTAGTAATGCTCTTTATCCTTGCCAGGTGGGAGCAGACCGCTGATGTTGAGCTGCTCGCCCATGCTGGTCTGGGCGTTGCTGGTACCGGTAAGCAAGGCCTGCAGGCCACCACGGCTGTCGTCGGTCATGTTCATGCTGCTGGTGAAGGGTTTGCGGCTTGCGGTGATGTGCATGCTCGTGCCACCGTCAGTGGTACGGGGTGGTGGCACTTGGGCTTGCAACGTGACGCCCGGGATGCGGCCCATGAGCGTGGTGTAGCGCTCGAAGGTCTTGCGGGTCAGGGGGCGTTCGACCAGAAGCTTGTCGGCCAACTTGTCGACGTAGGTCGAGACCGAGCCGATGTCGCCACTTTGCTGGTAATCCTTGATATAGCCCTCCACCAGCACCACGCGCACCAGGCCGTTTTCAAAGTTCTGCTGGGGCAGGAACGCATAGGACAGCAGATAGCCGTCCTGTTGGTACCGACGTGTGATACCGCGGGTAGCTTCGATCAACTGCGCCAGGTTGGTCTCATGGCCGATCAACGGTTCGTAGGCTTTGGCGCTCTCGGCGAGAGGGTAGACCGTGCCACCCTCGATCTGCAGTTTGCGAATCGTCACCTTGGTGTCCATCATCAGCGGCTGGCCCTGGGTAGGCGGTGCTTCAGGCACCTGGGTTTGCGGCGTGACCGGTCGATAAGCATCGGCAGGGAGGTTGGGCACTGGCAAGTTGCGGATGGTGTCGTTGCTGTTGAGGAAGCTGGGAAGGGTCTCGGCCTGGGCGTAGGCACTGAGAGAAAGCAATAACAACGGCGTCAACACGCGCATAGGACACTCCATGGTCAACTGCAGCAGCGTTTCGGGCCCACCGGGTTCTGGGACTCGGCTCGGGAGGAACATGGTGCCAAGCCGCATAAAAAAGACGAGAGACTTATTGGGGGGCTCTCGTCTCAACCAAGCGTAGGCGCTGTAGGTGAGGCCGTCTAATCGGCCAGGTGCATTTCTATTGACCGGTGAGGCCTGTGAGCAAACCGCCTACACCGGTGTTGGTGGTAGCGCCTGCACTGCCATTGGCGGAGGCGCCGACGCTCAAGCCACCGAGCAGGCCGCCACTGCTGCCGGTACCTCCAGTGACCAGGCCCCCGACCGAGCCTACCGTGCCGCCTACGGCACTGACGGTATTGCCCAGCGCGTGAGTGATCGGGTTGGCATTTGCACCGGTCAGCGTGGTCCCGACGTTGGTGACTGCGGCGCCCACGTTGGTCACCAGGCCGTTGACCGGAGCACCGACGCCTGTGGTTGTGCCGATGTTTTGCGTGAGGCTGGCCACGCCTGAGGTCACAGGATTGAGGGCTGCACCGACACTGGTTGCCAGGCCTGCGACGGGTGCCGTTGCCCCCGTGTTGGCCACGCCGGTACCACCGATGACCGTGCCGAGGGAGGCGACGGTGCCGCCCAGCGCGCCACCGGTGACACCTGCTGCGCTGACCGCGCCGTTGGTGTTGCCAGCATTCAGCCCGTTACCGACATTTGCCACTAGGCCACCCACCAACTCAGGCAAGCCAGGTGCGGAAGCGCCACCCGCTGGAGCGACATAACCCCCTGATTTGTCGAGCACGCCACCGACGCCGGTCAATGCGCCACCCACGATGTCAGTGACGGGGTTACCGGTACCGCCTGCGCTGGCCACCTGGCCACCCAGGCCGGTGACTGCGGCACCGACCTTATCCACCAGGCCGTTTACCGGGTTCCCCAGACCGGCTGCGTTGCCGAGGTTGCCGGTGGTGTTTTCCACCAACGACACCACGGGTACCAGCACTCTTGCGCCGACACGGCCGGTGATCGAGCCCAGCGGGCCGGTGGTGCTGGCGGTACTCAAGGTATCGCCGAGCATGGTGACGGCCTGGCCAACCTGGTCGACCAGGCCTCCTGCTGCGCCCCCTACACCGCCGGTCAGTCCGCCGACGACTGGAACGCCGCCCAGCGTAGTGGACAAGGATTTGCCGGTGGTCGAAAGGCCGTCGCCCAAGTCGGCGACGCCATTACCTACACCCGCCACGGTGATGCCTAAGGAGTTGCTGTTTGTGCCCAGGGAGCCCAAGCCTGCAGTGACGCCGGTTCCGATACTGGTGACCGCATTGCCGGTTGCGGTGACCAGGCCTCCTGCGGTGGTGCCGACGATGGGGACGCTGGTCAAAGTGTCGCCCAGATCGCCGACGGCAGCGCCTACGTTACCCACGGTGCCGCCCAGGGTACCGGCAATCTGGCCGGTGACCAGAGGTGTGCTGGTCGAGCCTGTGCCGCCACCCGTACCACCGCCTGTGCCGCCGCCTGTGCCACCACCCGTGCCGCCTGTGCCACTGCCATCACCGCCACCCGTGCCACCCCCGGTTCCTGCACCTGCATCCGGGGAGGATGCTGCAACGCTGGATTTGTGCCCACCACCACCGCTGCTGCAGCCGCCGAGTGCCAGTGCTACTGCCAGGGCCAGCGCGGTACTTGCTTTCCAAAACACGACTTGAGTTTTCATGATTGAGTTCCTTGCACCTGTACAACCTTGGTTGTCTTCAAGCGCTCGCTACTTCTGGGGATAGCGATGCGTTTGTCCGTGCGGCTATAACAGCCCCGGCGGTGCGTTCTCTCAATGCTCTACTTGGTATTAACGATTTATATACAGCAGCGATGTACCGGTTAAGCAACTAATACCAAGGGTGTAAAGGGTGGATGTATCAAGATATATATAGGTTATAAATCAATTGGTTAAATAAAAAAGCGGACTTCATAAAGTCCGCTATTACTTAGGGTGTATATATACAATTAATCTGTTTGTTTCAGGCGATCGGTCGCCACTTACCTACCATATGTTCAATATCGCCCGCGCCTTTCAACCGCAACTCTCCGCTGGAACCGGCGGCGCTGGACAATAACGTCACTTCACCGGGCAGGCGCACGGGTTTCCTGAACTCGACGTCGATCTCGATATTGGCGGCGGGCAAGTGTTCGCCGAGCGCGGCAACGGTGTGCGCCTTGTTCCACAATCCATGGGCGATGGCCTGGGGGAAGCCGAACAGCTTGGCGGTCAGGGCGCTGAGGTGGATCGGGTTGTAATCACCGGAGACTCGCGCATAACGACGGCCGATATCGGCGGGGGCTTTCCAGCGGGTCAGCTCGCTGACCTGGTCGGGGGGCGATTGGGCGATATCTTCTGCCGCGCCTTCCAGCTTCACGCCCCGGCACAACATGCGGCTTTCAGCTTCCCACAGCAGGCCGAGGGAGTCTTCAACCGTGGTGATCAGGTCGAAGGTTGCGCCCTTGGCGTGGGGCTTGAGGTTCTGCGCGTGTACAGCCACAGACAGGTCGCTCACACCCCCCAGGGGGCGATGAATGCGGATGCGGTTACTCAGGTGAATCAGCCCCAGCAGCGGGAACGGAAAACTCTTATCGGTGAGCAACTGCATCTGCAAACCGAACGCAAGGATATGCGGATACGTCGCCGGCAGGATCGGACTGTCGGCAAAGCCGCAGACCTTGCGATAGGCCGCTACCCGCTTGGGGTCGATGCTGACCCGGCAGCGCAACCCGTGCTCGGGCAGCGTGCGGCCGGTGATCTTGCGCTTGAGGGCCGCACGCCAATACAGCGGCGGCAGAGACGGTGCACTGTCTAACGTCTTCCATTGCATGGTTACGCCCCCAGCAGACTTTGCCCACACACCCGCAGCGCTTGCCCGCTGACCGCACCGGAACCCGGTTGGCCCAGCCAGGCCACCGCTTCGGCGACGTCCTGCGGCAGGCCGCCCTGGCCCAGCGAACTCATGCGTCGCCCGGCCTCACGCAAGGCGAACGGGATATGCGCGGTCATCTGGGTTTCGATAAACCCCGGCGCCACGGCGTTGATACTGATGCCGCGCTCCTTGAGCAGCGGCGCCCAGGCCTGTGCGAGGCCGATCAAGCCGGCCTTGCTCGCCGCATAGTTGGTTTGCCCACGGTTGCCGGCGATGCCGCTGATCGAAGCCAGCAGCACTACACGGGCGTTGTCGTGCAGGGTGCCGCTGTCGAGCAGCGCCTGGGTCAGTACCTGCGGTGCATTGAGGTTGACCGCCAGCACCGCGTCCCAGTATTCCGGGGTCATGTTTGCCAGGGTTTTGTCACGGGTGATACCCGCGTTATGCACCAGGATGTCGAGGCCTTCGGGCAAGTGTTCGATCAATTGGTTGCCGGCGTCTTCGGCGCAGATATCCAGCGCTACGGTGCGTGCACCCAGGCGTGCGGCCAGGGCGTCGAGGTCGGCCTTGGCCTGGGGCACGTCGAGCAGGATCACCTCGGCACCATCGCGGGCCAGGGTCTCGGCGATGGATGCCCCGATGCCCCGGGCGGCGCCGGTGACCAGCGCCTTGCGCCCGGCCAGCGGCCGTGTCCAATCTTCCACCGGTGTAGTGCAAGCCTCCAGGCGGATCACCTGGCCGGAGATATAGGCGCTTTTCGGCGAGAGGAAGAAGCGCAGGGCGCCTTCCAACTGGTCTTCGGCACCGTCGCCGACATACAGCAATTGCAACACGCCACCGTTGCGCAACTCCTTGGCCAGCGAGCGGCTGAAGCCTTCCAGGGCGCGTTGGGCACTGGCGGCGAACGGATCGCTGAGGTTTTCCGGCGCACGGCCGAGGATCACCAGGTGCGCGCTGTTATCCAGGTTTTTCAGCAGCGGTTGGAAGAACTCGCGCAGTTGCTTGAGCTGGTCGGTGTGTTGCAAGTCGCTGGCGTCGAACACCACGGCCTTGAGTTTGGGACCGTGCCCGGGAATCCACGTCGACGTTTCAGTCCCGTAGGTGTAAATGGCATCGGTGAGTCTGTTGGCAAACGCCTGCACCTTGCTGACCAGTGCACCGCCGCCCAGCAGCAATGCGCCTTCCACCGGGCGCAGGCGCCCGGCCTGCCAGCGTTCCAGGCGTACCGGCGACGGCAGGCCAATGGCGGCGACCAGACGATGGCCGAGGCTTGAGTTGGCGAAGTCGATATAACGGTCAGACATGGAACGCTCTCCGAAGGCTGGGGTTCAAAGGGTTGACCATCCCAGGGTAGCAGTCGTTCGACTAGGCTCAGTAATCCAGCCCATAACAGACAGAGGGAGCTTTCCATGACTCAATTGCGCCGTGTAGCGATCATTGGCGGTAACCGCATTCCCTTCGCCCGTTCCAATGGCCCCTATGCCACGGCGAGCAACCAGGCAATGCTGACCGCGGCCCTCGAAGGCCTGATCGAACGCTACAACCTGCACGGCCTGCGCCTGGGTGAAGTGGCTGCCGGCGCGGTGCTCAAGCACTCGAGGGATTTCAACTTGACCCGCGAATGTGTGCTTGGCTCGCGCCTGTCCCCGCAAACCCCGGCCTATGACATTCAACAGGCCTGCGGCACCGGCCTGGAAGCGGCGTTGCTGGTGGCCAACAAGATCGCCCTGGGCCAGATCGAATGCGGGATTGCCGGTGGGGTCGACACCACCTCCGACGCACCGATCGGGGTGAACGAAGGGCTGCGCAGGCTTTTGCTGCAAGCCAACCGCAGTAAGTCCATGGCGGATAAATTAAAAGTCCTGTTACAACTTCGTCCCCATCACCTCAAGCCGGAACTGCCGCGCAACGGCGAACCGCGTACCGGTTTGTCCATGGGCCAGCACTGCGAATTGATGGCGCAGACCTGGCAGATCCCCCGCGCCGAGCAGGACCAGTTGGCCCTGGAAAGCCACCAGAAAATGGCCGCCGCCTATGCCGAGGGCTGGCACAACGATCTGCTCACGCCGTTCTTGGGCCTGACCCGCGACAACAACCTGCGTCCCGACCTGACCCTGGAAAAACTCGCCGCCCTTAAACCCGCCTTCGAACGCAGCGCAAAGGGCACGCTCACTGCCGGCAACTCCACGCCGCTCACCGATGGCGCATCGCTGGTGCTCTTGGGCAGTGAAGCGTGGGCCAGGGAGCGCGGCCTGCCGATCCTCGCGTACCTGCGTGATGGCGAAGCGGCGGCGGTGGACTTCGTCAACGGTGCCGAAGGCCTGCTGATGGCGCCGGTGTATGCGGTACCGCGCTTGCTGGCGAGGAACGGTCTGACGCTGCAGGACTTCGATTACTACGAGATCCACGAAGCCTTCGCTGCCCAAGTGTTGTGCACGCTCAAGGCTTGGGAGGATGCGGACTACTGCAAGACGCGCCTGGGACTTGACGCCCCCTTGGGTTCCATCGACCGTAGCCGCTTGAACGTTAAAGGCAGTTCCCTGGCCGCCGGCCATCCGTTTGCCGCCACCGGTGGGCGTATCGTTGCCAATCTGGCCAAGTTGCTGGACGCGGCGGGCAAGGGGCGTGGGCTGATTTCGATCTGCGCTGCGGGCGGTCAGGGTGTTACGGCGATCATCGAGCGCTGAAACTGGCATATTGGATGCATTCTTAAGTGATCAACGGTCGCTAGCCTCTCCCACCGGCGAGCTGATTGCCGTATAACGAGTGCCATACGCGTGTTTGGTAATACAGGACCCACAATAAAAGCTGATGAAGACTCCTAAACGCATTGAACCCCTGATCGAAGACGGTCTGGTCGACGAAGTGCTGCGCCCACTCATGAGTGGTAAAGAAGCAGCTGTTTATGTGGTGCGCTGCGGCAACGAATTGCGTTGCGCCAAGGTTTACAAGGAGGCGAACAAACGAAGTTTTCGTCAAGCGTCCGAATACCAGGAAGGCCGTAAGGTCCGTAACAGCCGGCAGGCCCGGGCCATGGCCAAGGGCTCCAAGTTCGGCAAGAAAGAAACCGAGGATGCCTGGCAGAACGCCGAAGTGGCTGCATTGTTCCGCCTGGCCGGTGCGGGCGTCCGCGTGCCCCAGCCGTTCGACTTCCTTGAAGGCGTGCTGCTGATGGAACTGGTGGCCGACGAGTACGGCGATGCGGCGCCGCGTCTGAACGACGTGGTGCTGGAACCGGACCAGGCGCGCGAATACCACGCCTTCCTGATTTCCCAGATCGTGCTGATGCTGTGTACCGGCCTGGTGCACGGTGACCTGTCCGAGTTCAACGTGCTGCTCACGCCCACCGGCCCTGTGATCATCGACCTGCCCCAGGCGGTGGATGCGGCGGGCAACAACCACGCGTTCAGCATGCTGGAGCGGGACGTGGGCAACATGGCTTCCTATTTCGGGCGCTTTGCGCCGGAGTTGAAGAAGACCAAGTACGCCAAGGAAATGTGGGCGCTGTACGAAGCCGGCACGTTGCACCCTGCCAGCGTGTTGACCGGTGAGTTCGACGAGCCGGAAGAACTGGCAGACGTCGGCGGTGTGATCCGCGAGATCGAAGCGGCGCGGTTGGATGAAGAGCGCCGCCAGGCGATTCGCGCGGCGGACGATGCGCCGCCGAGCAAGGTGCCGGACGAACCTCCGCCGCCGCCTTGGATGCAGTGATTGCCAGATAACTGGAAATCACAATGTGGGAGGGGGCTTGCCCCCGATAGCGGTGGATCAGCCGGCTTATCTGTAGCTGACCCACTGCAATCGGGGGCAAGCCCCCTCCCACATTGGATTTGTGCACATTCGGTCAGGCGCAGCAGCTTCCGGACGCCAACTCCTTGAGAATCGGACAATCCGGCCGATGATCGCCCTGGCAGTGCTCCACCAGGTCCTGCAACGTATCGCGCAGTTGCCCCAGCTCAAGAATCTTCTGGTTCAACGCCTCGATATGCTGGCGCGCCAAGGCTTTTACATCGGCGCTGGCCCGTTGCCGGTCCTGCCACAGGGTCAGTAGCCTGCCGACTTCCTCCAGAGAAAATCCCAGGTCGCGCGAGCGTTTGATAAACGCCAGGGTGTGCAAGTCATCCGCGCCGTACACGCGATAGCCACTGTCGGTGCGGTGGGCTGGCTTCAGCAGGCCGATGGATTCGTAGTAGCGAATCATCTTGGCGCTGAGCCCGGTCTGGCGCGCGGCTTGGCCGATGTTCATGGGCGTCGTTCCTCCAGGTCCTTGGGTTTCCAAGTCTTCAACAGTAAGGCATTGCTGACCACGCTGACACTCGACAAGGCCATTGCCGCGCCGGCCAATACCGGGTTGAGCAGGCCGAATGCGGCCAACGGAATGCCGATCAGGTTATACACAAAGGCCCAGAACAGGTTCTGACGGATCTTGGCGTAGGTCTTGCGGCTGATCTCCAGGGCTGCCGGCACCAGGCGCGGGTCACCGCGCATCAGGGTGATACCGGCCGCGTGCATGGCCACGTCGGTGCCACCGCCCATGGCGATGCCGATATCGGCGGCGGCCAGGGCCGGGGCGTCGTTGATGCCGTCGCCGACCATGGCCACCACGCCGGTTTTCTTCAACTCAGTGACAGTTGCGGCTTTATCGGCGGGCAGCACTTCGGCGTGTACATCGTCGATACCCAAAGCCTCGGCGACCACGCGGGCGCTGCCGTGATTATCACCGGTGAGCAAATGGCTGCTGATGTGCCGGGCCTTGAGTTGCCGTACCGCTTCCAGCGCGCCGGGCTTGAGCGTATCGCCAAAAGCGAACAGCCCCAGCACTCGCGGTTGGGCGCCTTGCTCGATCAGCCAGGACAAGGTGCGGCCTTCGGCTTCCCAGGCCTTGGCCGAGTCCGCCAGGCCCCCCGCGTTCAAGCCGTTTTCTTCGAGCAGGCGGCGATTGCCCAGGGCCAGCGACTGGCCGTCCAGGGTTCCGGCGATGCCGCGTCCGGTCAGGGATTGGCTGGCCGTCACATCGGCAACTGCCAACCCTTGTTCCTTGCACGCATCCACTACGGCTTTGGCCAACGGGTGTTCACTGCCGCGTTGCAGCGCGCCGGCGTGTTGCAGCAGCCGCGCTTCGTTGCCATCCACGGCGGCCAGGTGGGCGATTTTCGGGGCGCCGGAGGTGAGGGTGCCGGTCTTGTCGAAGACCACGGCGCTCACTTCATGGGCGCGTTCCAGGGCCTCGGCGTCCTTGATCAGGATGCCGTGGCGGGCGGCAACGCCGGTGCCGGCCATGATTGCAGTGGGTGTGGCCAGGCCCAAGGCACAGGGGCAGGCGATCACCAGCACAGCCACGGCATTGATGATCGCGGTCTCCAGCGAAGCACCGTACAGCCACCAGCCCACCAGGGTGATCAACGCCAGCACCAGCACGGCCGGGACAAACACTTGGCTGACTTTATCCACCAGCTTCTGGATCGGTGCCTTGGCGGCCTGGGCGTCTTCCACCAGACGGATGATCCGCGCCAGCACGCTTTCGGCGCCGAGGGCCAGGGTGCGTACCAGCAGGCGGCCTTCGCCGTTGATGGCGCCACCGGTGACTTTGTCGCCAGGTTGCTTTGGCACCGGCAGGCTTTCGCCGCTGATCAACGCTTCGTCGGCGTGGCTCTGACCCTCGACCACTTCACCGTCCACCGGGAAGCGTTCGCCGGGTTTAACCAGCACCAGGTCATTGAGCTTCAGGGCGCTGATGGCGACGTCTTCTTCGCGGCCATCCAGTACCCGAATCGCTCGCTCGGGGCGCAGGGCTTCCAGGGCGCGGATGGCGCTGGCGGTCTGGCGTTTGGCGCGGCTCTCCAGGTATTTACCCAGTAGCACCAGGGCGATCACCACCGCCGACGCTTCGAAGTACAGGTGCGGCGTCATGCCTGGGTGAGCGGCGAGCCACTCGTAGAGACTCAGGCCGTAACCGGCGCTGGTGCCGATGGCGACCAGCAGGTCCATATTGCCGGCACCCGCCCGTACGGCTTTCCAGGCAGCAATATAAAAGCGTGCGCCGAAGATGAATTGGACCGGCGTGGCCAGGGCGAACTGCGCCCAGGCCGGCAGCATCCAGTGCAGGCCGAAGGGCTCCACCAGCATCGGCAATACCAACGGCAGTGCCAGCAGGATTGCCAGCAGCAACGACCAACGCTCGCGGTGCAGGCGCCGGGCCTGATCGGCATCGGTGGAGGTTTCGCTTTGGGGCAGGCTGGCGGTGTAGCCGGCTTTGTCGACGGCAGCAATCAGCACGCCGGGGTCCATCAGGCCGAGCACTTCGACATGGGCGCGTTCATTGGCCAGGTTGACGCTGACGCTTTGCACCCCCGGTACCTTGCCCAGCGCGCGCTCGACCCGGCCGGCACAGCTGGCGCAGGTCATGCCGCCGATGGGCAGGTCAAAGGTGGTGGATCCATTCATGGGGCAGTCCTCCAAGAGAAGTTGCCCCTAGCATCAACCTTGACCTGTGGGGAAGGTCAAGCGCCTTCAGTATTCCAAGGCGGCGGGCTTGAGGTACATGCCGTCCGGGCCCTGGGCAATGCGCAACTTGCGCACATCACCGACCTTGAGCGTAATGTTTTGCGCAGGCGGTGCCAGCAGGCCCGGCAGGCAACCCGGGGACTGGCCCGGCAGCAACTTCAGGCGCAGTGACAGGTTGCCCGCCGGCAGGTTGAACGAGGTGGCCTGCTCCTGGAACAGCCGACCCGCCAACTGGTCATTCAGGTACAGACCGATTTCGCAGTTGGTCGGCACTTCCAGGCGTTCCCGGGAAATGATCAGCACCGCATAGTCTTCTGCGGCGAAGGCTTGGGGCGCGGCGGCCGACAGGCTCATCAGGCCGGCAAGGGCAAAAAACGACCAGCGCATGGCGAATGCTCCGTGGTGTGAATCGAAGATGAGTGAAGCTTGGCCTTTGAAGCGGCCAAATACCAGCCCGGCAGAAACTTCCGGAACTTGACCTTGCCATCGTGGCAAGGTCGAGACTGGGTCCAACCTCATCAAAGGAGTCATGTCATGCAAGTATTCAGCGTTGAAGGAATGACCTGCGGCCATTGCGTTCGAGCGGTGACCCAGGCGGTGCAGAACCAGGACCCGGCGGCCAGCGTGAAGGTCGACCTGGCGGCAAAAGAGGTGGGCGTCGAGAGCCGCTTGTCTGCCGAGCAAGTGATCGAGGCGATCAACGACGAGGGCTATAGCGCCAAGCTCGCCTGACGCGGACAAATAGTTAGCGAGCTATCGTGTTCAACGCACCCAAGCGCGGCTAGACTATCGGGCTGCCGACTCACTTGGGTGCCCGATGAACCTCCGCATAATTCTGATCCTGGGTGCCTTGAGCGCCTTCGCGCCGCTGGCGATCGATTTTTACCTGCCGGGCTTCCCGGCCATGGCCAAGGCCTTTGCCACCGATGAAAAACACATCCAGCTGACCCTGGCGGTGTATTTCGGCGGCCTGGCCATCGGCCAGTTGATCTACGGCCCATTGGCTGACCGCTTTGGTCGGCGCGGTCCGCTGCTCAGCGGCGTCACCTTGTTCACCTTGGCCTCCTTCGCCTGCGCCTTTGCGCCTTCACTGGAATGGTTGATTGGCGCGCGTTTCGTGCAGGCCCTGGGCGGTTGCGCGGGCATGGTGATTTCCCGTGCCGTGGTCAGCGACAAATGCGACGCGGTGGGGTCGGCCAAAGTCTTTTCCCAACTGATGCTGGTCACTGGCCTGGCGCCGATCCTCGCGCCGCTGGCCGGTGGGTTGATGGTGGGGCTGTGGGGCTGGCAGTCGATTTTCCTGGCGCTGTCGATATTCAGCGTAATGGCGGCCATCGCGGTCGCCGTCGGGTTGCCGGAAACCTTTCCGGCCCATCAGCCGCGCCAGCCGTTGTCCGGCTCGTTGCGTCGCTATGCGGCCTTGTTGTCGGACCGCGTCTACCTCGGGTATGCCCTCACCGGTGGCATTTCGATTGCCGGGATGTTTGCCTACATCGCCGGTTCACCGTTCGTGTTTATCCAACTCTATGGCGTGCCGGCCGAGCATTACGGCTGGCTGTTCGGCTCCAACGCGGCGGGTTTTATCCTCGTGGCGCAGGTCAATGCGCGGCTGCTGTCCAAGCGCGGCCCGGCGTTCCTGCTGTCGCGCAGTGTGTGGGTCTACCTGTTGGCGGCGTTGACGTTGCTGGGCATCGCGGCATTGCGCACCGATGCATTGTGGCCATTGCTGGTGCCGCTGTTTATCTGCATTGCCAGCCTGGGCTGCATTCTGCCTAACACTTCGGCCTGCGCCATGAGCGGGCAGGGTGCACGGGCCGGTAGCGCTTCGGCGTTGCTCGGCTGCATTCAGTTTGGCGTGGCCGCCGGCGCTGCTTCGTTGGTCGGCGTGTTGCACGACGGCACGGCGATGCCGATGGCCATGGTCATCAGCTTGTGCGGTGTACTGGCGGTGACGATTGCGATGTCGACCCAGCGCCTGCAACGCAAACGGGCCTTGCAGGCGCAGGTCTGAAGAGCGGGTCAGCCAGCGGCAGAACGTTGCTGGCTGATGGGGAAACGGTGGGGGGCCTGGATACGGGCTTGCAGGGTGTCGGCAAAGGCGCGGGCCTCGGCCTCGGTGCGGAAGGTGAAGGCGTCCTGGTCGAGACGCACCTGCCATTTATTGCCTGCGGATTTTGCTAACGCTTTTATCAGGATCTTCATTGCTGACTTCCTCACGTAAAAGAATCGTGGCAAAGGCGGCCAATATAAACCCGAATACGCTCACAAATATGACAAAGATCAACTCTCTGACTAGCGGTGTCGTCCATTACTCACATGAATAATGGACGACGCTGACAGCCGTTTTTTCAGAACCCTTCCAGCACGATCTTGCCCTTGGCCTTGCCGCTTTCCAGCAGCGCATGGGCACGGCGCAGGTTGGCCGCATTGATCACGCCGAAGTGTTCGCCCACCGTGGTTTTCAGGGTGCCGGCGTCGATCAGTTCGGCCACGCGGTTGAGCAGGTTGTGCTGCTCGATCATGTCCGGTGTCTCGAACATCGAGCGGGTGTACATGAACTCCCAGTGCAACGACAGGCTTTTGCGCTTGAGCTTGCTGACGTCCAGCGCCTTGGGATCGTCGATCAGCGCCAGCTTGCCCTGGGGTTGCAGAGCCTCGACCAGTTGGTCCAGGTGATGATCGGTCTGGGTCAGGCTGGCGACGTGGGTCACGTGCGGGTGGCCGGCGCTTTTCAGCGCTTCGCTCAAGGGTTGGCTGTGGTCGATCACCAGGTCGGCGCCCAGGTCCCTGGCCCACGCCTGGGTTTCCGGGCGCGAAGCGGTGCCGATCACTCTCAAGGCGGTGAGCTGGCTGGCCAATTGGGTCAGGATCGAGCCCACACCTCCGGCGGCACCGACGATCAGCAGGCTCTGGCCTTCATCCTGTTTACCCTCACGCACTTGCAGGCGTTCGAACAGCAGCTCCCAGGCGGTGATCGCCGTCAGTGGCAGCGCGGCGGCTTCGGCAAAGCCCAGGCTTTTCGGCATATGGCCGACGATGCGCTCGTCCACGGTGTGCAGTTCGCTGTTGCCGCCTGGGCGCACCAGGGAACCAGCGTAGAACACCTTGTCACCGGTCTTGAACAGCGTCACGTCGCTGCCGACGGCCTTGACCACACCGGCGACGTCCCAGCCCAGGACCTTGGCGGCGCCGTTTTCCGGGGCGACGTTCTGGCGCACCTTGGTGTCCACCGGGTTGACCGAGATGGCTTTGACTTCCACCAGCAGGTCACGCGGGCCGGCGACGGGCGCTGGCAGCTCGATGTCTTGCAAGGCGTTTGGATCGTTGATCGGCAGTGAGGCGTAGTAGGCAATGGCTTTCATGATGGCTCCGGAAAAAGGGCGATGATCAGGCGAGAAATTTCAGGCGCTTGAGTTCGAAGTGTTCGATCACATCAGCGGCCTGGGTGCGAAAGCTCTGGATATGCGCGCTCTGGTCGTGGTCGGCGAGCGCCGCTTCGTCGCTCCAGCGCTCGAGCATGTAGAAGGTCTCGGGGTGTTGCAGGTCTTGATGCAGGTCGTATTGTTCGCAACCGGCTTCCAGGCGCGTGGGTTCCAGCAGGCCGCGCAGCAAGGGTTCCAGGGTGGCTTGTTGGCCGGGTTTGGCGATCAGCGTGGCAATGACGTTAAAGGCGGTGGACATAGTCAACTCCAGACACGTGATGAACGGGATGCACAGATGATTGGCTATTTCCAGCGCAGATAAAAGCGGCTAAAACAGCAGTCTGTTTCAATGAAATTTTGATAATGGGCGGGAACGTATGCTGCGCTTTGATGATTTGCAGTTGTTTGTACGGGCGGCGGACCTCGGTAGCCTGTCCGCAGCGGCACGGGTGATGGACCTGTCGCCTGCCGTGGCCAGCGCCGCGCTCAAGCGTATCGAACAGCAACTGGACGCGCGCTTGCTGGCGCGTTCCACCCGCAGCTTGCGCCTGACCGCCGAAGGCGAGGGCTTCCTGGAGTATGCCCGTGCTGCGTTGAGTTCACTGGACGAGGGGCGCCGTTTATTGGCCAGCGGCCAGGACCATGTCAGCGGCGTGCTGCAGCTGTCCGCCCCGTCGGATTTCGGGCGTAACCAGTTGCTGCCGTGGCTGGATGAATTTCAGCGTGAGTATCCGCAACTTACCGTGCGTCTGCTGTTGGGTGATCGGATTGCCGACCTGTTTCGCCAGCCGGTGGATATTGCCCTGCGCTACGGTGAGCCCGAGGATTCGAGCCTTATCGCGCTGCCCGTTGCGCCGGAGAATGTTCGCGTGCTGTGTGCCTCCCCCAGCTACCTCGCCCGTTATGGTCAGCCTCGGCACCTGGAGCAATTGGCCCAGCACAATTGCCTGCTCTATATGCTCGGAAGCCGGGTTCATGACCACTGGACGTTCCACGACGGCAAACGTGAAGTGAGCTTGACCGTCACGGGGGACCGCTTCAGTGACGATGCCGACGTGGTCCGTCGTTGGGCGGTGGCGGGTGTGGGGATTGCCTACAAATCCTGGCTGGATGTCAGCACCGATGTGCTCGCGGGCCGCTTGCGCCTGATCCTGCCGGAGCTGCGTGGTGAGCGCACGCCGCTCAATCTGCTGTGTGCCCATCGTGCGCAACTGAGCAAGCCCATCAACCTGTTGCGGGAAATGCTCGTATCTCGCTGTGCGACGTTGACCGCTCAATGGCCGGAGCGATTGAGCGCGACGTAGCGCCTTCCATCAGAGCAGGAAATTTCACTCAGGTCCTGTCCCTATCCGCGCTGTCAGACGCCGTGGAACCGGTGGTTTGCGCCCCTATACTCTGGCTCCCACATCAGTAGAAAAATAAGCCAACAGGGAGTGAAAAGATGGAAGCAGCACCTTGCATCAGTCAGATCGCCAGCTTGCTCGCCGAGCCCAAGCGCACCGCCATCCTGTGGGCCTTGATGGACGGTTCAGCCAAGTCACCGATAGAGTTGGCGACGTTCGCCGGTTTGTCCACGACCTCCGCCCATGCGCACCTGGCGCGACTGACCGCAGGCGGTTTGCTGCGTGTGGAAGCCAGGCGTGGCAAGCGCCTGTTTCGCGTGGCGGCGCCGGATGTCAGTGCAGCCATCGATGCCCTGGCCAGGACCACTATGGCCTGCGCTGCGCGCAGCGCGCCGGATGCTTTGCCGCCGACCCTGATTGCTCCGCCGTCGTTACGTCATGCCCGTTTGTGCCATGGGCACCTTGGTGGCGAGTTGGGGGCGCAGTTGTATCAACATCTGCTGGACGCAGGCTGGATCGAGCGCTACGAACAGCGTCCCGATGTCACGGTGAAGGGCGCCCAGCACTTGGCAAAACTGGGGATTTTTACCCAGGCATTGGCGTCGCCGCTGGTGTGTAACTGCTTTGACTGGAGCCAGCAGCAGCCGCACCTGGGCGGTGCGTTGGGGGCGGGGTTGTTGCAACTGTTTTTGCAGTCGAGCTGGATCTGCGTGAGCAATGAGTCCCAGGCCTTGCAGGTCAGTGCCATCGGGCGCAGGGCGATCAGCCGGTTGGCCGTGCCTGAGTGATGGTCCAGGCATTGACTGTGCAGGAGCCGGCAAGCCGGCTCCCACGGGTATTACGGTTTGACCAGTCGCGCATCCAGGCTGTTTTGCGCCAGGCGTCTGGCCTGGTCCTGGGTCATGCCCAGTGAGGTGTACAACGCGTGGAAGTTCTCGGTGACATAACCGCCGAAGTACGCCGGGTCATCCGAGTTCACGGTCACCTTCACGCCACGCTCGAGCATGTCGAGGATGTTGTGCTGGGCCATGTCGTCGAATACGCACAGCTTGGTGTTGGACAGCGGGCACACGGTCAGCGGGATCTGCTCGTCGATGATGCGCTGCATCAGGCGCTCGTCTTCGATGGCGCGTACGCCATGGTCGATACGCTGGATTTTCAGCAGGTCGATGGCTTCCCAGATGTACTCCGGCGGGCCTTCTTCACCGGCGTGGGCGACGGTGAGGAAGCCTTCGTGGCGGGCACGGTCGAACACACGCTGGAATTTGCTTGGCGGGTGACCCATTTCCGAGCTGTCCAGGCCCACGGCCACGAACGCGTCGCGGAACGGCAGGGCCTGGTCGAGGGTTTTTTCGGCTTCGGCTTCGCTCAGGTGGCGCAGGAAGCTGAGGATCAAGCCGCTGGTGATCCCCAGTTGCTGCTCGCCATCTTTCAGCGCCGCAGCGATGCCGTTGAGTACCACTTCGAACGGTATGCCACGGTCGGTGTGGGTTTGCGGGTCGAAGAAGGGTTCGGTGTGGATCACGTTCTGCGCTTTGCAGCGCAGCAGATAGGCCCAGGTCAGGTCGTAGAAATCCTGGGAAGTGCGCAGCACGTCGGCGCCCTTGTAATACAGGTCGAGGAATTCCTGCAGGTTGTTGAAGGCGTAGGCCTTGCGCAGGGTTTCGACGTCGTTCCACGGCAGCGCAATCTTGTTGCGCTCGGCCAGGGCGAACAGCAACTCCGGCTCCAGCGAGCCTTCCAGATGCAGGTGCAGTTCAGCCTTGGGCAGGGCGTTGAGCCAATCGTACATTTTCTAAATTCTCATCAGGTGCAATGAAGGCATTCTACAGGCCATGGCTGAAATAATCGGCAAAACCTGACCAGCAGGATTGCTTTCGTTGCATTCACGCAAGGGCCTTGTGAACTAAGGTGTAACGAAACGTTAGCGGCTTGGCGCAGTCTGTACCCCATCAATGACTGATTTGCCGTACTAAAAGGCCCGGAATGCTCACATCCCTCAAGCAAGAAAAATTCATGCTGCTGGCGCTGATTGCCGCCATCGCTGCCTATCCGCTGGAGCACTGGATGCTCCATAGTGGCCAAATCACGGCGCTGCTGGCCGGTGTGGTGCTGATCGGCTTTATCGTGGTGGCGTCGATGCGCGTGGCCCATCACGCCGAGCAGCTCGCGGAAAAAGTCGGCGACCCCTACGGCACCATGATCCTCACCCTCGCCGCCGTGCTGGTGGAAGTGGTGATCCTGGCGATCATGATGAGCAATGAGCCATCGCCCACCCTGGTGCGCGACACCATCTATTCGGCGGTGATGCTCGACATCAACGGGATCCTCGGCTTGGCCGCGCTGATGGGCGGCATCAAGCATGGTGAACAGTCATACAACGATGACTCGGCACGCACCTACAGCGTGATGATCCTCACCGCCATGGGTGTGTCGATGGTGGTGCCGGAATTTATCCCGGAAGCCGACTGGAAAATCTATTCGGCCTTCACCATTGGCGCGATGGTGGTGTTGTACACCCTGTTCCTGCGCATGCAGGTTGGGCCGCACAGTTACTTCTTCAGCTACAGCTACCCGGAAAAGCGCCGCAAGAAACTGCCGGAAGAACAGGAAGCGCCGCCAGTCAACCTGGCGTTTTCCATTGGCACGCTGGTGTTTGGGGTGATTGTGATCGGTGCACTGGCCGAGGTGATGTCCAAGACCTTGGACCTGGGCCTGGAAGGCACAGGCGCGCCGCCGGTGATCACGGCGATCGTGGTCGCGGCCATTTCGGCAGCACCGGAGATTCTGACCGCGTTGCGGGCGGCGTTGGCGAACCGCATGCAGTCGGTGGTGAATATCGCGCTGGGTGCTTCGCTGTCGACGGTGATCCTGACGGTGCCGGTGATGGAGGCGATGGCGCTCTACACCGGGCAGCCGTTCCAGATGGCGATGACGCCGGTGCAGACCGTGATGGTGTTTATCACGCTGATCGTCAGCGCGATCAACCTCAACGATGGCGAAACCAACGCCATCGAAGGGATGACCCATTTCGTGCTGTTTGCGACCTTTATCATGCTGTCGCTGTTGGGGTTGTAATCAGCCAGCGATCAACTGGTGCGCAGCCTGGGTGTGATCGGCGATCAGGCCCTTGAGGTCCAGGCCTTCGACCTGGCCGTCGATCACGCGCCATTTGCCGCCGATCATTACCCGGTCCGCACGGTCGGCGCCGCACAACAGCAACGCCGAAATCGGATCGTGGCTGCCGGAAAAGCGCAGCTCATCCAGCTTGAACAGCGCCAGATCGGCCTGCTTGCCTACGGCCAATTCACCGATATCCGTACGCCCCAGCAACTGCGCCGAACCCTTGGTCGCCCAACCCAGCACACCTTCCGGGGTGATCTTTTCCGCGCCGTAACGCAGGCGCTGGATGTACAAAGCCTGGCGCGCTTCAAGGATCATATTCGACGCGTCGTTGGACGCGGAACCGTCCACACCCAGGCCGATAGGCGCGCCGGCCGCGAGCAGGTCCAGGGTCGGGCAGATGCCGGACGCCAGGCGCATGTTCGAGCTTGGGCAATGGCAGATGCCGGTGCCGGCAGCGCCCAGGCGCGCGATTTCATCCGGGTTGAAGTGGATGCCATGGGCCAGCCAGGTGCGCGGACCGAGCCAGCCGACGCTGTCCAGGTAATCCACGGTACGCAGGCCGAAACGTTGCAGGCAGAAATCCTCCTCGTCGAGGGTTTCCGCCAGGTGGGTGTGCAGGCGCACATCCAGGCGATTGGCCAGTTCAGCGCTGGCTTCCATGATTTCCGGGGTGACGGAAAACGGCGAGCAGGGCGCGAGGGCAATCTGGATCTGCGCGCCGTCGCCACGCTGATGGTATTCATGGATCAGGCGCTGGCTGTCTTCGAGGATGACCTGGCCCTGTTGCACCGTCTGTTGCGGCGGCAGGCCACCGTCGGCCTCGCCCAGGCTCATGGAACCGCGGGTGAGCATGGCGCGCATGCCCAATTCGCGCACGCTTTGCACTTGCACGTCGATAGCGTTTTCCAGGCCCTCGGGGAACAGGTAGTGGTGGTCTGCCGCCGTGGTGCAGCCCGAGAGCAGCAGTTCGGCCAACGCAACTTTACTGGCCAGTGCGAGTTTTTCCGGGGTGAGCCGTGCCCAGACCGGGTACAGGGTCTTCAACCAGGGAAACAACGGCTGATTGACCACCGGCGCCCAGGCGCGGGTCAGGGTTTGATAGAAGTGATGGTGGGTGTTGATCAGCCCGGGCAGGACCACATGTTCACGGGCATCGAACACCTGTGCGCAGGGTTGCGTGGGTTCTTGGCCCTGGGCCAGCACTTCGGTGATCACACCGTCCTGCAGCACCAGGCCGCCACGGGCGTCGAGGCCGTTGGCCGTGAAAATCGCAAGGGGGTTTTTTAACCAGATACGGGTCGCAGGCATTGGCCGGCTCCTCTGAATGATGGGTTCAGGTTTGCCAGCTCAGTGTTGCCCTGTCTGCTGATCCAGGGTCGCCCGTGAGGGCGAGGTGGGCAGTCTACGCGCGGATTGTTATCGACGGCAATCGGTCGATAACAATCCCGCACCGCTTACCAGGCGATGGTGTCGCCTTTGTAGTCGATGAAGTGATGGCCGCCTTTGCCGGTGTAGGCGTTCACCTGGTCAACCAGGCCGCGCACGCTGGTGTCGACATCGATATGGGCGTTTTCGCCGCCCATGTCAGTCTTCACCCAGCCCGGATGCAGGGACAGTACGGTCAGCTTGTGATCACCCAACTGAGTGATGAAGCTGTTGGTCATGGAGTTGAGTGCCGCCTTGCTGGCTTTGTACAGCGCCAGGTCCGAGCCGTCCGGGATGGTCACGCTGCCCAGCACCGAACTCATGAACGCCAGCACGCCAGTGTCCTTGCGGATCTGCCCGACGAAACGCTGGGCCAGGTTGATCGGCGCTACGGCATTGGTGAAAAACAGTCGGCCGACTTCGGCCAGGGTGGCGTGGCCCGGCTCCTGGTTGGCGGGGCCCTTGACGCCCGCATTGACGAACAGCAGGTCGAAGGTGCGTGCCTTGAGGCGTTGGCTCAGGGCGATCACGGCTTGCTGATCGTCCATGTCGAGTTTTTCGATCTGTACCGGCCCAACGGCTTTCAGCGCATCGGCCTTGTTCGGGTCACGCACGGTGGCAGTCACGTCCCAGCCGTCCTGAAGCAGTTGCTTGACCAGGCCGAGGCCCAGGCCGCGGGAGGCACCGATGATCAGTGCGGTTTTTGGCGTAGACATGAAAAGCTTCCTTTAGCGTCGCGGTTCACGGAGTTCAGCGTTGTAGCAGGATACGCCCACGGCTGAGGTCGGCGAGTTGAATTTGCAGGGTGTCGATATGCGCTTCGCCCAAGGCCAGTTGCAGCTCGACGCCATTTGCGGTGAAGGTTTCTTCGACCACCAGCCCACCCAGTTCGGCGACGCGCAGTTTCACCAGGTTTAACTCGGCGAAGCCACAAGCGCAACTCAAGGGGACACGGCTGATCAGTTCGATGCGATCGGCGGTTTGCAGGCATTTGTTCGCTCCACCGCCATAGGCCCGAGCCAGACCGCCGGTGCCCAGCTGGATGCCGCCGTACCAGCGAATCACCAGCACCGCCACCTGATCGAAGCCCTGGGCCTCGATGGCCGCCAGGATCGGCCGCCCGGCGGTGCCGCCGGGTTCGCCATCGTCGTTGCTGCGGTATTGATCGGCCAGTTTCCAGGCCCAGCAGTTGTGCGTGGCGTTCAAGTCGCTGTGTTGCTCGAAAAACGCCTGGGCGTCCTGCGGGCTGGTGATCGGTGCGGCGAGGGTGATAAAGCGGCTTTTGCGTATTTCTTCGCGAAACTCGCAAAGGCCGGTGAGCGTGAAAGGCATAAGTCGCTTCGTTTAATAGGCGGGCTTGATGCCGCAGCCCTTGAGGATGATATGGATCAGGTTAGTGCCGGCGTCTTCCATGTCCTGCTTGGTCAGCTTGGTGCGACCGGTGACGCGGCAGATCTGGGTGGCGAAGTCGGCGTAGTGCTGGGTGCTGCCCCACAGCAGGAAGATCAGGTGCACGGGGTCTATCGGGTCCATCTTGCCAGCGTCGATCCAGGCCTGGAACACGGCTGCCCGGCCGCTGAACCAGGCGCGGTAGTCCTGGCTGAAATATTCGGTGAGGCATTCGCCGCCGCTGATGATCTCCATCGCGAAGATTCGCGAAGCCTGGGGCTGGCGACGCGAGAACTCCATCTTAGTGCGGATGTAGCGGGTGAGCGCTACGGCCGGGTCATCTTCGGCGGTCAGCGTGTTGAAGGTGCTGTCCCACAGCTCGAGGATATTGCTGAGCACCGCGATATACAGGCCCAGCTTGTTGGTGAAGTAGTAATGCAAGTTGGCCTTGGGCAGCCCGGCACTGGCCGCGATGGTGTTCATGCTGGTGCCTTTGTAGCCATGGCGCGCGAACTCGTCTTCAGCCGCCTGCAGAATCGCTTGTTCGTTCTTTTGCCGAATGCGGCTGGCGGGCTTACCGGCGTGGGTGCTGTGGGCAGGAACTTCGAGGCTCATGGAGGTTTCCGTGCTGATCGATTGAGACGACGTGTGCACAGATAACCCACCCTCAAGCCTCAGACAAGTCCTGATGCAATAAAACCGTCAAAGCGGTTCCAGGCTGTCGCTTTCCGGTGCTTTGTTTGCGGCAGCGCTGGGGGCCTTGCTTTCGGGCAGCAACAGGCACAACACGATGGCCGTCAGCCCGCCGCTGGTGATGGCGGAGTCAAACAGGTTCTGCACCAGCGTCGGCATCAGATGCAGCAGGTTCGGTTGGGCGGCGATGCCCAGGCCGACGCCAAACGAAGTGGCGATGATCAGCATGCTGCGCCGGTCCAGCGGTGCCTGGGCGAGGATGCGCACGCCAGCAGCGGCCACACTGCCGAACATCACCAGGGTGGCGCCGCCCAACACCGGCTTGGGGATTTGCTGCAGCACGGCGCCAATCATTGGAAACAGACCGAGACAAAACAGCACCGCGCCGATGTAGAGGCCAACGTAGCGGCTGGCCACGCCGGTGAGTTGGATTACACCATTGTTCTGCGCGAAGGTGGTGTTGGGGAAGGCGCTGAAGGTGGCGGCGATCATGCAGCTCACGCCATCACCGAGTACGCCGCCCTTGAGTCTGCCTATATAAGAAGGGCCGCTGATGGGTTGGCGGGCAATCATGCAGTTGGCGGTGAGGTCACCAACGGTTTCGATGCTGCTGATCAGATAAATAAGCGCGATCGGTAGGAAAGCGCTCCAGTCGAAGTTGAAACCAAAGCGGAACGGGATCGGCAGGCTGACCAGCGGCAGATCTGGCAGGGCTTGAGGCACCAGTTTGCCACTGAACCAGGCGGCCAGGCTGCCGAGGGCGAGGCCGATGATGATGGCCGAGAGGCGCACCCAAGGTGTATTCGAGCGGTTGAGCAGAATGATCGTCAACACCACGAACAGGCCCAGCGCCAGGTTGGTCGGCGCGCCGAAGTCGGCGGCATTGAAGCCGCCGCCGAGGTCGGTGATACCGACTTTGATCAAGCTGATGCCGATCAGGGTGATGACGATTCCGGTGACCAGAGGCGTGATGACTCGGCGCAGCTGCCCGATGAAGCGGCTTAACACGATCTGCACCACGGCGCCGAAAAAGCACACGCCGAAGATCATCGCCATGATGTCTTCCGGGCTGCCGCCGCGTTGTTTCACCAGGAAACCTGCCGACAGCACCGCGCCGAGAAAGGCGAAGCTGGTGCCTTGCAGGCAGATCATCCCGGCGCCTATGCCGAAGGGCCTGCGCGCCTGGATGAAGGTGCCGACACCGGAGACCATCAGCGCCATGCTGATCAGGTAGGGCAAATGGGCGGTGAGGCCCAGGGCGGAGCCGATGATCAGCGGCGGGGTGATGATGCCGACAAATGCAGCAAGTACATGTTGCAGGGCGGCGAGTAAGGCAGGTCCGGGTTTCGGGCGGTCGTTGAGCCCGTAGATAAGATCGCTGCTGTTGGACGTTTCTGGTGGCATGGCTGGCAAACTCAAGGTCTATGTCCTTGGGCTGTTGCAAAAAGCTGTCCAACTGCTCAGCTTTTAGCTGCGAGGCCGAGTTAGCGGGTTGCCGCGAGACTTTCCAGGAAGCTTTCCAGCACCAAATGGGGGCGCCGGCCTTTGCGCGTGACCGATGCGAGGCTTAAATCGTAAAAACGCGTAGCCGGTTTCAGCGCACGCAGTCGGCCTTGCTGTACCCAAAGGCTCGCGTAGTGGTCGGGCAGGTAGCCGATGTAACGGCCGGTGAGGATCAGGAACGCCATGCCTTCGCGGTCGGAGGCGCTGGCCGTGCAGTTGAGCGCCTGGTAATGGGCCTGGATTTCGGCGGGCAGGCGGAAGGTCGGGGCGATGGCGTCCTGGGCGTCAATGCGTGCATCTTCCAGTTGCTTGTTGTCGGCATAGAACAACGGGTGGCCGACCGCGCAGTAGAGCAATGAACGTTCACTGTACAGCGGCTGGTATTCCAACCCCGACAAGGCGCTGGCCTGGGGCACCACGCCCACATGCAAGCGGCCATCGAGCACGCCTTGTTCGACTTCGTTGGGGGCGATCATACGGATCTGGATCTGCACGTCCGGCCCGCGCTCCTTCAGTTGTGCGAGCGCGTGGGTGATGCGCATGTGGGGCAGGGTGACGAGGTTGTCGGTGAGGCCGATGATCAACTCGCCACGCAAGTGCTGGTGCAGGCCGTTGACCTCGGTGCGAAAGCTTTCCAGGGCACTCAGCAGTTGCAGGGCCGACTGGTAGACCTCGCGGCCCTCTTCGGTCAGGGAGAAGCCGGCGCGGCCGCGTTGGCACAGTCTCAATCCGAGGCGTTGCTCCAGGTCGCTCATTTGCTGGCTGATCGCCGAGCGCCCGATGCCCAGCACGGTTTCCGCCGCGGAGAAGCCGCCGCACTCCACCACGCTGCGAAAGATGCGCAGCAGGCGGATATCGAAGTCGCTGACTTGGGCCAGGGGGTCGGGTCGACGGCTGCTCATAGTTTAGTGAAGGCCTGACTGAAGGTTAGAAGAGTTGGATTTCACCGACTTTATCGTCGTGGCAATTTAGCTGCAACAACGCTTTTTCAATCCCGACGCTGCCTTTTGCCCTGCGAGGTTTTGCTGATGAACATGCCCGAAAATGCCCCATCGTCCCTGGCCAGCCAATTGAAGCTGGACGCGCACTGGATGCCATACACCGCCAACCGAAACTTCCAGCGTGACCCGCGCCTGATCGTGGCCGCCGAAGGGAGCTGGTTGACCGATGACAAGGGCCGCAAGGTGTATGACTCGTTGTCGGGCCTGTGGACCTGTGGTGCCGGGCATACGCGCAAGGAAATCCAGGACGCGGTCGCCAAGCAGCTGGGCACGTTGGACTACTCGCCGGGCTTCCAGTACGGTCATCCATTGTCCTTCCGGTTGGCGGAAAAGATTACCGACCTGACCCCAGGCAACCTGAACCATGTGTTCTTCACCGACTCTGGCTCCGAGTGTGCCGATACGGCGGTGAAGATGGTGCGTGCGTACTGGCGCCTGAAGGGCCAGGCCACCAAGACCAAGATGATCGGTCGCGCCCGTGGTTATCACGGTGTGAACATTGCCGGTACCAGCCTGGGGGGCGTCAACGGCAACCGTAAGCTGTTTGGCCAGGGCTTGATGGACGTTGACCATTTGCCGCATACCTTGCTGGCAAGCAATGCCTTCTCCCGTGGCATGCCGGAGCAGGGCGGTATTGCGCTGGCAGATGAACTGCTCAAGCTGATCGAATTGCACGATGCGTCGAACATCGCTGCAGTGTTTGTCGAACCTATGGCCGGCTCCGCTGGCGTGCTGGTGCCGCCACAGGGTTATCTCAAGCGTCTGCGTGAGATCTGTGACCAGCACAATATCCTGCTGGTGTTCGATGAAGTGATCACCGGTTTCGGCCGTACCGGCTCGATGTTCGGTGCCGACAGCTTCGGCGTGACCCCGGACCTGATGTGCATCGCCAAGCAAGTCACCAACGGCGCGATCCCGATGGGCGCAGTGATTGCCAGCAGCGAGATCTACCAGACCTTCATGAACCAGGCGACGCCGGAGTACGCGGTGGAATTCCCCCACGGCTACACCTACTCGGCGCACCCGGTGGCCTGCGCGGCGGGCCTGGCGGCATTGGACCTGTTGCAGAAGGAAAACCTGGTGCAGAGCGTCGCTGAAGTCGCCCCGCACTTTGAGAATGCGCTGCATGGCTTGAAGGGCAGCAAGAACGTGATCGACATTCGCAACTACGGCCTGGCCGGCGCGATCCAGATTGCCCCGCGTGATGGTGATGCCATCGTGCGTCCATTCGAGGCCGGCATGGCTTTGTGGAAAGCGGGTTTCTACGTGCGCTTTGGCGGTGACACCCTGCAGTTCGGGCCAACCTTCAACAGCAAGCCGCAGGACCTGGATCGCCTGTTCGATGCGGTCGGCGAAGTGCTGAACAAGATCGACTGATTTCTCCTTCTATATAGAACAACTTTTCAGGAGCCCCGCATGAGCCTTATCCAGCATTTGATCAACGGTGAGTTGGTCAATGATTCCGGCCGTAGTGCCGACGTGTATAACCCGTCGACCGGCCAAGTGATTCATCAGGTGCCGTTGGCCAGCCGTGAAACCATCCAACAGGCGATCGACGCAGCCAAGGCGGCGTTCCCGGCGTGGCGTAATACACCGCCGGCGAAGCGTGCCCAGGTGATGTTTCGTTTCAAGCAATTGCTGGAACAGAACGAAGCGCGCATTTCGCAACTGATCAGCGAAGAGCATGGCAAGACGCTGGAAGATGCTGCCGGTGAGTTGAAGCGTGGCATCGAGAACGTTGAGTACGCGTGTTCGGCACCAGAGATTCTGAAGGGCGAGTACAGCCGTAATGTAGGACCAAATATTGATGCATGGTCGGATTTCCAGCCGCTGGGCGTAGTGGCCGGTATTACGCCGTTCAACTTCCCGGCGATGGTGCCGCTGTGGATGTATCCGCTGGCGATCGTCTGCGGTAACTGTTTCATCCTGAAACCATCGGAGCGTGATCCGAGCTCGACATTGCTGATTGCACAACTGTTGCAGGAAGCCGGGCTGCCCAAAGGCGTGCTCAGCGTGGTGCACGGTGACAAGGGCGCGGTGGACGCGCTGATCGAGGCGCCGGAAGTGAAGGCGCTTAGCTTCGTGGGCTCGACGCCGATTGCCGAATACATCTATTCCGAGGCAACCAAGCGTGGCAAGCGCGTACAGGCATTGGGTGGGGCGAAGAACCACGCGGTGCTGATGCCGGATGCGGATCTGGATAACGCCGTCAGCGCTCTGATGGGTGCAGCATACGGTTCCTGCGGTGAGCGTTGCATGGCGATCTCGGTGGCGGTGTGCGTGGGCGACCAAGTGGCGGATGCGTTGATCGCCAAGCTGGTGCCGCAGGTCAAGGCACTGAAGATCGGGGCGGGGACGTCTTGTGGCCTGGATATGGGGCCGTTGGTGACTGGTCAGGCGCGGGATAAGGTCAGTGGCTATATAGAAGACGGTGTTTCTTCGGGTGCCAGGTTGGTGGTTGATGGGCGCGGACTGAGTGTTGCGGGCCATGAAGAAGGTTTCTTCCTAGGCGGTAGTCTGTTTGATCATGTGACGCCTGAAATGCGTATCTACAAAGAAGAGATCTTTGGGCCGGTGTTGTGTGTTGTGCGGGTGGATAGCCTGGAAGCGGCCATGCAACTGATCAACGACCATGAATACGGTAACGGTACGTGTATTTTCACCCGTGACGGTGAAGCGGCGCGTCTGTTCTGTGACGAGATTGAAGTGGGTATGGTGGGGGTGAATGTTCCATTGCCTGTGCCGGTGGCGTATCACAGTTTTGGTGGCTGGAAGCGTTCGCTGTTTGGCGATCTGCATGCCTACGGGCCGGATGGGGTGCGTTTCTATACTCGTCGCAAGGCGATTACCCAGCGTTGGCCGCAGCGGGCCAGTCATGAAGCCTCGCAATTTGCTTTCCCTAGTTTGTAAGTAGTGCAGAAAGCCGGCCCCTCGGGGCCGGCTTTTGCGTTTCTGGGCGTTTTTTGACCTGTGTGACAGAAATATTAAA
>NZ_CP081944.1:1020000-5487500 GCF_019823005.1 Pseudomonas sp. DR208
ATCGCTCAACGGATAAAAGGTACTCCGGGGATAACAGGCTGATACCGCCCAAGAGTTCATATCGACGGCGGTGTTTGGCACCTCGATGTCGGCTCATCACATCCTGGGGCTGAAGCCGGTCCCAAGGGTATGGCTGTTCGCCATTTAAAGTGGTACGCGAGCTGGGTTTAGAACGTCGTGAGACAGTTCGGTCCCTATCTGCCGTGGACGTTTGAGATTTGAGAGGGGCTGCTCCTAGTACGAGAGGACCGGAGTGGACGAACCTCTGGTGTTCCGGTTGTCACGCCAGTGGCATTGCCGGGTAGCTATGTTCGGAATAGATAACCGCTGAAAGCATCTAAGCGGGAAACTAGCCTCAAGATGAGATCTCACTGGAACCTTGAGTTCCCTGAAGGGCCGTCGAAGACTACGACGTTGATAGGTTGGGTGTGTAAGCGCTGTGAGGCGTTGAGCTAACCAATACTAATTGCCCGTGAGGCTTGACCATATAACACCCAAGCAATTTGACTACTCTAACGAGCATCAGATTGCGGTGTGTGAAGACGAAATGAACCGAAAGTTCGACGTTCACAAAACACCGAAAGCTGTCACATACCCAATTTGCTGAAGCGAGGCCCAGGCCGCGACTCAGTACCCGAATTTCTTGACGACCATAGAGCATTGGAACCACCTGATCCCATCCCGAACTCAGTAGTGAAACGATGCATCGCCGATGGTAGTGTGGGGTTTCCCCATGTGAGAGTAGGTCATCGTCAAGATTAAATTCCAGAACCCCTGATTGCTAACGCAGTCAGGGGTTTTGTTTTGGGCGGTCGGAAACTCAAGCACTACTTACCCCCCGACAAATTTGCACAGTTATTTCTGAACCAGAGCACTAGAATAGGCACCTAACCATTTTTAGAGCCAGAGCCCTATCTATGCCTGATCCGGCTGATGCCCTAGAGCTATCGGATTTACCACTGGACGACCTGGTGGCATGCCATGAGTGCGACTTGCTGATGCGCAAACCGGTGCTCTCCCTCGGCGAAAAAGCCCAATGCCCGCGTTGCGGTTACGAGCTTTACGCTCACCGCCACAATGTCGTTGAGCGAAGTCTCGCCTTGGTGCTGGCTGCACTGTTGCTGTATATACCCGCGAACTTTCTACCCATCATGCAGCTCAATCTACTTGGGCAGTCCTCCGAGGATACCGTGTGGAGCGGCGTTGTCGGTCTGTTCGATACCGGCATGCAAGGCGTCGCCGCCGTTGTGTTCCTGTGCAGCATGGGCATCCCATTGCTCAAGCTGATTTGCCAGTTGGCAGTACTGCTCAGCATCCGCTGGAATATCGGCCGCAGTTATGGACTGCTGTTGTACCGCATCTACCACCACCTGAAGGATTGGGGGATGTTGGAGGTCTACTTGATGGGGGTGCTGGTGGCGATCGTAAAACTCGCCGATATGGCGTCCATCACCATTGGCCTGGGCTTGGTCTGTTTTATCAGCCTGCTGATGGTTCAAGTACTGCTTGAGGTGGTGATGTCGCCCCACCAGATCTGGCAAGCGTTGTCAGGAGAGGATGATCATGCGGGCGATTGATGCAGGCATTCTGATTTGTACCGAATGCCACGAATTGAACAAACAGGACACTGATAGCGATGAGCAACTGTGCACGCGTTGTGGTGCGCTGGTCCATGCCCGCCGCCCCAACAGCCTCACCCGCACCTGGGCACTGCTGATCACGGCGGCCATCTTGTATATTCCAGCCAACGTGTTGCCCATCATGACCATCAATAGCCTTGGTCAGGGTGATCCCAGCACCATCATGGCGGGCGTGATCCAGCTGGTGCAGCATGGTATGTACCCCATCGCTGCCGTGGTGTTCATCGCCAGCATCCTGGTGCCGACGTTCAAGCTGGTCGGCATAGGTCTGCTACTGTTCTCGGTGCAGCGTCACCAACCGTTGTCCGCGCAACAACGCATTGTGATGTACCGCTTTATCGAATTCATTGGCCGCTGGTCCATGCTGGATATCTTCGTGATCGCCATCCTGGTGGCGGTTGTAAATTTTGGGCGACTTGCCAGTGTCGAGGCCAATCTAGGCGCTGCGGCGTTCGCCAGTGTGGTGATCTTGACGATGCTTGCCGCAGTAACTTTTGATCCCCGACTGATTTGGGATAACACGGAGTCGGACGACGACCATGAGTGATTTGCCAAAAGCTAAAACCCGCCCCGCCTCCAATTGGTCGGCCATTTGGGTGTTACCTCTGATTGCCCTGATCATCGGTGGCTGGCTGGGGTGGCGTGCCTATTCTCAACAGGGCATCGATATTCAGGTGCGCTTTGAGAGTGGCGAAGGTATCCAGATCAACAAAACGGAAGTGGTCTACAAAGGCATGCCGGTGGGCAAGGTCAAGGCCCTGGCCCTGGATGACGAGGGTAACAATCGCGGGGTGATTGCTACCATCGAGATGAACAAGGATGTCGAACAATACCTGAAGACCAACACCCGTTTCTGGCTGGTCAAGCCGAGTGTCAGCCTGGCCGGCATCACTGGCCTGGAAACCCTGGTGTCGGGCAACTACATCGCCGCCAGCCCTGGTGACGGTGAGCCCACTCGCAAGTTCAAGGCGCTCTCCGAAGAGCCGCCCTTGTCCGACGCCAAGCCCGGCTTGCACCTGACCATCAAGGCTGACCGTCTGGGTTCGCTGAACCGTGGCAGCCCGGTGTTCTACAAGCAGATCCAGGTGGGCCAGGTCAAAAGCTACTTGCTCTCCGAAGACCAGAGTACCGTCGAGATCAAGGTCTATATCGAACCGACCTACGCCAGCCTTGTGCGTAAACACACACGTTTCTGGAACGCCAGCGGCATCAGCATCGATGCGAACCTCTCCGGCGTGAAAGTGCGCAGCGAATCCCTCTCAAGCATCGTTGCCGGCGGTATCGCCTTCGCCACGCCGGAGAACCGCAAGGACAGTCCGCCTACGGACCCAAGCCTGCCATTCCGCCTGTACGAAGATTTCGACGCCGCTGCGGCCGGAATCAAGGTCAAGGTCACACTCTCCGACTTCGAAGGCCTGCAGGCTGGCCGCACTCCGGTGATGTACAAAGGTATCCAGGTCGGTAGCTTGAAAACGCTGAAGATCAATCCGGACCTTTCCAGTGCTAACGCCGAGCTGACCCTCGATCCCCTGGCTGAAGATTACCTGGTACAGGACACTCAGTTCTGGGTGGTCAAACCGTCTATTTCCCTGGCGGGTATCACAGGGCTCGAAGCCTTGGTCAAAGGGAACTACATCGCCATTCGCCCGGGGGACAAAGGGACGCCTCCACAGCGTGAGTACGTCGCACGGGCCAAGGCGCCACCGTTGGACCTGCGTTCCCCTGGCCTGCACATGGTGCTGTTCACCGACAACCTCGGTTCCCTGGATGTCGGCAGTCCGATCCTCTACAAGCAGGTCAAGGTGGGCTCGGTGCAGAGCTACCAGTTCTCGCGCAAGAACAAGCAGTTGGTGATCGGCGTCCACATCGAGAAAGAATACGAAAACCTGGTCAATGGCTCGACGCGCTTCTGGAACGCCAGTGGCGTCACCCTGACCGGTGGTCTCACTGGCGGAATCCAGGTGAAGAGTGAATCCCTGGCCAGCCTGATGGCGGGTGGCATCGCCTTCGAAACACCCGAGCAGAACGTTCCGCTGAAAAAACGCATCCCGCGTTTCCGCCTGTTTGCCGACCGCGATGCTGCCAACCAGCACGGTACCCTGGTGACCATCAAGGTCGACCGCGCCGACGGCATGCGTCCCGGCACTCCTGTGCGTTTCAAAGGCCTGGACGTGGGCAAGATTGAAAGTGTCGACCTCAGTGCCGACATGCAATCGGTACTGCTCAGTGCGCGTATCACCCAAGTGGCTGACCGCATCGCCCGCGCCGGCAGCCAGTTCTGGGTGGTCAAGCCTGAGCTGGGCCTGATGAAAACCGCCAACCTGGAAACCCTGGTCACCGGTCAATACATCGAAGTGCAACCGGCTGCGAAAAACGCCGGCCCGCAAAAGAGTTTTGTCGCGCTCGCCCAGCCCCCTGAAGCCGCCCATCAGGAAGCCGGCCTGAGCCTGACCCTCAGCGCCGCCCGCCGTGGTTCGCTGAAGGAGGGCGTGCCGGTCACCTACCGCGAAGTCACTGTGGGCAAAGTCACCGGCTACGAGCTGGGGCAAACTGCCGACCGTGTATTGATCCACATTCTGATCGAGCCCAAATATGCCCCGCTGGTCCGTGGCGGGAGCCGGTTCTGGAACACCAGTGGCTTTGGCCTCGACTTCGGCCTGTTCAAAGGCGCCACCGTACGCACGGAGTCCCTGGAGACGCTGGTCGCCGGCGGTATCGCCTTCGCCACACCCGATGGCGAGCGCATGGGCAATGCCGCCCGGCCACAGCAAACCTTCCCGCTGTTCGACAAGTTCGAAGATGAGTGGCTGACTTGGGCACCTAAAATCCCGCTCGGCAAATAAGCGCCACAAAAAAGGCCGCGATCCATAAGATCGCGGCCTTTTTGCATTTCAGCGCAGCACGTCAGACTTCATCCAACTCCGGCTCATCCGCCTGTACATTAACCGTTGCCTTCACCACATCATGACGGCGGATGTACTTCCAGTCCGCCTCATCAATGTAGATCCCATTCGGCCCGCTGCCGCCTTCCAGGTCGATCGCCACCTGGGCGGACACCTGCGGCTTCACACTGGCCAGGATTGGCACAAAGCCCAACTGCAAGCTGGTCTCCAGCAATGCGGCCTGGTTCTTCTCGTCGATATCCGCTGCCTCGTCAAGGTAATACGGCAAACGTACACGCCCGGCCTGGTCGCGGTCCATCAAGTGCAGCAACAGGTACATGTTGGTCAGCGCCTTGATGGTCATGGTGGTGCCGTTGGACGCGGCGCCATCGATGTCAGTATGAATCACCGGCTGGCCATGCACCTTGGTAATCTCGAACGCCAGTTCGAACAAATCCTTCAGGCCCAGCTGGTTGTGGTTGGCCGCCACCAGCCGCGCCAGGTACTCCTTGGCTTCTTCGTTCTTGTTGTCCTGCTCGGCGCTCTGGCTCAGGTCGAATACCGAGAGGGTTTCGCCTTCTTCATATTGACCGGCACTGTGGATGATCTGGTCGATATGCTTGAGCGCTTCCTTGTTCGGCGCCAGTACGATGCGGAAGCTTTGCAGGTTGGAGACCTGGCGCTTGTTGATCTCACGGTTGAACAACGCCAATTGATGCTCAAGGCTGTCGTAGTCGCTGCGGATGTTACGCAGGGTCCGTGCGATATCGGTGACCGCCGCACGGCGGGCCTTGCCGAGTGTCAACGCTTCATCCGTGCGGTGCGCATAAGCGTTGATCAGCAATTGCAGGCGACGCTCAACATCATCCTCGCTGTCGAACTTGGCCACGCCCTTGAGGCGAACCTGGGCGTACAGCGCCTCGATCTGGCCATCGGCGCGCAGCAAACCTTGCCAACTGTCCTGATAGTCATTGAGCAGCGGCAACAGGTTGTCCATGGAATCGTCGATCGGGTCCATGAACGGCGTGCCGAACGGCAGATCCGCCGGCAACAACTGACGGCGACGCAACGCGTCGTCCAGCGTACGTTGCTTGGCTTCCATATCGCCGATCTGGCGGCCCACCAGTTGCAGCTTGGCCGACAGCTGCTGAACGCGCTCGGTGAACGCATCGCTGGAGCGCTTCAACTCATCCTGCGCCGCTTCCATCTGCGCCAGGTTTTCCAGCTTCTCGCCTTCTTCGGCGCTCAGGGTTTGTGCACGGCGGAAGTCTTCAAGGGCCTTTTGCGCATCGAGCACCTGCTGGTACAGCGCTTCGGTCTGCGTCTTGCTCGCGGCACGGTCGGAGGCTACAGCCTGCTGGGTTTTCAACTGCTTGAGTTCTTTTTCCAGGCGTTCCTTCTGGTCACGCAACGCCGCGCGATCTGCCAGGGCCTGCAAAGCCGGCGGTTCGATATGTGAGATGTCGATGGACAGCCCCGGCACTTCAAAGCGCTCGCCCTTGAAGCCGTCGAGGATCTGCTCCAGGGATTTGACCCACTGGCCGTCTTCGTCAAGCGTGATGCCGTGCTCGCCCAACGGCAGGCTGAACAGCGAACTGTTGAACAGGCGCATCAGACGTTCGACGTCTTGCTGTGAGAATTCTTCCCGCAGTTTGGCGTAGCTGTTGTTGTCCGCATGGTCGAGCTGTTGCTTGACCGACTTCAAGCGCTTTTCAAGGTCGCGCAAACGCTCGTCCAGATCCTCGGCGCTGAACTGCCGCGACTGCGCCAGGGCGCCGGCCAACTCATCGTGGGCATCCTTGGCCGCCAGCAGTTGCTGTTCCAGCATCTTGACGTCATCCACCAGGGCAAATCGATGCTTGAGCACCGACAACTCGCCCAACCAACGCTGGATACCACTGATTTCCCGCTCCAGGCGCATCAGCTCCTGGGTGCCGCCACGCTGGTCGTTCTGCAGCGCGTCCTGCTCGTTGCGGTAGTGCTCGGCCTGGATCGTCAGTTCTTCCTTGCGTGCACTGGCGTAGTCCGACCAGGTGCCCAGCAGCGAATCCAGCAGCGGCGACAGGCGATGCAATTTGCCACGCAGCACGTCGCGCTGGCGAACACCATTGGACAGCGCTTCTACCAGCGGGCCGGCGGCGACCAGGGAGTTGTAGTCCTGCTCCATGCGCCTTACATCGCGGAAGGCTTCTTCGCACGCGGCGATGTAATCGACACTGCCGGAACGCAAGCTGTGTTCGAAGGCATCGAGAAACAATTGCTTGAGCTTGGCCGCAGTGATTTCACGCATGTGCAGCAGGTTGATAAACAGCGCGCGGAAGGTCTTCAGGCTCTGCTCGCTGGTGGAGCGCAGCGGAATCAACGTCAGGTCCAGCGGGATTGACGTATGCCCACCCACCAGCAAGCGACGCAGCTCATCCGGCTTGAGTTCGTAGGCTTTCAGGCCTTCGCGCTCAAGGTTGGTGAACAGCTCCTTCTGACGCAGGCAGGTGTCGTTCTTCTGGTAGTGCGCCAGGTCCAGCTTGCCGGCATAGGCAAAGAACTGGTGACCGAAACCACCGCCCGGGCCGCGCCCGACCACGCCGATCACGTGTGGGCCGTGGGGCAGCGAGACTTCCACGAGGATGTAGCTGGTGTCGGTGGCAAAGTAGAAGCGCCGCGATTGTTCCAGGGTGTACTTGCCGAAACTCATGTCCGACATGCGCGCCAGGATCGGGAACTGCAAGGCGTTGATCGACGCGGATTTACCCAGGTTGTTTGCGCCATATACCGACAGCGGCTCTTCCAGCGGGAACAGACCCAGGCTGTAACCGGCGGTGTTCAATAGGGCGAAGCGGCGGATGCCGTAGCGTTCCTTACTCATGCATCGGTCTCCTGTTCTTCGGCAATGGCGCGGGCCAGGGCGTCTTCATCGCTTTCATCGGCGAAGTCGCTCAAGTCGAGTGGGTCATCGGTTTTCAGCAATTTCTCATCGCTGTCTTCGTCGATGATCACCGGTGCCGGCAGCGGCAACACGCTGTGCACGCTGGCTGCCAGGTCGCGGTCTTGCTGCACCGACAGGCACACATCGAGGAAGCGGTGCATCGGCGGCAGGAAGCGATAGATGCCGTTGTCTTCGCTGGCAAAACCCAGCTGGGTCATACGGCGCATGATTTTTTCTTCGAGTTCTTCCTGGGTCTGCACTTCGGCCTGGATAAACAGGTCGCGGTACTTCTCCAGCAACGACGGCAACTCATCACGGCCCAGGCTGCCACCGTCGAGCACGGCAATCGGGTCGCGGCCCTGGTCGGCCAGGTGCTCGACGATGATGAAGGTGAACAACGCCAGGCGCTGGGCGGTCTTGTTGACCTGCGCGGCCGCCACGGCGGTGTCCGGCACGAAGTAGTAGAAGCCCCGCGTGTCGCATACCAGCTCAAAGCCCAGGGCCTTGAACAGCGTGCGGTACTGGTCCTGGAAGTTCGACAGTTGTGCGTACAGCTCCGGGTCGCGGCGGCTGATGTGGTAACCCTTGAACAGCTCGCGAAAGATCGGCGCCAGCTGGGACAGTTCGGATAGATCAAGATGCATAAGGTGTGCTCGCAGAATTCTCGGCTGCATCAGGGCTGGCCGGGAGCAGGGCGAAGGAGCGCAGGCTGACCTGGTGCTCGTGTGTGTGGTAGTCGCGGCGTTCCAGGCGTTCGCGCTTGAAGCGTTTTTCCCGCGAGAGGCGCGAGAACCAGTACAGCAATTCGTCGGTGGCGCCGTCGGGTTCCTGCTCCAGCAGCCAGGTCATCAGGTCTGGCATCGGCAGCGCGTCTTCGCAGCGCTCGAGCATTTCCTTGACGGTGCGCGGTGCGCGCTGGGCGTCGCCCTTGTGGGACTTGTGCGCCTTGGGAAAGCGCGCCGGTTTCGGCTCGAAATTCGCCAGGGCATACACGTAGGCTTCCACCTGGCTGGCACTGCCGAGGAAGGTGCTCTGCGGCCGGGTGAACATCGGCATCGCCGCCTGCGGGACTGCGTCCAGGCCTTTACGGCGAATGGCCGACAACGCCAGCGCCGCACCACGGGTCACGGCGTTGTGCCGACGCGCTTCTTCGCGCAGCGGTAGCAGCAGCTCGCGGGCGTGGCGCAGAGTCAGCTGGGCGCTGGTCTGCATCTCCAGGATGCGCGCGTGGGTGCGCAGCAGCATGTCGTCGTCCACCAGATGGCCGAGACGCTGCTGCTCGGTGAGCATGCGCAATAGCACATTTTCCACCTTGCGCACGCCTTGCTCGAAGGCGCCGTCGGCGTTCACCAGTTGGATCATCGGTTCGACGTATTCGTCCCAGGTCGCGAGGACCTCGGCATAACGCTGGCGCAACGGAATCTGGCGGTCGCTGGTCTTGGCGCGATCGGCCACTGCGGCGAGGGCCTGTTCGTCGTTGGCGAGTTTTTTCAGCACGTCGCGCACGCGCATGTCGAGCAGGCGCAACTGACGGGCCAGGTCGTGGCCATCACGGATATCGAAGGCGTCCTGGATATAACCGGCCAGGCGCTCGAGGTGGCGCAGGTAGGCTTCGATTTCCAGGCACAGGCCAAGCCGGTGCTCCTTGCGAAGATAGGCCAGGAAGTCGTGGATCTGCGCATTGAGCTCGAAACGGTTCGGGCTCTTGGCAACAGGCACCAGGATATCCAGGCGAATCCACACGTCCAGCAGGCTGGTGATGTCCTGTGGCGTGCTGTCCAGTTGTTGGGCGGCCAGTTGTGCGCGCAGTTCGCCCAGGCTCAGGGTGCCTTGGTCGAAGTGTTCGCACAGTGGCTCAAGCAGGGCCCAGTGTTCGGCGAGGGCGCGCAAGACGCGCTTGGGTTCGATCATTGGAATGGCCGGCTGGTTGGCGATTAAAAGTCGCGATTGTACTGCATCGGACGCGGGATTTATCCACAGCCGGTCAGTACGCAGTGGGCGATTGTTGCCGAACAGCGGTAGAATCCCCGCTCTTTAGTTATCCACAAGTGGCCGAGCTGTGCTTATCGAGTCCCGACGTCGCGCTTACTTGACCGCCATGCAGGTGGTCAACTGGCTGCCCCGCACCGAACTGCCGTTTGCCGCGCCGTCGCGGCCCGAGCTGTTGCAGGCGCTTGAGCCCTATGAGGCGTTCGAGTCTTCGGGCGAGGAAGCGGCTGCGCCGGTGGCGGTGGTCAAGCCCACGCCGGAGACGCGACCGGTGGTCGAGCGCGCCAAGATCGAAGTGCCGCGCCCCGTGCCGGTGACCAAGGCCGCCAAGGTGGTCGAAGAGGCGGCCCCGGTGGTCAAGGCCCCGGTGGTGCCGCCACCGCGCTTTGCCCTGCAATTGCTGCGCGCCGGGCGCTGCCTGCTGCTCGTCGAGTTGCCCACCGGCGAACGTTTCCAGACCCGCGACCCCGCCTACATGCTGCTCAAGGACATGCTGCGCGCCGCCGGCCTGCCCGACAGCCCGCAAATCGTCGGCGACCCGGTGCGCTGGCCGCTGCTGGTGCGTGGCAACATGGATCAAGGCCCCGAGGCCGCACGGGATTTCGTGCAAGGTTTTGTGTCGGCGCGCCTGGAAGACGAACCCTGCGCGTGCCTGTGGCTGATCGGCTTGCCCGCTGTGCGTTTTGCCGGCGAGGCCAATGCCGAAGCCTGGTACCGCGAGCTGCAGGTCGAAAGCCTGGGCTTGGTGTGGGCCCTGCCGGGCCTGGAATTATTAATGGAAGAGCCACAGCGTAAGGCTGATGTCTGGCAAGCCATGCGCCGGCTGATGGCGCGCTGGAAAACAACCGATGAGTGAGGCTTTATCCTTCCGCCCGATGACCGAGGCCGACCTCGACGCCGTGCTGAAAATCGAATACGCGGCGTTCAGCCACCCCTGGACCCGTGGGATCTTTCTCGATGGGCTGGGCAAGTACCAGATCTGGCTGATGTTCGAAGGTGAGCAGCAGGTGGGGCACGGCGTGGTGCAGATCATCCTCGATGAGGCGCATCTGCTGAACATTACCGTCAAACCGGAAAACCAGGGGCGCGGCCTGGGACTGGCGCTGCTGGAGCACTTGATGTCACGTGCCTACGCGGCCAATGCGCGGGAGTGCTTCCTGGAGGTGCGCGACAGCAATACCGGCGCGTTTCGCCTGTATGAGCGCTATGGTTTCAACGAGATCGGCCGTCGCCGGGACTATTACCCGGCTGTCGGTGGCCGCGAAGATGCGGTCGTCATGGCCTGCACCCTGGTCGACTAAATACATAGCCCATTGTGGGAGGGGGCTTGCCCCCGATGGCGGTGTACCAGGCACCTTATCAGTCTGACATGCCGCTATCGTGGGCAAGCCCCCTCCCACCTGTAGGACACGTTCTGTCAGCGGTTACCGTCTACTGGATCAATATCTGCCAATTCGGCCTCATCCAGGCCATTGCCCCCACCGATCTCATCCTCATCGACGATACTCAGGTCCCAGTCCGCCGGTTCGCCTTCGCCCGCTTCCTGAGCATCCCTTGCTCCATCTTCATGGATCAGCGTTTCAGGGCTCATGTCATCGTTCGTCGCTTCATGGTCTTCGGTCGAAGCCCCAGTCAGCCCGGCCTCCCGCACCCGTTCGTCGCCGATATGCGTGGTGGGCGCGTCTTCGTCAAAATCCAGCTCGCGCATCGAGCCCATGCGATCTTCATTGTCATCAATCGGTTCGGGCTGTGTAGCGCCGTAGGGGCGTCGTGATTCAGTCATGGCCAATCCTCATACTGTGGGGCTTATAGTGTGTGGACAGGCTGCGCGGCCTAAAGATTCAAGCTAATTCACGCTTGTTATTCGCCGGCAGGGCGTGACCTGGACGTGGGGTTGTCAGTCACAAAACTGCGCATCATTCCTGAGGCTTTCCCTGATGAACGAACTACAAGACCTGCTTGATAACAATGAACGCTGGGCGGACGCGATCAAACAGGAAGATCCCGAATTCTTCGCCAAGCTCGCCCGCCAGCAAACCCCGGAATACCTGTGGATCGGCTGTTCCGATGCCCGCGTACCGGCCAACGAGATCGTCGGCATGCTGCCGGGTGATCTGTTCGTGCACCGTAACGTGGCCAATGTGGTGCTGCACACCGACCTCAATTGCCTGTCGGTGATCCAGTACGCGGTGGACGTGCTCAAGGTCAAACACATCCTGGTCACCGGCCACTATGGCTGTGGCGGCGTGCGCGCCTCGATGCAGGACCGTCAGTTCGGCCTGATCGACGGCTGGCTGCGCACCATTCGCGACCTCTACTACGAGAACCGCGACCTGCTGGCCCAGTTGCCAACTGAAGAAGAACGCGTCGACCGTCTCTGCGAGTTGAACGTGATCCAGCAAGTGGCCAATGTCGGGCACACCAGCATTGTGCAAAACGCCTGGCACCGTGGGCAGAGCCTGTCGATCCACGGCTGCATCTACGGCATCAAGGACGGCCGCTGGAAGAGCTTGAACACCACCATCAGTGGTTTCGAGCAGTTGCCACCGCAATACCGCCTGCGTCCGCTGGGCGAAGCCTAAGAGCGTTTACGGTCGCACCACTGGGCCATGAACGCCTGCCCCTCGGCGTTCAATGGTTCATCGCGACCGGTAATCCAGCCCCGGCAGTTCAATTCGCCGCATTGGCAGGCGAACTGCCGGAACAGCACGTCTTCGGTCATGGCGTAATCCACGGTCAGCAGGGTGTCGGCCTGGATTTCGTGCAACGTCCAGACCTCCAGGTAGTGCAAGTCGAGAAACACGTTCGGTTTGCACGAATGCGACAGCAGGCCACTGAACCAGCAGTCGTAGAGGTGGATACGCGACGATAACTGCAACGTGTGCAGGCGTCTTTCGCTCAGGGCGTAGCCTGAGATCTTGGCGATGCACACACGGCTGTCAAAGGCCACGCGCGCCTTGACTCCCACGCCCACCCCTTGAATGTTGTGCACCACCTCGAATTGCCTGTCCGTTGGGTAGCCTTGCCCGAGCGTGGACTTGAAAGGGTAAAGGCTGTCACCCACAGCGGTTTTAGCCTTATCCATGGCCTGAGTTTTCATAACTCTCCTGGTTTAGGCTGCATCGACCTGCGGGTGGTGGCTGACTACCAGTCTTGCAGCGGATGGGCGCGGCTCAAGACTCGCCGAACATGGACCTGATTTCTACTGTCAATGTTGACAGTAGAAATCGGCTGTTTTTTGTGCAATTTACAGCACCGGCGCGCTGATCGTCGGGAGTGGTGCTGCATTGCGCAGCTGTTTCAATTGGGTCTTGATGGTTGGCGTGGCGCATTTGGCATTCGCATCTTCCGGGGATAGATTGCGCACCGAGGTGTAGAACAGTTCGCACGTCTGCTCCTTGCGGGTGACTTGCCAGGTAGTCGTGCACGCCTTGAGCAGTACGTTCGGATCGCTCGCGGGTTTTTGGCCCATCCCGGCCTGCCAGCAGGCGGCGCTGAGATCCTGGCCCATCACCTTCAAACCGGCTTCGTCGGCTTTCTGCTCGTTGCCGTCGTAGGTGTCGGGGCTTGCCGCATACCAGATGTAACTGGGGTGGTTGGCACCCAACACCGAAACAGTTTGGCCAGCGGCGGGGCTGATCTGCGCCAGGCCCAGTACTGCCACGGTCTGCCCGTATTGTTGCTTGATCCAGCTGCGCACCGGTGCGCCGAACGCCACCATGGGCAATGCCCCTTTGGTGGACAGGCTCAACTCCCGGACCATGCGCGTCTGGTAATCGGTGAAGTAGCTGTAGACGGTTTCCAGGTCCTTGCCCGCATTGGAGGGCGCGGCGATGGGGGCGATATCGATGATGGTCTGGTAGGCCGGCGTTTCGGTGGCCGGGATGCCATTCTCCGTGAGCAAGGTGGCCCAGCGGTCGGTGGTGGCCGATTCAAGGTAGTCCTGGGCCTGGGTCAGCGAGTAGTCCGGCGGGAAGTGCAGCAGCTCGATGCTCTTTCGATTGTCCAGGGCCATGCCCAGCGGCAGGAACAGGTACCAGTTGTAGGCCCACTTGCCCTCGCTGTTGAGCTTGCTCGCGCCTTGATAGGCCAGGTCGGCGGTATTGAGCAAGGAGGTCAGCGGTTGGCCATAATTGTCCGGCACGCCGCTGAAGGTCGCCGAAACCTGCCCGTCATGGGTCCTGACGCTGACTTTCGCCCGGGTGTACCCATCCCGTTGCAGGCTCTGGTTCAGGTAATGCTCGGCAGTCTGTTCCAGCGTCCAGGGCCGGAAGCAGATTACGTTGCAGTTGTTGGGGAAAGCGAACAGCTTGGTCACACGCTGCGTGCTCCCCAGCGGTACATCGACATCGGCCTGTACGACCGCACTCGCCATCAGTGCGGCCAGGGTGAAGGACAGCCTGGTTGGTTTGAACATTGTTATTTCCTTGTCAGCGAAAGCCCGTCTGCGCGGGGTGAAAGCCCACCTCCACACAGTAGCGGCTGACCAGGAAAACCGCGTGCTAATTCAGCGGGCATGTCGCTATTGGATAAGAAAACCTACACGCTGAACTGCAAAGCGTTGCTCAAGTCGCCCATGGGTTTCTGACCGCGGGCGATCATCGCGTCATCGCGTTGCTTGAGGCCGTCCAGAGTCTCGAGCTGGAACACCCGGGTGATCAAGCGCAGGATCGACCCGGTGTCGTATACCGTATGGTCCACCGTGCCTTTGCGGGCGAACGGCGACACCACCAGCGCCGGAATCCGCGTGCCAGGCCCCCAGCGGTCGCCCTTTGGCGGTGCCACGTGGTCCCACCAGCCGCCGTTTTCGTCGACGGTCACCACCACCACCATGTTTTTCCACTGCGGACTCTCTTGCAGCACCTTCAAGGCACGGGCGATATGGCGGTCGCCAGACGCCACGTCGGCATAGCCCGCGTGCATGTTCAGGTTGCCCTGGGGTTTGTAGAAGGTCACGGCGGGCAGCTGGCCGGCCTGGGCGTCGGCGAAGAACTTGTTGGTGCTCGACTCGTCCCCCAAACCGCCATCGCGCAGGCGTTTGTCGCGCTCGACGCGGTTCTCGGGGCCCTGCTGCTTGAAGTAGTTGAACGGCTGGTGGTGATACTGGAAGTTCGGGATTTTTGGAATACCGCCCGAATCCTTGAACTGGTCCAGCGTCGCTTGCCAGGCGCCGGCGTACCACGCCCAGTCGACGTTCTTCTTCGACAGCTTGTCGCCGATGTGTTCGTGGGTTTGCGGCACCAGCACGTTGGGCAGGTCTGGCTTGGAATAGTCCGGATTTTCCGGGTCGCGGATCCAGGTCGGCCAGTACGGTGGAGCCAGAGTGTTCACGCCGTAGCCATCCGGGGTCAGCGCGCTGGGGCCGAACTGCGGCGGGCCGGTCATCGCGCTGGCGGGGGACTTGTCCAGGGGCTTGAGGCGCGGGTCGGTGGGGTCATCGCTTTGCAGCGTGGCGATCTGCGCCTTGGCCACCGATTGCGCGGCATTCGGGTAAAACGGCGCGGTGGCGCTGATCAGGTATTGATGGTTGAGGAACGAACCACCAAACGCCCCCTGGAAGAAGTTGTCGCAGAGCACAAACTCCTTGGCCACGTCCCACAGGCGCAGGGAATAACGGCTCTGGGCGTAATGGCCCATCACCAGGCCGCCCGAGTCGGCCCAGGCGACGAAGTTGTCGTTCTTGCCGCCGTTGATCTGCATCTGGTTCTGGTAGAACACGTGCCACAGGTCACGGGTGACCAGGCTCAGCGGCAGGTCTTCGGCGTTCGGGCCCTTGAGGGCGAAGGGCGCGTTGGGCAGGTTCTCCTGGAATTGCACTTCGCTGGGGTAGGTCACCCCGTCCACCGTTTGCGGGCCGACTTGCAGCACACCACCCCAGGTTGGAGGCAGGGTCGTCAGCAGGCTGCCATCGCGGTCACGCTGCTGCGTGTCGGCGGCGGATAGCGCCGACAGCGGTTTCTCAACACCCGGGAAGTCCGCAAACAAGTTGTTGAAACTGCGGTTTTCGGCGTAGATCACCACCACGGTTTTCACCTGCTCACGCAAGGCCTTGTCCAACTCTTGCGGCGTCAGCGGCCGCGCCACCGGTTTACCCGGTGCTTCGCTGGTATTGCCGCAGGCACTCAAGGTTGCGCCAACCCCCAGCACCGCCGCGCCCCCCAGGAAACGACGACGGCTGGTGTCGACTGGCGGTTGGGCTGCGGAATCGGGGGAAGGGCGGTCTTCGTGCTCGTCGCTCATTGCGGGGAGTCCTTGGCGAGGTGTTGCAAGATATTTCGCAGGACGGTAGCAATGCAATGTGACGGAACGAAGACAGTGATTTGAATCAGCGGATCACAGCAGGCGCAGCGCCAACTCGCTGCCGGCGCGCAAGTACTCCACCTGCGCCGTCACCGCGTCCTTGACGATGGCCTCGCCCGTGTCGGTCAGCCTGGCCTTCTTTGCATCGACGACAGTGGTCTGCAACAACTGCATGGCCACGTCGATCGATTTCTGGAACGCGGTCACGTTGTTGTGCAGGCCGAACTCCTTGATCACCGCGTCCATGCGGCGATCTGCGTCGTCGCGCAAGGTCCTGTATTCAGTGACTGAAACGTTGCCGTCCTGGTAGATATCAGTGATCAACTCTTCCAGTGATTTGGATAGGGGCGTCATCGGAGTTCCTTGTTGCTAGGTGAGTAGGAGTCCGAGTCAGGTTAATCAAAGGTATTGGTGGGTGAAGCCAGAGATTGCCATTCATCCGCGTGAGATAAGCCCACGCGCTCGATCAGACATGAGTCACATCCGCTGAGCTGCCACTGATGCGATCACCTTTGTTGATTGCTTGGGTAAAGAGGGTTTTCTGGAAGACAAGTGTACTCAGCAAGCGGTGATCATGAGCCTGATCATCATTGGTGAAGCTTCGACGAAAATCATGGACCAGTATCCGGATTTTGCGTGAAGTCACCCGCAAATCCCATGGCGTAGCATGCGCGGAATGCGCAACCGAATCGCCCACGGTTATTTCGATATCAACCTTGATGTGGTTTGGGACACGATCCAGAGCGCCCTGCCTGATCTATTGGAATGTTTTCCTGTTGCGCCTGAATGAAGCACCTGTTGCAGCAACAAATGCTTCATCCATTGGTCAGGGCATTACCGGCGGCAAATACTTCAACGTCGTCCCCAGCGCCCACAGCAGGAACAAGACCAGCGGCGTGTGCACCAGCAACTGCACGAACGAAAAGCCAATCAGGTCCCGCGCTTTGAGCCCCAACACCCCCAGCAGCGGCAGCATATAGAACGGGTTGATCAGGTTCGGCAGCGCCTCGGCGGCGTTGTAGATCTGCACCGCCCAACCCAGGTGGTATTGCAGGTCATTGGCCACTTGCATCACGTATGGCGCTTCGATGATCCACTTGCCGCCGCCCGACGGGATAAAGAAGCCCAGCACCGCCGAATACACGCCCATCAGCAGCGCGTAGGTGTCATGGGAGGCGATGGAGGTGAAGAAGGTGGAGATATGGTGCGCCAGGGTCTGGCCGTCGCCACCCTTGACCACGGTCATCAGCGCGGCGATCGAGCCGTACAGCGGAAACTGGATCAGCACGCCGGTGGTGGTCGGCACCGCACGCGCCACCGCATCGAGGAAGCTGCGCGGGCGCCAGTGCAGCAGGGCGCCGGTCATGATGAACAGGAAGTTATAGGTGTTCAGCCCTGAAATAGCACTGATCGCCGGTTTGGTCGAGAACTCATGGAACAGCCAGCCGGCCGCCAGCAATGCCAGCAGGATGGTCAGCAAGGGGCTGTGCTCGAGCCACTCACCCGGGCGGGCGGGGGCTTGCAGTTTGGGCAGGTTGAACGCCGGGTCGACCCCACAGGCCTTGGCATCGCGGGCGCTGTTCGGGCCGGGTGCGGTGGCGTAGGCGATGATCAGCGACACCACGATCAATGCCAGCAACAGCACGCCGGATTGCCACAGGAAGATGGTGTCGGTGAACGGGATCACTCCCGTGATCGACAGAATCGACGGCGGCAGGCTGGCCGGGTTGGCCTGCAACTGTGCCGCCGATGACGACAACCCCAACGCCCACACGGCGCCGAGCCCCAGATACGCCGCCGCACCGGCAGCACGGTAATCCATGCGCAGATCCGTGCGACGCGCCAGCGCCCGCACCAGCAAACCGCCAAACACCAGGGACAAGCCCCAGTTCAGCAACGAGGCGACCATCGAGATAAGCGCCACCCAGGCCACGGCCGAGCGGCCATTCTTTGGGATACGCGCCAGGCGGTCGATCAGTTTCACGGCGGGCGGCGAGCTGGCGACGACATAACCGCCGATCACCACGAAGGCCATCTGCATGGTGAACGGGATCAGGCTCCAGAACCCATCACCAAAGGCCTTGGCGGCCTCGGTCGGTGCGGCGCCCATACCCAGGGTCGCCACGGCAACGATGATCACCGCAAGGGCGGCGAATACCCAGGAGTCTGGAAACCAGCGCTCGGCGAAATTGGAACAACGCAGGGCAAATCGGGCATAGCGGCTTTCTTCGATAGCATCGGCCATGAGTCTTTCCTCTTATAGTTATTAGGTGCAGGCGATTTTTCCGGCATGTTCCGCTACGGCCATTGATATGGGAATGCAGTTATCTTCATCGATCCATGAGGAAAACAAATATATCTGCCGCGATTGCCATCATTGGGCTCAGCTCATAACCTGCACGCCATTTTGTTTGTCTGCCGAGCCTCCACATGACTGCCACCTTTCCTACGCAGGCGCAGCGTTTTTCCCGCTCCGACTACAAAACCCTGGGCCTGGCCGCCCTCGGCGGTGCCCTGGAAATCTACGATTTCATCATCTTCGTGTTTTTCGCGCTGACCTTGAGCCAGCTGTTCTTCCCGCCGGAAATGCCTGAGTGGCTGCGCCTGCTGCAAAGCTTCGGCATCTTTGTCACCGGTTACCTGGCGCGCCCGCTGGGCGGCATCCTGATGGCGCACTTCGCCGATCACGTGGGACGCAAGCGCGTGTTCAGCCTGAGCATCCTGATGATGGCCTTGCCCTGCCTGCTGATCGGGATCATGCCGACCTACGCGCAAATCGGTTACTTCGCCCCGCTGATCCTGCTGGCGCTGCGCGTACTGCAAGGTGCGGCGGTCGGCGGTGAAGTGCCCAGCGCCTGGACCTTCGTCGCCGAACACGCGCCGCCCCACCATCGCGGCTATGCCCTGGGCTTCCTGCAAGCCGGCCTGACCTTCGGCTACCTGCTCGGCGCCCTCACCGCCACGCTGCTGGCGCAGGTCTTCACCCCCGCAGAAATCCTCGACTACGCCTGGCGCTTCCCATTCCTGCTCGGCGGTGTGTTCGGCGTGATCGGCGTGTGGCTGCGCCGCTGGCTCAGCGAAACCCCGGTGTTCCTCGAAATGCAGGCCCGCCGCCAGGCCGCCGCCGAACTCCCGCTGCGTACCGTGCTGCGTGACCATCGCGCGGTGTTGCTGCCCGCGATGATCCTCACCTGCGTACTCACCTCCGCCGTGGTCGTACTGGTAGTGATCACCCCGACCATGATGCAGAAAACCTTCGGCATGAGCCCCAGCCACACCTTCGCCCTGAGCGCGTTGGGCATCGTGTTCCTGAACATCGGCTGCGTCCTGGCCGGCCTGTTGGTGGACCGCATCGGCGCCTGGCGCGCGGTGCTGGTCTACAGCCTGATGCTGCCGGTGGGGATTGCGGTGCTGTACGCCAGCCTGATCAACGGCGGGATCTGGCTGGGCGCGGCATATGCCGTGGCGGGCCTCAGTTGCGGCGTGGTCGGCGCGGTGCCGTCGGTGATGGTCGGCCTGTTTCCGGCGCAGGTGCGGGTGTCGGGGATTTCCTTTACCTACAACATTGCCTACGCGCTGTGGGCGAGTACCACGCCGCTGCTGCTGATTGCGTTGATGCCGACCAGCCCGTGGATCTGCGTGGGGTATTGCGTGGTGATGGGGGCGGTGGGGGTGGGGAGTGTGGCGTTGTTTGGAAAACAGCACGCCGTGGATGCTGTTACAAATGCCACGTAGGGCCATCAATTGACCGGATTTGCCGCCGTTTCTATAGTCCTGGCCACCCCTGAGCAGCATTCAGAACCTTATGAACCAGACGGCTTTTATCAATCCCGCCATCCTTTCCTGGTCTCGCCAGCGGGCGGGTTTGTCTGAGGCAAAAGTTGCCAAAAGTCTCACGATGCATCTGGAGCGTGTCAGGGAGTGGGAAGTAGGTCAGAGCCTTCCTACGTTTAACCAAGCGCAAAAAATGGGCCGTTATTGCACATATCCCTTTTGGTTTTCTTTTCCTCAAGGTTCCGCCGCAGGATCATCTTTCTATCCCCGATCTGCGTACTGGGGAGGGTGTTTTTCCTGACAAACCCAGCTTGAATCTAATAGACACCGTGAGAGACGTGCTCCGTAAACAAGAATGGTATTTGGAGTACTTGCAGGACCACGAGCGTTCTCCGCTGCCTTTCGTGGGAAGTTTCAGCAGTCGTTCGCCCATCAAGGAAGTGGTTGCAGATATTCGTCGCGTCCTCGGTGTGACGGATGACTTTGCCCGTATGAGCTATGAGGACTATTTCAGGGCCTTGGTAAGTGGCGCCGAGGACGCTGGCATTCTCGTCATGCGCAGCGGGGTTGCCATGGGAGACACCCACCGAAAACTTGATGTGAGTGAGTTTCGAGGATTTGCGATCAGCAACGCGATGGCTCCCGTGGTGTTCATCAACAGTGCGGACGCACCCACGGCGCGGCTTTTTACATTGATGCATGAGCTGGCGCATATCTGGATTGGCAGCCCGGGTGTCTCCGATGGCAACAGTCACAGTGCCCGCCAGGAAGAAGCTTTTTGCAATGCTGTGGCGGGAGAGTTCTTGGCGCCGGAGCTGGTTTTTCGGGGGCACTGGGATTCGAATATTCACTGGGAAGGAAACCTGGCTCCCTTGGCCGGACGCTTTCACGTCAGCACATTGGTGATTGCCCGTCGTGCCCGTGATCTTGGCTACATCAGCAGTGATGAATATGACGCTTACTACCGTCGTATCTTGCAGGCGTATCGAGATAAGGACGGCAGTGGAGGGGACTACTACCGCACCGCGTCGATCAGAAACAGCACCCGTTTGAGCAAGGCTGTTCTGGCAGAAGCGCAGAGCGGACGCATTCTGCTGCGAGAAGCGGGGAAACTGCTGGGGGTGCAGCCTGCCAAGTTGAAGACTTATGGGATGAAACTATCGGCATGAAGCATCTATTGGATTCGAACACGCTGATCGAGGCCAAGAACCGTTATTACGCAATGACGGTTTGCCCAGGTTACTGGGCATGGATTCTTCAACAACACCAGGCTTTGGAGATTGCCAGTATCGTGCCGGTCAGGGACGAACTCGCCAGGGGCAATGACGATTTGACCCAATGTGTGCTCACTGTTCGGTGTGCCTTACATGAATACATTTGAGTTGCTTGGCAAGCTCGATGCTCGTTTTGTTTTGCATCAGTAAAACCATTGAGGGGAAGAGCTCTTCCCCTCAGTACGGCGTTTTTAGGTCAGGAAGTGCCAAAGCACCAGCGTCCCCACCAGACCGACGACTGAAACAATCGTCTGCAACACCGACCACACCCAGATCGTTTGCTTCAGTTGCAAGCCGAAGTACTCACGCACCATCCAGAACCCGGCGTCGTTGACGTGGCAGAAGAACACCGAGCCGGCACCGATTGCCAGCGCGACCAGCGAGCTTTGCGTCACCGCCAGCCCGGCCATCATCGGCGCGAGAATGCCCGCCGTCGTGGTGGTGGCGACTGTCGCCGAACCCGTTGCCTGGCGCAACGCAACCGCGATCAGCCATGCCAGCAGCAGGTACGGCATGTGCGCACCTTCGGCGACCTTGCTGATGGTCTGGCTCACACCGGCATCCAGCAGGGTTTGCTTGAGGCCGCCGCCGGCGCCGATGGTGAGCAGCAAGACGGCGATGGGGGCGAGGGCTTTGCGCAGGGTGTTGCCCACGTCGGCTCTTGGCATGCCTGCGGCCCAGCCCAGGCAGATCACGGCGGCGATCACGGCCAGGCCGAGGGCGATCAGCGGTTCACCGAGGAACTTCAAGGTCAGGCCGACGCTGCTGTCGGCCGGTAGCGCGACCTTGGCCAGCGTGCTGCCCAGCATCAGGATCACCGGTAACAGAATGATCAGCAACGACACGGTAAAGCTCGGCTGGCGCGGCGCCTTGGGCGGGGCGCTGAACAGTGCGCCGATGTCCGCCGGTTCATCCACCTGCAGGCGCTTGGACAGCCAGTTGCCATAGATCGGACCAGCCAGGATCACCGCCGGCACCGCCAGGCAGAAACCCAGCAACATGGTCAGGCCGAGGTCGGCGTGCAAGGCGCCTACCGCAATCAGCGGCCCCGGATGCGGCGGCATCAGAGCGTGCAGGGTGGTCATGCCGGCCAGTGCCGGGATGGCGATTTTCAGCAGCGGCTGGTTTGAACGCTTGGCCATCACAAAGATGATCGGCACCATCATCACCAGGCCCACTTCGAAGAACAACGGCAGGCCGATCACCATCGCCACCAGCGCCATCACCCACGGCAATGACTTGCCCTTGCCCAGCCCGAGCAGAGTGGTGGCAATGCGGTCGGCCGCGCCGGATTCGGCCATCAACGCGCCGAGCATCGAGCCCAGCGCAATGATGATCCCGGCTTCACCGAGGATCGCCCCGGCGCCTTTGCTGAAGGCCTTGGCCACTTCTTCCGGCGGCAGGCCGGCGCCGACACCGGCGATAAAGGTGCCGATCAGGATCGACAGGAATGGCGGCAACTTGGTCGCGCTGATCAGCACGATGATGCTGGCGATGGCCAGCAGTACACAAAACATAAGGCGAGTGTCGTGAACCATCCACGCGGCAGTCGATAACTCCAAGGCGGGACTCCTTATCGAACAGGTTGGGAAAATTGTTTCTTTTTGTTTCCTGTCCGAAAAGCATACCCGATACCGCGCTGGCCAAGTGCTTATGTACCGTTTTGGTGCGATCAGCGGCGGGCGGTCGAAATGCCCGCCGCAGAGCCATTGCTGTCGGATTTGTAATCTTTGCTCCACCGCCCTGATAAGTCGCGGCCGCTACATTGCCTGCGCTTGTACTTCATGGGCGTGGAACTCTCGTTATGGCAATTTCCGTTAGAAAACTCATGGGGGCGGGTGTGTTGTGGCTGGTTGCCGGCGCTGCCCAGGCACAGACCCTCACACTCGATTCAGCCCTGCAAACCGCCTTCGCCAATAACCCTGACCTGGCGGCTGCACAATGGGAAATCGACATCGCCCAGGGCGGCCGCCAGCAGGCCGGGTTGATCCCCAACCCGGTGCTCTCCTGGGACGCCGAAGACACCCGTCGCAACTCTCGCACCACCTCCATCAAGCTCAGCCAGGCCCTGGAGTTGGGCGGCAAGCGTGGTGCACGCATTGACGTGGCCAGCCGTGCCCAGGACGCCGCCGCCCTGACCTTGGAACAGCGCCGCAACACACTGCGCGCCGACGTCATCGACAACTACTACGGCGCGCTGCGTGCGCAGGAACGCCTCGACCTGGCGCAGCGTTCCATGGCCGTGGCCGAGCGCGGCCTGGGCGTTGCCAATGGTCGCGTCACGGCGGGCAAAGCGTCGCCGGTAGAGGCAACCCGTGCGCAGGTGCAACTATCGGAAATGCGCCTGGAATTGAACCGCGCACAGGTCGGCCTTACCGACGCCTATCGCCGCCTGGCCGCCAGCACCGGCAGCGCCGGCGCGGATTTCCAGGCCGTCGCTACACCGTCCCAATCCACACCGCCCCTGCCGCCGCTTGCACAGTTGTTGACGCGCCTTGAGCAGACCACTGAACTGCGCCTGGCCGAGCTGAACATCCTGCAAAACGAAGCCAGCGTCGGCCTGGAAAAAGCCCAACGCATTCCCGACCTCGATGTGTCCATCGGCAGCCAGTACGACGCCAGTGTGCGCGAGCGCGTGAACCTGGTGGGCGTGTCGATGCCGATCCCGCTGTTCAACCGCAATCAGGGCAACGTGCTCGCCGCCACCCGCCGCGCCGACCAGGCCCGTGACCTGCGCAACGCCACCGAACTGCGCCTGCGCACTGAAACCCGCCAGGCGCTGGACCTGTGGCAAACCGCTAATACCGAAGTGCGCGCGTTCAACCAGCAGATCCTGCCCGCCGCGCAAAGTGCAGTGGACAGCGCCACCCGTGGTTTCGAGATGGGCAAGTTCAGCTACCTCGACGTGCTCGACGCCCAGCGCACACTGATCGCTGCGCGCACCCAGTACCTCACCGCCACCGCCCAGGCCACTGACGCCTGGGTGCGTATCGAACGGATCTACGGCGACCTCGCCCGGTTTTGATTGTCTTTGGAGTCCTTTATGAACAACCGACACGGTGTGGCACTTGCCATTGCCCTGGGCCTGATGCTGTCCGGCGTTGCCTGGGCCGATGAAGAAGAAGGCACACTCGAACTCACCGAGCAGCAGATCCAGGCCGCTGGCATTCAACTGGCCCAGGCCGAGCCCCGCACCCTTAGCACGATGCTGGTATTGCCGGGCGAGGTGCGTTTCGACGAAGACCGCACCTCCCACATCATCCCGCGTGTGGCGGGTGTGGTGGAGTCGGTCAAGGCCAACCTCGGCCAATCGGTGAAGAAGGGTGAGCTGTTGGCGGTGATTGCCAGCCAGCAGATCTCCGACCAGCGCAGTGAGCTGGCCGCCAGCGAGCGCCGGGTTGAATTGGCGCGCACCACCTTCCAGCGGGAACGCCAGTTGTGGCAGGACAAGATTTCCGCCGAACAGGATTACCTGCTGGCGCGCCAGGCCCTGCAGGAAGCTGAGATTGCCCTGAACAACGCTCGTCAAAAGATGACCGCATTAAGCGGCAGCGCTGTGCTGGTTGGCGGCAATCGCTACGAGTTGCGCGCGCCGTTCGCCGGTGTGGTGGTGGAAAAACACCTGGGCGTCGGTGAAGTCGTCAGCGAAACCAGCAACGCTTTCACCCTCTCGGACCTGTCCCAGGTGTGGGTGACCTTCGGTGTGTTTCCCAAGGACTTGAACAAGGTCCGGGTCGGCAAACCGGTCACCGTCAGCTCAACCGAAATGGGCACCCAAGTGCAGGGCACTGTGGCGTACGTCGGCAACCTGCTCGGTGAGCAGACGCGCACGGCCACCGTGCGCATCAGTGTGCCCAACCCCGATGACGCCTGGCGCCCTGGGCTGTTTGTCAGCGTGCAACTGGCGACGGATTCTTACCCGGCGAAGGTCACCGTCCCGCAGGCCGCGATCCAGACCGTCGAGGACAAACCCTCGGTATTCGTACGTACCCCGGAGGGCTTCATCACCCGTCACCTGGAGCTTGGTGCGAGCGAAAACGGCTACGTCGAAGTGCGCCAGGGCCTCGATGCCGGGGCGCAGGTGGCCACGGTCGGCAGCTTCATCCTCAAGTCCGAACTGGGCAAAGGCTCGGCCGAGCACGCCCATTGATCCTGCGAGTGATTCCCCATGTTTGAGCGCCTTATCCAATTTGCCATCGAGCAGCGCATCATCGTGCTGCTGGCGGTGCTGTTGATGGCCGGTGTCGGCATCGCCAGCTATCAGAAATTGCCCATCGACGCGGTGCCCGACATCACCAACGTACAGGTGCAGATCAACTCGGCGGCGGCCGGGTATTCACCGCTGGAAACCGAACAGCGCATCACCTTCCCCATTGAGACCGCCATGGCCGGTTTACCCGGGTTGCAGCAAACCCGTTCGTTGTCGCGCTCCGGGTTGTCCCAGGTAACGGTGATCTTCAAGGACGGCACCGACCTGTTCTTCGCCCGCCAACTGGTCAACGAGCGCCTGCAAGTGGCCCGCGAACAATTGCCCAGCGGCATCGAAACGGCCATGGGGCCGATTTCCACCGGCCTCGGGGAAATTTTCCTGTGGACCGTCGAGGCCGAGGACGGCGCACGCAAAGACGATGGCACGCCTTACACGCCCACCGACCTGCGGGTCATCCAGGACTGGATCATCAAGCCACAACTGCGCAACGTGCCGGGCGTGGCCGAGATCAACACCATTGGTGGCTTCGCCAAGGAGTACCAGATTGCCCCCGACCCCAAGCGCCTGGCGGCCTACAACCTTACGCTGAATGACCTGGTCACGGCGCTGGAGCGCAACAATGCCAACGTCGGCGCCGGCTATATCGAGCGCCGTGGCGAGCAACTGTTGATCCGTGCACCGGGCCAGTTGGCGTCCATCGATGACATCGCCAACATCGTTATCACCAGCTCGGACGGCACACCGATTCGCGTGCGCAATGTGGCCCAGGTCGAGATCGGCCGCGAACTGCGCACCGGCGCCGCCACCGAAAACGGCCGTGAAGTCGTGCTCGGCACGGTGTTCATGTTGATCGGCGAAAACAGCCGCAGCGTGTCCCAGGCTGTGGCGGAAAAACTCGAAGAGATCAACCGCTCGCTGCCCGAAGGCGTGGTGGCGGTCACGGTCTACGACCGCACCCACCTGGTCGAAAAAGCCATCGCCACCGTGAAGAAAAACCTCTTCGAAGGTGCGTTGCTGGTGGTCGCGGTGCTGTTCCTGTTCCTCGGCAATATCCGCGCTGCGCTGATCACGGCCATGGTGATTCCCCTGGCGATGCTGTTCACCTTTACCGGAATGTTCACCAACAAGGTCAGTGCCAACTTGATGAGCCTCGGCGCGCTGGACTTCGGCATTATCGTCGACGGCGCGGTGGTGATCGTCGAGAACGCCATCCGCCGCCTGGCCCACGCGCAACAGCGTCATGGTCGCCTGCTGACCCGCAGCGAACGCCTGCATGAGGTGTTCGCGGCGGCGAAGGAAGCGCGGCGGGCGCTGATCTTCGGGCAACTGATCATCATGGTCGTGTACCTGCCGATCTTCGCCCTCACCGGGGTGGCCGGGAAGATGTTTCACCCAATGGCGTTCACCGTGGTGATCGCCTTGCTGGGGGCGATGATCCTGTCGGTGACTTTCGTGCCGGCGGCGATTGCGCTGTTCGTCACTGGCAAGGTCAAGGAAGAAGAAAATGGTGTGATGCGCACCGCGCGCCGGGTCTACGCACCGGTGCTGGACTGGGTGATGGCGCGCCGACCGCTGGTGTTCGGCTTGGCCGTGTTGACCATCGTCGCCTCCGGCGTTGTTGCCAGCCGCATGGGCAGCGAGTTTATCCCCAGCCTCAGTGAAGGCGACTTCGCCCAGCAGGCCTTGCGCGTGCCCGGCACCAGCCTGACGCAATCGGTGCAGATGCAGCAGCAACTGGAAAAAACCTTGATGGCCCAGGTGCCGGAAATCCAGCGGGTGTTTGCACGTACCGGCACCGCGGAAATTGCCTCAGACCCGATGCCGCCAAATATTTCCGACAGCTACGTGATGCTCAAGCCGAAGGACCAATGGCCCGACCCGAAGAAGTCCCGGGAAGCGTTAATCGCTGATATCCAGCGTGCCAGTGCGATTGTGCCAGGCAGTGCATACGAGTTGTCGCAGCCGATCCAACTGCGCTTCAACGAACTGATTTCCGGGGTGCGCAGTGATGTGGCGGTGAAGGTGTTCGGCGATGACATGGGCGTGCTCAACACCACCGCCGGGGAAATCGCCGAGACGTTGCAGAAGCTTGATGGCGCCTCGGAAGTGAAGGTTGAGCAGACGTCCGGCCTGCCGGTGCTGACCATCAATATCGACCGCGACAAGGCTGCGCGCTTTGGCCTGAATGTGGGCGATGTGCAGGACACTATTGCTGTCGCTGTCGGTGGGCGCCAGGCCGGTACGTTGTATGAAGGTGACCGGCGTTTCGACATGGTCGTGCGTTTGTCCGACGCGTTGCGCACCGATATCGACGGGCTGTCTCGGCTGTTGATTCCGGTGCCGGGTAACGCGGCTGGCCAGTTGGGGTTTATCGCCTTGTCCCAGGTCGCCAGCCTGGACCTGGTGCTCGGCCCGAACCAGATCAGCCGCGAGAATGGCAAGCGCCTGGTGATCGTCAGCGCCAACGTGCGGGGGCGGGATATCGGCTCGTTTGTCGAGGAGGCCGAGGCTGCCTTGATCGCCCAGGTGAAAGTACCGGCGGGCTACTGGACCACCTGGGGCGGCCAGTTCGAACAGTTGAAGGAAGCCTCCGAGCGCCTGCGCATCGTGGTGCCGGTGGCATTGCTGCTGGTGTTCGGCCTGTTGTTCATGATGTTCAACAACCTGAAGGACGGCCTGCTGGTGTTCACCGGGATTCCGTTCGCCCTGACCGGTGGGATCATGGCGCTGTGGCTGCGGGATATTCCGCTGTCGATCTCGGCGGGGGTGGGCTTTATCGCCTTGTCCGGCGTGGCGGTGCTGAACGGCCTGGTGATGATCGCCTTTATCCGCAACCTGCGTGAGGAAGGGCGCTCGTTGTCGATGGCGATCAATGAAGGCGCGCTGACCCGGTTGCGCCCGGTGTTGATGACGGCGTTGGTGGCGTCTCTCGGCTTTATCCCCATGGCACTCGCCACCGGCACCGGCGCCGAAGTGCAGCGGCCGCTGGCGACGGTGGTGATCGGCGGGATCATTTCCTCGACGGTGCTGACCCTGCTGGTACTGCCCGCGCTGTATCAGTGGGCCCATCGCAAGGAAGAGGAAACACCAGGCTGAACCGTGTGAATCGGCCCGGCTGGCTGCTGACCTCGGCGTGCCCCTGATGCAGGTGCATGATCGACTGCACAATCGCCAGGCCGAGGCCGGTGCCGCCTTCCGCGCGGGTACGGCTGCTGTCGGCGCGGTAGAAACGTTCGAACAGGTGGGGCAAGTGATGGGCCTCGATACCGCGCCCAGGGTTGCCGACCGACAGCGCCACGCTCCGGTCGTAGCTTTCCACCAGTAGCAACACGCTGGAGTCGCAGGGGGTGTGGCGGATGGCATTGGACAGCAGGTTGGAAATGGCGCGCTGGATCATCAAGCGGTCGCCCGTTACCCAGGCATCGCCGCGCAGGCTCAGGGTCACGTGCTTGTCTTCGGCGCTGAGCGCGAACAGTGCCATCACCCGTTGCGCTTCCTCGGCCAGCGACACCGGGGCAAACCCGGCCCGTGCTGCCGGGTGGCTGACCTGGGCGAGGAACAACATGTCGGAGACGATGCGCGACAGACGCTCCATTTCCTCGGTGCAGGATTCCAGGCCGGCCTTGTACTCCGCCGAAGGCCGCTCGCGGGACAGGGTCACCTGGGCCTTGCCCATCAGGTTGGTCAGCGGGGCGCGCAGTTCGTGGGCCAGGTCGTCGGAGAACTGCGACAGCTGCTGCACCCCGGCGTCCAGTCGATGCAGCATGAAATTGATGCCCTGGGCCAATTCGCCGAGTTCCTTGGGCAGGTTGTCCAGGGCCAGGCGATGGGTCAGGTCCTGGGTGCTGACCTTGGCCGCCACCCGGCTGAACTGCTGCAAGGGCGCAAGCCCGCGTTGCACCAGCCACCAGGCGCCCATGCCGATCAGGATCAGCAGCATCGGCAGGGCGATTACCGTGGAGCGCAGGTAGGCACTGAGCAACGCTTCATCATCGGAACGGTCCAGCGACAACAACACGCGTACGTATTCGCCCCCTTGCAGGGGCATCAGGCGCGTCGCACTGAGTATACGATTGCCCTGGCCATCGACCCAGTTCAAATAGGCCAGGTTCTTGCCGGTGGGCACGTCGAGCAACAGCGGTTGCTGGGGCCTGGCGCCGACGCTGAGGAGTACCGGTGCATCGGGCCGTGCGCCGATGATGGTCAGGTAGATATTGTCGTGGCCCATCACCAGGTCCAGCAGTGAATGGGGGCGGTTGGTGATGCGGTGTTCATCGAGGCCTTGGCCGAGGGTATGGGCCAGTTGCTCCATTTTGTTTTCCAGGCCCTTGCGCGCGAGCTTGTCCAACTCGTGGGTCAGGGCCAGGTACGCCAGGGTTGCCAGCAGCACAACCAGCCCGGCGCCCATCAGGCTGACGGTCAACCCCAGGCGCATCGACAGGCTGCTGGTCTTCATGGCCGCGCCTCCAGCACATACCCCACGCCGCGAATGGTGTGGATCAACTTCACCTCGCTCTGGTCATCGACCTTGGCGCGCAGGCGGCTGATGGAGACCTCCACCACATTGGTGTCGCAGTCAAAGTTCATGTCCCACACCAGCGAGATGATCTGCGTGCGGGTCATCACCTCGCCGGACTGGCGCATCAGCACATGCAGCAGGGCGAACTCCTTGGTGGTCAGGTCGATCCGGCGGTTGCCGCGGTAGGCGCGATGCCGGCGCGGGTCCAGTTCCAGGTCCGAGACGCGCAGCACGTCCGGCACCGGGATGTGCTCGCTGCGCCGTAGCAACGTACGCACGCGAGCGAGCAGTTCGGGAAACTCAAAGGGTTTGACCAGGTAATCATCGGCGCCCATGTCCAGGCCCTTGATCTTGTCGGCCAGCCTGCCGCGTGCGGTCAGCATCATCACGCGCTGATTGCCGTCGCGGCGCAGTTGCTCCAGCACTTCCCAACCGTCGGTGTTGGGCAGGTTCACATCAAGGATCACCAATTCGTAGCTGTGCTGCCGGGCCAGGTGCAGGCCATCGATGCCGCTGGCGGCGCAATCGACGACATAACCGCTTTCGGTCAGGCCTTGCTGCAGGTAGTCGGCGGTTTTTTGCTCGTCCTCAACCACAAGGATACGCATGGGGAGTTACCTTCAAAGAAAACGAAAAGGGCATGGCCTCATGGCGAGGCGGGGGAGGCTGTAGGAAAACTCTGGACCGTGAAGTAGCTTTAGGGTCAAGCCATGTCAGACAGGTGCGACGATTCGTCACTGAGCCTGCACACAAAAAAAACGCCCCGACCGGGGCGCAAAAATTCATCTCTGTTCCAAAGGAGCTACACGAAAGCCGCAGAGATGAGAGGTGTTCGGTGTGCAGTGTAGAAAGTGCAACTTAACGAGAAGGTGAGACCAATATTACAGTTCTGACAGACTTCAACCTGTGAAGAGATGTAGCGCATCGGCAAGTGAATGTAATTGGCCTACCTTAAAGCACCGCAATGGGGTACTCGATAATCAGCCGAACTTCTTCCAAGTCCGACTCGAATGCACTTGAGCGCACGGTCGCCTGGCGCAGCCGCAGTGATAAATCCTTCAAGTTTCCACTTTGCACCACATATTTGGCCTCGATATCCCGCTCCCAGCGGCGTTGGTCGGTCAGTGGGGCGCCGGCTGCATCGCGACGCATGTACACCGCGTTGGCGTTGCTGTAATCGGCGCCAGTGCCTTTGCCGTAGCGGGTCATGAACGACAGGCCGGGGATGCCGAATGCCTGCATGTCCAGGTCATAGCGCACCATCCATGAGCGTTCCTTGGGCGAGTTGAAGTCGCTGTACTGGATCGAGTTGTTGAGGAAGATCGAGTCGGACTGGCGCAGGTAGTCGAAGTCGTCATCACCGTTGTTGCGCTGGTGGGAGAGGGCCAGGCTGTGGGCGCCGACCTTCACCCCGAGCCGGGCGCTCCAGATGGCGTTATCGAATTCACCGAGCTTTTTCCGGCCCTCGTCCACCGCCTTGTAGTAGTTGACGTCGCCGAACAGCGAGACGTCTTCACCCAGCGGATAGCTGACGACGCTGCCGACGTAGTACTGGTCCCAGGCATCTTTCAAGCGGCTGCCGTAGAGGCTGACGCTGAGGTGTTGGTTGACGGTGTAATCACCGCCGAAATAACCGACCCAGGGCGAGTCGACCGGGCCTGCGTAAAAGGTCGCGAAGCCTTTGTTCATGCCGCTTTCGCTCGGTTGGCTCATGCCGCTCAAGCGCCCGCCTTGCAGGGTCAGGCCCTCGAGGCTGGTGTTCTGTGCGGTCACGCCACGAAAACTTTCCGGCAACACGCGTGAATCGCCGTAGGCCACGACGGGGGTCAGCGGGAAGACGTCGCCGGCCTTGATGACGGTATCCAGCATGCGCAGTTTTGCGGCGCCGCCGACTTTACTGTAGGTGTCCTCGGGGTGGTTTTCGCTGTCCACCGGCAGCACGCCGAACGAGCCTTTGCCGCCGCTGCGGCCGGTGCCCGAGTCCAGCTTTATGCCGACCATGGCGAACGCATCCACGCCAAAGCCCACGGTGCCTTGGGTAAAACCAGATTCGAAGCGGCCGATCAAACCCTGTGCCCAGGCCTCTGAATAGCCATTGCCGGTGGGGCTGGACTGGCCTTTGCGATCATCGCGGTTGAAGTAAAAATTACGCGCCAGCACATTGAAGCGGCTGCCTTCGATAAAGCCCTCGGGCGGGTCCTCCACGGCCACGACAGCCAGCGGGAAAGCGGCGCACAGTGAAAGGGGAAGGCTGTAGTGACGGATACGCATGGTTCGCTCCTGGTGCTTGGCAGTTTCAGCTTCTTATGAGAGTGGGCGTTCTTATTGATCTGGCCCGGGCTGATAGTTGCAAACCGCAGATAACGAAGAAGTGGTACAAAGATTACAATTCTGGAAACTCACACTTATCTAACAAATAAGTAATGTTCTGGTGAAGTTTGCGTCAGGGTCAGTTGGTTAGTCTGCGCACTGAATCTTTCAGTCGAGGAACTAATCATGAAGTTTCATAAAGTCGCGCTGGGTGTTTTAACCGCCATCCTGTCGTTCGGTGCGTTGGCCGAAGGTGGGGGGGACCGTACGTTCGCACTGATGATGGAGCGTAATGAAAAAGCCATGGCCGACTACGCCGCCAAAAAGGGCAAGCCGGCGCCCGAGGTGCAGGCCTATCGCTACGGCATGAAGCTGGACATCGCCAAGGTGGTCAACGTCACGCCGCCGATCCGCTCGTGCAACGCGGTGCCGTCGCGCATGACCTATGAAGACTCCAGCGGCAAGCTCAAGACCCTTGAGTATCAAGTGATGGGCGTGTGCCGAAACAACGGCAGCTGATGTGGCCGAAAAAATACTTGGGCGAGGGCCTCAAGCTCGCTTAAGAAAATGCCGGCAGCGCCGATGCAGGTCGGATTCATCTCCCTCATTTGATCCTCGGTGCCCCATGTTCAACACCCGTTTGAAGCAGGAGCTGTCGGCTCTTCGCGAAGAGTTGTCCAGCTTGAATCAGGTCAAGGAGAGCCTGGAAAGTGAAATGCTGTGCCTGACGCTGGACGCCGAAGGCCGGGTGGAATGGGCCAATGCCAACTTCCTGCAGGAGCTGGCCTACCAGAGTGGCCAACTACTGGGGCGTGCGATCGAAGACCTGGAGCCGGTCCACGTGCGCAGGGATGAGTTCCAGCAACGCTTCAAGAACGCCCTGGTGCGCGGCGAGCATTTCGCCGGCACCGTGCGCCTGATGCGGGGCAATGGCCAGGAAGCCTGGCTGCGCTCGATTCTGCAACCGGTGCGCAGCTCCGATGGGCGCATCAAGCATTTTTCGATTTATTCCAGCGACCTCACCCGCACCATCGAGGCTTCCCGCGAGCATGAAAACCTCATGAACGCGCTGGTGCGCTCTACCGCCGTGATCGAGTTCGACCTCGGCGGGCACGTGCTGAGCGCCAATGACCGTTTCCTCGGGGGCATGGGTTACAGCCTGGCGCAGATCCAGGGCAAACATCACCGGATATTCTGCGAGCCGGAGGAATACAACAGCACCGAGTACCAGGACTTCTGGAAGCGCTTGAACGCCGGTGAGTTCGTCGCGGCACGCTTCAAACGGGTCGACAGCCATGGCCGCGTGGTGTGGCTGGAAGCGACCTACAACCCGGTGCTGGACGCCAATGACCGGTTGTACAAAGTGGTCAAGTTCGCCACGGTGATCACCGACCAGGTCAACCAGGAACAGGCGGTCGCCGACGCGGCGAACATTGCCTACAGCACCTCGCTGCAAACCGACAACAGCGCCAGCGCGGCACCACCGTGGTGACCCAGGCGGTGGATGTGATGCGCGACCTGGCCAGGCACATGCAACAGGCCGGTGACGGTATCGAGGCGCTCAACGCCCAATCCCAAGTGATCGGCACCATCGTCAAGACCATCAGCGGCATTGCCGAGCAGACCAACCTGCTGGCGCTCAACGCCGCCATCGAAGCGGCGCGTGCCGGCGAACAAGGTCGTGGTTTTGCGGTGGTCGCCGATGAAGTTCGGCAGTTGGCCTCGCGCACCAGCAAGGCCACTGAGGAGATTGTCGGCGTGGTCCGTCAGAACCAGGACATGGCCCGCGACGCGGTCGCCCTGATGACCGACGGTCGCCTGCAAGCCGAACAGGGCCTGGCGCTGGCTGCCGAAGCGGGCACGGTGATCGTGGAGATCCAGGACGGGGCGCAGAAGGTGGTCAGCGCGGTGGGCCAGTTCGCCAACCAACTGTCGAGTTGAGCGTAGGGCTTCAGGTATCGTAGGGGCTTTCTGGTATCAAGAGTCGACTGTCCATGAGCCCTACCCACCGTCGCCCCGTCCCGCTGTCCAAGGCCTACCGCTTGCTCAACCACGGCCCTACGGTGCTGGTGAGCGCCGCGCACAACGGCCAGCGCAATATCATGGCCGCGGCCTGGGCCATGCCGTTGGATTTCGAACCGCCGAAGGTAGCGGTGGTGCTGGACAAGGCCACCTGGACCCGCCAACTGCTGGAAAGCGCCGGCACCTTTGTGTTGCAGGTGCCTTGCGCGAGCCAGGCCGACCTTGTGCAAACCGTGGGCAACACCACCGGTGCCGACACGGATAAATTTGCCGCCTATGGCTTGCACACGTTCAGCGGTGGACACATCGACGCGCCGCTGCTGGAAGGTTGCGTGGCCTGGCTGGAATGCCGCCTGCTGCCCGAGCCGCATAATCAGCAGACCTACGACCTGTTCCTCGGCGAAGTGGTCGCGGCCTATGCCGACGAACGCGTATTCAGCGACGGCCGCTGGCACTTCGAAGGGCATGATGAACTGCGCACCTTGCACCATGTGGCGGGCGGGCATTTTCTCACCATCGGCCAGCCGATTGATGGGCACGCGCTCTAAGCCTAGTCAGCGCCCGAGCATCTTCACCCAGCGCGACGGCGGCATGCCGTAGGTGCTGCGAAACTGCCGGGTCATGTGGCTCTGGTCGGTGAAGCCGGCCGTCATCGCCGCGTCCACCAGCGATTGGCCCTGGGCCAGCAGGCTGCGCACCAGGTCCAGGCGGCGCATGGTCAGGTAGCGATAGGGGCTGGTGCCGAACAGCAGGCGAAAATCCCGCGACAAGGCCCAGCGGTCACGGCCGGCGTGGTCGGCCATGTCATCCAGGGTGATGCTGCGGCCCAGGGCACTGTGGATGAACTCCCGGGCGCGCTCGGCGGCCACGTAGTCGAAAGTCTTGCGGCTGATGATCCCGCCCGAGACGTTGTTCAGCGCATGGGCCAGGTCGAACAGGGCGTCCTGTTCCTGCAATGGGTCGATGGGGTTGTCCAGGTTCTGCAGCAGCACTTCGCTGGCGCGCAACAGCCTAGGGTCGGTGGACAGGCCGCCCGGGATAAACGGCAACGGCTTGCCGCCGAGAATCTGCTGGATCAGCGACGGCTCTACGTAAATCATCCGGTATTTGAAGCCCTCTTCACTGCCGGCGTGGCCGTCGTGGGTTTCATCGGGGTGAAGCACCATGGTTGTGCCCGGCACGCTGTGGATCATGTCGCCGCGGTAGTGAAAGCTCTGCACGCCCGTCAACGTACGTCCGATGGCGTAAGTGTCGTGGCGATGCGGGTCGAACGCGAAGCCGGCAAAGTATGCCTCGATACGGTCCAGGCCACTGGCATGGGGCGCGCGGTGCAACCAGTCGAGGGTGGCGGTGGGTTTGCCCATGGTAAGGGGTCACAAAAAAGAGAGGGAAATACGTTAACCCAGTCTGCACCCCTTGTCTGCCGGGGTCTTGTACGATTGTGCAGGGTAGGGCAGAGGCCTATGATCGTCGCTCGTGCCTCGCGCTGATGGAGCTGCCCACCATGGATTTTCTCAACCCGGCCTATGTGACGCCCCTGGTTTCCCTGGCCTTGCTGTGGACCGTCGCGGTGGTCACGCCTGGCCCCAATTTTTTCAACACGGCGCAACTGGCCGCCAGCTGTTCGCGCCGTCATGGTGTGGTGGCATCGGCCGGAGTGGCCACGGGTACGATCATGTGGGGCCTGGCGGGTGGCCTGGGCATCAAGTCGCTGTTTACGGCGGCACCGATGCTGTACCTGGCGTTCAAGATCATCGGCGGCTGCTACCTGATCTACCTCGGGTTGAAACTGTTCAAGCGGTCTTCACCGAACATGAGCCAGAACGTGCTGCCGGACGACGCCCGGCGCTCGCTGTTTTCCGCGTGGCGCCTGGGGTTGCTGGGTAATCTGTCCAACCCCAAGGCCGCTTTGTTTGTTGCCACCATCTTCGCGTCAACCATGCCGCCTTCGCCGTCGCCGATGCTGCTGACCCTGGCGGTGATCACCATGGCCACCTTGTCGTTCAGTTGGTATTCCAGCGTGGCACTGGTGTTTTCCAGCGAACGCATGGCCACGCTCTACAGCCGATCGCGCAAGTGGCTCGACCGCTTTGCCGGTGGCTGCTATGTGTTGTTCGGTGCACATCTGGTAGCGAATCGCTGACGGCCCGTGGTAAGAAGCCTTACGTTCAACAGTGAGGTCGGGTCATGGGCAAGGTGCGGGTAGGAATTATTTTTGGTGGTCGTTCGGCTGAGCACGAAGTGTCGTTGCAATCGGCGCGCAATATCGTCGATGCGCTCGACCGCTCGCGTTTCGAGCCGGTGTTGATCGGTATCGACAAGGCCGGCCATTGGCACCTCAACGACACCTCGAACTTCCTGCTCAACCAGGAAAACCCGGCGTTGATCGCCCTCAACCAGTCCAACCGCGAACTGGCGGTGGTGCCCGGCAAGGCCAGCCAGCAATTGGTGGAGACTTCCGGCAGCGGCCTGCTGGAACATGTCGACGTGATCTTCCCCATCGTCCACGGCACTCTCGGCGAAGATGGTTGCCTGCAAGGCCTGTTACGTATGGCCGACCTGCCTTTCGTGGGTTCCGATGTGCTCGGTTCGGCGGTGTGCATGGACAAGGACATCAGCAAGCGCTTGCTGCGCGATGCCGGGATTGCCGTCACCCCATTCATCACCCTGACCCGCAGCAATGCGGCGCGTACTTCGTTTGAGGCCGCGGTGAACACGCTCGGCCTGCCGATGTTCGTCAAACCTGCCAACCAAGGCTCATCGGTGGGCGTGAGCAAAGTCGGCGACGAAGCCGAGTACCATGCTGCCGTTGAACTGGCCCTGGGCTTCGATGAAAAAGTGCTGGTCGAATCGGCGGTAAAAGGCCGCGAGATCGAATGCGCCGTGCTGGGCAATGATCACCCCATCGCCAGTGGTTGCGGCGAGATTGTGGTGAGCAGCGGTTTCTATTCCTACGACAGCAAGTACATCGACGACCAGGCCGCCCAGGTGGTGGTGCCGGCCGATATCAGTCATGAAGCCAGCGAGCGTATTCGCCGGTTGGCCATTGAGGCTTTCGAGGTGCTGGGCTGTTCCGGCCTGGCACGGGTCGATGTGTTCCTTACCGACGATGGCGAAGTGTTGATCAACGAAATCAACTCATTGCCCGGCTTCACCCGCATCAGCATGTACCCCAAGCTGTGGCAGGCGGCGGGCATGAGCTACAGCGAACTGGTGAGCCGCCTGATCGAGCTGGCGCTGGAGCGGCATGCGGGGCGCAAGGGGTTGAAGATCAGTCGGTGATGCGAGCAATCCACGAATAAATCAGTGTCTTCACTTCCTCCGGGTGATGCGTCCTTCGGCGGTAGCTGGCAAAGGTGGGGGAGGTGCAGTAAGTGCACACCTCACTCACCTCGATTTGTTCACGCCGGATGCCGGCCGCTTGCAGCAACAGCACGCCATACCCGCTCAAGTCAAACCACGCGCTTGCTGCTTGCCTGGCGTGGGGCGGTGCAATTTGCGCGGGCAATAACGGTGCGGGTTGCGCTGCGCTCCACGGCGCCCGCCCGGTTGACCACAGGTGCCCCTGGTCAGCCTGGAACTGCGCAACAAACCCCTCGCTCACCTCATAGCAGCACGGTTTGATCGACGGTCCGATCGCCACGCGCAACTGGTCGACTGCAATCCCTTCGTCGGTAAAACGCTTGATTGCATTGGCGATGATCCCGCTTTGCAACCCCTTCCATCCTCCATGCACCGCAGCGACCTTTTCGCCGTTCTGCGCGGCAATCAGAAGGGGCAGGCAGTCAGCGGTGATCACCGCGATGGGCTTGTGCTCACCTGTGCACACCCCGTCCGCTTCAACGGTATTGGGCACCTGGTCGGCTTGCCACTCGATCACTGAGGCGCTATGCACCTGCTTGCAGATGAACACCTCATCGGGGCGCAGCGGATCATTGATCGAACAAAAACCGTGGTCGACGCCTGGGATGGCGCCGAGATTATCTGCCTGTTGCACGAGCGCTTTCTCCGATGTTTGAAGTGTTCAGTCGCCGACCGCTTTGCCTTCACGCCGAGGGTCGGCGCCGCCACTGAGCGACACTTTGCCCTGGGCATCCCGCATGCGAACGATGGCCTGGATGCCGCTGGTCATATCGATCTCGCTCAGGGCATGGCCTCTGTCCTTGAGGGCCTGTTTCAGTGCAGGACTGAACAGGCCGGCCTCCAGCTCGGTGGCACCATTGCGACTGCCGAAGTTCGGCAGGCTGATGGCCGCTTGCGGGTCAAGTTTCCAGTCAAGCATCGCCACCAGGGACTTGCTGACGTACTCGATGATTTGCGAGCCGCCGGGCGAGCCGACCGTGGCCAGCAACTCGCCGCTGTTGCGGTCGAACACCAGCGTCGGCGCCATGGCCGAGCGTGGACGCTTGCCGGGCTCGACGCGGTTGGCCACCGGCTGGCCATTTTCCTCGGGGATAAACGAGAAGTCGGTCATCTGGTTGTTGAGCAAGAAACCCTGGACCATCAGATGGGAGCCAAATGCCGCCTCAACCGTGGTGGTCATCGACACGGCGCCACCCTGGTCATCCACCGCCACCACTTGTGAGGTGGAGATGCGCAACGGCGAGCGGTCCGGCGCATAGGCCACCTGGATACCCGCCGGCACGCCCGGTTTGGCGATGCCCATGCTGCGCTCGCCGATCAACGCGGCGCGCTTGGCCAGGTACTCCGGTGCGACGAGGCCCGCGACAGGCACGGGTACAAAGTCTGCGTCAGCGACGTAGAGCCCGCGATCAGCGAAGGCCAGGCGCCCGGCTTCGGCCAGCAGGTGCACGGCTTCGGGCGTTGGTTCAAGGCCGGCAGGCGATGCGCTTTTTACCGGAGGCATCGCCGCGATGTCCTGAGCTTTCAGGGCCTGCAAGGTGCCCAGGATTTGCGCGACGGCGATCCCGCCCGACGACGGCGGTGGCATGCCGCAGACTTTCCACTGCTTGTAATCGGTGCACAGTGGGGGGCGCTCTTTGGCTGTATAGCCTTTGAGGTCTGCCTGGGACAGGCTGCCCGCGTTGCGATGGCCTTGCACCTTGCGCGCGATCTCATCGGCAATCGGCCCTTGGTACAGCGCGTCCGGGCCTTCCTTGGCGATGCGTTTGAACACATTGGCCAGCGCCGGGTTTTTCAACACGGTACCGGTGGCTTTTGGTGTGCCATCGGCATTCAGGAAATACGCCGCCATATCCGGTGACTGCGGGATGTTACGGTCAGCCGCGATCAGGCTATGCAGGCGTGGCGAAATCGCAAAGCCCTGTTCCGCCAGGCGGATCGCCGGCTCGAACAGCGTGGCCCAGTGCAACCGGCCGGTCTTCTTGTGCGCCATTTCGAGCGCGCGCAGTACTCCAGGCGTACCGACTGAGCGTCCACCAATTTGCGCTTCTGGAAACGCCATCGGCGTGCCGTCGCCCCTCAGGAACAAACGCTCGGTGGCCCCGGCCGGCGCGGTTTCACGGCCGTCATACGCGTGTACGTTTTTCCCGTCCCACACCATGATGAACGCGCCGCCGCCGATGCCGGAGGACTGCGGCTCCACCAGCGTCAACACGGCCTGCATTGCAATCGCCGCATCTATTGCCGAACCGCCCATGCGCAGCATCTCGCGTCCGGCTTCGGCTGCCAGCGGGTTGGCCGCCGCGGCCATATGGCGCTCGGCGTGTTGAGTAGTGAGGTCGGTGCGATAGCCGGAACCCAGCTCCGGTGCCGGAGGCTGTTCGTTGACCGGGGTATGGCAGGCAGCCAGGGTGAGGGCTGCGGCAATCACCGACAGTTGACGGCGGGAAATCGAAAACACGCGCTGAACTCCGTTCATTTTGAGAATGATCTGTTGTCCTTGGGGTAGTGCTTTTTACAGGTAAATCGTGCCTTGCAGGTAGAGCACCCCGTGGCCGGAAATGATCACGCGATCACCCTTGAGCTCGCAGCGCAGTTGGCCACGGCGCTTGCCGCCCTGTTCGGCGGTCAACCGGTTCTTGCCCAGGCGCTCAGCCCAGAATGGCGCCAATGAAGTGTGGGCCGAACCGGTCACTGGGTCTTCATTCACACCCACATTCGGCCCGAACCAGCGGGAGATAAAATCAAACCTCGCGCTTTTGGCCGTCACGGCGATGCCGCGTTTGGGCAGGCCCTTGAGGCGGGCGAAGTCTGGTGTCAGTGCGGCGACTTGCGTTTCGTCTTCCAGCAGTACGATGTAGTCATCAGTGCTGAACACGTCGGCCTGTTCAATGCCGAGCGCGCTCAACATGCCATCGGGCGGTTCGCAGGGTTGCGGTTGCTTGGCGGGGAAGTCCATCGCCAGTTCATCACCATTGCGCGTCACCCGAAGTTCGCCGCTACGCGTGGCAAAGCGCAATACCTCTGGCGCGTCCGCCAGTTGGTGAATCAACACCCACGCCGCCGCAAGCGTGGCATGGCCACACAGGTCCACTTCTATTTCGGGAGTAAACCAGCGCAATTCGTAGCATTCGCCGAGAGGTACAAAATAGGCCGTTTCGGAGAGGTTGTTTTCGGCGGCGATGGCTTGCAGTTGCTCATCGCTGAGCCATTCGGTGAGCGGGCAGACTGCCGCGGGGTTACCGCCGAAGCAGGACTGGCTGAAAGCGTCGACTTGGTAGATGTCCAGTTTCACCGTGGAGCACTCCGTGCTTAGAGGGGAGGCTGGACACTAACAGCGGGTCAAGGGAGCGTCAAAATACAGATGGTGCCTTTTTTCGGACGCAACTCTGGGCCGTAGGGGGAGGAGCGCTTCGAGTATGCCCCGCACTTTTCTCCAGGCATAAAAAAACGGCCTACCTTTCGGTAAGCCGTTTTTAGTACTTGGTGGCTACACAGGGACTTGAACCCCGGACCCCAGCATTATGAATGCTATGCTCTAACCAACTGAGCTATGTAGCCAAGTGGCGCGCATTATTCGCGTAGAACGGCAATGCGTCAAGTATTTATTTTGAATTTTTATCTACGCTTTCAACTGTTTAAGCGAAATTGCCGGATCGGGCGACGAGTGGTTCGCGATTCACCCGTCTGCACAGCAAGAAAAGCCTGATCGCGTTGGGCAGATATCCCTGCCGCCCAACGCGGGGGGCTGATATTAAGGGAACTTCGCGTTGTGAGTGGCGCGTTTAAGCTGTTCACGCGCCCGGGAGAGGCGCGAGCGAACCGTGCCGATCGGAATGTCCAGTGCGTCGGCGGTGTCCTGATAGCTGCCGTCGGTTTCCAGTGAGGCGTACAGCGTCTTTCGCATCTCTATCGGCAGGTGGTCGATGGCGCTCAAGGTTTTCTCCAGGCGCCGATTGATTTCAAATTCCCAGTCCAAGTTATGGTTCTCTTCCTGTCCATGCCATAGCGATTCGTCGAATTCGCAATGCACGGGCTTGGCGTACAGCCGCCTGAAGTGGTTGCGTATGAGGTTTTGCGCGATTCCGCACATCCAGGTACTCAGCGTGGCGTTCCCGCTGAAACGCTCACGGTTGCGCCAGGCTTCCAGATACGTCAATTGCAGCAGATCGTCTGCATCTTCGGGGTTGAGTACGCGCTTGTGAATGAAGCGCCGAAGTTTTTTTTGCTGGTCGTCTGTCAGGTGAAGCATGAATTGAGGCGAGCTGCCAACCAGGTGCGCTAAAGCATCAATAGGGATATTCATGGATTTTTCCTTGGAGTAGACGCAGTCGAAAGGTGTCGACGAGAACCCCATTTGCACTGGCTGTGCCAGGCGAAAAAATTTCATAATGTATTGATTTATATGGATAAATATTTTTTGTTGGCGCGCTTTTGTGCAAGTGCTTGCAGAAAGCGTTGAAGGCTTGTGCAAGTTTTTTCAAATGTGCAGTGGGCCATTTGTTGATGGAACCGCTTTGGCTGCTTTTGCCACACAGGGAAATACTCTTCCTGTTCAGGTCCAGTCATGGTTGATTTCCCTTCCGAACTGCAAAAAATTCGCAACGAGGATCGGCCAAGTGTCAGTCATACCTCCACACCTACTGCAAGCCAGGTAGCCGATGACCTGGCTCTTCTGTTCAACGAGGAAGTGGGAGCCAGCAGCCGGGCACTGAATCGGCGGCAGCTCATCCTGCCTGTGGCTGCGGTTCAGTTGCTTCACCAGCTTTATGATCAATGGGGTCATCCCGCCAAGAAGACGTTGGCAATGGCCACATTGCAATTCAAGCAGCAGCTGCGAATGCTTGTCGGGGTTGAAAAGTTGCTGGGGCTTTGCGAGGGCGACCCCGCTCTCACCTTTATTGTGCTCAAGAATGTGGAAGCCCAGTCGGGCACCGAAGCAACCTTGGCACGCGATGCAATCATCAAGCTTGAGGCGCGTTTCAGAGGGGAGATCCAGGCAGGTCTGAATACTGCGGCTGCACTTCGGGCGGGATGTGCCGACCTGCAAGAGCGTCAGGCGCTGCGAATGCTCTATTACACCAACGTGGTATCGCGCCAATCCCTGGTGAAGATCCTGCAGGCACTGCTGGATGTATACGGTGACGAACGGTTTTCAAAAGGGCTCAAGGTGATGCAAAAAGCCTTGGCGGACGATATCGCGGCGAAGGTGTCATCATTGCCCTCGGCGCATTTGCGTACCTTGCTCCTGGGCCTGCAAAGCTGTTGGCAGTTGGGTGGAGTATTTGCCCTGTGCCAGGCATTGATCGAGCGTCTGAGGATAGAGCGCGTTACGTCGAAGCTGATGCAGCGCTTGTTGGGCTACACCACTACAGGCATCGACTCCCAGGAATTTCAACGACTGCTGGAAGAACTGGATGCGGGCAGCCAACTCAGCCGCACCTTGATAGCCCTCAATGCCATTTACTCGGTATTCAACAAGTTCCCTCTGGCGTTGTGGTTTGACAACCGGACACGTGAGGAGCTTCTGCACAACCTGTTGGTAAGAGCGGGGGAACTCACGAAAATGGAGCGTGAGTACCTGCAAGCCACGGCAACGCCGGAGACTCTTGCGTGACTGCGCTGTCGGCCATCAACCGTTTTTTGCTGAAAGTCGCGCAGCGCGCCGAAGTGCTGGGCGCCGTGGTGGTGATGGCCATCGTGTTCATTTTCATCGTGCCGCTGCCCACCTGGCTGGTGGACATTCTGATCGCGCTCAACATCTGCATCTCGTGCCTGTTGATTGTGTTGGCGCTTTATCTGCCGGGCCCGCTGGCTTTTTCCTCTTTCCCGTCGATTCTGCTGTTGACCACCATGTTCCGCCTGGCGCTTTCGATTGCGACTACACGCCTGATCCTGCTGGAGCAGGACGCTGGCGACATCGTTGAGGCGTTTGGCAATTTTGTGGTCGGCGGCAACCTCGCCGTGGGGATGGTGATCTTCCTGATTCTGACGCTGGTGAACTTTCTGGTGATCACAAAGGGGTCCGAGCGTGTGGCCGAGGTGGCAGCGCGCTTCAGCCTGGACGCGATGCCTGGCAAGCAGATGTCCATTGACAGTGACCTGCGTGCCGGCTTGATCGACGGTGGGCAAGCACGGGACAAGCGCGAGCAATTGTCTCGCGAGAGCCAGTTATTCGGCGCTATGGACGGGGCCATGAAGTTCGTCAAGGGCGATGCTGTTGCGGGCCTGATCATTGTTGTGGTCAATCTGCTCGGTGGTTTTTCGACGGGTATGTTTCAGCACGGTTTGAGTGCGGCCGACTCCATGGCGCTGTATTCGGTACTGACCATCGGCGACGGCCTGATTGCTCAGATTCCCGCCCTGCTGATCTCCTTGACGGCCGGCATGATCATCACCCGCGTAGCGCCGGACGGGCGCAAGGGCGTCAGTAATATGGGAGCCGAAATCGCCCGGCAAATGACCAGCGAGCCCAAGAGCTGGGTGATTGCTTCGGTGGGTATGCTCGCGTTCGCGGTGGTGCCGGGCATGCCCACCGGGGTGTTTATTCTTATCTCAATGATGACCGGCTCCTTGGGTTATTACCTTGTGCGCCAGCGTCAGCAGCAGGAGGCCCCATCGGCCGAACCGGGCACCGCGGCTCGCCCGGAAGATAACGGCGATGCAGACCTGCGCGGCTTTGATCCTTCCCGGCCTTACTTGCTTCAATTCAACCCGGCGCTGTATGGCACGCCACAGGTCATTGACATCGTGCAGAGGGTGCGCAAGGCGCGAAATGCGCTAGTAGCCAACATCGGTTTGACATTACCCCCCTTCGAAGCGGAGTTCAGCGATTCACTGGCCCTCGACGAAATGCGTTTTTGCGTCCACGAAGTTCCGGTAATGAAGGCCACCTTCAGTGAACGAGTCGCCGTCGAGAGGGTGACGCTGGCCGAGCCTCCGGAACATGCTGAGCTGGGCATGGTCGAGCGGGATGAACAGGACTGGCTGTGGTTCGCTCCGGATGATCCATTGCTGGACGACCCTGCGGTTGAACACTTCAGCGCCCAAAGCCTGATCATTGAGCGCATGACTAGCGCAATGATGCTCAGTGGGCCCCGATTTCTTGGGATCCAGGAGAGCAAGGCAATCCTTAGTTGGCTTGAACAGAACCAGCCCGAACTGGTGCAGGAGCTGCAGCGAATCATGCCGCTATCGAGGTTTTCATCGGTGTTGCAGCGTCTGGCCAGCGAAGGCGTTCCGCTGCGTGCGGTGCGCTTGATTGTTGAGTCGCTGATCGAGTACGGCCAGCATGAACGTGAGCCGGAAGCGCTGGCCGACTATGCGCGCATCGCCCTTAAGGCGCAGATTTTCCACCAATACAGCGAACCTGACGGTCTGCATGCCTGGCTGCTGTCGCCCCAGACTGAAAACATCCTGCGTGAAGCACTGCGTCAGACTCAGACCGGAGTGTTCTTTGCCCTCGACAACGACAGCAGCGCATCGCTGGTCAACCTGCTCAATCAGGCGTTCAGCCAGCGCTCCAAGACCAAGAGCGTGATGTTGGTGGCGCAGGACCTGCGCAGCCCTTTGCGCACTTTGTTGCTGGACGAATTCAACCACGTGCCGGTGCTGTCCTTTGCTGAGCTTGGAAGTACTTCCAAGGTCAGGGTACTGGGGCGCTTTGATCTTGGCCAGGAAGAGTTGATGCGTGGGGCAGTGGCATGAGTCGGTCGTTGCAGTGCGCACGGGGAGAGGCGCGATAATGTACGAGCTACGAGTTCTGGACGGCTTGCACCAGGGCGCGGCACTGCCACTGTTCGGTGAACAGTGGAGCATCGGTGCACACGCGGATGCGGACCTTGTACTCAGCGATCCGGGAATCGCCGAGCACCATGCGCACCTGCATCTGATCGACGCCTGTTGGTCGGTGCAAGCCAAGGCAGGGCTATTGTCTGATAGCAATGGGCAGGTGCTGGCGCAAATCGGTCACTTGCCACTCAATGCCTTATTCTCGGTGGGTGGGGTGTGCTTGTGTGTAAGCCTGGCCGAACAGCCCTGGCCTCAACCATCGGTTCCCCGCGCCGTGCCGCCTGAATCCAGCATCGAACCGCCGCGGCCACTGATGCTGTCTTCTATCTCTTCGGTCCAGCAAAAACGTTTGCTTAGCCTGGTGCTGGTGTGCGCGGTCGTCATCATGGTTGTCGGCATGGTCTCTTCCGGGGAACGCACGGCCCAGGCGTCGCTGATGCCGAGCGCGCCGAGCAAGACCGAGCTCGCGTCACCGTTCGAAGTGCGCCAGATACTGCTGAAGATGCTTAACGAGCGTGAGCTGGGCCAGCACATCAGTTTGCAAGTGATCAACGGCCAGATTGCACTCGACGGCTTAGTCACTCAAGACGACGTGGAGCTGGTCGCACGCATGCTCATCCGTTTTGGCGAGCAGTTCGAAACCGCAGTGCCCGTCATGAGCCGTGTACGGGTACGTGACAGCACGATTCCGTTCAAGATTTTGCAGATTGTCAGCGGACCCAATGGTCACGTTGTGCTGGAAACCGGGGATAGATTGTTTGTAGGCGATGAGATTGACGGCTTGCGCCTGGTATTGATCGATAACAGCAAAGTGGTATTCGACGGCGAGCAACGCTACGAGGTGCGCTGGTGAGCGACCTGCTGCGGGAGCGCCTGGAGGCTTGGCAGTCAAGGCAGTCGGAGGCGCTGACGCGTTTCGCGCCTGTTTCGATGCGGGGGCGGGTCCAGCGCGTCAACGGCATGCTGTTGCAGTGTCGTTTGCCCCATGCGCGGATTGGAGATCTGTGCCAGGTCGAGAAAAATCCAGGTGAGAACATGCTTGCCGAGATCATCGGCTTTGACCATCAGGACGCAGTGCTCAGTGCGCTGGGCAACCTTGAAGGTGTGCGTGTGGGGGCCAGTGTGGAGCGGCTCGGCGTACCCCATCGGGTACGGGTCAGCGATGAGCTGCTGGGTCAGGTGCTGGATGGGTTTGGTCGACCCATTGCCGGCGACGGCCCGAGTGCCTTCGCCGGCGTCGATACGCCCGACGCAACAACCGTATTGTGCGAAGCGCCGTTGCCCACGGAGCGGCCTCGGATCAGTCGGGCGCTGGCCACCGGAGTGCGTTCGATTGATGGCTTGATGACCCTGGGCGAGGGCCAGCGTGTGGGATTGTTTGCCGGTGCCGGTTGCGGAAAAACCACGTTGTTGGCCGAGATCGCGCGCAATGTGGAATGCGATGTCATTGTGTTCGGCCTGATCGGGGAACGAGGTCGTGAGCTGCGTGAGTTCCTCGACCATGAGTTGGATGAACAACTGCGTGCCAAGGCGGTGCTGGTGTGCGCTACCTCGGATCGGTCCAGCATGGAGCGTGCCCGTGCCGCTTTTACCGCCACCGCCCTGGCCGAAGGCTTCCGAAGCAAGGGCCAACGGGTTTTGTTGCTGATCGACTCCTTGACCCGGTTTGCCCGGGCCCAGCGCGAAATTGGCTTGGCGGCCGGGGAACCACTGGGGCGCGGTGGTTTGCCTCCGTCGGTGTACAGCCTGTTGCCGCGTTTGGTGGAGCGCGCCGGGCTGACACGCAACGGCGTGATTACCGCGATTTACACGGTGCTTATCGAACAGGACTCCATGAACGATCCGGTGGCGGATGAAGTCCGGTCGCTGTTGGATGGACATATCGTGCTGTCACGTAAATTGGCCGAGCGGGGACACTATCCGGCGGTCGATGTGCTGGCCAGCCTGTCGCGAATCTTGAGCAATGTGGCCGATTCTGCAGATATCCAGGCCGGTACGGCATTACGGCGCCTGTTGTCGGCGTATCAACAGATCGAGCTGATGCTCAAGCTGGGTGAGTATCAAGCCGGCAGTGATGCGCTGACTGATATGGCGGTAGACAGCCGCCAGGCGGTCGACAGCTTTTTGCGCCAGGACCTGCGCGAGCCGTCACCCATCGCGACGACCCTGGAGCAACTGAAGGAGCTGACGGCTTATGTGCCCTTCTGAATCGCTTATCGCTGAAGTCGAGATATTGCGACGCTTGCGCAGGCATCGGGCAGACCGTGCCGAGCGGGCACTGAGTGCCGCCAAGAAAGCCCAGCGTACTGTGCTTCGACAGATCGAACAGGCTGAAGAGGCGCTTGAGCAGAGCCGACGCGAAGAGGCGCGGCAGTGTGCGCAGTTGCTCAAGGAGAATCAGGGCCAAGTCATGACACTGCAGGCACTGAAAGCCTGGAGCACCCAAGAGCACAACCTGTCTGCCAGCACCCGACGAGAGGAGAGCCAATTGCAAGCGTTGCACGTGCAAAAAGACCAGCAGACGCTGGCGGTAGGAGATGCCCAGAAGCACGTCACCCGCTGTTTGCTCGAGGTGGAAAAACTTCAAGAGTTATCCGGTTTATTGGCTCAGGAGCAAGCATGACCCAGGTTTCAATTGGCAAGACTGAGCGCATGCGTGAACTCAGTGATACACGTGAGATGGGAATGAGCGCCGTGGTGCCCTTGGAGCAGGCGCTGCGGTTTGCGTTGCTGGTCACCACCGACGTTGGCAGCTCTGCGGCGAGCACGAAAATGGCGAACGATAGCCCCCTGCTCGAATCGTTGACTGAACAACTGGCCGCCCATTTTCAAGGATCATCGCAGTGGCCACTGCAGGTGGTGCTGTACGTGCCTCGTCTAGGGCGCATCAAAGCCAGTATCCGGCGCGAGCCGGGAGTCTGGAGCGTCGAACTGGACGCTGAGTGCGATCGCACGACGAACTGGCTCTGCGGCATGCGCCAGCGTTGTCAGGAGCGCATCGCCAACACGTTGGGACAGCCGGTCGATCTCACGTTGGTTCATATGGCCTCGGCATGATGATGCCGCTGTTGGCGTTACGTCAGGTCAAGGCTGAGGCCGTCGCGGCCCGGCGCCGGTTGGGCTGTGGCATACGTATGCCGTTTCAGGTCTCAAGCCAGCAGGGTGAACTCTTGCTGGAGCCTGGGCGACCACCAGGAAGTGCTACACCTGTCTGCTTCGAAACGGCCTGCGGCGTGCTGGGTTTCAGTGAGCCCGGTCCGCTGTTGAGCTTGCTGGGAGAGTGCCCTGTGACGCTGGCCCTGGCCGACAACGATCCGGATTCGTGGTTCTGGGATCTGTTCCTGTACCACCTCAGCCCGCAGGTCAGGAAGCTGTTGGGGCACCTGCGATTGCTGGGGGGTAGTCACTCATTGCCATTTGGCTGCCGGCTTACTGTGACCTTGGGGATGTCCCAGGTTTCGGCATACCTGTGGCTGACTCACGAGAGCTTTCTGGCGGTGTGTGATGCCGGCCCATGGCGCTCGATCGCTGCTCCGCTGCCTGAGCGTTTTCAGGTGGCAATCGCCGTAACGCTGGGGCGGCTGCAACTGTCCATTGCTCATTTGCGCACCGCTCGGTCGGGCGATGTCGTGGTAATCGAACAGGCCTTTTTCAACGCGCGGGGTGTCGGGTATCTGCAGGTGGGTGAACGCCGCCTGCATGGGCATATCGACGATGCATCCGGGCATTTGTGTTTGACACTTGCATCTCTTGAGGAAACCTCTGTGGACGAGGACTTTGCAGTACACGACTTCCCGAAATCCGGGGATGAACAACCGGTAGCGGACGTATTTGGCCATGAGCCGTTCGATGAATTGAGCATGGCGCTCAACGTGCGGTGTGGAACCTTGAACCTGACGCTGGGGGAGTTGCGCAACCTGTCCCCCGGAGCCGTGCTGGGTATCTCCGGCTATGCACCCGGCATGGCCGGGCTTTACTACGGTGATCGCCCGATTGGCGTGGGGCAGTTGGTCGAGGTTGACGGGTGCCTCGGCTTGCAACTGTCCCGCATGACGTTTTCCCGATGACTTTCCAGGGAGTGGACCCGCTCGTACTCGCCCTGTTTCTCGGTGGGCTGTCGCTGATGCCGATGTTGCTGGTCGTGTGCACGGCGTTCCTGAAAATTGTCATTGTGCTGATGATCACCCGCAACGCCATCGGTGTGCAGCAAGTACCGCCGAGCATGGCAATCAACGGCATTGCCCTGGCGGCAACGCTATTCATTATGGCGCCCGTAGGCTACGAGATCTCCGTGACGCTGAAGGCGGCACCTCTGGACCTCAGCAGCGTGCACGCGATGCAAACCACCGGCCTGGTAGCCATACAACCGTTGCGCACGTTCATGAGTCGCAACACCGACCCGGACATTCTGACGCACCTGAAGGAAAACACCGTCCGAATGTGGCCGTCTGAAATGGCCCATGAGGTTCAGCGCGAAGACTTGATCCTGCTGATGCCAGCCTTCGTCCTGTCGCAGTTGCAGGCCGGTTTCGAGATAGGGTTCCTGATCTACATTCCGTTCATCGTCATTGACTTGATCGTCTCCAACCTGCTGTTGGCGCTGGGCATGCAAATGGTCTCGCCGATGACGATTTCGCTGCCGCTCAAAATGTTGTTGTTCGTACTCGTCTCGGGCTGGTCACGCTTGCTCGACAGCCTGTTCCTTTCTTATCTCTGAGTAGCTTATGGAGCCGATCGTGCTGTTCAAGCAAGGCATGTTGCTGGTGGTGGTGCTGTCGGCACCCCCGCTTATCGTGGCCGTGGTTATCGGTGTACTGACTTCCCTCCTGCAGGCATTGATGCAGATACAAGACCAGACCCTGCCCTTTGGTGTGAAGTTGGTAGCTGTGGGCGTCACCTTGATTCTGACCGGGCGCTGGATTGGTGTGGAACTGGTGCAATTGATCAACCTGACGTTCGACATGATTGCCCGTTCGGCGCTGAGCTGAGGTAACCCGCGTGCTGCAACTCATTGATTACCTGCCCAGCCTTCTGGTCGCTATGGCGCGAATCTATCCTTGTGTATTCCTGGTGCCTGCCTTCTGTTTTCAACATCTGCGTGGTATGCCTCGGCACATCATCGTGATGGTGCTGGGGCTGATTCCGGCTCCCGGCATTTACACGGTGCTAAAAGCGCACGACTACTCATTGCTGATGATCGGTGCCCTGATTTTCAAGGAGGTGGCTCTGGGCCTTTTGCTCGGGGTCTTATTGAGCATGCCGTTCTGGATGTTCGAGTCGGTGGGGGCATTACTCGACAACCAGCGCGGCGCGCTCGCCGGTGGCCAACTCAACCCGTCGCTGGGACCGGACGCAACGCCGGTGGGGCATCTGTTCAAACAGTTGGCGATCTACCTGTTGATCGCCACCCTCGGGCTCGGGGCGATGACCCAAGTGATCTGGGACAGCTATGTAATCTGGTCCCCGACCGCTTGGCTACCTTTCGTTGGAGTGAACGGTTTCAGTGTGTTTACCACTCTGCTGGCGGACACGTTCACCCATATGATGCTCTACGCCGCGCCATTTATAGCGGTGTTGCTGCTGCTGGAGTTTGGCGTTGCGTTGCTGGGGCTTTATAGCCCGCAGTTGCAAGTCTCGACTCTGGCACCACCGGTCAAATGCCTGGCCGGCCTGATGATTCTGATTCTGTACCTGCCGTTGTTGCAGGATTTGATCGTCGGGCGCATGAGCCTGTTGGGTGATCTCAAGCAATCCCTGCTTGCAATGTTCCAGGTCTCGGCATCATGAGTGATTCAGGTGAGAAAAAACACGCGGCCACCCCCAAGAAACTGCGTGATCAGCGCCAGAAGGGCCAGGTCGCGCAGAGCCAGGATGTCGGCAAGCTGTTGGTACTGACCGCCTTGAGCGAGATAGCCTTGTTCACGGCCGAGCCCAGCATGCAGCGTTTCCAGCAACTGTTGGTCTTGCCCATGTCCCGCATTGGCCAACCCTTTGCACGGGCGCTGGAAGAAGTGCTGCTGGAAGCGCTGCTGATGTTCTTTGCGTTTGCCCTGATGATGGCCGCCGTGGCGATCACGGTGAAATTGATCAGTGCTTGGATGCAGTTCGGTGTTCTGTTTGCGCCCGAAAGCTTGAAGCTGAACTTCAGCCGTCTCAACCCACTCAGCCAGATCAAACAGATGTTCTCCGCTCAGCAGGTGATGAACCTGCTGATGAGTCTGACCAAGGCCGTGCTTTTGGCATTGGTCCTCTATGTGGTGATCAGCCCTTCACTTGGCGTGTTGATCAACCTGGCCAACAGCGACTTGCAGAGTTATGTCAAAGCCCTGATCATTTTATTTCGCCACCTGCTGCATGCCTGTCTGGGTTTGTTGCTGGTGCTGGCGCTGATCGACTTGGCGTTGCAGAAACACTTTTTTGCCAAGCGCATGCGGATGACGCAAGTCGAGGTGATGAAGGAGTACAAGGACTCGGAGGGCGATCCTCACATCAAAGGGCAACGGCGTTCACTGGCTTATCAACTCGCCCAGGAAGAACCGCAGGTCAAGCTGCCCAAGTTGGAAGAGTCCGACATGTTGGTGGTCAACCCAACACACTTTGCCGTCGCCTTGTATTACCGACCCGGTAAAACGCCTTTGCCGCTGCTGGTGGACAAGGGCACCGATGACCAAGCGCGCGCATTGATCGATCGGGCGAAAGCGGCTGATGTGCCGGTGATCCAGTGCGTATGGCTGGCGCGTACGCTCTATGAAAAGAAACTGGGTGCCGGCATCCCGCGTGAAACCTTGCAAGCTGTGGCGCTGATCTACCGGACTCTGCGTGAATTGGACGATGAAGCCAAGCGCGAAACCCTGGAACTGCCCGAGCTTGTGCAGCGGTAATCGACGTCAGGTGCAACTGGCCAGGACCTGAAGGCTTGGCCAGCCGCATTGGCTCATCGTTCCAGCGAGATCGTCTGATAATCCGAACGTTCTCCTGCGGGGCCAGGCTCGGCACGCATGTGCGACGGCCACCAGACCACCATTTTAGACTCGCTCGATTGTGGACGAGAGCATGAATCACCTTTGCACGTTGCAGTACAGCCGACGCTGAGCAATACCGTAATGATGAGAGTGACGCTGAACAGGGTGCGTTTCATCGCATGTCTTTCCGGGCTGGGGTGAGAAGGGACGGGCGGGGCACGCCGATGTGTTCATCTTTCACTACGGGGCGCATGGCGATAAGAACCTCAGCCTCTTCGCCCGGCTTGAGCCAGGCTCGTGGCCACACGGTTACTGCCAGGGTCTGAGCGTTGCTGCACTCCTTTTCATCAATGCGCACATTGCGTTTGAACTGATTGCGCAACACGATGATTGCTACGTTGAAGTGTGGCCCTGTATACCACTGGCTGCGCTGGGTATTGAGAGCCAGCAGCTCACGTGTCGAGCACAATGTATCCAACCCCAGGGGCATCGCGGCCGCCTTGAACGCCTTGGGCACCTCGCCACTCACGAGATGCGCCAGCGTGCTGGTGATTTCGCTTCGCTGGATCACTGGCGGGTAGGGTGCATTGCGTCGGGCCAAGGGGGCTAGTGCAGCCTGTAATTCGGCCTGATCGGCTTTTGGCAGGTAACGTGAAGGGTCGGCTTGGTCTCCGATCACACGGGGTGTCAGGATGAACAGGCGTTCCCGTCGGTTGTTCTCGCGTTTCGTGGAGGAGAACAACGCCTTGCCTAGCAATGGAATGTCTCCCAACACAGGCACCTTTCTCTGGGTGTCGGTGTTTTCCGTTACGTGAAACCCACCCACCACCAGTGAGCTTTTTTCTGCCATTACGGCCTGGGTACTCACCTTGCCTCGGCGCACATCCAGTCCACCGATTGAGACGTTGGAATCGTTAAAATTGCCATCTTCAATATCCACGACCAAATGGACTTGGTGGCTGCCTTTGCTGGTGATGACCCTGGGGGCTACTTGAAAGCTGGTACCTGCGGTGACGGGCAGAATAGTCGCGTTCTCTGTGCCGGCTACCAGGTATTGGGTCCGGTTGAAATCAATCACCGCCGGTTGGTTTTCCAGCGTCAGCACCGATGGGTTCGACACGATAGTGGCCAGGCCACGGCTTTCCAGGGCGCGGATTTCAGCATAGAAACGGTCGCGATTGCCGATATTGATTTGTGAAGAGCTGCCGGGTGCCATGATCGATTCGCCTCGAAAACGGCTGTTTTGAAACCCCCAGTTGACCCCGAATTCGCGCAATTGACTGCGCTCGATATCCAGGATGATTGCGTCGATTTCCACCAGCTTGCGGGCCACGTCGAGTTGCGTGATCAGCTCTCTGTACAGGGCCTGGCGCTCGGGCAGGTCATAAATCAGTACCGCGTTATTGCGCACATCCGCCTCGACCCTGATTTTGCTGGCGTTCACCGGCGCGCGGGGAGTGAGCGACGCGCCGGTGTCCAATGAGCCCGCGCCCGCGGGTGTTCCCAGCATTTGCCCAAGCAGCGGGTTGCTCAACCGGGCGCCGGTTGTGGGAGCCAGTGGCGAGGGTTGCGCCGCGGTTGTGGAGCGTGTCGCCATGACGGACGTCGGGCGTGGTTCCAACAACCCGCGCAGCATAGTGGCAACCCCTGGGATGGTGATTTTTTCCCCCCGGTAATCGATCACGCGGTCTGCTGCGTTGGCGAACTTCAGCGGGTAGGTCAACACGCTCTGCTTTTCATCTGCCGACTTTCGCTGGCTGCTGAACTGCTTGATCTTCTCTATGTAACCCCTGGGGCCAGAGACCAGAACGACGCCGTCCTCTGGCAACTCGCCCCAGCCAAAGCGGCTTTCCAACAGGCCGATATCGGTCAGTGCCTGCTTCAAGTCCGAGATGGATTCCGACGATACTTCCAGGCGCGCGGATTGCTGCTGATCCAGCGTGCTGATATAGAGCGTGTTGTTGTACAGGTACCACTGGAAGCGATGCTCCACACCCAGTCTGTCGAGTAGGGACTGAGGGGTGTTGGCGCGGATTTTTCCATTGACCGAACCCTCAAGCAGGCCTTCGATCTGAAGCTGCGTACCGAACGTCTGGGCGAAATCTTCAAGTACCTCCCGCACGGGCTTGTGCTCGGCTTCATAGGCGTAGGCCGTGTTTTTCCATTCGTTGGGGATGGCGGCCAATGTGGTTTGCGAAAGCGTCAGCAGCCATGGCAGCGCGAGCAGGTAGCGCCAGGCAGGGCGTTTTTGCGAAAGTCCGGACGAGACATAACGCAAGCAGCCAGGCTTGTAGGTCTTGTTCTTCATAAGTGGTTCTCTGTTTGGTACGAGAGCGGATGCTGCGAAGTCGGGCGCGTGTCTTGGGCGCAGCGTGTGAGACGGGTGATGGTCGGCGGGCAGTGACAGCCCCGAGTCGTCGATTCACGAGTACCTGCATCACCCGGCCTCGAACCATCAGGGGATGCCATCGAAGATGATCTTTCCCTGATCGGCCCTGTAGTTGGTCATGGCCTGTATAGAGGTCAAAAGCTGGTTCGACGTCATTTTCATCTCCAGCGCTTGATCCATCAGTGCTGCGAACGTCTCATTATCGGTCGCCTCGTAGGCGGCCTTACCCATTTGGTCTATGTGTTTTTTGACAGTGTCCAGCTCTCTGTAATGCTGTCGGCTCAGCCGATAATCAAAGGTCATGGGGCATCCTCCAGTGAATTGCCCATGTATGTGGTTCATACCTGGCAACAGTTCCACACACGGCGTCATGAAAGACTGCGTGTGAACATTGTCGGAAATTCCCTACTTGCGGCTCTGTGGCATTTCCAACAGGAACAAGCTGTCAACGGTCGACTTCCAATCAATATGAAAGCTGCCCTCGTCTGTTTCCAGAACCAGCGACTGGACGCTGATGAGATCATCCACACGCAGACTCCAGGGGGCATTGCTGTTCATTTGCAGCCATTGCACCACCTCCGGCTGATCCTGTGGATGACAGGCCAGCGTGGCGTTAATGGTGGGTATTTCTGCGGCTAGCAGCTTTTTGAGCAGGGCGCTGATTCGCTCCGCGGGAGGCGTCAGTTCCAGCAGACTGCCCACCACCTGATGGGTTACTGACGTAGCGATTTTTTCAAGCTGCTCGCACATGTTCTGCCGCTCGGTCTCCCAGCATTCAAGTTGGCGGTTGGCGCGCTGCCAAAACTCGTCCTGTGCGTGCTTCAGCAACTGCTCACTCTGTTCACGCGCTTGTTGCAGGATCGCTTCAGCCTGTGCCTGGGCGTCGCTCAGCAAATGCTGTGCACGCAGGCTGTCGGCAAGCAGCTCTCTGGGGATCAGAGCGTTTGGCAAGCTTGCAGCGGGGGTCGACAGTTTAATCTTGCAGCGGTACAACATTGGAATGGGTCTCGCCAGCAGTGGGGGCATCGTTGGTCGGGGCGGTAGCGCGCCATATGACGGCCTGCCAGACAGTGTCGAGTTTGCTTCCGGGTGGCGGCGCAGGGATGCCTTCCAGCGCATCAACGCGTTGCGGGGCGAAGCTGAGCCGCAGGCGCTGCCATATCGGCTGATCGACCCAGGCGCGCAGATAGTGCAGAGGGTCGTTGCCGGGTTCATGGGGAACGGCAGGTAATGCCCGGGACAGGCGGGCGCACCACTGGCGTTGGTCGGGGCTCAACGATAGTTCATGCTGAGGATGGTAGATCCCATCGACCAGGGCCAACATCAGTTCACGTTTTGCGGGTGGCGCCAGTACCAGGTGCAGCAGGGCAGGTGATGGCTCAACGGGCAGGCAAGGGGAGATGCCCAGTGCCTGGCTGACCCGCTCATGCTGGCCACGGCAGATCGCAGTGCCGGCGGGTGAGGCGAGGTCGAACGGCGCCCAGCCATGTTGTGCCTGCTCCCATGGGCGGGTCCACCAATTGACCCACCTGAACAGGTCATCCATTGGATTCTAAGCTCGGTGAAGCGTGGGTCGGGTGGCGCTTCCTTCGAAGCCAGACTACGGTCGCCGCGACTGCAAGCACCAAGACTATAAACAGTGATGTCAGGGTTGTTTGCCAGAACATCAGGTCGTTTTCGGGTACCAGAAAAGCTCCGAGATAGACTAGACGCTCCCGTTCAATATAAGCGGCCGCTGGTACAAAGGTAACGGTGAGTTTTTGCGGGTTATCCGCCGTGGTGGTCATACCGGGAATGCTGCTGGCCACCATTCTGCGCACACGTGGCCTGATGTTGTCGGGGTCCAGCCGGGGGTCGTGTTTGATGAATACCGAGGCTGATGCCGGCTGTACGGGTTCGCCGGGCGCCACCCGTTCCGGCAGTACCACGTGGACGCGGGCCACGATGACCCCGTCGATGTTGGATAGGGTTGCTTCCAGTTCCTGGGACAACGCGTAGATGTAACGGGCCCTTTCCTCCAGCGGTGTAGAGATGACGCCTTCCTTGCGGAATATATCCCCCAGGGTCGAGCGCGCGATTTTCGGCAGGCCGGCAGCTTCCAGTGTTCGCACCGCGCGGGCAATATCACGGCTCTTTACCCGAACGACTACGCCATCCTTTTCCAAGGCTTTCTGGGCGCGGATCTGCTTGTCTGCCAGTTCGGCGATGACATCGTTGGCTTCCTGTTCGGACAATTGGCGGTGCAGTTCGATTCGTTCACCGCAGCCGGCCAGGAGCAGTGCCAGTGTGAGTAGCAGGCAGGTGACGAGAGGTTTGCGCATAACTTTCCTACTGCAGGTTGATGGTTTTTTCTACCATCGAAATGCAGTGTTTTATGATTTTCACCGACACGGTCAGGCGCTCTTTGCTCTCGACCAGGGCCATGGGCACTTCCACCGATTTTATCGAGTGCTTGCTTTGCGCCAGATCCTTCAACCCTCTGGAAAACTTCTCGTTCTTGGATTTGAGGAACACCGATTGCTCGGCGAGAAAGTACGTGCCGATGGCCGGCGTCGAAGGGGGGGAGCGGTTCTCCCCGATCAGCGCTGACGCAAAAAAATGACTATCGATGGAGTTATCAACAAGCGTTGTCGCTTCGTTTTTTTGCAGACGCATCTGAGGCTGTGCGCCCCATTCGGTTTTCGAAAGCATTTGAGGCTCCCCAGGCAAAAGCGAGAAAGTGCCCCCTCTGTAAATGAACAGAGGAGGCAAGTGTTTTGATGCTTAGGCCCGGGCAGAGCCGATTTGCGCCATCACTTTGGTGCTGTAGTCGAGCAGCATGCTGTCGATGGTTTGCTTAATGTTTTGCGCGTTCTTTTCTCTCTGCAACTGATCCTGAATGGCTTTTGCTTCTGCGTTGTCGACGCCGCCATAATTTGCGCCAATGCCCGGATAGTTAGGTTCAATAGGCATAAAAGTACCTTCCTTTCATATTGATAAAGTGTCGAGTGTCTGGCCTTCTCTAGAGAGCCTTCGCTCGAAACATGGGTGGTGGACGACAGGGGGGTGGTTCCAGCGCGAAAATGATTTGTTATTTCGAGATGTGTCGCAAATGCAGGTGCCGAGCAATCGCGTCATGTAAGTATGTTCAAGTACTTCAAACGGTAGTACAGCGTGCGTTTGGCAACGCCTAACTCAGCGGCGACATGCTCCACACAGTCGGCATGACGTTTGAGCGATTCTTCGATCAATGATTTTTCGAACTGCTGCAACCTAATCTTCAGGGGTATTATCTGTGCATTCGCCTCCGATGAACCAAGAGGTGGCATGCCCAGTACAAACCGCTTGGCGGCAGAGCGCAATTCTCTTACGTTGCCAAGCCAGTGGTGACACAGCAATTGCTGGAGCAGTGTTTCAGACGGCGCGGGGATTGGGCAGTCGAAGAGCTTGGCTTCTTGGGCAACCATGTCCTTAAACAGTGGAATGATGTATTCCAGTCGGCTTCGCAGCGGGGCGAGGTTGATGGTCACGACATTCAGGCGGAAGTACAGGTCACGTCGAAAGGTGCCTTGCTCGACCATGTCATTCAGTGATTGCTGGGCGGATGCTATCACGCGCATGTCGACCGGGATGAAACGGGTCGACCCTAGACGCTCGACGCCACGTGATTCCAGCGCACGCAGAAGTTTGGCTTGCAGGGTGAGTGGCATGCTGTCGATTTCATCCAGATACAGGGTGCCTAGGTGTGCCGCCTCGATAAATCCGGCCCTTGACTGAATAGCACCGGTATAAGCGCCACTGTTGACGCCGAACAGCTGACTCTCCGCCAGGGTCTCCGGGATGGCTGCGCAGTTCACCGCGATAAAGTGACCGCGCCGCCCGGATAAACGATGAATTCGCTGTGCCAGAGTGTCCTTGCCTGTGCCGGTTTCACCCAGTAGAAGAACGTCAATATTCAAGGCTGCCGTAGTCTTGAGCGCGGCGTAAACATCGGGGTTCTCAATGAACGGTATACGTACTTCACTTTCCTGATGGTCAGAGGCAGACATGCTGTTAGTCACTCCACTATTGCTTAGCAGTGCTGCAATGCAGTACTGCTCAGTAGAGCGTAATTTGCCGAGGCCAGATGCAGGAAAAAGCTGTCAGTGGTGAGCGAGAAGTTAAAGCTGAACGAACTTAAAGGCTGCCATGACGTTTATTTGCCGATTTTCTCGTGCACAGAGTAAACGCTCAGAGTAAACACATGTGTTTAACCTTGAAAAACGTGCACAAAAAAGCCGATGCAATGCATCGGCTTTTTAGTTGCCGTGTAAATCGCTGCCAGCACTTACACGTTGAAACGGAAGTGCATCACATCGCCATCTTTCACGATGTATTCCTTGCCTTCCAAACGCCACTTACCGGCTTCCTTGGCACCGGCCTCACCCTTGAACTGGATGAAGTCGTTGTAGGCAATCACTTCGGCGCGGATGAACCCTTTTTCGAAGTCCGTGTGGATCACCCCAGCAGCCTGTGGTGCGGTAGCACCGACCTTGACGGTCCACGCGCGGACCTCTTCGACACCGGCGGTGAAGTAGGTCTGCAGGTTGAGCATTTCGTAACCGGCGCGGATCACGCGGTTCAGGCCAGGCTCTTCCAGGCCCAGGGCCTCGAGGAACATGTCTTTTTCTTCGCCGTCATCCAGCTCGGCGATTTCTGCTTCGATCTTGTTGCACACCGGCACCACGATGGCACCTTCTTCGTCAGCGATGGCCTTGACCACGTCGAGCAACGGGTTGTTCTCGAAACCGTCTTCAGCGACGTTGGCGATGTACATCACCGGCTTGGTGGTCAGCAGGTGGAAGCCCTTGATCACGGCCTTCTCGTCAGCGCCCATGTTCTTCATCAGGCTGCGTGCCGGCTTGCCTTCGGTGAAGTGCGCGATCAGTTGCTCCAGCAGACCTTTCTGGACCACTGCGTCCTTGTCGCCGCCCTTGGCGTTGCGCGCGACTTTCTGCAGTTGCTTCTCGCAGCTGTCGAGGTCGGCGAAGATCAGTTCCAGGTCAATGATCTCGATGTCGCGTTTCGGGTCGACGCTGTTGGAGACATGGATCACGTTCTCGTCTTCAAAGCAGCGGACCACGTGGGCGATGGCATCGGTCTCGCGGATGTTGGCGAGGAACTTGTTGCCCAGACCTTCACCTTTCGACGCACCGGCGACCAGGCCGGCGATGTCGACGAATTCCATGGTGGTCGGCAGGATGCGCTTGGGGTTGACGATGGCCGCCAGGGCGTCCAGGCGTGGATCCGGCATCGGCACGATACCGCTGTTGGGCTCGATGGTGCAGAAGGGGAAGTTCTCCGCTGCGATACCGGATTTGGTCAGGGCGTTGAACAGGGTGGATTTGCCGACGTTGGGCAGGCCGACGATGCCGCAATTGAATCCCATGGTGTTTCCCCTCGGTAAGAGTCAGGCCTTCTGGCTGTGCAGGTTTTTCATCGCGCGGTTCCATTCACCGGCGAAGATATCCGGCAGCACGCCGAGGGCAAAGTCGATGCTGGCATCGAGTTTTTCCTGTTCGGCGCGTGGCGCACGACCCAGGACGAAATTTGAAACCATACTGGCGACGCCTGGGTGGCCAATGCCGAGCCGCAGGCGGTAGAAATTATTCTGATTACCCAGCTGCGCGATGATGTCGCGCAGGCCGTTGTGCCCGCCATGCCCGCCGCCGAGCTTGAGCTTGGCAACGCCGGGTGGCAGGTCCAGTTCGTCATGGGCCACCAGGATTTCTTCGGGTTTGATCCGGAAGAAGCCCGCAAGCGCCGCGACAGCCTGGCCGCTGCGGTTCATGTAGGTGGTGGGAATCAGTAGACGAACATCCTGACCCTGGTGCGAAAAGCGCCCGGTCAGGCCGAAATATTTGCGATCGGCCGCAAGGCTTACACCTTGTGCGTGGGCGATGCGCTCAACAAAAAGGGCCCCCGCGTTATGCCGGGTCTGTTCGTATTCGGCGCCTGGATTTCCCAGGCCAACGATCAGTTTAATGGCAGTCACGACAGGGGCCCTTCCTTTGGAGTTGTGGATAACATCGCCAGACCTGAGTGCGGCGAAAGTGGACGACACTACATCATTTACTCAAGAGTAAACGCCGCGTTATCGCCCGCTTTCTCGCTACGTTTCGGTCCGCGATGTTTCCTCAAGCTCCGGCAATACAGAGTGGATTACTCTGCAGCGCCTTCTTCAGCTTCTGGAGCAACGCGTGGAGCGTGAACGTTGGCAACTGCTTTGTCATCACCGTGAGCCAGTGCGACAAACTCAACGCCTTTAGGTGCCTTGAGGTCGGACAGGTGAACGATAGCGCCGATTTCCAGAGCCGACAGGTCGACTTCGATGAACTCAGGCAGGTCTTTCGGCAGGCAGGTCACTTCGATTTCGTTCAGGACGTGCGAGATCTCGCCGCCTTTCTTGACCGGAGCTTCTTCACCCACAAAGTGCACAGGCACGATGGCGGTCAGTTTCTGGCCAGCTACAACGCGAACGAAGTCAGCGTGCATGATGAATTGCTTGGAAGGGTGACGCTGCATCGCTTTAACGATGACGTTCTGCTTGGCGCCGTCGACGTTCAGCTCGATAACGTGGCTGTAGGCCGCTTCGTTTTCGAACAGCTTGGCGATTTCCTTGGCCAGGATGGTCACGGATTCAGCAGGCTTGTTACCACCGTATACAACGGCTGGGATGTTGGCGGCGTGACGCAGGCGGCGGCTCGCACCTTTCCCCAGGTCAGTACGCGCTTGGGCGTTCAGAGTAAAGTCAGTCATTTTGTATCTCCAAAATAGCCATCATCGAGCGGCGTTTGCGACCAGCGCCGGCCTCGACATGGGCAAAAAAGCCCCGCCCCAACAGAATGTCGGGGCGGGGCGCTTTTCGTCAGTGGGATGTGCCGAAGGTTTGACCCTTAGCGGAACATCGCGCTGATCGATTCTTCATTGCTGATGCGGCGGACCGCTTCGGCAACAACCGGTGCGATATCCAGTTGACGGATACGCGAACAGGCTTGAGCAGCAGCGGACAACGGGATGGTGTTGGTCACCACCAGTTCGTCCAGCATGGAATTCTCGATGTTCTCGATCGCTCGGCCCGACAGCACAGGGTGTGTGCAGTAGGCGAAGACTTTGGCCGCACCGTGCTCTTTCAAGGCTTTCGCCGCGTGGCACAGGGTGCCGGCGGTGTCGACCATGTCATCAACCAGAATACAGGTACGCCCTTCGACATCACCGATGATATGCATCACTTCAGAGTGATTGGCTTTCTCGCGGCGTTTGTCGATGATCCCGAGGTCCACGCCCAGGGATTTGGCAACGGCCCGTGCACGCACGACGCCACCAATGTCCGGGGACACGATCATCAGGTTTTCAAAGCGCTGGTCTTCGATGTCATCCACCAATACGGGGGAGCCGTAGATGTTATCTACCGGAATATCGAAGAACCCCTGGATTTGGTCAGCGTGCAGGTCAACCGTGAGAACACGGTCGATGCCTACCACGGTCAGCATGTCAGCAACGACTTTCGCGCTGATGGCCACACGTGCGGAACGCGGACGGCGATCCTGACGGGCATAACCAAAGTAAGGGATTACAGCTGTGATTCGAGTCGCTGAGGAGCGGCGGAAGGCATCAGCCATCACGACGAGTTCCATCAGGTTATCGTTGGTCGGAGCGCAAGTCGGCTGAATAATGAAGACGTCTTTACCGCGAACGTTTTCATTGATCTCGGCTGTAATTTCGCCGTCGGAGAATTTACCGACAGAGATGTCACCGAGAGGGATATGCAGCTGACGTACGACACGTCGAGCCAGATCGGGGTTGGCGTTCCCCGTAAAGACCATCATCTTGGACACGCGCAGTACCTAGAGGCTGAGGGTAACCTGGATGAGTATAGGAAAATGGCAGGGGCGGCTGGATTCGAACCAACGCATGGCAGGATCAAAACCTGCTGCCTTACCGCTTGGCGACGCCCCTGTATCTGTTGCAACGAGTGCCTGACACTCGATTCCTTTAGAGCAGACTTTGCAGCTTGCGATGCAACATCGAAACGTTGCTTCCCTTTGCTACAAACCCTGTAAGGGTCTCTGTAAGAAGGGCCGAGACTTTATCAGCTTCAGCTTTGCTTGGGAAGCCCCCAAACACACAACTTCCAGTTCCGGTTAATTTTGCTTCGGTAAATTTACCTAACAAATTCAAAGCGTTACGTACCTCTGGATAACGCCTTGCTACAACCGGTAAGCAGTCATTTCGACTGTTTCCCTTGGGAACGGGGCGCACTTTAATGGGAGAAGAGTTACGTGTCAACAACGGATCTGAAAAAATTTCTGCTGTACTTACAGATACTTGCGGAACAAGCACGACATACCACGGCTCCTCGGGGTATTCCGGGCTGAGTTTCTCCCCCACGCCCTCGGCGAAAGCCGCGTGCCCGCGCACGAAAACCGGGACGTCGGCACCCAGCGTCAGGCCCAGCGCGGCCAGGCGATCATGGTCCCAACCCAGTTGCCACAAGTAATTCAGACCCAGCAGAGTTGTCGCGGCATTCGAGCTGCCACCACCGATGCCGCCACCCATGGGCAGGACTTTATCGATCCAGATATCGATGCCGAGCGGACAGCCGGATTGCTCCTGAAGTTTTTTTGCGGCCTTCACGATCAGGTTGCTGTCGTGAGGCACGCCTTCGAATTCGGTATGCAGCCTGATCACGCCATCGTCGCGCACGGCGAAGGTCAGCTCGTCGCCATAGTCGAGGAATTGAAACAACGTCTGCAGCTCGTGATAGCCATCTTCACGGCGACCGAGAATGTGCAGCATCAGGTTGAGCTTGGCCGGGGAGGGCAGGGTCAATTTTTGTACGGACACGTTATTGCCCCAGTTTGCGTGGTTGCCAGTCCTTGATCACCAGCGTGACATCAAGGTCGGGACCATGCAGCTTGATGCGCTCGGGCAACCAATAGCCGCTTTGCTCCACGTAGCTCAAATATTCGACCTGCCAGCCATCCTGCTCCAGGCTGGCCAGGCGGCTGTCGCCGTTCAGGCTCAGGCGACTCTTGCTATCAGGCGCTGGCAGGCCACGGACCCACCACACCAGGTGAGACACCGGCAGTTTCCAGCCGATCTGTTCTTCCAGCAACGCTTCCGGCGAGGTTGCCTCATAACGGCCCTGGTTGGCCACTTCAAGGCTGACTTGCCCCGGCCGGCCGGTCAGACGTGCGGCGCCACGGCCCAGTGGACCCGACAGGCGAATATCGTAGTAGTCCTGGCGCTGCAGCCAGAACAAGGTGCCGCTGCCGGAGTCTTTCGGCGCGCGAACCCCCACTTTGCCTTCGATCTGCCAGCCATCGATGCTGCTGAGCTGGTCCTTGTGCTGCTTCCATTGCGCCGGGTTGCCCTGGCCTTCAACGGATTCGCGGCTGCCGATGCCCGCACAACCGGCGAGCAGGGCGATGAAGCTGAAAATAACAACATGGCGCAAAAACATAGGTTTAAAGGGTCTCGGATCCGGTCAGGCGCTTGATGGTGCCGCGCAGGATGGGGCTTTCGGGTTGTTCCTTGAGGAATTTCTCCCAGATTTGCCGTGCTTCACGCTGTTTGCCATTGGCCCACAGCACTTCGCCCAGGTGCGCGGCGACTTCCTGGTCGGGGAAGCGTTCCAGCGCCTGGCGCAACAAGCGTTCGGCCTCGTCCAGGTTGCCCAGGCGGTAATTCACCCAGCCCAGGCTGTCGAGCACGGCCGGGTCTTCCGGGTTCAGCTTGTGGGCTTGCTCGATCAACACCTTGGCTTCGTCGTAGCGCGTGGTGCGGTCGGACAAGGTGTAGCCCAGGGCGTTGAGGGCCATGGCGTTGTCCGGATCGCGCTTGATGATCAGGCGCAGGTCTTTTTCCATCTGCGCCAGGTCATTGCGTTTTTCCGCCTGCATGGCGCGGGTGTATAGCAAGTTCAAATCGTCCGGGAATTGCAGCAACGCTTGTTGCAGCAGCTTCCAGGCGCGCTCGCCCTGATTGTTGGCCGACAAGGTTTCGGCCTGGATCAGGTAGAGCTGGATCGCGTAATCCGGTTCGGCATCCCGTGCGGCGGCCAGGCGTTTCTCCGCCTCGTCGGTGCGGCCGTTGCTCATCAGGATATCGGCCTGGCGCAATTGGGCGGGCAGGTAGTCGTTGCCGGGGCCGACCTGGGCGTACTCGAGCAGGGCGGCTTGCGGATCGTTGCGCTCTTCGGCGATGCGCCCGAGGTTCAGGTGTGCCGAATCTACATGGCTTTCACGCTGGATCAGCTCTTCCAGGTAACCCTTGGCCTCGTCCCACGCCTTGGCTTCCAGGCAAACCAGTGCCAGGGAATAACGCAATTCGTCGTCGTCCGGGTATTGCTGGACCAGGTTGGCGAACTGCACTTTGGCGTCCTCCATGCGGTCCTGTTCGACCAGCATGCGGGCGTAAGTCAGGCGCAGGCGCTTGTCGTCCGGATACTTCTTGAGGCTTTTTTCCAGCAGCGGAATCGCTTCCTTGCCACGGTTGAGGTTCTGAAGCAGGCGTGCACGCAGCAGTATCGGGGCGATTTCGCCTTCTTCCGGCGGATTCTGCTCCAGCAGCTTCAGTGCGGCGTCGGCTTCATCATCCTGTTGCAGCAGCAATGCCTTGCCGAAAATCAGCTGGCTGTTCTTCGGGTGCTTTTGCAGCAGGCGGTCGAAACTCTTCATCAGGCCATTGCGCGTGTCCTGGTCGGTGTCGGCGGCCGACAGCGCGAGGAAGTCGAAATGGGTGTCGCCTTTGCCTTGCAGGACTTTCTCCATATAGACCATGGAGTCGTCATAGCGCCCGGCGCGTGCCAGTTGAATGGCCGCCGCCCGTTGTGCTTCCAGGTCGTCCGGGGCGTTTTTCGCCCAGATCAGCGAGGAGTCCAGCGCAGCCTGATCGGCCCCCAGGTACTCGGCGATGCGGAAGGCCCGCTCGGAAATCCCCGGATCCTGGGTGTTGATGGCCTGGGTCACGTAGTTGTCCAGCGCAATGTCGAAGCGATTGCGTTGGCCGGCCAGTTCCGCAGTCAGCAGGCTGTACACCGTTTCTTCGGTGAACGAAGAATAAACCTTGGGCTTTTCAGGGGCGGGGGCGCTGTCTTCCACCGGTGGCGTACCGTCCGGCGACACGGGGGCCATGGCCTGGCAGCCGCTGAGAAAGACAAAGGCGAGGAGCAACGCGGAAGATCTATTCATATAGGAAGAGGACGACTAACCTGCGGTCGGATCATCATGACACAAGCCTTCGGCCAAACATAACCGAGTCTCAGTTGATGCCTTTATAGACACAAGGCATTAGGACAATAGACGACGGTGGTTGTTCTGAATCTTTCGAAGTAGGACAATTGTCGGCTTCCCGACATCATCAGCGATATTGAATGGCCTTCCTCGCACTCGGTATTAACCACAAGACTGCCTCCGTAGACGTGCGCGAGCGCGTGGCGTTTACGCCGGAGCAGTTGGTTGAGGCCCTGCAGCAGCTCTGCCGGCTCACCGACAGTCGCGAAGCTGCGATCCTTTCGACCTGCAATCGCAGCGAGCTTTATATAGAGCAGGAGCATCTTTCAGCGGATGTCGTACTGCGCTGGCTGGCCGATTACCATCATTTGGACCTCGATGACCTTCGCGCCAGCGCTTATGTGCACGAAGAGGATGCGGCAGTTCGTCACATGATGCGTGTGGCGGCCGGTCTCGATTCGCTGGTGTTGGGCGAGCCGCAGATTCTAGGGCAGATGAAATCCGCCTACGCCGTGGCGCGCGAGGCCGGCACCGTCGGCCCGCTGCTGGGGCGGCTGTTCCAGGCCACCTTCAATTCCGCCAAGCAGGTGCGCACCGACACTGCCATCGGTGAAAACCCGGTGTCCGTGGCGTTTGCCGCCGTCAGCCTGGCCAAACAGATTTTCAGTGACTTGCAACGCAGCCAGGCCCTGCTGATCGGCGCCGGCGAGACCATCACCCTGGTCGCCCGCCACCTGCATGACCTGGGCGTGAAGCGTATCGTGGTCGCCAACCGTACGTTGGAACGCGCGAGCATCCTCGCCGAGCAGTTCGGCGCCCATGCGGTGTTACTGGCGGACATTCCGGCGGAGCTGGTACGCAGCGATATCGTCATCAGCTCCACCGCCAGCCAACTGCCGATCCTGGGCAAAGGCGCGGTCGAGAGCGCGCTGAAGCTGCGCAAGCACAAGCCGATCTTCATGGTGGATATTGCTGTTCCCCGGGATATCGAGCCCGAAGTCGGCGAGTTGGACGACGTTTACCTCTATAGCGTCGACGATCTGCACGAAGTGGTCGCCGAAAACCTCAAGAGCCGCCAGGGTGCTGCCCAGGCCGCCGAGGAAATGGTCAGCACCGGCGCCGAAGACTTCATGGTGCGCCTGCGTGAACTGGCGGCGGTGGACGTGCTCAAGGCCTATCGTCAGCAAGGCGAACGCCTGCGCGACGAGGAATTGATCAAGGCCCAGCGCTTGCTGGCCAATGGCAGCAGCGCCGAAGAAGTGCTGATGCAATTGGCCCGTGGCCTCACCAACAAATTGCTGCATGCACCCAGCGTGCAACTGAAAAAGCTTACCGCCGAAGGCCGCCTCGATGCGCTGGCCATGGCCCAGGAACTCTTTGCCCTCGGTGAGGGCGCGTCAGATAGCTCTTCGGATAAAAAACCGCAATGAAAGCGTCACTGCTCAATAAACTGGACGTGCTCCAGGACCGTTTCGAAGAACTGACCGCCCTGCTCGGCGATGGCGAGGTCATCTCCGATCAGGCCAGGTTCCGTGCCTATTCCAAGGAATACGCCGAAGTTGAGCCCGTGGTCGCCACCTATAAAAACCTGCTGAAAGTGCAGGCGGACCTTGAAGGTGCCCAGGCACTGCTCAAGGACAGCGACCCGGACATGCGCGAAATGGCCGTGGAAGAAGTCCGCGAAGCCAAGGAAAAACTCGCCGAGCTGGAGGGCGACCTGCAACGCATGCTGCTGCCCAAGGACCCGAACGACGGGCGCAACGTGTTCCTCGAAATCCGTGCCGGCACCGGCGGTGACGAGGCGGCGATCTTCTCCGGCGACCTGTTCCGTATGTACTCGCGGTATGCCGAACGTCGCGGGTGGCGGGTAGAGATCCTGTCCGAGAACGAAGGCGAACACGGCGGCTATAAAGAAGTGATCGCGCGGGTCGAGGGCGACAACGTCTACGGCAAGCTCAAATTCGAGTCCGGCGCGCACCGCGTGCAGCGGGTTCCAGCGACTGAATCCCAAGGTCGTATTCACACGTCCGCCTGCACGGTGGCGGTATTGCCCGAGCCGGACGAACAGGAGGCCATCGAGATCAACCCGGCCGACCTGCGCATCGACACCTACCGCTCCTCGGGCGCCGGTGGCCAGCACGTCAACAAGACCGACTCGGCGATCCGCATCACCCACTTGCCGTCGGGCATCGTGGTGGAGTGCCAGGAAGAGCGCTCCCAGCACAAGAACCGTGCGCGGGCCATGTCCTGGCTGTCGGCCAAGCTCAATGACCAGCAGACCAGCGCCGCCGCCAACGCGATTGCCAGCGAGCGCAAGTTGCTGGTGGGTTCGGGCGACCGCTCCGAGCGCATTCGTACCTACAACTTTGCCCAGGGCCGGGTCACCGACCACCGGGTCAACCTCACCCTTTACTCCCTGGACGAGATCCTTGCCGGTGGTGTGGACGCGGTGATCGAACCGTTGCTCGCCGAATACCAGGCCGATCAACTGGCCGCGATAGGTGAATAAATGACCATCATCGCAAGCCTGCTGCGCGCCGCCGACCTGCCCGATTCGCCCACGGCACGCCTGGATGCCGAATTGTTGCTGGCGGCTGCCTTGGGCAAGTCCCGCAGCTACCTGCACACCTGGCCCGAGAAAATCGTCAGCAGCGAGCATGCGCTGATCTTTGCCGGCTACCTGCAGCGCCGTCGTGGTGGTGAGCCGGTGGCCTATATCCTCGGTCAGCAAGGCTTCTGGAAGCTGGACCTGGAGGTCGCGCCTCACACGCTGATCCCGCGGCCAGATACCGAGTTGCTGGTGGAAACCGCCCTGGAATTGTTGCCCGCCACCCTCGCCAAGGTCCTCGACCTGGGCACCGGCAGCGGCGCCATCGCCCTGGCCCTGGCCAGTGAACGCCCGGCCTGGCAGGTCACCGCCGTCGACCGTGTGCTGGAAGCCGTGGCCCTGGCCGAGCGCAATCGCCAGCGGTTGCACCTCGCTAACGCTACGGTGCTGAACAGCCATTGGTTCAGCGCGCTGCAAGGTCATCGCTATGACCTGATCATCAGCAACCCGCCGTACATTGCCGCCAACGATCCGCACCTGGTGGCCGGCGACGTGCGTTTCGAACCAGCCAGCGCACTGGTGGCCGGTCATGATGGCTTGGACGACCTGCGCCTGATCATCAAGGAGGCCCCGGCCCACCTGAATGCCGGTGGGCGGTTGCTGCTGGAACATGGTTACGACCAGGCCCCGGCGGTGCGCGACCTGCTGTTGAGTGAAGGTTTCGAAGAAGTGCACAGCCGCATCGACCTCGGTGGCCACGAACGCATCACCCTGGGGCGCCGGCCGTGCTGACTGATCAGGAGCTGTTGCGCTATAGCCGACAGATTCTGTTGCAGCATGTCGACATAGACGGCCAATTGCGCCTGAAAAACGGCCGGGCCCTGATCGTAGGTCTTGGTGGCCTGGGCGCGCCCGTCGCGTTGTACCTCGCTGCCGCCGGCGTCGGCGAGTTGCATCTGGCGGACTTCGACGCGGTCGACCTGACCAACCTGCAGCGCCAGATCATCCATGACACCGACAGCGTCGGGCAGACCAAGGTCGACTCGGCCCTGCGTCGCCTGACCGCCCTCAACCCTGAAATCAAACTGATGGCCCATCGCAGTGCGCTGGATGCCGATTCTCTCGCTGCGGCGGTCGAAGCGGTAGACGTTGTGCTCGATTGCAGTGATAACTTCTCCACCCGCGAAGCCGTCAACGCGGCCTGTGTCGGTGCCGGCAAGCCTTTGGTCAGCGGCGCTGCGATCCGTCTTGAAGGGCAACTGTCGGTGTTCGACCCGCGTCGCGCCGAGAGCCCGTGCTATCACTGCCTGTATGGGCACGGCAGCGATACCGAACTGACCTGCAGTGAGGCTGGCGTGGTCGGCCCACTGGTCGGTGTGGTCGGCAGCCTGCAAGCCCTGGAAGCCTTGAAACTGCTGGCCGGTTTCGGTGAGCCGTTGGTGGGACGCTTGTTGCTGATCGACGCCTTGGCCACACGTTTTCGCGAACTGCGCGTCAAGCGTGACCCCGGTTGCACTGTGTGCGGGGCGCCACATGGTTAAGGGCGCGCCGATCGGTGTGTTCGATTCCGGTATCGGCGGCTTGACCGTGCTGGATGAAATCCAGCAGCTATTGCCCCAGGAATCACTGCTGTACGTGGCCGATTGCGGGCACATCCCCTACGGCGAGAAAAGCCCGGCGTTTATCCTTGAGCGCTCCCGGCAGGTGGCGGCATTTTTCCAGGCGCAGGGCGCCAAAGCCTTCGTGATTGCCTGCAATACCGCTACGGTTGCCGCCGTGGCTGATCTGCGTCGGGATTTTCCCGATTGGCCGCTGGTGGGCATGGAACCTGCTGTCAAACCGGCGGCGGCAGCCACCCGCAGCGGCGTGGTTGGGGTGCTTGCCACCACCGGCACGCTGCAAAGCGCCAAGTTCGCCGCGTTGCTCGACCGCTTCGCTACCGATGTGAAGGTCATCACCCAGCCATGCCCGGGCCTGGTGGAGCTGATTGAAAGCGGTGACCTGACCAGCCCGGCCTTGCGCCAGTTGTTGCAGGGGTATATCGACCCGCTGCTCAGCGCCGGTTGCGACACCATCATCCTCGGCTGCACCCACTATCCCTTCCTCAGGCCGCTCCTGGCGCAGATGCTGCCCCCCAGCATTATCCTCATCGACACCGGCGCCGCCGTGGCCCGTCAGCTCAAGCGTTTGCTGGGTGAGCGCGACCTGTTGGCCGTCGGCAATCCAGCACCGGCACAGTTCTGGACCAGCGGTGATGTGTATCACCTAAGAAATATCCTACCGACACTATGGAAATATCCGGGCGTTGTGAGAAGCTTCGACTCGTGAAAATTTCGTGAAATACCTGCGTTATTAGCTGGAACTTCTGGTTACACGCCAGCTTCTATAGCGAGATAGCCTGTACACAACCATATAACTTCGTTTGGAAGGATGTTTCTTATGAAGCGCTTGTTCTGTTTGGCTGCGATTGCGGCCGCTGTAGTGGGGCACTCTGTTTCGGCACAAGCTGCTGGCCTGGAGTTCGGGGTGGGGAGCACCAGTGATTCGACCATGACCTATCGCTTGGGGCTGACATCGGACTGGGATAAAAGCTGGTGGCAGAGCGATACAGGTCGATTGACCGGCTACTGGAGCGGCGCCTACACCTATTGGGATGGGGACAAGCGAGCCAGCGCCAGCAGCCTGTCGTTCTCGCCGGTGTTTGTGTATGAATTTGCCGGGGAATCGGTGAAGCCTTACATCGAGGCAGGGATCGGGGTGGCGGTGTTTTCCCGCACCAAGCTGGAAGACAACAACATCGGCCAGGCCTTTCAGTTCGAAGACCGTCTGGGTTTCGGCCTGCGCTTCGCGGGTGGGCATGAGGTGGGCATTCGTGCCACGCATTACTCCAACGCGGGTATCAGCAGCAATAACGACGGGGTAGAGAGCTACTCGTTGCACTACACCTTGCCGTTGTAAGCCTTCAGAACACTGCAAAACCCATGTGGGAGTGGGCAAGCCCCTCCCACATTCAGCATCAGCGGTAGGCGGTAGCGATACCCTGTCGCTCTTCCAGGCACTCCGGCGCGCCCATCTCGAATTCCCGGCAAATCAGCGGTCGTCGCTCGTAGATCGTGCACATCATCGTGTCCCGGTCCAGCGCCGCGCACCAGCCGTCATCCAGGCGCAGCATCACTTCACCGCCCCAGTCATCGGTATCGATATAGCGCTCCGGCACGCCGGTGTCGGTGATCAGCATCACTTCCAGCTGGCAGCAGCAGGCCGCGCACGTCGAGCAGGTGACGGCGGGTTCGGCGATTTGGGTGTGGGGGATGTTGGTCATAGGCGTGCAGTGTAAGGCAAGCGGGTGACGCACGTGTAATACGGCTGACGGACGTCAGCGCGCCAGCCGATGCAAACCCACAAACACCATCGCCCACAGCAACGCCAGCGCAACCATTGTTGGCGCGAAGCCGAAACCAAACTGCACCCCGGCCAGTTGGCTACCGGCGTAATAAGACAGCGGGCCGCCCAGCGCGCCCAGCACAGCGGCACGCCACCAGGGACGGGCGCTCCAGGCCAGGCAATGGCGCAACGTCGTGGCCAGCAATGCCCATAGCAGGATCAACCAGAAGGGAATCAACGTGCCCGGTTGCGTGAACTCAAACACCCCCAGCATGCGCAACGTGGTGTCCAATAGGGTGCCCAGAACCATCACGGCCAGGATCAACCTGCCGTCTTCAGCCCACGAACTTATCCACAGCAGGTGAACTGCCAGCACGGCAAGCCCCACCATTAACCACGCGCTGTCCCCACCAAGCACACAGGCAAACCAACCGCACTGAAACAGCACGGCATTGGCCAGCGTCTTAAGCATTGAAGCGCCCGAGCAGCGGCGGGTTGATCGCCGATGGCTTGGCCAGCAGCAATTGCGCGGTGCCAATGGTGCGCTCCATGAAGCCGCCTTCGCAGTAGCACAGGTAGAACTCCCATAGGCGCAGGAAATACTGGTCGTAGCCCAGCTCGGCGAGGCGACCGTGGGCGCGGCGAAAGTTCTCATGCCATAGGCGCAGGGTTCGTGCGTAGTGCAGGCCGAAATCCTCCATGTGCAGCAGGTTCATGTCGGTGTCGCGGCTGACGATGTGCAGCATGTTCTGCACACAGGGCAGGGCGCCGCCGGGGAAGATATAGCGCTGGATAAAATCCACGCTGCGCTTGGCCTGTTCAAAGCGTTGCTCACGGATGGTGATGGCCTGCAGCAACATCAGCCCATCGTTCTTGAGCAGGTGCGCGCACTGTTTGAAGTAGGCCGGCAGGAAGCGATGGCCCACCGCCTCGATCATCTCGATGGACACCAGCTTGTCGTATTGACCGGTGAGGTCGCGGTAATCCTGCAGCAGCAGCGTGACCTGGCCTTGCAACCCCAGGGCGTCGATGCGCTGTCGGGTGTAGGCGAACTGTTCCTTGGACAAGGTCGTGGTGGTGACCTGGCAGCCGTAATGCTGCGCCGCATAGAGCGCCATGCTGCCCCAACCGGTGCCGATTTCCAGCAGGTGGTCGGTGCGTTTGAGGGCGAGCTTCTGGCAGATGCGCTCCAGCTTGTTCAACTGCGCCTGTTCGAGGGTGTCGTCGGGCGTCAGAAACTGTGCCGCGGAGTACATCATGGTCGGGTCGAGGAATTCTTCGAACAGGTCGTTGCCCAGGTCGTAGTGGGCGGCGATGTTTTTCTGTGAACCCTTGCGCGTGTTGCGGTTGAGCCAGTGCAGGCCCTGGGTGAACGGCCGCGCCAGGCGTGCCAGGCCGCCTTCCATTGCATCGAGCACGTCCAGGTTGCTGACCATCACGCGCACCACGGCGGTCAGGTCCGGGCTGGTCCAGTAACCGTGGATAAACGCTTCGCCGGCGCCGATGGAGCCGTTGGCCGCCACCAGGCCCCACACGGCAGAGTCCAGGATCTGGATTTCCCCCATCAAGTGCGCTTCCCGTGCGCCGAACACTTGGCGCTCGTCGTCCTCGATCACCACCAGTTGGCCATGGCGCAGTTGGCTGAGTTGGCGCAACACCGCCTTGCGCAGCAGCGCGGCGGTCATGCCGTTGACGTTCAGGCGGTGAGTCTTGACCGATAAGCTAGGGGATTTCATGGCGGCGATCCTTGGTGTAACCGACTGCGGTGCGAGAGGCGCCATCGGCGGCCCGGTGGGAAAAAATCGGCGTGCGTTTGAGCAACAGGCGCAGGGCCTGCCAGTAAATAGCGAGGCAGGTCTTGGCGGTCATCCAGGGGAAACGCCACAGGTAGCGATGCAGGCTGGCGCGATCCAGCGTTTCTTTCTCCAGGCTCAACGTGGCGTCGAAGATTTTCTGCGTGCCCTGCCAATCGGCCATGTGCACGCCCAGCCTGGCGGCGGGAGGGCTGAAGCTCATGCGGTATTCCAGGTCGCGGGGTAGAAACGGCGACACATGGAAGGCCTTGGCCACGGCGAAATGCTGGTGTTCATCGGCGTCCAGGGCCTGGGCCGGCAACACGTAGTGATAGCGTTCGCGCCATGGGGTGTTGGTCACTTCACACAGGATCGCGGCCAGACGTCCGTCGGCCTCGAAGCAGTAGAAGAAACTCACGGGGTTAAAAGCCAGGCCCCAACTGCGGGCCTGGGTCAGTAGGCAGATAACGCCCCGGGGTGTACGCCCCAGTGCCTTGCCGACTTCCTGGCGCACGGCATCGCTCAAGTTCATGCCGCTGCGCGTCCATTCACGCAGGTAGTCCTGCTGACGAAAACCGAAGGGGGCCAGGCGGCTGCGCCCGGCCAGGGGCGAAAGCCCCAGCACTTGGTGTTCTTCGCTCAAATCCAGGTACAGCAGGCCGATGCGGTAGCGAAAGGCATGGGCCTTGGGCGCAAACCGCCGATGGGCGATCCACCCGCTGTACAGGGCGCTGTTCACAGGGTTTCCCCAAAGGCTTCGGCCACGCGCAGTGCGCTGACCACACCGTCTTCGTGAAAGCCGTTGGCCCAGTAGGCGCCGCAGTAGAAGGTATTGTTCACGCCGGATATTTCTTCGCGACGCGCCTGCGCTGCCACCGCCGCCAGGCTGTATTGCGGGTGGGCGTAGGTGTAGCGGGCCAGGACCTTCAACGGGTTGATCATGGTTGTCTGGTTGAGGCTGACGCAAAACGTGGTGGTGCTGTCGATGCCTTGCAGGATGTTCATGTCATAGGTCACCGCCGCCTGTGCCTGGCGATTGCCGGTCAGCCGGTAGTTCCAACTGGCCCAGGCGAGTTTGCGGTCGGGCAGCAGGCGCGTGTCGGTGTGCAATACAACGTCGTTATCGGCGTAGGGCATGGCGCCGAGGATCTCCTGTTCGGCCTGGCTCGGGTCGGCCAGCAACGCCAGGGCCTGGTCGCTGTGGCAGGCGAATACCACGCGATCAAATGCCTCACTGCCGGCCGGACTGTGGATAACCACGCCGTCGTCGGTACGTGCCACTTTATGCACAGGGCAATTGAGGCGGATCCGTTCGCGAAAGCTGCGGGTCAACGGCTCGATGTAGCGGCTTGATCCCCCTTCGATCACGCACCATTGCGGGCGGTTGTTCACAGAGAGCAACCCGTGGTTCTTGAAGAAGCGCACAAAGAACTGCAACGGAAACTTCAGCATATCGGCCAGGGACATCGACCAGATCGCCGCGCCCATCGGCACGATGTAGTGCCGGACAAACCGCTCGCCGTAGCCGCCGGCGGTGAGGTAGCTGCCCAGGGTCATGTCGGCGCTGATGCGCTGCTGCTGCAGGTCCAGCGGCGCCTGGCGGTTGAAGCGCAGGATATCGCGCAACATGCCCCAGAACCCCGGCGACAAAATATTGCGACGCTGGGCAAACAAACTGTTGAGGTTGTTGCCGTTGTACTCGAACCGGGTGTGCTCGTCGCACACCGAAAAGCTCATCTCGGTCGGTTTGAACGCCACCCCGATCTGCCCCAGCAAGCGGATGAAGTTGGGGTAGGTCCAGTCGTTGAACACGATGAAGCCGGTGTCGACCGCGTAGTTTTTACCCTCGACAGTGACATTGACGGTGTGGGTATGCCCGCCGATGCGGTCGCCCGCTTCGAACAGGGTGATGTCGTGACGGCGGCTCAGCATATAGGCGCTGGTCAGGCCGGCGATGCCGCTGCCGATAATGGCGATCTTCACAGGTCGTCCTTTTTCGGCGGCGGGCTGCGCAACATGCGCTTGCCGATGATCAGTTGCGCACGGTTCGGCAGTTTCGACAGGGGCCATAACGTAGCGATGAACAGTGCAGGAAAGGCGATTTCCAGCGGGCGCTTTTCCAGCTTGGCGAAAATGTGCCGTGCGGCTTTATCCGCTGACCAACTAAGCGGCATGGGGAAGTCATTGCGCTCGGTCAGCGGTGTGTCGACAAAGCCCGGGCTGATCACGGTGACGTCGATGTTTTCCGGCGACAGGCTGATACGCAGGGATTCGAACAGGTAGCGCAGACCCGCCTTGGACGCGCCATAGGCTTCGGCGCGCGGCATCGGCAGGTAGGTCACGGCGCTGGCGACGCCTACCAGGTGCGGGGTGCGCCCGGCGCGCAGCAGCGGCAAGGCGGCTTCGATGCAATAACTGCTGGCCAGCAGGTTGGTACGCACCACATGCTCGATGATCGATGAGTCAAACTGTCGGGCATCCACATATTCACAGGTGCCAGCATTGAGAATGACCGTGTCCAGGGCGCCCCAGGCCTCGCCAATGCGTTCACCAATCTCGCGCACGGTCTGGCTGTTGGTCAGGTCGCCGGCCACCACCAGCACCTGGCCAGGGTAACGGTGGGCGAGCGCTTCCAGCGGGCCTTTCGAGCGTGAGCTCAAGGCGACGTGGGCGCCGCTGTTGAGCAACTCTACGGCCAGCGCGGCACCGATGCCACTGCTGGCGCCGGTCAGCCAATAACGTCGAGGCAATGTACCGCTCATCCCATTCTCCTTTTCAGCCAGCCAACGACGCTGCCCAGCACGGGCACGTGTTCGTACAGCATGGCGCCGGCATCGAAATAATCGCGGTGGCGGTACACCTTGTCACGCCACATCAAGTGCGAACAACCTTCCACCCGGATCACCTTGCCGCTGGCCAGGCGTGGGTGGCAGAAACTCATTTTCCAGCGCAGGTAACCTTCACCTTCGGCCACCTGATCGAAACCGTGGAAGTCGAAGCGTAACTGGCTGACGTTGCTGTACAACTCGGCGAAGTAGCGGTGCAGGGCGGGCAGGCCCTGCACTTCATGCAGTGGATCAGCGAAGCGGATGTCCTGGCTGTACAGGCTGTCGAGCAGGTGCAGGTTGTGCTTGTCCAGCGTGGAAAAGGCCTGGGCGAAGCGGCGCAGAAAGTCACTCATACTCGCCCCCTGCGGCTTGTCGCGAGGGCAGGCTGCGGAAGGCGGCCAGGGCGCGTTCACGGGACTTTTTCAGGTCGACAATCGAACGCGGGTAATCGGCCACGCCGAACAAACCACCGGCGGCTTCGGGGTTGTGCACTTCCTTTTTATTCAGCGCGGCCAGTTCCGGCAGCCAGCGCTTGATGAATACGCCTTCGCCGTCGAATTTTTCCGATTGGCTCAAGGGGCTGAAAATCCGGAAGTATGGCGCCGAGTCGGTGCCGGTGGACGAACTCCATTGCCAGCCGCCGTTGTTGGCCGCCAGGTCGCCGTCGATCAGGTGGCGCATGAAGAAACGCTCGCCCTCGCGCCAGTCGATCAGCAGGTTCTTGGTCAGGAACATCGCCACGACCATGCGCAGGCGGTTGTGCATCCAGCCGGTTTCAAGCAGTTGGCGCATGGCGGCGTCGATGATCGGCAGGCCGGTGCGCGCTTGCTGCCAGGCGGCCAGGTCCTTGGGCGCGTTGCGCCAGGCGACGGCTTCGGTTTCGGGGCGGAACGCCCGGTGGCGCGACACCCGGGGGTAACCCACCAGGATGTGCTTGTAGAACTCACGCCACAGCAGTTCGTTGATCCAGGTGATGGCGCCCATGTCGCCGCTTTCAAACTCGCCGCCGTTGGTCTGCAGTGCAGCGTGCAGGCACTGGCGCGGCGACACCACGCCGGCGGCGAGGTACGCCGACAGCTGGCTGGTGCCGGGCTTGGCGGGGAAGTCGCGTTCGTCCTTGTAGTAGCTGATCTGTTGGTCGGTGAAAGCGTCGAGGCGGCGCCGGGCTTCGTCTTCACCGGCGGGCCAGAGGGCACGCAGGGTCTCGCTGGGTGGCTCGAAATCGTCGACTGTCTTTGGGATCGGGTCGCTTTTCAGCTTGAGCGCAGCCTGGGCCTTGGGGGCCGGGACTATCCGGGGCAGGGCGCTGTGCAGACGGCTGTAGCAGACCTTGCGGAACTGGCTGAACACCTGGAAGTAAGTGCCGGTCTTGGTCAGCACGCTGCCGGGCTGGAAGAACAGTTGGTCCAGGTAGCTGTGGAAGCTGATGCCCGCCGACTCCAATGCCTTGGACACGGCCGCATCACGACGGCTTTCATGGATGCCGTATTCCTCGTTGACGTGCACCGACTCCGCGGCCAGTTCACGGCACAGCGTGCCCAGCACGTCGGGTGCCTGGTCCCAGGTGGCTGCCGTACGGATCAGCAGGGGAATGTTCAGTTCGCCGAGTGTCTTGCTCAGGTCATCCAGGTTGCGCAGCCAGAAATCCACCTTGCACGGTGCATCGTCATGGGCCAGCCATTGTTCGGGCGTGATCAGGTACACGGCGGCGATCGGGCCCCGCTGGCTCGCGGCGGTCAGGGCGGTGTTGTCGTGTAGGCGCAGGTCGGTGCGCAGCCAGATCAAATGCATTTAAACGAGTCCACGCTGGATCAGTAGCTGGTGGGCCGACAACAACTCTTCGGCGACGAACAATTCAGGGATGTCCTGGGCTAATACGGCCAACTCGGCCTGGTGGATGCATACCGTTGGTCCGACGACCAACTTTGGGCAACGGACGCCGCCCAAAAGTTTTTCCAGACCCGACAAATGCAGAGCCTTGCTCGAATACAGCAGCACGGCCCGCGGTTGCAGGTGCTCCACCGCCAGGGCCAGTTCGCCGGCGGGCAACGGCCAGTCGAACACTTCCACCGGGCAATCGGCACTGCTGGCGAGCCAGGCACTGAGCCACAGGTGTGGCTCCAGGGGCAGGTCGGACTGATTGACCAGCAACAACGGTGCGCCGTGCAACTGGCGATTGTTGTGGTAAATGCGTGCGCCGAATTTGCTGCGCAGCCATGAGAGGAAAAACACCCGCTCCATCTGCGCGCCGAACTGGCCTTGCCAACGCTGTTCCAACTCTCGCAGCAGCGGGAGCATCAGTTGCTCGCATAACGTGCGTGGCGGGTACAGCGCCATGGCCTGGTTGAAGGCGTCATCGACCCGGCGTTCGGTCAATTCGCTGATAGCGTGCACCAGGTTCTGGCGCAGGCTGTGCCACTCGTTCTCCACCGCCTCGGGAAGAGACTGGGCCGAGTCGATCAGGCCTTTGACCTGGCTCACCGGCACGCCTCGATTGAGCCAGGTGAGGATGGTATGGATGCGCTGCACATGCTCGGCGCTGAACAGCCGATGGCCCTTGGGCGTGCGCTGGGGCACGATCAGGCCGTAACGGCGTTCCCAGGCGCGCAGGGTCACGGCGTTGACGCCGGTCTGGCGCGCCACTTCGCGGATCGGCAGCCAGCCGTCTTCGAGGGCTTGGGCGATGTCGTCGCCGGGTTCGTCTAGCAGGGCAGCTTTCATGGTCTAGATCGCATTTCGCAGGCTGAGGTTTTCCGGGTGCGGTTGCAGGTAGGCCTGCTGCGCGATGTAGCGGTCCGGGTGTTGGCGAAAGTGGTGTTTGAGCAGGGTCAGCGGCACCACCAGCGGCACGATGCCGTGGCGGTACTGGCCGATGACGGTCTGCATTTCTTGCTTGTCATCAGCGCTTATTACCTGTTTGAGGTAACCGCTGATGTGTTGCAGCACATTGGTGTGGGTGCCACGGGTGGCGCACTTGGTGAGGCCGGACATCAGGTCGCTGAAGTAGCCCGCCGCCAACTCGTCGAGGTTGGCATCCTTGGTCATGCTGCCCAGCAGGTGGCCAAGGCGCTTGTAGTGCGCCGGGCTGTGGGCCATCAGCAGGTACTTGTAGCGCGAATGAAAGGCCAGCAGGCGGTGACGGGTCAGGCCTTCGGCCAACAGTTTCTGCCAGCTGGCGTAGACGAATACCCGGGTCAGGAAGTTTTCCCGCAGCACCGGGTCGTTCAGCCGACCGTCTTCTTCCACCGGCAGGTTGGGATGGCGCGCACAGAAGGCCTGGGCGTAGATGCCGCGCCCACCGCCGTCCACAGGGGTGCCGTTGTCGCGGTAGACCTTGACCCGCTCCAGGCCGCACGACGGCGATTTCTGCATGAAGATATAGCCGCACAGGTCGGTATGTTCCGCGGCCATCTGCTGGCCGTACTCGTCCAACGGTTGGGTGACATTCAGCTCGCGGTGCACGGTGCCGACGGCCTGTGGGTGGGCGGGATCGCCCACCAGACGGATCGGTTCGCGTGGAATGCCCAGGCCGATGGCGACTTCGGGGCACAGCGGCACGAAGTCGAAATAGTCGGCGAGGGTCTGGCTGCACAACAGGGATTGTTTATGGCCGCCGTTGAAGCGCACGTTCTCGCCCAGCAGGCAGGCGCTGATGGCGATCTTCGGTTTGGTGGTGCTGGACATACACGAACCCTCTGCAAGATTCCTGTACAAGATATAAATCCTGTACAACTAAATCTCATCATAGGTTCGATGCTGTACAAGTCAAATTATTTGTACAAGTTTTGCGAGTGATCTATTTCCAGCCGATTTTCCAGGCTTCCATATCCTGCAGGGTTTGCCAGGGCAGGCGTTCGCTGCGGTGCGTCATCACGGCTTGCAGTTCAATGTCGAGCACCGTGCCTTCTTCATCACGAAACAGCTCGGTGACCAGAAAGTGTTTTTCTTTGTTGCGAGGGTGGGCTGCTGTCCATTTCGACAGCAGCAATTTGGCGGGGTTGATGCGGTTCATTGCAGGTGCTCGATCAAGCGTCGCGCGGCTTCCTGGCCGCTGAGCCAGGCCCCTTCCACGCGGCCCGACAGGCACCAGTCGCCACACACGTACAGGCCCAGGTCGGCATCGGCGAGTACGCCGAATTCGTGGCTGCTGGACGGCCGTGCGTAGAGCCAGCGGTGGGCCAGGCTGAACGACGGCGCCGGCATCGCGCTGTGCAGCAGTTCGGCGAAGGCGCCGTGCAGGTGCTCGATCACCGCCTCTTTGGGCAGGTCCAAGTGGGCCTTGCTCCATGCGCTGGTGGCGTGCAGCACCCAGGTGTCGAGGGTTGTATCGCGCCCAGGTTTGCTGCGGTTGCGGGCAAGCCAATCGAGGGGACTGTCCTGCACGAAGCAGCCCTCCATGGGGGTATCCAGGGGTTTATCGAAGGCCAGGGCGATGGCCCAGGTCGGGTCCATTTTCACCCCGGCGGCGGCACTCGCCAGCTTGGGCGCGGCGGCCAGCAGGGCGGTGGCTTGGGGCGCAGGCGTGGCGATGATCACGTGGCTGAAGGGGCCATGGTTTTCGCTGTCCGCGTCCAGCAGGTTCCAGTGGTGTTTGCCCTGGAACACCTCGGTAATGCGGCAACCGAACTCCACTGGCAGGTCGTCGAGCAGGGCGCGAGTGATCGCGCTCATGCGCGGCGTGCCGACCCAGCGGATCTGTTCATCGGGAGACGGGGTGAGTTGGCCGGACTTGAAGTTGTACAGCTGGGGTTTCCATTGCTCGGCCCAGCCGTTGCTTTGCCAGCGTTGCACTTCGTTGACGAAGCGCCGGTCGCGGGCGGTGAAGTATTGCGCGCCCATGTCCAGGGAGCCGGCATCGCTGCGCTTGCTGGACATGCGGCCACCACTGCCGCGGCTTTTATCGAAGAGTTGTACAGCGTGCCCCGCGTCTCTTAACGCTCGGGCGGCGGAGAGACCGGCGATGCCGGTGCCGATGATCGCGATGGGAACAGTCATGGGAGGCCTCGTTTTACCGTTGTGCACAGACTACGCGGACACCAATAGCTGTACAATATTGTTTTTTGGTATAAGTTTTGGCGTACCAGTTCTAACGGCGTAACCTATGGTTAAAGCTGAGGCTTAGCCAGCGTTACGCCTGCTAACAAATGATCCCTGTTTATAAAATAGACCAGTGATCGGCGGCGAACGTTACATGAGGAGCGTCCCATGCATATTTTGCTGACCGGCGGTACTGGCTTGATTGGCCGCCAACTCTGCCAACACTGGCTCACCCAGGGCCATCGCCTGACCGTGTGGAGTCGCCACGCGGACCAGGTCGCGAAGGTATGCGGCGCCCAGGTGTCGGGAGTCAGCCGCCTTGAAGAGGTTATCGGCCCGGTCGACGCGGTCATTAACCTGGCGGGCGCGCCTATTGCCGACCGCCCCTGGACCCACAAGCGCAAGGCGTTGTTGTGGAGCAGCCGCATCAGCCTTACCGAGACCTTGCTGGCGTGGCTTGAGGGCCTGGAACAAAAACCAGCGGTGTTGATTTCCGGTTCGGCGGTGGGCTGGTACGGCGACGGCGGCGAGCGCGAATTGACCGAAGCCAGCGGCCCGGTGCAGGACGATTTCCCCAGTCAGTTGTGCATCGCCTGGGAGGAAACCGCCCAGCGCGCCGAAGCCCTGGGGATTCGTGTGGTCCTGGTACGTACCGGCCTGGTGCTGGCGGCGCAGGGCGGCTTTTTGTCGCGGCTGTTGCTGCCGTTCAAACTGGCGCTGGGCGGGCCTATCGGCAGTGGCCGGCAGTGGATGCCGTGGGTGCATATCAGGGATCAAATCGCCCTGATTGATTTTCTTCTGCACCAGCCTGACGCCAGCGGTCCCTATAATGCCTGCGCGCCACACCCGGTGCGCAATCGCGAGTTTGCGAAAACCCTGGGCCAGGTGCTGCACCGCCCGGTATTCATGCCGATGCCGGCCTTTGCATTGCGGGTGGGCCTGGGTGAGTTGTCCGGCCTGTTGCTGGGCGGGCAGAAGGCGCTGCCCGAGCGCTTGCTGGCTGCCGGTTTCACTTTTCAGTTCACTGAGTTGCGTGCGGCTTTGGATGACTTGTCCGGCCGCCTCTAAAGATAGGATGTTGCATGACGGATCACGCGTTGTTACTGGTCAACCTGGGCTCGCCGGCGTCCACTTCGGTGGCGGATGTGCGCAGCTACCTCAATCAGTTCCTGATGGACCCTTATGTGATCGACCTGCCGTGGCCGGTGCGGCGCTTGCTGGTGTCGCTGATCCTGATCAAGCGCCCCGAGCAGTCGGCGCATGCCTACGCCTCCATCTGGTGGGACGAGGGTTCGCCGCTGGTGGTACTTAGTCGTCGCCTGCAACAGCAGATGACCGCGCAGTGGACCCAGGGCCCGGTGGAATTGGCTATGCGTTATGGCGAGCCATCGATTGAAAGCGTGCTGACCCGCCTCGCAGCCCAAGGCATCCGCAAGGTCACCCTGGCGCCGTTGTACCCGCAATTTGCCGACAGCACCGTGACCACGGTGATCGAGGAAGCCAAGCGTGTGGTGCGCGACAAAAAGCTCGACGTGCAGTTCTCGATCCTGCAGCCGTTCTACGACCAGCCCGAATATCTCGATGCCCTGGTCGCCAGCGTGCGGCCCTACGTGGAACAGGATTACGACCATCTGCTGCTGAGTTTCCACGGCTTGCCTGAGCGCCACCTGACCAAGCTCGATCCTACCGGCCAGCACTGCTTCAAGGATGCCGACTGCTGCAAGAATGCGTCCGCCGAGGTGCTCAAGACCTGCTATCGCGCGCAGTGCTTCAGCGTCGCCCGCGACTTTGCCACACGCCTGGGCTTGCCCGAAGACAAGTGGTCGGTGGCCTTCCAATCGCGCCTGGGCCGCGCCAAGTGGATCGAACCCTACACCGAGGCTCGCCTTGAAGCATTAGCCCGGCAGGGCGTGAAAAAGCTGCTGGTAATGTGCCCGGCGTTCGTCGCCGATTGCATCGAGACGCTGGAAGAAATCGGCGATCGCGGGCTGGAGCAGTTCCGCGAGGCCGGGGGCGAGGAGCTGGTGCTGGTGCCGTGCCTGAATGATGATCCGCAGTGGGCGAAGGCGCTCAATACCCTTTGCGAGCGCGCACCGACGGCGCTGTAACCGAACAAAGTGAAGATCAAGGTGTGGGAGGGGGCTTGCCACCTCCCACATTTGGTTTTGTTACAGGTTGAGGGTCAGGCTGACCGTAAGATTGCGCGGTTCGCCCGGGCTGATCCAGTAGTTGCTGTACGACCGCTCGTAATACTTCTCATCAAACAGGTTATTGAGGTTCAAGCCCACGGTAATGTTGTCGGTGGCCTTGTAATGGGCCAGCAGATCAACCGTGTGGTAGGCCGGCAGTTCGAAGCCCGTGCCAGCCTCGCCGGAGCGATCCCCTACATAGGTGAACGCCGCCCCCAGGTCTGAACCCCGCAACGCGCCATCCTGGAACTCATACACCCCCAACAGGCTGCCGCTGCGCTTGGCCACGCCGAGAATCCGGCTGCCGGCGGGAATGGTCGTGTCGCCCTTGGTGACTTCGGCGTCGATGTACGCAAAGGCACCTATTACGCGTACGGCCTCCGTCACTTGCCCCGTCAGTTGCAGGTCGAAGCCCTGGCTACGTGCCTTGCCCATGGCGCGGTTGGTATTGGTGGACGGGTCCAGCGCGAGCACGTTTTCCTTTTCGATATGGAACGCGGCGAGGGTGGTGCTGAGGCGATCATCGAACAGTTCGCTTTTGATCCCGACTTCGTAACCCACGCCTTCTTCCGGTTTGAAGGTTTTGCCGTTGGCGTCCAGGCCGCTGTTGGGTTTGAACGAGGTGGAGGCATTGGCGAACACCCCGACTTGCGGTGTGAGCTGGTAAAGCAGGCCGGCGCGTTGGGTCAAGGCGTCGTGGGTTTGCCGGCTCTTGATGTGGTTGCGCGTGAAGTCATCGGTGCTCTGCTCGAAATGCTCGAAGCGCGCGCCAACCATGCCGCGCAGGCGATCGGTGAAGACGATCTGGTCTTGCAGGTTCAGCGCGTGGCTCTTGGTCTGTTCGAAGAAGTCGGTGCCGGAGCGCTGGCCGTTGGGCTTGGGTTGGCCGTAGACCGGGTTGTAGATGTCGATGGCGTAGGGGCTGCCGGCGATAGTGGTCACGCGCTCCTTCTTGCGGTAGTCCTCGTATTCGGTGCCGACCAGCAGTTCGTGCTGCCAACTGCCGATGTCGAACAGGCCGCGCAGTTCGAGTTGGGTAATGCTGTCGTGCCAACCGGTTGAGCGTTCGCGGTAGCGGCGGTTAACGGTATGACCGTCGATGTTCAGCGCACGGTTTTCCGAGGCGTCACCCCACAGGCTGCCTTGTTTGTAGTGGCTGGCCAGGCGCAGTTTCCACGCATCGTTGAGGTGATGCTCAAGGGTGGCCTGGAGACGGTTGTTGTGGTTGTCGATATCGCCGTCGTTGGGTTCGCCGAGGAAGGTGGAGCGAGATACGCCGGGGGCGTCGACGATGCCACGGTCGAAGGTAGAGCTGTGGCGGACGAATTCACTCTCGACGAGCAGACTGGTATCCGGGTCCAGTTGCCAACTGAACGACGGCGCGACGAATACCCGCTTGCTCTGCACGTGATCGCGGAAACTGTGGTTGTCTTCCACCGCCAGGTTGACCCGCGACAGCACGTTGCCTTCGCTGTCCAGCGGGGTGTTCACGTCCACGGCGGTGCGATAGCGGTCCCAACTGCCAGCGCTGGTTTGCAAGGTCGTGAAGGCTTCAGGCTGGGGTTTCTTGGTAACGATATTCACCGTGCCACCGGGATCGCCGCGCCCATACAGGCTGGCGGCGGGCCCCTTGAGCACTTCGATGCGCTCGACGTTCGCCGCGTCCGGTGTACTCGGGTAGCCACGGTTGGCGCTGAAGCCGTCCTGATAGAACTCCGACGTGGTGAAGCCACGCACGCTGTACTCGTAGAGGGTCAGGCCGCCGAAGTTGTTCTGCTTGGACACGCCGCCGGCAAATTCCAGGGCCCGCTCCACGCTGGTACTGCCCAGGTCCTTGAGCACAGTGGCGGGAATCACGCTGATGGATTGCGGGATGTCGCGAATGGCGGCGTCGGTTTTTGTCGCGCTGGCGGAGCGGGTGGCACGGTAGCCTTTGACCGGGCCGGTGGTGGACTCATAGGCATCGGTGGTGACGCTGATGGTATCGAGCTCCAAGGTGTTTTCTTCGGCGAAGGCGGGGTCGAGCAACAAACCCAAGGCCAGGCCAGCCAAGGGGGCGATTCTTCGAGACGGCATGATAGAGCGTTCCAATAGCGATATTGAAACAATATAACATGTCTAATGAGAATGAATTGCTTTGAAATATCCGTTTACAGGTGCCCGAGAGCGGGCACCTGTTCAAGGTGGCTTATTGCTCTTCCTTGACCGGCGCAGGCGGCGGACGCAGCCCGATTTCCGCCAGCAGCTTGATCTCTTTGCCGTTGCGCATGACCTGGATCGCCACCTTGTCGGTCGGCTTGATCCGCGCCACTTGGTTCATCGACTTGCGGCCATCACCGGCCGGTTCGCCGTTGATGCTGAGGATCACATCCCCCAGTTGCAGGCCGGCTTTCTGTGCGGGGCCATCGCGGAAGATCCCGGCGACCACGATGCCTGGGCGTCCGGTCAAGCCAAACGACTCGGCCAGTTCCTTGGTCAATGGTTGTACTTCAATCCCCAGCCAGCCGCGAATCACCTGGCCATGCTCGATGATCGACTTCATCACCTCCATCGCCAACTTCACCGGGATCGCAAACCCGATGCCCTGGGAGCCGCCGGACTTGGAAAAGATTGCCGTATTGATGCCCGTCAGGTTGCCATTGGCGTCCACCAATGCGCCGCCGGAGTTACCTGGGTTGATCGCGGCGTCGGTCTGGATGAAGTCTTCGTAGCTGTTGAGGCCCAACTGGTTGCGCCCGGTAGCGCTGATAATGCCCATGGTCACGGTCTGGCCTACGCCGAACGGGTTGCCGATGGCCAGCGCCACGTCACCCACGCGCAAACCGTCGGAACGGCCGAGGGTGATGGACGGCAGGCTCTTCAGGTCGATCTTCAGTACCGCGAGGTCGGTTTCCGGGTCGCTGCCCACTACGCGGGCCAGGGTTTCGCGGCCGTCACGCAGGGCCACCACAATCTGGTCGGCGCCAGTGGTCACGTGGTTATTGGTGAGGATGTAACCTTCGGGGCTCATGATCACCCCGGAACCCAGGCTGGATTCCATGCGACGCTGCTTGGGCCCGTTGTCACCGAAGTAACGGCGGAACTGCGGGTCTTCAAACAGTGGATGGGCCGGTTTGTTGATGACTTTAGTGGTGTACAGGTTGACCACGGCAGGAGCGGCGATCACCACGGCATCGGCGTAGGTCACCGGGCCTTGCACCACCGAGTTGCTTTGCGGCGCCTGTTGCAGGTTCACATCCAGGCTGGGCAGACCCACCAGCCCGGGGTAACGCTGAATAATCAGCATCGCGATCAGCACGCCAGCCAGCAATGGCCATCCAAAAAAACGCAGCGCCTTGAGCATCAAGTAAGTCCTGACAGGTTGCAGGGGGCGGGAGAGCGCCCATAATGTCGCGCATTATACGAGGCTGTGACGCCTGCGAACCGGATATTTAGGAGTCTTTTATGGCCGTCCCCCTTACCACCCTCGTCGAGGAAGCAGACCGCTACCTCGGCAGCGCGAAAATTGCCGACTACTGCCCCAATGGCCTGCAGGTCGAGGGCCGGCCCCAGGTCATGCGCATCGTCAGCGGCGTGACCGCCAGCCAGGCCCTGTTGGACGCGGCCGTCGAAGCCCAGGCTGATCTGGTCCTGGTGCACCACGGTTACTTCTGGAAAGGCGAAAACCCTTGCATCACTGGCATGAAGCAGCGCCGCCTGAAGACGTTGCTCAAGCATGACATCAGCCTGCTGGCCTACCACCTGCCGCTGGACCTGCACCCCGAGGTCGGCAACAACGTGCAGTTGGCCCGTCAACTGGACATTACCGTCGAGGGTCCGCTGGACCCGGACAATCCCAAAATCGTCGGGCTGGTCGGCTCGCTCGCCGAGCCCCTGTCGCCCCGCGACTTTGCACGCCGCGTGCAGGACGTCATGGGCCGCGAGCCGTTGCTGATCGAAGGTAGCGAGATGATCCGCCGCGTCGGCTGGTGCACCGGTGGTGGCCAGGGCTACATCGACGACGCGATTGCGGCCGGTGTCGACCTGTTCCTCAGCGGCGAGGCTTCCGAGCAAACCTTCCACAGCGCCCGCGAAAACGACATCAGCTTCATCGCCGCCGGTCACCATGCCACTGAGCGCTACGGCGTACAGGCGCTGGGCGATTACCTGGCGCGGCGCTTCGCGTTGGAGCATTTGTTTATCGACTGCCCCAACCCAATCTAACAAACACCACCGAACAAATGTGGGAGGGGGCTTGCCCCCGATGGCGGTGGATCAGCTACTCATGCAGTGACTGACACATCGCTATCGGGGGCAAGCCCCCTCCCACACTTGACCGCGATTAACCCCAAACTCCGTGGTATATCCATATACCGTTTCGATCTAGCTGGCTCCCTGAATAGAAGCAGGTGCTGTGCTAGCATGCCCCGCTCGAACACGGCCCGCTGGCCGTCCATAAGATCGTTTTTCCGTGAGTAACCATGGTCGACAAACTGACGCATCTGAAACAGCTGGAGGCGGAAAGCATCCACATCATCCGCGAGGTCGCCGCCGAGTTCGACAACCCGGTGATGCTCTACTCGATCGGTAAAGACTCCGCCGTGATGCTGCACCTGGCGCGCAAAGCCTTCTTCCCGGGCAAGCTGCCGTTCCCGGTGATGCACGTCGACACCCGCTGGAAATTCCAGGAGATGTACAAGTTCCGCGACAAGATGGTCGAAGAACTGGGCCTGGACCTGATCACCCACGTCAACCCGGACGGCGTGGCGCAGGGCATCAATCCGTTCACCCACGGCAGCGCCAAGCACACCGACATCATGAAGACCGAAGGCCTCAAGCAGGCCCTGGACAAGCATGGTTTCGACGCAGCCTTTGGCGGTGCCCGTCGCGATGAAGAGAAATCCCGCGCCAAAGAGCGCGTGTACTCGTTCCGCGACAGCAAACACCGCTGGGACCCGAAGAACCAGCGCCCCGAGCTGTGGAACGTCTACAACGGCAACGTCAACAAGGGCGAGTCGATCCGCGTGTTTCCGCTGTCCAACTGGACCGAGCTGGACATCTGGCAATACATCTACCTGGAAGGCATTCCAATCGTGCCGCTGTACTTCGCCGCCGAACGTGAAGTGATCGAAAAGAACGGCACGTTGATCATGATTGACGACGACCGCATCCTCGAGCACCTGTCCGACGAAGACAAAGCCCGAATCGTCAAAAAGAAAGTACGTTTCCGTACCCTTGGCTGCTACCCGTTGACGGGCGCGGTGGAGTCCGAAGCCGAAACGCTGACGGACATCATTCAGGAAATGCTCCTGACGCGAACTTCCGAGCGCCAGGGCCGTGTCATCGACCACGATGGCGCAGGCTCGATGGAAGATAAAAAACGTCAAGGCTATTTCTAAGGGGCTGTCATGTCGCATGTATCTGATTTGATCAGCGAGGACATCCTCGCCTACCTGGGCCAGCACGAGCGCAAGGAAATGTTGCGCTTCCTGACCTGTGGCAACGTCGACGACGGCAAGAGCACCTTGATCGGACGCCTGCTGCACGACTCCAAGATGATCTACGAAGATCACCTGGAAGCCATCACCCGCGATTCGAAGAAATCCGGCACCACCGGTGACGACATCGACCTGGCCTTGCTGGTCGACGGTCTGCAGGCCGAGCGGGAGCAGGGCATCACCATCGATGTCGCCTACCGCTACTTCTCCACCGCCAAGCGCAAATTCATCATCGCCGACACCCCCGGCCATGAGCAGTACACCCGCAACATGGCCACCGGTGCCTCCACCTGTGACCTGGCGATCATCCTGATCGACGCGCGCTATGGCGTGCAGACCCAGACCCGTCGTCACAGCTTCATTGCCTCGTTGCTGGGCATCAAGCACATCGTGGTGGCCGTCAACAAGATGGACATCAATGGCTTCGACCAAAGCGTATTCGAGCAGATCAAGGCCGATTACCTGAAGTTCGCCGACGGTATCGCCTTCAAGCCGAGCACCCTGGCCTTTGTGCCGATGTCGGCGCTCAAGGGTGACAACGTGGTGAACAAGAGCGAGCGTTCGCCCTGGTATACCGGCCAGTCGCTGATGGAGATCCTCGAAACCGTCGAGATCGCCAACGATCGCAACTACACCGACCTGCGTTTCCCGGTGCAGTACGTCAACCGTCCGAACCTGAACTTCCGTGGTTTCGCCGGCACCCTGGCCAGCGGCATCGTGCACAAGGGCGATGAAGTCGTGGTGCTGCCGTCGGGCAAGAGCAGCCGCGTCAAATCCATCGTCACCTTCGAAGGTGAGCTGGAGCACGCCGGCCCTGGTCAAGCGGTGACGCTGACCATGGAAGACGAGATCGACATCTCCCGTGGCGACCTGCTGGTGCATGCCGACAACGTGCCGCAAGTGACCGACGCCTTCGACGCCATGCTGGTGTGGATGGCCGAAGAACCGATGCTGCCGGGCAAGAAATACGACATCAAGCGCGCCACCAGCTACGTGCCGGGTTCCATCACCAGCATCGTGCATCGCGTGGACGTGAACACCCTGGCTGAAGGCCCGGCGAGTTCGTTGCAGTTGAACGAGATCGGCCGGGTCAAGGTCAGCCTTGACGCGGCCATCGCCCTGGACGGCTACGACAGCAACCGCACCACTGGCGCGTTCATTGTTATCGACCGCCTGACCAATGGCACGGTGGCTGCGGGCATGATCATCGCGCCGCCGGTCAATCATGGCGGCTCTGCGCAACACGGCAGCCTCGCGCATGTCGCCACCGAGGAGCGCGCACTGCGCTTCGGCCAGCAACCGGCGACCGTGCTGTTCAGCGGCCTGTCTGGCGCCGGCAAGAGCACCCTGGCCTATGCGGTCGAGCGCAAGCTGTTCGACATGGGGCGTGCGGTGTTCGTGCTGGATGGCCAGAACCTGCGCCACGACCTGAACAAGGGCTTGCCGCAGGACCGTGCCGGTCGCACCGAGAACTGGCGTCGTGCCGCGCATGTGGCGCGTCAGTTCAACGAAGCGGGCCTGCTGACCCTGGCTGCGTTCGTTGCGCCGGATGCCGAAGGCCGTGCACAGGCCAAGGCGTTGATCGGCGACGATCGCCTGCTGACTGTCTATGTGCAGGCCTCGCCACTGGTGTGCGCCGAGCGTGATCCGCAGGGGCTGTACGCTGCTGGTGGGGATAACATCCCTGGCGAGTCCTTCCCGTACGACGTGCCGTTGAATGCCGATTTGGTCATCGACACCCAGGCCCTGTCGCTGGAAGAGAGCGTCAAGCAAGTGCTGGAGCTGTTGCGCCAGCGCGGCGTGATCTAACCCTCGCGGCCACAAAAAAGCCCGCCACCGAGTGATCGGTGGCGGGCTTTTTACATATTAACAAATGTGCACACTGCCAATGTGGGAGCCGGCTTGCCTGCGATAGCGGTCTGCCAGTTGATATATTTACAACAGGTCCACCGCTTTCGCAGGCAAGCCAGCTCCCACATTTTGATCACTGTTTACCTGGGAAGTCTTTGTGCAGCTTTTCCAGCAGTTGGTCCTTGTCTTCCCACAACCGATTGATCCACCCCTGGAACGCCAACCGATAATCCCCATCCTGCTCATAATTCTTGCCAATGAATTCGGCCGGGATCTGCACCTCTTCAAACTGCACCACCACGTCCCGCACATTCCCGCACAGCAAATCCCAATAACCTGGGCGCCCAGCCGGGTAGTGAATGGTCACGTTCACCAGTGACTTCAACTGCTCCCCCATGGCATCCAGCACAAACGCGATGCCTCCGGCCTTGGGCTTGAGCAGGTAGCGGAACGGCGATTTCTGCTGGGCATGTTTACCGGCAGTAAACCGTGTGCCCTCGGCAAAGTTGAAAATACCCACCGGGTTGTCGCGAAACTTCGCACAGGTCTTGCGGGTGGTTTCCAGGTCCTTGCCTTTCTTTTCCGGGTGTTTTTCCAGGTAGGCCTTGGTGTAGCGCTTCATGAACGGGAAGCCCAGCGCCCACCACGCCAGGCCAATTACCGGCACCCAGATCAGCTCCTGCTTGAGGAAGAACTTCAGTGGGCGAATCCGCCGGTTCAGCACGTATTGCAGCACCATGATGTCGACCCAGCTCTGGTGGTTGCTGGTCACCAGGTACGAGTGCTGGTAGTCCAGCCCTTCCAGCCCGGTGATGTGCCAGCGGGTGCGCCGTACCAGGTTCATCCAGCCCTTGTTGTTGGTCACCCAGGCCTCATGGGTGTGGTTCATCAGCCATTCGCTGAAGCGCTTGGCAAACGGCAAGGCCTTGAACAACGCCACGATAAACAGGAACGAACACAACAGGATCGTATTCAGCGCCAACAACAGCGACGCGATCACCCCGCGCACGGCGGCAGGTAGAAAATCCAGCATTTAGATATCCATAGGTCGGTTGGCGGCTTGGATCGCAGTCAGTGCGATGGTGTACACGATGTCGTCCACCTGGGCGCCGCGCGGCAGGTCGTTGACCGGTTTGCGCAGGCCCTGGAGCATCGGCCCCAGGCTCACGCAATCGGCACTGCGCTGCACGGCCTTGTGCGTGGTGTTGCCGGTGTTCAGGTCGGGGAACACAAACACTGTGGCCTTGCCGGCGACCTGGCTGTTGGGGGCCAATTGCCGGGCCACGTTTTCGTTGGCGGCGGCGTCGTATTGCAACGGGCCGTCGATCAGCAGCGAGCTTTGCTGTTCGTGGGCGAGCAGGGTAGCTTCGCGGACTTTTTCCACTTCCTCGCCGCTGGCCGAATCGCCGCTGGAATAGCTGATCATCGCCACGCGCGGGGTGATGCCGAACGCAGCCGCCGAGTCAGCGCTTTGCAGGGCGATCTCCGCCAGTTCGGCGGCGCTCGGGTGCGGGTTCATCACGCAGTCGCCGTACACCAGCACCTGCTCGGGGAACAGCATGAAGAACACCGATGACACCAGGGTGCAGCCCGGTGCGGTCTTGATCAGCTGCAGGGCAGGGCGGATGGTGTTGGCGGTGGAGTGAATGACGCCAGACACCAGGCCGTCCACCTCATCCAGTGCGAGCATCATGGTGGCGATCACCACGGTGTCTTCCAGCTGTTGCTCAGCCATGGGGGCGTTGAGGCTTTTGCTCTTGCGCAGCGCCACCATCGGCTCGACATAGCGTTGGCGGATCAGGTCCGGGTCGAGAATCTCCAGGCCTTCGGGCAATTCGATGCCCTGGGCGCGGGCAACCGCTTCCACATCAGCCGGCTTGGCCAGCAGCACGCACCGGGCAATGCCCCGTGCCTGGCAGATCGCGGCGGCTTGCACGGTCAGCGGCTCGCTGCCTTCGGGCAACACGATGCGTTTGTTGGCAGCCTGGGCGCGCTGGATCAGCTGGTAGCGGAACACCGCCGGCGACAGGCGCATTTCCCGTGGTGTGCCGCAACGTTGGTGCAGCCAGCGCGCATCGAGGTGGCTGGCGACGAAATCCGTGATGATTTCCGCGCGCTCGCGGTCATCAATCGGGATTTCCTTGTTGAGGCTGTTGAGCTGGTTGGCGGTGTCGTAGGAGCCGGTACTCACCGACAGCACCGGTAGCCCGGCCTGGAACGCGCCACGGCACAGCTCCATGATGCGTGGGTCGGGCAGGGTGTCGCTGGTCAGCAGCAGGCCGGCCAGGGGGACGCCGTTGATCGCGGCCAGGCTGACGGCGAGGATGATGTCGTCGCGGTCGCCGGGGGTCACCACCAGCACGCCGGGCTTGAGCAGCTCCACGGTGTTGCGCATGGTGCGCGCGCAAATGATGATCTTGGTCATGCGCCGGGTTTCGTAGTCGCCAGCGTTGAGGATCTGCGCGCCCATCAGGTCGGCCACGTCGCGGGTACGCGGTGCGTTGAGTTCCGGTTGATAGGGAATGCAGCCCAGCAGGCGGAAATCACCGCTGCGCAACAGCGGCGAATGTTCTTTCAGGCGAGCCGAGAAGGCTTCCATGCTTTCGTCGGTGCGCACTTTGTTGAGGATCACGCCGAGCACTTTCGGGTCTTTCGGGCCGCCGAACAGTTGGGCCTGCAATTCCACGCGACCTGAGAGTTCGGTGAGCACCTCGTTTTCCGGGGCAGACACCAGGATCACTTCCGCATCCAGGCTCTTGGCCAGGTGCAGGTTGACCCGCGCCGCATAGCTGGCGCTGCGGGTGGGCACCATGCCTTCGACGATCAATACGTCCTTGCCCACGGCGGCTTGCTGGTACAGCGTGATGATCTCTTCGAGCAACTCGTCGAGCTGGCCGTCGCCGAGCATGCGCTCTACGTGGGCCAGGCCCAGCGGCTGCGGCGGCTTGAGGCCGTGAGTGCGCGCTATCAGTTCGGTGGAGCGCTCGGGGCCGGTGTCGCCGGGGTGCGGCTGGGCAATCGGCTTGAAAAAACCGACTTTCAGCCCGGCCCGTTCAAGGGTACGCACCAGCCCAAGGCTGATGGAGGTCAGACCCACACCAAAATCGGTGGGCGCGATAAAAAAAGTCTGCATGCGGATTCTCTGGAGGTGCATGGCTTGGGTGGCGCTCTATGGCTGAGCGTCTACCGCGAATCAGGCGCCAAGGTTATCGTTATTCGCGCTCCCGCGCACACCAGCCGCAGGCAAAGGGCTGGCCTATTTTTTCAATACGTTGCACGGGGTCCAGCACCCAGGCGCGTGACTGCCACGGCGGCTGGTGGCGCAGGTGCTGGGTGTGGCCACAGGACAGCTCGGCAACCCAGTGCTGGTCGTCGTCCTGGTGGAACCCGATGATGAAGGATGCCGTTGATCGGCCCCGTCTGTCCGGGTTCTGTTCGCTTTCGGGCAAATCCTTGTTTAGACTTGTCCGTTCTTCATTCTTATGCAAAAGGTCTCGCCCCATGACGATCGCCGCTAACAAGGCTGTCTCCATCGACTATACCCTGACCAACGACGCTGGTGAGGTCATCGACAGCTCAGCCGGCGGCGCGCCGCTGGTCTACCTGCAAGGCGCAGGTAACATCATCCCAGGCCTGGAAAAGGCCCTGGAAGGCAAGAGCGTCGGTGATGAGCTGACCGTTGCCGTAGAACCTGAAGATGCCTACGGCGAGTACTCGGCCGAACTGGTCAGCACCCTGAGCCGCAGCATGTTCGAAGGTGTCGACGAGCTGGAAGTGGGCATGCAGTTCCACGCTTCCGCGCCGGACGGCCAAATGCAGATCGTCACCATCCGTGATCTGGACGGCGACGACGTCACCGTCGACGGCAACCACCCGCTGGCTGGTCAGCGCCTGAACTTCCAAGTGAAGATCGTTGCCATCCGCGACGCTTCCCAGGAAGAAGTGGCTCACGGCCACGTTCACGGTGAAGGCGGTCACCACCATTGATTGTGGTTTGATCAATCGGTAGCAAAAACGCCCCGACTGGTTCGGGGCGTTTTTTTGCGCTTGAAAAAATGTGGGAGGGGGCTTGCCACCTCCCACAACAAAAATGCCCCGGACCTTTCGGTACGGGGCATTTCTTAACTGTTTCGCAACCGGGGCCGCGTGGCAGTTGTTACCACTTAGGCTGCAGCAGCAACGCTCAGAGCCTTGATGTGGCCATTCAGGCGGCTCTTATGGCGAGCGGCCTTGTTCTTGTGGATGATGCCTTTATCGGCCATACGGTCGATAACTGGCACAGCCAGAACGTAAGCAGCTTGGGCTTTTTCAGCGTCTTTGGTGTCGATGGCTTTAACTACATTCTTGATGTAGGTACGAACCATGGAACGCAGGCTGGCGTTGTGGCTGCGACGCTTCTCAGCCTGTTTTGCACGTTTTTTGGCGGAAGGTGTGTTGGCCACCGTCGAGCTCCTCGAAAGACTTTTTAGGAAATAGCAAACAAAATAGGCCGCGAATCATGCCGATGACTTGATGGGTTGTCAAGGGCGGCTGATGCGAACTGCTGAGTGGTCGATCTGAAGAGGCGGGTGATTTATTTCCGGCGCTTGACCTGTAAACTCGCGAGCTTTGGCTCTGTGCTGTTGCAGGCGCGCAGTATCGCATAAGTGGGCGCTTTGTACGCCTGCTCTTTATCTAAAGGCGCAAACTCTTTCAATGAATCTGCTCAAATCGTTGGCCGCCGTCAGCTCTATCACGATGATCTCCCGGGTCTTGGGGTTTGTGCGTGACACCCTGCTGGCGCGCATTTTTGGCGCCAGCATGGCCACGGATGCCTTCTTTATTGCGTTTAAATTGCCCAACCTGCTGCGGCGGATCTTCGCTGAAGGTGCGTTCTCCCAGGCGTTCGTGCCGATCCTGGCCGAGTACAAGACCCAGCAAGGCGAAGAAGCCACCCGCACCTTCATCGCCTACGTTTGCGGCCTGTTGACCCTGGTGCTGATGCTGGTGACCATCCTTGGCATGCTCGCCGCCCCCTGGGTGATCTGGGCCACGGCCCCCGGTTTTGCCAATACCCCGGAAAAATTCGCGCTCACCACTGATCTGCTGCGAGTAACCTTTCCTTATATATTGCTGATCTCCCTGTCATCCCTGGCCGGGGCGATCCTCAATACCTGGAACCGCTTCTCGGTGCCAGCCTTCGTGCCGACCCTGCTGAACGTCAGCATGATCATCTTCGCGCTGTTTCTCACGCCGTACTTCGACCCGCCAGTGATGGCGCTCGGCTGGGCCGTATTGGCCGGTGGCCTGGCGCAACTGCTCTACCAACTGCCACACCTGAAAAAGATCGGCATGCTCGTATTGCCACGCCTGAACCTCAAGGACACTGGCGTATGGCGCGTGATGCGCAATATGCTGCCGGCGATCCTGGGTGTTTCCGTGAGCCAGATTTCCCTGATCATCAACACGGCGTTCGCCTCGCTGCTGGTATCGGGCTCGGTGTCGTGGATGTACTACGCCGACCGCCTGATGGAGCTGCCGTCCGGCGTGCTCGGCGTGGCCTTGGGCACGATTTTGTTGCCGACCCTGTCGCGCACCTACGCCAGCAAGGACCGCCAGGAATACTCGCGCATCCTTGATTGGGGCCTGCGCCTGTGCTTCGTGCTGGTGTTGCCGTGCGCACTGGCCCTGGGGATCCTGGCTGAGCCGCTGACTGTGTCACTGTTTCAATACGGCCAATTCGATGCCCACGACGCACTGATGACGCAACATGCCTTGGTCGCCTATTCCGTCGGCTTGCTCGGCATCATCGTGATCAAAGTGCTCGCCCCAGGCTTCTACGCCCAGCAAAACATCCGTACTCCAGTGAAAATCGCGATTTTCACGCTGATCGTCACGCAACTGCTCAACCTGGTGTTTATCGGTCCGCTGGCCCATGCCGGCCTGGCCTTGGCCATCAGTGCGGGCGCGTGCATCAACGCAGGGCTTTTGTTTTACCAGTTGCGCAAGCAGCAGATGTTCCAGCCACAGGCCGGCTGGGGTCTGTTCACCTTCAAGCTGCTGGTGGCGGTCGGGGCGATGTCGGCCGTGTTGCTGGGGTTGATGCACTTCATGCCCGCTTGGGATGAGGGCCATATGCTGGAGCGCTTCCTGCGCCTGGGTGCGCTGGTCGTTGCCGGTGTGGTGGTGTACTTCGGGATGTTGCTGCTGCAAGGCTTCCGCCTGCGGGATTTCAATCGCAAGTCCCTGGGTTAGAGAGTTTGCCGCGATAAAACGGTTGTTTTATCGATTCGACCCATTTGGCCTGTTCAGTTGCCTGTCGTCCGGGGCCGGGTGTGGTTATAATCGACCACTTTATGAGCAAGAAGCGCGTTATGCAGCTGGTTCGAGGTCTCCACAACCTGCGCCCCGAGCATCGGGGCTGCGTCGCCACTATTGGCAACTTTGACGGTGTTCACCGTGGCCACCAGGCTATCCTGGCCCGGCTGCGCGAACGTGCGGTCGAGTTGGGCGTGCCCAGCTGCGTGGTGATTTTCGAGCCGCAGCCGCGCGAATACTTTACGCCCGAGACTGCGCCGGCACGCCTGGCCCGTCTGCGCGACAAGCTGCAGTTGCTGGCTGAAGAGGGCGTGGACCGCGTCCTCTGCCTGGCTTTCAACCAGCGTTTGCAAAGCCTCAGTGCGGCCGAGTTCGTCGACCGCATCCTGGTCGATGGCCTGGGCGTACAGCATCTGGAGGTCGGCGACGACTTCCGTTTCGGTTGCGACCGCGTCGGGGATTTCGATTTCCTGCAACAAGCCGGCGTCAACCAGGGTTTTACCGTCGAAGCCGCGCAAACCGTCGAATTGGACGGCCTGCGCGTGAGCAGTACCCAGGTGCGTAACGCACTGGCCGCTGCCGACTTCGCCTTGGCCGAGCGTTTGCTCGGTCGTCCGTTCCGCATTGCCGGACGGGTCCTGCACGGCCAGAAGCTGGCGCGCCAACTGGGCACGCCAACCGCCAACGTGCAACTCAAGCGCCGTCGTGTGCCGCTGACCGGGGTTTACCTGGTGAGCGTCGACATCGACGGCCAATCGTGGCCGGGAGTCGCCAACATAGGCGTCAGGCCCACGGTTGCAGGTGATGGCAAGGCCCACCTGGAAGTACACCTGCTGGATTTTGCCGGTGATCTGTATGACCGGCGTTTGATGGTGGTTTTCCACCAAAAGCTGCGTGAAGAGCAGCGTTTTGCCTCCCTTGAGGCGTTGAAAACGGCGATCAATGCGGATGTCGCCGCCGCCCGTGCACTAGCCGCACCTAGCGCCCATCGCTAACCGAAGAGCCTTAAATGACCGACTATAAAGCCACGCTAAACCTTCCGGACACCGCCTTCCCAATGAAGGCCGGCCTGCCACAGCGCGAACCGCAGATCCTGCAGCGCTGGGACAGTATTGGCCTGTACGGAAAGTTGCGCGAGATTGGCAAGGATCGTCCGAAATTCGTCCTGCACGACGGCCCTCCTTATGCCAACGGCACGATTCACATCGGTCATGCGCTGAACAAGATTCTCAAGGACATGATCCTGCGTTCGAAAACCCTGTCGGGCTTCGACGCGCCTTATGTCCCGGGTTGGGACTGCCACGGCCTGCCGATCGAACACAAAGTCGAAGTGACCTACGGCAAGAACCTGGGCGCGGATAAAACCCGCGAACTGTGCCGTGCCTACGCCACCGAGCAGATCGAAGGACAGAAGTCCGAGTTCATCCGCCTGGGCGTGCTCGGCGAGTGGGATAACCCCTACAAGACCATGAACTTCAAGAACGAGGCCGGTGAAATCCGCGCCTTGGCCGAAATCGTCAAGGGCGGTTTCGTGTTCAAGGGCCTCAAGCCCGTGAACTGGTGCTTCGACTGTGGTTCGGCCCTGGCTGAAGCGGAAGTCGAGTACGAAGACAAGAAGTCCTCGACCATCGACGTGGCCTTCCCGATCGCCGACGACGCCAAGCTGGCCGAGGCCTTTGGTCTGTCTTCGCTGGCCAAGCCAGCCGCCATCGTGATCTGGACCACCACCCCGTGGACCATCCCGGCCAACCAGGCGCTGAACGTGCACCCGGAATTCACCTACGCCCTGGTGGACGTCGGTGACCGCCTGCTGGTGCTGGCCGAAGAAATGGTCGAAGCCTGCCTGGCCCGCTACGAGCTGCAAGGGTCGGTCATCGCCACCACCACCGGCTCCGCGTTGGAACTGATCAATTTCCGTCACCCGTTCTATGACCGTCTGTCTCCAGTTTACCTGGCGGACTACGTTGAACTGGGCGCCGGCACCGGCATCGTTCACTCCGCGCCTGCTTATGGCGTGGACGACTTCGTGACCTGCAAAGCCTACGGCATGGTCAACGATGACATCCTGAACCCGGTGCAGAGCAACGGCGTGTACGCACCGTCGCTGGAGTTCTTCGGCGGCCAGTTCATTTTCAAGGCAAACGATTCGATCATCGAAAAACTGTCGGAAGTCGGCTCGCTGCTGCACACCGAAACCATCAAGCACAGCTATATGCACTGCTGGCGGCACAAGACCCCGCTGATCTACCGCGCCACCGCGCAGTGGTTCATCGGCATGGACAAAGAGCCGGTCAGTGGCGACACCCTGCGTGTCCGCTCGCTCAAGGCCATCGAAGACACCAAGTTCGTCCCGGCCTGGGGCCAGGCGCGCCTGCACTCGATGATCGCCAACCGCCCTGACTGGTGTATCTCGCGCCAGCGTAACTGGGGCGTGCCGATCCCGTTCTTCCTGAACAAGGAAAGCGGCGAGCTGCACCCACGCACCGTCGAGTTGATGGAACAAGTGGCCCAGCGCGTCGAACAGGAAGGTATCGAAGCCTGGTTCAAGCTGGACGCCGCCGAACTGCTGGGCGATGAAGCGCCGCAGTACGACAAGATCAGCGACACCCTCGACGTGTGGTTCGACTCGGGCACCACTCACTGGCATGTGCTGCGCGGCTCGCACCCGATGGGGCACGAAACCGGCCCGCGTGCCGACCTGTACCTGGAAGGTTCGGACCAACACCGCGGGTGGTTCCACTCGTCGCTGCTGACCGGTTGCGCCATCGACAACCATGCGCCGTACCGCGAACTGCTGACCCACGGCTTCACCGTCGACGAGACGGGCCGCAAGATGTCCAAGTCGCTGAAGAACGTGATCGAGCCGAAAAAGATCAACGACACCCTGGGCGCCGACATCATGCGTCTGTGGGTCGCGTCGACCGACTATTCGGGCGAGATCGCCGTGTCGGACCAGATCCTGGCTCGCAGCGCCGATGCCTACCGTCGTATCCGTAATACCGCGCGCTTCCTGTTGTCGAACCTGACCGGTTTCAACCCGGCCACCGACCGCCTGGCGGCCGAGGATATGCTTGCTCTGGACCGTTGGGCGGTGGACCGTACCCTGTTGCTGCAACGCGAGTTGCAGGAAAACTACGGCGAATACCGTTTCTGGAACGTCTACTCGAAGATCCACAACTTCTGCGTGCAGGAGTTGGGTGGTTTCTACCTCGACATCATCAAGGACCGCCAGTACACCACCGGCGCCAACAGCAAGGCGCGCCGGTCGGCGCAAACCGCGCTGTATCACATCAGCGAAGCGCTGGTGCGCTGGATCGCGCCGATCCTGGCATTCACCGCCGACGAACTGTGGGAATACCTGCCGGGCGAGCGCAATGAGTCGGTGATGCTCAATACCTGGTACGAAGGCCTGACCGAACTGCCAGCCGACTTCGAACTGGGCCGCGAGTACTGGGAAGGCGTGATGGCCGTGAAGGTTGCGGTGAACAAGGAGCTGGAAGTACAGCGTGCGGCCAAGGCCGTCGGTGGCAACCTGCAAGCCGAAGTCACCCTGTTTGCCGAAGACGGTCTCACCGCCGACCTGGCCAAGCTGAGCAACGAACTGCGTTTCGTGCTGATCACTTCAACCGCGAGCCTGGCGCCATTCGCCCAGGCCCCGGCGGACGCGGTTGCCACCGAAGTGCCGGGCCTCAAGCTCAAAGTCGTCAAGTCGGCCTTCCCTAAATGCGCCCGTTGCTGGCACTGCCGTGAGGACGTTGGCGTGAACCCTGAGCATCCGGAAATCTGCGGTCGTTGCGTCGACAATATCTCGGGCGCTGGCGAGGTTCGCCACTATGCCTAACGCCAGTCGTTTCGGACGTCTGGGCTGGCTCGTACTGAGTGTGCTGGTCCTGGTCATCGACCAGGTCAGCAAGGCTCATTTCGAAGGCTCCCTGCAGATGTTCCAGCAAATCGTGGTGATCCCGGATTACTTCAGCTGGACCCTGGCCTACAACACCGGCGCCGCCTTCAGCTTCCTGGCTGACAGCGGTGGCTGGCAGCGCTGGCTGTTTGCCCTGATCGCCGTGGTGGTCAGTGCGGTGCTGGTGGTGTGGCTCAAGCGCCTGGGTCGCGATGACACCTGGCTGGCCGTCGCCCTGGCCCTGGTGTTGGGCGGCGCGCTCGGCAACCTGTATGACCGCATTGCCCTGGGCCATGTGATCGACTTCATCCTGGTGCATTGGCAGAACCGCCATTACTTCCCGGCGTTCAACTTCGCCGACAGCGCCATCACCGTCGGTGCAATCATGCTGGCGCTGGATATGTTCAAAAGCAAGAAAACCGGAGAGACCGTCAATGACTGATCAGGTATTGGCTGAGCAACGCATCGGCCAGAACACGGAAGTCACTTTGCATTTCGCACTGCGCCTGGAGAATGGCGACACGGTCGACAGCACGTTCGACAAAGCCCCGGCCACCTTCAAGGTCGGCGACGGCAACCTGCTGCCGGGTTTCGAAGCGGCCCTGTTCGGCTTCAAGGCCGGCGACAAGCGCACCCTGCAGATCCAGCCGGAAAACGCCTTTGGCCAGCCCAATCCGCAAAACGTGCAGATCATCCCGCGTTCGCAGTTCCAGAACATGGACCTGTCGGAAGGCCTGCTGGTGATTTTCAACGATGCGGCCAATACCGAACTGCCGGGTGTGGTGAAAGCTTTTGATGACGCGCAAGTGACCATCGACTTCAACCATCCGTTGGCCGGTAAAACCTTGACCTTTGACGTTGAAATCATCGACGTTAAAGCGCTCTAACTGACGACTCTGGCCTACTGTAGGAGCGAGCTTGCTCGCGAAAGACCCGAAGGCGCTGCGTTTATCCAGAATGGACGCGACGCCGTTAACGCTCTTCGCGAGCAAGCTCGCTCCTACAGGGCAAGACACGAGGCACAGCATGCAAATCAAACTCGCCAACCCCCGTGGCTTCTGCGCCGGTGTGGACCGGGCGATCGAAATCGTCAACCGCGCCCTGGAAGTCTTCGGGCCGCCGATTTACGTGCGTCATGAAGTCGTCCACAACAAATTCGTGGTCGAAGACCTGCGTGCACGTGGCGCCATCTTTGTCGAAGAGCTCGACCAGGTGCCAGACGATGTGATCGTCATCTTCAGCGCCCACGGTGTTTCCCAGGCGGTGCGTACCGAAGCGGCAGGCCGCGGCCTGAAAGTCTTCGATGCTACCTGCCCACTGGTCACCAAGGTGCACATCGAAGTCGCGCGCTATAGCCGTGACGGGCGCGAGTGCATCCTGATCGGCCATGCCGGCCACCCGGAAGTCGAAGGCACCATGGGGCAGTACGATGCCAGCAATGGCGGCTCCATTTATCTGGTGGAAGACGAAAAGGATGTCGCCAACCTGCAGGTACAGAACCCCGAGCGCCTGGCATTCGTGACCCAGACCACCCTGTCCATGGACGACACCAGTCGCGTGATCGACGCGCTGCGCAGTCGCTTCCCGGCCATTGGCGGCCCGCGCAAGGACGACATCTGCTACGCCACCCAGAACCGCCAGGACGCGGTCAAGCAACTGGCAGACGAATGTGATGTGGTCCTGGTCGTCGGCAGCCCCAACAGTTCCAACTCCAACCGCCTGCGTGAGTTGGCTGAGCGCATGGCAACACCGGCGTACCTGATCGACGGTGCCGAAGATATGCAGCGCAGTTGGTTCGATGGCGTCGAGCGCATTGGCATCACGGCGGGTGCTTCCGCTCCGGAAGTGCTGGTGCGCGGCGTTATCCAGCAGTTGCACGCCTGGGGCGCCACCGGTGCCGATGAACTGGCTGGCCGCGAAGAAAACATTACGTTCTCCATGCCCAAGGAGCTGCGGGTTCGCTCGCTGCTGTGACGACCCGGTGTGCCGGATCAACTCCGGCACAATGCCTGCTCGGCACGCTCGCTGCGCAGGCTGATACGCCCGCTGGGCGCCAGCACTACCTGGTGCAGGCTCTGCGCCTGGTCCGTGGCACACACATGCACGGTGCCGGCACGGAAGCCTCCTCCTGAAAAGATGGGTTCACCCAGCCCGCTGAAGCGCACCTGGGTCTTGAGCGGCCCATTGCCCACGATCAGCACTTGCCCACTGGCCTGGCGCTCCAGCAGCACCGGGTTGTCATCGTCCTGGGGGCCGCGCCCGCTGATGTCCACGATGACCCGCCACCCCAGGCCCCAATTGTCCTTCAATGCGTAAATAACCACCGCCCGGTTGCGTGCGATGGCTTCGGTGCGTGCATATCGCAGGCCTTGCGCCAAGGCATGTGCCGCGCTCTGCCGCTGCTGTGATTCCAGCAGGCTCTTGAAGCTGGGCAGCGCCATGTTGGCCAGGATGCCGCTCACGATCAGCCCGAGCAGCAGTTCGATCAAGGTGAAACCTCGTTGTTGCATGGGCCATCCCTCCGTGGATTTGGGTGCAGTCCTAGGTATAGCGTCCCGTCTGGGGGGCGGATGATGGCCTTCATGTCCAAAGTATTTCCCTTTGTTCCGGTTGCAGCGCAGGTGAAAAACCGGCGCTAGTCTTGGGCCGCACAGCAGGTTTTAACTGCTCTTTTTTTGGACCTCGACACGGATGACGACGGTAATGCTTGCCTGTACGAACCCCTTTTTGCCCAATGCCTTATCCCGCGACCAAGCCGGTACGACACTGATCGAAGTGCTGGTCGCAGTGTCGATTCTCACCATCGGCCTGCTTGGCGCGGCGGTGATCCAGCTCAATGCGCTCAAGTACACCGACAGTTCCAGGATGATCAGCCAGGCCAGTTTCATTGCCTACGACATGCTCGACCGGATCCGTGCCAATTCCGGTGCCGACTACACGTGGGGGCGTACCGAGCGTGCCTTGACCAGCAACGTTACCGCCAGTGTGCGCGACCTGGACTTGCATGATTTCGAGGCCAACATTCGCGGTTTTGCCGGGGAGAGCGCCAAAGGCTCGGTGTCGATCGGTAGCGACGAGGTGACGGTCAGCATCAGTTGGGATGACAGTCGAGGTACTGGCAGGCCGGGCGCCCGGGAAACCTTCACCCTGACTAGTCGCATCCGCGATAAAGCGGGAGTGACGCAATGAGGTGTCTTGTTCGAGGTTTCAGCCTGATGGAGTTGCTGCTGGCCTTGGCGATGGGGTTGGTATTGGTGCTCTGGGCCAGCCAGGTGGCAATCAACACCAGGGCCACCAACGCCAGCCAGCAGGCCGCTTTGTTGATGCAGGATGATGCGCGGTTTGTGCTGGGCAAGCTGCTCCAGGATATCCGTCAGGCGGGCATGTTCGGCTGTCTGGCGACAGCGTTTATCGACAACGCCCCGCCCGCTTTTGACCGGCCTGTCGCTTGGCGTGTCGGAGGTGGATCAACCTCGCTGACGCTGGTGACCGCGGATGTCGCCGTTGCGAGCGGCACGCCTGACTGGACTGTGTTGTCCGATTGCACTGGCAGCGCCCAGGCCTACGCTGGAAGCGCCCCGGCATCGGCACCCGGGCAAATCCGTTTTGCGTTACGCCAAGTTACCTACACCTTCGAAGCAGGGCAGTTGAAATTCAGTACGCCTGCATCACCCGCCAAGGCGGTATTGGTGGATAACGTGAAGGCGTTCGATATCAGTTTTGGTGTGTCCGCCAAGCCTGCGTCAACGGAGGTGGTGCGCTACGACGCCGGCCCCGCCGACGAATCCTTGATACGCAGCGTGCGCATTGTGATGACGCTGCAAGACCCGACTGCCCGGGTGAAAGACCAGACCTACGCCGTCGTGGCGGCGCTGCGGAACCGGCTGGGGTAGGGCTGCCATGACACTTGCAGAAGGTTTTCGTCTACGACAGGCAGGCATGGTGCTGCTGGTCAGCCTGGTGTTGCTGCTGCTGTTATCGCTGATCGGCTTGTCCTCGATGCAGGCTGCGCTCACTCAGCAAAAGATTGCCGGTAGTTTCTGGCACCGTAATCAGTCGCTGCAAAGTGCCGAGAGTGGCCTGAGACGCGGGGAATCTGCCATACAGCGTTCATTTGCAGCGTTGCCGTTATGTCAATCGATCGTCGACTGTGCACCGCCGGAGGCGGCATTTTCGGTGGTCGGGCCTGGAGTGGACCCTGTTTCAGGCATCAGTTGGGTGGCACTGAAAGGCGGCTTATACGGGGTTCAATCCCTCGGGCCTGCGGTAGGGCTCGCGCATTTGCCAGCGCAAATCCCTGCAGCGGTGTATCGAGTGACGGCAGTCGGGCTGCACGGGCAATTGCGCACGGTACTGGAGAGTACCTATGCGCGGGTAGAAGAGGAGGGGGGCTCGCGGTTTCGGCGAGTGGCATGGCGACAACTTCAATAAGGAGTAGTGGAATGGGCATGGACAGCCAGGGTTTTACCCTGATCGAGTTACTGATTGCCGTGATGATCATTGCGGTTCTGGCCGGGATTGCTTACCCCGGATACACCGGCTATCTGAAAAAAGTCTATCGCGCTGAAATCGTCGCGCTGTTGACCGAGCAAGCCCAGCACCTGGAGCGTTTTTATGCGAGGAACGGCAGTTTTATTGATGCAGGCGGCGTCAGTGCAGGCAATGATCACTATAGAATCACCGCTGCATTGAACCCTCAGGACTTCCAACTGGTGGCCACGCCGGTCACCGACTCGGTGATGGCTGGCGATCCTTGCGGTGACTTCGGCCTGACCGGCACGGGCACGCGAACCAATCCGGGCGCTGCACCGGAGATGTCGCGCAAGCTGTGCTGGGGGCAATGATGAGGGTGCTCGATGATTGGGCGCCGGGTGCGCTTGTTCCTATTTATCGGCTGGATCAAATGATGGCAGAGCAACAGCAGGTAGTGATTGTCGGTGGCGGAGTCATCGGCTTGTTGACGGCGTTCAACCTCGCCACGCAGGGGCAGTCGGTGGTGCTGCTGGAGCGCGCAGGGTTGGGCCAGGAGTCTTCCTGGGCGGGCGGCGGCATCGTCTCGCCCCTGTATCCGTGGCGCTACAGCCCGGCGGTCACGGCCCTGGCCCATTGGTCCCAGGATTTTTATCCACAGCTGGCGCAGCGTCTGTTTGCTGCGACGGGCGTTGACCCGGAGGTTCACACCACTGGGCTGTACTGGCTGGACCTGGATGACGAAGCCGAAGCGCTGGCTTGGGCCGCGCGTGAAGGCCGACCCTTGAGCAAAGTGGACGTGTCGGCCGCTCATGACGCCGTTCCGGTCTTGGGTGGCGGCTACTCCCAGGCGATCTACATGACTGATGTCGCCAATGTACGCAACCCGCGCCTGGTCAAATCCCTCAAGGCTGCGTTGCTGGCGCTGCCTGGCGTGACCATTCATGAACAGTGCGAAGTGACTGGTTTTGTCCTGGATGCGGGTAATGTCGTGGGCGTGAACACAGCTGATGGGTCGATCTTCGGCGATCAGGTCGTATTGGCCGCTGGCGCCTGGAGCGGTGAGTTGCTCGGCACGTTGGGCCTGTCGCTGCCGGTCGAACCGGTCAAAGGCCAGATGATTCTGTACAAATGCGCCTCGGACTTCCTGTCGTGCATGGTCTTGGCCAAGGGCCGCTATGCGATTCCTCGGCGGGACGGGCACATTCTGATCGGCAGTACCCTGGAACATGAAGGCTTCGACAAGACCCCCACCCTGACCGCGCTGGAAAGCCTCAAAGCGTCAGCGGTGGAGTTGATCCCCGCCCTGGCGGACGCCGAGGTGGCCGGACATTGGGCCGGGCTGCGCCCCGGTTCGCCGGAAGGCATTCCCTATATAGGCCGGGTGCCGGGCTTCAATGGCCTCTGGCTCAACTGCGGGCATTACCGCAACGGCCTGGTGCTTGCGCCGGCGTCCTGCCAATTGTTTGCTGACCTGCTACTGGCACGTGCGCCGATCATCGACCCTGCGCCTTATGCGCCGGAAGGTCGGATCAACGCTGGATAGATTTCGGCCCTTGCTCCAGGTGCGCCTGGGTGCAATACCACTCCTGGCGTGAGCTCAAGGCGCGATCCTGCGGCAAATGCACGCCGCAGTGGGCGCAGCGCACCATCAGGGCCGCGTCGGGCTCGCTGGCACGCTGCGGCCTGGCGGCCGGGCTTTTGAACTTGCGCCAGAACCATACTGCGGCGGCAATGACGGCAATCCAGAACAGTAGACGAAGCATGATGGGCAGTTTCTCGACAAGGAATGCGCCAGTTTAGCCAAGGACGTGCCAGGCGCACAGCGCAATAATACCACCCACAAAAAAGGAGCCTCGCAAGGCTCCTTCTTGATGACGCCGGGTGCAGTCAGTCGAACACACCAAAGGTCATGTAGCTGAACCACGAGCGGTCCTGGTTATTGCCCAGGGCCTGCGGTTCTTCCTCTTCGATCACGTCGCCGTTCTCGTCGTGGGGCTTGAGCTCCGAAGGAATTGCGTCCTTGGCGTCCTGGTACTGCTTGATCACGTCCTGGTTTGCACGGGTTTCGCCCGGCGGCAGCGGTGGGCGGGATTCGATCAGGCCCAGGGTGTACTTGCTCAGCCACGAGCGGTTGTCCGCTTCGGCCACCTGAGGCACGAACTGGCCGTCTTTCAGGCTTGGGTGGTCCGGGTAGTTGAGCTTCAGGGTTTCCAGGCTGGTGCTGGCCAGTTCGTCCAGGTGCAGGCGCTGGTAAGCCTCGGTCATCACGGCAAGGCCGTCACCTACGGAAGGGGTTTCCTGGAAGTTTTCCACAACGTAGCGGCCACGGTTAGCGGCGGCCACGTATGCCTGACGGGTCAGGTAGTAGTGGGCCACATGGATCTCGTAGGAAGCCAGCAGGTTGCGCAGGTAGATCATGCGCTGCTTGGCGTCCGGCGCGTAGCGGCTGTTGGGGTAGCGGCTGGTCAGCTGGGCGAACTCGTTGTAGGAATCGCGGGCCGCGCCCGGGTCACGCTTGGTCATGTCCAGCGGCAGAAAGCGCGCCAGCAGGCCAACGTCCTGGTCGAACGAGGTCAGGCCCTTCATGTAGTAGGCGTAGTCGACGTTCGGGTGCTGCGGGTGCAGGCGGATAAAACGCTCGGCGGCGGACTTGGCGGCTTCCGGCTCGGCGTTCTTGTAGTTGGCGTAGATCAGCTCGAGCTGGGCCTGGTCGGCATAGCGCCCGAACGGATAGCGCGACTCCAAGGCCTTCAGCTTCGCTGTGGCGCTGGTGTAGCTATTATTGTCCAAGTCTTTCTGAGCCAGTTGGTACAACTCGACTTCGCTCAGGTTTTCGTCGACGACTTCCTTTGTTGACGAGCAAGCAGCAGTCATGGCGAGGATGGCGATCAGCAGCAGGTGTTTCACTTGCATGGCGGCTTGCGTCCCTATGACGGCCGCTGTCTTGGGCGGGGCCGTCCTGTTATGATGAGCGCCCCGTTGAAAGCCTCGGGGCAAAAGACGCCGTATTTAACCACAAGCGCGCAGCCGAAACCAAAGGCTGTGCCACGCCTAGTCTGAGCATGTCCGATAAAATTGAACTTCGCGCAGAGGTGCCGTCCGAATTGGGCGGCCAACGCCTCGATCAAGTCGCCGCACAATTATTCGCTGAGCACTCGCGCTCGCGCCTTTCCGCCTGGATCAAAGACGGCCGCCTGACTGTGGATGGAGCGGTTATCCGCCCGCGAGACATAGTCCATGGCGGTGCGATTCTTGAGCTGACTGCCGAGCAGGAAGCCCAGGGAGAATGGGTCGCCCAGGACATCGAGCTGGATATCGTCTACGAAGACGACGACATCCTGGTCATCAACAAACCCGCAGGCCTGGTGGTTCACCCGGCAGCCGGGCACGCTGATGGCACCCTGCTCAATGCCTTGTTGCACCATGTGCCGGACATCATCAATGTGCCACGCTGCGGCATCGTGCACCGCCTGGACAAGGACACCACCGGTCTGATGGTGGTGGCCAAGACCATTCAAGCGCAGACGCAGCTGGTTACACAGTTGCAGAGCCGCAGCGTCAGCCGGATCTACGAATGCATCGTGATTGGGGTGGTAGTAGCCGGCGGCAAGATCAACGCCCCGATCGGTCGTCACGGCCAGCAACGCCAGCGTATGGCGGTGATGGAAGGTGGCAAGCAGGCCGTCAGCCATTACCGAGTACTCGAACGTTTCCGCTCCCACACCCACGTGCGGGTCAAGCTGGAAACCGGCCGTACCCACCAGATTCGCGTGCACATGGCACACATCAACTTCCCGTTGGTCGGTGATCCGGCCTACGGGGGGCGCTTCCGCATTCCACCGGCGGCGAGCCAGACCATGGTTGAATCGCTGAAAAACTTCCCGCGCCAGGCGTTGCATGCACGTTTCCTGGAATTGGATCATCCGACGAGCGGTAAGCGGATGAGCTGGGAATCACCTCTGCCTGACGATTTGGTCTGGTTGTTGACGCTGCTCAAGCAGGATCGCGAGGCGTTTGTCGGATGAGTGACTGGCTGATACCTGACTGGCCCGCGCCGGCTCAGGTGAAAGCCTGCGTCACCACTCGAGCGGGCGGCGTCAGTCTGGCGCCGTTCGACAGTCTCAACTTGGGCGATCATGTTGAGGATAACCTCGAAGCGGTCCTCGAAAACCGCCGCCGTCTTACCGACGCATTTAATATTCAGCCTGCCTGGTTGCGCCAAGTCCACGGGATAAGCGTGGTCGAGGCTGACCCGTCACGCATTGCCGAAGCCGATGGCAGTTGGACCAGCACCCCTGGCATCGCCTGCACCTCAATGACCGCTGACTGTCTGCCCGCATTGTTCTGCAACCGCGCCGGCACCCGCGTGGCTGCGGCCCATGCTGGCTGGCGTGGCCTGGCGGCAGGGGTATTGGAAGCGGCTTTCGAAAGCCTCGGCGCCGAACCTGAAGACGTACTGGTGTGGCTTGGCCCGGCGATTGGCCCACAAGCCTTCGAAGTCGGCCCGGAAGTACGCGAAGCCTTCATGCAGCCGTTGCCGATCACTGCCGAAGCGTTCGTGCCCAGCCACAACCCAGGCAAGTTCATGGCCGACATCTATAAGCTCGCGCGCCTGCGCCTCGCTGCGCGCGGCGTTACTGCTGTCTATGGTGGCGGGTACTGCACCGTGACCGACCCACGCTTCTTTTCCTACCGGCGTAGCCCTCGCACCGGACGTTTTGCCTCCCTTGTCTGGCTTGAACGCTAGACTCCTTTGATCTGGGTCAAACCCGGTCCATATCCGCCGTCGCTCGCTTGAATCTTCCAGAATCCACCCCATCTATAAGGGTATCTGGCAGGTTTCTTCATTCAGGATGTTTTATAGCTCCGGCCTGCTCAAAAGGAAGGTGACTAATGCGTATTGATCGTTTAACCAGCAAATTGCAGTTGGCACTGTCTGACTCTCAATCCTTGGCGGTGGGCCTCGACCACCCGGCCATCGAGCCTGCGCACTTGATGCAGGCGCTCCTGGAACAGCAAGGTGGTTCTATCAAGCCCTTGCTGATGCAGGTGGGCTTTGACGTCAACAGCCTGCGCAAGGAGTTGAGCAAAGAGCTCGACCAACTGCCGAAAATCCAAAACCCGACTGGCGACGTGAACATGTCCCAGGACCTGGCGCGCCTGCTCAACCAGGCGGACCGTCTGGCCCAGCAGAAGGGTGACCAGTTCATCTCCAGCGAACTGGTGCTGCTCGCCGCCATGGACGAGAACAGCAAGCTCGGCAAGTTGTTGCTGGGCCAGGGTGTGAGCAAGAAAGCCCTGGAAAACGCTATCAACAACCTGCGTGGCGGTGATGCGGTCAACGACCCCAACCATGAGGAGTCGCGCCAGGCCCTGGATAAATACACCGTCGACCTGACCAAGCGCGCCGAAGAGGGCAAGCTTGATCCGGTGATCGGCCGTGACGATGAAATCCGTCGCACCATCCAGGTCCTGCAGCGTCGCACCAAGAACAACCCGGTGCTCATCGGTGAACCCGGCGTGGGTAAAACCGCGATTGCCGAAGGTTTGGCCCAGCGCATCATCAATGGTGAAGTGCCGGATGGCCTTAAAGGCAAGCGCCTGCTGTCCCTGGACATGGGGTCTTTGATCGCCGGTGCCAAGTTCCGTGGCGAGTTCGAGGAGCGCCTTAAATCCCTGCTTAATGAGTTGTCGAAGCAGGAAGGGCAGATCATTCTGTTTATCGACGAACTGCACACCATGGTCGGCGCCGGTAAAGGCGAGGGCTCCATGGATGCCGGCAACATGCTCAAGCCGGCCCTGGCGCGGGGTGAGTTGCACTGCGTCGGTGCTACCACGCTCAACGAATATCGCCAGTACATAGAAAAGGACGCGGCCCTTGAGCGTCGTTTCCAGAAAGTACTGGTGGAAGAGCCGAGCGAAGAAGACACCATCGCAATCCTGCGCGGCCTGAAAGAGCGTTATGAGGTCCACCACAAGGTGGCGATCACCGACGGTGCGATTATTGCGGCGGCCAAGTTGAGCCATCGCTATATCACCGACCGTCAGTTGCCCGACAAGGCCATTGACCTGATCGACGAAGCGGCCAGCCGCATCCGCATGGAGATCGACTCCAAGCCGGAAGTGCTCGATCGCCTGGATCGACGCCTGATTCAACTGAAAGTTGAGTCCCAGGCCCTGAAGAAAGAAGAAGACGACGCGGCGAAGAAACGCCTGGAAAAACTCCAGGAGGAAATCGTCCGCCTGGAACGCGAGTATTCGGACCTGGAAGAAATCTGGACCTCGGAAAAAGCCGAAGTGCAGGGCTCTGCGCAGATCCAGCAAAAGATCGAGCAGTCGCGCCAGGAACTGGAAGCGGCACGCCGTAAAGGTGACCTGAACCGCATGGCCGAGTTGCAGTACGGGGTGATCCCGGATCTGGAGCGCAGCCTGCAGATGGTCGACCAGCACGGCAAGCCTGAGAACCAACTGCTGCGCAGCAAGGTGACCGAGGAAGAAATTGCCGAAGTCGTCTCGAAGTGGACCGGGATTCCCGTGTCGAAAATGCTCGAAGGCGAGCGCGACAAGCTGCTGAAGATGGAAAGCCTGTTGCACCAACGCGTGATCGGCCAGGAAGAGGCCGTGGTGGCGGTGTCCAACGCGGTACGGCGTTCGCGGGCCGGGTTGTCCGACCCGAACCGTCCGAGTGGCTCGTTCATGTTCCTCGGCCCGACCGGCGTGGGTAAGACCGAGCTGTGCAAGGCCTTGGCCGAGTTCCTCTTTGATACCGAAGAGGCCATGGTGCGGATCGATATGTCCGAATTCATGGAGAAACACTCGGTGGCTCGCTTGATCGGTGCGCCACCAGGCTACGTGGGCTACGAGGAGGGCGGTTACCTGACCGAAGCCGTGCGGCGTAAGCCTTACTCGGTGATCCTGCTGGATGAGGTCGAGAAGGCGCATCCGGATGTGTTCAACATCCTGCTGCAAGTGCTGGAAGACGGCCGCCTGACCGACAGTCACGGGCGTACCGTGGATTTCCGTAATACGGTGATCGTGATGACCTCCAACCTGGGCTCGGCGCAGATCCAGGAGCTGGTGGGTGATCGTGAAGCGCAACGTGCGGCGGTGATGGATGCGCTGACTTCGCACTTCCGCCCGGAATTCATCAACCGGGTCGACGAAGTGGTGATCTTCGAGCCTCTGGCGCGGGATCAGATCGCGGGCATTACCGAGATCCAGCTGGGTCGTCTGCGCGGCCGTCTGGCAGAGCGCGAGCTGTCCCTGGACCTGAGCCAGGAGGCGTTGGACAAGCTGATCGCGGTGGGTTACGACCCGGTGTATGGCGCACGGCCTTTGAAGCGTGCGATCCAGCGCTGGATCGAGAACCCGCTGGCCCAGTTGATCCTATCGGGCAGCTTCATGCCGGGCACCAGCGTCGAGGCGACCGTGGAAAACGACGAGATCGTCTTCCACTAAGCCCAAAGGGCAAAGCAAAAATGGAAGGCCCCGCATTGCGGGGCCTTTTTTTTCGATAGGGCGTTGAACTGTAAGGCAAAGGCTTGTAAAGTGCGCCCCGCAGCAACGTCAGCCCACGGGTTTCTTCTCCCCAAGAAGAAATCAGAAACAAGCGCAAATCATTGTCTTAAAAGCAATTTAAGGGGTTGACAGGGGTTTTTAAGATTGTAGAATAGCGCGCCTCAGAGACATGAACGTAGCGATACGGGCAAGTCGAAGAGAAGGTAGTAAGCAGCAACGTAGTACTTTGAAATATGTAGTTCCGTGATAGCTCAGTCGGTAGAGCAAATGACTGTTAATCATTGGGTCCCAGGTTCGAGTCCTGGTCACGGAGCCAATTTCAATATCGGGGTATAGCGCAGTCCGGTAGCGCGCCTGCTTTGGGAGCAGGATGTCGGGAGTTCGAATCCCCCTACCCCGACCATATTTGGGTCGTTAGCTCAGTTGGTAGAGCAGTTGGCTTTTAACCAATTGGTCGTAGGTTCGAATCCCACACGACCCACCATTTTTGAGACCAGTTAGCGCTGGAATCGAATCTTAAGATCAGAGGCCAAAAGCACTGATCGAAGAAGGCGACTGAGAGGTCGCCTTTTTTTTACCGGGGTATAGCGCAGTCCGGTAGCGCGCCTGCTTTGGGAGCAGGATGTCAGGAGTTCGAATCCCCTTACCCCGACCATATTAAAAATCCTCGTATCGAAAGATACGGGGATTTTTTTTGTGCGTGCAAAACTCAAGTCCGGTGAAAATCAAATGTGAGAGGGGGCTTGCCCCCGATGGCAGTGTGTCAGTCGACAAATCAATGACTGCTTCACCGCAATCGGGGGCAAGCCCCCTCTCACATTTATTGAGTGCCCTCAGGGGCCGAGTTGTCAGTGAAGTTTGAGTCGCGGCTCGGTGCCACGCCCAATCTTGCTCCCCAGCATCAGCATTGCCGTACGGAAGAACCCATACAGCGCCATCTGGTGCATGCGATACAGCGACACATAGAACATCCGCGCCAGCCAGCCTTCCAGCATCACGCTGCCGGTGAGGTTGCCCATCAAGTTACCGACCGCCGAGAACCGCGACAGCGAGATCAACGAGCCGTAGTCGGTATATTTGTAGGAAGGCAGGTCCTTGCCCTCGATACGCAGCTTCAGCGACCTGGCCAGCAACGAGGCCTGCTGATGAGCCGCCTGGGCCCGTGGCGGCACGTTGCGGTCGGTGCCCGGTTGCGGGCAGGCGGCGCAGTCGCCGAAGGCGAAGATGTTCTCGTCGCGGGTGGTTTGCAGCGTTGGCAAAACCTGCAATTGATTGATGCGGTTGGTTTCCAGGCCATCGATGTCCTTGAGGAAACCCGGCGCGCGAATGCCGGCAGCCCATACCTTGAGGCTGGCCGGGATCACTTGGCCACTGCTGGTGATCAGCGCATCGGCCGTCACTTCGCTGACCGCCGAGTTGGTCAGTACCGTCACCCCAAGCTTTTCCAGGGTTTTATGCACAGGCCCGCCAATACGCTCCGGCAGGGCCGGCAGTACTCGTGGGCCGGCTTCGATCAGGGTGATGTGCATGTTTTCCGGCTTGATACGGTCCAGGCCATAGGCCGCCAGCTCATGGGCGGCGTTATGCAGTTCGGCGGCCAGCTCGACCCCGGTGGCACCGGCGCCGACGATGGCGACGCTGATTTTTTCCACCACGTCAGTCTGCCCGGCATGGGCGCGCAGGTAGTGGTTGAGCAGCTGCTGGTGGAAACGTTCGGCCTGCTTGCGGGTGTCGAGGAACAGGCAGTGCTGCGCCGCACCTTCGGTGCCGAAGTCGTTGGTGGTGCTGCCGACCGCAATCACCAGGCTGTCATAGCCCAGCACGCGCGCGGGCACCAGTTCACGGCCTTCTTCGTCGAGGGTGGCGGCCAGCTGGATCTTCTTCTGTTCACGATCAAGCCCGCTCATGCGCCCCAGTTGGAACTCGAAGTGGTTCCATTTGGCCTGGGCGACATAATTGAGTTCGTCTTCCGAAGAGTTCAGCGAGCCGGCCGCCACTTCGTGCAGCAGTGGCTTCCAGATATGGGTCAGGTTGGCGTCCACCAGCGTGATGCTGGCGGTGCCGCGCTTGCCCAGGGTCTTACCCAGGCGGGTAGCCAACTCCAGGCCGCCGGCGCCGCCGCCGACGATAATAATACGATGGGTCATGGGGATATCTCGCAAGGCTAAAAGAAATCGGAGCAGTTACCCCCGCGAGCGCCAGGCAGCTCATAGCGTCAGGTAACTCAAAAGGCGACTCAGCAAGCCGAGGCCGATTACCACGGCAAGCACCACGCCGAGGAGCAGCCACGGCCGGAAAGGCTTGCGCTCGACTCGGTTCTGGGAGAGTTGCAGGTACTCTTCGACATGCTGTTGGTCATCGGGGTTCAGGCGGCTGGTCATAAAGGCCTCGTCAGGTAGACGTTGCAAAAGGGCGCCACGTTACAGTCCGGGTGGGCTCAGAGGCTGATACCTACGTCGAACACTATGCTGCGGCCCAGGTTGTTGCGCAAGAAATCCGGTGCGTCGGGGTGAGCGAACAGCACCCGTGCAAAGGTCGGCCCCACCAGCGACAGCGAGCGCCAGCCCTGGCGCAGGTATTCCGTGGGCGGCGGAAAATGGCTGTTTAGGTCGAGCACTTCGCGCTTGAGGCTGGTGAAGGCGACGATATCCAGCTCGCCCAGGTCCATTCCGCGCTCTTTATAGTTATGCGCCTTCTTGCGCAGCGTGGGCGCCAGGCGCAGCAGAAACTCGTGGGCCGGGATGCGCCTCGGCTTGGCTTCGCGCCGTACCAGTTGGCTCAGGGAAAACGCACTGCGCCGACGCAGCAGTTCATCGCGCCATTCGTCATTCAGGCGGCGACCCTCGTCCAGCACGAAAAACACCTCGAAGCTGGCGTCGCGAAACAGCACGTCCGGCGGCTCTTGCCCGGCGGCGTGGAATTCTTCGGCACGGTAGGGCACGTTCAAGCCTTGCAGCAGGCGCTGGCAGACCCAACGCTCACGCTCCCATTTGCGGGCATTGGACAAGAACGCGTTGGCTTGTTCGGCCGCTACGGTGAGCAGGCGCAAGTAATCTGAGTCATCCATAGCTAGCAGCTTAGCGCCCAAACGATGACCGCAGGAAGTACCCCTGTGAAACGTCGGTGTAGACTGATCATCCGACTCTATTCGACCCGGGGAGTATCGCCGTGATCAGTGCCGCCATGTTGGCGCCGACAACCATGAGCATCGGCTGGCTCCTGTACGCGCCGGTGGTACTGTGGGCGATCCTGCGTTCGCCGTGGGTCGAGTTGTTCGCCGACCGGCGCCGCCAGCATTTGCTGTTCGGCACGGTGTTCGCGTTGTTCATGCTGTGGCTGGTGCGGCGGGATTTTAATACCGGCGTGTCTTACCACTTCATCGGTATGACGGCCGTGACCTTGTTGCTGGACTGGCCCCTGGCAATCGTCGGCGGTTTTGCCGCCCAGTTGGGCTTGATGCTGTTGGGGCGCCAGGATCTCGCTGCCCTGGGCGTCAATGGCCTGTTGCTTATCGGGCTACCGGTGCTGGTCACTGAAACCTGCGCGCTGCTGGTCGAGCGTGCCCAACCACGCAATCCCTTCGTGTATATCTTCTGTTCCGGTTTTTTCGCGGCAGCCCTGTCGGCGCTCTTGTGCCTGCTGTGTGGGCTGGGGCTGTTGTGGTTCGACGGGCGTTTCGCCATGCCGGAATGGCTGGAGGATTTCGTCGGCTACCTGTGGTTGATCATCTTCCCCGAGGCCTTTATCAACGGCATGGTCATCAGTGCCCTGGTGGTGTTTTGCCCCGAATGGCTGGAGACCTTCAACCGCACGCGCTACCTCTCGGCGCCCTGGAAGGACGACGATTCGCAGCGTTGACCTGGATCAAATCCCGCGCCGCCGAGCAGGCCCATGCTCTGCGAAATTTTTCCAGGAGCGCGGATCATGAGTGTGTACGAATGGGCTCGGCAGGAGTTGCGCAGAAGCCAGGATGCGGCACAGGAAATCGGTTTTGACCCAGGCCTGACCTTGCGCGCCATGCTCAGTGCAGTGGTGCAGCAGAGCAAGGGTGTGCGCAGTTTCGAAGACCTGGCCGACGAGCTGCAATACCTTGCAGAGAACCTCGACGACCAGCAGGAATACGCCTTCATGCGCCCTTAGTGGCGCGGCGGCAGGTCTTCGGAAAACAGCTCGTCTTCGGCATCCGGGGCTACGGGAATCTTGTGTTCTTCAGCGGCCCAGGCGCCCAGGTCGATGAGTTTGCAGCGGTCCGAGCAGAACGGCCGGTTGAGGTTGGTCGCTTTCCATTCCACGGGTGCGCCGCAGGTCGGGCAGTCGACGGTCAAGGGTTGGCTCATGATCGGCCTCCACGCAAAGTAAGGTAAAAGTGGTGCAGTCGCTCGACCTCGCTGTACAGCCAGGCAAGGTCCTGGTCATTGACCAGTACATCATCGGCATGTTTCAGGCGGTCTTCGCGACTGGATTGGGCCTTGAGGATCGCCTGCACCTGTTGCTCGTTGATGCCGTCGCGCTGCAGGGTACGCTGAATCTGCAGCGATTGCGGCACGTCGATCACCAGGATGCGCTGGGTCATGCTGTACTGGCCGGATTCGATCAGCAGCGGCGACACCAGTATTGCGTAAGGCGATTTTGCGCGTGCCAGGTGGCTGCGGATTTCCTCGCCAATCAACGGGTGCAGCAAGGCTTCGAGCCAGCGCCGCTCTTCGGGTACTTCAAAGATCAGCTTGCGTAATGCGGCGCGGTCCAGCTGGCCGTCCGGCTGCAGTACGCCAGCACCAAAGTGCTCGGCGATGCGCTCCAATGCCGGCCGACCAGGCTCTACTACCCAGCGGGCGGCGTGATCGGCGTCCACCAAGTCGATACCCAGGTCGATAAAGTGTTGGGCCGCCGCGCTTTTGCCGCTGCCGATGCCGCCGGTAAGGCCAAGAATCCAGGGTGTTGCAACACGAGTGGTCATCTGAAACCGACAGACTGCAAATAGAAGTCGCTTATTTGACCACCCCAGAGCAATGCAATCCAGCCGGCAATCGCCAGATACGGTCCAAATGGCATCGGTGCCGACGCCAGGGTGTTGCGCAGGCGCATCAGGATCAAGCCGACAAATACCCCGACCAGTGACGCCATCAACAGCGTCATCGGCAGGATCTGCCAGCCACCCCAGGCGCCGAGCAGCGCCAGCAACTTGAAGTCGCCGTGGCCCATGCCGTCCTTGCCGGTGGCCAGCTTGAACAACCAGAACACGCTCCACAGGCTCATGTAGCCAATCACGGCGCCCCACAGGGCGTCGGCCAATGTTGTCAGCAGGCCGAGACTGTTGACGATCAGTCCCAGCCACAGCAGCGGCATTACCAGCACATCCGGCAGCAGTTGATGGTCGGCGTCGATCAGGCTCATCGCCAACAACCCCCAACTCAGCACCATCACCATTCCTGCCTGCCAGCCAACTCCGAAATGCCAGGCCACCCAGGCCGAGATCAAGCTGCACACCAGTTCCGTGAGGGGGTAGCGGATGCTGATCGCCCCTTGGCAATGCGCGCAGCGGCCGCGCAGGAACAGGTAGCTGAGCAGCGGGATATTTTCCCATGGGCGTATGGGATGGTTGCAGTGTGGGCAGCAGGAGTTGGGCTGCATCAGGTTGTAGGTCGGCCCGGCTGGTTCTGCTGGCAAGCCCAGCACTTCATTGGCCTGGGCGCGCCATTCCCGCTCGAGCATTTTCGGCAGGCGCCACACCAGCACGTTGAGAAAACTGCCGACGATCAGCCCCAGCACCGACGCTATCGCAACAAACGCCCAGGGATGCTCGCCCAGCAGCAGGCTCAAAATGCGCTCCCCAGTTGGAATACCGGCAGGTACATGGCAATCACCAGCGCGCCGACGATGCCCCCCAGTATCACCATGATCAGAGGCTCCATCAGGCTAGTGAGGTGATCGACCAGGGTGTCCACATCGGCCTCGTACTGGTTGGCGACCTTCTCCAGCATGCGGTCAAGCGTGCCCGACTCTTCGCCGATGGCCGTCATCTGGATGGCCATGCCGGGAAACAGGCCGCTGACGGCCATGGATTGATTCAGTTGCATGCCAGTGGATACGTCGTGTCGCATATGCTCGATTGCCTGTCTGAACGGCTCAGAACCGGCGGCCCCGGCCACCGAGTCCAGGGCCTGCACCAACGGAACACCGGCGGCGAAGGTAGTGGACAGCGTGCGGGCGTAGCGGGCCACGGCCGATTTTCTCAGCAGTTTGCCTGCCACGGGCACTTTCAACAAACCGGCATCCAGCCACAGCTGGAAAGCCGGTAAGGCATGGTAGGCGTGGCGCAACCCAAAACCCGCGGCAAGCAGGCCCAGTGCCACGCCCCACCAGGCTCGCTGCATGAACTCGGACAAAGCGATCACCTGCAAGGTGAAGCCGGGCAGTTTGCCGTCGACTCCGGCGAACAGGCTTTGGAACTGCGGCACTACGTGGACCAGCAGCACGCCGGTGACCAGGCTGGCGACTATCAGCACGGTGATCGGATAGGTCATGGCTTTTTTGATCCTGGCCTTTAACTGCTCGCTCTTTTCCCTATGAATCGCTACGCGCTCCAGCAAGGTTTCAAGGGCACCGGCCTGTTCGCCGGCCGCCACCAGGTTGCAATACAGCTCATCGAAACAGCGCGGATGCTTGCGCAACGCGTCGGCAAGGCTGGTGCCAGCGGCGATTGACTGTTGCAACCCCTGTAGCAGCTCGCGCAGCGTAGCGTTGTCAAAGCCTTCGCTGATGATGTCGAGGGCTTGCAGCAGAGGAATCCCGGCCTTCAGCAAGGTTGCCAGTTGGCGCGTGAGCTGGGTGATATCCGCTGATTTGATAGATGGCTTGAGGCCCGCTAGAACTGGAGAATGCTTGCGTACAAGCCCTGGGCTGATGCCTTGTCGGCGCAGCTGAGCCTTGACCAGGGCAGGGTTGTGCCCGGTGCTGTGCCCGGACACCCTGCGCCCTTTGCGGTTGATGCCTTCCCAAGCGTAGATCGTTGAAGCGTTGTCCATGTCACCGTTCCGCATAGAGGTCGTTGAAGATGTATAGCTTAGTCAGGTGACGGATTCGGACAGGCGGACGGTGGCGGATAAAATGTCAGAATGTGCGTCCTGTGCGCGATTGACGGCCTGCGGATGAGTACACTGGCGCCGCTGCACAACACGGGGCGCAGGAAGCGCCTTGTCATGAGTTCTATCCTGGAGAGTGAATGTGAGACGTCAAAAAGGTTTTACCCTGATCGAGCTGCTGATTGTCGTTGCAATCATCGGCATTTTGGCCACCATTGGCCTGCCCATGTACACCACGCACCAGGCCAAGGCCAAGTTCACTGCAGGCCTGGCTGAAATCACCGCGTTGAAGCCCGGGTATGAAGACACCCTCAACCAGGGCACAGTGCCGACCTTGGCATTGATCGGCGGCACTAGCCCCACCGCCAATTGCACGATCAACGTCACAGGGGATGTGGCTACCGGCGCGGGCACCATCAGTTGCGAAATACTCGACGCCCCTGCGCCGGTGTTGGGCAAGACCATCAGCCTGACGCGCAACGCCACCACCGGTTGGAAATGCAGTACCACCGCTGAAGCGAAATATGTTGCCAAGGGCTGCGGCGCCGACGGGGCATAGTTGCTGAACCATCCACAGGGAAGTTGAGGCGGCCGATGGCTTTATCTATACAGCAGCGTGGCAGTGTTTTCCTGGTGACAGTGGTTTGCCTGCTGGTGGTCGGAATATGTGCACCCTTCAGTGGGCATGATTTGCAGCGGGCTATGCAGATTGCCATAGGGGCGTGTGCGGTGCTGTATGGGTTGTCCATCGTCCCTGTCGGCCAGTTGTTGGACAGGCCAACCGCTCTGGGCCTGATACTGATTATCGTGCTTGGCCTGGTGTCATCCATGCTGGCCCATCAGCCGCTCTGGGCACTTGCCGAAATGGCGCTGTTTGTCAGTTGCGGGTCGATTGCCGTGGCGTTTGCCTTGCTGCGTCGCCAGGGCGGTGAGCCTTTGGATCGCGCCTTGGTCATGGTGGTGGTGCTGCTGTGTTTGATCAAGTCGATTCAATACCTGTATGCAGGCACACTTGTGTTTATCAGCGCTGAACGTGCGCTGGACCCTGACCTGCTGCTGTCCGGCTTTTCCAACAAGCGCTTCTACGGCCAGTTTCAGACGTTCACGCTGCCGCTGTTGGCGCTTCCTTTGTTGATCCCTGTGATCTCGCGTCCGCTCAAGGGGGCGGTGTTCGCGTTGCTGTGCGTGTGGTGGATGATTGCGATCGCCGGTGGTACGCGCGGTACCTGGCTTGGCATGTGTGTGGCCGCAGGTGTGCTGGCGGTACTTGGCGCCTCGGGGCGACGATGGCTGGGTTGGCAACTGGCCGCGATGTTTGGCGGGCTGCTGCTGTACTGGCTGGTGTTTGCGGTAGTGGCGGATTACCTGGGGGTCGAGGTCTCCAAGAGCGCCAGTGACCGCCTCACCACCTCCCTGTCGGGCCGCGGTCCGATCTGGTGGCAGGCTTGGCATATGATCGTGGAATGTCCATGGTTGGGCTTCGGACCGATGCATTTTGCCGATATCGCCAATGAAATCGCCGCTCATCCACACCAGGCCATCCTGCAATGGGCGAGTGAATGGGGTGTGCCATCGGCCTTGTGCGTGGTGGCTCTGGCGTGGCGAGGCGGCTGGGCGACGTTCAGCGTGTTGCGTGAACGAGCGCTTTCCAACACTCGTGCTGATCTGTTGCGGCTATGCCTGTTTGCGGCCTTGGTAGGGGCGTTGGTGCAGTCCATGGTCGACGGCGTGATGGTGATGCCCAATTCCCAGGTCTGGCTGGCGCTGGTGGTGGGCTGGCTGATGGCGTTGCATGTGTGGAAAACCCCGGGAACCGCCGCGTTGCCACTGGCCTGGGCAGCCTGGAAAGTGCTGAGTGTGCTGGCCGTCGGTCTGCTGGTTTTTATCGCAGCTCGCGATGTGCCTCACATCAAGCAAGCCCAGCAGCAGTACCTGGGCACTCATGTCTACCTGCTGCAACCCCGTTTCTGGGCCCAGGGCGTGATTGCGCGCTGAAGGCCGCAAGTTGCCGGACTCCCAATGCAGTGCTAGCTTTAGCCCACCGCCCGTGTAGCTCAGTCGGTAGAGCAGCGCACTCGTAACGCGAAGGTCGCAGGTTCGATTCCTGTCTCGGGCAAAAAGGCACCATGGCAACACCGTTTTCAGATGATCCCAGAATGGTTCTGAAGGCCAGACGAGCCGGCATTTGAGCCTGCTCTTTTGTATCTGCGCAACCTTGATGACCCAGATGCATCCCCATTCCTCGATCTAAGAGAACAACATGACCACGACTGAAATGACCCAGGAAGTTCGGCATCAAGCAGCCCTCGAAAAATACCTCGAGGAATCGCCGCAGCTTAAAGAAGAGATCAAGGACCTGAGCGCCGATGATCAGCGCGACCAGATCCAGTGGGCATTCGAGGATGAAGCCGAGAGCCAGGGCTATCAGCCTTGGGAGCTGACCCTCAAGTACACCTCGACACCGGAAGAATTCGAAGCGGCACGACTGGCCTTGCACAAAGAGGCGGCCGAAGTGCTGGGTGTCGAATGGGAAGAATACTGCGAGATGAATGACCTTGTAGTCTGAAGTGTGTAGTGAGCGGGCTGCCCCCGCTCACTACCGCTTGCAACGGTCTAGATACTCAGGCGCATCGACAAATCCACCGCCTTCACATCCTTGGTCATCGCGCCAATCGAGATGTAGTCCACCCCTGTCTCCGCGATGGGCAACAGGGTGTCTTCATTGATCCCGCCGCTGGCTTCCAGCTTGGCCTGGCCGCCGTTCAGGCGCACGGCTTCACGCATGTCTTCCAGGCTCAATTCATCCAGCATGATGATGTCCGCACCTGCGGCCAGGGCTTCGCGCAGTTCATCCAGGCTTTCGACTTCGATTTCCACCGGCTTGCCGGGTGCGATCCGGTGTGCGGCCGCAATCGCCTGGGCAATGCCGCCGCTGGCCGCGATATGGTTTTCCTTGATCAAAAAAGCGTCATACAAACCAATGCGGTGGTTGTGGCAGCCGCCGCAGGTCACTGCGTATTTCTGCGCCAGTCGCAGGCCCGGCAGGGTTTTGCGGGTATCCAGCAGCTTGACCTGGGTGCTGGAAACAAAATCCGCCAGAAATTGGGCACGCGTGGCGACGCCGGACAGCAGTTGCAGGAAATTCAGTGCGCAGCGTTCGCCGCTGAGCAGTGAGCGCGCCGGGCCTTCAAGGTGGAACAGCACCTGGTTGGGGCTGACGCGTTCGCCATCGGCCACCTGCCAATGCACGGCTACCCGTGGGTCCAGCTGGCGGAACACCGCATCTACCCAGGCGGTGCCGGCGATCACTGCTGCATCGCGGGTGATGATGGTGGCCGTGGCCAGCCGTTCGGCCGGGATCAACTGCGCAGTGATGTCGCCGCTGCCGATGTCTTCCAGCAGTGCGCGGCGCACGTTGGCTTCGATTTCGGCGGTGAGGTCGGCAAGACGGAGATTCGGCATAACAGGCTCCACAGACAAAGTGCCCCGATTATAGGGGCAGTGCGCGTCTGAACCCAGCGACCTGCTCATTTACCGCCAAATGACAGAGTGTGCTGGCGCAACCCCCCTTGTTTGCAAGATAATCTCGCGCCTTGCAATTGGCGTCATAGCTTTGACGTCTCGCCCAATACCGCCGTTTCAGGAGGCCAGGATGCACAATGACGGAAAGGTGGTGCCAATCAAGAAGGCGCATGCCACGCCATCGCCGCTCGCCCGACTGCCGGTGGTGTTGCTGCAGGTTCGCGACAAGGCGGCGCAACAGTTGCAGCAAGGGTTGCAGGAGCTGTTCGATAACGCCGACGACACACTGTTCGAAATGGCCGACAAGGCGCGCAACAACCTCGATCACCATATTTTCTTTGAAGCCATGCGTGATCTGCGCCTCAAGCGCAAGAATTTCGAACGTGTGTTCATGGAGCGTCTTTTCGACGCTTTTGCCAGTCTGGGCCAGGCAGGGCGGGGCGAGCTGCAACTGGTGCCGGTGGTTTCCTACGACGGCGTGCCGGGTTCGACCAGGGACGACCTGGAAAAAGCCGTGGCGCTTGAAGCCATGTTGGGTCGGGTGCGCCACCGTGACGGCCTGGCTCTTGCGCAACTTACGGCACGCTTGAGCGCTTTACTGGGCAACCGTCTGGATGATCGTGAGAACCCGCTGGGGCCGGCGCTGCTGTGTGAGTTTTTCCTGCGGGCGGGGCGCAGCCTGGGCGTGGAGATCCGCGTCAAACTGGTCATGCTCAAGCTCTTTGAAAAATACGTGCTCAGTAACGCCGACCAGCTATACGGTGAAGCCAATCAACTGCTGGTCGCAACCGGCGTCTTACCTGAACTCAAGGCCGTACCGTCACGGCGCATCGATGGGCGTGCGGCACCCGAGCATCCGCGCGAAGCAACTCCGCCAGTCGCCGACCGGTCCGGTGACGAAAATGGCCAGGAAGCCTTCGCCGCGCTTCAGCCATTGCTGACAGCGGTGCGTGGCAGTGTGGCGCCGACGCTTGAGGCCAGCGCCGAGCCGTTGCCCATTTCCACCCAGGACCTGCTGCGCCTGCTCTCCCATTTGCAGCAGTACGTGCCGGAGCCTGAGTCGGAGGACGATTTCGACCTGCACAGCCAGCTTGAACAATTGCTCACCCGTATCAGCGTCAAGAGTGGTAAGTCGCGGGTGGTGGAGGACGCGGACGAAGACGTGATCAATCTGGTTGCGCTGCTGTTTGAGTTCATCCTCAATGACCGTACCGTGCCCGATGCCTTCAAGGCCCTGATCGGCCGCTTGCAGATCCCGCTGCTGAAAGTGGCGTTGCTGGACAAGAGTTTTTTCAGTCGCGCCAGCCATCCGGCGCGGCGCCTGCTCAATGAAGTCGCGACCGTCGCCATGAGCTGCAGCCCGTGTGATAGCCAGGCATGCGACCCTCTCTACCTGCGCATCGAGCAAGTGGTGCAGCGCCTGCTCAACGAATTTGTCGAAGATCCGGCGATTTTTTCTCAATTGCTCGCCGAGTTCAGCGCGTTTGCCGCCGATGAACGCCGGCGCAGCGACTTGCTCGAACAGCACACCCGCGATGCCGAAGCCGGGCGTGTGCGCACTGAAGCCGCCCGCCAGCGTGTGGCTGATGTGCTGAATAAACGGCTGTTGGGCAAGGTCCTGCCGCGTCCTGTGGTGCAGTTCCTGCAACAGGCCTGGAGCCAGGTGTTGCTGCTGGCGAGCCTCAAGCACGGCGAGCAGTCAGTGCAATGGCAAGCTGGGCTGCGCACCATGGACGAGTTGATCTGGAGCGTCGGCCTGCAGCAGGACACCGAGGCCGGGCGACGTTTGCTGGAACAACTGCCGGGGTTGCTCAAGGCCTTGCGCGACGGTTTGACCAGCGCGGCGTTTGACCCCTTCAGCACCCGAGAATTCTTTGTGCGCTTGCAGGCGTTGCATATCCAGGCACCTGAAGGCGTTGATGAGCTGATCGAGGTGCGTGAGCCATTTGTGCTGAGTACGGCGTCACCCGACCCGGTCACCGAGCTGCCGGGTAACGATCCTGACCTGTACAAGGCTCTCCAACTCAAGGTGGGCGACTGGGTACTCTTCCAGGAAGGCCAGGCCAGCACGCTGCGCTGCAAGCTGACAGCGATCATGGCGCCGGCCAACACTTATGTGTTCATCAGCCGCACGGGGCTCAAGGTGTTGGAAAAGAGCGCGGGCCAACTGGCAATGGCGTTCAAGCGTGGTGCACTGCACACGCTGGAAGACGGGCCCCTGTTCGAGCGCGCCCTGACTGCTGTGGTGGACAAGCTGCGTCAACTCAATCGCGGCAAGTGATCGCAACCGGAGGGTCTAACGCGGCATACTGGTCACACTTTGTATCGTTCAAGGAACCTGTATGCAGTTGGACCCCACCAGCGGTTGGTGCCAGGGCATCCGTCATTGCCCGTCGCCCAACTTCAACGAGCGCCCCGCCGGCGAAATCTCATTGTTGGTGGTGCATAACATCAGCCTGCCACCGGCGCAGTTCGCCACCGGCAAAGTGCAGGAATTTTTCCAGAACCGCCTGGATGTCACGGAACATCCCTACTTTGAAGGGATTGCCGACCTACGGGTATCAGCGCATTTTCTGATTGAGCGTGATGGCGCCGTGACGCAGTTTGTATCCTGCATCCACCGTGCCTGGCATGCCGGGGTGTCGTATTTCGAGGGGCGGGACACCTGCAATGATTTTTCCCTGGGGATAGAGCTGGAGGGCACGGATGATCTGCCGTTCACCGACGCTCAATATGCCGCACTGATCGACCTGACCCGCCAGTTGCTGGTGGCTTACCCAGGTATCACCCCCGAGCGCATTTGTGGTCACAGCGATATCGCTCCGGGACGCAAGACCGATCCCGGCCCCGCTTTTGATTGGACGCGCTTTCGCAGCGCCCTGCAGGATGGAGGACACGCACGATGAGTTTCCTGGTGTTGGTGCTGGCTGTATGGATCGAGAAGTTTTCGGCCCTGCGCCAGCGGTTGCAGCGAGATGGTGGTTGGTTGCGCGAACTGGCCAATCTGGAATCGAGCCCGCGCATGGGCAAGCAGCCCTGGCTGATTCTGGCGTTGCTGGTGTTGTTGCCGGTGGCCTTGCTGGCGCTGCTGCTGCTGGTGCTGGAGCCGGTGGCGTACGGGCTGCTGGCGCTACCGGTGCACCTGTTGGTGGTGATCTACAGCCTGGGTCGTGGTGACTTGCTCGCCGGGCTTGGTCCGTTCCGCGATGCCTGGCGACGGGGTGACCTGCAGGCCGCCGAGCATGTGGCCGAACGTGACCTGAGCCTGAGCGCCGACAGTGGCGAGCAATTGCTCGAACGCGTCCAGGGTCATCTGTTATGGCAGGCCTACCAGAGTTTTTTCGCGGTGATTTTCTGGTACTTCCTGCTGGGCCCGGTTGCCGCACTGGCTTATCGGCTGCTCGCACTGGCCAGTGAACACAGCAAAAACCCTTTGGTAGCCGAGCGGGCCGGGCAACTGCGCCACGCGTTCGATTGGCTGCCGGTACGCCTGCTGGCCGCCAGCTTTGCCCTGGTCGGAAATTTCGTTGCGGTCAGCCGTGTGATGCTCCATGAACTGCTGAGCTGGGACATCAGCGCCGCCCAACTGGTGGAAAAAGTCGGCCTGGTCGCCGCCGAAATCCCACCCCCTGCGGTCGGTCCCGATGGCATCAACAGCCTGGACCGACTCTGGGAACTGCTGCTACGCGCAGCGGTGCTGTGGTACGCCGGCTTCGCCATCTGGACCGTCCTACCCTGACCCTGTAGAAGCCGGCTCGCCGTAGTGAGCAGTCTCGCCTGTGGCGAGCGGGCTTGCTTGTGGCGAGCGGGCTTGCCCCGCGCTGGGCTGCGAAGCAGCCCCACCAACCATTAACCTTAAGTTACAAAACTCCCTCTCAAATTGAGCTATACAGATGCTGGCTAACTGCCGCCCTGCACCTCAATAAAAATAAAAGAAAGGGAGTTCACCTGTGAAGAGCTTGCTCTATCCCGCCGTCGCCTTGATGAATCGCCTGAGCTTCGGCATGAAGTTCAGCCTGATCAGCGTGTTGTTCCTGCTGCCGATGCTGGCAACCAACTATTACTTGGTGCGTGACTCATGGCGTGAATTCCAGGGCACTCGCGTCGAACTGCAAAGCCTCGATTTACTTGGCAGCAGCCTGGCCCTGCGCCGCGACCTGGAAACCCTCAACAACCAGGTACAGATCAACGCCACCCTCGGCCAGTCCGGCAAGGCCGGCGATCTTGACGGCAAGATCAGCGCCCTGGAACAAAGCGTGCTCAACCGCCTGCAAGGCCTCAACGCTATGGCCACCGAGCCCGAGCAGATTGCGGCTTTCAATGCCAAGCGCGACGAGTTGATTTCGGCCTTCAAGACCCAGCAACAGGAAACGTCGCTGCTGAGCAAAAGTGCATTGATCGGCAAGTTGCTCAACAAGGCGCAGATGCTCAGCCAGATCGTCGCCAGCCAATCCGGGCTCAGCCGAGACGCCCAGAGTGACCTGCGCCAACTCAGCGAGCTGATCACCAGCGTCACCCCGCAAGTCACCCAGGCCCTGGGCGAAGGCCGGGCGATGGGCGCGTATTCCCTGGGCCAGGGTTTTCTCAATTCTTCGTCAAGCACACGGTTTGACGAGCTTTTGCAGCAACTGGAAAAACTCCAGGCCGAATATGGCCTGAAGTTGCAGGATGCCCTGGGCTCCAGTACCGCAGCCCACGCGGCACTCGACAACCTCGCCACGGCCAGCAACGCCAGCCTCAAGCATGGCAGCGAGTTGTTTGAAGAGCAGGTGGTGATGGCCGAAACCCTCGACGCACCCTGGCAGGGCTTCTACGACGGCGTCAGCCAGTTGATGGCCCAGACCTATCAGCTGGATGACGCCACCCTGGCGTTCCTCGGACAGCAGTTGGAGCAACGCCTGGCGCAAAACCGCACGCACATGGTGGTGCTCGTGTCGGCCCTGAGCGCCGTCTTCTTGCTGATCTTCTATTTGTACGCCGGTTTCTACGCGTCCACCCGCACCACGCTACGGCGTCTGGGGGCGATGATGGACAAGGTGGCGGCCGGCGACATGACCGTCACTTTTGTTGCGCATAGTCGCGATGAGTTGGGCGACCTGGGCCAGGTGTTCAACGGCACCGTGGCGAAGATCCACGACCTGATCGAGCGCGTCGGGCACACCGTCAGCCAGGTCGAGCTCCAGGCCGGCCAGGTGGAAACGATCTCGGCTCAAAGCAACCAGGCGGTGTCCGGGCAGCGTAGCCAGATCGAGCAGGTGGCAACGGCCATGAACCAGATGTCGTCCACTGCCCAGGAAGTCGCGCGCAGCGCGGCGGCGGCAGTCAGCAGTGCCCACAGTGTCAACGACGAAACCGTCAGCGGCCGTGGCCTGGTGCAATCCCAGCAGGGCAGCATCGCGCGGCTGGCCTCGGAGATCGATGAGTCGGTACGGGTGATCAACCAGTTGGCCACTGACAGCCAGTCCATCAGCAGCGTACTGGAGGTGATCAAAAGCATTGCCGAGCAAACCAACCTGCTGGCACTCAATGCAGCCATCGAAGCCGCGCGGGCCGGTGAACAGGGACGTGGTTTTGCAGTGGTGGCCGACGAGGTGCGCACCCTGGCCCGGCGCACTCAGCATTCCACCGAAGAAATCGAACAGATGATCAGCCGCCTGCACAGCGGTGTGGCAGCCGCCGTGAAAACCATGGGCACCAGCCATTCCATGGCCAGTGGCACGGTCGGGCAGTCGGAAAAGGTCCAGCAGGCATTGGAAAATATTCTTGGCGCCGTGGGTATGATCGTCGACCAGAACCAGCAGATTGCCGCCGCCGTGGAGCAACAGACCGCCGTCGCCCACGACATTGACCAGAACATCGTCGAAATCAACCGCGCCGGCGAGCATGCGGCCCAGGGCGCACACCAGACCGAAGCGGCGAGCCGGCAGCTGTCGATGCAGGTGATTGAGTTGAAGCAATTGATCGGTGCGTTTCGAGTGTAGGAAATGTAGGTAGGGCGTATTGCTTGCCGGTGTAGCGCTTGTCCTGATTTCCGTGGGTGTCTTTTCTGGCTGGGTGAATGGGTGAGAATTTGTTTCAGACAAATTCAAGTTCAGGGAGCACGGCGATGACCATTGCGGTCGGCATCAAAGGGCATTGCGCCCATTGTGATATCAGGTTTGAACTCAAGCCTTGGCAGTTGAATGCCATCGCCATCGAAGAGCCGTTCGATTGCCCGTATTGCCAGCAATTCCTGCAGTTGAGTTGCCCTCGGCAATTGCGGGCGTTCAAGTTGTTGGGGCATTGGGCGCTGGTGCAGCCGAGCATGGCGGTGTTCACCTGCATGGTGCTGATCGTGGCACTGGTCGCCGAATGGGTGGGGTTGATCACAGTAGTCGGGCAGTTCAACGTGTCACTGGTGGTGCTGCTGGTGCATTTCCTGGCGCTGCGCTATGCCCGTTACCGGCAGCGGATCACGTTGGATCTGCAAGTGGTCGCGCCAGTCTTACCAATTGAACAGCTGGCACGCATTGCGTGTGCTCGCCTCAGCCAACGATAGCGGGCTGATGCCCATGCGCTCGGCCAGGGCGGTGCAGATGGCCGGCAGGTGTTCGGGGCTGTTGCGTTGGCCCGGGAACATGGCCGGCGCCATATCGGGTGAGTCGGTTTCCAGCACCACCGCGTCCAGCGGCAGTTGCGCCAGCACCTTGTGCATGCGCAAGGCCTGGGGCCAGGTGGGGGCGCCGCCCAACCCCAATTTGAAGCCGAGCTTGATGTACTCGCGAGCCTCTTCGTGGCTGCCGGCAAACGCGTGGATGATGCCGCCGCGGGGCAGGCGGATGCGCTTGAGGGTGGCGATCACGGCGGCGTGGCTGCGACGCACGTGCAGCAGCGCCGGCAGTTGGACGTCCACGGCCAGTTTGAGTTGGGCTTCAAACAGGCCTTGCTGGCGTTCGCGGTCCAGTTGTTCGAGGAAGTAATCCAGGCCTATTTCCCCCACGGCGCACAGTTGCCGATGGCCGTGCAGGCGCATCAACCAATCGCCCAACGCCGTCAGGTCAGCTGGGCGATGATCGTCGAGGTACACCGGGTGCAGGCCAAAGGCGGCGAACAAACCTTCGTCCGCTTGCACCAGGTCCCACACTCTTTGCCAATTCTGCTGATACACCCCCAACACCACCATGCGCCGCACGCCCAATGCTCGGCTGTGGGCGAGGACTTCCCGGCGATCACTGTCGAAATCCGGGAAGTCCAGGTGCGTATGGGTGTCGATCAGCTCCACGCTCAAGCCTCGTGAATACGCTGCTTGAACGTCCGGCCGATGGCATGCACGCCGGGTTGATACTGTTCTTCTTCGATCGCCGCCAGGGCCAGGCGCAGGGCGGTATCGGCGATCAGTTGGTGCTGCTGGGCCATGGCGTTGACCGGCAGCGGCAGGAAGTCCAGCAACTGGGTATCACCAAAGGTTCCCAGGCGCAGCGGGCGCGACTTGAGCGGGAAGTCATGCAGTGCGTCGAACACGCCTTGCAGCAGCACGTAGGACGTGGTCACCAGCGCGTCAGGCAAATGCCCCAGTCGCTGTAGAAGTTGCTCCATCAGCTGTCGGCCGCAATCGCGACTGAAGGCTTCTGCGTGTTCGACGATCACCTCGCCGGTGAACCCGGCAAGGGCTTCACGGAAACCAGCGGCGCGTTCCTGGCTGATGCTCAGCTCGGGTCGTGCGCCGATCAGCACGATCTGCTTGGGCAACGGTTGCAGCAGGCTGCTGGTCAATTGCTGGCACGCCTGGCGGTCGTCGCTGACCACCGAACAGAACTGATCCGCACCCATCACCCGGTCGATGGCAATCACCGGCAACCCCTTGGCTTGCAGCTCGCGATAACTGTCATCGCTGGCCGGCAGGCAACTGGCGACGAACAGCGCATCACAACGCCGCGCGCGGAACAGTTGCAGCAACTGGCGTTCGCTGTCGGCGTCATCGTCGGAGCTGGCGATCAGCAACTGATAGCCCCGCGCCCGTGCACCTTGCTCCAGGAGCTTGGCGATGCGTGCGTAACTGGGGTTTTCCAGGTCGGGCAGGATGAAACCCAGGGTGCGCGTGTGCCGACTGCGCAGCCCGGCGGCCTGTGGGTTAGGAGTAAAGCCATGGGCTTCGACGACAGCCCGCACCCGTTCGACGGTGGCGTTGCTGATGCGTTGCTGTTCGGCCTTGCCGTTGATGACGTAGCTGGCGGTGGTCACGGACACACCGGCCAGACGGGCGATATCACTGAGTTTCAAACCGGGATTTCCTTGTTTTCTGGAGCTTGCCCCGACATTTTGTCCAATCGTAACCGATTCCAGCACTCGACTAATGTCTCAGCTCAAGTGCCGAGTGGTTGTTCAAGGATGCGCAATTAACGCGTAATCTGCCATAAATTCTAGATTAAACGTTTCAGCCAGCGTATTTTTACGACGTTCGCGACTGAGTAGCTACTGCCAACTGACTGCTCAGTCAGCTATTGATGCACACCCATTACACTGTTTGTTTAAAACAATACCTAGTGCGGTCATCGCACTAACTAGGAGAACGGCATGCTTGAGCTCACTGTAGAGCAGATTTCCATGGGCCAGGTGGCTGTGGATAAATCTGCTGCCTTGCACCTGCTCGCTGACAAACTGGTGGCTGATGGCCTGGTCGCCGAGGGTTATCTCAGTGGCTTGCAGGCCCGTGAAGCCCAGGGCTCGACCTTTCTCGGCCAAGGTATTGCCATCCCCCACGGCACCCCCGAAACCCGCGACCAGGTGTTCTCTACCGGCGTGCGCCTGCTGCAGTTCCCCGAAGGGGTGGACTGGGGCGACGGCCAGATCGTGTACCTGGCCATTGGCATTGCCGCCAAATCTGACGAACACCTGCGCCTGTTGCAACTGCTCACCCGTGCCCTTGGCGAAACCGACCTGGGCCAGGCATTGCGCCGTGCCGGAAGCGCCGAAGTCCTGCTGAAACTGCTGCAAGGCGCACCGCAGGAACTGGCGCTGGATGCGCAGATGATCAGCCTGGGTGTGTCCGCCGACGACTTCGAAGAGTTGGTCTGGCGCGGCGCACGCCTGTTGCGCCAGGCCGATTGTGTGAGCAATGGTTTCGCCGCCGTGTTGCAGCAGGTTGACGCGCTGCCCCTGGGCGATGGCCTGTGGTGGTTGCACAGTGAACAGACCGTCAAGCGCCCGGGCTTGGCGTTTGTCACCCCGGACAAGCCCATGCGTTACCTCGGCCAGCCGCTCCATGGCCTGTTCTGCCTGGCCAGCCTCGGTGAAGCCCACCAAGCGCTGTTGGAGCGCCTGTGCGCCTTGCTCATCGAAGGTCGCGGCCAGGAACTGGGCCGCGCCACCAGCAGCCGGGCCGTGCTCGAAGTGCTTGGCGGCGAACTGCCTCCGGACTGGCCCAGCGCCCGCGTCACCCTGGCCAACGCCCATGGCCTGCATGCACGCCCGGCGAAGATCCTTGCGCAGTTGGCGAAAAGTTTTGACGGCGACATCCGCGTGCGCATCGTTGACGGCCCGGTCGGCGTCGTGTCGGTGAAAAGCCTGAGCAAGCTGTTGAGCCTCGGCGCGCGGCGTGGCCAGGTGCTGGAGTTTGTCGCCGAGCCGACGATTGCCGGCGATGCGCTGCCCGCGTTGCTCGCCGCTGTGGAGGAAGGCCTCGGTGAAGAGGTCGAGCCGCTACCGACGGTCAGCGTCCAACCGGCAGCCCTGGATATCGAGCCGGTTGTCAATGCGCCGACCAGCGGCAGCCAGGTCCAGGCCATTGCCGCCGCACCGGGCATCGCTATTGGCCCCGCGCATATCCAGGTTCAGCAAACGTTCGATTACCCCCTGCGCGGCGAGTCCTCCGCTATTGAGCGCCAGCGCCTGCACAGTGCCCTGGGCGAAGTGCGCCGCGACATCCAGGGCCTGATCGAACGCAACCCTTCCAAGGCGATCCGCGAGATTTTCATCACCCACCAGGAAATGCTCGACGACCCGGAACTCACCGACGAAGTCGACACCCGCCTCAAGCAAGGCGAGAGCGCCGAAGCCGCGTGGATGAGTGTGATCGAAGCGGCCGCCAGGCAGCAGGAATCGTTGCAGGACGCCTTGCTCGCCGAGCGCGCCGCCGACCTGCGTGATATCGGCCGGCGTGTATTGGCGCAACTGTGCGGCGTCGAAACCGCCCAGGAGCCGAGCGAGCCCTACATTCTGGTGATGGACGAGGTCGGTCCGTCGGACGTGGCGCGTCTTGATCCCGCGCGCGTCGCCGGCATCCTCACCGCCCGAGGCGGCGCGACGGCCCACAGCGCCATCGTCGCCCGTGCCCTCGGTATCCCGGCGCTGGTCGGCGCCGGCCCGGCGGTGTTGCTGCTGGCCTCCGGCACCCCCTTGCTGCTGGATGGCCAGCGCGGTCGCCTGCATGTCGACCCCGACGCCGCCACCCTGCAACGCGCCACGGTCGAGCGCGACACCCGCGAACAACGCCTGCAAGCCGCTTCGGCGCAACGCCATGAACCGGCGCTGACCCGCGACGGCCATGCCGTGGAAGTGTTCGCCAATATCGGCGAAAGCGCTGGGGTTGCCGGCGCGGTGGAACAGGGCGCCGAAGGCATCGGCCTACTGCGCACCGAACTGATTTTCATGGCCCACCCGCAGGCGCCGGACGAAGCCACCCAGGAGGCCGAATACCGCCGCGTGCTCGACGGTCTTGGCGGTCGCCCGCTGGTGGTGCGTACTCTCGATGTGGGCGGCGACAAACCGTTGCCGTATTGGCCGATTGCCGAGGAAGAAAACCCCTTCCTTGGCGTGCGCGGCATCCGTCTCACCCTGCAACGCCCGCAGATCATGGAAGCACAATTGCGCGCGCTGTTACGGTCCGCCGATAGCCGCCCGCTGCGCATCATGTTCCCCATGGTCGGCAGCGTCGACGAATGGCGTGCCGCCCGTGATATGACCGAGCGCCTGCGCCTGGAAATCCCGGTGGCGGACCTGCAACTGGGGATCATGATCGAAGTGCCGTCGGCGGCCTTGCTCGCGCCGGTGCTGGCCAAGGAAGTGGATTTCTTCAGCGTCGGCACCAACGACCTGACCCAGTACACCCTGGCCATCGACCGTGGTCACCCCACCTTGTCCGCCCAGGCCGATGGCCTGCACCCGGCGGTGCTGCAACTGATCGACATCACCGTGCGCGCCGCCCATGCCCATGGCAAATGGGTGGGGGTGTGCGGCGAGCTGGCGGCGGACCCGCTGGCGGTGCCGGTGCTGATCGGCCTGGGTGTGGATGAGTTGAGCGTGTCGGCCCGCAGCATTCCGGAAGTGAAGGCGCGGGTGCGTGAATTCAGTCTGAGCGAGGCCCAGGGCCTGGCGCAACAAGCACTGGCGGTGGGTTCGCCCGCCGAAGTGCGTGCCCTAGTGGAGGCCGTGTAGATGGCAAGGATTCTGACCCTGACGCTGAACCCGGCGTTGGACCTGACGGTGCGCCTGGCGCACCTGGAACCGGGTGAAGTGAACCGCAGCGAAACCCTGCTGACCCATGCCGCCGGCAAGGGTGTGAATGTGGCGCAGGTGCTGGCGGATTTGGGCCATCAGGTGAGCGTGGGCGGTTTCCTCGGCGAGGCGAACCCCCAGGCCTTCGAGGCACTCATCGCCCGCCGTGGGTTTGGTGACGCGTTCATTCGCGTGCCGGGCGAAACCCGCAGCAATATCAAGATTGCCGAACAGCAAGGCCGTGTCACCGATATCAATGCGCCGGGGCCGGTGGTCAGTGACGCGGCGCAAGCTGCGCTGCTCAAGCGCATCGCCGACATCGGTGCGCAATTCGATGCGGTGGTGGTGGCCGGCAGCCTGCCGCGTGGCATCAGCCCGCAGTGGTTCCAGGGGCTGTTGGCGCAACTGAAAAACCTCGGGTTGAAAGTCGCCTTGGACACCAGCGGCGAAGCGCTGCGCGCCGGTTTGAAAGCGGGGCCGTGGATGGTCAAGCCCAACACTGAAGAACTGGCCGATGCCCTGGGGCATGCCCCGGATGCAATCAGCCAACTGCATCGGCAAGGCGTGGAACATGTGGTGGTTTCCGATGGCGCTGCCGGCGTCACTTGGTACCGCCCAGGCGCGGCGCTGCAGGCCACGCCGCCAAAGGTGACGGTGGCCAGTACCGTCGGGGCCGGTGACTCGCTGCTGGCCGGCATGCTGCACGGCCTGCTCAGCGGCGATACCCCGGAACAGACCCTGCGCCGCGCCACGGCAATTGCCGCCATGGCCGTGACGCAGATCGGTTTTGGCATCAGCGATGACGCGCAGTTGGCGCGCCTCGAAAGCGGCGTCCACGTGCGCACGCTGACAGAACAATAAGAGGGTTTGTGATGAAGTTAGCCATTGTTACTGCCTGCCCGAACGGCATGGTCACCAGTGTGCTGTGCGCCCGCTTGTTGGACGCCGCCGCGCAGCGCCAGGGCTGGAGTACCAGCGTTGAAGTGGTGGATGTGCAGCGCCCGGAGCGCCAATTGTCCCAGTCGGTCATCGACGACGCCGAATGGGTGTTGCTGGTCAGCAGCACCCCGGTGGATATGCAGCGCTTTGTCGGCAAGCGCGTGTTCCAGAGCACACCAGCCCAGGCGTTGGCGGATGTCGACGCCGTATTGCGTCGTGGCGCCGAAGAGGCGCAGGTGTATGTCGCTGCTGAAGCCCCGGCCAGGAACGCGCCGCGCATCGTTGCGATCACCGCCTGCCCGACCGGCGTCGCCCACACCTTCATGGCTGCCGAAGCCTTGCAGCAGACGGCCAAGCGCCTGGGTTATGACTTGCAGGTCGAAACCCAGGGCTCGGTTGGTGCCCGTACGCCATTGAGCGCCGAAGCAATCGCCAATGCCGATGTGGTGTTGTTGGCCGCCGATATCGAAGTCGCCACCGAGCGCTTCGCCGGCAAGAAGATCTACCGGTGCGGCACCGGTATTGCGCTCAAGCAGTCCGAAGCCACCCTCAACAAGGCCCTTGCCGAAGGTGCGGTGGAAAGCGCGGCCAGCGGCGCGGTGGCCAAGCCGGAAAAAACCGGCGTGTACAAACACCTGCTCACCGGTGTGTCGTTCATGTTGCCGATGGTGGTGGCGGGCGGGTTGTTGATCGCCTTGTCGTTCGTGTTCGGCATTCACGCCTTTGAACAGGAAGGCACCCTGGCGGCTGCGCTGAAAACCGTCGGCGACCGCGCCTTCATGCTGATGGTGCCGCTGCTGGCGGGCTACATCGCCTACTCGATTGCCGACCGTCCGGGCATCGCGCCGGGCATGATTGGCGGCCTGCTGGCCGGCACCCTGGGTGCTGGATTTATCGGTGGCATCTTCGCCGGTTTCCTCGCCGGTTATTGCGTCAAGTTGATCACCCGCGCAGTGAAATTGCCGCAGAGCCTGGAGGCGCTCAAGCCGATCCTGATCATCCCGTTGCTGGCGAGTCTGTTCACCGGCCTGGCGATGATCTACCTGGTGGGGCCGCCGGTCGCGCGCATGCTGGTGGGGCTGACTGATTTTCTCAGCACCATGGGCACGACCAATGCGGTACTGCTGGGCATCCTGCTGGGCGGCATGATGTGTGTCGACCTGGGCGGGCCGATCAACAAGGCGGCCTACGCATTTTCCGTCGGCCTGCTGGCGGCCCACAGCGGCGCGCCGATGGCCGCGACCATGGCGGCCGGCATGGTGCCGCCGATCGGCATGGGCATCGCCACGTTCCTGGCGCGCCGCAAGTTCGCCCAGACCGAACGCGAAGCGGGCAAGGCGGCGATGATCCTCGGCTTGTGCTTCATCTCCGAAGGCGCGATCCCGTTTGCCGCGAAGGACCCGTTGCGCGTGATTCCGGCCAGTATCGCCGGCGGTGCATTGACCGGTGCCCTGTCCATGTACTTCGGCTGCGTACTGGCGGCGCCCCATGGTGGCCTGTTTGTGCTGGTGATCCCGAATGCGATGAACCATGCATTGCCGTATCTGCTGGCGATTGTCGCCGGCAGCCTGCTGACCGGCCTGGTCTATGCGTTGATCAAACGCCCCGAAGCGCAAGAACTGACCGTGACCGTCTGACGCGGCGTAGAAAATGTGGGAGGGGGCTTGCCCCCGATAGCGGTGGGTCAGCCATAAATGTGCTGGCTGACACTCTGCCATCGGGGGCAAGCCCCCTCCCACCGTAGATCGCTGTATAGGTGTCATCTCTGCTTCATCGGGGCGTGCTTTAGTGGCCCTTTTGATACTCAAGAGGGCACCTGCATGAGCCACTTCGATCTCGGCCGCCGCCGCGTGATGCAAGCCGTCGGCGCCGGCCTGTTGTTGCCGGGCCTGGCGCCGGCGGTGATCGCTTCGGTCAAGGACCGGCCGCAGCTCACCGATGGCGTGCAGTCCGGCGACCTGCTCGGCGACCGCGCCATGATCTGGAGCCGCAGCGACCGCCCGGCCAAGATGGTGGTGGAGTGGGACACCCGCAGCGTGTTCAGCAACCCTCGTCGTTTTGTTTCGCCGCTGGCCGACCAGCGCAGCGACTTCACCGCCCGCGTCGAGCTCACCGGGCTGCCTGTCGACCAGGCGATCTTCTACCGCGTGCACTTCGAGGACGCCCAGACCGGCATCGCCAGCGAACCCTGGTTCGGCCACCTGCGCAGCGTGCCGCAACAGCGCCGTGACATTCGGTTTGTGTGGAGCGGCGACACCGTCGGCCAAGGCTTCGGTATCAACCCGGACATCGGCGGCATGCGTATCTACGAAGCCATGCGCCTGCGTCTGCCGGACTTTTTTATCCACAGTGGCGACACCATCTACGCCGACGGCCCGGTGCCCGCGCAGCTCACCGTCGAAGACGGGCGCATCTGGCGCAACATCACCACGGAGGCCAAGAGTAAAGTCGCTGAAACCCTGGAGGAGTATCGCGGCAATTACCGCTACAACCTGATGGATGAAAACGTGCGCCGCTTCAACGCCGAGGTGCCGCAGATCTGGCAGTGGGACGACCATGAAGTGGTGAACAACTGGTCCCCGAGCAAGCAGTTGGATGAGCGTTACCGGGTCAAGGACATCAACAGCCTGGTCGGCCGTGCGCGCCAGGCGTGGCTGGAATACTCACCGATGCGCCGCCAGGCAGCGGACGGCGGCGGGCGGATTTATCGCAAGCTCAGCTACGGTCCGCTGCTGGATGTATTCGTGCTGGATATGCGCAGTTATCGCGGGCCCAACGATGACAACCTCGGCGGCGAAAAACCCTTCCTCGGGCGTGCGCAATTGGACTGGCTCAAGCGTGAACTCAAGGGCTCCCAGGCGCAGTGGAAAGTCATCGCCGCCGACATGCCCATCGGCCTCGGCGTGCCCGACGGTGAAGTCAGCCCCGGCGTGCCGCGCTGGGAAGCCATCGCCAACAACGATCCCGGTGCGCCGCAAGGCCGCGAATGGGAAATCGCCGAGCTGCTGGGCTTTCTACGGGCGCAAAACGTGCGCAACCACCTGTGGCTGACCGCCGATGTGCACTACTGCGCCGCGCATCACTACCACCCGGATCGTGCGGCGTTCCAGGATTTCGAACCGTTCTGGGAGTTTGTCGCCGGGCCGTTGAACGCCGGGAGTTTCGGGCCTAATCCGCTGGACAAGACCTTTGGCCCCGAAGTGGTGTTCGAGAAGGCACCGCCGGCGCAGAACACCTCGCCGCTGGCGGGGTTTCAGTTTTTTGGCGAGGTGAACATTGATGGGCAGACGGCGGAGTTGACTGTGGTGCTGCGGGACCTGGATGGCGTCTCGGTGTTCGAACAAAAACTCCAGCCCACCTGACTTGGAATGCATTAAAAATTGTGGGAGGGGGCTTGCCCCCGATAGCGGTGTATCAGTGGCTCATTACTTGACTGACACGCCCTCATCGGGGGCAAGCCCCCTCCCACAGTTTGATTGTTGTATTCAGTAGACGTCGCGGCGGTAGCGACCTTGCTCGATCAACCGCGCCACGGCTTCACTGCCGAGGATGTCCACCAGCGCCTGGTCCACCCCCGTCGCCATTCCCTGCAGACTTCCGCACACATAAATCGCCGCGCCGTCGGCCAGCCATTTACGCAGCACATCCGCTGACTCGCGCAGGCGGTCCTGCACGTAGATCTTCTCTTGCTGATCGCGGGAAAACGCCAGGTCGAGCAACGCCAGATCGCCGCTGGCCAACCAGCCTTGCAGTTCGTCCTGGCACAGGAAGTCATGCTTGATATTGCGCTCGCCAAACAGCAGCCAGTTGCGCTGCTGGCCGTCGGCGATGCGGGCCTTGAGCAGACTGCGCAGGCCCGCCAGGCCGGTGCCGTTGCCCAGCAGGATCAGCGGCACCGGCGCCTGTGGCAGGTGGAACGCACTGTTGCGGCGCAGACGCAGGCTGATGCTCGAACCGAGGGCGGCGTACTCGGTCAGCCAGCCCGAGCCCAGGCCCAGGCTGCCGTCGAGGTGACGTTCCTGGCGCACGATGAGTTCCAGCACGCCATCGCTGGCAATCGAGGCGATGGAGTATTCGCGCATGCCCAGCGGTACCAACGCGTCCACCAGCGCCTGGGCGTGCAGGCCGACCAGGTGCGCGCGATGGGTTGGCAACTGGCGGGTGGCCAGGGCCTGGTCGAGCGTATGCGCCATGCCGTCGATCAATACGCTGTCACTGCCGGCCAGGCCCAGGCCTTCGAGGAAGTGTTCGATGGCCCACGGGCAATTGCGTGGCAGCACTTCCACCAGGTCGCCGGCTTGCCAGCTTTGTGGCGACGGCGAGGTGAGGCCCAGCAGGTAGACGTCCGAGCCGCTGCTGTCGCGGTTGAGCAATGAGCGGTGGCTGAGCGTCCAGTTTTCATATTGGGCCGTCGGCCAGGCGGATGCCGGGGCGTGGCCGGTCAGGTGGCCGAGTTGTTGTTGCCAGTGGAGCAGGGCGGCGGTGTCGCCGCTGTCCACTTCCACGGGCGCAAACAGTGGGTTGCCGCCCTGATGGGTCAGCCAGAAATGCAAGCGGCGGGCAAAGCCGCAGAAATGTTCGTACTGGCGATCACCCAGGGCCAGCACCGAGTAGTTCAGGCCCTTGAGGGACAGGTCCTGGCCGAGCACGCTGCGCTCGAAACCACGGGCATTGTCAGGCGCTTCGCCGTCGCCGAAGGTGCTGACCACAAACAGCGCGTTTTCCGACTGGCGCAGGTCGTCCTGGCTGACGCTGCCCAGGGGCTGCACCTTCACTGGCAGGCCGGCGGCCTGCAATTGCCCGGCCGTTTGCCAGGCAAGCTGTTCGGCGAAACCGCTCTGGCTGGCAAAACCGATCAGCCAGGCCGGGGCGTTACTGGGGTTGGTTGTGAGGCCTTTGCGCGCATCTCGCACCTGGCGTTTTTTGCGCCGGCGGTCCAGGTACAGCAGCCAGCCGGTGATGAAGAACAGCGGCATCAGCACCGAGCTGAGCGTGAGGACAATCCGCCCGATCAAGCCGAAGTAACTGCCGGTGTGCAGCGCATAGACGCTGGTCAGCAGTCTGGAACCGAGGCTTTTGCTGGCGTACTGGTCGTGGGATTTGACCTCGCCGGTGGCCGGGTCGAGGTTGATCTGGTTCAGCGCCCGGTCATGGGGCGAGTTTTTCAACAGGTAGTAGACGATGGCCGGTTGCCCGGCGACCGCTGGCATGCGGATGTTATAGGCGCTCAAGCCCGGGCCGGCGTTGCTGTAGATGCTGCTCCAGATCGCATCGTAGTTGGCCACCGGCGCCGCACCCTCGGGCGCCGGGCCGCGCTTGCGCACCCGTTCGTTTTGCGGGGCGTCGGACAACAGCTTGGTCAGGCCCTGGCTGTACCAGTCGTAGGACCAATACAAGCCGGTCAACGCCGACAGCAGGTAAGCCAGCAGGCACCAGGTGCCGAACACCGAGTGCAGGTCCCAGTTGAAGGCACGGCCCTTTTTGCGCCAGTCCAGCGTCAGCCAGGCCCGCCAGCTCGCCACCTGGCGCGGCCAGCGCAGGTACAGGCCGGAGAGGCAGAAGAACACCAGGATCAGCGTGCACGCGCCGGTGATGTTGCGCCCGGTATCGCCCATCACCAGGAAACGGTGGAACTGCAGCAGAAAGCCGAAGACATCCTGGCCGAGCACGTCGCCCATGTAGTCGCCGGTGTAGGGATCGAAATAGCGCAGTTGGCCACGGCGCTCGCCGGGCGGCGCGGTGAAGAACACGCGGGCGGCGTTGCCGCTTTCGCTTTCGACGAACAGCATGGCCACGGTCTGGCCTTCGGTGGCCTCCAGCTTGCGCACCAGTTCGGCGGGCGGCAGCACACCGGCTTCGCGTTTTTCCACGGTCAGCACGCTGGGGTTGAGCGCCCGCAGTATTTCATCCTGAAACGAGACCGCAGCCCCGCTGATCCCCATCAAGGCCAGCACCAGCCCGGCAGTGATGCCGAAGAACCAGTGCAACTGGAACAGGGTTTTCTTCAACACGTCTGACCGCCTCGTCTATCCGGATATGTAGGGCACGGCGCGCATTATGCCGTGGCTTGTCGAGAAACATTCTGTTTTACACGCAAAAGCCCCACGCATCCGATGCGTGGGGCCCTCTGCTGCGCGACGCTGCTGCTTAAAAATGGAAGCTGGTGGTCAACAGGGCCGTACGACCGGCCGCCTGGTTGGCGAAGTGTGTCGAGAAGGCCTTGTCGTAGTAAACCTTGTCGGTCAGGTTTTGTACGTTCAGTTGCAGGTCGACGTTCTTGGTCAGTTTGTAGCTGGCCATGGCATCGTAGCGGGTGTAGGACGGTACATAGACGGTGTTGCCGGCGTCGCCATAAACCTGGTCGACGTAGAACGCACCGCCACCGAGGGTGAGCTTGGAGGTGACGTCGTAAGTGGTCCACAGGCTGAAGGTGTTCTTCGGCGTATTCGGCATCTGGTTGCCTTTGTTCGAACCCGCGCTGACGACACCGTTACGCCCGTTGAGGCCGGATTTGACCAGCTCGCTGTCCAGGTAGCTGTAGCCGGCGAACACTTGCCACTGGTCGGTGATCTTGCCGCTGGCGGACAGTTCCAGGCCGTCGACCTGGGATTCGCCGGCGTTCTGATAGGTGAGCGCGTCCACGAGGATGCGTGTGTTTTTCTTTTCGGTGCGGAACACCGCAGCGGTGAGGGACAGGCGATCGTGGAACAGGTCCCACTTGGTGCCCAACTCGTAGTTGACGGTTTCTTCGGGCTGCAGGTCGCTGGTGGCGGCACCGGCTGAGAGTGGGTTGCCGTCCGACCCTTCACCGACCAGGCCACCGGCAGGTGTCGCCGATGTGGCGTAGGACGCATAGATGCTGGCGTTTTCCACTGGCTTCCAGACCAGGCCGGCCTGCCAGTTGAAGAACTGGCTGTCTTCCTTGATTTTGCTGCGGCCGGTGGCCGAGTCGGTGTTGGCCACGGTGTCAAAGGTGTCGTAGCGCAGGCCGACGTTCAGTAACCATTTGGGGTCCAGCTCGATGGTGTCGAACACATAGGCGCCACGGCTGGTGGCCTTGGTGGCGGTGCCGTAGTAGTTGCGGGCGATGCTGCCGGTCCAGGCGTCATCCGGGTTCGGATTGCTCAGGGAGGTGCACTGGCCGCCCAGGCTGCCTTTGGCCACGGTGCACACTGGGTTGGCGTTGGGGCTGATGGTGTAGCTGCTGACGCGGGTTTCTTCACCGGTGAACTCCAGGCCGGTGGAGTAGCTGTGCTTGAAACCCAGGGCCTGGAACGTGCCGAACAGGTCGGTCTGGTTGGTGGTGGTGGTCGTGGTCGAAACCCGGCTATTGGCGCGACGCCACACGGTGCCGTAGCGGTTGACGTTGAACTTGCTGTCGTCCGGCTGGGTAAGAATGTAGTCCTGGCCGGTGCTGCCATGGCGCAGGGTGTTTTTCAGCGTCATGGTGTCGTTCAGGTCGTGCTCGATGGAGAACGTACTGATATCGGCGCGGGTCTTGCGGAAGTCGCGGTCCTTCAAACCGTAGAAATTATTGCTGTCGCCGCCATCGTTGGGCTTGTCATGCACATGGGCGGTGGCGGTCGACGAACCATAGCCGTAGGGAATCCCCGAATCCGGCAGGTCGTTGCTTTCCAGGTGGTAGTAGCTGAGGTTGACGCGGGTCGGGGTACCCAGGCCAAAGGTCAGCGACGGTGCCACGCCCCAACGGTCGTAATTGACCGCGTCGCGGCCAGCCACGTTCTGTTCATGGCTCATCAGGTTCAGGCGGAACGCGGCGCTGTCATCGAGGAACTGGCGGTTTACGTCGAGTACGTAGCGGCGGGTCTGGTCGGAACCGTAGGTGAAGCCGCCGTTGGTGAAGTCCCGCGCTTGTGGGGTCTTGCTCACCAGGTTGAGGCTGCCGCCGGCTGAACCGCGACCGCCGAACGAAGAGTTCGGGCCTTTGCTGACTTCAATCGACTCGATGTCGAAGATCTCACGGCTCTGGCCACCGGTGTCGCGTACGCCGTCCAGGTAGGTGTCGCCCTGGGCATCAAAACCGCGGATGAACGGGCGGTCGCCCTGGGGGTTGCCGCCTTCGCCCGCGCCAAAGGTGATGCCCGGCACGGTGCGCAAGGCATCCTGCAACGAGGTGGCGGCGGTGTCCTTGAGGACTTGTTGCGGCACTACGGTGACCGAGCGCGGGGTATCCACCAGCGGTGCGGTGTATTTCTGCGACGAGGCTTTTTCGACCTGGTAGGAGGTGTTGTCCTGCGCTTCCCCGGTGATGCTGGTGGCGCCCAGGGAAATGCTGTTGCGCTGGCCTTTTTGTTCAGTGTCTTCGGCAGCTTGTGCCAGATGGGCGACAGAGCTGGCGCTGAGGGCAACGCCGATGGCTGAAGCCAGCATGCGTGGTGAACCGGCAGGTATTTTTGTAGTGGTGCGCGACATGACGTGTCCTTTCCCCAAGGATGTGAGGTCGCGGAATATAGGGCGAACAAGACTTTCTATCAATTGCGATACATTGCTAATTGCATTGAATTTACATTCTTTACACTTTTTGCTTACGGTTTTTACGATCTCGTTCGTCCTGGCGTTTTACAGGGCGGATAAGAATCAATACCATTGGCGCCTCTCTGAATTCAGGTACTGCCCCATGCTGCTGCACATCCCCGGCCTGTTCTCTCGTGAGGAGGTGCAGCGCATCCGCCAGGCCCTGGAAAACGCCGAGTGGGCCGACGGTAAAATCACCGCCGGGCACCAGTCCGCCAAGGCCAAGCACAACCTGCAATTGCCCGAGGGCCACCCGCTGGCCAAGGAAATCGGCGCGGCGATGCTTGAACGGCTTTGGCAGAACCCGCTGTTTATGTCAGCGGCGTTACCGCACAAGGTGTTTCCGCCGCTGCTCAATTGCTACACGGCGGGCGGCAGTTTCGACTTTCATATCGACAACGCCGTGCGCCAACCCAAGGGCAGCCACGAGCGGGTCCGCACCGACCTGTCATCGACGCTGTTCTTCAGCGACCCGGACGAATACGACGGCGGCGAACTGGAAATCCAGGACACTTTCGGCCTGCAGCGCGTGAAGCTGCCGGCCGGCGACATGGTGCTGTACCCCGGCTCCAGCCTGCACAAAGTCAACGCCGTGACCCGTGGCGCACGCTATGCCTCGTTCTTCTGGACCCAGAGCCTGGTACGTGAAGACAGCCAGCGCACCCTGCTGTTTGAAATGGACGGTGCGATCCAGCAACTGACCGCCGATGTGCCTGACCACCCCGCGCTGATTCAACTCACCGGTACGTATCACAACCTGTTGCGCCGTTGGGTCGAGGTCTGACATGGGCTTTTTATTGCGTCGGGAAGAGGTACTCAACGTTGAGCAACTGCAAGCGATGCTCGACGATTCCCCCGTGCGCGCTGCCCAGGCAATCCTGATGGCGGCGAAGGAAGGAGTGGTCGATGCCCAGGCGTTGCTCGGGCAAATCCTGCTCGAAGGGCGTGGCATCGCACGCGATGAGACACTGGCCTTGCGCTGGTTCCAGATCGCCGCGCACAGCGGGCATTTGATGGCCCGCAACATGGTTGGGCGTTGCCGCGAGCATGGCTGGGGATGTGATGTCGATGAGGCGGCGGCGGCGCGGGAATATCGGGCGGCTGCCGACGCAGGGTTGGATTGGGGGCAGTACAACTACGCCAATCTGCTGGCCACGGGGCGCGGTGTCGCCGAGGACCAACGACAAGCATTGGCCTGTTATCGCCGGGCGGCCGAGCAGGGGCATGCCAAGTCGATGAACCTGCTGGGGCGTTACCTGGAAGATGGTCGGTTCTGCCCACAGGACCTGGACGCCGCTGTGGACTGGTATCGACGCTCAGCCGAGGCCGGTGATTTTCGCGGGCAGTTCAGCTATGCGGCGGTGCTGGCCGACAGAGGTCAGATCGACACGGCGCTGGAATGGTTGCGCAAGGCGTTGGCGGGCGGGAACCTGAAGTTCTTGCGGGTGGCGCACAAGGCCCTGGTAGCGGCGAATGATCCGCGGATCCGGGCGATGGCCGGTGCCTATCAACAACGCGCGGTAAGCCTTTCTTGAGGCGTAAAAAAACCCATGACATGTCATGGGTTTTTTATGTGCGGCCGTTTTACACGTAGAACGATTTCAGTGGCGGAAAGCCATTGAACTCAACCGCGCTGTAGCTGGTGGTGTACGCACCGGTCGACAGCCAGTACAAGCGGTCACCAATCGCCAGGTTCAGCGGCAGGCCGTACTTGTAGTTTTCGTACATGATGTCGGCGCTGTCGCAGGTGGGACCTGCGATGACCACTTCTTCCATCTCGCCTTTCTTCTCGGTCCAGATCGGGAACTTGATGGCTTCGTCCATGGTTTCGATCAGGCCGGAGAACTTGCCCACGTCCGTGTACACCCAACGCTCGACGGCAGTACGGGATTTACGTGCAACCAATACCACTTCACTGACCAGGATACCGGCGTTGGCGATCAACGAACGGCCCGGCTCCAGAATGATTTCCGGCAGGTCGTCGCCGAAATCTTCCTTGAGGAAGCGGATGATTTCTTCGGCGTAGGTTTCCAGGCTGTTGGTGCGGGTGATGTAGTTGGCCGGGAAGCCACCGCCCATGTTGATCAGCTTGAGGTGGATGCCGTCTTCTTCTTTCAGGCGCTCGAAGATCACTTTGACCTTGGCGATCGCCGCGTCCCATACGCTGATGTCGCGCTGCTGCGAACCGACATGGAACGAGATGCCGTACGGCACCAGGCCCAGGTCGCGGGCGAGGATCAGCAGGTCCATGGCCATGTCGGTCTGGCAGCCGAATTTGCGCGACAGCGGCCAGTCAGCCGTGGTCGAGCCTTCGGTGAGGATACGCACATACACTTTCGAACCCGGCGCGGCCTTGGCGATGTTGCGCAAGTCGGCTTCGGAGTCGGTGGAGAACAGGCGTACGCCCTTATCAAAGAAGTAGCGGATGTCCTTGGACTTCTTGATGGTGTTGCCGTAGCTGATACGGTCAGGGCTGACGCCGCGGCCCAGTACCTTGTCCAGCTCGTAGATCGAAGCGATGTCGAAGCTCGAGCCTTTGTCCTTGAGCAGGTCAATGATCTCGACGGCCGGGTTGGCCTTGACCGCGTAATAGACCTTGGCGAATTCGAAACCGGCGCGCAGGTCATCGTAGGCCTGGCTGATCATCGCGGTGTCGATCACCACGAACGGGGTTTCTTGCTTGTCGGCGAACGCCTTCATTTTGTCAAAAGTGGCGCGCGCGAAATAATCTTCGACGTTGATCGACATGCTGGGAACTCCTAAGGGCAAACTGATTTAGTCAATGGGTGCAAATGAACGTCCTCCGTATCCCCACTTTGGTTCGCCTACTTCCCAAGGCATGTCGCCGAAAGCAAAAAGGCCATGGGATCAACCGCTTCCCTTGGCCTTGCTGTCTCGTCGTCAGTACTTGAGCCGGATGGATCGTTTCCAGCATGGACGTTCGGCGCGAACTTTAGGACGTGAGGGGCTTGAGATCAACTAAAAATGTCGCGTTTTTGCACGCGTTCGTCGCGCGAACCCGTGCAGCTACTTATGTAACCGACCGGTGTGACGGAATGATGTTCCCCGAATGGGGCAAATCAGCGGGATTTCCTTGGCCCACCATAGAGCCAAATGTGGGAGGGGGCTTGCCCCCTCCCACATGTTGACCTGTGTTGTGTCAGGCCAACGCAGTTTCAGCTGGTGACACGATACTGGTCTTGCCCCCACGCGACTTACCAGAGCTCAGGTACTCGGCAATCGACTCCTGGGTCACTTCCCCGAGGAACACCCGTTCCGCATCCATCACCGGCAACCACGAGCGGTTGAACTCGTACATGCGTGACAGCAGGATGCGCAAATGCTCGTCGTACGCCGCCGTGGCGTTGAACTCGCGCAGATACTGGCCGCAGGTGCCGGTCTGACGGTGCAGGTCGCGACGGCGTACATAACCCAGCGCCTTGTTCTCGGCACAAGTGACGACCACATAGCGGCGGTCGGTTTCGTCCATCAGCTCCAGGGCATCGGCCACCGGGGTCTCCGGGCTCACCGACGGCGCGTTGTCCGCAGCATCCTCGGCCTTCACCAGCAGCAGACGCTTGAGGGTGCTGTCCTGGCCCACGAAGTTGCTGACGAACTCGTCGGCAGGGTGCGCCAGCAGCGTGTCCGGATGGTCGATCTGCAGCAATTTGCCGGCACGGAAGATGGCGATCTTGTCACCCAGCTTGATGGCCTCGTCGATGTCGTGGCTGACCATGATCACGGTCTTGTTCAGCGCGCGCTGCATCTCGAAGAATTCGTTCTGGATCATCTCGCGGTTGATCGGGTCGACTGCGCCGAACGGCTCGTCCATCAGCAGCAGCGGCGCATCGGCCGCCAGTGCACGGATCACGCCGATGCGCTGTTGCTGGCCACCGGACAGCTCACGCGGGTAGCGATGCAGGTACTGTTTGGGCTCCAGCTTGATCATGCTCATCAACTCGCGGGCGCGGTCGTGGCATTTCTGCTTGTCCCAGCCGAGCAGCTTGGGCACCACCACGATGTTTTCCTCGATGGTCATGTTCGGGAACAGGCCGATCTGCTGGATCACATAACCGATGTTGCGGCGCAGGGTCACTTCGTCGAGATCGGTGGTGTCTTCGCCATTGATCAGGATCTTGCCCGAGCTGGGCTTGATCAGGCGGTTGATCATTTTCAGCGTGGTGCTCTTGCCGCAACCCGATGGGCCGAGGAACACACAAATCTCGCCTTCGTTGACGGTCAGGCTTACATCGTTCACGGCCGTTACAGTCTTGCCGTTGCTTTGGAAGGTCTTGGACAGGTTTTGAAGTTCGATCATTTGAGCAGTCCTTTTGGAGTCAGCGAGCGTTGCAGCCATTGCAGAAGCAGGTCGGCGAAGATGGCCAGGAGACTGACCAGCACGGCGCCGACGATCAGCATCGACATGTCGCTGCGGCTGATGGAAGCCAGAATAAGTACACCCAGGCCACCGGCGCCGATGGTGGCGGCGATGGTCATCACACCGATGTTCATCACTACGGCGGTACGCACACCGGCGAGAATCACCGGCACGGCGATGGGCAACTCGACCATGCGCAGGCGCTGGCCGAAGGTCATGCCGATGCCTTTGGCGGCTTCGCGAATGCCAGGCTCCACGCCAGTGAGGGCGAGGTAGGTGTTACGCATGATCGGCAACAGGGAGTAGAGGAACACGGCGGTGATCGCCGGCATTGGCCCCAGGCCCTGGCCGAATTTGGAGTAGAACGGCAGCAGCAGGCCGAACAGGGCGATGGACGGTACGGTCAGCAATACCGTGGCGCTGGCTTGCAGCGGGCCTGCAAGCGTCGGGAAGCGCGTCATCAGGATGCCCAGGGGCACGCCGATCAGGATCGCGAGGATCACGGCAATGCCGACCAGGGTGATGTGCTGCCCGGTCAGGTGCAGGACTTGGGCCCAATCAAGATGGGAAAAGGCGTTCAGGAATTCCATGTCTTCTCCTCTTATTGATTGATCGGATGCTGGCGCAGGAAATCGGCGGCAACAGTGGAAGGGCTTTCATGGTCGACGTCGACCCGGGCGTTCAGCTGGCGCATGGTTTCGTCGTCGAACAGCGCAGCCAGCGGCTTGAGCTCGGCGGCCAGTTGTGGGTGCGCATCCAGATAAACCTGGCGCACCACCGGCGCGGCGGTGTAGTCGGGGAAGTAATGCTTGTCGTCTTCCAGCAACTTCAATTTGAAGGCATTCAGGCGGCCGTCGGTGGTGTAGACCAAACCGGCGAACACCTGGCCATTACGCAGCGCGGTATAGACCAGGCCGGCGTCCATCTGCCGGGTGTTCTTGCGGGTCAGGTTCATGTCGTACAGCTTGACCATGCCGGCCAGGCCGTCGGAACGGTTGGCGAACTCGGTGTCCAGGGCGACCAGGCGTGTGCCTTTGGTTTTTTCCGCCAGGGCCTGGGTCAGGTCGCTGATGCTGTTGATCTGCGGGAATTCCTTCGCCACGTTCTCCGGCAATGCCAGTGCGTAGGTGTTACTGAAGCGCGATGGAGAGAGCCAGACCAGGCCCTTTTTCGCGTCGAGTTCTTTCACCCGAGCGTAGGATTGTTCACTGTCGAGTTTCTCGTCGACATGGTTGTAGGCCACCAGCGACACGCCGGTGTATTCCCAGATCAGGTCCAGTTGCCCGCTTTCCTGGGCACTGCGCGCCAGGTTGCTGCCCAGCCCGCCGGTCACGCGGGTGTCATAGCCCTTGGTGCGCAGGTACTGGGAGGTGATTTCGGCGAGCAGGGTCTGTTCGGTGAACACCCGGGCGCCGATGCGGATCACCGGTTTTTCGGCGGCTTGTGCAACGCCTGCCAAGAGCAGGACGCAGCTCATTATCAATGTCAGTTTTTTCATGTCGGTTCCTTAAGACGCACGCAACCCGCGTTCCAGCCAGAGGCGGCTGGCCAGAGTCACCAGACCGTCGAGCAACAACGCCAGCAGCGCGGTGCACGCAGCGCCGAGCAGCAATTGCGGCTGATTGTTCAGGGCGATGCCGGGGAAGATCAGGCTGCCCAGGCTGTTGGCACCGATCAGGAACGCCAGCGGCGCGGTGCCGACATTGATCGCCAGGGCCACACGCACACCGCCAATGATGATTGGCACGGCGTTGGGCAATTCCACGCGAAACAGCACTTGGCGCGGCGTCATGCCGATGCCGGTGGCGGCTTCTTTCAGGGAGCCCTGGACGTTTTTCAGGCCTTCGTAGGTATTGCGCACGATAGGCAGGAGGGAGGCGAGGAACAGCGCGAAGATGGCCGGGCCGCTGCCGATGCCAAGAACGCCGAGGGCGATGGCCAGTACGGCCAGGGGCGGGACGGTGTTGCCGATGTTGAAGATCTGCATGAAGCGTTCTGCGCGCCCGACCATGTGCGGTCGGCTGAGCAGGATACCGGCGGGGATGCCCACAATCAGGGCGGCCAGCATGGAGACAAGAACGAGGATCAGATGAGCTTGCAGGTAAAACAACAAATCGTCGCGGTACAGTTCGATCGTGTTGATGCCGATCCAGTGGACCAGCAGGGCCAAGAGGGCGACGACAACCGCTCCTCCTATCAGCCCTTTGCCATAGCGAATAGCCACAGGCGGACTCCTTTTTTCTTCTGTCGGCGCCCACATTCTCCGGCGGCAATGCCATTCCTGGCTGCCTCTGAATGTGGTCGCGAAATGCAGCTCGCCGATACCGGCAACGCGGTATGCGATCGAGCCATGAGCGCAGCCTCGTCAGGCTAACTTGCTGATTTATCAGCCCCTGTTCCGAGTGCGGTAGCAGGGGAGTGGACGTCTCTACCTTTTAAAAGGTTCCACACTTGGCAGCATTTAGCCACCCCCAATGGGCTGAACGGTGGTCCGTCCTCCCGGGTTTGCGCTATACTCGCCGCCCTTTTTTGACTCACCTGCCAGGCGATTTCCCATGACCCACCAGGCCGCCGAAGTCGCGAAACGCCGCACTTTCGCCATTATTTCCCACCCCGATGCCGGTAAAACCACCATCACCGAGAAGCTCTTGCTGATGGGCAAGGCAATCGCAGTGGCCGGCACGGTGAAATCCCGCAAATCCGACCGCCATGCCACCTCCGACTGGATGGAAATGGAAAAACAACGGGGTATCTCCATTACCACGTCGGTCATGCAGTTCCCGTATCGCGACCATATGGTCAACCTGCTCGACACCCCGGGCCACGAAGACTTCTCCGAGGATACCTACCGCACCCTCACGGCGGTGGACTCGGCGCTGATGGTCCTCGACGGCGGTAAAGGCGTCGAGCCACGCACCATCGCACTGATGGACGTGTGCCGTCTGCGTGACACGCCGATCGTCAGCTTCATCAACAAACTCGACCGCGATATCCGCGACCCCATCGAGCTGCTGGATGAAATCGAAGCCGTCCTGAAGATCAAGGCTGCGCCGATCACCTGGCCGATCGGTTGCTACCGCGACTTCAAGGGCGTGTACCACTTGGCCGATGACTACATCATTGTCTACACCGCCGGCCACGGTCACGAGCGCACCGAAACCAAGATCATCGAAAAACTCGACTCGGACGAAGCCCGCGCCCACCTGGGTGACGAGTACGATCGTTTTGTCGACCAGCTGGAACTGGTGCAGGGCGCCTGCCACGAGTTCAACCAGCAGGAATTCCTCGACGGCCAGCTGACCCCGGTGTTCTTCGGGACTGCCCTGGGCAACTTCGGTGTCGACCACGTACTTGATGCGGTCGTCGACTGGGCGCCGCGCCCACTGGCACGCGTGGCCAACGAGCGCACCGTAGAGCCAGTAGAAGAGAAGTTCTCGGGCTTCGTGTTCAAGATCCAGGCGAACATGGACCCAAAACACCGCGACCGCATTGCCTTCATGCGCATCTGCTCCGGCAAATACGAAAAAGGCATGAAGATGCGCCACGTGCGCACCGGCAAGGACGTGCGCATCGGCGACGCCCTGACGTTCTTCTCCTCCGAGCGTGAACAGCTCGAAGAAGCCTACGCCGGTGACATCATCGGCCTGCACAACCACGGTACCATCCAGATCGGCGACACCTTCACCGAAGGCGAAGCGCTGGGCTTTACCGGTATCCCGCACTTCGCCCCGGAACTGTTCCGCCGTGTACGCCTGCGCGACCCGCTCAAATCCAAGCAACTGCGCCAGGGCTTGCAGCAACTGGCGGAAGAGGGCGCCACCCAGGTGTTCTTCCCCGAGCGCAGCAACGACATCATCCTCGGCGCCGTCGGTGTGCTGCAGTTCGATGTGGTGGCCAGCCGCTTGAAAGAGGAATACAAGGTGGAGTGCTCGTATGAGCCTATCACCGTGTACTCCGCGCGCTGGATCGAGTGCAGCGATAAGAAGAAGCTGGAAGAGTTCTCCAACAAGGCCGTGGAAAACCTCGCAGTGGACGGCGGTGGGCACCTGACCTACCTGGCGCCGACCCGGGTGAACCTGGCGCTGATGGAAGAACGCTGGCCGGATGTGAAATTCCGCGCGACCCGTGAGCACCATTAAGGTCTGAGCGGTAAAGAACAGGGCGAAGCTGTGATGGCTTCGCCCTTTTTATTGGCCAAACAGAAATTAAAATGTGGGAGGGGGCTTGCCCCCGATATCAGTGGGTCAATCAATAAATCCGCTGGCTGGTACGCCGCCATCGGGGGCAAGTCGAATCGTCGCACCGCCCCTCCCACATCTTGATCTTCATCGATCAGGGCTATTGGCGAGAAACCCACATCCCGTCTAGCGTTTGAAGTATTTCACTCACCCATCGACGGAATAGGAGGCCACCGTGCGTATAACTCAACGCGTCATTCAACTGGTGCTGCTGGGGGCTTTGGGCTTGTTCGCCTCATTGGCCCTGGCTGGCGCCGGCACGCCCCAATGGAAGGACACAGGCCCTGTCACCAAGAAAAAACAGCAGGAGGTCAACTCTGGCAGTTGGCAGCCCCAGGCCCAGCCTGCGCCCAAGGAGGATGCGGAAAATCCCTATAACGAGGGGGAGGACAGTGCTACCTTCGACGACGGTGAGACCTGAGACCTGGCGTAAACCCGGCATCGGGGCTAGCGTCAATACTGGCGGCGGTAGACGGCTGTCGCGCGGGATTGACCTATTGACTGGACGGAATCAACCATGAGTATTTTTCAACGAGTCGTGCTGTTGATAAAAGTGCTGGTGCTGTTGTCGTTGGGGATGTCGTCGGCCTGGGCGCATAACCCGGTGCAGAGCGGTGTTGTGGCTTCGGGGCACAGCCAGGATCTGCAACTGGCGAAGTCCGAGGCGGAGCCTGGCGACAAGGGCCAGGGTGGCAGTGAGGACGACGATGACTCCACCACCGACGAGCCGGACAGTGATGATCCGGACGCCGAAGGCGACAGCCAGACATAGGCATCGCCCAAAAGAAAGCCCCTCCCACCAGGCTGATGCGCAACCTGACGGGAAGGGCGGTAGAACGCTTTGCGATGCCCTGGGCACCTTCACCCAGGGCATTTTTGTTGCGGGTCACGCCACGAATTGCTCCGCATAATGGCAAGCCACCTGGCGGTTATCGAGCGGCCGCAACTGCGGCTCCTCGCTGCTGCACCGCGCCGTCGCGTACGGGCAACGCTTGTGGAACGCGCAGCCCGGCGGCGGGTTCAGCGGGTTAGGCAACTCGCCGACGATCTTGATCTTCGGCTTGTTCGGGTCCGGATGGATGGTCGGGGTGGCCGACAGCAGCGCCTGGGTGTACGGGTGCAGCGGGCGTGCGTAGATGTCTTCCTTGGGGCCCACTTCCACCGGGCGGCCGAGGTACATCACCATCACGTCATCGGCGACATGCTGCACCACCGCCAGGTTGTGGGAGATGAACACGTAGGCCGTGTTGAATTCCTGCTGCAGGTCCATGAACAGGTTGAGCACCTGGGCCTGGATCGATACGTCGAGCGCCGAGGTCGGTTCATCCGCCACCAGCACTTTCGGTTGCAGCATCATCGCGCGGGCCAGGGCGATGCGTTGGCGTTGGCCGCCGGAGAACATGTGCGGGTAGCGCTGATAATGCTCGGGGCGCAGGCCCACTTGCTTCATCATCGCCTGCACTTTTTCGCGGCGTTCGGCGGCGGACAGGTTGGTGTTGATCAACAACGGCTCGCCCAGTTGATCGCCAACTTTCTGCCGTGGGTTGAGCGACGCGTACGGGCTCTGGAATACCATCTGCACGTCTTTGCGCAATTGCTTGCGCTGGGCCTTGTCGGCGCCGGCCACTTCCTGGCCAGCGATTTTCAAGGAACCGGAAGACGGCTCTTCGATCAATGTGAGCGCACGGGCCAGGGTAGATTTGCCGCAACCCGACTCGCCTACAACGGCGAGGGTCTTGCCGGCTTCCAACTCAAAGGACACGCCATTGAGGGCGCGCACAGTGGCGTGGCCCTTGAACAGGCCACGGGACACTTCGTAGTGACGGGTCAGGTCGCGGGCGGTAAGAACGACGGCCATTACGCCACCTCCTGGTTCAAGGGGTAGAAGCAGCGCGCAAGGCTGTTGGTTTTCGGATCAAGGCCGGGGCGCTGGCTCCGGCAGTTTTCCTGCACGTACGGGCAGCGCGGCGACAGCAGGCAGCCCTGCGGCCGGTCATAGCGGCCGGGTACGATACCGGGCAACGTGGCCAGGCGCGTGGCGCCCAGGCTGTGCTCCGGGATCGCCTTGAGCAGGGCTTCGCTGTACGGGTGCGCCGGGATGTCGAACAGTTGCGGCACCTGGCCGACTTCCACCGCTTGGCCGGCATACATCACGCACACGCGCTGGGCGGTTTCCGCCACGACCGCGAGGTCGTGGGTGATCAGCACCAGGCCCATGTTCTGTTCTTTCTGCAGGGCCAGCAGCAGGTCCATGATCTGCGCTTGAATGGTGACGTCCAGTGCGGTGGTGGGCTCATCCGCGATCAGCAGTTTCGGCTCGCCGGCAATCGCCATAGCGATTGCCACACGCTGGCTCATACCGCCGGACAGTTGGTGCGGGTAGGCATCCATACGGCTGGCAGCGCCCGGGATTTCAACCTTTTCCAACAGTTCGATGGCGCGTTTGCGCGCTTGTTTGCCGGACATTTTCAGGTGCAGGCGCAGCACTTCTTCGATCTGGAAGCCCACGGTGTAGCTGGGGTTCAGCGCGGTCATCGGGTCCTGGAACACCATCGCCAGGTCTTTGCCGACGATCTGGCGACGCTGGCGATTGCTCAACTTGAGCATGTCCTTGCCGTCGAAGTTCAGGGCGTCGGCGGTAACGATGCCGGGGTGCTCGATCAGGCCCATCAGCGCCATCATGGTCACGGATTTACCCGAGCCCGACTCGCCAACGATGGCCAGTACTTCGCCTTTGTCGACGGAAATGTCGAGGCCATCGACCACCGGCACGGCGGTCTTGTCGCCGAAGCGCACGTTGAGATTCTTGATTTCTAACAGTGACATGGGAATCTCCTCAGGCGGCGTTCTTGAGTTTCGGGTCCAGCGCATCGCGCAGGCCGTCGCCCATCAAGTTGATTGCCAGCACGCTGAGCAAAATGGTCAGACCCGGCAGGCTTACCACCCACCAGGCGCGTTCGATGTAGTCACGGGCCGAAGCCAGCATGGTGCCCCACTCTGGGGTTGGCGGTTGTACGCCAAGGCCGAGGAAGCCGAGGGCCGCGGCATCGAGGATCGCCGAAGAGAAGCTCAAGGTGGCCTGGACGATCAGCGGTGCCATGCAGTTGGGCAGCACAGTAATGAACATCAGGCGCGGCAGGCCGGCACCGGCGAGGCGCGCGGCGGTCACGTAGTCGCGGTTCAGTTCGCCCATCACCGCCGCGCGGGTCAGGCGGACGTAGGACGGCAGCGACACGATAGCGATGGCGATCACGGTGTTGATCAGGCCAGGGCCGAGGATTGCCACAATGGCCACGGCCAGCAGCAGCGACGGCAGGGCCAGCATGATGTCCATCAGACGCATGATGGTCGGGCCGAGCAAGCGCGGGAAGAACCCGGCGAACAGACCCAGCAGAATGCCCGGGATCAGCGACATCACCACCGACGACAAACCGATCAGCAACGACAGGCGCGAGCCCTGGATCAGGCGCGAGAGCAGGTCACGGCCCAGCTCGTCGGTGCCGAGCAGGAACTGCATCTGCCCACCCTCCAGCCAGGCTGGCGGGGTCAGCAGGAAGTCGCGGTATTGCTCGCTCGGGTTATGCGGTGCCACCCATGGGGCAAAGATCGCGCAGAACACGATCAGCAACATGAACAGCAGGCCGGCAACCGCGCCTTTGTTCTTGGAAAAGGCTTGCCAGAATTCTTTGTACGGGGACGGGTACAGCAGGCTTTGATCGACTGCTGACACTGGAGTAGGTGTGGTCATGGTCATGATCTCAGCGCTGGTGACGGATGCGTGGGTTGGCGAAGCCGTAGAGGATATCCACCACGAAATTCACCAGGATCACCAGGCAGGCGATCAGCAGGATGCCGTTCTGCACCACCGGGTAGTCCCGCGCGCCAATGGCTTCGATCAGCCATTTGCCGATGCCGGGCCACGAGAAGATGGTTTCGGTCAGGACCGCACCGGCCAGCAGCGTGCCGACTTGCAGGCCGACCACGGTCAACACCGGGATCAGTGCGTTACGCAGGCCGTGCACGAACACCACGCGCGTCGGCGACAGGCCTTTGGCCTTGGCGGTGCGGATGTAATCTTCGCGCAGCACTTCGAGCATCGACGAACGGGTCATCCGCGCGATCACCGCCAGCGGGATGGTGCCGAGCACGATGGCTGGCAGGATCAGGTGGTGCAGGGCGTCGAAGAACGCGTCCGGCTCGTCAGCCAGCAGCGTGTCGATCAGCATGAAGCCGGTGCGCGGCTCGATGTCGTAGAGCAGGTCGATACGCCCGGAAACCGGGGTCCAGCCCAGGCTCACCGAGAAGAACATGATCAGGATCAGGCCCCACCAGAAGATCGGCATCGAATATCCCGCGAGGGAGATGCCCATCACCCCATGGTCGAACAGGGATCCTCGTTTCAGGGCCGCGATCACCCCGGCCAACAGGCCCAGGATACCGGCGAACAACAGGGCGGCCATGGACAGTTCCAGGGTCGCGGGGAACAGGGCGGTGAATTCAGTCCACACGCTGGTACGGGTCCGCAGCGATTCGCCAAGGTCACCCTGGGCCAGTTTGCCGACGTAATCCAGGTATTGCGCATACAGCGGCTTGTTAAGGCCGAGGCGTTCCATTGCCTGTGCGTGCATCTCGGGGTCGACGCGCCGCTCGCCCATCATGACTTCGACGGGGTCGCCAGGGATCATGCGAATCAACGCAAACGTGAGCAACGTGATGCCGAAGAACGTGGGGATCAATAACCCCAGTCGGCGGGCAATAAAACTAAACATCTTGTCGTGTACCTCAATCAGCCGGTTAGGCAGGTCCGGCGCCGTCAATGTCGACGGCGCCGAGCGTTTTTCTTATTTACTTCACCTGGGTGGTGGCGAAGTTATTGTTCGTCAGAGGGCTTTGGGTATAACCCTCGACGTTCTTGCGCATAGCGGTGAACATTTTCGGGTAAGCCATGGGGATCCATGGTTGGTCCTTGTCGAAAACGTCCATGGCTTGTTCATAGAGTGCAGCGCGTTGTGCGGGTTCAGCCACAGCGCGCGCCTTGTCGATCAAGTCTTGAAACTCTTTGTTACACCAGCGCGCGTAGTTTTCGCCGTTTTTCGCTGCATCGCAACTCAGGTTCGGCGTGAGGAAGTTATCCGGGTCGCCGTTATCCCCCGCCCATCCGGCGGATACCATGTCGTGTTCACCGTTTTTAGCACGCTTGAGCATTTCGCCCCATTCCATGACTTTGATATTCACCTTCAGGCCAATCTGCGCCAGATCCGCCTGCATGCGCTGGGCGCCGAGCATCGGGTTAGGGTTGGTCGGGCCGCCGCCGTTACGGGTGAACAGGGTGAACTCGGTGCCTTCCGGCACACCCGCTTCCTTGAGCAGGGCACGGGCCTTGTCGAGGTCACGCGGTGGGTTTTTCAGCTTGTCGTTGAAGCCCAGCAGCGTGGGGGGAAACGGGCCGGTGGCATCGACAGCGTTGCCTTTGCCGTACAGCGATTCGTTGTAGCCTTTTTTGTCGAACGCGATGTTGATCGCGTGACGCACCCGCGCGTCGCTCATGTACTTGTGTGTGGTGTTCAGTGCGGTGTAGGCGGTGGTCATCGCCGCCAGTTCATCGACCTTCAGGTTCGGGTCTTTCTTGATGCTTGGCAGGTCATCAGGCTTGGGATATAGCGCGACCTGGCATTCGTTGGCCTTGAGCTTCTGCAGGCGCACGTTGTTGTCGACCGCAATGGCCAGGATCAACGGATCGGCCGGCGGCTTGCCACGGAAGTACTCCGGGTTGGCCTTGAAGCGCACCTGGGCATCTTTCTGGTAGCGGATGAAGATGAACGGGCCGGTACCGATCGGCTTGCTATTGAGCTCATCGGTCTTACCGGCGGCGAGCAGTTTGTCGGCGTATTCAGCGGAGTGGATGGCGGTAAACGGCATCGCGACATCGGCCAGGAACGGTGCTTCAGGGCGCGTCAGGGTGAAGACCACCGTGTGGTCATCAGTCTTCTCGACACTTTTGAGCAGTTCCTTGAAGCCCATGCTTTCGAAATAGGGGAAACCCGTGGTGGATTTGTTATGCCAAGGGTGTTTCGGGTCCAACTGGCGCTGGAAGCTCCAGAGCACGTCATCGGCATTCAAGTTACGCGTGGGTTTGAAATAGTCGGTGGTGTGGAACTTGACGTCATCGCGCAGGTGGAACGTATAGGTCAGGCCGTCGTCACTGATTTCCCAGCTCTTGGCGAGCGCGGGAACAATTTCAGTGGTGCCTGGCTTGAAGTCCACCAAACGGTTGAACATGGTTTCAGCAGCGGCGTCAGCCGTCACGGCCGTGGTGTACAGGACCGGGTCGAAACCTTCCGGGCTGGCTTCGGTGCAGACCACCAGTGGTTTGGCCGAAACGCCGATGGCCACGCTCAACAGCGCGGCAGCCATGGCGGCTTGTAGTGGGAGCAATTTCATTCGGAGCCCTCTGCAATCGATGGGACCAGACAAGCGTAGACGGCGGGCTCGTCCTGAGCCCGCCGCTTACTTGGCGCTGATTAAAGAATGTTGAACGGGATGGTGGTGACCAGGCGGAACTCTTTAATGCTGCCGTCGGACTGGTTCTCGCTGCCACGGTGCTCAACGTAGGTTGCACGAATCGCGGTGGCTTTGAGCGGGCCGCTCTGGATGGCGTAAGAGGCGCCTACACCGTATTCCTGGTGTTTTTCGCCGTCTTGGCTCTGGATGCCGTCGTAGGCGAACTTGGCCCGACCGTTGTTACCGGTGTAGTGGGTACCGTCGATGCCCCAGCCGCGCGCGGAGTAGATATTGAACTTCAGGCCTGGTACGCCGTATTCGGCCATGTTGATGCCGTAGGCGATCTGGAAGGATTTCTCGTTCGGACCGTTGAAGTCGGAGGTCAGGGAGTTGGCCAGGTAGATGCCGTTGGTTTCGTGCAGGTAGTCGAAGTATTCGTTACCGTTCACCGCCTGGTAGGAGAAGGTCAGGCTGTGTGCCTGGTGGGCCAGGCCCAGGGACAGGGAGTAGGTATCGTTGTCGATTTCCCCCATCTCTTTTTTGCCTTCATCGACAGTCTTGTAGTAGTTGAAACCGGTGGTCAGCGCCAGTTGCTGTGCATCACCCAGCTCGTGGGTTGCGCCGAAGTAGTACTGGTTCCAGAAGTCCTTCACGTTGGCGCCGAAGACGCTGACTTTCAGGCTTTTCAGCGGCTGGTAGTTCAGGCCCAGCGTGGAGACCTTGTCGGTTTCCTGCGTGCCATTGCCGTATTCCGAACGGAATTTCGACAGGCTCTGCTCGGTACGTGGCGACACGCGGTCAAACACGCCACCCTGGAACGACAGGTTGCTGAACTCTTCGCTGTTGAAACTTACACCTTCGAAGCTCGAAGGCAGCGCACGGTTGCCGATGGTGTCGACGATGCCACTGCTGAAGTTCTGGCGACCGGCGGTCAAGGTGGTGTTCGACACGCGGAACTGCACGTTGGCCAGACCCAGTTTGCTCCACTGGTCTACGGCATTGCCGTCGGAGTCAGCCAGGGTACGGTTGGAACCACCCTTGATGTCACGCTTGCTGCGATCCAGTACCAGGGCGTTGTATACCGCCACTTCGGTCTTGACACCTACGGTGCCCTGGGTGAAACCCGAGCTGGCGTTGAGGATGGTGCCCTGTACCCAGTTGGTACGGTTACGGTCGGTCTTGGTCACGCCGTGCTCTTTGTAGCTGAAGGTGCCGCCACGGTATTTGCTCTCATGGGAGAACCAGTTACGCGTGGTGCCGCCCAGGCTGAAATCTTCGATGAAGCCTTTCGCCTCGCTTTGCGCGCTGCTGCCGGCCAACGTGGTCGGCACGAAGTCCTGGCTGGCGGGTTCCGCGTAGGCGGTGGCCGTGATGCTGCTGATGGCCAGGGCCAGAAGCGCTTTGCTGCTCAGTTTCATGGGTTGAAGCTCCTTTGGTTCTCTTTTTAATGCCGGTCTTTTTTGGTGATCCGGCTATTGGGTGTGTAACTCGTTCAAGCCATTGCAAACGTTTGGCGTAGGAAAAATCCCAACAAAAGGCCGCGCGTTTGCAGCAAGGCGGGGGCCGCCCTGCGCAATCCGGTTATTTTCTTATGGGGTGATACTGACGCCCGAGAACACGTTGCGGCCGAAGGGGCTGACCTTGAACCCTTCGACTTTGGCGCTTAGCGGCTGGTTGACCGTCGAGTGGGCGACGGGCGTGATCGGCACCTGCGCTTTAAGCAGTTGCTGCGCCTGTTTGTACAGAACAGTCCGTTGTTCGCGGTCGGTCACGACCTTGGCTTGCTTGATCAGCGTGTCGTACGCCGGGTCACACCACATGGAGTAGTTGTTCCCGCCGATGGCGTCACAGCTGTAGAGGGTGCCCAGCCAGTTGTCCGGGTCACCGTTATCGCCGGTCCAGCCGATCAGGCTCACATCGTGCTCACCGTTCTTGGTGCGCTTGATGTATTCGCCCCACTCGTAGCTGACGATCTTGACCTTGAGGCCGATCCTGGCCCAGTCGCTTTGCAGCATCTCGGCCATCAGCTTGGCGTTGGGGTTGTACGGCCGTTGCACCGGCATCGCCCACAGGGTGATTTCGGTGCCTTCCTTCACGCCGGCAGCCTTGAGCAGTTCCTTGGCTTTTTCCGGGTTGTAGGCGGCGTCCTTGATAGTCTCGTCGTAGGACCACTGCGTCGGCGGCATGGCGTTTACGGCCAATTGCCCGGCGCCCTGGTACACGGCGTTCAGGATGCTCTGCTTGTTCACCGCCATGTCCAGCGCCTGGCGCACTTCAAGCTGGTCGAACGGCTTGTGGCGCACGTTGTAGGCGATGTAGCCGAGGTTGAACCCCGGCTTGGTCAGCAGTTTCAGGTTCGGGTCGGCCTTGAGTGCGTCGACGTCAGCCGGGCGCGGATGCAGGGTCACCTGGCATTCGCCGGCCTTGAGTTTTTGCACGCGCACCGAGGCGTCGGTGTTGATGGCGAAAATCAGCTGGTCGAGCTTGACCTTGCTCGGGTCCCAGTACTGTTTGTTGGCCACATAGCGGATCTGCGAATCTTTCTGGTAACGCTGGAACACGAAGGGGCCAGTGCCGATCGGCTTCTGGTTGATGTCGCTGGGCTTGCCGGCCTTGAGCAGTTGCTCGGCGTATTCGGCCGACAGGATCGCGGCGAAGCTCATGGCAATGTTCTGGATAAACGCGGCATCGACCGTGTTCAGGGTGATCACCACGGTGTGCGGGTCGGTTTTCGCGACCTTGGCAATGTTCTTGTTCAGGCTCATCCCGTTGAAGTACGGAAACTCGGTGGGGTAGGCCTTGCGAAACGGATGGTCGGGGTCAAGCATGCGGTTGAAGGTGAACAGCACGTCGTCGGCGTTGAAGTCCCGAGTCGGCTTGAATTCCTTGTTGCTGTGGAATTTCACCCCTTCACGCAAGTGAAAGGTGTAGGTCAGGCCGTCCGGCGAAATATCCCACTTGGTTGCCAACGCAGGTACGACACCCGTCTCGCCTTTTTCAAACTCAACCAGGCGGTTATACAGCGGCTCGGCGGCATCGTTATCGGTGGCGGTGGTGTACTGCGCAGTGTCAAAGCCGGCCGGGCTGCCTTCCGAGCAGAACACCAGGCTGCGCTTGTCGGCGGCGTGGCCCATTGTGGCCGCAGCCAGCAGGCCGGTACCAAAAATTGCGGATAGAACGGTGGTATGGCGCATGACGATCCCGATCCTTGTTTGTAGTTGTCATCAGCGAGCAATCACCCCGGCATTCAGCCAGGGGGACATCACTGATCCCACACGCAGCAAGTGCCTTTCCGAGTTTGGAGCCTCTGCTGTCCTACGACGTTATGGGTCGCGGACTTCGCAGTAAATACGCCAAATCGGATTGACCCTGTAGGCAACGGCGCCGTGCATCGCAGTTCGTTGCTGTAGGAGGCAACGATTGCGAGCGTGGTCTGTTTCCTACGGGTCAGGCGGATGCAATAACGGCGACGTTATGAAACGTCGCCGTCATGGCTTCTTACTTGCCGCTTACGCTCACGCCATAGAAGGAGTTCAAGCCAAACGGGCTGATCTTGAAGTCCTGTACGGTGTTGCGCATGGGTTGATACACCGTCGAGTGCGCGATAGGTGTCATCGGGACTGCATCTTTGAGGATATGTTGCGCCTGCTTGTACAGCTCGGTGCGTTTGGCGACGTCCGACGTAGCCTTGGCTTCTTTCACGATGCCATCGAATTTCTTGTCGCACCATTTGGAGAAGTTGTTACCGGACAGCGAGTCGCAGCCGAACAGCACGTTCAGCCAGTTGTCCGGGTCACCATTGTCACCGCTCCAGCCAATGATCATGGCCTGGTTCTCGCCACCTTTGGAGCGCTTGATGTACTCGCCCCACTCGTAGCTGGTGATCTTCACGTTGAGGCCGATCTTCTTCCAGTCGTTTTGCAGCATTTCTGCCATCAGCTTGGCGTTCGGGTTGTACGGACGCTGAACCGGCATGGCCCACAGAACGATTTCAGTACCTTCCTTGACGCCGGCTTCCTTGAGCAGCGACTTGGCTTTCTCAGGGTCGTACTTGGCGTCCTTGATGGTGGTGTCATACGACCATTGGGTCGGCGGCATGGCGTTGACGGCCAGTTGGCCGGCGCCCTGGTACACGGAATCGATGATCTGCTGCTTGTTCACCGACATGTCCAGCGCCTGGCGTACGCGCAGGTCAGCCAATGGGTTTGGCTGGTCGCTGCCCTTGACCTTGTCCATGACGTTGTAGGCGATATAGCCCAGGTTGAAACCGGCCTGGTTCGGCAGTTTCAGGTCCTTGTCCGCTTCCAGCGCCTTGAGGTCGGCCGGACGTGGGAACAGGGTGATCTGGCATTCGTTTTTCTTGAGCTTCTGGATGCGCACCGACGGGTCGGTGGTGATGGCGAAGATCAGGTTGTCGATCTTCACGTCTTCAGGTTTCCAGTAGTCCTTGTTGCCGGTGTAGCGGATGTTCGAGTCTTTCTGGTAGCTCTTGAACACGAACGGGCCAGTGCCGACCGGCTTCTGGTTGATGTCCGCAGCCTTGCCTTCTTTCAACAGTTTGGCGGCGTATTCAGCCGACTGGATCGAGGCAAAGCTCATCGCCAGGTTCTGGATGAAGGCGGCGTCCACGGTGCCAAGGGTGAACTTGACAGTATGGTCATCGACTTTCTCGATGTTCTTGATGTTGGTGTCCATCCCCATGTCCGTGAAGTACGGGAACTCGGTGGGGTAGGCCTTACGGAATGGATCGTCCTTGTTGATCATGCGGTTGAACGTGAACAGCACGTCATCGGCATTGAAGGTACGGGTCGGCTTGAAGTACGGGGTGGTATGGAACTTGACGCCATCACGCAGGTGGAAGGTGTAGGTCAAGCCATCCGGGGACACGTCCCAGCTGGTAGCCAGCCCAGGAATCACAGCGGTGCCGCCGCGTTCGAACTGGGTCAGGCGGTTGAACATGGTTTCGGCCGAGGCATCGAAGTCTGTTCCGGTGGTGTACTGGCCTGGGTCGAAACCGGCCGGGCTCCCTTCGGAGCAGAACACCAGGTTAGTCGCCGCTTGGGCGAAAGGAGCTGCGGCCATAAGGCCAGCGCTAACAATTAACGGAATGACTGCGTGTTTAAGCATGTTGGCCTCATGATTTGTTGTCATTTTTGGTGGTGAGGGCGACCTCGTGAGTCGGCCTGCGGATACTTATGCAGGCGCCATACCCATTGCAAGATGCTGAACCGTTGCGAGGCTGAAACAGTGGTACGAACGTACAGGAATGTCGCAATTATGAAAGTTTCGACATATTTGCGTATATTTCGAGGGTTTTTTCGGTGCATCCGTCGCACCAAAAAGACCCAGCCGAGGCGTCTGGCGCACTCGGTTGGGGCGCTTCTGTTACTTATCTAGACTCACGCCGTAGAACGGTGTCAGGCCAAAGGGGCTGATCTTGAAGTCCCGCACTTCCTTGCGCAGGGGCTGGAAAACCGTCGAGTTTGCAATAGGCGTTATAGGTACTTGTTCCTTAAGGATTTTTTGTGCCTGTTGATACCACTTGATGCGCTGTTCGCGGTCGTTGCTGACCTTGGCCTGCTGCACCAATTTGTCGTAGGCCGGGTTACACCATTTGGCGTAGTTGCTGCCCTTTACCGCAGCACAACTGTAGAGCACGCCGAGCCAGTTATCCGGGTCGCCATTGTCGCCCGTCCAACCATAAATCATGGCGTCATGCTCGCCATTTTTGGCGCGCTTGATGTATTCGCCCCATTCATAGCTGACGATATTGGCCTTGATGCCGATCTTCTCCCAATCCTGCTGGATCATTTGTGCCGACATGCGCGCGTTCGGGTTTGAAGCGCGCTGCACGGTCATTGCCCACAGGTTGATGGTAGTTCCTGGTGCAACCCCTGCTTCTTTTAGTAGCGCCTTGGCCTTGACCGGGTCATGGGGGGCGTCCTTGAGGGTGGGGTCATAAGACCACTGCGCCGGAGGCAGGGCGTTCTGCGCCAATTGTCCGGCACTCTGGTACACCGCCTTGATAATCGCCGGCTTGTCGATGGCCATGTCCAGGGCCTGGCGCACCTTGAGCTGATCCAGCGGCGGATGGGTCACGTTGTAGGCCAGGAAGCCCAGGTTGAAACCGGCCTGCTGCAGCACGCGCAAGTTCGGGTCCTGCTTCATCACGTCGATATCGGCGGGGCGCGGGTAGCCGCTGACCTGGCATTCGCCGGCCTTGAGCTTCTGCAGGCGCGACGCAGCATCCGGGGTGATGGCGAACACCAGGTTGTCGAGCTTCACATCCTCGGGTTTCCAGTACTGTTTATTGGCTACGTAGCGGATCTGCGAATCCTTCTGGTAGCGCTTGAACACAAACGGTCCGGTGCCCACCGGTTTCTGATTGATCTCTTCGGCCTTGCCCTGCTTGAGCAGTTGCGCGGCGTACTCGGCGGATTGCACCGAGGCGAAGCTCATGGCCAGGTTTTGCACAAACGACGCATCGACGTTGTTCAGGTTGAAGCGCACGGTATGGTCGTCAAGTTTCTCGACGCTCTTGATCGTGGTGTTCAAGCCCATGTCGGTGAAGTACGGCGACTCGGAGGGGTAGGCCTTACGGAACGGACTGTCGGCATCCAGCAGGCGATTGAAGGTGAACAGCACATCATCCGCGTTGAAATCGCGGGTAGGGGTGAAGAAATCGGTGGTGTGGAACTTGACGCCATCGCGCAGATGGAAGGTGTAGGTCTGGCCGTCTTTGGAAATGTCCCAGCTTGTCGCCAAGCCAGGTTCGACTTCGGTGCCGCCACGCTTGAACTGCGTGAGGCGGTTGAACACGGTCTCGGCCGAAGCATCGAAATCGGTGCCGCTGGTGTACTGGCTGGGGTCGAAGCCGGCGGGGCTGGCTTCGGAGCAATAGACCAGGGTACTGGCCGCGTGGGCCACTGGCATGAAGGCCAGCAGTCCGGCGGCGAGGAGGAGCGGTTTTAAGGCAATTCTTTCCATGGAGACCCCTGAAGTGGCAGGTGTATATAAGCTGCCCAAACGAAAACGGCGCCACCGAGGGTAACGCCGTTCAGGTCTATCAGGTAGGGGTCACGGCATCTGCACTTCAATCACGCCATCGGCGCTCATGTTGACTTGGCTGGTGCCGGCTTCCACTTCAGGTGTGGGGGCTGAATCAGCCATCGCGGCTTTCATCATCATCCCGCCACGGGCGTAAGGCATCGGGTAGCCATTGGTGTTGAAGTTCAGGTTGACGATCTTGTAGCCCTTGCCGCCCAGCGCATCGGTGGCCAGTTGAGCGCGAGCCTTGAATGCGGCGACTGCATCTTTGAGCAGAGCATCTTCGCTGGACTTGCGCGTGGTGTCGGCGATGGAGAACTCCATGTTTTCCATTTTCAGGGTGCTCTGCAGTTCACCAGTGAGCTTGGACAGCGCCGGGAAGTCCGCACTTTCCAGACGCAGCTCGGCGCGCTCGCGCCAGCCAGTGATCTTCTGGTTCTTGTTGTCGTAGATCGGGTAGCTGTTGCGGCTGCCCTGGCGCAGGGTTACGCCTTTGACTTCGCGGGCCTGGCCCAGGGCCTTGTTCATGGTGGTGGTGATTTCGGCGGCGAGCTTGGCCGGGTCGCTGTTCTGGGACTCGGTGTACAGGGTAACGATCATCTTGTCGCGGGCCACTTCCTGGCTGACCTCGGCGCGCAGGGAAATCTGGTTGTAGTTCAGTCCTTCGGCGGCCACGGCCGGAAGGCTGGCCAGGGTGGCGACGCCGAGGGTGATAACAGCTGCACTGCGAGTGAAACGAGACATGAAAGCTCCTTGAGGTGATCGTGTTCGGTATGACTGTAGACGGTGGCACCGGGTTCTTCGGGTTTACACATTACCTACATGTTGTAGCGATGCCGACGAACGGTCAGTTGCCCGGCCTGCGGCAAAGAGCCACACGCGCCGTGCCGGTGGGCCTGCTTCGTTTATACTCCTGCCGATCCGCCTGCAGCGCTCACCGGGAGAGCTCATGCTCGCCGCCGTAAAACTGACTTCCGCCACCCGCCAGAACCTCTGGCGCCTGACGTTCATCCGCACGCTGGTGCTGGCCGCACAGGCCGGCTCCGTCGGGCTCGCCTATTGGTTCGACCTGCTGCCGCTGCCGTGGCTGCAACTGGGCGTGACCCTGGGTTTCTCCATCGTGCTGTGTGTGTTCACCGCCATCCGGTTGCGCACCACCTGGCCGGTGACCGAGTTGGAGTACGCCCTGCAATTGGCTTGCGACCTGTTTATCCACAGTGTGTTGCTGTATTTCTCCGGCGGTTCCACCAATCCGTTCGTTTCTTATTACCTGGTGCCCTTGACCATTGCCGCCGTGACCTTGCCGTGGCGGTATTCGGTAGTGCTGTCGGGCATCGCCCTGACCCTCTACACCCTGTTACTGGCGCGCTTCTACCCGCTGCAAACCTTCCCCATCGCCCGGGAAAACCTGCAGATCTACGGAATGTGGCTGAGTTTTGCGCTGTCCGCCGCCGTCATCACCTTCTTCGCCGCACGGATGGCCGAAGAACTGCGCCGCCAGGAAGAGCTGCGCGCCATTCGCCGTGAAGAAGGCCTGCGCGATCAGCAACTGCTGGCTGTCGCTACCCAGGCCGCCGGCGCTGCCCATGAATTGGGTACACCGTTGGCCACCATGAGCGTGCTGCTCAACGAAATGACCCAGGACCACCACGATCCGGCGTTGCAGGAAGACCTCGGCGTGCTGCGCGAACAGGTCAAGCAATGCAAGCAGACCTTGCAGCAACTGGTACGCGCCGCCGAGGCCAATCGCCGCCTGGCGGTGGAGATGCAGGACGTGACCCAATGGCTCGATGAAGCCCTGAACCGCTGGCACTTGATGCGCCCCGAAGCCAGTTACCGTTTTCATCTATTAGGGCAGGGCACGGTGCCGCGCATGGCGCCACCACCGGATCTGACCCAGGCGCTGCTCAACCTGTTGAACAATGCCGCCGACGCCTGCCCTGATGGCCTGGGTGTGCAGCTGGACTGGGATGCCGAAGACGTGACCATCAGCATTCGCGACCACGGCGCAGGTGTGCCGCTGGCCATTGCCGAGCAGATCGGCAAGCCCTTCTTTACCACCAAGGGCAAAGGCTTCGGCCTGGGCCTGTTTTTGAGCAAGGCCAGCGTGACCCGCGCGGGCGGCTCAGTGAAGCTCTATAGTCATGAGGAAGGTGGCACGCTCACCGAGCTGCGCCTGCCCCGTGTCGCACGAGGAGATATCGATGAGTGACGAGATCCAAGTCGAAGGCGAAGAACTGCCGCACCTGTTGCTGGTAGATGACGATGCCACCTTTACCCGCGTGATGGCGCGCGCCATGAGCCGTCGCGGTTTCCGCGTCAGCACCGCTGGCTCCGCCGAAGAGGGCCTGACCATCGCCCAGGCCGACCTGCCGGACTACGCCGCGCTCGACCTGAAGATGGACGGCGATTCCGGCCTGGTGCTGCTGCCCAAGCTGCTGGAACTCGACCCGGAAATGCGCGTGGTGATCCTCACCGGTTACTCCAGCATTGCCACCGCCGTCGAGGCGATCAAGCGCGGTGCCTGCAACTACCTGTGCAAGCCGGCGGACGCCGACGATGTGCTGGCCGCCTTGCTCTCCGAACACGCCGACCTCGACACCCTGGTGCCGGAAAACCCGATGTCGGTGGACCGCCTGCAATGGGAGCACATCCAGCGCGTGCTGACCGAGCACGAAGGCAATATCTCCGCCACCGCTCGCGCCCTGGGCATGCACCGCCGTACCTTGCAGCGCAAGTTGCAGAAGCGTCCGGTACGGCGTTGAGCAATGCTGGATCAAAAAAGCCCGGACTTTCCGGGCTTTTTCTTCGCCAGAGTGGTTACTCAGTAGGGAAAGGCAACACGGCCGTCGAACAGGTTATAGCGCTGATCCGGCAACTTGGCCGGGGCTTTGAAGGATACATACAAAATACCGTCTTTTATCTTGGCAGCGCTCACTTGGAGTGAGGCTTGCGGTTCGATCGCAACGTGGTCAGGGAGGATGCTGCTGGAGAGGTTCTTTTTGGCAATCGACTCATCGAAGATATAAATTACCGGTTGGCGGTTTTTTACGGGCAGCGTGTCTTTTGCCCAGGTTGCCCAGCCCTTGGCGTTGAAGGCCTGGGTTGACGCCGATTGGATGCCGCTGTCCCTGAATACTCTGCCAACACCGTTTTTGAGTTTGTCAGCGCCCTCCGATGTAACAAAGGCGTAGCGAAAGGCCTTGCCGCTGTATTCGGCTTGTTCATCCAGGTCGGACAGGAATCCGCTCACAGTCGGTGGGTACTTGCTTGGATCGGCCTCCGTGCGAAGGATTTCATTGATTTCGCCCGAACCGGCTTCGGTGTACTCATTCAGGCTCTCGTAATCTTCAGCCCTGGACGTCTGCGTCAAGCGGGTCAACTCGTCCAGCACCCGCTCGCGCTCTGCGCTACTCAGGGCATTTTCGTCTTTGTCTATCCGGCTGATGTCTTGCGCAAGTTGAGCTTTGGCAGAGGAGTTACTGGCATTCCATGGGAAATTTATACCTGCGCCTTTGTCCAGTTGTACCCAAATGCCCTCCTTGTCGAGATGCACAGTCATGATCGATTGTCTGGAGGTGGGGTCAATAATTTCGGCGTAGTGATCGGTGAGTTTAAAATTGCTTTTGAGTTCATATACCCGTTCTATCTCCGAATGATCGGTGTGTCGAATGAACCACCGGTCCAGGCCGTCGGCGTCACGGAGGTGATAGATGTTGTTGGCGTTCTTCGTTGCGTGCTCTATAAGCCTTTCGCCGTCTTCGACGGCATGGGCGCTGATGTTGTTCGATTCAGAGGGGCGCAGGCGATTGGCGGCTTCGGTGGGTGCCGGCGTTGTCACGTCTTCGGTTGGAGGGCTGTTGGGTGCTTTTATAGCCTCGTCTGCCACCGCCGATTCAATCGACGCCGTCCCGCTATCGAGCTTGGATGCGCTGCCGGCGATACCGGGCACTGCATTGAGCACGCCAAACACGATCCGGTCGGTCCCGCGGGATTTGCCGTGGGCCAGATCATCGATACCGACGCCCACCTCTGTAATGCCGGCCCCTGTGTAGATCGCATCCAGCGCCAGGCCTACCTCCGGCATGACAAACGCCAACGGGGTCAGCAGCAACGCTGTGGCAGTCGCGGCCTCTGCCAGTTTCAGTGCGGCGTCCTTGATTACATCGCCATCGGTAGTGATGTCGTGATCGGCGTCGGCGTAGGCGCGCTCTTTTTGACGCTGGGTCATGGCCTTGAACGGGTCGCCGTTCAGGGGCTCCAGAGCGATATAGCGCTGAGGATCCCAATCACTGAGTGAGGTAAAGCCCAGCGCATTGGGTTTTTGTGCTTCGGTCCAGCCACCCAGTCCCACGAGGGACTGCTTCACGCCGTCAGAAAAAAACTTGTCGTCCTGGTCGTTCTTGGTGAAGTGGTTAAGCAACGCCGTCCGCTTGATCGGGTCAGCCGCCTGGTCGGCCAGCCAGGTTTTCATGGCTTCGGGGTTATCAAACCTGTGCAGCGGTGATGAGTTGCCCGGAATATGCAGCAGGGTGGTTTTAATCGGTTTGCCGTGGCTGTCCAGGCGGGTCTTTTTGTCGATGATGTACAGCAGGTCGGTAGATACGTCGCCATTGATCGACAGTAGACCAACGTCGACGTCGGGGTCCTTGGCATACGGGGCTTCCAGGTTCTTGACACTGGTTTCAGACCAAGGCTTTCCAGGTTGAAGGCCCGATGCACGCAGGACCAGGCGGGTTTCTTCACTGCTCAGGCTACCGTCCTTTTGCTGTGCAAGGGCAGCTTGAACGAGGGCTATCTTGGTGAGTAGCTCGTAGGGTTTTTCATGGGTTGCCCAGAACGTGTCCAAGTAGGATTTGTAAGGCGTAATCAGCTCGGTTTCCCATACCAGATCCCGAAATTGTTGTGGCGTAAGCGAGACCTTTGACGACAGATTCGGTACTGAGTCCTTTGAGGTGTCTGTGCCTCGAACGACGTACTCGTATGTCGGGTTCATGAGATCGTGGGCCGTCTGGATGGCTGACACGAGAGGGAAGGAATGAAGAATATTCAACAGTCTTGAGGCTGTCGGGTGCGTCCGCGCCAGTCCGGTAGGCGATTCATCGTCATTGTTTTTCCTGCGTACGTTGGTCAGTGCGGCCTCGGTCAGGCTAATTTGGTTGAGTATCTTGCCATCCGGCGGTGCCGGTTTGGTGGTGTCGTAGTTGGTCGTTACGATATAGGTATGGTCGGGGTTCAGCTGCAGGTTGAATTTTTTGCGCAACGCTTGCGCAATTATTTGTGAGGTTTCCTGTGCCGGCGTCAGGATGGTTTGGCTGGCATTTTTTATAAGGCGTTCAACGCTTTGGCTACTGTGGGACGCGTCGACTGTTTCATAGACTTCCGTGATCCGTCCGGGCGAGGCGGGCAGTTGTCTGGAGTCATCTATGGTGTGCTCCTGGACGGTAGGCATGGTCTGTGGGGGCAGGCGTACAAATTGTATCGACGTGGGAAGGGTCATATAGGATTTTTCTCTCTGAGCGTGTTCCAAGGTGCCGAGAGTAAGTGGGACGGTTTCGAGTCCTGGTTTCCAGCCGATGTAAGTCAATTAAATACTGAACGCTGACTGAATGAGCGACATCGAATTGCCCGCTGCGCTAAAGCCTACCTTATGATCCATTCACACTACTGCGCCGAGCGAAACAATGAATCAGAACGCTGAGTATTCCGCGGTCAACGACGCGGTGCGTGGGCAATTCCTACGGCGGGTGTGGGGGTTGATTACGCCCTACTGGCGCAGTGAAGAGAAGGGCATCGCCTGGCTGCTGCTGTTGGTGGTGCTGGGGCTTTCGCTGTTCAGCGTCGCCGTATCGGTGTGGTTCAACAGTTGGAACCGCGATTTCTACAACGCGCTGGAGCACAAGGACTACGACGCTTTTACCCACCTGCTGATGTACTTCAGCGTGATTGCGGTGGTGGCGATTGTGACCGGCGTGTTCACGTCCTATCTGCAACAGATGCTCACCATCCGCTGGCGCCGCTGGCTGACGGAACGCTACTTTGCCCAATGGCTGGGCCACAAGAATTACTACCACCTGGAATACGGCGGTTACACCGATAACCCCGACCAGCGTATTTCCGAAGACCTCAATGCATTTACCGCCAGCACCCTGACCCTGGGGCTGGGCTTTATCAGCAACCTGGTGAGCCTGGTGTCGTTCTCGGTGATCCTGTGGGGCGTGTCCGGCAGCATCGAAGTGTGGGGCTTCACCATTCCCGGCTACATGTTCTGGGCCGCCCTGGTGTATGCGGTGATCGGTAGCTGGTTGACGCACTTGATTGGTCGAAAACTGATCGGCTTGAGCAATCGTCAACAACGCTTTGAGGCGGACCTGCGTTTCAGCCTGGTGCGGGTGCGGGAGAACGCGGAAAGCATCGCGCTGTTCAACGGTGAGCCTAACGAACACCATCAATTGAGCGCGCGTTTCGGACGGGTATGGAGCAACTTCTGGAGCATCATGCAGCTCAAGAAGCGTCTGAGTTTCTTTACCAGCGGTTACTCGCAGATCGCGATCATCTTTCCTTTTGTGGTGGCGGCGCCGCGTTACTTCGCCGGCAAGATCGAACTGGGCGTGCTGATGCAGGTGGCCCAGGCGTTCGGCAGCGTGCAGGGCAGCCTCAGTTGGTTTGTCGACGCCTATACGTTGCTGGCCAGTTGGCGCGCCACCTGTGATCGTCTGCTGAGTTTCGGCCAGGCCATGCAAGACAACGAAACCCGCACCATGGGCATTGGCTTGCAGCATCAGGGCGCAGGTTTGCAGGTCAAGGACCTGAACCTGGACCTGGCCGACGGCCGTCACCTGCTGCAAGGCGCCGACCTGACCGTTGCCGAGGGCGAGCGCCTGATGCTCAGCGGTCGCTCCGGCAGCGGCAAGTCGACGTTGCTGCGGGCCATGGGCAACCTGTGGCCCAACGGTCACGGCAATATTCGCCTGCCGGCCGAGCGCTATCTGTTCCTGCCGCAGAAACCCTACTTGCCGATTGGCACGTTGAAGGCGGTGTTGAGTTATCCACAGGACGACAGCGTCTACCCGGCAGAACGTTATGCACAGGTCCTGGAAACCTGTCGCCTGCCCCATCTGATCGACCGACTGGAGGAAGCCAACCACTGGCAGCGCATGCTTTCGCCGGGCGAACAGCAACGCCTGGCCTTTGCCCGCGCGTTGCTGTTCGCGCCGCAATGGCTGTACATGGACGAAGCGACGTCGGCCATGGACGAAGAGGATGAGGCGACCTTGTATCAGGCGTTGATCGATGAGTTGCCGGGGCTGAGCATCGTCAGCGTCGGCCATCGCAGCAGCCTCAAGCGCTTCCATGGACGGCATGTGCGGATCGAGGGGGGGCAGTTGCAGGAACAAGTCCCAGTATGATGTGAGGCCGGGTCAGAAAAGGAACCGTTTTGGGGAGGACACTCACTCAAGGGGTGGGGGGATCCCCTATTTTTCCTACTGATCCAGAGGTTTTTTATGAATTCGGTGAATGCTTTTTCAACCACCCAGCCTTCCTATTACGCGGCTACCGCCCAGAGTGCCACACCTTCAGCCGCTCCCCAGCCTGAGCCTACCCGTGCAATGGCCACCGAAGAGAAAAGCAGCGGGTGCATGAGCGGTTGCACCGGGCCGGTTGCGGCCAGTGTCGTGAATTCACTGGCTCGACTGGCAACGTCGGTGATTCATCTGATGAACAAGCAGGACGCTTGCAATCACAGGTCCAGCCACGAGTCGTTGACCAGGCTATGATTTAAGCCCCGTTTTTAGCGGCCGGCAGCGATTCCAGTCGAGCAGGTAGACCCCAAAAAAAGCCCGGCTGATCATTGATCAGCCGGGCTTTTTTATACTTGAAGACGACTTACTTCTTCAAACCGTAATGCTCATCCAGCATGCCAGGGGCGTTCGGCGTTTTTGGCGCGTAGTCCCGTGGCGGCTCCTGGTTTTCCCGCGGTGGGGTCAGGCGCTCCCGTGGGGTTTGCGGTGCATCGGAATGCAACGCGGCCAGCAGGCGCTGGCGGGTGATGTCGTCGAGGGCGAGGCGGTTGGCGCCATCGGCGAGATGATCCTGTACTTCCTGGTAGCTCTGGGTGAGCTTCTTGACCAGGGTCGCGGTGCTGTTGAAGTGGGTAACAACCTCGTTCTGATAACTGTCAAAACGTTCCTGGATATCATCCAGCTGACGCTGCGTGCGGTTAGGCGCGGCATTCGGCAGCAAGCGAGCAACCAGGAAACCAATGGCGACACCGGCAACCAGGGCAAGAGTCGGCAACAACCAAACTAAGAGCGAGTGTTCCACGAGTCCTTCCTCTATAAACGGCTTTGCTTTACGTTAACGGCTCAAACCTGCGCTGTATACCGCGATTAAGCTCGCAATCATGCCAAGCACAGACTTTTAGCTAGACGAGTCGACCCTTTGAGAGGTCACGGAGTTCATTCCTTGCTCATGCGTGAAACCCCCGTTTTGATCGATGGCCCGGTAGGCCAATTGGAAGCCCTGTACCTGGATCACCCCGAGCCACGTGGCCTGGCGCTGATCTGTCACCCTAACCCGGTGCAGGGCGGGACCATGCTCAATAAAGTTGTATCGACCTTGCAACGCACCGCCCGCGATGCCGGTTTGATCACCTTGCGTTTCAATTACCGTGGCGTCGGCGCGAGTGCCGGCACCCACGACATGAGCACCGGTGAAGTGGACGATGCTGAAGCGGCTGCTACCTGGTTGCGGGAAAAACACCCCGACCTGCCGATCACCTTGCTCGGGTTTTCCTTCGGAGGCTACGTGGCCGCGAGCCTGGGTGGCCGCCTGGAGGCCAAGGGCGAAAAACTCTCGCACCTGTTCATGGTTGCCGCCGCGGTGATGCGCCTGCGTGACAGCGACCAGCTGCCCCAGGCCTGCCCACTGACCCTTATCCAGCCGGAAACCGACGAAGTGGTCGACCCGCAGATCGTCTACGACTGGTCCGCCGCCTTGAATCGCCCCCATGAGCTGCTGAAAGTGGCAGAATGCGGACACTTTTTTCACGGCAAGCTCACCGATCTGAAGGATCTGGTGCTGCCGCGCCTCTCGAATTGATAGCAGTCTGATAAGCGATTACCCATGACGACTCGTACCCGTATCCTCACCGGCATCACCACCACCGGCACGCCGCACCTGGGCAACTATGCCGGTGCGATTCGCCCGGCGATCCTCGCCAGCCAGGACGCCAATGCCGACTCTTTCTACTTCCTGGCCGACTACCACGCCCTGATCAAATGCGATGACCCGCAGCGCATCCAGCGCTCGCGCATGGAAATCGCCGCGACCTGGCTGGCCGGTGGCCTGGATGTGAACCGGGTGACGTTCTATCGCCAGTCGGACATCCCGGAAATCCCCGAGCTGACCTGGCTGCTGACCTGCGTGGCCGCCAAGGGCCTGCTCAACCGCGCCCACGCGTACAAGGCCTCGGTGGACAAGAACGTGGAAGCCGGCGAAGACCCGGATGCGGGCATCAGCATGGGCCTGTACAGCTACCCGGTGCTGATGGCGGCGGACATCCTGATGTTCAACGCACACAAAGTGCCGGTGGGGCGCGACCAGATCCAGCACGTGGAAATGGCCCGTGATATCGGCCAGCGCTTCAACCACCTGTTCGGCAACGGTAAAGAATTCTTCACCATGCCCGAGGCGTTGATCGAAGAAAGCGTCGCCACCTTGCCGGGCCTGGATGGCCGCAAGATGTCGAAAAGCTACGACAACACCATCCCATTGTTCACCAGCGCCAAGGACATGAAGGACGCCATTTCGCGGATCGTCACCGACTCCCGCGCCCCGGGCGAAGCCAAGGACCCGGACAATTCGCACCTGTTCACCCTGTACCAGGCGTTTGCGACCAAGGCGCAGGAAGAAGAATTCCGTGCCGAACTGTTGCAAGGCCTGGGTTGGGGCGAGGCGAAGAACCGCCTGTTCCACCTGCTGGACGGCCAGTTGGGTGAAGCCCGCGAGCGTTACCATCAACTGATGTCGCGCCCTTCTGACATGGAAGACCTGCTGCTGATCGGCGCCAAGAAGGCCCGTGCCGTGGCGGCGCCGTTCCTGGCTGAACTGCGTGAAGCGGTGGGCCTGCGTTCGTTTGTCAACCAGGCTGCGGCACCGGTCGCCGCCAAGAAGAAGGCGGCGAAAGCCGCGCGCTTCGTGAGTTTTCGCGAAGACGACGGTAGCTTCCGCTTCCGTCTGCTGGCCGCAGATGGCAAGCAACTGTTGCTGTCGCGCAACTTTGCCGACGGCAAGGCGGCCGGTGCCGTGACCAAGCAACTGCAAAGCGGCGACGCGCTGGACCTGCGCACCGAGGCACTGGGTTTCAGCGTATGGCTGGACGGTGCCGCTGTGGCCGATAGCGCCGAGTTCGCCGACGAGGCATCGCGTGATGCCGCCATCGCCGCCCTGCGCGTTGCGTTGACCCCCCTCGAGGATTAACCCGACCAAGGGTTGATTGCCATTATCCAGGGCCGTCGTTACAGTGACGGCCCGTTTTTGTTGCCTTGCTAACGAAATTATGACGCCCCTAGAACGATATCAAGCTGATCTGAAACGCCCTGAATTCTTCCATGACGCGGCCCAGGAAACGGCGGTGCGTCATCTGCAGCGCCTGTACGATGACCTGCTCGCGGCCTCGCAAAGCAAGCCAGGGATGTTCAGCAAGCTGTTTGGCAAGAAAGACCACACGCCGGTCAAGGGCCTGTACTTCTGGGGTGGCGTGGGCCGGGGCAAGACCTACCTGGTGGACACCTTTTTCGAAGCGCTGCCGTTCAAGGAAAAGGTCCGGACGCACTTTCACCGCTTCATGAAGCGCGTGCACGAAGAGATGAAGACCCTGCCGGGCGAGAAAAACCCGCTGACCATCATCGCCAAGCGTTTCTCCGAAGAAGCGCGGGTGATCTGCTTCGATGAGTTCTTCGTCTCCGACATCACGGACGCCATGATCCTCGGCACCCTGATGGAAGAGCTGTTCAAGAACGGCGTGACCCTGGTCGCCACCTCGAACATCGTGCCCGACGGTTTGTACAAGGACGGCCTGCAACGCGCACGCTTCCTGCCGGCCATTGCGCTGATCAAGCAGCATACCGAGATCGTCAACGTCGACAGCGGCGTCGACTACCGTCTGCGTCACCTGGAACAAGCGGAGCTGTTCCACTTCCCGCTCAATGAGGCGGCCCACGAAAGCCTGAAAAAGAGCTTCCGCGCCCTCACGCCGGAATGCACCCAGGCGGTGGAAAACGACAAGCTGGTGATCGAGAACCGCGAAATCATCGCGCTGCGCACCTGCGACGACGTGGCCTGGTTCGAGTTCCGCCAACTGTGCGACGGCCCGCGCAGCCAGAACGACTACATCGAGCTGGGCAAGATCTTCCACGCGGTGATCCTGAGCGGCGTGGAACAGATGAGCGTCACCACCGACGACATCGCGCGACGTTTCATCAACATGGTCGACGAATTCTACGACCGTAACGTCAAGCTGATCATCTCGGCGGAAGTCGAGCTCAAGGACCTGTATACCGGCGGGCGCCTGAACTTCGAGTTCCAGCGCACGTTGAGCCGCTTGCTGGAAATGCAGTCCCACGAGTTCCTCTCGCGCGGACACAAACCCTAAGATCGATGTAGATCAAACTGTGGGAGGGGGCAAGCCCCTTCCCACATTTGCCTTGTGTACGCTCTGACTCAGGCAGCCTGCTGGAATTGCTGGCGATACTGGTTCGGTGATAATTCAGTGTGCTGCCTGAACAACCGCGCAAAGAAACTCGCATCGTCGTAACCCACCTCATAACTGATGGTCTTGATGCTCTTGCGGCTGCCCGAGAGCAGGCCCTTGGCCGTCTCGATCCGCAGGCGTTGCAGGTAATGCAGCGGCTTGTCGCCGGTGGCGGTCTGGAAGCGGCGCATGAAGTTGCGGATGCTCATGCCGTGTTCCCGGGCGACGTCTTCGAAGCGGAACTTGTCGGCGAAATGCTCTTCGAGCCAGTGTTGGATCTGCAGGATGATCACGTCCTGGTGCAGCTTCTGACCGCCAAACCCGATACGTCCTGGCGAATAGCTGCGCTGCACTTCGTAGAGGATATCGCGGGCCACGGCCTGGGCGATGTTGGCGCCACAGAAGCGTTCGATCAGGTAGATGTAGAGGTCGCATGCCGAGGTGGTGCCGCCGGCGCAATACAGGTTGTCGGCGTCAGTGAGGTGCTTGTCCTGGTTGAGCTGGACCTTGGGGAAACGTTCGCCGAACGCATTGAAGAAACGCCAGTAGGTGGTCGCTTCCTTGCCATCGAGCAGGCCGGCTTCGGCCAGCCAGAATACCCCGGTGGCTTCGCCGCACAACACAGCACCGCGTGCATGCTGTTCGCGCAGCCACGGCAGCACTTGCGGGTAGCGGGCGCACAAGGTGTCGAAGTCATCCCAGAAGGCCGGCAGCACGATGATGTCGGCGTCTTCGAGGCCGCCGTCCACCGGCATGATCACATCACTGAAACTGCACACCGATTGCCCATCGGGGCTGACCAGGCGTGTTTCAAACCCTGGCGTCAGGCCCAGGCCTTGTTGCTTGCCGTAACGCAGGCTGGCGAGGTGGAAGAAATCCTTGGCTTGCATGAGGGTGGAAGCGAATACCCGATCAATGGCCAAAATGCTGACGCGCCGCAAGGGCGTGGAGATTTGGTTAGACATAATTTCATTTATTCTTATAGGGGAAAGTGGTCACCAGACGGCTGGATCGTCTTATTTTTTGTCGCATGTGTCCAGTGTCCCGTGCTGCCTTCGCGGCATAGTCTCTGTGGGCTCGCTCTTGTCCGACAATCCATGCAGGTGACCCATGATTCCCAGAACCTTGTTCAGCCCGGAACACGAACTCTTCCGCGAGAGCGTGCGCACCTTCCTCGAAAAGGACGCCGCGCCGTTCCATGGGCAATGGGAGAAACAGGGCTACATCGACCGCAATTTGTGGAGCAAGGCGGGGGAGGCGGGCATGCTCTGCTCTCACCTGCCGGAAGAATATGGCGGGCTGGGCGCGGACTTTTTATACAGTGCGGTGGTGATCGAAGAGATCAGCCGGCTGGGCCTGACCGGCATCGGCTTTTCCCTGCATTCGGACATTGTGGCGCCTTATATCCTGCATTACGGCAGTGAAGCGCGGAAACACAAATACCTGCCCAAGTTGATCTCCGGCGAGCTGGTCACGGCGATTGCCATGACCGAGCCGGGCGCCGGTTCCGACTTGCAAGGCGTGAAGACCACGGCGGTGCTGGACGGCGATGAGTACGTGATCAACGGCTCCAAGACCTTCATTACCAACGGCTACCTGGCCGAGTTGGTCATCGTGGTCGCCAAGACCGATCCCAAGGCCGGCGCCAAGGGCACCAGCCTGTTCCTGGTGGAGGCCGACACGCCGGGCTTCGACAAGGGCAAGCGCCTGGAGAAGGTGGGCATGAAGGCCCAGGACACCTCGGAGCTGTTCTTCCAGGATGTGCGGGTGCCCAAGGAAAACCTGCTCGGCCAGACCGGCATGGGCTTCGCCTATCTGATGCAGGAGCTGCCTCAGGAACGGTTGACCGTGGCGATTGGCGCTTTGTCGTCAGCCGAGGCGGCGTTGGAGTGGACCCTGGCGTACACCCGTGAACGCCAGGCGTTCGGTAAGGCGATTGCCGATTTCCAGAACACCCGCTTCAAGCTGGCGGAGATGGCGACCGAGATTCAGATTGGCCGTGTGTTTGTCGACAAGTGCATGGCGTTGCACCTGGAAGGCAAGCTGGATGTGCCCACGGCGGCGATGGCCAAGTACTGGGCTACCGACCTGCAATGCAAGGTGCTCGATGAGTGCGTGCAGTTGCACGGAGGCTACGGCTTCATGTGGGAATACCCGATTGCCCGGGCCTGGGCGGATGCGCGGGTGCAGCGGATTTATGCGGGGACCAATGAGATCATGAAGGAGATCATTGCGCGGGCGCTTTGATTGGGCGGTTCTGCTGATGGCCAAATCGGGGGCAAGCCCCCTCCCACACTTGAATGTATTCACAGATCAAAATGTGGGAGGGGGCTTGCCCCCGATAGCGGTCTTAAGATCAATCAAGGCGCTGGGTTCGGGTGATCCTTCTGAATCGCCTCAATCCCTTCCAATACCTCTTTCGACAGTTTCAGATCCGCACTGGCAATGTTGCTGTCCAGTTGCTCCAGGCTTGTCGCGCCAATGATGTTGCTGGTCACGAACGGTTGCTGCGTCACAAACGCCAGCGCCATCTGCGCCGGGTCCAGCCCATGCTCCCGCGCCAGTGCAACGTAGCGGCTGCATGCCGCTTCCGACTGCGGGTTGAAGTAACGGCTGAAGCGGCTGTATTCCGTCAGTCGCGCTTTCGCTGGGCGGGCGCCATTCTCATATTTGCCGCTGAGCATGCCGAACGCCAGGGGCGAATACGCCAGCAGGCCGCATTGCTCGCGAATCGCGACTTCCGCCAGGCCCACTTCAAAGCTGCGGTTGAGCAGGTTGTAGGGGTTCTGGATCGACACCGCACGCGGCCAGCCACGGGCTTCGGCCAGGGCGAGGAACTTCATGGTGCCCCACGGCGTTTCGTTGGACAGGCCGATGTGGCGGATCTTGCCGGCCTTCACCTGCTCATCCAGCGCTTCGAGGGTTTCTTCCAGCGGGGTGAGGTTGTCTTCGTCCTTGTGCTTGTAGCTCAGTTGGCCGAAGAAGTTGGTACTGCGTTCCGGCCAGTGCAGTTGGTAGAGGTCGATCCAGTCGGTCTGCAGGCGCTTGAGGCTGGCGTCCAGGGCTTCGACGATGTGCTTGCGGTTGTGGCGCAGGTGGCCGTCGCGGATGTAATCGATAGTGTTGCCGGGGCCGGCGATCTTGCTGGCGAGGATCCAGTCGGCACGGTCGCCACGGCTCTTGAAGTAATTACCGATGTAGCGTTCGGTGGTGGCATAGGTGTCGGCCTTGGGCGGCACCGGGTACATTTCAGCGGTGTCGAGGAAGTTGATCCCCGCGCCCTTGGCCCGCTCGATCTGCGCGAAGGCCTCTGCCTCGCTGTTCTGCTCGCCCCAGGTCATGGTGCCCAGGGCTATCGCGCTCACGTTCAGATCCGTACGGCCCAGCTGTCGATAATCCATCGGGTACTCCTTCAGGGAAAACAATCATAAAAGCAGGTTGAATTTTTTTTCGCAATCTGCATAATTGCCCACCTCTTTCTGCAGTGGAAGTGATGCGCCGCCTGCCGAAGAATCTTGCCGTTGAACGGACGCGCCGACCCGAGCCCCCGATAGCGTCTGTATCCGGCTGCCTTTGACTTGTCAAAGTACGCACTATTCAGTAAGATCCGCCGTCTAATTTACAGGGCGGCCCCTGAGGCTATTAAAGAATGACAACTTTTACTGCAAAACCGGAAACAGTTCAGCGCGACTGGTTTGTCGTCGACGCCGCTGGTCAGACCCTGGGTCGTCTGGCCACTGAAGTCGCCAGCCGTCTGCGTGGCAAGCACAAGCCTGAGTACACCCCTCACGTTGACACCGGTGACTACATCGTGATCATCAACGCTGAGCAGGTTCGTGTAACCGGCAACAAAGCAAGCGACAAAATGTACTACCGTCACTCCGGTTTCCCAGGCGGTATCAAGTCTTCCAACTTCGAAGGCCTGATTGCCAAGAAGCCTGAAGCCCCGATCGAAATCGCGGTCAAAGGCATGCTGCCTAAGGGCCCACTGGGTCGCGATATGTTTCGCAAGCTGAAAGTCTATGCGGGCGCTGTACACCCTCATGCTGCTCAGCAGCCCCAAGAACTGAAGTTTTAACGGAATAGTTCATTATGTCGGCGACTCAAAATTACGGCACTGGCCGTCGCAAAACCGCAACCGCTCGCGTTTTCCTGCGTCCGGGTACTGGTAACATCTCGATCAACAACCGCTCCCTGGACAACTTCTTCGGCCGCGAAACTGCCCGCATGGTAGTTCGTCAGCCGCTGGAACTGACCGAGACCGTTGAAAAGTTCGACATCTACGTCACCGTTATCGGTGGCGGTGTAAGTGGTCAAGCTGGCGCAATCCGCCACGGTATCACTCGCGCTCTGATGCAGTACGACGAAACCCTGCGTGGCGCTCTGCGCAAAGCTGGCTTCGTGACTCGCGATGCTCGTGAAGTTGAACGTAAGAAAGTCGGTCTGCGTAAAGCGCGTAAGCGTCCGCAGTACTCGAAGCGTTAATTCGCTTTACGTTCCACAAAAACGCCCAGCCTCCTCACGGAGCTGGGCGTTTTTTATTGCCTGCGATTTATGCAGAAAAATCGCCGTGACAACTTGCCACATCCGTAGACCCCCTATACTACAAGGCCTGGAGGCTGAGCCCCGGGCAATTCCCTTGTCAGACGTGGGGCTTTTCATTACCATTCGGCAAAATTTTTATAAGTAAAGATTCAACACTTAGTAGACGCCTGATTTAACAGGCCAAAAAGCTGATGGGAGAGGACTGAATGAGCAATGACGGCGTGAATGCAGGCCGGCGTCGCTTCTTGGTAGCAGCCACATCCGTGGTGGGTGCTGCAGGAGCGGTGGGGGCTGCGGTCCCGTTCGTGGGGTCATGGTTTCCCAGTGCCAAGGCGAAAGCCGCAGGTGCACCGGTGAAGGTGAATATCAGCAAGATCGAGCCAGGCCAGCAGATGATTGCTGAGTGGCGCGGCCAGCCGGTGTTCATTGTTCGTCGTACCGAGGAAATCCTGGGGAATCTCAAGAAGATCGAAGGCCAGTTGTCTGACCCCAAATCCGAGAAGTCCGACCAGCCCGCCTACGCCAAAAACGAAGTGCGTTCGATCAAGCCAGAGATCCTGCTGCTGGTCGGTCTGTGTACCCACCTGGGGTGTTCGCCAACCTTCCGCCCGGAAGTGGCCCCTGTCGACCTGGGCAAGGATTGGGTCGGCGGTTATTTCTGCCCCTGCCACGGCTCACACTACGACCTCGCTGGCCGCGTCTACAAATCCCAGCCTGCTCCCCTGAACCTGCCGGTTCCTCCGCACACCTACGAAACTGACGACCTCATTGTCATTGGCCTCGATAAGGAGAACGCGTGATGAGCAAGTTCATGGATTGGGTGGATGCGCGCTTCCCCGCCACTAAAATGTGGGAAGACCATCTCAGCAAATATTACGCGCCGAAAAACTTCAACTTCTTCTATTTCTTCGGCTCCCTGGCCCTGCTGGTGCTGGTCAACCAGATCGTCACCGGTGTGTGGCTGACGATGAGCTACACCCCGTCGGCGGAAGAGGCGTTCGCCTCCGTCGAGTACATCATGCGTGACGTCGAGTACGGCTCGATCCTGCGTCTGCTGCACTCCACCGGCGCCTCGGCATTCTTCATCGTCGTCTACCTGCACATGTTCCGTGGCCTGCTCTACGGCTCGTACCAGAAGCCGCGTGAGCTGGTGTGGGTGTTCGGCATGCTGATCTACCTGGCGTTGATGGCCGAAGCCTTCATGGGTTACCTGCTGCCGTGGGGCCAGATGTCGTACTGGGGCGCGCAGGTGATCATCTCGCTGTTCGGTGCGATCCCGGTGATCGGCAACGACCTGACCCAGTGGATCCGGGGTGACTACCTGATCTCCGGCATCACCCTGAACCGCTTCTTCGCCCTGCACGTTGTGGCCCTGCCGATCGTGATCCTGGGCCTGGTGGTGCTGCACATCCTGGCGTTGCACGAGGTCGGCTCCAACAACCCGGATGGCGTGGACATCAAGAAGCACAAAGACGAAAACGGCATCCCGCTGGATGGCATCCCGTTCCACCCTTACTACACCGTGAAAGACATTGTCGGTGTGGTGGTGTTCCTGTTCGTGTTCTGCTCGATCGTGTTCTTTTTCCCGGAGATGGGCGGTTATTTCCTGGAGAAGCCTAACTTCGAACAGGCCAACGCCTTCAAGACGCCCGAGCACATTGCTCCGGTCTGGTACTTCACGCCGTTCTACGCGATCTTGCGCGCGATCCCCGACAAACTCATGGGCGTGATCGCCATGGGCGCGGCCATCGCGGTGCTGTTCGTGTTGCCTTGGCTCGACCGTAGCCCGGTCAAGTCCATGCGCTACAAGGGCTGGCTGAGCAAGATCTGGCTGTGGGTGTTCTGCATTGCCTTCGTCATCCTGGGCGTCCTCGGTGTATTGGCGCCAACCCCAGAGCGTACGTTGCTGTCGCAGGTCTGCACCTTCCTGTACTTCGCCTACTTCATTCTGATGCCGTTCTACACCCGGCTCGAGAAGACCAAACCGGTTCCGGAAAGGGTGACTGGCTGATGAAAAAGTTATTCGTTGCTTTGATGCTTGCGGCGCTGCCGCTCCTGTCCTTCGCCGCCGAGCACGGTGGCCCGGCGCTGGAAAAAGTCGATATCGACGTGTCTGACAAGGCCGCCATGCAAGACGGCGCGCGTACGTTCGCCAACTACTGCATGGGCTGCCACAGCGCCAAGTTCCAGCGTTACGAGCGGGTGGCCGATGACCTCGGTATCCCCCATGAAATGATGCTGGAGAAACTGGTGTTCACTGGTGCCAAGATCGGCGACCACATGACCATCGGCATGAAGCCCGCCGACGCCAAGACCTGGTTCGGCGCGGCACCGCCCGACCTGACCCTGGTGGCACGTGTACGCGGCACCGACTGGCTCTACGGCTACCTGAAATCCTTCTACGAAGACCCGGCGCGCCCTTATGGCGTGAACAACCGTGTGTTCCCGAACGTCGGCATGCCTAACGTTCTGGTCGGCCTGCAAGGCAAGCAAGTGGTAGGATGCAAGCAGATTCAGGTCGTTGAAGACGGCAAGAAGCAATACGATCCGTTGACCGGCACACCTTTGACCCATGAAGCGTGCGATCAACTGAAGATAGAAACCCCAGGTTCGTTGACAGACGAGCAGTTCGACGAGAAGGTCAAGAACCTTGTGACCTTCCTGGCCTACTCGGCCAACCCGGTCAAACTGCAGCATCAGCGCATCGGTACCTATGTGTTGCTGTACCTGGCGTTCTTCTTCGTATTCGCCTATCTGCTCAAACGCGAATACTGGAAGGATGTGCATTGATCCAACCGTAAGCAATTGCTGTTAATCTTGCGCGCCCAGCGGCATCTCTGAATACGTAGCGGTCTGGTTGTTCCAGGCGTTACAGAGATGCTCTCTGGGCGCGCTCGTTTTTGAGCTTTCGATAATTTCAACAAGCGAGGAGGACCGCCATGGGCGTGACCAACCGGTTGGCCTGTTACTCCGACCCCGCCGACCACTATTCCCACCGAGTACGCATCGTGCTCGCAGAGAAGGGTGTCAGCGCCGAGATCATCAGTGTGGAAGCAGGTCGTCATCCACCCAAACTGATCGAAGTGAACCCCTACGGCAGCTTGCCCACCCTGGTCGATCGTGACCTGGCGTTGTGGGAGTCGACCGTCGTGATGGAATACCTGGATGAGCGTTACCCGCATCCACCCTTGCTGCCGGTGTACCCGGTGGCGCGTGCCAACAGCCGCCTGCTGATCCACCGGATCCAGCGTGACTGGTGCGGGCTGGTGGATCTGATCCTGGATACCCGCAGTAAAGAGGCGGCACGTGTACAGGCGCGTAAGGAATTGCGCGAAAGCCTGACCGGCGTTTCGCCGCTGTTCGCCGATAAGCCTTTTTTCCTCAGTGAGGAACAAAGTTTGGTGGATTGCTGCCTATTACCGATACTCTGGCGTTTGCCGATTCTTGGTATTGAACTGCCGCGGCCAGCCAAGCCGCTGCTTGATTACATGGAGCGCCAGTTTGCGCGTGAGGCTTTCCAGGCGAGTCTGTCTGGTGTCGAACGCGATATGCGCTAAGGCTTAAGGAGCCGCTGATGAACTCCAGTCGACCCTACCTGGTCCGTGCGCTCTATGAGTGGATTGTGGACAACGATTGCACCCCGCACATGCTGGTCAATTCCGAATTTCCTGCGGTTCAGGTACCGCAGGGTTTTGCCAGCGACGGGCAGATTGTGCTGAACGTATCACCCAGTGCCGTGCGCCACCTGCACATGGACAACGAAGCGGTCAGCTTCGAAGGGCGTTTCGGCGGCGTGCCGCATACGCTGTACGTGCCGATTGGCGCCATCCTCGGCATCTATGCCCGGGAGAATGGCCAAGGCATGGTGTTCGATCTGGAGTCGCCTTTCGAGGACGACGAATCGATCGAAAGCGAACAGGGCGATGATCAACCGCCACCGGATTCCGAGCCACCGCGTCCCAGCGGCCGGCCGAGCCTGAAAGTGGTGAAATAAACGGCGTTCCCCTCGGGGTTTGCCGAAAAAATGCCTCGACTTGTGTCGGGGCATTTTTTTGCGTGAAGGATGTGGATGAAAGTCGCGCCCGGACGGTGATCGTACAACCACCATGGGCTATGATGCGTGCTCACGTTCACCGAGAAAGATGATTCATCATGGAAAACGCCCACACCGCCCCTCGTCTTCCCCGCAAGCGCCGCAGCCTTGCCCAGGAATTGGTCACGGTGTTGTCCGAGCAGATCCGCGATGGCCAGCTCAAGCGGGGCGACAAGTTGCCCACCGAGTCGGCGATCATGGAGGCCCATGGGGTCAGCCGCACGGTGGTGCGGGAGGCTATCTCACGTCTGCAGGCGGCGGGACAGGTGGAAACCCGTCATGGTATCGGCACCTTTGTGCTGGACACGCCGAGCCCGAGCGGCTTTCGCATCGACCCGGCCACTGTGGTGACATTGCGTGATGTGCTGGCGATTCTTGAGCTGCGTATCAGCCTGGAAGTGGAGTCCGCCGGTCTTGCAGCTCTACGTCGCAGCGACGAACAACTGGCCGCCATGCGCGCTGCGCTCGATGCCCTGAATGAAAGCGCGGCCCACGCAGGCGACGCGGTGGCCTCCGACTTTGCCTTCCACCTGGAAATTGCCCTGTCCACCGGCAACCGCTACTTCACCGACATCATGACCCACCTCGGTACCAGCATCATTCCGCGCACCCGCCTGAATTCAGCGCGCCTGGCCCATGATGACCAGCAGCACTACATGAGCCGTTTGAGCCGCGAACACGAAGAGATCTATGAGGCGATTGCCCGCCAGGATTCGGATGCGGCGCGGGCGGCGATGCGATTGCATTTGACCAACAGCCGTGAGCGGCTGCGCCATGCCCATGAAGAGGCGGAGGCGCAGCGCATCTAGAAGTGCTGCCTGTAGGCGCGGTTGTCAGTTTGTCGGGGTGTTTGGCTTGTAGTCCTTGAGCAGCAGGTAAGTACTCCACCCCCACCAATCATTCGTCCAGCGCTTGTCGTTCAGGTCATTCACATCCTTGCGGCGCAGCACCTTGTCTCCCTCCATCTTGAACAGCGGCGAAAAGTTGTTCGCCGGGTTCTGTGCCGCATTCAGGTCGGGCACATACAGCGGTGCCTTGAAGTTGGCCGGGGAGGGCGCGGCACCACTGATAAACGTATCGAAGATCTCATCGGCTGAGGCTTGCACCGCACGTTTGACCTGCATCCGGTTGTCCGCATCGATATCATCGAAGTAGCGCTTGTCCCCATACGCATGCCATTGATCGCCCATGGCATTGCGTACGTTGAGCCCGAACTTGCTGTCTTCGTCATGCATGAAACGACTGATCAGCGAGCCCAGTTCACCGGGTGTCACCACCGCTGCCAGTTGTTTGCGCGGTACACGCAAGTGGCCTGCGGAGAACAGATCGGTCAAAAAATGATCGGCAAAACTGTTCATGGCATAGGCCAGTTCCAGCGCCTGGTCGGTACCGGTCTGATGGGCCACGACGGCTTGTTGCAACGCCGCCGTATGCCCTGCCAGGTACGCGGACAGCGCCCATTCGCCGAAATGATCGGCATTGTCCGCCGCCAACTTCAAATAGCGCCCCAGTGGAATCAGCGCCGACACCGCGCTGCCACCGCCGGTGATGCGGTTCCATTCCTCAGACAACGTATCACCCAAGGCGTCGTAGGCTTCATGGGCTTGCTTGCCATCCTTGATCGCCTGTTTGACCGCGTTGATCTCCTTTTGCATCACCGCGAGGATCTTGTGCGCTTCTTCCCGTGAAGCGGGCAGCACGGCGAGCGTGTTGAAAGCAGCGGTAAAGCGTTGCACGCGTTCGGCCGGGGAGGTGCCATCGCTGATGGGTTGGCCGGGGATGCCATAGAAGTCGCCGCCCAAGGCAATGACCTGGCCATAGGTCAACGCCAGGCCGTTGGGCAGGTGCAGCTCGACTTGGCGGGCGGGAATTGCCGGGGCTTCCTTGGCGAAGCGCAGCAGGGTGTCGTCGCCGATGGCGGTGTGTTCACCCCCTTCGAAACGCAGGACAGGTGGTTTCTTTTCGGATACTGCGAGATCAAGACCTGACATGTTAGCTCCTTGCTATGTCGTAGGAATCTTCCGTAATGGCTGTATGTATATACAGTTGTTGCGAGCATAGAGGAAAAACTTCCTACGTCAAGACGGCGCCCTTTAACCCCTCGTTGAATGAAGTCTGATCAATTGCAGTTGACGAATCTTTTTATAGTTGTACGATGACGTACGACATCACCAAAACCAACAACAACCTTTCGATAGAAAGTCTTCGCCCAGGGTGTTCGAATAATGAATCCACAAGAACTGAAGTCCATCCTCTCCCACGGTCTGCTGTCTTTCCCGGTGACCGATTTCAACGCCCAGGGTGACTTCCACCAGGCGGGCTACATCAAGCGCCTGGAATGGCTCGCCCCTTACGGCGCCACTGCCTTGTTCGCTGCCGGCGGCACCGGTGAGTTTTTCTCCCTCGCCGCCAGCGAATATTCCCAGGTGGTGAAAACCGCCGTAGATACCTGCGCCACCAGCGTGCCGATCCTGGCCGGTGTCGGCGGTTCGACCCGCCAGGCCATCGAGTACGCCCAGGAAGCCGAACGCCTCGGTGCCAAGGGCCTGCTGCTGCTGCCGCACTACCTCACCGAAGCCAGCCAGGACGGCGTTGCTGCTCACGTTGAAGCGGTGTGCAAGTCGGTCAAGATCGGCGTGGTGGTCTACAACCGCAACGTATGCCGCCTGACTGCGCCGCTGCTGGAACGCCTGGCCGAGCGCTGCCCGAACCTGATCGGCTACAAGGATGGCCTGGGCGATATCGAGTTGATGGTGTCGATCCGCCGTCGCCTGGGTGACCGTTTCAGCTACCTCGGTGGCCTGCCGACGGCAGAGGTTTACGCCGCTGCCTACAAGGCCCTGGGCGTGCCGGTTTACTCCTCGGCGGTGTTCAACTTCATCCCGAAAACCGCGATGGATTTCTACCACGCGATTGCCAAGGACGATCACGCCACCGTCGCCAGGATCATCGACGACTTCTTCCTGCCGTACCTGGATATTCGTAACCGCAAGGCCGGTTACGCGGTAAGCATCGTCAAGGCAGGTGCAAAAATCGCCGGCTACGACGCAGGCCCGGTGCGCACGCCGCTGACCGACTTGCTGCCGGAAGAGTACGAAGCCCTGGCCGCGCTGATCGACAAGCAAGGCGCGCAATAACCTATCTACAAGGCCGCTGAGCAATCAGCGGCCTTTTGCGTCAGGAGAAGATTTGTGTCCCAAGCCCAACGTTTCGATAACTACATCAATGGCCAGTGGGTGGCCGGTGCCGACTATTGCGTCAACCTCAACCCGTCGGAGTTGTCCGATGTCATTGGCGAGTATGCCAAGGCGGATGTCGCTCAGGTCAACACTGCCATTGATGCCGCCCGTGCCGCATTCCCAGCCTGGTCTACGTCCGGGATCCAGGCGCGTCACGATGCCTTGGATAAAGTCGGCAGCGAGATCCTCGCCCGTCGCGAAGAGCTCGGCACCCTGCTGGCCCGTGAAGAGGGCAAGACCCTGCCCGAAGCCATCGGTGAAGTGACCCGTGCCGGTAATATCTTCAAGTTCTTTGCCGGTGAATGCCTGCGCCTGTCCGGTGACTACGTGCCGTCGGTACGCCCAGGCGTCAACGTTGAAGTCACCCGTGAAGCCCTGGGTGTGGTCGGCCTGATCACGCCGTGGAACTTCCCGATCGCCATCCCCGCGTGGAAGATCGCCCCGGCCCTGGCCTACGGTAACTGCGTGGTGATCAAGCCTGCCGAGTTGGTGCCGGGCTGTGCCTGGGCCCTGGCCGAAATCATTTCCCGTGCCGGTTTCCCCGCCGGTGTATTCAACCTGGTGATGGGCAGCGGTCGCGTGGTTGGCGATGTGCTGGTCAACAGCCCGAAGGTCGATGGCATCAGTTTCACCGGTTCTGTGGGTGTTGGGCGCCAGATCGCCGTCAGCTGCGTCTCGCGCCAGGCCAAAGTGCAGTTGGAGATGGGCGGCAAAAATCCGCAGATCATCCTCGACGACGCCGACCTCAAGCAGGCCGTCGAGCTGTCGGTACAGAGCGCTTTCTACTCCACCGGCCAGCGTTGCACCGCTTCCAGCCGCCTGATCGTGACCGCGGGTATCCACGACCAGTTCGTCGCGGCCATGGCGGAGCGCATGAAGTCGATCAAGGTCGGCCATGCACTCAAGAGCGGCACGGACATCGGCCCGGTGGTGTCCCAGGCCCAGTTGGACCAGGACCTCAAGTACATCGACATCGGCCAGAGCGAAGGTGCGCGGCTGGTGAGCGGTGGCGGCCTGGTGACCTGCGACACCGAAGGCTACTACCTGGCACCGACGCTGTTTGCCGACAGCGAAGCCGCGATGCGTATCAGCCGTGAAGAGATCTTCGGCCCGGTGGCCAACGTGGTGCGCGTGGCGGACTACGAAGCGGCGCTGGCCATGGCCAACGACACCGAGTTCGGGCTGTCGGCGGGCATTGCCACCACCTCGCTCAAATACGCCAACCACTTCAAGCGCCATTCCCAGGCCGGGATGGTGATGGTCAACCTGCCGACTGCCGGTGTGGATTACCACGTTCCTTTCGGTGGCCGTAAGGGCTCATCCTATGGTTCGCGTGAGCAAGGTCGCTATGCGCAAGAGTTCTACACCGTGGTGAAGACCAGTTACATCGGTTCGTAAGACGCATCACCTTGTGGGAGCCGGATGCCTGCCGGCTCCCACACTAAAAACAGAAAACCATTACCCGCAAAAAAAATAATTAGTGGGAGTACTTCTACATGCAAGCGACCAAGCCGACCCACGTCCGCTATTTGATCCTGCTCATGCTGTTCCTGGTGACCACGATCAACTACGCCGACCGGGCCACCATCGCCATCGCAGGTTCCAGCCTGCAAAAAGACCTCGGCATCGACGCGGTCACCCTCGGTTATATCTTCTCTGCATTCGGTTGGGCCTACGTGGCCGGGCAAATCCCCGGTGGCTGGCTGCTGGACCGGTTCGGCTCGAAAAAAGTCTATGCCCTGAGCATCTTCACCTGGTCCCTGTTCACCGTGCTGCAAGGCTATGTCGGTGAATTCGGGGTCTCCACCGCCGTGGTTGCGCTGTTCATGCTGCGCTTCATGGTGGGCCTGGCCGAAGCGCCATCCTTTCCCGGCAACGCTCGGATTGTGGCCGCCTGGTTCCCTACCGCCGAGCGCGGTACGGCATCGGCGATTTTCAATTCGGCGCAATACTTTGCCACCGTGCTGTTTGCGCCGCTGATGGGCTGGATTGTCTACCGCTTCGGCTGGCAGCACGTGTTTATCGTGATGGGCGTGATCGGCATCATTTTCTCGCTGATCTGGCTGAAAGTGATCCACAGCCCGCGCCAGCACCCGATGATCAACGAAGCCGAGTTCAACCATATCGCGGCCAACGGCGCCATGGTCGATATGGACCAGGACAAAGGCAAGGGCAAGAAAACCGACGGGCCGAAGTGGGATTACATCCGCCAGTTGCTGACCAACCGCATGATGCTCGGCGTCTACCTGGGCCAGTACTGCATCAACGGCATCACCTATTTCTTCCTCACCTGGTTCCCGGTGTACCTGGTGCAGGACCGGGGCATGACCATCCTCAAAGCCGGTTTCATTGCTTCGTTGCCGGCAATCTGCGGGTTTATCGGTGGCGTGCTCGGTGGGGTAATTTCCGATTACCTGCTGCGCAAGGGCCATTCCCTGACCTTCGCGCGCAAGGCGCCAATCATTGGTGGCCTGCTGATCTCCAGCAGCATCGTGGCGTGCAACTACGTGGATATCGAATGGATGGTGGTCGGCTTCATGGCCTTGGCCTTCTTCGGCAAGGGCGTTGGCGCACTGGGTTGGGCGGTGGTGTCCGACACCTCGCCGAAACAAATCGCCGGCCTCAGTGGCGGCTTGTTCAACACCTTCGGTAACCTCGCGTCGATCACCACGCCGATTGTCATCGGCTACATCATCAGCACCACCGGTTCGTTCAAATGGGCCCTGGTGTTCGTCGGCGCCAACGCACTGGTAGCGGTGTTCAGCTATCTGGTCATCGTTGGGCCGATCAAGCGTGTAGTACTCAAAGAGCCGCCCACCAAGGGGCCTGAGTTGACCCACCTAACCGAAGCGCATTCCTGAGGGGCGATGTAATGCAGTTGATTGAACATGCCGACTCGCCGCGCTCGATTCGTTTGCACGAGCGCGACAACGTGGTGATCGTGGTCAATGACCAGGGCGTCCCGGCCGGGACCGAGTTCCCGGACGGCCTGGTGACCGTGGATTTCATCCCCCAGAGCCACAAAGTGACCCTGGAAGATATCCCCGAAGGTGGCCAGATCATTCGCTACGGCCAGATCATCGGTTATGCGCTGGCACCGATTCCACGCGGCAGCTGGGTGCAGGAAGATCAACTGCGCATGCCCACCGCGCCGCCGCTGGACAGCTTGCCGCTGTCCACCGAGGTGCCTGAAACCCAGGCGCCACTGGAGGGCTTTACCTTCGAGGGGTATCGCAACGCCGACGGCACCGTGGGTACGCGCAATATTCTCGGCATCACCACCACGGTGCAGTGCGTCACGGGCGTGCTGGACCATGCGGTCAAGCGAATCAAGGATGAATTGCTGCCCAGGTACCCGCATGTCGATGACGTGGTGGCGCTGACCCACAGCTACGGCTGTGGCGTGGCGATCACTGCGACGGACGCCTACATCCCGATCCGCACCGTGCGCAATCTGGCGCGCAACCCGAACCTGGGGGGCGAGGCCCTGGTGATCAGCCTGGGCTGCGAGAAATTGCAGGCCGGGCAGGTGATGCACGACAACGACAGCTCGGTGGACCTGAGTGAGCCCTGGCTGTATCGCCTGCAGGACTCCAGCCACGGGTTTACCGAGATGATCGAGCAGATCATGGAGCTGGCGGAGGTGCGCTTGAAGAAGCTCGACCAGCGCCGTCGCGAAACAGTGCCGGCGTCCGAGCTGATCCTGGGCATGCAGTGCGGCGGCAGTGATGCGTTCTCTGGCATCACCGCCAACCCGGCGCTGGGCTATGCCTCGGACTTGCTGCTGCGGGCCGGGGCGACGGTGATGTTTTCCGAGGTCACTGAAGTACGGGATGCCATCTACTTGCTGACTTCGCGTGCAGAGACGAAGGACGTTGCCCAGGAGCTGGTCCGGGAAATGGATTGGTACGACCGTTACCTGGCCAAGGGCGAAGCGGATCGCAGTGCCAATACCACGCCGGGCAACAAGAAGGGCGGGTTGTCGAACATTGTCGAGAAGTCCCTGGGTTCCATCGTCAAGTCCGGCAGCAGCGCGATCAACGGTGTGCTTGGTCCGGGTGAGCGTTTCAAGGGCAAGGGCCTGATCTTTTGCGCAACGCCAGCCAGTGACTTTGTGTGCGGCACCTTGCAACTGGCGGCGGGGATGAATCTGCACGTGTTCACCACCGGGCGTGGCACGCCGTACGGCCTGGCGATGGCGCCGGTGGTGAAGGTGTCGACGCGTACTGAGCTGGCGCAGCGCTGGCCGGACCTGATCGATATCGACGCCGGGCGCATTGCCACCGGGCGTGCGACTATCGAGGAGCTGGGCTGGGAGCTGTTTCACTTCTACCTGGATGTGGCCAGCGGCAAGAAGCAGACATGGGCGGAACACCACAAGCTGCATAACGACATCACCTTGTTCAACCCGGCGCCCATTACCTGAGACCGAGTCGCTTGTGTCGGGGCAAGCCCCCTCCCACATTTTGAACGGTGAGCACCGTCAGAGGTGGGAGGGGCTTGCCCCCCGATAGCGGTAGACCAGACGAAGCGGCCTGCACTGGCTTATCATTAGCCACCTAACGACGCTCACCAAGGTTCTCCCCGGCATGCTGGCAATTTTCCTCTCCACCCTCACCATCACCGCGCCGGTGTTTGCCATGCTGTTCCTCGGTGTGCTGCTCAAGCGCATCAACTGGATCAACGACAACTTCATCCATACGGCCTCGTCCCTGGTGTTCAACGTCACCATGCCGGCGTTGCTGTTCCTCGGCATCCTGCATGCCGACCTGCATTCGGCGCTCAAGCCGGGTTTGCTGATCTATTTTGCCGTCGCCACCTTGCTCAGCTTTGCCCTGGCCTGGGGCTGGGCGATCTTTCGTTGCCCGCGTGAAGACCGGGGCATCTACACCCAGGGGGCGTTTCGCGGTAATAACGGCGTGATTGGCCTGGCGCTGGCCGCCAGCATGTACGGTGACTACGGCATCTCCCTCGGCGCGATCCTCGCAGCGCTGGTGATCCTGTTCTACAACACGCTGTCGACCATCGTGCTGGCGGTGTACAGCCCGGTGATCAAGTCCGACCCGTGGAGCATCTGCAAGAGTGTACTGGCCAATCCGTTGATCATCAGCGTGATCGCGGCGGCGCCGTTCGCCTATTTCCAGATCGGCCTGCCCGGTTGGCTGGAAAAATCCATGCAGTACCTGGCGGACACTACCTTGCCGCTGGCATTGATCTGCATCGGCGGCACCTTGTCACTGGCGGCTTTGCGCAAGAGCGGCAACATGGCATTGAGCGCAAGCCTGATGAAGATGGTCTGGCTGCCGGTGGTCGCCACCCTGGGCGCCTGGCTGCTGGGCTTTCGCGGGGCGGAGTTGGGGATTCTGTTCCTGTACTTCGGCGCACCGACCGCCGCGGCGAGCTTCGTGATGGCCAGGGCGGCCGAGGGCAACCATGAACTGGCGGCAGCGATTATCGTGATCACCACCTTGATGGCGGCGGTGACCACGAATATCGGGATCTTTGTGTTGCAGGCGGGTGGTTGGATCTGAACGCCCGGGTGCCTGTGAGGGCCAATCGGGGGCAAGCCCCCTCCCACATTGGACGGGCGAGCACATTCAAAGTGGGAGGGGGCTTGCCCCCGATAGCTATCTGACCGTCACTGCTGATCGGTCTGATACGCGTCGATCACTTCCTGCGCGGCACGGAACGCATCAATCGCCGCCGGCACGCCGGCATACACCGCGCAATGCAGCAGTGCTTCGCGGATTTCCTCCACGGTACAACCGTTGTTCAGTGCGCCGCGCACGTGGCCCTTCAATTCCTGCGGGCACTTGAGCGCGGTCAGGGCGGCGAGGGTGATCAGGCTGCGGGTCTTCAGCGGCAACCCTTCGCGGTTCCATACGCTGCCCCAGGCATGTTCGTTGACGAAATCCTGCAACGGCTGGCTGAACTCGGTGGCATTGCCCAGGGCGCGGTCGACGAACGTATCGCCCATGACCTGGCGACGCATTTGTACCCCGGGCTTCTTCTGATCGGTCATTGCGCTTCCCTCTTGTGTTGGCGGCGCCAGGCTTGCAGCGTGCTGAACAACAGGAAAGCCACCAGCACTGGCAGGACGTAATACAGCATCAGTTGTTCAAGCTTGTTGGCCAGGGGCATGCCCGTGGTGAACGCCATCACGTGCAGCCCGTACGCCAGATACAGGCCCAGCAGTACCAGGCCTTCGGCGCGGGTCACGCGGTAACCGGTGTAGAACACCGGCAGGCACAGCACCACCACGCCGAGCATCACCGGCAGGTCGAAATCCAGGGCATTGGGCGACACCGACAGCGGAGACGGGGCGAGCAGGGCGGTCAGGCCCAACACGCCGAGCAGGTTGAACAGGTTGCTGCCGATCACGTTACCCACGGCAATGTCCCGCTCGCCGCGCAAGGCGGCGATCAGTGACGTCGCCAGGCAGGGCAGGGAGGTGCCGACACCGATCAAGGTCAGCCCGATCACACGTTCCGACAGGCCCAGGTCGCTCGCCACATCCACCGCCGCGCCCAACAGCAAATGCCCGGCCAGCACCAGGATCAGAAAACCACCGATCATCAGCACCACGCTGCTCAGCCACGGCGCCCTGGCCACCGTGTCCAGGGTGCGCGGGCGGCGGGAGTGGCGCGTCTGGTAGTGCAATACGCCGAGGTAAGCGAGCAGGGCAACAAGCAGCATCAGGCCGTCGATGGGCGTGAGTTCTTCGTTGGCCGCCAGGGTGAACACCAGCAGCCCGGCCAGGATCATCACGGGGATGTCCAGGCGCACCAACTGGCGTGAGACCCGCAGCGGAATAATCAGCGCCGACAGGCCCAGGGTCACCAGGATGTTGAAGATGCTGCTGCCGATCACGCTGCCCACGGCGATATCAGTATTGCCGGCCAGGGTGGCTTGCAGGCTGACAGTCATTTGCGGTGCGCTGCTGCCGAAGGCGACGATGGTCAGGCCGATGATCAGTGGCCGCACCTTGAGGCTAGCGGCCAGGCGCACGGCGGCACGCACCAGGATTTCGGCACCGAGGATCAGCAGCACCAGGCCGCTGACCAATTCCAGCAGGCTCCAGGGCGAGAGGGCGGTTAATCCGAAAATGGCCAGGGCTCCGTTTTCAATTGCTCAGGGCTTGCACGCGAACTCGCGCCGTACCGCTGCCGATCATACCCAGCTGTTGGGCGGCCTTGCGTGAAAGATCGATCAAGCGCCCACGTGTATGCGGGCCGCGATCATTGATGCGGACAACCACGGATCGGTCGTTGTCGAGATTGGTGACCTTGACCTGCGTGCCGAAGGGCAGGCGCCGGTGGGCGGCGGTCAGGGCGTTCTGGTTGAAGGGTTCACCGCTGGCAGTTTTCTTGCCGTGGTGTTTGGCGCCGTAGTAGGACGCAGTGCCGGTTTCGTCGTAGCCGTTGGGGTCGATGAGGCCGCTGGCGCAGCCGGCCAACAGGGAGAACAGGGCCAGGAGGCCGAGTAGACGCTTCATTTCCAGGTTATCCCCCTATTGAATGTGGGAGGGGGCTTGCCCCGATAGCGGCGCGTCAGTCAATAGAATTGCTGGCTGATACACCCTCATCGGGGGCAAGCCCCCTCCCACAGTAGGCCGAGTTGAGCATGAGGTCTCACTCGGTCTCTTCATCGCTGTCAGCCTTCGAGTTTGCTTTTCAGCAATTCGTTCACCTGTTGCGGGTTGGCCTTGCCTTTGGAGGCTTTCATCGCCTGGCCCACAAAGAAGCCGAACATCTTGCCGCGCTTGGCTTCGTCTGCCGCACGGTATTGTTCGACCTGCTCGGCGTTGGCCGCGAGCATTTCATCCAGCACAGCCGAGATCGCGCCGCTGTCGGTGACTTGCTTGAGGCCGCGCTTCTCGATGATCTCGTCGGCGCTGCCTTCGCCGCCGGCCATGGCTTCGAACACGGTCTTGGCGATTTTGCCGGAGATAGTGTTGTCCTTGATGCGCAGCAGCATGCCGCCCAGTTGCTCGGCGCTGACCGGGGCCTCGTCGATTTCCAGGCCTTGCTTGTTCAACAGGCTGCCCAGCTCAACCATCACCCAGTTGGCCGCCAGCTTGGCGTCACCAGCAATGTTCACGACTTTTTCGAAGTAGTTGGCTTGCTCGCGGCTGGACGCCAGGACGCTCGCATCGTAGACCGACAGACCGAACTGTTCCTGGAAGCGCTCGCGTTTCTGCTGCGGCAGTTCCGGCAGGGTGGCGCGGATCTCGTTGAGGAACGAGTCCTCCAGCACCACCGGCAACAGGTCCGGATCGGGGAAGTAACGGTAGTCGTTGGCTTCCTCTTTGCTGCGCATAGCGCGGGTTTCGTCTTTGTTCGGGTCGTACAGGCGAGTTTGCTGGATGACCTTGCCGCCGTCTTCGATCAGCTCGATCTGGCGACGCACTTCGCTGTTGATCGCTTTCTCGATGAAGCGGAACGAGTTGACGTTCTTGATCTCGCAGCGAGTGCCAAACTCAACCTGGCCCTTTGGACGGATCGACACGTTGCAGTCGCAACGCAGCGAGCCTTCGGCCATGTTGCCGTCGCAGATGCCCAGGTAGCGCACCAACGCGTGGATGGTCTTGACGTAGGCCACGGCTTCCTTGGCGCTGCGCATGTCCGGCTCGGACACGATTTCCAGCAGCGGCGTACCGGCACGGTTCAGGTCGATACCGGTCGCGCCGGGGAATTCTTCGTGCAGGCTCTTGCCGGCGTCTTCTTCCAGGTGCGCACGGGTCACGCCGACGCGCTTGATGGTGCCGTCTTCCAGCGGGATGTCCAGGTGGCCCTTGCCGACGATCGGCAATTCCATCTGGCTGATCTGGTAGCCCTTGGGCAGGTCCGGGTAGAAGTAGTTCTTGCGCGCGAACACGTTGTGCTGGCCGATTTCGGCGTCAATCGCCAGGCCGAACATCACCGCCATGCGCACCGCTTCCTGGTTCAACACCGGCAGTACGCCGGGCATGCCCAGGTCGACCAGGCTGGCCTGGGTGTTGGGCTCGGAGCCGAACGTGGTGGCGCTACCGGAGAAAATCTTCGATTGGGTGGCGAGCTGGGTATGAATCTCCAGCCCGATCACGACTTCCCATTGCATAGTGTTCTCCTCAGAAGCCGGTAGGGGTGCGAGTGTGCCAGTCAGTGTTCAACTGGTACTGGTGCGCCACATTGAGCAGGCGGCCTTCCTGGAAATACGGGGCGAGCAATTGCACACCGACCGGCAGGCCATCGACGAAACCGGCGGGCATGGACAAGCCCGGCAGGCCCGCGAGGTTGGCGGTGATGGTGTAGAGGTCTTCGAGGTACGCAGCCACCGGGTCGCCGTTCTTGGCGCCGAGTTTCCAGGCCGGGTTCGGCGTGGTTGGGCCGAGGATCACGTCGACGTGTTCAAAGGCGGCCATGAAGTCGTTCTTCACCAGGCGACGGATTTTCTGCGCCTTCAGGTAGTACGCGTCGTAGTAACCGGCCGACAGGGCGTAGGCGCCGACCATGATGCGGCGCTGCACTTCGGCGCCGAAGCCTTCGCCACGGGAACGTTTGTACAGGTCGGTGAGGTCTTTCGGGTTTTCGCAGCGGTAGCCGAAGCGCACGCCGTCGAAACGCGACAGGTTGGAGGAGGCCTCTGCCGGCGCGATCACGTAGTACGCAGGAATCGCGTGCTGGTTGTTCGGCAGGCTGATCTCCTTGATCACCGCGCCGAGGCCTTCCAGCGTCTTGACGCTGTTGTGCACCAGTTCGGCGATGCGCGGGTCGAGGCCGGCACTGAAGTATTCCTTCGGCACGCCGATGCGCAGGCCCTTGAGCGAGGTGTTCAGGCTGGCGCTGTAGTCCGGCACGGGCTCATCGATGCTGGTGGAGTCCTGTTTATCGAAACCGGCCATGCCTTGTAACAATATCGCGCAGTCTTCGGCGGTGCGGGCCAGGGGGCCGCCCTGATCGAGGCTGGACGCGTAGGCGATCATGCCCCAGCGGGAAACGCGACCGTAGGTCGGTTTCAGGCCGGTGAGGTTGCTGAACGCGGCAGGCTGGCGGATCGAACCACCGGTGTCGGTGGCCGTGGCGGCCGGCAGGAAGCGTGCGGCGACGGCTGCAGCCGAACCACCGGACGAACCGCCGGGCACGTGCTCCAGGCTCCACGGGTTTTTCACCGCGCCGTAGTAGCTCGACTCGTTGGCCGAACCCATGGCGAATTCGTCCATGTTGGTCTTGCCCAGGGTCACGGCCCCGGCGGCAGCCAGCTTGGACACCACGGTGGCGTCGTAGGGGGCTTTAAAGTTGTCGAGCATCTTCGAGCCGCAGCTGGTGCGAATGCCCTGGGTGCAGAACAGGTCTTTGTGGGCAATCGGCGCGCCCAGCAGTGGGCCATTTTCACCGTTGGCGCGACGTGCGTCGGCGGCCTTGGCCTGGCTCAAGGCCAGCTCTTCGGTGAGGCTGATGAAGCTGTTGACCTTGGGGTCGTGCTCGGCGATACGCGCCAGCAGGGTCTTGGTCAGCTCTTCGGAAGAAAACTTTTTGTCGGCGAGACCGCGGGCGATCTCGGCCAGAGTCATGTGATGCATTGCAGGCTCTTTCCCTTTAGTCGATGACTTTCGGAACCAGGTACAGGCCGTTTTCGACCGCTGGCGCGATGGACTGGTAGGCCTCGCGATTATTACTCTCGGTCACGACGTCAGCGCGCAGGCGCTGGCTGGCTTCCAGTGGGTGAGCCAGGGGCTCGATGCCGTCGGTATTCACGGCCTGCATTTGGTCGACCAGCCCGAGAATGCTGTTCAGGGCGGCGGTGGTCTGTGGAAGATCGACTTCATTGAGGCCCAGGCAGGCCAGATGAGCGATTTTTTCCACGTCGGAGCGTTCAAGCGTCATGGGAATCTCCAGTGGAAAACAGAACGGAGGCTGTCCGTGTGTTAGATTGTCGGAACACTACCGCATTTCTACGGTCTTACGGCCGCGATTGTGGGGTTAGGTGCACAGAAAGTCGGCCAATTTAGCACATTGGCGCCTTGCCCAAAATCCCTGTCGTTGTTAGAGTTTGCCGCACTTTTTTACCCACGCGTTGCCTAGGGTCCCTTTCCCATGTTCAAGAAACTGCGTGGCATGTTTTCCAGCGATCTTTCCATTGACCTGGGCACTGCCAACACCCTTATTTACGTGCGCGAGCGCGGTATCGTCCTGAATGAGCCATCGGTTGTGGCCATTCGGACCCATGGTAATCAGAAAAGTGTCGTTGCCGTCGGCACCGAGGCCAAGCGCATGCTCGGCCGTACACCAGGCAATATTGCTGCCATTCGTCCGATGAAAGACGGCGTGATCGCAGACTTCAGTGTCTGCGAGAAGATGCTGCAGTACTTCATCAACAAGGTTCACGAAAACAGTTTCCTGCAGCCCAGCCCTCGTGTGCTGATCTGTGTTCCATGCAAGTCCACCCAGGTTGAGCGTCGTGCCATCCGTGAATCGGCCCTCGGTGCCGGTGCCCGTGAAGTGTTCCTGATCGAAGAGCCAATGGCTGCTGCGATCGGTGCCGGCCTGCCGGTTGAAGAAGCGCGCGGTTCGATGGTGGTGGATATCGGTGGTGGTACCACTGAAATCGCCCTGATTTCCCTGAACGGTGTGGTGTATGCCGAGTCCGTCCGTGTAGGCGGCGACCGCTTCGACGAAGCGATCATCACTTATGTGCGCCGTAACTACGGCAGCCTGATCGGCGAATCCACCGCAGAGCGCATCAAGCAGGAAATCGGCACCGCCTATCCAGGCGGCGAAGTACGCGAAGTCGATGTTCGCGGTCGCAACCTGGCCGAAGGCGTGCCACGTGCCTTCACCCTGAACTCCAATGAAGTGCTGGAGGCTCTGCAGGAGTCCCTGGCGACCATCGTTCAGGCCGTGAAGAGTGCCCTGGAGCAATCGCCGCCGGAACTGGCTTCCGACATCGCCGAGCGTGGCCTGGTACTGACCGGTGGTGGCGCCTTGCTGCGTGACCTCGACAAATTGCTGGCCCAGGAAACCGGCCTGCCGGTGATCGTCGCCGAAGACCCGCTGACCTGTGTTGCTCGCGGTGGTGGTCGTGCACTGGAAATGATGGATAAACACACCATGGACCTGCTTTCCAGCGAATAAGCCTTTGCTGATGAGCCCATGTTTCGCCCGCAGGCAGCACTTTGCAGTGCTGCCTGTTGGCGTTTATCTTCTTCAATCTGCATCCAGGCCGGTTAGATGCCGTATGAATAAAGAGAACATTTGCCTGGGAGGAGCGGCTTATTAAACCGCTTTTCGCCAAAGGCCCCTCATTGGGCGTGCGCCTGTTGGTGCTGGTCGTGCTTTCGGTCGCGCTGATGGTGGTCGATGCCCGCTTTGCACTGCTCAAGCCCGTGCGCAGCCAGATGTCGCTGGTGTTGATGCAGACCTACTGGATCACCGACCTGCCGCAACGTCTGTTCCAGGGCGTGGCCAGCCAGTTCGGCAGCCGCACCGAGCTCGTCGCCGAGAACGAAAAACTCAAGACCGAAAACCTGCTGTTGCAGGGGCGTATGCAGAAGCTGGCGGCCCTCACCGAGCAGAACGTTCGGCTGCGCGAGTTGCTCAATTCTTCCGCACTGGTCAATGAAAAGGTCGAAGTGGCCGAGTTGATCGGCATGGACCCCAACCCCTTCACCCATCGCATCATCATCAACAAGGGTGAGCGCGACGGTGTGGTCCTCGGCCAGCCGGTGCTCGACGCCCGTGGCCTGATGGGCCAGGTGGTCGAGCTGATGCCTTACACCTCGCGGGTGTTGTTGCTGACGGATACTACCCACAGCATCCCGGTGCAGGTAAACCGCAACGGCCTGCGCGCGATTGCCAGCGGTACCGGCAACCCCGAGCGCCTGGAGTTGCGCCATGTGGCCGACACTGCCGACATCAAGGAAGGCGACTTGTTGGTCAGTTCCGGCCTCGGTCAGCGTTTCCCGGCCGGCTACCCGGTGGCGACGGTCAAGGAAGTGATCCACGATTCCGGCCAGCCATTTGCCATTGTGCGTGCCGTGCCGACTGCAGCCCTGAACCGCAGCCGCTACCTGCTGCTGGTATTCAGCGACAACCGCACCCCGGAAGAGCGCGCCAACGACGCCGCCCAGGCCCAGGAAGCAGAAGATAAGCGAAATGGCATCGCGCCGATCGTTCCTGCGACGGTGCCCAAGCCTGCATTCGTGGGGCCGCCCGCACCCGCCGCTGCCCCGGCCGCGCCTGTGGCCACGCCGGTCAAGCCGGCCGCCCACAACGCTCGCCCGGCCAAGCCGGCGGCGACCAAGCCACCGGCCGCCACGCCTGCAGCCAAGCCTCCAGCGGCCGCTGCGACCACCACGCGGCAGAGGGAAGAATAATGGCCGGTACTCATTCGCGTAACGGTTGGATCGTCTGGCTGACCTTTGCCATCGGTTTGTTGCTCAGCGTTTCGCCGCTGCCACAGTTCATGGAAATCCTGCGCCCGCTCTGGCTGGCGTTGCTGCTGGCGTTCTGGGCGCTGAACCTGCCGCACAAAGTCGGCATGGTCACGGCAATGTTCCTGGGCTTGGCGGAAGATGTGCTCTATGGCACCTTGCTGGGCCAGAACGCGTTGATCCTGACGTTGATCACTTTCCTGGTGCTGTCGTTGCAGCAGCGTTTGCGCATGTTCCCGATGTGGCAACAGTGCCTGGTGATCCTGGTGATCTTCGGCCTGGCACAACTGGTTCAGCTGTGGCTCAGTGCCTTGACCGGTAACCGCCAGCCCACCCTTGCGTTGGTGCTGCCGGCCCTGGTCAGTGCGTTGCTGTGGCCATGGGTCAGCTTCGGTCTGCGTGGGTTGCGTCGTCGCTACAAAATCAATTGAATGGATTGCGAGGCTCTGCCTGGTTATCGAGCCCTACAGGGAGAGTCTGCAATGAATTCGCTTTACCTGGCCTCGGGCTCTCCGAGGCGGCGTGAACTGTTGACCCAGATCGGTGTGCCCTTCACCGTGGTCAGCGCCGCTATTGATGAAACCCCTCTTACAAATGAATCCGCCGTTTCCTACGTCGAGCGCTTGGCGCGCGGTAAGGCTGCGGCGGGTTTTGCTGTGCTCTCAAATACGTCTGGCGCCTGTGTGCTGGGGGCTGATACGGCTGTGATCATTGATGGTCAGATCCTCGGTAAGCCCGTTGACCAGGCCGACGCCTTGGCGATGTTGATGGCCTTGTCGGGGCGTGAGCACGAGGTGCTCACCGCCATTGCCCTCACCGACGGCCAGCGCTGCGAGTGTATTTGTGTAAGCAGTCGTGTACGTTTTCGCGACATTTCTGTCGAGGAGGCTACAACCTACTGGCACAGTGGCGAACCCCAGGACAAGGCGGGCGGCTATGCTATCCAAGGCCTGGGCTCGGTGTTTGCAGCCGGGCTCAATGGCAGTTATTCGGCGGTCGTCGGCCTGCCGGTGTGCGAAACCGCACAACTGCTCCATCAATTCGGCATACCCTGTTGGCAAAATCTTACCGCGCGCTGATCGCCGTTCCCCAGCGCCCAGCCTTTAGCGATCGGTCACTATTGTGAAAACGCCTGAACGAGACCCAGCCATGAGTGAAGAGATTCTGATCAATATCACGCCGATGGAATCGCGCGTGGCGGTGGTAGAGAACGGTGTTCTGCAAGAAGTCCATGTTGAGCGCACCCAGAAGCGCGGGATCGTCGGCAATATCTACAAAGGCAAGGTGGTGCGTGTACTGCCGGGGATGCAAGCGGCATTCGTCGATATCGGCCTGGACCGTGCCGCATTTATCCATGCCTCGGAAATTTCCCTGCGCGAAGGCCCTGCCGTGGAAAGCATCAGTGCGCTGGTGCACGAAGGGCAGAGCCTGGTGGTGCAAGTCACCAAGGACCCCATCGGTTCCAAGGGCGCGCGCCTGACCACGCAGTTGTCGATCCCGTCGCGTTACCTGGTGTACATGCCGCGTACGGCGCATGTCGGCATTTCCTTGAAGATCGAAGACGAAGCCGAGCGTGAGCGCCTGAAGAAAGTGGTCAGCGATTGCGTAGCCGCCGAAGGCATCAAGGAGGCGGGCGGCTTTATTCTGCGCACCGCTGCCGAGGGCGCCGGCGCCGATGAAATCCTCATGGACATCCGCTACCTGCGGCGTCTGTGGGACCAGATCGACGCCCAGATCAAGACCATCGGTGCGCCCAGCGTCATTTATGAAGACCTGGGCCTGGCCCTGCGCACACTGCGCGACCTGGTCAGCCCGAAGATTGAGAAAATTCGCATCGACTCGCGGGAAACCTTCCAGCGCACTACGCAATTCGTCGCCGAACTGATGCCGGAAATTGCCGACCGCCTGGAGCACTACCCCGGCGAGCGACCGATCTTCGACCTGTATGGCGTCGAAGACGAAATCCAGAAAGCCCTGGAACGCAAGGTGCCGCTCAAGTCCGGCGGCTACCTGGTGGTGGACCCGGCGGAAGCCATGACCACCATCGACGTCAACACCGGTGCGTTCGTGGGCCATCGCAACCTCGAAGAAACCATCTTCAAGACCAACCTCGAAGCGGCTACCGCGATTGCTCGCCAACTGCGTCTGCGCAACCTGGGTGGCATCATCATCATCGACTTCATCGACATGGAAGACGAAGAGCACCAGCGCCAGGTGCTGCGGACCCTCGAGAAACAGCTGGAGCGTGATCACGCCAAGACCAACATTATCGGCATTACCGAGTTGGGCCTGGTGCAGATGACCCGCAAACGCACCCGAGAAAGCCTCGAGCAAGTGCTGTGCGAGCCGTGCAGCAGTTGCCAGGGGCGCGGTAAGTTGAAAACCCCGGAAACGGTTTGCTACGAGATTTTTCGCGAGATCCTGCGTGAAGCGCGTGCCTACCAGGCCGAAGGTTATAGAGTGCTTGCCAACCAGAAAGTGGTCGACCGACTGCTGGACGAAGAGTCCGGCAACGTTGCCGAGCTGGAGGGATTTATCGGGCGCACGATACGCTTCCAGGTTGAAACCATGTATTCCCAGGAACAATACGACGTGGTGCTGCTCTGATCCCCATTCGCTTTCCTTTTATGAGACAGGCAGGCCTTGATCTGCCGTCCGACTACTGCCTTGAGGGTCGCCTGACATGGAGCGTCTGATACGCTTTTTTGCCGCTTTGACCCGTTGGGGGCTGGGCCTCTGCGCGTTGTCGCTGGTATTGGCGGCGGTGTACGTGAGCCTGGGGCGTGAATTGACGCCACTGGTGGCCGAGTACCGTGCCGAAGTCGAAGCCAAGGCCCAGGCAGCCGTGGACATGCCTTTGCATATCGGCAGCCTCGAAGGCCGCTGGAGCGGCTTCGCGCCGGTATTGCTGGCCCATGATGTGATGCTGGGCGAGGGCAGCAGTGCCTTGCGCCTGGACCAGGTCGAGGTGGTGCCCGATGTCTGGGCCAGCCTGATGGCGCGCGAAGTGCGGATTGCCCACCTGCAAGTCAGTGGCCTGCAACTCAGCGTCAAGGAAGACAAGGACGGCAAGTGGGCCTTGCAAGGCCTGCCGGTTCAGGACGACCAGCCGCTGGACCCTGAGCAGTTGCTCACGAACATGCAGAAGGTCAAGCGCGTGTCACTGCTCGACAGCCAGGTGACACTGCAACCGTTCGACCAGGCGCCGGTGACCCTGACGTATGTCGGTCTGAACCTGCACACCGGCGTCACCCGCCAACGCCTGGATGCACGCCTGACCCTGCCCGATGGCCAGCCCCTCGCCATGAGCCTGCGCACCCGCATCCGCGCCAGCCAGTGGAAGGACGGCGAAGTCCAGGCTTATCTGAGCCTGCCCCAGAGTGACTGGGCCAGGTGGATCCCGGCGAAACTGACTCAACAGTGGAAGCTCACGCAGTTCAAGGCGGGCGGCGAATTCTGGCTGACCTGGGCCAAAGGCACCGTGCAGAGTGCGGTAGTGCGCCTCAACTCGCCACAGGTGAAGGGCCAATACGCCGAGCGCAAGCCTGTGCACATCGAAAACCTCGCGCTTACGGCCTACCTGCAACGCAGTGACACCGGTCTCAGCGTGCTGTTCGACTCGCTGGCGATGAGCCTGGGCGAGACTCGCTGGGAATCCCGCCTGCAATTGCGGCAGACCCTGGCCACCGACAAGGACCTGGAAGTCTGGAAGCTCCAGGCCGACCGCCTGGACCTGACGCCTATCACACCATTGCTCAATGCGCTGGCGCCGCTGCCGGAAGGTTTTGCCAAGACGGTCGAGCACCTCAAGGCCACTGGCCTGCTGCGTAATGTGCTGGTGGACTTCCGTCCCCAGGACACGACCGATAAGAAGGTCAGCTTCGCCGCCAACCTCGAACGCATCGGCTTCGATGCCTACTTCGGCGCACCGGCTGCGCGTAACGTGTCCGGCAGCATCAGCGGCGACTTGGGCCAGGGCGAGTTGCGCATGGACAGCAAGGACTTTTCCCTGCACCTCGACCCGATCTTCGCCAAGCCCTGGCAGTACCTCCAGGCCAATGCACGCCTGACGTGGAAGCTGGACAAAGAAGGCTTCACCCTGATCGCCCCTTACATCAAGGTGCTGGGCGAGGAGGGCAAGATCGCCGCCGACTTCCTGATCCGTCTGCATTACGACCACAACCAGGAAGACTACATGGACCTGCGGGTCGGTATGGTCGATGGCGACGGGCGCTTCACCCCCAAATACCTGCCGGCGGTGTTGAGCCCCGCCCTGGATGAATGGCTGCGTACCGCGATTCTCAAGGGCGCGGTGGATCAAGGCTTCTTCCAGTATCAGGGTTCGTTGAACCACGATGCGCTGCCGGCTTCACGCAATATCAGCCTGTTCTTCAAGGTGCATGATGCCGAGCTGGCGTTCCAGCCGGGCTGGCCTCATGTGAGCAAGGTCAACGGCGAAGTGTTTGTCGAGGAGAGCGGTGTGCGCATCCTGGCCAGCAAGGGCCAGTTGCTCGATACCAAGGTCAAGGACATCTACGTCAATATTCCCCATGCACCTGCGGGCAAGGACAGTCATCTGCTGCTTACGGGCGGTTTTGCCGGTGGCTTGGGCGACGGCCTGAAAATCCTTCAGGAAGCGCCGATCGGCACTGCGTCGACCTTTTCTGGCTGGAAGGGCGAGGGCGACCTGCAAGGCGGCCTTGACCTGGATATTCCGTTGGCCAAGGGCGCCGAACCGAAAATCGTGGTGGACTTCAAGACCGACAAGGCGCGCCTGCAATTGGCCGAGCCGCCCCTGGACCTGACCCAGCTCAAGGGCGAGTTCCGTTTCGACAGCGCCAAGGGCCTGAGTGGCCAGAACATCACCGCCCAGGCGTTTGATCGGCCGATCACCGCGCAGATCGTTGCCGACGGCAAGCCCGGCAATATCAGCACCCGTGTGAATGCCAAGGGTCAGGTTACGGTCAAGCGGCTGACCGACTGGTTGAAAATCAGCCAGCCGTTACCGGTATCCGGCGATATTCCGTACCAGTTGCAGGTGACCCTGGATGGCGCCGACAGCCAACTGATGGTCAGTTCCAACCTCAAGGGCGTGGCTGTGGACCTGCCGGCGCCGTTCGGCATGCCGGCCAGCCAGGGGCGTGACAGTGTGTTCCGCATGACCTTGCAGGGCGCCGAGCGCCGCTATTGGTTCGATTATGGCGAGCTGGCCAACTTTACCTTTGCTGCACCGCCGGACAAATTCAATGACGGGCGCGGCGAGCTGTTCCTCGGTGATGGCGATGCTGTGCTGCCGGGCGCCAAGGGCTTGCGCATTCGTGGGGTGCTGTCGGAGCTGGATATCGACCCGTGGAAGAAACTGGTGGATCGTTATGCGGGCAATGACCCGGGCGGGAGTGCAAAGGAATTGCTCTGCGGCGCTGACTTCAAGATCGGCAAGCTGACCGGTTTCGGCACGCAGTTCGATCAAGTCAATTTGCAACTGGACCGCAAGCCTGCGGCGTGGGGCGTGCAGCTCGACAGCCAGCAGGCCAAGGGCTCGGTCAACCTGCCGGACGCCAAGGGCGCGCCGATTGCGATCAACCTGCAGTACGTGAGGCTGCCGGCGATGGACCCAACGGTACAGGCGGATGAAAACGCGCCGGATCCCTTGGCGAACATCGACCCCAAGGATATTCCGGCGCTGGATATCGCCATTGACCAATTGTTCCAGGGCCCGGACCTGATCGGCGCCTGGTCGCTGAAAATCCGCCCGACCGCCAAGGGCCTGGCCTTCAACAACCTGGATCTGGGCCTCAAGGGTATGCAGCTCAAGGGTGCGGGTGGCTGGGAGGGCGCGGCGGGAGACAGCAGCAGCTGGTACAAGGGGCGCCTGGACGGCAAGAATATTGGCGATGTACTCAAGGGGTGGGGGTATGCGCCGACCGTCACCAGTCAGGATTTCCATCTGGATGTGGACGGCCGTTGGCCTGGTTCTCCGGCCTATGTAGGGCCCAAGCGTTTCTCCGGCAGCCTGGATGCGGCGTTCCGCAACGGCCAGTTCGTCGAAGTGGAAGGCGGAGCCCAGGCCCTGCGGGTATTCGGCCTGCTGAACTTCAACTCCATCGGGCGGCGGTTGCGCCTGGATTTCTCGGACCTGCTCGGCAAGGGTTTGAGCTATGACCGGGTCAAAGGCCTGCTGGCCGCCAGCAATGGCGTATTCGTGACCCGCGAACCGATCACCATGACGGGGCCGTCGAGCAACCTCGAGCTCAACGGTACCCTGGACCTGGTGGCTGACCGCGTCGATGCCAAGCTGCTGGTAACGCTTCCGGTGACCAACAACCTGCCGATCGCGGCGTTGATCGTGGGTGCGCCGGCCATTGGTGGTGCGTTGTTCCTGATCGACAAGCTGATCGGCGACCGTGTTTCACGCTTCGCCAGTGTCCAGTACAAGGTCGAAGGCCCGTGGAAGGACCCGAAAATCACCTTCGACAAGCCATTTGAAAAGCCAAACTGAGAGGCTGTGGAGTAGCATGGCCCCATGCCCTTTATGGAGTGTCGGCCCATGTCCTTTGCGGTAATTCAAATGGTCAGCCAGAGCGACGTGCTGGCCAACCTGGCCCAGGCCCGTCGCTTGCTGGAAGACGCAGCGGCTGGTGGTGCGAAGCTGGCGGTACTGCCGGAAAACTTCGCCGCCATGGGCCGTCGTGACGTGGCCGATATCGGCCGCGCCGAGGCGCTGGGCGAAGGCCCGATCCTGCCATGGTTGAAACAGACTGCTCGCGACCTCACCTTATGGATAGTGGCCGGTACTTTGCCATTGCCGCCCAAGGACCAACCGCACGCCAAGTCCAACGCCTGCTCGCTGCTGATCGATGATCAGGGCGAAATCGTTGCCCGTTACGACAAGCTGCACCTGTTCGATGTGGACGTTGCCGACGCTCGCGGGCGTTATCGCGAATCGGACGACTATGCTTTCGGGAGCAATGTGGTGGTGGCGGATACGCCGGTCGGCCGATTGGGCCTGACCGTGTGCTACGACCTGCGCTTCCCCGAGCTGTACAGCGAATTGCGCGCGGCGGGGGCTGAATTGATCACGGCGCCGTCGGCGTTTACCGCAGTGACCGGCGCCGCGCACTGGGATGTGCTGATTCGTGCACGGGCCATCGAGACCCAGTGCTATCTGCTGGCGGCCGCCCAGGGGGGTGTGCATCCGGGACCGCGGGAAACCTATGGCCATGCGGCGATTGTCGACCCCTGGGGGCGCGTGCTGACACAACAGGATCAAGGCGAAGCGGTGTTGCTGGCCGAACGCGATAGCAGTGAACAGGCGTCGATAAGGGCGCGCATGCCGGTGGTCAGCCATCGGCGCTTTTTCTCGCAGGGCGCACAGCGACCTGCTTCGGAACGATGAATTTAAGGCCATACCTATGAGCGAGTTGTTGTCCTCAGTCAGTGAACACCTCCTGGCACCCGGTGGCGTGACCATCGAAAGCTTGCAAACCGTGCTGGGCGATCTTGCCGGGCCGGGCATCGACGCGGCCGACCTGTATTTCCAGGGGCAGATTTCCGAGTCCTGGGCGTTGGAAGACGGCATCGTCAAGGAAGGCAGTTTCAACCTTGACCAGGGTGTGGGCGTGCGGGCGCAGTCCGGTGAGAAAACCGGTTTTGCCTACAGCAATGCGATCACCCTGGAGGCTTTGGGCCTGGCCGCACGTGCCGCACGCTCGATCTCCCGTGCCGGGCAAAACGGCACGGTGCAGGCGTTCAGCACCCAGGATGTGACCCAGTTGTACGGGCCGGACAACCCGTTGGAAGTGATGACCCGTGCCGAGAAAGTCGACTTGCTCAAGCGTGTCGATGCCGCGACCCGTGCATTGGACCCGCGTATCCAGCAGGTCACCGTGAGCATGGCCGGCGTGTGGGAGCGCATCCTGGTGGCGTCCACCGATGGCGGCCTGGCGGCGGATGTGCGGCCGCTGGTGCGCTTCAACGTGAGTGTGATCGTCGAGCAGAACGGCCGCCGCGAGCGCGGCGGCCATGGCGGCGGCGGGCGTACCGACTATCGTTATTTCCTCACCGATGACCGTGCCATGGGCTATGCCCGTGAAGCGCTGCGCCAGGCGCTGGTCAACCTGGAAGCCATCCCGGCACCGGCAGGTACATTGCCGGTGGTACTGGGCTCGGGTTGGTCCGGCGTATTGCTGCACGAAGCAGTCGGCCACGGCCTGGAAGGTGACTTCAACCGCAAGGGCAGTTCGGCCTACAGCGGGCGCATGGGCGAGATGGTTGCGTCCAGGCTCTGTACCATCGTGGATGACGGCACCCTGGCCGGGCGCCGTGGCTCGCTGAGCGTCGACGACGAAGGCACGCCGACCGAGTGCACCACCCTGATCGAAAACGGTGTGCTCAAGGGCTACATGCAAGACAAGCTCAACGCCCGCCTGATGGGCGTGGCGCGTACCGGTAATGGTCGTCGTGAATCCTATGCGCACCTGCCGATGCCGCGCATGACCAACACCTACATGCTGGGTGGCGAAAGCGATCCGGCTGAAATCATCGCCTCGGTGAAGCGCGGCATCTACTGCGCCAACCTCGGGGGCGGCCAGGTGGATATCACCAGCGGCAAGTTCGTGTTCTCCACCAGCGAGGCTTACCTGATCGAAGACGGCAAGATCACCGCGCCGGTCAAAGGCGCAACCTTGATCGGTAACGGTCCGGAAGCCATGAGCAAGGTGTCGATGGTCGGTAACGACCTGTCGCTGGACAGCGGCGTGGGCACATGCGGGAAAGATGGGCAGTCGGTACCGGTGGGTGTCGGCCAGCCAACGCTGAAGATTGATGCGATCACCGTGGGTGGCACGGGGTCTTAAGCGGTGGAGCTTCGGGTGGCGAAGGCCGCCACCCGGGGAAGGGCATCAACGCAGGCCGCGTTGAGTCTCGTCCAGCTCACGGATGTACTTGAAGATTTTACGGCTGGTGGCCGGCGCCTTGTTATGCGCCAGCTCGTGCTGGGCCTGACGGATCAGGGAGCGCAGTTGCTGGCGGTCCGCGTCCGGGTAGTCCAGCACGAATTTCTCCAGCACCGCGTCATCGCCCGAGATCAGGCGGTCACGCCAACGTTCCAGGTTATGGAAGCGTTCGTTGTACTGGCGAGTGGAGGCATCGGTTTGATCGAGCAAAGTCAGAATGGCGTCGATGTCCTGGTCGCGCATCAGCTTGCCGATAAACATGATGTGCCGTTTGCGCGCGATATTCGCGGTGTGCTTGGGCGCATCGGCCAGGGCCCGGCGCATTTCGTCGGTCAGTGGCAGTTTTGCAATCAAATCTTTTTTGAGCGTTGTAAGGCGCTCGCCGAGGTCAACCAGCGCATGCAGCTCGCGTTTGACCTGGGTTTTGCTTTTCTCCCCATCGAGGGAGTCGTCGTAAGAATCAACCATGGTGGCAGTCCGCAAAGAAACGCCGCCATGATAACCAGTCGGGGGCCGCTTGTCCGGCCCGGTCGCTCGATGGCCTTAACCGAAAGCAGAATTTGAGTGGAGAAAACCATGAGTGCAGCCCAAAGCGTCGGTCCGCAAGCGTTACCGGCACTGCAGGAACAAGTCGAGCAGATCCTTGCCGAGGCCAAGCGCCAAGGCGCCAGTGCCTGTGAGGTGGCGGTGTCGCTGGAGCAGGGGCTGTCGACGTCGGTGCGCCAGCGGGAAGTGGAAACTGTCGAGTTCAATCGTGACCAGGGCTTCGGCATCACCTTGTATGTGGGGCAGCGCAAAGGTTCGGCCAGCACCTCGGCCAGTGGCCCGGAAGCGATTCGCGAGACAGTCGCCGCTGCGCTGGCGATTGCCAAGCACACGTCCGAGGATGAAAGCTCGGGCCTGGCCGACAAGGCGCTGATGGCCAAGGAGCTGAAGGACTTCGATCTGTTCCACGCCTGGGATATCACGCCGGAGCAGGCCATCGAGCAGGCGCTGACCTGCGAAGCCGCTGCGTTCGACGCCGATGCCCGCATCAAGAACGCTGATGGCACCACGTTGAGTACTCATCAGGGCTGCCGCGTATATGGCAACAGCCATGGTTTCATCGGTGGTTATGCGTCCACTCGCCATAGCCTGAGCTGCGTGATGATCGCCGAGGCCAACGGCCAGATGCAGCGCGATTACTGGTATGACGTGAACCGCCAGGGCGATTTGCTGGCTGACCCGGTCAGCATTGGCCAGCGCGCTGCGCAGCGTGCGGCGAGCCGCCTGGGCGCGCGCCCGGTGCCAACCTGCGAGGTGCCGGTGTTGTTTTCGGCGGAGTTGGCCGGCGGCTTGTTCGGCAGTTTCCTGGGGGCGATTTCCGGCGGCAACCTGTACCGCAAGTCGTCGTTCCTTGAAGGTGCGATCGGCCAGAAGCTGTTCCCCGAATGGCTGACCATCGATGAGCGTCCGCACCTGATGCGCGCCATGGGCAGTTCGGCGTTCGACGGTGATGGTCTGGCCACGTATGCCAAGCCGTTTGTCGAGAACGGGGAATTGGTGTCCTACGTATTGGGCACTTACGCCGGTCGTAAATTGGGCCTGCCAAGCACCGCAAACTCCGGTGGCGTGCACAACTTGTTCGTTACCCATGGTGATGAAGACCAGGCGGCGCTGCTGCGGCGCATGGGGCGTGGCCTGCTGGTGACCGAGTTGATGGGCCATGGCCTGAATATGGTTACGGGCGACTACTCCCGTGGTGCAGCGGGTTTCTGGGTGGAAAACGGCGAGATTCAGTTTGCCGTTCAAGAGGTGACGATTGCCGGCAACATGCGCGATATGTTCAAGCAGATCGTCGCTGTCGGAAACGACTTGGAGTTGCGTAGCAATATCCGCACGGGTTCGGTGTTGATCGAGCGGATGACCGTCGCCGGCAGCTGATCCTTCAGACGCGCTTCAACAAGAAGGCGCGCCATCTTTATAGATGGCGCGCCTTTTTTTGTGGCTGCGTGTCAGGAGGATTATCCTGCTACTCTTGTTTTGATTCTCAATATCATTTAATAATAAATATCATTACCGAGTGAGCGTGGATCATGAGTTCTGTCCTGCATGAGGATCCTTACCTGGAGAGCTGGCGCTGGATGAGTCGCCAGATTCGTTGCGGCCTCGACCCCAACGAGCCGCGCCTGATCGAACACTACCTCAACGAGGGTCGATACCTGGCGTGCTGCACCGCGACCCATCCGTGGACGATCGCTGAAACCTCATTCCGCCTGTTGCTCGACACTGCCAGCGATATTGCACTGCCGTGGCATTGGCGTTCCCTGTGCCTGGACCAGGCCTGGCGCCCGCTGCGCGACCTGGAAAAACTCTCCCACTGTGCCTGCCGGCTCAAGCGCTGGCAGACCTTTGCCTGGCAATTGGCGACCTGCGAATTGCTGCCTTCCATTTCTGTTTCTGACCTGGTGCAAGGATCTAACGATGAGTAACACCCGTATCGAACGCGACAGCATGGGCGAACTGCAGGTGCCTGCCGAAGCCTTGTATGGCGCACAAACCCAGCGCGCGGTGAACAACTTCCCCATCAGTCATCAACGTATGCCCGCGCAATTCATTCGCGCTCTGATCCTGGCAAAGGCAGCTGCTGCCAAGGTTAACGTTGATCTCAAGCAGATCAGCGAAGGGCAGGGCAAGGCCATCGTCGATGCCGCCCAAGGCTTGCTGGAAGGCGACTTCATGCAGCACTTCCCGGTGGACATCTTCCAGACCGGCTCCGGCACCAGCTCCAACATGAACGCCAACGAAGTGATTGCAACCCTTGCCAGCCGCTTGCTGGGTGAGCCGGTCAACCCAAATGACCACGTGAATTGCGGCCAAAGCAGCAACGACATCATTCCGACCACGATCCACGTCAGCGCCGCGCTGGTGCTGCATGAGCAAACACTGCCCGCACTGTTGCATCTGGTGCAGGTGATCGAGCAGAAGGCGCAAGAGGTTCACCCGTTCATCAAGACTGGCCGCACTCACTTGATGGACGCCATGCCGGTGCGCATGAGCCAGGTGCTCAACGGTTGGGCGCAGCAGCTCAAGGCCAATATCGGGCATTTGCAGGACCTTCTGCCGAGTTTGCAAGCGTTGGCTCAGGGCGGTACTGCGGTCGGCACCGGAATCAACGCACACCCGGAATTCGCGGTGCGTTTCAGTCAGCAATTGAGCAGCCTGACCAGTGTGAAATTCACTCCGGGCAAGAACCTCTTCGCCCTGATTGGCTCCCAGGACACCGCCGTCGCTGTGTCCGGGCAGTTGAAAGCCACCGCCGTGTCGCTGATGAAAATCGCCAACGACCTGCGCTGGATGAACTCCGGCCCACTCGCAGGCCTGGGGGAAATCGAGCTGGAAGGCCTGCAGCCTGGTTCGTCGATCATGCCCGGCAAGGTCAACCCGGTGATCCCTGAAGCCACCGCGATGGTGGCCGCACAAGTCATCGGCAACGACACGGTCATCACGGTCGCCGGCCAGTCGGGCAACTTCGAACTGAACGTGATGCTGCCGATCATCGCCAATAACCTGCTCAGCAGCCTCGAGTTGCTGGCCAACTCCAGTCGTTTGCTGGCAGACAAGGCCATTGCCAGCTTCAAGGTCAATGAGGCCAAGCTCAAGGAAGCGCTGTCGCGCAACCCGATCCTGGTCACCGCACTCAACCCGATCATCGGTTACCAAAAGGCCGCTGAAATCGCCAAGAAGGCCTATCAGCAGGGCCGTCCGGTGATTGATGTGGCCCTTGAGCACACCGACTTGCCGCGCAGCCAACTGGAAATCCTGCTGGATCCGGAAAAGCTCACGGCCGGCGGCGTGTAATCACCGACTCTGCTTTGGAGGCTCACCATGGAGCACTGGAAACGCACGATCGAACGGGCCAATCGCTGCTTTATGGCGGGTGAATTGGTTGACGCTCGCGAGGCTTACTTACAAGCCCTGGCCCTCGCCCAAGTGCTGTTCGAGCGCTGGGCGGATGCCGACGAAGCAGTGGCGGCTTGCGTCATTTCCCATCACAACCTGGCCGACCTGCACCTGCGGCTGAACCAGCCGGAAGAAAGCGCGGAATACCTTTGCGCTATCCACCAGCGTCTGTTGCAGACCATGCAGGACCCGCGCCTGAGCCCGCAGTTGCGGGAAGCGGCGCTGCGCCAGAGCAGCAAAACCTATGTCGAACTGTTGAATTTCATCAGCGATCACGGCGAATACCCTCGCACCCATCGCTTGCTGGGCGGTACTGCGGCGCAGCTCGCCACGCCCCACTACGGAGCACATTGAAATGACTTACACCTTGCCTGCCTTGCCTTACGCGTATGACGCCCTGGAACCGCATATCGATGCGCAAACCATGGAGATTCACTACACCAAGCACCACCAGACTTACATCAATAACCTCAACGCGGCGGTCGAAGGCACCGAGTTCGCGGGCTGGCCGGTCGAGAAACTGGTGTCCAGCGTGCAGCAACTGCCGGAAAAACTGCGCGCAGCGGTGATCAATCAGGGCGGCGGCCATGCCAACCACTCGTTGTTCTGGGCGGTGATGTCGCCCAAAGGCGGTGGCAAGCCCGAAGGTGCGTTGGGCAAAGCCCTCGACGAACAGTTGGGTGGTTTTGAGAGTTTCAAGGAAGCCTTCACCAAAGCCGCTTTGACGCGCTTCGGAAGCGGTTGGGCCTGGTTGAGCGTCACCCCGCAAAAGACTCTGGTGGTGGAGAGCAGTGGTAATCAAGACAGTCCATTGATGAACGGCAATACACCGATCCTCGGTCTGGACGTCTGGGAGCATGCCTACTACCTGCTGTACCAGAACCGCCGCCCCGAATACATCAATGCCTTCTACAGTGTTATCAACTGGCCAGAAGTTGCCGCCCGCTATCAGGCCGCTTTGGCCTGAAAACCACCCTCGACAAGATCTAAGGCCGACTATGGGGACTGACACACTGGCGATCAGTAGCGGACGAATGTTTCGTTATGCGTTTGGCTCGCTGCTGCTATTGGCAGGTACTGCATTGCTGGTGGCCCACGGGCTGGCCTGGCTGAACCTGGAACCGCGCATCCTGCGCGCCCTGCAAGGCGGCTCCATTTGCGCCCTGGGGACGGCGCTGGGCGCGGTCCCGGTACTGGTGATCCGACGCATGCCGGTGGCGCTGAGCGACACATTGCTGGGTTTTGGTGCAGGCGTGATGCTGGCGGCGACGGCGTTTTCGCTGATCGTCCCGGGCATTGCCGCAGCTGAAAGCCTGGGGCTCTCACCGTGGGGTGCCAGTGGTTTGATCAGCTTTGGCATCATGCTGGGGGCATTCGGGTTGTACTTGGTTGACCGTAAGGTCTCCGGGGCGAGTCCGGAAATGCTGGTGGGCACGCCGGACAAGCCGGTAATTCCACCGCGTATCTGGTTATTCGTGTTTGCCATCATCGCCCACAACATCCCCGAAGGCATGGCGGTAGGCGTTTCCGCCGGTGGTGGCATGCCGGATGCCGACAGCCTGGCCATGGGCATCGCGTTGCAGGACGTGCCCGAGGGACTGGTGATTGCGTTGGTGTTGGCCGGGGCGGGAATGTCGCGGGTCAAGGCGTTCCTGATCGGCGCTGCATCAGGTCTGGTGGAGCCCGTATTCGCTGTGCTCTGCGCCTGGCTGGTCAGCCTCGCCGAAGTGTTGTTGCCTTTGGGGTTGGCCCTGGCTGCTGGCGCGATGCTGTTGGTGGTGACCCACGAAGTCATCCCCGAGTCGCGACGCAATGGTCACGAAAAACTCGCCAGCCTGGGCCTGTGCATCGGTTTTTGCTTGATGATGGTGATGGACACCGCTTTGGGGTAGGTAAAGTCTACTGTAGGAGCGAGCAAGCTCGCTTCCACAGAGGGTTATTCACCTTCGTCGAAGTAATTGTTGATCAGCGCCACCAGCGCGGCCATTGCTTCGTCTTCCTGCTCGCCTTCCGTCTTCAAGTGAATCCGGGTGCCCTTGCCGGCCGCCAGCATCATCATGGCCATGATGCTCTTGCCGTCGACCATGGATTCAGGTGTACGCCCGGCGCGGATCTGGCAGGGGAACTGCCCTGCTACGCCCACGAACTTGGCCGAGGCGCGGGCGTGCAAGCCCAGCTTGTTGATGATTTCAATTTCCAGAGCGGGCATCGCGGGGGTGTTCCTTTCAGCTAAGGTCGCGGTGGCGGACCTGGACGTTCTTGAGGGTTTGTTGCAGCACCTGGCCCAGGCGCTCGGTCAGGTAGACGGAGCGGTGATGGCCGCCAGTGCAGCCGATGGCAATGGTGACATAGGCGCGGTTGCTTGCAGCAAAGCGTGGCAGCCATTTGAGCAAGTAGGTGGAAATATCCTGGAACATCTCCTCCACATCCGGTTGCGCCGCCAGGTAATCGGCCACGGGCTGATCCAGCCCGGACTGGTCACGCAGCTCCGGTTTCCAGTACGGGTTAGGCAGGCAGCGCACATCGAACACCAGGTCGGCGTCGACCGGCATGCCGCGCTTGAACCCGAACGACTCCACGAGGAACGCCGTGCCCGGCTCCGGCTGGTTCAGCAGGCGCAGCTTGATGGCATCGCGCAACTGGTACAGGTTGAGGCTGGTGGTGTTTATCTTGAGGTCGGCGAGGTCAATGATCGGTCCCAGCAGCTTGGTTTCGTCTTCGATGGCTTCGGCCAGAGAGCGATGGGGGCTGCTGAGGGGGTGGCGCCGGCGGGTCTCGGAGAAGCGTTTGAGCAGGGTCTCTTCGTCGGCGTCCAGGTACAGCACGTCGCAATGAATGTGCTTGCCCCGCACTTCCTCGAGCAATTGCGGGAATCGCTCGAGGTGGCTGGGCAGGTTACGGGCATCAATTGAAACGGCGACCAGCGGTTGGGCCAGTTCGGTATGGATCAAGGCGCGTTCCGCCAACTCTGGCAGCAGGCCGGCGGGCAGGTTGTCGATGCAATAGAACCCGTTGTCCTCAAGAACGTTGAGGGCGGTGCTTTTACCCGAGCCGGAGCGGCCGCTGACGATGATCAAGCGCATGGTTACTGCCCGTTCTGTTCATCCAGGACAACCTGGTACAGCGCCTCATTGCTGCTGGCGCTACGCAGTTTGTCGCGTACTTCCTTGCGGTCGAGCATGCTGGCGATCTGCCGGAGCAGTTCCAGGTGCGCATCGGTAGCGGCTTGCGGGACCAGCAGGACGAACAGCAGGTCTACCGGCGCACCGTCGATGGCGTCGAAATCGATGGGGGCTTCCAGGTGCAGCAGGGCACTGACAGGTGTTTCGCAGCCTTTGAGGCGACAGTGAGGAATGGCGATGCCGTTGCCAAAACCCGTGGAACCGAGTTTTTCACGGGCAATCAGCGCATCGAAGACATCCTGCATCTCCAGATCCGGCACTTCGCGCGCGATCAGGTTGGCAATTTGTTCGAGGGCTTTCTTTTTACTGCCGCCCGGCACGTTCACGAGGGAACGGCCGGGGGTCAGGATGGTTTCAAGTCGGATCATGGGGGGAGAGTTAACGACCTGTACCTTGCATCAGGTGCAGATTCTTTTCCTTATGCTTTATGAGTTGGCGGTCCAGCTTGTCGTAGAGCGAGTCGATCGCCGCGTACATGTCTTCATGTTCCGCATTGGCGACGAGCTTGGCATTCGGTACGTGCAGGGTGGCCTCGATTTTCTGCTTGAGCTTATCGACCTCCATGATGACCTGCACGTTGGTGATCTTGTCAAAATGCCCTGCAAGCTTGTTCAACTTGCTTTCGGTGTACTCACGCAGGGGCTTGGTCACTTCCAGTTGGTGTCCACTGATGTTGACTTGCATACAGCTTCTCCTTCGTTGCCAGTGCATAAAGCGGCAGGCAAAGGCGCCTGCCACTGGAACGCTGTGGCCCGCCCGTCACATCAAACGCTTACGCTCGCTGGAAGGCGCGATCCCGAGGGACTCGCGGTACTTGGCGACGGTTCGACGGGCGACCTGAATGCCTTGTGCCTCCAGTAAACCAGCGATCTTACTGTCACTCAATGGCTTTTTCTGATTTTCCGCGGCAACCAGTTTTTTGATGATCGCGCGGATCGCCGTGGACGAGCATTCACCGCCTTCGGAGGTGCTGACGTGGCTGGAGAAAAAGTATTTCAGTTCATAAATACCCCGTGGGGTATGCATGAATTTCTGCGTGGTCACGCGTGAAATGGTCGATTCATGCATGCCCACCGCTTCGGCGATGTCATGCAGTACCAGCGGCTTCATCGCTTCGTCGCCGTATTCCAGGAAGCCGCGCTGGTGCTCGACGATCTGGGTGGCGACTTTCATCAGGGTTTCGTTGCGGCTTTGCAGGCTCTTGATGAACCAGCGGGCTTCCTGCAACTGGTTGCGCATGAAGGTGTTATCGGCGCTGGTGTCGGCGCGGCGGACGAAACCGGCATATTGCGGGTTGACCCTCAGGCGTGGCACCGACTCCTGGTTCAGTTCCACCAGCCAACGCTCGTTGTCCTTGCGCACGATCACGTCGGGGACGACATATTCGGCTTCGCTGGACTCGATTTGCGAGCCGGGGCGCGGGTTGAGGCTCTGTACCAGCTCGATGACCTGGCGCAGGTCGTCTTCCTTGAGCTTCATGCGACGCATCAACTGGCTGTAGTCGCGGCTGCCCAGCAGGTCGATATAGTCGGTGACCAGGCGCTGGGCCTCGGCGAGCCATGGGGTCTTGGCCGGCAGCTGGCGCAATTGCAGCAGCAGGCATTCGCTGAGGGTGCGGGCGCCGATACCGGCAGGCTCGAACTGCTGGATGCGGTGCAGGACGGCTTCGATCTCGTCCAGTTCGATATCCAGTTCGGGGTCGAAGGCTTCAAGAATTTCTTCAAGCGTCTCGTCTAGATAACCCTGATTATTGATGCAGTCGATCAGGGTTACGGCGATCAGGCGATCGGTGTCCGACATCGGTGCCAGGTTCAGTTGCCATAGCAGATGGCTCTGCAGGCTCTCGCCGGCAGAGGTGCGGGTGGTGAAGTCCCACTCGTCATCGTCGTTGCTGGGCAGGCTGCTGGCGCTGGTCTGGTAGACATCTTCCCAGGCGGTGTCGACCGGAAGCTCGTTGGGAATGCGTTCGTTCCATTCGCCTTCCTCAAGGTTGTCCACCGTGGGGGCGGTTTCCTGGTAGGAGGGTTCCTGCACATCGGAATTGGGTTTTTGCTCGATGTTATCGGCCAGCGGGTCTGCATTATCGAAGTCGTCGCCTTCTTCCTGGCGTTCGAGCATCGGATTGGACTCCAGGGCCTCCTGGATTTCCTGTTGCAGGTCCAGGGTCGACAATTGGAGCAGGCGGATGGCCTGTTGCAGCTGCGGTGTCATCGTCAGCTGCTGGCCCATTCTCAGGACTAGCGATGGTTTCATGGCAGGGGCTTAACACCTTATTCGCCGGCGCAATGCGCCATCCACGACAGGGCGCGTGAGCGCCAAACATAAGCAAATTATATGCCTGATGTCGGGTGCTTTGCCTAGAGCGCGGTAACAATAAAAATCCGGAGGTTTTCATTGACTCCCGCGCACCTTGGCGAACGCCGTGACACCACGGTGTTTACAGGCGGAACTCGTGACCCAGATACACTTCCTTGACCAGTTCATTGGCCAGGATTGTGGCGGAATCACCTTCGGCAATCAGCTGGCCGTCATTGACGATATAGGCGGTTTCGCAGATGTCGAGCGTCTCACGGACGTTGTGATCGGTGATCAGCACGCCGATGCCCTTGGCCTTGAGGTGATGGATGATCTGCTTGATGTCGCCGACCGAGATCGGGTCGACGCCGGCAAACGGCTCGTCCAGCAGGATGAACTTGGGTGCAGTGGCCAGGGCGCGGGCGATTTCCACGCGGCGACGCTCACCACCGGACAGGCTCATGCCGAGGTTGTCGCGGATATGGTTGATGTGGAACTCCTGCAGCAGGCTTTCCAGCTCCTTGCGACGGCCGTCACGGTCGAGTTCCTTGCGGGTCTCGAGGATCGCCATGATGTTGTCCGACACCGACAGTTTGCGGAAGATCGACGCTTCCTGTGGGAGATAGCCGATACCGGCACGGGCGCGGCCGTGCATTGGCTGGTGGCTCACGTCCAGGTCATCGATCAGCACGCGACCCTGGTCCGCCTGGACCAGGCCGACGATCATGTAGAAGCAAGTGGTCTTGCCGGCGCCGTTGGGGCCGAGCAAGCCGACGATCTGGCCGCTGTCGATCGACAGGCTGACGTCGCGCACGACCTGACGGCTTTTATAGGCCTTGGCCAGATGCTGGGCTTTCAGGGTTGCCATTACTCGGCCTTCTTCTTCGGCTGGATAACCATGTCGATGCGTGGACGAGGCGCGGTGACCTTGTTGCCATTGGCACGACCGGCGTTTGCAATCTGTTTAACGGTGTCATAGGTGATCTTCTCACCTTCCGTGGAGTTGCCATCGGGGCTGAGCACCTTGGCCTGGTCGATCAGGACGATGCGGTTCTGCTGGGCATGGTACTGGATGGTCTTGCCGTAGCCCTTCATCGGTCCGGTATCGGTCGCGGACTGCTTCTGTTCGAAGTAAGCCAGGTTGCCGACCGAGGTCACGACATCGATATCGCCGGTCTTGGTGCGCGTAAGCGTCACGGTATTGCCGGTGATTTTCATCGAGCCCTGCGTGATGATCACGCCGCCGGTGTAGGTGGCCACGCCTTGCTTGTCATCCAGTTGCGCATCGTCAGCTGAAATGTGGATCGGCTGCTGGCTATCGTTCGGCAGAGCCCAGGCGCTCACGCTTCCCAGTGCTGCGCCCAGGCCGAGCAAAATAGGGAGAGTTTTAACGAGCCTCATACTGTCCTCTTACGTTCGATAGCAGGTGTATCCTGCTTTCTTTCAAATACGCTTTCATTCCCTTGCCAGTCGATACACCGCCAGCGCCGTCGATTCTAACGTCTTGCTCGGTCTGCGCATATTGCTTCTGCGGGAATACGGTCATGCGACTGCTGGTAATCACGGTCTCACGGCTTTTATCGTCAGTGCGCGCAATGCGCACCGAGTCGATCAGTTCCACCTCGGTACCGTCCGGGTTGACCTCGCCACGCTTGCTGGTGACGTGCCATGGGAACTCGGTACCGCGGTAAATGTTCATGTCCGGGTTGGTCAGCAGGGTGACTTCGGTGGCCTTCACATGCTCGACCTTGTCCGAGGTCATCTCGTATTGCACCTTGCCGTCAGGCAGGAACTGCACGCTTTTGGCATTGATGGCGTAATAGTCGATAGCGCCCTCGTCAACCTGCGTAGCAGGCTGGTCGAGAAAGCGCTCCGGGCTGATATTCCAGTAGCCCACCGCCAGGAACAGCGCGGCGATGACTCCGAATAACAGGAAGTTGCGAATCTTTTTGCTCGGCATAAAACGCTCTATAAGTAGGCGGCGTGGGCCGCTTCAAGGCTGCCCTGGGCACGCAGGATCAGCTCGCAGAACTCGCGGGCGGCACCTTCGCCACCGCGGGCGCTGGTGATGCCATGGGCGTGTTCGCGAACAAACGCCGCCGCATTGGCGACGGCCATGCCCAGGCCTACTCGGCGAATCACCGGCAGGTCTGGCAGGTCATCACCCAAGTAGGCGACCTGCTCATAGCTTAGGTTGAGTTGGCCAAGAAGCTCGTCCAGAACCACCAGTTTATCCTCGCGGCCCTGATACAGGTGAGGAATCCCCAGGTTTTGTGCACGCCGTTCCACAACGGGCGTTTTCCGGCCGCTGATAATTGCCGTTTGCACGCCCGCCGCCATCAACATTTTGATGCCCTGGCCGTCCAGCGTGTTGAATGTCTTGAATTCGCTGCCGTCTTCGAGAAAGTACAGGCGGCCGTCGGTCAGCACACCGTCAACGTCGAAAATCGCGAGTTTGATATTTTTGCCGCGTTGCAACAGGTCGCTGGTCATCTACATCACTCCTGCACGCAGCAAGTCGTGCATGTTCAGGGCGCCAATCGGGCGGTCGTCGCCATCAACCACCACCAGCGCGCCGATCTTGTGGTCTTCCATGATCTTCAAGGCTTCGGCTGCCAGCATCTCGGGGCGCGCGGTCTTGCCGTGGGGTGTCATTACCGCGTCGATGGTGGCGGTGTGGATATCAATCGTGCGGTCCAGGGTACGGCGCAGGTCGCCGTCGGTGAAGACCCCGGCCAGGCGGCCATCGGCCTCGAGGATCACGGTCATGCCCAGGCCCTTGCGGGTCATTTCCATCAGCGCGTCTTTCAGCAGGGTGCCGCGCTGGACGTGAGGCAATTCATCGCCCGAGTGCATGACGTTTTCCACTTTCAGCAGCAGGCGGCGGCCCAGGGCGCCGCCTGGATGGGAAAACGCGAAGTCTTCGGCGGTAAACCCCCGGGCTTCCAGCAGTGCTACGGACAAGGCATCGCCCATGACCAGTGCGGCGGTGGTGGAGGAGGTCGGTGCCAGGTTCAGCGGGCAGGCCTCGTGGTCCACGTGGACGTTCAGGTTCACTTCGGCGGCCTTGGCCAGCGTCGACTCCGGGTTGCCGGTGATGCTGATCATCTTGATGCCCAGGCGTTTGATCAGCGGCAACAGGGTCACGATTTCGTTGGTCGTGCCGGAGTTGGACAGGGCAAGGATGATGTCATCCTTGGTGATCATGCCCATGTCGCCGTGGCTGGCTTCGGCCGGGTGCACGAAAAACGCGGTGGTTCCGGTGCTGGCCAGGGTGGCGGCGATCTTGTTGCCGACGTGGCCGGATTTGCCCATGCCGACCACCACAACGCGGCCCTTGCTGGCCAGAATCATCTCGCAGGCGCGTACGAAATCCGCGTCAATATGCGCCAGCAAGCCTTCTACGGCTTCAAGCTCGAGGCGGATGGTGCGTTGTGCGGATTGAATAAGGTCGCTGGATTGGCTCATGTCTGAAATCGTATAGCCTGACGAAAAGTCGGCGATTATAGCGGTAATGATCAATTCCCTCACGCAAGTTCGTCAGGGTTTGTTCGCAATGTGCTTGAGATTCAACCCCAGCAACGATTTTTCCCTGTCCCCAATCTGAACAAGCACTGTTCCGGCCTTGGGCGCCTAGTACCAGCAGTGATATAGTTCGCCGCCAGTTCGGTCCGCCCAGCCCACGTGGCCAACTATTGCACAACGGTTGCAAACGTTTGTAGCAAGCGTGGTGTCTGAGTGAGAGGCTGCATCCCAAGGAGTTTAGATGAGTGCCGATAACGCCTACGCGGTCGAGCTGAAGGGACTGACCTTCAAGCGCGGGACGCGCAGCATCTTCAATAACGTCGATATCCGCATTCCGCGCGGCAAGGTCACGGGCATCATGGGGCCTTCCGGTTGCGGCAAGACCACGCTGCTGCGCCTGATGGGCATGCAATTGCGCCCCAGTGCGGGAGAGGTGTGGGTCAACGGCCAGAACCTGCCGACGCTGTCGCGCAGCGATCTGTTCGATGCACGCAAGCACATGGGTGTGCTGTTCCAGAGCGGTGCGCTGTTCACCGACCTTGATGTTTTCGAGAACGTGGCCTTTCCGCTGCGGGTGCATACCCAGCTGTCCGATGAAATGATTCGTGACATTGTGTTGCTGAAACTGCAGGCCGTGGGCCTTCGCGGCGCCATCGACCTGATGCCCGATGAATTGTCTGGTGGGATGAAGCGCCGTGTGGCGCTGGCGCGTGCCATCGCCCTCGACCCGCAGATTCTCATGTACGACGAGCCCTTCGTCGGTCAGGACCCCATCGCCATGGGCGTGCTGGTGCGTCTGATCCGTCTGCTCAACGATGCACTGGGCATCACCAGCATCGTGGTCTCCCACGATCTTGCAGAAACCGCGAGCATTGCCGATTACCTCTATGTAGTGGGCGATGGCCAGGTGCTGGGGCAGGGCACGCCCGAAGAGCTGATGAACGCCGACAACCCGCGCATTCGCCAATTCATGACCGGCGATCCTGATGGCCCGGTGCCTTTTCACTTTCCGGCGGCGGATTACCGCTCAGATCTTCTGGGGAAGCGCTGATGCGCAAGACATCTCTTATCGAGAAGGTTCGCCTTTTCGGTCGCTCGGGCATCGACATCGTCGAAGTGCTGGGCCGTTCGACGATTTTCCTGTTCCACGCATTGCTCGGCCGTGGCGGCATTGGCGGCGGCTTTGGCCTGCTGGTCAAGCAGTTGCATTCGGTGGGCGTGATGTCCCTGGTGATCATCGTGGTCTCCGGGGTGTTCATTGGCATGGTGCTGGCGTTGCAGGGCTTCAATATCCTGTCCAGCTATGGTTCGGAGCAGGCGGTGGGGCAGATGGTCGCCCTGACGCTGTTGCGTGAACTGGGGCCGGTGGTGACCGCTCTGCTGTTCGCCGGGCGCGCGGGCTCAGCGCTGACCGCCGAAATCGGCAACATGAAGTCCACCGAACAGCTGTCCAGCCTGGAAATGATTGGCGTGGACCCACTCAAGTACATTGTTGCCCCACGCCTGTGGGCCGGCTTCATTTCCCTGCCACTGCTGGCGATGATCTTCAGCGTGGTCGGGATCTGGGGTGGTTCGTGGGTGGCGGTGGACTGGCTGGGCGTCTACGACGGCTCCTACTGGGCCAACATGCAGAACAGCGTGACGTTCACTGGCGACGTGCTCAACGGCATCATAAAGAGCATCGTGTTCGCCTTTGTTGTCACCTGGATCGCCGTATTCCAAGGCTATGACTGTGAGCCCACCTCAGAAGGGATCAGTCGCGCCACCACCAAGACCGTTGTGTACGCCTCGCTGGCGGTACTGGGCCTTGACTTCATTTTGACCGCCTTGATGTTTGGAGATTTCTGATGCAAAACCGCACTGTGGAAATCGGTGTCGGCCTTTTCTTGCTGGCTGGCATCCTGGCTTTACTCTTGTTGGCCCTGCGCGTCAGCGGCCTGTCGGCCAGCCCCACTGCCGACACTTATAAACTTTACGCATACTTCGACAATATCGCCGGTTTGACTGTCAGAGCTAAAGTGACCATGGCCGGTGTGACCATCGGCAAGGTCACGGCAATCGATCTGGATCGCGACAGCTTCACCGGCCGAGTGACGATGCAACTGGACAAGAAGGTAGATAATCTGCCGACTGACTCCACTGCATCTATTCTCACTGCGGGTCTGCTGGGCGAGAAATACATCGGTATCAGCGTGGGTGGGGAAACAGCCCTGCTCAAGGATGGCTCGACAATCCACGACACACAGTCGTCGCTGGTGCTTGAGGACCTGATCGGTAAATTCCTGCTTAATACGGTCAATAAAGACGCCAAATGAGGAATCTGTTCATGATCTCTACCTTGCGACGCGGCCTGCTGGTGCTGTTGGCAGCGCTGCCGCTGATGGCTAACGCGGCAGGTTCTGCGCACGATCTGGTGCAGGACACGACCAACAAAATGCTGGCTGACCTCACTGCCAATAAAGAGCAGTACAAGCAAGATCCGAGTAAGTTTTACAACGCGCTCAACACCATTGTCGGCCCGGTGGTCGATGCCGAAGGCATTTCCCGCAGCATCATGACGGTCAAGTATTCGCGCAAGGCGACGCCTGCGCAGATGCAGACCTTCCAGGAAAACTTCAAGAAAGGCCTGTTCCAGTTCTACGGCAACGCGCTGCTCGAGTACAACAACCAGGGCATTACCGTTGCGCCTGCCGGGGACGAGTCGGGTAATCGCACCAGCGTCAACATGAGCGTCAAGGGCAATAACGGTGCCGTCTACCCTGTGCAATACACGCTCGAGAAGGTCAACGGCGAGTGGAAGCTGCGCAACGTGATCATCAACGGTATCAACATCGGCAAGCTGTTCCGTGATCAGTTCGCTGACGCGATGCAGCGTAATGGCAACGACCTGGACAAAACCATCAACGGTTGGGCCGGTGAAGTCGCCAAAGCCAAGGAAACATCCGATAAAGAAGCCGGGAAGCCTGTGCAATGACCGAGTCGGCTGTTCGTCTTGGCGACGCCGGTGAGTTGTTCCTCAGCGGCGTGCTGGATTACCGCACCGGGCCTGAGCTGCGCAAGCAGGGTCAGGCGCTGATCAAGACCAGCACTGCGCCCGCGTTGGTGCTGGATTGTTCTGCCGTGACCAAGTCCAGCAGCGTCGGCTTGTCGCTGCTGCTGTGCTTCATGCGTGATGCTGAGGCGGCCAGGAAGCCGGTCAGCATCCGGGCATTGCCCGAAGACATGCGCGAAATCGCCGAAGTTTCCGGTCTGACCGAGCTGCTGGCGCATCCTTAATACACATTATTAAAGAAGCCCCCCGTCAGAGTCCTGCTATGCGGGGTTCGCAGGCGCGGGGCTTTTTTGTATGATGTGCGACCCGCGCGCACTGGGCGCCGATAGAGGTTGAGCATGCAGGCCCTAGAAGTTAAGAGCTTTCTTGAAGGAAAGCTGCCGGAAACGACCGTTGAAGTTGAAGGCGAAGGCTGCAACTTCCAGCTGAACGTGATTAGCGATGAACTGGCGGCACTCAGCCCGGTCAAGCGTCAGCAGCAGATCTATGCCCATTTGAACCCGTGGATCACCGATGGCAGCATCCATGCGGTCACTATGAAATTTTTCAGCCGCGCGGCCTGGGCCGAGCGCACCTGAGCCCCCAAGGCGTCGAGATTCTTATGGATAAATTGATTATTACCGGCGGTGCCCGCCTTGATGGCGAGATTCGCATCTCCGGTGCAAAAAACTCCGCCTTGCCGATCCTGGCAGCGACCCTGCTGTGCGATGGCCCGGTGACCGTGGCCAACCTGCCGCACCTGCACGACATCACCACCATGATCGAGTTGTTCGGTCGCATGGGTATCGAGCCGGTGATCGACGAGAAACTGGCTGTCGAAATCGACCCGCGCACCATCAAGACCCTGATAGCACCGTACGAACTGGTGAAAACCATGCGTGCGTCGATCCTGGTGCTTGGCCCGATGGTTGCCCGTTTCGGCGAAGCCGAAGTCGCCCTGCCTGGCGGTTGCGCCATTGGCTCGCGTCCGGTTGACCTGCACATCCGTGGCCTTGAAGCCATGGGCGCCGTTATCGACGTCGAAGGCGGCTACATCAAGGCCAAGGCGCCGGAAGGCGGCCTGCGTGGCGCCAATTTCTTCTTTGATACTGTCAGTGTGACCGGCACCGAGAACATCATGATGGCCGCTGCCCTGGCCAAAGGCCGCAGCGTCCTGCAAAACGCCGCGCGCGAGCCGGAAGTGGTCGACCTGGCCAACTTCCTGAACGCCATGGGCGCGAAGGTTTCCGGTGCGGGCACCGACACCATCACTATCGATGGCGTAGAGCGTCTGCACACCGCCACCTACAAGGTAATGCCTGACCGCATCGAGACCGGTACCTACCTGGTTGCCGCCGCCGTCACCGGTGGCCGCGTCAAGGTCAAGGACACCGATCCGACCATCCTGGAAGCGGTCCTGGAAAAGCTGCGCGAAGCCGGTGCGGAAATCACGACCGGTGAAGACTGGATCGAGCTGAACATGCACGGCAAGCGTCCCAAGGCCGTCAACGTGCGTACCGCTCCGTACCCGGCGTTCCCGACCGATATGCAAGCGCAGTTCATCTCCCTGAACGCGATTGCCGAAGGCACCGGTGCCGTGATCGAGACCATCTTCGAAAACCGCTTCATGCACGTGTACGAATTGCACCGCATGGGCGCGAAGATCCAAGTCGAAGGCAACACCGCCATCGTCACCGGCACCGAGAAACTCAAGGGCGCGCCAGTCATGGCCACCGACCTGCGTGCATCGGCCAGCCTGGTGATCTCGGCGCTGATCGCCGAAGGCGACACCCTGATCGACCGCATCTACCACATAGACCGTGGTTACGAGTGCATTGAAGAAAAACTGCAGATGCTTGGCGCGAAAATCCGCCGCGTACCGGGCTAGTCCCGGAAGCTGTAACGGTGGGGGGAGGGTAATCTCTCTCCACAGGATTTGTTTCAAGTCGAGGCTGTAATGGCCTCGATCTGTGTCCGGCGCCGTTTGCGACCGGACCGCAATAGCCTGATAAAGGATTGACGTTTCCCATGTTGACCATCGCACTGTCCAAGGGCCGCATCCTTGACGACACGTTGCCGCTTCTGGCTGAAGCGGGCATCGTGCCGACCGAGAATCCGGACAAGAGCCGCAAGCTGATCATCCCCACGACCCAGGACGACGTGCGCCTGTTGATCGTGCGCGCTACCGACGTGCCGACCTACGTTGAACATGGCGCGGCCGACCTCGGCGTCGCCGGTAAAGACGTGCTGATGGAATACGGTGGCCAGGGCCTGTACGAGCCGTTGGACCTGCGTATCGCCCTGTGCAAGCTGATGACCGCCGGCCGTGTCGGTGATGTGGAGCCGAAGGGCCGCCTGCGCGTGGCGACCAAGTTCGTCAACGTCGCCAAGCGCTACTACGCCGAGCAAGGCCGCCAGGTCGACATCATCAAGCTTTACGGCTCGATGGAGCTGGCGCCGTTGATCGGCCTGGCTGACAAGATCATCGACGTGGTCGACACCGGTAACACCCTGCGCGCCAACGGTCTTGAGCCGCAGGACTTCATTGCCGACATCAGCTCCCGTCTGATCGTCAACAAGGCATCGATGAAGATGCAGCACGCCCGTATCCAGGCGTTGATCGACACGCTGCGCAAGGCAGTGGAGTCGCGACACCGCGGTTGACCTACCCGCGCGGCCCTGGGTCGCGCCCGTCTATCCGCCTCATAGCCAGAATTCTCAGGTGCCCAAGCGGATCGACTGCTAACGTTCGGCGCCTGAGCATTTTTGCCAATCCTATGAGGCCCTCGCTATGACCACGTCCACTGCAATTGCCCGACTCAACGCTGCCGACCCGGATTTCGCCCATCATCTGGATCATCTGCTGAGCTGGGAAAGCGTGTCCGACGATTCGGTCAACCAGCGGGTGCTCGACATCATCAAGGCCGTGCGCGAGCGCGGTGATGCGGCGCTGGTGGACTTCACCCGCCAGTTTGACGGTCTGGACGTCAAGTCCATGGCTGACCTGATCCTGCCCCGCGAACGCCTGGAGCTGGCCCTGACGCGCATCACCGCGCCGCAGCGCGAAGCCCTGGAAGTGGCGGCGGCGCGTGTGCGCAGCTACCACGAAAAACAGAAACAGGACTCCTGGAGCTACACCGAGGCCGACGGTACTGTGCTGGGCCAGAAGGTCACGCCGCTGGACCGCGCCGGTTTGTACGTGCCGGGTGGCAAGGCTTCGTACCCTTCATCGGTGCTGATGAACGCGATCCCGGCCAAAGTGGCGGGCGTGACCGAGGTGGTCATGGTGGTGCCGACGCCGCGTGGTGAAATCAACGAGCTGGTGCTGGCAGCGGCCTGCATCGCCGGTGTCGATCGGGTTTTCACCATCGGTGGTGCCCAAGCTGTTGCCGCCCTGGCCTATGGCACTGAAAGCGTACCGAAGGTAGACAAAGTGGTCGGCCCCGGCAACATCTATGTTGCCACTGCCAAGCGCCATGTGTTCGGCCAGGTCGGTATCGACATGATCGCCGGCCCTTCGGAAATCCTCGTGGTGTGCGACGGTCAGACCGATCCGGACTGGATCGCCATGGACCTGTTCTCCCAGGCCGAGCACGACGAAGACGCCCAGGCGATCCTGGTCAGTCCGGACGCCGAGTTCCTCGACAAGGTCGCGGCCAGCATCAATAAGCTGCTGCCGACCATGGAGCGCGCCGAGATCATCGAGAAATCGATCAATGGCCGTGGTGCGCTGATCCTGGTGCGCGACATGGAGCAAGCCATCGACGTGGCCAACCGCATCGCGCCGGAGCACCTGGAGTTGTCCGTCGCCGACCCACAAGCCTGGCTGCCGTCGATTCGCCACGCCGGTGCGATCTTCATGGGCCGCCACACCAGCGAGGCCCTGGGCGACTACTGCGCAGGCCCGAACCACGTGCTGCCGACTTCCGGCACCGCGCGTTTCTCGTCGCCGCTGGGGGTGTATGACTTCCAGAAGCGTTCGTCGATCATTTTCTGCTCGCCGCAGGGCGCTTCCGAGCTGGGCAAGACTGCCTCGGTGCTGGCCCGTGGCGAATCCCTCAGCGCGCACGCCCGCAGCGCCGAATACCGCATCCTTGAAGAGAAGGGGAACTGAGACATGAGCAAATTCTGGAGCCCTTTCGTCAAGGACCTCGTGCCTTACGTGCCCGGTGAACAACCGAAGCTGACCAAACTGGTCAAGCTCAATACCAATGAAAACCCCTACGGTCCGTCGCCCAAAGCGTTGGCGGCAATGCAGGCCGAGTTGAATGACAACCTGCGCCTGTACCCGGACCCCAACAGCGACCTGCTCAAACAGGCGGTGGCCACGCATTACGGGATCGACGCCGCTAAAGTCTTCCTCGGCAACGGTTCCGACGAAGTGCTGGCGCACATCTTCCACGGTTTGTTCCAGCACGACCTGCCGCTGCTGTTCCCGGATATCAGCTACAGCTTCTATCCGGTTTACTGCGGCCTTTATGGCATCCAGTCCGAACCGGTGCCGCTGGATGACCAGTTCCAGATTCGCGTGGCGGATTACGCCAAGCCCAACGGCGGGATCATTTTTCCCAACCCGAACGCGCCGACCGGCTGCGTGCTGGCGCTGGACGCGGTGGAGCAGATCCTCAAGGCCAGCCCGGATTCGGTGGTGGTGGTCGATGAAGCCTATATCGACTTCGGCGGTGAAACCGCGATCAGCCTGGTGGATCGCTACCCGAACCTGCTGGTCACCCAGACCCTGTCCAAATCGCGCTCACTGGCCGGTTTGCGTGTGGGCCTGGCCGTGGGCCACCCGGACTTGATCGAGGCGCTGGAGCGGGTCAAGAACAGCTTCAACTCCTATCCACTGGACCGCCTGGCGATTGTTGGCGCGGCGGCGGCGTTCGAGGACCGTGAGTATTTCGAGAAGACGTGCCGGTTGGTGATCGACAGTCGCGACAAGCTGGTCGCGCAACTGGAAGAGAAAGGCTTTGAAGTGCTGCCGTCGGCTGCCAACTTCATCTTTGCCCGTCACGCACGGCACGACGCTGCGGGCCTGGCGGCCAAGTTGCGTGAGCAAGGGGTGATCGTGCGGCACTTCAAGCAGGAGCGAATTGCCCAGTTCCTGCGGATCAGCATCGGTACGCCGGAGCAGAACCAGGCGTTGATCGATGGGCTCGGTGAGCTCTAAGCCACACTGAAGAGCAAAATGTGGGAGGGGGCTTGCCCCCGATTGCGGTGTATCAGTCAGCTAATGCATTGACTGACACACTGCTATCGGGGGCAAGCCCCCTCCCACATTGGGTTTCGCGGTGCTGGTTAGAGCAACGGCTCATCCGACTTCTTGTTCTTCCAGCCATCATTGCCCGGCAGCAGCAGGTTCAACCCAATCGCCACCACCGCACACAGGGCGATGCCCTTGAGGCCGAAGTCATCCGGGCCGGTGCCGGTGCCGACCAGCACACCGCCAATTCCGAACACCAGGGTCACCGACACAATCACCAGGTTGCGCGCTTCGCCCAGGTCGATCTTGTGGCGGATCAGCGTGTTCATCCCCACCGCGGCAATCGAGCCGAACAGCAGGCACAGAATCCCGCCCATCACCGGCACCGGAATGCTCTGCAGCAACGCGCCGAACTTGCCGATGAACGCCAGGCTGATGGCAAACACCGCTGCCCAGGTCATGATCTTCGGGTTGTAGTTCTTGGTCAGCATCACCGCGCCGGTCACTTCGGCGTAGGTGGTGTTGGGTGGGCCGCCGAACAGACCGGCAGCCGTGGTGGCAATGCCGTCACCCAGCAGGGTGCGGTGCAGGCCGGGCTTCTTCAAGTAGTCGCGACCGGTCACGCTGCCCACCGCAATCACGCCGCCGATATGTTCGATTGCCGGGGCCAGGGCCACCGGGACGATGAACAGGATCGCCTGCCAGTTGAATTCCGGCGCGGTGAAGTGGGGCAGGGCGAACCAGGGGGCCGCCGCGATCTTCGCCGTGTCGACCACGCCAAAGTAGAACGACATGGCGAAGCCCACCAGCACGCCGGAGATGATCGGCACCAGGCGGAAAATGCCTTTGCCGAACACCGCCACGATCAAGGTGGTCAGCAGCGCAGGCATCGAGATCATCATCGCGGTCTGGTAATGGATCAGCTCAGCGCCATCACCGGTTTTACCCATCGCCATGTTCGCGGCAATCGGCGCCATGGCCAGGCCGATGGAGATAATCACCGGCCCGATCACCACGGGCGGCAGCAACCGGTCGATAAACCCGGTGCCTTTGATCTTCACCGCCAGGCCCAGGAAGGTGTACACGAAACCCGCCGCCATCACCCCGCCCATGGTCGCCGCGAGGCCGAACTGGCCCTTGGCGAGAATGATCGGGGTAATGAAGGCAAAGCTCGACGCCAGGAAGACCGGCACCTGCCGCCCCGTCACCACCTGGAACAGCAACGTGCCCAGGCCTGCGGTGAACAGCGCGACGTTTGGATCAAGACCTGTGATCAGTGGCATCAACACCAGCGCACCAAATGCTACGAAGAGCATTTGTGCGCCAGACAGGATCTGGCGCCAAAGCGGGTCGTTGAATTCATCCTGCATGCTCACGCGTCCTTCTGCTTGGTGCCGAAGATCTTGTCACCGGCATCGCCCAGGCCTGGGATGATGTAGCCGTGTTCATTCAGGCGCTCGTCGATGGAGGCGGTGTAGATCTGCACATCCGGGTGGGCCTTCTCGACGGCGGCAATGCCTTCGGGCGCGGCCACCAGCACCATGGCGCGGATGTCCTTGCAGCCGGCTTTTTTCAGCAGGTCGATAGTGGCAACCATGGAGCTGCCGGTGGCGAGCATCGGGTCGATGATCATCGCCAGGCGCTCGTTGATTTCCGGGACGAGTTTTTCCAGGTAGGTGTGGGCCTGCAAGGTTTCTTCGTTGCGGGCCACGCCCACGGCGCTGACCTTGGCGCCCGGGATCAGGCTGAGGACGCCTTCGAGCATGCCGATACCGGCGCGCAGGATCGGCACCACGGTGATTTTCTTACCGGCGATTTTCTCGACCTGGACGGGACCGGCCCAACCAGGGATTTCGTAGCTCTCCAAAGGTAAATCCTTGGTCGCTTCGTAGGTGAGCAACGCTCCGACTTCCTGAGCAAGCTCACGGAAGTTCTTCGTGCTAATGTCGGCGCGGCGCATAAGGCCGAGCTTGTGTCGGATCAGCGGGTGGCGGATCTCGCGAGTGGGCATGGGAAAGGCTCCGGCGGCGGGCAAAAAAACCGGCCTAGATTAATCTATCCGAGGGTGTTGTCCTATAGACATCTAGTACGTTAGTCCATTAAGGCTTGCTCGGAGCGCACGAGAAGCGTACCTTCGCCCGCTTTTCTTGCCACAGCACCCCCTTGGAGAGCGCCATGTCCGCTGATCTCGAGCATATCCGTCAAATCATGCGCGAGGCTGACTGCCTGTACACCGAAGCGCAAGTCGAAGAAGCGATCGCCAAGGTCGGCGCACACATCAGCCGCGAAATGGCCGACACCAACCCGGTGGTCTTCTGCGTGATGAATGGCGGCCTGATCTTCGCCGGCAAATTGCTGACCCACCTGCAATTCCCGCTGGAAGCGTCCTACCTGCACGCCACCCGTTATCGCAACGAAACCAGCGGCGGCGACTTGTTCTGGAAGGCCAAGCCGGAAGTTTCCTTCATCGACCGCGACGTGCTGATCATCGACGACATCCTCGACGAAGGTCACACCCTGGGCGCGATCATCGACTTCTGCAAACACGCCGGCGCGCGCAAAGTGCACACCGCCGTGCTGATCGACAAAGACCACGACCGCAAGGCGCGTCCGGACCTGAAAGCCGATTACGTCGGCCTGCCGTGCATCGACCGCTACATCTTCGGTTATGGCATGGACTACAAAGGCTACTGGCGCAACGCCAACGGGATTTTCGCCGTCAAAGGAATGTAAGCCATGGCCCGTTTTCTTGATCAGACGCTGTTTGCCGAACTGGCCGAGAAAGCGGCCACCCACCCCCGTGGCCGGCACCACCATAACTTCCACCAGATGGAAGAACCCTGCCATCGCCTGGCGGTAGGCCTGCAACCTGACACTTATGTACCGCCGCATCGGCACCTGAGCGCGGACAAGGCAGAAACCTTGCTGGTGCTGCAGGGCCGCTTGGGCTTGCTGGTCTTCAACGAAACCGGCGAGGTCATTGCCAGGCGTGTCATGCAGGCTGGCGGTGAATGCGCCGGTGTCGATCTGCCGCCGGGGGTGTTCCATGGCCTGGTGGTGCTGGAGCCCGACACGGTGATGTTCGAGTGCAAGGCCGGGCCTTATCGTCCGGTGGGCGAGGGCGAACAGCCCGACTGGGCGCCCCGCGAAGGCGAGGCCGGTGTGGCCGAGTACCAACGCTGGATGCTTGCCCAGTTCGATTGAGCTACAGTGCTGGGCCCACCTTGCCGGAGCGGCCCATGAGCCTGTTGATACGCACCTGCGCCGCCCTGGCGCTGACCCTCAGTTTGCCGCTGGCTGCCGCGCCAGCGCCGATGCACAGCCAATTCCTGCCTTCGGACGACCTGACCCTGCGCGCTGAAGCGCCGGAGCAGCAGCAACTGTTGCAAGTCACCGACTACGCGGTGGTGGTGGGCAACCAGCGCCAGTCCAGCCAGCAGCCGATCCCGGTGACCTCGCCGCTGATGATCCGTCTCAAGGGCAAGTCCCTGAACAAAGGTGCGACCATCGCCCAGGTGGTGCTCAATTTCGACGCCGAAAGCAAAAGCCTGAAAAAGCCGGTGTATGACGACTCCAGCAAAACCCTGACGCTTTCTTACCCCTTGGCCCAATACCGGGTGATTGTCGACCTGCTGCGCAATGACACGGTGTATGTACAGTTCCTCAGTTATGCCAACGGGCATATCTGGGCGGATTTGCATACGGGTGCGGTTAAAGCCAGGTAGGCCCCGCCTACACAAGCCCGCGCCCCGCAGGTAGACTTCAAACCCCGTGTAAATGTCTGCAGGCTGGAGTCGGTAATGCGTAAAGATAAGAAACAGGTGATTGGTGACGAGATCGGCGACGATCAGATCAAGTTGTTCCTGGACTTCGAGCCGGTCGACGCAACTTCTCCGTCCCTGCACAAGCTGATCAAGGCCTACCGTGGCCTGCGTATCGACGATTTCGAGCGGTTTCTGGGTTTCTTCAAGGAAGCCGGCCTGGACCTCGACGGCAAGGATGCGCATGGCCAGACCTTCGTCGACCTGATCAAGGACCAGCGCAACGCGGACGAGTACATCGAACTGATCGAAAACGCTCGCGGCTGATTATCCGATACACAAAAAAACGCCCCGTTCTCATGCCGAGAGCGGGGCGTTTTTTATTGCCTCAAGGCCTCAAGCGTAGCTCTCGGTCTCGGCGGCAGGCTCAACCAGTTCCAGGCTGATGTTGTTCTGCGCGTTGATCTTGCGATACAACTCGGCATCCGTTTCCAGGACCTTTTCACGGGCCGGGAAGATCTCGTGCAGTTTGGCAGCCCACTCACCGGCGGCTTTTTCCGGGAAGCACTTCTCGATCAACTCCAGCATGATCGAAACGGTCACCGAAGCACCTGGGGACGCGCCCAGCAGCGCCGCGAGCGAGCCGTCTTTGGCCGCGACCAGCTCGGTGCCGAATTGCAGCACGCCGCCTTTTTTCGGGTCTTTCTTGATGATCTGCACCCGTTGGCCGGCCACTTCCAGGCGCCAGTCTTCGGCTTTCGCCTCGGGGTAGAAGCGGCGCAGGGATTCCAGGCGCTGTTCCATGGACTGCATCACTTCGCTGACCAGGTACTTGGTCAGGTCCATGTTGTCGCGGGCCACGGCCAGCATCGGGCCGATGTTGCCGGCGCGAACCGACAGCGGCAGGTCGAGGAACGAGCCGTGCTTGAGGAACTTGGTGGTGAAACCGGCGTAAGGCCCGAACAGCAGGGACTTCTTGCCATCGACCACGCGGGTGTCCAGGTGCGGCACGGACATCGGCGGCGAACCCACGGCAGCCTGGCTGTAGACCTTGGCCTGGTGGTGCTTGACCACTTCCGGGTTGTCGCAACGCAGCCACTGGCCGCTGACCGGGAAGCCGCCAAAGCCTTTGCTTTCTTCGATGCCCGAGGCTTGCAGCAGCGGCAGGGCCGCGCCGCCGGCGCCGAGGAACACGAACCTGGCGTCAACTTCGCGGCTGCTGCCGCTGTTGACGTCCTTGATGCTTACGGTCCAGCCCGCGCCGTTGCGCTTGAGGCCGGTGACGCGCTTGCTGTACTTGACCTGGGCGTCTGCCGAGCTGGTCAGGTGGCTGAGCAGCTGGTTGGTCAGCGCGCCGAAATTCACGTCCGTGCCGTTCATCACACGGGTGGCTGCGATTTTTTCGTCGAGCGGACGGCCCGGCATCATCAGCGGCATCCACTCGGCCATCTCGCTACGGTCTTCGGTGTAGTGCATGTCCGAAAACGCGTGGTGCTGGCTGAGGGTTTCAAAGCGCTTCTTGAGGAAGGACACGCCTTTTTCGCCCTGCACGAAGCTCAGGTGCGGCACCGGGCTGATAAAGGACCTGGACGAGCCAAAGGTGCCCTTTTTGGTCAGGTACGCCCAGAACTGCTTCGACACCTCGAATTGGGTGTTGATGTGCACGGCTTTCTTGATGTCGATGGAGCCATCGGCGGCCTGCGGCGTGTAGTTCAGCTCACACAGCCCGGCGTGGCCGGTACCGGCGTTGTTCCACGGGTTGGAACTTTCCGCGGCACCCGAATCCATCAGCTCAACGACTTCCAGCTTCAGGCCGGGGTCGAGCTCTTTGAGCAGTACGGCCAGGGTGGCACTCATGATGCCGGCCCCTACCAGTACTACGTCGACTGCTTCGTTATGCGCCATTTAACGCGTCTCCAAAATCTGCAGCACCAAATTGACGGCATGGCTGCCAGGAGTGATGGGGCGGTTCACGTGTTGCCCCAGGTTACCCATGGCCAGGATCGCCATGTCCGATTCGCAATTCTTTGCATGTTCAGCGCACGCTTCCTGCCGGGCTAATCTGCCTATGAACGCATTCATGGGCGCCTGTGGCAATTCGACTTATGGTCAAAGCGTGCGATTCGTGCAACCAATCCGTAGCGGACAGGCTCAAGCTCCCGTTGTTGAGGAGTACTCGATCCTGTGTGGTTGGGCTGTTCCAGACGCTGATGGTGCTTGTACAAACGCCAAACTATTCATTTGCTCGCCACACTCTTGTGAAGTTGTGAAAACCCGTTTTTTCACGCTCTTTTGAAGACGTGAACCTCAAAAAAGGGCTGCCCCAGCCTGGCACCTGGCCCCTAGCCGACACGCGGCAAAACGGGCAAACAACTCAAGTGGCCGAGCGCAATGGCAGCTCTGGCAGATTCGGTAAAGGCGGGTGGTTTGCAAAGAAAACAGCAAGCGCGCCAGCTTCACTCGATCTGTGTGGGCGGCTCTCTGTGGGCGATTCTTGGGGCTAATGCCGAGGCATTAACGATGCTGCGAGGCCCGATCAGGAGACGTCCTTATAATCGGGGGGAGATTGTAGCGAAGAACGCCAGGGAAATGGGCGTGTTTTATGACTTTTATTAGGCGTTCGGTCAGGCGGCCAACGGTTGGTGACGCGACGGCTGCGCTGCACGTGGGCTGACACGGGCGCTGGCCGGCAGCGGGTGGTGCATCCAGCTCAGCCGGATTTCATCGATTTCCACCCAGCCGTCGCCTACAGGAGGCTGGCAGCACTCTTTGAAGGCCTGGCAACGGCCTTGCACATCGAGCAGGGCGAACTGGCGAAGGGCGGGTTTGCGCGTGAACAGTGACCAGAGAAATTGCATGGCGACAGACCTCTTGGGATTGGGGCCAAGCTTGCCTGTCGGGCATGACGGCTCTGTGTATCAGCCGTGACATATCAGTGACATCGAACCGCTACAGTCTGTGCAGGTCTCAGGTTGTAACTGGCGCTAGTTCCCGGCACTGGCGCACCGCTATACTGCCCGCCTGTCGGTACCCGATTTCTGGAGAGAAGAGCATGTTGCAACGCCTGTTGTTCGGTTTGATCACTGTGACCAGTTTGACCCTGGTTGGCTGCGCCAACAGCCCGCAACAACTGACCCCGGAACCAAAAATCACCACGCAGTTGGCCCCCGTGGGTCACGGCCAGCCGGTGTCGGTGCGTGTGGTGGATGGTCGTCCGTCGCCTACGCTCGGTTCGCGCGGCGGCCTGTATCCGGAAACCGCCCTGGTCTCGGTGAACGCTCAAGACGTACTGCCCAAGCTGCAGGCCCAGGCCGAAGCTGCCGTGCGCCTGCTGGGTTTCACCCCGAGCCCCAACGCGCCGGGTGCTCCGCAGTTGACGATCACCCTGGCCGAATTGAAGTACCAGTCGCCTAAAGACGGCCTGTACGTGACCGAAGCATCCATCGGCGCCACCTTCAAGTCCGACGTCACCGCCGGCACCCGTCGCTACAGCGGCCGCTACGGTGCGTCCCTGAACCAGCGTTTCGGCATGTCGCCGAACCAGGAAACCAACACCAAGTTGGTCAGCGACGTGCTGAGCGATGCCTTGACCCGCCTGTTCAAGGACCCAAGCATCGGTTCGTTGCTCAGCGCGCAATAACCGGTCCTTAAAAAAGCCGGGCTCATCACTGAGCCCGGTTTTTTTTCGTCTTCAGTTTCATGCAGCCGTGTCGATACAGAAATCCAGCAGGCTCACCCCGGTCAACAGATCGGCCTCCGGCAGGTCGGCATGCTGGTGTCCGCCAAGGGCGCAATACACCAGCCAGTGGCGGTCCTGGACGTTGAAGGCCAGGCCGCCGATCAGCGCTTCCTGCTCATCGCTCGGGGCGATCAGATACAGCCGATCCTGGTTGTGCGCATGCAGCATGACAAGCTCCTGAAACGTCAAAGGGCAACAGAGTGGCTTGTTAAGGTGACGTTCAGGTGACGCCGTAAATTACTGGATACATTAGCCGTCAATGGGGGAGGGAGCATTTCAGGCGCCGGAGGCCACTATCGTTCAGGTTTGTATCTGAACCGATACCAAAACACTGTTTTGCCGAGGTTTGCGATGGCGCTGCCCGCACTTTTGACCAATGTTGTTGCTTTGGCCGTGGCCTGTCCGGGCGCGGCACTGCTGTTCATTACCCGCCTGCGCGAACAGCGCGCCATGGCCGACCTCACCGCGCAGAGCGAAGATCGCGCAATTGATCAGCCGATGTTGTTTCTGGATGTGCGCACCGAACGGGCGCATCGCCTGGCTTACCGCGTCGGGTTTGCCTGCCTGGGCATGGCGCTGGCCATCTCCTGGCTCAGCACCCGCCTTTAAGAACACCACAAAACAAATGTGGGAGGGGGGCTTGCCCCCGATGACGGAGCTTCAGTCGACAGCTGATTGACTGATACACCGCTATCGGGGCAAGCCCCCTCCCACATTTTTGAATCGGTGTTTAGAGGGGTATTCCAGCCTTGACCCGATACTGATTGCGCACCGGCGTCGCATATTGCACCACCAGGAACGGCCGGTGCTCAGCCGGGCAGTCGTTCAGACGCCGCTCCCACTCCGCCTTCGCCTTGGCCAGTTCATCAGCCGGGAACACTTCGGCCGCCGTCGGCACCTGCAATTGAGGGTCGGCGTCGCTCCACTGGGCGTAGGCCAGGTAATGCACCGGGAACAACCGGTAGCCCCCCAGAATCTGCCGGTCCATTTCTGCGGCCAGCAACTTGGTGTCTTCGAAACGCTCGGTAATCGGCGGCGCGAAGTTAATGTGCACGCGACCCTTGTAGCCGGTGATGCCCAGGGCAATGCTCACATCATCTTCGCCCTGCGCCTTGACGTAGGTGCCAGTGGTCGCGCGGATGTACAGTTCGCGGGCCTTGGCTGAATCACACGGGTCGTATTCGTAGCTGATGGACACCGGCGTCAGGTTCAGCGACTGGATCACCTCGGCAAACGGCTCGTCCTTGCGGCTGACGTGGAACATCTTGAGGATCGCCGATTCGGTACGGTCATCTCCATCCTTGGCGCGCCCTTCGGCCTGGGCGATCCAGATCGACGCACCGTCGTTGCGGATCGAATGGTTGATGTAGGCCGACAGCAGCTGATACGCCGCCATCTTCTCTTTGCGCCCGGTGATCGAGCGGTGCACGATGAAACTCTTGTTCAGGCGCATCAGGTCGCTGACAAACGGCTTCTGCAGCAGGTTGTCGCCAATGGCGATGCGAGGTGTCGGCAGGCCGGCGTGGTATACCGCATAGTTGACGAAGGCCGGGTCCATCACGATATCGCGGTGGTTGGCCAGGAACAGGTAGGCGGTGCCGGACTTGAGCTGCTCGACCCCGGTGTAGGTCACGCCGTCGGTCGCCCGGTCAATGGTGTGGTCGACGTAGTACTCGACTTTGTCCTGCAGCGTGGCCACGGTGGTGACGCCGGCGAATTCACGGCGCAGTTTGCGGGCGATCATCGGCTTGAGCAGCCAGCCCAGGGCGCCGGCGAAGCGCGGGAAGCGGAAGTGGGTCAGGATGTCCAGAAAGGCCTTGTCACTGAACAGACGTGCCAGCACTGCCGGGACTTCGCTGTCGTTGTAAGGTCGGATGGTATCGAATTCGCCCATCATGCTCTCTTGTTAGAAACGGCTAGGGTAAGTAAAGGAAATACCAGGGTGCGGCCCGAGTAATGGGCGCGGCCAAAAATAGCCCTGTAAATAGACCGGCGATTATACGCACAAGTCACCTTGGAGGCTGCGATGCTGGAAAACGCGACGTACGATTGTCCTTATTGCGGTGAAGTGGTCGAGACAACGGTGGATTTGTCCGGGGGGGATCAGGTTTATATAGAGGACTGCCAGGTGTGCTGCCGACCGATCATTTTCGATCTGCAGGTACATGGCGAAGAATGGATGCTTGAAACCCGTAGTGAAAACGAATAGCGGGGACGCTGATGCAACGAATCTACGAACCGGAAAACCTGATGGAGGGCGAGCTGCTGCAACAGATGCTCGCCAGCGAAGGTATCGAGGCGCACCTGGTGGGTCGTCATTTGCTCGGCGGCACCGGCGAATTGCCCATCTTCGGCCTGCTGGGCCTGGAGGTGGACAATGACCGCGCCCTGTATGCCCGCGAGTTGATTACCGCCTATATCGGCGCACAACCGTTGCCGGGCGACGAACCCGACAGCTTCCCCGACGTGCTGGTCTGTTAGGCTGTCGGTCGGTTTACCCAAGAGTCGTGTTACCCCATGTGTGGACGTTATGCCCTGTTTCGCTGGACCCCCGCTTTTGCTGCCCTGCCGGGCTTTCCGGCCGACCAGCAGGCCCAGTGGAACATTTCCCCGAATGATTCTGTGCTGATCCAGCGCGCCGCCGACGGCCAGCGCACCCTGGCTCGCGCCCGCTGGGGGCTCACCCCGCCCTGGTTGACCGATCTTTCCCGTACCCCCGCCCACGCCCGCGCCGAAACCCTGGCCGAACAGCCGATGTTTCGCGAAGCGTTCCGCCAGCGTCGCTGCCTGCTACCGGCCAATGGGTTCTACGAATGGCGTGGCACCCAGCGCAAGCGCCCGTACTGGCTGACACCGGGGGAGGGCTCCACGTTGTTTTTTGCCGCGATCTGGGAGGCCTACCCGGTGCAGGAACAGGTGTGGCTGAGCACCGCGGTGGTGACCCAGGCCGCGCAGGCCCAGCGTCGGCCACTGATTCTGGATGAGGCCGGACAGGCAGCCTGGCTCGACCCTGAGACGCCGTTGCATGTGTTGCAAGGCCTGCTGGCCAGTGAGCCGAGCGCGTTGCGCGAGCGGGTCCTGGCCAACATGGTCAATGATCCCAAGCTTAACGGGCCGGAGTGCCTGACCCCGGCTTAAACCTTGAATTGATTGATCAGCCGGCGCTGCTGCTCGGCCAACTTGGTCAAGTCGGCACTGGCCGCACTGGATTCATCCGCGCCGCCCGCCACTTCATTGGCCACCTGGCCGATATTGATCACGTTGCGATTGATGTCCTCGGCCACCGCGCTCTGCTCCTCGGCGGCACTGGCGATCTGGGTGTTCATGTCGTTGATCACCGACACCGCCTGGGTGATGGTCTCCAGTGCTTCGGCCGCCTTGGCCGCGTGTTGCACGCTTTCATCGGTGCGGTTCTGGCTGTCCTCCATCACCCGCACCACATCCCGCGTGCCTTGTTGCAACTGCTGGATCATAGTCTGGATTTCTTCAGTGGCCTTTTGCGTCTTCTGCGCCAGGTTGCGCACTTCGTCGGCGACCACGGCAAAACCACGACCTTGCTCGCCGGCCCGCGCCGCCTCGATGGCGGCGTTGAGTGCCAGCAGGTTGGTCTGCTCGGCAATCCCGCGAATCGCCGTGAGGATGGCGTTGATGTTTTCGCTGTCCTTGGCCAGGGTTTGCACCACACCGACGGCCTTGCCGATTTCCTCGGCGAGCGCGCCGATGGAGGTGGAGGTGTCACGCACAATACGCATGCCCTGGCTCGCGGCCTGGTCGGCATGGCTGGCGGCCTGTGCGGCTTGGGTGGCGTTGCGTGCAACGTCTTGCGCAGTGGCGGTCATCTCATGCACGGCGGTGGCGACCTGGTCGATCTCCACCATCTGTTTATGCACACCCTGGTTGGTACGGATCGCGATATCAGCGGTGTGCTCCGACGAGTCGCTGACCTTCTGCACCGAACTCACCACCTGGGTGATCATGCCTTGCAGCTTGATCAGGAAGGTGTTGAAACCGTTGGCAATCGCGCCCAGTTCGTCGGCGCGATCACTGGTCAGGCGCCGCGTCAGGTCACCTTCGCCCTGGGCGATGTCATTGAGCATCGCGACCATTTGCTTGAGTGGCCGGGCGATGCCGTGGCCTACCAGCCAGATCACCAGCAGGCCGATACCGGCGATCAGCAGGCCGGCGATGGTCATGCCGAAAATGTCGGTCTTGCGCTGGGTTTCCAGGTCGCTTTGCAGTTTCTGCGAGTCGGCCATTACGGCACTCAAAGGCAGCTGCATCATCAGGGTCCAGCGCGCATCGGTCTGGCCGATGTTGAACGGCAGGAACAACTCGATATGCCCGTGCTCCTTGTCGATGTCGTAGCGCACTTCGCCGATTTTCAGTTGGCCGAGGTTGGCCAGTTCATTGCTGTCGAGCAGGTCGCTGGCCTTTTCGCCGAGTTTGCTGGCGTCCTGGGTGTAGGCCACCAGGCGGCCGTTGCTGGAGATCAGCGCCAGTTCACCGGCGCCGTTGTAGAGTTTCTGGTCGGCACCGGTCAGCATGTCCTGGATGAAGTTCACCGACAGGTCGGTGCCGACGATGCCCTGGAACGTGCCATCGATCATGATTGGCTCGATAAATGAGGCCAGCATCACCATCGCGTTGCCCACCTTGTAGGGCGCGGGATCGATGACACAGGCCTTTTTGCTTTCCTTGGAGCACAGGTAGTACTCGCTGGCGCGCACGCCTGTGGAGAGGATTTTCTGGTCGGCCACGTCGGCCAGTTTATCCATGCCCAGGCTGCCATCTGCGTTGCGGTACCACCACGGCAGGAAACGTCCGTCGGCGCCCATGCCGACAATCGGGCTGTTCACGTAGGCCGCGTCGTTGTGATCGATAGCGTTGGGCTCCCAGCCGATGTAGGCGCCGAGGATTTTGGGGTTGCGTACCACGGTTTCGTGCAGCAGGTTGATCAGTTGCTCGCGGCCAAGCTGCAGGGCGGGTTCACCCTTCGCGTCTTTCATGCCGAGCAGTGCGTTGGTAGTGGCCAGGCTTTTGGCGGTTACCAACGGCGCTTCCAATTCACGCTGGATCAGCGTGGCCTGGGTTTGCGCCAGGGCGGTGAGGCGCTGTTCGATAATCTGTTCGAACTGCACCTGGGTGCGCTTCTGCACCATCTCCTGGGTGCGCGCGCCGGCAAACAAGGCGTAGAGCACCAGCACCGCCACTACGCTCAGGACAATGGCCCCGGCCAGGGCCGCGACAGAAAATTGAATCGACTTGAATTTCATGAAAGCTCCGGGCGCAGGGGAGAGGGCCTGTCCTGTGTATCGGCCGAGGGCGAGGTGGGCATGAGGGGGGCGCCCGGCAAAATAGGGGGATGTGTCGCAAACAGAATGCTCGGCGCCGCCGCTGGCGTGTGAGATGTATCGGAAAATCAGCGGTTACATGTCAGGTGTATCTGGCGTCGATACAAATGTGCGCCTACGATACGCGCCATGTTTAAGGGCGTGCTATCAGGGAGAGTGTTGATGAAGAAGTCATTGGTGATAAGTGGTTTGGTCGCGGCGATGCTGCTGGCCGGGTGTCAGTCGGTCAATACCACCAGCGGCGGCGCTGTCGGGGTAGAGCGCAAGCAGTACATGTTCAGCATGCTGTCGAGCCAGGAAGTCGACCAGATGTATGCCCAGTCCTACCAGCAGACCCTGGGGGAGGCCAGCAGCAAGGGCCAACTGGACAAGACCAGCGCCAACGCCAAGCGCGTGCAGGCCATCGCCAACCGCTTGATCGCCCAGGCGCCGACGTTCCGTGCGGATGCGGCGCAGTGGAAGTGGGAAGTAAACCTGATCAAGAGCGATGAGATGAACGCCAACTGCGGGCCTGGCGGCAAAATCTTCGTGTACAGCGCGTTGATCGACAACCTCAAGCTCACCGATGACGAACTGGCCGCCGTGATGGGCCATGAAATCGCCCACGCCTTGCGTGAGCATGGCCGCGAAGCCATGTCCAAGGCCTACGGGATCGAGATGGCCAAGCAGGGTGCCGGTGCGTTGTTCGGCCTCGGCCAGGACAGCCTGGCCCTGGCTGATACCGTGGCCAACTACGGCATGACCTTGCCCAACAGCCGCAGCAATGAAAACGAAGCGGACCTGATCGGCCTGGAGCTGGCAGCCCGTGCGGGCTACAACCCGAACGCGGCGATTACGCTGTGGAACAAGATGGCCAAGGCTTCGGAAGGCGCACCACCGGAGTTCATGAGTACCCACCCGGCTTCCGACAGCCGAATCGCCTCGTTGCAGGCGGCGATTCCGAAGGTGATGCCGTTGTACCAGCAGGCCAAGAAATCCTGACCTTTTGAAGATCTAAATGTGGAAGGGGGCAAGCCCCCTCCCACAGGGAACCCTTAGATCCACCCGCTGCTTTGCATGGCTTTGTACACGGCCACAATGGCCAGGATGAAAAACGCTGTAGCGGCCAAGCGACGAATCAACGTCAACGGCAGTTTCTCCGCCGCGAAATTCCCCGCCAAAACCACCGGCACGTTGGCAATCAGCATGCCCAGGGTGGTGCCGATGATCACCAGCCACAGCTCCGGATACTGAGCCGCCAGCATCACCGTGGCGATCTGCGTCTTGTCACCGATTTCCGCCAGGAAGAACGCGATCAGCGTAGTCAGGAACGGCCCGAATTTGCGTGTGGTGCTGGCTTCGTCATCGTCGAGTTTGTCCGGCACCAGGGTCCACAGCGCCGTGGCGCAGAAGCTTGCCGCCAGGATCCAGTGCAACACCGCATCCGAGAAGAAACTTCCGAACCACGCCCCCACGGCACCGGCGGCCGCATGGTTGGCCAGGGTCGCGGCAACGATGCCGGCGATGATCGGCCAGGGTTTGCGAAAGCGTGCGGCAAGGATGAGCGCGAGCAGTTGCGTCTTGTCGCCGATTTCGGCCAAGGCAACGATTGCGGTAGGTACGAGCAATGAATCCAGCATCAGGTAGGTTTCCAGGGGCGGGTCGACACGGCTATGACACGTACAGCCTTCCCGCCCCGGGTAAGGTGTGCGTGTCATAGGTCTTGTCAAACCCCGGTCCGTCTGTGCGGACTCCTGGGTCGCATACGCCATGGTCTGCTGACCAAGTATGTTGACGTATGCCGGACGAGCGTGGCGCTCGTGGGAGACTACTCCCCTAGGACGCTGCGGATTCTGCCTAGGCAAAATCCATTCGGCAAGCCTTCTTTTTCAAACGCCCGTCAGCCGCGCTTGGCGCGGTAGATGCGAAAACCGTTGCCTTCGGCCTTCACTGCACACACACCCAGATGCTCCTCGATCAGCGGCTGGTACTTCAGGAAGCTGTTGGCAACCAGGCGCAGTTCGCCACCTTTTGCCAAGTGTTTCGCCGCTTTTCGCAGCAGATTCTCGGTGGCGAAATAATCGGTGTGCACGCCGACATGGAACGGCGGGTTGCTCAGAATCGCGTTCAAACCCATCGGTGCCGCGTCGATGCCATCGCCGGTCAATACCTCGGCTTCCAGACCATTGGCGGCCAGGGTCAAGCGACTGCTGGCGGCGGCGAAGGCGTCCACATCGAGCATCGTCACCGTGTTGTGCGGATAGCGCCGTTTGACCGCAGCCCCCAGCACCCCAGCGCCGCAACCAAAGTCCAGCAGATGTCCGCTCGGCAGTTTGTCCAGGTGCTCCAGCAGCAGCTCGGTGCCGCGATCCAGACGGCCGTGGCTGAACACACCCGGCAAGCTCACTACCTTCAGCGGGCCTTCGGTCAATGGCACTTCGAAGACCTGCGCCAGGCTCTCCAGCTCGACCGCTTGGGGGGTGTTGACCACGGTGATCTGCCACAGTTGGCAATGCCGCGCGCTGTCGAGTTTGCGCGGTTTGCCGAAGGGGATTAGCTGTTTGGCGGCGCTTTCGATACCGGCCTTTTTCTCGCCGACCAGGAACAGCTCGGCGCCGGGCAAACGGGCGGCCACGGCGTTGAGCAGGTAGTCGGTCAGGTCCTTGGACTTGGGCAGGAAGATCACCGCCGTATCAAACGCCCTGTCAGGCACGTTCACGCCAAACTGGCTGCGCTCAGGGAAACGTGCGTCGAGTGCCGCCTGGTCCCCGGCGTGCCAGCTCCAGCCGTGGGCGTTGGGCAGGCGACCGAGCAGGTCGTCGGCGGGCAAGCCCACCAACAGCAGGTTGCCTTGAAAAAGTTCGGCCTGGCGAAGCAGTACTTCACTGCGCGGATCCATGGTCTGCTCCTTGAAAAGGGGCGCAGTTTATCAACTGACGACGCGCAGCGGGGCCCCACTGAAAAAGCCCCGGGCGTTTTCCGCCAGTTGGCCGACGATGCGCTGCCGCGCTTCGCGACTGCCCCAGGCGTTGTGCGGGGTGACGATCAGGCGTGGAATATCGCCGGCCAGCAGTGGGTTGCCATTCACCGGCGGCTCCACACTCAGTACATCGGTCGCTGCGCCGCCCAAATGACCACTGCGCAACGCATCGGCCAGGGCCTGTTCGTTGATCAAACCACCGCGCGCGGTGTTGACCACAAACGCGCCGGGCTTGAGCAGCGCCAGTTCGCGGGCGCCGATAAAGTCGCGGGTGTGTTCGTTGAGCGGGCAGTGCAGGGTGAGCGCGTCGACCTGCGCCAGCAGTTCATCCAGTGGCACGCGGTCGGCGCGGGCAGGGCGCCCCGGAATCGCACCCAGCACCACACGCATGCCGAAGGCTTCGGCGAGGCGCGCCACGGCGCCGCCCAGTTCACCGTGGCCGAGCAGGCCGAGGGTCTTGCCTTCGAGTTCGACAATCGGGTGGTCCAGCAGGCAGAACTGCCTGGCCTGTTGCCATTTGCCGGCGCTCACATCCCGTTGATAATCCTTCAAGCGCGTCGCCAGGTTGAGCAACAGCATGATCGTGTGCTGGGCCACCGACGGCGTGCCGTAGCCCTGGCAGTTGCTCACGGTGATGCCGTGGGCGCGGGCGGCGTCGAGGTCGACGTTGTTGGTGCCGGTGGCTGAAACCAGGATCAGCTTGAGCTCCGGGCAGGCCGCCAGGGTCTCGGTATTGAGGGCGATTTTGTTACTGATCACCACGTGGGCGCCTTGCACGCGTTCAACCACGTTCTGCGGTGTGGTGTCGGTAAACAACTGCAACTCGCTGAAGCTGTTGCGCAATTCGCTGAGGTCAAGGTCCCCCAGGTCCAGGGACGGGTGATCAAGGAAGACGGCGCGGCGATTGTTCGTCATCAACTGTACCTTTTGCGACAGGGTTCGAAGGCGTAATCTGCCGAGCCTATCAGATGAAATAATCCGTTACTTAATGGAGTGAGTATGTACGCCGCCGAGTTCTTGACCGTAGCTCTGATTCACTTGTTGGCGGTGGCCAGCCCCGGCCCGGATTTCGCGGTGGTGGTGCGTGAAAGCGTGACCCACGGCCGCCGCGCCGGTACCTGGACCGCACTGGGCGTGGGCTCGGCGATTTTCCTGCACGTGGGCTACTCGTTGCTCGGCATCGGCTTGATCGTGTCCCAGTCCATCGTGCTGTTCAACGCACTCAAGTGGGCGGCGGCGGCCTACCTGCTGTACATCGGCTTCAAGGCCCTGCGCGCGCAGCCGGCCAAGCCACCTGTTGAAGGCGAGTTGCACCGCGAGGCGGGCGAACGCACCCCGCGTGGGGCGTTCACTGCTGGTTTTGTGACCAACGGTTTGAATCCCAAGGCCACCTTGTTCTTCCTGTCGTTGTTCACCGTGGTGATCAACCCGCACACCCCGCTGGCGATCCAGGCCGGTTATGGTGTGTACCTGGCGGTGGCGACGGCGCTGTGGTTCTGCCTGGTGGCGATGTTGTTCAGCCAGCAGCGCGTGCGTGCGGGGTTTGCGCGGATGGGGCATTGGTTCGATCGGACCATGGGCGCGGTGTTGATTGCGATCGGAGTCAAGCTGGCCTTCACCAGCATGAAATAAGCCGGATGCTGGCGCAAAGCTAGCATTCGCTGGGGTCTGCAAATCATTCCTTTGGCTGATTTGGCTGAAACATAAGGTCTCTAAAGTGCAGGTCTTCAAGCCAAGACCGTGCAGTCAGAAAAGGGATTCGTATGTTGCAGACCCGTGTTATCCCGCCCGCCGAAGGTGCGTACCAATACCCGCTGTTGATCAAACGCCTGCTGATGTCCGGCACCCGCTATGAAAAGACCCGGGAGATCATCTACCGCGACAGACTGCGTTACACCTACCCGACCCTGATCGAGCGCGTTGCGCGCCTGGCCAACGTGCTGACCGAAGCCGGGGTCAAGGCCGGTGATACCGTGGCGGTGATGGACTGGGACAGCCACCGATACCTGGAATGCATGTTCGCCATCCCGATGATCGGCGCGGTGATCCACACCATCAACGTGCGCCTGTCGCCGGAACAGATCCTCTACACCATGAACCACGCCGAGGACCGCTTCGTGCTGGTCAACAGCGAGTTCGTGGGGCTTTACCAGGCGATTGCCGGGCAGCTCACCACCGTCGACAAGACCCTGCTGCTCACCGATGGCGAGGCCAAGACTGCCGAGCTGCCCAACCTGGTGGGCGAGTACGAAACCCTGCTGGCCGCCGCCAGCCCGAAGTACGACTTCCAGGACTTCGACGAAAATTCTGTCGCCACCACCTTCTACACCACCGGCACCACCGGCAACCCCAAGGGCGTGTATTTCACCCATCGCCAACTGGTGCTGCACACCATGGGCGTGGCGACCATCATGGGCAGCGTCGACAGTGTGCGCCTGCTGGGCACCAACGATGTGTACATGCCAATCACGCCGATGTTCCACGTGCACGCCTGGGGCCTGCCGTATGTGGCGACCATGCTCGGCCTGAAACAGGTCTACCCCGGTCGATACGACCCGGAATACCTGGTGGAGCTGTGGCGCAAGGAAAAGGTCACCTTCTCCCACTGCGTGCCGACCATCCTGCAGATGGTGCTCAACGCCAAGGCCGCCCAGGACGTGGATTTCGGTGGCTGGAAAATCGTCATCGGCGGCAGTGCGCTCAACCGTTCGCTGTACGAAGCGTCCAAGGCCCGTGGCATTCAGTTGACTGCGGCCTATGGGATGTCCGAGACCGGGCCGCTGGTGTCCTGCGCCCACCTCAACGAAGAATTGATGGCCGGCAACGAGGATGAGCGCACCACGTACCGCATCAAGGCCGGCGTGCCCGGGCCGTTGGTAGAAGCGGCGATCATCGACGGCGACGGCAACTTCCTGCCCGCCGATGGCGAGTCCCAGGGCGAGCTGGTATTGCGTGCACCGTGGCTCAGCGAGGGTTATTTCAACGAGCCGCAAAAGGGCGCCGAGCTGTGGGCCGGCGGTTGGATGCACACCGGCGACGTGGCGACCCTGGATGCCTTTGGGGTGATTGATATCCGCGACCGCATCAAGGACGTGATCAAGACCGGCGGCGAATGGATCTCGTCCCTGGCGCTCGAAGACCTGGTCAGCCGTCACCCGGCGGTACGCGAAGTAGCGGTGGTGGGCATTGCCGACCCGCAGTGGGGCGAACGCCCATTTGCCTTGCTGGTGGTGCGTGATGGCCATGTGATAGGCGCTCGTGAGCTCAAGGAACACCTCAAGCCGTTCGTGGAACTGGGCCACTTGAGCAAGTGGGCGATTCCGAGCCAGATTGCCGTTGTTACTGAAATTCCCAAGACGAGCGTAGGAAAACTCGACAAAAAACGTATCCGTATCGACATCATCGAATGGCAGGCCAACAACAGCACGTTCCTGTCCACCCTGTGAGCTGATTCGCCGCGCCCTTGTGGCACGGCAATGCTCTATCTCGCGCCTTGACTTGTGATTTGCCGATTTTCAGCCATCCTTGCCGCGTCGGCCTTCGCCGACGTGGCGAAAGGGTCGTGGCAGACGGGTCGGTGATGCAAATCACACTTTAGAGGGATCAAGCACTACCCCCTGCTGGCTATAGTCCCTTCCAGAGTTTTTCACGGATGTTCCGCTTCGGGCCATGGGGGCTCGGCTGCCGAGCGGCATTGGAATCGTTGTATTCCGGCCGTTACACGCATCACAGAAAGAACTCACTGCCATAACAATAAAATGCACATGGAGTAGCGTCGATGACCTCAGTAAACCAGTTCTGGCGCCGGGCAAGACTGCCCCTGGCCGTCAGTCTCGCTTCTACGCTCGCCGGGCCCGCATTCGGCGTCAGTTTCAACATTGGTGAAATCGAAGGGAGCTTTGACTCGTCGCTTTCCGTGGGGGCGAGCTGGTCGACGGCCAAGCCCAACAAAGATCTCATTGGTGCGAACAACGGTGGTCGTGGCCTGTCCCAGACTTCCGATGACGGTCACCTTAACTTCAAGCGCGGTGAGACCTTCTCGAAGATCTTCAAGGGCATCCATGATTTGGAACTGAAGTACGGAGACACCGGTGTTTTTGTACGAGGCAAGTACTGGTATGACTTTGAGCTAAAGGACGAAAGTCGCCCCTTCAAGGACATCAGTGACAACAACCGTAAAGAAGGCGCCAAGTCCTCTGGCGGGCAGATTCTCGATGCGTTCATCTACCACAACTACAACATTGCCGATTTGCCGGGTAACGTGCGCTTCGGCAAGCAGGTGGTGAGCTGGGGGGAAAGTACCTTCATCGGCGGCGGCATCAACTCCATCAACCCGATCGATGTGTCTGCGTTCCGTCGTCCGGGGGCTGAGATCAAGGAAGGCTTGATTCCGGTCAACATGTTCTACGTGTCGCAAACCCTGACCGATAACCTGTCGGCGGAAGCGTTCTATCAGTTGGAGTGGGACCAGACCGTTACCGATAACTGCGGTACGTTCTTCTCGCAGCCTGATGTGATATCCGACGGTTGCAGCGATAATCTGCGAGTGCTCAACAAGCGCTCGACCATTCCGGGTGCCGCTTTACCGACCTTGAATGCCCTGGGTGTAGACGTCAATAACGAAGGTGTACTGGTACGTCGTGGTCCCGACCGCGATGCGCGGGACAGTGGCCAATTTGGCGTGGCCATGCATTACAACTTCGAGCCGCTGGATACCGAGTTCGGCGCGTACTTCATGAACTATCACAGCCGTGCACCGATCTTCAGTGCTCAAGGTGCACCGTCGTCCGCTTATACCCGCCCGCTGGGGCCGCTGGCTGCGCTGCGTCCGCTGATCGTAGCCGGTAGCTCGAACTACTTCGTCGAGTACCCGGAAGATATCCGCCTCTACGGCCTGAGCTTCTCCACCACGCTACCTACGGGCACGGCCTGGAGCGGTGAGTTGAGCTACCGGCCGAATGCGCCTGTGCAACTGAGCACGACCGATATCCTGTATGCCGGTGTCACGCCCATTCCTGGCTTTGGCAATGCGTCCGTGCTGAAAGGGACGCCTGGCCAGGATTTGCATGGCTATAACCGCAAGGAAGTGACTCAGTTCCAGACGACTTTCACGCATTTCTTCGATCAGGTGATGGGCGCCAGCCGCTTGACAACCGTCGGTGAGATTGGTGTGACCCATGTGGGCGGCCTGGAAAGCAAATCCGAGGCCCGTTACGGTCGTGATCCGGTGTTTGGCCCAGGTACTCTGCCAGGTGGGTTTTGCAACGCCCTCAACAACTCGACGGCCACCGGCGCCGGTCTTCCCAATGCGGCAGGTTTGAACACCAACTGCAACAACGACGGTTACACCACCGCCACCTCCTGGGGCTACCGCGCCCGCGCCATCTGGGAATACCCGGACGTGTTCGCCGGCGTCAACCTCAAGCCAAACGTGGCGTGGTCCCACGACGTCAAAGGTTACTCGCCAGGCCCTGGCGGTAACTTCGAAGAAGGTCGCAAGGCGGTCAGCCTGGGCCTGGATGCCGAGTATCAGAACACCTACACCGCCAGCCTGGCCTACACCAACTTCTTTGGTGGCAAGTTCAGTACGGTGGATGACCGCGACTTTGTCGCTTTGAGCTTCGGCGCCAACTTCTAAGCACACTGCATTTCAGGAAGACCAGAACATGAAAATAACCAAAAGTCTGTTGCACGTGGGTGTGCTTGGGCTGTCGATCCTGGCGAGCAACGTCATGGCGGCAGTCTCGGCGGATGAAGCCGCCAAGCTGGGCACGACCCTGACCCCGATGGGCGCCGAAATGGCCGGCAACGCTGCCGGCACCATTCCAAAGTGGTCGCCACTGCCCACCAACGCCGGCGCCGTCGACGCCCGTGGGTTCCTGGCTAACCCGTACGCCAGTGAGCAACCGCAATTCACCATCACCGCAGCGAACGTCGAGCAGTACAAGGACAAGCTGGCGCCGGGGCAGTACGCGATGTTCAAGCGCTACCCGGAAACCTTCAAGATGCCGGTCTACCCGACCCATCGCGGCGCCACAGTGCCGGCGGATGTGTTTGCGGCCATCAAGAAGAACGCCACCACCACCAACCTGGTGTCCGGCGGCAACGGCCTGGAAAACTTTGAAACCGCCGTGCCGTTTCCGATTCCCAAAAGCGGCGTCGAGGTGATCTGGAACCACATCACCCGCTATCGCGGTGGCAGCGTGACCCGCCTGGTGACCCAGGCCACGCCGCAAACCAACGGTTCCTACAGCCTGGTGTACTTCCGCGACCAATTTGTGTTCCGCGACAAGATGAAAGACTTCGACCCGAAAAACCCGGGCAACGTGCTGTTCTACTTCAAGCAGCAAGTGACCGCGCCGGCGCGTCTGGCCGGTGGTGTGCTGCTGGTGCACGAAACCCTGGACCAGGTAAAGGAACCGCGTTCGGCGTGGGTCTACAACGCCGGCCAGCGCCGTGTGCGCCGGGCGCCGCAAGTGTCCTATGACGGCCCGGGTACTGCGGCCGACGGCTTGCGTACCTCCGACAACCTCGACATGTACAACGGTGCGCCGGATCGCTACGACTGGAAGCTGGAAGGCAAGAAAGAGATCTACATCGCCTCCAACAGCTACAAGATCGACGATCCCAAGCTCAAGTACGCCGACATCATCAAGGCCGGCCACATCAACCAGGACCTGGCTCGCTACGAGCTGCGCCGTGTCTGGCACGTGGTCGCGACCTTGAAGGAAGGCCAGCGCCACATTTACGCCAAGCGTGACTTCTTCATCGACGAAGACACCTGGCAAGCAGCGGTCATTGACCACTACGACGGCCGTGGCCAACTGTGGCGTGTCGCCGAAGCCCATGCCGAGAACTACTACGACAAGCAAGTGCCGTGGTACGCTCTGGAAACTCTCTACGATCTGCAGTCCGGCCGCTACCTGGCACTGGGCATGAAGAACGAAGAGAAGCAGGCGTATGACTTCGGCTTCACTGCGACCACCAGTGACTTCACCCCGGCGGCCCTGCGCCAGGATGGTGTTCGCTAAGCTGCACGCGTAACTCAATGTGGGAGGGGCGGTGCGACGATTTGACTTGCCCCCGATAGCGGTGTGACAGTCAAACAGTGCATTGACTGATCCGCCGCCATCGGGGGGCAAGCTTCCTCCCACATTTTTTGTCGCAGTTCTTTTTCAGTCATTTGTAGCAAAGATCTACAAACCTGCCGCTTTTACCGCTAGTCTGCGGACATCTGCAATGCCGACCACAGCCTTCTACAAGAGCCCGGCGATGACTGATCTGTCCCGAATCCAAGGGCCTGCCAGTGCGGTAATCCCGACTCTGGAAGGTCGCTTCTACAGGCCACCGCTGCCTGACGGCTACGTGCTGCGACCGCGCTTGTGCGAACGCCTGAGCGCCGGGCTGGACGGGCGCCTGTTGCTGGTCAGCGCGCCGGCCGGGTTCGGCAAGAGTTCGTTGGCGGTGGAGTTCTGCCAGAGCCTGCCGGCCCATTGGCAAAGCCTGTGGCTGGGCCTGAGTCCGCGGGACAACGACCCCGGTCGTTTCCTCGAGCGTCTGCTCGATGGTTTGCAGCAATTCTTCACGCAACTCGGCGCCCAGTCCCTGGGCTTGCTGAAAATGCGCCAGCGTCACCAACCCTTTGCCTTTGAAGAATGGTTGGACGGCCTGCTCGACGAGCTGGCCGCGCACCTGTCCACCCGTGCGCCGCTGTTGCTGGTACTGGATGACTATCACCTGGCCCAGGGGCCGGTGCTTGACCGCTGCCTGCAGTTTTTCCTCAATCATCTGCCCGATGGCCTGGTGGTGATGGTGACCAGTCGCCAACGTCCGGACTGGCATCTGGCGCGGCTGCGTCTATCGCGCCACCTGCTGGAACTGAATGAACAGGACCTGCGCCTGACGCACGACGAATCCCTGGCGGTGCTGGATCGCCACAGCAACTCCCTGCGCGGCGAAGCCCTCGACAACCTGATTCGCCGCAGCGAAGGCTGGGTCGCCGGCCTGCGCTTCTGGTTGCTGGCCGCCTCCGAGGCCGGTAGCGACGGCACCTTGCCGCAAAGCCTGAATGGCGGGGAAGGGCTGATCCGCGACTATCTGCTTGAAGAAGTGATCGACTGTCTGCCGGCCGAAGTACAGGCGTTTTTGTACGATACAGCCCCGCAGGATCGTTTTTGCAGCGAACTCTGTGATGCTGTGCGTGAAGCCCACGACAGCGCCGAAATCCTGCGTTACCTGCAAGCCCACCAAGTCTTTCTGGTGCCCCTGGACGAGCAGGGCCACTGGTACCGTTATCACCATCTGTTTTCCGACCTGCTGCGCACACGGCGCGCCAGCAGCCATGTACTACCGGCCGCCAGCCTGCACCTGCGTGCGTGCCGCTGGTTCAACGCCCAGGGCTTGATCGATGAGGCGGTGGAACAGGCGTTGCGCGCCGGCCACCTGGATGTGGCGGCCAACCTGGTACAGAACCTGTCCGAAGAACAACTGCTGGCCGAGCAAAACGTGGGCATGTTGCTGCGCTGGAAAATGGACCTGCCCGACAGTCTGCTGATCAGCACGCCGCGTTTGATCGTGCTGTACAGCTGGGCGTTGGGCCTGGCTTGCCAGTTGGACGCGGCGGAAGAATTGTCCAGTTACCTCAGTCGCTTCCTGCCGGCACCGTCGGCCACCGCGCAAAAGTCGATGCTGGCCCAGTGGCTGGCGCTCAGCGGGATCATCGCCCGAGGCAGGGGGGATCGTGAGTTGACCCAACGCTATTGCAGCGAAGCGTTGGAAAGCCTGCCGCAACGGCGTTACGGCCAGCGCCTGATGTGCCTGTCGACGCTCTCCAACTTGGCCATCGTCGATGCCGACCTATGGCGCGCCCGTGGTTTGAATCGCGAATCCCTGGAACTGGCGCAGCGGGTCGGCAACCCGTTGTTCGAGGCCCTGGCCCATTATGACCGTGCGCGGGTGTTGCAGGCGCGCGGTGAAATCCTGCGTTCCCTGGATGAAGTGCGCCAGGGCTTGCAGCGCCTGCATGGCCTGGCGCCGCAGCGCTTGTACGCGGTGCGTGCGCGGTTGTCGCTCTACGAAGGTTTTTTGCTGTTGGTGCGCCTCCAGCCTGAAGCCGGTCTCGCTCGCTTGCGCGCCGGTCTCGCCGAAGCCCGGGCTTGCCGCGATATCAGCGTGTTGATCGGTCATTGCGTGATCGCCAGTTTCGAAGGGCGTCGGGGTCAATTCGCCACGGCGTTCGCCGAGCTTGCCGAGGCGGAGCGCCTGATGCATATCTGGGACGTGCCACCGATCTACTACCTGGCGATGATTACCCTGATCAAGTGCGAGCTGTGGTTGGCCCAGGGCCGCACCGACCTGGCTGACGCCTGGCTGACCCGCCTGGGGCAGACCTATAACGGCGAACACGCCGCCGCCGCGCCAGAATTCCATCCGCACCTGCCCCAGCATATCGGGTTGCAACAGGCTGCGTTGGACGCCACGCGCCACCAGCCCGCTGCGGCGCTGCAACGCCTTGATGAACTGGCGCAGCAGGCGCATAACAGCGGGCGCCAGATGATCGCCCTCATGGCACTGACCCAGCAGGCGCATTTACTGTTGGAGAGCGGCCAGGAGGCCAAGGCGCGTCCGCTGTTGGCACAGGCGCTGGAGGCGGGGGCCGGTGGCGCGTTGCAACCCTTCCAGCGTCTGCTGGAAAACCACCCGGACTGGATGCGCGAGCAACTCGCCAGAGATCCCCACGGCCTCTTGAACGAGAGCCTGCTGGCGCTGTTGCCCGTCGCCTCGGTGGTGGAGACAGTATCGACCCATGAAGCCTTGAGCACACGGGAGCTGGCGGTGCTGCAACTGATCGCTCAGGGCTGTTCCAATCAGGAGATCAGTAATCGGCTGTTTATCTCCCTGCACACGGTCAAGACCCACGCCAGCCACATCAACAGCAAGCTGGGCGTTGAGCGGCGCACTCAGGCGGTGGCACGGGCGCAGGAGCTGAGGTTGATCGGCTAGGCCTGGGCTTTTGCGAAAGCCGCAGCCATGTAGTCTTGTTCTCGCAGTGAAAGACCAACCGCCTGAGCCACGGTCCTCCAATGGCTGACTGAGTTGATGCAGTCAGCGATGATTTCATCCGCCTTCCCGAGGTTCACACGGAAGAAACCGGCGACTTCTCTCGCCAGTTCCAGATCCAGCGCATTGTCGTATTCGGTAATATTGAGTTTCAGGCCATCTCCCAGTGGCGTGGGATTCAAGTCATACGCATCCGAAAGGCGCCATCCGTTGCCTGGCTCCAGGATAAAGCCATGATTACGCAAGTGGTCGTCGGTGTTTGAAACCAGGATATTGAACACGATGCGCGTCCACAGCTCTTGCAGATCCTGGTTGGTATTCGAGCCGCTGCGCATCAGCACTTCACCCAGCTCCAGGTAGCTAGCGCCCGAGCTGGCGTCGTCACCATCGACTCGGCCAGTGAGCGTCATGGCGGATGCAAAGTGCAGACGGCCGCCTGCAGCCGTCCGGTCGAAACGTTTGACCATGAAGCAATGAAACTCGCTGGCATAGCGCTTGCCGATCGCAGAGGCGACCTTCAGGCCGCAGGCCTTGGCCAGGGCGTTGACGACCAGCTCCCAGCCGCCCACATCGTAGGTGTCGCGGGTCGAGGGAAATTTGGCGATCCATAGATGGTTGTCGTGGTCGGCAACGCTGGCCTTCGGGCGTGCACCGCCCAGGGAGCCGCCGGGTGCAATCAACATGCGTAGCCATTGCCGGCCTTCTGGGGCCCGATTATCCGGGTCGTTTTCCAGCTCGCGACTGGCTCTTTCCAGCGTATGCAGCTCGACAAAAGGCGGCGCGGCAATGGCGTCCTGATCATCGAGAAAACTGCCGGTATCGTTCAGCCGGTAGCGTAGGGCGCCGGCGCGAAAGAGATCGTGTACGCCAAGCAGATAGTCCGACTCGCCGAGCCGAGTATTCGCGTCGTATAGTCCGTCGCGGATGTCGCGTTCCAGGCGTCGTTTCATCAGCAATCGCCCCCAGCGATCCGGGCAGGAGTCGCTGAAGACACCAAACATGTTTCGCCCCTCAACAGGGAACTGAGCGCCTGCATAGGGGCCGATGCCCGGGTCGATCCGAACGGCGTTCAGCGCCCGGTCTTGCAATGCCAGAGGGTCGCTTTCGTACTCGAACTTTTCGGTCATCCGGGTTTTTCTTGCGTGCAGCCAACCAAGGCGCCGGGGGCCGTCGATACCTTCCCAGTCGGCATAAACCCCAATCATGGTCATTACGTGTCTGTCCTTTGCCGTGGTGGGATCAGTGCGGCCAGTGCGTCGCTGCTGATCGTGCCCTTGTCGGGAGGGGGCGTAGGCTTTGACGGTAGTGGCTTCTTGCGGGCGATGGCTTTGTTTCTTGTAACTTTCTCTGACTCCATCGGCTTATTCCTGCGCGACGCTGATGCCTTGCCCGTTAGCAGTGTTGCATCCTGCAGATGTCGACCCAGTTCATCGTCCGCTGCGACGGCGTTCAGGTCTTTTTCGAGGCCCAGCACCTGCAATATCGCCAGGTAAGCACCCATCGTGCTTCCTGAAGAGCCGCGCTCCAAGGCTCGAAGTGTCATCTGGGACATGCCGGCGCGCTCAGCTGCTTGCTTGGCAGTGATTTTTCGGCGCAGGCGCGCAAGTTTGATCCGCTCGCCGAAATCCGAAAGCAGGTGCTCGGTAGTGGGTAGCAATGGGGCGATTTTTTTTGCCATGCTATTATTCCTGCACTTTTTTGATGCGAAGTGCAAAAATAATAGCACTTCTATTTTTTTGTAAAGTGCAATTATTCTGGCGATAAAGGGCTCGGAACTATAGTTTAATTGCATTGATCACGATTCAGAGGCTCACCCATGACGCTCACGGCTCCCACGCTGATTCGCGAAACCTTCCCCGTAGGCCCCTTGCAGTGCAACTGCACCATCATCGGCGACCCCATCAGCAAAAAGGCCATCGTGGTCGACCCGGGCGGCAACCATGAGCTGATCCTGGCGCGGCTCGATGCCCTGGGCCTCAAGGTGGTCAGTATCATCCATACCCATGCCCATCTGGATCACTTCCTGGCGTCCGGCCAGTTGAAGGAGAAGACCGGTGCCACCTTGTACTTGCACAAAGAGGATCAATTCCTTTGGGATAATCTGGAAATGCAATGCCAGATGTTTCGCGTGCCCTACACCCCGGTGCCTTCGCCAGACCGCTGGCTGGAACATGATGAAGAGTTGGCCTGCGGGTGTGGCGTGGCACTGCACACCCCGGGGCATACGCCGGGCTCGATGAGCTTCTGGTTTGCCGATGCCAAGCTGCTGATTGCTGGCGACACCCTGTTCCGACGTGGTATCGGGCGTACGGATTTGTGGGGCGGCGACCAGGCGACTATCGTGCGTTCGATCAAGCAGCGGCTATACACGCTGGATGAGGGGGCGACCGTGGTGACCGGGCACGGCCCGGATACTCGACTGGGTGATGAAATGCGTGAGAACCCTTTTGTACGGGCGTGACAGATTAATTGCCGGGTAGGGCTGTTCTGTCAGAGGCAAACGTTGCAGCAAAAACTCAGGTCGTGTTCAGCGTGCGTCTGCTACGGTTGCTGTAGCGACGGAATTTTTGCCGTTTGTCGTGTTCCAAACTCGGCACAGGTCCATTGCCAATGTCCTTTGCACCATAGAATGCAAAAGTAGGAGCTTCCTTCATGTTCACTTCGCGTCGTCTGCTTGTTGTTGCTACCGCCGTAGCCCTGTTGTCCGGCTGCGCATCACCTAATCCTTATGACGGCAGCAGCCAGGGACAGGCGAGTAATGAATCCGGCGGTATGAGCAAGACCGCCAAGTACGGCGGCCTGGGTGCCCTGGCCGGTGCACTGGCGGGTGCGGCCATTGACCATAACAACCGTGGCAAGGGCGCGCTGATCGGTGCCGTGGTTGCAGGTGCCGGCGCAGCAGGTTACGGCTACTACGCCGATCAGCAGGAAAAGAAACTGCGCGAGAGCATGGCCAATACCGGGGTTGAAGTTCAGCGCCAGGGCGACCAGATCAAGCTGATCATGCCGGGCAACATCACCTTCGCCACCAACTCGGACGCGATCTCCAGCAGCTTCTACCAGCCGTTGAACAACCTGGCCAACTCGCTCAAGCAGTTCAACCAGAACACGATCCAGATCGTCGGTTACACCGACAGTACGGGCAGCCGTCAGTTGAACATGGACCTGTCCCAGCGTCGTGCGCAGAGCGTGGCCAACTACCTGACGTCCCAGGGCGTCAACGGTGCCAACCTGAGCGCACGCGGTGCCGGCCCGGATAACCCGATTGCCAGCAACGCCGACGTCAACGGCCGCGCCCAGAACCGTCGTGTGGAAGTCAACCTCGGTCCGATCCCGGGCCAGCAGTACGGCCAGCCAGGTGCTCAGCAACAGGCGCCGCAGCAGAACAACCAGTTCCAGGGCAACCCGTACTCGCAGTACCAGTAAACATTCGCTAATAAAAAGGGCGCCTGTGAAAGGCGCCCTTTTTTGTGGCTGCGTGATTACATCAATCGATGTATTCGAACACCTTCACGATTTTCTGCACGCCGGACACACCTTGCACCAGGTTGGCTGCGCGAGTGGCTTCGGCCTGGGTCAGCAGGCCCATCAGGTAGACGATACCATTGTCGGTCACGACCTTGATGCGCGAACCAGGGATCGCGTTATCGGTGAGCATCTGCGCCTTGATCTTGGTGGTCAGCAGGGCGTCGTTGCTGATGGCCAGCAGGGTGATCGGGTCCATCACCTGCAATTCGTTATGCACTTTCTTCACGCGCTGCACGGCAGCGGCGGCTTGCTCGGCCTGGGCCTTGAGGTCGGCGCGTGGCGTCTGGCCAGCGAGCAGTACGACGCCGTTGAAGCTGGTCACGACGATGCGCGAAGCGCCATTGCCCAGGTCTGGCGCGGCCTTGGCAACGTTGACCTCGACCTTGGTTTCGATCAGCGAGTCATCGATCTTGCTGCCGAAAGTGCGGGTGCCCTTGTCATCCTGAATAGGGGTGTCACGTGTCGCGGTGATGGCCGTGCTGCAGCCGCTGATAGCGAGGCACAGGGTGATGGCCAAAAGGCTGAGGCGGTTAACGGTCATTCTTCACTCCCAAACAGTTGGCTGTCGATCAGATCGCACAGGCAATGGATCGCCAGCAGGTGGACTTCCTGGATACGTGCGGTGACATTGGCCGGGACACGAATTTCCACGTCTTCAGGCAACAGCAGTGAGGCCATGCCGCCGCCATCGCGCCCGGTCAATGCTACGACAATCATTTCGCGATCATGTGCGGCCTGGATCGCTTGAATAATATTCGCCGAGTTGCCGCTGGTGGAAATCGCCAGCAGCACGTCACCCGGTTGACCCAGGGCGCGAATCTGCTTGGAGAAGATTTCGTTGTAGCTGTAGTCGTTGGCAATCGAGGTGATCGTCGACGAGTCGGTGGTCAAGGCAATGGCTGGCAGGCTTGGGCGCTCACGCTCGAAGCGGTTGAGCAGCTCGGACGAAAAATGCTGGGCATCGCCGGCCGAACCGCCGTTGCCGCACGAAAGCATTTTGCCCTCGTTGAGCAAGGCGTTGACCATGACCTGACTGGCTTGCTCGATGTGCGGTGCAAGTACGTCCATCGCCTGTTGCTTGGTGTCGATACTGGCCTGGAAAAGCTGGCGAATTCGGGATTGCATGTCCATCTGTGTGACCTTAAGTAGCGCGGCTGTTTGGCACAGGAATGTGCAGCCCGCAAAGCAAAGAGCAAAAGTGTGTGGTGAAGATGTCCGGCGAATCAGCTGTCGAAGGCATTCTTGAGCCAGTTCAGATCAGCCTGACCAGACGGTGTGCTTTCTATGGCAACCACATCGAAACGGCAGGGGGCGTCGGCCCAGCGATGCTCTTTTTGCAGGAAAAACTGCGCGGCGAGTATCAGCTTCTGACGCTTGCGCCCGTCGATACTGGCGAGCGCGCCACCCCATTGTGCGTGTTTTCTGTAGCGGACTTCGACGAATACTACTGTATCGCCGTCAAGCATGACCAGATCAAGCTCACCGCGTTTACATAACCAGTTCTGCGCCAGCAGGCGCAGACCTTGTTGTTGCAAATACTTCAGGGCTTGCAGTTCGGCGTCCTTGCCGCTTTGTGCAGTGGACCGCTCGGGCATCAGCGCGGAGTGTCCGGCAGGCGCTGGATCTCGCCACCGACAAACTTGGCCCAAGGCATCTGGCGATCAACGCGCTGGTTGGCGCTGATACCCAGGTTGCCCGACAGGCCGTCGACACGGGTGTCTGGCAGCGCCTTGAGTTGTCCCAGGCGCGGCGCCAGGCGGTAGGCGTCGACGCCCATCGCGTACAGGCGGCCGAGGCTGCCATTGGCTTGTGGCCATTGTGCGGCTACCTGGTTGCGCAGTGGGTCGGTAGTGTTGAGCAACCACGGTGTTTCGCAAAACATCACGTTGGTCATGTCCAGGTACTGGTTCTTGTCGCCGCTGGCGCTGAACACGTGGGACGTGGCGTATACCGGCACGTCGCCGGCATATTGGAAGTTCAGGGTCGGCTTGATCTGCTGGGCCAGTTGCGGTGTCACGGCCAGGAAGATGAACTCGATGTCCTGGCGACGCGACGGCTGCGCGGCGACATCGGTGCCGACGGTGCTTTGCAGGCTCTTGGCGCGGCCTTCGCTTTTGCGCAGCTGGAACAGATCGGCAATTTGCTGGGCGAGGGCGACGGGCTGATCGACATACTCAACCCCCATGACCTGGCCACCATTGGCTTCCCAGTCCTGGCGGAAGGCTTTGTAGACACGCTCACCCCATTCGCCACGCGGAACCATGGCAGCGGCGCGATGCAGGCCGTCGGCACGGGCGCGGCGTGACACTTCGCGGGCTTCGTCTTCAGCGGCCAGGCCGAACTGGAACAGTTGCGCCGGGCTGCGATCAGTCTCGCTGTAGTTCAACGCCAGGGTGGTGATCGGCAATTGCGGGCGGGCACTGAGCTGTTTGACCAAAGGCTTCTCCAGCGGGCCGACCACCAATTGCACACCGGCGGCCTGGGCCTTGGCGTAGAAGTCGTCGAGGGAGGTCAGGCGTGAGCTGTCATAGAACTCGATGACCGGCGGCTTCTGCCCCGCTTGTTCGGCCTGGTAGTGCGCCGCCATGAAACCTTCACGCAGCGCTTTGCCGACGGAGGCCAGCGGGCCGTCCTGTGGCAGCAGCAGGGCGATCTTGTTCAGAGGCTGGCTGGCCAGTTCCTTGAGCTTGGTCAGCGGCGTTGGCAATTGCACGGCAGCCGGGTGGCCCGGATTCTGTGCGCGCCAGGTGTCGATGGCCGCCTGTTGCTGCTCCAGCGTACCGGCGCCCTTGACCGACTGCGCCAGGGTGATCCAACCATCCAGCACCGGATTGCCGCTGGCTTGCAGCTGTTCGGCCGGCACGGCGGCAATCAACGCCCAGATGGCTTCGTGGTTGTTGTTGGCGGCATCACCCGTGAGCAGTGGGGCCATGGCGACACGTTCCCGGGCTGCAGCCAGGGTCTGGCCGTCGGCTTCATAAGCGCGGGCGTGCACGCTGGCGGTGCGGATCTGCTGTTCAGGCGGCAGGTCCTTCAGGTTTTGCAGGCTCGGGTGGCTCAAGGCAGTCAGCGCCGCCTTGGGCTGGTTGCGCGTCATGGCCAGTTCGGCAGCCAGGGTGCTGGCAAATACTTGCGCGGCGGGCTTGAGGACATCCAGGGGCACTTGCGCAAGAATCTGCGACGAACGCCCAGGGTTGTTCTGCTTGTAGGCCATGTCTGCCGCACTCAGGCGCAGCAACGCGGCCTTTTCTGGCGTCTTGGCGGTAGTGGCCTGTTCGAGCAGTTGCTCGATACTGGCGTCCGGGGTCCGTGGAAGGTCGCCAAGGCTGGACGAGGGCGAGCTGGCGCACGCGGCCAATAAGGCAGCGAGGCAGAGGGCGGAGAGCAGCCGCAGGCAAGCGATCATGTAAGTGTTCCTGATACCGATCAAATTAGCGTGGAATTGTACCCAAGCACTGGCCCAGGCGCGATGTTACTGGCGTGAAACCGTCGAATTAGGTCGTGCAAATGTTGCAACTGGCGTTAAACGGCTGAAAAGGCATCGGCGGTGATGGCATATTTCAAGGCGCCTACGCGCTACAATGTCGCTTTTGCCAATCATCGAGGTGTGCGTTTTGACTGCTCCAGGTCCTTTGAATTCCACTGCAGGCTCGCTTTTTGTCGTGGCGACGCCCATTGGCAACCTGGACGACATCAGTGCGCGGGCACTGAAAGTGTTGCGCGAGGTTAAATTGATCGCGGCGGAGGACACACGGCACTCCCAGCGTTTGATGCAGCATTTTGGTATCAGCACGCCATTAGCCGCGTGCCACGAACACAACGAGCGCGAAGAAGGCAGCCGTTTTATCGTGCGGCTGCTGGCCGGCGATGATGTGGCGCTGATCTCCGACGCGGGTACACCCCTGATCTCCGACCCTGGCTACCATCTGGTGCGCCAAGCGCGGGCCGCTGGTATCAATGTAGTGCCTGTTCCGGGAGCGTGCGCGCTGATTGCGGCGTTGTCGGCGGCGGGTCTGCCGTCCGACCGTTTTATTTTCGAGGGTTTCCTGCCGGCCAAGGCCGTTGGGCGACGTGCGCGGCTACAAGCGTTAAAGGAAGAGCCGCGCACCTTGATCTTCTATGAAGCCCCCCATCGCATCCTCGAATGCCTGCAGGACATGGAGCTGGTATTTGGCGGCGCGCGCCTGGCACTGCTGGCCCGTGAGCTGACCAAGACCTTCGAAACCCTCAAGGGTCTGCCGCTGCAAGAGTTGCGTGCGTTTGTCGAAGGCGACAGCAATCAGCAGCGCGGCGAGTGTGTGGTGCTGGTCGCAGGCTGGACCGCGCCTGAGGACGAAGATGCGGTGGGCAGCGAGGCCATGCGCATCCTGGACCTGCTGCTCAAGGAGATGCCCCTCAAGCGTGCGGCCGCCCTGGCGGCGGAAATCACAGGGGTGCGCAAGAACCTCTTGTATCAAGCGGCGCTGGATAAACAAAAAGGCGAATAGTTCCAGGGTTAAAGCGGTATTCCGTCTGAACGTGATGGCAATTCTGAACTTTTATTACTTGTCCTAAGTCCGTCGTGCCGTTAACCTGCGCGGCGGAGAGTCGATTGGACAGTCGCTGCCCTCTATGAAAATTAGGGGGGGGAGGAAAGTCCGGGCTCCATAGGGCGAAGTGCCAGGTAATGCCTGGGAGGCGTGAGCCTACGGAAAGTGCCACAGAAAATAACCGCCTAAGCACTTCGGTGCCGGTAAGGGTGAAAAGGTGCGGTAAGAGCGCACCGCACGACTGGCAACAGTTCGTGGCTAGGTAAACCCCACTTGGAGCAAGACCAAATAGGGTCCCAAGGCGTGGCCCGCGCTGGGACCGGGTAGGTTGCTAAAGATGTCCAGTGATGGCCATCGTAGACGAATGACTGTTCAAGACAGAACCCGGCTTATAGATCGACTCTCCACCTTTTTCCTTCTGTCCGAATCTCGAGCAGAAACCCGGTAGTAACGCAAGAATCCCTCCCTGCCGAATCATTGGCAGATGCGTCTTCGTAATACCAAAAAAATCTTACTCTTAATAAATTACTTTAACTTTAGCCTATAGCTCTTTGAGCTATTTGCGCTTGTTGGGCCAAAAACATCCCCGAACTCTGTTTTCTCCTCCCTTTACGCTCCTAAATCTCCGTTCTGTAAGGCTTTTCCTTGAATCCGCGCCTTGACGGTGTGGTGGGCGCATTCCTATAGTGTGCGCAAGTGGCGGAAAGTGGCACAAAGTGGGTTTTTTGAACGTAAAACGCTAAAATTTGGAGAAACGCATCTGTGTTTCGCGGAGCTAACGCTATCAGTCTCGATGCAAAAGGCCGTCTCGCCATGCCGAGCCGGTATCGTGACGAGCTCATTTCGCGAAGTTCCGGGCAGTTGATCATCACTATCGATGCCGTTGACCCTTGTTTGTGTGTTTACCCGCTCGATGAGTGGGAGTTGATTGAAACCAAATTGCGCGCCCTGCCTTCATTGCGTGAAGAGAACCGTCGCCTGCAGCGTTTGCTGATTGGTAACGCCGTCGACCTCGAGCTCGATGGCAGCGGTCGTTTCCTGGTGCCGCCGCGCTTGCGTGAGTACGCCAGGCTCGACAAGCGCGCAATGCTGGTCGGCCAACTGAACAAGTTCCAATTGTGGGACGAAGATGCCTGGGATGCTGTTTCTGCAGCTGACCTGGCTGCTATTCAACAACCGGGCGCCATGCCTGATGAACTGCGTGATTTGATCCTGTGACTATTGATAGCGGCTTTAACCACATCACCGTACTGCTTGACGAAGCCGTTGAGGCTCTCGCCGTACGCGCGGATGGCTGCTATCTGGACGGCACGTTCGGCAGGGGCGGGCATAGCCGGTTGATACTCAGCCAGCTCGGGCCCGACGGCAAACTCCTCGGGTTCGACAAGGACCCCCAAGCGATTGCCACCGGGCAAGCGCTAGCGGCCGAAGACGGCCGCTTTGTCGTTGTGCAGCGCAGCTTTGCCGAGCTGGGTGCCGAAGTGGCCGAGCGCGGCATGGCGGGCAAGGTAGCCGGGGTTTTGCTCGACCTGGGCGTGTCCTCGCCGCAGCTCGACGACCCGGAGCGCGGCTTCAGCTTCATGAACGACGGTCCGCTCGACATGCGCATGGACCCGACCCGTGGCGTCAGCGCTGCGCAGTTCATCGCCACCGCGCCAGTGGAAGAAATCGCCCGTGTGTTCAAGGAATACGGTGAGGAGCGCTTCGCTGGTCGTATGGCCCGCGCCGTGGTCGAGCGTCGTGAAATCCAGCCGTTCGAGCGCACTGCCGACCTGGCCGAAGTACTGAAAGTCGCCAACCCCGCGTGGGAAAAGGGCAAGAACCCGGCGACCCGTGCGTTCCAGGGCCTGCGTATTCACGTCAACAACGAGTTGGGCGACCTGGAGGCCGGCCTCGAGGCTGCTCTCGAGGCGCTGGAAGTGGGCGGTCGCCTGGTGGTGATCAGCTTCCACTCTCTGGAAGACCGCATCGTCAAGTTGTTCATGCGTCGCCTGGTCAAGGGTGAGTCCGACAACCTGCCGCGCAACCTGCCGGTACGTTTCGAAGCCTTTGTGCCGAAAATCAAAATCCATGGCAAGGCGCAGTTCGCGTCCGAAGCCGAGCTCAAGGCTAATCCACGTTCCCGTAGCGCTGTCATGCGTGTCGCGGAGAAGTTGCGGTGAGCAAGCTTTTCGCCAAGCCCCTCCCGGGCGGCAGCTTCTTTATGTTGCTGCTGTTTGTCGGCGTGCTGATTTCCGCGATTGCGGTGTCCTACAGCGCCCACTACAACCGCCAGTTGCTCAATACCCTGTACGGGGAATTGAGTGTGCGCGACAAAGCCCAGGCGGAATGGGGCCGGTTGATCCTGGAGCAAAGCACCTGGACAGCCCACAGCCGTATTGAAGTGCTGGCGACTGAACAACTGAAAATGCACATCCCGGGCGCGGCCGAAGTCCGCATGGTGGCGCCATGATGAAACTCGAAGGCGCACTCTATCCATGGCGCTTCCGCCTGATGCTCGGCTTGCTGGCATTGATGGTGGGTGCGATCGCCTGGCGGATCATCGACCTGCAAGTGGTCGACCGTGACTTCCTGATCGGCCAGGGCGATGCCCGTAGCCTGCGTCACATCCCGATTCCTGCACACCGCGGCCTGATCACCGACCGTAACGGCGAACCGCTGGCCGTCAGTACGCCGGTCACCACCCTGTGGGCCAACGCCAAGGAGTTGCAGGTCGCCAAGGATCGCTGGCCGGCGCTTGCCGCCGCGCTGGGGCAAGACCCGAAAGCCTTGGCTGAACGCCTGGAAGCCCAGGCCAATAAAGAATTCATCTACCTGGTTCGCGGCCTTACCCCCGAACAAGGCCAGCAGGTGCTCGACCTTAAAGTCCCCGGTGTCTACGGCATCGAGGAGTTCCGTCGTTTCTACCCGGCCGGTGAAACCACCGCGCATATGGTCGGCTTTACCGACATCGACGACCACGGCCGTGAGGGTGTGGAACTCGCCTACGATGAATGGCTCGCCGGGGTTCCCGGCAAACGACAAGTCATCAAGGATCGGCGCGGCAGACTGATCAAGGATGTCCAAGTCACCAAAAACGCCAAGGCCGGTAAGCCCTTGGCGTTGTCGATTGACCTGCGCCTGCAATACCTGGCCAACCGCGAGTTGCGTAACGCGATCATCGAGAACGGCGCCAAGGCCGGCAGCCTGGTGATCATGGACGTCAAGACCGGCGAGATCCTCGCCATGGTCAACCAGCCGACCTACAACCCCAACAACCGTCGCAACCTGCAACCGGCGATGATGCGCAACCGCGCCATGATCGACGTGTTCGAGCCGGGTTCGACCATGAAAGCCATCTCCATGAGTGCCGCCCTCGAAACCGGACGCTGGAAACCCAGCGACAAGGTCGAGGTGTATCCGGGTACGTTGCAGCTGGGCAAGTACACCATTCGTGACGTATCCCGTACCGAAGGCCCGGTGCTGGACCTGACAGGTATCCTGATCAACTCCAGTAACGTAGGCATGAGCAAGGTCGCCTTCGATATCGGCGGCGAGACCATTTATCACCTGGCGCAGAAGATCGGTCTGGGCCAACCCACCGGCCTGGATTTCCCCGGTGAGCGCGTCGGCAACCTGCCGAACTACCGCGACTGGAAAAAGGCCGAGACCGCCACGCTTTCCTACGGCTACGGCTTGTCGGTGACGGCGATCCAACTGGCCCATGCTTTCTCTGTATTGGCAAATAATGGGCGCATGGTTCCGCTGAGCCTGATCCATGTCGACGAAGCGCCGAAAGCCACCCAGGTGATTCCGGAAAACGTCGCCAAGACCATGCAAGGCATGCTGCAACAAGTGATCGAAGCGCCACGCGGCGTATTCCGTGCCCAGGTGCCGGCGTATCACGTAGCCGGCAAGTCGGGTACTGCGCGTAAAACGTCGGTGGGTACCAAGGGCTACGCGGAAAATTCGTACCGTTCGTTGTTCGCCGGTTTCGGCCCGATGAGCGATCCACGCTACGCCATCGTGGTGGTGATCGATGAGCCGAGCAAAGCCGGTTACTTCGGTGGCCTGGTCTCGGCGCCGGTGTTCAGCAAAGTGATGTCCGGCACCCTGCGCCTGATGAACATCACACCGGACAACCTGCCGCCGACCCAACAAGCGAACGCCGGTCCACCGGCCGCTGCTGTAAAAGCCAATGGAGGGCGCGGCTGATGTCTCTTAGCCTGAACAAGATTTTTGCCCACGCCGGCCGCGATCTGCTGATCCGTGAATTGAGCCTGGACAGTCGCAATGTGCGCGCCGGTGACCTGTTCCTGGCGGTGCCGGGGGGCAAGTTCGATGGCCGTGCACATATTGCGGACGCCCTGCAACGTGGCGCGGCTGCCGTGGCCTACGAAGTGGAAGGCGCCACCGTGTTGCCGATCACCGATGTCCCGCTGATTCCGGTCAAGGGGCTGGCCAAACAGCTCTCGGACATTGCCGGGCGTTTCTATGGCGAGCCAAGTCGACATCTCAACCTGGTTGGCGTTACCGGCACCAACGGCAAGACCAGCGTGACCCAATTGATTGCCCAGGCCCTTGACCTGCTGGGGCAACACTGCGGCATCGTCGGCACCCTGGGCACTGGTTTCTACGGCGCGCTGCAAAGCGGCCTGCACACCACGCCGAACCCGATTGCCGTGCAAGCGACCCTGGCCGACCTGAAAAAGGCCGGCGCCAAGGCGGTTGCCATGGAAGTGTCGTCCCACGGTTTGCACCAGGGCCGGGTTGCTGCCCTGGCGTTTGATGTGGCGGTGATGACCAACCTGTCCCGCGATCACCTCGACTACCACGGCACCATGGAAGCCTACGCGGCCGAGAAGGCCAAGCTGTTCGCCTGGAACGACTTGAAGTGCCGCGTGGTGAACCTGGACGACGAGTTCGGTCGCCAACTGGCCGCCGAAGAGCGTGAGTCGCGCCTGATCAGCTACAGCCTGGAAGATTCCAGCGCGTACCTGTACTGCCGCGACGCGCAATTCAATGACGAAGGCGTGCGCGCGACGCTGGTGACGCCCCAGGGCGAACATCATTTGCGCAGCACCTTGCTCGGTCGTTTCAACCTGAGCAACACCCTGGCGGCCGTCGGCGCATTGCTCGGCCTGGATTACGCCCTCGACGAAATCCTGCGTGTGCTGCCGAAGCTGGAAGGCCCGGTCGGTCGCATGCAGCGCCTGGGTGGCGGCAAACAGCCGTTGGTGGTGGTCGATTACGCCCACACGCCGGATGCCCTGGAAAAAGTCCTGGTGGCCCTGCGTCCCCACGCCAAGGGCAAGTTGTTGTGCCTGTTTGGTTGCGGCGGTGATCGTGATCGCGGCAAGCGCCCGTTGATGGCCGAGATTGTCGAGCGCTTGGCCGATGGCGTGCTCGTCACCGACGACAACCCACGCAGTGAAGACCCGAGCCAGATTTTCGACGACATCCGCGTCGGCTTCAAAGACGTGTCCAAGGCGACGTTCGTCGCCGGTCGCGGCGCAGCCATTGCCCAATTGATCGCCGGCGCCAGTGCTGACGACGTGGTGGTGCTGGCCGGTAAAGGTCACGAGGACTATCAGGAAATCAACGGCGAGCGCCATGCCTTCTCCGATCTGGTCGAGGCCGATCACGCCTTGACCGCCTGGGAGGTTGCCCATGCTTAAACCGATGACATTCAGCGAACTGGTCCAGGCCTTGTCGGCCCGTATGCTGTCGAGCGATTGCCGCTTCGACGGCGTGAGTATCGACAGCCGCAACATCAAGCCGGGGCAACTGTTTGTCGCCCTGGCGGGCCCGCGTTTCGATGGTCACGACTACCTGAATGAAGTTGCCGCCAAAGGCGCCGTGGGTGCCTTGGTGCAGCGCGAAGTCGCGGATTCCACACTGCCGCAACTGCTGGTCGCCGACACCCGTCTGGCCCTTGGCCAATTGGGTGCGTTGAACCGTGCCGGGTTCACCAACCCCGTTGCGGCCATCACGGGATCCAGCGGCAAGACCACGGTCAAGGAGTTGCTTGCCGGGGTACTGCGCACGCGCGGCCCGGTGCTTGCCACCCGTGGCAACCTGAACAATGATTTCGGCGCACCGTTGACCCTGCTCGAACTGGCTCCGGAACATACGGCGGCGGTGATCGAGCTGGGCGCATCGCGCATCGGCGAAATCGCCTACACCGTGGCGCTGACCAAGCCCCACGTGGCGATCATCAACAATGCCGGAACCGCCCACGTCGGCGAGTTCGGCGGCCCGGAAAAGATCGTCGAAGCCAAGGGTGAAATCCTCGAAGGCCTCGATGCATCCGGCACCGCTGTCTTGAATCTCGATGACAAGGCCTTCGAGACCTGGCGTGTACGCGCCGCCGGTCGCAAGGTCCTGACGTTTGCCGTGCTCAATGCTGCGGCTGATTTCCACGCATCCAACATCACCGTTGATGCCCGTGGCTGCCCGTCTTTTACCTTGCACACCCCGCAAGGCAATGAGCACGTGCAGTTGAACCTGCTGGGCAATCATAACGTCGCCAATGCCCTGGCCGCGGCCGCTGCCGCCTACGCCCTGGGGGTGTCGCTGTTCGGTATCGCCACCGGGCTTGGCGCGGTGCAGCCGGTCAAGGGCCGTACCGTGGCGCAGCTGGCAACCAATGGCATGCGCGTGATCGATGACACTTACAACGCCAACCAGTCCTCGGTCTGCGCCGCCATCGACCTGCTCAAAGGCTTCGACGGCCGCAAGGTACTGGTGCTGGGCGACATCGCCGAGCTGGGCGACTGGGCCGAACAGTCCCACCGTGAAGTCGGTGCCTACGCGGCCGGCAAAGTCGACGCGCTGTACGCCGTCGGCCCGAACATGGCTCACGCTGTCAAAGCGTTCGGCCCCGGCGCGCTGCATTTCGCGACCCAGGCCGAGCTGATCCAGGCGCTGGCGGCGGCTGAACACGACAAACACACAACCATTTTGATCAAGGGATCGCGCAGCGCGGTGATGGAAAACGTCGTCGCGGCCTTGTGTGGCTCAAGTACGGAGAAACATTAATGCTGCTGCTGCTGGCTGAGTATCTGCAACAGTTCCACAAAGGCTTCGCGGTCTTCCAGTACCTGACCCTGCGCGGGATCCTGGGTGTGCTGACCGCGTTGTGTTTGTCGCTGTTCCTGGGGCCGTGGATGATCCGCACCCTGCAGAACCTGCAAATTGGTCAATCGGTTCGTAATGACGGCCCGCAGTCGCACCTGTCCAAGTCCGGCACCCCGACCATGGGCGGTGCGCTGATCCTGTCGTCCATCGGCATCAGCACCTTGCTGTGGGCTGACCTGCACAACCGCTATGTGTGGGTGGTGCTCTTGGTGACCCTGTTGTTCGGCGCCATCGGTTGGGTGGACGACTACCGCAAGGTGATCGAGAAAAACTCCAAGGGGCTGCCAAGCCGCTGGAAGTATTTCTGGCAGTCGGTGTTTGGCCTCGCTGCGGCGATCTTCCTCTACACCACTGCGCCAAGCGCGGTGGAGACGACCCTGATCATCCCGATGCTCAAGGACGCCAGCATTCCGTTGGGCATCGGCTTCGTGGTGCTGACCTACTTCGTGATTGTCGGCTCCAGCAACGCAGTGAACCTCACCGACGGCCTCGACGGCCTGGCGATCATGCCGACGGTGATGGTGGGCGGCGCGCTCGGCATCTTCTGCTACCTGTCGGGTAACGTGAAATTCGCTGAATACCTGCTGATTCCTTATGTACCGGGCGCGGGTGAACTGATTGTGTTCTGCGGCGCGCTGATCGGTGCCGGCCTGGGCTTCCTGTGGTTCAACACCTACCCGGCGCAAGTGTTCATGGGCGACGTCGGCGCCCTGGCGCTGGGCGCGGCCCTCGGCACCATCGCGGTGATCGTGCGCCAGGAAATCGTGCTGTTCATCATGGGCGGTGTGTTCGTGATGGAAACCCTGTCGGTGGTCATCCAGGTGGCGTCCTTCAAATTGACCGGGCGTCGTGTGTTCCGCATGGCGCCGATTCACCACCACTTTGAACTCAAGGGCTGGCCCGAGCCACGCGTGATCGTCCGCTTCTGGATCATCACGGTGATCCTGGTGCTGATCGGCCTTGCCACCCTGAAACTGAGGTAGAAACGAGTGTCCCTGATCGCTTCAGACCACTTCCGCATCGTTGTCGGCCTCGGCAAGAGCGGCATGTCCCTGGTTCGCTTCCTGGCGAACCGGGGCACGTCGTTTGCCGTGGCCGATACGCGGGAAAATCCACCGGAGCTGGTCACGCTGCGCCGTGACTACCCGCACGTGGAAGTGCGTTGTGGCGAGCTGGATGTCGAGTTTCTGTGCCGTGCCGATGAGCTCTACGTGAGCCCCGGCCTGGCCCTGGCGACCCCGGCCCTGCAAGCCGCCGCTGCCCGTGGCGTGAAGCTGTCCGGCGATATCGACCTGTTCGCCCGTAATGCGAAGGCGCCGATCGTGGCCATCAGCGGCTCCAACGCGAAAAGCACCGTGACCACCCTGGTCGGCGAGATGGCGGCTGCGGCCGGCAAGCGCGTGGCCGTGGGCGGCAACCTCGGTACACCCGCGCTGGACCTGCTCAGTGACGACATCGAGTTGTACGTGATGGAGCTGTCGAGCTTCCAGCTGGAAACCACCCACGACCTCGGCGCCGAAGTGGCGACCGTGTTGAACGTGAGCGAGGACCACATGGACCGCTACAGCGGCCTGCCGGCGTACCACCTGGCCAAGCACCGGATCTTCCGGGGTGCGCGGCAAGTCGTGGTCAACCGCCAGGATGCCCTGAGCCGTCCGCTGATGGGCGAGGGCCTGCCCTGCTGGACCTTCGGCCTCGGCAAACCCGATTTCAAAGCCTTCGGCATCCGCGAAGAGAACGGCGAGAAATACCTGGCCTTCGAATTCCAGAACCTGATGCCGGTGCGCGAGCTGAAAATCCGTGGCGCCCATAACCAGTCCAATGCCCTGGCGGCGTTGGCGCTGGGGCATGCCGTCGGCCTGCCGTTTGACGCCATGCTCTCGGCGCTGCGCAGCTTTGGCGGCCTTGAGCATCGCTGCCAGTGGGTGCGCGACCTTGATGGCGTCAGCTATTACAACGATTCCAAGGCCACCAACGTGGGTGCAGCCCTGGCAGCCATCGAAGGCCTTGGCGCCGATATCGACGGCAAGCTGGTGTTGATCGCCGGTGGCGACGGCAAGGGTGCCGACTTCAAGGACCTTAAAGGCCCGGTGGCTGAGCATTGCCGCGCCGTGGTGCTGATGGGCCGCGATTCCGATCTGATCGCCGCCGCCCTCGGTGACGCGGTGCCGCAAGTGCGCGCCACGTCCCTGGACGACGCCATCGCCCGTTGCAAGGCCCTGGCCCAGTCTGGCGATGCGGTGCTGCTGTCGCCAGCCTGCGCCAGTTTCGACATGTTCAAGAACTACGAAGAGCGCGGCCAGCTGTTCGCCCGCGCCGTGGAGGCCTTGGCATGAATTTCCGGAATATCATCAAGCCGTACCCATCGCCGATCATTACCGGGCGTGGTATCGACCTCGATTTCCCGATGCTCGCCGGTTGCCTCGCCTTGTTGGGCCTGGGCCTGGTGATGATCACCTCGGCGTCGTCCGAAGTGGCTGCCGTGCAGTCGGGCAACACCCTGTACATGATGATCCGTCACCTGGTGTACCTGGTGATCGGCCTCGGCGCCTGCATCGTCACCATGATGATCCCCATCGCCACCTGGCAACGCCTGGGCTGGTTGATGCTGATCGGGGCGTTCGGCTTGCTGGTCATGGTGATCCTGCCCGGCATCGGCCGCGAGGTGAATGGTTCGATGCGCTGGATCGGTTTCGGCGCGTTCAACGTGCAGCCGTCGGAAATCGCCAAGGTGTTCGTGGTGATCTACCTGGCCGGCTACCTGGTACGTCGCCAGAAAGAAGTGCGCGAAAGCTGGATGGGTTTCTTCAAGCCGTTCATCGTGCTGCTGCCCATGGCTGGCCTGCTGCTGATGGAGCCCGACTTCGGCGCCACCGTCGTGATGATGGGCGCTGCTGCGGCGATGCTGTTCCTCGGCGGCGTGGGGCTGTTCCGCTTCACCCTGATGGTGGTGCTGGCCGTGGCTGCCGTGACGGTCCTGGTGCAGGCACAACCCTACCGGATGGCGCGTCTGATCACCTTTACCGACCCCTGGTCCGACCAGTTCGGCTCCGGCTACCAGTTGACCCAGGCGCTGATCGCCTTCGGTCGCGGCGAGTGGTTGGGCGTGGGCCTGGGCAACAGTGTGCAGAAGCAATTCTACCTGCCGGAAGCGCACACCGACTTCGTGTTCTCGGTACTGGCCGAAGAGCTCGGTGTGGTGGGTTCGCTATGCACCGTCGCGCTGTTCGTGTTCGTGTGTGTACGCGGCATGTACATCGGCCTGTGGGCCGAGAAGGCCAAACAGTATTTCGCCGCCTATGTGGCGTACGGCTTGTCGTTCCTGTGGATCGGCCAGTTCCTGATCAATATCGGTGTGAACGTCGGCCTGTTGCCGACCAAGGGCCTGACCTTGCCGTTCCTCAGTTATGGCGGCAGTTCGTTGGTGATCTGCTGCGCGTGCCTGGGCTTGTTGCTGCGCATCGAGTGGGAGAGTCGAACCCACCTGGGCAGCGAAGAGATGGAATTCAGCGAAAGCGATTTCGCCGAGGAGCCCACCCATGGGCGCTAACGTGCTGATCATGGCGGGCGGCACCGGGGGCCACGTGTTCCCGGCCCTGGCCTGCGCGCGGGAATTCCAGAACCGTGGCTACACCGTGCACTGGTTGGGCACGCCGCGCGGTATCGAAAACGAATTGGTGCCGAATGCCGGCTTGCCGCTGCACCTGATCAACGTCACCGGCCTGCGCGGCAAGGGCAAGTTGTCCCTGCTCAAGGCGCCGTTCGTGTTGCTCAAGGCGGTGTGGCAGGCGCGCAAGATCATTCGTGAACTGAAGCCGGTGTGTGTGCTCGGTTTTGGTGGCTATGTGACCGGCCCTGGTGGCGTCGCGGCCAGGCTCGCCGGTGTGCCGGTGATTGTGCACGAACAGAACGCCGTCGCCGGCACCGCCAACCGCCTGCTGGTGCCCTTGGCGGCGCGGGTGTGCGAGGCCTTTCCGAAGACCTTTGGTGCATCGGACAAGCTGCGCACCACTGGCAACCCGGTGCGCACCGAACTGTTCATGGGCATCGCCCGTGAAGCCTTGGCCGGGCGCAAGGCGCACCTGCTGGTCATGGGCGGCAGCCTGGGCTCCGAGCCTTTGAACAAATTGCTGCCGCAAGCCCTGGCGCAACTTCCTGTGGAGTTGCGCCCTGAGATTTTCCACCAGGCGGGCAAAGATCATGGTGAAGTCACCGCCACGCGCTATCGCGAGGCCGGTGTGGAGGCGAATGTACAGCCCTTCATCAAAGACATGGCCCATGCCTATGGCTGGGCCGACCTGGTGGTCTGCCGCTCCGGTGCGCTGACCGTCAGTGAACTGGCCGCCGCCGGTCTGCCGTCGTTGCTGGTGCCTTTGCCCCACGCGATCGACGATCACCAGACCCGCAACGCTGAATATTTGGCCGGGGAGGGCGCTGCCTTCCTGCTGCCGCAAAGAACGACTGGCGCCGCCGACTTGGCCGCACGCCTGACCGAGGTATTGATGCAACCGGAACGACTCAACAGCATGGCGAGCACCGCAAGCCGCCTGGCCAAACCTGACGCAACCCGCACCGTGGTCGATATCTGCCTGGAGGTGGCCCATGGTTGAGAATCAGAAAGCCATGCCGCAACCGGAAATGCGCCGCATCCGTCGCATCCACTTCGTCGGTATCGGCGGCGTGGGCATGTGCGGCATTGCCGAAGTACTGCTGAACCTGGGCTACCAGGTGTCCGGCTCCGACTTGAAAGAGTCGCCGGTCACCGACCGCCTGAAGTCGTTCGGCGCGCAGATCTTTATCGGCCACCGTGCCGAGAACGCCGCCGAGGCCGATGTGCTGGTGGTGTCCAGCGCCGTGAACACCTCCAACCCGGAAGTGGCCACCGCCCTTGAGCGCCGCATTCCCGTGGTGCCTCGCGCCGAGATGCTGGCCGAGCTGATGCGCTATCGCCACGGCATCGCCGTCGCCGGCACCCATGGCAAAACCACTACTACCAGCCTGATTGCCTCGGTGTTCGCCGCCGGAGGCCTGGACCCGACGTTTGTCATTGGTGGCCGCCTGAATGCCGCTGGCACCAATGCCCAGCTCGGCACCAGTCGTTACCTGATCGCCGAAGCCGATGAAAGCGATGCGAGCTTCCTGCATTTGCAACCGCTGGTGGCTGTGGTCACCAACATCGACGCCGACCATATGGCGACCTACGACGGTGACTTCAACAAACTTAAGAAAACCTTCGTCGAGTTCCTGCACAACCTGCCGTTCTACGGTCTGGCGGTGGTGTGCCTGGACGATCCGGTGGTGCGCGAAATCCTGCCGCTGGTCAAGCGTCCGACCGTGACCTACGGCTTCAGCGAAGACGCCGACGTGCGCGCCATCAATGTGCGCCAGGAAGGCATGCAAACCTTCTTCACCGTGCTGCGTCCGGACCGTGAGCCATTGGATGTCTCGGTGAACATGCCGGGCAACCACAACGTACTCAATTCCCTGGCGACCATTTGCATCGCCACCGACGAGGGCGTCAGCGATGAAGCCATCGTCGAAGGCCTGTCGCGCTTTGCCGGCGTGGGCCGTCGCTTCCAGGTCTACGGCCAGTTGCCGGTAGAGGGCGGTGACGTGATGCTGGTGGACGACTACGGTCACCACCCGACCGAAGTCGCCGCAGTGATCAAGGCCGTGCGTGGTGGCTGGCCGGAGCGTCGCCTGGTGATGGTGTACCAGCCGCACCGCTACAGCCGTACCCGCGACCTGTACGACGATTTCGTCAATGTACTGGCTGATGCCAACGTGCTGCTGTTGATGGAAGTCTACCCGGCCGGCGAAGAGCCGATCCCGGGCGCCGACAGCCGCAAGCTGTGCAACAGCATCCGTCAGCGCGGCCAGTTGGACCCCATCTACATCGAACGTGGCGTAGACCTGGCGCCAATCGTCAAGCCGCTGCTGCGTGCCGGCGACATCCTGCTGTGCCAGGGCGCCGGTGACATTGGTGGCCTTGCGCCGAAATTGCTGGCGAGCCCGCTGTTTGCGGCAAAAAAGGGAGCGGCGAAATGATCACTGACTACGCCTCCCTGTTTTCCACGATCACGCCTGCCGACTTCGGTCGCGTAGCCGTATTGTTCGGCGGCAAGAGCGCCGAGCGCGAAGTGTCGCTCAAGTCCGGCAACGCCGTGCTCGAAGCCTTGCAAAGTGCCGGCGTGAACGCCTTCGGTATCGACGTGGGCGATGACTTCCTCGCCCGCCTGCAGGCCGAGAAGATCGACCGCGCCTTCATCATCCTGCATGGCCGTGGCGGTGAAGACGGCAGCATGCAAGGCCTGCTGGAGTGTGCCGGCATCCCTTACACGGGCAGCGGCATCCTCGCTTCCGCGCTGGCGATGGACAAGTTGCGCACCAAGCAGGTGTGGCACAGCCTGGGCATTCCGACCCCGCGTCACAGTGTGCTGTGCAGCGAAGACGATTGTATTTCTGCAGCCAAGGAACTGGGCCTGCCTTTGATCGTCAAACCTGCCCATGAAGGCTCCAGTATCGGCATGGCCAAAGTGAACTCGGCCGCCGAATTGATCGACGCATGGAAAGCGGCAAGTACCTACGATTCGCAAGTGTTGGTGGAACAGTGGATCCAGGGTCCCGAGTACACCATCGCCACCCTGCGTGGCCAGGTATTGCCGCCCATCGCATTGGGCACGCCCCACACCTTTTACGACTACGACGCCAAGTACCTGGCTTCCGATACCCAGTACCGGATCCCGTGCGGCCTTGACGCAGCCAAGGAACAGGAATTGATGGACCTCACGGCGAAAGCCTGTGAGGCGCTGGGTATCGCCGGTTGGGCGCGGGCGGACGTGATGCAGGATGACCAAGGGAATTTCTGGTTCCTGGAAGTCAACACCGCACCGGGCATGACCGACCACAGCCTGGTACCTATGGCCGCTCGCGCTGCGGGCCTGGATTTCCAGCAACTGGTGCTGGCGATCCTGGCCGCAAGCATTGAGCCACGAGGCTAAGGACATGAAAGGCGCATCGCTTCGTCATCAGCCCCCTCAAGCACCGAGCCGCAAGCCGGTGCCACGGGGTGCCAGCCGAATGGTGGCTAAAGAGCCGATGTCGGCGCGCCTGCCGAAAGCCAACTTTGGTTTCCTCAAGGCGTTGTACTGGCCGGTATTGCTGGTGGTGCTGGGCTTCGGAACCTACGAAGGCGCGCAGCGTCTGTTGCCGTATGCCGACCGGCCGATCACCAAGATCAGCGTGCAGGGCGACTTGAGCTACATCAGCCAGCAAGCAGTACAGCAGCGCATCAGCCCGTACCTGGCGGCGAGCTTCTTTACCATCGACCTGGCCGGCATGCGCTCGGAGCTGGAACAGATGCCGTGGATCGCCCACGCCGAAGTCCGCCGCGTATGGCCGGACCAGGTGACGATCCGCCTGGAAGAACAACTGCCCGTGGCCCGTTGGGGTGACGAAGCGCTGTTGAACAACCAGGGCCAGGCGTTCACCCCGCGTGAGCTGGCCAACTACGAGCACCTGCCGCAGCTGTTCGGGCCGCAGCGGGCTCAGCAGCAAGTGATGCAGCAGTACCAGGCCTTGAGCCAGATGCTGCGGCCACTGGGCTTCTCCATTGCACGCCTGGAACTGCGTGAACGGGGCAGCTGGTTTTTGACGACCGGGGCAGGCAGTTCCGGCCCGGGCATCCAGTTGTTGCTGGGACGCGACCGCTTGGTGGAAAAGATGCGCCGCTTCATTGCCATCTACGACAAGACCTTGAAAGAACAGATTACGAACATTGCGAGCGTCGACCTGCGTTACGCCAACGGCCTTGCCGTCGGCTGGCGTGAACCGGCAGCGCCCACGGCAGCGCAACCCGCTGTCGCGAAGAATTAAGAAGAGGCAGGACCCATGGCAAACGTGCAAAGCGGCAAAATGATCGTCGGTCTCGATATCGGCACCTCCAAGGTGGTGGCGCTGGTGGGCGAGGTCGGGGAAGACGGTGTCATCGAAATCGTCGGTATTGGCACGCATCCGTCCCGGGGCCTGAAGAAGGGCGTGGTGGTGAACATCGAGTCCACCGTGCAATCGATCCAGCGCGCCATCGAAGAAGCGCAGCTGATGGCCGGTTGCCGGATCCACTCGGCGTTCGTCGGCGTGGCGGGCAACCATATCCGCAGCCTGAACTCCCACGGCATCGTGGCGATCCGTGACCGCGAAGTCAGCTCGGCCGACCTCGAGCGCGTGCTCGACGCTGCCCAGGCCGTGGCGATCCCGGCTGACCAGCGGGTGTTGCACACCCTGCCGCAGGACTACGTGATCGACAACCAGGAAGGCGTACGTGAGCCCCTGGGCATGTCGGGCGTACGCCTGGAAGCCAAGGTCCACGTGGTGACCTGTGCCGTCAACGCCGCACAGAATATTGAAAAATGCGTGCGTCGCTGCGGCCTGGAAATCGACGACATCATTCTCGAGCAGTTGGCTTCGGCCTACTCGGTTCTGACCGACGACGAAAAAGAACTGGGTGTGTGCCTGGTCGACATCGGCGGCGGCACCACCGACATCGCGATCTTCACCGAGGGTGCGATCCGTCACACCGCCGTGATCCCGATTGCCGGTGACCAGGTGACCAACGACATCGCCATGGCGCTGCGTACACCGACCCAGTACGCCGAAGAAATCAAGATCCGCTACGCCTGCGCCCTGGCCAAGCTGGCCGGTGCCGGCGAGACCATCAAGGTGCCGAGCGTGGGTGATCGTCCACCGCGCGAACTGTCGCGCCAGGCCCTGGCCGAAGTGGTCGAGCCACGCTACGACGAGCTGTTCACCCTGATCCAGGCTGAACTGCGCCGCAGCGGCTACGAAGATTTGATCCCGGCCGGCATCGTGCTGACCGGTGGTACCTCGAAGATGGAAGGCGCGGTCGAGCTGGCCGAGGAAATTTTCCACATGCCGGTCCGCCTGGGCGTGCCCCATGGCGTGAAGGGGCTGGGCGACGTGGTACGCAACCCGATTTATTCCACCGGCGTGGGCTTGCTGTTGTACGGGCTGCAAAAGCAGACCGACGGCATTTCCCTGTCGGGCCCGAGCAACCGTGACAGTTACCGCAGCGACGACGAGGCCAAGGCGCCGTTGTTCGAGCGGTTGCAGGCATGGGTCAAGGGCAACTTCTAACGATTTACCGCGACACCGCAACACCGTTGTAAGCAGTAGGCGAAAAAACTAGAGAAATGAAAGGAGAGGGAACATGTTCGAACTCGTAGACAACATCCCCGCAAGCCCGGTCATCAAAGTGATCGGTGTCGGCGGTGGCGGCGGCAACGCTGTCAACCATATGGTCAAGAGCAACATTGAAGGCGTTGAATTCATTTGCGCCAACACTGATGCCCAGGCGCTGAAAAGCATCGGCGCGCGGACCATCCTGCAATTGGGCACTGCGGTGACCAAGGGCCTCGGCGCTGGCGCCAACCCGGAAGTCGGCCGTCAAGCCGCGCTGGAAGACCGCGAGCGTATCGCTGAAGTGCTGCAAGGCACCAACATGGTGTTCATCACCACCGGCATGGGCGGCGGTACCGGTACCGGTGCTGCGCCGATCATTGCCGAAGTGGCCAAGGAAATGGGCATTCTGACGGTCGCTGTGGTGACCCGTCCGTTCCCGTTCGAAGGTCGCAAGCGCATGCAGATCGCCGACGAAGGCATCCGTCTGCTGTCTGAAAGCGTCGACTCGTTGATCACCATCCCCAACGAGAAGCTGCTGACCATCCTGGGCAAGGACGCGAGCCTGCTGTCCGCATTCGCCAAGGCTGACGATGTACTGGCCGGTGCCGTTCGCGGTATCTCCGACATCATCAAGCGCCCAGGCATGATCAACGTCGACTTTGCCGACGTCCGTACCGTGATGAGCGAAATGGGCATGGCGATGATGGGCACTGGCTGCGCCAGCGGTCCGAACCGTGCACGTGAAGCCACTGAAGCGGCCATCCGCAACCCGCTGCTGGAAGACGTGAACCTGCAAGGTGCACGCGGCATCCTGGTGAACATCACCGCCGGTCCTGACCTGTCCCTGGGTGAGTACTCCGACGTGGGTAGCATCATCGAAGCCTTCGCTTCCGAGCACGCCATGGTCAAGGTCGGTACCGTTATCGATCCGGACATGCGCGACGAGCTGCACGTGACCGTGGTTGCGACCGGCCTGGGCGCGAAAATCGAGAAGCCTGTGAAGGTCATCGACAACACCCTGCACAACAGCCAGGCCAGCCACGCCAGCCAGGCGGCTGCTGCTCCAGCGCCTTCGCGCCAGGAACTGCCGTCGGTGAACTACCGTGACCTGGATCGTCCGACCGTGATGCGCAACCAGGCTCAGGCCGGTGCTGCGGCGTCCCGTAGCCCGAATCCGCAAGATGATCTGGACTACCTGGACATCCCGGCATTCCTGCGTCGTCAGGCCGATTGATGGAATGTATCAGGGCTATGAAGGTGATTGGTGTTCAGCAAAGGTCTGGTCTGCTATTATCGCCAGCCTTTGTTGATACCAGTTCGCAATTTGCGCTGAAGCGGTCCAAGCCATGATTAAACAACGCACCCTGAAGAATATTATTCGTGCCACAGGTGTAGGTCTGCACTCCGGGGAGAAGGTATACCTGACCCTCAAGCCTGCACCTGTCGACACCGGCATCGTGTTTGTGCGTGCCGACCTGGACCCTGTGGTGCAGATTCCTGCTCGCGCGGAAAACGTTGGCGAAACCACGATGTCGACCACATTGGTCAACGGTGACGTCAAGGTGGACACGGTGGAGCACTTGCTCTCGGCCATGGCCGGTTTGGGCATCGATAACGCCTACGTCGAGCTCTCCGCGTCCGAAGTCCCGATCATGGATGGCAGCGCTGGACCCTTCGTATTCTTGATTCAATCTGCCGGCCTGGAAGAACAGGACGCAGCCAAGAAGTTCATTCGCATTCTGCGGGAAGTGACAGTAGAAGACGGCGACAAGCGCGCCACCTTCGTCCCGTTCGAAGGCTTTAAAGTGAGCTTTGAGATCGATTTCGATCACCCGGTATTCCGTGACCGCACCCAAAGTGCAAGCGTGGATTTTTCCAGCACTTCGTTCGTAAAAGAAGTCAGCCGCGCCCGTACCTTTGGTTTCATGAGTGACATCGAGTACCTGCGCAAGCACAACCTCGCACTCGGCGGCAGCGTTGAAAACGCCATTGTGGTCGACGCGGATGGTGTACTGAACGAAGACGGCCTTCGCTACGAAGACGAATTCGTGAAGCACAAGATCCTCGATGCAATCGGTGACCTCTACCTGCTGGGCAATAGCCTGATAGGCGAGTTCAAAGGCTTCAAGTCGGGCCACGCCCTTAACAACCAGCTGCTGCGCAAGTTGATTGAGCAGACAGACGCTTGGGAAGTCGTGACCTTCGAAGATGCCAGCACCGCACCGATCTCTTACATGCGTCCCGTTGCGGCGGTGTAAGTAACAACTCTCTTTCTTTAGTTTTGAAAGGCTGCCTTCGGGTGGCCTTTTTTTATACCCACTTTTTCTGACTCTGCCACTGTTCAAGTGTGGGAGGGGGCAAGCCACCTCCCACATTAGATCCGCTTCACTATTCAGAGGGTTGCTGAATCGGCAATGCGGTTTCTTCCGCTGTGCTTGGCCTCATACAGCGCCTGGTCCGCACTCAACAGCAATGCCTCCAGCGACTGGCGACTGCGCTTGTCCCACGTACTCATGCCAATACTCACCGTAATCGGCTGCTCGTCCCCGGCCACCCGCGGCAAGTGCTCGACGCCGCTGCGGATATGCTCGGCGATCACCCAGGCACCCTTGGCATCGGTCAACGGCAACACCACCGCAAACTCTTCACCGCCATAGCGTGCCGCCAAGTCGGCCGGGCGGCGGATGTTGGTACCGATCACTTGGGCCACGTTACGTAGTGCCTCATCGCCGCCATGATGACCATGACGGTCGTTGAACGCCTTGAAGTGGTCCACATCGATCATCAGCACCGTGAGCGGCTCGGTCGAGCGTTGGGCGCGGTCCCACTCCAGGCGCAGGCGTTCGTCCAGCACGCGGCGGTTGGCCAGGCCCGTCAACGCATCGGTGGCTGCCAGTTCTGACAGTACCCGTTCAGCGCGCCGCCGCCGTCGCAGTTCCCGGCGTAGCATCCAGGTCAGCCACAACAAACCGGCACAGAGCACTCCGGTTGCACTACTGGTCAGCAGTGCCACGCGACTCCAGGGCGCGAATACGTCCTCGCTGGACAGCGCCACGACCACGATCAGCGGCAGTTCACCGACATTGGTAAAGGTATACAGGCGCTCTTTGCCACTGATGGCAGAGATCGCCTGAAAGCTGCCGCTTCCGTCACGCAGTATTCGCTTGAAGTTGGGCCGGTCACTGAGGTCCTTGTCGATCATGTCGCGTTCGAGCAGCGGCTGCTGGGCCAGGAGAATGCCATTCCTGCTCAGCAGGTTGACGCTGCTGCCGTTGCCGATGGTCAGGGTGTTGAAGAGCTGATCGAAATACGCCAGGCGCATGGTCGCAACCGCCACCCCGGCAAACTCTCCCTTGGGGCCCGACACACGTCGACTGAATGCCATGCGCCAGACCTGGTCGCAGTCGCAACGGACCTTGAACGGCCGACTGATAAACAAGCCGGCGTTGGCGTCCTTGGCATGCACCTGGAAATAATCGCGGCTGGCAAAATTACGCGGCGTGGGCCGCAGCGTGGAGGAGTCGGCGATAACCGTACCGGTGGTGTCCAGCAGCAGGACCTCGCCTTTGAAAGGCGCCGCCGTGGACAAATCAAACTGCACCAGGTGCTGGATATTGGCGGCAACCTGGGACAGGTCTTCGCGTTGCGTGGCCGCAATCAGACCGTTGAGCGCCATGTCATACAGTTCGACGTTACGCAGCACGTCGGCATTGATCAATTGGGCGATGTTGGTGGTAGACCGCTTGGCCGCTTCGAGCGTGCTGGCGTGTTCGCGCATCAACAGCACCGCGACAATGATCACAATCAGGGCGACGCTGAGCCCGCTGCCCAGGATCAGTAACAACTCAGGGTGTGCGGGTGAGGTACGAACAGGGCGTGGACTCATCGGGCAGACTTCAGCGGTGAGGATGCTGGCAGTTTAGTTCTACCCGATGAAAATTAAATACTTGGTTAAAAAGAAAAAATCACCCCTCAGAACACGTTGATCGGATAGTCGACGATCACGCGGTACTCGTCCACATCCCGATCCACCGCCGCGTAGCCATTGCCACCGCGGTTGGTCGCCCATTGCAGGCGCACCGCCAAGTCCTTGGCCTTGCCGCCCTGCACCACGTATTTCACGTCGATGTCGCGTTCCCAGTGCTTGGCATCTTTGCCATCGGCGCTGTACCAGGCGCTGTAGCCACGGCTTTGCGGATCAACCTTGGTCAGGTCGGTCTTGCCGCTGATGTAGGACACCGCCGAGGTCAGGCCCGGCATGCCGAGGCCGACGAAGTCATAGGCGTACTTGAGCTTCCATGAGCGTTCGTTGGGGCCGTTGAAGTCGGAGTACTGCTGGGAGTTGTCCAGGTAGATGCTGTCGCCCTGGGCGATGTAGTCGAATGGCGTGTTGCCGTTGACCCGCTGGTAGGTGGCGGTGACGCTGTGGTTGCCCACGCCCACGGTGAAATGCAGGCTGTAGGTGTTGTTGTCGATGGCTCCGAGCAGCGACTGGCCGGTGTCCTGGGTGTGGTAGTAGTGCAGGCCAGGGTTGAGGCTGACCAGGTCATTCAGTGCGTAGGTGTAGTCCAGGTCGTAGTAGTACTGGTTCCACACGTCCTTGAGTTCCGACGCGTAGAGGTTGCTGGTCAGCCCGGCGATGCCGCTGAACGATACGCCGGCCCAGTTCATGTGCTGGCTGTCCGCCGTGTTGGGCAGCGCGCCGTAGCTGGTGCCGATGCGGCGATGGCCGCTCTGGTTGTAGAGCTTGGTGAAACTGGCCTGGCCGCCTTCGAACATCCAGCCGTCGAGACTGTGGTTGGTCAGGCTCACGCCACGGAAGGTCTGCGGCAGCATGCGTGTCGCGCCGCCGGCGATCACCGGGTTATTGAGGAACAGGTCGCCGGCCTTCAGCTCGGTATCGAATGCGCGCATTTTCAAGGTGCCACCCGCGGTGGAGAACGAGCCGGGTGCCTTGCCGTTGCCACCACCATACGGAAGGATGCTGGAACCATCGGTGCCGCCACCGCCGTCGAGCTTGAGGCCGAGCATGGCATGGGCGTCCAGGCCGAAGCCGACGGTGCCCTGGGTGTAGCCGGATTCGAAGATACCGATGAAACCCTGGCCCCACTCCTTGCTGTCATCGGTGTGAATATCGCGCCGGTCGCGGTTCATGTAGTAGTTGCGGGTGTTGATAGTGAGGTGGGCGCCTTCGACGAAACCGTCGGCGGGGGTAGTATCTGCCGCGTGGGCAAGGGGGGGAATCGTTGCGGCTATTGCGAGGAATAACGGGGTGAACGTCAGCGAGTTCTTCACCGGTGGAGCTCCTTTGGTCAATCGGAAACGGCCAGTGTCGTTGGGGGTGCCTGGCCTTTTTTGACGGCAAAAAAAAGCCGCTGAACGTCAGCGGCTTTAAGACAGATTCCCAGTGTAGAGCCCTGGAAATAAGTCGAGGGAAATGCGGGTAAGCGGGAAAGCTGTCTTTGCCGTCGCGCTCATCGATGCGTCAAATTAACGCAGGTGAGCGGTGCGATACAGAGTGTAACAAGATAATGACTGTTGCCCAAATCGCAACAGTCATGGTGCTAGACCGGCAGGCTAATACCAAAGGTATTCCCACTGCCGTCACTGCGCACGAACACATCGCCGCCATGCATCAACGCAATCGCCTTGACGATAGCCAGGCCCAACCCGTGATTGGCCCCGCTGTTGCTGCGCGACGCGTCCACCCGATAAAAGCGTTCGAACAGACGCGGCAGGTGCTCGCTGGCAATCACTTCGCCGGGGTTGGTCACACCAATCGAGACCTGATGTTCCTGCACCTCTATGTTCACTGCGATGACCTGCCCGGGCGCGGTGTGTTGCACCGCATTGCTCAGCAGGTTGATCAGTGCGCGGCGCAGGTGGGCTTTCTCGATCTGCACCACGGCATCCCCGTGGACCTGCACCTGGACCTGGGCGTCTTCGAGGATGAAGTCCAGGTAGTCGAGAGTGGTGGCCACCTCGTCAGCCAGGGAGCTTTCGATCAGCTTGGTAGCCTTGCTGCCCTGGTCGGCGCTGGCGAGGAACAGCATGTCGTTGATGATCGAGCGCAGGCGCTCCAGCTCTTCGAGGTTCGATTGCAGCACTTCGAAATAATGCTCGGCCGAGCGCCCACGGGTCAGCGCCACCTGGGTCTGGCCGATCAGGTTGGTCAGCGGCGAACGCAGTTCATGGGCCACATCGGCGTTGAACGACTCCAGGCGCGAATAGGCTTGCTCGACGCGGTCCAGGGTGGAGTTGAACGAGTTGACGAACTGACTCAACTCCGGCGGCAACGGCGACAGTTGCAGGCGCCCGGAGAGCTTCGGTGGCGCGAGTTTCTGCGCCTCGTCCGAGAGTTTGCCCAGCGGTTTGAGGCCGATGCGCGCCACCCAGAACCCCAGCAACGACGCCAGCACCACGCCTACCAGGGCCAGGCTGATCAATGCCACCAGCAAATGATGCTGGGTGGCGCGGAAGTTCTCGGTGTCGATGGCGATCATAAAGCGCAGCGGCGGGCGCTGGTCCTTGGCCGGGAACTGACTCACCAACACCTTGAACGGGTGCTTGTAGCCCGCCAGGTGCAAGTCGCGCTTGCCTGTGCGCCCTTCGGCGAAAGCGCGGATCTGCGCATCGGGGTTGCCATACTCGTAGTTCGGGTCGCTGCTCACCACCCAGAAGCGGATGCGTTTGTCTTCCTCACCCAGCAGCTTGAGCTTGGCCTTGATCTTCACCCAATGGTCCGGCGTACCGAAGCGGTTCACCGACGATTCGAGCACGCTGTAGCGCGCATCCAGCTCGGCGCCTGGCAGCAGCCCAAGGCTGCGGTCCACCTGTTGATAGAGCGCGCCGCCAATCAACAGGAAGATCAGCAACGCCACCAGGCTGAACATGCCGCTCAGGCGCAAGGCAATGGAGTTAGCCGACATTGCGACTCTCCAGCACATACCCCATGCCCCGGATGGTGTGCAGCAGCTTGGTGTCGAACGGCCCGTCGAGCTTGGCGCGCAGGCGCTTGATCGCGACTTCCACTACATTGGCGTCGCTGTCGAAATTGATGTCCCAGACCATTTCCGCAATCGCCGTCTTGGAAAGGATTTCGCCCTGGCGTCGCGCCAATACGCTGAGCAGCGAGAACTCCTTGGCGGTCAGGTCCAGGCGCTGGCCGTTGCGGCTGGCCTTGCGGCTGATCAGGTCGATCCACAGGTCAGCGACCGTCACCTGCACCGGCTCGTGCCCGCCGCTGCGGCGGGTCAGGGCTTGCAGGCGTGCCACCAGTTCCAGGAAGGAAAACGGCTTGCCCAGGTAATCGTCGGCGCCTTCGCGCAGGCCGCGAATGCGGTCTTCCACGCGCTCGCGAGCGGTCAGCATGATCACCGGCGTCTGTTTGCGTGCACGCAAGGCGCGCAACACGCCGAAGCCATCGAGGCCGGGCAGCATCACGTCGAGCACGATCACCGCATAGTCGTTCTCCAGCGCCAGGTGCAGACCCTCGACACCTTCGCGGGCGACATCGACCGTATAGCCTTGCTCGGTCAGACCGCGATGCAGGTAGTCCGCAGTTTTCTCTTCATCTTCAATAATCAGGACGCGCATGAGTCTTTTGCTCCAGGGCCGGGCCTCAATCTGTGGTCGCCAACGCAGGGGTTGGTATGGGCCGGTGGAAAAACTTCTCGAGGTACAAGTATATGACCGGCGTGGTGAACAGCGTCAGCGCCTGGCTCACCAGCAAGCCGCCGACCACCGCGATCCCCAGCGGCTGGCGCATTTCCGCACCGGGGCCGGCGCCGAGCATCAGCGGCACCGCGCCGAGCAGGGCGGCGAGGGTGGTCATGATGATCGGCCGGAACCGCGTGACGCAGGCTTCGTAGATCGCTTCTTCAGGCGCCAGCCCGCGCACGCGCTGGGCGTCAAGGGCGAAGTCGATCATCAGGATGCCGTTCTTCTTCACGATACCGATCAATAGCACCAGGCCGATCAAGGCCATGATCGAAAAGTCCTGGCCCATCAGTGACAGCATGATCAGTGCGCCCAACCCGGCGGATGGCAAGGTCGAGATGATCGTCAGCGGGTGCACGAAACTCTCGTACAACACGCCGAGGATGATGTAGACCGCCACCAGCGCCGCCAGGATCAGCCACGGTTGGCTGGCCAGGGAGCTCTGGAACGCCTGGGCCGCGCCCTGGAAGTTGCCGATGATGGTAGTTGGCATGCCGATTTCATTCTTGGCCTGGTTGAGCATGATCACCGCATCGCCCAGCGCCACGCCCGGCGCCAGGTTGAACGACAGGTTGGCGGCCGGGAACATGCCGTCATGGCTGATGGAAAGCGGCCCCACCGTCGGTGGATCGACTTTGGCCAGCGCCGACAGCGGCACCATCTCGTTGGTCAGCGGCGAGCGCAGGTAGAAATAGTTCAGGCTTTCGGCCTTGCCGCGTTGTTGCGTGTCCAGTTCCAGCACCACCTGGTACTGGTTGATTTCGGTCTGGAACTCGTTGATCTGGCGTTGGCCGAAGGCGTCGTACAGCGCCTGGTCCACATCGGTGGCGGTCAGGCCAAAGCGTGCGGCGGCCTGACGGTCGATGCTGATGTGGGTGATGCTGCCGCCCAGTTGCAGGTCGTTGGACAGGTCGCGAAAGGCCGGGTTGGCGCGCAGTTTTTCGGTGAGGCGCTGGGTCCAGGTATTCAGCGTCGCGCCGTCATTACTCTTGAGCACGTATTGGTACTGGGCGCGGCTGGGGCCGGAACTCAAGTTGATGTCCTGACCGGCACGCAGGTACAGCACGATGCCGGGCACCTTGGCCAGTTTCGGGCGGATGCGATCAATGAACTGGCTGGCGGACACATCGCGATCACCGCGATCCTTCAAGGCGATCCAGAAACGCCCGTTGGCAATGGTCTGGTTGCTGCCGGTCACCCCCACTGAATGCGAGAACGCTTGCACCGCCGGGTCGGCCTTGACGATCTCGGCCAGGGCCTTGTGCTTGGCGACCATGTCCGGGTACGACACGTCGGCCGCCGCTTCACTGGTGCCGAGTACAAAGCCGGTGTCCTGCACCGGGAAGAAACCCTTGGGGATAAACACATAGCCGACCACGGCCAGGGCCAGGGTTATCACAAAGATCGCTGCCATGGTGCGTTGATGGGCCAGGGCGCGGCGCAGGTTGCGCGCATAGCCGGCCAACAGGCGCTCGCTGAAACCTGGTTTGTCGTGGGCGTGATGGGTGGGCGCGCGCATGAACAGCGCGGCGAGGGTCGGCGCCAGGGTCAGTGATACCACCACCGAAATCAGGATGGTCGAGGTGGCTGTCAGCGCGAATTCCTTGAACAGCCGTCCGACCACACCGCCCATGAACAGCAGCGGAATGAATGCCGCCACCAGCGAGAAGCTGATGGACACCACAGTAAAGCCGATTTCACCGGCGCCCTTGATCGCCGCTTCGCGCTTGTCGAGGCCCGCCTCCAGATGACGGTGGATGTTCTCCACCACCACGATCGCATCGTCCACCACAAAGCCCACGGCAATCACGATTGCCACCAGTGTGAGGTTGTTCAGGCTGAAGCCCATCAGGTACATCAGCGCAAAACTGGCGACCAGCGACACGCCCAGCACACTGGACACAATCAGCGTCGCCGACAACTGGCGCAGGAACAGCGCCATCACCGCCACCACCAGCAGGATGGCGATCAGCAAGGTGACTTCCACTTCGTGCAAGGAGGCGCGGATGGTCTTGGTGCGGTCGGTCAACACGCTGACCTGCACCGACGCCGGCAGCATGGCTTGCAGGCGCGGCAGCTCGGCCTGGATACGGTCGACGGTCTCGACGATGTTTGCGCCCGGCTGGCGCGAAATCACCAGGTTGACCCCAGGCGTGTCGCCGGACCAGGCCTGCACGTAGGCGTTTTCCGAGCCATTGATGACTTTGGCGATATCGCGCAGTTGAACCGGTGCGCCGTCCTTGTAGGACACGATCAACTGCGCGTAGTCCTCCGGGTGGAACAACTGGTCGTTGGTCGACAGGGTCGACACGCTGTTCTCGCCGTAGATCGCGCCCTTGGCCAGGTTGAGGCTCGATTGCTGGATAGCCAGGCGGATATCGGCGAGGGTCAGGCCGATGGCGGCGAGTTTGTCCGGCGACGCCTGCACGCGGATCGCCGGGCGTTGCTGGCCGGTGATGTTGATCTGGCCAACGCCGTCGATCTGGCTGATCTGTCGGGCCAACAGGGTTTCCACGTAGTCGCTCAGCTCGGTGCTGGGCATGCTGTTGGAACTGACGCTGAGGATCAGTACCGGGCTGTCCGCCGGGTTGACCTTTTTCCAGGTCGGCAGGCTCGGCATATCGCTGGGCAGCTTGCCGGACGCGGTGTTGATCGCCGCCTGCACTTCCTGGGCGGCGGTGTCGATGCTCTTGTCCAGGGTGAATTGCAGGGTCAGCAGGCTGGAGCCCAAGGCACTGCTGGAGGTCATCTGGGTCATGCCGGGGATGGCGCTGAATTGCACCTCCAATGGCGTGGCCACGGACGAGGCCATGGTGTCCGGGCTGGCGCCGGGCAGGGTGGCGGTCACCTGGATGGTCGGAAACTCCGCTTCAGGCAGTGGGGCGATGGCCAGGCGCGGGAAGGCAATCAGCCCGAGCAGCACCAGGGCGAAGGTCAGCAGCAGGGTGGCGACCGGGTGGTCGACACACCAGGCTGACGGCGAACGGCTCATGGCTGCACCTTGGCATCGACGGTCTGGATGACCTGCGGCGGGTCCTTGAGTACCTCAACCTGCGCGCCGGCCTTGAGCCGCGACTGGCCGTCACTGACCAGCACATCCCCGGCCTGCACGCCCTTGATGATATTGAGGTCGCTGTCCTGGTACGTCACCTGCACCGGCACCACCTCGACCTTGTCGCCGTTGACCCGGTACACGAAGTGCGAATCCAGGCCGCGCTGCACCACGGTCGGTGGAACGACCAAGGCGTTTTTGTCGAGGGCGGTCTGGATCTTGATGGTCACCAGTTGCCCCGGCCACAGGCGCTGTGAAGCGTTGTTGAACTCGGCCTTGGCGCGCAGGGTGCCGGTGGTGGAGCTGATCTGGTTGTCGATCAGGCTCAAATGGCCTTCGCCGAGCAAATCGCCGGTCTGGCCGTCGGTATCGGCGCCCAGGTAGGCGTCGACGCTGGCCGGGGTGGGCGCCGCGATCAGGCCTTGCAGGGTGGGCAGCATCTGTTGCGGCAGGGAGAACTCGACGGCAATCGGGTCGATCTGGGTCACGGAAAACAGGCCCTGGGTATCGGCTGTGCGCAGGAAATTGCCTTCATCCACGGTGCGAATACCCACGCGGCCGCTGACCGGTGAGCGAATCTGGGTGTAGGAAAGTTGCACCTGGGCCGAATCGATGGCGGCCTGGTTGCCCTGGGCGGTGGCCTTGAGCTGGTTGACCAACGCTTGTTGCTGGTCATAGGTCTGCTTGGACACGCCGTCATCGACGCTCAATGCCTTGTAGCGCTTGAGGTTGACCAGCGCCACCTGCAACTGCGCCTGGCTTTCGCCCAGTTGCGCCTTGGCCTGGTCGAGGTTGGCGCGGATCGAGCGGTCATCGATGGTCGCCAGCAGGTCGCCGGCCTTGACCCGTTGGCCTTCCTTGACCAGCAATTTAGTGAGGATGCCGTCCACCTGCGGGCGAATCACCACGCTGTGCAGTGACAGCACCGAACCGATCCCGCTGACAAAACGCGGAACATCCTGTTGCGCCACGCTCACCACCCGTACCGGAATCGCCGTGGGCGCCGCCAGTCTGGCTTTGGCTGGACGGGTCAAGGTCCAGGCTGCAACAGCCAACACTACGAGGACAGCCACGATCAGGGCGGTTTTGCGTTGAATGTGCATGGGGTGAGGCGCCAGGGCAAAGGATTGGAAGTGTGTGAGGCCTTTATAGCCTGCCAACCCGGTCAGCAAGGTGACTGCTAACTGACGGCGCTGTCAGTAAAGGCAGACCATTCGTACAGGTGGTGGTTAAAGATCCGAGGCGGGCAGGTATACTGCGCGCTAGCGTGGCCCGCAAGCCGGCCCCGCGTCATTTCTTGCACGCTCCGGAGCTTCCATGACTTCCCCGACACAACCCCCTGTTGAAGCGGCCGACCTCGTCGATCCGGCCAGCGCCGAAGGCGTTGAAAAAGCCGAGATCCCGGCGTTCAAATTCCCCTTCAAGCCGGGTGAGCTGGTCGGGGCCAAGAATGCCGCCCAGCCCTGGTACAAGAACGGTGCCAAGAATGGCCACACCAAGACCCCGGGCATGGCGCCACCGGGCACCCGCCGTTCCATGGGTAAACGTTAAGATTAATCCACTGTAATATTTGCGGGATGTTGCCTACAGCTCCAGTCGCTATTTCTTCTTGTAGGCCCGCGACCATTTCTTGAAAGCTTGCACAGCTTCCGCTGCACCCCTGGTTTTTCCACAGGGAGCAGCGGAGGGCGCTCTTTCCGGAAAAGGACGTTTCCTGTGGCCCTGATACACCTCTGTGTAGCGTTTGTCCTGTTGCTTGCGGTGGATGCCGTTGCAGGCCTTGATCAACCTCGACGCGAAATCCGCTTCGCCGTTGCCGCACAATTTCCCCCCTTCCAGAGCCGCAACCCGCAAGGGCAGTTGGTCGGCTTGAATATCGAGTTGGGCAACGCCCTTTGCCAGCAGTTGAATGTTCGCTGTACCTGGGTCGACCAGGTGCTGGTCGAAAACTTCGGACGTCTTGAAGCGCGGCAATTCGATGCAATCATGGGCATTGCCCCTACACCCCTGCGCCGGCGTTGGGTCAGTTTCACCGACAACCTCTACCCCTTTACCACGCGCCTTGTCGCCCGTCGAAGCTCGGGCCTGATGCCGACACCAAGGTCGCTCAAGGGCAAGCGAGTGGGCGTATTGCTGGGCAGTAATCGCGAAGCCTTTGTTCGTTCGCAATGGGCGCGCGAAGGCGTGATTATCAAGAGTTTCTGGCTCAACGACGAGCTGGTCCGCAGCCTGGTGGCAGGCGATATCGATGCGACCCTGCAGGGCACTGTGGAAATTCGCGAGGCCCTGCTCGACACGGCTGCCGGCCAGGATTTCGACTTTCTGGGGCCCGCCGTTTGTGCTGAGCTGTTAGGCAATGGTGTTGCGATTGCGCTGCGCAATACCGACACGGCACTGCGTGTCGAGCTGAATCGTGCGCTTGAACAGCTCAAGCACAATGGCGAATACCAGCGGATCGTCGCGCCTTATCATCTGGACCGGCCGTGATGGCTAATTAATTGCGCGGAACATGAGCTGGATCAGTATTTGCCCCCTCGGTGCGCTTAGAGTCGACGCCCTGCCGACTCCCCAACAATCACGAGCGCGCTTCTCCATGAAGATCAATCTGCCGGTCACCGGTCGGAATGTGGACTTTGCCCCCGACGCCAACATCCTTTCGACCACCGACCTGACCAGCGCGATTACCTACGCCAACCAGGACTTCATTGATATCAGCGGCTACAGCCGTGACGAACTGTTGGGTGCGCCGCACAACGTCCTGCGGCATCCGGACATGCCGGCCGAGGCATTCGCCCATATGTGGCAAACCCTCAAGAGTGGCCGGTCGTGGATGGGCATGGTGAAAAACCGCTGCAAAAACGGTGACCACTATTGGGTCAGCGCGTATGCCACGCCGGTGACCCGAGAGGGCGCGACCGTGGAGTATCAATCGGTGCGTATCAAGCCGGATGCGCGCATGATCGCGGTGGCGGAGCGGATGTATGCGCGCTTGCGAGCGGGCAAGCGGCTGTCCTGGCCGGTCGTTGGCATGGGCGTGAAACTGTCGGCATGGGGCATCGCCACTTGCGCGGTGACCTGGGCCTTGGGCTTGGGCCTGACGGACTCCGCGCCGGTCTGGCAGTTACTGGCGTTGGTGTCGGGCTGTGCGGTGGGGGCGGCTGGCGTGCGGCTGATGTTGCGGCCCTTGGCTGAACTGCAAAAGCGCGCGCGCCGGGTGGCCGACAACCCGCTGAGCCAGGCGATCTACACCGGGCGCCGCGACGAGTGCGGGCAGATCGAGTTCGCCCTGCACATGCTCGAAGCCCAGGTCGGCGCAGTGGTAGGGCGCATAGACGATGCCTCCCAGCGCCTCTCCGGCCACGCTGCACGGTTGGTGCAGCACCTCGACAACAGTCACGCCAGCAGCCTGGGCCAGCAGACCCGGACCGACCAGGTGGCGGCAGCCATTCACCAGATGGCCGCCAGCGTGGCCGAAATGGCCAACCATGCCCAGCAGGCGTCCAAGGCGGCCGACCAGGCCGGCAACGAAACCCGTGAAGGTCACCTGCGTGTGGATGAAAGTCGTGATGCGGTGTTGCGCTTGTCCCAGGAGCTGGCGCGGGCCACGGAGGTTATCCACCAGTTGGAAAACCACAGCGGTGAAATCAGCAGCGTGCTGGAAGTGATCCGCACGATTGCCGAGCAGACCAACCTGCTGGCCCTGAACGCGGCTATCGAAGCGGCGCGGGCCGGTGAGCAGGGGCGCGGGTTCGCGGTGGTGGCCGATGAAGTGCGCGGCCTGGCCCAGCGCACTCAGCAATCGACCGATGAAATCCAGCGCATGATCAGCACCCTGCAAGGCGGCGCACGGGACGCGGTGCAGGCCATGGCGCACAGTGGCGAGCATGTCGACGCCAGCGTCAAACAGGCGCAGCGGGCCGCCGCCGCACTGGATGGCATCAGCCAGCGCGTCACGCAAATCACCGCCATGAGCCAGCAGATTGCGACCGCCGTGGAGGAGCAGAGCACGGTGAGCGAGGACATCAATCGCAACATTGTCGGCATCCGTGATGCCGGGGAGGCCACCGTCAGTGCTGGGCAGCAGAGCCAGCTCAGTTCAAGCGATGTGGCCGCACTGGCGGAGGATCTACGGCAGTTGGCGCGGGAGTTCTGGTCTAGGCCGCGCGTAACGAGATAAACGCATAGTTGGCCGGCACTTCGGTGGCAATCTGCGCCCCGGCATCCAGCACTTGCTCGGCGATGTCCATCCCCGACACATGGAACACCCATTCATTGGCCACGGACGGCTGACCCACCGCCAACTCGATCGCTTGGGCAAACGCGCCCATGTCCGGCAGGTAAGCGGTAAACCCATCCCCCTTGAGCGCTGTAGTGCGAATGCCGAGCAAGGCGCACACCGCTTCTTTGGTCTGCACATCATCACGGTCGGCCTGACGTGAGCGCTGGATCAACTGTGCCAGTTCAGGGTCCATCAGCTGGCCGCCCACGATCAGTTCCGGCCCCTGTTCCCAGGACTCCGGTGGGCAATCCTTGGCGGCGGGGTTCAACGGGATATGCGGATTGATCTCCATCGGGTAGATGCGGCACACCAGCGGGCGACGCTCATAGATACGGCAGCGGTTGTCCTCGTCAAGATTCCGGCAGGGGCCGGCGTTGTAGGCGGCAAAGGTGATTGCTACAAACGCCTCGGTGTTGCCGCTGGGCACGACCACCGAACGGCGTTCGGCATGTTCGCGTTGTTGCAGGGGCAGGCCCAGGCCATTACCGAGGAAACCTTCCACCAGGACGATGACGCTGCCGCCGTCGGCCGCCCACTGGCGGGCTTCTTCGAGGGTCAGGGGGACGTGATGATCGGAGCAGCATTTGCCGCAACCTACGCAGGAAAATTGAGTGTTCATGGCAGATCTGTCACCAGGCTAGGTCAGAGGGCACGCAAGAACGGTGACGGGTTTTTACCTCTGTTCACCGTTTTGTCTCTGTGGAAGCAAGTTGCACGCCAGTGCCTGTCAGTCCTCTGTCACTACATCGCGTAGGACAAATCTCATGCCTGCGCTCTCATACAACTGCCGAGCGCGCAGGTTGCTTTCCAATACCTTGAGGTCCACATAGGGCTCGCCGCGCTGCTTGAACACCTGGAAGCTGTGCAGCAACAAGGCGCGGCCCAGCCCCTGGCCCTGGGCGCAAGGGTGAACGGAGAGGTTCTTGATGAACGCGCTGGTCCAGCATTGCGCGACGGCGAGAATACCGTCGTGGTTGCTCGCCACCAGGCACAGCGTGGGGTCGAACTCGGCGTCGGTGGTGAATTGGTGTTGCCAGGTTTCCAGGTGGGGGACGCGGCCGCCGCCCTGGTCCTGGGTCATGCGCAACACCGCATGAATCGCTGGTGCAAGCTCGTCACGATAATGATCCAACTGTGTATCCGCGGGCCACAGCGGGGCAGGCAGGCTGCCGGTGAGGTCGCGGCGCAGCAGTTGGAAGTATTCGCTCACAGGCCTTTTTGCGCCACGGTTTGAGCGGCCACTACCAGGCACTTGGTCAACTCGGGCGAAGAGAACTTGGTGAGCACCGCATCGGCGCCGGCCAGCCGGGCTTTTTCGCTGTTCATCGCGCTGTCCAGGGAGGTGTGCAGCAAGATATAGAGGTGCTGGAAGTCCGGGGTTTCGCGCAGGGTGCGGGTGAGGGCGTAGCCGTCCATTTCCGACATCTCGATGTCCGACACCACCACATTGATCTGCTCGGCTGTGCCTTGCAGCTCCAGCAGCACATCGATGGCTTCCTTGGCGCTGCGTGCGGTATGGCAAGTGAGGCCGAGGTTGCGCAGGGTGTGTACCGATTGCTGCAGCGCGACCTGGCTGTCGTCCACCACCAGGATGCGCGCATTGCCCAGCACTTCGGCCTCTTCCATGGTCAAGTCGGTGGGCGCCGCTTCGATTGGCGCCGGTGCGATGCCATGGATGACTTTTTCGATATCCAGCACCTGCACCAGGCCGCCTTCCACCTGGGTCACCCCGGTGATAAACGCACGGTTACCGCCGGAGCCGTAGGGCGGCGGACGGATGTCGGTGGTCAGGCAATGCACGATCTTGCTCACCGCCTGCACATGCAACCCCTGTTTGGAGCGGCTCACGTCGGTGACGATCAGGCAGCCACCGTCCGGGTCTGCCAGGGGCATTTCGCCGAGGGCGCGGCTCAGGTCGATCACCGCCAGCGAGTTGCCGCGCAGAGTGGCGATGCCTTTCACATGCGGGTGGGACTCCGGCAGCTTGGTCAGCGGCGGGCACGGGATGATTTCGCTGACTTTCAGCAGGTTGATCGCCATCAGCTTGCCGCTGCGCAAGGTAAAGAGCAGAAGCGAGAGTGAGTCTGCGCGGGCTTTGGTGGTGGGCATAAAAACCTTCTGTGGATCAGGGATGACGATCTATGGAAGGTTATCGACTTGAGCGGCCCATGCTTTAGGGGCATGGGCCGCTAAAATCATTCCTTCCACACCTGCGGGTTCACCAGGTCCTGCGGACGCTGGCCCAGCAGGGCGCTGCGCAGGTTGTCCAGAGCACGGTTGGCCATGGCTTCGCGGGTTTCATGGGTGGCCGAGCCGATGTGCGGCAGCGTCACGGCATTGCTCAGTTGGAACAGCGGCGATTCGGCCAGTGGCTCTTGCTCATACACATCCAGGCCGGCGCCACGGATACGCTGGCTTTGCAGGGCTTCGATCAGCGCCGGTTCGTCTACCACCGGGCCGCGGGAAATATTGATCAGGATCGCGCTGGACTTCATCAGCCCCAACTCGCGGGTGCTGATCAGGTGCCGGGTCTTGTCGCTCAACGGCACCACCAGGCACACGAAATCCGCCTCGGCCAGCAGCGCGTCCAGGCTGCGCAACTGTGCGCCCAACTCCTGCTCCAGCACCGGCTTGCGGCTGTTGCCGCTGTACAGGATCGGCATGTTGAAGCCCAGGCGTCCACGCCGGGCCACGGCCGCGCCGATATTGCCCATGCCGACGATGCCCAGGGTCTTGCCGTGCACATCGCAACCGAACAACGGCGCACCGACACTGGCTTTCCACTGGCCGGCCTTGGTCCAGGCGTCCAGCTCGGCCACCCGGCGAGCGCTGCTCATCAGCAGGGCGAAGGCCAGGTCGGCGGTGCTTTCGGTGAGTACATCCGGGGTGTTGGTGAGCATGATTCCGCGCTCGTTGAAGTACGCCACGTCGTAGTTGTCGTAACCCACCGACACGCTGGACACCACTTCCAGCTTGCTTGCGCCTTGCAACTGCTCGCGCCCCAGCTTGCGGCCCACACCGATCAGGCCGTGGGCGTGGGGCAGGGCTTCATTGAATTGAGCGTTGATGTCACCCAGCTTGGGGTTGGGCGCGATCACCTCGAAATCCTGTTGCAGGCGTTCGATCATTGCCGGGGTGACGCGGCTGAAGGCGAGGACAGTCTTTTTCATTGCAGGCGGGCTCATCGACTACGGGAGAATGCCAAGCACGCTAACATTCCTGCCGACAGTTGTCAGGACGTCACTGTATCCATGTGAGCACCGGACCAAGTGTGGGAGGGGGCTTGCCCCCGATGGCAGTGGACCGGTCAACACATCTGGTGACTGACGCACCGCTATCGGGAGCAAGCTCCCTCCCACATCTGATCTGTATCACCTGGGAGAGATCAGTTCGCCAGGCGCGCACCGCTGAGGCTGCCACTCAATTCATACGCCACCAGTTCCGCCTGGTGCGCCGCCAGAATCTCCGGCAGCGAGCCGCGCAGGTATTCCACCCAGGTCTTGATTTTCGCATCCAGGTATTGGCGCGAGGGATAGATGGCGTACAGGTTCAATTCCTGGGAACGGTAGTTGGGCATGACCCGCACCAGGGTGCCGTTGCGCAGGCCCTCGATGGCCGCGTACACCGGCAACAGACCAATGCCCATGCCGCTGGTGATCGCGGTTTTCATCGCGTCGGCCGAGTTCACCAGGAACGGCGAGGTATTGATTGCCACGCTTTCCTGGCCTTCGGGGCCGTTGAAGGTCCACTTGTCGAGCTGGATCACCGGGCTGACCAGGCGCAGGCAGGCATGGTTGAGCAGGTCATTGGGGCGATGGGCGCAGCCCTTGGCCTTGACGTAATCCGGCGAGGCACAGGCGATGCTGTAGGTGATACCCAGGCGCTGGGACACGAAGCCCGAGTCCGGCAGTTCGCTGGCCAGCACGATGGACACGTCATAGCCTTCGTCGAGCAGGTCCGGCACACGGTTGGCCAGGGTCAGGTCGAAGGTCACGTCCGGATGGGTGCGGCGATAGCGAGCGATGGCGTCGATGACGAAATGCTGGCCGATGCCGGTCATGGTGTGCACTTTCAATTGCCCGGCGGGGCGCGCATGGGCGTCACTGGCCTCGGCTTCGGCTTCTTCGACATAGGCCAGGATCTGTTCGCAGCGCAACAGGTAACGTTTACCCGCCTCGGTCAGTGCAATGCGCCGAGTGGTGCGGTTCAACAAGCGGGTTTGCAGATGGGCCTCAAGGTTGGAGACCGCGCGCGACACATTGGCAGTGGTGGTATCCAGTTGCACGGCGGCGGCGGTGAAGCTGCCGGCTTCGGCCACGCAACTGAAGGCGCGCATGTTTTGCAAAGTGTCCATGGAGTGTTCTCAAGGGAGATGCCAAATTGTGACATGAAGTTGCGCGCAGGTGTGTATCCGCTGGGCGCTGTCCCCTCCCGACATGGGTGGCGAAGAGTCAGGACAACGTCCAGGCCTCACTGACTTTCGCCCTATAGTGCGGCATGTATTCCTGTAGCAAGTGATTGAATGCCGCCTGTGCGCGGGCGCGGTTTTCACCGGTAGGCACGTCGAGGGCGGCGTGGGCGCGCTGTATCAGGGTTTCGGCGGCCCGGGCGAGTACCGGGCTGATGCGTTTGAGTGCGTCAATCTCCGCGGTCAGCGACGTACCGTGGGCCTGCCGGCCCAGGGTGTCGAGCAATGCATGAAAGTCATCGGCGTGCCGCTCTACGTAATCGTCCCAGCCCGGCTGCTCATCGGGGTTTTCCAGGTAGCGGAGGGCGATTGGCAGCAGATGATCCAGTGAGTCGCTGCCTAACCGGTCTTTGTGCAAGGTTTGCCGGGTGCGCAACGACTGCGCCTCGATGCCGCTGAACTGTTCAACCTGTTGCGGCAGTACCAGATTGCGGTCTTTGTCCTCCGTATGACGGGTATAGAGCACCACCGGTTGGCCGTGCTTTATCTTTACCAGCACTTGGGTGGACCACGGTCTGGCGGGATCAGGCAGCGATTCGCTGATCGAGCGGACCAGGTGTCCCCAGCCGAATGTCTGCTCGCCAATGGTATCAAGTGCTTGGTCCAGCATTTCCTTGACGACTTGCCGGGATTCTGAAGGGGCAATATCGATTGTCAGATAATCACCGCTCAGGTGCGGGTCATCGAGCTTGCGTTGGCTGACTTCAATAGTCACGCCTTTGCCCGCCCCGCCCTGTGACGAGGCCGCTACCCCGGCAGAGAAACTCTGTATCTGGGCGATGGCGGTCAGCTTGTAGACTTTCAGCGCATCGGGGCGCAGCTGAGCAGGGTGACGCTGGATCAGCGTGTACATTTCATTCTCCAGCGGCCTATCGATGCGCGACTGTGCCTTGAGCAGCACATAGCGCTCCAGCAATGATTGGGCCTGTTTGTTGCTGGCGTGGCGGGTGGCGTTCAGCTCGGACGCTGGCACGGGTGTGCAGACCTGCCGGGTGAATTGTTTGCTGGTGGCGTCTATGTGGTTTTTCATGTCGGCCAACAGTGCCAGGGGGTCGTCGTTGTAGTGCTTGTGCGAGGCCAGGCGACGATGCGCCAACTCCGGCGCTGTTTCATACAGGCTCAGGATATCCAGGGTGATGTGTCGGTGAGTGCGTTGCAGGGTTGGCTTTATCGTGGTTTTCACCTGCAGAGCACTGAAGACATTCACCGTCGACTTGTTATGGGCCGTCAACGCGAAGCCGCGTTCGGTGATCACCGGTTGGGACGTGTTTCTCACGCTGGGCAGCTCAACATCGGTCAGGCCTGCGTCGGCCAATGCCGCCCTGACATAGGGTTGGCTCAGCGCTGAGTAGGCCAAGTGTTTCTGCAGGTTGTAGCTATCACGCAACAAGCTGGGCAGGTTCTTCACAGTGCGACGGATACTCTCGCTTAGCGAGGTGCGAACGGAATGGCTGCGCGCATCGGCGTACTGTTCCAGGTTTTCGTATTCGCGAGCCGAAACATAGCCGATACCGAGTTGGCTGTGGGTCTGGAACTGCTTCTCGATCGATGACTTCAACTGTGCCTGCAGGCTGATGGTGCGCGTGCTTCTGATGCGCTGGTCGGCGCAGACCTTCAGGCGGGAGTCGGCTGCCAGCTGCGGCCCGGCACGCGTCTGTTGCGTTGGTTCCAATGCAACGTTGTAGCCGATATGACGGTGGTTGCTGCGTTCGCCGCCATTGCGGACATAGGCGAGTGCCGGTAATAACTTTTGCGTCAGGCGCAGATGTTTGCCAGCACTGACGGCTGCCCGGAACTGCCATTTGAGGGCACGACACAGTGCATAGTCGGCCTCGATGTCCGGGTCCCTGGAGGTGCGGTGCCGGCGAAGCAGGTGTTCGGCCTTTTTGAAAAACGCGTAAAAGTCCGGTAATGCCTCTACCGACACCTCAAGGCTCGGCTCTCGGCTGGACAGCTTGTGGTGAAGCGCCTCTATTGACGCTCGATCGCGATGATAGTCTGCGAGCGGGACCAGCTTTTCCAGGACTCTGTCCGCAATCCAGCACACATCACGCTCCAGGGGGCGCATACCGGGTTGCAGTGGTGCTGGCGAGAGGTGTAGCTGCCTGCGCAGAACGTCAGCGGTCTGTTGTGCAGGGGCGGATATGGCTGCTTCGAAAGGGCGTGCGTTGAGGACTGAAAACATTCGGGCACTCCAGAGGGTGGAATGCTCGTTAGTGTGCTTGCTGGCAGCGCACCGCGCTGTAGGGAGAATGTCCCTGTGCCGGGATAAATAGCCCTACATCCTTGGCGCTAGCTCGGATTATCGCCTGAACGGTAACAAAGATTCACAGGAATGCCAGCTTATCGTCCGCCAAGCCGCCGCCTAGAATTGCGCCACCTCTCCCCGCAACACCCTCTCAGGAATTCACAGCAGTGCCGCGTCGCATCAGCAGAGAGCTCAAGACTCTCAGTGTTTGGGCTTTATCGTTCGCAATCAGCGGCTGCATCGGAACCGGAGGAGTAGCCCCTCAAGGCCAGTCCCTCAACGCCAATAACCTGGCTACCGACGACGCCATCCAGAGCGCCGCGCAAGACGCCCACTGGCCCACCGCACACTGGTGGCAAGCCTACGGCGATCCCCAACTGAACCGCTGGGTCGCCCTCGCTACCGAAAACAGCCCAAGCATGGCCATGGCCGCTGCACGGGTGCGTGAAGCACGGGCGATGGCCGGGGTTGCCGAGTCGGCCGAGTCGTTGCAGATCAATAGCGACACGACCCTCAAGCGTCACAATTGGCCGAAGGATCAGTTCTATGGTCCCGGTGAGCTGAGCGGTGCCAACACCTGGGACAACAATGCGTCCCTGGGCCTGAGCTACGCCCTCGACCTGTGGGGCCGTGAAAGCAATGCCAGCGAACGTGCCGTCGACTTGGCCCACATGAGCGCCGCCGAGGCGCGCCAGGCTCAGCTCGAATTGCAGAACAACGTGGTGCGCGCCTATATCCAGCTGTCGTTGCAGTACGCCAACCGCGATATCGTCGCGGCCACGCTGGCACAACAGCAGCAGATTCTCGACCTGGCCAACAAACGCCTGGACGCGGGGATCGGCACCCACTTCGACGTCAGCCAGGCCGAAACCCCGCTTCCTGAAACCCATCGTCAACTGGATGCCCTGGACGAAGACATCGCCCTGAGCCGCAACCAGCTGGCGGCTCTGGCAGGCAAAGGTCCAGGGGCGGGTGCGCAACTGCAGCGCCCGAGCCTGTCCCTCGCCGCACCCTTGAAGTTGCCATCGAGCCTGCCGGCGCAGTTGCTCGGCCAGCGTCCGGATGTGGTCGCCAGTCGTTGGCAGGTCGCGGCCCAGGCCCGTGGCATGGACGTGGCCCACGCCGGTTTTTATCCCAACGTGGACCTGGTCGGCAGCCTCGGCTACATGGCCACCGGTGGCGGCATGCTGGAGTTCCTGGCGGGCAAGAAATTCAACTACAACGTCGGTCCGGCGATCACCTTGCCAATCTTCGACGGCGGGCGCCTGCGTGCGCAATTGGGTGAAGCCAGCGCCGGTTATGACATCGCGGTCGCCAAGTACAACCAGACGCTGGTCAACGCGCTCAAAGGCATCAGCGACCAGTTGATCCGTCGCGAGTCCATGGACAAACAAGCGTCCTTCGCCGCGCAGTCGGTGGCCTCGGCGCAGAAAACCTACGACATCGCGATGATCGCCTACCAGCGCGGCCTCACCGACTACCTCAATGTGCTGAATGCGCAGACGTTGCTGTTCCGCCAGCAACAGGTGCAGCAACAGGTGCAGGCCGCCCGCCTGAGTGCCCACGCCGAACTGGTCACCGCCCTGGGCGGCGGCCTCGGTGCTGGCAGCGACGTACCGCAAGACGCCAAGACCCTCCCGAGCAAGACCCCGACGGCACTGGCCGTGTTCGATCACTGAGTAGGATTTGATGACTCCCTTGCCTGCACCGCTGCGCTGGCTGCACGCCCTTGAGTGGCGCCGTGGTTTTTTCGACTGGGTACGCAGCGACGGCGTGACCTGGGTGTATATCTTCAAGGTGCTGGCCGCCGCGTTCCTCACACTGTGGTTGGCCATGCGCCTGGAGTTGCCGCAACCGCGCACGGCGATGATCACCGTGTTTATCGTGATGCAACCGCAAAGCGGCCAGGTCTTCGCCAAGAGCTTCTATCGCTTCCTCGGCACTCTGGCGGGGTCGGCGGTGATGGTGCTGCTGATCGCCTTGTTTGCGCAGAACACCGAGTTGTTCCTTGGTGCCTTGGCGATCTGGGTGGGCATGTGCACCGCTGGTGCCACGCGCAATCGTAACTTTCGCGCCTATGGTTTCGTGCTGGCCGGCTACACGGCGGCGATGGTCGGCCTGCCTGCGCTGGCGCATCCGGACGGTGCTTTCATGGCAGCGGTGTGGCGGGTGCTGGAAATCTCCCTGGGGATTCTGTGCGCCACGCTGGTCAGCGCCGCGATCCTGCCGCAAACCTCCAGTGCCGCCATGCGCAATGCCTTGTACCAGCGCTTTGGGGTGTTCGCGCTGTTCGTCACCGATGGCCTGCGCGGGCGCAGCCAGCGTGAAGGGTTCGAGGCCAGCAACGTGCGCTTCATCGCCGAAGCCGTGGGCCTGGAAGGGCTGCGCAGTGTCACGGTGTTTGAAGACCCGCACATGCGCCGGCGCAATGGTCGGCTCAGTCGCCTCAACAGCGAGTTCATGAGCCTTACCACGCGCTTCAATGCCTTGCACCAGTTGCTCGAGCGCCTGCGCAGCGATGCCGCCGACCATGTTGTCGCGGCCATCAAACCCGGCCTGCAAGACCTGGCCGAAGTGCTCGATGGTTTTTCTGGCCGTGCGCTCACCAGCCCCGACGCGTCGCGCCTGGTCAATCAACTGAGCGCCTACAAGGACGGCTTGCCCGCCAAGGTCCGTAGCCTGCGCACCGCCTTCCAGAAAGGCGACCCCGCCGAAGCCGAACAATTGGATTTCCACACCGCCTACGAGCTGCTCTACCGCTTCGTCGACGACCTGCACAACTACGCGCAAACCCACGCGTCCCTGGCCGATCACAGCCATGCGCGCGAGCAGTGGGACGAAACCTTTATCCCGAAAACCAACTGGTTGGCTTGCGCCGCCTCGGGGATTCGCGCGTCGTTTATCTTGGTTGTGCTCGGCAGTTACTGGGTCGCCACCGCCTGGCCCAGCGGTGCGACCATGACCCTGATCGCCGCCGCCACCGTGGGCCTGTCCGCCGCCACGCCGAACCCGAAGCGCATGGCGTTCCAGATGGCCTGCGGCACGTTGCTCGGTGCGGTGGTGGGCTTTGTCGAAATGTTCTTCGTGTTCCCCTGGATCGACGGTTTCCCGCTGCTGTGCGTGATGCTTGCGCCGGTGATCATCTTCGGCGCGTTTCTCGCTTCACGTCCGCAATACGCGGGTGTCGGGGTAGGCCTGTTGATCTTCTTCAGCACCGGTTCGGTGCCGGATAACCTCACGGTCTACAACCCCTACACCTTTATCAACGACTACATCGCCATGGTCATCGGCATGCTGGTGTGCGCGGCGGCGGGGGCGATCATCCTGCCGCCCAACAGCCGCTGGTTGTGGCGCCGCCTGGAGCAGGACCTGCGCGAACAGGTGGTGTATGCGATCAGCGGCAAGCTCAAGGGCCTGGCCTCGAGTTTTGAAAGCCGCACCCGCGACCTGCTGCACCAGGCCTACGGCCTCGCCGTCGGCCAGCCGCAAGTGCAGCGCGACCTGCTGCGCTGGATGTTCGTGGTGCTGGAAGTCGGTCACGCGATCATTGAGCTGCGCAAGGAACAGGCGATTCTGCCGGTGCACCCGGCATACGCCGAGTCCCAGCCGTGGCGCCAGGCGATCCGCGTGATGGGCCGCTCGCTGGTGCGGCTGTTCCTGCAACCCAGCGCGAGCAACCTGGAGCGCGGCCTCATCGCCGTCGACCATGCAATCAGCCGCGTACAGGCTACCGACGAACCCTTCGCCCCGCACTTCGACACGTCGGCCCTGCGCCGGGTGAAAAGCTACCTGCACTTTATCCGCACTTCATTGCTCGACCCGCAATCGCCACTCGCTGCCTTTAAAGGAACTGCGCATGCCCCGTGAAATCGCCTTCCACGGCATCTATATGCCGACCATGACCCTGATGTTCCTGATCGCGGCGGGGCTGGCCTGGGGTGTGGATCGCTTCCTGGCCGGGTTCGACCTGTACCGTTTTTTCTGGCACCCGGCGTTGCTGCGCCTGAGCCTGTTCGTCTGCCTGTTCGGCGCCCTGGCGCTGAGCGTCTACCGTTGAGAATGCCCCGATGAAAAAGTTTTTCAGCCTGCTCGCGACCTTGCTGGTACTGGCCTTGGCCATCTGGATTGGCCGCACGTTGTGGGTGCATTACATGGAAACCCCGTGGACCCGCGACGGCCGTGTGCGCGCCGACATCATCAACGTGGCGGCCGACGTCACCGGCGAAGTGGTCGACGTGCCGGTGCGTGACAACCAACTGGTGAAAAAGGGCGATCTGTTGATGCAGATCGATCCCGAGCACTACCGCATTGCGGTCAAGCAGGCGCAATCGCTGGTCGCGTCGCGCAAAGCCACTTGGGAAATGCGCAAGGTCAACGCTCATCGCCGGGCGGACCTGGATGCGCTGGTGATTTCGAAAGAAAACCGTGACGACGCCAGCAACATCGCCGACTCCGCCTTGGCCGATTACCAGCATGCGTTGGCGCAACTGGAAGCCGCCGAACTCAACCTGAAACGCACCCGGGTGCTGGCGGCGGTGGACGGCTATGTCACCAACCTCAACGTGCACCGAGGCGACTACGCACGCATCGGCGAAGCCAAGATGGCGGTGGTGGATATGAATTCGTTCTGGGTCTACGGCTTCTTCGAAGAAACCAAACTGCCCCATGTGAAGGTCGGTGACAAAGCCGATATGCAGTTGATGAGCGGTGAGACCCTCAAGGGCCACGTAGAAAGTATCTCCCGCGGCATCTACGACCGCGACAACCCCGAGAGCCGCGAGCTGATTGCCGATGTGAACCCGACCTTCAACTGGGTGCGCCTGGCCCAGCGGGTGCCGGTGCGGATTCATATCGATGAAGTGCCGCAGGGGGTGTTGTTGGCGGCGGGGATTACGTGCACGGTGATTGTGCGGGAGTTGTCGGGAGGTTGAGGTCGGCTATTGGCGGCGTGCGTTGGCCCGCACTTCGCGACGGCGTTTCACTCTCAAGATGCTGGTAAAACGGCGATGTTTTTTTGAGTTGAGAACCAAGATGTAAAGCAGAGCCGAGAATAGCGGCAATAGGTTGAGCAATGTCACAGCGTGGCTGCCCAGATAGGCGATCGAGAGCAAGATATTCGCGATGATCACAGTTACAAGTACTCGAAATGCATGACGGGATCCTTCCCACAACATCGCTTGGCCCACGTAGAAGATCAAGCAGAGTGCTACGCCGGTTCCGAAAGAATACTCGGTCGATAGGTGATAGAGCGCTGCGTAGTACGAGAGGCTATGCGCCATGTTGCCGGCAATCGTATTCAAGCAAAGCAGTAAGGCGCCACCCCATACCGGTAAAAAACGGTACGCATAACGTCGCCAAATTAAATACTCCCGGAAGGGGTCGACGCTATATTTCATGGCTGTCGAACTCCTCGTAGAGTGCAACGATCACGTGATTGACGTTTCCGGATAGAGTGCTGCCCGCGACAGCCAAAGTGGCGCCGATTTGGTCTTGGATCTGAGTCATGATGCTTAGGCGTATCTGGGAATTGCTGAAGCGTCTGGGCAACTGCCCAGACAACTGTTTCAGGCGAACCATTGCACTGGGGTGACGAGGGTTTTTCAGGCGTAATACTTCGGTGGTTAGCTTTGCGCGTTCCTGACGACTCATATGCCTCAAGACATCAGTGACTTCGCGCCCCGTCGAATGTTTGATCGCCATAATCGTTTTTACCGTGGCAAACGTAGTGCTTCCCGCACCGACGAGTGAGATTCCGTCTAGAGCGACGGTCATTGTCTGGTACCAACCTAACGAGTCGTAGTAGTCGTTCTCGGCGGGGTTGACGAACTCATTGTAGGTCCGCCATAGACTGTTGAGGCATTGCACGCCGCTTGCAGCCGTGCCGGCCAAAGCAACGTAGGACAAAGCAAGACTGGTACCTGCGCTGAACGGTGCCGCCGCGATTCCTGCCTTCGCAATTATGATGCCTATTACAGCCCCGCCGCAGGAACTCACGACTCCCGATGCTTCTTTCCACACCTGCGACTCACGCGGCGAACTTGCCGCCAGCTGCGCATATTCTTCTGCCGCCCTGATCGGCCCCGCCATTTCCCGCAACATCACGCGCTTGGGCCTGATACTGCACAGCGGCACAAACTCACGCAGTACCGTCACCTGATAATCACTGCCGATATACACCACTGCGGCCCCGACGATGGCCGGGTCGGCGTCTATGGTTCGATAGAGCTTGGGCAGGTCCAGCAGACTGGTCAGCCGCTGGCGAGTAGTGGTATGCGCTTGCGGCACACCGCTTTGCAGAAAATCCCTGGGCATCCTTTCACCTGTGAGTCGACAGAGGTGAAGGAGGCTGGGGAATGTTGACTTGTAATGATGTCAGGCCGTTCGCTGTTTTTTGTAGGACGCGGCCTGAGTAGCTATGTCATTGCGCGATAAACGTTTCATGCAAATGGCGCCACAACAGTGCACCACTGGCCTGCTTCTCGAACACCACGGTTGCGCGGCGATCCGTCTGCGTGCCGCTGGCGTCCACCTGATGCTCGCGGTAAGTCACCGTCGCGCCACGTGCATGGCGATCGATACCGGCCATCTCGCTCAAGGTGATTTTCAATCCCGGGCGCATGCCGCCCAAGCGAGTGAACAGGGCATTGACCCCGGCCGCATTCACCCGTGCGCCGGTCGCCGGGGCAACCATGCTGAATTCCGGGGAGAAGCGCGCGAGCAGGTTCTGCAAGGTGCCTTCGGGCGCAACGCCGGCAAACCATTGTTCGATCTCGACATGGGTCTGGATCACTTCGTCAAAAAAATCGCTGTAATCGATCATCGGTGAGGCTCGCTGGCAGGGTGAAGCAATGCGCGTATTCGGGACGTATCCAGACGCAGCACCGCAAAAAGAGGCAGCAGGGTCAGGGCTGCCGCCATCGTGAAGGTTATGGCGAAGGAATCCAAGGCCGACAACAGTGCGCTGAGTATGGCTGCGCCCAGGCAGAAGCTCACTTGCCGATTGATGTTCCACAAGGCGCTGGCGTGGCCCATGCGTTCAGCGGGAATATCGAGAAAGGCCAGGGTCTGCGCGGTGCTGCTGCACAGGCTGCCTCCCAACCCCATCAACAAATAGGCTGGAATGATCAGTGCAGGGCCATTCAGCAACAGGATGCCCAGGCATTGCAGCAGCATGCCCGCCAACAACAACGGCTTCGGACCACAACGGTTGAACAGTTTTTTGCTGAGCAAAATCGCCAGTGCCGACGCCAGTGCCCACGGCAGCATCAAGGCGCCGGTCTGTGTGGCGTCGTACCCGAGGCCGCGAAGATAGAGTATGGCGATGAGGCTGGTACCGATAAACACACCGGGGATGCACAGGTAGATCAGCATCGCGGTGCGCAGCATTGGGCTGCGCAGCTGTTGGAAAATACTGCCCACGTCCAGTGGCACACGACGGCTCGACGGCCTGTCAGGTTTTATCCATAGAACGGTCAGCAGCAGGGTCATCAACGCCAGTGGCAGATTGGCGTAGAAGATCCAGCGCCACGACACGTTGTCGACAATCAAACCACCCAGAGCCGGAGACAGCGCCGGCACCAGCAATGCCACCGACATCACTCGCGCTGTCAGTTGGCTGCGTTCAGCCGCCGGGAAATGCCGGTAAGCCATGGCCTGCCCGACGGGAATCAGCAAGCCACCGCCCAGCCCTTGCAGGGCACGCCAGCCGATCAGTGTTTCAATCGAACTCGCCTGGCCCACCATCACCGACGCCCCGGCGAACAGCAACAGGCTTGCCGCGATCAGCGTTCGCTCCCCCATCACCGCAGCCAACCAGACACTGAGCGGAATGATCACGGTCAGGCCGATCAGATAGGCGTTGCTGATCCATGCCAGTTGTGTGACCGAGGCATGCAGTTCGTGGGCGATATCCGGGTAGGCGACCGTGGCGACAAACATGTTCACCAGGTCCAGGGCAAAACCCAATAAAAAGATCCAGGCGACTTTCGAGCGGTAGGTCATGGGTGTGATCCAGCGAGTGAAGCGGGCAGGGTAGGCGGGTCATGCTGTTTGGGATACGTCGATTTGCCTGTTACTTTGTCAAAAATATTTTGACAAAGGAGGGCGCCGCCGATGGTCAGCCTGGACCGATTCGACACCTTCCAGGCCGTGGTCGAGGCCGGTTCTCTCACCGCTGCCGCTGACCTGTTGGGCCAGACTCGCGCCGTGGTCAGTTTCAACCTCAAGCGTCTGGAAGCAGAACTGGGCGTCACTCTGCTGACCCGCAACACCCGCCAACTGGCGCTGACCGATGCCGGCGAACGCTTCTACGTGCGCTGCACACGCATGCTCGAAGAGGCGCGATTGGCGGTGGAGGAGGCGCGCTCGGAGCATGCCCAACTCAAAGGCACGTTGCGCATCACCACCACCGTGGAATACGCATTGGCCGTGGTTGCCCCGGCGGTCGAAGCCTTCCGCCGCCTGCACCCGGACCTGAACATACACTTATCCACATCCTCCACTCACGCGGACCTGATCTCCGAGCGTTTCGACGTGGCGATTCGGTTGGGACGCTTACTGGACTCCACTCACCGCGCGGTGCAGTTGTCGACTTTCGAGGTGTTCGCCGTGGCGGCACCACAGTTTGGAGGGGTTGATACGCTGGATGACTTGGAACAGTTGCCCAAGCTGGGACATAGCCGATTGACGGAGTTGAGCGTGACCGATCCACAAGCCGGCGAACATTCTTATCGCCCCGGCGATGCGTCGCTAGTCGCCGACAGCGCAGCCGTTCTCCAAGCCTTCGCCGTGCGTGGGCACGGTGTGGCGGTGTTGCCGCAATGGCTGGTGCAGGATGACCTGGACGCCGGACGATTAGTGCGCCTGTTGCCGGACCATCGCTTTGCCCCGCAAGGGATCTACGCGATGTATCCGGACACCCGACATTTGCCCCTGAAGGTGCGGGCGTTCATTGACTTTATGAAGGGTTAGAGCGAACCGGCCAGCCCGAAGCGTTTCTTCAACACCTTCTCCAGCAACCCTTTGGGCAACAACGCCGCCATCAACGGTAACGCGCGGCTCCCATTGCCCGAGCGCAGCAGACGGGGCGGTTGTGGTTGTTGCACAGCTTTCAATACATCCGCCGCAAACACATTGGCTGGCGTCGGCTTGTCCTGGGAAGCCTGGCTGCGCGCACGGATGCCGTCGCGCAACGGCCACCATGGCGATTGTTCATTGATCAACAGTTCGACCTGCGCGCCGGCGTTTTTCGCAAAACGGGTGTTGATGGCGCCGGGTTGCACTTCCATGACCTGCACGCCGAACGGCGCCAGTTCCATGCGCAGCGCGTCGCTCAAGGCATGCACGGCGGCTTTTGACGCGCAATAGGCCCCCGCAAACGGCGTTACCAGCACACCGGAAACACTACCGATATTTACCACCACTCCCTTGCTGCGGCGCAGGGCCGGGAACAGCGCCTGGGTCACGCCGACGATGGAAAACACATTGGTCTCGAATTGGCGTTGCATCGCCTCGGTGCCACCGTCGAGCAACGGCCCCATAGCGCCATAACCGGCGTTGTTGACCAGTACATCCAATTCGCCCAGTTGTTCGGCCAGCTGTTGCAACGCGGCGCTGTCGTTGACGTCCAGTTCGACGGCATTAAAGCCGGCAGTGGCGAGGGCGGCGACGTCTTCCGGGCGGCGGGCGCTGGCCCATACCGTGTAGCCGGCGGCTTTGAATGCGTCCGCCAGGGCACGGCCGATGCCGCTGGAACAGCCGGTGATCATTACGTTGGGCATGGATCAATCCTTTGTCAGTCCGAAAAACTGCCTTGCAGGTGCTCGGCACGAAATTCCAGGGTTTGCGGGCGATAGCCAGGGCGCAAGGGCGGGGTGGGCAGGCAGTCATCCCATGTCGCCCCGGCCTGCAACTCGCCGGGGCCGCGATAGCGGGGGGCGGCGTAGACGTTGTCGGCCAGGTTGACCGAGTCGCCCGGTGCATAGGCGGCGACGCGCCAGCGCAGTTCGGTCAGCGGTACATCGTTGCCGTTGTTGAGGGTCAACTTGAGCGGGCGGTCGGCCGGGCACTCTTGCGGGGCGTAGCTGATGCGCAGTTCCAGGCGCGCCAGTTGCGAGGCTTCGCGGTTGTCCAGCCATACCACCCAGATCGCCACGAATCCCAGGCCCACGGCGGCGGCCAGCGACACCGGCAAGGCTCTGGCCGGGTAGCGCAGTAGCAGGACCAGCCAAGTGATGATCAGTAGAACGCCAAAGAACATGATGACAGTCTCATATGCGGATAAAACATCCTACTCGCGGGCGGGTGTGGATGCCTAACGCAGGATCAGTTTTCCTGTGCAAGGAACCGGCCCACGCATTTTGTCCACAGAGCTATAACAGGGAGGTACGGATTGTCCAGGATGTACCCATCGCAGTCTGATCAAGTGAGATAAACGATGACTATTGCAGCCCTTCTTACTCCTGAGGTTACCTCTTCCCTAGCGTCGGTGGCGACCGCGCTTATGACATCTTCAAAAGCGGCCGAGCAGCCCTTCCCTGCATCGCTCACGCAAACGATTGACGCGGCAGGAGCACGCCCGTTTTCGCGTAGGCAGCCTCAGAAGCTGACAAACCTGGGGCAAGTCCTGCTGCAATCGCGTAACTGCGGCATGAGCGCCAAGGGTGTGGGTATTGCCGTGGGCGGCATGGCCGTGCAGGAGGCTGGGCAAAAGTTAGCTTCCAGCGGTTGCCCTCTCTCCAAAGCCTTGGGTCTAGTGATGATTGTGGGAGGCAAGGTTGCCCAAGCACATGGCGCCGAAAAATTCGATCTTGCAGGACGTCCGACGATCGCCCTCGGGAGCTCGCCCGAGTGGGACTGCCGACGCCGCTGAACCCTACCACTCCAGGTGTTTATTGGCTTCGAGACACGTACCAGTGTGGAGTCTTTTTACAAAAAGCCGGGCACGCAAACGCTCTGTCAGCCCTTCAGTAACCCAACTGTCATCTTACGAAGTGAGATCCACCATGACCATTCCAAACATCCTCGCTCCTGCGCAGATTTCTCCTGTAGTACCTGCATCTGTATCAGCGCCTGTCGTGCTGGGAACAATCGATCAAGCCCCCAGGGAGGAGGTCAGCTCGCGTCAATTCACTCGTATGCAAAACATGGGGCTTACAAACCTGCGACAAACGGTTCTGCAAGGCGTCAACGAAAAACTGAATGCGTACTTCTTCCCACCGCTCTACAACAATAACAAGGACAAAGCCCAGGGGGCCGCTCTGACCGTTGTCGGGGGAATGGCCAAGGTGCTCGGAAAGACGGTGTCCAACTCCGGGGGATTTGCCTCCAAAGCCGCAGGTGGGGCGCTTATGTGGGGAGGGAAGGCCGCTGAAAAACTTGGCAAGGATCAATTCAAAAACGCGGGGAAAGATCACTCCAGCGGCAATTACAACGCCTTTTCCCCAAGAAATTGGGGCGTCAATTCGATGGGACACAATGGGGGCGTCCGCTGATAGGTGTAGAGAACCCTTGAACGAGAAAAGCCCCCACCCAATCCACTGCGGATAGGGGACGCAATGGGCTGGGCGAGGGCTTCTTGTACGACTGTTTTACTGCGCGATAGTTTTCACCGACACGCCACGTTCTACCGGTGTGGAGCGACCGTAGATATCTTCAAAGCGCTCGATATCGTCTTCACCCAAGTAGCTGCCCGATTGCACTTCGATGATCTCCAACGGGATCTTGCCCGGGTTGCGCAGGCGGTGCACCGAGGCGATCGGGATGTAGGTGGACTGGTTCTCGGTGAGCAGGAACACGTTCTCGTCACAGGTGACTTCGGCCGTGCCACTGACCACGATCCAGTGTTCGGCGCGATGGTGGTGCATCTGCAGCGACAGGCACGCGCCCGGCTTGACCGAGATGTGCTTGACCTGGAAGCGGCCGCCCATGTCCACCGAATCGTAGGAGCCCCACGGACGGTACACTTCACAGTGGTTCTGGGTTTCGCTGCGGCCCTGGTCGTTGAGGGTGTTGACCATCTGCTTCACGCCCTGGACCTTGTCCTTGTGGGCAATCATCATCGCGTCCTTGGTTTCCACCACTACGATGTTGTCCAGGCCGATCACCGACACCAGCTTGCCGTTGCCGTGGATCATGCAGTTGCGGCTGTCCTGGATCACCACGTCGCCTTTGCTGACGTTACCGTGGACGTCTTTGTCGTTGACCGCCCACAGCGAGGCCCAGCAGCCCACGTCGCTCCAACCGGCACTCAGTGGCACCACACAGGCGCGCTGGGTTTTTTCCATCACGGCGTAGTCGATGGAATTGTCCGGGCAGCAGGCGAAGGTGGCTTCGTCGAACGACACGGTATCGGCGGTCTGTTCGCTGCGTTCCAGGGTCAGCAGGCAGGTGTCGTAGATGTCCGGGTCGTGCTTTTTCAGCTCTTCGAGGAAGCGGCTGGCGCGGAACAGGAACATGCCGCTGTTCCAGAAGTAACCGCCGCTTTTGACGAACTCGACCGCGCGTTTTTCATTGGGTTTTTCCACGAACTGCTCGACGCGGCTCACGCCTTCGGGCAGCAGCGAATCGTTGGTGGACTTGATGTAGCCATAACCGGTTTCCGGGCGGGTGGCCGGCACGCCAAACAGCACCATCTCGCCACGCTCTGCGGCCACGGTGGCCAGGGCCAGGGCGCGTTGCAGGGCTTTCTGGTCGTCGATCACGTGGTCGGCGGGCAGCACCAGCATCAGCTCGTCACGGCCTTCGTTGACCAGCATCATCGCGGTGAGGGCCACGGCCGGGGCGGTGTTGCGGCCGAACGGCTCCATCAGGATGCGTTGGCTTTCCAACTTACGGGCGGCCAGTTGTTCGTTGACGATAAAGCGGTGGTCCTTGTTGCAGACCACGATCGGGGTGTCCATGCCTTCGAACACCAGGCGCTCCAGGGTCTGCTGGAACAGCGTGTGTTCACCGGTCAGGGCCAGGAACTGTTTAGGGAACTGTTTACGGGAAAGCGGCCAAAGACGTGAGCCGCTACCACCGGAAAGGATGACTGGAATCATGGGGGTTTCTCCTTGAATCGATATGGGTCAGAGCTACGAAGGTTTGTCGTTTCACTCTTGTTTTTGTCTCGGTCCGGGTTGGTCTCAACCAACCCGGAAAAATGCTTTAGCGGGTCGACACTGGGCGTTTGACCCAGACTGGCGAGAGGCTCGAACCGGAGCCCGTCACATACAGCACCGCCGCTTCACCGCGTTCCAACGCAACCGGCTTCACATCGCCGACTTTCTTGTCACCGTCATACAACGCCAGGCTTACTTTCACCGGGTTGATCTCACGCTCGCCACGGCCCTTGGCTGCCACTGACTTGACCACATCGGTCTTGCCATCGGCGGTTTTCAGGGTCAGGGCCTTGTCGCTGAGGTTCTGCACGCGCACCAGGGATTTCTGCTTGTTCTTGAACGGCGGTTCTTCGATCAGTTGTGGCTGGCCGCTACCGCTGTTGACCAGGGTGTAGTAGTGGTCCGGAGCGAGCTTGACCGGTACGGTCTGGCTGCCGACCTTGGCGCTGTAGTCACCGCCGGGCATGAAGCTGAAGTCGCTGCTGGCCAGTGGGGCCACGTCGCTCAGGTTGGTGGCGCCGACGGTAGCGCTGACTTCCTGGTTGCTGGCGTTGTAGATGCGCACGAAGCTCGAGCCTTTTGGCGCGGTAGGGCCGTACAGGGCGGCGTCGCCACCGGCGAAGGCGGACATCGATACGAAGCTCAAACCGGCTGCGATGGCCAGGGTTTTAGCGAGACGACGAGGAGTTGTAGTGAAAGTCATGTGAGTTACCTCTCTTTCAGTTTTGCGCCCGGTCGGGCGTCTCGGATTTAGTGTTGATGGCCATGTTCTGTTGGCGCGAACCGGTTTGTTTAAGCTGCGCAACCCACGCGGGGTCGGCATCACCGATTTCGTTGTTCACGGGCAGATAACGTTCAGGAAACTCCCAGATCAGCACCTGGGGCGGGCTGTTCTTGAAGTCATCGCTTTTCAGGTAGCTGAGCATCGGCAGGATCGGGCCGTGGCCGTCTTCGGCGTAGCTGACCACGTCGCTGCCCAGGGCTTGCTTGAGGGCGCCGACGAAATTCCAGTTGGGGTTGGCGCTGTAGCTGGTGCCCACCAGCGCCACCGGGGTTTCGCTGTCGCTGAACAGCGCGTCGTCGCCTTTGGTTTCGGCCAGGTGCGTGACGCGTTTTTGCAGCGGCTCTTGCGGCGGCATCAGGTTTTCGAACAGCGGGTCCAGCGGCAGGAACAGACGCAGGTCGCCTTTGTGCGGTGTGGTGCTCTCGGCCTCGGTGACAAAACGCTGGGGCTCGCCGCTCAGTGGGGTCTTGGCGGCAATGGTCTTGGCCAATTGCTTGGCCGCGATTTCAGCGCCGTCCGGGGTCCAGTGGGTGTCGGTGCGCAGGAACACCTGCTTGCCGCCGAGCTTGGCCTGTTGCAGCGGGCCGAGCAGGTCCGGGGCGATGATCTTGTCGGCGGCGACACGGGCGTGGAAGTCCTGGTACAGGTTGGCGTGGATGCTCGCCGGCTTCACTTCACCCAGGTGTTCCGGGTACAGGCGCACCTTGGCCGGCACGATCGCCATCACCAGTTGGATGCCCTGGGCCTTGAGCTTCTGGCGTACGCCTTCGACCAGCGCGTAGTTACCTTCCAGGTTCTGGTCTTCGTTGACGGCGGGGTTGAACTCCTCGTCGCTGTACAACCAGTGATCGCGGCCCAGCACCACGCCGGGACGGCCTTCATTGAACAGCTTGTAGTCCAGCGCCGCCCACAGGTTGGTGCCCAGGCGCTTGATCGGGAACTGGTCGTCGTAGTGGGTCTCGACCGCCTTGGTCCAGCGACCGTTGAGCACGGTGGCGTCGGCATTGGTGCTGAAGCCGAAGAAGCTGCGCAGCGACCAGGCGCCCAGGGCGAGCAACACCACCAGGAACAGGCCGATATAGAGGACGCGTAATGAACGGGTCATGGTCGGCTCCCTCAGAATTGGAAGTAAAGGAACGGCGAGAAACTCTGCGCCGACAGTTTGAGAATCGACGCCACGAACAGCAGCAGCACCGCAGCGCGCATGGCGTAGCGTGGCCAGTCAGCGGTCCAGTAGGCCGGTTGCACAGCGGCATCCTGGCCCACGGTGAAGCCGGGCTCGTGGATGCTGCTGGGGTTGTCGCCCGGCACGGCCTTGATCAGGCTCGGGTCGGCCGGCTTGGTCTTCTCGGCAGGGCGATTGGTGTAGAAATCGCGCAGGCCGAAGAACGCCAGGGTTGCGTAGGCCACCACCAGGGTTGCCACTTGCAGGCCGGTGAGGTTGGCGCGGTTAAGTTCCGACAGCGACCACTCGCCAAAGCTGAACATCGCACCGTACATACGGCCGGCGACGTGCAGGTTTTCGGCGCGGAAGATCACCCAGCCCATCACCACCAGCAGGAAGGTGAAGGCCCAGCGCACGACGTTGAAGCTGCGTGGCGCGGTGTTGAGGCCGATGGCTTTTTCAATCGCCAGCCACATGCCGTGCCACGCGCCCCATACGATGTAGGTGATGTTCGCACCGTGCCACAGGCCACCGAGCAGCATGGTCAGGAACAGGTTGCGGTAGGTGGTCAGCGTGCCTTTACGGTTGCCGCCCAGGGTGATGTACAGGTAGTCACGCAGCCAGGTGGACAGGCTGATGTGCCAGCGCCGCCAGAACTCGGTGATCGACTGGCTGATGTAGGGCTGCTTGAAGTTTTCCATGAAGCGGAAGCCCATCATCAAGCCCAGGCCGATGGCCATGTCGCTGTAGCCGGAGAAGTCGAAGTACAGCTGTGCGGTGTAGGCCAGCGCGCCGAGCCAGGCATCGCCGGTGGTGGGGTTCTGCAGGGCGAAGCAGTGGTCGGCGACGACTGCCAGGGTGTCGGCAATGAACACCTTCTTGATGAAACCCTGCATGAACCGTGTGCAGCCCTCGGAGAATTTGTCGAGGGTGTGGGTGCGGTTGTTGAACTGGTCGGCCAGGTCGCGAAAGCGCAGTACCGGGCCGGCAATCAGGTGCGGGAAGATCGCCACGAACGCCGCAAAGTCGATCAGGTTGCGGGTCGCCGGGGTATCGCCACGGTACACGTCGATGATGTAGCTGATCGACTCGAAGATGTAGAACGAGATACCGATCGGCAGCAGCACGTGGGTCAGGATGAACGGCTCAAGGCCCGCCGACTTCATCATCACGTTGATGCTGTCGACGCCGAAGTTGGCGTACTTGAAGTAGCCGAGGATGCACAGGTCGACCGCCACGCCGAGCAGCAGCCAGCGCTGGGCCGGCTTGGTGCGCACACCGGCGGCACCGACTTTCAGGCCGATCCAGTAGTTCCACAGCGTCACGGCGGCGAACAGCGCCAGGAAGTCCACTCGCCACCAGGCGTAGAACACGTAGCTGGCAATCAGCAGCAGCAGGTTGCGATAGCGTTGCCCGCTCAAGTAGTACAAGCCGAGAAAGATCGGCAAGAACAGAAACAGGAACACATTGGACGAGAAAACCATCCCGATCTCTCCATGTTTAACCAACAGTCAAGGGCCAGAGCCCCCCCAAACCCCCCCACGAAAAATCGGGGGCGGGCCGTACAACATTCCAACTGACGAAACCGACTCGAACTGTGGGAGGGGGCTTGCCCCCGATGGCGGTGTAACAGTCGCCATCTGTGTTGAATGACACCCTGCTATCGGGGGCAAGCCCCCTCCCACATTTTTTACCGCGTTTCGTCAGGAACCTTTGTTGCCTTTCTCATGCGTCGGGTCATAGACCTTGGTCAGGTCGCCCCCGAGGCGGAAGGTCTTGAACGGCTGCATCCCATGCTTGCGCTCGAGCACATCCGGCGCGCAGGTGTAGAGGGTGCAGAAGGGTTCGAGCCAGGCGAATTTCATGTCCTGCTTCAAATCCTTCATGTCCTGTTCCTTGCCGTTCTTCTGTTCGAAGATCTCGGGATCCTTGACCCCGGCGAGCACTTTGTCGCCCAGGCGCTTGAGCGCGCCGTTGTTTTCCTGGCGCAGGTCCACGCCATTGACCAGGGCAAAGCTGGCGATCATCGACAGCGGCGGCAGAGCGTAGTTGTGGTACGACAGGGCGCGTTGCTGACGCTTCAATTCGTTCGGCAGGAAGCCCTGGTCGTCGACCTGGTTCACGCCGACCTTGTATTCCTTCACCGCCCAATCAAACAGGTCGCGACGGTTGGTGGCGACGGACGTGGCCATCACCGACCAGGCGGCCCAGTAGGAGTGGTTGTTGGTTTTTTCCAGGGGCAGGTTGTCCCAGTCGCTGACCACTTGATCGGCGAGCTTGTTGAACCAGGCTTCGATCAGTTGCGATTCCTGCTGGTGATTGGCCAACGGGTGCGAGTCGGAGAACTTCAGGCGCACATAGGCCGAGGCCATGCTGCCCAGCGCCCACTTGCGCATGGACTTGCCGGTATGGTTGAAGTCCTTGGACATCAATGCATCGGCCTTGGCCCACGACACCAGCCAGTTCAAGGTGCATTCGAGCTGCTCGGGGCGGCCGTCACGCATGAACTGCATCACGCGTTTGCTGGTGTCTTTTTCCAGCTTGGTGATGTCGGCGGTGCTGTCGCGAAAGGCTTTTTCCGACTGCACGTTCAGGGTTGAACGCGCCTTGTCCGAGCCTTCGTACTTGCTGCGAAACTGCAGCGGCCCGGTGTAGGGCGCCGGCATGGTGTCGCAGTTTTCCTTGAAGTCGCCGGTCTTGAACGCTTCAATCGGTGCGAAATAGCCTTGTGGCGGACGCAGCGGTGCGGCGGCGTTGACGGAGCCTGCGAACATCGCCAGGCCCAGCAGCGTAGGGATCAGTAACTTCTGCATAGGTAACCTCATTTCCCAGTTGAAGCGGTCTGTTGACCACCGGCCGGGAATACGTTGCGTGTGCAAATTTTCGCTTCGACCTTCTGCGCAGCAGCGCCCGCTTCGGGACCCTGCACTTCCACGGCCAGCAGGTTCTGCGAGGCCCAGTCTTCATCGGTACGCAGTTCAAAGGCGAAACGCCCGTCTGTATCGGATGTCTCGGGTTTCTCGATCTTGATGTCCTCGTGGCGCCCGTTCATGTACCAGAGGGTGGCTTGCAGGGTTTTCACCGACGGATCGGCGAAGCGGATATCGACCTGGTGATTGGCATTACGCAGGTCTTTGTTCGAACTGTTCACCAGCAATTCGTTCTTGCCGGGTTTCAAGGTGGTGCTCGCGGTCATCTGCGCGGTCTTGCCTTCGCAGCCGTTGTCGAGCAGGGCCATCATCTGGCGGTAGATGGTCTCCTGGTCCAGGCGATACAGCGGCGAGAACTCCCAGATGAGGATTTTCGGCGGGCTCTTCTGGAATTCATCGCTGCCCAGGTACTGGATCATCGAACCTTCCAGACCGCCGCCGGGGAAGGCGACGTTGAGGATGTCGGCACCGATTTCCTGTTCCAGGAAGCCGGCGAAGTTGTAGTTCTTGCCGCTGTGGCTGGTGCCCACCAGGGTGATCTGCGGGTTGCCCGAATCGCCGAACAGGTCGCCGTCGCCCGCTTCGCCCTTGGGCTCGGTGGTGAACTGGTCCATGTACTGGATCGCGTAGCTGGTGCCGCACAGTTGCCCGGCCATGTTGTGCAGGGTGCCGGTCTTGCCCATGCGCCCGGAGCGCTTGGTTTCGAACTCACGCTTGGGAATATCCGCGAACTCGGGCATCGCACGTACTTTGGCTCCGACGATTTTCGCAGTGCGCTGGGCGCCGTACGGGGTCCAGTGCTGGTCGCCACGGAAGTAGAAATCGTGGGCCGGCAGCTCATCCGGCAGTTGCTCGTTGGTCAGCGGCGACAGATCCGGCACCACGTAGCCCATCTTGGCGAAACGGCCGAGCATGGTCTTGTAGTTGCCCAGGGCCTTGTCGAAGTCGAACTTGGCTTTTTCTTCCGGGTTGAGCTTGTTGCGGTTCACCAGCCCACGGGTCGGCTGGTAGACCACCACCAGTTCCACGCCCTTGGCCTTGAACGCGTCGTGCAGCTGTTGCATGCGCTTGTAGCCGGACGGTGTGGTGTCGAATTCGGTACGCAGGTCTTCCTGGGTGCGGAACAACCAGTCGCCCTGGGCTTGCACCAGGGTGGTGAAGTTCTGCTGATAGCGCGTGGTGTAGTTGCGCGCATCATGGGCGGCCGGGCACAGGCTGCAGCATGGCTCGGCGGTGAAGGTCGGCGCCTTGACGTCGTCGGCGCGTACGCCCTGACTGGCCGCGAGCAGGCCGAGGGTCAGACCCGAGAGGCTCAGCAGTTTGATCATGTGTGGGTGCATAAGGGTCATCCTCAGTCCTGCATTTCGGTCTGGCGTTCGACAGGGTCGATCAGCACGGCTTTCTGCTGGCGCACCAGCAGGTCGAGAATCTCTTCCTGGCGATCGCCAAGCACGCCGGAGAAGCTGATGCCGCTGGATTTGGTCGGTGCCAGCATCGATACGCGGTACAGCTCGATACTCAACGGCGAGTCGATGGACAGCGGCCCGCTGCCGTTACCCGCCAGTTCACCGCCCACCACGATCAGCGAGACTTTGGCGTCGAACGGGTCGAGGGCGATGTCGCGGTCGGTGTCGGTCAAATCCTTGATGTGGCCGTACACACCGGTCAGGCCGTTGGCCATCGCGGTGTTTTCGTAGAGCTTGATGTTCACGCTGTTGCGCACGCGGATGCCGTGGCGGCGGTTGCTGATCACCTTGTTGCCCCACAGCAGGTTGTCGCCGCTCTCATAGAGGGTGATGCCGTCGGTGTGGTTGCGGTAGATCTCGTTGTCGGCGATCAGGTTGTTCACGCTGTTACGGTCGATTACCAGGCCCGAGAGCTTGTTGTCGTAGCTGCGGTTGTTGAAGATGAAGCTGTCGTTCACTTCACGGGAAATGATGATGCCGTGCTTCTTCTTGGTGCCGTAGACGGTGTTGTCCGCGATGATCAGGCCGTGGGAACGGTCGTGGGGGTCAATGCCGTAGACGATGTTGTCTTTGTAGGTATTACCCTTGATCACAAAGCCCGTGGTCTCGTAGCAGTAGAAGCCGTACCACATGTCCGAGAACTCGGAATCGATGATCCAGCCGGTCGGCTCGGGACGCTTGAGCACCTTGGCCATGTTCGGCGTGTACTGGGAAATACTCACCCCGTACGACTTACTGTTGGCGTAGCCGAAACTGGCCATCTTGGTGTTGGAAATGTAGGTTTCGGTACCGCCCCAGGCCAGCAGGAACGGGCGGAATTCCTTGGGCGACTTGAACAGCGCCGGGCCGTTGGCCTTTTCGCTCCAGCCGGTGACCTTGGTGTCCTGCACAAACAGCTGGCCGTCGTTGATCAGGAACGAACCGCCTTCCTGGGACAGGCGCAGCTCCTGGGTCTTCTTGTCGATTTCCAGGATGCCCTTGCGCCCGACCACGATCGGCAACTTGGCCAGGAACACACCCGGCGAGGTCTCGCTCAGGTACTGCTTGGGCACCTTGCCCAGCAGGTCCTTGAGGTTCATGTAGCCGTCGTCGACAAAGATCGCCTGGGGAATACCGTGCTGGCGCACCACCCATTCGGCCATCTTGTTGTCACCGCCGATGAAGTCCTTGAGCGCGTCTTCCTGCATCATGCGGCGGATGCTGATCTTGCCCGGCTTGGTCCTTACGATCTTTTTTTCCATCGCCGCGGCGGTGTAGCCCGACAGGTCCGGCAGGGTCGGCTTGGCCATTTCCAGCGGCGCGGTAGGCGGGCTGGAAATGGTGTAGGTCTTGGCCTGCTGCAGTTCCTTGGCGATGGTCGGCGCCTTGGCCGCCGTGTCGGCAAACGCTGTGGCACTGGCCAACAGCATTGCCGCGACGAGTAGGCTTTGAGCATTCATTGGGCGGGCTCCCATCAGAATTTCCAGATCACGTCGACAAACGCGCGATGCATGTACGAGTCGACGTTGCTGCCATAGGCATCGCCCGGTTTGAATACGCCGGCACGCAAACGCACCAGCGCTGACGGCTCATCGATCGACTGGCTGAGCGCAGCCGGCAACAGGCCGGTCTTGAAGTACTTGGTGACCATCAGGTCCATCTCCTGGCCCAGGTCTTTCTTACCATCTTCAAGGGGCAGGGAAGTACTGGACAGGATCGCGCCGGTGACGTCGTCGGTGTTGTTCTGCACCGCATCGATACCGTTGCTGCCCACCGGCTTGTTGCCGTCGACACGCCAGAACTTGTGGTACACCAGGCTGGCGTCGTAGTCCTCGCGCAGCTGCCAGGAACCGAACAGACTCATGGCCTGCATGTTGTTCATTTCGCCACGGAAGGCTTCACCGAAGCGGTGCACGCGTGACTGGGTGCCGGTCCAGTTCGAACGGTTGCTTTGCAGGCCGTTCTGCTCGTACTCGGCGCTGGCGCGGGAGTAGGCCGCGCCCACTTGCCACTGCGGGTCAAGGCGCAGGCGGATACCCAGGTCGGTGGCCCAGCCATTCACGTCATCGCTGCGCTTGGCCTGGTCGGGGCGGCTGCCGTCGGCTTTCAACGCGTTGACGGTGTCGCGGTCGCCCTGCATGCCGGTGATGCTGGCCCAGTAGTTGACGGTGTTGGTATTGCGCCAGTTGTAGGCGTCGCTGTTGGCTTCGATGCCGAGCCAGGTCAGGTCGCCGTTTTCGCGCTTGTCCAACGAGTCGGTGGGTACGCCCGGTTCCGGGTAGTCCAGCTTGCCGTTGTCATGGGTGTGGTGACCGCGCAGGCCGATCCACTGACCGGGCGTCCACTGGTAGGCGGCGTCGGCGTAGAGGTGCTGACGGTCCTTGTCCTTTGGCGACAGTTCCTTGAGGTCGGTGCGGTATTCGCTGAAACGTTCGGCGACGCCGACATTGGCCTTGAGCAGGGTCGTGTCGAAAGTCCAGTTCAGCGCTTCGATGTTGGTGTCGCGCCATTGGCCGTCGTCATTGCGCAGGCGTTGGCGACCCAGCTTGAGGATCTCGCCAGGGTAGGGCGTGAAGCCGCTGTAGCCGACCCAGAACTCGCGCATGGCCAGGTAGTTTTTCTTGGCCTTGCGGTCGTTGTTGGTGGTTTGCTGGTTCGCGTCATCGGCCGACTGTTGCAGCGTGTCGGTCTCGATGATGTCGCTGGACGCCACCGCCTGGCCCATGGCATAGGCGCTCCACGCGCCGCTTTCGCCGTAGATCCACGGGCGCAGGTCAAGGCCGATACCGTTGACGTCGCCGCCTTTTTGCGTGCCGAGGTCGCGGTCATCTTCGGACTGCGCGGTGGCTTTGACTTCCAGGCCGAAGTTCTTGGCTTCGGTCAGCGCGGCCAGGGTCGGGCACGACCACAGCAGGGCGAAGGTCAGGCCGATGCCGGCCTTGACGAATGGGTTGAGCTTCATAGGGATTCCTCGCCGTCGTCTTCTTCATCCAGGGCGTGCAGTTGCAACGTGCTCTGGGCCAGGGTGCCGCGGGCGGCCAGTTCCTGTTGCACCAGGCGTTGGCCCTGGGCGCGTTGTTCAGGCGTCAAGGGCGCTTCAAGCTGGGCCGCCAGGTCATTGGCTTCCGGGGTGTCCTGGGCTTTGGCCAACTGGCTGAAGACATAGGCGTTCAATGGGTCGGGCTTGGTGCCCTTGCCTTGGGAAAACAGCTGGGCGATGGCGAAGTCGGCGCTGTTCTGGCCGTTGCGCGCAGCGGTCAGCAAGTGGTCGAGGGCTTTTTGCGGGTAGACCTTGCCCAGGTAGCCACGGCGATAGATCTGGCCGAGGTAGTAATCGGCGGCCACTTCCTTGCCCACGGCTTTTTCGAAGTGCGCTTCGGCTGCCTTGGCATCCGCCGGCACCCACTTGCCTTCGTAGTAGAGCTTGCCCAGCAACAGTTCGGCGCGCGGCTGGTCGGCGGCGCGGCCGTTGTCCAGGTACTTCATCATCTGGTCGACGTCACCGAGTTCCGGGAAGTCATAGAGCAGTTGCGCCAGGCTGACCCAGGAAGCCGGGTAGCCAGGGGCGATTTTTTCCAGCAGGGCCTGGGCGGTTTTTTCGTCCGGCTGGCCGAGGGTGGCGTCACCCAGCACACGCGCCACGCTGTCGACACGCTGTGCGGTAACGGTGCCACGGCTGTAACCGGCTTCCATTTGCTTGAGCAGTTCGGCCTGTTTTTCCGGCTCGGCTTTTTTCTGGTAGACCGTGGCCAGTTCGACGTAGCAAATGTCGGTGGTGTTCAGCGCGGCTTTGCAGATGCGCTCCACGTCATCCAAGTGCTGGTCGTAGGTGTCCTGGGTGCGATACAGCAGCACCTGGGCCAGGCCGGCTTCCGGGTAACCGGCGGCCTGCCATTGGCTGATCTGCCGCTGGGCATTCACGTTCGGGAAGCTGTGCGGGTATTGCAGGTACAGCATCGCCAGCGGAATCAGGGTGTTGCCTTCGCCATTGGCAAAGGCTTTTTTCAGCAGGCCTTCGGCTTCATGGTGTTCGGCCTCGGTGCTGCCGGGCTTGGCCACCAGCAGGCGACCCAGGCGCGCCTGGGCGCGGGGCGAGGTGTCCGCTGCCGCACGGTAGGTGGCTTCGGCCTGTTTGATTTGCGCCGGATCGCGAGTGCCTACCTGGATGTCAGCCAGGCCCACCTGGGCCTCGCTGTAGCCCAGGTCCGCCAGTTGCTGGTAATTCTGCTGCGCGGTGACGGTGTCGCCACGCTTGAGCGCTTCATTGGCCAGGCGTTGGTCGGGCAGGCCGGCGCAACCGGCGAGGGCGATGGCCAGCGCCAGGGGTACCGGCAGGTTTCGAAGGGCGCTCATGATTAAAGACCCGCAGCCATGGCTTTATCGATCAGCCAGTTCAGCGATGGGCCACGGTCGCTGGTGACTTCCACCGGGCGACCGGCGTAGGTGCTGTCCAGCGGTGCGTCCGGCTTGATCTGCACGCGGATGTCGGAGGACAGGTCGGCGCTGTTCAGGCTGGTGCTGCTGACGATGGTGCCGGTGCGGATCTGCTCCTCGTCGGCCACCTGGAAGCTCACCGGGGTACCTGGGCGCACATCGGCGAACTGGCGATAGGTGAAGCGTGCTTCCACGTTGGCCTGGCTGCCGCGTGGGACCAGTTGGAAGATCACGTCGCCCTTGCTGGCGTACTGACCGTCAGCCACCAGTTGCTGCGCCACCACGCAATCGCACGGCGAAGTCAGGGTGCCGGTCATTTGCTTGCCGAACAGCTCTTCAACCTTGGCCGGTTGCAGTTGGTCTTCGTCCAGGTGGCCCTTGAGCACGTCGAGCATGCTGGTGCTGAAGGTTGCCAGTGGCGCGCCTTTGGCGGCGACCGCATCACCCTTGAGCAGGCTCTGCACGGTGCCGTCGCGTGGCATGGTCACGTTCATGCCGGGCACGCTCACCAGGCCGGCCTGGGCGTGGCTGACGAAGTACATGCCGTACACCGACTTGAAGACGAAACCGAAAGCCGCCAGGCCGACGATGAAGATACCCGCGCTGAACACCACGGCGCGCAGGCGGCCGGCGGCGCTCATGTTGCTGCCGCTGTCCTTGACCTTGCGTGCCTTGGTGAAGTTGTCACGTTGCAGGGTCGCCAGCACGTCGCCCATGGTCACGATGTCACCGGACAGGTGCGAGGTGATCAGGTGGCGCAGGGTGGAAATATCCTGGGCGTCGAGGTTCTGGAACTGGCAACCGGTGCGGCCGGTCTGGCGGTCGTAGGAGCGGATCTGCAGTTCCACGTCCATGGCCAGGCCGAGGTTATCGATGACGAATTGCAGGCGGCCCTTGTGCACTTCGCCGACGTTCAACGGCTGGGTGGCGGTGAACGCCAGGCCGCCGGCGGACAGGTCGATCACCCGTGCTTCGGTCTGGGTGCGGTCGGTGTTGAAGAAGCGCAGCTTGGCCGGGATTTTTACGCGGGCATGTTGGCGCTGGGCTTCGGATTCGTGGACAACATTGGCATTTACTTGGCTGTTCATCAGGGCAATTTCCTAGAGTTAATTCAGGCTTGGCAGGGTCAGACCATCATCAGCAACACGGCAACGAAGATGCTGCCGGCGGAGAAGGTCATGGTCCGAGACGACCAGGTGTTGAACCAACGTTGAAAGCTGGCCAAATCGCGGGTCAGTTTGGTGTCCTGGCGGGTCCAGGACTGTTGATCGAGGCGGAAGAACACGTAGATCTTCACCAGCGCGCCCATGATCTGGTTGTAATAGAGAATCACCGGGTACGCGGGGCCGATCTTGTGGCCGGAGCACGACAGCAGCAGGGTGAGAATCAGGCGAGTGATGCCGATCCACAGCAGGTACGCGAGGATGAAGGCGCCGCCGTATTTGAAGGTGGCGATGATCGCCACGGTCAGGCCGAGCAGGGACGTCCACATCGACACGCGCTGGTCGAACAGCACGATGCTGGTGAACAGGCCCAGCCGACGCACACCCAGGCCCAGGGCACGGGAATTCTGGCGCAGGTTATTGCCGTACCAGCGGAACATCAGCTTGCGGCTGGCCTTGATGAAGCTCTTTTCCGGCGGGTGTTCCACGGTGTTGATCGCGGCGTCCGGCACGTAGAAGGTGTCGTAGCCCAGGCGCATCAGGCTGAACCAGCTGGACTTGTCGTCGCCGGTGAGGAACTTGAAGCGGCCCAGGCGCCAGTGTTGCAGCGAGTCGCTTTCCACGTCGGCGATAAAGCCCGGGTCGGTGACCACGCTGGCACGGAACACTGACATGCGGCCGGTCATGGTCAGCACGCGCTTGGACAGGGCCATGGAGCACATGTTGATGTGACGCTGGGCGAAACGCAGCTTGTGCCACTCGCTCATGATGTAGCCGCCGCGCACTTCGCAGAACTCGTTGGTGGTCAGGCCGCCGACGTTGCCGAACAGTTGGAACCACGGCACGGTCTTGCGAACCACGCCTTCGGCGAGCACGGTGTCGCCATCGATCACGGCAACCACGGCACGGTCGTCCGGCAGGTGGCGGGAGATGGCGCGGAAACCGAAAGCCAGGCCGTCGCGTTTGCCGGTGCCGGCGATGCGCACGAAGTCGAGCTTCACGTGTTCCGGTGGATTCATGCGTTCCCACAGGCTCTTCACCAGCAGCTCATCGGACATTTCCACCAGCGAGCAGACCACGGTGGTGGGGAAGCCACATTCGATGGCTTCACGGATCACCGAGCTGTAGACCTGCGCGGTGGTCAGCGCGTCGATACGGAAACTGGTGACCATCAGGAACACATGGGACGGGTCGGCGGCCTTGCCCAGCTTGCGCACTTTGCGGCGCAGGTGCGGGTAGACCACGTACAGGAACAGCATGCCGCGAAAGAAATGCGTAGCACCCATCGAGTAGCGCCAGATGCCGACGGCGCCAATCAGGAAAATAAAATTCTTCGACTCGGAGTCGAACGTACTCGCCGGCAAGAGCAGGGCGAGTCCCATCAGCAGGCTCAAAAAGAACAGCCAGCCGGCGGATTGGAGCAGTACGTGTTTTAACTTGGACATAAGCGTCATCCGAAGGTGAAGAAGGCTCCCGGCTGCAAGCGCTGGGGATAGGTACGCTTGCAGCCCGGAACTTGCCGTTGCTGTTACCAGCAAATGCCTTCGGTACGGCCTGTGGCACAGGTGGCCTTGGACATGAAGCCCACCAGGTCGATCACTTGCTTGCCGTGTGGTGCGTTCTGCGCCAGGGCACGGAACTTCTCATCACGGTTGCCCAGGATGATCACGTCGGAGTTGTTGATCACATCGTCGAAGTCCGAGTTGAGCAGGGACGACACGTGCGGGATCTTGCCTTCGATGTAGTCCTTGTTTGCACCGTGGACACGGGCGTACTCGACGTTGCTGTCGTAGATGCTCAGGTCGAAGCCCTTGCCGATCAGCATTTCGGCCAGTTCAACCAGTGGGCTTTCGCGCAGGTCGTCGGTGCCGGCCTTGAAGCTCAGGCCCAGCAGGGCGACTTTGCGTTTGTCGTGGCTGGAGACGATGTCGAAGGCGTTCTGTACCTGGGACTCGTTGCTGCGCATCAGCGAGTTGAGCAGCGGCGCTTCCACGTCCAGGGAGCTGGCGCGGTAGGTCAGGGCACGCACGTCTTTGGGCAGGCACGAACCACCGAAGGCGAAGCCTGGGCGCATGTAGTACTGGGACAGGTTGAGGGTCTTGTCCTGGCATACCACTTCCATCACTTCGCGACCGTCGACGCCGACGGCCTTGGCGATGTTGCCGATTTCGTTGGCGAACGTCACTTTGGTGGCGTGCCATACGTTGCAGGTGTACTTGATCATTTCGGCAACGGCGATGTCCTTGCGGATGATCGGTGCGTCGAGTTCTTCGTACAGCGACTGCAGGATATCGCCGGAGGCTTTGTCGAACTCGCCGATGACCGTCATCGGTGGCTGGTCGTAGTCGGCGATGGCGGTGGATTCACGCAGGAATTCCGGGTTGACCGCGACACCGAAGTCGACGCCGGCTTTTTTGCCGGAGCAGTCTTCGAGGATCGGGATCACCACGTTGGCCACGGTGCCCGGCAGTACGGTGCTGCGCACGACCACGGTGTGGCGGGTGGTTTTGTCACGCAGGACAAAACCGATCTCGCGGCACACGGCTTCGATGTAATCGAGCTCCAGGTCGCCGTTTTTCTTGCTCGGCGTGCCGACGCAAATCATCGACAGGTCGGTATCGCGGATGGCGTCGGCGAAGTTGGTCGTGCCGCGCAGTCGGCCGGTTTCGATACCCTGGCTCAACAGCTCGCCCAGACCGGGCTCAACGATGGGCGATTTGCCTGCATTGATCAGGTCAATCTTATCCTTGGAGATGTCTACGCCGACCACTTCGTGGCCACGGGCAGACAGGCAACCGGCACAGACTGCGCCAACGTAACCGAGACCAAATATGCTGATGCGCATCGCATTTACCTCTTTGTCTTCAAGACTGTGTTAATCATGCCAATTAATGGCGGAGTTCATGTTTGCAAGCGTCACTGATGCCGCGAAAGTTAGGCGAATAGACGCCAACTTACCGCGTACAGGCATGTTAATTAGCGAGTGACTAACAATTGCACTCAAGTTGTGCGCAACTTGGCCTTGTTATTGGGGCTTGCCCTGAAATGCAGCCGGCCTTTCTGGGGAAAGGTGCCGACGCCAGTGCCACAAGATCCTGATGGGGGCTTTAAGCCCTTATTTATCAACATCTTGGGTGTCATCACTGACACATTTGGGTAAGCGCTGCCTTGGCCTATAGGGGATAGCAATTAATCCTTATCGCCGCCCTCAACTCATATCAGTTGATGATATGACCCGTGAGTCAAAGTTGATGGGGCAACTTTGCTACTTCCTTGGGTCGTCATGTAAGTCATCTCTTACAGAAGCAGAGAATTTCGTTACCGGTGGTATGAGCCGTGCGTTTAGACGAAGTTCCGGGCCGCTCATCCTGTTTCCTGAAATTTCTTGAAATATTAGGAAAGATGGCACTGGTAGTATATTGATAGCACTTGCTATTTGAGCCAGTAGTTATAGGGAGTTGGCGCGCTGGGATAGTTTTGTGCCACTAGTGTTTGAAAAAAGTGGTGCCACTACGAAAAAAATCGACGAATGTCGAGTGAAAGAATTGTTAGAGATGCGTCGGGATATTTTTTGACGTCAAAAAAATGACGATTCGCGAATTGAAATGCGGTTAAAAATGTGGGAGGGGACTTGCCCCCGAAGACGGTGGGTCAGCTAAAGATAAGCTGGCTGATCCATCGTCATCGGGGGCAAGCCCCCTCCCACATTTGTTCATCAGTGTTCTCGGGAGCTTTATTCTGGTGCGTGATCGCGCAAAAACACCAGGTTATCCGGCTTGGACTGCTCGGCGTTGAAGCGATAGCCCTGCACATCAAACTGCTTGAGCTTCGCCGGGTCGTTGATGCGTTCCTCGATCACAAAGCGGCTCATCATCCCCCGGGCTTTTTTGGCGTAGAAGCTGATGATCTTGTACTGGCCGTTCTTCAGGTCCTTGAACTCGGTGTTGATGATCCGCGCCTTCAAGGCCGTACGCTTGACCGCCGAGAAGTATTCGTTGGAGGCCAGGTTTAGCAGCACGTCGTCGCCTTGTTCGGCCAGCGCTTGGTTGAGCCACTCACTGATACGCGTGCCCCAGAAGGCGTACAGGTCCTTGCCACGGGCATTGGGCAGCTTGGTGCCCATTTCCAGGCGGTACGGCATCATCAGGTCCAGGGGGCGCAGCAGGCCATACAGGCCCGAGAGCATGCGCAGGTGGTCCTGGGCGTAGCTGAAGTCGGCATCGCTGAAGGTCTCGGCGTTCAGGCCGGTGTACACATCGCCCTTGAAGGCCAGTAGCGCCTGCTTGGCATTGTCCTGAGTGAATGCCGGGGTCCAGCTGCCGAAGCGGGCGGCATTGAGGCCGCCGATCTTGTCGGATACGTGCATCAATTCGCTGATTTGCGCCGGGCTGAGGGTGCGCAGTTGCTCGATCAGCTCCTGGGAGTGGTCCAGGTACTGCGGCTGGGTAAAGCGCTGGGTCGCCGGCGCGGTCTCGAAATCGAGGGTCTTGGCGGGGGAAATCACCATCAGCATGAAGTCGTCTCCTTTAAACGTGAGGCGATTCTAGGGGCTGGCGCGTTTTGACTCCACCTATGATGGCGATAGGCGTGATCCGCTATGATGGCCGGTGACTCTGGAGAGGGAGACCCTGTGTGCGAATAGCGCTTTTATTGTCGGCATGCCTGCTATGCCTGAATGCCCAGGCGGCGCCCGTGGATGTGGCCAGCCTGGACCGTGGCTCCTGGCCCGAAAAACTCGGCAGCCCGGCGCTGTTCGACGTGGCTTCACGCGCCGAAATCCTGATGTTCGCCCACAGCCTCCTGGCCAGCGAGAACCAGGACGAAACCGCGCTCAAGCAGCGCCTGGGCCTGAAGATCATCAACCTGGCCGCCATCGACGACCTGCGCCGCCAGCTCTGGCAGCGCCTGCTGGAGAACTACACCTTCGCCCAGCAGAGCTGCGAGGAAGACGCCTCGTTCTGCTATCTGGTGGAGAACATGGACGACCTGCGCGAGCAGGCCGGCAAGTTCGAGGTGAGCGAAGACTCCTTCTATATAGGCTGGGCCGCTCCGAGCCATACCTTCCATGAGCGCTACCTGGATGAATTGCTGCGCAAGGCCGCGCTGTTTCCGCAGATCAGCAGCGAAGTCGCACGTTTCGGCGACCATGAGCGCAATGGCGACGAGTTCAACGACCGCCTGTTCCTGCTGACGTTCGACGGCGGCCCTGCGCCGGTCAGCGGCAATACCGACTGGCTCGCCGACTATTTGCGCAAGCAGAAGATGAGCGCGACCTTCTTCACCCTTGGCAGCAGCCTGCAGGCCCGTGTCGAGCGCAGTTCGGTTGCCGATGTGCAGGCGCTGTACCAGGGCCAGTGCGTCGGCACCCAGGGCTGGCAGTACCGTTCCCACAGCCATTGGGTGGACTGGCAGAGCTCGATTACCCGCAGCGCTTCGCTGGCACAAAACCTGATGCCGGAAAACTACGTGCCGCTGTTCCGTCCGCCCTATGGCCAGCGCCGCGCGGACAGCCAGGGGTTCTTTCAAGCCCAGGGCTTGCAGGTGGCGTTGTGGGACATCGATTCCCAGGATGAACCGGGCAAGCTCAAGGCCGATGAGTCGGCGCAACGGGTGCTGACCTTGATGCTGTTGTGGCGCAAAGGCGTGATTGTGTTCCACGACACCCAGGACAAGGCACGGGTCGCTTTGCCCATGCTGTTGCAGGCGACGGCGCAGAGTGGTCTGGGTTGGCAGGACTGCCGGGAGGCGTTTCGCTGAAGTGCCCGGAACTGTTGGGTTTTGGGCGATTTCGGGGTAATTTTGTGCGACATTTCGATGCAGGCGGACTTCCGACTTTAGCGGGGTAAGTGGCACTCGGCTAGTGCTATTCGTCATCCTGAAAAATAAACTTCAAAAAAGCGTCAAAGTGCTTTTTCCTGTCACACGTTTTGCGGTATTACGAAGTCAGATCGCCGAAACCTGCAACACAGGTGGCGTCTTCCAAGACTCCTCATGTGGGCACTGCGCTTGACGTCACTCAGGTGCAGTCGGTGGTCGAATCGAGGCGCAGCACCGCCCAGGTATTGCGTCGACTGGCTCCCACAAAGGTGACCGAGTATGGATGATCATGGACGTAACCCTTCTTCCGACCAGCCAATCCTTTATGTGCTTGATACCAACGTATTGATCCACGATCCAAACGCACTGCTCAACTTCGAAGAACACCACGTCGCCATCCCGATGATCGTGCTTGAGGAGCTCGATAAACTCAAAAGCGGGCACCACAGCGTGGCCGCCGAATGCCGCCAGGCCATCCGCCTGATCGACAAGACATTGGGCGAAGCTTCGCCAGAAGATGTCGAAGTCGGCGTGCCGATCCAGCGTGGTAAAAGCGGACCCAAGGGCTTGCTGTCGATTCTGATGAGCAAGCGCAGCGAGCCCAACAGCCTGCTGCCGGAAAACCTGAACGACAACAAGATCATCAACCAATTGATCGACCTGCACGCCCGTGACAAGGACCTGCGCGTAGTGCTGGTGACCAAAGACATCAATATGCGCCTCAAGGCCCGAGCGTGTGGGATCGCGGCCGAGGACTACAGTACCGACCAACTGGTCGACGACGTGTCGATGCTGTCCCGTGGTTATCACATGATTACCGGCTCGTTCTGGGACCGCGTCAGCAAGGTCGAAACCCGTCAGGACCATGGCCGTACCTGGCACCAGGTGCAGCTGATCGAAAACCTGCCGGCCGTACATATCAATGAGTTCATCGTCGACGAACAGGGCTTCGTGGGCTGGATCAAAGAGATCCAGGTCGACAAGTTGCTGATCCTCGACCTGCATCAGGAACCCCTGTTGCACCAGGAGGCCTGGGGCCTGAAACCGCGTGATATCTACCAGAGCCTGGCGCTGTACGCGCTGCTCGATCCTGACATCCACCTGGTCAACCTGACCGGCGCCGCAGGCTCGGGGAAAACCATCCTTGCCCTGGCTGCCGCCATCGAACAGACCATGGTGACCAAACGCTATCGCCGCATCATCGCCACCCGCAGCGTGCAGGGCCTGGACCAGGAAATCGGTTTCCTGCCCGGTACCGAAGCGGAAAAAATGGAGCCGTGGCTGGGGGCGATCACCGACAACCTCGAGGCCTTGCACATGGATGATGAAAACACCCATGGCAGTGTCGACTACATCCTCAGCAAAGTGCCGTTGCAGTTCAAATCCCTCAACTACATCCGAGGTCGCAGCTTCCAGCAGAGCCTGATCCTGATCGATGAATGCCAGAACCTCACGCCGCACCAGATGAAAACCATCATCACCCGTGCCGGCGCTGGTTCCAAAGTGGTGTGCCTGGGCAACCTGGCACAGATCGACACTCCTTACCTGTCCGCGACCAGCTCCGGGCTGACGTACCTGACTGAACGCTTCAAAGACTTCCCGAACGGCGTGCACATTGCGCTGCAGGGTGTTCCACGTTCGATCCTGGCCGAATACGCCGAATCCCATCTCTGACCGTCAGCACCTACCAAAACGGGCGTCCCATGGGACGCCCGTTTTTTGTGTTCAGGCCGATTGCTCGACCTGTGCCCAATCGATCGCCGGTTTATGTGCCCTGGACAGCAGGGTGTATACCGACGGCAGTACAAACAAGGTAAACAGCGTGCCCACCAGCATGCCGATCACGATCACCAGCCCCAACCCGAAGCGGCTGGCGGCGCCGGCACCTGACGAGAACAGCATCGGCACCAGGCCCACCACCATGGCCGCCGTGGTCATCAGGATCGGCCGCAGCCGAATGCGTGCCGCGCGCATGATCGCCTGGGCCGGCGTGCAGCGGTACAGCACCTGCAACTCGTTGGCGAACTCGACCATCAGGATCCCGTGCTTGCTGATCAGACCGATCAGGGTGACGAGGCCGATCTGCGTGTAGATATTGATGGTCGCCAGCCCCAGCGCCAGGGGAATCAACGCGCCGCAGATCGACAGCGGCACTGTGATCAGGATGATCAGCGGGTCGGTCAGGCTTTCATACTGCGCGGCCAGCACCATGTAGATCACGATCAGCGCAAACAGGAAGGTCAGCATCAGCGCATTGCCCTCGTGAATGAACTGCCGCGAATCGGCCTGCCAGTCATGGCTGAAACTGGCGGGCAACTGGCGGCTGTGTTCCTGCAAGAAGGCCACTGCCTGGCCAAGGCTGACGCCGGGTGCCGGAATACCCTGGAAGGTCGCGCTGTTCTGCTGGTTGAACTGCTTGAGCTTGTTCGGCTCGATCACGTTGTGCAGGCTCACCACGGTGGACAGCGGCACCTGCTGGCCGGTGTCGGTGTCGACGTAGAAGCCATTCAGGTCCTGGGGCGTGAGGCGTCGCGAGGCCTGGCTCTGGGGGATCACATCGTAGGAGCGGCCTTGCAGGGCGAACCGGTTGGTGTAGTTCTCACCGATCAACACCGCCAGCGTGCTGCCGATGTCTTGCATGCGAATCCCCAGGCTGTTGGCCTTGCTGCGGTCGATGCGCACTTGGGTCACCGGGTTATTGAACGCCAGGTCACTGTCGACCACCGCAAACAGCCCGCTGGCCCGCGCCTGGGTTTTCAGCGTTTCCATGGCCTGGTACAGCGAGCGGTAGTCTTCTGTGCTGCGCATCACCATTTGCACCGGCAAGCCACCGGTGGAGGCGGGCAGTGGCGGCAACTGGAACACGAAGATCGAGTTGCCTTCCACGGCATCGACGCTTTGTTGCAGCTCGGCCTGGATTGTCGCTGCGCTGCGCTGACGCTGCGACCATTCGGAGAAGTTCACCCCGGCAAAACTCGCGGCGACGCCGTCATTGCCGTTGATGATCCAGGTGCTCACGGTCTCCGGCAAGTGGCCGAGAATCCCGCTCAACTGGTAGGCGTAGCGCTCTACATAATCCAGGTTGGCGTGCTGCGGTGACTTGATCGCCAGCAGCAGGTTGCCCTGGTCTTCGTTGGGCGCCAATTCCTTGCTGGCATGGCCATACAGCCAGGGCAGGCTGAGCAGCACCACGGCGCCGAACAACAGGATCAGCCCGCGCTTGCGCAGCGAGCCCAGCAACGCACGCTGATACAGGCGTGCCAGGCGGTGGAAGAAGCGCTCGGCCAGGCGGCTCATGGTGCCTTCATGCTCCTGGCCCGGTAGCAGCTTGGCGCACATGACCGGGGTCAGGGTCAGGGCGATCACCCCGGAGACCAGCACGGCGCCGGCCAGGGTCAGGGCGAATTCCTTGAACAGCGCGCCTGTCAGGCCGTTCATCAGGCCGATGGGCATGTACACCGCCGCCAGGGTAATGGTCATGGCGATCACCGGCGAAGCGATCTCGCGCGCGCCGAACAAGGCAGCCTGCAGCGCGCTGCGGCCTTCCTTGACATGCCGGTGGATGTTCTCCATCACCACAATCGCGTCATCCACCACCAGGCCGATCGCCAACACCATTGCGAGCAGCGTCAGCAGGTTGATGCTGAAGCCGAACAACGTCATCAAGCCCAGGGCGCCGAGCATCGACAATGGAATACTGACGATGGGGATGATCACGCTGCGCACCGAGCCCAGGCACAGGTAGATGATCACCACCACGATCAGGATGGCCTCGATCAGCGTTTCGATCACTTCGATAATCGAGGCTTCGATAAAGTGCGCGGTCTCGAACGCCAGCGCCACCTTGACCCCAGGCGGCAGGGTTTTCTCGATGTTCGGCAGCAGGCGCTTGATGTCGGCGACGATCAACAGCGGGTTGCCCTTGGGTGTCGCATAGAGGCCCAGGTGCACTGCGGGCCTGGCGTCCATCAACGCACTGGTCTCGTACGCAGCCGAACCCAGCTCGACGGTCGCGATATCGCGCAGGCGCAGCAGGTGGTCGCCGTTGTTGCGGATGACCATGTTGCGAAACTCATCGAGGCTGCTCAGGTCGGTGTTGACCTGGATCGAGGAGATCACATAGTGGCCTTTGATCTGCCCCGGTGCTGCCTGGAAGTTGTTGTCGCGGATCGCCTGTTCCACCTGGGCGGCGCTGATGCCGTGGCCTGCCATGCGTTGCGGGTCGAGCCACAGGCGCATGGCCAGGCGCTGGCCGCCGAAGGTCTCGACCTTGGCCACACCGTCGATCGTGGAAAACAACGGCTGCACCACGCGACTCAGGTAATCGCTCAAGGCCGAGGCCGACAGCGAGTCACTGGAAAACCCCACGTACGCCACCGCTGTCGCGTCGCCGGCGGAACGTTCGATCACCGGATCATAGGCCTGTTCAGGCAGGCGGTATTTGACCTGGTTGACCTTGGCAATCACATCGCTCAACGCCTTGGCCGAGTCCTGGTTGAGTGCCATGCGCAGGGTGATCTGGCTGCGGCCCTGCACCGATGAGGAACTGACATAGTCCACGCCTTCCACCGAGGCCAGAGACTGGTTGATCGGTTGGGTTACGAAGCCTTGCATCAGCTCGGCGGGGGCGCCGGGGTAGTCGGTGGTCACGCTGATCACCGAGCTTTCCAACAGCGGGTATTGGCGCACAGGCAGGTCGAGGTAGGCCTTGAGCCCGGCCAGTACGATCAGCAGGCTGACCACCAGGGCCAGTACCGGGCGACGTACGAACAGGTCGGTGAATTTCACGGGTTTTCTCCGGCCATGGTCATCCCCGAGGACGGGTCGGCATCGTTCAACACCGTACGTTCGAGGGGCTCGATAGCGGCACCGTCACTGAGCTTGATCTGCCCGGAAATCACCACGCGGTCACCCGGATTCAGGCCCGCATCGATCACCACGCGGCCATTGCGCCGCTCGCTGGTCTTGACCAATACGCGGCGGACGACGGGTGGGGTATTGGCATCGGTCGATGGCTGCACCACGAAGACATCTTCGCCGTAGGCGTTATAGGTGATGGCGGTTTCCGGCACGCTCAAGGTGTTGCCGGGCAGTGACTGCGGCAGGCGCACTTTGGCGAACATGCGCGGCAGGGCGCCGTCGGTGGGGGCCTGCAGTAGCGCCTGGACGCTCAGGGTGCGCGAGCGGTCGAGGAACGGGTCGATACTGCTGATACGTGCGCTGAAGCGTTGCCCCGGCAGGGCGTCGAGTTGCACATCCAGGGTATTGCCGACCTTCAGTTGGGCCAGGGCTTGCTCCGGCACGCTGAAGTTCACGTACAGGCCCTTGTCGCCGACCAGGTTGATCAGGCTGTCGCCGGGGTTCACAAATTGGCCCAGGTGAACCTTGCGGATCCCGAGGGTGCCGGCGAACGGTGCACGTATGGTCAATTGGTCGATCTGCGCCTTCAGTTCCTGCAGGGCGCCTTGAGCGGTGGTGTATTCGGTCTGGGCATTGTCGAAGGCTTCGCGGGACGTGGCGTTCACCTTGACCAGGGTGCGCGAGCGTTCCAGTTTGACCTTGGCATTTTCCAATTCGCCCTGCAGGCGCATCAGGTTGCCGCGTTGGGGCGCATCGTTGAGCCTGACCAGCACTTGGTCGCGCTCGACGCGCTGGCCGGATTCCACTGGCAACTGCACCACACGTCCGCCGACTTCGGCGGGTACGCTTACCTGCTGCACGGCTTCCAGCTCACCGATGGCTTCCAGGTAGCGGGTGAAGGGGGCGTCGCTGACCGGCGCCACCGCGACTTTGATCGGCGCAGGCGCGTAGGCCGCGGCAGCCGGATGGCTCCAACGCCACAATGCCCACGCCAACGCAATGAGGACAACCACGGCGATCAACAGCGCCACGCTGGTTCGTGAGACGGCACGTCCGGATCGACTGACGTGTGACATAAGCTTCATTCCTTGAGCGGCAATCAGTAAATGGGCCAGCAGCCCGGCGTCAGTAGTTCGACGAGGTTCTCATCCGGATCGCGGAAATAGATGCTCGATCCACCTTTGGGCCAGTGGGTGCGCCCCTCGATGGCAATGTTCGCGTTGTCCAGGCGCGCCTCCCAGGTCGGCAGGTCGTCGGCGTCGATGGCAAAGCAGATATGAATGCGCCCGTTGGCGTCATGGGGAGGGATCTCGCCGCCGCTCAAGTATTTGGTTTGAAGAGAGGCGCCCCGTTTGAATAGCAAGAGAGTATTCTGCTGACCGACATTTAACGCGACGAGTACGTTGCTCTCGACCATCGTCTCAAGCTCCAGGTGCCGGGCGTAAAACGCTTTGGCGCGGTCGAGGTCGTCTACGTACAGCGCGGTCTCAATGATTCGTTTGAGTTGAGGCATGGTTTTGCTCCTTGTTGAAGGTTGCTCCCTGAGATGGAATTCACAGCATGGTCACGGTCCTACTGCGCAATATCGATTTGAATCTGTTGGTGGTGCTCGATGCACTGCTGACTGAAAAACACGTCACTCGCACCGGTGCGCGACTGCATTTGAGCCAGCCGGCCATCAGTCACTCCTTGAGTAAGTTGCGGGTGCTGCTCGACGATCCGATCCTGATCCGCGAGGGTAACGAAGTGGTGCTCAGCGCGCTGGCGCAGAATATCCAGGTGCCGTTGCGCGACATCCTCAGCCAGATCGAAACACTGTTCGGCAAGTCCATCGACTTCGACGCGGCCAGTTCCCAACGCACCTTTCAATTGGCGATGTCGGACTACGGCGCCGCGATTATCCTGCCCAAGTTGCTGGTGCGACTGCGCAGCGAGGCGCCGAACACCACGCTGGTGGTGACCCAGGGCAGCCGGCATGCGATGTTCGAGCAAGTGGCGCAGGGCAAGATCGACCTGGCCCTGGGGGTGTTCCCCAGCCTGACGCCCGATGTGTCGATGGAAGTGTTGTTCGAGGAAACGTTTTCCTGCCTGCTCGACCGGCGGACCCTGTCCAAGGACGGCATGCTGGATCTGGAGAGCTACCTGGAGCGCCCGCATATCCAGGTGTCCATGGACGGAGGTGCCAATGGTGAAGTCGATAGCCTGTTGCGTGCCGAAGGATTGCGCCGTCGCATCGCCGTCAGCGTGCCGCACTGGCGTACGGCGCCGAGCCTGTTGCACAACACCGACCTGATCCTTACCGTGGCCACCCGCACGCTGGAAGACACGTTGCTCAACCCGGACCTGGTGCAATTGCCGCCACCGTTCAGCATTCCGCGCTTTCCCTTTGTGCAGATCTGGCACCAGCGATTCTGTGACGATCCGGCACATGCGTGGTTGCGCGAACAGGTCAAGCAAGTGGTAGCTCATACCGTGCAGGTCGACTGATCGGGGCGCAGGCGTAATCGCAAGTCCTGGCCCAACTGGGTCACTTCATACAGGGTGAAGTCCAGGGAGTGGGTGAGGTTTTCCAGCTCCGGCAAATGCACCAGCGGCCGTGCGAGGTCGCCGAGCAGGCGCGGCGCGACGTACAGCAACAGCTCATCCACCAGTCCGGCGCGCAGCAGGTTGCCGGCCAGGGTCGGCCCGGCCTCGACCATTACATCATGCAAACCGCGCTGGCTCAGATGGACCATCAAGGCATGCAGATCGAGGCCATTCTGGTTGCCCGGCAGGCCGAGCAAGCGCTCAGCGTTGGCGCCTGGCGGCAGATGTTGCTCGTGCACCACATGCAGGCTTGGCGCCTGGTCGTCGAACACTCTAGCGGTACGCGGCACCCGCGCCTGGCTGTCGAGGATCACCCGCAGCGGCGCGATGGCTTCGGCGGACGCCATCTCGCGTACGGTCAATGAGGGGTTGTCGGCCAGCACCGTGCCGCTGCCGGTGAGGATCGCTGCACTGCGCGCTCGCCAATACTGCACATCGGCGCGCGCCCTGGCGCCGGTGATCCATTGCGAGCGCCCGTTGTTCAGCGCGGTGCGGCCATCCAGGCTCATGCCCATCTTCAGTTGCACCCACGGCCGCTGGCGCTTGACCGAGGACAGGAAGCCACGGTTCAACTCGCGGGCGACCGCATTGAGTAAGCCCACGCGAACCTCGATCCCGGCGTCGCGCAGTTCGGCGATGCCACGACCGTCGACCTGCTCGAACGGGTCTTCATGGGCAACGACCACACACGCCACGCCAGCCTCGATCAGCGCCTGGTGACAGGCCCCGGTGCGCCCGACATGGCTGCAGGGTTCCAGCGTCACATAGGCCGTGGCGCCCTTGGCCAGGGCACCGGCCTGGCGAAGGGCGAAGACCTCGGCGTGCGGACCGCCCGCACGCCGATGCCAGCCCTCGCCCACGATGTGTGCACCGTGGGCGATGACGCACCCGACCCGTGGATTGGGCCAGGTGGAGTGACTGCCGCGCTCGGCCAACGACAATGCATGGTGCATATGTTGAAAGTCGATTTCGCTGAAGTGGGTCATGGGCGGCGTTGCCCTGCCACGGCGTGGGCGGTGATCGGGTAGATACGCCCGTCGTAGGCGCTGGCCAGGAAGCCACTGCCTTCGGCGTCATGGGTCAGGCAGGAAATACCGCTGGCGGTGATTTTTTCCACCTTTGCCCATTTGCGCTTGGCCAGGTCGAACACGGCCACGGTGCCGCCGTAGCTGCCGGTGGCGATCATCTGGCGGTCCTTGGAGATCGCAATGCACTTGATCGAGTGGCTATGAGGGGTGTCATACACCTCGCTGTTGCCGGCTTGCCACAGGCGCAGCTTGAGGTCGCGCCCGATACTGGCAAAGCCGCCCTGGATCTGCGTGCAGCCGTTGGAAATACGGTCGTGGGCTTTGTCCAGGTAGGTTTCCAGTTCGAAGTCGCTGATCCGGAAGAACGCTGCGGCCGCTGTCGCGCATACGCTGAACAGGTACTGTTCATCGGCGGCGATGCCCTTGATGGCGTTCTCGTGCATGCGCACTTCGCGCAGGAAACGCGGCTTCTGGTTTTCCAGATTGAAGATCAAGGCTTCGCCAGTGTACGTACCGATTGCGGCGTGCAACTGGCCATCTTTTTCGAAGGTGGTGCCGCAGTTGAGCGGTGAACGGTGCTGGTAGATGACGTCGCCGGTCTTGGCGTCGAACACCGTGCCCATCTGGCCGCCGGTCAACACGCTGTCGCCGAAGGGCAGCAGGAAGTTGCACAGACTGCCGGCCTTGGTGCTGGGCTGGCCATTGATCTGCAGGATGCCGGCATCACCGATGCTGTAGATGTCGTCGCCGACCACCGTGACGGCGTTCAAGCTGATGGCCGGCTCGATGCCGCCCACGTCCCATTCCTGAGTGGTGAAATCCCAGGTGGCGTAGGTGGAGCCGAAGGTCACGAAGGCGATGCGATGGTTGCCCAGCAATGCACAGCTGCGTGGCCAGATGATGCTTGGCAGTGAAGTCTGGGCGGTTTTTACCAGTTGGTTGTCGGGCGTCAACTCCCACAGCATGACGCAACGGTCGTAGCTGAGGCTGACCAGCAGGCGCTGCGCGTCGTTCCATACGATGCGCTTGATGCCGGCGGCATGGGCGGCTTGCAGGTAGGTGCCGCTGCTGCTGATCACGGAGATTTTGCCTTCGTCGTCACCGGCGAAAATGATGCCCTCGCGGGAAAGGGCCACGGTGTCGGTTTCGACGCCGCCCAGGTCGATCAGGTCCAGTTGTTCGCCGCTGGCAGCGTCCCAACGGCGGATCGAACCGTCATCGCTGCTGGAAACCAGGGTCTTGCCATCGGCGGCCCAGCACACCGAAATCACGTCGGCATCGTGACCGCTGAGGATCCGCAGGGTTCGCCCGCTGAGGTCGAACAGGCGGATGCTGTGGTCCCGCGAGCAGGTGGCGATGGTCTGGCCATCCGGTGAGAAGGCAGCCATTTCGATGTCGTCATCGTGACCCACCAGCACGCTTTTCAAGCGCAGCGAAGGGATTTCCCAGACGCGGGCAGTGTAGTCGCTGCTGGCGCTGACCAGCAGGGTGCCGCTGGCGTTGAACGCGCATTGGTTGGCCAGGTGGTCGTGGAGCACGCGCTGGATCGGCGTCTTGGTTTTTGCATCCCACAAAATAACCTGGTTGTCATAACCGGCGGTTGCAACGTACGTATCGTTGAATGTTGCGATACCGCTAATAGGGCCAAAGTGTCTCATGCGTCATCATCCTTAATGTAGTGTGGGCGAAAGAAAGTGTTCAGGCGCGCTTCGGTTGTTTCATCAGGTTGATCACGTGATTTTTCTTATCGACTTTCGCTTGCAAGTAATGAGTGTTATGTCGGGTGACAAACACGCCGGTCGGAATAACGTTGTCCACTACAATGCCGTTATCCACCAGGGCTTGAACTTTGTCCGGGTTATTGGTGATCAATTGGCAATGTTTGATGTTCAGCGCTTTCAACATGCCTGCGGCCATGGAGAAATCGCGGTCATCTTCCGGAAAGTTCAGATGAGTATTGGCTTCGAACGTGTCCATGCCAGAATCTTGCAGGCGGTAGGCGTCCAACTTTGCATATAAGCCGATGCCGCGGCCTTCTTGGCGCAGGTAGATAAGATAGCCACCCACTTCCTGCATGCGCAGGATCGACTCGTTTAATTGCGGGCCGCAGTCACAGCGCTGTGAACTGAATACATCGCCGGTCAGGCATTCGGAATGAATACGCACCAACGGGCTGATGGGATTGGCGGGGCCAAGCTTTATCACGATATGTTCGTGTGCCGTGTCCAACCCACTGAACGTGTAGAAAGTTCCAGGGTTGGAATGGTCGTCCAGGGGGATATCAACATGGTTGCGTACGCTTAGGCGGTTCATGGCGGTTCCTTCCGTGCTTGAATGATCAACGCGTTATTGTTTTGGTACAGAAGAGGGATTACAGGGTTTGTGCGAGGCGAAAGCCCATTACGTAAATCTGTCGCGGATACTTGCCGTGACGCCGGCAATTGCGGGTCAGGTCGCGAAACCGCGTGAAGCTGCCACCACGGGCGATGCGGTGGGTGCCAACCACAGTGACGAGGTCGTCGGTGATGGCGGTGCCGCCGGGGTAGGGGGCGTAGTCGTCAGCGACGAATTCTTCGACATTACCGGCCATGTCCAGACAGCCAAATGGCGAAGCACCCTCGACCAGGAAGCCGACCGGAGTGGTGTCGAACAGGCCCAGTTCGGCGGTGTTGGCACGCTCGGGCAGGAAGGTATTCCCCCAGGGATATTCGAGGTTTTCCGGGCCGGCGGCGGCGTATTCCCATTCAGCCTCGGTGGGCAGGCGGAAGCTGCGCCCACTGGCTTCGCTGAGCCAGGCAGCGTAGGCGTCGGCGTCATCGGCAGTGATCCCGTAGACCGGATGGTTGGCGCGTGCGTGAGGGTACTGTCCGAAGGCCCAGCTTTCGGGAATCCGTGCCTGCGTGTTGGCTTCGAGAAAGGCTCGGTATTCGAGGTTGGTCACCGGATATTTACCGATGGCGTATGGCCGCAGGTGTACGCGATGACGAGGGACTTCCTTGGCGATCCAGTCCCGATCCAGGCCCAGGCCGCGCATGTCATGCATCACCTGGTCGACCGCCGATTCGGCCAGACCGATCTCGACGGTGCCTGCGCTGATTTGAATCATCGTGGGGTTGAGTACATCGAGCCTGGGGTCATGGGTCAGTGCCAGCAGTTGGGCGGCGGCATAGCGCCAGGCCAGCGGCGAGACAGGGTTTTCGACGCGGTCGGCCAACTGTTCGCTGGTCTCTTCCGACACCAGGCGCCAGGCTGCCAGCGGCAACTTGAGGTTGACGGCTTCGTGGAAATGCTCAGGTAGGCCCATCAAGAAACGGTCTGTCATTTCGGCGGTCAGGGGGCCGTCGAACACGGGCCAATGGTTGAAACCCTTGGGAGTCATAACGCTCGTTTTCCTACTGCGTGGGAGAAAAGGCACGTACACCCAGGCGTACGTGCCCGGCCTTCAGAGGGTGCAGATCAGCCCGGTTTGCAGGCAGTTGCGTTCGAAATCATCCCAGTAGCCCTTGGGGTGCTTGGCCCGCTCGGCCTCGGAAATAATCGGTTTTTGCCACTGCAGGCGGGAGAAGCCGGCTTTCATGATCGCCAGCTCATAGCGTTCGCGGCTCCAGCGATGGAAGGTGAAGGCGCTGGGCGGTGTGGTGACAAATTCGGCGTGGTGGCGAAAGCCGCCTTCATGGGGTTCTTCGGTGAGTACGTGCACGCCGTATTTGGTGAAGTTGCCACGTTTCAATTGAAAGGTTGGCTCTACCGTGTAAGCCACGACCCGTCCACCTGGGGCGAGGTTCTTGGCGACGACCTGGAACATCTTGTCCAGTTTTTCTGGCGAATCGGCATAGTTGAACAGCCAAGCGGCGGTGATCAGGTCGAACTTGCCGAGAATGCCCAGATCGCAGATATCGCTGACGTGGTACTCGATCGGCTCCTGGTTGCGCGCCGACTCTTGCCGGGCCAGTTCAATCATGGAGGCGGAGATGTCCACGCCAACCACTTTGCTGGCACCTTGGCGATACAGCTCGCGTCCGAAGAAACCGAAACCGCAGGCCAGGTCCAGTACGGATTTGCCCTGGGGATTACCAACCATACTGAAGAAGGTTGCGGTTTCCACCGAGCGCTGCGAGGCGCTGTCCGTGAAAGCTTCGAAGCGTTCGCCGATGGCGTCGTAAGTTGCCGTTGCAGTTTGAGTGGTCATTGCCTCACCTTTTTAAAGTTAATAGCTGTCGTCAATCCCTGACTGGGAACATGAAGAAGTCTTCTGTTTTTGGTGACCCTGTTAGGCGTGAATCAAGTGCGAGTGGTAATAAGGAATCCTCCTATGACGACAAGTACGCCGACCAGTTTATTAATGTTGAGAGACTGTTTGGGGAAGCCCAATAAGCCAAAATAGTCAATCGCAATTGAAACGATAAGTTGTCCGATCAATACCGCCATGATGAAGTTGAGGGCGCCGAGTCGAGGCGCCATCAATAACGCTACGGTAATATAAAAAACGCCGGCAACACCGCCCATCCAAATCCACCAGGGGCCGTCTTGCACGGCGGCAAGATTGGGACGAGGCGCCTTGACTGCAATAATGACAACAATGAGTACAACCAGGCTGACCATGAGGGATACTGCAGTGGCCCATAAAGGATGGCCTAGCAGGTTACCCAGTTTTGCGTTGGTGCCTGCCTGCAAGGGCACTGCAAAACCGGCGAATAAACTGAGCAGGATGAAATACAGTAAGGTCATGAAGTGGGCATTCCGTTTTTTTTCAAGTTTTACGGTGCTTGGATTGTTGGCGCCAATTCTTTGTTCTGATGGGGTGTATTCGTCGCACTGATCGAGCATTTGGCTACTGGTGATTCAGGGACGGGGAATCAGGTGTGCGCAATCTTGACCGACGGGTTTACAATCGCTGCTCCTGATCAGGAGTATCCCTGTGCTGACTCATCTCGATTCCCAAGGTCGCGCCCATATGGTCGACGTCACCGACAAGTCCGTGACGTTCCGTGAGGCGGTGGCCGAAGCGCGTGTGCGCATGCTGCCCGAGACCCTGCAAATGATTGTCGACGGCGCCCACCCCAAGGGCGACGTATTTGCCGTGGCCCGTATTGCCGGGATCCAGGCCGCGAAAAAAACCAGTGACCTGATTCCCCTCTGCCATCCGTTGATGTTGACGGGCGTCAAGGTCGAACTGAGCGCCGAGGGTGCAGACTTGGTGCGTATCGTGGCGCGCTGCAAACTCTCCGGCCAGACCGGCGTGGAGATGGAAGCCCTTACTGCTGCCAGCGTCGCGGCGCTGACGATCTACGACATGTGCAAGGCGGTGGACCGTGGCATGACCATCGAAAGCATTCGCCTGCTGGAAAAACTCGGCGGCAAAAGCGGGCATTTCAAGGCGGACCAGGCATGAGCATCAACGTATTGTTTTTTGCGCGTTACGCCGAAGCGGTGGGTTTTGATTCGTTGGAGATGGAGGGCGACTTCGCCACTGTCGATGCGGTGCGTCTGGCGCTGGCCAGTGACCCGGAGTTTGCAGTGCTCAACGAAACCAGCCTGATGTGTGCGCGCAACGAAGAGATGTGCGGCCTTGATGAGCCGGTGCAGGCAGGTGACGAAGTAGCATTCTTCCCACCCGTGACCGGAGGCTGAGCATGGCCATTCGTGTGCAGGCCCAGGCGTTTGATCCCGGTGCTGAAGTCAACGCGATGCATGCGGCCAATGTCGGCGTGGGCGCGGTGGTGAGTTTTGTTGGCTATGTACGCGATTTCAATGACGGTCTGGATGTCGCGGGAATGTTCCTGGAGCACTACCCCGGCATGACCGAAAAGGCCCTGGCCAAGATCGCTGTGGAAGCCGAGCAGCGCTGGCCGTTGCTCAAGCTGGAAGTGCTGCACCGCATTGGCGCGCTGGAACCTGGCGAGCCGATTGTGTTTGTTGGGGCGGCCAGTGCCCATCGCCAGGCGGCGTTTGATGCCTGCGCGTTTGTGATGGATTACCTGAAGACGCGGGCGCCGTTCTGGAAGAAGGAAAATACCAGTGAGGGGCCGCGTTGGGTGGAAGGGCGCCACAGCGACCACGCCGCCGCGGAGCGCTGGAAGTCTTAGGCCAAACACAGCACCAAATGTGGGAGGGGGCTTGCCCCCGATTGCAGTGGGTCAGCCAACAGAGATGTTAGATGTGCCATCGCTATCGGGGGCAAGCCCCCTCCCACAGTTTTCACTGCATTCCAGCTTACGGGCGCTTGCGCTCCACAGCCCGCAGCAAGTGCGTCGGCGGCGTCTCGCAACTGATCTTGCGCCCCAGCAGCGCCTCGATCGACGGCAGCTGATACGAATCATCTTCCCCGGCAAAGCTGATCGACACACCCGCCGCCCCGGCACGGCCGGTACGGCCAATGCGGTGCACGTAGTCATCCGGCACTTCCGGCAGGGTGAAGTTGATCACATGGCTGATGCCGTCGATGTGAATCCCACGCCCGGCCACGTCGGTGGCCACCAGCACACGGATCTTGCCTTCGCGGAAGCCTTCCAGGGTCTTGATGCGCTTGTGTTGCGGCACATCGCCGGACAGTTGCGCGGCGTTCACACCGTCACGCACCAGGCGTTCTTCGATCCGGCGCACCTCGTCCTTGCGGTTGGCAAACACCATCACGCGTTCCCAGCCGTTGTCGTTGACCAGGTTGTAGAGCAGCTTGTACTTATCGGCGCCGGCTACCGCGTAGATGTGTTGCTCGACGTTTTCGCTGGCGACGTTTTCCGCTTCGATCTCGACGATGGACGGGTCGGTGGTCCATTGCTTGGCGAGGTTCATCACGTCTTCGGTGAAGGTCGCGGAGAACAGCAGGGTCTGACGCTCGGATTTCGGCGGGGTCTGGCGAATGATCTGGCGCACTTGCGGGATGAAGCCCATGTCGAGCATGCGGTCGGCTTCGTCCAGCACCATCACTTCGACCATGTCCAGGTGCACGTCGCCGCGCTGGTTGAAGTCCAGCAGACGGCCAGGGGTGGCCACCAGGATGTCGCAGTGGCGGGCTTCGAGGTGTTTGAGCTGCTTGTCGAAGTCCATGCCGCCCACGAACGTCATGACGTTGAGGCCGGTGTACTTGGTCAGGTCGGCGGCGTCCTTGGCGATCTGTACCACCAGCTCCCGGGTCGGGGCGATGATCAGCGCGCGCGGTTCGCCCATGTAGCGCTCTTTGGGCGGCGGCGTCTGCAGCAACTGGGTGATGATCGAGATCAGGAACGCGGCGGTCTTGCCGGTGCCGGTCTGGGCGCGGCCGATGGCGTCTTTGCCGGCCAGGGTAAAGCCCAGCACCTGCGCCTGGATCGGCGTGCAGTATGGAAAACCAAGGTCCTGGATGGCGTGCATCAGTTCCGGGGCCAGCTTGAAATCATGGAAGCGGGTCTTGCCTTCCTGGGGTTCGACGACAAAGTCTTCGAGTTTCCACGGAATTACCGGCGGTTTTGGCGCACGTTCACGGCGCGGTTTTGGTGCCACCGGTGCGGCAACGGGTTCGACCGGTCTGGCCTGTTCGGGTGGGGTCACCGTCGGCTTCTTCGGCTGGGCGGCGGGTGCGGTCCGGTCGGGCTGTCTGCCGTCATTGCGGCTGCCGGCTGTCGGGGCAGGAGCACTGGAATCAGGCGCGAGCGGCTCAGCCTCGCTTTTGCCGAACATCTTCTTGAGTGCTTTGAGCACGGTGATCTCATTAATTGGTTAAGGAATGTACGCCGGCCAGTGTAATGCAAGAATCGGGCGCGGCGTAGTGCGTCTGTCATACGGCTACATAAACGCTGGTGTTCAGCCCAGGCGAGCGGTCAACCAGGCACCGATATCGCGTATCTCCTCGGGTAACACTTCGTGGCCCATTGGGTATTCCTGCCATGTCACGGTGACACCACGGCTCTTCAAATGCTCGTAGGCGCTGCGGCCCATGGCGTTCTGCACCACGTCGTCGTACTGGCCGTGCAGGCACAGGGCGGGAATGCGCTGCTGGCTGGCGGACAATTCCAGCTCGTCGCTGAACGTGGGGGCATAGGTGGAGAGGGCAATCACGCCACCCAAGGGGCCTTCCCAATTCAGGAATGCGGTGTGAAAGACCACGGCGCCACCCTGTGAAAAGCCGGCGAGGAAAATCCGCGAAGCCTCTATTCCGGTTCTCTTCTGTGCCTCGATCAAATCCGTGACCATTGTTGCCGAGACTTCCAGCTCTTCCAGGCTGATGGAACGGGCCGGGCTCATGGCTTTGATGTCGTACCAGCTTGGCATCTCGTAGCCACCATTGATCGTCACCGGCCGGGTCGGTGCCTGGGGCAAAACGAAACGCGTGGTCAGCAGGCTTTCCTGCAGCGCCTCGGCCACTGGCAGGAAGTCATAGCGATCGGCACCCAGGCCATGCAACCAGATAACGCAGGCGTCTGCGGGCTTGGCGGGCTGAAGAATCAAGGGGTCGGTCATGTCTGCTCCATTAATGTGCGTGCGCTCCGATTAAGTGCGACGGAACGGTGCGCGATGGGTTGATCTGTTAAGAAGATGTCGCACGGTTGAATCTTTTTCTCTTGACCGGGGGCTGGAACGACTCAGCCGGCACTCTGGTACGGCGCTTGCTATGTGTTGAACGATGTCAGCGCTATCCCGGGACGGTAACACTATCAGTGACTGCCGCTTGTGGGATAGCAACTGGAATTACTGCGACAACTTCATGCCGCTTGACCCTAAAAAAAGCCAACACGGGTCGATATCGCCTCATAAGGGTGCGCTGAGGTTCGAGCTCCGACACAACAAGAGCAAACTGGAGGTTTGAATGAAGGTATTGAAATCCACCCTGGCCATCGTGACTGCGGCGGCTGTACTGGGTGTCAGTGGTTTCGCCCAGGCGGGCGCCACGCTGGACGCCGTGCAGAAAAAAGGCTTTGTGCAGTGTGGCGTGAGTGACGGCCTGCCGGGTTTCTCGGTACCGGATGCCAGCGGCAAGATCCTCGGGATTGACGCCGACTTTTGCCGCGCTGTGGCTGCTGCCGTTTTCGGCGACGCGACCAAGGTCAAATTCAGCCAGTTGAATGCCAAGGAGCGTTTCACCGCGCTTCAATCCGGCGAAGTCGACATTCTGTCCCGTAACACCACCATGACCAGCTCCCGCGACGCCGGCATGGGCCTGAAATTCCCAGGCTTCATCACTTACTACGACGGCATCGGCTTCCTGGTAAACAACAAGCTGGGCGTGAAAAGTGCCAAGGAACTGGACGGTGCAACCATCTGCATCCAGGCCGGTACCACCACCGAGCTGAACGTTTCCGACTACTTCCGTGGCAACGGCCTGAAATACACGCCGATCACCTTCGACACTTCCGATGAAAGCGCCAAGTCGCTGGAATCCGGGCGTTGCGACGTACTGACCTCCGACAAGTCCCAGCTGTTCGCCCAGCGCAGCAAGCTGGCCTCACCGAAGGACTACGTTGTTCTGCCGGAAACCATTTCCAAGGAACCACTGGGCCCGGTCGTGCGTAATGGCGACGACGAGTGGCTGGCCATCGTGCGCTGGGTTGGCTACGCCATGCTCAACGCTGAAGAAGCCGGCATCACCTCCAAAAACGTCGAAGCTGAAGCCAAGTCCACGAAGAACCCGGACGTTGCGCGTCTGCTCGGTGCTGACGGCGAATACGGCAAAGACCTGAAAGTGAAGAAAGACTGGGTTGTACAGATCGTCAAGCAAGTCGGTAACTACGGTGAAGTGTTCGAGCGCAACCTGGGCAAGAGCACCCCGCTGGAAATCGACCGTGGCCTGAACGCGCTGTGGAACGCTGGCGGCATTCAATACGCACCACCTGTGCGCTGATCGCTGATGGTTCTGTCACCCGGTGGGCCAACCGCCGGGTGATGTTCTGTTCCATTATTTCCGGGGCACTTCATGCAAAATCAAATCGGCGCACCCAAGCAGAAGCTCAGCTTCAGCGACCCTAAAGTGCGTGCGTGGCTCTTCCAGATCATCACGATAGTGGCGGTGGTCTCGCTGGGCTGGTACCTCTTCAACAACACCCAGACCAACCTTCAGCACCGGGGCATTACCTCGGGTTTCGACTTTCTTGAACGCAGTGCCGGCTTCGGCATCGCGCAACATTTGATCGATTACACCGAATCGGACAGCTATGCCCGGGTCTTCGTGATCGGCTTGCTCAACACCTTGCTGGTGACCTTTATCGGCGTGATCCTGGCGACCTTGCTGGGGTTCATCATCGGCGTGGCGCGGCTGTCACCGAACTGGATGATCAACAAGCTGGCGACCGTGTATGTGGAAGTGTTCCGCAACATTCCGCCGCTGCTGCAAATCCTGTTCTGGTACTTCGCGGTGTTCCTGACCATGCCGGGGCCGCGTAACAGTCATAACTTCGGTGACACCTTCTTTGTCAGCAGCCGTGGCCTGAACATGCCGGCAGCGATTGCCGCTGACGGGTTCTGGCCGTTTGTGGTCAGCATCGTTGTCGCCATCGTGGCAATCGTGCTGATGGCGCGTTGGGCCAACAAACGTTTCGAAGCCACCGGCGTACCGTTCCACAAGTTCTGGGCGGGCCTGGCGCTGTTCATCGTGATCCCGGCGTTGTGCGCCTTGATCTTCGGCGCGCCGCTGCATTGGGAAATGCCCAAGTTGCAAGGCTTCAACTTTGTCGGCGGCTGGGTACTCATCCCTGAACTGCTGGCACTGACCCTGGCGCTGACCGTCTACACGGCAGCGTTCATCGCCGAGATCGTGCGTTCGGGCATCAAGTCCGTCAGCCATGGCCAGACCGAAGCCGCGCGCTCCCTGGGCCTGCGCCCCGGGCCGACGCTGCGCAAGGTCATCATCCCGCAGGCGCTGCGGGTGATCATTCCGCCGCTGACCAGCCAATACCTGAATCTGGCGAAGAACTCGTCCCTGGCCGCCGGTATCGGTTACCCGGAAATGGTCTCGCTGTTTGCCGGCACGGTGCTCAACCAGACCGGCCAGGCCATCGAAGTCATTGCCATCACCATGAGCGTGTACCTGGCGATCAGCATCAGCATTTCCCTGCTGATGAACTGGTACAACAAGCGCATTGCGCTGATCGAGCGGTGAGGAAACCAGCATGACTACGCATACATTCAAACCGGATATGCCGCCGCCGAACAAAGTGTTCGGGCCGATGGCATGGATGCGCGCCAACCTGTTTTCCAGCTGGCTCAACACCCTGCTGACCCTGTTGGCGTTTTACCTGATCTACCTGGTGGTGCCGCCGATCCTGCATTGGGCGATCCTGGATGCCAACTGGGTCGGCACCACGCGGGCCGATTGCACCAAGGAGGGCGCCTGCTGGGTGTTTATCCAACAGCGCTTCGGGCAGTTCATGTACGGCTACTACCCCGGCGACCTGCGCTGGCGCGTGGACCTGACCGTGTGGCTGGCCATCGTTGGCGTAGCGCCGCTGTTCATCTCGCGTTTCCAACGCAAGGCGATCTACGGCCTGAGCTTTTTGGTGCTGTACCCGATCATCGCCTACTTCCTGTTGCATGGCGGCATCTTCGGCCTGACCAACGTGGCGACCAGCCAATGGGGCGGGCTGATGCTGACCCTGGTGATCGCCACCGTCGGCATCGCCGGTGCCTTGCCGCTGGGCATCATGTTGGCGTTGGGGCGGCGCTCGAACATGCCGGCGATTCGGGTGGTCTGCGTGACCTTCATCGAATTCTGGCGCGGCGTGCCGTTGATCACCGTGCTGTTCATGTCCTCGGTGATGCTGCCGTTGTTCCTGCCCGAAGGCATGGGCATCGACAAGCTGCTGCGGGCGTTGATCGGCGTGATCCTGTTCCAGTCGGCCTACGTGGCCGAGGTGGTGCGCGGTGGCTTGCAGGCGATTCCCAAAGGTCAGTACGAAGCGGCTGCAGCGATGGGCCTGGGTTACTGGCGCAGCATGGGCCTGGTGATTCTGCCGCAAGCCCTCAAGCTGGTGATTCCCGGCATCGTCAACACGTTCATCGCGCTGTTCAAGGACACCAGCCTTGTGATCATCATCGGCCTGTTCGACCTGCTCAACAGCGTCAAGCAAGCCGCCGCCGATCCTAAATGGCTGGGCATGGCCACCGAAGGCTACGTGTTCGCAGCCCTGGTGTTCTGGATTTTCTGTTTTGGTATGTCGCGCTATTCCATTCATTTGGAACACAAGCTCGACACAGGCCACAAGCGTTAGGAGTTGTTGTTATGAGCGAAGCGATCAAACAGCCTGTGAGCCCTGAAGGCATTATCCAGATGCAGGGCGTCAACAAGTGGTACGGCCAGTTCCACGTGTTGAAAGACATCAACCTCAACGTCAAGCAGGGCGAGCGTATCGTGCTGTGCGGCCCGTCGGGTTCGGGCAAGTCCACCACCATCCGCTGCCTCAATCGCCTGGAAGAGCACCAGCAGGGCCGCATCGTGGTCGATGGCGTGGAGCTGACCAACGACCTCAAGCAGATCGAAGCGATCCGCCGCGAAGTCGGCATGGTGTTCCAGCATTTCAACCTGTTCCCGCACCTGACCATCCTGCAAAACTGCACGCTGGCGCCAATGTGGGTGCGCAAGATGCCCAAGCGCAAGGCCGAGGAAATCGCCATGCACTACCTGGAGCGCGTGCGCATCCCGGAGCAGGCGCACAAGTTTCCGGGGCAACTGTCCGGCGGCCAGCAGCAGCGCGTGGCCATCGCCCGTGCGTTGTGCATGAAGCCCAAGATCATGCTGTTCGACGAGCCGACTTCGGCACTCGACCCGGAAATGGTCAAGGAAGTACTCGACACCATGATCGGCCTGGCCGAAGACGGCATGACCATGCTGTGCGTGACCCACGAAATGGGCTTTGCGCGCACCGTGGCCAACCGCGTGATCTTCATGGACAAGGGGGAGATCGTGGAACAGGCGGCGCCGAATGACTTCTTCGACAACCCGCAGAATGATCGGACCAAGTTGTTCCTGAGCCAGATCTTGCATTGATCGATGCTTGAAACGATAAACCCGGCCTGGTGCCGGGTTTGTTTTTGCCTGTCTAGGAGGCCTTGAGCGCTTCCTGATCGGTATTGATGGTGTGGTTGAATCCGCGCATATCAGTACCCTCGGCCAACGCCCTCGCATCGGCCAGCAGGTGTGGGTAGCGATCCAATAGTCGCATCAGCAGCACCAGGGGTTTGGGGGGCAGAAGCTCGCCGCGCTCGTAGCGTGAAAAAGCGTTGTGACCGCCTCCCGATAGCAGTTCCACCGCTTCCTTCTGTGTAATGTGCAGTTTGCGTCGGATGCGTTTCATCTCGGTGCCGATCATTTTTCGCGCGGCGTGGATGAGTTCATCACCGGCTTTCGCATGGCGCTCTGAACTATCAGGGTCATACACGCTGTCGCTGCATGCATGGCATTCCCAGCCAGAAAGGTCATCGACACGACTTTCCATGCCTTTGACACTAAGGGTTTCGCTTCGGCCCTCGAACCGGGTCATTCCGCCGGGTGTACCGCATATATAGCATTGTCGGGTTTTCATGAGTTGCACTCCTTGAAGGAGATGACCGGGGGGTTACCGCCTGGGCAGTAAGTCACCTTTATGTAGATCTCCATGCCGTGTGAACTGATGTGGTACACGTCCTGCCATACCCGATGGTCTGCATAGGTAGTCATTGATTTGTACAACATCCTGGTTTGCAATTGATAAACGACCTCCTTCATCTCATGGATTGCGAAGCCGAGTTTCCTTCCTGTGGCCTTGGCCGTTGAGGTAAATGCCTGGTCTCCCAGCCGTCTCACATCCGCCTTTATCACCGCCAAATCGTAATGAGGTGTGTACTTTTCCATAAGACACCTAAGTCCATAATTACCCTCAAAGGGTAATTTTACCAATCGAAAATACTGCTCCTTTACCTGCCTAAGAACCGTAGTGCGTTGCCTTTGTAGGTAAGTCCGAATAGGCTGTAGGAAAATTCATCCTATGATTGGACGAAAGCGCGGAGCCCATGACAGACATCGCCCCTTTGATCAAACGCTCCCTGGTCGACCAGGCCCTGGAGCAGTTGCGCCTGCGCATCACTGAAGGCCGGTGGGCCATCGGTGAGCGCCTGCCCACCGAGCCCGAGCTGTCCGCCGAATTGGGTATCAGCCGCAATACCGTGCGCGAGGCCATGCGCGTATTGGCGTTCTCCGGCTTGATTGAAATCCGCCAGGGCGATGGCAGTTACCTGCGCTCGATGACCGATCCGCTGGGCACGATGCGGGCGCTATCCCACTGCACCCTGGAGCAGGCGCAGGAGACGCGGCAGATTCTTGAAGTGGAAGCCATCGGGTTGGCGGCCATGCGCCGTACCGAACAAGACCTCATCGCCTTGCGCGAAGCCCTTGACACCAGTGGCAAGCTGTATCACGGCGACCTTGAGGCCTATATCAGCGCTGACCTGGTGTTCCACAAGCACCTGGTGGACGCCGCGCACAATCCGGCACTCAGCGAGCTGTACCAGTATTTCTCGCGCATCGTTGCCGCCCAGTTGCGCCAGACCCTGAACATTTCACCGCGTCGCCAAGCGGTGTTCGACCTGCACACCGCCTTGCTCGACGCCGTGGAACAGCAAAACCCTGAACGCGCCAAATCCCTCTGTCGGCAGTTGATCAATGAGCCTTGAAACCCAGCGCAAAACCGAATTCGAAGAACTGCTGATCGACGCCGAAGCCGATGACGAGGTGGTGCAGCACACGCCACCGCTGGTGAGCCGCCCATGGTTGTTGCTGCTGGGCCTGGTGCTGGTGGCACTGAACCTGCGTCCGGCACTGTCGAGCATGGCGCCGTTGCTGGCCGACGTTTCCGCCAGCCTGGGGCTGTCGGCAGCCCGGGCCGGTTTGCTGACCACGTTGCCGGTGTTGTGCCTGGGCCTGTTCGCGCCGACCGCTCCGCTGCTGGCGCGCCGCTTCGGCGCCGAACGGGTGGTGCTGGGCATCCTCCTGGCCCTGGCCGCCGGCATCATCCTGCGCAGTTCATTTGGCGAAGCCGGGCTGTTCGTCGGCAGCCTGATCGCCGGAGCGAGTATCGGCATCATCGGCGTACTGTTGCCGGGGATCGTCAAGCGTGATTTCCCCCGGCAGGCGGGCACCATGACCGGCGTCTACACCATGGCCCTGTGCCTGGGGGCGGCATTGGCAGCTGGCGCTTCGGTGCCCCTGAGCCATTACTTCGGCGACAGCTGGAGCATCGGCCTGGGGTTCTGGGTCTTGCCGGCATTGGTAGCGGCACTGGCCTGGTTGCCGCAGGTCGGGCACAAGCACGGCGCGCACCACGTGGCCTATCGCGTGAAGGGCTTGTTGCGCGACCGGCTGGCCTGGCAGGTGACGTTGTACATGGGCCTGCAATCGTCCTTGGCCTATATCGTGTTCGGCTGGTTGCCGTCGATTCTGATTGGTCGTGGCCTGAGCGCCACTGAGGCCGGGTTGGCGCTCTCGGGTTCGATCATCGTGCAGCTGTTCAGCTCGCTGGCGGCACCGTGGTTGGCGACGCGGGGCAAGGATCAACGGCTGGCGATTGTGGTGGTGATGCTGCTCACCCTCGGCGGCCTGTTCGGTTGCCTGTACGCGCCGCTCGACGGCTTGTGGGGCTGGGCGATCCTGCTGGGCCTGGGCCAGGGCGGCACCTTCAGCCTGGCGCTGACCTTGATCGTGTTGCGCTCGCGGGATTCCCACGTGGCCGCCAACCTGTCGAGCATGGCGCAAGGCTTTGGCTACACACTGGCGTCCATGGGGCCATTGGCGGTGGGTGTGCTGCATGACTGGACCGGCGGCTGGGGCGCCACCGGCTGGGTGTTCGCTGTGATCGGCCTGGGGGCAATCATCACAGGGCTCGGCGCCGGCCGAGCACGCTATGTTGGCGTGCTCAGCGAGCGGGTTTGATCTGCGGCCTCGACGTAGCGCAGGGGCTACGTCGCACAGTCACTCAGGCACGGCCTACAGGTACACCACTTCCAGCGTCGCGGAGCCATCCATCGGCGTTTCCACACTCAGGTCGAGGTTCTGCTTGGCGTTGATCACGGCTTCCAGGGTCAGGGTGCTGGTCAGGTTCTGGATCGCTGATGGGCCGGCGGTGCTGCCAGCCACATCGGTAAAGCCCAGCAGGCTCCTGGAGCCGATATCGATGGGGTTGCTGTTGGATGTACGCCACGCCACCCCACCCGTGGTCGACTCGGTGCCATAAGTCACCGGCAAAGCATCGGCCACCGTTTGCTTGGGATCGAATTTCACCGAGTACACGCCAATCTTGTTACCCGCGCTGTCCAGGCCCAGGCCGTAGTAAATCTCGCTGTTGACGTGAGCCGAGCCGTCGCGGTTGTCGTGCATGCGCAGGGCATAGCGACCGGGGGCGTTGCAACTGACGGTCAGGGTCAGTGACTTGAGCGGCAGCCGGGTGCCCGTGGCCTGGTTGAGGTCCTGTTGGGAGATCTTGCCGAAGTCGATCAACCCACCGCCGGAAAACGCCGGGGTGCAGGCCATGGGGGTGATCAGGCCACCCACGGTCAGTTCCACCGTGGACGCGGCCTGGGCGGTTGAAATACTGGCCAGCCAGGCAAGGGCGGCCACGCGAATCAGTGAGGTTTTCATGGTTCAGCTCCTATAAGTACTTGATGGTCAGGGTCACCGAGCCTTCGAAGGGCACTTCTTCGCTCAGTGGCAGGGTGTTGGCGGGGGCGAGGGCTGGTGCGACGTGCAGTTGGGCGGTCAGTTGCTGCACAGGTGCTGGAGCGAATACGTCTTTTGGGGCAAATGCGGTGAGGAAGTGGTGCGATAGAATGCTCGTGGGTGACCAGGACGAGGACGCCGTCGAGCCAATCGGTATCATCTCAACGCCGTCGGCCAACACGGTATCGAGGGTCAGCAGCAGGAAGCCGAGCTTGGCGTTATTGCCGGTCAGCCCCAGGCCGAATGAGTTGGGTGAATCGTTGTAACTCGAGCCGAGGCGATTGTCCCGGGGCTCAAGGGCCAGCAGCGTCATGGCTTCACAGGTGATTGCCAGTTGCAGGCTGGTGGCGGGCAATAGGGTGGGCCGATCGCTGTTCAAGTCTTTGGCGGCTATCTTGCCCAAGTCATACACGCCGCCATCGGACAGGCTGGGCGCGCAGGCGCTGGGCGTGATCCGGCCGCTGACGTTCAGCTCGACGGTTGAAGCGGCCTGGGCCTGCAGCACGTGGCTCAGGCACACGCAGGCGACCAGTCGGATCAGTATCGTTTTCATGGTTGAGTTCCTATAAGTAATGAATTTCGAGCGTGGCCGAGCCGTCGAGGCGAACCTCATTGCCCAGATCCAGCGATTCCAGTGGGGCGACCGTCGCCTCCAGGCTCAGCGTGGCGTTGAGGTGTTGAATGGCGCTGGGCCCGCCGGTACTGCCCGATGTGCTGCTGAAACCCAGGTAACGAATGGCCCCCACCGCCGTGATACGCGCACTGGCGCTGCTCCAGGGCAGGCCGCCGGTGCTGGAATCGGTGCTGAAGACTTGGGCGAAGTTGTCGGCGCTGATGAGGGCCGGGTCGAACAGCAGGCGGTAGCGCCCGATTTTCTGACGGCTGGCGTCCAGGCCCAGTCCGTAAGTGGTTTCATCACCGGCACCGGTTGCCGAACCCTGGCGGTTGTCCTGCATGCGCACGGCGAAGGCTGTCGGCGCATCGCACGTTACGCTGAGGGACAACGCGCGTGGCGCCAGGGGCGTGTCCTTGTCGTTGGACAGGTCGCTGACCGACAACTTGCCCAGCTCCACATGGCCGCCGTTGGACAGGGTGGGGGTGCACGCCGCCGGTGCAAAACGTGCCTGCCAACGCAATTCCCGCGAATGGTCGACGGCGAGGGCGTCGAACAACCCCGCAGTGTCCCAGCTGACCGCGTCGCGTACCCGGACGGCGTCCTCGCTGGCCCAGGCACTGGCGTCCAGTTGCAGCGACAGGTTACGCCCGGTCACCGCCACGCCACCGCGCATCGGCACCACGCCGTGGTCGGGCTGCCAGCTCAGCCGAGCGCTGACTGCGGACGGCGCTTGCCCCGGACCCGCGATCAAACCGAGTTCGACCGCCTGGCCGTCCAGCACTGCCTCACGCACTTGCAAGCCGTAACTGCCGAGTTCGGTAAAGCGGAACCGCCCCGGCCCCGCCGCCAGCCCACGATAAAACACACTCATGTCGGTGGGCCGCGGGCAGTTCAACGTCAGGCTCAGTTGTCGCTCTCCCAGCAGGCGCTCGGGGGCGGGCACCAATGCCACGGCGCGGTTCATCAAACCAAAGTCCACGTGCGTCTGGCTGAGGTTGAGTTGGCATTCGTCGGCGGCCAGGGCATGGGCGCCGAACAGGGCGCCCATGACGTACAAGACAGGTTTCAGGCCCATGGTCACAGTCCTCATGGCTGGTGGCACCGGGCGGGTGCGGTTTCGTAATACACCTCGGGGTCGACGTCGTCCGCCAATTCGTAGCTCAGGCGGCAACGCGCCTGGCCGGGGGCCTTGATCCACAGCGGACGCGGGTTGAGCACGTCGGGCAGGAACACTTTGCTGTCTTCCTGCACCAGAGTGATGAATTCACCGTCGGCGGTGCTCACGGTCGCGCCGCGCGGCAACGGCTGACCGTTGTCGGTGGTCACGTTCAATAGCGCGCGCCGGGTGAGGGCGACGCCGAATTCAACCTTGTCCACCGCGCCGCGCCCGGCGGAAATCACCGCCAGGCCATTGTGGATATCAGCGTTGCGCGGCAGTGAGCGCGTCTGCACTTCCACCGGGCTGCGGCCGTAGGCGTTGAGTTGCGACACCACGGCCTGGCCTTGCCAGTCGGTCCACACCGGGCCGCTGGGCGTCGTCACCTTGATCCCCGCCATCTCGCCCACCGACATCACGGCAAAGGTGTCGCGCACCGGATAGGGCGAGAAGGTCACGCCGTCGCCATGCACCACCACGCCGCCACGGGCGCCGCCCTGGTAACTGGAGTGCTCGTCGTTGCTGCGGGTGTAGTTGAAGTCCAGTTGGCTGTACCACGGCAGCGCCGACACGCCGATCGAAGACTCCACCTCGCGGTCGCGGCTGTCATGCTCCACGCCCACGCGGTAACTCAACTGGTCGTTGAGTTGCTCGTTCAACCCCACGCCCAGGCGATGCTCACCGCCGGCCCTGCGCGCCCAAGTGCGGGCGCGGCGGTTTTCACCCAGCGGCAGGCTGATGTTCAGGTAAACGCTGTCATCGTTTTGCTGGCGGCCGCCCACCTGCCATTCGGCACTGGCGGACACCGACACCCGGCCAAAACTGGTGCCCCAGGACGCCAACGCGCGGCTGCTGCTTTCACCGTTGTAAGCCGCAGTGCGTGACACCCCGGCACTGAACGCTCCCAGTGCGGGATGCGCCCAGGACGCGGTGAGGCTTTGCTGGTCGCGATAGCGCGAGCGCTGTTGGTCGCGACTGTTGCCGACGAAGGTCGAGTCCTCGAGGTCGCGATAGCCCTGGGAGCGCCATGAGCCGGCGGTAGTCACCGACCAGTTTTCACTGAAACGCTGGGACCAGGACACGTCCGTCTGGACGCCACGCTCACGCCCATCGTGGCTGGCCTGGGCCGCTTGCGCCGAGACCTGCAATTGACTGTCCTGCCAGGGCAGCCACCCCAGGCTGACGCCCGCCGAATGGTAGTCATCGGCGACCAATGCGCCGCCACCCAGGCTGACTTGCGGGTGTACCGCACCGCTCCAGCCCGCGCTGACCACCCAGGGCTCAGTGCCGTCACTGTCGCCAATTTTTCTCACGCGTCCCGCCGCCACGGAATAACCCGGCGCCGGCAGGCCCAGGCCGAGCATGGCTGCGGGCACCGTAAAGCGGCGTTCTTCGCCAGTGGTTTCCTTGACCGTAACCTCCACGTCTGAGCGGCTGTTCAAACGGCGTACATCCGTCAGCGCGAACGGCCCGGCCGGCACCACGGTGGAGTGAATCAGTGCACCGTTCTGGCGGACTTCCACCTGGGCCGGGCTGTTGGCGATGCCGTTGATCGTCGCGCCCTGATTCTGGTCTTGCAGTGCTGTTTCGGTCAGCACTTGGGCGCCGGTGATCTGCGTGCCCGCCAGCACCGGGTTGTAGAGGCTGATCTGGCCGGCCTGGAACACTGCCTGTTGCTCGGCAAAGGTGCGCTGGGCATAGGCATCCAGATGAGCGGTGCGTGAACGGCTGTCTTGCCAGGTCTTGACCTGGCGGCTGCGTACGATCCAGTCGCCGGCGTTGAAGCCGACTTCGGTGTTGGCTGAGCCGAAGCGGCTGGTGTTGTCGCCGAACTCGTTGTGCAGGCCCGTGAGGTCATAGTTGAGCAGGCCGGCAAAACCACCGGTCTGGTAGCCGGAGATATCCTGCCGGGCGGGGCGCAGTGCGTCGGTCGGTACCACCAGGGCCAGGCTCAGGCTGGCCGGGTCTTGCTCGATGACAGTTTGTCGGTAGCGCTCGAGGAAACGATGGCAGCCTGGGGTCTCGACTTCATCGGGCACTATCAGGTTGGCCGCATCCAGCAGGGCCCGGCTGAAGCAGAGACTGCCCTGGTGGTCGAATTCCACATCCACCCGACCACGGCGTTGGCCGTTGACGCTCAGGTTGACGGCATGCCGGCCCGCGGTAAAACGGGGCGTTTGCAGGAGCAGGTTGGCCAACTCCGGATCGATGCCGCGATGGGACAAAGTTTGGGGGTCGAAGGCGCCGGCAATCAGGTTGTCGCTCGCCCAAGCTGCCTCGTATGGCAGTGAACCACCCAGGGTCAGCGCCAGCCCTGCCAATAAGGTGTGCGCGCGGCGTGGTGAAACGGCGGGCACGGCTTGGCCGCGACGGTCAGTCATTACTGTGCTCACAAGGTCACTCTCAGCTGTGGGTGGCCTGCTGACTCTGCGGTTCAGTCAGGCCCTTCGGTGGCGTTGGCAGGCCACTCTTTTTTATAGGGTGATCGGTGCTTCATAAGGCGCCACGGCAAAGCCATACACCGTGGCCGGTTGCAGTTGCACGCGACTCGCGCCGCCGCCGGTGACCGTCACGCGCAGGGTCTCACCGGGCAGCACGTAGGTGCGCGGCAGCAAGGCCGAACCGTCGCCGGGCAACAAACGCAGCTCCTGAGCCAGGCGTACCACATAGGCCGTGGGGTTGCTGACGCTCAATTGGTTGTTCTGCAGGCGCCACTCCAGTCCGGTCCAGGGCGTGCGGTTGGGGGGCAGGCCCTTGGGGTGCAGAATCACCGGCAGGTTCTGGCGCACCGTCACGCCCACCCGTGCGTGCCCGGCCTGGGCCGCCGAACGGCCTTGGGGCATGCCTTCGAATATCACCCGTTTCAGGCGCTGGGTTTTCAGCGGTTCCGGCGATTGCAGAATGAAGCGGATCAGTTGGCTCTTGTTCGGTTCCACTCGGGCCAGGGGCGGGGTCACGAACAACAGTGAGGCTTTGTCCTCGGGGATGTCTTCAAGGGTCACGTGCAGCAGCGCCAACTTGTCGTCGGTATTGGTCACGGACACCGAGGCTTCGCCGTCCGCCTCGTTGACGATGACCACCGAGGTGTCGGGCACCATGCCGTCGGCCAGCACCCACGAGGGACCGCCGAACGTCAGGGCCAGTGCGCCGAGGTAGAGGCCGGCGTAGCGAATGGCGGTGAAGGCGCGGGTTGAAAAGGGAAGGGGGGGCATGGCTACAGATACCTCAGGTCAAGCACGATGGAACCGTCCAGGGGGACTTCCTGCTTGAGGGTCAAATAGGCGGCCGCGTTGATCGACGTATTGACTTGCAAGGTGGCCGCGATCTGGCGGTGGGGTTCCGGCACCAACGTACCGGGGTGAGCGAACCCCATGTAATTGTTCGGGTAGGCATTGCTTTCCGGGAACCAGGTCAGTCCCTGATTGCTGGACGCCAGCACCAATACGCGCTCGCCGTCGCCCATCACGTCGCGAAAGGCAATGGACACGGTGCCGAGTCGTTCAGTGGGGGCGTGGACGTTATGGCCCAGGCCATAGTAAAAACCCGGGCCCAGGGATGAATCGGCGCGGTTGTCCAAGCCCACCAACACAAACAGCACCGACTCGTTGCAGCTCACATTCAAGTCCAGGGCCTGGGTGGGCAAGACACTGAACTCGTATTGGTTGAGACTGCGTGCCGGCACTAATCCGTGGTCGACGATGCCATTGTCCGACAGTGTCGGTGTACACGCGCTGGGGGTGATTATCCCGGTCACATTCAATTCGGTACTGGAGGCCGCCAACGCTGCGGGCCCGCTACACAGCAGGCAAAGCATGGCAAGAAGGCGTGAAGAGGTGTGCTTCATGGGGAGGTTCACCGGTTGCCTGGTTCTTCGTTTCAGTGCAGGACACAGGCAGGTCTCATGACCTGCCTGTGTGCGTTTCGAGTGGGCTTAGAGGTAGCGCACCGTCACGGTCACCGAACCGTCGATGGCCACCTCGTTGGTCAGCGTCAATTGGCTGGAAGGGGCGATCTTGGGGCTGACAATCAGGTCCGAGGTCAACACTTGAACAGGGATGGGCGTGGCGACGGCGGTGTCGGCTACCGAGATCAGGTTGTCGGGCGTCAAGCTGCGCTCATTGACCCAGGTCACGCCGCCGTCGACGGAGGCGATCGTCCGCCCCTCCACGCCATCGGCAATCGGCGTGTTCAGGCTCAGGCCCATGGCCCCGAGCTTCTGTGTACCGTTGACCAGGCCCAGGCCGAATTCGCTGATGTCGCCGCCATAGTTCGAGCCGGCACGGTTGTCATCGGCGTCCAGGGCCATGAGGGTAGCCGCGTCACAGGTGACGGTCAGTTGTACGGTTTGCTCGGTGAGGGGCGTTACTTGGTCGACATTCAAATCCTTGGCGGAAATCTTGCCGTAGTCCACAGACCCGCTATTGGACAGGGCTGGAGTGCAGGCACTGGGGGTGATCAGGCCCTTGACGGTGAGATCGACGCTGGAGGCCGCGAAGGCGCTGGTGCCACCGGCCAGCAGTACGGTGGCGAACAGGGTATTCAAGGAAAGTTTCATGGTCAGGCTCCATATAAAGGACAAGGGAAAAAAGGGTTACCAGTACTTGAGTTGCAACGTGGCACTGCCATCGATCGGCAGCTCGTCCAGCAGGGTCAGGTCGCGGGCCGGGGCGATGATGGTGAAGGCCCGCAGGCGAGCGCTGAGGTCGGTGATGGCAATCGGGGTATAGGGGGCGCCCGCGGCGGCGAAGGCGGTGAGTGCGGCGTGCCCCAGGTAGGACGACGGCCCCCAGCTGGCACCGCCGTCCCGCGACATGATGGCCTGTACCGGCATCGCGTCCGCCACGGGCTCGAACAGCCCGAGCGCGACGCTGCCCAGCATCTGGTCATCGTTGACCACTCCCAGCCCGTGGAACACCGGGTTGATGGCTGACGTTCCGCCACGGTTATCGACGGTGGTCAGGGTGAAATGCGTGGCGCCCTCGCAATGCACATCCAGTTGCATTTCACCGGGGAGCAAACGGGTCGGCAGATCGATGTCCAGATCCCGACCGGTCAACTTGCCATGATCGACGACGCCCTCATTGGACAGGCTGGGGGTGCATGAGCTAGGCGTAATGGTGCCCGAGACACTCAGGTCGGTAGTGCTGGCTGCGAAAGCTGCGGGGGCACAGACACTCAGCAATAGGGCAAGTGTGGCGCAGGTTCTTCTGTCCATCGGCACGGGTCCTTGTGAAGAGAAAAGAGGGGATTACAGGTAACGCATTTCCAAGGTGGCGGAACCGGTGAGAGGCTGCTCCTCGGTCAAAGTCAGGCCGCGGGTGGCGGCAATGTATCCGTAGATGAGCAGGTTGCTGGTCAAGTTGCGGATCGGAACCGGTGCCCAGGCCCCGCCTGAGTCATCGCCGAAACCGGCGAGTCGACCACGGATCCACAACGCGTTCGGCGAGCTCTGGATCCAGGTGACACCGTTGTCTCGTGAGGACAGGGTGGAGATCGGCAGACCTTCGGCGGTGGAGCTGTTCAGCCCCAGGTGGTAAGCACCGATGGAGCGGTTCTGGTTGATCACCCCCAGGCCGAAGGAGGTATCGCCGCCGCCTACACTATTCTCGACGGCATGGAATACATACAACGTCGCGGCGTCGCATTCCACGCTCAGTTGCAGGTTGGCGGTCGGCAAGAGCGTGGCGCTTTCCACGTAGAGGTCGGCAAACGCTATCTTGCCGTAGTCGACAACCCCGCCTGCGCTGAGGGTTGGTGTGCAGGCGTTTGGGGTGATCACACCTGTGACGTTCAAGTCGATACTGCTGGCAGCCAGCGCAGGTGTAGCGGCTGCCATCAGTAAAGTGGTGAGAAGCAGGGAATGTGGGGCTTTCATTTGAACAACGTATTCCTGGCAAAGTGTTGGCACGGAGGGCAGACAAGTGGCACGGGCGGGGCGCTGGCGTCGCAGGGTCAGGATGTTTTTCACAAGCGACGCCGCGCCTTCTATTGCCTTGAGCCGGGACACATTTAACGCCCGTGGCCCAGGGGGGAGGAATGCAACAATTACGATAATGGGTCTGCCTGACAAACCTGCCTTGATGCTGGAAACAACTGATGTGCTTGTAAGAAAAATTGCTTAGTCGTAGTTGTTGTATCGATCAAACACATTCATTCGGATATTTTTCGCGCTCTTTGAATCCGCACAGCCTGTTTTTTGTACAGGTCTGAATGTATTTGCGCGAAAAGTTCGAGTGAAATCGTCCGACAGGTCATTGACCTTTCGAACGTCTCCCTGCGCCGGGTGCCAGCCTGGTGAGCTGATCGCTCTGCATGAGGTTGTTATGCCGGGCAACGAGCCACGTCGTCATCCACCCAAGGTTTTGCATTCGGTTGACTCACCGGCCTATTGGCAACAAGCCAGGGTGCTGGTGGTCGATGACCATGCCACCTATCGGCTGCTGGTGGGCTCGCTGCTCCAAGTGCTTGGCGTCAGCCACGAAACCTGTGGCGACGGGCGCATGGCCTTGCAGGCCCTGGCTTCGCGTCACTTTGACTTGGTCATCAGCGACTGCCGCATGCCGGTCATGGATGGCTATGCCATGACGCGTGAATGGCGCCGACGCGAGCGCATTACGGGAAAGCCGGGGATTCCCATCATCGCCATGACCGGGCGCCTGGGGCTCGAAGAGGTTCAGCGTTGCCTGGGATGTGGCATGGATGGGTGGCTGGTCAAACCCATCGGCCTGTGGCAGTTGCGCGAGCTACTCACCGAGTGGCTGGCGCCGGCGCCGATGCACGCTGCGCAAGTGCGCGTGCAGCCGGCGAGGCGCCGGCGCGAACAGTTGCCTTCCCGGGCCAGCCTCACTGCCACCTTTGGTTCATGGGCGGTGGTAGAGACGATGCTCGCAAGCCTGGCGCGAGAGGCCCGGGAAGATCTGGCTATGCTGGTGCAGGCGCGTATCAGCGGGGACGCCGTGCTGACCTCGCAACGCTTGCATCGCCTGGCGGGCAGCGTGGCGTTTCTGGGGGCAACGCGACTGGAACAACACGCCGCTGTGTTGATTGACCGCGTGCAGGCCAGCGGAGTGGAGGTGAATCGGCAGGCACTGGAGCTGTTTCATCGCGAAGTCGAACGTTATCTGTTGCGCTTACATAAACTATGAGTTCAGGTAATTGTAGGATTTTTCATGTTTGAATCGTAGGAGTTGTCTGTATGTAATTTCCTTTTATCATGTGGGCTAAGTGTCGCTCTCCAGTAACCATGGGGAGTGGGTAAACCCGTCCAGTTATTTCAGGTTGTTACATAGGACTGGGCGCGCTATTTTGCATATATTCAAATTGCCATCATGGGTAGCGACGATGATTCGCATAATTATTGCTGACGATCACCCCATCGTGCGTATCGGGCAGAAAGTGGTAATCGAAGCCAGTGGTAAGTGCAAAGTCGTAGGGGAGGCCAATGGTCCGGATGAATTGCTGGCGCTGGTGAACAGTACCGCTTGCGACGCCATCGTGACCGACTTTGCCATGCCGGGCGATCAACAGGCGGATGGTTACGGACTGCTGGGTTTGTTGCACCGGCAATACCCCAGGTTGCCGGTGATCCTGGTGACCATGTTCGCCAATGTGGTCACTTTGAGGGAGGCGTTCGCCCATGGTGCACGGGCGATCGTGGCCAAGAGCGCGTCTGCCAGAGAGTTGCCCTTGGCGCTGCGGGCAGTGGTCGAGGGGCGTACGTTCGTCAGTGAGTGCCTGCGCCTGCAGATGGAGCAGACCGAACTGGCGCATCCGTCCCAGCCACAGCTGTCGGGCAAGGAGAGAGAGGTGGTGAGAATGCTTGCCAGCGGCATGACCGTCAGCCAGATCGCCGCGCGGGTCAACCGCAGCATCTCGACCATCAGCAAGCAAAAGAGTACAGCCATGCAGCGGTTATGCATTTCCACCGATGTGGATCTATTCACCTATGCGCGGCAAAGCGGCATGGTGCCTTAGTTGTAATGCATTGCGAGAAAGTTTCAGTTTTATTGCGCGGTTCAAGAGGGCGATTCGTATTACTTGTATGGGGCATTAGTGTGGGGCGGGTTAGTGTGTGCTTATGTACCCGGCAGCGATAAGTCGGCGGCATAACTACTTATGTCCAACACTGAGTCAGGCAGGGGCGGGTGTCTTGTTATGCGACAGGACAAGCGTTTCTGTTTTGCCTTGAATGCGAGCACTCGAATTGATGAAACAATCACTTTCCCTTGTTACCAGCGCGTTTTTATTGATGGGCGCGTCGAACTTGTTTGCGGCCTCCAGCATAGACCTGAGGGTCGTGGGTGCCTTGACGCCTTCCGCCTGCACGCCTGCTTTGTCCGGCGGCGGTATGGTGGACCACGGCAAGATTTCCATGAGCGATTTTCCCGGTGACGCCTACCTGCCTGAGGTCACGTTGGCGTTGAGTGTCAATTGCGAAGCGTCAACGTTGATGGCGGTCATGGCCACTGACAATCGCCCCGGCACTGCGTGGTATGGCTACGACACTGATAGGGCATTTGGCTTGGGGCTTTACAATAGCCGACGGTTGGGTGGGTATCAGTTCCTTGTGAAAAACGTCCAGGCGGACGGTGCAGCGGCACCGGCGATTGAATCCGTGGATGGAAAAACCTGGTTTCCCGCGCCCGAAGACCAAACCTGGCAGGTGGGCTGGATGCGTTCGGTGGGGGCGGTCGGCGAAGCTGACGCGCTGCCGGTACCTGTCCAGAGCCTGGCGATGGAAGTATTGATCCAGACCCGTGTCAGGAAGCCTACGGGCGCTACCGAGGAAGTCCCTTTGGACGGCAGCGCCACCCTGGATATCGTTTACCTCTGACGCACCCTCGCTTATCCACCGAGTGAAAGAACATGGTGTTTCCAGGCGCCGCGGATTATCGTGCTGGCCTTATGCCGATAACCGCGGAGCCTGTCCATGAGTGAAGCCCACAATGCCCTGATCACCGAGTTCTACAGCGCCTTCCAGCGCCTGGACGCCGAGGCCATGTCGGCCTGCTACACCGACGATGTGGTCTTCAGCGACCCGGCCTTCGGCGAACTGCGCGGCCGCGATACCGGTGACATGTGGCGCATGCTCACCACCCGCGCCAAGGATTTCTCCCTGACCTTCGACAATGTGCGCAGCGACGACCGTAGCGGTGGCGCTCACTGGGTGGCGACTTACCTGTTCAGCGCCACTGGCAACACAGTGGTCAACGATATCCAGGCGCGCTTTGTGTTTCGCGACGGCAAAATCTGCGAACACCACGATCACTTTGACCTGTGGCGCTGGTCGCGCCAGGCCTTGGGCACCAAGGGGTTGTTGCTGGGGTGGACGCCGCTGGTGAAAAACGCCGTGCGTGCCCAGGCGCGCAAAGGCTTGAAGGCATTCCAGGCCAGTCATTGATAAGCTTGGCAACTCCTATGCCTTGCCGAATCGATCCGTGAATACGCCTGACCCCAAACCCTGGTTCGTCTACCTGGTGCGCGCCGCCAATGGCTCGCTGTACTGCGGCATCAGCAATGACCCGGTGCGCCGGTTCGCCTCGCACCAGAGCGGCAAGGGTGCGCGGTTTTTCCTGTCCAGCCCGGCGGTGGCGCTGGTGTACACCGAGCAATGCGCGAGCAAGGGCGAGGCCCTGCGTCAGGAACGGCTGATCAAGAAGTTGAAGAAGAGCGCCAAGGAGTGCCTGGCGGCAAGTGGCTCATTGATTTGACTGATGAGTTCCCATCATGCCCGCGCCAGGGTTTGCAGGCTAAGCTAGCGATTCACTTCTCTCGCGGAGCCTGGCATGTCTGAGTTGATCCTCCACCACTACCCGCAGTCCCCCTTCGCTGAAAAAGCCCGGCTGTTGCTGGGCTTCAAGGGGTTGTCCTGGCGTTCTGTACATATTTCGCCGGTGATGCCCAAGCCAGACCTCACCGCTCTCACGGGCGGTTATCGCAAGACCCCCGTGCTGCAAATCGGTGCCGATATCTACTGCGACACCGCGCTGATCGCCCGGCGCCTGGAACAGGAAAAAGCCGCTCCGGCCCTGTTTCCCCAAGGCCTGGAACTGGTCACCCAAGGCTTCGCCGCCTGGGCCGATTCGGTGGTGTTCTCCCATGCGGTGGCGCTGGTGTTCCAGCCGGAATCACTGGCGGTCAAGTTCGCCAAGGTGCCGCCGGAAATGCTCCAGGTGCTGGTGGCGGATCGCAGCAAACTGTTCAGCGGCGGCACGGCGACTCGGGTGCAATTGGATGTAGCCAAGCATCAATGGCCGGCGATTGTTGGCCGCATCGATCAGCAACTGCAGCATCAGGCCGGGGATTTCCTGTTCGGCGAGCCGTCGATTGCCGACTTTGCCCTGGCCCATCCCCTATGGTTCCTCAAAGGCTCTTCAGTGACGTCGCCTTTGGTAGACACCTATCCCGCCGTTGCCGCCTGGTTGGATCGTGTGCTGGGTTTCGGCCACGGTACCTCCACTCAGATGAGCGCCGAGCAAGCCCTGGACGTGTCGCGCAATGCGACGCCGGCTGCTCTGCCCGAAGAACTGTTTGAAGACTTGAACGGCTTCAAGGCAGGCCAGCAGGTGACCATTTCGGCGACCGACTACGGCACCGACCCGGTCGCCGGCGAACTGCTGTTTGCCGGGCGTGAAGAACTGATCCTGCGCCGCACCGACGAGCGCGCGGGCACCGTGCATGTGCATTTCCCGCGCATCGGTTTTCGCATCCAGGCGCAGTAGGGAAAAATATTTGCAAATAAAAGTGAGGTAAAACCACCGCGCAACCGTGTAGTGCTTGAAACTGCGATCTATTCGCATTAACAGCGTTTTCTACACGGGTTCTCACAGCATGAAGTCAGCGGCGGGCGGTTGGGTTAAACAGTGGCTGGGAGCCTCGGTATTGGCGGTATCGGGGCTGGCGGTGCTGCCCTTGAGCATGGCGCAGGCACAAGAGCAGCAAAGCGCCCAGTTCACCTTTGCCCTGGCAGCCAAGCCGCTGCCCCAGGCCCTGAGCGATTTCAGCCGGGTCACCGGGATCAGCGTGATCTACACCGACGAAGCGCCCTACGGCATCAAGGCCCCGGCGGTCAGCGGCCAGATGAGCGCGACCCAGGCCCTGCAGCGCCTGCTGGGCAGTTCCGGCCTGACCTTCCGCCAGATCGACGCTCGCACCCTGGCCCTGGAGCCGGTGCCCACCGAAGGCGCGGTCAACCTCGGCGCCACCACCATCAGCGGTGCCAGCCAGGTCCAGGACAGCACCAGCTACCAGCCACCACCCACCAGTTCGGTAATGCGCTCCCATGGCCTGCTGCTGGAGACCCCGCAGACCGTCAACGTGGTTCCCGCCCAAGTGCTGCGCGACCAGACCCCGCGCAACCTGGATGACGCCCTGGGCAATATCAGCGGCATCACCCAGGCCAACACTCTGGCCAGCACCCAGGACGCGGTGATGCTGCGCGGCTTTGGCGACAACCGTAACGGCTCGATCATGCGTGACGGCATGCCCATCGTGCAGGGCCGTGCGCTGAACGCCACGGCGGAGCGGGTCGAAGTGCTCAAGGGGCCGGCGTCGTTGCTGTACGGCATCCAGGACCCGGGCGGCGTGGTTAACATCGTCAGTAAAAAGCCTGAACTGGTCCAGTCCACCGCCCTCACCGTACGCGGCTCCACCTTCGGTGACGGCAAGAACGGCAGCGGCGGCAGCCTCGACACCACCGGCCCGATTGGCGACAGCGGCCTGGCCTATCGGCTGATCGTCGACCATGAAGATGAAGATTACTGGCGCAACTTCGGCACCCACCGCGAGAGCCTGATCGCGCCGTCGCTGGCCTGGTATGGCGACAGCACCCAACTGCTGTTCGCCTATGAGCACCGCGAATTCCTCACGCCGTTTGACCGTGGCACCGCCATCGACAAGTCCAACCACCCGCTGGACATCCCGGCCACACGTCGTTTGGATGAGCCTTTCAACAACATGGAGGGCCGTTCCGACCTGTACCGCTTCGAAGCCGACCATGACCTGAACGACGACTGGAAAGCCCACTTCGGCTACAGCTGGAACCGCGAGACCTATGACGCCAGCCAGGTGCGCGTCAGCGCGGTAAACACCAACGGCACCCTGACCCGCAAGATGGATGGCACCAAGGGAGCGATCACCACCGACCGTTTCGCCACTGCAAGCCTGGAAGGCAAGGTCAATGTGTTCGGCCTGCAGAACGATGTGGTGTTCGGCCTGGATGATGAGTATCGCAAGATCTACCGCGCTGACCTGATCCGCCAGAATTCGCGCGGCACCTTCAACTACAACAACCCGGTGTATGGCAACGAAGTGGCGGGCACCACCGTCAGCCCCGCCGACAGCGCCCAGACCGACCTATTGCGCAGCGACTCGCTGTTCTTCCAGGATGCGATTCACCTCAACGACCAATGGATTTTTGTCGCCGGTGCGCGCTACCAGATGTACGACCAATACGCTGGCAAAGGCGTACCGTTCAAGGCCAACACCAACGGCAATGGCCAGGCCTGGGTGCCGCGTGCGGGGCTGGTGTACCGCTACACCGATGAGTTGTCGTTCTATGGCAGCTACACCGAATCGTTCAAGCCCAACTCCACCATTGCTGCCTTGGCCGACGGCAGCACGCTGACTGGCGACCTGACGCCCGAGAAATCCAAGTCCTGGGAGCTGGGGGCCAAGCTCGACATCCCTGGGCGCATCACGGCCAGCGCCGCGTTGTTCAACATCGACAAGCGCAACGTGCTGGTATCGGTCGGTTCCGGCGCGAACACTATCTACAGCATTGCCGGCCAGGTGCGTTCCCGCGGCCTGGAACTGGACGCCACCGGGCAACTGACGGACAAGTGGAGCCTGATCGGCAGCTACGCCTACACCGACGCCGAAGATATCAAGGACAAGGACCCGACCCTGGAAGGCAACCGCCTGCAGAACGTGGCCAAGCACACCGGCTCGCTGTCGGTGGCCTATGACTTCGGCAACGTGTTCGGGGGCGATCAGTTACGGGTGGGGACCGGCGCACGGTATGTCGGCGAGCGTGCAGGCGATGCCGCCAACGATTTCACCTTGCCGGGGTACACCGTGGCGGATGCGTTTGCCACGTATGACACCAGGATTGACGGGCAGAAGGTCAAGTTCCAGCTCAACGTGAAGAACCTGTTCGACCGCGTCTACTACACCTCGGCGGCCAGCCGGTTGTTTGTGTCCATGGGTGATGCGCGTCAGGTGTCGGTGTCGAGCACCCTGGAGTTCTGATGCGCCTATTGTGTGGCGAACTGGCTTCCGTGGTGAGCAGGCTTCTGTGGCGAGCGGGCTTGCCCCGCGTTGGGCCGCGCAGCGGCCCCAAACCTGGTCGGTGAGAAATAACTGGTATAGCGCGGTGTTCTGATGGGGGCTGCTGCGCAGCCCAACGCAGGGCAAGCCTGCTCGCCACAGGGGGAGGGAGCTGTTAGCGTTGCTGCCACTGACCGCTTTAGGAAAACGCTACTGATGTACTTTGGAAAATGGATATCCACCAGCGGGATGCTGGTGGGCTTGAGCTTATTGCTGGGTGGCTGCGCGAGTGTTTCCCAGACGTCCACCCCAACCATCATCGACCAGTTGATGGCCGACCCGGCCCTCAACGGCGCCACTGTGTCCCTGATGGTGCGTGATGCCCGCAGCGGCAGCACCCTCTATCAACACAACCCGCGAACCCGCCTGATTCCCGCATCCAATCTCAAGTTGCTCACCACCGCAGCGGCGATGGATGTGCTGGGGCCGCAATATCGTTTTTCCACGCAACTGTTGAGCAACGGCACGCAGCAAGGCGAGCGTCTCAGCGGCAACCTGTACCTCAAGGGCCTGGGCGACCCGACCACGCAGTTCGCCGACTACCAGGCATTGGCGGCACAGCTTGCCGGCCAGGGCGTGCGTCAGATCCAGGGCGACCTGGTGTTCGACGATAGCTTTTTCGACGCCGAACGCCTGGGCGTGGATTGGGCCCAGGACGACGAAAGCACCTACTACGGCGCGCAAATTTCGGCGCTGACCGTGTCACCCAATTCTGATTTTGATGCGGGCACGTTGCTGGTCACGGCCAAAGCCCCCGCCGTGGTGGGGCAGCCGGTCGGCGTGTTGGTGAGTCCGTCCACCGACTACGTGCAACTGGACAACCGTGCTGTCAGCGGCCCCGGCAACAATTTCGGCATCACCCGCCAGCACGGCACCAACCTGCTGCAACTCACCGGCGCGTTGGCGCCGGGCAAGCAAAGCCGGCAGTGGGTGAGCGTGTGGGAGCCGACGCAACTGGTGGCGAATCTGTTTGAGCAAGCACTGGCGCAGCAAGGCATCCAGGTGCTCGGGCGCCGTGTGATCGGCGGTGCCAGTCCTGCGGCGGCCAAGGTCGTTGCGGAACATCAGTCGGCGCCATTGCAGGAGCTGATCACGCCGCTGCTCAAGCTTTCGAACAACAACATGTCCGAAGCCTTGCTCAAGGCCATGGGGCGCAAGACGTCCAATGCGGGCACGGCGCAGGCGGGGGTGGCCGCGGTGGCAGACTTCATGCAGCGCCAGGGCCTGGACCCGACGACTCTCAGCCAGGTCGACGGTTCGGGCCTGTCGCGGCGTAACTTGGTGTCTTCCCAAGGCCTCACCGATCTGCTGCAGGCCACGGCCAGACAGCCGTGGTTCGACGCCTGGTACAACGCCTTGCCGATTGCCGGCAACCCGGACCGCATGACCGGTGGCAGCCTGCGCTATCGCCTGAGTGGCACGCCTGCGCAAAACAACCTGCACGCCAAGACCGGCTCCATGGCCGGCGTGTCGTCGTTGAGCGGCTACATCAGCGACGCCCAGGGCCGGCGCCTGGTGTTTTCAATGATCAGTAACAACTACCTGAGCAGCGCCGCGCCGATCCGCGCCCTGGAGAACCGCGTGGCGTTGGCCCTGACCCAATGGCACGATTAGCTCAGGGCTGATAACCCATGCGCCAACTCACGGCCCGAGTCGCCGCCAGCAAGCGCTGCGCCGCCGGGCCGTCTTCATCGGCATGGAACAACGAGGTGGGGCCGACCACGGTCATCACTGCCGCGACTTGGCCGATGGCGTTGAACACCGGTGCGGACAGCGCATCGACGCCGGGCATCAACAAACCATGCACAAAGTGCAGGCCACGGCTGCGGATCTGTTCGCAGGTGATGGCGTAGGCCTGGTCGTCCGCCAACGCATGGGCGATGCCGGCCTGGATCTCACGTTCGCGCAGCTCCATGGTTTCCCGCGACGGCAGGAAGGCGCTGAACACCAGCCCGGTGGACGAACTGAGCAACGGCAGCACCGAACCCAGCTGCGTCACCACCGTCACCGCGCGCACCGCCGGTTCGATCTGCACCACGGTCGCGCCCTGGTTGCCCCACACCGCCAAAAAGCAGGTTTCATTCAATTCATCGCGCAACTCCGCTAGTGGCAGTGCGCCGACTTTCAGCACATCCATGCTGCCCAGCGCCGCCAGGCCCACACGCAACGCTTCGCGGCCCAGGCCATAGTGGTTGGTGGCGGTGTTCTGTTCGGCGAAACCCGAGGCGATCAGCGCCTGCAGGTAGCGGTGCACCTTGCTGGCCGGCATCTGTACGTGTTCGGCCAGGCGTGACAGCGACGTGGCCGGGGACAACTCGGCCAGGGCCTTGAGGATATCGGTGCCCACTTCGGCCGAGCGGACTTTCTGTTTACCGGTGTCGCGGGGCTTTTCCATGGAGGGACGAGAATCCGAGAGATGAATGGGCGTCTTTATAGCTTGACGGTCGATAGTGATCAAATTACGTTATGCGTAACTGGATTACGATAAAAACAACTTCCGTACAGAGGATGATCCATGAACCTCGAATACCTGTCGGGCTTCGGCAATGAATTCGCCAGCGAAGCCTTGCCCGGCGCACTGCCCGTCGGCCAGAACTCCCCGCAAAAAGCGCCCTACGGTTTGTACACCGAACTCTTCTCCGGCACCGCGTTCACCATGGCCCGCAGCGAAGCCCGGCGTACCTGGCTGTACCGCATTCAGCCGTCGGCCAATCACCCGGCGTTTATCAAGCTTGAACGACAGTTGGCCGGTGGTCCGCTGGGCGCGGTGACGCCCAATCGCCTGCGCTGGAACCCGTTGGATATGCCGAGCGAGGCGGCGGACTTTATCGACGGGCTGGTCGGGATGGTGGCTAATTCCGGGTCAGAAAAACCCTCAGGCATCAGCATCCATCACTACCGCGCCAACCGCTCCATGGAGCGTGTGTTCTTCAACGCCGATGGCGAGTTGTTGGTCGTTCCCGAGCAAGGCCGCCTGCGCATCGCCACCGAGCTTGGCGTATTGGAAGTGGAGCCACTGGAAATCGTCGTGCTGCCTCGTGGCCTGAAGTTCCGCGTCGAGCTGCTGGACGCGCAAGCGCGCGGTTACGTCGCCGAGAACCATGGCGCACCCCTGCGCCTGCCGGACCTGGGCCCTATCGGCAGCAATGGCCTGGCCAATCCGCGTGATTTCCTGACGCCGGTTGCGCACTATGAAGATGTGACGAAACCGACGACGCTGGTACAGAAATTCCTCGGCGAACTCTGGGCCTGCGAGCTCGACCATTCCCCACTCAACGTGGTCGCCTGGCACGGCAACAACGTGCCGTACAAATACGACCTGCGCCGTTTCAACACGATTGGCACCGTCAGCTTCGATCACCCGGACCCGTCGATCTTCACCGTATTGACCTCGCCCACCAGCACCCACGGCCTGGCCAACCTCGACTTCGTGATCTTCCCGCCGCGCTGGATGGTGGCCGAGAACACCTTCCGCCCGCCGTGGTTCCACCGCAACCTGATGAACGAATACATGGGCCTGATCCAGGGCGCCTACGACGCCAAGGCCGAAGGCTTCCTGCCGGGGGGCGCATCCCTGCACAGCTGCATGAGCGCCCACGGCCCGGACGGCGAGACCTGCACCAAGGCCATCAACGTGGAGCTGGCGCCCCACAAGATCGATAACACCATGGCGTTCATGTTCGAGACCAGCCAGGTGCTGCGCCCGACCCAGTTCGCCCTGGACTGCCCGCAACTGCAACCTGCTTATGACGCGTGCTGGGCCTCGCTGCCCGCTACCTTCAACCCGAACCGGAGATAACCCATGACGCAGCCCACACTCACCCGCAGCTGGGTGGCCTCCGCCAACGGTCACACCGATTTCCCCTTGCAGAACCTGCCACTGGGTGTGTTCAGCATCAACGGCGGTGCGCCACGCAGTGGCGTGGCGATTGGTGACTCGATCCTGGATCTGCATGCCGCCATCGACGAGTTCAGTGGTGATGCCCGCCGCGCCGTCGAGGCTACCGCCGGTGGTCAACTGAACGCATTTTTTGAACTGGGCCGAGGCCCCCGCGTGGCCCTGCGCGAGCGTCTGCTGGAACTGCTGGCCGAAGGCAGCCCATTGCAAACCCGCGAGGCACAGGTACTGCACCGCGCCGCCGATTGCCGGATGCACGTACCGGCGCAGATCAACGACTACACCGACTTCTATGTGGGCATCGAGCACGCGCAGAACGTCGGCAAACTGTTCCGTCCCGATAACCCGCTGCTGCCCAACTACAAGTACGTGCCGATTGGTTACCACGGCCGCGCCTCGACCATCCGCGCCTCGGGCGCCGACGTGCGTCGTCCCAAGGGCCAGACACTGCCGGCCGGCCAGACCGAGCCGACCTTCGGCCCGTGTGCACGCCTGGACTATGAGTTGGAACTGGGTATCTGGATCGGCCAGGGCAACGAGATGGGCGATTCGATTGCCATTGGTGACGCGGCGGACCACATCGCCGGTTTCTGCCTGCTCAATGACTGGTCGGCGCGGGATATCCAGGCCTGGGAATACCAGCCATTGGGGCCGTTCCTGTCGAAAAGCTTCATCACTACCATCTCACCGTGGGTGGTCACGGTCGAGGCACTTGAGCCGTTCCGCACAGCGCAACCGGCGCGCCCCGAAGGCGACCCGCAACCGCTGTCGTACTTGCTGGATAAACGCGACCAGGCTGCGGGCGCCCTGGATATCGAATTGGAAGTGCTGCTGACCACCGCCGCGATGCGCGAACAGAACCTGCCGGCATTCCGCCTGGCCCTGAGCAACAGCCTGCACATGTACTGGACTGTCGCGCAATTGGTGGCGCACCACAGCGTCAATGGCTGCCAGTTGCAGGCCGGTGACCTGTTTGGTTCGGGCACCTTGTCCGGGCCGCAGGCGGGCCAGTTCGGCAGCCTGTTGGAAATGACCGAAGGTGGCAAAAAGGCGGTCGAGTTGCCGTCCGGCGAGGTGCGCAAGTTCCTCGAGGATGGCGACGAAATCATCCTGCGCGCCCGCTGCCGCCGCGAAGGCTTTGCCTCCATCGGCTTCGGCGAGTGCCGTGGCACCGTGGTCGCGGCGCGCTAGGAGGGCCGGGCGATGGAACTCTACACTTACTACCGTTCCACTGCGTCGTACCGGGTGCGCATTGCCCTGGCGCTCAAGGGCCTGGATTTCACTGCCGTACCGGTCAACCTGCTGGTGCCGGCGGGCGGTGCCAATCGCCAGCCGGAGTACCTGGCAATCAACCCGCAGGGCCGTGTGCCGGCGTTGCGCACCGATGAGGGCGAGCTGTTGATTCAGTCGCCGGCGATCATCGAATACCTGGAAGAACGTTATCCACAGGCACCGCTGCTCTCCAACGACCTGGCGACCCGCGCCCATGAGCGTGCGGTGGCGTCGATCATCGGCTGCGATATTCATCCGCTGCACAATTCCAGTCCCCAGAACCTGCTGCGCCAGTGGGGGCATGACGAGGCGCAAGTGCTGGAATGGATCGGCCATTGGATCAGCCAGGGCCTGGGTGCGGTGGAGCAGTTGATCGGCGACACGGGGTTTTGTTTTGGCGAGCAGCCGGGGCTGGCCGATACGTTCCTGATTCCCCAGTTGTATGCGGCGGAACGCTTCAAGGTGCCATTGGCGGCGTACCCGCGCATCGGGCGGGTGGCGGCATTGGCGGCGCAGAATCCGGCGTTTGTGAAGGCACACCCCGCCAATCAACCTGACACGCCTTAGGACACACTGTGGAAGGGGGCAAGCCCCTTCCACATTTTGACCTGCAACACCCTTATAAAAATAATAGGTACCTTGCGATGCATAATCAGATTGCCAGCTTTCGCGCGGCACTCGACGCCCGTCCGGTGTCGCGCTACCAGTGGTTGATTCTCCTGTTGCTGGCGCTGCTGCTGGTGACCGATGGCTACGACGCCCAGGTCCTGGGTTATGTGGTGCCGGCGCTGGCCCAGGACTGGGGGCTGGAGAAGGCTGCCTTTGGCCCGGTGTTCAGCGCCAACCTGCTCGGGCTGACCTTGGGCTCGTTGCTGGTCACCCCGCTGGCGGATCGTTTCGGGGTACGCCGTATCCTGCTCGGCTGTGTGCTGATCTACGCCACCCTGACTGTGCTGATGGTGTTCGCCAACTCGCTGACCACGTTGATGGCCGCCCGATTCATCTGTGGCATCGGCATGGGCGGCGCAATGCCGAGTGCGATGGCGTTGATGTCGGACTATTCCCCTCCACGCCTGCGCACATTGATGGTGACTTTGGCGGCTTGTGGTTTCTCGTTCGGCGGCGCGGCGGGCGGGTTTGTGGCGGCGGGGTTCATCGAAGGGTTTGGCTGGCAGGCCGTGTTTCTCGCCGGTGGCGTGACGCCGTTGCTGCTGTCTCCGTTTCTGGTGTGGCTGTTGCCGGAATCCCTGCCGCGTCTGTTGCGCGACGCTCCGCCTTATGCGCGGCTGCAAAGCGTGACGTCGCGCATGTTGCCGGGCTGGCAGCCGCCGTTGGCCATCGAGGCGCAAAACCAACAGGAGCAGGGCAGCAAACTGACGGTGGTGGAGTTGTTCCGCAATGGTTATGCACGACCGACGCTGCTGATCTGGGCGACCTTTTTTGTCAGCCTGATCCTGTTGTACTTCATGATCAGCTGGTTGCCGTCGCTGCTGCTGGAAAGTGGGCTGGCGTTGAAAGAAGCCAACCTGGTGACCTCGATGTTCCTGTTCGCCGGGACCTTGGGCGCCATCGGCATGGCCTGGTTCGCCGACCGTTTGAAAAGCAAGGTGCGACTGTTGTCCGGCGTGCTGGCGATAGCGGCGGTGTGCACCATCCTGCTCGGCCTGAACCATGACAACCCCCGTTACCTGGTGGCCTGTGTGTTTGCAGCCGGGTTTTGCATCATCGGTGGGCAACTGACGCTCAATGCCTTTGCCAGCAATTTTTATCCGGCACAGGTGCGCGCCACGGGGACGGGCTGGGCGTTGGGGGTGGGGCGGTTTGGTTCAATCCTGGGCCCGTTGTTTGGCAGCATGTTGCTGGCGATGCATATCCCGGTGGAGCAGATTTTCTTCTTCTGCGCGATACCGGCGGTAGTGGCGGCGTTGTTGATTATCCAGGTGCGTTCGCCTGGGGCTGGGGGGCCGAAGAGCGCGATGCCCGGCGATATTCTCAAGGCACCAGCCAATCACTGACACTGCGAACGAACTAGCTGTGGCGAGCGGGCTTGCCCCGCGCTGGGTCGCGAAGCGGCCCCCAAAATTGGGCCTGCTACGCAGTCCAACGCGGGGCAAGCCCGCTCGCCACAGAAAGAGATAATCTCCTGAAAGTCGTGGGTTCAGTGCACCACTGAGTTGGGCGGCAAATGCCCCAGGCGTTCGGTCAGGCGCAGGCGCTGGATCGGGTCTTCGCTGAGCATCAGCGCGTGTTCCAGATCGAAGCGCTCGGCGTTGGGGCAGTCCAGGCGCTGGTACAGGCTGGCCCGTGCCAGGTAATCGGCGGCGCTGGCATTGCCCAGTTCCAGCACACGTTCGGCGTCGACCAGGGCCTCGAGCGGGGCGTCGTTGGACAGGTGCAATTGCCGCAGGTTGCGGGACAGTCGCTGCAGGATCGAACGCGGGTCGGCGGTGTGCAGGTGGTCGGCCTGCAGCTTGAGGTTGGGGCCGTACTGGCGTTGCAGCAGGTCGCGGCAATCATTGGGATACAGGCGCCGGCCGCCGCACGGGTCCAACAGGTGATCGGCGCCGGGTACGCGCAGCAGGAAATGCCCCGGGAAGTTCACGCCGACCATGGGGATATCCATCCGTCGCGCCAGCTCCATGGCGATCAGCCCCATCGCCAGGGGTTGTCCGCGCTTGCGTTGCAACACCTTGTCCAGCAAAGCGGCGGCGGGGCGCAGCGGGGTGAATTCATCCTGGGCAAACCCCAGGTCATTCAGGCGCCGCAGCAACGGCTGGCCCAGCTCATCCGCCGGCAGCACGGGCATGCCGATGCTCACCTGTTGTTGCAGCAGCGTCAGTTCCTGCAGGATCACGGATGGCTGCACCGCCGGGTCATGCTCGGCCGCAATCCACAACGCTGCTTCAAACAGCGCGGGCGGGGAGCGTTCCAGGCAGGCGAAAAAGGCTTTGCGGGGGTTCATTGCGTTCTCCGGCGGATGCCCCCGTTTTAGCCTTGCTGGGAATTTTCGTCCAGTGGCTTGGGAAATATCCTGCGCGCTTATGTCGCAAGCCCTACCAAATCGGCCGGCTTATTCCAGCGTATTCCGGCAGTTTTCTACCGCAAGCCTATACTTGGCCCACTACCAGAAGTGACTCGGGAGCTTGACGATGTTTGCTCTCATGCACAGCACCCGCCTTGAATCGCTGCACTTGAGCGTCGACCCGGTCACCGGGCTGAAGGCGGTCATTGCCATCCATAACAGCCGTCTGGGGCCTGCCCTTGGCGGCTGTCGCTACCTCTCCTATCCCGACGACGAAAGTGCCGTGGCGGATGCCGCGCGCCTGGCCCAGGGCATGAGCTACAAGGCGGCCCTGGCCGGTTTGCCGGTGGGCGGTGGCACCGCCGTGATCCTGCGTCCCGCCCATGTGGAAAACCGTGCCGCCTTGTTTGAAGCCTTCGGACGTTGCATCGAACAACTCGACGGTCGCTATATCACGGCCATCGACAGCGGTACTTCGGTGGCCGACATGGACTGCATCGCCCAGCACACCCGCTACGTCACCAGCACCACCGCTGCGGGCGACCCTTCGCCCCACGCTGCCATGGGCGTGTTCGCCGGCATCCGCACCACCGCCATGGCACGCCTGGGCAGCGACAACCTCGAAGGCTTGCGTGTCGCCATCCAGGGCCTGGGCAACGTCGGCTTCGCCCTGGCTGAACAACTGCACGCGGCCGGGGCCGAACTGCTGGTGAGCGACATCGACCACGGCAAGGTGCAACTGGCCATGGAGCAACTGGGCGCACACCCCATCGCCAATGAAGCCTTGCTCAGCACGCCGTGCGACATCCTCGCCCCCTGCGGCCTCGGCGCCGTGTTCAACCGCCAGAGCGTCGGCCAACTGCGCTGCGCCGCCGTGGCCGGTTCCGCCAGTGCACAACTGACCCACCTCGACAACGCGGATCAACTGGAGGCGCGTGGCATCCTCTATGCACCGGACTACGTGATCAACTCGGGAGGGCTGATCTACGTCGCCCTCAGGCACAGCGGCGCAGAGCTCCCTTCCATCACCGCGCACCTGTCCAACATCGGCACGCGCCTCACCGAAATCTTCGCCCACGCCCAGGCCGAAAAACGCTCACCCGCCCGCGTGGCCGACGAACTCGCCGAGCGCCTGCTTTACCAATAGCCAGGTAGTAAAAAGGCCCTGAACCAATGATTCAGGGCCTGTTCAATTCGGGCTTTATTCCGCCGCCGCGTTCAGCAACTCGGACAACGCGTCCGGCTGGCTCTTGAACGCCTTGGCGAACACATCGCGGTTCTTCGCCATGTAGATCCCGGCTTCTTCCACCTGCTGCTCGCTCAGGGACGGCACGGCCTTTTGCAACACTTCTGCGAGCAACTCGGCGAGTTCAAGCATCTTGTCATGACGGTCAGCTTCGGCTTTATCCATGAACAAACGCTCCAGATCTCGGCTGCTGCGGTATACCACTTCGACGGCCATTCACCACCTCACATGCCTTCACGATAGTTGTCTTTTGCGACTACTGTATTTATATACAGCTAAAAGGGTAAGCCAAACCGTGGGGTTTGGGTAGCAGTTTTTTAATGTAGTCGGGAAATACGGGATTGGAGTGCCTCATATCACCCCGCCATCATCTTATACCTGCCCCTGGCCTTTTTTCTGCATGCAGAACAACCGTCACGTCCAACCCGCATTATCCGGTCGAGTCGACCTAAGGAAGCATCATCGTGAAAATCAACTGGGCCGAAAGGCTGCGCCAGCAAGTACATGGTCTGGCCGAGTCCCTGGGCAATCTGTTCGTCGAGTCGTTCCACTACCTGGCGCTGTTCGCCATTGGTGCGGTGACGGCCTGGGCGGCGGTGATGGAGTTTCTGGGGATGCTGGAGAACGGACACATCAAGATCGATGACATCTTGCTGCTGTTCATCTACCTGGAATTGGGCGCGATGGTGGGGATTTACTTCAAGACCAATCACATGCCGGTACGCTTCCTGATCTACGTGGCAATCACCGCGCTGACGCGTCTGCTGATCTCCAACGTGTCCCATCACAACCCGCCGGATGTAGGCATCATCTACCTGTGCGGTGGGATTCTGCTGTTGGCGTTCTCGATCCTGGTGGTGCGCTATGCCTCATCGGCATTCCCTTCCGTGAAGGTCGAAGGCCCGCGTCGCAAGGGCGAGGCGAGCCTGGAAACCGAGAAGGGCGAGCTTTAAAGCCCGATGCTGAAGGGCAGGGTACGGGCAGGCGGCCGCTGTAGCACTTTGTGGTCGCCATCCGTCATTACCGTGAGGATGTCCATGGCGCTATGGCCCTGCTCGATGGCGATGCCGAACTGGATACTCTGCACCAGACGTTTGAGCCGCTTGGGATCATTGCGTTGCTCGGCGCTGATCATGCGTTTGGCTACCACGCCCTGCTCGTTGGAGAGGGTCAGCATGATGCTGCCGTCCAGGCGTTGAATGCTCAGATTGACGCGGTATTGCGGGGTGAAGGTGTCGGTGATGATCTGAAAAGGATTGTCCATGGTGTGTTACCGCCTGATAAGAACATGCAGTCATTGACGACCGGTGTCGGGATTAGTTCGCGTCTCCTGACCACCGGCCACTTCGTCGCTGAGGTTTCACAAAGTCCGTTTGCCTCATGAGCTGTACAGCAAAGGCCGTGCCGTGTGGGGCGCGTATCCCAATGTGGGAGGGGGCTTGCCCTCGATAGCAGACTTTCAGCCAATGAATACTTGGCTGGAAGACCGCTATCGGCGGCAAGCCCCCTCCCACCGTTGTTTTGGGTCGTGCTTGAGTGGGGTGACCTGTTTCAGGGCAGTCCCGAGAAAACGATCGCTGACAGCGCAATCAAGCCGATCAGCACTCCACCCAGCTGACCGCCAGGCCGCCCCGTGAAGTTTCTTTGTATTTGTCATGCATATCGGCGCCGGTATCGCGCATGGTGCGGATCACCCGGTCGAGGGAAATGAAGTGCTTGCCGTCACCGCGCAGGGCCATTTGCGTGGCGTTGATCGCCTTGACGGCGGCGATGGCGTTGCGCTCGATGCACGGCACTTGCACCAGGCCACCGACCGGGTCGCAGGTGAGGCCCAGGTTGTGTTCCAGGCCGATTTCTGCGGCGTTTTCCAGTTGCTCGGGGGTTGCACCGAGCACGTCGGCCAAACCGGCGGCGGCCATGGCGCAGGCCGAACCGACTTCGCCCTGGCAGCCAACCTCGGCACCGGAAATGGATGCGTTTTTCTTGCAGAGGATGCCGACGGCGGCAGCGGCCAGGAAGAAATTGACCACGTCGTCGTCAGACGCGTCGGCGTTGAACTTCATGTAGTAATGCAGTACGGCCGGGATGATCCCGGCGGCACCGTTGGTCGGCGCGGTGACCATGCGCCCGCCGGCAGCGTTTTCTTCGTTGACGGCGAGGGCGAACAGATTGACCCATTCCATGGCGGACAAGGTGGAGGTGATGACATTCGGCTTGCCGATTTCCAACAGGCTGCGGTGCAGTTTCGCCGCGCGGCGTGGCACATCCAGGCCGCCCGGCAGGATGCCTTCGTCGCGCAGGCCTTGCTCCACGCATTCGCGCATCACCGACCAGATATGCAGCAGGCCGCTGCGGATATCGGCGTCGCTGCGCCACGCACGTTCGTTGGCCATCATCAGTTCGGAAACCCGCAGGCCGTGCTTGTTGCACAAAGCCAGCAGTTCGACGGCACTGGAAAAGTCGTAGGGCAATTGCACATCGCTGGCTGGTGCGATGCCGGAGGCTGCTTCGGCGGCTTCGATAATGAAACCACCGCCTACCGAGTAATAGGTTTGCTCGCTCAGCAGGCCGTTTTCACCGTAGGCGTGCAGGGACATGGCGTTGGGGTGGTAGGGCAGGCTTTCGTCCAGTAGCAGGAGGTCGGTGTGCCAGTTGAAGGCAATGTCCTGCTGGCCGGCGAGTAACAGTCGGCCGGATTCACGCAGTTGCTGGATACGCGCATTGATCGAGGTGGGGTCGACGGTGTCCGGCCACTCACCCATCAGGCCCATCACACAGGCGCGGTCGGTGGCATGCCCTACACCGGTGGCGGACAGCGAGCCATACAAGCGTACTTCCACGCGGCGGGTGGCGCTCAACAATCGTTGGTCGATCAGGGCTTGGGCAAAGGTCGCCGCCGCGCGCATGGGGCCGACGGTATGGGAGCTGGAAGGGCCGATGCCCACTTTGAATAGATCAAAAACACTGATAGCCATGCTAAACCCTTACAAGCAATGGAGTAGGAATCGCTGCCATGTTTTGTAGGCCGAGCGCAATTGCCGCCATACTGAGCCTCTGGCACGACACTGACCAACGAATTATCCTAAGACACCCTTTAGCAAGACTAAACGCTATGACCCGGCCCCTCCATGGCCAGACGTATGTCTGGCTGCACGTTTTTTCCTGTGCTGCGCGGCACCTGTCGTTCACCCGTTGTGCCGAAGAACTGCACATCACGCCGGGCGCGGTGAGCCAGCAAATCCGCCAGTTGGAAGAGCGATTGGGGTTTCGTCTGTTTCATCGACGTGCCCGTGGGGTGGAGCTGAGTGCCGAGGGGCAACGTTTGGCCGCGACGGTGGGCGAGGCCTATGGCAGCATCGACGCGGAGTTGCAGCGCCTGGACGCGGGAATGATCAGCGGCACCTTGCGCCTGCGCTCGATCCCGTCGTTTCTCGGCAAGTGGCTGACCCCTCGGTTACCGCGTTTGCAGCAGCGCTTTCCGGATATCCAATTGCGTATGGTCGCCGAGGACAGCAGCATCGCCTTGCATGAGGGCGAGTTCGACCTGGCCGTCGACTTGAACGACGGCAGCTACCCCGGCCTGTTATCCACCGCCTTGCTCGACGAGCAGATCTTCCCGGTGTGCGCGCCGAGCCTGCTACGCGGTCGCCCACCGTTGCATGGGCCGGCCGACCTGGTGCATTTCCCGCTGCTGCATGACATCACCGCCTGGCGTGGCAGTTATGAGTATGCGGAGTGGGAGTTTTACTTGAATGCCATCGGCTACCACGACGCCGATGTGCGCCGTGGCCACACCTTCAACCGTAACCACCTGACCATCGAAGCCGCCATCGCCGGCATGGGCGTGGCCATCGCACGCCGCACCTTGCTCAACGATGAATTGGAGCGCGGCACCTTGATCGTGCCCTTCGGCCTGGCCGTGCCTAACCATAAACGCTACGTGCTGCTGTATGCGCCGGGTGCGCTGAGCCATCCGGGCGTGCGTGCGGTACATGATTGGCTGGTGGAGGAGGCGGAGATCTTTCGCGGATTGCACCCGTTGGGAGAGGGGCAACTGTAAGGTTGATTGCACGTAAGAAGATGTAACTAACTCCCCACCCTAACAGCGTTTTTGCTCGTCGTCAGGCTTAATTTGTAATGTAGGATTTATCTTTGCAAAGGGGTTGAATTGTTCTGCGGACTGCTCAATTGTGTAATCAAGAGGTCATGGTTTCACCGCCCCGGTGTCGCAGTTGTGACCTCTCGCGAGCTAGCTGAAATAAGGGAAGAACTATGCAAATCCAAGTCAATAGCGATAACCATATTGAAAGCAGCATCCGACTGGAGGAGTGGGTACGTACTACCATTGAGAGCACGCTCGAACGTTACGAAGAAGACCTGACCCGAGTGGAGGTCTACCTGCGGGATGAGAACGGCGACAAGCCCGGTCCCCACGATTTGAGTTGCCGCCTGGAAGCGCGGCCAAAAGGCCATCAGCCACTGTCGGTGCTGCACAAGGCCGATACGCTGGAACAGGCCATCGACGGTGCGGCGACCAAGCTGGACCATGCGTTGGAACATCTGTTTGGCAAACTGCAAGGCAAGCCACGCGCTGCCGGGAAAAGCCAGCCAACCACCAAAGTCAATGAAGATGAGCTTGAGCAGGAGTTCCTGGAAAAAGAACGTGCCGTGTTCAACGGCTGATAACGTTCTCGCGCTCCACTAAGAACGGGCCTGCAACTGCAGGCCCGTTTTCATTTACTGTCCGCGTCGGAAAAAGTACCGGCTCGATAGCGCCAGCCCACACGCACCCAACCCTGCAAACAGCATCGCCCAGCCGGCACCGTGGCGCAGTGCGGCCTGTGCCTGCGCGGCGTTCAACCCCGGTACATCGAGCTTGCCGGCCGCGATGTTCTGGCTGATGCCCGGCCAATCCAGCGCCGTGGCGTCGGGCAGTACATTCGCCAGTTGATCGCTGATCCCCAGCAACAGCACCAGCCCCATCAACGCGATGTTGAGCGCCAGGGTAATCAGCCGTGCGCTGAGGTCGATGCCCGAGGCCATGCCGGCGCGGTCCGCCGACACCGAGCCGGTCGTGGTGTTGGTGGTGGGGGAGTTGGTCAGCGCCAGGCCTGTGCCGGCAATGATGCAACTGCCCAGGATCAGCAGGATACTGGGTTGCGCCACCCCATTGGCAGCGGCCATGGCCAGGAAGCCGACACCCATCAACCCCAGGCCCAACGGAATGATGCGCTCGGCGCCATAGCGCAGGGCCAGGCGCTCAGCCAGCGGCGGTACCAGCAGTGTGGGCAGGGTGTAGGCGAGCAGGGCGCCGCCGCTGGTCAGGGTGTCGTAGCCCAGGCCGGCCTGGAAATACAACGGCAGGTAGATCATGAACGGCCAGAAGCTGAAATTCATGCCGATCGAGCCCATCAAGGCGCCATTGAAGCGCTGGATGCGCAATACCGAGAAGTCGAACATCGGGTGGGCGCTGCGTCGTTCAACGACGATGAACAACAGCAACCCGGCCACCGCCAGTCCCGCCCAGCCGAGCATGACTGGTGTGCCAAAACCGTCCTCGGTGCCCTGGGTGATGAAATAGACCAGCGCGAATACCGACAGCGTCAAGGTGAGCATACCGGCGATGTCCAGGCGATGGCCGGCCGGGTCACGGGACTCCTGCACGCTGACATGCAACAGCACCAGGGTGAACAGGGTGAGCGGTACATGCACCAGGAACACCCAGCGCCAGTCCGCCACTGCCAGGATCAACGCCCCCACCATCGGCCCGAAGCCCAGGCCCACGCCGGCGATTACGCCCCAGATTGCGAACGCCCGTGCCCGCGCCGCCGGTTCGCGAAACAGGTGCGACAGAATCGCGAACTGGCAGATCATCATCGCCCCGGCGCCCACGCCCTGGATGAAGCGCGCGGCAATCAGCGTCGGTGCATCGTTCGCCAACCCACACGCCAGCGAAGCCAGTCCGAACAACCATAGGCACAGCACCAGTATGCGCTTGCGGCCAAAACGGTCCGCCAGGGTGCCGGCTGCCATCAATACGCTGGTGCAGGCCAGTGTGTAGGCATTCATGATCCATTGGGCATCCTGGAAGCCTGTGCCCAATTGCTGCTCCAGCGTGGGCAGGATCACCGGCACGCTGGAGATCTCCAGGCCGAACATCAGGGCGACGAGGCATACGGCGGTGAGGGCGAGGCCGTTTCTGGCGGTGCGGGGTGGGTTGACGGCCGATAAGGTGGCGGCGGGTGGCATGGAATTCTCCTGAGGTTGAGGGGGCGTTAGATTTTCAGGGGAATCTGTTTCTTTATTCGTGATAAGTTTTCCATCAACAGGGGAATCAAGGGCGACAATATAATCATGGCCACTGCGCGTTTCGATGGCGTTGAACTCTTTCTGCAGATCGTCGAAAGCGGCAACCTGACGGAAGCCGCCGAACGTCTGAATCTCACGCGCTCGGCGGTGGGCAAGGGCCTGGCGCGGCTGGAGGCGCGGCTGGGGACTTGCCTGTTGCAGCGCTCCACTCGCCGCCAGCGTCTGACGGAAGACGGGCAGGCGTACTACGAGCATTGCCTGCGCGCACTGGCCGAACTCGAAGCCGCCGAATCGGTGCTGGAGAGTGGCCGGCAGTTGCCACGCGGCCGGCTGCGCGCCAGCGTGCCGCTGGCCTTCGGGCATCACTATGCGGCGCCCGCGTTATGGGGGTTGATGGACCGTTACCCGCAACTGGAGATCGAGGTGTGTTTTGCTGACCGTATGACCGACCTGGCGCAGGAAGGCTTCGATATCGCCGTGCGAATCGGTGCTTTGCCTGACACCGAACGCTTGAGTGCACGGCGCCTGGGTGAACAGTCGGTGGGGCTGGCCGCTTCACCGGCGTACTTGCAGCGGGTGGGACGGATTGAATCGACGGATGACCTTGCCGGCCACCGCGGCATTGCCTACCGCAGCAACACGCCGCATCGTTCGCGGGTCGTATCGCCGTTGGTGCTGGATGACCTCCAGGCCGTGGCGGACGCTGCTATCGCGGGCGTCGGCCTGGCCTGGTTGCCCAGTTGGTTGATTGCACACTATGTGCTGCGCGGGCAGTTGGAAGCGGTGTTGCCCGCCTACCGTGAGCAACCCTCGCCGATCCACGTGATCTGGCCGACCGCCGCGCATATGCCGGCCAAAACCCGCTGCGCCATCGACGCCCTGGTCGCGGCCACTCCCAGTTGCCTGGCGGGCAGTTAGAACGCGATCGAGGTCTGTACGTACACCGTGCGCGGCTCGCCGACGTATTTGCCCTTGTTGTTATCGTCGAACGAGCGCGTGTAGTACTGCTTGTTGAAGATGTTTTTCACCCCCACCGCTACGTTCAAATCCGACAACTGCGGGCCGAAGTCGTAGGCGGCACGGCTGCTGAACAACATATAGCCCGGGATACGTCCATTGGCACCGTCGGCACTTTCGGCCTGGGTGTTGGCGTTGTCGGCGAATTGGCTGCTCTGGTAGCTGCTGTCCAGGTTGAGTTTCCAGCGGCCTTCGGTATAACCGACGCCGAGGGTGCCTTTGTGCTTGGACGAGAAGGGCACGCGGTTGCCTTTGTTCGGGCCGTCCTCGCGGATGGTGGCGTCGACGTACGCGTAAGTGGCGTACACATCAAACCCGGCCAGCGCCGGGCTCAAACCATCGAGCGCGTAGTTGACGCTGGTCTCGATACCCTGGTGGCGAGTTTCGCCACGGGCAATCACCGAGTCGTTGGTCTGGTTGCTTTCGTACTGGTTGTCGAAGTTGATCAGGAACGCGCCGATCTCGGCACGCAAGGTGCCGTCGTCGTAACGGGTACCCAGTTCCCAGGTGCGGGCTTTTTCCGGTTTTACTTCGCCGCTGGTCACGCGGTTGGGCATCTGGCTGTACTGCACGCTGCCGAACGAACCTTCGGTGTTGGCATAGAGGTTCCAGCTGTCGGTGAGGTGGTAGAGCACGTTCAGCGCCGGCAGCGCGGTGTTGTAGTCACCCTTGTATTTGACGTTGCTCAGGTTGTTGGTCTGCTGGGACTCGATCATCTCGTAGCGCACGCCCGGGGTGATGGTCCACTTGCCGATATCGATCCGGTCGTCGATGAAGAATGCATTGGCTTCGGTGCCGCCACGGGTGTCGCGGTCGTTGCGGCTGTTGGTAGTGGGAATCTGCTGGTTGGCGGCAATTGGCGTGCGATAGCGCAGTTCGTGGCCGGCCTCGTTGATGTAGCGGTAGCCGACGCCGACTTCTTGGCTGGTCGGGCCCACATCAAAGCCTTGGGCGAAGCGGGTCTCGATGCCACGCACCCAGTACTCGCGCGGGGACAGCGAGAGGAAGGTGCCCTGGTCCAGGTAACCACTGCGCAGGGTCTTGGTGAAGAAGCTATTCACGGTGAACTCGCGACGATCCTGCTCATAGCGGTAGCCGACGTTGAACATCGTGCGGCGGCCCCAGAATTTGTCGTAGGGGCGGGTGGACTGGTACGGATCTGCCTTGTAGTCCGCAACGTTCAAACCCCCAGGCATATCGGCCTGGCCTTCGTAGTACTGCGCCATGGCGTTGAAGCTGTTGGCGTCGTCGAGCTGGTACTTACCCTTGAGGATCAGGTCGTCGATGCGCGTGTTGCTGTTCTCGCGCCAGTCGCCGCCACGGGTGCCGGAGTACAGCAGCGCACCGCCCAGACCATTGTCGGCTGTGCCGCCGGCCAGCAGATTGCCGGTGGTCTTGAAGCCGTCATGGCTGGAGGACGGGCTGGTTTCGGTCTGCAGGCCGCCTTTGACCGTGGGCGCATCCGGGATCGCCCGGGTCACGAAGTTGACCACGCCACCGACGTTCTGCGGGCCGTAGCGCACGGCGCCGCCGCCACGCACCACGTCGACGGCATCCATGTTGCCCATGCTGATCGGCGCAAACGACAGTTGTGGTTGGCCGTACGGCGCAAACGGCACCGGAATACCGTCCATCAGTACCGTGGAGCGCGAGGCCAGGCGCGGGTTGAGGCCGCGAATACCGAAGTTCAGCGCCATGTCGTGGCTGCCGGTGCCGTTGTTGTCCGGGGCGTTGACGCCGGGGATGCGATTGAGCACGTCCCTGGCCTGGGTGGCGCCCTGGCGTTCGAACTCTTCGCGGCGGATCACATCTCGGGCGCCGGGGTGTTCGAACACATTGGTTTGCGCTGCGTCGCCGAGCCAGTCGCCGACCACGCTGGAGGTGCCCAACTCAATAGTGGTCGGTGCATTGGTCGGTTGCAGGCTGTACGCATTGTCGCCTTCGGCGCGGGCTTGCAGGCCGGTGCCTTCCAGCAGTTTCTGCAGGCCGTCTGCGGTGCCGTAGTTACCGGACAAGCCACGACTCTGCATGCCCGCGGTGACTTGCGAACCGAAGGAAATCAGCACACCCGCTTCACGTCCGAATTGATTCAACGCCGCTTCCAGCGAAGTCGGCGCGATGTGATACGGCTTGGCATCGGCCGCCATGGCGTGTGGCAGTACCGTAAGACTCAGGCTGGCGCCAAGTAGGAACTGGCGCAGGGTGCGGGCGAGAAGCGTGGGTTGCTGGGGCATGAAGAGCGGTCCTGAGAAGAAAGGATCAAGGGGGCTTTCCTTCTCTGTCACGCGAGGTGTGGAAAACGGCTCACAGTGTTTTGAATTAATTTCAGGCGCGTGCCTGCACCGTCACCCAATACCGCGTGAAGCGCCGCACTTTCACCGGCAGGCTCACTTCCAGCAGGTCCAGAATCCGTTCGCTGTCGTCCAGCGGGTAGCTGCCGGAGATCAGCAGGTTGGCCACCTGTGGGTCGCAATTGACCTGGCCACGACGATAACGGCCGAGTTCGCCGAGGAAATCTTCCAGGCGCATGTGGGCTGCGACCAGCATGCCGTCGGCCCAGGCGCCGCTGTTGGCGTCGCTAGGGCGCGGGGTGTCCCAGCCTTTGCGGGTGAAGTTGACCTGGCGCGCGGCCTCGACCGTCAGCGGCAGGCCGCTGTAGGTGTTGGGCATTACCTCGACGCGGCCATCGAATACCGCCAGCTGGGTGTGGTCGTTGAACTGACGCACGTTCATGCGTGCGGCCTGGCTGGTAAGTAGACCCTGGCCGGTCAACACGTTAAGCGGTGTATTGCCGGCGATACCGGTCAGCAGGATTTCGCCTTCAAGCAGGCGGATCAGTCGTTGCCTGCCATCGAAGTGCACATCCACCGCGCTGCCGGTATTGAGTTGCAACTGGCTGCCATCGGCCAATTGCACCTTGCGGCGTTGGCCGATGGGGCTGCGGTAGTCGGCGCTCAGCGGCGGCAGGATATGTTGCTGGCGCAGGCCCCAGGCGGCGGCCGAACCGGCGCCGAGGATCAACAGCAACTTGAGCGCCTGGCGGCGGCTGGTAGAGGTTGGCGCGTTCAACGCCGCATGGGCAAGGGGCGAGGGCATGCCGCGCAGGCGCTGGTTGACGCGTTGCATGTGGTCCCAGGCGCGCTGGTGTTCGCTGTGGGCGTTCAGCCAGTGTTGCCAGGCAGCCTGCTGGCGAGGGTTGAGTCCGCCTTGCTGCATTTCCATCAGCCAATGCACGGCCTGTTCGGCGACTTGAGTGGAGAAGTTCATAGGGCGAAATAGCAGCGCATGGCCGCTTTGGTCAGGTGACGTTTGACGGTGGCGATGGAAATCCCAAGCTCCGCGCCGATTTGCGCGTAGGTCAGCCCATCCAGTTGCGCCAGCAGGAAGGCGCGCTTGACCTGCACCGGCAGGCCGTCGAGCAGTTGGTCCAGCTCGACCAGGGTTTGCAGGATGATTGCGCGTTCTTCTTCCGATGGCGCCACGTGTTCGGGCATGTGTGCCAGGGCATCGAGGTAGGCGCGTTCCAGGTCTTGGCGGCGGTAGAAGTTGAACAGCACGCGCTTGGCAACCGTGGTGAGAAACGCGCGGGGCTCGACCAGGGTGGGCGTTTCCCGCGCGGTGAGCACGCGCATGAAGGTGTCCTGGGCCAGGTCGGCGGCGCTTTCCGGGCAGCCGAGCTTGCGTCGCAACCAGCCGGTGAGCCAGTGGTGATGGTCGGTGTACAAAACTTCGACGGTGTTGGACGGGCTCAACGGGGACACTCCACAAGCATCGCCATGCTTTAGAGAACAAGAATTGTTCGCATTGTAGGGCGCGTGAGTGGCTTCGGCAATCCATCCGCACAGGTGATTCATCCGTTCTGTTTTGCTTATGAGAATATTTATCATTAATATTGCGCGCTGATGAACCTGGCGCCTCCCGCATGAAAAGCAAAACCTCGCTGCCTGTCTCCTATCGTCTCGCCGTGACCTCGCGTGTGCTGGCTGCCGTGGTGGGCGGTTACCTGATGGCGTCCCTGGCCAGCATCTGTCTGGCGCTGTGGCTGCCTACCTCTCGCGCCGATGCGGTGATCACCGGGATGATGAGTTCCTTCGTGTTTTACCTGCTCGCTGTGCTCTGGTGTTTCGCCTGCCGCAGCGCCGCACGCGCCTGGTTCGGTGTGCTGCTGCCAAGTGCGGCGTTCGCCACCCTGGCGGGCGTGGGTTTGTGGATGACACGAGTATGAAAGAGGGTTTCCGTCAGGCCATGGCCTGGTTGCACACCTGGGCCGGGTTGATCTTCGGCTGGCTGCTGTTTGCAATTTTCCTGACAGGCACCCTGTCGTATTTCAAGGACGAGATCAGCCACTGGATGCAGCCCGAAGTGCAGGCCCGTCCCCTGGACGATGCGCGCAGCCTCACCGTGGCGCAAACCTATCTGCAGCAGGTCGCACCCACCGCCGCACGCTGGTTCATCACCTTGCCGGACAGCCGCGACCCCGGCCTGTCGGTGATGTGGCAGGACAAGGTCGACCCCGGCAAGCGTGGCAACTTCATCCAGAAAACCCTCGACCCCGTCACCGGCCAGGCCGTGCAGGCCCGTGAAAGCATGGGCGGCGAGTTCTTCTACCGGTTCCACTTCCAACTGCAAATGCCTCACCCGTGGGGTCGCTGGCTGTCGACCATCGCCGCGATGGTGATGTTCATCGCGCTGATCACCGGCATCATCACCCACAAGAAAATCTTCAAGGACTTCTTCACCTTCCGTCCCCGCAAAGGCCAGCGTTCCTGGCTCGACGGGCACAACGCGGTGGGTGTGCTGGTGCTGCCTTTCCATCTGATGATCACCTACAGCAGCCTGGTGATCTTCATGAGCATGGTGATGCCGGCGCCGATCCTGGCTTCCTATGGCAACGACACCCGCGCCTTTTTCAGCGAGGTGTTCCCGAACACCAACAACGCGCCTGCATCGGGCCAGCCAGGCACATTGCTGCCGCTGGTGCCGATGTACGAGCAGGCGCGGGCACAGTGGGCGGGCGGGCATGTGGGGCGCGTGGCGGTGAACAACCCCGGCGATGTGAACGCCTCGGTCAATGTATTGCGCGCCGGTTCCGACAGCGTAGTGCACGATTTCGGCAGTACCGTGTCCTTCAATGGCAGCACCGGCGAACTGTTGCGAGTAAGCGGCGGGCAGTCGCTGCCGGCGGCCATCGGCGGCAGTTTCTACGGCCTGCACATGGGGCATTTCGCCGGCCCGGTGCTGCGCTGGTTGTACTTTATCTGCGGGCTGGCGGGCACGGCGATGATCGGCACCGGGCTGGTCATCTGGCTTGGCAAGCGTCAGCTCAAGCACCTCAAGAGCAATGTGATGCCGTTTGAACTGCGTCTTGTGGAAGTACTCAACATCGCCAGCATGTCCGGCCTGATGATCGCCATCGCGGCGTTTTTCTGGGCCAACCGCCTGCTGCCGGTGACCTTCGCCGAACGTTCCGGCTGGGAAGTGCAAACCTTCTTTATTGCCTGGGGCCTGAGCCTGCTGCACGCCATCCTGCGGCGTGGCCGCCAGGGTTGGGTCGAGCAGTTGAGCGTCGGCGCATTGCTGTTTATCGCCATTCCATTGCTCAACGCGTTGACCACCTCGCATCACCTGGGCGTTTCATTGGCCACCGGAGACTGGGCCATGGCCGGCTTCGACCTGACGAGCCTGGCCAGCGGAATATTCCTCGGCTGGGCCGCCTGGAAGATGCAGCATCGCACCGTGCCTGCGCCCAAGGTTGAACGCACACGCGGGTTGACGCTCAAGCAGGAGGCGAACTGAATGCTGCTTGCACTGCTGATGTGCTACGCCGGGTTTACTGCGCTGTGCTTGTCCACCGACCGTCATCACGGCGAACTGTTGCACAGTAGACCCACGCCTCGCCGGCGCCTGGGTTTGCGTGTGGCCGGGTGGTTGCTGCTGACCGTGTCGATCTGGCCCGCCGTGGCCATCGCCGGTTGGGGCCAGGGCCTGGTGGAGTGGTGCGCCGTGTTGATGCTCAGCGCACTGCTGTTGGTGCTGCTGTTGCCGTACCGGCCAAGGCTGGCCCTGATCCTGGCGGGTGTCGGCCTGCTCGCCAGCCCTGTCGCAGCCTTCGCCACCCTCTGAGCCCGTCCATGATGATCAGCACCCCACCGGAACCCCAGGACAGCCAGCACGCTGACGCGGCCGGTGGGCGTGCGCATTTCCTGCAGGTGTTCCTGTCCCAGCGTTCGCAGATGGAAGCCCTGGTGAGTCGCCGCGTGGGGTGCCGCGCCACGGCGGCGGACCTAGTGCAGGACCTGTTCCTGCGCTTCTGGCGCCGGCCGCTGGTGCAGGTCGAAGAACTCAGCACCTACCTGCTGCGCTGCGCCGGCAATATCGCCATTGATCACCTGCGCAGCGAAGGCGCGCGGGTGCGCAGCAGCGAAGGCTGGCTGCCCGAACAGCACGACAACCAAGGCTCCGAGCCCCAGGCGGCGCTGGAAGCCGGCAATGATCTGCGCCATGTCGAAGCGGCGCTGCGCAGTTTGCCCGAGCGCACGCGGCAGATTTTCCTGCTCAACCGCATCCACGGGCGCAAGTACGCGCAAATCGCCAAGGCCATGGGCCTGTCCCAAAGTGCCGTGGAAAAACATATGATGCGTGCGCTCGAAGCCTGCAAAGCCAGCCTTCGCGACCCCTCATCCCCACGCACGCCAGGGAAAGCACCGTGAACGTCACCCCCACGCCCGCCCAGGAACAAGCGGCCCTGGCCTGGTTGAGCCTGCTGCACGACCAGCCCAGCAGTGGCGACCAGGCCACGTTCAGCCAGTGGCTGCGGGCCGACCCTGCACATGTCGAGGCCTATTCCCAGGCCCAGGTGCTGTGGGAGTTGAGCGAAGTCCCGGCGCGCAAGCTGGCGGACGAAGAAGCCATGGCCTTGCAGGGCTACCTCAATGCGATGAACACCCCGAAGCGTTCGCGGGTGCTGCGTTGGTCCGGGGCGTTGGCCATGGCTGCCTGCCTGGTGGTGATGGTGTCCATGGGGGCTGGTTGGCAGCCGTCGCGCTGGGTCGATGACCTTGGCGCTGACTACGTGACGGCACCCGGGGAAATCAAAACCGTCACGCTGGCCGACAACTCCCAAGTCACCCTGGACGCTGACAGCGCCATCGCCGTGGATTTCAACCATGGCGAGCGGCGTATCCAATTGCGTCGCGGGGCCGGCTTTTTCAGCGTGACCCACACCGGGCAATCCTTCGTGGTCGCGGCGGGCAGCGGTGAAGCGCGGGTGCTGGGCACCCAGTTCGAAGTGCGCCTGCAACCGGCAGGCGCCCAGGTGACGGTGTTGTCCGGACGGGTTGGCGTGACGCCGTCAAAGCAGGGCCAACAGCAGGTTCTTACCGCCGGCCAGCAAGTGGCCTACGCCGATGGCATTGCCGAACCAATGCATGGGGTCGACAGCGAATCACGCCTGGCCTGGCGCGACGGCTGGCTCAACTACTACAAGGCGCCCTTGGCGGACGTGGTGAAGGACCTGGGCCGTTACTACCCCGGTCGTATCCTGTTGCTTAACGAAGAGATGGGCGCCAGGCGCGTCAGCGGCAGCTTCCCGAGCAAAGACCCACAGGCTGTGCTGAATGCCTTGCAGGCGGTTCTCGGTTTTGAACAGCACCAGGTGCTGGGGCGCATGATCGTGGTGCGCTGATTACTTCAGCGCCGCCATGATCTTCTCGGGGCTGTACTCGCGAATCAGCGTGCCGTTCACGTCCACAAACGGAATCCCGCCGCCGCCCAACGCCTCATACGTCTTGCGCGCCTGGGCGTCTTTCTCGATATCGAACGCCTGGTAGGGGATGCCTTTCTGGTCCAGGAAACGGCGGATCTGCTTGCAGTATCCGCACCACGCGGTGGCATACAGCACCACGCGCGCCGAAGCGCGCACTTGTTCAGGGGCTACCTGCGATGGGTTGAACACCCGCTCGATCTTGCCCCAGTTCTGGATCACCACCACCACCAGCAATACCAGCAGGACTTTCTTGAAAACCCCGCCCAGCATCAGTTACGGCGCTTGAGCTGGTCGGTCAGCTGGGTCGGCAGGCCCTTGATGATCAAGGTGCCGGCGGCTTCGTCGTACTCGATCTTGTCCCCCAGCAGGTGTGCTTCAAAGCTGATGGACAGGCCCTCGGCGCGGCCGGTGAAGCGACGGAACTGGTTGAGGGTGCGTTTATCCGCCGGAATCTCCGGCGAGAGGCCGTAATCCTTGTTGCGTATATGGTCGTAGAACGCCTTTGGCCGATCTTCATCGATCAACCCCGAGAGTTCTTCCAGGCCCATGGGTTCGCCAAGCTTGGCCTGGCTGCTGGCGTAGTCCACCAGGGTCTTGGTCTTTTCGCGGGCGGATTCGTCGGGCAGGTCTTCGCTTTCAACGAAGTCGCTGAAGGCCTTGAGCAGGGTGCGGGTCTCTCCTGGGCCGTCGACGCCTTCCTGGCAGCCGATGAAGTCGCGAAAGTATTCCGACACCTTCTTGCCGTTCTTGCCCTTGATAAACGAGATGTACTGCTTGGACTGCTTGTTGTTCTGCCACTCGGACACGTTGATCCGCGCCGCCAGGTGCAGTTGGCCCAGGTCCAGGTGACGGGATGGGGTCACGTCCAGCTCGTCGGTCACCGCCACGCCTTCGCTGTGGTGCAGCAGGGCGATGGCCAGGTAGTCGGTCATGCCTTGCTGGTAGTGGGCGAACAGCACGTGGCCACCGGTGGAGAGGTTGGACTCTTCCATCAGCTTCTGCAGGTGCTCGACGGCGGTGCGGCTGAACGTGGTGAAATCCTGCCCGCCGTCGAAATACTCCTTCAACCAGCCGCTGAACGGGTGCGCGCCGGACTCGGCATGGAAGAAACCCCAGGCCTTGCCTTGTTTGGCGTTGTAGCTCTCGTTGAGGTCGGCAAGCATGTTCTCGATGGCGGCCGACTCGGCAAGCTCGGAGTCGCGGGCATGGAGAACTGCAGGTGTGCCGTCGGGTTTTTTGTCGATCAGGTGGACGATGCAATGACGGATCGGCATAGGCTTCTCGGCTGGTTGAGAGGGGAGCGGTGGGCCTCCCCGAAAAGTCGCCAAGTGTACCGCACCATTGGCCAAGACGTGCTTCGAAGGGTGTTTTGGGCACCTTCCGACGGGGCATATGCCTTTTTTTCACGGTTTAGAGCGATAAAGCTGACCAAATGGGTAGGTAGAGGCGGATATTTCCCCGTCTCTGTGCTAGTTTTGCCCCGTCTTACGCCAAGTCTCGGCGATAAGCGTGCATTCAGCATCTGTCAGGTCGAACCAATCCCCGTTTCAAGCATCTATAACCCCGATCTCCGTGGTTATAGCCGGGGGTGCCAGGCCGTGACGGTCGGGCTCGACGGCTGACACTGCACTCTGCAATCCATATGAATTTGATAGGGAAGGAACACCACAATGGCTATTACTAAAGACCAACTGATCGCTGACCTGGCTGAAGCAGTAGACGCACCGAAAACTACCGTGCGCGCTCTGCTGGACCAACTGAGCCAAGTTGTTGCTGACCAGCTGGAAAACGGCGGCGAAATCACTCTGCCAGGCGTTGGCAAACTGAAAGTGACCGAGCGTCCTGCCCGTACTGGCCGTAACCCTTCGACCGGCGCCGCCATCGAAATCGCTGCCAAGAAAGTTATCAAGCTGGTTGTGGCCAAAGGCCTGACCGACGCTGTTAACAAGTAAGACGCAGCAAAAAAACCGTGCTCCGGAGCGATCCGGGCACGGTTTTTTGTTGCCTGCAATTTGTGCCTAGCGCACCCAGCGCTGGCGCCAGATCTGCTGCTCGTTCTTGGTCTGGAAGGTCCAGGCCACGAAGCGACTCTGCTTCTGTCCCTGGGACATCTCCACCACCTGGCTTTCCAGCACGCCGGCTTTTTTCAACGCCGTCTCGATCGCGGGCAAGTTCGACGCTTTTGACACCAGGCAACTGAACCACAACACCTTGTGGGCAAAATGCGCACTTTCAGCGATGAGCTGCGTCACAAAGCGCGCTTCACCGCCTTCGCACCACAGTTCAGCCGATTGGCCACCGAAGTTCAGCACCGGCAACTTGCGCTTGGGATCGGCCTTGCCCAGGGCGCGCCATTTGCGTTCGCTGCCCTTGGTCGCTTCGTCCATGGAGGCATGGAACGGCGGGTTGCACATCGTCAGGTCGAAGCGCTCACCTGGCTCCAGCAAGCCCAGCAGGATCTGCTTGGGGTTGGTTTGCTGGCGCAGCTGGATGACCTTGCTCAGGTCGTTGGACTGCACGATGGCCTTGGCCGCAGCCACGGCGATAGGGTCGACCTCGGAGCCGAGGAAGTTCCAGCGGTACTCCATGTAGCCAATCAGCGGGTAGACGCAGTTGGCGCCCATGCCGATGTCCAGCACCTTGACGATCGAACCGCGCGGGATCTTGCCGTCATTGGTGCTGGCCAGCAGGTCGGCGAGGAAGTGTACGTAGTCCGCACGCCCCGGCACTGGTGGACAAAGGTAGTCGGCCGGGATGTCCCAATGCTGGATGCCGTAGAACGCCTTCAACAGTGCACGGTTGAACACCCGCACCGCATCGGGGCTGGCAAAGTCGATGCTCTCTTTCCCATAAGGGTTGATGATCACGAATTGCGCCAGTTCCGGCGTAGTCTTGATCAGCGCCGGGAAGTCGTAACGCCCTGTGTGGCGGTTGCGCGGATGCAGGGTGGCCTCTTTGCGCGGCACGACGGGTTTGGCCGTGGCTGCGGTTTTAGGCTTCTTGCGCGGAGGTTTTGGCGTGTTGGGGGCGGTCATGATGATTCTGGTGTTGGCTCAAAGTGGTGGGCATTGTCACACATCCTGAGCCTGTCCCGGTCAAATGTGGGAGGGGGCTTGCCCCCGATGGGGCAAGCCCCCTCCCACATTGACCGTATTGCCAGTCAGGTATTGGCTAGTTCCACACAAAAAAGAGGCCCGAAGGCCTCTTTTTTACACAGGTTCCATTTTACAGGCTGGAAATCCGCGCATGTTGCTCCGCCAGTTTGCCCAGGGCCTGTTCAGCCTCGGCCAGCTTGGCGCGTTCCTTCTCGATCACTTCAGCCGGCGCCTTGTCGACGAACGCCGCGTTGGACAGCTTGCCACCCACCCGCTGCACTTCGCCTTGCAGGCGTGCGATTTCCTTGTCGAGGCGGGCCAGTTCGGCACCCTTGTCGATCAGGCCGGCCATTGGCACCAGCACTTCCATCTCGCCAACCAGTGCGGTCGCGGACAGCGGTGCTTCTTCGCCGGCCGCCAATACGGTGATCGACTCCAGCTTCGCCAGCTTCTTGAGCAGCGCATCGTTCTCGGCGAGACGACGCAGGTCCTCGGCACTGGCGTTCTTTACGAACACTGCCAATGGTTTGCCCGGCCCGATGTTCATTTCGGCACGGATGTTACGCGTGCCCATCATCAGGGTCTTGAGCCATTCGATATCGCTTTCGGCCGCCTCATCAATGCGCGCTTCGTTGGCGACCGGCCAGGGTTGCAGCATGATGGTCTTGCCTTCGATACCGGCCAGTGGCGCCAGGCGCTGCCAGATTTCTTCGGTGATGAACGGCATGAACGGGTGCGCCAGGCGCAGCGCGACTTCGAGTACGCGCACCAGGGTGCGACGGGTGCCGCGCTGGCGTTCGATCGGGGCGTTCTCGTCCCACAGCACAGGCTTGGACAGTTCCAGGTACCAGTCGCAATACTGGTTCCAGATGAACTCATACAGGGCCTGTGCGGCCAGGTCGAAACGGAACTGGTCGAGCTGGCGGGTCACTTCGGCTTCGGTGCGTTGCAGCTGCGAGATGATCCAGCGATCGGCCAGGCTCAGTTCGACGGCTTCGCCGTTCTGGCCGCAGTCTTCGCCTTTATCCAGCACGTAGCGCGCCGCGTTCCAGATCTTGTTGCAGAAGTTGCGATAGCCTTCGACGCGGCCCATGTCGAACTTGATGTCGCGACCGGTGGATGCCAGCGAGCAGAAGGTGAAGCGCAGGGCGTCGGTGCCGTAGCTGGCGATGCCGTCGGCGAATTCGTCGCGGGTCTGCTTCTCGATCTTCTTCGCCAGTTTCGGCTGCATCAGGCCCGAGGTGCGTTTCTGCACCAGGGTTTCCAGGTCGATGCCGTCGATGATGTCCAGCGGGTCCAGCACGTTACCCTTGGACTTGGACATCTTCTGGCCTTGGCCATCACGTACCAGGCCGTGCACGTACACGGTCTTGAAGGGTACCTGCGGCGTGCCGTCCTCGTTTTTCACCAGGTGCATGGTCAGCATGATCATCCGGGCAACCCAGAAGAAAATGATGTCGAAGCCAGTGACCAGTACGTCGGTGGAGTGGAATTTCTTCAGGAATTCGGTCTGCTGCGGCCAGCCGAGGGTGGAGAAGGTCCACAGGCCCGAGCTGAACCAGGTGTCCAGTACGTCGTTGTCCTGCTGCAGCGCAACGTCGGCACCCAGGTTGTGCTTGGCACGCACTTCGGCTTCGTCGCGGCCCACATAGACCTTGCCCGACTCGTCGTACCAGGCCGGAATGCGGTGGCCCCACCACAGTTGACGGCTGATGCACCAATCCTGGATGTCGCGCATCCACGAGAAATACATGTTTTCGTACTGCTTGGGTACGAACTGGATGCGGCCATCTTCCACGGCGGCAATGGCCGGTTCGGCCAGCGGCTTGGTGGAGACGTACCATTGGTCGGTCAGCCACGGCTCGATCACGGTGCCGGAGCGGTCGCCCTTCGGCACTTTCAGGCCGTGGTCGTCAACGCTCACCAGCAAACCCGCGGCGTCGAAGGCGGCAACGATCTGCTTGCGTGCTTCGAACCGGTCGAGGCCGGCGTATTCAGCCGGGATCTTGCCATCGACAGTTTCGTTCAGCGTGCCGTCCAGGTTGAACACCTGGCAGGCTGGCAACACGGCAGCGTTCTTGTCGAAGATGTTCAGCAGCGGCAGGTTGTGGCGCTTGCCGACTTCGTAGTCGTTGAAATCGTGGGCCGGGGTGATTTTCACACAGCCGGTGCCGAATTCAGGGTCGCAATAGTCGTCCGCGATGATCGGGATACGGCGGCCCACCAGCGGCAGCTCGACGAACTTGCCGATCAGCGCCTGGTAGCGTTCATCATTCGGGTTAACCGCCACGGCGGCGTCGCCGAGCATGGTTTCCGGACGCGTGGTGGCGACGATCAGGTAGTCGTTGCCTTCGGCGGTCTTGGCGCCATCGGCCAGCGGGTACTTGAGGTTCCACAGGAAACCTTTCTCGTCGTGGTTTTCCACTTCGAGGTCGGAAATCGCCGTGTGCAACTTAGTGTCCCAGTTGACCAGGCGCTTGCCGCGGTAGATCAAGCCGTCTTCATGCAGGCGCACGAAGGCTTCTTTCACGGCTTCCGACAGGCCATCGTCCATGGTGAAGCGTTCGCGGCTCCAGTCTACGGACGAACCGAGGCGACGGATCTGACGGCTGATATTGCCGCCGGACTGGTCCTTCCATTCCCAGATTTTTTCCAGGAATTTCTCGCGGCCCAGGTCATGACGGTTCTGGCCGGTGGCTTCGAGTTGGCGTTCCACCAGCATCTGGGTGGCGATACCGGCGTGGTCGGTGCCCGGTTGCCACAGGGTATTGCGGCCCTGCATGCGGCGGAAACGGATCAAGGCATCCATGATCGCATTGTTGAAGCCATGGCCCATGTGCAGGCTGCCAGTGACGTTCGGTGGCGGAATCATGATGGTGTAGGAATCGCCCGCGCCTTGCGGGGCGAAATAATTCTCGGATTCCCAGGTGTTGTACCAGGAAGTTTCGATGGCGTGCGGCTGGTAGGTCTTATCCATGCGCGGCGGGACCCTAGTTGGCATTAATTCAGGAAAGCCGGCAAGTATAACGGGGCTGGGAGCTGAGGGCGAGTTGAAGACTTGTGCGAATCAAATGTGGGAGGGGGCTTGCCCCTTCCAAAGGGAGATTATGCAAGGCTCAGGACTGGTACTGGCTGAGCAGCCGCTCCATCCGCGCATCCAGTCGCCGCTTGATCTCGGTTTCGATATGCGGGGCAAAGTCGTCGATCACGTCCTGCATGATCAGTTGTGCGGCGGCGCGCAGTTCGTTGTCCAGGTGCAGTAGCAGGGCGTCGGGCCCTTTTTCAGCGGGGGCAGGTGCGACGGCGGGTGCTTCGACAACCGGCTCCGGCGCGACAGGTTTGCCGCCGACCATGTCGAACAGCAGCGGAATCTGTACCTCGCCCTCGACCGTTTCGGTCAACAGCGGCGGTTGCAAGTCATCATCACCCAGTAACTGACGGATCGACTCCAGGTCGTCCAGCAGGTGGTCATCTTTTTTCAGCGGGTTTGGCGTGTCCATCATTTACTCAAAGTCGTTGTAGCCGGTGATCCTGGAGAGGATAGCCCTGTTCGCGGTAGAAACGGAAACTCTCCCGCGCGGCCTGACGAATAGCCGGATCTTCCACCACCACCTCGGCCACACGGGCAAACGTCTTGGCGAACGGCGGCACTTTCAGGTCCAGGTTGACCAACAGGTCATGGTGATCGCCACAACTGTCGCCCAAACCGAGCACCACCAGCCCTTCAGGTTCAGACTCGGCGGGGCCATGGGGTACGAAGCTTTCGCCCTTGAAGCGCCACAGGCGGGCATCCAGTTCATCGCGTTGGGCAGCATCGCTGCAATGCAGGTAGATGCGGTGGCCCATGCGCCAGGCTTTTTCGGTGAGTTTGCAGGCAAAGTCCAGGCGCGCGAGCGGATCGGCGCTGGGCAGTATGTAGAAGTCGACTTGGGTCATTGCGGTTCCCGAGACCGAGGCGACATACGCGTCGCCCCGGAATCTTCAGTTTCAGGCCTTGGCGCGATCCAGCAGGTACTGGGTCAGCAGCGGCACCGGACGGCCAGTGGCGCCCTTGTCCTTGCCGCCGCTGGTCCAGGCCGTGCCGGCGATGTCCAGGTGCGCCCAGTTGAAGTTCTTGGCAAAACGCGACAGGAAGCAGGCCGCGGTGATGGTGCCGGCTTTCGGGCCACCGATGTTGGCGATGTCGGCGAACGGGCTGTCCAGCTGTTCCTGGTACTCATCGAACAGCGGCAGCTGCCAGGCGCGATCGTCGGCGGCTTTACCGGCGCTGAGCAATTGCTCGATCAGCTCGTCGCTGTTACCCAGCAGGCCGGAGGTGTGGGAGCCGAGGGCGACGATGCACGCGCCGGTCAGGGTGGCGATGTCGATCACAGCCTGCGGCTTGAAGCGCTCGGCGTAGGTCAGGGCATCGCACAGCACCAGGCGGCCTTCGGCGTCGGTGTTGAGGATTTCGACGGTCTGGCCGCTCAGGGTGGTGACGATGTCGCCCGGACGGGTCGCGCCACCGCTCGGCATGTTCTCGGCACAGGCCAGGATGCACACCAGGTTGATCGGCAGCTTGAGTTCCAGCACGGCACGCAGGGTGCCGAACACGCTGGCGGCGCCGCCCATGTCGTACTTCATCTCGTCCATGCCCAGGCCCGGCTTGAGGCTGATGCCGCCGGTGTCGAAGGTGATGCCTTTACCCACCAGGGCGTAAGGCTTCTCGGACTTCTTGCCGCCGTTGTATTGCATCACGATCAGGCGTGGCGGCTGGTCGCTGCCCTGGCCCACGGCATAGAACGAGCCCATGCCCAGTTCCTTGATCTTCTTCTCGTCGAACACTTCGACTTTCAGGCCCTTGAACTCTTTGCCCAGCGCCTTGGCCTGTTCGCCGAGGAAAGTCGGGTGGCAGATGTTCGGCGGCAGGTTGCCCAGGTCACGGGTGAACGACATGCCGTTGGCGATGGCCGTGGCGTGGGTCACGGCGCGCTGGACTTCAGCCTGGGCGGCCTTGATGGTCAGCAGGGTGATTTTCTTCAGGGCGCGGGGTTCGGTCTTGGTGCTCTTGAACTGGTCGAAGATATAGCCGCCGTCCACCAGGCTCTCGGCCAGCAGGCGGGTCTTGCCATAACTGTCACGGTCTTTGACCACGACTTCGTCGAGGGCCAGCGTCGCGTCGCTGCCGCCCAGGCCCTTGAGGGTGCTGAAGATGCCGCTGATGATTTTGCGGAACGGACGGTCACCCAGTTCGGCGTCCTTGCCCACGCCCACCAGCAATACGCGGTCGGCTTTAAGGTTGGGCAGGCTTTGCAGCAGCAGGCTCTGGCCGACTTTGCCGGCCAGGTCGCCGCGCTTGAGCACCGCGCTGATGGCGCCGCCACTGAGTTCGTCGAGTTGCCTGGCGGCCACGCCGAGCTTGCGGCCTTCGCCGATGGCGACCACGAGGGTGGCGGTTTTCAACGTTTCGGGGCTAACGCTTTTTACAACCAGTTCCATTTTCGGGTCCCTTATAAAGGTCGGTTGGCCAAGAGTCTGTACTCCGGCTTTAATACCAGGCAGCCGTGTAAGCCGCCGGCGACAAAGGCCGCAGTTTGAACCTCGCCGACGGAGCCTGACAACCCTTGGTGCACGCTTTGTGCGTGTGCACGAGCAAGCTCCGTGACAGGCGCGGTCAATCACAGGATAATGCGCCATCTTTTTAGCCGGCCCTGTGTAAATGGGCTGTCTCGGTATGCTTGCTTGTTTGGCCGCCTTAGCCTGACAACCCTGGAGTGTCTGGTTTGATCGTCTTCCGTTATCTGTCCCGCGAAGTCCTGTTGACCCTGAGTGCCGTGAGTGCGGTGCTGCTGGTCATCATCATGAGTGGTCGTTTCGTCAAATACCTGGCCCAGGCTGCCTCCGGCGCCCTGGACCCGGGTTCGCTGTTCCTGATCATGGGCTTTCGCCTGCCGGGCTTCCTGCAGTTGATCCTGCCGTTGGGCCTGTTCCTCGGGATACTGCTGGCCTATGGCCGCCTGTACCTCGAAAGCGAAATGACCGTACTCTCGGCCACCGGCATGAGCCAGCAGCGCCTGTTGGGCATGACCATGATCCCGGCCGCCGGCATCGCGCTGATCGTGGCCTGGCTGAGCCTGAGCCTGGCGCCCCAGGGTGCCCTGCAGTTCCAGCTGGTACTGAACAAGCAGGACGCGATGACCGAGTTCGACACCCTCGAACCCGGTCGCTTCCAGGCGCTCAATGACGGTTCCCGGGTGACCTACACCGAAACCCTGACCGACGACCGCGCCAACCTGGGCGGCGTGTTCATCTCCGAGAAACGCCTGGGCCAGGACAAGAAAGACCGTGGCATTTCCGTGCTGGTGGCCGATTCGGGGCGCCAGGAAGTCCGTCCTGATGGCAGCCGCTACCTGATCCTGGAAAATGGCTACCGCTATGACGGCAGCCCGGGCATGGCCGATTACCGCGCGATCAAGTACGACACCTATGGCGTGATGCTGGCTCGTCCGGACATCAGCGACGAAGTCACCGACCGTGATGCCATCCCGACGCCTGATCTGTGGGGCAGCAAGGAACTGCGTTCCATCGCCGAGTTGCAATGGCGACTCTCCCTGCCGCTGCTGGTGTTCATCGTGACCTTGATGGCCGTGCCGCTGTCTCGCGTCAACCCGCGCCAGGGCCGCTTCCTCAAGCTGTTGCCGGCAATCCTGTTGTACATGGCCTACCTGACCATCCTGATTTCCGCCCGTGGCTCCCTGGAGAAGGGCAAGTTGTCGCCGACCCTGGGCCTGTGGTGGGTGCATGGGATGTTTCTATTGATCGGCCTGGGGCTGCTCTACTGGGAGCCGATCCGTTTGAAAATGATGAGCCGTCGTGGCCAGAAGGAGTTGGCTCGTGGCTAAGCTCGATCGCTACATTGGTAGCAGCGTACTGATCGCCATCCTGGCGGTACTGGGCATCATCCTCGGTCTGGCGTCGTTGTTCGCCTTCATCGATGAAGTGAGCAATGTCAGCGACACCTACACCGTGTGGGACGTGCTGAGCTATGTGGCCCTCACCGCGCCGCGTCGCCTCTACGACATGATGCCGATGGCCGCGCTGATCGGCTGCCTGATCGGCCTGGGCAGCCTGGCCAGCAATAGCGAACTGACCATTATGCGCGCTGCTGGCGTGTCCATTGGTCGTATCGTCTGGGCGGTGATGAAGCCCATGCTGCTGCTGATGGCCTGCAGTGTGCTGATCGGCGAATACGTCGCGCCACCAGCCGAAACCACTGCCCAGGCCAATCGCGCCCTGGCCCAGGGGTCAGGCGATGCGCAAAGCTCCAAGCATGGCCTGTGGCACCGCCAGGGCGATGAGTTCATCCACATCAACGCCGTGCAGCCCGGCGGACTGTTGATTGGTGTGACCCGTTACACGTTCGACAAGGAGCGTCACCTGCTGGAGTCCAGCTTCGCCAAACGTGCGCAGTACGGTGGCGAAAAGTGGCAACTCAGCGATGTAACCACCACCTACTTCCGCAATATTGGCCAAGGCACCAAGGCCAGCACCGAAGTGATCAACGTACCGAGCCAGGAATGGGATATCGCCCTCAAGCCGGAGTTGCTGAATACCGTGGTGATGATCCCGGAAAGCCTGCCCATCTCCGGGTTGTGGGGCTATATCCACTATCTGAAGGACCAGGGCCTGAACAACGGCCGCTACTGGCTGGCATTCTGGGTCAAGGTGTTGCAACCAGTGGTGACCGCCGCGCTGGTGTTGATGGCGATTTCCTTCATTTTCGGCCCGCTGCGTTCGGTGACCCTGGGCCAGCGTGTATTCACGGGTGTGCTGGTGGGCTTCACCTTCCGCATCGCCCAGGACCTGCTTGGCCCTTCGAGCCTGGTGTTTGGCTTCTCGCCGCTGTTTGCGGTGCTGGTGCCCACTGGCATCTGCGCCCTGGCCGGGTTCTGGCTGTTGCGTCGAGCCGGCTGATGTCGCGCTTATGATCAAAAAATGCCCCGGTCGAGAGATCGGGGCATTTTTGTTCTGGTCACCAAAGATGACGTCTGGCCTGAGCATCAGGTACAATTCCCGGCTATTTTTCAGCGGGCAATCTGCCTGCAGCCTTTTTGAGTGTTGATCCGTGAGTGATTTGAGTCATATCCGCAATTTCTCCATCATCGCCCACATTGACCATGGCAAGTCGACGCTGGCCGACCGGTTTATCCAAATGTGCGGTGGCCTTGCCGAGCGCGAAATGGAAGCCCAGGTCCTGGACTCCATGGACCTCGAACGCGAGCGCGGCATCACCATCAAGGCCCACAGCGTTACTCTGTATTACAAGGCCAAAGACGGTATCACCTACCAGCTGAACTTCATTGACACCCCGGGCCACGTCGACTTCACCTACGAAGTCAGCCGTTCCCTGGCGGCCTGTGAAGGTGCCCTGCTGGTGGTGGACGCCGGCCAGGGCGTGGAGGCGCAGTCGGTTGCCAACTGCTACACCGCGATCGAGCAGGGCCTGGAAGTCATGCCCGTGCTGAACAAGATCGACCTGCCCCAGGCCGAGCCTGAGCGCGTCAAGGAAGAGATCGAGAAGATCATCGGCATCGACGCCACCGACGCCGTCACCTGCAGCGCCAAGACCGGCCTGGGTGTCGACGAAGTGCTCGAGCGCCTGGTGCACACCATCCCTGCGCCGACCGGCAACTACGAAGATCCGCTGCAAGCGTTGATCATCGACTCCTGGTTCGACAACTATCTGGGCGTAGTCTCCCTGGTGCGCGTGCGCCATGGCCGCGTGAAGAAGGGCGACAAGATCCTGGTCAAGTCCACCGGCAAGATCCATCTGGTGGACAGCGTCGGTGTATTCAACCCCAAGCACACCGCGACCGTTGATCTGAAAGCCGGTGAAGTGGGCTTCATCATCGCCGGCATCAAGGATATTCACGGCGCACCGGTAGGTGACACCCTGACCCTGAGTTCCACGCCGGACGTCGACGTGCTGCCAGGCTTCAAGCGCATCCAGCCGCAGGTCTACGCCGGCCTGTTCCCGGTCAGCTCCGACGATTTCGAAGACTTCCGCGAAGCCCTGCAGAAGCTGACCCTCAACGACTCGTCGTTGCAGTACACCCCGGAGAGCTCCGACGCCCTGGGCTTCGGCTTCCGTTGCGGGTTCCTGGGCATGCTGCACATGGAAATCATCCAGGAGCGCCTCGAGCGCGAATACGACCTGGACCTGATCACCACTGCGCCGACCGTTATTTTTGAGTTGTTGCTGAAAACCGGTGAAACGATTTACGTCGACAACCCGTCCAAGCTCCCGGATCTCTCGGCGATCGAAGACATGCGCGAGCCTATCGTGCGCGCCAATATCCTGGTGCCGCAGGAACACTTGGGCAACGTCATCACCCTGTGCATCGAGAAACGTGGCGTACAGCGCGACATGCTGTTCCTCGGCACCCAGGTCCAGGTGACCTACGACATGCCGATGAACGAGGTGGTGCTGGACTTCTTCGACCGTCTCAAATCCACCAGTCGCGGCTATGCTTCGCTGGATTACCATTTCGACCGTTACCAATCGGCTAATCTGGTGAAACTGGATGTGCTGATCAACGGCGACAAGGTCGATGCCCTGGCACTGATCGTGCACAAGGACAACGCGCACTATAAAGGTCGCCAGTTGACCGAGAAGATGAAAGAACTGATTCCGCGCCAGATGTTCGACGTCGCGATCCAGGCCGCCATTGGCGGGCAGATCATTGCGCGGACCTCCGTCAAGGCACTCAGAAAGAACGTACTGGCCAAATGCTACGGCGGTGACGTAAGCCGTAAGCGCAAGCTGCTTGAGAAGCAAAAGGCCGGTAAAAAACGCATGAAGCAAGTAGGTAACGTGGAAGTTCCACAAGAAGCCTTCCTTGCGGTGCTCAGGTTGGATAGTTAGGTCCTATGTCGCTAAATTTCCCGCTGTTGCTGGTCATCGCCGTTGCCGTTTGCGGTCTCCTGGCGTTGCTCGATCTGGTGTTCTTCGCCCCGCGTCGGCGGGCGGCTATCGCGGCCTATCAGGGCAGCGTCAGCCAGCCCGATGGCGTGGTGATCGAGAAGCTGAACAAAGAGCCTTTGCTGGTTGAATACGGCAAGTCGTTCTTCCCGGTGTTGTTCATCGTGCTGGTGCTGCGTTCTTTCCTGGTGGAGCCGTTTCAGATCCCGTCGGGGTCGATGAAGCCTACCCTGGACGTGGGCGACTTCATCCTGGTGAACAAGTTTTCCTACGGCATTCGCCTGCCGGTGATCGACAAGAAGGTCATCGAAGTCGGTGACCCGCAGCGCGGCGATGTGATGGTGTTCCGCTACCCGAGCGACCCGAATGTCAACTACATCAAGCGTGTGGTTGGTCTGCCGGGCGACGTGATTCGCTACACCAGTGACAAGCGCCTGTTCATCAATGGTGAGTCGGTGGCTGAAAAGCTGCTGGGTTCCGAGCCGAACAGCCTGGGCAGCGCCGAGCTGTACCAGGAAAAACTCGGTGCGGTGGAGCACGAAATCCGCAAGGAAATGAGCCGCTACCGTGCCCAGCCTGATGGGCAGTGGAAGGTTCCGGCCGGGCACTACTTCATGATGGGCGACAACCGCGACAACTCCAATGACAGCCGGTACTGGGATGACCCCAACATTCCCAAGGACCTGCTGGGCATGGTTCCCGACCAGAATATCGTCGGCAAGGCCTTTGCGGTCTGGATGAGCTGGCCGGAACCCAAACTCAGCCACCTGCCGAACTTCTCGCGGATCGGGCTGATCAAGTAATACAGGCGGCGCTGTGATCACAGCGCCGAATGCTTTTCTGGGGTGGGGACAAATCGGTCCTGCCTCATGCGGCACCAACCAGGATTTGAATTTGAACACTGCGTCAATCGTCGATGGCCGCCGGTGCCACCAACTAGATATGGATAAACCGTGACCGTTTCTCTAGCACGTCTCGAGCGCCAGCTCGGCTACACCTTCAAGGATCAGGAACTGATGGTCCTTGCCCTCACACACCGCAGCTTTGCCGGGCGTAACAACGAGCGCCTGGAATTCCTCGGTGATGCCATCCTCAACTTCGTCGCCGGTGAGGCGCTGTTCGAGCGCTTTCCCCAAGCCCGTGAAGGCCAGTTGTCGCGCCTGCGTGCGCGCCTGGTGAAGGGCGAGACCCTGGCCGTGCTGGCCCGTGGCTTCGGCCTGGGCGAGTACCTGCGCCTGGGGTCCGGCGAGTTGAAGAGTGGTGGTTTTCGTCGCGAGTCGATCCTGGCCGATGCCCTTGAAGCGCTGATCGGTGCCATCTACCTCGATGCCGGCATGGAAGCCGCCAAGGAACGTGTCACTGCCTGGCTGACCTCCGAGATCGAAAGCCTCACGCTGGTGGACACCAACAAAGATCCCAAGACCCGCCTGCAGGAATTTTTGCAGTCCCGCGGGTGCGAACTGCCACGCTACGAAGTGGTGGATATCCAGGGTGAGCCCCATTGCCGCGTGTTCTTCGTGGAATGTGAAATCACCTTACTGAACGAAAAAAGCCGAGGTCAGGGTGTGAGCCGTCGTATTGCCGAACAGGTAGCGGCCGCCGCAGCACTGATTGCCCTGGGCGTGGAGAATGGCCATGACTGATTCAACCGCAACACGCTGTGGCTATGTTGCCATCGTCGGCCGCCCGAACGTGGGCAAGTCCACGTTGCTCAACCACATCCTTGGCCAGAAGCTGGCGATCACCTCGCGCAAGCCGCAGACCACCCGCCACAACATGCTGGGCATCAAGACCGAAGGCACCGTGCAAGCGGTCTACGTCGACACCCCAGGCATGCACAAAGGTGGCGAGAAAGCCCTGAACCGCTACATGAACAAGACCGCTTCGGCGGCGTTGAAAGACGTCGACGTGGTGATCTTCGTGGTCGACCGCACCAAGTGGACCGACGAAGACCAGATGGTCCTCGAACGCGTGCAGTACGTCACCGGCCCGTTGATCGTCGCGCTGAACAAGACCGACCGTATCGAAGACAAAGCCGAGCTGATGCCGCACTTGAGCTGGCTGCAGGAACAACTGCCGAACGCCCAGATCATCCCGATTTCGGCCCAGCACGGCCACAACCTCGATGCCTTGGAGCGCGTGATCGCCGAGCACCTGCCGGAGAACGAGCACTTCTTCCCGGAAGACCAGATCACCGACCGCAGCAGCCGTTTCCTCGCCGCTGAACTGGTGCGCGAGAAAATCATGCGCCAGATGGGGGCGGAGCTGCCGTACCAGATCACCGTGGAAATCGAAGAGTTCAAGCAGCAGGGCAAGACCTTGCACATCCATGCGCTGATCCTCGTCGAGCGTGACGGTCAGAAGAAAATCATCATTGGCGACAAGGGCGAGCGTATCAAGCGCATCGGCACCGAGGCGCGCAAGGACATGGAATTGCTGTTCGATTCCAAGATCATGCTGAACCTGTGGGTGAAGGTGAAGGGCGGCTGGTCCGATGACGAGCGTGCACTGCGTTCCCTGGGCTATGGCGACCTGTAAGGTCCTGAATGCACCGCGGGGCTGAAAATGTGGGAGGGGGCTTGCCCCCGATAGCGGTGGGTCAGTTGACAAATAAGTGACTGACACACTGCCATCGGGGGCAAGCCCCCTCCCACATTAGGTTTGTGTCGTTTTCAAAAGTGCATTCCAGCAGTGAGCAGCCATGTCCCAATCCCCGCCCCCCAGCCAACTTGCCTACGTCCTGCACAGCCGCGCCTACCGCGAGACCAGCGCCCTGGTGGACTTCCTCACGCCCCAAGGCCGCCTGCGCGCCGTCTTGCGCAGTGCGCGGGGCAAGGCGGGCACGTTGGCGCGGCCGTTCGTGGCCCTGGACGTGGAGTTTCGCGGCAAGGGTGAGCTGAAAAACGTCGGCCGCATGGAAAGCGTGGGCACCTCGGCCTGGCTCAACGGCGATGCGCTGTTCAGCGGCCTTTACCTCAATGAACTGCTGATCCGCCTGCTCCCCGCCGAAGACCCGCACCCGGCAGTATTCGATCACTACGCCGCCACCTTGCTCGCCCTGGCCGAAGGCCGTCCCCTGGAACCCTTGCTGCGTGCGTTCGAATGGCGCCTGCTCGACGACCTGGGCTACGGCTTCGAACTGGCCAACGACCTGCACGGCGAGCCCATCGCCGCCGATGGCATGTATCGCCTGCAAGTGGACGCCGGCCTGGAGCGCGTGTACCTGCTGCAACCTGGCCTGTTCCAGGGCACCGAGCTGCTGGCCATGAGCGAAGCGGACTGGACGGCGCCCGGCGCCTTGTCCGCCGCCAAGCGCCTGATGCGCCAGGCCCTGGCCGTGCACCTGGGCGGCCGGCCGCTGGTCAGCCGCGAGTTGTTTCGAAAGCCCTGACAACCCCGTGTATGCTGTGCGGCGTTTCTTTCCCTTTTCAGGAGCGCTTCCGTGAGCACCAGCAATCGCATTCTTCTTGGCGTCAACATCGACCACGTCGCCACCCTGCGCCAGGCCCGGGGCACCCGTTACCCTGACCCGGTCAAGGCCGCGCTGGACGCCGAAGAAGCGGGCGCCGACGGCATCACCGTGCACCTGCGCGAAGACCGCCGCCACATCCAGGAACGCGACGTGCTGCTGCTCAAGGATGTGCTGCAAACCCGCATGAATTTCGAAATGGGCGTTACCGAAGAAATGATGCAGTTCGCCGAGCGCATCCGCCCGGCACACATCTGCCTGGTGCCGGAAACCCGCCAGGAGCTGACCACCGAAGGCGGCCTCGACGTGGCCGGCCAGGAAGCGCGGATCAAAGCCGCCGTGGAGCGCCTGTCGAAGATCGGCAGTGAAGTCTCGCTGTTCATCGACGCCGACGAGCGCCAGATCGAAGCCTCGCGTCGTGTCGGTGCACCGGCGATCGAGCTGCACACCGGCCGCTACGCCGACGCCACCACGCCCACCGAAGTGGCCGAGGAACTGCAACGCATCATCGACGGTGTGAGCTGCGGCCTCAAGCAAGGCCTGATCGTCAACGCCGGCCATGGCCTGCATTACCATAACGTCGAAGCCGTGGCCGCGATCAAGGGTATCAACGAGCTGAACATCGGCCATGCGCTGGTGGCCCATGCGCTGTTTGTCGGTTTCAAAGGCGCTGTCGCCGAAATGAAAGCCCTGATCCTGGCTGCCGCCAAGCACTAAACAACGATGCTGTTGCAATGTGGGAGGGGATTGCCCCCTCCCACATGCGAACCCTTACTGTTTAGCCGTTGCAGGTGTATCGTATCTGCCCTTTGCAGGCCTTGGGCCTGCGGCCGATACGTGAGGTTGTTGTGTCCCGATCCTTTTCCCGTCGACAAATCCTGGGTGGTCTTGCAGGCCTGGCCGTAGTGGGCGTCGGTGCCGGTGGCGGCTACCGCTACTGGCTGGGGAAAGTTGCCGAAGCCGAGGCGGGGCACGACTACGAGCTGATCGCCGCGCCACTGGACGTGGAATTGGTGCCAGGGCACAAGACCGAAGCCTGGGCGTTCGGCCCTTCGGCGCCGGGCACCGAGTTGCGGGTGCGCCAGGGCGAATGGCTGCGGGTACGCTTTATCAACCACCTGCCGGTCGCCACCACCATTCACTGGCACGGCATTCGCCTGCCGCTGGAAATGGACGGCGTGCCCTACGTCTCTCAATTGCCGGTCCTGCCCGGCGAATACTTCGACTACAAATTCCGCGTACCCGACGCCGGCAGCTACTGGTACCACCCCCACGTGAACAGCAGCGAAGAACTTGGCCGTGGCCTGGTTGGCCCGCTGATCATCGAAGAGCGCGAACCCACCGGTTTCAAGCACGAGCGCACCCTCAGCCTGAAAAGCTGGCATGTGGACGAAGAGGGTGCTTTCGTCGCATTCAGTATCCCGCGTGAGGCCGCTCGGGGCGGTACGGCAGGGCGTTTGTCGACGATCAACGGCGTGTCCCAGGCGGTGATCGATTTGCCGGCCGGGCAGATCACCCGCGTGCGGTTGCTCAACCTCGACAACACCCTGACCTATCGCATCAACATCCCGGATGTTGAAGCGCAGATCTACGCGCTGGACGGCAACCCCATCGAGCCACGCCCCCTGGGCAAGGAATATTGGTTGGGCCCGGGCATGCGTATCTGCCTGGCGATCAAGGCGCCGCCGGTGGGCGAGGAACTGTCGATCCGCAACGGTCCGGTGCGCCTCGGCACCTTCCGTTCGGTCGCCAACACCGATGCGCCCGGCGAATGGCCGCCTGCGTTGCCCGCCAACCCGATCAGCGAACCGGACCTGGCCAATGCCGAGAAACTCAACTTCAATTTCGAGTGGGTGGGTTCGGTCTCGGTCAACACCGAAAACGGCAAGCCACCCAGCCTGTGGCAGATCAACGGCAAGGCCTGGGACATCACCGACAAGACGTGCGCCGACCGCCCGATTGCCAAGCTGGAGAAGGGCAAGAGCTACATTTTCGAATTGAAGAACATGACCCAGTACCAGCACCCGATCCACCTGCACGGCATGAGCTTCAAGGTGATCGCCTCGAACCGGCATAAGGTGATCCCGTATTTCACCGACACCTACCTGCTGGGCAAGAACGAGCGTGCCCGCGTGGCACTGGTGGCGGATAACCCAGGCGTCTGGATGTTCCATTGCCACGTGATCGACCATATGGAAACCGGCCTGATGGCCGCCATCGAGGTGGCGTGATGCGCCAGATCCGCCCAACCGCAATCATTGATCGCAGCCGCGACCAGGACTTCATGCGCGAAGCCCTGGCCCTCGCCGCCCAAGGCGCCGCGCTGGGAGAAGTGCCCGTCGGCGCGGTGCTGGTGCAGGACGGCGAGATCATCGGTCGAGGCTTCAACTGCCCGATCAGCGGCAACGACCCCAGCGCTCACGCCGAGATGGTCGCCATCCGCGCCGCCGCGCAAGCCATCAGCAATTACCGCCTGGTGGGCAGCACGCTGTATGTGACCCTGGAGCCGTGCAGCATGTGCGCCGGTTTGATCGTGCATTCACGGGTTGCGCGGGTGGTGTATGGCGCATTGGAGCCCAAGGCGGGAGTCGTGCAAAGCCAGGGGCAGTTTTTTACCCAGGGCTTTCTGAATCATCGAGTGTTGTTTGAAGGCGGGGTGCTGGCTGAGGAGTGCGGGACGGTCTTGAGCGAGTTCTTCAGGGCGCGCCGGGCCAAATCTGCTCTCTAAACGACGCTGGAAATCAAAAGGTGGGAGGGGGCTTGCCCCCGATAGCAGTGTGTCAGTAAGCATATTTATGACTGATGCACCGCCATCGGGGGCAAGCCCCCTCTCACATTTGGAACTCTATTTTATCAGTGAGGTATCAGCGTCATTTCCTGGCAATGATCACCGCCCGCATCGGCGCCGGCAGCCCTTCGATGGTCTTGCTGTGATCTTCGGGATCGAGGAAGTCACTCAACGACTGGTACTTCATCCACTCCGTCCCGCGCTGTTCCTCGACGGTGGTCACGCTCACATCCACGCAGCGCACATCAGTGAAGCCTGCACGGCGCAGCCATAGCATCAGCGCCGGCACTGAGGGCAGGAACCACACGTTACGCATCTGCGCGTAGCGATCTTCCGGCACCAGCACTTGTTGCTGATCGCCTTCGACCACCAATGTTTCCAGCACCAGTTCGCCACCTTTGACCAGGGTGTCTTTCAGCGCCAGCAGGTGTTCGATCGGCGAACGACGGTGGTAGAACACGCCCATGGAAAACACTGTGTCGAAGCCTTCCAGGTTTGCCGGCAGGTCTTCGAACGGGAACGGCAGGTGCCAGGCCCTGGGCTCGGACAGGTAGCGCTGTACCGCCTGGAACTGGCAGAAGAACAACCAGTTCGGGTCTACGCCAATCACGCTGTCAGCGCCGGCGCCAAGCATGCGCCACATGTAGTAACCGTTGCCGCAGCCTACGTCGAGGATACGTTTGCCCTTCAAGTTCAGGTGCGGCGCAACCCGCGACCACTTCCAGTCCGAGCGCCATTCGGTGTCCACATGCACGCCGAACAGGTTGAACGGCCCTTTGCGCCACGGGCTCAGGCCCATCAATGCAGTGTGCATCTGCGCGCGGGTGTCATCGTCGCAGTCGGTATCGAGTGTCAGGCCGTTGAGCAAATCCACGTCGCTGGGCTGGATCTTTGGCAGCGCATCCAACGCACTCTGCCAACGCTCCAGGTCGCCATGGCCCTTTTCCATCTTGCTGTCGAGCTGCGCTTGCAGGCCCTGGGCCCACACGGCCAGGGGAGTGCCGACCAGATGGCGGGCGAGGGGGGAAAGATCAATCATGGCAAGGCAATTAACGAGGCAAAGTTAAGACACTGGAACCACGGCACGACTTTCGAGAACCCGGCTGCCAGCAGGCGTTCGCGGTGTTCTTCGAGGCTGTCGGGCTTCATGACGTTTTCGATGGCGCTGCGCTTCTGGGCGATTTCCAGTTCGCTGTAGCCGTTGGCGCGTTTGAACGCGATGTGCAGGTCGGTGAGCAGCGCGTGTTCTTCGGCATCGTTGAAGCGCAGCTTCTCCGAGAGGATCAACGCACCACCCGGCAACAGCGACTGGCGGATGCGCGAGAGCAACGCCAGGCGCTCATCGGGGGCAATGAATTGCAGGGTGAAGTTCAGCGCCACCACCGAGGCCGGGGCAAATTGCAGCGCGAGGATATCGCCCTCGATCACCTCGACCGGCAGCAACTCCTGGAACATCGAGTCCTGGCCATTGAGGTATTCACGGCAGCGCTCGACCATGGCTGCCGAGTTATCCACCGCGATCACCCGGCAACCGTCGGTGCGCACATGGCGGCGCAGGGCCTGGGTGACGGCGCCGAGGGACGAGCCCAGGTCATACAGCACGCTGTTGGGCTGGGCAAATTGTGCCGCGAGTACGCCGAGGTTCTCGACGATGGTCGGGTAACCGGGCACCGAGCGCTTGATCATGTCCGGGAACACCCGCACCACGTCTTCGTTGAAGGCGAAGTCCGGCACCTGGGGCAGGGGCTGGGCGAATAGGCGATCGGGTTCTTTGCTCACGGCTGTTCCGGGGGACGAGGGGGGAAAGGCCGGCATTTTAGCCAACTTGGCCCTCGGATGCGCGGGTTGTCTGATGGAAAGCCGAGGCGGTGATGCCCCACTGGCCGAGCCAATAAGTGACGATCAGCAAATACGGCGCCGCCTCGAACGCCACCACAAACCGATTGATCCCGATCAGCGTGTCGGAAAACACAAACGACGCCGCGCCCGACGCCGCCAACAGTGCCGAGCGCTGCGGCACTTCACTGCCCAAACGTGCCAATGCGCGCCAGAGCATGGCGCTGATCACCAGCGCATACACCACCACCGGAATCAGCAGATCGCCCAGGCCGTGGGAAATCAGGATGCTCAGCAGGATCGCGCCCACCCCCAGCGCCAGTAGCAGCGGCAGCAGCGCCAGGCGGCGGCAATCACTGAAATAGGCCTTGAGATACGCCAGGTGCGCAAACAGGAACGCCCCCAGGCCAAAGATAAACAGGTCGCCGGGCCAGGCAAGCAGCACATCCCCCACCAGGGAAAAAATCAGCCCAAGGCTGATCCAGCGTCGATAGTCGGTGGGCGGCGCATCATGCAGCCAGCCCAGCAGCGCAAGTACCGGCAGCGGCTTGACCAATAGACACAGCAAGGTGGCATGGGTGCTCAGGCCGTAGATGAACGTGCCGGCGCCCATCAACGCAAGAATCAGCCAAGGCATATCAGTTCACCGTAATGGTGCAGTCAAAGGTTTCGACAGGTTCGGCCTCCGGCTCCCAGGGTTGCTGGGAGGTCAGGCGCAAACGGCCCTGGCCGGCGGCGAAGGCCTGGAAGCGCCAGGTCGATTGGCCGCCGCCGCCGATCACGCCCGACTCGCTGCTACTGTAGACCTCAGGGCTCAACGCGCGCAGTACGCCGCCGGCGGAATCCTGGATGGCCCAGCGGTAACCGGTAGTGGGGTTGCTCGGGAGGGTGAGGGTCAGGTTTTGTCCGCTTTTAAGCTGAAGCGGGCAGGCGCTCTGGTTGTCCACGGTGACGTTTTGCTTCGGTGCACTGGCGCACGCGGCCAGCAGGGCAAGGCTCAAGGGGAGAAGCAGGCGGGCAGCGGTCATGGGGGCTCCGTTCATTCACGACGAAGGGCGAGCATAACCGAAGATGAGACAAGGTGTGACAACAGGGCCGCAGGCTTGTTGTGGCGAGCAGGTGTGCCCTGCGTTGGGCTGCGAAGCAGCCCCAAAACTAACGACCCACACTTTCAGGAAAAATGGGCTGCTTTAAAGAGGGGCTGCTTCGCAGCCCAACGCAGGGCAAGCCTGCTCGCCACAGGGGGCCTACCAGGCGCTGGATAGCTGTCAGAAGAGCACCTTCGCCACATCCGCAAAGCGCTTGGCAAAGTGCACCGTCATGCCTTCCTTCAGGTACTCCGGCAACTCTTCAAAACTCCCGCGGTTCGGCTCCGGCAAGATCAGTTCATGAATCTTCTGGCGCCGCGCCGCAATGACCTTCTCGCGCACCCCGCCAATCGGCAGCACATGCCCGGTCAACGTCAGTTCGCCGGTCATGGCCACGCCTTTTTTCGGCGGCTGGTTACGCGCCAGCGACAACAACGCGCTGGCCATGGTCACCCCGGCGCTGGGACCGTCTTTGGGCGTGGCGCCTTCCGGCACATGCAAGTGCACGAAGGCTTCATCGAAGAATTTCGGATCGCCGCCAAACGACTTCAGGTTCGAACTGATGTAGCTGTAGGCGATTTCGGCAGATTCCTTCATCACTTCACCCAATTGCCCGGTGAGCTTGAAGCCGCGGTTGAGCGTATGGATGCGCGTGGCCTCGATCGGCAAGGTTGCGCCGCCCATGCTGGTCCAGGCCAGGCCTGTGATCACGCCGGTGCCGGACAGCACTTGCTCATTGCGAAACACCGGCATGCCCAGGGAGCTTTCCAGGTCCTTGTTGCCGATCTTGATCACCGAGTCCGGCTCATCCAGCAGCTTGACCACCGCCTTGCGCACCAGTTTGCCCAGCTGTTTCTCCAACTGGCGCACCCCGGCTTCGCGGGCGTAGCCGTCGATGAGTGCGCGCAGGGCGCCGTCGCTGATGGTCAGGCTGGTTTTCGCCACACCGGCTTTTTCCAGCTGCTTGGGCCACAGGTGACGCTTGGCGATGGCGACTTTTTCTTCGGTGATATAGCCCGACAGGCGAATCACTTCCATACGGTCCAGCAGCGGGCCGGGGATGGAGTCCAGGGTGTTGGCGGTGCACACGAACAGCACCTTGGACAGGTCCAGGCGCAGGTCCAGGTAGTGATCGAGGAATTCGACGTTCTGCTCCGGGTCGAGGGTTTCCAGCAGCGCCGACGCCGGGTCGCCCTGGAAGCTCTGGCCCATCTTGTCGATCTCGTCGAGCATGATCACCGGGTTCATCACCTCCACGTCCTTGAGCGCCTGCACCAGCTTGCCGGGCAGCGCGCCGATGTAGGTACGGCGATGGCCCTTGATCTCGGCCTCGTCGCGCATGCCGCCGACGCTGAAGCGGTAGAACGGCCGCCCCAGGGACTCCGCGATGGATTTGCCCACACTGGTCTTGCCCACACCCGGCGGGCCGACCAGCAGCACGATGGAGCCGGCGACTTCGCCTTTATAGGCGCCCACCGCGAGGAACTCGAGGATGCGGCTCTTGATGTCGTCCAGGCCCGCATGGTGCTTGTCCAGCACCTTGCGCGCATGTTTCAGGTCGAGCTTGTCCTCGCCGTACACGCCCCACGGCACCGAGGTGGCCCAGTCCAGGTAGTTGCGCGTCACCGCGTATTCCGGCGAACCGGTCTCGAGGATCGACAGCTTGTTCAACTCTTCGTCAATGCGTTTCTTCGCCTGGGCCGGCAGCACCTTGCCTTCCAGGCGTTGCTCGAATTGTTCGACGTCCGCGCTGCGGTCGTCCTTGGTCAGGCCCAGCTCCTGCTGGATGACCTTGAGCTGTTCCTTGAGGAAAAACTCGCGCTGGTGCTCGCCGATCTTGCGGTTCACCTCGGCGGAGAGTTCTTTTTGCAGGCGTGCGACCTCGACTTCCTTGCGCAGCATCGGCAGCACTTTTTCCATGCGCTTGAGCATGGGCACGCAGTCCAGCACCTCCTGCAACTCGTTACCGGTGGCCGAGGTCAGCGCGGCCGCGAAGTCGGTGAGCGGCGACGGGTCGTTGGGGCTGAAACGGTTGAGGTAGTTCTTCAGTTCTTCGCTGTACAGCGGGTTGAGCGGCAACAGTTCCTTGATCGCATTGATCAGCGCCATGCCATAGGCCTTGACCTCGTCGGTCGGCTCGCTGGGCTGGTGCGGGTACTCAACTTCCACCAGGTACGGTGGGCGGTGGTGCTTGAGCCAGGTCTTGATGCGTACGCGGGTCAGGCCCTGGGCGACGAATTGCAGCTTGCCGTTCTCGCGGCTGGCGTGGTGCACCTTCACCAGGGTGCCGTACAACGGCAGGCTGGAGGTGTCGAAGTGGCGCGGGTCTTCCGGCGGCGTGTCCATGAAGAACAGGGCCAGGGAGTGGTGGTCGGACTTGCTTACCAGCTCCAGGGTTTCGGCCCACGGTTCTTCATTGACGATCACCGGCAGCACTTGCGCCGGGAAGAACGGCCGATTGTGGATCGGGATGATGTAGACCTTGTCCGGCAGGTTTTGCCCAGGCAGGGCCAGGCCGGTATTGGACGAGGCGGATTCAGCGTTTTCGGGGTCGGCGTAGTCGTTGAGGTCGTAATCGGGGAAATCTTGCTGGTCGCTCATGGGGCACCTGCATAAGGAAGTATGGTGCTTAGATGGGGCGGGGCAGTGGTGGTTTCAATGGCGGGGTGGAGTTAGCAACAAATTGCATGAATTCAGCTGATCTTGTGCAGATAACTCGGCAACGGCTGCTCCGGTAACACCGACAGCACCTTCAACCGCTGCAACATACGTTGCCTGGCCCGCTGCAAATGCTCGCGCAGGTTCAACGCCGCCGCATCAAACGCACCATGCAGCAGCAGCTCCAATATCAACCGATGTTCGGCCAGCATGGCTGGATCCGCGCCGATCCCCAGCAAGCGGTAGAAAATCCGGCTGATGATCATGGGGCTCTGGCCCTGGCGGATCAACGCCGCGATCTTGCGGTTCTGCAGGCCGGCGAGGCAGCGTTGGTGCAAGTCGTCCTCGATCTGTTCGATGGCCTCCAGGCTGCAGTGGGGGTTGTCCTGGGCGGCCAGCACGCGCTGCAGCATGGCTTCGAGCAACTCGCGGTCGAGGTGGGGCGCGCTCTGGCGCAGCGCTTCGGGTTCCAGGCAGGCGCGCAGTTCGTAGTCTTCGGTGACTTCCCGCGCCGTCAAAGGCCCCGCCAGCCATTGGGAGTAGGGCTCCTTTTCCACCAGGCCACGGTCGCGCAGGCGCATCAGCGCTTCGCGCACTACCGCACGACTGACGCCGTAGTGGTCGGCGGCGGCTTGCTCGTCGAGGCGGTAATGGCCGAAGGCGATGCAGGTGGACAGCGCCGCGCCGATTTCTTCGACGATACGTTCGCCCAACGGCCGCGTATCCACCAGTTCATCGTCACCGTTGAGCCCCAGGTGTGCATGGCTCAGGGGCAGGCGCAGCGGTTCCATGGCCAGGCCTTCGGGATTGATCAGGTAACCCCGGCCGTTGAAGCGGCAGATCAGGCCTTCGTCATGCAGCAGGTCCAGGGCCTTGCGCACTGGGACACGGCTGGTGCCGAACAATTCGGCCAGCGGCGCTTCCAGCAACACCAGGCCATGGCGCGCAGTGCCGTTGACGATCGCGTCACGCATCACCTTGTGAATCATCGCGTAACGGGACGCCGAGGCGGACACTGCTTTCATCGTTTTCTCTGGAGACTGTAGGAAGGTGGCCGAGGATTCTCTCATAAGTCGTGCCTGTCACTCTGCGCCACGTCGGTGGCACTTTTTTGGGGCCTTGAAAGCGAGGATGTTACTTTTTTGCACCAAAATGTACTTTTTAATAGAAGATACATTATTTCATTGAAGGTGTTTTCCCTCGTCCTGGCAAGATTTTTCCTGCCGTCTAAAAGCATCTATCCCGCTGCTCTGGGCAAACTTTCCTCATCGCGCGCACACGTGCCGATACAGACTGGCACGGAATCTGCCTTTGTAAAATGTACATTTTATTAATATGTACGTTTTGAGGATCAAGCCGATGTCAGACGCCACTTCCATGGCCGAGGATTTTGCCAGCGGTCGCAGTGACCCGGTGCAAGCCCTCGAACAGGCACTCGATAAGGCCAGTCAGGCCCCGGCCGTGTTTATCAGCCTGACTGCCGAGCGTGCGCGCCGTGAAGCCGAAGCCTCGGCTGCCCGTTGGCGCGCCGGGCAGCCATTGAGCGTGTTCGATGGTGTGCCGCTGGCCTGGAAGGACCTGTTCGATGTGGCCGGCAGCGTCACCACCGCAGGCGCTGCCTATCGCCGCAACGCGCCTGCCGCGTTGCTCGATGCACCTGTGGTCGGCCTGTTGTGCCGCGTCGGAATGGTCAGTGTCGGCAAGACCAACCTCAGCGAACTGGCCTATTCCGGCCTGGGTCTGAACCCGCATTTCGGCACGCCGCACAATCCCTATGGCGACGACGAGCCGCGCATTCCTGGCGGCTCGTCGTCCGGCTCGGCGGTGGCGGTGGCGGCCGGGATCGTGCCCATCGCCATGGGCACCGACACTGCAGGCTCGATCCGCATCCCATCGGCGTTCAACGGCCTGGTGGGCTACCGCAGCAGCCGCCGACGCTACAGCCGTGACGGCGTGTTCCCCCTGGCCCATACCCTCGACAGCCTGGGGCCGCTGACCCGCAGCGTGCGCGATGCACTGGCCATCGACGACCTGCTGCATGGCCGTACCCAGATCCACGCTGCCCGCAGCCTCAAGGGCCAGCGCTTTGTGTTGGCGCAACAGGACGTCGAGCCCGCTGTGCGCAACAATCTGCTGCGCGCCGTGGAGCAACTCAAGGCCCGGGGCGCACTGGTTGAAGAACGTGAATGCGCGACCTTCCAGGCCACCCTGGACCTGATCAAGCACCACGGCTGGCTCGGTTCCTTCGAAGCCTTTGCCCTGCATGAAGTGCTGCTCGACGGCCCTGATGCCGAGCAACTCGACCCTCGCGTACGTCGCCGCCTCGAAGCCGCGCGCGCACTGCCCGCCAGTCAGCTTATCCACCTGACCGACGCACGCCGCCGCCTGCAACAGCAACTGATCGACGACCTCGACGGCGCCATCCTGATCACTCCCACCGTCGCCCATGTCGCGCCAGCCCTGGCACCGCTGGAGGCCGACGACGACCTGTTTGTCAAAACCAATCTCGCCACCCTGCGCCTGACCATGCCCGGCAGTTTGCTCGACATGGCCTGCGTGAACCTGCCCAGCGGCCGCGATGCCCAGGGCCTGCCCACCGGGCTGCTGCTCAGCGCCCCCACCGGAGAAGACGCTCGCCTGTTGCGCGCGGCGTTGTCCGTCGAAACCGTACTTAACGTTTAAGGAGACACACCATGGCTAAAGACATCCTCTGTGCATTTGGCGTCGACGTTGACGCCGTCGCCGGCTGGCTCGGTTCCTACGGCGGCGAAGACTCGCCGGACGACATCTCCCGTGGCCTGTTCGCCGGTGAGGTCGGCGCGCCACGGTTGCTCAAGCTGTTCGAACGCTACGGCCTGCGCACCACCTGGTTCATCCCCGGCCATTCGATGGAAACCTTCCCGGAACAGATGAAGGCCGTGGCCGACGCCGGTCACGAAATCGGCGTGCACGGCTACAGCCACGAAAACCCTATCGCGATGACGGCCGAGCAGGAAGAAATCGTCCTGGATAAATCCATCGAACTGATCACCCAGGTCACCGGCAAGCGCCCCACCGGCTATGTCGCGCCGTGGTGGGAATTCAGCAAGGTGACCAACGAACTGCTGCTGAAAAAAGGCATCAAGTACGACCACAGCCTGATGCACAACGACTTCCACCCCTACTACGTGCGCAAGGGCGACAGCTGGACCAAGATCGACTACAGCCAGCACCCCGACACCTGGATGAAACCCCTGGTGCGCGGCGAAGAAACCGACCTGGTGGAGATCCCCGCCAACTGGTACCTCGACGATCTGCCGCCGATGATGTTCATCAAGAAAGCCCCCAACAGCCACGGTTTCGTCAACCCGCGTCACCTCGAAGAAATGTGGCGCGACCAGTTCGATTGGGTCTACCGCGAACACGAACACGCGGTGTTCACCATGACCATCCACCCGGACGTGTCCGGTCGCCCGCAAGTGCTGCTGATGCTGGAGCGCCTGATCGAACACATCCAGAGCCATGCCGGCGTGCGCTTCGTCACCTTCGACGAAATCGCCGACGACTTCATCCGCCGCCAACCGCGTACCTGAACCTTTGCAACCACCCCTGAGGCGCGACCCATGTCCATCTACAACAAGCTTGACCTGACTGGCTGGAAACCCCGGCAACTGACGTCCCAGGAAGTGCGCTTCGCCACCTGGATCGCGTTTTTCGCCTGGGTGTTTGCGGTGTATGACTTCATCCTGTTCGGCACCTTGCTGCCGGAGATTGGCCGGCACTTCGGCTGGGGTGAAGTGGAGCAAGCGGAAATCGCGACCTGGGTCGCGGTGGGCACGGCGGTGGTGGCGTTTGCCATTGGGCCGGTGGTCGACAAGTTGGGCCGGCGCAAAGGCATTATCTTCACCGTGGCGGGTTCCGCGCTGTGTTCGGCGCTGACCGCAATCGGTGGTGCGTGGGGCAAGTCGCCGCTGATTTTGATCCGCTCGTTGGGCGGCCTGGGTTATGCCGAGGAGACCGTCAACGCCACCTACCTGAGCGAGCTGTACGGCGCTTCGGAAGACCCGCGCCTGACCAAGCGCCGTGGCTTTATCTACAGCCTGGTGCAAGGCGGCTGGCCGGTCGGTGCGTTGATCGCCGCCGGGTTGACCGCGCTGTTGCTGCCGATCATCGGCTGGCAGGGCTGCTTTATCTTTGCCGCGATCCCGGCCATCGTCATCGCGATCATGGCGCGCAAGCTCAAGGAGAGCCCGCAGTTCCAGATCCACCAGCGCATCAGCGAGCTGCGTAAAAGCGGTGCGGTGAAAGAAGCGCAGAACGTCGCCGTGACCTACGGCGTGGACTACGACGAACACAGCAAGGCCGGCCTCAAGGCCGCCTTCCGTGGCCCGGCGCGCCGCGCCACCCTGGTGATCGGCGCCGCGCTGTTGCTCAACTGGGCCGCGATCCAGGTGTTCAGCGTGCTGGGCACTTCGGTGATCGTCAGCGTGCACCACATCTCGTTCGAGAACTCGCTGATCATCCTCGTGCTGTCGAACCTGGTGGGCTATTGCGGCTATCTGAGCCACGGCTGGATGGGCGACAAGATCGGCCGTCGCAATGTGATCGGCCTGGGCTGGATGCTCGGCGGGCTGTCGTTTGCCGGGATGCTGTTTGGCCCGAGCAATATGCCGATGGTGGTCGGGCTGTACAGCCTGGGCCTGTTTTTCCTGATCGGGCCGTACTCGGCGGCGCTGTTCTTTATCAGCGAGAGTTTCCCCACCAGCATCCGCGCCACCGGTGGCGCGATCATCCATGCCATGGGGCCGATCGGCGCTGTAGTCGCAGGCTTTGGCGCGACCCAAGTGTTGTCTGCCGGCAGCGACTGGCAGACCGCCGCGCTGTGGTTTGGCGCACTGCCGTGCTTCCTCTCCGGAGCGCTGATGTTCGCCGCACGGCATGTGCGTCCGGAAACCGTTCAGTAAGGAGTGATCGATGATCCCTGAAGTTGCCTTGATTACCGGTGCCGCCAGCGGCATCGGCCAAGCCCTCGCGGTGGCCTATGCCCGCGTGGGTGTGGCGGTGGTGGGCGGGTATTACCCGGCCGATCCCCATGACCCGCAGACCACCGTAGGCCTGGTGGAAGAGGCCGGCGGCAAATGCCTGATGCTGCCCTTGGACGTGGGCAATACCGCCTCGGTGGACGCCCTGGCCGAACAGGCGGTGGCGCATTTCGGCCGGTTGGACTACGCCGTGGCCAACGCCGGCCTGCTGCGCCGCGCACCGTTGCTGGAGATGACCGACGCGCTGTGGGACGAAATGCTCAATGTCGATCTCACGGGGGTGATGCGCACCTTCCGTGCGGCCACCCGCCATATGGCTGAAGGTGGTGCGCTGGTGGCGATTTCGTCGATTGCCGGTGGCGTATACGGCTGGCAGGAACACAGCCATTACGCGGCGGCCAAGGCCGGTGTGCCGGGGTTGTGCCGGTCGCTGGCGGTGGAGTTGGCGCCGCTGGGGATTCGTTGCAATGCGGTGATCCCGGGGTTGATCGAGACGCCGCAGTCGCTGGATGCGAAGAATTCGCTGGGGCCGGCAGGCTTGGCGAAAGCGGCGCAGGCGATCCCCTTGGGCCGGGTAGGGCGGGCGGATGAAGTGGCGTCGCTGGTGCAGTTCTTGACCAGTGAGGCGTCGAGTTATTTGACCGGGCAAAGCATCGTCATCGACGGTGGCCTGACCGTCCGCTGGCCCGACTGACTAACTGGTTTACTGGGTCCAGTGTGGGAGGGGGCTTGCCCCCGATAGCGGTGCATCAGTCACCGTTGTTTTATCTGAACCACTGCCATCGGGGGCAAGCCCCCTCCCACATTGGACCTGTGTTTTGTTCAGGAGAATTTACATGTCCCAATTTTCAAACCGCCGGGCCGTGATCACCGGCGCCGGCAGCGGCATCGGTGCCGCCATCGCCCGTGCCTACGCCGCTGAAGGTGCACGCCTGGTGCTAGCCGACCGCAATGCGGCCAGCCTCGCGGAAACCGCGATTACCTGCCGCAACCTCGGCGCCGAGGTGTTCGAATGCCTGGCCGATGTCGGTACCGTCGAAGGTGCCCAGGCCAGTGTCGACCGCTGCGTCGAGCACTTTGGCGGCATCGACATTCTGGTCAACAACGCCGGCATGCTCACCCAGGCCCGTTGCGTGGACCTGACCCTTGAAATGTGGAACGACATGCTGCGCGTCGACCTTACCAGTGTGTTCGTCGCCAGCCAGCGTGCGTTGCCGCACATGCTCGCGCAGCGCTGGGGGCGGATCATCAATGTGGCTTCGCAACTGGGCATCAAGGGTGGCGCCGAGTTGACCCATTACGCAGCGGCCAAGGCGGGGGTGATCGGCTTTACCAAATCCCTGGCCCTGGAAGTGGCCAAGGACAATGTGCTGGTCAACGCCATCGCCCCCGGCCCGATCGAGACGCCCCTGGTCGGCGGCATCAGCGACGACTGGAAACGCGCCAAGGCCAGGGAACTGCCCCTGGGCCGTTTCGGCCTGGCGGATGAAGTGGCGCCGGTCGCGGTGCTGCTGGCCAGCGAGCCGGGCGGCAACCTGTTCGTTGGCCAGACCCTGGGCCCGAACTCCGGCGATGTCATGCCATGAGTGAGGTGTAGCCATGTGCGGACTCTGTGGATTGCTTGGCGAAGACCTGCACTGGAGCGACCCCCTGGGCGATGAGTTGCCCCGGCGTCGCGAACGCCTGCGCCGGATTGCGGCGATCAACCAGGTATTGGCGGTGTTCCGGCTCAAGGTCGAAGACTTCCAGGGCGCGTCCTATCTGCTATTGGGCGCCACCGGTAAACAGGCATTGGCCACCGGCCTGGATCAACTCTGGCAAGCTGCCGAGACCCTGCTTGGCCGTCCGTTGGACCCGCTCGATCCGCGCCTGCTGGATCATCTGGAGGCCTGCGTATGAGCATCGCCCTCAACGTCATCACCGGCTTCCTCGGCAGCGGCAAGACCACCTTGCTCAAGCGCCTGCTGCAAGGCGAAAGCCTGGGCGACACCGCGTTGCTGATCAATGAATTCGGCGACGTCGGCATCGACCATCTGCTGGTTGAGGAGGTAGCGCCGGACACCGTGCTGCTGCCCAGCGGTTGTGTGTGTTGCTCGATCCGGGGCGAGTTGAAAGACGCGCTGCTTGACCTGCTGCAGCGCCGCGAGCGCGGTGAAATCCCGGTCTTCAAACGGGTGATCCTGGAGACCACAGGCCTGGCCGATCCGGCACCGATCCTCGCCACCCTGAACAACGATGTGCAACTGCGCGGGCGTTTCCATATCGGCCTGGTGATCACCCTGGTCGACGCCAGCCACGCAGCCCTGCAAGAACGCCTGCACCCGGAATGGCTGGCGCAGGTGGCTGCGGCGGATCGCTTGCTGCTGAGCAAGACCGATCTGGCGGGGGATTGCGCAGCGCTACGTACCCATTTGCAGGCACTCAATGCCGGCACGCCGATCTTCAATACCCAGGATATTCACGGCGGCGACCAGTTGCTGCTCGGCGAAGGCCTGCGCAGCGCCGAGCCCGCCGTTGAAGTCAGCCGCTGGCAGTTGCATCGCACCCCCACTGCCACTCACGGCGCCGCGCAAGTGTGCAGCCTGACGTTCGACCAGCCACTGGACTGGGTGGGGTTCGGGGTGTGGTTGTCGATGCTGTTAAGATGCCACGGCGAACGAATCCTCCGGGTCAAAGGGCTGCTCAACGTGAACGCCAGTAACGCTCCCATCGTCATCCATGGCGTTCAGCACTGCCTGCACGCGCCGGTGCATCTGCCGGCGTGGCCGGGCAGTGATCGCCAATCGCGCCTGGTGTTCATCCTGCGCGGCCTCGACCCTGCGCTGTTAAGGCGCTCGTTTGAAGTCTTTTCGCGGCGGTGGGCGACATGATCACACTGCGCGTCCTCGGCACCTCCGTGACCCTGCTTGAATGCCTGCGCGTACGTGCCGAACAAGAGCTGGGCATTCGTCTGGTGTACCAGGTGCACGATGTCGAACAGGCCCAGCGTATTGCGGTGATGCAGCCCGACAGCTACGACCTGTACGACCAGTGGTTCCACAACGTCGACTTTGTGTGGCCGGCCCAGGCGATCCAGCCTATCGACACCCGGCGCATCGCCTTGTGGCATGAAATCAACGACCTGCCCAAGCGCGGGCGCCTGTCGGCCGACGACCGCCTGGGCAGTGGCAGCGTGCCCAGTGAGCGGCTGTTCGTGCAGCACGACGGCAGCCTCGGCAGCACGGTCACCGAGCGCATCAGCATGCTGCCGCTGACCCACAACGCCGACAGTTTCGCCTACCGCCCCGAGCGCTTGCCCGACGGTTTTTGCCACGGTAACGAGAGCTGGGGCTGGCTGCTGGACCCGGCTTGGCGTGCGCGCACCGCGCTGCAAAGCGACGCCGCCATCGGCGCCCTGGATGCCGCACTGGCGGTGCAGGGCGCGGGGCTGGCCAGCTTCAGGGACATCGGCAATATGAGCATCGAAGAGATCGACGTGCTCGCTGACATACTGGTGCGTAAACAGAAAGAAGGGCACTTTGCGGCGTTCTGGTCCGACGATGAAGAAGCTGCGCAGTTGATGCTCAGCCCGAGTATCGATATCCAGAGCCTGTGGTCGCCGACCCTGATGCGTCTGCATCGCGCAGGGGTGAAATACCGCCTTGCCGTGCCGCGTGAAGGGTATCGCGCGTGGTTTGGCGGGTTGTCGTTGTCGCGGCATGCCAAGGGGCCGGTGCTGGATGCGGCGTATGCGTACTTGAATTGGTGGCTGTCCGGCTGGCCCGGGGCGGTGATGGCGCGCCAGGGTTACTACATTGGTAACCCCGCGCGCAGTCGTGATCACTTGAGCAGTGCCGAATGGGATTACTGGTATGCGGGGTTGCCGGCGCGGGAGGAGTTGTTGGGCAGCGATGGTTTGCCGTTGATCGATGTGGGGGAAGTGCGGGATGGGGGGTCGTATGAGCAGCGCATGGGGCATATTGCGGTGTGGAATTCGGTGATGGATGAGCACAATTATCTGGTGCGGCGGTGGGGGGATTTCATGCGGGCTCGAGGTGGGTGATTGTGTTCATATCAAGGTCGTTAAGTAGAACCGGCGATAACTACCCTGTGGCAAGCCCGCTCGCCACAATTGCAGTGTTCGCAACTGTAAGAGTGGAGCCATAAGTCGCCGTTATCCAAATAACGGATATGTATTCAACTCAAAACCTCAGCCAACCCTTTGTCGCCAAAAAACCGCCACCCAGTTCCCCGGCTTTATTGGGTGCACATACGCCCACTCCCAGCTAATCTCCTCAAATCGAATATTCAATAAAAATGGATATTTTTTTGACGCCAGGTCAGCAGTCGCAGGGAATGCACATGACAAAGGGACGTAGTGGCAGAGAGAGGCGAACGCTGCCAGAGGGCACTGCGATGAAGTGGCGCCACACGTTCCAGACCCGCATCGCCGGGGTGCTCGCGCTGCTGCTGCTGGTAGTCGTGGCCGCCACCTATTTCTCGGTAAAGACCGCCACCGCCCGCGCTGTGGAAAACCAGGCGCAAGTCCAACTGAAAACCGGCAGCCAGGTGTTCGAACGCTTGCTCGATCTGCGCGGGCATCGCCTGCAATACGGCCTGGACTGGCTGACCGCCGACCTGCCGTTCAAGCAAGCCGTGGCCGACGGCAAGACCGTGCCGATCCTTGCTGCGTTGCGCCGTCACGGCACGGGTATCCGCTCCAGTGAGGTGTTTGTGCTGGGCCTGGATGGCAAGGTCATGGTCAGCACGTTGCCGATCCTCACCCGTGGCCAGGTTTTCCCCTACGACGATGCCCTGCGTCACGCGCGGCGCACGGGGCTGCAGATGTTGATCGTGGCCATGGATGGGCGTCCGTATTTGTTGGTGCAGGATGAAGTACTCGACCCGCTGCCTATCGCTCGCATCGTCATGGGGTTCCCCATGGACAAGCTGTTCGCCAGTGAACTGCGTTCCATGAGCAACCTGGAGGTGTCGTTCCTCAGCGTGCAGGACGGCAAGCCCGGCGCGTTGTTCAGCACGCAGCCGGACGCCTACCAGGCCGGTACCCTCAGCCTGTTGCGCGACGGGCATATCGACCCCGAACCGCGGATCCATTTGTTCTACGGCCAGCGTGTGCTCAGCCAGGTATTACCGCTGGCCAACACCGGCGACGGCGATGATGTGCGGGTGCTGTTGCAAAGCCCGCTGGACCACGCCCTGGAATCCTTTGCGCCGCTGGACCGGCAGTTCCTCGGGATTGCCCTGGCGGTGCTGGTGGTGTCGTTGGCCGGCGCGTTGTTTTTGGCGCGGCGGGTGTCGCGCCCGCTCAATGCGCTGGTGCAGGCGGCCGAACGCATCGGCGCCGGTGACTACCGCACGCCGGTGCGGGTGCGCAGCCATGATGAGTTCGGCCTGTTGGCCCGTGCGTTCAACGCCATGCAAAGCGGCATCGCTGTGCGTGAGCGGCAACTGGCGCACAACGCGTTGCATGATCCGCTCACCGGCCTGCCCAATCGCGCCCTGGCGATGGAGCGCCTGGGCAGTGCGATCAGCGCCGGCAGGCCGGTGGTGTTGCTGTATGTGGGGATCGAAAATTACCGGGTGATCAACGAAGGCTTTGGCCCCGAAGGTGTCGAGGAAATGCTGCGCGAAGCCAGTCGCTGCCTGGCCATGAGCCTGTTGGCCAGCGACACCGCGGCACGTATTGCCGGCAGTGAGTTTTTGCTGTTGCTGGAAAACACCGAGGTCGACCGCGCCGTGGCCCGCGCCGACCGCCTCTACGCGCTGCTCACCGAGCCCCAGCGCATCGGCAATGACGAACTGCGCCACGAAGTCAGCATCGGCATCGCGGCTTACCCCGCCGACGGCCAGCAAGTGGAAGAGTTGATCAGCCGCGCCGCCATCGCCCGGCATGACGCCGCGAGCCTGCCGGCGCATCTGCAGATCTACCAGCAGGACCGCGACTTGGCCCATCAGCGCCAGATCACCCTGATCCGCGACCTGCGGCGTGCGGCCATCGAGGGCGAGTTGTTCCTGTGCTACCAGCCCAAACTCGACCTCAAGCACGGCCATGTGCGTCAGGCCGAAGCCTTGTTGCGCTGGCAGCACCCGACCCTGGGCCAGGTGTCTCCCGCCGAGTTCATCCCCCTGGCCGAACGCACCGGCAGCATGAGCAGCCTGACGCTGTGGGTGATCGAAGAAGCGGTGCGTCAGATCGCCGAGTGGGCGCAGCGCGGCCTGCTGATCCAGCTGTCGGTGAATATTTCGGTGGACGACCTGGCTGATGACGACCTGGCGATTCGCGTCACCGCGCTGTTGATGCAGTACCAGGTGGACGCCGGGCAACTGATCTTCGAGATCACCGAAAGTGCGATCATGCACAACCCGCAACAGGCCCTCAGTGTGCTGGAGCAACTGCGCGGTTGCGGTATCAGCCTATCGGTGGATGACTTTGGTACCGGCTACTCGTCCCTCGCGCAATTGCAGCGCTTGCCGGTGCAGGAGTTGAAGATCGACCAGTCCTTCGTGCGCAACCTCGACAGCACCAGCGGCGACGCCGTGATCGTGCGCTCCACCATCGAGATGAGCCACAACCTCGGACTCAAGGTAGTGGCCGAGGGCGTGGAGTTCGCCCCCAGCCTCAAGCTGCTCAAGCAGTGGAATTGCGACACCGCCCAGGGCTACCTGATCAGCCGCCCGCTGAACGCGATGGCGTTCGAGATGTGGATGCGGCGTGAGCGGGTGCCGATCTAGAAAAGCCTTTCCCTTCGACTGCAGATTTTCAAAACAGCGTCGATAACCTCTACAAGGCTTGACCGAATGCATAGTTTTTTGCCGACAGGCGGTTATGTATTGCTGTAAAACCGATGATGGCAATTGGCCTTGCTTGCGTCATCATGCATGCACTTCAATGTTTCTGTGCCAAGGCAGGCTGCTCTTTCAGCTCATTTCCTGCGGATCGACCATGGCTTGGATTTTTCACTCGTTACTTCGTACAGCACTGTTGCTGGCTGTGGGCGGCCCCGCATCGGCGGCGACGCTTGAGGTGTTGGCCCAGCAGGTCGACGGTCAACCTGTTGCCGATGCAGTGGTCACCTTGCACGGCCCGGCGCAGGCGCCGCAAGGCGTGCTCAAGGCGGATATGGACCAGCGCGGTCAACGCTTCGCGCCCCATGTACTGGCAGTGCACACCGGTACCCAGGTGCGCTTCCCCAACAGCGACAATATTCGCCATCAGGTGTATTCGTTCTCCGCTGCCAAGCGCTTCGAACTGCGCCTTTACGAAGGCACGCCCACTGACCCGCTGCTGTTCGACAGGCCCGGCGTGGTGGTGCTGGGCTGCAATATCCATGACTGGATGCTCGGCTATATCTACGTCACCGATGACCCGCGTTTCGGCGTCAGCGATGCCCAGGGCCGCGTGCGCCTGGAACAGTTGCCGGCCGGTGACTACCACCTCACCGTGTGGCATCCGCAACTGGCAGATATGCAGCCGTTGGATGGCGGCACCTTGCACATTCCTGCTGCCGGGCTCAGCCACCGTGTGACGTTGAGCCTGGAGCCCGCACCGGCGGATTTGCCGCCGCCGCCCAGCGCCTTTGGCGATGCCTTCAATCGAGCCGCCCATGAAACTGCGCAGTAGCTTCCAGGCGCGGGTCGCCTGCGTGTTGATCGTGCTGTCACTGGTGGTGATCGGCGCGCTGTATTTCAGCGTCAAGGCCGCCACCCGCTCGGCGGTCCACGGCCAGGCCCTGGCCCAGCTGGACGTGGGCACGCGGGTGTTCGAGCGCTTGCTCGACACACGCGGTCGGCGCCTGGCCGATGGTGTGCAGTTGTTGGCGGCCGACTTCGGTTTTCGCGATGCGGTCGCCAGTGGCGATTCGGCAACCCTGCGCTCGGTGCTGCTCAACCACGGCAAGCGCATCAACGCCAGCGACATGATCCTGCTGGGCATGGACGGAAAAGTCCTGGCCAGCACCCTGGAGGACGTTCCGGAGGGCTCGACCTTTCGCTACGACCAGGCCCTGCGCGAAGCCCGGCGCAATCGTCAGGCGATGCTGGTGGTGCCGTTGCAGGGCGAGCCGCATCTGTTGGTAGAAGCTTCGGTGCTGGCGCCGTTGCCTATCGCGCGGGTGGTAATGGGGTTCAGCATGGACGCGGCATTTGCCGATGAGCTGCGTTCGCTGAGCAACCTGGAAGTCTCGTTCCTGGCGATTGATCATGACCGCCCCGGCGAGCTGGTCAGTACCCAGCCGCAAGCACTGCGCCAGAGCATCAGCGCGCTGATGCTGGGCGACTCGACGCGGCGTGGCGTGTCCACCACCGCTCACCTTGAGCACCGCTTCCTCAGTCAATCGCTGGTATTGGCCAGTGATGAAAACGGCAAAGTCCTGGCCCTGCTGCAAAGCCCGCTGGATGCGGCGATGCAGGCCTTTGTGCCATTGGATGAAAAGATTCTCGGGATTGCCCTGGTCGCGCTGATCGCTTCATTGATCGGTGCCTTGCTGCTGGCGCGCACGGTGTCGCGTCCGGTGCAGGCCTTGGCGCAGGCGGCCGAACGCATCGGCAGCGGCGACTATCAGACCCCGGTGGTGCTGGCGCGCAGTGATGAACTGGGGCGCCTGGCCCTGGCGGTCAACGCGATGCAAAACGGCATTGCCGAGCGCGAACAACAGCTGGCGCACAATGCCTTGCATGATCGCGTCACCGGCCTGCCGAACCGTGCGCTGGCCATGGAACGCCTGGGCAGTTCGATTGCCCTGCAACGCCCGGTGGCCCTGATCTACCTGGGCATCGACAACCTGCGCGCCGCCAGCGAAACCGCAGGCCCCGAAGCGGTGGACCAACTGCTGATCACGGTCAGCCAGCGTCTGCAAGCGGCGTTGCGCCCCGGCGATACCGTGGCGCACCTGATCGCCGACGAATTCCTGCTGCTGCTCGAAGGTGCGGGCAGCGACGAAGCGGTGGGCATGGCCGACAAACTGCAACAGCTGCTGCTGCGTCCCCAGCGCATCAACGGCCATGACCTGGCGCTGGATTGTCGCCTGGGCATCGCGGTGTACCCGGTTGATGGTGAAAGCCCGCACACCTTGCTGGAACGCGCGGCCATCGCCATGAAGGACGCCGCGCAAATGCCCGGCCGCCTGCAAATCTATGAGCAGGGCCGCGACCTGGCGCACCGCCGCCAGATTACCCTGATCCGTGACCTGCGCCACGCGGCCAACCAGGGTCAACTGTTGCTGCACTACCAGCCCAAGCTGGATATCCGCCAGGGCCATGTGCGTCAGGCCGAAGCGCTGTTGCGCTGGCAGCATCCGCAGTTCGGCATGGTCTCGCCGGGGGAATTCATCCCGCTGGCCGAACGCTCGGGCAGTATCCAGTTGCTGACCCAATGGGTGATCGAGCAGGGCATTCGCCAGTTGTGCGAATGGAACCGGCGCGGCCTGTCCTTGCAACTGTCGCTGAACATCTCGGCGGACGATCTGCTCGGCGATGAGCTGGCCCACCGGGTCTCGGCATTGCTGTGTCGCTATGGTTTGCCGGCCGAACAACTGCTGTTTGAAATCACCGAAAGCGCGGTGATGCGTGAGCCGGAAAAAGCCCTCAAGGTGCTCAACTTGCTGCGCGATTGCGGTATCGGCCTGTCGGTGGACGATTTCGGCACCGGCTATTCGTCACTGGCGCACCTCAAGCGCCTGCCGGTGCAGGAGTTGAAGATCGACCAATCCTTTGTGCGCAACCTCGATGAAACCAGTGAAGACGCAGTGATCGTGCGCTCCACCATCGAGATGAGCCACAACCTGGGCCTCAAGGTCGTTGCCGAGGGCGTCGAATACGCCCACAGCCTGCGCCTGCTGGAGCGCTGGCACTGCGACACGGCCCAGGGTTACCTGATCAGCCGGCCGTTGAGTGCCGACGCCTTCGAAGCCTGGATGGCCTTGCCGCTCAGTGCGCAAACGTCCCTGGTTCATTGAGTGACATGACCGTGCGTTTTTCTTTCCTGATCGGTTGCCTTGGCGCACTGGCCCTGCAAACGGCACTGGCCGACAACGGCCGCCTGATCGCTACCGGCGGCGCCAGCAGTATCGAAGGTGCGGCGGGCGGTGGGATCACACCCTGGGCAGTGCTGGCCGGATACGGCGAACAGCACGAATGGGGGGCCACGGCGTTCGCGACCACGGTCAACCTGCCGGATTATCGGCTGGACGTGGCCGGGCTGGCGCTGGCCTACGACAACCGCATCGAGGTGTCTTTCGCCCGCCAGCGCTTTGACCTCGGCAGCCTGGTGCATAAGCTCAAACTGCCCGAGGACAACCTGGGCCAGGACGTGCTTGGCCTCAAGGTGCGCCTGTTCGGTGATGTGATCTACGACGCGCTGCCCCAGGTTTCCCTGGGCCTGGAATACAAGCACCAGACGAACTTTGATATCCCCAGCCTGGTGGGCGCCAGGCGCGACAGCGATGTCGAAGGCTACCTGGCCGCCAGCCGCCTGTTCATGGGCGCCGCGTTTGGCTACAACGTGCTGGTCAACGGCAGCCTGCGCTACAGTCGGGCCAATGAAACCGGCTTGCTCGGCTTTGGCGGCGACCGCCGCGACAGCCGCAGCCTGCTCAAGGAAGGCTCGCTGGCGTTGCTGCTCAACCCGCGTTGGGCGGTGGGCGTGGAGTACCGTGAGAAGCCCGACAACCTGTCGTTTGCCGGCGAAAGTGATTGGGCGGATCTGTTCGTGGGGTACTTCCCCAACAAGCATGTGTCGTTTGTATTGGCTTATGCACGGCTTGGCGAAATTGCCACGCTGGACCACCAGAACGGCACGTATTTGTCCGTGCAGGGGAGTTTCTGATGCGCTGTTTACCGCTGGTTTTCGTCCTGCTGCTCAGCGCCTGCGCGCAGCAACCGCCCAAGGACGACAGCCTCTATCGCGACCTCGGCGCCATGCCCGGCATCACGCGGATCGTGGAGGGCATGTTGCTCAACATCGCCCGGGATGATCGTATCGTCGAGCGCTTCCGGCGCATTGATATCCAGCGCCTGCGCAACAAGCTGATCGAGCAGTTCTGTGTGGAGGCGGGTGGGCCGTGCACCTACACCGGTGACAGCATGGCCGAGAGTCACAAGGGCCAGAATGTGAGCCGCAGTGATTTCAATGCGTTGGTGGAGGACTTGATCAAGGCGATGGACAGCGAGGGAATTGCGGTGCCGGTGCAGAACCGCTTGATTGCGCGGTTGGTGGTGATGCGCGGTGAAGTCATAGAACACTGATAAAAAATGTGGGAGGGGGCTTGCCCCCCTCCCACAGTGACAGTTCTGTTGCCGGTGTCGCTTATTCCGGCAGTTTGAACGCCATCACATAGTCACCCTGCTTGGTGCCCAGTGAACCGTGACCGCCGGCCATGACCAGCACGTACTGCTTGCCATCCTTGCCGGTGTAGGTCATCGGGGTGGTCTGCGCGCCGGCTGGCAGGCGACCTTCCCACAGTTGCTTGCCGTTTTTCACGTCGTAGGCACGCAGGTACTGGTCGAGGGTGCCGCTGAGGAATGCGACGCCACCGGCGGTGGTGAAGGTGCCACCCAGGCTAGGCACGCCCATGGTCAGCGGGACCGGAACCGGCGAGCTGTCACGCACGGTGCCGTTCTTGTGCATCCAGATGGTTTTGTGGGTGGTCAGGTCGACCGCGGCCACATAACCCCATGCCGGTGCCTGGCACGGCAGGCCCATTGGCGACAGCAGGGCTTCGAGGATCACGCCGTACGGCGCGCCTTTGTTCGGCTGCACGCCTTCGGTTTCGCTGACGCGCGGGCCTTGCTTGGCGATGTCGGCCGCCGGGATCAGCTTGGACTTGAACGCCATGTAGCTCGGGTTGACGAAGGCAATCTGGCGCACCGGGTCGACGGAAATGCCACCCCAGTCAAACACGCCGAAGTTGCCCGGGTACACGATCGAACCTTGCAGTGAAGGCGGGGTGAACGCACCGTCGTAGCGCATGGATTTGAAATCGATGCGGCACAGCAGTTGGTCGAACGGTGTCACGCCCCACATGTCACGCTCTTTGAGCGGCGGCGGCATGAAGTTCAGGTCCGACTTCGGCTGGGTTGGCGAGGTGTGGTCGCCCGCGACGGCGCCTTGCGGCACGGCCACTTCGTGGATCGGCACCACGGGTTGGCCGGTGGCGCGGTCCAGCACGTAGATGCTGCCTTGCTTGGTCGACGCCATCACCGCCTGCTTCACGCCGGCTTCGGTCTTGATGTCGATCAGCGACGGCTGGCCGCCTACGTCCATGTCCCACAGGTCATGGTGAGTGAACTGGAAGGTCCACTTCACATGGCCGCTGTCGATGTCCAGGGCGGTCAGGCCGGCGCTGTATTTTTCCGAGTCTTCGGTACGGTCGCCGCCGTATTGGTCGGGCATCTGGTTGCCCATCGGCAGGTACAGCATGCCGAGTTTTTCATCCACGGCGAACATGGACCACATGTTCGGCGAGTTGCGGGTGTACGTCTTGCCTTCGGCCAACGGGGTGGTGTCGTCCGGGTTGCCACTGTCCCAGTTCCACACTAGCTTGCCGGTGTGCACGTCGAACGCGCGGATCACGCCGCTGGGCTCGTCGGTGGAGACGTTGTCGGTGACGTGGCCGCCGATCACCACCAGGTTCTTGGTGACGGCCGGTGGCGAGGTGGAGTAGTAACCGCCTGGGGCGAAGCTGCCGATGTTGGCACGCAGGTCGACCTGGCCTTTGTCGCCGAAGTCTTCGCACATCTTGCCGGTGTCGGCGTTGAGGGCGATCAGGCGAGTGTCGGCGGTTGGCACGAAGATGCGTTTCGGGCAGGCGTTCGGTGCGGCGGCCGGGCTGGCGCTGCCGGTCGGGCTTTGCTCGGAAGCGTACACGGCGTCATCGTGATACGACACGCCACGGCAGGTCATGTGCGCCCAGCCCTTGAAGTTCTCGGCCCCCTGGCTGCTGATCTTCGGATCGAAGCGCCAGATTTCCTTGCCGGTGTCCGGGTCGAGGGCAATTACCTGGCTGTGCGGGGTGCACACGTAGAGCATGCCGTTGACTTTCAGCGGGGTGTTTTCCGCGGTTGTCTCGCCTGGATCATTCGGGCCAGGGATGTCACCGGTGCGGTAGGTCCACGCTGGCACCAACTTGTGGGCGTTTTCCGGGGTGATCTGCGCCAGCGGCGAGTAACGGTCACCGTAGGCCGAACGGCCGTAGGAGTTCCAGTCGCCATCGGCCTGGGACGGCGCAGCGCTGGCCATGCCTGGCACCGCGTCGCGGTCCAGTTGGCCGGTCTTGACCATCTCACCCGGGTTGGTGAACTGGCTGGCCAGGGCGGTAGCACCTGCCAACACCACGGCGACGCTCAGCGCGCCAGTGCCCAGTGGGGCAGGTTGGCCGCGCAGCAACGGACGGCGGAACCACGGCAGCAGCATGACGATACCCAGGGCGAACAGCAGCGCCAGGCGCGGCACCAACTGCCACCAGTCCAGGCCGACTTCCCACAGCGCCCACACGGTACTGGCGAACAACACCAGTGCGTACAGGCCCAGCGCGGCGCGGCGGGTGGCCAGCAACAGGATGCCGGTCAGGGTGATGCCGATACCGGCCAGCAGGTAGTACAGCGACCCGCCGAGCATCGTCAGCTTGATACCCCCGGCCAGCAAGGCCAGGCCCATGATCAGCAGCAAGACGCCTAGCAACCTGGGCAGCAGGCGGCTTGGGCTCGAAGCACCATCAGTGCTCATAGTGTGTTTCTCCGTGACGTTGGAATTATGTGACCCCGTGCTTCACTGTAGATGACGATTCGGCACGGGCTTGGTTCAGCGTTAATTCGGTTTTTCTGGGGATAAGTGGGGTTATCCACAGACGGGCGATTTATCCCCAGGCGCAGCTCGGGGTAAGACAGCGCTGTCTTTGCAGGTGGGAATAATCAGCAAGATGAGGTCGACCGGGGGGCGTGAAACGTTTCAGTTTGTTGCGGCAAGGATAAAGGGAGAGGGCTTCAAGAGAAAGCGTAAATCGCAAGATGCATCATTTCAGATTTGGTAACAGTGACAGATAGTCGCTGCAACGTTGGCTTCATGAAACCCTGCCCTGTGGCGAGCGGGCTTGTTGTGGCGAGCGGGCTTGCCCCGCGTAGGGCTGCGAAGCAGCCCCCTGTCAATTCACCGCATTCTTTGAGAAAGACTCAGTGACTGGTTTTGGGGCTGCTGCGCAGCCCAACGCGGGGCAAGCCCGCTCGCCACAGTAAGCGGGTTGCTACAGGCTGGGGGGAAAATTTTTAGAAGGTAGTTCGAACGCCGAACTGCACACTTCTACCCGGCGCCGGGGCAATATCGCGCAGGATCGAGCTGGCATAGCGCACGGTCTGGTTGGTCAGGTTCTCGCCGTTCACGAACGCCAGCCACTGGCTGCCACCCATATTGAAGTGATAACCCATGCTGGCGCCGAGGGTGGTGTAGCCATCGGTGCTGCTTTCGTTATCCGGCACGCGACCCTGGCCCGCCGCGTGTTCCACATCGATACGTGCCTGCCAGCGGTCCAGTTCCCACAGCAAGCCGCTGTTCAAACGCAACGGTGCGATACGCGGCAGGGCTTCGCCGGTGTCGAGGTTGGTCGCACGGGTGTAGTCGCCCGACAGTTCCAGCGCGAACTTACCGTAGGCGCTTTCGCCAAGTTTCCAGTGATCCTGGGCTTCAAAGCCGGCGAAGCGTGCCCGCACGCCAGAGTACTTGTACTCAGGGATGCCGCCCGCGTCTTCTTCGCCTTCATCGTTCAGCGTGCGACCGCTGCCCAACAACCCGATGTAGTTGGAGAAGCGACTGTAGAACACCCCGAAGCTGCCCTTGTGGGTGCCATTGTCAAAGCGCAGCGCCAGGTCGCTAGACACTGCTTTTTCTTTTTTCAGGTTGGCATCGCCCAGCTCGTAGGTGCCGGTGGCGACGTGGGCGCCGTTGGCATACAGCTCGTAGAAGGTCGGTGCACGCTCGGTGTAGCCCAGGGTGGCGGCCAGGGACCACACGGGTGTGAGGGTGTAGACCGCACCCGAAGACAAGCTGCCGGCGGTGAAGTCATTGGATTTGTCGGCATTGGCAAAACGCGCGTTGCCCTTGGCATCCGGGTCGACGCTGGTGTGTTCCAGGCGCCCGCCGAGGCTGAGTTTGAGGCGCTCGGTGGCCTGCATTTCTTCGAGGATAAACAGCGCGCCGGCGTTGGTGTCGGTCTGCGGCACGAAGGCCTCTTCGCCGAGGGCGGAGAACTCGTTGCGGGTCACTTGCGCGCCCACCACGCCGTCGAACGGGCCAAGCGGCTGGTGGCGGGCTTCTACCCGGGCTTCATACCCCTTGTTCTTGAAGATCGTACCGGTTTCGCCCCCTTCGATTTCGCGGTGCTCGTAGTCGGTGTAGCCCGCGTCGAGTTTCACCGAGGTGAACGGCCCCTGCAGGTTGCGGATTTCCGAAGCGAAGGCGTAGTGATCCTGCTTCATGCGGATGCGCACATCCTGTTCGGCAGGGGAGCCGTAGTTGGCGTCGTAGTTGCTGTAGGACAACCCGGCATAGCCGTCGTCCCAGGTGTAGGAACCGCCCACGGCACCGCCGTCCTGGCGCCCGTCGCTGTTGCCCAGGCGGCCATTCTTGCCGGGGACGTCGTCGGTTGCCGGGGCGTGGCGGCTGCGCGCCTGGCCGGGGATTTTCAGGTCGTTGAATTCCCGCGCGTTGGCGTCCAGGTGCAAGGCGAACGTGCCGTTACCTGCCTCCAGTTTGCCGGCGCTGCTGCGCGTGGTGTCGGCGCCGCCGTAGCGCAATTCACCGGCACCGTGGATGCCTTCGATGGCTTCGGTGGGGATGCGGTTGTCGAAGGTGTTGACCACGCCACCGATGGCGCTGCCGCCGTACAACAGCGCCGCCGGGCCGCGCACGATTTCAACGCGATCCACGTTGACCGGGTCCAGCGGCACCGCGTGGTCGTAGGACAGCGACGACGCATCCAGCGCGCCCACGCCATTGCGCAGGATGCGAATGCGGTCGCCATCCTGCCCGCGGATGATCGGCCGGCTGGCGCCCGGGCCAAAGTACGACGACGACACGCCTGGCTGCTTGTTCAGGGTTTCGCCGAGGCTGCCCTTTTGTTGCAGGGTCAGGTCATCGCCTTCCAGCACGGTGGTCGGCGAGGCGAGCTGCTCGCTGCCCAGCGGGTTGCCGGTGATGACTTGGGGTTGCAGCTCCAGGGCATGGGCTTCGGAGCCGATCAGCAGGGCGGCGGCGAGCGGGGACAGGCGCCATAGGGAAGAGAAGAGCATTGGGCATTCCTTTGTAAAGCAACGAAAAGATTTGAGATTTGTAGTTACAATATAACATCTCTTTTTTGCTGAAAACGGGAACTTTTTTGATCGTGCTAAAGTGCGCAGCTGTGTGTTCTCTTTTCTAAAGGCCTGGCATGACCGCGACAAGCAACGACCCTCTCCACGGCGTGACCCTGCAACACGTCCTCACCACCCTGGTGGAGCATTACGAATGGGCCGGCCTGGCCGAACGGATTGACGTGCGCTGCTTCAAGAGCGACCCGAGCATCAAGTCGAGCCTCACGTTCTTGCGCAAGACCCCGTGGGCGCGGGAAAAAGTCGAAGGGTTGTACGTGAAACTGATGCGTACCAAACGCCCGCTGGACTGATCCCATGAAGCGGTTTGTGGCTGCGGCGGCGCTTGCTGGTTGGGTGGGGTTGGTGATTCAGCAATACCTGATTTTCTATTCGCGCTGGGAATCCGGCGCCAGCTTGATGGGCGGGCTGGTCAATTTTTTCAGTTTCTTCACCGTGCTCACCAACACCCTCGCGGTGGTGGTGTTGAGCTATGCGCTGGTGAGGCGCGATTCACCCGCGAAGCGGTTTTTCCTCGCGCCCGGCATCAGCAGTGGGATCGCCGTGAGCATCCTGGTGGTGGGCCTGGCTTACAACCTGTTGCTGCGGCATCTGTGGCAACCCGAAGGCTTCCAGTTCATTGCCGACGAGTTGCTGCACGACGTAATGCCGGTGCTGTTTTTTATCTACTGGTGGCAGTGCGTGCCCAAGGGCAACCTGCACCTCAGGCACATCGCCGGCTGGGTGATTTACCCGCTGGTGTACTTCGCCTATGTGCTGCTGCGGGGGGATTTGCTCGGGCAGTATCAGTACCCGTTCATTGATGTGGGCACCCTCGGTTATCCACAGGTGTTCGTGAATGCGGGGGGCATTCTTGCGGGGTTTGTCGCGATAGCAGGGGCAGTGGTGGGGCTGGACAAGCTCATCAAGCCCCAGCCCTGATTCATTCTTCGTCGCTGCCTTCGGCGCGCCAGTAACCGACGGCCTTGAGGAACTCCTCCTTGACCTGGTGCGTGTCCAGCAGCACGCGGCGCACCTGGCGCGACAGCTTGGTTTCGGTGGCGACAAAGCTGTACAGCGAGCCACTCGGCAGCGTCAGTTTGCGCACGGTGTCGAGCAGGTCGTCCTGGCCGCGAATCACCCAGACCACCTGGACGTCGGCCGCGCTTTGCAGCGCCTGCTTTTCGGCTGTATTGGCGATCTCGATCACGGCCAGCACGGTGCGCCCGGCCGGCAACTCTTCCAGGCGGCGAGCGATGGCCGGGATGGCGGTTTCATCGCCGATCAACAGATAACTGTCGAAGATATCCGGCACGATCATCGAGCCCCGTGGCCCGCCGATGTACAGGTGTTGGCCAACCTGCGCCTGCTCGGCCCAGGTAGACGCAGGGCCGTCGCCATGCAGCACGAAGTCGATATCCAGCTCACCGATGCTCAGGTCGAAACGCCGCGGCGTGTAGTCGCGCATGGCCGGTTGCGGCCCGTCGCCCTTGATGGCGAACGTCGGGCTTTCCAGCGCGGCCTGTTCGGCGGCGTTCTGGGGGAACAGCAGCTTGATGTGATCGTCACTGCCCAGGCTGACAAACCCGGCCAATTCTGGCCCGCCCAGGGTGATGCGACGCATGCGCGGGGTGATGTCCACCACCCGCAGCACCTGCAGGCGGCGACGTTTGATTTCGTGGGTAACGCGATGGATGGTTTGCGTATTCATTGGTTTTCCCCGTCGACAATGGCCTGGGCGGTGCTGTTGAGCAGCGCCGCGACACGCACGATTTCTTCCGGGCTCCAGCGCCCGTGGTGCGAATGCAAGGCATGGCGCAGGTTGTGCACCGCCTCGTGGATTTCCGGCGGTCGGTCCTGGCCGCGCAGCGCGCGCTTGCTCACGTCCATGCGCAGACGGATACCGTCGAGGGCAACCGTCTGCTCGCTTAAGAAGAGACGACCGGCGTCGGTGATTGTGTAGCGTTTTTTCCCGCCTTCGGTGTCGCCGCTGATCAACTCGCTTTCTTCAAGAAAGGTCAGCGTGGGGTAGATCACCCCGGGGCTGGGGCTGTAGGCGCCGTCGAACAGGCTTTCGATCTGGCGGATCAGGTCATAGCCGTGGCAGGGCTGCTCGGCGATCAGCGCCGGCAGCAGCAATTTCAGATCGCCTGGGGCAAAGACCCGCGGGCCGCGGCCACCGCGTTCGCGACCGCCGCGTTTTTCGAAGCCGTCGTGGCTGTCGTGGTGAGGGTGTCCTCTCATTTCGCTTCTCCTGTCGTGTTTAGATACAACGTAAGATATATCTTATAGATAGGGCAAACGCACCCGACCAACGGCACGCAAGGCATTACGAGCTTGGCAAGCAGGCTGAAAGTTTCGAGTTATTCAACTCTGTATAAATAGAGCTATTACTCAAGTCGTGAGTGGTGTGCTCTTACACGCGTTGTCGGCACGCGAGAGTTGGAGTTTTTATGCGCATGTCATACTGTTCTTACAAACGTGTTCGGTGCGTAATTGTTCTCGTTTATTATCAAGTAGTCTGTTTCTTACAGTTGATTTTAAAGTTTTGGCAAAATGCCACTTTTTTCCCATATTACTAGGTGTGTCTTGGCTACATGAAGTAGAGAAGCGGACTGCTTACTTGGGCTTTTATTTTGAGAATACTGGTTGGGCATAGGGCGAGACGGTACGTTCGTCAATGCAAGTTGTTGAAAAGTTTGCGTAATGCAGGTTTTTAATGACTCCACTAAATTGTTTTTAGCCAACAGGTATATCGCTATGTTGAAACAACTTTCCGTCGCGGCCGCTCTGGTCGCGGTCGCCTTGAATTCAACCCTGGTCGTTGCCGCCGATGACGCGCGCACCGCCATTAACATCAAGGCCGACATCCCGACCAAGCAGTTCCATGCGCAGCCACGGGACCCGAACTTCGGTAAAGACGAAACCATGAACTACAACCCGGTGAGCGGTGAACTGAGTTCCCTGCGCGCCACGTTCGATGTGAAAAACACCGACGGTTCGGTGCATGCCTACATCGAAGGCGGCCCGTCTTCGGCAGCGCTGTACAACGGTTCCAACAGCATTGCGCTGACCAACACCTTCAACGGCGTCACCCTGACTGGCACCCCGCAGGAAGTGGTGGACGACCCTCAATCCACCCCGGGCACCCAGGCCGACCTGGTGATCACTCCGGCCAAGCCGACAGACACCCAGAATGGCCTGTACACCGCCAGTTACACGGTGATCTTCGACGCCGTGCCGCGTACGCCGAATCCGTAACCGACGCGGAGCACCCCTGGCCCCGTGATCGCGACGATCACGCGGGCATTGACCCAAGGTCGGTCGCCGGCAATGGCTGCCGACCTTGTCAAGCAGCCCTGACTGTGCGTATTTACGAGTATTCCGTTCATGTTTTCGAAGACGCCTATTGCGGGCGCGCTGGCGCTATTGATGTGCGCCGGCGCCCTGGCCGCGCCGACAGCGCCTGGCACGACGCCGGGCAGTTTGCTGTCACAGTCCAAGGGATTGCCAAACGATTTCGAAGAGCACTTTTTTGACGTGCCCTTGGCCGTGCGCGTGGAACTGGACCAACAGTTTCTCGGCGAGGCCATGATTGTGCTGGATCGCAATGACCGTATTACCTTGCTGGAATTCACAGACGCCAACGATAGTCCCTTCGCGGCTTCAGAACGGGCCAAGTGGCAGCAACTCCTGCAACAGGGAATGACCCTTGGAAGTTGCGAAAGAAGTTGCCCAGAGCAACTCCTGGCGATGCACTACAGCCTGGAAAACTCATTGGTCTCGATCCTCACCGAGAACGTCGAGCGCACCACGCAGACCAAGCGTTATTACGACCAGCCGGAAGCCGGAAGCCTGGGTCTGATCGTCAATAACCAATTGAACCTCAATGGTGGGCAGGATGAAGCGTTGGGCGGCCGTTATGGCCTGGAAGCCAGCGCCAGCGTCGGCAATTGGACCCAGGCACTGAACCTGCAACTGTCGCGTTTCGGCGGCACCGATACCACGCTGTACCACGCCGTGCATGAGCTTTACAGCCAGCGTGAAATGGAAGGCAACTTCCTGCGCCTGGGTTACTTCACCCCTGGCTCCGATGGCCTCACGCGGCAGGTCCGCTCATTCGGCGCCAACCCCGACACCGCCGTGGGCCTGATGTACGGCAGCTCCGACAGCCTGCTGATCAACAACCCCAAGCCCAGCGTGTACCCGATTTACGTCACCGCCAGCCGCCAGGCGTCGGTAGAGATCTACCGTAATGGCCTGTTGATCAATAGCCAGCCGGTGGCGGCGGGGTTGCAGACCCTCGACACACGCTCGCTGCCGGGGGGCATCTATGAAGTAGAGGTGCGCCTGATCGAAGACGGGCTGACCACGGCCACCACCCAGGAACTGGTGTACAAACCCAACAACTGGCGCAATGCCGACGAACGCTGGCGCTATAACACCTTCGTCGGTCGGGAAACCAAGCTGCTCAGTAACTGGGACGAACAAGCCACCGGGTTCATGACCTACGGCGCCAGCGCCAACTACCTGGCCCATCCACGGGTAATCCTGGGCCTGTCCACGCGCAAAGTGCGCGAGAAGATGCAATACGGCACGTCCATCGACTGGACCCTGGCCAACAGCACCAGCCTCTACGCCAACGTCTACCAGACCCAGGACCATGGCACCGGCCTGGATATGCAAGGCCTCTACAGCTACGGGCACGGCAGCGTGGTACTCAGCCACAACCGCAGTTGGCTGGACACCCGCCGCACCTACGAGATCCTCCCCGACGGCACACGGCTGCGGCCGCGGACCGCCTTTATCGGCCAGACCAGCAACTCGTCGCTGTCGATCAACCATCGATTGAGCAACAAGAGTTCGATCAACTCGCGCCTGTCCTACAGCCAGGGCAACGTCGAAGGGGTCGGCCTGGACCTGGGTTGGAACCAGCGCGGCAAGCTTCTTGGCAGCGATGCCAACTGGCGCTTTTCGGTGTTTGATCGCCCGGCCACCTCCAGCACCGGCGACAAACGCAACGTGGGCGTCGACGTGAGCGTCAGCCTGGCCCTGGGCGGGCCCAACGAGCAATGGTCCGCCAGCCTCGGCACGCGCACCGCCCGTGATGGCAGCCGCGACAACAATGGCTCGCTGACCTACCAGCGCACCCTGGACGATCACATGCTGCAAAGCGTGTCGGCCACGGCGATTGCCGATACTTACGGCGTCGGGTTGTCCGGTCGCACCAGCTTCCAGACCGATGCGCTGTACGGCGATGCCTTTGCCCAGCGTTCCTCCTTCAACAACAAGATCACCGGTGGCTTGAACCTGAGCAGTACCGTCGCGGTGGGCGGGCAGAAAGTTGCCCTGAGCAGCCAGCCCCAAGGCCACGGCGCCGGGATGATCGTGGATGTGGAGACCGACCTGGACGACATCACCCTGCGCGCCGATGACCTTACCGGCGGCAGCAGCACCCTGCGGCCGGGGCGCAACTTCGTGCCCATCACCGCCTACAAGAACAGCACCCTGAGTTTCGACTTCGAGGGCAACCATCCACCAGCGGCCAACATTCAGCCGGCGCGGTCCAGCTACCACTTGAACAAGGGCGGGGTGGGCTACCGCAAGATCAGCGTGATGAAAACCGTCACGGTGCTCGGTCGCCTGCTGGATGCCCAGGGCCGGCCGCTCAAGGGGCACCACGTGATCAATCACGCCAGTCGCGGTGTCAGCGAGGTCGACGGGTTCTTCTCCATGGAGATGAACGCCAGCTCGCCCACCCTGGAAGTGCGCTACGCCAACCAGTTGCTCTGCCAGTTCCGCCTTGACCCCAGCCAGGCGCGCCAGGAGAGCGATGTGCTGATGATCGGTGATCTGCGCTGTACCCCCGACACCCTGGCTGAGGCCACCCTGGGGACGGCAACAGCGGGTTGAATAGTTCCTGGATAAACGGCCGCGTTTGGCCGCTTGCAAAACATGAGGTTGTGGCATGAAACGTTTTTGGTTGTTATGCGTATGTCTTTTCTCCCTGGGGGCCCAGGCGGGCCCGCAGATCAACGTAGGCGTGGTCTACGACTACCTGGAGGCGGGTAAGAGCACCTATATGAAACGGGTGTTCAATGGCGGCACCTCCACGGCATTCGTCAGGGTCAACATCCTGGAAATGATCTACGACGCCGATGGCTCCTACCGTGAAGTACCGTTGCAGAACCAGCCCGGGGCCGCTGCGCGCGATGGCCTGATGGCCAGCCCGGCGCGGCTGATCGTACCGGCCAACGGCACCCAGGGCACGCGCCTGCTGTTCATGGGCAACCGTGACAAGGAACGCTACTTCCGCGTGCGCTTCGTACCGGTGGTGCCCGAGACCGAAGACGAGTTCGCCGTCACCGAAGAAGAGCGCAAGCAATACAAAGACAGCCTGGCCGCTGGCGTACGCGTGCTGGCCGGTTACGGCACGGTATTTTTCGTACGCCCCAGCAACGTGCGGTTTGACACCCAGGTGCGTGACGAAGGCAAGCGCTACACCTTGGTCAACAAGGGCAACAGTGTCGTGGTGGTCGATGAATTCAAGGACTGCTCGGCGGCCAATACCCTGGAATGCCGGCCGACGGTCAAGCACCACATCATGGCCGGTCGTTCCTATGGATTCGATAAAGAGCCTGGCCGCTCCTACCGCTTCAGCCTGATCGAAGGCAGCGAGAAAAAACCGATGGAGGTCAAGGGGTGATCACACTCTTCAAGACGCTGGCATTCGCCTCGCTCAGTGCTATTTGCGTGTTGCCCTCGGCCCGGGCTGCGGTAGAGCGGGAAACCTTCGAGGTGTTCGTGGAGATTCCCACAGCCCAGTTTTATGTGCTGCCGGTGGACCCGATGCTGGTGCATCGCGAGCAGACACTGGACTACAACCCGATATCGGCGCAACTGAGCCCGCTGCGTGCGCAGTTCGATGTCAAAAACATCAGCGGCTCGATTGGCGCGCGGTTGGATGCCGAACCATTTCTGTACAACGGCAAAGACCGTATCGACCTGCGTGTGACTTTCAACCAGCAGGTGCTGGGGCTGGCGTCCACTGAGGTAGTGTCCAGCGCCGACGCCGCGCCGGGCAAGCGGGTGGCCCTGGAAATCGCAGCGATCAAACCGGCGGATGAGTACGCGCCGGGCAACTACTACGGCACGGTGCACATGGTGTTCGATGCCATTGCGCCAGGAGTGAACTGATGGCCTTTTTACGCGCCAGGCACTGGGCCTGCGTCCTTATTCTAATGTGGGTATCGGGTGCGGCCCAGGCCGGCACCGCTGAGGTTCGGGCCAAGTTTCGTCCCGACCCCAGCAACCCTATGGTCAACCGTTTTACCAACGTCACCCCCAGCACCGGGTTCTGCCAGCATTTTGCTTATTATTGTGATCCCAGGGGCTGGTTCAGTTTGAACTTGCCCGTGGGGGTGATAACGGGGGCGCCGGTTGCCGCTAACCATGACGATCCGCGCCAGGGGGTTTACCTGAAGATACCGTCTGAATGGCGAACCGTCTCGGTTAACAACGATAAAGGTGATACCGGCGAACTTGAGGTACGTATCTCGGGAATTGGCGGTTGGGCCCGTCATGGCGGGGACGTCATGCAGATCACCAATGGTGGCGGCTATGAAGCGTTATGGAGCAGTGGTCGCTGGCATAAAGCGCCGGCACCGTGCCTGCCCACGGGGGTGCTCAATGGCACCAGTTACCAGGTTCAATGGCTCTGGCTAGTGCCGGAATACGCCGGAGCCTGCGTCACTCAGGCCTTGTTTAATCTGCCTGTTTTTTATTACGCCAGCCTGTACTTTACCTATGAACTGCGTACCCCCAACCCACTGAGCATGCCAGCGGGAACCTACCATGGGCAGATGCTTTACACTGTGGGCCCTGGCATGGACTTCGACTTTGGCGACATCACCCTGGCCAACGACAATACCTTCCTGGTTAATTTCGAGCTGGATGTCGACCACATCTTCAAAGTCGAAGTGCCTCCCGGCGGCAACCGCGTGCAGTTGGAGCCCCAGGGAGGTTGGCAGGCCTGGCTGCAGAACGGGCGCAAACCGACCCGTCTGTACCGCGACCAAACCGTCAACCTGTGGACCAGTACCCACTTCAAGATGACCCTGGAATGCGGCGTGCCGATGGGCAATACCTGCAGCGTAAGCAATGGTACGCACCAGGTGCCGCTGGACCTTGCGGTCACGTTACCGGCAGGCTTGAGCGACGCTGCCGGGCGCCCGGTCAATCACCTGCCTCTGCGCCTGGACGGCAGCGGCAGCGAACGTTTCCAACCCAATCGTTACATCGACCGCAAACCCAGTACCCTGCACTTTGCAGTCCAGGCCGACGCAGTCGCGCAGATGCTCGAGCAGGGCAGCGGCACCACTTATTCCGGCACGGCCACGGTGGTCTGGGACTCCGAGATCTGAAGCGTGGGCTCAAGCGCCGGCGGGGGCGACTGGCGGTGGACAGCTACTGGTCCGGGGCATGACAACTGATCGGGGTTATCAGACAAAACGCGGGTTAGGTCACAAAGCCTGGGGGCGTGAGGTGAGGCAAGCGTAGTAACTGTCTACGTCGGTAAGGCGCAAGCAAGGAGCTAGCGTGTGCGGCTTTACTCGACGGAGATACCCGGATGACCATGACTGCCAGCGCCCGACGCCAGGCCCATATCGAACAGATCGAAACCTTGTTCAGTGACCCACCGTCATTGCTGGCGGTGGCCCAGGACAGTGCCCAGGCCTATCTGGACCAGCATTTTGCGGCGCGTAATGAGCGCGCCGGAGCGCTGCACCTCGTGACGCCAGAAGCCTCACCCTGCGCGGGGGCTTGGCGTTATGTCTCATTGGCGCAGTTGCTGGTGGAGCGCCTGGCGTCTGCGCGGCCGATGTTGCTGGTAGAAGCGTGCCACCAAGTGGTTCGACGCGTACGCGAAGTGTTTGAGCCGGGCGGGCTGAGCCTCGCCGAGCTGGAGGTGTTGATCAATGAATGCGGCGCCTTGCTGCTGGAGGCTTTTGCCCAGCGGCTGCAGGCGTGGTGGCACGAGGCAATGCCCGTAGACATGGTGCGCTGGGGGTATTTGTCCGATGAGTTGCTGGCGTTGCTCTACGACGCACAAACGCCGCCCGGCATGAGCCAGGCGCGCGTTGCGCAGCTGTTTCCCAAGGCGCTGTTGCGCCCGAACCGGCCAGACCGCCAATGGAGCCTGGACAGCCCGACGCTACGGGTGCAGACCGTGCACCTGTCGCAGCAAAACCAGGTGCGCACACTGCCCTGGCTGGTGCTTGACCGAACGCTGCCGCAAGGTGGTTCATGCTTGCTGCTCTACAGCCCGGCGTCGGGGATAACGCCCATCGAGCGCATGGACGATATCGGGGTGCTGCTAGTGGGGCAGGTGGACCCGTTGCCGACCGGGCAGGTTGCGCACTGGTTCGTCCGGCCTGTGGAGGGTGACCCTTTCGATGCCTTGGCGGCCAGCTTCCTGGAGTGTCAATTGCGCGACATCGACCGTATCAACCGCTTGGTGCCGCGTACGCCCTTGACCTTGCAGCAATTGCTGGACGCTATCATTGACCCCCTCGGCTGGTTTGTCGCGCAACTGAGTCCGTATCAGCAGCGATTGCGCGCCGCCTTGCCGCTGTGGTTGAGCCAGGCCGATGCCACCGACAGCGCGGCCTTTGCACAGTTGCTGCGCGGCTGGGCGCTGATCGGGCACGATGACGGGGCGCAAGACTATCTGGACGGCATCCCGTCCATTGAGCAATTCGCCGATGAGCAATTGCGGGCGTGTTTGAAGCAGCATCCAGCGACGGCCGAACTGAAACCACACGAAATCAGTATCAGGTTTGATCGCGTGATCGCCGCCGCCGTACCGGTGCCGGGCGGTTTCATCGCCGGTGAAGTCGAACCGGTCACGGTGACCCTGGTGCAACTGGCCCTGGAAAATCTCGCCGGGTTTCCCCATACCCCCAGGGCAATCACCCTCAAGGGCGAAAACGCCCCGGCGTGGCTGACTTACCGCCTGCTCGGCACCTGCATCGAACAGGTTGATATCGGGCAGTTCTATCCCCAGTTGCTTAGACGCAAGCTGGTGGACGATGCCACTGAAGCCGCTCGCCGCCAGCGTCTGTTCAGCCGGCAACTGCGTAATCAATTGCCGCTGCTTGCCCTGGAATACAAGGCCAGGGGGCTGCAGGGGCTGACCCGCAGCGGGTTCCTGTGCCTGCAGGCCGCGTTGCAAGCCACCCCGGCGGAACGTCTGCTCGACGGAAAAGCCATGGCCCTGTGGCCGCTGGCGTTCCAGGCTGCGCCCGATCAGGCTGCGGATGTGGTTGCCAACCAGTTCATCATCGGGCCACAGGCCGGGGATGATGGGCCGCACCTGTTGTACCGGCCGCTGCTGAGCCCGATGTTGCAAGAGTATGAAAACCTGGCAGCGTTGTTCGAGGCGATCAAGGCACCGGGCGAGCTGCAAGAGCAGGCACTCATCTGGATGGAGCCCCGGCGCCAGGCGGTGTACGCCAACGGTGGTTTCAGCGAGCCGCATATCCGCCATTTTCTACCGTCGGATGAGTTTGCGGTCTACACCAAGCCGGGGCCCGCGCAATTGCACAAGCACGTGGCCCCCGGTGACCCGACGCAGCAGGTGTTCATGGCCACTGCCGACGCGCTGGTGGCGTTGGCCGACCGCCAGTCCCAGTCCAATGCCGAGCAGCGTTGGGCCAGTCTGAAGACGATCGGTTGGTTGCTGTTTACCAACCTGCTGCCATTCCTGCGCGGGCCGATGGCACTGGCGGGCTGGATGTTGCAACTGGCAGATAGCGTGCAACATGACCTTGAGAGCGTGCGCAGTACCGACCCGCAGGCGCGAGCAGCTGCAGTCACTGACATGCTCGTAAACCTGGTAGCGGTGCTGGCGCATCAGGCCGCACCCCATGACTTGCAGCGTCACCTGGACCTCGAACACCCGGCGTTCGCGCCATTGGCACGTGCCGAACCTGTGGCTGTCGCGCCAGTGCGGGTTGATGCGCCGGTGGCGTTCAGCGCGCCGCTGGGGTGGGCCAATGCCCGGGATACCTTGACCCCGGCCATGCAGGCGCGGTTGACAGCCTTGAGCCTCATGCTGCCGCCCGCCGCCGAGTCGCTGGACCTTGTCGAGTCCAGCGGCCCCATGCAAGGCCTGGTAAAGGTCTCTTCCGCCACGCCGCCGCAGTGGCGGGCGCGGGTGCGTGGGCATGTCTACCGGGTGCAGATCCAGCAGGGGCGGGTGCGGGTGGTCAGCGCCACCGGTGAGGTCCAGGGGCCATGGCTCAAGCACCTCGGTGAGGGGCGTTGGGACGTCGATCTTGGTCTGCACCTGCGTGGCGGCGCAGCCGACTCGATGCTGCAGGAGGCACGCCAGGCAGCGAGCACACTCAAGGATGCCCTGACTGAAGATTACCAACAGGCACGCCTGGCCCAGGCGCGCGCGCGCCGTGCGATGGCGGTCGCCCGCGTCGTCATCGAACAGCCCGTGGGCGCGATTGCCGAGCAACGTCGCATCGAAGCCAGCCGGCACTATCAACAGGAGGCTGAAAAAGCGCTGGGTCATGCCCAGCGGGAATTGCAGTGCCTGCGCGCATTGCGTGACCTGGCGCCGCGTCCGCATTATGAGCAAGAACTGTGCGAGGCTCTGGAGTCGGTGATACTGAGCACGCAACTGCTCGGTTCCCTGTCACGCGAGCACATGGTCGTGACCAACGCACAGCTCGATCCGGTGCTCAAGGTACTGGAGGACGAAACCGAGGATGAGGCCCAATCGGACATCAATCGCCAGGCCCATTCAACCCTTGGGCAGGGCCTGCGTGAACTGGCAAGGATTCAGGAAAACGCCATTCGCTGGCGGACCCTGGAGGATCGCTACCTCGACGAACTACGGCAAGTTCCCAAGCAGGGTCGCACCAAGGCCGAGGCGCTCACGGCAGCCTTGCCCGCACGGCCGTCGGTCCAGGATCTGCAGGCCCTGCAATTTACCACCTTGTGGGGCATTGCCATTGATGTGGCGGGGCCACCGCTGGAGGACGGGTTTTTTGACAGCGTGAGCGAAACCATCAATCGAGCCCGCCGGGCTAACCGTTCCATGGCGGACTTGCGTCACCTTCAGGTCACTGACCAGGAACGCATTGATTTGTTGCAGAGCATTGACCGGGTGTACGCGCAAACCGACGATCAAATCGAATTCTGGCGGGCAATGGAGCCGGACAAGTTTAATGTGGAGTACCTGCAACAACTCCAGGCGTTACTGACAGACCTGCATCTGCACATCGAACGTCAGTTGAACGAGCTGCAACAAGGGGAGGTGCCGGCCGCACCCAAGACCAAGCCTGCCCCGCCGGTACCTGGGGCGCGGCGCAAGAAAATCATCCGCACGCGAAATCGCGACCTGTATGTGGCGCAACTGAGTGAAGCGCCAGGGCTGCCGGGCGGCGAAACCGCCGAGCTGCAGGACCCCTCGGGTGCGGTCATCGCAGCGTTCACCGAAGCCGAGGATGGGGTGTGGGATGCCCAGCCACCCCCCTCGCGGCGGCGCCCCAATCGTGAACTGAGCAGCCTGATGGAGAAGGGCGAAGACTTGCTGGCCAATGACGAAAAAGCCATCCGGAACGTGGAGAAGATGATCGAATCCGTCAATGAACCGGCGAGCCTGCAGCACCTGCTCGAGTCACAGGCTATCAGTCGGCGATGGGTGGCCGAGGACATCCGCAAGAAATTGAGCATGCTTGACACCGCACGGTTAGCGGTGGTGCAACAGGCTAAAGCCGAGGCCATGGTCAGCCGTTTAAGTGCCGCAGTGGCGAGCCTGGAGGCGGCCGGCCTGGACGCACGGATACGCGCAAGCAAGCTGCGGCCGATCACCCCGGACACGCTGGAGTTCCTGTATAGCCACCGCGAAGTGCAGATTACCCGTCGCGGTGAGCGGGTGAAGCTCAAGAAGCACAAAAACGATTACCTGCAGGTGTACAAGGTTGCCGATGTCGCCACCGGCCGGGCGCTGTGCTTTGCCCATTTCCACTACAAGACGCAGACGCGGCAGAATGAGGCTTACGAGGCCGCTCACCTCAAGCAACCCGGGCAGGAATACCTGGGCCGCGAGGACCAGGCTGAGGTCGAAGCCGCGATGTTTGCGCGTATTCGCCGTGGGCAGACCGGCAAGTTCGAGCCCATCCCTGAGATTGAGCGCGGGAAGCTCTCGCTGGGCATGGCACGCCGGCTGTTTTTCAGCCTCGACTGAGTTCAGTGGTTGCCCGGCACAGGGTCTGGCTGCCGGGTTGCCAGGGCGGCACCAGCACCGTGCCCATACATCGGTCAGGCAATTGGAAATCCCTTCTTTTACGGCCTGGACAGGCCAGTACTCATGAAGGCAGCGTCACGGTGATCTGGGATTCAGAGGTTTAGCCACAATCTGCAGGAGCGAGCCCGGCTCCTGCAGTGGCAGCCGAGTGCGATTCAGGTGGGGGGTAAGGACGGACCGGGTTTCGTCAAGTCAAGGGGGAACTCAAGGCCTAGTCGGTTGACACGCTCCGCGACTGTTCCAATATTCGTGTTGAAGGTGCCGTCGGCGTTCACGTATTGCGTCCAGGATGGCGGGTGAATGCCACGATCGATGGCGAATTTCCAGACTGCGTCTGCGTTCTGGTTTACCGGTTTAAGGGCCAACTGATACCAGTCTTGAAAATGCTGGTCGGTGATCCGGGTGAAATAACCGCCGGATAGGCTCGTCAGTCTTGCCTTGCGGGCCTCGCCAACTTTGTTCAGCTTGCCCCAGGCGACGAACTCGCTCCAACGATCTGGGTGAATGCCATGTGTTTTTATAAATGCATCCGCCGCTTCTTTGGTCGTCTGCTCCATGTTTACCCATTTCATGAACAGATCGTCTGACAGGTGTGTAGTGCCCTCAGGGTTGAGTCGTGCCAAGCCTCGTTTAGTTATTTCGCCGCCTGACCTGACGAATTTGTTCCATGTTTTCAACGGGATATTGCGACTTGTGAAAAAAACAGCCGGGTTCAGAGCGGCCTGTGGGGTGGAGGACGCCGCATCGGCTTTGACGTATGCGTCCCATTCCCTGAGTGCTTGGGCGAGCTGACTGTCGGTTTTTGGCCCGGCGCCGGGCAGGCGTTGCCAGGTGTCCAGCTCCCAGAATTTGTTCGGCAGGCGCCGCAACCGAAACGGGGTCACGCCTCCAGCGGGTGTGAGTACCGGCGCGACCAAGCCATTGCTGTCATAGAGGTTGAACGCATTCTGAATACGGAACACCTGCTCTTTGCCCTTTGCGCCGACGCTGCGTACCAGGTAGGTACTGGGCGAACCGGGGACGCGATAGATGCCTGTGCCTTCTGCCAGTTCTGCACCGGCCGGGATGCCGCCTTTCACCACCAGGCGGGCGCTTTCTTGCAGAAAGTCGTTCTGGTATTTCAGCAGGTCCGGACGCAGTGTGTTTCTCCCTGGCCGCAGTAGCATGGACAGCGGCTTGATACCCAGGCCTGTTGTTCGCGTTACCCCGGCAACCGTAGTGGTGACTCTTGCGACTTCAAACAGCGTTTGCGCACGTGACCCGCGACGCACGACGAGCCCTGCCACGGTTTGTCCAAGGCTGCGAAGGGTATGGACCGTCGTGCGCCCCACCCGACCGACAAACCTGGCGGCCGAAGAGGCCAACTGGCCGCTCCAGGGGAAACCGCCCAGCACGCTCAGCGCTACGTCCACGCCGAACAGTACCTTGTTGAGGGTCGACTGGGCCTCCAATTCTTCGTTGGTCAAGCTTTCAGTGTCGGCTTTGTCCAGCAGGTACAGGTAGTTCTGCCGGTACAGCCCGACCAATACATCGCCTCGATGCGCGGCCAGACGATGATTGAGCAAGCGTGTATCGGCGGGCAGGCGTGCGCGAAGATAATCCAGCCAGGCCGGCCCTCGCATCAGTTGTACCAGCTCGGCCTCGTCGGCGAGTTCCCTGAGTTCCACACCGTCGGGTGCATTCGGGGTATACAGCACCCGCATGTCATCGGCGTCAGTGGAGAGAATCAGCACGCCATTCACGGTCTGCCCGCCTAATCCTTCGGGCGCGTTACTGGCCGGGTTGAACATCAGCGCGTTGGCGATCACTGCCTGCCCGTCGACCCGTGGCCGTGTCGCGGGGGATGGCGAGGCGAGCACCGCCTCCACCCAAGCGGCCGCTTTCTTTTGCCCGGAGTCACCGGGCATTTGGCTGCGGTAGATATCAGGATTCAACCGGGCCGCAAGGGCCGCGTAGTCCAGGACAGCTGCCTGGCATGCGATCCAGGCTTGTTTCAAGGCCTGGGCCTCGGCTGTCGTAGCCTGAGGGGCGAGGTATTTTTCGAGCACGTTTTGTTCGTACTGCTGGCCAACATCCAGGTCCTTGAGCCACTGCTCAAGACGTTCTTTCTCCAAGGTGATGATGGTCCCCTTGGCATCGCGCACCCATTCTCCCTGGGCGGTGGTCAGTTCGGCATTCAACAGCTCGCCTTCTTTCCAGTTGAAGCCCATTTGCCACGGTTTGGTGTTTTTCAACAGCAGGTTGGTCAGGCTCATCTTGCTGCTCTTGACCTCTTCATGCACAGACCCAAAGCCGGCACCGGATGAAATCCTTATTCGGGTAGTACGGACGACTGTTATTTTGTCCGGGTCGATGCCCTGCGCGGGATAGCCCTGGCCTTTTTCGACCAGCAAGGCGCGAATTTTTGGCAGTACCTGTTGCTTGGCATACTCGGCCAATGTGGGGATCAGCGCTTGCCATTGTTTGGCCAGTTCATCCTGTTTGGCCAGGGTGGTGTCGGCTTGATCTTGCAGAGCCTTCTGGTCCGCCGCGCTCAAGCGCTTTTCCCAGTCCGGCCGCCAGTGTTCTATCAGCAGCCGGTTGCGCGCCAGGAACGGTCCGGCCATATCCACCAGTTCCGCCAGCTCCACGCGGCCATTTTTTTCGCTGTCCGAGCCATTCTCAGTCAGGCCCAGAATGGTTTCGATGTCAGAGAGCTGTTTGTCGAGCAAGGCCTGGATGCTGTCTGCCACAAAATCGTCTGCGATCGGCGCGAATATGCGACTCAAGTCATCGCCCCACAATCCGGTTTTTCCATGCTGACCCAACAGCGGTAGGCCGCTGGTAAACAATCTGCCGGCGTCTTCGCCGGCATTGATGCGGGCTTTGAGTGTGTCATGCAGAGCTTGCAGGGATGCACACTCTTCAAAGCCCATGTTCGGGGTATATAACACTACCGCGCCAACGCCCGCTGTTTGGGTACTCAGGTTTTTGTGCCCTTGGGGCCAATGAGGAGTGACCGGGCTGGAACCGTCATTGAAGGTCAGGACGAAGCTGCCGGCCATGCGCGCCACTTCGTTGCGGACGGTGGCTACGGTCAATTGATAGACGCCGGGACGGTTGCCATGACTGAAGCTCGCTTCGCGCCGCGCCTGAGTCGGGTAGCGCAGCACACGGTCAATCAGCAATTTGGCCTGCGGGCTCAGGGTATTGTCGGCCACGCGCAGGCGTGCCTGTACCTCCAGGGTTTGGCGCTGGATATCAATCAGCCGGACCTGTGGGCAGACCAGCTCGGGTGCCATTGGCGTACGCCAGTAAGTGGTGACCCGTTCGGCCAATCGTGTTTTCAGCTTGTGAGCCAGGTCCGACAGTGTGCCGGTCTGGTTCAGTTGGTCGGTTTCGCTGAACGCGGTCGCGCTGCGAAAGACACTTTCGGCGAAGGTCTCGACCAGGTTGGCGTCATCTTCTTGAGTGGCGTGATCCTCATCCGTTTCCACTGCAGTGTTGTCCCAAAGCAATAAGGCACACACCGCCTCGAGTAATGGGCGGGAAGATTCAAAATGGCGTGCGCCCTTGCTGTCGATGCGGTAGCGGTTGACATACAGGCTGTCCAGCCCTGTATCGTCAGGCAATTGTGCAAAGGTCTCCTTGAGCAGTGACGTCAGCACAGTGCCCAGCGAGGGATGTTTGTGCTTTTCCAGGACCTGGTCCAGCTGTTGGTTGAGCGAGTTCCACTGCTGTATCAGACGCGTTTGTTGCGCAGTGTCGGGCAGGGTGAGCGGGACGGGAGATGCCTGTGTCAAGTCAGGCTGCACAGGCAGGCGGGCGATCAAGCCCGGGTTGCCCTTGAGCGGCAGTGCCAGCGTGGCGCGTACGCTGGCTGCCAGGGTCTCGAACGTGGTGTGGGGCATATCGAAGGCCCGGTCGATATCGGCCTCTTGCTGGATGCGCCGAGCGTGCAGACACGCACTGAATACCTGCCCGGTGATCGGCGCATAGGTCAATTTCTGCTCATTGCGTAACACGTTCCTGGCGCGGGCGTGTTCCTTGGCGGCAATGTTGGCGAACAGCAGGTCTCTTTCGGCGCTTCTCACCAGGCGTAGACGCAAGGCATTTTCCATGGACGAGAAATTCTCGAAAAATTCACCCCCCCATTGTGGGGTATACAGGACGGTCGGTCTGGCCCCATGCAGTTGCTCGGTGAGCACGAAGCAGCCGTTGAGCGTCGTGGTCCAGTCAGGCGGGCTCGTAGCGTTCAGCGCAATACTGAGTGTGAGCGGCGGTGTGGCGTTGTTCTTGGTTTCATGGAGTACGCGGTTTTCGATCAATTGCCGGCCTTCGATCAGCACCTGCAGGTGTGACTTGGCTGTGGCCACAGCCGCTTGAACCTGAGTATCTTCAGGCGCTTTCTTCAGATTCTGCTCGGCCTTTTCGACCTGTTGCCATGCATCATGCAGCTTCAGGTCCGCCTCCAGCGTAAATACCTCACGCTGCTTTTGACTCACGGCCGCCAGGACGCTCAGGGCACCGGTGCTTGCGTGGGGCGACGACCAGAACGTCTTGAGTGTGTTCACGTAGAGCGTCTGGCTGTTGAGTTGCAGGTCGCTGATCAACTGACTGACTGCCGAGATTTCCAACGCGGCCAGTTCGGTGTCACGTCCGGTGCCATGGGCAGTTGGATAGAACCCGGCGGCTTGACTGACGCTACCGGTTTGCGGCTCTTTGGCCAGCTCGGTCGGCAGGTTTTGGGTGGCAATCGTTTCTTGCAGCAGCTGTGTCAGGTTACGTGTCCGGGTAATGCGAGGTGCGCTGCCTTGCTCTGTCTGCGAGGGAATCTCGTACTCGTTGAGATAAACCGTATCGGGATTCGGCGGGTTGGCGGGTGCCAGTTTCGCTAATCCCTGGCGCAGTTCGGTGGCCATGACGGTCGCCAAGTCCGGCTGGGCGTCCAGCAGGTGCTCGATGGCGGTGATACGGATAGGCAAGCGGCGTAGCAGGTCCTCGGTAGAGGTCTGGGGTTGTGTAGGCATAGCCTGGGTGTCCTGTAGCGATAAGGTTATCCATACAGAGCAGGTCTCTGCATGCGAATGCCCACACTATTGGCCGCCGAGGGAATGACGGGCCTACATAACCACTACATGTCTGTTTCGCCCAGGCATGTCGCGCGGTGGCCTTTGAATCAGTGAGTAGCGGCCAGGCACATGGTGGGACTCCCCGGTTGTAATAACGGATTGAGCAGCGGTGCCATGCCTTTGAGCACCTGCACCGGCAGCGCCGACGTGAACGTGAACTGTTGAGCGGAGGCGCCCGGCACAAAGGCGGTCAGGGTGCCGAAATGATGTTCGCCGATGTAGAACACAAAGGTGGCCGTGCGGTTGATCGACTTGGAACTGAGGATCCGCCCGCCAGCACCGATGGCTTCGATGCGATTGTCGCCGGTGCCGGTCTTGCCGCCCATGGCCAGTGGCGTGCCGTCGGCCAGCTTGAAACTGCCGGCCACGCGTTTGGCGGTGCCGGCATCCACCACCTGGGACAAGGCGCCGCGCAGGGCTCTGGCGACCTCGACCGGGATCACCTGCTTGCCCGGCGCCGGGTCGTTGACGACGCGTGTTTCGTAAGGCGTGCCGGCGGCAAACAACAGGCTGTCGATACGCAGCACCCTGGGGCGCACACCATCGTTGAGGATAATCCCCATCAGCTCCGCCAAGGCTGCCGGGCGATCGCCAGAGCTGCCGATCGCCGTCGCCAGGGATGGCACCAGGTGATCGAAGGGGTAGCCCACGGCCTGCCAGCGCTGATGAATGTCGAGGAAGGCCTCGATCTCCAACATGGTGCGGATGCGACTGTCCCGCGCACTCTGGTGGCGGCTCTTGAACAACCAGCTGTACACCTCCTGGCGTTCGAACTGACTGGCCTTGACCACCTCGCTGAACGTCGCCTCGGGATGGTTGAGCAAGTAGCCGAGCAACCACAGGTCCAGCGGGTGCACCTTGGCGATATAGCCTTGGTCGGGCAGGTCGTAGGTGCCGGGGCCGTAGTCCTTGTAGAGTTTTTGCAGGCGTTCGTCGGTGAGTTTTTCGTGGGTCTTGATGCCGGCCAGGTGTGAGCGCACGAACAGGTTGAAGCTCGCCTGGCTGGCGTCGGGCAACAGGTAGCGGTGCACGGCGGCCAGGCGGATCGGCGTGGGGCGCAGGCTGTCGAGGAAAGTGTCGAGGCGTGCCTGGGTATCTTTCTTCTGGTACTTCTTCCAGAACTTGCGCAGGAAGGTGGTGCCTTCTCGGTCAGCGAAACCGGCGAGGTATTCCTGGCGGCGCGGGTCGCTGTCGTCCTTGAGCAACTCGGCGCTGTTGTTCTCGCCCGAATAGGTGACATAGCGCACCACGTCGCGCATCAGCCGAATAAATGGCAGGTTGATCGATTCGCGCAAGGCGTCGCGCAGGGTCGGGCTGCGGCCGTTGTCCTGGCTGCGAAAGTTATGGAAGCTGTGCAAGCCGCCGCCGGTGAAGAAGCGCTCGCCGGGGCTGGCCGAGTAGGTGCGGTCCAGCGCCGCGTCGAGCATGACGGCCAGGGATTTGTCCGGGGCCTGGATCAGGTAGTCGAGGGCCCAGCGGCTCAGGCGGTCCTGGTCGTCGACGGCGACTTTTTTCAGCGCGGCGGGCGCTTGCGCGGCGTACTTGGCGTGTAGCTCGGCGATGATTTGCAGGTAAGTGGTGAGCACCCGCAGCTTGGCGGTGGAGCCCAGCTCCAGCTTGCTGCCGTCGTTGATGTCGAAGGGCTGGTCGGTGTTGTCGGTCTGTACCCGCACCCGCGAACCGTCCGGGGTCAGTTCGAACAGGGTGAAACTGTAGCGCACCTGGGCGGTACTGGCGGGAGTGAGCAGGCGCTCGCCGATCAGGCCGATCTGGCGTGCATACTCGGGGTCGGCGAGTTGCTTGAGGTAGTCACTGACTTGGCCCTGCAACTGCGCTTGCAGGGTCGTGGTGGCGGACAGGTCCAGGCGGTCGAGGTCGTACAGCGGCCGGTCCAGTAATGCGGCCAAACGGCTGCGGGCCACACTGATGCCTTTATTGGTTTCTATCGGTTGAAGCGTGGGTTGTTGTGCCCAGTCGCGGTAAGTGACCTTGCTCGCCAGGGCGACCTTCAGCAAGTCAGGTCCGATCACGCCATTCTGGGCCAGTAGGCGTAAATGGCTGTCGGTCAGGTCGGCAAGTTCGTCCCGCCCTTTGGCGAGGTAATGGGAAGGACGACGCTGCGCGATGATCAACGACAGCACCTGACGCAACGCCAGGCCTTGCTGCGCATTCACTGGGCCGCGCAATGCCTGGTTGACCTGGTTGAAGTCGGCGCCGTACCACACCCGCAATCCCTCGGCCATGCCGTGCACTTCACCGTGCCCCGGCACCGCCGACAGCGGCACGCTGTTGAGGTAGTCGCGCACAATATCCTGCCGCGCCGGCAAGGTCTCTGGCCCATCATGGTAAGCGCGCACGGCGGCGGAAAACATCTGTCGCAGCTTTTCCCCACCCGATACGGTCAGCCCGTCTGGCGAATGGCGATATTTCTCCAATTGGGTGGCGAGGGTACTGCCGCCGGCACTCTGGCCCGGCAGGTGCAGCAGCCGGGCGACTTGCGACCAGGCTGCCTTGGCGAAGCGTGGCCAGTCCACGGCGGGGTTGGCCTGGGGTTGCGCGGGGTCGAGCAGGTCGCGGTTTTCGATGAACAGCAGGCTGTTCACGACCAGTGAGGGGATAGCCGTGAAGCTTGAGTACAACTGTTGCGGGTAGTCGTACCGATACAGCGGCACGGCGCGACAATCGGTGATGGAAAGTCCCGCCTGGATTTTTTCCGTGTAGGGCACGAACAGCCCTTTGGCGCTGTAGTCCATCAACGCGGGGGAAAACCGCGCCTGGGCTTCGATCACGTAGCCGCGCTTGAGCAAGCGCGGCAGGAATGTATCGAGGTCGCTGTAGCCCAGGCGACGATCGAATGGGCCAGCGCCGGGGTAAACGATCGCATCGCTGGGGCCGGGCCTGACGTCATAAGTCAGGTCGCGGGCCAGCCGGCTGAGTGCCTCGGCCTGCAGGTGCGAGGTGCGCATCTCCCTGGCGGCGGCAAAGCCCAGGGCGATCAGCGCCATCAGCACGATCAACCAGAACAGGCGACGCCCATGGCTCGGCCGGGGTTTACTTTCGGGTAAAGGCGCTGGGTCCGAACTGCCTTGTGGTTTCGCAGCCTTGGTCGATTCGGTTTGCCACAGTGCGCCCATAGTCGATTGATCCATTCACGCAGATTGATCGGACTTGCTTGAAGCGTAGTCGCTGGGCGCTGCTTGTGAGGGAAATGTGTTTTTCGAGTCAGAACCTTCCGATGGTTGTGGGGGCGGGCCTGCCGCGACGTTTTGCCGCTCAATGCAGGTCAGATGCTCCTGTTAAATTGCAAGATAGCGGGCACTTCCACTAAATTGCCTCGCTTTTATAGTGAAAGACCCTGCTCCCGGCTTTTTATACTGCACGCCCCGCTGATCTTGCCTGGCAAGAAGGGCCCGTCCATGAGGCGGCCCCGGTCTCGGCAAGGGTGCCGGCTTACCGGCCCGCGCCCTGGAGACTCGACGGACAATCCAATAACAAAATGAGGTTGTACCCTATGCCAGTCGGCAACCCACTGCCCCATGGCGAGACCGCTCAAGGCGGCCCGCTCAAACGCGAACTCGGTGAACGGCATATCCGCCTGATGGCGCTGGGCGCCTGCATCGGCGTCGGCCTGTTCCTCGGCTCGGCCAAGGCCATCGAAATGGCCGGCCCGGCGATCATGCTGTCGTACATCATCGGTGGCCTGGCGATCCTGGTGATCATGCGCGCCCTCGGCGAAATGGCCGTGCACAACCCGGTAGCCGGCTCCTTCAGCCGCTATGCCCAAGACTACCTCGGCCCGCTGGCGGGCTTTCTCACCGGTTGGAACTACTGGTTCCTGTGGCTGGTGACCTGCGTGGCGGAGATCACCGCCGTGGCGGTGTACATGGGCGTCTGGTTCCCGGATACGCCGCGCTGGATCTGGGCCCTGGCGGCGTTGATCAGCATGGGCACCATCAACCTGATCGCGGTCAAGGCGTTCGGTGAGTTCGAATTCTGGTTCGCCCTGATCAAGATCGTCACCATCATTGCCATGGTCATCGGCGGCGTCGGCATCATCGCCTTCGGCTTCGGCAATGACGGCGTGGCCCTGGGGATTTCCAACCTGTGGGCCCACGGCGGCTTCATGCCCAATGGCGTGCAGGGCGTGTTGATGTCATTGCAGATGGTGATGTTTGCCTACCTGGGCGTCGAGATGATCGGCCTCACCGCCGGTGAAGCGAAGAACCCGCAAAAGACCATTCCCAGCGCCATCGGCTCAGTGTTCTGGCGCATCCTGTTGTTCTACGTGGGCGCATTGTTTGTGATCCTGTCGATCTATCCGTGGAACGAGATCGGCACCCAGGGCAGCCCGTTCGTGATGACCTTCGAACGGCTCGGTATCAAGACCGCCGCGGGCATCATCAACTTCGTGGTGATCACCGCCGCGCTGTCGTCGTGCAACGGCGGCATCTTCAGCACAGGGCGCATGCTCTACAGCCTGGCGCAGAACGGCCAGGCGCCGGCCACGTTCGGCCAGACCTCCAGCAACGGCGTGCCGCGCAAGGCGTTGCTGCTGTCGATCTTTGCCTTGCTGCTAGGCGTGTTGCTCAACTACCTGGTGCCGGAAAAAGTCTTTGTGTGGGTCACCTCCATCGCCACCTTCGGTGCGATCTGGACCTGGCTGATGATCCTGCTGGCCCAGCTCAAGTTCCGCAAAGGCCTGAGCCCCGCCGAACGGGCAGGGCTCAAATACCGCATGTGGCTGTACCCGGTCAGTTCCTACCTGGCCCTGGCGTTCCTGGTGCTGGTGGTGGGCCTGATGGCGTACTTCCCGGACACCCGCGTGGCGCTGTATGTGGGGCCGGCGTTCCTGGTGCTGCTGACCGTGTTGTTCTACGTGTTCAAGCTGCAACCGCTGGACACCGCACAGGGTGCCACGCGTTCGGCGTGACGCTCAATGGGCCCGCTGCGCCAGTTGAGCCGCTTCGGTCAACTGGCGTATCAGGCGATTACGTTCGGCGATCTGCAACTCCACCAGCGATTGCCGACGTTCCAGGTAGGCTTCCGAGCGTCTGTCCGGGATCTCCAGGTTCAGGCTGTTCAATTGGTGACTCACTACGTTCTCAATGGTCGAGAAGGGCTCCGGGTAACTGCGGGCCAGGTACTCGATCCAGAACTCCTCCATCAGTAGTGCGTTCTGCGCCGCCTGGGTCTTGCTCAAGCCTTCCAGGTGGCGGCGGGCGGCGGCGATGTCGCTTTCATCTACCCAGTCCTCGACGGCATACAGCATTTCTTCGCGTTGGATCGGCAGTTCGAATTGCGGCAGAAAACGCAGCCGGTAATACAGCTTGATTTCCGCATCGTCCGGCTCCACCCCGGCGTCACGCAGTCCCTGGATGTGGCTATCGGCCAATTGGTCCACCTGGCGCAGGTAGAACAGGCTTTTGGCAAGCGCCAGCAGATCCCGGTCGGCCTGGTTGCTGCCAGCCTGGGACCGGGCCTGGTGGACCTTGTGCTGAATCTCCATATCGATGAAGGCGAGGATGGCGCCATCGCCGCACGTACCGGCGACATAGGTATTCAGGAAAATTCGCTCGCGCAGCTCAGTTGATTGGCCCATGGCCTCGAGCAGGTGCCAGACCCTGGTGGTCAGGACTTGCTGGCTGGCCGGACTGTGGGTGTAGGCATAGGATTGGACCAGGTCGCGCAGTACCCGGAACGCGTCATCCGACCTCGCCCCCTCGTGGTGTTGCAATTGCTCCCATAACTGTTGCCGTGCACTGTGCTGTGCGACAGGAACACCGGCCAGCCAGCGGCTGAATTCCCTGGACATGGCCTGTTGGTGCAAGATCCCCGGCAATGCGCCACCGATGACGATGCCGGTGCGATGACGGTATTCGCGAATCCTGGCCAGGGTAGCTTCGCTCAACGGGTTGTCATGCAGGATGGTGTTGCGGTTGGTCGGCCCCATGCGCACGTCGGAAAGCACTGCGTCAGGTACCGTGGTCAAGCGGTTTTCCTGCAACAACAGGGTGCGCAGGCTGCTGCGGGTGTCGGCGCCGATGGGCCACTGATCAATGTTGGTCTGACGCAACGAGAGCACGCGCAGGCGGGCCATTCGGGAGACATCCGGGGTCAGGCCCAGGGGGTTGCCATCCAGGTGGAGCTCGGCCAGTCGCGTCATACCGGCCAGTCGCTGGCGGGATTCGGCCGTCAGCACGATAGTGTTGTCGCTCAGGTCAAGGTTCTCAAGCTGGGTCATCTGCGTCAGGCTGGCGGGCAGCTCATTGAGCATGCAGTCGATTTTCAGATGGGTCAGGCCGGTGAATTTGCCGAGGAAGGCGTTGCCGGTCTGCGGGAAGGCGTCGCCGTCGATGCGCAGGTATTCAATGTGCTCGAAGCTACGGTTGCTCAAGATGAAATCAGCGTCGGGCAAGCTGTTGCCGTCCAGGCGCAGCACCAGTTGGTGAGTGTCGAACAGTCCCGTATCGCCGTCATAGGCTGCGCGTGTTTCCTGGCGCCAGGCCCGTAGGATGCGGTCGGCCAATTGCCTGCGCACGCCGTAGTTCCAACCGACCGGATCGGTGTTCGGATCATCGACGGCCTGGGGGGTATCGATCCAGCGCTGCAATTCGAACTGCAGGGCTTGATACTCGGCTTTGCGGCGTTGCAGTTCGATCAGGGCGGCGGGTTCGCTCATGCCCAGGCCGTTGATCAACTCTTGCGCCCTGGCGTGGCTGAAACTGGGGTAAAGCTCGCGGACTTTACTGACCAGGTCCACCGGCTGGTCCCCGCCGAATGGCCATAGCCCTCTCAATGAGAACGGATAGGCGATGAACGAGCTGTCCACCTGCATCGGCGGTTGCAGCCACGGCGGTATATGCCGTAGGCCGAGCAGGCCCTTGATTGCAATGCGCTGGTTCAACGCCAGCTCGGCAATTGCGTGTCGCAGGGGGGACAGGTCAACGCTGTCGGCGATGCCCAGGGTCCGGCACTCGGTTTCCGACAGCAACAGGGCGATGGCGCTCAACAGGTCGCTGCCGACCTCGGCGGGGTCGCTGAGCAAGCGGCCTTGTTTGTCATAGGCATGGAATCCGCCGTTGAATCGCGCCAGGGTGCGTCGGTCGATACCGGTGAGGTGACCGGCGCTCTCCAGCAGACGGCCCCTGGCGTTGCCGTCGTGGATGTCCAGGCGTAATTGCCGGGGCCAGCCGGGCAGTTCCTTGAGCAGATGCAAAGTGATCCTTTCGCTGTCGGGGTTGCCCAGGGTCCTGAGGTAAAGGCCTTCGTAGGCGCGGTTCAGGCGCATATCGTCGGCGGTGAGCCGGGCCTGTTCGACCAGGCGCAGGCCGACCTGACTATGGTCCTGCAGTTGCTTGAGTTCCTGCGGCGTGGCCTGGTCGAGAATGGCCCTGACCGCGCTACGGGGCAGTTGCGGGAAACTGGATTTCAAGCGCTGTTCCAGCCGGTTGCCGCCCTGCTCGCTCTGGGCGTACAGGTTGTCGAACAGTTGCGCACGTTCGCGGTAGGCATATTCGGCGATGGTCTTGGCCAGTTTGAACAGGCGTTCTTCCTGGGTGGCCGGGAGTTCGCCGAGCAAGGCGCGAGTCAAGGCGTCGTTCTGCACCAGCTTTTTCAACGGTTCGCGACTGCGGCTTTCGGCCTCCGTGAGGCGTATTTTCTCGGTGGTGGGGTGATAGCGGTATTGGCTGATCACGCGGCCGTTGTCGTCGACAACCTCCAGGCTGTGGCTGTCCGGCCAGGTAGGCAAGTGGCTGGCGAGCTGCAGTTGCAAGGACGGTCGCGCATTCTGTTGGGCAGAATAGGTGGTCATCGCCTGGATAAAGTGAAGAATGTCGCGCTCGATGCGAAAGCGTTTGCAGGTGTCTTCCAGCAAAGGTGGTGGTGGCAGTTGAGCGCTGTGCACCTCGCGCAGGGCCCGTGCCGGCGTATCGGTGATTTTCAGGATGCGCGCGGCGGTGGTTTCGTCCACGTTGTAGTCCTGGGCACCCAGGCGGTAGAGCAGGCGATGATCGCTCCAGATCATCGGGTTCTCGGTGGACAAGCGCCATGCGCCTCGACGGTTGTGTTCCAGAGTGGGCGTGTCGACGCCGATTTTTTCCGGGTGCTTGAGCCGCCACTTGCGCAGGCTGTTGTCATAGACAACCGGATACAACGAGCCATAGAGCGGCAGCAGGGTTTGCCCGTCCAGGTCATACAAGCCATTGGCGCCCGCTTGCAAGTGTGCCGGCAGCACCACGTTCTGCTCGTACTGGTGCAACGAAAGGTCCAGCAGACTGACATAGCCGCTAGGGCCGCGCTGGGCGCTCATCAGGTCACCCAGGGTGGTGCGCAACCCCTGGGCATCGGAAGCGGATTGCATACCCAGTTTCAAGCGTTCGTGGGGTTGCAGCACCGAGCCGATGGCCAGGTAGAAACTGTCGACAGCCGGTGATACCGGGATCGGCCCGCCGTTACGCATGTCGTAGGCTTCGTAGCGACCTTCGCCGTAGAACAGCAATTCCACCGTGGTGTCGTCGGGTCCGCTGGATTCGTAACGTTGCCTGGGATCGCCGCTGCTCATATCGGTGACCACGAAATGTCGTCCCAGGGCGTCGCGTAGCAGGCTGACAGCGAACTCCCGCGCCCATCGATCGGTGTCCGGATTGAATGCGCGGCGGTGGTAAAGGCCGTCGATGGCCACATCGATGCGCAGCGCGGTCCGGTGATGCTCCAGGTGCTCGTGCAGCGCCTGCGGCAATTTGCCGGTCTGAAGCAAGCGCGCCTGCTCAGGCTCACTCAAGGGCATGTCGTTGAGCAGTTGCGCCAGGTTTGCCGGGGTCAACGGTGCGAATCGCTCGCGCAGTGTCTTCAGCACAGGCGTGACCTCCACCAAAGGAGGCGCGACCTTCAGTGGCGTAAAGAGGCGTGCGGGATCACTGGCCGGTACTTCATGCCGGGCCTGGCCGGCGTAGCGGTACAGCGCACTGAACAGCGCCAACCGCCGGGCCTGGGCCAGCTCGCTGATTTGCAGGCGCACGCGGGCGATGCGTTGCGCCGTGGTCAAGTGCGGGCTGCCTTCTTTGCCCAGTACCGAACCGGAAGGCTGTTGCTCAAGGATCAGCTCGAACAACGGCTCCTGGGAGACGACGGTGGTGTCCGGACCGTCCAGGGCGATATAGGTGCCATCGTCGCGGCGCTTGAGCTTGATAACGGTGCCCGTGGCCGGTGGGGTATCGGCGGCGGCATAGGTTTCGATGAGCGTGCCTTGGGCGTCATGCACCTGGAGGGACGCATCTGCTGGCCAGCCGGGCACGTGAGGCAACAGGCACAGCACCGCCCCATCGGCATGGGGCGGCAGGTGGCCGCGGCGGTGAAAGTCGCTGATCAACTGGTCTATGAGCCGGTCAACCTGCAGGCGCCTGACGCCTTCGGTCAGGTTGACGGGGGCAGGCGCGCCGGCCCAGACGTTGTCCAGGGTGGCGCGGCTGGGGGAGATGCTGCGCAGCATGCGTTCCATGTCGAGCCTGGGCACCGGGCTTGAGCCATTGGGCAGCATGCGCTCGAGCAGTTGCACGTCGGACAGGTCATGGGCGTTTCTCAAGTCCAGGGTCCAGGCTTGCAAGGCGGGGTCGAACACGATCGGCGGCGCCGCATCGCTGCCGTTGTCCTGCTTGAGCACGAACCTGAGAGTCTTGGCGTCATGGCTGATTTCCACGACGCGTCGCTCTTCACCGTACTTCAACCAGGCGTACTGCTGCCCGTTGATCTGGTACACGCCCTGGGCATTGGGCGTCTGACCATTGAGCAGGTTCTGATCGAGAATGGCGTAGGGGCCTATGTCCGGTTTCCAGAGCACCCCGGTGTCGTCGTTGCGCATCAGCTTTTGCGGGTTGCCCAGGCGTTGCAGCAAACCTTGGATGCGTAGCCGATGCACCCGCCCGGCGGTGGTGATCAACAGACCGTTGATCGCCAGGTCCATCACGTCCGCCAATGCGGCGGCAAAGTCCATGGCCTGGCCCTTCGCGGCTTCATTGATACCCACGATCGTGCTGTAGGTGAGGCTGCCGAATACCACCACCTGCATCACCCGGTTCAGGCCGGTGACGCCGCCGGGCATGGGCGTCAGCAGCAATTGCAGGATTTCGTCGGCGATGGCGGCAGCGCCGTCCATGACGGCCTGCAAGTCGCGGGTCGAGCGGCTGGTGGCCAGGGTGGAAAGATTGGCCTGGTAGTGTTGGACGTGACGGTAAGTGAGGGCTTGCACCAGGGTTTCGGGACGCCCGTGCCTGGGGTCTGGGCTGAAGCGCAGGCTGTCCAGGGTCTTGGCCGGGAACAGGCGATGGAACGTGTCGTACAGGAAGCCGGCGAGGGCGCTGAGGTGCTCCGGGCGTCGCTCCTGCTGGTCGAGGCGCTTGAACGCCGTCATTTCGGTCACGGGCAGTTGTCGTGCAAACCAGCCCAGGTCATGTCGGCGGTGGCTGTCCTTGAGTTGCTGCATGAAGTGCGCGTGGGCCGCGTTGCTGTCGACGTGATAGTGCAGCGCACCGCCGGGACGGAACGGGAAGTAGGACACTACCCCGAGGCTGCCCACCCGGATCAGCAGCAGCGGCACCGGGATGGTCTCGTCGGAAGGCACGAACGGCACCGCCGGCAGCAGCGTGATACCGGTGCTCATCCCAAGTGTTTCGAATTCCAGCGCCGCGCCACTGCCCTCAATGGCCTGGGTCAGGCGGTGGTAGAGTTCAAGGGTGACGCCTGTCACGGCGCGGTTGCGATAGGCTTCCAACGCTTCGAAGAGCAGGCAGGCACGGGCGCTGTCCTGCAGCAACTGTTGCAGTCTTCCGTCCCGGCCCAGGGCTGCATCGAGCGTGCGTTGCAGTTGCCCGCCCAGGTCCAGCTCGCGGGCGATCTCGACAAAACCCTGAACGGTCAACACCGGGTTTTCATTGCCCGTGAAGTAGGAGGCATCGACGAAGGTGCTGCCCTGGCGTTGCGGTGTGCCCGTGGTGAAGTCGAAGTTCAGGCACGCGGCGTCCCACAACGAAAGGGTGGACACATGGGAGCGGTATTTCCATTCATCGTATGCCCGGCGAAAACGCCGCCGTTCCCGGGAGAGGCTGGTGGAACTGGTGCGCGGTTCCCAGGGCATCGGCGGCTGCACCTGTTCCAGGTAGCGCGTGTGCAGGAAGACGCGCTTGGGGTCCTGGTTGCCGATGCGCGCGCGCAATTGGGCCTGCCCCCATGTCTTGAACGTGCCGATCAGGGCGTTGTTTTCTGTCTCTACCGCTTTCAGGGCCTGGAGGGCATTGCGTTGCAGCCGCACATAATCGCGCTGCTGGTCAGGGCTCAGGGTGTTCAGTGTGCGCGTGAGGGTCTCACGGATCTGCTCCAGGGCTTGCTGTCGGCCCCAGGCATCACTCGATTGCAGGTTGCCCGACAGGCCGTTGAGCAGTTGATGGGTTGGCATGGGCCATTTCCTTTCACGGGTTAAGTGGAAGGAAATGGAATCACCCTGCCGGTTTTGCCGGGCGCTACCTATGTAGCGCGGGCTTGGGGGCCGAGTCCAGGCGCTTGAGCATGTCCAGCCACATAGCCAGGCCGACCATCAACAGCGCACCGGCCACGGCGGTCGCCAGTTGCATGGCGACGGCATCGTGGGCCAAGGCGTTGATCATGTCTGCCAGGGGCGCCAGCACGACCCCAAGGCAAAACACTTCCAGGGAGTAGCGGCCCATGCGGCACACCTCAGTGGCAACGCGGTTCTGCGTCCAGCCGACGTGGGGCAACAGCTTCGCCGTAACGTAGGCCAGGGCGAGGAAGTGCACGAGGCGCACCGGTGACAAATCGGTCTTGCTGATCGGGTACAGCCCATCACTGAGCCAGGCCGGCATCCAGGCGTCATGCACGTGCGGCCAGCGCCACGACAGGGTGATCACCGCAGCCAGCACTACATACAGGGCACATGCGACAAACAGCGGCTGGCGCGACAACGGGCGTACCTGCACAGGTTTCGGCCGCTGGCTGTACACCGCCGCCGCGCCGCCAAGCACGAACAGCAACTGCCAGGTGACCGGGTTGAAGTACCACACGCCGTCGGCAATCGCGCGCAGGTTCCAGCCCATCCAGGGCGCCATCAAGTAGATCGCCAGCGACACAGCCACCACGGCCTCGACCCGGCGCATCATCATCGGCAGCACCAGCGGCAGGCCGCCCAACAGCACAATATACAGCGGCAGCGGGTCCATCAGGTTGGGCTTGAAGCGCAGCAGCAGTTCGTCGGTCAGCGCCTGCTGGGGGTGGGTGACGAAGTGCGTCAGGCCCATCTCCTCGACCAGGTCGCGGGTTTCCACATGGCTGTTGGCGAAGAACACGATGCCCATCAGCAGCGCCAGCAAAAAGATATGCACCACGTACAGCACCCAGGTGCGTCGCAGGATTTTCAAACTGGCCAGCCAGTAACCGTCGCGCTGCAGGATCTTGCCGTAGGCGAGCACGGCGGCAAAACCGGCGAGGAACACGAACACCTCCGCCGCGTCGCTGAAACCGACGTTGCGCAAGGTGATCTGGCCGAGAGGGTTGTGGGGGACGTGATCCCAGAAAATGAAGATCAACGCCAGGCCCCGAAAAAAATCGATGCGTGGGTCGCGTCCGTCAGGCATGGCTACGGGCTCTTGAATATCAGGTTTAACAAGGACAGGTGAGCGTGGGCGTTGTCGTACGCCGCACGTCGGGCGGGCGCAGGTTGGCGGTATTTGTAAGCAATTGCAAAGGTTGGATATTACTGAATGTCTCTAGACATCAATGATGACCAGTGTGCCATGGCTGCCGGCGAGCACTGCGTGGGCGATACCGGCTTCCACGAGGTACATCTGGCCGGCGCCTACCCTGATTTCGTCGTCGCCGATGCTCAGGCGCAACAGGCCATCGATCACCAGTAAGCCTTCGTTGTAGTCATGGGTTTCTACCTCGTACGCCTGCTCATCCATACGCAACACCTTGATCCACGCGCGGCCAACCTGGCCCAGACGCTTGGATTTCCAACTCTCGGGTAGTTGCGCAGCGATGGCGGAAAAGTCCAGTAACGGCATGTGAATCTCCTTGTTTCAACGATGCCGTCGGTGGTCCGGTTCAGCGGTGAGGGTCGTTATCTTGATATCACGCGGCGCTGGCTTCGTGGGGTTCAAAGCTGTCCGCCCGCGCCATCTGCCACATCCGCGAATAGAACTCGCCATTCACCTCACCGGTCAACAATTCGCCCGGCTTGAGGAATACATGCAACTGCGAGAACAACTTGATCTCGGTCGCCGACATGCGCCGCACCAGGTGCTTGGCCGACAGTTGCGACGGATGCTCCAGGCCCGCCGCCGCGAGCATTTCCGCCAGGGCCTTGAGGGTGTTGCGGTGGAAGTTGAACACGCGCTGGGCCTTGTCCGGCACCACCAGGGCGCGCTGGCGCAGCGGGTCTTGAGTCGCCACGCCGGTCGGGCATTTGTTGGTGTGGCACGACTGGGACTGAATGCAGCCAATGGCAAACATGAAGCCGCGCGCCGAGTTGGCCCAGTCGGCGCCGATGGCCAGTACGCTGGCGATATCGAACGCGCTGACGATCTTGCCGCTGGCGCCGAGCTTGATCTTGTCGCGCAGGTTCAGGCCCACCAGGGTGTTGTGCACGAACAGCAGGCCTTCACGCAGCGGCACGCCGATATGGTCGGTGAACTCCACTGGCGCGGCGCCGGTGCCGCCTTCCTTGCCGTCGACCACGATAAAGTCCGGGAGGATGCCGGTTTCGAGCATGGCCTTGGCGATGCCCATGAATTCCCACGGGTGGCCCAGGCAGAACTTGAAGCCTACCGGTTTGCCGCCGGACAGTTCACGCAGTTGCGCGATGAACTGCATCAATTCGATCGGTGTGGAGAACGCGCTGTGACGCGACGGCGAGATGCAGTCTTCGCCCATCAGGATGCCACGCGTGTCGGCGATTTCCTGGGTGACCTTGTGCTTGGGCAGGATCCCGCCGTGGCCGGGTTTGGCGCCCTGGCTCATCTTGATTTCGATCATGCGCACTTGCGGGTTCTGCGCCTGCACGGCGAAGCGTTCCGGGTCGAAACGGCCATCGCTGGTGCGGCAACCGAAGTAACCGCTGCCGAGTTCCCAGGTCAGGTCGCCGCCGTTTTCGCGGTGGTAAGGGCTGATGCTGCCTTCGCCGGTGTCGTGGGCGAAGTTGCCGAGCTTGGCGCCCTGGTTCAACGCGCGAATCGCGTTGGCGCTCAGCGAGCCAAAGCTCATCGCTGAGATATTGAACACCGATGCCGAGTACGGCTGCGTGCACTGCGGGCCGCCGACCATCACGCGGAATGCGCTGGGGTCGCTGAGCGGCGCCGGGCGCATGGAGTGGCCGATGAATTCGAAACCCGACTGGTACACGTCGATCAGGGTGCCGAAAGGTTTGTCGGCGGTTTCGTTCTTCGCCCGCGAGTAGACCAGTGAGCGCTGGGCGCGGGAGAAGGGCAGGGCATCGCTGTCGGATTCGAGCAGGTACTGGCGGATCTCCGGGCGGATGGCTTCCACCAGGTAACGGATATTGCCCAGGATCGGGTAGTTGCGGCGCACGGCGTGGGGGCTTTGCAGCAGGTCGAACAGACCGATCAGGCTCAACACGCCGGTGACCACCGTGATGGGCCAGAGCCATTCGTGTTCGATAAAAGGGAGGCTGGCAAGGGTGAACAGGACGCACACGGCAAAGAAGGCGTAACGGCTTAACAACGACAGGCTCATACGGTTTCCTTGGGTTCAGACTCTTTTGGTCGGTACGGCATTCTGCGCCTGTAAGGAAACCCTAGACAACCTGTGGGAATATTCAATTTGGCATGCTGGGTGAGACGGACTGGCCCGATATAGAGAGCTTGCGGCTATCAGTGACTTCGAAGTGGGCCTGGTTGTCGGTGGTTGAATCACCCCCAACGAACAGGGTGAAGGTGCCGGCTTCCACCCTTGGCTCAAAATCCGCATCCAGCACTGCAAAGTCATTTTCATCGAGTGTGAAAACCACTTCCCGGGTTTGGCCGGCTGCCAAATGCACTTTGCGAAAGCCGCGTAACTGGCGTACCGGGCGGGTGACGCTGGCGACATCGTCCCGCAGGTACAGCTGAACAATTTCATCGCCTGCGCGTGGACCGTTATTGGTGACGCTGGTCGTTACAGTCAAGGGCTGGCTGGAGCCGAGGCGCGTGCTGCTCAATTGAGGCGTGCCGTAGCTGAACCTGGTATAGCTCAGACCGAAACCGAAAGGGTATAACGGGGTCGAGGGTTGATCGATGTAACGCGAGCTCCAACTGTCGTCCTCGCCTAAAATCGGGCGTCCGGTGTTTTTGTGCGCATAGTAGATGGGAACCTGCCCCACGCTGCGGGGGAAGGTCATGGGCAGTTTGCCGCTTGGGTTTATGTCGCCGAACAGTACATCGGCCACGGCGTTGCCCGCTTCGGTTCCCAGAAACCAGGATTCGATGATTGCGGGCGCCTGCTCGACAGTGTCGGTCAGTGCCAGTGGGCGGCCATTCACCAGGATAACGACCACAGGCTTCCCGGTTTCCAGGAGAGCCCGCAGGAGGGCATTCTGGGCGCCGGGCAGGTCCAGGCTGGCGCGGCTGTTGGCTTCGCCGGACATGTTTGACGTTTCACCCAATACTGCGACGATTGCATCGGCGTCTTGGGCAGCGTTTTGTGCCGCTGCAATACCCCGGGTGTCCTGGCTTGACGGTGAAGCGCCGGGCACGTAGATCACTCGAGTGGCGGGGGAGGTGGCGTTCTGTATGCCTTGCAGAATTGAGATCGCCCCAATGGGTTGCTCCGCAGCCATACAGGTTTTCAGACTGGCAGCGACATCCGTTGCGAGGCTGCCGACGACCAGAATATTTTGAAGATCTTTCGACAAGGGCAGCAATGAATCGGCATTTTTCAGCAGCACGATGGACTTTTGTGCGGCTTCTCGGGCAAGTGCGCGGGCTTGCGGAGTCTGGGACAGCAAGCGTTGCCGGGTTGTATCACTGTAGCGATAGGGATCATCGAACAGGCCCAGCCGTTGCTTGGCCTTGAGTACTCGGCGTACGGCGTTGTCCACGGTCGCCATCGGCACTTGGCCGTTACTGACCAGATAGGGCAGGGTCAGCCTGAAAAACTGGTTGGCTAGTTCTACATCCACGCCTGCCTCAATTGCTTGACGTGACGCGTCCAGGGGTGTCGCTGCAGTGCCATGGGTGATCAGTTCCGCCAGTGCCTCATAGTCCGAGACGATCATTCCCGAAAACCCCCATCGCCGACGCAGCACACCGTCAAGCAGTGCTTGGTTGCTGGCCATTGGCAGCCCCTCAAGTTCGTTGAAAGCCGGCATGATGGCATCGACGCTTGCCTGAACGGCGGCCCGAAAGGGTGGCAGGTAGACGTCCCATAGCGTTCGTTGCGACAAGTCTACGGTGTTATAGTCGCGTCCTGCTTCGGCGGCGCCGTATGCCACGAAATGTTTCGCGGAGGCCAACATGAACGCCGTACTGGCCGGCCCGTCTCCATGAAAACCCTTGATTCGCGCCGTGGCCATAGCCGAGCCCAAGAAGGGGTCTTCGCCGGAACCTTCCACCACTCGCCCCCAGCGTGGGTCGCGAGTGATATCGATCATCGGTGCGAACGTCCAATGCACGCCACTGGCCGTCGCCTCCACTGCGGCGGCATGCGCGGTGCGCTGGGTGAGATCAGGGTCCCAGGCACTGGTTTCGGCAAGCGGGACCGGGAACATCGTGCAAAAACCATGAATGACATCTAGAGAAAACAGCAAAGGAATATGCAGTCGCGAGCCTTCCACCACGAAACGCTGTAATTGACGGGTTTTTTCTGCACCGCTGGCGCCTATCACTGCGCCAACATCAGTCATCGCCAGGTGTTTCTGGCCTTGCAGATGGTTGATGGCCCCGTTAGGGGTGTCCACTATGTGTAACAGCGTCAGTTGGCCCACTTTTTCTTCAAGGGTCATCTGCGCCAGCAAGTGCTCGACCACGTCATCCTGAGCCATCGCGACCAAGGGTAGGTAAGTGAGCAGCAGGATCAGCAGTCGACGCTTCATACGTGTGCTCCGAGGCAACGCGCTTACCTGGAGTGTCTGGTTAGTCACCAACAACGTCTACTGTGAGTTCTGACAGGTATATGCTTATTGCAATCTGTTCTCGTTTGGGTGTGTGACGTGTGTTACTGTATAACGCATCGAATGCACTCAAACGCCCCGGAGGTCTTATGAAAGCTGGTATCCATCCTGATTACCGCACCGTGCTGTTCCACGACACCGCCGCTGACGTGTTTTTCCTGATCGGCTCCACCGCCGACAGCGACCGCACCCATAAACACAGTGACGGCAACACTTACCCGTATATTCCGTTGGACGTGTCCAGCGCCTCGCACCCGATCTACACCGGTCAACAGCGCAAAACCCAGGCCGAAGGCCGCATTGCCGGGTTCAACAAGCGGTTCGCGTCGTTTGGCTCTACCCCGAAAAAAGTCGAGGCGTGAGCAACATGACGGCGGCGTGTCCTACGCCGCCGTCTGCCGGATCGGTAGCACCACCCGAAACGTCGTACCTTTGCCGGGTTCGCTGCTGACGGAAATATCGCCCCGGTGTTTCTTGACGATGCCGTAGGACAGCGACAGACCCAGCCCTGTGCCTTCACCCACCGGTTTGGTGGTGAAGAACGGGTCGAAGATTTTCTGCACGCTCTCAGGCGCAATCCCACAGCCGTTGTCGGCCACTTCCAGCCATACATGCTCGCCTTCCACACCATTGCTGATGGTGATGGTGCCGCGCTCGGGTCCCATGGCTTGCGCAGCATTGATCACCAGGTTCATCACCACCTGGTTGAGCTGGGATGCCAGGCACTCGATTTCCGGTAGCGGGGCATAGTGCTTGACCACATCGGCCTTGTACTTGAGTTCGCTGGCGACGATGTTGAGCGTGGAGTCGATGCCCTGTTGCAGGTTGGCAAATTGCCAGGTCTGGTCGTTGTCCACCCGGGAGAAGTTCTTCAGGTCCTTGACGATCTGTATCACGCGGCTGATGCCTTCCTTGGATTCCCTGATCAGGATCGGAATGTCTTCCTTGAGAAAGTCCAGTTCCACCTCGTCGCGCATCGCCTTGAGTTGATCGCGCTGTGTTCCCGATGCGAGGCTATCCTCGACCGTCCGGTAGGCATCCAGCATCTGTTGCAGCTGGTTGAAATAGCCATCCAGGGTACTGAGGTTGGAGGAGATAAACCCCACCGGGTTGTTGATCTCATGGGCCACGCCCGCCGCCAGTTGCCCCAGCGACGCGAGTTTTTCCGACTGCACCAGTTGGCTTTCCAGGTGCTTGCGCTCGTCGATCTCCAGTTGCAACGCTTGGGTGCGCTGTTCCACCAACTGTTCCAGGTGCGCGGTTTGCAGGGAGGCACGCCGGGCCATGTCCCATTTATTGGCCAGGGTGTTGGCCATTTGCTGGACTTCGATATTGTCGAAGGGCTTTTTCAGGATCAGCAGGCGATCATGGGCGTGCAGGCGCTCCAGCAGGTCTTCCCAGGAATAGTCCGAGTAAGCGGTGCACACCACCACCTGCAGGTCGGGCGCGACTTTCCAGAGTTCCTCGATGGTTTTTGCGCCATCCCAGCCCTGGGGCATACGCATGTCGACAAAGGCCAGGGCGTAGGGTTGTTTGTTTGCCATGGCCGTGATGAGTAGTTGCAGGCCTTCCTCTCCACCGTATGCCGAATGCAACTCGAACACCTGGGCCTGGGCTTTGGCCGTGTCGCCGAACAGGGCCGACTCCATGTCATCCAGCGCCTGGTTGGATTCGACGGCAGGCATCAGGATTTTGCGAAAGTCGTCATGAATCGACGGTGTGTCATCGATCAATAAGATGCGCCGGTTGGGAGGCTGGTTCATGGGGGGCTTCCGGCAAGAGTGAGAGGAATCGTCAAGGTAAACACCGCACCGAGGCCAGGCCCATCGCTGTGTGCGCTGAGCTGGCCGTTCATTTCCACGGCGGCCAGGGCGCAGCTGTGCAGGCCGAAGCCGTGGCCTTCCTTGCGGGTGGTGAAGCCGTGGGTGAAGATCCGGGTCATATTCTCGGGGGGGATGCCTTCGCCCTCGTCTTTCACGCTGATCTGCAAGGTGTCATCGGCTCCCGGCTGGACAACCAGGGTCATTTGTCGTGGCCGGTCGGTGAGGTTGGACATGGCGTACTTGGCGTTGCTGATCAGGTTGACCATGATCAGTAACAGCCGGTGTTTATCCCCGAGGATTTCCGGCACCCGTGCGTACTCCTTGACCACCGTGACGTGGTGACGGCTCAGGGCGCCGGCATTCATGCGCAAGGCATCTTCCATCAAGGCACTGATGTTGACCGGCTCCAGCAGCGTGGACGCACCGGCGTAGGATTGTTGAGTGGCGACGATGTCCTTGATGTGGTCGACGCTTTTGCTCAACTGCGCCAGTTCCTCGGTCATGCCCTGCTGTTCGGCGGCGATGGCTTCCACCAACTGGTTCAAGTAGCCGGGCAACAGTTTGCCCTTTTCATCTTCGGTGAGGAACGTGCCCAGGTCAGCCTGGCGTTCGTTGATCAACTGCATGGCTTTACCCAGGCCCAGGGCCTTGCTGCTACGCAATTTGCGGCTGACGAGGTCGGCGGAAATGTTCACGCTGTTGAGCACATTGCCGACGTTGTGCAGCACGTTGGTGGCGATCTCGGCCATGCCGGCCTGGCGGGCGCTGTCCATCAGTTCACTCTGGGCATCCTTGAGTTGCTGTGTGCGCCGCTCCACGCGTTGCTCCAGGGTTTCATTGGCCGCCTGCAAGGCGCGGTTGACCCGGTTGATCTCGGCGAAACTGCGCAACAGGCGCACGGCCAGGTAGAGCAACAGCACCACCAGCAAGGTCGAGAAAATCAGCAGGTAACGGTGGTATTGGTGGTCGATCAGGTCGGCCGTCTGCTGGTCCTGGTTGAGATGGGTGGTCAGGTCATCCAGGCGTTCGGCCACGGGCACCGCCGCGATCCGTTCAAGCAGGCTGTTGACCAACGGCTGTTCGCGCAGGATCAGCGAAATATGATTGCTGAGAATATCGACCGGCGCCTGGAACTCGACAGGCAGCAACTCTTTGTTGACGGCCAGCTTGCCCAGGCCGACGAGAATGTCGGCGGCTCGATCATCGCTGGTGACCTGGGCGAACTCCAGGCTGCTGAGCAACAGGTCGTAGGTGTCGGTGGCCACGCTTTGCAGTTGCGCCTTGCCCTCATCGTCCACCCGGTTGAATTGGGCCTGGATATCGTCCTCGGCAGTCGGGAGGAAGGCCAGCGAGTTGCGCAGCACCGCGTTGTGGGATTTGAACTGGTCCACCAACCGGGCCTTTTCCTGGATGGCCGCCTCATAGGCTTGTTGATCGGCCTGCCAGCGGGGCTGGTCTGTGGCCTCGTGGTAGGAACCGCGGCTTTTCAGCTCGGTCCACAGCCGGGTCATTTCCAGCAGTGGCGCGACCAGGGGGTCGTAGTTATGGGTAATAGAGATCCGGGCCTTGAGCACCTCACTGTCCCATTGGGCATTGAGTTGCTGGAGTTGCCGGATCAGGTCCCGCGAGTGAGTGTAACTGGCTGTCTGGTCACGGCCTGACTTGAAGTACAGAAAGACCAGCGTCGAGGCCAGCAGCACGGTGATCAGGGCGAGCAGCAGTTGGCTGGTACGGCGTCTGGCCAGGATCATAGTGGTTTGCCCGCCCATTCGCCCGTCAGGGTCTTGAGGAATTGAATGATCAGGTCCTTGTCTTCCTGGGAAGGGTTGCGCCCCAGTTGATACTTGAACATCACATCGACCGCTTCTTCCAGGGTCCTGGCCGAGGCGTCGTGAAAGTACGGGGCGGTGACGGCCACATTGCGCAGGCTGGGCACCTTGAACACATGGCGGTCCTCTTCGTCCTGGGTCAGCAGGTAGCGCCCAAGGTCCGACTCCACCGGATTGCCCCGTGCCTTGAAATAGTCGCCCATCACGCCGAACTTCTGGAACATGTTGCCGCCGATATTGACCCCCTGGTGGCAAGCAATGCAGCCGTAGTCCTTGAAGCGTTGGTAGCCGTACTTTTCCTGGGTCGTGAGGATCTCGGTGTTGCCCAGCAGGTACTGGTCGAATCGCGAGTTGGGTGTCAGCAGGGTGCGTTCATAGGTGGCCAGTGCGTTTTGCACATTGGCGGCGGTGACGCCGTCGGGGTAGGCCTGGCTGAACGCGGTCTGGTAGGCAGGCATGGCGGACAGGTTCTGCACCACGGTTTTCCAGTCACTGCCCATTTCCACCGGGCTGATCACCACCTGTTCGACCTGGGCTTCCAGGGTATCCACCCGGCCATTCCAGAACTGCTTGAAGTTCAGGCTGGCGTTGAATACCGACGGCGTGTTGATCTCGACCGGCTTGCCGTCGAAGCCAAGGGAAAACGGCTTGTCGTCGGCACCGCCGGACGCCAGTCGATGGCAACTGGCGCACGAGAGGGTGCCGTTGACCGACAGGCGCGGTTCGTTGAACAGCTGGCGACCCAGCTCGACCCTGGCCGGGTCCAGCGTGGGAACCGCAGGCAGCGGTTTGAGCGCTTCATCCAGTGGTGCGGCCAGCAGCGGTGCCGCCAGGCCCAGCATGAACATCAGGCCAAGACGGTAAGTTGGGACATCGCTCAAGCGAGCACTCCTTGCAAGCATAGGGCTATGGGGTGGGCATCAATGTCGCGCAGCTCACTTGCAGCAACTGGGCAAAGTCTTTGGCAGGCACGGCCTTGCTGAATAAAAAGCCCTGGCCTTCTTCACACAGCTGGGCTTGCAGGAAACTCAGCTGATCGAGGGTTTCGACCCCTTCGGCGATGATAGTCAGTTCCAGGCTCCTGCCCATGCCGATGATAGCGCTGATCAGTTGCTCGTCCTGGTTATTTACGTTCAGGCCGCGCACGAAGGACTGGTCGATCTTCAACACGTCGATGGGGAAGCGTCTCAGGTAGCTGAGGCTGGAGTAACCGGTGCCGAAGTCGTCCAGGGCCAGGCGCACGCCCATGGCCTTGATGGTGTGCAGGGTCTTGACGGTTTCTTCGACATTTTGCATCAGCACGCTTTCGGTGATTTCCAGTTCAAGCAAGTACGGCGGCACGCCGGTTTGCTTCAGCACGGCGGCGAGTTTGTCGACGAAGTCGCGTTGGCGGAAGTCCAGGGGTGAGATATTCACCGAGACACATAATGGCGGCAGGCCCATTGCACGCCAGGACTGCACCTGCTCGCAGGCCTGGCGCAGCACCCATTGGGTCAGGGGCACAATCAGCCCACTGTCTTCGGCCACGGGGATGAAGTCGCTTGGCTTGATCCAGCCCGAGCGTGGCTGATACCAACGGATCAACGCTTCGGCGCCGACGATTTTGCCGGATTTCAGGTCCAGCTTCGGCTGGTAGTGCAGCACAAACTCGTTGCGCTCCAGCGCCTGGCGAATCGCGCTTTCCAGGTTTTGCTGGAATTGGGCGCGCAGGTTCATGTCTTCGGTGTAAAAGCTGAAACCATCCGGGCCCTGTTCCTTGCGGGTGTGCATGGCGGTTTCAGCGTGCTTGATCAGCTCCACGGCATTCCCGCTGTCATTGGGGTAGATGCTGATGCCCAGGCTGGCGGTAATGCTCAGGTCGTGCCCTGCCACATGCCGGGTGGTTTTAACGGCGGTGAGTATTTTTTGCGCAATATGTTGGGTTTGCTGGGGATGCTGGATATCGTTGAGCACGACCACAAACTCGTCCGAGCCGTAGCGAAATACCGAATCCGACTCACGTACGGCTGCCACCAGGCTCTGGCTGACTTGTTGCAGCACCTCGTCGCCCACCGGATAGCCCAAGGCATTATTGATGCGCTTGAAGCGGTCCAGCCCGATAAACATCACCGCCAGTTGCGTGTCATGCCGGCGGCCCAAGGCAATCGCCTGGGTCAGCCGGTCGCCCAGCAGGGTACTGTTGGGCAATTCGGTGAGGGTGTCGTATTGCAGCAGGTGCGAGACCTTGAGCAATTCCTGCACCCGTTCTTCGATGGTGCGCTCCAGGCCGAGCACTTTCTGCGCGATATCCTGGGCAAGCTGCCATTTCCAGGTCAGGGCGCTGGCCATCTGGCGGATTTCCAGGTGGTCGAAGGGTTTTTTCAGGATCAGCAGCTGGTCGTTATACTTCAGTCGCGCCTCGATGGCTTCGAAGGAATAGTCGGAATAAGCCGTGCACAGGGCGATCTGCAGGTTGGGGTCGACGTTCCACAGCTGTTCGATGGTCTGCAGGCCATCCCAACCCGGCGGCATGCGCATGTCGATGAACGCCAGGGCATAGGGCGCGTTGGCGGCCAGGGCCCGGTTGACCAGTTCCAGGGCTTCCTCACCCTGGTAGGCGGAGTCCAGCTTGAAGGCCTGGCGTACTTTAGGGGCGGTGCCGAACAGCGCTTCCTCAAGGTTCTCCAACGAAGGCTCGCCATTGGCATCGGCGCAGAGAATCTTGCGGAAGTCCTGATGGATCGAGGCCGTATCATCGACGATCAGAATGCGCCGGTTGGCCCTGGCGGAATCAGCAGTCATGGCCTGTTCCGTGACGACAAAGGGTTTGACTGCATAACGACTCCTTCCCTGATTTCGCCTCGGAGCGGGGCGCCAACCTGTTCTGTCAGCATAGTCGAGGTCCCTTGATATCGACGGCCAGTTGGCGTCAAATCAACCCCGCGCCTCAGGCGAAGGAAGCTGGCCGGGCACAAGGGTTCAATTTAGCTCCATTTTGTTTGATTTGAAGGCGCGGTCACCATGGATGAGAAACCCACTGTTTTACTGGTCGATGATGAAGAGTCGATTCTCAATAGCCTGCGCCGGCTGTTGCGCAGTCAAGCCTTCGATGTGGTGCTGGCCGGCAGCGGCGCCCAGGCCCTGGAGATCATGGCGGCACAGCCCATCGACCTGATCATGAGCGATGCGCGCATGCCCGGCATGGATGGCGCGCAGCTACTGGCCGAAGTCCACCGGCTGTACCCGGCCACCAGTCGTATCCTGCTGACCGGCTACGCTGACGTGCCGACCATCATCAAGGCGATCAACGAAGGGCAGATCCACCGTTATATCGCCAAGCCGTGGAATGACGATGAACTCAAGCTGATCCTGCAGCAGGCGCTTGAGCATCAGCGGCTTGAACGGCTGACCCAGGTGCAGAACGACCAGCTCAAGGCGCTCAATGCCACCCTGGAAAAACGCGTCGCGTCGCGCACCGCCGAGTTGCAGCAAACCGCCGACATGCTCGACCTGGCCTACGAAGAACTCAAGCGCAGCTACGTGACCGGCACCGAGGTGTTTTCGCTGTTGGCCAACCTGCGCCTGCCCAGGGACAAGCAGACCAACCGTGCGCTGATCGAACTGATCCGCGTGTACTGCGCCGCCCAGGCCATGGATGAAGCCAGCACCCGCGACCTGACCATGGCCGCCGCGCTGTACAACATCGGCAAGCTGAGCTGGACCGATAGCATGATGGTGTCGCCGTCGGACAAATTGCACAGCACCGACCGCACGCTCTACCGCGAGTACCCGGCCCAGAGTGAATCGCTGTTGATGACCCTTGAACCGATGAAAGACGCGGCGCGGATCATTCGCCATCATCAGGAGCGCTGGGACGGTACGGGCTTTCCCGACCACCTCAAGGGCGAGTCGATTCCTCCCGGTTCACGGCTGTTGAAATTGGCGGTGGACTTCATCGAGTTGCAGAAAGGCTTGATCCTCGAGCGCAACTTGAACAGCGATGAAGCCCTGCTGTTTATCCGCAAATATGCCGGGCGCCTCTACGATCCGGACCTGGTGGAAGATTTCGTGCAGGCCTGCGCAACCTTCCTGAGCGACGTGACCCTGGGCGACCCCACGGTAAAAGTCCTCACCACTCGGGAACTGGAGGCCGGCATGGTCCTGGCCCGCAACCTCAATGCCGACAACGGCATGTTGTTGTTGAACGCCGGCAAGGTGTTGAACCTGCCGCTGGTCGACAAGTTGATTGCGTTCGAAGCGATGGAGGGCGCCAAGTACAGCGTGTTCATCAAGACGCCCGAGGAGCAGGCGCAACTCCCCTAGTGTGCTCCGTACGGGGCCCGGTTTGCCTACAGGCCCCAGGTTTTACGCCGGCTGCCGTGATAGTCGATGATGCCCCTGAGCACGTACACGTCTTTCTCACCGTCTTTCCCGGTTTTCTCGAGCGCCACTCGCCATCGACCGCGCCCGGCGCCTGGGTCCAGTTGCGGCAGATCCACGTAGCTGTAGCTGCCGATTTTCTTGCCGCTGACCCGTCCTCCTTGAATGTCCTGAACGATTTCGTCGATTTTGCTTTTGGCGTTGGCTGGCAGCAGAGACAGTTGGGTTTCCATCAGCTCGTCGAACCTGACGATGTGGGCCGCCCCGTCGCCCGAGGGGGGGACGGGGCTCGGTGGCACAGGGGTTTGTGGCCTTTGAGGCAGCCTTTCACCGCGAGGAAGTGGCGGGTGTGCGGGTTGAAATTCCAAAGGCGTTGAGAATTTGGGAATGGTTCTTTCAAATTCCGCGACCGTCACGCTGTCCACCGCCTTGAAACTGGAGACTGCTCCGGTCCTTTCGCCGTGGGACAAGACAATGTAGGGAATGCCGGCTTTTTTGAAATCGTCTGAAAATGAATCGACGCCGAGCTTCAGTAAAAACTCACGGCGCCGTTCGATCCTGAACGTTTCCAAGGCTTCCTGGATACTCTGGGCCTCGAGCAGTTTCTTCAAGGCCTCGTTAAAGCTGATGTTGTGTTGTGTAGCGATGTCCTGGACGATCTTCGTGCGTCCTTTTTCTCTCACAAACGCCTCGAGGGTTTCCTGCCGCCAGGTGGACAAGTGAAACTTATTATCGAACTTGGTCAGGCTGTTCAGCTGTTTCTGGGTGAACGCATAACCGACGAAAGTGGCGCCGGTATCGTGGTCGATAATACTGATCGATGCCACGACGTGTTTTGAGAAGTCGTCGTTCCGGCCAACGATTCGTTTGATTTTAATAAACAGATTTTCCATCTCCTCGCTGGAAAGGGTGAATTGTCCGGACAGGAAGTAGGTGGTCTTGTTCAGGTGTGTATAAAGGTTCGCTTCGAATTCAATGTTCAATAACGTCTCGCGCAGTCGCGGCGCGGGAACCCCCCGCTGCCCCCAGACAATACGGCGAAACGTGGCCTCATCGACACTCAGGCGCTCCAGCGCGTTGTCCAGCAGTCGACGTTTCTGTGACACGGTCACCTCCTTGAGCATCGCTTCGCCATGGGTAGCAGAGAAGTAGATGCGCATCGCTGCGATCAGGTCATCGTGCACTTGCTGTTCGGCGGTACGCCCCCCGAGAACGCCCAACACCGACCCGCCCCCGCGTGTCGTACGCTCAAAGCGTGGCTTCCAGCTTTTTGCATCGCCCGGCACAACCATGAAATCCGGCTTATTCCCCGTCGGGTGCTTGATAAAGCGCGCACCTTCTTCCACATGGGACGCATACAGGTAATAGCGACCGTCGTTGCCCATCATCGCGACAAAATGCTGATTGCGACTGTCCATGAAACTGAGCGCGCCCATCGCGCGCGACAGTCGAAAATGGTGGGTTTGGGCAAACGCTTCGACGTCAAAAAGAGCGTCGATCGAGTGGGGCAGTCGGTACTCTGCGACATCGACCCAGGCCGGGTCCAGCGGGCGGATCGAGGGTTTGGCGAGAACGATGGAGGCTTTTTTGTCTTCGCCGATTTTGCGGATCAGGCCCGGGATACTGCGCCCCAACTTCTGCGCGTTGCGCACCCCCCGGACAATGTAGCGGTGGGCCAGGCGCCGCAGGGCCTTGAACAGGGACAGTCCGAGGAGGAAGTCAGCCACTTCGACGGAAAATAAAAAGCCGTTGACTGCCGATTCGAGGGCAATTTCTGCGTTGGTCCGCGAACGGTAATCGGCATGGGAAAGCTGAAAGCCCAGGTGTGCCGAATACAAATAGGCATGCAGTTCGCCGGTGACCGGGGTCAGGGCATAACGGTGCACGCTGCGAGTGTCATTGAATACCCGGGAGAGTTCGCGCACATCGTGCGTGGCCATCCGTTGGCTGAAATAGGCACGCCATTCGGGTTTGGCCTTGAGCGTATCGAGTTCCGCCAGGCCCAGCACCAATTCCCTGAAGGGCGCATCATCGGGGGCCTCCGGTGTATAAAGCACGCACACGCCGCCGGGCCTGGTGCCCTTGCGCTGAATGACCAGCACGCCGTTGATCACCTGGCCTCCCTGGCCCCCTTCAAGCCCGCCTCCCATGACCAGGAGATTGACCTCGATATCGAACTGGCCGACCTTGGGCCGGGTGGTGGGGTCGGGATGCTGCGCAACTGCCTGTACCCAGTCCAGTCCACCGCCGGGTGTCTTGAAAATAAACAGGTCGTTGACAGCAGGATTGAGCCGACTCTCCAAGGCGTCCTTGCGCATCCTTGCCGCATTCGCGCGCTGCCAGGCGCTGGCGAAAGCGCGGCCTTCACCGTCTGGCGCGAACGCCGCCCTGAGGTACGCCGCGTACTGCTGGCCAATGTCGGCCTGTAGGGCAAGGGCGCGCAGGTCTGCGTTGTCGAGCCTGCCGACTTTTTCTCCTCGCGTGTCGAAAAGGTCGGCAGTGGCGGTGATCGTTCTGTGCAATTCATGGGGCGACCACGCATCGATGTTGCGCCGGGCATAGCTTCCCAGGGTGCGCAGGTCCACGACTTCTTTGACGTTCCAGGTGCCGAAGGTCAATGTCTGCTCCGTCAACACCAGGGGAATATCGAGCTGTGGGTCTTCGCAGATGTAGACCGTTTCGGATTCGTCGTCTCGATAACCCGTGACCTTGACTGGCATTGACGTGCTCACACGCAGTCGTACCAGGCTCTTGTGGACGTCCAGGTCCACATTGGCATATTCCGGTTTCTGGCGGCTGAGCACCTTGCGGGTTTCATCCTCCGCGAATGCCGGCAGGGTCGAAATCTGTTCAAGCAGTGGGCGCAGCGCCTCATTGTTGTCGACCAGGGTTGTTTCCAGCTGTCGGTACAACTGCTGGTCCGCCGGGCTGGCCGTGCTCAGCCAGACGGGGTCGTGCGGCGCGACCAGGCGCAGGTTGCGTGCCGCGAGGGCCGCGGATACATCCAGGTGTGGCGCCAGGTCGGCAACCAGAGCGAGTTCACCGGCCAGTGGCAACGTCTGTTGGCGCAGAGCCGTCCGGGTGTTGAAGTACTGCCGTACCCGCAGGGAGCGGACGTGGTCGGCGATCACATCGGCCTCGATCCGTGCCGGGTCGCTCGCCAATATTGGCGTGTCACTCGCGTGTGCTTGAGCGGCCAGCGGCAGGCTGGCAATCAGGCGTTGGCCCGCGGGGTCGCTGGCGCGCAGACGTGCCGCCACGGTTTCATTCAACCGCGCCAGGTTTTCAAATTCCTCGAAGCCTTCGCCAGGGCTGAAGAGCAGCACGCTGCCAACGGGCGGTGTGCCACCGGTGGCGTTCAGGATGAACGCGGCGGCGAACTCGCTGCCATTGTCCAGCGCCAGCCGGTACACGGCAGGTCTGGGGCCTGTGGGAAACACCTTTTTGCGCGCCGCGGCGGTGGGGTATTTCAATACCGTGTCCGCCAGTGTCCGTGACGCGGCCGACAATGTGCCGTCCAGCGTGCGCAGGGCCAATTGGTGGGCCAGGACCTGCCGGCGCAGGTCGACCAGTCGCTCCTCGAGGGTCGGTTGGTCGCCTTCCCGATCTCTCCAGAATTCATTGAGCTTGACCGTGAAGGCGATCTCCAGCACGCCCGCCAGTGTGGCGGTCGGGCTGGCCGCAGACAGGCGTTTGGCCTCATCCACGGTACCGCTTTCCCGGTAGAAGGCACCGCTCTCTTGCGTCAGATAAGCCTGCGCGTCGGGGCCGCGTAACCTGGCCAGCAGTGATCCCAGGGGTTCGCTGCCCAGCCATTGTTTCTGGCCCGGTACGTCCTCGCGATAGCGGCTGTAGAAAATGTGGTTGGGATTGATGGGCCGCTGCAATTCAGGAAACAAGGCAGCCAACTGTTGCTGATACACCGTTTCAAGATTCGGCTGTTGCTGAAGCAGTTCGTCGGTCTGGGTATTGAACCTGCCGAGTGCCTGGATAAGCAGCACTTGCTGGGTGTCGCCGGTCTGGTTGGCGGCGGGTACCACCGGCAGGGTCACGGGTTGCGAGAGGTCGGCAGGCCCGTTGACCGGCAGGAGTGGTTCCGGGGCATCTGAGGGGGGAAGCGATGACTGGTACATGGTGAACTCGTATGGAAGGCGCTTGCTGCGCACGGCTGGATCAGAGTTCGGAGTCTAGGGTTGGTGGTTGCACGTGTTGCGGTGCATGTGTGTGGGTGAACGCGTGCCCGGGGGCGATTGCCTGCAACGGATGCCCATGTGATCCTTGCCGCTTTTGCGCCTGAGGTTTATTGCATGTCCACCATTATCCGCATTGCTGCCGCCCTCCTGATCGGCAGTGACGGCCATACGTTGCTGGTCCGCAAGCGCGGCACCCAGGCCTTCATGCAACCGGGCGGCAAGATCGACGCCGGTGAGCAACCCGCCCAGGCCCTGGCCCGCGAGCTGCACGAAGAGCTGAACCTGCATATCGATCCAGGCCAGGCCTTGTACCTGGGGCACTTCTCGGCGCCGGCCGCCAACGAGCCGGGTTTCACCGTGGAAGCCGAGCTGTTCCAGGTGCGGATCGACGTACCGGTGACGCCCGCCGCTGAAATCGAGGAAATACGCTGGATCGATCCCATGGGCGACGGCGGCTTGCACCTGGCGCCGCTGACCCGCGACCTGATCCTGCCGTTCTACCGCGAATCGCTGGCCGGCTGCGCGACGTCCGCTTGATGGGGGGCGGTCAGCGAACCGCGCTGACGCCATCCAGGGTGGAGAACGAGGTGTCCTTGGCCGTCAGCAGGAAGTCGCGCATGTACGGTGCATCCAGCATGTCGGCGCGAATCCCCGCATACAACGTCGCGAACAAGCCTTTCTCGCCGAGGCGCTTGGCTTTCACATAACCACGCGAGCTGTATTCATGCAGCGCCCAGTGGGGCATGCCGCATACGCCACGGCCGCTGGCCACCAGTTGCATCATCATCACCGTCAGTTCCGAGGTGCGCACCTGGGCCGGTTCCACGTCGGCCGGTTCCAGGAAGCGGGTGAAGATGTCCAGGCGGTCACGCTCCACCGGGTAGGTGATCAGGGTTTCGGTCAGCAGGTCCTCCGGCACGATGTACGCCTTGTTCGCCAACGGGTGCTGATTGGCCACGGCCAGCATGGCTTCGTAGGTGAACAGCGGCACGTAGGTGATGCCGGGCAACTCGAGCGGGTCGGAGGTGACCACCAGGTCGAGGTCGCCACGGGCCAGGGCCGGCAGCGGGGCGAAGGCGAAACCCGAGGCCAGGTCCAGCTCGACTTCCGGCCAGGCATCGCGGAACTGGTCGATGGTCGGCATCAGCCACTGGAAGCAACTGTGGCACTCGATCGCCATGTGCAGGCGCCCGGCGGTGCCGCCGGCCAATCGCGCAATATCCCGCTCGGCGCCGCGCAGCAGCGGCAGGGTGGCGTCGGCCAGTTGCAGCAGGCGCAGCCCTGCGCTGGTGAAACGCAGCGGCTTGGTCTTGCGCACGAACAGCGGCATGCCCAGGCGTTCTTCCAGTTCCTTGAACTGGTGAGACAGCGCTGATTGCGTGAGGTGCAGGCGCTCGGCCGCTTCCACCAGGCTGTCGGCTTCGCGCAGGGCGTGCAGGGTCTTGAGGTGACGGATTTCGAGCACGGGCTCTCCATGAATACAATTTGTGAAGAATCGGAATGACGTGAGTTTGTCTCATGTTGTAAGCCCTGTCGACAGTGACCGTTGAGCACTCTTCATCAAACTGTCACGCAACTGTGGCAGCGCGCTTGAACAAACTTCATCAGACTCGCGCTCTACTGGGGTTCTGCGTTTCGGTGTTTTCCATGCGTGTGTTGTTTTTATTGGCCGCCTTAGTGTTCGGCCTGCCGTCTTTTGCGGCTTCTCGATGTGATGTGAATGTCCCGACCCAAACGGTCGACCTGGCTCAGGTGAGCATCGCCTACCAGAGCATCGGCCGTGCGTCCGACCCTGCCTTGCTGCTGGTGATGGGCCTGGGCGGGCAGTTGATCCACTGGCCTGACGAGGTGGTCGTCGCCTTGTGCCAGCAAGGGTTCCGGGTGATCCGCTATGACAATCGAGACGTCGGCCTGTCTACCTGGCGCCAGGCTCCGGCCAATGCCAACCTGACCTTCGAAGTGCTGCGCTACAAACTCGGCCTGCCGGTGGCGGCTCCGTATACCTTGACCGACATGGCCGATGACGCCATAGGCCTGATGGACGCGTTGCAGATCCAGCAATTCCACGTACTCGGCGCGAGCATGGGCGGGATGATCGCCCAGCACCTGGCCGCCATGGCGCCGCAGCGGGTCGAAAGCCTCACGCTGATCATGACCAGTTCCGGCGCCGAAGGCCTGCCGGCGCCGAATGCCGCGCTGGTACAGCTGTTGTCGCGACGCAGCGCGCCGAATCGTGAAGTGGCCCTGGAGCAGCAGGCCGACTTGCTCGCCGCACTGGGCAGCCCGAACGTCAAGGATGATCGCCAGGCGCTGTTGCACCAGGCGGCGCTGTCCTACGACCGCGCCTTCAACCCGGACGGCGTGAAGCGCCAGATCATGGCGATCCTCGCCGAACCGAGCCGCGTGCCGTTGCTCAACCAATTGCGCGTGCCGACCCTGGTGGTGCACGGCACGGCCGACCCGTTGTTGCCGGTGATGCACGGCGTGCACCTGGCGGCGCATATCCAGGGCAGCCAGTTGAAGCTGATTCCCGGCATGGCCCATCGGTTCCAGGAAGCGTTCAAGGCGCCCCTGTTGACGGCCGTGTTGCCGTACCTGCAAGCCCATCGGGAAGATGCGGCGCACTGGGCGCAGATTGACCTGGGCGAGCCTTCGAAGGTGTTGTGACATTGGTGTATCGTGCAACCTTTACGGCGCATTACTGCCAGCGAGGTTGCCTGCCATGAGTACTCCCCTGAAAATCGATTTCGTCAGCGATGTGTCCTGCCCCTGGTGCATCATCGGCCTGCGCGGCCTGACCGAAGCCCTCGACCAGCTTGGCGCCGACGTGCAAGCCGAGATCCACTTCCAGCCGTTCGAACTGAACCCGAACATGCCCGCCGAAGGGCAGAACATCGTCGAGCACATCACCGAGAAATATGGCTCCACCGCCGAGCAATCCCAGGCTAACCGCGAGCGCATCCGCGACATGGGCGCCGGGTTGGGCTTCGCCTTCCGCACTGACGGCCAGAGCCGCATCTACAACACCTTCGACGCGCACCGCCTGTTGCATTGGGCCGGGCTGGAGGGCTTGCAATACAACCTCAAGGAAGCGTTGTTCAAGGCGTATTTCACCGACCAGCAGGACCCGTCCGACCACGCGACGCTGGCGATCATTGCCGAGAGCGTCGGGCTGGATATCCAGCGTGCGGCCGAGATTCTGGCCAGCGACGAGTACGCCGCCGAAGTCCGCGAACAGGAACAACTGTGGATCTCCCGTGGCGTGACCTCGGTGCCGACCATCGTGTTCAACGATCAATATGCCGTCAGCGGTGGGCAGCCGGCGGAAGCTTTTGTAGGCGCGATCCGGCAGATCATCAGCGAATCCAAAAACTAACGCCGAACGCAGGTCAAAATGTGGGAGGGGGCTTGCCCCCGATAGCGGTGGTTCAGTTAAGACATGTGTTGACTGACACTCTGCTATCGGGGGCAAGCTCCCTCCCACATTGTTCTCCATTGGTCTTGAGACAGGTGCTGGCCCGTCCCTTGCATTGACCCCATAAAGCCTTAGGGGACACTGCCTTGAACATTCTTGACCTCGACCACAGCCTCACCGGCCAGGCACCGATTGCCCGGCGCCTGGCCAGTGGGCGCGCCCATCGTATCGACCTGCTGGACCTTGGCCCCAAGCTGCGCCTGTGGTCCACCGAAAAAACCTGGAAGCGCTTCGCCGAACGCCTGGCCCAACGGCCCCGGCCTTCCGACGCACGGCCGGAAATCCTGTTTGTCGGCTCCGGCGATTATCACCACCTCACGCCGGCATTCCTGGCTGATTTGAAAGAGCCCATCAGCCTGATCCACTTCGACAACCACCCCGACTGGGTGCGCTTTGCGCCCAAGCGTCACTGTGGTTCGTGGGTCAATCGCGCGTTGAAAATGCCGGCGATCAAACGCATCGTCACCCTCGGCCCGTGCAGCGACGACCTGCACAACCCGCAACTGCGCGGCGGCAACCTCGGTGCCCTCAAACGCGGGCAATTGCAGCTGTTTCCCTGGCAGCATGCGCCCTCCAAAGTCTGGGGGCGGGTAGGGGACGGCGCTGGTCACCAGCAGCGGGAAAACCACCTGCATTGGCGCAACCTGGCCGAGCTGGACTGGGCGGCGTTCCTTGAGCAGATGATCGACAGCCTGCCCACCGAGGCAATCTGGATCACCCTCGACAAAGACGTACTCGCCAGCGAAGACGCCGCCACCAACTGGGATCAGGGCGGCATGCGCCTTAGCCACCTGCTGCAAGCCTTGCGGGCGTTGGCGGCGCGCAAGCGCATCATCGGCATCGACGTGTGCGGCGAGTTCGCCACGCCGGCGTTCAGCAATGCCTTCAAGCGTTGGGAGGCCAAGTCCGACCAGCCGCCGCCCGAACGCTGGAGTGCCGAGGACTTGCAGCGCAATGCCGCGACCAATGAAGCCCTGATTGATCTGTTTGAGGAGCTGTTCCCGTGACGTTGACCGTGGTGTTGCTGGTGGCGTTTTCCATCGTGCTCGATGTGATCGGCCAGCTGTGTTTCAAGATCGGCCTGGACCGTTTGCCGGAGTTGGACGGCGGTTTTCGCCTGAATGCGTTCTGGGGCCAGGTGTTCAATGCGCCGTTGCTGTGGGCGGGGATCGGCGCCTATGCCGTCGAATTTTTCGTGTGGCTCGAAGCGTTGTCCCGAGCACCGTTGAGCCTGCTGTTTCCGGCGGCCGCGCTGGCGTATTGCGGCGTGGTGCTGGCGGGCAAGGTGGTGCTGGGCGAAACCGTCAGCCGGCGCCGTTGGCTTGGCACGCTGGTGATTACCTTGGGCGTGATGTTGGTGGCGATTGCAGGGAGTCAGGCATGAGTACGCAAACGATGAATACCGGATGGCTGCATGGGCGTTTGGGCACGGTGGTGCTGTGGGCCTTGTTGATCTGCACCGAAAGCGCTGGCCAGTTGTTTACCAAAGTGGCCGGGGATCAACTGGGGCAGATGGATTTCAGTTGGCAGTGGTTGGCGCAAGTGGCGCGCAACCCTGGGATCCTGGCGGCGATTGCCAGCTACATCGGCGCGTTTTTCGTATGGATGCTGATCCTGCGGCGCAGCAGCCTGTCCCTGGCGTTTCCGCTGAGTTCACTGGTGTTTGTGGTGGTGTTGCTCGGGTCGTGGCTGGGGCTGGGGGAACATATCAGCCCGCTGCACTGGGTGGGGGTGGCGGTGATCATCGGGGGTATCGCCCTCCTGGCAGAGGGCGAAGAAAACTGAGTGGCTAGGGTTTGCGGTGTTTCACCAAAAAACCTAGGCCATGGGACACCGGAAGTGTTTTGACCCCCGCCTCCCGCTGCTGCTCGGCAATCTCCCGATGAAACGCCTTCACCTGGGTCCAGTGCATCTTCGGCCGGTAGTGGTGCTCGGCGTGGTAGCCGTTATTCATCCAGATCAGGTTGTACAGCACGCTGTAGGAACTCACGCCCCAGGCGATCGGCAGGTTTGGGTTGCCGCCGAAATGCTCGTAGTAGCCATTGAGCGATGACAGGCACTGGCCCAGGTACCAGAACGGCAACAGCCACAGCACCGCCTGCCAGTTGTAGAACGCCAGCGCAATGTAGAACGCCACGGTCACGCCGATCTCGACTTTCACCCAGCGCGCATCGGCCGGGCGTTTGCGCGTCATTTCGGCGTAGAACGGCTTGGGATCGTCGCGGAAAAAACTCAGGAAGGTATAGGCCCACGGGTTTTCCGGCTGGCCATTATGGCCACGCTGGTAGATCGACAGCGGGTCGATGGTTTTACCGTCCGGCCCCGGCAGGTCGGCGTTGCCACGGTGGTGGCGATTGTGGATGTCGCGGTAGAGCGTCTGGGAGAAACCGATGGTCACCGACAGCAGCAGGTCGAAGGCCCGGTTCATGGCGCGATGGGTGAAGTAGGCGTTGTGGATCTGGTTGTGGGAGATGCTGTTGATGCTCCACGACAGGCTGACTGCGTAAAGCAGCGCCAGCGGCACCAGGGCCCACCAGCTCAGGTGATGGAAGGCGGCAACCAGCCAGACGACAAATGCGAAATGCGCCAGGCCCAGGGCGATGGGCACCAGGTCCCAGAGCGAGTGATGGAGCAGGCGGTAAGCGGGGCGAGCCATGAAGAGTGTCCTGGAAAAGTGGATTCCAGCACCTTGTTGCAAACCCCAGACCAACCTAATCGAACTTGTAGCTGATGGCCGTCTGCACCTGGCCCTGGTTCACATCGCCGGTCTCTTTGACGATGCTGCTGTTGGCGGCCGATCCCACCAAGTGAATCCAGCTGGCGCTGGTCAGCAAGGACCAGTTGGCAGCCAGGGGAAATTCGAAACTCTGGGTCAGCGTCAGGTTCTGGAAACCACCGCTGGCGTTGTAGGGACGAAAGCCGGTGGAAGCGGCTTCGTTGTCATCCACGCCAAAAAACGTGTTGGTCTGGCGTGCATCGGCAAAATGCGCGACCAGCCCGCTGCTGCCGATGATCCCGCCGCCCAGCGGGTAGCCCAGTTCGCCGCCCAGTTTGCCGAGGGCGCCACTCTGCGAATGCCCACCGCCCACGGCTTGCCCCAATTGCGCGTAGACCCTCCAGAAATCAGCCGGGGCGTACTGGACGAAGCCACCCACCTCGGCCATGTCCGACACATTGCGCAGGCCTTGCAGGTCGCCATTGGACGTGCGCCCCGACAGGTAGTTGATATAGGGGCCGGCGGTAAAGCCGTGGGTGTTGAGCGCGCTCCAGGTCAAGCCGTCATCGGTGCCCAGGCTGACGCTGCCCCAATCCAGGTCCAGGTAGGGCACGGGGCGAACTTCGTAGCGGCTGGCGGTGGGGTCATGGGGTTGATAACTGATGCCTGCGCCCACTTCACCGGTGATGCCTTCGGCCAGGGCAGCGTTTGAAAAGCTCCAAAGGCCAAGCAAACCGGCGAATGCAGCGCATGTGATCCTGTACATGGTCAGGTTCCTTGATTGATTACGTGCGCATGAACGCGCGAAGGGCCCGCTTCACGCAAGCACTCATCTTGTTTGTAGCAAGCTACAAAAATTGTAGCTTCGACGACACATTCCGCCCTCGATACGCGCCAGAGCCCCAGCCCTGCTGGGTGGTGGCCAGTTGGCACAGTCCCTGCTCTACCTCTGGTGCAAGCGCACACAGCGCGCTCCTCCAAGGTAAACAACGATGATCCAGTGGCATATCGTGTGTGACTTCGACGGGACCATTACCCCCACCGATGTCATCGACAACGTCCTCCAACGCTTCGCCGGCCCCGAGTGGGAAACCATCGAACAGGAATGGCTGGATGGGCATATCGGTTCACGCGAATGCCTGAGCCGCCAACTGGCGCTGATCAAGGCCACACCTTCCGAGCTGCTGGCGTACTTCGACAGCGTCGAGATCGACCCGGACTTCCCCGACTTCGTCGACCACGTCATGGGACTGGGTGCGACCATCGAAGTGGTCAGCGACGGCATCGAGCAGGGCATCGCCCGCATCCTGTCGCGCAACTACGTGACCTTGCTGCCGATCCTTGCCAACCGCCTGCGCCAGGTCGACCAGAACAGCTGGCGCATCGACTTCCCGTATGCCAGCGACGCCTGCCGTGCCGCTTCCGGCAACTGCAAGTGCAAGTCCACCCCACGCAACAAGCGCGTGCTGGTGATCGGCGACGGCAAGTCCGATATGTGCGTGGCCTCCACCGCCGACTTCGTGTTCGCCAAGGGCAGCCTCGCCAAGTACTGCGAAGCCAACGACATTCCTCACGCACGCTTCGACACCTTTGCCGAACTGCCTGCATTGCTGGCCCTGCTGCCTCAGGGCATCGCCGCAAACGCCACCACCTTTACTGCTGACAACCAGGAACTCTTCCATCATGTCTGATATCCGTATCGCTACCGCCGAAGACCAGATCCTTCTGGACAAAGAAGCCAAGTATTGCTCCTACGGCGATACCGTTCACTACATCGAGCCGCCGCGTATTTTCAGCCGTTGCGAAGGCTCCTACGTGTGGGACACCGAAGACCAGGCCTATCTCGACCTGCAAATGTGGTACTCGGCGGTCAACTTCGGCTACGCCAACCCACGCCTGAACAACGCGTTGAAACAGCAGATCGACACGCTGCCGCAAATTGCCAGCCAGTACCTGCACAAGGGCAAGATCGAGCTGTCGGAAATGATCGCGGTCGACGCCAAGAAGAAATTCGGCCTCGACGGTCGCGTGCACTTCAACGTCGGCGGTTCGCAGTCCATCGAAGACTCCCTGAAAGTGGTGCGTAACGCCACCAACGGCAAGAGCCTGATGTTCGCCTTCGAGGGCGGCTACCACGGGCGCACCCTGGGTGCTTCGTCGATCACCTCCAGCTACCGCTACCGTCGTCGCTACGGCCACTTCGGCGAGCGCGCGCAGTTCATCCCGTTCCCGTACCACTTCCGTGGCCCCAAAGGCATGACCAAGGAAGAATACGGCAGCCACTGCGTGCAGCAATTCGCCCGCCTGTTCGAGACTGAATACAACGGGGTGTGGGACCCGAAAGTCGGCTCCAGCGAATACGCCGCGTTCTACGTCGAGCCGATCCAGGGCACCGGCGGCTACGTGATCCCGCCGATGAACTTCTACCGCGAGTTGAAGCACGTGCTGGATCAACACGGCATCCTGATGGTCTCCGACGAGATCCAGATGGGCTTCTACCGCACCGGCAAACTGTGGTCGATCGAACACTTTGACGTGCAGCCGGATGTGATCGTGTTCGGCAAGGCGCTGACCAACGGCCTCAACCCACTGGGCGGCATCTGGGCCCGTGAAGAGTTGATCAACCCGAAGATCTTCCCGCCAGGTTCGACCCACTCCACCTTCGCCTCCAACCCGTTGGGCACGGCGGTAGGCCTGGAAATGTTCAAGATGACCAACGAGATCGACTACGGCGCGATGGTCATGGCCAAGGGCAAGTTCTTCCTCGAAGGCCTGCAGGACCTGCAGAAACGTTTCCCGATCATTGGCGATGTCGACGGCCTGGGCCTGGCGCTGCGCTGCGAAATCTGCGCCCCGGATGGTTTCACCCCGGACAAGGCGACCCTGGACTACATGGTCGAAGAAGGCATGAAAGGCGACATGGTGGTGGACGGCCAGAAACTCGGGCTGATCCTCGACGTGGGCGGCTACTACAAGAACGTGATCACCCTGGCACCGTCCCTGGAAATCAGCTACCCGGAAATCGAGCTGGGCCTGAAGCTGCTCGAGCAACTGCTGGTGCGGGCGACCAACCGGTGAACAGCGTCGGGATCGACCTCGGTGAAGGTGATGCCGGTTTCGTTCTCGGTGACGGTCCGGTCGGGATCCTGTTGATCCACGGCCTGACCGGCACCCCGACGGAGTTGCGCCAGGTCGCCAAGGGCCTGGCCAAGGTGGGCAATTGCACGGTGTACGTGCCCACCCTGGCCGGGCACTGCGGTGACAACAGCGACCTGCAGGCCACGGGCTGGCGGGACTGGTACGAAGGCGTGCGCAAGACCTTCGTGGGCGTGAAGCAACGCCACGCGCAGGTGTTTGTCGGCGGCTTGTCGATGGGCGCGGTGATGTCGATGTACCTGGCGTCGGAGCATCCGGGCCAGGTGGCCGGTTTGCTGATGTATTCCACCACGCTCAAGTACGACGGGTGGAGCATCAACAAAATGGCGTTTATCACGCCGTTGCTCATCCGTATCCCGTTCGGCGTGCGCCTGTTCCGCTTTACCGAGAAGCCGCCCTACGGCATCAAGAACGAACGCCTGCGCGCCATCGTTGAACGGCAGATGAAGGAAGGCGAAAGCAGCGAGGCGGGCCTGTTGACGATGGAGGGCGTGACGGTGCGTGAATTGCACTGGATGAACGCCGTGGTCAAGAAACGCATGCCGTCGATCAACGTACCGGCGCTGGTATTGCACTCCATCGAGGACGACATCACCAGCCGCTGGAACGCCGATTACGTGGAACGCCACCTCGGCGGGCCGGTGACCAAGATCCTGCTGGACAACTGCTACCACATGATCACCGTCGACCTGCAATACCGCCGGGTGATCGAATTGAGCGCCGATTTCGTCGAACAACACACCTCCGCCATGGGCGCCAGTTCACTTTGTGGCGAGCCCGCTCGCCACAACAAGCCCGCTCTCCGCCATAGACTCTGACAAAGGACACGATGTGATCACCGCCCAAGCCTTCCCGACCATCCGGGCTATCCAGCGCAGTGCCTGGAACGACTGTTTCCCGGGTGCCCTGGAGGACTGGGACTATTACGTAGCCGTGGAAAACGCGGCCATTGATGATTTCCAGTGGCGTTATCTCGCGGTTTATCAGGATGGAACGCTGGTGGCCGTGGCTGCCGCGTTCATCACGCATTATCGCCTCGACACCACGGTGTCGGGCGCCGGCAAGCGCTTGACCGAACGTGTCGAACGATTGTGGCCGGGGCTTTTGCAACTGGGGCTGTATGCCCTCGGATCGCCGGTGGCCGAACGCTGCGACGTGGGTTTCGCCAGCAGCGTGGCGGATGCGCAGCGTCCGCTGTTGCTCAAGCACCTGCTGGGCGCCGCCCGCCAGGATGCCGATGACTTCGGCATCGGCCTGGTGGCGGTCAAGGATGCGCCGAGCAAGGATCCGCATTGGCTCCAGAGCTGCCGCGCGGCAGGCTTCCAGAGCATGCCGAGCTTGCCCACCGGCGTGTTGCCGCTGCCGTACGGCTCGGTGGATGCCTACCTGGGTTCGCTGGGCAAATCCACGCGCAAGGACCTGCGCCGCAAGCTGCGTGCGCCGGGGCCGCGGGTGGAGTGGCGGCGCAATATCGACGACGTGCTGCCCGAGGTGATGCGCTTGTACGAGGCCACGCTCACGCGTGCCGAGTTGCAGTTCGAACGGCTGCCCGCCGGTTACTTCACCGGTGTGCTCGAACGCCTGGATGAGCGCGCGGTCTGTGTTCTTTACTGGGTGGACGAGCAACTGGTGGCGTTCAACCTGGTGCTGGTCGACCAACACCGGCTGGTGGACAAGTTTTTCGGGCATGACGTGGCGTTCACCCGCGACTACAACCTGTACTTCCGCAGCTGGCTGACCAATGTCGACTACTGTATTCAACACAATATTGCCGTGTATGAGTGCGGCCAGGCCGGGTATGCCAGTAAGCTGCGCCTGGGTTGCGAGTTCCAGGGCAACAGTGTGTTTTTTCGTCACCGCAATCGGCTGGTCAACGGCCTGCTCAAGCTTGTAAAACTGTTTATTCGACCGGACCGTTCCGACCCTGCCATGGCTGCTGCGATAAGCGAAACCTGATGATCACCAAGACCCGCCAGAAAGCCCGCCCCTTTGCCATTTCGCGCTGGAGCGTCCAGCGCAAGCTGGTGCTGGCGTTCTGGTTGGTCAGCGTGATTCCTACCATGATCGCGGCCGAGCTGGCCGCGACCACGCTGTCGCAGATCTTCGACAGCAACGTGCGCATCTGGCTGCAGGAGTCGACCAAGATCGTCAAGGACGAAATCGGTGACATCCTTCACGACAACGCGCGCATGGCCAAGTTGTTCCTGCGCTACACCAGCCCGCCGTCAAGCCGGCAAGCCGCCAAGCACGACCGCCTGACCGCCGACATTGCCGACGCTACCGACATCGACGTGGTGGCGCTGATTCGCGCCAGCGACCACAAGGTCGAATTCAGCACCGCCTCCGATGACATCGTCAAACAGATCAACCTGACCAGCAACGCGGTGTTGCAGACCGTGCAGGTGGCCGGGGTGAATACCGGCCTGGTGGTGTCGACCTTTGAAACCAGCCGTGACGGTGTCGACTACCTGTTGCTGGTCGCCACCTACCTGGACAGCAGTTTCCTCACCAGCGTGGCCGATGTGCATTCCCTCGACCTGCGCCTGTACCTGGCCAACCCCGACGGTTTTTCCGAGATCTTCTCGACCCAGCGCTTCGTGGATCACCCCTCGCGCATCCCCAAGAGCGTCGAAGCGGCGATGCGCAGCACCCGCCAGCCCAGCGAGCAGTTCACCAACAACTACAGCGGGCTGTACTGGCCGATCTTCAATGATGCGGGGGATTTGCAGGGCGTGATTTTCAGCGGTCTGCTGCGCCACACCAGCCTGGTCGGGCTGGTCAACCAGAGCAACCTGTTCGTGCTGATCTTCCTGCTTAGCTCGGCCTTGTCGCTGGCGGCCGGGGTGCTGGTGTCGCGGCGCCTGACCAAACCGCTGCGCGACCTGTCCCAAGGTGTGGACGCGGTGATTTCGGGTCACTACGAACACCGTGTGCCGGTCAGCGGCGGCGATGAGCTGGCGCAGTTGAGCAGCACCTTCAACCATATGACCGAGCGCCTGGGCGAGTTGCATTACCTTGAGGCCCAGTTGCGCCGACGCGATCGCCTGCACGCCCTGGGCGAAGTCGCCATGGGCCTGGCCCACGAGATCCGCAACCCGCTGGGCATCATCAAGACAGCCACGCAACTGTTGCATCGGCGTGCCGATCTGCCGGAAACCGACAAGCGTCACCTGGAATACGTGGTCAGTGAGGTCAGCCGCATCAACGACCTGATCACCGAGTTCCTCGACTTCGCCAAGCCCAACCCGCCGCTGCGCGTGTTGCAGCCGGCGCGCGCGCTGGTGGACGAGATCCTCGGCTTTTGCGCGCCGGAACTGGCCACCCATGCGATCGATGCGCATGTCGATGACCAGGCGCCGGGAGCGACCATCTATGCCGACGCCAAGCAGCTCAAGCAGGCGTGTCTCAACCTGATTCTCAACGCCGTCGACGCGATGCCCGAAGGCGGGCGGCTGACGTTGGGCATTCGCTCGGTGGACGACAACACAGTGATCAGCATCGCCGACACCGGCCAGGGCATTCCGGCGGACATGATCGAACGTATCTTTACCCCGTTCGTCACCACCAAGGCCTCGGGCACCGGGCTGGGCCTGGCCAAAGTCTATTCGATCATGGAAAGTCACGACGGCAGCATCGAATGCGCCAGTGAAAAAGATGCCGGCGCCACGTTCAGCCTGTACATTCCGGCGATGGGCGAAGACGACGAGGACAGTCATGACGCATAACATTCTGGTAGTCGACGACGAACCCAAGCTCTGCGACCTGCTGGCGTCGGCCCTGGGCCAGAACAACGTGCAGGTGTTCATCGCCGGCAACGGCCTGCACGCGCTCAAGGTGCTGGAGCAGGAAGACATCGACCTGGTGATCAGCGACTGGCGCATGCCAGGCATGGACGGGCCGGCGCTGCTGGCCGAGATCAAGGTGCGTTACCCCCACGTGCCGGTGATCGTGATGACTGCCTACAGCACCGTGAAAAACGCCGTGCAGTCGATGCGCAATGGCGCCTACGACTACATCGCCAAGCCGTTCGATATCGACGAGCTGGACATCACCGTGGCCAAGGCCCTGCAGTTTCGCGACATCATGCGCGACAACGCGCGCCTGCGCGCCGAACTGGACGAGCACGCACAGTTCGACAGCCTGGTCGGCGACAGCCCGGCGTTTCGCAAAGTGCTGCAGGCGGTGGACTCGGTGCGCGACAGCAGCGCCACCATCCTGCTCACCGGCGAAAGCGGCACCGGCAAGGAAATGGTCGCCCGCGCCATCCACAAACACGGCAGCCGTGCCGACCAGCCGTTCGTGGCGGTCAACTGTGCGGCGATCCCGGAAGGGCTGCTGGAAAGCGAAATGTTCGGCCATCGCAAAGGCGCGTTTACCGGTGCCGTGGCCGACCGGGTAGGGCGTTTCCAGCAGGCCGACAAGGGCACGTTGTTTCTCGACGAAGTGGGCGACATGCCGTTGGCGTTGCAGGCGAAGATCCTGCGTGCATTGCAGGAGCGGGTGATCGAACCGGTGGGCGACCCGCGCGAGCGCAAGGTGGACGTGCGGGTGATTGCCGCCACCAACAAGAATTTGCTGGACGCGGTGGCCAACAAAGAGTTTCGCGAAGACCTGTATTACCGCCTCAACGTGTTCCCGATCCCGTTGCCGGCCTTGCGCGAGCGGGTGGAAGACATCGCGCCGTTGGCCCGCCACTTCGCCCACACCCTGAGTGCCACCGCCGGCAAACGCATCACTGGCTTCAGCCCGGAAGCCTTGCAGGCCATGGCGGCGTATCACTGGCCGGGCAATATCCGTGAACTGCAGAACTGCGTGGAGCGCGCGACCATCGTGGCGGCGTCACCGGTAATCGAGGATATCGACCTGCCGGGTTATCTGTTTGCATCCAAACCGAGCGAGGGCGGTGTGACGGCGATCCTCAGCGATGGGCCGGGCATTCCCCAGGACCTGGATGCGGCGCTGGCAGAGGTGGAGAAGGCCTATATTCTGGCAGCGTTGCAGGAGAGCAATGGCGTGCAGGCCGCAGCGGCGGCGAAGATCGGGATTTCCGAGCGCAGTTTCTGGTATCGCCTGAAGAAGCTGGGCATTCAGGTCGACAAGATCGTCCGCTGACACACCGAGGTTCAAATGTGGGAGGGGGCTTGCCCCCGATTGCAGTGGGTCAGACAGCTTTTCTGTCTCTGATACACCGCCATCGGGGGCAAGCCCCCTCCCACAGTTTTGACCGTGTTGGGTCAGGTGTGGACGCGTACCCAGATGCTCACCAGCACCGTCGCGGCCATCAACCACGCCACGGCGGCCACGGCCAGTGACGCTTCCAACCGCATCCGATCGACCATCACATACAAGGTTGCCAGGTACACAAAATACGGAATGATCGACCACATCCCGAACAGGATCGTGGTCTTCAAGTCGTCTACCGAGCGCCCTTTGCCGACGATGTAGTGGGCGATCAATGCAAAGGTCGGAAACAGCGGCACCAGCCCTGCGATGTAATAGTTTTTGGTCTTGGCCAGCGCCGCCAGAATCAGCACCACTGCCGCGCCGAGGGCGGCCTTCAATAGCAAGTCCATCAGTGACTCAACCCGTACTTCTTGACCTTGTCGAACAGCGTGGTCTTGGCCATCCCCAGTTCCTGGCTGGCCTGGGTCAGGTTGCCGCCGCTGCGTTGCAGCGCATCGTTGAGCAGGTTGCGTTCGAAGGCCTCCACTGCCTCGGTAAAGGCCAGCCCCTGGCCGCCGCTGCTGGCGCCGCTTTTCTTGAAGGCGGGCAGGCCGAGGGCGAAGCGTTCGGCGACGTTGCGCAATTCGCGCACGTTGCCCGGCCAGTCGTGGCTCATCAGGCTCGACAGGGTCTGGTTGTCCAGCTCCGGCGCAGTGCGGTCGAAACGCAGGGATGACTGCTGCAGGAAGTGTTCGAACAGTTGCAGGATGTCTTCGCGACGCTCGCGCAGGGGCGGCAGTTCCAGGGTTACCACGTTGAGGCGGTAGTACAGGTCGCTGCGGAACTGGTTGGCGCGGCTCAGTTCGTCGAGGTCGGACTTGGTGGCGGCGATCACCCGGCAATCCACTGCGACACTCTGGTTCGACCCCAGGCGTTCCAGAGTGCGTTCCTGCAATACCCGCAGCAACTTGATCTGCAGGTTGATCGGCATGCTTTCCACTTCATCGAGGAACAGCGTGCCTTCGTGGGCGTGTTCGATCTTGCCGATGCGGCGCTTGCCGGCACCGGTGAAGGCGTTGGCTTCGTGGCCGAAAATCTCGCTTTCGAAGAGGTTCTCCGGCAGGCCGCCGCAATTCAGGGCGACAAACTGGTGGGCGTGACGCCGGCTGAAATCATGCAGGCAGCGCGCGACCAGTTCCTTGCCGGTGCCGGTCTCGCCTTCGATCAGCACGTTGGCCGAGGTGTCGGCGACGTTGGCGATCAGTTCGCGCAGGTTCTGCATGGCCGGCGAACGGCCGATGATGCGGCCTTCCAACGAATCGCGCTCGGCCAATTGGCGGCGCAGCGACCAGACTTCCCGCGCCAGCCCGCGCTGCTCCAGGGCGCGCCGGGCGACGTCGACCAGGCGTTCGGGGGAGAAGGGTTTCTCCATGAAGTCATAGGCGCCGTTGCGCATCGCGCCGACCGCCATGGAAATATCGCCGTGCCCGGTAATCAGCACCACCGGCAGGCTTTTATCCAGGGCCTTGAGGCGGGTGAGCAGCTCCAGGCCGTCGATGCCCGGCAAACGGATATCGCTGATCACGATGCCGGCGAAGTTTTCGCCGATGCGCTTCAAGGCTTCTTCGGCACTGCCCACGCCGACGCTGGGAATATCTTCCAGGGCCAGGGCTTGCTGGCAGCCGAGCAACACGTGGGGGTCGTCTTCGACGATCAGCACGGTGAGGTCTTCTTTAACGGCGGTAGCGTTTGTATTCATGTCGACTCAGCTTGTTGAGTGCCCGCCAGCGGCAGGCACAAGACAAAGGCCGTTCCACCACTGGCCGGGTGTTCCACGGCGAGGTTGCCGCCGGTGGCCGCCGCGAGGCTGGCGGACAGCGTCAGGCCCAGGCCCAGGCCTTGCTCGCCGGGCTTGGTGGTGAAGAACGGTTCGAACAAATGCTTGCGCGCCTCGGGATCGATGCCGTGGCCATTGTCGCGCACTTGCAGGCGGTATTTGCCCTCGCTGCTGCTGCCCTCCAGCCACAATTGCGGGGCCGGTTGGGCTTGCATGGCGTCGAGGGCATTGCCGATCAGGTTGACCAGGATCTGTTCCAGGCGCGTCTGGTCGATTTGCAATTGGGCGTGGGAAAAGTCGCGGTGCAGGGTCAGTGGCAGGCTGTCCAGGCGTGCGCCGAGCACCTGGAACGCGGCGTCTATCGCTTTGGCCAGGCTGGCTTCGCCCTGGTCGTCTCCGCGCCGGGCGAAGGAGCGCAGGCTGGCGGTGATACGGCCCATGCGGTCGATCAGTTCATTGATGGTCTTGAGGTTGGCGCTGGCGGTATCCAGGGCGCCGCGCTCCAGGAAACGCACGGTGTTGCCGGACAGGGTACGCAGCGCGGCCAGTGGCTGATTCAATTCGTGGGCGATGCTGGTGGACATCTGGCCGATGGCCGCCAGTTTGCCGGCCTGCACCAGTTCATCCTGGGCACGGCGCAGGGTTTCTTCGGCCTGGCGCCGTTCGCGGATCTGGCCCTTGAGCCGTTCGTTGCTGGCGCGCAGGTCGGCGGTGCGCTCGGCAATCCGTCGTTCCAACTGGCTGTTGGCTTCCTGCAAGGCTTCCCGTGCGGCGAGGCGGGTGGCGATGACTTTGCGTCGCTCGTTCCAGGCAATCAGCAAAAACGCCACCAGGCCAAACGCAACGGCCACCAGGATGCCCTGGTTGATTGCGGCGCGGCGCAGGTCGTTGAGCGGGGTGAGCAGGGTGAAATTCCACGGCGTGTCGTTGAGCGGACGGGTCTGCGCCAGGTAGCTGACTTCGTGGGCGTCGTTGACCACTTCGCTGTTGGCCGGGAAGGTCAGCTTCTCGGTGCCTTCGTTGAGGCGCTCGCGGGCCAGGGGCTCCAGCTCGTTCAGCGTCGCCCAGTAATATTGCAGGCTGTGGGCCAGGCGGTCCTTGGTGTCATCGCTCAGCGGGCGCACGGCCTTGAGGCGCCGGGCCGGGTCACTGGAGAGGATGATGATGCCGTTTTCGTCGCTCACGAACGCTTCGAGGCGTGCGCGTTGCCAGCGCTCCTCGAGGGCTTCGAGGCGTACCTTGACCACCGCGACGCCGATGATCTTGCCATGCTCTTCCAGGCCGTGGGCCAGGTAGTAGCCGGGTTCGCCGTTGGTGCTGCCGATGCCGTAGAAGCGACCTGGCTGGCCCCGCACGGCGTTCTGGAAATAGGCGCGGAAGGACAGGTCTTCACCCTGGTAACTGTCGGCATCGCGCCAGTTACTGGTGGCCAGCACGCGGCCGGTGGTGTCCATCACGTAGATGGCCCGACTGCGACTGCGTCGGTTCAGGCCTTCGAGGTAATCGTTAACGGTCTTGCGGGTTTCCTGGTTCGGGTCGGCCAGCAGCGTGGAGACGCTGGACTCCAGTTCCAGCAGGCTGGGCAGGTAGGTGTATTTGCTCAGCTCGCTTTCGACGGTGCGGGCATGCAACTCCAACTGGCGTTCGCCGGTGTCGCTGAGGGTGCGGATGCCGTAGTACTCACTGACCCAGAAGCCGATGAAACCCAGGCCGATCATCAGGGCGATGATCAGGGGCGGCAGGAACAGTTGGCGGATCAGACGTGGTTTCACGGCAAGTGATGGCGGTGCGGCGCGAAATTGGTTGGGGTCGCATTTCATCACAGATGCCTTGGGTCAACCAGTTGTGCTGATGGTGCTTATTCTGTGGCGAGCGGGCTTGCCCCGCGTCGGGCTGCGCAGCAGCCCGACGCGGGGCAAGCCCGCTCGCCACAACAAGCCCGTCTTCACAGACAGAGCAGCGAGTTGCTTCTTAGTGCTGCAGGATTTTCTCGAGGAAGTGCTGCGCGCGTTCGGAGCGGGCGCTGATGTCGCCGAAGAACTCTTCTTTCGGGCAGTCTTCGATGATCTTGCCGGCGTCCATGAAGATCACGCGGTCGGCCACTTTGCGGGCGAAGCCCATTTCGTGGGTCACGCACATCATGGTCATGCCTTCCTGGGCCAGTTGCACCATCACGTCGAGCACTTCGTTGACCATTTCCGGGTCCAGCGCCGAGGTCGGTTCGTCGAACAGCATGACGATCGGGTCCATGGCCAGGGCGCGGGCAATCGCCACACGTTGTTGCTGGCCGCCGGAGAGCTGGCCCGGGTGCTTGTGCGCATGTGCCGACAGGCCGACGCGCTCGAGCAGTTGCAGGCCTTTCTTGGTGGCTTCTTCCTTGCTGCGGCCCAGCACCTTGATCTGCGCGATGGTCAGGTTTTCGGTGATGGTCAGGTGCGGGAACAGTTCGAAGTGCTGGAACACCATGCCGACGCGCGAGCGCAGCTGCGGCAGGTTGGTCTTCGGGTCGGCGATGGAAGTGCCGTCGACCACGATGTCGCCCTTCTGGAACGGTTCCAGCGCGTTGACGCACTTGATCAGGGTGGATTTACCCGAGCCGGACGGCCCGCACACCACGATCACTTCGCCTTTTTTAACCTCGGTGCTGCAATCGGTCAGCACCTGGAAGTCGCCATACCACTTGTTGATGTTCTTGATAGAGATCATACGGCAAACCTTTTTTGCAGACGCTTGACCAGCAGCGAGGCGGAAAAGCTGATGATGAAGTAGACGACACCGGCGAAAACCAGGAACTCATTGGAGCGGCCGATGATGTCGCCGTTGGAACGGGCGGAGTTGAGGAAATCCACCAGGCCCACGGTGTAGACCAGCGAGGTGTCCTGGAACAGGATGATCGACTGTTGCAGCAGCAACGGGGTCATCTTGCGGAACGCCTGGGGCAGGATGATCAGGCGCATCGTCTGGCCGTAGGTCATGCCCATGGCCTGTGCAGCCGCCATCTGGCCCTTGGGGATCGACTGCACGCCGGCCCGCACGATTTCACAGAAGTACGCGGCTTCGAACATCATGAACGCCACGACGCAGGAGGTGAATGCGCCGATCGGGGTGTCTTCGCCGGTGATCCAGCGCAATACGAACGGCACCGCCAGGTAGAACCAGGTGATCACCAGCAGCAGAGGGATCGAGCGGAAGTAGTTCACATAAGCGCCGGCAACGCGCGACAGCAGTTTGCTGGACGACAGGCGCATCAGCGCCAGGACCGTACCCAGCGCGATACCGCCGACCACGCCCATGACCATCAACTGCAGGGTCATGACCATGCCGTTCCACAGGCCCGGGATGGCGGGGATGATGCCGCTGAAATCGAAGTCCATTATTTACCCCCCACGGAGATCAGGCCGGGCACTGCGACTTTCTTCTCGACCACGCGCATCAGCAACATCAGGCTCATGTTCAGGGTGAAGTAGATCAGCGTGGCCAGGGTGAAGGCTTCAAACAGGTTGGCCGAGAACTCGGCGGTCTGCTTGGTTTGCGCCAGCAGTTCCATCAGGCCGATCAGGGACGCCACGGAGGAGTTCTTGAAGACGTTGAGGAATTCCGAGGTAAGCGGCGGAATGATGATCCGGTAGGCCTGGGGCAGCAGCACGTTCCAGTAGATCTGCGGCAGCTTGAAGCCCATGGCGCGTGCAGCGGATTCCTGGCCGCGTGGCAGCGCCTGGATGCCGGTACGCACTTGCTCGCACACTCGGGCGGCGGTGAACAGGCCCAGGCACACGACAACGCTCAGGTAGGCGGAGGTGGTCGGGTTGAGGTCCTGTTTGTACCAGTCCTGCAGGTTCTGCGGCAGCATGTCGGGTACCAGGAAGTACCAGATGAACAGCTGAACCAGCAGCGGCACGTTACGAAACAGTTCCACGTAGCAGGTCGCGATGCCCGCTACGATGCGGTTTGGCACGGTGCGCATGACGCCCAGAATGGACCCCAGCAGCAAGGCGATAATCCATGCCACGACAGCGATGGCGATGGTCCAGCCCAAGCCAGCGATGTACCAGTCGAGATAAGTCTCGCTGCCCACGCCAGTGGACTTGAAGAACACGCCCCAGTCCCAGTTGTAATTCATTAGGGTCTCCCCTCGAGATCGATCGATGTACAAGCACCCGCTTGGGGAAGATCCTTTCCCGCCTGGCGATGAACGCCAGGCACACGCGATCGGCTCGAAAACCGCCAGGTCGAGTGTTCCACAATAAAGCCAGCAGGTAGTAACAGACGCCTGAGGGAGGTTGGCTCCCTCAGGAGATAAGCTTAGTCAGGTATCAGATTTTTACGTCAGGGGCTGGTTTGTCGCTTGGGTTGGCGATCAGCTCCTTCACCTTGTCGCTCATCGGGAAGTTCAGGTTCAGGCCTTTTGGTGGGATCGGGCTCTCGAACCATTTGCTGTAGATCTTGTTGATTTCGCCGGATTTGTACAGGGCAACGATGGCGTCATCTACAGCCTTCTTGAAGTCCGGGTCGCCTTTGCGAACCATACAGGCGTAGGCCTCAAAGGACTGTGGAGTACCGGTGATGACCCAGTCGTCCGGCTTCTTGGCCTTGGCTTCTTCACCGGCCAGCAGGGCGTCGTCCATCATGAACGCTACGGCGCGGCCGCTTTCCAGCATCTGGAAGGATTCGCCGTGGTCTTTGGCGGAGATGACGTTCATGCCCATCTGCTTGTCGGCGTTCATCGCCTTGATGATGCGCTCGGACGTGGTGCCAGCGGTGGTCACGACGTTCTTGCCTTTCAGGTCGGCGAAGTCGGCGTAGCTCGGCTTGCCATCCTTGTCTTTCTTGACCAGCAGACGGGTGCCGATTTCGAAGATGTTGACGGTGAAATCAACTTGTTGGGCGCGTTCGGCGTTGTTGGTGGTGGAACCGCACTCGAGGTCCGCGGTGCCGTTCTGGATCAGCGGAATACGGGTTTGCGAAGTGACCAGGTTGTACTTGGCCTTCAGGTCGGGCTTGTTCAGGTCTTTTTTCAGGGCTTCAACGATAGCCAGCTGAATGTCGTGGGAGTAGCCCACAGGTTTGCCCGAGCCATCCGCGATGTAGGAAAACGGAATGGAGCTGTCGCGGTGAGCGAGGGTGATGGTGCCGGAGTCGTTGATTTTCTTCAGTGTGCCGGTGAGTTCGGCGGCGAAAACTGGAGTGCTGATCAGAGCAGCAGCGATAGCTGCGCCCAGGATATGGGGAACGATGCGCATCAATACTTCCTCGACATTTGTTTTTTTTATGAAGCCGGCTAGACGGCTCTCTTGTACAGCGAATGCCCGTGACGGCTCCTGAGGCGTCTCAGGCAATCGTCAGGGAGTGTAGAGCATGAGTCGTGCCATACCTCGAATAAAAGGTTATCTATTTGATTTATAAGGGTATTAAATTTTTGTTTCGAGGAATTTATCATGCCGTGATCCGGCAATCCGAATAGGCTGTGGTATGGCGTTCGGAAAACCGAATAGGGCGTGTGGGATTTATCTTGCATAAAAAAGCCCCTGGGCCGTCCGGCGCAGGGGCTTTGCGGGGCGACCTGATCAGGCCGCTTCAATCTTTGCACGGGTCTGCTCGACCTTGGACAGGTAACGTTGCACGTTGTCCTGTTCTTCCGGGGTGGTGAACAGGCCGAGCTTGGTACGGCGCCACAGCACGTCCTGGGGCTGGGTGGCCCACTCTTCGGCGCACAGGTAATCGACTTCGCGGGTGTACAGGCCACCGCCCAGGTGGTCACCCAGGTCGGCCAGCGACTGCACACCTTCCAGTAGGCGCCAGGTGCGGCTGCCGTAGGTGGTGGACCAACGGCGGGCGATCTCGCTCGGTATCCAGTCGAACTTGCTACGAATGGCTTCGGCCAGGGCTTCTGGCGTCGTCATGTTTTCACCGCCCGGCAGGCTGGCGGTGGCGGTCCAGCTCGGGCGCATCTGGGTGAAGTACGGTGCCAGTTGCGCCATGGCCGATTCAGCGAGTTTGCGATAGGTGGTCAGCTTGCCGCCGAACACCGACAGGATCGGCGCTTCGCCCGTGCCACCGGACAGTGCCAGGGTGTAGTCACGGGTGATGGCCGACGGGTTGTCCGATTCGTCGTTGCACAGCGGGCGTACGCCGGAGTAGGTGTGCACGATGTCATCGCGGCTCAGTTGCTTCTTGAAGTGCGCGTTGACCACTTTCAGCATGTAGTCGGTTTCACCTTCGGTGATCGCCACTTTTGCCGGATCGCCGGTGTATTCGCGGTCGGTGGTGCCGATGATGGTCAGGTGGTTCAGGTACGGAATGGTGAAGACGATGCGCTGGTCTTCGTTCTGCAGGATATGCGCGTGGGCGCCTTCATACAGTTTCGGCACGATCAGGTGGCTGCCCTGGATCAGGCGGATGCCGTAGGGCGAATCCAGCTTAAGGTCGTCCTTGATGAACTTGGCGACCCACGGGCCGGCAGCGTTCACCAGGGCCCGGGCGCGGATCGAAAACAGGCTGCCGTCGGCGCGCTCCATGTTCATTTCCCACATGCCATTGCTGCGGTGGGCGCTGATGCAACGGGTCTGGGTGTGGATGTGCGCGCCTTTTTCGCGGGCGGCCATAGCGTTGAGCACCACGAGGCGGGCGTCATCGACCCAGCAGTCGGAGTATTCGAAACCTTGGGTGATTTCGCTTTTCAGCGGGCTGTCGGCGCCGAACTTGAGGCTTTTCGAACCGGCCAGTTTTTCACGCTTGCCCAAGTGGTCGTACAGAAACAGGCCGGCGCGGATCATCCACGCCGGACGCAGGTGCGGGCGGTGCGGCAGCACGAAGCGCATCTGCTTGACGATGTGCGGGGCCTTGGCCAGCAGCACTTCACGTTCGGCCAGGGCTTCGCGCACCAGGCGGAATTCGTAATGTTCGAGGTAGCGCAGGCCGCCGTGGATCAGCTTGCTGCTGGCGGAGGAGGTGTGGCTGGCCAGGTCGTCCTTTTCGCAAAGGAATACCGACAAACCGCGACCGGCTGCGTCTGCTGCAATACCGACGCCATTGATCCCGCCGCCGATAACGGCAACATCATAGACTTCGGCAAGCGGTGGAGCAGGCAAGGTAGAAGGGTTCATCGGCTGGCCTCGCGATCTTTTTCGTATTGGAATTCGAACATTAATGTTCATTTGCGAAAATGGTAGCTGATAAACGCGCGCGCAGCCACCTGAGTTCGATTGAAAAAACTCATCGAAGGGCGGGCAAAGGAAAATTTGTGAACATGAGCCAGTGCTGGCTGGAGAAATGGGTGGTCTGGTCAATAGCTATCGGGGGCAAGCCCCCTCCCACATTGGAATGTGATCAACCTGTGGGAGGGGGCTTGCCCCGGATGGCGTCAGTGCAGACGCTACACCACTTCCAGACGAACCTTGTGGTCATTGAGCAACTGCACCAACGCTGGCACCGGCTGCTGATCCGTCACCAGGCAATCCACCAGGCTGATCGGCCCCAGGCGAATCATGGCATTGCGCCCGAACTTGCTGGAGTCCGCCGCCAGGATCACCTGGCGCGCATTAGCGATGATCGCCTGGGAAACCCGGACTTCCTGGTAGTCAAAGTCGAGCAAGCTGCCATCTTCATCGATACCACTGATGCCCACTAAGGCAAAGTCGACCTTGAATTGGTTGATGAAATCGACACTCGCCTGACCGACCACGCCCCCGTCACGCCGCACATTGCCGCCGGTCAGCAGCACGTCGAAGTCGTCCTTGGCACTGAGCATGGTGGCGACGTTGAGGTTGTTGGTGATGATTTTCAGATGGTTGTGGTTGAGTAACGCACGGGCGATGGATTCGGTGGTGGTGCCGATATTGATGAACAACGAGGCGTGATCGGGGATCTGCGCGGCGATGGCTTCGCCGATGCGCTGTTTCTCGTCGCGCATCTGGTCGGCCCGCATGGCGTAGGCGGTGTTTTCGACGCTGGAGTCATAGGCTGCGCCGCCGTGGTAGCGGCGCAGCAGATTGGCGTCCGCCAGTTGGTTGATATCGCGGCGGATGGTTTGCGGGGTAACAACGAAGAGCTGCGCCATTTCCTCGATACTGACATAGCCGCGTTCGCGGACCAGTTCGAGGATTTGTTGTTGGCGGGGAGGCAGATTCATGGGGCGTCCTTTGGGCTGCCATACAAAAGTGGCCCATGATGACGCAGGAATCCGCTCCCTGCCAGTTACAACCCGACGTTGGCTTATTCAGCGCCTTCGTGCGGCTCCCAATCACGGGTGCGGCTGACAGCTTTTTGCCAACCGGCGTAGAGTTTTTCCTTGGCGGCTTCGTCCAGTTGCGGTTCGAATTCGCGCTCGATCACCGCCTTGCCGCGCAACTCGTCCAGGCTGCCCCAGAAGCCGCACGCCAGGCCGGCCAGGTAGGCGGCGCCGAGTGCAGTGGTTTCACGCATTTGTGGGCGCTCGACCTGGGTGCCGAGGATGTCGGCCTGGAATTGCATCAGGAAGTTGTTGGCCACCGCGCCGCCGTCCACACGCAGGGCCTTGAGGCGTTCGCCGGAGTCCTGTTGCATGGCGTCGAGCACGTCGCGGGTCTGGTAGGCAATCGACTCCAGCGCTGCACGAATGATGTGATCCACGCGTACGCCACGGGTCAGGCCGAACAGTGCGCCACGGGCATACGGGTCCCAGTAGGGCGCGCCCAGGCCGGTAAACGCGGGTACCAGGTACACGCCGTTGCTGTCCTTGACCTTGCCGGCAAAGTATTCGGTGTCGTGGGCATCGTTGATGATTTTCAGCTCATCACGCAGCCACTGCACGGTGGAACCGCCGTTGAATACAGCACCTTCCAGGGCGTAGGCCACTTCGCCACGCGGACCGCAGGCGATGGTGGTGAGCATGCCGTGCTTGGACTTCACCGCTTTGTCGCCGGTGTTCATCAGCAGGAAGCAGCCGGTGCCGTAGGTGTTCTTGGCCTGGCCGGCTTCGACGCACATCTGGCCGAACAGGGCGGCCTGTTGGTCGCCGGCGATACCGCCGATGGCGATGCCGCTTTTGGTACGGCCGTAGATTTCCGAGGAGGACTTCACTTCCGGCAGCATTTCGCGCGGCACGTCGAGGATCTCCAGCATCTTCGCATCCCACTCCAGGGTGTGGATGTTGAAGAGCATGGTGCGCGAAGCGTTGGTGTAGTCGGTGACGTGGGTCTTGCCGCCGGTAAATTTCCAGATCAGCCAGCTGTCGACGGTGCCGAACAGCAGCTCGCCGTTGCGCGCACGCTCGCGGCTGCCTTCGACGTTGTCGAGGATCCACTTGAGCTTGGTGCCGGAGAAGTACGGGTCGGTGACCAGGCCGGTGGTGTCGCCGATGTATTGCTCGTGGCCGTCGCGCTTGAGTTGCTGGCAGATCTCGGTGCTGCGGCGGCACTGCCAGACGATCGCGTTGTAGATCGGGCGACCGGTGACTTTGTCCCACACCACGGTGGTTTCACGCTGGTTGGTGATACCGATGGCGGCGACCTGGTCATGGTGCAGGCCCGCTTGAGCCAGGGCCTCGACCATCACGGCGCTCTGGGTGGCGAAGATTTCCATCGGGTCATGTTCGACCCAGCCCGCCTGCGGGTAATGCTGGGCGAATTCGCGCTGGGCGGTGCAGACCACGTTGGCGTCACGATCGAAGATGATCGCCCGGGAACTGGTGGTGCCTTGGTCAAGGGCGATGATGTAGTTCTTATTCTGAATATCGGTCATGTCGAATGCCTTGGAAAATAAGAAAGTCGGTAATCAGCCTGGGCCGTAAAAAGGGCAGGTACGTTCAGGCTGGCGCTATCAGGAAATACGGGTCTTGCCGTTGACAGCCGTGTCAGGTGTTGCTTCAGCTATAGCAGGTGCGGCGCTCGGCAGGTGACGGGCAATCAGCCCGCGATAGGCCGCGGCGCCGAGGCATGCGCCGACAATCGGCGCGAAAATCGGTACGAGGAAGTAAGGAATATCGCGGCCGCCAGTGAAGGCCATTTCACCCCAACCCGCAAAAAAGGTCATCAGCTTGGGCCCGAAATCCCGCGCCGGGTTCATCGCAAAGCCGGTCAACGGGCCCATGGCGCTGCCGATCACTGCGATCAGCAGGCCGATCAGCAGGGGCGCCAACGGGCCGCGTGGCAGGCCGTTGTTGTCATCGGTGAGGGCCATGATCACGCCCATCAGAATGGCGGTGATGACCATTTCCACCAGGAACGCCTGGGCGGTGCTCAGCAGCGCATGGGGGTAAGTGGAGAACACCGACGCCAATTCCAGGCTGGCCTGGGAGCCGCGCACCATATGGTGGGTTTGTTCGTAATCGAAAAACAGGTTGCTGTAGAGCGTGTACACCAAGGCCGCCGAGCAGAAGGCGCCGGCGATCTGGGCGAGAATGTAGAAGGGCAGTTTGCGCTTTTCGAAGTCGGCGAAAATGCACAGCGCGATGCTGACAGCCGGGTTGAGGTGGGCTCCGGAAATACCGGCGCTCAGGTAGATCGCCATGCTGACGCCGACCCCCCAGATGATACTGATCTCCCACAAGCCAAAGCTGGCACCCGCGACCTTGAGCGCAGCGACACATCCTGTACCGAAGAAGATCAGAAGCGCAGTCCCCAGGAATTCGGCCATGCATTGGCTCGAAAGTGAAGGCTGTTGAAGAGCAGTTGTCATGGAAAACCTCAGTTGTTGTTCTTGTCTGGCGCACAACCTCAACGGGCTGTTGCGCGATTTTCACCTTGGCAGGGATCCCCATCCCGACCATGGCTTACTGCTTTGAACGCTGCGGGTGTATTCCTACAGCATTCGGAAACGAAAAAATATAGACAAGAATGACGGCTGTCAAAGGTCGAAAGTGAACTGTCAGTCACTTTCAAACTATTGGTCTGGTGAATGATCACGCTTGTCACATTGCGTGTGTACCGCAAGAGTGGGCGGACTAGAGCGTTTTACGTGGGCTTGGCCTAGAATTGGCCATCTGTTTGCCATGCCTCGGAGATACCATGACGCCTGCATTGGACCTGTTGAAAAAAGTTCGCGCCGAACATCGAGTCCACAGTTACGAACATGACCCAAAGGCGGCGTCCTATGGGCTGGAGGCCGCGGAAAAATTGGGCCTGGACCCGGCGCAGGTGTTCAAGACCTTGCTGGCCAGCAGCGAGAAGGGCGAATTACTGGTGGCAGTGGTGCCGGTCGTCGGAAGTCTGGATCTGAAGGCCCTGGCGCACGCGGCAGGGGTCAAGAAAGTCGAAATGGCCGACCCGGCGGCCGCGCAACGCTCCACTGGCTATCTGTTGGGCGGCATCAGCCCGCTGGGTCAGAAAAAGCGTCTGCGCACGTTTATCGATGTGACGGCGCAGCCGTTCGCGACGATTTTTGTGAGCGCGGGGAGGAGGGGTTTGGAGGTTGAGCTGCCGGCGGCGGTGCTGGCTGAGCATACCCAGGCCAAGTTCGCGGAAATTGGCCGGGTATGACGAGGCTTTATACCGGGCTGTAACGCCGTACGCCGGATTCGACTGGAGGGAGGTGTGCGGCCGTGCTGCCGGACGCCTGGAACAACACCAGGTGTTCGGCGGCCACTCGAATGCCCACATCCGCACCGACCTGATGATCGGCATGGCTCGGAAAAATCGATTCCAGCTGCGCGCCGGTCGGCAGTTGCAGGCGGTACAGCGTCGATGCGCCGAGGAACGTCTTGCCGACGATCCGCGCTTTCAACCCGCTGTCCGGCGCGTAGACGATGTCATCCGGGCGCAGCAACACATCCACCGCACCGCCGGTAGGCCAGGTGTAGGCGCGGTTGCCGCGCAGCTCACCCAGTTCGGTGCTGACCGATTCCGGCGAGCTCAATTGACCACGGATGAAGTAACCCTGGCCGATAAAGCTGGCGACGTAAGGTGTCTGCGGTTCGTGATAAAGGTTGTAGGGCGTGTCCCACTGCTCGAGACGGCCCTCTTTGAACACCCCGACCTGGTCGCTGACGGCGAAGGCTTCTTCCTGGTCATGGGTCACCAGGATCGCGCTGGTGCCGCGTGCATTGAGGATGTCGCGCACTTCGTGGCTGAGCTTGCGTCGCAACTCGCCATCTAGGTTGGAGAAAGGCTCATCCAGCAACAGCAAGGCCGGTTCTGGCGCCAAGGCTCGGGCGAGGGCGACGCGTTGTTGCTGGCCGCCGGACAGCTCATGAGGGAAGCGCTTGCCCAGGTTCTTCAGGTTTACCAGCTCCAGCAACTCGGCAACCACCCGGTCTTTTTGCGGGTGCTTGCGAATACCGAAAGCAATGTTGTCGGCCACGCTCAGGTGAGGAAACAGCGCGTAGTCCTGGAACACCATGCCGATGCGACGTTTCTCGGGAGCCAAGGTGAACCCGGCACTGGAGATCACTTCGCCGGCCAGGCTGACTTCACCTTCGTGCACCGGCTCAAACCCGGCAATCGCTCGTAGGGTGGTGGTCTTGCCGCAACCCGAGGAGCCCAGCAGGCAACCGATGTCGCCCGCATTGAGGTGCAGGTTGAGGTTCTGTACCACCCGTTGATCTTGATAGCCGCATGCCAGGTTGCGCAGGTTCAGCAGTAATGGATGGCTCATGCGTGGTGGTACGACGGTGGCACGAGGAATTCGAGCAGGGCCTTTTGTGCATGCAGGCGGTTTTCAGCCTGGTCCCAGGCGACCGAGCGAGGGTCGTCGAGCAGGTCGGTGCTGATCTCTTCACCACGGTGGGCCGGCAGGCAATGCATGAACAGGACATCGGGCGCGGCCAGGTCGAGCAGGGCGCGGGTCACCTGATACGGGGCGAAAAGGGCCAGGCGCTTGGCGGTTTCGTCTTCCTGGCCCATGGAGGTCCACACGTCGGTGCTCACCAGGTGGGCGCCGATCACCGCGTCACGCGGATCGCGGACCAGGGTCACGCGGTCGCCGGCTTGTGCCAGGAAGCGCGCGTCAGGCTCGTAGCCTTCCGGGCAGGCCACGCGCAGTTGGAAGTCGAATTGGATGGCCGCTTCTATATAGCTGTTGCACATGTTGTTGCCGTCGCCGATCCAGGCCACGGTCTTGCCCTGGATCGAGCCACGGTGTTCAAGGAAGGTTTGCATGTCGGCCAGCAGTTGGCACGGGTGCAGGTCATCGGACAGGCCGTTGATCACCGGTACACGGGAGTTGGCGGAAAATTCGGTCACGGTGCTGTGGGCAAAGGTACGGATCATCACGGCATCGAGCATGCTCGACATCACTTTCGCGCTGTCGGCGATCGGCTCGCCACGGCCCAGCTGGGTGTCGCGCGAGGACAGGAAGATAGCCTGGCCACCGAGTTGGATCATGCCGGCTTCGAACGACACACGGGTGCGGGTCGACGACTTCTCGAAGATCATGCCGAGCACGCGGTTTTTCAAAGGCTCGAACAGTACGCCGCGGTTACGCAGGTCTTTAAGCTCAATGCCTCGACGGATCACGCTGACCAGCTCTTCGGGCGTGCAATCCATCAGGGAGAGAAAGTGCCTTGCGCTCATCATTAACTACCTTTTTGCAACAGACCGCAGATACTCAAAGCCTTGTTTGTTGTGACAACGGGCGAGACCTGCGGCGAAAGCCGCACGGGGCGACGAAATAGGGGAAGGCGCGATCTTATAATTAAATGTCGCGTCTTACCAATAGGGCTACGGTTTTTAAGGGTGTTCAAGCAGGGCGCCGAAGCGCTTTTGAAGATGAATTCCAGACAGCAGCGGGCCATTTGTACACTGGCGCCGAGACCTTTTGCAATGCGCGGAAGCGGGCGCAGACCAGGCTGCGTCGGTTTCAGAGGCTATGGGGCGGGTTTTGAAACATTTGCTCACGCTTGCTCATGGCCGGGCCTGATGCTGGTCGATTCACGTGGCGAACGTTGCTGGCGCGCCTGCCGCTCCCGGCCCATAGTGGGATCAAAGCCCCTATAAAAGAGACTGGCCATGACCAAGACTCTCCACCACCGTGCCTGCCATCTGTGTGAAGCCATTTGTGGCCTGACCCTGGAAACCACCCAGGCCGACGACGGCAGCCTGGCGATCACCTCGATCAAAGGGGATCCGCTGGATACATTCAGTCGCGGGCATATCTGCCCCAAGGCTGTGGCGCTGCAGGATATCCAGAATGACCCCGACCGCCTGCACCAGCCGATGCTGCGGGTGGGCCGTGAATGGCAGCCGATTGCGTGGGAAGACGCCTTTGCGCTTGTAGCCGAGCGGCTTTCAGGGATTCAGGCGCGGCACGGGCAGAATGCAGTGGCGGTGTATCAGGGCAATCCCAGCGTGCACAACTACGGACTGATGACCCACAGCAATTACTTCCTGGGCCAGTTGAAGACGCGCAATCGGTTTTCCGCCACCTCGGTAGACCAGTTACCCCATCACCTCACCAGCTACCTCATGTACGGCCATGGCCTGCTATTGCCAATCCCGGATATAGATCACACCGACTTCATGTTGATTCTGGGCGGCAACCCACTGGCGTCCAACGGCAGCATCATGACCGTGCCTGATGTGGAGAAGCGCCTCAAGGCGATCCAGGCCCGGGGCGGCAGAGTGGTGGTGGTCGACCCACGGCGCAGCGAGACGGCGGCGATGGCCGACCAGCACCTGTTCGTGCGCCCGGGTGGTGATGCGGCATTGCTGTTCGGAGTGCTCAACACGTTGTTTAGCGAGAACCTGACCCGCACCAGCCATTTGCCGGTTGAAGGCCTTGAGGAGGTTCGTCGCGCCATCACCGGCTTTACCGCCGAGGCCATGAGCCGTCAGTCTGCGGTGCCTGCCGAACAGATCCGCCAGTTGGCGCGGGACTTTGCTGCCGCCGACAAGGCGGTGTGTTACGGACGCATGGGGGTATCGACCCAGGCGTTCGGCACGCTGTGCCATTGGCTGGTGCAACTGATCAACCTGGTGACCGGCAACCTGGACCGCGTGGGAGGGGCGCTGTGCACTACGCCGGCGGTGGATCTGGTTGCATCGACTGGTGGTGGGCATTTCAATCGTTGGCAAAGCCGGGTTTCCGGGCGCCCGGAGTATGGCGGCGAGCTTCCGGTGTCAGCATTGGCCGAAGAAATGCTCACCGAAGGGGAAGGACAAATCCGTGCGTTGGTGACGGTGGCGGGCAACCCGGTGTTGTCGACGCCCAACGGCCGGCAGTTGGAACAAGCCCTCGACGGATTGGAGTTCATGGTCAGCATCGACCTTTATATCAACGAAACCACGCGCTATGCCGACCTGATCCTGCCGTCCACGTCGGCGCTGGAGAATGATCACTACGACACCACCTTCAATATGTTCGCGGTGCGCAATGTCACCCGCTTCAATCGCGCAATCCTGCCCAAGCCTGCGGGCGCGCTGCATGACTGGGAGATCTTTGTCGGCCTGGCCAAGGCCTTTGCCGCACAGACGGGCGCGGTGCTCAAGCCGACCATGCCGCCTGCGCAGATGATCGACTTCGGGCTGCGTGCCGGGGTGTACGGTGATGCGTCCAGCCACAAGTTGTCGGTGGCCGTGCTGGCGGACCATCCTCATGGTGTGGACTTGGGGCCGCTGCAGCCCAATCTTGCGGCACGCTTGAAAACCGTTGATGGCAAGGTGCAGGCGGCGCCGGGGGTGATCCTTGCCGACCTGGCGCGTTTTGCCGCGCAGCCGTTGCCAGTGGCCGATGAACTGCTGTTGATCGGCCGCCGTCACGTGCGCAGCAATAATTCCTGGATGCACAACTACCATCGGCTGGTGAAGGGCAAGCCACGTCATCAATTGCTCATGCACCCGGATGACCTGGCCAGTCGACAGTTGAGCGATGGGCAGCGCGTGCGCGTGAGTTCGCGCATCGGCATGATTGAAGTGGAAGTCCTGGCCAGCCTGGACATGATGCCCGGCGTAGTCAGCCTTCCGCATGGTTGGGGCCATGGCCGTCCAGGCGTGCAGATGACAATCGCCAGCGGACAGCCGGGGGCGAGCGCCAACGATTTGACCGACGAGCGGCAGTTGGATGAGTTGTCGGGCAATGCCGCACTCAATGGCGTTCCGGTGCAGGTAGCAGCCGCCTGAGCACCACGCTGGAATTTTGCGTTACAATGCGCCACCGTGCCGACCTGTGAGTCGCAAAGTTCCAGCCGAGGTGTTCCATGGATATCATCGAAACGATCAAAGAGCAGATTGCCAACAACACCATTCTGCTTTACATGAAGGGCGCGCCTAATGCTCCTCAGTGCGGTTTCTCCGCGAAAGCTTCCCAGGCCATCATGGCGTGCGGCGAGAAATTCGCTTACGTGGATATCCTGCAAAACCCTGAAATCCGCGCCAACCTGCCGAAGTACGCCAACTGGCCGACCTTCCCACAACTGTGGGTTGCCGGTGAACTGGTCGGCGGCAGCGACATCATCGTTGAGATGGCGGCTGATGGTTCGTTGCAAACGCTGATCAAAGAAGCAGCGGCAAATGCGGCGGCCAAGACCGACGCGTGATTGGCCTGCAATAAAAAGCCCCGCTTCTCGAGAGAGAGCGGGGCTTTTTTGCTTCTACAGGAAGCGGGGTTACTCGCCCATCTGCGACTGCAGGTAGTTTTCCAGGCTGACTTTATCGATCAGGCCCAGTTGGGTTTCCAGCCAGTCGATGTGCTCTTCCTGGTCTTCCAGGATGTCTTCCAGCAGTTCGCGGCTGCCGAAGTCACCTTTGGTTTCACAGTGAGCAATGGCGGCCTTGAGGTCGCTGTGGCTCTTGCGTTCGAAACCCAGGTCGCTGCTTATCATTTCCTGGGTGTGTTCGCCGATGCTCAGCTTGCCCAGGTCCTGCACGTTCGGCAGGCCTTCCAGGAACAGGATGCGCTTGATCAGCGCGTCCGCGTCCTTCATGGCCTTGATCGATTCTTTGTATTCGCGCTTGCCCAGCTTTTCCAGGCCCCAATCGTCATACATGCGTGCATGCAGAAAGTACTGATTGATCGCGACCAGTTCATTGGCAAGGGATTTGTTGAGTTGCTGGATGACTGAGATGTCGCCTTTCATGACTGGGGTCCTGCCCTGTAATCGCTGTGTATAAAGCGGAGTTTGAGCGGCGAAATCCCTAGTGTCAAACCTAAGTTATTGAATAATAAATGAAAATTAATCGGAATAAGAATGTTTGTGTTCCGCGTCTTAGCGCTAACTTATTGAATTGCGGGCATAAAAAAACCGGACACTAAGTCCGGTTCTTTAAAACATGCCTAATCAGGCGTGTGTAAATTCTGCTGAATAGGGGAGCGCGGTCTGAGCGGTCTGCAGCTGTGTCAGGGTTTCCCGTACCACTTGCTTGGCGAGGCAAGCACATTTGCCACACTGGCTGGCAACGCCGGTGGCTTCACGCACTTCCTTGTAGCTGCAGCAACCTTCATAGATTGCTTCGCGGATTTTTCCGTCGGTGACGCCAGTACAGAGGCACACATACATAAGGGAGAACCATCGCGGGTTTAAGGCTTAAGTGCGGTGGATCTTAATGTTAACGAGAATGATTGTCAAAGTAGAATCGTAAGGTATTCACTGGCACCGTGCCCGCACTGACGAACGGTTTTTTCAGTGTATGATGGTCGGTCTTCACGAAGCGTGACTGCGTCACAGGGCTGTCGCTTATAAACGGCAGACTCGAGGCCGGTCCTTTTACTTCAATCGTCACCCTTACATCAGGAGATAACCAATGAGCGTACTCGTCGGCAAACAAGCCCCGGATTTCGACGTACCTGCCGTCCTCGGCAATGGCGAAATCGTAGACAGCTTCAAACTGTCTGAAGCCATCAAAGGCAAATACGGCCTGGTGTTCTTCTACCCGCTGGACTTCACCTTCGTCTGCCCGTCGGAGCTGATCGCTCTGGACCACCGCATGGACGATTTCAAGGCGCGCAACGTTGAAGTGGTAGCCGTTTCCATCGATTCCCATTTCACCCACAACGCCTGGCGCAACACCGCCATCAATGATGGCGGCATCGGCAAAGTGAAATACACCATGGCTGCCGATATGAAGCACGACATCGCCAAGGCCTACGACGTTGAGTCCGAAGGCGGCGTGGCCTTCCGTGGCGCGTTCCTGATCGACGACAAAGGCGTGGTTCGCTCCCAGATCATCAACGACCTGCCACTGGGTCGTAACATGGAAGAGCTGATCCGTCTGGTCGACGCCCTGCAATTCCACGAAGAGCACGGCGAAGTCTGCCCTGCCAACTGGAAAAAAGGTGACAAAGGCATGAACGCTTCGCCGGAAGGTGTTGCGGCTTACCTGACCGAGAACGCTGGCAAGCTGTAAGCCACGTTTGCGGCAAAAAAAACCGGCCTGAGAAGGCCGGTTTTTTTATGCGCGTGATTCCACTTCAGTCGTTGAAGTCTTCCCAGCCGCCCATCTGTTTCCAGCGGTTGACGATGCCGCAGAACAGCTCGGCCGTCTTCTCTGTGTCGTAGCGGGCCGAATGAGCCTCACGACCGTCAAAGTCGATGCCGGCTGCCTGGCAGGCTTTGGCCAGCACGGTCTGGCCATACGCCAGCCCGGCGAGAGTAGCGGTGTCAAAGCTGGAGAACGGGTGAAACGGGTTGCGCTTCATGTCCAACCGCGCCACGGCGGCATTCAGAAAGCCCAGGTCAAAGCTGCTGTTGTGGCCGACCAGGATCGCGCGCTTGCAGCCATTGGCCTTCAATGCCTTGCGCACGCCACGGAAGATATCGGTCAATGCCGCTTCTTCACTTACTGCCATGCGCAATGGGTGATCGAGCTTGATCCCGGTGAACTCCAAGGCAGCCGCTTCGATATTGGCGCCTTCGAACGGCTCGACGCGGAAGAAGTGGGTGTGTTCCGGGAACACAAAACCCTGTTCGTCCATGCCGATAGTCGTCGCGGCGATTTCCAGCAGCGCATCGGTGGCGCAGTTGAAACCACCGGTTTCTACGTCGATGACAACCGGCAGATAGCCGCGGAACCGCTCGGCCATCGGATGACGGGATCCGCCACCGCTGTGCTCGTGTTCGTCATCGTAATGGTCTTCACTCACTTGCTTTCCTCCAGCAGGCGCCAGCGCAGTGTTTCACCGGCGCGCAGCGGGATGACAGTCAGCTCGCCAAACGGCAGGCTGGCAGGGGCGGTCCAGTCTTCACGAACCAGGGTAATGCGATCGGTATTCGCCGGCAGGCCGTAGAAACGCGGGCCATTGAGGCTGGCGAACCCTTCGAGCTTGTCCAGGGCGTTGCGCTGTTCGAACGCTTCAGCGTATAGCTCGATGGCGGCATAGGCGGTGTAGCAGCCGGCACAACCGCACGCGGCTTCTTTGGCGTGCTGGGCGTGAGGCGCGGAGTCGGTGCCGAGGAAAAACTTCGGATTGCCGCTGGTCGCCGCATCCAGCAAGGCCACCTGGTGCGTGTTGCGCTTGAGGATCGGCAGGCAATAGAAGTGCGGCCGAATCCCGCCTACCAGCATGTGGTTGCGGTTATACAGCAGGTGATGCGCGGTGATGGTCGCACCAACGTTGGCCGAGGCCTCGGTGACGAACTGCACTGCATCGGCAGTGGTGATGTGCTCGAACACGACCTTGAGGGTCGGGAACAGCTCCACCACACGACGCATGTGTTCGTCGATGAAGATCTTCTCGCGATCGAACACGTCCACATCGCCACGGGTGACCTCACCGTGGATCAACAGCGGCATGCCGACGTCGGCCATGGCTTCGATGGCCGGCAGGATCTTGTCGATACTGGTCACGCCGGAATCGGAGTTGGTGGTGGCGCCGGCCGGGTACAGTTTGGCGGCGTGCACAAACCCACTGGCCTTGGCCTCGCGAATTTCTTCGGGCTGGGTGCGGTCGGTAAGGTACAGCACCATCAGCGGTTCGAACCGGCTGCCGGCCGGCCGTGCAGCGAGGATACGCTGGCGGTAGGCATCGGCTTGCTCGGCGTTACGCACCGGAGGAACCAGGTTAGGCATGATGATGGCGCGGCCAAAGGTACGCGCTACATCGGCCACGGTGTGGGTTAACGCAGCACCATCGCGAAGATGAATATGCCAGTCGTCGGGACGCAGCAGGGTCAGGCGGTCGGACATTGGGGATTCCAGGCGGGTCAATCTGGGGGGAATGCTACCGGAAAAGACTCTATCAGGCACTCGCTATCAAGTTTTGCAGGATGCAACCGATAGCCTTTTGTATGCCTTATCGATGTATGACGCTTTGAAGTGTTGTAGAAACCAGTGGAGCCTCCCGTGCGCCAGCATTACCTAGCCCTGCTCAGTGTGTTCGCCAGCCTGCCCGCGATGGCCCTCACGTTCCAGACACGTCTGGAGAACATTGAGTGGAAGGTAGAGGGCGACCAGTTCGAGTGCCGTCTGACCCAGCCGATCACAGACTTCGGTTCGGGTGAGTTCGTGCGCCGGGCGGGTGAGCAGGCAATATTTCGTCTGAAAGCCTATAACGGTTCGCTGGGCACAGGCTCGGCCACCTTGTTGGCTGCCGCCGCCCCTTGGCAGCCAGGCCGAGGCGATATCAACCTCGGCGCCGTGCGTGCCGGTAGTGGCGATGTGTTGTTCAATAGCTCGCAGGCCCAGGCCGGTCGCCTGTTCACCGGACTGCTGGAAGGGCGCAGCCCGACGGTCCGCCACTACGGCCGTGAAGGCGGCTACTCCGAAATCCGCTTGTTGCCGGTGAAATTCAATAAGGCTTATAACGACTACCAGCTGTGCACCGCCAAGCTGTTGCCGATGAATTACGATCAGGTCAAACAGACCGAAGTCGGATTCCCTGGGGGCGGTATCGAGTTGGACGCAGCCGCCAAGAAGAAACTCGACGTGATTCTTGCATTCATGAAAGCCGACCCGACGGTCAACCATATCGAGTTGAATGGCCATTCGGACAACAGCGGCAACCGCCTGACCAATCGCGACGTCTCTCGCCGCCGTGGCTTGGCGGTGATGGACTACTTCAAGGCCAACGGTATCCAGGAGTCGCAGATCACCCTGCGCTTCCATGGCGAAAGCTACCCCCTTGCGCCCAACACCAATGCGGCCAACCGGGCACGCAATCGTCGTGTGAATATCCAGCTTGAACGCGTGGCAGCCCCCGAGAAGCCGGCGCCCCAAGCCACTGGCGCAAGTAACCCTGCACACACGTCTTAAGGTGCGACCATCGGTCGCCCGTTCGACATAATCTGTCGCTTTATCTTCATTTGCTGTCGCGCCCCTGTAAATCCACGGTTTTGGTCGGTAGAATCGACACCTTTCCGTACAACCCCGTGGAGTGATGGCATGGCCGACGTAAACAAGGTCGTTCTCGCGTATTCCGGCGGCCTGGACACTTCGGTGATCCTCAAGTGGCTGCAGGATACTTATAACTGTGAAGTGGTGACCTTCACCGCTGACCTGGGTCAGGGCGAAGAGGTCGAACCTGCACGTGCCAAGGCGCAAGCCATGGGCGTGAAAGAGATCTACATTGACGACCTGCGCGAAGAGTTCGTCCGCGATTTCGTCTTCCCGATGTTTCGCGCCAACACCGTCTACGAAGGCGAGTACCTGCTGGGTACTTCCATCGCACGTCCGCTGATCGCCAAGCGCCTGATCGAAATCGCCAACGAAACCGGCGCCGACGCCATTTCCCATGGTGCTACCGGCAAGGGTAACGACCAGGTGCGTTTCGAACTGGGCGCCTATGCACTCAAGCCAGGCGTGAAAGTGATCGCCCCTTGGCGTGAATGGGACCTGCTGTCCCGTGAAAAACTGATGGATTACGCTGAAAAGCACGCGATCCCGATCGAGCGTCACGGCAAGAAGAAGTCCCCGTACTCGATGGATGCCAACCTGCTGCACATCTCCTATGAAGGCGGCGTGCTGGAAGACACCTGGACCGAGCACGAAGAAGACATGTGGAAATGGACCGTCTCCCCGGAGAACGCTCCAGACAAGCCGCAATACCTGGAACTGACCTACCGCAATGGCGACATCGTCGCGCTGGACGGCGTCGAAATGACCCCGGCCACTGTGCTGGCGACCTTGAACCGTATCGGTGGCGAACACGGTATCGGCCGTCTCGACATCGTCGAGAACCGCTACGTGGGCATGAAGTCCCGTGGTTGCTACGAAACCCCAGGCGGCACCATCATGCTGCGCGCCCACCGGGCCATCGAATCCATCACCCTGGACCGCGAAGTGGCTCACCTCAAAGACGAGCTGATGCCCAAGTACGCCAGCCTGATCTACACCGGCTACTGGTGGAGCCCTGAGCGTCTGATGCTGCAACAGATGATCGATGCTTCCCAGGTGCATGTGAACGGCGTTGTGCGCCTGAAGCTGTACAAGGGCAACGTGATCGTCACCGGTCGCAAGTCTGATGAGTCGCTGTTCGACGCCAACATCGCTACCTTCGAAGAAGATGGCGGCGCCTACAACCAGGCGGACGCAGCAGGCTTTATCAAGTTGAACGCACTGCGCATGCGCATTGCGGCCAACAAAGGTCGCTCGTTGTTCTAAGTCTCAGCCGGTTTAAAGAATGGCCCCTTATTCAGGGGCCATTTTTTTTGCCTATGGATTTTGTGTGGAATTGCGATGTTTATAGATGGTTAAACATTTGTTGATATTTTTCAGTCGACGCATTTTCAAATGCGCCTTCGAGGGTGCTGTTGTTGAAAGTTTGTAGGGCGAATGATTTTTTTACACCTGCCTAGGAACTGGTCTTACAGAAGATTCACTCATGAAAGTGAGGTAAACGTATAAAGCGCGGAATACGCTGTAGGAATTAAGGATGTAAGAGAATATGTTGAATGGAACTAAAACAGTCGGACATTTCTTGTCGGGATTCCTGAGTGGAGTGCAGAGGGAAGGGGCATTTCCTGAGAGTTGTGTGCGGCACGTTTACCCACCCCCAGATACTCCATGGATATTTCACTCAAAATATGTAAGTCCCCGGAAAGGTCTGAAAGGATCTATAAAACTGGATACATCTGAGTTAGCGTTTTTTTGTAGGGCGATTCCTTTATCGCTGTGGGGTGGGTCTCTGCTTGCTGTTGCTCGGGGGGGAACGCTATGCCAACCAGGAAACGACTAGGCTATTGTGCTTGCTCTAAATAATTCGAACAGCGAAATTGGACTTTCTCATGAATAAAGTGCTGATCGTGGATGATCATCCCGTCATTCGTCTTGCTGTGCGTATGCTAATGGAACGTCATGGTTATGAGGTCGTTGCCGAGACCGATAACGGTGTCGATGCATTGCAACTTGCACGGGAGCATATGCCGGACATTGTCATACTGGATATCGGGATTCCCAAACTTGACGGGCTGGAAGTTATTTGCCGGCTGTCTTCTACCAAGCAATCCGTGCCCTTCAAGGTGCTGGTGCTGACGTCACAGGCCCCTGGCCATTTTTCCATGCGTTGCATGCAGGCGGGGGCTGCCGGCTACGTGTGCAAGCAACAGGACCTGACCGAGTTGCTGAGTGCGATCAAGGCGGTGCTGTCGGGCTACAGCTACTTCCCCAACCAGGCACTCAACTCGGTACGCTCCACCATGGGCAATGCCAGCGAGGCCGATATGGTCGAGCGTCTGTCGGGTCGGGAAATGATGGTATTGCAGCAGTTGGCCCGGGGCCGAACCAACAAGGAGATTGCCGACGGCATGTTCCTCAGCAACAAGACCGTCAGCACCTACAAGACACGTTTGCTGCTCAAACTCAACGCCCGCTCCCTTGTGGACCTGATCGAACTGGCCCAGCGCAACGGCTTGGTATAGAGGAGGGCACTGCAGCGCACATTGTCTGGGTAACCGGCAGAAAAAAGCCTCCGTAAGGGAGGCTTCCGGCCGTCGACAGTTCGATCACAGATCGAAGTCGTAATCTGCCAGCTGTTTTTGCAAGCGTCGTTCTTCCAGAAGATTGTCGATGGTGCGGCGTTTGCTCAAATTGGTCTTGGCTACCTCAACGGGTGCTTCTGCCCCATCATCATCCGACTCAACAAGGTCGTCTTCCACTTCCAGTTGTTCTTTGCCAGTGCTCATAAGGTTCACTCCGGGCTAGGACTGCCGTTGGCGCTCCTTATAACGATAATCCATGATCGGGTAAAAAAGATTTTTTCAATCGGCTGATCGAGAAAACCAATGATCCCTCAATCGTCGGACGTCTTGTCCTTGTATTCGCACAGGTCTTCGATACGACAGCTGCCGCAACGCGGCCTGCGGGCCTGGCAAACGTAGCGTCCATGAAGGATCAGCCAATGGTGAGAGTCCAGTAGATAGGGCTTGGGTACAAACTTCATCAACTGCTTTTCGACCTCAACCACGTTCTTGCCACGGGCAATGCCGGTTCTGTTGCTGACCCGGAAGATATGGGTGTCCACCGCCATCGTCAGTTGCCTGAACGCGGTGTTGAGCACCACATTGGCAGTTTTACGACCGACTCCTGGCAGGGCTTCCAAGGCTTCACGGGTTTGTGGCACTTCACCGCCATGCAGTTCCACCAGCAGGCGGCAGGTCTCGATAACGTTTTTGGCTTTGCTGTTATACAGACCGATGGTCTTGATGTACTCAGACAATCCTTCCACACCCAGGGCATAGATCGCCTCTGGTGTGTTCGCCACGGGATACAGCTTGGCCGTGGCCTTATTGACGCCGACGTCGGTGGATTGGGCCGACAGGATCACCGCAATCAGCAACTCGAACGGCGAGGTGTAGGCCAGTTCGGTCTTGGGTTCTGGATTGTCTTCGTGAAGCCTGCGGAATATTTCCAGGCGTTTTGCGGCGTTCATGGGGCGGTGGGTTCCTTGCAGAAGGTCGGCGGGATTGTATCAACACACACCCGGTTTGCAGATCAGGCGTTGTTGAGCGCATCCATTTGGCGCTGCGCGTCCTCCAGCTTGCGTTGCGCCTCGGCGAGTTGCCGAGGTTCGATGTTCAGGTCCTGGGCTTTCTTCAGTTCCGCTCGACGCATCGCCAGCTGGATTTTGGCGCGTTTCAGATCAGCAGTGTTGCTGGATGACGTCGCTGCTTTCGGTACGACACCCACCTCCAAGGCAGCCAGCGCTTGTTCCGCCGCTTCGAATTGCCGTTGCAGGATGATCAACTGCGACTGCTGTTCAAAGGTCGGAGGGTGACCAAACGCCTTCAAGGATTTGTGCAATTGGGCCCGGCTCATTGCGACAGCGATTTTAGCTTTCTTGATCGCGACATCCTGTGCCGTATCGGCTTGCACAGGTAAAACCGGCACGGAGCGCTTGGTCCGGGCCTGGCGTTCAGCGAGTTTTTGCGCTTCCTCCCGTTGCAGGCGCGCATTGCGTTGCTCATACCGCCGCCTTGCCCGGTCGCGCTTGAGGTGGCGTTCATGGCGTTGCTGATCATTTGTCGCCAGGCCACCGACAATCGGCAATACAGTGGTTGTCGGGTGCATTTCAATGCAGTCGACGGGGCAGGGCGCGACGCAGAGGTCGCAACCGGTGCATTCATCCATGATGACGGTGTGCATCAGCTTGGCGGCGCCGACGATTGCGTCTACGGGGCAGGCCTGGATGCACTTGGTGCAACCGATGCACTCAGCTTCGCGGATGTAGGCAACCTGGGCGGGTGCTTCCCCGCGACTGGCGTCCAGATCCAGCACCGGCACCTGCAGCAACCGTGCAACGTCGGCGATGGTTTCCTGGCCACCGGGCGGGCACTTGTTGATCGCCTCGCCACGGGTGATGCCCTCCGCGTAAGGCTTGCAACCCGGGTGCCCGCACTTGCCGCATTGGGTCTGCGGCAGCAGTGCGTCGATGCGTTGAATGAGGTTCATGCTGTGATCACAGGCATAGCAAACTGGGTTTAATGGGAGGGCAGGGATTTGTTGTGGTGAGCGGGGCATGCCCGCTCGCCACAACAAGCTCCTTCACCACAACATGCCCATACAAGGTAGCTTACTTGATGCGCTGACCCGGCTTGGCACCACTGTCAGGGCTGAGCAGGTAGATCTCTTTGCCACCAGGGCCGGCCGCCATTACCATGCCTTCAGACACGCCGAACTTCATTTTCCGAGGCTTGAGGTTGGCGATCATCATGGTCAGGCGGCCATCGAGTTTGGACGGGTCCGGGTAAGCGCTCTTGATCCCGGAGAACACGTTACGTTGCTCGCCGCCGAGGTCCAGTGTCAGGCGCAGCAACTTGTCGGCGCCCTCCACGGCTTCGGCCTTGACGATCAGCGCGACACGCAGGTCCACTGCAGCAAAAGCGTCGAAGTCGATTTCCGCGGAAATCGGATCCTTGGCCAGCTCGCCATTACCCGCCGGCGTCGATTCGCCAGTGTCGGTCTGGCTGGCGACCAGGTCTTCTTTCGAAGCGTCGGTCATGGCCTGGACTTTCACCGGGTCGATACGGGTCATCAGTGGCTTGAACTCGTTCAACTGATGATTGCCGAGCAGGGTGGCGTGATCGTTCCAGGTCAGCGGCGCCACGTTGAGGAACGCCTCGGCGTCGGCGGCCAGCAGTGGCAGCACGGGTTTGAGGAAGATCACCAACTGGCGGAACAGGTTGATGCCTGTGGCGCATATCGCCTGGACTTCCGCCTGCTTGCCTTCCTGCTTGTTCAGCGACCATGGTGCCTTGTCGGCGATCCAGGCGTTGGCGCGGTCGGCCAGGCCCATGATCTCGCGCATGGCACGGGCGAAGTCGCGGGCTTCATAGGCGTCGGCAATACTCGGCGCGGCGGCCAGGAAGGCATCGGTGAGTTCCGGCGCAGCGTTCTCGGCTACCAGTACACCCGCGTTGCCCTTGTGGATAAACCCGGCGCAACGGCTGGCGATGTTGACGACTTTACCGACCAGGTCCGAGTTGACCTTTTGTACGAAGTCTTCCAGGTTCAGGTCCAGGTCGTCGACGCCACGGCCCAGTTTGGACGCGTAGTAGTAGCGCAGGTATTCCGGGGACAGATGGTCCAGGTAGGTGCGTGCCTTGATAAAAGTGCCACGGGACTTGGACATTTTCTGGCCGTTGACCGTCAGGTAGCCGTGTACGGCAATGCCGGTTGGCTTGCGGTAGCCCGAACCTTCGAGCATCGCCGGCCAGAACAGGGCGTGGAAGTTGACGATGTCCTTGCCGATGAAGTGGTACAGCTCGGCGCTGGAATCCTTGCTCCAGAACGTGTCGAAGTCCAACTCCGGCGTGCGGTCGCAAAGGTTCTTGAAGCTGGCCATGTAACCGATCGGCGCATCCAGCCACACATAGAAGTATTTGCCCGGCTCGCCCGGGATCTCGAAGCCGAAGTACGGCGCATCCCGGGAGATGTCCCACTGCTGCAGGCCGCTGTCGAGCCATTCGGAGAGTTTGTTGGCCACGGCATCCTGCAGGGTGCCGCTGCGGGTCCAGGTTTGCAGCATCTGCTGGAAATCCGGAAGCTTGAAGAAGAAGTGCTGGGAATCCTTGAGCACCGGGGTAGCACCGGAGATCGCCGATTTGGGATCCTTCAGATCAGTGGGTGCATAGGTTGCGCCGCACTTTTCACAGTTGTCGCCGTACTGGTCTTCAGTGCCGCATTTCGGGCAGGTCCCCTTGATGAAACGGTCGGCCAGGAACATTTTCTTTTCCGGGTCGAAATACTGGGTCACCGAACGCTGGTCGATATGCCCGGCTTCCTTGAGCCGCAGGTAGATCTGGCTCGACAGTTCACGGTTTTCTTCGGAGTGGGTCGAGTGGAAGTTGTCGAAATCCACCAGGAACTCGGCAAAGTCGGCGCTGTGTTCAGCCTGCACGTTGGCGATCAGTTGTTCCGGGGTGATGCCTTCCTTTTCGGCGCGCAACATGATGGCCGAACCGTGGGCGTCGTCCGCGCAGACATAAATGCATTGGTTGCCGCGATGCTTCTGGAAGCGCACCCACATATCGGTCTGGATGTACTCAAGCATATGGCCAAGATGGATGGAACCATTGGCATAGGGCAGGGCGCTGGTGACGAGGATCTTGCGTGGCTCGGACATGGGGCTCGGCTACTTGATGAAACGGAGGTCGGCCACTATAAAGCGCCGGGAAATATATTTCACCCCGTGGCGCTGTTTCAGAATCTTCCCAACCTGCGAAAGCATGCCGTAACGCCGCTGGAACGGTTAGGATAGCCGCCTGTTTCAGTCAGTCTTTTTCGGGAGTAGCCCATGAGCGCCGTCAATCGCGCAGCGGTGGAAGCCGTGCTTCGCCAGTACACCGACCCTTATTTGAACCAGGACCCGGTCAGTGCCGGCTGTGTACGCGCCATCGACGTCCAGGGTGATCAGGTGTCGGTCCAATTGGAACTGGGCTATGCAGCCGGTCTGTTCAAGAGCGGTTGGGCGCAGATGCTGCAAATGGCCATTGAAGGTCTCGACGGCGTGCGCTCGGCCAAGGTCGACATCCAATGTGTGATTGCCGCGCACAAGGCCCAGGCACAGATCCCTGGCCTGGCCAACGTCAAGAACGTAGTGGCCGTGGCGTCCGGCAAGGGCGGCGTGGGTAAATCCACCACGGCGGCCAACCTGGCCCTGGCCCTGGCCCGCGAAGGTGCGCGCGTGGGCATTCTCGATGCGGATATCTACGGCCCGAGCCAGGGCGTGATGTTCGGCATCGCCGAAGGCACACGGCCGAAGGTCAAGGACCAGAAGTGGTTCGTGCCGATCGAGTCCCTGGGCGTGGAAGTGATGTCCATGGCCTTCCTTACTGATGACAACACGCCGATGGTCTGGCGCGGCCCGATGGTCTCCGGCGCTTTGCTGCAGCTGGTTACCCAGACCGCCTGGGGCGACCTGGACTACTTGGTGATCGATATGCCGCCAGGCACCGGCGATATCCAGTTGACCCTGGCGCAAAAAGTCCCGGTGGCCGGCTCGGTGATTGTTACCACGCCCCAGGACCTGGCGCTGCTCGACGCGAAGAAAGGTGTAGAGATGTTCCGCAAGGTCAACATCCCGGTGCTGGGCGTCGTGGAGAACATGGCGGTGCACATCTGCTCCAACTGTGGTCATGCCGAGCATCTGTTCGGCGAAGGCGGCGGCGAGAAGCTGGCCACTCAGTACGGCGTGGAACTGTTGGCCTCGTTGCCGCTGTCGATGCTCATCCGCGAGCAGGCGGATGGTGGCAAGCCTACCGTCGTGGCTGAACCGGACAGCCAGATCGCCATGATCTATCAGGAACTGGCGCGTCATGTAGGTGCGCGGATCGTCCTGCATGAAGCAGCCACGCCAGCCATGCCGACCATCACCGTCAGCGACGACTGAGGCGGTTGAAGGGAAAAAAGCCCCGACGTGTCGGGGCTTTTTCATGTCTGGAAGATGGTCAAGGTGTGTTTGTTTCTCAATCACGCAGTTGGTCGTGTAAGCATTTGCTTACTTTTTCGTAAGTGTTTGGTTTTTTTACCTTCCACGGACGTCGGTTTTCTTCGAGGCTTTTTTCTAACCAATTGAAATTTAACAATTAATTATTCCGTATTCAGGGCGATTGCATGTCAGTTCATGGGTAGGATCCCGTTGAACTTCCTTTGGAACTCTTTAAGATCAGCCCTGTGTCCACGGATTGGCACGGCCATCAAGGAACGATGGTTGAAGGAACGTCGCAGGATGCGATTCATCAGGATGATGAAAAGGAATACAGGGACTAGGGAAAAAATGTGGGCGGGTCATACCGCCCCTTTTTTTTGCCTGTAGGAAAGGGAAACCGGCCATCTAGAAACGCAAAAAGGCCCGCAAGGGGCCTTTTGGATGGGGCGACGCTATCAGCGTTCGAGGTGTGCGATCTTACCTTTTTTGCCATCCCACTCCGCTGCATCCGGCATCGGATCCTTGCGCTCAGTGATGTTCGGCCAGACTTCCGCCAGCTCGACGTTCAACTGAATGAATTCCTGCATCTCCGCCGGGACTTCATCCTCGGAGAAAATAGCGACGGCCGGGCATTCAGGTTCACACAGGGCGCAATCGATGCACTCATCCGGGTGGATAACCAGGAAGTTCGGGCCTTCGTAGAAGCAGTCCACCGGACACACTTCGACGCAGTCGGTGTACTTGCACTTGATGCAGTTGTCGGTAACGACGAAGGTCATTTCTAATTTTCTCCTCAGGCGGCGGCGGCGAAACCCTTTGTGGCAGGGCTCGCGAGGTTTGGGAGCGATAGTCTGCAGGCCAGGCTAATAGCCTGCAGCATCCCAAACCGCGCGAGAGTCTACCAGCTTGCAAGCGTCTGCGTTATATCCGAACTTGCAGTGCATATAACATTTCGAGCGCTTTTCGCGGCGTCAAGCCATCCAAGTCAAGCTTAGCCAATTCATCCAGCACCGGATGGGGCAGGCTGGCAAACATGTCGCTCTGGTGCGGCGCAGCCGGTTTGCTGGCGGCTTTGGCTGGGCTGGCGACCACCGTCTCATGGGGCAGGGCCGTGGTTTCCAGGCGGCTGAGGTGCTCGCGAGCGCGAATGATCACATCGTTCGGCACCCCCGCCAGTTGCGCCACGGCCAGGCCGTAGCTCTGGCTGGCGGGCCCTGGCAGCACGTGGTGCAGGAACACGATGCGCTCGTTGTGCTCGGTGGCGTTCAGGTGCACGTTGGCTACCAGCGGCTCGCTTTCCGGCAACACCGTCAGCTCGAAATAGTGCGTGGCAAACAGCGTGTAGGCACGCAGGTGCGCCAGGCGTTCGGCTGCCGCCCAGGCCAGGGACAAACCGTCGAAGGTGCTGGTGCCGCGACCCACTTCGTCCATCAGCACCAGGCTGCGTTCGGTAGCGTTATGCAGGATGTTGGCGGTTTCGCTCATTTCCACCATAAAGGTCGAGCGCCCACCGGCCAGGTCATCGCTGGAACCGATGCGGGTGAAAATGCGGTCCACCAGGGACAGCTCGCAACTGGCCGCCGGCACAAAGCTGCCGATATGCGCCAACAGCACGATCAAAGCGGTCTGACGCATGTAGGTGGATTTACCGCCCATGTTCGGACCGGTGATCACCAACATACGGGTATCGTCGTCCAGGGACAGGTCGTTGGCAACGAACGGCGTGGTCAGCACCTGTTCTACAACCGGGTGACGACCTTGCACGATGCGCATGCACGGCTCGCTGACAAAACGCGGGCAGTTCAGATCAAGGTTCAGCGCACGCTCGGCGAGGTTGCTCAGCACGTCCAGTTCGGCCAGCGCTGCGGCAGTGTCCTGCAGCGGTGCCAATTGGCTGATCAAGTCCTCCAGCAGATTCTCATAGAGCATCTTCTCTCGAGCCAGGGCGCGGCTCTTGGCCGACAGTGCCTTGTCTTCGAATTCTTTCAGCTCCGGGGTGATAAACCGTTCGGCGCCTTTGAGGGTCTGGCGACGTTGATAATCGATCGGCGCCGATTCGGCCTGCTTGCTGGGCAACTCAATAAAGTAGCCATGCACACGGTTGTAGCCGACTTTCAGGTTGGCCAGACCGGTGCGGGCTTTTTCGCGGGCTTCCAGGTCGATCAGGAACTGCCCGGCGTTTTCGCTCAGGGACTGCAGTTCGTCCAGCTCGCTGTCGTAACCGGTCTTGAGTACGCCGCCGTCACGGATGATCGCCGGCGGGTTGTCGATGATGGCTTTTTCCAGCAAGGCCGCCAGCTCCGGGTAAGTCCCGGCTGTAGTTGCAAGCTGTTGCAGGTGCGGCGTATCCAGCTCGGTCATCGCCACCTGCAGTTGCGGCAGGGCACCGAGGGCATCGCGCAGGCGCGCCAGGTCACGGGGTCGTGCGTTACGCAGGCCGATCCGCGCCAGGATGCGCTCGATATCGCCGATTTCCTTCAACTGTGGCTGCAGCTTTTCAAAGCGATAGCCGTCCAGCAGGCAGGTAATGGACGTCTGGCGTGCTTGCAGCACAGTCAGGTCCCGCAGCGGACGGTTCAGCCAGCGGGTCAGCAGGCGGCTGCCCATGGCCGTCTGGCAGCGATCGACCACCGATTGCAAGGTGTTATCGCGACCACCGGCCAGGTTGGTGTCCAACTCCAGGTTGCGACGGCTGGCGCCATCGAGCACCACGGTATCGTCCAGACGCTCATGACGCAGGCTGCGCAAGTGCGGCAGGGCGGTGCGCTGGGTTTCCTTGGCGTAGCCAAGCAGGCAACCGGCGGCGCCGATGGCCAGGGTCAGGGTCTCGCACCCGAAGCCTTTGAGGTCCTGTACGGAGAACTGCTGGCACAGACTTTTCAGCGCCGAATCACGCTCGAAATCCCACGGCGCACGGCGCTTGGCCCCACGACGTTTTTCTGCCGGCAGATCCTTTGGCCAATCATCCGGGATCAACAGCTCCACTGGGTTGATGCGTTCCAGCTCCGCCAGCAGGTTCTCCCAGCCCTTGATCTCCAACACGCTGAAGTTGCCGCTGGTGATATCCAGTACCGACAGGCCAAACAGACGCTCATCGCCCAACACGGCGGCAATCAGGTTATCGCGACGCTCATCCAGCAGCGCCTCATCACTCACCGTTCCCGGCGTAATAATTCGCACCACCTGGCGTTCAACCGGCCCCTTGCTGGTCGCCGGGTCGCCGATCTGCTCACAGATCACCACCGACTCGCCCAGCTTCACCAGCTTGACCAGGTAACCCTCCAACGAATGGTAAGGAATCCCACACATCGGAATCGACTGCCCCGCCGATTGCCCGCGCGCGGTCAGGGTGATGTCCAGCAGCTTGGCGGCCTTCTTCGCGTCTTCGTAGAAGATCTCGTAGAAGTCGCCCATGCGGTAGAACATCAACTGATCAGGGTGCTGGTTCTTGAGGCGCCAGTACTGCTGCATCATCGGGGTGTGGGAGGACAGGTCTGAAGTGGTTTTACTCATTGGTCGTAGGCAAATTCGTTGAAAGGAGTGGGGCAAATGTGGGGCATTCCGCCCTGCGATTTTGCGATGGGCGCAAGGTTAACATGCGAGGTCGGAGCTTCGCAGGTCGCAAACGGATAGGTAAAACGCAAAAGCCGGCGGTGCATTTACTTAACTGCAAGTAAACGCGCCGCCGGTATCTTTGATGCCTTTGTATTACAGCGACCGCACAGGGATGCAGATGTCGCAGATGAACTCACCGGTGTCCGAATCGGTTGCGGTTGCCGCAAAGAACATCTCGAAACATGGTCGGTCATCGCATTGCAGACCGCTGGAAGGCATCCATTCTCGCGTCAGCCACATCCAGGCATCGGCTATTTTTTCTGTTTTCCCTTTGAAGCTCGCTACGGCATAGCGGCCGCCCGGCAGGGTCTGAATGTCTGCCTGGGCGCTGGTTACAAAAGAGGCTGGCACTTCAACGCAAGCATCGTAGCGGCACTTGTTCGGGGGCGTGATGGATGGATCGTCATACCCTATGCCGTAACACCGTTCATCGCCGAGGCCATTGGAGTGCATCCACGGCGCCATGGTCCCGCGCCAGAAATGGCCGATTGCGGGGCCATAGGGGCCGATCAGGCGTTGGTAGGCAACGCGTACCTTGGGTAAATCAATGATGCGTACGTCCATGGTGGGCTCTTTCGTTGAAGGAGAAGAGAGCCCAGCGTCGTCGAACGTACGCTCATGTGCCTGATGGGCATTGCCGAAGACCTGATCAGGATTGCTCTGCTGCGCACCCGGCCGCGGGCCGATGGCTGCCGCCTGTGCTGCCAGTCGCTGCGGTGTGTTGGTGCGCCACTCGGATGGCGTGCAGCCAAACTGTAGTTTGAAGGCCCGTGCGAATGCTTCGCCCGAGTTGAAACCGCTGGCCAATGCTGTTTCGAGTACGGTTTCGTGGTTGCCGCAGGACAGGCGGAACGCTGCCTTCTCCAGTCGCCGCCGGCGGACATAGCTGCCCAATGTCTCGCCCATCCACGCCGCGAAAATCCGATGAAAATGGAAGCGCGAAAAGTTGGCGATATCGGCCAACCGGGCACCCTCCAAGGGGGTATCCAGGTGGGTATCGATGTAGTTGAGTACGCGGTTCATGCGTCGGGCGTACTCGGCGCGGGATGCGTGGACGGAGGATTTGGTTGTCATAGTGCGTGATAGTATGCATAAAAAATGCAAATTAGCATTTGCCAAGCCAAAAAACTCCCGTCACTATCCTCGTTATGCAAAAACGCAACGTTTCTATCGTCTTAAGAGAATTGCTGGACCGCGACCGGATCTCCCCCACGGAGCTTTACCGGCGCACCGGCGTGCCACAATCCACGCTGTCCCGGATCCTCAGCGGCAAGATCGTTGATCCGTCGGACAAGCACATCTCCCGTATTGCCGAGTACTTCCGTGTCAGCACCGATTACCTGCGCGGGCGCGCGGCGATGGGCGCTTTGCGCGATGACGCGCGCGACCCGATGCATTCGGAACTCAAGGACATAAGCCTGTGGGACGACGACACGCCCGTCAATGATGACGAGGTGTCGATCCCCTTTCTGCGCGAGGTTGAATTGGCTGCTGGATCAGGAAGATTCGTCATCGAGGAAAGCGAGAAGGCCAGCCTGCGGTTCGGCAAGCGCAGCCTGCGGCATAACGGTGTGCAGTTCGACCAGGCCAAGTGCGTGACGGTGCGCGGCAACAGCATGTTGCCGGTGCTGCGCGACGGTGCGACGGTCGGGGTGAACGCGGGCAAGAGTGGCATCGGCGATATCGTCGATGGTGACTTGTATGCCATCAATCACAACGGCCAATTGCGCGTGAAACAGCTCTATCGCCTGCCTTCCGGGATCCGCCTGCGCAGTTTCAACCGCGATGAGCACCCGGATGAAGACTACAGCTTCCAGGATATCCAGGATGAGCAGATCAGCATCCTGGGTCATGTGTTTTGGTGGGGTATGTACGCCCGTTAACCTTCCCGCGTAAGACAAAGCCCGCCAACGAGCGTAATGCTGTTCACTTAAGCATTTGAGTCCCGGCCGGGCTTTATAGAGAATCCGATGTCAGACTCCTGGCATCGGATTTTTTTATGCCCATTCAGCAGCAGTTGCTCGACCTCGGCGATCTCTTCAACTTTTCTGACCTGAGCACCTTCACTCAGAACATCCCAATCGAGTGGGTAGCGAGTGCGCTGAACCTCTCGGTGCAAGCCACCATACGGCGGCGCCGCTTGCCGAGTGACCAAGTTCTTTGGCTGGTTCTGGGCATGGCTTTGTTTCGTGATGAGCCCGTCCACGAGGTCGCCAGGCGTTTGAATATCTGCGCGCAAGGCTTGGCTTCTGATCAGTTGCTGGCTCGAAGCGGAGTAACTGAAGCTCGCAAACGGCTAGGCGCTGACCCCGTCGAATCGCTGTTCCGTCAGACCGGTAAGCATTGGGGCAACGAGCGCTATGAGGCAGATGACTGGAACGGTCTACAAGTCTTCGCGGTGGACGGTGCATTGCTGCGAACCCCTGATTCACCCGAGCTCAGAGAGCATTTTGGCTCCGGCAATACCGGCACCGACCGTCAGACTCCGTTTCCGATGCTGCGGCTCGTTGCGCTGATGAATGTCCGCTCGCATGTCATCCTCGATGCGCAGCTCAGCCCTTTTCGGGGCAGTGAAATGCGGTTGGCCGAAACGTTTCTGGGGCAAATTCCAGACAATTCAATCACCTTGTTCGACAAAGGCTTCTGGGGCGCGGATCTACTGCTAAGCGTGGTTGGCGGCGGTGCGAACCGACACTGGCTGACACCTGCTCGCAAGAATTTGGTCATGGAGGAAGTGGAGCGCTACGGCGAGCATGATCGTCTTGTGCGGATGAAAGTTTCTCCTCAGGCACGCAAACGAAATCCTGAGCTGCCCTTGAGTTGGGAAGTGCGTGAAGTTAGCTATGAAAGCCATGGGAAAGTGAGGTCGCTGCTTACCTCTCTGCCTGTCGAGGGCTATGACACAGCAGCTGTAGCTGAGCTGTACCTGGAGCGGTGGGAAATTGAGCTGGGCTTCAGGGATATCAAAAGCTCGATGCAACAGAACGCGGTAACGCTGCGCAGTAAGAAGGTCGAGCTGATTTATCAGGAGGTCTGGGGGCTTTTGCTGGCTTACAACATTATTCGTCGGGAGGCCAGCCAGGCCGCTGTAGCATTCGGCCGCGCACCTTCAGATATACGGTTCAAGCCAGCCTGCCAGTACATAGCGGTACAGTTGATCGTGATGGCAGCAGCGAACCCGGTATCAGCAACAGGAAGGAGGCTAAGCGAGCTGAGGGGAGGAGTAGGAGGAATGTTTCTGGATCACCGCCCAAGGCCAGGAAGGCCAAGGACGGTGAAGATTTCCAAAACCCGGTACCCAGTGGACCGTAAGGCTGCTCCGCTTAAGTGAACAGCATTACGCCAACGAGCGGGTTTTTTTCCGTCTGCAGAAAATCGCCAAACCCCCGTCCTATAAGGCTGTAAATGCGCTAATGCATTTATTCGGTAAAAACAAATGCATTTGTGCATTGACTGTATATGCATACATATCTATTCTTCATCTCAAGCCAGCCAAACAAGGCTTGGTGGAGGCGGCAAGGATGCTGCCAGGAAAGACAAGGAAGGCACGCAACACCGGCAAGGACGCCATCTGAGCGATGGCAGGGATGCCAGGCAATACCGGCAAGGATGCCGACGCTCTTTAGTTTCAAAGCATGACCAACACAGGCAGCGATGAACCGGCCTCATAACGGTTCAGAGGGTTGGCAACTGACCCGGGTGTGCAGCGTAAAGCACCAGAAGCAGTTATCCGGCAGACAGGGATCGTGGTCGGAAAAACATCGAGGAAAGATCCGTACCGCGCCAGTAGCGCCGAAAGATCGAATATGGACCGCATTACTGAAAAGCCCGGGCAACCGGGCTTTTTGGAATGCCTACCTACGAAATGGATTTACCCAAGAGCCGGCCCGGCGCCGGTAGTGCTCAGCCAGGAGGCGTGACATGACAAACGAGCAGCAAGCGTTAGCGGAAATGCCTATCTGGCTGGTGATCGTACTGGCCCTGATCGGCGGGGTGTCCGGCGAAATGTGGCGCGCCGACAAGGAGGGCGCCCGCGGTTGGTCGTTGATCCGGCGCCTGGCCCTGCGGTCCGGGGCGTGCATGGTCTGCGGGGTCTCGGCCTTGATGCTGTGCTACGCCGCCGGCATGTCGATCTGGACCGCCGGGGCCATTGGTTGCCTCACCGCCATGGCCGGTGCGGACGTGGCCATCGGCCTTTATGAACGCTGGGCGGCCAAGCGCATCGGGGTCAACCAGGCCCCGAACTCTCGCCCGGATCAGCAGTAAGCGCTGCAAGGATGCAAGCAGATGACACTTCTCGAAAAACCTTCCCAACTGCCTGTGGCGATTGGGGACGCGCTGAAGCGCGCGTTCCCACAACTACGGGTCGGTAATCACCATGACTTCTCCGAGACGGGCGACAAAACCGGCATTTTGATCAGCGTGGAGCGCAATGGCCCGGGTGTTCGCTCCCTTGCCGGGCGCAAGGCGCATGCCTTGTCGGTTTCACTCAAGGTCACGGTCGTCAGTGGCTCGACGCCCTTTGACGCCTGCGACCTGGCCAGCCAACTGATGGACTTGGCCCTGGATAACCGCTGGGGCCTGCCGCCCGATCAATGTGACCTGCCCACCGCGATTGTCGCGGCACCTTCCGTGCTTACCAGCGCGGAAACGGACTACGACACTTGGATTGTATCCTTCACCCAGAACTTCTACCTCGGACTGTCTCTGCTCAAAGATCCCGCAGGCAGGCCGCCGTCTACGGACCTGTATGTAGGTGGGTGTGAGAGGGCGGCGAATGTAACGCCGCTTCCCACTCAATCACACGGAAAAGGTGGTTCAGTAAAAGGAATTTGCAGATGTTGAAAGAATTCAGATGCGGTAACTGCAAAAGACTTCTCGCCCGTACGGGTGGGTTTACAGAGCTTCAGATCAAATGCTCCCGCTGCGGGACGCTGAATCATGTGAAGGCCGCGAGCCTCGAGCAATCGCCCATGAGCGCCATACGCCCAATATAGAGGCCTGAACTTAAATCAGCTCAGTAACGGAGTTTAAAATGGAAAACGCAAACTCAGCGTCTCAAACCTTGCAAGATCTTTGGACTCAAGTACAACCGGTGGATAACACCGGCATGCTTAGGCGCGTGGTTTTTGCGCAAGGCAAGTTTTATGCGGCTGGTGGCAACGGTCTTCCCACAACCACTCAGGTTGTCAGCGGAGGCGCAACTGGTACAGCATGGACCAAGCTTCAGGGCGCCGTCACCTCTGATAGCGGAAAGGTCCTCAACGAGTTGTACTGGAACGGTCGTGGAACAACGCTTCAAGCCCTTTCTCAATCCGGCAATCTCATCTACGGCAGCACAGCACGCCCTGAAAGAGTTTGGGAAGACCTTACGGCAACTGTTCGCGCGTCCGGAGACTTGCAAGGCATCGTGTATTATGAGCCAATTTCCGGCATTGACACGACCTGGATGCTGGTTGGGTCTAATGGTAAAGTCTTTTCCTATTATAGCGATTGGTCAGGCAAGGTGGAGCGCACTACGACCTTCACTTCTAGCGAGACTGTGTACTGCGTCAACGTCATTGGCGTTTTTGTGTTGATTGCGGGATCGAATGGGAAGCTGCTTAGCGCTGTGAAGATGGCGACGGAGAATTCGCAATCATTCTCGACCGTAACCAGCACCTTCGGCACTAGCACCATCCTTTCCATGAAGCTTTGCAACGGGAAAATGTTTATCGTTGGTGCGGATGGCAAGATGGCATATTCATCCGATGGGCTTACCTGGACTGCTGTTGCAGATACCAGTTTCGGTGGAACCATCATCCGCGACATTGCTTACGGTAATGGCAAGTATGTAGCTGTCGGCGACGGCGGCAAGACAGCCGTTTCCGAAGATGGGATCGGCTGGGTTCAGCAAGCCAACACTTTCGCAGGAACCGATATCCGGAGCGTCGCCTACGGCAACGGCAATTTTGTAGCTGTTGGTGCAGGCGGCAAGATTGCTTACTGGACTCCATGATCTTCTACCTCCCTGCGTAATAGAGCCCAGCCGTCGCGCTGGGCTTTTTCATTTCTGATTCGGGCTCGCCAGAGCCGGGGTGGCCCTTCGGGGGATGCCTGGACGCTGATAAGCCGGTAGTGCAGCGCTACGGAAAAAAAAACGGCAGCCCGTGCGCTCTGTTCACACCAGACTTCCAGAATGGCGCGAGACTGGATTGGCGAGATCGATGCATTGGGGCGTCGACGCCGGGCTGGTCTTTGGCTGACTGCGGGAAAGACCGCGCACCTATTCAGGGCCTCGACATGATCGGGGCCTTTTCGTTTTCGGCTCCACCACACCCATTGCTCCGAGCTGGGAGTGCTGTTGGGGCCGTTCCAATTCAAGTCATGCCTCACGGAGTCGAGCGCATGGAGTATCTACAGCGCCTGCTCGACAAGATCGACAGGTTCGAATTGTTGATTGCGGGCCTCGTTGGGGCGGTGATCGCCAGTTGGTGGCACAAGGACGACCTGGCGGATTGGCGTGCCTGGGTGATCTTCTTAATCACAGGGGGCGCGAGTTCGTTGTACCTGACTGGGATGGTCAGTGCCTATCGCAGTTCCAACACGGACGTTGGTTTGTCTAGGGGGGCTTTCAAGGTGACTGTGGTGTTGATAACGCAGCCTCAATTGATTCAAATCATGCCAGGCGCTCGCTGTATGGCGGGCCTTTTTTCAACCGCGCTGAATGCGACTTTTGTTCGGTACGAAATCAACAGCGTATTGCGCGCTGCTGCTTTTCTCGCGCAGATCGGCCACGAGTCCGGCGAACTGCGCTACGTGCGCGAACTCGGCAGCGATACTTATTTGAGCAAGTACGACACCGGCACCCTGGCCGCACGCCTGGGCAATACCCCTGAAGCGGACGGCGACGGCCAGAAGTACCGGGGCCGGGGGCTGATCCAGATCACCGGTCGCTGCAACTACCTGGCCTGCAGCCAAGCGCTGTTCGGCGATGATCGCTTGCTGCGACAACCCGAATTACTGGAGCAACCGCAATGGGCTTGTGAATCCGCCGCCTGGTTCTGGCAAAGCAATGGCTTGAATGAACTCGCTGACAAGGACCAGTTCACCACCATCACCCGGCGCATCAACGGCGGGCTCAATGGCCTGGAGGATCGTTTGCAGCTGTGGGCGCGGGCGAAGGCGGTGTTATGCGTTTCTTAGTTGCGATTGGCGTATGCGTGCTGGTGGCCGTTGTCTGGCAGGTGCAGGCGTGGCGGTACGGGGCACAGATTGAACGCTTGTCGGCCGCACAGACCCAGAAAGCCCTGCATCTACAGCAGGCCGAACAAGACAGACGGCTGGCCCTTGAGCAACAGCTCAGTGCCATCGACCAACAACATGCCCGGGAGTTGAGCGATGCCCAACGTACTCAAGCAGCTTTGCGTGACCGCCTGGCTACTGCTGATGTGCGGCTGTCAGTCCTTCTCGACGCTTCCAGTGGCTGCCCAATGCCGGCCGCCACCGCCGCCGGCAGCGTGGTTCATGCAGCCCCGCGAGCCCGACTTGACCCAGCGCATGCTCAGCGAATTATCCGCATCACCGACGACGGCGACAGCGCCCTGATTGCCTTGCGTGCCTGCCAGGCGTATGTGCGAGCCGTCGCCCGTTAGTGTCTTGAGACAGTCCGTCACTTGCGTGTGAGATTGTCTCCTGTAGGGTAGGCGAACCCCCGCCCACGACTGGAGACGACCGTGAAGGAAATCACTCAACTGGCTGCCGAACTGGGCCGCCGCCTGCAGGTGCTCAACGCCCATGTCACCACGGCCGAGTCCTGCACCGGCGGCGGTATCGCGGAGGCCATCACGCGGATTCCGGGCAGCTCAGCCTGGTTCGAGGCGGGCTATGTCACCTATTCCAATCGGCAGAAGACCCGGCAATTGAATGTGCCGGAGACATTGTTTGCAAAAGTCGGGGCGGTCAGCCAGGAAGTGGTGGAAGCAATGGTCCGTGGCGCCCAGGAAAAAAGCCTGGCGCGGTTTGCTGTCGCCGTCAGTGGCGTGGCAGGGCCGGACGGTGGTTCGCCAGACAAACCGGTCGGCACCGTATGGCTGGCGTTTGGCGTGGGCGAAGAGATCACGGCCGAGCTTGAGCACTTCACCGGTAACCGCGATGAGGTTCGCCGACAAACGGTAAAGGCCGCGCTAGAGGGCTTGTTGCGACGAGCTGCAGCAGAAATAGAAAATCAGGGGTAGGCGATCTCTGATCTTTGTGGAACAATACTGTCTACTTATACAGGTGTTGGCCGACCAGGCCTTATTGATTACGTGAGGACTTTAATGGACGACAACAAGAAGAAAGCCTTGGCTGCGGCCCTGGGTCAGATCGAACGTCAATTCGGCAAGGGTGCCGTAATGCGTATGGGCGATCATGACCGTCAGGCGATCCCGGCTATTTCCACTGGCTCTCTGGGTCTGGACATCGCACTCGGCATTGGCGGCCTGCCAAAAGGCCGTATCGTTGAAATCTACGGTCCTGAATCTTCTGGTAAAACCACCCTGACCCTGTCGGTGATTGCCCAGGCACAGAAAATGGGCGCCACCTGCGCCTTCGTCGATGCCGAGCACGCCCTGGATCCTGAATACGCCGGCAAGCTGGGCGTCAACGTCGACGACCTGCTGGTCTCCCAGCCGGACACCGGTGAGCAGGCCCTGGAAATCACCGACATGCTGGTGCGCTCCAACGCCATCGACGTGATCGTGGTCGACTCCGTGGCAGCCCTGGTCCCCAAGGCTGAAATCGAAGGCGAGATGGGTGACATGCACGTGGGCCTGCAAGCCCGTCTGATGTCCCAGGCGCTGCGTAAAATCACCGGTAACATCAAGAACGCCAACTGCCTGGTGATCTTCATCAACCAGATCCGCATGAAGATCGGCGTGATGTTCGGCAGCCCGGAAACCACCACCGGTGGTAACGCGCTGAAGTTCTACGCTTCGGTCCGTCTGGACATCCGCCGTACCGGCGCGGTGAAAGAAGGTGACGAGGTTGTGGGTAGCGAAACCCGCGTCAAAGTCGTGAAGAACAAAGTGGCTCCGCCTTTCCGTCAGGCCGAGTTCCAGATTCTCTACGGCAAGGGTATCTACCTGAACGGCGAGATGATCGACTTGGGCGTACTGCACGGTTTCGTCGAGAAATCGGGTGCCTGGTATGCCTACAACGGCAGCAAGATCGGCCAAGGCAAGGCCAACTCGGCCAAGTTCCTGGCGGATAACCCGGACATCGCCGCCACGCTTGAGAAGCAGATTCGCGACAAGCTGCTGACCGCAGCACCAGACGTGAAAGCTGCCGCTAACCGTGAGCCGGTTGAAGAAGTGGAAGAAGCTGACACTGATATCTGAAGCAAACGATGACCGTTGTACTGGATACACTCGTCGCCGTTCGGCGCACCGCAATGGACCTGCTCGCTCGCCGCGAACATGGTCGAGTCGAGCTGACGCGTAAACTGCGTCAGCGCGGCGCGGAGCCCGAGATGATCGAAACCGCCCTCGACCGCTTGACGGAAGAGGGGCTGCTTTCCGAATCCCGTTACCTTGAAAGTTTTGTCTCCTATCGAGCCCGATCAGGCTACGGCCCGGCGCGTATTCGCGAAGAGCTGAGCCAGCGTGGCCTGCAGCGAGCTGATATCGACCTTGCCCTACGTGAGTGCGGCATCAGTTGGCAGGCGCAGTTGGAAGACACCTGGCGACGCAAGTTTGCTGGCCATCTTCCGATTGATGCCAGGGAGCGTGCGAAGCAAGGTCGCTTCCTGAGTTATCGCGGGTTTTCGATGGAAATGATCAGCCGCTTGTTGAGTGGTCGGGATATGGACGACTGAACACCTTGCTGTGCTGGCCGCATTGATGAGCAGACTTCTATGGCGAGCTGGCTTGTTGTAGTGAGCGGGTTTGTTGTGGCGAGCGGGCTTGCCCCGCGTTGGGCTGCGCAGCAGCCCCAAATGCCTCGCCTCCACTCCACCTGAAACACCACCAAAAAGACCCACTATGAAAATAGTGGGTCTTTTTTTTTGCCCTCAAAAATCACGCCGGCTCCGGCGCCACCCGTTGCTGTGATGTCCCCCGAGCCTGCGCCCAGTTCTCCGGCAGGTTGATGTAATCCACCAACTCCCGCAGCCGGCCCTGATCGCGGCCATTGAAGTTGAACACCAGCCGCGTCAAATGGCTGAACCGTGGCTCATCATGTTCCTCGCCGGTGTATGCGAGCTGTTGAAACTCTCCGCTCAACCGCAGGCTGGCAAATTCAGTCTGCAAATGGGCCAATGCCCCATCGCTGAGAGGGTGATGCATGCGCACCACAAACTCACGCTTCAACCAGCGGGTGGAGTGGAAGTTGGCATAAAACTGGTTGATCTCTTCCACGGCCTCTTCGGCGCTGTACACCAGGCGTATCAGCTTGAGATCGGTAGGCAGGATGTAGCGGTTGGCTTCCAACTGACTGCGGATAAAGTCCAGGGCGCCTTGCCAGAACCCGCCACCGGGCGCGTCCAGCAACACCACCGGCACCAATGGGCTCTTGCCAGTCTGGATCAGGGTCAGTACTTCCAGCGCTTCATCCAGGGTGCCGAAACCGCCTGGGCACAGTACCAGCGCATCGGCCTCCTTGACGAAGAACAGCTTGCGGGTAAAGAAGAAGTGGAAGGACAGCAGGTTCTCGGTGCCATCAATGGTCGGGTTGGCATGCTGTTCAAACGGCAGGGTGATGTTGAACCCCAGGCTGTGTTCCAGGCCCGCGCCTTCGTGGGCCGCCGCCATGATGCCGCCGCCACCGCCGGTGATCACCATCAAGTCAGAGCGTGCCAGCGCAGCGCCGACTTCGCGGGCCAGGGCGTACAGCGGGCTTTCCACCGGAGTACGGGCCGAGCCGAATACCGTCACTTTGCGGCGGCCCTTGAACTGTTCGAGCACGCGGAAGGCATTGTCCAGTTCACGGATGGCTTGCAGGGTGATCTTGGCGTTCCAGCGATTGCGGTCGTCCTGGGCCATGCGCAGCACGGTGAGGATCATGTCGCGATACAGGGGAATATTCGGGCTGTTGGGAGCGATCAGCTGGAGTTGAGCGTCGACCTGCTGCGTGAGGTCAGCACCGTTTTCTTCAAAGTGCCGAAGCAGGCGCTCATTCGGTTCGTAAGGCATTCAACTTCTCCTTATTGCAGGGCCCGGGTGGCCGACGAGCCGTTCGCCGGAGGCGACGACACTGCATGTGTCGTTGCTTGCCGCAGGGGGCAACCTTCTTTTGCCCTGAAAATATTACAGAACAGCATGAAAAGTGCTGTGAATGAATGGTCGGGATGACTTGATCATGGGCCGCAAAACCCTTGGCTGGCAACCGCTTATTGGTCACTCATCAGGGAGTTTAGCCGTTGGCAGGACGTTGAAGCGGGGGAGTACGCGCCACCGGACGGCAGCGCGCGAAGGCCATGCTGTTACTTTTTCTTCTTTGCTGCCGCCGGTGCCGGGCAATCCGCTTCGATGAATTTCACCGAGGCCACAGGACGGTTGGTCTTGTTCTCGGTGATTTCGTAACGCATCACTGCGCCCTTGGCCATCAGCTCGCGGTAGCCCTTGTTCAGGCACACGCTCTGGCCCAGCTGGAAATACACCGCCTTGGGGTTGGCGCGCATCTGTTCGGCGCGGTCAGGCAGGACGCTCAGGTGATCGATCAGTTGCATGCCTTCCACGGTGTAGGCCACTTCCAGGGTTTTTTCGTCGATTTCCCGGGGCAGGTCCTTGTTGCTTTCGGCCGCGACGCTTTGCAGCTTCCGGTTCATTTGGGCCTCCAGCAGCGAGGCCGCCTGGGCGCACACGGGCAATACCAGCGCGAGGGCGACGGATGGGGCGACAAGACGCAGCATGGAACGCAGCATGAAGCTCTCCTGATTCGGTTACTGGTGCATAGACCAGCCACTGCGCTGTGCGTTCAGTGGCGCGCAATTATAGGTGAGCCGTTGCCACTACAGCCAGGCGTATCGCTGGTAAACTGCGGCCACTTCCGCCTTCCACGAGTTTTCACCGTGTCGATTTACCCGTCCCTACGGCACAGCCGATGAGCCACGCCGTTTCCCGCCTGCGCACCCAGCGCCTGGCCCGTGCTGTGCGGCCGTTCCTCAATCGTGGCTCGCGTGCCGAACGCTGCCCTGGCTGCCGAGTCATCCCCGAATACTGCCTATGCGCCTGGCGACCCGAGGTCGAAGCGCGCTCCGCCATGTGCCTGCTGATGCATGACGTTGAGCCGATGAAACCCAGCAACACCGGTTGGTTGATCGCCGATGTCATCCAGGACACCACGGCATTCGCCTGGTCGCGCACTGAGGTCGACCCTGAACTGCTCACCTTGCTGGCCGATCCGCATTGGCAGCCCTATATCGTGTTCCCCGGCGAATTCGTCGTGCCCGAGCGCGTTGTGAGTGAAGTGAAGGTGGAGGAGGGCAAGCGCCCGCTGTTCATCCTGTTGGACGGCACCTGGAGTGAAGCGCGCAAGATGTTCCGCAAAAGCCCCTACCTGGAGCATTTGCCGGTACTCAGCCTGGCGCCGGAACAACTGTCGCGCTACAAATTGCGCCGCTCCAAGCGCGACGACCATTTCTGTACCGCTGAAGTCGCTGCCCTGTGCCTTGAGCTGGCCGATGATCTGGCAGCCAGTGAAGTCCTGGACGCCTATCTGGATGTCTTCAGCACCCATTACCTGGCCGCCAAGTTCCAGATGCCGCTGGATCCTGCGGACACTGTGCATACGCGCCTTGCGCCCTATATTCCGACGGCATAACCAGACGACGTTTGCATGATGGCACCACGCACCCGCAACCCGCTAAAATGCCCACGGGCGTAGTGCTTGACCCTCCAGGCTACGCTGGGCATGCTGGGCGCCGATCAGGGCCCCCCTGAAAACAGGATCATTTAATCAATGGCCACATACGAAATCCTGATAGCCGATGACCACCCGCTGTTTCGCAGTGCGTTGCACCAGGCCGTGACCCTGGGCCTCGGCCCGGACGTGCGCCTGGTTGAAGTGGCCAGCATTGCCGAGTTGGAAGCCCGCCTCACCGAAAAGTCCGACTGGGACTTGGTGCTGCTCGACCTGAACATGCCGGGCGCCTACGGTTTCTCCGGGCTGGTGCTGTTGCGCGGCCAATACCCGCAGATCCCCGTAGTGATGGTCTCGGCCCAGGAAGAAGCCGACGTGGTCGTGCGCTCCAAGGAGTTCGGCGCGAGCGGTTTCATTCCCAAGTCCAGTGCGATGGAAGATATCCAGAAAGCCGTGCGCACAGTGTTGGATGGCGATGTGTCCTGGCCGCCGCAGGCTTTTGAACAAATCAACGTGTCCGACGAAGCCAAGGCCGCCCGTGATGGCCTTGCCAGCCTGACGCCCCAGCAGTTCCGGGTGCTCACCATGGTCTGCGAAGGCCTGTTGAACAAGCAGATTGCCTATGAGCTGAGCGTCTCGGAAGCGACGATCAAGGCGCATGTGACGGCGATTTTCCGCAAGTTGGGCGTACGTACACGCACCCAGGCGGCGCTGCTCTTGCAACAACTTGAGTCAATTTCGCAGCACTAGCTTGTTACCGATTCACGCTTTTTTGACTTTGCGTGATCTAGTTTCCCCACTTCTTTGGTTCAGTTGCCTACATCTATGTCGCCTTTCAAGGGTCAAACCGGTATCAAACGTATCTTCAATGCTGGGGGATATTCCCTGGATGGCCTGCGCGCAGCGTTCACCGGCGAGGCGGCGTTCCGTCAGTTGGTGTTGCTCAACGTGATCCTGATCCCGGTGAGCTTCTTCCTGAATGTCAGCCGGGTCGAGCGAGCGTTGTTGATCGCTGTGTGCCTGCTGGCGTTGATCGTCGAGTTGCTCAACTCAGCGGTAGAGGCGGCGATCGACCGCATCTCCCTGGACCGCCACCCACTGTCGAAAAACGCCAAGGACATGGGCAGCGCAGCGCAATTCGTGGCCCTGACCATGATCACCCTGGTGTGGGCCGTCATCCTGATCTGAGCTTCAGGCAATGCTCGGCAGCACGATCTCGTCGCTGCGCTGAACCCCGGCGGTGAAGGCGCGGCACAACTCCAGGAACTCGCGCATGGCCGAGGTCTGGTACTTCTGTTTATGCCAGATGAAGTAGAACTGCCGGGCCAAGTCCAGGTCCGGGGTTTCCACCGGCACCAGGCTGCCGCGGCGAAACGCGTCGCGCAGCGCCAGCCGCGAAATACAGCCAATCCCCAATCCCGATTCCACCGCACGCTTGATCGCCTCGGTGTGTTCCAGCTCCAGGCGGATATTCAGCGCGCTGCGGTGATGGCGCATGGCTTGGTCGAAGGTCAAGCGTGTGCCCGAGCCTTGCTCCCGCAGGATCCACGCCTCGCGGGTCAACTCATCCATGCTCGCCATACCACGCTTGGCCAGGTGATGCTGCGGCGCGCAAAACACCACCAGTTCATCTTCCACCCAGGTTTGCACCTCGATATCCGGGTGGCTGCAGTCGCCTTCGATTAGACCCAGGTCAATTTCGTAATGCGCAACCTGGTGCACGATATGTGCAGTGTTCTGTACATGCAGTTTCACCTGGCTCTCGGGGTGCTGCTGCATGAAGCTGCCGATCAGCAGGGTGGCCAGGTAGTTGCCGATGGTCAGGGTGGCGCCGACCGCCAGGGAGCCGAAGCCGGACTTGCCGTTGAGCAGATCTTCGATCTCCTTTGCCTGGTCCAGCAGCGCTACCGCCTGGGGCAACAGTTGATGACCGAGCGCGTTGAGGCTCAGGCGTTTGCCTGCACGGTCGAACAATTGGCAGCTGGATTGACGCTCCAGCTCGGTAATGGAAGTGCTGGCGGCGGATTGAGATAAGGCCAGAAGGCCAGCAGCGCGGGAGACGCTTTCCTGCTGGGCGACGGCGACGAAGACTTGCAGTTGACGGAGAGTAAATCGCATATCGATATAACCGATAACCCTTATCTTAATAATCCAGTTAACAGATATTTTCGCCGCCATTAGAATGCTGTGCAATTGCGCAACTACATTTGGCGCAGACCCATTTCCAGGAGTCCCCCGTACATGAGCAACATGAACCACGAGCGTGTCCTCAGTGTTCATCACTGGAACGACACTCTGTTCAGCTTCAAGTGCACCCGCGATCCGGGCCTGCGCTTCGAGAACGGTCAGTTCGTGATGATCGGCCTGCAACAGCCCAACGGCCGCCCGCTCATGCGCGCCTACTCCATTGCCAGCCCGAACTGGGAAGAGCACCTGGAGTTCTTCAGCATCAAGGTGCCTGATGGCCCGCTGACTTCCCAATTGCAACACCTGAAGGAAGGCGACGAGATCATCATCAGCAAAAAACCGACAGGCACCCTGGTGCTTGACGATTTGAAGCCAGGCAAACACCTGTACCTGCTCAGCACCGGTACCGGCCTTGCTCCCTTCATGAGCGTGATCCAGGACCCGGAAACCTACGAGCGTTTCGAAAAGGTGATCCTGTGCCACGGCGTGCGTTACGTCAACGAAGTCGCCTACCGCGAATTCATCACCGAGCACCTGCCGCAGAACGAATTCTTCGGCGAGGCCTTGCGTGACAAGCTGATCTATTACCCGACCGTGACCCGCGAGCCGTTCGAGAACGAAGGCCGCCTGACCGACCTGATGCGCAGCGGCAAGCTGTTCAGCGACATTGGCCTGCCCCCGATCAACCCCGAGGACGACCGCGCCATGCTGTGCGGCAGCCCAAGCATGTTGGATGAAACCAGCGAAGTGCTGAACAGCTTCGGCCTGAAGGTTTCGCCACGCATGCGTGAGCCGGGTGATTACCTGATCGAGCGCGCGTTCGTCGAGAAGTAAGATAGCCGGGCCATATGCTGACTGGGCCACACAGAAGATCCAAATGTGGGAGGGGGCTTGCCCCCGATGAGTGCGTGTCAGTTGATACATCTGTAGCTGACACACTGTTATCGGGGGCAAGCCCCCTCCAACATTGGGTTTTCGGTTTATCCAGCCGGTAGCACTTCCAACACACAAATCACCCCCGCCTCGGGATAGTGCCAACGCACATCCACATCCCAGAACTGCGCCCCGTATTCGCGCTCCGGTCCCGGCACCTGATACGCCGGTCGTGGATCCTGCGCCAGGCACTGATCAATCAGTTCCACCAGGGGCTCGCCAAGGCGCTGAGCATGCCCTTGTGCCTGCTGCAGCGCAGTCTTTAGCCACTGCACGGGGATAAGCTGCGGCGCTGCGCTGGCGATGCTGTTGGTGGCCGTGTCGACAATGTCGGCATACGGCACATACGGCTTGATATCCAGGATCGGCGTGCCATCCAGCAAATCGATCCCGGAAATCCACAGGCGTCCCGGTTCCACCTTGTCCAGCTTCACCACTGATTGGCCAATGCCATTCGGGCGGTGCGTGGCTCGGGTGGCAAACACGCCCATGGACGTGTTACCGCCCAGGCGCGGAGGGCGCACTTTCAGGCGAGGCTTGTCTTCCAGGGTCTGGTGGAACAGAAACAGCAACCACACATGACTGACCTGCTCCAGGCCCTGCACCGCCTCGCCGCTGTCGAACGGCGCCACTAGCTCCAATACGCCACGGGCGGCTGGCGCCAACTGCGGTTGGCGCGGAATGGCGAACTTCTCCTTGAAACAGGAGCGCACGAACCCGACGGGCGAGACCTGGTAACTCATGGCTTACGCACGAACCCGCAGGGTCAGGCCCTTGAGGAAGTTACGCAGCAACTGGTCGCCGCATGGACGGTAGTTGGTGTGGCCGAACTTGCGGAACAGCGCGCTCAGTTCCGGCTTGGACACCGGGAACTCGGCGGCCTTGAGGATGGCGTGCATGTCGTCTTCCTTCAGTTCGAAGGCCACACGCAGTTTCTTGAGGATGATGTTGTTGGTCACTGGGGTTTCGATCGGCTGCGGCGGACGGCTTTCGTCCTTGCCGCGCTTGAAGATCACCAGCCCATCGAGGAAATGCGCCATGACGTCGTCCGGGCAGAACACGAAGCCTTCTTCCTCGTCCTTCTTGAGGTAGGTGAGCAGGTCGTCCTTGGTCACGTCCATGCCGCCGAGCTTGATGATCTCGACCATCTTGTTGTCGCTGATGTCGAGCATGTAGCGCACGCTGCGCAGTACGTCGTTGTGAATCATGGTGGGCAATCCTGGTATTCAACTGAGGACGCCGCCAGTCAGGCGGTGTCGGAAAAAGTGCGGCGGCTTAGAACTTCTCTTTGCCGGACAAGTAACGCCATTGGCCGACTGGCACCTTGCCGATGGACACGCCACCGATGCGGATACGGCGAATGGCGATGACTTTCAGGCCAACCGCTTCGCAGAACAGTGCGATCACTCCCGGTTGCGGGTTTTTCATCGCAAAGCGCAGGCGGTTTTCGTTCTGCCAGCTGGCTTTGACGGCCGGCAGTTCCTTGCCTTTATAGGTCAGGCCGTGGTTCAGGCGGTTGAGGCCGTGGGCAACCATGTCGCCTTCAACCTCCACCACGTATTCCTGCTCGATCTTGGCGGCATCGGCGGTCAACTTGCGCAGGATCTTCCAGTCCTGGGTGAACACCAGCAGGCCGCTGGCCTTGGTCTGCAGGTCGGCACTGGCGGTCAGGCGCAGGAAGTGGCCCTTGAGCGGGCGCTTGCCGAAGCGGTGTTCTTCCGAGAGCGTTTCGGCGCTGATCGACGCCATGGCCGTTTCGGCATCCACGCCGACCGGGGCGTGCAGCAGGATGGTCACCGGCTCGGGCGCGGTGGCCTTGGCCTCGGGGTCGAGTTCGACCTTCTGGGTGGTGACCTTGAACTGCGGTTCGTCGATCACTTCACCGTCCACCGAGACCCAGCCGCCTTCGATGAACAGCTCAGCCTCCCGACGGGAGCAACCGACCAGTTCGATAAGGCGTTTGGAGAGGCGTATGGGGTCAGTCATGACAAGGGCCGTAACAAAAGGGGGTGGCTATTGTACCTGCCTGGCGCCGGTTAATCCCGGCTCCATTTCAGGGCGCGCGGTCTTATTTGGCTCAACCCGGTCTGAATGTAGGAGGGGGCTTGCCCCCGATGGCGGTGTATCAGCAAAGAATCCAGTGGCTGGTAATCGGCTATCGGGGGCAAGCCCCCTCCCACAGTTGTTCAGTGTCGTTTCAGGCGTTGCCAGACGCATATGCAGTAACGGATAAGGCTGGCCCAGGCCGTCATGCTCCGTGCGTCCGATCACCTCGAAGCCTTGTTTGAAGTAGAACCCCAGCGCCTGGGGATTCTGCTCGTTGACATCCAGTTCGTCGGCATTCAGGTGTTCGATGGCATAGCGCAGTAACTGCCGCCCGAGGCCCTGGCCCCGGTGCTGCGGGTCGATGAAGAGCATCTCCACCTTGCCGCTCGCGACCCCGGCAAACCCGGTGATGCGCTGACGGGCGTCCTTGGTGCAGATCAGCATCACGGCATCCAGATAGCGGGTCAGCACCAGGTTTTTCAGCAACTCGATGTAACTGTCCGGCAGGAAGTCATGGGTGGCGCGTACCGAGGCCTCCCAGATCCGCGCCAACTCGGTGTAGTCGCTGGTTTTAGGTGTGTGGATAACCGAATGCTGACGCATGCCCGCTGCCCCTTGCCGATGATCGGCGTTGATGGGCAAAACGATAGACCTAAAAAAGCCCCGCATCTTGTCCAGAAGCAGGGCTTTTTCAACTTTTTACACCGATCAGTCGCGCTTTTCAGCCCACAGGTCGTATTCATCGGCATCGGTCACGGTGCACCAGACCTTGTCGCCCGGCTTCAGGCCGCTGGCATCGTCGATAAACACGTTACCGTCGATCTCCGGCGCGTCGAAGAAGCAGCGGCCAACGGCGCCTTGCTCGTCGACTTCGTCGATCAGCACTTCGATTTCCTTGCCGATGCGCAGTTGCAGGCGCGCCGAGCTGATGGCCTGCTGGTGCGCCATGAAACGCTCCCAACGGTCCTGCTTGACGTCGTCCGGCACCACGGCCAGGTCCAGCAGGTTGGCCGGGGCGCCTTCCACCGGCGAATACTGGAAGCAGCCGACGCGGTCCAGTTGGGCTTCGGTCAGCCAGTCCAGCAGGTACTGGAAGTCTTCTTCGGTTTCGCCGGGGAAACCGACGATGAAGGTCGAACGGATGATCAATTCCGGGCAGATCTCGCGCCAGTTCTTGATGCGCGCCAGGGTCTTGTCTTCGAAGGCCGGGCGTTTCATGGCTTTGAGCACTTTCGGGCTGGCGTGCTGGAACGGGATGTCCAGGTACGGCAGGATCTTGCCGGCGGCCATCAGCGGGATCAGCTCGTCCACGTGCGGGTACGGGTAGACGTAGTGCAGGCGCACCCACACACCCAGGCTGCTCAAGGCTTCGCACAGTTCGGTCATGCGGGTTTTCACCGGCGCGCCGTTCCAGAAACCGGTGCGGTATTTCACGTCGACGCCGTAGGCGCTGGTGTCCTGGGAGATCACCAGCAGCTCTTTGACACCGGATTTGACCAGGCGCTGGGCCTCGTCGAGTACGTCACCGACCGGACGGCTGACCAGCTTGCCGCGCATCGACGGGATGATGCAGAAGCTGCAGCTATGGTTGCAGCCTTCGGAAATCTTCAGGTAAGCGTAGTGACGCGGCGTCAGCTTGATGCCTTGCGGCGGTACCAGGTCGATCAGCGGGTTGTGGTCCTGGCGCGGTGGCACCACCTCGTGCACGGCGTTGACTACCTGCTCGTACTGCTGCGGGCCGGTCACGGCCAGCACGCTCGGGTGCACGTTGCGGATATTGCCTTCTTCCACGCCCATGCAGCCGGTCACGATGACCTTGCCGTTTTCCTTGATGGCCTCGCCAATCACTTCCAGCGACTCTGCCTTGGCCGAGTCGATGAAGCCGCAGGTGTTGACCACCACCACGTCAGCGTCCTGGTAGGTGGACACAACGTCGTAGCCTTCCATACGCAGTTGCGTGAGGATGCGCTCGGAGTCGACCAGGGCCTTCGGGCAACCCAGGGAAACAAAGCCAACCTTGGGGTTGGCTTTTGCGATGGTGGTGGACATGTCTAACCTCGGTATTGAATGACGCCGCCCGTCGGGCACGACAGAGCTGCGGACGGGCGCTTGGCGCGCCTCTGATCAAAAAGTGCGCAATTCTAGCGACGGGCAGCGCACTTGACCAGCTTTATGCAGGGAAATGCGACGAGTGCTGCGCTATGCTTCGCGCCGTTGTGCGTAGGTAAAACCCTAAGGTCAACAAAACGTCTGTTACGAGAAGTAAAACGGCGCATGCTAGGGTCAGCTTAGACGCGTTGTTAATAAAAGACCGCAGGTCAAAGGGCAGGAGTGGTTGATGGGTCACGCGAGTAGTCAGGCAGCAGGTGCCGAGCAGTCAAACGCCAAGCCGATTGGCATGCTGGTGGCAGCGGTCGGGGTGGTTTACGGCGATATCGGGACCAGCCCGCTGTACACCCTCAAAGAGGTGTTCAACGGCGGTTATGGGGTTCAGGTCAACCATGATGGCGTGCTGGGGATCCTGGCGCTGATCTTCTGGTCGCTGATCTGGGTGGTCTCGATCAAGTACATGCTGTTCGTGCTGCGCGCCGACAACCAGGGCGAGGGCGGCATCATGGCCCTTACGGCTCTGGCACGGCGGGCGGCGGGGGAGCGCAAGAAGCTGCGCAGCTTCCTGGTGGTGTGCGGCTTGTGTGGCGCGGCGCTGTTCTATGGCGACAGCATGATTACCCCAGCCATTTCCGTATTGTCCGCCGTTGAAGGCCTGGAACTGGCGTTCGACGGCCTGGAGAAATGGGTCGTGCCCATCGCCCTGGTGGTGCTGGTGGCGCTGTTCCTGATCCAGAAGCACGGCACCGATCACATCGGCAAGTTGTTCGGGCCGGTGATGGTGACCTGGTTCCTGGTGCTGGGTGGCCTCGGTGTGTATGGCATCACCCTGCACCCTGAAGTGCTCAGTGCGCTGAACCCGATATGGGCCGTGCGCTTCTTCGAGGCTCACCCCGGCATTGGCGTGGCCATCCTTGGCGCGGTGGTGCTGGCACTGACCGGCGCCGAGGCGCTGTATGCCGACATGGGCCACTTCGGGCGCAAACCCATCGCCCGGGCCTGGTTCATGCTGGTGCTGCCGGCGCTGGTGCTCAATTACTTCGGCCAGGGTGCGATGCTGCTGGGCGATCCGGAAGCCGCGCGCAACCCGTTCTACCTGCTGGCCCCGAGCTGGGCACTGATCCCGCTGGTGGTGTTGTCCACCCTGGCCACGGTGATCGCGTCCCAGGCGGTGATTTCCGGTGCGTTCTCGTTGACGCGCCAGGCGATCCAGTTGGGTTACATCCCGCGTATGCATATCCAGCACACCTCCAGCGCCGAACAGGGCCAGATCTACATCGGCGCGGTGAACTGGTCGTTGATGGTCGGCGTGATCCTGCTGGTGCTCGGCTTCGAATCTTCCAACGCACTGGCATCGGCCTACGGCGTGGCGGTGACCGGCACCATGCTGATGACCACCATCCTGGTGTCGGCGGTGATGCTGCTGCTGTGGAAATGGCCACCGATCCTGGCCGTGCCGGTGTTGGTGTGCTGCCTGCTGGTCGACGGGCTGTACTTTGCCGCCAACGTGCCGAAGATCATCCAGGGCGGTGCCTTCCCGGTGCTGGCGGGGATTGTGCTGTTCGTGCTGATGACCACCTGGAAGCGCGGCAAGCAATTGCTGGTGGAGCGCCTAGACGAAGGCGGCCTGCCGCTGCCGATCTTTATCGGCAGTATCCGCGTGCAACCACCCCATCGCGTGCAGGGTACCGCCGTGTTCCTCACGGCGCGTCCGGACGCCGTGCCCCACGCGCTGTTGCACAACCTGCTGCATAACCAGGTGTTGCATGAGCAAGTGGTGCTGCTGACGGTGGTCTACGAGGATATTCCCCGCGTACCGGCCACACGGCGTTTCGAGGTGGATTCCTATGGCGAAGGCTTCTTCCGCGTGATCCTGCACTTTGGTTTCACCGATGAGCCGGACGTGCCCGAAGCGCTGAAGTTGTGTCACCTGGATGGCCTGGACTTCAGCCCGATGCGCACCACCTACTTCCTCAGCCGCGAAACGGTGATCGCTTCGCGAATCAAGGGCATGGCCCGCTGGCGCGAAGCGTTGTTCGCTTTTATGTTGAAGAACGCCAACGGCAACCTGCGCTTCTTCAAACTGCCGGTAAACCGCGTGATCGAGCTGGGCACCCAGGTCGAAATGTAAGCGGCAGCCAACCGGGGGCCGGCAATCGGCTCCCGCTTTTCCTTCTGAACCCTGTGCAATCCAGCGTTGTCGACTAGGCTCTAAGCACCGTTTGAATAGTGCCCACAGAACCCAGAAGAGGTGCGCCATGAGTCAGCTGCTCGAACCCTATACCCTGCGTCAATTGACCCTGCTCAACCGCATCGCGGTCTCACCGATGTGCCAATACTCAAGCGATGACGGCCTGGCCAATGACTGGCACCTGGTGCACCTTGGCAGCCGCGCCGTCGGTGGCGCCGGGCTGATTTTCACCGAAGCCACCGCCGTGACCGCCGATGGCCGCATCACCGCCCAGGACCTGGGTCTCTGGAACGATGCCCAGATCGAACCGCTGCAACGCATTACGCGCTTCATTGCCGCCCAGGGCGCGGTGGCCGGCATTCAACTGGCTCACGCCGGGCGCAAGGCCAGCACCCATCGGCCGTGGATCGGCAAGCATGGCAGCGTCAAGCCGGAGGACGGCGGCTGGGTGCCGGTGGGGCCGTCACCGATTGCCTTCGACCCTCAGCACACCCAACCCAGGCAGTTGGACGAAGGGCAGATCCAGCAAGTGATCGCCGATTTCGTCGCCGCTGCCAAACGCGCGCTGACCGCCGGTTTTGAAGTGGTGGAAATCCACGCCGCCCATGGTTACCTGCTGCATCAATTCCTGTCACCGATCAGCAACCAACGTCAGGACCAGTACGGTGGCTCGTTCGAAAACCGCATCCGCCTGGTGCTGCAAGTGACCAGGGCCGTGCGTGAGAGCTGGCCCCAGGAGCTGCCGCTGTTTGTGCGGGTGTCGGCCACCGACTGGGTGGAAGACGGCTGGAACCCGGATGAAACCGTGGAACTGGCGCGTCGCCTGAAAGACCTGGGCGTGGACCTGATCGACGTTTCGTCAGGCGGTACCGCCGCCAACGCCGAGATCCCCACTGGCCCCGGCTACCAGACCCGCTTCGCCGAACGCGTGCGCAAGGAGTCGGGCATCGCCACCGGCACCGTGGGCATGATCACCGAGCCGGCCCAGGCCGAGCACATCCTGCGCACCTGTCAGGCCGATATTATCTTCCTTGCCCGTGAGCTGTTGCGCGACCCGTACTGGCCGTTGCACGCCGATGATGACCTGGGCGGGCGCAAGGCGATCTGGCCGGCGCAGTACCAGCGTGCTACCCATCGTGACCAACCCATCCACGAGTCGGATTTGAGAGATTGAGCCCTGACACGCTCCGCCGAAACCCACCCTGACCCGGTGGGTTTTTTTACAGTCATAGCGTGGGATAGCGCTGTAGGTATTCGTTACCGATGTAATTATTTAAGTGATTACTCTAAAAAAATCGCACGCTTGGCGAGATCGTTTCTACGCTTAGGGTAAGCCTGATTTCTGGCCCAGGGAGTCAGTCGGTTTTCCCACGCAGGCATTGCGCTTCACGGGAAGGGGTTATGGGCACCAGGAGTATTTGTTGGATAACAGGAGAAGCAGTCCATGGCCAAGTCCTATGGTGTGGCGGGTGCGGTAGCGTCTTTTCTGACCCGCAGGGTGTCATTGCGGGGGCGAAGGTTGAGCTCGGATGAAATGGAGTTGCTGGCGCAGTATCGAGCGCTGACCGAGAACGATCAGGTGGCGATGCGCTATTTGATTGGGGCAATGAAGAGTGTGTCGCGGTTCTGAACCGAAGAGGGGGCGTTCCCACGCAAGCGTGGGAACGCGGTGCATCAGGTGTACTTGCGCTGGTCCGGCGCCGGCGGGAAGTATTGGTACAGCCAGGTTTCGCTCAAAGTGCGGTCATGGGTGCGAATGAACAGGCGCAGCTCAACTGGCTCCACGCTGTCGCTGGTCGGGTACCAGTCGAACAGGATGCGGTAGCCCTTGATGTTATCCAGCACCAGCACGCTGAAGTCCTTCACCTGGCCATGGGAACAGGTCACCACCGGCTCGATCCCGGTGCCTGGCGGCAGGCGATCCAGGCCGCCGCCCTTGAAGTCCACGGCAAAGCGACGCGCCCAGACTTGCGGATAGTGCTCACCCGGTGCCCAGCCTTCGGTGAAGCCACCCATGCCCGAACGGGTTGCATCGACTTGCGCCAACGGTGTGCTCACCGGCGGCAGCGCGCTCCAGTACAGCTTGTAGCCGTAGTTGAGCGAGTCGCCGGCGGCCACGGGTGTTTTCGGCGTCCAGAAAGCCACGATGTTATCGAGGGTCTCGCCGGTGGTCGGGATTTCCAGCAGGTCGATCGAGCCTTCGCCCCAGGCGGTCGTCGGTTCGACCCATAGGCTCGGGCGCTTGCTGTACCAGTCCACGGTGTCCTGGTAACTGGCGAACTCATGGTCGGTCTGCACCAGGCCGAACCCCTTCGGGTCTTTGTCGGCAAATGCGTTGAATTGCAGCTTGGCCGGGTTGTTCAGCGGTCGGCAGATCCACTCGCCGTTGCCGCGCCACATCGCCAGGCGGTCCGAATCGTGGATCTGCGGGTGGATGGTGTCGCACATGCGGCGTTCGTGGGTGCCGCAACTGAACATGCTGGTCATCGGCGCGATGCCCAATTGTTCGATGGTGGTACGCGCATTGATATGGGCGTCGATGGCCATCACCACCTGGTTGGCCTGGCAGTCGATGTCGAAGCGGTACGCGCCGGTGGCGCTCGGCGAGTCGAGCAGTGCGTAGACTACGAAGCGGGTGGCGTTCTTGTCCGGGGTTTCGAACCAGAACTGCGTGAAGTCGGGGAACTCCTCGCGTTTTTTCGCGTAGGTGTCGATGGCCAGGCCACGGGCAGAAAGGCCGTACTGGCCGGTGGAATCCACCGCGCGGAAGTAGCTGGCACCGAGAAACGACAGCACGTCATGGCGATCCAGTTCCGGCGCCTTGAACAGCTTGAAGCCGGAGAAGCCCAGGTCGCCGGTCAGTTGCTTGGTGTCGACCGTGGTTTTTTCATAGTTGAACAGGGAGGGGCGGAAATGCACCTCACGGGCTTCACGGGTCTTGGGGTCGACGCTGTGCATGCGCACCGGTGTCTTGAAACCCATGCCGACGTGGAAGAATTGCACGTCCAGTTGGCCGTTCAATTCCTTCCACAGCGAATGGTTGCCGTCGTAGCCGATGGCATTGAAATTCTGCGGGGTCATGGTCGCCAGCGTGGGCGGCAGCACCTGTTTGGTGTCCTTGTAAGCGGTCCCGGCGAGTTGTTTGGCCTGGGCCTTGAGCGTGTCGAAGTCGAACGCCACGGCCTTGCCATCGGCAGCACGGTTCCCGGCCCAGGCCTGGGCGGCGAGCAGGCCGCTGGCCGACAAGCCGGTGTAAGCCGCAATGGCCATGGACGCTTTGAGCAAATTCCTGCGGTGCATAGAGACAACCTGTCGTGAGCAAATCCCGCGCCGTTCCTGGCACGTAGCGGATCAGAAATTACGGTTCGGACATGCCTTCGACCAAACGCAACGGACATTAAACAGACGCCGGATAGCTTAAGCGGTTCGATGACGTAGGAAAATTGATTGATAGCGTGGTGATGGCGTTGCAAATGCGACAAGACATTTCCGATTCTGTGGTCGAACACATTACTTAAGAAATATGAAGATCCAAATGTGGGAGGGGGCTTGCCCCCGATAGCGGTGTGCCAGTCACTGAATACTGCGCAGGTCCAACTCAATCGGGGGCAAGCCCCCTCCCACATTCAGACTGCATTTCAGGCGACTTCACCCACCGCCCGGTAAGCCTCATCAATCGCCGCGTGGGCATACGCACTCCACGCCGCATCCGAGTTGGCGATGCTCACATGCCCCACCGGCTTTTTCGCCAGCTGCATCCACGCTTCGGTTTCATCGGCTTGATCGAACAAGCTGTTGGAGAAGCTCGCATAACCGTGTGACCAGCGGTTGACAGTGATCGCCAGAATATCGGTCTCATGATTGAAACCGCCGGGCCCGAGCATGCGTTGCAACTGGTCACGCAACTGCGCTTCCAGTTGTTCGAACGTCTGCCCATACAACTTGCCACGCCCGGCGCGGGCCTGGTCGCGGGCGTTCATGCCGCTGTTGGGGCTGGTGGGCACGTAGACCATGTGCAAGCCGATCGGCTGCGTCGGGTCGCGCGGGTGGTCATAGCCGCCCATGCTCACCGGGTAGTCCAGTTTGATCCGGCTGTAGGGCTGGGTTGCCGCGTAAATCTCGTGAACGCCGAGCTTCTGGAATGACTGCCAATTGCGGATAACCACCTTGGTGTACACCAGCGGGTACTTCACGTTCTGGCTCAAGGCGTGAGCCTGCGGTGCCGGCAAATCCTTCAACAAATACGGAATCATCATGTTGTAGCAGGCCAGGATGCAGCGTTTTCCACGCACCTGTGCGAGTTGGCCGCCACGGCTGTAGCCGATATGCACACCGTCGCCGACGTTACGCACGCTGACCGCCGTACTGTTCAAGCGCAGCCGCACCGCCGCCTTGGGTTGGTCGAGCCTGGCGTAGTCGAATGCCGCCAGCACGATATCGTCCATGGTATGTCCCGGCGCCACGCCCGGGATCAGGCTGCGTACCAGCAACCGTGCCACCGACGCATTGCCGTCCGGGAAGTGATAGATGTAGGGCTCTTCCATTTCGGCTGCCGCTTCTTCGCTGATTGGCGCCAGGTTCATCCCTGCAAAACCTGGGAAACCCACGCTGTAGGCATCGGCCGACGCCACGGCATCAATGCTCAGCGCCATGAAGTCGTTGGTGCGGCTCTGGAAGTACTTCACCGCGCCTTCCGACAAACCGACGTTCTTGAGCAGGAAATCGCGGTAGCTGGTGGCTGCCAGGTAGTCGGCCTTTTCTTTGGCGGTCTTGCCCGGCAGGTAGTCCTTGGGCGCGGTGTGCAGCTCGATCAGGGCCTGACGGTCTGCCGCCGGCAACGGGAAGTCATTGATGAAATCGCGGATGGCCCGTGCGTTGAGTTGGTCGGGGGCGATGTCGTCGGCGACCATCGGCGTCGGGTCGCCGGTCACCAGTTTGTCTTCGCCGAAGTTCTCCTTGTCGAAAAACACCCCGCGCGACAGCCCGAGACCGGGGTAGAACCGGCGGTCGAAGGCGGTTTCGAAGCGCTTGATGTTCACGCCGAGCTTTTTCAGCAGCCCGTTCACTTCCTTGCTGTACAGGTGATTGGGCGACTGGAACGCCTCGCTGCCACCGTAGCCGATGATCATGCGGCCACCGGCCTGGAATTCATTGCGCTTGGCGTGGCCGCCGAAGTCGTCGTGGTTTTCCAGGATCAGGATCTTCGCCTTGGGGTGCTTCTCGCGATAGAACCACGCCGCCGACAGCCCACTCAAGCCACCGCCCACGACGACCAAGTCATAGTCTTCGGTGACCGGCAGCTTGTCGGTGTCGAACACCTTCTTTTCCCAGCCCATCTGGTGCGCCACTTCGAACGAGCCCGCATGGCTGCCGCGCAGGCCGGTAAGGGCGGGTGGGTAGTAACGGCCATCAGGGGCGGCTTGCAGGATTTGCAGTGGGGTCATGCCGGCGGCGAGGGTGACAGCGACGCCGTTGAGGAAGTCGCGGCGGGTGATATCCATGGGGGATCCTGAAAATTATTGTTATAGGTTCCCGGCATCCAGAGGGAATGCCGGGTTGAATCGTCAGTGCTTGAACATCACATGACGCACGGTGGTGTAGTCCTCCAGCCCGTACATGGACATGTCCTTGCCATAGCCAGACAGTTTCTGACCGCCGTGAGGCATTTCGCTGACCAGCATGAAGTGGGTGTTCACCCAGGTGCAGCCGTACTGCAGGCGTGCCGCCAGGCGGTGGGCACGTCCTACATCGGAGGTCCATACGGACGACGCCAGGCCGTAGTCCGAATCGTTGGCCCAGCCCAGCACCTGCGCTTCGTCGTTGAACTTGGTCACTGAGACCACCGGCCCGAATACTTCGCGGCGCACGATCTCGTCGTCCTGCTGTGCGTCGGCCAGCACGGTGGGTTCAAAGAAGAAACCATTGCCTTCCACCGCCTTGCCACCCGTGACCAGGCGAATGTGCGGTTGCGCCACGGCGCGTTCGACAAACCCGGCAACACGGTCGCGATGTTGCGCAGTAATCAATGGGCCCAACTCCGTGGCCGGGTCATCCTGCAATCCATACTTGATGCTGGCGACCGCCGCGCCGAGTTTTTCGACGAACTTGTCGTAGATCTGCGCCTGCGCGTAAATCCGGCAGGCCGCCGTGCAATCCTGGCCGGCGTTGTAGAAACCGAAGGTACGAATGCCTTCCACGGCGGCGTCGATGTCCGCATCGTTGAAGATGATCACTGGCGCCTTGCCACCCAACTCCATGTGCATGCGTTTCACGCTGTCGGCGGTGCTGGAGATGATGTTTGCGCCGGTGGCGATGGAGCCGGTCAGCGACACCATGCGCACTTTAGGGTGCGTCACCAGTGGGCTGCCCACGGTAGGCCCACGGCCGAACACCAGGTTGAGCACGCCGGCCGGGAAGATTTCAGCGGCCAGTTCGACCATGCGCAATGCGGTCAGCGGGGTTTGCTCCGACGGCTTGAGCACCACGGTATTACCGGCGGCGAGGGCCGGGGCGATTTTCCAGGCGACCATCATCAGCGGGTAGTTCCACGGCGCGATGGAGGCGATCACCCCCACCGGGTCGCGGCGGATCATCGACGTGTGGCCGGGCAGGTATTCACCGCCGGCCGAACCGCTCATGCAACGGCTGGCGCCGGCAAAGAAACGGAATACATCGGCAATCGCCGGGATTTCATCGTTGAGCGCGGCGCTGTAGGGCTTGCCGCAGTTGTCCGATTCCAGCTTGGCCAGCTCTTCGCCGTGGGCCTCGATCACGTCCGCCAGTTTCAGCAGCAGCAGCGAACGATCCTTGGGCGCGGTTTGCGACCAGCCTTCGAAGGCTGCATCGGCGGCGCGCACGGCGGCGTCGACCTGGGCTTCGCTGGCTTCCTTGATTTCTACCAGTACGCGGCCCAGAGCCGGGTTGAATACAGCCTGCGCCGGGCCTTCGCCTTCGACCAGTTGGCCGTTGATCAGCAGTTTGGTTTGCATAGCCATGTCCTCTTCAAACAATTATTTACCGCCACTCCCGGCCACGCTTTCACCGCCGCGGGTCAGGTAATAGGCACCGAGAATCGGGAACATCGTTACCAGCATCACTAGCATCGCCACCACGTTGGTCACCGGCACATCCCGCGGGCGGCTCAACTGGTTGAGCAGCCACAGCGGCAAGGTGCGCTCGTGGCCGGCGGTGAAGGTGGTGACGATGATTTCGTCGAACGACAATGCAAAGGCGAGCATGCCGCCGGCCAGCAGCGCCGAGCCCAGGTTGGGCATGATGATGTAGCGGAAGGTCTGCCAGCCGTCGGCGCCCAGGTCCATCGAGGCCTCGATCAGGCTGTGGGAGGTGCGGCGCAAGCGGGCGATGACGTTGTTGTAGACGATCACCACGCAAAAGGTCGCGTGGCCGACGATGATGGTGAACATCCCAGGCTCGATACCCAGCGTCTTGAACGTCGCCAGCAGTGCGATACCGGTGATGATCCCCGGCAGGGCAATCGGCAGGATCAACATCAGCGACACGCCTTGCTTGCCGAAGAACTCGCGGCGATACAGCGCCGCCGAGGCCAGCGTGCCGAGCACCATGGCGATCAGCGTGGCGATGGCTGCGATCTGCAGCGACAGCTTGATCGCCTCCAGTACGTCCGGCCGCGCGAACGCCACGCTGAACCACTTCAGGGTGAAGCCCTGGGGCGGAAAGCTGAACGCAGCTTCTTCGGTGTTGAAGGCATAAAGAAAGATGATCAGGATCGGGAAGTGCAGAAACACCAACCCGCCCCAGGCGGCGATCTTCAGGCCCAATGAGGATTTTTCAGAGTGCATCGAAGGCCCCCAGGCGTTTGACGATGGACAGGTAAACCGCGATCAGCACGATCGGCACCAGGGTGAACGCCGCTGCCATGGGCATGTTGCCGATGGCGCCTTGCTGCGCGTAGACCATGCCGCCGACGAAGTAGCCGGGCGGGCCGACCAGTTGCGGCACGATGAAATCGCCCAGGGTCAGCGAGAAGGTGAAGATGGAACCTGCGGCAATCCCTGGCACCGACAGCGGCAATATCACCTGCATGAAGGTCTGGCGCGGTTTGGCGCCCAGATCGGCGGAGGCTTGCAGCAAGGACGGCGGCAAACGCTCCAGGGACGCCTGGATCGGCAGGATCATGAACGGCAGCCAGATATAGACAAACACCATGAACCGTCCCAGATGCGAGGTGCTCAAGGTACTGCCGCCCACGCCGGGAACGCCCAGCACGAACTGCAACACAGGCTCCAGGCCCAAGTGCTGCACGAACCACTGCGCCACGCCGCCCTTGGCCAGCAGCAAGGTCCAGGCATAAGCCTTGACGATATAGCTGGCCCACATCGGCATCATCACCGCGATGTAGAAGAACGCCTTGGTCTTGCCCGTGGTGTAGCGCGCCATGTAGTAGGCGATGGGGAAGGCCACGATGGCACTGGCGATCGATACCACGATCGCCATGCTCAAGGTGCGCACAATGATGTCGAAGTTCGACGGCTGGAACAGCGCGGCGAAGTTGGCCAGGGTCAGGTCTGGCGTGACCGCCATGGTGAAGTCGTCGAAGGTATAGAAACCTTGCCACAGCAGGGTCAGCAACGAACCGAGGTAGATCGCGCCGAACCAGATCAGCGGCGGCACCAGCAGCATCGCCAGGTAGAGGTTGGGCTTGCGGTAGAGCAGGTTGGAAAACCTGCGCATCGGCGGGTGGGAAATAGCCAGGCTCATGTTACACCTCGCCTGCGCTGTCGGTCAGCGGGGTCATGGCTTCCCGCGCCCAACGGGCGGTGATGGACTGGCCGACCTGGTGGCCGCTGCTGATGTCCAGCCACTGGTTGTTGGCCTGGCTGATGTTCAGCGCCTGGCCGTTTTCCAGTTTCAGTTCATAGCGGGTGGCGCTGCCCTGGTACTGGATGTCGTGGAGCAGGCCGCTGATTTCCACTTCGCCGGCGCCCAGCGGGCCCTCGGCGAAGCGCACGTGTTCCGGGCGGATCGAGAAGGGTTGCGTGCTGCCGCTGAGGCGCTGCGCCAGCTCGCCGCGAATCACGTTGGAGGTGCCGACGAACTCGGCGACGAAGGCGGTGGCCGGTTTCATGTACAGGTTGCGCGGGGTGTCGACCTGCTCGATGCGACCTTTGTTGAAGACTGCGACGCGGTCGGACATCGACAGCGCTTCGGTCTGGTCGTGGGTCACGAAGATAAAGGTGATGCCCAGCTGGCGTTGCAGCTTTTTCAGTTCGCTCTGCATCTGCTCGCGCAGCTTGAGGTCGAGGGCGCCCAGGGGTTCATCCAGCAACAACACACGCGGGCGATTGACCAGGGCGCGGGCCAGGGCCACCCGTTGGCGTTGACCGCCGGAGAGCTGCACCGGCTTGCGCTCGCCGTAGCCGCCGAGGGCGACCATGGCCAGGGCTTCTTCGGCGCGGTTGAGGCGCTCGGTCTTGCCCACGCCCTTGACCTTGAGGCCGTAGGCGACGTTGTCGCGCACATTCATATGGGGGAACAGCGCGTAATCCTGGAACACGGTGTTCACGTCGCGCTGGTAGGGCGGTAAGCCGGCGGCTTCCTCGCCGTGGATACGGATCGAGCCTGCGCTCGGCTGCTCGAACCCGGCGATCAGGCGCAGGCAGGTGGTCTTGCCCGAGCCGGAAGGCCCGAGCATGGAAAAGAACTCGCCGTCCTGGATATCGATGGAAACCCGGTCAACGGCCTTCACTTCGCCGAACTGACGGGAAACGTGAGTGAATTGGACTGCAAGTGTCATGGTGCGGTGCTCCGAAAAGGCACGGGTCGTCGCAGCGGCCCGGCCTGGACTTCTGAAAAAACAAAACATCTGTGAATGCGGTCAATGTGGGAGGGGGCTTGCCCCCGAAAGCAGTGGATCAGTTACAGATGTGCTGGCTGACACACTGCACTCGGGGGCAAGCCCCCTCCCACAGGAGACCGATGGTGTCTAGCGGCCACCCATGATCGCGATGTAATCCTGGGTCCAGCGGCTGTAGGGCACGAACTTGCCGCCTTCCGCCTGCGGGGTTTTCCAGAAGGCAATCTTGTCGAACTGGTCGAAGCCGTTGGTCTTGCATCCTTCGGCGCCGAGCAATTCGCTTGCCTGGCACGCCGCCGGCACCGCCGGCAGCGAACCGAACCAGGCGGCCACATCGCCCTGGACCTTCGGTTGCAGCGACCAGTCCATCCATTTGTAGGCACAGTTCGGGTGCTTGGCTTCGGCATGCAGCATGGTGGTGTCGGCCCAGCCGGTGGCGCCTTCCTTCGGAATGGTCGAGGCAATCGGCTGCTTCTCGTTCTGCAGGCCGTTGACCTGATACGGCCAGGCGCTGGAGGCCACCACGCCTTCGTTCTTGAAGTCACTCATTTGCACGGTGGTGTCGTGCCAGTAGCGGTGGATCAGCGGTTGCTGGGCGCGCAGCAATTCAAGCACGGCCTTGTACTGTGTTTCGGTGAGTTCGTACGGGTTCTGGATGCCCAGTTCCGGCTTGGCCGACTTGAGGTACAGGGCCGCGTCGGCGATGTAGATCGGGCCGTCATACGCCTGCACGCGGCCTTTGTTCGGCTTGCCGTCCGGCAGGTTCTGCGCGTCGAACAGCACATTCCAGCTGGTGGGCGCGGTCTTGAATACGTTGGTGTTGTACATCAACACGTTTGGCCCCCACTGGTACGGGGTGCCGTAGGTTTGCTGGCCAACCACGTACCACGGCGCGTCTTTCAGGCGGGGGTCGATGTTCTTCCAGTTGGGGATCAGTGCGGTATTGATTGGCTGCACCCGTTTGCCGACGATCAGCCGCAGCGACGCATCGCCCGACGCGGTCACCAGGTCATAGCCACCCTTGGCCATCAGGCTGACCATTTCGTCAGAGGTAGCGGCGGTTTTCACGTTGACCTTGCAGCCGGTTTCCTTCTCGAAACCGCTGACCCAGTCGTAGGCCTTGTCGCTTTCGCCGCGTTCGATATAGCCGGGCCAGGCGACGATATCCAGTTGGCCTTCACCGGCACCCACCGCTTTGAGCGGTTCGGCGGCCTGCAGGCTGGCGCTGGCCAGCAGCGCGGTAGTCAAAGCACTGAGCAGTGCGGTCTTGTGCGCAGACATGGGGGTTCCCTCTTCTTTAATTATGGTCGGGGCAGTTGTTTGAACCGGTAGCGCAAGAGCTTAGTTGTTGTTTTAAAGATGCTGGCCGTGGCGCGCCATGATGTGTCGCACCACGCTGTAGTCCTGCAGCGAGTCGCTGGACAGATCCTTCCCATACCCCGAGCGCTTCAAGCCGCCATGGGGCATTTCGCTGACCAGCATGAAATGGCTGTTGATCCAGGTGCAGCCGTATTGCAGACGCGCCGCCACTTGCATGGCCTTGTCCAGGTTCTGGGTCCACACGGATGAGGCCAGGCCGTACTCGGAGTCGTTGGCCCAGTCCACCGCCTGTTCCAGTTCGTCGAAGCGCGTCACGGTGACCACCGGGCCGAACACTTCGCGCTGCACGATTTCATCGTTCTGTTTACAGCCGGCCAGCAGCGTCGGCTGGTAATAGAAGCCGGCACCGGAATGCACGGCGGCGCCGGTGACGCGTTCGATATGTGGCTGGCCGAGGGCGCGTTCGACAAAACTGGCCACGCGGTCGCGCTGGCGTGTGCTGATCAGCGGCCCCAGCTCATTGTCGGTGTCGCGCTTGCCGGCAAAGCGCAGGCTACTGACAGCGGCGCCGAGCTCGGCGACCAGTTTGTCGTGGATACCCGCCTGGGCGTAGATGCGGCATGCGGCGGTGCAGTCCTGGCCGGCGTTGTAGTAACCGTAGGCGCGCACACCCTCGACCACGGCTTGCAGGTCGGCGTCGTTGCATACGATCACCGGCGCCTTGCCGCCCAGTTCCAGGTGCGTGCGTTTCAGGGTCTTGGAGGCAGCCTGCAGAATCTTCTGCCCGGTGACGATGTCGCCGGTCAGCGAAACCATGCGCACCTTGGGGTGGCTGACCAGATGGCTGCCAACGCCTTCGCCGCCGCCACACAGAATGTTGATCACGCCACGCGGCAACAGGTCTTTGAGCACCGGGGCGAGGGCGAGGATCGATAGCGGCGTGTGTTCCGATGGCTTGAACACCAGCGTATTACCGGCCGCCAGGGCCGGAGCGATTTTCCACGCGGCCATCATCAGCGGGTAGTTCCATGGCGCAATCGAGGCCACTACGCCAATCGGATCGCGACGCACCATGCTGGTGTAGCCCGGCAGGTATTCACCGCTGAGTTGCCCGGTCTGGCAACGCACGGCCCCGGCGAAGAAGCGGAACACATCCACGGTGGCGCTCAAGTCATCCTGGCGCGCCAGGTGCAACGGCTTGCCGCAGTTCAGGAACTCCAGGCGGGCCAGGTAATCGGCGTGTTTTTCGATGGCGTCGGCAATGCCCAGCAGGATGTTCGAACGTTGCTGCGGCGTGGTCCGCGACCAACCGGCAAAGGCACGGTGGGCGGCAAGGATCGCGGTCTCGACCTGCTCGGCGCTGGCTTCGGCGATTTGGGTGAGGACTTCACCGGTGGCCGGGTTGAGGATCGGCTCGGCAAAACCCTGGCCCGGGACCAGTTCGCCGTCGATCAGCAACGCAGTGAGCAGCGGGGTGGGCGCGCCGGACATTTTTCGTGATCTCTTTTCTTGTGCGGCCATGGGCGTTCTCTTACGAAGGCCTGACCTTTCTCTTAGGGGATAAGCAGAGACTAGAGGTCAGGCGCGAGGTCAACAAATACTAAATACTGAATACAGCATTCGATTAAATAGATGGCTTGCGCGGGTGCGGCTGTTCGCGGGCAACGGTCAGGAACGGGTCCACCAGCGCCGGGCGCGCCGTGCCACGGCGCCAGGCCAGGCCCACGTCGAGGGTCTGGCTGAGGTCGGCAATCGGCCGCGCTTCAATAATGTCGCCCTCCAGCGACCAGGGGCGGTAGGTCATGTCGGGTTGGATCGACACGCCCAGGCCTGCCGCCACCAGGCTTCGCACCGCTTCGGTGGAGGCGGTGCGCAGGGTCACGCGCGGTTGCAGGCCGGCGCTGGTCCACAGGCGTTGGGCGTTGTGGCCCATTTCATCGACGTTCAGCTGGATCAAGGGCTCGCGCGCCACGTCGGCCAGGTTGATGCTGTCGTGCTCCAGCAGCGGATGCTGTGCGGGCAGCCAAAGCCGGTGCGGGGAGTGGGTGAGCACTTCGGTCTGCAGGGCGTGGCGGTCTTCGAGGTTGGAGAGGATCAACACGCCCACGTCGATTTCGCCGCTGACCAGCAAATGCTCGATATACGGGCGTTCGTCCTCCATCACGCGGATTTCCACATTGGGGTAGGCGCGTTGGAAGCGAGTCAGCAAATCGGCCAGGTAATAACCGGCCACCAGGCTGGTCACGCCGATGATCAACTGTCCGGCGACCTGGTCGGTGCTCTGTTGCAGGCTGCGCTTGGCGTTGTCGACGGTGGCGAGGATCAGGTGCGCCTGGCGCAGGAACTGATGGCCCTGGTGGGTGAGGGTCATGCCCTTGGCGTGACGGTTGAACAGGTTGACGCCGATTTCCTGTTCCAGTTGCTGGATCGCCAGGGTCAGGGTCGACTGGGAAATAAACGCCGTCTGCGCGGCGGCGGAGATCGAACCGGTCTCGGCCACGGCAATAAAGTGCCGGATTTGACGCAAGGTCATCATGCTGGAATTACCAGTGGGGTGTTTTTATAGATTTGTTCGAGTGTATATCGATTTAAGTGAAGGGCGGTCGCGTTACATCTGGAAGCACTCTAGATCAGGGCTTTTTGGCACTTAGTTTTACGCTGGGGGCCTATTGGTCCTATGAACCCAAGTGTCTGGAGGCTGCGAATGAATACCCGTGGATTGCTCGATCAGTTGCTCAAGTCTGGCCAGGACATGCTGCAAAACAAGGCTGGCGGCCAGCGTAGACAGGACGACAAAGGTGCTCTGGGCGGTCTGCTCGGCGGTGGCGGCCTGGGCAGCCTGCTCGGTGGTGCTGGCGGCGGCGCGCTGGCGGCGGGGGCCATGGGCCTGCTGCTGGGCAACAAGAAGGCGCGTAAATTCGGCGGCAAGGCGCTGACCTACGGCGGTTTGGCGGCGTTGGCGTTATCGCCTACAAGGCCTACGGCAACTGGCAGGCCAATCAGGCCAGCGCGCCCCAGGGCGAACCACAGACTATCGATCGCCTGCCACCGGCCCAGGTCGAGCAACACAGTCAGGGCATCCTCAAGGCGCTGGTTGCGGCGGCCAAAGCCGATGGCCATGTGGACGAGCGCGAGCGTGCGCTCATCGAAGGCGAATTCACCAAACTGGACAACGACCGCGAGCTGCAAAGCTGGCTGCACGCCGAACTCAACAAACCCCTGGACCCGGCCGATGTGGCGCGGGCTGCCGGCACTCCGGAAATGGCGGCCGAGATGTACATCGCCAGCGTGATGCTGGTGGACGAGGAGAACTTCATGGAGAAAGCCTACCTTGACGAGCTGGCCCGCCAACTGAAGCTCGAGCCCGGCTTGAAGCTGGAACTGGAAAAACAGGTGCGGCTGAACGCGTAAAGACGGGGCGTGCAGCGATCAAAATGTGCGAGGGGGCTTGCCCCCGGTAGCGGTGTTTCAGCCTATTTACAGTTGGTTGGCACATCGCCATCGGGGGCAAGCCTCCTCGCACATTTGCATTCTGTGGACGCTACAGCAAAACCCGTTGATAAATGAGGGCTTCTGCTCAGCTATACTCCCCTCCATTTGAATGGCCCTCCGAGGAATTACTGTGAAGAACTGGACCTTGCGCCAACGCATCCTGGCAAGTTTTGCGGTCATTATCGCCATCATGCTGTTAATGGTCGTGGTCTCCTATTCACGGTTGCTGAAGATCGAAACCAGTGAAGTCGCGGTGCGCGACGACGCGGTGCCCGGGGTCTACCTCAGCTCCATGATCCGTAGCGCGTGGGTCGACAGTTACCTGCAGACCCTGGAGTTGATCGGCCTGCGTGAAGACAAGGGTCTCACCGACACCGACAAAGCCGACTTCAAGTCCTATGAAGCACGCATCCTGCAGCAGATGGCCAACTACCAGGCGACCATCAGTGGAGGCGAGGACCAGGCCGAGTTCGATAAATTCGAAATCCAGCACCAGGCCTACAACAAGGCGCTGGCTGCCGTCGTAGAGCGCCTGCAGAACAAGGACATAGCTGGCGCACGCAAGCTGTTCGACACGCAGATGACGCCAAGCTGGGTCGCAGGCCGCATGAAGCTCAACGACATCATCACCGAGAACAAGAACGTCGCCGACCGTGCGACCAACGCGATTGATGATGCAGTATCCGCCGCGAAAATCAGCATGTTTGTATCGCTGGCCCTGGCAATCCTCGCTGCCGGCCTGTGCGGCCTGCTGCTGATGCGCGCGATCATGGCGCCGATGCAGCGCATCGTCGATATCCTCGAAACCATGCGCGACGGTGACCTGAGCAAACGCTTGAACCTGGAGCGCAAGGACGAGTTCGGCGCGGTCGAAACCGGCTTCAACGACATGATGACCGAGCTCACGGCCCTGGTGTCCCAGGCCCAGCGCTCGTCGGTGCAGGTGACCACCTCGGTGACCGAGATTGCCGCCACCTCCAAGCAGCAACAGGCCACCGCCACCGAAACTGCCGCCACCACCACCGAGATCGGCGCTACATCCCGCGAGATCGCGGCCACCTCCAAGGACCTGGTGCGCACCATGACCGAAGTGTCCACCGCCGCCGACCAGGCCTCGGTTGCCGCCGGTTCCGGCCAGCAAGGCCTGGCGCGCATGGAAGAAACCATGCACTCGGTGATGGGCGCCGCCGACCTGGTCAACGCCAAGCTGGCGATCCTCAATGAGAAGGCCGGCAACATCAACCAGGTGGTGGTGACCATCGTCAAGGTCGCCGACCAGACCAACCTGCTGTCGTTGAATGCCGCCATCGAAGCCGAGAAAGCCGGTGAATACGGGCGTGGTTTTGCCGTGGTTGCCACCGAAGTGCGGCGTCTGGCCGACCAGACTGCCGTGGCCACCTACGACATCGAGCAGATGGTGCGCGAGATCCAGTCGGCGGTGTCGGCGGGCGTGATGGGCATGGACAAGTTCTCCGAAGAAGTACGCCGCGGCATGTTCGAAGTGCAGCAAGTGGGCGAGCAACTGTCGCAGATCATCCACCAGGTACAGGCGCTGGCGCCGCGGGTGTTGATGGTCAATGAAGGCATGCAGGCCCAGGCCACCGGTGCCGAGCAGATCAACCACGCCCTGGTGCAACTGGGCGATGCCAGCAGCCAGACCGTCGAGTCCCTGCGCCAGGCCAGCTTTGCCATCGATGAGCTGAGCCAGGTGGCGGTCGGTCTGCGCAGCGGCGTGTCGCGTTTCAAAGTCTGATGAGCGACCTCGCGGCTAAACGCGGCGCCGTCCCGGCAGCGAAAAAGGCGTTGTTCCTGGTGTTCCACATCGGCAACGAACGTTATGCCCTCAAGGCCACGGAAGTAGCCGAGGTGCTGCCGCGCCTGCCATTGAAACCGATTGCCCATGCGCCGCTGTGGGTGGCGGGCATCTTTGCCCATCGCGGCGCGCTGGTGCCGGTGATCGACCTCAGCGCCCTGACTTTCGGCACCGCTGCCCAGGCGCGTACCAGCACGCGGCTGGTGCTGGTCAATTACCAGCCAGAGCCCTGGCGCGAGCCGCGTTGGCTGGGGTTGATCCTGGAGCAGGCCACCGACACCCTGCGCTGCGACCCGGCCCAGTTCCAGCCCTATGGCCTGGACAACCGCCAGGCGCCGTACCTGGGACCGGTGCGCGAAGATGCGCAGGGCCTGATGCAATGGATCGGCGTGAATGACCTGCTGACCGACGACGTGCGCGCCGTGCTGTTTTGCCCCGGGTTGAGCCTATGAGCCACGATCCGCGGTTCGTTGCCTTCCTGAAAGAACGCATCGGCCTGGACGTTGCCTCGGTCGGCGAAGCCATCATCGAGCGGGCGGTGCGCCAACGCACTCAGGCGGTCAACGCGCAGACCCCCGGTGAATACTGGCAGCACCTGCAAAGCTCCCAGGATGAACAGCAAGCGCTGATCGAAGCGGTGATCGTCCCGGAAACCTGGTTTTTCCGTTACCCCGAATCCTTTGCGACCCTGGCCCGCCTGGCCAAGGCGCGCCTGGCCGAAATCAAGCAGATGCGCGCACTGCGCATCCTCAGCCTGCCGTGCTCCACCGGTGAAGAACCTTACTCGATCGCCATGGCGTTGCTGGACGCCGGGCTGGCGCCGCATCAGTTCAAGGTGCAGGGCGTGGATGTCAGCCCGTTGTCGGTGGAGCGCGCACGGCGTGGGGTGTATGGCAAAAACTCCTTTCGCGGCGGCGATATCGCCTTCCGCGACCGCCATTTCACCGAGTACGGTGACGGTTATCACATTGCCGACCGCGTGCGCGAACAGGTGCGCCTGCAAGTCGGCAACCTGCTCGACCCGACACTGCTGGCCAATGAGGCGAGCTACGACTTCGTGTTCTGCCGCAACCTGCTGATCTACTTCGACCAGCCGACCCAGAAACAAGTGTTCGAGGTGCTCAAGGGCCTGACCCACGTGGACGGCGTGCTGTTTATCGGTCCGGCCGAGGGCAGCCTGCTGGGGCGCCACGGCATGCGTTCGATTGGTGTGCCGCAGTCCTTTGCGTTCAGTCGGCATGCCGAGCCGGTCAAGCCCGAGCCGGTATTTGTGCCGAGCGCCGCGCCCGTCCCGCAACGCAGTGCGGCACCGATCCCGAGCAAGCCACGGCCTTTCAGCAAGGCCAGCGCCCAGGTGGTGCCGATCAAGACGGTGCAAACCGATGCGGGCGACTTGCTCAGCCGCATCGCTACCCTGGCCAACGAAGGCAAAAGCGCCGAAGCCCGCGCTGCATGCGAACAGTATTTGAGTAACCATCCGCCGGCCGCCCAGGTGTTCTACTGGCTGGGGCTGCTCAGCGATGTGGCCGGCAGTGCCCTGGAAGCCCAGGGTTATTATCGAAAAGCCTTGTACCTGGAACCCCAGCACCCGCAGGCCTTGATGCACCTGGCGGCGTTGCTCGAGTCCCAGGGCGACAGTGCGGGGGCGCGCCGCTTGCAGGCGCGTGCCGCGCGGAGTGAGCGAGCTGACAGTGAGTCCAAACGATGAGTAACACCGACGCACTCGATACCGCAGGGCTGGACCTGACCCTGGCCGATACCCAAGCCATCGACGACTGCTGGAACCGCATCGGCATCCATGGCGACAAGTCCTGCCCGCTGCTGGCGGACCATATTCACTGCCGCAACTGCTCGGTGTACTCGGCAGCGGCCACACGTTTGCTGGACCGCTATGCCTTGCAGCAGGATGATCATCGTCCGGTTGCCGCTGCTGACGTCGGCGAAGACGTGGTCACCCGCTCCCTGCTGATGTTCCGCCTCGGTGAGGAATGGCTGGGCATTGCCACCCGCTGCCTGGTGGAGGTCGCGCCGCTGCAACCGATTCATTCGCTGCCCCACCAGCGTTCCCGCGCCTTGCTCGGCGTGGCCAATGTCCGTGGTGCGCTGGTGGCGTGCCTGTCGCTGGTGGAACTGCTGGGCCTGGATGCCACCGGCAACGGCGCCAGCGGAGGGCGCATCATGCCGCGCATGTTGATCATCGCCGCGCAGGATGGTCCGGTGGTGGTGCCGGTGGATGAAGTCGACGGCATCCATGCCATCGATGAGCGCACCTTGAAGGCCGCCTCGGTCTCGGGCACCCAGGCCAGTGCGCGCTACACCCAAGGCGTGTTGCAGTGGAAAGGCCGCAGCCTGCGTTGGCTGGACGAGGCGCAATTGTTGTCTGCCGTGACCCGGAGCCTCACATGACCCCCGACCAGATGCGCGATGCCTCGCTGCTGGAACTGTTCAGCCTGGAAGCCGATGCGCAGACTCAGGTATTGAGCGCGGGCCTGCTGGCCCTGGAACGCAACCCGACCCAGGCCGATCAGCTTGAAGCATGCATGCGCGCGGCGCACTCGCTCAAAGGCGCCGCGCGGATCGTTGGGGTGGACGCCGGGGTCAGCGTGTCCCACGTCATGGAGGATTGCCTGGTCAGTGCCCAGGAAGGTCGCCTGTACCTGCAACCCGAACATATCGATGCGCTGCTGCAAGGCACCGACCTGCTGATGCGCATCGCCACGCCGGGCAATGATGTGGGGCCGGCTGACATCGACGCCTATGTGGCGTTGATGGAGCGCTTGCTGGACCCGTCCCAGGCGCCTGTGCCAGAGCCGGCGCCCATCGTCGAAACACTGCTGCCGGAGCCCGAACCCGAACCGGAGCCCGCGCCGCCGGTGGTCGCCGAGCCGCCACGCCAGAACAAACGCATGACCGAAGGCGGTGAGCGCGTGCTGCGGGTGACCGCCGAGCGTTTGAACAGCCTGCTCGACCTGTCGAGTAAATCCCTGGTGGAGACCCAGCGGCTCAAGCCGTATCTGGCCAGCCTGCAGCGTCTCAAGCGCCTTCAGAGCCAGAGCGTGCGAGCGCTGGATACGCTGGACGGGCAACTCAAGACTCAACAATTGCCGCTCGAAGCCCAGGAAGCCCTGGCCGACACCCGCCGCCTGCTCAGCGAAGCCCAGGCCCTGCTGGCGGAAAAAACCGCTGAACTGGACGAGTTTGGCTGGCAAGCCGGCCAGCGCGCCCAAGTGCTGTATGACACCGCGCTGGCCTGTCGCATGCGCCCGTTTGCCGATGTGCTGGCCGGGCAAGTGCGCATGGTGCGCGACCTCGGTCGCAGCCTGGGCAAACAGGTACGCTTGGAGATCGAAGGCGAAAAGACCCAGGTCGACCGCGACGTGCTGGAAAAGCTCGAAGCGCCACTCACTCATTTATTGCGCAATGCCGTCGACCACGGCATCGAAATGCCTGAACAACGTCTGCTGGCGGGCAAGCCGGCGGAAGGTTTGATCCGCCTGCGCGCCTCCCATCAGGCCGGGTTGCTGGTGCTGGAATTGAGCGATGACGGCAATGGCGTCGACCTGGAGCGCCTGCGCGGCACCATCGTCGACCGGCACCTGTCACCGGTGGAAACCGCCCTGCGCCTGAGCGAAGAAGAACTGCTGACGTTCCTGTTCCTGCCGGGGTTCAGCCTGCGCGACAAGGTCACCGAAGTGTCCGGGCGCGGGGTCGGCCTGGATGCGGTGCAGCATATGGTTCGCCAACTGCGTGGTGCGGTGGTGCTGGAGCAAACGGCAGGGCAGGGCAGTCGTTTCCACCTGGAGGTGCCGCTGACCCTGTCGGTGGTGCGCAGCCTGGTGGTGGAAGTCGGCGAAGAAGCCTACGCGTTCCCGCTGGCCCATATCGAACGCATGTGCGACCTGGCGCCCGACGACATCGTGCAACTGGAGGGTCGCCAGCATTTCTGGCACGAGGGCCGGCATGTCGGGCTGGTCGCCGCCAGCCAATTGCTGCAACGCCCGGCGGGGCAGAGTCAGTCGGACACCCTGAAAGTGGTGGTGATCCGCGAGCGTGATGCGGTGTATGGGATTGCCGTGGAGCGCTTTGTCGGCGAGCGTACGCTGGTGGTGTTGCCGCTGGATGATCGCCTGGGCAAGGTCCAGGATATTTCCGCCGGTGCCTTGCTGGACGACGGCTCGGTGGTGTTGATCGTCGACGTCGAAGACATGCTGCGCTCGGTGGACAAACTGCTCAACACCGGCCGCTTGGAGCGCATTGCCCGGCGCAGTCAGCAAACCACCGAGGCACCGCGCAAGCGGGTGCTGGTGGTGGACGACTCGCTGACAGTGCGCGAACTGCAACGCAAATTGCTGCTTAATCGTGGTTATGAAGTGGCCGTGGCGGTCGATGGGATGGACGGCTGGAACGCCTTGCGTTCCGAAGACTTTGACCTGTTGATCACTGATATTGATATGCCTCGTATGGACGGTATTGAATTGGTCACACTCTTGCGCCGTGACAGTCGCCTGCAATCGTTGCCGGTGATGGTGGTGTCCTACAAAGACCGTGAAGAAGACCGACGTCGTGGACTGGACGCCGGCGCCGACTATTATTTAGCCAAAGCCAGTTTCCACGATGACGCCCTGCTGGACGCCGTGGTGGAACTGATCGGAGGCGCACGGGCATGAGGATTGCGATCGTCAATGACATGCCCCTGGCGGTAGAGGCCCTGCGCCGCGCCTTGAGTTTCGAGCCCGCGCACGAAGTAGTGTGGGTGGCCAGCAACGGCCTGGAAGCGGTGCAGCGCTGCGCCGAGCTGACCCCGGACCTGATCCTGATGGACCTGATCATGCCGGTGATGGACGGCGTGGAGGCTACCCGCCAGATCATGGCCGAGACCCCGTGCGCCATCGTCATCGTGACCGTCGACCGCCAGGCCAACGTCAGCCGGGTGTTCGAAGCCATGGGCCATGGCGCCCTGGACGTGGTGGACACGCCGACCCTGGGCGTGGGCAATCCCAAGGATGCGGCGGCGCCGCTGCTGCGCAAGATCCTCAATATCGGCTGGCTGATCGGCCAGCGCGGCAGCCGTGTACGCGCCGAAACCGTCACGCCGCGGACTACCGGAAAACGCCAGAGCCTGGTGGCCATCGGGTCTTCGGCAGGTGGCCCGGCTGCCCTGGAAATCCTGCTCAAGGGCTTGCCCCAGGACTTTCCCGCCGCCATCGTGCTGGTGCAGCATGTGGACCAGGTGTTCGCCGCCGGCATGGCCGAGTGGCTGAGCAGCGCCTCCGGCCTGCCGGTACGCCTGGCCCGCGAGGGTGAGCCACCGCAAAGCGGGGTGGTGCTGCTGGCCGGTACCAACCACCACATTCGTTTATTGAAGAATGGCACGCTAGCCTATACGGCAGAGCCGGTGAACGAGATTTACCGGCCGTCGATCGACGTGTTTTTCGAAAGCGTGGCCAGCCACTGGAATGGCGATGCCGTCGGCGTACTGCTGACCGGCATGGGGCGCGACGGGGCCCAGGGCCTAAAATTGCTGCGTGAACAAGGTTATTTGACCATCGCCCAGGATCAGCAGAGCTCGGCGGTGTACGGCATGCCCAAAGCGGCGGCGGCGATAGATGCTGCTGTTGAAATTCGCCCACTGGATAGAATTGCGCCCCGATTGCTGGAGGTCTTTGCCAAATGAACAAGGCCTCTCGCGGTGCTGGCTTGCAGGCAGTAATTCAGGTGACTGCACATGAATGATTTACAGATCGACGACATCAAGACCGACGAAAATGCCGCCATGGTGTTATTGGTCGACGACCAGGCCATGATCGGCGAAGCCGTGCGGCGTGGCCTGGCCCATGAAGAAAATATCGACTTCCACTTCTGCGCCGATCCGCACCAGGCGATTGCCCAGGCGATCCGCATCAAGCCGACCGTTATCCTGCAAGACCTGGTAATGCCCGGCCTCGATGGCCTGACCCTGGTGCGCGAATACCGCAACCACCCGGCCACGCAGAACATCCCGATCATCGTGCTTTCCACCAAGGAAGACCCGCTGATCAAGAGCGCGGCGTTTTCGGCCGGGGCCAATGATTACCTGGTGAAGTTGCCGGATAACATCGAATTGGTGGCGCGCATTCGCTATCACTCGCGCTCCTATATGACCCTGTTGCAGCGTGATGCGGCGTACCGTGCGTTGCGGGTCAGCCAGCAACAACTGCTGGACACCAACCTGGTGCTGCAACGGCTGATGAACTCCGATGGCCTCACCGGGCTGTCCAACCGTCGCCATTTCGACGAGTACCTGGAACTGGAATGGCGGCGTGCCATGCGTGACCAGACTCAGTTGTCGTTGTTGATGATTGATGTGGATTTCTTCAAGACTTACAACGACAGCTTCGGGCATGTCGAAGGTGACGAGGCTTTGCGCAAGGTTGCGGCGACCATCCGAGAGGCCAGCAGTCGGCCTTCGGATTTGCCGGCGCGCTATGGCGGTGAGGAGTTTGCCCTGGTGCTGCCTAACACCTCGCCGGGCGGAGCGCGGTTGGTGGCGGAAAAACTGCGCATGGCCGTTGCCGCGCTGAAAATTCCGCACATTGCGCCGACCGAGGGTTCCAGCCTGACTATCAGTATTGGTTTGTCCACGATGACGCCGCAGCAGGGCACGGATTGTCGGCAGGTGATTGTGGCGGCGGACAAGGGGTTGTATACGGCCAAGCATAATGGGCGCAATCAGGTCGGTATCGAGTGACCTGAAGTCTTACCCCATTCAATGTGGGAGGGGGCAAGCCCCCTCCCACATTGGGATCTTGATGGGTCTTGGGTTGTGTACAAATCCTGCCTTTTCGCCCAGCGGACTGCCGTTCCCCCCCATTTGCCGTTATACTCGCCGGCTTTCAAAAGTTCGCCAACGAGTGCTGCCCGCCATGGAAATCAACCCGATCCTTAACACCATCAAGGACCTGTCCGAGCGCTCCGAAACTATTCGGGGGTATCTTTGACTACGATCAAAAGCATGAGCGTCTGACCGAAGTCAATCGCGAGCTTGAAGATCCTGCTGTCTGGAACAAACCTGAATACGCCCAGGAACTGGGGCGCGAGCGCGCTGCGCTGGCGCAGATCGTCGATACCCTCGACGAGCTGAACACCGGTCTGGCCGATTGCCGTGACCTGCTGGACATGGCCGTCGAAGAAAACGACGAAGGCGCAGTGGGCGATGTCGTCGCCGAGCTGGCCCGTCTCGAGGAAAACCTCGCCAAACTCGAATTCCGCCGCATGTTCAGCCATGAAATGGACCCGAACAACGCCTACCTGGACATCCAGGCCGGTTCCGGCGGCACCGAGGCCCAGGACTGGGCCAACATCCTGTTGCGCATGTACCTGCGCTGGGCGGACAAGCGCGGTTTCGAAGCGACCATCATGGAGCTGTCCGCCGGTGAAGTTGCCGGAATCAAGGGCGCGACCGTGCACATCAAGGGTGAGTACGCCTTTGGCTGGCTGCGTACCGAAATCGGCGTGCACCGCCTGGTGCGCAAGAGCCCGTTCGACTCCGGCAACCGTCGCCACACCTCGTTCTGCGCGGTGTTCGTCTCGCCGGAGATCGACGACAAGGTCGAGATCGAGATCAACCCGGCCGACCTGCGCATCGACACCTACCGCTCCTCCGGTGCCGGTGGCCAGCACGTAAACACCACCGACTCGGCCGTACGTATCACCCACGTACCGACCAACACCGTGGTCAGCTGCCAGAACGAACGTTCCCAGCACGCCAACAAGGACACCGCCATGAAAATGCTGCGGGCCAAGTTGTACGAGCAGGAAATGCAGAAACGCAACGCCGCATCCCAGGCGCTGGAAGACACCAAGTCGGACATCGGCTGGGGTCACCAGATCCGCTCTTATGTGCTGGATGCGTCGCGGATCAAGGATCTGCGCACTAACATCGAACGCAGCGACTGTGACAAGGTGCTCGACGGCGATATCGACGAATACCTGGAAGCCAGCCTGAAATCCGGCCTCTAAAGAACCTTGTAGGAGCGGGCTTGCCCGCGATCCCCAGCCGAAGGCTGGGGAAAACGTATCTGTGATGGAATTTCAAAAGACATGAGCGACCAACAACTCGACCCGCAAGCCCTGCAACAGGAAGAAAACTCCCTGATCGCCCTGCGCAAGGAAAAGCTTGCTGCCGAGCGCGCCAAGGGCAATGCCTTCCCCAACGACTTCCGCCGCGAAAACTACTGCGATGCCTTGCAGAAACAGTACGCGGACAAGACCAAGGAAGAACTGGCAGAGGCTGCGATCCCGGTCAAGGTGGCAGGTCGCATCATGCTCAACCGTGGCTCGTTCATGGTGATCCAGGACATGACCGGGCGTATCCAGGTCTACGTCAACCGCAAGACCTTGTCGGAAGAAACCCTGGCCTCGGTGAAAACCTGGGACATGGGCGACATCATCGCCGCCGAAGGCACCCTGGCCCGTTCCGGCAAGGGCGACCTGTACGTGGAAATGACCAACGTGCGCCTGCTGACCAAGTCGCTGCGCCCACTGCCGGACAAGCACCACGGCCTGACCGACACCGAACAGCGCTACCGCCAGCGCTACGTGGACCTGATCGTCAACGAAGAAGTACGCCAGACCTTCCGCGTGCGTTCGCAAGTGATCGCGCACATCCGCAGCTTCCTGATGAAGCGCGACTTCCTGGAAGTCGAAACGCCGATGCTGCAGACCATTCCTGGCGGCGCCGCAGCCAAGCCGTTCGAAACCCACCACAATGCCCTGGACATGGAAATGTTCCTGCGTATCGCGCCGGAGCTGTACCTCAAGCGCCTGGTGGTTGGCGGCTTCGAAAAAGTCTTCGAGATCAACCGCAACTTCCGTAACGAAGGCGTTTCGACCCGTCACAACCCAGAATTCACCATGTTGGAGTTCTACCAGGCCTACGCCGACTACGAAGACAACATGGACCTGACCGAAGAACTGTTCCGCGAACTGGCGCAGCTGGTCCTGGGCAGCACCGACGTGCCGTACGGCGACAAGGTGTTCCACTTCGGCGAGCCGTTCGTGCGCCTGTCGGTGTTCGACTCGATCCTCAAGTACAACCCTGAACTGACCGCCGACGACCTGAACGACATCGACAAGGCCCGCGCCATCGCCAAGAAAGCCGGCGCCAAGGTGCTGGGCTTCGAAGGCCTGGGCAAATTGCAGGTGATGATTTTCGAAGAGTTGGTGGAGCACAAGCTGGAACAGCCGCACTTCATTACCCAGTACCCGTTCGAAGTGTCGCCGCTGGCCCGTCGCAACGACGACAACCCGAACGTCACTGACCGTTTCGAGCTGTTCATCGGCGGCCGTGAGATCGCCAACGCCTACTCCGAGTTGAACGACGCGGAAGACCAGGCCGAGCGCTTCATGGCCCAGGTGGCCGACAAGGACGCCGGCGACGACGAAGCCATGCATTACGATGCCGACTTCGTCCGCGCCCTGGAATACGGCATGCCGCCGACCGCCGGTGAAGGGATCGGCATCGACCGCCTGGTGATGCTGCTGACCAACTCGCCATCGATCCGCGACGTGATCTTGTTCCCACACATGCGGCCACAAGCGTAACCGTAGCGAAATCCGAAGCCGCCTTTTATAAGGCGGCTTTTTTATGTGGCGTTAATAAGCGTCAAGCAAACAGCGCCAGGTTTTGATCTATTCAAGGATGTGTGTCGTGAACCGCGTAACCGCTCAAGAAGGCGCCGCCGGCATTGCCGCTGCCGTGGCTGAAAGCGTCCAGTACCAGGGCCGCAAGGCCAGTCGTCGGGGCAGCGAGCAACGCAGGCAAGACATTCTCGATGCGGCCATGCGCATCGTGGTACGTGACGGCGTACGGGCCGTGCGCCATCGAGCGGTGGCGGCGGAGGCGGGCGTGCCCCTGTCCGCCACCACCTATTACTTCAAGGATATCGATGACCTGCTCACCGATACCTTCGCCCAATACGTCGAGCGCAGCGCCGCATTCATGGGCAAGCTGTGGGTGCGTAACGAAGGCCTGCTGCGCGAAATGGTCGCCTATGGCGATGGCAGCCCCGAATCGCGTTCACAACTGGCCGATGACATTGCACGGCTGACCGCTGATTACGTCCTGCGCCAATTGACCAACCGCCGTGAACACCTGATGGCCGAGCAGGCGTTTCGCCAGGAAGCCCTGCTCAACCCGCGCCTGGCGGAGTTGGTGCGTTCCCACCAGCAGATTCTGTTGCAGGGGACCGGGCAGTTCTTCCAGGTGTTGGGCTCGCGCGAGCCGCAACAGGATGCCAAAGTGTTGACGGCGATAATCAGTCGGATGGAATATCAGGGCCTGCTGGGCAGCGCAGAGCCTCTGACCGGTGAAGAGATGCTTGAGATCCTCAAGCGCTATATGCATTTGGTGTTGGCTTCGGTCTGACACCGGGGGATGTCCAATGAAAGCCTGGCGTGTGGTTGCAATCGCCTTGTCGTTCCTGTTGCTCAGCGGTTGCCTGGTGACCTTCAAGGACCCGCTGCCAGCCCATGAGGCCGCGCCGCCGGCCCTGCTCGGCCAGTGGTCGAGCAAAAATGCCTGGGGCGAGCCGCTCAATCTGCATATCAGTGCCGTTGGTGAACACCGCTATAAAGCCGTGAGCTACCCTACAGCCAAGCCCGGCCAGCGTGACGAATACCTGTTTAGCGTTTCGCGCCATGGCAGCCGCTGGTATTTGTCGGCGCCGCTGCCGGCCAAGCTGGGTGGGCATTTCATCCTGGCGGGGTTTGAGATCAACGAAAAGCACGAATTGGTGGTCTACAACCTCGACCTTGAGCAGATCCACCAAGCGATAGGCCAGCAGGCGTTGCACGGCAGCACCGTGGACACGGTCGAGGGCGCCGGGGTGCTGGTCGACAGCCCCTTGGACCAGGTGTTTGCCTACCTGGATGACCCGGCCAATGCCGATGTATTCGTGGAAGCCGTGCGCTACCAGCGCGCGGGCAAATAACGTTTAAAGAGGAAGCACCGGGTGGACGATTACCAGCAGACGATACGCACCTTGTCTGATCGCATTGTGCTGGCGCAAACACCGATTCGCGTCCTCGACGCCGTGAAGTGGGACGAAAACATTCGCCAGGGATTCCTAAAGGCCAAGGGCAAGGAAATGCCGGCGGTGAGCCGCGACTACTACCTCAATCGGCCACTGTCGTTCGACTCCAGCGCGGTGAAGCTGGAGTTCCAGAACATCGAGCGCGACATCACCCGCCGCCTCGGCCAGTTCAGCCCGGTGGGGCAGATCATGCGCCGCATGTGCAAGGAATACCGCATGGTGGTGCGCATGCTCGAAGCGCGTGGTACCGAGGATTTCGGCCTGATTTCCCAGGAACTGTATGGCGCTGCCTCCGATGCGTTTCACGCCGGCGACCCGACTCTGGCTGACTTGGGCCTGATGCTGTCCGATTACCTTAACAATATCGACGGCCGTGGTGACCTGAAGGATGAGGCCAAGAACCTCACCGCCAAGGACGCCGTCGCCTTGTTGCAAACCCGCCTGAACAAGGTGTTCGGTGAGGCCGAAGAGACCATCCGCGTGTTCGAGTCCGACGGTATTGTCGCTGACGCCGCAGCGGGCGCCGACTACATCAAGATCCGCGCCGACGCGATGTTCAACGACCGCGACGTGCGCGCCCTGGAAGTGCATGAAGGCCTGGTGCATGTCGGCACTACCCTCAATGGCCAGAACCAGCCGATCTGCACCTTCCTTTCCAAGGGCCCGCCCTCGTCCACCGTGACCCAGGAAGGTTTGGCGATTTTGATGGAGATCATCACCTTCGCCTCCTACCCGAGCCGCCTGCGCAAGTTGACCAACCGCACCCGCGCCATCCATATGGTGGAAGAGGGCGCCGACTTTCTGCAGGTGTTCGAGTTCTTCCGCGAGCAAGGCTTTGAGATGGCTGAAAGCTACGGCAACGCCAGTCGTGTTTTCCGTGGTTCGGTGCCGACCGGTCTGCCGTTCACCAAGGACCTGTCCTACCTCAAGGGTTTTATCATGGTCTACAACTACATCCAGCTGGCCGTGCGCAAAGGCAAGCTGGAACAAGTGCCGCTGCTGTTCTGCGGCAAGACCACCCTGGAAGACATGCGTACTCTGCGCCAACTGGTCGACGAAGGCCTGGTGGTGCCACCCAAGTACCTGCCCGAGCAGTTCCGCGACATGAACGCGCTGGCGGCGTGGATGTGCTTCTCCAACTTCCTCAACCACCTGAGCCTGGATCGGATCGAGGCGGATTACTCCAATATCCTTTAAACCGTGCTATTCGCGAGGCTTCAACGGATGAGAATCCTCGGCATTCTGTGCCTGCTACTCACATTGAACGGCTGCAGTTCCCTGCTGTTCTACCCCGAGCCCGGCCTGCCGTTCACGCCGGAAAAAGCTCACCTTCACTACCGTGACGTCACCCTCACCACTGCCGACGGCGTAAAGCTCCACGCCTGGTGGCTACCGGCCAAACCCGGAGTGCCGCTCAAGGGAACGGTGCTGCACCTGCATGGCAACGGCGGCAATCTGGCCTGGCATCTGGGCGGCAGTTGGTGGTTGCCCGAGCAGGGCTACCAAGTGCTGTTGGTGGACTATCGCGGTTATGGCTTGTCGGAGGGGAAGCCGTCGTTGCCGGCGATCTACCAGGATGTGGACGCGGCATTCCAATGGATCGACAAGGCTCCCGAAACCCAGGGCCAGCCGTTGATAGTACTGGGCCAGAGCCTGGGCGGCGCATTGGCGGTGCACTACCTGGCCGCTCACCCTGAGCGCCAATCGCGGCTCAAGGCGCTGGTGTTGGACGGCGTGCCCGCCAGTTATCGTGACGTGGGACAATTCGCCCTGAGTACCTCCTGGTTAACATGGCCGTTTCAGGTGCCGTTGTCCTGGCTGGTCCCGGACGCCGACAGCGCCATCCATGCCATGCCCCAGCTGACAGGTGTACCCAAACTGCTGTTCCACAGCCTGGATGACCCGATCGTGCCGGTAGCCAACGGGATCCGCCTGTACCAGGCCGCACCGCCACCCAGGGTGTTGCAACTGACCCGAGGCGGCCATGTGCAGACCTTTGCCGACAAGACCTGGCAAACCGTGATGCTGCGTTACCTGGATGACCCTCAGCATTTCAACGGTCTGCGTCGCCTGGGCGAAATCCCGAATTATCCGATTCCTAAAGTTGACTCATCAGAGAGCCCGCAATGAGTGAAGAACGCAACATGATCCCGCTGATCCTCACCGGTATCGGCACCATCATCGGTACGGTAGGTTGCCTGTGGTACTACGGCTACCTGCACTTTGCCAAGCCGGAAGATGCGTTGTTGCTCAGCGACTTCACCCTGCTCAAGACCGTGCCTGGCGAGGACTACAAGATCTCCCTGACGCCAGCTGCCCAGGTGGCGCAGTGCGTGGATGGTGTACTGGTGATGTTCGACACTGAGCAGAAAGGCTTGAGCGGTGTGCTGGTGAATAACAAGAAACAGGCTGTGCGCTGCCTGGGACAGGAAACACCACAACTCCAGCAGTAAGCCGGACGCATCGCGCCTGAAATATCTGGAACCGTTTCGCGTAAGCGGCCACTCAATGGCTTGTCAGCGTTCGTGATGGAAATTTGCGAACGGCCAGCCGGGGGAGAATCATGGTCAAGTTAGGCGAGATAAGTGCGATAGACAGGTGGTTGGAGATGTCCAGGATGCAGGAGCTCGTTGAAGCGCTTGGAGGGGGGGCCGATGACATCGCGCAAAAGGATCGGGGGGAGCAATGCCAAGAGAAACCTGGGTATGCAGGCTTCGAAAGCGACAAAAGTCAGATCAAATTCTAAGTGTGAGAAAACCCATCATTTTTGATGGGTTTTTTGTTTCTCTCCAATCGACTCATCAGCGGTAGGGAGGAAGTGACTGAACGCGCTGCTCCATAATTTATTACCAGGAGATACGGTTGGGAACCGATAGTTATCGACGACCACTGCTATATCGGTCAGGAAATCATACCCGGACTCATGGAAAATACATTTGGAGTAGCACGATGAGATTGGACTCGTTGATGAGTACGGTATTCACGAATACCCTCGCGACTATTAACACCGCATGGAATGTTGTCATGGGGCAGGGTACAGGTGGGCGGTGTGGAAGTAATACATATCATTATCCCCGGTATCAACCAAGCCAGCGACCCCGTTACGCTGGCGTTCAACCTGCGAATCACTGGATAGTCCAGCATAGGGGGCGGACGCCTGGGGCTCAGCCGTCGGTTTTGAAGCAGCCGCATACGGTCAACTATATCAAGTATGTATTCAACACCAATTATGTGCGTGTCGGGGATGTTAAATCGGCGCAGGTGGGTGTGCATGTCAATAGCGGCAACGGCAGTATGAATAACGGCAATTTCGGAAATTATGGAAATAACGGTAACAGCGGAAGTGACAGTCGTTATGCCAATCATGGCAGTAATGGCAATCTTCGAAACTCTGCAAGCGCCAGATTCAACCAGCATCGCCTGGCCCACGGTATTCAAGCCTGACGCGTCAAGGCCTTGACCGTATTAGTAACGCACTCACGTACATAGGGTGTTTTGTTTTTAAGGACGCCCGAAACGAACTGTCCCCTGCGATGCACCACTACAGGTGACGGCGTAGTTCGGACTGTACAGTGCAGCTTATTATGTCGTGATTTTATAAATTATTTAGTTTGTATAGGGTGTCAAGATGACTCAACTATTAATGTCGCGATATCAACATTACAATCACTTCAACACCTTCTCTCCCGATGAATACACTTGGAAGCCCTTCGGAGGGCAACGGGTATGGAGGGGCTCCCAGGTGAGTCGCGATAGCGGAAATTATGGCAACTACGGCAATAACGGAAATGGCGGCGCGCACAGTCGCTATGAAAATCATGGGCAGAACGGCAACGAGATGATTGGGCGATGGATGGAATCGCCGGGGTATTACGGGGGTTCCAGCAACTACGGAAACTACGGGAACAACGGTAACTCCGGGGGCTTCAGCAGCTATATTAACTCTGGTCAGAACGGCAATCGCCACATCGGTGTTAATTACTGAAATCTCAAGGCCTTTCAAATACACAAGAAATGAAAAAGCCCCGTCTATATATAGATGGGGCTTTTTAGTGCATCGAGCGATCAGTTAGCGACGGAAGACCGTGGCTTGACCGGCTGGTTGTCGTTGGAGATGGTTACTTCAACGCGGCGGTTCATGGCACGACCGGAAACGCTGCCGTTATCGGCAACCGGGTATTCTTTGCCATAACCCTGGGTCACGATGCGCGAGATATCCACGCCCTGTTGCGCCAGTGCGCGTTGTACGGAGGCCGCACGACGCTCCGACAGGCTCTGGTTGTACGCATCGGAACCGGTGCTGTCGGTGTAGCCTTCGACGATCACTTTACGGTCCGGGTTATCGCGCAGGAACTGCGCCAGCTTGGTGATGTTCACCAGGCCGCTGGATTTCAGGTCGGACTTGTTGGTGGCGAACAGCACGTCACCGAAGGTCACCAAGGTGCCACGATCAGTCTGCTTGGCGTTCAAGCTGTCTTGCAGTTGCTTGATCTGTGCGTCACGGGCTTCCAGCAGGGCGCGGGCGCGTTCGTCACCGGCATTTTTCAGCTTGGCTTCGGATTCGCGCAGCACGATGGTGTCTTTGGCCACTTCAACGCGCTGGTTGGTCAGGTAGGCGAGTTGGTCAACTTTCTTCTCGTCTTCCTTGTCGCGGTAGGCCTTGTCTGCCTTGTCCAGCCATTCGCTGGCGTCTTTGGTCTCCAGCGCCGCGAGCTTGGTGGCCTGCGGGTTGGTCTGCAGGGAAGAGAAGTTGGTCCGTGCGTTTTCCAGGTTCGCGTTAGGCGGGGTGGAGCAGGCCGCCAGGGCAACGCTCATCGCCAGCAGGGCAGGGATCATCAATTGTTTACGCATAGTCGTGTCGTCCTTTCAATTCGATATCAAGTGCGAAGCAGTCAAGGGGCGTCTTACTTCTGCTGGATAGCAGCCGGACGCATGCCTTCCCTACGCAGTTCGTCAACAGCCTTCTGGGAATCCTTCACAGCCTGTTGAGCCTTGGCAGCCTGGGCCTTGCGCTCTGCGACGCGAGCGTCCCACTCGGCTTGTTCAGCCAACTGGCGAGCTTTGTCGTAGTTCTTGTCGTGCATGGCGATTTCAGCTTCTTTGAGCTTGTCCTGAGCCGACTTCATTTCCACAGCCGCAAACTCAGTGCCGCCAGCGCTGACTGCGCTGTTGACTGCGGACTGGGTCACCGCGTACTGCTCGGTCGGAGGGTTGCCGGCGCAGCCCGCCAGAACGAAGCTGGTGCCGATTGCCAGCGCGGCCAATTTGAGCCCGCGCAGGTGGTTAAACGAGGATTTGGCAGTGCTGGTCTTCATCGTCTTCAACTCCATTGGATAACTCCTGAAAAACATCAAAATCCATGTCACTGGTACTCGGCTGGGGCTTCAGGGTGATGTACAAAAAGCCCTTTAAAACGGCCGTTCCAAGTGATGGCTTACTGGCTGTGACCGGAGGCTTTTTTCAAAAGTTCAGAGAAGATGGCGATTTGCCTAAAAAAATATCTGACTGTCTGGTCAGCGAAAAAACTTGGAACTTCTGCGTTGCGCAGCGGTACGTCGGGCTCGTAAAGAGCCCGGAATACAAGGGGGATGCGCTAGGATTTCAGTGTTTCGGTTTGTCGCCGCTCGCTGATAAGTCATGCAGATAGCGACGCGACAGCGTCAGAAAGCGCGGAGTAGGGCCGACATCTTCGTACAGCGGGTCGCCCTCTTCATCAGTCGCGATCACCTGCTGCCCCTTGATGTACGGAAAGCTGGCTTCCAGCTCTTCCAGTGCGGCGCCGATCAGTTCGCCGAGCAGTTCTTCGGTGCTGCGCTTGGGGTACATCTCGGCGATCGCTGCCAGGCGTGCCGCAGCTTCCACATCCAGATGGATGGCGTACTCGGTCTTAGTCAGGCGACCCTTGGCGTTCTCTTCCCAATGCTGGGCCAGTTCTCGGATTTTCATGGCAACCTCAGTAAAGCCCGCGATAGCAGGCGGTGATGAGTGACCCGCCGCTCGCGCGGATAAACGCGGCGACTTAGTGTTGAGACTAGCTGCAACTCGCAAGGTTTAAAGTCTTGTCATAAATGAGCGCTGGCGGCACTCTGGCAAACCTGCGCGTCCCGGATTTCTGGCTGGAGATTGGCTGATGAGTGATATCGATGCACGCTTGCGTGAGGATGTTCACCTGCTGGGTGAGCTGTTGGGCAACACCATTCGAGAGCAATACGGCGATGATTTCCTCGACAAGATCGAGCAGATCCGCAAGGGCGCCAAGGCCGACCGCCGTGGCGCAGGCGATGAACTGAGCACCAGCCTCAACCAGTTGCAGGAAGATGAGCTGCTACCGGTCGCCCGTGCCTTCAACCAGTTCCTCAACCTGGCCAACATTGCCGAGCAGTATCAGCTGATTCATCGACGCGATGAGTCGCAGCCGGCACCCTTCGAATCCCGCGTATTGCCTGAGTTGCTGGCGCGCCTGCAAGCCGAAGGCCACAGCAACGAATCCCTGGCCCGCCAATTGGGGCGCCTGGAGATCGAGCTGGTCCTCACCGCCCACCCCACTGAAGTGGCGCGCCGCACCCTGATCCAGAAATACGATGCCATCGCCGCCCAATTGGCACTGCAGGATCACCGCGACCTCACCACGGCCGAGCGTGAGCAGATCCGCCAACGCCTGCAACGCTTGATCGCCGAGGCCTGGCACACCGAAGAAATCCGCCGCACCCGGCCCACGCCGGTAGACGAAGCCAAGTGGGGGTTCGCGGTGATCGAGCATTCGCTGTGGCACGCTATTCCCAATTACCTGCGCAAGGCCGACCAGGCCCTGCACGCCGCCACAGGCCTGCGCTTGCCGCTGGAAGCGGCGCCGATCCGCTTTGCGTCGTGGATGGGCGGCGATCGTGACGGCAACCCGAATGTCACTGCACCGGTCACCCGCGAAGTGTTGCTGCTGGCGCGCTGGATGGCGGCCGACTTGTACTTGCGCGATATCGATCACCTGGCCTCCGAGCTGTCGATGCAGCGCGCCAGCCCGGCGTTGCAGGCCAGGGTCGGCGACAGCGTCGAACCCTATCGTGCCTTGCTCAAGCAACTGCGTGAACGCCTGCGTGCCACGCGCCAATGGGCGCATACGGCGTTGAGCAGCAGCACGCCAGCGCCTGCCGAGGTATTGCAGAACAACCGCGACCTGCTGGAGCCGCTGGAGCTGTGCTACCAGTCGCTGCACGAATGCGGCATGGGCGTGATCGCTGATGGGCCGTTGCTCGATTGCCTGCGGCGGGCGGTGACTTTCGGCCTGTTCCTGGTGCGGTTGGATGTGCGCCAGGATTCCAGTCGCCATTGCGCGGCCATGACCGAAATCACCGATTATCTTGGTCTCGGTCGCTACGAGGAATGGAACGAAGAGATGCGCATCAGCTTCCTGATGAAGGAGCTGGCCAACCGTCGACCGTTGCTGCCGGGTTATTTCAAACCGTCGGCGGATACCGCCGAGGTGCTCAACACCTGCAAGGAAATCGCCGCGGCCCCGGCGGCGTCCCTGGGCTCGTATGTCATCTCCATGGCCGGCGCTGCGTCGGACGTGCTGGCGGTGCAGTTGCTGCTTAAAGAGTCAGGCGTGCAACGGCCGATGCGCGTGGTGCCGCTGTTCGAAACCTTGGCCGACCTGGATAACGCCGGCCCGGTGATCGAGCAACTGTTGCTGCTGCCGGGCTACCGCGCGCGGCTGCAAGGCCCGCAGGAAGTGATGATCGGCTACTCGGATTCGGCCAAGGACGCCGGCACCACTGCCGCTGCCTGGGCGCAGTACCGGGCGCAGGAACGCCTGGTGGATATCTGCCGTGAACAGCAAGTGGAACTGCTGTTGTTCCACGGTCGTGGTGGCACCGTGGGGCGTGGCGGCGGCCCGGCCCACGCGGCGATCCTGTCGCAGCCGCCTGGGTCGGTGGCGGGGCGCTTCCGTACCACCGAACAGGGCGAGATGATCCGCTTCAAGTTCGGCTTGCCGGATATTGCCGAGCAGAATCTCAATCTTTACCTGGCCGCCGTGTTGGAGGCGACCCTGTTGCCACCGCCGCCGCCCGAACCGGCCTGGCGCCATTTGATGGACGAATTGGCGGCAGACGGTGTCAGCGCTTACCGCGCCGTGGTGCGCGAGAATCCGCAGTTCGTCGAGTATTTCCGCCAGTCCACGCCGGAACAAGAGCTGGGCCGTTTGCCGTTGGGCAGCCGCCCGGCCAAGCGCCGTGCGGGCGGGATTGAAAGCCTGCGTGCGATTCCGTGGATCTTCGGCTGGACCCAGACCCGTCTTATGCTGCCCGCCTGGCTGGGCTGGGAAGCGGCGCTGAGCAAGGCCCTGGAACGTGGTGAAGGCGACTTGCTGGGGCAGATGCGTGAGCAGTGGCCGTTCTTCCGCACCCGCATCGACATGCTGGAAATGGTGCTGGCCAAGGCCGATGCCGACATCGCCCGCCTGTATGACGAGCGTCTGGTGCAGCCGGACCTGTTGCCACTGGGTGCGCATTTGCGCGACCTATTGTCGCAGGCCTGCAAGGTGGTGCTTGGCCTGACTGGCCAGTCGCAGCTGCTGGCCCATAGCCCGGACACCCTGGAGTTCATCCGCCTGCGCAACACCTACCTCGACCCGCTGCACCTGTTGCAGGCCGAGTTGCTGGCGCGTTCGCGCCAGCAGGAGGCGGCACAGGACAGCCCTCTGGAACAGGCGCTGCTGGTCTCCGTGGCCGGTATTGCCGCCGGTTTGCGTAATACCGGCTAAGGTTTTTTGCGTGTTCTCAACGGCTTGCAGGTAAACCACGGCGGCCGCCCTGAAAAGGGCGGTCGGCGTTTATGGCGCCGGTTGCACCCAGGCACACCCTACCTATGACGTAAGCGCTGCACGGGTTCCTGCGACTTTTGGCGGCTTGTGTGCTTAAGGCCTGCTGTGTATCTTGATCAGCCTTTGGCCGTTTGGGCGGCCCGAATTCTATTTTTACGCGATTGGCCCGCCGCGGCGAATCCGAGCGTCATCTCTATAAAAAATTGAGGAGCACATCAATGCGCGTCATTCTGCTGGGAGCTCCCGGGGCCGGTAAAGGTACTCAGGCAAAGTTCATCACTGAAAAATTCGGCATTCCACAAATCTCTACCGGCGACATGCTGCGCGCGGCCGTCAAGGCCGGCACCGCGCTGGGCCTGATCGCCAAGAGCGTGATGGACAGCGGTGGCCTGGTTTCCGATGACTTGATCATCAACCTGGTCAAGGAACGCATCAGCCAGGAGGACTGCAAGAACGGTTTCCTGTTCGACGGCTTCCCGCGCACCATTCCCCAGGCTGAAGCCCTGGTGAAGGCCGGCGTCGAGCTGGATGCCGTGGTCGAAATCGCGGTTGAAGACGAAGAAATCGTCCAGCGTATCGCCGGTCGTCGCGTCCACGAAGCCTCGGGCCGCGTGTATCACACCGTCTACAATCCGCCAAAGGTGGAAGGCAAGGACGACGTCACCGGCGAAGACCTGGTGCAGCGCAAAGACGACACCGAAGAAACCGTGCGTCATCGCCTGTCGGTCTACCATTCCCAGACCAAGCCGCTGGTGGACTTCTACCAGAAGCTGTCCGCCGCCCAAGGCAAGCCGAAGTACAGCCACATTCCTGGCGTCGGCTCGGTTGAGGCGATCACCGCCAAAGTGCTGCAAGCACTGAGCTGATCCCTCGACCGGCTTCATGGATAACGGCCCGCTTGCGGGCCGTTGTTGTTTATACTGGCGCACTTTTTTCGACTTGGACACCTACACCGATGAGCACCCTGCTGGCCCTGGACACCGCGACTGAAGCTTGCTCCGTTGCCTTGCTGCACGATGGCAAGGTAACGAGCCACTACGAGGTGATCCCGCGCCTGCACGCGCAGAAGCTGTTGCCGATGATCAAGCAACTGCTGGAAGACGCCGGCACCACTCTGGCTGCGGTCGATGCCATCGCCTTCGGTCGCGGACCGGGTGCATTCACGGGTGTCCGTATCGCCATTGGCGTGGTGCAGGGCCTGGCGTTTGCGCTGGAGCGTCCGGTGTTGCCGGTGTCCAACCTGGCCGTGCTGGCTCAGCGCGCCTTGCGTGAACATGGCGCGCGTCAGGTGGCGGCGGCTATCGATGCGCGCATGGATGAAGTCTATTGGGGCTGCTACCGCGAAACGGCGGGCGAGATGCGTCTGGTCGGCGTGGAAGCCGTGCAACCGCCGGAGTCATCGCAATTGCCAGCCGACGCCAGCGGCGATTGGTTCGGGGCTGGTACTGGTTGGGGGTATGGCGAGCGCCTCGCTGTGCCGTTGGTGGGCCAGGACGCGGCGATGTTGCCTCACGCCGAGGACTTGCTGACATTGGCACGTTTTGCCTTTGAGCGTGGCGAGGCGATTCCGGCCGACCAGGCGGCGCCGGTCTATCTGCGCGATAAAGTGGCGCAGACCAAGGCAGAGCGCGGCCTTTAATTGTGGCGAGCGGGCTGGTTGTGGCGAGCGGGCTTGCCCCGCATTGGGCTGCGAAGCAGCGCTAAAATCCCCCAAACTTGCACCAATCGTCAGAATTCCCCCTGGGTTTTAAACCTTTTTCAAATTATGTGTTCTAGTTATCACCAGAGCATTTGCGCACTACGGATGGTGCTGCCAAAATGCCATTACTGATAGCGAGTTCGCGCCCATGCGTATTGATGGCTTTTCCTCACAGTCTTACCCAATCAAGCGCAAGCCGCGTAAGGCGAACGTCACGGTGGATGAGTCGGTCGAGGACTCGCCGGACTTCATCGAAGTCCAAGCCGATGCGCAAGCCAACGCCCAAGCCCGTATCAGCGGTCTTCCCGCCCGTCAGCAAGACATGGTCTTCCCGCGCTCCATGAGCAAAAGCGTCGCTACCGCCCTGGCCAGCTACCTGACCACCGCCGGCTTTGTCGAATGGGATATGGAAGTGCTGGGCCTCGACGTCCATATCTGATGCGTCTGCCTTACTACCTCGGTTGCCCGTCCTGGAGTGAAAATGCCTGGCGCGAGTACCTGTACCCCGCCGATGCCCGTTCCAGCGATTACCTCGCGCTGTACTCCCAGGTCTTCAACGCCGTTGAAGGCAATACCACGTTTTACGCCCGCCCCTCCGCCGCCACCGTGCAGCGCTGGGCCGAAATCATGCCTGAGGACTTTCGCTTCACCGCCAAATTTCCCGGTGATATCAGCCACAGTGGCAACCTGATCGAGCAGCTACCGGCAGCGGAAAGCTTCGTGGGCCTGATGAGTCCGTTGGGGGAGCGGGTATCGCCGCTGTGGTTGCAACTGCCCGCGTCTTTCACCCCGCAGCGCCTGGGGGAGTTGGCAGGCTTCATCGATGGCCTGGAGCGGCCGATGGCGGTGGAAGTGCGCCACCTGGAATTCTTCGCCAAGGGGGAGGCCGAGCGCATGCTTAACCGTTTGTTGCGTGACCGCGGCGTGGAGCGCATCTGCCTGGATCCGCGTGCGTTGTTCAGTTGCACGTCCACCTCGGCCGCCGTGCTGCACGCCCAATCCAAAAAGCCCAAGGTGCCACCCCGCCCGGCGGCGCTGACGCAGTTTCCCCAGGTACGCTTTATTGGCCATCCCGAATTGGAGGCCAACGATTCGTTCCTGATGCCATGGGTGGAAAAAGTCGCGGGCTGGATCGAAGAAGGGCGCACCCCCTACGTGTTCCTGCACACCTCGGATAACCGCCTGGCCGCGCAACTGGCCCTGCGTTTCCACGATCAACTGATGGCGCGCCTACCAGGCCTGCAGCCCCTGCCCGTGCTGGATCGTGCCCCCGCCGTGGAGCAACTGGGGTTACTCTAGGGCTCCTTTTTCCGCCAGGAGCCCGACATGGATGCCCAAACCCTTCGCGCCGAAACCTTCAAGGCCTTGCATGAGCGTGACCGCGCATTCGTGATGCCCAACCCGTGGGATGCGGGCTCCGCTGTAATGTTGGCCAGCCTGGGTTTCGAAGCGCTGGCCACCACCAGTGCAGGCTACGCGTTCAGCCTGGGGCGACCGGATGCGGAAGGCGCGTTGTCCCTGGAGGAGACGTTGGTCAATGCCGGTATGATCGCCAACGCCACCAAGTTGCCGGTGGCCGCCGACCTGGAAAACGGCTTCAGCGACACCCCTGAAGGCTGCGCCCAGACCATCCTGCGCGCAGCGGGAGTCGGCATTGTCGGCGGCTCCATCGAGGACGCCACCGGCATTGCCGCCGACCCGATCTATCCCTTCGATCTTTCGGTCGAGCGTGTGGAAGCCGCCGTCGCCGCCGCCCGCAGCCTGCCTTTTGCCTTCACCCTGACGGCCCGTGCGGAAAACCTCCTGCATGGCCGCCTGGGTTTGCCCGACACCATCCGCCGTCTGCAAGCCTACGCCGAAGCCGGTGCCGACGTGCTGTATGCGCCGGCCCTGCGCAGTGCCGAGGAAGTGCTGGCGGTGGTCAAGGCCGTGGCGCCCAAGCCGGTGAATGTGTTGATGTCCGGCGGCTTGAACCTGAGCGTTGCGCAGTTGAGCGAGATGGGCGTGCGGCGGATCAGCGTCGGCTCGGCGCTGGCGTTGGCCGCCTATGGTGAGTTCTATCGCGCAGCCCAGGAAATGTATGAACGGGGCACGTTCACCTTTACCGAGCGCAAGATGCCGTTCAGCCAGGCCAACCAGTTCTTCAAGGGCTAGGCGGTGCGTTTTTTCAAAGTCATGGGCATGCTGCTGATCCTGGCGGGTGCCGTTGCCGTGGCTGTCTGGCGTGGATGGGTCTCATTACCGGCCGATTGGAACCCGTGGGCGCCGCTGGACGTGCGGGCCACCCCCAACGTGTTGACCCGCTACAAATTGGGTCGTCTGCAGGATGACCCGGCATTGTGCGACCAGGTGCTGGAAACCTCGGGCCTGCGCGTCAGTCATCAGGCGGACTCGCCGGCAGATGCCGCTTGCCCCCTGCGCAATACCTTGCGCGTACAGGGTTCGGCGGTGGGGCTGAGCAGCAGTTTTCTCGCCAGTTGCCCACTGGCGGTGGCGTTCGCCCTGTTTGAGCGTCACAGCTTGCAACCGGCGGCCCAGGCGGTATTCGGCCAGGCAGTGACGCGGGTCGATCACCTGGGCAGCTTTGCCTGTCGCAATATGTATAACCGTGCCGAAGGGCGACTCAGCCAGCATGCGTCGGCCAATGCGCTGGATATTGCCGGTTTTCGCCTGGCGGATGGGCGCAGCATCAGCGTGCTCAAGGACTGGTCGGGGGAGGGCGATAAGGCGCGGTTCCTGCGTCAGGTCCGCGACAGTGCCTGTGATGATTTCAATGTCGTGCTGGGCCCGGACTACAACGCCGCGCACCGCAACCACTTCCACCTGGATATGGGCCGTTGGTGGGTGTGTCGCTGAGACTCAGGCAGCCAGGCGCAGGTTCTGGGTGACCAGTGGGCGAGCCCAGTAGTAATCGAAATCCAGGGCCTTTTGTTGCGCGACCAGCTCTTCTTCCGGGAATGGCGTGGCAGGTGGAGGCAGCAGGTCCAGTTCGAATTCTGCGATGGGCAGGTGCAGAGGGCGCGGCTCCGGGGCTGGGCCCGGTTCCGGCAGCGGCTGGCCGGCCGTCAGCACGATAGGGCGGACCCAGCCGCTTTCGAAATTCTGCTGGCGTTGCTGCGCGACGATTTCTTCTTCCGGATACGGTGTGGCGGCCGGTGGCAGCAAGTCAGTTTCGAACTCGGCAATCGGCAGGAACAGCGGCTCTGGCGGGGCAATCTCGGTGTCTTTCACGTCGCACTCACGCTGGGTGAGGATCTGCGACAGCAGGTCGGCGCCTTCGCTGGGTTCTACCGCCGGATCCGCCGGTGCTGGCGCCTGCACGGCGAGCGTGTCCGGCGTATCGCCGAGCTGCTCGGCCAGTGCCCGGGCGAAGAAGTCCTGCCACACATGACTCACCCCGGCCAGCGCTTGAGTATTGCGCAGGCCGTAGTGGTTGTGGGTCGGCAGTACACCGATGGTTAGGGGAAGAATGTCTGACATTTTTCTCGGTCGACGCTCAGCTCTGGCAAAATACCTGACTGTTGTTTTTATCGGCCGCTGTTTGCCGATCCTTAATATTTTTGAGCGTAGCGATTGATGAGCGAACAACCAGCGGCCAGCCGCATCCGGGTCGAGGCCTTGGGCGAGTTTTTCCAGGCCCGCGCTGAGCAATGGGCGCAGCGGCTTGGCTTGCCGTTGCAGCAGGCGGATGCGGACTTTTCCCTGCAAGTGGGGGAGCATGGCCTGCAATTGCAACAGCTCGGGCCTGATGCGCCGGGGCCGGTGCGCGTGGATTTTGTCGAGGGTGGCGCGGCGCATCGGCGCCTCTATGGGGGCGGTAGCGGGCAGATGATCGCCAAGGCCGTGGGCATCGCCCAAGGCGTGCGCCCACGGGTACTCGACGCTACGGCTGGCCTTGGCAAGGACGCCTTCGTACTGGCCAGCCTGGGTTGCGAGATGAGCCTGATCGAGCGCCAGCCGCTGATCGGCGCCTTACTCGAAGACGGTCTGGCGCGCGGCGCGGAGGATTTTGAAGTGGCGCCGATTGTGGCGCGCATGAAGCTGCTCAAGGGCAATTCCATCGACGTGATGCGCAACTGGGAAGGCGAGCCGCCCCAGGTGATCTACCTCGACCCGATGTTCCCGCACCGTGAGAAAACTGCCCTGGTGAAGAAGGAAATGCGCCTGTTCCGGCCGCTGGTTGGCGATGATCCTGACGCCCCCGCGCTACTGGCCGCCGCCCTGGCCCTGGCCAGCCACCGGGTGGTGGTCAAGCGCCCGCGCAAGGCGCCGTGCATTGACGGGCCAAAGCCGAGCCATGCGCTGGATGGCAAATCCAGTCGCTATGACATCTACCCTAAAAAAGCACTCAAGCCTTAAGCCACAAGCTGCAAGCTAAAGTGCTTTCAACTTGCAGCTTGCAGCTAACAACTTACCGCTGCCTCTCTCCTATAAGCCCGCATAAACAGCCCCACCACCTCCTGTACATGGGCTTCGGCGGCTTCTTCGCTCAGTTGCCCGCCGCAGCCATACAGCAAGCAGAAATTCGCCGTGCCCTTGAGCAGACAGAAGAAATGCTCGGCCGCCGTAAATGGCTTGTCGATGCTCAGCGCGCCGCTCTGGTCGATCTTGCCGAGCAGGCGTTCCATGCCCTGCAGCATGCGCATGGGGCCGGCCTCGAAGAAGATTTGCGAGAGTTTCACGTCCTGGTTGCCGGTGGTCATCATCAGGCGATGCAGGTTGACCGACTCTTCACTGTTGATCAGCCGATGGAACCCCCGCGCGATATTCAACAGCACAGTTTGTACGGGTATGCCCTCGGGCAACTCGAAGTACATCACCGGCAGTTGTTCTTCGCACTTGGCCACCACTGCGGCGGTGAACAAGGTCTCTTTATCGTTGAAGTGGCTATAGACGGTCAGTTTCGACACGCCGGCTTCCAGTGCCACCGCGTCCATGCTGGTACTGGCGTAGCCATTGCTCAAAAACAGGATTTTCGCTGCTTCGAGGATTGCCTGGCGTTTTGCCATGTCCTTGGGGCGCCCGGGGCTATTGGTGTTCAGAGGATTGTCGGACATTTTCACCTTTAATACTGGACTGGCGAGTTTGGTATTAATACCATACCCGCCAGTATAATTATTCCTAGCTCTACTTGCGAAAGGTCCTACAGCATGCGCAGCACCTTCCTGCCCTTTGCTTTGCCTGTCAGTTTGGTCGTGCTGTTAGCCGCCTGCGGCCATGAAGAAGCGGCCCAGATTACCATCCGCCCAGCCATGGTGGTGCAGCCTCAGCCTTCTTCGCAGGCGATGGACAGCTACCCCGGCGAAGTGCGCGCCCGCTATGAACCGGACCTGGCTTTTCGCATCGGTGGCAAAGTCAGCAAGCGTTTGGTGGAGGAGGGCGAACGGGTCAAGGCCAACCAGCCGCTGGCGGAGCTGGACCCTCAGGACGTGCGCCTGCAGCTGGAAGCGACCCGCGCCCAGGTTGCCGCCGCCGAGGCCAACCTGAGCCTGGTGCGGGCCGAGCGCGACCGCTACAAGACCCTGATGGACCGTCAGATGGTCAGCCGTTCCCAGTACGATAATTCCGAAAACCTCTACCGATCCGGTGAAGCACGCCTCAAGCAGATCAAGGCCGAGTTCGACGTGGCCAGCAACCAGGCCGGCTATGCCGTTCTGCGTGCACCTCAGGACGGGGTGGTGGCCAAGCGTGCGGTGGAAGTCGGCCAAGTGGTGTCCGCCGGGCAAACTGTGTTTACCCTGGCGACCGATGGTGAGCGCGAAGTGCTGATCAGCCTGCCGGAACAAGGTTTCGGCCGCTTCAAGATCGGCCAGCCGGTCTCTGTGGAGTTGTGGAGCCAGCCGGATCAGCGTTTTACCGGGCGTATTCGCGAGCTGTCACCGGCGGCCGATCCCAAGTCGCGCACGTTTGCGGCGCGTGTGGCGTTCACCGGCGGCAAGGTCCCGGCCGAACTGGGCCAGAGCGCACGGGTATTCATACAGGTCGACGGCGATGTTCCGTTGTCGGTGCCGCTGTCTGCCCTCAGTGCGGAGAACGGTGCGTCCTACGTATGGCGCGTCCAGCCCGACAACACGCTCAAGCGCACGCCGGTGCGCATCGGTGCCTTCGGTGAGAAAACCGTCCCGGTCCTGGAAGGCCTGGCCCCGACGGATTGGGTGATCGCCGCCGGTGTGCACGTGCTTCACGAGGGCCAGCAAGTGCGCCCGGTGGACCGCTCCAACCGTGTGGTGAATCTGGCGGCCAAGGAGTAGTCCCCGATGGGTTTCAATCTTTCCGAATGGGCGTTGCGCAATCGCCAGATCGTACTGTTCCTGATGATCCTGCTGGCAGTGGTCGGCACCCTGTCCTACTCCAAGCTGGGGCAAAGTGAAGACCCGCCGTTCACCTTCAAGGCCATGGTGATCAAGACCAACTGGCCTGGCGCAACGGCGCAGGAAGTCTCGCGGCAGGTCACCGAACGCATCGAGAAAAAACTCATGGAGACCGGGGAGTACGAACGTATCGTCTCCTTCTCGCGCCCCGGCGAATCCCAGGTCACCTTCATGGCCCGCGACTCCATGCATTCGGCGCAGATCCCCGAGCTGTGGTACCAGGTGCGCAAGAAGATCAGCGACATCCGCCAGACCTTGCCGCCGGATATCCAGGGGCCGTTTTTCAACGATGAATTCGGCACCACCTTCGGCAATATCTACGCCCTGACCGGCGACGGTTTCGACTACGCGGTGCTCAAGGACTACGCCGACCGCATCCAGATCCAACTGCAGCGCGTGGCGGATGTGGGCAAGGTCGAGTTGCTCGGCCTGCAGGATGAAAAAATCTGGATCGAGCTGTCCAACCTCAAGCTCGCCACCCTCGGCTTGCCTTTGGCGGCGGTGCAACAGGCGTTGCAGGAACAGAATGCGGTGTCCACTGCGGGTTTCTTTGAAACCCCGAGTGAACGTGTGCAACTGCGTGTATCGGGCAACTTCAAGAGCGTGGAAGAGATCCGCAATTTCCCGATCCGCGTGGGTGACCGCACCTTCCGCATCGGTGATGTGGCCGACATCCACCGCGGGTTCAACGATCCACCGGCACCCCGCATGCGCTACATGGGCGCAGACGCCATCGGCCTGGCCGTGGCGATGCGCGATGGCGGCGACATCCTGGTATTGGGTAAGGCCCTGGAAGGTGAATTCGCACGCCTGCAGAAGAACCTTCCGGCGGGTATGGAGCTGCGCAAGGTGTCGGACCAACCGGCAGCGGTGAAGACCAGCGTCGGCGAATTCGTGCAGGTACTGGCCGAAGCGCTGGCCATCGTGTTGCTGGTGAGTTTCTTCTCTCTCGGCGTGCGCACCGGCATGGTGGTGGCCCTGGCGATTCCGCTGGTGCTGGCGATGACGTTTGCCACCATGTATTACCTCGGCATCGGCCTGCACAAGATTTCCCTGGGCGCACTGGTGCTGGCGTTGGGCTTGCTGGTGGATGACGCGATCATCGCCGTGGAGATGATGGCGATCAAAATGGAGCAGGGCTACGACCGGCTCAAGGCTGCCAGCTTTGCCTGGACCAGTACCGCGTTCCCGATGCTCACCGGTACGTTGATCACCGCCGCCGGCTTCCTGCCGATTGCCACTGCGCAGTCGAGCACCGGCGAATACACCCGCTCGATTTTCCAGGTGGTGACCATTGCGTTGCTCGCCTCGTGGGTGGCTGCCGTAGTCTTTGTGCCCTACCTGGGGGAAAAACTCCTGCCGGACCTGGCGAAAATTCACGCAGCCAAACATGGCACCGATGGTCCTGACCCCTACGGCACACCGTTCTACCAGCGCGTAAGAGGTTTGGTGGAGTGGTGCGTGCGTCGCCGCAAAACCGTGATCGTCCTGACCCTGTTGCTATTTATCGGCTCGGTGGCGCTATTCCGTTTTGTGCCGCAGCAGTTCTTCCCGGCTTCCGGTCGCCTGGAACTGATGGTCGACCTGAAGCTGGCCGAAGGCGCCTCCCTGAGCAACACCGCCGAGCAGGTCAAGCGCCTGGAAACCCTGCTCAAGGATCACGCCGGCATCGACAACTACGTGGCGTATGTCGGTACTGGATCGCCGCGTTTCTACCTGCCGCTGGATCAACAACTGCCGGCCGCCAGTTTTGCCCAGTTCGTGGTACTGGCCAAAACCATCGAAGAGCGCGAAAGCCTGCGTACCTGGTTGATCGAAACCCTCAACGAACAATTCCCCGACCTGCGCTCACGGGTCACCCGCCTGGAAAACGGCCCGCCCGTGGGTTACCCGGTGCAGTTCCGTGTGACCGGCGAACATATCGAAGAGGTCCGCGCGCTCGCCCGCAAAGTGGCGGCCAAGGTTCGCGAAAACCCTCACGTGGTCAACGTGCACCTGGACTGGGAAGAACCGAGCAAGATCGTCTACCTCAATATCGACCAGGACCGCGCACGTGCCCTGGGCGTGAGCACGGCCAACCTGTCGAAATTCCTGCAGAGTTCATTGACCGGTTCCAGCGTCAGCCAGTACCGGGAGGACAACGAGTTGATCGAAATCCTGCTGCGCGGCACCGTGCACGAACGCACCGAACTCTCGTTGCTGCCAAGCCTGGCAGTGCCGACGGACAACGGCAAAAGCGTGGCGCTGTCGCAGATCGCCACCCTCGAATACGGTTTCGAAGAAGGCATCATCTGGCACCGCAACCGCTTGCCGACGGTGACCGTACGCGCCGATATCTACGGCAAGGAACAGCCCGCGACGTTGGTCCAGCAGATCCTGCCGACCTTGGAAGGCGTACGTGCCGAACTGCCGGATGGCTACCTGCTCGACGTGGGCGGGACCGTGGAGGATTCCGCCCGTGGACAGAATTCGGTGAAAGCCGGGGTGCCGCTGTTTATCGTGGTCGTGCTGACCTTGTTGATGCTGCAGTTGCGCAGTTTCTCGCGGACCGCGATGGTGTTTCTGACGGCACCGCTGGGCTTGATCGGGGTGACCTTGTTCCTGCTGGTATTCCGCCAACCCTTCGGTTTCGTCGCCATGCTCGGGACCATTGCGCTGTCGGGGATGATCATGCGCAACTCGGTGATCCTGGTGGACCAGATCGAGCAGGACATCAAGGCGGGGCTGGCGCCGTGGCAAGCGATCATCGAAGCCACCGTCCGCCGCTTCCGCCCGATTGTGCTGACCGCCCTCGCGGCGGTATTGGCGATGATCCCGCTGTCGCGCAGTGTGTTCTTCGGGCCGATGGCCGTGGCGATCATGGGCGGGTTGATAGTGGCGACGGCGTTGACACTATTGTTCTTGCCGGCCCTGTATGCTGCGTGGTTCCGAGTGAGGAAGGACGTCGCGTAATCATGCTGGCCACCGTTTCAGCCCTGATGTTGTTGTTGCTTGCCCCAGGCCCTACCAACACCCTGTTATTTCGTGCAGGTGTGTTGTGTGGCTTGCGGGCTTCGTGGAGGCTGGCATTTGTCGAGTGCCTGGCGTACCTGCTGCAAGTTTCGGTATGGGGCGTGGCATTGCTGTACCTGTCGGCGTACTCGCCATGGGCGCTGAAGGCAACGCAATTGGCGGCGGCCTGCTACTTGCTGTATGTCTCCTACAAGCTTTGGCAGCGAAAAAGCAGCACCATCGACCCGAGCGGTGACCGATTTCGCGGCCTTTACTTTTTTTGGCTGACTGTCATGAATCCCAAGGGGCTGCTGATTGTGTCGTTCATCGCACCGGTCGGTGCCTTCGCCACGCTGCAGGGTTATGCAGGGTTCATGATCACCCTGGCGTTGGTGGTAATACCGGTGGGTACCGCGTGGATTGTGCTGGGCAGTCGCTTCGAAGGGATGCAAAAAGCGTGGCTAACACCGTTGAAGGTCAACCGTGCGACATCGGTTGCCATTGGCTGCTTTGCTACGTTAATGGTGGGGCGGTTGGCGGCGTCGATACTGCATTAGGATCGCTCCCCATTGCAGGGCGCGATCCTTTCAGGGCATTACAATGCCCCAAACACCTTCTTCGCCAAACTGGTAGCCGCCGCCGCCGGGTTCTCGCGAATGGTTTCTTCCTGCTTGGCAATCATCTTGAACAACCCGTCCAGTGCCTGCTCGGTCACGTAGCTCTCCACATTGGCGCTCTTGGCGTCCACCGCACCGAAAGCCGCAGCCTTGCCGGCGAGGGCATTGTACTGCTGGGCTACGCCGACCTTGTCGGTAGCCGCCTTGACGATGGGCAGGAACTTGGCGCGGATCTGTTCACGACTGCTTTTGTTCAGGTACTGGGTAGCGGAATCCTGGCCACCGCTGAGGATGCCCTTGGCGTCCGTCACGCTCATGTTTTTCACGGCATTCACCAGGATCGGCTGGGCCTGGGTCACGGCGGTTTCAGCGGCCTTGTTCATGCTGGTTTCCAGCTGCGTGACCTGGTCACCCATGCCGAACATCTTCAGCTTGTCGGCGACTTTGCCCAGCTTGCCAGGCAGGCCGATCTTCACTTCCGGGTTGTTGCTGAAACCACCGGGTACACCCAGTTGTTTCACGGCGATTTGCGCGCCTTGGGTCAGGGCGTCCTTGAGGCCGCCGCTGGCGTCGCCCTGGGACAGGCTGCTGAGGTCCAGGGCCATGGCGTTGGCACCGAGTAACAGGCCGGCACACAGGGCAGTCAGGCGAAGGGAGTTACGGAGCATGGGCGCTTCCTTTTTATCGAATTCAGTGGGCCGCCGCGTCAACGCGCAGACGCAGTGGTTGAGGATCCTGGCCGTTGAGCTGTACAGCGTGTCGCTCGGTGGTATTAAACAGTAGCTTGCCATCCACTTCGATGCGAGCGCTGACCGAGTAGCTGTGGCCGGGTTTGACCTGGGCCGGGTCGTAGCTCAGGTGAAACGGCAGCGGCACCTGGCCTTTGACCGGGCCTTTCTGCTCGGCGAGGGTCACAGCCGGTGCATCTGCCAGCGAAACGTCTTGCAGGCTGACACTCAAGGTCGCGGTTGGCGGCAGGGCGATGCGTTGCAGGTAGAACACTTCGCCATCGAGGCTGGCCTTGGGGGTGGGGCTCATGGACTGGCAGGCTCCGAGCAGGGCGGTAAGGCCCAGGAGGATGATCTTTTTCATGGTGTCGCTCCTTTTCAACGGCGCCGGCATCCAACCGGCGCCTTTTCAAATCTAGCGGTTTTCTTCAGGTTCGATGGGTATTTCGGCCGCGCCATCCACACGATGCAATGCCACCTGGCGGATCGACAGGCGAATCTCTGCTGGCAACACGCGCTTGGCCGCGCCTTCGGCCAGTTCGCCGAGCAGGTCGTGATAGCTCAGCTTGCCGGCGTCATCGCGGCGCAGCACATCTTGTTCCAGCAAGGTCTGGATGAAATGTCGGAAAAGGCTCTTGTCGAAGAATTCCGGGGCATTGAGGCCATGCAGGATCGACAGGCGCTGGGCCATGATCGTGCACAGGTCTTCCAGCTCTTCGGCGCTGATGCTGTTCTGGCCGCTGTTGAGCAGCAGCGAAATCGCCATGTAGAAGCGTTGCAGGGTCTGGGCGATGCTCTTGGACAGCAGCGTCAGCAACACGAAGTGCCGTGAACTCGGCGCCGGGCGCAGGTATACGTTGTTTTCGAAACGCAGCAAACCTTGTTCGACAAAGGCTTCCAGCCACTGGTCGATCACGGTGTCGAGCTCTTCCAGCGACCAGCGGATAAACAGCTCCGATTGCAGGTACGGGTACAGCGCGTGGGTGTAGCGCTGGATCTGCTCGCGGCTCATCCGCGAGCTGCTCTGGAAGAAACTCGCCAGCAGTGCCGGCAGGGCAAAGATGTGCAGCACGTTGTTGCGGTAGTAGGTCATCAGGACGGCGTTCTGCTCGCCCAGGTACAGAATCTTGCCCAAGGCATCGCTCTGTTCCGACAGCAAATCCATGTCCTTCACATGCTTGATCAGCGCCAGGCCATCACCTTCGGGCAAGGTGGTATGGGGCGAGTAGGGCACACGGCGCAACAGCGCCAGGTACAGGTCCAACTGGCGCGCCATGGCTTGTTCGTCCAGGGCCAGGCGGGTGGTGGACAGCAGCGCCAGGGCGACCAGGTTCACCGGGTTCACGGCGGCGGCTTCGTTCAAGTGGCGTGCCACCTGTTCGCCGAGGCGGTTGGTGGTTTCGTTGAGCCAGGCCGGCTTGTAGTTCGGCCCCAACTCCTGGGCACGCCAGTCCGGTTGTTCGCTGTCGAGGAATTCGGCCAGCTTGATCGGTTCGCCGAAGTTGACCGCGACCTGGCCGAAGCGCTGCTTGAGGGCGCCGACCACTTTGAAAATATCGAAGATCGACTCTTTCTTCTTGCTCGCGCCGCGCAATTCACCGAGGTAGGTACGGCCTTCGAGTACGCGTTCATAACCGATGTACACCGGCACGAACACGATCGGCATGCGCGATGAGCGCAGGAAGCTGCGCAGGGTGATCGCCAGCATCCCGGTCTTCGGCTGCAGCATGCGCCCGGTACGCGAGCGTCCGCCTTCGACGAAGTACTCCACCGGGAAACCCTTGGTGAACAAGGTATGCAGGTATTCGTTGAACACCGAGGTGTACAGCGGGTTGCCCTTGAAGGTGCGGCGCATGAAAAACGCACCGCCACGGCGCAGCAGGCTGCCGATCACCGGCATGTTCAGGTTGATCCCGGCGGCGATGTGCGGTGGGGTCAGGCCATTCTTGAACAGCAGGTAGGACAGCAGCAGATAATCGATATGGCTGCGGTGGCAAGGGACGTAGATCACCTCGTAGCCCTGGGCAACCTTTTGCACGCCTTCGATGTTGTTGACCTTGATGCCGTCGTAGATCTTGTTCCAGAACCAGCTCAGCACCACTTCGAGAAAGCGGATCGCGGTGTAGGTGTAGTCCGAGGCGATTTCGTTGCCGTAGCGCAAGGCCTGGGCCTTGGCTTTTTCCGGGCTGATCTTTTCCCGTTCGGCCTCGTCGATGATGGCCTGGCGCACCAGCGGCATGTTGACCAGGCCCTTCACCAGATTGCGCCGGTGTGACAGATCGGGACCGATCACCGCCGTCTTCAGGTTACGAAAGTGCACACGCAGGATGCGTTGGGCCATGCGCACCGTGCGTTCGTGCCCTTTATTGTGCTCGATCAATTCACGCAGGTTGATTGGCGCAGAGAATTGCACGCGGGTCTTGCGACCCAGGATCAGGATGCTCAACAGGCGACGTAGACGCCCGGTGACCGCCCAGCTGTCGGCAAACAACAGCTTCCACGGGCTGGACTCGCTCTCGGGGGACTGGCCCCAGAACACGCTGACCGGAATGATTTGTGCATTCTCTTCGGCGTGCTCGCTGAGGGTATCGACCAGGCGGGTCAGCGTGGGCGGTGCACCACGCTTGTCCTGGCGGCCGAGCCAGTCCGGTTCCGGCGTGAGGTAGAAGAACGCCGCCGGTTCCATCAGCGGGCCGACCGAAACCGGCAGCACCGGGCGCGGCAGGCCGGCCTTGGTGCACTCGGCATCGACTACGGCCAATTCGGTGAGGGAGGGTGATTGCAGGACGTAGAACACCGGCCGGCTGCGGTCCAGGTTGAGGGTTAGGGACGACTGGTTGATCGTCTCCGAGCGAACCCAGAGGTACAACAGTCGGCGCAAGGTGCCAAACACTAGACGGCGGAACGGGGAGCGGGTCATAGGCGTGCTGCTTCAAGTGGAAAAAACCGAGCAGGCGCTCGGGCGGGTAGTGTGCCGTATTCGCCGAAAATCGGCAAAAAAGCAGCGATGTAAACTTGAGTTGATCGTTTTTGAGCCTGTCTTATACTCGGCAGTTCAATGCGACTGACCCAACAATAAAAAACTGTGGGAGCAAAAACAGAATGGCAACGCGTGAAACCGGCAATGTGAAATGGTTCAACGATGCAAAGGGCTATGGCTTCATTCAACGCGAAGACGGCAAGGATGTGTTTGTGCATTACCGTGCCATTCGCGGCGAAGGCCACCGTTCCCTGGCCGAGGGCCAGCAGGTGGAATACGCCGTGGTGACTGGCGAGAAGGGGTTGCAGGCGGAGGATGTGGTGGGGCTTTAACGCGCGCTGAACCCCTGTTGTGGTGAGCGGGCTTGCCCCGCGTTGGGCTGCGAAGCGGCCCCAATAAGAACGCCGCGTTGTGTCAGGCACTCCGCGGCGTAGGGTTTTAGGGCCGCTTCGCAGCCCAGCGCGGGGCAAGCCCGCTCACCACACAAGCCCTTCCCTCATGCTTTCAGGATCAGGCGGTTTTCCAGGTGATCTGCTCTTCACCGTCCACGCTGATCCGAATCCAGGTATCGGCGCTTTCTTCGCCTTCTTCCTCGACCCAGGTCCCCGGTGCACAACGCACTTCCACGTTCAGTGCAGCAAACGCAGCACGGGCGCAGGCAATGTCGTCGTCCCACGGCGTCTGGTCACTTTCCAGGTACAGGCTGTTCCATTTGCCGACGGCTTTGGGCAGCCAGGTGACCGGCACGTTGCCGGCCTTGCATTTGTAGGTCTGGCCTTTCTGGACCCAGTCGGTGCAAGGGCCCAGGGCGGCGCCCAGCCAGGCGGCAATGGCCTTGTGGTCGACGTCGGCGTCCTTCAGGTAAATCTCGATATCGGGTTGGCGCATGGATGTTCCTCGTTGCGGGATTCGAAAATCCATTCGCGGGTATTGGAAAGGTGTTTATTGAAGCACGAAATAGTCGTAGCGCATCGACACGGTGACCACCAGCGGCTCGGCCGCCTCGATCACTTGCGCACGGCGCTCGGCACTGGCACGCCAGCCGTGAGGCGTCATGGCCAGCAGGTTGGCGCGGTCCCGGGGCTCGGCCAGGTTCAGCGTGAATTCCAATGTTTCGCTGTGTGCCAGGCTCATGCCGTCCGGCACCAGGGCCAGGTGCTTGTCGTCGGTGTATTCACGCACTTCGTCGTACAAGCGCTCGCGCAATTCCATCAGGTGGCCGCTGGTCGGACCGACCTTCATCAGACCGCCGCCGGGGCTGAGCAGGCGCTTGGCCTCTTCCCAGTCCAATGGGCTGAACACGCTGGCGAGAAACTGGCAGCTGCCTGACGCCAACGGCACGCGGGCCATGCTGGCGATCAACCAGGTCAGCGCAGGGTTGCGCTTGCATGCACGCTTGACCGCTTCCTTGGAAATATCCAGTGCGTAGCCATCGGCGTGAGGCAGGGCGTCGGCGATTTGCGCGGTGTAGTAACCCTCGCCACAGCCGATATCGACCCAGCGCTGCGGCGCGCGTTCGGCGGCCAGTTCGGCCAGGCGCCTGGCCACCGGGGCGTAGTGCCCGGCGTTGAGGAAATCGCGGCGCGCTTCGACCATGGCCAGGTTGTCGCCCGGGTCGCGGCTGTTCTTGTGCTGCACCGGCAACAGGTTCAGGTAACCCTGGCGCGCACGGTCAAAACGATGCCCGGCCGGGCACGCCACGCCATTGTCCACCGTGTTGAGCGGCGCGCTGCAAATGGGGCAGGCGAGCATCAGGCGAGCAACTTGATCAGGGTCTGGTAGTAGATTTCGGTCAGCACATCGAGGTCGCTGGCCAGGATGCGCTCGTTGACCTGGTGGATCGTCGCGTTGACCGGACCCAACTCGACCACTTGGGTGCCGAGGGTGGCGATGAAACGCCCATCGGAGGTGCCACCGCTGGTGGACGCCTGGGTCTCACGCCCGGTGATCGCCTTGATGCTTGCCGACACCGCATCCAGCAAGGCGCCCGGTTCGGTGAGGAACGGCAGGCCCGACAGCGCCCACTCCACGTGCCAGTCCAGGCCGTGCTTGTCGAGAATCTCCGCAACCCGTTGCTGCAGGCCTTCGACGGTGGACTCGGTGGAAAAACGGAAGTTGAACACCGCCGTCAGGTCACCGGGGATCACGTTGGTCGCGCCGGTGCCGGAGTTGAGGTTGGAAATCTGGAAGCTGGTCGGCGGGAAGAAGGTGTTGCCGTCATCCCAGTGCTCGGCGGCCAGTTCGGCCAGGGCCGGCGCGGCCAGGTGGATCGGGTTCTTTGCCAGGTGCGGGTAGGCTACGTGACCTTGCACGCCGCGCACGGTCAGGGTGGCGCCGAGGGAGCCGCGGCGGCCGTTCTTGACCACGTCGCCCACCAGCGTGGTGCTCGACGGTTCGCCGACGATGCACCAGTCCAGGCGTTCCTTGCGTGCAGCCAGGCGTTCGATCACGGCCTTGGTGCCGTGGTGCGCCGGGCCTTCTTCATCGCTGGTGATCAGGAAAGCCACCGAACCCTTGTGGTCGGGGTAGTCGGCGACAAAACGCTCCGCCGCCACCAGCATGGCCGCCAGGCTGCCTTTCATGTCCGCTGCGCCACGCCCGCAGAGCATGCCGTTTTCATCGATCAGCGCGTCGAACGGGTCGTTCTGCCACGCCTGCACCGGGCCGGTCGGTACCACGTCGGTGTGGCCGGCAAAGCACAGCACCGGGCCATCGTGCTTGCCGTGGGTGGCCCAGAAGTTGTCCACGTCTTCGATGCGCATCGGCTCAAGCGCAAAACCGGCGTCGCCCAGGCGCTGCATCATCAGCTTCTGGCAATCGGCGTCGATCGGCGTCACCGAGGGGCGACGGATCAGGTCGATGGCAAGTTGAAGGGTCGGCGAAAGGTCGGCATGGGCCGTCATGGGAAACTCCGGAAGCATGTTATGGGCGCAGGACGTAAGGGACGCAGATTCAGTGTGGGAGGGGGCTTGCCCCCGATGGCTGAGTGTCAGTCACTGCATCTGTTGACTGGCTCACCGCCATCGGGGGCAAGTCGAATCGTCGCACCGCCCCTCCCACACAAAGCATTGGCCTGGGCCAAGACTCATAAAACGGCCGTTATCTTATAGCAAAACGGCGGCCAGAGGCCGCCGTTTAGTGCATTGCGCAAGTTTTTACGCAGCCGGTGCGGGTTGCGCTGCCGCCGCCGGTTTCGGCAGCGAAGACAGGAACGCCATGACCAGCGCCGCCACATACGGCAGCGACTGCACCAGCAACATCACCACCCAGAAGCGGATGTCATTGCTCGGCAGGCCCTGCACCAGGTAGATCCCCAGCGCCGCGCCCCACAACAGCAGCATGATGAACATCTCTTCGCGGGCTTCGGAAATCGCCACCCAGAAGCCGTGGTTATCGGCGTTTTTCGGTGTACGGAAGAACGGGATACTGGTGGTGAAGAAGCCATACAGCACCGCCTTGGCGATGGTGTGGGACAACGCCAGACCGGCCAGCGCCGCGCAGAATGCGTCCTTCAAGTTCACGCCTACCGCACGACGGTACAGGAAGATGATCTTGCCCACCTTGAACACGAACAGCGCCAACGGCGGGATCGCAAAAATCAGCAGCGGCGGATCGACCCGCGTCGGCACGATGATCATCGCCGCCGACCACAGCAGCGCACCCACGGTGAAGAAGATGTTCATGCCGTCCGCCACCCACGGCAGCCAGCCCGCCAGGAAGTGGTAACGCTGGCCACGGGTCAGTTCGGTGTCCTTGCCGCGCAACAGGCTCGCGGTGTGGCGCTTGATGATCTGGATTGCCCCGTAGGCCCAGCGGAAACGCTGTTTCTTGAAGTCGATAAAGGTATCCGGCATCAGGCCCTTGCCGTAGCTGTCGTGGTAATACGCCGCCGACAGGCCTTTCTCGAACACACGCAGGCCCAGTTCGGCGTCTTCGCAGATGCACCAGTCGGCCCAGCCCAGTTCTTCGAGCACCGAGCGACGGGTCATGGTCATGGTGCCGTGCTGGATGATCGCATCGCGGTCGTTGCGGGTGACCATGCCGATATGGAAGAAGCCTTTGTATTCCGCGTAGCAGAGCTTCTTGAAGGTGCTTTCGTTCTGGTCGCGGTAATCCTGCGGCGACTGCACCACGGCGATTTTCGGGTCGGCGAAGTGCGGCACCATGTGCTTGAGCCAGTTCGGCGATACGCAGTAATCGGAGTCGATCACCGCGATCACCTCGGCATCCTTGGCGGTGTGCGGGATCAGGTAGTTCAGTGCGCCACCTTTGAAACCGGCCAGGGGCGCGACATGGAAGAACTTGAAGCGCGGGCCCAGGGTTTCGCAGTAGTCGCGCACCGGCTCCCACACGGCCGGGTCCTTAGTGTTGTTGTCGATGATCAGGACTTCGTAGTCCGGGTAATCGAGCGCGGCCAACGCGTCGAGGGTCTGTTTGACCATCTCCGGCGGCTCGTTGTAGCAGGGCACGTGGATCGACACTTTTGGACGGTAGTCCGAATCCCCCACTACTGGCAGGAATTCACGCCGGCGCTTGTGGGTCCAGACCGCTTCCGCCAACTCATGGGCTTCGGTCAGCAACACGATAAACACGCCCAGGGCACCGAGGGCCAGGAGAATGCCCACGGTCACGCTGAACCAGGTGCTGTATTGCTGGCTGTAGTCGTAGCCGATCCACACCAGCACCGAACCGCACAGGAACGCGATAAAGGTCAGGAAGGTGCGGCCACGCTGGCGCAGGGCCGAGCCGTCGATCATCAGCAGGGTCAGCGACAACAGCGCGAGCACCACCGAACCGATGGCCAGCACGCGCCATTGCGGGATCGCGACCACGGGGCCTTCAAAGTTGAATTTCTGCTGGCGTGCGGCGTTGTACACGCCCCAGTAGGCGCCCGCCGAGCCTTCGTCGCTGACTTTCCACGGCTGATCGAAGGCCTCGATCACAAAGTAGTTGTAGCCCTGGCGGTTCAGCTTGTTTACCAGCGTACGCAGGTAAATCGCCTGGTCGGCCGGGGAGGTTTCATTACCCCCGCGCATGCGGCCGTTGCTCGGCCAGCCGACTTCCGACAGCAGCAGCGGTTTTTTCGGGAACAGTTTCTTCAGGTCACGGGCACGGTCGAGTACATACTGGCCGGCCTTGTCCATCGGGATGTATTCCCAGAACGGCAGGATGTGCGCGGCGATCAGGTCGACGTGCTTGGCCAGTTGCGGGTTCTTTTCCCAGATGTGCCACTGCTCGGAGGTCGTCACCGGTACTTTCACGGCGGCGCGCACCCGGTCCAGCAGCACAATCAGTGCCTCAGGGGTGATTTCTTCCCGGAACAGGGCTTCGTTACCCACCACTACCCGCACCACACTGCGCGAGGTGTTGGCGATTTCGATGGCACGCTGGATTTCTCGTTCGTTGCGCTCCAGGTCCGGGCTGATCCAGATCCCCAGCGTCACGCGCAGGCCGAACTCTTCCGCCAGCTTGGGGATGTCCCCCAGGGTGCCGTCGACCGAGTAGGTGCGGATGTTGTCCGTCAGCTTGCTCATGATCGCAAGGTCTTGACGCATCTGGTCGTCGGTCGGGTACTGGTCTTTCTGTGGGAACTGGCCTTGCTGGAACGGCGAGTAGGAAAAACCGGAGATCTGTTCAGGCCAGTTGGGGGTGGTGACGGGGCGGTTGATCAGCGCCCAGAAGCCGGTGAACAGCGCGGCGATTGCCAGCACGATCACCAGGTTGAGTCCAAATTTACGCGATGCCATGGCTATTTCGGGTTCCAAAAGGTGTGGAACGAAAAGAGGTGTCGGCCTGCGCCGAACGGCGCGCATCCTACACCGGCCCTTCCCTGACCGTACAGCAAGCAGAGAAAAACCGGACATTAGTCAGCGAAAGGCCATCTTAGTTCTTAACTTGTAGCTTGAAGCTTCGAACTTGTCGCTGCGTAGCCCTATAATGCGCGCCGGTTTTTGGGGTAATGGTCATGAGTACAGAAGATCCGCGGTTTGCAGGCGTCGCCCGCTTGTATGGCATTGAAGGCCTGGAGCGCTTGAAAGCGGCCCATGTGGCGATCGTCGGCGTCGGCGGCGTAGGCTCCTGGGCGGCGGAAGCCATGGCCCGTTGCGGGGTGGGCGAGATTTCGCTGTTTGACCTGGATGACGTCTGTGTCAGCAACAGCAACCGCCAGTTGCACGCCCTGGACAGCACCGTGGGCAAACCCAAGGTCGAGGTGATGGCCGAGCGCCTGCGCGGCATCAACCCGCACTGCACGGTGCATGCGGTGGCCGACTTCGTGACCCGCGACACCATGGCCGAATACATCACCCCCAACATCGATTGCGTGATCGACTGCATTGACGCGGTCAACGCCAAAGCTGCGCTGATCGCCTGGTGCAAGCGCCGCAAGATCCAGATCATCACCACCGGCGGCGCCGGCGGGCAGATCGACCCGACGTTGATCCAGGTCTGCGACTTGAACCGTACCTTCAATGATCCACTGGCTTCGAAAGTGCGTTCTACCTTGCGTCGCGACTATGGTTTTTCACGCACCGTGACCCGTCATTACAGCGTGCCGTGCGTGTTTTCCACCGAGCAACTGCGTTATCCCAAGCCGGATGGCAGCATTTGTTTGCAGAAGAGTTTTGTCGGGGATGGCGTGAAGCTGGACTGCGCGGGTGGGTTTGGTGCGGTGATGATGGTGACTGCCACGTTCGGCATGGTGGCGGCGACCAAGGCGGTGGACAAGATTGTGGCCGGGGTGCGCAGGCCTTCCGAGCGGGTCAAGCCCACTTAATACTGGATACTTGCACCATTCAAAATGTAGGAGCTGGCTTGCCTGCGATAGCGGTGGATCAGTCAACCTCTTCGACGACTGACACCCTGTAATCGCAGGCAAGCCAGCTCCCACATTTAGTTTTGTATAAGGCTCAATGCTCGCATGCGCTGCAAGACCGCATTCAGGCCATTGCTGCGCGACGGCGACAATTGGCGGGAAAGCCCCAGTTGGTTGAACCAGTCGGGCAAGTCGACGGCTTGCAGCTCGGCGGCAGAGAGTCCATTGACCCGCGCCAGCAACAACGCCACCAACCCGCGAATCATCCGCGCCTCGCTGCTGGCGGCGAACTGCCAATGGCCATCGTGCAATTGCCCGACCAGCCACACCAGGCTTTCGCAGCCCTGCACGAGATTGGCGTCGACTTTATCTTCGGCAGGCAGGGCGGGCAAACGCTCGCTCCATTGCATCAGCATGCGCGCGCGCTGTTCCCAGCTGCCTACCGCCTGGAAGGCCTCCAGTGCAGCGACTGCCTCCACCGGCAGGCTCATCGCAGCATATCCAGCGCCTGATCCAGTGCTTCAAAAAAGCGTTCCAGATCGTCGGAATCGTTATACAGCGCCAGCGATACACGGATCGCCCCCGACAAGTGCATTGCCTTGAGCAACGGCATGGCGCAATGGTGCCCGGCGCGCACAGCGATGCCTTGTTCGGTCAACAGATGCGCGAGGTCGGCGTTATGCACGCCTTCGACCACAAAGCTGACCAACGCCACTTGCGGCGAGCCCAGCACGCGCACGCCTTTGCGCGCTTTCAAACCGCGCAGCAGATACTCGTGCAACGCCGCTTCATGGGCGATCACTGCCGGTTGATCCAGCGAACTCAGGTAATCCAGGCTGGCGCCCAGGCCGATCACGCCGGCAATCGGCGGTGTGCCCGCTTCGAAACCCAGCGGCGCCGGGCGGAAACTGGCGCTGTGGTAGTCGGCCTGTTGCACCATTTCGCCGCCAAACTGCCAGTGGCGCAGGTGGTGCAGGGCTTCGTTGCGGCCAAACAGCACGCCGACGCCGTCCGGCCCGTACAACTTGTGGCTGGAAAACACATAGAAGTCGCAGCCCAGGGCCTGCACGTCGTGGCGGCCGTGGACGATGCCTTGGGCGCCATCGACCACGGTCAGTGCGCCGTGGGCCTTGGCCGTTGTGATCAGCGTCTGTAAGGGTTGCCAGGCGCCCAGCACGTTGGATAGCTGGCTTACCGCCAGCAGGCGTGTACGCGGGCCGATCAATTCGGCGGCGGCTGTCAGGTCGATCATGCCGTCATCGTTCAACGGCAACACCACCAGCGTGGCAGCGCGGCGTTTGGCCAGTTGCTGCCAGGGCAGCAGGTTGGCGTGGTGTTCCAGGGCGCTGACCACAATCTCATCGCCCGCATTGAATAAGTGCTCAAGGCCGTAGGCCAAGAGGTTCAGCGCAGAAGTCGCGCCGTGGGTGAACACGATCTGCCCACTGTCGCCTGCATTCAACCACTGCGCGACCTTGCTGCGGCTGTCTTCGAACGCCTGGGTCGCATGGGCGCCGGGCAAGTGCTGGGCACGGTGCACATTGGCTGCGCCATTGGCGTAGTAATGGCTGATGGCATCCAGCAGGGCCTGGGGCTTTTGTGTAGTGGCGGCGTTGTCCAGGTACGTCTGGTCTTGCCGTTGCAGGGTGGCGATGGCCGGGAAATCGGCGCGCCAGGGGGAGGGCACTAGCATGGTGTTCAAGACTCGTATAAGCGAGCCCCAGGGTCGGGGCCCGCTAGTGGCATCGAGTGGCTGCTTAGTTGTGAGCGTGCAGCGCTTCGTTCAGTTCGATGGCCGATTTGTGGGTTTTGCACTCCACGGCACCGGTCTCGGAGTTGCGGCGGAACAACAGGTCCGGCTGGCCGGCCAGCTCACGGGCCTTGACCACTTTCACCAGTTGGTTTTTCTCATCCAGCAGCGCGACCTTGGTGCCGGCGGTGACGTACAGGCCCGACTCCACGGTGTTGCGGTCGCCCAACGGGATACCGATACCGGCGTTGGCGCCGATCAGGCAGCCTTCGCCGACCTTGATCACGATGTTGCCGCCGCCGGACAAGGTGCCCATGGTGGAGCAACCGCCACCCAGGTCCGAACCCTTGCCGACGAACACGCCTGCCGATACACGGCCTTCGATCATGCCCGGGCCTTCGGTGCCGGCGTTGAAGTTGATGAACCCTTCGTGCATCACGGTGGTGCCTTCGCCCACGTAGGCGCCCAGGCGCAGACGTGCGGCATCAGCGATACGCACGCCGCTCGGCACCACGTAGTCGGTCATTTTCGGGAACTTGTCCACCGAGAATACTTCCAGCAGCTCGCCACGCAGGCGGGCTTCCAGCTGGCGTTCGGCCAGTTCGTTGATGTCGATCGCGCCCTGGCTGGTCCAGGCCACGTTCGGCAGCTGCGGGAACACACCGGCCAGGCTCAGGCCGTGGGGCTTGACCAGGCGATGGGACAGCAGGTGCAGCTTGAGGTAGGCCTCAGGCGTGGAGGTCAGTGCGGCGTCTTCGGCCAGCAGGGTGGCGACCAGCGGGGTGTGGCTTTCGGCCAGGCGGTTGAGCAGCGCGGCTTGGGTGGCGTCGACATTCTTGAGGGCATCGGCCAGTTGCAGCGCTTGGCTGATGGTGAAGGTGATGGCCTGGTTGCCTTCGGTGTAACCGAGGATCGGCGCGATAGCCGCGACGATTTCAGCCGATGGATTGAGCAGCGGCTGTGCGTAAAACACTTCCAGCCAAGCACCTTGGCGGTTCTGAGTGCCGACGCCGAAGCCCAGGCTGAACAGGGAATTGGACATGCTGTTACCTCTACAAAAATGGAAAGGGCTGGCCTACTTGAGGGCCGCCGAATAACTATCTGGCTTGAAGCCAATCAGGGTTCTGTCACCGAGATCGAGCACCGGGCGCTTGATCATCGAGGGTTGTGCGAGCATCAATTCAATGGCTTTCGACTGATCGAGATCGGCTTTGCGTTCGTCTTCGAGTTTGCGAAAGGTGGTGCCCGCACGGTTCAACACCACCTGCCAACCGTGCTCGTTGCACCATTGGGTCAAGTGTTCGCGGTCGATACCGGCCGTTTTGTAGTCGTGGAACTCATAGCCCACGCCGTGCTCATCGAGCCAGGTGCGCGCTTTTTTCATGGTGTCGCAGGCTTTGATGCCGAAAAGGTGCAACGTTTTGCTTGAAGCGGTCAAGGAATTGCCCCCTTTTGGACCAAGTGAAAATTAAAGGTCACGGATTATGCCACGACCAGCGGGCGGGTGCCCCTCGTCATGCGGCGTGCGACTTATGTGCAAAGGCCGGCAGGCAGCATAGGCGGTTAACATAGCTGGGTAATATGGCACTCAGGCGGCCAGTTGTTGCCTCATGTGTGTCGTTGCAAGTCGATTGTCCGGGAAACCGCGTTATGCAAACCGCCTACACCGTTCTTATCCTGCTGATGCTGGTCAGCGTTTCGCGTCTGGTTGGGCGTGTCATTCCTCTGCCGTTGCCCCTGGTACAGATTGCTGCCGGAGCCCTGCTGGCCTGGCCGACGCTGGGCCTGCATGTGGCGCTGGACCCGGAGCTGTTTCTGTTTCTGTTCCTGCCGCCGTTGCTGTTTTCGGATGGCTGGCGTATGCCCAAGCGTGAGTTGTGGCGGTTGCGTGGGCCGATCCTGACGCTTGCGGTGGGGCTGGTGTTGTTCACGGTGGTTGGTGCTGGTTATTTCATTCACTGGATATTGCCTACGATCCCGTTGCCGGTGGCCTTCGCCCTGGCGGCGGTTTTGTCGCCGACGGATGCCGTGGCGGTGTCGGCCATTTCCCAGAATCGTTTACCTACGCCACTGATGCACATGTTGCAGGGCGAGGCCTTGATGAACGACGCATCGGGCCTGGTAACGTTCAAGTTTGCCCTGGCGGCGGCGTTGACCGGGGTGTTTTCCCTGGCGGATGCCAGCCTGACCTTCGTGTTGGTCGCCGTCGGTGGCCTGGCCGTTGGCGTGGCCCTGAGCTGGCTGGTCGGCCGACTGCGCGCCTGGATGATCGCCCGTGGCTGGGATGACCCGGCAACCCACGTGGTGTTCATGTTGTTGCTGCCCTTTGCCGCCTATGTGCTGGCCGAGCGCCTGGGGGCCTCGGGCATCTTGTCGGCGGTCGCGGCAGGCATGATGCAAAGCTGGCTTGATCTGCTACCGCGCCAGACCAGCACGCGCTTGCTCAACCGCAGCGTCTGGTCGCTGCTGGAGTTTGCCTTCAATGGCCTGATCTTCCTGCTGCTGGGCCTGCAACTGCCGGACATCATCAAGGCCGTGGTCAGCCATGAGCCGACACTGTGGCCGACCCTGTTTTATCGCTGCCTGGATGTGATTGCGATCTTCCTGGTGTTGGTCGTGCTGCGTTTTATCTGGGTGCAGAGCATCTGGCGGCTGTCCGGCCTGTTACGCCGGATTCGTGGGAAAAGCGAGCTGACGCTGGTGCCAACCGCCCGTTCTTGCTGGTTGTTGACCGTGGGTGGTGTGCGCGGTGCGGTGACGTTGGCCGGTGTGATGTCGGTGCCGTTGCTGCTGGCGCCGGGCCAGGACTTTCCCGAGCGCGACCTGCTGATCTTCATCGCGGCAGGCGTGATCCTCCTGTCGCTGATCGCCGCCTGTATCGCCTTGCCGTTGTTGTTACGCGGCATTGAAAAGAGCCCGGACGAGAAACGCCATAAAGAGGTCCGCGAGGCTTGGAAAAAAACGGCCGTCGCTGCGATCCATGCGCTGGAAACGGAAGAGCCCGTTGAGCCCGAAACCCAGGACGCCGCTCAGGCTGCGCTCGCCACCGAACTCAAGGCACGGCTGATGTCGGAATATCGCCATCAATTGGAGGTGTTCAACGACTCGGCCGAAGCCCAGGCGTTGGCACGGCAGATGGACCTGCTCGAGCGCAAATTGCGCCTCAAGGCCCTGCGGGCACAGCGGTTGGAGCTGTATAGCCTGAGCCGTCATCACCAGATTGGTGATGACGTGCTGAGGGAGGTGTTGGCGGATCTGGATATGAGTGAGGCGAATCTGGGTCAGGTGAAATGACCCTCAAGCCCGTTAGCGGCGACGCTGAATAAAATCGCGAATGCGCTCAGCCGCTTCCACACACTCGGCCAACGGCGCGACCAACGCCATACGCACTCGCCCAGCGCCGGGGTTGGCGCCGTCCACTTCACGGGACAGGTACGAACCCGGCACCACGGTCACATGTTCTTCCACGAACAGATCGCGGCAGAATGCGGCATCGTCGCCATTCACATTCGGCCACAGATAGAAGCCGCCATCCGGGCTCTGCACATCCAGCACCGGCTTGAGAATCGCCAGCACCGCGTCGAATTTCTCGCGATACAGGTCACGGTTGGCGTGCACGTGGGCTTCATCCTGCCAGGCGGCAATGCTCGCCAGCTGGGTTTGCACCGGCATCGCGCAGCCGTGATAGGTGCGGTACAGCAGGAACGCCTTGAGGATGTCGGCATCGCCGGCAACGAACCCGGAACGCAGGCCCGGCAGGTTGGAGCGCTTGGACAGGCTGTGGAACACCACGCAGCGCTTGAAATCCTGGCGACCCAGTTCGACGCAGGCGCTCAGCAGGCCGGGCGGCGGGGTTTGTTCGTCGAAGTACAGTTCGCTGTAGCACTCGTCGGCGGCGATGACGAAGTCGTATTCGTCGGCCAGGGCGATGAGTTTTTTCAGGGTGTCGACCGGGATCAGCGCGCCGGTCGGGTTGCCGGGCGAGCACAGGAACAGGATCTGGCAGCGTTTCCAGATGTCCGGCGTCACGGCGCCGAAGTCCGGGTTGAAGCCATTGGCGTCCAGGCACGGCAGGTAGTGTGGCTTGGCCCCGGCCAGGAACGCGGCGCCTTCGTAGATCTGGTAGAACGGGTTCGGGCTCACCACCAGTGCATCGTCGCCACGGTTGACCACGGTCTGGGTGAAGGCGAACAGCGCTTCACGTGTGCCGTTGACCGGCAAGATATTGCGCGCCGGGTCGAGCCAGCCCTTGGGCACGTTGAAGCGACGTTCGCACCAGGCACCGATGGCTTCGCGCAGCGCCGGGATACCCAGGGTGGTCGGGTACACGGCCATCTGGTCGAGGTTGTTGCTCAACGCTTCGGCCACGAACGTTGGAGACTTGTGCTTCGGCTCGCCGATGGACAGCGCAATCGGGCGCTTGTCCGGGTTTGGCGTGACGCTGCCGAGCAGGGCGCGCAGTTTCTCGAACGGGTAGGGTTGCAGTTGGTTCAGGGCGTTGTTCATGGGCATCTCGTTCAATTCGGTTTAAAGCATGCGGTCTGCTGGGCGAAGCCATCTAAATGTGGGAGGGGGCTTGCCCCCGATTGCAGTGTGCCAGCCAAAGCATTTTTATCTGATCCACCGCTATCGGGGGCAAGCCCCCTCGCACACGGGCCCTGTTTGTTTTTTAGAGAGTCAGGCGTGTCAGCTCGACGCCGGGTTCCTGGGTCACGCTCAATTGCTGGACGATCGCTTCCTGCAACCGCAGGCACAGCTCCGGGTCGGACAACGGCTGGTTGTCGGCATCGGTGATAAAGAACACGTCTTCCACGCGTTCGCCGAGGGTCGCAATCTTGGCGTTCTGCAACGACAGGTCGAACTCCAGGAAAATCCCACCGATACGGGCTAGCAGGCCTGGGCGGTCCGGGGCGCTCAGTTCGAGCACCGTCACCGGGCGCTGGGCGTCGTTGGAAATGGTCACCTGGGGCGCAAACGCAAAGTGTTTGAGTTGGCGCGGCACTCGACGCTGGATGATGGTCGGGTAGTCGTCAGGGTTGCGCAGGGCCTCGGTCAGGCCTTCGCGGATCTTCTTCACGCGCGCTGGATTGTCGCCGATCGAGTCGCCATCGGTGTCGAGCACGATATAGGTGTCGAGGGTGAACTGGCTGCTGGAGGTGATTACCCGTGCGTCATGGATGTTCAGGTTCAACTGGTCCATGGCCGCTACGGTCACAGCGAAGAAGTCGTGCTGGTCCGGCGCGTAGATGAAAATCTGCGTGCCGCCTTCGAATTCGCGCTGGGTGGTTTCCTTGATCAGCACCAGTGGGCCGCCGTCGGCCGGTTGCTGCAGGATCGCGTCGGTGTGCCAGGCGACATCACCGGCGGTGTGGCGCAGGAAGTAATCGTCGCCCAGTTGCGACCACAGTTGTTCGACATCGTCCGGGTCGTTGCCGCCGCGCACCAGGATATCCAGGGCGGCGCTTTGGGTGCGGCGGATCTGCTCTTCGCGGTCCACCGGGTTTTCCAGGCCACGGCGCAGGGCGCGCTTGGTCTCGGTGTACAGTTGGCGCAGCAGACTGGCGCGCCACGAGTTCCACAGCGTCGGGTTGGTCGCGTTGATATCCGAGACGGTCAGCACGTACAGGTAGTCGAGGCGGGTTTCATCGCCGACGATCTGCGCGAAGTCGTGGATCACCTGCGGGTCGGACAAGTCCTTGCGCTGGGCGGTGGTCGACATCACCAGGTGGTTCTGCACCAGCCAGACGATCAGGCGGCTGTCCCATAGCGGCAACTGGTGGCGCTGGCAGAAGGCTTCGGCATCAACCGCACCGACCTCGGAGTGATCGCCATGCCGGCCCTTGCCGATGTCGTGGTACAGGCCGGCCAGGTAGATCAGCTCGGGCTTGGGTAGCTTGGCCATCAATTTGCTGGCCAGCGGGAATTTCTCCGACACCTGGGTGTACTGCAGCTTACGCAGGTGCTTGATCAGGTTCAGGGTGTGGGCGTCCACGGTATAGATGTGGAACAGATCGTGTTGCATCTGCCCGACGATAAAACCGAACTCCGGCAGGTAGCGCCCGAGGATGCCGTAACGGTTCATGCGCCGCAGGTTGCGGTGGATGCCGATCTTGCACTTGAACAGCTCGATGAACAGGCTGGTGTTGCGGATATCGTTGCGGAAATCCTCGTCGATCAGGTGCCGGTTTTCCCGCAGCAGGCGAATGGTATCGGCGCGCACGCCTTTGATTTCCGGCTGCTGGGCCATCAGCACGAAGATTTCCAGCATGGCAAACGGTGTGCGGCGGAACACGTTGTCGTTGCGCGCCTCGATATAGCCATCGTGCAGTTGGAAACGCGCATTGATCGGTTGCGGCGGCGCCTCGTCTTCGGGGGCCAGGATCACTTCTTCGAAATGCTGGATGATCAGGTCGCTGAGCTGTGCAATGCTCATGACCACCCGGTAGTACTGCTGCATGAAGCTTTCGATGCTGGTCTTCGCGTCTTCGCCTTCAAAGCCCAGCAGGGTGGCGATGGAGCGCTGGTGGTCGAAGAGCAGGCGGTCTTCGGAACGCCCGGCCAGCATGTGCAAGGCGTAGCGCACTTTCCAGAGGAATTCCTGGGAGGAGGCCAGCAGGGCGTTTTCGCTTTCCACCAGGAAGCCTTCGCCGGCCAGGGCGCGCAGGTTCAGGGTGCCGTACTGGCGACGCGCAACCCACAGGATCGTCTGGATATCCCTCAGTCCGCCCGGCGAGCCTTTGACGTTGGGTTCCAGGTTGTATTCGGTGTCGTTGTACTTGTGGTGCCGGGCCTTTTGCTCGGCGCGCTTGGCCAGGAAGAAGTCCTTGCTCGGCCACATGTGCGCGGTGCTGGTGACTTCAAGCATGCGCTGGCGCAGGCGCTCGGGGCCGGCGATGGTACGGCTTTCCATGAGGTTGGTGATGACGGTGAGGTCGGCGCGGGCTTCTTCGGCGCATTCGTCCACCGAGCGTACGCTTTGGCCGACTTCCAGGCCGATGTCCCACAACAATGTGAGAAAGCGCTCGATGGAATCGCGAAAGATCTCATGGTCGGCGCTGTCCAGCAGGATCAGCAGGTCGATGTCGGAGTAAGGGTGCAGCTCACCGCGACCGTAGCCGCCGACCGCCACCAGGGCGATGTCGGCGTCTTCGCTCCAACTGAACTGTTCCCAGGCTTTTTGCAGGATGTTATCGACGAACCAGGCTCGGTCCTCAATCAGCCGGCGGATGTCCCGGCCCCTGCGAAAGCGCTCGTCGAGCACCTCGCGGGCCTGGCGGATCGCCTTCTTGAACGCGGCGATGGGGCTCGCCTTCAGGGCCAGTTCGGCCTGGAACTGGCCACGGTCGAAGAGTTCGGGATCCACCTGGGGCATTGATCGGCTTTCCTTTCTATCTATTCAGTCAGTCACAACACAGTGGGGGAAAACCTGAGCAGCGTTTATGCCGACGTTGTACCCGACGTACGCGGGATCGTGTCATCGGCGCGCAGCGTGAAAATCTCGTAGCCGGTCTCGGTGACCAGCAAAGTGTGTTCCCACTGGGCCGAAAGCTTGCGGTCCTTGGTGATGGCAGTCCAGCCGTCGCCCAGCACCTTGGTGTCGGCCTTGCCCTGGTTGATCATCGGCTCGATGGTGAAGGTCATGCCTGCCTTCAGCTCCATGCCGGTGCCGGCGCGGCCGTAGTGCAGGATCTGTGGCTCTTCGTGGAAGACCGTGCCGATACCGTGGCCGCAGAACTCGCGTACCACCGAGAAACCGTTCTTTTCCGCATGCTTCTGGATCACTTCGCCGATGTCGCCCAGGCGGCAGCCAGGCTTGACGATCTCGATGGCCTTGTACATGCATTCCTGGGTGACCTGGGACAGGCGCTCGGCCCAGACCGGCACGTTGCCGACGTGGAACATGCGGCTGGTGTCGCCGAAGTAGCGGTCCTTGATCACGGTGACGTCGATGTTCAGGGTGTCGCCGTCCTTCAGCGGCTTGTCACCCGGAATTCCGTGGCAGACCACGTGGTTGACCGAGGTGCAGATCGACTTGGGGAAGCCCTTGTAGTTCAGCGGCGCAGGGATGGCGCCCTGCACGTTGACGATATAGTCGTGGCAGATCTGGTTGAGGGTCTCGGTGGTGACGCCGGGCTTGACGTGTTCGGCAATCATTTCCAGCACGTCGGCAGCCAGTTTGCCGGCGATGCGCATGCCAGCGATGTCTTCGGCGGTTTTCAAACTAACGGTCATACAGGCTCTCTCTAGCGCGACGCGCTGAAATCAATACGGTTTACGGGCGTGCGACAAAAGGTTGCAAAATTCGCACAAGCCACAGAAAACGCGATTCTAACAGACCATGGCGTCAAATCATGAGCCTCTGATGATCGCTTCTGTCTATAAGGTAGGGCTATGTCACCTCTATTCAAGGGGTTACACGAACGCGCCCAACGGCAAATGTGATTGCGTGTTCCGTTTTTGCCGATGCTGTGGTATAAAATGCGCCGCTTTCCGGGGATACCCCGCAAAGCTTAAATCCACACACGTGTCGACACGATGACCTGGGTGCCGGAGGCCTTGATGCCGCTGGTTGGTCATTGGGATACGTGGAGGCCAAACCCGACTTATTAAGGAACTATCATGTCCCAAGTCAACATGCGCGATATGCTGAAGGCCGGTGTGCACTTCGGTCACCAGACCCGTTACTGGAACCCGAAAATGGGTAAGTACATTTTCGGCGCGCGTAACAAGATCCACATCATCAACCTTGAAAAAACCCTGCCAATGTTCAACGAAGCGCTGACTTTCGTAGAGCGCCTGGCCCAGGGCAAAAACAAGATTCTGTTCGTCGGCACCAAGCGTTCCGCTGGCAAGATCGTTGCTGAAGAAGCAGCACGTTGCGGTTCGCCGTACGTCGATCACCGCTGGTTGGGCGGCATGCTGACCAACTTCAAAACCATCCGTGCTTCCATCAAGCGTCTGCGTGACCTTGAAGTGCAAGCCGAAGACGGTACTTTCGCCAAGCTGACCAAGAAAGAAGCGCTGATGCGCTCCCGTGACCTGGAAAAGCTCGATCGTTCCCTGGGTGGTATCAAGGACATGGGCGGTCTGCCTGACGCACTGTTCGTTATCGACGTTGATCACGAGCGCATCGCGATCACCGAAGCCAACAAGCTGGGCATCCCTGTTATCGGCGTAGTCGATACCAACAGCAGCCCGGAAGGCGTTGACTACATCATCCCGGGCAACGATGACGCAATCCGCGCCATCCAGTTGTACATGGGTTCGATGGCTGACGCTGTCATCCGTGGTCGCAACCACGTTGCTGGCGGTACCGAGCAGTTCGTTGAAGAAGCTCCGGTAGCTGCCGCTGAGTAATTAGCGCCCTGGCGTTGACTCAGTAAGCAAAAAGGGGGCTTGGCCCCCTTTTTGCCACCTCGAAAACCATTTGTCGGCAGCGCGGCTACATCATCTGTAACGTGCGGCGGCCTACAAGGGAGATTCGGGAAGAATTGATCGCCCGTCTGATCGGGTGGAATGGTTGAAAACCTATCCAAGAGGATTTTGAAATGGCAGAGATTACTGCAGCGTTGGTTAAAGAACTGCGTGAGCGTACCGGCGAAGGCATGATGGATTGCAAAAAGGCCTTGACCAAGGCTGGCGGCGACATCGAAAAAGCCATCGACGACATGCGCGCTTCCGGCGCCATCAAGGCCGCCAAGAAAGCCGGCAACGTCGCTGCTGAAGGCGCTATCGCCCTGGTTGAAGACGGTAAAGCCGCCGTTCTGCTGGAAGTGAACTCGCAGACCGACTTCTTGGCCCTGCAAGACGACTTCAAGGCATTCGTTGCTGCCAGCGTCAAGAAGGCATTCGATGAGAAGCTGACCACCGTTGAGCCTCTGATCGAAGCTCAAGAAGCGGATCGCCTGGTACTGGTCGGCAAAGTTGGCGAAAACGTCAACATCCGTCGCCTGACTCGCGTTGAAGGTGATGTCGTCGGTGGTTACCTGCACGGCAACAAAATCGGTGTAGCTGTTGTTCTGAAAGGCGGCGACGTTGAGCTGGCCAAAGACATCGCTATGCACGTTGCTGCCAGCAACCCTGAGTTCCTGCTGCCTTCGGAAGTGTCTGCCGAAGCGATCGAGCGTGAAAAAGCGGTGTTCCTGAGCCTGAACGCCGACAAGATCGCTGGCAAGCCAGAAAACATCGTGGAAAACATGATCAAAGGCCGTATCAGCAAGTTCCTGGCTGAAGCGAGCCTGGTTGAGCAGGCGTTCGTCAAGAACCCTGAAATCAAGGTTGGCGAACTGGCCAAGAAAGCCGGTGCTGAAATCGTTTCCTTCACTTACTACAAAGTAGGCGAAGGCATCGAGAAGCCGGTCGACAACTTCGCTGAAGAAGTTGCTGCCCAGCTGGCTGCCGCCAAGCAATAAGACAGCTTTCAACTGTCGCCCGAAAGAGGCTGCCCGCTCACGCGCGCAGCCTCTTTTCAAATGGGAGGGCCGATTTTAATTGGCATCCCTCCGGAACTGGCTTACAAAGCCGTGTTCCGATGGCGCTGTTACAGCGTCCAGCTAGAGTGAACGCAAGCCGTAAAACGGCTCGCCAAGAATTTTTAAAAAATACGCCGCAGGAGAGATTCGCAATGGCTCAGCAGGGCAGTGGTTATCAGGCTCGCTATAAACGCATTCTACTCAAGCTTAGCGGCGAGGCCCTGATGGGCTCGGAAGAGTTCGGGATCGATCCCAAGGTGCTCGACCGCATGGCGCTGGAAGTCGGCCAACTGGTCGGTATCGGCGTACAGGTCGGCCTGGTGATCGGTGGTGGCAACCTGTTCCGTGGCGCGGCCCTGAGTGCTGCTGGCATGGACCGGGTTACCGGCGACCATATGGGCATGCTGGCCACTGTGATGAATGCCCTGGCCATGCGTGACGCCTTGGAGCGCGCCAATATCTCGGCTATCGTGATGTCGGCTATTTCCATGGTCGGCGTAACCGATCACTATGACCGCCGCAAAGCCATGCGCCACCTGAATTCCAAGGAAGTGGTGATCTTCGCCGCCGGCACGGGTAACCCGTTCTTTACCACCGATTCGGCAGCCTGCCTGCGCGCCATCGAGATCGATGCGGACGTGGTGCTCAAGGCGACCAAGGTAGACGGCGTGTACACCGCAGATCCATTCAAAGACCCGCATGCCGAGAAGTTCGATCATCTGACCTACGATGAAGTGCTGGATCGCAAGCTGGGCGTAATGGATCTGACGGCTATCTGTCTGTGCCGCGACCACAAGATGCCACTGCGCGTATTTAATATGAACAAGCCCGGCGCCCTGCTGAATATCGTACACGGCGGCGCAGAAGGGACTCTGATCGAGGAAGGCCAACAATGATCAACGAAATCAAGAAAGACGCCCAAGCGCGTATGCAGAAATCCCTGGAGTCTCTGAGCCATGCATTCGGCCAGATTCGTACCGGCAAGGCACACCCAAGCATCCTGGGCAGCGTGATGGTGCCTTACTACGGCTCCGATACCCCTATCAGCAGCGTCGCCAACATTACCGTTAAAGACTCGCGCACCCTGCAAGTCGTAGCGTTTGAGCGCAACATGCTGGGTGCTGTCGACAAGGCCATCCAGAGCGCCGGTTTGAACCTCAACCCGACCAACCTGGGTGAGTTGCTGCTGATCTCCATGCCGGCCCTGACTGAAGAGACCCGTAAGGGCTTCACCAAGCAGGCTCGCAGCGCTGCAGAAGACGCGCGTGTTGCCGTACGTAATATCCGTCGTGATGCCTTGGGTGACCTGAAGAAGTTGGTCAAGGACAAGGAAATCAGCGAAGACGAAGAGCGTCGTGCCACCGCCGATATCGACAAGTTGACCAAAGATGCCGAGGCCCAGATCACCAAGGCCACGGAAGAAAAAGAAAAGGACCTGATGGCCGTATAAGGGGTCAGGACGCCTTCATGGAAAAGACCAAGCAGACTGTACCCTCCGTGGTGCCGCGCCATGTCGCGATCATCATGGATGGGAATAATCGCTGGGCGAAGAAGCGCTTTATGCCGGGTGTCGCCGGGCATAAAGCCGGTGTCGATGCGGTAAGGGCTGTGATCGAGGTGTGTGCCGAGGCCAAGGTCGAAGTGTTGACCCTGTTTGCGTTCTCCAGTGAGAACTGGCAGCGGCCCGCCGAAGAAGTCAGTGCCTTGATGGATCTGTTCTTCAAGGCCTTGCGTCGTGAGGCCAAGCGCCTTAACGACAACAACATCAGCCTGCGCATCATTGGCGACCGCTCGCGCTTCCACCCGGAACTTCAGGCTGCCATGCGCGAGGCTGAGGCAATCACCGCTGGTGCCAACCGTTTTGTGCTACAGATCGCAGCCAACTACGGCGGCCAGTGGGATATCGCCCAGGCAGCGCAGCGGCTGGCTCGCGAAGTGCAGGCCGGGCACCTGCGGCCCGACGACATCACGCCCGAACTGTTGCAAACCTGCCTGGTGACCGGTGACCTGCCGTTGCCGGACCTGTGCATCCGGACCGGTGGTGAGCACCGCATCAGTAATTTCCTGCTGTGGCAGCTGGCCTATACCGAGCTGTACTTCTCCGACCTGTTCTGGCCGGACTTCAAACACGATGCCATGCGTAATGCACTGGCCGATTTCGCTTCCCGTCAGCGTCGCTTCGGTAAAACGAGCGAGCAGATCGAAGCTGGAGCCCGGGTTTAAATGCTTAAACAACGAATCATCACTGCACTGATCCTGTTGCCGATCGCCTTGTGCGGGTTTTTCCTGCTCGAGGGTTCCGGCTTTGCGCTGTTCATTGGCCTGGTCGTCACCCTGGGCGCCTGGGAATGGGCGCGCCTGGCCGGGTTCAGCGCGCAGTTGCCGCGCGTGGTGTATGCCGCCGTCGTGGCCGCGTTGGCGTTCCTCTTGTACATCCTGCCGGATCTCGCGCCCTGGGTGTTGGGGGCGGCGGTGCTGTGGTGGGCGCTGGCGACGTTCCTGGTGCTGACCTATCCGCGCACCAGCGGCCAATGGTCCAGCGTTGCCTGCAAGCTGGTGATTGGTTTGCTGATCCTCTTGCCGGCTTGGCAAGGGCTGGTGGAGATCAAGCGTTATCCAATGGGTAACTGGTTAATCCTGGCAGTCATGGTGCTGGTATGGGGGGCTGATATCGGTGCCTACTTCTCCGGTCGGGCCTTCGGCAAGCGCAAGTTGGCGCCGGCGGTCAGCCCGGGCAAGAGCTGGGAGGGCGTCTATGGTGGTTTGGCGTTGACACTGGTGATTGCGCTGGTGGTCGGTGTCGTGCGTGGCTGGACGGTGAAGGAAATCTTCCTGGCGCTGCTGGCCACAGCCATTGTCGTGTTTGTTTCTGTGGTGGGTGACCTCACCGAAAGCATGTTCAAGCGTCAGGCCGGCATCAAGGACAGCAGTAACCTGCTGCCCGGGCACGGTGGTGTATTGGACCGTATCGACAGCCTGACGGCGGCTATTCCGATCTTCGCTGTGCTGCTATGGATGACTGCTTCGTGAGCCGCCTTCAACAAGTGACCGTGCTGGGTGCAACCGGCTCGGTGGGGCTGAGCACCCTGGATGTGATTGCGCGTCATCCTGATCGCTATCAGGTCTTTGCCCTGACTGGGTTCAGTCGTCTGAGCGAGCTGTTGGCTTTGTGTGTGCGCCACGCACCGCGCTTCGTGGTAGTCCCTGAGGCAGGAGCGGCGCGTGGCTTGCAGGATGATCTGCGGGCGGCCGGGTTGGCGACTCGAGTGCTGCTGGGCGAGGAGGGGTTGTGCCAGGTCTCGGCTGACGCTGAGGTAGATACGGTAGTCGCCGCTATCGTCGGTGCCGCCGGCCTGCGTCCAACCCTCGCCGCTGTAGATGCGGGCAAGAAGATCCTGCTGGCCAACAAAGAAGCGCTGGTCATGTCTGGCGCGCTCTTCATGCAAGCAGTGCGTAAAAGCGGCGCCGTGCTGCTGCCGCTCGACAGCGAGCACAACGCGATCTTCCAATGCATGCCTGGCGACTATGCGCGTGGTTTGGGTCAGGTTGGCGTGCGTCGGATTCTGCTGACCGCCTCCGGTGGTCCGTTCCGGCAAACTCCGCTGACCGAGCTTGAGCATGTTTCGCCCGACCAGGCGTGTGCTCATCCGAACTGGTCCATGGGGCGTAAGATCTCGGTGGATTCGGCGAGCATGATGAACAAGGGGCTGGAACTGATCGAGGCGTGCTGGCTGTTCGATGCGCGGCCGGATCAGGTCGAAGTGGTGATTCACCCGCAAAGTGTTATTCATTCCCTGGTCGATTACGTCGACGGTTCGGTACTTGCGCAGTTGGGTAACCCCGATATGCGCACGCCGATTGCCAATGCCTTGGCCTGGCCGGAGCGGATTGATTCAGGTGTCGCCCCGCTGGATCTGTTTGCAGTGGCCCGCCTGGACTTTGAAGCGCCGGACGAGCAGCGCTTTCCTTGCCTGCGCCTGGCCCGGCAAGCGGCCGAGGTGGGGAACAGCGCGCCAGCAATGCTGAATGCGGCCAACGAAGTGGCCGTGGCGGCGTTTCTCGAACGGCGCATCCGCTTTCCGCAGATCGCGAGTATCATCGAGGACGTCCTGGCGCTCGAGCCTATCGTGGCGGTGAATGACCTGGCGGCGGTATTCGAAGCCGATACCAAGGCTCGAGCCCTGGCAGGGCAATGGTTGAGCCGCAACGCGCGTTAGCCTGTGGGCGGGTTCGAGCCTTCAGGCACTGGATTGGAATGCGGAGAAATTAGATGAGTGCGCTTTACATGATTGTCGGCACCCTGGTTGCTCTGGGCGTGCTGGTCACCTTCCACGAATTCGGCCACTTCTGGGTGGCGCGTCGTTGCGGCGTCAAGGTATTGCGCTTTTCCGTCGGCTTCGGCATGCCGCTGCTGCGCTGGCATGACCGTCGTGGCACCGAGTTTGTGATTGCGGCCATCCCGTTGGGTGGCTACGTCAAGATGCTCGATGAGCGCGAAGGCGAAGTGCCTGCAGACCAGTTGGATCAATCCTTCAATCGCAAGACCGTTCGTCAGCGTATCGCCATTGTTGCTGCGGGTCCGATCGCCAACTTCCTGTTGGCGATGGTGTTCTTCTGGGTGTTGGCCATGCTGGGCAGCCAACAGGTGCGTCCGGTGATCGGTGCGGTTGAATCGGACAGCATCGCCGCCAAGGCCGGGCTGGTCGCTGGGCAGGAAATTGTTTCTATTGATGGCGAACCCACCACGGGTTGGGGCGCAGTCAATTTGCAGTTGGTGCGTCGCCTGGGCGAAAGCGGGACTGTGAATGTAGTGGTGCGCGAGCAGGGCTCCACCACCGAAAGCCCGCGTGAACTGGCTCTCGACCACTGGCTCAAGGGCGCAGATGAGCCTGATCCGATCAAATCCCTGGGTATACGTCCATGGCGTCCGGCCTTGCCGCCGGTGCTTGCCGAGCTGGATCCGAAAGGTCCGGCCCAGGCTGCTGGCCTGAAAACTGGCGATCGCCTGTTGGCCCTCGATGGTCAGCCACTGGGTGACTGGCAGCAGGTGGTCGATCTGGTTCGTGTACGTCCTGATACCAAAATTGTGCTGAAAGTTGAGCGCGACGGTGCTCAAATCGACGTCCCTGTGACCTTGTCGGTTCGCGGGGAAGCCAAGGCGGCCGGGGGTTACCTGGGTGCTGGAGTCAAAGGTGTCGATTGGCCGCCATCGATGGTGCGTGAGGTGAGTTTCGGGCCGTTGGCGGCAATTGGCGAGGGTGCGAAACGCACCTGGACCATGAGTGTGCTGACCCTGGAATCCCTCAAGAAAATGTTGTTCGGCGAGCTCTCGGTAAAAAACTTGAGTGGACCGATAACCATTGCTAAAGTGGCGGGCGCTTCTGCCCAGTCGGGTGTCGCGGATTTCCTGAATTTCCTGGCTTATCTGAGTATTAGCCTGGGGGTTCTGAATTTGCTGCCCATTCCAGTATTGGATGGGGGGCATCTGTTGTTTTATCTGGTCGAGTGGGTGCGTGGTCGCCCCTTGTCGGATCGGGTGCAGGGTTGGGGGATACAGATCGGTATCAGTTTGGTGGTCGGGGTGATGTTGTTAGCCCTGGTCAACGATCTGGGTCGACTGTAACGCTTCGCTGAATTGCGAATCTGCCGCATTTTGCGGCAGTTTGTTTATTGCCAGTTGGAATAAGAAAGGACTTCATGAAACGTCTGCTGCTAACTGCGGTTCTCACCGTATTGATGATCGCCGAAGTTCACGCCGAGTCCTTCACCATCTCCGATATTCGCGTCAACGGCCTCCAGCGGGTTTCCGCGGGTAGCGTCTTTGGTGCCTTGCCGTTGAACGTTGGGGAACAGGCTGATGACCGTCGCCTGGTGGAATCCACTCGTGCGCTGTTCAAAACCGGTTTCTTTCAAGACATCCAACTGGGTCGCGAAGGCAACGTCCTGGTCATCACCGTGGTCGAGCGACCTTCCGTCGCCAGTATCGAGATCGAAGGCAACAAGGCGATCTCGACTGAAGACCTGATGAAGGGTCTGAAGCAATCCGGCCTGGCCGAAGGCGAGATCTTCCAGCGCGCCACCCTCGAAGGTGTGCGTAACGAGCTGCAACGCCAGTACGTTGCGCAGGGCCGCTACTCCGCGACCGTGGAAACGGAAGTGGTGCCGCAGCCGCGTAACCGTGTCGGCCTCAAGGTCAACATCAACGAAGGCACTGTGGCGGCGATCCAGCACATCAACGTGGTAGGCAATACCAAGTTCTCTGATGACGACCTGATCGACCTGTTCGAACTCAAGACCACCAACTGGCTGTCGTTCTTCAAGAACGATGACAAGTATGCCCGCGAAAAACTGTCTGGTGACCTGGAGCGCCTGCGCTCCTACTACCTGGACCGTGGCTACATCAATATGGACATCGCTTCGACCCAGGTGTCCATCACCCCGGACAAGAAGCACGTCTACATCACCGTCAACGTCAACGAAGGCGAGAAGTACAAGGTTCGCGACGTCAAGCTGAGCGGCGACCTGAAGGTGCCTGAAGACCAGGTCAAGGCGCTGTTGCTGGTGCAGAAAGACCAGGTGTTCTCGCGCAAGCTGATGACCACCACGTCCGAACTGATCACCCGTCGCCTGGGCAACGAAGGCTACACCTTCGCCAACGTCAACGGCGTGCCGACGCCCCATGATGATGACCACACCGTGGACATCACCTTCGTGGTCGATCCAGGCAAGCGCGCCTACGTAAACCGTATCAATTTCCGTGGCAACACCAAGTCTGCGGACGAAGTGCTGCGTCGTGAAATGCGTCAGATGGAAGGTGGCTGGGCGTCGACTTACCTGATCGACCAGTCCAAGACCCGTCTTGAGCGTCTGGGCTTCTTCAAGGAAGTCAACGTCGAAACCCCGGCCGTACCGGGTGTGGATGACCAGGTTGACGTGAACTACGCCGTAGAAGAACAGGCATCGGGCTCCATCACCGCCAGTGTTGGCTTCGCACAGAGCGCCGGCCTGATCCTCGGTGGTTCGATCACTCAGAACAACTTCCTGGGTACCGGTAACCGAGTTTCCATCGGCCTGACCCGAAGCGAATACCAGAGCCGATATAACTTCGGTTATACCGACCCCTACTGGACTGCTGACGGTGTGAGCCTGGGCTACAACGCCTTCTATCGCACCACTGACTACAAAGATCTCGACGTTGATGTAGCCAGCTATGCAATCGATAGTCTTGGTGCTGGCGTGAACGTTGGTTACCCGATCAGCGAGACCTCGCGCCTGACGTTCGGCTTGACTGCGCAGCAGGATGAAATCAAGACCGGTGTGTACACCGTGGACGAAATCTTCGACTTCACCCGTCGTGAAGGTGACAAGTTCCTGAACTTCAAGGCGTCCGCCGGCTGGTCCGAGTCGACCCTGAACAAAGGTGTACTGGCGACCCGTGGTCATTCCCAGAGCCTGACCCTGGAAACCACCACGCCGGGCAGCGACCTGTCGTTCTTCAAGCTCGACTACCGCGGCCAGCTGTTCCAGCCGTTGAGCGACAACTACACCATGCGCCTGCACACTGAGCTGGGTTATGGCGATGGTTATGGCTCCACCAATGGTCTACCGTTCTACGAGAACTACTATGCGGGTGGCTTCAACTCCGTACGTGGTTTCAAAGACAGCACCCTGGGCCCGCGTGGTACGCCGAGCCGTGGTGTTGGTGTAACCGGTAACCAAGGCACCGTAGCGGACTCCGACAACGACCCACTGCCGTTCGGTGGTAACGTCCTGATCCAGGGTGGTGCGGAAATCCTGTTCCCGCTGCCGTTCGTGAAAGATCAGCGCTCCCTGCGTACTTCGGTATTCTGGGATGTGGGTAACGTGTTCGACTCCAAGTGCGAGCAGATCCGTAACCCGAGCGGCGTGAAGTCCAACACCCAGTGTAACGACGTGAGCCTGAGTAATCTGGCAAGCTCCGTGGGCGTGGGTGTGACCTGGGTGACTGCGCTTGGCCCATTGAGCTTTGCTCTGGCCATGCCGATCAAGAAACCGGATAACGCTGAAACCCAGATTTTCCAATTCTCCCTCGGCCAGACGTTCTAAGCGTCTGACCCAAGATAACGACAACGGATTCTGTAGGAGTACATCGTGCGCAAGTTGACTCAATTGGTCCTGCTGGCAACCGTGCTGGTAACCACCCCGGCCTTCGCCGAAATGAAAATCGCCGTCCTGAACTATCAGATGGCCCTGCTGGAATCCGATGCGGCCAAGAAATACGCCGTGGATGCCGAGAAAAAATTCGGTCCGCAACTGACCAAGCTCAAGACCCTGGAAAGCAGCGCCAAGGGCATCCAGGATCGTCTGGTAGCCGGTGGTGACAAGATGCAGCAAGGCGAGCGCGAGCGTCTGGAGCTTGAATTCAAGCAAAAGGCCCGTGACTACCAGTTCCAGTCCAAGGAGCTGAACGAAGCCAAGGCTGTTGCTGACCGTGAAATGCTGAAACAGCTGAAGCCAAAACTCGACAGCGCTGTGGAAGAAGTCATCAAGAAAGGTGCCTTTGATCTGGTGTTCGAGCGTGGCGCTGTGATCGACGTCAAGCCTCAATACGACATCACCCGTCAGGTGATCGAGCGCATGAACCAGCTGAAGTAAGCCATGACCGCGACTATCAAGCTCGGCGAGTTGGCCGAGTTCCTGGGGGCCACCTTGCGTGGCTCCCCGGAGAAGGAAATCACTGGGCTAGCCACCTTGCAGGAGGCTGGCCCAGCTCAGTTGAGCTTCCTCGCAAACCCCCAATACCGTAAATACCTGGTCGACAGCCAAGCCGCAGCCGTGTTGCTGAAGGCGGCTGATGCCGAAGGGTTTGCCGGGGATGCGCTGGTGGTAGGCGACCCTTACCTGGCGTATGCGCGGGTGTCGCACCTGTTTGATCCGAAACCCAAGGCCGCCAGCGGTATTCACCCGTCTGCGGTGATCGCCGATGATGCCCAGGTTGACCCTGCTGCCAGCGTCGGTGCCTTTGCGGTGATCGAGAGCGGTGCACGCATTGCGGCGGGCGTGACCATTGGCGCCCATTGTTTTATCGGTGCGCGCTGCGAAATCGGCGCAGGCGGTTGGCTGGCACCCCGCGTAACCCTGTACCACGACGTGCGTATCGGTGAGCGTGTGGTCATCCAGTCAGGTGCCGTGATCGGTGGTGAAGGCTTTGGCTTTGCCAATTCCAAGGGCATCTGGAACAAGATTGCCCAGGTCGGCGGCGTACTCATCGGCGATGACGTGGAAATTGGCGTGAACACAGCTGTCGATCGCGGGGCCCTGGCCGATACCGTGATCGGCAACGGCGTAAAGCTCGACAATCAGATCCAGATCGCCCACAACGTGCAGATTGGCGATCACACCGCCATGGCAGCATGCGTGGGTATCTCCGGCAGCACCCGGATCGGCAAGCATTGCATGCTGGCCGGTGGCGTCGGGCTGGTGGGGCACATCGATATTTGCGACAACGTCTTCATCACCGGCATGACCATGGTCACCCACTCGATTACCGAACCGGGTGCTTATTCTTCCGGTACCGCCATGCAGCCTGCGGCTGAATGGCGCAAGAGTGCAGCACGGTTGAGGCAGCTCGACGACATGGCTCGACGTCTCAAACAGCTGGAAAAGCGTGTTGGGGACGTGACCCCTGGCGGTAATGCTTCATCAGAAGGCTGATACCATTTCCATATCAAGTGTGCACAGCCGCTAGACTGCCTCCTTGATTTGCTAGCGGGGCGTGCTTTTAGTTCGCCCGCCCCCAATCTTTATTACAGGCTTCCCCCCGAAATGATGGACATCAACGAGATTCGCGAATACCTGCCTCACCGTTACCCGTTCCTGTTGGTGGATCGCGTAGTGGACCTCAATGTCGAGGAAAAGCGCATTCGTGCCTACAAGAATGTCAGCATCAACGAACCGTTCTTCAATGGTCACTTTCCTGCGCATCCGATCATGCCGGGTGTGTTGATCATCGAGGCGATGGCCCAGGCTGCCGGTATCCTTGGTTTCAAAATGCTCGACCTCAAGCCTGCCGATGGCACGCTTTACTATTTCGTGGGCTCCGACAAGTTGCGTTTCCGCAATCCGGTTACCCCGGGTGACCAGTTGATCCTGGAAGCCAAGTTCATCAGCTGCAAGCGCCAGATCTGGAAGTTCGAATGCCAGGCCTCGGTGGATGGCAAGCCGGTGTGCTCTGCCGAGATCATCTGTGCGGAACGCAAACTATGAGTTTGATTGACCCTCGCGCAATCATCGATCCGTCGGCCGTTCTGGCCGCCGACGTTGAGGTCGGCCCCTGGTCGATCATCGGCGCAGGTGTGGAAATCGGCGAGGGGACTGTCATCGGGCCGCACGTGATCCTCAAAGGTCCGACCCGCATTGGCAAGTACAATCGCATCTACCAGTTCTCCTCGGTAGGCGAAGACACCCCGGACATGAAGTACAAGGGTGAAGAGACCCGCCTGGTAATCGGTGATCACAACATCATCCGTGAAGGCGTGACCATTCACCGTGGCACCGTGCAGGATCGGGCCGAGACCACGCTGGGTGACCACAACCTGGTCATGGCCTACGCCCATATCGGCCACGACAGCGTGATCGGCAACCATTGCATCCTGGTCAACAACACCGCTTTGGCCGGCCATGTGCATGTTGACGATTGGGCAATCCTGTCCGGTTTCACCCTGGTGCATCAGTACTGCCATATCGGTGCCCACAGCTTTTCCGGCATGGGTACCGCCATTGGCAAGGATGTTCCGGCATTCGTCACGGTATTCGGTAACCCCGCCGAAGCCCGTAGCATGAACTTCGAAGGCATGCGTCGTCGGGGTTTCAGCGAAGAAGCCATCCACGCCCTGCGCCGCGCCTACAAGGTGGTTTACCGCCAGGGGCTCACGGTGGACCAGGCGTTGACCCAACTGACCGAGCCGGCAGCGTTGTTCCCGGAAGTCGCGGTGTTCCGTGACTCGATCCAGGCGTCGACTCGCGGCATCACCCGCTGATCATGGCTAATCTGCGTATCGCGCTGGTGGCCGGGGAAGCTTCCGGCGACATTCTGGGCGCAGGTCTTATGCGGGCCCTCAAGGCCCAGCATCCAGCGGTAGAGTTCATCGGCGTCGGCGGCCCGCTGATGCAGGCTGAGGGGCTTACGTCCTACTTCCCCATGGAGCGTTTGTCTGTCATGGGGCTGGTCGAGGTGCTGGGCCGCCTGCGCGAGCTGCTGGCCCGCCGCAAGCTGCTGATCCAGACCCTGATCGAAGAAAAGCCGGACGTCTTTATCGGAATCGACGCGCCGGACTTCACCCTCAATATCGAACTCAAGTTGCGCCAGGCCGGCATCAAGACGGTGCACTATGTCAGCCCGTCCGTTTGGGCATGGCGGCAGAAGCGCGTGCTCAAGATCCGCGAAGGCTGCGACCTGATGCTGACCTTGCTGCCGTTCGAAGCGCGGTTCTATGAAGAAAAGGGCGTGCCGGTACGGTTTGTCGGGCACACCCTGGCCGACACTATTCCCTTGCAGGCGGATCGCGCGGCCGCGCGTGCCGAGTTGGGCTTGCCCGACGGCCCATTGGTTGCGCTGATGCCGGGCAGCCGGGGCGGCGAAGTCGGCCGCCTGGCCTCGGTATTTTTCGACGCCGCAGAGCGTCTGCAGGTCTTGAAGCCGGGCGTACGTTTCGTGTTGCCCTGCGCCAGCCCGCAACGGCGTGCGCAGATCGAGACATTGCTGGAAGGGCGCAACCTGCCGTTGACCCTGCTCGATGGTCAATCGCACCTGGCCCTGGCGGCCTGCGATGCGGTGTTGATCGCTTCGGGGACGGCCACGCTGGAGGCCTTGCTGTACAAGCGTCCGATGGTCGTGGCCTACCGCCTGGCGCCGCTGACGTTCTGGATTCTCAAGCGCATGGTCAAAAGTCCTTACATCTCCCTGCCCAACCTGCTGGCCCAGCGCTTGTTGGTGCCGGAGTTGTTGCAGGACGATGCAACGCCTGAGGCGCTCGCGCAAACCTTGCTCCCCTTGATCGAGGGTGGCGAAGAACAGACCCGTGGTTTCGACGACATCCATCGCATACTGCGCCGTGACGCCTCGAACCAGGCGGCAGACGCCGTGTTGACTCTGATCGGCCAGAAGCAGGAGGCGTTATGAGTACGCAAATGGGCCTGGATTTCAGCCTGGTTGCCCAAGCCCACGAACTGGTAGCCGGTGTTGACGAGGTCGGGCGCGGACCTTTGTGCGGTGCGGTCGTCACGGCTGCGGTGATTCTTGATCCGAACCGTCCGATCCTCGGCCTCAACGACTCGAAAAAACTCACCGAAGCGCGCCGTGAAAAGCTCTACGACGAGATTTGCGAGAAAGCCCTGAGCTGGCACATCGCCCGGGCCGAAGTTGAGGAAATCGACGAACTGAACATCCTCCACGCCACCATGCTCGCCATGCAGCGTGCAGTGGAGGGCCTGCACATTACGCCCAAACTGGCGATGATCGATGGCAACCGCTGCCCCAGACTGGCCATGCCATCGGAAGCGGTGGTGAAGGGCGATAGCAAGGTGCCGGCGATCGCGGCAGCCTCCATCCTGGCAAAGGTCAGTCGTGATCGTGAAATGGCGGCTTTCGAACTGATCTATCCCGGCTATGGCATCGGCGGTCATAAAGGCTACCCGACGCCCGTTCATCTGGAAGCCCTCGCACGTCTTGGCCCGACACCGATCCATCGCCGCTCGTTCGCCCCGGTGCGCCAGGCTTGCGAGGCGCGGGAGAGTCTCAGCGAGGTGTAGTCGCGAGGCTGATGTTTTTGCCAAGGCCCGGTACAATCCGGGCCTTGTTGTTTCCACGTATAAGAGATCACTATGCCGGCTTCATTCGTTCACCTACGCCTGCACACTGAATACTCCCTGGTCGACGGCCTGGTACGGATCAAACCGCTGGTCAAAACCCTGGTGGGCATGAACATGCCTGCGGTGGCGGTCACCGATCAGAACAACATGTGTTCCCTGGTCAAGTTCTACAAGAACGCCATGGGCGCCGGCATCAAGCCGATCTGCGGCGCCGACCTGTGGCTGTCCAACAAAGACCCGGATAACCCCCTGAGCCGCATCAGCCTGCTGGCGATGAACGGCGTGGGTTACCGCAACCTCACTGAACTGATTTCCCGTGGTTTCATTGACGGCCAGCGCAATGGCTCGATCATCATCGAGCGCGAATGGGTCGCCGAGGCCAGCGAAGGCCTGATCATGCTGTCGGCAGCCAAAGAGGGCGAAATCGGTATCGCGCTGCTGGGCGGCAACCCCCAAGAAGCCGAAGTGCTGGCCAGGGAATGGATGCAGGTCTTCCCCGACCGTTTTTACCTGGAAGTCCAGCGGACCAACCGCCCCAACGATGAAGAGCACCTGCACGCTGCCGTGGCCCTGGCCGACAAGCTGGGCGCGCCACTGGTGGCGACCAACGACGTGCGCTTCATCAAGAAGGAAGACTTCGAAGCCCACGAAACCCGCGTGTGCATCGGTGAAGGCCGGGCCCTGGATGACCCGCGTCGTTCGAAGAACTACAGCGAAGAGCAGTACCTCAAAAGCGCTGAGGAAATGGCCGAGCTGTTCAGCGACCTGCCCGAGGCCCTGGAAAACTCCGTCGAGATCGCCAAGCGCTGCAATATCGAGGTCAAGCTGGGCAAGCACTTCCTGCCCAACTTCCCGATTCCGGATGGCATGACCATCGACGAGTACTTCCGCAAAGTCTCGTTCGACGGGCTGGAAGAGCGGCTGGCCGTTCTGCTGCCCAGGGACACCACCGAAGATTATGAGGCCAAGCGCCAGGTTTATGTGGACCGGCTGAATTTCGAGCTGGATATCATCATCCAGATGGGGTTCCCCGGTTACTTCCTGATCGTGATGGACTTTATCCAGTGGGCCAAGAACAACGGCGTGCCGGTTGGTCCGGGCCGGGGGTCAGGTGCCGGTTCGCTGGTGGCCTATGTGCAAAAGATCACCGACCTCGATCCGTTGGAATATGACCTGCTGTTCGAACGTTTCCTGAACCCGGAACGGGTTTCCATGCCCGACTTCGACGTCGACTTCTGCATGGATGGCCGTGACCGCGTGATCGAGTATGTGGCCGAGAAATACGGCCGCAACGCGGTAAGCCAGATCATCACCTTCGGTTCCATGGCGGCCAAAGCGGTAATCCGTGACGTGGCCCGGGTGCAGGGCAAGTCGTACGGCCTGGCGGATCGCCTGTCGAAGATGATCCCGTTCGAAGTCGGCATGACCCTGGAAAAGGCCTACGAGCAGGAAGAAATCCTGCGCGACTTCATCAAGGTCGATGAAGAAGCGGCCGAGATCTGGGAGATGGCCCGCAAGCTTGAAGGCGTGGTGCGTAACGTCGGTAAGCACGCGGGTGGCGTGGTCATCGCGCCGACAAAGTTGACTGACTTTTCGCCGATCTATTGCGATGAAGAAGGCGACGGCCTGGTCACCCAGTTCGACAAGGATGACGTGGAGGCGGCCGGCCTGGTGAAGTTCGACTTCCTCGGCCTGCGGACCCTGACCATCATCGACTGGGCGCTCAAGACCATCAACCGCGACCGCGCCAAGGTGGGCGAAGAACCGCTGGACATCGCTTTCATCCCGCTGGACGACAAGCCGACCTACACCCTGCTGCAAAAAGCCGAAACCACGGCGGTGTTCCAGCTTGAATCGCGTGGCATGAAAGAGCTGATCAAAAAGCTCAAGCCCGACTGCCTGGAAGACTTGATCGCACTGGTGGCCCTGTTCCGTCCGGGCCCGCTGCAATCGGGCATGGTGGACGACTTTATCAACCGTAAACACGGGCGCGCCGAGCTGGCCTACCCGCACTCGGACTACCAGTACGAAGGCCTCAAGCCGGTATTGGCACCGACGTACGGCATCATCCTGTATCAGGAACAGGTGATGCAGATTGCCCAGGTGATGGCCGGTTACACCCTGGGTGGCGCGGACATGCTGCGTCGAGCCATGGGTAAGAAAAAACCCGAGGAAATGGCCAAGCAGCGCGGTGGTTTCATTGAAGGTTGCGCGACCAACAATATCGACGCCGACCTCGCGGGTAACATCTTCGACCTGGTGGAGAAATTCGCCGGTTACGGCTTCAACAAATCCCACTCCGCCGCCTACGGCCTGGTGTCGTACCAGACTGCCTGGCTGAAAGCCCACTACCCGGCGCCGTTCATGGCTGCGGTACTTTCGGCGGATATGCACAACACCGACAAGGTCGTGACCTTGATCGAGGAAGTGCGCACCATGAAGCTGCGCCTTGATGCGCCGGATGTGAACGCCTCGGAGTTCAAGTTCACGGTAAACGACGAAGGCCGCATCATCTATGGCCTGGGCGCGATCAAAGGCGTCGGTGAAGGCCCGGTGGAAGCCATTACCGAAGCGCGCCAGGACGGTCCGTTCAAGGACCTGTTCGACTTCTGCGCACGGGTGGACCTCAAGCGCATCAACAAACGAACCCTCGATGGCCTGATCCGCAGCGGCGCGCTCGACCGTCTCGGCCCGTATTTCCATGACGAGCCGAAGGCCTACCAGGCCAATATCGACCGTAACCGTGCCGTGCTGCTCGCCGCCATGGAAGAAGCGATCAAGGCGGCCGAACAGACTGCACGTACCCATGACAGCGGCCATGCCGACCTGTTTGGCGGGTTGTTCGTCGAAGACGATGCGGATGTCTACGGTAACCACCGCAAGGCCAAGGAACTGACCCTCAAGGAACGCCTCAAGGGTGAGAAAGATACCCTGGGCTTGTACCTGACCGGCCATCCGATTGACGAATATGAAGGTGAAATCCGTCGCTTCGCCCGTCAGCGCATCATCGACCTGAAACCGGCGCGGGACACCCAGACCGTCGCCGGCATGATCATTGCCCTGCGGGTGATGAAGAACAAGAAGGGCGACAAGATGGGGTTTATCACCCTCGATGACCGCTCGGGCCGCATCGAAGCGTCGCTGTTTGCCGACGCGTTCCACTCCGCCCAGTCGTTGTTGCAGACCGACGCCATGGTGGTCGTCGAAGGGGAGGTCAGCAACGATGACTTCTCCGGCGGCCTGCGCCTGCGGATCAAGCGGGTGATGAGCATGGAAGATGCGCGCACCAATCTGGCCGAGAGCCTGCGCTTGAAGGTGAAAACCGAAGCGCTCAAGGGCGATCAGCTACGCTGGTTGGGCGACCTGCTCAAACGCCACCGTGGCGCGTGCCCGGTGACCATGGAGTACACCGGCAATGACGCCAAGGCCATGTTGCAGTTTGGCGAGACCTGGCGAATCGATCCCGCTGATGGCTTGATTCAAGCTTTGCGTGACCAGTTCGGGCGAGACAACGTCTTCCTCCAATACCGTTGATGGTCAGATATGTCTGACCTCGGCTAAACATTTAATCTCGACCTAAACGCGCCTCTCCCTTAAGGTAGGGCGCGAATAGACAACCGGCTGGCCAGGCATGCCCTGGCCGTCGACCCAAGACGGACGCTTATGAACCCGAATTTTCTTGATTTCGAACAGCCGATCGCTGACCTGCAAGCTAAGATCGAAGAGCTGCGCCTGGTCGGCAATGACAATTCGCTGAATATCGGCGATGAGATCTCCCGCCTGCAAGACAAGAGCAAAACGCTCACCGAAGACATCTTCGGCAAGCTGACCAGCTGGCAGATTGCGCGCCTGGCTCGCCACCCGCGCCGCCCGTACACCCTGGACTACATTCAGCACATCTTCACCGAGTTCGACGAGCTGCATGGCGACCGCCACTTCTCCGACGACGCGGCCATCGTCGGCGGTATCGCTCGCCTGGACGACCAGCCGGTGATGGTGATCGGTCACCAGAAAGGCCGTGAAGTGCGCGAGAAGGTCCGTCGCAACTTCGGCATGCCGCGTCCAGAGGGCTACCGCAAGGCGTGCCGCCTGATGGAAATGGCCGAGCGCTTCAAGATGCCGATCCTGACCTTCATCGACACCCCGGGCGCTTATCCGGGGATCGACGCCGAAGAGCGTAACCAGAGCGAGGCTATCGCCTGGAACCTGCGCGTCATGGCCCGCCTGAAAACCCCGATCATTGCCACCGTGATTGGTGAAGGCGGTTCCGGCGGTGCACTGGCCATCGGCGTCTGCGACCAGTTGAACATGCTGCAATACTCGACCTACGCGGTGATCTCGCCGGAAGGTTGCGCCTCGATCCTATGGAAAACCGCCGAAAAGGCACCGGACGCTGCCGAAGCCATGGGCATCACCGCCGATCGCCTCAAAGGCCTTGGGATCGTGGACAAAGTGATCGCCGAGCCATTGGGCGGCGCTCACCGTGACCCGGCTGCTGCTGCTGCGACCATCCGTGCCGAACTGGGTTCGCAACTGGCGATGCTCAAGAAGCTGGATAACGAAGCGCTGCTGGCTCGTCGTTACGAGCGCCTGATGAGCTACGGTCTCTAAGACCCACGCAATACCCGAATGTGGGAGGGGGCTTGCCCCGATTGCTGAGTGTCAGTCAATGTATCCAGGACTGGCCCACCGCTATCGGGGGCAAGCCCCCTCCCACATTTGCGTTGTGTATGCTTGGTGAGCGTATTCCAGACCAGAGGCGGTAACTTGTCATGAAACCGGCTCTGCCCGCCAAACTCGTGCAAATCCTAGCGCCTTGGCGCAACGCCCCGGCCTGGCACGTCGCACTCTCCGGTGGCCTTGATTCCACCGTCCTGCTGCACCTCCTGGCCAACCTGGCGAAAACCGAAACCCTGCCACCCCTCAGCGCTGTCCATGTCCACCATGGCCTGCAGGCTGCCGCCGACGCGTGGCCGGCTCATTGCCAGTCGATCTGTGACAGCCTGGGCGTGCCTTTGCGCGTGATGGGCGTGCAGGTACAACCGGGCGCCAGCCTCGAGCGTGCCGCCCGTGATGCGCGCTACCAGGCATTTACCGAGGTGATCGGGGCGGGGCAGGTGATGCTCACCGGCCAGCATCGTGAAGACCAGGCAGAAACACTGTTGTTCCGCCTGCTGCGTGGGGCTGGGGTGCGCGGGTTGGCAGCGATGCCCGTGCAGCGCCGAGTGGCAAGTGGCTACCTGGTAAGGCCATTGTTGCGTGTCTCCAGGGACGAGTTGGAAGCCTACGCACGCCAGTATCAGCTCAAATGGATCGAAGACCCTTCCAACGCAGATTTGCGTTTCTCCCGTAATTACCTGCGTCACCGCGTGCTTCCTGCACTGACGGAACGCTGGCCTCAGGCCTTCTCAAGCCTGGCGCGCACCGCCGAACACCTGAGTGAAGCCCAGGGCCTGCTCGATGAGCTGGCGCAGATGGACCTGCAGGCCGCCGATCAACCTTCCCCTTTTCCCTGGCTGAATTTGCCGTCCTTGCCTCTTACGCCGCTGCGTGAGCTTTCCGACGCCCGTCAGCGCAACGCCCTGCGTCATTGGCTGACGCCGCTGACGCGCCTGCCCGACAGTGACCACTGGGCAGGCTGGTATTCCCTGCGCGATGCCAGGGGTGACGCACAACCTTTATGGCGCCTGGCCGACGGCGAGTTGCATCGCGGTGGCGAGCGCATCTGGTGGCTGCCCCGTGCAGGATCAGAATTTTCCGACGCATCGCTGAGCTGGTCCGATCCACAAAACCCACTAGAGTTACCCGGCAATGGTCAGTTGACGTTCACGGGCAGCGTGCCCGCAGGCCCGCTGGAGGTCCGCTACCGCCAGGGCGGCGAAATCCTCGACGTACCCGGTCGAGGCAGGCGTGACTTGAAGCGCCTGCTTAACGAAAGTGGCCTGCCGGGTTTCGTCCGTGGCAGATTGCCGCTGCTCTATCGCGGCCAGCAATTGCTGGGTGCACCCAGCCTTGCGGGACTGTGGCCGGCGGCAAGTGATGACTGGCAATTACATTGGATGCCACAGACCTGCGATCAAGGTTTGAGCTGATAGCGCCTTTCCGGTAGACTACGCTCCCTTCTTGATACAACTTCTGTGGATTCGACTGAATCGCAGCAGTTGCCGATTACCAAGCAGTCTTTGCTGGGCGATTCCAAAAAATGTGTAGCGATCAACGTACCGGTGTTTCATTGCTGGTCTGTCACCACGCGGCGGTTTTTTTGAAAGGTGCACTGTGATTAATGCAGGTGATCGGGGGCTTCGGCCTTCCTTCGCTTTCCCCGGCGGCTCGGACCGCTTTAACGCAGACTTCTAGGGTTTTTCATGACGCGCTACATATTCGTCACGGGCGGTGTTGTTTCTTCATTGGGGAAAGGCATTGCCTCCGCTTCATTGGCGGCCATCCTGGAGGCGCGGGGACTTAAGGTCACCATGCTCAAGCTGGACCCCTACATCAACGTTGACCCGGGCACCATGAGCCCGTTCCAGCACGGTGAAGTGTTCGTCACCCACGACGGCGCCGAAACCGACCTGGACCTGGGCCACTACGAGCGGTTCATCCGCACGACCATGACCCAGAACAACAACTTCACCACCGGCCGTGTCTACGAGCACGTGCTGCGCAAGGAGCGCCGTGGTGACTACCTGGGTGCAACCATCCAGGTGATCCCGCACATCACCGACGAAATCAAGCGCCGCATCATCAAGGGTGCCGGCGATGCCGACGTGGCGATGGTCGAGATCGGTGGCACCGTGGGTGACATCGAGTCCCAACCGTTCCTCGAAGCCATCCGCCAGTTGCGTTTCGAAGTCGGCGCCAAGCGCGCGATGCTGATGCACCTGACCCTGGTGCCGTACATCGCCACCGCCGGCGAGACCAAAACCAAGCCTACCCAGCACTCGGTCAAGGAACTGCGTTCCATCGGCCTGCAGCCGGACGTGCTGGTGTGCCGCTCCGATCACCCGATCGACATTTCCTCGCGTCGCAAGATCGCGCAATTCACCAACGTTGAAGAACGTGCGGTGATCGCGCTGGAAGACGCCGACACCATCTACAAGATCCCGGGCATCCTGCACTCCCAAGGCCTGGACGATTTTGTGGTCGAGCGCTTCGGCCTGCAATGCAACGGCGCGGACCTGTCCGAGTGGGAAGCCGTAGTCGACGCCAAGCTCAACCCTGAGCACGAAGTCACCATCGCCATGGTCGGCAAGTACATGGAGCTGCTGGACGCGTACAAGTCGCTGATCGAAGCGATGAGCCACGCGGGTATCAGCAACCGTACCAAGGTCAACCTGCGCTACATCGACTCCGAAGACATCGAGAACCAGGGCACCGCGCTGCTCGAAGGTGTCGACGCGATCCTCGTGCCAGGCGGTTTCGGCCTGCGTGGCGTGGAAGGCAAGATCACCGCGGTTCAGTACGCTCGTGAAAACAAGGTGCCGTACCTGGGGATCTGCCTGGGCATGCAAGTGGCTGTCATCGAGTTCGCCCGTAACGTGCTGGGCTGGAAGGACGCCAACTCCACCGAGTTCGACAGCAAGAGCGGTCACCCGGTCGTGGGCCTGATCACCGAGTGGGAAGATGCCACCGGCGCCGTCGAAGTCCGCACCGAAGCCTCCGACCTGGGCGGCACCATGCGCCTTGGCGCGCAGGACTGCCTGCTGGAGCCGGGCTCGCTGGTTCACGACTGCTACGGCAAGGACGTGATTGTCGAGCGTCACCGTCACCGCTACGAAGTGAACAACAACCTGCTGCCGCAGATCAAAGAGGCCGGCCTGAAGATCTCCGGTCGCTCCGGTGACGGCGCGCTGGTTGAAGTGGTCGAGGCGCCGGATCATCCGTGGTTCGTGGCGTGCCAGTTCCACCCTGAGTTCACCTCGACGCCGCGCGACGGTCACCCGTTGTTCAGCGGTTTCGTCAAGGCAGCCCTGACGCAACACCAGAAGAAGGCGTAACCCTGATGGCCCAGAAGATCATTCGCGTAGGCGACATCGAGATTGCCAACGACAAGCCCATGGTGCTGTTCGGTGGCATGAACGTGCTGGAAAGCCGTGACATGGCGATGCAGGTCTGTGAAGAGTACGTCAAGGTCACCGAGAAGCTCGGTATCCCTTACGTATTCAAGGCCAGCTTCGACAAGGCCAACCGTTCGTCCGTGACCTCCTATCGCGGCCCGGGCCTTGAAGAAGGCATGCGGATCTTCCAGGACATCAAGCAAGCCTTCGGCGTGCCGATCATCACCGACGTCCACGAGCCTGAGCAGGCTGCCGTGGTCGCCGAGGTGTGCGACATCATCCAGTTGCCGGCCTTCCTGTCGCGCCAGACCGACCTGGTCGTCGCGATGGCCAGGACCGGCGCTGTGATCAATATCAAGAAAGCCCAGTTCCTCGCACCCCAAGAGATGAAACACATCCTGAACAAGTGCGTGGAAGCGGGTAACGACCAACTGATCCTCTGCGAGCGGGGTTCGAGCTTCGGCTACAACAACCTCGTGGTGGACATGCTTGGTTTCGGCATCATGAAACAGTTCGAATACCCGGTGTTCTTCGACGTGACCCACGCGCTGCAAATGCCCGGTGGTCGCGCCGATTCCGCGGGCGGGCGTCGTGCCCAGGTGCTGGACCTGGCCAAGGCAGGCATCAGCCAGTCCCTGGCCGGCCTGTTCCTGGAAGCCCACCCGGACCCGGACAACGCCAAATGCGACGGCCCATGTGCCCTGCGCCTGGACAAGCTGGAGCCGTTCCTGGCCCAGCTCAAGCAGTTGGACGAACTGGTCAAGAGTTTTCCGACGGTAGAGACCGCGTAAGCGTCGTTTCTCCGGTAGACTTTCCCACGCTTTACGCTCAGGCCTATGGGCCTGAGCCTTGTCGCCTGCAAGCCTGCCCCGTTGTTCCACCCTTGCGGTCGGTCAAAAGATTCCCTTCAGCTGCGTCGTTTTCGTCAACTTTGGAGTGTTTACAACAATGGCAAAAATCGTCGACATCAAAGGTCGTGAAGTTCTCGACTCCCGTGGCAACCCCACCGTCGAAGCCGACGTGCTTCTCGATAACGGCATCATCGGCAGCGCCTGCGCGCCGTCCGGTGCTTCTACCGGTTCGCGCGAAGCGCTGGAACTGCGTGATGGCGACAAGGGCCGTTACCTGGGCAAAGGTGTACTGAAAGCCGTGGCCAACATCAACGGCCCGATCCGTGACCTGTTGCTGGGCAAGGACCCGCTGGACCAGAAAGCCCTGGACCACGCGATGATCAAGCTCGACGGCACCGAAAACAAAGGCAGCCTGGGCGCCAACGCCATCCTCGCCGTGTCCCTGGCCGCCGCCAAGGCCGCCGCACAGGACCAGGACCTGCCGCTGTACGCGCACATTGCCAACCTGAACGGCACCCCGGGCGTCTACTCGATGCCGGTACCGATGATGAACATCATCAACGGTGGCGAGCACGCCGATAACAACGTCGACATCCAGGAATTCATGGTACAGCCGGTCGGCGCCAAGTCCTTCTCCGAAGGCCTGCGCATGGGCACCGAGATTTTCCATCACCTCAAGGCTGTGCTGAAGGCCCGTGGCCTGAGCACTGCGGTGGGTGACGAAGGCGGTTTTGCACCGAACCTGGCGTCCAACGAAGATGCACTGAAAGTGATCTCCGAAGCCGTGGCCAACGCTGGCTACAAGCTGGGCACCGACGTGACCCTGGCCCTGGACTGCGCGGCCAGCGAGTTCTACGAGGACGGTAAGTACAACCTGTCCGGCGAAGGCCAGGTGTTCAACTCCGAAGGTTTCGCCGAATACCTGAAGGGCCTGACCCAGCGCTACCCGATCATCTCGATCGAAGACGGCCTGGACGAGTCCGACTGGGACGGCTGGAAAATCCTCACCGACAAGATCGGCGAGAAAATCCAACTGGTGGGCGACGACCTGTTCGTGACCAACACCAAGATCCTGAAAGAAGGCATCGATAAAAAGATCGCCAACTCGATCCTGATCAAGTTCAACCAGATCGGCACCCTGACCGAAACCCTGGAGGCCATCCAGATGGCCAAGGCTGCGGGCTACACCGCCGTGATCTCGCACCGCTCCGGCGAAACCGAAGATTCGACCATTGCCGACCTGGCCGTGGGCACCTCGGCTGGCCAGATCAAGACCGGTTCCCTGTGCCGTTCCGACCGTGTTTCCAAGTACAACCAATTGCTGCGTATCGAAGAGCAACTGGCTGGCAAGGCCAAGTACAACGGTCGCGGCGAGTTTCGCGGCTGATCGCTAGTTGATGGTGAAACATGGTAAAAAGTCGGCGGATTGCGTCGGAAAACTCACGACAGTGTGGATTTCGACGCTAATCTGATGGCTATCAAGCACAAGCCTGGTTTTTCCAGGCTTCGTGCTATCAGTTGCTGCAAAAGTTTTGCATGGCGGTCTTTTTTCACTGGATACCCGATATTCGATGCGCAGTCCCAATTGGTTGTTCCTCGTCTTGCTCTTGTTGCTGGCTGGCCTGCAGTACCGCCTATGGGTGGGTAATGGCAGCTTTGCGCAGGTAAAAGACCTGACCCAGCAAATTGCCGACCAGCACGCCGAAAACGAACGCCTGCTGGAGCGCAACCGCGTCCTCGATGCCGAAGTGCTTGAGTTGAAAAAAGGTACGGAGACCGTTGAAGAGCGGGCTCGTCATGAATTGGGCATGGTCAAGGAGGGTGAAACCCTCTACCAGTTGGCCCAATGAGTAGCCGTTTGCCGGCCTTCTGGGCCGTGATTCCTGCCGCGGGCGTCGGTGCCCGTATGGCCGCGGACCGTCCCAAGCAATATCTGCAACTGGGCGGGCGCAGTATTCTCGAACACAGCCTTGGCTGTTTTCTTGGCCATCCAGACCTTAAAGGGTTGGTGGTCAGTCTTGCTGTCGATGATCCTTACTGGCCCAACCTGCCTTGTGCCAACGACCCGCGCATCGTGCGTGCGGACGGCGGCGACGAGCGCTCGGGGTCTGTGCTCAATGCGCTGCTTCAGCTCAATGCCCTGGGCGCCAGTGATGACGATTGGGTGTTGGTGCATGATGCGGCACGGCCGAACCTGAGCCGTGATGATCTCGACAAGTTATTAAGTGAGCTGGCGAACGACCCTGTGGGTGGTCTGCTGGCCGTACCGGCCCGCGATACCCTCAAGCGCGTCGACAAGCGTGGCCGTGTGGTCGAGACCGTCGATCGCAGCCTGATCTGGCAGGCTTATACGCCGCAGATGTTCCGCCTGGGGGCTTTGCATCGTGCCTTGGCCGACAGTCTGGTGGCGGATGCGGTGATTACCGATGAAGCTTCGGCCATGGAGTGGTCCGGCCAGTCGCCACGCCTGATCGAAGGGCGCTCGGACAACATCAAGGTGACCCGGCCGGAAGATCTGGAATGGCTACGGCTGCGGTGGGTCAACCGCAGGTAATCTGCGATACCGTGTCGACCTCATCGGGGGCAAGCCCCCTCCCACATTGAAATATATTCCAAGTGTGGGAGGGGGCTTGCCCCCGATGAGGCCCGTCCAAACCACCAACAGTCAACTGCTGTACTCCGGCCTTTCAGCCAGCCCCTCCTTCAAGAAATCCACCAACTTCCTGACCTTCGGCGACAAATGCCTCTGCTGTGGATACAGCGCCCACACTGCCGTATTCGGCGGTTGATGCGCCTCCAGCAGCGACACCAGCGCGCCACTGTGCAAATGCTCCAGCACGTAATAGTCCGGCAACTGGCACAACCCGACGCCCTGTAGCGCCGCATCCAGCACCGCTTGCCCGCTGTTGCAGCGCCAATTTCCCTGCACGCGCTGGGAAAACTCCCGCCCGTCCTGGGCCAGTTGCCAGATATCCGAGCTGCCGATGAGACAGTTATGCCGGCTCAATTCCGACAAGCTATGTGGCCGACCATACCGAGCGAGGTAGGACGGCGACGCACACAGGTACATGCGCCTCGGCGCCAGTCGGCTGGCGACCATGCGCGAATCCTGCAGACGCCCCAGGCGGATCGCCAGGTCGAGGCCTTCGTGCACCAGGTCCAACTGGCGGTTGCTCAGCTCGATATCCACCCGCAACTGCGGATACAGCCCCATGAATCGGGTGACCAGCGGCACGATAAAGCGCTCGCCATACGCCACCGCGCAGGTCATGCGCAACATGCCCTTGGGCTCGCTGGTGAGGTCACCTACGGCGCGCAGGGCTTCTTCACGCCCGTCCTGCAGGCGTTGGCAGTGTTGCAGGAACGTCTGGCCTGCTTCGGTCAACGTCACTTTGCGCGTACTGCGATATAACAAGCGGGTTTGCAGGCGTTCTTCCAGACGCGCCACCTGCCGGCTGATATGGGAAGACGACACCCCCAGCCGTTCCGCAGCCGCTGTGAATTGGCCGCATTCGGCCACCGCGACAAATTCGTCGATACCTTCCCAGCGGTTTTCAAGCACGTGGATTATCCCTGTACAGCAATAAAGTTTTGCTTTTGCCTGGATTATTCATCAGTCAGGCATGTTTTACACTCACGCACTCAGTTTTTTAACCTCCTGGAGAAACCTGGATGATCAAGTCCCGCGCCGCCGTAGCCTTCGAAGCCAAGAAGCCCCTTGAGATCGTCGAAGTGGATGTCGCCATGCCCAAGGCGGGTGAAGTGCTGTTGCGCGTGGTCGCGTCCGGCGTGTGCCATACCGACGCCTATACCCTGTCGGGCGCCGACCCGGAAGGCATCTTCCCGTCGATCCTCGGTCACGAAGGCGGTGCCGTGGTTGAAGCGATCGGCGAAGGCGTGACGTCGGTGGCCGTGGGCGATCATGTGATCCCGCTGTACACCCCGGAATGCGGCAAGTGCAAGTTCTGCCTGTCGGGCAAGACCAACCTGTGCCAGGCCATCCGTTCCACCCAGGGCAAAGGCCTGATGCCGGACGGCACCACGCGTTTCTCCTACAAAGGCCAACCGATTTTCCACTACATGGGCACTTCGACGTTCTCCGAGTACACCGTGCTGCCGGAAATCTCCGTGGCCAGGATTCCTAAAGAGGCGCCGCTGGAAAAAGTCTGCCTGCTCGGTTGCGGCGTCACCACGGGGATCGGCGCGGTAATCAACACCGCCAAGGTCAAGCCAGGCGATACCGTGGCCATCTTCGGCCTCGGCGGTATCGGCCTGTCGGCAGTGATCGGTGCGGTCAAGGCCAAGGCGGGTCGCATCATCGCCATCGATATCAACCCGGCCAAGTTTGAAATCGCCAAGCAACTGGGGGCGACCGACTGCATCAACCCGAAAGACTACGATCGTCCGATCCAGGACGTGATCGTCGACCTCACCGACGGCGGCGTGGACTTCTCCTTCGAATGTATCGGCAACGTGCAACTGATGCGCGCCGCCCTCGAGTGCTGCCACAAAGGCTGGGGCGAGTCGGTGATCATCGGCGTGGCCGGTGCCGGCCAGGAAATCGCCACCCGTCCATTCCAGTTGGTGACCGGTCGCGTCTGGCGCGGTTCGGCCTTCGGTGGCGTGCGTGGTCGCTCCGAACTGCCAAGCTACGTAGAAATGGCCCAGACCGGCGAGATCCCGCTGGACACCTTCATCACCCACACCATGGGCCTGGAAGACATCAACAAAGCGTTTGACCTGATGCATGAAGGCAAGAGCATTCGTACCGTCATCCACTTCTGAGGTTCGCCATGAGTCTGGAAAACCTGTCGTGCCAGAAGAGTTTCGGCGGCTGGCATAAACGCTACAAGCATCATTCCGATGTGCTTGGTTGTGACATGACCTTCGCTGTCTACCTGCCGCCGCAAGCGGAGCAGGGCGGCAAATTGCCGGTGCTGTACTGGCTGTCCGGTCTCACTTGCACCGATGAGAACTTCATGCAGAAGGCGGGCGCGCAGCGCATGGCTGCCGAGCTGGGGTTGATCATCGTGGCGCCGGACACCAGCCCGCGAGGTCCGGGTGTGCCGGACGACCCGGATAACGCCTGGGATTTCGGTCTCGGTGCCGGCTTTTATCTGAATGCCACCCAGGAACCCTGGGCCAAGCACTACCGGATGTATGACTACGTCGTGCAAGAATTGCCGGCGTTGATCGAAGGGCATTTCCCTGCCTCGGATAAACGTGGCATCAGCGGCCACTCCATGGGTGGCCACGGTGCGCTGGTCTGTGCCTTGCGCAACCCCGGGCGCTACCTGTCGGTGTCGGCGTTTTCGCCGATCAACAACCCGATGGATTGCCCGTGGGGCCAGAAAGCGTTCTCCCGCTACTTGGGCGAAGAGCGTTCAAAATGGCGCGAGTGGGACACCTGTGTGCTGATCAGCGAAGCTACGGAAAAGCTGCCACTGCTGGTTGACCAGGGCGACCGCGACGACTTCCTCGCCGTGCAACTCAAGCCCGAAGCCCTGCAGCAGGCAGCCAAGGCGGCCAACCACCCGCTGGAACTGCGCCTGCAACCGGGCTATGACCACAGCTACTTCTTTATCGCCAGCTTCATCGAAGACCATTTGCGACACCATGGCCGTGCTTTGCTCGGTTAATGTGAGGCAAAAGTAGGTAGAATCACGCCCTGAATTAAATCGGGGCGTTTTTTATGCGTATTGGCCACGGCTACGATGTGCACCGTTTCGCCGAAGGCGATTTCATCACCCTGGGCGGCGTGCGCATCGCGCACCACCATGGTTTGCTGGCTCATTCCGACGGCGACGTCGTGTTGCATGCCTTGAGCGATGCCTTGCTCGGCGCGGCGGCGTTGGGTGATATCGGCAAGCATTTTCCGGACACCGACCCGACGTTCAAGGGCGCGGACAGCCGCGTCTTGCTGCGCCATGTGGTTGGCCTGATCCATGCCAAGGGCTGGAAAGTCGGCAACGTCGACAACACCATCGTGGCCCAGGCGCCGAAGATGGCCCCGCATATCGAGTCGATGCGCGCGCTGATTGCCGCCGACCTGCAAATTGAACTGGATCAAGTCAACGTGAAAGCCACCACCACCGAAAAGCTCGGGTTCACCGGCCGTGAAGAGGGCATTGCCGTGCACTCCGTTGCCTTGTTGCTGCGCGCATGAATGACCTGCACCTGCTGGGCCCTCGGGCCTATGGCGAGGCCTTGGGCAGCGCGGTACTGAAGGCGACGGCCGAAGACTTCCAGGTTGACGAAGTGCTGGACATTCCGCTGACCGGCGAAGGCGAACACCTGTGGTTGTGGGTGGAAAAGCGCGGCCTCAACACCGAGGAAGCCGCGCGGCGTATCGCCAGGGCGGCCGGCGTGCCGTTACGCACCGTCAGCTATGCCGGGCTCAAGGATCGCCAGGCGTTGACTCGCCAATGGTTCAGCGTGCAACTGCCGGGCAAGGCCGACCCGGACATGAGCGCGGCAGAGAACGACACGCTCAAGGTTCTCAAGACCGCTCGCCACAAGCGCAAGCTGCAGCGCGGTGCGCATTCGGCCAATGGGTTCACTTTGCGTCTGACGCAGTTGGCCGGTGATACCGCAGCCATCGATGCGCGGTTGCAACAGATTGCCCAACACGGCATTCCCAACTATTTCGGTGCCCAGCGTTTTGGCCACAACGGCGGCAATGTCGTGGACGCTCGCGAGTGGGCCGCCCGCAAAGCCTTGCCGGAACAGCGCAATGTGCGTTCGCGGTTGTTGTCCACCGCCCGCAGCTTTTTGTTCAACAAAGTGCTGGCGGCACGTGTGGCCGATGGCTCGTGGCAACGGGCCCAGGTCGGCGACCTGCTGGCGTTTACCGATAGCCGCAGTTTTTTTCCGGCTGGCGAAGCGGAATGCAGTGACCCGCGCCTGGCAATCCTGGACCTGCACCCGACCGGGCCGCAGTGGGGCGAGGGCGACTCGCCGGCCAGTGGTGCAACCTTCGAGCTGGAACAGGCGGTTGCCGCTGGTGAAGCCGACCTGCGAGATTGGCTGGTGAATGCCGGCATGAGCCAGGAACGTCGCATTCTTCGACTGCCCATTGGCGGTTTGACGTGGCATTATCCCTCGCTGGACATTCTGCAATTGGAATTCGTCCTGCCGGCCGGATGCTTCGCCACTGTGTTGGTGCGCGAGCTTGTTGATCTGGTGCCGGTGGGGCAGACGGACAACCCATGCGTATTCTGATATCAAACGATGACGGTGCCACCGCACCCGGTCTTGCCGCGCTTTATGCTGCGCTGCAGGATTATGCCGAGTGCGTGGTGGTTGCCCCCGACCAGGACAAGAGTGGCGCCAGCAGTTCGTTGACGCTCGACCGTCCGCTGCACCCGCAAGTCCTGGCCAATGGCTTTATCAGTGTGAACGGCACGCCTACCGACTGCGTCCACCTGGCAATCAACAGTCTGCTGGAGCAGGCGCCGGACCTGGTGGTGTCGGGCATCAACCTGGGTGCAAACCTGGGGGATGATGTGCTGTATTCCGGGACCGTGGCGGCGGCCCTTGAGGGGCGCTTCCTGGGTCGTACTGGGTTCGCCTTTTCGTTTGCCTCGCGGCAACTGGATAACCTGGCAACCGCTGCGCATTTTGCGCGCAAGCTGGTGGAGGCCCATGGCTCTCTGGATCTGCCACCGCGTACGGTGCTCAACGTCAATATTCCCAACCTGCCCCTTGATCATATTCGCGGTATCAAGCTGACGCGCCTGGGCCATCGTGCCCGTGCGGCGGCGCCGTTGAAGGTGGTCGACCCGCGTGGCAAGGAAGGCTATTGGATTGCCGCAGCGGGTGATGCCGAAGATGGCGGTGAAGGCACGGACTTTCATGCGGTGATGCAAGGCTATGTGTCGATTACCCCATTGCAATTTGATCGCACCTTCAGTGATGCCTTCAGTGGTCTCGATGGCTGGCTGGAGGGGCTGCGCTGATGGGCCGTGAACAAGACGACTTGCTGCGTCGGGGCATCGGGATGACGTCCCAGCGTACCCGCGAACGCCTGATCCAGCGCCTGTACGAAGAAGGGTTGTCCAACGCCCAAGTGCTGGAAGTGATCCGGCGTACGCCTCGCCATCTGTTTGTCGATGAAGCCCTGGCTCACCGAGCCTACGAAGACACAGCGTTGCCCATCGGCCATAACCAGACCATCTCCCAACCGTACATGGTGGCGCGCATGAGCGAGCTGCTGCTGGCGGCGGGGCCGTTGGACAAGGTGCTGGAAATCGGCACCGGCTCCGGCTACCAGACCGCCGTGCTGGCGCAACTGGTGGAGCGGGTGTTCTCGGTCGAGCGCATCAAGGTGCTGCAAGACCGGGCCAAGGAGCGTCTGGTGGAGTTGAACCTGCGCAACGTGGTATTCCGCTGGGGTGACGGCTGGGAAGGCTGGCCGGCGCTGGCGCCGTACAACGGCATCATCGTCACCGCTGTGGCCACCGATATCCCGCAAGCGTTGCTCGATCAACTTGCCCCAGGCGGACGCCTGGTGATCCCGGTGGGATCCGGCGAAGTGCAACAATTGATGCTCATTATCCGTGAGGACGAAGGCTTTTCCCGGCATGTGCTGGGGGCCGTGCGTTTTGTGCCGTTGCTCAATGGGCCGCTGGCCTGATCATTTGTTCGCGGGCAGTGAATTCTGTTGGCGGGGATGTGTCTTACGGCGGGGTCCATCGAGTCAACATGATCGGGAGTCGGAATTAAACGCGATGAATGTTTCGTTTCCGTCGTGTGCCGGTAAAACTCCAATGCCCAGTTATACTTGCGTCATATTTCAAGCCTGATACAGGCATTCATGTTCAGCCACCACAAAGGGAGCGGCGGGTGAGTCTCACAGGTCTTGCGCAGCGTATGAGTAAAACAAGCTTTCATCGACTGGTGCTTGGCCTCGTCTTCAGTTCCGTGCTGGTCGGCTGCTCCAGCTCGCCAAGCAGCGGTGCACGGGTGGTTGACCGTAACAATGCCGTCCCGCAAAAGCCGACGGTGACCACCGGGCAATACGTGGTGCGCAAAGGCGATACATTGTTCTCGATTGCTTTCCGGTATGGCTGGGACTACAAGGCGCTCGCAGCTCGTAACAATATTCCCGTGCCCTACACGATACATCCCGGTCAGACGATTCGTTTCGACGGCCGCACCGGTTCTGCGCCTACGACAGTTGTGACAAACACCGGATCTTCGCCGTCGTCCTCCAGCAAAACCACCATCATTACCCGGCCTGCAGGCACCGCCGCGCCCGCTCCTGCAAGCAAGCCGGCACCCGCGCCGCTGCCACCTGCCGGGCCTGCACCGACCGGTTGGGGATGGCCCTCAAACGGAGTGCTGATTGGAAAATTCTCTTCAAACGGTAGTTTGAATAAAGGCATTGATATCGCCGGAGATTTGGGACAGCCTGTTTTAGCTGCGTCTGATGGGACAGTGGTGTACGCCGGGAGTGGTTTACGGGGCTACGGCGAGCTGGTCATCATCAAACACAGCGATACCTACGTCAGTGCTTACGGTCACAACCGCAGGCTGTTGGTTCGGGAGGGGCAGCAGGTCAAAGTCGGACAGACAATTGCCGAAATGGGGTCAACTGGTACAGACCGGGTGAAACTGCACTTTGAGATTCGCCGTCAAGGGAAGCCTGTAGATCCACTGCAATTCCTACCCCGTCGTTGATATGTTGCACAGCCTGTTCCCTCACGTAGAAGGAACAGGCTCCAGCGTTGCCAAGGATAAAGGCGCCGCTTGAGCTTGAGGTCGAACTCACCAAAGGACTATAACAATGGCTCTCAGTAAAGAAGCGCCGGAGTTTGACATCGACGATGAGGTTCTCCTGATGGAGACCGGTATCGCTACGGAATCGATGTCGAATGAGGGACCTGCTGTACCTTCAGTTCGCACCAAATCCAAGAACTCCACCGCGTTAAAGCAACACAAGTACATCGACTACACACGGGCGCTCGATGCGACCCAGCTGTATCTCAATGAAATCGGCTTTTCCCCTCTGCTGACCCCCGAAGAAGAAGTCCATTTTGCGCGTTTGTCGCAAAAGGGCGATCCGGCTGGGCGCAAGCGCATGATTGAAAGCAACCTGCGCCTGGTGGTGAAAATCGCCCGACGCTATGTCAATCGCGGGCTGTCCCTGTTGGACCTGATCGAGGAAGGCAACCTGGGTCTGATCCGGGCGGTGGAGAAGTTCGACCCTGAGCGGGGTTTCCGCTTTTCGACCTATGCCACCTGGTGGATTCGCCAGACCATCGAACGGGCGATCATGAATCAGACCCGCACGATCCGGTTGCCGATCCATGTGGTCAAGGAGCTCAACGTCTACCTGCGGGCAGCGCGTGAGCTTACTCAAAAACTCGATCATGAACCTTCGCCCGAAGAAATCGCCAACCTGCTGGAAAAACCGGTAGGGGAGGTCAAGCGCATGCTGGGCCTCAACGAGCGTGTGTCTTCGGTCGACGTCTCGCTGGGTCCGGATTCGGATAAAACCCTGCTGGACACCCTGACCGATGATCGTCCTACGGATCCTTGCGAGCTGTTGCAGGACGATGATCTGTCCCAAAGCATTGACCAGTGGTTGTCGGAGCTCACGGACAAACAGCGCGAGGTGGTGATTCGCCGCTTCGGCCTGCGTGGCCATGAGAGCAGCACCCTGGAAGACGTAGGCCTGGAGATCGGCCTGACCCGTGAGCGGGTACGGCAGATCCAGGTAGAAGGGCTCAAGCGCTTGCGCGAGATCCTGGAGAAGAATGGCTTGTCGAGTGAGTCGTTGTTTCAGTAACGACCCAGCTTTAATGCTTGAATGTGGGAGGGGGCTTGCCCCCGATAGCGGTGACTCAGTCAAATCTTTATTGACTGACACACCGCAATCGGGGGCAAGCTGAACTGGCCTAATGATTTTGGACACTTCAATCGGGCGCTATGATAGCGCCCAAATCTGAGGTGTTTGGATATGCGTAAATCTTATTCGAGTGAGTTCAAGCTCAAGGCTGCCAGCATGGTGCTGGATGAAGGTCAGCCGGTTACCGAGGTCTGTGCCAGCCTGGATATTGGTCCTACTGCTCTGCGCCGTTGGGTCGATCAAGTGCAAAAAGAACGCTTGGGCTCGACTCCGGTGGGAGCCAAGGCAATTACCGCTGATCAACGAGAGATCCAGAGACTCAAAGCCCTGCTCAGGGAGAAAGACCTGGACATTGAAATCTTAAAAAAGGCCAGTGCTCTCCTGCTTTTGGACGCCAAAGATCATTCACGCTGATCGATGAGCTGGACGAGCAGTACGGCGTTAAAAGGTGTTGCCGGGCGTTCGGGGTTAACCGCAGCAGCTTCTATGCCTGGCGCCAGCGCCAGGGCAGAGCAAATCCTGAGCGGGAAAAGCTCAAAGCCGCGCTGGTCAGGCACCACAAGGCGTCGAGAGAGTCGGCGGGCGCACGTACCTTGTCCAAGGAGCTGCAAGCCAAAGGACATCGTGTCGGACGTTACATGGCTCGCAATTTGATGCGCGAGGCTGGCATCGCTAGTCGTCAGCGCAGGCGCCATAAGTACAAGTCGCCGGGCGTGGAGGCCTTGGTGGCGCCGCATGTGCTCAAGCGGAAATTTGATGTGACGGCGGTTAATCAGGTGTGGTGTGGCGACGTAACGTACATCAAGGTCGGCAAGCGTTGGATGTACTTCGCCGCCGTTCTGGATCTGTACGCTCGCAGGATCGTAGGCTGGTCGTTCTCGATGATTTCGGATGCCAACCTGACCTGCGAGGCACTACGCATGGCAGTTGAGCTACGCGGCCATCCCGAGGATGTGTTGTTTCACTCTGACCAAGGTTGCCAGTACACCAGCCATAAATTCCGAAACGCGCTTGTGAAGCATGGGTTTAGGCAAAGTATGAGCCGTAAAGGCGAGTGCTGGGACAACGCCCCGATGGAGCGTTTCTTTGGTAGTTTGAAATCCGAGTGGGTTCCTGAAACGGGCTACAAACTGGAGCATGAGGCCCGGGCAGATGTGCAGCGCTATGTCTCGCGCTACAACATCAGCAGGCCTCACAGCTACAACGACTACCGGTCGCCGGTCGCGAAGGAAAGGTTGGCGGCATGAACCTTAATCGGTGTCCAAGATTACTTGACCAGTTCAAGCCCCCTCCCACATTGGTTTTATGCAGAGTCTTATAGGGGGGCATAGGGTCAAATCCCAGGCATAAAAAAACCCCGCTTTTAAGGGCGGGGTCTTTTTGACTGAGTCAGTACAAGTTAGATAACTTGAACTTCTTCAGCTTGCATGCCTTTCTGACCGCGGGTAGCGATGAAAGAAACCTGTTGGCCTTCTTTCAGGCTTTTGAAGCCGTCGGATTGGATAGCTTTGAAGTGAACGAACAGGTCGTCACCGGATTGTGGAGTGATGAAGCCGAAGCCTTTTTCATCGTTGAACCACTTAACGGTACCAGTTTGGCGATTAGACATGGTGTATCTCCTTGGACAAAGTTAACTGCGACTCAGGAAAAGCCCTGGCCGAGACTGAGTGCAAAGAGCAGGAAAAATTCTTGGAGATGGTTGGATCGAAATTCAACATATCGTGTAGAGATTCTCAGTGACACAAGCAGCACAGTGGCGCCACCTTAACCCTTTTTCCGGAACGTGCCAATGGTATTTCCGAAGGTTTCTCCATTTTCGTGACTGGCGGTGGTATTTCCGGTCACCCTGCACGTCAATGCGGGTCCCGGCCCCGCTGGCTGCGGCTGATAGCAGCAGGCGCGTTCATCAAGAAAAGCCGCGTGGCCTTTGAACCCCAACGCCGGCCCCGGTAAGATGCCCCACAGAATTTTTCCACCTCGCTATTCAGGACACCCGCCATGAGCATCAAATCGGACAAGTGGATTCGCCGCATGGCGCAAGAGCACGGCATGATCGAACCGTTCGTCGAGCGCCAGATCCGTGGCCAAGGCGATGCCCCGGTGATTTCCTACGGTGTTTCCAGCTACGGCTACGATGTGCGCTGCGCCGATGAGTTCAAGGTGTTCACCAATATCAACTCGGCGATCGTCGATCCGAAGAACTTCGACGAAAAGAGCTTCGTCGACATCAAGAGCGACGTGTGCATCATCCCGCCCAACTCCTTCGCCCTGGCGCGCACCGTGGAGTTCTTCCGTATCCCGCGTGACGTGCTGACTATTTGCCTGGGTAAAAGCACCTACGCGCGTTGTGGCATCATCGTCAACGTGACGCCGCTTGAGCCGGAGTGGGAAGGCCACGTAACCCTCGAGTTCTCCAACACCACCACCTTGCCGGCGAAGATCTACGCCAACGAAGGTGTGGCGCAGATGCTGTTCCTGCAGTCCGACGAGGCCTGTGAAGTGTCCTACAAAGACCGTGCCGGCAAGTACCAGGGCCAGCGCGGAGTCACTCTCCCACGCGCTTGATCGAAAGGTCTTACACGCTAAGGGAATTAGTCTGCAGAAAGTGACTCTATCTAGGTGTACTGCCTCGGCGCGTGTAAAACGTGCCGGGCCACGCTTGAGGAGTACCTTATGAAGCTCGACCCGCGAATCAGCGCAGAACTTGCCCGGCTTGAACCCAACCAGATTGGCGTTCTGGCCTGGTCCCTGATGGCCGACCCCGCATACGGGGGCGGCATCCCCGGCCAACCCGAGCCGGACTACCCACAACCCGCCGAACCCGGTGAGCCGACCCTGCCGGACGAGCCACCACCCGCACCTGTCGCCTGATACCTAGCGCACTGGCCACACCTCCTGATCACCGACCACATAGAGTCGGTGGTCATCGGCCTGTTCCACCGCAAAGCCACCGGTAAACGCACCGAACGCCGGCAACAAGCTGACCCGCGTCCCGATCTGAAAGCAGGGCAACCGTAGGCTTTGCCGGCCCTTGCCGCGCAAGCGGTACACCGGATGCACATGCCCCGCCAGCACGTGGTGGCTGGGGTGGGCGTCAGGTTCGTGCTGCAGGGCAAAGGGGCCCATCAGCAGTGGTTCCGCAACCACTTCAATCCTCAGGTCCAGCGGTGGGTCACCGGCGCGTTTATCGTGATTGCCGCGCACCAGCGTCAGGGCCAGCGCGGGATGGCGCTCGCGCCAGGCCCGCAAGGCGCCCAGGGTGCCGCTGGCGTGAGAGCCGGGACCATGCAGGAAGTCGCCAAGAAAGATCACCTGCGCGCACCCATGCGACGCGAGCAGCCGGTCCAGCCGCTCCAGATTGGCAGTGGTGGTTCCTTGCGGCACCGGCTGCCCCAGGCTGCGGTACGCCGAGGCCTTGCCAAAGTGCGCATCGGCAATCAACAGGCACCCGCGCGCAGGCCAGTAGATCGCTTTGTCTGCCAGCAACCATAATTGCTCACCCTCGAGCGTTATCGAACAGACCATCAGCGCTTCCCGTTATCCGCGACTTTTTCCAGGTCCTTGACCATCCTTGCAATACGCTCCGAGAGTTTTTCCGAACTCATGCTTTCGCGCATCCGCTCGACCAGCAGCGGAAAGGCCAGGGGAGTCGGCCGTTCGATCCGGTGCAGGTCCAGCTTCAACGCCGACAGATGACGCAACGTCACTTCCAGCCGACGAATATCCAACTCATCGCGCAGGACTTCTTCCCCAGCCTGAGCCAGCAACAGGTTCTGCGGGTCGTACTGTTTGAACACCTCGAAGAACAGACCGCTGGACGCCTGCACCTGCCGCGTACTTTTCGGCGCACCGGGGTAGCCGGCGAACACCAGCCCGGCGATGCGTGCGATCTCGCGAAAGCGGCGCAGCGCCAGCTCCCCGGCATTCAGGCTGGCGGCCACGTCTTCCAGCAGGTTCTCAGGACTCAGCAGCGCGTCATTCAACAACACCGGCCAATCCACAGGCGTGGCGCTCAGCAACTCCAGCCCGTAGTCATTCACGGCAATCGAAAACGTCACCGCCTGCCCCTGGCTCACCCGCCACGCCAACAGACTCGCCAGCCCCAGGTGCACCTGGCGCCCGGCGAACGGATAAAGAAACAGGTGCCAGCCTTCCCGCGATTTCAGCGCTTCGGCCAGCAGATGCTCGCGTGTGGGCAGGCCCGACCAACGCAACTGCGTCTGTAACAACGGTTGCACCGCTTGCATTTCCGGCCCCTTGAAATGCCCGTGCGCCGCCGCATCAAAGCGCTCCACCACCGCCTGGGCCAGCTCGTTGGAAAGTGGCATGCGCCCGCCATTCCAGCGCGGCACGGCGGCTTTTTTGGCGGTGCTGCGGCGCACGTAGGCGGTCATGTTTTCCACGCGCACCAGCTCCAGCAGACGCCCGGCGAACAGGAAACCATCCCCGGGCTTGAGCCGCGCAATAAAACCTTCTTCGACACTGCCCAGGTTCTTGCCGCCCCCGCCCTTGCTCCAGTATTTCAAATGGATGCTCGCGTCACTGACGATGGTGCCCACGCTCATGCGGTGACGGCGCGCCAGACGGGCATCGGGGACACGCCAGACGCCCTGTTCGTCCGGCTCCACGCGACGGTAATCCGGATAGGCCGTCAGCGACAGGCCGCCATGGCGCACAAACCCCAAGGCCCATGCCCAGTCTGCGTCCGTGAGGTCACGGTACGCCCAGGCCCCGCGCACTTCCGCCAGCAGCGCATCTGGCGTGAAGCCACCGCCCAGCGCCATGCTCACCAAATGTTGTACGAGTACATCCAACGGTTTGTGCGGCGATTCCCGCGCTTCGATGCGCCGCTGGGCAATCGCATCCTGGGCCGCCGCCGCTTCCACCAGTTCCAGGCTGTGGGTCGGCACCAGCGTCACCCGCGAGGGCCGCCCCGGCGCGTGCCCCGAGCGCCCGGCGCGTTGCATCAGGCGTGCGACGCCTTTGGCCGAGCCGATCTGCAGCACCCGTTCCACCGGCAGGAAGTCCACCCCCAGGTCCAGGCTGGAGGTGCACACCACGGCCTTGAGCTGGCCGTCCTTCAACGCCCGTTCCACCCAGTCGCGGGTTTCCCGAGACAGCGAGCCATGGTGCAAGGCAATCACCCCAGCCCAGTCGGGCCGGGCGTCCAGTAACGCCTGGTACCAGATTTCCGACTGGGCCCGGGTATTGGTAAACACCAGGCAACTGCTGCTGCTTTCGACCTCGGCCACTACCTGGGGCAACATCTTCAAGCCGATATGCCCGGCCCAGGGAAAGCGCTCGGCGACCGGCGGCAGCAAGGTGTCGACCTTTAACTCTTTGGCCGTTTGCCCCTGTACATTGATCCCGTCGCCTTGCGGGACTAACACCTCCAAGGCATGGGATTGGTTACCCAAGGTCGCCGAAATGCCCCACACCATCAGTTCCGGATGCCAGCGCCGCAGCCGCGCCAGTGCCAATTGCAACTGCACGCCGCGCTTGTTGCCGATCAATTCATGCCATTCATCCACGATCACCATGCGCAGGTGCGCCAGGCTCACCTGGCTGTCGGCGCGGGCCAGCATCAGGGTCAGGCTTTCCGGGGTGGTCACCAGCGCGGTCGGCTGGCGACGGGTCTGGCGAGCGCGCTCGCTGCTGCTGGTGTCGCCGGTGCGCAGGCCGATGCTCCAGGGAATCTGCAAGGCTGCAAGCGGTGCTTCGAGGGCGCGGGCGGTGTCGGCCGCCAGGGCACGCATGGGCGTGATCCACAGCACCGTCAGCGGTTCAGCGGGTGGTTTACGTTTACCCACAACAGGCGGGCGAGTGATGGCAAAGCGATTGAGCGCCGCAAACCACAGCGCGTAGGTCTTGCCGGCGCCGGTGCTGGCATGCAGCAACCCCGACTGGCCGCCCTTGACCGCCGCCCACACCTCTTTCTGAAAAGCGAACGGCTTCCAGCCTTTGGCGGCAAACCACTGTTTGGCGAAGTCGATGGGTTTTGCCATGGGGCGGCGGAACTCTGGAAGGTCTATTCCACAGACCTTCCAGAGCGCGCAAAGGTTTACTTCAAATTGCCACTCAGGAACTGCTGCAAACGCTCGCTCTTCGGATTGCCCAGCACGTCCTCCGGCGCGCCTTGCTCTTCCACCAGGCCCTTGTGCAGGAACAGCACCTGGCTCGACACCTTGCGCGCAAAGCTCATCTCGTGGGTCACCATGATCATGGTGCGACCTTCCTCGGCCAGGCCCTGGATCACCTTCAACACTTCGCCCACCAGCTCCGGGTCGAGGGCCGAGGTGGGCTCGTCGAACAGCATCACCTCCGGCTCCATCGCCAGGGCGCGGGCGATGGCGACGCGTTGCTGCTGGCCGCCGGACAGGAACGCCGGGTATTGATCGGCCACGCGTGCCGGCAGGCCGACCTTGTCGAGGTAGCGACGGGCACGGTCTTCGGCGTCCTTCTTGCTGCAACCCAGCACCCGGCGCGGAGCCATGGTGATGTTTTCCAGCACGCTCATGTGGCTCCACAGGTTGAAGTGCTGGAACACCATGGCCAGGCGCGTACGCAGGCGCTGCAATTCGGCGTCATCGGCCACGCGCATGCCGTGGCGGTCGCTGACCATGCGGATCGGCTGGCCGTCGAGGGTCATCGCGCCGTCGTTGGGGGTTTCCAGGAAGTTGATGCAGCGCAAAAAAGTGCTCTTGCCCGAGCCACTGGCGCCGATCAGGCTGATCACGTCACCGGTCCTGGCCTTGAGCGACACACCTTTGAGCACCTCATTGTCGCCATAGCTTTTATGCAGGCCTTCAACGGTCAATTTGTACATGGGGCGTGCATCCTCAAGGCGAAAGTAGGTAGCCGCTGCGGTAGGCCTCTAAGCCTGCGACATGGCCGATGACCATCCCGGCGGTGGCCATGCGGCGCAGCGAACGGGCGTAAAGCAGGCCGGCCTTCTGGCAGTGCACGGGCGTTACGCGGTCGGTAATGGGGTCGATGATTTCGGCGATCAGTTGCCCGGCTTCCAGGTATTCACCGGGCAGGGCGCTGAACACCAGCAGGCCGCCCACCGGCGTCGCCACCGGTTCAACGCCGGCCAGTGGCGTGGCGGGGTAGGGCAGGTCCGGCAGCGGTGCGACATCGCCGGCAATGGCACCGAAGTGAATCAGGTAATCGATGATCGCCTGGCAGTCGAGCGCCGCCAGGCCATGGTTGACGTCGCCTTGGCCGCGCAGCTCGACGGTCACCGAAAAGCTGCCCATGGGGATCGGGAAGCGCTCGCCAAAGCGTTGCTGTAACTGCCACCACACCAGGGTGAAGCACTCGTCGAAGGATTGCCCGCCGGAGTCGGTGGCGAGCAGATTCGCCTCCGAGCCGATATAGCGCGCCAAGGGTTCCACCTGCGGCCAGGCCTCGGGCGTGGTGTACAGGTGCGCCACGGCTTCGAAGTCGCAATGCAGGTCCAGCACCATATCGGCGTCGCAGGCCAGGCGTTGCAGTACCAGGCGCTGGGACTGCAGTTGGGTGTCGGCGCTTTGCTCTGCGAGGGCGGTGGACAGCGCGCTGCGGATCCGTTCGACGTTGTGCCGGGGATCATCCCCGAGTAACTCCTCGACCTGGTCACCCACCGCTTCACCGAGGTCGACAAACCGGCGATTGAAGTTCTGCCCGCTTTCCAGTTCGTAGCGGCCCAGCGGGATGTCCATCAACACCTGTTCCAGGCCGACCGGGTTGGCGATGGGCACCAGCACGATTTCACTGCGCAGGCGACCGGCGGCGGCCAATTTCGCCAACTTCACCTTGAGGTGCCAGGCCACCAGCATGCCCGGCAGTTCATCGGCATGCAGCGATGACTGGATGTAAATCTTGCCCTCGGCCTGCTCCGGGCCGAAGTGAAAACTGTGAATCTGCCGCGCCGTGCCGGGCACCGGCGCGATCAACTCATGAATCTGATGCCGCATGAACGCTCCTTAATGGCTCGGCCCGAGAAAGGCCAGCCAACGGCGCTCCGCCAAACGAAACAGACCGACCAGGGCAAAGGTCACGGTCAGGTAGATCAGCGCAGCGATACCGAATGATTGAAAGGTCATGAAGGTGGCCGAGTTGGCATCCCGCGCCACTTTGAGGATGTCTGGAATCGTTGCGGTGAAGGCCACCGTGGTCGAGTGCAGCATCAAAATCACTTCATTACTGTAGTAGGGCAGCGAGCGACGCAACGCCGACGGCATGATCACGTAGGCATAGAGCTTCCAGCCGCTGAGGCCGTAGGCTTTGGCCGCCTCGACTTCGCCATGGGCCATGCTGCGGATCGCCCCGGCGAAAATCTCCGTGGTGTAGGCGCAGGTGTTGAGGGCGAAGGCCAGGATGGTGCAGTTCATCGCGTCGCGAAAGAACGCATCCAGCAACGGTTGTTCGCGCACGGCGGCGAGGCTGTAGATGCCGGTGTAGCAGATCAGCAACTGGATATAGAGCGGCGTGCCCCGGAACAGGTAGGTATAGAACTGCACCGGCCAGCGAATCAGGCGCTTGCGCGACACGCGGGCAATGGACAGCGGGATTGACACCAGGAAGCCGATGACCAGGGCGGCGCTGAGCAACCACATCGTCATGGCCAGGCCGGTGATGTGCTGGCCGTCGCTATAAAGGAAAGGGCGCCAGTATTCCTGCAAGAGTTCGATCATCGCACGGCCTCCCGGGCGCCAGCGGAGTAGCGACGTTCAAGGCGGCGCAAGACGAAGTTGGACGCGCTGGTGATCAACAGGTAGATCAACGCGGCGAGGACCAGGAAGTAGAACAGTTGGTAGGTGCTCTTGCCGGCATCCTGGGCGGCCTTGACCAGGTCGGCCAGGCCGATGATCGACACCAGGGCCGTGGCCTTGAGCATCACCATCCAGTTATTGCCGATACCCGGCAGGGCAAAGCGCATCATTTGCGGGAAGGTCACGTAGCGAAACCGCTGCCCGCGCTTGAGCCCATAGGCGGTAGCGGCTTCCAGCTGGCCACGGGGCACCGCGAGGATCGCGCCGCGAAAAGTCTCGGTGAAATACGCCCCGTAGATAAAGCCCAGGGTGATCACCCCGGCGCTGAACGGGTCGATCTCGATGTATTCCCATTCCATGAAGTCGGTCAGGCCGGTAAGCCAGGTTTGCAGGCTGTAGAAAATCAGCAGCATCAGCACCAGGTCGGGCACGCCGCGAATCAGGGTGGTGTAGAGCTGGGCGGGGATGCGCAGGAAGGGCAGGCTGGAAAGTTTGGCGCTGGCGCCGAGCAGGCCCAGCACCACGCTGACGGCCAGGGACAGCACCGACAACTTGATGGTCATCCAGGTGCCTTGCAGCAACAGCGGGCCGAAACCCTTCAGGCTGAGCGCGCTCAACCCGAGGGTTTGCAACAGTTCTTCGAACATAAATCAGGACCTATGGCGATAAAAAAGCGCCCCTCCCAGGGAAGGGCGCTCCAGGCATTATTTGCCGCTGTACAGGTTCAGATCGCCAAAGTGTTTCTTCTGGATGGTGGCGTAGGTGCCATCATCGTGTAACGCTTTGATACCTTTATCCAAAAGCGCCTTCAGTTCAGTGTTACCTTTTTTGATACCGATGGCGGTTTTCGACGGCAGCAAAGGGTCGTCGATGGCCGCGCTGACTTCGTAACCGGCACCGGCCGGCGACTTCAGGAAGCCCAGTTCGGCTTGCAGCATGTCCTGCACGGAGGCGTCGAGACGGCCGGAGGTCAGGTCGGCGTACACCTGGTCCTGGTTGGCGTAGGCCTTGGTGGTCACACCGGCTTTATCCAGCACGGCCTTGGCGTAGGCTTCCTGGATGGTGCCCTGCTCGTAGCCTACGGACTTGCCCTTGAGAGACTCAGGTGTCGAGTAGCCCGCGCCTTTCTTGAACACCAGCGAGGTCGGGCCAGAGAACAGTTCGCTGGAGAAGTCGATGGCCTTTTCACGCACCGGGGTCACGGTCATGGACGAAATCACGCCGTCGAACTTGTTGGCTTTCAGGCCTGGAATCATGCCGTCGAAATCGCTTTCGACCCACTTGCACTTCACTTTCAGCTCGGCGCAGATCGCATTGCCCAGGTCGATATCGAAGCCCACCAGGCTGCCGTCCGCTGCCTTGGATTCGAATGGCGCGTAGGACGGATCGACACCAAAACGCAGTTCCTTGTATTCCTTGGCCAAGGCGGAACCTGCGGCCATGCACATAGCCAGTGCAGAAAGGGTCAGCAATGCTTTTTTCATTATGTAATCCCTGGAAACCAAGATAAGCGCTTGTGGCGCGTTTAGGACTGTTACTGAACGGTGTCAGACGGATCACAAGTAGCAATTTCTGCACCATAGTTCCGAATGAGCGTTTTAAAAGGTGGGACAAGGGAGATCTGAGTGTAGGAGATGCCCGAAAATGGGCGCAGAAAAATGAGCGCACCATTTCGAGTCATAAAGAAATTCAGATGTTGGAGGGGGCTTGCCCCCTCCCACCTGTTGATCGGTGTCAGGTCAGCAGGTCTTGCAGGGTGGCAAGGTTGTCGGCCTCATCCACCGCCTTATCCTGCCGCCAGCGCAACATCCGCGGAAACCGCACCGCAATCCCGCTCTTGTGCCGCTTGGACAAGGCAATGCCCTCGAACCCCAGCTCAAACACCATACTGGGCGTGACACTGCTCACCGGGCCGAATTTCTCTACGGTGGTTTTGCGCACAATCGCGTCGACCTTGCGCATTTCTTCATCGGTCAGCCCGGAGTAGGCCTTGGCAAAGGGCACCAGCGTGCGTTCGCTGCCGGGCGGGCCGTCCCACACCGCGAAGGTGTAGTCGCTGTAGAGGCTGGCGCGCCGGCCGTGGCCGCGCTGGGCGTAGATCAACACCGCGTCGACGCTGAACGGGTCGACCTTCCACTTCCACCACACGCCCATGTCCTTGGTGCGGCCGACGCCGTACAGGCCATCGCGGGCCTTGAGCATCATGCCTTCCACGCCCAGGCTGCGCGAAGCTTCGCGTTGTTCGGCCAGCGCTTGCCAGGTGGTTGCGGTCAGCAACGGTGAGGCGAGCAATACCGGTTGGTTGCACTGGGTGACCACCTGCTCAAGCTGAGCGCGGCGTTCGGCCTGGGTATGGTTGCGCCAGTCGTCGCCCTGATGTTCCAGCAGGTCATAGGCCAGGACCGCCACCGGCGCATCCTCCAGCACTTTCTTGCTCAAAGTCTTGCGGCCGATCCGTTGTTGCAGCAGGGCGAAGGGTTGCACTGCGTCCTTCCACACCACGATCTCGCCGTCGATCACAGTGCCGTCCGGTAACCCACTCACCAGGCTGTGAAGTTCGGGAAAACGTTCGGTGACCAGCTCTTCGCCACGGGACCAGACCCACAGGCGCCCGTCGCGCTTGACCAATTGTGCGCGGATGCCATCCCATTTCCATTCCACCTGCCAGTCGGTGGGGGCACCGAGCAGCGCGTCGAACTGCTCCACCGGTTGCGCCAAGCCATGAGCCAGGAAAAACGGATAAGGCTGGCCGCCCCGTTGTGCATGCTCGTCGGACGATTCGGCAGCGATCAGCTTGAGGTAGCCCTCAGCGGTCGGACGATTGGACAGGTCGGTGTAGCCCACCAACCGCTGCGCCACACGCTTGCTGTCGAGATCGGCCATGGCGGCGAGGGCACGGGTAACCAGCAACTTGGACACGCCGACGCGAAAGCTGCCGGTGATCAATTTGATGCACACCATCAAGCTGGGTTGATCCAGTTGCGCCCACAACGCCGGCAGGCGCTCAGCCAATTCCAGGGGAGGCAAGCCGCGCAATGGCAGGAGTTTTTCCTCCAGCCATACGGCCAGGCCGTCCTCCGAGGTGTAGGTAGATTCCGGCAGCAGCAGGGAAATGGTCTCCGCCAGGTCACCCACTGACTGGTAGCTTTCCTCGAACAGCCACGGCTCGATGCCGGACGCTTCTGTGGCCATGTCCCGCAGCAGGCGCGTCGGCACCAGTTGCCGTGGCCGTCCGCCGGACAGGAAATACACGGCCCAGGCGGCATCTTCTGGCGCGGCATCCCGGAAGTAGGCTTGCAACGCAGCCAGCTTGGCGTTGCTGGAAGTGGTGGCGTCGAGATTCGCGTATAGCTCGGCAAAGGCCTTCATGCACCGGCCTCTTCTTCGTCATCGCCGTATTCGGTGGTGAAGCCCTGGGCATCCAGGCCTTTTTCCCGCAGATGGCGCACCAACACGCCGACAGAACCGTGGGTGACCATCACCCGCTCGGCGCCGGTCTGCTCGATGGCCCACAACAGGCCGGGCCAATCGGCGTGGTCCGAGAGCACAAAGCCCCGGTCGACTCCACGCCGCCGTCGGGTGCCGCGCAGGCGCATCCAGCCACTGGCGAAGGCGTCGCTGTAGTCGCCGAAGCGCTTGATCCAACTGCTGCCGCCGGCGGAGGGCGGGGCGATGATCAAGGCTTGGCGCAGCAATGGGTCGGTCTTGTTGAAGTCGCCGGCGTAGAGGGTTTCAGGGATATGGATGCCGGCCTCGCGGTACACCCGGTTCAACGGTTCGACCGCGCCGTGGCTGAGGATGGGCCCGATGCTGGCGTCAATGCCATGCAGGATACGCTGGGCCTTGCCGAATGAATAACAGAACAACACGCTGGCTTTGCCGGCGGCGATGTTGGCCTGCCACCAGTCGTTGATCCCGGCGAAGATCTGCGCCTGGGGCTGCCAGCGGTAGATCGGCAGGCCGAAGGTGGATTCAGTGATAAAGGTGTGGCAGCGCACCGGCTCGAACGGCGCGCAAGTGCCGTCGGGCTCGACCTTGTAGTCGCCGGACGCGACCCAGACTTCGCCCTGGTATTCCAGGCGCACCTGAGCCGAGCCGAGCACATGCCCGGCCGGGTGGAAACTCAAGGTGACGCCGTGGTGCACCAGTGGCTCACCGTAGGCCAGGGTTTGCAGGTTGATGTCCTGGCCCAGCCTGGAGCGCAGGATGCCTTCGCCGGGGGCCGCCGCCAGATAGTGCTGGTTGCCGGTGCGGGCGTGGTCGCCATGGGCGTGGGTGATGACCGAGCGTTCCACCGGGCGCCAGGGGTCGATATAGAAATCTCCGGCGGGGCAGTAGAGGCCTTCGGGGCGGGCGATGACAAGGTCCATGGGGTGACCGGGGGAGGTGGGCTTGTTACTTATGAGGCGGGTGTGGGCTGGGAAGTTCTATCTGAATGCATGCAGTCCAAATGTGAGAGGGGGCTTGCCCCCGATAGCGGTGTATCAGCTAGCCAAGGTGCAACTGACCCACCGCAATCGGGGGCAAGCCCCCTCTCACATTAGATCCAGGTTTTTCAGGAAAGCCGGGTTACTTGCCGGGTGTCAGGGTCAACCTGGCCTTCCCGTACACCTTCTCGAAGTTCTGCGGCTGCATCGGGAAGCTCAGGTATTGCGCCTTGAGCGACGGGTCGATGCCATTGGCATAGTTCGGGCTGGCCGGGTTGCCGGACTGGCCGATGCCACCCTGGCCCATCATCGGTTCCACCTGGCCGAAATCGACGATCAGGCGCAGCGCGGTCACCTGGGTGGTGGCGAAGTCCTGTCCCCAGTTGTAGGGCGCCGGGTTCAAGGTGTTGTGGTCGCCACCGGAGGCCAGTGGGCCACGAATCACCTGGCCATTGGCGTTTTTCCAGGTGGTGGTGTGCAGTTTGCCCCACTGCCAGGCCTTGTGGTCGGCGCCCAGCTGACTGTCGCCGGCGCTGATCGCGGCGGCCAGGCTGCGGGCGAGAATCGCCGGTTTGTCTTCTTTCTGCGGCGTACGCACGTCATCCCAGAACGGGCTGTCTTCGCGGCCCAGCAAATGATCGGCCTGGGCGGCATAGGACAGGCTGGCGTTGCTGACAAAGGCTTTCCAGCTGGCGCTGTTTTCCGGACCCAGCTCGTCGAGGAAGATCTGTTTGGTGCTTTCCTGCAGGAACAGTTCATAGAGCGCAGCGTCTGCGGAGGTCGACACCAGGCGACCGTCGAAGGCCATCAGGCGACCCAGCGCTTCACGCGCCTTGGCCTGTTCCGCCGCCGGCAGTGCGTCAATCGCCTGTTTCAGCGGCTGGGCCATGCCCGGCGCCTGGAACATGCTCTTGAGTTTGGCGGCGAAGGTGGTGGTCTGATCGTACTGCATGGCGATCAGGCTGCGGCTGTCATGCTTGCCGGCATTGGCCAGTTGCGCCAGGCGCTCGCTGCGCTCCGGGGCATCCCAGGAATTGGACAGTTGCATGCCATAGCCACGCGGCGCGGTGCGCTGGTTGGCGGTGCCGATCCAGCCTTGGGCCGGGTCCTGGTCATAGGGATGCAGCATGGCGTCGGCGTAGCCATCCCAGTCAAACCGCGTGTCCCAGCCCGGCGACGGCAGCAAACCTTCGCCTTCGCGGCGGTTGGGGAAACGGCCGGTGACTTGCCAGCCAATGCTGCCGGCGTCGGCGAAGATCATGTTCAACGCGATGGCACGGATTTCCCGGGTCGCGTCCGAGGCTTTGCCGATGGTTTGCGCGCGGGACAGGTCGAAGAACGCATCCAGGCTCTTGTCGTCCTTGAAGTCGGCGGTTTGCAGGGCCAGGCCCAGACCGCTTGTCAGCGCCTGGCTGCTGTTGAGCAGGGCGCCGTGACGGGTTTCGTACACCACTTCGCGGATCGAGCGCTGGCCTTTGACGAAGAAGGTTTCGTTACGCACGCCCGCCGGCAGCCATTTGCCGTTGTTCTCGTAATACAGCGCGCTGCCCTGGCGTCTGACTTTTTCAAGGAACAGGTCTTGGGTGTCGCCCTTGACCGTGCTCATGCTCCACGCGACTTTGCCGTTGAAGCCGGACAGCAGCGTCGGCAGGCCGGCAATCGAAGCGCCGGCGGCCTGGTATTTCGGTGCGCGGATCTGCACGTAGCTCCACGGCGACGGTGCCTGCGGCTGGGCGGCGAGGTCGCCCGCCAGCAGGCTTTTACCGCTGCGGCTGCGCTGTGGGCCGATCGCCCAGTTGCTTGAGGTGGTGACCGCCAGGGCGTTGAGGCTGCCCAGTTGCTGGCTGACCGCGTCCAGCCCGGCCAGGCCGGTGATCTGGCCCAGGTTCACGCCCTTGAGTTTTTCGGCCTCGGCCAGCGGGATCGCTTCATCCGGCGCGCTTGGGGTGAGCCAGGCGAGTTTGTCGACGCCGACTTTCTGCGCCAGCACCAGCGACGAAATCTCTTCCTGCAGGTTGGCCGACTCGCTGAAATTCAGCAGGCAGAACAGCAGCGCCGAATCTTCCGGCTTCCAGTACTCGGGCTTGTAGCCGGTCCGGGCCAGGTCCGGCGGCAGCTTGTCGCGGTAGCGGAACAGGTAGGCGTTGACGCCACGCGCATACACTTCAAAGAAGCGCTTGAGACGCGGGCTGGAGGCGTTGTACAGCTCGCCGGCGCTTTTTTTCAGGTTGACCGCGCGCATGAAGCGGTCGACATCCAGCACTTCAGGCCCGGACATTTCCGCCAGGCGGCCCTGGGCCAGCAGGCGCAGGGTGACCATCTGGGTGATGCGATCACTGGCATGCACGTAACCGAGGCTGAACAGCGCGTCATGGAAGGTGTTGCTTTCGATCAGCGGCATGCCCTGGGCATTGCGGCGTACCGATACATTCTGCGCGAGGCCTTTGATCGGCTGTACGCCGGCAACCGGCGGCAGGGTGTCCTGGGTGCTCTGGAGCTGGCAACCGGCCAGGCTTAACGCACTGGCCACTGCCGCGGCAACGCCGAACCGGGGAAGAAAATGTGAGAGGGCTGGCGAGGCCATGGCAAAGCTCCTGCGGGGGGTAGCGTCAGTAAAGGCGCTACGTTAGTGAGCGCGGCGAAACGACGCAAGCGGGAGCCATGCCTTATTTTCAGGAATTGCGTATCAAGACTTGGGCGGGTTGACTTTCTGCACCAGCTCATACGCCCGGACCGTCGCCGGCCGTTCCTTGATGCTGTTGAACCAGCGATGCAGGTGTGGGAAATCTTCCAGGCGCTGGCTTTGCCATTTGTGGGAAACAATCCAGGGGTAGATCGCCATGTCGGCAATGCTGTAGTCCTCGCCGGCCACGAACGCACGGTCCGCCAGGCGCCGGTCGAGCACCCCGTAGAGGCGTGCGGTTTCATCCACGTAGCGTTTGATCGCGTAGGGGATTTTCTACGGGGCGAACTGGCTGAAGTGATGATTCTGCCCCGCCATCGGGCCCAAGCCGCCCATTTGCCAGAACAGCCATTGCAGTACTTCCTGGCGACCGCGCAGGTCTTTTGGAATGAACTGGCCGGTTTTTTCCGCGAGGTACAACAGGATCGCGCCGGACTCAAACAGGGAAATCGGTGCACCGCCGTCGGTCGGGGTCTGGTCGACGATGGCCGGGATGCGGTTGTTGGGAGCGATCTTCAGGAAGTCAGGCTTGAACTGTTCACCCTGGCCGATGTTGATCGGGTGCACCTTGTAGGGCAGGCCGGCTTCTTCCAGGAACAACGATATTTTGTGGCCGTTGGGGGTGGTCCAGTAATACAGGTCGATCATGAAGCTCTCCAAAAGTGGTGATGCTTGAACGGATGCCTGTAGGTATAGGTAATGTTGGGCGTGCGAAAATTCAATGAAACATTTGCGCATACCCTTAGAAGCAAATCAAAAAGCGCCATCCACCAACACCTGCAGCGACTGCTCTGAACAGCGCTCGATGCGCGCCCGCACGCGATACACCTCGGCAAACAACAGCGGATTGAGCACCTCGTTTGCTGCGCCACTGGCGTACAAGCGACCCTGGCGCAGCACGGCAATATGGTCGGCAAAACGTGCGGCAAGGTTGATGTCGTGCAACACCACCACGGCGATCAGGTTGTGTTCGCGCACCAGCCCACGCACGCACTCCATGACTTTCAATTGGTAATTGAGGTCGAGGGCGCTGGTGGGTTCGTCCAGCAGCATCACTTGGGGGCGCCGTGCAATCAGTTGTGCGAGGCTGACCAGTTGGCGTTGACCGCCCGACAGCGTGTTTAACCACTGATCGGCCAAGTGCGTGATGCCAATGCGCTGCAATGCCTCGAAGGCTTCGCGCAGGCAAGCGTCGTTGGACAATGGAAGGCCGTCCACAGGGGTGACGCGCAACGCGGCAATCACGCTCTCCATTACGCTGAGGCTCAGGCCCGGTGGCAGGTTCTGCGGCATGTAGGTCACACGCCTGGCGCGCTCGGCCACGGACATGGCTGACAGGTCGAGGTCATCCAGTCGTACGACGCCGTGCATCTTTTCCAGCCCGGCCACGGCGCGCAGCAAGGTGGACTTGCCGGCGCCGTTGGGGCCGATCAGGGCGGTCAGGCTGCCGTGGGGCAAGGTCGGCAGGCTCAGGTCATGCACGATCTGCCAGCGGCCATAACTTACATTGGCGTTGTGCACGCTTAACCCTTCGCTCATAACTGCCTCCCGCGCTTGAACACCAGCATCACGAAAATCGGCACGCCCACCAACGCCGTGACGATGCCCACCGGCACGCTCATACCGGGCATGATCAGCTTGCTGGCAATCGACGACAGCGCCAGCAACAGCGCGCCGGTCAGGGCGCTGGCCGGCAGCAGGAAGCGCTGGTCTTCACCGACCAGGATCCGCGCGATATGCGGACCCACCAGGCCGATAAAGCCGATGGTGCCGACGAACGCCACGGCGGTAGCCGACAACAGGCTGATGCGCATCAACGAGAAAAACCGCAGACGCTTGACGTCCACGCCGAAGCTTTGCGCGCGGTCTTCGCCCATGCGCAGCAAGGTCAGGTGCGGTGCGGCGGCGAAGGAAAACGGCAACACCACCGCGACCACCAGGGCCAGGATACCGAGCTTGTCCCAGTTGGCCCGGGTCACGCTGCCCAGGGTCCAGAACACCAGTTGTTGCAGCACATCCTCGGTGGCCACCAGTTGCAACAAAGCCACCACCGCGTTGCAACTGAATACCAGGGCGATGCCGAACAGCACCAGGCTCTCTACGCCGGCGCCCCGCAGGCGCGACATGGCTTGCAGCAAAAACACCGAGGCGGCGGCGAAGATGAACGCCGAAATGGAAATCGCCGTATTGGCCGACACCCACAAGGTCGTCACCGGGAACACAATCACCAGGGATGCCCCCAGCGCCGCCGCCGACGACACGCCCAAGGTAAACGGGCTGGCCAGCGGGTTGTTCAAGATCGCCTGCATCTCCGCCCCGGCCAGCGACAACGCACAGCCCACCAGCACCGCCATCAACGCGTAGGGCAGGCGCACGTTCCAGATGATCACCTGGTCGGTGGCGCTGAGGTGGGACGGGTGCGCAATCCCGTCAAGCAAGGCCAGCAGGCCCATGCCGGACGGGCCGCTGGCCAGGTCCACCAGCAGGGCGCACACCAGCGCCATGCCCAGTAGCGCCAATAGCCAGGCACGCCGCGCCAGCAGGCGGCGATAGCCGTGGGTGGCTGAGGCGAGGTCGAGGGTTTGCGTGGTCATTTAGAGGTGTCGATCCAATAGGCACCCTGCAACGGCATCCCCAGGAATTGCTGGTTGATCTGTTCCATGGTCGCCTGCGGGTCCAGCTTGGCGAACAAGTGCGGATGCACCCACTTGGCCAGCGACTCAATCGCCAGCAGGTTGTACGGCGAGTTGTAGAAGTCATGCCACAGACCGTGGGCATTGCCTGCGCGGATGGCACGCAGGTTGGCGAACTCGGGGCGCGCCAATACGCGGTCAAAGGCTTCACGCGCCTCGTCATGGCTCACGCCGGCACCCAGGATCAGCCCCGGCTTGTGGTTACCGGTGGCGACATAAATATCCGGGTCCGCTTTCAAGGCGTATTCCACGCTGATATCCCCCAGTGCCCCCGGCACCACATCGGCGGCGATGTTGCGCCCGCCCACCAGCTTGATCACTTCCCCCATGCCACTCTTGCCCGTGGTGTGCCCCGGCGCTTGCCAGGCGCCGGCCAGCAGTTCGAGGAACACGCTCGGACGCGGGCCGGCCGGCAAGGTGGCGACCGCGTCGGTGATGACCTTGAGGTGCTGGTCATAGAAGTCCAGGAAGGCCTTGGCCTGGGCTTCGCGCCCCAGCGCCTGGCCCAGCGCGTTCATGCTGGTGTGGGTGCCTTGCACCGGGTTGATGCGAAAGTCGACGAACAGCACCGGGATGCCCGCCTTGGCCAGCACATCGGCGACCGGGCTGTGTTCGGTCGGGCCGTGGCCGGAAATGCTGAACACCGCCAGGTCGGGTTTGAGCGAGAGGATTTCCTCGGCGCTGACGCTTTGTTCCGACGCCTGGCCGATCAGCGGGATGTCTTTCACGCTGGGAAATTTCGCCACGTAGGCGTTATAGGTGTGCTGGTCCAGCAGCTTCAAATCGTTCTGCCAACCGACGATGCGCTGGAACGGCGCATCGCGGTCCAACAGGGCAAACGCCGAAATCAAGCGGCCTTCACCGAGGACCACGCGCTTGACGTTGTCCGCCACGTCGACCTTGCGCCCCAGCACATCGGTGACTTCATGGGCGGCAGCGGTTTCGGCATGGCCGAGGACCAGCGCGGCGAACAGCACGCACAGCTTGAGGACATTACGGGGTTTCAACATGGCAGGAACTCCAGGTGAAGGCGGCGCATCAGGCATTGCTACAGCGCCGCAAGGGGTTGTGAGGCAAGGCGGCCAGGCAGGTGTCGACTTCGCAGGCGTTGAGCAGTGCCGGGATCTCGACCAGCACGGTTCAGAACTCATAGTCGACGCTGGCAGTGAGGGTGCGCCCGGCGCCCGGAATGCCGTAGAGCTGGAAGCCATCGAGGGACGCGCCGACCTGGCTGTAATAGAACGTGTTGAACACGTTGTTGAGGTTGAGGTTGACCGTGGTGTCCTTGTTCACCTTGTATTGCGCGGCCAGGTTGCTCAGCCAGTAGCCGGGGGCTTTTTCGTGGTCTCGGGTGTAGATCGCGTAGACCCCGGACGGGCCGTTGGCGTAGCTGCTGTTGTTGTTCAACCCGCCGACGTATTTGTTGTCGGTGTAGCGGCGCCGGCCCACGTATTGCTCGCCGTAGCTGAGGCTCAGGGCGTCGGTGACGGCGTAGGTGGTCCACAGGTTGGCGGTCAGGTCCGGGACGTTCTTGGCTTCGGCGCCTTTGTTGATGCCTTTGGTCTGGGTGCTCTTGAGGGCCGAGAAACCGCTGTAGGCGGTCCAGCGCGGGGTGATATTGCCTTGCAAGCCCAACTCGATGCCGTCGACGCGCTTGGCGGGCAGGGCGCGTACCGGGGCGGATTCGCCGTCCTGGTATTCCCAGGCGTTGTCCAGTTCGGTGCGGAAGATCGCCGCCGTGACGTTGAGCATGTCATGGGCGATGTCCCACTTGGTGCCCAGTTCATAGGTCTTGGATTTGGCCGGGCTGTAATTGCTGGTGCTGGCCGCGCCGTAGATCTGGTTGTTGGTGGACGCGCCCAGCGCCGAGGGCTGCGCCGCCTCGCTGTAGGACACATAGATGCTGCCGTTGGGCAACGGCTTGAACACGGCGCCAACCCGACCGCTGACGGCACCGTCGGTACTGCTGATCGTCGCCTGGCCGCGCTGGCGGGTTTCGGCGCGCCAGTTGTCGTAGCGCAACGAACCGAGTACTTGCCACTGCTCGTTGAGGGTGAGGGTGTCGCCCAGGTAGAGACCGGCGTTGTCGATCACCGAGCGCGGGTCGCCTTCGCCTTTGGTCACGTAGGTGCTGGCGAAGCTGTGGCTGGGGTCGTGCATATCAAACAGCATGTTGCCTGCCGGCACTTCGGCGTTGCGTTTCAGGCCGCCGTAGGTCTCGTGATAGAACTCCAGGCCGCTGACCACCGCGTGCTGCAGGCTGCCGGTGGTGAGGTTGAAATTGAAGTCGGTCTGGTTGTCCAGGATGGTGTAGCGCTTGGACAAACCAAAGTCGCTGCCGCGCAGGATGCCGTAGGCGGTGTTGCTGTTGTTTACGTAGTCGGTGTAGGCATTCACCGTGCTGCCCGGCACTTGGCTGATCGGGCCTACGCCGGTGTAGCCCAAAGTCGCACAGCGGGTGCCGGTGCAGGTCTTCTGGCCGCTGGCGTTGGCGGCGAAGAAGCGCGCCGGCGAGAGCACGGCGAAGTTGTCGCTGCGTTCCCAGCGCGTCTGGTTGCGCAGGTTGGCGTCGTTCCAGGCGAAGTCATGCTCAAAGCGCGCCGTGAGCGAGGTGGTTTTGTTCTCTTGGGTGTAGAGGCGGGAGTCGCCGTACCAGTTGGAGCGTTTCACGCCCGGCATGCGGTCGCCGTTGGTGCCGCGCTGGATCGGCACACCGCCGTCCGGGGTGTTGGTGTCTTTCTGGTAGAAGGTGTCGATGAACAACCGCGTGTCGGTGCCCAGGCCGAAGCCGAACGAGGTGGCAATGCCCCAGCGGTCGTAGTCCACATCGTCGCGTTCGGCCACCTGGTTGTAGTGCTTCATCAGGTTGATGCGCACGGCGGTGGTGTCGTTCAGCTGTTTATTCAGGTCGGCAGTGAGGCGGCGGTAGCTGTCGGTGCCGATCCCGGCCGAGACTTTGTTGGCATCGCCCAGATGCGCTTCCTTGCTGACCAGGTTGACGCTGCCGCCCACGGCCGAGACCCCGGACTCGATGGAACCGGTGCCCTTGAACACTTCGGCCTGCTGCAGGTTGAAGGTGTCGGTGCGCGTGGACATGCCGGCATCGCGCACGCCGTCGACGGTCAGGCTCTGCTCGGAAGAAAAACCGCGGATCGAAAACAGATCGCCCCAGCCCAGGTTGCCCTCGCCGGACATAAAGGTAATGCCCGGGACATTGCGCAACACTTCCTGCAAGGTCTGCGCGTTCTGCTCCTTGAGCACCTGTTGCGGCACGATGGTCACGCTTTGCGGTGTGTCCAGCAGCGGCTGGCTGATTTTGGCCGAGGTGACGCGGTCCACCTTGAAGGTGGAAGTGGCTTCGCCGTCGACCTTGATTTCCGGCAGGCTCAACACCGAATCGCTGGACGTGGCGGTTGGGGCGCCAGCCAGGGCGACCGGTGCGACGCTTCCGGCAGCCAGCAAACCGAACATCGGTGCCAGGGTGGTGTGCCGCGTGTGGTGGTGAGGCGTGGGCAATGATAGGGGCAATGACATGGTAGCGTCCGAGTCTAAATTACAATTACTCTCATTTAGGTTCGGTAGTCTAAAGAGCGATTCCTCCTGCCATACCCCAGGTTTGTATCGCTGATGCGTGATTAGGGTTTCCTACAACATTCCATTACATTTGCCTGCGCTGCCGGCTGAATTTTCGGCTATTTGCTGCGTTTCATCGTTTTTCGGATTGACTGCCCATGGCCAAGCAAGACCACCTGCTGATCGTTGACGACGACCCGCAAATCCGCCAACTGCTCTGCGACTACCTGAGCGACGCCGGCTTCCAGGTGTTCACCGCCGCCGACGGCAAGGAAATGCGCCGCCGCCTGGCGCTGAATGTGATCGACCTGATCGTGCTCGACCTGATGCTGCCCGGCGAAGACGGCCTGAGCCTTTGCCGCGAACTGCGGGTGAACTCCAACACGCCGGTGGTGATGCTCACCGCCAAGGGCTCGTTGATCGATCGTATCGTCGGCCTGGAAATCGGCGCCGACGATTACTTGCCCAAACCCTTCGACCCACGTGAGTTGCTGGTGCGGATAAAAGTGGTGCTGCGCCGGGTACAGAGCTTTCCCGACCGCGCCCGCCTGGATGAAGCGCCGAGCATTCGTTTCGCCGGCTGGCAACTCGACACGCGGGCGCGGCAATTGCTGTCGCCGCAGGGCGTGGTGGTCAGCCTGGGCAACTCGGATTACCGCGTGTTGCGCCTGCTGTTGCAGCACCCCAACCGCCCGTTGAACCGCGACTTTCTGCTCAACCATGTGTTCGACAAGGACAGCACGCCGTTCGACCGCTCCATCGATGTGTGCGTCAGCCGCCTGCGCTCGCAATTGCCGGCAGGGTTGATCAAGACCGTGCGCAACGAGGGCTACATGCTCACCGCCGATGACGTGGTGTTGGAGTCGTGAGACTGCTGCCGCGTTCGCTGTTCGGCCGGCTGGTGCTGATCCTCGTCAGCGGCATGCTCGCCGCGCAGGCCCTGACCAGCAGCATCTGGTACGACCGACGCCATGGGCAGGTGCTGGAAATCCCGGCGCGGTTGATCGCCACGCGCCTGGCGGACGTGGTGCGCCTGGTGCACAGCGATCCGCAGCAAGCGGATGTGCTGATCAAGCTGCTCGACACGCCAAACTTCCGCCTGAGCCTCAGCGACCAGGCCAGCAACACCCCGAGCACCCTGCATGACAGTGACCGGCCCACCGAGCGATTGATCAAGAAGGTGCTCTCGGAAAAAACCGGTTACGCCCAGACCCTGATCCTGTTGCGCCTGTCGCTGGTCGATGGCGACGGGCAGACCGCCGGCCTGTCGACCTTGCTCGGTTCCCAACCGGTGGTGGGACAATTTTTGATCGACCTGCGCCTGCCCGACGGGCGCTGGTTGCAGGTGGATGCCAGTGAAGAGCAGGGCTGGACCAGTACCTCGCCGCTGGACCTGCTGTTCGATTACGTGATGCGCATCTACCTGTTGCGGGTGCTGGTGTTGGTGGTGATCGCGCTGGTCGCGGTACGCCTGGCGATTCGCCCGCTCAACACCCTGGCCAAGGCCGCCGAGGCATTGGGCCGGGATATCCAGCGCCCGCCGCTGTCGGTGGACGGTCCCACTGAGGTCCGCCGCGCCGCCCAGGCATTTAATGCGATGCAACAGCGGCTGATCGCCAACATCGCCGAACGCACGCGTTTCCTTGCGGCGATTTCCCACGATTTGCGTTCACCGATCACACGACTGCGCCTGCGCACCGAGATGCTTGAGGACAATCGCACCAAGGAGCGTTTTCGCAGCGATCTGGAAGAAATGGAGCACATGGTGTCCAGCACGCTGGATTTTGTCAGCAGCGGCGAAATCAACGAGACGCGGCAGAACATCGATATCAACGCCTTGCTGCAAAGCCTGCAGGCGGACTTGCAAGACGTTGGCGAGCAGGTGGTGATCGAAGGCCGGGCGAAGCAGCCATTGCCGGGGTATGCCCGCAGCCTTAAACGTTGTGTGCAGAACCTGCTGGAGAACGCTGTGCGTTATGGCCGTGATGTGGTGGTGCGGGTCGAGGACCAGGCAGACAGCTTGAAGATCGTCATCAGTGACCGTGGCCCCGGGATTCCCCAGGAACAGTTGGAGCGGGTAATGGAGCCGTTCTATCGCGTGGAAGGTTCACGCAATGCCGAGACCGGCGGGTATGGCCTGGGATTGAGCATTGCCCACAGCATCGCCAAGGCGCATGGCGGGCGTTTGGAGTTGCGCAACCGGGACGGCGGAGGGCTTGAGGTGGAACTGGTGTTTCAACGCAAATCCTGAATGTGGAACGCAACTGAATGTGGGAGGGGGCTTGCCCCCGATTGCTGGCTGTCAGGCACTGAATAGGAGACTGGTATACCGCTATCGGGGGCAAGCCCCCTCCCACATTTAAATCTTCAGCGTGGCTTTACGCCCCGTGGCACTTCTTGAATTTCTTCTCGCTGCCGCACGGGCAAGGATCGTTGCGACCCACGTCCTTCAGGGCATTGCGCACCGGCTCCTGGTGAGCGTGGCCGCAGTTCGGGCCGTGGACATGGCCGTGGTCGTGATCATGGTGATCGTGATCATGGTTGCAGTCAGGACCATGGACATGGGGTTGCTGAGTCATCGATGTCGCTCCGGAATAAAATCGCCGGGGATTATCTCGCCATTGTGATTCACCTGCACGTCATAACCGATGAATAATCCGGTTTTCAGCTCGCCTTCGAGGCGATAGGGCACGGGGCGGTCGGGTTTTTTCAGCATCTGCACCACATCGCGGATCTGCGGCCAGAGGTTGGTGCGCACCGACACCTTGAAAAAGGCATGGCCGCGCGGCGGCACGGTAAGCCATTCGTTGGACTCGCCTTCGGTCAGCACAAAGTCATCCAGCGTCACTTTGTAGATCAGGCCGCGCACGGTCAGGTCGGCGTCGTCGCGATTGTCCACGCGAAAGTACAGCTTGAATTTCTGCTCCAGCAGCTTGGCTCGCACCACTTCGACCTTCACCAGGGAGATGTGGGGGGGCGGCGCGTCGTCCTCGAACCACGACGCGCAGCCGGTCAGGCCAAGGGTTAACGCCAGCATCAAGCTGTAGATTCGGAGCATGGCGTGAGTCCTGTGATGGCTAGAGATAGCTGGAACAACACTTCTTGAATTTTTGCCCGCTGCCGCACAGGCAGGCATCGTTACGTCCGGTCTTCACTTCCACGGTCGGGTCGATGAAGTACCAGCGCCCGTCATTCTGTACGAAAGAAGACTGCTCGCGGTGACTATGTTCGCCGGTGCTGTCATGCCAGCGCGCGGTGAAGGTCACGAACGCGTGTTCCGGCTGGCCGCCGAATACCTCGGAGCTTTCCACTTCAAGGCCGAGCCAGGTGCTCTGGGCGCTCCACGCGGCGATGGCGGCACAGTCCAGGCCGGGCTGTTGCGCGGGCAGCGTGGTGGCAACCAGATAGTCCACCAGGCCCAGTACGTAGGCGCTGTAGCGCGAGCGCATCAACGCGGTCGCGCAGGGCGCGGGGTGCCCGGCGTGATAATGGCCGCAGCAAGCATCCAGCAGGTTGCCACTGCCGCAGGGGCAAATGGATGTACTCATCGGGTTACCACCAATACTTTCCGAAGTTTTCCGGGTTGGCCCAGAAGCGGGCGTTGAGCCAGTCCGGTACCTGTTTATAGTCAAGCAGATCATAGGTAAACAGCGTCAGAACCTGTTCGTCACGCTGGAAACGCTCGCCAGCCTGCAGGGCCAGGGAGAAGAAGTCGGTGTCCTTCCAGTCGCAGGCCCCCAGGTCAACCAGCACCGCAATGCGGCTGGCGTTGAGGTTGCGGATACCGCCCAGCAGGGTCAGGCCTTGCGGTTTTGACAGGTGCTCCAGGCAATCCACCACCAGCGCCAGGTCAAAACGCTGCGCGGCCAGCTCCGCCGGCAGTGGGCCGGGTGGGGCAACAGCAACCTGGGTGCCGGGGTGTGCTGCTTGAAAAGCCTCCAGCGCCGGGAACTGGCTGGCGCCCAACAGCAACAGGCGTTTGGGCTGGTGCAGGTCGAGCAAGGCGGCCAGGGCCTGCTGGGGTGTACGGTCAGAAATACCGGCGGTCATCAGAGATCCTCACATCAGGACCGTAGAGACTAGCGCGGCTGAGCGTGCGGGCCTAGAGCGGGCGGTGGCGAAAAGTCCTACGAGGGCCACGATCCTCAATGAATACGGGCGCGCGGCGTAGTGGCGCAGATGAAAAGAGCCGTCTTTACTCCACTCATCGGCCCCCGCCGATCCCCTCAGGAGAAATCAGATGAGCATCATGCGGACAGCTCTACCCTTGGTTCTGCTAACCGGAGTATTGACAGGTTGCGCAGGTTTGCAAAAAACCGACTGGCCCACCTGCGCCGCCGTTGGCGGTGTGACCGGTGCGGCGATCGGTGCCACTGAAAGCTCGGCCTATGCAGGCTATGGCGCGTTGTTGATCGGCGGTATGGCCGGCGCCTATTGCTGGGTGCATGGCGACGGTGACGAAGATGGCGATGGCGTGCCGGACAGCCGCGACAAGTGCCCGGGCACGCCAAAAGGTGTGCAGGTGGATGCCAATGGTTGCCCGCCCGCACCGCCACCGGCCGTGGTTGAGGAAGTGGTCGTGGTCAAGGAGGAAACCATCGTGATCCGTGACGTGCACTTCCAGTTCGACTCGGCGAAGTTGACGGCGGCGGATACCGCCAAGCTCGACACCGTCGCCACCCGCCTGAAACAGGAAGCCCCAGGCGCCCAGTTGCGGGTCAGTGGCCACACCGACAGCGTCGGCAAAGAGGCCTACAATCAGAAACTCTCGGAAAAACGCGCGCATTCGGTGGTCGAGTACCTGATCAAGTCCGGCGTGCCGCGCAGCAGTTTTGTATCGGTGACCGGTGCAGGCGAGAGCCATCCGGTAGCCGATAACAAAACCGCTGAAGGCCGTGCCTTGAACCGTCGTACGGAAATCCAGATCAACCGCTGACGGCCCTTGCCCCTGTGGGATACACAGGGGCATTGCTGCCAATCCTCCCCCTTTATTAACTTTTTTGATCCTTCACTGGCAAAGCGCCTGCGGAAGTCGTTACTGTGCGTCCAAAGAAAAACTAGAAATATTTTTTGAAAAAATTCAGGGGAGCTCCATGATGCGTAAGGTTTTTCTGTTGGCCCTGTTGGTCAGCCCCGTTGCCCTGGCCCAGAGCGTCAGTGTTGAACCCAACTCGTTGATGCGCCTGCCCAACAGCACCAGCGTGTTGCAATTGGAGCGCCTGGAGGTGGCGGACTATGGCACCTTGCTGATTCCCGCCAACATCAGCCAGGTCTCCGTGGATGAGCTGCACCTGGGCCGCGACGCCCGTATCACCATTGTGCCCGGCAACACCGCTTTGCAATTGCAGGTGCGCCATGCGCAATTGGACCACGGTAGCCAGATCACCTCCCGCGGCGCTCCCGGCACCCACGAAAAACCGGCCAAGGCCGGGCGTGACCTGACCTTGCGTATCAACTCCCTGGCGGCAGAAGAACTCTCGGTGGACGCCCGTGGCGGTGCCGGCGCCCAGGGTTATGCCGGGCTGGATGGCGCCAACGGCGAAGACCCAGGGTGCACCTGGGGCTCGGCCGGTCGCGGTGCCAACGGGGATAACGGCGGTGATGGCTTGCCTGGCGCGTCGGGCGCGCAGGTGCGCGTCGAGTTGCCCCAGGACTTTCCGGCCGAGCATATAAAGGTCTGGGTCGATGGCGGTCCCGGTGGATTGGCTGGCACGGCGGGCAAGCCGGGCAAGGGCGGCCAGTCCAAAGGCTGCCTGGTGTACCGCGCCGATGGCGGTGAGAAAGGCCGTCCAGGCTTGGAAGGGCAGCCGGGGCCGGCTGGGCCTGCGGGGACTGTGACCATCCAGCGGCTTTGAATTGCCTGCTCTGACGCCATCGGGGCAAGCCCCCTCCCACAATTGGACTGCATTCCAACTGTGGGAGGGGGCTTGCCCCCGATAGCGGACTAAAGCCTGCCTCAGAACATCGGCCGAGCCGAAGCAATCGCCACCACCACCAACCCCACAATCAGGTTAATGCCCACCAATCGGCGAATCTGCCCCAGCACCGCCGCACCCGCCGGCCAATCCTCAGCCGCCACTGCCTTGCGCAACTCCGGGAACTTCAGCGCCTGGATGCGGATAAACAGCGCCGTCATCACCAGATACAAGCCCATCATCACCTGCACATAACGCGGTGCCGTCTCAAACCCGTTGAAGCGCAAGTGCAGCAGGCCAATGCCGCTGATCGGCAAAACCGCCACGGCGATCCACACCCATACGAAAAAACGTTGAAACACATTTGCCCATAATTTGAGCCGGGCAGGGCCTTCAAGTGCCGCCACAGCGGCGGGGCGCAGGATCATCCAGGCGAAAAACATACCGCCGACCCATACCAGGGCGGCCAATACATGCAGGGTGTAAGCGAGGCTAAACGCGGTCATTGTGGTACTCCGTTCTGCGCGGGATTCATTAGCGGGGTATGATAGCCGCCGATCCGAACCACTGAAAATTTATCCAGCGTTTTTTGCGCCCGACTATCCATGATCAGCACTGAACTCAAAACCACGATCCAGGGTGCCTATTCGCGTTTTCTCGAAGCCAAGAGCTTGAAACCGCGCTATGGCCAACGCCTGATGATCGCCGAAGTGGCCAAGGTCCTCGGGGATATCGACACCGACGACGAAGGCCGCCGCGAGGGTGAGCCCGCGGTCGTGGCCGTCGAGGCCGGCACCGGTACCGGCAAGACCGTGGCCTACAGCCTGGCCGCGATCCCGACCGCCAAGGCCGCCGGCAAGCGCCTGGTGATCGCCACCGCCACCGTCGCCCTGCAGGAGCAGATCGTCTACAAGGACCTGCCCGACCTGATGCGCAACAGTGGCCTGAGCTTCACCTTCGCCCTGGCCAAGGGCCGTGGCCGCTACATGTGCCTGTCCAAGCTCGACGTGCTGTTGCAGGAAGGTCACGCGCAAACCGCCACCGCCCAGCTGTTCGAAGAAGAAGGCTTCAAGATCGAAGTCGATGAGGCCAGCCAGAAGCTGTTTACCAGCATGATCGAGAAACTGGCCGGCAATAAATGGGACGGTGACCGCGACAGCTGGCCCACCGCCCTGGAGGATTCCGACTGGGCGCGCCTGACCACCGACCACAGCCAGTGCACCAACCGCCATTGCCCCAACTTCGGCCAGTGCGCCTTCTACAAGGCTCGCGAAGGCATGGGCAAGGTCGATGTGATCGTCACCAACCACGACATGGTGCTGGCCGACCTGGCCCTGGGCGGCGGTGCGGTGTTGCCGGACCCGCGCGACACCCTCTATGTGTTTGACGAAGGCCACCACCTGCCCGACAAGGCCATCGGCCATTTCGCCCATTACACGCGCCTGCGCTCCACCGCCGACTGGCTCGAAACCACCGCGAAGAACCTCACCAAACTGCTGGCCCAGCACCCGCTTCCGGGCGACCTGGGCAAGCTGATCGAACAGGTGCCGGAGCTGGCGCGCGAGATCAAGACCCAGCAGCAATTCATGTTCAGTGCCTGCGAGCAGGTGGCCGACTTCAAGCCCGGTGAAGATGTGGAGGGGCGTGAGCGTCCCCGCCATCGTTTTGTCGGTGGGCTGATCCCCGAGCACATGCGCGAAATGGGCATCGAGCTGAAGAAAGGCTTTTCACGCCTGACCGATCTGTTCACCCGTCTTACGGATTTGCTCAAGGAAGGCATGGACGGCGAGGTCAATATCGGCATCGCCAGCAACCAGGCCGAGGAATGGTACCCGCTGTTCGGCAGCCTGCTGTCCCGTTCCCAGGGCAACTGGGAGCTGTGGACCGCCTTCACCGTCGAAGACCCGGAAGACAACCCGCCCATGGCGCGCTGGCTGACCCTGTCGGAAAGCGGTGCGCTGTTCGATATCGAGGTCAACGCCAGCCCGATCCTGGCCGCCGAAATGCTGCGCCGCAACCTGTGGAACGTGGCCTATGGCTGCCTGGTGACCTCCGCCACGCTGACCGCGCTAGGCACCTTCGACCGCTTCCGCATGCGCGCCGGCCTGCCGAAAAAAGCCGTCACCGCCGTGGTGCCGAGCCCGTTCCATCACGCCGATGCGGGCGTGCTGCGGGTGCCGGACCTCAAGGCCGACCCACGGGACGCAGCGGCCCACACCGCCGCGATCATCCGCGACCTGCCGGAGCTGGTCGAAGGCTCGCGCGGAACGCTGGTGCTGTTCTCGTCACGCAAACAGATGCAGGACGTGTTCGACGGTCTCGACCGTGATTGGCGCAAGCAAGTGTTTATCCAGGGCAATCTGTCCAAGCAGGAGACCCTGAACAAACACAAGGCGCGTGTAGACGGCGGCGACTCCAGCGTGCTGTTCGGCCTGGCCAGCTTCGCCGAAGGGGTAGACTTGCCGGGTGCCTATTGCGAACACGTGGTGATTGCCAAGATCCCGTTCTCGGTGCCGGACGATCCGGTCGAGGCGGCTTTGGCCGAGTGGATCGAGGCGCGGGGCGGTAATCCGTTCATGGAGATCTCGGTGCCGGATGCTTCCTTGAAGCTGGTCCAGGCCTGCGGTCGCCTGCTGCGTACCGAAGAGGACCGGGGCACCATCACCTTGCTTGATCGGCGTCTGGTCACCCAGCGCTATGGCAAGGCTATCCTGAATGCCTTGCCGCCTTTCAGGCGCGAAATTTCTTAAGCCACGGTGGGCGGTTTCGCCCACTTCGTGGTCTATCTCACTGTATTTCATCAGGCCATTCATCGGCCGTCTGGGAGAACCTTGTTCGTATGATTCGCACGCTGCCCGCTCTTTTTGCCTTGCTGCTCGCCGCGCCCTTGATGGCTGCCCCTGCGGGGCAACAGACTTTGTTCAACTTCGTCCGGCCTGCCGATGTGGTCAAGGTGGCGACCCAGGACGCCAGCCTGCCGCAATACAACGCCGAACAAACCCCCGAAGGCGAAGTGCTGCGCCGCATCACGTTCAACCCGGCCGCCGAACCGAGCCTGGTGCTGAGCCCGCAGGCCGGCACCTGGGACTGGTCCCGGTCGGGTGCCATGAGCCTGCGCATCCAGAGTGCGATGGACTGGGCGTTGACCCTCTACGTCAAGGTGCAGAGCGCGGATGGCAAGACCCTGGTCAGCCGCATCGACCTGCCCGCCGGCCCGGCTCAGACCTTGCTGGTTCCGCTGCAGGCCAATTCGCCGCTGAGCCAGGGCATGAAGGCCGGCCCACCGATGCCGATCACCGTGGACGGCCAGCGTGTGTTGCTGGCCAGTAGCGCCGGCGAGATCGACCGCAGCCAGGTGGTTTCGGTGACGCTGTCGATGCTCAAACCCAACGCCGCCCAGAGCATCCTGCTGGAGCGCTTTGGCGTGCAGGACAGCGAGCCGGTGCTGAAGGCGGCCTACAGCGAGCTGGTGGATGCCTATGGTCAATCCACCCGTGCGCGGTGGCCGGAAAAAGTCAGCAGCGACGAACAACTCAAAGCCGCTGCCGCCAAGGAGCAACAGCAGCTCCAGGCTTGGCTGGCCACGCGGGATAAATCCGCGCTGGACCAATACGGTGGCTGGAACAAAGGCCCGGCATTCGACGCCAGCGGGTTTTTCCGTACCGAGAAGCGCGACGGGCGCTGGTACCTGGTGACACCGCAAGGGCATCCGTTCTACTCCCTGGGCGTCAACACCGTGGCCCCGGACAACAGCCAGACCTATGTGGCCGGCCGTGAATGGATGTTCGCCGCGCTGCCCAAGGGCGGCGAACCCTTCGACAAGTATTACGGCAGCGGCGACAACCGCACCGGCAATGGCGCGGGGGAAGGCCGTGGCTTCGGTGCCGGGCGTTGGTATGACTTTTACGGCGCCAACTTGCAGCGTACCTATGGCGGTGACGGCTTCGACCAGAAACGTTGGGTCACTCACACCCTCGATCGCTTGCAGGCCTGGGGTTTCAACACTGTCGGCAACTGGAGCGACGAGAGCCTGGCCACTGCCGGCCGGGTTCCCTACACCTTGCCGCTGTCGATCGTCGGCGATTACGCCAGCATCAGCACCGGCACCGACTGGTGGGGCGGCATGCCCGACCCGTTCGACCCGCGCTTCGCCATGGCCACCGAGCGCGCCGTGGCGATTGCCGCCCGTGACCACCGCGATGACCCGTGGTTGATCGGCTTTTTTGCCGACAACGAGTTGGCCTGGGCCGGCCCTGGCGATGATCCGAAATCCCGCTACGCCTTGGCGTACGGCACGTTGCGCATGACCACCGACGTACCGGCCAAGCGCGCGTTCCTCAAGCAACTGCGCGACAAGTACCGCAACGAAGAAGGTTTGTCGAAAGCCTGGGGTATCGAATTGAAGGGCTGGGAGCTGATGGAGGACCCGGGTTTCGAACCGCCGATGCCGAATCCCGAGCACCCGGAAATCGAGGCGGACTTCAAATACTTCCAGAAGACCTTCGCCGATGCCTACTTCAAGACCATTTCCGACTCGCTGAAATGGCACGCGCCCCATCAACTGCTGCTGGGTGGCCGTTATGCGGTCAGCACGCCGGAAGCCGTGGCCTCCTGCGCGCAGTACTGCGATGTATTGAGTTTCAACATGTACACCCTCAAGCCTCAGGACGGCTACGACTTCGCCGCGTTGCGGGCGTTGGACAAGCCGGTGCTGATCACCGAATTCAATTTCGGCTCGGCCGACCGCGGGCCGTTCTGGGGCGGCGTGACACAGTTGGCCAGGGAAGAAGATCGTGGCGCGGCGTATGGCAACTTCCTCAAGCAGGCCATGGCCGAGCCGTCGATTGTCGGCGTGCATTGGTTCCAGTACCTGGACCAGCCGGTGACCGGGCGTCTGCTGGACGGTGAAAACGGTCACTTTGGCCTGGTCGGTATCACCGACGTACCGTTCCAGGGTTTTGTGGAGAGTGTGCGCAAAAGCAACCTGGCGGCGGTCGACCAACTGGGCAAGGAAGCGCAAAAGGCCAAGGCGGCAGGCGCCACGCGTGAAAGCGAAGGTGGCAGGGCCGGGCATGAAGGCAAAGGCCCGGGGCAGGGCGCCGGGCATGCAGGCGGTCACTCCGGGAATGGTCATTGATTGAACGCTGACGGGTTCACAAAACCCACCAGGGCTGGAACAATGTCGGCCACTTTTTTCGATGTTTTCCGAGGGCGCTCAGGTGCAGATCCAGGGTCATTACGAACTCCAGTTCGAAGCGGTACGTGAAGCGTTCGCCGCGTTGTTCGATGACCCGCAGGAGCGTGGTGCCGGGCTCTGCATCCAGGTCGGCGGCGAAACGGTCGTCGATCTGTGGGCCGGCACCGCCGACAAGGACGGCGCCGAGGCCTGGCACAGCGACACCATCGTCAACCTGTTCTCCTGTACCAAGACCTTTACCGCCGTCACGGCCCTGCAATTGGTGGCCGAAGGCAAGTTGCAACTGGATGCGCCGGTCGCAAACGTCTGGCCGGAGTTTGCCGCGGCCGGGAAAGAAACCATCACCCTGCGCCAGTTGTTGTGCCATCAGGCCGGGTTGCCGGCGATCCGCGAGATGCTCCCCACCGAAGCCCTGTACGACTGGCAACTGATGGTCGACACCCTGGCGGCCGAAGCCCCGTGGTGGACGCCGGGCCAGGGCCATGGCTACGAGGCGATCACCTACGGCTGGCTGGTCGGTGAGTTGCTGCGGCGTGCCGATGGGCGCGGGCCGGGAGAGTCCATCGTGGCGCGGGTCGCACGGCCATTGGGCTTGGACTTCCATGTGGGCCTGGCGGACGAAGAGTTTTATCGCGTGGCCCATATAGCGCGCAGCAAAGGCAATATGGGCGATGAAGCCGCGCAACGTTTACTGCAAGTAATGATGCGCGAACCGACGGCGATGACCACGCGTGCATTTGCCAATCCACCGTCTATTCTGACCAGCACTAATAAACCCGAATGGCGCCGTATGCAGCAGCCGGCGGCAAATGGTCACGGCAATGCGCGCAGCCTGGCGGGTTTTTATAGTGGACTGTTGGACGGTAGTTTGCTGGAGGCCGACATGCTCGAACAATTGACTCGCGAGCACAGCATCGGCCCGGATAAAACATTATTGACACAAACCCGTTTCGGCCTGGGCTGCATGTTGGATCAGCCGCAGTTGGCCAATGCCACCTTCGGCCTTGGCCCACGTGCATTCGGGCATCCGGGTGCTGGTGGTTCGGTGGGGTTTGCCGATCCTGAACATGATGTTGCGTTCGGTTTCGTGACTAATACACTCGGACCTTATGTACTTATGGACCCGCGGGCACAGAAGTTGGTCAGAATATTGGCCGGTTGTCTGTAAACCCCTTGCTGTTTCACATTTTTTTGTTACAAAGGCAACTATAAGAAGACGCTGTAGGAAAAGTTGTAACTTTATTCTTCTGCAAGCGTCTGTTTAACGGATCATCTAGGTCCCTGGTTTTTTCTCATTTTGTGGATATCTCATGTTATCGAACAAGTCCTTGGCTCTTGCGCTATGTCTCACTATTACCGGTTGCGCACAAACTCCACAAAATGATGCCGAGGGCGGGCATTGGTGGTCATTTGGATCCGATAAGGCCTCGACCAAGGACGCAGTGACCCAGGCCGACACCAAGCCGGAAGCTAAGCCCGACGCCAAGCCAGACGCCAAGCCGGCTGCAGGCGCCAAGCCTGCCGCACCGGTAGCTGCCGCCGCCGCAGCGCCAGCTTCGGCTCCAGCTCCCGCCGCCAAGGCGGACACCGGTTCCAGCTGGTGGCCGTTTTCCTCCAAGAGCGCCGATGAGAAGGCGGCCGATGCGAAGGCCGACCTGAAAGCCGACCTGAAGGCCGCTGATCCAGCCCCAGCAGTCGCCAAGACCGACACCGAAACCCACTGGTGGTGGCCGTTCGAAAGCAAACCCAAGCCATTGGCCAAGGTCGACGTGACCAACGTGCCGATGCCCGACCCGAAAATCACCCAAGCCTGGCTGGACGACTATGAGCCGCGTCTGCGCGCGGCTATCAAGGACAGCAACCTGCAACTCGAGCGTCGCGACAACGTGCTCGTGGTGATTGCCCCGGTTGATGGTTCCTACAACCCGAAACGCCCGGCCATGCTGCTGCCGGTTACCCTCGGTCCGTTCACCCGGGTTGCCAAGGCCGTTGAAGCCGATCCGAAGACTGCCGTGCTGGTACTGGGTCACGTCGATGCCACCGGCACCGCCCCGGCCAGCCAGGCGCTGACCAAGGAGCGTGCACAGTCCATCGCCTCGATCTTCAGCCTCAGCGGTTTGAAGCAGGACCGCCTGATGCTGCGCGGCATGGGCGACCTGATGCCACGTGCCGCCAACGACAGCAGCCAGGGCCGCGCCTTGAACCGTCGCATGGAAATCATGTTCACCCAGCGCACTACCATGCTGGCGCTGCTGAGCAAGTATCAGTCGGGCAAAACCCCGCCTGTCGCCGAAATGGTGGCGGTGCAGGACGTTCCCGCCCCGGCTCCAGCCGCCAAGGCACCGGCCAAGAAGGCTTCGACCGCCAAGAAAGCGGCTGCCAAGCCAGCGGCCAAGAAAGCCCCGGCCAAGCCAGCGGCGAAAAAAGCGGCACCCGCCAAAGCCAAGGCTGCTGCACCGGCAAACGACCAGGCGAAAAACTGATCCGCTGAACCAGAAGGATAAAGCCGCATGACCCAGGCACTGGCCGATATGCGCCGTGACTACACACGGGATGGCTTGAGCGAGGCCCAGGCCCCGAGCGAGCCGTTTGCCTTGTTCCACCAGTGGTTTGCCGACGCGGTGAAAACCGAGCAGCCACCGGTGGAGGCCAATGCCATGACCTTGGCCACGGTCGACCAGGACGGTCGCCCGCACTGCCGCATCCTGTTGCTCAAGGGCCTGGATGCGCAGGGCTTTACCTTCTTCACCAATTATCAGAGCGCCAAGGGCCAACAGCTTGCGGCGCGGCCGTTTGCAGCCATGACGTTTTTCTGGCCGACCCTGGAGCGCCAAGTGCGCATTGAGGGTCGGGTGGTGAAGGTCACGCCTGAAGAGTCGGATGCTTATTATCAGGTTCGTCCCTTGGGCAGTCGCCTGGGGGCCTGGGCGTCTCCACAAAGCCAGGTCATCCGTGACCGGGAAGAGCTGCAGGACCTGCTCAGGGCTACCGAGCAGCGTTTCAGCGATACCCAGCCTGACTGCCCGGAGCACTGGGGTGGTTATCGCCTGTTACCCGAGCGCATCGAGTTCTGGCAAGGCCGCGCCAGCCGCTTGCATGACCGTCTGAATTATCGCCTGCAAGGGGCCGACTGGACCCGCGAACGCCTGGCACCCTGAGCTGCGCCTTTCGTCACTCCGCTTGAATGATGCCTGTCACCCCGACGTCTCTATTGAAGAGGCTTCGGGCGTGTACTGCTGCGCCGCGTTCTTCAGCCAGTGAGGCAAGTGGGACCGTTTGATCTTCAAGCGGCGAGCCTTCTCCAGCTGTTGCAGCATGAAGGTGCGCTTGTGCAGGTCATTACCCGCCAGCGACAGGGCCAGGTCACGGTCTATCCAACGCCGGATGCGCAGGTACAACCAGGCATGGAAATACAGTCCCGCAAGGGTTGTGACTACAATGATGAAGTAATCCATGAAGATCCCGGTTGAGAGAACAGCGCTACCGTTCGTCTGTTTTTCTGGTGTGGGCAGTCTGTACTAAGGCTGAATGAAAGCAATTTTCTGCGGTGCTTGCCGTGACAGGCGTCAAGCTGCAGCGTTTAATGACCACCTGTCCTTTGGAGTTGATGCTATGCGTAAGTCTGTTTTACTGGTTGCCTGCTTTACCACCCTATCGTTGCTGCTGGGTGGCTGCGCCTCGAGTCTGACCGGCGACTCGTACTCCCGTGACGAGGCGCGTCGTGTCCAGACCGTGCGCATGGGGACCATCGAATCCCTGCGTCCGGTGAAAATCGAAGGCACCAAGACCCCAATCGGCGGCGCTGCCGGCGCCGTTATCGGCGGTGTTGGCGGCAGTGCCATCGGCGGTGGCCGTGGCAGTATCGTGACTGCGGTGATCGGCGCTGTTGCTGGCGGCCTGCTGGGTTCGGCCACCGAAGAAGGCCTGACCCGTACCCAAGGTGTGGAAATCACCGTGCGCGAAGACGACGGCAGCATGCGTGCCTACGTGCAGGCCGTGCAGGAGAATGAAATCTTCCGCATCGGCGACCGCGTACGCATCATGACCGTTGACGGTACCAGCCGCGTTACTCGCTAACCGTCGGTTGTAGAAACACAAAACCCCAACCGGGTGACTGGTTGGGGTTTTTGGTTTTCGAGGCTGTCAAATTCAAACCTGAGGTACGGCCTTTTTACGACTTGCCATTGCCGTCACCGCATACCCGATACACGCCGCCAGTATCGACCCGGTCAAAATCCCCATCCGGTCTTCCCCGGCAAACTCACTGGCCCCCGGTACGAATGCCAGGGAGCCAACAAACAGGCTCATGGTAAAGCCGATACCGCACAGGATCGCCACGCCAAATACCTGGCCCCAGTTCGCGCCGGTGGGCAGGGCGGCCAGGCCGGTCTTGATGGCCAGCCAGGTAAGGCCGAACACACCGATGGTCTTGCCGATCAGCAGGCCCGCTGCGATGCCCATGGGCACATGGTGGGTGAAGCTTTCCAGGCTCACGCCGGTCAAGGACACGCCGGCGTTGGCAAAGGCGAACAGCGGCAGGATGCCGTAGGCCACCCAGGGGTGCAGGGCATGTTCCAGCGTGAGCAGCGGCGAGGGCTCGGCGTTTTTGGTGCGCATGGGGATGCAGAACGCCAATGTCACACCGGCCAGCGTTGCGTGCACACCACTCTTTAGGACGCACACCCACAGGATCAGCCCGACGATCAGGTACGGCCCGAGCTTGATCACGCCCAGGCGGTTCATCGCGATCAACGCAATCAGGCAGGCGCCCGCACCCGCCAGGGCGGCACCGGAGAGATCGGCAGAATAGAACACGGCGATCACGATGATCGCGCCGAGGTCGTCAATGATCGCCAGGGTCATCAGGAACAGTTTCAGCGACACCGGCACGCGTTTGCCCAGCAAGGCCAGTACGCCGAGGGCGAAGGCAATGTCGGTGGCCATGGGAATCGCCCAACCGGAAAGCGCGGCGGGGTAGTCCTTGTTGATCGCCCAGTAGATCAGCGCCGGCACTACCATGCCGCCGATGGCCGCGGCGCCAGGCAGCACCACTTGCGAGGGCTTGGACAGGTGGCCGTCGAGCAACTCGCGCTTGACCTCCAGGCCGATCAGCAGGAAGAACAGAGCCATCAGGCCATCATTGATCCACAGCAGGGCGGGCTTGGCGATTTTCAGCGCGCCGATCTGCGCCACCACCGGCACATCGAGAAACGCGCTGTACAGGTGCGACAACGGTGAATTGTTGATGATCAGCGCCAAGGCCGCAGCCGCGATCAACAACAGACCGCTGGCGGCTTCCAGCTGGAAGAAACGGGTGAAAGTGCTACGCAGAGGCAAGGGATGCTCTCCAATCCAGGTTCAATAGGTGGGTACCCTAACCCGTACCGTTAGTTGTTAAAACAAAAGTTATATTCTTATTTGTTATAAGAGGCTGGCTGGGGTGATGTTGCCGCCAAGCCTAGCAATTGTGTGTCTGATTGAGTCGGTACTGTATCTGTGTGGCGTGTAGGAAACCCCCTAAAATCAGGGCTGACACCTTGAGAGAAACTCTCCATGAGCGACCACCGTCCCTGGGCCCGCGAAGCCATTCGTATCATTGAAGCAGACTTCCAGCGTAGTGCCGATACGCACCTGATTCCCTTGCCGTTACCAGGATTGCCGGGTATCGAGTTGTACTTCAAGGACGAGTCCAGCCATCCCACCGGCAGCCTGAAGCATCGGCTGGCCCGCTCGTTGTTCCTGTACGCATTGTGTAATGGCTGGCTCAAGCCTGGTGCGCCGGTGATCGAAGCATCCAGTGGCTCGACGGCGATTTCCGAAGCCTACTTTGCGCGTCTGCTGGGTTTGCCGTTTATTGCGGTAATGCCAGCCACCACGTCCCAGGAAAAAATCGCACAGATTGCCTTCTACGGCGGCAAGAGCCACCTGGTACAGGATCCCACGCAGATATACGCCGAATCCGAACGCCTGGCGCGGGAAAGCGGTGGTCATTTCATGGACCAGTTCACCTACGCCGAACGTGCCACCGACTGGCGGGCGAACAACAACATTGCCGAGTCGATCTTCCAGCAGATGCGTTTCGAGCAGCATCCGGAGCCGAGCTGGTTGATCTCCAGCCCCGGCACCGGCGGCACCACCGCTACGCTCGGTCGTTATGTGCGTTATCGCCAGCATTGCACCCGCGTTTTGTGTGCCGATGCGCAGCGTTCGGTGTTCTTTGATTTCTACCAGAGTGGTGATGCCAGCTTGCGCCTGGACTGCGGTTCGCGGATTGAAGGCATTGGCCGACCACGGGTCGAGGCATCGTTTTTGCCCAAGGTCATCGATGCGATGGTCAAGGTGCCGGATGCCCTGTCGCTGGCGGCCATGCATTACCTGGCCGACCGGCTGGGGCGGCGGGTCGGAGGTTCCAGCGGGACGAATCTGATTGGCGCACTGGTCGCGGCGCAACAGATGAAAGCGGCAGGGGAGTCCGGCTCGATCGTGGCGATCTTGTGCGACGGGGGGGAGCGGTATGCCACAACCTATTACGACCAGGCCTGGCTGGCGGGGCAGGGCTATGCGTTGGACGGTTTGATTACTGCTGTTGCGGACAGTGTCGAGCGGGGCGAGCCATTGCCGGACAGCATCCTGCGGGCAAACATTTAACCTTGTAGGAGCCCGGCTTGCCGGCGATGGCGATCTTGAAGACGCTATCGCCGGCAGGGCAATGCGTCAGGCTTCCAGGCCCAACATATCCCGCGCCAACGCTTCGGCAATCCGAATCCCATCCACGCCCGCCGATAGAATCCCACCGGCGTAACCAGCGCCTTCACCGGCAGGGAACAGCCCTTTCACGTTCAAGCTCTGCATCGATTCGTTACGGGTGATCCGCAACGGTGATGAGGTGCGCGTCTCGATACCCGTCAACACCGCGTCGTGCAGCGAGTAGCCCTTGATCTGCTTCTCGAACGCCGGCAACGCTTCACGGATCGCTTCGATGGCGAAGTCGGGCAAGGCCAGGGCCAAATCGCCAAGAGACACGCCAGGTTTGTAGGAAGGCTCCACGCTACCAATCGCGGTGGACGGCTTGCCAGCGATGAAATCACCTACCAGTTGTGCGGGAGCCTCGTAGTTGCTGCCACCGAGGACATAGGCGTGGGACTCCAGGCGTTCCTGCAACTCGATACCGGCCAGCGGGCCGCCTGGGTAGTCCAGCTCTGGGGTGATGCCGACCACGATGCCGGAGTTGGCGTTGCGCTCGTTGCGCGAGTACTGGCTCATGCCGTTGGTGACCACGCGGTTCGGCTCGGAAGTCGCCGCCACCACGGTGCCGCCCGGGCACATGCAGAAGCTGTACACCGAGCGGCCGTTCTTGGCGTGGTGCACCAGCTTGTAGTCGGCGGCGCCGAGTTTCGGGTGCCCGGCGTATTTGCCCAGGCGCGCGGCGTCGATCAGCGACTGCGGATGTTCGATACGGAAACCCACCGAGAACGGCTTGGCTTCCATGTACACGCCACGGGAGTGGAGCATGCGGAAGGTGTCACGGGCGCTATGGCCCAAGGCCAGGATCACATGTTTGGACAGGATCTGTTCGCCGCCATCGATGACTACCCCATTCAACTGACCGTCTTCGATCAGCACATCGGTCACCCGCTGCTCGAAGCGCACTTCACCGCCCAGGGCGATGATCTGCTCGCGCATGTTTTCCACCACGCCGGTCAGGCGGAACGTGCCGATGTGCGGTTTACTGACGTAGAGGATTTCTTCCGGCGCACCGGCCTTGACGAACTCGTGCAGCACTTTGCGGCCGTGGAATTTCGGGTCCTTGATCTGGCTGTACAGCTTGCCGTCGGAAAAGGTCCCGGCACCGCCTTCACCGAACTGCACGTTGGACTCGGGGTTGAGCACGCTTTTGCGCCACAGGCCCCAAGTGTCCTTGGTGCGCTGGCGCACTTCCTTGCCACGCTCGAGGATGATCGGCTTGAAGCCCATCTGCGCCAGCAGCAGCCCGGCGAAGATCCCGCACGGGCCAAAGCCGACGACGATCGGGCGTTCGGTCAGGCCTTGCGGTGCCTGGCCTACGACCTTATAGCTGACATCCGGCGCCGGGTTGACGTTGCGGTCATCGGCGAATTTGAGCAGCAGGGCGGCTTCACCCTTTACGTTCAGATCGATGGTGTAGATGAAGCACAGTTCCGACGACTTCTTGCGCGCATCGTAGCTGCGTTTGAACAGGGTGAAATCGAGCAGGTCATCACTGGCGATGCCCAGGCGCTGCACGATGGCAGGCCGCAGGTCTTCTTCGGGATGGTCGATGGGCAGCTTGAGTTCGGTGATTCGTAACATGACGGGATCCGGTAGGCGGCGGGCAGAGAGGCCGGCTGTTTTGCAAACCGGCGATTATAAGCCCCAATGACCGTTTCCCGTCATGTTAAAACAGCATGGCGTCGCGTCAGTCGTCGCGCGAGCCGCCGAACGATGCGCAACCGCGCTGGACCTGGCCATTGACGCGCAACTCGGCGGTCATGTGTTGCAAACTGCCGCTGACCGGGTCGACACAACGCTGCGGCGCCACCCACAATTCCACGTGCTGATTGTTGGCCTCGGTCATCAGGTTAAAGCGACCGTCACCGATTTGCTCTTCCACATAGGGCACCGCCAGTGGTGGCTGGCCTTCGCGTTCCAGCACCAGGCCCTTGGCGGTCACGTTCATCACCCAGGTCGGCTTGTGGCCGTTGGCGCGCAGGATCATGCGCTTGAAGTCCGGGTCGCCGCAGGCCGAGGTCGAGCGCTCGACGCGGTAGAGTTGTTGCAGGTCGACGCTGCCCTCGGTGCCGCTGGCAACCCCGGAGAACTTGCCGCGCAGGTCGGCAAACAACGCGCCTTGCTGGCCGGCCAGTGAGGCCGCTTCCTGCAGGATGCTGGTGCCGCCGGTGTCATTGACCACGTAATTGCGTTTGTCGTTGCACGGCTGGAACAGCAGTTTGCCGCCGACTGCGGTGAGTTCACCTTGCATGCGCGTCAGCCCGGCGAGCGACGGCTTGGCAGGATCACTCTCGAACATCTGGCAGGCAGCGAACAAGGGAAGCAGGGCAAACAGGAACAGGGTAGGGGCGGCACGCATTATCGGGTCTCCAGGCAAGTGCCGCCACGTTACTCAGGCCGGCGCCGCATCACAAGCCCGTGACAGGGTTTGAACCATCGGCCCGGAACGGATGGGAAAAATAGCACTGTCGATTGGACGTTTCCTACACTTGGATTTGGAGAGGTGTGAGAGCGTCGAGCTCTTTTGAGTGGGAGCCGCAATGAATATCAAATGGTGTATCTGCGTGCTCATGCTCTGGGCAAATGCAGCTTTTTCAGACGAGCCCGCCCAGCTTTCCTACTCGTCAGCCACTGATTTCACGCATATTTCGGTGATACTCAAGGGCGCCGGGAACCCTGCGCCGGGTTATGTTGAAGTGAATGTTTCACTGAGCCCAGAGGCGACAGCAAGGACAAAATCCATCACGTTGCTGGCCTACCTAAAGTACGTAACATTTTATGTAGACGGGTATCAGTTAAGTACCGTCAGGGTTCACAGCCAATTGGGCGGGGCGTTCAGATTTATAGCCCCGCGTGCGCTGGTGGTTGAGTGGATGTCTCAGTTATCACCTGAGACAGTTGCCGCTCAACCGACGATGTAAGTCTGCCCGGTCTGCAAACCCTCGACACTCTTCGCGTAGGCCAACGCCACGTCAGCACCTGCCGCGGGTTTGAAACCACGAAAATACGGTGCATAGCTGCCCATGGCTTCCACCAGCACTGTCGGGCTGACAGCATTTACGCGCAGGCCTCGTGGCAGCTCGATGGCGGCCGCTCTGACGAAGGCATCGATGGCGCCATTGACCAACGCAGCCGAGGCGCCGGTGCGGATCGGGTCGCGGTTGAGGATGCCGCTGGTGAAGGTGAACGAGGCACCATCGTTGGCGAACTCACGGCCGATCAGCAGCAGATTGACCTGGCCCATCAGCTTGTCACGCAAGCCCAGCTCGAAATCGCTCTCGCTCATTTCGCCCAATGCCACGAAGTTCACGCTGCCTGCTGCGCAGACCAGGGCGTCGAATTTGCCAGTCTGTTCGAACAGCTTGCGGATCGACGCGCTGTCGCTGATATCCACCTGGAAGTCACCGCTGCTGCGGCCGATGCTGATCACTTCGTGACGCTGAGCCAGTTCCGCCTTGACCGCCGAGCCGACGGTGCCGCTGGCGCCAATCAATAGGATTTTCATGGTGCTGTTCCTCCGGGAGTAAGTGAAGGTTCAGTCTAGAGTGGCTTTTTTGCTGGATAAACGCGCTAATAGGCAACCTTTGGTTTTCTTTTGGAAACAATCCATGAGCGAGATGGATGACTTGGCAGCCTTTGCCGTGCTGATCGAAGCCGGCAGTTTTACCGTCGCCGCCGAGCAACTGGGCTGTAGCAAAGGGCAATTGTCCAAGCGTATCAGCCAGCTGGAAGCGCGGTTCTCTGTGGTGTTGCTGCACCGCACCACGCGCAAGCTCAGCCTGACCGCAGCCGGTGCGGCCTTGTTGCCCCAGGCCCAGGCCCTGGTGGTGCAGGTGGATCGTGCCCGTCAGGCATTGGCCCGGCTCAAGGACGATCTTGCCGGACCAGTGCGCATGACGGTGCCAGTGTCCTTGGGGGAAACCTTTTTTGATGGGCTGCTGCTGGAGTTTTCCAAGCAATACCCGCAGGTGCAAATTGAGCTGGAGCTCAATAACAACTATCGAGACCTGGCGCGAGATGGGTTCGACCTGGGGGTACGCTCAGGTTCCATTGAGAGCGAGCGCCTGGTGGTCAAGCCGTTGCTGGCCTGGCGTGAGATGACCTGCGCTAGCCCGGCTTACCTTGAGCAACACGGCGAACCTGAGACGCCGGCCGACCTGGCCAACCATGCTTGCCTGCTCAACAGCCACTACAGCGGCCGTGAAGAGTGGTTGTACCACCAGCAGCACGAATTACTGCGAGTACGCGTCAGCGGCACCTTTGCCTCCAACCACTACAACCTGCTGAAAAAGGCTGCGCTGGTGGGAGCGGGCATTGCACGGCTGCCGTCCTACGTGTTGCCGACGGAATTGGCGGATGGCCGATTGCGTTGGCTCCTGCGCGATTATCAGACGCGCAGCATGCCGATGTACCTGGCGCATCCCTATCAGGGTGGCTTGCCGCGTCGTACCCAGGTATTGGCCGACTACCTGGTGGATTGGTTCAAGCGCAGCGGCGAGGCGCTGGACCGGCTTTAGGCGTAGCGTCGGGCGATCAGGTGATCGATGGACAGGCGTCCTGGCCCTTTGGCCACCAGCAGCAACAGCAGCGCGATCCAGGTGCCATGGGTTGGGTAGGCGTCCGGGTAGACGAACAGCTGAATCACCAGGGTCATGCCGATCAGGGCCAAGGCCGAAAAGCGCGTGGCGAAGCCTACGAGGATCAGCAACGGGAAAAAATGCTCGGCAAATGCAGCCATATGCGCCGCCATTTCCGGCGACAACAACGGCACGTGGTACTCGCTGCGAAACAGCGGCAATGTCGAGGCTGCCAGTTTCGGTTCGCCGAATTGGAAGGTGCCGCTGATCAAATCAACGGCAAAACCTTCAACTTTGGTTTGCCCGGATTTCCAGAACACGGCGGCAATGGAAAAGCGCGCGACAAAGGCGATCAGGCTGTAGGGGATTTGTTCGAAAAGCGCGATGAGCCTTTTGATCAGGCCTGAGGGGCGAGTGTTCATGGCGATACCTTTTGTTCCAAGTGCAAATGAGTGAGGGTGTTATGGCTGATCAGCAGCGTCAGGCATTGGTGCAGGTCGAATTCGGTGGATGCTTCAAGCGCATGCTCCACGGCTGTTCCCAATGCGTTGCCATGCGCCAGGCTATTGATGAACGCCACTGAGCCAGGGTCTATGGCAAATACCTTGACCTCCAGCCCCTGGCGCAGCACCAGCGCCCCCTGGGGATGCCAGGGGTTCAGGGTGGCCAGGCCGCCCTCGGTCTGGTGTACGGCCCACACTGCCACCACCGCGTAGGGCGAATTGAGCGTGGCCAGCGACGGCTGCAGTTGCAGGCGCAGGGTGCCCAGATCTGCTTGACCCTGCAGCGCCAGGAGCACGGCCTGCTGATCCAGCGCCTGGCAATCGGCGGCGTGATAGGCACGGACGCGCAAGCGCTCCAGCCGGGCGATGTCCGCCAGGTAGGGCACGCTTTGCGCGGGTTCAAAGCCTTGGATGAACTCGGCGAGCGCGCCACCGTACTCGCTCATCACCGGGCTGGTAGGCGGGTGCGCCTGCACATACAGGCTGGCCATGGCGCGGAAAAACGCCTCGCCCACCAATTGCAGTGTGACCGGGTAAGCTGCCGCCAATGCGTTGATCAACGAGCTGTGCACATTGTTGCGATACACCGCGAAACGGCTGGCCGGGTCGGCACCATTGCTGCTGAACAGGCCATCGGGGCAGGCTTGTTCCGGTGCCAGCAAGGCTGCAGCGAAGTCGTCCTGAAGGCTCATAGGCTCACCTGCGCCAGATACCTTTCGGCCTGTTGAGCCTCGGCCAGCAGTACGCTGAATGCCGGCAGTTGGTTGTCACGTTCGATCAGGGTTGGCACCGGGCCGACTTGAGCCAGTACTTTTTCGTACAGCTGCCACACGGCGTTATCGATCGGCGCCCCGTGGTCGTCGATCAGCAAGCGATCACCGAGGCTGTCAGTGTCCTCAGCAAATCCAGCCAGGTGAATCTCACTGACAGCGTGCAACGGCAGGGCGTCGAGGTAGGACTGGGGGTCGCGTTGATGGTTGATGCAGGACACGTAGACGTTGTTCACGTCCAATAACAAGCCACAGCCGGTACGACGGATGATTTCGCTGATGAAGTCCGTCTCGTCGAGGGTGGAGCGTTGGAATTGCAGGTAGGTCGATGGGTTCTCCAGCAGCATCGGCCGCTTGAGGGTGCTCTGTACCTGGTCGATGTGTTCGCACACCCGTTGCAGGGTGGCGCTGTCGTAGGCCAGGGGCAGCAGGTCATTGAGGAACACCGGGCCGTGGCTCGACCAGGCCAGGTGTTCGGAAAAAGAGTGGGGTTGATAGCGTTCGATCAGCGTGCTCAATCGCGCCAGGTGCGCCCGATCCAGCCGGCCTTCGCCGCCGATGGACAGGCCCACGCCGTGCAATGACAGCGGGTACTGTTCGCGGATCAACCCCAGGTAATGATGAAACGGGCCGCCGGCCACCATGTAGTTTTCGGCGTGCACTTCAAAAAAACCGATATCGGGTGAGGTCTCGAGCACTTCAATGAAGTGCTCATGCTTGAGCCCCAGTCCTGCCCGGCCGGGAAGGCCGGGCGCCTGAGCCTGGGAGACGGCTGGCAGGGATGAAAGAGTCATCATCAGTACTCAGGTTTCGCGAGGGATCAGGATTTAGCGGTGAAGGCAGCTTCCTGGCCGAAACCGGTCGGCGAGGTGGAGCTTGGGGTTTTGAGGCAGGTGCCGGCAGGAACCAGTTTCCAGGCGTTGGCCTGGTCTTTGACTTTCGAGGTACCGGCGCAGGAAGTGCCGGCGCCCGCGGCGCAATCGTTCTTGCCAGCTTCAGCGACGCCGTAGCATTTCTGCATGTCGTCGGCAGCGTGGGCGGTGTTGGTCAGGGCGGACAGGCTCAGGGTGGAACCGAGGGCCAGGACAAGGGTAGCGGCGGACAGTTTGGTCGTCATGATGTATCTCCAGCAGTGGGTTGAGTTGGCGGGCTAGAGTGCCTGCTTGTACCACTAGAGACGGCAGGGTGGAATCCGTTACAAGTCGACCAAAAATAATTTCAGGCGACGCAAAAAAAGTAGGAGGGAACAAGCCCCTCCCACATTTCAGCGTCGGTTCGCTTAGCCGCCGAGGTACGCCTCACGTACTTTAGGATCCGTCAGCAACTGCTCGCCCGTCCCCTGCATCACCACCCGGCCGTTTTCCAGCACATAGGCGCGGTCAGCAATCTTCAAGGCCTGGTTGGCGTTCTGCTCCACCAGGAACACCGTCACACCGTCCTTGCGCAGTTGTTCGATGATGTCGAAGATCTGCTGGATGATGATCGGCGCCAGGCCCAGGGAAGGTTCGTCCAGCAGCAACAGCTTGGGCTTGCTCATCAGCGCCCGGCCGATGGCGAGCATTTGCTGCTCGCCGCCGGACATGGTGCCGCCGCGCTGGCTGAAGCGTTCCTTGAGCCGAGGGAACAGGTGCAGCACCTTGTCCATCTGCTCCTGGTAGTCGCCCTTGTCGGTGAAGAAGCCGCCCATGGCGAGGTTTTCTTCGACCGTCAGGCGCGAGAACACGCGGCGGCCTTCCGGCACTACCGCAATGCTTTTGCGCATGATGTGGGACGACTGCTGCCCCACCAGCTCTTCACCCATGTAGCGGATGCTGCCGCTATGGGCCTGGGGCGATCCGCACAAGGTCATCAGCAAGGTCGACTTGCCGGCGCCGTTGGCACCGATCAGCGTGACGATCTCACCTTGGCGTACTTCCACGTTGACGCTGTGCAGGGCCTGGATCTTGCCGTAGAAAGTGGAAACGTTTTCGAATTGCAGCATTTTACGCTTCCCCCAAATAGGCTTTGATCACTTCAGGATTGTCGCGGATCTGCTCCGGTGTCCCGTCGGCCAAAGGCGTGCCCTGGTTGATCACCACGATGTGGTCGGAAATGCTCATGACCAGCTTCATGTCGTGTTCGATCAACAACACCGTGGCGTTGTTCTCTTCACGCAACACGCTGATCAGCGCCTTGAGGTCTTCGGTTTCCTTGGGGTTCAGGCCGGCGGCCGGTTCGTCGAGCATCAGGATCCGCGGACGGGTCATCATGCAGCGGGCGATTTCCAGGCGACGTTGCTGACCGTAGGCCAGGGTGCCAGCAGGGCGGTTGGCAAACTCGGTGAGGTTGACCTTGTCCAGCCAGTACTCGGCGTATTCCATGGCCTCGCGCTCGCTCTTGCGGAACGCCGGGGTCTTGAACAGTCCCGCAAAGAAGTTGGTGTTCAGGTGACGGTGCTGGGCGATCAACAGGTTCTCGACCGCCGTCATGTCCTTGAACAAGCGCACGTTCTGGAAGGTCCGCACCACGCCCTTGCGGGCGATCTCGTGACCGGCCAGGCCCTGGATCGGCTGACCGTCCAGCAGGATGCTGCCACCGCTTGGCTTGTAGAAGCCGGTGAGGCAGTTGAACACCGTGGTCTTGCCGGCCCCGTTGGGGCCAATGAGCGCGACTACTTGTTTCTCTTTCACGGTCAGGGCCACGCCGTTGACCGCCAGCAAGCCGCCGAAGCGCATGCTCAAGTTTTCAACTTTCAGGATCTCGCGACTCATTTGCGCAGCTCCATGTGTGGGCGTTGCATCGGGAGCAAACCTTGAGGACGCCAGATCATCATCAGCACCATCATGGCACCGAACATCAACATGCGGTATTCGCTGAACTCACGCATCATTTCCGGTAGCAGGATCATCACGATCGCCGCGAGGATCACGCCCAGTTGCGAGCCCATGCCCCCCAGTACCACGATGGCGAGGATGATCGCCGACTCGATAAAGGTGAACGACTCCGGGGTCACCAGGCCTTGGCGCGCGGCGAAGAAGCTGCCAGCGAAACCGGCGAACGCAGCGCCCAGGGTAAAGGCGGAGAGCTTGATGATGGTCGGGTTCAGGCCCAAGGCGCGGCAGGCGATCTCATCTTCGCGCAGCGCTTCCCATGCACGGCCGATGGGCATGCGTAGCAGGCGGTTGATCACGAACAGGGCGGCCAGTGCCAGCAGCAGCGCCACCAGGTACAGGAACACCACTTTGCTCACCGGGTTGTAGTCGATCCCGAAGTACTCGTGGAACGTCTGCATGCCTTCAGCGGCGGAACGGTCGAACGACAGCCCGAAGAACGTTGGCTTGGGGATGCTGCTGATGCCGTTGGGGCCACCGGTGATATCGGTGAGGTTACGCAGGAACAGGCGGATGATTTCACCGAAGCCCAGGGTCACGATCGCCAGGTAGTCACCGCGCAGGCGCAGCACCGGAAAGCCCAGCAGGAAGCCGAACGTCGCCGCCGCCATGCCAGCCAGTGGCAGGCAGATCCAGAAGCTCCAGCCCAGGTAATGCGAGAGCAGCGCATAGGTGTAGGCACCCACGGCATAGAAGCCCACGTAACCCAGGTCGAGCAGGCCGGCCAGGCCCACCACGATGTTCAGGCCCAGGCCCAGCAACACGTAGATAAGGATCAGGGTGGCGATATCGACCGCACCGCGCGAGCCGAAGAACGGCCAGATCAACGCGGCGATGATCAGGGCAATGATGATGTAGCGTTGGGTGCGCGGCAGGGTCAGGAATTGGCTGACCTTGGGCGATACCAACGGACCACGGTTGCTCTTGAGCAAGGCATTGAACTGATCGCTGAACAACACGCGCAGGAACATCAGCACCGAACACAGGGCGATGACGGTCAGGGTGACGGGCCCTGTGCCATGCACTTCAAGGTTGATGCCGACAATGCTCAGCTTGAGGCCGAGTACCGGGAAGGCCACGGCCCATACCAGCAAGGCGCTGAAAAACGCCGATTTAAGATATCTGCTCATACTTTCTCAACCTCCGGACGGCCCAGGATGCCGGTCGGACGGAACAACAGCACCAGAACCAACAGGCCGAACGCCACGACGTCCTTGTATTGGTCACCGAAGATATCGGCACCAAAGGCTTCAGCCACACCCAGCACCAGGCCACCGAGCATCGCGCCCGGGATACTGCCGATGCCGCCCAATACCGCCGCGGTGAAAGCCTTGAGGCCTACCAGGAAACCGGCGTTGGGGTTGATCACGCCGTACTGCATGCTCAGCAGCACCGCCGCGACGGCGGCGAGGGCAGCACCGATCACGAAGGTCAGGGCAATGATGTTGTTGGTGTTGATGCCCAACAGGTTGGCCATCTTGATGTCTTCGGCGCAGGCCCGGCAGGCACGCCCCAGACGGGAGCGGGAGATGAACAGGGTCAGGCCCAGCATCGCCACCAGGGTGACGACGAAGACCAGGACCTGCATGTACGAAACCAGCACTTCTTGTGCGCCACCCGGGCCGAAGGAGAAGCTCCCTGGAATCAGGTTGGGAATGGACTTGTCCTTGGAGTCCTGGGACAGCAGTACAGTGTTCTGCAGGAAAATCGACATGCCGATGGCGGAAATCAGCGGGATCAAACGGTTGCTGCCACGCAAGGGACGGTAGGCAACGCGCTCGATACTGTAGCCATAGGCACTGGTCACGACGATCGATGCAAGGAACGCAGCGGTCATCAACAGCGGCAGGGAGTGGATACCCAGCATGGCCAGCCCGGCAAGGGCGATGAAGGCCACGTAGGAGCCAATCATGTACACCTCGCCATGGGCGAAGTTAATCATTCCAATGATGCCGTAAACCATTGTGTAGCCAATGGCTATCAAGGCATAGGTGCTGCCAACGGTCATGCCGTTAACCAGCGTTTGGAAAAAATGATAGATCTCAGGCATTACAGCGCTCCTAAAAACCCGATACGCATTTCACTGGTGGAGTCATGTTCCGGCCCCGTGCTGTGTTCTGTGAGCACATTTGCACAAAGCGTTTGCCAGCGAACCGCTGGTGACGGTTTTAAGATTTTCAGGTGAGCCAGCGCCCGGATCGCGGGTGTCAGGCCCATAAACCTCGTAAAACAAAGCCCACTGCTCTCACAGTGGGCTTGTTGGACCAGTAACGCCTGGCTTACTGAGGGGAAACTTCGGTTTTTGGTTTACCGAAGTGCCATTCGTAGACCACGAACTTGAAGTCCTTCAGGTCGCCCTTGGCGTCGAAGCTCAGGTCGCCGGTTGGGGTCTTGAAGGTGCCTGCGTGGATGGCCGCAGCCACTTTGGCGGTGTCTTCGGACTTCGCGGCAGCGATACCGCCGGCGATGACTTCAACAGCCGAGTAGGCCGGGAACACGAACGGACCGGTTGGGTCCTGCTTGTTCTTGGTCAACTCTTCAACGATGGCCTTGTTGGCCGGATCGGTGTCGAACGACTTTGGCAGGGTAACCAGCAGGCCTTCGGAAGCGTTCTGGGCGATTTGCGAGATGGAGTCGTTGCCGACACCTTCCGGGCCCATGAACTTGGCGTTCACGCCTTTTTCCTTGGCTTGGCGCAGGATCAGGCCCAGCTCAGGGTGGTAGCCGCCGTAGTAGACGAAGTCGACGTTGGCTTGCTTGAGCTTCTGAATGAGCGAACCGAAGTCTTTGTCGCCGGCGTTGATGCCTTCGAAGAGGGCAACTTTCACGCCTTTCTTCTCGAGGGTCTGTTTAACGGCGGTGGCGATGCCTTCACCGTACTGCTGTTTGTCGTGAATGACCGCAACGACTTTTGGCTTCACGTGGTCGGCGATGTAGTTACCGGCCGCAGGGCCTTGGGCGCTGTCCAGGCCGATGGTGCGGAAGACCAGTTTGTAACCACGGGAAGTGATTTCCGGGCTGGTGGCAGCCGGGGTGATCATGATCACGCCTTCGTCTTCATAGATGTCGGAGGCTGGCTGAGTGGAGCTGGAGCAGAGGTGGCCGACCACGAACTTGACGCCGTCGTTGACCACTTTGTTGGCCACGGCAACGGCTTGTTTAGGATCGCAAGCGTCGTCGTATTCCTTGGCTTCAAGCATTTTGCCGTCGACGCCGCCCTTGGCGTTGATGTCGGCGATGGCTTGCTTGGCACCCATGAATTGCATGTCGCCGTATTGCGTCACAGGACCGGTTTTCGGACCTGCGATACCGATCTTGATGGTGTCGGCTGCGAACGAATGGCCGGCAACCCCAGCCAGGACCATAGCGGCAAACAGTTTGGAAATCTGCTTAGTAGCCTTATTCATAGTGCTCCACTCTTACTGTTGTATTTTTTATAGTTCTAGCGGCCTTGTGAGCTGCAGAACCGGATCAGATATCTCGGATATCCCCCCGGCAGTGCCCTGGCAACTGTACCGGTACAGTGTAGAGCGCCGGTTGATCGCTTGAAAAGCTGGCTGCTGGGGGCAAAACCCGGGTATGTCGCTTAAATGAAAGAAAAAGACAGAATTGCGGCGGGGTGATGCCAGAGTTTCGGGCAATCCTTGGCTTTCCTGACCCTTTCAATCGATGACGCATTTGCAACTGGGTTTTTCTGCCTGACGCTCGACGTTATGATTGCGCCGATTTTTTATTCAGGTGAACTCCCATGACGCAAGAACCTAGCACCCTCTATGCCAAGCTGCTCGGTGAAACTGCCGAAATTTCCTGGAAGGAGCTTGAGCCGTTCTTTGCCAAGGGTGCCCTATTGTGGGTCGACGCTGGCCTGGATTTGATCGAAGCGGCCGAAGGCATGGCCGAGGATAACCGCGACAAAGTCGCCGGGTGGCTGGCTGCGGGGAGCCTTGGCGAAGTGTCTGCGACGCGGGCATTGGACCTGGTTGAGCGTGATCCAAGCTTGTGGGCGGTGGTGGTTTCGCCGTGGATTCTGATCCAGGAAAGGGCGGCGCAATAAAAGCCCGCACGAAAAAGGTGCGTCTTTTTTGCCGCGGTAAGTGTGTAGCGGAGTAACCGCTGAGGCGGTGATGGCATCTTGCCGTAGAGAAAGGTCACAGCCGAGGGTGACGTGCGCGTCACGGGAACAGTTGGGCGGGTGGCTAAATGGCTGCAGAATTGTTTCGTGGTGTGGCAAGGCTATACATTTTTTTGCAATACAGGCCGTCATCGCAGGCAAGCCAGCTCCCACATTTGAAATGCATTCCAAGTGTGGGAGCTGGCTTGCCTGCGATGGGCGCGCCTCGGTCTAAGCCGTCTTGCCGGTATGGTTGTTCAAGGAGATAACCTTGGTCTTGCCAATCCGGTGGCGGTAGATCTCACGCAGGTACTTGATCGCCTTCTTCACGCAATCCCGTGACAGGCGAATGTCATTGATCGACACGAACTTCTCTTTGTCGTTGATCAGCTCGCGGTACTTCTTCTCATACATCGGCTTGATCGCGTACCAGTTGGTATCGAGGATCTTCGCCGGGTTCTCGAACTCGTTGAGCAACTCGTCGATACGATCTTCGTCGAAGTCCTCGTGGATGATGAAGTCCAGGATCGAGTTATCCAGCGTGTCATCGAAGCGATAAGGGTTGCGCGCAAAACAGCGTTTGATGAAGGCCACGATCAACGTGAGGAAATCATCCGACAGGCACGGGCTCTTGGCGATCAGGGTGGTCAACGACAGGTTGGCCGAGGCGCCGATCACCAGGGCGTAGCGCTTGAGCGTGGTGTTGGGGAACAGGCTGTTGAGGTGGGTCTTGAGCCGATTCAGGTCCATGTAGGACAGCTTGTAGTCCTTGGGCAGCGACACAATCGAGACCACCGACGAGCAGTTCTTGAAGAAGTGCAGGTCATGCAGCGCGGCGGCGTCGTAGCCAGAGTTCTTGTACTGTTCCAGGGACGCCTTGTAGCGCTTGGATTCGATCGGCAACAGGCTGATGCCTTCGATGGCCTGGGTGACCTTGTTGAAATGCGGCAGGTCGATGGAACGGAAGAACAGATCGTCGATGTTCAGGCGCTGCGGCTCTTTCTCGAACACCTTGAACTTGTCGTTCGACGGCGCCGGGGTTTCCGGGACCACGGACTCGGCGTAGGCAATCGCCACCGGGCCGGCCAGGCTCATGAACAGGTCGTTGGCATCCAGGCGAATGGTTTCGCCGATGTCGATGCCGGCGCGCCGGAAGTAGTTCTGGTCGTAGTCGGTGGTCACGGCCTGGGCAGTGAGGATGTTGAAGATCTGCTGGGAAATATACTGGTTGGCGTGTTTTTCCATGGCATTGACGTCAATGTTCTGGATATTGCCGTCATCGCTTTCTTCGGCATAACGCATGATGTCATTGGAGATCAGCATCATCGCGTTCCACGGCCGGATCCGTCCCTTCACGCTGGCTTCGCTGCTGTCTTCATTGGCGAAGTTGTACGAGAAATCCCATTCTTCCGACAGGTATTTGCACAGCAGTCGCCCGGCGTTGATGTGCAGCGCCTCGGACATTTCGCTGCGGTGGTCGGAAATGTTCGGCAGCACGCAGATGCCGCTGGTGAAGATCGGCTCGAACACAAAGGCGTGACCGCTCTTGCTGTCGTGCTCATCGGCGGGTTTGGTGTCGAAGGTCTTGTTCATGTACGAGTGTTGCTGGGCCAGGCCGAATTCCGAGGCCATGCCTGAACCCGTGCCGCCGCCGGCGCTGAAGATCGAGAAGTACAGGCGCGACTGGTTGGCCTTGATACCGCAGGAGTCGATCAGGTACGAGTGGATCATCTTCCAGTCGGGGCTGGAAAAACGCTGGGTGTCTTTGTTCAGGATGATCTTGGCCAGGTACTGGCCGAGGATTGGCGCGTTACCGGCGCCGCCAGCATGGACTTCCGACAGGTCCATGATTTTCATCTTGCTGTAGTCGCGCAGGAAACCGCTTTTCTCGCCCTTGCGCGAGAAGCGGATACGTCCGGCGATGTCCTTGTCCAGGTCGCCCAGCATCACCAGCGGCTCGACGAGGAATACCGGTTTGCTGGCCTTGCCGCTGCCCAGGCGCAGGTTGTTGCGGATCCACTGGGCCGGGCTGTAACCCTTGTCCTGTGACTTATCTTCGTTGCTGAATTCGTTCAGGTAGAACTTGCGCGCGTTGTACACCAGTTCCGCGACGTCCAGCGCGATGTTCGAACCGCAGCGGCCCAGGCCGATCAGGCACACCGAGGGGAATTCCTGTTCGTTGCGCGGGTCGCTGTCGCCTTCCAGGTGGGGCGGGCGCGGGAACACCATGTCGCGCAGGCCGTCGAGGTTGTCGAGGATGCGGTCGGTATTGGTTTCGGTGAAGTACAGGTATTGCTGGGTGGCCAGCGGGCGGGCGGTGCTCAATGACTTTGAACCTGGGGGTGTGTCCGCAGGCGCTGGGAGCAATACGTCGGATACCACGGTGGCAGAGTTATTTTTAGAAGTCATTGTGCGCCATGTGCCTGGGCGGATGGCTGAAACAGATCAAGGGGCCATCACGGAATGGGTGTTCGCGACTTTACAGTGCGTCCTTGTCCTGGACGATTGGGTTTTACCCCTGTGATTTCAGGGGGAACACGGCCGGACTCTGATGAATCGGCCGTTCGTCGGGGTTCTTTAGGCAGATGATGGCGAAATGCCAAAAATTCGGCGTCAGCGAATTGGCCTGACGATGGACGTGGACCCACCGCGACCCGGGGCAGGTTCTTTCGGTGCACTGATGTCTTTGACAGCCAGCGTACCGGTTGTGTGTAGCGGGTTACGCATGTTGATGCCTTGCATCACACCAACGATGTCACTGGCCGGCACCGCCGGGCTCAGCAGGTAACCCTGGACGAAATCGCAGCCATGCTTGAGCAGCACCTCGAACTGGGCCTGGGTTTCCACGCCTTCGGTCACGACCTCCAGGTGCAGGGTATGGGCCATGCCTATAACCGCCTGGACAATCTCGATATCGGCGGTGGACCTGGGAATATCCTGGATAAACGAGCGGTCGATCTTCAACGTGTTGAGTGGCAGGCGCTTGAGGTAGGCAAGGGAAGAGTAGCCGGTACCAAAATCGTCGATGGCCAGCGATACGCCCAGCGCGCGGATTTGCCGCAGTAACGCCAGGGTACTGCTGATGTTGCCCATCAGTGCATTTTCGGTGACTTCCAGTTCCAGGCGGTTCGCGCCGATGCCACTGAAGCGCAAGGCGTCTTCGATTTCGTCCGCCAGCTCGTCACGGGCCAGGTTCAGGGCCGAGCAGTTCACCGCCATGGTCAGATCGGTGTAGCCCCGGTCAGACAGCAGGCTCAGGTCATGACAGGCCTGGCGCAATACCCAGTGGTCCAGTTCGGCAATCAGCCCGTTGCTTTCTGCGATACCGATAAACCGGTCCGGCGCCAGCAACCCATGCTGGGGATGCTGCCAGCGCACCAAGGCTTCCAGGCGTGTGACCTTGCCGAGTTTCATGTCAAAGATCGGTTGATAGAACAACACCAGTTGGTTGCGGGTGCGCAGGGCGCTGCGCAGTTCTTCCTCCAGTTGCAGTTCGAGGAACGCGCGGGTCTTCAGGTTGGAACTGAAGAAATTCAGGTTGTTACGCCCGGCGTCCTTGGACTGGTACAGCGCCAGGTCGGCGGTTTTCAGCAGCTCTTCGCAGGTCAGGCCATCGTCGGGGAACAGGCTGATGCCAATACTGGTGGTCATCACCATGCGCCGGCCGGCCAGTTCGATGGGTTCTTTCATCTGCTGCATGATGCGTTGGGCCAGGTGCCGCGCTTCGTCGCGGTGGTGGATGCTGATCAGGATGCAGAATTCATCGCCGCCAAAGCGCGCCACCACATCCGCGTGGCTGCGTACCGAACCCTTGATATGCCCGGCCAGCACGGTGAGCAACTGGTCGCCGGCGTCATGCCCGAGGCTGTCATTGATGCGCTTGAAGTGGTCGATATCGAGGAAGATCACCGCCATCATGCCGTTGGACGCGGTTTTTTCGGCGAGCTTCTCCGCAAAGATCTGGTTGAAGCCGCGGCGATTGAGCAGGCTGGTGAGGGCGTCGTAATGCGCCACCTGTTGCAGCGATGCTCGGGCCTGGTCCAGTTCGCTGAGCAGGGCGTTGACCCGCCGCAGGTCGCGTTCCTTGTGCTGCAGTTTCTTGTCCGCCAGGGCGGCGCTGATGCTGCTGCCGATCACCAGCAGGGTGATGACGGCCACCGACAGGCCCAGTTGAATGGGGTTGTTATCCAGGGGTAACGAAAGGTCGGCCCCGGTGGGAACGATGAGTTGCATGGCCGCCATGCCGGTAAAGTGCATGCTCAGGATCCCGGCGCCGAGTACCAGGCTGGCAGCGTACTTGAGCAGTTGATGGAACACGCCGGCGCCGGTACGCAGGTAGCTCGACAGCAGCAGCGCAGCCAGGCTGGCACCGATGGCGATGCCCACCGAGGCCATGAACAGTCCGGACTCGAAATAGACCTGGGCCTGTGAGCGCATGGCAGACATGCCGACGTAGTGCATCAATGCGATGCCGATGCCCATCCACACCGACGCCAGCAGGTACTGGTGGAAACGCAGGTTGGAATGACTGAGGGTTTGCATGGCGAATAACGAGGCGACCAACGCAATCAACAGCGAAGCAAACGTTATCAATAATTCGTAGTGGATTGCGATGGGGGCCTGGAAGGCCAGCATGCTGATGAAATGGGTGGACCAGATCCCGCCTGCCAGGCAACCGGCGCCGAGCCAGCGCCAATGACGTCTGGCGGTAGCGTCCTCGACATGGCCGACACGTTCGGCCATGTCCAGCGTACCGAAGCCGGCCGCGCAAGCGACCAGATAGGCGAGCAGCACCAGAAAGGGGTTATGACTGCAATTGAGTAATAAGTGCCCGCTCTTTGGAAGCTCGGTAAAAAAATGCAGACCTAGCCATTCCATAGCATGTCCCGTCATAGAGTCACGTCACTGCCTGAGGCGATGACCTATGAGGTCGAGTATAGAAGCATAGGAGAATTCGCAAGGCGTAATGGCATTTTGCTTTTCTACGATTTTGGCATGCCGTCCATAGCGTTTGATGCTAAGCGCTGATCGGCAACGCCAGTTCCAAAGGCTGTTCCAGCGGTGCCAGGCCAAAGGCGGCACGGGCTGCATCACAATCGGCGTTGTGCACGCCCTCGTACCACGAGGACTCGAACTCACGGCACACGCTTGAGCGTTGTTCGTAGATCGTGCAACGGGTGCCTTGGCCCACTTCGCCCTCAAGGCTGCAGCAGCGCGCGGGTTTCTGGTCGGTGCCGATCATTGCAACGCGGGTCGGGTTGATCTGCACCACCAGGTCATCGGGCACCGTGCCCCCCGACGAGGCGCACTCACCCCAGAAGAAAGACACACGAAAGTGTGAACAGCAGGCACCGCAATTCAGACACGGACTGGCTTCGGACATGGGCGTCATCAATAAGAAAAGTAGGTTGGGGATGCTACGGAAGGCTCGCCATTCTATCCGTGCCATGGCCGTTGGGAAGGGGGGCGCGCACTTATATTTTTGTGGGGAAAGTCCCGTGTTGCCGGGCGAAATCATGCCCTATCAGCTTTACGAATCATTACAGACAACCGGGCCCTGCCTGACTATGTTGCAGGTACCGGGCAGGATGCATCGGGCATCGCAGCTCTCATAACAATAAAAGAGACGGACCCATGCAGAACTCGACCCAAGCGGCGAATGCCTGGCGCATTCTGTTCCTGCTGTTCCTCGCCAACCTGTTCAACTTCTTCGACCGCACCATCCCGGCGATCATCATCGAGCCAATCCGCATGGAATGGCACCTGAGCGACTTTCAGCTCGGCATTATCGGCACCGCCTTCACCATCGTCTACGCGATTGCCGGGTTACCGCTCGGGCGGCTGGCCGACACCGGCTCACGCAGCAAACTGATGGGCTGGGGCCTGTTCGCCTGGAGCGGGCTGACGGCGGTCAATGGCCTGGTCGGCAGTTTCTGGACGTTTCTGCTGGTGCGCATGGGCATCGGTATTGGTGAGGCCAGCTATGCGCCGGCCGCCAACTCGCTGATTGGCGATCTGTTCCCGGCACACCGCCGTGCGCGGGCCATGGGGATCTTCATGCTGGGCCTGCCGTTGGGGTTGCTGCTGGCATTCTTCACCATCGGCTGGATGGTCAAGGCGTTCGACAGCTGGCGCGCTCCGTTCTTTATCGCCGCTGTGCCGGGGCTGATCCTGGCGGTGTTCATGTTCTATATCAAGGAGCCCAAGCGCGGCGCGGCAGAAACCGTGCAGGTTTCCCAGGAGCGTGTCGACCGCCCGATCCGTCGCGTGCTGGCGGTGCCGACCTTCCTGTGGCTGGTGTTGGCGGGGTTGTGCTTCAACTTCGCCACCTACGCCTGCAATTCGTTCCTGGTGCCGATGTTGCAGCGTTACTTCCTGATGCCCTTGCAGGACGCTGCGGTCGCCACCGGCGTGATCGTCGGCCTGACCGGCCTGGTGGGCCTGACCCTGGGCGGCTGGGTTGCCGACAAGATCCATCAGTGGGTCGCCAATGGCCGTCTCTTGTTTGCGGCGTTCAGTCTGATCATCTCTACCGTGACCACCGCGTGGGCTTTGCACGCCGGGCGCATCGAGATTGGTGTGTTCGTGGCGCTGTTCAGCGTGGGCTGGTTGTTTGCCTACAACTTCTACACCTGCGTGTACACAGCGATCCAGGACGTGGTCGAGCCGCGCCTGCGGGCCACGGCGATGGCGCTGTTCTTCGCAGGCTTGTATTTGCTGGGCGGCGGGATGGGGCCGATCGTGGTGGGTGGCTTATCTGACTACTTTGCCCATTCGGCGATGTATGCAGCGGGGGCGCAGCAGATGACCGAGGCTTACAAGGCGGTGGGATTGCACGATGCCATGTACCTGATTCCGGTGGCGTTGTTCCTGACCATGCTGTTCCTGTTCCAGGCGTCGCGCAGTTTTGTGCGCGATTCCAAGCGGATGAAGGATGGGTTGGGGACGGTTGAGGTGCCGGCTGCTGCTGCAACGGCCTGATAGTGAGGTGACGCCATGGGGGGCAAGCCCCCTCCCACATTTGACGGTGCTGTCATGTCGATCACCGATCAGTTGTGGGAGGGGGCTTGCCCCCGATGGGGCCTCCAGGGCCAATGAAAAAGACCCGCATTGCGCGGGTCTTTTTCATTTAACAGGGCAGGGCGGTGATCAACCCGCCACCAACACCCGAATCGCTTCCAACCGCAGCGCCGCCTTGTCCAGCATGGCCAAACCTTGCTCGCGCTGATTGCGCAGGGCCACCAGCTCACTGTCACGCACGGTCGGGTTGACCGCTTGCAACGCCGTCAGGCGCGCCAGTTCTTCGTCGGTGTCCGCCGCCAGGCGGCGCTTGGCCTCGGCCACACGCTCGGCGTGGCGCGGGGTGATCTTCTCTTCACCGGCGTTGATCCGTGGCGTGAGTTGATCGCGCTGGGCCTGCACGAACTTGTTGGCGCTGGCGCGTGGCACGCTTTCCAACTGGTCGTTGAGGGTTTCGAACGACACGCGGCTGGACAGGTCGTTGCCGTTCGCATCCAACAGGCAGCGCAGGGCGGCCGGCGGCAGGTAACGGCCCAGTTGCAGGGAGCGCGGGGCAACCACTTCGCTGACGTAGAGCAGTTCCAGCAACACGGTGCCCGGCTTGAGCGCCTTGTTCTTGATCAGTGCCACGGCGGTGTTGCCCATGGAGCCGGACAGCACCAGGTCCATGCCGCCCTGCACCATCGGGTGTTCCCAGGTGATGAACTGCATATCTTCACGGGACAGCGCCTGGTTACGGTCGTAGGTGATGGTCACCCCTTCGTCGTCGCCCAGGGGGAAGCTGGCGTCGAGCATTTTTTCGCTGGGCTTGAGGATCAGTGCGTTTTCCGAATGGTCTTCGCTGTCGATACCGAACGCGTCGAACAGGGTTTCCATGTAGATCGGCAGGGCGAACTGGTCGTCTTGCTCGAGGATGTCTTCGACCAGGGCATCACCTTCACCTGCGCCGCCGGAATTGAGTTCCAGCAGGCGGTCGCGACCGGTGTGCAGCTCTTCTTCCAGGCGCTCGCGCTCGGCACGGGCCTCGTCGATCAGGGCTTGCCACTCGCCGTCGTCGGCGTTTTCCAGCAGCGGCAGCAGGCGCGGGCCGAACTGATGCTGCAAGGCGTTGCCGGTCGGGCAGGTGTTGAGGAACGCGTTCAGCGCTTCGTGGTACCACTGGAACAGGCGCTCTTGCGGGCTGGTTTCCAGGTACGGCACGTGCAGTTCGATCACGTGCTTCTGGCCGATCCGGTCCAGACGGCCGATGCGCTGTTCCAGCAGGTCGGGGTGGGACGGCAGGTCGAACAGCACCAGGTGGTGGGAGAACTGGAAGTTGCGGCCTTCACTGCCGATTTCCGAGCAGATCAACACCTGGGCGCCAAACTCTTCATCGGCGAAGTAGGCGGCGGCGCGGTCACGCTCAAGGATGTTCATGCCCTCGTGGAACACCGTGGCCGGAATGCCGGAGCGTACGCGCAGGGCGTCTTCCAGGTCCATGGCAGTTTCGGCGTGGGCGCAGATCACCAGGACCTTGGTGCGCTTGAGCATTTTCAGCTGGTCGATCAGCCATTCGACCCGAGGGTCGAAGCGCCACCAGCGGTTTTCTTCTTCGACGTCCGGCTGCGCCTGGAAGCTGACTTCGGGGTACAGCTCGGCGTGTTCGCCCAGCGGCAGCTCCAGGTATTCGTCCGGGTTTGGCAGCGGGTAGGCGTGCAGCTTGCGCTCCGGGAAACCCTGCACGGCGGCGCGGGTGTTGCGGAACAGCACACGGCCGGTGCCGTGGCGGTCGAGCAGCTCACGCACCAGGCGGGCGCTGGCTTCGGTGTCGCCATCGTTGACGGCGGTGAGCAGGGCTTCACCTTCGTCGCCGAGGAAACCCTGGATGGTCTTGTGTGCGGCAGGGGACAGGCGACCCTTGTCCAGCAGCTCCTGCACGGCTTCGGCCACCGGGCGATAGTTCTCGCTCTCGGCGCGGAAGGCGGCGAGGTCATGGAAGCGGTTCGGGTCGAGCAGGCGCAGGCGCGCGAAGTGGCTGTCCTGGCCCAATTGCTCCGGGGTGGCGGTGAGCAGCAGCACGCCGGGAATCACTTCGGCCAGTTGCTCGACCAGCGCGTACTCGGGGCTGGCCTTGTCTTCATGCCACACCAGGTGGTGGGCTTCGTCGACCACCAGCAGGTCCCAACCGGCGGCAAATAGCGCGTCCTGGGCCTTCTCGTCGTCGACCAGCCACTCCAGAGCGACCAACGCAAGCTGGGTGTCTTCGAACGGGTTGGTGGCATCGCTTTCGATAAAACGTTCTTCGTCGAACAGCGCCACCTGCAGGTTGAAACGGCGGCGCATTTCCACCAGCCATTGGTGCTGCAGGTTTTCCGGAACCAGGATCAACACGCGGTTGGCGCGGCCCGACAACAGTTGGCGATGGATCACCAGGCCGGCTTCGATGGTCTTGCCCAGGCCCACTTCGTCCGCCAGCAAGACCCGTGGCGCGATACGGTCGGCGACTTCACGGGCGATGTGCAGTTGGTGCGCGATAGGCTGCGCACGCACGCCACCCAGGCCCCACAACGAGGACTGCAACTGGCGGCTGGTGTGTTCCAGGGTGTGATAGCGCAGCGAGAACCAGGCCAGCGGGTCGATCTGCCCGGCGAACAGACGGTCGCTGGCCAGGCGGAACTGGATGAAGTTGGAGAGTTGGGTTTCCGGCAGGGTGACCTGCTCGTTCTGCCCATTGAGGCCGTGGTACACCAGCAGGCCGTCGACGTCGTCGACTTCCTGCACGGTCATTTTCCAGCCTTCGAAATGGGTGATGCTGTCGCCCGGCGAGAACCTCACGCGGGTGAGGGGCGCATTCCGTAGCGCATACTGACGAGTGTCGCCAGTGGCCGGATAGAGCACGGTCAACAAGCGCCCGTCCTGTGCCAGAACGGTGCCTAACCCCAGCTCTGCTTCGCTGTCACTAATCCAGCGTTGCCCCGGTTGATACTGCTGCGCCATGCTGCCTGACTCCCGCCGTGAAAAAGCCGACTATCTTAACGGAACAAGCCCCCACGCCCAAGGACTCTGACAAAAACTACTCCGTTTGCGTGGGGGGCCGGAAACCGAATCGACGGGTGGCGGGCACTTGGGAGTGTCGACTGGGTCACAGGTTGGCGAGCCTGTGCTCAAGTCACCCTGCAACCCGCCGACAGCCTGTTGATCAGGAGAATAATCACTATGCTTCCACCCATGCTGCCCGTCAGCGTTGTGCCGGTCACGTCACAACTCGATCCGGTGCGCCAGAAGCCGGACATCCCGCCCGTGGTGCCCGTCCAGCCGGGCTCCAACGAGAGCACCATCGACCTGAAAAAAGGCGATGCCGAGACGTCGACCTTTTTGCTGCGCGAAGAACAGCGCCGCCAGCAGGAACAGCAGAGACGCCGGCGTGAAGCCGATGAAGACCCGGAGCAGCACCTGGCCATTCCGGGCGATTTGTTGAATGCCGACAACACCGTGCCAGTGGCGCCGCTGATCGAAGATGCACCGCGCCAGGGCCTTTGGGTGGACGTCGAGGTTTAGTCGCGCAACTCGCGCAGAGCCGCTATCAGCAGCTCGATATCATGCTCGTTGTTGAGCGGGCTCACCGAGATCCGCGCCACGCTCTCCAGGCCACGCGCCTGCATATCCAGCGGGGTGTAGGCCACGCCGTTGGCGCCGATATTGATGCGTTTCAAGCCCAGGCGCCGCTTGAGTTCAAAGGCATCCCAGCCGGCGAGGTTGAAGGCGATCAAGCCGGATTGGCAAGTGCCCAGGTCATGCAGGGTAACGCCCGCAATCCCACGCAACGCTTCACGGATTTGCGCGCTGGTCTGCGAAACCCTCTCCCAGGCGCGCTCGATGCCCAGCCGATTCATCTCCTGCAGCGCATTGCCCAGCCCGGCCAGCAAGGCGAAGGATGCCTCGCTGGTTTCAAAGCGCCGTGCGTCATTGCGCAGGTCGAAACCCTGGGCGGTCCAGGGCGCCGAAAACACATCGCGTTGGGCCGGGTTCAGGCGCCCGAGGAAATCCGGCCGCACATACAACAGCGCCGTCCCGCGTGGACCGCGCAGATGCTTTCTTCCGGCGGACTTGAGCACATCGCACTGCAATGCTTGTACGTCCACCGGCACCTGGCCGACGGCCTGGCCGGCGTCGATGAAGTAGGGGATGGCGTGACGCCTGGCCAGGTCACCGATGGCCTGGGCGGGGTTGATCAGGCCGCCGTTGGCCGGGAGCCACGTAAGGTCGATCAGCTTCACCCTGGCATCGAGCATCGACTCCAACGCCACCGGGCAGACCGCGCCGCTTGCATCGCAGGGGATGACTTCCACGCGGGCACCCGCTTGCACCGCCAGTTCCATGCTGGCCAGGTTGCCGCCCCATTCGTGACGGCCTACCAGAATGCGGTCGCCGGGTTGCCAGGGTCCCAGGGCCTGGAACGCCAGGCTCCAGGCGGTCGAACCACTGCTGGCAAACGCGATGGATGAGGCGGGAGCGTTGAGCAGTTGTGCGGCGGCGCGGCGGGCTCTTTCCACCAGCACGGCGCCATGTTCGCCGGCTTCCATCGGGCCGTCGCGAGCCTCCCGTTGCAGTTGTTCGAAGATCGCGTCGAGGGTTGCCTGGCTGGGCAGCGAGGCGCCGGCATGGTTGAAGTGCACGATGCCGGACTGGCAGCCGGGCGTGTCATCCCGCAGGTGCTGGACTTCAAGCGGGCTCATGGGTGCAGCTCGAAAATCGCATCAACCTCCACGGCCACACCGGCCGGCAGGCTGGACACGCCGACGGCGGTGCGCACATGTCGGCCTTTTTCGCCAAGCGCATTGACCAGCAGGTTGGAGGCACCGTTGGCCACCACGCTCTGTTGCATGAAGTCGCCGCTGCTGGCGATGAATACTCCCAGGCGCACGGTGCGCACCAGGCGCGACAGGTCATCGCCAAGGGCATTGCTCAACTGCCCCAGCAGGCCCAGCGCAGCGAGTTCCGCTGCTTGTGCACCTTCTGCATCGCTGAGGGACTCGCCCAACCGGCCCACATAGGCGGGTTTACCATCCACCAGTGGGATTTGCCCGGAGACGAACAGGTGATTCTGGCTGACCACGTGGTTGATGTAGTTGGCGATCGGCTGGCTGGGGGTTGGCAGCGTGAGGCCAAGGGCTTGCACGCGTTGGCGGAGGGAGTCGCTCATGATGAATCCTCTTGGGTCGGGAGGCTTCAGCATGTTGGCTGTATCGAGGCGCGACAAACGGATAGATCTCACGCGATGTATCGAAAAAACTCACGTATCGGTGCAGGCTTCCCTCAGCCATTGGCTGAAACACGCGGCGGCTTCGTTGGTGATGCCTTGAGGTGCGATCAACCAGTAGCCGATGTCGCTGTGATAGGGCGGCCAATCGAAGGCTTCCACCAGGCTGCCGTCCTGCAGCCTGCGCTCGATCAGGCGATGACGGCCCATGGCGATGCCCTGGCCGGCCACGGCGGCTTCGACCACGATGTTGTAGTCGTGCAGCATTACGCGGGGGTGGTGACCGAGGTCGACCTGATAGTGCTCGGACCAGTCGGTCCATTCAAAGGGGCGGTGCGAAGTGGCCATCAGCAATGGGCTGTCTTGCGTTGCCTTGAACGTCGGGCTGCACACCGGCGAGATGATTTCCGGCATCAGTCGCGTGGCCTGCACGTCGGGCCAGTCGCCTTTGCCATAACGGATGGCCAGGTCGACCTCGGCACCTGCCACGTCTGCCAATTGAATGGCCGGCAACAATTCCACCTGGATATGTGGGTAGCGATTGAGAAAGCCTGCCAGGCGGGGCGCCAGCCACAGGGTCGCAAAGGAGGCCAGCAAGCCGATGCGCAGCACGGTGGCGCTGGGGGTGACCCGCTGGGCGCGTGTGGCGGCGGCGATGGCATCGAGGGCTGGGCGGATTTCGTCGTAGTACTGTTGGCCGTCGGTGGTCAGATCGATCGCACGGGTGCGTCGGATAAACAAGGGTTTGCCCAGGTGCTGCTCAAGCTTTTGCACCTGATGGCTCAGCGCGCTCTGGGTCACTGACAACTCGCTGGCGGCCTTGATAAAACTCAAGTGCCGCGCCACGGCTTCGAAGGCGCGCAGCGCCAGCAGCGGCGGAAGGTCCTTGTGCAGTGCCACCTGGGTGAATCTCCTGGTTCGGGAAAACAGCGATTTTGTGCGATGACCTGCCTTTTGTCGCCCGCTGATTTGCCGTTGAGCGGGGGAGGCCGCATTATTGGGCCATTCCCTCCACGACGTAAGCCAAGCCATGAGTGAAGACGACAAGCTGATCGACCTGAATGCCGAGCGCGCCAAGCGCGCTCACGACCTCAATGACAAACGCCTGAATGAAGTCCGCCAGGCATTTGAACAGGCAATGCCACTCGGCAAAGTTAAAAAGAAATCGAAGAACAAGCCAAAAAAGCGTTGAAAGTACCTGCATCCATTGATGCAGGTCAGTTATTGCCCTTCTTTACGCCCCGTCGCGGGCGACATTGATCCCCGTCAATTTTCCAATCCGCCTTCTCCATTAACTTAGCCCTATCGCAACAGGGCAAGCGCAGGAGGCCGGTCATGTTTATCGATAATGTGGTGTTCGCCGGAGTGCTGACGGTAAGCCTGATGGTGATGTTTTTTGTAGGGTTTGGAATTTTTATCTGGAAAGACGCGAACAAGCGGAAAAAACCATAGTTTTTCCAGGTTACATGAGCACGCAAGGCATTTTGGGCGACTTCGGTCGCCCTTTTTTTTGCGCCTGAATTAACGCAATAGTGATCATAAAAAAAGGTGCGTCCCTCGCGGATCGCACCTTTTTTATCGCAGGCGGCTTATCAGCTGCCCAGCGCCTTGGAAGCCAACCAGAACAACCCGGCCGACAGGGCCACGGTTGCCGGCAGGGTCAGTACCCAGGCCATCAGGATGGTCTTCACGGTGCCGCCCTGCAGGCCGCTTTTGTTGGCGACCATGGTGCCGGCCACGCCCGACGACAGCACGTGGGTAGTCGACACCGGCAACGCGAAGATGTTGGCAAAGCCAATCATGGTCGCGGTGGTGATCTGTGCCGACATGCCCTGGGCATAGGTCATGCCTTGCTTGCCGATCTTCTCGCCGATGGTCAGTACCACACGCTTCCAGCCCACCATGGTGCCCAGTCCCAAGGCCAGTGCGACGGCAAGGATCACCCAGAACGGGGCGTATTCGGTAGTGGCGGTCAGGTCTTTGCGCAGTTTGTCGAGGTCGGATTTCTCACGGGCATCCAGGCCTGGCAGCTTGCCGACTTTCTTCGCGGTGTCGTCCAGGCAGAGCAGGTAGCGGCGCACTTCAATACGCTGGTCCGCCGTCAGCGCGTGATAGTCGGACACGCCTTTGAGTGTGTCGACCAGCGCGTTGATGGTCGGCTCGGTCTGCTGTGGATTGCACTGGAACTTGCCTGGCAGGTCGTTCTGCACGCTTTTGCCCAGGGCCAGGAACTCGCCGAGCGTGGCGTTGTTACGCTGGTAGAACTGGCTCAAATGCACGGTGGCGTCGCGGGTCCGTTCGATCTGGTAGGTGGTGCTGCCCAGGTCGAGCACGAACTGCGCCGGCACGATACCGATCAGCACCAGCATGATCAGGCCGATACCCTTCTGGCCGTCGTTGGAGCCGTGCACGAAACTCACGGCCATGGCGGAAATCACCAGCACCAGGCGGTTCCAGAACGGCGGGTGTTTCTTGTCATCGAGCTTGCGGCGCTGGTCCGGGGTCTTGTGCATCTTGGACAGCGGACGCCACCACTTCAGGCCGATCAGCACCAGGGCTGCAACCAGGAAGCCGGCCATCGGCGAGAACACCAGCGAAGCGCCGATATCCACGGCTTTCTGCCAGTTCACACCGTCAGCCAGGGGAATGTCGTTGATCAGGGCATTGGCCAGGCCGACCCCGAGGATCGAGCCGATCAGGGTGTGGGAGCTGGAGGCCGGGATACCGAAGTACCAGGTGCCCAGGTTCCAGGTGATCGCTGCCGCCAATAAAGAGAAGACCATCGCCAGGCCATGGCCGGTGTTCACATTGATCAGCAACTCCACCGGCAGCAAGTGCACGATGGCGTAGGCGACACCGACACCACCGAGCAATACGCCGAGGAAGTTGAACACCCCGGAGAAGAACACGGCCAGGTGCGGCGGCATGGCTTTGGTATAGATGACTGTGGCCACCGCGTTAGCGGTGTCATGAAAGCCATTGATGAACTCGAAGGCGAGGACAAAGGCCAGGGCGAGCAACAGGCTCACGAGAACCCAAGCATCCAGTCCGCTGAATAAATCGATCATGAAGGTTTTCTGACCCGGTCGTAAGGGGGCGCGATTATGCCAGAAAACCTCAGTAATCGATGCACTAGCTGCTCATCGGTATCAATCTTCCCTGAAAAAAATCCCGAAAAAGGCGCGCATCCCAGGGTTTTCGGGGCTTGGGCAAGTCTTTGATTTATATGGCAGAGGGCGCCAGAAGCGGGGGATTGTCACAAAAACGTCACGACTGAAACATTTGTATGAAATTTTACCGTTCTTGTTAGGGTGCAAGATTTCTGGGTGATGGCTAAACGCCATCAACCTGGGCCAAAACCTTGAGGCTCGAACCGAATCGCCTAGGGCTCTTCGGTTTTGAGTTCCTGTTCAATCTTTTGGATTTCCTGTGCAAATGCCTGGTCAAGCAGGCTGGCGCGCTTGCGCCATGGTTTGCGTTCAGGTTCAGGCTGGGCGGCGTAGGTGGTGACTTCCCCGCCGTAAACGTCCTTGTAACGTTGCTCCTGGCGCTCAAGTTCCGCGCGCAGTTCATCTTTCGTCACATCGTTACCTAATTAAGTTGAGTGTCAATACGTTGCAGCGTTATGCCGGAATGCGCCCTCAGGGTGTTTCAAGTCGAACCGCCATAGCGTTCAAGTTTGAAACAGACATGGGTGAACACTGCTAGTGCCGTCATTCAAGGCAGATAGTTGCTATCGACGATGCACGGCCTGTGCATCATGTGCCCAGCTCCTTTGCCGATAATGAAACCGGGTGGACCAGTACACAGGGTGCATTATAGCGGCGCATTTGAATAACACTATCGGTATAAAGTTAAAAACCGTCAACTTTGTATGAGTGTTTTGTTACACGCGCCTATTGGTTATTGCACACATTCGGGTGTCATGAATCCATCCAAACTTCAAACGTTAATAAGAGGCCTCTGGTTTTTTTTCAATCCGCCGTGGGTGAAGGGGGAGGTTGCGAGCAAATTGCGATAATCGAATGGTCGTCCGATAATCGCACAATGTTGTCGGCCCTGCCTTGTACATCTCGGCTGACGCAGCTTGTAATAGTGGCCAATCCTCCCCTGCGGTTGACAATAAGACAAAGGATCCCGACATGAACGATCAATTGCGCAACTCTTTCGCGTCAGTGGCGCCGCCGATCGTTGCGTCCCCGGCCAAGCGTATCCAGGCGTTTACCGGTGATCCGGACTTCATGACCTCCCTGGCCCGTGGCCTGGCCGTGGTGCAGGCGTTCCAGGAGCGCAAGCGCCACCTCACCATCGCCCAGATCAGCCACCGCACCGAAATCCCCCGCGCCGCCGTGCGCCGTTGCCTGCACACCTTGATCAAGCTCGGCTACGCCACTACCGATGGGCGTACCTATTCGCTGTTGCCCAAAGTCCTGACCCTGGGCCATGCCTACCTGTCCTCCACACCACTGGCGGTGTCGGCCCAGCCTTATCTGGACCGCATGAGCGAGCAACTCCACGAAGCCTGCAACATGGCGACCCTCGAAGGCGACGACATTCTCTACATCGCCCGTTCGGCCACCACCCAGCGCCTGATTTCGGTGGACCTGTCGGTGGGCGGACGGCTGCCGGCCTACTGCACCTCCATGGGCCGCATCTTGCTCGCGGCGCTGGATGACGCCTCGCTGCAGGATTACCTCGACCACGCCGACCTGCAGACCAAGACCAGCCGCACCCTGACCACGCCCGCCGCGCTGTTCGACTGCCTGCAAAAGGTGCGTCAGCAAGGCTGGTGCATTGTCGACCAGGAACTGGAGCAGGGCCTGCGCTCGATCGCGGTGCCGGTGTATGACGCCTCGGGCCAGGTGCTGGCTGCGCTGAACGTCAGCACCCACGCCGGCCGTGTCAGCCGCAGCGAGCTGGAACAGCGCTTCCTGCCGAGCATGCTCAGTGCCAGCCGCGAGTTGAGTGCGCAGCTGTTTGCCTAAGCTGTTCGGTGACCGCACAGATCCCGGTTGGGTCGATTGCGCTGTTTTCCCTGGCTTATTACTGTGCGACAGCGCTCCAGGGAGCGCTCAATAATAACGACGACCCAAGGTCGTCAGCCCGCCATCGGTGTGGAAATAAAAACAATGAATCAGCCCTCTGTCGGTACTTCCTTGGACGTGCAGTCCTTCATCAACACCCAGCCACTGTCCCGTTACCAGTGGCGCGTGGTGATCCTGTGTTTCCTGATTGTTTTCCTCGATGGCCTCGACACTGCCGCCATGGGCTTTATCGCGCCGGCGCTGTCCCAGGATTGGGGCATCGACCGCGCCAGCCTCGGTCCGGTGATGAGCGCCGCGTTGATCGGCATGGTCTTCGGCGCACTCGGCTCCGGCCCGCTGGCGGATCGCTTCGGGCGCAAAGTGGTGCTGGTAGGCGCGGTGCTGGTGTTTGGTGCGTTCAGCCTGGCGTCGGCCTACAGCAGCAACGTCGATCAACTGCTGGTGCTGCGCTTCCTGACCGGGCTCGGCCTGGGCGCCGGCATGCCGAATGCCACCACGCTGCTGTCCGAATACACCCCTGAGCGCCACAAGTCGTTGCTGGTGACCAGCATGTTCTGTGGCTTCAACCTGGGCATGGCCGGTGGCGGGTTTATCTCGGCCAAGCTGATCCCGGCGTTCGGTTGGCACAGCCTGCTGCTGATCGGCGGCATCCTGCCGTTGATCCTGGCGCTGGTGTTGCTGGTATGGCTGCCGGAATCGGCGCGCTACCTGGTGGTGCGCAATCGGGGTACGGACAAGGTGCGCAAAACCTTGTCGCCCATTGAGCCGAACATCGTCGCCCAAGCCAGCAGTTTCAGTGTGCCCGAGCAAAAAACCGTCAAGGCACGCAACGTGTTTGCGGTGATCTTCTCCGGCACCTACAGCGCCGGTACGTTGTTGCTGTGGCTTACCTACTTCATGGGCCTGGTGATCGTGTACCTGCTCACCAGTTGGCTGCCGACCCTGATGCGCGACAGCGGCGCGAGCATGGAGCAGGCCGCGTTTATCGGCGCGTTGTTCCAGTTCGGTGGTGTGTTGAGCGCGGTGGGCGTGGGCTGGGCGATGGACCGGTTCAATCCACACAAGGTCATCGGCACGTTCTACCTGCTGGCCGGGGTGTTTGCCTACGCGGTAGGGCAGAGCCTGGGCAATATCACCTTACTGGCGACCCTGGTGCTGATTGCCGGGATGTGTGTCAACGGTGCGCAATCGGCGATGCCTTCCCTGGCCGCACGTTTCTACCCCACTCAAGGCCGTGCCACGGGTGTGTCGTGGATGCTCGGCATCGGCCGTTTCGGCGCGATCCTCGGCGCGTGGATGGGTGCGACCTTGCTGGGCCTGGGCTGGAACTTCGAGCAAGTGCTCACCGCCCTGGTGATCCCCGCCGCATTGGCCACCACGGCCGTGGTGATCAAAGGCATGGTCAGCCATGCCGACGCCACCTGAGGCCTGTGGGAGGGGGCAAGCCCACTCCCACAGTTATCGAGTTTTGCCTAATACTTAGCCAAGCAACAATCCGTTCGATAATCGAACGCTGAGTCGATTATCGGATTGTTTGGCCCATTTCCCCGGCTTAATCTTCAAGCACTTCGGCGCCACCTCAGCGCCTTTTTCGATCCACACCGGGAGCCCGAACCCCATGGCTGAAATCCTCGCGCTGCGTGACGCGGTGAAGCAATTTGTGAACGACGGCGACACCGTCGCCCTCGAAGGCTTTACCCATCTGATCCCTACGGCAGCGGGTCATGAAATCATTCGTCAGGGCAAGAAAGACCTGACGCTGGTGCGTATGACGCCTGACCTGATCTACGACCAGTTGATCGGCGCCGGCTGTGCCCGCAAGTTGATTTTCTCCTGGGGCGGCAACCCCGGCGTGGGTTCCCTGCATCGCTTGCGCGACGCGGTCGAGAAGCAATGGCCGCAACCGCTGGAAATCGAAGAACACAGCCACGCCGACCTGGCCAATGCCTACGTCGCCGGTGCGTCGGGCCTGCCATTTGCGGTGTTGCGTGCCTACGCCGGTTCCGACCTGCCCAAGGTCAACCCGCTGATCAAGACCGTGACCTGCCCATTCACCGGCGAAGTGCTGGCGGCGGTGCCGTCGGTGCGACCGGACGTCACCGTGATCCACGCGCAAAAAGCCGACCGCAAGGGCAATGTGCTGCTGTGGGGCATCCTCGGTGTGCAGAAGGAAGCGGCCCTGGCGGCCAAGCGCTGCATCGTCACCGTCGAAGAAATCGTCGATGACCTGAATGCACCGATGAACAGCTGCGTCTTGCCGACCTGGGCCCTGACGGCGGTGTGCCATGTACCTGGTGGCGCGCACCCGTCCTACGCTCATGGTTACAACGAGCGCGATAACCGCTTCTACCAGGCGTGGGACCCGATCGCCCGCGACCGCGGGACCTTTACCGCTTGGATCAACGAATACATCCACGGCACCGCCGATTTCACCGAATTCCAGGCCAGGCTGGCCACCGCGCAGGAGGCCAAGTAATGGCTTACTCGACCAATGAAATGATGACCGTTGCCGCCGCGCGCCGCCTCAAGAACGGCTCCGTGTGCTTCGTTGGCATCGGCTTGCCGTCCAAGGCGGCCAACCTGGCGCGACTGACGTCGTCGCCAGATGTGGTGCTGATCTACGAGTCCGGCCCGATTGGCGCCAAGCCATCGGTACTGCCACTGTCCATCGGTGATGGCGAACTGGCGGAAACCGCCGACACCGTGGTACCGACCGGCGAGATCTTCCGCTACTGGCTGCAGGGCGGGCGCATCGACGTGGGCTTCCTCGGTGCCGCCCAGGTCGACCGCTTCGGCAACATCAACACCACCGTGGTGGGTGACTACCACCAGCCCAAAGTGCGCCTGCCGGGTGCCGGTGGCGCGCCGGAGATCGCCGGTTCGGCCAAGAGCGTGCTGATCATCCTCAAGCAGTCGGCGCGTTCGTTTGTCGACCAACTGGACTTCATCACCTCGGTCGGCCACGGCGAAGGCGGCGACTCGCGCAAGCGCCTGGGCCTGCCGGGCGCAGGGCCTGTAGGGATCATTACCGACCTGTGCATCATGGAGCCGGAAGCCGGTACAAATGAGTTCGTAGTCACCGCGCTGCATCCGGGCGTGACCCGCGAGCAAGTGGTGGCCGCCACCGGTTGGGCGATTCGGTTTGCCGAGCAGGTCGACACCACCGCCGAACCCACTGATGTAGAGCTGACCGCCCTGCGTGACCTTGAAGCACGCACTGCGGCCGCCCATGGCCAAGCACCGGGAGAAGCCTGATGCGCGATGTATTTATCTGTGACGCCATTCGTACCCCCATCGGCCGTTTTGGCGGTGGCCTGTCCACCGTGCGGGCTGATGACCTGGCGGCGCTGCCGATCAAGGCCTTGATCGAGCGCAACCCGTCGGTGGATTGGACGGCAGTCGATGAGGTCTTCCTCGGCTGCGCCAACCAGGCCGGTGAAGACAACCGCAACGTGGCGCGCATGGCGCTGTTGCTGGCGGGCTTGCCGGAAAGCATTCCGGGCGTGACCCTCAACCGTTTGTGCGCCTCGGGGATGGACGCGATTGGCACCGCTTTCCGTGCAATTGCCAGCGGCGAAATGGAGCTGGCGATTGCCGGCGGCGTCGAGTCGATGTCCCGCGCGCCGTTCGTGATGGGTAAGGCCGACGCGGCGTTCTCGCGCAACATGAAGCTGGAAGACACCACCATCGGCTGGCGTTTTATCAACCCGTTGATGAAAGAGCAGTACGGCGTGGATGCGATGCCACAGACCGCCGATAACGTCGCCGACGATTACAAGGTCTCCCGTGCCGACCAGGACGCCTTTGCCCTGCGCAGCCAGCAACGCACTGCCGCCGCGCAAGCCGCCGGTTTCTTCGCCGAAGAAATCGTGCCGGTGCGGGTCGCCCATAAAAAAGGCGAAACCGTGGTAGAGCAGGACGAGCATCCACGGGACACCACCCTGGAAGCCCTGGCCAAACTCAAGCCAGTCAATGGTCCTGACAAAACGGTTACCGCCGGCAATGCATCGGGTGTGAATGACGGTGCGGCGGCGCTGATCCTGGCTTCCGCCGAAGCGGTCAAGAAACATGGCCTGACCGCTCGCGCTCGCGTATTGGGCATGGCCAGCGCTGGTGTCGCGCCACGGGTGATGGGCATCGGCCCGGTGCCGGCCGTGCGCAAACTGGTCGAGCGCCTTGGCTTGGCCGTCACCGACTTTGACGTGATCGAACTCAACGAGGCCTTCGCCAGCCAAGGCCTGGCCGTCTTGCGTGAGCTGGGCATTGCCGACGACGCACCCCAGGTCAATCCGAACGGCGGCGCCATTGCCCTTGGCCATCCGCTGGGCATGAGCGGCGCGCGGCTGGTGCTGACGGCGTTGCATCAGCTTGAAAAAACCGGCGGCCGCAAAGGCCTGGCGACCATGTGCGTGGGCGTCGGTCAAGGCCTGGCCCTGGCGATTGAACGCATCTAACAAGAGAGGATTGCTCCATGAGTGACAAGCCCGGATACCGGCGCCCGCAAGCGGGCACTCAACCGGATTACCTGCACCCGGCCTACCAGTCGACGAACCTGCGTTCGCCGTCGCAGCCTTTGGTGTTCCTGCCCCATTCCTTGTCGGAAATCACCGGCCCGACCATCGGCGCCGAGCGGGTCAACCCGAAGGACAACGACCTCACCGCCCAGCATGAAGGCGAGCCCCAAGGCGAACGCATCATCATTCACGGCCGCGTGCTCGACGAAAACGGCCTGCCGGTGCCGGGCATCCTCGTGGAGATCTGGCAGGCCAACGCCGCCGGCCGCTACAACCACAAGCGCGACCTGCACGATGCGCCCCTGGACCCGAACTTCACCGGCACCGGCCGCACGGTCACCGACGCCGACGGCTGGTACCAGTTCCAGACCATCAAGCCCGGCGCGTATCCCTGGGGCAACCACCACAACGCGTGGCGCCCGGCGCATGTCCACTTTTCGCTGTTCGGCCCGAGCGTGCTGACGCGCCTGGTCACGCAGATGTATTTCCCCGGCGACCCGCTGCTGGAATACGACCCGATCTACAACTGCGTGCCGGACACCTCGGCCAAGGAACGCTTGATCGCCCGTTTCGACCTGGAAAAAACCATTCCTTCCTATGCCCTCGGCTACCGCTGGGACATCGTCCTGCGCGGCCGCGACGCCACGCCGATGGAGAAATGAGATGACACTCAATGCGACCACGTCCCACACCGTCGGGCCGTATTACCACATCGGCCTGACCTGGCTGAACCGCGAAGACCTCACCGTGGCTGCCACCCTTGGCGAGCGTGTGGCGATCAGCGGGCAGGTGGTGGATGGCAATGGTGATGTCGTCAACGACGCCATGCTCGAAGTCTGGCAGGCCAATGCCGCCGGCAAGTACGATCACCCGGAAGATGAGCAGGACAAGGCACTGGACCCGAACTTCGAAGGGTTCGGCCGGGTGCCGGTGGATGCCGAAGGGCGGTTCCGCTTTACCACCATCAAGCCGGGCGCCGTACCGGGACTGAAGGGCACCACCCAGGCGCCGCACCTGGTGGTGCTGGTGTTTGCCCGTGGGTTGGTGAAGCACTTGCTCACGCGGATTTATTTCGAGGGCGAGGCGCTGAATGGGGATGACCCGTTGCTGGCGTGTGTGCCCTCGGAGCGTCGTGGCACCTTGATCGCCCGGCAGGATGCGGCGGGGGTGTATCAGTGGAATGTGATTTTGCAGGGGACAGAAAAGGAAACGGTGTTCTTCGATTATTGAGTGGTTTTTCAGGGCCTCATCGGGGGCAAGCCCCCTCCCACATTTGATAGGCGGTGCGGTCAACATGTGGGAGGGGGCTTGCCCCCGATGGGGCCGGTTCAGGCACCACCTACCCAAAAGTCTTCTTGCGGAACATGGTTGTTGCAAAGTATGTCTAGGCTATAACCGTTCCCACTGAGTGAAACCACATGACAACAACAACGAGTCACTACACCGGAGAAGAACGCAGCAAACGGATTTTTGCGATTGTCGGGGCATCCTCCGGCAACCTCGTCGAATGGTTCGACTTCTACGTCTACGCCTTCTGTGCCATTTACTTTGCCCCGGCGTTTTTCCCGTCGGATAACCCGACCGTCCAGTTGGTCAATACGGCGGGGGTATTCGCCGCCGGTTTCCTGATGCGCCCCATCGGCGGCTGGCTGTTTGGCCGAGTGGCTGACAAGCATGGCCGTAAGAACTCAATGATGATTTCGGTGCTGATGATGTGCGCCGGCTCCCTGGTCATCGCCTTTTTGCCGACCTACAACGATATCGGCGTCTGGGCGCCGATCCTGCTGCTGATTGCGCGACTGTTCCAAGGCTTGTCCGTGGGTGGCGAGTACGGCACTACCGCGACTTACATGAGTGAGGTGGCTCTCAAGGGCCAGCGCGGGTTCTTCGCGTCCTTCCAGTACGTGACCCTCATCGGCGGCCAGTTGCTGGCGGTGCTGGTGGTGGTGATCCTGCAACAGTTCCTTACCGAAGAAGAGTTGCGCGCCTGGGGCTGGCGGATTCCGTTCGTGATCGGCGCCATTGCGGCGGTGATCTCCCTGTTGCTGCGGCGCACGTTGAAAGAAACCACCAGCAAGGAAACCCGCGAAGACAAGGACGCCGGCAGCATTGCCGCACTGTTTCGCGATCACAAGGCCGCGTTCATCACGGTGCTGGGTTACACCGCCGGCGGCTCGCTGATTTTCTATACCTTCACCACCTACATGCAGAAGTACCTGGTAAACACGGTGGGCATGCACGCCAAGACGTCCAGCTACATCATGACCGGTGCGTTGTTCCTCTACATGTGCATGCAGCCGGTGTTCGGCATGTTGGCGGACAAGATCGGCCGGCGTAACTCGATGTTGTGGTTTGCGGGCCTCGGCACGCTGTTCACCGTGCCCATCCTGCTGACCCTGAAAACCGTCAGCAGCCCGTTCCTGGCCTTTGTGCTGATTACCCTGGCCCTGGCGATTGTCAGCTTCTACACCTCCATCAGTGGCCTGGTCAAAGCGGAGATGTTCCCGCCTCAGGTGCGTGCCTTGGGCGTGGGCCTGGCCTATGCGGTGGCCAATGCGATTTTCGGCGGCTCGGCGGAATTCGTCGCCCTGAGCCTGAAATCCGTCGGCATGGAGAACAGTTTCTATTGGTATGTGACGGCGATGATGGCCATCGCTTTCCTGTTCAGCCTGCGTCTGCCGAAACAGGCGGCGTACCTGCACCACGATCTATAAGGGATGCGTTATGACACTGCGCACGAGCAATCAATTGTTCGACGCTTACTTCACGGCGGACAGCATGGCCGAGGTATTCTGCGACAGCGGACGCCTGCAGGGCATGCTGGATTTCGAAGCCGGATTGGCCCGTGCCCAGGCCCGGGTCGGGTTGATTCCCCAGGCCGCTGTCGCACCGATTGCCCAGGCTTGCCTGGCGTCGCTGTACGACGTGGATGCCCTCGGCGTGGCGATTGCCACGGCGGGGAATTCGGCGATCCCGCTGGTGAAGGCGCTGGGCAGGTTGATTGCCAGTGAAGACGCCGGGGCCGAACGTTATGTGCATTTGGGCGCGACCAGCCAGGACGTGATGGACACTGGCCTGGTGTTGCAACTGCGCCGGGCGCTGGCGTTGATCGAAAGCGACCTGGCGCGCCTGGGCGACATCCTGGCCGCCCAGGCCCAGCGTTACGCAGCCGTGCCCTTGGCCGGCCGCACCTGGTTGCAACATGCGACGCCGGTCACCCTGGGGATGAAGATCGCCGGTTGGCTGGGGGCGGTGACGCGCAGTCGGCAACGGTTGGCGCAGTTGAAGCCGCGCTTGCTGGTGCTTCAGTTCGGCGGTGCCTCCGGAACCCTGGCCGCACTGGGCGAACAGGCCATGCCGGTGGCTGAAGCTTTGGCAGACGAGCTGCAACTGACCCTGCCCGAACAACCCTGGCACACTCAGCGGGATCGGCTGGTAGAGTTCGCCGCCGTGCTTGGCCTGATCGCCGGCAGCCTGGGCAAACTGGGCCGCGATATCAGCTTGTTGATGCAGACCGAAGCGGCGGAGGTGTTCGAGCCGTCGGCACCGGGCAAGGGTGGCTCGTCCACCATGCCGCACAAGCGCAACCCGGTGGGCGCGGCCGTGCTGATCGGCGCCGCCACCCGCGTGCCGGGCCTGGTATCGACGATGTTCAGCGCCATGCCCCAGGAGCACGAACGCAGCCTGGGCCTGTGGCATGCCGAATGGGAAACCCTGCCCGAGATTTGCCGCCTGGTTTCCGGCGCGCTGCAACAGGCGCTGCTGGTGAGCGAAGGGTTGGAAGTCGACCCCGAGCGCATGGGCAAAAACCTCGACCTGACCCAAGGCCTGGTGCTGGCCGAAGCCGTCAGCAGCGTGCTCGCCCAACGCCTGGGCCGGGAAACGGCGCACCACCTGCTGGAACACTGCTGCAAGCGTGCCGTTACCGAGCAACGGCATTTGCGTGCGGTACTGGCGGATGAGCCGCAAGTCACCGCCGAGCTGTCGGCGGCCGAACTGGACCGCCTGCTCGACCCGGCCCACTACCTGGGCCAGGCCCGCACCTGGGTCACCCGCGCCGTAGCCGAACACTTTGCTTGAGGAGACCACCGTGGCATTTGTACAACTCGCCGAAGGCGACCTGCATTACCAACTGGACGGGCCAGTGGATGCGCCTGTGCTGGTGCTGTCCAACTCACTGGGCACCGACCTGCATATGTGGGACATCCAGATCGCGGCCTTCACCCAGCATTTTCGCGTGCTGCGTTTCGACACCCGTGGCCATGGCAAATCCCTGGTCACCCCGGGGCCGTACAGCATCGAACAGCTCGGCCGCGACGTGATCGCGCTGCTGGATGCGCTGGATATCCAACGCGCGCATTTCTGCGGTTTGTCCATGGGCGGCCTGATCGGCCAATGGCTGGGGATCAACGCGGGCGAGCGCCTGAACCGCCTGGTGGTATGCAACACCGCCGCCAGGATCGGCACGCCCGAGGTGTGGAACCCTCGCATCGAGATGGTGTTGCGTGACGGCGCAGCGGCGATGGTGGCGCTGCGCGATGCGTCCATCGCACGCTGGTTCACGGCTGATTTCGCAGCCGCCAACCCGCACCAGGCCAAGCAGATTACCGACATGCTCGCGGCGACCTCGCCTGAAGGTTACGCTGCCAATTGCGCGGCGGTGCGCGATGCGGATTTTCGTGAGCAACTGGCCTTGATCAAGGTGCCGACGTTAGTGATTGCCGGCACCGACGATGCGGTCACCCCACCGGCCGGCGGTCACTTTATCCAGAACCATGTGCGGGGCGCCGAGTACGCCGAGTTCTATGCGGCGCACCTGTCCAATGTGCAGGCTGGCGCTGCGTTCAGCAACTGCGTAATCGAATTCCTGCTGGCCCGCTGAGGAGCTGTTTGTGGACGAGAAACAACGTTACGCCGAAGGCCTGCAAGTGCGCCGCGAAGTGCTGGGCGATGCCCATGTCGACCGCAGCCTCAATGCCCTGACCGAGTTCAACAGCGAGTTCCAGGAAATGATCACCCGCCACGCCTGGGGTGATATCTGGACCCGCCCCGGCCTGCCACGGCACACCCGCAGCCTGATCACCATCGCGATGCTGATCGGCATGAACCGCAGTGAAGAACTCAAGCTGCACCTGCGCGCCGCCGCCAGCAATGGCGTGACCCGCGCCGAGATCAAGGAAGTGCTGATGCAGAGCGCGATCTACTGCGGGATTCCGGCGGCGAATGCCACTTTTCATCTGGCTGAGTCGGTGTGGGATGAGTTGGGGGTTGAGTCGCGGGAATAGGGGTCAGTGGGAATCGGCATCCCACACCCAATTCCACACGCCCGGCAGACGCACCGGTTCATTCACGTCCTTCACCGTGCGTGCCAGCGCCGCACGTTGCAGGGCGGCCGTGTCGGTGTAGAACGGTTCAGCGGCGGTCTTCATACCGGTGATCCGTGCGCTGTCCAACAGGATCTGCAAGTACTCCTGCATATGCCGCGCGGTGTAGCGGTTGATGTCGTGGAAGGTCACTACCACAGGGATCACGCCATCCACCGTCGGCAACTCGCCCAACGCAATGTGTTCGCGCACCACCGACAGTTGCCGATACAAATTGGCCCGGCGCCGTGGGCTGCCGTTGAAGCCCCAGATCTTGCCGTCATTGGCACTCAAATCCGTGAGCAGCACCTGCATGCCGTGACGCTGGTAGGCGGCGAAGGTGCGGCGGTCGTAATTCCAGAACGGCGGGCGGACCAGCACCGGCGGGTTGCCGGTGATCGACGCAATGTCAGCGGCACCCTGGGTGAGGGTACGTTCCAGTTCGGCGTCATTCAGCCAGCGATGGTTGGTATGAAACGCCGTGGCGGTGTGGAAGGCGAGGATGTGACCGGCCGCATACTCGCGCTGCATGGTCTTGCGACCCCGCGAACTGCCACCGGAGCGTGAGGCTTCGGTTTGCAGAAAGAACACCGCCTTGATCCCCGGCAGTATCGGGTTTTGCGCCAGGTCAGCCACCACTGAGCGGCTCGGGTTGTTATAGCCTGACGCACTGGGGCCGTCATCGAAGGTCAGCAGAAAACGGATCGGCGCCTGGCCTTGCAGGCGTTGCTCGGTCTGGGGTGTCAGGGCGACAGGTGCGCCAATACAGCCGCTGAGGCTCAGGGCCAGGGCAAGCACGGCGGATGCGATGGCGAAGGATTTCATGGTGGGCACGGGCTCGAATGGAGGGCCGCTGCTGGGTGGATCAGCAGCGGCAGGCGCGCACCATACAGGAAGATGGATGGTGTGAGGTTACCGCCTGACCAACGAGCACTGTTCAGGCTCAGCCGACGTATTGGGTACGCAGCGGCTTGCCCATTTCTTCGTTCAAGGCGTTTTCAGTAAAGGGTTTGGGGTTGGGAGAAGACTCGAGCGTGGTAGGCAACCCCACCGCTTGACGTTCGCTGTTGGGCACATCCAGTGCTTCGCCCTTGAATGTCTCCACGGTCGAGCCCGTCAACGCGGTGCCGTTACCGGCGTTATAGGCGTGGACCATTTCGTGATAAAGGATTGTGATGGGCGAATACGTCACGCCGGCCAATACGTCCAGAGCGGAGCGGTTATAGGTGATTTCAGCCCGGTCAGCCCGCGACCCCGGCACACCGTCCACCATGAACCCCCACTTGGGATCGTCGCCGGCCGCTGGCGGGCGTTCGTATTGCATCAAGGTTTTGAGTTCCTCGCTGCCATAGGTGTAGCTGCTTCCAGTGTCGAGCAGATCCTCCACCAACGTTACTGGTGCGCCGTTGCGCCGGGCTATCGCGTTCATTTCGGCAAGCATCTGTTTGCCCTGGGGGGAGCTGCGCAGCAAGGCCAGATCGTCTTCGACCCGTTGGATAAAGTCGACCGAGCCTTTTATGACAAACCCCTCAAGCGGTGCTTGGTCAGGCGTGACGGTGGTCAATACCGAGCCGTTGAGACGCTGGATCGTATCGCCGGATTGAGCGTAGATCAGGTCGCCGGGACGATTGGCAATGACTGTGTCGCGGCCACTGCCGGTATAGACAGTGCTGCGGTCGTGGGCGATCAAACGATCATCATCGGCGCCGCCATGCAACACCGTATGGCCGTTGCCAGCAGACAGGCGATCATTGCCATTGCCGCCGTCCAGGTAGCTCGTTTTGCTTTTTGGCCCTGCACCGGCGTAAAGGCGGTCGTTGCCATTGTTGCCATAGATCACGTTGTCGCCGCTGCCGCCAACGATCGTGTCGCCGCCGTCGCCACCTTCGGCGTAGCCAAGGCCGCTGCCGAGGTGAAGGACATCGTTGCCAGGACCGCCGAACAGGCGGGTGTAGCCACCGCCGGCGCGCACCCGATCGTCGCCGTCCCCGGCATCCACCGTGATCGGCTGGGTCACGTTGGCGTCAATGCGGATGTTGTCGTTACCGCCGTGGGTCTTGAGGTGAAAGCTCAGTGGCTCGCCGTTTTTATCGTGGCTGTCAAAGCGATACGACCGGTCATTGACCTTTACATCCAGCTTGCCTGGAAGGTGCTGGCTGATATGGATCTGGTCCGCTTTGTCACCGGTTTCAAGGATCAGGCTGTTGCTGATGCTGTAGGTCAGGTCATGCTCCCAGACTGATTGTCCGCAGGCCTTCAAATTGCCGTCATCCAGAAACGGATGCCGATGAGCTTGAACCGGATTGTCGGGCGTGAACGCCAGTCGGGGAGGTGGGTCGGGTGTGTAGTGGCTGTTGCTGAAGACCTTGGAGCATGCAATACGATTTGAAGCGTCCATGTGAGATCCCTGTGGGAGAGCCAGGCACTGGCCCTGTCTCATGAAGTCGACCGGACACTTCAAATCGTTCCCTGGATAAATGTAATGCGGCTTTACAGCAGGCTGATCGGGTAACTGACGATCAACCGGTTCTCGTCGAACTCATTGTTGCTGTAGTCGCGACGCATGCTGGAATTGCGCAGGCGCACATTGAGGTTTTTGGCCACGCCGCTTTGCACTGTATAGCCCACTTCGGTTTCGCGACCCCATTCCTTGCCGTCAGTGATGGTGCCGGTGTGTACGTTGCTGCCGCTGATATAGCGGTTCATCAGGGTCAGGCCGGGCACGCCGAGGGCGGCGAAGTTGTAGTCGTGACGCACTTGCCAGGATTTCTCCTGGGCGTTGTCGTAGCTGCTGTTGTAGCTGTCGTTGGCCAGGGTGCCGCCGCTGGTACCGTTGACCCGCATCCAGGCGCTGTTGCCGGTGAGCTTTTGCAGGCCGACGTAGAAGGTGTTGCCGCCGTATCTGGCGGAGAACAGGCCGGACCAGGTCTTGTTGTCCAGCTCGCCGGCACGGGCGCTGCCATCGTCCTTGCCATAGAAGAAGCCGAGGTTGGCGCCCAGGGTCCAGTCGCCCAACGGCTGGCTGTGGGTCAGGTTGACGAACTGCTGGCTGTAGATGTCCTTGAGCTGGGCATTCCACAGGCCGATCTGGGTGCGTTTGTCGTTGAACAGGTATTCGCCGCCCTGGAAGTTGAAGCGGTCCGAGGTGAACGCGGCTTTGCCGAACATCGACAGGTCGCTCATGCTGCTGTCGTCACGCGGGCTGTTGGCGCGGAACTGGCCACCGTAGAGGGTCAGGCCGTCGATCTCCTTGGAGGTGATCTGCCCGCCGCGCAGGGTTTGCGGCAGGGAACGGCCATCGTCCGAGCGCAGGATCGGCAGCACCGGCATCCATTCGCCAACTTTCACTTCCGTCTTGGAAATACGTGCCTTGAACGCCACGCCCAGACGCCCGAATTCATCCGCCGGGCGGCCGTCGTGGTCCAGCGGCAGCAGTTGGGTCCCCCCGGTGCCACGCCCGCCATCGAGCTTCAACGAGTACAGCCCCAGCACATCCACGCCGAAGCCCACCGTGCCCTGGGTAAAGCCGGACTTGGCGTCGAGGATGAAACTCTGCGTCCACTCCTGCGCGCCGCCCTGGGTCTTGGTCGGGTTGGTGTAATTGCGGTTGAAGAAGAAATTGCGCAGGTTGAGGTTGGCGCTGGCGTCTTCGAGAAAGCCGTGTTCCTCGGCGAGGACGGGCAGGGAAAGACTGGCGACAGCGGTTGCCAGCAACAGCTGGCGCGGGTGGAAAGTGCTCATGGCGTAAGGACCTGTTGTTATTGGGTTTATGCAGGTGGCGGCCATGGTGCGCGGCGGCGCGGGGGCGATGAAAGTGGGGGAGAGCGGGTTGTGGGCGATGATCGAACGCAAGTTGTCCGCTGCAGAAAAGCAAAAAGCCCACCAAAAGGTGGGCTTCGTTGACGCGGGTGTTATCAGAACAACTTCAGTGGCGGTGCTTCTTCTTTCAACGGCTCGTTCTTCGCGGTCTGCTCGCTCCAGCCACCGCCGAGGGCCTTGTACAGGTTGACCTCGCTGGTGAGCTGCGCCAGGCGGTCGGTGATCAGCGATTGCTGGGCACTGAACAGTTGGCGCTGGGCATCGAGGAACGTCAGGTTGCTGTCGACACCGATGCGGTAGCGACGCTCGGCCAGGCGGTAGTAATCCTGGTTGGCCGCGACGAAGCCGCGCTGGGCGTCCAGTTGCTGCTTGTAGGTCTCACGTGCGGCAAGGCCGTCGGAGACTTCCTGGAAGCCGGTCTGGATCGCCTTCTCGTAGTTGGCCACGTTGATCTCTTTCTGGATCTTCGAGTAGTCCAGGCTGGCGCGCAGGCTACCGGCGTTGAAGATCGGGATGTTGATCTGCGGGGCGAACGACCAGGTGCCCGAACCGCCTTTGAACAGGCCGCCCAGGTTAGGGCTCGCGGTACCGGCGCTGGCGGTCAGGCTGATGCTCGGGAAGAACGCGGCACGGGCCGCACCGATGTTGGCGTTGGCGGCCTTGAGGTTGTACTCGGCTTGCATGATGTCGGGACGACGTTGCAGCAGGTCCGATGGCAAGCCGGCCGGCACTTCGCTGAGCAGGTTATCCGACAGGGGCTTGCTGACGATATTCGCCGGCAGGCCGGTGCCCAGCAGCAGGGTCAGGCTGTTTTCGTCCTGGGCCACCTGGCGGGTATAACGCGCCAGGGCAACCCGGGCGTTTTCCACCGAGGTACGCGATTGGCTCAGGTCGAGGGCCGAGGCCACGCCGACTTCGTTGCTGCGCGAGGTGAGCTTGAAGCTTTGCTCGTACGCGTCCAGGGTGTCCTGGGTCAGCTTGAGCAGTTCCTTGTCGGCCTGCCAGGTCAGGTAGGCGTTGGCCACGCTGGCCACCAGGCTGATCTGGGTACTGCGCCGTGCTTCTTCGGTGGCGAAGTACTTTTGCAGGGCTTCTTCACTCAGGCTGCGTACGCGACCGAACAGGTCCAGCTCATACGAGCTGATCCCGAGACCGGCCGAGTATTGGCTGCTGATGGTCGATTCGCCGGTCTGCGACAAGCGGGCCGGGGTACGCGAACGGCTGCCGCTGCCCGTGGCCGACACGGCCGGGAACAGATCGGCGCGCTGGATCTGGTACTGCGCGGCATAGGCGTCGATGTTCAGGGCCGCGACACGCAGGTCACGGTTGTTCACCAGCGCGGTCTGGATCAGCTGTTGCAGGGCCGGATCATGGAAAAACTGCTTCCAGCCCTGCTCGACAGCGGCCTGGCTCGGCGCCTGGGCCGACGAATACGCCGGCCCCTGCGGGAACTGTGCGGCCACCGGCGCTTCGGGGCGCTGATAGTCAGGTATCAGCGAGCAGCCACTGAGCACGAATGCGGTGACGGCTAGGGAAAGTAGCGACTTGCTCATTGGCCAGCCTCTTTAGGGGTTTCAGTTGTGTCAGTCTTTTTACGTTCGCCAGCGGCGGATACGGTTGCGAAGAACAGGGGCACCCAGAAGATCGCCAGCACGGTGGCCGTGATCATACCGCCGATTACACCGGTACCGATCGCGTGTTGGCTGCCCGAACCTGCACCCGAGGAGATCGCCAGCGGCAATACGCCGAGGATGAACGCCATGGAGGTCATGATGATCGGGCGCAGACGCATCCGCGAGGCTTCGATGGCCGACTCGACGATGCCCTTGCCTTGTTCGTGAAGTTCTTTGGCGAACTCCACGATCAGGATGGCGTTTTTCGCCGCCAGGCCCACCGTCACCAACAGGCCCACCTGGAAGAACACGTCGTTGGACAACCCGCGCATGCTGGTGGCGATCAACGCACCTACCACACCCAGCGGCACGACCAGCACCACCGCAATCGGGATCGACCAGCTTTCGTACAGGGCCGCGAGGCACAGGAACACCACCAGCAGCGACAACGCGTACAGCGCAGGCGCCTGGGAGCCGGACAGACGTTCTTCGTACGACAGGCCGGTCCATGCGTAGCCGATACCGGCCGGCAGTTCCTTGGCGATACGTTCGACTTCGGCCATGGCGTCACCGGTACTGTAGCCCGGGGCCGGGGTACCGAGGATTTCCATTGCCGCTACACCGTTGTAGCGCGAGAGCTTGGGCGAACCGTAGATCCATTTGCCCGAGGAAATGGCCGACATCGGCACCATCTTCCCGGAGTCGCTGCGCACGTACCATTTGTCCAGGTCTTCTGGGGACATGCGGCCAGCGGCTTCACCTTGCACGTACACCTTTTTCACCCGACCACGGTCGATGAAGTCGTTGACGTAGCTGCCACCCAGGGCGATCGCCAGGGTCTGGTTGATGCTCGACAGCGAAATACCCTGGGCACTGGCCTTCTCGTCGTCGACGGTGAGCTCGTACTGCGGCTCATCGTTCACGCCGTTGGGGCGCACACCCGCCAGGATCTTGCTTTGCGCGGCGGCCCCGAGGAACTGGTTGCGTGCATCCATCAGCTTCTGGTGGCCAACGCCGCCCTGGTCTTGCAGGAACACGTCGAAACCGGTGGCGTTACCCAATTCCAGTACCGAAGGCGGCACGATGGCGAACACCATGGCGTCCTTGAACGCTCCGAAGAAGTATCCCTGGGCACGCTTGGCCACTTCGAATACCGAGGTGGACGCATCCCGTTCATCCCACGGCTTGAGCATCACGAACGCCAGGCCCGAACTCTGGCCACGACCGGCGAAGTTGAAGCCGTTTACGGTGAATACCGACTTCACCGCCTTGCCTTCGCCCGGCTCGCCTTCCTTGTCGTTGAGCAGGAAGGCACGCATGTCGTCGATGACTTTCTGCGTACGTTCGGCCGAAGAACCGACCGGGGTCTGCACCTGGGCAAAGATCACGCCCTGGTCTTCTTCCGGCAGGAACGCGCTCGGGATGCGGGTGAACAGCCAGATCATGCCGGCGAAGATGATCAGGTACACGAAGAATGCTGGAAACTTGTGCTTGATCATGTTGCCCACGCCGCGCTCGTAGCTCAGTACGCCACGGTCGAAGGTGCGGTTGAACCAGCCGAAGAAACCCCGCTTGGGTTGGCCGTGCTTCTCAGGGTCGATCGGCTTGAGCATGGTGGCGCACAAGGCCGGGGTGAAGATCAGGGCAACCAGTACCGACAACGCCATGGCCGAAACGATGGTGATGGAGAACTGTTTGTAGATCACACCGGTGGAGCCACCGAAGAATGCCATCGGCAACAGTACCGCCGACAGCACCAGGGCAATACCGACCAGGGCACCCTGGATCTGGCCCATGGACTTGACCGTCGCCTCCTTGGGCGACAGGTGTTCCTCGGCCATTACCCGCTCGACGTTTTCCACCACGACGATGGCATCGTCCACCAGCAGGCCGATGGCCAGGATCATGCCGAACATGGTCAGGGTGTTGATGGTGAAACCGAACGCGGCCAGGATCCCGAAGGTACCCAGCAATACCACCGGTACGGTCATGGTGGTGATGATGGTGGCGCGGAAGTTCTGCAGGAACAGGAACATCACCAGGAACACCAGCACGATCGCTTCGACCAGGGTGTGGACTACACCGGAGATCGATTCGGTCACCACCGGCGTGGTGTCATACGGCACCACTGCCTTCATGCCTGGCGGGAAGAACGGTTCCAGGGACGCCACGGTGGCACGGATGGCCTTGGCGGTGTCCAGGGCGTTGGCGCCCGAGGCGAGCTTGATCGCCATACCCGAAGCCGGCTTGCCGTTGAACTGTGCGCTGATGCTGTAGTTCTGGCCACCCAGTTCGATCCGCGCGATGTCACGCAGGCGAACCTGGGAACCGTCGGTATTGACCTTCATCAGGATCTTGCCGAACTCTTCAGCGGTCTGCAGGCGGGTCTTGCCGATGATGGTTGCGTTCAGCTGGGTACCGGGCAGAGCAGGCAGGCCGCCCAATTGGCCGGTGGCCACCTGGACGTTCTGCGCCGCGATGGCGGTGCTGACGTCGACCGGGGTCAACTGGTAGTTGTTCAACTTGGCCGGGTCGAGCCAGATACGCATGGCGTACTGCGAACCGAACACCTGGAAGTCACCTACACCTGCCGTCCGCGAGATCGGGTCCTGGATGTTGGACACGATGTAGTTGGACAGGTCGTCCTTGGTCATGCTGCCGTCTTCCGACACCAGACCGATCACCATCAGGAAGTTCTTCACCGACTTGGTCACACGGATACCCTGCTGCTGCACTTCTTGCGGCAGTAGCGGGGTCGCCAGGTTCAGCTTGTTTTGCACCTGGACCTGGGCGATGTCCGGGTTGGTACCCTGGTTGAACGTCGCGGTGATGGTCATGCTGCCGTCGGAGTTACTGTCCGAGGCGACATAACGCAGGTTGTCGATACCGTTGAGCTGTTGCTCGATCACCTGCACAACGGTGTCCTGCACGGTTTGTGCGGACGCGCCTGGGTAGGTCACCTGGATGTCGATGGCGGTTGGCGCGATGGCCGGGTATTGGTTGATGGGCAACTTCAGGATCGACAATGCCCCGACCAGCATGATCACCAGGGCAATTACCCAGGCGAAAATGGGACGGTCGATAAAAAATTTTGACATGGGTTACTCCCCCTGGCCAGCAGCGGCGGCAGGAGCGGGAGCAGAACCGGCAGGCTTGGCGTTGTCGGCGTCCTTGACCTTGACTTCGATGCCCGGCTTGATGAATTGCAGGCCTTCGGTGATCACGCGGTCACCGGCGTCCAGGCCTTTTTCCACCAGCCAGTAGGCGCCGGCAGTGCGGTTGGCCACCAGTTGACGCTGCTCGACCTTGTTGTCCTTGTTCACCACCATGGCGGTCGGGATACCTTTGATATCACGGGTCACGCCTTGTTGCGGTGCCAGGATGGCCTTGCTGTTCACGCCGGCTTGCAACTGGGCGTGCACGAACATGCCCGGCAGCAGGGTGTGGTCAGGGTTGGGGAACACGGCGCGCAGGGTCACGGAGCCGGTAGTCTGGTCGACCGATACTTCGGAGAACTCCAGCTTGCCGTCCTGGCCATAGGCAGTGCCGTCTTCCAGGGTCAGCTTGACCTTGGCCGCGTTGGCGCCGGCTTTTTCCAGCTGGCCGCTTTCCAGGTCGCGGCGCAGTTTCAGCATTTCGGCCGAAGACTGCGTGACGTCGACGTAGATCGGGTCCAGTTGCTGGATGACGGCCATGGCATCGGCCTGGCCGTTGCTGACCAGCGCGCCTTCGGTTACCGAAGAACGGCCGATACGCCCGGAGATCGGCGCGAACACTTTGGTGTAGCGCACGTTGATCTGAGCGGTTTGAACGTTTGCTTCCGCGGTCATGCGGTTGGCGACGGCGGTGTCGTATTCCTGACGGCTGACGGCCTGCTCATCGACCAACTGCTTGTAGCGGTCGGAGATGGACTTGGTCTGGGTCAGGCTGGCCTGTGCGCTTTTCAGGGTGGCGTCATACACCGACGGGTCGATCTGGTAGAGCTGTTGCCCTTCCTTCACGTCGCCACCTTCCTTGAACAGGCGCTTGAGAATGATGCCGTTGACCTGTGGGCGAACTTCCGCGATGCGGTAGGCGGTGGTGCGGCCTGGCAGCTCGGTCGTCAGGGTATAGGCTTGCGGTTGAATGGTGACCACGCCGACCTGAGGGGTTTGGGCGGGCGGAGCCGCTTCTTCCTTTTTACATCCGCTGAGCAGCGATGCCAGGGCGACGGCAGTGACCAGAGCGGTAACAGCTGGCTTAAGTTGCATGAAGATCCTCGGGTCAGGCGCGCAGGGTGCGCACAAGAAGTGTGGAAGGGTAAAAAACAAGCTGTGAGTAGATAAGTAGCTTGCTACGCAATATACTTACGTTCATGGTTGTTTGTAAACTCTTGACAGGCTTCGCGGAATGTTGACAAAGCAACACCCAAAGCCTCGATTTTAGTACGTTCGGCGCCCATGACGGTGTCGTCCCACAATGATTCAGACGGTGGACAACCACCACCCACCGTGTCCCGATTGAGGTTTTACTGCCATGGTTCGTCGCACCAAAGAGGAAGCTCAGGAAACGCGCAGCCAGATTCTCCAGGCCGCCGAGCAAGCCTTCTATGAACGTGGCGTTGCGCGGACCACGCTGGCGGATATCGCCGCACTGGCCGGTGTGACGCGGGGCGCTATCTACTGGCATTTCAGCAATAAATCCGATTTGCTCCAGGCGCTGCTCGACACGCTGCATGAGCCGCTGGACGAGTTGGCCAGGGCCAGTGAAAGCGAGGATGAACTCGACCCGCTGGGCTGTATGCGCAAGTTGTTGATTCATTTGTTCCATCAAGTGGCCCTGGACCCGAAAACCCGGCGCATCAACGAGATCTTGTTCCATAAGTGCGAATTCACCGATGAAATGTGCGACATGCGTCGCCAGCGCCAGACCCACAGCCAGGAATGCAACCTGCGCATCGGCCTGACATTGCGTAATGCGGTCCATCGCGGTCAACTTCCGGAAAACCTCGATACCACCCGTGGCGCGGTGTGCATCCACGCCTACATCAACGGGCTGATCGGCCAGTGGCTGCTGGTACCCGACAGCTTCCAACTGCATCAGGAAGCCGAACGCTGGGTGGACGCCGGGCTGGACATGCTGCGCTGGAGCCCAAGCCTGCGCAATTAAGACAAAATGCGTAATTGCATCAGGTTGTGTCAACAGTAAAGCCCAAGGACCGTCAATCGTCCTTCTGACTCATTGGTGGGGTGACTTTATATACGGGCTGGCGGGCGGTTGATAGGTAGCCGCCTAAGTATTTTGTAGCGATTTTGTTGCAGGGCTGTGAAGGAATGTTTCCTCGTGGACGCTACAAATCAAAAATGTGGGAGGGGGCTTGCCCCCGATAGCACAGTGTCAGTCACCCGATTCATTGGCTGACACGCCGCTATCGGGGGCAAGCCCCCTCCCACATTGGGTGGTCGTACTACTTCGGAATAACGATTACAGCGCCAGCGTCGGGTAGTCGATGTAGCCGACCGGGCCTTTGGCATAGAAGGTTTCCGGATGCGCTTCGTTCAGCGGTGCATCGGCTTTCAAGCGCGCCGGCAGGTCCGGGTTGGCAATGAATGGCACACCGAAGGCCACCGCATCCGCCTTGCCCGAGGCCAGCCAGGCGTTGGCGCTGTCCTTGGTGAAGCGCTCGTTGGCGATGTAGGTGCCGCCAAAGGCTTTCTTCAGTTGTGGGCCAAGGCTGTCCGCACCTTCTTTCTCACGGGAGCAGATAAACGCGATGCCACGCTTGCCCAGTTCGCTGGCAACGTAGGTAAAGGTTTCCGCCAGGTTGTCATCGCCCATGTCATGGGAGTCGGCGCGCGGTGCCAGGTGCACACCCACGCGGCCCGCGCCCCAGACGTCGATGGCGGCGTCGGTCACTTCCAGCAGCAGGCGTGCACGGTTTTCCAGGGAGCCGCCGTACTGATCGGTGCGCTTGTTGGTGCTGCTTTGCAGGAACTGGTCGAGCAGGTAACCGTTGGCGCCGTGGATTTCCACGCCGTCGAAGCCCGCGGCCTTGGCGTTCTCGGCACCGGTGCGGTAGGCATCGACGATGTCGGCGATTTCCGCGGTTTCCAGGGCGCGTGGGGTCGGGTAGTCCGCCAGTGGACGCACGAGGCTGACGTGGCCCTTAGGCTGGATCGCGCTCGGGGCTACCGGGCTTTCGCCGTTCAGGTACGACTCATGGGAAATACGGCCCACGTGCCACAGTTGCAAGAAGATCTTGCCGCCCGCGCCGTGCACGGCCTTGGTCACGTTGGCCCAGCCGCGCACCTGGTCGTTGGACCAGATGCCTGGGGTGTCCGGGTAGCCCACGCCCATCGGCGTCACGGAAGTGGCTTCGCTGAGGATCAGCCCGGCGGAAGCACGTTGCACGTAGTACTCGGCCATCAGCGCGTTGGGCACGCGACCTTCATCGGCACGGCAGCGGGTCAGCGGCGCCATGATGATGCGGTTCGACAGTTCCAGGTCGCCCAGTTTGATCGGATCGAAAATAGTCGTCATGGGATAACACCTTTCTCTATTAAGTGGTTGATCAGTGGGTAGTGAGGGCCAGGTCGGCATCGCCGCCCTGACGGAAAGTAATCAGCGTCACCAGCAGCGCGAGAATCGCCAGGGCCGCTGCGGCCAAGGGCACGCTGGTCAGGCCGAAACCGTGGGCAATCACACTGCCGCCCACCCAGGCACCCAGGGCGTTGCCGATGTTGAACGCGCCGATGTTCAGGGTGGACACCAGGTTCGGTGCGGCCTTGCCGAAGGTCACCACGTTGATCTGCAACGCAGGCACGGCGGCAAACGAGGCGGTGGCCCACAGGAACAGGGTGATTTCGGTGGGGATCACGGCGACGCTGGTCCAGGTCAGTGCCGTGGAGACCACCGCCATGCTGATGAACACGCCGATCAGAGTGGCCGCCAGGCGCTTGTCCGCCAGCTTGCCGCCGATGATGTTACCCACGGTGAGGCCCAGGCCGATCAGCAGCAGGGTCCAGGTCACGCCCTTGGGCGACACGCCGGTGACATCGCCGAGCAGCGGCGCGACGTAGGTGAATAGGGTGAACATGGACGCGGCAAACAGCGCGGTCATGCTCAGCGACAGCCAGATGCCGGCGCCCTTGAGGGCGGCGAGTTCGGCGCGCATGTCGAGTTTTTCTTCATCACGCCTGGCCGGCAGGAAGCGGATCAGGCCGATCAACGCCACCACCCCAATCACCGTCACCGCCCAGAAGGTCGAGCGCCAGCCGGCTGCCTGGCCCAGCGCGGTGCCCAGCGGCACGCCGAGCACATTGGCCAGGGTCAGGCCGGTGAACATCAAGGCCACGGCCGAAGCACGCTTGTTGGCCGGCACCAGGTTGGCCGCCACCACTGAACCAATCCCGAAGAATGCACCGTGGCACAGCGCGGTGACCACACGGGCGAACATCAGCACGTTGTAGTCACTGGCCAGGGCGCAGAGCAGGTTGCCGATAATGAAGATGCCCATCAACGCTACCAGCGCCGCCTTGCGTGGCAGTTTGGCGGTGGCCAGTGCCATGAAGGGCGCGCCGATGGCCACGCCCAGGGCGTAACCGGTCACCAGCCAGCCGGCGCCGGGGATCGACACACCCAGGTCCGTCGCCACATCGGGCAACAAGCCCATGATGACGAACTCGGTGGTGCCGATGGCGAAGGCGCTGAGGGCCAGTATGAGGAGCGAGAGGGGCATTGGCGTTTCCTTGTTACAACGCGGCGCTGTCGTGCGCGCTGAGTTCGGTGGTGAGCGCCGCGAGGAAGGCCTGGATGGTGTCCTCGTTGCGTTTGAAAAAGTGCCACTGGCCGGCCTTCTGGCTGCTGATCAACCCGGCGCGTTGCAGGGTGGCCAGGTGGGCCGATACCGTCGACTGGGACAAGCCGCAGCGCTGGTCGATCTGCCCGGCGCAGATGCCGTATTCGTGGTTGTGCAGTTGCTCGGGGAATTGCACTTTCGGGTCTTTCAGCCAGGTGAGGATGTCTCGTCGTACTGGGTGTGCCAGGGCTTTTATTATTTCGTCGAGGTCGATGGACATGGCAGGTGCTCGGTGTCTTGCAGCGTTATATCGCGATGAGGCGAACTTTAAATCGGTCTATCCCGATATACCAATATGATTTTGGTCTGAGCCTAGGCTCATTCGGTATATCGGGTTATAACGATACGTTGAGGGCAGTGGTAGACTGCGCACCATGAATTATCTCGCACATCTGCACCTGGGCGGCCAACTTCCTGCGCAACTGCTGGGCAGCCTCTATGGCGATTTCGTCAAAGGTCGCCTGCAGGGCCAGTTCAGCCCGCAAATCGAATCGGCGATCCAGCTGCATCGTTCCATCGACCGCTTCACCGACAGCCACCCTCTGGTGGGGGAGGCGTTGTCACGCTTCAGCCTGACCCGCAGGCGTTATGCCGGGATCGTCCTCGATGTGTTTTTCGACCACTGCCTGGCGCGGGACTGGGCGCTGTATGCCGACCAGCCGCTGGAGCACTTCACCTCGCAGGTGTACCGCGTGCTTGCCGCCGAACCGCAATTGCCGGGGCGACTGGCGCAGATTGCGCCGTATATGGCGGCGGATGATTGGCTGGGTTCGTACCGAGAGTTTGCAGTGATGGAGCAGGTGTTGCGGGGGATTTCGCGGCGGCTGACACAACCCGAGGAACTGGGGCATGCCATGCACGAGTTGCGAGAGTTGTACGAGCCGCTGAGTGAAGATTTCCGACGGTTCTACCCCGAGCTGCAAGCATTCGCACAGATCCAACTGACAAGGTAAAGCTGAATGTGGGAGGGGGCTTACCCCGATAGCAATGGTTCAGTCAAAGCATGCAGTGACTGACACACCCCAATCGGGGGCAAGCCCCCTCCCACATTTGAACGGTGTTCACTTGAGTTCAGGCAGCGAATGCTGGTCGAGCATCCACATGTTCCGCTTCCGGCACCGGCCCGAACAACGCCTTCTGCACCGCCTGCTGCGCCTGATACGCCAGCGCCGCACGCTCCTGCCCGGCACAGGCAATCGGCGTGAGCACATGGATTTCCACATCGCCCTGGTCATTGGCAAACAAGCGCATCAAGTGCGAGAGCAAATCATCGTCGCCAATAAAGGGTGCCAGCGGGTCCACTTGCCCATCACGCAGGTAACGGATCGCCACGGGTTGCAGCGACACATCCGCATCGATCGCACTGGCCAGCAGGCGTCCGTGGAACGTACGCAGGCTGCGCCCGTCGGTGGTGGTGCCTTCCGGGAACATCAACAGCGGGTGCTGTTGTTCCAGGTGGCGGGTCATCTGCTTGCGGATCAACTGGCTGTCGCCCGAACCCCGGCGGATAAACAAGCTGCCAGCCTTGGCCGCCAACCAGCCCGCCACCGGCCAGGTGCGCACTTCGGCCTTGGACAGGAATGACATCGGCGCCACGGCACCGAGCAGCGGAATATCGGTCCAGGACACGTGATTGCTCACCCACAGCATCGGCTGCGTTGGCAATTCGCCGTGCACCGTCACGCGAAAGGGCAGGGCGTTGGTCAGGCGCGCCATGAAAAAACGCGACCAACGCTGGCGCCGCACCATCGAATTGGCGATCCCCAAACGCTCGAACACCCCAAACACACTGGCCATGCTCAGGCCCAGCGCCACCACCACCAGCACGCGGGCAATGCGCCCGTAAACCCGCAGGCGGCTCATCACATTGCAGCCTTGAAGTGGCGCGCGTAACGCGGGCACAGTTCATCGCGCTTGAGCAGGATGAACACATCGGCCACCTGGAAATCCTCATCCCAGCACGGCTCGCCGCAGATCTTCGCACCCAGGCGCATGTAGGCCTTGAGCAACGGCGGCATCTCCGCGATCACGTTGGAGGGCAAGTCCAGCGCCGGCAGCGGCTTTTTCGGTTCGGCGCGCAGGTGTTCGTTGCACAGGTAGCGCTCGCGCAGGCGCTGCATGATCGCGTGGGCCTGGATGCCGCCGTCGTGCATCGGAATGCTCGCGCAGCCCATCAGGTAGCTGTAGCCGCCCTGGTTAAGCACCTCAGCCAACTCGCCCCACAACACCGCGATGGTGCCGCCGTTGCGGTAAGCCGGGTCGACGCAGGTGCGGCCGATCTCCAGGATCGGGCCTTGCAGGTGCAGCAGGCCATGCAGGCTGAATTCTTCTTCGCTGTAGAACCGGCCCAGGGTGCTGGCCGCCTGATGGTCCAGCAAACGGGTGGTGGCCACCAGTCGACCGCTGTTCAAGTCCCGCACACCGATGTGGCTGCAGTGAACATCATAGTCATCCATGTCCAGGCCCAGTTCCGCGCCTTTCAGCTTGGCGTTGAACTCGCCGCTGAACACGTTGAACCGCAGGGCCTGGGCTTCCTGCAACGCCTGCGCGCCAACCAGGCGTTCGGCTTGCAGACGGCGTTCATTGCCGGTGTCGCTGATGCGGGCGATCTGAGTCATGGCGAGTCTCCGAGTGCCGGCCACGATTTCGGCCGGTCGACTTTGTTGTCCAAACTCAGGCTATGTAGGCTCGGTGTCATCTCCATGAAGTTATGGTGACGCTTGGATGACAGCGCCTTGCAAGCCGCAGGGCAGAAGACTGCGGGAACCCAAGGAAGGGTATTGGCCACCCAGTTGCCGGGTTTGAAGGCAGTTGGGCCTTCAAGCTGTCAGGAGCTTCAGAAAGGCTCCGCTTTTCAGAGCGCTGACCTATGCCAAATCCCGTTGCTATGCAGTTTTTCCCGCGTCCTGAGACGACACCATCGGCCTTCCCGCCGACTTTCTTTTCAGTCCCTGCGCCTCTGGAAGGGGGTACCGGTATACGGGGTGAAGATGGTCGTACCTATGGGGAAAAGATGAGTCAAAAGCCCAATGTTTCGGGAGAGAAACTATTTGACTACAAACCTGCGGCGTCCACCGGTGGAGGGAAAGTCGGAAATATCTGGGGCGATTTCAGTCAGTGGAACAAAGCAAATTGCTCGACTGTTGCGGCGATCAAGGCGGTGATGATGCAATTTGGCAAGCGTCCTACGGACGTATTCAAATCGGTGCGTGAAACGGCTGACGGCTACCATGTCACGCTCAGAAACGGGGAATCGACGTTCTTGACGAAGGACGAATTGAAACAGGCCGCAGCTGTTGCGCAGCTTAAAGGCGAAGATCCGATGACGGTGCTGTATGCCAATTTCATGTTCGCGGTCAGCGCCAAACGGTATCAGGAATCTGGCCCGGCGAGCTTCACCGAGGCGATGCACGTGCTGAATAGCGGCGGCCGCCTTGAATATGCATTCAGGCGGCTAGGTGTTTGGGACGAGGTGGAGGGTGTGCCGCCTGAGCAGTTGGCCCAGGGCCGGATGGGCGTCTATGAATCAAACGGCCACGCCGCTTTGGTGTTTAAGGGGCGAGAGGAACGTTGGGGCAAGCGGGGAGGGCCTTCACCAACAAAGGCTATTGAAGTGGCGTATGCCTTCAAGAACAGAGCGGTGTCTTCAAACGGTCATTGGCGTTGGCTAGCCTCCCGGGTTTGATCGTTCCTTGAGTCTGCGTCCATGGTCAGAGGCCTGTTGTGTGTTGCCCTGCTGTTTGTCACTGTTGCCGCCCATGCCGAAACCTGGCCTGACAAGGACTGGACCAAGGCCACGCCGCTCGAAGGCCCCGCTGTCGATGCCCTCGATGCCTACGCGTTCCCGCCGCGTGACGATGCCACCCGCAAAGGCATCCGCACCGATGCGCTGCTGGTGATCCGCGATGGTGTGATCCTCTATGAGCGCTACGCCGCGCCCACCACCGCCAGTACCCCGCACCTGACCTGGTCGGTCAGCAAAAGCCTGATGGCCACGGTGCTCGGCGTGGCCTACGGCGAGAACCGCTTCAAACTCTCCGATCCCGCGGCGCGCTTTTACCCGCCGATGAAACAACACCCCAAGGTGACCATGGCCGACCTGCTGCACTGGGCCTCGGGCCTGGACTGGCAGGAAGACTACGAATACGCCCCGCTCAAATCCTCAGTGGTGGCGATGCTCTACACCCGTGGTCGCGGTGACATGGCCGACTTTGCCGCTGACACCGACGCGACGGCTGAGCCGGGCCAGGTGTTCCGTTATTCGAGCGGCGACACCAATATCCTGTCCGCCGCCCTCAAAGGCATGCTCGGTCACAAGGCCTATATGAGTTACCCGTGGGATGCGCTGTTCAAGCCGCTGGGTATTCACAACGCCACCTGGGAAACCGACGCCGACGAAACCTTCGTCGCCTCGTCCTACGCCTACCTCACCGCCCGCGACCTGGCACGGGTCGGCCTGCTGATGGCGCGAGACGGGCGTTGGGGCGATCAACAACTGCTGCCCAAAGACTGGGTCGCCTTCAATCGCCAGCCCTTCGACAAATACAAGTCCGGTCAGGACGAAGCCGTCCCCGGTGGTCATTGGTGGCTCAATAAAGGCGCATCAAGACCCTGGCCCGACGCCCCCGCCGACACCTTCGCCGCCCTCGGCCACTGGGGCCAGGCGTTATACGTGATGCCCGATGAACATTTAGTGATCGTGCGCTACGGCGATGACCGCGACGGCAGCTATCGCCATAACGAACTGCTCAAGCGCGTGCTGGCGGCGGTGCAACCATGATTCGTCGTCGGCCGTTTACCAGCCTGTTGCTGTTGCTGTTGCTGTTGCTCGCCTTGCTGGGGTGGGGCTGGCACGAACGCGTCAACCTGCAAGCCTTCCCCGACATCATCGCGGCGTATACGGCCAAGGAATACTGTTCGTGCCGGTATGTGCAGAACAATCCGGCGGCGTATTGCCGCGGGTATGTGAAGCAGTACGTGCCGACCAGTGCGTTCAGCGATAACCCGGAGCGCAGTGAGGTGACGGCGAGCGGGTTGGGGCGCAAGCATATGGCGCGGTGGTTGGGGGAGCGCCAGGGGTGTCGCCTGGAGCCCTGAGGTTCCACAGGGTGGAACCACCTTTGATTGTCCTCCTGCGCACTTCGCGGTTATCTGGCGATGTGCAGCAAACAAGAACGGGAACACCCGCCTGTGAGGAGAATCACCATGCGCCCACACCAGCACATCCTGGATTGGCTCAGCGACGTTGCCGGCGACTTGCGCGCCGTGCGCCACGACATTCACGCCCATCCTGAACTCGGTTTCGAAGAGAACCGCACCTCGGCCCTCGTGGCGCAGTCCCTGAGGGAATGGGGCTATGAGGTGCACACCGGCATCGGCAAGACCGGCGTGGTGGGCGTGCTGCGCAATGGCAGCAGCTCGCGCACCCTGGGCATTCGCGCTGACATGGATGCGTTGCCCATCATCGAAACTACCGGCGCGGCCTACACCAGCCAGCACGCCGGTTGCATGCACGCCTGCGGGCATGACGGCCACACCACGATGCTGCTTGGCGCCGCGCGTTACCTGGCGGCGACGCGGCAATTCGACGGCACGTTGAACCTGATTTTCCAGCCTGCCGAAGAGGGCCAGGGTGGTGCCGAAGCCATGTTGGCCGATGGTTTGCTGGAGCGCTTCCCCTGCGATGGATTGTTTGGCATGCACAACATGCCGGGGCTGCCGGCGGGGCATCTGGGGTTGCGCGTCGGGCCGATGATGGCGTCGCAGGACTTGCTCACGGTGACCCTCGAAGGCGTTGGCGGCCATGGCTCCATGCCACATCTGACGGTGGACCCGTTGGTAGCGGCGGCGAGCATGGTCATGGCGTTGCAGACGGTGGTGGCGCGCAATATCGACACTCAGGAAGCGGCCGTGGTCACGGTGGGCGCGCTGCAAGCGGGCCAGGCAGCCAATGTGATTCCCCAAGAGGCGCTGTTGCGTCTGAGCCTGCGCGCGCTCAACCCCAAGGTGCGCGAACAGATGCTGGAGCGCGTGCTCGCCATCATCCACACCCAGGCCGCCAGCTTTGGCTGCACGGCGCAGATCGAACACCGCCCGGCCTATCCGGTGCTGGTCAATCACGCCGAAGAAACCGAGTTCGCTCGCCAGGTCGGCGTCGCCTTGCTCGGCGCCGATGCGGTGGACGGCAACACCCGCACGCTGATGGGCAGCGAAGACTTCGCCTGGATGCTGCAACGCTGCCCCGGCAGCTATCTGTTCATCGGCAATGGCGTGTCGCGGCCGATGGTGCATAACCCCGCCTATGACTTCAACGACGACATCCTGCTGACAGGGGCCGCCTATTGGGGCGCGCTGGCCGAGAGCTGGCTCAAGCCTGCCTGACGACCTTCTTTTTCTGCCGCTGGACCCTTTCCCTCGATCGGTTGAATGGAGTGTTCCTCATGCAGACTGCAAAACCAGGTGTGTCCCGCACCCGCCAAGTGGTGGCGGCCGTAATCGGTAATGCGCTGGAATGGTATGACTTCATTGTCTACGGCTTTCTGGCGAGCATCATTGCCCGGCAGTTTTTTCCTTCGGATGACGAGTACGCGTCGCTGTTGATGGCCTTGGCTACTTTTGGCGTGGGCTTTTTCATGCGCCCGGTGGGGGGCATCCTGCTGGGGATCTATTCCGACCGCAAAGGCCGCAAGGCCGCGATGCAGTTGATTATCCGGCTGATGACCGTGTCCATCGCATTGATCGCGTTCGCGCCCAACTACGCCGCCATCGGCATGGGCGCGCCATTGTTGATCGTGGTGGCGCGCATGCTTCAAGGGTTTGCCACCGGCGGTGAATACGCGAGCGCAACAGCGTTTCTGGTGGAAAGCGCTCCGGCCCATCGCAAGGGCTTATATGGCTCCTGGCAATTGGTGGGGCAATGCCTGGCCGTGTTCGGCGGCGCAGCGATGGTGGCGGCGGTCACGCATTTCTTTTCGCCGCAAACCCTCGACCTGTGGGGGTGGCGCTTGCCCTTCGTGTTCGGTTTGCTGATTGGCCCGGTGGGCCTGTGGATTCGTCGGCACATGGAAGATCCAGAGGCGTTCATCGAGGCACGCAAACAGGCGAGCGGCCCGGCGCCGAGCCTGGTGCAGGTGGTGCGCGAGCACAGACGCAGCATCCTCGTCTCCATGGGCCTGGCCTGTGGTGCGACGGTGTCGTTCTATGTGGTGCTGGTGAACATGCCGACCTTCGCCCACAAAAGCCTTGGTCTGCCACTGGACCAGGTATTGATGGTGCAGATGTTTGCGGTGGCGCTGATGACCGTGGTGATTCCACTGTCCGGGCTGCTCTCGGATCGCCTGGGGCGGCGGCCGGTGTTGATGGCATTCACCCTCGCATTCTTCGTCATGGTTTATCCGCTGTACGTGTGGGTCGCCGCCGCACCGTCCATCGAGCGGCTGCTGGCGATGCAGGTGCTGCTGTGCACCGCCATCGGTGGTTTTTTCGGGCCGGCACCGACGGCATTGGCCGAGCAGTTTCCCATCGAAGTTCGCTCGACCGGTGTATCGGTCGCCTATAACGTGGCGGTCATGGTGTTCGGCGGTTTCGCACCGTTGATCGTCACGTGGCTGACCAAAGTGCTGGGCACGCCCGTCGCGCCCTCCTTCTATGTCTTGTTCGCTTGCGTGCTGACACTGCTGGGCACTTACTGCATGCATGAGGCACCGCGGGCCAAGCGACCGCTGCCGTTTTCCAAAGAGGTGAAGCCTTGAGTATTGTTGATTGGGATGCCACCGAACTGTCGCGGGCAATCCACGCGCGACAAGTGTCGTGCGTAGAGGTGATGCAGGCCTATCTGGCGCAGATTCAGCGCTTCAATCCGAGGGTGAATGCGCTGGTGTCGCTGCGCGATGCCGATGACGTGTTGGCCGAGGCGCGGGAACGTGATCGCGAGTTGGACCAGGGCCAGTCACGTGGCTGGATGCACGGCATGCCCCAGGCGATCAAGGATCTGGCGGCTACCAAAGGCTTGCGTACGACGCTGGGTTCGCCCTTGTTCGCCGAGCACGTGCCCACTGAAGACGCCATCAGCGTGGCTCGGGTGCGGGCCAGTGGCGCGATCCTCGTCGGCAAGAGCAACGTGCCGGAGTTCGGCCTGGGTTCGCAGACCTACAACACGCTGTTCGGCACCACTCTCAATGCCTACGACCCCAGCCTGGTAGCCGGCGGTAGCAGCGGCGGGGCGGCCGTGGCCCTGGCGCTGCGCATGCTGCCGGTGGCCGATGGCAGCGACATGATGGGCTCGCTGCGCAACCCGGCGGCGTTCAACAATGTGTTTGGCTTGCGTCCGTCACAAGGCCGCGTACCTCACGGGCCTATGCCTGAAGTGTTCGTGCAGCAGTTGGGCACCGAAGGCCCGATGGGCCGCAGCGTGACGGATGTAGCGCGGTTGCTGGGTATCCAGGCGGGTTATGACCCTCGGGTGCCATTGTCGTCCAAGGACGATCCGACGGTGTTCAGCCAGCCCTTGCAGCGTGATTTCAAGGGCGCACGCCTGGGTTGGCTGGGGGATTACAACGGCTACCTGCCGATGGACGACGGTGTGCTGAGCCTGTGCGAATCAGCCCTCGATGATTTCATCGCGTTGGGGTGCACAGTGGAAAGCTGTCAGCCGGACTTTTCCATGGCGCGGCTGTGGCGCAGTTGGTTGGTGCATCGCCACTGGCTGGTGCACGGCAACCTCGGCGCGGCCTACGCCAACCCTCAGAAACGTGCGCTGCTCAAGCCCGAAGCGCAATGGGAAGTCGAGGGCGGCCTGAATCTGACGGCCCAGCAGGTGTACCAGGCGTCGGTCGACCGCAGCGTGTGGTATCGCGCCCTCGCCAAACTGTTCGAGCACTACGATTTCCTGCTGTTACCGACTGCCCAAGTGTTCCCTTTCGAGGCACAACAACCCTGGCCGCGCCACGTTGGCGGGCGTGAGATGGACACCTATCACCGCTGGATGGAAGTGGTAATCGGCCCGACCCTCGCGGGGCTGCCGAGCATGAGCATCCCGGTGGGCTTCAACCCCCAGGGCCTGCCCATGGGCCTGCAGATCATCGGCCCGGCCCAGGCGGATCGGGCGGTGTTGCAATTGGCCTATGCTCATGAACAGCTGACGCAATGGGGGCAGCGTCGACCGCCGACGTGCCTTGAACCGACGGGTTGAGCCACGACCGGGCCTGTATCTTGCTGTGAACAATGATCATCCATCGGCAACAGGGAGATCGAACATGGAGACAGGCACCGTACGCTCGGTCGAGCGCGCACTGGCAATCGTCGAGTTGCTGGGCGAGCACCAGGCCCTGGGGCTGGAGGAGTTGCATTACCTCACACGTCTGCCCAAGGCCACAGTGTCGCGCATGTTGCTGACGTTGCAGGAGCAGGGTTGGGTCTATCGCGGCTTGAGCGATCGTCGTTACCGCCTGCGTGCCCAACGTTTGTTCGGCGACACCCAGCAACGCTTCAAGCGCCAGGTGGTGGAAAGCGCAGCGCCTTGGCTGCTGGAGCTCAGTGAGCGCACCGGGTTGGTGGTGGATTTGTCCTGTTTTGATGGCGAGCGCCTGGAGGTCATGGAAAGCGCGATTCCCAGTGTGTTGCGCAAGCTCTACCCGAACAATTGCCAGATCGTCGGCCAGCACGCCAGCCTGTTTCATTCAGCGATGGGCAAGGCCTGCCTGACCCAATTGCCGGCCGAAGAGGTTCAACGTTTGGCGGGCCGCGACCAGGTGGCGGCGGACGAGCAGTACCAGGCCTGCGAACAAACCCAGCATCAGGGCTTCGGCCAGCGCACCGAGGGGTATTGGGAGTATCCGGTGCGCCTGCCGTTTTTGATTCGTGCCGTGGCCTTGCCAGTGCGCGCCAATGGTCGCTTGGTTGGGAGCATGGCGCTGCATTGGCCGATGCATCAGGCGCCGGTTGAGCGGGTGTTGAACCTGCACCTGGCCAGCCTGGAAGAGACAGTGCGCGAAGTGCAGCGCGCATTGGCGTAACCCTCGCGATCCGGTTAAGGTTCGTCCAGGTTTTTCGCCCCACGAGTCTGCAATGTTCAACGCTTCTGTGATCAAACCCCTGGCTTTCGCCCTGTTGGCCGCCGCTGCCGTGCCTGCCCATGCCGACTGGTACCTGGATAACGAGTCCTCGCGGCTGTCGTTCGTCACCACCAAGAACACCGAAATCGCCGAAGTGCATCGCTTCCTGGTGTTGCATGGCAAGGTCGACAGCAAGGGCGCGGCGCAGCTTGAGGTGGAGCTGGAGTCCGTCAACAGCGGCATCCCGCTGCGCGACGAGCGCATGCGCAATCAGCTGTTCGAGATCAAGACGTTCCCCGAGGCGCTGATCAACGCGCAAATCAACCTGCAACCCATCAACGACCTGGCCCCCGGCGCGCAGCTTGAATTGCGCCTGCCGTTATCCGTGACGCTGCACGGCAAGACCCAGACCTACAGCGCCGAGCTGCTGGCCACGCGCCTGGATGACCGGCGTTTCCAGGTGGTCACCCTGGAGCCGCTGGTGGTGCATGCCGAGGACTTCGACCTGGCGCCGGGTGTGGCCGCACTGCGCAAGGCGGCGGGGCTCAAGTCGATCAGTCTGTCGGTGCCGGTGGGTGCGGTGCTGATCTTTACGGCGCGCTGACGTGAGTGGCGCGGTGTTCCCGTGGCGCAGCGCCAACCGTTTCGAGTTGTTGATCGACGGGCCGAGTTTTTTCCCGCAGATGCTGGTGGGTATCGCCCGCGCCGAGCGGCAAGTCGAGCTGGAGTTGTACCTGGTGGAAGCCGGCGCCTGCGCCGAAGCCATGGTGCAGGCGCTGGTGCTGGCCGCCGAACGCGGTGTGCAGGTGCGCTGCCTGTTCGATGATTACGGCAGCCTGGCGTTTACCCTCGGGCTGCGCAGGCGCTTGACCGATGCCGGTGTGGAACTGCGCTTCTACAATCGCCTGCGCTGGCGCCGCTGGATGCGCAACCTGTACCGCGACCATCGCAAACTGCTGTTGATCGACCAGGACATCGCCTTTGTCGGCGGCACCGGCGTGACCGATGAATTCTGGACGCCGGGCAACGACAGTGCCGACTGGCACGAAGTGATGGTGCAAATCAGCGGCCCCCTGGTGCTCGACTGGCAAGCCCTGTTCGACCGCCAATGGCACGCCAACAACGCGCGCCGCGCCTGGAAACCCGCCACCCATTTCGGCTTGCCACGCTTGCCCAGGATGCCCGCCACCGGACCGGGTCTGGGGCGTGTGGCCTATGCCGATGCCCGCCAACACCGGGACATTTTGCAATCGTTGATCCGTGCCTTGAACAGCAGCAAGACGCGTATCTGGTTGGCGACTCCGTACTTCCTGCCGACCTGGGGCGTGCGTCGTGCTCTGCGCCGGGCGGCGGGGCGGGGTGTGGAAGTGCGTTTGCTGCTCACCGGCCCGCGTACCGATCACCCGTCCGTGCGCTATGCCGGGCATCGTTACTACCCACGTTTACTGCGTTCGGGCGTGCAGATTTTTGAGTATCAGCCGTGTTTCCTGCACCTGAAGATGGTGCTGGTGGATGACTGGGTCAGTGTGGGCTCGTGCAACTTCGACCACTGGAACCTGCGCTTCAACCTGGATGCCAACCTGGAGGCGTTGGACCCTGAATTGACGCGGGCGGTGGCGGGCAGTTTCGAGCGGGATTTTGCCCAGAGCCAGGCGGTGAGCCTGGAGGCGTGGAAGTCGCGGCCGTTGTGGCGGCGGGTGAAGCAGCGGGTGTGGGGGTGGATTGATCGGTTGGTGGTGAACCTTCTGGATAGACGCGGCTAGCCAGTTCACTGGGAGGCAAATGTGGGAGGGGGCTCGCCCCCGATTGCAGGGTGTCAGTCACTGAAAATATTGACTGAACCACCGCTATCGTGGGCAAGCCCCCTCCCACATGTTTACAGCAGTTCGAAGGTTTGCTGTTGTACGTCCTGGGAATCCAACCCGATCTGCACATTGAACTCGCCTGGCTCGGCCGCGTACTTGAGCTGGGTGTTGTAGAACTTCAAGTCTTCCTCGGTGATGGTGAAGTGCAAAGTGCGCTCTTCGCCCGCCTTGAGCATGACCTTCTGGAAGTTCTTCAGCTCCTTGATCGGGCGGATCATCGAACCGGCCACGTCCTGGATATACAGCTGCACCACGGTTTCGCCATCGACCTTGCCGGTGTTCTTCACCGTCACGCTGGCGTCGAGCTTGCCGGTCTTGTTCAGGGTGGTGGACGACAGCGCCATGTCCGACAGGCCGAACGTGGTGTAGCTCAAGCCATACCCAAACGGGAACAGCGGCCCGGTGGTGTCATCGAAGTACTGCGAAGTGTAGTTGCCCGGTTTGCCTGGGGTGAATGGTCGGCCGATGGTCAGGTGGTTGTAGTAGGTCGGAATCTGCCCCACCGAACGCGGGAAGGTGATCGGCAGCTTGCCCGACGGGTTGTAGTCGCCGAACAGCACGTCGGCGATGGCGTTGCCGCCTTCGGTGCCGGCGAACCAGGTTTCCAGGATGGCGTCGGCCTGTTGGTTCTCTTCCAGAATCGACAGCGGGCGACCGTTCATCAGCACCAGGACCAGCGGCTTGCCGGTGGCTTTGAGGGCTTTGATCAGGTCGCGCTGGCTTTGCGGGATGTTCAGGTCGGTGCGGCTGGAGGATTCGTGGGACATGCCACGGGACTCGCCCACGGCGGCCACCACCACATCGGCATCCTTGGCAGCCTTGACCGCTTCGTCAATCATCACTTGGGCTGGTCGGGTGTCATCGACCACTTCCGGCGCATCGAAGTTGAGGAAGTTCAGGTAGTCGACCACCGCCTTGTCGTTGGTGATGTTGGCGCCACGGGCATAGATGATCTTGCCTTTTTCGCCGATCACCGCGTTCATGCCGTCGAGCAGGGTCACCGATTGCTCGGGTTTGCCGGCGGCGGCCCAGCTGCCCATCATGTCGATCGGCGCCTTGGCCAACGGACCGACCAGGGCGATGGTCGCGGATTTTTTCAGCGGCAGGGTGTTGTCCCGGTTTTTCAGCAACACCAGGCTACGGCGCGCGATGTCGCGGGCCTCGCTGCGGTGCAGGCGGCTTTCGGCGTAGGTGTCGGCCGGGTCATCCTCGGCCTTGCCGATGCGCAGGTACGGGTCCTTGAACAGGCCCATGTCGTACTTGGCGCCGAGCACTTCGCGCACGGCGTTGTCGATGTCACTTTGTTCGATCTCGCCGGACTTGAGCAGGCCGGGCAGTTCCTTGCCGTACAGCGTGTCGTTCATGCTCATGTCGATGCCGGCCTTGATCGCCAGTTTCGCGGCTTCACGCCCATCCTTGGCCACGCCGTGCTTGATCAGTTCGAAGATCGCGCCATGGTCGCTCACGGCCAGGCCCTTGAAGCCCCAGTCCTTGCGCAGCAGGTCGTTCATCAGCCAGGTATTGGCGGTGGCGGGCACGCCGTTGATCGAGTTCAGCGCCACCATCACGCCGCCGGAACCGGCCTTGATCGCCGCGTGGTACGGCGGCAGGTAATCCTGGTACATCTTGACCGGGCTCATGTCGACCACGTTGTAGTCGCGGCCGCCTTCCACTGCGCCATACAGGGCGAAGTGTTTGACGCTGGCCATGATGCTGTCGGCATTCGCGGGGCTGACGCCCTGAAAGGCCTTGACCATCACTTCGGCAATGCGCGAGACCAGGTAGGTGTCTTCACCGAAACCTTCGGAGGTACGCCCCCAGCGCGGGTCGCGGGAGATGTCGACCATCGGCGCGAAGGTGATGTCGAGGCTGTCGGCGGCGGCTTCCTGGGCGGCGATGCGCCCGGAGCGGCCGATGGCGTCCATGTCCCAGCTGGAGGCCAGGGCCAGGCTGATCGGGAAGATGGTGCGGTGGCCGTGGATCACGTCGTAGGCGAAAAACATCGGGATCTTCAAGCGGCTGCGCATGGCCGCGTCCTGCATCGGACGGTTTTCCGGGCGAGTGATGGAGTTGAACGTGCCACCGATGCGGCCGGCGGCGATTTCCTTGCGGATCAGCTCGCGGGGCATTTCGGGGCCGATGCTGATCAGGCGCAATTGGCCGATCTTTTCATCGAGGGTCATCTGCTTGAGCAGGTCGCTGACGAAGGCGTCCTTGTCCTTGAGCGCAGCAGGCTTTGTTTCTGCCCAGGCGGGGTGGGTGGCCAGCGTGGCAACAAGGCCGAGCAAACACAGCTTCTTCATGAATATCCTTTTTCGGCTCACTGCACAGCGAAAATGCGCTGTTCTGCCAAAATGTGGTGAACGTAATGTTGTTGTTCGAGTGTTATACCGACAAATGCCGCACACTTCGGAACTCTTATTAGCGGTGGGCATCTTTTTAGCTGATTGATTCGATGCAATCCAGTCGTGGCAGCGGATTATGCCTTACCGGTGCCCAATTCCATCAAGGTTCGCCAGGAGAAACACCATGCAAGCAGCACAAGGTTACCGCTGGGGCTTGAAAGCCGCGGTTTTGCTATTGATCGGTACGGTGCTCAGCGGTTGCGGCATCAACAACATCCCGACCCTGGACGAACAGGCCAAGGCCGCCTGGGGCCAGGTGCAGAACCAGTACCAACGCCGCGCCGACCTGATCCCCAACCTGGTGGAAGTGGTCAAGGGCTATGCCGCCCATGAGCAGGACACCCTCACCGCCGTGATCGAAGCGCGGGCCAAGGCCACCTCGATCCAGGTGGATGCCAGCACCCTCGACAACCCGGAAAAACTCAAGCAGTTCCAGCAAGCCCAGGACGGCTTGAGCGGCGCGCTCAGTCGTTTGATGGTGGTGTCCGAGCGCTACCCGGACCTTAAGGCCAACCAGAACTTCCTGGCCTTGCAATCCCAGCTTGAAGGCACCGAAAACCGTATCGCCGTGGCCCGTCGCGATTTCATCCAGGCGGTGCAGGCCTACAACACCGAGATCCGCACCTTCCCTGGCCGCCTGTGGCACAGCGTGATGTACAGCGACTTGCCGGTCCGCGCCACGTTTGAAGCCACCAGTGCCGATGCCGATAAAGCGCCGCAAGTGAAGTTCAAATAAGGCTGCGCTGAGGTGTCGATGCGTTTATTACGGATAGGCCTGGCGCTGTGGCTTCTGGCCTGCGTGGGCGTGGCCCAGGCGGCGCTGACTTTCCCGGCGCTGACCGGGCGGGTGGTGGACAACGCCCAGATGATCGACCCGGCCACGCGTGCGCAACTGACCCAGCAATTGCAGGCGCTGGAGCAGACGTCCGGCGACCAGATCGTGGTGGTCACCGTGCCCGACCTGCAGGGCGTGCCGATTGAGGACTTCGGTTATCAACTGGGCCGCCAGTGGGGCATCGGCCAAAAAGGCAAGGACAACGGCGCGCTGTTGATCGTCGCCCGCGATGAGCGCAAATTGCGCATCGAAGTCGGCTACGGCCTGGAAGGTGTGCTCACCGATGCGCAGTCGTGGGTGATCATCAACCAGGTGATTGCACCCAAGTTCAAGGCCGGTAACTTCAGCCAGGGCATCAGCGACGGTGTGGCGGCGATGGTGCAGGTGGTGAGCGGCGAACCGCTGGCCGTGCCGGCCCATGTGGCGGACGCCAACTTTGCCAAGGATAATCCCGGGTTTTCCATCGGTCTGTTTATCCTGCTGATCGGCGTGTTGTGGCTGTGCAATCGCCTGGGCCTGCCGGTGGGCGCGATCCTGCTGGCGATTCTCAGCAGCAGCGGACGCGGCGGTGGTGGCGGGGGCGGCGGCGGTGGTTTCCGCGGCGGCGGTGGCGGCTTTGGCGGTGGCGGGGCTTCAGGCGGCTGGTGATGATAATAATGAGAGAGCAAGCACAACCATGGCATTACTGACTGAACACGAGCAGCGCCAAGTCGCTGAGGCGATCGCCCGCGTGGAAAAGACCACCGACGCGGAGCTGGTGACCGTGCTGGCCGCCCGCGCCGATGACTACGCCTACATCCCGCTGCTGTGGGCCAGCCTGATCGCGTTGGTGGTGCCGGGAGTGGTGCATTACCTGTCGGGCTACCTGAGCATGTACACCTTGCTGCTGGCGCAATGGGCGACCTTCATCGTGCTGTGCCTGGTGTTCCGCCTGCCCAAGGTGACGACACGGTTGATCCCGCGTTCGGTGCGCCACTGGCGCGCCTCCAACCTGGCGCGACGCCAGTTCCTCGAGCAGAACCTGCATCGCACCCTGGGCAGCACCGGTGTGCTGATTTTTGTCAGTGAGGCCGAGCGGTACGTGGAGATCCTGGTGGATGACGGCATTTCCAGTCGCCTGGATGACAGCAACTGGGATGGGATCGTCAAGGCATTTACCCAGCAGGTGAAGCAAGGGCAGACGCTGGCGGGGTTTGTGGCGTGCATCGAGGCCTGTGGCGAGTTGTTGAAGGTGCATGTGCCGGTGACGCAAACCCGCAATGAACTGCCCAATCGTCTGGTCGTACTCGAATAAAACTCAGTGTTGGGCAAAAAAATGTGGGAGGGGTGGTGTTCCATCCAATGACCACTGATCAAATAACCCCGTGCCCTGAATCGCTATCCCCCCTAAAATGCCCGGCATTCCCTGCCCGAGGCGTTTTTGTTCATGTCTGTCACTGCTCAACCGGATCATCATGCCCAGTTCATCGAACTGCTGAGCGCAAGCCTCGCGCAGAATGCCTTTATCAAGCTGGTGCTGGCCAAGTACGTCGGCGATGAAGCCGAGTTGCAACGGCTGATCATCAAGCCGGTAACGGTCAAGGAGCAGCCGTGCCTGTCCTTCGTCTACCGCTACAAGACCCGCGATATCACCAAGAACTTCCCGGTGGCCGAGGGTGTGGCAGCGATTGCCGAGTTGCTGCCGGCCCCGTTCAAGAACGCGCACCTGCTGTCGCTGACCGACGAAGCCCAGCTGGAATACAGCAAGAAGAACAAAAGCTCGCTGTTCAGAAGCAAGCCGCAGCAACTGCGCGAAGCGCCATCGGCTGAGCATAACCGCGAGAAAAACCGCTTCCTTGACCTGAGCCGGCCGTTCCTCGCCGACCTGGGGGTGACTGACGCCAGGCAGGCGCTGATCCCGTCGATGTCGCGCAAATGGAAGCAGATCAACAAGTTCATCGAAGTGTTCAGCCATGCGCTGACCTCGTCACCGCTGAAGCTGGACCAGCCGGTGCGCGTTGCCGACTTCGGCTCGGGCAAGGGCTACCTGACGTTCGCCATCCACGACTACCTGCGCAACACCCTCAAGGCCGAGGGCGAAGTGACCGGCGTTGAATTGCGCGAAGACATGGTGACCTTGTGCAACATCGCCGCCGCCCGCCTGGAGCACCCTGGGCTGGTGTTCAAGTGTGGCGACGTGCGCAGCGTGGCCCCCAGCGAACTGGAGGTGATGATCGCCCTGCATGCCTGCGACATTGCCACCGACTACGCGATCCACACCGGCATCCGTTCCGGCGCGTCGATCATCATGTGCTCGCCGTGCTGCCACAAACAGATCCGCCTGCAGATCCAGAGCCCGGTGCTGCTCAAGCCGATGCTGCAATACGGCCTGCACCTGGGCCAGCAGGCCGAAATGGTCACCGACAGTTTGCGGGCGTTGTTCCTCGAAGCCTGCGGTTATGAGACCAAGGTGTTCGAGTTCATCTCGTTGGAGCACACCAACAAGAACAAGATGATCCTGGCCGTAAAACGCTCAGAGCCACTGGACAACGCGCAGTTACTGGAGAAGATCCAGCAACTCAAGGCGTTCTACCACATCACCGAACACTGCCTGGAAACCCTGCTGCGCGCGGAGGGTTACCTGGCCTGATCGGCCAATGCTACGGGCGCAGGTCGCACCGCCGTCTTGCGCCCCAGCATCACCGTCACGATCACCCCACACGCAAACAGCCAGGTTATCGGCTCGATGTGTTCACCAAAAAACAGCGCCGAAAACGCGATGGTGAAGAAGATCTGCAACAGCTGGATCTGGCTGACCCGCGCAATCCCGCCCATGGCCAACCCGGCGTACCAGGCAAAGAACCCCAGGAACTGCGAGAACAGCGACACATAGCCAAACGCCCACCACGTGCGCATCGAAATCGCGCCTTGATGCTGCGCCGCCAGGTACCACACCGGGCCGATCAGCACCGGCGTCGACAGCACCAGCGCCCAGCAGATCACCTGCCAGCCGCCCATTTCCTTGGCCAATCGACCGCCTTCGGCATACCCCAGGCCGCCCACCGCAATCGCACCGAGCATCAGCAAATCACCGGCCTGGATGCTACCGGCGCCGGTAATCAGCGCGTAACTCAACACCAATCCACTGCCCAGCGCTGCGCAGGCCCAGAAAGCTTTCGATGGCCGCTCATGGGACAGCCACGCCGCATACAGCGCCACGCACAGCGGTTGCAGGCCGTTGACCAATGCGCCGTGGGACGCCGGCAAGGTCTGCATGGCCCAGGCTGACAGCACCGGGAAACCGAGGATCACCCCCGCGATCACCAGGCACAACCCGCGCACCTGGCGCCAGGTCGGCCAGCGTTCGCGGCGCCACAGCAACAGCGCCGCCGCCGGGATCGCCGCAAACAACGCTCGGCCCAGGCCGTTGAGCAACGGGTGGATTTCCTGCACCACGATGCGGGTGAAGGGCAGGGTCAGGCTGAAGATGATGACGCCCAGCAGGCCGAGGGCCATGCCGGTATTTTCGCGCGAACTCATGGGGCAACCAAAACGAGAGGGCTTCAAGGGAAGCCCATCTAGCCACATCCCCCGCCGGTTGCGGGCCTACAGCTGAGTGCGGATTTATCCGTACAGTTTTTCAGAAGAAGCGGGTGATGCTGACCTTGGCATCACGGCCCTTGGTGTAGGCGCGGTCGCCGCTCAGTGCCGGGCGGAAGTTGTTGTTGAACAGGTTGTCCACGGTGAAGTTCACCTCGGTGCCTTTCAGATAAGCCTGTTGGGGTTTCCATTTGGCGAACAGGCCCTGGGTGTTGTAGCGCTTGTTGCCGTACTGGTCGTAGAACAGATCACCTACGCTACTGCCAGGGCCGCCGGAGTATTTATCACTGGGCAAACGTGTGGTTGCCCCGACGAACTGGCCCGTCCAGCCGACCTGGGCATCCCACGCCGGAATATTGGTGCCCACCACCAGCACCCATTTGGTCGGCGGAATATCGCGCGCGGCCACGTTCGGGCCCCACGGGTTGGTGTACGCACCTTGGTGGTCACCCTTGGCATAAGCGAACGATACCGAGCCGAACAGGTAGGTGGAGTTGTAGAACGATTCGAGCTCGAAGCCCTTGATGGTCAGCCCGCCGATGTTGCGGTAGTTGGACATGGCCCCCGGCGGGCAGGCGGTGGAGATGGTCCCGCCATTGATGGCCTGGTTCTGGCAGCCGACACCCGTGGCCTTGAAAATCTCGTCTTCGACTTTGTTGTGGAAGAAGGTGGTGCGCAGCTGCAGGTTGTCGTCATGGGCGATCAGGTTGTCGAAGCTGCTGACGCTGCCCACGCTGATCGAGGTGATGCGTTCCGGGTCGAGGTCGACGCTGGTGGCGGTGCGGTTGCCCAGGCCTTGAACTTCGTACTGCTCGTCGATCACCGGCGCACGCCAGGTCTTGCTCCAGTTGGCGAATAGCCCCAGGTTCGGGTTGACGGTCCAGAACACCGCCAGGCGCGGCGACCAGCCGGTGTAGGTGCGGTCGCTGTAATCGTGGCCGACGGACGGGTCGGGATTGCTGTAGTACGGCGCATCGTTGGCTTCGCCACGGTTGCGGACATGGTCGTAGCGCATCGATGGCGTGATGGTGACGTCGCCCAGCGTGACGGCATCCTGTACGAAGAAACTGTTGGTATCGACTTTGCCATGGGGCATGAAGCCTGGCTGGAAATGCCCATAGTTATAGCGTGGGGTGTTGTACGTGGTACCCGGCATCCACATCTCGGTTTCGCGGATGTGCTTGCGGATTTGGCCGCCGACCGTGACGGCATGCTGCAAGGGACCTGTATCAAACAGGCTGACGTTGCGTATGTCGAGGTTCTTGTCGGTGTAGGCGGTGTCCATCTTGCGCCCGCCGGTGGCCAGTTGGAAAAACGCCGTGGCGTCGCGTTCGTCGGTCTGGTCGGTGTTGGACTGGGAGTACTTGACGGTCAGGTCCACCAGCGGGTTGTCCAGCGGGGTGTATTCATATTTGCCGGACCAGGTGGTGTCGACGGTGTCGCGGTGGGCCAGAAAACGCTTGAGTGCCGCTTCGTAGCCATAGCGGTCAATATTGGCCTGGGTGGGCGGCGTGGGATAGCTGGCGGCAGAAAACGGTGTCCAACGGTCGCTGTGTGAACGCGAGTAGGACAAGCCAACGGCGTGCTCTTCGGTGAAGTGGGCGTTGACCTTGAACAGCTTGCCGTCGACGTTCTGGGCGGAGTTCGGCAGGCGCTGGGGGTTGATCGGGTATTGGTTGTTCTCGTTGGGTAATTTGGCGGCCACCTTCATGTCGTCGCCGTCGCGTTGGGTCAGGTAAGCCAGGGCATCAAAGCGTCCGTCGTCGGTGCGACCATACACGGCGCTGCTGTAGACCTGCTCGTGGTCGTTGCTGGAGTAACCGTATTTGAGCATCGCACCGCTGTTGCGGCCGTCCTTGAGCAGGTCGGGGGCGTCCTTGGTGGTCATGTTGACCGTGCCGCCGAAACCGCCGTTGCCAGTGAATGGCGAGTTGGGACCTTTCTCCACCTCAATGCTTTTGATCAGCTCGGGCTCGATGAATACGGTGCCTTGTTGATAGCGCTCAAAGCCGCTCTTGGTGGCGCCATCGACGGTCAGCGGCACGTCTTCGGCATCGCCAAAACCACGGATGTTGATGGTCTGGCCGCCAGGCTTCAGCGAACCGCCCTGGCTCACGCCGGGCAGGGTCTGCAGCAGGCTGGGGATGTTGTTGGACTGGTAGCGGTCGATGTCTTCCTGGCTCAGGGTCGAGCGGCCGACGGTGCTGGAGTCGACCTCGGTACCAGTGCCTATCACGCTCAAGGCGTCCAGTTGGATTGCGCCGCTGTTGGTGGTCTTGCCCTCATCGGGTCGCACGACATAAGTGCTGCCAACCTTGATCAGGGTGAACTCGCCGTTTTTCAGCAGGGTGCGAATCGCCACTTCCGGCGTAAAGTCGCCGTTGAGCGCGGGCGCCTGCACGTTCTTGAGCAGCTCTTCGTCGAACAGCAACTGGATCTGAGCCTGCTGCGCCACCTGGCTCAGGGATGTGGCCAGCGCCTGGGCTGGCAGCGTGAATGCCTCGGCCTGGGCACTGAGGCTCAATACCAGGCAGCTGGCGATGAGGGTCGGTCGAAGAAACAGGTGCGAAGCGTGGCAAGGCGCGCGAAACATGAAATCCCCCGGTATGGCCAACTGGCCGAAAAGGTGTGCGTATCGAACTCAGACCGGAGGAAGACGGTGCAGCTGAAAAAATCCACACCTGCGAATGCAAAATATTCTCAAATAAGAATTCAGTGGGGTTATTTGCTCGGTTCGATCCTCACGATGCCGTCGGTCGACATCACCGTTTTCACCGGCAGCAAGGCGGGCAGGGCGTTGAGCAGGGCGTCGGGATCATTCACATCCAGATTGCCCGAGACTTTCAGATGCGCCACGGTGTTACTGACCTGCAGTGGCGCCTGGGGGCGATACAGGCTCAACTCATCGACCAGGCTGGCCAGCTCGCGGTTGCGAAACGCCAGATGACCACTGCGCCAGTCGGCGACCTCTTCGGGGGCGAGGGTCTGCTGCTGCAATGTGCCCTTGGCGTAGCTGAAGATCGCACGTTGCCTGGCGCCCAGCAGAGTGATGGGGCTTTTCGCGTCCGGCTCGAAGGCGACCTGGCCATGGGCGACGCTGACCACCAGTTGCTGCTGGCTGCGGCGCACATCGAAGCCGGTACCGACCACGCGCACATTGGCCTCGCCGGCTTGCACGAACAGCGGCCGTTCCTTGTCGGCGGCCACTTCGATGTACAGCTGGCCCTTGTCCAGGTGCAGGATGCGCTGGTGCGCGGTGAAATCCACGCGTACGCGGGTGTTGGCATTCACATACAAGGTGCTGCCATCGGGCAGGTTGAGGGTGCGCATGCCTTTGGCATGGGCCGCGACCTGGGTGTGATACAGCTCGCGGGGGGCGCCGATAGGGGTAGCCAACACCGCGCACAGCAACGCGGCGGCCACGGCCAGGGCAGGGCGCCACACCGACGGTTTGCGCTTGGGCAGCGCCATGGGTTTGTTCAGTTGCTGCAATTGGGCCAGGTCTGCCCATAGTTGCTCGAATTCGGCATAGGCGCGGGCATGGGCGGGCTCGGCCTGCCAGGCGGCAAAGGCTTTTCGCTCGGCACGCCCCACGCCATTGCGGTTGCGCGCAAACCAGCTGGCGGCTTGGGCATCGATGGCGTCGCTGTCTTCGATGTCCTGCACGTCAGTGTCGCTCAGGCGGTTCATTCTGGCTGCTCCGTGCCGGGTTCGTGTTGAAGGCGTCGCTTGCAATGCAGCAGGGCAAAAGCGATGTGCTTTTCCACCATGCTGGTCGAAATGCCCATGCGCTCGGCGATCTGCGCCTGGCTCAGGCCTTCGAAGCGGTGCAGCATAAGGGCTTCTCGCCTGCGGGGCGAGAGTTCGGCGAGGACTTCTTTCAACTGTTCCAGGCGTTGCAAGCGTTGCGCGGCGGCCATGGGGTCGTTTTGCTCGTCGGTGACAGGCTCCGCATCCATTTCGGCCTGATCAGAGTGGACGGTGTGCCGTACCTTCTGTTTGCGCCAGTGATCACGCAGCAGGTTGCGCGCCATCTGGAACAGAAACGCCCGTGGCTGCTCGACCTTGGCCCGGTCGCGGTAGTCCAGCCACTGTGTGAAGACATCCTGGGTCATGTCCGCCGCGTCGCTGGCGTTGTCGGTGCGTTTGCGCAGGAAATACAGGATGTCTGTATAAAACCCGCGAAAGGCATCGGCCGACAACGGGTCGGGCTTGGGACGAGACATGGATATCCTTCTTGACGAAGCACGACGTGGAAAAGTCGTGAATGATATCGAGAACTATTGTCATTTGTCATTCAGATAAATGACAGTCGCTGAGTCCATGGCTGGTAATCAGCCGGGTATGACCTTTAATCCTACAAGCAGGTGAACAAAATCCCACTTGATAAGGAGAGAGTCATGGCTGGATGGTATGAGTTGAGCAAAAGCAGCAACGGGCAGTTCCGTTTCGAGTTGAAGGCGGCGAACGCAGAAACCATTTTGACCAGCGAGCTTTACGTCACCCGCAACGCAGCCGAAAACGGTATTGCTTCCGTGCAGACCAACAGCCCGCATGACGAGCGCTATGAGAAAAAAGTGGCCAGCAATGGCCAGCCGTTTTTTAACCTCAAGGCTGCCAATCACCAAGTGATTGGTACCAGCGAGCAGTATTCCTCGACAGCGGCACGGGACAATGGCATTGCAAGCGTAAAGGCCAATGGCCCGACGACCACGATCAAAGACAAGACTTGAAAGTGTCGCAAAAACCAAAATGCCCCGGCTCGCAAGAACCGGGGCGTTTTTTCAGGCGACGTCCAGCAGCGCCTTCAATTGATTGCGTGCTGTTTCACCCAATGGGAACACCGGCAACCGTGGATCACCCGCTTCCAGTCCGGTCAACCGCAGCCCGGCCTTGATTGTCGCCGGTAACCCGCCCTTGAGGATGAACTCCAGCAATGGCAACTGGCGGTAAAACAGCGCCTGGGCCTGGTTCAGATCATTGCTCAATACCGCGTCGTACAAGTCCAGGTTGAGCTGTGGGATCAGGTTCGGCGCCGCCGTACACCAACCCTTGGCGCCCGCCACGAAGGCCTCCAGCGCCAGCGGGTTGCAGCCGTTGTAGAACGGCACGTCGCTGTGGCGATGCAACTGGTGCATGCGCTGGATATCCCCGGTGCTCTCCTTGACCATGGTCACGTTGGCCACTTGCTTGATGATGCGCAGGATCAAGTCCACCGACATGTCCGTGCCACTGGTGGCCGGGTTGTTGTAGAGCATGATCGGCACGCCGATGCTGTCGCCGATCGCGGCGTAGTGGGCGAGGATTTCCGCTTCGCTGAGCTTCCAGTAAGACGCCGGCAGCACCATCACCGCATCGGCGCCATTGGCCTCGGCGTAGCGCGCGCGGCGCACGGCCTTGGCGGTGGTCAGGTCGGACACGCTGACGATGGTCGGTACGCGCCGGGCAATCTTGGCCAGGCTGTAGGCGCTGACTTCATCCCACTCGGCATCGCTCAAGTAGGCGCCTTCGCCGGTGCTGCCCAACGGCGCGATGGCGTGTACGCCGCTGGCGATCAGGCGGTCGATGGAACGGCCCAGGGCGTCGAGGTCGATGCGTTGGCCGTCGGCGCTGAACGGGGTGATGGTGTAGCCGATGATGCCGTGGATGGTTGGGCTGGACATGGGAAGTCTCCGGTCGAAAAAGGGCTGGTCAGTTCAGGCAATCGGCGTGTTGGCGCAGGTTCTGCCGGGCGTAGTAGTTGAACGCGGCGCCATGGCGCTTGGGCCGGGAAATCCAGGCATGGGCCTCGCGCCCCAGCGTCGGCAGGATCGGCTTGATGGTGCCGGCCGCCATCGCCAGCAACTGCAACTTGGCCGCGCGCTCGATCAACTGCGCGATCACACAGGCTTCCTCGATGCTCGCCCCGGTGGACAACTGGCCGTGGTGCGAGAGCAGGATCGCGCGTTTGTCACCCAAAGCCGTGGTGATGATTTCGCCTTCTTCGTTGCCCACCGGCACACCCGGCCAGGTCTCCAGGAACGCGCAGTCTTCGTACAGCGGGCAGAGGTCCATATGGGACACCTGCAACGGGACTTCCAGCATCGACAGCGCGGCGATGTGCGTGGGGTGCGTGTGGATGATGCAATTCACATCCGGCCGCCCACGGTACACCCAGCTGTGAAAACGGTTGGCCGGGTTGGGAATGCCGTGGCCTTCCAGCACCTCAAGATCCTCGTTTACCAGCAACAGGTTGCTGGCGGTGATCTCGTCAAACCCCAGGCCCAGTTGCTGGGTGTAATAGGTGCCCTGTTCCGGCCCGCGCGCGGTGATCTGCCCGGCCAGGCCGGAGTCGTGGCCGTTCTCGAACAGGATGCGACACGTGAGCGCCAGCTTTTGCCGGTCGGTCCACGTATTATCCGCCAGGGTGTTTTGCATCTGGGTCAGCGCTTGCTTGACCAGTTGGTCTTTCGGGAGTGCTAATGTCTTGGCCATGTCGGTGTCCTTTGGAGGGTTCAATGGACGTCGGATTTGCTGTCTCCCGCTGCTCGCAAGGTCGTTGGGTGAAGGCAAATGACACTAAATATGCTATATGACACTTTGTGTCATTGGCAAGCACAGCTCATCGCTTACTGCATGGATTAACCGCAGCGCATGTCTATCCGTTTGAAATTATTGAGAAAAAAACTTGGCGTCACCCTGGAGGCCCTGGCCGAAAAGTCCGGGATGACCAAGAGTTACCTGTCCAAGGTCGAGCGCGGGCTCAACACGCCATCGATTGCCGCCGCGCTGAAACTGGCCAAGGCATTGAACGTGAAGGTCGAGGAACTGTTCAGCGAAGACAGCGTCAGCCTGGACAGCTACAGCCTGGTGCGCAGCCATGAGCGGCCCGACACCTCGCCCGGTTATGCGGTGCTGGCCCATCAGGTCAGTGAACGCAGCCTGCTGCCGTTCATCATCTACCCGCCGGCGGAGTTCACCGACAAGACCTTCAAGGAGCATCTGGGCGAAGAGTTTCTGTTCGTGCATGAAGGCCAGGTAGAGGTGGACTTCATGAATGAACGGGTGATCCTGAAGCGGGGCGATGCATTGCACTTCAATGCGCAGAAGCCCCATCGGTTGCGTTCGGTGGGGCCGGTGCAGGCGCAGCTATTGGTGGTGGTGCACAGCGGCGAAGAGTGATCAGCGTTCGACAGGAACTGACAGCGCCGGATTACCCAATGGATGGGTACGCGCCGCAAAGAACTTCAGCGCCACTCCAGCCCCATCGAACAATTGCGAATACCGCCGCTTCTGCTGACGAATAAACCCATCGCTGCGCCCCGACACCGAGATCGCCAGGGTTGTCACATCGGCCTGGCGAATCGCATCCACCAAGTGCTGATCCTGCGCCCCCAGCTCGTGGCCAAAGATGCACAGCGCGCCCCGGTGGTTCAGCAGTTGCTCATAACAGAACGACAGGTAATCCGAACTGCGGATGGTCTTGAGCTTCTCTTGCACCTTGCCCTCGCTGACGAACAGCGGCACATCGTCCAGGGTCTTGATGGTGTTGTTGATCGCAAAACTACTGAGCAAGGTGCTGTCGGTGGTCGGCAGTTTGCGCGCGGTGCCGTCGAGGTTGCGCACCAGGTGCAGGCCGCCGTGCAGGTACAAAATACGCGTGGCGTCGGTACGGGTGTTGCGCAGGTCGAAGCTGGCGTCGGCGCTGCGGAACAGATCGTCGATGCCCGGCGTGTGCAGCGTCGCCCAGTAGTTGAGCAAGTCGTAGTTGCTGGTGAACACCGTCGCGTAGTGCTGCAACTCCGTGTTGAGGGTCGCCAGCGTCGACGGTTGCACCAGGCGCCAGGGGATATGCACGGCGTGGATGGTATTGATCAACGCTTCCTTGATCGCGTAATAGCGGTTGCGCGGTGCCGCCGAACTGACGGCCAGGGCCTTGTTGACCCGGCTGGTGGTCTTCAACGCGCCCAGGGCCTGCTCGAAGCTGCGGGTTTGCAGGGCATCGAACACGCTGAGTTCGGATTGACCGAGGGGTTTTTCTTCGACGGTGCGAGCGTTTTCGAACAGCGAGTCGTAGGCAAAGTCTTCCCAAATCGTGCGGCTGGCGCCGTTGCCGATCAGAATCCCGCTGAAGTCGAGGCTCGCGCGCAGTGCGCTCCAGTCTTCAAGGTGGGCGTCTATATCCTGGAAATCCTTCATCGGGGCGGGTCTACTCGAAATCGGCTGGACGGTGACTTTATCACGAGCGAGCGTTGATCCTGATCAAGATGCAGAACGCGTGATCGGTTGATTCTGTAGGCATAAAGCCTCTGAGGATTGACCATGAGCAGCACCTTCTTCATCCCCGCCGTCAACATCATGGGCACCGACTGCCTCGACGAAGCCATGATAGCCATCCGCAACTATGGTTTTCGCAAGGCGTTGATCGTCACCGATGCCGGTCTGGCCAAGGCCGGCGTAGCCAGCATGATCGCCGAGAAACTGGCGATGCAGGACATCGATTCGGTGATCTACGACGGCGCCAAGCCCAACCCCAATGTGGACAACGTCGAGAAAGGCCTGGCGCTGTTGCAGCAGAGCGCCTGCGATTTCGTGGTGTCCCTGGGCGGCGGCTCGCCCCACGACTGCGCCAAGGGTATTGCGCTGTGCGCCACCAACGGCGGGCATATCAGCGACTACGAAGGCGTCGACCAATCGAGCAAACCACAACTGCCGCTGGTGGCCATCAACACCACCGCCGGCACCGCCAGCGAGATGACCCGCTTCTGCATCATCACCGACGAAAGCCGCCACGTGAAAATGGCCATTGTCGACCGCAACGTCACGCCGCTGCTGTCGGTCAACGACCCGGCGCTGATGGTCGGCATGCCCAAGGGCCTCACCGCCGCCACCGGCATGGACGCGTTGACCCACGCCATCGAAGCCTACGTGTCCACCGCCGCCACACCGATCACCGACGCCTGTGCGATCAAGGCCATCGAACTGATCAGCGCCAACCTGCGCCTGGCCGTTCGCGACGGCACCGACAAGGCCGCACGGGAAAACATGGCCTACGCGCAGTTCCTCGCCGGCATGGCGTTCAACAATGCATCCCTGGGTTTCGTACACGCCATGGCCCACCAACTGGGCGGTTTCTACGACCTGCCCCACGGCGTGTGCAACGCGGTGTTGTTGCCCCACGTACAAAGCTTCAACGCCAGCGTCAGCGCCAAACGCCTGAGCGACGTCGGCCGAGCGTTGGGTGCGGACATCAAGGGCATCACCGATGAAGAGGGCGCCCAGGCCGCCATCGCCGCGATTCGCAGCCTGGCCCACGACGTCGAAATCCCGGCGGGGTTGCGCGAACTCGGCGCCAAACTGCAGGACATTCCACTGCTGGCGAGCAACGCGTTGAAGGATGCATGCGGCTTCACCAACCCACGCCGCGCGGACCAGCGGCAGATCGAGGAGATCTTTCGCAGCGCGTTTTAATCCATCCGAGAACGGGCGACGCATATCGATGCGGCGCCCGCCAACACCACACATAAAACCGCCAACGGCCAGGCCTGTTGACTCACCAGCAGGCTCGCCACGCCGCCGATCAACGCGGCCATCAACTGATGCATGAAGCCGCTCAACGCCATGGCGTAGGAGCCGCTCACCGGTGAGGCATCGTTGGCCAGGGACAAACTGATCGGGTAACTCATCGCTTGCCCCAGCACCGCCACGCAGTAAGGCAGCCACAGCAAGACAGCGATTCCGCCAGCAAACACACTGCTCAGCAACATCACAGCCGTTCCCGTTAGAACCAGGGTCATGCCCCAACCCATCATTTTCAGCCGCCCCGTGCGAGCGACGAAGCGATTGACCGTTAATGCCCCCGCCAGATACGCCACGCTGATTGGCCAACCCAGCCAGCCATATTGCGCCGCGCTCCACTCGAAACGCCCTTGCAGAATCAACGGTGCACAGGTGTTGAAGGCGATGATCACCCCATAACCCAGGCCACCGACCAACGCCGCGTGCAGAAACGGCGGATGCTGCATGATCATGGCGTAGATACGCCAGGCAGATGCCGATGTATCGACCTTTACCCGTGCAGGGAATATCACCCGGTTCAACACCAGCATCAAACCGACTGCGCCAATCGCCAATCCGTAGAAGATCGCCTCCCAGCCGAAGACCACCTGCAACAACGACCCAACGAATTGACCGATGCCCAAAGCAATCACGAAAGTCATGCCCAGCCATGACAACGCTTTTGCCAGCAATGCACCGCTGAAGCTGTCACGCACCAACAACCGCGCCATCACCGAAACACCGCCTGCCCCCAACCCTTGAACCAGCCGCAACGCCAAGAAGACTTCAACGCTGAACGCCGAGGGAATCGCCGCACTCGCTAGCGCATACACGCAAAGCGCCGCCAACAGCACCGGCTTACGCCCAAAGCGTTCGCCCAGGCTGCCCCACAGCAACATCGGCAATGCCATGCCGACCAAGTAGATCGCCAGCGCCAGCGCGACGTGGTCTTCGGCGGCGGGGAGTGCATGTGCAATCGTGGGGACGGCGGGCAGGTAGCTGCTGATGCCGACTTGGGCGAGGAAGGCGGCACTGCAGGCTATGACAAGGGTGGTGGTATTTTTCAAGACGAGGAAACCGCCAGCGTGAGTTCTGAACAAATCGTCGGAAGTCGGGTTATATGAATCGTGCCGTTTGAAACTCTTCATTTTTGAAACGTGTGTAATTCAGCGAGCACGTTTATTTTCTTCTATCAGACTCAGGAGCCTTGAGCAAAATAAACGTATTGTTTCATGGGGGCATATCTGCTCGAAGCGTTATACGAATTGCGGCCCTTCCTCTGGGAACAACAGGGAAAAATACAGCTGACGTGAAGAAGCCACTGTCGGCGAGTTGTGCTGCGATTGTGTTCGCTTGTTGCGCCTCGCCGCAGGCCACGAGACGGATTGCAGTACTCGTGCCGTACTGCGCAGTTTCAATAAGTCTGTCAAATAATTGGATGTTGGCGAGGAGTTTATCTTGAAGAAGAGTCAGTTCCTTCGTTTGGTGAATTTTTACAGAGGCAAGGCCAGCGCCAATAGCGGCAGAATTTAGACTCTGGAACCAGTTGCTGGGTCCACCGTATCGATGCATGAGACTTTTTTGTTTTTCGGTACCAAACATAACCAGTCCTCCACTAGCGCCGAATGATTTGCCGAGCGATGCAACGATTAAGGTTTGATCGTCTAGCGTTTCAAAATTAGGGCGGATGAAGCCTTTTCCTTTCTCCCCAAAAGCCGACAGAGCATGCGAGTCGTCCAGATATAAAAATAGACCATAGCGGGATTTAAGGTAGATCAAACCGTCAATATCCGCCTTTCCACCCATGCTGTAGATGCCATCGGCTACGTAGGCGACTTTCTTGTGTTTCTTACATGATTCTTCAATGAAGTCTATGTCATTATGCGGCGCTGTTATTACTTCTGTTTCATCCGCGCAGGAGGCCTTCATATAGTTCATTGAATAGTGAGAATGTCTGTCGAATATCATCGTAGGGGGGACGTTTTTGGTAAACGCTCCGCTGGCAAGTAAGGGCAGTAATCCAGCGCTGGCCGCGCTGCAAGATAAGGTGCTCAGACAGATTGAGTCGAAAAGCGTTGAAAGCGCTGTTTCATATTGTTCGAGCATGTCCAGCTTGCATCTATTTTTTGAGTTCGCTACTCGCAGGGTCTTGGCTTTGAGTATCCCTTCGATAGCGCCATCCAGTATTTGCTGGTTGTAATCAAGTCCGAGGTAGGAGGTGGTGCAGAAATGTTGAAGTTCACGGCCGTATTGGTCGACAAAGCAGTTGTTGCTTTTGATGATTGCATTAAGTTCACAGGTTAGTCCTTCTTTGGCCGATTCCCAGTCTTGGTTGGAGGTTTGAATGATTTTTTTATAGTTTGAGAATTTGTTGGTTGACCTGGAACTTTCCATTTTTCTGTCCTTGGCGATGGAGAGAAATAACACTAATGGGAATTTTTTTGAAGGTTAAGTCAGGACTTTCTTTTTGAGGTGACAGTCGGCGGATATTTTGATGTGTGTAACTTCCTACCATTTTCAATGGCGTGTATTCATCTGCACTGAATGGGTAACGAGATCAAGGCGTTTTTTATCGTGGTGTTTCGAGCTATACCCAGAGGCGTCGTACGATTTGATGAAGTCACCTGTCACCATATTGAGTAAGGTGGTAGTGCAAGGGCCTAATGTGACGATAGCCTCTGAAGACCTGTCTCTCAGGTAGTCAAAACCAGCGGGATGAAGGGAGTAGTGGATGAGAGTTCTGTTATTCGGTGCCACCGGCATGGTCGGCCAGGGCGTGCTGCGGGAGTGCCTGCTGGCCGCCGACGTGCAGGAAGTGGTCGCCGTCGGTCGCACGCCCCTGACCCAGGAACACGGCAAGCTGCACCAGGTGTTGCACAGCGACATGCTGGATTTCCAACCCCTGGAAAACCTGCTGCAAGGCTTTGATGCGTGTTTCTTCTGCCTCGGCGTTTCATCGGCGGGCATGAATGAAGCCAGGTACACCCACCTCACCTACGACCTCACCCTGGTCGCCGCCAGCACCCTGGCGCGGCTCAACCCGCAGATGACCTTTATCTATGTGTCCGGCGCCGGTACCGACAGTTCCGAGGCGGGCAAGTCGATGTGGGCACGGGTCAAGGGCAAGACCGAGAACGCCTTGCTGCGCCTGCCGTTCAAGGCGGTGTATGTGTTTCGGCCGGGGGTGATCCAGCCGCTGCATGGCGTGCGCTCGAAGACGCCGTTGTATCAGCGGTTTTATTCCGTGCTTGGGCCGTTGCTGTCGTTTGTACGTCGGCTGAAACCGGATTGGGTGGTGAGTACCGAGACGGTGGGCCGGGCCATGTTGCAGGCGGCCAGCCACGGCGCGCCGCAGCCGGTGGTGGAACAGGCCGGGATCAACCGGCTGGCCAGCGAGCGTCGCTGATGCTGCACAAGAGTCTGGTGCGTCGGCTGGACCTGATCACGCTGCAGTTGTTCGTCGCGGTGTTCGAGGAAGGCACGCTGACCCGTGCCGCCAACCGCGAAGCCATCGCCGTGTCCGCCGCCAGCAAGCGCTTGATGGAACTGGAGCAGGTGCTGGGCGTGAGCTTGTTCGTGCGGCGGGCCAAGGGCATGGACCTGACGGCCGCCGGTGAAACCCTGCTGCACCATGCGCGGCAGATGCTGTTCAACGTCGAGAAGATGGGCCTGGAACTGGGCGAACACAGCCATGGCGTGCGCGGCTATGTGCGGATGCTGGCCAATCTGTCGGCGATCATTGAGTTCCTGCCGGAAGACCTGCGGGACTTTTCCAAACTGCACCCCGAAGTCAAAACCGATCTGGAAGAACGCCCCAGCAAAGGTGTGGTGCAGGGCGTACTGGATGGCGTCGCGGACCTGGGGATCTGCTCCAGTGACACCGACACCAAAGGCCTGCCCAGCGTGACCTATCGCCACGACAAACTGGTGGTGCTGATGCCGAAGGATCACCCACTGGCGAGCCGCGAAAGCCTGGCCTTCGCCGAAACCCTCGACAGCGACTATGTCGGCCTGCACGCCGCCAGCTCCATCAATATGCGCACCCACGCGGCTGCACGCGAGGCGGGCAAGCTGCTGCGCCTGCGCATTCACGTGCCGGGGTTTGATGCGATGTGCCGGATGGTGCAGGCCAATATGGGCATCGGCATCCTGCCGCAGAAAGCCTTTGAATTATTTGGTCGCGCACTGGGTTTGCATGCCGTACCGCTGACGGACGATTGGTCGGATCGCAGCCTGATCCTGGTGGTGCGCGATGAAACCCAGCTGTCACCGGTCAGTCGATTGTTGTTCGATTATTTGAGCGTTCGCGTTTAGCGAACGCTGTTTGCCAACTGACGGTTGGATTTCTCCTGCATCGGCCCTCTAGTCTTGGCCGCACATTCCAAGAATAAGAGGTACACCCCATGACGGCTCCCCTGAGCGGTATCAAGGTGATCGAGATCGGCACCCTGATTGCCGCGCCGTTCGCCGCCCGGCTGATGGCCGAGTTTGGCGCCGAGGTGATCAAGATCGAAGCCATGGGCCAGGGCGACCCACTTCGCAAATGGCGAAAGCTGCACGAAGGCACGTCGCTGTGGTGGTACCTGCAATCGCGCAACAAGAAGTCCCTGGCGCTGGACCTCAAGTCACCGGAAGGCCTGGACCTGATCAAGCAATTGCTCGGCGACGCCGACGTGCTCATCGAAAACCTGCGCCCCGGCGGCCTGGAAAAGCTCGGCCTCGGCTGGGACGTGCTGCACGCCCTCAACCCCAAGCTGACCCTGGTGCGTATCTCCGGCTATGGCCAGACCGGCCCTTACCGCGACCGTCCGGGTTTCGGCGCCATCGGCGAGGCCATGGGCGGCATCCGCTACACCACCGGCAACCCGGACTCGCCACCGGCGCGGGTCGGCGTGAGCCTGGGGGATTCGTTGGCTTCACTGCACGGCGTGATCGGCGCACTGATGTCGCTGCTGCGGGTCAAGACCGGCCAGGGCGATGGGCAGATTGTCGATGTGTCTCTGGCCGAAAGCGTGTTCAACCTGATGGAAAGCCTGGTGCCGGAATACGACATGCTCGGCCATGTGCGTGAACGCAGCGGCGGCGCCTTGCCGGGCATTGCGCCGTCCAACACCTACCTGACCGCCGACGGGGCCTACGTGGTGATCGCCGGCAACAGCGACCCGATCTACAAGCGCCTGATGCACACTATCGGCCGCGCCGACCTGGCCGAAGCGCCCGCGTTCGCCCACAACGATGGCCGCGCCGCCAAGAGCGGTTTGCTCGACGCCGCGATTACCCACTGGACCAGCAGCCTGCCCATCGAGCAGGTGCTCAGCGCCCTGGAAGCCGCCGAAGTGCCGGCCGGACGCATCTACTCCGTGGCGGATATCGTCAGCGACCCGCATTACCAGGCGCGTGAGATGTTGCTCAATGCCGAGCTGCCCGGCGGTGTATCGGTGAAGATGCCGGGCATCGTACCCAAACTGTCGGAAACCCCCGGCGGCGTGAACTGGCAGGGCCCGACCCTGGGCCAGCACACCGACGAAATTCTTGGCAGCCTGGGCCTGGCCGGTGCCGATATCCAACGCCTGAAAACCTCGGGAGTGGTGCAATGATTTCAGACTATTGCGACCCGCTGATCGTGCAGGAAGTCTCCCCGCGCGATGGCCTGCAAATCGAGCCGACCTGGGTCGAAACAGCGGACAAGATCGCCTTGATCGATCAGCTTTCCCTCGCCGGTTTCTCACGGATCGAAGCCGGTTCATTCGTGTCGCCCAAGGCCATCCCGGCGTTGCGTGATGGCGAACAGGTGTTCCAGGGCATCGACCGTAAGCCGGGTGTGATCTACGTGGCGCTGATCCCCAACCTCAAGGGCGCCCAGCGCGCCATCGAGTCCCGTGCCGATGAACTGAACCTGGTGATGTCCGCCAGCCAGACCCACAACCTGGCCAATATGCGCATGCGCTGCGAGGCGTCGTTGGCGGCGTTTGATGACATCGTCAGTTTTGCCCGCGACTACCCGGTGAGGCTTAACGGCAGCATTGCCACCACCTTCGGTTGCCCGTTCGAGGGCAAGATCGATGAAGACCGTGTTCTGCAGATTGTCGAGGCTTATCAGGCACTGGGCATCCAGGGCATCAGCTTGGCGGACACCACCGGCATGGCCAATCCGCGTCAAGTGACGCGCCTGGTCAAACGCGTGCTGGAGCGTGTGTCCGCCAGCAATCTGACCCTGCATTTCCACAACACGCGCGGCCTGGGCTTGTGCAACGTGCTGGCCGCCTATGAGGCCGGCGCCCGTCGTTTTGACGCGGCGCTGGGTGGCTTGGGGGGCTGCCCGTTTGCACCGGGGGCGTCGGGCAATATCTGCACTGAAGATTTGGTCAACCTGTGTGATGAAGTCGGGATTCACACTGGCATCGACCTGCCGCATCTGCTGAATATGTCCCGCCGTCTTCCCGCTTTGCTTGGACACGAGTTGCCCGGCCAGGTAGCCAAGGCCGGATGCAATTGCGACCTGCATCTCCCCCCGGCGTATATCGCAACGCTGTAACGCCGCACCAGACAACAAAAACAATCGGGCGCCTGTGAGCAGCCCGCTGGAGAGAAACCATGAGCACTCATACGTTGGAGGCCGGCGCGCGCCCGGCCGCTGAAATCGATGCAGAAAAAGCCCTGGTCAGCAAGGTCGCCTGGCGCCTGATGCCGCTGATCATGGTGTGCTACCTGTTCGCGTTTTTTGACCGGATCAACATCAGCTTCGCCAAGTTCCAGTTGCAGGCTGACCTGAGCCTGAGCGACACCGCCTATGGCCTGGGCGCCGGGTTGTTCGTGGTGGGGTATGTGATCTTCGAGGTGCCGAGCAACATGATGCTGTACAAGGTCGGCGCTCGGCGCTGGATTGCGCGGATCATGATGTCGTGGGGGCTGGCGACGGCGGCCATGGTGTTTGTCACGGCCGAGTGGCAGTTCTACGGCCTGCGCTTCATCATCGGCGCGATGGAGGCGGGTTTTGCGCCAGGCGTGCTGTATTACCTGACCTTATGGTTCCCGCAGCATTTCCGTGGGCGCATCACCTCGATGTTGTTCCTGGCCTCGGCGTTTGCGGGCCTGGTGGGCGCACCGTTCTCCGGCCTGGTGTTGGAACACCTCGACGGCGTGTTGCAAATGCGCGGCTGGCACTGGCTGTTCCTGCTCGGCGGCTTGCCTTGCATTGGCCTGGGTTTGCTGGTGCTGACCTTGCTCAAGGATCGCATCGAAGACGCCCACTGGCTGACGGCGGCGGAGAAGACGTTGCTGGCAAGCCGTATCGCCAAGCATGAGCCGAACCAGCACGGCGGTTCGCTGCTGTCGGCGATCCGCATCCCCGGGTTCCTGATGCTCGGTTTTATCTACTTCCTGATCCAGGTGGCGTCCTACGGCCTCAACTTCTGGGCGCCGCAATTGATCCGCAGCGCCGGCACCCAGAGCCCGGTGATGATCGGCCTGCTCACGGCGATTCCTTATGTGTGCGGCGCCATCAGCATGGTGGTAATCGGACGGCTGTCGGATGCCACTGGCGAGCGGCGCAAGTTTGTCTGCGGCCTGGTGGTGCTGGGGGCGATAGGCTTTTTCAGTGCCGGGATTTTTGCCGACCACACCACCTTCCTGATCATCGCCTTGGGCATGTTGGGCGCGGGTATCATCGCCTCGATCCCGACCTTCTGGACCCTGCCACCCAAGTTGCTGGCCGGCGCCGGTGCAGGCGCGGCGGGAGGCATTGCGGTGATCAATACCCTCGGGCAGTTCGGCGGCATTGTCAGCCCGGTGATGGTGGGGCGGATCAAGGACCTCACCGGCAGCACCACCCCGGCGCTTTACGTGATCGGTGTGTGCGCGCTGTTGGCGGCGGCGCTGTTGCTGTGGGGGCTGCCGCAGAAGTTGCGCACCCTCGATAAAGGCTGATCGGCCCATTGAGGGCGAACACTGCAACGCTGGCAAGCCCGCCTGATTCGGTGATGACCGTTCGTCGCACTGACAAGTTTTTTCTAAACCTTTACCGCCCTCAAAATTCGAAATGAGGGCGGGGTGTATTCCCCGCCCCTATTTTTGCCCTGGAGGAACCCATCATGAGCCGCATGGCTATCCGGTTACGCACCGCCAGTTTCGCGATGCTGCTGGGCCTCGGCGCCAGCAATGCTTTCGCCCAGTCGCCTGCTGAATTCATCGAGCAGGCTTCGGCCAAAGGCATGGCCGATATCGAAACCAGCCGCATGGCCCACGCCAAGACCTCGTCCCAGGAAATCAAGGACTACACCATCGAGGTGATCAACGAGCGCACCCTGGCCAACCAGCACCTGGCGGCCATCGCCAAGAAGCTCGACCTGCCCGTGGCACCGCGCGAAAAGATTGTCGATAAAGCCGAAACCCTGATGCCCGAACTCAAGGACGGCGACTCCTTCGATGCGGCCTACACTGCGCAGCAAGTGAAGGAAAACGAAGACGCCATCGCCCTGTTCAAGCAGGAAGGTGCGGCGTCGGATGTGCCGGAAATCAAAGCCCTGGTCGATGAGACGCTGCCCAAGCTGGAAGAGCGTCTGCAAAAAGCCCGTGAATTGGCGTCGACCTATGGCAAAGGTCATCAAGGCGACGGTTGAGCCTGTCTCCTGAACTGAAAAAACGGCGGCTGGATCTTCTCCAACCGCCGTTTTTTCATGCCTGGTTCAAATCGGTCTTGGTCGCTGCCGCATCGTCGGCGGCATGACCACAACTGCTGTTCAGGCTTACCGTGCCGGCGTTGCCGATGCTGCGATATTCCTGGCGCAGTTTTTCCAGTTCCTTGCGATCCAGCCCATCCAGGCTAAGTACCGCATTCTGTGCATCCTTGGACACACGCAGTAGCTCGTCGATCTTGATATGCAAGATGTCGTTATCGCGGTTCTGCGTGTTCTGGATCAGGAACACCATCAAGAAGGTGATGATGGTGGTCGAGGTATTGATGATCAGTTGCCAGGTGTCGTTGTAGTGGAAATACGGCCCGCTCAAGCTCCACGCCAGGATCAGCGCCACTGCCGCGTAGAACGTGCGCGGGCTGCCGGCCCAGCGGGACAGGGATTGGGAGACTGCGGAGAATTTCATGACCGTTTTCCTTGGAAGGGTGATGAAGTTATGGACCGCAGGGAATCTTTGAAATTTCTTTTTACATTTGACCGACGCTTCTTAAAACGCCAATTCGACCTGGCCAGTACCTTCAAGCGCGAGCAAATATTGCTTGGCTTTCAACCCTCCGGCAAACCCGGTCAAGCCGCCCGACGCACCAATGACCCGATGGCACGGCGCAATGATCGAAATCGGGTTACGTCCATTGGCCGCGCCCACTGCGCGAACGGCTTTAGGATTACCGATCTGCTGGGCAATTTGGCTGTAGCTGCGGGTTTCGCCAAAAGGAATGGTGAGCAGCGCCTGCCAGACCTGCTTTTGAAAATCGGTGCCGGTAAAGTCCAGCTCAAGTTCGAACTGGTTGCGGTTGCCGGCAAAGTACTCGTGCAACTGGCGTTCGGTCTCCAGCAACACCGGGCTGTCATTGGCCTCGTGCAGTTCACCCAGGCGCACGCGGTTGGCGCGTTCTTCTGCCCAGAGGATGGCACTGAGCTTGCCAGCACGCGCCACGAGGGTGAGTACGCCGACAGGCGAAGGCATGAGCTTGTATTCGTAGGACATGAGCGGGCTCCTGGGTAGGCGGGGTAGCGTTGAATCTAGACCACGCCGCCCAACTGAAAACTACGTTTCTTGCGATTGAATTCGGTTTATTCAGTGGTCCTGCTGTAACACTTTAAGTGCCGCTGAAGCCAGAAAGCCGGAACGGCTTTTTTCTTCCGGGTGGTGCAGCACATATTCATCGATGCGGTTCAGCAGATAACCGGGCAGCGTGATGTTCAGCTTCTGCGCCTTGCCCAGGTACTTGGTGACATCAATGTCCACCACCGCCCAGGTGCAACCTGCATATTGAGGGTTGGCGGCGTGCAAGGTGACCTTTTGCGCGCTGGGAATCGGTGCACCGTCTTCCGCCAGGATCTCGAAGTGTCCTTCAATGGCTTCGCGGGCCATGGCCATGGCGTCGTCCAGGTCATCGCCGGCGGAGTAGCAGCCGGGAATATCCGGGACTTCCACGCCCCAGGCGTGGTCGTCGTCGCCGGTTGAAATTGCAATCGGGTAAAGCATGTCTGTTGTCCTCCACGGACGGTCAACTCAGCAGAGCCTGTTTCAAAATGCTCTTGGCGGTCTTGTCGAACAGGTCCTTCTTTGGATGGGGAATCGTCACCAGCCCCGGTTTTGTCGGGTGCTTGAAGTGGTGATGGCTGCCTCTGATGCGTACCAGATACCAACCGTCCGCAACGATGCGACCTATCAAATATCGGCTATCCACACCACCTCCTTGTGGTGTGTGATGGTGGTGACTATAACCACTGAAAGGAAATCATCAACACTCTACCTACCAGTGGTTGATGACCGGCATTTTGGCAGGTGGTCAAGAGAGTGTATGAGCGCGGCGAAATGGCGCTGCAAGGAGGTATTGCGAGATTTTGCAGCGGCGTTACCGGGCCTTTAGTGTCTGTGCAATGACTGCGAGAAACGCATCAACCAGTACACTTTTTGATTCTTTCCGGGTCAGTACCAACAGCTGTGCACACGCATCCGCTTCCACCAACGGCCTGTACGTCACGCCTTTATTCATCAGGCTCTGCGTACACGCCGGCACCAACGCCACGCCTTGTCCGGCGGCCACCAGCGCAATGATCGAGGTGATCTGCCGCCCGGTCGGGCCTGGGCGTAACGGCTGGCCGTGGTGCCGGTAAAGCTGTTCGATGGACTGGTTGAGCCCCGAGCCATAATCCGCTGGAAACAGAATCAACGGGTAGGCAGTGAGCTGCGCCAGGCTGACGTTGGGTTGATTGGCCAGCGGGCTGTCGCTGGACACAGCGGCCACCAGGCGTTCTTCACCCAGGGACAGCGCTTGCACCGCTTCGCCTTGGGGCAACAGGCGACTCAGGCCGATATCCAGCCGCCCATCTGCCACCTGCGCACCCAGGCTGCCCGAGGCGCATTCCACCAGGGTCAATTGCACATCGGGAAAGCGTTGGGCAAACGCCTGGATCGCCTGGCTGAACAGGTCCGACAGTGCGATCGAGCTGACATAGCCTAACGCCAGTTGCCCGGCCGTACCTGCCGCGAGTTTGCCAGCGATCACCTGTGCCAACTCCACCTGCTCCAGCACGCCGCGTGCATAGGGCAGGAATGAGCGGCCTTGCGCAGTGAGGGTGACCGTGCGGCTGGTGCGGTCGAACAGCTTGAAGCCCAGCTCGGTTTCCAGCGCCGAGATCTGTCGCGTCAGCGGCGGTTGCGCCAGGTGCAGGCGAATGGCTGCGCGGCCGAAGTGCAATTCTTCGGCGACGGTCAGAAAGTAACGCAGCTTGCGTAGGTCGAGCATCCTGGTCCTTGGGTATCGATCGGTCCGAAATCGGTATTGGTTCAAGACCTGCCGGCCATTCTATAAAGACCTCACAAAATAAAACGAGAGGTTTCATGAAACCGCGCCTGCATTGTGCCCGTCTTGCCCTGTTCCTGTGTGGCTGCGCGGCGTTCCTCAACCTGTATGCCACACAGAGCATTCTCCAGACATTTGCTACGCAGTTTCACATCAGCGCCAAGGCGGCGGGGTGGAGCATCACCGTGACGACGCTGGCGGTGGCGATCACTGCGCCGTTTGTCAGCCGCCTGACCGGGCGCTTCGAACCACGCACGGTGATCAGCGCAGCGGCTTTGCTGTTGGCGCTGCCGTCGCTGATGACCGCCTGGGCCGACAGCTTTGCCGAAGTATTGGTGTGGCGGTGTGTGGCGGGGATGTTGATCCCGGTGGTATTCGCCACCAGCGTGGCGTATATCGGCGACCGCTGGCGTGGCGGTACGCTGACGGAAGTCACCAGCCTGTATGTGGCAGGGACCGTGCTGGGTGGGTTCGCCGGGCGTTTCATCACCGGCGTCGTGACTGAATATGTCGGCTGGCGCGAAGCCTTTGAATGGCTGGCGGTGCTGAGCCTGATGGTGGGTGGGTTTGTCCAGTTTCTGTTGCCGATGAGTCGTGTGCGCTCTGAGAAGGTTCAACCCTCGTTCTCGGCGGTTTTTAGCAAGCCTTTGCTGGCTGCCTACGCCGTAGGATTTTGTGTGTTGTTCTCACAGGTCGCAGCGTTTACCTACGCAGGTTTGTACCTTGGATTACCGCCCTTCAGCCTGGGGCCTGCGGCATTGGGCACGCTGTATATGGTGTTTTTGCTGGCGCTGATCGTGATCCCCATCGCCGGGCGCCTCAGCAAATCCCGGCCCCACGCTGAACTGCTGAGTGTGGCTGCGCTGCTGGGCATCAGCGGCTCGGCGCTGACGCTGGTGCCTTCCTTGTGGTGCATCGTGGTGGGCCTGGCTCTCAGTTCTACCGGCGTATTCCTCGCGCAGTCGGCGGCCAACGCGTTCACCACGGCGACGGCCCGTGACAATAAAGCAGGCGCTGTGGGGGTGTACCTGACGTGTTACTACCTGGGCGGCAGTTGCGGCGCCATTGTCCCGGCATTGATCTGGGAACGCTGGGGCTGGGCCGGGTGTGTGGCGCTGATTATCACCTTCCAGGTGTTGACCTTGCTGATCGCCCTGACCGGCTGGAGGCCCGCCAAACCTCAACTGATCCCGACGCCATGAATGCCATCCCACCCCGCCGTCGCACGCTGATCGCCGGCTGCAGCGCCCACGCCGTGCATGATGGCCTGACCGATGTCATCTACGTGCTGCTGCCGATCTGGCAAACACAGTTCGCCTTGTCCTACGTCCAGGTCGGGCTGTTGCGCGGTGCCTATTCCGGGATGATGGCGGTGTTCCAGCTCATGGCCAGCCGCGCCGCAAAACGCTGGGGCCGAGTGCCGATGCTGGTCGGCGGAACCGCGCTCGCCGGCACGGCTTACCTGTTGGTGGGCCAGGCCACCGGGCTGCTGATGCTCTTGCTGGCGCTGCTGTTGGGTGGGCTGGGGGCCAGTAGCCAACATCCGCTGGCGTCTTCGATGATCAGCGATGCCTACGAAGACGGTGGCGGAATCAAGCTGGCGTTGTCCCAGTACAACTTCTCCGGCGACATCGGCAAAACCCTGATCCCCGGTCTGGTCGGCCTGTTGCTCACGCTGATCAGTTGGCGCGCCAGTGCCACGTTGCTGGGGGTGCTGGGGTTGGCGGCGGCGGGGTTGCTGTGGTGGCTTATTCCTGCGCAAACATCCGAAGCGTCCTCGACCAAAAAAGCCAGACCCTCCACCGGAACAGGCTCCGTCACCGGCCTGCGCGCACTGATCCTCACCGGCACCCTCGACAGCGCCGTACGCATGGGCTTTCTCACCTTCCTGCCGTTTCTGCTTCAGGCCAAGGGGGCCGGCACCGCCGGTATTGGCCTGGCCCTGACCCTGCTGTTTATCGGCGGCGCGTTCGGCAAATTATTCTGCGGCTACCTGGGCGCACGCATCGGCATGATGAAGACGGTGTGGTTGACGGAGGGCAGCACGGCACTGCTGATCGTGGCGGCGGTGTACCTGCCGTTGAGCGGGTTGATGGTGATGTTGCCGGTGCTGGGGCTGGTGCTCAACGGCACGTCTTCGGTGTTGTACGGTGCGGTGCCCGATCTGGCACCAGCAGAGAAACGCGAACAGGCGTTCGCCGTGTTCTACACCGGCACGATTGGTGGCGGGGCACTGGCGCCGGTGGTGTTCGGCGGGGTGGGGGATGCGCTGGGCGTGACGGTGGCGGTAATGCTGCTGGCCGGGATATTGGGGGTGACGTTGCCGTTGGCGTGGGTGGTGCAGCGGGGGATTCACTCAAGCGATTGAGTGTCTGGTGGTATGTCCAGCTCGAGCGAAAAGGTCGATGCCCAAGGAGCAGGGAGCCTTGAACACGGTTTCAAAGCGAGGTGTTGCACCGGGAGCAAACGCCTTGTACAGACACCAGGCCGCCCATGCCAAGGGGGAGGAAAGCCGAAAAACACAATGTGCATCTATGCGTTGACCGCTGAAGTCTGATCTTGCGAAGTTGCCTACACGCTCATCGGAACGCGTTGGGTTGTACACCATGGGGAGGCTATTTATGGTTTGTCAGCCGCTAGATGCTCGATGGCAACTGCACGCAACACATCCTAAAGTGTGCCGGTATCCCGAAAGCTACCCGGTTCACTCGCCTGCGTGCAGTTGCCACCCTCCCATCAAATTCAACGCATAAAAAAACCGGCCACCAAAGGACCGGTTTTTTTGCATCCCTCGTCAGAGACAACCTGACGCGGAACGAGAATCCGAGTGGAGCGGGTAGAGGGAATCGAACCCTCGTCGGAAGCTTGGGAAGCTACTGTTCTACCATTAAACTATACCCGCTCAGAGCGGCTGACTTTTTACCAGAAGTTCGTCGGGATTTGAAGTTTTTCTTCAAAAAAATGTGTGGGTTACAGATGTCACACATATCGACAAGCGAACCCATTGTAGGAGCGAGCTTGCTCGCGAAAGACTCAAGAGCGCCACGTTCTCTCAGGAGACGAGCGTTATCGTTGACGTTCTTCGCGGGCAAGCCCGCTCTTGCAGGGGGGCGTGTTTCAGAGTGCAAAGGCATGTTGTGCCGGGCCGGTCTGATAACGCAATCGGCTGACCTGGCGCTCCGGTTTCAAGAAGCCCACCACCGCATCCCGGCTGTCCCGACAGGCGGCCTTGTGCTCCATGTCCAGGAAATGCCCCGTGGCCTGGATCGTGCTGAAGCTGCTTTTTGCCACATGCTGGCCAAACAGCTTGGCATCCTGGGCGCTGGTGTATTCGTCCCATTCACCGTTCAAAAACAACACCGGGATGTCGATCTGCCTGGCTGCCTTGAGGTAGCACAGGCGGTCACTGTTGAGCACATGGCTGATGTGGAAGTGCATCTGCCCATACTCGTGTTCGGCCAGGCTGCTCACGTGCTTGTAGTTGAAGCGCTTGAACAGTGACGGCAGGTGTTTGCCGATGGTGCTGTTGACCAGGTGGCCGACGCGGTCGCGGTCGAGATTGCCGAGGTAGTCGACGCCGCGTTCCAGGTAGTCGCGCATGGGCGCGTTGATCACTGGGGAGAACGAGCTGATCACGGCTTTTTCCACGCGACGTGGCCGGTGGGCGAGGGCGACCAAGGTGGCGGCACCGCCCCAGGAAAACGACAGCACATGTTCAGCGGCGAAGTGGTCGATGAGCTCCAGCAGGATCTGGCCTTCGACTTCCTTCGTCAGCATCTGCTCATGGCGGTTATGGATTTTGGAGCGACCGGCGTAGGGCTGGTCGTACAAAACCACATTGAACTGCGGGTACAGGCTTTTCACGGTTTGGGCGAAGGATGCCGTGGTGGCCATGGAGCCGTTGACCAGGATGATGGTCTTTGCAGCAACGTCCGCGCGATAGAACTCCGTGTAAACCCGATACTGACCCTGTATATCCAACACAGCGATTTCTGGCCTCATGTCGTAAGACTCCTGGCAAGCGGGTAGGGCGCGCAGATCACTCTGCACGAGCTTTGTGACAGGTAGGCATACGCCTGGAAAAGGAGGGCCCATGTCGATCCGATGACGGCTGGCCGACGGGTGTTGTTGTGACGGGCTGTTTGCCTGGAAGGCCCGTAGATCAAGCGCGGGCGGGGCAAGGTGTTTCTTGGAGGTTATAGGCGACTCGCCAGTCATATTTGAACTGGTGATCCTGATTCAAGCAGTCGAGTCGGTACCTCGCAAGGTGACCTGGCGGTTTTTTGCTATCACCGGCTGAACGGTCGTCAGACCTGTCGGATTTCGTCGTCAGTCAGCGCCCGATACTGGCCAGGCGCAAGGGTCGCATCCAGCACCAGGGGCCCCATGCGCTCGCGGTGCAGGCCGATGACCTTGTTATCAAAGTGCCCGAACATGCGCTTCACCTGGTGATAACGCCCTTCGATGATGCTCAAGCGTGCGGTTCTCGGCCCGAGCAATTCCAACTCGGCGGGGTGGGTGGTCAAGTCTTCGAAGGCGAAGTAAATACCTTCGGCAAATGTCGTTGCGTATTCAGGGCCGATAGCCTGTTCGGTCTCGACGAGGTACACCTTGGGCAACTTGGTCTGCGGTTGCGTCAGGCGCCGCGACCATTGGCCGTCGTTGGTGATCAGCATCAGGCCGGTGGTGTTGAAGTCCAGACGGCCGGCAATGTGCAAGTCGCCTTTGTCCGGCTCATCGAGTAAATCCAGAACGGTTGGATGTTGCGGATCAGAGGTGGCGCTCACGCACCCCCGAGGCTTGTGCAGCATGAAGTAACGCGCCGGTTTGCCTGCCTGCAGCACCTCATCGTCAACGCTCACTCGGCTGAATTCCCGCACCTCGTGATGGGGGTCGCTGACGGCCACGCCATCCACCGCCACACGCCGCTCAACCAACAGCAGGCGCACTTGCTTGCGATTGAAGCGCGGCAGGTTACTGAGGAAACGATCCACCCGCATTACGTCGGCTCAACCCTACGCAGTTGCTCATCGACCTGGGCACAACGCGGGCACAGGCAGGCCTGGTTGCGCAGTTCATCGGGCAGGGCCTGGAGCACCGCCGGGTCGATGGTGACGCTGTAGCACCAGCAGGCCTGGTCGACCGTACGGGGATCAGCCAGGCTGCAGTCGTTGCGTGCACCGCAGGCGGGGCAAAGGGTGGGTGTGGTCATGGGCTAGTTCGGGCAAGGTTGCGGATGATTCCGCCAGGCCCTGTACGATACAGGGCCGTCCCCGCCCAGGCCACTCAGAGCTGGAACTTGCTGACCAGCACGTTGAACGAGGTGGCCAGGCGCGACAGGTCCTGGCTGGAGGCGTTGGTCTGATGGGCGCCGGCCGCCGTCTGGGTGGACAGGTCCTGGATGTTCAGCAGGTTGCGGTCCACTTCGCGGGCCACCTGGGCCTGTTCCTCCGAGGCCGAGGCGATCACCAGGTTGCGTTCATTGATCTTCGCCACGCTGGTGGTGATCCGTTGCAGCGCTTCGCCGGCGTTCTGCGCCAGGGTCTGGGTGTTGTTGGCCCAGGTCAGGCTCTTGTTCATCGCCGCGACGGCGTCGTCGGCACCGGTCTGCACTTCACCAATCATCTTTTCGATATCGACCGTGGACGTCTGGGTGCGATGGGCCAGGGCGCGCACTTCATCGGCGACCACGGCAAAACCGCGACCTTGCTCACCCGCACGGGCCGCTTCAATGGCCGCATTGAGCGCCAGCAGGTTGGTCTGGTCGGCGATGCCACGGATCACATCGATCACCTTGCCGATCTCCCGTACCTGCCCGGCGAGGTCTGCCACCGACTGCGTGGAGTCATTGATCTCAACCACCATCGAGCTCATGCCGGACACCGCCTGTTCCACTTGCTGGCGACCCTCTTCGGCTTCGGTGGTGGCCTGGCGCGAGGCTTCAGAGGTCGAGACGGCGTTGCTGGCCACTTCGTCCACGGCGGCGGTCATCTGGTTGACGGCGGTGGCCGCCTGTTGGATCTCATCGTTCTGGCGGGTCAGGCCACGGCTGCTTTCATCGGTGACCGCACTCAGTTCTTCAGCCGCCGATGCAAGCTGGTCGGACGCGTTGGCGATTTCCACCAGGGTGCTTTTCAGGCCGCCCTGCATATCCGAGAGGGCCATCAGCAGTTGCCCGGCTTCGTCGGTACGCTCGGTGACGATGGCCTGGGTCAGGTCGCCCTGGGCAATGCGTTGCGCGTTCTGCACGGCTTGAGCGATGGGGCGGGTGATCAGGCGGGTGATCAACACACCGATGATGACCGCAATGATGAAGGCCAGCACAATGCCGCTGATCATCCAGGTCAATGCACTGTTGCGCAGTTCCTCGGCAGCAATGGCGCCTTCCTTGATCTGGCGGTTGTTGGACTCGATCATCACGCGGATCAGTTCGCGTGCCTGGCGGAAGAGTTCATTATTGCTGGTGTTGAGTTGGGTGCGGGCCTGATCGACCTGGCCGCCGTCGAGCATCGCCATGATGCGTTCGGAGTTGCTGATGTAGCTGGGCCAGAGCAGGTCAAGCTTGTCTCCCGCTGCCCGTTCGTCGTCTTCCAGCGGCGTAGCGCGGTAGGTGGCGTACGCAGCCTGGCTGCGCTTGAGTTCCTGGGCGATATCCTGGCGCACACGGTCGCGATCCTGTGGGGAGACGTCGCCCTTGCTGGCATCCAGCAAGCGATACAAGCCACGGTTATGGGCCACTATGCCATTGAGGGTGGCGGCCGTGTTGCTGACCGAGACCAGGTTGTTGGAGAACGTCAGCTCCAGCGCTGACGAGAGGCGAACCACGCCTTTGATGCCCAGCAGGCCCACCCCCAGGGTGACCAGCGCGCACAGTAGGAATGAGAGCAGCAGTTTGGTTGAGATTTTCATGAGTCAGGTCCGGGCAGGGTAGCGAAGGGTGCACGCTAGAGCCTCCCTGGCCCTTGGCGATGTCATAGTGACATCATCGCAATTGAGAAAGTTGCGAGCCAGATAAATTTACTGAATCGATAAAGCGCACGTAGATGTTTCAACCTATTACGAAAACGCACCAGATTCAGTTTTTGATGTCAGATATTTCGTCATTCAATGAAAGTTGAGTGCCGCCCTCCAGCGTCGCTGGAGGCGCTCTTCCGCGGTCCAGGAGGCCGCCATGTATCGACGACTGCTGCTCAGCGCTTTACTCGGTCTAACCCTTTCCGCTTGCGTGCCCTATTACGATGGAGGCCAGAGCTACTATCGATCCGAGGTCTATACCTCACCGGCACCGGTGTATTACTACGGGGGTGGTTCGGCGTATCAGTACCGCCGTGATTACTACCCCGCGCCGCGCTACTACGCGCCACAACCGCGCTACTACTCGGCCCCGCGTTATTACCAGCCGGCCCCGCGTTACTACGGGCCGCGTGCCGGTTACCGGCCGTATCCAAACCAGGGCTGGGGCGGAGGTCATTGGGGGAATGGTGGTGGACACGGTCGCGGTTCCGACCATGGAGGTGGTCGCGGCGGTCACCGTTGACGGGCCTGTACGGCAAGCGGCGCATGAAGCGCCGCTTTTTTTGGGCGCAGCCGTCAGTAATCGGACAGGTCGGCCAGCGGATGGCGACCTTCCCACGCCTTGTCGAAGTGGGCCTGCACCACCGCCGCAGGAACGGCGTTGATATCCGGCCAATGCCAATGGGGCGCCTGGTCCTTATCGATCAAACGCGCACGCACCCCTTCGCTGAATTCCGGATGACGGCAGCAATTGAGGCTCAGGGTGTATTCCATCTGGAATACCTGGGCCAGCGACAGGTGCCGTGCGCGCTGGATCTGTTCCCACACCAGATGGGCGGTCAGTGGGCAGCCTTCGCTCAACGTCTTGCCGGCACGGCTGAACAGTGGATCAGCATGCTCACTCAACAGGCTCAAGGCGCGCCAGGCACACCGCACGTCGCCCACATCCAGCCATTCGTCGATCTGTGCCCGGCGCGGCAGCCATTGCGCTTCGGGTTGCTGGCTGGCGGCTTCCTGGGCCAGCGCCTTGAGCAGGCTGTTGAGCTGCATCGGGGTCTGTTCCTGCCAGTTCAGTTGCAGCAGGCCATCAAGCAATTCGTCCTGCTGGTCGTCACGCAGGAAACGGTCGGCCAGGCCCAGGTCCAACGCGTCACGCCCGTTGATATGCGCACCGGTGAGTCCGAGGAACAATCCGAGCTTGCCCGGCAGGCGCGACAGGAACCCACTGGCGCCGACGTCCGGGTACAGGCCGATGCTGATCTCCGGCATGGCCAGCCGGCTGCTGGGGGTGACGATGCGGATCGCGGCACTTTGCAGCAGACCCATGCCGCCGCCCAGCACATAGCCGTGGCCCCAGCAAATCACCGGTTTCGGGTAGGTGTGCAGGCGGTAATCAAGGCGATACTCCGCCGCAAAAAATTGCGCCGCCAGCGCCGGCACCACACCGGGCTCTTCGCGACAAGCCTGCGCCAGGCTGCGCACTTCGCCACCGGCGCAAAAGGCCTTGGGGCCGTTGCCGCGCAACAGCACGCAGACGATATTCGGGTCTTTGGCCCAGGTATCCAGGCGACTGCTCAAGGCGAGGATCATCGGCAGGGAAAGGGCATTGAGGGACTTTTCAGCGTCGAGGCTGGCGATGCCGATGCGGGCACCGTCGCTGCCGGTCAGCTCTTCGAAGTGCAGGTTCATCGTGACCTCAATCGAGAAGGTGAAGGATGAGTATGATCGCTTCGCAGGAAAGCGCCGTTGGTGTGTCAGATCAATTGACAAGCGGGGTCGGCTTTCCTAGGGTTCGCCTCATTCTTTTTGACAAGACCATTCAACCATGACCGACGACGACCGTATCAAACTCGAACCCAGCTGGAAACACGCCCTGCGGGATCAGTTCGAGCTGCCGTACATGGCCCAGTTGCGCGAGTTCCTGCGCCAGGAACATGCCGCCGGCAAAGAGATCTACCCGCCTGGCCCGCTGATTTTCAATGCGCTCAACTCCACGCCGCTGGACAAGGTCAAGGTGGTGATCCTCGGCCAGGACCCGTACCACGGCCCCGGCCAGGCCCACGGCCTGTGCTTCTCGGTGCAACCGGGCATCCCGACGCCGCCGTCGCTGCTCAATATCTACAAAGAGCTCAAGCGCGACCTTAACATCGACATCCCTAATCACGGCTACCTGCAAAGCTGGGCCGACCAGGGCGTGCTGATGCTCAACACCACCATGACCGTCGAGCGCGCCAATGCCAACGCCCATGCGGGCAAGGGCTGGCAGTTCTTTACCGATCGGATTATCGAAGTGGTCAGCGAACATCAGCCGCACCTGGTGTTTCTGCTGTGGGGCGCCCATGCCCAGAGCAAGCAGAAGCTGATCGACGCGACCAAGCACCTGGTGCTGACGTCGGTGCACCCGTCGCCGTTGTCGGCGTATCGCGGGTTTTTGGGTTGCGGGCATTTCAGCCGGACCAACAAGTTTCTTGAGCAGAATGGCGAGACGCCGATCGAGTGGCGGTTACCGCCGGTCTGATTGAAAAGGGCGGTGCAATGCCGCCTATACGGCACTACTCGTTGTTTCTACACGGGCTTCACTTTTCTTGCTCGCATTCAGAATGCAGGGATACCTGTTAGTTCTGACAGTATTCGTAGTCAGTTCAAACGTATTAACTACTCTTCTCGGCCGTGGGGGCTAGTGCATACCACCCCTTGGTCGACGGCGGCTTACTGCTGATTACCAAGGAGATTAGATATGACTAGACCCACTGTAACGACTCCAATGGTCGCTCGAGCCAGGGCTCCTGGGGTTCTTGAAGCAGATGCCCCGGTGGCGCCGGATGCGTTGCCCCTGTTGGCTGACGATGTTGGTTTCAAGATCCCGGTGACCTTTCAAAGTACGGGGTTGCCAGTCCAGGTACCCACCCTGTGGGGGGGGGCTGGCGCTCTGTTCCCTGGCGACATGACTGCCGTTGTCTGGTCCTGGGATGGCGTACCGTTTGACACCAAGCGGGTGGAGGCACCTTACGATGCCACCGACTTACCTCTCGTTGACGCGGTGGTACCGCCCCATCTGATGGATGCCGCTGGCTTGCATAACTTGCACTATGAAGTGTTGCTCAGGGAAAGCAGTGGGAACCCCGGCGAGCCGTCTTTTGTAACCGTGCTGGACAGCGACAAGGTCGGGCCCAATCAGGGGCAGCGTGGCCCACGGCTGCGATTTCCACCTGAAATTGAACAAGACGGCGTCACTGATGATTACCTGAATGACCCCGCCAATAACGACCAGGTGGTGGGCACCGTTGTTTCCACTACTACGCCTGCCTGGCTGGACATGCGATTAGGCGATGTTGTTGAAGCCTACCTGGCTCTTTTGCCTTTGCGTCGGCCCTTGCGCAGGCATCCACGGCAACAGGATATTGTTGCCAAAACCACCATCACCCAAGCACACAAAGATGGAGCGCCCGTTGAGGTGATTTTCCCCGGGGACGTCCTGCGTGGTCTGGCGTCCAATCGAGAGTACAACGCACACTACTGGCTGCGAGACCGGGCAGGTCGCGAATCGGGTCCGTCATTTACCAGTGTGTTGTATATCAATTTGGCAGTAACACCTATTGAGCTGCGCCCGGTCGATCTGCCTCAGTTGAACGACGGACGTATCACACTAAGCGATGCCCGCGAGCCCGGTGGTGTGTTCATGAATATTCTTGAAATATTCGGCTCTGCGCCGGGGGACATTCTGCGTCCTCTCTGGAACTTTATTCCTCTGCCTGAAATTGAGATTGCGGCTATTCAGGCTTGGCCCATCCGCGTGCCAATCCCGTATTCGGTCCTCGCCACAGGTGGTTTTGAGGTGACACCGGGGACGATTCGGGCGGGTTACACATGGGAGCGAGGATCTGCGACGCCCAGGGACTCGCAACCTCGATTTGTCCCTGTCAACTTGACGGTTGCCGGCCAAGTCAGCCCAGACAATCCGGACCCGATCAACCGCTTGCTGGAGACAGTCACGGTCAAGGGGCGAGACGGCGACAACCTGCTGACCCTCAATGACGTGGGCCTCCCTGTTCGGGTCGTGACCTTGCTGTTCGACGAGCCTAATGCCAACGAAACCTTGGAGCTGATGATAGGTACCCATCCGGTACCGTTGGCCACCTACACTGTGCAGCTCACCGACGTCGCCGGGCAGGAGATCGAGTTTTTCGTCGACTGGGCTGATTTGGCACCCATTGTTGGTAGCGGCGGCATCTTCGCTTTCTTCTATTGGACCTTTAATGGTGTGAACCGCCAACGTGCAGAGGACACCCCGGTGATTGTCAACACTGTGCCCATCGTCGGGTTGCAGGACCTGGAGTACGTTGGCGTCAACTATGGACCGGGGCCTGATGCAGGGTTTATCAGTTGCCCATTGAGGCCTTGGGTGAACGGTGTAGGTGTCTTCATTCCGGGGGACACTAGCTTGCTGGAAGGCGGTGACCAGGTGGTTCTCGAATGGGCCAGTTACGCTAACCCCAACGGTCATCCGAGTGGCGTCATGCCCGAAACGATTGACACATTTTCCCATACCTTGAGTTCCACAGAGGCCCGGTATGGTTATGAGTTCAGAGTTCCCTTCGACCCCTACATCCTGCACCCAGGGTTGGTGAAACCACCTACCGGGCAAACAAATCCTCGATATGGTTCAGCCAAAGCGCGGTACCGGGTGATGAAACCCGCAGGAGGCGGGATGGGGTGGTCTCCTTACAGGTTGGTGGCCATTACGTTGATCCGTCCTGGTGGCCGGCCGCCTTGCCTTTCGGATGATTGAAGCCGCGCGCACTGGCGTTACACCCGTGCGCGCTTCAAACGCTCGGCACCTGTCAAGTTTTACAGTTACGGGTGATCGAAAACTCACATTTAATGGACACGAGATCAGCAGGTTCGCAAGACCAGGTAGTTGTCGGTCGTAGTTCGTTCTTCCCGATAGACGGCCCGGGGTGACCGGGGTGAAAACTTGTTCCTACCAGGAGTGTGCACCATGTCCAACAAGCCCCAAAACATCATCAATAAAAAAACGTCCGCGCAACCGCAGTTTCCCATGGAAGATTGGGAAGACCCCGCCATTGATCCCACACTTGAGCCTGCCCCTTCGATCGACGGGTTGTTACCCGCTATTCCTGGGGACTCACATAGGAATATTGTGAACAGGGACATGCAACTGCAGGGCGTGGTGCTGTCCATCCAGCTGTGGGATCGGAGTGGCTTTCTCAATGCCTTTGAAACACTCACCGTATTCGTTAACGGCAGGCCTATAGAGATCAGGACCTATGACCACACCGACGCTCTGACAGACCCTGTGATGGTGGATCTAGGGCCTAAATCCGCGTTGCAGACTCATGGCATCAAGGACATCCAGGTGCATGTAGTCAATTTCGGCGCCAATGACGTTAACTACAACACCCTCCGGGTCTATGTGGATGCGCAGGACCCTAACTACAACAACCAACCTGGTTTGATCAAACTGGAAGATTACGGTTCGGAACTGACTCCTGCTGACTTGGAGGGAAAAAACGGTCTTGAATTCACTATTCTTGATCCTGCCGATCGTCGTGGGGGAGATATTTATAGAGTTTTTGTCGGGACGAGCGAACACGCGCTGGAGAATAACGTTCCGTTGACAGGAGACATTGTGGGGACCATTCCCACCGCGATGATCCTGGCAAAGTCAGGCGAAATCCCCGTGCAGTACAGCCTGGAGGATCGTGCTGGTAACAGCACCGTCCTCTCCCTTCCGGCTTATGTGCGGGTCAGTCTCAACGATCCACCGGTATTCGGTACTGTGTCGGTGTTGGAAGCGCCCCTGGTCGATAAAGAGGAAGCCCGCAACAGTGCGACGGTGCGCCTGGAAAACCTCACCGGCCATCTGCCCTCCGATATCTTGGTGGTTCGCTGGGGAACGGTTGAGATCTACCGGCAAGCCCTCGGCATGGGCATCTTCCCGCTGGACATTCCCGCGCCGTTTGCGGCCATTGCGGCGGGCGGGGAATTTTACACTGCGGACATTCAACTCACTGTTGAACGCCAAGACGGTAGCACTTACCCAGGGCCAGACACGCAGGTAGACGTCGACCTGCGTGAGCCGGGCGTCACCAACCCGGGCGAAGGCCCGGTAGATTCCAACCTGGCCAAGCCTGATCTGATTGGCGGAGGGCCGCTGCCAAGGCCACTCAACCGTCTTTCGGAAAAGGACCGTGGATTTGATGCCACCGCAACCTTCTTGTTGCCACCCGGCCTGGAGGCAGGTGATTTCATTGACTTTGTCTATGCGGGCAATGTTGTCGCCACCTATCCTGTGACAGGGGCCGAAGCCCCAGGGTTTATCGTGACGGTTACCGTGGACTGGAATGACATCGATGTGACGGGGAACGGTACTATTCCCCTTTTCTGCCTCATCCGTGATGCGGTCAATTACAAACATTCGCCACATCAAGACGTCATCGTAGAAGTCTTCAATCTAAGCGGCCTGGCCGATGCGATCTTTAGTAACGCCCAGCCTGTTACCGGCCAGACGAACTTCAGCTACTACATCAATTGCACAAGAAGTCCTTGGCTGGGTGTGCCCATCCAGGTCCTGGATTCTGGATTGCTCCAGATCGACGATGAAGTGATGATTGAGGCGGTCAGGTATGCGTATGTCCCACCTACTGCACCGATCGGTGTGCCTGTCGGTACGCCCATAGAGAGTGCGTGGTTCACACTCAACAGTTCGGATGTCAATCTCGGCCTGGTTGTGCCAATGGATTTGAGTGCCTGGTTCGAAGACCACACGGGTACTACAGGTCGAGGCTATGTCGGCGTGCGCTGGAAACTTTATCGCTCCTCGACAGGCGATAGGGGCATCTCCGATGAGGTCAGGGCGGCCTGGGACCTCGTCGGTACTGGCGGTGGTGTGCCGGGTAGTTGCGTTCCGGGGGCGTCACGTCGCAGCGGTACGCTTTGAAGCAACGATGAAGCCTCATCCTTTCTGATTGAAAGGGTGAGGCTTTTTTGTGTAATGACCTTTAGTCGCTACCTGTGTGACCTTAAGGAAAGTCCTACAGGACTCGGGAAGTCAGGTCTTTAGTCTCTGCGCCGAAGAAAACGGAAACCTATTCGATACGGGATCCGGATTCGAACTGGTATTTACTTCTGAGGCTACATGGCATGACTTCTATTGCTTCCCATCGTTTTCGCTTGTCGCGTTTATCGTCAATCATCAAACTCATGGCGGTTGCCCCGCTCTACTTACTGAGCGAGCAAGCACTCTCCGCGGTCGTCGTAGACGGTAACGTCGGTAGCGGCAAACATGACGTCTATCCCGGTACAGGCGCTACCGATTACATTGCCCAGAACGGTGCGACGCTCACTGTCCACGACGGCGCGACGGTCAAGGAAATCCGTGCTACGACCGGCTCCAATCTGACCATGACCGGTGCCACCGTGACCTCGGCACACGCCTCCCAGGCGGCGATTACCCTGGCCAACTCGAACGCAGTCATCACCGGCACAAAGATTACCAGCCATTTCAGCGGCGGCTTGAACGTGGCTCGCCAGACGGGCACGACGACTGGTTCCTACGCACAGGTCAATGGCAGCGAAGTCATCGGTGCGACCTGGGGAGCCAACGTCACCTCCCATAGCCTGCTGGAACTGAATAACTCTACGTTGACAGGGCGAAGCCGGCAGGGCCTGATGTTGCAGGGGGGCGCGGCGATTGCAACCGGCAGTGAAATTACAGGGGCTACCAGTGGCGTGGTAATGACGGGTGAAAGCCTGACCGTGCCTGCGACGCCTCAATTGACCCTGGACGGTTCGCGGGTGGTTGGGCTCAATGGTCCGGCAATCAGCGTAGAGCGACCGTTCACTGCTGAAATCGACGTGCGCAATGGCTCCACCCTGGTCGGCGGCAACGGCAACATGCTCGAGCTGACGGGGGGCGGCAACGCCAACATGCGCGTCAACAACAGCGCCCTGACCGGCAACATCCAAGTGGGCACCGGCAGCGCCCTGGACCTGAGCCTCGACCACGCCATCATGAACGGCGACGTTATCAACAAAGGCGGCAGCGCCAGCGTTGGCCTGAGCAACGGCTCGATCCTCACTGGTCGCCTGGAGAACGTCGACAAGCTGGCGATCAACAGCGACGCGACCTGGGTGATGGTCGACAACCAGCAAGTGGGCGACCTGTCCCTGAGCGGCGGCAACGTCAAGTTCGGCGACCCGGGCGTGTTCTATCAACTGGACGTGGAAAACCTGTCGGGCAACGGCACCTTCATCATGACGGCGGATTTCTCCACCTTGACCGGTGACTTCCTTAACGTCACCGGGACGTCGTCGGGTGACCACAAACTGCTGATCGCCAGCAGCGGTGCCGACCCCTTGAGCGATGATCGCCTGCACGTGGTACACACCGCAGATGGCGGTGCCAAGTTCAGCCTGCTGGGTGACCGCGTGGACGTGGGGACCTACTCCTACAGCCTGGTCAACGACAACGAAGGCAAAGACTGGCTGCTGGACCCGGACAGCAAGGTCATCAGCCCGAGCACCCACTCCGTACTGGCCCTGGCCAACGCAGCGCCGAGTGTGCTCTACGGTGAAATGACCAACCTGCGTACCCGCATGGGTGAGTTGCGTCACAGCGATGGTAAGTCGAGCGGCATGTGGAGCCGAACGTACGGCAACAAGTTTGAAGTGAACAACCGCGATAAAGGTGTGCAGTACAACCAGGTCCAGCGTGGCTTCACCCTGGGTGCCGACGTACCGTTGTCCGGCGGCGACGGCCAATGGCTGGCAGGCTTCCTGGCCGGTCACAGCACCTCCGACCTGGACCTGAACCGTGGCAGCAAAGCCACCGTCAACAGCTACTACGCCGGTGGTTACGCCACGTGGCTGGACGCTGAGAGCGGCTTCTACTTCGATGGCGTGCTCAAGTTCAACCGCTTGCACAACGAGTCCAACGTGGCAATGAGTGACGGTAAGAAAGCCAAGGGCAACTACACGCAGAATGCGGTAACCGCCTCGGCCGAAGTGGGCCGCCACATCAAGCTGGACGACGGCTTCTTCGTGGAACCTTACGGCCAATTGGCCACGGCGATCATCCAGCGCCAGAGCTACGAGCTGGATAACGGCCTGCAAGCCAAGGGCGCGCGTACCGCTTCGGTGGTGGGCAAGGCCGGTGTGACCGCCGGACGTGACATCCAACTGGACGGAGGCAGTGTATTGCAGCCGTACTTGCGAACTGCCGTTGCCCATGAGTTCAACCAGAGCAACAAGGTCTCGGTGAACGGCAACAGCTTCAACAACGACCTGTCGGGTACCCGGGTTGAAATAGCCGCTGGACTGGCAATGGCTGTGTCGAAGAACTGGAAGGTCCATGCCGATGTAGAGCGCAGCATGGGCAAGAGTGTTGATCAGCCGTGGGGGGTGAATGTGGGGGTGCGGTATGATTTCTAAGGTGACAGACGAATAGCTTATCATTGAAAAAAAGATGCCCCGTGTCGTGAGATACGGGGCATCTTTTTTGCGCAGTGTTGATGTGAACCAGTAGTTCTTGAGCGGCCGATTGACGTTGTTTGAGCGTTTTATATCAACCGTTACTAAGAGATGTAGTACGAGAGTCTCAAACCGTCACCCCACGTACTTGCATAGTACGGAGGTATGCCAAGACCCGTCTGCGGATTTGCGATGTAAAAGTTGCCTGAAAACTCTGTTTCTTGTCCGCTCCACACCTCGCCTCCATAGAATGGGGGAGAGGGAAAATTATTGCCAAATCTGTTTCTGATGGATGCAAACTCCGCGAGTGTGGGGAGCCTGCCATATTGAGCTTCACCTACTTTGGCATTGTACCAACTTCCCCCTCCTATATAAGTAAGCCTCGAATATGAGCCCGCTACCCGAATCTGATAGCTGGCAGTTTGCGCAGGCGTTGAACTGTCCGTCACCGTGATTGTGACCGTCCCAGGGTTGAGTATGTCGACAACTCCCGTTGATTCATTCACTCCAATGATTAAAGGAGCGCTGCTCCGGTACTTGTAGGGCGGTTTTCCACCGCTGGCTGTACGAGTTGATGGAAGATAGGCACGTTCTGTGCTGCCATACTGGTTGAAACGAACCAATAGCCACCCAGCGAGATCTACTACCCTCGTATCAGCGGGAATGGTCAATGCAGGGACCGAACTCAGCGTGTAGGTCCTAGGATTCAATGCTATCGCTTCGCTCTCAAGGCCAGTCCCATTCAAGACAACCTTGGCCCTAACAATCAGGGAGCTGCCATTGGGTTTTGTCTTGAGGTAATCGCCTGGGATCAGGTCCAGAGTACGGCCCGCTGTGAACTCGGATGGGGTGACAACCAGGCCGTCACGCAACGTCCGGTCACCGGCTGTGTGTTCCAGTTCAATGAACACCGGTTGTCCCGCCTTGAAGAATGGCCATGGGTCGATTTTCACGTTGTTGGCGGTGTTCACGTTAATTGAAGTGCCATTCGCCTCAGGTACTGAAACGATGTCCAGCGTACTAGATGGTAATGCCGTGACCCTGAGCGTCAGGATGGCTGACGAAACAGGGTTGCCATTGCGCATAACCGTGAAAAACACCTGGCAGAAACTCCCCAGGTAAGCGGCCACGAAATCACTCAGGATGGGGAAAGAAATGTAATCCACACCTGCGTCAGGCACACCAGGTTTGGACGGGATGACGGGTTCGCCCAGGCCAGGCATACCCACAATATGAACAGTTACATCATCGGTGGGTAACAAGTCGGTAGCAGGCACCTGGATGGTGACGATGATGGGCGACGGCGGCCGTACATGCAGTGGGTTCAGTTCGGCTTCGGTAGGCGAAATGACCGTCGCCTCCAGCACCTTGGGTGGCGTAGGGAGCTTCAACGCCATGCCGACATTGATGACCAGGTCTTGTGAAAACAGAGTAGCGGCGCCTGGTGCGGGAATGACTTCGTAAAACAACCTCATTGTACTGTTCAGGTTGGCGAGTACGTTCGGTCTTGGGATGGTAAACGGCAGGACTGAATCCTCCCAGTTAATGTCTACGTTGAACCAGATGCTTTTAAAGCTGCCGCCTGGCTGACTGCCTATACCGAGTAACCGTACCTGGGCTCCTTCGACAATCACCGGGTGGGGGTTGATGCGAACATTCAGGTTTGCCAGGCTGATGGCGGGGTCAAACGTGAGGTCGGGAGGTGTTGCCTGCAATGTCCACGGCGGCGGCAGTATCGCTTGTGCATTACCGACCGGTACAGTGACCGACTTCGATGCGGGTCGCTGGGCAGCGCCATTGATCTCGTAGTACGCAACGAAGTAGCCACCGTTCAGTGCGGCGAAGAAGGGGTTGTCCAAGAGGAACGTCAGATCGCCAGTGCCGGCCATGTCTGTAAACGTCGCGTACACCTGTCTTCCATCAGCCGTCAGGCCCGTCACGATGAGGTCAACGCGGTCATTCGGTAACTGGCCGAAGTAACGCTGAACCACAATTCTCACCGGGTTGGTATCAGCTGGTAAGGCACCCTCGTTGAGGTCCAACACTATCGGAGCTTTGAGACCGTCCTCAACGGGTTCCCCATCGATAGCGTACAACACACCTTCTGACGGGCGATCAGCGACGCCTGGTCGAACCCGTTTGTAGGTGATCAGAATCAGGCCGCCCGATAGCAGTAAGAGAAAATCCAGCGCCAAGGGAATGTACACACGGATCGGTGTGATCGCGGTGACTGGATACTCGATGATCTTTTCGGAGGTGGTGCCATCTGCGGCAAGCCCTCTAACCGTAATGATCACCGTATCGCCGAGGAGGTAGCCTTGGTTGCGGATCAGCAGTTCCAGCGGCGTATCGACTACAAGATGTCGCGTGTCGATAAAGTCCAGATCGCGTACTGGGTCGTAATCGGATTCGGATGCAAATAACGCTTTCAGCAGCGGCTCGGTCGAAGCACCGGAGTCCACTTGTATCAGCCGAGGCGGTGAAGCCCCGGGGGAGGGGTTGCCGACCTTGTCCAGCACATTCCACTCAACCAAACGAACGCCGTCGGGCACCAGTTTCCAGGTTCCGAAATAGATGGTGAATCTGATGGGGGCAGTGCCTGCTGCTTCAAAAGCAGTGACCGTATGGCTGACCGTTACTCCGCCGATACTCACCGTGATGACATCATGTTCCTTGCGCCAGTGAACTTGCGGCAATGACCTGTCCAGCGGGTAGTTGTCGATTTCTACCTCGGTACCGAGCTGCATCTGAGCCTGAGTAACGAGACCAAAATTTTCGATCAACGGGTCGGTAAACTTCAACACTGCCATGTTTTCGTTGTAGGGCTTGCCGAAGGTAGGAAATGGGCTGACCGGTAGTTGGCGATCAACGAAAATATTAAAGAGCTTGGACGGCACGGTGTTGCCACCGTCCGGCGTTACAAAGGCCTGTATCGTATTGTTTGCCTGGTCGATAAAGCGACTGCTGTTGATGAACAGGACAATCGGCTTGCCATTGGTGGCTTCATCGTCAGTAACGGTGTGGAACGCGACTTGTGTCCCGTTGACCGTGAGGCTGATGAAATCGAGCTCTTTTTGGTCCAGGTATGCGTTTACGATGCAGATCACACCAAATTGGTTGACTATCAAGGCTGCAGCATTGAGCCCACCGTCGTGGCCCGGGACAGGGTTCCAGAGTGTGGGGAGGTATAAAGGCAGCACGCTGAAGGGCGTATTGATGAAAGCCTTGTCATTCAAGATCGCCCCGGCGGGCGGTGGAGACGTGAAGCCTTCGCGTCGATAAAGGTTAGGTGGCAGCCCGCCCGCCACTTGACTACGGGCTGTGGCGAGTTGGTTTCTCGCTGCGTTGCGAGAGCTTGCAGTCAAGGCTGGAACACTGGATTCGTCATCATTACTGGTTTCAGGGTTTTGGTCGTGGGTCATGATCGGCATCCTGTTAGATAGAATCGACGCGACCAGAAACACATGGAGTGTCGACAGTCGCAGGCTCGATTCAACATCTGATATGTGTTGGCCGACCAGCTGTGAGAAATGACAGTGCCGACTAACGGTAGTGGCCCAGGACGGGCCACGTGAAACAGAAGGGTTACGGCTTACGATTCCAGTGCTTAAACAACGGCTCCGCCAGAAACAACACAAACAACAGCCGCATCACCTGCATCGCCGTCACCAACGGCACCGACAGTTGCAGGGTCTCGGCCGTGAGACTCATCTCGGCAATGCCACCCAAGCTGGACGACGGCTTCTTCGTGGAACCTTACGGCCAGTTGGCCACGGCGATCATCCAGCGCCAGAGCTACGAGCTGGATAACGGTTTGCAAGCCAAGGGCGCGCGTACCGCTTCAGTGGTGGGTAAGGCCGGTCTAACGGTTGGGCGTGATATTCAGTTGGACGGTGGCAGTGTGTTGCAGCCGTACTTGCGCACTGCAGTTGCCCATGAGTTCAACCAGAGCAACAAGGTGTCGGTGAACGGCAACAGCTTCAACAACGATTTGTCGGGTACCCGGGTTGAAATGGCAACTGGTCTGGCCATGGCCGTGTCGAAGAACTGGAAGGTTCACGCCGATGTAGAGCGCAGCATGGGCAAGAGTGTTGATCAGCCGTGGGGGGTGAATGTGGGGGTGCGGTATGACTTTTGAGAGCGCATAAATGAAAAATGCCCCGGGCTGAAACGCAAGGGGCATTTTGTTTCTGGGTGATTAAAACTCAGGGGTTTACAACCGTTACTGTGCCACCCGCGCCATTGATCACATAAAGGGTGGAACCGTCATTGCTGATAGCCACTCCGTAGGGACCATTGAACCCCGAGATGGCATCGATCACCCTTTCCTGAATGGTATCTATTATTTTTACCGTATTATTATTGTAGTCGGTAACATAGGCGAGTGGCTGGGTAGGGTGCATGACGATGCCGAATGGATTGGAAAAAGCGGGAAGGATACTGCGCCTGGTATTGGAGCCCGCATTAATTATATGAACACTCGCGCCGCTGCTATTAGCCACGTACAGCGTAGGGTTTGTGCTGGTGTTGTGCGGACTATAAGCCATGTCTCGAGGGTAATTGAATCCTGAAATTGATGCTACAGCGACATTGGACCGTGGGTCAATAACAAAAAGTGTGTTTCTGGTGCCGGCATAAAGTCGGGTTTGGCTTGGGTTGAAAGCCAGCCCGGCAGCGTTGGTATACCCTGATAACGTATGTAGGCGCCTGCCATCGAGCGCGTCATGGGTATACACAGCGTGTGAAGCATTACAGGAAACATATAGGCGTGAGCCATCTTTGTTCAATAGAATAGAATAGGGTGCGGCAAACCCCGGTATCTGATTGATGAAGGCATAGTTGGTCGTGTTGATGACTGTTACACGTTGTGAACCTAAGTTGCTCACGTACAATCTTCCGCCATCTGGACTTACAGTGATTGCATAGGGCCTGTTTAATCCAGTGATGGTGTGAATTACCTTGTGGGAGGCTGTTGAGATTACCGAGATGGTGTGAGAATTATGGTTGGTCACGTAGACCCTGCTTCCATCTGGGCTGAGTACCAATCTCCTAGGGGTTGCACCTACATCAATGTGAGCAACAATCCCCGCCTGTCTTTTAATACTGTAGGGTGGTGCATACAAGCGCACGGTAGAGTTTTGGCTATTGAGTCCATCCATTGAGACCTGTGTTTTAATGCGAAGGAGGCTCCCATTTGGGCGTGATTTCAGGTAGTCGTTGGGGATAGAGGTGACGATTTTTCTGGAGTTGTACTCTGTGAGCGTTACCGGGTCGCCGTCACGCACCACATAATCCGGTGTTCCATCATCATGCTCAAAAGATATCCAAACGGGCTGACCTCGCTGCATAAAGGGGTATTCGAGCACTTGTACCGTGTTGGCAGTATTGGCGTCGACTTGACCTCCTGAAGCTTGGGGAATGCTCACCACATTCGCGGCGGAGTTAGGGAGTGCTTGTATTTCCAGGTCCAATGGGTCTGACGCTCTCGTCGCACCTCCCCGAGTTACCATGTATTGTACGGTGACGTGTGTTTCCAAGTTAGCGGCGGCCGCTGCATTGCCTATTTGAAAGTCAACAAAACCAGCTGCCGCGTTTCCATGCTTCGGCGTAATAGTCGGCGTTCCCAAACCTGGCTTGCCTGTAAAATAGGGTTGAATCCGGTCGCCGTTGAGCATGGGATAACGCACGCGATACGTAAATATGGGTGGATTTAAAACATGAGCAGGATTCATCGTGGCACTTTTTCCAGGCACTACGACAGTGGCCTCCAATATTTCCGGCACAGGAAGATTCAGCGGCGCCCCAACTCGCATATCCACGGCGTGGGAAATACGCGTACGTTCATTTGCCTTGGTCAATGTGTAATAAATCCTGACTGACTTGTCGAGGTTGGCTACCACGAAAGCACGTTCGACATCGAAGTATAGGTTTCTCCCCACCCAGGTGGAGGTAATGGGGAAAGGTTTAGTGGTACTACCACCCGGTGCGGAACCTTCAAAATGCAATGTAACGGTACTGCCTTGAGTGAAAGCCGTGTTGCGATTGACAAGGACGGTTGCACCAAAAAGGCTCACGGATGGATTAAATACAAAATCTGGTGGCGGGGCCTCGTCAATATCAACAATAGGCAATGAAGGGACAAGTTCGCCTACATCAAAGTTGGCAACTTGAGACGGACGAGTTCCGGCTTCATTCGTGACTGAGTAATGAACGTCCAGTGTGCCTCCTTCAAGACCGGCAATGTCTCCGTTGGGACCGTTTGTGATGTTGAAGATAATGTTGCCTGTTCCGGCGGGTCGCGGCCCTACTTCTCGATAGTAACCGGCTCCATTAGCGTAGGTTCCAATTAAAATCAACATCACCGCGTCGAACGGGTCTTGTCCTGGATAGTGATTGATCCAGACGGTAATCGATGCAGCGTCTACCGGTATAACGCCGTCTGGTGCCTGAAGAATTATCGCGGGAGGAAGCTCGACCGGGATCGAGTTGCCAATCACTTCATATACATTGACTCTCGAACGACGATTAGGTGTGACGCCTGCGCGTATCCGTTCAAAGCGAATACGCAGGCTGCCGCCGACCAGCGTTTCTACATCTTCGAAAGGCACGGGGATATGCACGTTAACGAAGACTGAGTTGACGGTGCCGGTATATTGCTTTTCGACAAGGGTTCCTGCGGCGGTATACCCTACTGCAAATACTTGTATTTCATCAAATCTTAGGTAGCCGTTGCCAGGGACATTAATAACGATGGTCGCATCTTTACCCTCCAGTAGGCGAACATCTAACTTCCCCTCATCGTCAACTTCAGCAATGAAAGGTGCAGCTAAAAGAGGATGAGGGTTGCCGACAAAAGACTCGACAATTGTCAGCGGAGAGGGGGCAACTGTTTTATTCCCAGCTTCGTCTATCGCATAAAATTGAATGATTACATCACCGTAGCCGACTGTGTTCCATATGGCGTTGTAGACGGTGATGGTGATTGGGTCCGTACCTGCCGCTTCGCCTTCTGTTACTACGTGCTTAATCACATGGCCGTTGAGTGTCAGCCAGATTGTATCTCGTGCAGCCCAATTATAAAGCGGATTCAAACCTGGTCTGTTTGGGTACTTGGGGATTTGTATCTTGACACCCATCTGAGCATCTTCTGGCTGCACGCCATTTTCGATGATGTGTTTCTCCAATTGCGGTGCAGTTATATAGTCGTGATGAGTTGCATCGTCTGGGTTGGGCCCGGCAGGTGCAAAATCGTCAACAAAGAACCTGAATTTTTTCGTCTCCGCGTCGCCTCCGCCAGCGCGCGTGACCCTGAAAAAACAGGGAAAAACGGGACCGTATTCAAGCCATGCGAGTGACACATACAGGGAAATCGATAACCCCGAAGCTTGGGTATCAGAAACAGTTGTAAAGGCAGCTGGCTCAATAGCGCTTCCGAAGAACAGCTCGACGAAATCATTTTCTTTCATATCCAAGTATGGATTCAGAATACACAAGAGACCTTTTTCAGGGTTGAGATTTTTCGCTGCTTTATTGATCCCGCCATCGTACCCAATATAGGGCTGCCTGATGCCGGGTATATTTAATGATAAATCTTCGAACGCGACACGGGGTACATGCTCGGGTTTGCTGAGGTCGAATTCGTAGACCTCTTCATCCTGCGTTTTGGGAGTGCCGAAGTTGGTTGTGATTGGTGTACCGGTAACGGTTGTCATGATCGTGATCCCTGATTGAAATAGAACGCTGGCTCATCGCGCATGCGGGGAGTTCGGATTTCATTCAAAGCCAAGGGCAGTGCGGCGACAAGCTGTGAGAAATGACAGTGCCGACCAGCGGTAGCGGCCCAGGACGGGCCACTTGAAACAGGTGGATTACGGTTGCCGGTTCCAGTGCCTGAACAACGGCTCCGCCAGAAACAGCACAAACAATAACCGCATCACCTGCATCGCCGTCACCAACGGCACCGACAGTTGCAGGGGCTCGGTCGTGAGACTCATCTCGGCAATGCCACCCAAGCTGGACGACGGCTTCTTCGTGGAACCTTACGGCCAGTTGGCCACGGCGATCATCCAGCGCCAGAGCTACGAGCTGGATAACGGTTTGCAAGCCAAGGGCGCGCGTACCGCTTCAGTGGTGGGTAAGGCCGGTCTAACGGTTGGGCGTGATATTCAGTTGGACGGTGGCAGTGTGTTGCAGCCGTACTTGCGCACTGCAGTTGCCCATGAGTTCAACCAGAGCAACAAGGTGTCGGTGAACGGCAACAGCTTCAACAACGATCTGTCGGGTACCCGGGTTGAAATGGCAGCTGGTCTGGCCATGGCCGTGTCGAAGAACTGGAAGGTTCACGCCGATGTAGAGCGCAGCATGGGCAAGAGTGTTGATCAGCCGTGGGGGGGGAATGTGGGGGTGCGGTATGATTTCTAATTGTCTGGCCAGTGGTAAAAACTGCTAGTGTCCGTCGCTTCAAACTGAAAACGCCCAGTCTCGTGAGAGACAGGGCATTTTCGTTATTTAGGTTGATGTTGTCGGGCACGTCTTGCTTGATTTTACAGTTTTTAATGCCTGAAAACGTTAGATTCCAAATACGAAGAAATCTAGCAGAACGTTGTCGTAAGCTTTGATGTCAATGTGATGGATTTTTTCTGCAAAGTGAGTTTGAAATTCAACAGTATGATGACGCTCCCCACCCGTGGTTACTTTCGGGTATTCTATTGTGTGCAGTAGTTTTCCGGTGATGGTGAAAAAACTAATCTGGCACAGTTCGTATTGATAGCAACATGCAAATTTTACACGTCTGACAGCTACGGCGGGCGTAATTTGCTGAAGACTCAAGGCCGGCACGCCGTCATAGGAAGAAGACGTCCAGTAAACCATCCCTTCGGACATCCCAGGGACTATGTTGCCCTCAGTGTCTGAAATTCGACTGTTTATAGTTCCGCCTTTATGGAATATTTCCATAACGCCTGGGATGGTGTATTTGCTTCCCGGGGTAATAACGGTGATTGGCCTTCCGGTAAAATTTTCCGTAAATGTTGTTAATGTTTTATTTATTACGATGTATTCTGGCGAGGATGCTAGCTTGTAGGCGGTCGCGAAATTGTTTGTGCCATCCAATGAAACCCAAACGTCAATTTTGAGTGCTGATCCGTCCGTAAGTGACAGTAAGTATTCACTGGGGATAGGCGTGTTGATTTGCTTGGCATTGAACTCTTCAGGACTTACGGCTGTTCCGTTACGTAGTGTGCGGTCCGAACTACCATCCGACTTGACCCACACCGCTTGCCCACTTTTCATGAACGGATAGTTGATAATATTTACGCTGTTATTGAGAAGCGTGTCGATCATTTTTTCGACGGCCTCTGGTACTATTACCAACTTCGTGGACGACTCGGGAAGTGGTTCAACCGTTAGGTAAAGTATTTCGGACGAGTAAATATTAGTATTCTGCGTTATCTGATAGTCCACCTTTACCTGGAGGCCCAAGTTGGCAGCGGCGGCGGTATTGGGAAGCTGGAAGTCAACATAGCCTAGGCTGGCATTTCCCTGTTTTCCGGCGATTTCTGGACTACCCAATCCAGCCTTGCCTAGAAACCGCGGTTTGATCCAATCATTATTGAGCATCGGTGTATAAGTAACCCGCAACGTCATCACCGGTGGGTTCAATACGTTCAGTGGATTCATCGTGGCAGTGGAGGGCGTAAGTAGGGTGCTTTCCAAGATGTTTGGAACCCTCAAATCCGGCGCACTGCCAATCTTCATATCAACCTGATGCGAATACCGTGTCTGCGCATTCAACCGCTCACGGGTGTAGTAGATACGCATCGCCGTATTGCGTATGACGTTTGCGCGGGGCAGCGTGAACGGCAGTGTGCGTCCTTCCCAAAAGCTGGTGATCGGGAAAGGCGGTACTATTGGCGTGCCGCCCGATGCATTGCCCAGAGCATAGAGCTTGACAGTATCCCCGTCCTTGATGTCTGTATCTGGCAGAACGCGTACGTTGGCATTGCCCAGTGATACCGCTGGATCAAACTGATAGCCCGGCTCAGGAGCCTCCAGTACATGGGGTTCACGCAAGGACGCCATAGGTTGGCCGACGTTGTACAACGTACTCTGGGACGGACGCAGCCCATGTTCGTTTTCGACCAGGCAATAGATCTCCAGCGTGCCACCTTCGAGTTTGGCGATATCGCCGTTGGGGCCGTTGGGGATGAAAAAAAGCACGTCTCCATCTCCGGCAATATTGTCATATTCACGGTAAAAGGAGTTTCCATTGGCATAGTTGCCGAGGAGGATAAGCGTCACCAGGTCGAAGTAATTCTGGCCGGCGTAACCCGGGAATATGCCGTTGAAAAACAGCTCCTGAGGGTTGAGAACCTTGTCGATAGCCTCGATAAAGTAAGGCGGCTGTAAGCCTACAGGCAGCTCTGTGCCGATCACGTCGATTATATTGCTGCGCGAGTTGCGATCCGGCACACCGCTGCGGATTCGTTTGTAGCGCAGTTGGAAGCGTCCGCCGATCAACGCTTTGACATCTGCATTGGGCACCGCAACGGTGATGTAAAACGCAGTGGTGGAGGTCAGGGGAGGGGAGTCGCAGGTCGTGATAAGAGGTTCGCCATCGACTGTACGGCCATTGACAATGACCCTGATGATGTCGCCTGGCTGATAGCCGTTACCGTTGATGAAAATGAACGCATGTGCATCGCCAATCAAAGTGTCATGGTTCAGGATGTTGTCCGGCGCTTCCTGGATAAAAGCGATAGGCAGCAGCGGCTCGGAACCGTCGTCCAGTTGCACGTCAAGGATTTGCGCGGGTGACCAACCATCGGAATGGTTGCCCGCTTCATCGACCACCTCGTACTCACACACATGGGAGCCGGTGCCGATGGCTGTCCATACGCTCGTATTGACCATGATGACGATATCAGCAGTGCCGGCCGCTTCTCCTTCCGTGACCCTGTGCTCAACAATCTTGCCACCGATGCTCAGGCGAATACGGTCACGAACCTTACGGTAGGTGGTGGCAGGCTGCGAAGTGTTGACGGGGTAGTATTTGATCGTGACGGGTATGGGCGTACCGATATCGTCCTGGCCTACGCCAAAATCAATGAGATCTTGGGGGAATATTGGCTTGTGCAGGTTTTCATTCTGCAAGGTACTGGCGACTGGATTAATGCCGGCGGGAAGTGCCGTGTCAATTATCAGGTTCAGCCGCTGAGTCTCTGCAGTACCGCCTCCAGCCCGGGTGACTTCTATGAACACCGGGTTGGCAGGTCCATCAACGAGTCGGCCGGGTGGTACATACATAGGGAGTAGGCGGTCGTTGTCGATGTCGTCTTGAGAAACGGTGTAAGTGGCGACGGGGTTGTCAGGGTCCTTGAAAAACAATCTCAGCAAGTCGAATTCATCCATGTCCAGATAAGGCAGCAACAGCAGCAGCAGGCCTTTCTCCTTGTGGACCTCTACTGCTGCCTTATTGATTGCGCCATCGAAGCCGACGTGGGGCGTGTTGATGTTTGGGATGTAGAGCGGCAAATTGGCGAAAGGGACCGAGTTGAAGTCATCGGGCGTTCTGGGTCGGTTTCCTTCTTGTCGTGGGACCATAAAGCGGGGATTCAAGGTGACGGGTACTGCGGTGTCGGGGGCGAGTGCGTTGGCCTGCAGTGACTTGGGAGCTGGGTGCTCGTTGCTGTTTTTCATGATCGAAGACCTTTGCCGATAGTAAGAAATACGATCTCTACGGCCTTGGTACAGATAAGGCGGTAGCTGCAAAGAGGTGTAACGCCGGATGGGATTGGAGGCTAGCTGTGAGAAATGACAGTGCCGACCAGCGGAAGCGGCCCAGGACGGGCCACTTGAAACAGGTGGATTACGGTTGCCGGTTCCAGTGCCTGAACAACGGTTCCGCCAAAAACAACACAAACAACAACCGCATCACCTGCATCGCCGTCACCAACGGCACCGACAGTTGCAGGGTCTCAGCGGTAAGGCTCATCTCGGCAATGCCACCGGGCATCATGCCCAGGGTCAATGAACGCAGGTCCAGCTGGGTCAGTGCACTCAGACCCACCGCCGCCAACGTCGCCAATGCCATGGTCAACGCCGTGCCGATCAAGGTACGCCCCATGAACGACGGCGCCCGACGAAAGAACTGTCGGTTGAAGTGGCAACCCAGGCCACTGCCGATCAACCACTGGCCAATCTGGCTGCCGCCATCGGGCAGGCCGATATGCAGGTCCCAGACCACGCTGGCCGTCGCACTCACCAGCAATGGCCCGAACAACCAAGGGTTGGGCTGGCGCAAGCGCTGCCAGCCCCAGGCAACCAACGCACCAAGCGGAAACAGCGCCAGCAGCCAAGGCCAGCTCACCGGCGCCGGATGAAACTGCGGTGTACCGCCTTCCAGCAAGTACTTGAAAATCGCCGGCACACACAACACCACCATCAGCACCCGCAGACTCTGCCCCGCCGCAACACGGCTGAGCACCGCACCATTACGCGCGCCGAGGTTGACCATCTCACCGGAACCGCCGGGCATGCTCGAGAAGAACGCCGTGGCGCGGTCTTCACCGCTACGGCGCATCAACCAGACGCCCACCACGCTCGACAGACTGGTGACCAGCGCACCGAAGAAGATCAGGCCGAAGTGGCTCGTCACCTGTTCGATCACCACCGGGGTGAAGTGCAGGCCGATGCCGATGCCCACCACCCATTGGCCGCATTTGCGCCCGCCGGGAATCTCCGCCAGCTGCCACGGCGTGAGGCAGCGCACCAGGATGATCGCCAGCAGCGAACCGACCATGTACGGCAAAGGCCAGCCGACCAGGCTGGCCAGGAAACCGCCGGCCAGGCCGACCAGCGGTGTGCCCCACCAATGTCTGAAGGTGACCTCAGACATCGGCCACGGCACGACGCTGCAGGGCACGTTTGCGGTAGATGCGCAGCAACGGGAAAGCCAGCATCAGCGCGGTCAGTACCCACACACCAAAGGTGATCGGGCTCGACCACAGGATCTCCAGCGCACCGTTGGAGATCGACAGCGCACGGCGCAGGTTCTGCTCCATCAGGCCGCCAAGGATAAAGCCCAGCAGCACCGGTGACAGCGGGAAGTCGAGCTTGCGCAGGATGTAGCCGAAGATGCCGATACCCACCATCAGGAACAGGTCGAAGGTGGTGGCGTGCACCGCGTATACCCCGATGGCGGTGATGATTGCGATCACCGGTACCAGCGCCCAGTTCGGCACGGCGAGGATGCGCGTGAAGATGCGGATCATCGGGATATTGAGGATCACCAGCATGATGTTGGCGATGAACAACGAGGCGATCAGGCCCCAGACGATGTCCGGTTGCTGTTGGAACAGCAGCGGGCCCGGGGTGATGTTGTACAGCGACAGTGCGCCGATCATCACCGCGGTGGTGCCCGAACCGGGGACGCCGAGGGTCAGCATCGGCACCAGGGCGCCGCAGGCGGACGCGCCGATGGCGGTTTCCGGAGCGGCGAGGCCGCGCATGTCGCCCTGGCCGAATTTACCGCTGGCACCGGCCAGGCGTTTTTCGGTCATGTAGGCAACGGCCGACGCCAACGTGGCACCGGCACCGGGCAGTACGCCCATGATGAAACCGAGCAGGCCGCAACGGATATTCACCACGAACACCGCGCCCGCTTCCTTCAGGTTGAACATCATGCGGCCAGTGGCTTTGACTGCTTCCTGGCCACGGTGGGTTTTTTCCAGCAGCAACAGAATCTCGCTGATGGAGAACAGACCCAGCACCAGCACGACGAACTGGATGCCGTCGGTAAGGTGGATGTTGTCGCCGGTGAAGCGATACACACCGCTGTTGGCGTCGATGCCGACCGCCGACAGGAACAGGCCGATCAGTGCTGCTACAAACGTCTTCAGCGGTTTGTCGCCAGCCATGCCGCCGAGACAGACAATTGCGAACACCATCAGTACGAAATATTCCGCCGGGCCGAAGGCAATCGCCCATTTGGCCAGCAACGGCGCAAACAGCACCATGCCGCAGGTGGCGATAAACGCGCCGATGAACGAACTCCAGGCCGACAGCGACAGCGCCACACCGGCGAGGCCTTTGCGGGCCATGGGGTAGCCGTCGAGAGTGGTCATTACGGTGGACGCTTCGCCCGGTATGTTCAGCAGGATCGAGCTGATGCGCCCACCGTATTCGCAGCCCAGGTACACGGCTGCCAGCAGGATCAGCGCCGATTCCGGCGGCAGGCCCAGGGCGAAGGCAATGGGGATCAACAACGCCACGCCGTTGATCGGGCCCAGGCCCGGCAGCAGGCCGACTACGGTGCCGATCAAGGTGCCGCACAACGCGGTCACCAGGTTGTAAGGGGACAGTGCAACGCCGAAGCCCTGGCCCAGGTAGCCGAAAGTATCCATGTCAGTTCTCCAGAACGTCGAGCAGGCCGAGGGGCAGCGGTACATCCATGGCTTTGTCGAACAGCAGGTACAAGCCGATGGCCATCAACGTGACGATCACCACGCTGGGCAACCAACGACCACCGTACAAGCGCGCCATGGGAATGCCAATCAGCATGCTGCTGAGGATGAAGCCCAGGGGTTCGAAGGTGCCGGCGAACACGATCAACAGCGCGACGCACACGCCGATCTTGATCAGGGTTTCGCGGTCCAGCGCGGGTTCTTCTTCGGTGTGTTTGGTCGGCTGTGGACGAAACAGCATGTAGATCAGTGCCAGGCTCATCAGCCCGAGCATCAGCAGCGGGTAGGCGCGCGGCCCCACCGGCTCGTAGGAAAACGACGCCTGGTACGGCCAGGCCATCAGCGCGAGGCCGGCGCAGGCCAGCAGCAGCGCGGCGGCGAAAATGCGTTGTAAGAGCATGTGGAACTCCTGGGCCACGCCGCTTGGCTAAAGGGCGTGGCCACACAAAAGAGGGGCGATTACTGGATCAGGCCGAACTCTTTGGCCAGCACTTTGTAGTCAGCCACCTGTTTCTTCACGTAAGTGTCCAGTTCCGGGCCGGTCATGGCGAACGGGAACAGCTCACGCTGGTCACGCAGCTTGGCGAACTCCTCGGAGGCCAGCAGTTTGTCGAAGGCGTCTTTCCACCATGCGTAGTCGGCATCGCTGACTTTTGGCCCGAGGTAGAAGCCACGCACCACTGGCCAGACGATGTCGTAGCCTTGCTCTTTGGCGGTCGGAATGTTCTTCATTTCCGGCTCGTCCAGACGCTGTTCGGAGAACACCGCCAGCAGGCGCATATCGCCGCTCAGGATGTGCGGCATGGAGTCGGAAATGTCGGTACTGCCCACCTGGATATGGCCGCCGAGCAGGGCGGTGGCAATTTCACCGCCGCCTTCAAGGGCGACATAACGCAGTTCGCGCGGGTTGATCCCGGCGGCCTTGGCGATCAGCGCGGTTTGCATCCAGTCCTGGCTGCCGACGGTGCCACCGGAACCGATTACCACGCTGCCCGGATCTTTCTTCAAGGCTTTGACCAGATCGTCGAGGGTCTTGTAGGGCGAATCGGCTTTCACCGCGATAGCCCCGTAGCTGGTGCCGACCGCCGCCAGCCAACGCACGGCGCTTTCATCGAAGCGACCGAACTTGCCCTGGGCCAGGTTCAACAGCGAACCGCTGGACCAGGCCACTAGCGTGCCGCCGTCCGCAGGACGCTGGGCGACCACGGCGTTGTAGGCCACCGCGCCGACGCCGCCTGGCATGTAGGTCACGCGCATCGGCTTGCTCAGCAGCTTCTCGTTGACCAGCGCGCTTTGCGCCAGTTTGCAGGTCAGGTCAAAACCGCCGCCCGGCGAGGCCGGGGCGATGCACTCTGGGCGCTTGGGTTCGTCAGCGGCCAGCAGTTGGCCGGCGAACAGCATGCAGCCGGCGGCGAGGGCCAGTTTACGCAGTGATAGGGTCATGGTTATCTCCGTCGTTGTTGTTATGAATGGCTTACCAGGCACTACTTACCAAAGTGCAACGCTGTAGCTGACCAGCAGACGCACTTCGTCCGCATCACGGGCCGAGTAGTTGGAGCGGTATGTGGCGTTGCGCAGGCGCACGGCCACGTCCTTGAACGTGCCGGCTTGCACCACATACTTGATCTCGGTGTTGCGCTCCCACTCCTTGCCGGTCTCGCCGTTCTTGAGCTTGATGTTGTCACCTGAGAGGTAACGGCTCATGAAGCTCAGGCCGGGAATGCCCAGCTTGGCGAAGTCGTAGTCGTAGCGCGCCTGCCAGGAACGCTCTTGGGCGCCGGCAAAGTCGTTGATCTGCACGAAGTTGACCAGGTACGGGTCGCTGCCATCCACATAGGGGAAGGCGCTGTCACCGGACATGTGCTGGTAACCGGCGCTGAGCTTGTGGCCGTTGAGGGCATAGCTGAACAGGCCGTTGAGGGAGGTATTGTCGATCTTGCCGCCACGAGCGGCGCCAGTGTCATCGCTGATGGCCAAACGCAGGTCGGTGCCGAACGTACCGGGACCCATCGGGCGCGAAGCCACCAGGCCGAGGAAGTGCTGGCGGTACACATCGTCGAGTTGGGCGAAGTGGTAGCTGCCGGTGATCTTGTCGGCGAACTTGTAGTCGGCCCCGCCAAAATTGAAATGCTTGCCGGTGGCGCCGCTGACGAAGCGGCTGTTCTTGTTGTTGAGGGCGATGTCTTCGTAGTTGGTGTCGTCGCGGTCCTTGGCTTTGTCCAGGCGCCCGCCGGTGAACACCAGGTTCTTGAATTCCTTGGAGGTGATCAGGCCACCGTTGAAGGTCTGCGGCAGGATGCGCCCGTCATTGGGCTTGAGGATCGGCAGCTCGGGTATCAGTGAGCCGATCTTCAGCTCGGTGGCCGAGATCTTCACTTTGCCGGTCAGGCCCAGCTTGGAGTATTCATTGGCGGCGCGGCCATCATCATGGGTAGGCAGCAGGCCGGTGCCGGTGCGGTCGGGGCTGGAGTCGAGCTTGACCCCGAGCATGCCCAGCGCATCCACGCCGAAGCCGACGGTGCCGTCGGTGTAGCCCGATTGCAGGTTGAGCATGAAGCCCTGGGCCCATTCGTCGCGCTTGGATTGCTGGGCGCTGGTGCCGTCGCGGAAGTCGCGGTTGAAGTACATGTTGCGGGTTTCCAGGGTCGCGCTACTGTCTTCGAAGAAGGCAGCCTGGCTAAGCGGCGAAAAGCCGGCAAGGGTAGCAGCACTGGCGAGGGCGGTCTGGGTCAGGCGAGAAAAACGAACAGGCGAGGGGGCCTGGGGCTGTGTCGACAGCATCGTTGTGTACTCCGTTATTGTTCTTATTTTGGCGAAAACGCTTCGAGGCGTTTTTCGGGCGCTGCGGTTAAGGCAGCTCGGCGGGCATAGACCACCGTGACTGGATGCTAAAGGGCGAAGCTTTCACTAACCTTTCAGTCGGCTTTCAATGTTTTCGGGCTTCACAGGCCGGTCGGCGCCTGTAAACTGCCCGCCAAAGCGTGGCGCCGACCACCCCTGAATGAGGTAGCAATCCATGCGTGTCCTGCTGGTTGAAGACCACCTGCAACTCGCCGAAAGTGTCGCGCAAGCGCTCAAGAGCACGGGTCTGACCGTTGACGTGCTGCACGATGGCGTGGCGGCGGACCTGGCCCTGAGCAGCGAGGAGTACGCGGCGGCGATCCTCGATGTGGGGCTGCCGCGCATGGATGGTTTCGAGGTGCTCGCACGTCTGCGTGCCCGTGGGAAAAATCTGCCGGTACTGATGCTGACGGCACGCAGTGATGTGAAAGACCGCGTGCACGGCCTCAATCTTGGGGCGGACGACTACCTCGCCAAACCGTTCGAACTTACGGAGTTGGAAGCGCGGGTCAAGGCGCTGCTGCGGCGTAGCGTGCTGGGCGGGGAGCGTCAGCAGGCCTGCGGCGTGCTGGTGTACGACCTCGACACCCGGCGCTTTACCGTAGGGGGTGAACTGATGACACTCACTTCCCGCGAGCAAGCCGTACTCGAAGCGCTGATTGCCCGCCCGGGCCGGGTGATGAGCAAGGAGCAACTGGCTTCCCAGGTGTTCGGCCTGGACGAGGAGGCCAGCCCCGATGCCATCGAAATCTATGTGCATCGCCTGCGCAAGAAACTCGATGGCCAGCCCATCGCCATCGTGACGTTCCGTGGCCTCGGTTACCTGTTGGAAGCCCGCGATGCATAAGCCCAGCAGCCTGCGCTGGCGCTTGCTGTGGAACCTGGCGCTGTTGCTGGTGCTGTTGATGCTGGCCAGTGGCATGAGCGCCTACTGGAACGGTCGCGAGGCCGCCGATACCGCCTACGACCGCACGCTGCTGGCCTCGGCGCGCACCATCGCCGCCGGCCTGACCCAGGTGGATGGCACCCTGAGCGCCAACGTGCCCTACGTGGCCCTGGACACCTTCGCCTATGACAGTGCCGGGCGCATTTACTACCAGGTCAACGACATCGACCAGAAGCTGATCTCCGGCTACGAAAACCTTCCCGGCCCGCCGCCGGGTACGCCACGCACCGATGACTATCCGGCATTGGCGCGCTTCTACGACGCCATCTACCAGGGCCAGCAGGTACGCGTCGTGAGCCTGCTCAAGGCCGTTTCCGAACCGAACATGAACGGCATGGCCGAAATCCGCGTTGCCGAGACCGATGAAGCGCGCGTGAGCATGGCCCGCAGCCTCATGGCCGATACCCTGCTGCGCCTGGGCATGCTCGCCGTCGGCGCACTGTTGCTGGTGTGGTTTGCCGTGAGTGCGGCGTTGCGGCCGCTCGAGCGCCTGCGTACGGCAGTGGAGGAGCGTCAGCCTGACGACCTGCGGCCGTTGCCCCTGGTGGAAGTGCAGCATGAGTTCGGCCCATTGGTGCGTTCCCTCAACCATTTCACCGAACGCCTGCGCGGCCAGTTCGAACGCCAGGCGCAGTTCATTGCCGATGCGGCCCATGAACTGCGCACGCCACTGGCAGCCCTCAAGGCCCGGCTGGAACTGGGCTTGCGCGCCGAGGACCCCGCCACCTGGCGCAGCACCCTCGAAGCCGCCGCCCAGGGCACTGACCGCCTGACCCACCTGGCCAATCAACTGTTGTCCCTGGCGCGCATCGAAAATGGGGCGCGTGCCATTGCCGAAGGCGGCGCGCAGTTGCTCGACCTCAGCCAACTGGCCCGTGAGTTGGGCATGGCCATGGCACCGCTGGCCCATGCACGCGGTGTGGCATTGGCGCTGGAAGCCGACGAGCCGGTGTGGCTGCGCGGCGAGCCTACCCTGTTGAACGAGTTGTTGAGCAACCTGGTGGACAACGCCCTGGCCCACACGCCACCGGGCGGCAATGTGATCCTGCGGGTGACGGCGCCGGCGGTGCTGGAAGTGGAAGATGATGGGCCGGGCATCCCGCTGGATGAACGGGACCGGGTGTTCGAGCGTTTTTACCGGCGCAGCCAGCAGGGCATGGGCTCAGGCCTGGGGCTGGCGATCGTCGGCGAAATCTGCCGGGCACACCTGGCGCAGATCAGCCTGCACGATGGCGAGCACGCCGGCTTGAAGGTGCGCGTGAGTTTTATCGCGGGTTGATCAATAGAACATCGAGCGCGCTTCATCCAGCTCGGCGCGCAAGGCGTCGCTATAAGGGTCGACCCGTAGTTTCTTGATCGCCGGCAAGGTGGAGACCGCAACGTTTGCCAATGGATGATCGGTGCCGCGATGGCAATACAGCACGGCGACCTGTACCAGGTCGATGTAGTCGAGGCGGGCTGAATCGCGCTCCAGGTCCAGGTATTGGCCCGGCAGTTTCGCCAGCATTTCCGGAAAGTCCCAGACGCCCAGCAGTTTGTCGCCCAGCAGCGGGTGGATGCTCTCGATGACGTGGTTGAGGCTGACCGGGTCGGCGAGCAGCTCATAGTGGTCTTCGGCGTACGTCAGGATCGGCAGCACACCGATCTGGTGCACCAGGCCGCCAAGGGCCGCCTGGTCCGGCTTGAGTTGGGAATGGCTGCGACACAGGGCATAACTCACACCCGCGACCTCAAGGCTGCGGCGCCACACATCACGCATCTTTTGTTCGACCACGTCGGAGCGCGCGTGGAAGATCTGCTCCATGACCAGGCCGATCGCCAGGTTGCTGCTGTAGTTGGTACCCAGCCGGGTGATGGCGGTGTGCAGGTCGGTGACTTCCTGGGTCGCGCGCAACAACGGGCTGTTGACCACTTTGATCAGGCGTGCCGACAGTGCGGTGTCGCGACCGATTACTTTGCTCAAGTGGCTGATGCTGATCTCCGGGTCTTCGGCGGCCTGACGAATATTCAGGGCCACTTCCGGCAATGTCGGCAGAACCAGGTCATCGTTATCGATGGCCCTCACCAAAGCCTGTTGGACTTTTTCCGCCAGCTTGTTCATTCATGCTCTCTAGGGTGTTGCAACAAAGGTACGGCGATCAGCGCTGGATCTCTCGATCGCGGTCGAGCGTGTAAGGCAGGTCGAGCAGTTGCAAGCGGGGACCCTCCAGCGCGCCCAGGTGCACATCTTCACTATCGGCAGCTTCGGCTTGCAATACGGCCAGAAGTTCAACGGTCTGGTCAGCTTTTGCGGCGATCACCACTTCGCCGATCGAGCTGTTATGGCTGGGAGAAAACAGCGGAGTGCCTGGCGCGGGCATTTCAGACGTATCGAGACTCAGGCGGTACAGGCGACGTTTGAGTTTGCCCAGGTACTGCATGCGCGCGACGATTTCCTGGCCGGTGTAGCAGCCTTTCTTGAAGCTGACGCCGCCCACGGCCTGCAGGTTGAGCATCTGTGGAATGAACAGTTCGCGGGTCTGGGGCATGACCTGGCCGATGCCGGCGCGGATCTGGCCCAGCAGCCATTCATTCAGATCGGTTTGTTCAAGGGTTGCAGCCAATTGACTGCGTACGGCGTCGCCTTGCTCGGCAGGTACCCAAAGTTCAGCGCGGCCAGGGGAGACGCGGATGGCGATCAATGTATCGTTGCGCACGACGCTGTCGGTCTCGGCAGGCAGCTCAAGGCCAAGCCCCGTCAGGGCCGGGTCGGCATTCATCAGACCGAAGCGCACCCAGGCGGCGCTTTCATCGGTGAGTTTGGACTTGGAAAACACGGCGTATTTTTTCAGGTCAGCCAGTTGCGGCTCCAGCAGCTCGCTGGCCATGGCCAGCAACACGCCGTCACCTTGCAGCAGGATGCGGAAGCTCGACTGCATGCGCCCTTTTTGCGTGCAGCGCGCGCCGAGGCTGGCCTGGGTGTCGCTCAGGTAATTGAGGTTGCAGGTCAGTTGGCCCTGAAGGAATTTGGCAGCGTCGGAACCGCGGACGGCGAGAACGCCTTCGTGGGACAGGGGGCAGAAGAAAGCAGAGTCAGCCATGGGTCATCGCAGGTCAAAAAAGTCATGGGTGCATCATAGAGGGGCGCCCGGCAAATGGATAGTTTCCGTATGGGGCGACCAAAGCCGACTGTTCCGGTGCCGTCGGGTCTGTATACTTGCCGCCTATTTGAGGAGCGCTCCATGGTCGAAGATGTAGAAATCAATCGCCTCTACTGGCACAGCCGTCGCGGCATGCTGGAGTTGGATGTGTTGCTGGTACCTTTCACCAAAGAGGTCTACGCGACGCTCAATCAAGTGGATCGCGACCTCTATGTGCGGCTGCTGACGTGCGAAGACCAGGACATGTTCGGCTGGTTCATGGAACGCGCCGAGTCGCAAGACCCGGAGCTGCAGCGCATGGTCCGGATGATCCTGGATCGTGTCCAGCCCAAGTAATAGCTTTGAATGCCGCTGGCAGGCCTCACGGCTGTTGCTGGCGGCGTATCTGCTTGCCCAGCTGTTTGCGCTGGGCGCCTTGATGTTTATGCAACTTCCTTTTTCGAGCCTGGGCATGCTGGTGTGCCTGGCGCACGCCGCCTGGGTTTTGCCGCGTTCTATCTTGCTGACTCACCGTTCGTCGATTCGTGGCCTGCGACGCGATGAAGACGGTTGGCAGCTGTGGAGCGCCGCACGGGGCTGGCACGCCGTGCAATTGCGTCCTGACAGCCTGGCGTTGCCGTTGATCGTGGTGCTGCGTTATCGGGTGCAGGGCGAATGGCGGGTACGTTCAGCCTGTGTGCCCAGGGACGCGCAGGCCGCCGATGTGCATCGGCGCCTGCGTGTGCGCCTGAAGTTCAGCCGCCGTAGGTGGTTGGCACCAGGATAGTGTCGCGGGCCTCGGGCAGCATCTGCGGGTAGTCGAGGGTGTAATGCAGGCCCCGGCTCTCCTTGCGTTCCATGGCCGAGCGGATCATCAGTTCGGCGACCTGGGCCAGGTTGCGCAGCTCGATCAGGTCGCGGCTGACTTTGTAGTTGCTGTAGAACTCATCGATCTCGTCCAGCAGCAGCCGCACCCGGTGCTGCGCCCGTTGCAGGCGCTTGTTGGTGCGCACGATCCCCACGTAGTCCCACATGAAACGGCGCAGCTCGTCCCAGTTGTGCGCGATGATCACATCTTCGTCCGAGTCGGTCACCTGGCTGGCGTCCCAGCGGGGCAGGGCGGCGGGCACCGGAATGCGCGGCAGTTGTTCAAGGATGTCCGCCGCTGCAGAGCGCGCATAGACGAAGCACTCGAGCAGCGAGTTGCTGGCCATGCGGTTGGCACCGTGCAGGCCGGTGAAGCTGGTTTCGCCAATCGCATAAAGGCCGGGTACGTCGGTACGTCCGTGCTGGTCGACCATCACGCCGCCGCAAGTGTAGTGCGCGGCCGGTACTACGGGGATTGGGCCTTTGGTGATGTCGATATTGAAGGCCAGGCAGCGCTCGTAGACGGTGGGGAAGTGGGTCTTGATGAAGGCTTCGGGCTTGTGGCTGATGTCGAGATACACGCAGTCGATGCCCAGACGCTTCATTTCATGGTCGATGGCGCGGGCGACGATATCGCGCGGGGCCAGTTCGGCACGGGGGTCGAAACGCTGCATGAAACGCTCGCCATTGGGCAGTTTCAGGTGCGCACCTTCGCCACGCAGCGCTTCGGTGATCAGGAAACTCTTGGCCTGTGGGTGATACAGGCAGGTGGGGTGGAACTGGTTGAATTCCAGGTTGGCCACCCTGCAGCCGGAGCGCCAGGCCATGGCGATGCCATCACCGCAGGCGCCATCGGGGTTGCTGGTATAGAGGTAGACTTTGGCCGCGCCACCGGAGGCGAGGATGGTGAAGCGTGCGCCGTAGGTGTCGACCTCGCCGCTGCCGCGATTGAGCACGTAGGCGCCGAGGCAGCGCTCGCCTTCCAGGCCCAGGCGTTTTTCGGTGATCAGGTCGACGGCGACGCGTTGCTCCAGCAATTCGATGTTGGGGCGTTGGCGGGCCTGGTCTAGGAGCGTCCTGAAAATAGCCGCGCCGGTGGCATCGGCGGCATGGATGATGCGGCGGTGACTGTGGCCGCCCTCGCGGGTCAGGTGGAACTCGAAACCACCGTCGTCGCTGCCTGCGTGTTCATCGCGGGTAAAGGGGACGCCCTGGTCTATCAGCCATTGGATGGCCTCACGGCTGTGCTCCACGGTGAAACGCACCGCTTCTTCATTGCACAGGCCGCCGCCGGCGTTGAGGGTGTCTTCGACGTGGGATTGCACGGTGTCGGTGTCGTCCAGCACCGCGGCGACACCGCCCTGGGCCCAGAACGTAGAGCCGTTGGCCAGGTCGCCTTTGCTCAGAACCGCAATGCGCAGGTGGCTGGGAAGGGTCAGCGCAAGGCTCAAGCCGGCCGCGCCGCTGCCGATCACCAGGACATCGTGTTGAAACTGTTGGCTCATTTGAAGGATTCCGCAAAAAGCGATCCGAAGAGGTGGCGCAAACAGGACGCCTGGATCGGCGAATCAAAGGGTCACACGGGCTACTAGTATATAGAGGGGTGGAGCGGCACAATAGCCGGGCATTCGTGGCAATGTGAGATTACGGTGCACGGCTCGGGTAAAATCAGCTGGTTATTGAGGCGGGAACTTTTTGCATGGCCCCCGACTCAATAGCAGGTTGCCCGAAAGCTGGGAAAACGTTGAGTTTATTGGCCCGTCGGGAGCATTGGACGCGTCAGAAAACCGACGACAAGATTATTCGCGCAGTCGGCGTTGCCCGTGCTGCGTTTTTCGTGTGTGCCAAATCAGTGCGTGCCGGAAACTTGCTTGAAGGGGGAGAACTTTTGCGAAAAGACCGAGTCTATGTTTGCAAGCCTGATCGTTTAGTTATGCAAGCCTCCTTAAAGTACTACGAGGAGTGTTCATGCTAACCCAGGAAGAGGATCAGCAGCTGGTCGAGCGCGTTCAACGCGGCGACAAGCGAGCTTTTGATCTGCTAGTGCTGAAATACCAGCACAAAATTCTCGGGTTGATCGTGCGGTTTGTGCACGACACCCATGAAGCGCAGGACGTTGCACAGGAAGCTTTTATCAAGGCGTACCGTGCACTTGGTAACTTTCGCGGTGATAGTGCGTTTTACACGTGGCTATACCGAATCGCCATCAACACGGCGAAGAACTATCTGGTGTCTCGCGGACGCCGCCCACCGGATAGCGATGTAAGTTCAGAAGATGCGGAATTTTACGATGGTGATCACGGCCTCAAGGATCTCGAGTCGCCGGAGCGTGCATTGCTGCGCGACGAGATCGAAGGCACCGTTCATCGCACAATTCAGCAACTGCCAGAAGATTTGCGTACGGCGTTAACTTTACGTGAATTCGATGGTCTGAGTTACGAAGACATTGCGAGCGTCATGCAGTGTCCGGTGGGGACTGTGAGGTCACGGATTTTCCGGGCCCGGGAAGCCATCGATAAAGCCTTGCAACCGTTGTTGCAAGAGAACTAGAGACAGCGGCGACAGCCAAGAGAGGAACCGCCATGAGTCGTGATGCCCTGCAGGAATCGCTGTCCGCAGTGATGGATAACGAAGCGGATGAACTGGAACTTCGTCGAGTGCTCAACGCATTTGATGACGCCGAAACCCGTGATACCTGGTCTCGTTACCAAGTCGCTCGGGCGGTGATGCACAAGGATCTTCTAATCCCTCGTCTGGATATTGCTGCGGCCGTTTCTGCTGCACTGGCTGATGAAGCCGTTCCGGCAAAGGCTGCTCGTGGTCCATGGCGTAGCCTGGGTCGCCTGGCGGTTGCTGCCTCGGTGACTGTCGCCGTGCTGGCGGGTGTTCGCCTGTACAACCAGGACGAGATCGCCGGTGCCGAACTGGCTCAGCAGGCCCAGCAGCCTGTAATGGCGGGTCCGCAGGTCAAAGGCCCAGCCGTATTGGCCGGCTACAAGGAAAGCGCTGACACCACCGGCCCGATGGCCAACGGTGTACTGCAAGGGCAATCCGGTTGGCAAGACCAGCGTCTTCCAGGCTACCTGCGCCAACACGCACAGGAATCGGCTCTGAAGGGCACTGAAAGCGCTCTGCCTTATGCTCGTGCAGCAAGCCTGGAAAACCGCTAATCCGTAAGGAGCTCTATGCGAGCCATACCGCTCCTTACGCTTTTGCTCAGTGGTTGGTTTGCACTCCCCGCCCACGCCGATGAAGCCCAAGACTGGCTGACTCGACTTGGGCGTGCAGAGCAACAGCAAAGCTTTCAAGGTACGTTCGTCTACGAACGCAACGGCAGTTTTTCTACCCATGACATCTGGCATCGTGTCCAGGACGGTCAGGTCCGTGAGCGGCTCTTGCAGCTCGATGGTTCTGCTCAGGAGGTCGTGCGGTTGGATGGCCGGACGCAATGCGTCAGCGGCACTCTTGTCGCAGGCCTTGGCAATTCGCGTGATGCACCATCACGTGCGCTTGATCCGCAAAAACTCAATCAATTCTACGAACTGGCCGTCATTGGCAAGTCCCGCGTGGCCGGTCGAAATGCGGTCATCGTCTCGATCACGCCGCGTGACCAGTACCGTTATGGCTTTGAACTGCACCTGGATCGGGAAACCGCGCTGCCGCTCAAGTCCCTGTTGCTGAATGATCAAGGGCAACTGCTGGAGCGCTTCCAGTTCACGCGATTGAATACTTCCGTCGTGCCTGATGACCGGGAACTGCAACCCAGCAACGACTGCACACCTATCGCCGTCGCTAATAGCAAAGCGCCCGAGGTGCAATCTACCGAGACTTGGCATATGGAATGGTTGCCACCGGGTTTTCAATTGACCAACACCAGTGCACGCAAAGATACCCAGACCAAGGCGACCGTCGACAGCCTGATGTATGAAGACGGGCTGGCGCGGTTCTCGGTATTCCTGGAGCCGATCAGCGATGCAAGCGTGACGGAGACCCGCACTCAGCTGGGCCCTACGGTCGCGGTATCGCGTCGGCTGAATACGGTGGACGGTGAGATGATGGTGACGGTGGTGGGTGAAATACCCATCGGCACCGCAGAGCGGATCGCCCTGTCGGTGCGCGGTGAAAAAAAGCCAGCCGCCCAACCGTGAGTCGTTAATCCTATGTTCATCCTGACGTTTCACTGTATTCCCATGCCAGGTTGGCTGCCGAGAGCATGAAATGTCTGGATCAGCATTTTCACTTGCAAAAATCCCCCATGTTTTTTATAGGTCAGGGCTTGTCGGCTCTGGCCTTGTTTTGTTCGCGGAACAAAGATGTCGGTCGCGGTTTCCGGCGTTTCTTGAACCCTGTCGCTCAACCCTGCTCGTCGTAACGGGAGCTGTATGTCGATACCACGTTTGAAGTCTTACCTATCCATAGTCGCCACGGTGTTGGTGCTGGGTCAGGCCCTGCCTGCGCAAGCAGTCGAGCTGCCTGACTTCACCCAATTGGTCGAGCAAGCCTCACCTGCCGTGGTGAACATCAGTACCACGCAGAAACTGCCGGATCGCAAAGTCTCCAACCAGCAGATGCCGGACCTGGAAGGCCTGCCGCCGATGCTGCGCGAGTTCTTCGAGCGCGGCATGCCGCAACAGCGCGCACCCCGTGGTGGCGGTGGTCAGCGCGAGGCCCAGTCCCTGGGCTCGGGTTTCATCATTTCGCCGGACGGCTACATCCTTACCAACAACCACGTGATTGCCGACGCTGACGAGATTCTCGTGCGCCTGGCCGATCGCAGTGAGCTGAAAGCCAAGCTCGTCGGTACCGACCCACGTTCCGACGTGGCCTTGCTGAAGATCGACGGCAAGGACCTGCCTGTGCTCAAGCTGGGCAAATCCCAAGACCTGAAAGCCGGCCAGTGGGTGGTCGCCATCGGTTCGCCGTTTGGTTTTGACCATACCGTGACCCAAGGCATCGTCAGCGCCATCGGCCGCAGCCTGCCGAACGAAAACTACGTACCGTTCATCCAGACCGACGTGCCGATCAACCCGGGTAACTCTGGTGGTCCGCTGTTCAACCTGGCGGGCGAAGTGGTCGGCATCAACTCGCAGATCTACACCCGTTCCGGTGGCTTCATGGGGGTGTCGTTCGCGATCCCGATCGACGTGGCCATGGACGTTTCCAACCAACTGAAAAGCGGTGGCAAGGTCAGCCGCGGTTGGTTGGGCGTAGTGATCCAGGAAGTGAATAAAGACCTGGCTGAGTCCTTCGGCCTCGATAAGCCGGCCGGCGCACTGGTTGCACAGATCCAGGACGACGGCCCGGCTGCCAAAGGCGGCCTGCAAGTTGGCGATGTGATCCTGAGCATGAACGGCCAGCCAATCGTCATGTCGGCCGACCTGCCGCACCTCGTAGGTGCGCTCAAGGCGGGCAGCAAAGCCAAGCTGGAAGTGATCCGCGAAGGCAAGCGCCAGACTGTTGAGCTGACCGTGGGCGCAATCCCTGAAGAAGGCGCCACCCTGGATGCCCTGGGCAATACCAAGCCGGGCGCCGAGCGCAGCAGCAACCGCCTGGGCATCGCCGTGGCCGAGCTGACCGCTGAGCAGAAAAAGAGCTTTGACCTCAAGAGCGGTGTTGTGATCAAGGAAGTGCAGGATGGCCCGGCGTCTCTGATCGGCCTACAGCCGGGTGACGTCATCACCCACCTGAACAACCAGGCGATCGAGACCACCAAGCAGTTCACCGACATCGCCAAGGCGTTGCCGAAGAACCGCTCGGTGTCGATGCGTGTGTTGCGTCAGGGCCGCGCCAGCTTCATTACCTTCAAACTGGCTGAGTAAGTTGGTAATAACAAAAAGCCCCGCCTTCGTTTAACGAGGGCGGGGCTTTTTTGTGCCTGATCGGTTTAGCTCATCATCCCTTTGACCAGGCGTTCCTGTTCGATCAACTCACGCTGGCGTGCATCGATGCGCGACGACAGCGGGAAGTTGCTGCCGGCGCGACGCTTGGCAAAATCCAATTGCTGGATGGCCTGCTGGAAATCACCCACCAGCGCAAAGTACTCGGCGCGGGCCTGATGCAAACCGATGATGTTGCCCGACAAACCGCGTGTCTCAGCGACCTGGTACCACACGTCCGGGTCATCCGGGCGAGACTTGAGCAAACCGTCCAGTGCCTTTTCTGCATCCGCCGTGCGGTTCTGCTTGAGCAGCAGGTCCACGCGCACCTGATTCAACGGATAGTTACCTGGGTACTGGGTGAGCATCCGATCCGTGCGTTGCTGGGCATCCGGCAGGCGGCTGTTGTCGATGTCCAGCTGGATCTGCGCCAGGTTGTAGGTGATGTCGTTGGGCGCCTTGGCCAGCAGCGGCGCGAGGTTTTCCCGAGCCTGCTTGAATTGGGAGCCTTTGATCTGGGCGATAGCCAAGCCGTAGCGCGCCACATCGTTCTTCGGGTTTTCGTCCAGCTGCGCCTGGAAGCGCTTGGCGGCGAGGCCAGGGGTGTCTTCGTATTGCAATTGCACCCGCGCGCGGATGAGCTGATAACGCAGGCTGTCTTCCTTGCCGCCAGGCTTGGATTGCTCGGCGCGGTTGCGGGTGTCGGCGATTCGCGATTCGGTGACCGGGTGCGTCAACAGGAACTCCGGCGGTTTGGCGTCGAAGCGGTACTGGCGCATCAGGCGTTCGAACATGGTCGGCATGGAGCGCGGGTCATATCCGGCTTTTTCCAGGTTGAGGATGCCGATACGGTCTGCCTCTTGTTCGTTCTGGCGAGAGAACCGACGTTGTTCCTGGATCGCCGCGGCCTGGGTGCCGGCAATCGCGGCAATACCTGCATCGCCTGCACCCGCCGCAGCAGCAATGATGCCGCCGAGCAGGGCGGCCATCATCGGAATCTGCATGCGCTGTTGCGCTTCAACGCCACGGGCGAAGTGGCGTTGGGACAAATGCGCCAGTTCGTGAGCCAGTACCGAGGCATATTCCCCTTCGGTCTGGGCGTTGAGGAACAGGCCGCCGTTGACCCCGACGATGCCACCCGGTGCGGCAAAAGCGTTCAGTTGCGGGCTGTTGATCAGGATGAATTCCAGCCGCCGGTCATTGACCTGGCTGGTCTCCACCAGCTTGTACACGCTGGTTTCGACGTAGTCCTTGAGCTGCGGGTCGTTGAGTTGCGAGACCTGGCCCCGCAGGTAGGCCAGCCACGCGCGGCCCAGTTGGTATTCCTGTTGCGGCGAGACAATGGCAGAACTGGCGTCGCCAAGTGACGGCAGGTCGTCGGCGAAGCCTGGGGAGGCCAGCAGGCAAGCCAGCGTCAGCAGGGTGGGGCGCAAAAAAGTCATGCACAGAGCCTTTCGACAAAGAGCTTACTGTAGCCGGACACTGAGCTTCGGACCAGATATTCTAAGCACTCTCAACGCTTGCCCGGAGTAAACCATGACCAACGCTGTAGCCTTTGATGCCGAACTCGATGCCAGCGGCCTCAATTGCCCGCTGCCTTTGCTCAAGGCCAAGCTGGAACTCAACCGTCTGAGCAGTGGCGCAGTGCTCAAGGTGATCGCTACGGACGCCGGCTCCCAGCGTGATTTCCGTACGTTTGCCAAGCTGGCCGGCCACACGCTGTTGCATGAAGAAGACGCCGCCGGTGTGTACCGTTACTGGTTGCGCAAGGCCTGAATCGTTTGCCCTATCACCCGAGGTTGATTGATGTTCAAAGTGTTACGAGACTGGATCCAGCGCTACTTCTCCGATGAGGAGGCGGTGGTGCTGGCGGTCCTGCTGTTTCTGGCCTTTACGGCCGTACTCACCTTGGGCGGCATGCTGGCGCCGGTATTGGCGGGGATGGTGCTGGCTTACCTGATGCAGGGCCTGGTCACTACGCTGGAGCGCCTGCACCTGCCAGGTGGGGCGGCGGTAGGGCTGGTGTTCGCCTTGTTCATGAGCTTGTTGGTGCTGTTTATCGTGGTGGTATTGCCGTTGCTATGGCATCAGTTGATCACCCTGTTCAATGAACTGCCCGGCATGCTCGCCAAGTGGCAGTCGCTGTTGCTGTTGTTGCCGGAGCGCTACCCGCATTTGGTGTCGGACGAACAGGTGCTGCAAGCCATCGAAGTGGCGCGCGGCGAGATCGGAAAGTTCGGGCAATGGGCGCTGACCTTTTCCCTGTCCAGCCTGCCGCTGCTGGTCAACATCATGATCTACCTGGTGCTGGTGCCGATCCTGGTGTTCTTCTTCCTCAAGGACCGCGCCATGATCGGTCGCTGGGTGCGAGGCTACCTGCCGCGCGAGCGCGCGCTGATCACCCGGGTGGCGGAGGAAATGAACCGGCAGATCGCCAACTACATTCGCGGCAAGGTCATCGAGATCATTATCTGCGGGGGCGTGACTTACATCGCCTTCATCGCCCTGGACCTGAACTACGCAGCCTTGTTGGCCTTGCTGGTGGGGGTTTCGGTGGTGGTGCCCTACGTTGGCGCCGTGGTGGTGACGGTGCCAGTGACCTTGATCGCCTTGTTCCAGTGGGGCTGGAGCGACCAGTTCATCTACCTGATGGCGGTTTACGGGATCATCCAGACCCTGGATGGCAATGTGCTGGTGCCGCTGTTGTTCTCAGAGGCAGTCAACCTGCACCCGGTGGCGATCATCTGCGCGGTGCTGTTGTTCGGTGGGTTATGGGGATTCTGGGGCGTGTTTTTTGCGATCCCGCTGGCAACGCTGTTCAAGGCGGTGCTGGACGCGTGGCCGCGGCAGGAGCCTGTCGTGGCGCCGCTTCTGTAGTGAGCGGGACAAGCCCGCTCATACAACAGTCTGCTGCGTCTCAGGCTTTGTTCAAGGCCTGCGCCGCCGCCAGCACGGCATCCACATGCCCCGGCACCTTCACACCACGCCATTCCTGGCGCAGCACGCCATCCTTGTCGATCAGGAAGGTGCTGCGATCCACGCCGAGGTATTCCTTGCCGTACAGCTTCTTCAACTTGATCACATCAAACAGCTGGCAAACCGCTTCATCCTTGTCACTGATCAGCTCGAAGGGAAACTCCTGCTTGCCCTTGAAGTTCTCGTGGGACTTCACGCTGTCACGCGACACACCAAACACCTCGGTGTTGGCCGCCTTGAACGCTGCGTACTGATCACGAAAGCCCTGGCCTTCGGTGGTGCAGCCCGGCGTGCTGTCCTTCGGGTAGAAGTAGATCACCACTTGCCTGCCCTTGAGGGCGGCGAGGCTGAAGGTCTGGCCACTGGTGGCCTGGGCTTCGAAATCGGCTACGGGTTTGTCGATGACTACCGCCATGAAAACTTCCTTACATTGGGTTCTGTGGGCGCCATGGCTCGATCAAGGCATCGAGGTTCAAGGCATCGGCGAAATCCAGGAACTGGTCGCGCAACCAACTGATCTGCACGCCGGCCGGCAGGGTCACGGTAAACGTGGCGTTCAGCATGGTGCCGCCGGTTTGCGGGGCCTGGTAGGTGTCGCAGGTCAGGTTTTCCAGCTCAACGTTGTGGTCGATGAAGAACTGGCACAGCTCATTGACGATGTCCGAGCGGTAGGCGGAGCTGACGTAAGCCACATACGGCAGGGCCTGGGGACGATTCTCCAGGGCTGCGCTGCGCACCACATTGACGGTGAAGTCATGCTTCTTGGCCAGGCCTGGCAGGCCGGTCTCCAGGCGCGCCAGGGCATCCCAGGTGCCGGAGATCTGCAGGACCAGCGCGCTGCACTCGCCGTGGCGGGTCAGGCGGGAGGTCACGACGGCGCAGCGGTTTTCATGGCTGGCGCGGCACAGGACGTTGGTCAGCTCCATGGGGTTGGCGCCGAGGGCACTGATAACAAGGAATTGTTCGCGAACTGTGGGGGTGGACATGCAGCCTTCCTAAAACGATGAGCGGTCGATACCGTGTGGGCTGTATCGATCAAAGGATGAAGGGTAGCGAAAACCGTCGCCAAGGGATAGGAGGTGGCGTTTTCATTGCGTGATCGGTCCGATTTCAGCGTGCTTCAGGGCATGCTTTCGCCCAATGATGGCATTGCCCGTCGTTTAGTTGCGCCAGAACGCATCCTCAGGCGGTACTTCGCTTGTGCAAGCATCTTGGCGCCAGTACCATTACGGCTCTCTTTTTCCGGCAGGAGCGGTTGCATGATTGCGGGCAGTATGGTGGCACTGGTCACACCCATGGATGCACAAGGTCATCTCGACTGGGACAGCCTGGGCAAACTGGTGGACTTCCACCTGCAAGAAGGCACCAATGCCATCGTGGCGGTCGGCACCACCGGTGAATCGGCCACCCTCGACGTGGAAGAACATATCCAGGTCATCGAATTCGTGGTCAAGCGTGTTGCCGGCCGTATTGCCGTGATCGCCGGTACGGGCGCCAACTCGACGCGTGAAGCCATCGAGCTGACCAAAAACGCCAAGAAGGCCGGCGCCGACGCCTGCCTGCTGGTGACCCCGTACTACAACAAGCCGACCCAGGAAGGCCTGTACCAGCATTTCCGCGCCATTGCCGAAGCGGTCGACATCCCGCAGATCCTCTATAACGTACCGGGTCGTACCGCGTGCGACATGAAGGCCGAGACCGTGATCCGCCTGTCCACCGTGCCGAACATCATCGGTATCAAGGAAGCCACCGGTGACCTGCAGCGCGCCAAGGACATCCTGGCCGGCGTGAGCAGCGATTTTCTGGTGTATTCCGGTGACGACGCCACCGCTGTCGAGCTGATCCTGCTGGGCGGCAAGGGCAACATCTCCGTGACCGCCAACGTGGCCCCCCGTGCCATGAGCGAAATGTGTGCCGCCGCCATTGCAGGCGACGCCGTGACCGCCCGCGCGATCCACGAGAAGCTGATGCCGCTCAACAAGACACTGTTTATCGAATCCAACCCTATTCCCGTGAAATGGGCACTGACTGAAATGGGCATGATGCCGGACGGTATCCGTCTGCCGCTCACCCGTCTCAGCGAAGCCTGTCACGAACCGCTGCGACAGGCCCTGCGCCAGTCCGGCGTCCTGGTTTAATTGAGGAAGCACTACGCATGAAGCGATTGGCCGGACTTTCCGCACTTGCCTTGATTATCTCCAGCACCAGTGGCTGCGGTTGGATCTGGGGCCCGGAAGGCTACTTCCGTGACCGCGGCAGCGATTACCTGGAAGCACAACCCACCAAACCGATGGAATTGCCGCCGGGCGTCAACGTCGCCAAGCGCCTTGACCCGTTGCTGCCGATCCCGCGCAACGTCGCCGACGACACCACCAAGGGTGAGTACGTGGTGCCGCGTCCACAGCCGATCTCGGCGGTGGCGGATGCCAGCGACTACAGTCTGCAGAAGAGCGGCGACTCGCGCTGGATCGTGGCACAACGCCCACCTGCCGAAGTCTGGCCGGTGGCCGTGCAGTTCTTCCAGGACAACGGTTTCCGCCTGGACGAGCAGCGCCCGCAGACCGGTGAGTTCACCACCGCGTGGCAGCAGGGCAGCGAGCTGTCCGCCACCATGGCCAAGCGCTTGCAGGCCGGTGGCGTAGCCGCTGACAGCGAAGCCCGCGTGCGTGTGCGCATCGAACCAGGCGTACAGCGCAATACCAGTGAAGTCTACGTGGTCAGCGCCGAGCGCCCGGCCGGCAGCACCGCCAACGTTGACTTCACCAACCGCTCGGTTAACACCGGCGTCGACTCGGCGCTGGTCGACGAGATGCTGGCCAGCATGAGCCGTATCTCCGAGAAGGGTGGTTCGGTTTCCCTGCTCGCCGCCCGTGATTACGACACCCCGAGCCGCGTCAGCCTCACCGAAGACGGCAGCGGCAACGTGGTGCTGAACCTGGGTGAAGACCTCGACCGTGCCTGGGCCAGTGTTGGCCGCGCGTTGGAGCAGGGCCCTTGGCGCGTTGAAGACATCAACCGCAGCCTGGGCCTGTACTACATCAACGTGGCGGAAAAGGCCGAGCGTAAAGACGACGAGCCTGGTTTCTTCGGCAAACTGTTCGGCAGCAAGCCGACCAAGGAAGAGATCGAGACCCGCGCCGAACGTTACCAGGTTCGTTTGAGCAAGGTGGGCGACAGCGTGCAGGTCACCGTCGAGAAGAACATCAATACCGTTGCGCCAGCTGAAACAGCGCGCAAAGTGTTGGGCGTGATTCAGGACAACCTGGGCTGATCCGATGCGTTTTGCCGTTCTCGGCAGCGGTAGCCAAGGGAACGGCACGCTGGTCGCACATGACGACACGTATGTGCTGGTGGATTGTGGTTTCTCGTTAAAAGAAACCGAGCGGCGCCTGCTGCGCCTGGGGGTTCACCCCGCGCAGCTGAGCGCGATTCTGGTAACCCACGAACATGCCGACCACGTGCATGGCGTGGGTTTGCTGTCTCGGCGCTACAATCTCCCGGTGTACCTCAGTCGCGGCACCTTGCGCGGGATGCGCAAACCCATCGAACCCGCAGGTTTCCTGGCCGGTGGCGAGCAGTTGCAAATCGGCGCCTTGAGCATCGACGTGATTGCCGTGGCGCATGATGCCCAGGAGCCGACGCAGTATGTCTTCAGTGACGGTGAACGGCGCTTCGGCGTACTGACCGACCTGGGCTCCTACTGCGCCAAGGTGCTGGACGGCTACCGGAACCTCGATGCCTTGATGATCGAGTCCAACCATTGCCGAGACCTGCTGGCCCGTGGTCATTACCCCTACTTCCTCAAGCAGCGGGTGGGCGGCGAACTGGGACATTTGAACAACCACCAGGCGGCGTACCTGGTGTATGAGTTGGGCTGGCAAGACTTGCAACACCTGGTCCTGGCCCACCTGAGCAGCAAGAACAACCTGCCGCAGCTGGCCCGGCAATGTTTTGTCGACACCCTCGGGTGCGACCCGGACTGGCTGCAACTGGCCGATCAAGATTCAGGGCTCGACTGGCGACACATCGCCTAGCCCACCATTTAGCAAGCGGAGCCCATCATGGAAAAACGTGAAGAACTCTACCGCGGCAAAGCCAAGTCGGTGTACAAGACCGACGACGCCAACCGCCTGATCCTGCTGTTTCGCAACGACACCTCGGCGTTCGACGGCAAACGCATCGAACAACTTGATCGCAAAGGCATGGTGAACAACAAGTTCAACGCCTTCATCATGCAGAAGCTCGAAGCGGCCGGCATCCCGACCCAATTCGACAAACTGCTGGGCGACAACGAGTGCCTGGTCAAGAAGCTCGACATGATCCCGGTTGAATGCGTCGTGCGTAACTACGCCGCCGGCAGCCTGGTCAAGCGCCTCGGCGTGGAAGAGGGCCTCAAGCTCAACCCGTACACCTTCGAACTGTTCCTGAAGGACGACGCCAAGGGCGACCCGTTCATCAACGAATCCCACGTCGTGGCATTCGGCTGGGGTACCGCTGAGCAACTGGCGCGCATGAAGGAGCTGTCCCTCAAGGTCAACGACGTGCTGAGCAAGCTGTTCGACGACGCCGGCCTGCTGCTGGTGGACTTCAAGCTCGAGTTCGGCGTGTTCCACGACGGCTCCATCGTCCTGGGCGACGAATTCAGCCCGGACGGCTGCCGCCTGTGGGACAAGGACACCAAGAAGAAGATGGACAAAGACCGCTTCCGCCAGGGCCTCGGTGACGTGATCGAAGCCTACGAAGAAGTCGCCAATCGTCTCGGCGTACCGCTTTAATCGACGCAAGCATCTGATAGCACGGAAAAAAATCGCTTCGGCGCTTTGCATCCACGAATCATGCTGTTATGATGCGCGCCGTTGGAGAGATGCCAGAGTGGCCGAATGGGACGGATTCGAAATCCGTTGTACCTTCACCGGTACCTAGGGTTCGAATCCCTATCTCTCCGCCATTACATAGAAAAAGCCCCGTAGCCGAATAAGCTACGGGGTTTTTTCGTTTTGGAATGTAATCGTTCCTTCTCTGTGGCCAGCAAGCCTTCAAGCTTGACCCTACTTCTTACCCTTGGGCTTTGACGGCGGCTTTTTATCCGTCTCCTTCACCGTCTCCCTAGGCCTCTTCTTTGCCTCAGCCTCTGTCACGTACTCCCCTGTGACCGCGTCACGATATCTAGCTGGCATATAACCTCCTTGGCAGTCTGTCGCCACGGCAGCGACTTTTTCAGGCTAGCCCAGGGGCCTGGGGGCACAAGATTCATTGTGCGAATTCTCATTACCAGGCTTTTCCATCGCTGTGACGGGCGTTGCGACACTTTGAAAATAAAAAAGCCTGCTGGGCTTAAGGCTCAGCAGGCTTTTTGGGTGGGCACTCTTCGCTCAGGCGGGTTGGGCCGCCAGGCTATTGCTTACATTCCGCCCCAGCACCAGCACAGTCATAAAACCGACGCCGACCAAGGCCGTGGCCAGGCTCAACAACACCGAGCTGCCCATCTGGTCGACGATCCGCCCGCCAAAGAACGAACCCAGGGCAATGATCACTTGAAACAAGGCGACGAACAGCGGCATGCCGCGTTCGACATCCTTGGGCGCGACCACGAACATCCAGATACTGGCGCAGGCCGGGAAGGCGCCGAAGGCAAAGCCCCACAGGCCGATCAGCATTGCGGCGCCGGTCATGCCGGTGGCGAAGTAGGGGAACAGCGCGGTGCTGGTGCCGATCATCAATGCAACCAGCATCAAGGTGTGACGCACGCTGCGGTTGGCAGCAAAACCGGCAAAAATATTACCGAAGACCCCGGCCACGCCAAAGAGCAGCAGCAGTGAGCCGATGGTCGGCCCGTCGAAGCCGGAGCTGTATTTGAAGAATGGCGCGACGTAGGTGTACGCAGCAAAGTGCGCCAGGCCGATCAGCAATACCGCGATCAACCCGACCCGAGCCCGTGGGTTAATGAACAAGGCGGGCAGGTCGCGCACGAGAATGGCTTTCTCCGGGTCCAGCCGGGGCAGCAGGAGGACCTGCGCCAACAACACCGGGATACCCACCAGCGCGGTGACCAGGAACGTCATGCGCCAGCCCATCAGGCCACTGAGCCAAGTGCCGACGGGCACGCCCAGTACGGTGGCCAGGGTCACGCCCATCATGATGATCGAGGTCGCCTTGGCGACGTCCACACCCTTGGGTGCCAGGCGGCCGCTGAGGGCGATGGCCGTCGCCCAGAAACCGCCGATACTGATGCCCAGCAAGACGCGGCCGAACAGCAGCAGGCTGAAGTCACTGGCGAACGCCACGACCATGTTGGCGATGATCATGATCAGCGTCAGGCCGATCAGCAGGTAGCGGCGGTCCATGGCGCCAATGATCACCGACAGCAATGGGGCGGCGAGGGCGGCCATGATGCCGGGCAGGGTCACCATCAGGCCGGCGTGGCCGGCACTGATGCCGAGGTCGGCAGCGACGTCGTTGAGCACGCCCACCGGGAGAAACTCACTGGTGACCAGGGCGAAGGCACCGACGGCGACCGAGAGAATCGCCAGCCACTGCTGTTTGACGCTCTGTTGATTATGTTCGGGGAGGCCGCTGGGGGCCTGGCTGGCACTTGGCATGGTGTTGGGTTCCAGGGTGAACGACGCCTGCAGTCAGGCGAGGGGGAGGGGATCTGGAGGCGATTATAGGAATCAGTGTTGAAAATCGGGCAGGCGCTCGTTTCGATAGTAATCATCAGTGCTATCGATGCGACGCTCTGGCGCGCACTGCATGACGAGGCAGCAGTCCGTGCGCAGGTGGGGCGTTGGCCGTACGGGGGAGGAAAGAGTGAAAGGCGTGCCGCGAACGCGGTTCATGGCACGCCGTAGGCTGCACTAATGCGTACTGGGTTCTTCCTCAACGCGAATGTTGAATGCCTCCAGCACACCGTCGCTTCTTCTTCTCAACTCGTAGGTCACGGTTTGCCCTTCGCGTAGCAACTGGCCTCCCCTGGCGAAGGACGTGCTGTGGAAGAAGATATCCTGGTCATCGTAGGTCGCTGTCTCGCTGCTGGTGGTGATTGCAGTCCGCGGAGCTTTACAGGGCATGGCCGTTCTCCTTTTTCAGTGCAACATAGCGACTTCAGTGAGGGCCTCAAACGTTGATCCGAACGGCATCAGCCCTGCACGGCCACTTCATCCGCCTGCATGCCCTTCTGACCTTGCACGGCTACGAAAGTGACTTTCTGCCCCTCTTTCAATTCTTTGTATCCATCCCCCTGAATCGCTTTGAAATGAACGAAAAGGTCAGGCCCGCTCTCCGGAGTAATGAACCCATACCCTTTTTCGCTGTTGAACCACTTCACCGTACCGTTTTGTCTTCCGCTCATTCTTCGTATCCTCGCAAACCCACGTCTCCCGCTGTACGCCGACACATTGCCGGTAGCGGTATGCCTAAGCAAAGTCCCGAAGCGGCCACCCGTCAACGCGTTGCAAGACCAGCGGTACTGTCATTCCTGACAGGTTCGCGGCTCGATCAATTGAGTGATACTGCGCAGTTTTACGGTGAAAATTTCTGAGGCCCGGGCACGCGTGCGTTCCAGCACCGGATCGCTGCCGCCTTCCGCCAGCAGATAGGCTTCCTGTCCTGTTAGGTGTCCCGGTCTATCGGCGCCTAGCCCTACTCCCCTACGCCCTGTCTGATCTTTTCCAGCAACTCATCGATGTGAAAGGGCTTGGTGATCAGGTGCATGCGTTCGCCCAGGAAGTTCTGGCGGTTGGCCGCATTCTCGGCGTAGCCGGTCATGAACAGGATCGGCAGGTTGGGGTTCAGGGCTCGCGCGTGGTCGGCCAGCTCCCGGCCAGTCATGTACGGCAAGCCGACATCCGTCAGCAGCAGGTCGATGCCCGCATTGGCTTTCAGGATGACGATGGCTTCTTCACCATCGGCCGCCAGGCTGCAGCGGTAGCCGGCATCCGTCAGTACCTCGGCGACAAAACTGCGGACCGAGGGCATGTCTTCAACAATCAGTATGTGTTCGCCCATGCTGTTGCCCGGCACCGCCACGGTTTTGGTGGCAAAGGTGGCGGGGCCGTCGGCGGCGGGGAGCATGAGGGTCACCTCGGTGCCCTGGCGGGTCACGCTGCGGATCTGCGCATCACCGCCGGACTGGCGGGCAAAGCCATAGATGGTCGACAGACCCAGGCCGGTGCCCTGGCCGACGGGTTTGGTGGTGAAGAAGGGGTCGAACACCTTGTCGATCACGCTGTGCTCGATGCCCACACCGTTGTCCCGTACCGACAGTGCAACGTACGGGCCATCTTCCAGCTTGAGGTTGCCGTTGGAGTACGACGGGTAAGTCGTCACCCAGATAATCCCGCCCTGGGGCAGTGCATCCCGCGCGTTGATCACCAGGTTCAGTACCGCACTTTCCAGTTGGATCGGGTCCACCATCGCCACGGCGGGGTTGGTGGTCAGCTCCAGTTTCAGGGCAATGTGTTCGCCGATGGTGCGCACCAGCAACTCTTCCAGCGAGCGGATATGTGCGTTGATATCGGTCGGCCGGGTGTCCAGCGGCTGCTGGCGGGCGAAGGCGAGCAGACGGTTGGTCAGGCCGGCGGCGCTCAGGGCTGAACTGAGCGCCGCGTCGGCATAACCGAGTACCTTGTCGGTGCGCTGGCTTTCGATACGCTTCTTGATCAGTTCCAGGCTGGTGATGATGCCCGTCAGCAGGTTGTTGAAGTCGTGGGCGATACCGCCGGTGAGCTTGCCCAAGGCATCCATTTTCTGGGCCTGGAGCAGTTGCGCTTCCGTACGTGCCAACTGGGTGGTGGCGTTGGCCAGCTCGGCCTGTTGGTGGCGTTCACGATGGCGGTGTTCGGTTACGTCCTCGACAAACACCAGGCTCAGCTCGGCGCGGTCATAGGGCGAAATCTGCCATTCGGTTTCGCGCAGTTGCCCATCGACCTTCATCTGCAGCGTGCCCTTCCAGCGTTCACCCGCCGCGAGGCGCAGGCACAGCTCCTGGATGACGCTGTATTGATCGCTGGCGAAGCATTCGAGCAGGGCGTCCGGGTTGAGGTTGTCGTGGATCAGTTGGGCGAAGGCGTGGTTGCACTCGTGAACCTTCAACTGCGCGTCCATCACCGCAATCGGTGCGCTGATATTGAAGAAGATTTCCCGGAAGCGCGCCTCGCTTTCGCGCAGTGCGTATTCGGTGTCGCGTACCCGCAGCAAGGTGCGCAGGGTCGCCAGGAGCACCTCGGGGTCTACCGGGTGGATCAGGTAGGCATCGGCGCCTGCGTCCAGGCCGGTGATGATGTCGCCGGTCTCGATGGACGCCGCCGAAACGTGCACCACCGGCAGCAAGGCCGTGGCCGGGTTGGCACGCAAACCACGCACGATGTCGAAGCCGCTCATGTCCGGCAGGTTGACGTCCAGGATCAGTGCGTCGATCTTGCCCCTCGCGATCAGGTCGAGCCCTTCCTGGCCCGTGCCGGCTTCCAGTACCAGGTAATGATGGCGCTCCAGGCGTCGGCGCAGGGCATAGCGCGTGGCAGCGTTGTCGTCGACGATCAGCAGTTGTATGTCACGTTTCATCGACGGTCTCGCTGGCGATGGAAAAGGGAATGACCACAAAAAACAGCGAGCCCACACCGGGTGTGCTTTCCACGCCCACCCGGCCACCGAGCAGTTCGGCGAAACGCTTGCACAAGGACAGGCCCAGGCCGGTGCCGCGCAGGCGCTTTTGCAACGGCGAATCGATCTGGGAAAAGTCTTCGAACAGATTGCTGTGCAATTCACCCGGTATACCCAGGCCGGTGTCCTGCACCGCAAAGCGTATCTCGTGTTCATTCTCCATGCGCGCCGACACCCGCACTTCGCCCTGCGCGGTGAACTTCAGCGCGTTGGAGATAAAGTTGCGCAGGATCTGCGCCAGTTTCTTGTCATCGGTGTAGAGCTTGGGCAAGCCGGAGGGCTCTTCGAAGATCAGGTCCACCGAGGACGCATCGACAATCGGCCGGAACATGCCGCGCAACGCCGAAAACAGGTCGAACATATCGAACCAGGCCGGGGAAATGCTGATACGTCCGGCCTCGATCTTCGCCAGGTCCAACAGGTCATCGACCATCTCGCGCAGTTCGCGGGCCGAGTTGCGAATGAAGCCGACCTGGGTGTGCTGTTCCTCGCTCAACGGGCCATCCAGCTCATCGGCCAGCAGGCTGGTGATGCTCAGGATCGAGCCCAGCGGCGTGCGGAACTCATGGCTCATGTAGGACAGGAAGCGGCTCTTGAGGTCCGACGCCTGGCGCAGTTGGTCGGCCTGGGTGTCCAGTTCGGCATACAGCGCCAGCACGCCCTGGTTGGTTTCGTCCAGCTCGGAACGCAGGGCGTCCGCCTCCAGGCGAAGGCGTTGGATTTCAGCGGCGAGCGCGGCAGGGGTGTCAGCCATCAATGGCCTCCAGGGCAATCACGAAGACCGTGACGTCATCCCGGCCGCGACAGAAGTCACGGTGCAGGACGGCGGCGATCAGGGCAGGGTGGCGGTGGACGAGCCCGGGGTAGTCCGACAGGTTCCAGCGTGACTGCAGGCCGTCGCTGTAGAGGATCAGCAACTGGCCGCCCACTTGAGCGTAGTCGAAGGCATGTGCCTTGCGAAACTGCACGCCGACGATCCCTGGATGGGAGGCCAGGCCACGGGATTTTTCCGGCCCGATCAGGCTGGCGCCAATATTGCCCACGCCGGTAAACCTCAGGTTATCGGCCTCGGCATCGTATTGGGCCACGGCGAGGGCGCCACCGCGGGTGCCGTTCATGGCAATGTGCAGGTCGTTCATCAGCACCGTCGAATCCAGGAAGGCATTCTGGGCGAATACCCCTTCACCTGCCCGGGCGGCTTGCTCGGCATATTCGCCATGGCCCAGTCCATCGGCCACCATCACACTGAAACCACCGGCTTCGATTGCCAGGTGCCAGGCATCGCCGCAATGCGGATCATCATGCAGTGAGTGCTGGCTGACCCCGTAGCGAATGTCCTTTGCCACTGAGCCGCGTGGATACAGCCTGGCCAGGATCGCCGTTCCGCGTGGATTGGCGTAGGCATCGAATACCTGGGCCAGGCGCGAAATCGCACCCAGACCAATGCCTTGGGTGCCCCCGGTAGAGTAACCGTCCACCAGGCAGCTGTTCAGGTCGAAGCCTTGGCCACGGTCGATGGCGACCAGTTCGAGGCCACCATTACCGGTGGTGCGCAGGTGCAGTTGGCCATGTTCGGCATGCTTGAGGACATTGCTGGCCAGTTCGGTGGCCACCAGGGCTACGCGCCCGGCATCGGTGTCGTCGAAGCCCAACTGCTCGGCGAGCTGCTGCGCCGTGCGGCGGGCGTGGCCGACCTGGCTGGTGTCTTCAATCAGCAGCACATGGGTCAAGGCACTGGGAATGTTCAGGCCCATCGGGTGATCGTCACGCGGGTGCCCTGGCCTGGCGCGGTCTCCAGTTCAAATTCATCCACCAGGCGCTTGGCCCCGGTGAGCCCCAGGCCCAGGCCGCTGCCGGAGGTCCAGCCGTCGGTCATTGCCAGTTTCAGGTCGGGAATGCCCGGGCCTTCATCGCGAAAGGTCAGGCGCAGGCCGGGGCGGTGGTCTTTTTCGACCACCGCCCAGTCCATGTAGCCACCCTTGCCATAGACCACTGTGTTGCGCGCCAACTCGCTGACCGCCGTGACCAGCTTGGTCAGGTCGATCAGGCGCATGCCGCAGTCCTGGGCCAGTTTGCGTACGAGTTGTCGAGCCAGCACGACGTCCTGTTCGATCAGCACCGGGTGGGTGCCATTGCTGGCTTGGGTCATGAGTGTTCTACCCGGTCGCGCAGCAGTTTCATGCCGCGCTCGACATTCAACGCCGTCGCCACGCCAGGCAGGGTCATGCCCAGTTCCACCAGCGTAATGGCTACGGCGGGCTGCATGCCTACCAAGACGGTCTGCGCGTCCATGATGCGCGAGAGGCCGGAGATCGTGCCGATCATGCGTCCGATGAACGAGTCGACCATGTCCAGCGCCGAGATATCGATCAGCACACCGCGGGCGGAGGTACGGCTGATGCGTTCGGACAGGTCGTCCTGCAGGGTCAGCGCGAGTTGGTCGTGCATGTCCACCTGGATGGTCACGAGCAGGAACTCGCCCATCTGCAAAATAGGGATGCGTTCCATGCTTAAACGGCCTTGGTGACGGTGACGCCTAAGCGTTTGAGGGAGAGTGCCAGCGCATCGGCCAGGTTGGCCTTGGTGACCACGCCTTGCAGGTCGAGACCCAGGTGCACGATGGTCTGCGCGATTTGCGGGCGTACGCCACTGATGATGCAGTCGGCACCCATCAAGCGGATGGCCGTGACGGTTTTGAGCAGGTGCTGGGCGACCAGGGTGTCGACGGTCGGTACGCCGGTAATGTCGATGATCGCGATTTCCGCGCCGGTGTCGACGATGCGTTGCAGCAGCGATTCCATCACCACCTGGGTGCGTTGCGAATCCAGGGTGCCGATCATCGGCAGGGCCAGGACGCCTTCCCACAACTTCACCACCGGCGTGGACAGCTCCAGCAACTCTTCCTGTTGGCGCTTGATCACCGACTCGCGGGATTTCTGGAAGGTGCGGATGGTGTGCATGCCCAGGGCGTCGAGCAGCTCGGAGACTGTCAGCAGTTGTTCGGCCAATTGTGCCGGCTGGTCGGCATATTCACGCTGCAACAGCGTGAACAGCGGGCCCTTGAGGGCAAAAATGAAGCTGGCAGTCTGCTGGGAGTCCTGGCCGGCGAGGGCGCGGCTGTGGGAGAGCTTTTCCAGGAATTGGCGGGTTTGTGCCCAGTTTTCATGATCGGTGCGCTGCGAACCGCCATTTTGCAGGGCTTCAGTCAGCAGAGCCAGGAACTCGGCGGTCTGTGTTTGCACGTCGTCAGGCTTGATATTGCGCGTGGCCCCCGAGGCTTCGAGACTGGCTTTCCATTGATCAAGGAGAGTGCTGCGATTAGCTTGCAGGGCCTGGATTGTGTTCGTTTGCAGAGTTGCCACGGTAACCTCCTTGAATGCCATTGATGCGGTGCGCGCAATCTATACTAAATTGAGCTGTTTGGAATTGTTTCAAGCGGATTCGTTCAGGGGGACCGTCACTTTAAAAAGTGCCCTGGGGGACTATAGTTTGGGCCTTTTGTTTGGCCAGTGACGCGGGTCATTTAACGGCCTGCCGGTCACCCACATATGGCGACGCTGCGACTCGCGTACGATAATGCCCGCCACTTCGACCACATTGGCCCTCCCGTGATCATCAACTTCGACCTCAATGACCTCCAGGCCTTCCGCGCCGTGGTAGACAAGGGCAGTTTCCGTGGCGCCGCCGAGGCCATCCGCATCTCGCAACCGGCCCTCAGCCGGCGCATCGAAAAGCTCGAAACCGCCCTTGATGTGAAGCTGTTCGAACGCACCACCCGGCGGGTCAGCCTGACCATGGTTGGCCGTACGTTTTTGCCACAAGTCGAACGCATGCTTGACGACCTCGACGTGGCGCTGATGGGCATCAGCAACGTCGCGTCCACGCGCATGGGCAATGTCACTGTCGCCTGCGTGCCGTCCACCGCGTACTACTTCATGCCCCACGTGATCTCCGAATTCCGCAAGCTGTATCCGAAGATCCGCTTGCGGGTGCTGGATACCAGTGCCGGCGAGGTGTGCAGTGCGGTGGAGAGTGGCGAAGCGGATTTCGGCTTGAGTTTCAGCGGCAGCCTGGCCGAGGAAGTGGAATTCGAACTGTTGTTGCAGGAGCGCTACGTGCTGGCCTGTCGCCGCGATCACCCGCTGGCCCAGCGCGACAGCGTGAGCTGGGCCGAGGCCTGCGAACATGATTACATCACCCTGGACAAGACCTCCGGCAACCGCCTCCTGCTTGACCAGGCCTTGCGCGGCATACGGGTGAAAAAGCCGAGTGTCTGCGAGACGCACCACGTGACTACCATGATCGGCTTGGTGGAGGCGGGATTGGGCGTGGCGATGGTGCCATCGATTGCGATGCCGGCCCTGGAGCACACGGTCCTGGTCAGCGTGCCCCTGGTGGAGCCGCAGGTGATGCGCAACGTGGGCTTGATAAAACGCCGCGGGCGGACATTGCCGCCAGCGGCGCTGGAGTTGGAGCGGTTATTGCGGGAGATGCCGTTTCGCTCAGCGTGACACCGAGTCCAGGCCGGTGGATTGCACCACCGGTTGCGCCTGGGGTGAGGCCAGGAATTGCAACAACGCCTTGGCCTGCTCCGGGTGTTGCGCGTTGACCGGAATGCCGGCGGCAAAGCGCGTCACCGATTGCACATCTTCCGGGATCTTGCCGACGAAGGTCACACCTGGCACCGGCAACAATTCCGCCACCTGTTGCAGGCCGACTTCGTAGTCACCCTTGGCCACCTGTTCGGCCACCGGCTGGCGTTCGATCATGGTGCCTTTGGCGGGCATGCCGAGCTTCTTGAACAACTCTTTCTCGACGTATACACCGCTGGCGCTGTCCGAATAGGCGACCGACTTGGCTTTGCTCAGGGTGGCTTTCAATTCGGCATCGGTGCCGATGGCCGGTTTGACGGCGCCGGCTTTTACCACCAGGCCGATGCGCGAGTCTGCCAGTTCCACGCGGGAGGCCGGGTCGACCTTGCCCTGCTTGATCAAATCATCCAGGGCGTAGCCGACCATGATCACCACGTCAGCGGGTTCGCCTCGGGCCAGGCGGTTGGGAATCGCTTCCGGCGCCTTGCCCATCGACGGGCCGAGGATAGTGTCGAGGGTATCGCCGCTTTGCTTGGCATATTGCGGGCCAAGCAGTTTATAGGCGGCAGTGAAGCCACCCGATGTCATTACCTTCAACTGCTCGGCCTGGGCCGACAATGCCAGTGCGCCCAGGGCCAGGGCCGTCAGGGTCTTGAGCAGAGCCTTCATTGTGCGGCCCCCTGCATCACTTGCCCACGGGCGTTGGCACGACGATACAGCGCGAGGGTCGAGCACAGCGCGCATGCTGCGGCGAACATCATCCAGTAGGCCGGCGAGGCCTTGTCTTCGGTGATGTGGATGAACCAGGTGGAGATCGCCGGGGTGAAACCGCCGAAGATCGCGGTGGCCAGGCTATAGGCTAGGGAGAAGCCCGCCACGCGCACTTCCACCGGCATGATTTCGGTGAGGGCCGGGATCATCGCGCCGTTGTACATGCCATAGAGGAAGGAGAACCACAGCAGGGTTTCCAGCATATGGGCGAAGCTTGGCGCGTTCACCACGTAGGACAGCGCTGGGTAAGCCGTAAGAACGGTCAGTACGGTCATCGCGATCAGCACAGGCTTGCGACCGAAACGATCGCTCAAGGTGCCGCCGATCGGCAGCCAGACAAAGTTCGAAACGGCTACCAGCAAGGTCACCAGCAGCGCATCGGACGTGCTCAATTGCAGCACGGTCTTGCCGAAAGTCGGCGCATACACGGTGATCAGGTAGAACGCGGTAGTGGTCATGGCCACCATCAGCATGCCGCCGATGACCACGGTCCAGTTTTTCACCAGGGTCGCCATCACTTCACGCATGGTCGGGCGATGTTTGCGGTTGGCGAACTCTTCGGTTTCCTGCAGGTTGCGGCGCAGGATGAAAATGAACGGGATGATCACACAGCCGAGGGCGAACGGAATGCGCCAGCCCCAATCGGCCACCACGGCCGGCTCCATCCACACGTTCAGGCCATAACCCAGTGCGGCGGCGACCACGATGGAGATCTGCTGGCTGCCGGATTGCCAGCTGGTGTAGAAGCCTTTGCGGCCTGGCGTGGCCATTTCGGACAGGTACACCGACACACCGCCCAGTTCCGCACCGGCCGAGAAGCCTTGCAGTAAACGACCGAGCAGCACCAGCAGCGGTGCCCACAAGCCAATGGTGTGATAACCGGGCACCAGCACGATCAGCAGGGTGCCGCTGGCCATGATCGACAAGGTCACGATCAGCCCTTTGCGGCGACCGACGTCATCGATATAGGCACCCAGGATGACCGCGCCCAAAGGACGCATCAGAAACCCTGCGCCGAATACGGCGAAGGTCATCATTAATGACGCAAACTCATTAGCGGCAGGGAAGAAGGCGGCAGCGATGTAGGTGGCGTAGAAACCGAACAGAAAAAAGTCGAACTGTTCGAGGAAGTTGCCCGAAGTAACGCGAAATACCGCCCCCACTTTCGAACGGGTAGAGTCGGGCCGGGTAGGGCTAGTCATGGTTTTATGTCTCCAGCGTTCTTTTTGAATGTGCTTGTTTCGCTTAAGACCTGGAATAGTGGCTGACACATTTAGAAATGTTAAGTGACAATTTTGGATAGATTGATGTTCGTTGGCTATCAATCGGTAATGCAGTCGGAAATGCGTTCGCTGTCTATCCTGAAGATGTGACCAATTCTTACGGATGGGAGGTGGCAATGACGGATCAACAGAAACGGCGGGACGAGCCGGAACGTGAGCAGCCCCAGCGGCGGGAGGAAGAAAAACCGCAGACCTGGAAACATCCCGATGATGGCACCGAGCTTTCAGAGCGGGATCAGGAGCGTCCGCTAAAACCCTGATATCAGGTTAAATGCGCTGCAACTGTGGGAGTGGGCAAGCCCACTCCCCCAGTTGTATGTGCAACTCTCAAAACTAGGAAACTATTTGACATATTTGATTTGTGATCACATATTGAGGCCATAAGAACGACAACACAGGTTTTGCCTCATGACAGATGGTCCGCTCCTCCTGCCCACCCTGCGCCAGGTGTCCCGCGATACCTTGCAAGACCAGGTCTACCGCCAGATCCGCGAAGCGCTGATGAGTGGCCGTTTCCAGCCTGGCCAGAAACTCACCATCCGCGGCCTTGCCGAAGCCCTCGGTTCCAGCCCGATGCCGGTGCGCGAAGCCCTGCAACGCCTCAGTGCCGAAAACGCCTTTGAAGTCACCGAGACCTCTCGTCTGCGGGTGCGCTTGATGACGGTCGAACGCCTGCGTGAAATTCGTGATGCACGGGTCGCCCTCGAAGGGCTGCTGGCGGAAAAAGCCGTGCTGCGCCTGCAAAAGGCCGACCTCGACGAAATCACCGACCTCTGCCAGCAAATGCAGCACGCCGCCGACGAAGTCGACGTGTCGCGCTACCTGTGGACCAACTTTGCGTTTCACCGGCGCATCTACGCCGTGGCCCAGGCCGAGTTGACCATGGCCGCCGTGGAAAACTTCTGGCTGCACATGGGCCCGTGCTTTGCGCTGGTCGCCCCGGATAAAGCTCACCTGCAACGTTCGATGGAGGCGCACACGCGCATTGTCGAAGCCCTGGCGGCCCGCGATGGCGCCGGTGCACGCGCAGCGGTGACCGATGACATCATGCAGGCCGCCGATTCCCTGGCGCGCCTGCTCGTCAAGAACGACCGTTCGCGGTCGTCTGTTTCAGGAGGTAAACGTGCATGAGTGTCTTACAGCGGCTGCAGCCCTATCCTGGGTTACGTGTGTTGATTTCCGGCGGGGCTGCCGGCATTGGTGAAGTGCTGGCGGCGGCGTATCTGGAAGCCGGTGCCCAGGTGCATGTGTGTGACGTCAGCGAGCCGGCCCTGGCCGCGTTTCGCGACAAGTACCCGGGCACCGTCGCCACCCGCGCCGACGTCAGCGATGCCGTGCAGATCGAGGCGGTATTCAAGGTGCAGCGCGAGCACTTCGGCGGTCTCGATGTGCTGGTCAACAACGCCGGGATCGCCGGGCCTACCGGCGGCATCGATGCGATCAGCGACGCCGATTGGCAGGCCACCATCAACATCAATCTCACCGCGCAATACCGCTTTGCCCACCATGCGGTGCCGATGCTCAAGGCGTCGTCCCACGGCCACCTGCTGCATATCGCCTCGGTGGCGGGGCGCCTGGGCTACGCGTGGCGCACGCCGTACGCGGCGACCAAATGGGCGATTGTCGGCCTGATGAAATCCCTGGCCTCGGAGCTGGGCGAGAGCGATATCCGCGTCAACGCCTTGCTGCCCGGCATTGTCGAAGGCCCGCGCATGGACGGCGTGATCCGTGCCCGTGCCGAGCAGGTCGGCGTGCCCGAAGCCGAGATGCGCCAGGAATACCTCAACAAAATTTCCCTCAAACGCATGGTCACCGCCGAAGACGTGGCCGCCATGGCGTTGTTCCTCTGTTCGCCCGCCGCACGCAACGTGACCGGCCAGGCGATCAGCGTCGACGGTAACGTCGAGTACCTGTAAGCCACGCAAGAACACAGCGCGCTGCACCCAGGATTTTTTTCATAAGAATAAAAGTCGGAGAGTCGTCATGCCCAAAAATCGTCCTGTCATCATCACCTGCGCCGTTACCGGTGCGATTCATACGCCGTCGATGTCGCCGCATTTGCCGATCACTGCGCAGGAAATCGCCGATGCCGCCATCGGTGCCGCCGAAGCCGGCGCCGCGATTGTCCACCTGCATGCCCGCGATCCCAACGATGGCCGCCCAAGCCAGGACCCGGCGTTGTTCGCTGAATTCCTGCCGCAGATCAAGGCCGCCAGCGACGTGGTAATCAACATCACCACCGGCGGCGCGCCGACCATGGGCGTGGAAGAACGCCTGCAACCGGTGATGCAGTTCAAGCCGGAACTGGCCTCGCTGAACATGGGCTCGATGAACTTCGGCCTGTATGAAATGCTCAACCGCTTCACCGACTTCAAGCACGACTGGGAGCGGCCGTACCTGGAAGAAAGTGACGACCGGATCTTCCGCAACACCTTCCGTGACATCACCCATATCCTCAATTCCTGTGCCGAGAACCGCACGCGGTTCGAGATCGAGTGCTACGACATCGGCCACCTGTACACCGCCGCGCATTTCCTGGAACGCGGCCTGCTCAAGCCGCCGTTGTTTATCCAGTCAGTGTTCGGCTTGCGTGGTGGCATCGGCGGGCACCCCGAAGACCTGGCGCACATGCGGCGTACTGCCGACCGCTTGTTTGGCGACGACTATGTGTGGTCGATCCTCGGCGCCGGGCGTGGGCAGATTCCGCTGGCGACTATGGGCCTGTCCATGGGCAGCAATGCGCGTGTCGGTCTGGAGGATTCGCTGTGGGACGGCCCGGGCAAATTGGCCGCGTCCAACGCCGACCAGGTGCGACGTATCCGTACGGTGATCGAGGCGCTCGGCCATCGCGTCGCCACGCCGGATGAAGCGCGAGAAATCCTCGGGCTCAAGGGGCGCGATCAGGTCAATTTCTAACCCGACCAACTGCCGCGTCACGGCGCGGCCTGCATCCCGCACAACAACAATAAGGGGATCACACCATGCGTATCGAAGTGCTCGTCGACGTCAAGACCACCCTGGGCGAAGGCCCGGTGTGGGACGTCGAACAACAACGCTTGTATTGGATCGATAGCGCCGACGGCCGCATCCTGCGCTGCACCGACGACGGCCGCGAACTGCGTGCCTGGGAGGTCGGCCAGAAAATCGGCTCCATGGCCCTGCGCCATAACGGTGAGTCGGCGATTGTCGCCCTGCAAAACGGCGTACACACCCTCGACCTCAACAGCGGTGAGCTCAACCTGGTCATCGACCCGGAACCACACCTACCGGATAACCGCCTCAACGACGGCAAGGTCGACCGCCAGGGCCGCTTCATCTTCGGCTCCATGGACACCTTGGAGGACAACGCCAGCGCCAGGCTTTACCGCCTGGACGCCGACCTGAGCCTGCACAGCCTGGACGAAGGCATCATCGTGTCCAACGGCCCGTGCTGGAGCCCGTCCGGTGACACTTTCTATTTCTGCGACACCTGGTCCGGCGAGATCTGGGCCTACGACTATGACCTGGCCACCGGCAATGTGAGCAACCGCCGCACCTTCGCCAGCGTCGACACCTCGGGCGGCGGCGCTGCCGACGGCTGCACGGTGGATGCCGAAGGCTGCCTGTGGCAAGCCTTGGTCTATGCCGGAAAACTGGTGCGTTACACCCCCGACGGCCACGTCGACCGCATCATCCCGATGCCGGTGAAAAAGGTCACCAGCCTGACCTTTGGCGGGCCGAACCTGGACACCCTGTTTGTGACTTCCATGGCCAAGCCGCCGCTGCCGCGTTTTCCGGCGGACGGCCAGCAGCGCGGAGCGCTGTTCGCCATTACCGGGTTGGGCGTGCAAGGAATAGCCGAGCGACGGTTCGCCAGCTAGCGCGTGTGTGTGACAAGGCATATTCCTTCGCAACCTTGTGTCAGTGCGCGCCCTCGCGCGCCTGGAGAGGCCCATGGCAACTATCAAAAAAGCGTCGCTGCGCAGCATTCACCGGCATTCCTGGGTGTCGCTGCTGGTCTGTTGGATGATCTGGATTCTCAACGCCTACGACCGTGAGATCGTGTTGCGCCTGGGGCCGACCATCTCCAAGCACTTCGATTTATCCGCCGACCAATGGGGCACCGTGGCCACGGTGGTCATGCTGGCCCTGGCGTTGCTGGATATACCCGGCTCCATGTGGAGCGACCGCTACGGCGGCGGCTGGAAACGTGCACGTTTCCAGGTGCCGCTGGTGCTGGGCTACACGGCGATCTCGTTTCTGTCCGGCTTCAAGGCCCTGAGCGGCAACCTCGCCACCTTCATTGCCCTGCGCGTCGGGGTCAACCTCGGCGCCGGCTGGGGTGAGCCGGTGGGGGTGAGCAACACCGCCGAATGGTGGCCGGTGGAGCGACGCGGCTTCGCCCTGGGTGCGCACCATACGGGCTATCCGATTGGTGCGATGCTCAGCGGTATCGTCGCCAGTTTCGTCATCACCATGTTTGGCGAGGACAACTGGCGATACGTGTTCTTCTTCGCCTTCGTGGTGGCGTTGCCACTGATGATTTTCTGGGCGCGTTATTCCACCGCCGAACGCATCACCGCGTTGTACGTCGACATCGCCGCCAAGGGCATGACGCCACCGGACAACGCGCCGGCCAGTTCGGTGAAGGGCGAGGCCTGGCGCACTTTCGTCGCCACCTTGCGCAACCGCAATATCGCCCTCACGGCGGGCAATACGATGCTCACCCAGGTGGTGTACATGGGCGTCAACATCGTGTTGCCGGCCTACCTCTACAACATCGCCGGACTGTCACTGGCCGAGTCGGCGGGGATGAGCGTGGTGTTCACCCTCACCGGCATTCTCGGGCAACTGGTGTGGCCGTCGCTGTCGGATATCATCGGCCGACGCACCACCCTGATCATCTGCGGGGTGTGGATGGCGGCGAGTGTCGGCGCGTTCTACTTCGCCAACACCCTGACCCTGATCATCGTCGTGCAACTGTTGTTCGGCCTGGTGGCCAACGCGGTGTGGCCGATCTACTACGCGGTGGCCTGCGACTCGGCCGAGCCGTCGGCGACGTCCACCGCCAACGGCATCATCACCACCGCGATGTTTATCGGCGGCGGCGTGGCGCCGGTGCTGATGGGCAGCCTGATCGCCATGGGCGGCGGCTGGACCACGCTGCACGGCTACACCGTGTGTTTCTTCGTGATGGCCGGCTGTGCCCTCGGCGGCGCGCTGCTGCAACTGTTTTCCCATCGCCCCCAGGCGTTGGCCCTGCAACTCGACTCCTAGAACAACACCGATGCGCCCCCCAGCCCGCCTGGCGGGGCGCCAAGAGGAACTGCCGATGACTACCGCCACCGCCGCCCGCACCCCGCAGGCGTTGAACAAACTGATGTTCGTCAAACTGATGCCCTTGCTGATCATCGCCTACATCCTGAGCTTCCTGGACCGCACTAACATCGCCCTGGCCAAGCATCACCTGGACGTCGACCTGGGCATTTCCGCCGCCGCCTATGGCTTGGGCGCGGGGCTGTTTTTCCTGACGTATGCGCTGTCGGAAATCCCCAGCAACCTGATCATGCACAAGGTCGGCGCGCGGTTCTGGATCGCGCGGATCATGGTGACCTGGGGCCTGATCTCGGCGGCCATGGCCTTTGTGCAGGGCGAGACCTCGTTCTACGTGCTGCGCCTGTTGCTGGGCATTGCCGAAGCGGGGCTGTTTCCTGGGGTCATGCTCTACCTCACCTATTGGTTCAACCGTGAGCAACGGGCGCGGGCCACCGGGTATTTCCTGCTCGGCGTGTGCTTTGCCAACATCATCGGTGGCCCGGTGGGTGCGGCCCTGATGCGCATGGACGGCCTGCTCGGCTGGCACGGCTGGCAGTGGATGTTCCTGCTCGAAGGCTTGCCAGCCGTGGCGTTTGCCTGGGTGGTATGGCGCAAACTGCCGGATCGTCCGAGCAAGGCGCCGTGGCTGTCGGCCGAGGAAGCGCGCGGTATCGAACAGCGCATTGCCCGGGAAGTCGAGGAGGGCGCGGGCGAGGGCGGTCACTCGTTGAAAAACTGGCTAACCCCGCAAATCCTGCTGGCGATTTTCGTGTACTTCTGTCACCAGATCACCCTCTACACCGTGATCTTTTTCCTGCCGAGCATCATCAGCAAGTATGGCGAACTGAGCACCATGAACGTCGGCCTGCTGACTTCATTACCGTGGATCGCGGCGGCACTCGGTGCCTTGCTGATTCCGCGTTTCGCCACGACGCCCGGACGCTGCCGGCGGTTGCTGGTCACAGGGCTGCTGACCATGGCGCTGGGCCTGGGCATCGCGTCGATATCGGGGCCGGTGTTCAGCCTGCTCGGTTTTTGCCTGTCGGCGGTGATGTTCTTCGTGGTGCAGTCGATCATTTTTCTGTACCCGGCTTCCCGTCTCAAGGGCGTTGCGCTGGCCGGCGGGCTGGGATTTGTCAACGCCTGCGGGCTGTTGGGCGGTTTTGTCGGGCCGTCGGCGATGGGTGCGATCGAGATGAGCACCGGCAATGCAATGAACGGCTTGAAAGTCATTGCGCTGGTGCTGGTGGTGGCGGCCGTGGCGGCCCTGCGCTTGCGCATGGGGCACGAACCTGAGCGTGGTGCGCAGGCCAGCGAAGCGTCCTACACGTAGACGCCGGCTACGGGGCTTTCTAAACTGCGGCTTGTCTTGGGAAAAGGGCAGGCGCCGATGAATCGCAATGAACTACGCAAAGCCGACATCAACCTGATGGTGGTGTTCGAAGCGTTGATGCTGGAGCGCAACGTGACGCGGGTGGCGGAGAAGCTGTTTCTCGGCCAGCCGACCATCAGCTCGGCCCTCAACCGCTTGCGTACCTTGTTCAACGACCCGCTGTTCATCCGCGTCGGCCACCGCATGGAGCCCACCGCGCGGGCCGAGGAGATCATCCAGCACCTGTCGCCGGCCCTGGATTCGTTGTCATCGGCCTTGAGCCTGACCCACGATTTCGACCCGTCGATCAGCACCATGACCTTTCGCATCGGCCTCTCCGATGACGTGGAGTTCGGCCTGTTGCCGCCCTTGCTGCGCGCCTTGCGCCAGGAAGCGCCGCAAGTGGTATTCGTGGTGCAGCATGTGGACTACTGGCGCATTCCCGACCTGCTGGCCTCCGGCGATATCACCGTCGGCATCACCCAGACCCGTGGCCTGCCGGCGAATGCCAAGCGCAAGCTGCTGCGCCATATCCGTCCGCGTATCCTGCGCGCCGATGCGTCTGAAACGCCGCTGACCCTCGATGAATATTGCTCACGGCCCCACGTGCTGGTGTCCCACACCGCCAACGTGTCGGGGTTTGCCGATGAGTGGCTGGCGGAGATCGGCCGCAAACGCCATGTGGTGCTGTCGGTGCCGCAATACAGCGCGCTGCCGGCCTTGCTCGCCGGCACTGACCTGATCGCCAGCCTGCCGGACTACACCGCCGAGGCCATGGCAGTGTCGGGCCACCTGTTCTGTGAGCCGTTCCCGTTCGAAACGCCAACCCTGGATTTGTCGATGGTCTGGCTCAGCCACGTGGACACCGACCCGGCTGAACGCTGGGTACGTTCGCGGCTCGAAGCGTTTATGAGCGACAGAGGGCTGGCCAGCAAAGCCTGATGCTTTTATCCGTGGTATATCTAGGAATCTTCCTACCAAAGACTCGGAGCCATCCATGCCACACCTGCACCTGGAATACACCGCCAACCTGACGGGCCTTGCTGTCGAGAAGACCCTGTTGCGGCTCAACAACGTGCTGATGGCGTCCGGGCAGTTCGGTTCCGAGTTCGACATCAAAAGTCGTGTGGTCAAGGTCGAGACGTTCCAGGTGGGCACCTCCCTCGACGCACGCGGGTTTATCGCGGTGAAGCTGTCGCTGCTCAGCGGGCGCCCACCCCAGGTCAAGAAGCAGCTGTCGGACAGCCTGCTGGCAGCCCTGCAGGACATGGGCGATTGGCCGGAGGGTATCCAGGTTCAACTCAGCGTCCAACTGGTCGACATGGATCGCGACTGTTACAGCAAAGTCGCCATCGGCTGAGGTTTACAACAAACCCTGATCCGCGCACACCTTCACCACCTGCTCACGAAACCAGGTATTGGCGCTGTCCTGTTCGCTGGTTTCGTTCCACTGCATCTCCAGGGTGAATCCCGGCAACCCGTTGGGCACTTCGCAGTGGCCGAACGTCGTGGCGGGGGCCAGCAACTTTTGTACGCGACGCGGCAGGGTGACGATGAAGTCGGTGCCGGTGATCATCTTCAACGCTGCGCTGTAGCTGTTGGCGCGGGCGATCACCTGGCGCTTGTGGGCCTGGCGCGCCAGCCAGCCGTCGATCATGTTGGTGTCGGAGGTCCACGGCGTAGGGAACACGTGGCGCCGTTCGACGAAGGACTGCAGGCTGAACGCCGGTTCCCGTGGCGCCGAGCGCTTATCGAACACGCACACCAGGTCGTCTTCGAGTAGCATCTGGGTACGCAAGTCCTTGTGGGCGCGGTGGAAGTTGGGGCCGAAACAGATCACCAGGTCGAGGCGACCTTCGCGCAGGTCGTCGGCGGGGATGTCGGTTTCCAGCTTTTGCACGTTGACGATCACCGGCAGGTCGGCACGGTCGAAGTGCTTCAACAGGCGTGGCAGGATCAACTGTTCGAAGTATTCAGGCGCGCACACGTTGAAGGTCACGGCCTTCTGGGTCGGGTCGAAGGCCTGGCCACCGGCGTGGCACAGGTTGATGCTTTCGAGGATCTTCTGCACATGCCCGTACATGGTGGTGGCCTTGTACGTTGGGCGCATGCCCGCCCGGGTGTTGATGAACAACTCGTCTTCAAAGCTGGTGCGCAGCTTCTTCAGGCTGTAGCTCACGGTGGACTGGCTGACAAACAGCGTTTCGGACACCTCGGTAACACTGCTCTGGTCGTAGACGGCGATAAACACCATCAAGTCCTGCATATCGAGCTTTCTGAGCAAGTTACTGTTTAGCATCGGTTTCGTCCGTAAACCCTTTGTACCGAACTCAGTACAAGACAGCACAAAAGCTTAACGGAACGAACGTGCCATTAGAAAGCTCTGTAGGGCGTTTCTATGTTTGGCGTGAGACAAATACTGTTTGCAATACGACGTCAGCGGATATGTCGTGCGTAATGCCTGGGGTTGAAGCGCGTGACGATCAGCAGCATCACCCCGATCACCGCTGTCAGCGACCACCAGGCCCATTCGAAGCTGCCCAGTTGATCGCGGATCATCCCGGCGATCAGCGGCGACAGCCCGGCGATCAGGTAGCCGATACCCTGCACAAAGGCGGTGAGACCACCGGCGCGGCGCGGGTTGTCCAAATGGTCGAGGGACAGGATCAGGCTCATCGGGAACAGGCCGCCAATGCCCAGGCCAAGCAGGCACGGCCACAACAGGCTCAGGTGGTGCGGGCTGAGAATCAGGCCGCAGAAACCGAGGATGATCAGCACCAGCAGCACCGCCACCACACCGCGTTTATCCTGGCGGCGGTTAGCGATGGCGGGAGTGACCAGGCCGGACACCACTTCCATGGCCGTCAAGAAGCCCAGCAGCAGGCCGGCATTCTGCTCGCTCCAGCCTTGCTCCACGTAGTACGGCGCGAGCCACGCCAGTACGCAGGTGTAGGACGCGGTACCCAGGCCGAAAAACACCGCCAGCAACCAGGCCCGGCCATTGCCGAAAAACGACGCCTGTTGAGCTGTGCCGGCTTGCGGCAACGGTGGCAGTACCGAGCGTTGCGCGTACCAGAACACCAACGCCAGCACTGCCAACACCGCCCAGATCGCCAGGCCGATGCGCCAACTGCCGGTCTGCACTTGCACGAACGGCGAGAACGACGCCGCCAGTGCTGCGCCGCCCATTATCGCGGTGACGTACACACCCATGAACAGCGCAACATTGTCACTGAACCGCGACTTGATCAGCGCCGGCATCAACGCCTGGATCATCGCGATCCCCACGCCGGCCGCGATGGCGCTGACGATCAACTCCAGCGCCGAATCGAGGAACAACCGCGACAGCGTGGCCACGCCGATCACCAGCAGGGACACCACGATGCTGCGGTGCTCGCCAAAGCGTTTGGCCAGGCCCATGCCGAAGAACATCGCCAAGCCCATGGCCATCACCGGCAACATGGTCAGCAACGCGGCGCTGCTGAAACTCAGCGACACATCGCCGCGAATCGATGACAACAACGGGCCGACCGCCGCCATCGACGGACGCAGGTTGAGGGCGACCAGCACGACGCTGGTCATCAGCCAGAGGGCGGTGGTGGGTTTTGCGTGAACGGTTTCCATGGGAGGCCCTTGAGTGATCAAGGGCGAATCAGGCCATGGGTGGGAGCAGGGGGCAAATGAGAAAGTCGCTAGGTCTATCTAAAAATTGCGCTGGTCAAAATGTGAGAGGTGGCAAGCCCCCTCCCACATTAGATAGACCGGATCACATGCTTGATCTCCTGGAAAGCCGCCAACCCCCACGGTCCCAGCTCGCGGCCGATGCTGCTCTGCTTGTAACCGCCCCACGCGGTCTGCGGGAAGATCACTTGCGGCGCGTTGATCCACACCAGCCCGGCCTGCAAGGCATTCGCCACACGCTCGGCGGTTTCGGCATGGCCACTGACCACACTCGCCACCAGGCCGAAGTCGCTGTCGTTGGCCAGGGCGATGGCTTCTGCCTCAGAGGTAAAACGCCGGACACAGAGCACCGGGCCGAAGATCTCTGCGTTCCACAACGCACTGTCCAGCGGCACGTCGGTGAACACCGTGGGGCGAATGAAAAAGCCCTTGGGCAAGTCCGCCGGGCGTTCACCGCCGCACAGCAAACGGGCGCCGTCCGCGATTGCGCGCTGGATATGCCCCAGCACTCGCTGATACTGGGTACGGTTGATCAGCGCACCCATTTCCACGTCATCGGCAAACGGGTTCGCCACGCGAATCGCTTCGGCCCGCGCCTGCACACGCACCAGGAATTCATCGGCGAGCGTGTCAGCCACCAACACGCGACTGGTGGCTGAACACATCTGCCCGGCGTTGAAAAAACCGCCACCACAGGCCAGTTCCACCGCCAGGTCCAGGTCGGCATCCGCCATTACCAGCAGCGAAGACTTGCCGCCCAGTTCCAGGCTCACGCCCTTGATGGTTTCGGCCGCGCGCTGCATCACCTGCACGCCAACGGCGTTACTGCCGGTAAAGGAAATCTTCGCTACTCGACGGTCCGCCGCCAACGGCGCGCCGACATCCAGGCCTGTGCCGCACACCAGGTTGAACACGCCAGCGGGCAAGCCTGCCTCGGCGATAATCCGCGCCAACTGCAACTCGGCCAACGGCGTGACTTCCGAGGGCTTGAGCACCACGCAGCAACCGGCCGCCAGGGCCGGGGCGAGTTTCCAGGCGGTGGTCACCATCGGGAAATTCCACGGCACGATCAGCCCCACCACGCCGCAGGGCTCACGACGCAGACGTGCGCTGAAGTCATCGCCGGGCAACGCCACCGGCTGATCCTGAGCGGCGTCCATGGCGTCGGCCACGCTGGCGTAGTACTCGAACGTGGCGATCACATCGTCCACATCAATTGCGGCTTCAAACAGTGGCTTGCCGTTGTTGCTCGATTGCAGGTGCATCAGCTGTTCGCGCTGCTCGCTCACGCCCTGGGCGATCTTGCGCAGCAGGGCGGCGCGATCACGGCCGGTGCTGTTCGACCACTCGCTGAAGGCCGCGCTGGCGGCGTCGACCGCCTGGGTCACCGCCGTCGCATCGCCGACGCTGACCCGGGCCAATACCGCCTCGGTGGCCGGGTTGATCACCTCGAGTACGGCTCGGCCGGCTCGCCACGCGCCGCCGATGTAGATCCCGTTCGACACCGCGCTCATATCGCCACCTCTTTCATCCACAGGCCCTGGTGGATTTCGATCAGCGTCGGCCCTTGGCGATCAGCGGCGCTGCGCAGTGCCGTCCGCAGATGCGCGATGCCCTGGATGCTTTCAGCGGCACAGCCCAACGCCTTGGCTACGCCGATAAAGTCCGGCGTATAGATGTCCACACCCACCGGCTCGATGGCGCGGTTGACCATGTATTTCTTGATCTCTTCATAGCCCTGGTTATTCCACAGCAGCACGATGATCGGCGTGCGCGCCTCCACGGCGCTGGCCAGTTCCGGCAGGCTGAATTGCAGGCCGCCGTCACCGATCAGGCACACCACCGGTTGCCCGTCGCCACGCCCCAGCCACGCCCCGATAGCGGCGGGCAGGGCGTAGCCCAGGGTGCCGTAGCCGGTGGACGAGTTGAACCAGCGGCGCGGGTGGTCGAGGTTCAGGGTCAGGTTGCCGCTGTACACCGGTTGGGTCGAGTCGCCCACCAGCACGGCGTTGGGCAACTCCTCCAGGACGGTGTCGAGGAACCGGGTTTGTGCGCGGGTGGCGGCGTCCCAGCCGGGGTTCAGTTCGGCCCACAAGCGTGCAACACGCGCAGCGCCCCACGCGTGATTGCGGGGCGGCAAGGGTTTGCTGTTCAACTCGAGCAGCAGCGCTTCGGCGGCAATTTGTGCATCGGCCACCAAGGCAACCTGCGGCGGATAGTTGCGCACGGTCTGGTCCGGGTCGATGTCGATGCGCAGCAACGCACCGGGAATCCCGAAGCCGCCGGCGAAGGTGACGTCGTAGTCGGTTTCCGCCAGCTCGGTGCCGATGGCCAACACCACGTCCGCTTCGGCGACCAAGGCGCGGGTGGCGACCAGGGTCTGGGTCGAGCCGATCAACAGCGGATGGTTGGCAGGCAGCATGCCCTTGGCATTGATCGTCAGGGCCACCGGCGCGCCGAGAGCCTCGGCCAGTTGCGTGAGTTCTGCGGCTGCATCGATGGCGCCGCCACCGGCCAGGATCAAAGGCTGCCTGGCCGCTGCGAGCAACTGGCTCATCTGCTTGATCGCCGATGGCGCGGCACCGGCGCGCGCCACGCTGACTGGTTGACTGCCCAGCAGTGCGTCGGCGTTTTCTACCAGTACATCCAACGGGATTTCGATATGCACCGGGCGTGGTCGTCCGGCCTGGAACAACGCAAAGGCACGCGCCAACACGCCGGGCAACTCGGCCGCCGACATCAGCGTATGGGAGAATGCCGCCACGCCGGCGATCATCGCGCCCTGGTTCGGCAGCTCATGCAGCTTGCCGCGCCCGCCGCCCAATTGGCTGCGCGACTGTACGCTGGAGATCACCAGCATCGGGATCGAGTCAGCGTAGGCCTGGCCCATGGCGGTGGTGATATTGGTCATGCCGGGGCCGGTGATGATGAAGCACACGCCGGGCTTGCCGCTGGTGCGCGCATAACCGTCGGCCATGAAGCCGGCGCCCTGTTCGTGGCGCGGGGTGACGTGACGGATGCTGGAACGGGCCAGGCCGCGATACAACTCCACGGTATGCACGCCGGGGATGCCAAACACCTGGTCCACGCCATAGCCTTCCAGGAGGTTGACCAATACTTCGCCGCAGGTCGCCATAAACGTCGCTCTTGTTGTTGAGATAAGGCGTTATTGGACCGGCTGGCCGGTAGCGGCAACAATCGATAAAAAGTCATACTAGCCATGTCCTCACGTCATGGCTGCGCCCCGATGAAACGCCTCCCGCCGCTGCCCGCGTTGCACACCTTCTGGATCACGGCCCAATGCTGCAACTTCACCCGCGCCGCCGAGCAACTGCACATCACCCAGGGTGCCGTGAGTCGGCAGGTTGCCGGGCTGGAAAGCCACCTGGGCTACGCGCTGTTCCAACGCCAGGCGCGGGGCTTGAGCCTGACTGAGGAAGGCCGCGAATGGTCGTTGCGCGCGCAGCAGGTGTTTGGTCTGATCGGCGAGGCGGTGGAGCAGATCGGCAGTCGCCGCCAGGTCCTGCAGCTCAAGGCCTCCACCTGTGTGATGCGTTGGCTGTTGCCGCGCTTGATGCAGTGGCAGAAGGAGCGTCCGGATGTGCCGGTAGCGCTCACTACCACCGTGGCCTACACCGTGGACTTTCGCCGCGAGCAATTCGATGCGGCGGTGATCTATGCGCCCATCGCCGAGCAGTCGGCCGAGGCGCGGCATCTGTTCGATGAACAACTCACCCCGGTCTGCACGCCCGCGCTGCTCGGTGTGCTGCACAGCCCGGCAGACTTGCAGCAACAGGTGCTGCTGCACCCCACGCGGGATGAACGGGACTGGGCGTTGTGGCTGAAAGCGGCGAAGACGCGACTGAGTAACCTGAGCCAGGGGCATCATTTTGAGACGCTGGATTTGGCGATGACGGTGGCGTCGCAAGGCTCCGGTGTAGCGATTGGCGACCGCGCGTTGATTGGCGACGATTTGAAGGCCGGGCGGTTGGCGACGCCGTTTGAGCTGCGGGTGCCGACGGGGATGGGCTATTACCTGGTGTATCCACCGGGCAGCGAGCCTTCGGCGGGGCTTGAGGCGTTGATGAACTGGCTGGTCATCAACGCCAGAATCTCCTGACGCTCACATTTCAGTAGCCGACGGTGAAACGCTGACGCGAGTGCTTCGGCGATTCGACTTCGTCGATCAAGGCGATGGCGTAGTCGGCAAAGCTGATCCAGCTGCGACCTTCACTGCTCACCAGCAGATCGTCCTGGCCCACGCGGAATTGACCGGTGCGCTCGGTCTCGACGAACTCCGCCGAAGGCGACAGGAACGTCCAGTCCAGTTCCTTTTCCTGACGCAGCGTGTCGAGAAACGCGGCACCTGCACTGGCTTCGGCTTTGTACTCAGCCGGGAAACCTGCGCTGTCGATCACCCGACCGCCACCCGGCAACAACAGCGAACCGGCACCGCCCACCACCAGCAGGCGTTTCACCCCGGCTTTCTTTACCGGCCCGATCACGGCGCTGGCCGGTAGGGTGGCGAAGTGCGCGGCGCTGATCACCACGTCACTGCCGCTGATGGCCTGTTGCAGGGCCTCTGCGTCCAGGGCATCAACCTGCTTGACGGTGACGCCAGGGCGCGCCGCTAGTGTGTCGGTGTTACGTGCAATGGCCACAACGCTATGCCCGCGACGCAGGGCTTCTTCCAGCAGTTGGCTACCGGCACGGCCGGTGGCCCCAATGATTGCGATCTTGCTCATGACGTTCTCCAGTACGGTTAAGGTTTGAAACGGTTCACCACTTCATTTCGCCCTTGGCGACTTTGGCGCTGAGTTCCAGCGAGCTTTCGTCGGCGAGGGTCGGGTAACGCTGTTTCATGGCCGCGATCAGGGCCGCGGAATCCTTGGCCTTGGCGGTTTCGGCGTCGAAGGCCTTGATGTAGTCGGCGGTAAATTTCACGGATTGAACAGACGGCGTACCCAGGTAATGGCCCGGGATCACGGTGCGCGGTTGCAGGTCTTCAATGCGTTGCAGGGTGGCCAGCCAGTCTTTGTGGGACTGCGCGCTCTGGGTGTCGGCCATCCACACATGAATGTTTTCGGCGACGACCACGCCACCGACCACGGCCTTGATCGAAGGGATCCACACAAAACTGCGATCCGGCTGTGGGCCGTCCAGGCCGATTACCTCCAGTTGCTGGCCTTCCAGGCTCAAGCTGTGGCCTTCGAGGACCTGCGGCACGATAGTTTTGGCTGGCTTGTCCGCAGCCATTTTCGGGCCCCAGAACTCAAGCTTGCCGGCGACGGTGGCCTTGATGTGATCGACCACCGGTTGCGGCGCCAGCACCTTGGCGTCGGGGAAGGCGGTGGTGAGGGTGTCGAGGCCGAAGTAGTAGTCCGGGTCGCCGTGGCTGATGTAGATGGTGGTCAGGTGTTTGCCGCTGGCGCGGATCTTCTGCACCAGTTGTTCGGCCTGGCCTTTGCCGAACTGGGCGTCGACCAGGATCGCATCCCTGGCGCCGCTGACCAGCACCGAGGTGACCGGGAAGATCGCGGCGTCGCCAGGGTTGTACACGTCCAGCTTCAGCTCGGCGGCGGCCGCGTGGGCGGCGAAGGCCAGGGCGGCGGTGGCCAGGGTCAGGCGCTTGAGGGTTGGGAACATCGGGCAGCTCCAGCATCGGTAAAGGATGCACAGAGCTTAGTTGCACAAAACCAGACTAAAAATGCGATGCTGGGACATAGTTTGTTTCTGAAATCGGGCAAATCATGGACCGTCTCCAAGCAATGCGCGTGTTTGTCACCGTGGTGGACCTGGGCAGTCAGTCCGCCGCCGCCGATCATCTGGACCTGTCGCGCCCGGTGGTGTCGCGCTACCTGGCCGAGCTGGAAGACTGGGTCGGCGCACGCCTGCTGCACCGCACCACGCGCAAGCTCAGCCTTACGGCGGCCGGCGGCGAAACCCTGCCGCGCTGCCGACAATTGCTGGACCTGTGCTGCGATATGCAAGCCGCCGTCAGCGAGCCGGATGACGCGCCCCGTGGCCTGCTGCGCCTGAGCGTCAGCACCTCGTTCGGCCAGGCGCAATTGGCCGCAGCCATCGCCGAGTACGTCAAGCGTTACCCGTTGGTAACCGTCGATCTGCAAATGCTCGACCGCACGGTGAACCTGGTGGATGAGCGCATCGACCTGGCCATCCGCACCAGTAACGACCTGGACCCCAATCTCATTGCGCGCCGCCTGACCCTGTGTCGCTCGGTGGTGTGCGCCTCGCCGGCGTACCTGCTGGAGCATCCAGCCCCGCAGAAAGTCGAAGACCTGGCCGGGCACAACTGCCTCACCCATTCCTATTTCGGCAAGAGCCTGTGGCATTTCGAAGAGCGGGGCGAGCACGTCTCGGTGCCCATCACCGGCAACATCACGTCCAACGAGGCCAGCACCTTGTTGCGCGTGACGCTGGCCGGGGCCGGCGTGTCGATGCTGCCTACTTACCAGGCCGGCGATTACATCCGCCGTGGCGAACTGGTGCGCCTGCTGCCCGACGCCGAGCCCCGGCAGATGAACATCTACGCGGTGTACGCCTCGCGCAAGCACATGCCATCGGCGCTGCGCAGCCTGTTGGATTTTCTGGTGCTGAGGTTCCCGGAGGAGCCTGCGTGGGACGTCGGTCTGTAGGGCGACATAAACCTGTTGAATGTCGCCCGATAATGGCAACTCGCCCTGGTTGACCTATGCTTTAAACAGCACCGTTTAGATCCGCAGAGGTCTGTGCCATGAGCATCAAAACCAGAAAGTACCTGACGATTATCACCCTGTGCGCCATCGCCAGCGCGCTTTACGGGACCGCTGCCTACCGTGTTGAACTGACCCGCATGCAGCCGACTTTTGCGATCAGCTGCCATCAGGACCAATGCGTGCCGCATACCGGCAGTTTCAGTGCGCTCAGGTAATCGGCTGTTGAGCCTTGAGTTGCTCGCGAAACGCCTTGGGTGAGAACCCGACCCGTCGGCGGAACAGCCGCGAGAAGTTGGTCGGGTCGGAAAAACCCAGCACTTCCGACATTTCATTGATGGTCATGCTGGTGTAGGTCAGCAGGCGCTTGGCCTCCAGCAATTGGCGGTCGTGCATGATCTGCAGCGCAGGCTGACCCCCCAGTTCCCGGCATGTGCCGTTGAGGTGTGACACCGAGATGCCAAGCTTGTGGGCCAGATCCTCGATCTTCGGGTGTTCGCGGTAATGCTGCTCGACCAGTTGGGTGAAGCGGCGGAAGTATTCACGCCCCCTCGGCGCCCGTGGGTGGCGCTTCTGGATGGCCTGGCGGCTGATCCACACCAGCAGCACGCTGACCAGCGCGTGCATCATCATGTCCCTGGCCGGTTGTGCGTCGGCGTATTCATCCTGCAAGCGGGCGAACTGGCTGTTCAGGTAATCACTGTCCTTGCCCGCCGGGTAACTGCCCAGGGACTGCAGACCGTCCACCGTCGCCCCCAGTTGTGTCTGCAGGTGGCTGACCAGCGGCGCCGCGAGGGTTACCACGTAGCCTTCGACATCCTCGGGAAACCGAAAACCGTGCACGCACAGCGGCGGCAGGACTTGCAGCGTCGCTTCGTTCAGCGTGGTGCGCTGCCCTTCGATTTCCAATTGTGCCTGACCTTTGTGCACATACAGCAACTGGCACAGATCCGCGTGCCGGTGGGGCTGGATTTCCCACTGGTATTCCCGACTGCGCCGGGAAATGGTTTCGCAGTGCAACAAATCGGGCGTCGGCCATTGCTGGTGTTCCCCGTAAAGCTTGAAGACCGGAATCGCGGTTTTGGTCATGGTTTCAATCCGATACTCAGGAGAGTGGTGCGGTAATCGCCCCGATTGGCAAAAAGCGCAGGCTTTGGCTCAGTTTTCACCTTCTTATGCCGGCCACTCAAGTGAAAAATGTCAGCAACAAGACCAATGACAACTCTTTCACTCAATCCGTTCGAGTGGAACTTGCGGGCCATAAAAATAATGAAAACGCTGAAAACCCAAGTCGCCATTATTGGCGCCGGTCCCTCCGGACTGTTGCTCGGCCAACTGCTGCACAACGCCGGTATCCAGACTCTGATCCTGGAGCGCCAGAGCGCCGATTACGTACAAGGCCGCATCCGTGCCGGGGTGCTGGAACAAGGCATGGTCGACCTGCTGCGGCAGGCGGGCGTCAGCCAGCGCATGGACAACGAAGGCCTGGTGCATGAGGGCTTCGAGCTGGCGCTCAATGGCCAGCTGACCCACATCGACCTCAAGGCGCTGACCGGCGGCCAGACGGTCATGATCTACGGCCAGACCGAAGTCACCCGCGACCTGATGGCCGCCCGTGCTGCCGCGGGCGCCATCACCCTGTATGAAGCCCATGACGTGCAACCGCACGACCTCAAAAGTGATCGACCCTGGCTGACTTTCGAACATCAGGGCGAAGCCTTTCGCCTGGAGTGCGACTATATCGCCGGTTGCGATGGTTACCACGGTGTTGCGCGCCAATCGATCCCGGCTGAATCACTGAACGTCTTCGAACGGGTCTACCCTTTCGGCTGGCTCGGTATCCTCGCCGATACGCCGCCGGTTCACCCTGAACTGGTGTACGCCAAACATCCGCGTGGCTTCGCCTTGTGCAGCATGCGATCGCCGACGCGCAGCCGTTATTACCTGCAAGTGCCGGTGGAAGAGCCGCTTGATGAATGGTCCGATGCGCGCTTCTGGGACGAACTGAAAACCCGTCTGCCCAGCCACCTCGCAGCCGACCTGGTGAGCGGTCCGTCGATCGAGAAGAGCATCGCGCCGCTGCGCAGCTTTGTGGTGGAGCCGATGCAGTACGGGCGTCTGTTCCTGCTCGGCGATGCCGCGCATATCGTGCCGCCCACCGGGGCCAAGGGCTTGAACCTGGCGGCCAGTGACGTGAGCACCCTCTATCGGATTCTGCTCAAGGTCTACGGTGAAGGACGGGTGGATTTGCTGGAGCGCTATTCGGCCATCTGCCTGCGGCGGGTGTGGAAGGCCGAGCGGTTTTCCTGGTGGATGACCTCGATGCTGCATCAGTTTCCCGAGGCGGATGGCTTCAGCCAGCGCATCGCCGAGAGTGAACTCGATTACTTCATCCACTCCGAGGCCGGGCGCAAGACCATCGCCGAAAATTACGTCGGGCTTCCTTACGAAGCTATCGAATAGCCTGCTATCGTATCGAGCATTCCCGCGGGCCGCCTTTCCCCGCGGGCCCTGCTCGAAGGTCTTGCCGTGACGCACCTCAATCAGCCCGTTCCGCCGCTGCCCGCCGTGCGCAGCATCCTCGCCTCACTGATGATGGCGATCTTCCTGGGGGCCTTGGACCAGACGATTGTCGCCGTCTCCATGCCCGCGATCTCCGCTCGATTCCATGACGTCAACCTGCTGGCCTGGGTCATCTCCGGCTACATGGTGGCGATGACCGTGGCGGTGCCGATCTACGGCAAGCTGGGCGACCTGTACGGGCGGCGGCCAATGATGCTGATCGGCATGGGCCTGTTTACCCTGGCCTCGCTGTTCTGCGGCATGGCGCAAAGCATGGAGCAACTGGTGCTGGCGCGGATCCTCCAGGGCATCGGCGCGGGCGGCATGATCTCGGTGAGCCAGGCGATCATCGGTGACATCATCCCGCCCCGCGAACGCGGGCGCTACCAGGGCTATTTCAGCAGCATGTACGCGGTGGCCAGCGTCGCCGGGCCGGTGCTCGGCGGCTACATGACCGAGTACCTGTCGTGGCGCTGGGTATTCCTGATCAACCTGCCATTGGGCGCCGGCGCCTGGTACGTGGCCCATCGCACGCTGGTGGGGCTGCCGGTGCCGCAGCGCAAGCCGATCATCGATTACCTCGGCACGTTGCTGATGATCATCGGCCTGACCGCGTTGTTGCTGGGCATTACCGAAATCGGCCAGGGCCATCATTGGCGCGACGATCAGGTGCTCGGCTTGCTGGCGTGTGCGCTAGTGGCGTTAACCGTGTTTGTCTGGCATGAACGGCGCGCCCGTGAGCCGTTGTTGCCGATGCATCTGTTCGCCAACCGCAGCGCGGTGTTGTGCTGGTGCACGATTTTCTTCACCAGCTTCCAGGCGATTTCCCTGACGGTGCTGATGCCGCTGCGCTATCAGACGGTGACCGGCTCAGGCGCTGACAGCGCGGCCCTGCACCTGCTGCCCCTGGCGATGGGCTTGCCGATGGGCGCCTATTTTGCCGGGCGCATGACCTCGGTGACCGGTCGTTATAAACCGATGATCCTCAGTGGCGCCTTGCTGAGCCCCTTTGCGATTCTTGGCATGGCCTTGAGCGCGCCCCAGGCGGTGGGGCTGACGGCGATGTTCATGTTGCTGTGCGGGATCGCGGCCGGCATGCAATTCCCCACTTCGTTGGTGGGCACGCAGAACTCGGTGGAACAACGCGACATCGGCGTCGCCACCAGCACCACCAACCTGTTCCGTTCCCTGGGCGGGGCGGTAGGGGTGGCGTGCATGTCGGCGCTGTTGCTGGCGCTGTTGCAGGACTCCAGCTTCGCCCACCTGGCCAGCGGTGCGCTGGTGGCCGAGGGCAGTTCCGGCAACGTGCTGCTCGACGGCCTCAACGCCGCCCCCGGCCCGGCGCAGGACGCCCTGCGCGGGGAACTGGCGGTGACCTTCCGGCATTTGTTGATGGTGAGCGCAGCGGTGTCGCTGCTGGGGCTCGCGGCCGCAATCGCAATGCCCAACCGGGTACTGCGCGGCCGTGAAGACAACGCTAAATAACCGGCAGGACACCATTCACGGGCTGTAGTAACCCACCGCCACCATGAAATGCCCGGCCTTGCGCACATACGCATGCTTGTTCTCGACCTTGTCGGTCACCGGGTTTTTCCAGCGGTACTTGTATTCGCCCTGGTCCTGCTCGGTCATCAGCTTCAGGATCGGCTCGCCCACCGGCTTGCCGTCGGGGTCCTTGATCTTGCTGAAGTCGGTGTTGATCAGGCGCAGGTTGGTGCCATGGGCCACATAGCGCTGGGTATCGAGGTCGACCACGAACACGTAGAGGTCATCCTGCAGGAAACCGCCCTGCAAGGAATTGATGGCCTTGAGCGTGCCGGCTTCATCCTTGAGCAGTGCGTTCACCGCCTTGTTGCGCAGGGCCCGGGCCTGTTCCGGAGTGGCCCGGGGCAGGTAGTAACCCACCGCCAGGATGCGTTCGCCCACGCGTTGATAAAACACGTGCTTGTGCTCGACCTTGCCGTCGTTCCAGTTCTGCCAGCGGTAATCGGCCTGTTGGATGCCCTGGCCTTCCGGCACCTTGAGCGCGTCCTTGAATGACTGGCGCAACTCCGGCCCGAGCACCTCGGACACGTCGCGGCCGATCAAGGCGGAAGAGGGCCCGCCACTGGCCAGCAGCACGCCCCGGGTGTCGACCACGAACACATAGCGGTCATGGTCGACAAACTCGCCCTGGCGACTGAAGGCGGCAAACGCCTTGTCGCCATTGCCCTGGTAGTAAGCCAAGGCTTTTTCCAGCAGCGCCTTGGCGGCCTGGGCGTCCTCATCCTGAGCCGTTGCGGCGTGCACCTGGCTGAAACACAACAGCAGCAGCCAGGTGGTTCGAAGCAGTGCCTTCATTACCCGTCCCTCGATCTTGTTGGTGTGACAAGAGCGTAGACGGTCGCGGGCCACTCAGAAGGGTTTGGTCGGCAGGTACTTGCCATCCAGGGTGATCACAGCGCGCGAGCCGCCGTCCGGGTCCTCGACCTTCTTGATGTCCAGCTTGAAATTGATCGCACTGATGATGCCGTCACCGAATTGCTCGTGGACCAGCGCCTTGAGGGTCGAGCCGTAGACCTGGAGCATTTCGTAGAAGCGATACATTGTCGGGTCCGTCGGCACACCGCCGGGGAAGCTGCCGCGCAGGGGCACGCTTTGCAGCAGGCGGCTGGCGTCCTGGTCCAGGCCGAGTTTGTCGCACACTACATCAGCGGCCTCCTTGGGCAACGGGTGCTGGCCGAGCAGGGCGGCGGTGACAAATGCCAGGCTCAGCCCGGTGCCGTCGGTGAGGTCCTGCCAGGACAGGTTCTTGCGCGCCTTGAGCTCGATCACGGTATCGGCCAGGGCCAGGCGTGGGGTTTGGGCGAAGTGGGATTGCAACATGGTGGTGTCCTCTTTGGTTGGAATAGGTCAGGCAGCGTGAATCTGATCCAGCAGCGACACAAAGCCACCGCTGCGTTCGTCCAGGGCGTCGATGGCACCGGTCTCGATGTCGTACACCCAGCCATGCAGGTTCAGCCGGCCTTGCCCGAGCGCCAGGGCGACCGAAGGGTGGGTCTTGAGGTTGGCCAGTTGCGCGATCACGTTTTCGCGCACCAATGAACTCAGGCGGGCGGCGTCCGAGGCATGCTCGCGGGCGGCGTTGATCAGCCTGGCCGACTCGGCGTGGCGCAGCCAGTTGGCCACGGCCGGCAGGTGGTCCAGGCATTTGCAGGTGGAGATCGCGGTCATGGCGCCGCAGTCGGAATGGCCGCAGATCACGATGTCGCGCACCCCCAGCACCGCCACTGCGTATTCGACCGTGGCCGACACACCGCCCGGCTCCGGGCCGTAGGACGGCACGATGTTGCCGGCGTTGCGGATCACGAACAGATCGCCGGGTTCCTGCTGGGTCAGCAGTTCCGGGACCACCCGGCTGTCGGAACAGGACACGAACAACGTGCCGGGGTTCTGGGTGGTGGCCAGGTGTTTGAACAGGTCGCTGCGTTGGCCAAAGGCTTCTGACTGGAACTTGCGAAAGCCGTTGATGAGGTCTTGCATGGGGTTCTCCTTGCGTCGCTGATGGGGCAAGGATGGAAGTTTTCAGCTATAGCGTCCAAGACCGGCTTATTATGGTTTCTATAAGTCATGCCTATAGCTGGAGGGCCGCCGATGCTGTTGCGCCATATCCGTTACCTGCTGGCCGTTGCCGAGCACCGTAATTTCACCCGCGCTGCCGAGGCGCTGCACGTGTCGCAGCCGACCTTGTCGCAACAGATCAAACAGCTGGAAGACACCCTCGGCGCGCCGTTGCTGGACCGCTCCGGGCGCAGTGTCAGCCTCACCGATGCCGGCGCCGCCTATGTGCGCTTTGCGCGCCTGGCCTTGCAGGACCTGCAGGCTGGCACGCGGGCCATGCATGACGTGCAGGACTTGAGCCGGGGCAGCCTGCGCCTGGCGATGACGCCTACCTTCACCGCGTACCTGATCGGCCCTTTGTTGACGCGGTTCAACGCCCTGTATCCGGGAATCACCCTGAGCATCGAAGAATTGACCCAGGATCGCATGGAAACCGCGCTCACCGAGGACCTGCTGGATATCGGCATCGGTTTTACCGGCGAGCATCTGCCGGACATCGAGTGCGAAGGGCTGTTTGCCGAAGCGTTGAGCGTGGTGGTGGGGGCCGGCCATCCAGGGGGGGAAGACCGGCAGTGGCTGGAGCAGCCGATGGTATTGCTCAACTCAGGCTTTGCGACGCGGCGCTACATCGATGGCTATTGCCGCGAGCAAGGGGTAAAGCCGTTGATTGCGATGGAGGCCAACTCCATCAGTGCGATCATCGAAATCGTGCGCAACACCCACCTGGCAACCATCCTGCCCAGCGCGATTGCCCAGGCCCAGCCGGAGTTGCGCGCGGTCGCCGTTGAACCTGCGTTACCGCAACGCAATGTGGCACTGCTCAGTCGCCGGGGCGCCTATCGCAGCGCCGCGTGCCGGGCCTTTGTCGCGTTGATCAAGGCGCCGCCAGCCACTGGTTGACGATGCCGTCGTACACGCCGGTGGCGACGCTCAGGTGCAGCCACTGGTCGACGTAGCTCTTCCACGCCACGTCATCGCGGGGCAGCAGGAAGGCTTTCTCGCTGTATTGCATCTGCCGTTCCGGGTTGACCGCGCACAGCCCGGGCTTGAGCTTTTGCTGGTAGCGCGCTTCGCTGGCGTCGGTGATCATCACGTCGGCCTTGCCGGCCAGCAGTTCGTCAAAGATGGTCACGTTGTCGTGCAAACGGATTTGCGCCTGGCCCAGATGGGCACGGGCAAACACTTCGTTGGTGCCGCCCGCCGGTTCGATCACGCGCACATTCGGCTGGTTGATCTGCTCGACACTCTGGTAACGCTGCACGTCGGCACAGCGCACCAGGGGGATCTTGCCGTCGACGCCGAGGGCCTGGCTGAAGAAGGCTTTTTTCTGGCGCTCCAGGGACACCGAAATGCCGCCCACGGCGATGTCGCAGCGCTGGGCGAGGAAGTCCGGCATCAGGCTTTTCCAGGTGGTGGGCACCCAGTGGATCTTGGCGTTGAGGCTCTTGGCCAGGGATTCGGCCATGGCAATGTCGATGCCTTCATAGGTGCCGTCGGCGCGCAGCGAGGTGTAGGGCTTGTAGTCACCGGTGGTGCAGACGGTGAGTGTGCCGCGCTCGAGCACCTGGTCAAGGCGCGAGGGCGCGGTGTCGGCCACGGCGCTGGTGGCCAGGCCGAGTACACACAGGGCGAAAAGAGCTTTCATGCGGTCGAGTCCTTGGGGCATGGTCGGGGCGGCCATTATTTCCAGCGTGGGGCAGGGTGGCAAGGCACGCTGAATGTTTAGCCAAGTTGCAACCAAACTCCGTCAACCCTGAATTTAATTGCCCTGTGCCGGCGTGTGACGCTGGTAGTTATCTCTTGCACTGTGATCCCCGCATGGACGGCTCCTCCGACACTCACTCCGCGAAACTGCCGTCCGCCCTCGCGTTCTGGGCCCTGTTCCACTGCCGGCACGCCCGCCCACCAGATACCGCATTCCTACGTTGATCCATCCCGTTCGATGGCGTGCACCTGCGCGCCTGCCCGACCCCTACGTATGAGAATGCCCATGAGTGTTTTTGCCTGCCTGCAGGAAGCCCAGTCTTTCCTTGAACAACACCCGGACATCGAGATGTTCGAGCTGTTTATCCTCGACAATAATGGCGTGCCACGCGGCAAGTGGCTGCACCGCGACGAACTGCTGGCGGTGTACGAGAGCGGGCGGCCTTTGCCCAGCACCATCCTCGGCCTGACCATCAACGGCGACGACGTGGAAAACTCCGGGCTGGTCTGGGAGGTGGGCGATATCGACTGCCGCGCCTACCCGATCAGCGGCAGTCTGCAGCGCATGCCGTGGCGGCTGATCCCCACTGCGGCGGTGCAAGTCAGCATGCACCCCACCGAAGGCCTGCCTGCCACCGTGGCCGACCCACGGCACCTGCTGGCCAAGGTGATCGACGGGCTCAAGGCCGACGGTTACTACCCGGTGATGGCGGCCGAGTTGGAGTTCTACCTGCTTGACCAGAAGCCTGACGCCAATGGCCATCCGCAACCGGCACGCGATGTGGACGGCGGGCGACCGCGCTCGACCCAGGTCTATGGCCTGCGCGAACTGGAGCAGATCGAGCCATTCCTGGCCGACCTCTACAGCGCCTGCAAGCTGCAAGGTATTCCGGCGCGCACCGCCATTTCCGAATACGCGCCGGGCCAGGTGGAGATCACCCTGGAACATCGCACCGATGCCCTGCAAGCCATGGACGAAGCGGTGCGCTACAAACGCCTGGTCAAGGGCGTGGCGCATAGACACGGGATGACCGCGTGCTTCATGGCCAAGCCGTTCGACGACCTGGCTGGCACCGGTATGCACATGCACGTGAGCCTGGCGGACGCCGAGGGCCATAACCTGTTCGCCAGCGAGGCCGCTGATGGCACACCGCTGTTGCGCCAGGCAGTGGGCGGCATGCTCAGTACCTTGCTCGACTCATTGCTGATGTTCTGTCCCAACGCCAACTCCTACCGGCGTTTCCAGACCAACAGCTACGCGCCGCTGGCCGCCACCTGGGGGGTGGACAACCGCACCGTCAGCCTGCGGGTGCCGGGCGGGCCGGCCAATTCGCGGCATATCGAACACCGTATCTGCGGTGCCGACGCCAATCCCTACCTGGCTGCCGCCGCGATCCTGGCCGGGATCCATCGCGGCATCCGTGAGCAACGTGACCCCGGCGCCCCGGTGGAAGGCAACGGCTATGCCCAGGCCAAGGCGCTGCTGCCCACCGACTGGCTCACCACCCTGCGCGCACTGGAGGCTTCCAGTTGGGCACGGGAAGCGTTTGGCAGTGAGTTCCTTGGCGTGTACCTGGCGGTAAAACGCGCCGAATACCGCCAGTTCATGGGCGAGGTCGGGGAGCAAGACTGGCGGTGGTATTTGCATCAGGCATGATCGATTGGGTGGCAATCACGGTTTCGACCTTTTTTTCACGTTGCGCTGGTTAAGCTGCGAATCAAGGTCGTTCACAGCCGTTTCACCCATATGAGCCCGCGATGTCGCCACACACGCCTTCCTCCATCGAGATTGAATACGCCGAGCGCTGCGGCCGTGAGCACGCCAGGGTCTGCGGCGACACGCGCCCGCCCGGGCTGACGCAGCGCCTGGCGGCCTGGCGCAGTGAGTGGTTGGTGCGTCAGGCCTTGAAAGTTGCGGGTGAGCCGGGCCTGATCCTCGACCTGGCCTGCGGGTCGGGGCGCTTCTGGCCGGTGCTGGCCGAACACGTCAACCGGGTTATCCTGGCGTCGGACAACTCCCAGGACATGCTCGACCACGCGCTTACCCACCATCCGGCGGCATTGCTCAAGCGGGTCAAGACATTCCAGGGGTCGGCGTTTTCCATCGGTTTGTCGGCGAATGCGGTGGACTGCATTTTCTGCCTGGAATTGTTTCGCCATGTGCCCGGCAGTGAAGGGCGCCAGGCGTTGCTGCGCGAGTTTCATCGGGTCAGCCGCGACTCGGTGATTGTCTCTGTGCCTTCTCGTACCAGCGTTGAGGACGAGTTCCGCCAGGCCGGTTTCAAGGTCCTGAGCCATCACGAGTTCATGCCGGGCTCCAACCTGTGGCGGGTCTACGTTCTTCGTAAGAGAGGATAACTCCCGCATGTAGGACTATTCTTCATCTCCTGTCTGAGTTTTCATGGTCGGCTGTGCACTGCGGATGCTCGCTAGCCCCTTTCGCGATATATACTGCGCGCCATTCTTCAAGGGAGAGCCGTGTGGCCATCGATATTCACTGGATCTGCGACAACGATAGCCTCGGCCAGCATTGCGCCGAATGGCAGCAGTTGCCATTCGTCGCCCTCGACACCGAATTCATGCGGGTCGACACCTTTTACCCCATTGCCGGGCTGATCCAGATCGGTGATGGCGTGCGCGCTTACCTGATCGATCCCCTGACCATCGACAACTGGCAACCCCTGGCTGCGCTGCTGGAGAACCCGGCGGTGATCAAGGTGCTGCATGCCTGCAGCGAAGACCTCGAAGTGTTGCTGCGCCTGACCGGCAGCCTGCCCGCGCCGTTGTTCGACACCCAATTGGCGGCGGCTTACCTGAACCTCGGTTTCTCCATGGGCTACTCGCGCCTGGTGCAAGCCGTGCTGGACATCGAGCTGCCCAAGGGCGAGACCCGTTCGGACTGGCTGCAGCGGCCATTGTCCGAGACCCAGATCAGCTACGCCGCCGAAGACGCGGTGCACTTGGCCGAGGTCTATACGCGGCTGCGTCCGCAACTGTCCGACGACAAGTACGCCTGGGTCCTGGAAGACGGTGCCGAGCTGGTCGCCAACCTGCGCCGCGAAGTCGACCCGTACGAGGTGTACCGCGACGCCAAGCTGGCGTGGAAACTGTCCCGCGCCCAGCTCGCCGTGCTGCGTGAACTGTGCGCCTGGCGCGAGCAGCAAGCCCGCGCGCGTGACTTGCCGCGCAACCGCATCATTCGCGAACACTCGCTGTGGCCCCTGGCCAAATCCCAGCCGGATAACCTCGCCGCCCTGGGCAAGATCGAAGACATGCACCCGCGTACCGTGCGTCAGGACGGCCAGTTCCTGCTGGACCTGATCAAGCGTGCCGGCAGCGTGCCCATGGACCAATGGCCGCCCGCCGTTGCCGAGCCTTTGCCGGTGGATGCCGCCGCACTGATCAAGCAACTGCGCGCCCTTGGCCAGGCTGAGGCCGAACGCCTGGACATGGCGCCGGAACTGATGCTGCGCAAGAAAACCCTCGAAGCCCTGGTCAAGAGTGGCTACCCCGATGGGCCTTACCAATTGCCAGACTCGCTGCGTGGCTGGCGCCGCGAGTTGATGGGCCAGGCGCTGCTCGACAGCCTGGCCACCGCCGGAGAACAGCCTTGAAACGTATTTGCTCCATCTACCGCAGCTCCAAACGCACCGGTATGTACCTCTATGTGCTCAAGAGCGATGCCCTTGAACGTGTGCCTGAAGCGCTGATCACGATTTTCGGCAAGCCGGCCCACGCGTTTGACCTGGTGCTGACGCCCGAGCGCAAGCTGCAACAGGAAGACATCGTGCAAGTCCTGGAAAACCTCGACAAACAGGGCTACCACCTGCAAATGCCACCGGCCGAGGACGAGTACATCGAACACTTGCCCGAAGAGCTGCTGCGCCGCAACGACCCGATGTGATCGACCGGTGCCCCCATCCGGGACACTCGCTTCAATGGAATCGTATAAGTGGGCGGTGGCCGTAAGGATGCGGGCGGCCGTCCGTACTGTTTTTGAAAGGTTTTATGCATGCGTGTTCTGATTGCTGAACAGGATCACCCGCTCTACGCCCAATTGCTCGGCGAAGCGGCACCGGAGCTTGAAGTGCTGACCAGCGGCGACTCGGCCGAGTTGTCGCGCCTGGCCGCCGATTGCCCGGTATGGCTGGGCCAGCCGGACCTGCTGGCGACGCTGCTGCGCCAGGGCCATCACCCGCAATGGCTGCAATCGACCTGGGCCGGTATCACCCCGCTGCTGGCCGAGGGCCTGCCGCGGGATTATCGACTGACCCGTGCCGTGGGTATCTTTGGCCAGGTCATGGCTGAATTCGTGCTCACCTACATGCTCGGCCACGAGCGCGAAGTACTGGCGCGCCTGGTGAGCCAGGTCGAGCGCAAATGGGACAACCGCATGGGCCAGAGTCTGGCCGGGCGCAAGGCGTTGATTGTCGGCACCGGCGATATCGGCCAGAGTGTTGCCGAGTTTCTCGTGCCGTTTGGCGTGAAACTGTACGGTATCGCCAGTACTGCACGTGAGCAGGCGCCGTTTATCGAGGTGGCCGGGCTCGACCAGTTGGGTCGTCTGGTGGGCGAGGTGGACTACGTGATCAACCTGCTGCCCAACACGCCGAGCACCCACGACCTGTACGACGCGTCGCTGTTCAAGCAATTCAAGCCGACCGGGCTGTTTATCAACGTCGGACGCGGGGTGGCGGTGGTGGATGCCGACCTGGTCGAAGCCTTGAAGGAAGGGCACCTGGCCGGTGCGGTGATCGATGTGTGCCGCCAGGAGCCGTTGCCGCAGCGTCATCCGTTCTGGACCGCCTGGGGGCTGTTGCTGACCGGGCACAGTTCCGCGCCGACCTCGCCGGAATTGATGGTGGAACTGTTTGTGCAAAACCTGCGGGCGTACCAGGCCAAGAACGCATTGCGTGGGGAAGTGGATTTCGACCGCGGTTACTGATCACGCTTCACCGTCCCGCTGGAACCGTTTTGCCAGGTTCCAGCACCAAGAGTGACTTCTTGGCCACGGACAGCTGAACATCATGACCGCTATCGACGCTGCTCACCGCGTTTCTGCCCCGCTTGTTCAAGCGGGCAATGTGAATACTCCCCTCCCGGCCGTCACCGGTCCAAGTGAAACAGCTGCGGCCGCACCGGCACCTGCTCCCGTACTGGGTAATTTCGGCGGAGCGCTCTCCTGGCCGGTTCCGCTGACTGAATCGCAGCGGCAAGCCATCCTCGACCTGATGCCGGACAGTCGCATAGGCGTGCTGGGGGATTTGCTCAGCGGTAGCGCGGTGACCAACACCGACTTGAAAACCCTGGCACTTGCCCTGCAAAAACTGCTGGCTTCGCCCAAAGCTCAGGCACTGAAGCAGGTCATCCAGAGTGAACTCGGCGGTTTGCCGACAGACGCGAGCAACCAGGATTACGTGATCGCCGCTCTCCAGCTAGGGCTGGATCCGCTGAACTCGATCCACGGATTTATCCAGGGGCAAAGCGGCTACCGGGGGCAGCCAGCTTCAGTGGTGATCGAAGGCGTGGGTGCCCATCTGGTCGAACAAGGACGGGCAACGCCTCAAACCGCGACATTTGCGGCGCGCTTGCTCCTTGCCTTGAGGGCTCCCGAGTTTCTGGTCAAGGGCATCCCCGCCAATGTGACTTACGGCAGCCTCATCTGGGTGCAACTGGCGATGGCGGTCGCCAGGGTCGAAGCCGATTCGCCTGGGGCCACGCCCACTATGAGTTATACCGAAGTCCTGGCGAAGGCCGGACAGACCGGTTCTGACCGTTTGGATAGCCAGCATGTGCAGCGTAAGGCGTTGACCGACTGGGCAGTGGCCAGTGGCGTGCTCGATGGCTCATCGACGTTGACCGACAGTGACCTGGAACGCGCGCGCATCGCCTACAACAGCCAATTGAGCACGCTGATGAAAGCCAGCGCCGCCGTGCAGACCGAGATTCCCAGTCGCCGGGCGATGGCCCTGGCCCGACTCCAGGAATGCTTCCCCGGTGTGGACCCGAGTGTGTTCGAGATCCGTGATATCCAGAAAGCCTGGCTGAGGCCGGGACGTCCTGGGCTCTTTCCGGGCATGCATTCCATGCTCGATATCGTGATGGAGGGTGCGCCGCTGGGCCACGAAGAGCATTGGATCTCCAAGAATCCCCGCATCCCGGTCAAACGGTTCTGCCACCTGTATGAAGGCGGTACCTTCAAGGTGGCCGAGGATTTCAAGCGCCAGTATGACCTGGCTATCCAAGCCCATGAAGACGGGCACAAGGGCCTGGCCAGTTACCTCGTTTCCACCTTGCCGCAGGAAGACAGGAACAACTTCAAGCACGGCAAGCTCGAGTTCTTCCATACCAACGAATACACCATGGCCATGGATTTCCTTACCCCGCTGGCCCTCAAGACGCGCGGGCATACCCTGCATGTCAAGACAACGCGGGGTGGGGAGGTCAACGTCTATGAGATTGATACGCGCAGCGGCACGATACAAAAACAGAATTACTTGAGGGGGCGCTATACGGAGCCTTACACCGCCAGGAACATGGAGTCCAGGACCGCGAACGTCGTCAGTAAAACCGTGCTCTTTGACACCTTGAGTCCGGCACAAGGGACCAGTGGCAGCCGATTCGATGCCATCGGCGAAGTGTTCGCCAGGTCCCTGGACTTGAAAAACGAAGACGTGTTGGCGTATGCCAGAGGTGTCACCTCCTACGATGAAAACCGCGCCACCAACCAGGCTGTCGGGGAGTTCTTCTTGAACCTGATCCCGTTCAGGTCGGCCATCGTCAACTTCATCAAGGGTAACTATGGTGAGGGAGCCTTTGATCTGGCGCTGGATGTGGTCGGTCTGTTGACCTTGGGGGCCGGCAAGGCCGCGCAGGCCGGCAAAGCCTTTTCCAAGGGGGTGACCAGCATTCGCGGACTGTCGAAAGCGCTGCGTTTTGTTGGCCTGACAGCCATTGAAACCTTTAACCCGGCGGCGGGGCTTGGGGATCTGGTGGTGGGAAGCGGCTGGCTGTTGTACAAGGGCGGCCGCCTGGGATTACGGGGCCTCAATAAGCTTACGGGGCGCAGCGCAAGCTATGACGTGCTGAAGGCCGCGAGCCAACAGCATGGCGTGGCCGCCACCGGGACATTCAAGGTGGCCGGCCAGACAGTGGAAGGCGGCGCGGTGCTCAAGGACGGCAAGTGGTATAGCTTTGATGCGGACCGGATGCAGGCCTATGGCAGCCCGCTGGAAGACTTCGCCGCCAAAGCGCGCGCTGTGGACGGTGCTATTGCCACCGTTGAAGTTGCGCCTGGCCGTGAGCTGAGCAACACGCTGTTTCGCGAGTACAGGGTGTCTGAATCCAACCTTGCCGGGCGCACGCGCAACAGCCAGGGCGTGTATAGGGCGGCGGATGGGCACACCGCGCATATCCGGCATATCGACAGCAGTGGCCAGGCGGCGGTCTATGAAGTGCGTGAAGTCACCCGCACGCCTGAAGGCGTGGTCCAGGCGCGCATCTACAGTGCCAATCGGCAGACCCCGCTGCTGGTGCAGCATGTGCAGGGCGACCAGTGGATGCGCTTGGGGGCAAGGGGTGGGAACCCGCCCAGCGTTGCATCAGACCTGGGGCGGATGATGGGCGGGGGCTCCGAGAGCCGTCTTTATGAAAGTCTCGACGGCATTCATGTCTATAAGGAAACCCGGAAGCCGGGTCATGTAAAAGTGCCTGATTACTTCGAGCGGCAAGCGGCTTGCCTGAATGAGTATCACGGCGAAGGGTTTGCCATGACGCTGTTCGAAAACGGCCGCGGCTATATAAAAATGAAAAAGATCGACGGAGTCGCGCTGGATGCCATTGCGCCGCGCAGTTTGCCGAAAAAAGCACAGCAGGCACTCGATCAGATGTTGGCGGACCTGCAGAAGAAAGAGATGTTTCCCAACGATGTGCAGTTGTCCAACTTCATGTATTCGGCGAAGGAAAACAAAGTCTACCCGGTGGATTTCGACTTTCCGCCCAAGGATGTCCTGCACTTTGATGAGTCGACGTTTGCGATACACCGGGATGACTTCCTGCGTGACGCCGACAAGCTCAGGGCGCAGTTCCGTCAGCTGATCGCGTAGATCGCACAACTGCCCCCTCGGGGGCAGTGTTCACCGGGCGCTACAGGCTGAAGTCACCTTCGGACACCAACTCGCTCAGTGGCTTGCGTGGGCTTGGCGCTTCACGGCTTTGCAGGTACTCGGGCAAAGTCGATTTGTCCCCCAGCTTGCCAACCGCCACGGCGGCATGCAGCGCATAGCCCTCCGGGATCTTCAGCTCTTTGCGGGTCAGTTCCTGATCGAAGCCGGCCATGCCGTGGGTGTGCCAACCGCTGAGGCTGGCCTGCAGCGCCAGGTGGCCCCAGGCGGAACCGGTGTCGAAGGTGTGCCACAGCGCCGGGGTTTCCTCCGTGGCGCCGGGGGCGGTGAAGTCGGTTTTCGAGGCGATGATCACCAGGGCCGACGCATGTTGCGCCCAGCCACGGTTGAATTCATTCAGCAAACCCAGGAAGCGCTCCCAGTCCGGCGTGTCGCGGCGCGCATAGAGAAAACGCCAGGGTTGCGAGTTGTAGGCGGAAGGGGCCCAGCGTGCGGCTTCGAAGAAGCTCAGCAGGGTTTCCTTGGAGATGCTCTCGCCGGTGAAGGCGCGAGGCGACCAGCGGTCGGTGAACTGGGTGTGGATCGGATAGTCGGCAACACGTGTCATGGAGCAGTTCCTGATCGTCAATTCGGCCCTCAAAGCTACTGCGCAGCCACTAGACTGACAAGTGTTGTAACACCGCCAGTCGTAAGCGCTTGGATCCCGCAGCCGTGGGCACTAGACTGGCGGCCTTTTCACCTACCGATACTGATGTAGAGCCATGGCCGCCAAAGTCGAACCTTTCTGGATACGCAAAACCCTCGAACACCTCGACCAGGAGGAGTGGGAGTCGTTGTGCGACGGCTGTGGCCTGTGCTGCCTGCAAAAGCTTGAAGATGAAGATGACAACAGCGTCTATTACACGCGTATCGCCTGCAAACTGCTCGATCTCAAGACCTGCCAGTGCACCGACTACCCCAACCGTCGTGCATCGGTGCCCGATTGCATCCAGCTCACCCCGGGCCAGGCCGACCAGTTCAAATGGCTGCCACCCACCTGCGGTTACCGCCTGGTCAGCGAGCGCAAGGACTTGCCGTTGTGGCACCACTTGGTGTGCGGCGACCGTGATGCCGTGCACCATGAACGCATTTCCCAGTCCGGGCGCATGCTCAGCGAAGGCAGCGTGCCCGAGGACGACTGGGAGGATTACCTGATTTTCCGCGCGGGCTGAAAGGGGAGTGTGTATGAGGGTGCGAACCAAGCTGGCGGCGAGCCTGGTGTTGTTGGTACTGAGTCAGCCTGGATGGTGCGCGAAGAAAGTCGACCTGGATTATCACGTCAAACTGCTGCCCCAGAGCGATCAGGCCGAGGTACGCCTGAGCCTGTCCCAGGGCTCGGCGGTGCGCAGCCTGAACTTCGACCTGGGTCGCGACGGCGACTACAGCGACTTCAAGGCCGACGGCCAGTGGAGCGTCAAGGAACACCGTGGCCTGTGGCAACCCAGCGCCGACAAGGCCAGCTTGACCTACCGCGTGCGCCTCACCCACGCGCGCAAGCCGGGTATCTATGAAGCGCGGATGACACCAAGCTGGGCGCTGTTTCGCGGCGATGACCTGGTGCCGACGGCGCGGCTCGACCAGCAGGACGGCGTCGAGTTGGTCTCGCGCCTGGTGTTTGAACTGCCGCCCGGCTGGAAAAGCGTCGAAACCGCCTGGCCCCGAATCGGCAAGAACAAGTTCCGCATCGACAATGTGTCGCGCCTGTTCGACCGGCCCACCGGCTGGATGCTTGCCGGCAACCTTGGCAGTCGTCGCGTACGCCTGGGCGAAACCGACGTCACCGTGGCTTCGCCCAAGGGCCAGGCCATGCGCCGTATGGATGTGCTGACGTTGCTGACCTTCGTCTGGCCGCAGGTGGAAACGGCGTTCCCGCGTCACCCGGCCAAGCTGCTGGTGGTCGGCGCCAGCGACCCGATGCGCCGTGGTGCGTTTTCGGCGCATGACTCGATCTACCTCAACAGCCGCACGCCGCTGGTCAGCGAAAACGGCGGCAGCCCGCTGATTCGTGAAGTGGTGCAGGCGGTAGGGCGTTTCAACGATCACGACACCAGTGATTGGATCAGCGAGGGCTTGGGCGAGTATTACGCCATCGAGCTGCTGCGCCGCGCCGGCGGCATCACCGATGAGCGTTACCAGGCGATACAGGCGCGCTTGGCGAAGGAAGGCAAGGATGTGACCAGCCTGCGTGGCGAGCACGTCAGCGGCGCGACAGTGTCACGGGCGGTGGTGCTGCTGCAGGAGCTGGATCGCGAGATCCGCGTGAAGACTCATAACAAGCGGTCGCTGGATGACCTGACGCAAGCGGTGATGCGGGCCAGCCGCATCACCACGGCGGAGTTTGTGCAGTTGGCTGAAAGCATCATCGGCGAGTCGTCGGTGGTGCTGGACAGTAAGCTGCTACGTTAGACGCTGGTTTTGGTGGCCTTCTCGGCCGCCACTTCGGCCTTGGTCTTCAAGTTCTTCAACTCTGCGCCGGCGCGCTCGATCTTCGTACGCACGCTGTTCATTTCCTGGCGGCCCTGCTCCAGCTTGTCTTTGAGCGAACTGTGCCCGGTGAAACCACGGGCCAGCGCCACGCCGCCAATCGCCACCTGGATCAGGCCGAAAATCCCGCCCCGGCGCATAATGCTGTTCACTTAAGCGGAGCAGCCTTACGGTCCACTGGGTACCGGGTTTTGGAAATCTTCACCGTCCTTGGCCTTCCTGGCCTTGGGCGGTGATCCAGAAACATTCCTCCTACTCCTCCCCTCAGCTCGCTTAGCCTCCTTCCTGTTGCTGATACCGGGTTCGCTGCTGCCATCACGATCAACTGTACCGCTATGTACTGGCAGGCTGGCTTGAACCGTATATCTGAAGGTGCGCGGCCGAATGCTACAGCGGCCTGGCTGGCCTCCCGACGAATAATGTTGTAAGCCAGCAAAAGCCCCCAGACCTCCTGATAAATCAGCTCGACCTTCTTACTGCGCAGCGTTACCGCGTTCTGTTGCATCGAGCTTTTGATATCCCTGAAGCCCAGCTCAATTTCCCACCGCTCCAGGTACAGCTCAGCTACAGCTGCTGTGTCATAGCCCTCGACAGGCAGAGAGGTAAGCAGCGACCTCACTTTCCCATGGCTTTCATAGCTAACTTCACGCACTTCCCAACTCAAGGGCAGCTCAGGATTTCGTTTGCGTGCCTGAGGAGAAACTTTCATCCGCACAAGACGATCATGCTCGCCGTAGCGCTCCACTTCCTCCATGACCAAATTCTTGCGAGCAGGTGTCAGCCAGTGTCGGTTCGCACCGCCGCCAACCACGCTTAGCAGTAGATCCGCGCCCCAGAAGCCTTTGTCGAACAAGGTGATTGAATTGTCTGGAATTTGCCCCAGAAACGTTTCGGCCAACCGCATTTCACTGCCCCGAAAAGGGCTGAGCTGCGCATCGAGGATGACATGCGAGCGGACATTCATCAGCGCAACGAGCCGCAGCATCGGAAACGGAGTCTGACGGTCGGTGCCGGTATTGCCGGAGCCAAAATGCTCTCTGAGCTCGGGTGAATCAGGGGTTCGCAGCAATGCACCGTCCACCGCGAAGACTTGTAGACCGTTCCAGTCATCTGCCTCATAGCGCTCGTTGCCCCAATGCTTACCGGTCTGACGGAACAGCGATTCGACGGGGTCAGCGCCTAGCCGTTTGCGAGCTTCAGTTACTCCGCTTCGAGCCAGCAACTGATCAGAAGCCAAGCCTTGCGCGCAGATATTCAAACGCCTGGCGACCTCGTGGACGGGCTCATCACGAAACAAAGCCATGCCCAGAACCAGCCAAAGAACTTGGTCACTCGGCAAGCGGCGCCGCCGTATGGTGGCTTGCACCGAGAGGTTCAGCGCACTCGCTACCCACTCGATTGGGATGTTCTGAGTGAAGGTGCTCAGGTCAGAAAAGTTGAAGAGATCGCCGAGGTCGAGCAACTGCTGCTGAATGGGCATAAAAAAATCCGATGCCAGGAGTCTGACATCGGATTCTCTATAAAGCCCGGCCGGGACTCAAATGCTTAAGTGAACAGCATTACGCCCCGGCGCAGGCCTTTGCCCACCATCATCACACCACCGGCCACCGAGCCGATGCGCTCCCAACCGTGCACGTTCTGCCTTGGCTGAGTCTCGAAGGGGGTGTGTTCGATGATAGGTCGCAAGGTTTTGCTGTCGCTCATGATCTGTCTCCAACAAGGGCTATTGATAATTAGCTGACTGCCCGCAGACGCCGGATGTTCCCGAAATATCAGTACTTGGGGCCTGAACGGGTGTTGTTGCCCTTGGCCAGGCGGTCGTAAAGGACCACGTTGACCGTGGCGGCGAGGTTCATGCAACCGGTGGTCGGGATGTAGACCACGTCTTCGCACCAGTCGCGGATCTCTTTATCCAGCGAGCCGTCTTCGGGGCCGAAAATGTACAGCGCACGGTCGGGGTGGGTGTACTCAGGCAGCGGGCGGGCGCCTTCCACCAGCTCCACGGCGACGGGGATGCAACCCAGGGGCAGGATCTTTTTCAGGTCATCGATGCCGATCAGCGGAATGTCGTGATGGACCTTCTTGGTGTCGGTGATGAAGTCCCGGGCGCGCTCGTAGCGCACGCCGGTGTAGAACACCGAGGCCACGCCGTAGCAACCGGCGGCGCGCATGACCGAGCCGACGTTTTCGGGGGATTTGGGGTTGTACAGACCGATGCAGCTGTAGCGTTTATTGCCCACGGGGAAGGGTGCCTTGGAGAAAAACGGCGATTATACGGCCTTGGGGGGATGTGTTGCTTGGACGATCGCCATCGGGGGCACGCCCCCTCCCACACTAGGCCTGCGTACGCCGGTCAGAATGTGAGAGGGGGCTTGCCCCCGATGAGGCCGGTGCTAACAACAATGGACTATCAGTCGTCTTTCTTCATCAACCCCGCCAACGCCGCAAACGGGTTATGCGTGGCCTTGGCAATCGTCGGGCTGCTGGTGGAGCCTTCGCCGAAGTACTGCTGGTCGGTGTAGCGCGAGTGTTCGTTGTCGTGGCAGTACAGGCACAGCAATTCCCAGTTGGAACCGTCCTGGGGATTGTCATCATGATTGTGGTTGCGGTGGTGTACCGTCAGTTCGCTCAGGCGCTTGCCCGAGAACTCACGGGCGCAGCGGCCGCACACGTGGGGGTACATCTTCAACGCTTTGTCGCGGTAGCCCATTTCCCGATCGCGCTGGGCATCGGCAAGGATGCGGTCCAGCTTGGCGGTGTGGGAGGGCGGGTTGGTCGAGCTCATCATGGCTCCTGGCTATTTGGTGGCTCACGGATAGGGTTGATTCTAGCCGCTCGCGACGTAAATAACCGCTTCACTTTGCTCATAAGGATCTGAAACTCATGCGTCTGCATTCATGGACTGTTGCACTGTTGTTGTGTGGGGCAGTTGCCCACGCCCAAGCGTTCTCCACGCCAAAACCCGGACAAGTGATCGAGGTGGCCCTCGAACAACTGCACCCGACCCAGGCCGTGGTGGGCTTCGACCAGATTTACTACAGCCTGGGGCTGTTTGCGGACAAACCCGCCAAGGTCTTCGATGAATACTGCGAGACCAACGGCCAGGGCGAAGCCGACAAGGTGCCCAAGGGCGCGGACTTGCAGCAGCCGTCGAGTTTTACCTGCCAGGACCCGGTCGGCACCCATCCCGACGACATGAAAACCGTGGTAGTCGGCCCCGGCGGCCAGTTGTACCTGACCGATGGTCACCATAGCTTCACCACCTTGTGGGAAGTCCCTGGTGGCGGCCCTCGCTTGAACATGTGGGTCAAGGTCACGGATGACTTCAGCAACAGCCCGGACATGAAGAGCTTCTGGCTGTGCATGCAAGCGGCGCGCAAGGTCTGGCTCAAGGACAACCAGGGCCAGACCCTGCCGCCCGAGCAGTTGCCGGCACATCTGGGTTTCAAGAACCTGCAGGACGACACGTTCCGCAGCCTGGTGTATTTCACCCGCAAGGCCGCGTATGGCAAGCCTGAGGCTGGCGAGATCGCACCGGAGTTCCTGGAGTTCTACTGGGGCAATTGGTTGCGCACTCAAATTGACTTGGGCAAGTACAACCTGAACAAGAAGGGCGGCTACAAGGACGCCATCGAAGCCGTCGCCAAGCGCATGGTCAACCTGGCGCCCGGCTCACAGGTCGGTGACAGCGGTTTTACCGCCCATCAACTGGGCGGCATGACCAGGCTCGACCGTAACGAACTGGAAAAGACCTTCGACAAAAAAGTGCCCTACGTGATCGATTACCGCAATTCCCTGCGCTAGCCGATCACACCTTCTGTGCAATCCAGATGGTGTGCCGCGTGCCCTTGTTGCCATGGGCAAACACCTGGACTTCCTCGGCCTTGAAACCGGCCTTGCGCAGTTTGTCGCTGAACAGCTTGTCGGCACTGGCCGACCACACGGCCAGCACGCCCTTGGGGCGCAGGGCCTTGGCGCAGGCGGCCAGGCCACCGGCGGAGTAAAGCCAGCTGTTGGCCTTTTGCGTAAGGCCTTCGGGGCCGTTGTCCACGTCCAGCATGATCGCGTCAAAACCCTGGGGTTCGGCCTGCAGCACCTTGGCGACATCCTCCAGGCGGATCACCGTGCGCGGGTCCAGCAGCGGCCGGCCGGATTTTTCTCCCAGCGGCCCACGGTTCCATTCCACGACTCCCGGCACCAGTTCTGCCACGACCACCTCGGCGGTCTTGCCCAGGTGTTTGAGCGCCGAAGCCAGGGTGAACCCCATGCCCAGGCCACCGATCAGCACCCGCGAATCCGGACGCCCGGCAACTTTGCGGCAGGGAATTTCCGCCAGCGCATCTTCGGAACCGTGCATGCGCGTGTTCATCAATTGGCCGCCGTCACCGCCCTGGATCTTGATGACAAAATCTTCACCGTATTCGAAGAGGCACAAGGCACCGCCGTTGTCGGGGATCGGGGTGGTGTCGAGCAGAACGAAACGTTTCATGGAAATCTCATTGGGAAGGGCATTCTTGCGCGGTTGGGAGTAGCCTTGTGACATTCCGGTCAGGCCATGGAGCCATCGATGAAGTGCAGCATTCTAACGGTCATTGTGTTGAGCGCGCTCGCCTGTGGTGCGACGCAGGCTCAGGAGTTGCAAACCGTACCGGTCGCGCCCGCCCCGACGCCAGGCGCGCCGGGCACCCCGACGCCGACGTTGTACCCGCAAGTCACCCCGCCTGCCGTGCCCAAGACCAACGGTTCGCCACCACTGGTGCCTATCGTGCTGCCCACGCCGCCGAAGGACCAGACGGTGCCCGGCCTGTTGCAGAACGACAGCAAGCCGAAGTCGCCGGGCGGTTAGAACTGCTGGGACAGTAACTGCCCGTCGGCCATGCGCAGGCGCTTGGACAAGGCGATGGCTATCGCGCGGATGATCTTGGCGGCGATCCTGGGCGCTTCGTTGAGCATCTTTTCCAGGGAATCCCGGCCCAGGTTCAGCAGTACGCAGTCACTGGCCGCCACGCAACTGGCGGAACGCCGCTCGCCGTCAAGTACCGCCATTTCACCAAAGGCCCGGCCGCTGCGCAGGGTAGCGATGGTCAGGCGCTGGCCGTCATGATTGGTTTTCTGCACCGCCACCTGGCCACTGTGGATGATGCACATGAAGGTGCCGGCGTCCCCTTCGAGGAAGATCGCTTCGTCACGGGCAATGCTGCTGATGTTGAAGTAGCCGGCAGCGACGTAAAAGTCTTCCGGCAACAGCGGGTCGAACAGGCCGCAATCCATGAGCATGTCGCGGATTTCGGTATTCATTAATGTCGGTAGTGCCATGGCTGCAATCTTGATCCATCAATCAGTAGGCGGTCCTGTGGTCAGACAGGACCGCCCGGCTAAGTTCCTTAAACCAGCCCCAGCGCCTTGAACACAAATCCATATTCGAGCGCTACGTCACGTAATCCCTGGTAACGACCGCTCATGCCACCGTGGCCGGCGCCCAGTTCGGTCTTGAGCAGCAGCAGGTTGTCGTCGGTCTTGGTGTCGCGCAACTTGGCGACCCATTTGGCGGCCTCCCAGTATTGCACGCGGCTGTCGTTGTAGCCGGCGATCACCAGCAGGTGCGGGTAGGCCTGGGCGCTGACGTTTTCGTAAGGCGCGTAGGCCTTGATGCGCTCATATACTTCGGGCTCTTGCGGATTGCCCCACTCGTCGTACTCGGTGATGGTCAGCGGCAGCTCGGGGTCGAGCATGGTGTTGAGCACGTCGACGAACGGCACTTCGGCAATCGCCGCCTGGAACAGCGCCGGGCGCTGGTTGAGCACGGCGCCGATCAACAGGCCGCCGGCGCTGCCGCCGCTGATCACCAGTTGCCTGGACGTTGTCAGGCCCTCGGCGATCAAGTGTTCGGCACAGGCGATAAAGTCGCTGAAGGTGTTTTGCTTGTGTTCCTGCTTGCCGTTGCGATACCAGGCCTCGCCCAGCTCGCCACCACCGCGCACGTGGGCGATGGCAAACGCTACGCCCCGGTCCAGCAGGCTCAGGCGGGCGTGGGAGAACCAAGGGTCGAGGCTCGAACCGTAGGCGCCGTAGCCGTACAGGTACAGCGGTGTGGGCTTGCCGAGCTGGTCGCGCTTGACCACCAGGCTGATCGGCACCCGGGTGCCGTCCGCGGAGGTGGCCCACAGGCGCTGGCTCACGTAGTCGTCGGCGTTGAACACGCCCAGTACCGGGGTTTCCTTGAGCACCTGTTGTGCACCGTTGGCCAGTTCCAACTGGCGGACCTGGGCCGGGCGGTTCAGGGCTTCGTAGCGCAGGCGGATTTTGTCGCTGACAAACTCCAGGCTGTTCTGTACGTAGAGGCTATAGGCTGCGTCGGGCAATTCCACGCGATACACCGGCAAACCTTCCGGGTGCACCTCGATCACCGGCAGGCCGCCGATGCGCAGGCTCAGGGTCATGGCGCTGGTGTTGAGACTGACGCCGTCGAGCATCACGTCATCACGATGAGGGATCAGGTTCTGCCATTCGCCTTCGGTCGGCACGTCGCCAATGTCGGTGGCCACGAACAGCGCGTAGTTGATGCCATCCCGGTTGCTGCGGATAAACCAGGTCCACGCGCCATTCAGCTGACCGTGATCGACATCGTACTCATGGTCCTCGACCCGTGGTGCCAGGCAGGTGAACGCCAGGTGCGGTTGGTCGGCGTCCAGCGCCCAGACTTCGCTGGTGGTCTTGCTGCCCAGCGACAGCAGCAACTGGCGTTCGGAGCTGGAGCGGTAGCAATGCAGGAAGAAACGCCCGTCGGGCTCGTGGAACACTTCCTGCGCCGCCGTGCCATCCAGGCGATAGCGATAGAGTTTGTGCGGGCGGTGCGTGTCGTCCAGTTCGCCGAAGAACAGCGTCAGGCTGTCATTGGCCCAGGTCATGCTGCCGTCGCAGTCTTCAAACTCCAGCTCGCTGACCTTGCCGGTGGCCAGTTCCTTCACGTACAGGGTGTAGATCTCTTCGCCACTGGTATCGAGGCTGTAGGCCAGGCGCTGGTGGTCGGGGCTGATGCTGAACGCGCCGAGGGAGAAGAAACCGCCATTGGCCAGTACGTTCGGGTCCAGCAACAGCTCTTCGCTGCTGTCATCCACCTGGTTGCTGTCATCCGCCGGGCGGCGGCAGCGGTAGTGGCGGGCGTACTCGTCACCGGCGGTGGTGCGGGTGTAATACAAGTACGGCCCCCACGGCGAGGGCAGGGACAGGTCGGTTTCGAGGATGCGGCCCTTGATCTCTTCGAACAGGCTGTCGCGCAGCGCCTTCTGGTCGGCGAGTTGCGCTTCCTGCCAGGCATTCTCGGCCTTGAGGTAATCGAGCACCTCGGCGCTGTCACGCTCTTGCAGCCAGGCGTACGGATCGGGGCCTTGGGCCTTGCGGGCAATCGGAGCAGTCGATACAGGCATAGGATTGATCTCTATCTGGCAGACGGTGGCAGGCATTGCAGCCGCGACACGCAAAAGCCGTTATCATAGCCGCCTGTTTGCCAACCTTGCCATGGACACCATGACCGAGAACGACTATCTGACCGCTTGGGGCCTCTACGCCTTCGCCGCTTTGGGCTGCCTGTTGGTGTGGTGGCGCATGACCCGCTGGATCTGGCGCTGGTTGCGCGAGCCGCTGCAATTGCTGATGGCGGTGCTGCTGTTGAGCCCGACCATCGTCGACCCGGTCAAGACCCAGTTCGCGCCGGCGGTGGCCATCACCGCCCTCGATCTGGTGCTCAAGGTCGGCAATAACGCCTGGCGGGCCATCTCCGATCTGTTCATGTACACCATGATCGCCTTTGGCGTGTACCTGGTGTTCGTGTTGATCCGCTGGCCCATCGAGCGTGCCGCCAAGGCCCGTCGCGAGCGCAAGGCCGCCGCCGATGCGGCCCTGGCCGCCGAGCCGGATCAAGATGAAGACGACGTGCCCTTCCGCCGTCCTGCACCCGTGAGCGGTATGCGCGTCGAACCGCGCCTTTAACGTCGTCCGCCCTGCAGCGAGAGCCCTGGCATGTGTGAATTATTGGGCATGAGTGCCAACGTCCCCACCGACATCGTGTTCAGCTTTACCGGGCTGATGCAGCGCGGTGGGCGCACCGGCCCCCACCGTGACGGTTGGGGCATCGCGTTCTACGAAGGCCGTGGCCTGCGTCTGTTCCAGGACCCGGCCGCCAGCAGTGAGTCGGAAGTCGCGCTGCTGGTGCAGCGTTATCCCATCAAAAGCGAAGTGGTCATCGGCCATATCCGCCAGGCCAATGTCGGCAAGGTCAGCCTGGCCAATACCCACCCGTTCGTGCGCGAACTGTGGGGCCGCAACTGGTGCTTCGCCCATAACGGCCAGTTGGCGGACTTCAATCCCCGCGCCACGTTCTACCGCCCGGTGGGCGACACCGACAGTGAAGCGGCCTTCTGCGACCTGCTCAACCGCGTGCGTGAAGCCTTCCCCGAGCCGGTGGACATCGAAAAAGTGCTGCCGGACCTCATCGCCGCCTGTGCCGAATACCGCAGCAAGGGCGTGTTCAACTGCCTGCTCAGCGATGGCGACTGGCTGTTCTGCTACTGTTCGACCAAATTGGCACAGATCACCCGGCGTGCACCGTTCGGCCCGGCGCGCCTGAAAGATGTCGACGTGATCGTCGACTTTCAGGCCGAAACCACACCTAACGATGTGGTGACGGTGATTGCCACCGAACCTTTGACCGACAACGAAAACTGGACCCGCTATGAACCGGGCCAATGGAGCCTGTGGCGACGCGGTGAATGCGTCAGCCAGGGCATTACCGAGTAAGGATATCGCCCATGTTGCTCAGTTATCTGCGGTTGGTGCTGTTTGCGATTGGTCTGCTGATCGGCGTGCAAGTCCCGGGGTTTATCAACGACTATGCCAAGCGCGTCGAAGCGCACCTGATCGAGGCCCAGACCGGCCTCAGCGGGTTTGAAAACACCGCACGCCAGTTCTTCAACGGCGATTTGAAAGCGTTGGTGGCGCATTACCGCGCCAGTGATGACCCGGTGTTCCAGAGCGATGCCAACAGCCTGGGCGCCATGCTTGACCGCCAGGTGGCGTTGGACAAGCAATTCCAGGCCATGCAAGGCCCGTGGTACATCCGCGCCCTGCAGGTGGCGGTGGCGGCCGACCCGGATATCCGCCTGGAAACCTGGAACGGCTACAGCTACCAGATCCTGCTGACGCCCGAGGCCATGGGCTGGGGGCTGGGCGGGGCGATGCTGCTGTCGTTTGGCCTGGAATGCCTGTTCCGTCTGATCGACTGGGTGGTGCTGGGCGGCAAGCGCCTGCGCCAGAGCCGGCCGATCGAAGAGCGCGACCTCAAGGGCCTCTGAGACAAAATGTGGGGGGGGGCTTGCCCCCTCCCACAGTTTTAATCCTGTGTCTTCAGTGAGGTTGTGTGCTCAGTAGCATCCGCTCTACGCCAACCTCTTCGGCATACCGTGCCACCACCTTCTGGCACAGCCCCACAATCTCTTCCACCAACTCCACCCCCACGCGCCACGACACCACCACCTGCAAGTTCGGCAGCTTCTGCGCCATCGGCAACATCACCAACTCCCCACGCGCCAGTTCCTCGCTGACCAGCACCGGCGGCAGTGCGCCGATGCCGAAGCCATCGCGCAGCAGGCGGGTGATGGCCGACACCGAGTTCACACAGTTCATGCGTGGCGCGGCCACGCCGTTGGCTTGCATCAGGCTGATCACGTCCTGGTGCGGGTGGGAGTTTTTCGAGTAGGTGATGATGCGCTCCTGGGCCAGTTCGGCGAGGGAAGCGTAGTCGCGGTTGTAGATCGACTGGCTGGCGACGATCCAGGCCATGGGGTGGCTGGCCAGTTCCAGGCTGCGCACGGTTTCCAGGCGCAGCAGGTCGGTTTGCAGAATCAGGTCGAGGAAGCCTTTTTGCAACTGATCGCTGAGGTTCAGTGCAGTATCGGCGACCAATTCGATTTCCACGAGGGGGAAGTGGTCCATCAATTCCGCCACCAAGGGGCTGAGCCAAGTATGGATCACCGTGTCCATCGCACCGATGCGGATGCGCCCGACCTTGCTGCTGGTGGTCTCCAGGGACTGCTTCAGGCCCTGCATGGTCAACATCATCTGCTCGGCGTAATCCAGCACCTTCAAGCCTTCCGGGGTCAGGCTCACGCCCCGTGAGTCACGCAGAAACAACTTCACCCCCAACTCGCTTTCCAGCACCGCGATGCGGCTGGAGATCGAGGCCTGGGTAGTGAACAGCTTCTCGGCGGTCAGGCGAAAACTCTTGAGCTTGGCCACCCAGACGAAGGTTTCGAGGAACTTCAAATTCATGGGATCAACTTTTTCTTATGCATGGATCGGTTTTTATTAGTTGGACGCCGCACCGGGCCAGCGCCAAAAATCGAGCCATTCCACCATAAGCGCCGTTGGGGTATCAGGACAAGTTGCGAGTTCTGCGTAAAAAATCCCACACTACAAGAAAACAACGCCTACAGGAGCGACAGTCCGTGAGCCGTCTTTTACTCAATTGCGACATCGGCGAAAGCTTTGGCAACTGGACCATGGGTCTGGACGCCGAGGTCATGCCGTTCATCGATTGCGCCAACGTGGCCTGCGGTTTCCATGCCGGTGACCCGAGCATCATGCGCAAGACCGTCAGCCTGGCGCTCAAGCATGGCGTGCAAATCGGTGCACACCCGGCGTACCAGGACCTGCAAGGCTTTGGCCGTCGCTCCATGGCTTATACCCCGCAGGAAATCCAGGACCTGTTGCACTACCAGATCGGTGCGCTCGATGGTCTCTGCCGTGCCCAGGGCGGGCGGGTCAGCTACGTCAAGCCCCATGGCGCGATGTACAACGACATGATGGCCAACCCCGTGCAATTGCGCGCAGTGATCCAGGCCGTGGCGGCGTACGGCGAACTGCCGCTGATGCTGCTCGCCACCCGTGACAACAGCGCGGCCCAGGCCTTGGGCGCCGAATACGGTGTCACCCTGTGGTTCGAAGCCTTCGCCGACCGCGCCTATGACAACAAAGGGCACCTGGTGTCGCGGCAGTTGCCGGGCGCCGTGCACCATGATTCCGACACCATCGTGCAGCAAGCCCTGACCCTTGCCCGTGGTGAGGCGCTGATTGCCAGCGACGGCAGCCCGCTGCTCCTGCAAGCCAATACCTTGTGCGTGCACGGCGACAATGCAAGCTCGGTCGCGGCGGTACAGCGTATCCGCGAGGCATTGAAGCCAGCATGAAGCCACGGATTGAAGTGGTCGCCATCGACTGCCTGATGGTGCGCCTGTTTGATGCTATCGCCGAAACCAACATGCCGTGGATGCTCGCCGCTACCCAGCGCCTGCGCAGTGGCTTCGGCGCGGCGTTGGTGGACCTGGTGCCGTCCTATACCACTTTGATGGTGCACTACGACCTCGGCGCCGTGAACCCGGCCCAGGCGCGGGCACTGATCGAGCAGGCCCTTGCCGGCCTGCAACCGCAAGCCCAGGGCGGCGGCCAGTGCCATGTGCTGCCGGTGTGGTACGACTTGAGCGTCGGCCCGGAATTGACCTTGCTCAGCCAGCGCAGCGGTTTGGCTATCGACGAAGTGATCCGCCGCCACAGTGCCCACGAGTACCAGGTGTTTGCCCTCGGTTTCGCGCCCGGCTTCGCCTTTATGGGGCTGGTGGATGAAGTTCTTGCCACGCCGCGTCTGAATACCCCACGCAAACGCGTGGCGGCCGGTAGCGTCGGCATCGCCGAACGACAAACCGCCGCCTACCCGGTGGTGTCGCCGGGCGGCTGGAACCTGATCGGCCGCACGCCGGCCAGGCTCTTCGACCGCGGGCGCGACGGCTACAGCCTGATGCAGCCCGGCGACACGGTGCGCTTCGAAGCGGTCGAGCGTGCTGAATTCATCAAGTTGGGTGGCGATGACACGCCGTTGGAGGCGCTGGCATGAGTCGCTTACTGATCGAGGCCAGCACGCCGTTGTGCCTGTTGCAGGACGCTGGTCGCTTTGGCGTACGCCACCTGGGCGTGACCCAGGGCGGGGCGCTGGACTGGGTGTCGATGTCCTGGGCGAACTGGCTGCTGGGCAATGCACTGGACGCGCCGGTGGTGGAAATCACCCTGGGCGGTTTCACCGTGCAGGCCGAGGATTATTGCCTGCTGGCCCTGGCCGGTGCAGACCTGGGCGCGTACATCGATGAACGCGCCATCAGCCCGGGCCGCAGTTTTATCCTGCAAAAGGGCCAGCGTTTGCGCTTCACCCAGCCGTTCAGCGGTGCGCGAGCCTATCTTGCGGCACCGGGCGGCTTTGATGCGCCGGCTGTGCTTGGCAGTTGCGCCACGGTTGTGCGTGAAGAGTTGGGCGGGGTGGACGGTTTCGGCAAGGCGTTGGCCGAAGGAGGGCGCTTGGTCTACTCCGGTACAGGTGGTGCAATGAAGGTGCTGAGTGCACCGGATTTGCAACCCGGTAAACCGTTGGATGTGATCGTTGGCGCACAGATTGGCCAATTCAGCGGCCAGAGCCTATTCGACGCCTTCAACACCGCATGGGCCCTCGACAGCCGCGCCGACCGCATGGGTATGCGCCTGCTGGGCGCGCCGTTGCAATACCAGGGACCGTCGCTGATTTCCGAAGGCATTCCGCTGGGCGCGATCCAGGTTCCGCCGGATGGGCAGCCGATCGTGTTGCTCAATGATCGACAGACCATCGGTGGCTATCCGCGCCTGGGTGCATTGACGCCGTTGTCGCTGGCGCGGCTGGCGCAATGCTTGCCGGGGGAGACGGTGCGGTTGGCGCCGGTGGTACAACAGACAGCCCACCAGCAGCACATCGACTTTCTGAAGCGGTTCACCACGACCTGAAAAACACTGAGGTCAAAATGTGGGAGGGGGCAAGCCCCCTCCCACATTGGATCTCCTACAGTATTAGGGGAGGCGTTTATTTGGAGAGGAAGCGCATCCCTTCTTCAAGCCCGCGCAAGGTCAGCGGATACATCTGATCTTCCACCAACTCCCGCACAATCCCCGTTGACGCCGTATACCCCCAAGTGTCCTTGGGATACGGGTTGATCCAGATCAGCTTCTTGTACTTGGCCATGAAGCGCTGCATCCACACATACCCAGGCTCCTCGTTCCAATGCTCGACGCTGCCGCCGGCCTGGGTGATCTCATACGGTGCCATCGAGGCATCGCCGATAAAGATCACTTTGTAATCCGCGCCGTATTTGTGCAGCAGGTCCTGGGTCGAGGTGCGTTCCGAGGTGCGGCGCTGGTTGTTCTTCCACACTGATTCGTACACGAAGTTGTGGAAGTAGAAGTACTCCAGGTGCTTGAACTCGGTCTTGCACGCAGAGAACAGTTCTTCGCAGATCTTCACATGGGCGTCCATCGAACCGCCGATATCGAACAGCAACAGCAGCTTGATGGTGTTGCGCCGCTCCGGGCGCATCTGGATATTCAGCAAGCCGGCGTCGCGGGCGGTGTGGTCGATGGTGCCGTCGATATCCAGCTCTTCCGCCGCGCCCTGGCGCGCAAATTTGCGCAGGCGGCGCAGGGCGACCTTGATGTTGCGCGTGCCCAGTTCCACTTGGTCATCGAGGTTCTTGTACTCGCGCTGGTCCCACACCTTGACGGCCTTGCCCTGGCGCTTGCCGGCATCGCCGACGCGAATGCCTTCGGGGTTATAGCCGCCGGAACCAAACGGGCTGGTGCCACCGGTGCCGATCCACTTGTTGCCGCCGGCATGGCGCTCTTTCTGTTCTTCCAGGCGCTTCTTGAATTCCTCGATGAGCTTGTCGAGGCCGCCGAGGGACTGGATCTGCGCACGTTCCTCATCGGTCAGCGAGCGTTCGAACTCCTTGCGCAGCCACTCTTCGGGGATCAACGCCTGCAGGTGGTCGTCGAGCTTTTCCAGGCCGTTGAAATAGGCACCGAAGGCCCGGTCGAACTTGTCGAAATGCCGTTCATCCTTGACCAGGATCGCCCGGGCCAGGTAGTAGAACTCGTCCATGTCGGCAAAGGTCACGCGCTGCTTCAGCGCATTGATAAGGTCAAGCAGCTCGCGCACCGACACCGGCACCTTGGCCGCGCGCATCTCGTTGAACAGGTTGAGCAACATCAGCGATTACCGCGACGGCTCATGAACGCCAGACGTTCCAGCAACTGCACGTCTTGCTCGTTCTTCACCAACGCACCGGCCAGCGGCGGGATGGCCTTGGTCGGGTCGCGCTCGCGCAGCACCGCTTCGCCGATGTTGTCGGCCATCAGCAGCTTGAGCCAGTCGACCAGTTCGGAGGTGGAGGGCTTTTTCTTCAGGCCGGGTACTTTGCGCACGTCGAAGAACACGTCGAGCGCTTCGCTGACCAGGTCTTTCTTGATGTCCGGGTAGTGCACATCCACGATCTTCTGCAGGGTGGTGCGGTCGGGGAAAGCGATGTAGTGGAAGAAGCAGCGGCGCAGGAACGCGTCCGGCAGTTCTTTTTCGTTGTTGGAGGTAATGATGATGATCGGGCGTTTCTTGGCCTTGATGGTCTCGTCGATTTCGTAGACGTAGAACTCCATCTTGTCGAGTTCTTGCAGCAAGTCGTTGGGGAACTCGATGTCGGCCTTGTCGATTTCGTCGATCAGCAGGATCACCCGCTCTTCGGATTCGAAGGCCTCCCAGAGCTTGCCCTTCTTCAGGTAGTTGCGCACGTCGTGCACCTTGTCCACGCCCAGTTGCGAGTCGCGCAGACGGCTTACCGCGTCGTACTCGTACAGGCCCTGATGGGCCTTGGTGGTGGACTTGATGTGCCAGGTAATCAGCCTGGCACCGAAGGACTCGGCCAGTTGCTCGGCGAGCATGGTCTTGCCGGTGCCCGGTTCGCCCTTGACCAGCAGCGGCCGTTCCAGGGTGATGGCGGCGTTGACGGCCAGTTTCAGGTCATCGGTAGCCACATAGGCCTGGGTGCCTTCGAACTTCATCGGTGCTTCCTCGCATTCATCAATGCCGGGACTATACCGCGCAGCCCCGGCGACTGTGAACGCAGGTGGAATATTCAGTCTCTGAATGACCGGTCACATTCAATCCGCCGAAGGTTTGGGCTGTTCATACCGCGCATTGAACGCCTGGATAAACCCATTGCGCAAAATCGCCAAAAACGCCGAGAACGCGCTGACATTCTGCTGGTGCACGCTGCCACTGAGTTCGACACGGGTGGCAAACTGGTTTTTGTGCTGGTTTTTCAGCACGGTTTCGCTGGCGCCGACCACGGCTTCCCAGATCGAGCGGAAGATGTTCTTGTCTTTGTTTTCCACGTCCTGCTGCCAGTCGAACACTTCGACATCGCGCAGCAGCGGCTTGATATAGCCGGTCAACTGGCCGTTATCCGCCTGGGCTTCGATCACCACATCACCGGTGCCGGCCTTGAAGTCGAACTTGCCATAGGCCGAGGCGAAGTCATTCATGCGCTTGAGCTGCAGGTCCTTGGCGCGGAAGCGGAATTCGAAGTTTTCAAAGTTGCTCAGCGGGTCGAAAGTGGCGCTGGCTTCCAGCGGCGCCTGGCCCTGGAGCAGGGCCTTGCCGTCGAAGCGGGCATCGCGCTTGCCCTTGACGTCGACCACGTTGGTCAGGTTATAGAAGCTGGCGTTGACCGACGTTGCATTGAGATTGACCGGTGGTTTGGAGCTGAAGTTGTGGAAGGCAATCTTGCCCTCTTCGATGCGCACTTCATCGAGGGTGATGGGCGCCAGCTTGCTCAACTGCTCGCGCCAGTCAGTGCCTTTACCGGTCTGGGAGGCCTGCTTGTTGGCGCCGCCGTCGACGAAGTTCACCTCAGGGTTGATGAACAGCACCTTGGCCACTACCGCATGGTCGTACCACAACGAGTGCCAGCTCACTGCCAGGTCGATCAGCGGCGCCTTGACGAACGGTACTGGCACCTTGCCGTCGACCTTGATGATCTCCAAACCGTTGATCTTGTAGGCGCCACGCCACAGGGCCAGGTCGACGTCGGTGACGTGGCCGCGATAGTCGCCCATGTCAGCGAGCTTGTCATTCAGGTAATTGCGCACCAGATAGGGCAGGGCAATGCTCAAGGCGACCAGTACCACCAGTACTCCGGCAACGGTCCATAGTGGCCAGCTGTAGCGACGTTTCATGGGAGGGATCCTCTGTCCGTATAGGGGATGGACTCTTGCGATGGGCGCAACGTTCCTCCGACTGGACGCTTTGCAGCACGAGGCATACCCTTGTTGCCTTCCTGAATACCGCCAATAGGACCCGTCATGAGCCGCATCTTTGCAGACAACGCGCACTCCATCGGTAATACGCCCCTGGTGCAGATCAACCGGATCGCACCGCGTGGCGTGACCATCCTGGCCAAGATCGAAGGACGTAACCCGGGCTACTCGGTGAAGTGCCGCATTGGCGCCAACATGATCTGGGACGCCGAAAGCAGCGGCAAACTCAAGCCGGGCATGACCATCGTCGAACCCACCTCCGGCAACACCGGCATCGGCCTGGCATTTGTCGCCGCTGCCCGTGGCTACAAGTTGCTGCTGACCATGCCGGCATCCATGAGCATCGAGCGTCGCAAGGTGCTCAAGGCCCTCGGCGCTGAATTGGTGCTGACCGAGCCGGCCAAGGGCATGAAGGGCGCAATCGAAAAGGCCGGCGAAATCGTCGCCAGCGATCCGGGCACCTACTTTATGCCGGCTCAGTTCGAAAACCCGGCGAATCCGGCGATCCACGAGAAAACCACCGGTCCGGAAATCTGGAATGACACCGATGGCGCCGTGGACGTGCTGGTGGCGGGCGTGGGCACCGGTGGCACCATCACCGGGGTGTCGCGCTATATCAAGAACATCGCGGGCAAGCCGATCCTGTCGGTGGCGGTCGAGCCGATGGTCTCCCCGGTGATCACCCAGGCCCTGGCCGGTGAAGAGATCAAGCCCAGCCCGCACAAGATACAGGGCATCGGCGCCGGGTTTGTGCCGAAGAACCTTGACCTGTCGATGGTTGACCGTGTGGAGCTGGTGACCGACGACGAATCCAAGGCCATGGCCCTGCGCCTGATGCAGGAGGAGGGGATTCTGTGCGGTATCTCCTGCGGCGCGGCGATGGCCGTGGCCGTGCGCCTGGCCGAGAAGCCGGAAATGCAGGGCAAGACCATCGTGGTGATCCTGCCGGACTCCGGTGAGCGTTACCTGTCGAGCATGCTGTTCAGCGATTTGTTTACCGATCAGGAAAACCAGGCTTGATGTATGTCAGCGCCAATACCTTAGGCCTTCTGCATACTGGCCCAACTGTTTATCATGGCCGGCTGCTACGTCTGCTGTTGGCCAGGCGCTTATTTCCAGGAGTTGCTGCATGACCTTTTCTTTGGCCGCCAAGCTGTCGGTGCTGGCGTTGTTTATCGGCAGCACGCTGTATGTGCACCTGCGCGGCAAGGCGCGTTTGCCGATGTTGCGCCAGTTCGTCAACCATTCGGCGCTGTTCGCCCCGTATAACGCCTTGATGTACCTGTTCTCGGCCGTGCCGTCCAAGCCGTACCTGGATCGCAGCAAGTTCCCGGAACTGGACGTGCTCAAGGACAACTGGGAAGTGATTCGCGAAGAGGCCATGCACCTGTTCGACGAGGGCTACATCCGCGCCGCCGAAAAGAACAACGACGCCGGTTTTGGCTCGTTTTTCAAGAAGGGCTGGAAGCGTTTCTACCTCAAGTGGTACGACAAACCGCTGCCATCGGCCGAGGCGCTGTGCCCCAGAACCGTGGCCTTGGTGAGCAGCATTCCCAATGTGAAAGGCGCGATGTTCGCGCTGTTGCCGGGCGGCAGCCACCTCAACCCGCACCGCGACCCGTTTGCCGGTTCCCTGCGTTACCACCTGGGCCTTTCCACGCCGAACTCCGACGACTGCCGCATCTTCGTCGACGGCCAGGTCTATGCCTGGCGCGACGGTGAAGACGTGATGTTCGACGAAACCTACGTGCACTGGGTCAAGAACGAAACCGAACAGACCCGCGTGATCCTGTTCTGCGACATCGAGCGACCGCTGAGTAACCGCCTGATGACCCGGGTCAATCGCTGGGTCAGCAAGCAGTTGGGCCGCGCGACTGCGCCGCAGAACCTGGATGACGAGCGCGTGGGTGGGATCAACCAGGCGTATGCCTGGAGCAAGACCTTCAGCGACAAGTTCAGCGGCGTGGTCAAGCAGTGGAAGCGCAAGCATCCGAAGGCTTACCGCATTGCGCGGCCGGTGTTGGCTGTAGTCGTGCTGGTGCTGCTGTGGAAGTGGTTGTTCGGCTGATTTGAAACGTTAACGCGGTCAAAATGTGGGAGGGGCGGTGCGACGGTTCGACTTGCCCCTCCCACATTTGATCACATTTGATCTTTAGCTGGCGATCAACTGGCGCAGCACATAGTGCAGGATGCCACCCGACTTGAAGTACTCCACTTCATTCAACGTATCGATCCGGCACAACACTTCAACCTTCTCCGTACTGCCATCCTCCCGCGTAATCACCAGCGTCAGGTTCATGCGCGGCACGATCTCCACATCGCTCAGCCCGAGAATGTCGATTTTCTCCTTGCCGGTCAGCTTGAGCGACTTGCGGTTCTGGTCCAGCTTGAACTGCAATGGCAACACGCCCATGCCCACCAGGTTGGAGCGGTGGATACGCTCGAAACTTTCGGCGATCACCGCCTTGACCCCCAGCAGGTTGGTGCCCTTGGCCGCCCAGTCGCGGCTGGAGCCGGTGCCGTATTCCTGGCCGGCGATCACCACCAGCGGCGTGCCCGACGCCTGGTATTTCATCGAGGCGTCGTAGATCGGCATTTTCTCGCCGGTTGGGATGTACAGCGTATTGCCGCCTTCCTCACCGCCGAGCATTTCATTGCGGATACGGATGTTGGCAAAGGTGCCGCGCATCATCACTTCATGGTTGCCACGGCGTGAGCCGTAGGAGTTGAAGTCGCGAGGCTCCACGCCTTGTTCGCGCAGGTAACGGCCGGCGGGGCTGTCGGTCTTGATATTGCCGGCGGGGGAGATGTGGTCGGTGGTCACCGAATCGCCCAACAGGGCCAGCACATTGGCGCCCTTGACGTCTTTGATCACCGGCAGGGGGCCGGCAATATCATCGAAGAACGGCGGGTGCTGGATGTAGGTGGAGTCCTTCTGCCACACGTAAGTGGCGGCCTGTGGCACTTCAATCGCTTGCCATTGCGCGTCACCGGCAAACACCTCGGCGTATTCCTTGTGGAACATGCCGGTGCTGACCTGCGCCACGGCGTCGGCGATTTCTTTGCTGCTCGGCCAGATGTCCTTGAGGTACACCGGGTTGCCTTGCTGGTCGTTACCCAGCGGTTCGCTGCTGATATCGATGCGCACGGTGCCGGCCAGGGCATAAGCGACGACCAGTGGTGGTGACGCCAACCAGTTGGTTTTCACCAGTGGGTGCACACGGCCCTCGAAGTTGCGGTTGCCGGACAGCACCGATGCCACCGCGAGGTCCGCCTTCTGGATGGCTTTTTCAATCGGCTCCGGTAATGGTCCGGAGTTGCCGATGCAGGTGGTGCAGCCATAGCCGACCAGGTCGAAGCCGAGCGTGTCCAGGTACTGGGTCAGGCCGGCGGCCTTGTAGTAGTCGGTGACCACCTTGGAGCCGGGGGCCAGCGAGGTTTTCACCCAGGGCTTGCGGGTCAGGCCCTTTTCCACGGCCTTTTTCGCCACCAGCCCGGCGGCCATCATCACGCTAGGGTTGGAGGTGTTGGTGCAGGAGGTGATCGCGGCGATCACCACCGCGCCGTTTTTCAGGCGATAGGTCTGGCCGTCGTATTCGTAGTCGGCTTCGCCCACCAGGTCGGCATTGCCCACGGCCACGCCGCCGCCGCCTTCGCTTTCCAGGCGACCTTCTTCCTTGGTAGTGGGTTTGAATTGCAGGTCGAGGAAATCGCTGAAGGCCTGGCCCACATTCGGCAGGGCTACGCGGTCCTGTGGGCGCTTCGGCCCGGCCAGGCTGGCTTCGACGCTGCCCATGTCGAGGGCCAGGCTGTCGGTGAACACCGGTTCCTGGCCGGCGTTGCGCCACAGGCCCTGGGCTTTGGTGTACGCCTCGACCAACTTCACGGTTTCTGCCGGGCGCCCGGACAGGCGCAGGTAGTCCAACGTCACCTCATCCACCGGGAAAAAGCCGCAGGTGGCGCCGTATTCCGGGGCCATGTTGGCGATGGTGGCGCGGTCGGCCAACGGCAGGTCGGCCAGGCCGTCGCCGTAGAACTCGACGAACTTGCCCACCACGCCCTTTTTGCGCAGCATCTGGGTCACCGTCAGCACCAGGTCGGTGGCGGTGATGCCTTCCTTCAATTTGCCGGTGAGCTTGAAGCCGATCACTTCCGGGATCAGCATCGACACCGGTTGGCCGAGCATCGCCGCTTCCGCCTCGATCCCGCCCACGCCCCAGCCGAGTACGCCAAGGCCGTTGATCATGGTGGTGTGGGAGTCGGTGCCGACCAGGGTGTCCGGGAAGGCATAGGTGCGGCCGTCTTCGTCTTTGGTCCACACCGTGCGGCCCAGGTATTCGAGGTTGACCTGGTGGCAGATGCCGGTGCCCGGCGGCACCACGCTGAAGTTGTCGAAGGCGCTCTGGCCCCAGCGCAGGAAGGCGTAGCGTTCGCCGTTGCGCTGCATCTCGATGTCGACGTTCTGCTCAAAGGCACTGGTGCTGCCGAACTTGTCGACCATCACCGAGTGGTCGATCACCAGGTCCACGGGGGAGAGCGGGTTGATGCGCTGCGGGTCGCCCCCGGCCTTGGCCACGGCGGCGCGCATGGCGGCCAGGTCGACCACGGCGGGTACGCCGGTGAAGTCTTGCATCAATACCCGGGCCGGGCGGTACTGGATCTCGCGGTCGGACTGACGTTCCTTGAGCCACGCGGCAATGGCCTTGAGGTCGGCGCCGGTGACGGTCTTGTCGTCTTCCCAGCGCAGCAGGTTTTCCAGCAGCACCTTGAGCGACATCGGCAGCTTGTCGAGGTCACCCAGGCTCTTGGCGGCCTCGGGCAAACTGAAGTAGTGATAGGTCTTGTTGTCGATTTGCAGTGTTTTAAGGGTTCTCAGGCTATCAAGCGATGACATGACACAACTCCTTATGGTCCGCACGGCTACGGACCCGACGGGACGAACAGAGCTATCAACTTAGCCCTGTTTTCATTAGCAGGCTAATAACTGGACTCTATCGTTAAGTCCAAGGTTCCGAACTCCGTTATCATGCGCGGGTTTTCATGACAGGTATTGCGATAGCGCAAGCCAGTTGCCAGGAGATTCAATGAACACCCTTTTTATGCACTGCCGCCCGGGTTTTGAAGGCGAAGTCTGTTCCGAGATCGCGGAACACGCCGCGCGCCTGAACGTTTCCGGCTACGCCAAGGCCAAGACCGGCAGCGCCTGCGCCGAATTCGTCTGCACCGAAGAAGACGGCGCCCAGCGCTTGATGCACGGCCAGCGCTTTGCCGAGCTGATCTTCCCCAGGCAGTGGGCGCGCGGGGTATTCATCGACCTGCCGGAAACCGACCGCATCAGCGTGATCCTCGCCCACCTGCGCGACTTCCCGGTGTGCGGCAGCCTGTGGCTGGAGATGGTCGATACCAACGACGGCAAGGAGCTGTCGAACTTCTGCAAGAAATTCGAAGTGCACTTGCGCAAGGCGCTGCTCAACGCTGGCAAGTTGGTGGACGACCCGAGCAAACCGCGCCTGCTACTGACCTTCAAGAGCGGCCGCGAAGTGTTCATGGGCCTGGCCGAGTCGAATAACTCGGCGATGTGGCCGATGGGCATCCCGCGCCTCAAGTTCCCCCGCGAGGCGCCCAGCCGCTCGACCCTGAAGCTGGAAGAAGCCTGGCACCATTTCATCCCCCGCGACCAGTGGGACGAGCGCCTGCACGGCGACATGACCGGTGTCGACCTCGGCGCGGCGCCAGGCGGCTGGACCTGGCAACTGGTCAACCGCGGCATGCTGGTGACCGCCATCGACAACGGCCCCATGGCCGAAAGCCTGATGGACACCGGCCTGGTCCAGCACCTGATGGCCGACGGCTTCACCTTCGTGCCCAAACAGCCGGTGGACTGGATGGTCTGCGACATCGTCGAGAAGCCGGCGCGTAACGCCGCGCTGCTGGAAACCTGGATCGGCGAAGGGCATTGCCGCGAGGCGGTGGTCAACCTGAAGTTGCCGATGAAGCAGCGCTACGCCGAAGTGAAGCGTTTGCTGGAGCGCATCGAGGACGGCTTCAAGGCGCGTGGCATTCGCGTGGAGATCGGCTGCAAGCAGCTGTACCACGACCGTGAGGAAGTGACCTGCCATTTGCGTCGATTGGAAACAGCGAAGAAACCCAAGGCTCGCTGAACAGTTGAAATCACCACAGGACCCCTGTGGGAGCGGGCTTGCCCGCGAAAGCGGTATAACAGTCGAAACTAATGTTGAATGTGCCCGTGTCTTCGCGGGCAAGCCCGCTCCCACCTTTGGAGCGGCATCCGTTTCAGGAGTGATGTATGAACCTCGATTTGCCCGTCGACGCCACCCTCGACGCCACCGGCCTCAACTGCCCGGAGCCGGTGATGATGCTGCACCAGCACATCCGCGACCTGCCGCCCGGCGGCCTGCTCAAGGTGATCGCGACAGACCCGTCCACGCGTCGCGATATCCCCAAGTTCTGCGTGTTCCTGGACCACGAACTGGTGGATCAGCAGGAACAGGCGGGTACGTACCTGTACTGGATCCGCAAGAAGTCTGCTTAACCCTGCGCTTTTTCTGCGCGGATGCGCCGGCGTGCACTGCGCGCCAGACGCACCAGCAGCATCCCCGCGGCGCAGCTCAGGCCCACGATCAGCCCCTGCCACAAGCCGCTCGGGCCGCTCGGTTCGCCGAGCCAGTCGGTCAGGCCCAGGGCGTAACCCACCGGCAGGCCCACCCCCCAGTAGGCGAACAAGGTCAGCACCATGGTGACACGGGTGTCCTGGTAGCCACGCAAGGCACCGGCAGCAGTGACCTGGATCGAATCACTGAATTGGAACAGCGCTGAAAACACGATCAGTGTGGATGCCAGGTGGATGACGATCGGGTCCGGGGTGTAGATCGCGGCAATCTGTTCGCGAAGCAGCAACATCAGGCTGCAGGACAGGCAGGCGTAGGCCAGCGCCGTGCCCATGCCGACCCCTGCGGCAAAACGCGCTTCACGCGGTTCCCCACGGCCCAGGGCCTGGCCGACACGCACTGTCACGGCCATGCTCAGGGAGTAGGGAATCATGAACACCAGCGAGCTGACGTTCAGCGCGATCTGATGGCCCGAGACCACCGTAGCACCGAGGCTGCCGATCAGCAGGGCGATGACCGCAAAAATGCTCGATTCGGCAAAGATCGCGACGCCAATCGGCAAGCCAATCCCGAGCACGCGCTGGATCACCGCCCACTGCGGCCAGTCGAAACGCTTGAACAGTTCGCTGCTCTGGTAGGCCGGTCCCCAGCGGGTCCAGCCGGCCAGGCCGAGCATCATCACCCACATCGCAATGGCCGTGGCCCAGCCGCAGCCCACGCCGCCCATGGCCGGTACGCCCAGGTGGCCGTAGATGAAGATGTAGTTCAGTGGAATGTTCAGCGCCAAACCACACAGGCCCATGACCATGCTGGGCCGGGTGCGGCCCAGGCCATCACTGAAGCAGCGCAATACGTAGTAGAACGCGATGGCCGGCATGCCCGCGGCGATGCCATGCAGGTAGCCCATGGACGGTTTGATCAGGTCGGGTTCGACCTTCATGGCATGCAGGATAGGCTCGGCGCAGAGCAGCAACAGCGCTGCCGTGATACCCACCACCAGCGCCAGCCACAGTGATTGACGCACCAGCGGGCCGATCTCGCTGAACTGTCCGGCACCGTAGCGCTGGGCGACTTTGGGCGTGGTGGCCAGCAGTGTGCCGGTCATCAAGAGGTACACCGGAATCCAGATCGAGTTGCCCAGGCCCACCGCCGCCAGGTCTTGGGGGCTGACGCGTCCGGCCATCACCGCATCGACAAAGCTCATCGCCGTGGTGGCCAGTTGGCCGATCATGATCGGCAGGGCGAGCGTCAGCAGGCCGCGCACTTCCCGGCGGATGCGGGCGGGGCGGGTAAGGGGGGCGGCGGCAGTGTTCACGTGCAGGTGTCCAGTCGAAGGAAGCGCAGGACGGCGGATTCTACGCGCTGACGCATCGGTCAGGAAAAAACCTGTGTTAGCGATTTGTAAGCGAGGGCTGCGATCCCTGTACACTGCGGGTCCGCCTAAGGAGCCTGCCATGCTGATTGTTGCCGACGAAAATATTCCGCTGCTCGATGCCTTCTTCCAGGGTTTCGGCGAGATTCGCCGTGTGCCTGGCCGTTCCATCGACCGTGCGACGGTCGAGCAGGCCGACGTGTTGTTGGTGCGCTCGGTGACCAACGTCAACCGTGCCTTGCTCGATGGCACGAACGTGCGCTTTGTCGGCACTTGCACCATCGGCACCGATCACCTGGACCTCGACTACTTCCAGCAGGCCGGCATCCAATGGTCCAGCGCCCCCGGCTGTAACGCCCGCGGTGTGGTGGACTATGTGCTGGGCAGCCTGCAGACCCTGGCCGAGATCGAGGGCGCTGACCTCAACCAGCGCACCTATGGCGTAGTGGGTGCCGGTGAAGTCGGCGGGCGACTGGTCAAGGTACTCAAGGCCCTGGGCTGGAACGTGCTGGTCTGCGACCCGCCCCGGCAAATCGCCGAAGACGGCGATTACGTCAGCCTGGCGCAGATCATCGAGCAATGCGACGTGATCAGCCTGCACACCCCGCTGACCAAGTCCGGCAACGGCTCCACCTGGCACCTGTTCGACCGCCAGCGTCTTGAGCAGCTCAAGCCTGGCACCTGGCTGATCAACGCCAGCCGTGGCCCGGTGGTCGACAATGCCGCCCTGCGCGAGGTGCTGCTGGACCGCGAAGACCTGCAGGCGGTGCTGGATGTGTGGGAGGGCGAGCCGCAGGTGGACGTCGACCTGGCTGACCTGTGCGTATTGGCCACGCCGCATATCGCCGGCTACAGCCTGGACGGCAAGCAGCGCGGCACGGCGCAGATCTATCAGGCGTTCTGCGCGCACCTGGGCCAGGAACCGAGCATTCACTTGAGTGACCTGCTGCCGCCGCCATGGTTGGCCGAGGTGCAGTTGAATGCTTCCACCGACCCCGCGTGGGCACTGGCGACCCTGTGCCGCAGCGTGTACGACCCACGCCGGGATGATGCGGATTTCCGTCGCAGCCTCGTAGGAACGGTGGACGAGCAGCGCAAGGCGTTTGACCTGCTGCGCAAGCACTACCCCGAGCGCCGCGAGATCGATGGTTTGAAGGTGCGCATCCAGGGTGAGTCGGCGGTGTTGTCCAACATCGTGTCCGCGTTGGGCGCAGTAGCGGTTTAGATACCCGATAAAAAACCCGGCCACCAGGGCCGGGTTTTAACGAGCGTGGGCGCTTCAGCCTTGCTGTGCAGGCTTGACCAGTCGCTGTTCCAGTTCGCTGCACGCTTGCTGGATCATCTTTTCGGTGATCTGCACTTCGCGGCCCTGGGCATCGATGTACGAGCAAGGCAACTGCTGCGGCTGGCGGATCACTTCAATCTTGGCATCGCTGCTGTTCTGCAAGGTCATGGCCTGTCTCCTCATCAGGTTGTGTACCTATTCTAAAACCCGCGCGTGACCGGGCTGTTACAACTCCCTGCCAGGTCAGCGGTACGCACTCCCAGTCCACCAGAAACCGATACATATTTCCAGCCGGGGGTTAGACCGATAGCCTCTAGGGATCAGCATCGGCGGGCATAATTAACCTGACTCATTGCTATTCGCCCAAGTTCCCCCCATGTACATATACAGACTCCTTATCGGTGATGCCCTCCATGTTCTCTGTTCGCCAACGCCGTGCCATTCGCCTGGCCAGTCGCTTCATCGCGCCCTACCGCTGGCAGGCGCTTGGCGCCCTGTTGGCGCTGATCGTCACGGCTGGTATCACCTTGTCCATGGGGCAGGGCATCCGCCTGCTGGTGGACCAGGGGTTCATGACGCAGTCACCGCACCTGCTCAACCAGTCCATCGGGCTGTTCATGATCCTGGTGCTGGGCCTGGCGGTCGGCACCTTTGCGCGGTTCTACCTGGTGTCGTGGATCGGCGAACGGGTGGTCGCGGATATCCGCCGGCAGGTGTTCAACCACCTGATCTACCTGCATCCGGGCTTCTATGAGAACAACCGCAGTTCGGAAATCCAGTCGCGGCTGACCACTGATACCACGCTGCTGCAATCGGTGATTGGTTCCTCACTGTCGTTGTTCCTGCGCAATGCCTTGATGGTCATCGGCGGTATCGTGCTGCTGTTTGTCACGAATCCCAAGCTCACCAGCATCGTGGTGGTGGCGCTGCCGCTGGTGCTGGCGCCGATCCTGATCTTCGGCCGTCGCGTGCGCAGTCTGTCGCGTCAGAGCCAGGACCGCATCGCCGATGTGGGCAGCTATGTGTCCGAGACCCTCGGCCAGATCAAGACCGTGCAGGCGTACAACCACCAGGTGCAGGACGAACAGCGCTTCGCCGTCACCGTGGAAGACGCCTTCACCACCGCACGCAAGCGCATCACCCAGCGGGCCTGGCTGATTACCCTGGTGATCATGCTGGTACTCGGTGCCGTGGGCGTGATGTTGTGGGTCGGCGGCATGGACGTGATCAGCGGGCGCATTTCCGGCGGTGAACTGGCGGCGTTTGTGTTCTACAGCCTGATCGTCGGCAGTGCGGTCGGCACCCTCAGCGAGGTGCTGGGCGAACTGCAACGTGCCGCCGGAGCCGCCGAGCGCATTGGCGAGTTGCTGCAGTCGAGCAACGACATCCAGGCGCCGGTCGCCGGTACTGTCCAACTGCCGGCCCGGGTCAGCGGGCGCATGGAACTGCAGGACCTGCGTTTTTCCTACCCTTCACGGCCGGACAGCTACGCCATCGACGGCCTGAACCTGACCATCAATCCTGGTGAAACCCTGGCGTTGGTCGGCCCATCCGGTGCGGGCAAATCGACGATCTTCGACCTGCTGTTGCGCTTCTACGACCCCCAGCAAGGCCGAATCCTGATTGAAGGCCACTCTCTGACCGAACTCGACCCCATGGACCTGCGCCGCCACTTCGCCCTGGTGTCCCAGAGCCCGGCGCTGTTCTTTGGCAGCGTCGAAGAGAACATCCGCTATGGCAACCCGACGGCCACCCAGGAACTGGTCGAAGCGGCGGCGCGCATTGCCCACGCCCACGATTTCATCCTGCAAATGCCCGACGGCTACCAGACCCACCTGGGCGACGGCGGCATGGGCCTCTCCGGCGGTCAACGCCAGCGCCTGGCCATCGCCCGCGCCTTGCTGGTGGACGCACCGATCCTGCTGCTGGACGAAGCCACCAGCGCCCTCGATGCCCAGAGTGAACACCTGATCCAGCAAGCGCTGCCGCAACTGATGCAAGGGCGCACCACCCTCGTGATCGCCCATCGACTGGCCACGGTGAAGAACGCCGACCGCATTGCCGTGATGGACCAGGGCAAGCTGGTGGCAGTGGGGACGCATCAGCAGTTGATTGCGAGCAATGCGTTGTATGCAAGGTTGGCGGCGTTGCAGTTCAATGATGAGGTCGCGAAAAGCGACAGCTAGCGCGGCCTATGTGGTGAACGGGCTTATTGTGATGAACAGGCTTGTTGTGGCGAGCGGGCTTGCCCCGCGTTGGGCTGCGTAGCAGCCCCCAAACGTCGCCTGGATTGGGAGCGCTGCGCACTCCAACGCGGGGCAAGCCCGCTCGCCACAAATGCCCGCTCACTCCTCAGGCGATGGTGTCACTGATCATCGAAATACCGCTCATGCCAATCCACCAGCGGTTGCGGTGAGTTGAGCTTCTGCCCGTAGATCACCGAATAAGACAGCACGTTCTGCACATACTGACGGGTTTCGTCGAACGGGATGCTCTCCACCCACACATCGAAACTCAGGTGATCGGCGCCGCGCAGCCACTGGCGTACGCGACCCGGTCCGGCGTTGTAGGCGGCGGAGGCGAGCACGCGGTTGCCGTTGAACTGGCTGTGCACCTGGCTCAGGTAGGCGGCGCCGAGCTGGATGTTTTTATCCGGGTCCAGCACCTGGGCCGGGGAGGCCAGGGGGATGCTGAACTTGCGTGCGGTTTCCTTGGCGGTGCCGGGCATCAGTTGCATCAGGCCGCTGGCGCCGACGCCGGAGCGGGCGTCGTCCATGAAGGCGCTTTCCTGGCGAGTGATTGCGAACACCCAGCTGGAATGCAGGCCGCGCACCTTGGCTTCACGCACCAGGGTATCGCGGTGGGCCATCGGGAAGCGGATGTCCAGGTCGTCCCAGTACTGCGCCTGGCTGATGGTGCGGATGGCCGGGAAGTACCACTTCATGTCGTAGGCCAGCTTGGCCTGGGCGACCATTTCGTCACGGTTGAAGTGACGGCTGACGTGGTACCACTCACGGCGGCCATCCACCACCTGGCCACGTGCGTAGAACTCCAGTGCACGGCGCACGCCCGGGGTATTGCGCACCTTGTTGACCAGCGCCTGGCTCATCAGCAACGGTTTGTTCTTCAACTGGTACGGCGCCTTGGAGCGATCAGCGGCCAGGAACCCATAGAAGTCACGCTCCTGCGCCAGGTGCTTGTACAGGACCAGCGCTTGCGGGTTCTTCGGCTCGGCCAGTTCCAGGCTGCGGGCCTGCCAGTAGCGCCAGCGGTTGGTGGTGGCCAGGTCTTGTGGCAGTTTGCGGGTCAACTGGTAGGCGTCTTCCCAGCGGGCCAGGCGCAGCAGCAGGCGCAGGCGCCACTCGGACACAGTGTTGTCGCGCAACTCGGGATCGTACTTGGTCATCACCTCCAGCGCGCGCGGGTCATAGCGCTTGGCCAGGGTGAGACCGATTTCCCGGGCGATCGACACTTTTTCGTCACGGGAGAAGTGCATGCTGCTGGCGTAGCCATCGAGCAGGGCCATGGCCTTGTCCGGGTCCTGGCGTGCCAGGCGACGCAGGCCCAGGCCCACGGCGTCAGACATGGCCTCGGTGGCCGGCAGGAAGCGCGATGGGTCACTGAGCATGTCCGGCTTTTGCGCCACGTCGACCATCAGGCGGCCTTGAGGGCCCAGCGTGCGCAGGGTTTTTACCAGGCTGTTGGCCAGCGCGTAGTTGCGTGCTTCGGCGGCGAGCTTGGCGCGGTCCCAGATCTTCTGTTCGGTGAGTTGGCCGTCAGCCGCCCATTGGCCAAAGGTGACATCGCAGGCAGCCGGTTGAGACTTGCCGGTCATCCAGAGTTTTTCGGCGGTCTTGTAGCCTTCGGCCTTCAGATTATGGGTGAGCTGGTACTGGCCGTGCAGGCAGTCCAGTTCGACGAAATTGAGCTTGGAGTCGTAGTACTTTTCAAAGGTCTGCCAGTCGCCGCGTTCGGCCAGCCAGCGCAACCAGCGCAGTTTCATCCAGTTGGCCTGGGGCAGGTCGCCGTTTTTGGCGAGGAATTGCTCGATTTCCTGGTTGCTCGCGGTTTTCAGGCGGGCGGTCAGTTCGTCGTAGGCCAGGTAGGGCGTCAGCGGGTAGTCGGCCAAGGCCTGGCTGTATTGCATGTACGGGCCGGTATCGCCCTTGGCCAGGGCGCGTTTGGCTTCATCGTAATATTGACGTTGGGTGGTGAGGTCCACGGCCTGGGCGGATTGGACGGCGGTGGCGGAAAGAAGCAGACAAGATAAAAAGTTGAAAAGGCGACTGCGCATGAGACGTCCGTGCAGAGGAATCTGGACAAGTGCCGGCGCCGCCGACACTGATTGCCCCTAGCTTAGCCTTTTGCCTGACGCCGATGAAAGCTTTCACCGCCGCTTCGTTCAAGTTCCTCGGAAATGTCTCTCAGAGTATGTCGACTGAGAAAATCCCGGCCGCCTCAGCCCCTAACTCAGGTAGAATGCGCGCCCAGTTTTTGGAGAAGCGTATGACCCTGCTCAAATTCAGCGATGTGTCCCTTGCTTTCGGCGCCATGCCGTTGTTGGACAAGGTGTCCTGGCAGATCGCCCGTGGTGAGCGGGTGTGCATCATCGGCCGCAACGGCACCGGCAAATCCAGCATGATGAAGCTGGTCAAGGGCGATCAGAAGCCCGATGACGGCTCCGTATGGCGCGCGCCGGGCCTCAAGATCGGCGAATTGCCGCAAGAATTGCCGGTGGCCGACGGACGGACAGTGTTCGACGTGGTTGCCGAAGGCCTCGACGGCGTTGGCGCACTGCTCGCCGAATACCATCACCTGGCACAGAACTGTGTCACCGAAGATGACCTGAACAAGCTGATGCACGTCCAGCAAGACCTGGAAGCTCGTGATGGCTGGCGCTTGCAGCAGTTGGTCGACAGTACCCTGAGTCGCCTGCAACTGCCGGCGGACAAGACCCTCGCCGAGTTGTCCGGCGGCTGGCGTCGTCGCGTGCTGCTGGCCCAGGCGTTGGTGTCCGAGCCGGACCTGCTGCTGCTCGACGAACCGACCAACCACTTGGACATCGGCGCGATTGCCTGGCTGGAAGAAGCCCTCAAGGAATTCCAGGGCGCCGTGCTGTTCATCACGCACGACCGTTCCTTCCTGCAGAACCTGGCAACGCGCATCCTGGAACTGGACCGTGGCGGCCTGATCGACTGGAACGGCGACTACGCCAGCTTCCTGGTGCACAAGGAAGCCGCGCTGGCCGCCGAAGAAACCGCCAACGCGCTGTTCGACAAGAAACTGGCCCAGGAAGAAGTCTGGATCCGCCAGGGCATCAAGGCCCGCCGCACCCGTAACGAAGGCCGCGTACGCGCCCTTAAAGCCCTGCGTGTTGAGCGCAGCGAGCGTCGCGAGCGTACCGGCAAGGCCAATATCCAGCTGGACACCGCTGACAAGTCGGGCAAGCAGGTGATGGTGCTGGAGAACGTCAGCTTCCATCACCCGGACGGCCCGTTCCTGATCAAGGACTTTTCCATGGTCCTGCAGCGCGGTGACCGTATCGGCCTGCTGGGTGCCAACGGCACCGGCAAGACCACCTTGCTCAAGCTGATGCTCAACGGCCTGCAGCCGACCAGCGGTAAAGTGGAGGAGGGCACGCGGATCGACGTGGCCTACTTCGACCAGTTGCGCCATCAGTTGGACCTGGAAAAGACCGTGATCGACAACGTCGCCGAAGGCCGCGACTTTATCGATATCGACGGCCAGAGCCGTCACGTGCTCAGCTACCTGGGCGACTTCCTGTTCAGCCCGCAGCGTGCGCGTACCCCGGTGAAAGCCTTGTCCGGTGGTGAGCGTGCGCGCCTGCTGCTGGCCAAGCTGTTCAGCAAGCCGGCCAACCTGCTGGTCCTCGACGAACCGACCAACGACCTCGACGTGGAAACCCTCGAGCTGTTGGAAGAAGTGCTGCTGACCTTCAACGGCACCGTGCTGATGGTGAGCCACGACCGGGCATTCCTCGACAACGTGGTCACCAGCACCCTGGTCTTCGAAGGTGAGGGCAAGGTGCGTGAATACGTCGGTGGTTACCAGGACTGGCTGCGCCAGGGCGGTTCCCCGCGATTGCTGGGCGTGACCGAGAGCAAGTCCGGCAAAGCCGACTTGACCTCCGCCGTCGTGACCCCGGTGGTCGCTGCTGCTGCACCGGCCCAGGACGCTGCGCCGGCGACCAAGAAGAAACTCAGCTACAAGCTGCAGCGTGAGCTGGAAGCCTTGCCGGGTGATATCGACGCCAAGGAACAGCAGATTGCCGCGGTAGAAGCGCAAATGGCTGACGCGGGGTTCTACCTGCGTCCGGCGGCGGAAACCGCCGAGGTCATCGCTTCCCTGGAGAAACTGAACCAGGAGCTGGAAGTGTTGGTCGAGCGTTGGGCTGAGTTGGATGCCTGATTGATCCAAATGCATTGAAAAACCCGGTGTTCATTTGGGTGAACACCGGGTTTTTCATATGAAATGCGATTCAAAATGTGGGAGGGGGCAAACCCCCTCCTGGTCTTACGAGCTTTTGAGCAGCTTCACCGCCAGCACATCGCATGGCGCACCATGCAGTACATCGTTGGCCGTGGAGCCTAGCAGCAATGCGAGCCCATGACGGCCATGGCTGCCGACCACGATCAGATCACAACCTTTTTCCTTGGCCAGGTGGTGGATTTCCTGGCGCGGTTGGCCGTAGGTCAGGTGGCAGTCTTCCTTTTTCAGGTGCGGGTACTTGAGAATCAAGCGGTCCAGACGCTCCTTGGCCTGGTCGAATTGTTGTTGCTGCAACTGGGAAAGGTCCATCGGAACGTCACCGCCAAAGGCCATGGCCATGGGCTCGACGATATGCACCAGCGACAGCACCGCACCATTGGCCAATGCAGATTCCTGCGCGCGCTTGATCACTGGATCGCACTCTTCGGTCAGATCGACAGCGACCAGAATATGTTGGTAGGGCATGAGGCGTTCCTCCAGGGGGACTGCAATAGATTCAGTATGGCTGCTTTCAAGCGGATGGGGTTGCGTCAGATCAAATCCGCTCATCTGTAAATTCGGGAGTACACATATGACGGTCTGGATAGTGGTGTCAATCCTTGTGGTGCTGCTGAGCCCCCTGGCATGGTTGCGCCCGTCGCGCCACCAGAGCGGGCGCATGGCCCTGCGCATGGAGGCGCGCCGTATCGGCCTGGCCATGCAATTGGCGCCCCAGGAGTGGCCGCACTGGCTCAAGCAGGAGCCGCCGAGCCCTTGCGCGCAGTACTGTCGGCCACGACGCGGCAGCACGCCGGGGATATGGTGTTATTGGCAGTTGGATCCAGGTGTGTGGGTCAATCAATGGCGCGAAGTGTGCGTCGATGAAAAGTTGTTGCCGCATTTTGCGACGCTGCCGGCCAACGTCTACAAGGTCGAGGCAGACAAGCAGATGATCGCCTTGTATTGGGGCGAGAAGGGCGAGGCGAGCGTGTTGAAGGATATCGATGCGCTGCTCAAGGCATTGGCCTGAATCGCAGGCAATAAAAAGCCCGACAGTCATCATCGGGCTGGAGTTGGCCAGGCAGGCCGGTAAATCGTTGGTTGCGGCTAGCCTAGTCGCATATCTCATTCTGTACAGCCTTTTCCCACATCTTTTCTATTATTGATTTCGTGAATATTCAAATATTGATAATGCGCGGGCGTGGGCGTGAGGTTCTGAACTGACTGGAAAGTCGCGTTTTTCCTAGCCTTTGGAGCGATTGACAATTGCCCGGAATTGGATGAAGGTGGCGTACCCAAATCAAACGGGCGTATGAATTGAGCGTTTGTCTGTCAGACGACTCATACAGAATCCCGACTATCGCATTGGCGGGTGTGCCTGGCGGATTGGCGTGAACATTGACGATTTCATCAATGTCCAACCCATAGGCCAGCGTCCAATGTGTACTGTTCAGCTTCCATATCGTGGAGATCAGTTGATGATTTACGAAGGTAAAGCCATCACGGTTAAGGCTCTTGAAAGTGGCATCGTCGAACTGAAATTCGACCTCAAGGGTGAGTCCGTCAACAAGTTCAACCGTCTAACCCTGAATGAATTGCGTCAGGCCGTAGACACCATCAAAGCAGATGCTTCGGTCAAGGGCGTGATCGTTTCCAGCGGCAAGGACGTGTTCATCGTCGGCGCTGACATCACCGAATTCGTCGACAACTTCAAGCTGCCCGATGCCGAGCTGGTGGCTGGCAACCTCGAAGCCAACAAGATTTTCAGCGATTTCGAAGACCTCAACGTACCGACCGTCGCTGCCATCAACGGCATCGCGTTGGGCGGCGGCCTGGAAATGTGCCTGGCGGCAGACTTCCGCGTCATGTCCGCCACTGCCAAGATCGGCCTGCCCGAAGTCAAGCTGGGCATCTACCCAGGTTTTGGCGGCACCGTACGTTTGCCGCGCCTGATCGGTGCCGACAATGCCATCGAGTGGATCGCCGCCGGTAAGGAAAACAAGGCTGAAGACGCCCTGAAAGTCGGTGCCGTCGACGCAGTTGTCGCTCCGGACAAGCTGGCCGAAGCCGCACTGAACCTGATCAAGGGCGCCATCAGCGGCGAGTTTGACTACAAGGCCAAGCGTCAGCCGAAACTGGAAAAACTCAAGCTCAACGCCATCGAACAGATGATGTCGTTCGAAACCGCCAAGGGTTTCGTGGCTGGCCAGGCCGGCCCGAACTACCCAGCGCCGGTTGAAGCGATCAAGACCATCCAGAAAGCCGCGAACTTCGGGCGCGACAAGGCCCTGGAAGTGGAAGCGGCGGGCTTCGTCAAACTGGCGAAAACCTCGGCGGCCCAGAGCCTGATCGGCCTGTTCCTGAACGATCAGGAACTGAAGAAAAAGGCCAAGGCCTACGACGAAATCGCCCGCGACGTGAAACAGGCTGCCGTACTCGGCGCCGGTATCATGGGCGGCGGTATCGCCTATCAGTCGGCGTCCAAAGGCACGCCGATCCTGATGAAAGACATCAACGAGCACGGTATCGAACAAGGCCTGGCGGAAGCCGCCAAGCTGCTGGTCGGTCGTGTGGACAAAGGTCGTATGACCGCTGCGAAGATGGCTGAGGTACTTAACGGCATTCGTCCTACGCTGTCCTACGGTGATTTCGGCCATGTCGACCTGGTGGTTGAAGCGGTGGTCGAGAACCCGAAGGTCAAGCAAGCCGTACTGGCTGAAGTGGAAGCCCAGGTCAAGGACGACACTATCCTGGCGTCCAACACTTCGACCATTTCCATCTCGCTGCTGGCCAAGGCCCTCAAGCGTCCGGAAAACTTCGTCGGCATGCACTTCTTCAACCCGGTGCACATGATGCCGCTGGTGGAAGTGATCCGTGGCGAGAAGTCCAGCGAGCTGGCCGTGGCCACTACCGTTGCCTACGCCAAGAAAATGGGCAAGAACCCGATCGTAGTCAATGACTGCCCGGGCTTCCTGGTCAACCGCGTGCTGTTCCCGTACTTCGGTGGTTTCGCCAAGTTGGTCAGTGCTGGCGTGGACTTCGTGCGCATCGACAAGGTCATGGAAAAATTCGGCTGGCCGATGGGCCCGGCGTACCTGATGGACGTGGTCGGCATCGACACCGGCCACCACGGCCGCGACGTGATGGCTGAAGGCTTCCCGGACCGCATGAAAGACGACCGCCGCTCGGCGATCGACGCGCTGTACGAGGCCAAGCGCCTGGGCCAGAAGAACGGCAAGGGCTTCTACGCCTACGAGGCGGACAAGAAGGGCAAGCAGAAGAAAGTGGCCGACCCGTCCGTGCACGAAGTGCTGGCACCGGTCATCTACGAGCAGCGTGAGGTGTCCGACGAAGACATCATCAACTGGATGATGATCGCCCTGTGCCTGGAAACCGTGCGTTGCCTGGAAGACGGTATCGTAGAAACCGCCGCCGAAGCCGATATGGGCCTGGTGTACGGTATTGGTTTCCCTCCATTCCGTGGTGGTGCACTGCGTTACATCGATTCCATCGGTGTGGCCGAGTTCGTTGCCCTGGCTGACAAATACGCTGATCTGGGCCCGCTGTACCACCCGACCGCGAAGCTGCGTGAAATGGCCAAGAACGGCCAGAGCTTCTTCGGTTAAGCGCCCAGACGACTAGAGCGAGAATATTTATGAGCTTGAATCCAAGAGACGTGGTGATTGTCGACTTCGGTCGCACACCGATGGGCCGCTCCAAGGGCGGCATGCACCGCAACACCCGTGCCGAAGACATGTCGGCGCACCTGATCAGCAAATTGCTGGAACGCAACGTCAAGGTCGACCCGAACGAAGTCGAGGACGTGATCTGGGGCTGCGTCAACCAGACCCTGGAGCAGGGCTGGAACATCGCGCGCATGGCGTCGTTGATGACCCAGATCCCGCATACTGCTGCCGGCCAGACCGTCAGCCGCCTGTGCGGTTCGTCGATGAGCGCGCTGCACACCGCCGCCCAGGCGATCATGACCGGCAACGGTGATGTGTTCGTAGTCGGTGGCGTGGAGCACATGGGCCACGTCAGCATGATGCACGGCGTCGACCCTAACCCGCACATGTCGCTGTACGCGGCAAAAGCCTCGGGCATGATGGGCCTGACCGCGGAAATGCTCGGCAAAATGCACGGCATTACCCGCGAAGCCCAGGACGCGTTCGGCCTGCGCTCCCACCAGTTGGCCCACAAGGCGACCGTGGAAGGCAAGTTCAAGGATGAAATCATCCCGATGAACGGCTACGACGAGAACGGTTTCCTCAAACTGTTCGACTACGACGAAACCATTCGTCCGGACACCACCCTGGAAAGCCTGGCGGCGCTCAAGCCGGCCTTCAATCCAAAGGGCGGCACCGTGACAGCCGGTACCTCGTCGCAAATCACGGACGGTGCCTCATGCATGATCGTGATGTCGGCGCAGCGTGCCCAGGACCTGGGTATCCAGCCGCTGGCCGTGATCCGTTCGATGGCGGTGGCGGGTGTGGACCCGGCAATCATGGGCTATGGTCCAGTACCGGCCACACAAAAAGCCTTGAAGCGCGCGGGCCTGACCATCAACGACATCGACTTCTTCGAGCTCAACGAAGCTTTCGCCGCACAGGCCCTGCCGGTGCTGAAAGATTTGAAAGTACTCGACAAGATGAATGAGAAGGTTAACCTGCACGGCGGCGCGATTGCCCTGGGCCACCCATTTGGTTGCTCCGGTGCGCGGATTTCTGGCACTTTGCTTAACGTGATGAAGCAAAATGGCGGCAACCTCGGGGTTGCAACCATGTGCATTGGTCTCGGCCAAGGCATTTCCACCGTCTTCGAACGCGTCTAAGCGTTGGGGTGACGGAAGCCGGGGCCCAGTGCCCCGGTTTTTGTTTTTTGGAATTTTTAATATTTTTTTTCAACAAATTTTGTAAGAGGGCCAGAGCATGAAAGTCGAACCAGGGCTCTATCAACATTATAAAGGTCCGCAGTACCGTGTTTTCAGTGTGGCGCGCCACTCCGAGACCGCAGAAGAAGTGGTGTTCTATCAAGCTCTGTATGGCGATTACGGCTTTTGGGTGCGCCCGTTGAGCATGTTCATGGAGACCGTCGAAGTTGACGGCGAGCAGGTCCCGCGCTTTGCTTTGGTCCAGGCCGAACCCAGTCTTTTTTCAGGGCAATAACGGCAGGTCGCGCAGACTGCTGCGCTTGACCTCACCTTGTTGCCACTATATATAGCGTTGCCGCGACAGGCGCCAACTGCCTTTCACTTCTCGAATTCAGGAATTTTCCGATCCATGGGCAAATCGCTGGTCATTGTGGAATCCCCGGCTAAGGCCAAGACCATCAACAAGTACTTGGGCAACGAGTACGTGGTGAAGTCGAGTATCGGCCATATCCGAGACCTGCCCACCAGCGGTTCGGCTAGCGCCAGCAAGGAGCCAGCCGCCAAGCGCGGCAAGGCGGCTGCGGGCGAAGGTCCGGTGCTCACCCCTAAAGAGAAAGCGCGCAAGCAGCTGGTCTCGCGTATGGGGGTGGACCCGGAACATGGCTGGAAGGCCAAGTACGAAATCCTTCCCGGCAAGGAAAAGGTCATCGAAGAGCTGCGCCGGCTCGCCAAGGATGCCGACACCATCTATCTCGCGACGGACTTGGACCGCGAAGGGGAAGCCATTGCCTGGCACCTGCGGGAAGCCATCGGCGGTGATGACAGCCGCTACAAGCGCGTGGTGTTCAACGAAATCACCAAGAAAGCTATCCAGGAAGCCTTCTCCAAGCCGGGCGAACTGGACATCGACCGGGTCAACGCCCAGCAGGCGCGTCGCTTCCTCGATCGCGTGGTGGGTTACATGGTCTCGCCGCTGCTGTGGGCGAAGATTGCTCGTGGCCTGTCTGCCGGTCGTGTGCAATCGGTTGCGGTGAAGCTGGTGGTGGAGCGTGAGCGCGAGATCCGTGCGTTCATCCCCGAAGAATATTGGGAAGTCCACGCAGACCTCGGCACCGCCAAGGGCGCCAACGTGCGCTTTGAAGTGGCCCGTGAGAAAGGCGAGGCTTTCAAGCCGCTGAACGAAGCCCAGGCCATGGCCGCGCTGGAAAAGCTCAAGGCGTCCAGCTACAGCATCGTCAAGCGTGAAGACAAACCGACCAGCAGCAAGCCGTCGGCGCCGTTTATTACTTCCACCCTGCAACAGGCCGCGAGCAACCGCCTGGGCTTCGGTGTGAAGAAGACCATGATGATGGCCCAGCGCTTGTACGAAGCCGGCTACATCACGTATATGCGTACCGACTCCACCAACCTGTCGGTGGACGCGGTCGCCATGGCGCGTACGTATATCGAAAGCGAATTCGGCAAGAAGTACCTGCCGGAGAAGCCGAACGTCTACAGCAGCAAGGAAGGCGCACAGGAGGCTCACGAAGCGATTCGTCCTTCCGACGCCAACACCACGCCCGCCAAGCTGAGCGGCATGGAGCGCGACGCCGAGCGCCTCTACGAGCTGATCTGGCGCCAGTTCCTGGCCTGCCAGATGCTGCCGGCGCAATACCTGTCCACCACCGTGAGTGTGGGCGCTGGCGACTTCGAGCTGCGTGCCAAGGGCCGTATCCTCAAGTTCGACGGCTATACCCGTGTGATGCCGCAGATCGCCAAGCCGGGCGATGATGACGTGCTGCCGGACATGGCCCAGGGCGATACGCTGAAGCTGATCAAGCTCGACCCGTCCCAGCACTTTACCAAGCCGCCGGCGCGCTACTCCGAGGCCAGCCTGGTCAAAGAGATGGAAAAACGCGGCATCGGTCGGCCTTCGACCTACGCGGCGATCATCTCTACCATCCAGGACCGCGGCTACGTGGCGCTGCACAACCGTCGTTTCTATTCGGAAAAGATGGGCGACATCGTCACCGAGCGCCTGTCCGAGAGCTTCTCCAACCTGATGGACTACGGCTTCACCGCCGGCATGGAAGAGAACCTCGATGACGTGGCCCAGGGCGAGCGTGACTGGAAAAACGTGCTGGACGAGTTCTACGGCGACTTCAAGAAGAAACTCGAAGTGGCCGAAAGCCCTGAGAGTGGCATGCGTGCCAACCAGCCGGTGATGACCGACATTCCGTGCCAGACCTGTGGTCGGCCGATGCAGATTCGTACTGCGTCCACTGGCGTGTTCCTCGGTTGCTCGGGCTACAGCCTGCCGCCGAAAGAGCGCTGCAAGGCCACCGTCAACCTGGTGCCGGGTGACGAAATCGCGGCCGATGACGAGGGCGAGTCCGAGTCGTTGGTACTGCGTGGCAAGCACCGCTGCCCGATCTGCAGTACGGCGATGGACGCCTACCTGCTTGACGAGAAACACAAGCTGCACATCTGCGGTAACAACCCGGATTGCAATGGCTACGAGATTGAAGAGGGCACCTATCGCATCAAGGGCTATGAAGGTCCGAGTCTGGAATGTGACAAGTGCGGCAGCGAGATGCAGCTCAAGACCGGCCGTTTCGGCAAGTTCTTCGGCTGTACCAATCCGACCTGCAAGAACACCCGCAAGCTGCTGAAAAGCGGTGATGCGGCGCCGCCGAAGATGGACCCGGTGAAGATGCCGGAGCTCAAGTGCGAGAAGGTCAACGACACCTACATCCTGCGTGACGGTGCTTCGGGGTTGTTCCTGGCCGCCAGTCAGTTCCCTAAGAACCGCGAGACCCGTGCGCCGCTGGTGCTGGAAATCGTGCCGCACAAGGACGAGATCGATCCGAAGTACCACTTCCTGTGCGAAGCGCCGAAGAAGGACCCGGATGGTCGTCCAGCCGTGATCCGCTACAGCCGCAAGACCAAGGAGCAGTACGTGCAGTCCGAAGTGGACGGCAAGCCGACTGGCTGGAAAGCGTTCTATGACGGCGGCAAGTGGAAGGTCGAGGATAAGCGCCAGGGCGCTTGATCCGGCGGATGTGCTGAAGACCCAAATGAGGGAGGGTGCTTGCCCCCTCCCTCATTTGGGTCTGTTTGGTTCTGAAAGTCGACTTTTGACCCGCATAAGCGGCGGTTTATTGCACTTGCAGTAGGCTCGGCTGATCCGTGACACTGTTCAGCCAGCATCACGTTTATTCGTTGTGGAGATTGCCGTCATGGCCTACGAACTCTATACCCGTACCAATCAGAAAATTTACTTCGCGGGTTTGTCCCTGGAAGCCCTTGGCCGTGCCGAGGAAGGGAAAGAGATGAATGCCATTGCGCTGGTCCAGGCGGGGCGTGAAGCGGCGTTATTCCACCTGTATGGCGCCTTGCTGGGCCTGTGTCATGAAATCGCCGGGTTTTACCGCCTGCCCCAGGCCGGTTCGCCCCGTGCGGAAATGATCATGAATCGCGAAGTGCTGGACTCCATGGCGATTCCTGAACTGGCTGAGCTGGTGGAAATGGCGCAAAGCCCCGACAGTTGGGTTGCCCGCCTGCTCAAGGCGCATGCCGATATGTTCCAGCCACCGCGCATTCCCCATGTGCCCAAGGGGGATGTGACCCAGCCGCTGATCGTGGCGGTTGCAGTGGAAGAGGAAGAGGAAGAGGAAGAGCCTAAGCCGTTGAGCCGGGAAGAGCTGGAAGGCTGGCGCCAGGAATTGAAAAAGATGGCGCTGCGCTTTCGCGAAGGCCTTAACGAATGTTGATCATCCTGTAGGAATTGGGTGGCGACCATTCATCAAGCTGTCAAGAAACCTGTTCAGATCCTCTGCGAGGCTGGGTGGATGACTGATATAATCCCGGCCTTTCGTGGAGAACAGACTTTTATGCCGACGTCCTTTCTGGAAATTGTTGAGTTGCCTGACGGCCGAATCGAGCTGCGCCGGGCAGAGGACGAAGGTTCTCTGGTCATTCTGGATTTTTCCGAGGATGCCAAGGTGTTCTTGCAGGGCCAGCACGTGGAAGTGGCTAAAGCCATGTTGAGCGTGGGTGTGCAGATGGCAGGTCGCCTGGCAGAAGGCGAAGCGGAGAAAGAAGACGGGCCGCGGGTTCTTCATTGAGCCCAGATGACAGGTCGGTTTTTACAATGACCGGGTTTGTTGTGGTGAGTTGGCTTCTGCAGTGAGCGGGCTCGCCACAGAAGCCCGCTCACAACAGACGCTCGCACATCACAGGCAAGGCCTGTGATTTCAGCCCAATCGAATATTCAAACTCTGGGCATCGCCCGTACGTGCAGCGCTGATCAGTTGCTGCTTGGCGCTGGCATTCAGCGGGTTCAACCAGCTCACTACCGTATGGCTACGACCCAGGCGCAAGGCTTCGCAGGTCAACTGCTGGGCACTTTGCGTACCGCGTGGTTGCAGCAGCAGGATGCGCTCGCGGTTGAGGCCGGCGTCCCGTAGCCAGGCCTGGGTCAGGCTGGCGGGCGGGGCGATCAGCGTCAGCCAGCGGGCGTCCTGCTCTTCGCTCAATTCGCGAAGGATCGGCGCCAGCAGGCTCAGGCAGCTCCCCGCTGCACCGCGCAACGACAATTCACTGAACGCCTCAGGCTCCGCGCTCCAGGGCGCTTCGATCGTTTCCTTGAGGATGGGCGCAAGGGGTTGGGCCATGAAGGCCTCGAACAGCGACAGTTGTGTGTGTTGTGGGGTGTGGACGAGCTGCATGATGCCTCCTTTAGCGGCGAATGACGCCGACGCTCAAGCCTTCGATCACCAGGTCCTGATCTTTCAGGTTCACTTCAATCGGGGCGAACTCGGGGTTCTCGGCCAGGAGCCAGACCTTGCTGCCTTCGCGCTTGAAGCGTTTGACGGTGACTTCGTCGCCGATACGGGCAACGACGATCTGGCCATTACGGGCTTCGCGGGTGGTGTGGACGGCCAACAGGTCGCCGTCGAAGATGCCCACGTCCTTCATGCTCATGCCATGGACCCGCAACAGGTAGTCGGCGCGCGGATGGAAGAAGGTAGGGTTGATGTTGCAGGACTCCTCGACGTGCTGCTGCGCCAGGATCGGCGCACCGGCGGCGACGCGGCCGATGATCGGCAGGGTCGATTCGTCGGCCTTGGCCTCGAAGCCAGGGATGCGAATACCGCGCGAGGCACCGGGGGTCATCTCGATCGCGCCTTTGCGAGCGAGGGCCTTGAGGTGTTCCTCGGCGGCGTTGGGGGACTTGAAACCCAGTTCCAGCGCAATCTCTGCTCGTGTCGGCGGGTAGCCGTTGTCATCGAGGCAGCGCTTGATAAAAGCCAGAATCTCAGCTTGGCGTGGCGTCAGTTTTAGCATGTTGATCGCTCTGTCTTTTTATACAGTGACTGGGATTATATACAGTGAACTGCGCTTGGCAATCATCCTTTTCCAGCCCTCCGCTGGACGGTCATCCCTGATGCTTCTCACAGGCCCGAGATAGCGCTGCCTACAGATCAATAGAGATGTGATTAAATAGCGATGAAATACATGACTGCCCGGCCGGAAAGCGAACTCGCAGGCTTGACAAGACACACCCTGAAACGTATGTTTCAAACAAGTGTTTGTCAGGCGGAGTAGCCATGGCCCAGTCGGAAACCGTTGAACGCATTCTCGATGCTGCCGAGCAATTGTTCGCGGAAAAAGGATTTGCTGAAACTTCATTGCGGCTGATCACCAGCAAGGCTGGCGTCAACCTCGCTGCAGTGAACTATCATTTCGGCTCGAAAAAAGCCCTGATCCAGGCGGTGTTCTCGCGCTTCCTGGGGCCGTTCTGCGCCAGTCTCGACCGTGAACTCGAGCGTCGCCAGGGCAAGACCGACCACAAGCCGACACTCGAAGAGCTGCTGGAAATCCTCGTTGAACAAGCATTGGTGGTTCAACCGCGCAGCGGCAACGACCTGTCTATCTTCATGCGCCTGCTCGGCCTGGCGTTCAGCCAGAGCCAGGGTCACTTGCGGCGCTATCTGGAGGACATGTACGGCAAGGTATTTCGTCGCTATATGTTGCTGGTCAACGAGGCCGCTCCGCGTATTCCACCGATTGAACTGTTCTGGCGCGTGCACTTCATGCTCGGAGCTGCGGCGTTCAGCATGTCGGGGATCAAGGCGCTGCGGGCGATTGCCGAGACTGATTTCGGCGTCAACACCTCTATTGAACAGGTCATGCGCCTGATGGTGCCGTTCCTGGCCGCCGGTATGCGTGCTGAAACCGGTGTGACCGACCCGACGATGGCTGCCGCCCAATTACGCCCGCGCAGCAAATCCGCGCCAAGCCCCGCCAAGGTTTGACCCACCCGGGTGTGCGCAGCCGCTTGCATCCGCTAAGCTAGCGACCCATGCCGAATTCAGCTATTTACTCGCAACCTGTTGTGCTCACTGTGCCTGGTGGGGGCAACGGGTTGTGTGCGTTTTATAAGGAAGGTTTATGACTGCTGCCCTGCAAGGTTCTTTGATGGTCGACGTTGCCGGCACTTGGCTCACGGCCGAGGATCGCCACCTGCTGCGCCAGCCTGAGGTGGGTGGCCTGATCATTTTTGCGCGCAATATCGAGCACCCACGCCAGGTACGCGAGTTGAGTGCGGCGATTCGTGCCGTGCGCCCAGACCTGCTACTGGCGGTCGACCAGGAAGGCGGTCGCGTACAGCGCCTGCGTCAGGGCTTTGTGCGCCTGCCGGCCATGCGTGCCTTGGCGGATAACCCGAATGCAGAATACCTGGCCGAGCAGTGCGGCTGGATGATGGCCACCGAAGTACTGGCCGTGGGCCTGGACCTGAGCTTCGCCCCGGTGCTGGACCTGGATTATCAGCGCAGCGCCGTGGTCGGCACCCGTTCCTTCGAGGGCGACCCCGAGCGGGCCGCCGTGCTGGCGGGTGCATTCATCCGTGGGATGAACAGCGCCGGCATGGCCGCCACCGGTAAGCACTTCCCCGGTCACGGTTGGGCCGAGGCCGATTCCCACGTCGCCATTCCCAATGATGAGCGTAGCCTGGAACAGATTCGCGCCAATGACTTGGTGCCTTTCGCACGCCTGAGTAAGCAACTGGCGGCTGTGATGCCCGCGCACGTCATCTACCCGCAAGTCGACACCCAGCCAGCCGGCTTCTCGCGCCGCTGGTTGCAGGACATCCTGCGCGGCGAGTTGCAGTTCGATGGGGTGATTTTCAGCGATGACCTGTCCATGGCGGGGGCGCATGTGGTCGGTGATGCTGCCAGCCGCATCGAGGCCGCGTTGACGGCCGGTTGCGACATGGGACTGGTGTGCAACGATCGCGCGGCGGCTGAGTTGGCACTGAGTGCGGCGCAGCGCATGAAGGTCACGCCATCGGTGCGCATTGCGCGCATGCGTGGGCAGGCGGTTGCTTCGACCGAGTACAAGCAGGATCCGCGTTGGTTGGCGGCGCTGACTGCGTTGCGGGATGCTCAGCTGATCGGCTGAACACTGCGTCGAGCCCATCGGGGGCAAGCCCCCTCCCACATGACAACTGCGGTCAAATGTGGGAGGGGGCTTGCCCCCGATGGCGATCGAGCTGTCAGCGCTTTTCCTGTTTGTTGGGCAACGGCGCAAACAGCGCTTCTATATCCTCGTTGCCCAACTGCCAATCCCCGGTCGTACGGCCATCCAGCACACCTGCCGCCAGGTCGGACTTTTCCTTTTGCAGGTGCTGGATTTTTTCCTCCACCGTGCCCCGGGCAATCATCTTGTAGACGAACACCGGCTTCTCCTGGCCGATGCGATACGCACGGTCAGTCGCCTGGTTCTCCGTCGCCGGGTTCCACCAGGGGTCGTAATGGATCACCGTGTCGGCTTCGGTCAGGTTCAAGCCCACACCGCCGGCTTTCAGGCTGATCAGGAAAATCTGTAGTTTGCCGCTCTGGAAATCCTTCACCGGCGTGCGCCGGTCCCGCGTCTGGCCGGTCAACAAGGCGTAGGCAACACCGCGCTTTTTCAGCTCGACTTCGATCAGGCTCAACATTGAAGTGAACTGGGAAAACAGCAGGATCCGCCGACCTTCCTCAAACAACTCCTCAAGCATTTCCATCAAGCTATCGAGCTTGCCCGAGCTGCTGCCGCGGGCGGGCAGGGTGGCGTCGTTGACCAGGCGCAGGTCGCAGCACACCTGGCGCAGCTTGAGCAGCGCCTCAAGAATGATGATCTGGCTGCGTGCCACGCCCTTGCGGGTGATCTCGTCGCGGACCTTCTTGTCCATGGCCAGGCGCATGGTTTCGTACACGTCACGCTGGGCCTCGTTGAGGTCGACCCAGTGGATGATCTCGGTCTTGGGCGGCAGCTCCGTGGCCACTTGTTCTTTGGTGCGGCGCAACAGGAAGGGTTTGATCCGACCGTTGAGGTGCTGCAGTCGTACGTCGCTGGCGCGCTTTTCGATGGGCACGCGGTAATCGCGGTTGAAGCTTTTTACGTCACCCAGCCAGCCCGGCAGCAGGAAGTGGAACAACGACCACAGCTCACCCAGGTGGTTTTCCAGTGGCGTACCGCTCAGGCACAGGCGCTGCCGCGCATTCAGTTCGCGTGCCGCCTGGGCCGCCTTGCTGGAAGGGTTCTTGATGTACTGGGCTTCATCGAGTATCAGTACATGCAGGGGCAGGGCCTTGAGCTGGTCGATGTCCTTGGGTAGCAGTGCATAGGTGGTCAGCAGCAGGTCATAGTCCTGCAGGTTCGCGAAATGTTTCTTGCGGGCTGCGCCATACAACGCCACCACTTTGAGTTGCGGCGTGAAGTGCGCCGCTTCGTCCAGCCAGTTGGGAATCAGGCTGGTGGGCATCACCACCATGCAGGGGCGATCCAGGCGCCCGGCGTTCTTTTCACTGAGAATATGCGCCAGGGTCTGTAGGGTCTTGCCCAGGCCCATGTCATCCGCAAGTATCCCGCCCACATCAAGCTGGCGCAGCGACTGCATCCAGCTCAAGCCTTCCAGTTGGTACGGACGCAGGGTCGCGTTCAGCCCTTCGGGCGCCACGCAGGTGAAGTCCTTGATGTCCCGCAGGCGTTGGGCGAAGTTGCGGATCTTCTCGCCACCTTCCCATTGCAGCGGCAGGTCTTCCAGCGGGTTAAGGCGGATTGCATCAGCCTTGGCCAGGCGCAGTGTGGTGGTGCCGGCTTCCTGTAGATAAAACTCACCAAGGGTGGCCAGCACCGGTTTCAGTCGGCCATAGGGCAGCGCCACTTGTATGGGGCCGTGGCCATTGGGCAGGCCAGGGATATTCACCAGGATCAGCTCATCATCGCGACGCCGCGCCAGCTTCTCCGGGTTGAGGATCTCGGTGTGGGAGCGCATCAGGTTCAGCAGGATCGGCAACAGGCTCAGTCGCTCGCCGTTGACGATGATCCCCAGCTCCAGATCGAACCAATCACGCTCCGGCCCTTCATCTACCGTGGCGTACCAGTCATCGACAGCGCTCAGGTCGAAGCCGAAATCATCATCGATCAGCAGCTCCCAGCCTTCGGCCCGCAAGGTCGGCGTGGCATTGAGGGTGAAGGTCAGCCAGGCACTGTCATTGACCATCTCAAACAGTTCCCCGGCGCTCTCAGGCAGGGCCTTGCTCTGGCGCGTAGCGATCTTGAAGCCCAGCAGGCGCAGTTGCTCGCGGTACGGCTGTTCCAGCTCGGGATGGCGCTTGATGCGCAGGCTCTGGGTATCCTGGCGCACGATGATGTCGGCGTTTTTCTGCCCGCTGACATAGTTGCCCAAATAGTTGAACGACAGCGCCGCCCGGTGCTGGATATAGCGCTGCATCTTGCCGTTGCGTGGTTCGAACGCGCTGAACTCCACGCTGGCCATCCACAGGCGCGGCACCGGCACCACATCCTCCATGACCACCTGCGGCAACACCGCGCGGTTTTCCAGGACTGCCTGGAGTTTTTCCAGCAGTTCTGCGTCCTGGGCGGCAGCGGGGAAGGCCAGGGTTTCCTGGACCTTGAGCAATACCGCCGCGATGTGTTTGCAGTTGGTGTGCACCGGGCAAGTGCAACGGCTGTCCACCAGGATCAACGTGCCTTTGGCCGATTCGCGCAGCGAAATGGTCTGCCGGTAGACGTTGCCGCCTGAGCCTTCGCAACTGGCGATGATGGTGCTGTCGCCGGATTCGACGATGCGCACCCGGTTCTCTAGGGCATAACGCCGCCCGCGCTCAAGGCTCTGCTCTTTAAAGCGATTGGCCCACGAAGGGGCCAGGGGTTTGGTCAGCGACGACGTCAGGGGCATGGCGATGGATCAGTCCTGCAGGTCGGGCGGTGGTGCGCTGGGGGGCTTGGCGGTCAGCGAGGTGATCTTGATCAGCAACGCCAGGTGGCCGCCGTCCAGGTAGTTGAGCTGGTTGTTCTTGGTGCGCACGTCGGTCTGGCTCAGGTGTTCGCTCGCGATCACGCTGCCGTTGGCGTCGAACTGGTTGATCCAGAAGTTCGCATCGATGTCGGTAAAACGCCCCAGTTGCAGGCTCAGCACGCCCTCGATGGGGAACTGGCCGAACTGCTCCTGGCCGTCGGTGATGGCGACCTTGACCGGCTGCTCGCCCAGGTTCTGCTCCCAGGCCTTATGCAGCAGCACCGTGTAGGTGGAGTCGGCGCGCAGCTTATCGACAATGTTGGACAGGCGCGGCGGGCTCAGCCGGTCGCCCAGGCGCACGGCGCCAGCATCCCAGTTTTCCGGGGCGGCGCGGCTGTTGATCACCGGTTCGGCGTTCTGGCGCACCAGGATCATTTCCACCTGGTACGGGCTGTCGGCGAACGCCGCAGGTGCCGCGACCACCAACAACAGGCTCAACATGCGGAACAGGCGCATTCGGGCGTCCTTCAAGCAGGTTTCGGGATGAGGCGCTCGAACAGCGCCTCCAGGGTGTTAAAGCGTTCTTCGGCGCGTTCCATCGGCACCATGAACTTGAACAGCGTAGCCCCTTCGAACTTGTAGCGGTTGGGCTGGCCCTGGATCAGCTTGATCAGCACCAATGGGTCCACGGGGGTCTGCGCCTCGAATTCGATGCGCCCGCCCTGCGGCCCGGCGTCGACCTTCTTGATCCCCAGTTGCTCGGCCTGCAATTTGAGCAGGGTCAGGCGCACCAGGTTCTTGGTCGGCTCGGGCAACAGGCCGAAGCGGTCGATCATCTCCACCTGCAGGTCCTTGAGGCCTTCTTCGTCGGTGGCCGAGGCGATGCGTTTGTACAGGATCAGCCGTGCGTGCACATCCGGCAGGTAGTCCTCGGGAATCAACGCAGGCAAGCGCAGGTTGATCTCCGGACCGCCGCCCAATGGTTGATCGAGGTTCGGTTGCTCACCCTTGCGGATGGCTTTCACCGCACGCTCAAGCATTTCCATATACAGGGTGAAACCCACCGCCTGGATCTGCCCGCTCTGGCCATCGCCCAGCAGTTCGCCGGCGCCACGGATTTCCAGGTCGTTGGTGGCCAGCACAAAACCGGCGCCCAGGTCCTGGGTGTTGGCGATCGCTTCCAGGCGTTTTTCCGCATCGCCGGTGATTTGCTGGCGCGGTGGCGTCAGCAGATAGGCATAGGCCTGGTGGTGGCTGCGTCCGACGCGGCCGCGTAACTGGTGAAGCTGTGCCAGGCCGAACTTGTCGGCGCGCTCGATGATGATGGTGTTGGCGCTCGGCACGTCGATGCCGGTCTCGATGATGGTCGATGCGATCAGCACGTTGAAGCGCTTGTGGTAGAAGTCGCTCATCACTTGCTCGAGTTCGCGCTCGCGCATCTGTCCATGGCCGATGGCGATACGCGCCTCCGGCACCAGCTCGGCCAGGTCGGCGGCGCATTTCTCGATGGTTTTCACATCGTTGTGCAGGTAATAAACCTGCCCGCCGCGCAGCAGTTCGCGCAGCAGCGCTTCCTTGACCGTGCTTTTGTTCTGCTCCATCACGAAGGTGCGCACCGATAGGCGACGTGCCGGCGGCGTGGCGATGATCGACAGGTCGCGCATGCCGGACACCGCCATGTTCAGCGTACGCGGAATCGGCGTGGCGGTGAGGGTGAGGATGTCGACTTCGCTGCGCAGGGCCTTGAGCTGTTCTTTCTGGCGCACACCAAAGCGGTGTTCTTCGTCGATGATCACCAGCCCCAGGTTCTTGATCTTCACGTCATCCGACAGCAGCTTGTGCGTGCCGATCACGATGTCGATCTTGCCTTCGGCCAGGTCGGCGACGGCAGCATTCACTTCCTTGGCTGATTTGAAGCGGCTCATCACTTCGACGGTCACCGGCCAATCGGCAAAGCGGTCGCGGAAGCTGTTGTAGTGCTGTTGGGCGAGCAGGGTGGTGGGCACCAGGATCGCCACTTGTTTGCCGCCATGCACTGCGATGAAGGCGGCGCGCATCGCCACTTCGGTCTTGCCGAAGCCCACGTCGCCGCAGACCAGGCGGTCCATCGGCTTGGGCGCGAGCATGTCGGCGCGCACCGCTTCGATGGTGGTTTGCTGGTCTGGGGTTTCTTCAAAGGCGAAGCCGGCGCTGAAGGTGGCGTAGTCAGCTTTCGGGTCGGCGAACGCATAACCCTCGCGGGCAGCGCGGCGGGCGTAGATGTCGAGCAGCTCGGCGGCGACGTCGCGCACCTGTTCGGCGGCCTTGCGCTTGGCTTTCTGCCAGGTCTCGGAGCCCAGGCGGTGCAACGGCGCCAGGGCGTCGTCGCTGCCGGTGTAGCGGGCGATCAGGTGCAGGTTGGCCACCGGCACGTAGAGCTTGGCGCCCTCGGCGTATTCCATGGTGAGGAATTCGGCGGCCTGGTTGTCGATCTCCAGGGTCTGCAGGCCCAGGTAACGGCCGACGCCATGGTCGATATGCACCACCGGCGCGCCTTCGCGCAGCTCGGTCAGGTTCTTGATCACCGCGTCGTTGTTGGCGTCGGCGCGTTTTTCACGGCGGCGGCGCTGCATCACGCGTTGGCCGAACAGCGGGCTTTCGGCAATCAATGCCAAGGCTGGATCGTCCAGCAGCAGGCCTTCCTCCAGTGGCGCGATGGTGATCGCCAGGCGGTCTTTGCTCGCCACAAAATCCGGCCAGCTGTCGACGGTTTTCGGGCGCAGCTTCAGGCGTTCCAGCAGCTCCAGCAGCACCTCTCGGCGACCCGCGGATTCGGCGGTGAACAGCACACGGCCCGGGAAGTCACCGAGGAAGTTGGACAGCGCTTCCAACGGTTGCGTGGCTTTGGCCTGGATCGCCAGGTCCGGCAGCATTCCTGCCGGGAAGCGCTCGCGGCCGGCGCCTTTTTCCACATCCTGCTGGCTGGCGACCACGCGTGGCCAGTTTTTCAGGCGGGCGAAGCAGTCTTCTACCGGCAGGAACAACTCGGCGGGCGGCAATAAAGGACGCGATGGATCGACGCGGCGCTCTTCATAGCGGTTGCGCACATCGTTCCAGAAGTTTTCCGCCGCTTGTTCGATACCGGGCAGCGAGAACACCTGCGTGTCTTGTGGCAGGTAGTCGAACAGGGTGGAGGTTTCGTCGAAGAACAGCGGCAGGTAGTACTCGATACCGGCCGGGGTAATCCCGCTGCTCAGGTCCTGGAAGATCGGGCAGCGGCGGAAGTCCACGTCGAAGCGTTCACGAAAGCGCGCCTTGAAGCGGGTGACCGCGTCTTTTTGCAGCGGGAATTCCCGTGCCGGCAGCAGCTTGATCGAGTCTACTTTGTCGATGGAGCGCTGGTTCTCCGGGTCGAAGGTGCGCAGGGTTTCGATTTCGTCATCGAACAGGTCGATGCGATAGGGCAGTTTGCTGCCCATCGGGAACAGGTCGATCAACGCACCGCGCACCGCGAACTCACCGTGCTCGTATACCGTATCGACGCAACGGTAGCCGCTGGCTTCCAGGCGCGTGCGCATCTGCTCCACATCGAGCTTCTGGCCGACATCCAGCACCAGGCTGCTGCCCAGCAGGAACTTGGTCGGCGCCAGGCGATGCAGTGCCGTGGTGATCGGCACCACCAGCACGCCGTGGGCCAGTTCCGGCAGGCGGTACAGGCTGGCGATGCGCTGGGAGATGATGTCCTGGTGCGGCGAGAACAGGTCGTAGGGCAAGGTTTCCCAGTCGGGGAAATGCAGCACCGGCAAATCGGGGGCGAAGAAGCTCAGCTCCTGCTCCAACCGTTCGGCGCTTTGGCTGTCGGCGGTGAGCAGCAGGGTAAAGCGCTTGGCTGCGCTGGCAGCCTCGGCGATGGCCAGGCTCAGGGCGGCACCGGGCAGGTTGCCCCAATGCTGTTTACCTGCCTCGGCAGGGAGTAGCGGTAGACGCAGAACGGGCACGGAAGGTTGAGCTCCAAGCGTTGCGACAAAGTCGGTAATTGTAACGGCCCAAGGTGCCGCCTGTCAGTTTCTGACTGAGCCTATTACGGTTTGCGGGAAATGTAGTGGCTAAGACAAACAATGGCGCGTTTTGACTCAATATGTAGTGCCGAAATACGCGATTGTTTAGGAGGGTTACGGACAAGTTGGCCTGCCTCCCCAACTGGTGGCCTTCTGGAACCCGCGTATTTACTGGGCTGTAGCGGGGCGGTATTTTTTGGCAAGGGGTTTTTGTTATGGCGCGCGCATTGCTCCGAGGGCGGTCGGGCGGCATAATGTAGCCCCTTTTTTCAGCCCCTACATGTGGAAGGTTCCCGTGACTCAGAAGCCCGACCAGTGTCTTGGTGAATGGATCGACCGTGAAGCACTCGCAGAAGCGATGATCCCGCTTATCGGTCAGCTGTACCGCAATAACAATGTGGTGAGCTCGATCTATGGCCGCAGCCTGATCAACCAGTCCGTCATCGCGATTCTCAAAGCGCACCGCTTTGCACGCCATCGCTCTGCGGACGACAGCGAACTCTCCGTCCACGAAACATTCCCACTGCTTAAAGCCATGAGCGAGCTCAAGCTCGGCGCGGCCTCGGTAGACCTGGGCAAGCTGGCCTACAAATTCCGCAAGGAAGGCGCCGGCCGTACCGCCGAGCAGTTCGTGCGTGAAGAAATGGCCGATGTGGTTGGCCAGCAAAATGCCGCGGCCCGCAAAGGCACCGACGTGGTGCTGTACGGCTTCGGTCGTATCGGCCGCCTGCTGGCACGCATCCTGATCGAAAAAACCGGTGGCGGCGACGGCCTGCGCCTGCGTGCCATCGTGGTGCGCAAAGGCGCCGAGAACGACCTGACCAAGCGTGCAAGCCTGCTGCGTCGCGATTCGGTACACGGTCCGTTCAACGGCACCATCGTCATCGACGAAGAAAACAACACCATCACCGCCAACGGTAACCTGATCCAGGTGATCTACGCGAAGAACCCGTCCGAGGTGGATTACACCCAGTACGGCATCAAGGACGCCTTGCTGGTGGACAACACCGGTGTATGGCGTGACGCCGAGGGCCTGGGCCAGCACCTGGCCTGCCCGGGTATCGACCGCGTTGTGCTGACCGCGCCTGGCAAGGGCAAGCTGAAGAACATCGTTCACGGCATCAACCACGCTGACATCACCGCTGACGACAAGATCGTGTCCGCCGCGTCCTGCACCACCAACGCCATCGTGCCGGTGCTGAAGGCGGTGAATGACAAGTTCGGCATCGTCAACGGCCACGTCGAGACGGTTCACTCGTACACCAACGACCAGAACCTGATCGACAACTTCCACAAGGGCGATCGCCGTGGCCGTAGCGCCGCGTTGAACATGGTGATCACCGAGACCGGTGCTGCCACCGCTGCAGCCAAGGCCCTGCCTGAGCTGGCCGGCAAGCTGACCGGTAACGCGATCCGCGTGCCGACGCCGAACGTGTCCATGGCCATCCTCAACCTGAACCTTGAGAAAGCCGCCACCCGTGAAGAGATGAACGAGTACCTGCGCTACATGGCGCTGCACTCGGACCTGCACAAGCAGATCGACTTCGTCAACTCGCAGGAAGTGGTCTCCACCGACTTCGTAGGCTCGCGCCACGCCGGTGTGGTGGACGCCGAAGCGACCATTACCCAGGACAACCGCGTTGTCCTGTACGTGTGGTACGACAACGAGTTCGGCTACAGCTGCCAGGTGGTTCGCGTGATGGAAGACATGGCTGGGGTCAACCCGCCGGCGTTCCCGCGTTAAGCATTTGCGTTGAATGAAAAGCCCCGACTGGTTCGGGGCTTTTTTGTGGCTGGGGATTTTGTGCGGGCTGGAAGGGCCTCATCGGGGGCAAGCCCCCTCCCACATTTAAACCGCATTCCTGCAGGGTGAATGCGGTCCAGTGTGGGAGGGGGCTTGCCCCGATGACGTCAGTCCAGACAATACACGCCTTCATTCCAGCAACCTCTCCGACAAGCCCTTGGGCGCTAACCAGATCCCCAGGTAAGCCTTCGCCAGCTCATTGTCGCTGCTGCTGAATAACACTTCGCCATTGATTTCCAGGTCCAAGCCGCGTCCGGGTCGAAAATCCAGTGCGTAGCGATCACCGCTATGGATGTTGCGAAAGACGGCATGCAGTTTGTCCACTTCGGATTTCAAGCGGTTGCTGATGTGCTGGCGCGCCAGTGTGGTGTTGGCGGCCTTGATCACGTCGTTGCGGTCGATGTCGCGAAAGTAATACAGCGTCAGGCGCAGCGCTGCCTGTTGGTCCCAGGCCTGCTTGGCGTTCAAATCCGGCGGGGCGTACAGCGCGGCCGCATACACATCCGCCCAGAGGTACGTGAGCACCGTCTGGTTTTTCAGCACCAATGCCTGGGAGTGTGTCGGAAAGTCGGCCTGCCTGAGTCGATTCGGCTCATTGGCCTGTGCGGTGATCGACAACATCAGCATTAAACCGAAAACCAGATGCCGCATAATGGCGCGTCCCGAAAAGATCCGTGGCTACAGGTTAATTCATTTTCCGGCAGCGACAGGGTTCAGGGATAATCTGCGCTGTGTAGTAAAGGCATTGCTGGCCTACGACGCGACCAAGGGTTAATGTTCGCGGCGTTGAGCCTTATATAGACTGTGCCCCGGTTCACACACTTGAGCCAAATTGTCCTTCATGACCGCTGGCCGCGGCATGATTTAGCCAGGCGTCCAACCGTACGCCTGGCCTGTTCTGAGGAGTACGCATGGCTGTCTACAACTACGACGTGGTGGTACTGGGTTCCGGCCCGGCTGGAGAAGGTGCGGCGATGAACGCTGCCAAAGCTGGGCGCAAGGTGGCGATGGTCGATAGCCGTCGCCAGGTCGGCGGTAACTGCACCCACCTGGGTACCATCCCGTCCAAGGCGTTGCGTCACTCCGTGCGCCAGATCATGCAATTCAACACCAACCCGATGTTCCGGGCCATTGGTGAGCCACGCTGGTTCTCGTTCCCGGACGTGCTCAAAAGCGCCGAGAAAGTCATCTCCAAGCAAGTCGCGTCGCGTACCGGCTACTACGCCCGTAACCGCGTCGACCTGTTCTTCGGCACCGGCAGCTTTGCCGACGAGCAAACCATCGAAGTGGTCTGCCCCAACGGCGTGGTCGAAAAGCTGGTGGCCAAGCACATCATCATCGCCACCGGTTCGCGCCCGTATCGCCCGGCGGACATCGATTTCCACCACCCGCGTATCTACGATAGCGACACCATCCTGAGCCTGGGCCACACCCCGCGCAAACTGATCATCTACGGCGCTGGCGTGATCGGCTGTGAATACGCGTCGATCTTCAGCGGCCTGGGCGTACTGGTGGAATTGGTGGACAACCGCGACCAGTTGCTGAGCTTCCTCGACTCGGAAATCTCCCAGGCGTTGAGCTACCACTTCAGCAACAACAACATCACTGTGCGCCACAACGAAGAGTACGAGCGCGTCGAAGGCCTGGACAACGGCGTGATCCTGCACCTCAAGTCCGGCAAGAAGATCAAGGCCGACGCCTTGCTGTGGTGCAACGGCCGTACCGGCAACACCGACAAGCTGGGCATGGAAAACATCGGGGTCAAGGTCAACAGCCGTGGCCAGATCGAGGTGGACGAGAACTACCGCACCTGCGTGACCAACATCTACGGTGCCGGTGATGTGATCGGCTGGCCGAGCCTGGCCAGTGCCGCTCATGACCAGGGCCGTTCAGCCGCTGGCAGCATCGTCGACAATGGCAGCTGGCGCTACGTGAACGACGTGCCGACCGGGATCTACACCATTCCCGAGATCAGCTCGATCGGCAAGAACGAACACGAACTGACCAAGGCCAAAGTGCCTTACGAAGTGGGCAAGGCGTTCTTCAAGAGCATGGCGCGTGCGCAGATCGCCGGCGAGCCGCAAGGCATGCTGAAGATCCTGTTCCACCGTGAAACCCTTGAGGTACTCGGCGTGCATTGCTTCGGCTACCAGGCGTCGGAGATCGTGCACATCGGCCAGGCGATCATGAACCAGCCGGGCGAGCTCAATACCCTCAAGTACTTCGTCAACACCACGTTCAACTACCCGACCATGGCCGAAGCCTATCGGGTAGCGGCCTACGACGGCCTCAACCGGCTTTTTTGAGCGGCTCCGGCCGGTGGCCTGAGCCGGCCGGGGAGACCGATTTCAGTAATTCCCGAGGGTGGCAGTGGCCAAACCGGGAAAGTCTGTAATCAGGCTATCTACGCCGAAGTCGGCGAGCCTGCGCATCAGCGCGGGTTCGTTGACTGTCCACACGGACACGTGCAAGCCCTGGCGCTGGGCTTTTTCCAGTCGCTCAGGGGTGCACAACGTCCAGTTCAACGCCAGGATCTCACAGCCATAGTTCTGCGCGACTTTCAGCGGGTCGAGCCAGGCATATTCGGCAACCAGGCCGCGTGACAGGTCCGGGGTGAGCTCAACCGCAGCTTTCAGCACTTCCCGCGAACTTGAGGTGACGGTGACTTTGTCCATCAGGCCAAAGCGCACGGCCATCTCCCGAATCGCCAGCACAGTCGTTGCGGCGCGGGTGCGCGAGGCGCTTTTGACTTCCAGTTGCCAGTGATCGAAGTCGCACTTCTCGAACAGTTCTTCCAGGCGTGGGATCGGGCAGGGCTTGACCCAGCCCGGGCCACCTTTGCGCGCATCCATCTTCACCAGGTCGGCCGCCGAATACTCGACGACTTTGCCGCGCCGGTCGGCGGTGCGCTTGAGGGTCGGGTCGTGGATGACCATCAACTCGCCGTCCATGGACAGGTGCAAGTCCAGTTCGCAGCGGCGTACGCCGTGCTTGAGGCATTCCTGGAAGCTGGTCAGGGTGTTTTCCGGTGCTTCGCCTTTGGCACCGCGGTGGCCGTAAATCAGGGTCACAGTTGCTCCTATGCGCCAGGTCTGCTGGCGGGGTAATACGAATTCAGGTGTCTTGGGCGTCGCTTTGTTCCCGCGCCAGGCGCCGTTCCTGCGCCTGTTTCTGCAGGATATAGCGCGCCAGCAATTGGCGTTGGGCGTCGGTCATGGCTTCGAATTCCGTGCCCACGTCAAAACCTGTGCCCTTGGGATCGCAATGGGTGACGCGGGCGCGCAGCAGCAGGCCAAGCGCCTGGGGCATCAGCACCAGCTTGACCGCCAGGTGGGCACCGGGCGACAGGGGCGTGGGGTGTTGGAAGTCGATACCGCCTTCGGAAATGATCACCGGCTGCGGCGCGCCGACTTCATCCAGCAGGCCGCGCGCCATGATCTGGCTGAGCAGGTCCAGGCGTTTGTTCTGTACTTTGAGGAAGGCGGCCAGGCTGCGATCTTTCTCATTGATCTGGCGCAACAGGTGCTGGGCCTCGAATTCGCTCAGGTGCAGTTCGCTGAGCAGATTGAACAGCGGCGAATCATCCAGCAACACTTCCTTGCTCGCCGCCTCGGGGGCAGACAGGCTCTTGATTTGGAGTGCGATCATGTCGGCGATACGGTAGTATTCGCGGCGCTCTTCTTCATCTAATGTCGACATGGCGAACCCCAAGTAGCGTTAATGGTCTGAGTGTAAAGCTGCTTACCAGACCCCGCCACCGGGACGTCTTCTTTTCCTCCGAACAAGCCCCGACATGTTCAGACCTCTCTTCGTATTTATCGGCACGCGTTATACCCGTGCAAAGCGTCGCAATCATTTTGTGTCGTTCATTTCCTTGACCTCGATGATCGGGCTCGCCTTGGGCGTGGTCGTGATGATCGTGGTGCTGTCGGTGATGAATGGCTTCGATCATGAGATGCGCACCCGCGTGCTGGGCATGGTGCCCCACGCGACCATCGAGGGCGATGCGCCCATCAGCGACTGGCAAAGCCTGGCCGCCAAGGTCAAGCAGAACCCCAAGGTACTGGCCGTTGCGCCGTTTACCCAGATGCAAGGGTTGCTGACCAACGACGGCAAGGTGCAGAAGATCCTGCTCAATGGCATCGACCCGGCCCAGGAACGTAATGTGTCGATCATCGACAAGTTCATGTTGTCGGGCAAGCTCGATGACCTGGCGCCCGGCGAGTTCGGCATCGTGATCGGCGACAAGGCGGCGGCCAAGCTGGGCGTGGGCCTGGGCGACAAACTGACCTTCGTCGCGCCGGAAGTCACCGTGACCCCGGCCGGCATGTTCCCGCGCATGAAGCGCTTTACCGTGGTCGGCACCTTCCACGTCGGCGCCGGCGAGATCGACGGTTACCTCGGCCTGACCAACCTTACCGACCTGGCCCGCCTGCACCGCTGGCAGCCGGACCAGGTGCAGGGCCTGCGCCTGAAGTTCAACGACCTGTTCGACGCACCGCGCACCTCGTGGGAAATCGCCCAGCATTTGGGCGACAGCCAGTACTACGCCCGCGACTGGACGCGTACCCACGGCAACCTCTATCAGGCCATCCGCATGGAAAAAGCCATGATCGGCCTGCTGTTGCTGCTGATCGTCGCCGTGGCCGCCTTCAATATCATCTCCACGCTGGTGATGGTGGTGAACGACAAGAAGGGCGATATCGCCATCCTGCGCACACTCGGTGCCACGCCGGGGCAGATCATGGCGATCTTCATGGTGCAGGGCACCGTGATCGGCGTGGTCGGCACCTTGATCGGCACGGCGGTCGGCATTCTGGCCGCGCTGAACGTGAGTGCCGCCATCGCCGGCCTCGAAACCCTGATCGGCCACAAGTTTCTCAATGCCGACGTCTACTTCATCGACTACTTGCCGTCCCAGGTGCAGGCCCAGGACGTGTTGATGGTAGGCGGCGCGGCGTTGGTCCTGAGTTTCCTTGCCACCCTGTATCCAGCCTGGCGCGCGGCGCGTACCCAGCCAGCACAGGCCTTACGTTATGAGTGAATCGGGCATGAGTGAAAAAGCAATCCTGAGCTGCCGCAACCTGGGCAAATCCTATGAGGAAGGTCCGGAGTCGGTGGTGGTGCTGTCCAACCTGCAACTTGAGCTGCACCCGGGCGAGCGCGTGGCGATCGTCGGCAGTTCCGGTTCCGGCAAAAGTACCTTGCTGAACCTGCTGGGCGGCCTGGATACGCCGTCCCAGGGCAGCGTATGGCTGGCCGGTGAAGAACTCTCGGCCCTCGGCGAAAAGGCCCGTGGCCAACTGCGCAACCGTTCGCTCGGTTTTGTGTACCAGTTCCACCACCTGTTGCCGGAATTCACCGCCCTGGAAAACGTGTGCATGCCGCTGCTGATCGGCAAGACCGCGATCCCGGAAGCCCGCCAGCGCGCCAAGGCCCTGCTGGAGCGCGTCGGCCTCGGTCATCGCCTGGAGCACAAGCCGGCCGAACTGTCCGGCGGCGAGCGCCAGCGTGTGGCAATCGCCCGTGCCCTGGTGAACAACCCGGGCCTGGTGATGCTCGACGAGCCTACCGGCAACCTTGACTCCCACACGGCCCAGGGCATCAAGGACTTGATGCTGGAACTGAGCACCCAGATGCGCACTGCGTTCCTGGTGGTGACCCATGACATGAGCATGGCCCGCCAGATGGACCGCGTGCTGCACCTGCAGGAAGGTCACCTGGTCGCCATCTGACCCGTTTCAAGCCCGGTGCTTCATGCGCCGGGCTTTTTCATTTTTTCAGGCGGTGCAAGCGAATGTTCAGACCGTTATCGATTTTCATCGGCACGCGCTATACCCGCGCCAAGCGCCGCAACCGTTTTGTCTCGTTTATCTCGATGACCTCGATGATCGGCCTCGCCCTGGGCGTGCTGGCGATGATCGTGGTGTTGTCGGTGATGAACGGCTTCCAACGCGAAATGAGCTCACGCATCCTCGGCATGGTGCCCCATGCCACCATCGTCGGTGTGAACCCGATCGATAATTGGCAGCCCGTGGCCGCCGCCGCGATGAAGAACCCGGAAGTCACCGCAGCGGTACCATTCACACAGATGGACGGCATGTTCTCCTACAAAGGCGCGATGCAGCCGATCGAGATCAGCGGCATCGACCCGGCGCAGGAAGGCAAGGTGTCGATCGTGGCCCAGCATATCGTGCAGGGCAAACTGGATGACCTCAAACCCGGCGAATTCGGCGTCGTGGTCGGCGAAATCACTGCCCGGCGTTTCCGCCTGAATGTGGGCGACAAGCTGACCCTGATCGTGCCGGAAATCAGCACTGCGCCGGGTGGCATCACCCCACGCATGCAGCGCTTGAACGTGGTGGGGATCTTCAAGGTCGGTGCCGAACTGGATGGCTCCATGGCCATGATCCACATGGCCGACGCTGCCGAGATCCAGCACTGGCAGCCAAACCAGGTGCAAAGCGTGCGCCTGGCGGTGAAAGACCTGTACGCGGCACCCAAGGTCTCGGCGGATATCGCCGCCAGCCTGGGCAACGGCTACAAGCCCGATGACTGGACTCACACCCAGGGCAGTCTGTTCAGCGCGATGAAGATGGAAAAGACCATGATCGGTCTGCTGTTGCTGATGATCGTCGCCGTGGCGGCATTCAACATCATCGCCACCTTGATCATGGTGGTGAACGACAAGGGCGCGGACATTGCGATCCTGCGCACCATTGGCGCCACGCCACGGCAGATCATGGCGATCTTCATGGTGCAGGGCACGGTGATCGGCATCGTCGGCACCTTGATCGGTGGCGTATTGGGCGTGATTGCGGCGTTGAATGTGAGTGAACTGGTGGGTTGGATGGAGCGGGTCACCGGGCAGCATATCTTCAGTTCGGACGTGTATTTCGTCAGCAACCTGCCTTCGGAGCTGCAGGGTGGGGATGTGGTGCTGATTTGCACGGCGGGGTTTGTGCTGAGCTTTTTGGCGACGCTGTACCCGGCGTATCGGGCGGCGAAGATTGAGCCGGCGCATGCGCTGAGATATTCGTAATATTCAAGACCGCCATCGGGGGCAAGCCCCCTCCCACACTTTGATCTGTGAATACATTCAAATATGGGAGGGGGCTTGCCCCCGATAGGGCCGGTACAGCTTGCATCAATCTCCAGCAGGCAACTCGATCACAAACCGTGTCCATCCCGCCCCGGATTCACAATAAATCCTCCCCCCATGCGCCCGCACAATCGATTGGGTAATCGCCAACCCCAGCCCCGCATGCTCGCTGCTGCCTTCATGCCGCGCCGGGTCGGCCCGATAGAATCGGTCAAACAATCTTGGCAGCAACTCGGTTGGAATACCGTCCCCGGTGTTTTCGACTGAAAGCCTCACCCCATCTTCCATACGCACACGCACTTGGCCACTTTGCGGGGTGAACCGCAGCGCATTATCCAGCAGATTCGACAGTGCCCGCCGCAACATCCCACGGTCGCCCGTCGTATGGGCCGTGCCCTCGCGAACCAGGCTGATTTGCCTGTCCTCCGCCAGCAGCGTGAAAAACTCCAGTAACGCGTCCACTTCATCAGCCAGCGCCAACGGCTCGCGCTTGGGCATCAGCAAGCCATGATCCGCCTTGGCCAGGTACAACATGTCGTTGACCAGTTGCGCCATCCATTGCAGTTCTTCCAGGTTGCTGTGCAGCGCCTCGCGGTAATCCTCCAGCGGCCGCGGCTGGGTGAGGATGACCTGGGTCTGGGTCAGCAGGTTCGACAGCGGCGTGCGCAGTTCGTGGGCGATGTCGGCGGAGAACGCCGAGAGGCGCTGGAATGCATCGTCCAGGCGGCCGAGCATGGCGTTGAAGGCCTGGGCCAGTTCGGCCAGTTCCACCGGCATATGTTGCTGGGGCAGGCGCTGGGTCAGGGAATGGGCGGACACACTGGCGGCCACTTCGCCCATGCGCCGCAACGGTCGCAACCCGCTGCGAGCGGCCCATGCGCCGAGCAGGGCAGTGGCCAGGGCTGACAGGCCGACGGTGAGCCAGATCAGATGCTGCATGCGTTGCAGGAAATGTTGATGGTGGGTGATATCGAGCATCAGCGTCAGTTGCGGCGAATCCGGTTGGTCGGCCCTCAGCGGCGCGTTGTAGACACGGTAGTCGGTGTCGGCGTTTTGCAGGCTGTGCAGGCCGGGCGCTGCGGGCAAGTCGATGCTGGGTGCATCGTCCAGCCAGCGTTGGCCGGCCGCGGTGATACGCAGGGTCAGGTCGGGCTGGCGACTGAGTTCGGCGCGCAATTGCGCTTCACGCTGGGCCAGCGCTTCCCGTGAGTCGACCCCCTGCAACGTACTGCGCAGCGCGATCAGCTTGCTGTCGAGCTGTTGCTGGTCCAGCTCAATGAAGTGCGCTTCGCTGGCACGGTTGAACAGCACGCCGGCAATCAACGACACCACCGCTGTGCAGGCGGCAAACAGCAACGCCAGGCGGCTGGCCAGGGACAGGCGCTTGATCAATTGACCCGCTCCTCCAGCACATAACCCATGCCGCGTACGGTGTGGATCAGTTTGTTGGGGAAGTTATCGTCGACTTTCAGGCGCAGGCGGCGGATGGCGACTTCGATGATGTTGGTGTCGCTGTCGAAGTTCATGTCCCACACTTGGGAGGCGATCAGCGATTTGGGCAGCACTTCGCCCTGGCGCCGCAGCAGCAGTTCCAGCAGTGAGAATTCCTTGGCGGTCAAGTCGATGCGCTGGCCGTCCCGCTCGACGCGGCGGCGGATCAGGTCCAGGCGCAGGTCGGCCAGTTGCAGCGCAGTTTCCTGTGGTGTGCTGCCGCCCCGGCGCAACAGGCTGCGCACGCGGGCCAGCAGCTCGGAAAAGGCGAAAGGCTTGACCAGATAGTCGTCGGCGCCCAGTTCCAGGCCGTGCACGCGGTCTTCCACGGCATCGCGGGCGGTGAGGAACAGCACCGGGATATCCAGGCCGGCGCTGCGCACGGCTTGGAGGATCTGCCAGCCGTCCCGGCCCGGCAGCATCACATCGAGGATCAACAGGTCGTAGTCACCGGTCAATGCCAGGTGCTGGCCGCTGCTGCCGTCGGCCACCAGTTCAGTGGTAAAGCCCGCCTCGGCCAGGCCCTGGCGCAGGTAGTGGCCGGTTTTGGGTTGGTCTTCGACGATCAGCAGTTTCATGGGCGACTCTTGGCAACGATGGACGACGGCTTTATACCTTGGGTGCCAGGGCAGGAGGGCAACCTGACAAAGTTGTAATCTAGCAGTCAGCTGGCTGGCAGCGGCGCATTCTTAGAGTGTTCCCCTGCCTGGTCACACATTTTGGAGAAAACAGATGGCGTTGCGTACACCCTTGTTGTTGGCGGGTTGCCTGTTGGCGTTGAGTGTTGAGGCGATGGCCGATGGCGCCCATACCTATGCGTTCGGTGAAGCTGCACCGGCGAGTAAGGCCACGCGTACCGTGGAAGTGACCCTGCAGGATATTTCCTTTTCGCCCAAGTCCCTGGATGTAAAAGCCGGTGAAACGGTGCGCTTTGTATTGGTCAACAAAGGGCAGTTGCTCCACGAATTCAACCTGGGTGACGCGGCGATGCATGCCGAGCACCAGAAGGAAATGTTACAGATGCAGGCCAGCGGTATGCTCACGTCCACCGGCATGGGCAACATGGACCACGGCGCCATGGGCCATGGTGCGATGAAACACGACGATCCCAATAGCGTATTGGTCGAGCCTGGCAAAACCGCCGAGCTGACCTGGACGTTCACCAAGGCCACGGGCCTTGAGTTTGCCTGCAACCTGCCGGGGCATTACCAGGCGGGCATGGTCGGCAAACTCAATGTCGATTGATCCGCTGGCGCTTAGGCGCGGGGGCAAAGGCTGGTAGACTGGCGCGGTTTATTTAGCCAGGTTTCCGCCATGCATCCCGCAGCCGAACATTCGCCGCTGGGCAAGTCCAGTGAATACATCTCCACCTACACCCCGTCGTTGCTGTTCCCGATTCCACGCGCCGCCAAATGGGCCGAACTGGGCCTGAGCGCCGAGACCCTGCCGTACAAGGGCGTGGATTTCTGGAACTGCTTCGAACTGTCCTGGTTGCTGCCGTCGGGCAAGCCGGTGGTGGCCATCGGCGAATTCAGCATCCCGGCCGACTCGCCGAACATCATCGAGTCCAAGTCGTTCAAGCTGTACCTCAACTCGCTGAACCAGACCGCGTTTGCCGATACGGCCAGCCTGGAAGCCACCCTGCGCACAGACCTCAGCACCGCAGCCGGTAAACCGGTGAGCGTGCGCATCCGCAGCCTGGCCGAGATCGAGGCCGAAGGCGTGATGGCGCTGCCGGGCGTTTGCATCGATGATTTGGATATCAGCGTCAGCAACTACGAGCACCCGCGCCCGGAGCTGCTGCGTTGCGATAACTCGCGCGTTGTCGAGGAGAGCGTGTATAGCCACCTGCTCAAATCCAACTGCCCGGTAACCAGCCAGCCCGACTGGGGCAGCGTGGTGGTGCAATACCGTGGCCACGCGCTGGATCACGCCAGCCTGCTGGAGTACATCGTGAGCTTTCGCCAGCACTCGGACTTCCATGAACAGTGCGTAGAGCGCATCTTCCTGGACCTGCAGCGCTTGCTGAAGCCGGAAAGATTGACGGTGTATGCGCGCTATGTGCGGCGGGGTGGGTTGGATATCAACCCGTATCGCAGTACTGAGGATGTGGCGTTCCAGAACGTGCGGCTGGCTCGACAGTAGGCTTATTGCAAGATAAATGTGGGAGGGGGCTTGCCCCCGATGGCGGAGTGTCAGTCACAGAACCTGTGTCTGAACCTCTGCTATCGGGGGCAAGCCCCCTCCCACATGTCGGGAAGATTAGATTCCCATGCTGCCCAGCGTGTTCATGATATTGCGCAGTGCCCCGGAAATGGCCGGGTGTTCAGCATCGAACTCTATGGCCGCTTTATTCACATCGTCGGAAATACTGGGTGTCTGGGTGGCCGGTTCCAGCTCAAGTTGCAATTCGAACTTGGCAATCAAGGCCTCCAGTGCTTCACGTTTTTCTTCCGACAGCGGCGGTTGCTGTTCCAACTGCCCGCGCAGGATTTCGACCTGGTCTTCCAGTTTTTTGCGATCAGGCATGATGTGTTTCCTTTTATCGATAGGCACTGGCATAGACCGCGGCACGCCGAGAAAGGTCTACGGGCTAGCCTGTAGATTAATCCACTGGCGTCGACTGTGCATGATCCGTGTCAGGGCTTCTCGCCTTTGAGCTGGCGCAGGCTGATGTCCGCCAGGCAGGTGCCGAGCTCGCCCAGGTGATCGATTACCGAGTGTACGCCCAGCCCGTACAGCGCGAGGGTGGCCTTGCCGCGCTTGAGCTCGCGTTCCGGCTCGCTCAGGGCCTGCCATTGCTCGGGTGCCATGCCGCACAGCGAGCCGCAGGAGGCCAGGCCGATGGTCCACAACCCGGCGTTAAGGCCCGATTGCAGCAGGCGCGGCTCGCCGCTGACCAGTACGCAGCCTTCCAGGCGTTCGATGTTCAGCTCCATCAAGGCTTGCCAGCAGGCATGGGGGGCCGGCCAGCGAATGGAGGAGGGCGATGCCGCCTTGACCCAGTTGGGTAGCGTGGCGGCCAACGGCGTGGTGACGGCGGGGGGGAGTTCATCCAGCCAGGCGCAGGGCACGCCTTGTTCCTTGAGGCTGCGCAAGATTTTCAGCGCACCCGGTGTGGCTTGGGAGTCGGGGGCCTGGGAGTCGGTACGGGCCCGGGAACCGAAGTCCACCAGACAGCCACTCAGGCCAAACAGAACGGCGGTCAGGGCGGGGGCGCTGGCGATGGCTATCTCGGCGTGGGGCATGTCGACATCCCTGAAATAGCGCTAACGCTATCCAGGCACCATGACAGGCCGATGACAGTCGGGTTGATTGTAGGAATTTTGTGCATTTTGAATCAGACGTTTCCTAGCAGCTGCCTAATTGGCGACTTCCGGCATATACTGACCGCCTTATTCAGGGCATAGCGCCCATGACAGACCATTCAAGGAGCAAAAGCTATGCGCTGGAGCCACTATTTCGCTCAGCTGTCGGTGTGTGCCACTATCTTTCTGGCGCCGTTCGCCGCACAGGCAGCTTCGGAAGACGATCCATGGGAAAGCGTCAACCGCCCGATCTTCACCTTCAACGACACCGTTGATACCTACGCACTGAAGCCATTGGCCCAGGGTTACCAGTTCGTGACCCCGCAATTCGTCCAGGATGGCGTTCACAACTTCTTCCGCAACATCGGCGATGTCGGCAACCTGGCCAATAACGTGCTGCAGCTCAAGCCCCAAAAGGCCGGTGTAGATACGGCCCGTTTACTGGTAAACACTACCTTCGGCGTGTTGGGCTTCATCGATGTAGGCACCAAAATGGGGCTGCAACGCAGTGATGAAGACTTCGGCCAGACCCTCGGCTACTGGGGTGTCGGCAGCGGCCCTTACGTAATGCTGCCGCTGCTGGGCCCAAGCACCTTGCGTGACGCGCCGTCCAAGTACGTGGACAGCTACACCCAGCCGTATCGCTACATGAACGATATCGGCTGGCGCAACAGCACCTTCGGCCTGAACATCGTCGATACCCGTGCCAGCCTGCTTGACAGCGAGAAGCTGATCACCGGTGACAAGTACACCTTTATCCGTAACGCGTACCTGCAGAACCGCGAGTTCAAGGTCAAGGACGGCAAGGTCGTCGACGACTTCTAAGCCGTTATGTTTTGACATGAAAAAGGCGACCCCGGCGGTCGCCTTTTTTGTGCGCGGTTTTCAGCGCATTTTCAGGATCCTGAGGCCCAGGTGCTGGTCTTCGCCGGTGGTTTTGGTCCACACCACCTCGGTGTCCGCCTCCAGGCCCTTCAGCGCGGCGTGCTCCGAGTCGATGCGCACGGTCAACAGGTCGCCCGTGTTGAACTGGCGCGGCGCCTGCACCTGCATGCCGGAGCTGGAAAGGTCCACGCAAACCCCGGCAATCTCTTGCCCTGCGTGGATCAGAGACACATCGGCATCCACACGCATGCGGATGAAATCGCGTTTTTCGGCGTAGTCGCGCTCGTGTTCGCTCATGGGTTCCATCCTTTCTTTGTGTTGTGGTCGTGCCTGTTCTTATAACTCCCGGTGATTTGCGGTGTAAAGACGCTCGGCGACCATCGGCATGAGCTTGAAACCCCTGACGGATGGGAGTACCGTCTGCGCCTTAGAAGGGCACCTCTGCTTTACCATTGTGCATGGGAAAAATCCCAATGCTTTGTAGGACAGAGAGGCTAGAAAGCGAATCCAGTACGTGAGCCCGGCCATTGTCGCGCCACCTACGCCAACCTAATTCTGGCGCCGTTTGCCCACATGCAAAAAACCAGTGCCACGCTGCTGATAATCGATGACGACGAAGTAGTGCGCGCGAGCCTTGCGGCCTATTTGGAAGACAGTGGCTTCAGCGTCCTGCAGGCCAGCAATGGCCAACAGGGTCTCCAGGTGTTCGAGCGCGACCAGCCCGACCTCGTGATCTGCGACTTGCGCATGCCCCAGATGGGCGGCCTCGAGCTGATTCGCCAGGTGACCGAGCTCGCCCCGCAGACGCCCATGATTGTCGTGTCCGGTGCCGGCGTGATGAACGATGCCGTCGAAGCGTTGCGCCTGGGCGCTGCCGATTACCTGATCAAGCCCCTGGAAGACCTGGCAGTGCTGGAGCACTCAGTGCGCCGTGCGCTGGACCGGGCGCGCCTGCTGGTGGAAAACCAGCGCTACCGCGAAAAGCTCGAAACCGCCAACCGCGAACTCGAAGCCAGCCTCAACCTGCTCCAGGAAGACCAGAATGCCGGGCGCCAGGTGCAGATGAACATGCTGCCGGTCAGCCCGTGGACCATCGACGAATTCCAGTTCGCCCACCAGATCATCCCGTCGCTGTACCTGTCGGGTGATTTTGTCGACTACTTTCGCGTCGACGAGCGGCGTGTCGCGTTCTACCTGGCCGATGTGTCTGGCCACGGTGCTTCCTCGGCTTTTGTCACCGTGTTGTTGAAGTTCATGACCACACGGTTGCTGTTCGAATCCAAGCGCAACGGCACCTTGCCGGAGTTCACCCCCTCCGAGGTGCTGGGTCACATCAACCGAGGCCTGATCAGTTGCAAGCTGGGCAAGCACGTGACGATGGTCGGCGGCGTGATCGATGAAGAAACCGGTCTTTTGACCTACAGCATCGGCGGTCACCTGCCGATGCCTGTTTTATACACTCCTGACAGTGTGCGTTACCTGGAAGGGCGTGGCCTGCCCGTAGGCTTGTTCAATGAAGCGACCTACGAAGACCACATCCTGGAACTGCCGCCGACGTTCAGCCTGACGCTGATGTCTGATGGCATCCTGGACCTGCTTCCAGAGCCTACACTCAAAGAGAAAGAAGCCGCCTTGCCCCAAAAGGTCAAGTCGGCGGGCGGCAGCCTGGATGGCCTGCGGCAGGTTTTTGGATTGGCCACGCTGGGGGAGATGCCGGATGATATCGCCCTATTGGTGTTGAGCAGGAATCTTTGATGAGTACCGGAAGAATCCAATTCGCCGAGCAAGACGGGACCTTCGTCCTGAAGTTTGTCGGTGAAGTGCGCCTGACCTTGTGTTCGGCGCTGGATGCGACGATTGAGCGGATCTTCACCGCGCTGAACTTCTCGGCGATCGTGATCGATCTGACCGAAACCCGCAGCATCGATAGCACCACCTTGGGCCTGTTGGCCAAGTTGTCCATTCTGTCTCGGCAGAAGGTCGGCCTGTTGCCGACCGTCGTCACCACCCACGAAGACATCACCCGCCTGTTGCAGTCCATGGGCTTCGACCAGGTGTTCAACATCGTTGACCGCCCGATCCCATGCCCGGAATGCCTCACCGACCTGCCGTCCCAGGACCAGTCCGAGGAAGTGGTGCGGGTCAAGGTGCTGGAAGCGCACAAGATCCTGATGGGCTTGAATGATTCCAACCGCGAAGCCTTCCACGACCTCGTCAACGCCCTTGAGCGCCACTGACCTCCTGGGTTGAATGCATTCCAAATGTGGGAGGCGGCAAGCCCCCTCCCACATTGAAGTAAGACAGGCTTCAGATCGGCTGAGCACAAAAAAGGGCGGTACCCGCGAGGGAACCGCCCTTTTTGCCACTGCCTGCCTTACAACTTGGCAGTCAGCAACGCCTCCAGCTTCTCCTGGTCCCGAGCAAACTGACGAATCCCTTCCGCCAGCTTCTCAGTCGCCATCGCATCCTCGTTGGACTCCCAACGGAACTGCGCTTCAGTCAGATGCACGCGCGCTTCACCGGCATGCCCCGGCGACAGCTTACGCTCCAGCTTGCCCTTATCCGCCGCCAGTTTCTCCAGCAGGTCCGGGCTGATGGTCAGGCGATCACAACCGGCCAACTCCTCGATCTGGCTCAGATTACGGAAGCTCGCGCCCATCACCACGGTTTTGTAGCCATTGGCCTTGTAGTAGTTGTAAATGCGCGTCACCGACTGCACGCCTGGGTCTTCGGCACCGGTGTAATCGTTGCCGTTGGCCTTCTTGTACCAATCATAGATACGGCCCACGAACGGCGAGATCAGGAACACACCGGCTTCGGCACAGGCCACGGCCTGGGCGAAGGAGAACAGCAGCGTCAGGTTGGTCTGGATGCCTTCTTTTTCCAGCTTCTCCGCCGCGCGGATGCCTTCCCAGGTGGAGGCGATCTTGATCAGCACGCGGTCACGGCCAACGCCGGCTTTGTCATACAGGTCGATCAGGCGATGCGCACGCTTGAGAATCGCGTCTTCGTCGAACGACAGGCGGGCGTCCACTTCAGTGGAAATACGGCCCGGCACCACTTTGAGAATCTCTTGACCCACCGCCACCGCAAACCGGTCGCTGGCCAGGCCCACATCGCCGTTGCAGTCCTGCACGCACTCATCCAGCAACTTGGCGTAGCCCGGGATCGAAGCGGCCTTGAGCAGCAGGGAAGGGTTGGTGGTGGCGTCTTGCGGCTTGAGCTTGGCGAGGGTGGAGAAATCGCCGGTATCGGCTACGACAGTGGTGAATTGCTTGAGTTGTTCCAGCTTGGAAGTCATGGGCGTGCTCTGTCCTGTGGGTCTGATGACATTACCCGAGCACCGGCAGGGGCTCAAGGGCGCAAATGCGTTCGATCGTTTGCGAGGGCAACAACCTGAAAACGGCCGTTTGAATGCCTTGTCTTGGTGCTAAATAGGAGGCCAAAACTGCCGACAGGTTCAACCCAATTCCCGCATGATCACCACAATTCAAAGGTGGAAGGGGGCTTGCCCCCGACAGCGGCAGACCAGTCCCCCAGACTTGAACGGACTTACCGCCCTTCCAGCAAAGCCCCAGCCTGATCCAGCAACGCCAGCGGATCACTCGCCTTGTGAATATCCACCGACAACAACTGCCTGAACTTGCGCGCCCCCGGAAAACCGGTACCCAACCCCAGAATATGCCGAGTGATATGGTGCATCGAACCACCGCTCGCCAAATGCTGCGCAATATACGGCCGCAACTGCACCAGCGCCTCAGCCCGACTGATCACCGGCGCCTCACTGCCAAACAACTGCTGATCCACCTCCGCCAGCAAATACGGATTGTGATAAGCCTCCCGCCCCAACATCACCCCATCAAACGTCTGCAAATGCTCATGGCACTGCTCCAGCGTCTTGATCCCGCCGTTGAGAATAAACTCCAGCTCAGGGAAATCCCGCTTCAACTGCGCCGCCACGTCATAACGCAACGGCGGAATGTCACGGTTTTCCTTCGGCGACAGCCCTTCCAGAATCGCAATCCGCGCATGCACGGTAAAACTGGTGCAGCCCGCGTCCTTCACCGTCCCGACGAAATCACACAGCTCGGCGTAGCTGTCCCGGCCATTGATGCCGATGCGGTGCTTCACCGTCACCGGAATCGACACCGCGTCGCGCATCGCCTTCACACAATCGGCAACCAGGGCAGGATGCGCCATCAGGATCGCGCCGATCATGTTGTTTTGTACCCGGTCGCTGGGGCAACCGACGTTCAGGTTCACCTCGTCGTAGCCAGCGGCCTCGGCCATACGCGCGCAAGCCGCCAGATCAGCCGGAACACTACCGCCCAACTGAAGGGCCAGCGGGTGCTCGGCTTCGTTGTGACGCAGGAAACGGTCGTGGTCGCCGTGCAGGATCGCGCCGGTGGTGACCATCTCGGTGTAGAGCAGGGCGTGCTTGGAGAGTAGGCGCAGGAAGAACCGGCAGTGGCGGTCGGTCCATTCCATCATCGGCGCCACACTGAAGCGGCGTGACGGCTCGGAACGGGTATGGCTAATGTTTACAGGCGCTTCAGGTTTATCGAAGTTCATTGGTACTGATCTTTTATACAGCAGTTTTTACCCATTTTTCCTTGTTTTCTGCGGTCGGTTGCTACAATGTAGCAAGCGAATTCGGCAATGTAGCAACTGGAAATGGGCACGATCACATCACGCAAGCGCAAGGACAACTCGACGGCCTACACGGCGCAGATACGGATCAATCGGGACGGGCGCACAGTTTATCAGGAAAGCCAAACCTTCGACCGCAAGCAGGTTGCCCAGGCCTGGATCAAACGGCGGGAGACGGAGCTGGCCGAGCCTGGTGCGATTGAGCGCGCTAACCGTAAGGGTGTGACGATCAGGAAGATGATCGAGCAGTACCTGGACGAGTACGAGAAGATCCGGACGCTGGGAAAGACCAAGAACGCCACCTTGAAAGCGATCAAAGATACCTGGCTCGGCGACCTTGAGGACTATGCTCTGACCAGTCAGAAGCTGGTGGAGTTTGCAAAGTGGCGGATGGGGATGGAGGGCGGCGGCGTACAGGCGCAGACGGTTGGCAATGATCTCTCGCACCTAGGGGCTGTCCTATCCGTGGCGAGGCCGGCATGGGGCTACGAGGTGGATCCGCTTGCCATGCCTGACGCACGCAAGGTGTTGCGAAAGCTGGGTATGGTGAGCAAGAGCAAGGAGCGTAACCGTCGGCCGACGCTCGACGAGTTGGATAGGTTGATGGTGCATTTTTTCGAGATGCAGGTACGTCGACCTGAGTCGATCAACATGCCGAAGATGATTGCGTTTGCTCTCTTCTCGACGCGCCGTCAGGAGGAGATCACGCGGATTCGCTGGGATGACCTTGACGAGTCCCGGCAGGCGGTCTTGGTGCGTGATATGAAGAACCCCGGACAGAAGATCGGCAACGACGTGTGGTGCCATCTGCCCGATGAGGCTTGGGCAATCCTGCAGAGCATGCCCAGGACTGAGCGGGAGATATTTCCGTACAACTCCAGATCCGTTTCCGCATCGTTCACGCGGGCGTGTCCGTTGCTGGGGATTGAGGATCTGCACTTCCATGATCTGAGGCACGAAGGTGTGAGCCGTCTGTTTGAGATGGACTGGGACATTCCGAGGGTGTCGAGCGTGTCCGGTCATAGGGATTGGAATTCTTTACGGCGCTACACACACCTCTGTGGGAGAGGTGACCGTTACCGTCAATGGTCGTGGCTTCAGGTGTTTTCAAATGGAATAAACATGAATGGACAATCATGAGCGTTGCCAGTAGCTTTGGCAAAAAGCCATCAAGGAAAAAGGACATCATTGATGTTGAAGCTAAAAAATATCTATCTTGGTAGTACTGATGCGAAAAATGAAATGCTCAGTAATAGTCCTGAAGAATTTAAAAGATTTGTCGATTCGTTTGTTGTACCTCCGGCGCTTGATATCACAAAGTTTACAAAAAAAGAAAAATATTATGTGGTGGGTTTAAAGGGTACAGGAAAAACTGCATTATTACGGTATATTTCTATTAAGCTAGAAGAGGAGCTTGGGTCGATTTCAACGTTTGTACTCTTCAAATCTGAAATCGACGAAGATCTCCGGAAGGATTTTTCTAAGGCAGCACGAGTTCAAGTTGTTACTGAGAATAGCGATGCCTTTGAAGGTGACGATCTCGAAACAGTATGGCGTTGGTTTATATATAGAAAAATAGCAGCGGCAATTCAGGAAAAAAATGTTGATGTATTTCAGAATAATATAAATTTAGATAAATTTATAGCGGTTGTCAGTTCTGAGGCGTTAACTCAACCTGAGAGAGCCGGCTTGATGAGGTTGGTTCCGAATATTCGTAAGGGTAATATAGAAATTAGTAAGAGTCCTAAATTAGGACTTGAGTTTGATTGGGATGAAAGTGGAAAGGCCAAGATAAATTTTAACTCGCTTGTTCGGCAAGCCGACGCCGCTTTTAACGCTCTCGAACCTAGCGATCAACGGCTAAACATTTTTTTCGATGAGCTTGAGTTGAACTACGGAACAGCCAAGCAATATCAGCGAGATTCACGTTTAGTGAGAGATTTGATTGTCTCTATTGAAAAGTTAAATGCTAATTCAAAGAGGCTCGGATATCCGCTGTGTTTATATGCGGCTATTCGTTCTGAGGTGGTAGTTTCGGTTGATGCTCTTGGTAAGGAGATTAATAAGTCCATAGCTGATTTTGGCTCGCTTATTCACTGGAATCGTCCGGGGTTGAGTGCGGCTCAACAACCATTGTTAAATATAGTTGAACAGAGAATTAATAATGCGAGAGTTGAAGCCGGGCTCGATCCTTTGAGTTCAAATGATTTATGGCAAAGTTATTTTCCTCGAGAAATTAATGGTCGCTCTCCGCAGATCTATATTCTTCACAATTCGTGGTACCGTCCGAGAGATATTGTCAGGTTGTTGATAACCGTACAGGATCAATATCCACATGAAAAAAGCTTTATTCTTCAAGGACTGGAAGCTGTAAGAAAGGCATATTCTACTGCGTCATGGGTCGAGCTCACGGAGGAGCTCAGAACAAAATATAGTACGGCGGAAATCGAAGGAATTAAATATATTTTTTATGGGTTCAAACAGATTAGTAGCTTGAGCGATCTCATAACTCGTGCTGATGCCGTTGCAACTGAGCATAAAGAAACTCATGCGCTGATCGTAAAATACTCTGTTAGGGAAATTGTTAAGGACCTATTTCGAATCGGCGTTATAGGTAATATAGCTCCCGGTGGCTCACATATGAGATTTTCATTTCGAGGAGATGATGAAATTCTTTTTGATCAGAATATTTTTATACACAATGCGCTCTGTGCGCATCTCTCGATCAGTCGCGATTATAAGTAATATTAGAGGAGGGGCTGATCAGCCCCTTTTTATTATCTGGCGCCCCTCATGAGCTTACTTTGTTCAGATAATGCCTTTTTTCGTTGGCAGTCTATGTAATCTGCGAGATCCCTGAGGTGGATGCCGAGCCCGGCTTTCTGGCTGTTTGGACCTAGCCGAACAATTGGTATGTCGATCTCGCCGGTAAGCTGTTTTGCCTTAAATTTTTCGACAGTTAAATTCATGTAGTCTGTACAGACTCGATCCAGGGGGATGACCGCTTGCCCGTTGTACTGGGCCATCAAAAGGAAAAGGGTGTTCATACAACCTCCTGATTAATGATTGCGGGAAAGCGATTCGAATGCGCTTGCAGCCACGACTGGAACCTGTCCGTTGCCAATGGCTTTAAGTCGGTCCACCCGATGGGCCACCCCATCAGCCACTCGGCCCATTCCGGGTTCAGATGACCACCATCCAGTGCCATCACGGCGTGATCCAGGCGATCGTTCGAGCGGTCTGCCCCCGAACGGCGAGTCAGTGCGGCAGGGGAGGATCCTTTGGCCATGCTCGCCACCGGTGTTGGCCATCGTCTGACGGGTGTCTTCTGCGATGAGCCAGAACCTGTCCCGCTGATGAGGGGCGCCGTGGTCAGCCGCTCCGATAACACCCCATCGCGCGTCATACCCGATTTCGGCAAGGTCACCGAGCACCACGGCAAGTCCTCTTCCCACAAGCAATGGTGAGTTCTCCAGTTCGACGTAGCGCGGTCGTACCTCATCGGTAATTCGTGCCATCTGCTGCCACAGTCCAGAGCGGGCGCCGGCGATACCAAGGCCGTTGCCTGCAACCGAGATGTCCTGACAAGGAAATCCTCCAGAAACCACGTCAACAATGCCTCTCCATGGTCGTCCGTCAAAACTGCATACGTCAGACCAAATCGGGAAAGGCGGGAGTAGTCCATCGGCTTGTCGTTGCGCCAGTATCTGTGCGGCGTAGGCATCACGCTCAACGGCGCATACGGTGCGCCAGCCGAGGAGGTATCCGCCGAGTATTCCGCCACCAGCGCCTGCGAAAAGAGCCAGCTCATTCACTTTTCCCTCCTAAATGGACGAGGCGGTCGAATCTAGTCATGCTTCGTTTTTTTATGGCTAGGAGCCATGGGTGATGTTGGATAGGAATCGGATGATTCGACGGAGTATCTGGGCGCTGTGGTATCTGATGTTCGGGACGGCCGCCTTTTGGCTTTTGGCTGGTTCTATTGCTTATTGGGTGAAGCTTGAATGGCTTCCCAAGGACGCGTCGGGTTGGGTTCAAGCTGTCGGCTCTGTTCTCGCAATATTCGTTGCTGTCATTGTTCCGGCGGTGATGAAAAAGGATGAAAGAAGACAAAGGAAAATCACCGAGGTAGAGGGTGTGGTGGGTGCCTACCACCAATTTAGAAATTTGATTCAAGAGACTCAGACGCTTCTTGGATCCCCGGTTGGAAGTCGGAACAACGGGTCGTATGGATGGGCTAGGGAGTTTGTATACGACCGCTCCTTGGATGTAATCGAACGACTGAATATCTTGAGTTTGAAGAGCTCTGACGTGATGTTTTTGAAGCATGTTTACGATGTACGAATGCTTGTCATGGAGTTCATCAAGCTGATCTTCCCTGATGATGTTTCTAGAATGATTGATCGAAAAAGGGCAGTTGATGATCTCTCTGAGATTAAGTCCCATGTGAGCGAACTCATTGCCTCTGAAACCTTGTACCTTGAAAAATTGAAGTCCTAGCACGAGCTCACACCCCACGGCAGGCTGCGCGGGCGGGCGATTCTGAGCGATTAGCGTTGCATTGGGTGTCGCTGCCCTGCGCAGCTTTTCGTGGGGTATAAGTGCCTCAGCAGTGGCGCTGGATGGAGCAATAATGCCTGCTGCTGCGCAGCAGAGACTGTTTTTTACAAGCGTGTCGATCCCTCTGTCGTCGCGAAGCAAAGCGGCCTGCACTTGTGTGTTGTCCTGTGAGTGCGTCATGCCGCTTTCCTCCGATGTTCGATAGCAAGTTGATCCATCAGGCGCTGGTGGTAAGTGTTGCGCGCCTCTGCGGCAGACCACGGACGGATGGTTTCAACCATGGGTTCAATGCCGACCAAGCAATCCCAGATAGCCGGTTCGGTTGGCATGAGGTCGCGACGTTCGGTGTCCAGTGCTATCAGGTCCGCCTGATGGATGCAGGTCGGGAGTTCTGGGGCGATGTCGAACCGCTCGCAAACCCGCGCCCAGACAACATCCTCGAAGCCTTGGTAGGCTGGAATCCACTGCTTGAGTGGCCGTGTCAGGTCGCCTAGGTACGCTTTTGGCGCGTCGTGGAGCAGGGCGGCGAGTTTGTGTTCTTCCGGCACCAGCTCGGCGACGATGCAGCTGTGTTGAGCCGCGCTGTAGAACTCGCGGGTGTGACCATTGAAGCGGCATAGGTGGGCCAGCGAATGCGAGATATACCGTGGGTCGATCATGCCAGCGTCAGGCTCGAACAGGTCGAAGCGTTTACCGGTGGAGGTGAGGATCCAGTTCATGCGGCTTCCCTCACCAGGTCTGCCAGCAGCAAGGCGTTGTCGGTTGCCTTGTGCAATTGGCGCAGAGCTTCACAGCCGATCAGGGCTTTCAACTGGTGGTCGAACTCTTTGCTGTAGCGTGTCAGAGCGCGCAGTTCCTTGGTGGCCTTAGCATGTTGCTGCTGCAGTGTGCCCGCGGCTTGGGGTGTCAGGCGCAGCATGGGGATGGCTTGGCTCATGCGGCATCCCCCTTCGGCTCGAAACGGTCCATCAGCGCAGCCATATTCAGTGCCTTGTCACGTAGGCCAAGTGCCTGCGCTGCTTGGCTTTTGGATCTAACGGCGCGGAACGTATCTGCGGCGAGCTTCAGCTTCTCGGCAATGGCGAGAAGGGTGTAGCGGTCTTGCGGTTCCCGGCTCAATAGGAGTTCGGTGCGCATGCATTGATCTGACATCTTTTTGAGAGAGGTTGCGTATGCGGCTGACGCTTCCTCACGCCCCAATATGTACCCGTCGGAATGGCCTTCGTCGTAGCCATCATTTTTGCCATCTCTGAGGCCGCCTCGATAGCCGATCCAGTAGAGGATGCCGGCGGCGATTACGATGCTGATCAATGCGCATATTTGAATCGCAGTCATGTGGTGTGCTCCTGGTAGTTACGTTGGCTGGTGGTGGCAGCCGTTTGGGTACTGGTCTAGCTCGGTTGGGTCGTTTTGCGGTCGCGGCATGTCCTCGTCTGCCTTATAGGCGCGGATGTCGATTAGTGCCGCGACGTGCTTGATGTGCGCGTACCGCAGCGCCTTCACACTGTGATCCAGCGTGGTGACCGGCAGTTGAATCCGGCCGCTGTTGATCGCCTCGGTAAATGTCTTTTCGTTGAGGTTCTTGAAGTAGTGCACGCGCAGCTTTTCCAGAGGGATAAGCACGTCGCCGAAGAGTTGGTGCAGCATTTCCACGGTTGCGCTATCCGGTGCGTGTAACAGCCTTAGCGGAGGCTGGTTGGTGGTCATCTCCATGAACTCCCGATCAATCTATATTTTCGTTTCACCGCCGAATGCGTGTTCGCGTCCAGTCCTGAACCTCCGAAAGAACCCATGCTACTGGGGCACTCTTGCCGGTAGCGTCGGTTAGCTTGACTGGGCGAGGAAACTTGCTTTCGGGGTTTCTGAGTAGCTTGTAGATTGTTGGACGAGCCAAACCGACAATCTTGGTAACTTCACTCATGCGAATGAGGATGCAACTTGGATCTTTCGCTTCCCTCGCTGTCATCAGTTGCGTGTCGGAGGGTTGATCGATTTTATTTATGCCTGCCACTTCAACCGCAAGTTGTAGAGCGTTCCTAACTTTTTTTGGGGCGCGATCTGAGTGAGGCAATTCAAGTAGGGTTTTCAGCAGGTAATCTAAAAGGTCATGGTTCATTAAGTTTTTTCCGTTTTGGATGATGCCAGGCATTCAGGCAATGGCGTTTGGTCAGCTCCCGCAGATGCTCCGGCACTTCGAGGAGCGCGGCATTTCGCTCCTCACGTGTGTGCATGGCGACGATCTGGCGGGCGTACTCCCTAGGCCACGTCACGGTTGTCTGCCGGGATGGCTGGCAGTTCGAGACCCAACTGTTCGGCGAGCCAGCGGATGCCGGCTTGGCGGACCTTGGTCGACTGGCTGTACTGCATGCCGGCGGTTTCGTGGAACCAGTTGCTGTCCTTGACTCGTAGGTACTCTCGATCCCGCACCGGGAAGGTCGGTAGATTGCGGTCGGTGAGCAAGCCTTTTTTCCGCATGAGCGCAATCAACTTGGGGCGGGTCATGCCGAAGTATTTCGCGGCTTTTTCCAGGCTACGTTCCATTTCGGCCTCCTAGGCTGCATGCGCGGCGGGTGTCGCCACGGCTGCCAGGTGGGTGATGGATTCGGCCACCATGGAATAGATCTCCACATCGCTGCCGTACACCGTGAAGCACTTGGTGCGCGGCTTTCTGACGCCGATGCTCATGATGGTTGTAATGCCGGCGCGGGTTTTGTTGCGGTGGATTGCTAGGTTGATCGGTTGCTCGAAGCCCATATCTAGACTGAGAGCGCCACCGGTTTGCACCAAGTCGAATACCTGTTGCTTGTGTTCAGTCTCAAACACGCCGTAGCGGCGGTCTGCGTGCGGCAGGGACGATGGATCGCTTGGGGTGGTTGGCCCATTGACGATCTCCTCAATGAAGTCCGCAAGCTTGAGGTGCATTTTCTTGGTGTTAGCCAGGGTCAGCGTGTGGCGTTCGCTGCCCAGTTCAACGGTGAAGTGCGTGTCGACTTTGCGGCGCTCGACGTTTAGGCGGAAGGCCAGGGCCTCACGCTGCGTTTCGGCCCGCAGGTGGTGGTTGAAGGTTTGGGTCAGGCTGACCTGGGCCTTGAGCAGGGTCAGGGTGCGGTTGTCGAGTTTGTACTTTTTCATGCCGCGTGCCCTCCACCATTTGGGTCAAATGGCGCGGGCGCTGAGCGCTGTTTCAGTTTGGGTTTGGATGCGATGAAGGCGCAACCGCAGTCTTGTGCCAGGCGGCGGATTTCGAAGATGCGGGAGGGATTAGCAGCGGCCGGGTGGACGTGCAGAGTGGCTGTGGTGTGCATGGTGTTGCCTCGCTCTGTGGTGGAAGAGTGAAGCAAATATCAACCATGGGTTGCGCAATGTCAACCGTTGGTTGATGTGTGGCTTTTGGCTATCCTTGTATAGCCCTGTCTGCTACAGAGTGATATGGTCAAAAAAATTGGTTGCATACTTGCCTGACTAATTCTGGCCGACTGTTAAAAACGAGATATTAGAGGGAATTAATAATTGAAACTTAAAAATGCTATCTTGGACATTCCGCAAGATAATATATTCCAGAATGATAAGTTGAATCGACGTGATAGTGTTGTAAATCTAACTCGGCTGCTGGAAAATGTTTCATCACCTATTGTGCTCTCTGTGAATGCCCCATGGGGGGCAGGTAAAACAACTTATTTAAAGATGCTTCATGCAAATTTAAATGCTTCAAGCTGCAAGTCAGTTTACTTTAGCGCATGGGAAACTGACTTTGCTGTGGATCCATTGTTGGCATTTCTTGGTGAGATGAACTCGGGGCTGTCAAGTTTTTTAAAGGGTGATTCAAAAAAGAGTAAAGCCTGGGCTAAAGCAAAGGAAGCGGGTGCTCATATTCTTAGAAGAGGAATCCCTGTTGGGGTAAAAATTGCGACTGCTGGGTTGTTAGATGCCGATAAGCTTATAGAGGATGAGGCTGCAAAATTTACGGAGGCTCTTTCAAAAGATGTTATAGGGGCTTACGCAAATAACAAGAAGGCTATTGCCGAGTTCAAAAAGAATGTTGCGGAGGTTTTAAAAGGTGGTGATGGGGATGCAGAGAAGCTTTATGTGTTTGTAGATGAGCTTGATCGGTGTAGGCCAACTTATGCAATTGAGTTGTTGGAGCGAATTAAGCATTTGTTGGATGTTGAAGGGTTAGTGTTTGTTTTGGCGCTCGATAAAGTCCAGCTTGCCCATAGTGTCAGAGCTGTTTATGGCGCTGAATTTGATGCTTTGGGGTATCTAAAACGCTTTATTGATGTTGAGTTTACTTTGCCTTCTGTAGGTGTGGATTTTTTCATTAAACATTTGCTCGCTCACCTTGAGTTGGATAATTATTTTGCAACGAGAAAAGCTAGTGATACTGCCTACGACAAAGAGAATTTGCTGCGCACTTTGAATATGGTTGGCCGGGAGATGTCGCTCAGGGGGGTTGAACAATTACTTTCCAAAATTAAATTGATTTCGTTGACTGTGCCAAGTAATCAATATTTCTATCCTGAGTTTGTGGTTTTCTTGCTATATATTAAAGATAACTACGCGACTGTTTACGCTAACTTCTCTAAGTTAGGAGTTGGTGGTGATGAGATTATAGCCATCTTAGAAGTTGTGCTTTCTGGCGAGGACGATCAAGCTATTTGGACGAGGCAATACATAGAGGCACTGATTATTTCAGGTAAATCGCGTTCTGCTAAGGCTTGGGCTGATAGTAAAATTGCTAACCTCAAAGAGGTAGCAGGTCATATGGAGATTCCAGATATAAAAGTGAGGCACGCCAATAGAGTCTTAGAGTTGGTTCAGCATCATGGCCGGTATGGTAATAGTGTTTCACTAGAGAATATTTTAAATCGTATAGAGATGCTATCTAACTTTGTGTTTGACTGATTAATTTTGCGGGATAGCTTGCCTACTTGATCATTCAGGAATGAATGAACCTACCACCTTTCCACAGATGTGCGTTTCCTCCGTAATATCAATGACTGGATATTGCGGATTTATAGGCCTTAAATATTGGCGCCCAGCATCCTCAACGAGAATTTTGAATGTGGCTTCGTTGGTGCGTGGAACCCTCGCAATAACGCGGTCACCTGTCTTGGCTTCTGCTTCGGGGTCTACAAATATTATGCATCCGGTAGGGTAGCTGCGGCCTGGTCCAGGATTTGTCATTGAATCCCCTAATACTTTCAGTGCATAGCCGCTTCCACTGATAGGCACCGGACATGATAGCCATGACTCACCGTCGTGCTGATCAAAATTTGCTTCACACCAAGCCCCTGCTTGAACCCATGAGATCAACGGCACTTTTCCAAAACGTCGCGTCACCTCGCTGACGTTACTCTCGTCCCTCGTGCCAAACTGGTGGACGTTACTGAAACCCGTTGGCTCTTTAGGCGGTACGCCATATTCGAGCCACTCCCTCCGTACCTTTAGCCACGAGCATAGTATAACCATGCTGTCAGCCTCAGCTATTGCATCGCCATTTAGCCACTTGCTGACTGCCTGGGGGCTTTTGGTCACGCCGGCGGCTTTCAGATGATTATGAATATCCACCCCACGCCCCCGGGTGCGTACACCGGCATCGTCGAGTGCTTCGTGAAGGCGCGCCGTGAAAGCTGCCCGTAGTTCGTTCTTATCAACCATGAGTTGATACTCTCACAGGGGTTGCGCAATAGTCAGTTGATGTTAATATCAACCGCGAGTTGATAACTGGAGGTTGCCATGTTGGACCCCGCAGATTTTCCGAACGCCATCGCGTTCGCATTTGAAGCAGTAGGCGGCATCGGAGCCGCCGCCAAGGTATGTGACAGGAGTTACCAAGCACTCAATAAATGGCGCTTGGCTGCCAGCCTTCCACGCACCGATTACACCGGTGAAACCCACTACGCAAAACTTTTAGCGATAGCTGCCGAACAAAAGGGCAACGCGTTTGACGCTGCCTGGCTGCTCAACGCATCGGCCCCGCAAAAAGCGGCAGCGTAGATAGAAAAAAGGCGACCCAAAGGCCGCCCAGTTCCTCCCGGCACACACCACCACAGTGCTGTCGGGTCGCGACGAAGGTAGGAGGGCACACCACATGCAAACCACCTCCCTTTATCGCGCTGCCAAGACACGGATGTCTTGGGTTGCTGCCTTTTCCACCACAGATTAGGCAGCTGTTGCGCCAGAGGTGAGCAATGGATTGTTCGCCTCGGCACGGTGCCGGTTTCGATCCCTAGATCTAGCCGGCGTTTGGGCCCTTTCAAGCCACGCGGCAAATGTAACACCACTGCATGTCGCGGGGCACTGGCAACTTAGTAGGATTAATGCCATGAGCCGAGTAGCTTTAAGCTGTGTTGATCGAGCGCAAAGGGAAGTGCTGACGCTCGAATTAGCCTTGTACCACGCCGCACGGGACTATCCCGGCGGTGCCGCCGCAATCGCCGCCACCACCGGCCGCAATGCCACCACGCTGCAGCACAAGTTGTCTCCCACCCATCCCTCACACAGCGTCAATGTCCAGGAGTTCGGCGAGATCCTCGAACTGACCAAGGACCGTCGCATTCTCGATGCTGTGCACGGTCTTGTCGGTGACACGATCTGGCAGGAGCTGGCCGAGGCGTATACCAACGACATGCCTGAAACCCTCACCACGGGGATCGCGCATTTCTTCCGGCAGGTTGCGGATTTATCCGAAACTTGGGCCAAGCACATTGGCGACGGCAAGGTCGATGACGGCGAGCTGGCCGAAATTCGCCAGTTGGTATTTCGCGGTATTCAGGGATTGTTGGGCATGTACAACCGCGCCCGCTACGTCAACCAGACGACTCGCGGGGTGGAACGTGGCTGATATCGCTGATTTTGCAAATGACCTGGTGCAGGAACGGATCGATCAAGCCGTGGCTGCACGCTTGGCGCTGATGTCCAGTACGGCCCAGCACTCCCTGATGTTCTGTGATGAGTGCGACGAACCTATTCCTGAGGCGCGCCGCTTGGCACAACCCGGTTGCACGCTCTGCATTGGATGTAAAACCGCTGATGATCTGAGGGCGTCCCGCTATGCTCGATGACGTGCTCAATCAGTTCGCGGACTACGGTCTCGAACCCGCTCAGCCCCTCGTATTCGGAAAGCTCACCCGTTGCAAAACCACCCAGGATAAGGGCAAGGAAAAGAACGGCTGGTACGTCATCCATGAACACCGCACCGAAAAGAACGAGATCCTGATCTTCGGCAGCTTCGGTGATTGGCGCTCCGGCGACACCCAGAAGATCAAGGTCAAGCCCGGACGCATGAGTCCCGAAGAGCGCGAAGTCATGCGTGCTCGCCAGGAAGACGCCAAGCGTAAGGCCGCCGAGATCGCGGCCAACGCGTTACGCCGAGCGGCCAACCGCGCTGCCGGGCTGTTCAAGCGCATGCCTGAAAAGGGTAAGAGCGCCTACCTGGATCGAAAGCAGATCGTCGGCTTTAAGGTTCGCTATGCGCCACGTACCGGCGCTTTTTTGGTGCCCATGTGCAACGTGCGCGACCAGATCGTTGGCCTGCAGGTGATCTTCCCCGCGAAGCAAGAGGACACCGGGCGTGACAAAGCCTACTGGCCCTACGGTATGTCGAAGGAAGGCGCATTCCACCTGATCGGCCCACACCCTGAACCGGGCGAGCCGGTGCTGGTGTGTGAGGGCTACGCCACGGGCGCCAGCCTGCACATGGCGACTTCGCTCACCGTTGCGATCGCCTTCGACGCGGGTAACCTGTTGCCTGTCTCCAAGGCTATGCGCGAGCGTTTCCCCGGCTGCCCGTTGATCATTTGTCGCGATGATGACTGGAAGACCAAACGCCCCAACGGCGAGCCCTGGAACCCTGGCGAAGAGAAGGCCAATAACGCCGCGCTGGTGGTTGGCGGCCAGGTGGTTGCCCCTGTGTTCTCCGGCGAGCGCGAGATCAAGTGGACTGACTTCAACGACCTGCACGTCGCCGAAGGTTTGGAGGCCGTCCGCCGCCAGGTGCTGGCGGTGGTCAAGCCGCCTGCAGCGGGTGGTTGGAAAGACCAGCTCGCCCGCACCGAGAACGGCTCCCTGATCGCGCACATGCAAAATGTCGAGCTGATCCTGGGCAATGACGAGCGCTGGGCCGGTGTCATCGGCTACAGCGTGTTCAGCTCAAAGATCGTCAAACTGCGGTCGGCGCCCTTCGGCGGCGGTGCCGGTGACTGGGCCGACATCGACGATATGCGGGTGATGAAGTGGCTCGCGCAGCAATACAACCTGCGGGTCAAAGCGTCCCATGTGATCGAGGCGGTCAGCGTGGTTGCGCACGACCATGCCTTCCACCCGGTGCGCGAGTACCTGGAGAAGCTGGAGTGGGACCGCGTACCTCGCATCGAAACCTGGCTCACGGATGTGCTGGGCGTTCAGGCCAGCGAGTACTCGGCCAAGGTCGGCAAGCGCTGGCTGATCTCGGCGGTCGCTCGGGTAATGCGCCCAGGCTGCAAGGCTGACTCGGTGATGATCCTCGAAGGCGGGCAGGGTGCTGGTAAGTCCACAGCCATGGGCGTCCTCGGTGGCGAATGGTTCATGGATACGCCCTTTGCCCTCGGCGACAAGGACAGCTTCCAGGCGATTCGCGGGAAGTGGATCGTCGAGCTGGGCGAGCTGGACAGCTTCAACAAGGCTGAAAGCACCAAGGCCAAGCAGTTCTTCTCCGCGTCCACCGACACCTACCGCGAGAGCTACGGCCGCCGAACGAATGACGTGCCACGCCAGTGTGTTTTCGTGGGTACCACCAACCAAGAGGAGTACCTCAAGGACGCCACAGGCAACCGTCGTTATTGGCCGGTGTTCTGCAACAAGGTCGACCTGGAGCAATTGCGCGAGATCCGCGACCAGCTGTGGGCTGAGGCATTGTTCTGCTTCGAGGCGGGCGACATCTGGTGGGTGAACAAGGACGAATCCAAGATGTTCGCCGAGGCCCAGGACGAGCGCTTCGTGGTGGACGAATGGGAGGGGCCAATCCTGGCCTGGATGGAAGAGTCGCAGATCGGCGAGACCGCCACCGGCAACGAGATTCTTACCCAGGCGCTCAAGCTGGACTTCGGCCATTGGGGCAAGCCCGAGCAGATGCGGGTCGGGGCGATCATGCACCGGCTGGGTTGGCGCAAGCGGCGTATGCCGGCATTGCCGAAAAGTGGGATACGGCCATGGGCCTATGAGAAACCTGCGGGTTGGGGCCGCACGTCTGCGTTGCAGCAGTCGGTGATCGAGGAGCCTTGCTTTGATTAAGCGAATCGACGAAATGCTCAAACTGTGGGCGCAGGATCTGCATTCGCCTGTGCCGGAAAACGCGGGCGGGCCGAGTGGCGGCAACATGATCGCCATGCTGATGGAGTGCAAAGGGGAGTTGATACGCGGAACGCGGGGTAGTCGGGTGCTGCTGGATGAATCGGCCGACATCGAGCTGATTGTCAACAAGCACCTGCCGCCGCAGCTGTCGGTCGTCGTGCGCGAGCATTACTGCAACCACGAAAGCTTCCTGTCGCAGAAGTACACCCACTGCGGATGCGGTCGGGATACCTACTACCAGCGTCTGCACGAAGCCCACCTGCACATTGCCGGCATGCTGATGGGGAAGGCTGCATGACCCCCGGCGTTACTCCGTGTGCCTCTGTCCAACTGCCCGCCCTTGTCCTACTGCCATTTAGCGCAGTTGGACAGGCGCAGGCCGCACCGTTGTTGGCCTGTCCTACCGTCCAACCTTCACCCGCCCCACGCACACATGAGCATAGCGGGCACGTAATCGCGCCCATGGCGCGCACGCGTGCTTTTAGCTTTCTCTCTATACACAAGAGAAAAGGAATAAAGGTAGGACAGTAGGGCAGAGCCCCGTATTCAGGCGCCTGTAGCTGTCCTACTTCGATCAAGAGTAGTGGGACAGGTCAGACGGGGTACCAGAAGCGATAGCCGAATGAATGCGTTGTACCTGCGTTGCACCTGCGTCATACCTGTATTGCACCCGTATTGCGCCATGGCATTAAAACTCACTTGCTGCCACCGGAATCGACCTGTAAAAAGTACCCATCTTCGATAGGTGCGACCGCAAGCAGCGGGACTCACCACCACACTGAACCCGGCCATTGCGCCGGGTTTTTGCGTTTATGGGGTAGGGCGATGACGAACGAGCAGCAAGCGCTTATTGAGATGCCGGTCTGGATGGTGATCCTACTGTCCCTGGTCGGCGGGATTTCCGGTGAGGCATGGCGGGCAGACAAGGCGGGGGTAAGCGGCTGGTCATTGGTTCGCCGCTTGCTACTGCGCTCCGGGGCCTGCGTAGTCTGCGGGTTATCCACCATGATGTTGTTGCACGCCTCGGGGATGTCGGTGCTGGCGGCGGGGAGCATCGGCTGCCTCACCGCCATGGCCGGCGCCGATGTCGCCATCGGGCTGTACGAACGCTGGGCCGCCAAGCGGTTGGGCGTGTGCGATGTGCCGCCCTCCGGCGGTGGTCAGGCTTGATGGGCTGGAGGCCACGGAATACGTGGCCTCCAGCGAATTGCACCAAAATGAAGCGCCGAAAGTTCGCCGGGGACCCTGGCGGCATCCGAGGGACACGGGGCATGAAACCCGCGGGAAAGCGTTAGCCGGTGGGCTGCCAGCTTACTGAAATTCAATGATTCGAAATTGAAGTGGCCGTGTTGAAATTTTGAATTTCAATGTGAATTTTGGTGGTGGCTTTTGGCTATTCATGGTCGCGAGGAATGTGTTTCCATGTGTTTTTCATAAGCAAGAGGTGAACACATGGCAATTGGTGAGCAGATGATGATGGCGGCGACGGAGGCTGTCAGTGTTTTTACCGAACTTTATGACGGAGCATCGGTGTCTTGTGGACCTTTGTATATTCGAGACGGCCATTCTGCTGTGCTCGACTGCACTGCCACTAAGAACCGAATCATCGTTATGACGATGGAAAGCAAGCCAGGTGAATTCGCTATCGCGGTGGCGAACAAGGAAGCTGATGAGGATGTTAAGCATGAGGTGCTTCCCGAGAGTCAGCTGACTACCTCGACATTGCTGACATACATGGAAGCCCACTTCGCCAAGTAGTTCCAACTCCCAGAACGAATCGGAGGGGGAATGTCTGTAAATCCCCTTTCCATTCTTCTCTGGATCTCCTTCAAATGTTGCCTCTCTATCTCTCAAAAAGCGCCTTCGCCGCTCGCATCGGCAGGACGCCGAGCTACATCACCTGGCTCAAAGACAACAACCGCCTGGTGCTTTCGCCGGATGGCAAGAAGGTCGACGTGCTGGCAACCGAAGCACTGATCCTCGAAACCGCCGACCCCAGCAAGGCCGCCGTCGCGGCTCGACACCAGCAGGACCGGATCCAGCGTGACGTTTACAGCCAACTATCACCCCTGGTCGAGCCGACTAACACGGCTGCGCCGCAGCAGCCCATCACCGCCAAGGGCCACGACTTCCAGAAGGCCCGCGCCATGCGCGAACACAACCTGGCGCAGTTGGCGGAGATCGAGCTGCACAAGGCGCAAGGTTCGCTGGTTTCCAGGGACGCTGTTGAGCTTGGGGCCTACAACGCGGGGCGCCATCTGCGTGACCAGTTGTTCGGCCTGCTGCCCCAGCTGTCCCACAAGCTGGCCGCCATGACCGACCCCTGGGACATCGAAAAACACCTGACGGCGACACTCCGTAAATCACTGGAAGAGGCTGAGCGCATGTCCTCGTCCGACCTTGAACGAGCGATGACAACGAGCTGACCTATGACCACGGAATTTCCTGACGGTGACCGTGCGTACCGTGAGGCGTATTTCCGTGGGCTACGTCCCGACCCAGACCTCTGGATCGACGAGTGGGCCGACGAGTACATGCGCATCCCACGGGACACCGGTGCGCCTGAGCCCGGCCAATACCGCACGGACCGGACGCCTTACGCTCGCGAACCCATGCGCTGCCTGTCGCCGGCTCACCCGTGCCGGAGAGTCGTCACCATGGTGGCCTCGCAGCTGATGAAAACGCAGATCGCCTTGAACTGGATGGGTGGCCTGATCCACATGGCGCCGTCCAACATCCTGGCGCTCTTGCCCAGCCTGGGCCTGTCCAAGCGCGTCTCCGGGCGGATCAGCAAGACCATCAAGGCAACCCCGGAGCTGGCAAAGCGCGTGGCAGCCAGCCGCTCACGGGACGCCCGCAACACCATGGACACCAAGGAGTTCGAGGGCGGCGCCCTGTACGTCACCACGGCGGGCTCTGCGGCCAACCTGTCGGAGCTGTCGGCGCGCTACATCTACGGCGACGAGGTCGACCGTTGGGAAAACGATGTGGGCCAGGAAGGTGACCCCATTGTGCTGGCGGAAACGCGGGCCACCAACTTTGGCCGCAACGCGAAGATCTACTTCTCCAGCTCGCCGACGATCAAGGGCGCCTCGCGGATCGCGGACCTGTTCGAGTCCAGCGACCAGCGTTACTACTACGTGCCATGCCCCTCCTGCGGGCATATGCAGGTGCTGGAGTGGGAGCGGCTGTTCTACAACAAGGACTACAGCACGGTTCACTACCAGTGCGCTGCGCCTGACTGCGATGTGCTGATCGAGGAACATCACAAGACCGACATGCTCGCCCGTGGCGAATGGCGTGCCCATGGTAGCGGCGATGGCAAGACTGTGGGCTTCCACCTGAACGCCTTGTACTCGCCGATTGGCTGGAAAGATTGGCCTTCACTGGCCGAGGAGTTCGAAGACGCGAAGAAGGCCCAGGCCAAGGGCGACATGGGCCTGATGCAGGTGTTCTACAACACCCGTCTCGCCAAGGTCTGGGACAGTGCGCAAGAGCAGACCAAGGCCGAAGTGCTGGTCGCTCGGGCACGGCTGGAGACCTACACCCTCGGCAGTATGCCGGTGGGCGTCCTGATGCTGACCGGCGCCGTCGACGTCCAGGCCAACCGCTTGGAACTGATGGTGATGGGCTTCGGTGTTGGGATGGAGCGTTGGGTAGTCGACCACCAGGTGATCTGGGGCGACCCTGCCGATGAGCGCACCTGGGCGGTGTTGGACGAGAAGCTCAAGGCTCGATACCGGCATCCGTGCGGTGTTGCCTTGGCGATCCTGGCGACGGGCGTCGACTCCGGCGGTCACCACACCGACGAGGTGTATCAGTTCTGCCGTGTTCGTCGCTGGCGCAACGTACTCGCGCTCAAGGGGGCGAGCAAGCCTAGTAAACCAGTGATCGCTCAGCGGCCGTCCATGGTCGACGTGACCTGGAAGGGCCAGACCGAACGCGGCGGCGCCGAGCTGTGGTTTGTTGGCACCGACACGGCGAAGGACTGGATCTACAACCGCTACGCCTTCGAGGACGGCCCCGGCTCGCTGCACTTTGCCAACGACCTACCGGACGAGTTCTTTGCCCAGTGCGTAGCCGAGCGCAAGGTCGCCCGCTACGTCAAAGGCTACAAGCGCATCGAGTGGGTCAAGGGCAAGGCCGAACGCAACGAGGCGCTTGACCTGATGGTGTACTGCCTGGCAATGGCGCATTACCTCGGTATCAACCGCTACCAGGAACATGACTGGGAGCGGGTACGCCAGGCGCTGGCTCAGTCCGGTTTGTTCGACGATGTGTTGGGCGTAAAGCCCGTGCAAGGCGAGCGCGTCGACGTTGACGAGACACCTGCACCGGTTGCGGCTCGTCAGTCGCTACCTGCACCGACACCGGCTGCACCTGTCGCCCAACCGCGATCCGCTGTACTCCCACAACGCCGAAGCTCCACAAGCGGTTACTTGAGGAGACGCTGAATCAAGAAGATAGACCTACGAGTGGGCTGATCAACTTTGCTCCGAGACCTAGCACTTCTGAAACTAATGAACGCATCGTTTCCCGACCTTCCTCTTTTGCAGCTTTGCTCAACCGGTCTCCGAAGGAAGGGCCACCCTCAACGCTAGAGGGTATGCGTTTTAAGATCTCTAGACCCTTTGCAGTTAGTACGGCTTCCCGGATGTAACTCAGTCTTTCTTCTCGACAGTGAATATAGCCAGACATCACAAGCCATTTCGCTGTAGCGAAGAAGATACGTATCTCTTCATTGATAGCGTCGTCCTTATCGGCAGCTAGGCCGTCGGTTTCTAGGTCGACAAACTCGCGGGGGACTATCGATGTAGGTACCGGAAAGCTTTGATAAAGGTAGGCGAAAATTTGCCCGGTGTATTCGTCAAACCGCTTGATGTTTTGGGTCGTCACTTCAAATCAACTCCTTTTGGTCACGTTTTTCAGAATATCTAGAACGTTGACTCAGTGCCATCAAGTTTAAGGTATCCACCAATGTCCTTTACTCCCAAGCACCTCGAAGCCATCGAGCGCGCCATCGCACGCGGTGAAAAGACCGTGCGCTACAGCGACCGCACGGTGGAGTACCGCTCTATCGACGAACTGCTCAAGGCCCGCGACGAGATCCGCACGTCACTGAGCCAAGCCGCCGGACCGCGCTCTCGCGTCGTTCGGCTCACTCACGGAGGCAAAGGACTCTAATGGCTCGACATTACCCGACGCTGACCCGTAACGGATTCTTGCTGCCGTCGAACATCAAGGCCAGTTACGAAGGCGCCGGGGAGGGCCGGCGTTCGGCCAGTTGGGAAGCCACCGACAACGGCATCAACAGCATCAACACTCCGGCATTGCGCAACCTGCGGGCGCGTTCACGGGCGGCGGTGCGCAATGACCCGTATGCGTTCAACGTCATCGACAAGCGCGTCAGCAACCTGATCGGCACCGGCATCACGCCCAGGCCGACCACGGATGACGCAGCCCTGCGCAAACTCAAGCAACAGCTGTGGGACGACTGGGTGGATGAGGCGGACGCCGACGAGTTGACCGACTTCTACGGCATGCAGGCCCTGGTGGCGCGCACCGTTGAAACGGCCGGTGAGTGCTTTGTGCGGCTCAGGCCGCGCAGTCCGAGCGAAGGTTTGGCGGTGCCGCTGCAGCTGCAGGCGCTGGCCCCTGAGTTTGTCCCACACGACAAGTTCGAGACCGCCAAAAACGGCAACGTGATCCGCGCCGGGATCGAGTTCAACCCGGCAGGCAAGCGTGTGGCCTATTGGATGTACCTGTCGCACCCACGCGACTCCTCGTCGCTGAATGCCGGCTACAACCAGTTGGTGCGCGTGCCGGCGGCGCAGGTGCTGCACATCTTTGAACCGATGGAGCCGGGGCAACTGCGCGGTGTACCGCGCTTGGCGCCCGTGTTAAAGCGCCTGCGCAGCTTGGACAACTACGATGACGCGGTGCTGTTCCGCCAGGAAGTGGCGAACCTGTTTGCCGGTTTCATCAAGCGGCCATCACCGGAGATGGGGCAGCAACCCCGCGATCCTGTCACGGGGCAGTTGCTGACCACCGACCGCGACGGCTTCACGCCGATGGTCGCCCTGGAGCCCGGCACCATGCAGGAGCTGGGGCCAGGTGAAGAGGTGGAGTTCTCCAAGCCACCGGACGCCGGCAACAACTACCCCGACTTTATGCGTCAGCAGCTGATGGCTGCGGCGGCGGGTTCGGGCACGCCGTACGAGATCCTCACTGGCGACATGCGGGAGGTCAACGACCGGGCGCTGCGGGTCGTGCTCAACGAGTTCCGGCGGCGCCTGGAGCAGCTGCAGTTCAGTGTGTATGTGCATCAGCTGTGCCGCCCGGTGCGGGCGGCCTGGATGGACATGGCGGTGTTGTCCGGCGCGCTGGTGCTGGAGGACTACGCGCAACGCCGTCGCGAATACCTGCGCACGCGTTGGGTGCCGCAAGGCTGGGCCTACATTCAGCCGGTGCAGGACGTACAGGCGCGGCGGATGGAAGTGCAGGCGGGCTTTGCCTCGCGCAGCGAGATGGTGCTGCGCACCGGCTACGACGCGGAAACGGTCGATACGGAAAACGCTGCTGATCTCGTCAGGGCCACGGGCCTTGGCCTCAACTACACGACTCTTGAAGCCATCGAGGTGATCGATGACAAGGAACAACCATGAGCAAAAAAGCCAAACCCCGCGTTTATGACAAGGCGGGCAAGCAGGTAAAGGTCGCCGATAAAAGCTGGTACACCTTCCAGGCCAGCGGCGAAGCCGAGCAGCGCAACATCGAGATATTCGTCTACGGCGAAATCGGCGCCTGGGGCGTCACCGCCAATCAGTTTGTGCAAGATCTGCGCGCCATGGATGACGGCGCGTCACCGGTGATCGTCGCGTTCAACAGTATCGGCGGCGATCTGTTTGACGGCCTGGCGATCCACAACGCGCTGTCGCGATTGGGCGAGCGCTGTACCGGGCGTATTGATGCGCTGGCGGCCAGCGCTGCCAGTGTCGCGGTGTGCGGCGCTCACCGGGTGGTGATCGCGGCCAACGCCATGCTGATGATCCACAACCCCTACACCTTTACCGGTGGCGATGCGGAAGACTTCCGCCGTGTTGCCGATGTGCTGGACCAGACCCTGGAAGCGATCATCGCGGCTTACAAAGCCAAAGCACCGGACATCGATGAGGCCGAGTTGCGGCGCATGGTCAACGCCGAGACCTGGCTCACCGCCAATGAAGCGGTGGCGTTGGGGCTGGCTGATGAAGTGGGCGACGGCCTGAAGGTCAGCGCCTGCCTCGGCCAGGGCAGCGTGCTGCAGCGTTTCCAGCACGCCCCGCCTGAGTTGCTCGCCCAGCTGGATGATGAACCGGGTGCTGAGCCGCAAGAGCCGAGCGAGCCACCGGAACCTCCTCCCGTGCTGGATGCAGCCAGCCTGGCGCTGCTGGTCACTCAAGGGTGTGCGGCAGCGGGCATCAGCAATCTGGTGGACCCGATTCTCGCCACGACAAAGCTGGAAAGCGAAGCGGTGATCCAGGCGGCGCTGGCTAAAGCCAAAGTGATGCACGGCCTTTGTGTTGCAGCACGTTTGCCTGAACTGACCGGCGAGTTTATCGCGGCGGGTCTGGATGAAGCGGCCGTCAGGGCGCGGCTGTTCGACAAGCTTGTGAGCAGCGGCGGTGGTTTTGAAATCAACAACAGCCTACCGCTGGATGATGACCCAGCTCCAGCAATCAAGGCCAAACAGGTCGACACGCACGCAGTCTGGGCCGCTCGTCAGGCAGCACAAAACGGAACCTCGAAAGGAGCAAGAGCATGAAAACCGAATCGATGCACGCGGGCGAGTTCCTGCTGTCCGAAGGCGCTGGCAACATTTCTCGCGAAGCGATCAACGTCGCGGCTGGTGCAGCGCTGGAGCCGGGCCAGATCCTGGGCCTGATCACCGCCACCAGCGAATTTGCGCCGTATCAGCCAACCGCTGAGGACGGTACCGAAAACGCCATCGCGATCCTCTACGGCCCGCTGGGCGAGTCCGATGTTCCTCGTCGCGGTCGTGCTGTCGTGCGCTTGGCCGAGGTCAGCGAGGCCCACCTGACCGGCCTCGACCCGGCCGCAGAAAAGGCCCTCGCGTCCCATTTCGTGATCGTCCGCTAAGACGCTCACCTCACTTATCCATCCCGCCGCGTGCGGGATTTTTCGTTTCTGGAGAGTACCCATGGCCGATATCGCCATTTTTGAAGACGATGCGTTCAGCGTCTCCTCGCTGACCGCTGCAATCAACGAACAAGAATACCTGCCGGGCCGCATCAGCAGCCTCGGCCTGTTCCGCGAAGAAGGCATCAGCACCCTGACTGTGCAGATCGAGAAGGACGGCGACACTCTGGCCCTGGTGCCATCGGGTGAGCGCGGCACCTCGGGTCTGGTGGTTGGCGGGACCAAACGTACGCTGATCCCATTCAACACCGTACACCTGCCGGAGCGGTTCACTATCAAGGCCGATGAAATCCAGGGTATTCGCGCCTTCGGCACCCGCAGCGAATTGCAGGCCGTGCAGGACGTGGTCAACAAGCGCCTGGCGAAGGCGCGGCGACAGTTAGATGCCACCCACGAATTCCAGCGCATGGGCGCGTTGAACGGCCAGGTGCTGGACGCCGATGGCAAGACTGTCCTGCTGGATATCTACAAGTCCTTCGGCGTGAATCGCCAGAAGCTGCAGATGGGTTTGAACAGCCCAGATACCGAACTGCGGGTCAAATGCGGTGAAGCGCTGGATATGCAGGAGGAAGCCCTCGGCAGCGTCACCAGCACTGGCTCCCGTGCTTTGTGCGGCAAGAACTTCTGGAACAAGCTGATTGTTCATAAGTCGGTGAAAGAGACCTACCTTAACACCATGCAGGCCGCGTCTCTGCGTGGCGATGCCCGTGAAAGCTTCGAGTTCGGCGGGATCGTCTGGGAGCGTTATCGCGGCAAGGTTGCCGGCGTAGCGTTTGTTCACGATGACAAGGCGCTGCTGATCCCTGAAGGCGTCCCTGATCTGTACATCTCGTCCTTCGCACCGGCTGACTACATGGAAACGGTCAACACACAGGGCATCCCGTACTACAGCAAGATCGAGCCGCTGCCGTTCAACAAGGGCGTGGCCGGTGAGGCCCAGTCCAACCCGCTGCACCTGTGCACGCGACCTCGGGCGCAGATCCTGCTGGAGATGTGACCGTGGCCTTCCGCGAACTGATCGATGATCTCGACGACGTGGTCTTCGACACCTTGGGCGACAGTGCCCAGATCGAAGGCCGCGCAGAGCCGGTGCTGGGCATGTTCTCGGCACCGTGGAAGCAACCTGCGTTCGGAAAGGTCCACTCCGCCATACGCGAGCCTCGCTTTGAGATCCGCGTGAAAGATTCGGAAGGCCTCAGCAAAGGACTGCGGGTCACGGTCGACGTACCGGTTTTGGATGGTGGTGGCGAATACGACCTGCTGCAGCTGGAGCCCAACGGTAATGGCCTGGTGGCCCTGATCTTGAGGAAGCGTCCATGAGCGTCGGCAGCCACGTACAGCAAACCCGCGACAGCGGCATGATCAACATCCAGCCATCGGCGGTGCATTCCCAGGCCCTGCGTGAGTTCGGACAGTTGGTGCCCAAGGCGGCCGCAGCAGCTCAACGCCGTGCGATCAACAAGACGCTGGGCTGGCTGCGCACTCACATTGCCCGGGCCGTAGGCAAGCAGGAACGCATCGCCATCGGCGCCGTCCGGCAACGCCTGCGGGCTTATCCGGTCAGCGGCGGGGCGATGCGCGGCAAGTTGTGGTTCGGGGTCAACGCCATTGAGGCCAGCCGGATCGGGAAGGCTCGGCAAACCCGCTCCGGTGTTTCTGTGGCGGGGCGGCGGTACCAGGGTGCGTTCTTCAAGCAGGTGTACGGTAGCGGTCCAGACATCTGGATCCGCACGTCGAGCAAACACTTCAACGTCACGGACTACCCAGGCAGCACGCAGGGGCGGCGCAGCTCTGGTTTCATCGCGGAAAACGACAACCGCTTCCCGCTGGCGAAAGCCAAAGTTTCGCTGGACCAGGTGCGACCGCACTTCGACAGCTGGGTGAAACGTGCCGATGAGCGCTTGCTGGAGATCCTCAAGCAAGAACTCAACTTTGAACTGCAGAAATACCTCAAGGGGAACGCCCGTGTCTGATCAACCCTTCAGCCTCAACCGTTTATATGAGGCCATCGAGCAGCACCTGCAGGAGCATTTGCCGGGAATTCAGGGCGTGTCGTTCTGGCCGGATCTGTCGGCAGAGACCAGCATCCCAACGCCCGTGGTGCTGCTGGAAATAGCTGAGATGGAACCGGCACCGGAAATCGGCACTGGCGAAACCGCGCTCACCTGCAAGTTCGAGGCACGGATTATTGTCGATTCGATCAGCGCGGATCCGCAACGTCAGGCGGTGCAGTTGGCGTCTCAGCTAGCGGTATTGCTCCGGGCGCAAAGCTGGGGCCTGGAGGTCGACTGTGCCGAGTTCGTGAGGTCTACCCAGGACTGGACCAAGCCCGAGTTGGACGGCTATTTCGTCTGGCTGGTGGAGTGGGACCAGACGGTTTACCTGGGGGCCGAGGAATGGCCGTGGCCGGATGAACCGCCGGGTTCGCTGGTCATCGATCTGGGGCCGGGCGTTGGCCCAATCAACCCGGGAGAACTGCAATGAGTTACGCGGTTGCCCAGCATGACCGGATGATTGCCTCGACAGTGATGCCTTGTGTCGTGGTGGCGGTGGATCTGACCACCGCCATGCTGCGCGTGCAGTCCGGTGACTGGACCAGTGCCTGGGTGCGTTGGCATAGCCAGGCGGCTGGCAAGGCACGCCACTGGCGGGTGCCGAGTATGGGAGAGCAGGGCGCGTTGATCAGTCCCAGCGGCGAGCCGGCGATGGGCACGTTCATCCCCGGCCTGTACGGCAACGCCGGTGCCCAACCGGACAACCGCGACCACGTCGAAGTCTGGCGTTTCGATGATGGCGGCTCCCTGGTTTACGACTGGGAGGCCAGCAGCTACACCATCGATCTGCCGGCGGGCAACGTCACGGTCAAGGTCGGAGGGTCGGTCTGGGAAGTGACGCCGGCAAGCATGCGGTTGGTGTCGGGCACGATTGACCTGGTGGGCGCGGTCGCCATTGACGGCACGCTGAGTACGACCGGCGATATCAACAGTGCCGGCCAGGTCATCGATGTCGGTGGCAACACGCCGAACCACAAACACTGATTACAACCCGCCCTGTGCGGGTTTTTCGTTTTAGGAGCCTCCGTTGATGAGCAAGACCAAATCCGACAGCCAGGACGAAGCGGGGCCTGGCCGCGTCTTCCGCGACACGCTCTTCACCTCGCGCACGCTGGTACTTCCCGATGGCAGCACCCTGGCAGTGACCAAGGCACGCGTGACGGCCACCACCGATGATCAGCTCGCCTTCCTCAAGGCTCACCCGGACCTGGTACAGGAGTAATCCCGATGATCGGAATGGATCGCCACACCGGCCAACCGTTGTCCGGGCACGACCATCTCCGACAGTCCATTGGGGACATTCTCGGCACGCCCGTGGGCAGTCGGCGGATGCGCCCGGAGTACGGCAGCCAGATCCGGCGCTTTGTCGACCTGCCAGTTAATGCCGGTTGGAAGAGCGCGGTGCAGGCAGAGGTTGCCCGCTCGCTGGGGCGCTGGGAGCCGCGGCTAAAACTGGAACAGGTGCAGGTCGTTGCCATTGTCGGCGGGCGTATCGACTTCAAATTAACCGGTGACTATCAAGGCGAACGCCTGCTGCTGGAGGTGTCGGCATGAGCACGGTGGATTTATCGGCATTGCCGGCGCCGCAGGTGTTGGAGTCCTTAGACTACGAAGCGCTGTACGAAGAGGGGCTCGCCGCTTTCCGAATGTACATGGGTGACAACTGGTCGGCGGCGCTGGAAAGCGACCCAGTGGTCAAGCTGGTGGAACTGGGCGCGTACGGCAAGATGCAGAACCGGGCGCGGGTCAACGACGCGGCCAAGGCGCTGATGCTGGCCTACGCCGAGAAGGAGGATCTCGATCAACTCGCGGCCAACGTCAAACTCCAGCGCCTGGTGATTCAGCCGGCCAACCTTCTGGCGGTGCCGCCGGTAGAGGAGGTCAAGGAGTCGGACGACGCCCTGCGTGAACGCATCCAGTTGGTTTACGAAGGGCTGACCACCGCAGGCCCGCGCAACAGCTACATCTTCCATGCGCGCAACGCCTCGGCGCTGGTGGCTGACGCCACGGCGGAAAGCCCATCGCCGGCAGTTGTGGAGGTGACCGTATTGAGCCTGATCGGTAGCGGCCAGGCCGATCAGCCGCTGCTGGACGCGGTGTACGCCAAACTCAGCGACGATGACATCCGCCCGGTGGGCGACCGTCTGATTGTGCAGAGTGCCGAGATCCTCAACTACCGGATTGATGCCGTGTTGCACATGCAAGGCGCCGGCCCGGAAAACGACGCGATCCTGGCCGAAGCCACCAAGCGCCTCGCGTCCTGGATCAATCCACGCAAGCGCCTGGCGCTGGAGGTTGCTCAGTCCGGTGTCGATGCCCAACTGCACATCAGCGGCGTCGGCCGGGTCGAGCTGCGTGACTGGGTCGACCTGAAACCCACCAAAGCCCAAGCGGCGTATTGCACGGGCTTTAGCGTCGTCCTTGGGGGATCGAAATGACCAGCTTGCTTCCCCTGAACAGCACGCAGCTGGAGCGCGCCATTGAGGCCGCCCTGGTTGAGAAAACCAAGATTCCATTGCGCGACCTCTACAACCCCGACACCTGCCCGGCGCATTTGCTGCCGTGGCTGGCCTGGACCTGGTCGGTCGACCGCTGGGACAACAAGTGGTCGGAAGCCGTCAAGCGCTCAGCCATCCGCTCCGCGTTCTACGTGCACGCGCACAAGGGCACCATCGGCGCCCTGCGACGTGTGGTCGAGCCGCTCGGTTACCTGATCGAAGTGCTTGAGTGGTGGCAGACCACGCCCAAGGGCATTCCCGGCACCTTTGCCTTGAAGGTCGGCGTGCTGGACACCGGCATCACCGAAGAGATGTACCTGGAGCTGGAGCGCCTGATCGACGACGCCAAGCCTGTCAGCCGTCCCTTGACCGGCCTGGCGATCAGCCTGGAAACCCAAGGCACCATGAACATCGGTGTCGCCCTCTATGAAGGCGACGTAATCGACGTCTACCCACCCGTGCAACGTGACATCGAAGTCACCGGCTACATCGGCGTGGTCGGGCGCGAACACAGCATAGACACTCTGGATGTTTACCCATGATTGACCGCAACTCGCAATTTATGGCGATCCTCACCAGCGTGGGGGCCGCGAAGCTGGCGAACGCCAATGCCTTGGGCATTCCCTGGAACCTCACCGCGTTGGGGGTTGGCGACGCCAATGGCACTGATCCGATCCCCAGCGCGACTCAGACCAAGCTGATCAACGAACAGCGCCGGGCGCCGCTGAATCAGCTGCGTGTCGATCCGGTGAATTCGGCGGTGATTATTGCCGAGCAAGTGATCCCGGCCGATGTCGGTGGCTGGTGGATTCGCGAGATCGGTTTATACGATTCGGACGGCGACCTGGTCGCGGTATCGAACTGTGCGCCGAGCTTTAAGCCGGCGCTGGACCAGGGGTCAGGCCGCACGCAGATTGTGCGGATGAACTTCATTGTTTCCAGCACCAACAATATCGTGCTGAAGATAGACCCTGCCGTAGTCCTCGCTACTCGCGAGTACGTTGACCTCAAGGTGATTGACGAGCTTGGCAAGCTGGATAACAAACAGTCCGTGGTCGCGGCTAGCATTGCCGATATCACTCTCAGCGGCACGCAGGTGCTTGACGGTGTTCCTGTTGAGCCGGGCTGGCGTGTGTTAGTCAGGAAGCAGGCACAAGCGAACCTTAACGGTATCTACATTGTGGCTAGCGGTGCCTGGTCGCGTGCGCCTGACGCGGATAGCAGTGCGAAGGTAACTTCGGCACTGACCGTCGCTGTGGAGCGTGGAAACGTTTATGCGGATACGGTGTGGACGCTGACCAACGACACAGCCATCGTGCTGGGCGTCACCGCTCTGAATTTCGAGTTGCTTTCCGCAACAGCAAAAGAAGGGGTTGGTACCTATCGAAGTGTTACGGTTGATAAATTTGGCCGCGTGCTGGCGGGCACTTCTCCAACCACGCTGGCTGAATACGAAATTGTGCCTGCCAGTCAAAAGGACGCGGAAGCAGATGCGGATTTTGATAATTCCAAGCCAGCGACGATCCTTCGGATTTTTCAGTTCTTTAAGAAACACATTGTTGAAGCCACAGAGTCCACCTCCGGCATCCAAGCTAACGCAACGGACGAAGATGTGGCGCAAGGCACAACTGACGCAAGGACAGTTACACCGTTGAAGCTTGCCCGTTGCTTGAAGAAGTTGTTAGTCCAAGCAACTGAGGCAGCGCTGGGTTTAGCCAGAGTCGCAACGCAGCTACAGGTGAACGCGGGTTTGGATGACGAAAGCTTTGTTACTCCAAAAAAAATGCGAGCGGGGTGCCAGCTTCTTATTGCACCGAACGGTTACGTTTTCTTCCCTTCTTGGTTAGGTGGGTGGGTTTTGATGTGGGGGAGTAGGCTGTTTTCCTCGGGAGCGGCCTCTGCTTTTACCGTACCTTTTCCCACTGAGGCTTATATCGCAGGAGCTTGGCCTAACTCGATTGTTGGCGGCAATGTCAGCTCTGCCGCCGCTAACGTCCAGTCGCTAGGGCGAGAGTCGATGATCATTAGCTATACGGCAACGAACGGTCCGTACAACTTTTTCTGGATTGCGCTGGGGCGTTGACATGGCTAAAAAATACGCAGTTTTCTCTGATGCTGGTGTCCTCAAAAGCCTGTTGATTCATGGCGTTCATGACATCCCCAAACGTGCAATAGAGATCAATGAAGAACAATGGCAGCAAGTTAATGCTTTCGTTGACTCCATCTGGACATGGACGCCCAAGGACGGTCTTCAGAAATCGGATAGAGAGGTGAATCACTCTCAGCGTATTTCAGCTGCACGTTTTCGTTACGAAACGGCAGGTATTCGATTTGGAGATATAGCCATCGACACCGGACGTGACGGTCAAATTCTGATTACTGGTGCCGCTCTATCTGCAGTCGTTGACCCTACCTATCGCTGCACCTGGAAGGCGTTGAATGGTCCTGTTGAGCTAAATGCTCAGCAACTCATAGATATCGCAGCAGCGGTTCGAACCCACGTCCAAGCGTGTTTTGACCGAGAGAGTCAGCTATTGGAGGCTTTAGCCGAAGGTAGCTATGCGGAAGACATGCTGACCCAGGGCTGGCCTACCTGAAAGCGATTTCACAGATTGCACTGACATTCACCCTCGGCCAAAAGGCTCTTCAAAGCATTTTCCGCCCCCCCAACACAAACCTCGCCCTGGCGGGGTTTTGTTGTTTCTGGAGTTCAACTATGAGTAATGCAGGTGGATTTTTTCACGGCGTCACGGTGACCAACGTCGACACCGGCACGCGGCCTATCGCTGTGCCGTCGTCTTCCATCATCGGGCTTTGCGACACCTTCACCCCTGGCCCCGCTGCCAGTGCCTTGCCCAATCAACTGCTGCTGATCACCCGCGAAAGCGAAGCCATCGCCGCCTGGGGCGCAGATGCTGCGATCACCAAGGCGATCAAGGCTATCTACGTTCGCTCCAAGGCGGTGATCGTTGCCTGTGGTGTGGAGAAGCTGGCAGACGCTGCAGCGCAAACCTCGGCCATCATCGGCGGCGTGTTGGCAAACGGCACCCGTACCGGCATGCAGGCGCTGCTGGATGGCAAGAGCCGCTTCAACGCTCAGCCGCGTTTGCTGGCCGCGCCCAAGCACACCGCGACCTTGCCCGCCGCTACGGCGCTGGTGGCTTTGAGCGAAAAACTACGTGCCCTCGCCATCATCGACGGGCCCAACACCACCGACGAAGCCGCGATGGAATACCGCGAAAACTTCGGCAGTAAGCGCGTATTCCTGGTCGACCCTGGTGTGCAGTATTGGGACACCGCACTCAGTGCCACTGTCGATGCACCGAGTTCCGCCTGGGTCGCCGGGCTCTTCGCCTGGACCGATTCGGAATACGGCTTCTGGGCCTCGCCGTCGAACAAAGAGTTTGTCGGCGTCACCGGCACCTGCCGTCCCATAGAGTTCTTGGATGGCGACGAAACCTGCCGCGCCAACCTGCTCAACAACGCGCAGATCACCACGATCATCCGCGATGACGGCTACCGCCTGTGGGGCAATCGCACCTGTTCCAGCGATCCGAAGTGGGCGTTTGTCACCCGTGTGCGGACCATGGACATCGTCATGGACGCGATCCTCTACGGCCACAAATGGGCGGTGGACCGCTCAATCACCAAGACCTATGTCAGCGACGTGACCGAGGGCCTCGCGAACTTCATGCGTGATCTGAAGAACCAGGGCGCGGTGATCAACTTCGAGGTGTTCGCCGATCCGGTGTTGAACACGGCCAGCCAGCTGGAGCAGGGCAAGGTGTACTGGAACATCCGCTTCACCGACGTGCCACCGGCAGAAAACCCTAACTTCCGGGTCGAGGTCACCAACCAGTGGCTGACCGAAGTCCTCGACACCAACACTTAAGGAGAACGCCCGATGGTTCCGCAAACGCTCTACAACATGAACGCCCATATCGATGGCGTCAGCTTTGCCGGGGATATCACCAGCTTCACGCTACCCAAGATGACCCTGAAAACCGAGGAGCATCGCGCAGGGGGCATGGATGCCCCGGTGGAGATGGATCAGGGCATGGAAAAACTTGAGGCCAGTTTCGCCGGTAAAGGCGTGCGCCCTGAGGCCATGAAGTTTTACGGCCTGGCCGATCAGACTGCATTCAACGCAGTGTTCCGTGGTTCCTTCAAGGGCCAGAAAGGCGCGACCACGGGTGTTGTCGCCACTGTCAGAGGCATGCTCAAAGAGGTAGATCCTGGCGATTGGACGGCCGGTGAAGCTGCCGAGTTCAAGTACGCCGTGGCCTGCAGCTACTACAAGCTGGAGGTCGCGGGCCGGGTAATGTTCGAAATCGATCCAATCAACTGCGTCCGGGTTATCAACGGTGTCGATCAACTCGCCAGCGTCCGCCGCGACCTGGGTATGTAAGGAAGCCTTTCATCATGAGCACACTGAAAAAACTGCCTACCTGGCTGACCGTCACCGCCGAGAGCGCCGCCATTACGCTGTCTCGGTCGAGCGAGATTAACGGCGTGATGGTCGACCGCCTGACCCTGCGCTCTCCTACCGTGCGCGAAGTGCGCGCCGCCAATGCCACCAGTGGCGGCGATGACGAACTGCGCGAGATGCACCTTTTCGCCTCGCTCTCCGAAGCCGGCACCAAGGATCTGGAGGGGCTCAAACTGACGGATTACCAGCGGTTGCAGGCCGCCTATTTTCGCCTGGTGCAGGACGACGGGATTTAGCGCCGAACTGCAGAAGAAGGTCGCGAAACGCTTGGCTGTGGAATTCTCTTTTTCAGCTAGCGAAGTCGAGACCATGCCCTTTTCCACGATGATCTGGTGGCTCACGGACTGAGCCCCGCATCCCGGCCCGGAGTAATCCCATGGCAAATAACCTGTCGCTCGGCCTGGTTATCGGCGGCGTCGTCAGCTCCACGGTAGGCGCGGCCTTCAAGGATGTTGAAGGCCGCATCAAAAAGCTTGGCGAAACTGGCACCAAAGCCCGCGTACTGCAAAGCACCATCGGCGACACCATCCGCCTGCGGGACGAATGGAAAAAGGCCCACGATACCGGTGCCGCCTCGGCTGGTGACCTGCTGAAAAAGCTGGAGGGTAACCTCAAAACCTTGAGAGAGCAGGGCATTGAAGTCGGCAAACTGCGCAAGGAATACCAAGCCCTCGGCCAGGTAGCGCGGGGCGCCGAACTCAAGGCGCTGGGTCATGCGCAGATCCAGCAGGGTAAAGAGGGGATGAAGAGTTCCCTCGGCAAAGCGGCGGCGCTTACCGCATCGTTAGCGATTCCGACCAAGGTCTCCGGCGATTACCAGGCGCAGGTCCGCCAGATGTCGTTATGGGCCCACACTGCCGGTACCGGCGATGAGGCCGAGCTGGCGGCGAGCATCAGCAAAGTCGCGGCAGAGAAGGGCATGAGCCAGCAACTGCTGGCGAAGTCGGTCGGTGCGTTGATCGAAAAAGGTGTTGATTGGGACGTGGCCACCGCCTATGCCGGGCAGATCGCCGACCTGATCGACGGCCAGGGTATGGAGCCTGAAACCATCGCGACCCTGATCAACTCCTTCAAAGAGGCCGGGGTCAAGCAAGGCGACATGGCAGCGATGCTGGGCCAGGTTGCAGCGGCTGGAGATATCGGCGCATTTGGGCCGAAGGAAATGGCGCGGTACCTGCCGGCGATGCTCGGCAACATCAAGCGCCTCGGCATGGAAGGGCCTGAGGCCGTGCGTTTCCTGGGAGCAAGCCTGCAGTCGCAGTTCTCGCAAACCCAGGACGCGGCGGCAGCGGCGACCAACATGAACAACTTGCTCAACGCCGTGATCAGCAGCACCAGCCAGGAACGGTTTGCCAAGGAAGGGTACGACCTGGCCGGCTCAATCCTCGCCGCGACCAAAAGCGGCAAGGCGGCGAACCCGGTCGATGCGTTCATCATGCTCAGCGAGCAGTTGATCAGAAAGCAGGACCCCGCTAAAGCCAAGAAAATCGAGGCGCTCAAGGCCAAGATCAAAGCGTCGGCGGATGGCAGTGCCGAGGAAGAGCAGGCCATGATCGCCCTGACTGAGGCTGCCGGGCTGGCGAACATCGTCAGCGATCAGAGCGCCAGTGCGGGTTTGCTCGCGCAGATAAAATACGGCGACAAGATCAAGGCTGATATGGCGACGATCAAGGATACGGATGGCAAGGCCAAGATTGAGGCGGATGCGGCGAAGGCGCGTGAGACGTCCAACCGGAAGTGGGCAAGCGCGACGGCTGGCATTGAATCGTCGATGACGCGTATTGGCGATGCGGTGCGGCCGCTGACTGACCTGGCTGCGGATGGATTGGCGAAGGTGGCGTACGGGCTGGGGGAGTTGGCTGGGAAGTTTCCAACTGTCATCAGCGGGGCGACGGTATTGGCGGCCGGTGTTGTCGGCCTGGGTGCTGCGATCAACGCGATCAAGATTGGCAAAGGTTTGCTCAATGTTGGGCGTGGCTCTTTGATGGGCAACCCGAACGTGATCCAGCGGGTGTTCGTCACCAACCCTTCCAGCGGTGCGGGTGGGGTGGATGTCGGCGATGGAAAGCGTCGCCGTGGCAAGGGCAAACGTGGTCGCGGTGGTCGAGGATCTATCCCTAGTCTGGCTTCAGCACCCCCGGCCGCAGCTGCTGCCAATCGATTTGCACCTAAGGCCGTGATGGGCAAGGGCCTCGGGTTCGCCAAGGTTGGCGCTCCCATGGCGCTGATTGAGGCAGGGTTGATCGCGGCCGATACCTATCAAAACGCGGAGACTCGCGACGAAAAAGCCGAAGGCTATGGCAACGCCGCCGGTACTTTGGCCGGCACGCTGGCCGGTGCTGCAGCGGGTGCCGCGATTGGTTCTGTGGTACCGGTGATCGGCACCGTCGTCGGCGGGCTGATTGGCGGGTTTCTCGGTAGCTGGGGCGGCGGCGAGCTGGGCAGTGCAGTGGGCAAGGCTGCATTCGGTGAGCCGGACAAGCCGATAGAACGCCTGGCCCAGCCCTCGCCGTTGCTGCTGCCGAAGCCCGCCGGGCCAGGTATTTCACGGTTTACTCAGTTGGCCCCGACCCCGGCTACAGGCCCATTGATGGGGGACGTTGCCCGTTCGTTGGCGACTGCTCCATCAGCCGCAGCAGTGCCTGCACTGCTCAGCGCCAGCGCCGCCGCGAAGCCGGATCCCGCTCGCGTTGAGCAGGCCTGGACGTTCGCCCCAACCATGCCGGTGACGGTGCAGGGTGACGTCAAGGACCCACGGCAATTGGCTCAGGAAATGATGCCGTACATGCGTCAGCTGTTTGAGGAGTTCAGCCGCGAGCAGGCGAGGCGCAACCTGTTCGATGCCCCCCACGTTTAAGGAGTTGTCATGGCTTACATGGAGCAGCTGCAATCCGGCTTCACATCCCTGGTCCAGGCAGGAGAGGCCGGGCGGCATAGCATCGACGATATGATCGGCCCGGTGAACGGTGCCATTGGTGAAATCACAGGGGCAGCTGATGAGCTGTCGAGCATTCCAGGCGTACCACCCGCTGTAGGGGAAAAGCTGCAACGGGTGATGCGTGGTATCAATGCGGCGCAATCCAAGGTTGGCACTGTTTTGTCGACCTACAGCAAAGCAACGCGCGCGATGTCGGCGATTGATGAACGTGTGGTCACTTTGAAGGAACAAGCCGCTCGGGCCAGCACGGCAATCAACCAGATCGCGGGCAAGGTCAGCCCGCGCCTGGCGAACATCTTGCCCACCAGCGCCTTGGCACCGAGTGCAACGCCCATGGCGGAAGCGGTCAAACCGTTTCCCCACTTGCTGATCCTGCAGCCGCTGCAAGCCAATGCCCAGCCTTTCTACTTCAACCTGGACACGGCGGCCTTCGACGAACTACGCCGGCAAACACAATTCCGCTGGGCCTCACAAGAGCGCCTCAGTCGTCGGCCAGCACAGCAGGCTGTGGGTATCGGCGAGGATAAGCTCAGCCTCAAGGGCGCAATTTTCCCCGCCTTCAAGGGAGGCCTCAAGCAGCTCGACACTCTGCGCTCCATCGGCGGGCAACTGTTGCCGTTGAACCTCACTACGGGGTACGGCGTTGTCCTCGGCACTTGGTGCCTGGGCAGCGTAGAGGAAGAGCAGGGCGCGCTGCTGGCCGGCGGGATCCCGCGCAAGCAAACCTTTAGTTTGGAGTTCACTCGCTATGGCGATGATATGCAGAACGTCTGACGGCGACCTGCTCGATACCTTGTGTTACCAGCATTACGGCCACCTCAATGGCACGGTCGAGGCGGTGCTGGCGGCCAATCGGTTGTTAGCGGATGAACCACAACCGTTGCGCACCGGGCTGCTAATAACCTTCCCTGACATTGAACAAAAGGCGGTCGAACAGGTGCAGCTGTGGGATTGAATTTAGAGGACCAACCATGAAGCCAATCTTTCGAATTGTCGCTGATGGCAACGACATCACAGCCTTGATCAACGACCGTCTGCTGTTACTGCGCACGCTCGACAAACCTGGTATGGAGTCGGACGAGTTCGAATTACGTATTGATGACCGTGACGGCGCCGTCGCGCTCCCCAAGAAGGGCGCCGGGGTCGAGATCTATCTTGGCTACGACAGCAAAGCGCTGGCACGTCTTGGGCGTTACACCGTGGATGACATCGAGGTCTCCGGTCCGCCGGATACCCTGGTCATTCGCGGTAAAGCCAGCGACATGCGCGGCAGTGGCAAGACCACCCGCAGCAGCAGTTGGGAAAATGTGCCGCTGTCCAAGATCGTCATTGATATTGCCGCACGTAATGGATGGAAGCATGAATGCCCAGTAGCAACTGTAGTTCCTCGGGCCGATCAGATGAACGAGTCTGACTATAACTTCATCACCCGGCTCGCCAAGGATCACGACTGTACCGCCAAGGTGGCCGACAGCAAGCTGCTGGTACTGCCACGTCAGAGTGGGCAGACCGCCAGTGGCAAGAATTTGCCAGCGATCACCATCCGACGCAGTGACGTCAGCCGCTGGCAATTCCGCTTTACCGACCGCACCACTCAAAAGGCAGTCAAAGCCAGGTATCAGGACAAGAAAACCGGAGAGCTGGTGAACCTGACTCTGGACAACGATGACGCACCTGTAGGGTTGCCCCCGGTGCATACCGACCGACATATCCATCCCAACAAATCCGCCGCTGAGCAGGCAGCCAAAGCCCGGCTCGCCGCATTCAATCGCTCGACCGCTGAGGTACGTTTGGAGATGCTAGGGCGTACGGATCTCTATGCTGAACGACAGGTAAATGCGCAGGGTTTCAAGGAAGGGTTGGACGGGGAGTTCCTAGTGGACTCGGTAGAGCAGGTGTTCACCCAGTCTGGCTGGAGTACCACAGTGGAATGCAACGCAGGTAAGAAGGGCAAGGCTAAGGCTGCAAGCAAGAAAAAGAAAAAGCCAAAAGAAGTCAAAGTGATGCAGCTTTGATGAGTGCGAGGCTCAATTAGATAGAAATCCTGTAATATCTGGCCCGTGACGAGTTTGGGAGTCAGCCGTCACCCCCAAAATATCAAGTCATATGCCTCGTTAAAAGACAGTCATCGGATAGCGAATAATGGATTTTAGAAAAGATATAAATGGTTTAAGAGCGCTAGCTGTACTGGCTGTTGTTATTTACCACTTCAATGCGTTATGGCTGCCGGGCGGGTTTGCTGGGGTAGATGTGTTCTTTGTTATCTCCGGCTATTTGATGACGGCGATTATTTGCCGTGGGTTGAGTGGCGATGATTTCAGTTTGATTCGTTTCTATATTGCGCGGGCTAAGCGGATCATTCCCGTACTAGCTGTTATGTGTTTTGCGTTAATGGTGTTTGGTTGGTTTAACTTGTTAGCGACCGAATACAAGCAAATGGCGCAGCATGTTTATAGTAGTCTTGGGTTTTACTCGAATACTGTTTATCTGAAAGAGGTAGGGTATTTTGCCGCAAGCACTAACGAGAATTGGCTGCTTCACACCTGGTCGCTTTCTGTTGAGTGGCAGTTCTATATTATCTATCCAATTGTGCTACTGGTCCTGAGGAAAGTATTTGGACTTAGGGCTATCCGTTGGTTTGTGCTGGCGGCGGTTTTGATTGGTTTTATTTACTCGCTCATACTTTCTCCACAGTACCCAGAACAAGCGTTTTATCTGCTGAAAGCCCGCGCCTGGGAGCTTTGCGCCGGTGGCCTTGCCTTCCTTTTCCCTCTCGCATTGAACAAAGCGAAAAGCCGTATCCTCGAATGGGCAGGGTTAGTGCTAATCCTGTCTGGCTATATCGTGATATCGAAAACTGTGGTGTGGCCCGGTTATTACGCGCTCATGCCGGTCATGGGAACGCTGATGGTAATCCTCGCCAATAGACAGAATTCTCGGTTGACCGGCAATTGGGTGTTTCAGCGTGTAGGCTTGTACTCGTACTCGATTTACATTTGGCACTGGCCTGTCATGGTCTACATGACTTATTCGGGGCAGCTCGATGGCTTTTTCAGCGCCTTGATAGGTATTGTTATTTCACTGGTGTTCGGTTATGCATCCTATGCATTAATTGAGCGTAAGAGGGGTAAGCCTAAGAGTGGCGCTCGTTCTTTGGCTTGGTGTGGCGGTTTCGTAAGTCTCGTGTTACTCAGTGTTTTAGTTTTTAAATCCAATGGCCTCAACTCGGATATAAGAGGTGAGAGCATCACTGAGAAAACAAGATTCGTGGATAGTTATGCAGCGCTGCATAAAAATCTTGGTGAAGCATACTGGCTTAAATGTAATTCTTATGAGGTTTTTGCCGCTACCGGTGCTAAAAATATTGACGCGTCTTGCACTGAAAAGAAGGGGATGGGGGGTGTTTTTCTTTGGGGCGACTCGCACGCTGAAGCACTTTCATTCGGAATTCGGAGCAATTTGCCTGCCGGTGTTCCTTTCTATCAAGTCACCTCATCTGCTTGTGGAGCAACCCTAGGTCAGAACAAGTCTCCTGTGGCGTTCCAAGCTACCTGTAATGCATCCAATGCCTTTGCATTGCAGGAAATTGCTCGGATCCAACCTGAGATGGTCGTGATGGCTCAACAGAATTCTCACGAGCTTACGGATTGGAATGAAATTGCTCGGCATCTAAAGACGCTGGGAGTCAAAGAGGTCGTGCTGGTTGGGCCGGTACCGCAATGGCAACCGTCATTGCCACTGGTGATCACTAAGCGTCATTGGAATTCTGCTGACAGTCAGATCGTCGATCAGGGGCTGGATCAACGGATCCTCAAAACTGACGCATTGCTCAAGGAAAAACTCGATTCGAGTGTGATCGACTATATTTCTGTTATCGGCGGTGTATGTAAAGGCTTGGCCTGTTTGGCCAAGGTCGATGATGGAAAGTCGCTAATGGCGGTGGATTACGGTCACCTGACCCCTTCGGCGTCCTTGTACGTAGGACGAACGATTCTTGCCCCGAGGCTGAAGCAATTACTGCACCCCTCTAACGGCTGACAAACATCTGTAACCAAACCCGGCACTTGCCGGGTTTTTTTCGTCTGGAGAAAATCATGGGACTAACCGAAGCACAGCTCCAACGCATCATGCCCAACGCCCGCCGCCAAGCGGGCGTTTTTGTATCCGCCCTAAACGCGGCCATGACCAACCGCAGGATCGATACACCGAAGCGCCAGGCGGCCTTCCTTGCCCAGGTTGGGCACGAGTCCGGCCAGCTGCAGTACGTGCGTGAACTGGGGAGCGATCAATACCTCAGCAAGTACGACACCGGTCCGCTGGCAACCAGGCTTGGCAACACTCCGACCGCCGACGGTGACGGCCAACGCTATCGCGGTCGTGGGCTTATCCAGGTCACCGGGCACGACAACTACCTGCGCTGCAGCCTGGCGTTGTTTGGTGATGAGCGATTGCTGCGCACGCCGGAGCTGCTTGAATTGCCGCAATGGGCCGCTGAGTCGGCCGCGTGGTTCTGGTCGGTGAATGGATTGAATGTGCTCGCGGATCAGGAGCAGTTCACCACCATCACCCGGCGGATCAATGGGGGCCTCAATGGCCTGGAGGATCGGCTGCAGCTGTGGGCCAGGGCGAGGGCGGTGTTATGCGTCTCTTCGACCTGATCCCCATGCCATACCGGCTCGCCGCAGTCGGCGCGTTGATGGTGACGGTGGTGGCCGGATCTGCTGCCTTCGCCTGGACCGCTCAAGGTTGGCGCTACGGCCAGCAGTTGGAGCGCCAGGCCAGGCTACACGCCGACACCCTCGGCGAGTTATCCCGAGCGGCTGCCGCCCAGCAGCGCAAAGAACAGGACAAGCACCTCGCCCTTGAGCAGCGCCTGCGGAACAAAGATGAAACCCACTACAAGGAATTGACCGATGAGCAAACCAAGCAGGCTCGTCTGCGTGATCGCCTGGCTACTGCTGATCTGCGGCTGTCAGTCGTTCTCGCCGCCACCGACGCCACCAGCCGCTGTTCAGTGCCAACCACCACCGCCACCGGCCGCGTGGTTCATGGCCCCACAAGAGCCCAACTTGACCCAGCGCATTCTCTACGAATTATCGGAATCACCGGTGCCGGCGACCGAGGATTGATCGCCCTGCGGGCCTGTCAGGCTTATGCGAGAGACATTTCCCGCAACTTGTGAGTCGAGTGTTGGTAAGGCAGATAACCTTAAAAGGTTATCTGCCGAAGAGAGTTACTACACGGCAGGGGCAATCTTACTTCCTTGTAAAGTTATTTCTATGTGAGGTGCGCCCTCTACAGTGCCTGATAATGAGATTGTTCCATTTTCATAATCGATATTGCCAGCCGCATTCAATGTGTAGTTATCGAGGCCGGTAACGTTAGTATTGCCCTCGCGCCACATGCTGACTCTGAATTGCCCTGTGAAGGGTCCTGAAACGGTAGGGACGGCCCCTTGATAGAGATAGTTTGGGTCTCCGCCGTTAGCTGATCCGTTTTTGATTACTACAAGGCCGCCGCCATTATCTGGGCGGTTCGATCTAAAGTTTACTGAAAATATACCGTTCGACATTTCATACTCCTAGTGTGATGGCGTATTGATGCTAGCTGATTGTTATGAATATGCAATTTTCTAGGGGAGAGATAAAAAACGAAATGTAACGATATGTTTGATTTACAAAAAGAGCGATCCAATTAGATGCGTCAACATCTAAATGGATCGCTGTCCCGCAGATTACCCCTGCAAGTCCAGCCAAGGCTCCTGCTTCGTGCACAAAGCGGAGCGAGCCTAGCACTGTTTATCCATACAGCAAAGGTCTTGCTTCTATGTCTACACCCATCGTCCCATGGATGGGCGGCAAACGCCGCCTGGCCGACCGCCTTATCCCGCTCTTCCCACCCCACGAATGCTACGTCGAAGTCTTTGCCGGCGGCGCCGCGCTCTACTTCATGCGTCCCCAGGCCGCCCCGGTTGAAGTCCTAAACGACATCAACGGCGACCTGGTGACGCTCTACCGCGTTGTGCAGAACCACTTAGAAGAATTCGTGCGCCAGTTCAAATGGGCACTCAGTTCTCGACAGGTGTTCGAATGGCAGAAAATGACCCGCCCTGAAACCCTTACCGATATCCAGCGCGCCGCCCGATTTTTCTACCTGCAGCATCACGCCTTCGCCGGCAAGGTGACGGGGCAGACCTTTGGCACCGCGACCACTGGCCCGGCTATCAATCTGCTGCGGATCGAGGAGAACCTCTCTGCCGCATGGCAGCGCCTGTCCGGCACCTATGTTGAGAATCTCCCCTGGATTGATTGCGCTGAACGTTACGACCGACCGCACACGTTCCATTACATGGACCCGCCTTACTGGCAAACCGCAGGCTATGGCGTCGACTTTCCTTTTGAAAACTACGAGCGAATGGCCGACTTCATGCGGCGCTGCAAGGGCAAGGTTATGGTCAGCATCAATGACCATCCCGATATCCGACGGGTGTTTGAAGGCTTTCACTTCGAGACGCTAGATATCCGATACAGCACAGCTAACCAGCGCCAAGGCAAAGCCGAGATCAGCGGTGAGTTGGTAATCATGAATTGGGAGCCGGCAGCGTTGGGTGGGCTGTTCTGATAGGCGCCGCCGTTTTGAACGGTGGCGCGTTGCCCCCACTGAACTAAAGTTGCCCCGGTAGCTCGTACTTCTTTTAACCTCACATTGGGTAGCGGATGGATAAGCAACTCGCGGGTCTTTCATTTCTGCTTACCCTGGTGTGGATCTCTGCAGTCGCCTTCGTGATGTGGTACCTGAGCTGACCTTTCTGGCTCAATCAGTTCAGGCCCCTGATTTCTAATATTCCCTACGTCCTTGCCTACGGGAAACCATTCAAGCTCTTCCGTGGGTTGGCACAGTTCCTTTGCAATCTCCTTCGCTCGCGATGGAGTTATGCCGGGATCAAGCCACTCGTTGGCATGCTCTGGCGTCAGCACCAAAGGGCGCCGGTCGTGGATATCGACCATGCCCTGATCGCTTGCGGCGGTGATGATGACAAAACCATCGCCTTCATGAGGCTCCAACCCAGGATTTACTTGGGCAAGCGCTCCGAAGAACATCGGACGCCGGCTCTTCAGTCGGATGAAGTAGGGCTGCTTCTTCTTCGGATCATCCGGATCTTTTACCCATTCATACCAGCCTTCACTGGGCACAATGGCCCGGCCATTCGGCCAGAGCTGTTTGAAGAACTTCCCGGTGGTGACCGTCTCGACCCTAGCGTTAATCGGATCCGGACGTTTTCCCTTCGCCCAGAACGGCGCCCATCCCCATTTCACTGCATCGATATGCAGCCCATCCTCTAAAGTGTGTAGAAGCTGCACCCGCGTCGACGGTGCGACGTTGTAGCGATCAATAGGCTGAGCGTCATACCCGCTGAAGAGCTTTATCTGCGGGCTCAACTCTTCAATGAAGATCGCCATCCCTTCGTACTGCACGAATCGCCCACACATACGCACCTCTCCGCTTGTCGAAATCCCCTACAGAAAAATTGACCGCAAGCGTCCTACAAAGTTAACTGTACATTCATACAGTAAATGTAAAAGGCCGCATCATGAGCTTCACCATTCTAGGTCCCATCGCTGAGGTAGGCGAAAAGTTGCCGTTGTGCTCGTTCCAGGTTCCGGCCGGTTTTCCTTCGCCGGCAGCGGACCACATCGAGCAGCACATCTCATTGGATGAGGTCCTGAATATCCGAGCGCCCCACGTGTACCTGGTGGCGATCACCGGTGAGAGCATGCAGGGCGTCGGGATCTTCGATGGTGACCTGGCCGTGGTAGACCGTGCCATTGAGCCGATCCATGGGCATGTGGTCGTGGCGTTGCTGAACAACGAGCCTGTGTGCAAGCGCCTATGCAAGCGCGGCCGGGAGGTGGTCCTGCTTTCCGAAAACCCCAAGTTCCCGGCACGCTACATTCTCGAAGGCGACGAACTGTCGATCTGGGGCGTGATCACCAGCACAGTGCGCAGCCATGTCTAAGCAGCAGCCAACCTTCGCACTGATCGACTGCAACAGCTTCTATGCCAGTTGCGAGCGGGTATTCCGGCCCGACCTTGCGAAGGTGCCAATCGTAGTGCTGAGCAATAACGATGGCTGTGTCATCGCCCGGAGCTACGACGCCAAACCCTTCATAAAAATGGGCGAGCCATATTTCCAGATCAAGCACAAGCTCAAGCAGCACGGCATTGTCCCGTTCTCCTCCAACTATGCGCTGTACGGTGACATGAGCGAGCGTGTGATGAGCCTGATTGAGGCCATGGTGCCGGCGGTCGAGGTGTACAGCATTGATGAGGCGTTCGCGGATCTGACTGGTATCGGTGGGCTGGATGCTTTAGGCCGACAGATTCGCGCCCAGGTGCTTCGCTGCACCGGCATCCCGGTAGGTGTTGGTATCGCGCATACAAAGACCCTTGCGAAGCTGGCAAACCACACCGCAAAGCGCCTGCAATCGCAGACTGGCGGTGTGGTCAATATCACCGACCCGGTTAAGCGGGACTGGGTGCTGCGTAATACGGACGTAGCGGAGGTGTGGGGCGTTGGCCGAAAGATGAAACTTCACCTCGATGCGATGGGCATCAAGTCTGCAATGGACCTGGCTAAGGCGGATCCATGGACACTCCGCAAGAAGTTCAGCGTTGTAATCGAGAAGACAGCAAGGGAGCTGGCCGGTACGCCCTGTCTGGAACTGGACGAGCCGGATCCGCCAAAGCAAGAGATCTGCTGCAGCCGTATGTTTGGCAAGCGGCTGACGGAGCTGTCGCCCATCAAGGAGGCCGTAGCCACCTACATAATGCGAGCCTCGGAGAAGCTAAGGGCTCAGAACTCGCTTTGCAAGAAAGTGCGCGTATCCATCCGCACCGGCATGTTCAATCCAGAAGAGGCGAAGTATGCCAATGGGGTGGTGGTGGATATGCCGTATCCCACTGACGACGTGCGACTCTTGACCAAGGTGGCGGTCGACGCACTTGATCGGGTGTTTCGGCCGGGATTCAACTACAGCAAAGGGGAAGTGATGCTCCTGAACCTGTGCAAGCCAGGTGAATACACGGACGATCTGTTTGCCACTTCTCAGCCTGCAGAGGCGACCCGTGTGATGGCGGTGCTGGACCAGATCAACTGGCGTTGGGGTATGGGCACTCTACGCTCGGCTAGTGTGCCGGCGGCCCCTGACTGGGGTATGCGCCGTGAGATGATGAGTCGAAGTTATACTACAAAAATTGATCAGTTGTGGAGTGTGCACTGTAGCTAGATGATTTCTAAGGGGAGGGGGCGTTTTTTTGATCAGTCGTGAGTTTCCGACTGATATGTTCGATGGTGTTAATTTTAAGAAATCACTAGCGGGAAGCTTACTTGCATGTTAAGTTTTATAGTCTATAGTATTTTTATGTAGTGCGTTATTGATAAATGGTATGGGGCGCTAGGGGTAGGGAATGAAGTTTGATATTTTTAAGTCTATTACAATTGATATCTTACGAAAGTATCTTTCGGGCATTTGGTTGGCGCATAATGATGGGCGGTTAGATAGTGGTGAAGGAGTGTTGAGTTACCCTACGGCAGTTCTGTTTGCAAACTGCGATGGGTATTTTGTTGCTGAACTGATCGGGCACTCTTCACGATATAATGGGTTGGACGTAATTAAGGTGAAAACCCAGAATATATATCGGTATCTGAGTCAGTATCATGATGACGCATCTGATGCCTTTTTTGAGTTGGATGCTGCAGGGCATGGGTTTAAAGATATATGTTTCGGGAGTGCGCTGGAAATAGAGGGGTTTGAGAAAAGGTTTCCATCTATACGGCTGTTTAAAACTTTCATAAAGGGTAGGGCAGGTGGGGAAAGTTCTTCCTTTCTATTTGGTGATAACTTCAGATCGTTGCATATTGAGGAGTGCTTGTTCGTTAATAAAAGAGAGGAAATGTATAGGTGTAAGCACGTTAAGTGTATGTTTGTATTAAAAAGTGACGTTTCAGTGCCAGAGCTTAAAGCATTTTATTCAGATTTCTTGTCAGGGGAGAATGTTCGGTGTGCGACAACCGGGAAAGCTGACTCGCGTGTAAAGAACATTGCAGCTCAACTCCAAGGTCTTTACCTTTCTAAAGGAGTGCACGAAACCACCATTGGAAAATTTATTAATGATCACCCTGAGGTAATTCATAAAGCTTTCAGGTGTAAAAGTTTTTTACATGAAAAAAGCTTTAAATGGCTTGAGTCAAAGTTTGAAATTGTTGAAAAAGAAATACGACCTGATTTGCTTGTCCTACGGGACGACGGGTTTTATGATATTTATGATTTGAAAACTGCCGTCGATGCAAAGAAAAGCTTGACTAATACAAAAAGCAGCAGGAGAAAATTTATCGACTGCGTCTCTGATGGAGTCGCTCAGTTAATAAATTATAGAGAGTATTTTAAGTACGAGAAGAATGCAAAGTATGCTCTGGAAAATCATGGTGTTCGAGTTAGTGATCCTGAATTGGTGCTGGTAGTAGGAAGTATGGATAATTTCTCCGCTCTTGAAGTCGAACAGGCGGCTATGATGTATCAAAAAGTAACTATAATAGACTATGACACATTGTGTTTTATGTATAGTTCTAGTTTTGAAAAGTGATTTAGGATTTTTAAGCTGAAGGTAGAGGTTTAGTGATGTGTGGCTATTTTTTGGAATAGCTCTCAAGGGTTTGTGTTTACAGTTTTTGAATTGTCGTTGGCATCTACTGAAAGATAAATTTTATATGGGTGTGGTTGCATTTTCCACCTGGTGGTCATGAGTTTTACGGCCAAAAATTACGGGCATGCTCCTCAAGAAATTTTATTCTCCTAAGCAATCGGGGTATCAATATGTATTGTTCGGCCCAGATCTATCCCCTCTGCATAGCGCTTGATAAAGGCCATGCCTGTTTCAGTGACCCAATAAGTGAAAGTCATCGGAAAACTTTTAAAGTAACCATCAGATCCGTTGATGTCGAAGGTTAAGCCCGGAACGTTCTTATCAACGAAAAAGCCGTCCTGAACTGCGTTGGCCACAAGTACATCACCGCCTGGTCCAAGTATGAATACGCGCTCTCCGGTTTTTGCGATCAAGGAAAATAATCGTCGCTCACATTCTCCATATCGGTTGTTCAAAATGCCTAGATTTTGCTTGTAAGCTTTTACCGAAAGTCGATCAATATCTTTTTTCTGATCAAAGCGGGTATGACAATTTGGGCATAGAGCGATCAAGTTTTCGAATGAGTTATCCTGCGACTCGGCCCATGGAACGATATGGGCAATCTCTGTCGTAGTTGACCGGCACGTGGGGATAGCGCACCGATGACCAGCCTCTACTAACACTGCTCTTTGAACTGCTGCTGGAATGTGGTCTCTCGGCACAGGTTTCTCCTAATTGTGGGTTAAAGGTTTGTAGATCGAAGTTTTGCCAGGCCTTGCTTTATGTGTCCAGCGTTTTCGCCAATCGTTTGCAATGCACCGCGGACATTATCCCCAACCTCCGGCGCACCCAACTGTTCGACATGCAGTGTAAGCTCCAACAACGCTGCCTCCAAGGCCAGTTGGTTGGTGTACATCCTCTGCAGCACATCCGCTAGCGAATAATCATTCGGCATTGCATCGACTCCTTCGAGAAAAAGTACAAGCATAGTGCCGGTAGTGCCCTTGTCTGGCAGGAATTGCGGCTCGCTTAGAAATTGCTACAAAGCGAAGAAGTTTCAGCACATAAGACCGTTATGCAGGGGCTTTGGTGGAGTTCTCTATCCAATCCATCATCGGGGCGACGGAGAAGCGGCGGGAGAGTGGGGCGATTTGTAGGGGCATTGGGGCGTCTGAGTCAGCGGGGTGAATGGCGCGCAGTTTATCAGGGATGTATGTTGGGTGTCGGGGAGCCGAGATTTGCGTCCACTACCATTTCGAACGTGGACGCTGCCGTGTATGGAATACACCGAGGATTTGCAGGCGATCACTGCGTATCCGATACGGAATCAGATATGACCAATTGGGGACTGCCCATTCACGGGTGTTTTTAACCCGGCCTTCACGACCCATGGAGGGAAATTGAGCCAGTTTGTCGACGCTGGCGAAAATGGCATCGGAGAAGTCGTCAGCAGCCGTTGGATTTTCGAGAGCGATATAGTTCGCTTCGTCTTCTAGATTTTTGAGCGCTTTTTCAAGCCACTCAACCCGCCTTCCGACTCCAGCGCCTAGCGCGCATGGCCGCCACTTGATCGTCGGTGGCGAATTTGCCTTGGTCGGCTTCTTTCACGGCCAACTCGATCTGAGCGGTCAGCGTTTTTTCATGCTCGATGTAGTCGCGAAGAACGTCCATCGCCAGGTAGGTCGCAGTCTGGCCGTTGCTTTTGGCCAAGTCGGCAAGAGAGTTGGACAGGTCTTCCGGCAGGGTTAGGGAGATTCCAGTCATGGCGACCTCGAAGGTGGATGGTTGTGGGCATCTTACACTGTGGATCGTTGGCTTGAATCAGCAGGTCGTCGCGAGGTGTATCCAGAAGCTACTAACCTTAATTCAGAGCATCATGGTTTTATCGATTTGGTCTAAGGGCGTTCGCGGAAACCTTCCTACTCTTCTTTCGGCTTGCCCCTCAGACCACCCATTGCCTGACAAATCACGCAATCCTTATATCGATCAAATCAGCGCTCCCTCCGAACACCCAACCGGCAACCTGAACCCCTCCTGTCACCCAGCAAAGTTTCATCATTCCCGGCGCTTTTGAGGGCTACGATCCTCTTCAAGAGAGGACCTCCGCGCCTCCATTCCACAGGGAACTGAAACCATGATTTCGAACCTCGTTAAAGTCGTTATGGTTGCGGGTACGTTGCTGTTGGGCGCGTGTTCGACAGGGTCGGCCGGCGTGAGCAGTGACCCGTGTTTTTCAGGCGGATGCCAGGCGTTTGGGGACCATAGCCCCAGCAAAGCCGCCAAGATGAATTTTGGCGGCAGTGGGTTGGGGAGTAGTTATGGGGAGTATGGGGCGGGGTTGTTGCATGATGATTGATGGGGTGGTGGGCAGTCGTGAGTGTGTTGACTGACCCACTGCCATCGGGGGCAAGCCCCCTCCCACAGTTGGATCTTCATTGGATCGGGAAGTGTGGCGTCAGTGGCCGCCCTTCATGCGGCGGGCGATGAGGTAGATGCCCAGGCCGATCAACGCTGTAGCGGCGCCGATGTAGCCGGTGCTGGTCCAGCCATACCCGGCTGTAATCGCCATCCCGCCCAACCACGGTCCCAGCGCATTCGCCAGGTTGAACGCCGCGTGGTTCGACGCCGCCGCCAGGCTCGGGGCTTCGTGGGCGATGTCCATCAAGCGGATTTGCAGGGGAGCTGCCATGGCGATCATGGTGCCGACCAGACCAATGCCCAGCAGCACGCTCCATAGCGAACTGGCGGCGAAGGTGAAGAAGATCAGCACGGCCATCGACCACACCATGATCCAACCCACGGCGCGAAATTGCAGGCGGTCGAACAGCTTGCCGCCGGCGATGTTGCCGATGATGCCGCCGACGCCAAACGCGGCGAGGCCGAAGGGAATCCACTGCGGCGAGACTTTGGTCACTTCCAGCATGGTCGGCGCCAGGTAGCTGAACACGCAGAACATCCCTGCAAACCCGATCGCGCCAATCGACAACGCCATCCACACCTGCGGTTTGGTGAAGGCGCGCAGTTCCTTGCGCGGGTCGCTGCGTTGTTCGTCGTGACGATGGGGCACGAATTGCCAGACCAGTAAGAGGGTGCACAGGGCAATCACGCTGACCAGTGCAAACGCCGAGCGCCAGCCCAGGTGTTGGCCGAGGAAGGTGGCGATGGGGTTGCCGAGCAGCATGGCCAGGGTCAGGCCCATCATCACGCGGGCCACGGCGCCGGCGCGTTTGTCGTTGGGCACCATGCTCGAGGCGACCACGGCGGCGATGCCGAAGTAGGCGCCGTGGGGCAGGCCGCTGATAAAGCGGAAGGCCACCAGCGAGCCGAAGGTCGGGGTGAAGGCGGTGGCCAGGTTGCCCAGCGCATACAGGCCCATCAGTAACAGCAGCATATGTTTGCGCAGCAACTTGGCGCCGAGGATGGCCAGCAGTGGGGCGCCGACCATCACGCCCAGGGCGTAGGCGCTGATGGCGTGGCCGACTTGCGGTTCACTCAAATTCAGATTGTGGGCGATGTCGGGCATCAAGCCCATGATGGCGAATTCGCCGGTGCCGATCGCGAAGGCGCCCACGGCCATGGCCGCTTCCATTTTGGCGGCGCTGCGCGCGGGCAGCACATGCCCGGGTGTTTGCTGGATAGTCATGGGTAACTCTGGTTGGATGTAGCGCACGAAGGAGAGCCGCTGATGCTACGCAAGCGGCGGCAAAGGTGTCTAGAACAGCCGTTTGCGTCAGAGTTCCAGGCCTGTGACCCCTGGTCGCGCCTGCCACGCTTGACATCGACGGGTTAAAAGCCGCGATTTAGAGCTGTCAATTGGCCAAACGGCGCATAAACGCCGTTTGCCGTGATATTCTGCGCGCCGTCCTGGTCTAGTCTCTCCTGGGTACGTACATCCGTATACGTCCCGGCGGTTGGCTGTCGCCCAGGTAGCTGAAGCCAATAATGATAAAAAGTCAGCGCAGAAGGGACATAAACAGTGAGGTCGATACGTCGGCCTTGTGTGCCCACCCTGCGGCCCTCTCGTGAATGTGCAAACCCCGCGGTGCGTTGCCTGGCGCATCGTGATGGAGGGTTGCCCATGATCAGGGGCGGTAGGGCGGATGGCGTTTTATCATAGGTGCTACTGATGTTTAAAAAAGTAAACACTGCCCTGCTGGGGCTGGCTTTGTCGCTGGGGATCAGCTCCGCTCAGGCGGAAGAGGCAAAGAAAGTCGATGTGCTGCTGATTGGCGGCGGCATCATGAGTGCGACCCTGGGTGTCTGGCTCAACGAGCTGGAGCCGGACTGGTCGATGGAGATGGTCGAGCGCCTCGATGGCGTGGCCGAAGAAAGCTCCAACGGCTGGAACAACGCCGGTACCGGTCACTCGGCCCTGGCTGAGCTGAACTACACCCCGGAAGACAAGAACGGCAACGTTGAGATCCCGAAAGCGGTCGAGATCAACGAAGCGTTCCAGATTTCCCGTCAGTTCTGGTCCTGGCAGGTCCGCCAAGGCGTGCTGAAAGACCCGCGTTCGTTCATCAACACCACACCGCACATGAGCTTTGTGTGGGGCGATGACAACATCAAGTTCCTGAAAAAACGCTACGAAGCCCTGAAGGCCAGCCCGCTGTTCGCTGGCATGCAGTACTCCGAAGACCCGGCGCAGATCGCCAAGTGGGTTCCGCTGATGATGGAAGGGCGTGACCCGAACCAGAAAATCGCGGCCACCTGGAGCCCGCTGGGGACCGACATGAACTTCGGCGAGATCACCCGCCAGTTCGTCGCTCACCTGCAGACCACGCCTAAGTTCGACCTGAAGCTGTCGAGCGAAGTGCAGGACATCACCAAGAACGCCGACGGTTCGTGGCGTGTGAGCTACAAAAACCTGAAAGACGGCACCAAGACCGAAACCGACGCCAAGTTCGTGTTCATCGGCGCCGGCGGCGGTGCGCTGCACCTGCTGCAGAAGTCGGGCATTCCTGAAGCCAAGGAATACGCTGGCTTCCCGGTAGGTGGTTCGTTCCTGGTGACCGATAACCCAACCGTTGCCGAGCAACACCTGGCCAAGGCCTACGGCAAGGCTTCGGTTGGCGCGCCACCGATGTCGGTTCCGCACCTGGACACCCGCGTGCTGGATGGCAAGCGCGTGATCCTGTTTGGCCCATTCGCGACCTTCTCGACCAAGTTCCTGAAAGAAGGCTCGTACCTGGACCTGCTGACCAGCACCACCACCCACAACATCTGGCCAATGACCAAAGTCGGTATTCGTGAATACCCACTGGTCGAGTACCTCGCCGGCCAACTGATGCTGTCGGACGACGACCGCTTCAAGGCGCTGCAAGAGTACTTCCCGAACGCCAAGCAATCCGACTGGCGCCTGTGGCAAGCCGGTCAGCGCGTGCAGATCATCAAGCGTGACGAGGAGCAAGGCGGCGTCCTGAAACTCGGCACTGAAGTGGTCAGCTCCGCCGACAACACCATCGCGGGCCTGTTGGGTGCATCGCCAGGCGCGTCCACTGCGGCCCCGATCATGCTGACCGTGCTGCAGAAAGTGTTCAAGGACAAGGTCGCGACCCCTGAGTGGCAGGCCAAGCTGCACCAGATCGTACCGAGCTACGGCACCAAGCTGAACGACAGTCCGGAAGCGGTTGCCAAGGAATGGGCCTACACCGCCGAAGTCCTGCAACTGCCTACGCCGCCTGTGATTCCGCAAATGGCTGCACCCAAGGCCACCGAGGCTGCCAAGCCCGCGGCTGAGCCGAGCAAGCCGGCGTCTGATCTGGCGCTGTAAGCCAGGCTGATGCACAAAGCCCGCTGAACCGGTAACGGTCAGCGGGCTTTTTTGTGGGGCGGTGTTTAAGCGCGGGTGTGCTCGCGGTCGACCGGCGGCAGTTCGACCGTACGCTCGGCCGCGGCCAGGGCCGCCTTCAGCCCGGGCTGGTCCAGCGGCACGCAGTACGCGGGCTTGGCCCGCTCGAACCGCCAGCTTTCATCCAGGCTGCCGGCATCGACGGCGTCAAAGCCCAGCTCGTCGAGCAGGGTGATCACCTGCGCTTTGGCGACAGCATCGTCGCCGGCCACCGGCAATGCGCGACGGTCAGGTGCGCCGTGGGGGCGAGCATGATCGGTAATGTCCGCGGCGAAAATCGCGTTGAACACTTTGATCACCTTTGAGTGGGTGAAGTGTTCGGCGAGCAGTCGGCTGGTGGTGGTTTCAAATCGATCCAGCGCGGGGAAATGACCGTCGCGCTCCGGGTAGTAGTTGTTGGCGTCGAGCAAGGTCTTGCCTGCCAGCCACTGCGCCGGGACTTTTCGGTAGTGTTCAAACGGAATCGCCACCAGCACCACGTCACCAAACTGTGCGGCATCTTCTGCGCTGCCCACTTTGACGCCGCGTATGCCACTTACCACGCTGCTCATGGTCTGCGGGCCGCGAGAGTTGCTCAACATCACTTCATGCCCGGCCGCCAGTGCCCGCTGTGCCACGGCGCGCCCGATAAAACCGGCTCCAATCACGCCAATCTTCATGGTCTTGCTCCTGATAAAGGGGGAAGCCGCTATGATGATTGGCAACCAAATGGCGATAAATAAGCACTATGGCGTGGATGTTGTTACTGGGAGTAGGGAATGATGGACCGTCTATCGAGCATGAATGCCTTTGTGATCGCCGCCGAATTGGGCTCCTACGCCCGCGCCGCCGAGCGTTTGCACATGTCGGCGCAAATGGTGGCCAAACACGTTGCCGCGCTGGAGCAGCGCCTCGGTGCGCGGTTACTTAATCGCACCACGCGCAGGCAAAGCCTCACGGAGTTGGGGAGCGCGTACTACGAACGTTGCAAACATATCCTTACGGAGGCCGAAGCTGCGGACTCGCTGGCGCAAATCATGAATGACACGCCGCGTGGCAAGCTGAAGATCACCGCGCCTGTGACCTTCGGTTCCTACAGCCTGATGCCACTGATTACTGCATTCCTGCGCGATAACTCGGACGTGGAAATCGACCTGCACCTGACGGATCGCTTCGTCGACTTGGTGGAAGAGGGCTATGAAGCAGCCTTCCGCATCGGTCCATTGGCGACCACCGGCCTGACAGCCCGGCCACTGGCGCCTTATCGCCTGGTGGTCTGTGCTTCGCCTGCGTACCTGGCTGCGCGGGGTACGCCGCAGGTGCCGGCAGACCTGGAACGTCACGAATGCCTGGGCTATGCCTTCTGGTCACGCCCGGCGGACCGCGAGTGGATATTTCATCAAGGCTCGACGCTGTACAGCGTACAGGTGACCAGTCGTCTGCAGATCAACGAAAGCCGGGCATTGATGTCGGCGGCGCTGGACGGTTTCGGCATGGTTCTCGGCCCCCAGGATTTTTTGCGTACGGCAATGGCCCGCGGTGAGTTGGTACAGGTGCTGCCGGACTTCGAGGCCCCGAGCCGGCCAATGCATCTGGTCTACACCGCAAATCGGCAGCGCACCGCCAAGTTGCGGCGATTTGTCGAGGCAGTGCTGGCGCGTTTCGGTCCGGTTTGAGCATTCAAGTACCCGACGAGCCTTTCGTCTACCCCATGAACGCAACGCCCTCAGGTTCAGCAACCTGACAGACGCCACCTGTTAAAAATACTCCAGAGCCAAGCAGGAGCGAGGCTGCAACAAGGGGGCATTTTCTAGCGGTGCAGGTACTGGGCGTCAGCGTCCGAGGGTTTTTCTATGTGGCTACGTTATGGGGCATTGGCGGCCATGGTCGTCGCGGCATCCGGGTGTGTTCAAGAGCGCGTCGTGCATGAGCGCAGGCCGGTGCAACATGAGTATGTGGAAGTCATCGCGCCGCAACCGCCGCCGGTGCAGGTGATCGAAGTCGAGCCACCCGTACGCTACGGCTATATATGGTCGCGTGGTTATTGGCGCTGGGACGGCGGGCGATATGTGGCGGTACATGGTCACTGGGAGCCGGTACGCGAAGGCTATCGCTACGTGCATCCGCATTGGGTGCAGCGTAATGACGGGTATCACTGGCAGGGTGGTGGCTGGGTTCGCTGAGCCCAGGTTTCATTGGCAAGTAGCGTTAGATCGGCTTGTGGGTACCCAGCAGCCGAACCTCTCGCAACAATGCGGCACCGAGTTGATCGGTGCCCAGTTCCCGATAGCCCACGGCCTTGACCTCGCCGTTCTCCTCCGCCTGGATGAGGATCACCGGGGTTTCCTTGCCGGTGGTTTCGTCGATATGCATCGCGTATTGGGGAATATCCAGCTTGATCGGCGTCCCCGCCGCCTGGCCTTTCACATTGATCAGGAAGGCGGCGCAACCGCTGTCGACATCCGCACTGGTGGCGGAGCGGCCGCTGACGAAGCAGGTTTTTGGCAGATCGGGCCAGGTGATGGCATCGGCCAGGGCGAGAGTGGGCGCCATAGCCAGGGCTGCGAGTAGAAACGTGCGCACGTCGGTCTTTCTCTCGATCAAGGTAAAAAACGGTTTGTATCAAAGCCCGCCCGCTGCCGCAATGCTGCGGTTCAGCCCAGTCGCTTCATGCCTGTGGTCTTGATCGCACTGAGGTCGAAGGTTGCCGTGTACTCGCAACCGGCGGCATGGGCGCAGCGCTCGATCAGGCAGTCTGCAAAGTCAGCCTTGTTCGCCACAAACGTGCGCAGCGCCTGCCAGATGATCTCGGCATGTTCTACGGTCAATTCGCGGGTGCGCAGCAGGGTCTCCAGTACCATCACCACATCACTTTTGGCCGACTGGTAGCAGCTTTGCAGTACCCACACCAACTCCACAATGGAAACCAGGCTGATAAAGCCCGGCGAGGCAGTGGTCAGTGATTCGATCAGATCGGACGCCTTGGCAGATTGAACGGGATCATCCTGGGTGATGTAGCGCACCAGCACATTGGTATCCAGCCCGATCATCCGGCTTTTGCCCCCTGCGTTGCGATGGCTTGGTTCATCTCTTCGATGGAGACGGCCCTGGCGGAGCTGCGGATCAGCCCTTTGAGGTCATGCACCGTTTTGCTCGCGGCAATGATGGAAAACTGCCCATCTTCCATTTCTACGAATTCAACCCGATCCCCTGTTTCCAGGCCGAGGGCTGTCCTGACCTGGACAGGAATGGTGATTTGGCCTTTTGAGGTGAGTGTAGCGATAGCCATGTTGAAGATCTCCATCGTGATATTCCTTACCTTAGGGTAAGGAATGACAGAGGACAATATCCGTCGGTCCATAGGGTGCTCATCTGGTGTGGGTGAGTCGGAACAGGTAAAACACTAGTCCCAACTGTGCTCGCCTGCCGGGCTTAAAGAGATACAAGCCATGACCGACCGCCAGCTCATCATCCCTCCCTCCATGCACTCAATCGTCGAGCGCGCCGGCTACGTGCCCGCGGTCAAGGTGGGCAAGACGTTGTACTGCGCCGGTCAGGTCGGGCGTACGGCTGCATTGGCGGTGATCGAGGACCCCGAGGCGCAATTCGTCGCGGCCTGGGAGAATCTGCGGCAGGTGCTGGAAGAGGGCGGTTGCACCTTCGACGATGTGGTGGACATGACCACTTATCACGTCGACATGAGCCAGCACATGGCGGTTTTCCGTGAGGTGAAAAACCGCCTGTTTCCACGTGGGCATTGCGCCTGGACCACTATCGGGGTGTCCGAACTGGCGCACCCCGGCCTGCTGGTGGAAATCAAATGTGTGGCGGTACAGCGCTAGCTTATTGCACCACGCGGTAGCACGGCACATACGCCGCGCCGCCCGGCAACTTCATGCGGTGCTGGGCCACGAAGGCCTGTAGCAACTCATCCAGCGGTTTCATGATGGCCGGGTCGCCGTGGATCTCATACGGGCCGTTCTGTTCGATCAGGCGGATGCCTTTGTCCTTCACGTTACCCGCTACGATCCCCGAGAACGCGCGGCGCAGGTTGGCGGCGAGTTCGTGGGGCGGCAGGGCGTGGCTCAATTGCAGGCTGGCCATGTTTTCGTGGGTGGGGTCGAACGGGCGCTGGAAGCCTTCGTCGATCTTCAACAGCCAGTTGAAATGGAACGCGTCGTTGCGCTCGCGGCGGAACTGCTTCACCGCCTTGAGGCCGGCAGTCATCTGGCGTGCCACTTCCGCCGGATCATCAATGATGATCTGGTAGTGCGCCTGGGCCGCTTCGCCCAGGGTGGCGCCGACGAATGCGTGCAGTTGTTGCAGGTACGGCGCGGCGTGTTTCGGCCCGGTGAGGATGACCGGGAACGGCAGGTCACGGTTGTCCGGGTGCATCAGTATGCCCAGCAGGTAGAGGAATTCCTCTGCTGTACCGGCACCGCCCGGGAAGATGATGATGCCGTGGCCAACGCGCACGAACGCTTCCAGGCGCTTCTCGATGTCCGGCAAAATCACCAGCTCGTTGACGATTGGGTTTGGCGCCTCGGCCGCGATGATGCCTGGCTCGGTGAGACCCAGGTAGCGCCCGCCGGTAATCCGCTGCTTGGCGTGGGAAATGGTCGCGCCTTTCATCGGACCTTTCATCACGCCAGGGCCGCAACCGGTGCACACGTCAAGGCTGCGCAGGCCCAGTTCGTGGCCGACCTTCTTGGTGTATTTGTATTCTTCGGTATTGATCGAGTGCCCGCCCCAGCACACCACGATCTTCGGCTCTACACCCGGGCGCAGCGTACGGGCGTTGCGCAGCAGGTGGAACACGTAGTCGGTGATGCCCTGGGAGTTGCTCAGGTCGATGCGCTGGCTGTCCAACTCGTTCTCGGTGTAGACGATATCGCGCAGGGCGCTGAACAGCATCTCGCGGGTGCTGGCGATCATTTCGCCATCGACAAAGGCGTCTGCCGGAGCGTTCAGCAGTTCAAGGCGCACGCCGCGGTCCTGTTGGTGAATGCGCACTTCAAAATCTTTGTAGGCGTCGAGGATGGTCTTGGCGTTGTCGATGTGCGCGCCGGTGTTGAGGATCGCCAGGGCGCATTGGCGGAACAGGGTGTAGATGCTGCCGGTACCGGCTTCGCTCAGTTGCTGGACTTCACGTTGAGACAGGGTTTCGAGGCTGCCCTTGGGGCTGACGGAGGCATTGATGACTTGACGTTGGGGCATTCTGATTCCTTGAAAGCGCAGCCACCGCACCCGCAAGGGGCCGCGATGGCTTGAGAATGATGGGCGCCGAATTCGGTCGCACGAGACGGTTATTTACCTCAGGCGCAAGGCCCAGCGCAAATACCGTCCAGCACCATCATGCCGCAGAACTCACTGAATCAGCTTCCAGTTTTTGTAGAAAACCCGACGCAGGGTAAAGGCCATCCCGGCAAACCCAGCGATCACGGCGTTGAGCACCCGGGGCACCGGGGTCGGCCGCACGATATCGATAAACAGGCAGTAACGCTTGGCATCGTTTTTGTTGAAAGACGCGTGCATCAGCGTGTCATCGAAAATAAACAGCGGGTCGTCATGCCAGTAGTGTTTGTGCTGGCCGACCTGGATGTAGACGCCCTCGTGATGCGGTGCCGGGGCCATGTTGTAGAGCACGCGGAACATCATGCGCAGGGGGCCGAAGTGGAAGGAGGTCGAGCGGTTTTCGTTGAACACGGACACGCCGATAGTCTTCACGAACGGCAGTTTTTTGCGCAGTTCCGGAATGTCGAGGGTCGTCTCAATGGGCTGGCCGTACCACTGGAAAAACAACATGCCGCGCTTTTTCTCGGCCATGCGTTCGTTCAGGTAACCGATGATTTCATCCTTATGAGCCATGGCGTTTTCGATCACCCGTTGCAGGTCTTCACGCCAGGCCGGCGGCAGATCGTCCATCCGGTAAACGTATCGGTTACGCCAGCTCAACAGGTCGAACAGGGTGTTGAACGGCGCCAGCAGCCACGTGTTACGGCCACTGCCAATAAAGTACTTCTTGGCGGTGGGCGCGTCATACAGGCCATTGCGCAGGAAGTCGTAAATGCCGCAGATCACCACCAGCCCGAGAAATACCAAAGTGGTTTCCGGGAAAATATCCATAATCAGCAGCACGCCGAATACCCAGGCGACCGATACCGCTTTTTTACGCAAAGCAGGCTTTTTCATGAAACTCAGCTCCAGCAGGACGCCATTCGACAGGTCCGGATCCGTGGCCGCGAGTGGTGGGGGTTTTGAAACATATTGAAACAACTGCGCCATCATAAGCCGTTCCACGACGCGTAGGCGTTTTAAATATTGCAAAATTGTGAAGGCTCACTAGGGTTTTTAACCCTGGTAGTGTTGAGCGGATTGGATTTTGTAAACGGAAGATTTGCGACTATCGTGACGCTTCGGTTTTTTGGACGTCATAGACCGGTACGATTGAAGTTGAATGGCCACCACTGGCCTTCGGCACCTTGGAAGAGGCAGAAATTTTATGATCATCAAACCGCGGGTTCGTGGCTTCATCTGTGTGACCGCTCACCCTGTTGGCTGTGAAGCGAACGTCAAGGAACAGATCGACTACGTGACCCAACACGGCGTCATCGAAGGCGGCCCGAAAAAGGTGCTGGTCCTCGGTGCTTCCACCGGCTACGGCCTGGCCGCGCGCATCAGTGCCGCGTTTGGTTGTGGCGCCGACACCCTGGGCGTGTTTTTTGAGAAAGAAGGCGAAGAAGGCAAGCTGAGCTCCGCCGGCTGGTACAACAGCGCCGCGTTCGAGAAGTTTGCCGTCGAAAAAGGCCTGTACGCCAAGAGCATCAACGGCGACGCGTTTTCCGACGAGATCAAGCGCCTGACCATCGAAACCATCAAGAAAGACTTGGGCAAGATCGACCTGGTTGTCTACAGCCTGGCCGCGCCTCGCCGTACCGACCCGCAAGGCGTGGTGCACAACTCCACCCTCAAGCCGATCGGCAAGGCCGTGACCCTGCGCGGCATCAACACCGACAAAGGCGTTGTGGTCGACACCACCCTGGAGCCAGCGACCCAGGAAGAAATCGACGGCACCGTGAAAGTCATGGGTGGCGAAGACTGGCAGCTGTGGATCGACGCCCTGCGTGACGCCGACGTCCTGGCCGAAGGCGCCAAGACCACTGCGTTTACCTACCTTGGCGAGAAGCTGACCCAGGACATCTACTGGAACGGCTCCATCGGCGAAGCCAAGAAAGACCTCGACAAGAAAGTCCTGACCCTGCGCGACAACCTCGCCGCGCTCAAGGGCGACGCCCGTGTGTCGGTGCTCAAGGCCGTGGTCACCCAGGCCAGCTCCGCTATCCCGATCATGCCGCTGTACCTGTCGCTGCTGTTCAAAGTGATGAAAGAACAGGGCACCCACGAAGGTTGCATCGAGCAGGTCTATGGCCTGTTCAAGGACAGCCTGTACGGCAAAGAGCCGAAGCTCGACGCCGACGGCCGCCTGCGTGCCGACCTGGCCGAACTGGAACCGAAAGTCCAGGACGCCGTGGCGGCCCTGTGGAACCAGGTCACCGACGAAAACGTCAACGAGATCAGCGATTTCGCCGGCTACAAGGCTGAGTTTCTGCGTTTGTTCGGCTTTGAAGTCGACGGCGTGGACTACGAGGCTGACGTGAATCCTACCGTGAAGATTAACGGTCTGATCTCGGCGTAACGATCTGGGCCGACAGCAGTCTCCATAACCCTGTTATGAGGCTGCTGTTTTGTTGACGCCCTGGCGTGTTCAGCCTTGGTTGAACCGCTGTTGGGCTTTGACGAAGTCAGAACGCCTGATGCTCACTATTTCTTTCTCCCAAAGCGGATTCATCGGAACGTGATAGCCGCTGTCCTTGGCTGTTTTGACCAGCTCCGCCATGTCTTGGCTGTCGTTGATCATGCAGATTTCATCGAACCGTCCCAGTTTGACTGGCAGAAAGAAGGTTGCCGGGTAGTTGGCGTCGACGTCCGTCGCCGGGCTGCCGGAGTCCGCATTGTGGTGTACCACCCGCTCTCCGTTACCGACCAATCGATGATTGATCAACGCTATCATCTGCTTTATCCGTGACGTGGCGTTACCCAAGTCGGGGTCTTCCTTTTGATAGAAACGGGCGGCGCTTTCATAGTCTGCACGCAGCGCTTCGGGCACCTGAAAACAGCCAGTGATTGAATGTCGATGCCTGTAGCTGTCGATCCGTTGTGTGAAAACACTGTGCGCCACATCGGGCACCGGGATTTTATCCTGAGGGCCAAAATCGCTGATGTGAGGCGCCACCATGTGCAGGTCATAATCGGCGGTCAACGCCTTGCCACCGGCGTGTTTCGCCAGGACTTCAACCGGTACTCCCTCATGGGTGATGAGGTAGCTGTCTTCTGACGCAGATGTGCGTCTACCTTCAAATGCATACTGCTGTCGACTGGGGCCTTGGGCACTGAAACGCAGTGCTTCTTCGTGGGGCCTTGTTGCCAACTGGGCAATGTGTCCGAGTTTTATCAGTTCGCCGATACGCTCGCCCGAGATCTCCAAGGGGACCGCGACAGCGTGCCCGTCGCGAATGCATGCCTGGATTTGCTCATTGGCGCTGGTCACTTTGGCGGGGGCGTCCTCCTTGAATTTTTCAAGCTTGCTGAACGCCTGGTTCGTACAGATCAGGCCAGCTTGCGGTCCCCAGTCGGCACTTTTTCCTTTGATGTGAAAGTCCTTGGTGGGGTGACCGGCCGCTATCATCCCGGTAGCCACGGTTTCTACAGGGCGTACGCCAATGATGGAATTGGTGGCCGCTGCGATGTTCTGCAGGGGAACAAGGTGGCTCGGTACTATTCCCGTCCGCTCCTTGGCACGTTCAAATGCGTCGATGATCGAGCTGTTCGCCGCTTGGACGGTGCCGGTCGACTGAGTGGCTTGAGCGCCCAGCAGTGTGTGCAGGCTTAGCGCGGAAGGTGAAATGACAGGGGAGATGATGTCGCTCATTGAGTTGCTCCAAGTCATGTTTTATCGGCATGTTGGATGATTCCTTCCGGAACAGAGCATTCCCTCGATTACACAGCGCGACACTAGAGACATTTTGTGCGCGGGGGGTGAAAGAAGTACTACAGGCTGTATGAAGCCGATCTGCAATGGAAGGTTCAGGCCTGAATGCATGGGCGTTGCAGCGATACCTGTTGTGCGTGAGCCGGAAAATTATCGGAGCGGTCCTACGCCTGCTTACTTGCCGACGCAGGTCACCGGTATGAGACTGATGCAGCACATTAATTGGGAGGAGCGTATGACAATTCGTGCAGTGGTTTTTGATTTCGGCGGTGTCCTGTTTGATTGGAGCCCGCAGCACCTGTACCGCAAGCTGATTGCCGATGATCACGAGCGACAATGGTTTCTCGACCACATCTGCACCCAGGCCTGGAACACCGAGCAGGACGCCGGTCGCTCCCTGGCCGAAGGCACCCGCAGCCTGATCGAGCAGTACCCGCATCATGAGCGCTTGATTCAAGCCTATTACGACCGTTGGCACGAGATGCTGCGAGGGCCGTTGCCGGAAGGCGTGGCGATCCTCGAAGCGTTGCACCGCGCCGATATACCGTTGTTCGGGCTTACCAACTGGTCTGCCGAGACGTTTCCCTATGCGCGGGCCAACTACCCGTTCCTGCAGTATTTTCGCGACATCGTGGTGTCCGGCGAGTTGAAACTGATCAAGCCGGACGCGGCGATCTACCACGCCAGCCTCAGTCAGGTACGGGCCCAGTTGCCGGATATCCAGCCCTCTGAAGTGGTGTTTATCGATGACGTTGCCGGCAATATCGAAGCGGCCATCGCTCTGGGCTGGCAGGGGATTCACCATGTGTCTGCCGCGCGCACGGCAGCGCAGTTGCGTGAGTTGGGCGTGGGCTTCTAGCGCGCCCACTTTTCCATGGCGAAATCCACGAAGGCGCGCAGCTTGGGCAGGCGATAACGGTCCTGGCCGTAGAGCAGATGCATGGGGCGGCTGGGCAGTCGATAGGTAGTCAACAGGGCCACCAGTTTGCCGCTCTCCAGGTCCGGTTGTACCAGGGCATCGGCCAGCATGATGATGCCCATGCCGTTGACGGCTGCCTGGCGCAAGCCTTGCGAGCTGTTGATGGTCAATGAGCCGGACACCGGTACTTCCACCTCGCCGCTATCGTCGGTCATGCGCCAGAGTTTTTCGGTGTCGCGCCAATTGTCATTTGCCGGGTAGGCGAACGCCAGGCAGTCATGCTGCCTGAGGTCCTCGGGTGTCGAAGGCGTGCCGCGTCGCGCCAGGTAAGCAGGTGACGCGCAGAGGGTGAGGGTGTAGTCCTGCATGGGCCGTGCGATCAGGCTCGATGTTTCCAGTTCGCCAAGACGTATCGCCACGTCGAAGCCGCTGTCAACCAAGTCCATCCGCTCATTGCTCAACACCACGTACAGGTTGATCAGCGGATAGCGCCGGGAAAATTCGCTCAAGGCCGGTGTAAGGCGTTCGGTGCCGAATACGGGGGGCGCGGTGATGCGCAGGGTGCCCTTGGGGACATCGCTATGGGCTTGTTCGGCCAGTTGCTCGGAGTCGGCCACCAAGCCCAGCACTTCCAGGCAGCGCTGGTAATACTGCCCGCCGAATTCCGTGAGGCTCTGTTTGCGCGTGGTGCGCTTGAGCAGGCTGACGCCAAGGCGTTGTTCCAGCGCGCGCAAGTGGTTGCCGACCATGGTGGTCGACATCCCGCAGGCTTGGGCTGCGGCGGTCATGCTGCCAGTCTCGACCACCTTCACGTACACCGACATTGCCTGGAACAGATCCATTATCAAGCCCTGGTTTAAAGTCATTGCAGGAATGTGCAGTTTATCCAGCTCAGGTGGCTAACGATACTGAAGCCATCCCAACGATGCACTGGAGCCGCACCATGACCGCCGCCTGCTTGATGACCACTTACCAACCCCTGGCGCTGAGCTTTACCCGCGGCCTGGGCACGCGCCTGTGGGACCAGCAGGGCCGTGAATACCTGGATGCGGTGGCCGGTGTGGCGGTGACCAATGTCGGCCATTCGCACCCCAGGTTGGTGACGGCCATCAGCGAGCAGGCTGGCTTGTTGTTGCATACCTCCAACCTCTACAGCATCGACTGGCAACAACGGCTGGCCCAACGCCTGACTCAACTGTCTGGCCTCGACCGGGCCTTCTTCAACAACTCCGGTGCCGAGGCCAACGAAACAGCGCTGAAACTGGCGCGGCTGCATGGCTGGAAAAAAGGCATTGAAGAACCGTTGGTGGTGGTGATGGAAAATGCTTTTCACGGCCGTACGCTCGGCACCATGGCTGCCAGTGACGGGCCGTCGGTACGCCTGGGTTTCCAGCGCTTGCCGGGGGACTTTCTCAAGGTGGGCTTTGGCGATCTGGCTGCGCTTGAGGCAATCACCCAGACGTTTGGCGCGCGGATCGCAGCGGTCCTGCTGGAACCGATCCAGGGTGAAAGCGGCGTACTGCCGGCACCACCGGGCTACCTGAAAGCCCTGCGTGATCACTGCACCCGCCATGGCTGGTTGATGATGCTCGATGAAATCCAGACCGGCATTGGGCGCACCGGCGCCTGGTTTGCCTTCCAGCATGAAGGCATCGTCCCGGACGTGATGACCCTGGCCAAGGGCCTCGGCAACGGCGTACCCATCGGCGCCTGCCTGGCGCGGGCCGGTGTGGCCCAGTTGTTTACGCCGGGCAGCCATGGCAGCACCTTCGGCGGCAACCCGTTGGCGTGTCGCGTGGGGTGCACCGTGCTGGACATTATCGAAGAACAAGGTTTGCTGCAGAACGCGGCGCTACAGGGCGAGCGCTTGCTGGCGCGGTTGCGGGTGGAACTGGGTGAGCACCCGCACGTCCTGGCGATTCGTGGGCAGGGGTTGATGATCGGGATCGAACTGGCGAGCCCTTATCGTGACCTGGCCCAGCGCGCGGCCCAGGAACACGGCCTGCTGATCAACGTGACGCGGGGCAAGGTCATTCGGCTGCTGCCGCCGCTGACCCTGGCTGCCAAGGAGGTCGAGATGATCGTGCGGGCCATTACCCGGCTACTGGATCAGGCCCGTTGAGCCATTCCTGGTTCAGGGTTTCGGTATCGCCCAGATACTCCAGCAGCCAGGCCATGGCCGGGGACAGCCTGTCCTGTGCCCAGGCCACACACGACGGGCTGGCAGGAAACGGCCGGCTCAATTGCAGCGCCACTAATTCCCCGCGCTCGATCCACGGCAGCACCTGATGCGCCGGCGCCATGCCGACGCACAGGCCATCACGCAAGCAATCGAGGGCCGATGACCAGTTCGGCACCACCAGCCGACGCTGGTTATCCAGGGTCCAGGTGTCGCGTTTGGGCAGGTTGCGCGATGTATCGGTCATGCACAACGAGGCGAAGGGGCGCAGTTGATCGTCACTCAGCAAGCCTTCGACGCTGGCCAACGGGTGGCGCGCACTGACCACACACAGCCAATTCAACAACCCCATGTCGCGAAAGGTGAAGCGGCTGGCCACCGGCACCGCGCTGGTGGCGCCGATCACAATGTCGGTGCGCTCATCCGCCAGGGCATCCCACACGCCGTTGTACACCTCGTATTCCAGCAACAGCTCGACCTCGGGAAACTGCCGGTAGAAATCAATGACCAACTGCCGGCAGCGCTGGGGTTTGACGATGGAATCCACCGCCACCTTCAACTGGCCACTCCAGCCGTTGGCCACTTGCTGGCAAAGGCGTCGGGTGCCGAGCATTTTTTTCATCACGCCACGGGCTTCGTCGATAAACAGCCGGCCGGCCGGCGTCAGCTCGACGTCCCGGTGGCGCCGCACAAACAACGGCACTGCCAGCCATTCCTCGATCTGACGCACCGTATAGCTGATGGCCGACGGCACCCGGTGCAGTTCCTGGGCAGCTGCGCTGAAGCTGCCATGACGCGCGACTGCATCGACAACGTCCAGCGAATATTCGGACCACATGGCGGTTGCCTTCAAATTTATTGATAAAAGTATCCAATTATTATCGCTTCACACCAAAACTGTCAGCTTCATAATGGGCGCCAGTCAGCAAATAGTTTGATGGCAGGATCAACAAGGCTTCAATGAAAAATTCTTTTGGTTTCACTGGGTATCTGGCGGGGCTGAGCATGCTCGGTTACCTCGCCATGGACATGTATTTACCGGCGTTCGGCGCCATGGGCGAGCACTTGCAGATTGGCGCCGGTGCAGTAGGCGCCAGCTTGAGCATTTTCCTCGCCGGCTTTGCGGTCGGGCAGTTGTTATGGGGGCCGTTGTCCGACCGCCTGGGGCGCAAGCCGATCCTGCTCGCCGGGCTGAGCCTGTTTGTGCTCGGTTGTGCGGGCATGTTCTGGGTCGAAACGGCGCCTCAGTTGCTGGCATTGCGTTTTATCCAAGCCATTGGCGTATGCGCCGCCGCCGTCAGTTGGCAAGCCCTGGTGATCGACCGTTACCCGGCCGACAAGGCCCATCGCGTGTTCGCCAGCATCATGCCGCTGATGTCGTTGTCACCGGCTTTAGCGCCGCTGTTGGGCGCGATGGTGCTGAGTCACTTCGGCTGGCAGGCGATCTTCGGCGTATTGCTGGGTGTGTCGTTGTTGCTGTTGTTGCCGACGTTGTTCCTGCGTACTGCGCAGAAACGTCAGGCCGCGAAGGGCGAACCTTCGCGCCTGGGTTATGGACAGTTACTGACGTCTCGCGTGTTTACCGGCAATGTCATGATTTTTGCCGCGTGCTCGGCCAGTTTCTTCGCCTGGCTGACGGCGTCGCCCTTCATCCTGGGCGGCATGGGCTACAGTCCGAATGACATCGGCCTGAGCTACGTGCTGCCGACCTTGGCGTTTCTGGTCGGCGGCTACAGCTGCCGCAGCGCCTTGCAACACTTCCAGGGCAAGACGCTGTTGCCGTGGCTGCTGCTGGCGTATTGCATCAGCATGGTGGCGTTGTACCTGGTCGCGACCTTGACCGTGCCGAGCCTTACCACCTTGCTGATTCCGTTCTGCCTGATGGCGCTGTGCAACGGTGCCAGTTACCCCATCGTCGTGGCGAACGCGCTGATGCCGTTTGCGCAAAACTCCGGCAAGGCGGCGGCGCTGCAAAATACGCTGCAATTGGGCCTGTGCTTTCTCAGCAGCCTGCTGGTGTCGTCAATGATTGACCAGCCACTGCTGATTACCGTGATTGTGATGCTGGCGACCGCGCCGCTGGCCGTGCTGGGGTACTGGCTGGCGCGGCCCAAGGCCGAGGATTCGGAACTGGCAGCCGCCTAGAACGTCACTTCCAGGTTCACTGTCGGCGTCGATGTGCGGCTACCCCGGCCGCCATCCACGCCGAACTTGTTATGCCAATACTCGTAACCCACCCCCAGGTACAGGTTCGGCTTGACGCTTTTGCCCGGTCGCACCGCCACCATCAGCGTGGTGCGCATCAGGGCTTCCGGCGCGGTGTCGCGACCGTGATAGTCCTCGCCTTTTTCCCCGACATAATTGATGAAACCCTGGAATTTCGCCGCATGATTGGCAATCTCGAACGGGCGCATCCACGTCAGGTTGAGCATGTAGGTATCGTCGAACGTGTGGTTCGACTCCTGCGCGCCGGGGATACCGGTGTGGTTCTTTTCCTTGTAGTACAGCAGGCTCAGGTCCAGCACGCCGACGGTGTTGAACTTCAAGGTCGGGCCGATCACCAGGGCGCGCTTCCTGGCTGAGGCGAAGTTGTTGTTGCGGTTGGCATCGAACCCCAACGTCAGCGCGTAATCCTTGACCAGGCCAGTGCCCAGCGGCACATCGAACACCCGCGATGCATACAACTGGTGACGGTACACCGCATACACCTCGCTCCCGCCATGATCCGTACCCTTGCGCGGGTCGCGGCTGTCGGACAGGAACACATCGAGGTTGAGGAAATTGCTGCCGTACCGGTAGCCGCTGGCGTGGGTAAAACTGTAGATGCGCTTGCTGAATTCGTCGGGGTTGTTCGGGTTGGTGAACTGCTGGCCGTAGCGAAACCCTACGCTGTTGTTCATCCATTCCACCGCGACGGCCTCCCCGCCGCCGAGGAGGGTGAGTGCGACGGTTGCGCCCTGTAGTGCCTTTTTCATTGTTATGGGTCCTTTGGCGTTCTGGCTCATCACGGCCGGATTGTTTTTGTAACGCCGACGGAGGGTAACTTGTTCGATTGATTGTATACAACTCTATGGACATCAAGTCCAAACATTGCATACAGTGGCCGCACAACAAAAACAGAGAACCCCTCACCATGACTATCCCGAAGGCGTCACCGCAGCGGCCAGAAGATGAGAATCTCGGCGTCGCCGCCAACATGGCTTACGGCCTGCAACATGTGCTCACCATGTACGGCGGCATCGTCGCGGTACCGTTGATCGTCGGCCAGGCGGCGGGTTTGTCGCCGGCGGATATCGGCCTGCTGATCGCCGCGTCGTTGTTCGCCGGTGGCCTGGCCACGCTGTTGCAGACCCTGGGCCTGCCGTTTTTTGGTTGTCAGTTGCCGCTGGTGCAGGGCGTGTCGTTCGCCGGTGTGGCAACCATGGTGGCGATTGTCGGCAGTGATGGCGCCGGCGGTGTGCCGGCGATTCTTGGCGCGGTAATGGCCGCGTCGTTTATCGGATTATTGATAACCCCGGTGTTCTCGCGGATCACCAAGTTTTTCCCGCCGTTGGTAACGGGCATTGTGATCACCACCATCGGCCTGACCCTGATGCCCGTTGCCGCGCGCTGGGCCATGGGCGGCAACAGCCGCGCCGCCGATTTCGGCAGCATGTCCAATATCGGCCTGGCGGCGTTGACCCTGGTGCTGGTGTTGCTGCTGAGCAAGATAGGCAGCGCGACCATCTCGCGCTTGTCGATCCTGCTGGCGATGGTGATCGGCACCGTGATTGCGGTGTTCCTCGGCATGGCCGACTTCTCCGGCGTGACCCAGGGGCCGATGTTCGGTTTCCCCACACCCTTCCATTTCGGCATGCCCACCTTCCATGTGGCCGCGATCATTTCCATGTGCATCGTGGTGATGGTGACCCTGGTCGAGACCTCGGCGGATATTCTGGCGGTGGGTGAAATCATCGACACCAAAGTCGATTCCAAGCGTCTGGGCAACGGCCTGCGTGCCGATATGCTGTCGAGTATGTTCGCGCCGATCTTCGGTTCGTTCACCCAGAGCGCCTTCGCCCAGAACGTCGGGCTGGTGGCGGTGACCGGGGTCAAGAGCCGCTTCGTGGTGGCCACGGGCGGGCTGTTCCTGGTGATCCTCGGCTTGTTGCCCTTCATGGGCCGGGTCATCGCGGCGGTGCCCACTTCAGTGCTGGGCGGGGCCGGGATTGTGCTGTTCGGCACCGTGGCGGCCAGTGGTATCCGCACCTTGTCCAAGGTGGATTACCGCAACAACATGAACCTGATCATCGTGGCCACGTCCATCGGTTTTGGCATGATCCCGATTGCGGCACCGAGCTTCTACGACCACTTCCCGAGCTGGTTCGCGACCATTTTCCACTCGGGGATCAGCTCGTCGGCAATCATGGCGATCCTGCTGAACCTGGCGTTCAACCATTTCACCGCCGGCAATTCGGACCAGCAGTCGGTTTTCGTGGCGGGGACCGAACGCAGCTTGTGCTTTCGCGATGTGTCGGAACTGCGCGATGGGGATTACTTCAAGGGCGGCAAGTTGTTTGATGCCGAGGGCAGGGAGATCCCGTTGGTGGCGGAAGTGCCTAGGAAGGTCACCAAACCCGAGGCTAGCGAGGCCTGAATGTGGGAGGGGGCTTGCCCCCGATGACGGTGGATCAACTGAGTGATTGGCGCCTGACACACCGCTATCGGGGGCAAGCCCCCTCCCACAATTGGAATGCATCCAGCTTGAGCATTCAGCCGGCCTTGAGCACTTTGTATTGTGCCGAACACACCTCATCCAGAAACTTCACCACAGTCCCCATGCACGCCTGGCGTTCTTCCACATGGGGCATGTGGCTGGAGTCTTCAAACAGCGCCCAGCGCACATCCGCAATTTCGTCCAGGAACGGCTTGACCACCAGCGGCGTGGCCTCGTCGTGGCGCCCCGAGATCACCAGCGTCGGTACGTTGATCGCCGACAGGCGGCCAGTGGATTTCCAGTCTTTCAAGCTGCCGATCACATGGAATTCGGTCGGGCCGCTCATGGCGTGGTACACCGTCGGGTCTGCATCGACCGCGGCGAAGGTGCGCGCCACTTCCTCGGGCCACGGGATGACCCGGCATACGTGATGGTCATAGAACACCCGCGACGCGGCGAGGTATTCCGGGTCCTGGTAGTTGCCGACGGCTTCGTGCTTGAGCAGGGTTTCATGCACGCCTTCAGGCAACAATTTGCGCAGGCGGTTGGCTTCGCTGACCCAGGTGCGCATGCAGGTCGGCGAGTTGGCCGGGATGAACGCGCGCAGGCCCTTGGGTTGCAGGATCGCGTGCTCACTGCCGAGCATGCCGCCCCAGGACTGGCCGAGGATCGCGTAGTTATCGCTGATCTGCAGGTGGTCCAGCAGGTTGTTGAGTTCTTCGAGGAACAGGCCCACGGTCCAGAAGGACGGGTCTTTGTCGGGCAGATGGGTGGAGCGGCCGTTGCCCAACTGGTCGTAGTGGATCACCGCGTGACCGCTGGCGGCGACGTCCTTGAACGCGTCAACATAATCATGGGTGCATCCGGGGCCGCCGTGGATAACCACCAGGGGCGTGCGACCGCTCGACAAGTCACCGGTGACGCGGTACCAGGTTTGGTAGGCGCCAAACGCCGCATACCCTTCGCGGATTTTTTCGATGAATTCCATTTCGTACCCTGCTCTGAAAAAAGGATCAGGGACACGATAATGCGTGGCAGAAATTTAGGTAACTAGCAAAACAGCTAGGTTTTGCCGGGGTGTCAGTCTTCCAGCAGCCGGTAATGGGTGGCGCGCACTACCGCCTGCACGCGGTTCTTGGCCCCCAGTTTGTGCATGGCCGAGGCCAGGTGCAGGGTGACCACCGCCAGCGAACGGCTCAATTGCGTGGCAATTTCGGCCGCAGTCAGGCCTTCGGCGGCCCATTTGAGGCACTCACGTTCGCGTTTGGTCAGGTGGATATGCGGGTAAGTGCGCAGCTCTTTGCTGAACAATGGGTAGGCCGCTTCCTGCAAGGCATGGGAAATCAGGCTGAAGTCCGACAAGGTCTGCTGCGCATCCTTCAACACGCTGCGGGCGTTGCCGGTGCGCAGGCCGGTCAGCGAGGCGAAGCCGCCACGGGGCAGGTGGATCGGCACGCTGACGCCGCAGGTCAATTGCTGGTCATGCAGGTAGGATGAAACCGGCGCGTGGCAGGGATCGATGATCTTTTGCAGGGGGGTGTCGGCCTTGACGTCGTAGGACCACACGAACGGCGACACCCGGCTCAGAGCCAGGTGTTGCACCGGATCGATCTGGTAGAACCCTTCGCTGCACCACAAGGCATGCCAGTCGGCCGGGGTGTTGCGTAGTTGCAGCACCGAGGGGGTGATCAATGCGCCATCCTGGTCGATCGGCACCGGGGTGTAGTCGTACACCAAGGCGTCGAAGCCCAACTGTTGGGCAAGGATAAAGGTGTTGTCCATCTGCTCGTCCAGGCTCCTGCCCGGCATCAGACGGTGATTTAAGGCAGTCAGCTTGGCCAGCATCCGTTCTGCTCCCGATTTCATTTGAATCTCGACTTGCGGCAAGTAGAATGCCACGCCCCGGCGAAGGACTGCCAGGCCAAACCTATAAGAAATACTAGGTTATGGACGCGCGGCATCCTCGGTAGTGTTGGCCGATCAACGGCCGCTACCTGCCAGGCCGATACAACACAAGGAATGTATGCATGTGGCGTGAAATTGCCCCCGACCAGCAGTACAACGTGCAAGTCGATGGCCATAACCTCGTGGTCTACAGCTTCGGCGAAGGCGATGAGGTGCTGCTGTGCCTCAACGGCGGGCCGGGCCTGCCGTGTGACTACTTGCGCGACGCCCATGGCTGGCTCAAGGAGCATAACCTGCGAGTGGTTGCATTCGACCAGCTTGGCACGGGCGCATCAGCCAGACCCACCGATGTTGCGCTGTGGGAAATCCGCCGTTATGTCGAAGAAGTCGAAACCGTGCGCCAGGCCCTTGGCCTGGGCCGCGTGCATTTGCTCGGGCATTCCTGGGGCGGCTGGCTCGGCATCGAATACGCGATCCATTACCCCGACGCGCTGAAAAGCCTGATCCTCGAAAACACCGTGGGCGACATTCCGCACCTGTCCCAGGAACTGGAGCGCCTGCGCGGCGCCCTCGGCGGCGAAACCGTGGCCATGATGCAACGTCACGAAGCCATGGGTACCCTCGACCACCCGCAGTACCAGGCCGCGATTACCTTGCTCAACTACCGCCACGTGTGCCGGCTGGACGAGTGGCCTGCACCGGTCAGACGCTCTCTCGACGACTGGAACATGGGCCCTTACGAAACCATGCAGGGTCCCAACGAATTCCTCTACATCGGCAACCTCAAGGACTGGAACCGCCTCCCCGAGATGGCCGCGTTCAAGATGCCGATCCTGATCACCACCGGCCAGCACGACGAACTCACCCCGGCCTGCGCCATGCGCATGAAAATGGCGGCCCGGCACGCCGAATTGCATGTTTTCCCCAACAGCAGCCATATGCCGTTTTATGAAGAGCCCCAGGCATATTTCCCGGTGCTGCTGGACTTCCTCTCGCGTCACCGAGGCTGACGGATGAACCTGGCGCGCTACCGTTTTGTGCTGTCCCGGCCGCTGCAGTTGCTGCCGGTGCTGTTTGGCATCAGCCTGATCACCTTTGTGCTGGTGCGCTCGATCCCTGGCGACCCGGCGCGCGCCTTGCTGGGCTCGCGCAGCACGCCGGATGCCTTGCTGAAGATTCGCGCCCAGTACGGCCTCGACCAGCCGTTGTGGCAGCAATACTTCTACTTCCTGAAAAACCTGCTCAAGGGCGACCTCGGCCAATCGCTGCTGTACAAGGTCGACGCCCTCAAGCTGATTGTCACGCGCATCGAGCCCACCCTGGTGCTGGTACTGGGCAGCGTGGTGCTGGCGCTGCTGATCGCGGTGCCGCTGGCGACCTGGGCCGCACGCAACAAGGGCGGCTGGGCGGACAACCTGATCCGCGTGTTCACCACGGTTGGCCTGGGCATGCCGGCGTTCTGGCTGGGCTTGATGCTGATCCTGTTGCTGAGTGTGCAGTGGGGCTTGTTTCCGGTGTCCGGCTACGGCCGCACCTGGCTGGACAAGGCGCATCACATGGTGCTGCCGTGCCTGACGATTGCCCTGGCGTTATCGGCGGTGCTGGTGCGCAACCTGCGGGCGAGCATGCTGATGGAGTTGCAGGCCGATCACGTGACCGCGGCCCGCGCCCGTGGGCTGTCGGAAACCGCCGTTTTTCGTCGGCATGTGTTGCCAAATTCCCTGGTGCCGGCGGTCAACCTGCTGGCGGTGAACATCGGCTGGCTGATCAGCGGCACGGTGGTGATCGAAAGCCTGTTCGCCATTCCCGGTATCGGCCAATTGCTGGTGCGCGGCATTTTCACCCGCGATTACATGGTGGTGCAGGGCGTGGCCATGGTGCTGGCCTGCGCGACGGTGGTGGTCAACTTCATCGCTGACGTGGTGACGGTGGCCCTCGACCCACGGGTGAAGATGCAATGAGCAGCCGCCCGTTGATTGCCCCGTGGCGCTTGCGCCTGCGTTTCGGTTTGCGCAATGGTCGGCTGACGGCGGCGTGGGGCCTGGCGATCCTGCTGGTGTGGCTGGCGCTTGCGCTGTTTGCGCCGTGGATTGCACCGTATGACCCGATTGCGCAGAACCCTGATTTCAGTTTACTCGCTCCAAGCCTTATACATCCGTTTGGCACGGATAACTACGGAAGAGACATTCTTTCGAGGGTGATCTGGGGCGCTCGCATCGACCTGCAACTGGCCATTGTCGGGGTGATCTTCCCTTTCATGATCGGCACCTTCATCGGTGCGGTCTCGGGCTATATCGGCGGGCGCTTCGACAGCGTTTGCATGCGCGTGATCGACGTGATCCTGGCGTTTCCCTTCCTGGTGCTGATGCTCGCGATCATGGCCATCCTCGGGCCGGGCCTGAAGAGTTTCTACATCGCCATGGCGCTGGTGGGCTGGGTGTCGTATGCGCGGCTGATCCGCTCGCAGATCCTGGTGCTCAAGGAAAGCGAGTTTGCCCTGGCCGCCAAGAGCCTGGGCTTTGGCCACGGGCGCATTCTGTTCCGGCATCTGCTGCCCAATGCGATGTTCGGCTCGATTGTGTTTTCCATGTCTGACGCGGTGCTGGTGCTGCTCAATGGCGCCGCCGTGAGCTATCTGGGCCTGGGCGTGCAACCGCCGACCGCCGAGTGGGGCACCATGGTGGCCGAGGGGCAGGCCTTTATCACCACGGCCTGGTGGATCTGCACCTTTCCGGGGCTGGCCATCGTGACCCTGGCCATGGGCTTCAGCCTGCTGGCCGATGGCGTGGCGCAAGTGTTGGGGGACCGCTCATGAGTCTGCTGCAAGTGCGCGACCTCAGTGTCATCGCCAACAATGCGGGGCGCGATGTAACCCTGGTCGATCGGGTGTCGTTCGATCTGGCCGAAGGCGAAATCCTCGGCCTGGTAGGGGAAAGCGGCTCAGGCAAGACCATGGCCTGCCGTGGCCTGATGCGCCTGCTGCCATCGCCCAGCCTGCGCGTGCAAGGCGGCTCGGTGCGGCTGGCCGGCCAGGACCTGTTGGCATTGGATGACGCTGGCATGCGCGCCGTGCGTGGCGGCCAACTGGGCATGATTTTCCAGAACCCCAGCAGCCACCTTGATCCGCTGATGCGTATCGGCGAGCAGATTGCCGAGGGTATCCGCCTGCATCAAGGCGCGTCGAAAAAAGACGCGCGATTGCAGGCCATCGACGTGTTGCGCCAGGTTGGCATCCCCGATCCCCAGGCGCGGGTCGACAACTACCCCCACGAGTTTTCCGGCGGCATGCGCCAGCGTGCAATGATCGCCGTGGCGCTGGGCTGCAACCCTAAAGTGCTGATCGCCGACGAACCCACCACCGCCCTGGATGTGACGGTGCAGGCGCAAATCCTGCGGTTGTTGCTGGAATTGCGCGACCAGCGCGGTCTGTCGATCATCATGATTACCCATGATCTCGGCGTGGTGGCGCAAACCTGTGATTCCATCGCCGTGATGTACGCCGGGCGGCTGTGCGAGCACGGCAGCAAATACGACTTGCTGGCTCGACCGCAGCATCCCTACACCGCCGGCCTGATCGATTGCCAGCCCGCCCACAGCAGCGGTCACGCCTTGCTGCGCACGATCCCCGGGCAACCGCCGTTGCTGGATGCATTACCCGCCGGTTGCCGGTTCAACCCGCGTTGCCCGCAGGTTGGCGCGTTGTGCACCGAGGTGTTGCCGGAAGGTGCTCGGGTCGCCTGTCATTACCCGTTGGGAGCGCAGCCATGAGCCTGTTGCAGATCAAGGACCTTGAGGTGAAGTTTGCCGCGTCCGGCACCGGCGTGTTCGGGTTGAACAAGCAGTGGGTGAGGGCAGTGAACGGCGTGTCGCTGAACCTGGCGGCGGGTGAAACCCTGGGGCTGGTGGGTGAGTCGGGCAGCGGCAAAAGCACCCTGGGCCGCGCCATCCTGCACCTCAACCCGATCAGCGCCGGCCAGGTGTTGTTTGACGGCATCGACATGGCCCATGGCAGCGCCATCGACATCACTCGTCTGCGGCATGAAACCGCAATGATCTTCCAGGACCCGTACGCTGCGTTGAACCCGCGCCACACCATCGGCGAAACCATTGCCGAAGTGCTGCGCGTGCAGCGCAAAGTCGCGCCAGAGCAGGTTGCAGCTCGTGTGAATGAACTGCTCGACCTGGTCGGCCTGCGCCCCGAACTCGCCAGCCGCAAACCCGCCGCCCTCAGCGGTGGCCAGTGCCAGCGCGTCGGCATTGCCCGGGCGCTGGCGGTTGAGCCACGCCTGATCATCGCCGACGAGTGCGTGGCGGCGCTGGATGTGTCGATCCAGGGCCAGATCATCAACCTGCTGCTGGAACTGCAACAGCGCATGAACCTGGCGATCCTGTTTATCGCCCATGACCTGGCCATCGTGCGCCGATTGTGTGACCGCGTGGCGGTGATGTACCTGGGCAAGATCGTCGAGGAAGGACCGGTGGAGGCGGTCTTCACGGCGCCACGTCATCCGTACACGGCGGCGTTGATCCAGGCGATTCCCGAGATCGATCCGCATCGGCCATTGCCGACAGAACCCTTGCCGGGTGAACCACCGAGCCCACTGAATCTGCCCACAGGCTGCGCCTTTCACCCGCGTTGCCGGCATGCCCGCACCCTGTGTTCCGTGGTGTTGCCGCCGACCCATTTCCTGCACGAGCATCGGTACAGTTGCGTGCTTGAAGAACCTTTGCTTTGACCCATCCCTGCCATTCATGAACAAGGAGTTATGACATGCAATCGCGCCACTTGAAGTTGCTCGCCGCCGCCACACTGACCGCCTGGTCGCTGACCGCCGGTTTCGCCCAGGCCGCCGGTGTCCTGACCATCGGCTGCCGTGAAGACAGCACCACGTTCGACCCGATCAAAAGCGCGCAAAACCGCGACACCTGGGTCTTCGCCAACGTCTACGACACCCTGGTACGCGTGGACAACCTGGGCACCAAGATGGAGCCGGGCCTGGCCGAAAGCTGGGATATCTCCAAGGACGGCCTGACTTACACCTTCAAACTGCGTGACGCGAAGTTCTCCGATGGCTCGACCATTACCGCCGACGATGCGGCATTCAGCCTGCTGCGTATCCGCGACAACAAGGCTTCGCTGTGGGCTGATCCGTTCAACTTGATCAACACGGCCAAGGCATCGGACCCGAAAACCCTGGTGGTCACGCTGAAAACCCCGGCCGTCGCCTTCCTCTCGCAACTGGCGTCGCCGACGGTGTCGATCCTGTCGGAAAAAGCCATGACCAAGATGGGCGAAGACGCCTACTCGGAAAACCCGGTGACGTCCGGCGCGTTTACCGTAGACGAGTGGCGCAAGGGCGATCGGGTGATCCTGAAGAAGAACCCGAACTTCTGGCAGGCCAGGAACGTGAGCCTGGATGGCGTGGAGTGGGTCTCCGTTACCGACGACAACACGCGCATGCGCATGGTGCAGAACAATGAGCTGGACACGGCGATCTTCGTACCGTTCTCGCGGGTTGAAGAGCTGAAGAAAGACAAGAACGTGGTGATCCACGCCGACCCGTCCACCCGTGAAGATCACCTGCTGATCAACCACGCCCACGGGTTGCTGGCCAAGCCGGAAGTGCGCCAGGCGCTGGACATGGCCATCGACAAACAATCGCTGGTGAAGACCGCCACCTACGGTCAGGGCACTGTGGCCTATTCCTACATTCCAAAGGGCTCGCTGTACCACTACGCCAACAACCTGCAGCGCCCGTATGACCCCACCGCCGCCAGGAAGCTGCTGGAGCAGGCCGGTGCGAAGGACTTGAAGCTCAACTACGTGGTCAACGCCGGCAACGAAGCCGACGAGCAGATTGCGGTGATCATCAAGGACCAGTTAGCCAAGGTCGGCGTAACCGCCAACCTGCAAAAGGTCGATCCGACCCAGAGCTGGCAGATGCTGGTGGACGGTGAGTACGATATTTCGGTGATGTACTGGACCAACGACATCCTCGACCCGGACCAGAAGACCACCTTCGTGCTGGGCCACGACACCAACCAGAACTACATGACCCGCTACAGGAACGACAAGGTCAAGGACCTGGTGGCCCAGGCACGGATCGAGGCCGACCCGGCCAAGCGTGAGCAGATGTATGTGGAATTGCAGAAACTGGCGAAACAGGATGTGAACTGGATCGACTTGTACTACAGCCCTTACATCAACATCTCACGCAAGAATGTGAGCAACTTCCTGCAGAACCCATTGGGCCGCTTCACCCTTGAAGAAGTGGTGAAAAACTAAACCACACTGCTGAAAAATGTGGGAGGGGGCTTGCCCCCGATAGCGGTGGGACAGTCACTGTATCTGTTGACTGATCCACTGCAATCGGGGGCAAGCCCCCTCCCACATTTGGTTTTACAATGTGCCGGTTATTGCGCGTCGAACGCCTGGCCGTTGATGCCGGCACTGTCCGGCCCCATCAGGTACAGGTACACCGGCATGATTTCTTCCGGAGCAGGCCGTTCCATCGGGTTTTCCCCTGGATACGCCTGGGCGCGCATGCTGGTGCGCGTGCCACCTGGGTTGATGCTGTTGGAGCGTACTGCTGCCACATCCTCAAGCTCATCGGCCAAGGTTTGCATCAAGCCTTCGGTCGCAAACTTCGACACGCCATAAGCGCCCCAGTAAGCCCGACCCTTGCGGCCGACGCTACTGGAGGTGAACATCACCGAGGCATCCTTCGACAGCTTGAGCAGCGGCAACAAAGTACTGGTCAGCATGAACATCGCGTTGACGTTCACGTGCATCACCCGCATGAAGTTCTCGCCGGACAACTGTTCGAGCGGCGTACGCGGGCCGATGATCGAGGCGTTGTGCAGCAGGCCGTCGAGGTGGCCGAATTCTTTCTCGATCATCGCCGCCAGCTCATCGTATTGATGGGGCAGGGCGGTCTCCAGGTTGAAGGGGATCACCACCGGCTGTGGTTGGCCTGCGGCTTCGATCTCGTCATATACCTGGGCAAGGTTGGCTTCGGTCTTGCCCAGCAACAGCACGGTAGCGCCGTGGGCGGCGTAGGTTTTCGCCGCCGCCGCGCCAATCCCGCGACCGGCGCCGGTCACCAGGATGATTCGGCCTTTGAGCAGGTCTGGACGCGCGGAGTAATCAAACATAAATAGCCTCGATAAAATTCAGCAGCTTATGAACCCCAACTCTGAAAACACTGAAGATCCCCTGTGGGAGGGGGCTTGCCCCCGATGAGGGCCTATCAGTCATAGAGGTGCGGGCTGGCACACCGCTATCGGGCGCAAGCCCCTCCCACATTGGATCTTCATAGAGGGTGGGGGCGTTGAGTAATCAGCAACTGCACAGTGCGTTATCCAGCACCTTGCGCAGTTCCAGCGGATGATCCACCACCACATCGGCACCCCAATGGCGTGGGTTGTCGTCCGGGTGGATGTAGCCATAAGTGACCGCCGCCGTGCGGGTGCCGGCGTCGCGGCCGGACTCGATGTCGCGCAGGTCATCGCCCACGAACAGCACGCTGGCCGGGTCCAGGCCGAGCATCTTGCAGGCCAGGATCATCGGCTCCGGGTCCGGCTTGCTGTTTTTCACGTGGTCCGGGCAGATCAGCAGTGCCGAGCGTTCGGCCAGGCCGAGTTGGTGCATGATCGGCTCGGCAAAACGCAGGGGCTTGTTGGTGACCACGCCCCAGATCAGCTTGGCCTTCTCGATGTCTTCGAGCAACTCCGCCATGCCGTCGAACAACTTGCTGTGGACCGCGCAGCCCTTGAGGTAACGCTCGAGGAATTCCTGGCGCAGTTCTTCGAAACCTGGGGATTCCGGGTCCATCGAGAAGGTCACCGCAACCATTGCCCGCGCACCGCCGGAGATTTCATCGCGGATGTGCTGGGGGTTGATCGGCGGCAGGTCGCGATCGGCGCGCATCGCCTGGCAGATCGCGATGAAGTCCGGCGCGGTATCCAGCAGGGTACCGTCCATATCGAAGAGAACCGCTCGCAACTTCACAGGCTCACTCCTCGCGCAGGGTCTGGATCATGTAGTTGACGTCTACATCGTTGGCCAGCTTGTAGTGCTTGGTCAGCGGGTTGTAGGTCAGGCCGATGATGTCCTTGACGGTCAGCCCGGCCTGGCGGCTCCACGCACCCAGCTCGGACGGACGGATGAATTTCTTGAAGTCATGGGTGCCGCGCGGCAGCAGCTTCATGATGTATTCGGCGCCGATGATCGCGAACAGGTAAGCCTTGGGGTTGCGGTTGATGGTGGAGAAGAACACCTGGCCGCCGGGCTTGACCATGCGGAAGCAGGCGCTGATCACCGAGGACGGGTCGGGCACGTGTTCCAGCATTTCCAGGCAGGTGACCACGTCGAACTGCTCGGGCATCTCTTCGGCCAGGGCTTCGGCGGTGATCTGGCGGTATTCCACGCTCACCCCGGACTCCAGTTGGTGCAATTGGGCCACGGCCAAGGGCGCTTCGCCCATGTCGATACCCATCACGGTCGCGCCACGTTGGGCCATGGCTTCGCTGAGGATGCCGCCGCCGCAACCGACGTCCAGTACTTTTTTGCCGGCCAGGTTGACGCGTTCGTCAATCCAGTTGACCCGCAGCGGGTTGATGTCGTGCAAAGGCTTGAACTCGCTTTCGCGGTCCCACCAGCGATGAGCCAGGGCTTCGAATTTGGCGATTTCGGCGTGGTCGACGTTGCTCATGGTGAATCCTCTGAATCTGATAAATCGGTTTGTCGGTCTTGAACGCCAGGGTTCAAGGCCGTCGTTATTCGCTGTGCCCGCTGATGCGTTGGCCCCAGGCGATGGCCGTGGCGGTCAACTGTTGTTCATCCATGCGGGTCAATTGCCGGTCGTCGAGCAATTGCTTGCCAGCGACCCAAAGGTGTTTCACGCAATCGCGTCCGGTGGCATATATAAGCTGTGAGACCGGATCATAGATCGGTTGTTGCGCCAGCCCCGACAGATCGAAAGCAACGATATCCGCCGCCTTGCCGACTTCCAGCGAGCCTATCTCGCTTTCCAGGCCCATGGCTCGCGCGCCATTGAGGGTGGCCATGCGCAGGGCGCGATGGGCATCGAGTGCGGTGGCCGAACCGGCGACGGCCTTTGCCAGCATCGCCGCCGTACGCGTTTCGCCCAACAGGTCAAGGTCATTGTTGCTGGCGGCGCCATCGGTGCCGATGGCCACATTCACGCCAGCCTGCCACAGACGCTCCACCGGGCAAAAGCCGCTGGCCAGTTTCAGATTGGATTCCGGGCAATGGATGACGCTGGTGTTGCTTTCTACCAGCAAAGCCAGGTCGTCCTCGCTGATTTGGGTCATATGAACGGCCTGGAAGCGCGGGCCCAGCAGCCCCAGGCGCCCCAGGCGCGCCAGCGGGCGCTCGCCGGTCTGCTCGACCGCTTGCTGCACTTCGAAGGCGGTTTCGTGAACATGCATATGGATCGCGGCGTCCAGCTCTTCGGCGATCACCCGGATTTTTTCCAGGTTGTCATCGCACACGGTGTAGGGCGCGTGGGGGCCGAAGGTGATCTTGATGCGCGGGTGGTGCTTGAGGTCGCCGAACAGCTCGACACCCTGGCGAATCGCCTCGTCGGCACTGCCGGCACCGGGGATCGGAAAGTCGAGGATCGGAATCGCAATCTGTGCGCGCATGCCGCTGTTGTGCACGCAGTCGCTGGCGACCTTGGGGTAGAAGTACATGTCGGAGAAGCAGGTGATGCCGCCCTTGAGCTGTTCGGCGATGGCCAGGTCGGTGCCGTCACGCACGAACGCTTCATCGACCCACTTGGCTTCGGCGGGCCAGATGTGTTTTTCCAGCCAGGTCATCAGCGGCAGGTCATCGGCCAGGCCGCGAAACAGGCTCATCGCCGCGTGCCCGTGGGCGTTGACCAGGCCGGGGCTGAGCAACATGCCCGGCAGTTCGCGGGTCTCCTTGGCGGTCAGCTTCAACGCCGCCTGGCGAGGCCCGATAAACGCAATGCGCCCATCGCGGATGCCCAGGCCGTGCTCCTTGAGCACCACGCCGGCGGGTTCGACAGGTACCAGCCAGGTCGGCAGCAACAGTAAGTCGAGCGGGGCGGCAGTGGCAGTCATCGCGGGCTTCTTCCCAGGCAGCTATAAAAGAAGGGCGAAGTATACCCGAGCGTCCTGGCTGGCGGATCGCTATAATCGGCGGCTTTGTTTATGAGTGCGGAGTAAGGGATGCGCGATCGACTGTTGGCAGCGGAGAAAGTGAAGGCCATCGAATGGCGTGATGGCGCACTGTACCTGCTCGATCAGCGTGCCTTGCCGTCCCGCGAAAGCTGGGTGGCCTGCGTGACGGTCGATGCAGTGGCTGCAGCCATTCGCTCGATGGTAGTGCGCGGTGCGCCGGCCATCGGCATCAGCGCCGCATATGGCCTGGTGCTGGCCGCCCGCGAGCGGATCGCCGAGGGCGGTGACTGGCAGGCAGCGTGGGAAGAAGACTACGCATTGTTAGCCGATGCCCGCCCCACCGCGTCGAACCTGTTCTGGGCCTTGAAGCGCATGCGTGACCGGCTCGACCGCGTCAAAAAGCACGCCGACCCTGTGGCGGTGCTGGAAGCGGAAGCCATCGCCATCCATGAAAGTGACCGCGAAGCCAACCTGACCATGGCCCAGCTGGGCGTCGAGCTGATCCGCAAGCACCAGGGCAACGCTCAGGCCATCCTCACCCACGGCAACGCTGGCGCCCTGGCGACCGGCGGTGTCGGTACGGCGCTCGGGGTGATTCGCGCGGCCTACCTCGAAGGCATGGTCGAGCAGGTCTACGCCAATGAAACCCGGCCCTGGCTGCAAGGCTCGCGGCTGACCGCCTGGGAGCTGGCGGGCGAGGGCATTCCGGTGACGGTGAATGCCGACTCGGCCGGTGCGCATATCCTCAAGACCAAAGGCGTGACCTGGGTGATTGTCGGCGCCGACTGCATTGCCGCCAACGGCGATGTGATCAGCAAGATCGGCACTTACCAGTTGGCTGTGTGTGCGATGCACCACGGCGTGCGTTTCATGGTGGTGGCGCCGAGTTCCACCCTGGACCTGATGATGGCCACTGGCGATGACGTTGCCCTGGAAGAGCGCGATGCCGGTGAGTTGCTGGAAGTCGCCGGCCAGCGCTTCGCGGCAGATGTGGCGGCCTTCAATCCGGTGTTCGACGTGACCCCGGCCGACCTGATCGATGTGATCGTGACCGAAAAAGGCGTGGTCGAACGGCCGGATACCGCCAAGCTGGCCAGGTTGATGTGTCGTAAGCGCTTGCATTAAGCCAATTTGCCCCCGAAATCGGGCTTGGTTCCAGCTCTGAGCCCCTCTCGTCGCCCTCAAGCCTGTCATCCGTCAACTTACTATGCTCCATGCGCATCAGGGGGATAGGTGCGTGGCGGCGATTGTGATAACATCCGGCGGTTTCCAGGGCTGCCCCGAGGGGTGGCCTATAACGTGCAGATCCGTGTCATAACTCGTTGATTTGTCGTAAGTCGTTGTCAGGCACTCTGCCGGCAGCGGCGAGCTTCGTTCGTCCCATATGGATGTGACGAGGTTTCACCCGAAAAAGGAATCAGACTTCTCATGGGCGAACTGGCCAAAGAAATCCTCCCGGTCAATATCGAAGACGAGCTGAAACAGTCCTACCTCGACTACGCGATGAGCGTAATTGTCGGTCGGGCACTGCCTGATGCGCGCGATGGCTTGAAGCCCGTGCACCGGCGTGTGCTGTTCGCGATGAGCGAGCTGGGTAACGACTGGAACAAGCCGTACAAGAAATCTGCCCGTGTTGTCGGTGACGTGATCGGTAAGTATCACCCTCACGGCGACACTGCGGTGTACGACACCATCGTTCGGATGGCCCAGCCGTTTTCCCTGCGCTACCTGCTGGTAGACGGCCAGGGCAACTTCGGTTCGGTCGACGGCGACAACGCCGCGGCCATGCGATACACCGAAGTGCGCATGACCAAGCTGGCGCACGAGCTGCTGGCCGACCTGCATAAAGAAACCGTGGACTGGGTGCCGAACTACGACGGCACCGAAATGATCCCGGCCGTCATGCCGACCAAGATCCCCAACCTGCTGGTCAACGGTTCCAGCGGTATCGCCGTGGGCATGGCGACCAACATCCCGCCGCACAACCTCGGTGAAGTCATCGACGGTTGCCTGGCCCTCATCGACAACCCCGAGCTGACCGTCGATGAGCTGATGCAATACATCCCCGGCCCGGACTTCCCGACCGCCGCGATCATCAACGGTCGCGCCGGCATCATCGAAGCCTATCGCACCGGTCGCGGCCGCATTTACATGCGTGCCCGCTCGATCATCGAAGACATCGACAAGGTCGGTGGCCGCCAGCAGATCGTCATCACCGAGCTGCCTTACCAGCTGAACAAGGCACGTCTGATCGAGAAGATCGCCGAGCTGGTCAAAGAGAAGAAGCTCGAAGGCATCACCGAGCTGCGCGACGAGTCCGACAAAGACGGTATGCGCGTGGTGATCGAGCTGCGTCGTGGCGAAGTGCCTGAGGTGATCCTCAACAACCTCTACGCCCAGACCCAGCTGCAAAGCGTGTTCGGTATCAACGTGGTTGCACTGATCGATGGCCGCCCGCGCATCCTGAACCTCAAGGACCTGCTGGAAGCCTTCGTGCGTCACCGTCGCGAAGTGGTCACCCGCCGTACCGTGTTCGAACTGCGCAAGGCCCGCGAGCGCGGCCACATCCTGGAAGGCCAGGCAGTTGCGCTGTCGAACATCGACCCGGTGATCGCTCTGATCAAGGCCTCGCCAACCCCGTCGGAAGCCAAGGAAGCGTTGATCAGCACCCCTTGGGAATCCAGCGCCGTGGTGGCGATGGTTGAACGTGCCGGCGCCGACTCGTGCCGTCCGGAGACCCTGGACCCGCAATACGGTCTGCGTGAAGGCAAGTACTTCCTGTCGCCGGAACAGGCCCAGGCCATCCTGGAACTGCGCCTGCACCGCCTGACTGGCCTGGAGCACGAGAAGCTGCTGGCCGAGTACCAGGAGATCCTCAACCAGATCGGCGAGTTGATCCGCATCCTCAGCAGCGCCGTGCGCCTGATGGAAGTGATCCGCGAAGAACTGGAAGTGATCCGCGCCGAATATGGCGATGTGCGTCGCACCGAGATTCTCGATGCACGCCTCGACCTGACCCTGGGTGACATGATCCCGGAAGAGGAGCGCGTGGTGACCATCTCCCACGGTGGCTACGCCAAGACCCAGCCGCTGGCTGCGTACCAGGCTCAGCGTCGTGGTGGTAAAGGTAAATCGGCTACCGGCGTGAAGGATGAGGACTACATCGCTCACCTGCTGGTTGCCAACAGCCACACCACGCTGCTGCTGTTCTCCAGCAAGGGCAAGGTGTACTGGCTCAAGACCTACGAAATCCCGGAAGCGTCCCGTGCCGCCCGTGGTCGCCCACTGGTCAACCTGCTGCCGCTGGACAGTGATGAATACATCACCACCATGCTGCCGGTCGAGGAATACACCGAAGGTCACTTCATCTTCATGGCCACCGCCAAAGGCACCGTGAAGAAGACCCCGCTGGAATCCTTCAGCCGCCAGCGCAGCGTGGGCCTGATCGCCCTGGAGCTGGACGAAGGCGACGTGCTGATCTCCGCTGCCATCACCGACGGCGAGCGTGAAGTCATGCTGTTCTCCGACGGCGGTAAAGTAACGCGCTTCAAGGAATCCGACGTTCGTGCCATGGGCCGTACCGCCCGCGGTGTGCGCGGCATGCGCCTGCCGGAAGGGCAGAAGCTGATTTCGATGCTGATCCCGGAAGAAGGCAGCCAGATCCTCACCGCTTCCGAGCGTGGTTATGGCAAGCGCACCGCCATCAGCGAGTTCCCGGAGTACAAGCGTGGCGGCCAGGGCGTGATCGCCATGGTCAGCAACGACCGCAACGGCCGTCTGGTCGGTGCGGTGCAGGTGCTCGACGGCGAGGAAATCATGCTGATCTCCGACCAGGGCACCCTGGTACGTACCCGTGTGGCTGAAGTGTCGAGCCTGGGCCGTAACACCCAGGGCGTGACCCTGATCAAGCTGGCCAAGGACGAAAAACTGGTCGGCCTGGAGCGTGTCCAGGAGCCATCGGAAGTCGAAGGCGAAGAGCTGGAAGGCGAGGAGTTTGAAGGCGAGGTGATCGCAGCAGGCGATGACAACGTCGACGAGCCAACCCTCGACGCTGCCGCAGACGAAGAAGAACCGCAGGAATAAGCGGACACACAGGGGGCGGATGAAGATTCGCCCCCTTGTTGTTTGTCCCCTTTGAAACATGTGGGAGCTGGCTTGCCTGCGATGGCATCACCACGGTATCACTGACGTACCGAGGCGCCTGTATCGCAGGCAAGCCAGCTTCCACAACGGTCCGCTCCGGAAGCAGAGCGTTGCCGAACATGATTGCAGCCCCACCAGATCAGAGTGAGATTGGATGTGAGCAAGAGAGCCTATAACTTCTGTGCCGGTCCCGCGGCGCTTCCTGAAGCAGTCCTGCAGCGTGCGCAGGGTGAACTCCTCGACTGGCATGGAAAAGGCCTCTCCGTGATGGAAATGAGCCATCGCAGCGATGAGTTCGTGTCCATCGCCACCAAGGCCGAGCAGGATCTGCGCGACTTGCTGGACATCCCTTCCAACTACAAAGTGCTGTTCCTGCAGGGCGGCGCCAGCCAGCAATTCGCCCAGATCCCGCTGAACCTGCTGCCGGAAGACGGCACTGCCGACTATATCGACACTGGTATCTGGGGCCAGAAGGCCATTGAAGAGGCTTCCCGTTACGGTCACGTCAATGTGGCGGGCACCGCCAAGCCTTACGACTATTTCGCCATTCCGGGTCAGAACGAGTGGAAGTTGTCGAAGGACGCTGCCTACGTGCACTACGTGGCCAACGAAACCATTGGCGGCCTGGAGTTCGATTGGGTGCCGGAAGTGGGCGACGTGCCGCTGGTGTGCGACATGTCCTCGGACATCCTCTCGCGCCCGATCGATGTGTCGAAGTACGGCATGATCTATGCTGGCGCGCAGAAGAACATCGGCCCGAGCGGCATCCTGGTCAACATCATCCGCGAAGACCTGCTGGGCCGTGCCCGTTCGCTGTGCCCGACCATGCTCAACTATAAGGTCGCGGCGGATAACGGCTCGATGTACAACACCCCGCCGGCGTTCGCCTGGTACCTGTCCGGCCTGGTCTTCGAGTGGCTGAAAGAGCAGGGCGGTGTCGCTGCGATGGGCAAGCTGAACGAAGAGAAGAAGCGCGTCTTGTACGACTTCATCGACGCCAGCGGCCTGTACAGCAACCCGATCAACCTGACCGACCGCTCGTGGATGAACGTGCCGTTCCGCCTGGCTGACGACCGCCTGGACAAGCCGTTCCTGGCCGGTGCCGACGCGCGTGGCCTGCTGAACCTCAAGGGGCACCGCTCGGTGGGTGGCATGCGCGCCTCCATCTACAACGCCGTCGACATCCACGCGATCAACGCGCTGGTTGCCTACATGGCAGAGTTCGAAAAGGAACACGGCTAATGTCTGAGCAAGAACTCAAGGCCCTGCGTGTACGCATCGACAGCCTGGACGAGAAAGTCCTGGAGCTGATCAGTGAGCGCGCGCGGTGCGCCCAGGAAGTGGCCAGGGTGAAGATGGCGTCCCTGGCCGAAGGCGAAGTGCCGGTGTTCTACCGGCCCGAGCGTGAAGCCCAGGTGCTCAAGCGTGTGATGGAGCGCAACAAGGGCCCGCTGGGCAACGAAGAGATGGCGCGGTTGTTCCGTGAAATCATGTCCTCGTGCCTGGCGCTGGAGCAGCCGCTGAAAGTGGCCTACCTCGGCCCGGAAGGCACCTTCACCCAGGCGGCGGCCATGAAGCACTTCGGCCACGCGGTGATCAGCAAGCCAATGGCGGCGATCGACGAAGTGTTCCGTGAAGTGGCGGCCGGTGCGGTGAACTTTGGCGTGGTGCCGGTGGAAAACTCCACCGAAGGCGCGGTCAACCACACGCTGGACAGCTTCCTCGAGCACGACATGGTGATCTGTGGCGAAGTCGAGCTGCGCATCCACCACCACCTGCAGGTGGGTGAGAACACCAAGACCGACAGCATCAGTCGCATCTACTCCCACGCCCAGTCGCTGGCCCAGTGCCGCAAGTGGCTGGATGCGCATTACCCGAATGTCGAGCGCGTGGCGGTCTCCAGCAACGCCGAAGCCGCCAAGCGGGTCAAGGGTGAGTGGAATTCGGCAGCCATCGCTGGCGATATGGCGGCAGGCCTGTACGGCCTGACGCGCCTGGCCGAGAAAATCGAGGACCGCCCGGACAACTCCACGCGCTTCCTGATGATCGGCAGCCAGGAAGTACCGCCGACCGGTGACGACAAGACCTCCATCATCGTGTCCATGAGCAACAAGCCCGGCGCACTGCATGAGCTGCTGGTGCCGTTCCACGACAACGGGATTGACCTGACGCGCATCGAGACTCGTCCTTCGCGCAGCGGTAAATGGACTTATGTGTTCTTTATCGACTTCATCGGCCATCACCGCGACCCACTGGTCAAGGGCGTGCTCGAGAAAATCAGTCAGGAAGCCGTGGCACTCAAGGTGCTGGGCTCTTACCCGAAAGCGGTTTTGTGAGGCTTTAACATGAGTGGCAACTTCCTCGCCCTGGCGCAGCCGGGCGTGCAACAACTGTCGCCTTACGTTCCGGGCAAGCCTGTGGACGAGCTGGCGCGTGAGTTGAACCTGGATCCTTCGGAAATCGTCAAGCTGGCGAGCAACGAGAACCCGCTGGGCCCTAGCCCCAAAGTCCTGGCGGCGATCCGTGAAGAGCTGGCTGAGCTGACCCGGTATCCGGACGGCAACGGCTTCGCGCTCAAGTCGCTGCTGGCGGAAAAATGCCGCGTCGAGCTGAACCAGGTGACCCTGGGCAACGGTTCCAACGACATTCTCGAGCTGGTCGGCCGTGCCTACCTGGCGCCGGGCTTGAACGCGGTGTTCAGTGAGCACGCCTTCGCGGTCTATCCGATCGTGACCCAGGCCGTCGGTGCCGATGCGCGCATCATTCCGGCGAAGGATTGGGGCCATGACCTGCCGGCCATGCTGGCAGCCATCGATGCCCGGACCCGCGTGGTGTTCATCGCCAACCCGAACAACCCGACCGGCACCTGGTTCGACGCCCAGGCGCTGAACGACTTCCTGCAAGACGTGCCCGAGCACGTGCTGGTGGTGCTGGACGAGGCCTACATCGAGTACGCCGAAGGCAGCGACCTGCCGAACGGCCTCGATTTCCTGGCCGCGTACCCGAACCTGCTGGTGTCGCGCACCTTCTCCAAGGCTTACGGCCTGGCATCGCTGCGCGTGGGCTACGCCCTGTCCACTGCGGTGGTTGCCGATGTGCTGAACCGCGTGCGCCAGCCGTTCAACGTCAACAGCCTGGCTCTGGCAGCGGCCTGTGCGGCGGTGAAGGATACCGAGTACCTCGAGCAAAGTCGTCGTATCAACGAAAGCGGCATGCTGCAGTTGCAGGAAGGCTTCCGCGAGCTGGGCCTGGGCTGGGTTCCGTCCAAGGGTAATTTCATCTGCGTCGACCTCGGTCAGGTGGCCGCTCCGGTATTCCAGGGCTTGTTGCGTGAAGGTGTGATCGTGCGTCCGGTGGCCAACTACGGCATGCCGAACCACCTGCGCATCACCATCGGTCTGCCGGCTGAAAACAGTCGCTTCCTGGAGGCGCTGGCCAAGGTTCTGGCTCGTGGTTGATGTCACTGCATTGCAACCTGCTGTGCCTATGATCGGTCGCCTGGTGGTGGTCGGCCTGGGGTTGATCGGCGGCTCCTTCGCCAAAGGCCTGCGTGAAAGCGGGCTGTGTGGCGAAGTGGTCGGTGTGGACCTGGACCCGCAATCGCGCCAGTTGGCGGTCGAGTTGGGCGTGGTGGATCGCTGTGAAGCGGACCTGGCGCTCGCCTGCCGGGGCGCGGATGTGATCCAGCTGGCCGTGCCGATCCTGGCCATGGAGAAATTGCTCGCCGTGTTGGCGGGCATGGACCTGGGCCAGGCGATCCTGACGGACGTCGGCAGTGCCAAAGGTAATGTGGTGCGCGCGGCGCAGCAGGCGTTTGGTGGCATGCCGACGCGCTTCGTGCCGGGTCATCCTATTGCCGGTTCGGAGCAAAGCGGGGTGGAGGCGTCGAATGCGCAGCTGTTCCGTCGACACAAAGTGATCCTGACGCCGCTTGCGCAAACCGATCCGGCGGCGCTGGCGGTGGTCGATCGCCTGTGGCGCGAGTTGGGTGCGGATGTCGAGCATATGCAGGTCGAGCGTCACGACGAAGTGCTGGCCGCGACCAGCCATCTGCCGCATTTGCTGGCGTTTGGCCTGGTGGATTCTTTGGCCAAGCGCAACGAGAACCTCGAGATTTTCCGTTACGCCGCCGGTGGCTTCCGCGACTTCACGCGGATTGCCGGCAGCGACCCGGTGATGTGGCACGACATCTTCCTCGCCAATCGCGAAGCGGTGTTGCGCACCCTGGACACCTTCCGCAGCGACCTCGACGCCTTGCGCGATGCGGTCGACGCCGGGGATGGCCATCAATTATTGGGTGTGTTCACCCGTGCGCGGGTGGCGCGTGAGCATTTCAGCAAGATCCTGGCGCGCCGGGCGTATATGGAAACCGCTGTGAACGCTGATGACCTGACCTTCCTCGCCAACCCGGGCGGCCGCTTGAGCGGAAGCATTCGGGTGCCGGGCGACAAGTCGATTTCTCATCGGTCGATCATGCTCGGTTCGTTGGCTGAGGGTGTGACGGAAGTCGAAGGTTTCCTCGAAGGCGAGGACGCCCTGGCGACTCTGCAGGCGTTTCGCGACATGGGCGTGGTGATTGAAGGGCCGCACCATGGGCGCGTGACCATCCACGGCGTGGGGCTGCATGGTTTGAAGCCCGCACCGGGGCCGATTTACCTCGGCAACTCGGGCACCTCCATGCGCCTGCTGTCCGGTTTGCTGGCTGCGCAGAGCTTCGACAGCGTGCTGACGGGCGACGCTTCCCTGTCCAAGCGTCCGATGAATCGCGTGGCCAAGCCGTTGCGGGAAATGGGCGCGGTGATCGAGACCGGCCCGGAAGGGCGTCCGCCCCTGACTATCCGGGGTGGTCAGGTGCTCAAAGGTTTCGATTATTCGATGCCGATGGCCAGTGCGCAGGTTAAATCCTGCCTGTTGCTGGCCGGGCTTTACGCCGAGGGCAAGACCTCGGTGACCGAGCCTGCGCCGACCCGTGATCATACCGAGCGCATGTTGCGCGGTTTTGGATATCCGGTTGATGTGGTAGGGGGCAAGGCGTCGGTTGAGTCTGGCCATGCGTTGGCTGCAACACATATTGAAGTGCCGGGGGATATTTCCTCTTCGGCGTTTTTCCTGGTGGCGGCTTCGATTGCCGAAGGCTCCGAGTTGTTGCTGGAGCACGTGGGTGTCAACCCGACCCGCACCGGCGTGATCGACATTCTGCGGCTGATGGGGGCGGACATTACCTTGGAAAATCCGCGTGAGGTGGGTGGCGAGCCGGTGGCTGACCTGCGTGTACGTGCCGCGGCGTTGAAAGGTATTGAAATTCCCGAGGCGTTGGTGCCTTTGGCGATCGACGAGTTCCCGGTGCTGTTCGTTGCGGCGGCCTGTGCCGAAGGGCGGACCGTGTTGCGCGGCGCTGAAGAGCTGCGCGTGAAGGAGTCCGACCGTATTCAGGTCATGGCCGATGGTCTGCTGGCACTGGGCGTGACGTGTGAACCGACCCCTGATGGGATTATCATTGACGGTGGCCCGATGGGTGGCGGTGACGTACATGCCCATGGCGATCACCGGATTGCCATGGCATTCAGCGTGGCTTCCCTGCGGGCGGCGGCGCCGATTCGTATCCGTGACTGCGCCAATGTTGCTACGTCTTTTCCGAACTTTCTTACACTGTGTGCCCAAGTCGGCATCCGTGTTGCCCAAGAGGCTCAATTGTGAATATCAAAGCACCGGTGATTACCATCGACGGGCCAAGCGGCTCGGGCAAAGGCACGATCGCCGGCATCCTGGCCAAGCGCCTGGGCTGGTGCCTGCTGGATTCCGGCGCACTGTACCGTCTGCTGGCATTCGCCGCACGCAACCATGGCGTCGACCTGACCAACGAAGAATCCCTGAAGCTGCTGGCGGCGCACCTCGATGTACAGTTCGTCGGCGCGACGGAAGGGCATCCCCAGCGCATCATCCTTGAAGGGGACGATGTGACCGATGACCTGCGCAATGAGCAAGTTGGCTCCTGGGCCTCCCAGGTTGCCGCGCTGCCAGCGGTGCGGGACGCATTGTTGCAGCGCCAGCGGGCTTTCCAGGAGCCGCCGGGCCTGGTGGCCGATGGCCGCGATATGGGAACCGTGGTGTTTCCCGAGGCGCCATTGAAGATTTTCCTGACCGCCAGCGCCGAGGAGCGGGCTCGCCGCCGCTACTTGCAGTTGAAGGGCAAAGTCGATGGTGTTAGTCTGTCGAGTCTGCTAGATGAGATCCGTGCACGCGATGAGCGTGATACCCAGCGCGCAGTAGCCCCGCTCAAGCCGGCGGCTGATGCCATACAGCTGGATTCCACGGAGCTGTCCATCGAGCAGGTGCTGGAACGCATCTTGAGTGAGATCGCCATTCGCGATATCGCCGGGTGACCAAGAAGGCCGCAGGGGACCAGTCATAGTCCTGTGGTGCTTCTTTTAATTGAAACTGACCCACACCGTCTGGGGTGTGGAGATGGGCGTATTCTTCGCCCTTATCAACAGGAATTAAAATGAGCGAAAGCTTTGCGGAACTCTTTGAAGAAAGCCTAAAAACCCTGAACCTTCAGGCAGGCTCCATCATCACCGGTGTTATCGTTGATATCGATTACCAAGCTCGCTGGGTAACCGTTCACGCTGGTCTGAAGTCTGAAGCTCTGATCCCGCTGGAACAGTTCTACAACGATGCTGGTGATCTGACAATCAATGTCGGTGACGAAGTTCACGTTGCTCTGGACTCGGTTGAAGACGGTTTCGGTGAAACCAAGCTGTCCCGTGAAAAAGCCAAGCGCGCTGAATGCTGGATTGTTCTCGAAGCAGCCTTCGCAGCTGAAGAAGTGGTCAAGGGCGTTATCAACGGTAAGGTTAAAGGCGGCTTCACTGTCGACGTTAACGGCATCCGTGCGTTCCTGCCAGGTTCTTTGGTCGACGTTCGTCCAGTGCGCGACACCACGCACCTGGAAGGCAAAGAACTCGAATTCAAGGTCATCAAGCTCGACCAGAAGCGCAACAACGTTGTCGTTTCCCGTCGCAGCGTCCTGGAAGCAGAGAACTCCGCCGAGCGTGAAGCTCTGCTGGAATCCCTGCAGGAAGGCCAACAAGTCAAAGGTATCGTCAAAAACCTCACCGACTACGGCGCATTCGTCGACCTGGGTGGCGTGGATGGCCTGCTGCACATTACCGACATGGCTTGGAAGCGTATCAAGCATCCTTCCGAAATCGTCAACGTTGGCGACGAGATCGATGTCAAGGTTCTGAAATACGATCGCGAGCGCAACCGTGTTTCCCTGGGCCTGAAGCAACTGGGCGAAGATCCATGGGTTGCTATCAAAGCCCGTTACCCAGAAGGCACTCGCGTAACCGCGCGTGTTACCAACCTGACCGACTACGGCTGCTTCGCTGAGCTGGAAGAAGGTGTGGAAGGCCTGGTACACGTTTCCGAAATGGACTGGACCAACAAGAACATCCACCCTTCGAAAGTCGTACAAGTCGGCGACGAAGTGGAAGTTATGGTTCTGGACATCGACGAAGAGCGTCGTCGTATCTCCCTGGGCATCAAGCAGTGCAAATCTAACCCATGGGAAGATTTCTCTGGCCAGTTCAACAAGGGCGATAAAATCTCCGGCACCATCAAGTCGATCACCGATTTCGGTATCTTCATTGGTCTGGACGGCGGCATCGACGGCCTGGTTCACCTGTCCGACATCTCCTGGAACGAAGTGGGCGAAGAAGCTGTTCGTCGTTTCAAGAAGGGCGACGAGCTGGACACCGTTATCCTGTCGGTTGACCCAGAGCGCGAGCGTATCTCCCTGGGTATCAAGCAACTGGAAAGCGACCCGTTCTCTGAATACGTTCAGGACAACGACAAAGGCGCAATCGTTAAAGGCATCGTGAAGGAAGTTGACGCTAAAGGCGCCATCATCACTCTGGCCGACGATATCGAAGCGACTCTGAAAGCCTCCGAAATCAGCCGTGACCGCGTTGAAGACGCGCGTAACGTTCTGAAAGAAGGCCAGGAAGTAGAAGCCAAGATCATCAGCGTTGACCGCAAGAGCCGTGTAATCCAGCTCTCCATCAAGTCGAAAGACGATGCTGAAGAGAAAGAAGCCATCCAGAGCTTGAAAGACAAGCCTTCGGATAGCATCGCTGCTGGTCCTACCACTCTGGGCGACCTGTTGCGTGCACAAATGGAAAAACAGAACTAAGTTCTGTCAAACCATAAAAAAGGGCGACTTCGGTCGCCCTTTTTTGTGCCTGAAATTCGTTGAATCAACACCGAGAACCAAGGCGTATAGCCCAGTGTCAGAACTGACTATAGTCTTAAGTTAAAAGCGGTTCTTGTGTTGGGGCTTCAGTAAGGATTTGAATGAACAGGCTTGTCGTAGTACTCGCATTGGTAATGCTTGCTGGTTGTTCTGCCACCAGCGCCAAGACCCACGCCAAGCGCGGGGTCAGTGGTATCGAGGTCGATTGCTCTGGCCTCGGCAACAGCTGGAGCAAGTGCGAAAAACGCGCGGCTCGAGAGTGCAAGATGCAGGGCTACAAGGTCATCACCCGATCCAGCGATGCCAGCGACGAAGAGGGTGACTATCTGTTCGGTTGGAACCCTGCCGGCGCTGTAACCCGCACTATGCTGGTCATCTGTAATTGAGGTCGGAATACGCCTATAGCCGGTTGCCATCTATCCTGCGGATAAGTTGTTCGGTGGGCTGTTCAAATTCATCAAGTCATGCTAAAACCTTCGAAGCGCTTTTCCTAGCTGCTTGAAAAAGAAGGGAAAAATATGACGAAGTCGGAGTTGATCGAACGAATTGTCACCCATCAAGGGCTGCTCTCATCCAAGGATGTCGAGCTGGCTATCAAGACCATGCTTGAGCAAATGTCCCAGTGCCTGGCGACCGGGGATCGGATTGAGATCCGTGGGTTTGGCAGTTTCTCTTTGCACTATCGTGCGCCTCGTGTAGGCCGTAATCCTAAAACCGGCCAGTCCGTCAGCCTGGATGGTAAGTTTGTACCTCACTTCAAGCCGGGCAAGGAATTGCGCGATCGGGTGAACGAAGAAGAGGAAGAAGGCGTCTGAGTGTTTTTGGGGTAGGAGAAGGTTATGCGCGGAGTTAAACGCGTTGTTGTGGTGCTGACGGTGCTGGTGGTTTCGCTAGTGGTGTTGGCGTTTGTGCTGGAGAATCAGCAGGGCGTGTCTCTCTCATTCCTAGGGATGGCGACTGGGCCGCTGCCGGTGTCGGTATTTGTGATCGTGGCGTTGATTCTCGGTATGCTGATAGGGCCGTTGTTAGGTGTGCTGGTGCGCACTAGGCGTCATGGGTCGGTCCCAGCAGGGCGCGCCTAGGGGGCTCTCTCTCTTTAAGCCGCGTGAGCGCACGTTTAGCAGCCGTTCGTCAGAAAACTGCCTTGATATGGCGCATGGGTTTCGCCTTTTTCCTGTAATGATGCGGTCATCCTCGAGTAGTTCCCATCCCCGGATTCATTGAGTTTAACTCGACAATTCGGAATTTCCTTTGCGCTTTCAGATTTTTCAGACATGGCCTCTGGCGGGTTGACGTGCCTGTTTGGGAAAAATCTGACGGCTCTGTCAAGACTTGTAATATGTCAGCGAGATGGCAAAATGAAATCTGTTCTCGATAACGGGCATTTTGTGCGCTCAAAATTTGGCAGAGACGCTGGGTTTTGGCGGTCATATAACTAAAATAAAAAACACATGAAATAGTCTGCATAACGAGCCCGCAGTTTCTCTTTGAAGGCAGGTTTTTGTTGTGAGTAGTAATTTTCGTACCCCCCCAACTCCCCCTGCGGATGAAATTGACCTATACGCCATTTTCCTGTCTGTATGGCGGCAGAAGTTTATAGTCTGCACAGTAGCGTTGATCGTGACATTGCTTTCGGGTGTCTATGCCTTCACGATCACTCCTGAATATAAGGTATCTAGTATCCTGCGCCCTGCTGCCATTAATGAACTTGATGCTTTAAATCGATCAAAAATTTATGAGCTTTCGCCAAAGGACGCTCTGACTAAAGTTGGTGCTGCTCTGGAATCTTATGACACCCGGCTCAGCTTCTTTCGTGCCAATCAAAACATATTTCAATCATTCGAAAAACCAGGGCGGACGTTGGAGCAAAGTTTTGAAGAGTTTAATCGAAATTCATTCGTGATTGTTTTTCCGGATTCAAGTAAGAAAGATATTATAAGTTCTTATATAAAAGTTGAAATGAGTTACCCCGAGGGGGTTGATGGAGTGGCTATTCTCAATGGCTTTGTTAATTATGCTATATCAAGTGCGCGTGGTCAGGTAGCCGCAGATCTAGGTGTGATTGTAAGGAACCGTCTAGGCGAATTGGATGGAAGATTGGCTGCCGCACGATCCAGTTATGCAGGGAGAAAGGAGGCAGAAATTGCTTCGCTATCGGAGTCGGACTTCCTGAAAAAAGCTCAGCTTCAGGATGAGCTGAAGGCGCTAAGGGCTGAACTCAAGACCCGTCGGAATGATCGCATAGAACAGCTTGCTGAGGCGATTGGTATCGCCAAGTCTTTGAACATCCTAAGGCCTACGACACCTTCCTCTATGGAGGAGTCTCGGCGTAATACGGCATCGAGTGTCATGCGAACAGAAATTAATAGTCAGCAAACCCCGCTATACTTTATGGGGGTTGAGGCTCTGGAGGCAGAACGGCAAGTGCTGTTGCGACGCAAGTCCGATGACTTTAGCGAAGGGCGTGTTGCTCAGATTGCCAGAGAGCTTCAATTGCTTCAGTTCAATCGTCAAATTGAAATGCTAAACAGCCGTCAGAATGAAGATCTTTTTCTCGATGGTGTTGAGCCACTTAGAGCAGAAGCTGCGCGACTGCGGAATCTGAACGTCAATATGGACTTTTTGAAATTGGTGGTTTTAGATAAGGAGGCGTTGGAGCCTTTAGGTCCAGTTTCTCCAGATAAAACCATCATCGTTGCTTCAGGACTTCTTCTCGGAGTGATCCTTGGAGTAATCGCTGCTTTTATTTACACTCTAATTTCGAGGCGTCTTGTCGAAAAAGAATTACAAATTTTGCCTGGCGCAGCAGTTGCCGTTCCGCGGGCGTTCAGCCAAAACTACGAAAAGGTACAATGATGAGCTTGGTACAGGACTTCAAGGGTATTGTGGCTGAGATTGCCTCCTGATCGTTTTGGTCAAGAGCAGATCCAGTGGTCAGTGTTAGCAATTCCGAAAGTCAGCCAGTTTTACATTCATCTCCGGTTGGGCGAAGGGGGGGGGCGTTCCCCCACCCTAAGTAGAGCTTGCAGCAGCTGTCGTTTGATGATCGGGACTCAAGCAAATGCTTTGTCCACGGCTTTGAATAGCCGAAGTCATCGTATGGACTAGGTGACTACCTTTAGCTAGTTAAGCGATGATGCCCTTCACAGAGGTCGATACAAACTGAGCGGAACCTCTCTACTGGAAGGGCTGGCTCCCCAGCACCAAGAGCTGCGGTACTCGCCACGTGTCCTCAGCGACGCGACTACTGGTAAATCGACAGAGGGCAGCGGCAAGGAATTGTTTTGAGCCGACCCACTCATCGCTGCAAAAGAACATTGGTTTTTTGGCATGTGGGGTTTTTCGTGGTCTAATAATAAATATTTCCCTACGATCTGGCATCGTGCTGGCGAATTGACATGAAAGCTGCTTTGAGAGGGATCTAAATGAGTTTGGTAGACTTGGTCGACTTACAAGTTCTAGGCGATGAGCGTGGGCAGCTGGTAGTTTTAGAAGCGCAAAAAAATGTGCCGTTTGACATTAAACGCGTTTATTTTCTGATGGGAACACGCCCAGGGGTATCTCGCGGTTTTCACGCTCATCGAGAGTTACAGCAAGCAGCAATCTGTGTTTCGGGTCAGTGTCGTATGTTGATGAATAATGGCATAACCAGCGAGCAAGTTCTATTAAATAGCTCAAGTAAGGCAATATTTATCGATAAAATGATATGGCATGAAATGCATGATTTCTCATCAGATTGCGTTCTTTTAGTCCTGGCCAGTGATTATTATAATGAGCAGGACTATATTCGAGATTATTCAGAGTTTATAGGTCTTGTAAGTTATGCCTAAAATACATGAGCTTGCAGATGTAAAAAGTAGTGATATAGGCGTGGGTACACGTGTTTGGCAGTTTTGTGTTGTGCTTGAGGGCGCGAAGATTGGTAAAGGTTGCAACCTTTGCGCGCATACGCTAGTTGAAGGAGATGTAGTCATTGGTGATAACGTGACTCTGAAGTCTGGTGTCTTTTTGTGGGATGGCACTCGCATTGAAGATAATGTGTTTATCGGACCTAACGCAACTTTTACTAATGATTCGATGCCTCGTTCGAAAGTTTACCCGGGGAAATTTGTAGGTATTACGGTGAAGGTTGGTGCAAGCATCGGTGCTAATGCAACTATCTTGCCTGGCGTTACTATTGGGCGTTCCGCTATGGTCGGTGCAGGCGCCGTTGTGACGAAAGACGTGCCTGATTTCTCCGTGGTAGTCGGTAATCCAGCTAAAATAATTCGGTATCTAACGGTATGATCAAGTTTCTAGATCTGAAAACAATTAATCACGATATGCGGAGTGAGTTACTGGAGGCATGCGCCCGCGTAATTGACTCTGGCTGGTATATCGGTGGGGTTGAGTTGCAACGCTTTGAGCAAGAGTTCGCGGTATATTGCGGCGTTAAATTTTGTGTTGGAGTAGCTAACGGTTTAGACGCATTAAGCCTGACGTTACGGGCCTGGAAAGAACTGGGTCGCCTTAGGGATGGTGATGAAGTAATTGTTCCGGCAAACACTTACATAGCAAGTGTTCTCGCTATTACTGAAAACGGTCTCGTCCCAGTTTTGGTTGAACCAGACCCTGCGACATACAATTTAAATGTAAGCAATATTGAGAGCGCGATTACCCTGAGAACAAAGGTTTTGCTACCTGTACATCTTTATGGGTTACTTACAGATATGCCAGCTTTGCTTACAGTCGCAAAGAAACATGGGTTATTGGTGCTTGAGGATTCCGCGCAATCTCACGGGGCAACTCACCAGGGGAAGAAGGCGGGGGCTTGGGGGGATGCTTCAGGTTTTAGTTTTTACCCAGGAAAAAACTTAGGAGCCCTTGGAGATGCAGGGGCCATTACAACGAACGATGAAGAACTGGTTCAAGTGTTGCGTGCTCTTCGTAATTACGGATCTCATGAAAAATATCAGAATATATATCGAGGGGTAAATAGTCGTTTAGATGAACTACAGGCAGCGGTGCTGTCTGTGAAGCTAAAATATCTGGATGCGCAGACAGCACGGAGACGTGAGATTGTAGACGTATATTTACAAGGTATCAAAAACCCAAACCTAATTTTACCATTGCCAGTAGATAAATGCGTGCAGGAATTTGCAGAGCACGTCTGGCATTTATTCGTCATTCGAACCGCCCATCGCGATGAACTACAAAAACATCTTCAAGATAACGGAGTTCAAACACTCATTCATTACCCAATTCCGATTCATAAGCAAAAAGCATATACCCATATGTCAGGATTATCATTGCCCATTACAGAGTTGATCCATGATGAAGTTTTGAGCCTCCCACTTGGCCCTACTTTAACCTTGGAAGAGGCGTGGAAAGTTGTGTCGGCCTGTAACAGCTTTCGGGTCGGCAGCATCTAATGACATTAATACGCACAGGCTTGTTGAATAGCATTGCCGTTGCTATAAAAATGCTGACACTTTTGGGGGTCAACAAGGTTCTTGCTATCTATGTTGGCCCAGGTGGATATGCAGCGCTTGGGCAATTTCAGAACGCTATCCAAATGATCACGACATTTGCAAGTGGTGCAGTAAATACTGGCGTCACAAAATATACTGCGGAGTATGTCGGGGATCACATATCGCAGCGCAAAGTATGGGGGACCGCAGGGACAATAGCGCTAATAGGGTCTTTGCTGAGCGCGTTTATCATCATTTTTTGTAACAAAACACTGTCGAGTTGGTTTTTGAGCAGCGAGGGGTATGGCGGAGTATTCATATGCTTTGCGGTCTCGCTTGTGTTTTTTTCGTTTAACGCACTATTGTTGGCTGTCCTAAATGGGCGGAAAGAAATAGCAACCTATGTGCTCGCTAATATAGCTGGAAGTATTTTTTCACTTGTAATCACCGCATTCATGGCTATGAACTTTGGCCTATATGGAGCTTTGATTGCCCTTGCAGTTTATCAATCTTTTGCTTTCGTTGTTACGCTGGCGCTGTGCTATAGAGCTCCTTGGTTTAGAGTTTCATATTTCTTCTCCGGTATTGACGCTGCCGTTGCCCTAAACTTGAGTAAATATGCGTTGATGGCGTTTACGTCGGCGGCCTGTGTTCCCGTAAGCCATATACTGGTTCGTGATTACCTTGGCGAAACGTTTGGTTTGCAGGCGGCTGGTTATTGGGAGGCAATGTGGCGTTTAAGTGCTGCGTACTTAATGCTCGTGACAACCACATTGAGTGTGTATTACCTGCCCCGATTGTCTGAGCTTAAAGGCGCAAATGAAATCAGGAGTGAAATAGTACAAGGGTATCGAGTCATTTTGCCAATTGCTATTGTTAGTGCATTGATTATTTACCTGATGAGAGACTTTATCATTGTTACATTGTTCACCGGGGATTTTTCACCTATGCGTGAACTGTTTGCCTGGCAAATGCTTGGCGATACCTTGAAGATAGGGGGGTGGGTTTTGGCTTATCTTATGTTGGGTAAAGCCATGATGAAACTATTTATTTGCTCGGAAGTGATTTTTGCAGCTGGTTTTGTAGCATTTACATGGGGCTTTACCAAGATATATGGATTTCAAGGGGTCGCAATAGCACATGCTGTGAACTACTTTCTTTATTGGCTGGTTATGGCTTTTTTTATATGGCGTAAATTAGTTGATCGACAGGGTTTTACGGAAAATAAAAATTAGCTACTAGTCTAGTTCAAACTATTTTAAAAAGCGTCGGAGTAAAGCGTTGTGGTGAAGACGACAGTATTGATTTTAACTCAGGGGCGTTTTGGTGGGACGGATTTTCTTCTTGCGCGCCTCAGTAGTTGGCTGAAATTAAACCATTGCTACGTTGATATCATCACGCCGGCTGAAAGGCCGGGTCTGAAGGAATACGATATTGTATTTCTTCCAACCTCCGAGGTCAGCCGGCTTTGGCTTTTTTCAGTATCATCTGTAAAGTTTAAGCATGTCTGCATATGGTGTATGGGGTATGCAGCATTTCGCGGCGCATACGTGTCCATTGCTGATGAGGAGTACTCCCAGCACATTACCTCCAACAACCTCAAAGCCAAAGTCATAAGGGCGCTGAAGGCAAGATCCCAGCGCGGGTTAGCTACGTTTCTTAATAGCAAATCTATAGCTTTTACTGACGAGGTTGGGGCGTTTGCTGATATTGGCGGCTTGAGTTTTGATCAGAAGTTAGAAGATTTGATTTGCCCGATTGTCATAGATAAAAGTCCTTCTGAATATTTTGAATATAGCGCTCCAACGAATATTCTTCGGCTAGGGTGGGTTGGTCGCGTTGATATGGATTTCAAATTCTATGCTTTGGAGCGAGTCATACTTGATATTCGTGCGCTTCAAGAAGAGATATTAAAGCGCTACGGAAAAATTGTTTTTTATATCGTCGGAAATGGTGATGCTATTGAGGCTTTGAAGGAGCTCGTTTCTACTGATTTAAGTATTGAATATCACCTTATTCCCTTCATTGATAAAGCAAAGCTCAGTGGATTTATTAGAGAAAATATCGACTTGATGTTTGCGATGGGAACGTCGTCATTAGAATCGGCCAAAAATAAAATTCCCACTATAGTAGTTCCTCCTAGAGCTCGCAGAGATGATTTACAGATGCCTTCATATAGGTGGGTTTCAGAGTCTAAAGGTTACTCTCTGGGAGAACTTAGTTACGCAGGCATCAGGCCGGTACAACCATCAAGTCAGATGAATATTTTACTCGATAAATTTATTAACAGCGCCAGTGAGCTTTCAGATGCTGCCTACGAATATTCGAAGTTTTTTGATGCTGAACTAGTATTTGAAAAACTAGATGTCGTGGCGAGAAAAAGTCTGCCCTCGTATATGTTATATGTAAAGTCTTTTGAGCTTTTTATGCTTAAAAAAATCAAGGCGGCCACCAAGATTATTTTGAGGCGGGCTTAATGATTATTGTCAAGCGGAATGAACTCGCATTTGGTTTTCTTTTGCTGTTCAATTTTGTACTGACTGTCTTGGTGGCTCTGTCGATAAGTGAGGAGACTGGTGGTGTCGAGGCTTTCCTATTTAATATATTTTTGGTTTCTACTACTGCTCTTTTGGTTTTTTTCTGTTTTCAGGGGGCTTACAAGAACCCTTTAAATATTACATCGCTGGTATCTATTTCGATATTTTTTTTCATGTGGGCACGTCCGTTTTTGACATTAATTTTTGATAAAGACATTGTTGAAGCGGGAATAGTGCTGGGCGAAAGCTCAGTTCGAAAATCTGTCGTTATCCTGGCGATGGGATGTATATTTATATTTTCAGGCCACTTCTTTAGCTCAAGGCTTACTTCAAGGCTATCCAGGGCATTGGTAGAATTTCCGGTGTTTACTTTGTCTCGCCTCACAAGTGGTTTTATAATTTTTCTTGCGTCGTGCAGTGGTATGTACTTTTTGGGCAAGTCTTATGTTTTAGCTAGCAAGTATATGGTCGGCGATTATTTCGCAGCATTGGAAAATCCTGAGTTTCATGCGCACATATTAACATTTTTTATTGCGAAAAATATTTTGTTGTTATGGGGTATTTTTGGAAAAAACTCTAATCGACTTTTAATTATTTCGTTCATATGGGTATTTTTTGCAGTAGGCTTTTTAATGATCGGCCTTCGCGGCTATTTTTTTGTCTATTTATTTTTGTTTGTTTTTGTATACGGGTTGGAGCGGCGGATCAATTACATATTTCTAGTGGCGTTAGGGCTTGGCTCATTGATTTTTGCAAATATATTGCTCGAGTATAGATTGGGTTTTGAGGTCGCTACTGGAGTGGTAGATAAGATATCTCAAACATTGCATGGGCAAGGTGCTTCTTTCGAGGTTTTATATGGCGCTGTTAATTTTGGTAACGCGGTGCGTGAATGTTTGAACTCGACGAATGAAGCTTTTGGTATCTGTGTTGATCAGGCTCGTCATATAAACTTTGTCAGTGGTGGTTTTTCTACAAGTTTCTTTGCTGAAGCCTACTATCAGGGATGGGTTTTTTATATATTTTGGTGTCTTCTTTTTGGATGTTTGGTGCGTACGTTAGATGGAGCGGTTGCTTTTTATAAAGACAATAGATCTGCCTGTGGGAACCATGGCGGCGTTATTTTTTTGATTCTCTCGGTCTTACCAAATCTCGTGTATTTTTCGCGCTCAAGCATGTATGAGTTTTTATTTAAGTTCTTGCAAGTTTCAATGGTGCTGATGGTCATGGCTATAGTAATGACTTATATAAAAAGATATCGTAGGGTTTTCAAATGAATATGCATGTTAGCGTTATGCTCCAAGGCGGATTGGGAAATCAACTGTTTCAGCTGGCGTGGGCCAGGTACATCGAGTCTGTGTCTAGTTCTAAGGTTGCGTGTAATAGTAAGAGACTGCTCAGTAAGGGGATTCATGGAGGTATCCGTCTGTCGGATCTGATTGATTTTGATCATGATCAGTCATCGGAAAGTTGTATTTTTTTTGAGGATAATATTTTTGCAAAGGTTATTCGACTCATAATTAGAAAGTTGAATATTAGACGATTAGGTAATCATCTTTTTTATGATTACGATGCGGATACCAACTTTGATCAAGCCTGCCAGGCGATAAATTCGAAATTTCATTTTGGTTACTTTCAGTATGTCCAAAGCGCTCTTTATTTCAGGGATGAGCTGAAGTCGCTGATTCTTCAGAAAAACTCTGTATTGTTGGCAAAGGGCAGAGAGCTCTACTCCGGCAGCGTTGGTGTTCATGTTCGTCGAGGCGATTTTTTACTATCAACAGATCCTCGTCATAAAGTCATGGGCGAGGATTATTATTTAAAAGCAATCAAGAGTTTCAAAGGTCGTCGTTTCGTGATATTCACGGATGATAGGGAGTGGTGTAAAGAGGTCTTCAAGGGACAAGATTTTGAAATCTGTGGGCTTCTTGGAAATGAAGTGAAGCCTGCGATCGCGGATTTTTTGAGCTTGATTTGTTGTAAAGATTATATAGTAGGCACTAGCACGTTCGCTTGGTGGGCTGCATTTTTAAGTCTCAGCAACAACCCGGTTGTTTACTTGCCTCGCGTGAATCTCCCATTCCAGAGCGAAATGAGTAATCAGCTGATTGGCTGGAGTTATATTTTGAGTGAGTAACGCCCGTAAGGTATGCTTTACTGAGTGATTGCCAAGTCATGAGAGTCAGAACTCTGGCTTGAAAATCGCCGGTATACTCGCATAATGGGTAACTCGTAGTCTCTGCCTCAATTTTGTACGTTCAAAAAAATGTGCTGATGAGTGACAATGGGCATTTGCCCTATTGCTTCCCAACTCGCCATGCCGTTCGGGTTCGTATGTGGTGTCATTACGCCTTCTGGTAGGCAATCAAAGGACGATATCAATGTTTGTTCCAATTATTATGGCAGGTGGTTCGGGGACTCGCTTGTGGCCATTGTCTCGTCAGCTTCACCCAAAACAGTTTCTTCCGCTGGTAGACACCCAATTTTCGATGCTGCAAGCCACAATTCATCGCTTGGAAGGTTTGACTCATGCCTCACCGCAGTTGATTTGCAATGAGGAGCATCGGTTTTTAGCTGCGGAGCAGTTACGCCAGCTTGGTCTTGAAGATATCAATATTCTGTTGGAACCAATGGGCCGTAATACGGCTCCCGCCATTGCCTTGGCGGCTCTTCAAGCGACCGCCGGAGGCGATGACCCTCTGTTGTTGGTGTTGGCTGCGGATCATCTGATTCAGGATACCGAAGCCTTCCAAGACGCAATACGTATTGCGGCGGAACTTGCAGGGGCGGGTAAACTCGTTTCCTTTGGTATCACGCCCACAAGGCCAGAAACAGGTTACGGTTATCTGCGGCAGGGTGCTTCAGTCGGAAAAGGAGGGTTTGAAGTTACACGCTTTGTTGAGAAGCCAGATACCGAGACTGCGCAGCTTTACCTTGCTGGCGGCGATTATTTCTGGAATAGCGGAATGTTCATGTTTAGGGCAAGTCGTTACTTGGAGGAGCTACAGACCTTTGAGCCCGAAATTGTCTCCTGTTGTCGCGAGGCGTTGGCCAAAGGGCAACAGGACATGCATTTCACTCGGGTCGACCGGGATGCATTTTTGCGGTGCCCTGATAACTCGATCGACTACGCTGTGATGGAGAAAACCCTTCAAGCTGTCATGGTGCCACTTGATGCCAATTGGAGTGATATTGGTTCGTGGACCGCGTTGTGGGAGGCGGGTAGCCGTTCCGAAGATGGAAACTTGCTAGAAGGTGATGTGATTTCGATAGATACGTCAAATAGTTACGTCTATTCAGAGAGTCGTCTGGTTTCTACGGTTGGCGTCAATGATCTGATTGTCGTTGAAACCAAGGACGCTGTACTTGTAGCTCACAAGGATCATGTTCAGGACGTAAAAAGAGTAGTTGAGAAACTAAAGGCAGATGCAAGGAGAGAGCATATATCACATCGTGAGGTTTACAGGCCTTGGGGTATGTACGATGCTATTGATAGTGGGCAGCGCTACCAAGTTAAAAGAATTACAGTGAAGCCAGGACATAAGCTGTCTGTACAAATGCACCACCATCGCGCTGAACATTGGATTGTCGTTAGTGGCACTGCAAAAGTTACTAACGGGGAAAAAACCTATCTTGTCACTGAAAACCAATCTACCTATATCCCAATAGGCGGGGTCCACGCGCTCGAAAATCCAGGTGTAATACCGCTAGAGCTTATTGAAGTGCAGTCAGGCTCTTACCTGGGGGAGGATGACATTATCCGATTTTCAGATAATTATGGGCGTAGCTGAAATGGTTGAGGTAGAGGATGCTCAGACGCCGTTTTTCAGTGTACTCATGTGTTGTAATCGTGATGATGGTTATCTTAATCAGGCCATTGAAAGTGTTCTAGCACAAAATTTCAGTTCGTTTGAGTTTATAATCGTTTTGAATCGTTGTACTGATGAGTTATATGATTCGGTAGCCGCAATAAAAGACCCGAGAATTGTGTTGTTTCGAACAGAAATAGGCCAGCTATCCTTCAATCTTAACTTTGGCGTCAACAGTGCGATTGGAACTTATATCGTCAGATTTGACAGTGATGACATTTGTCATGTTGATAGGCTTGCGGAATCTTACAAGATTATTCAAAAAGACTTGGATACGGACATCGTTGCTGGATCTTGTCGGGTCATTGATGCTTTGGGTAATGTGGTCGGTGTTCGAGTTCTAAGGGAGGAGGATTGGCGTTCTAAAATCACGTACTCGAACCCTTTTATCCATCCAGCAATGGTAATTAGGAGAGATCTGATCCTATCTGCAAGAGGATATCTGGGTGGTTTTCAGAGCGAGGACTATGATCTTTGGATCAGGTTGGCCAAGCGTGCAGATGTAAAGTGTGTATTTACATCGTTTCCAATGATTGATTACAGAATTTCAGATTTCCAATCAAAAGGAAGCCGTCAAGCCTATGCGGAGGTTGCTTCATATTTTTTTAGAGAATTCCTGATTGAGCCTGGTTTTAAAAAGCTCGTGAGTGTGTTTTTTTCCGTGTTTAAAGTTTTTTTTAAGTCAAAAAAATAGTTTTTGGTGTGAGGTGAAATTTTGAAAACGGTTTTGGTTACTGGAGGGGCAGGTTATATCGGTTCTCATGCACTTGTGGAATGTCTTCAGGCGGGCTATAGAGTGGTGGTCCTAGATGACCTCAGTAATAGCTCCAGCGAAGTACTGGTTCGAATTAAAAATATCACCGGTGTTAGTCCTGTATTTTTTAATGGAAGTGTTTGTGATGCTCAATTGCTCACAATAATATTCAACACCTATTTAATTGATTTTGTAATTCATTTTGCAGGCGTCAAAGCGGTCGGTGAAAGTGTTGAAAAGCCTTTAAAGTACTATAATAATAATGTGCTCGGGTCCATTGTTCTATTTCAGATTATGGCCAGAATGAGTGTTTATAAGTTGGTGTTCAGCTCTTCTGCTACAGTGTATGGTAATTCTCTTGAGATGCCGCTTCGCGAAGATTCACGTACTGCGTCCCCCACCAACCCGTATGGGCATTCCAAATTGATGGTTGAGCAAATTTTGTTTGATTTAGCTCATGCTGATTCCCGATGGTCTATTGCTGTTTTGCGTTACTTTAATCCCGTTGGTGCTCATGCAAGTGGCCTGATAGGGGAGCATCCCAAGGGGGCCCCTAACAATTTGTTTCCTTACATTAGCCAGGTGGCTGTGGGGCTAAGGCCCTCTGTGAGTGTGTTTGGCAATGATTATCCTACTTCTGATGGCACTGGTATTAGGGACTACATCCATGTAGTGGACTTAGCCAAGGGGCACTTGGCTGCATTGAGCTATCTTGATTCACACAACGGTTGCTTTTTATGGAACTTGGGTACAGGGAGAGGTTATTCGGTACTTGAAGTAATCAAGGCTTTTTCCACGGTTAGCCAAGTGAACATACCGTTTGAGTACCTCGGACGTAGGCCTGGTGATTTGTCCGCTTGTTGGTCTGATCCCTCTAAAGCAAAGAGGGACCTGGGTTGGGCCGCAACTCTGGATTTGAAGGCGATGGTTGAAGATTCCTGGCGTTGGCAATCCCGAAATCCTCATGGTTATGATGTGGAGGAAGAAGGGTGAGAATCTTATATGTGATTACCCGTTCCGACGTTATCGGAGGGGCGAGCGTTCATCTTCTTGATCTCGCCAGCGGAGTCCAAGAGGCAGGGCATGAAGTGATTATAGTTGTAGGCGGCGAGGGTGTCTTTATCGAGCGCGCTAAAGATCGGGGGCTTGCATGTGTTTCCGCGAATCATTTGGTCCGTCCCTTGAGCGTTATCAACGATTTTCGCTGCTATTTGGAACTAAAGCGCATCGTGTCGGCCTGGAAACCGGATTTGATTCACGCGCACTCATCGAAAGCCGGAATAATAGGGCGATTGGTTGCAAAAAAGTTGTCCGTTCCATGTTTATTCACCGCGCATGGTTGGGCTTTTACCGAAGGCGTATCAGCGTCTCGGCGGTTTTTATACCGCTGGATTGAACGCGCTGTCGCCAATCTTGCGAATAAAATTATTACTGTCTCTGATTATGATCGCTTGTTGGCGCTGAGGTCGGGCGTGGGAAGTGCGGATCTCATTGTCACCATTCATAATGGAATGCCTTCCGTAGAGGACAGTTCTGCTACAAAAGTCGCATCCGAAATAACTCGGCTTATAATGGTTGCAAGGTTCGATGCGCCCAAAGATCATGCTTTTCTGGTTCGTGCCCTGGCCTCATTGACTCGTAATGATTGGGCTATGGAGTTTGTCGGGGACGGGCCCACTATGTCAAAAGTAAAGCAGCTCGTTGCCGAACTCGACTTGGCAGATAAAATTTTCTTCCCGGGCGCTTGTTCTGATGTATCCGAACGGCTGTCCAGATCTGACGTCTTTTGCCTTATATCAAATTGGGAAGGACTACCGTTGACTGTACTGGAAGCTATGCGTTCTGGACTACCGGTCATCGCATCGGGGGTTGGCGGTGTTCCAGAGGCAGTAAAGCAGCAGGAGACAGGGATTTTGGTCGCTAAGCACGATCATGAGGGATTGGTATACGCGTTAGATGCGTTAATTGGCTCGCGGGAGTTGCGCTCAAAGATGGGGATTTTGGGTAAATCAAGGTTTTCTAGTGACTTCACTTTTGAGCTAATGTTGCAGCGAACAATTACCGTTTATTCAGAAGTGGTAAAGGTGTGATATGCGTGTTCTTGTAACGGGAGCTACCGGATTCGTCGGCCGTGCTTTGATTCATGCATGTACAGATTCTGATGACATTGATGTATTGGCGGCAGTGCGTCATCCTCAGGGGGCCACTGAGCGAAACGTTGACGTAGTAGTTGTTGGCGATATCTCCGGACAGGTTAATTGGGCACCTGCGCTTGAGGGGGTGGATGTGGTTGTCCATCTGGCTGGCCGTGCTCATGTCATGGGCGAGTTACCCGCAAACGCACTGGATAAGTTCAGAGCAGTCAATGTTGCAGGAACCAGCGCGATTGCTAGACAGGCACTTGAAGCGGGGGTGAAGCGCTTCATCCTTATTAGTTCAATTGGGGTCAATGGCGCGCGAACGATGAATACGCCTTTTGTCGAAAGTTCTATTCCCTTACCGCATGCAGACTATGCCGTTTCCAAGCTCGAGGCCGAGGAGGCATTACGTCAGGTTGCCGAAGGCTCGACAATGGAGTGGGTCATCGTTCGTCCGCCACTCGTCTACGGGGCTGAGGCTCCTGGGAACTTTGGGCGGCTGCTCAAATTGGTATCATCCGGTTTTCCTTTGCCTTTTGCTTGGGTGGAAAACTCCAGAAGCATGATAGCGTTAGAAAATTTGGTGCATTTTTTGCGTCAATGCATCACTCATCCATCCGCCGCTAATCAGCTATTTCTGGTTTCTGACGGTATTTTTCTGTCTACTCCGGAGATAATTGTCCACCTAGCCCTCGGGATGGGCGTGAAAACCCGTTTGCTACCCTGTCCGCCAGCCCTGATGCGATGGGGGGCGAGTTTGATAGGCAGACAGGGTATGTATACACAGTTATGTGAGTCTCTCACGATTGACTCGAGCAAAGCCAGATCGCTCCTTGAATGGACACCACCGCTGTCTCCCGAGCTTGCATTACAAAAATGTGGTCGCGAGTTCCTAACATTAAGATCATGATGCCAACTATTAATCCGTAGCCTCAAGGACGTGTCTTTTTTATGAGTATGTGGCTTTTATATCCTGCTATTGTCATTTTGTCCGCTTTGCTGACGGGGGGTATTCGTCGATACGCGATTAGTCGTAGCCTCATCGATGTGCCTAACGCGCGCAGTTCTCACTCGGTTCCTACGGCTAGAGGCGGCGGTGTTGCGATCGTCCTGATTTTTTTGCTGTTCTTACCATTCTTTGGTGTTACCGGGGAATCGGAATGGTCCTTGATTTGGTCGATAATCGGAGCTGGTACAGGCGTCGCTGTACTCGGTTTTCTTGACGATCATGGTCATATCGCTGCTCGGTGGCGCTTGCTCGGTCATTTTCTGTGCGCCGCCTGGGCATTGTGTTGGCTGGGGGGCCTCCCACCGATTGGGTACTGGGGAGGAGTTATTGATCTTCAGTGGTTCGGCGTAATTGTGGCTGCCTTCTATCTTGTATGGTTGTTGAATCTATATAACTTTATGGATGGTATAGACGGACTCGCGAGCGTTGAGGCTATCTGTACTTGTGTTGGGGTTTGCGTTATCTACTGGCTAACAGGCTTTCCCGGTTTAATTGGGCCACCCTTGCTCTTGGCAATGGCTGTCGCTGGATTCCTCATATGGAATTTCCCACCGGCGCGCATTTTTATGGGTGATGCGGGTAGTGGGTTTCTCGGTCTAATGATGGGGGTTCTCTCGCTTTATGCTGCTTGGAAAAGTCCGACTTTTCTTTGGGTATGGTTGGTTCTTTTAGGTGTTTTTATAGTCGATGCGACGTTCACTCTATGTTCTCGATTTTTGCAAGGGCGCCGGGTGTATGAGGCTCATCGAAGTCATGCTTATCAGCATGCGGCACGTAAACTTGGTAACCATCTTTCGGTGACAGGGGCTGTTGCTGCTATCAACACGCTTTGGTTGTTTCCGATAGCTATCTGCATTGCTGTTTTTGAACTAAATAGTCTTCTGGGTGTGAGTATTGCTTATGTGCCTTTGGTCATCCTGGTCTATAAATGTCGTGCAGGTAAAGATGGTTAAGTTTTGTGGTCGAGATATATTACTTTAAAATAACCGTCATTAGGTCGGTTAAAATGCAATTAATGACCTGTGGCATTAGCGACAGGAGCTTCGTAAGGTGCTGTAAATTATGGACAAAATGAGAGCATTTTTGCTGAGTTTACCGCGTAGGCAAAAGCGCATCCTCCAAGTCGCTGCTGATATTTTGCTGGTTTGGTTCGCGCTATGGATGGCTTTTCTGGTGCGTTTGGGGTTGGACGAGCTGGTTAACCCGTTTACCACGCATTTTTGGTTGTTTCTGACCGCACCTATCGTGGCAATTCCGCTTTTTATACGCTTTGGAATGTACCGTGCAGTAATGCGCTATTTTGGCAATGATGCACTTATTGCGATTATTAAAGCTGTCAGTTTGTCGTCGTTAATTCTGGGGGTTGTTGTCTACTGGTATAGTAATCACCAAAATGTAGTTCCTCGTTCAATCATTTTTAACTATTGGTGGCTCAGTTTGATCCTGGTTGGTGGACTGCGACTGGCAATGCGTCAATACTTTCTTGGTGATTGGTTTGCTGCGGCACAACATGTACCCTTTACCAGCCGTGAGGATGGTTTGCCCAGGGTTGCTATATATGGTGCGGGCGCTGCGGGTAACCAATTAGTTGCAGCGTTGCGTATGGGACGTGTCATGCGTCCGGTTGCTTTCATTGACGACGACTCCAGTATTTCCGATCGAGTGATTTCTGGACTGCAGGTATATAAGCCAAAACATATTCAGCGCATGATTGATGTCACTGGCGCTCAAGAAATCTTGCTTGCAATTCCGTCTTCAAATCGCGCTCGCCGTCGAGAGATTCTGGGCTTTCTTGAAGGCTTTCCTTTGCATGTCCGCAGTGTTCCTGGATTTATGGATCTCGCGAGTGGGCGCGTAAAAGTAGATGACATTCAAGAGGTTGATATTGCGGATTTACTCGGACGAGATGCAGTGCCTGCTCAAAACGAGTTGTTGGAGCACTGTATAAAAGGGAAATCTGTTCTAGTCACTGGTGCAGGCGGTTCGATCGGCTCTGAACTCTGTCGGCAAATACTAAATTCAAATCCAACAACGTTATTGCTGTTCGAGCATAGCGAATTCAATCTTTATAGTATTTTATCAGAGTTAGAGTTGCGAATTGCTAGGGATTCTTTGCCCGTCAGGTTGCTTCCGATTTTGGGTTCAGTGCGTAATGAGAAAAAGCTAATCGACGTCATGAGGGCTTGGCGCGTTGATACAGTTTATCATGCTGCGGCGTACAAACATGTACCCATGGTTGAGCATAATATTGCAGAAGGCGTATTAAATAATGTAATGGGAACGCTTAACACCGCTCAAGCAGCGTTGCAGGTGGGAGTCGCGAACTTCGTTCTGATTTCTACTGACAAAGCTGTTCGACCAACTAATGTTATGGGCAGCACGAAACGATTAGCAGAGTTGACGCTGCAGGCTCTCAGTCAGGAGGTGGCTCCTGTTTTGTTCGGGGAAAAGTCTAATGTTTCGCGAGTTAACAAGACTCGCTTTACGATGGTTCGTTTTGGGAATGTTCTCGGTTCTTCAGGTTCGGTTATCCCATTATTTTATAAGCAAATTAAGTCGGGTGGCCCGCTCACTGTTACTCACCCTAAAATCACGCGCTATTTTATGACCATTCCTGAAGCAGCGCAGCTGGTGATTCAGGCTGGCTCCATGGGGCAAGGGGGCGACGTTTTTGTCTTGGATATGGGGGAACCGGTAAAAATTATCGAACTGGCGGAGAAAATGATTCACCTTTCTGGCTTGAGTGTTCGCTCAGAGAAAAACCCTCATGGAGATATTTCAGTTGAGTTTTCGGGTTTGCGGCCGGGTGAAAAACTCTACGAAGAACTGCTCATTGGTGACAATGTCGTCGCAACGCCACACCCGATGATTATGAGTGCCAACGAAGATTATCTATCCTGGGAGTCTCTCAAAATTAAACTCGCCGAGCTGCTTGTGGCAGTAGATAAAGACGATTACGCTCGTGTCCGCCAACTACTACGTGAAACAGTCAGTGGTTATAGTCCTGATGGGGAAATCGTTGATTGGATCTATCAGCAACGCCGCTTTGAGCCCTGAAGCTCGGAGAGTTGGATTCCAGATAGCCGGTGCGGAAAATCTTACAATTAGTTGCTGTTATTGCCATCATTGTAAGTTTTCCGCACTTTGTGCTTTTAAGCTTTGCAGCTGAATCAGGCTTTAATACTGTTAAGCAGTGGAAAAGCTTCCGAGATCGAATAATGATGATTGCCAACGAATAGGCCAAATTTATCGATATGCTCGGCGTTCTTCAGTTCTCCATGAACTTCGCAGTCGAAATACTTTACAACTTCATTTTTTGCGAAATTTCCAGCTACGATAGGGCGACACTCAAAACCGAGTTCGTTCAGTTTTTCAACAAGTGACTTGCGTGTCAACTTGCTTCCCGGGCGTATCACCAAGCTGAAACCAAACCAACTGGATTCGCCAATCTCTCGTTGAATGATGATTTCCGGGTGGTCTTTCATTGCTGCTTGTAGAAGAGCACCATTCTTACGTCGCTCCTGAATTAGAGTGGGCAGGCGTTTTACCTGCTCCACACCTAGTGCGCCCTCCAGTTCAAGCGGCCGAACATTGTAACCGGGTAAAACGAAGCGAAATGACTCTTCGAACGAATCATCACTCTTATCGCTGCATACTAAGTTTTGCTTAGGCAGGTTTCGAGTCCAGCCATGGGCTCGCAGGGAGAGCAGGATCTGATACAGCTCTTCGTCATCGGTTACGATCAGACCTCCCTCCATCGTCGAAATGTGGTGGCTGAAGAAGGAACTGAAGCTACCCATAATACCGAAGGTGCCAGCTTGTTTTCCGTTGTAAGATGCTCCCATCGACTCGCAGTTATCTTCAATCAGGACAATCTTCTGCTTACCGATGATCTCTTGAATGCGTGCGAAATCATTCGGATTGCCAAGAAGGTTTACGGCCATAATGGCGCGGGTCTTATCGGTGACAGCGAGTTTAAGCTGTTCAAGGTCGTAGTTTAAGGTTTGGAGATCAATGTCAACGAACTTAATCTTCAAGCCGTACTGGTAAAGCGGGTAGTAAGTGGTACTCCACGAAACGGCCGGTACAATGATTTCATCGCCGCGTTGCAGTTTTAAGTCGGCGTTTTTAGTGTAAAAAAGAGCGGCGATAATCAAGAGGTTTGCGGACGAGCCAGAATTAACCATTACACAATGTTTACTGCCTACAAACTGCGCAAAGTCTTGTTCAAATGCTTTTACATTTTCGCCCATTGTAAACATGCCGGTGGCTATAACGCGTTGCATTGCGTCGAGTTCTTCTTTTTCCCAAGAAGAAGCGGCTAGCGGAAAATTAATACTCATTGTTGATGCTCCATATAATAGCTGTAGGTCTTTTCAATACCCTCTTGCAGGGTATGGTGCGGCTTCCAACCCCACAGTGTCTGACGCTCAATATTCACGAGTTTGCGCGCCATCCCTACCGGCTTGGTAGTGTCATGTACGAATTGACCGCTGTATCCCATAACTGCAGCTACAGCGTGATAGTACTCATTGATTGAGTGATCCTGCCCAAGACCCACGTTCATGTTCAGGGGCAGGGAATCGAATTTCCGTAATGCCTGCATAATGGCGTCGCTCAAGTCTCCACTATACATGAACTCACGTCGGGCAGTCCCGTCACCCCATATTTCGACATTTGAATCATTGTTTATCTTCGCTGTGTGAATCTTATGTATAATCGCGGGTAGCAGGTGTGAGTGCGCAGGGTCGAACTTGTCAAAACGACCATAAATATTGCAAGGAATCAGAGTCTTGTATTGAAAGCTCGAGTCTTCGCGTGTGATGTAATCGCAAAGGCGTGCTGTAGTAACTTTTGCTAATGCATAGCCTTCATTAGTCGGTTCCAGTTCGCCCTTTAAAATCATTTCTTCGCTGAGAGGCTCGGAATGATTGCGCGGGTACATGCAGGAACTACCTAGGTTTATTAGGCGCTTTACGCCTGCTTGACGGCTAGCCCATACAATGTTTCTGCCCATATCAAGGTTGTCCAGCAGAAACCCCACAGGCTCTCTGATGTTCACTTGGATACCACCCACTTTTCCGGCCGCATGAATGATCAAGTCGGGCTTGGACTCAGATAGATACTTTTGAATTGCGTTGAAATCACGTAAGTCCAGTTCGCTACTACGCGGAGCAAGAACTTCAAAGTCTTCAATGCAGGGGTGCTCGAGGAGATTGCGCCCGACCATCCCGCCGCCGCCCGTCAACAATATTCGCATCTTATTCATCTGGTAGATTGCCAAATAGAGTTATTCGTTGTAGCTGAAGGTTGTGTATCCATGCTTTTTGATCAGCTCATCCCGTTCAGCACTTTTCAGATCCTCACGTACCATTTCCTTGACAAGCTCTTCAAACGTGATTTTCGGAGTCCATCCAAGTTTCTCTTTAGCTTTGGATGCATCCCCCAATAGAGTTTCAACTTCGGTTGGGCGGAAGTAGCGGGGATCCACTGCTACAATGCATTTACCGACTTCGTTGTAGCCTTTTTCATCCTCACCTTCACCTTTCCAAGTGATGGTGATACCTAGTTCTTTGGCTGCAGCGTTTACAAAGTCTCGTACGCTGTATTGCACACCGGTTGCGATTACGAAATCTTCAGGTTTTTCCTGTTGAAGCATCAGCCACTGCATCTCGACATAGTCTTTGGCGTGTCCCCAGTCTCGAAGTGAGTCCATATTGCCCAGATAGAGGCACTCTTGCAGGCCAAGCTTGATGCGGGAGAGTGCGCGGGTGATTTTGCGAGTAACAAAAGTCTCACCGCGAATCGGGCTTTCGTGGTTAAAGAGAATACCGTTGCAAGCGTAGATTCCATAGGCTTCACGGTAATTGACGGTAATCCAGTACGCATAGAGCTTGGCGACCGCGTAAGGGCTACGCGGATAAAACGGGGTGGTTTCTTTCTGGGGAGTTTCTTGAACCAGGCCATAAAGTTCTGAGGTGGAGGCTTGATAGAAGCGAGTTTTTTTCTCGAGGCCAAGAATTCGAATGGCTTCCAGAATTCTCAGGGAGCCGAGTGCGTCAGAGTTTGCGGTGTATTCTGGTTCTTCAAACGAAACGGCAACATGGCTTTGTGCTGCAAGGTTGTAAATTTCATCTGGTTGAACTTTTTGAATGATACGAGTCAAGCTGGATGAGTCAGTCATGTCTCCATGATGGAGGAAAAAAGGGTGACCTTTGTCGTGTACGTCGTGGAACAGGTGATCAATTCGGGCAGTATTAAATAACGAACTGCGTCGCTTTATCCCGTGTACCTCATAACCTTTGCTCAGCAAAAGTTCAGCAAGGTAAGCACCATCTTGTCCTGTGATGCCAGTAATAAGTGCTTTTTTAGTCATGTTCTCTTCCATAATTGTATTTTGGATTTAGTGGCTGGATTTGTCTGAACTTACTCGATGGTTTCTAGTTCAGGCGGTCCGTTTTTTAAACTCGAAGGCCTTATAGAGGGCGTACGTAAGTCTATATTTTGTCGATGTAAATTTACTTCGTAATAGTCCCTCCATTTCGCGGCGTTTCATCCCATTTCTAATCTAAGATTGTGCGCAGTCATAATCATTGATCTGCTTGGCTAAAAGCTTGGAGAGCTGATATTCGCATGACCTAATTAGCCTCCGGGAAAATAAAAAACTGAGAGTATGTCCCAATCAAGATGTTTACCTGAATTGTCATTAAAAGTACGGCCTTGCAAAAGGGACCGTCTATTTTCATGCCGCATAGCAAAACCTTATGCATTAGGCTGTTGATAGTGGTCTCGCGAGCTTTCGCGGCGTACCGCTTCGCTGCAGTCAAAGTCAACATAGTACTTTACACCTGACTTCGCGCTTCTGACCAATTTTACCTGATGCGAGGACTGGGAGGTTATTTTTTAAGTGTTGTAGATGTGCTCATGGTGTCAATGAGCATTGGCGCACGGGCATGCATTTTTCTTGCTCATTAGTCATCTGTTTTGAGCTTCCACATACTCTGTAACTGCCTTATTTTTGACAGCTTTCCTCCATCGCCTACCCTAGAAAAGCAGCTTCGGAAAAGCTGCTCTCTCAACTATGTCATGGAGCGTCACCGATGCAAATCACTTACATCTCGTCCCTTATATTTGCCTTTCTCACAAGTCTCTCCGTCGCCAGCGCAGCAGCACCTGCCAGTAGACCCGAGGCGCAAACGCCGATCGCTATACAGATGAACGAGGTAGATCAGGCCGCCAAGGTCAACCTCAACGCTGCCAACGCCGAAACCCTGCGCCGCGACCTCTTCGGTATTGGCGTCTCCAAAGCCAAAGCAATCGTTGCCTATCGTGAAAGCAATGGTCCATTCACTGCGGTGGATGAGTTGCTGGAAGTTAAGGGGATCGGCAAGGCTCTGCTGGAAAAGAATCGCCATAGGCTTGTCATCAACTAATCCAATGAGGGGAGGCCGGTCATTGGCCGGCTTTTTCATCTTGTGAAACCTGGGTTTTCAAGCTTCCCCGCACCACACCCATGATGCGCATCGCCATTGCTGAGTCTTGGACACTTCGAGCCAGCACAAGGGCACCCACCAGTGTCGACATCATCACCAGGCTTTGTGCATCACGTTGTCCATCCCCCAGCGCTGTCTCAATCTGCTGAAGCCTTGCGCCGAGCACAGCATCTGTAGTCGCGCTGTGTTGGCCTCTCAGCCCTAACTCGGAAGACATGGTTGGCAATGGGCAGCCTTCAGCCGGCGAGATCAGGTGCCATTCAGACAGGTAACTATCAATGAATGCTTCCAGCGGCCGTTCCTGGCTGAACAGTATCTCGCAATGCGCATCCAGCTCGGCAGCCGCGGCTTGCAGCGCCTTTTCCACCAGTTCGTCCTTGGATTTGAAGTGCGCGTAGAAACCGCCATGGGTCAAGTCCAGGGCTTTCATCAACGGCTGCAAGCCGGTCGCGCCGATCCCGTCGCGACGAAAGCGTACCGAGGCTTCCTTGATGATGCGTTGGTGGGTCTTGGCTTTGTGGTCGGATGAGTAACGCATAGGTGGGCCTCAGTGACAGGCTGGCATTTTAACCGACTTGAATCTTTTTACACGCTGACACGTTGGCATGAAAAGTGATTACCTGCCCACTAAGGATTGTTCAACAATCGTGAAGGTAACCATGACACTCAGTTTGTCTCTAGCCGACCAGATCGCCCTGGAGCTCCGCGCCGACATCATCGGCGGGCGATTGCTGCCAGGCATGCCATTAGTCGAAGGGGAACTGGTCAACGCCTACAACGCATCGCGCAATACGATCCGTGAAGCGTTGCACCGCCTTGGGCAAGAAGGGTTGACCCGTTATGTGCGCAATAAAGGCGTGATGGTCCGGCGGGTCGCGCGCGAGGAAGTGCGGGATTTATTTGTCGTGCGCCGCACCCTGGAGCTGCAGGCCATCGCCCAGAGCGGCCCTCTGACAGAGGATCAATCCAGGCGCATGCAGAACGCCATCGATGCCACCACCCTGGCCCGCGAGCGCGAAGACTGGCGTGCGGTCGCCACCCACAGCCTGGTGTTTCACCAGCACATCGTCGGGTTGATGCGCAGCCTGTTGTTCGATGAGTTTTTTGCCCAGGTCATCGCCCAGCTGCGGCTGGTGTTCTGCGCCGCGCCCGATGAGCGGCGCTTCCAGTCGCCGTGGCTGGAGCGTGATCGTGAGATCTACACGTTATTGGTCCGGCAGGATAAACCGGCGGCGGGGGAGGCGATGAGCCTCTACCTGGATGATTCGGAACGCTTGTCCCTGGCCTTGTTTAACCACCCCTGATCGAGGATCCGCACCATGTACAAAGACTATCCGGCCGCTTATCAGGTCAGTAAAGGTTGGGCGTTGCAGGTCGACACAGCGTTTTACGAGCGCATCCGTGATCGAAAAGACCAGCGCACGCTGATCGAGCAGTTTGAGGTGCCGATTCGTACGGGCAGGGCGTGGAAGGTGCCAGCCGGGCATGTGTTCCGTGTGACCACGCCGGTCGGCCCGCAGGTGGGTGACTTCAACGTATGGAATGCCAATGACCCCCGTGAGCGCCTGTGGGCGGCTCGCACCCGGCAGTTGCAGGGCGCCCATGTCAGCACCCATGACCGCTTGTGGTCGAACCTGCCATTCCTGCGGCCTTTGGTGACGATCACCGATGACAGCCTGGCCAGCTACGGCATTGATGAGCACGGCGGGCGGCTGCATGATTTGCTTGGCACACGTTGTGATCCCTATGTGAATCGGATGCTGACCGGTGAGGATTTCCATCACCATTGCCACTCCAACCTGACACGCGCGGTGTTGCCTCACGGTCTGACGGAATTCGACGTGCATGACGTGCTGAATATTTTCCAGTGCACCGGTCTAAATCACGACGACATGTACTTCATGAAGGCCTGCCCCGCGCAGAAGGGCGACTACCTGGAGTTCTTTGCCGAGATTGATTTGCTATGCGCGCTGTCGACGTGCCCCGGTGGGGATTTGTCGCTGCCGATGTGGGGGCCGGAGGCGCAGGACCCGCTGACGGTATGCCGTCCGTTGGGGGTTGAGATCTACACGTTGGAGGATGCGTTGCTCAATGGCTGGAGCCAGCCGGAACGTGCTGCCTACAAGGGGCAGCACGGGTTGCGTATTGCCAAGGCGGATTGGGAGTAGCCAAGGCTCAGCGGTCCTGCGCATCCTTGGCATCCGCCTGGGCGTTGCGCTCGGCCACGCGCTTGCGTTGTTCGTCGGTGAGTTCCACTTTGTTGGCGCTGTCACGCAGCATCATCAGTCCACCGACGATCGACCCGATCGCAACTACCATAATCAACCACGCGTACCACGGCATAAGGCTCTCCTTGAGGCAGATTGCCGCGGGAGAGTTTTCCCACGGTAATAACTGCTTTGAGTGACGGGCTTTCTTACTAGTTCAGTGTAGGCCCGTTCTGCCTCGCAGTAGATCAGAGCCCGGTCAACATCGCATCCCCCGGTGCATCGGCACGGTCTTGCGCAGTCATCTGGAAGTAGGCGAACCCCACCACCATAAAGCCCAGGAAGATCAGCCCGATCAGCGCGTTGAACCAAGCCATGGCCACCAGGCACACCACCGCCAGCACCAGGGCAATGCCCGGCACGATGGGGTAACCCGGCGCGCGGAAGGTGCGTTCCAGCAGCGGTTCGGTCCTGCGCAGTTTGAACAGGCTGAGCATGCTCATGATGTACATCACGATGGCGCCGAATACCGCCATGGTGATCATCGCTGCGCTCAGTGTCATACCGCCGAGGTTGATCAGGCCGTCGCTGTAGATCGCCGCGATGCCGACCACGCCGCCGGCGATGATTGCGCGATGAGGTGTCTGAAAACGCGACAGTTTGGCGAGGAAAGACGGCAGGTAACCGGCGCGGGCCAGGGCGAAGAACTGGCGCGAGTAGCCGAGGATGATGCCGTGGAAACTGGCCACCAGGCCGAACAAGCCAATCCACACCAGCATGTGCAACCAGCCGGAGCTGTCGCCGACCACGGTTTTCATGGCTTGTGGCAGTGGGTCGTTGATGTTGGACAGGGTGCGCCAGTCACCCACGCCGCCGGCAAAGAACATCACGCCCATGGCCAGGATCACTAGGGTCAGGATGCCGCTGATGTAGGCCTTTGGAATGGTGCGCTTCGGATCTTTGGCTTCTTCGGCGGCCATGGCGGCGCCTTCGATGGCAAGGAAGAACCAGATGGCGAAGGGAATTGCGGCAAACATGCCGGCAATCGCCGGTGCGCCGAACGTGTCGGAACCGGCCCAGCCATTGAGGGCAAAGTTACTGAAGCTGAAGGCGGGCGCCACTACGCCCATGAACACCAGCAACTCAGCGACGGCGAGCACGCACACCACCAGTTCGAAGGTGGCGGCGAGCTTGACGCCGAGGATGTTCAGGCCCATGAACACGATGTAGGCACCGACGGCAGCGTGTTTGGGGTCCAGCGCCGGGAACTGCACATTCAGGTAGGCGCCGATGGCCAAGGCGATGGCGGGCGGTGCGAAAACGAATTCGATCAAGGTCGCGAGCCCCGCGATCAAGCCGCCTTTCTCACCAAAGGCGCGACGGCTGTAGGCAAACGGACCACCCGCATGGGGAATCGCGGTGGTCAGTTCGGTGAAGCTGAAAATGAAACAGGTGTACATCGCGGCGACCATCAATGAGGTCACCAGGAAGCCCAGGGTCCCGGCGACGCCCCAGCCATAGCTCCAGCCGAAGTACTCCCCGGATATCACCAGCCCGACGGCGATGCCCCATAAGTGCAGAGTGCCTAAAGTGGGTTTGAGTTGTGTGTTCATCGTGACGCGCTCCCTGAACGGTTTGGAATGATTCAAGGTGTTGCAGCGGACATGCCATGCCTTACAACTGTGTCGTAAAGCGGCGCAACTGTCGTCTGGGGGATGGTTTGGCGTTTGAAATTTTCCGGTGTCGCACCAGATAAGTGCGGGGGTGGCTGGCAGGGCCTCATCGGGGGCAAGCCCCCTCCCACATGTTGACCGGTGTACGCAGGCCAAGTGTGGGAGGGGGCTTGAACTGGCCTAATGATTTTGGACACTTCAATCGGGCGCTATGATAGCGCCCAAATCTGAGGTGTTTGGATATGCGTAAATCTTATTCGAGTGAGTTCAAGCTCAAGGCTGCCAGCATGGTGCTGGATGAAGGTCAGCCGGTTACCGAGGTCTGTGCCAGCCTGGATATTGGTCCTACTGCTCTGCGCCGTTGGGTCGATCAAGTGCAAAAAGAACGCTTGGGCTCGACTCCGGTGGGAGCCAAGGCAATTACCGCTGATCAACGAGAGATCCAGAGACTCAAAGCCCTGCTCAGGGAGAAAGACCTGGACATTGAAATCTTAAAAAAGGCCAGTGCTCTCCTGCTTTTGGACGCCAAAGATCATTCACGCTGATCGATGAGCTGGACGAGCAGTACGGCGTTAAAAGGTGTTGCCGGGCGTTCGGGGTTAACCGCAGCAGCTTCTATGCCTGGCGCCAGCGCCAGGGCAGAGCAAATCCTGAGCGGGAAAAGCTCAAAGCCGCGCTGGTCAGGCACCACAAGGCGTCGAGAGAGTCGGCGGGCGCACGTACCTTGTCCAAGGAGCTGCAAGCCAAAGGACATCGTGTCGGACGTTACATGGCTCGCAATTTGATGCGCGAGGCTGGCATCGCTAGTCGTCAGCGCAGGCGCCATAAGTACAAGTCGCCGGGCGTGGAGGCCTTGGTGGCGCCGCATGTGCTCAAGCGGAAATTTGATGTGACGGCGGTTAATCAGGTGTGGTGTGGCGACGTAACGTACATCAAGGTCGGCAAGCGTTGGATGTACTTCGCCGCCGTTCTGGATCTGTACGCTCGCAGGATCGTAGGCTGGTCGTTCTCGATGATTTCGGATGCCAACCTGACCTGCGAGGCACTACGCATGGCAGTTGAGCTACGCGGCCATCCCGAGGATGTGTTGTTTCACTCTGACCAAGGTTGCCAGTACACCAGCCATAAATTCCGAAACGCGCTTGTGAAGCATGGGTTTAGGCAAAGTATGAGCCGTAAAGGCGAGTGCTGGGACAACGCCCCGATGGAGCGTTTCTTTGGTAGTTTGAAATCCGAGTGGGTTCCTGAAACGGGCTACAAACTGGAGCATGAGGCCCGGGCAGATGTGCAGCGCTATGTCTCGCGCTACAACATCAGCAGGCCTCACAGCTACAACGACTACCGGTCGCCGGTCGCGAAGGAAAGGTTGGCGGCATGAACCTTAATCGGTGTCCAAGATTACTTGACCAGTTCAGCTTGCCCCCGATGAGGCCCTCCAATCCAGCACAACCCTCCCTGTAAACCCCGCATAAACCCACTCTTTACGCCGTCTTTACGCCCCGCCCACCCCCTCGCTCTCGTTCCTTTACGCCACTCCTGCCGACAATTGCCCCACACGCGGCACTCGCCGCTAAACGGAGAGACTTCCATGAGCGTTCTGGACGGGGTGTCACTGCTATTGGCCGTGGCGCTGTTCATTTATCTGCTGGTTGCGCTGTTACGCGCGGATCGGAACTAGGAGCTGGCCATGCACAGTTATGACTATTGGCTGATCATTGCCTTCTTTGCCGTGGTGCTGGTGCCGGCCCCGTTCCTGGGGCGGTTCTATTACAAAGTAATGGAAGGGCAGCGCACCTGGCTTACGCCGGTGTTCGGTCCCGTGGAGCGCGCCTGTTATCGCCTGTCGGGCGTGGACGAGCATCAGGAGCAAAGCTGGCAGAAGTACATGCTTGCCTTGCTCGCCTTCAACCTCGCGGGCTTTTTGCTGCTGTTCGCGATCCTGTTGTTCCAGGACTACCTCCCACTGAACCCGCAGAAATTGCCGGGGCAGGAATGGACCCTGGCCTTCAACACCGCGGTCAGTTTCATGACCAACACCAACTGGCAGTCCTACAGTGGCGAGGCGTCCCTGAGCTACCTCAGCCAGATGGCCGGCCTGACCGTGCAGAACTTTGTCAGCGCGGCGACGGGTCTGGCAGTGCTGGTCGCGCTTTGCCGTGGGATCGGTCGCAAATCCACCAAGACCCTGGGCAACTTCTGGGTCGACATGACCCGCGCCACCCTCTACGGCCTGCTGCCGTTATGCCTGGTGCTGGCGTTGTTCCTAGTGTGGCAGGGCGTACCGCAGACCTTCGCCCATTACGTGGATGCCGTGACCCTGCAGGGTGTGGATCAAGTGATCCCCCTGGGCCCGGCCGCCAGTCAGATTGCGATCAAGCAGTTGGGCACCAACGGCGGTGGCTTCTTCGGTGTCAACTCGGCGCATCCGTTTGAAGACCCTACCGCTTGGGCAAACTTGTTCGAAGTGGCGTCAATCATCCTGATCCCCGTGGCGCTGGTGTTCACCTTCGGCCATTACGTGAAAGACCTGCGTCAGAGCCGCGCGATCCTCGGCTGCATGCTGGCGTTGTTCATCATCGGCGGCGCGACCTCGCTGTGGGCCGAATACCAGCCCAACCCGACCCTGAACAATCCGGCCGTGGAGCAGACTGCGCCACTGGAAGGCAAGGAGGCACGCTTCGGCACCGCCGGTACGGTGCTGTGGTCGGTGACGACGACAGCGGCATCCAATGGCTCGGTCAATGGCATGCAGGACAGCCTCAATCCACTCAGCGGCATGGTCGCACTGGTCAACATGATGGTCGGCGAAGTGATCTTCGGCGGCGTCGGCGCCGGCATGTACGGCATGTTGCTCAACGTGTTGATCGCGGTGTTTCTCGCCGGCCTGATGATCGGCCGCACCCCGGAATACCTGGGCAAGAAGCTGCAGGCCAAGGAAGTGCAATTGCTGGTGGTGACCCTGCTGGTGATGCCGGTGGGTGTGCTCGTGCTCGGCGCCATTGCCGCCAGCCTGCCTGGCCCGGCCAGTGCCATCAGCAACCCTGGCCCCCACGGCTTCAGCCAGTTGCTCTACGCCTACACCTCGGCGAGTGCCAACAACGGCTCGGCCTTCGGTGGCTTCAGCGCCAACACACCGTTCCATAACCTGATGCTGGGCCTGGGCATGTTGATCGGCCGCTTCGGCTACATCCTCCCGGTCCTGGCCCTGGCCGGCAGCCTGGCGATGAAGAAGACCGCACCGATCGGCCAGAACAGCTTCCCGACCCATGGCCCGCTGTTCGTGACCCTGTTGACCGTGACCATTCTGCTGGTGGGCGGCCTGACTTTCCTGCCAACGCTGGCGCTGGGTCCCATTGCTGAACACTTGAGCATGGGCTTCTAAGAGGCGATATGAACATGAATATGCCTGCAAAAAATGCGGCCCCGGTCAAAACCCAGGAGCCTGCCAAAACCGCCATCTCGGCTCTGTGGCGCCCGGCGCTGGTCCAGGCGTTCGTCAAGCTGGACCCGCGCCAACTGCAACGCTCGCCGGTGATGCTGGTGGTCGAACTGACCGCGATCCTCACCACTGTGCTGTGCTTCGTGCCCGACACCACCGTGCCCACGTTTGTCGCCGTACAAATCGCCGTGTGGCTGTGGTTCACCGTGCTGTTCGCCAACTTCGCCGAAGCCCTGGCCGAAGGGCGTGGCAAGGCCCGCGCCGACAGCCTCAAGGCCGGCAGCGAAGGCCTCAGCGCACGCCGCAAGGAGGCCGATGGCAGCTTCAAGGTCGTGCCGGCCACCAGCCTGCGCAAAGGCGATGTGGTGCGCGTTGCCGCCGGGGAAATGATCCCCGGTGACGGCGAGGTCATCGAAGGCATTGCGGCTGTCAACGAAGCGGCCATTACCGGTGAATCGGCACCGGTGATCCGTGAGTCCGGTGGTGACCGTTCAGCCGTCACCGGCAACACCCGCCTGGTGTCTGACTGGCTGCTGATTCGTATCACCGCCAACCCCGGTGAGTCGACCCTGGACCGCATGATCGCCCTGGTGGAAGGCGCCAAGCGCCAGAAAACCCCCAACGAAGTCGCGTTGGATATCCTGCTGATCGGCCTGACCCTGATCTTCCTGTTGGTGGTGGTAACCCTGCAGCCGTTCGCCCATTTCGCCAGCGGCAGCTTGCCGTTGGTGTTCCTGGTCGCACTGCTGGTGACGCTGATTCCTACAACTATTGGCGGCTTGCTGTCGGCGATCGGCATCGCCGGCATGGACCGCCTGGTGCGCCTCAACGTGATCGCCAAGTCCGGGCGTGCCGTGGAAGCAGCGGGCGACGTGCATGTGTTACTGCTGGACAAGACCGGCACCATCACCTTCGGTAACCGTCGCTGTGCGGCGGTGGTCGCGGCGCCTGGCGTCAGTGGCAAGGAAGTGGCCGAAGGCGCATTGTTCGCCTCCCTGGCCGATGATACGGCGGAAGGTAAATCCATCGTTGAATACCTGCGCGCCTTGCACCCTCAAGCCGAGCCGACCGCAGACGAACTGACGGCCGTGCCGTTCAGTGCTGAAACCCGCTTGTCCGGTGTCGACTACCAGGGCCGTGTGTTCCGCAAAGGCGCGGTGGATTCGCTGCTGGCCTTCATCGGTCAACAACGTCGCGATTTGCAGCCTGCGCTGTCGCGGGAAATCGACAAGATCGCCCAGAGCGGCGGCACCCCGTTGCTGGTGTGTGCCGACGGCAAGTTGCTCGGCGCGATCCACCTGAAGGACGTGGTCAAGCCGGGCATCCGTGAGCGTTTCGCCGAGCTGCGCAAACTGGGAATCCGTACCGTGATGGTCACCGGCGACAACCCGTTGACCGCCGCCGCGATTGCCGCTGAAGCGGGCGTGGACGACGTACTGGCCGAAGCCACCCCGGAGAAAAAACTCGCCCGCATCCGTCATGAGCAAAATGATGGTCGCCTGGTGGCGATGTGCGGCGACGGCGCCAACGACGCCCCGGCGCTGGCCCAGGCGGACGTCGGCATGGCGATGAACGATGGCACCCAGGCTGCGCGCGAGGCCGCCAACATGGTCGACCTCGACAGCGACCCGACCAAGCTGTTGGACGTGGTGCAGATCGGCAAGGAATTGCTGGTGACCCGTGGCGCATTGACCACCTTTTCCATCGCCAACGACGTGGCCAAGTACTTCGCGATCCTGCCGGCGCTGTTCGCCTCGATCTATCCGCAACTGGGCGTGCTCAACGTGATGCACTTGCAGAGCCCGCAGAGCGCGATCCTTTCGGCCATCGTGTTCAACGCGCTGATCATCGTGGTGCTGATCCCCCTGGCGCTGCGCGGTGTGCGCGTACAGGCAGCGAGCGCGGCGGCATTGCTGCGGCGCAACCTGCTGATCTATGGGCTGGGCGGGATTCTGGTGCCGTTCGTGGGCATCAAGGCGATCGACATGCTGCTGACTGCGTTGCACCTGGTTTGACCCGATTCCTGTGGGCGCCCGACGGGTGCCCACAGGTTGCAATGACCGACTTGAGGAATCCGAAATGTCCAACATGATCCGCCCGGCCCTGAGCCTGCTGGTGCTCATGACCCTGATCACCGGCGTCGCTTACCCACTGGTGGTGACTGGTGTCGCCCAAGTGGCTTTCCCGAACCAGGCCAATGGCAGCCTGGTGCGCGACGACAGCGGCAAGGTGCGTGGCTCCAGCCTGATTGCCCAGGACTTTACCGGTGCCAGCTGGTTCCATCCGCGCCCATCGGCCGGCGCGTTTGCGACGGTCTCCAGCAGCGCCAGTAACCTCGGCCCCAGCAACCCGGCGCTGGCGACGCGTATCTTCGATGACGCGAGTAAACAGTTGGTGCCGAGCCAAGGGCCGGTGCCTCTGGCATCGCTGACTACCTCTGGCAGCGGTCTTGATCCACACTTGCCACCCCAGGCGATTGCCTATCAACTGGCAAGGGTGGCGGCGGCGCGGAATGTGCCGGTGTCGACTTTGCAGCGTTTGCTCGATGAACACATCGAAAGCCCGCTGGTAGGCCCGCCGGTGGTGAATGTGCTGGCGCTGAATATGGCCCTGGAAAAGTTGTAGGCAGTGGCGCCGCCATCGCAGGCAAGCCAGCTTCCACAGGGGAATGCATTCCAAATGTGGGAGTGGGCTTGCCTGCGATGACAGCCTGGGGCGCAACCCATAAACATCTGAAGGAACCCCGAGCATGAGCGACTCCGGCCGCGCCGATGCCCTGTTAGCCGATCTGCCCCGGGACGGCCGTGGCCGGCTCAAAGTCTTCCTTGGCGCCGCGCCGGGTGTGGGCAAGACCTACGCCATGCTCCAGGCCGCGCACACGCAACTGCGACAGGGCGTGAAGCTGATCGCCGGTGTGGTCGAAACCCACGGCCGTGCCGAGACCGAAGCCTTGCTCAGCGGCCTGCCGCAGCAACCGTTGCTGCGCAGCGAATACCGTGGCGTGATGCTCGAAGAAATGGACCTCGACGGCCTGCTCGCCGCCAAGCCCAAGCTGGTGCTGGTCGACGAATTGGCCCACAGCAACGCCCCCGGCAGCCGTCACGAAAAGCGCTGGCAAGACATCCAGGAACTGCTCGCTGCCGGCATCAACGTATTTACCACGGTCAACGTCCAGCACCTGGAAAGCCTCAACGACCAGGTACGCGGCATCACCGGCGTGCAAGTGCGTGAAACCCTGCCGGACTGGGTGCTGCAAGAGGCCGACGAACTGCTGCTGATCGACCTGCCGTCCCGCGAGCTGCTGGAGCGCCTGCGCGACGGCAAGGTCTATGTGCCTGAGCAGGCGCGGGCGGCCATCGATGCGTTCTTCACCCAGACCAACCTGATGGCCTTGCGCGAGTTGGCCATGCAAACCGCCGCCGCCCACGTCGATGACGATTTGGCCCAAGGCTATCGCCAGCTCGGCCAAGCCGCGCCGGCGGTGCGTGGGCGCTTGCTGGTCGGCGTGGATGGCGATGCCCAGGCCGAGCGCCTGGTGCGCCATGCCAGTCGGGTTGCCCAGCGCCGCCATTTGCCGTGGAGCCTGGTGCATATCGATAACGGTCGTGCGCGGGACGAGCAGTCGCGGCTGCGCCTGCAAAATGCCCAGCAGTTGGCCGAGCGACTGGGCGGCGAGGTGGTGTTGCTGCGCGCAGGGGAGGTGGCCAAGACGCTGATCCAGCACGCCGCCGAACGCCGCGCCAGTCTGCTGCTGGTGGGGCAGTCGCGGATGCGTTGGCGCCGTCGCTTGTTCGGCGGCGGCCTGGCGGCGCGTTTGTTGCGTAATGCGCGAGGTTTGGAAATCAACGTCCTCGACAGCGACGATATCCCGGCGCCGCCGCGCTTGCCGGATGTACGCGGGCTAGTGTGGTTCGACTACGCACTGGCGGTTTTGGCCACGGTGGTCGCGGCGGCGGTGGCCTGGGCGGTGTCCAGCGCCTTGCCGCTGCCGAACATCTCGCTGGTGTTCCTGGCGGCGGTATTGCTGGTGGCAGTGCGTAGCAGCCTGGGGCCGTCGCTGGTGTGTGCGGCGTTGTCGTTCCTGACCTATGATTTCCTGTTTATCCCGCCGAATTTTTCCTTCGCCATCCAGCGTGAAGAAGACGTACTGACCCTGTTGTTCTTCCTGTTGATGGCGGCGCTGACCGGCAACCTGGCTGCGCGCCAGCGCCGCCAGTTGCAGGCGTTGCGCGACACCCAGGAAGAAACCAGCGAGCTGCTCGACCTGTCGCGCAAACTCACGGCCGCCACCGATCGCCAGGCGGTGATCAGTGCTGCCGCACATCACCTGGAAGGCTGGAACGACCTGGACCTGTGCCTGGTCAATCGTGATGGCCAAGGCGGTTGGACAATCGAGACCGGCGGCCCGCTGACGCTTACCGAAGCCGAGCGTGCTGCTGCCGATTGGGCTTGGCAACATGACCAACCAGCGGGCATGGGCACCGGGACCCTGCCGTTCGGACGTTGGTGGTGGTGGCCGTTGTCGGGCGAAGAAGGCCCGCTGGGTTTGCTGGGGGTCAGCCCCAAACCGGGCCTGGAATTGAGTGGCCAACGCCGTCGCCTGCTCACCGCCTTGAGCCAGCCATTGGCCCAGGCGCTGGCGCGGGCGCAACTGGCCCAGGAGTTGGAGTCTGCAAGGTTGCACGGCGAAACCGAGCAACTGCGCAGCGCCTTGCTGGCGTCGGTGTCCCATGATTTGCGCACGCCGCTGACCTCCATGCGTGGCAGCATCGACAGCTTGCTGGCACTCGGTGAAGCGATCCCGCTGGAGGATCGTCGCGAATTGCTTGAAGGCACTCGCGATGAGGCTGAGCGTCTTGACCGTTACATTCAGAACCTGCTGGACATGACCCGCCTCGGCCACGGTGCGTTGAAGCTGGCGCGGGATTGGGTGTCGCCGGGTGATATCGTCGGCAGCGCCCTCGGCCGTCTGCGTGCAGTGCTGGCGCCGTTGCAGGTGAGTACCGACGTACCGCCCGAGTTGCCATTGTTGTATGTGCATGCCGCGTTGATCGAGCAGGCGTTGGTGAATGTGCTGGAAAACGCCGCGCGTTTTTCGCCGCCGCAAGGGCGTTTGCAACTGAGCGCCGGCGTTGCCGATAACCAGCTGTTCTTCGCTGTGGCCGACGAAGGCCCCGGCATTCCCGAGGATGAGCGCGCAAAGATCTTCGATATGTTCTACACCGCAGCACGCGGTGATCGAGGCGGGCAGGGCACGGGCCTGGGCCTCGCAATCTGCCAGGGCATGGTCGGCGCCCACGGTGGGCATATCAGCGTGGCCGACGGCATTGACGGGCGTGGCACCTGCATCACCTTGTTCCTGCCTTTACCGACACAGCCTGGCCTGGAGCGCGAGGCATGAGCTACCCTGTTTTCTTCACGGATTTTGATTGGAAGCCATGAGCCAGACCGCGACGATTTTGGTCATTGATGACGAACCGCAGATCCGCAAATTCCTGCGCATCAGCCTGGCCTCCCAGGGCTACAAAGTGATCGAAGCCGGTACCGGCAACGAAGGCCTGGCCCACGCAGCGTTGAACAAGCCGGACCTCCTGGTCCTCGATCTTGGCCTGCCCGACATGGACGGCCAGCAGGTGCTGCGTGAATTTCGCGAGTGGTCGACGGTGCCGGTGCTGGTGCTGTCGGTGCGGGCCAGCGAGGGGCAAAAGGTCGAGGCCCTGGATGGCGGTGCGAATGACTATGTGACCAAACCCTTTGGCATCCAGGAGTTTCTCGCCCGGGTGCGTGCATTGCTACGCCAGGCGCCAGCGGGGGAAGCCCAGGAAGCGGCCTTGCGTTTTGGCCCGCTGACGGTGGACCTGGCCTATCGCCGGGTGCTGCTGGACGGCGCTGAAGTAGCGCTGACGCGCAAGGAGTACGCGGTGCTGGCGCAACTGGCACGGCACCCTGGGCGGGTGATTACCCAGCAGCAATTGCTCAAGGATATCTGGGGGCCGACCCATACCGAGGACAGCCACTACCTGCGCATCGTCGTGGGACACCTGCGCCAGAAGCTGGCGGATGACCCGACCCAGCCACGGTTTATCGTGACCGAGGCAGGGGTGGGGTATCGGTTGTTGGGCGGATAGATCTCAGGTGCTTCTCTGTGGCAAGCGGGCTTGTTGTGGCAAGCCCGCTCGCCACAACGGCGTTAGTGACGCGCCTGTTTCAGCGTTGCTCACTTTCATAGCGATCCAACGTATCACTGGCAATTTCCCGCCCCAGGGCGATTAATTCCGGCGCTTTGTAGAACTCGAAAAACCGGCACACCCGCTTCGGCACGTTGATCAGCACGTCGGGCGGGTAGCCGGCGATCTTGTACTGCGCCAACGACGTCTGCATCACCTCGAAGCTCTGGTTGATCAGGTCCAGCAGCGAAGCCGGGCCGACGTTATCAATGATGAACGACCCGGTTGCCGACTTCGGTGCGCCGGGCTTTTCCGGTGCCGCGGCGGGTTGTTGGGATTCCGGCTCGGCAGATTCCAGCCACGGGTTGATCTCCGCCGCCTGCGCTTCCAACGCCTCCTGCTCGAGTTTCATCAGTTGTTCGGCCTGCTTACGACGAAAGGGCAGGTGCGAACCGAGTGATCTCGCCAGGTTGTTGAAGCGGCTCTTGAACGCGGGCGGGCGTTGGATCACCGGCAACTGGTAGTGCTTCTGATTGGTGGCGTTGAGGTTGACCGCGATGATCAAGTCACAGTGGCTCGACACCACCGGCACGATGGGCAGCGGGTTGAGCAGGCCGCCGTCCACGAGCATGCGGTTGCCTTGCATCACCGGGGTGAACAGGCTGGGAATCGCCGCCGAGGCGCGCATGGCCTGGTGCAGGCAGCCTTCCTGAAACCAGATTTCCTGCTGGTTGGTAAGGTCGGTGGCGACTGCGGTGTAGGGGATGCGCAGTTCTTCGATATTGATCTCGCCGACGATCTTGCGGATCTGCCCGAAGACTTTCTCGCCACGAATGGCGCCCAGGCGGAAGCTCACGTCGACCAGGCGCAACACGTCGAGGTAGTCGAGGCTTTCAATCCAGTTTCGATACTCATCCAGCTTGCCAGCGGCGTAAATGCCGCCCACTACCGCTCCCATTGAACAGCCGGCGATACAGGCGATGTCGTAGCCGCGCCGCTCGATTTCCTCGATCACCCCGATATGGGCGTAGCCCCGGGCTCCACCGGAACCCAGCACCAAGGCAACACGTTTCTTCATGGTCCATGTCCTCCCCAAGGCAGGTGCCCACAATGCACCCATGAGAGGCCGGCTTCAATATTCGTGGGAGCCTGCAATATTTTTCCAGGATAGCGCTGCTGCTCGGGTATGCTCTGGTCAATAGGTACTATCGATTTCAGGCTAAGGACAGGCACTTTTCCCTGTAGGCAACGTCTACAACGTACGACTGTTTTTTCTTTTTGAGGTGTCATTGATGAAAGCCTGGATGTGTGTGCCTGTGATCGTGTTGGCCCTGGCTGGTTGCGCCGGGAAAACCGCCTACCGCGACAGTTGCGGCAGCCAGTTGGACGCCGCCTGGAAAGAACTTGACCTGGCCAAGGCTGAAGGCTTTGCCGGCACCGTGAGCTACTCTAAGGCACTGTCTTTGTTGACAGGCGCCAAGACCCAGCAGCAATTTGAAGCGTTTGAAGGCTGCTCCAACAAGGCCGAGAAAGCGCGGTTCTATATTCGTGAGTCTCGCGCCGGGCGTTGACCTGTAGCAGCGAGTAGGATTTCTCATCAGGTAGTGGGGGCAGGATGTCAGCTTTGGTCGATCAGTTAGTCGCTCAGGTCATTGGCCTGGAAGTAGGGTTACTGAGCTGCCAGGCTCGCCTTGCCGCCGTCACCGACGATGAAGCCCTGCATGACCTGCGCACCACTGTGCGTCGTCTGCGCAGCCTATTGCGCCCCTTGCGCGGCTTGCCAGGGGTGGAGCAGCTTGAATTGGCGGCCAGCACGGTCGGCCAATTGACTACGCCGCTACGCGACCGCGAGGTGCTGGCGGCGTATTTGCACCTGCACGGCCATCATGAGCCCGCAAACCGACGACTGCGCCTGCAACCCGAGGCCTATCGTCAGGTGGCGCAAAGCCCGGAACTTGCGCACTTGCTGCTGATCCTCGACGCCTTCCCGCGTTTCATCCGTGCTTCTGAGCACCAGAAGTTGCTCAAAGGCCTGCGCCCACGCATCGAAAAGCGTCTGGCCAAGCAATGGCAGGCACTCGATAAGGCCCTGAAGGATCCGGGCCATGATCGCCATCGCCTCCGCTTGCTGATCAAGCGCGTGCGCTACGCCGCCGAGGCCTATCCCGAGTTGGATAAATTGCCCGCCAACGCCATGTCGCACCTGAAAAAAGCCCAGGGCGCCCTGGGGGATTGGCATGACTGCTGGCAGTGGTTGGCCCAGGCTGAACACCAGGCTGATCTGCAACCTTGTGTTGCCGTATGGCATCGCACCATGGCCAAGGCGGAAGGGCGGGCGGATCGAGTGCTGGATAAACTCAGCGCTGATTGTTTCTAAGCCGGTCCGGCTTTTGGCCGGAATAGGCGCTGTACCTGACTGGCCTGATGGTTAAGATCCCTCATCTGTTCCCTTTGATGTGAGACCGCCATGCGCTTTAGTGACTTGCTCGACGCCGCCCGCAGCAACCCGCTGGATGTCACCATCCCCGCCGAATGGGCCCAGGGCCGTGCGACCTTTGGTGGCCTGGTCGCCGCATTGCAATACGAAGCCCTGCGTGCCCAAGTGCCCGCGGATCGTCCTTTACGGTCGCTGGCAATCACCTTTGTTGGCCCGGTAGCGCCGGACGTCCCCGCCAGTTATCAAGTCGAAGTGCTGCGCGAAGGCAAAGCCGTCAACCAATTGCTTGGCCGTGTGGTGCAGAACGGTGAAGTGGCGACACTGGTACAGGCCAGTTTCGGTGGGGCCCGTGAGTCGGAAATCGCGGTCGAAAGCGAAGCGCCGCCGGTGTTCAAGCACTGGGATGAGTGCCAGGAACTGCCTTATATCAAGGGCGTCACCCCGGAATTCATGCGCCATCTGGCGATGCGCTGGAGCGTCGGCGGCTTACCCTTTACCGGTAATAAATCCCGCGACATGGGCGGTTGGGTACGGTTGCGCGGCGATGTGAAGGAAGAGCCGCTGACGGAGGCGCATATCCTTGCCCTGGTCGACGCCTGGCCCCCTGCGTTGCTGCCGCACCTGAAAAAGCCGGCACCGGGTAGCACCCTGACCTGGACCATCGAATTCATCCAGCCGTTGCAAGACCTCACGACCCTCGACTGGTGCCAGTATTACGTCAATATCGAGCACGCCCGCGATGGCTACGGCCATGCCGCCGCCGCCCTATGGAGCCCGACCGGCGAACTCATCGCCATCAGCCGCCAGACCGTGGTGGTCTTCGCCTGATCTCAATGCCTGTGGCGCTGCCGCCAGGCGCGCCACCAGCCACCGCTCAACACAAAGCGCGGAAAGGTCACGAACTGCTCGACCACTAGGCGTTGGACCGCATCTTTACGATCACTGAACGGTTCACTGGCCTGGGCTTCCAGGCTATGACCATGACGCTGCAACGCCAGGCCAGCCAGGATACCGACCACACCGACGGCAAAACTGGCCAGGCTCAGGCTGAACACCCCGGATACAATCAACAGAAACCCAATGATGAACAGCGGCACGGCAATCAGGTGCAACGCCAGATTGGTCGGGTGCTGATGGTTCTGCGGGTAGTGACGCCATTGCCAGGCGGGGAGATTGGGGTGACGTTTGCCCATGATGATGAATCCTCTGTCCGTTGAAACAACTTGAACAGAGTTTAGGCGGGGGCGGGCGGGGCGGCGAATTGGCGTTTGCTATAGCATTCATAGAGATCGATTGTGTAAATCACGCTTTTGATTTTTATAGAGTATCGTCTGACCAATTACAGTCTCCTGGTTCTGGATGATTTATATAAACTGTCGGACCTTCCATGGAAAGCCACTTAGCTTTGAATTCAATAGAGGCGTTTTTTGATTTTGCGGTGAATAAAAAGTACCCGGGTTCTCGCTTTATATTTATGCTGAAAATCTCTTTTCGCGGAAGATTTACTATTTTTAAGTTGCTGATTTCATAACAGGTCAGGCCAATTCTGCACGTGTTATATCCTTTGTTTTTCCATTTTTCAGGCAAGACATCAGGAAAGTCAGGTATGTCAAAACCAACCCCGAAAGAGGGTTGATCATTCTCTATACCCAGTGAATGAATGTAAACCTTGCCGATTTCAATTGGTTGACTGAACACTTTGTTGAAAAATATAGTTCCATCAAGATTGTTCCAGTATTTCATTTTTTATCCTTGAATATGTAATGGTCTTTTGTTCCCGGGACGCTGCCGGTTCGAGGTGTATCAAATGGACGCAAATTGAAGTGAGCGCCTTGATCTCCAACTCCGTTTGGAGTACCGAATTTATGCCCAGCCGAATGATCTTGTATTAACACTTTGGACCCATCGGCCCTCGTATATTGGTAGACCCTCGTGTGAGCTATCTAAAATGGCTTTTCCATTTATGTCTGACATTTTCACAATGCTGTATTGTCTTTTTGCACCAGATCTTGGGGCGGTAATTACATCAGGTTGTTGTGCCATCGGTATATTGGCGTCTCTTTTTGCTTCGCGGAACGCTCCTTTACGAGATACGTCAGGTACGTCAGGTTCAACATGTATAGCGCAGGTTGGATTTTTCTTTACTGAACCAGTGCAATTAGCATTTAGCCCAAGGGGGTCCACCCAACCCATAGGGTTTGGCACGTACTGGTATGTGTTAATCCCACCCGCCAGCTTCACCGGATCCGGCGTCAGGTAACGACCAACATCCGGATTGTAGTAGCGATGGCGGTTGTAGTGCAGCCCGCTTTCCTGATCGAAATACTGACCCTGGAAACGCAGCGGATTGTCGACTTTTCCGATGTCGAGGCGGGTGATTTCCCCGTAGGCACGGTAATGCGCCGACCAGACGATTTCGCCATCCGGGGCGGTGAGTTCTTGCGGGGTGCCCAAGTGGTCGAGCTGGTAGTGGTAGGCCTTGGTTTCCTTGGGGCCGAAGCCTTCCAGCAGCGCCAGCGGGCGAAAGCTGTCTGGTTCATAGAGATAGCTGCGATGCCGATCCGCGTGGTGTTCGGCGATGAGTTTGTCGCCTTGCCAGAAAAACTCAGTGGTTACATCGTCGACGGTTTTGCTGATGCGGCGACCGAACGGGTCGTAGCGGTAGCTGGCGGTCTGGCCGTTGGGTTTTTTAATACCGATCAGACGATGCTGGCAGTCGTAGCGGTATTCGGTGACGAGTTGATGGCCTTTGCCGCGTCGTTCGCGGACGAGGTTGCCGAATGCGTCGTAGCCGATTTACCTGAAGACCTCATCGCCTGGATTGGGGCCGCTTCGCGGCCCAACGCGAGCAAGTTCGATTGCCGCAAGTGGGGAGGCTGGTTTTTTAGAAATCTTCGATACTTACCCAGGCAGATGCCGGATACGCTTGCTTTCTTAATTTTCCGATCTTGGCGAGTCGTAGTAGTTTTTCAAACATGTCAATAAGACCTGCATGAACTTTCTCTGATTAATTACGGGTGCGCTGAAATAGGTTGCCATGCTTTTGAAAACCGCATCAAAATTGTCATTGATGGCTAAGAAATGTGTGATCGAGGCAATGAACCACTCCTGCTCACTCCTCGTATAATCGAGAAATTCTGGTTTGGTTAACTCGTCAAAAAGATCTGCAAGTTCTTTTTCATTATTTACGTCTTTTGATGCAATTATTTTCTCTCGCTCTAAGTCATCAGTGTTTTCAATGTCGTAAGTGAACAGTAGTCCACGGATTATTGACATGCTAGGCTTGTTTTTCATTTTGGTCATTTCTCCGTGTATGCAGTTTTTGGGTGGCCTTGGTTGTTTAATATCACCCTTGCTTTACGTTGTTGGCTATATTCCATTCCCTCTCTTGAGTATCCTTCGCCAACAATTTTTTCCATATTCATTGGTTCTAATGATGCAGCGTGTCCGTTTCGTCTAAAAATAAGCTGGGCTCGGTATATCGAGTTTAGCTGATCCCTATGGCTGAGATAGTGTGTTGCAGCGGGTGGGTATTTAGGTTCTCCTGTGTTTGGGCCCGATGTGTAGCGCTCAATAATTCCTGTCGTCGGGTTTCTTGCGGTATTTAATCGTTCGAGCTGAGACTCGAGTGTCGTTTGTGCGCCGTGTTTTTCCAGGAAATGTGCTCCCGGCGTTGCCTTCTCAAGCTCGTCCAGACGCCTATAGGCGTTCGCTTCGGCAAGCTCATCAATTCTTGCCTGACGCTCAGCACGAGTCAGTTGGGGTAACGCGGGCTCTCCGTCATTGACGCTTGGCGAAGAGCGTTGAGAAATGGCGGCTTGCTTGCAACCATCTCCGCCAGGACATGAGCTCAGCCCTAATGGATCTACCCATCCCGTCGGGTTGGATACGTACTGGTAAGCATTGATCCCACCCGCCAGCTTCACCGGATCCGGCGTCAGGTACCGACCAACATCCGGATTGTAGTAGCGATGGCGGTTGTAGTGCAGCCCGCTTTCCTGATCGAAATACTGACCCTGGAAACGCAGCGGATTGTCGACTTTTCCGATGTCGAGGCGGGTGATTTCCCCGTAGGCACGGTAATGCGCCGACCAGACGATTTCGCCATCCGGGGCGGTGAGTTCTTGCGGGGTGCCCAAGTGGTCGAGCTGGTAGTGGTAGGCCTTGGTTTCCTTGGGGCCGAAGCCTTCCAGCAAGGCTAGCGGACGGAAGCTGTCCGGCTCGTACAGGTAGCTGCGATGCCGATCCGCATGGTGTTCGGCAATCAGCTTGTCGCCTTGCCAGAAAAACTCGGTGGTGATGCCGTCGACGGTTTTGCTGATACGCCGCCCAAACGGGTCGTAGCGGTAACTGGCGGTCTGGCCGTTGGGCGTTTTAATACCGATCAGGCGGTGCTGGCAGTCGTAGCGGTACTCGGTGACGAGTTGATGGCCCTTACCGCGTCGTTCGCGAATCAGGTTGCCGAAGGCGTCGTAGTCGTAATGATGGTCGCCCTGGATCATCAGGCGGTTGCCGGCGACGATGTCCGGGCCGGGGCGGTTGTGCATGAGCAGGTTGCCGGCGGGGTCGTGGCCGAAGCGTTCTTGCTCGCCTTGGGTGTGGTCGGCGCGGGTGAGGCGGTTGAGTGGGTCGTAGTGGTAGCGGTGTTCGCCCTTGCGAGTGTCGAGCAGGCGGGTGAGGTTGCCGGATTTGTCGTAGTCGTAGTGGCGGCGGTATAGCGGGCCTTCGGCATCAACGATGCTCTGGTTGAACAGGCGGCCTTGGTGGTCGTGCTGGTAGTGGCTGAGCAGGTTTCCTTGGGCGCGTTGCTGTTCGCGACCAGCGTTGAACAGGTGTGAGGTGAGAACGGCGCCGTTCAGTTCGACGGTGGCGAGGTGGCCGCCTTTGTCGTGATTGAAGGTGAGGCGGTTGTTGTCCGGCAGGCGCAGGTTTTGCAGGTGACCACAGGCGTCGTAGCCGTAGCGCAGGGTGCCCCAGCCTTGGTGTTCGGCGGTGAGGCGGTTTTGGCTGTCGTACTCGTAGGCCAGGGCCCAGTGGCCGTCTTCGACGCCTAAGAGATTGCCCTGGCGGTCGTAGGTGTAATCGACGGTATTGCCATCGGGCAGGGTTTTTCTGATCAGGCGTCCGGCATGATCGCGCTGGTAACGGGTAACCAGCTGACTGCCGTCATCGCCGTGTTCGGTCTTTTCCGAAAGGTTGCCATTAAGGTCGTAGACGTAAGCGGTGCGCTGACCATCAAAACCGGTTTCCTGCTGGATCAGGCCGTTGTTGTGGTACTGGAGCCGGTAGGTTTCGCCCACCTCGTTTTCGATCTCGGTCAGCAGTAACCGCGCGTTGTCGTAGCGGTACTTGATCTGGCTGCCATCGGCATTGATGCGACGGCTGATCAGGTGCAGGCCGTCGGCGTATTCGTAGCGGGTGACGTGCCCCTGTTCGTCGCATTCGGCGGTGATTTTTCCGTAGGGGTTGTAGCTGTATTCCCTGAGCTCGCCGCCTGGCAGCACAACACGAGTCAACCGACCCACGCTGTCCCACTGATACTGGGTCAGTGCGCCGTGTTCATCTTCCCGAGCAACCTGCCGCCCCAGGTCGTCATAGCGATAGCGCTTGATCCCACCATTGGGCAACTGCTCCTCAAGCAACTGCCCACGCTCGTTCCACACCAGCCGCTGATAGCTGTGATCCGGGTACCAAACCCCAATCAGCTGCCCATATTTGTTGTAGGTGTAATCGGTAACGTGACCGTCAGGATCGATCTTGCGCGTTACATCGCCCTGATCATTGCGCTCATACTTCCAAACCGCCTGACCCCGCCTTACAACCCGTACGAAGCCGTTATCATGCTCGTAGGTCGTCGGCTCATCGTCCCCCGGAAACACCGCCACCAAGCGCCCGGCTTCGTCGTACTGATACGCCGTGATCGCCCCGAGCGGGTCCTGCTCAACCGTCAGCCGACCCTGGTCATCGTAGGATTTGAAGTGCTCAGCCCCGTCAGGATCAACCCGCTGCACCAGCCGCGCCCGCTGGTCATGCACGTAGACTTCCTGGCTGCCATCGGCGTTAAACACCGTGACCTGGCCGTTGTCATCCCAGGCATAACGCGTGTCCATCTGCGAGAAACTGGCCCAGTGCCGAATGCACCGCGCCGCCTTGCCAGACCGTTCCCACTCCCAGAAGAAACTCGCCCCACCGGCCAAACCGCGCTCAAGAATGACGTGCTGTTCGTCGTAGCGATAAACCTCGCTTTCGCCGACCGCGTTGGTCGCTGAAACCAGTCGTCCCAAGTCGTCATAGGCGTAGGAAACAACCGTCTGCTCCGTCACCCACACAAACGGACCGTCATCCACAACGCGATGAATCTGGTAATCCACCGCCACGATCCGGCCCGACACATAGCGCAACCACAACGAGCGCCCGACGCCGTTATCCACCCGCTCAACACGCCCCAGAAAGTCCCGGGTAATGCGCAGCCGGTTGTCATACGCGTCGCTGATCGCTGTCAGCACACCGTCGCGGAAGTGGTAGAAACGTGACGCCTGGGCCAGCACCAGTTCATCAGGCGACGAACCCAGATAGATCGCCGCTTCGGCAAGACTGTTGGTGATTGCGGGGCGAGAAGTCGACGGCAAGGGCAGGGTGGTGGAGCGGTTTTCATGATCGGTCCAAAGCACCGAATCCCCGGAAACACTCAGCCGATGCGCCAGCGCGTGACTCCAGCCAAACCCCAACCCACAATCCACGTCAACCGCACTGGTGCGATACAACCGCGTCCACTCAAACGGCAAGATCCCGTCCAGCGTCCCATCGGTGAGGGTCAGGAGTTCCTCGCCGGTGACCATCGACACCGGGCAGCCGTTGGTGGCGGTCTTGTCCGAAGATGCGGCCGCATCCCCATTCGGGTTGCGAGCAGAAACCGGCACATCATCCACGGTCTCCTGCCGCACCAACGCGGTTCGCTGGGACTTGTTGCGCACCACCGGCACCGCGTTGGAGACCACCTGATCCGCAGCCTTCAACGGCGCATCCGGAATCACCCTTATCGGCGTCTCTGCGCTGCCCAGCAACAACGGCCTGGCCGCTTCGACATGGCCCTCTAGACGAGGTCCAACCATCTGGTCCGCCAGCATTTGCAGCCATTTACGCACGCGCTCGGACTTGATGTGCCCCAGCACCTGCATACCCAAACGAAGCTGAACCCCCATGCATCGCGTGGCCCAGATCAGAAACAGATTGATCAGCACCTCGCCGGTCATCTCGCCCAGCAGCTCGTACATCTGCGGCGGCGGCAGCATGCGTACCCAGGCAACCAGGGCCGACAGATAGATAAACATCAGCGGCTCGTCGCTGAGCACAAGCAGGCCCTGGGCAATGGTGTCCTTGCCCAGTTTCAACAGTTCATCCAGTTCGGCCTGGGAGACGTACTGCAGCAGTTTCTGGCTATTGCTCTTGAGGTCCGCCAGCAGGTCGTACAGTTGTGTGAAGTTGTCCCAAAGGCTGTAGAACGCCTTACCCATGCCATGAAGAAACGCCTTCTCCAGCAGCCTGCGTTGATCAAGCGGGCTGGCGTCTGTGTAGTCTTTCCACTGGGCTTCGAAGGTGTTTTTCCACTCTTCGCGCAGGCGAACTTCCAACCCATCAATCACCGATTGATAAGACGCATACAGCGCCTTGAGGTGATCCTCGGAAACGTTGGGATAGAAGCTGACCCGGTATTGCTGGTCGCGCTCACACTGGTCGATTTCGAGGATGCCGCTCGGGCCGATGGTCGTGTGGATCGGCTCGCCCAGTGGGCCGCCGTTGGGGACGACACGCTGCACCATCACCGGCGTGTTGCCGATGGGTACAAATCGCGTGCTTTGGAACAGGTGCACCAGGGTCAGCTTGCCGTTGGCCTGGCAAGTCGCAACGGTGGTGCTTGGGTAAAGAGAACGGTTGACCGGCGCGACCAGCGCCACTTCATCCCCGACCTTGAAGACTTGCTCGACATCCAGCGCCGAAACGCTCCAAAAGCTTGAGGCCCATGCGTCAAAGGTATTCAGGCATTCACGCAAGTCACGCAGGACGCCTTCAACGTCCGGCGCCTTGGCATCCATGGGCGCCAGGATGAACCGGGCAATAACTGGAGTCATGAGGCAGCCCCATTGAGTGGGGCACGGCTGGAGAAGTGCATCGGCGGTCCCTCGCGCTGATTAAACAGGCGAGAGACTTTGAAGAGGTTGCCAGGGAAAAGAAGTCGGCGTTATTCGCCGGGAGGGTTAGGACGTTTCGCCAAAACCTCGGGCAAACCGAGGCTTTGTTGTAGGTATGGGATTACGGGTTGAACAGTCCTACAGCTTCAACTGCCCAATCGCCTTGCTCAGTTCACCGGCCAAGGTTGCCAGTTCATTACTGGTCGTCGCCGAATCCATGGTTTGCTGCACGGTGTTCTCGGTCACATCCCGAATGCTCACCACCGCACGGTTCATCTCTTCGGCGACGTGGCTTTGCTGCTCGGCAGCGACGGCGATCTGGGTGTTGCTTTCACGCATCTGCGCCACGGCACTGGTGATTTCGGCGAGGGCCGCGCCGGCTTCCTGGGCTTGCTGCACGCAGTCGTCAGCCTTGAACGAGCTTTCCTGCATGAAGTCCACCGCGTCGCGGGTGCCGGCCTGCAGCGCCGAGACCATGCGGGTGATTTCGTCGGTGGAGCTTTGTACGCGTTTGGCCAGGTTGCGCACTTCGTCGGCAACCACGGCAAAACCCCGGCCCATTTCCCCGGCGCGGGCGGCTTCGATGGCGGCGTTGAGGGCGAGCAGGTTGGTTTGCTCGGCGATGCTATGGATCACGCTGACCACGCCATTGATTTTCTGACTGTCCTCGGCGAGCTTCTGGATCATCTCGGCGGTCTGCTGCACGCCCGTGGAGAGGCCGGCAATCGAGCGTTGTACGCGGGTGACCACTTCCTGGCCGCTGCCCGCCAGGGTGTCGGCGGTCTGGGACAGGTCGCGGGTGGCGCCGGCGTGCTGGGCGATGTGGTAGACGGTGGCGGTCATTTCGTTGATGGCAGTGGCGGCCTGGTCGGTTTCGCTTTGCTGGCCGAGCATGCCGTGCTGCACGTCGTTCATGCTGCTGGCCAACCGTGCGGCGCCATCGTCGAGTTGCTGGGCGGTGCGTGCCACGGTGTTGACGACGCGCTGGTAGCCCGCTTGCATGGCGTTGAAGGCGCTGGCCATCTGGCCAACTTCATCCTTGCAGGCCAACGGCACGCGGGCCGATAGGTCGCCGGTTTTCTCTACGTGCAGCATCACGTCTTTCAGGGTGTTGAGTTGGCTGAGCAGGAAGCGGATCAGCAGTTGCGAGGCGCCGAGCATCGCCAGCATCAGGATCAGGACCGCCACGGCATAGTTGGCGAAGCGTTCTTCGAACACCTGGCTCAGGCTTGGCGCGTAGGCAAGCACGGCGACGTATTGACCGTCAGGGCGGGCGATGACTTCGGCACCCATCAGCGGGTTTTCGCCGAACCACGGCATGTGATTGAGTTCGACCCAGCCCAGGTTGCTGCCAAGGGCTGACAGATCCTGCTCCGCCAGTTGTGGGACCTGGCCGCGCTTGAACGTCAGCCAGTGCTCGCCCTTGGGCAATGCTTCGCCAGTCGGCCACGCATTGAACAAGTGTGCCTGGGCTTGCGCCGAAGCCCGGGATGCATCGCTGCGGGACTGTTGTTCAAGCTGCACGGCATAGAGCACCAGCAGCAGGGTGGTAATGAAGGCGACCGCATTGACGGCCCAGAATTTGTACTTCAGCGAGATATTGCTAAGCCAGGCACCCATGGAAGGTTTTCTCTGATAGCGGAAACAGCATTGGCAAGGTGCCATTATTGTGCCGCTATCCAGGAAAACGGTTTTGACATGGGTCAATGCGCCGCATCAATCCACGGCAGGCAGCCCAAAAAAGCGACGGGCGCAGGCCGTGCTGTGGCGTGCCAGGTCTTCCACGCTCTCGTTGCGGTGCAGGGCGACTTCGCGCAGCACTTCGGGTAGATACGCGGGCTCGTTGCGACCGTTTTTCGGCTTCGGACGCAAGGTGCGCGGTAGCAGGTAGGGCGCGTCGCTTTCCAGCATCAGGCGGCCACGGGGAATTTCCCTGACCAGGGGGTGCAGGTGTGTCCCACGGCGTTCGTCACAGATCCAGCCGGTTATGCCGATGTGCAAGTCGAGGTCGAGGTAGCTGAACAGCGCCTGTTGTTCGCCCGTGAAGCAGTGCACCACGGCGGCGGTGAGGTGGTCGCGGTAGTCCTTGAGGATATCCAACAGGCGCTGGTTGGCATCACGTTCGTGGAGGAATACCGGCAGTTTCAGCTCGATGGCCAGCACCAGGTGTTCTTCGAGGACTTTTTCCTGCTGCGGACGCGGTGAAAAATCCCGGTTGAAATCCAGCCCGCATTCTCCGACTGCGCGTACGCGGTTTTCTTTCAGCAACCCGCGCAAACGTGATGCGCTATCGCCGTTCCAGTCACTGGCGGAGTGGGGGTGGATACCCGCCGTGCTGAACAGGCGTTGGCTGCTTTCATCGAGTTTTTCGCACAGCGCCAGGGCCTGTTCGCTGCCCTCGATGCTGGTGCCGGTGAGTACTAATTGTTGCACGCCGGCAGCATAGGCACGCTCGAGCACGGCCTGGTGCTTCTCGTCGAAACTGGGGTTGGTCAGGTTGACGCCGATATCAATGAGTTGCATGGTGCTATCTCCGCCTGCGGCCGGAAAGCATATCAGAGCTGTAGATTTATAAGAAAAACGAAGAACTACAACGAGTTATAGCTGTCTTTGAACGTCGCAAGCGACATTGTGGTTGGCCCGCCGCCTTTCATCATGCCGCCGTTGCGTACCTTGCCAGCGCATAAAGCGCTCTGTTTCTGACCCCCACCGCCTCGTTTTTCGCGAGGGCGTTGGCCAGTATTCTTTCCGGAGAGCGGATGATCCGACCCTCGGCGTTGCTTATGTTGTGCCTGACGATGCTGCTGCCCATGGCGGCGGTTGCGCGTCTGGACGGGCCGCTGGAAGTGACCAAGCCCGGCAAGGTGCGTGATTTGGCGGAGATTCGTTCAAGCCGCACGTTGCGCGTATTGGTCAACCAGAGCCGTAACAGCTCCGGTGAGGTGCAAGGCCAGGCTATCGGTGTTGAATACCATCGCCTGCGCGCCTTCGAGCAGTACCTCAATGGCCATGCCCGTGATGGCCAGGAGATCAACCTCAAGATCATTCCCAAGGCCAAGGACCAGTTGCTTGGCGCACTGGCCCGTGGCGAAGGTGATTTGGTGGCGCCCGGTGAACTGCTCGATGTAAAAGCGGCGCACAAGATCAGCACCAGCGACCCGATTGCCAGCGACGTGCCGTTGTGGCTGGTGGGGGTTAAGGGCGAGAGGCGGTTTACCAAGTTGGAACAATTGTCCGGCCGCACCCTGGCGCTGACCACCGGTAGCGCCGCGGCGGATGCCATCAACCAGGTCAATCAAAAACTCGCGCTGCACAAGCAGCCGCCGGTGAAGGTGGAGTGGGTGGACCCGACCCTGGCCGTGGAAGATGTGCTGGAGATGGTCCAGGCCGGTATTTTCCACCTGACCATTGTCGAAAAGCCGATTGCCGAGCGCTGGTCGAAGATCCTGCCCAAGTTGCGTTTCGATAAGCAGGTGGCGATCAGCGAGCCGGGCGACGAATACTGGTTCGTGCGCCAGGATGCCTCGATGCTGCGGGCCAGTATTGATCGATTCCTCAAGACCTATCGAACCCCGTCCGATCAGGATGTGGCATTCCAGCGTATCTACCGTCGCCTTTACCAAGTGCGCAACCCATTGGCCCGCGTCGACCGACAGCGCCTGGAAAAACTGCGCCCGGTCTTGCAGAAACACGCCCGCGAGCAGGGCATGGACTGGTTGAACCTCGCCGCACTGGCCTTCAAGGAATCGGCGCTTGACCCTGGCGCGCGCAACAGCGGCGGCCCTACCGGCTTGATGCAGATCACGCCATCGGCGGCGCAACGCGTGGGGGTCAACAACATCGAAAGTCTCGACAGCAACGTGCAGGCCGGCGCGCGGTACCTGGCAATGATCCGTCGCAAGTTCTTCGCCAGCCCCAAGCTCAACGAGCGCGAGCGCATGGCCTTTGTGCTGGCGGCTTACAACATGGGGCCGGAGCGGGTGCAGGGCATGCGTACTGAAGCCAAGCGGCGGGGGCTCAACCCCAACCAGTGGTTTTTCCAGGTTGAACGCATTGCCATGGAGCAGGTAGGGATGGGCGGCGTCAGCTATGTTAATAGCGTCAACAAGTATTTCTTGGCGTTCGATCGGGAGCGGGAGTCCCTGGAACCGCCAGCGCCGAAAATCGCTTCACGGAAGTAATCGATTTTATCGATATTAATCAGGCATTTTTTCGGCTTTTATCATTGCTTTAACTGATTAATATAGCGGCCAACCAACCCTACTTTGAAAAGGATCTGCACCATGAGCCCACTGATCAACCGCATTCTCTCCACTCGCGCCGGTTACGGCCTGACTATTCTGCGCATTGTGGTAGGCATCATCTTCGCCGCCCACGGTTCGCAAAAGCTTTTTGGCTGGTTTGGCGGCTACGGTCTGGCGGGCACCGCCCAGTGGATGGAAAGCATCGGCCTGGCGCCGGGTACGCTGATGGCGCTGCTGTCGGGCGGTACCGAGTTCTTTGCCGGCCTGGCGTTGATCATCGGTCTGCTGGTTCGCCCTGCGGCATTGGGCCTGACTTTCCTGTCGCTGGTGGCGATCTTCTCGGTGCACATCCATAACGGCCTGTTCATGGCCAACAACGGTTATGAGTTCGCCCTGGCCCTGCTCGGCGGCTCACTGGCGGTACTGCTGGAGGGTGCTGGCAAACTGTCCGCAGACCGCGCCATCGCCCACTGATTGGGCTGCAACACCTTGAATCGGCCCGCCCTGTGCGGGCCTTTTCGTTGCTCGGGATTCTTGACACCGCCCCACCGGCTTCTCTAGGATGCCGCTCATGCGCCGATTTAAACAGCTAATTGCGGGGCGCCATGGGTGATCGTCATCGGTCCCGACAGAAGCGTGTTTCATGCTTCGAAATTCCGCTAAAGCGCTGGTTCGGTGTTGCCTCTCACCTGCCCGCAGACTTTTGAGGCAGAGACACGACACGATGAATGCATTACGCCCCCTGATACGCTTGGCCCCGATTACTGCGGACCTCACTCAACGCAACCCGAAAATTCTTCTTGGCGGCAAACACCAGCCCACGCTATTGCGTTACCTGGATGGTTGGCCGCGTCGCACTGGCCGACCTTCGGCGTTCCTGATCCAGTTTGTTGAAGATGGCGATTCACTTGCGCGTTTTGCCAGTGACAGCTTTGACCTGGCGGTTATCCAGGCCCCGAGTGCCAACAATGCCACCGAAGTCATCCGCCAATTGACCCGTATCGCACGACAGGGGCTGATAGCCCGTCGCTGAACATTCAGTGAATAATGCCGCCGGCTTGCAACCGGCGTCGGCGCTCTCCAAGAAAGACCACCCAGGCGATCAGGCATAACGTCAGCGGCATGGCGAAGACCGCCACCAGCGTTATCGCCAACTCCAGACGACGCACTTGGGCGTAGGCTTCGCGCTGCAGGGTATTCAGCTCCATGGGTAGGCGCAGTCGTTCCTTGTTGAGTGCTTGCAGCTGGGTATTGGTCTCCACTGCCTGAGTGCCGAGGGTGGTTGTCCATGGGCTCAGCCGTTGCCATTCCTGCTCTGTTCGTTGCAAGCGTCGCTCCAGTTCGCTGGCTTTCGAACGATAGGCCTGTCTTGCGACCTCGCGCATACCCTCCAGCACCGTCGGCATGTCCTGCGTTGCCCTTGGGCGAATCGCGACGAGCATGTCGGGGGCGGACAGGTTATCCAGTGTATTCAGAACAAACAGCGCGTTGCCATCGGGCGCCGCGTCGCTGACCTTATCGGTAAGCATGTCGGTGTCAGCGATGACCACAACATGAATCTGCGCGGCTGTTTGCAACCCGGGCGGCAGGCCCTTGATACCATCGGAAAAGACTGAGTAGCTCGGCCCTTCGATGCGTGCAGCAATGACATGGCGCCGTTCTCGGCTCGAAGCCTCTTCAATCACGGAATCGGACTTTGTTGCGCGAGGGGATTGGTTGGCCTCCAACAGCACGGATTGCTCGGAACTTTGCAGGATCGGGGTGAAGGTTGTGCGGCTTTTGTTCAACTGCACCAGCGCCCCACTGCTCGATACTGTCACCCTGTTGAGGTTCCAGGTGCTGATGTCGTTCAGGTTCATTGCCTGTCGTGGCAAGTTCAGCCTGACTCGATTGGGCATATCTGGCGTCTCCCAGGGCGTGTAGAGAGAGTCGACCACCAGCTTGTCCGTCGGCATCTGGATACCCCAGGCGGCAAGCACCTCGTCCAGTCGGCTATTGGCTGGGAATGCGGTTGAACGTTGTTCGCTCAACGGGTCGATGAACATCATCAATCTACCGCCCCTCAAGACAAATTGCTCAATCCCATACAAGGTCCGTTCCGGCAGCATCCGTGGCTGTACAACCATCAGCGTTTTGATGTGTTCGGGAATTAGAGCGGCATTCGGCTCCAGAGCGACCAGTTCGAATTCTCGCCGTACGGCCTGCAGGAGCCGACCTGCGGATTCGTCCATCGACAGCCCCGACAGCAGCCCAACAACCGGTCGCTCCGGGTGCTGCAACTTGTAGAGCAGGTGGCTTATTTCATATTCGAGCAAGGGCTCGCGCTCGAGGCTGAAAGAACCGATACGTCGCACGCCATGACCGGGGCTCGTGCTGATGAGACCGAGAAAACCTGTGTTCTCGTCGAGCCCTGACAGCCGTGCCTTATAGGCGTCTTCCGAATAGGGAGCGGGTTCAATCACGTGCAGGTTGATCATGCCCCGAGCCTTCTTTTCGTACTCCTTGAGCAGGTCCTCAATACGTTTGCCATAGCGTTTCACGGCGTAGCTTCGCTTCGGGTCGTTATTTGAATTGAAGTAATACATGTCCACCGGGCTTTCCAGCGTTGCGAGCAGTGGGTATACGGGGGGCGATAAAGTGTGGATTTTTTGTTGAGAAAGATCCCAGCGTATATCAGGAAGTTTACCTATCCACACCAGGTTGAAAGCCAGGAAAAGCAAAAAGGTGACGCAAAGCGTCATACCGGTGCGCAGAGTGGACCGCATTAAGAGGTTCCCTTCTCATCTGTGTTTGTAGTTGAGTGTGACTGTCGTTGCGGTGAGAAAGGCGAGGATCATGCTAATAAAATAAAGTATGTCGCGCAGTGTGAGTTTTCCATCATCGATACTGCTGAATCGCCAGGTAGGGCTGAGGGATGCCAGGCTGTCGATCAGCCATATAGGGGTTTGGTGTTCAAGTGAGTCCAATACATAGGAAAGGCCACTGGTTGTCAGTAACAAGCCCAGTGTCAATACGAAAATAACAGTGCGGTGATGGACCAGTGCGCAAATAAAACAGCCTGCGGATAAGTAACTGCCTGCCAGCAGCCAACTCGCCAGAAATTGCGAGGCAATGACACCGTTGTCGGCGTTGCCCAGATAGTTCGCAATGATCACCAGGGGGAACATCAGAAACAGGGCGGTGCTGGCCACCAGCCAGGCGGCGAGGAATTTTCCGACAATCCATTCGAGCGTTGTGATGGGCAGGGTTTTCATCAGGCTGAAAAAACCTGCGTTGGTTTCATCGGACCAAAGTTGAGTGGTCAGGGCGGGAATCAGCAATAAATAAAGCGAAGGGTGGAACCGGAAAAATACCTGTAAGTCACTGCCGTTTTGTTCCCGCCACGGACTTACGTACAACCCTAATGTCACTGACAGTATAAGGAAAATGGCAATGTTGAGGTAAGTGCTGGGGGAGCGCGCATAGCTGGTGAGTTGACGCCTCAGAATGATGGGCAATAGTCTCAATGGGACGCCTCTTTGGTCAGATGGTGGACCACATCATTCAGGCGACCTGGCTCCAGGTTCAGTGAGTTGATTTTCCAGCGCCGGCTGGCAATCAGCGTGTTGATATGGGGATAGATGGTGTGTCCGGGCATGGCGAGAACGGTCACTGTGCCGGGCGCGTTTCGATGCTCTTCGATGCCTGCCACACCTGGAAGGACAGCCAGTGCCAACAGGTCCAGTGGCGTCTCGGCGGTAAGGGTGACTGCCTGGAAGTGACGCGAGTCGCGCTGTAGATCGGGCAGTGGCGTATCGGCCACCAGACGACCGTTGGCAATGACCAGGGCGCGTGTGCACAGTTCGGACAACTCTTCGCAGTGACGCGAGGCAATGATGACCGTCATTTCTTGCGTCAATGATTGGATAAGCGCCTTGAATGCGTGCTTCTGATCCTGCGCGAGTCCTTCGGTGGGTTCGTCCAGCAGTAACAGGGCAGGGCCATGCAGGATGGCCTGGGCAATTGCGACTTTGCGTTTCCAGGCGATAGAAAGGAGGTCGAGGGGGGCATCGAGCACCGGAAACAACTCCAGTCGTGCGATGGACTGTTCCAGGCGGTCACGTTTTTCGGTACCGCGAAAGCCACGAATGGCAGCAATGAAATCCAGGAACGCTTTGACGGACATCGTTGGATGGCCGAGGTCGTTGGACAGTTGATAGCCGACCAGTTGCCTTGCTTCGAGCGGGTGGGTTTGTGTGTCGAAGCCCTGAATATTTATATGACCGCTGGACGGCTGTGTCGAACCGGCAATGACATCGAACAGGACTGTTTTGGCTGTGTGATCCTGTCCGAACAACCCGAGGCATTCCTGTTGACCGGCACTGAATGAAAAGTCGCTGACAATAGTATTGTTACCCATGTGTTTTGTCAGATTGCTTATTTCGATCATTGTTTTACCGAATAAGTTTGGTATGACGTAGGGAGGTTGAAAAAAGGGTACGGGTTGCTCGCGGTTTTGGGAACGTCGGTCAGCATTAATAAGACAAGTCCTACGTGCAGGGCGGGCAGACCACTGAAACAATGTGTCGTGTTTTGGAGTGTCTAATTTTTGAATGTTTATTGGTTGTTTATATAAACTTTCTGTCCGAATATTGAGGCCTGATTGCATGATGCTGCTACGTACCCTTGTTCTTGAACGCAATGGTCAAGATGCTCCGGTTAACGGTGCACTGCTCTGTGGGTTTGCTGTCGGTCAGACGGCCTCAAACTTCCTTGTGTATAGCCTGGATGAAGAGATAGAGCCTGGAAGTTCCAGGGTCTATATCGCGGCCTTGCGTAAGAAACTTGATCGGTATTTTCTGGGAAGCGTTGAATCCAAGGAAGACCTGCAGGTGGCATTGCATGTTTTCAAGCAAATACTGACATTGGCCGCTTCGGGTGTTAAATCCGGTGGTGTTACCGAAACCCAAGTGCCTTATCATTTTGTCGATTTGAAAGGTTGCAAGTTGCCACCGGCCAGGCCTGAGGATCATCATTCGGTGATCATCAAGAAAGCGCTGGTGATGAAAGTGATCACCCTGGGCATGTCTGCGCCGACGTTGCCAGCGATCGAAAGTGCTTCAGTGATTGTGCCGTCCATTCGGTTTTCGTCACAAATGATCTCTCCTCCCAAGAGCGCGAGCCCACCCGAGTCGGTCCGCCCTCCGCTGCATGAACAACCGGTTGAGGAGCCCCGGCAGGCACCCTTGAGCACGCCAGTGGACGTGGCGCAGGCCGCACCTGCCATTCCACGTGAGCCTGATGCGCCGGTGCCAACGAAGTCCATGTCTTCAGGCGACCACAGTACATTGTTCGAAGTCGATAGCACGCTGACCAACCTTGCCCGTGTCGCTCAAGAGTTGACCCAGCAAAAACTCGCTGCAATCGAGCGGGAGACTGCACTTGAGCAGTGGCAGGCGCGATTGCAACAGGAACAAAACCAACTGGATGAGAAGGTTCGAGAGCTGGAACAGCGCACCACTCAACTGCATGATCAGTCGCTTGCCGTCAGCCAGAGGACCGAAGCCTTGAAGGTGATGACGTCACAGGTGTCGGGCTTGCGGCAAAGCCTGCGGGGCATGTTGCTGGAGCTGGATCGGACGCTGGACAGCTAGACCGGCCTGGCTACTTTCACCGGTTCATTTATCATCAACGCCAGCCAGCCGAACCCAGGGCATGAAACCCAGGCGTATCGGCACCTATGGACATTGCCTGGGGATGCAAGCGTTTGAGTACCAAGCTGATTACCAAAGAAGGCCATGAAGCGCTGAAAAAGGAGCTGGATTACCTGTGGCGCGAAAAGCGCCCGGACACCACGCGTAAAGTGACGTGGGCGGCTTCGCTGGGGGATCGTAGCGAAAACGCCGACTACCAGTACAACAAGAAACTGTTGCGTGAGATTGATCGTCGCGTGCGCTACCTGCGCAAACGCCTGGAAGACATGCGCGTGGTGGAGTACATGCCTGAGCAGGAGGGCAAGGTGTTTTTCGGCGCCTGGGTGGATATTGAAAACGAGCAGGGTGAAACCAAGCGTTTTCGTATTGTCGGTTATGACGAGATTTATGACCGGATGGACTACATCTCCATCGATTCGCCCATGGCCCGTGCGCTGTTGCGCAAGGAGGTGGATGACGAGGCTATCGTGCAGACCCCAAGCGGTGAGGTGTGCTGGTGGATCACCGGGATCGAATATGTGAAGTGAGCAAAATGGGCCCGTATTCTGTAAAGAATCCGGGCCCATCGCATTCAACCTTCGCGCAACACCGTCAACGGGCTGGCATTCAGCGCGCGGCGGGTGCCAAACACACCGGCACCGCCGATCAGCACGGCACCGATCACCGGTAGCAGCAACAGCCACGGGTGAGGGTGCCAGGCCAGGTCAAATGCGTAGCGGTACAGCACGAACGTCACCAGCTCCGTGCCCAGCGCCGCCAGCAACCCACTGACGGCACCCAGCAAACCGAACTCGATACGCCTGGCCTTGACCAGCAGCTTGCGTTCGGCGCCCAACGCACGCAGCAGCGCGCCTTGGCGAATGCGTTCATCCAGGGTGGCTTGCAGGCCGGAGAACAACACCGCCATCCCTGCCGCCAGTACAAACAGCAACACGTACTCCACCGCCAGGGTCACCTGGGCGAGGATGCTGCGCAATTGCTCCAGCAACGCCTCGACTTGCAGGATGGTTACCGCCGGGAACGCTCGGGACAGGTCGACGATCTGCTGGTCATGCCCGGGCGCCAGATAGAAGCTGGTCAGGTAGGTGGCCGGCAGATCTTTCAAGGTGCCCGGTTGGAAAATCATGAAGAAGTTGGGCTGGAAGTTATCCCAGTTGATGGTGCGCAGGCTGGCGACCCGCGCTTCTCGATTCTCTCCGCCCACGGTGAAGACCAGGTGGTCGTCGAGCTTGAGTTTGAGACTTTCCGCTACCTTGGCTTCGACCGAGACACCCGGGATTTCATCGGTAGGTTGCGCCGACCACCACGAGCCCGCCGTCAGGGCGTTGCCTGGTGGCAGGTCGGCGGCCCAGGTCAGGCTCAGGTCGCGTTGCACCGCACGGTCGCCGCTGGAGTCCTTGCTGACGATTTCCTGTACCGGTTCGCCATTGATACTGATCAGGCGCCCCGGCACCACCGGGTACAGTGGCGCGGATTGCGCCTGCAGTTCCAGCAGACGGGTGCTAAAGGCATCCTTGTCGGCCGGCAGGATGTTCAAGGCGAAATAGTTCGGTGCGTCCTTGGGCAGCTGGTTTTGCCAGGTGTCGAGCAGTTCGCCACGCAACAGGGCGATCAAGCCCATGGACAGCAGGATCAAGCCGAATGCCAGGGATTGACCGGCCGCTGCCAGTGGGTGACGCAGGAGTTGGCCCAGACCCAGGCGCCACGGCAGGGAGGCGCGGGCCAGCAGTCGCCGCAGGCTTTGCAGCAAGAGCAGGAGCAAGCCACCGAGTACCAGTGCCGCAACCACCCCGCCACCGAGCAGGGCGAAGGTCAGCACCAGGTCGAGGCTCAGGCGCCACATGATCAGGCCCAAGGCGAACAACGCTGCGCCATAGACCATCCAGGTGCTGGAAGGGATCGGCAGCAGGTCACGGCGCAATACCCGCAGCGGTGGCACTCGACCCAATGCGGCCAGCGGGGGCAGGGCGAAGCCGGCGAGGGCGACCAACCCGGTGCCGATCCCGGCAACCGCCGGTAGCAGCCCGCCGGGTGGAACGTCCGCGGGTAACAGGTCGTGGAGAAAGTAGAACAGGCCAAACTGCGCCAGCCAGCCAAGCAGGGCGCCGACCAGGCTGGCGAAAAGCCCCAGGACGCTCAGTTGCAGGCTGAACAGCAACATGGCTTCACGTCGTGACAAGCCCAGGCAGCGCAGCAATGCACTGGCGTCGAAGCGTCGCGTGGCAAAGCGATTGGCCGACAACGCCACCGCCACACCCGCCAGCAATACGGCGACCAGGCTGGCCATGTTCAGGTAGCGTTCTGCCTTGCCCAGGGCGCCGCCGATCTGCTGGTTGCCGTCCCGTGAATCCTGCAGGCGCTGGTTGGCGGCGAGCCCCGGCTTGACCAGATCGCGATAGGTTTGCAGCACGGTGCTGCCCTGTGGCCCGCGCCACAGTTCGCGGTAGCTGACGCGGCTGCCGGGTTGCACCACACCGGTGGCGTCCAGGTCCACCAGGTTAATCATCACCCTGGGCGTGAGGCTGTAGAAGTTGCCGGCGCGGTCCGGCTCATAGGTGAGCACGCGAGCCAGGCGCAGCGTCTTCATGCCGACATCGATGCTGTCACCGACCTTGAGGTCGAGCGCGGTCAGCAGCCGCGCTTCCACCCAGGCTTCACCGGGTTTCGGGCCACCGCCTGGGGTTTCATCGCCGAAAGGCACGGCAGCGCTTTTCAGTTCACCGCGCAACGGGTACTGCTCGTTGACCGCCTTGATGCTGGAGAGCTGGATGCCGTTATCGGTAGCGATGACGCTGGAGAACTCCACGATGCGAGCGTGATCCAGGCCCAGCTCGGTGCCGGACTGGATTTGTTCGGGCCGGGCCGGCGAACTGCCTTCAAGCACCAGGTCGGCGCCGAGGAATTCGGTGGCGCGCAACAGCATGGCACCGTTGAGGCGCGCACCGAAGTAACCGATGGCGGTGCTGGCGGCCACGGCGACCAACAGGGCGAAGAACAACACGCGCAATTCACCGGCGCGGGCATCGCGCAGTAATTGGCGCATGGCCAGGCTGAACAGGCGTAACAGCGGCAAACGTGCCATCAAGGCTCCAGGGGCGCGACCATCAGGCCGGCTTCAAGGCGGATCAGGCGCCGGCAGCGGTGGGCCAGGCGCTCATCGTGGGTGACCAACACCAGGGTCGTGCCGCTCTCCTTGTTGAGTTCGAACAGCAGGTCGCTGATGCGCTCGCCGGTGTGGCTGTCGAGGTTACCGGTGGGTTCATCGGCAAACAGCACGTCCGGTTCGGCGGCAAAGGCGCGGGCAATCGCTACCCGTTGCTGTTCGCCACCGGAAAGTTGGCGTGGCGAGTGCGTCAGGCGTTGGCCCAGGCCTACGCGCTCCAGCAGGTGCCTGGCCCGTTCGCGAGCGTCTTTGCGGCCGTCCAGTTCCAGCGGCAGCATGACGTTTTCCAGGGCGTTGAGGCTGTCGAGCAATTGGAAGGATTGGAATACGAAGCCCACATGCTCGGCACGGATGCGCGCGCGCTGGTCTTCGTCGAGGGTACTGAGGGCTTGTCCGGCGAGGGTGACTTCGCCGCTGCTGGGCAGGTCGAGGCCGGCCAGCAGGCCGAGAAGGGTGGATTTGCCGGAACCGGAACTGCCGACGATAGCCAGGCTATCGCCCTTGTTCAGTTCCAGGCTCAGTTCGTGCAGGATAGTCAGTTCACCTTCCGCGCTGGGAACCACTTTGCTAAGGTTCCGCGCGGTGAGAATGCTTGCGCCCATGGAGAATCCGATGCGAATGTGGTTTTTGAGTGCTGGCCTGGCCTTGATGTGCATGGCCCAGAACGCAGCGGCGGGTACAGTCCTGATCGTTGGCGATAGTATCAGTGCCGGTTTCGGCCTGGATACCAGCAAAGGGTGGGTAGCCCTGCTGCAGCAACGGCTCAAGCAGGAAGGTTTCGACGATAAGGTGGTCAATGCCTCCATCAGTGGCGACACCAGTGCCGGAGGCCTGGCGCGGCTGCCGGCGGCGCTTGCAGAGCACAAGCCGGATGTGGTGGTTATTGAGTTGGGGGGCAATGATGGCCTGCGCGGGCAACCGCCTGCGCAATTGCAACAAAATCTTGCATCGATGATTGACCAGTCCAGGGCCGGTGGCGCCAAGGTGTTGTTGTTGGGAATGCAATTGCCCCCCAATTATGGCCCGCGATACACCACCGCGTTTGCCGAAGTCTATGGCGAGCTGGCCAAGCAAAAGAATGTCCCGCTGGTGCCGTTTTTCCTCGATGGTGTGGGCGGTCACCCGGAGCTGATGCAGGCCGATCAACTTCACCCGGCGGTCGGTGCCCAGGGCAAGTTGCTGGAAAATGTCTGGCCGACGTTAAAACCGCTGCTATGACGCTTTTCTACCGGCAGGCTTTCGGCTAAGGTGGCGCCCCCCCGATTTGGAGCCCCTGATGTCGCGTCCTGCCTGGTCCCTGTTTAACTACCAACTGATCGAGCCGGACGAGCAGCTGGATCTGTTCGCCTGCCAGGAAGTGCGGGTGCATCTGGTGGCACGTCAACTGGAACTGGGTGGCTCCATCGATCGCACGCTGTGCGGCACCCTGTTGCCGGCGCAACCGCGTTGGTCGCGAGTCGATCGTTCGATTTTCCAGGACCAGCGCCTGTGCCCGCTGTGCCGTGCCATCCTGGAGTCCCAGAAGCGCGGCACGCCGCCGATCTGGCCGGAGCTGCGTTTCGAGTTGTAGGGGGCAGCTAGAAGCGCGCTTCACGTATACAATCGATGTTTACCTACCCGTCGTCTGCGAAGGATTTACCGGATGTTGTCGCGCCTTTCCGTCGTCACCTGCTGCCTGTCTCTCGCTGCGCTTTGTGCGGCCGGTTCTGCGTCAGCTTTGCAGTTGCCATTGCCCCCACCGGGTGAAGACATCGTCGGCCAGGTCCAGGTGATCAAGGCCAAGTACGAAGATACCTTTGCCGACCTGGGCACCACCTATGACCTGGGCTATTCGGAGATGGTCGCGGCCAACCCGGGTGTGGATGCCTGGTTGCCGGGTGCGGGTACCGAGATCGTATTGCCGACGCGTTTCATCCTGCCGCCGGGGCCGCGCGAGGGCATCGTGATCAACCTGGCGGAATACCGGCTCTATTACTACCCCAAGGGTCAGAACGTGGTCTACACGTTCCCGTTGGGAATTGGTCGTGAAGGCTGGGGTTCACCCATTGCCCATACCAGCATCATTGCCAAGACACCCAACCCGACCTGGACCCCGCCCGCCTCGATCAAGGCCGAGCACGCCGCCAACGGCGACCCGCTGCCCAACGTGGTGCCGGCCGGCCCGGACAACCCGCTGGGTCCGTTCAAGTTCACCCTGGGCACACCGGGTTACCTGATCCACGGTTCCAACATGAAATTTGGTATCGGCACGCGTACGAGCCACGGCTGCTTCCGCATGTTCAACAACAATGTGCTGGAGATGGCCGGCATGGTGCCGGTGGGGACATCGGTGCGCATCATCAACGATGCCTACAAGTTCGGCAGCAGTGGCGGCAAGGTGTACCTTGAAGCGCATACGCCGTTGAATGATGACGGTACGCCGTCGGTGGTCGACAAGCACACTGCGGTGATCAACGCCTTGCTCAAGCGTGAAGACCTGGCCAACAATTTGCGGGTCAATTGGGATCAGGTACGTGACGTGGTCGCGGCGGAAGATGGTTTGCCGACGGAAATCGGTGTGCCCGGCGCAGCGGCGGTCGCCACCAGCGCGCCGATCGATCTGCAGCAATAAGGCACGGCATCAAACGCCCGCCAAGGCCTTGCGCCACGGCGGGCTTTTTATTGGCCGTGATCCAGGCACAAATCCCAGGCAATAAAAAAGCCGACCCATAAATGGATCGGCTTGATAACAACCCCGAGGGATTATTACTTGCGGCTAGCTTTTTCAAGCATGCGCAGAGCGCGCTCGTTAGCTTCGTCAGCAGTCTGTTGTGCCTTTTGAGCAGCAGCCAGCGCTTCATCAGCTTTACGGTAGGCTTCGTCTGCACGGGCCTGGGAGCGAGCTGCTGCGTCTTCAGTCGCAGTCAGACGAGCTTCGGTTTCTTTGGAGACGCTGCTGCAACCGGTAGCCAGAACTGCGGCCAGAGCCAGAGCAGAGAATTTCAGAACGTTGTTCATCGTGTTCCCCTTCAAGGACTTTCTATTAGGTGGCTAGTATCTCAGAGTGAGCCAATAGCCGGCGTACATACTACCCATTACTTGTAGTAAGTAAACTGACGTAGCGCAAGAAGCAAAAAAAATTCTCGTGCCGAATCTATTTTGGCTAATCTTTTGGAGCTTTGTATAAAAACTGTCCAATTTTTTTAACCAGGCGCAAATCGGATCCAGGCTGAAAGGGCCGGCCCGCATGTGTTAAGCCCTGTAAACAGATGAAATTTTATATATCCACGCTGACACTTACGTTCAGCATGGCTTCGCGTTGCCCGGTATCTTTTGCGCATGTAGAGGTGACTTTAAGAGCGCCTGTTCGTCTCAAGGTTCAACTGCCGGCAATGTTCAGGCTTTCGATCATCGGTAGATCGAAGCCCTTTCTATATCCACCCGTGGCAGGGATGACGAGTGCGCCTTGAGCAATTGCAGGATTGGTGCCTACTATTCCCTACGTGCAGGTGTGAGCGCTCAAGGTTTTCTCGTTGTCGAAACCGGCACGGGGTGGCGTAGATGTTCCTTCGCCGGAAAAACATCGGTAAGGTAGGGGTCAGAAACCAAGACCCGCGAGGAGTAGTGATGAGCGAGGCGTTGTCCATCCACCATGACCAGGCTGGTCATCAGTTCGAGACCAATGTGGACGGTCATCGTGCCTATCTGACCTATATGGACCTCGGCAAACAGACCCTGGATATCTATCGGACCTTCGTGCCCAACGCACTGCGGGGCCGTGGTATTGCGGCGGCACTGACCGAGGAAGCCTTGAAGTTTGCCGAGGAGGCGGGCTACACGGTGATCCCGTCCTGCTCCTATGTCGAACGCTACATGGAGCGCCACCAGCGTCATGCCGCGAAGTTGTAAGGCATAAACAGCAGCATGAAAAAAACGCCGGGCTCAGCCCGGCGTTTTTGTGTGCGCTCGATACAGACTCAGGTGCGCTTGCGCTTAGGCAGCACGTCCTTGAGCTTGGCGTGCATGCTGCGCAGGGTGTTTTCGGTGGCGGCCCAGTCGATGCAGGCATCGGTGATCGACACACCGTACTGCAAGTCGGCCAGGTCTTTTGGAATCGCCTGGCAACCCCAGTTCAGGTGGCTCTCGACCATCAGGCCGATGATCGACTGGTTGCCTTCCAGGATCTGGTTGGCGACGTTTTCCATCACCAACGGCTGCAGGGCCGGGTCCTTGTTGGAGTTGGCGTGGCTGCAGTCGACCATGATGTTCGGCTTGATCTTGGCCTTGTTCAGCGCTTGCTCGCACAGGGCAACACTGACCGAATCATAGTTGGGCTTGCCGTTGCCGCCGCGCAGTACCACGTGACCGTAGGCGTTGCCCTTGGTGGTGACGATGGACACGCCACCTTCCTGGTTGATACCCAGGAAACGGTGCGGGCTGGAAACCGATTGCAGCGCGTTGATTGCCACAGTCAGGCCGCCGTCGGTGCCGTTCTTGAAACCCACGGCCGAGGACAGGCCGGACGCCATTTCGCGGTGCGTCTGGGATTCAGTGGTGCGTGCGCCGATGGCCGACCAGCTGATCAGGTCCTGCAGGTACTGCGGGGAGATCGGGTCCAGGGCTTCGGTGGCGGTGGGTAGGCCCATCTCGGCCAAGTCCAGCAGTAACTTGCGACCAATGTGCAGGCCGTCCTGGATCTTGAACGAGTCGTCCAGGTACGGGTCGTTGATCAAGCCTTTCCAGCCGACCGTGGTGCGCGGTTTTTCGAAATAGACGCGCATCACCAGGTACAGGGTGTCGGACACTTCCGCCGCCAGCACCTTGAGGCGCTCGGCGTACTCGTGGGCAGCCTTGAGATCGTGGATCGAGCAAGGCCCGATGACGACGAACAGGCGGTGGTCGGTGCCATCGAGAATGTCACGGATGACTTCGCGGCCTTTGGTGACGGTCTGCAGGGCAGCGTCGCTCAAAGGGATTTCGCGCTTGAGCTGATCGGGCGTGATCAGGGTCTCGTTGGATTCAACGTTTAGGTCATTGATCGGTAAATCAGCCATCGTGTTACTCGTCAGGGTCACGGGTGCCGGCCGCCAGCCATCCCCGTGCGGCGGAGCACAGCATGATTTGAATGCAGGGGGGAGGAACCTTAGCGCGTAACACCGGCCCGCGACAATGGGCAAAGCCCGCTTTAATCCAGTGCTGGCGCCACAAATGCCTCATGGGAGAACTCGCTGGCATGGCGCGATACCCACTCGCGGGCCAGGGCTTCGAGTTGCTGGGGTGTTGGCTCGGCGTCTTCGTGCTGGCGGCAGTAGCGTTCTATCCGGCATGCTTGCTCACCCATGCGTGCACCGAACAACGCATGTTCATCGGTGAACGAGACAGCGACGCGGTAGCCGTTTTCCACCTTGCGGCACCACGCCACATAGCCCGGATAACGCGCGCTGGCACCCAGGGACGGGATATGCAGATCAACCGCCGTGCCTTCGCGCCAGGCGCGTGGCCAATGGCAGGCAATGCCGCCCAGGCCGATCGTGTGCAGGCGTTGGCGGGGAATGGCGGGAGAGGGACGTTGGATTAACTCGACAGCGACATCATCAGGGTGAGGTAAAAAACGACCCATGTACACGGACTCCGAGCACCGTCCAATTGACGGCGGTGGCAGCAGTATAGTGAAGGAACTGGAATTGACCGACCTGGATATTGACCAGCAATTGCTGGGATTGCCAGGTATTTCTCTGGTGATCTTTACCAGCGCAGGGTGTTCCAGTTGCCGCTGGGCACGCCAGCAACTGCCGGGCTGGCCGTTACCGGTGGACCGGCTGTGCTGGGTGGACGCCGGGCATAACGGTGGTGCGGTCGAACGCTACCAGATCTTTCATTTGCCGGCGCTGTACGTGGTGTGCGAGGGTCAATTCCTCGGGCAGATACAGACACGTCTTACGCGTGATGACGTTTTCGATGCCGTAAAACAGGCACTCACCCGTTCACCTGAGGATTTGCCATGACAGCAGTTAACCTCCAGTCACCCCGCATCGGCATTATCGGCACCGGTGCCATTGGTGGTTTCTACGGACTGATGCTGGCGCGTGCCGGTTTCGATGTGCACTTTCTGTTGCGCAGTGAATACGCGGCGGTCAGCGAGCACGGCCTGCACTTGAACAGCACCGTGCACGGCGTATTGCATCTGCATCCCGTGCAGGCTTATGCCCGCGCTGCCGATATGCCGCCGTGCGACTGGCTGCTGGTGGGCACCAAGTCGACCGGTAACGTCGAATTGGCCCCGACCCTCGCCCAGGTGGCGGCGCCGGATGCCAAGGTAGTGTTGCTGCAAAACGGCCTCGATGTGGAAGATAGCCTGCGTGAACACTTGCCAGCATCGCTGCACTTGCTGGGTGGCCTGTGTTATATCGGCGTGCACCGTTCGGGTCCGGGCGTTATCGAGCACCAGGCGTTGGGGCGGGTCAACCTGGGGTATCACAGTGGTACGGCGGCCAACGATGACGCCCTCCAGAAAGCGATTGTCGAAGCGGGCGCCGCGTTGTTTCACCAGGCGGGTATCGAGTCCCAGGCCATGGCCAATGTGCATCTGGCGCGCTGGCACAAGCTGGTGTGGAACGTGCCCTATAACGGCCTGTCCGTGTTATTGGGCGCGGGGACCACGGCGATGATGGCGGACCAATCCAGCCGCGAACTGATCCAGGCGCTGATGGCCGAAGTGGTGCAGGGCGCCCACGCCTGTGGTCATGAGATTCCCAGAAGCTACGCCGAACAGATGTTTACCCTGACTGAAACCATGGACGATTACCTGCCGAGCATGTACCACGACCACGTGCACAAACGCCCGCTGGAACTGGCGGCGATCTACGCCCGCCCACTTGCTGCGGCCAGGGCTGCCGGCTGTGAGCTGCCACGGATGCAGGCGCTGTATCAGGCCTTGAGTTTTATTGATCGGCGTAACCGCTGAGCAGGGGGGCATACCATGGCAAAGGGATTGGGCGACAAACTGGTGCTGGCGATTTCGTCGCGGGCGCTGTTCGACCTGAGTGACAGCCACAAGATCTACCTTGCCCAAGGCGTCGAGGCGTACCGCAAGTACCAGATCGAGCACGAAGAAGAAATCCTCGAACCCGGCGATGCATTTCCGCTGGTCAAGAAACTGCTCAGCCTGAACGCCAGCCTGGGCCGTGCGCGGGTTGAGGTGGTGCTGGTGTCGCGTAACAGCGCTGACACCGGCTTGCGCGTGTTCAATTCGATCCAGCATTACGGCCTGGATATTTCCCGCGCCGCTTTCGTAGGCGGGCGTAGTCCTTATCCTTATCTGGCGGCGTTTGGCTGCCATCTGTTTCTTTCGACCCATGCCGAGGATGTACGCAGTGCCCTCGATGCGGGGTTCGCGGCGGCGACGATTCTGTCAGGCGGCCCGAACCGCGCTTCCAGCGAAGAACTGCGCATTGCCTTCGACGGCGACGCTGTGCTGTTTTCCGATGAGTCCGAGCGTGTGTACCAGGCCGGTGGCCTGGCCGCGTTCCAGGCCAATGAGCGGGAGGCGGCGCGCCAACCGTTGCACGGCGGCCCTTTCAAGGGGTTTCTGGCGGCACTCAACCTGTTGCAGCGTGAGTTTCCCGATGAGGCCTGCCCGATCCGCACCGCCTTGGTCACTGCCCGTTCGGCGCCGTCACACGAGCGGGTGATTCGCACCTTGCGTGAATGGGATATCCGCCTGGACGAGTCGTTGTTCCTTGGCGGCCTGGAGAAGTCCGCATTCCTGGAGGCGTTTGCCGCCGACGTGTTTTTCGATGACCAGGCCGGGCATTGCGAGAAAGCCATGGAATTTGTCGCCACCGGGCACGTGCCCCATGGAATCAGTAATGAGGTGAAGATCTAGGGCGCTGCTAAGCTGATTTCATCTCCGCCATCCTGGCAGTCCAGGAGGTTCTATGATCCGTTCGATGCTGTACGCCACGGACCTCGGTCTGTACGCGCCTTATGTGATGCAACATGCGCTGGCGCTGGCCCGAACGTTCAAGGCGGACCTGTATGTGATTCATGTGGTCGAGCCCATCGGCCTGTTCGCCGAATCGGTGTTGCAGAGCTACCTTGATGAGAAGGCCCTGAGTGAATGGCAAAGCCAGGGGCTGACCACGGTCATGGCGACGATCGAACAGCGGGTGCTGGACAGTTTTCGCGAGGAGTTGGAGGACGGGGAGCAAGACCTGAAGTTGATTCGCTCGGTACGGGTGATCCAGGGGGACCCCTGCGAGGTGATTCTCGACCAACTGCGCAAACTTTCCGTGGATCTGTTGATCGTAGGAAGTCATAGCCATGCAACCGCGGCGGCCACCCCGTTGGGTCGCACCGCTGCACGGGTGCTGCAGCTGTCTACGGTGCCGGTCTACCTGGTGCCTTCGTTGCAACGTCGACGCAGTGATGACGTGTGATGGATGAAAACGATAAAAAGTTCTAGATTTATCCATCAAACCTTTAATATAGTTATATACCGTCGCTGATACCCGTGGCGTCTATCTGCTTTGAGGGACACATATGAAGCTTCAACAACTGCGCTACATCTGGGAAGTGGCGCACCACGACCTCAACGTTTCCGCTACCGCTCAAAGCCTCTACACCTCGCAACCCGGTATCAGCAAGCAGATCCGCCTGCTCGAAGACGAGTTGGGCGTCGAAGTGTTCGCACGCAGTGGCAAGCACCTCACCCGTGTCACCCCCGCCGGTGAGCGCATCATCACCACCGCCGGCGAGATCCTGCGCAAAGTCGAAAGCATCAAGCAGATCGCCCAGGAATTCTCCAACGAGAAGAAAGGCACCCTGTCCATCGCCACCACCCACACCCAGGCTCGTTACGCGTTGCCGCCGGTGATCCGTGATTTCATCAAGCAGTACCCGGATGTGGCCCTGCACATGCACCAGGGTTCGCCGATGCAGATCGCCGAGATGGCCGCTGACGGCACCGTCGATTTCGCCATTGCCACCGAGGCCCTGGAGCTGTTCGGCGACCTGGTGATGATGCCGTGCTACCGCTGGAACCGTTGTGTGGTCGTGCCGCAAGGCCACCCATTGGCCAAGCTGCCGAAGCTGACCCTGGAAGCCCTGGCCGAATACCCGATCGTGACCTACGTGTTCGGTTTCACCGGCCGTTCCAAGCTCGACGAAGCCTTCAGCCATCGTGGCCTCACGCCGAAAGTGGTGTTCACTGCCGCCGACGCCGACGTGATCAAGACTTATGTACGCCTGGGCCTGGGCGTGGGTATCGTCGCCAAGATGGCGGTCGACACGGCCCTCGACAAAGACCTGGTGGTGCTCGATGCCAGCGAGCTGTTCGAGTCCAGCGTGACCAAGATCGGCTTCCGTCGTGGCACCTTCCTGCGTGGCTTCATGTGCGATTTCATCGAGAAGTTTGCGCCGCACCTGACCCGCGAAGTCATGGCCAAGGCGATCCAGTGCCACAACAAGCAGGAGCTGGAAGAGCTGTTCGACGGCGTTGAATTGCCCGTCCATTAAGCCAGCGGTTTATTTGGCCTCGGTAACCGTAAAATGTTGCCGGGCGCCTGCCACCAGAATCTCCACCTCATCGCCTTCGAACTTGCCCAGCAGGCTTTTGCCCAGTGGTGAGCGCGGGGTGATGACGGTCACCGGTTGTCCAACCACGTCCACCTTTAAACCGGCCGCATCCGGTGCCAGGAACAGCCATTGCTGGCGACCGTTCTCGTCTTCCAGGCCCAGCAGGGCGCCGACTTCTATGCCGCGCTGATCATCGAAGGCGCGTAATGGCATGTTCTGGCACAGCGCCAACGCCTGCTTGATCTCCTCGACGCGCTTGGCTTGCCCGGCCGCCAGATAGGACGCCTCCAGCCCCAGGGTGTCGTATTTGTTTTCAGCGATGTTTTCTTCGTGGGTCGCGGTTTCGTAGGCGGTCTGCGCGGCGCGCTGGGCGATGTCGAGGTCGACGCCGAGCTTTTCCAGGATCAGCAGGTGGACGGCGTGTTTATTCATGATCATCAATCGCAGAATTGCAGGACATTGGCCCGGGTCTTTTCGTTGGGGGCGTTCTGGTCCTGTTGCAGCCAGAACTGGCATTTGGGGTTGGACAGGTTGCGCGCGTTGCTGCGAGCCTGCTCCAGGCTCTGTTGCTGTTCCTGCTTCTGCAGGTTCTGCTGATATTGCTCGAACATGCGATTCGGCGGTTCAGGCTCCGCCACAGCAGGTTTGCCCAATTGCTGTACGGCCTGGGCCACTGGCGCCAGGCTCTGGGGGAACAGGTAGCGCGACGCCAGCCAGGTAGTCAGCACGATGGCGATAAACCCCAGCCATACGCCAGACGCAATAGCGGCACTGAGCTTGAACAGCGACAACGGACGATCAGACATGATGCCCTCCTGGCAGGCATTGATGGCGTGGCTGCGATTGTCGCACAGCCACAGTGCAGAATAATCGCGATCAAGCCTTCTGCATCCGCGCATTTATGCGGACAATCGAACCTTTGAGCGTTGGAGCCCGGAATGAAAGCCCGCTGGGATATTTTTTGCAGCGTCGTCGACAACTTCGGCGACATCGGCGTGACCTGGCGCCTGGCCCGGCAATTGGTGGCGGAACATGCCTGTGATGTGCGCTTGTGGGTCGACGACCTGCGCGCATTCGAGCGCATGTGCCCTGAGATTGATGTGCAGCTCGACCAGCAATGGCAGGAAGGTGTCGAAGTGCGTCATTGGTCGACGGAGTGGGTGGGCGCGCCTGCAGCGGATGTCGTGATCGCCGCGTTTGCCTGCCAGTTGCCACCTGAGTATATGGAGGCCATGGCCGAGCGCGAACGCACGCCGGTGTGGATGAACCTGGATTACCTCAGCGCCGAGGAATGGGTCGTCGGTTGTCACCGGCTGCCATCGGTGAAGTTCAAGGGCGTGCAGAAGTACTTCTTCTTCCCCGGATTTCGGCCCGGCACCGGCGGCCTTTTGCGTGAGGCCGGGTTGCTGGAACAGCGTCGGGCTTTTCAGCAGGATGTGAACGTGCAACAAGACTTCCTGCAAACCTTGGGTGTGTTTCCCACAGCCGGTGCGCGGCTGATCTCACTGTTTGCCTATGAGAATGCCGGGCTCGCCAGTTGGCTGGACGTGTTATCGACGGACGGGCGTGCCACTCATCTATTGGTGCCGGAGGGGCGCATTCTTGGCGATGTGCAGCGTTGGTTGGGCTTGGAGCGGCTGGTGGCGGGGGATATCCAGCAGCGGGGATCGCTGACGGTGCAGGTGATTGCGTTCGTGCGCCAGGAGCAATACGACCGCCTGCTGTGGTGCTGTGACTTCAATGCCGTACGCGGTGAAGACTCGTTCGTGCGCGCCCAGTGGGCCGGGCGACCGCTGCTGTGGCATATCTATCGACAGGACGAAGATATTCACCTCGACAAACTCGATGCCTTCCTGGAGCTGTACACCGCAGGCTTATCACCCTCGGCAAGGGCGGCGCTGATCGGGCTCTGGCAAGCCTGGAACACGGAGGGCGATATGGCCCAGCCGTGGAAAATGCTGCTGGAACATTGGCCGGAGGTCAGCCAGCACGCCGAAACGTGGTGTCTGGAACAGGGCTTGCGGGCCGATCTTGCGACGGCGCTGGTGAAGTTTTATGAAAGTTGGATATGATACGCCACCTTGAATTTTGTAAATCCCATCCAAATTTCGGATATATGCAATGAAAACTGGTAAAGAACTGAAACCCGGTACAGTGATCCGTCTCGAAAACGACCCTTGGCTGGTTCAGAAAGCTGAGTTCACCAAGTCTGGTCGTAACAGCGCAATCATGAAGACCAAGCTGAAGAACCTGCTGACCGGTTACAAGACCGAGATCGTCTACAGCGCCGATGACAAACTGGACGACGTAATCCTCGATCGCAAAGAAGCGACCCTGTCCTTCATCAGCGGTGACACCTACACGTTCATGGACACCACCGACTACACCATGTACGAGCTGAACGCTGAAGATATCGAAGCTGTTCTGCCGTTCATCGAAGAAGGTATGGAAGACGTCTGCGAAGCTATTTTCTTCGAAGAGCGCCTGGTTTCCGTAGAGCTGCCGACCACCATCGTGCGTAAAGTGGCCTACACCGAAGGTTCCGCTCGCGGCGACACGTCGGGCAAGGTGATGAAGCCTGCCAAGCTGAGCAACGGTACCGAACTGCAAGTGGCCGATTTCATCGAAATCGACGACCTGATCGAGATCGATACCCGCGAAGGCGGTTCGTACAAAGGTCGCGCCAAGAAGTAATTCTGGCCCCGCCGATACGAAAAAAAGCCCGACCTTGAGTCGGGCTTTTTCGTGGGCGCTGTTTTTTACTTCAAGTGTTGCTTCAGCTCATCCGAGGCCTGGAGTAATGCGGAGCGGACTGCCGGGACTTGGCTGACCACGTTGAGCAAACCGTAGTCGTGAATCATGCCGTTGTAGCGCACGGCAGTCACCGGTACACCGGCTGCGTCCAGCTTGCGGGCGTAGGCTTCACCCTCATCCCGCAGCACATCGGCGCTGGCGGTCTGGATCAGCGCAGGTGGCAATCCTTTGAGCTGGTCGGTGGTGGCCCGCAGCGGCGAGGCGTAGATCTCGGCGCGCTGGTTGGCGTCGGTGGTGTAGTTGTCCCAGAACCACTTCATCATGTTGCGGGTCAGGAAGTGCCCTTCGGCGTACTGGTTGTAGGACGCGGTGTCGAAATTGGCGTCGGTCACCGGCCATAGCAACAATTGGAACTTGATCGCCGGCGTGCCCTTATCCTTGGCCATCAGGCTGACCACTGCCGCCATGTTGCCGCCGACACTGTTGCCCGCGACCGCCAGGCGCTTGCCATCGACGTTGATCTCTTTACCGTGCTCGGCCACCCATTTTGTGGCGCCGTAGGCCTGGTTGATCGCCACTGGGTAATGCGCTTCCGGTGAAGGCGTGTAGTTGACGAATACCGCCACCGCCCCCGAACCCACCACCAGATCCCGCACCAGGCGCTCATGGGTCGGGTAATCCCCCAGCACCCAGCCGCCACCGTGGAAGAACATGAACACAGGCAATGTGCCCTTGACCCCGGCTGGCCGCACGATGGTCAGGTCCAGCGGCTTGCCGTCGACCTGGATGGTCTTCTGGCTCACATCCGCCTTGGGCAAGGTCAGCTTCACACCGGCCTGGGCGCCGGTCAGTACGGCACGGGCGTCCTTGGGCGTCAGTTGTTCCATCGGTTTGCCGTTGCCTGCGTTCAACACATCCAGGAAGGCCTGGGTGTTGTGCTCGACTTCACCGGTCGCCGCAAAGGCGTGGGTGATGGACAAGGCGAGCAGGGTGCCGGTGAGCGCTTTACCAATTGTGTTCATTTCGTTCTCCAGGGGCGGCCGGTTTCATTTAGACGATCACGTGCAGGCGTACATCGACGTTGCCACGGGTGGCGTTGGAGTAAGGGCAGACTTGGTGGGCGGCGTCGACTAGGCTCTGCGCGTCGTCCTGGGCCAGGCCGGGCAGGCTGATGTGCAGGTCGATGTCCAGGCCGAAACCGCCGGGGATCTGGCCGATGCCAACGTGGGCGGTGATCGAGGCGTCATCCGGGATTTTGCGTTTGGTCTGGCTGGCGACGAATTTCAGGGCACCGATGAAGCAGGCCGAGTAGCCGGCAGCGAACAGTTGTTCAGGGTTGGTGGCCTGGCCGCCGGCACCGCCCAGTTCTTTGGGGGTGGAGAGTTTGACGTCGAGGATGTTGTCGCTGGAAACAGCACGACCATCACGGCCGCCGGTGGCGGTAGCTACTGCGGTGTAGAGCGTTTGCATGGTGTTTTCCTCTTGGTTTTTAGCGCTAAATGTTTGCGCGCTAAGTAGTTGGTGATGTGAATGTATAGCGCTAATGTTTAGTGCGCAAGATAAATTTATAAAATATTTTCGTGTAGCCAAAACCGATGTGGGAGGGGCGTTCTAAATTGCGTTCTGCAAGTTGCTGCGCAGTGCAATCAAATCAGCTTGTAGCTTGCGTAGTTGGTCCAATTCCAGGCCGCTGGCGCCCAGGATGCACTGCGGGATCCCCAGGGCCTTGTCCTGCAATGCCCGCCCGGCCTCGGTCAGTTCTACAACCACGACGCGTTCATCCTCGCGGCTGCGGGTACGGCTGAGCACACCTTCGGCTTCCAGGCGCTTGAGCAGTGGGGTAAGCGAGCCCGGATCGGTCAGCAGGCGGCTGCTGATTTCGCCGACGGTCAAACCATCCTCTTCCCACAACACCATCATGGCCAGGTACTGCGGGTAGGTCAGGCCAAGTGCTTGCAGCAATGGCTTGTAGACCTTGGTCATCAGCAGCGAGGTGGAGTGCAAGGCGAAGCACAGCTGGTTGTCCAGCATCAGGGATTCGCACGGATCAGGGTTCTTGCTCATGGCGGTACCTCGAAAAAGCATGTCTGGGCTGGAATCTAGCGGGCAAATCTTTAATGCGCCAGATAATTCTGACCGAATGGTTAGACCAGGCCACTCTGTAGCGCCAGATCCCAAGGCGGCACCGGGCTGAAGCGGGACTTCAGATATTCCAGCAGCAATCGGCTGCGGGCATTGGGTTGCTGTTCCAGGCGCAGCGCGTAGATTCCGGTGGTCTCGGGGCTGGGCAGGCCGTCTTCGCAGAACAAGGGCAGCAGTTCGCCGCGCACCAGGTATTCGCTGGCCAGCCACGTGGGCAGGTGAGCGATACCCAGTCCTGCCAAAGCACCAGACAACAAGGCTTCAGCGTTATTGGCACTCATGCGGATGCGTTGCGGGCGATAGGTAGCGCGGCGCCCATCCAGCTCGAAGCGCCAGGCGAACGTGGGCGCCAGGCCATCCCAGTCCAACCCATCGTGTTCGCTCAGTTCCCGAGGGTGGATCGGCGTGCCGCGGCTTTTCAGGTAGGCCGGGCTGGCGCACGCGATGCGCACGATGCTCGCCAAGGGCGTGGCGATCAACCGCGTGTCGACGAGATGCCCGGCGCGCAGCACCAGGTCCACTTTGCCCAGGTGTGCGCCCTGCATATCTACAAAGCTGTCGATCAAATGCAGGTGCACATCCAGCCCGGGGTAGACATTCAGAAAGTCCGCAATCACCGGCGCCAGATGCCGTCGCCCAAACGCTGCCGGCGCATCTACCCGGATCAGGCCTTCCGGCGCGTGGCTGAGGGACACCGCTTCGGCACGCGCCAGTTGCAGCTCGCTGACGATCCGCCGTGCCCGCTCGGCGAAGGCCAGGCCGGCCGGGGTCGGCACCACGGCATGGGTGCTGCGCTGGAACAAGCGGCTGCCCACCGAGCTTTCCAGGCTGTCGATCCGCCGTGCTACTGCCGACGGCGTCAGCGGATGGCGGCGTGCGGCGGCGGAGAAACTGCCGGTCTCCAGTACATCGAGAAACAGGCTCAGTTGATCGGTCAGAGGATTGGGGTTCATCGTAGCGTCGCTTATGCGAGATTGGCACAGCCATTGTGCGTTGCTGTGCGTTTCCGCGCCAGAGCCGACTGCGTAGCATGCAAGGCCTGGGATTGCGGAGTAACAAGCGGTGTTGGATTTAATGATGTACCTGATCTTGGGCGCGGCCCTCGGCACGGTGGGCGGCCTGTTTGGCATTGGCGGTGGGTTGATTGCCATCCCGGTGCTGGGCGTGTTGTTCGGCCTGGACCAGCAATTGGCCCAAGGCACCGCCTTGGTGATGGTGGTGCCCAACGTGATGCTGGCGCTGTGGCGCTATCACCAGCGCAACCGTATCGAGTTGCGCCATGCGCTGCCGCTCGGCGTCATGGGGTTCACGTTTGCCTGGCTGGGTTCGATCTGGGCGGTGGGGCTGGACGCGGGTGCGATGCGCATCGGTTTTATCGCTTTTTTGCTGGCACTGTCTGCCTACAACCTGCTGCGCATGTTCACCCGCAACGCACCGCCTACGGCGCAGATGCGCTATTCCTGGCCGTGGCTCGGAGTGCTCGGTGCCGCTTCCGGGTCCATGGGCGGTTTGTTTGGCGTCGGCGGCGCCGTGGTCGCTACGCCGGTGCTGACCAGTGTGTTCGGCACGAGCCAGGTGGTTGCCCAAGGGTTATCCCTGGCCTTGGCCTTGCCGAGCACGGGGGTGACATTGGTCACCTACGCCTGGCATCAGGAAGTGGACTGGATGATCGGTGTGCCGTTGGCCGTGGGCGGTTTGCTCAGCATCAGTTGGGGCGTGAAGGTGGCCCATGCACTGCCGGAACGTGTGCTGCGCGGTCTGTTCTGCGGCTTTCTGGTGGTGTGCGCGGTGATGTTGACCTTTAAAGTCTGAAACCTTCGAGGATGTATTCCGCCAGGCAGTCGGTGATGGGCGAATTCATCTGCGGGTTACGCAGCAAATGCAGATTCATTGACGGCAGCGGCGGGAAACCCTCGTCGCGGCCGAGTATGCGCAGGTCTTCGGTCACCAGGCTCTCCATGCTGACCATCACCGCCAGGCCTGCATTGACGACCGCCTGGATCGCCGACACGTTGGAGCTGTGGTAGGCCAGGCGATAATCGCGCCCGGCCGCGTCCAGTGCCGAGCGTGCCCACTGGGTATAAAGGCAATCGGCGCCGGACATCGCCAGCGGCAGGGCGTCGTGCTCGTCGGCGCAGAAGCACGGCGCCGCTGCCCACACCATGCGCTCCGTGCGCAACAGTTCACCGATCTCATTGCCCGGCTCACGACTGACAACGGTCAGTGCCAAATCCCGACGCTGCATCAATACCGTCGACGCCTCGCAGTGCATCTCGATCTGGATCAGCGGGTACGCCTTGGAGAACTGCTTGAGAATGCCCGGCAGGAACCGCATCACGTAGTCGTCCGGCGTGCCGATGCGCACCAACCCGACCATGTGCGGCTCGCGCAGGGTGTTGAACACCTCGCTGTGCAGTTTCAGGATACGCCGCGCATAGCCCAGCAATACCTGGCCCTCAGGCGTCAGCCGCACCTGCCGGCCATCGCGCTCGAACAGCTTGCGCTGCAATACGTCCTCTTCCAGGCGTTTCATCTGCATGCTCACCGCCGATTGAGTGCGGTTGACCAGCTCGCCGGCGCGGGTAAAACCACCCTGGTCGGCGATGGCGACGAAGGTGCGCAGCACCTCAGTGTCGATGCTTGGGTAGCCGGACAATTGATCAATCTCCGAGATGTATTGCATAAGAAACATTCGTTGGATTGATCTTAAGCCCACGCACACACTTGCGCCATCCCCACTGGAGGGCGAGAAGATGAAAGGTCAAAGAGGTTTTGTATTACTGGCGAAACGTCCGTTTACCGGGCTGCTTCACAAGATTGTCCGTTGGCAGACGCTGCATGAGGAGCGCCAGATGCTGGCGACCTTGAGCGATGATGCGCTCAAGGACATCGGCCTCAATCGCGGCGACGTGGAGCAGGAGCTCCACCTGCATTTCTGGCAAGATCCGCTGCGAAAATGATCGCGGATACAGTAGGGTAGTCGGCGAGCCCCCACGGAGAAACCCATGCCCGCCGACCAGTCGTTTTCACTCAAGCAAGCTCGACGCATGGCGCTGGCGGCCCAGGGTTTTTCCGGGCGCCAGGCGCCTGCACTGATCAAGGCTGCGCACCTCAACCGTATGATCGAGCGCCTGGGCGTGTTGCAGATCGATTCGGTCAATGCGGTGGTGCGCTCCCATTACCTGCCGCTGTTTTCCCGTCTGGGTCACTATTCCCCGTTGTTGCTCGAGCAGGCTGCCTGGAGCCAGGGGCGGCGGCGCTCTCTGTTCGAATACTGGGGGCATGAGGCGTCGCTCCTGCCGATGGCATTGTTCCCGTTGATGCGCTGGCGCATGGAGCGGGCCAGGCAAGGGCAGGGCATTTATTCGCAGATGGCGCGTTTTGGGCGTGAGCAACAGGCCACGATTCAACGTGTACTGCACACGGTTGAGCAGCAGGGCGCGCTGGGTGCCGGCAGCTTGTCGACCCGCGAGGAACGCGCCGGCCCATGGTGGGACTGGAGCGACGAAAAGCACGCGTTGGAATGGCTGTTTGCTGCTGGTTTGGTCACAGTCGCCGGTCGGCGCGGGTTTGAGCGGCTCTATGATTTGCCGGAGCGGGTCATTCCCGGCGATATCCTTCAAACCACGGTGACCGAAGCCGAGGCCCAGCGTGGTTTGTTGCTGCACAGCGCCACCGCGTTGGGTGTCGGTACTGAAAAAGACCTGCGCGATTACTTCCGTCTCGACCCGGCCGACAGCCGCGATCGCCTCGCTGAACTGGTGGAGGACGGTCAACTGGTGACGTGCCAGGTACAAGGCTGGAAACAGGCGGCGTACTGCCTGCCCGATCCCAAAGTGCCGCGCAAAGTGCCGGCCAGCGCCTTGTTGTCGCCGTTTGATTCGCTGGTCTGGGAGCGCAGTCGCACCGAGCGGCTGTTCGACTTCCGTTACCGGCTGGAGATCTATACCCCGCAGGACAAGCGGGTGTACGGCTACTACGTGCTGCCGTTCCTGCACAACGAGCGGATCGCCGCGCGCGTCGACCTGCGCGCCGAACGCGCCAATGGGCGCCTGGCGGTGCATGCGGTGCACGAAGAAGAGCCGGGGTTGGATGAAGAAGGAATGCTGGCGTTGGCGCGGAACCTGCGGCAAATGGCCGACTGGCTGGGGCTGGAGCAGGTGCAACTCAATTGCCAAAGGCCGAGTGCCGAGCGGTTGCGGGCGGCGATGATCAGCATGGGGGTTGGTCTTTAGGGCCTCATCGGGGGCAAGCCCCCTCCCACATTTTGATCTGTGAATACATTCAAGTGTGGGAGGGGGCTTGCCCCCGATGAGGCCCTGAAGGCAACTGAAAACTCAGCGTTTGACCTGCTTCAATGTCTCGGCAATCAGAAACGCCAGTTCCAGTGACTGATCGGCATTCATCCGTGGGTCGCAGTGGGTGTGGTAGCGGTCCGACAAGCCATCCTCGGTGATCGGCCGCGCGCCGCCGATGCACTCGGTGACGTTCTGCCCGGTCATCTCGATGTGAATCCCGCCGGCATAGCTGCCTTCGGCCTGGTGCACCTGGAAGAACTCCTTCACCTCGCCGAGGATCTGCGCAAAGTCGCGGGTTTTGTAGCCGCTGCTGGCCTTGATGGTGTTGCCATGCATCGGGTCCGAGCTCCACAGCACCTGCTTGCCCTCGCGCTGCACCGCACGAATCAGGTGGGGCAGGTGATCGCCGACCTTGCCCGCGCCCATGCGCGCGATCAGGTTGAGGCGGCCGGGGTCGTTGTCCGGGTTGAGGATATCGATCAGGCGGATCAGGTCATCCGGGTTCATGCTCGGCCCGACCTTGACCCCGATCGGGTTGTTCACCCCGCGCAGGAACTCGACGTGAGCGCCGTCCAGTTGGCGAGTGCGATCGCCGATCCACAGCATATGGGCCGAGCAGTCGTAGTAGTCGTTGGTCAGGCTGTCACGGCGTACGAAGGCTTGTTCGTAGTTGAGCAGCAGCGCTTCGTGGGCGGTGAAGAAGCTGGTCTCGCGCAGTTGCGGCGAGCTGTCCATGCCGCAGGCGCGCATGAAGGCCAGGGTTTCGTCGATACGGTCGGCCAGTTGGCTGTATTTTTCAGCCAGCGCAGAGTTGGCGATAAAGTCCAGGTTCCACTTGTGCACCTGGTGCAGGTCGGCAAAACCGCCCTGGGCAAAGGCGCGCAGCAGGTTCAGGGTAGCGGTGGACTGGTGGTAGGACTGCAGCAGGCGGTCCGGGTCCGGCACGCGGCTTTTCTCGTCGAAACCGATGCCATTGACGATGTCGCCACGGTAGGCGGGCAGGGTGACACCGTCGATGGTTTCATCGTTGGCCGAGCGCGGCTTGGCGAACTGGCCCGCCATGCGCCCGACCTTGACCACCGGGCAGCCGGCGGCAAAGGTCATCACGATAGCCATTTGCAGCAGCACTTTGAACGTGTCGCGGATTTTCGCGGCGGAGAACTCGGCAAAACTCTCGGCGCAATCGCCGCCTTGCAGCAGGAACGCGCGGCCCTGGGTCACCTCGGCAAACTGGCGGCGTAACTCGCGGGCTTCACCGGCAAACACCAGTGGCGGGTAGCTGGCCAGGTTCTGCTCCACTTGCAGCAAGTGTGCAGCGTCCGGGTACCGGGGTTGTTGCTGGATCGGCAGGGCGCGCCAGCTGTCGGGGCTCCAGGGGTGGCTCATCATGAACTCGATTGGCTGATTGACGGTGGGGCGCCAATGTTATCAGCAATTAGTGCGTGACCTGTTGCCGCCGGTTGGCCGACAATCGCGCCTTTGCCGTGCAGCAAACCCGTTAGGAGTTGTGATGACCGAGGAGCGTGTCGAGCGCCTGCTCGCCGAAGTCCATGATGAATTCGGCATGATCCGTGTGCTCGAAGTGGCCGATTACCGTTTTCTCGAGTTTGGCGATGCCATCGAGCAGAGCTGCGTGTTCACCGCTGACCCGAGCTGGCTGGAGTATGACTACACCCGTGCGATGCTGATCGGTGCGTTGTGTCATGAACAGCCGGAGAGCGCGCTGTTCCTTGGCCTGGGGGCCGGGACGTTGACCCAGGCGTGCCTCAGGTTCCTGCCGCTGGAAGATGTGGAAGCCATCGAGTTGCGCCCCGAGGTGCCGCGCCTGGCCATCGAATACCTGGGGCTGGATGACGACCCGCGGTTGTATATCCGCATTGGTGATGCCCTCCAATTGCTGGAAAGCGCCGAATCGGCAGACTTGATCTTCGTGGACCTCTATACGGACGTCGGTCCCGGCGTCGGGCACCTGGCCTGGACCTTTCTGGAAAACTGCCAGAAGAAACTCAACCCCGGCGGCTGGCTGGTGATCAACCAATGGGCCACCGATGACGGCAAACCCTTGGGCGCGGCATTGTTGCGCGGGTTGTATCACCGGCATTACTGGGAACTGCCGGTGAAGGAGGGCAATGTGATTCTGTTGGTGCCTTCGGAGCTGGATCAGGTGCTGGACCTGGAGTCGCTGTCCGCTCGCGCCGACGCCTTGGCTCCGCAGTTGGGTTATTCGCTGCAGTCGCTGATCAAGGCGATTCGCCCGGCGACCTGAGCTAGATGCCTTTGAATATGCCTGGCCGCTTCTCAATCATTGCCCGCACACCTTCCTTGGCATCCTCACTGTTGAGCAATTTGTCCACCATCGGCGGCAACGCCTCAGCCGCCACGGCTTCGCCTTCCATGCGCGCCAGCCGTGCCGACATCAACGTGGCCTGCACGCCCAGCGGTGCCTGGCGCGCAATGCGGTTGGCCAGTTCGACGGCGCGGGGCAGCAAGTCCTCGCTGGCCATCACTTCCTGCACCAGGCCCAGGCGCAGGGCTTCATGGGCATCGAATTCGTCGCCGGTGAGCAGCCAGCGCATCGCGTTGCCCCAGCCGGCGATCTGATGAAGGCGCAGCGTCGCGCCGCCGAACGGAAAGATCCCGCGCTGCACTTCCATCTGCGCAAAGCGCGTGTTGCTCGCGCACAAGTTGATATCGGCGGCCAGCATCAATTCGATACCGATGGTCAGACAGTAGCCCTGGGCTGCGACGATCACCGGTTTGCTCACGCGCGGGCCGGCAAATACGCCCCACGGATCACAACCGCCCAGAGGCGGCTGCCAGCCGCCGGCCATTACGCCGCTGACATTGGCCAGGTCCAGCCCGGCGGTAAAGTGGTCGCCATGGGCAAACACCACCGCCACCCGAGCGTCATCATTTCGATCAAATTCGCCATACGCCAGGCTCAGCTCATTGAGCAGGTCGAGGTCGAACGCGTTGCGTTTGGCCACCCGGTCCAGACCCAAAAGCAAGACATGACCCTGGAGTTCACGGCTGACGCGGCTGCTGCTGGCTTGATTCATCGGGTGTGCCCTCGGGCGCGGGGAAAGGTTTCGGACCAAAGGGCCGCAACGCTCAGGTGAACCGTTTAAGCGTTATGACCAGCAGGGCCGGGCCTCTGGAAAATAGACCCTGCCGGCGTTATCTGCAAAGACTGTGACATAGCGCGGTTTATCGGCACATGGCGATAAAAAAAGCTCCCTTTTTCAGCTATTTCCGGTATAGTGCGCGCCGGCCTTTAACCGGGCCGCGTTTAGGTAGCGCAATTCCCCGAAGTCAGCTTCGGCTGCACGTCCGCACAGCGGACTCTCCCTTGACGAATCTTTTTCATTCATTCGTTTTCGCAAATCCCCGCCGACAAAGCAGCCAGGGCGACTCTTGAGTCTCAACACGGCATGCGCAGCTTTGGAGCATGGGTCTTTGCGGATGCACTTAGAGGCAGACCCATGACCCAGGAAACCGGCGGCTTCGCCGCTTTTAATCTTAACCCGAATATTCTTGCAGCCGTCGCAGCGACCGGCTACGAAGAGCCTTCGGCGATTCAGCAGCAATCGATCCCGATCATCATGGCCGGCCAGGACATGATTGGCCAGGCGCAAACCGGTACCGGTAAAACCGCCGCGTTCGCCCTGCCTATCCTGCACTGCATCGATCCTGCCAAGCGCGAACCGCAAGCCCTGATCCTGGCGCCAACTCGTGAGTTGGCGCTGCAAGTAGCAACCGCTTTTGAAACCTACGCCAAGCAAATGCCAGGCGTAACCGTTGTGGCCGTTTACGGCGGCGCGCCTATGGGCCCGCAACTCAAGGCAATCCGCAATGGCGCACAGATCGTTGTCGCCACCCCGGGCCGCCTGTGTGACCACCTGCGTCGTGACGAGAAAGTCCTGTCGACCGTGAACCACCTGGTTCTGGACGAAGCTGACGAAATGTTGAAGCTGGGCTTCATGGATGACCTGGAAGTCATCTTCAAGGCACTGCCACCAACCCGTCAGACCGTACTGTTCTCGGCCACCCTGCCACAGTCGATCCGTGCCATTGCCGAACGCCACCTGCGCGATCCGCAACACGTGAAGATCCAGACCAAGACCCAGACCGTTACCGCGATCGAACAGGCTCACCTGTTGGTTCACGCTGACCAGAAGACCTCGGCTGTATTGAGCCTGCTGGAAGTCGAAGACTTCGACGCCCTGATCATGTTCGTGCGCACCAAGCAAGCGACCCTGGACTTGGCCAGTGCACTGGAAGCCAAAGGCTACAAAGCCGCTGCGCTGAACGGTGACATCGCCCAGAACCAGCGTGAGCGCGTGATCGACTCCCTCAAGGATGGCCGCCTGGACATCGTTGTAGCGACCGACGTTGCTGCGCGTGGCCTAGACGTTCCACGTATCACCCACGTGTTCAACGTTGACATGCCGTACGACCCGGAGTCCTACGTGCACCGTATCGGCCGTACCGGCCGTGCCGGTCGCGAAGGTCGTGCACTGCTGCTGGTGACGCCGCGTGAGCGCCGCATGCTGCAAGTGATCGAGCGTGTGACCGGTCAGAAAGTCGCTGAAGTGCGCCTGCCGGATGCCCAGGCAGTCCTGGATGCCCGCATCAAGAAACTGACCAACAGCCTGGCACCACTGGTGGCTGACGCTGAATCGACCCACGGCGACCTGCTGGACCGCCTGACCGCCGACATCGGTTGCACCCCGCGTGCCCTGGCTGCAGCCCTGCTGCGCAAGGCAACCAACGGTCAAGCCCTGACCCTGGCGGCCATCGAGAAAGAACGTCCACTGGTGCCGAACAGCGCGCCGCGCGGTGATCGTCCGGAGCGTTCCGGCGACCGTCCAGACCGTGGTGATCGTGAGCGTCGCGCTCCGGTTCCATTGGCTGAAGGCCGTGCGCGTTGCCGTACCGCGCTGGGCGCGCGTGATGGCATCGCTGCCAAGAACCTGCTGGGCGCTATCCTCAATGAGGGTGGCCTGGCACGTGAAGCCATCGGTCGCATCCAGGTCCGTGACAGCTTCTCCCTGGTGGAGCTGCCGGAAGACGGTCTGGAAAAACTGCTGACCAAGCTCAAAGACACTCGCGTTGCCGGTAAGCAGCTCAAACTGCGTCGCTACCGCGAAGATTGATCCGCCCCTGGGCTGATTGATCGCACATAAAAAATCCCCGACTGGTTCGGGGATTTTTTTTGCCTGAAATTTACTTTAGCCGAAGCGGTAGATGTCCATCCCCAGCGCGCCCATGGTGAATCCCTGGTGCGCCACGCTGAATTCGCCACCGGCGCCACGGGCAAAGTACAGGGGCAGCAAGTGTTCATCACTGGGGTGGCTACGCACGGCATTCGGTGCCTGGCGGCGATAGTCGTGCAGCGCGGTTTCATCGTTGGCTGCCAGCTTGTCCACCATCCAGTCCCGGAAATTCCGCGCCCATGGCTCGATGCTCTCCGGGCCTGCATGCCAGTCCAACTCGCCCAGGTTGTGGGTGATGCTGCCAGAGCCGATCAACAACACACCTTGCTCACGCAGGCCCGCAAGGGCATGTCCGACACGGGTCTGCAGGGCTGGACCCATGCGACTCGGCAAAGACACCTGCACCACCGGGATATCCGCCGCCGGGTACATCAGCGACAGCGGGACCCAGGTGCCGTGGTCAAAGGGGCGACGGTCATCGATGCGCGCATTCAGGCCATCGGCGTGCAGCAGCTCGACAATCTTGCCGGCCAGTTGCGGGTCGCCCGGGGCCGGGTACTGCACGGCAAACAGCTCGCGGGGGAAGCCGCCGAAGTCATGCCAGGTTTCCGGCGCGGCGCTGCCGCTGACCAGAAGTTCAGGGCTTTCCCAGTGCGCCGACACCATCACGATCGCCTTCGGTCGGGGCAGCTCGGCCGCTAGCTGTTGCAGCGCCGGGCCGCTGGCGCCGGGTTGCAGGGCGAGCATGGGCGAACCGTGGGAGATAAACAGGCTGGGCAACATAAGTAGGGTCCTGAGCGTTAGTATGGGCCCATCTTCAACCAGGTCATTGATCTAAATCTAATATAAGTTTTAGTGCCTTTTGATCGAATTTTCAGGGTGATGTATGGAGCCTAAATTTTGGCAAGACCGCTGGGCAAGCAACCAGATCGGCTTTCACCAACCCAAGGTCAATCCGTATCTACAACGACATTGGCCGCAACTGGGCCTGGCCGAGGGCGCGCAGGTGTTGGTGCCCTTGTGTGGCAAAAGCCTGGACTTGATGTGGCTGGCCAGCCAGGGGCTGCGAGTATTCGGTGTGGAGCTGTCGGAGCAGGCGGTCGAGGCGTTTTTCGACGAACAGGACCTTGTGCCCCGTATCACGCAACGGGGCACCTTTGCGGTGTATCAGGCGGGCTTGATCGAGGTGTGGTGTGGCGACTTCTTCACCCTTGATGCTGAGGCGCTGGCCGATTGCGCTGCGCTTTATGACCGCGCCGCCCTCATCGCCTTGCCGCCGCTGATGCGTGTGCGGTATGCCGAGCATCTGAACAGTCTGTTGCGTCCAGGTTGCGAGGGGCTGTTGATCACCCTCGATTACGACCAGACGCAAAAAGCCGGACCACCATTTGCAGTAACGGATGACGAGGTGAAGGTGTTGCTGGGTGCGCACTGGGCCTTGGAGGTGCTGGAAGAACAAGACATCCTGGGCGAGAGCTGGAAGTTCGTGCAGGACGGCGTCACGCGGCTGGATGAACGGGTGTATCAGTTGACCAGGCGCTGAATTTTCCATCGCTATCGGGGGCAAGCCCCCTCCCACATTTTGATCTGTGAAAACCTTTAAGTGTGGGAGGGGGCTTGCCCCCGATGAGGCCTTCAGACCTGCAAAAAAGGGCGATCAGATCGCCCTTTTTTGTGTTGCCTGTCAGCCCCGACGACGCAACGCGTCGATCCGCTCTTCCAGCGGAGGGTGGCTCATGAACAGGCGAGCCATGCCCTGCTTGATACCGCCGTTGATGCCGAAGGCGGTCAGGCTGTCCGGCATATGCACCGGCAGGCCTTGTTCGGAACGCAGGTGTTGCAGCGCTGCGATCATTGCCCCGGTACCGGCCAGGCGTGCACCGGCTTCGTCTGCACGGAACTCCCGTTTGCGCGAAAACCACATGGTGATTGCACTGGCCAGGAAACCCAGCACCAGCTCGGCAAAGATGGTCGCCACGAAGTAGGCAATGCCGCGGCCGCCTTCGTTCTTGAAGATCACCTTGTCGACAAAGTTGCCGATGATCCGCGCGAAGAACATCACGAAGGTGTTCACCACACCCTGGACCAGCGCCAGGGTGACCATGTCGCCATTGGCTACGTGGCCGATTTCGTGGGCCAGCACGGCTTTCACTTCGTCGTAGGAGAAGCGTTCCAGCATGCCCTGGCTGACTGCAACGAGTGCGTCGTTCTTGTTCCAGCCGGTGGCAAAGGCGTTGGCTTCATAGGCCGGGAAGATCCCGACTTCAGGCATCTTGATGCCGGCCTCGCGGGACAACTCCTCGACGGTCTGCAGCAACCATTGCTCATGCCGGGTACGTGGCTGGGTGATGACCTGGGTGCTGGTGCTCATCTTCGCCATCCACTTGGAGATGAACAGCGAGAACAGCGAGCCGGCAAAACCAAAGACCGCACAGAAAACCAGCAGCTGATTGAGGTTCAGGTCAACCCCGTTGGCCGCCATGAACCCGTTGAAGCCGAAAAGGCTCAAGGTGATGCTGGCAATCAGCACGACCGCAAGGTTAGTGGCCAAGAACAGCAGGATGCGCATCATGGTTGTAGAGTTCTCCTCATGCTTAATATGTCGCGTACTGCGGGGTATATAAGGTGCCGCATAGGGTGATTCAACCGAGCGACTATTTCAAACTGTGTCCTACAGCCGGAATGTAGAGGTTTGAAGGGAATTTCCGATGCGGAAAAGGTCGTTTGATCGGTTCATCGTTGCTTTGGAGCCCTTTGATTTAGGGGGCGAGTGGTTTTTGCGGCGTCGGTGAAATGGCAGGGCAGGGGAGAGGAAGAGAAGTGTTGCCAGATACTCGCCGTACGACCGATTGTCGGTCGTACGGCGCCGTTTCCCTTACTGGCGATAGGACTTGAGGAAGTTGCCGATACGACCGATGGCCATGTCCAGGTCATCCACACGCGGCAACGTCACCACGCGGAAGTGGTCCGGCCACGGCCAGTTGAACGCGGTGCCTTGCACCACCAGCAGTTTTTCCGACAGCAACAGGTCGAGCACGAACTTTTCGTCGTTGAGGATCGGGCATACCTTTGGGTCGATCCGCGGGAACGCGTACAACGCCCCCATGGGTTTCACGCAACTGACGCCCGGGATTGCATTGAGCAGCTCCCAGGTACGGTTGCGCTGCTCCAGCAGGCGGCCTTGGGGCAATACCAGATCATTGATGCTCTGGTAGCCGCCCAGGGCGGTCTGGATGGCGTGCTGGCTCGGCACGTTGGCACACAGGCGCATATTGGCCAGCATATCGATGCCTTCGATATAACTCTGGGCGTTGTGCTTGGGACCGGAGATGGCGATCCAGCCGGAACGGAAACCCGCCACGCGGTAAGACTTGGACAGGCCGTTGAAGGTCAGGCACAGCAGGTCTGGCGCCAGGGAGGCGGTGCACACGTGCACGGCGTCATCGTAGAGGATCTTGTCGTAGATCTCGTCGGAGAACACCACCAGGTTGTGCTGGCGTGCCAGTTCGAGCATGCCCAGCAGCACTTCCTTGGAATACACGGCGCCGGTCGGGTTGTTCGGGTTGATGATCACCAGGGCCTTGGTGTTCGGGGTGATCTTGGCCTTGATGTCGGCCAGGTCCGGGAACCAGTCGGCGCCTTCGTCACACAGGTAGTGCACCGGGTGGCCACCGGCCAGGGTCACGGCGGCGGTCCACAATGGGTAGTCCGGCGCCGGTACCAGTACTTCGTCGCCATTGTTGAGCAGGGCCTGCATGGACATCACGATCAGCTCGGACACGCCATTGCCCAGGTAGATGTCTTCGATGCCGACACCTTCGACCTGCTTCTGCTGGTAGTACTGCATCACGGCCTTGCGCGCACTGAACAGGCCTTTGGAGTCGCTGTAGCCCTGGGCGGTGGGCAGGTTGCGGATCACGTCCTGGAGGATTTCGTCCGGCGCTTCGAAACCAAAGGGCGCCGGGTTGCCAATGTTCAGCTTGAGGATGCGATGGCCTTCCTCTTCCAGGCGTTTGGCGTGCTTGAGCACTGGGCCGCGAATGTCGTAGCAGACGTTGGCGAGCTTGTTCGATTTGCTGACCTGCATGGCGATGTGATCCTGAAAATGAACGATCCAGACGGTGTGGGCACTACCGTACTGTGAATCCTGCGAAGGCCGCACCCATAAATACGTTTGAATGCCGGTAGCGCGGGTGCCAGACTGGCGTTTTGAAGAGGCGCAATCATACGTGCCGCCTGATCCATGGAAAAGACACAGATCAGGCTTTTTCAGTTGCCGAGGTGTACCGATGGAAAAGTTGGATAAAACGCTGGAGGAATGGCGGGAGATGCTCGACCCCGCGCAATATCAGGTCTGTCGACTGAAGGGCACTGAGCGCCCGTTCTCCGGCAAGTACAACGCCACCACCACGGATGGCGTGTACCACTGCATTTGCTGCAACGAACCGCTGTTCGATTCCAGCACCAAGTTCGATGCGGGCTGTGGCTGGCCTAGCTTCTACGAGCCGATTGCCGAGAGCGCGATGATCGAGATCCGCGACGTCAGCCACGGCATGATCCGCACCGAAGTCACCTGCGCCAAATGCGATGCGCACCTGGGGCATGTGTTCCCGGACGGCCCGCCGCCGACCGGCTTGCGTTACTGCATCAACTCGGTGTGCCTGGACCTCGTTCCGCGTTGAATTGAACGGCGCGGCACCCTGCAGGAGCCCGGCAAGACGGGCTCCTGCAAGGGAGGGGTAATAGCGAGGTATCAATTTCGCCAATTAAATTGCACGCAATTTAATTGGCGACTATCTTTTTCCTTTTTTCCCCGCTATTCGAGGCACTGCCATGAGCAACAACCTGCTGAGTATTCCTTGCACCACCATCAAGGGTGAGCAAAAGACCTTGGCCGATTTCGCCGGCAAGGCCATCCTCGTGGTCAACACCGCCAGCAAGTGCGGCTTCACCCCGCAGTACAAAGGCCTGGAGCAACTCTGGCAGCAGTACAAGGACCAGGGTTTGGTGGTATTGGGTTTTCCTTGCAACCAGTTCGGCAAGCAAGAGCCCGGTGACGAAGGCGCGATTTCCGAATTCTGCGAGCTGAATTTTGGTGTCAGCTTCCCGCTGTTCAAAAAGATCGACGTGAATGGCAGCGACGCCCACCCTTTGTTCGTACAGCTGAAAAAGCAGGCACCGGGTCTGCTGGGTTCCAAGGGGATCAAGTGGAACTTCACCAAGTTCCTGATCGGTCGTGACGGCCAGGTGATCAAGCGTTTTGCCCCGACCACCAAGCCCCAGGACCTCACCCAAGAGATCGAAGCCCTGCTCAAATGACTGTCTCCCTGGCGCTCGACCATCAACTGTGTTTCAAGCTCTACGCAGCTTCCCGGGCGGTGACCCGAGCCTACAAGCCGATGCTGGATCAACTGGGCCTGACCTACCCGCAGTACCTGGTGATGCTGGTGCTATGGGAGTGGCATGCCACGACGCCGGCGCTACCCACGGTCAAGGCCTTGGGCGAGCGCCTGATGCTCGACTCTGGCACGCTCACGCCGCTGCTCAAGCGCCTCGAGCAGCTCGGCTGGGTCAGGCGTCAACGCAGCGCCAGGGATGAGCGCGAAGTGCACCTGAGCCTGAGCGAAAGCGGTGTGCAATTGCGCGACCAGGCCCATGGCCTGAAAACCCGGCTGCTGTGCGACAGCGGCATCGACCTGAACCAGGCCGACACGTTGCGCGATGGCCTGGACCAGTTGCTCCGGCAGATCAAAGACTTGTCGCCTTCGGCACCCATAGATCCAGCAAGCCGCTGAGCTCCTCGCGGCGAAATGGCTTGGCCAGGTAGTCATTCATGCCTGCAGCCCGGCAACGCTCGCGTTCTTCCGACAGGGCGTTGGCGGTCAGTGCGACGATCGGCAGGTCCGGCCAGCGCCCGCTGCGACGGATCTGTCGGCTGGCCTCGTAACCATCCATCACTGGCATGTTGCAGTCCATCAGCACCATGTCGAAGGGTTGTTCCTCAAGAAACCTGAGTGCTTCGCCACCGTGGGCGGCCACGATCACCTCACACCCCAGTTTGCTGAGCATGCCCTTGGCCACCAGTTGGTTGACCGGGTTGTCCTCCACCAGCAGGATGCGCGCCCGGTGCATCAGGGGCGCGGCGTCCATCTGGATCGGGTCGAGGATCAGTTGCGCATCGCTGCGCAGGTTGCGTTGCAGGATCTGATACAGCGCGTTGCGGCTCAATGGGCGCGCCTGTTGCTGCAACGGCGCCAGTGCCGCGACTTCTTCGCTGGGCATGAAATTGCCATAGGCGGTCACCAGCAGGATCGGCGCGCTAATGGCGGGGCGCAGGCGGAACAGGCATTCGGGGCAGTCGGTGATCAGCAGGTCCGGGGCTTGTCCGCTCAAGTCATCGTCTTGCGTGTAGCAGTGCGGTGTCAGCCCCCAGTGGGGCAGCAGGGTGGTGAGCAACTCTGTGAGGCCACTGCCGGCACTGGTAATGGCGATGACTTCCCCCTTGAGCGGTGTCGGTTGCACCGCAGGCAAATGGGTCGGCAATGGCAGGTCGGCACAGAACTGGCTGCCGAAGCCCACCTCCGAGCTGATGCTCAAGCGGCCCTGCATCGCTTCACACAGGTTGTGCGTCAACGCCAGGCCCAGGCCCGTGCCGCCAAACTGACGGGTGATGCCGGCGCCGGCCTGGGTGAAGGGTTGGAAGATCTTCACCTGAGCTTCCTGCGCAATGCCGATGCCGGTATCACACACCTCGATGCGTACCCGGCCCTCCTGCGCGCTGAGGCGAACATCCACACGGCCGAAGCGGGTGAATTTCAAGGCGTTGGACAGCAGGTTACTGACGATTTGCCGCACGCGGGTCGGGTCGCCCAAGACCTGGGCGGGAAACTGCGGGTCGATCAGGCAGGTCAGTTCGACGCTCGGCGCCGCGTTCTGCGACAACAGGTTGGCGGTGTCTTCCACCAGTGAGCCCAAATCGAACGGGATGCGCTCCAGCTCCAACTGGCCGGCGTCGAACTTGGACAGGTCGAGGATATCGTTGAGCAGCTCCACCAGCACTTTGCCAGAGTCATGGGCAATGGACAGTTGCTGGCGTTGCTCGGCGTTGAGTGGGCTGTCCAGCGATAGCGCGATCATCCCCAGCAGGCCATTGAGCGGGGTGCGAATCTCATGGCTCATGTTGGCCAGGAAGGCCGCCCGCGCCTGGGCCATGCCCAGTGCATGCATCTTTGCGGCTTCCAGTTCATCGTTGGACTGGCTCAGTCGCTGGTTGCTGGCCTTGAGCTCCAGGGTGCGGGCGGAGACGATATCTTCCAGTTGCCCCAGGTACTCGGTCAGCCGATCTTCAGCGTGACGGCGTTGCTGGATCTCTGTCTCCATGTTTTCGAACTGCTGGTTGGCGACATTCACCAGCACGCCGATTTCGTCGTGCTCGTGGCCCGGTGGGCAGTCCAGGCGGGCCTGCCGGCGATTGCTCAGCTCGCGGATAATGCGCACCAGAGGCTGGGTCAACATCACGTAGAACAAGCCCAGCAGGATGCCGGTCAGCAACAGGCTGCGGGCGAAGCCGTTGAGTAGCGTGATCTCGGCACGGCGCAGAAAGCGGCTGCCGAAGGCGTAGGTATCCACATCCAGGCGCAGCACCCCAAGGGATTCGTTGGGCATGTGGCTGAGGAACAGGCGGTCCTCAAACTGACGGTTGGCACCGAACAGGAAGTCGCTGATAGGGCGGTAGGTGCTTTCTTTGCGCGGTCGGTCGACATCGGCCAGCACCACGCCGTTGTTGTCGATCAACTGGGCGTGAACGATGGCGGGGGAGTGCAAAAGGCCCAGGGTCAGTTCCTGGGCCAGTTCGGCGTCGATGTTGTAGGCGATGCGTGACGCGGGGTTGTGACTGATTTCGATCAACGAGCGAATTTCACGGTTGATGGATGCGTCTTCGCTGGCATAATCAATACCGATCTGGATCAGGCTGAGCAAGGTTCCCAAGACGAAACCGACCAGCACAGTCAATCTGGCTTGTTTATAAGACAAGCGGTGGGCGAACTTGATATCCATCGAGTGTTGAACCACTTCACGTTTCCCTTCGCCCGGCAAGCATAGCTGAACATCCACAAGCTCTGGCTTACCCGGCATGAATCGTTTTTTACGCAGCTTCGTGCGGTCTGCCGCAGGGTTGCCAATACGCCATCTTTTGCAAGAACTTGCCAGAGGAATAATCGTGGACTCTCGATTGAATGCCTTTCTTGAACGGGCTGAAACCGTGCTCGCCCGCCTGGAGCCATTGTTGCCCGCGCCGCGCCAGGCCATCGATTGGAGCCAGTGCCTGGCGGCACGCTGGCAGCGTGAAGGCCGCAGTGGTTTCCTGTTGCCGCTGGACGTGAGCCTGGACATGCGCCTGTCCGACCTGATTGGCGTGGACAAGCAACGTGAAACACTGGCGCGCAATACCCAGCAATTCATCGATGGCCTGCCCGCCAACCATGCACTGCTGTGGGGTTCGCGCGGCACGGGTAAATCGTCCATGGTGCGCGCGTTGCTGGCCCAGCATGCCAAGGCGGGCCTGCGCCTGATCGAAATCGAGCGTGATCATCTCGCTGATCTGCCGCGCGTGGTCGAGCAACTGATCAAGTTGCCGCAGCGCTTTATCCTGTTCTGTGATGACCTGTCGTTCGAGGCCGGCGAAGGCGATTACCGCGTGCTGAAAAGCGTGCTGGACGGCTCCCTCGAACAGGCTCCGGAAAACGTACTGCTGTACGCGACCTCCAACCGCCGTCACCTGGTCCCGGAGAACCAAAGCGACAATGACAACTGGAAACGCGTGGATGGCGAGCTGCACCCCAGCGAAGCGGTGGAAGACAAAATTGCCTTGTCCGACCGTTTTGGCCTGTGGCTGTCGTTCTATCCGTTTACCCAGGAGCATTTCCTGGATGTGGTGGAGCACTGGATCGGCGAGCTGGCGAGCAAGGCCGGTTTGCAATGGCAGCGCGATGAAGCCCTCGACATCCTCGCCGTGCGCTGGGCGACCGGACGCGGCAACCGCAACGGCCGTTGCGCGTACCAATTTGCCCGTTACTGGGTAGGCCTTAAATTGTTGGAGCTTCAACCATGATCAATCTACACAGCGCTGGCACCGGCCTGGATGGCTATGCGATGCTCTGCGCGCAACTGGAGTCGCTGCTGGCCGATGAGCGCGACTTCATCGCCAACAGTGCGCAGTTTTCTGCGTTTCTGTTCAATCAACTGGACGACTTGAACTGGGCCGGCTTCTATCTCAACCGCAACGAAGAACTGGTGCTCGGACCGTTCCAGGGCCAGATTGCCTGTGTGCGCATTCCCTTCGGTCGCGGGGTCTGCGGGACGGCGGCCGTAACGCGGCAAACCCAGCGGGTGGAGGATGTGCATGCGTTTCCCGGGCACATTGCCTGCGACAGCGCATCGAACAGTGAGCTGGTGGTGCCTTTGGTCAAGGACGGCAAGCTGGTTGGCGTTCTTGACCTCGACAGCCCGTCGCTTGCACGCTTTACGCTCCAGGACCAGGCGGGCATTGAACAGCTGGCGGCGATTTTCCTGCGTCTGACCGACTGCTGATCACGCAAGGGGCAGCAATGCCCCTTATTGACTCTCTGGGCTGTGGAGCTGCACCTGCAGCAACCTCTCCAGTTCCAGCATAGATTTTTCCAGGGTTTTCGCACCCGCCTCGATTAACGTCCAGTCATCGCCACGGGCACACGCCTGTTCGAGGGCTTCACACTGCCCGGCCAATGAGGCCGCCTGAACAATACGGGCGGCACCCTTGATCTTGTGGGCCTGCTCGATGATCTCCTGGAGTGGGGCGTGTGCGGTTATCAGTGCGGTCAGTGCCTGGCGATCGTTCCGGCTGCTGCTCAACAGCTCCTCCAGCAGTCGCCCATTCAACTGTGGGTCGCCGCCGGTCAAGGCCTCGAAGTTGCCAAGGTCCAGGTGCAACTCCACTGTTTGAGGGGCGATCTGCGCCAGTTGCCGCTCCAGAGTCGTGAGGCTGATGGGTTTGAACAGGCAATCGTTCATACCGGCCTGAGCACAGCGTTGTTTCTCTTCAGGCTGTGCATTGGCGGTAAACCCAAGCACCACGCACGGTGGCAGTTGCTCGCGCTGTTCGTATTCGCGGATCGAACGACTCAACTCGTAGCCATTCATGATGGGCATGTTGCAGTCGGCGATGACCAGGTCGAAGCGTTCCTGGCGCCAGGCCTGGAAACCGGCTGCGCCATTCTGGGCTGCCGTGAACTGGTGGCCCAGGTAGCCCAGTTGCTGGCACATCAGCAAGCGGTTGGCGGGATGGTCGTCCACCACCAGCACATTGAGTACCGGCGTGGTTGCGGGCTTCTCGGGTTTCTGTTCATCGGCTGCCTGTTCCGGCAGCAGTCGCGGCATTCGCAGGTTGACATGCACCTGGGTGCCCACCATGGGCACGCTGCTCAGGCTCAGTTCTCCACCCATCATTGCGCACAGGCTGCGGCAGATCACCAACCCCAGGCCCGCGCCGCTCCTGGCGAGCTGCCCGGAATTGTCGGCCTGGGCAAAGGGTTCGAACAGGCGTTTCTGATCATCGCGGCTGATACCTATCCCGGTATCTTCCACCACCAGCTTCATCTCGACCTGTTGCACCAGCTTGGTGGGCAATACTTCAACGCGGATTTTTACCTGGCCACGTTCGGTGAACTTGATGGCATTGCTGATCAGGTTCGACAGCACCTGCTTGAAGCGCAGCGGGTCGATCAGGACTTCGGTGTCGTCCTGGTCGGGCTTGAACTCTAGGGACAGGCTGAGGGTTTTCTGGCGCGCCAGCCCGTCGAAGACACGCACCACCGACTCGATCACCTCGCGCAGGTTGACCCGTTCCGGCGCCAGGCTCAGGCGGCCGGATTCGATACGTGCGATGTCCAGGATATCGCCGATCAGCTCCAGCAGGTCCTTGGCCGAGTTATAGGCAACTTCGATGGCCGGGCGATCCAGGTGGCCATGGTCGGCGCGTTTGAGGGTCAGCTCCAGCATGCCGATCACCGCGTTCATCGGCGTGCGTATTTCATGGCTCATGGTAGCGAGGAACGTGCTCTTGGCCCGATTGGCTTCGTCGGCGCGCTCTTTGGCCGCGCGGATCTCATCGAACAATTGGCGGCGCTCGCTGATGTCAATCCAGCCACCGATGATTCCCTGCACCTCCCCGGTAGAGTCGCGGTAGGGCAGGATCCAGTGATAGATCGTCAGTTTCTTCCCGCGAATATGCAGGGTGCGGTCCAGGATCAGCGGGTTGCCTTCGGCCATTACCCGCTGGTAGTCGGCATGGTACTGCTCCGCGTCCGTCTCGAGGGCTTTGCTCATCTGCAGGGCACTTTTGCCGATCACGTCCTCACGCTTGACCTCGAACACTTGCAGGTAGCTGTCGTTGCATGTCTGTAGCAGGCCTTTACGGTCACGCACGTAGATCGGGTGCGGGGTTTCGTTGACCAGCGCGCGCATGAATTCGAACTGATCGTTGAGGGCACGTTCAGCCATCTTGCGGTGCTTGATCTGACGGCGCATGTAGGCGTTCCAGGCCAGGGAGATCAACAGCAGCAGCCCGGTGCCGATGATGATACGGGCTATCAGCTGGTGGTAGTTGCGCCAATAGCTGTCGGAGGCGGCAGTGTAGCCCCGCCAGCGGCTGTTGATCACCCCCAGTTCATCCGGAGCGATGCTCAACAAGGCCTTGTCGAGAATCGAGCTGAGTTCGGTGGCACTGCGCGATGTGGCCAGGGCAAACATGGCTGGGAAGGTGCCGATGCTCGTACTCATCTGCAGCTTGTCCTGGAACACCTGGGACGACAGGAAGTAGTTGGCGACTACCAGGGAGTTCACCGCGCCTTCCACGTGACCCTGGGCCAACAGTTCCGAAGCCTTGAAGGTGTCGCTGGCTTTGACCAGTTGGACCTGGGGAAAGTCGCGACGAAGGATAGCCTCCAGAGGGTTGCCTGGCGTGATTGCCAGGCGTTTGCCGGCCATCTGCTCCAGGTTCAAGGGTGCATTGGGTTCTTTGCGTGTCAGCAGGACATAGGAGTTTTCCAGGTAGGGCCGGCTGAAGTTCAGTTGCGCCTCCCGCTCGGCGCTGGGCACGATGGCACCAATGATATCGGCCTTGCCGGCATCTACCTGTTCAATCATTTCGTTGACGTCGCGTTCGCGCCGGATCTCGAAGCGCAGCCCGGTACGCAGGCGGACCAATTCCAGCAGGTCGGCGGTGATGCCGCGGAAGTTGCCATCGGCATCGAAAAAGGTCAGTGGTGCGAAGGTTTCATTCACCACCACCTTGACCACCGGATGGTCTTTCAACCAGCGCTCCTCGCGTTGGGTCAGTTGCAGCTTCTGATCGGACAGCAAGATGTCGCTGCCGGCGCTCCAGCGCTTGGCGATCATTTCCCGTTCGTTCATGGGCACGGTGGCCAGAACCGCGTCAACAATACTCAAGAGGGTGCGCTGATGTTGGGGCATGGCAAAGCTGAACCCGTAGGCTTCGTGTTTACCGAAGTTGGCCATGCGGATGTTCTTCAGGTAGCCCTTGTTGATCATGTAATGGGTGGAAATGGTATCGCCGAGGAACACGTCAGCCTGGTCGAACGCCACTGCATTCAGGGCATTTTGATAAGAGGGGTAGGCGCGGATGATCGCCTGGGGGTACAGCTTTTCCACTTCCGCCAAGGGCAGGTAGTGGTAGACCAGGGCCAGACGCATGCCGGCCAGGCCATCGTTCAGGCTGCGGGTTTCACCTTCGCGGGTGACCAGCACCGGTTGGTCGACGGCATAGGGTTCGGACAGCGTGAGGTTGGGGTTCGCCGCCTCGAAGCCGTTGGAGGAGCCCAGTAAATCGATATCCCCGGTTTCAAGCGCACGGATGGCCGCCTCACGGGAAGGGTAACGCAATACCTTCACTGGCAAGGCCAGCGCCTTGGCCAATAGGCCGGCGTAATCAGCGGTCAGTCCTTCGTAGTCGCGACCACTGGACGTGAGGTCGAACGGAGGATAGTCAGGGGCCGCAGTGCCCAGCACCAGTTCGCGCTTGTTTTGCAGCCATTGGCGTTGGGTCTTGTTAAGGTTGGTTTCCAGTTGAACAGAGCCTGCACGGCTCAACAAGGTGAAATGTTCCGGGCCCGGTTGATGGTTCGCGAGCACGGCGGTACTGAAGCACAAACCGGCACTCAATATAATCAGATAGTCCTTTATACGCCTGGGCATCCGCTTTCTCACACTAGCGCGTTTCGTTTTGCCATCTCGATAAGTTCTACCAAGGATTTGGCTTGAAGTTTTTGCATCAGCCTCTTTTTGTAAGTGCTTACTGTTTTGTTGCTCAGGAACATACCTTTTGCAATTTCCTTATTGGTGCGGCCTTGTGCAAAAAGTTGCAATACCATAAGTTCGCGGTCGTTGACGTTTTTGAACAGTTCAAGCTCCTGGGACTCGACGCCGTCTGCACCATTGGCGTTCAGTGCCTGGCTGGGGAAGTAGTTGTAGCCGGACAACACCGCGCGGATGGCGCTCAGCAATTCACTCAGGTCGCCTTCCTTGCACACGTAGCCGTCGGCGCCCGAGCGCATGCAGCGGGTGGCGAACAGGGTGGGGGACTGGGCCGTCAGGATGAGGGTTTTCATCGGTGTGTTCATTGCGTTGAATCGGCAGAGCACCTCGAGCCCGTCCAGTTTGGGAATGCTGATGTCGAGGATGATGAGGTCGGGCAGGCATTCGCGGACCATTTGTATGGCGTCGCATCCGTTGTCCGTTTCTCCCACCACTTTGTAGCCCTCATGTTCCAACAACATTCGGATTGCAAGCCGTATAACCGGGTGGTCATCGATAATAAAAACTGAGTTCATGATCACATTCCGTGCAAGAGCAAATAAAGCGGGCACATTAGCTCAGAAGCGGAGGCGGGAGCATGAGCACAGAGGGGTGTAGATATAAAACAGGAAAATTCCTACATTAAAAAAGGTAAAAGCCTACCAGCTGCTCGGGCTATGTGAAGTGATGTGCCAGCGCTTGGGAGATAAATGAATTAAATGTCGCCGCTATGGAGTTAACTGGCCCGGTGCAGTGCTTTTTCTTTGAGACTGATGTTTAAAATCCTACATGTGTAACCGAAGTAATGGGCAGATCAAACGTGCCAACTCATCTTTGTTCAGCGGCTTTGACAAATAGCCGAGCAATGGCAGGCCACGGTCCACCGCTTGGGCTATCAGGGTGGCGAGTTCTGTCGTGGGCAATCCGCTCAGAAGGATGGCGGTTGTGGTAAAGCGTCGGCGACTGGCAATTTCAATCAGTTCGAGCCCCGGCAGGTCGGGCAGGCACTGGTCGCACAGGATGATGTCGAAAGGCACCTCGGCCTGCGACATCAAACAGATTGCCTGTTCGGCGCTTTCGGCGGGGGTCACCCGTGCGAAGCCGAAGCTTCTGAGCAGGCACTGGGTGGCGAGGAGTTGAAACGGATGATCCTCCACCAGCAGGATACGAAGCGGATAACTGGGCATTGGGGGGGCACACGGTGAGTCAAGCGTCGATGGAGGGCGCGTAGGAACTGTTCGCCTGGGTCGCCCGGAGCGTGCGTGATTATTCAGCAGGTGCTTGTGCGAATTCGATCAGGCCGCTCTGTTCCCTTCGTAGGTCGATTCCTCTCGGGTAACAGGCGGCTTGATCGTACTCGTCATTGGGGGCTGGAGCGCCCGGTCATTTCCCGGGCCATTTCGGTGGCATAGCTGTCGGTCATGCCGGCGATGAAGTCGATCATGCGCAGGAACGAGGCGTGCAAAGGCCATTGGGGGTTTGGCGCGTTGTTACCCAGCAGGTCGAGAATGCGCCGATTCTTGAACGACGGCGTACGCCCGCCATGCTGCTCCAGGGCTGCACCGCAAAAGGCGTTCAGCAGAATTTCCAAGGTGGTGTAGGCGCCGATTTCATGCAATGTCTTGCGCTTGTCCTGGAAGATCTTCTTGCGCGCCATGTCCTTGGCGTCCAGCACGCAACGCTTGGCCGGGCCGTGCATGTGCTCCACCAGGTCGCCGGGCAGGGTACCGGCGAGCAAGGCATCCTGTTGTTCGACAAAGGCCCGCGCGGCCGCGTTGGTCAGGTGTTCGATAGCCTTGCCCCGCAGGATCGCCAACTTGCGCCGCCGGGAGTCCTGCGCGCCGAGTTGGCGATAGGTCTGCGGCAGGTCATCGCCTACCAGGTCTAGCAGCAGCGACTCGACCTCGGTGTACTCCAGCAACTCCATTTCCAGGCCGTCTTCCAGGTCGATCAAGGCGTAGCAGATGTCATCTGCTGCCTCCATCAGATACACCAGCGGATGCCGGGCCCAGCGCTGTTCTTCGAGTTGCGGCAGGCCGAGCTTGTGGGCGATCTGCTCGAGGATCGGCAATTCGCTCTGGTAACAGCCGAACTTGTGTTTTTTATAGCCCAGGGAGTCGGCGTGGCGGGCGGTCCAAGGGTATTTCAGGTAAGTGCCCAGGGTGGCGTAGGTCAACCGCGTGCCGCCGTCGAACTGGTGATATTCAAGCTGGGTGAGCACGCGGAAACCTTGGGCGTTGCCTTCGAAATTGAGGAAGTCATTACGCTCGGCGCTGCTCATGTCATCCAGCCAGCCGCGGCCTGCGGCCTGCTGGAACCAATGGCGGATGGCGTCTTCGCCGGAGTGCCCGAACGGCGGGTTGCCGATGTCATGGGCCAGGCAGGCCGATTGCACCACCATGCCCAGGTCGCTCGGGTCGCACCAGTCGGGCAGGGCGCTGCGCAACGTTTCGCCGACGCGCATGCCCAGGGAGCGGCCTACGCAGCTCACCTCCAGGGAATGGGTCAGGCGGGTGTGAATGTGGTCGTTGCTCGAGACCGGGTGCACTTGGGTCTTGCGGCCCAGGCGGCGAAATGCGCCAGAGAAGATAATACGGTCATGGTCTTTGTGGAACGGGCTACGGCCCAGTTCTTCCGGGCTGTGCAGCGGTTTGCCTAGACGTTCGCGAGTCAGCAGGGTGGGCCAATCCAAGGCGGGTACTCTCCGTGCGGTGAATGACCCTCCCAGCTTCCCGGTTCAGCGCGGGCTGGGCAAGCGAAAATCTACAGCCCGGCCGCGTCGATATCGATTAACAGCAAACGCTGACCGTTATCAAAGAACTGTCCGGCGGTGAGGCAATACTGGTTGGTGGTCGCGTCGCGGTAGGTCGAGGAGAGGGTCAGACGACGCTCGTCCCACCCTTCGGCCAACAGGTGATAGAAATACGGGCGCCACGACCAGTTATGGCCCAGATAAAGGCTGTCGGCCTGCCAGGCGTCCTGGCGCCATTCGAAATTGGGCGTCAGCTGAGTGCCGTGTCGGTCGCATTGGTAGAAGCGCAGCAGCCAGGGGAACGCAGGCAGTTGGGGCAATTGGCTCAGCGGCGCCTGTGCCTGGGCCCAGGTTTGCAGGATTTTCATCAGCTCTGCCAATTGCTGGCGCAATTGCATGATGCGCCCGCGTTCCGCCAGTTTTTGCTGAACGTAGGCGGTGCGCAACTCTGCAAAACGCGGCACGAAGGCGTCGGCGGCAAACCAGTCCAACTGTGCCTGGGCAAACAGATAGCCCTGCACATAACGCGAGCCGCACTCCAGGGCGAAGCTCAACTGTGCTTCGGTTTCCACGCCTTCGGCAATGATCCAGCAGCCGGTTTTCTCGGCCATCTGTGCCAGCGCCCGCACCACTTCGCTGCTCGGCCCGCCGCGGGCCGCTTCCTGAAACAGGCGCATGTCCAGCTTGAGAATGTCTGGTTGCAATGCCAGCACCCGGTCGAGCTGGGAATAGCCGGCGCCGAAGTCATCGATGGCGATACGCGCACCGGCCTCGCGGTAACGCGCGACCACGTCAGCCAGGCGCTGGATGTCGCCACCCAGTTCGGTGATCTCGAACACGATCCGTCGCGGGTCGACACCATGGCTGTGAATCTGTTTCAGGCTCGGCAGGGCTTGGCCCGGGCGCAGGCGGTTGATCCAGCGCGGCGAGATGTTCAGGCTCAGGAACCAGTCGGCGGGTGCTTCATGCAAGCGGCTCAGGGCATTGTCGCGAATCTGCCGGTCGAGACGGCGCAAGGTCACGCCTGGGGTGCGCGGGTCGGCGAACAGCGGCCCCACCGATTGCAGGCGCCCGTCGGCCTGGCGCAGGCGGCCGAGGGCCTCGACACCGGCGATGCGGCCGGTGGCGGTATCGATAAACGGCTGGAAGCAGGCGAGCGGTTGCCCGTCGATCACGGGGCCTCCTTAAGCGAGGTGGCTGAAAAAAGGCCCGGCCCTCGAAAACGAGGGCCGGGCCGATTCTGTTAGCAAGAATGCAGCCAGCCAGGCTCAACTTTTGCGCGAAGTGCCCTGCATGGCCAATTTGATCAGCGGGATCAACCCGGCACCGAGACGCACCAGGCGTGTCAGGCTGCTGATACCGCCGCCCTTGGCGCCTTTGCCGGTGAAAAAGCCCATCAGCGTCACCGCAGCCACGCCCCACAGCGGCGCGTGCTTGATGCCCAGGCTGTCCTGCCAGTGACTGCCCAGGTTGCGCACCTTGTTCAACGGCAGCATCAGTTGCTGGGACTCGTGGCGGATTTCCTGACGGTGCATTTCCATGCGCAGCCGGATCAGCGCTTTGCGCATTTCCCGCCGTGACGTGTTTTTTGGCATTTCAGTCAGGCTCATGGCAGCAGACGCTCCCGGTCATTGGCCAGCTCTTCGAGGGTGGCGTGGAATGGCGTGGATTCATCGAACACCGCCGCTTTCAAGCGCACCCCGCAAAAGGCTGCGGCAAGACTGTAGAACACGCAGAGGCAGATGATTCCGGTCAGGCGGTAGCCGGTGTCCCAGACCAGGATCATCACCAGTGTCGACAACCCCACCAGCAACAGCAGTGCAAACACCAGCGCCAGGCCGGCAAACAGCAGAAGGCTGACGGTGCGGGCTTTCTGTTCCTGCAATTCGATGCCGAACAACTCGACGTGGCTGTGCAGCAAGCCCAGCACGGCTGCGCCCAGGCGCCTTGAAGTCGTCCCCGTGGACGAGCCGGTTTCGCCGATAGACATGATTAGCGCCTTGTGGCCAGCAGGCCGATCAGAAAGCCCACGCCGGCGGCAATGCCCACCGACTGCCAAGGGTTGGCTTGCACGTAATCTTCAGTCGCGGTGACCGCCGCCTGGCCGCGTTCGCGCAGCGAGTCTTCAGTCTGCTTGAGGGTTTCGCGGGCCTGGAGCAGGGTATCGTGGATCTTGGCCCGTAGCTCATCAGCCTGGTCACCGGCGAGCACCTTGGTGTCGTCCAGCAACCTTTCGGTATCAGTCACCAGGGTTTGAAAATCCGCCATCAATATTTCTTGAGCAGTCTTTGCAGTTCTTCTGGCCATGGTTATCTCCGTGATGGGCTGTTTTGTACTTAGTGGTTTCGAGTCACCGGCGTCGGTGAAGGTTCAGTGCAATTGTGTGGTACAGCTTTTGCTTTGCCTTGGTGCGCAGGCCCCGGGGCCTGCGCTGAATCCGGGCGGTCGGGCAGGAAGCCTTGAAAAACCTTACCCTAAATAACTGAAACTCGCGGAAAAACCCTGTCGGCAACGGCCTGTTGTGTTGATCGCTGCGCTAAATCGGTTCATGCCCTCTGCAGAGGGGCGGGACCGGCGGTGCCAATTTAGTGCGCGCAACCCGGGCTTGAACCGCTTTGGTGCTTTTTGCCTTACTGCAGGCCTGCCAACTTCCATGGAAAATGTGCAAAGTGCAGTGGACACGCTTGTCCACAGCTCCAACACCCTGTTTATCCTGATCGGTGCGGTCATGGTCCTGGCCATGCACGCTGGCTTCGCGTTCCTCGAAGTCGGCACGGTGCGCCAGAAGAACCAGGTCAACGCCCTGTCGAAGATCCTCAGCGACTTCGCCATCTCCACCCTGGCCTATTTCTTTATAGGCTATTGGATCTCCTACGGGGTGAGCTTCATGCAACCGGCGGCGGTGATCAGCGCCGACCATGGCTACGGCCTGGTGAAGTTCTTCTTCTTGCTGACCTTCGCGGCAGCAATCCCGGCGATCATTTCCGGGGGGATTGCCGAGCGTGCACGGTTTGCGCCGCAACTCTGCGCAACCGCGTTGATCGTGGCGTTTATCTACCCGTTTTTCGAAGGCGTGGTGTGGAACGGCAATTTCGGTCTGCAGGCCTGGCTGCTCGCGACCTTCGGCGCCAGCTTCCATGATTTCGCCGGCTCGGTGGTGGTCCACGCCATGGGCGGCTGGCTGGCGCTGGCGGCGGTGTTGCTGCTTGGCCCGCGCAACGGGCGCTACCGCGAAGGGCGCCTGGTGGCGTTCGCGCCGTCGAGCATTCCGTTCCTGGCATTGGGGTCGTGGATCCTGATTGTCGGCTGGTTTGGTTTCAACGTGATGAGTGCGCAAACGTTGAATGGCGTCAGTGGCCTGGTGGCGGTCAACTCGCTGATGGCCATGGTTGGCGGCACCGTCGCGGCTTTGATCATCGGCCGCAACGATCCGGGTTTCCTGCATAACGGTCCGCTGGCCGGGCTGGTGGCCATCTGTGCGGGTTCCGACCTGATGCATCCGGTGGGCGCACTGGTCACTGGCGCAGTCGCTGGTGGTTTGTTCGTGTGGTTCTTTATCGCCGCCCAGGATCGCTGGAAGATCGACGACGTGCTGGGCGTGTGGCCGCTGCATGGCCTGTGCGGCGTGTGGGGTGGCATTGCCTGCGGCATCTTCGGCCAGACGGCATTGGGTGGCCTGGGCGGTGTCAGCCTGGTCAGCCAGTTGATCGGTACTGCCCTTGGTGTGCTGGTCGCGCTGGTCGGTGGCCTGCTGGTGTACGGCGTGATCAAGCGCGTGCACGGACTGCGCCTGAGCCAGGAAGAGGAGTATTACGGCGCGGACCTGTCGATCCACAAGATCGGCGCGGTCAGTCAGGATTGATCGGCTGGTCTGCCTGGCGATAAAAACCGTGCAGCAGGCGGTAGCGGTTGTGTCGCACATCGTCAACCCGCGCCTGCACCTGTTGGTCCGGCAGGCCCAGCAGGATCAGGGCGTGGGAGGCGAGCATCAGGCTTGACTCCAGCAGTTCGGGCACCACTTCGCTGGCGCCTGCGGCCTTCAGTTCAGCCAGTTGGCTGTCATCGCGGGTGCGCACCAGGATCGGCACTTCGGTGTTGATCCGGCGTGCTTCTTTCAACACCACCAGCGCGACGTCGGTGTTGTCCACCGCAATCACCACCAACCGCGCGCGTTCCAGGCCGACCGCACTGAGCAAGGCGCCACGCCGGCAATCACCGTAGTGCACGCTGCTGTCTTCGGTGGCGGCTTCCTGTACCCGTTCCGGGTCGTCATCCAGAGCGATGAATGCCTGTTGTTCCTGGCGCAGAAAGCGCCCGATGGATTGGCCGACGCGACCATAGCCGCAGATCACCGCGTGACCGTGCAGCTCGGCGTTGAGCGCGGTGATGGCTTCCAGTTGTACTTGCTGGTTGGGCTTGCGGTGCAGGCGCAGGGCAATGCCCGGCGCGGCACGCAGCAGCAGCGGCGTCAGTAGCATCGAGCAGAAGGTGGCGGCGAGCAGCAAGCCGTTGAATTCATCCGGGATCAACCGGCTCTGTTGCATCTGTGCCATCAATGCAAAGCAGAACTCGCCGCCCTGGGCCAGCGCCAGGCCGCTGCGCCAGGCGGTTTCGCTGTCGCTGCCGCGCAGCTTGACCAGCGCGGCGACCACACAGCCTTTGACCAGCATCAAGGTGAGGGTCAGGGCGAGGATCAACAGGCTGTGGCTGACGAACAGTTGCAGGTCGATCAGCATACCGATGCTGACGAAAAACAGCCCCAGCAGGATGTCGCGAAACGGACGGATATCTGCCTCGATCTGATGGCGGTAGTGGCTTTCTCCCAGCAGCATACCGGCCAGGAACGCGCCGAGGGCAGGGGAGAGCCCCAGCAGGTGGGTGAGCCAGGCGGTCAGCAACACAATCACCAGCGCTAGCAGTACAAACAACTCGGCCGAATGGGAGGCGGCGACTTCATGAAACAAGCGCGGCAACAACCAGCGACTGGCGAGCAGCAAGCCGACAAACAACACCACGGTCTTGCCCAGGGTCAGTGGCAGCGCCCAGTACCAGGCTTGTTCACCGGTGCCGGCAAACACCGGCACCAGGGTCAGCAACAGCACCGCTACCACATCCTGGAACAGCAACACGCCAATCGCGTTCTGGCCATGGCTGCTGAAGATTTCACCGAGGCTGGTCAACTCCTTGCTGACGATGGCCGTGGATGACAGCGCCAGCCCTGCGCCCAGTAACAACGCGACGCCTGGCGCCACACCCAGGATCATCAACAAGATGCCCAGCAGCGCCCCGCAGCCCAATACCTGCAAACTGCCCAGGCCAAACACCACGCGGCGCAGGGCGAGCATCTTGGTCAGGGAGAACTCCAGGCCCAGGGAGAACAGCAGGAACACCACGCCCAGTTCGGCGAGGTCGGGCAGCTCTTCGCTGTCATTCACCCAGTCCAGCGCGGTGGGTCCTACGGCCAGGCCGACGCAGAGGTAGCCCAGCACCGGCGGCAATTGCAGCCGGCGAAACAGCGCAATCACCACCAGGGATGAGGCCAGAATGATCAGCAGGTTGGCAAACACACGCATCTCCGTTGCAAGGGGGCAGGCAAAAAGCCGCGAGAATCGCTGAAACAGTTATAGGCCATGGTGACCTGGGTCAGGGTTTTTGGGGGCTGGTTTCTCGCCACAGATTTTCGTCAGGCTTAGAATGTTGGCCTACTTTCTGATCAGGTCCATTCGTCATGCTTCCTGAATGCCAGCTATTCGGCACCCTGGGTTGCCATCTGTGTGAAATCGCCGAAGCCGAAATCATGCCACTCGTCGAACACGGGTTGTTGGTGGAACTGGTGGATATCGCCGACCCCGACGACCTGACCGAAGCCTACGGCCTGCGGATTCCGGTACTTCGCAGGGTGGACACCGGGGCGGAACTGGATTGGCCATTTGACTCACAACAGGTCGTGACCTTCCTTCGTTGAGTTTATGCGATGGCAGGTTTCCAAATATTACGTTACTGTATGTTTGTACAGCGATTGAATAGAGGGAACGCCCGTGGTGAATGTCGAACAACTGAAAAGCAGCGTCAATCGCATGTCCGCCGATGTCGTGCGCGACGCGGTGAACGAGCTGCGCCTCGATGGCCTGGTCACGGAAGGCAAGACGCCGTTCAACAAAGTGCATTTCAATACCTGCTTTGCCGAGATCGAGGCGCTGTTCCAGCGCGCCGGTTACCACAAGCAGCTGGATGTGGTGGGTTACCAGGGCTTGTTATACGCGTTGTATGATCCGGGTCGCTGGGAAGCCGTGGACGTGCTGCGCTGGCTAAAGGAATTCACCGAGGCCGCCAGTGCCTCGCCGATTCTGCGGGCGGAGTTGGCCAAGGCTTGAGATCCGCCCTAGGCTCAGTCCCGCTCCATGCGGGATAATGCCCGCCGGTTTTCCCAGGCTTCGAGCATTTCATGTCCACTTCCGTTTTTATCCCATCCGAGCACCAAGCCAGTACCCTGTATTTGCCGCCCGGGCCTTGGGCGACAGTGCTCGAGTGCCTGTGCGAGCACTTCCCGGCGATCGGCCGTGAACACTGGATCGACCGCATTGCCCGGGGCCGAGTGCTGGACATCAACGGCAGCCCCATCAGCCTGGCCCTGGCCTACAAGGAAGGCCTGTGCATCTATTACTTTCGCGAAGTGCCCAACGAGAAAGTCATCCCGGTGCAGGAAACCATCCTGTACGCCGACGAACACCTGGTGGTCGCCGACAAACCGCACTTCCTGCCCGTGACCCCCGCCGGTGAATACGTCGAGCAAACGCTGCTGCGGCGCTTGATTCGCCAGTTGGATAACCCATCGCTGGTGCCCCTGCACCGCATCGACCGGCATACGGCGGGGCTGGTGCTGTTCTCGGCCAACCCGGCCAGCCGCTCGGCGTATCAGCAACTGTTTCCCACACGCCAGATCGACAAGTTCTACGAAGCCATCGCTCCGGCCCTGCCGAACCTGACGTTCCCCCTGGTGCATAAAAGCCGCCTGGTCGATGGCGAGCCGTTCTTTCGCATGCAGGAAGGGCCTGGCGCGATTAACACCGAAACGGCGGTGGAAGTGCGCGAAAAAAACGGCGATTTATGGCGCTATGGCCTGTTTCCCGTAACCGGCAAGAAGCACCAGCTACGCGTACACATGACCGCACTCGGCGCGAGTATCTGCAACGATCCGTTCTACCCGAACGTGATCAAGGACGCCGTAGACGACTACGCCAACCCGCTTAAACTGCTGGCCCAGGGTGTGCGGTTTAGCGACCCGGTCACAGGTGTCGAGCGCAATTTCCGCAGCCAGATCACCCTCGACTGGTAACCGCCAGAAACGACAAGGCCCGCGCGAGGCGGGCCTTGATGGCAAACGCTAAGGCTTACAAGTCTTTGACGGTGCGAACCTGATCTTTGTTGATGCGGGTACGCTTGCCGTCAAGTTGTTCGAATTCGTAGAAACCCGAATCTTCGTTGTATTTAGGGGTGTCGACGGCCTGGATTTCGCGGCCGTCATTCAGGGTGATCACTGTCGGCGAGGCACAACCGGCGAGGGTGGCGAGGCCCAGTGCAAGCATGAGAGCGGCGATGGTCCGTTGAGTCATGAGTTTGTCTCCGAGATAATTCTTTTGAATAGCTGACCTTGTGACGCTCGCGGCGTCGACAAAGTTCCGGGTGCGAGGTTCATTCTGACACGCCCGGGCGCGTCTGTAACAGCTCCGGCGTATTAAGGTTGGCCAGGCGCGGGTCATCCGCCGGGCACTCCAGGCCCACGCCGCCCAGTTGCAGGAAGAGCTTGCGCGGGCTGCGCTCACCGGCTTGCCAGGCGCTCTCCACCGCGTCCAGCAGGGCGGTGGGGAGGATGCAGATCAGCGGCTCCCAGAACTCACCATGGCGTACCATCACCGGCAGCCGCGGGTTGCGCCGTGCAGTGTCACACAGGCCGGCGAGCAACCCTGCGTCGACGTGCGGCACATCGCACGGCAGTATTAACAGGTGGGTGTGGCGCGCGGCGGCGAGTCCCGCGCGGATACCGGCAAGCGGGCCGGGAAAGTCCGGGCTGTCGTCGTTCACCAGTTGGTCGGCGTATGCGGCGTAGTGCTCCAGGTTGCGGTTGCACGAGATGATCAGGTCATCCGTCAGCGGCCGCACCAGGCGCTGCAGATGGGCGATCAAGGGTTGGCCATGCCATTCCAGCAAGCCTTTGTCCTGGCCGCCCATGCGCTGGCCACGCCCGCCGGACAGCAGCAAGACCGAACAGGGCAGTGATGATGAATCGATAGGCATGGCGGTTCCGCAGCGGCAGTAAAAGGGGGGGCTGTGATATAACATCGGGCTGTTCCTTCGACAACCGGACCGTGCCATGAAAGCCAAGGCAGATGCGCCCTTCGTACCCCTGAATATCGCTGTATTGACCGTCAGCGACACCCGCACCCTCGACACCGATACCTCCGGCCAAGTCTTTGTCGACCGCCTCACCGCTGCCGGGCATAACCTGGCCGAACGCGTGCTGCTCAAGGACGACCTCTACAAGATCCGCGCCCAGGTTGCCCACTGGATCGCCGAAGACGTGGTGCAAGTCGTGCTGATCACCGGCGGCACCGGCTTTACCGGCCGTGACAGCACCCCCGAAGCCGTGAGCTGCCTGCTGGACAAGCAGGTCGATGGTTTTGGCGAACTGTTCCGCCAGATCTCCGTGGCGGACATCGGCACCTCTACGGTGCAGTCCCGCGCCCTGGCGGGGCTGGCCAATGGCACCCTGGTGTGCTGCCTGCCAGGTTCCACCAATGCGGTGCGCACCGGCTGGGACGGTATCCTCGCCGAGCAATTGGACAACCGTCACCGTCCGTGCAACTTCGTCCCGCACCTGAAACAGGCCGAGCCTTGTGAATCCCGTGGGTAAGCCGGGCAAGACCGGCGCCCTCATGCCGGTGGAAGACGCCTTGGCGCAACTGCTGGCCATGGCCGAAGCCGCACCGATCCGCGAGCAGGAAACCTTGCCCCTTGCGCACTGCGACGGGCGTGTATTGGCCCTGGACCTGGTCTCCACGCTCGACCTGCCACCCTGGCCGAACAGCGCCATGGACGGCTATGCCGTGCGTCTGTCGGACTGGACCGGCGAGCCCCTGGTGGTCAGCCAGCGCATCTTCGCAGGCCAGGCGCCGCAACCCTTGGCTGCGGGCACCTGCGCGCGCATCTTTACCGGCGCCCCGGTACCCGAAGGCGCCGACTGCGTGGAGATGCAGGAAAACGCCGTGGTCCATGCCGACGAGCGCGTGAGCTTCACCGAACCCCTGCACCTCGACCAGAACATCCGTCCACAAGGCCAGGAAACCACTGCAGGCGAGCTGGTTTTGTCGGCAGGTACGCGCCTGGGTCCGATTGAACTCGGACTTGCCGCCTCCCTGGGTCGTGACCGCCTGGACCTGGTGCGCCGCCCGCGTGTGGCGGTGCTGTCCACCGGTGATGAGCTGATCGAGCCGGGCCTGCCACTGGGGCCGGGACAGATCTACAACAGCAATCGGCGGGTGCTGTGCTCGTGGTTGACCCGTATTGGCTGTGAAGTGATCGACGCCGGCATCCTGCCCGACGACCTTGAGCAAACCCGTACGCGCCTGGGCGACCTGGGCAGTGTCGACCTGATTCTGTCGACCGGCGGCGTGTCGGTGGGCGAGGCGGACTTCCTCGGCATTGCCCTGCGCGAAGAGGGCGAACTGGCCCTGTGGAAACTGGCGATCAAACCGGGCAAGCCGCTGACGTTCGGGCATTTTCGTGGCGTGCCGGTGATCGGCCTGCCAGGCAATCCGGCGTCGACGCTGGTGACCTTTGCGCTGTTGGCCCGGCCTTATCTGCTGCGCCGCCAAGGTGTGCAGGATGTCGAGCCGTTGCGTTTCGAAGTGCCGGTGGGCTTCACCTGGCCTAAACCTGGCAACCGCCGCGAGTACCTGCGTGGTCGCATCGAACAGGGCAAGGCGATCATCTACCGCAACCAGAGCTCCGGTGTACTGCGCAGCGCGGCGTGGGCGGAGGGGTTTGTCGAGGTGTTGGAAGGCACGACGCTGGCTATCGGCGATCGGGCCAACTTCATTCCGTTGAGTGAGGTATTTGGCTGACACACAATTCACCGGTGGCGGGGGCACACTCAAGATAAGTCCTATGAGCCATCCAGAACGGGCAGGTTAATTTTCTGAGTCTTGGTTACTGGAGGCCTGACGATGACTATTCAACCTGCTACTTCCGTTCCTGGCGTGGCGGCACCTGCTCGCGCCGAACCCGGCTTGCCCGCTGCAGCGTCAATCAATTCAAGCACTGCACGTGGGGTTTTGAATCAACTGATCGGCAGGCCGCTTTCCGAAAATACTTATCGGGAGCGGCTTGCCTGCATGATCGCCGATCCGAGTATTACCTCCTGGCAGGCGCTGACGCGTGATCCTGGGCAGTTGCAACGATTGCAGGACAATGAACGGCTGCGGTGGGCCGACCCGGCTGCGGCTGACGAAACCTTGCCGACACTGGCACAGGCTCTGGGCAAGAAAAATGTCTGGCTGCCTGAGGTGGACAGCCTCAATGCCAACATCCTGAAGAACCTGACCGCACAGGTGGCAGAAAAATACCTGACGCAATTCCAGTCCATTCTTCAAGACCCGGCACCTGCCTTGTCGCAGGATGTCTCGATAGTTCGGGGTGCGCCATCAGCGGGTAAAACCACCTTTCTCACCGGCCAGTTCGCGCTCAACACCGATATTGTCAAGAACATGATCCAAAACCGTATGCCCGGCACGAGCATGTTGCAGGTGCATGACCAGGGCGCGGCGTTGGTTCAGCAGTTCATTAGCTCCATGGAAAAGCGCCTGGGGCAGCCACTGACGCGGGATGCGTTGTACCTGTGGCCAAACGATTTCAACCAGAAAATAGCCGATATCGCACGCTTGAGCCAGGAATCCAAGTTGCATTTCCACGATATCCAGGTGGACCTCGCGACTTTGTGCTGTCGGATTCTCAAGCGCGGCACCGATGAGGCGGTGATGGACTTCAATGTCCTGAGCCAGTTTTTCAGTGCGGGTCTGGAGCATCGTGGCCCGAGTATCGAGTCGGTCAAGAACAGTCAGGACAGGCTTAAGGAGTATTCACTGTCGGCCTGGAACGGTCAGCAGAATGTGCTCGTTGCTCAACGCGCACCCGGTGCCAAGGATTTTGTGATCAAGGATCAAGCCCTGTTCGATAAGGTCACTGCCCGGGATAGCCGTTCCATACAGGCAGAGGTAGAGAGTGTTCGCAACACCGTGATTGACGCGCCGTTCATCGAGGCCTTCACCGCGCCACTTCCGCCTGCGCAGGCGAGTGCGTTTGGTGCGGCATTGCGGCAGTATGAAGGGCTGACGTTCGAGCAGGCGTTGAAACAACACGCTCAGCGCAAGCCGGTTGCCACCTCGGTAGCGGCCCGCATGTTGGCCGGTGTGGTGCCGGGCTGATTCAGTAGTCATCCCCGCGTTCGGTCAAGTCGCGCTCTACCGGTGCGGTGTGCGGGTCATACCCCACCGGAAACTTGCCCTTCAACGTCCAGGCAAACGCAATGATCTCGGCAATCGTGCGGTACAGCTCCTCGGGAATACTGTCGCCCAGTTCCATCCGTGCCAGCAGCTTGACCAGTTCGGCGTTTTCGTAGATCGGTACTTCATTGTCCCGCGCCAGCTTCAGGATGGCTTCGGCCAGGGCGTCATCGCCCTTGGCCGTCAGCGTAGGTGCCTGCTGGCCGTCGTATTTGAGGGCAATCGCCTGGCGCGGCGGTGTCGGGTTCTTCATGCGGTTTCATCCACCCAGCGTTGTTCCAGTCCGGTTTTCGGCCCGCGCGGTGGGGTGCCGAGGTGGCAGTCGAGGTCGCCGACGTTGATGCCCGAGGTCACCAGGCGTTCGCGCAGGGTGCCCAGGTGGCTTTCGATCAGGCTGGCGGTGAAGGGGCGGGAGGCCCACAGCTGGCTGGAGAGTTTGCCCTGGCTCAATTGCGCCTGGACCTGCAACGGCCCGAGCGGCTCCATGTCGAAAGCCAGTTCGACGCGCCAGAGCATCTGCTTGGCGTCCTTCTTCTCCTTGCGTTCGGGCTGGTCCTTGTCCGGTGCCGGTTCTTCGCGCTGGAACTTGACCTGCAACGGCACGATGTCCTGCAACGTGCGCATGGGGATTTCCAGTTGCCAAGTGGTTTGCAAGCGGCCGTCGGCAGTCGTGCCGGTCTGTTCCAGGCTCGACAGCTGATGGCTTTGCAGGCGTGAGATGGCTCCGGCGGCCAGGCGCAGCAGGTTTTCCAGGTCGCCTTCGCCTTCCAGTTTCGCCATCAACCGTTCGGGCAGCGGGAAGCTGGCAGGTATCTGGCGGGCGCTGACTTGGCCGAGGGTATTCAAAGGGCTGCGCACGAAGTTGGGCAGTGCCTGGGCCAGGGTGTTGGCGGCGAGGATCGCTGTCATGTTGGTGCTGGCGGGCAGGGCGGGCAACAGGTCCGCGACCAGGCGCAGCAACGCACCCTTCATGTCCAACGGCGGAATTTGCGGGTTCTGCCCGGCGAGCAGCTTGGCTTCAAGGAAGGCGCCGCTGTTCTGGATGACTTGCGCCAGTACCTTGGGGTTACTGACCTGCGCCAGGTCCGGCAGGGCGGCCAGCAGGCGGTCGGCGGCGGCGCGCAGGTCGGCGGAAGTACTGTCGCCGCGTGGCAGGTTTTGCAGGGCGGTGAGGACTGCATCCAGCGAGCCCTGGCGACTCTGTTGGGTCGACAGTTGCTGGCTGACGGCCAGTTGATCCTTGAGCCCGCTCAGCGGCACAAAGCTCAGGGCCTGCGCGTTCTGCACCACGGCGCTGAGCAGGCTGCCGACGCGCAGGGGCTGAGGGCTTTCCACGGTCAGCGTCGCGCCCGCCAGGGCGTTGTTGAGCACAGTGACCAGCGAGCGGTAGATCGCCGGCTGCGCCGTGCCCTGGGGCAGCATCTGGGTGGTCAGCACCTTGGCCTGCAACAGCGTGCCTACCGGCATCTGGTTTGTGTCAATGCGGGTGAGGGCGGCGACATTGGCGCTCAAGGCCTGCTGCAGGCTGAGAGTCAGGTTGCCCGCAGTCGTCTGGCTCACTGCCACATTGCTGCCCAGCGGCAGTGGTTGGGGACTGCTGGCCTGTACCAGGGTCTGGCGGCCGCCTTCCAGGGTCAATTTGAGCAGCAACTGGAAGGCTTCCCCGCCTTGTTTCAGGGCGATGACTTCAGCGTTCGCGGTTTTGCCAGGGTCGATCAGGCCGATCTGCGGCTCCAGCAGTTTCAGCAACTCGCCGGCCGCGGGTGCGGGGCCAGGCCCGGCTGTCGGGGCGGGTGCAAGCGTAGGAAGGTTGATCTCACCGGTCATCGCGCGCGTCGTCTCTGGGGAAATTGCCCTCTTTAGAGTAGGGCATCACATGTATAATGCCGCCCGTCTGCAACGAGAGCGGTAAAAACCTCACAACTATTTGATCCAGCTCTCTAAAATCGGTCGCCAAAGCCGTTATTGTGCATTTCTCTTTAACGGCCGCTGCACCGCCGACTTGAACCGTAAAGGCCCGCGATCTTTTGACCAGCCCTCTTCTTGAAGCCGTAGCGCTTGCCTGTGAACGCGACCTGCGCCTGCTGTTCGAGCACCTCGAACTGCGGCTCAAGGGCGGCGACATGGTGCAGATCAGCGGCCCCAACGGCAGCGGCAAGACCAGTTTGCTGCGCCTGCTGGCCGGGCTGATGCAGCCGACCGCCGGTGAGGTTCGACTCAACGGCAAGCCCCTCAACGAACAACGCAGCGAACTTGCCCGCAACCTGGTGTGGATCGGCCACGCCGCCGGCATCAAGGACGTACTGACCGCCGAGGAAAACCTCAGTTGGCTCAGCGCCCTGCATCATCCCGCTTCCCGCGATGCCATCTGGCAGGCCCTGGCCGCTGTCGGCCTCAAGGGTTTCGAAGACATTCCCTGTCACACCTTGTCCGCCGGCCAGCAGCGCCGCGTGGCCCTGGCGCGTTTGTATCTGCCCGGCCCGCCGCTGTGGATTCTCGACGAACCCTTCACCGCCCTCGATAAACAGGGCGTCGCCCAGTTGGAAGAGCACCTGGCCCGGCATTGCGAGCAGGGCGGTCTGGTCGTTCTCACCACTCATCACACGCTCAATCGCGTGCCCGCCGGTTATCGTGACTTGGACCTGGGGCGGTGGTCGCTATGAGCGTATTCGGCCTGTTGGTTGCCCGCGAAGCACGCTTGCTCTGCCGTCGACCGGCCGAACTGGCCAACCCGCTGGTGTTCTTTGCGATTGTCATCGCGCTGTTCCCGCTGGCGGTTGGCCCCGAGACTAAACTGTTGCAAACCTTGTCCCCAGGACTGGTGTGGGTGGCCGCGCTTTTATCGGTCCTGCTCTCGCTGGACGGGCTGTTTCGCAGTGATTTCGAAGACGGTTCCCTGGAACAGTGGGTCCTTTCGTCGCACCCCCTGCCACTTCTGGTTCTGGCCAAGGTACTGGCACACTGGGCTTTTTCCGGCCTCGCGCTAGTCTTGCTCTCGCCGCTGCTGGCGATGATGCTCGGGTTGCCCACCGAATGCCTGCCGATCCTGCTGCTGAGCCTGTTGCTCGGTACGCCGGTCCTCAGCCTGTTGGGCGCGGTAGGCGCGGCGCTGACCGTGGGTTTGAAGCGGGGCGGCCTGCTGCTGGCCCTGTTGATTCTGCCTTTGTACATCCCGGTATTGATCCTGGGCAGCGGTGCCTTGCAAGCCGCGCTCATGGGCATGCCAGCGACCGGTTACCTGTTGTGGCTGGGTAGCCTGACCGCCCTGGCGGTCACCCTGACACCCTTTGCTATAGCGGCCGGCCTGAAGATCAGCGTCGGCGAATAATGAGGTCTGGTTAAGCGTTGTCTTAACCAGTAAAGACCCTAAGCTTTTCGCAACGACGAAAAGCAACCGTGATGGAAACAGCAATGAACTGGACCTGGTTTCACAAGCTCGGCTCGCCCAAATGGTTCTATGGCATCAGCGGCAAGCTGTTGCCGTGGTTGAGCGTAGCTGCCGTGTTGCTTATCGGCATTGGCCTGGTCTGGGGTCTGGCCTTCGCGCCGCCGGACTACCAGCAAGGCAACAGCTTTCGCATCATTTATATCCACGTACCTGCCGCGATGCTGGCCCAGTCCTGCTACGTGATGCTGGCGGTGTGCGGCATTGTCGGCCTGGTGTGGAAGATGAAACTGGCGGATGTGGCCCTGCAATGCGCCGCGCCCATCGGCGCCTGGATGACCGCCGTGGCGCTGGTCACCGGCGCGATCTGGGGCAAGCCCACCTGGGGCTCGTGGTGGGTGTGGGATGCGCGACTAACGTCCATGTTGATCCTGCTGTTCCTGTACTTCGGTCTGATTGCCCTGGGCAACGCGATCAGCAATCGTGACAGCGCCGCCAAGGCTTGCGCGGTGCTGGCGATTGTCGGCGTGATCAACATCCCGATCATCAAATACTCGGTGGAGTGGTGGAACACCCTGCACCAGGGCGCCACCTTCACCCTCACCGAAAAACCGGCGATGCCCGTGGAAATGTGGGCGCCGCTGCTGCTGATGGTGCTGGGGTTCTACTGCTTCTTCGGCGCCGTGCTGCTGCTGCGCATGCGCCTCGAAGTGCTCAAGCGTGAAGCTCGTACCAGTTGGGTCAAGGCCGAAGTGCAAAGCAGCCTGGGAGCGCGTGGATGAGTTTTGCTTCTTTCAGCGAGTTTCTCGCCATGGGCCATCACGGCCTGTACGTCTGGACCGCCTATGGCATCTGCCTGGCGGTGCTGGCCCTCAACGTCGCCGCGCCGATCCTGGCCCGCAAGCGTTACCTGCAACAAGAGGCGCGTCGTTTGCGCCGGGAGACCGAAAAGTGAATCCGCTGCGTAGAAAGCGTCTGTTGATCATCCTTGCCATCCTGGTGGGCGTCGGCATTGCCGTGGGCCTTGCCTTGAGCGCCTTGCAACAGAACATCAACCTGTTCTACACCCCGACTCAGATCGCCAACGGCGAAGCGCCGGTGGACACGCGGATTCGCGCCGGCGGCATGGTGGAGAAGGGCTCGCTGAAACGCTCTGCCGACTCCCTCGACGTCACCTTCGTGGTCACCGACTTCAACAAAGCCGTGACCATCACCTACCGCGGCATCCTCCCGGACCTGTTCCGCGAAGGCCAGGGCATCGTCGCCCTGGGCAAGCTCAACGCGGATGGTGTAGTGGTGGCTGATGAAGTGCTGGCCAAGCACGATGAGAAATACATGCCGCCGGAAGTCACCAAGGCGTTGAAAGACAGCGGCCAGTCGGCTCCAACACCTGCCAAGGAGGGCTAAGCCATGACGTCCGCACTGTTTATTCCTGAGCTGGGCCAGTTGGCGATGATCCTCGCCCTGTGCTTTGCCATCGTCCAGGCCGTGGTGCCGTTGCTCGGTGCCTGGCGTGGCGACCGTTTGTGGATGAGCCTGGCGCAACCGGCGGCCTGGGGCCAGTTTGCTTTCCTGCTGTTCGCCTTTGGCTGCCTGACCTATGCCTTCATGACCGACGACTTTTCCGTCGCCTATGTGGCCAACAACTCCAACAGCGCGTTGCCCTGGTACTTCAAGTTCAGCGCCGTGTGGGGTGCCCACGAAGGCTCGCTGCTGCTGTGGGCGCTGATCCTCGGCGGCTGGACCTTTGCCGTGTCGGTGTTCTCGCGCCAACTGCCGCAAGTGATGCTGGCCCGGGTGCTGGCGGTGATGGGCATGATCAGCATCGGCTTCCTGTTGTTCCTGATCATGACCTCCAACCCGTTCAGCCGCATCCTGCCGCAGATCCCGGCGGACGGGCATGACCTCAACCCCTTGCTGCAAGACATCGGCCTGATCGTGCACCCGCCGATGCTCTACATGGGCTACGTGGGTTTCTCCGTGGCTTTTGCCTTCGCCATTGCCGCCTTGCTGGGTGGGCGCCTCGATGCGGCCTGGGCGCGCTGGTCGCGGCCCTGGACCATCGTCGCCTGGGCGTTCCTCGGGATCGGCATCACCCTGGGTTCGTGGTGGGCTTACTACGAACTCGGCTGGGGCGGTTGGTGGTTCTGGGACCCGGTGGAAAACGCCTCCTTCATGCCCTGGCTGGTGGGTACGGCGCTGATTCACTCGCTGGCCGTCACCGAGAAGCGTGGCGTGTTCAAGAGCTGGACCGTGTTGTTGGCCATCGCCGCGTTTTCCCTCAGCCTGCTCGGCACCTTCCTCGTGCGTTCGGGGGTGCTGACGTCGGTGCATGCGTTTGCGTCCGACCCGGAGCGCGGCGTGTTCATCCTGATCTTCCTGCTGTTTGTGGTCGGCGGCTCCCTGACCCTGTTCGCCCTGCGTGCCCCGGTGGTCAAGAGCCAGGTCGGCTTCAACCTGTGGTCGCGGGAAACCCTGCTGCTGGGCAATAACCTGGTGCTGGTGGTGGCCGCGTCGATGATCCTGCTCGGCACCTTGTATCCGCTGGTGCTGGATGCCCTGAGTGGCGCCAAATTATCGGTCGGCCCGCCGTACTTCAACGCATTGTTCATCCCACTGATGGGCCTGTTGATGGTGGTAATGGCGGTCGGCGTGCTGGTGCGCTGGAAAGACACCCCGGTCAAATGGCTGGCCGGCATGCTGATGCCGGTGCTGCTGGGCAGTGTGGCCCTGGCGGTGATCGCCGGGTTTGCCTACGGCGACTTCAACTGGGCGGTGCTCGCCACCTTCCTGCTCGCCGCCTGGGTGTTGCTGGCCGGCGTGCGCGATATCTTCGACAAAACCCGCCACAAAGGCCTGATCAAGGGCCTGCCAACCCTGACCCGCAGCTACTGGGGCATGCAGGTCGCCCACATCGGCATCGCCGTGTGCGCCCTCGGTGTGGTGCTGTCCAGCCAGAACAGCGCTGAACGCGACCTGCGCCTGGCGCCGGGCGAGTCCATGGACCTGGCCGGTTACCACTTCATCTTCGAAGGCGCCAGGCACTTCGAAGGGCCGAACTTCACCTCCGACAAAGGCACCGTGCGCGTCGTGCGCAACGGCAAGGAGGTGGCGGTGCTGCACCCGGAAAAACGCCTGTACACCGTGCAGAGCTCGATGATGACCGAAGCCGGGATCGACGCCGGTTTCACCCGTGACCTCTACGTCGCATTGGGTGAACCGCTGGGCGACGGCGCCTGGGCCGTGCGGGTGCATGTGAAGCCGTTTGTGCGCTGGATCTGGTTCGGCGGCTTGCTCACGGGCTTTGGTGGTTTGCTCGCCGCGCTGGACCGGCGTTATCGGGTCAAAGTGAAAAGCCGGGTGCGTGAAGCCCTCGGCCTGCAAGGAGCGGCGGCATGAAGCGTTGGTTGATGGTGGTACCGCTGGCGATGTTTCTGGTGGTGGCGGTATTCCTGTATCGCGGGCTGTACCTGGACCCTGCCGAGCTGCCTTCGGCGATGATCGGCAAACAGTTCCCGGCGTTCAGCCTGCCGACCGTGCAGGGCGACAAGACCCTGACCCAGGCCGACCTGTTGGGCAAGCCGGCGCTGGTCAACGTGTGGGGCACCTGGTGCATCTCCTGCCGCGTCGAACACCCGGTGCTGAACAAGCTGGCCGAGAAGGGCGTGGTGATTTACGGCATCAACTACAAGGACGACAATGCCGCCGCCTTGAAATGGCTGGCGGAGTTCCATAACCCGTACCAGTTGGATATCCGCGATGAAGACGGCAACCTCGGTCTGAACCTCGGTGTTTACGGCGCTCCGGAAACCTTCTTTATCGATGCCAAGGGCGTGATCCGCGACAAGTACGTCGGCGTGATCGACGAGGTGGTCTGGCGCGAGCAACTGGCCGCCAAGTACCAGGCCCTGGTCGATGAGGCCAAGCCATGAAGCGTCTGTTAGCTGCTGCGGTCCTGGCGCTCGGATTGGCCGGTGTGGCCCACGCCGCCATCGACACCTACGAATTCGCCAACGACGCCGAGCGCGAGCGTTTCCGCGACCTGACCAAGGAACTGCGCTGCCCCAAGTGCCAGAACCAGGACATCGCCGACTCCAACGCGCCGATTGCCGCCGACCTGCGCAAAGAGATTTTCCGAATGCTGGGGGAGGGCAAGGACAACCAGCAGATCATCGATTTCATGGTCGACCGCTACGGTGATTTCGTGCGCTACAAACCGGCCCTCACCGGCAAGACCGCGCTGCTCTGGTTCGGCCCTGCCGGGCTGTTGCTGGCCGGCGTTGTGGTAATGGCGGTGATCGTGCGCCGCCGCCGCGCCGCGCCGACCGATGGTTCCGACGCGCTGTCCCTGGATGAGCGTAAACGCCTCGACCAATTGCTGGACACCAAGACTGATGATTGATTTCTGGCTCGCAGCCGGCCTGCTGCTTCTGATTGCCCTGAGTTTCCTGTTGATCCCTGTCCTGCGAGGCCGCCGTGCCCAGCGTGAAGAGGACCGCACCGCGCTGAACGTGGCGCTGTACCAGGAACGCGTCGCCGAGCTGCAAGTGCAGCAGGAGGAAGGCGTGTTGAATCCTGCGCAACTCGATACCGGCCGCGCCGAAGCTGCCCGCGAATTGCTGGCCGATACCGAAGGCGTGGAAAAGCCCCGTGAGTCGCGCCTGGGCAAGCCGCTGCCCTTGTTGGCGGCGTTTCTGGTGCCGGTCCTTGGCGTTGCCCTGTACTTGCACTATGGGGCCAGCGACAAGGTCGAACTGACCCGCGAATTCTCCCAGCCGCCGGTGTCCATGGAGGACATGACCCAGCGTCTGGAGCGGGCCGCCGCTGCCCAGCCGGATTCGGCGGAAGGCCTGTACTTCCTCGGTCGCGCCTACATGGCCCAGGACCGCTCCGCCGATGCCTCGAAAGTCTTCGAGCGCACCGTGGCCCTGGCCGGGCGTCAACCGGAGTTGCTCGGCCAGTGGGCCCAGGCGCAGTACTTTGCCGACAACAAACAATGGTCGCCCAAGGTCCAGGCCCTGACCGACGAAGCCTTGAAGCTCGATCCGAAGGAAGTCACCAGCCTCGGCCTGCTGGGTATCGCTGCCTTTGAAGGTCAGCGTTATCAAGAGGCGATCGACTACTGGAATCGATTGCTGGCCCAACTGCCACCGCAAGACAACTCCCGCGCCGCCCTGCAAGGCGGTATCGACCGCGCGGCCGAGAAGCTCAAGGAAAGCGGCGGCACGGTTGCGCAGAAGGCCGTGATGAAAGTCCGCGTGGACCTGTCCGCCGAGGCGAAGGCCAAAGCCCTGCCCACCGACAGCGTGTTCATCTTCGCCCGCGCCGTCAGTGGCCCGCCGGCTCCCTTGGCGGCCAAGCGCGTCACTGTCGCCGAACTGCCGATCACCGTCGAACTGGGCGATGCCGACGCGATGATGCCGCAATTGAAACTGTCCAACTTCCCCGAAGTCCAACTGGTTGCGCGCATATCCCGGGCCGGTCAGCCGACCACTGGCGAGTGGATCGGCCGCAGCCAACCCTTGGCCAGCAGTACCACTGCCTTGCAGCAGCTGACCATCGACAGTCCGGACCAGTAAACCGAGGAAACGCCCATGACCGCATTTGCACGCATCACCCTGCTCAGCCTGGTATTGGGCCTGAGCGCTTGTGCGGTCCACCGCCCACCTCCGGCACCTACCGGCCCGACCATTCCACCGTCCCCGTCGACCCAACCGAGCACCAAACCGTCCGGCCCGGTGACCCCGCCGCCGAAGCCCGTGCCGACCAAGTCGCCGACGTTTGCGCCACCTCCGGGCGCCGCCAGCCACTGGGACGGCAAGATGCAGGTGTATGTACTGGACGACCAGCCCGACACCTTCTATCGCCAGCGCACGTATTACCGCTGGAGCAACGGCTGGAGCCGCTCGATCAGCCCGAACGGGCCGTGGGAAGACACCGACGTGCAGGGTGTGCCGCCGGGGTTGAGCAAGCAGTACGCGCAATGACAAAAGGCGACCTATTACACAGGTCGCCTTTTTTTTGCGCTTTGAAATCCGCTCTTTCAAACACTGGAGATCAAAGAAAGGTGGGAGGAGGCTTGCCCCCGATGGGAGTGTGCTTTCAGATTCAGGCGGCGAAGGGCTGCCAGACGCTGAACATGAAAGTGTCGAGGGGGGGCGCCGAACGTGGTGCGCGACGCGTCGCACTCCGGTAATGTGACCGCCGCCGGCCTGGCGGCCGGGGGCTTGCTGGATATACTTAGCGGCAGGGCTGGAGGACCGTGGCGAGACTGCCCTCGGCCCGCGCGAAGACCGGGTCCAGGCCCGCCGCCGCGAAGGGGCGCCTGTAGCGCAATACGTATGACGACAAGCGAAGAGGGGGTTCTGATGGCAGGCAGGTTGATCTATCTCATCGGGCCTTCGGGCTCGGGCAAGGACAGCCTGCTGGATGCCGCACGCCCACGTTTGGCCGAGCGCGGCTGCCGCATTGTACGCCGCGTGATCACTCGCTCGCCGGAGTCGGTGGGCGAAGCGGCGCAAGGGGTGAGCCCGGAGCGGTTTGCGCAGATGCAGGCCGAGGGTGCGTTTGCCCTCAGTTGGCAGGCGAATGGCTTGTCCTACGGCATTCCCAGGGTGATTGACGACTGGCTGGCAGCGGGGGACGACGTACTGGTCAACGGCTCCCGTGCACACCTGGCGCAGACCCGCGAGCACTATCCGACGTCGCTGGTGTTGCTGTTGACGGTGGACCAGGCCGTGTTGCGCCAACGCTTGATCGCACGGGGCCGTGAGGCGTTGGCGGATATCGAAGCGCGCCTGGCACGCAATGCGCGGTTCACCGCCGAGCTGATCGCCGGTAATGGCGCGGGGTTGTTCGTGCTGGATAACTCCGGGCCGCTGGACCACACGGTCGAGCGCCTGCTGTGTTGCCTCGACCACGGGCATTCGGCATGCGCTTGACCTCGCGCGGCACCGGCCCACGGATGGCGCTAGGTCATTAACCCTTCAACATAGTTGATAAACGCCTTGGCCTTGGCACTCGGCATTCGACCCGTCGGCAATACCGCCCAGAGATCCTTGGGAGGCAGTTCCCAATCGGTCAACACAGCTTTCACCTCCCCCCTGGCCAATTCCGGCGAGAACATCCATTCGGACGTCATCGCCAGGCCATGGTGGGCGAGTACGCCTGCGCGCAAGCCTTCCGACGAAGTGACGCGCAAGCGCCCACGGGCGGCTATCGCCTGTTCGTGCGGGCCTTGTTTGAACGACCAGAGCGGGCTTTCTCCGAGGCTGTAGATCACGGCCTTGTGGTTGAGGATATCCGCCGGGCTTTGTGGCTCGCCGAAACGTTCGAAGTAGGCCGGTGTACCGAACACCCGGCTCGGGCTTTGGCCAAGCCGGCGAGCAGTGAGGCCGGAATCGCTCAGGTTGCCGATACGCAGGGCAACGTCGATGCCGTCTTCAACCAGGTTGAGGAGGCGGTCGTCAAGCAACACGTCGATGTTCAGGCCGGGGTGTTGGTCCAGGAACGGTCCCAGGTTAGGAATGATCCGCATACGGGAGAACGTCACGCCGGCGCTGACCCGCAGGTTGCCCGTCAAGCCAGCGCCTGCGCCACGAGCGGCCTCCTCAGCTTCGTCGGCTTCGAAAATGGCGCTCTTGGCTTTCTCGAAAAATGCCAGGCCTGCCTCGGTAGGGGTCAGGCCCCTGGTCGAGCGCAGTAACAACCGCACGGCCAGGCGGCCCTCCAACTGCGCGATGCTTTTGGAGACGGCGGGCTGGCCTACGCCCAGTCGTTTGGCGGCGGCCGAGAAGGAGCCGGTCTCGACGACGTGAACGAAGGTTTCCATGGCAGTGAGACGGTCCATCGGATGTTCCTGTTGACTGGGCGGCGCTCAAGCCTAAGGCGCTGGGCTAGCGGTGTCATGCGTTTCCCGTGGTGAGCCGTTGAGTTTTCAATATTCGGTAAAACAGCCGTCAGTCAGACATGCGCATTTTGTGCTTGAGTAAAGATAACTCTAGAGTTACTTTTATTCGGGCCAAGCCAAGGAGGCTGGGGTGCAAAGCAGGCTATTGATCAAGGAACTGCAAGACGCGGGTTGGGTATTGGATCGGGTAACGGGCAGTCATCACATTTTTATCCATCGTTATAGCCTGTACACAATCCCAGTACCCCACCCCAAGAAGGACCTGCCACTGGGCACCCTCAGAAGCATCAGGAAACGCGCCGGGCTGTTTGATTTTTAAGGAGAGCATTCATGCAATACCCAATCTGTATCGAATGGGGCGATGACTTCACCGCCACCGGTATCCAGATCCCCGATATCCCCGGTGCAGTCACCGCCGGGGACAGTTTTGAAGAGGCCTACAACGCGGCCGTGGAAGTTGCGCACATCATGCTGCAAGAGATCGCCGCAGAAGGTGGGACGATTCCGATGCCAACGTCGGTCGCCCGTTATCATGCCCATGAGGACTACGCCGGGATGGGCTGGGGCATGTTGGAGTTGGACGTCACGCCCTACCTGGGTAAGACCGAGAAGGTCAATGTGACCCTGCCCGGTTATGTCATCCAGCGCATCGACCGCTATGTGCGGGAGCACAAGGTCAAAAGCCGCTCGTCATTCCTGGCGGACGCAGCGTTGGAAAAATTGGTGCGATCCTAGGGCGATCAGGCGGTGTCAGGGAGGGGGCGCGTGCGTTGTCGGATGAGCACGGTTTTTCTGCCCGCCTTTTTTCAGGCATGTTTGAGTGAGTTTCCTCATGTTTGAAATTAAGATTTTGATTAAGTTAAGGGGGTGTTTTACAAGATTTTTTCCTTGAAAAATCAACTTCATAGTGTTGTTGGTATTTCGGAGATGATCGGTTGTTAAGTGATTTTTTGTGTTTTCTTTGCAGGGGTGTTTATTAAGTATCGTTGAAAATAACTCGCGCTGGTGAAGGTGTCGTTAATTTGAGAATTTAGTCGCCTGCCAATGGACTGGTCAGCGTTGGTATTTCTCATGCATGGACGAATGGCTGTTCACTGTTCAGAGTATTCATGGTTATGCACTTTCCTGTCCGACAAACTTCACTGCAACCCCCTGTTCACCCGTCGCATTCCCTTTTGTCAGTGTTTGATAACGACGCCTTGCACTGGACAAGCAACAAGAGATCGTTTAGCACCGCGCAGGCGGCCAAACATATCACTCGAGGTAACTTCAAGTTTCATGATCGAGATCGAGACAATAAAGTCGTGGTGGGCTTTAGTTTTTCCGGCGCCTTTACTGCGGCCCAGAAAGAGCACGCCAGGCGGGCATTGAAGGCTTATGCCGATGTCGCCAACATTTCCTTTGTTGAAAACAGTGCCCAGGTAGATGGCTCTATTGTCATCCGAGGCATGCCAGGCTCCTGGTCGGGCAGCGCAGGTTTTCCCAACCAATACCAATCGAGCGTAACGGCGAATGTGGGAACGGCAGGCGCGGGCGCCAATCCTGAAGTGGGCAGTCATTTTCTGTCCTTGTTGGCCCATGAGTTGGGGCACACCTTGGGCCTGCAACATCCGGGCGCTTACGACGGCGGTGGCACTTACGAGGCCAATGCCGATTATGCGCAGGATACGAAGGCCCGCAGTGTCATGAGCTATTGGTCGGAGCGCAAACAGCCGGGGCATGACTTCAACGAACGACAACCCGCAGCACCCATGATGGACGATATCGCGGCGCTCCAGCGCTCGTACGGGGCGAATAAGCGCACCCGTGCCACCGACACCGTGTATGGGTTCAACTCCAATGCCAATCGTGCGCACTACAGCCTCAGGAGCGACCGCGACAAACCCGTCTTCTGCGTCTGGGATGGCGGAGGCGAGGACACCCTGGATTTTTCCGGCTTTGCCAATAAACAAAACATCAACCTCAATGCCGAGGCGTTTTCCGATGTGGGAGGGCTGCGGGGGAATGTGTCGATCGCCAAGGGGGTAGTCGTTGAGAACGCTATTGGGGGCTCCAACAGCGATGTGTTGACGGGTAACAGCGCCAATAACCGCTTGAAGGGGGCTGGCGGCAGCGACACGCTCCGTGGTGGCGCGGGCGCCGACACGTTTGTATACGACCGCGCCAGCGACTCAACACCGCAGGCCCCCGATGTTATTCAGGATTTCACCAGCGGCAGCGACAAAATCGACGTCGCCGGTGTTCTGCGCGAGGCGGGGCTCACGTCGCTGAACTTCACGGATAGCTTCAGCGGGCGTGCCGGCGACGCGGTGCTCAGTCACGACACCACAACCGGGCGCTCCACACTGGCCGTGGATACCCAGGGGGATGGCACGGCAGACCTGTTGATCAGCGGCCATGGCCAAATCAAACAGGAGGATGTGATCTGGAGCGGAAAGGGGGAGGCCGCACCCGTTACGCCCGATCAAACGGCTGACCCCACGCCGGAACCGGACTCGGATCCCGTGTCTGACTCAACTTCAGAGCCTGATCCGCTGCCAACGCCTAGGCCTGCACCCTGGTTTGGATCGCGGGTGGGCAAACAGATAGTTTCAGGGATCTCTCACGTCGCGAACTGGATATTTGGATGGTTCAGGTGAACGCTTGGGGGCCGTTGTCAGTTGCAAGTATTTTCGAACGTCAGGTGATGTGTGAGTTTTTATCAGTTTGTTTATAACGAATGTTCGGTGTTTCAATTGGTATGGTTCAAGTGCTTGTTTGGCGTATTTTCCTATGCGAATTTATTCGTGTATTCATGGTTTGCTTGTTTGCAAATAATTTATGTGGATATTAATTGTTGTTTCATTTTTTAAAAGCCTAGCGAGTTGCTCATGAAACTATCAAGCGTTCCGCCTGTTGCGCACAGTGGCAGGATTGTTAATGGTGACACTTTAACAACAGGTGGCCACCCCAATTCATACACGACCGATCAAGCTGCGAAACATCTCGTGCGAGGAGATTTCAAATGGCGAGATCGTAATGACGACAAAAAAATAGACCTGTCGTATACCTTGGACTCTCGATTCACCCCTCACCAGAAATTGCGCATCAGGGAGGCGCTTCGGTCTTGGGCGGAGGTGACCAACCTCTTGTTCAAGGAAAATGCCAAGGGGACTGATGCCTCCCTCCGTATCTCAGCCATACCGGGATATGCCGGCGGAGTAGCGAGCCTGCCCAATGACTGGTCGATCGGTACGGTCGACATCGGCATTGAGGGGGCTGATGGAAAGCTGGAACACGGGACTTTGTTTGATAAGGTAGCAGTCCATGAACTTGGCCATTCCATCGGTCTTCGGCATCCCCACGGAGAAGGCCCGGGGTACCGGGAGGACTCAACCGCCTACACCGCCATGAGCTACCACGATTCATCCTTTGGCGATGATCCTTACAACGGCAAAAAAATCGCGGCCCCCATGATGCACGATATCGCTGCGGCGCAGAGGTTGTACGGGGCGAACACCCAAACCCGAAAAACCAACACGGTCTACGGCTTCAATTCCAACACCGGTCGAGATTTCTACAGCCTGAAGACCGCCGAGGACAAACCTGTTTTTTGCGTCTGGGACGCAGGTGGAACGGATACCCTGGACTTTTCCGGTTTTCGCCAGAAACAGAAAATCAATCTTAATGCTGAGTCCTTTTCGGATGTTGGCGGCCTGAAAAACAACGTCTCCATTGCCAAGGGCGTCACGCTGGAAAATGCGGTGGGTGGTTCCAGTGATGACAGCCTGATCGGTAATCAGGTCGGCAACCGCCTCAAGGGCGGTGGCGGGGCGGACAAGCTCGAGGGCGGCGGCGGTGCGGATACGTTTGTCTATGACAGCATCGCAGACTCCACGCCTGAGTCCCCTGATTTGATCGTGGATTTTGCCAGCGGTACTGACAGAGTCGACATCTCCACGCTATTGAAGCGCGCTGCTGTGAAGGTCCTCTACATTGTTGACCGATTCAGTGGGCGTGCGGGCGAGGCGGTATTGAGCCACAACGCCAGCAACGGGCAGGGACGCCTGGCGCTTGACCTGACAGGTAATGGGAAGCCTGATTTTCTGGTGAACTGTAACGGGAAAATCCACTACAAGGATTTGATGGTCAACCCTGAACCTCCCACCTCAATTGAACCAGAGCCCGATTTGACGACAGATCCGGAACCAGAGCCCACCCCGCCGAGGACTAAAAGAGCGAACACAGCAAACGAGCAGAGGGGCGGTAAAACGTACACGTACGGTTCGGCTTCCGAATCGAACTGTCGCAAGGTCGACACTTTGAAGGATTTCACCAGTGGTAAGGATAAAATTGATTTATCCAGGATGCTTGAAAAGGCGGGTGTTTCGCTGACACAGGTGGACAGGTTCACGGGAAGGGCCGGTGAGGCATTCATCATGAAATCAGACAGTGATGGTCTTTACTGGGTAGCCGTTGACCTGGACGGGGACAGATGCAGTGATTTTGTCGTCAATAGCCCTAACGTGATAAGCGCCGCAGACGTGGTAGGTATGAAGGTGAACCAGGCCTACGATCGGCAGTTATCCCGACGTAACTGATGGTGTTGCAAAAGGCGCGTCGCCGTTTGAAACGGCATCCAGTCAAAGCCGTCGGTCATTGCTGGCGGACGGCTTTGGCATAGCGAGACAAGCGCCTCAGGCAGTGGCCACCGAGGCCTCACGGGAAACGCTCAGGAACCGTAATAATGCGATCAAGGGGAACGCACTGCCCACCAGCATCACGCCCAACCAGCCGCCGTGTTCATACACGCCGCTGGCAATCGCCGAACCGAACGCGCCGCCGATGAAGATGCTGGTCATGTACAGCGCGTTCAGGCGGCTGCGGCTGCTGGCGTCGAGGGCGTAGATGGCACGTTGGCCGAGCACCATGTTCATCTGCACGCAGAAGTCCAGGACCACGCCAGTCACGGCCAGGCCGATCACGCTGTACAGCGGGTGCACGAAGGCCGGCAGGAAGCTCAACGCGGCGAACAACATGGCCAGCAGCGAAGCGCGATGGGTGTGACCGGCATCGGCCAGGCGACCAGCGATGGGTGCGGCTATGGCACCCAGTGCGCCGACCAGGGCGAACAGGGCGATCTCGCTCTGGCTCAGGCCATGGTTACGCGCCAGTTCCAGTGGGGCGGCGGTCCAGAACAGGCTGAAGGCGGCAAACATGCAGCCCTGGTAGAACGCCCGTTGACGCAGCACCGGTTGCTCACGCAGCAAGGTGCCGAGGGAGCGCAGCAGTTGACCATAGCTGGCAGAGTGATCCGGCTGACGCTTGGGAATGGTCAGCATCAACACCACACTGATAAACGCCATCAGCGCCGCCGCCGCCATGAACATCGCCCGCCAGCCGAAGTGGTCCGCGACCACGCTGGACACCGGCCGCGCCAGCAGGATGCCCAGCAACAGGCCACCCATGATGCTGCCGACCACACGGCCCCGGGATTCGGCGGGCGCCAGGTGCGCGGCCAGCGGAATCAGGATCTGCACCGACACCGAACTGAAGCCGATCAGCAGCGACACCAGCAGGAACAGGTTCGGCTGCTCGGTGACCGCTGCGCCCAGCAGGCTGGCGATAGCGATCACGGTAGTGGCGATCATCAGCTTGCGGTTTTCCAGCAGGTCGCCCAGGGGCACCAGGAAAAACAGCCCCAGGGCGTAGCCGATTTGCGTCAGTGAAACGATCAGGCTGGCCATGGCTGGCGTAAGGCCGATGTCCGGCGCGATCAGCTCGATGATGGGTTGCGCGTAGTAGATGTTGGCAACGATGGCGCCGCAGCAAAACGCAAACAGCATCACCATGCTCCGGGTCATGGTGCTTGTAGCGTGGGAAGTAGCGTTCATGGTTTTCTCATAAAAGCGAAGGAAGTGGGGCGAGCCTAAAGACAACACCGTAGCCCGGGTAGGCCGCTGGCAGTGATAACACTCATGCCCGGTAATGATGAGTGAATCGTTAACTTTCTGCGCGAAGGCTGATGATACATTCAGGCACCACTGCTGAAACAGGAAATCCATTGCAATGAAGATCACGTTGAACAAGATGCTCCTGGCTTCCACGCTGGCCGCCGCCATGGCCGTGGGCCTGGCCCATGCTGCCGAGACGCCTCGCGTGGGCGTACGCGGCGCCATTACGGCGATGGACGGCGATGCGATGCACGTCAAGGTCAACAGCGGCGAAGAGGTGGTCGTGCACTTGACCAAAGACACCCAGGTGCGCGCGGTCACCCTGGCCAAAATCGATGAGATCAAGCCGGGCAGCTACATCGGCTCGGCCGCGATGCCCAACGACGATGGCAGCCTTACCGCGCTGGAAGTGCACGTGTTCCCGCCAGCCATGGCCGGCACCGGCGACGGGCACCGCGCGTTTGATTTGAAAGAAGGCAGCAGCATGACCAACGGCACCGTCGGCGACCTGGTAGTGAGCAACGGGCGCACGCTGACGGTGAAATACAAAGGCGGCGAGCAGAAGATCGTGGTGCCGGAAGATGTGCCGATCGTCAACCTGGAGCCGGGTGACCGCAGCCTGCTCAAGCCGGGCGTGAAGGTGGTGCTGTTTGCCGCGCAGGGCGCGGATGGGACGATCACGGCCCAGGCGATCTCCGCCGGTAAGGATGGCGTGACACCACCGATGTAACGGCCAGACACAGAGCCAAATGTGGGAGGGGGCTTGCCCCTCCCACATTTATCAATTACTGGCCGCTGTAGATCTGGTCGAACACCCCACCATCATTGAAGTGGGTCTTCTGCACCGTGCGCCAGTCACCAAAGGTCTTCTCCACCGACAGGAAGTCGACTTTCGGGAACCGGTCGGTGTACTTGGCCAGTACCTTCGGATCACGCGGGCGTAGGTAGTTGTTGGCCGCGATTTCCTGGCCTTCCGGCGACCACAGGTACTTCAGGTAGTCTTCGGCCGCCACGCGGGTGCCTTTCTTCTCGACCACTTTGTCGACCACCGACACCGGCGGCTCGGCTTCGGCGGAGACGCTTGGGTAAATCACTTCGAACTGATCACGGCCGAATTCGCGGGCGATCATTTCCGCTTCGTTCTCGAAGGTCACCAGCACGTCGCCGATCTGGTTGGTCATGAAGGTGGTGGTGGCGGCACGGCCACCGGTGTCCAGTACCGGGGCTTGCTTGAACAGCTTGCCGACAAAGGCCTTGGCCTTGTTTTCGTCACCGCCGTTCTTCAGCACATAACCCCAGGCCGACAGGTAGGTGTAGCGGCCGTTACCCGAGGTTTTCGGGTTGGGCACGATCACTTGAACGCCATCTTTCAACAGGTCCGGCCAGTCTTTCAGGGCTTTGGGGTTGCCTTTGCGCACGATGAAAACGGTGGCCGAGGTGAACGGCGCGCTGTTGTTCGGCAGGCGGGTGACCCAGTTGTCCGGCACCAATTTCCCGTTGTCCACCAGGGCGTTGATGTCGGTGGCCATGTTCATGGTGATCACATCGGCCGGCAGGCCGTCGATGACCGAGCGTGCTTGCTTGCTGGAGCCACCGAAGGACATCTGCAGCGTCAGCTTGTCGTTCGGGTGCTCGGCTTCCCAGTGTTTCTGGAAGGCAGCGTTGTAGTCCTTGTAGAAGTCGCGCATCACGTCGTAGGAGACGTTGAGCAGTGTGACCGGGGCAGCCTGGACGGCGCCCGCCAGGGCAAGGCCGGCGGCCAGAAGGGAGGCGCTAAGGAGTTTTTTCACTGCTCATTCCTTGTTGTTCGAGAAGGTTGCTGATTGAGTAGGGGCAATTTGCCAGCGACTATAGCTGGCGTCGCATAGACGTTTAAAGATTAAAACGAACTTTGCTTATTCCACTTTCTTGAAAAGATGATTGCCACAGCGTGAGCAGAACGCTGCGTTTGGCTCATGGCTGTCTTTCTTGCACACCGGGCAGTCATGCTGCAATTGTTCACCGCGCATGGCACTGGCCAGTTCGGCGGTGAAAATCCCGGTGGGCACGGCGATGATCGAGTAACCGGTAATCATCACCAGGGACGAAATCACTTGGCCCAGCGGCGTCTTGGGCACGATGTCGCCAAAGCCTACGGTGGTCAGGGTCACGATGGCCCAGTAGATGCCCTTGGGAATACTGGTAAACCCGTGCTCCGGGCCTTCGATCACGTACATCAGGGTGCCGAACACCGTCACCAGGGTGCACACGCTGACCAGGAACACCACGATCTTCTGCTTGCTGCCGCGCAGCGCCGCCATCAGGTAGTTGGCCTGCTTGAGGTAGGGGCTGAGCTTGAGCACGCGGAAGATCCGCAACATGCGGATGATGCGGACGATCAGCAGGTACTGCGCGTCGCTGTAATACAACGCAAGGATACCGGGCACGATGGCCAGCAAATCCACCAACCCATAAAAGCTGAAGGCGTAGCGCAAGGGTTTGGGCGAACAGTACAGCCGCAGCCCGTACTCGATCAGGAAAATGAGGGTGAACCCCCACTCGATGTACGCCAGCACGTCGGCGTAGTTCTGGTGGATCTGGTCGATGCTGTCGAGCATCACGATCACCAGGCTGGCGAGGATGATCAGCAGCAGGATGCCATCGAAGCGCCGCCCGGCGACCGTGTCACTTTGAAAAACCATGACGTAGAGCCGTTGGCGCCAGTCGTTGTTGCTGTCCATAAAGCCCGCCTGAATCGAATATCGAGCAAGCCTAGGGGGATTCGAAGGGGCTGTCCATGCGGGGTTTCTGAAGCACTCGAACACCTGCGCGTACCAGCCAGCAGGCGAGTATGAATGGCGCGGTCAACGCGGGCAGGTGCAGGGCCGCAAAGCCCGGTGTGAGGAGGATCGCCAGCAGGATGCCGAGCAGCGGCAACCAGGGTTGGCGACGCATCTGGCTCAATGCCATGGCCGCCAATGCCGGGTTGTAGCTGTGCAGGCCGAGGAGGGCGCCCGCAGGTTCGTCCAGCCACAGCGCAAGCAGCACACCGACGCTGGCACCGATCAGCGCCCATCCAGCGGCGCGGCGGTTGGCCAGCCACAGACCCAGTGCAATCAGCGCGCCCGCCATCGGCTGGTCCAGCAGCATGATCTGCGCAAGCCCGGTAAAAGGCGCCGTGAGGATAGCCAAGGTGTCGGGTTCGCCCAGGGCAAACGTGTTCTGCGGCACCGTGCCCAGCAACAACCAGCCCAGGCCGACAAAAGGCGCCGTGTAAGCGGGCAAGTCATTGGGCTGGTCGGCATGTTTCAACCATTGCCGTGTCAACATCGCCGCCAGTCCGCCGCATGCCAGGATCAGCGGCGGCAACAACGCCGACCAGGCAAAGTGCTGGCTGATCAATAAGCCCAGCAGCACGCCGTTGTAGCTGTAAAGGCCGGCCTGGCGTTCGGCCTTGGGATAACCGCGACGCTGGGCCGTGAGCAACCCCGCCACGCCACCCAGCAGCGCCCCGCCGAACAAGGCCGGGGCGCCGATCAGGATCGCCAGCAGGCACAGCAGGCCGCACAGCGGCTGGCGCTGCAGGAAAATCTGGCTGAAGCCGTTGAGCAGCGCTTCGGCCCAGTCGGGGCAGGATGGGTTGTGCATGGTGATTAATCAGTGGGACCGAGTTGTTCCCATCGGGGGCAAGCTCCCTCCCACACTTGATTGGGTTCACAGATTCAAATGTGGGAGGGGCTTGCCCCCGATGAGGCCCTTACAGACGCTAAATCAACGTCTCGATACGCAGCGAATTGGTCGACCCCGGCTGCCCGAACGGCACCCCCGCCGTAATCACCAACGTATCCCCACGCTCCGCCATGCCCTGTGCCTGGGCTATTTCCAGTGCCGTGGAGCACACCTCATCCACTTGGCGCAGGCGGTCATTGACCACCGAGTGCACGCCCCACGCCACGCTCAAGCGCCGCGCCGTGGACAGGTTCGGCGTAAGGTTGAGGATCGGCGCCACTGGCCGCTCCCTGGCCGCGCGCAGGCTGGAACTGCCCGACTCGCTGTAGTTCACCAGCACCGCCACCGGCAGGATGCTGCTGATGCGGCGGATCGCACAGCTGATGGCGTCCGACACCGTGGCATCCGCCTTGGGCCGGTTGACGTCGAGCTGGGTCTGGTAGTCCGGGCCGTTTTCCACCTGACGGATGATCTTGCTCATCATCTGCACGGCTTCCAGCGGGTACTCGCCGGACGCCGTTTCCGCCGACAGCATCACCGCGTCCGCGCCTTCGGCCACGGCGTTGGCGACATCGGTGACTTCGGCACGGGTCGGCGCCGGCGAGAAGCGCATCGATTCCAGCATCTGTGTGGCCACCACCACCGGTTTGCCCAGTTGGCGGCAGGTACGGATGATGTCTTTCTGGATCTGCGGCACGCTCTCGGCCGGCACTTCCACGCCCAGGTCGCCCCGGGCCACCATGATGGCGTCGCTCAGTTCGGCGATTTCCCGCAGGCGCAGCACGGCCGAGGGCTTTTCGATCTTGGCCATCAGGAAGGCCTTGTCGCCGATCAGCTCGCGGGCTTCGCGGATATCCTCCGGGCGCTGCACAAACGACAGCGCCACCCAGTCCACGCCCAGTTCCAGGCCGAAGCTCAGGTCGCGCCGATCCTTGGCGGTCAGAGGGCTGAGTTCCAACAGGGCTTGTGGGACGTTCACGCCTTTGCGGTCCGACAGTTCGCCGCCATTGAGCACGGTGGTGTCGATGGCGTCAGTCTGTTTGGTGATGACCCGCAGACGCAGCTTGCCGTCATCCAGCAGCAGGTCCATGCCCGGCTCCAGCGCCGCGATGATTTCCGGGTGGGGCAGGTTGACCCGGCGCTGGTCGCCCGGCGTCGGATCCAGGTCAAGGCGCAGGGCCTGGCCGCGCACCAGTTGCACTTTGCCCTCGGCAAAACGCCCGACGCGCAGCTTCGGCCCCTGTAAATCCATGAGGATGCCCAACGGGTAATTCAGCTGGCGCTCGACCTGGCGGATCCATTGGTAGCGCTGGGCGTGGTCGGCATGATCGCCGTGGCTGAAATTGAGCCGGAAGATATTCACCCCGGCTTCCACCAGTTCGCGGATGTCATCGATACCGTCGGTGGCCGGGCCCAGGGTGGCGAGGATTTTGACCTTCTTGTCAGGCGTCATGTTGGGCAGCCTCAAGGATCAGGATGGCGCGGAAGTCGTTGACGTTGGTGCGCGTCGGCTCGGTGACGATCAACCCGTCGAGGGCGGCGAAATAGCCGTAGCCGTTGTTGTTGTCCAACTCGTCGCTGGCCGACAGGCCGAGTGCTTCGGCGCGGCGGTAACTGCAGGGGGTCATGATGGCGCCGGCGTTGTCTTCCGAGCCGTCGATACCGTCGGTGTCACCGGCCAGGGCGTATACGCCGGGCAGGCCCTTGAGGCTATCGGTGAGGCTCAGCAGGAACTCTGCGTTGCGCCCGCCACGGCCAGTGCCGCGCACGGTGACGGTGGTTTCGCCACCGGAGAGGATCACGCATGGCGCCGCCAGCGGCTGGCCGTGTTGCACGATTTGCCGGGCAATGCCGGCGTGTACCTTGGCCACGTCCCGCGCTTCGCCTTCCAGGTCGCCGAGGATCAATGGGCTGAACCCGGCCTGGCGCACTTTCACCGCCACGGCTTCGAGAGATTGCTGCGGGCGGGCGACCAATTGGAAGTGGCTGCGGGAGAGCACCGGGTCGCCGGGCTTGACGGTTTCCGAGGCCGGATCTTGCAACCAATTGCGCACCGAGGCGGGAACGTCGATGTGGTAGCGCTTGAGGATCGCCAGGGCCTGTTGCGAGGTGCTCGGGTCGCCCACCGTGGGCCCGGAGGCAATCACCGTGGCCTGATCGCCGGGTACGTCGGAAATCGCATAGGTGTAGACCGTCGCCGGCCATGCGGCTTTCGCCAGGCGGCCGCCCTTGATTGCGGAGAGGTGCTTGCGCACGCAATTCATCTCGCCGATGGTCGCGCCGGATTTGAGCAGGGCTTTGTTGATGGCCTGTTTGTCGGCCAGGGTGATGCCTTCGGCGGGCAGTGCCAGCAAGGCGGAACCGCCACCGGACAGCAGGAAGATCACGCGGTCGTCTTCACCGAGGTTACCGATCAATGCCAGAACGCGCTTGGCCACCGCGAGGCCCGCCGCATCGGGCACCGGGTGCGCGGCTTCGACCACTTCGATTTTTTTGCAGGGTGCGCCGTGGCCGTAACGGGTGACCACCAGGCCGCTGACGTCGCCCTGCCAGCAGTTCTCCACGACCAGCGCCATGGCGGCGGCCGCCTTGCCGGCGCCGATCACGATCACACGGCCGCTGCGGTCGGCGGGCAGGCAGGGTTCAAGGACTTGCCGGGGGTGGGCGGCGTCGATGGCTGTGGCAAACAGCGCGCGAAGCAGGTGTTGCGGATCGACCGACATAAGCGGGCTCCCGGGGATTTTTGTTATTAGAGGTGCGTCAATTTCAGGCTTGGAATGGGGTCAAATGGTGGGAGGGGCGGTGCGACGATTCGACTTGCCCCCGATGGCATTCTTTCATTCAACATTTTTGTCGGTTGATACACCGCTATCGGGGGCAAGTCGAATCGTCGCACCGCCCCTCCCACATTTGACTGCAGCTCATCAGGGGTTATTTATCGCGAATCGAGAAGTTCGCCATATGCTCCAGGCCCTTGATCAGCGCCGAATGGTCCCAGTTGCCGCCGCCAATCGCGGCGCAAGTGCTGAACACCTGTTGCGTACCGGCGGTGTTCGGCAGGTTGATGCCCAGCTCCTTGGCCCCGGCCAGTGCCAGGTTGAGGTCTTTCTGGTGCAGGTTGATACGGAAGCCCGGATCAAAGGTGCCCTTGATCATGCGTTCGCCATGCACTTCGAGGATTTTCGACGAGGCAAAGCCGCCCATCAGGGCTTCACGCACCTTGGCCGGGTCGGCACCGTTCCTGGACGCGAATAACAATGCTTCGGCCACCGCCTGGATATTCAGCGCCACGATGATCTGGTTGGCGACCTTGGCGGTCTGGCCATCGCCATTGCCGCCCACCAACGTGATGTTCTTGCCCATGGCCTGGAACAGCGGCAGTGCGCGTTCGAAGGTCTGCGGCTCGCCACCGATCATGATGCTCAGGGTGCCGGCCTTGGCGCCGACTTCGCCACCGGACACGGGCGCGTCCAGGTACTGCGCGCCGGTCTCGTTGATCTTCGCGGCGAATGCCTTGGTGGCAGTGGGGGAGATCGAACTCATGTCGATCACCACCTTGTTCGGCGACAGGCCTGCGGCGACGCCGTCCTTGCGGAACAGCACGTCATCCACCTGGGGGGTATCCGGCACCATCACGATGATGAACTCGGCTTCCTGCGCCACCTGCTGCGGGTTGGCCAGGGCCACGGCGCCAGCGTCGATCAGCGCTTGCGGGGCCTTGCCGTGGTGCTCGGAGAGGAACAGTTGGTGGCCTGCTTTCTGCAGGTTCGCGGCCATGGGTTGGCCCATGATGCCGGTGCCGATGAATCCGATTTTAGCCATGAAAGAATCCTCTTTTTATTAGATGGCGTTATGGGTCTTCAACCAACCCAAACCCGCTTCGGTGGTGGTCAACGGCTTGTATTCACAGCCGACCCAACCCGTGTAGCCGATGCGGTCCAGATGACCGAACAGGAAGCGGTAGTTGATCTCACCGGTGCCCGGCTCGTTACGCCCCGGGTTGTCCGCCAACTGGATATGATTGATCTCGCCCAGGTGCGCGGCCATGGTGCGGGCCAGGTCGCCTTCCATGATTTGCATGTGGTAGATGTCGTACTGCAGGAACAGGTTGTCGCTGCCGACCTGTTCGCGAATCGACAGGGCCTGCGCCGTGTTGTTCAGGTAGAAGCCAGGGATGTCGCGGGTATTGATCGCTTCCATCACCAGCTTGATGCCCACCGCTTGCAGTTTTTCAGCGGCGTACTTGAGGTTGGCGACGAAGGTTTTTTCCAGGGTTTCGTCATCAACGCCGTGTGGGCGGATGCCCGCCAGGCAGTTGATCTGGGTGTTGCCCAGCACCTGGGCGTAGGCGATGGCCAGCTTGACCCCGGCGCGGAACTCTTCGACGCGGTCCGGGTGACACGCCAGGCCGCGTTCACCCTTGGCCCAGTCACCGGCCGGCAGGTTGAACAGCACCTGGGTCAGGCCGTTGGCGTCGAGCTGCGCCTTGATTTCAGCGGAACTGAATTCATACGGGAACAGGTATTCGACCCCTTGGAAACCGGCATCGGCAGCCGCTTTGAAGCGGGCAAGGAAGTCCTGTTCGGTAAACAGCATGGACAGGTTGGCGGCGAAACGCGGCATAGGGTTCTCCTTAATCGAGCAGGGAAATGGCAGTCGGCGCATCATTGCCGACCAGCGCCAGATCTTCGAATTCATTGACGGCGTTGATCTCGGTGCCCATGGAAATATTGGTCACGCGCTCCAGAATAATCTCAACGATCACCGGCACCTTGAATTCTTCGATCATTGCCTCGGCGCGGCGCAGTGCCGGCGCGATCTGGCCTGGCTCGAACACGCGCAGGGCCTTGCAACCCAGGCCTTCGGCGACGGCCACGTGGTCTACGCCATAACCGTTGAGTTCCGGGGCGTTGAGGTTGTCGAAGGACAGCTGCACGCAGTAGTCCATTTCAAACCCGCGCTGGGCCTGGCGGATCAAGCCCAGGTAGGAGTTGTTCACCACCACGTGGATATACGGCAGCTTGAACTGCGCGCCCACGGCCAGTTCTTCGATCATGAACTGGAAGTCGTAGTCGCCGGACAGCGCCACCACCTTGCGGCTCGGGTCGGCCTTGACCACACCGAGGGCGGCGGGGATGGTCCAGCCCAATGGGCCGGCCTGGCCGCAGTTGATCCAGTGGCGTGGCTTGTACACGTGCAGGAACTGCGCGCCGGCAATCTGCGACAGGCCGATGGTGCTGACGTAGCAAGTGTCTTTGCCGAACACCTGGTTCATTTCTTCATACACACGCTGTGGCTTGACTGGTACGTTGTCGAAGTGCGTCTTGCGGTGCAGGGTGGCCTTGCGCTGCTGGCAGTCGTGCAGCCAGGCACTGCGATCCTTGAGTTTGCCGGCAGCTTTCCACTCGCGGGCCACTTCAATGAACATCGTCAGGGCGGAGCCCGCGTCGGAGACGATGCCCAGGTCCGGGGTGAAGACGCGGCCAATCTGCGTGGGCTCGATGTCGACGTGAATGAAGGTGCGGCCCTCGGTGTACACCTCGACCGAACCGGTGTGACGGTTGGCCCAGCGGTTACCGATGCCCAGCACCACGTCTGACTTGAGCATCGTCGCGTTGCCATACCGGTGGGAGGTTTGCAGGCCGACCATGCCGACCATCTGCGGATGATCGTCAGGGATGGTGCCCCAGCCCATCAGGGTCGGGATCACTGGGATGCCGGTCAACTCAGCGAATTCCACCAGCAACTCGCTGGCGTCGGCGTTGATCACGCCACCGCCACTCACCAGCAGCGGGCGCTCGGCCTGGTCCAGCAGGGCCAGGGCTTTTTCCACCTGCACGCGGGTGGCCAAAGGCTTGGCCAGGGGCAGCGGCTGGTAGGCGTCGATGTCGAATTCGATCTCGGCCATCTGCACGTCGAAGGGCAGGTCGATCAGCACCGGGCCGGGGCGACCGGAGCGCATTTCATAGAAGGCTTTCTGGAAGGCATACGGCACTTGGCCGGGCTCCAGGACAGTGGTTGCCCACTTGGTCACCGGCTTGACGATGCTGGTGATGTCCACGGCCTGGAAATCTTCCTTATGCATGCGGGCGCGGGGCGCTTGCCCGGTGATGCACAGGATCGGGATGGAATCGGCCGAGGCGCTGTAAAGACCAGTGACCATGTCGGTGCCCGCCGGGCCCGACGTGCCGATGCACACGCCGATGTTGCCGGCCTTGGTGCGGGTGTAGCCCTCGGCCATGTGGGAGGCGCCTTCAACGTGGCGAGCAAGGACGTGATCGATGCCACCCACCTTCTGCAAGGCCGAATACAGCGGGTTGATCGCGGCGCCTGGGATACCGAAGGCGGTGTCTACGCCTTCACGGCGCATGACAAGGACGGCGGCTTCGATTGCTCTCATTTTGCTCATGATTTTGGTGCCTCTTGCGTTTTGTAATTGTATACAAGTGGTTTCTATACAAAGTGTATTCACGGCGAGCTGCGCAGGTCAATGCATTTTATAAACTGGCCTTTGCGCTCATCTGAACGGCTTTTTTCGACGTATGGAGCCTTTGTGTGAAAATATTGTATACAAAAATAAAAGTCATTGTGTTCTATTTGTTGAATGGAGCATCTGATCATTCAGACCTGCACCGCTTTCCCAATAACAAAAGAAGGACGGCACCATGAGCGCTTTAACCTTGAAAATTGCCACCCAACTGGCCAGTCAGGCCCTCACCGCAGGGCGCACGATTTCTGCTGCGCCGCTGACCATCGCGGTGCTCGACAGCGGTGGTCATCTGGTCATGCTGCAACGGGAGGACGGCGCGAGCTTGCTGCGCCCGCAGATCGCCATTGGCAAGGCCTGGGGTGCGATTGCCCTGGGCAAAGGGTCACGCCTGCTGGCGCTGGACGCGCAGCAACGCCCGGCCTTTATCGCCGCATTGAACAGCCTGGGGCAGGGCAGTGTGGTGCCAGCGCCGGGTGGGGTGTTGATTCGAAGTCAGGAAGGTGTGGTGCTGGGCGCGATCGGGATCAGCGGGGATACGTCGGATATTGATGAGCAGTGTGCGATCACGGCGATCGAGGGGGTGGGGTTGATGGCGGATGCCGGGGTGTCAGCTTGATTTTGTGTTGACTTGCCCTCGATTGGCACACACACCACGGTGTGTCAGTCCGGCTCACAGCCCTTGAGCACCAACCGGATAATGGTCTGCGCCGCCGCCTCGTAATCCGCTTCATCCAACTTGGCCTTGCCGGTCACTGCCGAGATCTGCCAGTCGAAATCCGCGTAGGTCTGTGTGGCCGCCCAGATGCTGAACATCAAGTGATTGGGGTCAATCGCCGCGATCAGGCCACGATCCACCCAATCCTGGATGCATGTAATGTTGTGCTTGGCCTGGGCGTTCAACTGCTCGATCTGATCAGCGCTCAGGTGCGGCGCGCCGTGCATGATTTCGCTGGCGAACACCTTGGAGGCAAACGGCAGGTCACGGGAAATGCGGATTTTCGAGCGGATGTAGTTGCTCAAGACTTCCTTGGGGTCGCCCTGCGGATTGAACGGCGTGGAGGCGGCCAGGATCGGCTCGATGATGCTTTCGAGCACCTCGCGGTAGAGGTTGTCCTTGGACTTGAAGTAGTAGTAGACGTTGGGCTTGGGCAGCCCGGCCTTGGCGGCGATGTCGCTGGTTTTGGTCGCGGCGAAGCCCTTGTCGGCGAACTCCTCGCTCGCCGCCCGCAGGATCTTTTCTTTGTTGCGCTCGCGAATGGTGCTCATAAACCTGGAGTTTCCTTGCCAAGACTGGCGGTTGCGCATGGTAGCACCGGCTATCCGCGCGCCTCAACAATCTGCCCGTCGGGCCTTTTGCCGCGTTATGCTCGCGCCATCTCACTCTTACGGAAGCCCGATTCATGGCAGGAAGCAGCTTGTTGGTGTTGATCGACGATATCGCCGCGGTACTCGATGACGTTGCCCTGATGACCAAGATGGCGGCGAAGAAGACCGCCGGGGTGCTGGGCGATGACCTCGCGCTCAATGCCCAACAGGTCTCCGGCGTGCGCGCCGAACGGGAAATTCCCGTGGTGTGGGCGGTGGCCAAGGGCTCCTTCGTCAACAAGTTGATCCTGGTGCCCGCAGCGCTGTTGATCAGTGCGTTCGCGCCGTGGGCGGTGACGCCCTTATTGATGCTCGGCGGTGCCTACCTGTGTTTCGAAGGTTTCGAGAAACTCGCGCACAAGTTTCTCCACAGCAAGGACCAGGACCAGGCTGAACATGCGCAGTTGGTCGAGGCTGTGGTCGATCCGGCAACCGACCTGGTGGCCTTCGAAAAGGACAAGATCAAGGGCGCCATTCGTACCGACTTCATCCTTTCCGCCGAAATCATCGCCATCACCCTCGGCACTGTGGCCGATGCGCCACTGATGCAGCAGGTCATCGTGCTGTCCGGCATCGCCATTGTCATGACGGTGGGCGTCTACGGACTGGTGGCCGGTATCGTCAAGCTGGATGACCTGGGCCTGTGGCTCACCCAGAAGCCCGGCCAGGTGGCGCGCAGTATCGGCGGCGGCATCCTGCAGGCAGCACCGTACATGATGAAGAGCCTGTCGGTGATCGGTACGGCGGCGATGTTCCTGGTCGGCGGTGGAATCCTTACCCATGGCGTGCCGGTGGTGCATCACTGGATCGAAACGGTCAGCCAGGGCGTGGGCGGGGTGGCGTGGTTGGTGCCGGTGGTGCTGAACGGCATTGTGGGGATTGTTGCGGGGGCGGTGGTGCTGGCGGTGGTCAGCGCAGTGGGCAAGCTCTGGAACGCCGCGAGGGCTTGATCCGTTGGCAATAAAAAGGCCATTCAATCGAATGGCCTTCTAAGAAGTGTTTGCTCTACCGTCTGTAAGTTATGCTTCGCGAAGTGTTATCGCCGGTTAACGATATCGCCCGACAATGCTTCTTCTCCCCTTTCGCAATAATCCAATAAACGCATGAATTCCGAATCTGCGTGTACGGTGTTGGAAATGTGACGAGCTTCTAACGTTGGGCGATCGCGCATAACGCCATCGATTTTATTGTTGTTTTCCGGCGAGTAAGCGCCGCCCAGCCTGTCGATACGTTCAAGCACGTTCAATGCCTTGATCGCAAAGTTTAGTTGCTGAAGCGGACTTAAAGATTTGTCGTTCCAATGGCCACCCAGTTGTTTATAAAATTTATTAAGGTCCAGGAATTGAGCCCCGTCTGGTTTTCCCCTTTTGTCTAGAGTTGAAAAGAGAGGGTCTTCAAGGACCTGTTTAAGGATGCGAGAATAACGTATGTCTCGGTCATGACCGGAAACAGGGGCGGGATGAACTGAGGTTGTTGAAGGCGTTGCTGCAGGCAGGGAGGTGAAATAGGGTGTACTGTAGCCATTTTTAATAGGGATCATAAGTAAACAACTCCATTTGATTAAGTATAGTTTCTGTTTTTCTGGCGAGGCAGGAAAATGTATCGGTTGCGCAGTCTTAGTGCGTCGTATGGCTGGGCGGTTCCATGAAAACGGTACGGCGCGAGGCGAGGTTTTTACTGGTTATGTTGAAAATCTTTGGCAATAAAAAAGGGCTGCCCGAATAACCGGGTAGCCCTGTATTTGCTGAATTTATATTATTCGGCTATTTGTAACTTTCGAGACTCAGTATAGATATACCGCACTTTCTCATATTCAAACGGCGAGTTCATCTGCCCGTACCGGAAGCTGGTCTGATAGCGCTTGTCCACCGCACGCAACGCCCAGATTTCCGGGTGATTGGAGCTGACTTCCGACACGTTGAGGAAGTTGATCTGGGTTTCCGCGCCGTAGTCGACAATCAGGCCAGTGGTGTCGCGCAGGTTGGATGGACCGAAGATCGGCAGCACCAGGTACGCACCGCCAGGCACGCCGTAGAAGCCCAGGGTCTGGCCGAAGTCTTCGCTCTGGCGCGGCAGGCCCATGGCGGTGGCCGGGTCCCACAGGCCGGCGATACCGAGGGTGGTGTTGACCAGCAGGCGGCCGGTGGTTTCCAGGGAGCGGTGGCCTTTGAGTTGCAACAGGCTGTTCAACAGGTTGGGCACGTCGCCCAGGTTATTGAAGAAGTTACTCACGCCGGTGCGCAGGAAGCTGGGGGTCACATAGGTGTAGCCGTTGACCACCGGCAGGAACACCCATTGGTCGAAGCGGTAGTTGAAGTGGTACACGCGGCGGTTCCACGACTCCAGCGGGTCATACACGTTGAGTGCGGTGAGCGACGAGCGCTCGAACTCCCTCTGGTCCAGGCCTGGGTTGAACTTGAGCTTGCTCAGCGGTTCCTTGAAGCCGTCGGCATCCATATTGACCGGCTCATGGGCCTTGCTGTTGTCGGCATTGGCCACGCCTGCGCACATCAAGGCGGCAAGCAGCAGAAGATATTTAGCCACGGAAGAACTCCAGCATGGCGTCGGCGTTGACGCGGTAATTGAGGTTGCCGCAGTGGCCGCCCAGCGGGTAGACGGTCAAGCGATCGCCGAAGGTTTTACGCAGGAAACCGAGGTCGCCAGGGCCGAGGATCACATCGTCCGCGTTATGCATGACGGCGATTTTCGGGCTGTTGTGCAGGTAGTCCTTGAGGGCGTACAGGCTGACCTGGTCGACCAGTTGCAACAGGCTGCCGCCATCGGAGCGCGCGCGCCACATCGGGATCACTTGTTCGGTGAGGTAGCAATCGAAGTCGCATTGCAACGCACGCTTGAGAAACGGCGTAAGGCTGGTGCCTTCGGTGATCGGGTACTTCGGCGGGATGATCAGGCCACGGCGGTTGATCAGGTCCGAAGTAAAGGCGATGTCGGCCGCTGAAAAACGGAACGAGGTGCCGATCAGCATGGCCATCTGTTCGTTGGTCAAGTGCTGCTTGGACTGCTGGAAGTCGTACAGCAGGGCGTCGTTAAGGTCGATGTAGCCCTTTTGCTGAAAGTAACGGGTCAGCTTGTTCAGCACCAGCTCATAGAAGGTGGTGGTGTTGTTGATGCCCTTGACCTCGGTCTGTACCAGCTTGTCGAGGTTGGTGATCGAGGTGTAGAGGTTGACCGGCGGGTTCAACAGCAAGACTTTCTTGAAGTTGAAGCTGCGACGGGTCTCGTCGAGCTTGGCCACAAACGCCGCATCCAGGCCGCCCAGGCTGTAGCCGGTGAGGTAGAAGTCGGTGACCGGCAATGAGGCGTTCTGCGCGCGCACGGCTTGCATCACGCGGTACATATCTTCCGCGTCTTCCTGGGTGATCCCCGGGGTGGCGAAGCGCGAGGCGGCGCTGATGAAGTCGAAGCTGGTGGGCGACGACAGTTGCACCACATGGTAGCCGGCCTGGTAATACAGTTTTTTCAGGTATTCGTTGAGGCTGCTGTCAAACCGCGCGCCGGTGCCGGCGATCAGGAAGATCAGCGGCGCCGCTCGGTCCTGCTTGGCGATGCGGTAGGTGAGTTTCTTCACCGCCCAGAAGTTGTCCGGCAGGCTGAACTCGCGCTCGGGGCGCATGTTCAGGGTGTAGTCGGATTGGTTGATCTCGTCATCGCTCGGCAACGTTGGCCGAAGATCGGGCGGCGTGGTGGCGATGGTCGCTTCAAACGGGTTGGTCAAAGGGTAGCCATAGCTGGCCTGGTCAATATCGACGGCCAGTGCTGACGCACTCAGAAATAGGCTGCCCAGCAGGGCAGCACAGCGCAAGGAACGGAGCATGACTTAATCCCTAGGAGGAAACGTGCTTAATGAAGTTCGCAGGCTATGACCACCGCGTCGTCGCCGAAGTGCCAGCACTCGGCACGAAAAGTCGGTAAATAACGTCGGAATCGGGGTAATAGTAGCGAGAAGATACACTTTGCCGCGCTTTGATGAATACTAATTGTGTGTATGCGCCTTGCTAACGGCTGTCGGAGCATTAAGCTGAGCGCCGTTTTTGCCTATCGGAGTGGCCCATGTCCCGTCGTTTACCGTTGATTTTGCTGCTTATTGCCCTGCCGCTATGGTTGGCTGCCAGTTACGGTGCGCGCTATGGCTTTATGGAGGACGGCCAGTGGGTGGGCATCTGCGCGGATGAAGCCAGCCGCTGGGAATGCCAATTGCGTTCGAACCTGGGCCTGATGATCCACTTCAAGGTGCTGGGCTGGACCGCGCTGATCACGTCGGTGCTGGCGTTTTTTGTGCCTGGCCGCGTGGGTTGGGGGTTGGCGGTGCTGGGGGTGGCGTTCGGGTTGCCGGCATTGGCGTTGTACAACACCACGTTTGCGGTGTTTGCGGTGGTGATTGCGGGGTTGCGGTTGGTCAGGAAGCCCCGCGTTGCCTGATAGGGCCTCATCGGGGGCAAGCCCCCTCCCACATTGGTAGTGTATTGACCTGTGGCAGGGGGCTTGCCCCCGATAGCGGTTTTAGACCTTGCGCACCCGCAAGCAGCGCCACAAGGCTGCCGTCATGAGCAGGCTCACTACCGCCCAACCCCAAGCCTGCTGGTTCAACAACCCTTCACGGTACAACTGCGGCGCAATACCCGCACCGATGATGAAGGCCAGCAAGGCAATCTCCCGGCGCGGTCCGGTCACCGGACGCACCAGGTACACCAGGGCTGGCAACACCAGCGCTGCGCTCGGGAAGCTGCGGTAGCGCGGGTCAAACACCAACGCCAGCATCATCACCGCCCCCGCAAAACCGGCAGTCGCCACCAGCCAGCCCGCGCGCTGCTCCAGCCAGTTGAATGCGCGTGCGCGCCAATCTTGCCGTGCGCTCAAGGCCAGGGCGGCATGGGCCAGCACCAGCAGGTTCATCACCACCAGCAAGCCTGCCCACACCCATTCATCGTTGAACCGCGCGGTGACGCGGGTCAGCTCGGCCCAGGTGCCGATGGAGCAGGCTGCCACGGCGCCCAGCAACGGCAGGGCGATCGCGGTGCGCGTGCTGCGCACACGGCCACCCAGAACCAGGGTGCCCAGCAGGATGATCCCGCCCACGCCGAGCCATAGCGGCCAGTACGGCACATTGGTAACCGGCCCGGCGAGGATACCCTTGTCCTGCCGATTGGCATCGAACAGGCCCCAATAACCACCGACGGCACCTTCACTCCCACGCTTCCACGGCTGGTCAAAGGCCTCGATCAGGTTGTAGCGCCAGCCATTCGCCTCGGCCATGGCCACGAAACCCCGCATGAACCTGGCTTCGTTGACCCGGCTCGGCACGGCGGTTTCGCGCTGGCGACCTTCGCTGGGCCAGCCGGTTTCACCGATCAGGATGTCCTTGGGCGCGAATTTGCTGCCGAAGGTCTGGCGCACATCGCCCACGTGCTTGAGCGCCTGGTCGATGCCGGAAGGGTCATCTTCCCAGTAGGGCAGCAGGTGTATCGTCAGGAAGTCCACCGCCGGCGCGATTTCCGGGTGTTGCAGCCAGAATTCCCACACATCCGCATAGGTCACCGGCTGCTTGATCCGGCTTTTGACGGTCTGGATCAGCGTCACCAACTGCTTGGCGGTGACTTCTTTACGCAGCAGCGCTTCGTTGCCGACGATCACCGAGGTCACTACGTCAGGGTTGGCGTTTGCTGCCGTGATCAATGTTTCGATTTCTTTCTCGGTCGCCACTGGGTCGCTGCTGACCCAGGCGCCGGCCATTACCTTCAGCCCATGTTCGCGTGCCATGCTTGGCAACGCTTCCAGGCCGACCATTGTGTAGGTGCGCACGCACTCAAAGCGGGTGGCCAGCAGGGCCAGGTCGGCGTCCATGCGGTCCGGCCGCAGTCTGAACGGCTGATCAAACGGAGATTGGTCTTTATCGAACGGCGTGTAGGACGCGCACTGCATCTTGTGTGTGGCGCTGGCGACATCGGGCAGCACTACGGAGCGGCCGAGGCCATACCAGTAGCCGATCAGGGCCAGCAGGCCGAGGAGCAGGGCGCAGAAATAGGGCAGGGCAGGGAAGCGGGCAGTCGCAGGCATGGTCGGCTTATCTGGAGAGCAAAGGCGCGCATCTTACCCGGATTTAGGCCGTCCCAGTGGGGCCGCATAATTTTGACATGCAAAGTTCGGGCGGGATTTTGGCGTCAAGTCCTACAAAACGCCCTGCTGGCTATGTGATGTCGTTTCTTGCTTGTATGAGGTCGCTGACAGAGCAGGTCGAAGGGCGCGGCAGGTTGATGATCGAACTGTCAGCACTCCACTGATGCCGCAGACACCGGATCGATGCGCGTGACGGGGGCGCGGTGCACCACATAACAACAGGTTGACGTCGCTCGGCATCCGTCGGGCGCAGCACTTTCGGGGAAGTACGATGAAGATGCGACGACTCTTGGGCGCAGCTGCCACTCTGGTAGTTGCGATGAGCTCCACACTGGCCAGCGCCGACAGCAAAACCCTGAGCATCGGCTATGTGGACGGCTGGTCCGACAGCGTTGCCACCACGCACGTGGCGGCAGAGGTGATCAAGGCCAAGCTCGGTTATGACGTGAAACTGCAAGCGGTAGCCACCGGGATCATGTGGCAGGGCGTGGCCACCGGCAAGCTCGACGCCATGCTGTCCGCCTGGTTGCCGGTGACCCACGGTGAGTATTGGGCCAAGAACAAGGACAAGGTGGTCGACTACGGCCCCAACTTCAAGGATGCGAAGATCGGCCTGATCGTGCCGGAGTACGTCAAGGCCAAGTCCATCGAAGACCTCAAGACCGACACCACCTTCAAGAACAAGATCGTCGGTATCGACGCCGGCTCGGGCGTGATGCTCAAGACCGACGAAGCGATCAAGCAGTACGGCCTCGACTACAAACTGCAAGCCAGCTCGGGTGCGGCGATGATCGCCGAGCTGACCCGCGCCGAAGACAAACAAGAATCCATTGCGGTCACCGGTTGGGTGCCACACTGGATGTTCGCCAAGTGGAAACTGCGTTTCCTGGACGATCCAAAAGGGATTTATGGTGCTGCTGAAACCGTCAACAGCATCGGCAGCAAGGGCCTGGAAAAGAAAGCGCCGGAAGTCGCGGCCTTCCTGAAGAAATTCCAGTGGGCCTCCAAGGACGAAATCGGCGAAGTCATGCTGGCTATCCAGGAAGGCGCCAAGCCTGATGCAGCGGCCAAGGATTGGGTCGCCAAGCACCCTGAGCGCGTAGCCGAGTGGACCGGTAAGTAACGGCCCCTGATATACCCTTGTGGGAGGGGGCTTGCCCCCGATAGCGATCTGTCAGCTATCGATGTACTGGCTGACACACTGCTATCGGGGGCAAGCCCCCTCCCACATTAATTTTGCCTCCCGCAAATCTCCCTGCGCCCCCGCAAACCCTCGCTACACTCGATCTAAGACTAAGGTCGTCTGGAACCTCTACGGCAGCCGCATACAGTGGATACGTTCCAATAATAAAAAAGCTGTGCTGCGAGGATAAAAACAATGAACGACAGCATTTACCTCTCGATTCAAAACAGCCCGCGTTTCAAGGAGCTGGTGAGAAAAAGGGAAAGGTTCGCCTGGATTCTCTCGGCGATCATGCTAGGGCTTTACTCCGCTTTCATCCTGTTGATCGCCTACGGGCCACAAGTGCTGGGGGCCAAGCTCAGCCCTGGTTCCTCGATTACCTGGGGCATTCCCCTGGGCGTCGGGCTGATTGTGTCCGCCTTCATCCTGACCGGCATCTACGTGCGCCGGGCCAATGGCGAGTTTGACGACCTGAACAATGCGATTCTCAAGGAGGCTGCGCAATGATCCGTCGTCTACTGGCAATATTCGGCGCTTCGCTTTTTGCTCCGGCCGTCTGGGCGGCAGACGCATTGACTGGTGAAGTGCACAAGCAACCCCTGAACATATCGGCCATCGTGATGTTTATCGCGTTTGTCGGTGCGACCCTGTGCATCACCTACTGGGCTTCCAAGCGCAACAAATCAGCAGCCGACTACTATGCGGCCGGCGGCAAGATCACCGGTTTCCAGAACGGCCTGGCCATTGCCGGCGACTACATGTCGGCGGCGTCCTTCCTGGGGATTTCCGCACTGGTCTACACCTCCGGCTATGACGGTCTGATCTACTCGATCGGCTTCCTGGTGGGCTGGCCGATCATTCTGTTCCTGATCGCCGAGCGCCTGCGTAACCTGGGCAAGTACACCTTTGCCGACGTGGCGTCCTATCGCCTGGGCCAGACCCAGATTCGCAGCCTCTCGGCCTGCGGCTCGCTGGTGGTGGTGGCGTTCTACCTGATCGCGCAGATGGTGGGCGCGGGCAAGTTGATCCAGCTGCTGTTCGGCTTGGACTATCATGTAGCGGTGATCCTGGTGGGGATCCTGATGTGCATGTACGTGCTGTTCGGCGGCATGCTGGCGACCACCTGGGTGCAGATCATCAAGGCGGTGCTGTTGCTGTCCGGTGCCTCGTTCATGGCGCTGATGGTGATGAAGCACGTCAACTTCGACTTCAATATGTTGTTCTCCGAGGCGATCAAGGTTCACCCTAAAGGTGAAGCGATCATGAGCCCTGGCGGCCTGGTGAAAGACCCGATCTCGGCATTCTCCCTGGGCCTGGCACTGATGTTCGGTACCGCCGGCCTGCCGCACATCCTGATGCGCTTCTTCACCGTGAGCGACGCCAAGGAAGCGCGCAAGAGCGTGCTGTATGCAACTGGCTTTATCGGCTACTTCTACATCCTGACCTTCATCATCGGTTTCGGCGCGATCCTGCTGGTGAGCACCAATCCGGCGTTCAAGGATGCGGCTGGTGCATTGCTTGGCGGCAACAACATGGCGGCGGTGCACCTGGCCAACGCGGTGGGCGGCAGTATCTTCCTGGGCTTCATCTCGGCCGTGGCCTTCGCCACCATCCTTGCGGTGGTTGCAGGCCTGACCCTGGCCGGTGCTTCGGCGGTGTCCCATGACCTGTACGCCAGTGTGATCAAGAAAGGCAAGGCCAACGACAAGGATGAGATTCGCGTCTCGAAGATCACCACCATCGCGTTGGGCGTATTGGCGATCGGCCTGGGTATCCTGTTCGAAAGCCAGAACATTGCGTTCATGGTCGGCCTGGCGTTCTCCATTGCTGCCAGCTGTAACTTCCCGGTGTTGCTGCTTTCCATGTACTGGAAAAACCTCACCACCCGTGGCGCGATGATCGGCGGCTGGCTGGGCCTGGTCAGTGCGGTTGGCCTGATGATCCTTGGCCCGACCATCTGGGTCTCGATCCTGCACCATGAAAAAGCCATCTTCCCTTACGAATACCCGGCGCTGTTCTCGATGATCATTGCGTTCGTCGGCATCTGGTTCTTCTCCATCACCGACAAGTCGGCGGCGGCAGAGAAAGAGCGTGCGCTGTACTTCCCGCAGTTTGTGCGTTCGCAGACTGGCCTGGGGGCGAGTGGGGCGGTGAATCACTAAGGTTGCAGCCCGAAAAGGAAATGCCCCGGTCGAAAGGCCGGGGCATTTTTTTTGCCTGGGGTTCTGCGTTATGGGTACCCGCGTCATCTGGGGGGCGAGCCCCCTCCCACATTTGACTGTATTCACAAATAGACATGTGTAAACCAAGCCCAGTGTGGGAGGGGGCTTGCCCCCGATAGCGGTCGCCCAGTCGGCACAAACAAAAACGGCCTCCGCTAGGGGAGGCCGTCTTCGGTGCAACTCAGCGATGCTTACTTGCGATTTTCCAGCTGGGTGATGTCACGCGACTCGTAGCCGGTGTACAGCTGGCGCGGACGGCCAATCTTGTACGGGCTGGAGAGCATTTCTTTCCAGTGGGAGATCCAGCCCACGGTCCGCGCCAGGGCGAAGATCACGGTGAACATGCTGGTTGGAATGCCGATCGCCTTGAGGATGATCCCCGAGTAGAAGTCGACGTTCGGGTACAGCGAGCGTTCGATGAAGTACGGGTCGGTCAGGGCGATCTCTTCCAGGCGCATGGCCAGTTCGAGTTGCGGGTCGTTCTTGATGCCCAGTTCCTTCAACACTTCGTCGCAGGTCTGCTTCATCACGGTGGCGCGCGGGTCGCGGTTCTTGTAGACCCGGTGACCGAAGCCCATCAGCTTGAACGGATCGTTCTTGTCCTTGGCCTTGGCGATGAACTTGTCGATGTTGGACACATCGCCGATTTCATCGAGCATGGTCAATACCGCTTCGTTCGCACCGCCGTGGGCAGGGCCCCACAGTGCGGCGATACCGGCGGCGATACAGGCGAACGGGTTGGCACCCGAAGAACCGGCCAGGCGTACGGTGGAGGTAGAGGCGTTCTGCTCGTGGTCGGCGTGGAGGATGAAGATCCGGTCCATGGCCTTGGCCAGCGTCGGGCTGATCGGTTTGATCTCGCACGGCGTGTTGAACATCATGTGCAGGAAGTTTTCCGCGTACGTCAGGTCGTTGCGCGGATACATCATGGGTTGGCCCATGGAGTACTTGTAGACCATGGCGGCCAGGGTCGGCATCTTGGCAACCAGGCGGATCGCGGAGATTTCGCGATGCTGCGGGTTATTGATGTCGAGGGAGTCGTGATAGAAGGCCGACAGGGCGCCGACCACACCGCACATGACGGCCATCGGGTGGGCGTCGCGACGGAAGCCGTTGAAGAAGGTCTTCAACTGCTCGTGGACCATGGTGTGGTTCTTCACGGTGCTGACGAACTGGGCTTTCTGCTCGGCTGTTGGCAGTTCGCCATTTAGCAGCAGGTAGCAGGTTTCCAGGTAGTCCGATTTCTCGGCCAGTTGCTCGATCGGGTAGCCGCGATGCAGCAAAATGCCATTATCGCCATCGATATAGGTGATCTTCGACTCGCAAGAGGCGGTCGACATGAAGCCTGGGTCGAATGTGAAACGGCCCGTGGCCGTCAGGCCCCGTACGTCGATAACATCGGGACCAACGGTGCCGGTTAAAATGGGCAGCTCGACGGGGGCTGCGCCCTCGATGATCAACTGCGCTTTTTTGTCAGCCATGTGGCCTCCTATTTATGCTTCAAATCATCAGACAGACCCCCCACGCAGGGCCCGCACCACTATATTGATATAAATCCAGATGTCAATTTGCCTAAAGTCTTGCACCAGAAGGCTTTAACCGTACTTTTTCCTCGAAATTGCCTGCCATTTACGCCTTTTATTCCCCCAGCGCAATCCGCTATTAGGGTGAGGAGTGCGCGTTGTCATTAGTAACCTAACTGTCTATACTCGGCCACCGACCGCCAAGGGCTTTTGGGCTTGCTTTCATTGGGGGTCGCACTCCCTGGGTGGTGCTTACCTGACCAGTCGCACTCCCCAACAACTTTGCCCTGATTGTTAGGGGCTCTTCAGTGTGAAAAAAAGCCGTGAATAGCCAACGACCTGTAAACCTAGACCTAAGGACCATCAAACTCCCCATCACCGGCGTTACGTCGTTCCTGCACCGTGTTTCCGGCATCATCCTGTTCCTGGGCTTGGGCATCATGCTTTATGCATTGAGCAAATCCCTGGGTTCCGAGGAAGGATACGCCGAGGTGAAGGCATGCTTGACCAGCCCGCTGGCCAAGTTCGTAGCATGGGGCCTCCTGTCCGCTCTGCTGTATCACCTGGTAGCCGGTGTGCGCCACTTGATCATGGACATGGGCATCGGTGAGACGCTGGAAGGCGGCCGCCTGGGCTCGAAAATCATCATCGCCATTTCCGTGGTGCTGATCGTTCTGGCAGGAGTTTGGATATGGTAACCAGCGTTACGAATCTGTCGCGTTCGGGCCTCTATGACTGGATGGCACAGCGTGTGTCTGCGGTCGTTCTCGCGGCTTATTTCATTTTCCTGATCGGATACCTCGTCGCAAATCCGGGCATTGGCTATGAGCAATGGCACGGCCTGTTTTCCCACAATGCGATGCGAATCTTCAGTCTGCTGGCCCTTGTTGCCCTGGGCGCACACGCCTGGGTAGGCATGTGGACCATCGCGACCGACTACCTGACGCCGATGGCGCTGGGCAAGTCCGCGACTGCAGTACGTTTCCTCTTCCAGGCAGTCTGCGGCGTCGCGATGTTCGCTTACTTCGTCTGGGGTGTGCAGATTCTTTGGGGTATCTGATTCATGGCTAACATTCCAACTATTTCATTCGACGCCATCATTATTGGTGGCGGCGGCGCTGGCATGCGCGCTGCGCTGCAGCTGGCCCAGGGCGGTCACAAGACTGCCGTGATCACCAAGGTGTTCCCGACCCGTTCCCACACTGTATCGGCCCAGGGTGGCATCACCTGCGCCATCGCCTCCGCCGACCCGAACGATGACTGGCGCTGGCACATGTACGATACCGTCAAGGGTTCCGACTACATCGGTGACCAGGACGCGATCGAATACATGTGTCAGGAAGGCCCGGCTGCAGTGTTCGAGCTGGACCACATGGGTCTGCCGTTCTCCCGTACCGAGCAAGGCCGTATCTACCAGCGTCCGTTCGGCGGCCAGTCGAAGGATTACGGCAAAGGCGGGCAGGCTGCCCGTACCTGCGCCGCGTCCGACCGTACCGGTCACGCGCTGCTGCACACCCTTTACCAGGGCAACCTGAAGGCCGGTACCACGTTCCTGAACGAGTACTATGCCGTTGATCTGGTCAAGAACGCACAAGGCGAGTTCGTCGGTGTGATCGCGATCTGCATCGAAACCGGTGAAACCACCTACATCCGCGCCAAGGCTACCGTGCTGGCGACCGGCGGTGCAGGTCGTATCTACGCGTCCACCACCAATGCCCTGATCAACACCGGTGACGGCGTCGGCATGGCACTGCGTGCGGGCGTGCCGGTACAAGACATCGAAATGTGGCAGTTCCACCCGACCGGTATCGCCGGCGCTGGCGTACTGGTGACCGAAGGTTGCCGTGGTGAAGGTGGCTACCTGATCAACAAGCACGGCGAGCGTTTCATGGAGCGTTATGCGCCGAACGCGAAAGACCTTGCTGGTCGTGACGTTGTGGCCCGTTCGATGGTTAAAGAGATCATCGCCGGCAACGGCTGTGGCCCGAATGGCGACCACGTACTGCTGAAACTCGATCACCTGGGCGAAGAAGTACTGCACAGCCGCCTGCCAGGTATCTGCGAGCTGTCCAAGACCTTTGCTCACGTTGACCCGGTGGTTGCTCCGGTTCCGGTTGTCCCGACTTGCCACTATATGATGGGCGGCGTGCCGACCAACATCCATGGCCAGGCGATCACCCAGAATGCCGAGGGCGAGGACGAGATCATCCACGGTCTGTTCGCCGTAGGCGAAGTGGCGTGCGTATCGGTGCACGGTGCCAACCGCCTGGGTGGCAACTCGCTGCTCGACCTGGTGGTCTTCGGCCGTGCTGCCGGCCTGCACCTGGAAAAAGCGCTGACCGACGGCATCGAATACGATGACGCGACCGACGCCAACATCGAGGCTGCCCTGGCCCGTCTGAACGCTCTGAACGAGCGTACCGATGGCGAAGACGTGGCAACCCTGCGTCGCGAGCTGCAAAACTGCATGCAGAACTACTTCGGTGTATTCCGTACCGGCGAATACATGCAGAAGGGTATTGCCCAGCTGGCCGATCTGCGCAAGCGCATCGCCAACGTCAAGATCAACGATAAGAGCCAGGCGTTCAACACTGCTCGTATCGAAGCCCTTGAACTGCAGAACCTGCTGGAAGTGGCCGAAGCGACTGCCATCGCTGCCGAGGTTCGCAAGGAATCCCGTGGTGCCCACGCCCGTGAAGACTTTGAAGATCGCGACGACGAAAACTGGTTGTGCCATACCCTGTACTTCCCGGGTGACAAGCGCGTAACCAAGCGTGCCGTGAACTTCTCGCCGAAGACGGTTCCGACGTTTGAACCGAAGATTCGGACTTACTAAGGGTGGCTGCCATGTTGAAAGTCAGTGTTTATCGCTACAACCCTGATCAGGACGCTGCGCCGTTCATGCAGGAATTCCAGGTCGATACCGGTGGTAAAGACCTGATGGTGCTGGATGTACTGGCACTGATCAAAGAGCAGGACGAAGGTTTCTCCTATCGTCGCTCTTGCCGTGAAGGTGTATGCGGTTCCGACGGCATGAACATCAACGGCAAAAACGGCCTGGCGTGCATCACGCCGCTGTCCGCTGTGGTCAAAGGCAACAAGCTGATCGTTCGTCCTCTGCCAGGTTTGCCGGTTATCCGTGACCTGGTCGTCGATATGAGCATCTTCTACAAGCAATACGAGAAAGTTAAGCCGTTCCTGCAGAACGACACGCCGGCTCCGGCCATCGAGCGTCTGCAGTCCCCGGAAGAGCGCGAGAAGCTCGACGGTCTGTACGAGTGCATCCTGTGCGCTTGCTGCTCGACGTCGTGCCCGTCCTTCTGGTGGAACCCGGACAAGTTCCTGGGCCCAGCTGCACTGCTGCAAGCGTACCGCTTCCTGGCAGACAGCCGTGACACCAAGACGTCCGAGCGTCTGGCTTCGCTGGATGACCCGTTCAGCGTATTCCGCTGCCGCGGGATCATGAACTGCGTCAACGTATGTCCCAAAGGCCTGAACCCGACTAAGGCCATTGGTCACATCCGTAACATGCTGCTGCAGAGCGGCGTGTAACTGACGTTGTAGTAAAAGCAGGACCGTTGTGCCCGTAAATGCTACGGCGCAGGCTTCAACCGGCGCCGTAGTTTTAACTTGAGCAGCGACTTACAAAGCCGCGGCTCTTATTTTGAAGAAATGAGACAAGCAGGGGCATTCGGGTTGGTACCCGAACTATCAGCGTGATCCTAAGTGGCTTGTTTTGGTCGCTGCACTTGGCCTTTTGCAAGCAAACTCGGTGTTTTCGCCGGTGGTGTCCCCAAATCGAGGGTGACCAAGCATGCAAGAAAGCGTGATGCAGCGCATGTGGAACAGCGGCTATCTTTCAGGTGGTAACGCTGCCTATGTGGAAGAGCTTTATGAGCTCTACCTGCACGACCCTAACGCTGTGCCAGAAGAATGGCGCACCAAATTTCAGACGTTGTCTTCAGACGGCAACGCTGCCACCGATGTATCGCACGCAACAATTCGCGATCAGTTTGTGCTGCTGGCAAAGAACCAGCGCCGCGCCCAACCGGTTTCCGCCGGCAGCGTGAGCAGTGAGCACGAGAAGAAGCAAGTTGAAGTATTGCGACTGATCCAGGCCTACCGGATGCGCGGCCACCAGGCGGCCCAGCTTGACCCGCTGGGGCTCTGGCAGCGTCCTGCACCTGCAGACCTGTCGATCAATCATTACGGCTTGACCAATGCCGATCTTGATACGACCTTCCGTGCCGGCGACCTGTTCATCGGCAAAGAGGAAGCGAGCCTACGCGAAATTCACGAAGCGTTGCAGCAGACATATTGCCGCACCATCGGCGCTGAGTTCACGCACATCACCGATTCCGAGCAACGCCACTGGTTCCAGCATCGCCTGGAAGGTGTGCGTGGCCGTCCGGTGCTGTCCGCCGATGTACGCAGCCACCTGCTCGAGCGCGTCACCGCTGCCGAAGGCCTGGAAAAATACCTGGGTACCAAATACCCGGGCACCAAGCGTTTCGGCCTGGAAGGCGGCGAAAGCCTGATCCCGATGCTCGACGAGCTGATCCAGCGTTCCGGTTCCTACGGCACCAAGGAAATCGTGATCGGCATGGCCCACCGTGGTCGCCTGAACGTGTTGGTCAACACCTTCGGCAAGAACCCGCGCGAGCTGTTCGACGAGTTCGAAGGCAAGAAGAAGGTCGAGCTGGGCTCCGGTGACGTTAAATACCACCAAGGCTTCTCGTCCAACGTGATGACCACCGGCGGTGAAGTTCACCTGGCCATGGCCTTCAACCCATCCCACCTGGAAATCGTTTCTCCAGTGGTCGAGGGGTCGGTGCGTGCCCGCCAGGATCGTCGCAACGACACCACGGGTGAAAAGGTCCTGCCGATTTCCATCCACGGTGACGCGGCATTCGCCGGTCAAGGCGTGGTCCTGGAAACCTTCCAGATGTCGCAGACCCGCGGCTTCAAGACCGGCGGTACCGTTCACATCGTCATCAACAACCAGGTTGGCTTCACCATCAGCAACCCGCTGGATGCGCGCTCCACCGAGTACGCGACCGATGTTGCCAAGATGATTCAGGCGCCGATCCTCCATGTGAATGGGGATGATCCGGAAGCCGTGCTGTTCGTGACCCAACTGGCTGTCGACTACCGCATGCAGTTCAAGCGTGACGTGGTGATCGACCTGGTTTGTTACCGCCGTCGCGGTCACAACGAAGCCGACGAACCAAGCGGCACCCAGCCGCTGATGTACCAGCAGATCACCAAGCAGCGCACTACCCGTGAGCTGTATGCCGAGAGCCTGATCAAGGCCGGTGTGGTTGACGATGCGCGTGTTCAGGCGAAAGTCGACGAATACCGCAACGCGCTGGACAACGGTCTGCATGTAGTGAAGAGCCTGGTCAAAGAGCCGAACAAAGAGCTGTTCGTCGACTGGCGCCCATACCTGGGCCACGCCTGGACGGCGCGTCACGACACCTCGTTCGACCTGAAGACCTTGCAGGAACTGTCCGCCAAGCTGCTGGAAATCCCGGAAGGCTTCGTGGTGCAGCGCCAGGTTGCGAAGATCTACGAAGACCGTCAGAAGATGCAAGCCGGCGGCCTGCCGATCAACTGGGGTTACGCCGAAACCATGGCGTACGCGACCCTGGCGTTCGAAGGTCACCCGATCCGCATGACCGGCCAGGACATCGGCCGTGGTACGTTCTCGCACCGTCACGCGGTCCTGCACAACCAGAAAGACGCCAGTACCTACGTTCCGTTGAAGCACCTGTACGAAGGCCAGCCACGTTTCGACCTGTACGACTCGTTCCTGTCCGAAGAAGCCGTGCTGGCGTTCGAATACGGTTACTCGACCACCACGCCGAACGCGCTGGTGATCTGGGAAGCCCAGTTCGGTGACTTCGCCAACGGTGCCCAAGTGGTTATCGACCAGTTCATCACCAGCGGCGAGCACAAGTGGGGTCGCCTGTGCGGTCTGACCATGCTGTTGCCACATGGTTATGAAGGCCAGGGTCCTGAGCATTCCTCGGCCCGTCTGGAGCGTTACCTGCAGCTGTGCGCCGAGCACAACATCCAGGTGTGCGTGCCGACAACCCCGGCCCAGATCTACCACTTGCTGCGTCGCCAGGTGATCCGCCCGCTGCGCAAGCCGCTGGTAGTGCTGACACCGAAGTCGCTGCTGCGTCATAAATTGGCCATCTCGACCCTGGAAGATCTGGCGGATGGTTCGTTCCAGACCGTTATTCCAGAAATCGACGCGCTGGATGCGGCCAAGGTGACTCGCCTGGTCCTGTGCAGCGGCAAGGTCTACTACGACCTGCTGGAAAAACGTCGTGCCGAAGGCCGCGAAGACATCGCCATCGTGCGTATCGAGCAGCTTTACCCGTTCCCGGAAGACGACCTGATGGAGGCCATCGCGCCTTACACCAACCTCACTAACGTAGTGTGGTGCCAGGAAGAACCGATGAACCAGGGCGCTTGGTACAGCAGCCAGCATCACCTGCGTCGCAGCATCGGCAACCACAACAAGGCCCTGGGCCTGGAATATGCCGGCCGTGATGCTTCCGCTGCACCTGCGTGTGGTTATGCGTCGATGCACGCCGAGCAGCAGGAAAAACTGCTGCAAGATGCTTTCACTGTTTAACGCCTTCGCGCTGACTGAAACCGAATTTTAAGGACCCACAGATAATGGCTATCGAAATCAAAGCCCCGTCATTCCCGGAATCGGTTGCCGATGGCACCGTTGCCACCTGGCACAAGAAACCAGGCGACGCTGTAAAGCGTGACGACCTGATCGTCGACATCGAGACCGACAAAGTCGTGCTGGAAGTGTTGGCCGAAGCTGACGGCGTGCTGGGCGCAATCGTTGCCGAAGAAGGCGCTACCGTTCTGTCGAACCAGGTGCTGGGCTCGATCGAAGAGGGCAGTGCTGCTGCCGCTGCGCCTGCTGCTGCACCGGCCGCCGCCGCTGCGCCTGCTGCCGCTCCGGCTGCTGGCGCTGAAGACCCGATCGCTGCACCGGCTGCTCGTCAGCTGGCTGAAGAGAACGGCATCAACCTGGCTTCCGTCAAAGGCACCGGCAAAGACGGCCGTGTGACCAAGGAAGACGTGGTTGCGGCTGTTGAAGCCAAGAAAAACGCTCCGGCTGCCGCACCTGCCAAGGCTGCTGCCCCGGCTGCCGCTGCGCCTGTGTTCGCTGCCGGCGACCGCACCGAGAAGCGCGTACCGATGACCCGCGTACGTGCCACCGTGGCCAAGCGTCTGGTTGAAGCCCAGTCGAACATGGCGATGCTGACCACCTTCAACGAAGTCGACATGACCGAAGTCATGGCGCTGCGCTCGAAGTACAAGGATCTGTTCGAGAAGTCCCACAACGGCGTGCGCCTGGGCTTCATGTCGTTCTTCGTGAAAGCGGCCACCGAAGCGCTGAAACGCTTCCCGGCAGTCAACGCTTCCATCGACGGCAACGACATCGTTTACCATGGCTACGCAGACATCGGCGTTGCCGTGTCCAGCGACCGTGGCCTGGTGGTTCCGGTACTGCGTAACGCCGAACTGATGAGCCTGGCTGAAATCGAAGGCGGCATCGCCACCTTCGGCAAGAAAGCCCGTGACGGCAAGCTGACCATCGACGAGATGACCGGCGGTACCTTCACCATCACCAACGGTGGTACCTTCGGTTCGATGATGTCGACCCCGATCGTCAACCCGCCGCAAGCCGCGATCCTGGGCATGCACAACATCATCCAGCGTCCGATGGCCATCAACGGCCAAGTCGTGATCCGCCCGATGATGTACCTGGCGCTGTCGTACGATCACCGCCTGATCGATGGTAAAGAAGCCGTGACTTTCCTGGTGACCATCAAGAACCTGCTGGAAGACCCGGCTCGTCTGTTGCTGGATATCTGATTGAAGCAGCTGCAAGTTGCGAGCTACAAGCTGTACGAAAAAGCAGCTTGGCTTGCAGCTTGCGGCTAAAAGCTTGTCGCAAATAGAGGATCTATTTTCATGACACAGAAATTTGACGTCGTAGTGATTGGTGCAGGTCCTGGCGGCTACGTTGCCGCGATCAAGGCCGCACAACTGGGCCTCTCGACTGCTTGCATCGAAAAATACACCGACAAGGAAGGCAAACTGGCGCTGGGCGGTACTTGCCTGAACGTCGGTTGCATTCCTTCCAAGGCGCTGCTGGACAGCTCCTGGAAATTCCACGAAGCCCAGGATGGCTTCGCGATCCACGGCATCAACCATGCTGGCGTGACCATGGACGTACCGGCGATGGTCGGTCGTAAAGCCAACATCGTCAAGGGCCTGACTTCCGGCGTTGCCACCTTGTTCAAGGCCAACGGCGTCACTTCCCTGCAAGGCCACGGCAAGCTGCTGGCTGGCAAGAAAGTTGAAATCACCAAGCCAGACGGCTCGACCGAAATCATCGAAGCCGAAAACGTGATCCTGGCTCCAGGTTCGCGTCCAATCGACATTCCGCCTGCTCCAGTCGACAACAACGTGATCGTTGATTCGACCGGCGCCCTGGAATTCCAGGCTGTGCCTAAGCGCCTGGGCGTGATCGGCGCCGGCGTGATCGGTCTGGAGCTGGGTTCGGTGTGGTCCCGCCTCGGTGCTGAAGTGACCGTGCTGGAAGCCCTGGACACGTTCCTGCTGGCTGCCGACACCGCCGTTTCCAAGGAAGCGCTGAAAACCCTGACCAAACAAGGTCTGGACATCAAGCTGGGCGCTCGCGTCACCGGCTCGAAAGTCAACGGCGAAGAAGTTGTCGTCAACTACACCGACAAGGATGGCGAAAAAACCATCACTTTCGACAAGCTGATCGTAGCCGTGGGTCGCCGTCCAGTGACCACCGACCTGCTGGCTGCCGACAGTGGCGTGAACATCGACGAGCGTGGTTTCATCCACGTTGACGATCACTGCGCGACCACCGTGCCGGGCGTCTACGCCATCGGCGACGTGGTTCGCGGCATGATGCTGGCGCACAAGGCTTCCGAAGAGGGCATCATGGTTGTCGAGCGCATCAAGGGTCACAAAACCCAGATGAACTACGACCTGATCCCATCGGTTATCTACACCCACCCGGAAATTGCATGGGTCGGCAAGAACGAACAGCAGTTGAAAGCTGAAGGCGTTGAAGTTAACGTCGGCACCTTCCCGTTTGCCGCTTCTGGCCGTGCCATGGCAGCCAACGACACCGGTGGTTTTGTCAAAGTCATCGCTGATGCCAAGACTGACCGCGTATTGGGCGTCCACGTGATTGGCCCGAGCGCTGCAGAACTGGTTCAGCAAGGCGCGATCGGTATGGAATTCGGCACCAGTGCCGAGGACCTGGGCATGATGGTCTTCTCCCATCCGACCCTGTCCGAAGCGTTGCACGAAGCAGCGTTGGCAGTGAATGGCGGCGCCATCCACATCGCCAACCGCAAGAAGCGCTAAGCGAGATAATAAGAAACCACGGCGGAGTTGCCCGTCGTGAGCCTTGCGCGCAAGACTCACCGCGGAATATCCGCTGGACGCAGCCTTGCGCAGCTTTACGGGCCTTGAGCCCCGCAAGTTGCGCAAGCAGCAGTCACAGGTGGCGCGGCACTCATAATGAGCGCAGCGCCGAATGCGCAGTACCTAACGAAGACGGTAAAAAGCATGAATCTTCACGAGTATCAGGGTAAGCAGCTGTTCGCTGAATACGGCCTGCCAGTTTCCAAGGGCTACGCAGTAGACACCCCGGAAGCAGCAGCAGAAGCTTGCGACAAAATCGGCGGCAGCGAGTGGGTTGTCAAAGCCCAGGTCCACGCCGGTGGTCGCGGTAAAGCGGGCGGCGTTAAGCTGGTTCGCAGCAAAGAAGACGCCAAGGCCTTCGCACAGCAGTGGCTGGGCAAGCGTCTGGTGACTTACCAGACTGATGCCAATGGCCAGCCAGTCACCAAGATCCTGGTTGAATCGTGCACTGATATCGCTAAAGAGCTGTACCTGGGCGCTGTCGTTGACCGTTCGAGCCGTCGCATCGTGTTCATGGCTTCCACCGAAGGTGGCGTGGACATCGAGAAGATCGCTCACGAAACCCCAGAAAAAATTCTGAAAGCCACCATCGACCCACTGGTTGGCGCTCAGCCATTCCAGGGGCGCGAGCTGGCTTTCCAGCTGGGCCTGGAAGGCAAGCAAGTTGCCCAGTTCGCCAAGATCTTCGTGGGTCTGGCCAAACTGTTCCAGGATCACGATCTGGCCCTGCTGGAAGTGAACCCGCTGGTGATCAAGGCTGACGGCGATCTGCACTGCCTGGACGCCAAGATCAACATCGACGCCAACGCCATGTACCGTCAGCCTAAGCTGAAGACTTTCCACGATCCGTCGCAAGACGATCCGCGCGAAGCGCACGCTGCCAAGTTCGAACTGAACTACGTAGCCCTGGAAGGCAACATCGGCTGCATGGTCAACGGTGCTGGCCTGGCCATGGGTACCATGGACATCGTCAACCTGCATGGCGGCAAACCAGCCAACTTCCTCGACGTGGGCGGTGGTGCTACCAAAGAACGCGTGACCGAAGCCTTCAAGATCATCCTGTCCGACTCCAACGTCGCAGCAGTACTGGTCAACATCTTCGGCGGCATCGTTCGTTGCGACATGATTGCCGAAGGCATCATCGGTGCAGTGAAAGAAGTCGGCGTTAAAATCCCGGTTGTTGTTCGCCTTGAAGGTAACAACGCTGAACTGGGCGCTAAAGTACTGGCAGAAAGCGGTTTGAACATCATCGCGGCTACCAGCCTGACCGACGCTGCTCAACAAGTTGTCAAAGCTGCGGAGGGCAAATAATGAGCGTCCTGATCAATAAAGACACCAAAGTTATCTGCCAGGGTATTACCGGTTCGCAAGGTAGTTTCCACACCCAGCAAGCCATCGAATACGGCACCAAGATGGTTGGCGGCGTAACTCCGGGCAAAGGCGGCACCGAGCACCTGGGCCTGCCAGTGTTCAACACCGTGAAAGACGCTGTAGCGGCCACTGGCGCCACCGCCAGCGTGATCTACGTTCCAGCTCCTTTCTGCAAGGACTCCATCCTGGAAGCGGCATTCGGCGGCATCAAGCTGATCGTCTGCATCACCGAAGGCATTCCTACCCTGGACATGCTGGACGCTAAAGTTAAGTGCGACGAGCTGGGCGTGGTCCTGATCGGCCCTAACTGCCCAGGCGTGATCACTCCAGGCGAATGCAAGATCGGCATCATGCCTGGTCACATTCACTTGCCAGGCAAGGTCGGTATCGTTTCCCGTTCCGGCACCCTGACCTACGAAGCTGTGAAGCAGACCACTGACGCCGGTTTCGGTCAGTCGACTTGCGTCGGCATCGGCGGTGACCCGATCCCGGGCTCCAACTTCATCGACATCCTGAAGCTGTTCCAGGAAGACCCGAAGACCGAAGCGATCGTGATGATCGGTGAGATCGGCGGTTCGGCTGAAGAAGAAGCGGCTGCCTACATCAAGGCACACGTGACCAAGCCGGTTGTTTCCTACATCGCTGGTGTGACTGCCCCTGCGGGCAAGCGCATGGGCCATGCTGGCGCAATCATCTCTGGCGGCAAAGGCACTGCAGACGAGAAATTCGCTGCGCTGCAAGACGCGGGCGTTAAAACCGTGCGTTCGCTGGCAGACATCGGCAAGGCCCTGGCCGAGCTGACCGGTTGGGCTGTCAAGTAAGCCTCGCGCTTAGCTGACGCTTCACCACACAAAGGTCACCTTCGGGTGGCCTTTGTGCTTTCCGGGGTTTAATAAAGATCAAAATGTGGGAGGGGGCTTGCCCCCGATTGCAGTGGGTCCGTCAATAAATACAGTGACTGACACGCCGCCATCGGGGGCAAGCCCCCTCCCACATTTGCCTGTATTGCCAAATTAGGTATGAAAATGCGACATGCAGATGTCGCTTATCGGACAGTCCGCCCCGCAACAGTGCGTTCGTCAGCCAATTTCTGTAACCTAGCCGCCTCTTTATGCGTGCGCATCCCAAAAGGAAGCCTCGCGCTAGACCGGTCGGCCGCCATAAGGGCTGGCAGCATTTCCCTCATCCACAGGGAATCCCTCTCTAAATTCCGATTCAGTAGTGTGGTATTTCCTCAAATGAAAGTGTTGAAAAGCCAGGACATCCTGGCGCTGGGCTTTATGACTTTTGCCCTGTTCGTGGGCGCCGGCAATATCATCTTCCCGCCTATCGTTGGACTGCAGTCGGGGCCTCACGTCTGGATGGCAGCGCTGGGCTTCCTGATCACCGCAGTCGGCTTGCCGGTGGTCACCGTGATCGCCCTGGCCAAGGTCGGTGGTGGCATGGACGCGTTGAGCAGCCCGATCGGCAAGATCGCCGGTGGCCTGCTCGCGGCGGCGGCGTATCTGGCGGTAGGGCCGCTGTTCGCCACCCCGCGTACCGCGACCGTGTCCTTCGAAGTGGGCCTGGCGCCGTTGACCGGTGAAAGCCCGCTGGCGCTGTTCCTCTATAGCTCGGTGTACTTCCTCGTGGTGTTCTTTGTCTCCCTGTACCCAGGTCGGCTGCTGGACACCGTGGGGCGTTTCCTGGCGCCGCTGAAGATCATCGCCCTGGCCATTCTCGGCATCGCCGCGTTTGCCTTGCCGGCCGGTGATGTGGGCGTCGCTACCCCGGAATATGTCGCCGCACCGTTTTCCCAAGGCTTTATCCAGGGTTACCTGACCATGGATACCCTGGGCGCCCTGGTGTTTGGCATCGTGATCGTCAATGCCATCCGCTCCCGTGGCGTCGAGTCGCCCAAGCTGATCACCCGTTACGCCATCATTGCGGGCTTGATTGCCGGCGTGGGCCTGGCCCTGGTGTACTTCAGCCTGTTTCGCCTGGGTTCGGGCAGCCATGCAGTGGCTGCCGGTGCCACGAACGGTGCTGCGGTGCTGCACGCCTATGTGCAACACACCTTCGGCTCCCTGGGCAGTGGCTTCCTGGCCGTGCTGATCTCCCTGGCGTGCCTGGTGACCGCGGTAGGCCTGACCTGTGCCTGCGCCGAGTACTTCAGCAAGATCCTGCCGCTGTCCTACAAGACCCTGGTGGTGATCCTGGCGCTGTTCTCGTTGTTCGTCTCGAACCTGGGCCTGACCAAGCTGATTGCCTTCTCGATCCCGGTGCTGACCGCGATCTATCCGCCGTGCATCGTGCTGGTGGCGCTGAGTTTCTGCAAAGACTTCTGGCAGGAGCAGGGCCGTATCGTTGGCCCGGTAATGCTGGTGTCGTTCATCTTTGGCTGCATCGATGCGCTCAAGGGCGCTGGCCTGGCGGGCTGGATGCCTTCGCAATTGGCCAACCTGCCATTGAGCGAGCAGGGCCTGGCGTGGTTGGTGCCGTCAGTGATGACACTGGTCGTGGCGTTCGGGGTCGATCGCATGCTCGGCAAGCGCAGCGAAGCTATCGCATAACCCACGTTTCTCGCTGTACTGAAATGCCCCGTATCAATCGATACGGGGCATTTTTTATGGGTGAACGGCAGTGTCTTTTTATGTGCGCTAACGTCGAACTGACGCAAATACTTTTCAGCCCTCATTCTGCAAAGGACCCGCATGTCGTTCATCGAAACCAATCAGATCCACCTGCTTGCCGCCCTATGGTTCGCCCTTTGCTGGGGTGGCTATACCCGGTACGCCATTTGGAAGGCCCGCGACACGGCCTGCCTCGCCAGCGTGCTGCACCTGTACCGCGAAGACTGGATGCGCCGTATGCTGCTGCGCGACAACCGCATCGCCGACGCCAGTGTGATCGGCAACCTGGAGCGCAACGCTTCGTTCTTCGCCTCCAGCACGTTGATCATCCTCGCCGGCATTCTCACGGTGTTGGGTGCTTCAGAGCGGGCGGTGTCGTTGCTGGCGGACATACCGATGGTGCAACAAGCATCCCAAGGCATGTCGGAGATCAAGCTGCTGTGCCTGGCGCTGGTGTTCGTCTATGCGTTCTTTACGTTCAGTTGGTGCATGCGTCAGTACAACTTCGCGGCGGTGCTGGTCGGCTCGGCGCCGATGATCGGCGAGCGGGATGTGTCGGAGCAGGAGCGCAAGGCATTTGCTCTGCGTGCGGCGCGAGTCATCTCCATGGCGGCCAACCAGTTCAACTTTGGCCTGCGCTCTTATTACTTCGGCATGACCATGCTGGCGTGGTTTGTCAGCCCCTGGCTATTCATGTTGATGAGCGCCGGGGTGGTGTTGGTGCTGTATCGGCGGGAGTTTCATTCCGACGTGCTGCAAGTGATGGTGTTTACCCAGACGGATACACCGCCGTCGGAACCGGTTAAAGAAGCAGTTTGATCAACCCTTCAAGTAAAAACACCAGGCAAAGTAAAGCCCGCTATCTAAGCGGGCTTCCTTTTTACAGCGAAGCTGTTACAAGCCGCGGTCTCAAGAACCGGTAGCAGGTGCTGCTTCTTTTGCGGCGGCTTGGTTCGATTCAGCCTGAGCTTTGGCAGCTTCGGCGTTTTCTTTCGCAGCGTCGTTCACTTTATCCTGAGCCTTGGCCATATCTTTCTGAGCTTGCTCAGAATGGGCTGCAGCGTCTTGGGCTTTGTCTTCGGATTTCTTGTCGCAGGCAGCCAGACCGAGGGCAGCGGCCAGCATCATGGAAATAGCTAAAGTCTTGCGCATGGGTGTTTCTCCTTATTGAAGATATCTACTGGCCTTTCGAGCATGGCGGTTCGGCATTAGTTCCTTTTATTCGGTAGATATATAAATCGCTGACTAACAGGAACTTTTGCCCTGCCGCCCATTCTGCGGATCAACACTAATAAGAGTCTGGAACGAATGAGCGAAAATCCCCTGTTAGAGCGTGCGAAGCGCTTTGTATCGGCCTTGCGCCACTGTCAGGTGCTGGGCATTACCGCTCATCAGGCCAGCGAGGAGGGCATCACGCTGATCATGCCGTATGCGCCCCATCTGGTCGGCGATCCCCAATCCGGGGTGATTCACGGTGGCGCGCTGACCTCCCTGATGGACACCGCCTGCGGCATGGCCACCCTGTGCGTATTGCCGGAGTTCGAGGTTTGTCCGACCCTCGACCTGCGCGTCGACTACACGCATCCCGCTACCCCACACAAACCGGTGTACGGCTTCGCCCAATGCTACAGGGTGACCACCGACGTGATCTTCACCCGTGGCTTCGCCTACCAGGATGACCCGCAGCAACCCATCGCCCATGTGGTTGGTACATTCATGCGCATGGGCAAGCGCCTCAAGGGCACGCAAGGACTGGGCAGCACGATCAAGGGGGAGCAGGCATGACGCACCGATTCAAGACCCGCCTGGAGCAGGCCCACGGGCGCGGCGATTACGCCGCGCTGCTCAACCTGATCCCCTACGCCAGGCTGATCGGCATCGAATGCACCCGGCTGGGGGATGAGCTGCTGTTTCGCCTGCCGGCCAACAAGGGCAATATTGGTAACCCCATATTGCCGGCGCTGCACGGCGGGGTGATCGCGGGCTTCATGGAGCTGTCGGCGGCCTTGCACCTGCTGGTGTTCACGGGCGCGCCGGGCATTCCGAAAATCATCGATTTTTCCCTGGATTACCTGCGCGCCGGCCAATTTCGCGACACTTACGCCAAATGCCAGGTATGGCGCCAGGGCCGACGGGTGGCGAATGTGGCGATCACCGCCTGGCAGAGCACCGCGGCCGAGCCCATTGCCACGGCTCGCGCGCATTTCAAGATCGAGGAACCAGGTCGCCCTTGAAATCCTGCTCTTAGCCCCCAACTTTGATGACAACCCGCCGCCAACCCTCTAGGGCGCGGCCATTGCCATCCAATTGGAGTTTGATGACCATGAGTGTGGAAACTCAAAAGGAAACCCTGGGCTTCCAGACCGAGGTGAAGCAACTGCTGCACCTCATGATCCATTCGCTGTATTCCAACAAGGAAATCTTCCTTCGCGAATTGATCTCGAACGCCTCTGACGCTGTCGACAAATTACGTTTCGAAGCCCTGTCCAAGCCTGAGTTGCTGGAAGGTGGCGCCGAACTGAAAATTCGTGTGAGCTTCGACAAGGACGCCAAGACCGTCACGATCGAAGACAACGGTATCGGCATGAGCCGTGACGATGCGGTGGCCCACCTGGGCACCATCGCCAAATCTGGCACCGCCGATTTCATGAAGAACCTCTCGGGCGACCAGAAGAAAGATTCGCACCTGATCGGCCAATTCGGCGTGGGCTTCTACTCGGCCTTCATCGTTGCCGACAAGGTTGAAGTATTCAGCCGCCGTGCCGGCCTCGACGCCAGCGAAGGCGTGCACTGGTCCTCCAAAGGCGAGGGCGAGTTCGAAATCGCCACCGTCGACAAGGCTGACCGCGGCACCCGTATCGTGCTGCACCTGAAGTCCGGTGAAAACGAATTCGCCGATGGCTGGCGCCTGCGCAATATCGTCAAGAAGTACTCCGACCACATCGCCCTGCCGATCGAACTGCCGAAAGAACAAGCGGCTGCTGAAGGCGAAGAGGTCCCTGCCCAGGAATGGGAAGTGGTCAACCGTGCCAGCGCGCTGTGGACCCGTCCGCGTACCGAGATCAAGGACGAGGAATACCAGGAGTTCTACAAGCACATCGGTCACGACTACGAAAACCCGCTGAGCTGGAGCCACAACAAGGTCGAAGGCAAGCTGGAATACAACTCGCTGCTGTACGTGCCGGCCCGTGCTCCGTTCGACCTGTACCAGCGTGAAGCGCCAAGAGGCCTGAAACTCTACGTACAGCGCGTGTTCGTGATGGACCAGGCGGAATCGTTCCTGCCGTTGTACCTGCGCTTCATCAAGGGTGTGGTCGATTCCAACGACCTGTCGCTGAACGTGTCGCGGGAAATCCTGCAGAAAGACCCGATCATCGACTCGATGAAGTCGGCGCTGACCAAGCGCGTGCTCGACATGCTGGAAAAACTGGCGAAGAACGAGCCTGAGCAATACAAGGGCTTCTGGAAAAACTTCGGCCAAGTCATGAAAGAAGGCCCGGCGGAAGACTTTGCCAACAAGGAAAAAATCGCCGGCCTGCTGCGTTTTGCTTCTACCCAGGACGACGACGGCGAGCAGGTTGTGTCCCTGGCCGAGTACCTGGCGCGCGCCAAGGAAGGTCAGGACAAGATCTACTACCTCACTGGCGAAACCTACGCCCAGGTCAAGAACAGCCCGCACCTGGAAGTCTTCCGCAAGAAAGGCATCGAAGTGCTGCTGCTGACCGACCGTATCGATGAGTGGCTGATGAGCTACCTCAACGAGTTCGACGGCAAGCCCTTTGTCGACGTGGCCCGTGGTGACCTGGACCTGGGTAATCTGGACTCCGAGGAAGAGAAGAAAGAAGCCGAAGAAGTCGCCAAGTCCAACGAGGGCCTGGTCGAGCGCATCAAGGCATCCTTGGGCGATGCTGTCAGCGAAGTGCGCGTGTCGCACCGCCTGACCGATTCCCCGGCGATCCTGGCCATCGGCGAGCAGGACCTGGGCATGCAAATGCGCCAGATCCTCGAAGCCAGCGGGCAGAAGGTTCCGGATTCCAAGCCGATCTTCGAATTCAACCCGGCTCATCCGCTGATCGAGAAACTCGATGGCGAGCAGAGCGAAGAGCGTTTTGGCGACCTGTCGCACATCCTCTTCGACCAGGCGGCCCTGGCCGCTGGCGACAGCCTGAAAGACCCGGCTGCCTATGTGCGCCGCCTGAACAAGCTGTTGGTTGAACTGTCGGTTTGACCCTGATGTAGAAAAACCCGCTTCGGCGGGTTTTTTCGTTCTAACGCACCTCAACTGGAGTAAATGATGAGCCAAGTCACTGTACGTTCCGTGGTCTATCAGATTGATGGCCAGTCCTACGAAAGCCGCCTGGCGTTCGACGCCAGTCATAAAGGCCCGCTGCCGGGGCTGTTGATGGCGCCGAACTGGATGGGGGTGAGTGCGGGTGCCGAAGAGATCGCCAAAAGCGTGGCCGGCAAGGGCTACGTGGTACTGATCGCCGACCTGTACGGGCAGACCGTACGCCCGTCGAATGGCGATGAGGCCGGCGCAGCGATGATGCCGCTGAAGAACGACCGTGCGTTGTTGAACAAGCGTATGCAGGCGGCCTTCGAGCAGTTGCAGGGACAGACCGAGGCCGTTGTCGATACGTCGAAACTGGCGACCTTTGGTTTCTGCTTCGGTGGTTGCTGCTCCCTGGAGCTGGCGCGTACCGGTGCGCCGGTCAAGGCGGCCATCTCGTTCCACGGCACCCTCGACACGCCAAACCCGGCGGACGCAAAGAACATCAAGGGCTCAGTGCTGGTGCTGCACGGCGCTTGCGACCCGCTGGTGCCGAAGGAACAACTGCCGGCGTTCGAAGATGAAATGAACGCAGCCGGCGTGGATTGGCAACTGCTGAGCTACGGCGGCGCGGTGCATTCCTTCACCGACCCCCATGCCAATGTGCCGGGCAAGATGATGTACGACGCCAAGACCGCCATACGGGCGTTCCAGTCGATGCATAACTTGCTGGATGAAGTGTTCAAGGGCTGATTTTTCAGCGCCTGTCCGGGCCTAATCGGGGTGTAGAACCCTCCCACACTTGGATGCAATCACTGATCAAATGTGGGAGGGGGCTTGCCCCCGATGGCTATCTCAATGGCAACTCAATTCTTTCAGACTCACCCGGCACCGTCGGCCAATCCCCGGCTGCCCAGCGCTGCCTGGCCTGTTCAATCACCGCCGGATCACTCGCGACAAAATTCCAATTGATCCGCCGTGGCCCATCCAGCGGCGCGCCACCAAACACCACAAGGTGGCAATCGCTCTCGGCAAACAGTGTCATCTCCTGCCCCGCGGGCAATACCACCAGGCTGTGCACTTCCAGCGCCACGCCGTCCAACTGAGCTTCACCCTCCAATACATACACCGCACGTTCTTCATGCTCTTCAGGCACCAGCAGGGTCGTAGCCGTCTGCATCCGCACCTCGGCATACAAGGTGGGCGACAGCACCGGCACCGGTGACTTGAGACAGAACCCATCCCCTGCGATCAGGCGTATCTGCACGCCCAGGTTCTCACTCACCGGCAGACTCGCCGCCGGGTGATGGCTGTAATGTCCCGGCCCGGTCTCGTGGTCTTTGGGCGAGGCCAGCCACACTTGCAGCCCGTGCAGGCTGAAACCCTCGGCCCTGAGGGCTTCGGGTGTGCGTTCGACATGAGCGATGGCACTGCCGGCGGTCATCCAGCTGACGTCGCCGGCCTGCACCACCTGGTCCGAGCCCAGGCTGTCCTTGTGCTGCAACGCGCCTTCGAACAGATAGGTGAGGGTGGACAGCCCGATATGCGGGTGTTGGCGGATATTCATGCCATCGCCCGGTGCATAGCGGGTCAGCAGCATATGGTCGAAAAACACAAAAGGCCCGACGCTGCGGCATTCGCGCGACGGCACCGGGCGCAGGATCGGTTGCCCTTCGACATCTTCGGGGCGAGGGCGGATCACGGTGAGGGTGGTCATGGTGCGTCCCAGTCTGAGCGGGTTGGATGCTGCTGAGCATAACCCGCTCGACGGGAGGTTGCCGCTATTGGCTGAAGGCGCCTTCCGACAGCTTGGTGTCGATGCTGATCTCGGCGGTAGTCATCAGCTTGTGCACCGGGCAGCGATCCGCTACGCGATGCAGCTCATCGCGTTGTTCGTCAGTGAGTACGCCCTTGAGCGTGAGCTTGACGTTGAGTCTGTATTTGCCCTTTTGTTCTTCGGTGGCGTCGTGGCTGACTTCCACGGTCACGCCGGTGAGCGGGATGTCTTTTTTCTGGGCGTAGAGCTTCACGGTCAGGGCTTTGCACGAGGCCAGGGCAGCGTCGAAGTAGTCATGGGGGGAGGGCGCCGAATCGTCACCGCCCAGCCTTTTGGGCAGGTCGGTGAACAACTCGTGGTTGTCGATGTTGAGGCTATGGCGAAAGTTGTCCTGGTTCAGGGTGTTTACGGTAACTGGCATGGCAAACCTCACAGGGTGGCAGGATGAAGGTCATGCAGTTATAGAGCATGCTGGCACTTCGGTGTTCCTTGTTTTTGCCGGATGAACCCCGGCAAGGCGTTCAGGGTCTACCCGTATCAGCCCCTATCGAGGTGTTACCGTGCCCTGGACTCGCCTGACTCTTGCCCTGTTGTTCGCCGCCGGCAGCCTGGCCGCGCAGGCCCGCGACTATGCCTATAGCGATGCGCACCTGCATTACGTGGACTTCTTCCAGGAAACGGCGGGCATGGACAAGCTGCTCAAGGCGATGGCCGACAATCGCATCGATCACGTGATGATTTCTGGTATTCCCGTTGCGAAGAAATGGCACGAGGACGAACCCAAGCGACCGCGCTACTACGCCGGCGACGACGCGGATGCCTATTGGTACAGCGCCACCGATGTGATCGTGGCCGCAGCGGTCAACAAACTGACCCCTGGGCAGCGCCAGCACTTTCATCCGTTCCTGTCCGGCTTCAACCCCAACGACAAGAACTCGGCCGCCCATATCCAACGTATGCTCGATCTCAATCCAGGGCTGTGGCAGGGCATCGGCGAGGTTTTTACCCGACATGACGACCTCACGGCCATCACTGCTGGCGACACACCACGGGCCAATAACGAAGCCATGACCCGCATCTATCACCTGGCGGCGGAAAATGACTTGCCCGTGATGCTGCACTCCAACATCACCTCCAAGCGCGAGCGCAACCCGCTGTACCTGGCTGAGGTCGAAGAACCCCTGCGCAACCACCCGCACACCCGTTTTATCTGGGCCCATGCTGGCACCAGCAAGGAGATCCATCGTCACCAGGTACAGATGGACTTTTTGCTGCCCACCTTGAGCCGCATGCTGGAGGCGTACCCCAACCTTTACATCGATCTGTCCTGGAGCGTGCTCACGCCCTACTTGCTGGATGATGCAGGCCAGCCTCGCCCCGAGTGGGTAAAACTGGTGGAGCGCTTTCCCGAGCGCTTTATGCTCGGCTCGGACGTCGTAGGGCGCTTCAACAGGTTGGGTAAGCAAATGCGCAGCTTCGACCCGTTCCTCGATGCACTCTCCGAAGGGGTCGCCCGCAAAGTGGCCCGCGATAACTTCCTGGCGATCCTGCCTGAGTCGACTCGCGATGGCGCCGCTGATTGATATCGCGTTTTGCTCTTGCGTCGGTATAGGGCACAGGCAGTTGCAAGCCTTGAGCGACAAGCTGCAAGTGGTTCGAGTGCTCTTCCCTTGCGGCTATAGCTTGAAACCTATAGCTCTGAAAGCAAAAAGCCCCGAACCAGTCGGGGCTTTTTCATGCGGTCAAGCTACAGGTCTTACTGACCCTGCCAGCGTTTCAGCACCAGGGTGGCGTTGGTGCCACCAAAGCCGAAGCTGTTGCTCATCACGGTATCGATTTTTGCATTCTCGACAGTCTTGGTCAGGATTGGCATATCCGCCACAACCGGATCAATCTCGTCGATGTTGGCTGAGCCGGCCATGAAGTTGCCTTCCATCATCAGCAGGCAGTAGATCGCTTCATGAACGCCGGCGGCGCCCAGGGAGTGACCGGACAGGCTTTTGGTAGAGCTGATGGCCGGGGCCTTGTCGCCGAATACCGCACGCACGCCTTCCATTTCCTTGGCATCGCCGACCGGAGTCGAGGTGCCGTGGGTGTTCAGGTAGTCGATTGGGGTGTCCACGGTGGACATGGCCATCTGCATGCAGCGGATGGCGCCTTCACCGCTTGGGGCAACCATGTCGTAGCCGTCGGAGGTCGCGCCGTAGCCGACGATTTCCGCGTAGATCTTGGCGCCACGGGCCAGGGCGTGCTCCAGCTCCTCGACCACCACCATGCCGCCACCGCCGGCAATGACAAAACCGTCACGCTTGGCGTCGTAGGCGCGGGAGGCCTTTTCCGGGGTTTCGTTGTACTGGGTGGACAGTGCACCCATGGCGTCGAACAGGAACGACTGGCTCCAATGTTCTTCTTCACCGCCGCCGGCGAACACGATGTCCTGCTTGCCCAGCTGGATCTGCTCAACGGCAGTCCCGATGCAGTGAGCGCTGGTGGCGCACGCGGAGGAGATCGAGTAGTTCACGCCCTTGATCTGGAACGGCGTGGCCAGACAGGCCGAAACGGTGCTGCCCATGGTCCGTGTGACACGGTACGGGCCAACGCGCTTCACGCCTTTTTCGCGCAGGATGTCCAGCGCTTCCATCTGGTTGAGGGTCGATGCGCCGCCGGAGCCGGCGATCAGGCCGGTGCGTACGTTCGATACCTGGTCGTCGCTCAGGCCGGAGTCGGCGATCGCGTCTTTCATCGCCAGGTAGGCGTAGGCGGCAGCGTGGCCGACGAAGCGATAGATCTTGCGATCGATCAGTTCTTCGAGGGGCAGGTCGATGGAGCCGGAAACCTGGCTACGCAGACCCATTTCGGCATATTCCGGGTTGAAGCGGATGCCAGGGCGACTTGCACGCAGGTTAGCGGTGACGGTCTCTTTGTCATTGCCCAGGCAAGAAACAATGCCCAGACCAGTGATAACGACGCGGCGCATGCGGATAACCCTTAAAAGTTGTCAGTGGAAGTGAATACGCCGACCCGAAGGCCTTCGGCAGTATAGATCTCGCGACCGTCGACGCTCACCGAACCATCGGCGATGGCCAGGTTCAGCTTGCCCTTGAGGACGCGCTTGATCTGAATGTTGTAGGTGACTTTCCTGGCGGTCGGCAGGACCTGGCCAAAGAACTTCACTTCGCCCGAACCCAGGGCGCGACCGCGGCCCGGCAGGCCTTGCCAGCCCAGGAAGAAACCGACCAGCTGCCACATGGCGTCAAGGCCCAGGCAGCCCGGCATGACAGGGTCGCCTTCGAAATGGCAGGCGAAGAACCACAGGTCCGGGGTGATATCCAGCTCGGCGACCAATTCACCTTTGCCGTACTTGCCACCCTCTTCGCTGATATGGGTGATGCGATCCACCATCAGCATGTTCGGGGCGGGCAGTTGCGCGTTACCTGGGCCGAACAGCTCACCGCGACTGCAGCGCAGCAGATCTTCCCGAGTAAAGGCGTTTTGTTTGGTCATGCGAGCTCCTCAATAATCCCATGCGGCAGGGTAGGGCAAATCTTCCCGAACCGAATGAAGCGTTCATGCCTCATGTCGGCAGCCTACACGTAGACTATTGCGTTGTAGTGAAAGTCACAGCGGCAAGGTACTGAATGTACACTTGTTCACTGAAATTTTAAACCGGGCCCGTTTATGGGCCCGTTCGGGTGCCTAAGACTGCCGCACTTTCGTCTTTCACGCCAGTCGGAGTTGGCTGATGGCGCGGCGCTATTGCACCCAGCGCTGCAGGATTTGCTGCAAATCCGTACGTTTGAACGGCTTGGCCAGGTAATCGTTCATTCCGGCTGCCAGGCAGGCTTCACGGTCGCCCTGCAACGCGTTGGCAGTCAGGGCGATGATTGGCAGGTCGGCGCAGCCCGGCAGTTGACGGATCTTGCGGGTGGCCTCGTAGCCGTCGATCAACGGCAGCCGGCAATCCATCAGGATCGCGGTGAAAATCAGGCTCTCGGCACTGCGGATCGCTTCGGCACCATCGGTGGCCAGGCTCACTTCAAAGCCCAGGCTGCGCAACATGGCTTCGACCACGGTGCGGTTGACCGGGTTGTCCTCCACCAGCAATACATGGCGACCAGCGCCGGCGTTGGCTTTGCCGTCGGCGCCTTGCGCGATGGCCGGCACGCTCTGCTGGTCGATGGCCAGGGGAATTTCCAGAGTAAATACCGAGCCGCGGCCTTCTTCACTTTGCGCGCGCAGGGTGCCGCCCATGCGTTCGGCCAGGGTACGGGCGATGGGCAGGCCGAGGCCGGTGCCGCCGTAACGTCTTGAAATGGAACTGTCGGCCTGCTGGAACGCGTCGAACATCAACTCCAGGCGTTCGGCGGAAATCCCGATGCCACTGTCGCGCACGGTGCAGGTGAACCACACCAGTTCATGGTCAAGGGTCTGCCAATGGGGTTCGACACTGACGCTGCCCTGCTCGGTGAACTTCAGCGCATTGCCGATCAGGTTCACCAGGATCTGGCGGATTCGCGTCGGGTCGCCCTGCACGCGCAAGGCGTCCAACCCCGGTGGTATCGACAGTTTCAACGCCAGCCCGCGCTGCTGGGCGCTGTGCTGGAACGCCTGGGCGCAGCTGTTGATCAGGTCCGCCAGGTTGAACGGAATATGCTCCAGTTCCAGGGCAGCGCGTTCGATGCGCGAGAAGTCGAGGATGTCGTTGATGACCTTGAGCAAATGCTCGGTGGACTCGGAGGCCAGTGCCGCGTACTCGGCCTGCTCCTCGGTCATCTCGGTGGTTTCCAGCAACTGCAACATGCCCAGCACGCCGTTCATGGGCGTGCGCAGCTCATGGCTCATCATCGCCAGGAAATCCGACTTGGCGTTGTTGGCGCGCTCGGCCTCTTCGCGGGTCTGGATCAACTGGGCCATGGCCTGCTGCTGTTCGCGGCTGGCCTGGTTGAGGCCTTCGGCCAGGTTATTGATGTGTCGCGACAGGTCGCCCAGTTCCGAGTCGTCCACGATCGGCAGCGGCGTCTTGTAGTCACCTTGCTGGATGGCTTTTACCGCGTGGCCCATGGCGCTGATCGGCTGAGACAGGCTGGCGGCCAGGCGCCGCGCGAGCAGGAAGGTAAACAGCAGGGCGAACAGCGCCAGGATGCCAGCCTTGAACAGGATTTCCTGCTGGCGCTGGCTGAATGCGTCGTTGGACATGCCGACGATCACCCGGCCCAGGTAGTCGGCCCGCGGTGCCTTGGGTTCGTTGAGGTTGTCCTGGAAAAAATCATTGCCCAACTGGATGTGTTGCAGGCGAATCGGTGCCTGGAACACTTTGACGGACAACGAACGGTCGTGTTTTTCCGACGGTTGCTCGACATACACCAGGATGTTCTCGCTGCTGTCCTGGATCTCCAGGAACCGCACATGGGGCGTAGCGAGCGTGGCGCGCAGCAGGCTGTCGAGCACTTCGTTGTTGCCGGAGATCACCCCGTACTCGGTGGCGGGCGCCAGTTGGTTGGCGATCAACTGGCCGGTGTGGTCCAGTTCCTGGCGCAAGTCCTGGATCCGCACGAAGGTGAAAAAGCTGATCAGCAGCAACGTCAGCAACAGCGCCGGGCCCAGGGTGATGAGCTGGGTGCGGGTGTTGATGTCCCAACGACGGCGCAAGGTCATGGGCGTTTTTCTCCTTCGGCCAGGCGGATCGCGACGCCGGCTTCGTCCACCTGTTCGATCCCCAGTGAGCGCGCGACTTGCGGGTTGCCCACGACTTTGAAGTGTTCCGGGTACAGCGAGCGCGGCCAGTTGGCCGGCGGGTGGTCGAGCAAACGGTCAAGCACGGCCAGCCAGTCGGTCTGGTCGCTGTAGGTGCTGGCCAGGCTGCCGGCCCGCACAAAGCCTGCATTCGGGCCCACCAGCGGCAATTGCTGGGCATAGCTGCTCAGCAACAGGTTCTTCGCGGTTTTCGAGTTGTACAACTGCGGGTCATCCAGGCCGAGCAGCACGTCACTGTTCCTGAACAGGTTTTGCAGCGGGCGGCTGTCATTAATGTTGTCCCAGAGCTGTGGCACGATTTCCAGGCCGAGGGGTGTGGCGTGCTGGCGCAGTTCGGGCAGCAGGAACTCACTGTCGGCGCCGTAGAGCACGCCGATGCGCCGCGCCTGGGGCAGGATGGCGGCGATCAGGCGCAGTTGGCGTTCCAGCGGTGGGTCGCTCCACAGCAGGCTGATGTGCGGGTGAGGTGTGGTGCCCAGGCGTTGATGGGCCTGCAACCTGCTGATACGCAGCACCAGGGTCGGCGGGCCCTGGGTCTCCTGCAGGCGCCAGTCGAGGCTGGGCAGGTCGAGCAGGATCAGGCGTGTGTTGGCCGGCAGTCGACCAGGGGCTGGCAGGTTTTTGAGCGGGGTGAAGGTGATGCGGTCTTCGGGGCGTTGCTGGGCCAGGGCCTGGGCAAAGGCCTGGACGCCAGCGCCGTCTTCGGCAGCGGTCAGCAGGATCTCGGCACTCCAGGCCGGCGCGGCAGACAGCAGGCAAGCGAACAGCACAATGCGTCGCCAGAGCGTGTAGATAAAAAAGCAGGTCATCCGTGACGAGTCGCCCATGTCAGAACTCTAACTCTGCGCTGAAGTAGAGCACGTGGCGATGGTCATAATTGTTATCGGCCCAGGTGGTGGGCTGGTGATCCAGGCGTTCTTGCAACATGCCAGCCAGCTCCACGTTGGCTTTGCCCAGGGCAATGCGCTTGGCCACCCGCAGGTCGACCCGTTCGAAGCGATATTGGTTGAGTGCGTCATCGCCGTAGTAGAACAGCGCGCTGGACCAGCCTTGGCCCCATTCACGCAACCAACCGGCAGAGCCACTGTTGCGTGCGGTCTGTGCCTTGTCCCGCGGGTTGCTGGTGCTGGCATCGACATAAGCATAGGTCAGCCGCAGGCGGTCGGCGTTGCTCACGCGCCAGTCGAACTGGGTTTCGGCACCGGTGAAGCGTGCGCTGTTGGCGTTGCTGGCAATGTACTGGTTATTGCGCAGCGGCGAACTGATCATGTCGGTAATTTCGTCGTAGAACAGTTTCACGTCCATGTTCAGCCCGATGTCGGCAAAGAAGCCGTTGTACCCCAGTTCCCGCGACTTCATCATCTCTTTATCGAGGTTTCCCGGCCCCCGCGTCTTTACGAAGTATTGCCCGGTGGTCTGACCGTAGGCCGGGGAGCTGAGGTTGGTGACGCGATAACTCCAGTTGACGTTGTTCTCGAACATGTCCGGCGAGCGGATGGCTTCGGAGTACACCGCGCGCAAGCCATGGCGCGGGTTGATCAGGTAGTTGACCGCTACCCGTGGCGTCAGCGAGTTGCCGCTCAGGTGCGTGTCTTCATACATGGCGCCGCCTTGCAGCAGCCAATGTTCGCTGGCGCGCCATTCCAACTGGCCGAACAGGCGCCAGGTGGTGTCGTCCAGGGTGCCGTTGAAGTAGGTATCGGAGTCGGCGCGGTCGTAGCGGTAGTTCATGCCGCTGACCAGGCGCAGGCTGTCGGACAGGCTGAGGGTGTCCTGGATTTCCAAGTCATAGCGACTTTCGCGGGTGCTCTGGTCGATGTCGCCGCACACGCTTTGACTGGCACCGTCGCGCCACTGCTGCAACACCTGGTTGGCCAGCGCTTGCTCGGCAGCGCTACCCGGCGGCGCGCTGCCCTGGCTGTAGGTGTCCATGTGACGGGCCAGCAGCTCGGCGTAGTTGGGGTTCATCTGCCACAGCTGGGTCAATTCCGGGCTGAACGACACCTTGGCGTCGCAGGCCTTCCAGATTTGCCGGCGATCCCACTGCTGGGCCGAGCCCTGGATGTAGAGGCTGTGTTCAGGGTTGAAATCGAAATTCCAGCGCAGTGAGCCGGCGTAGTCCTTGGCCGTGACGTCGGAGTTGTTGCCACCTTCGGTAATCCCGGCGAATACCGGGCTGTAGGTATACGGACGTTGGTTGGTGCCTTCCTTCGCATCCAGTTGCCAGTCGATGCTCTGCTGCGCGTTCAACGTCTGGCTCACCGCCAGGCTGAAGCGATTGAGACGACGCCCGTCGCGGCGGTCGGCGCCAGCGGCGTCGCTGTCGAACCCATCGTCCTGCTGGCCGGACAGCGACAGGCGCAAATCGCCGGTTTCCCAGCCGATGCCCTGGCTGGCATAGAAGTCATTGATGCCACGCTCGCCACGCACCACTTTGACCCGTGTGCCGTGGCTGTTAGCCGGCGAGCGCGTGAGAATGTTGACCACCGCCATCAAGGCATTGGCGCCGTAGCTGACGGTGTTGGGGCCGCGGAAGACTTCGATGCGCTCGATATCTTCCATCGCTACTGGAATGTCGCTCCAGTCCACGGTGGCCAGGCCGGCGCGGTACACCGAGCGGCCGTCGATCAGCACCTGCATGCGCCGCGCATCGCTGGCGCTGGTGCCGTGGTAGTTCACCGCCGCCTGGTTGCCGGAGGTGTAGCCGACCATCATCCCCGGCACCAGGCGCAGCAACTCGCTGATATCCCGCGCGCCGCTGGCCTTGATCAACTCGCTGTCGATCACAGTCATGCTGCCGGGCACTGCGGCGGCCGATTGCTTGAGACGCGTGGCGGTCAATACCTGGGGCAGCGGCTGGCTGTCGAGGAACAGGTCGTCGGCCATGACAGGCGCACTGCACAGCAGCATCAACCACAGAGATGAACGGGGAGGAGGGCCCAAATACACGGCACGGCCTTGATAATTACGGATAGCCGCCCATGTTAACTGAGGTGGGGCCATTTGCCAGTCGCCGAACTTGCAATTACTTCATGTAAGTGTGGCATTTTCCGACAAGCGCACGAATTGATACGGGGGCTGGCCGCCGACGGGTCGGCCCGTATAATGCCGCCATCGCCACTGGTATGGATTAACGGATTGCATATGACTGAACAGCGCCCTATCGCGGTCCTGGGAGGCGGAAGTTTTGGTACCGCCGTGGCTAATCTGCTGGCCGAGAACGGTCATGCTGTGCGCCAGTGGATGCGCGATCCCGAACAGGCCGAGGCCATTCGGGTGCACCGGGAAAATCCGCGTTACCTCAAAGGCATCAAGATTCATCCGGCGGTCGAGCCGGTTACCGACCTGCTGGACACTCTCACGGCCTGCGACCTGTGCTTCGTCGCGCTGCCGTCCAGCGCCTTGCGCTCGGTGCTGGCGCCCCACGCCGAACGCCTGGCGGGCAAGTTGCTGGTCAGCCTGACCAAGGGCATCGAAGCGCAAACCTTCAAGCTGATGAGCGAAATTCTCGAAGAGATCGCGCCTCAGGCGCGCATTGGCGTGCTGTCCGGGCCGAACCTGGCGCGGGAAGTCGCCGAGCACGCGCTGACCGCCACCGTAGTCGCCAGTGAAGACGAAGAGCTGTGCGAACGGGTCCAGGCTGTATTGCACGGCCGTACCTTCCGGGTCTACGCCAGCAGCGACCGCTTTGGCGTCGAGCTGGGCGGTGCGTTGAAAAACGTCTACGCGATCATCGCCGGCATGGCCGTGGCGCTGGGCATGGGCGAGAACACCAAAAGCATGTTGATTACCCGCGCCCTGGCCGAGATGACCCGCTTTGCGGTCAACCAGGGGGCCAACCCGATGACCTTCCTCGGGCTGGCGGGCGTGGGCGACCTGATCGTCACTTGCTCCTCGCCGAAAAGCCGCAACTATCAGGTGGGGTTCGCCCTCGGCCAGGGCCTGAGCCTGGAAGACGCGGTCACGCGCCTGGGCGAAGTGGCCGAGGGCGTCAATACCCTCAAGGTGCTCAAGGCGAAGGCCCAGGAAGTCGGCGTGTATATGCCGTTGGTCGCCGGGCTGCACGCGATCCTGTTCGAAGGGCGCACCTTGAACCAGGTCATCGAGTTGCTGATGCGCGCCGAGCCCAAGACCGATGTCGACTTTATTTCCACCAGCGGTTTCAACTGAGGAACGCGTCATGAACGATCCGCAAGCAGCCCCCAAGTACGAATCCATTGCCCTGCGCATCCTGTGGATGCTGGTGTTTGCCCTGGTTTGGCAGGTGGCGCAGTTCCTGCTCGGCGCGCTGGTGGTGGTGCAACTGATCTACCGCCTGGTCTACGGCGCCCCGAACCTGGGCCTGATGAACTTCGGCGACAGCCTCAGCCAGTTCCTGGCGCAGATCGGTCGTTTCGGCAGCTTCCATACCGAGCAAAAGCCGTGGCCGTTCGCCGACTGGCCGACCCCGCGCGCACCCGAGGGCGAAGCCGCCCACAGCGTGCCGCCGGCGCCGCACCCGGTGCGTGATGAAGAGCCGAAACTATGAAGTTGTGGATACTGCGCCACGGCGAGGCGGAAGGGCATGCGCGCACCGATGCCGAACGCAACCTCACCGAGCATGGCCGTGGCGAAGTGTTGCGCAGTGCCGCGCACCTGATCGGCCAGCCCCTCAGCGCGATTATCGCCAGCCCCTATGTGCGGGCGCAGCAGACCGCGCATCTGGTGCGTGATGCGTTGGGCTTCGAGGCGCAGATTCGCACGGTGCCCTGGCTGACGCCCGATGGCAGCCCGTTGCAGGTGCTGGAAAAGCTCGACACCGACGACAATGTGCTGCTGGTCAGCCATCAGCCCTTGGTGGGCAGCCTGATCAGCTTTCTGCAGCATGGTCATCAGCGCCAGCCGCAGCCGATGCACACCGCCAGCCTGGCGGAACTGGAAGGGGATTTCCCGCTGGCGGGGCTGATGAGCCTGGTCAGCGTGAAGAATCCGTAGGCGTTATCGCGGCTTTGTGTGTGCTATCCCAAAGGCGTGATGCACAGCTCCGGCGCGCTGGGGTTTGCCGCCACCCGTGGCACCGAATTATTCGGGTTGGGGGAGGGCGACCGCCTGCTGTCCTACCTGCCGCTGTGCCATGTGGCCGAGCGCATGTTTGTGGAAATGGCGGCGATCTACACCGGGCAGACAGTGTTTTTTGCCGAAAGCCTGGAGACGTTTCTGACCGACCTGCGCAGGGCACGTCCGACCGCCCTGTTTGGCGTACCGCGTATCTGGACCAAATTCCAGATGGGCGTCTACGCCAAAATCCCGGAAAAACGCCTGGACACCCTGCTGCGTCTACCCTTCATCGGTAAGCGCGTGGGCCACAAGGTGCTCGCTGGGCTGGGCCTGGATGCGTTGCGCATCGCACTGTCCGGGGCGGCGCCGGTGCCCGAGGCCCTGTTGCGCTGGTATCAGCGCCTGGGCCTGGACGTACTGGAGGTGTATGGCATGACCGAGAGCTGCGGCTACTCTCATGTATGTCGCCCCGGTCAACAGTCCATCGGCTGGATCGGCCTGCCGTGCCCTGGTGTCGAGGTGCGCATCGATCCTGCGGGCGAAGTGCAAATGCGCAGCGGTGCGACCATGCTCGGCTACGACAAGGACCCGCACAAAACCGCTGAGACCATCACCGCCGACGGCTTTCTGACCCCGACGCTCAAGATCAAACGCAATGTGATCGAATCGACCTACGGTGAACATTTCCAGACGTGGAGCGAGCGTTCCGAAAGCTTTCTGTGGCAGGATTAGGGCCATCATAAAACCAACAAGGACAACCGCATGAGCCTGTGGCGCACTCAACCGAATATTGACCAACTCAATGCGATCCAGAAGAACACCATCGGTGAATTGCTGGATATCCGTTTTGAAAGCTTCGATGACGAATCGCTGACCGCCAGCATGGTGGTCGACCATCGCACCCATCAGCCTTATGGCTTGTTGCACGGTGGCGCATCGGTGGTCCTGGCCGAGAGCGTCGGCTCCATGGCCGCCTATCTTTGCATCGACGCGAGCAAGTTCTACTGCGTGGGCCTGGAGATCAACGCCAACCACCTGCGCGGTGTGCGCAGTGGGCGGGTGACGGCGGTGGCCAAGGCGATCCATATCGGCCGCACCACCCAGGTGTGGGACATTCGCCTGACCAGCGACGATGGCAAGGCCAATTGCGTGTCGCGCCTGACCATGGCGGTGGTGCCGCTGGGCGAGAACCCGCCGGCGCGATAGGCGTGGCGTGAGTGTCATCATTCCTGGCAGTTACAGTCATTGCTGTGGCGGTCGGGGCTGGTGACAATCAATCTCTGTTTTTGTCGATGGATCCGGTATGTCGCAGCATGTGTTTTTCGCCCACGCCAATGGTTTCCCCTCGGCCACCTACGGCAAGCTGTTTGCCGCCCTGGCCCCGGAATACGCAGTGGCGCACCTGCCGCAGCACGGTCACGACCCCAGGTTTCCGGTGGACGATAACTGGCAGAACCTGGTGGATGAGCTGATCCACCACCTGGAGCGGCAGCCGGAACCGGTGTGGGGTGTGGGGCATTCCCTCGGGGGCGTTTTGCATCTTCATGCAGCCATGCGTTGCCCTCAGTTATATCGTGGAGTGGTCATGCTCGATTCGCCGGTGCTGACCCGCGCCGACCGCTGGGTGATCCGTGCGGCCAAGCGCTTTGGTTTTATTGACCGCCTGACCCCGGCCGGGCGCACCCTGGGACGCCGCGAAGAGTTCAGCGACCTGGACGCCGCGCGCAGCTATTTCGCCGGCAAGACCTTGTTCCGTGGCTTTGACCCGGAATGCTTCGACGCTTACCTGCAACACGGCCTGCACCAGGTCGGTGACCGCCTGCGCCTGCGCTTCGACCCGGCCACCGAGATCAGCATCTACCGGGGCGTGCCCCACACCAGCCCTGGCCAGGTGCGCCAGATGAAGGTGCCGCTGGCGGTGGTGCGCGGCCGCCAGAGCCGGGTGGTGATGCGTCACCACGCCAGCGGCGTCGGTCGCCTGCCCATGGGCGAAATGCTCACCATGCCCGGCGGCCACATGTTCCCCCTTGAACGCCCCCAGGACACCGCGACCTTGATCAAGAACCTGTTCTCCCGCTGGGAAGCCCGCGAGCGCAGTTGCGCATGAGCACACCGGTCGAAGAAGTGCGCCTGAGCCTGCCGCATATCGAGTTGGCGGCCCATCTGTTCGGGCCCGAGGACGGTTTGCCGGTGATCGCGCTGCATGGCTGGCTGGACAACGCCAACAGCTTTGCGCGACTGGCGCCGAAACTCCAGGGCTTGCGCATCGTTGCACTGGATATGGCCGGGCATGGGCATTCGGCGCATCGTCCTATCGGCGCCGGTTACGCCTTGTGGGATTACGTGTACGACGTGCTGCACGTCGCCGAGCAACTGGGTTGGAAACGTTTTGCATTACTTGGCCACTCCCTCGGCGCCATCGTTTCCCTGGTGCTGGCCGGTGCGCTGCCGGAACGGGTGACGCACCTGGGATTGATCGACGGGGTGATCCCGCCCACTGCCAGCGGTGACAACGCCGCCGAACGCTTGGGCATGGCGTTGCAGGCGCAATTGAACCTGCAGGACAAACGCAAGCCGGTCTATAGCACCCTGGATCGAGCGGTCGAGGCGCGCATGAAAGGCGTGGTGGCGGTCAGTCGCGAAGCCGCGGAACTGCTGGCCCAACGCGGTCTGATGCCAGTGCCGGGCGGTTACACCTGGCGCACCGACAGCCGCCTGACCCTGGCTTCGCCGATGCGTCTGACCGATGAGCAGGCAATGGCTTTCGTGCGGCGTGTGGGTTGCCCTACACAGTTGGTGGTCGCGGCTGATGGCATGCTGGCGAAACATTCCGAATTGCTTTCCCAGCTACCCTTTACCGTGACCACGCTGCCAGGCGGCCATCATTTACACCTGAATGACGAGCCCGGCGCGGTCCTTGTTGCAGACTGTTTCAATCGGTTCTTCTGCGCGCCTTGACTTGGGGCGGTCAACTGCCGAGGCTGGGCGGATTGAAAGGGAGTCAACCATGAACTACTTCAACACCGCTGTGACCGCCGATGGCCAGGGCTCGTTGATCCTATGAGCGTGCGTAACGGATGTATCCGTATCCTGGGCTTGGGCCTGCTGAGCCCACTGGTATTTGCCGCCGACATACCGGGTAGCCAGGACCTGCCCACCGTGGCCCGCCAGGTCGACGCGCAAATCGTCGACTACCGTCCCACCGAAGAAAAAGAACGCATCTACCCCATGGGTGCCATCCGCAAGATCAGCGGCCAGCTGCGTTATGAAGGCCAGGCCACCGCACGGGGCCAAGCCACTGCCATCACCTATGAATTACCTGCCGAACACAGCTCCAGTGCTGCATTTACTGCGACGCGCGAAGCGTTGCAGGCGAAGGGCGCGCAGTTGCTGTTCTGGTGCCAGGCCCGGGATTGCGGCGAAAGCAGCCTGTGGGCCAATGAAGTGTTCGGCAACGCCAAGTTGGTCGGCGCCGACGGCCAGCAGGAATACCTGCTGCTGCGCCTGGCAGCCCCCCAGGAAAACTCCCTGGTGGCGCTGTATGGCATCACCCGTGGCAACCGTCGCGCCTATCTGCACGTGGAGCAACTGGACGCTAACGCGCCGCTGGCCGACCTTCTGCCCACCTCCGCAACGCTGCTGCGAGAGCTGAAAAGCACCGGCGAGCTGGATTTCCCCGCGCTGGGCGGCGACCCTGACGACACCTGGCTGACCCTGATTTCCCGTGGGTTGAACCTTGATACCACCTTGCGCGTCAGCCTTACCGGCCCGAACGCCGAAGCCTGGCGCCAGGCCCTGGTCGACAAAGGTGTGCGCGCCGCGCGCATGGAAACCGGCTCCGCTGAAACCAAAGGCCTGCACCTGCATCTGATACGCTGACCGTTACAAGGCGAACGGACCCGCGCCGTTCGCCTAAGCTCTCTTCCTACAGCCTTCTTCTAGAGATACTCCATGCTCAATAACGATCGCCTACTGGTGCAAATCCTGCTGCTGGTGCTGTTCGGTGCCAGCTTCTGGGTGATGGCGCCGTTCTGGTCGGCGCTGTTCTGGGGCGCGGTACTGGCATTTGCCAGTTGGCCGTTGATGGTCCTGCTCACCCGCTGGCTGGGGGGGCGCGAATCCCTGGCCGCCGGCATCCTGACGTTGGGTTGGATGCTGCTGGTGGCGCTGCCGCTGGTGTGGCTGGGCTTCAACCTCGCGGATCACGTGCGCGATGCGACGGCGTTGATCAAGGATATCCAGGTTGACGGCCTGCCGGAGGCACCTGCCTGGCTCGGCTCGATCCCCTTAGTCGGTGAGCGGCTGGTGGCCATGTGGGACAGCATTGACCAACAGGGCGCGGCCTTGATGGTCAGCATCAAGCCCTACCTGGGGCAGGTCGGCAATTGGTTGTTGGCGCGCAGTGCGCAAATCGGTGGTGGGATTCTAGAACTGACCCTGAGCCTGGTCTTCGTGTTCTTTTTCTACCGGGACGGGCCGCGCCTGGCGATGTTTGTTCACCGCCTGCTGGAGCGCTTGATCGGCGAGCGTGCCGGCTATTACATCGAACTGGTGGCCGGCACCGTGCAGCGCGTGGTCAACGGCGTGATCGGCACGGCCGCCGCCCAGGCCCTGTTGGCGCTGATCGGTTTCCTGATCGCCGGGGTGCCGGGTGCGCTGGTGCTGGGCATCGTCACCTTCCTGCTCAGCCTGATTCCCATGGGCCCGCCACTGGTGTGGATCCCGGCCACGGCGTGGCTGGCCTGGAAGGGCGATTACACCTACGCGGTGTTCCTCGGCGTGTGGGGCACGTTCATCATCAGTGGCGTGGACAACGTGCTCAAGCCTTACCTGATCAGCCGCGGCGGCAACCTGCCGTTGGTCATCGTGCTGCTCGGGGTGTTCGGCGGCTTGATTGCCTTTGGTTTCATCGGCCTGTTTATCGGCCCGACCCTGCTGGCGGTGGCCTACAGCCTGTTGATGGACTGGAGTGCAACCCAGGCCCAGGGGCGGCGGGAAGACAAGCCGCTCTAGACGCGTGGTAACCACATCACGGCGGTCAAACCACCGCCGGGGGTCTCTTCCAGGTGCAGCCGACCGCCGAGGCGTTCCGCCGCTTCCCTGGAAATCGTCATGCCCAGGCCGACCCCGCCAGAGTTGCGGTTGCGTGAGCCTTCCAGCCGATAGAATGGTTCGAACACCGCCTCACGCTGGTCGGCGGCAATCCCGGGGCCATGGTCGATGACACGGATGACCAGCGCCTCGCGGCTGTCTGTCAGCTCGATGCGCGCCGAACCGGCGTACCGCAGGGCGTTGTCGATCAGGTTGTTGAGGCACGATCGCAAGGCCATCGGCTGCACTTGCAGCGGTGCGCAGGTCCCGCCGAACTGCACATCGGAACCCTGGTCCTGGGCGTTTTCGCTCATCGACTCGACCAGCGCCTGCACGTCCAGCCAATGCCGGGTTTCGCTGGTGCGTTGTTCGTGCAGGTAGCTCAGGGTCGCGTCGAGCATGCCGATCATGTCGTCCAGGTCCTGGCGCATCTGGCCTTGCAGCCGGGTGTCTTCGATCTGTTCCAGGCGCAGCTTCAGGCGTGACAACGGGGTGCGCAGGTCATGGGAGACGGCGCCGAGCATACGGGCGCGTTGGCTGACTTGCTCGCGGATGCGTCGCTGCATCAGGTTGAAAGTTGACGCCGCTTGCTGTGCCTCACGCGGGCCAGATTCGTCGAGGGGCGGGCTGTCGAGGTCCAGGCTCAGGCGCTCGGCAGCTTCGCTCAGGCGCTGGATCGGCCGGCTCAGCAGCTTGGCACCGTACCAGGCGGCGATGATCAACGAGATGAACTGGAACGTCAGTGGCACCACCGGGCCACCAAACCATGGTCGCTTGTGCCTGGCCAGGTGTTTCATCGTGCCGTCCGGCTGCTCGACAAAGGTCTCCTGAGGCGGTGGCGGAGGCGGGCCGTAATAGCGAAACCAGGAAATGGCCAGCACATGAGCCAGCACAATCGCCACCAGCAACACGCCAAACAGTCGACCGAACAGCGTGTTGAAGGCGTTGCGCATCAACCGATATCCCGGGCGTCGAACAGGTAGCCTTCACCCCGCACGGTCTTGATCAATTGGGGCGCCTTGGGATCATCCCCGAGTTTTTGCCGCAGGCGCGACACCAGCAAATCGATGCTGCGATCAAAGGCTTCGATGGAGCGGCCACGGGCGGCATCCAACAGTTGTTCGCGGCTCAACACCCGGCGCGGACGTTCGATGAATACCCACAGCAGGCGAAATTCCGCGTTGGACAGCGGCACCACCAGGCCATCGTCGGCGACCAGTTGGCGCAGCACGCTGTTGAGGCGCCAATTGTCGAAGCGGATATTGGCGCGTTGTTCGGTACGGTCGTCACGCACACGGCGCAGGATGGTCTGGATGCGCGCTACCAGCTCACGGGGTTCGAAGGGCTTGGACATGTAATCGTCGGCGCCCAGCTCCAGGCCGATGATGCGGTCAGTGGGTTCGCAGCGGGCGGTGAGCATCAGGATCGGGATATCCGATTCCGCGCGCAGCCAGCGGCACAGCGACAGGCCGTCTTCGCCCGGCAGCATCAGGTCGAGCACCACCACGTCGAAGGTTTCGGCCTGCATGGCCTGGCGCATCGCCGTACCGTCGGTGACGCCGCTGGCGAGAATGCCGAAGCGGGCCAGGTAGTCGATCAGCAGTTCACGGATCGGCACATCGTCGTCAACGATCAGCGCGCGGGTGTTCCAGCGTTTGTCGTCGGCGATCACCGCGCCTTTTTGCTCGTCGTTCATGGAGACGGAAGGGGTATGCATAGTGCGATCATCTGCCCTGTTGTTGCGCTCAGCATAGGCGCCCAGCCCCATGGCTGGAAGTGCTGGTCGGTGGGTCGTGCAAGCGAGGCTAGCCGTGAGGCGTGTTGGGGGCATGTCGTGAATGTATCGGCTTTGAAATAATTCCCTGAAATGCCCGCCCGATAGCGCTTGGTCAGTATTTACCGATCATCGGATCCCGCAACGCCGCCGCTTGCGCTACAATCCGCGCCGATTTCGACTTGCCTGAGAGCCCATTCCAATGTCCGTCTGTCAGACTCCTATCATCGTCGCCCTGGATTACCCCACTCGTGACGCCGCACTGAAGCTGGCTGACCAGTTGGACCCGAAGCTTTGCCGGGTCAAGGTCGGCAAGGAATTGTTCACCAGTTGCGCGGCGGAAATCGTCGGTACGCTGCGTGACAAAGGTTTCGAAGTGTTCCTCGACCTGAAATTCCACGATATTCCGAACACCACCGCGATGGCGGTCAAGGCCGCCGCCGAAATGGGCGTGTGGATGGTCAACGTGCATTGCTCCGGCGGCCTGCGCATGATGAGTGCCTGCCGTGAGGTGCTGGAGCAGCGCAGCGGGCCTAAACCGTTGTTGATCGGTGTGACCGTGCTCACCAGCATGGAGCGTGAAGACCTGGCCGGTATCGGCCTGGATATCGAGCCCCAGGAGCAGGTACTGCGCCTGGCTGCCCTGGCGCAAAAAGCCGGCCTGGATGGCCTGGTGTGTTCGGCGCTGGAAGCCCAGGCCCTGAAAACCGCGCACCCGTCGTTGCAACTGGTGACCCCGGGTATTCGTCCGGCGGGCAGTGCCCAGGATGACCAGCGCCGTATCCTGACCCCGCGCCAGGCGTTGGATGCAGGTTCCGATTACCTGGTGATCGGTCGCCCGATCAGCCAGGCGGCCGATCCGGCCAAGGCATTGGCGGCAGTTGTCGCCGAAATCGCCTGATTTTCGAATGTGGGAGCGGGCTTGCCCCCTCCCACATTCAGATCTCCAACATTTAGATCTATGGGTGGTCAGCTGACCTTGAGCACCAACTTCCCGAAGTTCTCACCGTTGAACAGCTTCATCAGCGTTTCCGGGAACGTCTCCAGCCCCTCCACGATATCTTCCTTGCTCTTGAGCTTGCCCTGGGCCATCCAGCCGGCCATTTCCTGCCCGGCAGCGGCAAAGCCTGCGGCGTGATCCATCACCACAAACCCTTCCATGCGCGCGCGATTGACCAGCAGTGACAAGTAGTTGGCCGGACCTTTCACGGCTTCCTTGTTGTTGTATTGGCTGATGGCGCCGCAGATCACTACGCGTGCCTTCAGCGCCAGGCGGCTGAGCACGGCGTCGAGGATATCGCCGCCGACGTTATCGAAATACACATCCACGCCCTTGGGACACTCGCGCTTGAGTGCGGCAGGCACATCTTCGCTTTTGTAATCGATAGCAGCATCGAAGCCCAGTTCATCCACCAGGAACTTGCACTTGTCGGCGCCGCCGGCAATGCCCACCACACGGCAGCCTTTGAGCTTGGCGATCTGCCCGGCAATGCTGCCCACGGCACCAGCCGCGCCGGAGATCACCACGGTTTCGCCAGCCTTCGGCGCACCGGTGTCCAGCAGTGCGAAGTAGGCGGTCATGCCGGTCATGCCGAGTGCCGACAGGTAACGGGGCAGGGGCGCCAGTTTCGGATCGACCTTGTAGAAACCCCGCGGCTCGCCCAGAAAGTAATCCTGCACGCCCAGGGCGCCGTTGACGTAGTCCCCGACTGCGAATGCCGGGTTGTGCGAGGCAATCACTTTGCCCACGCCCAGGGCGCGCATTACTTCACCGATACCGACCGGCGGGATATAGGACTTGCCTTCATTCATCCAGCCGCGCATGGCGGGGTCGAGGGACAGGTATTCATTGCGCACCAGCACCTGGCCGTCCTGGGGCGTGCCCACCGGGACTTCCTGGTAGGTGAAGGTGTCCCGGGTGGCCGCGCCGACCGGGCGCTTGGCGAGCAGGAATTGGCGGTTGGTCTGGGCGCTCATGGCAGTGACTCTTCTGGAAATGAACCTGAAGTGATAGACCTTGAACGGGCCGGGAGCAAGGTTCACCGAGCGTGCGAATGCCGGTCGATAGGTGTTGCTGATAGTCAGGCGGCGGCTGTTATCACTACGATTCATGCAGCTTCAACCGGCCTTTTGATAGTGCTGACGCGTCTGGCGCGGCGTTGGCTAGACTCGACCCACGACTTTCCCTCACAGGACATCCCTCATGAGCATGACGTTTTCCGGCCAGGTCGCCCTGGTGACCGGTGCTGCCGCCGGTATCGGCCGCGCTACGGCACTGGCGTTCGCCGCCGAAGGGTTGAAGGTGGTGGTCGCTGATCTGGACGTTGCGGGCGGCGAAGGCACCGTCGCGCTGATCCGCCAGGCCGGCGGCGAAGCGCTGTTTGTGCGCTGCAACGTCACGCTGGAGGCGGATGTTCAGCAATTGATGGCCCAGACCCTCGCCGCCCATGGCCGCCTGGACTACGCCTTCAATAATGCCGGGATCGAGATCGAGAAGGGCAAGCTGGCGGATGGGACCCTGGACGAGTTTGACGCCATCATGGGCGTCAACGTCAAAGGCGTGTGGTTGTGCATGAAGCATCAATTGCCACTGCTGTTGGCCCAGGGCGGCGGGGCGATTGTCAACACCGCGTCGGTCGCGGGGTTGGGCGCGGCGCCGAAGATGAGCATTTATGCCGCGTCCAAACACGCGGTAATCGGCCTGACCAAGTCGGCGGCCATCGAGTATGCGAAGAAGAACATTCGCGTCAATGCGGTCTGCCCGGCCGTGATCGACACCGATATGTTCCGGCGTGCCTATGAAGCCGACCCGCGCAAGGCCGAATTCGCCGCTGCCATGCACCCGGTGGGGCGCATCGGCAAGGTCGAGGAAATCGCCAGCGCGGTGCTGTACCTGTGCAGCGACGGTGCGGCCTTTACCACCGGTCACGCCTTGGCAGTGGACGGTGGCGCGACGGCTATCTAGGACCTCAGGTCGCCCTCCATTCGAAAAGGCCTGGGAGGGTGTGAGGTTTTTCCATAGCTGGCACGGTGCCTTGTCAGAATGTGTATCAGCAGGTAAATAACTCAATAAAATCAATAATTTAATAAAAGTTGGCGAGCGGCCGACATGGGCTTCTGTGCTTAACTGTCCCGGGTTGAATTACAGACAGTTGAAGTGAGTGGCGCATGGATTTAGGGATCGATCGACAAGCCCTTGTACCGGTGGTGCAGCAAATCATCAGCGCGGTGGCGCAATGGATTCGCACGAGTGGGGCGAGCCCTGGTACACGCTTGCCCTCCGTTCGCCAGGTGGCCCTCGATAACCTGCTCAGCCAGTCCAGTGTGATCGAGGCATTCGAGCGGTTGGTCGCCCAGGGCGTGCTGGTTTCGAAACAGGGGTCGGGTTTCTGCGTGGCCCAGCCACCGACGGTGCACGAAAACCAGTGGTATGAAGGTGCCGAGCGAGATTGGGGCGCCTTTGCCGATAACCCGTTGGGCGAGCTGAAACTGGGCTGCGGCTGGCTGCCTGATGCCTGGCGCGAAAGCGATGACATCAGCTACGCGATTCGCGAAGTCACCCGCTGCGACACGGCGGCGCTGTTCAACTACAGCACCCCATTGGGGCTTCCGGCATTGCGTGAGCAATTGCTCAAGCGCCTGACACAGGTCCACATCCCCACCCAACTTGACGGCATCCTCACCACGGCGGGCGCCAGCCACGCACAGGACCTGCTGATACGCACCCTGCTCAAGGCCGGCGATTGCGTGATGGTTGAAACGCCGGGGTACGGCAACCTTTATCGGCAATTGGTATTTCATGGTGTGCAACTGCTGCACGTGCCACGCACCCGTGGCGGGCCGGACATCGCGACGCTTGAGGCCTTGCTGCAGCGTCATCGGCCCAAATGCCTGTTCATCCATAGCCTGTATCACAATCCCACCGGTTCCAGCCTGAGTCGCACCGTGGCGGAGCGTGTGTTGGAGCTGGCGCACCGCGATAACTTTTTGATTATCGAAGAGGACGTGTTTGGCGATCTGCAACACGCCAGTTGCACACGGCTCTCGGCGTTACCCCACGGTGACCGGGTGATCTACGTCGCAAGCTTTTCCAAGACCCTGAGCAGTGCCTTGCGCGTGGGTTATCTCAGTGCGAGCACGGCGATCGTCGCGCAATTGGCCAGCCTCAAGACCCTGACGGGCTTCGGGACTTCGCGGTTTGCCGAGGCCGTAGTGGCGACGCTGCTGGCTAATGGCACCTATCGCAAGTGGGTGCAGCGCCTGCGCAAGCGGCTGAGTGCACAAATGGCTGCGACCTTGCAGGTGCTGGAGGATGAGGAATGGGAGGTGTTCGCCAACCCTGCCGGCGGGATGTTCGTGTGGGCGCGACCAGGGGCTGGGGATCGGTCGCGGTTGCAGGCGTATGCCCGGCGGCTGGGGGTTTTGTTGTCACCGGGGGCATTGTTCAGTCCAACGGATGAGCCGAGTGAGTGGCTGCGAATCAATGTGGCCTATGCTGATGATCAACGGGCACTGGCGTTATTCCGCGCCATGGGACCTGCCAGATCGACCTCGACCATTCTGAAAACGACGAGCGTGTAGCTTTTTGCCATTGTTGTGGCGCCAATGACTTGTGTTCGGTGCCTTGTGGTTGCCAATCTCGCTTGTGTAAACCGGGCTTGATGGCATCTGCCATTGCAAGAGGATGCAAGTGCAATGATTTCGGCCGTGCAACGACGCTTCGCCAACCTCGGTATGGCAAAAAAACTGGGCTTGGGCTTCACCCTGGTATTGCTGTTGACCGCTCTGGTCGCGGCCATCGGCGTGTGGTCCCTGCAATCCGTTGGCCAGCGCTTCGAAGGCCTCAAGGCCATGTCGTCGCTCAACAGCGGCTTGCTCAAGGTGCGCCTGATCGAGCAGGACTACGCGTTGCATGCCGACCCCAAGGCCGTCGACGCCCTGCATGAAAGTGTCGATGCCTTGGCCGCGCTCGCGGCGAGCCTCAAGGCCCAGTCGGCGGCCAACGTGCCCGTCATGACGGATGTGGAACAGGCCCTGGCCGCCTACCGCAAGGCGTTCGATGAGTTTGTCGAATTGACCCAGACCAAGGACCTGGCGTTGGAAATGGCCAGTTGGTCAGTGTCCAGCGTGGCCAACAACCTCGATGTGCTGCAGGCCGGGCTGGCTGACGACGGTGCCTATGGCCTCAAGGAAAGCCAGGGCAAGGAGGGCGCCGAGTTTATCGAGCAGGCAGGGCAGGTCAGCCAGGTTTCACGGCTGATGTTGCAAGCCATGAACGAAGCCCACGTACGTCTGGACCAGAGCCGCAAGGTAGACGCCGATGACGCCGAGCAAGGCAAGATCGAGCAGGCCGACCAGGCGCTGGCCCAGGTTGAAACACTGAAAACCGCGGTCAAGGACCCCGGTTACCAGACGGTATTGAATGAGGTCTCCGGGCATATTGCTTCGTTCAGTGAAAAACTCGGCGAGTACACCGGCCTGCTGGCCCAGGAGAAGGTGGTCTACAAGCAGTTGCATGATCGGGCCGAGCAAGTGGTCGGCCGGGTCAACCAGGCGTACGACACTGAAGACCTGTCGATGCAGGCACAGTTGAAGAAAAGCGCGATGCTGATCATCGGCTCTTCGGCCCTGGCGCTGTTGGTGGGGTTGATCGCGGCCTGGGTGATCACCCGCTTGATCGTCGCGCCGCTGCGCAGTGTGATTGCGGTTGCCCAGCAGATTGCGGCCGGCGATTTGAGCGGGCGCATGGAGGTCAGTCGCCGCGATGAGATCGGCCAACTGATGCAGGCGATGCAGCAGATGGGCAATGGCCTGAGCCATATGGTCAGCGGCCTGCAGGCCGGTATCGAGCAACTGGCCAGCTCGGCTCACTCATTGTCCAGCGTTACCGAACAAACCAATGTCGAAGTCAGTAGCCAGAAAGAAGAAACCGAGCAGGTCGCCACGGCGATGAACCAGATGACCGCTACCGTGCATGACGTGGCGCGCAACGCCGAAGAAGCCGCGCAAGCCGCACAGACAGCGGACGACAAAGTCGACAGCGGCCAGCGTGTGGTGCGCCAGAGTTTGCAGCGTATTGAATTGCTGGCCACCTCCAGCACCAGTGCCAGCGCCAGCATCGAGAGCCTGAGCGCCGAGATCCAGAACATCGGCACTGTGTTGAGTGTGATCAAAAGCGTGGCCGAGCAGACCAACCTGTTGGCCCTCAATGCCGCCATCGAAGCCGCCCGTGCGGGCGAGCAGGGCCGTGGTTTCGCGGTGGTGGCGGATGAAGTACGGGCGTTGGCCAAGCGTACCCAGCAATCGACCGAAGAAATCGAGCGGCTGGTCAGTACCTTGCGCAACGCGGCCCAGTCCTCGGTGCAGCAGATCCAGCAAAGCGGCGAACTGGTGAAGCTGGCGGTGAGCGATGCCTTGGAGACCGAGAGTGCCCTGGGCAGCATCGCGGTGGCGGTGTCGCTGATCCAGCAGATGAACCAGCAGATTGCCGCGGCGGCCGAGGAGCAAAGCTCGGTGGCCGAGGAGATCAACCGCAGTGTCACCAGTATCCGTGCCAGTGCCGATCAGTCGGCATTGAGCATGCAGGGCAACGCCGCATCGAGCATTCAGCTGGCGCAGCTGGGCGCGGAACTCAAGGGGATGGTCGGGCACTTCCGCCTGTGATCGCAGCGTTCATGCGGCGATCACAGGGGAGGGCGGTCAGGCGTTGTTGGCGAGGAAGGTCAGCAGGGCTTCGTTGACGAAGTCCGGGTTTTCCCTGGCGCTGATATGCCCGGCTTGCGGGATCAGGATCAGGCTGCAGCCGATCAGGCCGGCCATTTCCTCGGATTCGGCAGGTGGGCGCGGTTTGTCCTGTTCGCCGCACATCACCAGGGTGGTGTCGGCGTCCAGCTTGGGCAACTGTCCCAGCACATCTTCGCGACTGAAGATCAAGCGACCCAGGGGCACGATGCTCTGCAGCAGGCGCTCCTTGGAGTAGCCCTGCAATTGCTTGCGGAAATCCTGATACAGCGCGGATTCGCGGTCGATACCCGGGCGGAAGAAGATCGGCGCGACCACGTCCAGCAACGGCCCGGGGATAGTGCCGGCGTCTTCGATCATCTTGAACAGCGAGAAGTAATACTGGCGCGTGGCTTCGGGCTCGGCACCCAGGTAGGTGTCCATCAGCACCAGGCTGTTGATGCGCTCGGGAGCCAGCAGCGCCAGGCGTGCGCCCCACATGCCGCCGACCGAGAGGCCGACCAGGTTGATCTGTGGAATATCCAACTGGTCCAGCAGGGCCAGGGCCTGGCGCGCGAGGTCGTCGAGGGAGCGGGTTGTTGCGGGCAGCGGGCCGGATTCGCCATGGCCCCACAGCTCGGGCACGATCACCCGGTACTGTTGCGACAGGGCTTCGATCTGCGGCGCCCACATGTCGCGGTCCCACAGGTAGCTTGAGCCCAGCAGGACGACGGGGCCGGAACCCTGGTCGACGTAGTGCAGCGGTTGTCCATCAATGACGGCGACAGGCATAGCGGGCCTCTGACTTCATGGAGTGAGGGGCACTTTTTTACGCTAGTCGGGGACGGGGGGATAGATGCAAAGTGATGGCATCTTGTGAAGCAGCGAGGTGGTTTGTACTGGCGTGGCTTTTATTGCTGTGGTGAGCGGGCTCACCACAGGCCAGTCTTACAGCCGGCGAATCAGTCGTAGATGACTTTCTTCTTCCACTCGGCGTCGGCGTCGACCACTTTGAGGCCTTCGGTCAGTTCGTTGACTTCGTCTTCGGCCGGCTTACTGTTGGTCAGCACCGTGGAGTTGGCGCGTCCCAGTTGGGCTTCCAGGTGTTGCAGCTGTGCGCTGTAGATCACCGGCTCCGGCTGTTTGCGCAGGTACTGCACGCCACGCTCGAATGCCAGCCGCGCCTGGCCCGGCTGGCCTTGTTGCAGGGCGTGCTGGCCGAGGTTGTTGAAGAACTCGATATGCAGCAACACCAGGATATGGCGGATCTCGCGGATCCAGTGCTTGGCCTCGTTGGCCGGCAGGAAACCATCCTGGGCCGCACGGGTGACCTGGCCGTGCAGGGCTTCGAGCAGGAAACGCACATCCTTGGCCTTGGCTTCGGTCTGGATCGGCGCGGGCGGGTTGTTCACCGGGATCGATTCGCCCTGGGCGACCAGCGTATTCAGCTCGGTGATGCGGGCCTTGAGCGCCATGCTGCCTTTATTCAGGTTCAGCAGGCGTTGGTTGACGTTGAGTTCCAGGCGGGTCAGCAACAGCTTGAGCGCCGGGGTCATCAACTGGCCAGGGAAGGTCTCGGTGATTTCACCGCAACGGCGCAGGCGATCGTTAAGCTCGATCTCGGTGCGCTTCTTTTCCAGCTTGTTGTTTTCCACCACGTGGTTCATGTAGCCAATGGCGATCAGTATTGCGATCCCGGCTATTACCAGCAGGGTGATCATGAGTGGTGTCACCGGTGTGACCTCTTTATAGGGTTTACAGTGGAGTGTAGTGACTGGGCCATCCGGCGGATAGGACTGATCGACCAGTTGCCCGGGTAGTTTGCTTCTATAGGCATAGGCGCTCCCTGCATGGATGCACATTGCCATCATTTGCTGGAGCGAACTATAGCGTCTTGTCGGGCGCCAGAATATAGGCGTCAAAGCCCGGACGCGCACAATCCCCCCATGAGCCCGAAAAGCTGGGGGAAGTCATTGATTTTAATAAATTTATCCTTGGGGGTTGACGATCTTTCAATCCGTCCATAGAATGCGCGCCACTTAACGCGTAAAGCACACAGCAAAACGCGGTTAAGCAGTGAATGTTGTACGTGTGTCCCCTTCGTCTAGTGGCCTAGGACACCGCCCTTTCACGGCGGTAACAGGGGTTCGAGTCCCCTAGGGGACGCCATTTGCGGGAATAGCTCAGTTGGTAGAGCACGACCTTGCCAAGGTCGGGGTCGCGAGTTCGAGTCTCGTTTCCCGCTCCAAGTTTAAGCAGTGTGGCTCTCGGGCGGCACTGAGTGAAACCAGGGCATGATCTTCGGATTTAACCTCTGGACACTGAAATACACACCATGTGTTTCAGTTGTGTGTCCCCTTCGTCTAGTGGCCTAGGACACCGCCCTTTCACGGCGGTAACAGGGGTTCGAGTCCCCTAGGGGACGCCATTTGCGGGAATAGCTCAGTTGGTAGAGCACGACCTTGCCAAGGTCGGGGTCGCGAGTTCGAGTCTCGTTTCCCGCTCCAATTTAAGCAGTGTGGCCCTCGGGCGGCACTGAGTGAAACCAGGGCATGATCTTCGGATCTAACCCCTGGACACTGAAATGCACACCATGTGTTTCAGTTGTGTGTCCCCTTCGTCTAGTGGCCTAGGACACCGCCCTTTCACGGCGGTAACAGGGGTTCGAGTCCCCTAGGGGACGCCATTTGCGGGAATAGCTCAGTTGGTAGAGCACGACCTTGCCAAGGTCGGGGTCGCGAGTTCGAGTCTCGTTTCCCGCTCCATATTCGACAAAAACGCCGATCAGCAATGATCGGCGTTTTTGTTTGTGCGTGATTTGTGCAGAGCCGCCGCAGGCCCGCTGCGGCAGCGTTCAATGCGCCGTCTGGGCCTCCTGCGCCGGCATGAAAAAACGCGCAAACAACTCGGACTGAGACTTGATGTTCAGTTTGTTGTAGAGGTTGCGACGGTGAACTTTGATGGTCTCTGCCGACAGGTTCAGCTTGCCGGCGATTTCTTTGTTGGAAAAACCGCTCAACAGCAACTTGAGCACATCTTTTTCGCGCGCAGTGATTTGTGTGCCCAGTTGCACGATGGCCTCTGACCAGGGTGGCGGTTCGTCCTGGCTTTTTTCCGCATCAGTCTCAAAGCACATGCGTTGATGCATCAACGCCATCACCCATGGCTTGATAATGTCCAGGGTCGCGATCTGCTGCGGGCTGTATCGCGCGTTGCTGCCGAATGAAATGCACAGCGTTCTGTCGGCGTCGAGTTGTACGTTGTACTGCACCTCATCCACGCTGATGTACTGGGCGAAATACTGGTGGTAATACTCGGTGGTCAGGAAGTGCTCCGGCGCAATGTCGGACAGATGAAAAAAGCCGCTCTGCGGGTTTTCGCGGTTGGCAATGTAGAACGGGTCGAGCAGGTACAGCCCTTTTACGTAGCGCTGGGTCAACGCGTCCACTTCGTCCGCATCGGCGACCTCAGTCACGCTGACCACCCGTACCTGGTGGTCGCTGAAGATCAGCACGACCCAGTTGTCGATCTGGACGTATTCCTTTAGCACGCGAACCAGTGAGCTCCAGAACGCCGGTCGGTTCAGTTGCATGATCAGCGTCCCGGCCGACCGATGCCAGGCCAGGTTGTGAAGGTCGAGCGACATGTACTACCCCTTTAGGGTTAGGCATTCATGGGGCTGGGCTAAGTACTTCTAGGTATTTACTAATCGGACGTGCCGAGTATATTCACCCCTCAGCGGATGAAGGCCATGATGGCCTGTCGTTTTTGACAAGGATAGCGATATGAGTCAACCCCGTTTGCGCGCCATGTTCATGGCGGCGCTGGTCTGTGTGGGCGCGAGCGCGCCGGTCTCGGCGGCCGAACCCCGGGTCAACCTCTACAACTGGTTCGGGCTGATCGCCCCGGAAACACCCAAGGAATTCGAGCAGAAAACCGGCACCCGGATGCACATGGATGCCTTCGACAGTGCCGAGATCATGCAGAGCAAGGTCATGGCCGGGCGTACCGGGTATGACGTGGTCGTCGCCACGTCGAATGTCTTGCCCAGCCTGATCAAGGCCGGCGTACTGGCGCCGCTGGACCGCTCTCAACTGAGCAACTTCTCGCATATCGATCCGGAGATGCTGGCGCTGCTCTCCGCCAATGACCCGGGTAACCGCTACGCCGTGCCCTACCTGTGGGGCACCACCGGCATTGGTTACGACGTGGACAAGGTCAAGGCCGCCCTGGGCGAGAATGCCCCGGTGGACAGCTGGGACCTGATCTTCAAGGAAGAGAACATCAGCAAGCTCAAGTCGTGTGGCGTGGCGATGCTCGATTCCCCGAGTGAAATCATTTCGATCGCCTTGCATTATCTCGGGCTGCCCAGCAACAGCCAGAACCCTGAGGATTACCAGAAAGCCCAGGCGCTGCTGCTGAAGATCCGCCCTTACGTCCTTTACTTTGATTCATCCAGAACGGATGCCGACTTTGCCGATGGCAACATCTGTGTGGTGGTGGGCTGGGCGAGCGGGGCGCTGACGGCACAGGCCATCAATGAAAAAAACAACACCGGGCGCAAGATTGCCTACAGCCTGCCGCGCGAGGGCGGGTTGGTGTGGTCGGAAAACTTCGTGCTGCTCAAGGATGCGCCGCATGCCAGGCAGGGTCTGGCGTTTATCAACTACATGCTTGAGCCGCAAGTGATTGCCAAGAGTTCCAACCACACGCTGTACCCCAACGCCAACAAGGACGCTACCGAGTTGGTCGAACAGAAGCTGCGCGACAACCCCTGGATTTATCCGTCCAAAGAGACCATTGCCACACTGGTTCCCCTTGAACCGCTGCCCTTGAAGTTGGAGCGAATCCGCACGCGTGTGTGGACCAAAGTGAAGAGCGGCACGTGACCGGCTGAATGACCAGGCATGCCGGGCTGTTGCAGGCGTGCCGTTGAAGGAGATCAATCATGGGCCAAGCGGAATATCAGCGCGACTTGAAGTCGGACGATGACGAGGCGTACACGCAAATCGAAGAACAGATCGGCCACTGTACGCCCGAACAAGCCTGGGCCATGTATTACGTCTCGACCGGCATGGTGCGTGAGTACATTACACGGGCGGTGATGGAGCATATTGGCCGGGGCAACCGGGCGCTGCTGCTGGAGTTCCCGGAATTGGCCCGGGCCGAAGAGAAATCCCGCTTCCTGCTGCCGCTCTAACCCCATGCCGATCAGCGATGATCGGCATTTTTGTGCGCGCGCGGGTTTGCCGCTTTGGCCAGGCGCACCGTGGCCTCACGAATTTCCGCCTGATTGAGTGAGGCAAAGCCCAGGCGCAACGCATTTTCCGGCCGGTCCATCGGCGAAAATTGCCGACCACTGCGTACGACCAGCCCATGCTCCAATGCGGTGGCCACCATCTGATCGACGTTTATCCGATCTTCAAAACGCACCCACAGCGCCAGCCCGCCTTCGGGTTCGCGCACCATGATCCGATCACCGAATGCCGCATGTAGACAGCCCTGCAAGGTTTCGCGGCGGGCGCGGTATTCCTTGGATACCCGACGCAGGTGTTTCTTCAATTCACCCGCGTTGATCAGGTCCGCGAGCATCTTCTGCGCCACCGCGTCGGCATCGCCCAGCATCAACGCAGCGTTGCCGTGCAGGGCTTCAATGACGGGTGTGGGAGCCACCACATAGCTGCAGCGAAACGTCGAGCCGAGCGCCTTGGACAGCGAGCCGACGTAGAGCACATGGCGCTGTGAGCGGTCGCTGGCCAGCGGCAGGTAAGGTCGTCCGTTGAAGTGATATTCGTGGTCGTAATCTTCTTCGATGATGCAGAAGTCATGCAGTGCCGCCAATGCCAGCAGCTGTTGCCGCCGCGCTGCGTGCAGGCTCACGGTGGTGGGGAATTGGTGGTGCGGCGTGAGATAGATCATCCGCACCTTGTGCTCGCGGCACAGACGATCGATCTGGTCGGTGCGGCAGCCTTCGTCGTCGACGTCCACCGTGACCAGTTGCGCGCCCAGCTTGCGGAAAATCTCCCAGGCCGGCGGGTAGCTCAGGCGTTCCACCAGCACCACGTCGCCAGGCTTGAGCAGCAGGCTGGCGCTCAGGTACAGCGACATCTGGGTGCCTTGGGTCAGGCAGATATTCTCGGCGCTGACCGTCAGCCCGCGGTTGTTGCGCAGCATTTCGGCCAGGGCGCAGCGCAACTCATAGCCGGTGCCCTCACTGCCATAGCGCACCGTATTAGAGGCGAAGCTGTTGCGCAGGGCATTGCGGTAGTGGCGGTGCAGCACGGCTTGGGGCAGCAGGCGGTGGTCACTGGTGCCGTTGTCGAAAAACAGTGCGCCATGCCGGTGCTGCAGTGCCGTCGCCTGGGCGTTCTGGGTGAAGTACGGCGCGTTCGCCTGGGCCAGGATGGGCGGTGCGAAGGACGGTTGCGCGCGATTCGGCATTGGCTTGGGCGCCAATTGCGCATTGACGAAGGTCCCGCGTCGCGGCTCGCTGACCAGCCAGCCTTTGGTCATGGCTTCTTCGTAGGCCAGGATCACGGTCTTGCGGTTGACGTCGAGCAATTGCGCCATTTCCCGCGTGCCCGGCAGCAAAGTGCCGGGCGGCAAGCGGCCCTCGACGATTGCCGTCACCAGGCCTTCGGCGATCTTGCGGTAGGACGCCTGGCTGGCGCTCTCGTCCAGCTTGAGCAGCGGCCGCCATTTACGCATCTGGACCATATGAAGTATCCAAAACTGGAGGTTTTAATGGGCCTAGTCTAGCGCAACAATCTAGCCTCACTCACCCCGAGGTTGTTATGAATACACGTCATGTCATCGAACTGTCCCCCTCGGGGAAAACCTTTGAGGCCGGTGATGAGCTGTTGCTCGATGCGATGCTCGCCAGTGGCCTGTCCGTGCCGTTTTCCTGTCGGCGCGGTGCCTGTGGATCGTGCAAGGTGGTGGTCGCAGAAGGGCAGTACCGGGCCAGGCAGTTGGCGCCGAACGCCCCCGCGCCGTGCTATCCGTTGGCGGCGAATGAAATGTTGTTGTGCCAGAGCCACGCCTGCGGCGATATGCGCCTGGAAATTCCCGGCTGGTCCCTGGACACCCCCGCGCTGAGTGTCGAGGCGCAAGTGCTGAGCAAGTGCGCATTGAGCCCTGACATCATTGAGCTGGTGCTGATGCCGGACCTGCCATTGGCGGTGCGTGCCGGCCAGTACCTCAAGTTCCGTCTGGTCGACGGTGACTCGCGGTGTTTCTCGATCGCCAACCTGCCGGCCGAAGATGACGGGCGCCTGGTCTTTCAGATTCGCCAGGTGCGCGGCGGGCTGTTTTCCGAGGCTGTTCTGGGCGACCTGGAGGCCGGCGACGTGCTGCAACTGGAGGGGCCTTTTGGTGCCTGCACCTGGCAGGACGTGGATGACAGCCCCGTGGTCCTGTTCGCCACGGGCACCGGCTATGCCGGCATCAAACCAATCCTGTTGAGCGCCTTGAAGCGCAATGTCGAAGTGACGTTGTACTGGGGCGGCGCGCAGCCGGCAGACTTCTATGACCGCGTGTTCCTGGACCAGTCTGTCATCGATCACCCGCGTTTTCACTGGCACCCGGTGCTGGCTTCGCAGGGGCGCGTGCAGGACGTTGCGCTGGGTCATGGGCATCACTGGCAAGTCGCCCAGGTGTACGCGTGCGGCAACGGCGCAATGATCCGCCAGGTCCGCGAGCAGTGCCTCGACGCGGGCTTGCCGGCTCACCGGTTTGTCGCCGAAGCCTTTGTGCCCAGTGGTGGCGCAGGCACGCAAGCGCCTACACCTGCGTTCGATCCGATCTGGGAAAAGGTCGGCCCCCGTTACTCGTTCGACGGCATGCTGGCGGCCCGTGACCAATCCATCCGCGCCCTGGCGGCCATTGCCAGCCGACTGCGGGTCGGCATGACCACCGGCGAAGCCCTCGACATGGCCGCCGAACAACTGCAGGCCATGGGCGCATCGCACACCTGGCACCCGACCTATATTCGCTTTGGCGCCGACACGGTCCGCCCACCCCGCGAAGGGATCGACCGCCAGCGCAGGCTGCGCGCCAGCGATATCGTCGTGGTTGATCTGGGCCCGGTGTGGGACGGCTATGAAGGCGACTACGGCGATACCTTTGTGTTCGGTGACGCGCCGCTGCACATGGCGTGCACGACCGCGCTGCACGAAGTGTTCGATGAAACCCGCGACGCCTGGTTGCAAGGCCTCACCGGTCGAGAGCTGTATGACTTCGCCGAGCAGAGCGCCGTGGCAAAAGGCTGGAGGCTGGCGCGCAACCTTGCGGGGCATCGCCTGGCGGACTTCCCCCACGCGTTGTTCGAGAACAAGGAATTGGCGGATCTGGACATCCCACCGAGTGAAATGGCCTGGGTGCTGGAAATCCAGCTGTGCCATCCCACGGAACCGGTCGGTGGTTTTTTCGAGGATATGTTGAGGCTGCAAGCCTGAAGAGCCCGCCGTTGCGGCGGGCTCTTTGCATCAGTGCTTTGGGCTCAGAGCTTCGGCAGCTGACCGATACGGCCCATCATTTCGGTGACGATCTGCAGGTCGAGCAGGAACTGGTCGACGGTCTTGAACTCGCCGTCGGTGTGCCCGGTGTACTTGACTTCCGGGCGCGCCAGGCCGAATTGCACGCCGTTGGGCAGTTCATGCACGGAGGTTGCGCCGGCGGAGGTGCCGAACTTGTGCTCCATGCCGAGGTTTTCCGTGGCGACTGCCAGCAGTGCCTTGACCCATTCACCTTCCGGGTTGCGGTACATCGGCTCGGCCACCGAGTAGGCGAAGTCCACCTTGACCTTGGCTTTCTTGTCCCAGGCGCTCAGCTTGTCGGCGATCTCGGCCTTGAGTTTCTCTGGCGACTTGCCCTTCGGCACACGCAGGTTCACCGCCAGCTTGAAGGCTTTTTCATCCAGGCCGACAAAAGTCAGCGAGGTAGTCAGTGGCCCCATGAACTCGTCGGAGAAGCCCACGCCCAACTTGCCGCCCAGGTAGTCCAGGCCCCAGTTGTCGGAGGCATACCGCGCCGCGTCTGTGATGTGGTTGTGCTTGAGGGCGATCTTGCCGTCGACGCTGTGGATCAGCTCCAGCATGCGCGCCACCGGGTTGACCCCGGACTCCGGCTCGGAGGAGTGAGCGGACACGCCGGTGACGGTCAGCTTGACGTCTTTGCCGTCGACCTTGGCGGCCACTTCAAAATCGCCGCCGTTGCGCTTGGCGTATTCGCTGCCGGCCTTTTGCAGGCTGGCGGCCAACTCGGCAGGCTTGTCGCTGACGAAGGTCGCCACCGATGCCGACGGAATCTGGTTGGTGGCCATGCCGCCGGTCATCGCGATGATTTCCGCGCCTTTGCCTTCACCCTTGCGGCGCGGGAAGGTTGCCATCACCGTGCCGTAGCCTTTCTCGGCAATCACCACCGGGTAGCCGCCATCCAGCGCCAGGTTGTATTGCGGTGTCGGGTTCTTTTCGAAGTAGTAGGGGATCGCGTCGCCGGAGGTTTCTTCGGTGGTGTCGACCAGCAGCTTGAAATTGCGCGCCAGTGGCAGCTTTTCTTCCTTGATCACCTTCATGGCATACATCGCCACGACGATGCCGTTCTTGTCATCTTCGGTGCCACGGCCGTACATGTGGTTGCCGATCAGGGTGACCTTGAACGGGTCGAGTTTGGTGCCATCTTTGAGCACCCAATTTTCCGGCGTTACCGGCACCACATCGGCGTGGGCGTGGATACCGACGACGTCGTCGCCACTGCCTTCCAGGGAAATTTCGTACACGCGGTTGTCGATGTTGCGGAAGTTCAGGTTAAAGGCCTTGGCCAGGTCCTGGAGCTTGCCGGCGATCTTGATGAATTCCGGGTTCTTGTACTGCGGCAGGCCATCCACGTTGAAGGTCGGGATTTCCACCAGCTCGCGCAGGGTTTCGAGGGCGGCTTTGCCGTACTTCACCCGGGTGTAGATGCCCAGCAGGCGATTGATTTCGTTCTGCTGGTCGGCGCTCAGGGTTTTGTTGTCGAGAAAGGCACTGATTGCCGGGCCGACGTCGCTGGTCTTGCCCAGGTCGCCTTTAGCCAGCGCGCCGAGGAAGCCGCGAAAATCGGTGACGGACGTTTCGTTGAAGTTCTTGAGAATCGCCGTGCTTTGCTCGGGCGTGATGTTGGCGAAGGCGGGGCAGGTAACAGCCGAAAGGCTCGCCGCAAACAGGGTGGCAGCCGCCAATTGCTTGAGTGGAAAGTGCATGGAGAGACGCATTCCTTTGCAGGTAGTGAGTAGGAGGTTTCTGATCGATCTGTCAGAAACATTTCCACACACTACCATTAGTCAGGTGCCTCTGGTCAATGCTGGCCAGGGTGGGGCTCGGGGTACTCAGCGGTCATGTCCAAGGCTCTGGCGTAGGGTCCATCCCACAACTGCTCGTGCAATTGCCCCACACGCTTGGCCATCGCTTCATTGCGCATCACCACTTCCAGGTTGCGCGAATTATCCAGGTAGCCACCCAGCCAATTGCTGGTGCCGACCCACGCCACCTGGCCGTCGATCTCCATGGTCTTACTGTGGATCACCCGCGCATAAGGAATGAATCCCTGCCTGGCCTCGGGCAGGGTGACGATCTTGATCTGCACGTTGGGCAGCACCGCCAGGCTCTTGAGGTAGGGCAGTTCCAGCTTGTCGGTGTTCCAGTTGGACACCATCAGCTTGATCGACACCCCACGCGCCGCCGCCGCGCGCACGGCATTGTCGATCACCGCGTAGTACGGACGGGTCTTGTCCGGTCCGTAGGACAACGGTGCGTAGTCCAGCAATTGCACGCGCACTTCCTGTTTGGCTTCATTCAACAAACGCGGCAGTTCCAGCTGCGAGTCGCCCACGCCGGGCGGGTTGTAGCGCTGCGGGCTGGCGACCAGGTAGTTGCCGGTGCGCGGTGGTTCTTTACCCGCGACGGGCAGTGGCACCGGCTGGTTGTCGGCCAAGGCCTGCTGGGCTTTCCAGTCTTGTTCGAAGATGGCCTGCACCTGCCCCACGACCGTCGGATCAGTGATGCGCAGGCCGGTTTCGTGGATGTGCTCCAGCGAGCGCCAATCGAAATTCTGGCTGCCGACAAACGCCTGCTTGCCATCCACCACCAGGTACTTGGCGTGGATGATCCCGCCGCTTACACGGGCGTAGGGCAAGACGCGAAAGGTCAGGTTAGGGATCGCGCGCAGGCGTTCCAGTGTGGAGGCCTCCGACAACTTGATGCCTTTTTCTTCGAGCAAAAAGCGAATCTTCACACCGCGTTTGCCGGCGGCTTCCAGGCGCTCGATGACACGATCCATCACCGAGCCGGGGTGATCGGCGGCGTAGAACTGGCCGATATCGATGCGGCTTTTGGCGCCGTCGAACAGTTCGCTCCATACCGGGCCGGGCTGGCGCAGGTCGTCGGTGCCGAGGGCGGTGTCCACCGGTACGGTGTGTACCAGTTCAAACCCCGGAATCGAAAAGTCCGCCTGGGCCAGCGGACTGAGGAGCAAGCCGGCAAGGCCGGCGATACGCAATTTCAAGGAGACGGACATAACACTCTCTTCACTGATGTAGTGAGCGGGCTTGCCCCGCGCTGGGTGGCGCAGCCGCCCCAAACAGTCCACCGCGTTGTCCCAGAAAGACCGAGGTGCCTGGATATGGGGTGGCTGCGCCACCCAACGCGGGGCAAGCCCGCTCACCACAGGTTTATGCGGTGCGGCTGTGCAGCGGCGTCGGTACCCGATGCGGCACTTCACTCTGCACACGGGCACCGGTAGCGGCGCGGATCAGCAGGATTTTCAGCTGGTCGTTGATGCGCTCCAGGCGGTCCTGGAAGAAGTTGTGGAACACCACGCAAAACAGTGCGATGGCGATCCCCAGGCCGGTGGCGAACAGGGCCGTACCGATGCCACCGGAGATCTGGCCCGGGTCCGACACGCCTGCCGTCGCCAACGCCTTGAAGGTGTCGATGATGCCGAGGATGGTACCCAGCAAACCCAACAGCGGCGCGGCGGTGGTGATGGTTTCGATGATCCACAGGCTGCGGGCCAGCGGCGCGCGGGTGGTCAGGTACTGGGTCTCGATGACGTCATCCAGGTCCTTGCGCGAGCCGTTCGACGCCTTCTGTACCAGCACCGGCAGCACCATGCTCAACGGCAGGCTGTCACGACGGGTCAGGCTCTCCGGCAGGTCGCGTTCGCTGTGCACGTTGGCGCCGAGCACTTCGGTGAGTGCATGGGCCTGGCGGCGTACATACGCGAAATAAATCCCGCGCTCGATGGTGATGAAGATCGCGATGGCCATCGCGGCATACATCACATAGAAGGTGATGTCGTGGAGCAGGTTCATGTCCATGTTCAGTTACCTCGCAATTAGAAATTGGCTTCCAGGGAAACCGTCACGGTGCGTTCCAGGCCCACGATGTAGGCCGGGTCGCCGTCACGGAAACCGCCGTAGGTGGCCGCGTTGGTCTTGGTGGTGTACACGCCGTCCAGGTACTTCTTGTCGAACAGGTTGTCGACGTTCAGGCGCAGGGTCGCGTCCTTGACCACTTTCTTGTCCACCGGCAGGTAGATACCGGCGCCGGCGTTGAATACGGTGCGCCCGGAGATGGCTTCGTCGTTGGTCAAATCGCCGTAGAGCTTGCTGGTGTACTTGCCGCCGAAGGTGCCGTAGAAGCGGCCGTCGTCGTAGCCGATGTTGGCGGCCAGCATGTTTTTCGGCACGTTGGCGAACTGCTTGCCGCTGGTGGGCAGTACGATCGCTTTGCCAGCGTTGTACACGGTCAAGTCGTCTTGCTGCTCGGCCTTGGTGTAGGTGTAGGAGGTGTAGTAGTTGAAGTGATTGGGCAACAGGCCGCTCCACTCCAGTTCCAGGCCGCTGTTGTTGACGGAGCCGGCGTTGATGTCGGCGAAGTCGCCGTTGATATCGCGCGACGACACCTGGCGATCCTTGAACTGCATGTAGAACAAGGTGGCGGCCACGGTCATGTCTTCATCGGTGTAGCGCCAGCCCAGTTCGTGGTTCCAGCTGGTTTCCGGCTTGGCGTCGATGGAGCCTGCGCCCTTGTCGTACAGCACGTAGTTCTGCGGGATGCGCATGTTGCGCGACAGGCTGTAGAACACCTGGTCGCGTTCATCCACCTGGTATTTGAGGCCGGCGTTGGGCAGCAGTTTGTTGTAGGTCTGGTTACGTTTTTCTGCTTGCTCGGTGAGGCTGCCATGGTTGGTGCCGTCACGCTTGACGTTCATATAGGCCAGGCCGCCGATCAGGGTCCAGTCCGAGTTGATGTACCAAGTGTCCTGGGCCCAGACCTTTTGCGCTGGGGTGATGGTGAAGCGGTCGCGGCCCTGGATGGTGTTGCCATTGGCATCCACCACCGCCTCGTTGGAATCCGGCCAGGTGTCGACCGGCTTGCCACTGGCCTTGAGCGGAATGAACGGCTGGGTCTGGCTCTGGCGTGCGCGCTCGTACCAGTAGCCCACTTGCAGGCTGTGATCGCCCAGGTCCCAGTTAAGCTTGGTGGTGATGCCCGGACGCCAGGTCTGGGTGCGTGAAGGGCGATAGTACACGCCGCTGTTCGGGGTGCCGTCGGCGTTGTATTGAGCGCCGGTGGGCAGGTTGCCCAGGTCGAACACGCCGCCCTGGTTCGAGCCGCGGTTCAGGGCATAGCTGGACGAGCCGACGCCGCTGCCGTTACCCCAGTAGTAATACGGGATCACCGACAGCGCGAGGTTGTCGGCCAGTTTGAATTGGGTGTTGAGCACCGCGGTAAACGTCTGGAACGGGTTCTGCGCCAGGGCGTAGTAGCTGTTGTACTTGCCGTTGCTGCCCACGGTGGGGGTGGCGGGGTAAGGGTCGTATTTGCGGCCGTTCTGCTGGAACTGGGCCTTGGTCAGTTGGCTGTAACTGTTGTTGTCCTGCTCGTGGTATTTGAGGATCAGGTTGGCGGTGTTGCCATCGCCGGCGTCGAAGAAGCTGTTCCACTCGACCTTGTCCGCGCGCACGGCACCCGAACCGCGCCACATCTGGCCTTCGGTATGGGAGGCCGACAGCCAGTTGCTCAGGCCGTTGATCTCGCCGGTGTTGAGGCGGGCGAAGGTCTTGCGGGTGGCGTTGCTGCCCATGATCTGTTTGACGAACGCACCGGTTTCCTTGGTCGGGCGAATGGTCACGATACCGATGTTGCCGCCGCTGGAGCCGATGTGCGGGCCGTCGGCTTCCGAAGAGCCCTGGGTGACGAAGATCTGCTCGATGTTTTCCGGGTCGCCCAGCAGGTTGGAGTACAACGCGTAGTTGCCGGAGTCGTTGATCGGCATGCCGTCCACCGACATCCCCACCTGGTCGGAGTTGAGGCCGCGCATGGTAAAGCGAAAGCCTGACAGACCGGTGTTGTCTTCACTGGAAATGTTCAAGCCTGGGGTGTACTTGAGCTTGTCCACGGCGTTGCCGGTGGCGGTCTGTTTATCCAGCGCTTCCTTGGTCACGGTGGAGCGGCCCTTGATGCTTTCTTCCTGCACCATGTAGCCGCCACCTGCCGTGGCCTTGCCCTGAACCCCAATGGTCCCGACGTCACTGTCACTGGTATCGGCCATGACCATTCCATGGCCCATGCTTGCGGCAACAAGTGCCAGATGAATCCGTGTGAACCTCATCTCTGTCGTCCTGGTGTCGGGTGCTTATTGCACGCTGTAGTTGAAGGTGGCGGTGAAGCGCTGCTCATTGCGGCCCCCGAAGGCTTGCTCGGGGAACGGCTTGACTTGCTTGATGCGACGCAAGCTGTTGGTGGCGGCCCGGTTGAGCAACATGCTCGAGGCCTGGGTTTGCAAGCCGGAGTCGAGAACCCGACCCTGGCGGTCGACCAGCAACCACACCACCACTTCGCCGCTCGGGCGTTCGAGGGAGGCCTGGCGCCCGGTGGGGTACTGTTTGTAGGTGTCCAACTCGTTGCGCAGCCCCTTGAGGTAACTGCCTTCCAGCGCTTGGCCGTCGACCTTGGGAGGGGCGGGCGGCGCGGGTGTCGGCGCGGCCTGGGCCACGGCCGCAGGCGCCGGTCTGGCGGCGACCGGTGGCGGCGTCGGCGCAGGCGTTGGCTTGGCCACCACGGGTTTGGGCACGGGCTTGGGTTTGGGCTCAGGCTTGGGTTTTGGCAGCGGCTTGGGCGGCGGCGGCGGGGCCGGCTCGGCCTCTTCATCCTCGATCACCGGCGGTGGCGGCTCTTGTTCCACCACCGGTTCCGGGATCACCTCCGGCTCCGGTTCGACCAGCGCCAACTCGACGGCGGACTCGTCATACACCGGTTCGACCTTCAAGGTCTGGGACTGGATACCCAGTGCAATCAGCACCAGAGCGATCAGGGCCGGGACGCTGCCCAGCAGCTGACGCGCACGAAACAATACGTACATGATCAGGACTTACGCGTGGCAATGGACACGGAGGTAAAGCCACCCAGACGCAGGGTGTCCATCACCTCCACCAGGCGCGAAACCTCGACGCCTTTGTCGCTGTTCACGATGATGGTCGACTTGGTGTCAGGCTTTTCGGCCGCTTTCAACGCCGGCACCAGCCCATCGACCGTGAGGTCCTTGCCATCCAGTTGCAACTGGCCTTCCAGGCCCAGGGTCAGGATGAATTTGTTCTGCGGCTTGAGCTGCTGCGAACTGCTGGCGCTCGGCAGTTGGGTCTTCATGCCGAGGGCCGGAATCACGTTCAGGCTCACGAGTACGAAAAACACCAGGAGGAACATCATTACGTCGATCATCGGGATCAGTTCGATGTGCGCCTTGCGTTTTTTCGGTTCGTCCCAGGTTCTCATTCCGCTACCCCGTTATTGAATTAGGGGCGACACGCTAACAACCAAAAATGACCGATTGGTTAACTTTAATTGACGTTTTGAGGGCTCTAGGACGGGTATTACAGGCGACTCTTGGGGCATTTTTGTGACGTAACAGAATTGAAACCCGACAGGGGCATTCTCAAAAACTTTACATCGAGGGCCCCCAAAGATGAGTAGCGAATTGCCATGTCTTTCCACTCCGCGACTTCTATTGAAAGCACTGGAAAAGCACCAGGCCGAGACGTTGTGCACCCTCGCCAACGGGCCGAAGATCGCCGATAACACGGCGAGCATTCCGTCGCCCTATACCCTGCAAACGGCGCAGGATTTTATCGACGGCATGCAGGAGAAATTTCGCTCGGTGGGGTTGTTGAGCCTGGGCGTGCATGTGCGCGACAGCGGCGAACTGATCGGCATCGCCAGCCTGCGCATCAATGCGGCTCATCACTATGGGCACCTTGGCGGCTGGACGGCGGCGGATGCACGTAACCTGGGGTATGCGACCGAGGCGGCGACCGCGCTGATGGACTACGGCTTTGGCGAACTGGGCCTGCACCGTGTGGGCAGCCAGTGTTTCAGTCGCAACAAGGAATCGGCGCGGGTCATGGAGAAAATCGGTCTGCAGTATGAAGGCTGCATGCGTGGGGCGTTCCTCAAGAATGGGGTGCATGAAGACATGCTGGTGTTCGCCACCCTGCGTGAGGATTGGGAGTTTCGGCTGTGAGCGGCGACGTCGATCACGGTCGGCGGCGGGTCCTCGCCGGGCTGGCCGTTGCCACCACCTTTTCGATCCTCAGCCCGTTTGCGCGCAGTGCCGGGGTGGACTACCCGTTCACTTTGGGCGTGGCCTCCGGCGATCCATTGCCTGACGGGTTTGTGATCTGGACGCGCCTGGCGCCGCTGTTCAATGCTGGCGATGGCCGGGGTGGCTTGAGCCGCCCGGTGCCGGTGCGTTGGCGGGTTGCCCACGATGCGGCGATGACCCGCGTGGTGCGCCAGGGCGAGGTCATGGCCAGCGAGCGCTGGGGGCATTCGGTGCATGTGGAGGTGGCGGGCCTGGAGCCGGGCAGGTCGTACTGGTACCAGTTCGAAGGGCTCGGCGCGCAAAGTCCGGTGGGGCAGTCGCGCACGGCACCGGCGGTGCATGCCATGGTGTCGGCACGCTTGGGGTTTGTCTCGTGCTCCCATTGGGAGCGTGGCTATTTCAGTGCGTATCGCCACCTGGCGCAGGAGCAACCCGACCTGGTGTTTTTTCTCGGGGACTATATCTACGACAGTTCCTACGCAGCGGACTCGGGCAAGATCATTCGCCCCCATGGCAGCGGCAACGCGGTGAGCCTCAGCGACTACCGCAACCGCTATGCCTTGTACAAAACCGATCCTGATCTACAGGCCCTGCACGCTGCTGCACCGAGCGTGGCGACCTGGGACGATCACGAAGTGCAGAATGATTACGCCAATCGCTGGTCCCAGGACCCGAAGGTCCCGGTGGGGCAGTTTCTGCAGCAACGGGCGGCGGCGTACCAGGCCTTTTATGAGCACATGCCGCTGCGTGCCAGTAGCTTGCCGAAAGGGCCGGACATGCGCATTTATCGGCGTATGGATTACGGCCGGTTGGCCCGTTTCCACGTGCTGGACGGCCGACAGTACCGCTCCGAACAACCGTGCGTCCTGGCCAATGGCAGCCACCAGGGGCATATCGCCGATAACCTTTGCCACGACTTGCGCGACCCTGCCCGCACCCTGCTCGGCTGGCAGCAGGAGGCCTGGCTGGACCGGGGCTCTGCCCAATCGAAGGCACAGTGGAACATCATCGCCCAGGACTTGCTGGTGGCGCCGTTGACCCAGCGCGACCTGACCAACCACAAGCCGGGGCGCTGGACCGATGGCTGGGATGGCTACATGGCCAATCGTTCGCGGATGCTGGCTTCCCTCGAGCGCAACCGGGTCAACAATCCGGTGTTCTGGGGCGGCGATATCCATTCGTTCTGGGTGACGGACTTGCATGCCGATGGCAACAACCCGGATTCGCCTGTGGTCGCCACGGAGTTCGTCGGTACGTCGGTGACGTCCGACGGGCCGCCGTTTGAGGCGTTCAGCAAGATCCTGCCGCTTAACCCCCATGTGAAATTCTTTGACAGTCGCCAGCGGGGGTATGTGTCGGTGGAGGTGGAGGCGGGCAAGATGCTAACGCACTTGCGCGTGATTACCGACCCGCGTGATCCGGCGGCCAGGGTGTCGACGCTGAAGTCGTTTGTGGTGGAGGCGGGGCGGGCGGGTGCGGTTGAGGTGTAGGGAAGTTTGTTCTGACAAGCCAATTTTCTGTGGCGAGCCCGCTCGCCACAAGGGGGAATGGGGCTGGTTCAGGTGATTTCGTAGCGTACCGACAACGCGCCCTTTTTCTCCGATAACGCCAGGATGGTGATTTGGCCCAGTTCACCCAAGGTCTGCACATGAGTGCCCCCACAGGCATACGCAGGCAACTGGCCAAAGCCGACCTGGCGGGTACCGTCTTCCAGGTTCATATGGCGCGGGTAGTCCGCAGCGATCCATTGGTTGACCTGTTGCTGGATCGTCTCGGCGTCCATGCTCTGCGCGGCTTCACCACGGATAAAGGTGATCTTGCCTTCGCCTGGCCAGTGATGAGCCTTGATGGGCATCCAGCCCAGGGTCTCGCCCACGTTGCCGATCAAGTGCCCGGCGGAGTGCAGACGGGTGTGCAACGCCCGGCGCTGTTCATCGACCCGTGCGGTGGCGGGGCCCGGCGCCAGCGGGCGGTCGACGTAATGCACCACATGATCGGCTTCCTGGGTCACGCGCAGCACGCTGCTTTCACCGAGCCAACCGGTATCGAAAGGTTGCCCGCCGCCCTGTGGATGAAAAATCGTCGACTGCAGGATCACCGCGAACTGGTCTTCGTGGGGCGTGCAACTCAGCACCTCCAGTTCGGCAGTCAGGTGGTCGTGGGTGAAAAACAGGCGTTCGGTCATGATCTACATCCGCATCAGGGTTCTGCGGGCAGTATAAATAGTGCGCAGATGGGTGATAATCCGCTCAATTATCAATGGACCTGTGCACCATGAGCATCAATCTACCGTTGCCACTGCTGGGCGAGATGGCGATCTTCGTCAAAGTGGTGGAAACCGGCAGCTTCTCCGAAGCCGCCCGGCAACTGGGCGCTTCGCCGTCCTCGGTGAGCCGCAGCATCTCGCGCCTGGAAAAAGCCCTGGCCACGCGTTTGTTGCAACGCACCACGCGCAAATTGCGCCTGAGCGAGGGCGGGGAAGAGGTGTTCAAGCGTTGCCAGGAGATGGTCAACGCGGCGCGTTCGGTGATGGAGATCAGCGGCCAGTTCACCCACGAAGCTGAAGGGCTGGTGCGGGTCAGCGTGCCCAAGGCGGTGGGGCGGTTTGTGGTGCACCCGCATATGCCGGAGTTCCTGCGGCGCTATCCCAAGGTCGACGTGCAGTTGCTCCTGGAGGATCGGCAGGTGGACATGATTGATGACAATGTCGACCTGAGCATCCGCATCACCGACAGCCCGCCGCCGGGGTTGGTTGGCCGGCAGTTACTGCCCATCGAGCATTTGTTGTGCGCGACGCCGCAGTACCTGGCCGAGCATGGAGTGCCGGGCCATCCCCATGATCTGTTGGAACACAGCTGTATCTACCTGGGGGAAACGCCAGGGGACTCGCGCTGGAAATTCCGCCAGGCGGGCAAGGCGGTGACGGTGGTGGTGCGCGGGCGGTATGCGGCGAACCACACCGGGGTGCGGTTGGATGCGGTATTGCAGCATGTGGGGATTGGCAGCCTGCCGTACTTTACGGCGCGCCATGCGCTGGAGGAGGGGCGTTTGGTGCAGGTGTTGCCGGCGTGGGACTTTATCGCGTCCTATCATGGCGAGGCGTGGTTGCTGCATTCGCCCACGCGCTATCTTCCGCCGAAGTTGCGGGTGTTTATTGATTATCTAGTGGCGTGCATGGCGAAGGAGCCGACATTGCGACGGCCCATTCCGGATCGCTGATCAGTGCTTGCTTTGGTCGTCGGGCATGGCCAGCAGCTGTTTTTCCTGGTTCCAGTCGAACGGTTCGTCGTTCTGTTCGGCTTCGAAGCGGCGCTCTTCCAGGGCCTGGTACAGGTCCAGTTCTTCATCGGGCATGAAGTGCAGGCAGTCACCGCCAAAGAACCACAGCAGGTCGCGTGGCACCAGGTGGGCGATCTGTGGGTAGCGCAGGATGACCTGGCTCATCAGGTCCTGGCCCAGGTACTGGCTTTCGATCGGGTCGATCGGCAGCAGGGCGCGCAGTTCGTCGAAACGCTCCAGGAACAGGGAGTGGCTTTCCTCGGGCACCTGTTCGGCTTCGCCGACGGCAACCAGGATGCTGCGCAAGTGGTCGAGCAAGACGAGATGATCGGCAACGACGTTGGACACGAGATAAGTCCTCTAAAGCAAAAACGGGCGCGGGAGTATATGCCCCTCGCGCCCGTTTTTATATGACCACTCGACTCAGCGGACTTTACCCTCAGCCTGGGTCAACTCTTCCTTGCTGAAGTCATCCACGTCGATCACCTTGCGCCGCGCTGCTTCAGCGTCACGCAGGGTCTGCGCTTCGGCGGGTTGCAGCACGCCGGCGTGCAATGCCGCATCAATGGCATGCTCGCCGGCAGCAGGTTTGACCTGGCCGCTCTTGAGCGCGGTGTGCAGTTTCTTTTGCAGCGGATGGCTGGCGCCCAGCAGGTCGTAGGCATGTTGCAGGGCACCCACCGGGTCTTCCGCCGATTGCGGGCGGTAGCAGCCGGCCAGCAACTCTTCCAGGGTCGGGTCGCCTTTGGCGCGGCCGATCACGGCGGCGACTTCGGCGTCCAGCGCATCGGACGGGCCGGTATGGCGACGCCCGAACGGGAACACGATCACCCGCAGCAGGCAGCCCAGCACCTTGTTCGGGAAGTTGCTCAGCAGCTCATCCAGTGCGCGCTCCGATTCGCCCAGGCTTTCTTCCATGGCCCAGGCGAACAGCGGTTCCAGGTGATCCGGCGAATCCAGGTCGTGGTAACGCTTCAATGCGGCCGACGCCAGGTACATATGACTCAACACATCACCCAGGCGCGCCGACAGGCGTTCACGACGCTTCAACTCGCCACCCAGCAGCATCATGCTCAGGTCGGCCAGCAGTGCGAACGCGGCGGCCTGGCGGTTGAGTGCGCGGAAATAACCCTGACTCAAACGGTTGCCTGGCGCTTTTTCGAAATGGCCGACGCCGAGGTTGAGCACCAGGGTGCTGGCGGCGTTGCTCACGGCAAAACCGATGTGTTGCATCAGCAGGCTGTCGAATTCCTTCAGCGCCTGGTCATGGTCTTCGCGACCGGCCAGGGCCATTTCCTTGAGCACGAACGGGTGGCAGCGGATCGCGCCCTGGCCGAAGATCATCAGGTTGCGCGACAGGATATTCGCGCCTTCCACGGTGATGAAGATCGGCGCGCCTTGCCAGTTGCGGCCCAGGTAGTTGTTCGGGCCCATGATGATGCCCTTGCCGCCGTGCACGTCCATGGCGTGGCTGATGCACTCGCGGCCGCGCTCGGTGAGGTGGTACTTGAGGATCGCCGACAGTACCGACGGTTTTTCCCCCAGGTCCACCGCATTGGCGGTCAGCATGCGCGCGCTGTCCATCAGCCAGGCGTTGCCGCCGATGCGGGCGAGGGCTTCCTGGATGCCTTCGAAGGCCGACAGTGGCACGTTGAATTGTTCGCGCACCTGGGCGTACTGGCCGGTCACCAGGCTGGTGAACTTGGCCGCGCCGGTGCCGACCGCCGGCAGGGAAATCGAACGACCCACGGAGAGGCAGTTCATCAACATCATCCAGCCCTTGCCGAGCATTTCCTGGCCGCCGATCAGGAACTCCAGGGGTATGAACACGTCCTTGCCGGAGTTGGGACCGTTCATGAACGCGGCGCCCAGGGGCAGGTGGCGCCGGCCGATTTCCACGCCAGGGGTGTCAGTGGGGATCAGCGCCAGGCTGATGCCCAGGTCTTCCTCGTCACCCAGCAGGTGATCCGGGTCATGGGCCTTGAAGGCCAGCCCGAGCAAGGTCGCGACCGGGCCAAGGGTGATGTAGCGTTTTTCCCAGTTCAGGCGCAGGCCGAGGGTTTCCTTGCCTTCCCATTCACCTTTGCAGATCACGCCGGTGTCGGGCATCGCGCCAGCATCGGAGCCGGCCAGCGGGCCAGTCAACGCGAAGCACGGGATATCATCGCCACGCGCCAGGCGCGGCAGGTAGTAGTTGCGTTGTTCTTCGGTGCCATAGTGCAACAGCAGCTCGGCCGGGCCGAGGGAGTTGGGCACCATCACGGTGGAGGCCAGGTCGCCGCTGCGGGTGGCGAGCTTCATTGCGACCTGGGAGTGGGCATAGGCGGAGAATCCCTTGCCACCGTATTCCTTGGGAATGATCAAGGCGAAGAAACCGTGGGTCTTGATGTGTTCCCAGGCGGCGGGCGGCAGGTCCATGGCCTGACCGATTTCCCAGTCGCTGACCATGGCGCACAGTTCTTCGGTGGGGCCGTCGATGAACGCCTGTTCTTCTTCGGTCAGCCGGGCCTTGGGATAGGCCAGCAACTTGTCCCAGTCGGGGCGACCGCTGAACAGCTCGCCGTCCCACCACACGGTGCCGGCGTCGATGGCGTCGCGCTCGGTCTCGGACATCGGCGGCAGGACTTTCTGGAACCAATTGAACAGTGGCTTGGTGAAGTATTGGCGGCGCAGGTCAGGCAACAGCAGGGGCGCGGCCACCACGGCGATCAACACCCAGAAGATCAGCAGCAGCCAACCCGGTGCGTGGCCCCAGGCGCCCATCGCCAGCAGGTAGACGGCGACCACGCCCAGGGCGGGCAGGGGGGCGACGCGGCGGTGTGCGAGGTAGGCAATGCCGACCACCAGCACCAGTATCCACAACAACAGCATATTCAATCCTCCGTGAAACCAGGGGCGAAACCACCAGGGAGCTTAGTCGGCATCCGAACAAGCGGGGTGATCAGGGTGTAACGAGATTTGGCCGATTCGTCGTTATCGCCGTGGCAGACCTGTCGTTAAACTCCAGGCTTGCTTCGGAGATAAAGCTCATGGATACGTACCTGAGTCCCAGCCGCTTCATCGATAGTGACCACCCTGCGGTGGTGGAGTTCGCCGAAAAACATCGCGGAACCCACGCGGCTCCAAGTGACCAGGCAGTCAGCCTTTACTACGCCGTGCGTGAGGCGATTCGCTACAACCCCTACACCTTCAGCCGTGATCCAGACACCTTGAGTGCCAGCTTCGCGTTGAGCACCGGCGAAAGCTATTGCGTGCCCAAGGCCACCTTGCTCGCAGCTTGCGCCCGACACTGCGGCATCCCGGCGCGCATCGGCCTGGCGGATGTACGCAATCACCTGTCGACACCGCGCCTGATCGCCTTGCTCAAGAGTGATGTGTTCGCCATGCACGGTTACACCGAGCTTTACCTGAACCATCGCTGGGTCAAGGCCACGCCCGCATTCAACCAGCAGCTGTGCGATCTCTTCGATGTGCCGCCGCTGGACTTCGATGGCGTTCACGACAGCGTCTTCCATGCGTTCAACCGCCAGGGCCTGCGCTCGATGGAGTATGTGGTCGACCATGGGCAATTTCCCGACGTGCCCGAGGCGTTTTTCTTCGCGCATATCCAGCAGTGTTACCCCCACCTGTTTGCCGAGGAAATGCCGCCCCTGCTGGGTGATATGCAGAGCGATTTGAGCCGCGCGTGAACCGGCGTATGCTGCTGCCTTCATCAAGCCATGTTCATCAACAATAAAGGCGCGGTCATGCTGAAGATCTGGGGTCGTAAAAATTCATCAAACGTCAGGAAGGCACTGTGGTGCGCCGAGGAACTCGGCCTGGACTATGAAGCAATTGATGCGGGCGGGGCTTTTGGCGTGGTCGACACGCCGCAGTACCGCGCGCTGAACCCCAACGGTCGGGTGCCGATGATCGAGGACGGCGACTTTGTGCTGTGGGAGTCCAACACCATCGTGCGCTACCTCTGCGCCAGGCAGGCCTCCAGCTGGTACCCGAGCGACCTGAAGGCTCGCGCCAATGCGGAAAAGTGGATGGACTGGACCACCTCCACCTTCGCCGAACCGTTCAAGATCGTGTTCTGGGGCGTGTTGCGCACCCCGGCGGAAAAACAGAACTGGGACAACATCCACGCCGGTCGCCAGGCCTGCATCGATGTACTCCAAACCGTTGATCAAGCCCTGGCCACACAGCCGTATCTGTCGGGCAACGAGATCGGCATGGGCGATATTCCGTTGGGCAGCTTTATTTACGCCTGGTTTGAAATGCCTATCGAACGGCCTGCGATGCCCCATCTCGAGGCATGGTACCAGCGCCTGCAGCAACGCCCGGCCTACCGCAAAGCGGTCATGACCGCGTTGACTTAATACCCACTATTAATACGGGTGACTGTACTTGTGCGGCGCGGACAAGCACCATGCTTGTCATGCGCCGCCGTTGAACTACCTGGGCTGCGCCCCCATCTACTCTTTCTATTCCCTTCTTTGGTGCGTATTCCGATATGAGTTCCGCTCTGTCCATCCGGCAGCTAACCAAAACCTACGGCAACGGTTTCCAGGCCCTGAGTGGTATCGATCTGGACGTTGCCGAAGGTGACTTCTTCGCCTTGCTCGGCCCCAACGGTGCCGGCAAATCCACCACCATCGGTATCCTCTCCACCCTGGTCAACAAGACCAGCGGCACGGTGAATATCTTCGGCCACGACCTGGACAAATCCCCGGCGGCGCTCAAGCGCTCCATCGGCGTGGTGCCCCAGGAATTCAACTTCAACCAGTTCGAAAAGACCTTCGATATCGTGGTGACCCAGGCGGGCTACTACGGCATCCCGGCGAAAATCGCCAAGGAACGCGCCGAGCAGTACCTGACCCAACTGGGCCTGTGGGACAAGCGCGATGTGCCTTCGCGTTCACTCTCCGGTGGCATGAAGCGTCGCCTGATGATCGCCCGCGCACTGGTGCATGAACCGCGCCTGCTGATCCTCGATGAGCCCACCGCGGGCGTGGACATCGAGCTGCGCCGCTCGATGTGGACCTTCCTCACCGAGCTGAACGAGAAGGGCATCACCATCATCCTCACCACCCATTACCTGGAAGAGGCTGAGCAACTGTGCCGCAACATCGGCATCATCGATCACGGCACCATCGTCGAGAACACCAGCATGCGCAACCTGCTGGGCCAGTTGCATGTGGAGACCTTCTTGCTTGACCTGAAGAACAACCTGTCGGTGGCGCCACAGTTGCTCGGCTACCCGAGCCGCCTGGTGGACAGCCACACCCTGGAAGTGCAAGTGGACAAGGCCGTGGGCATCACCGCGTTGTTCACGCAGTTGGCGACCCAGAACATCGAAGTACTGAGCCTGCGGAATAAAACCAATCGCCTTGAGGAGCTGTTCGTGTCCCTGGTGGAGAAAAATCTGACGAAGGTGGCGGTATGAGTTCCGAACTGCAACCCAACCTTGTCGCACTGCAAACCATCGTCTACCGCGAAGTGAAGCGCTTTACCCGGATCTGGCCGCAGACCCTGCTGCCGCCGGCGATCACTATGGTCCTGTACTTCGTGATCTTCGGGAACCTGATCGGCCGGCAGATCGGCGACATGGGTGGCTTCACCTACATGGAGTACATCGTGCCGGGCCTGATCATGATGTCGGTGATCACCAACTCCTACGGCAACGTGGTCTCGAGTTTCTTCGGCAGCAAGTTCCAGCGTTCCATCGAGGAACTGATGGTGTCGCCGGTGTCGCCCCATACCATCCTGATCGGCTACACCCTGGGCGGTGTGCTGCGGGGCCTGATGGTCGGCGTGATCGTGACTTTGCTGTCGCTGTTCTTCACCCACCTGCAGGTGCATCACCTTGGGGTCACCATCCTGGTGGTGGTACTGACGGCGACGATCTTCTCGCTGCTGGGCTTCATCAACGCGGTGTTTGCGCGCAACTTCGATGATATCTCGATCATCCCGACCTTCGTGCTCACGCCGCTGACCTACCTGGGCGGGGTGTTCTACTCCATCACCTTGCTGCCGCCGTTCTGGCAGACCGTGTCGCTGGCCAACCCGGTGCTGCACATGGTCAACGCCTTCCGCTACGGCATTTTGGGTGTGTCGGATATCAAGATCAGCGTGGCGATCACGTTCATGTTGATTGCCACCGTGGTGCTGTATATCGGTTGTGCACGGTTGCTGGTGAGTGGGCGCGGGATGCGTACGTAAACGCGGTCAAAAATGTGGGAGGGGGCAAGCCCCCTCCCACATTTGTATTTGAGTAATGTCAGGCTTTCAGTGCCAGCTCGATCAGACGGTGCAGCTCTTCAACCGTCAGCGGCGCGTTCGAGAACAGAATGCGAAACACCGTCGGCGCTGCGATCAGGTTGATCAGATGGTCCACGTTCGGTGGCATCTCGTCCGGATAGCGCTCGATAATCGCCTGAAACTGCCCGCTCAGAATGCTCACGCAGTACCCCGGCGTGATCAAGCACTGCAAGTCGCGCATCATGTTGCGACCCGGTTCCGAACTCATTTCATCCAGATACTGCTCGGCCCAGGCCTGCAGGTCGCCGCGCAGGCTGCCAGTGTTGGCCGGCTCGCTGTCGGGGCGCATGCGTGCCAGTGCCACGTCCGCCAACAGCACGGACAGATCGCCCCAGCGCCGGTAGATGGTGGAGGGCGTAACCCCCGCGCGCGCCGCTATCATCGGCACGGTGACGCTGGAGCGCTCATGGGTTTCCAGCAGTTCGCGCACTGCGTTGTGCACTGATTCTTGGACCCGGGCACTGCGGCCCCCCGGGCGAAGGCCTTCTTTAATCGCCATGCTGGTGACCTTAACACAAAGAATTTGCTTTAAGCGCTGGCCGGTAGCACACTCCGCAAAAGCAAAATATTAGCTTTAGCGGAGCGTGCGTATGTCCAGTCCTGTTTCCCATCGTTCCAGCCTGGTGTTCCTCGCGATCACCTTGCTGACCTTCCTGGCCGCTTCGAGTGCGCCGACGCCGTTGTACCACCTGTATCAGGAGGGCCTGCATTTTTCGGCAGGCATGCTCACGCTGATCTTCGGGGTCTACGCCCTGAGCCTGCTGGCGGCACTGCTGACCGTTGGCTCATTGTCGGACCACCTGGGGCGCAAGCCGGTGATTTTTGCTGCGCTGCTTCTGAATATGTTGGCGATGTTGCTGTTTATCAATGAAGGCAGCGTGACCTGGTTGATTGCCGCCCGTACCCTGCAAGGGTTTGCCACCGGCATGGCCACCGCCGTGCTGGGCGCGGCATTGCTCGACACCGACCGCCAGCAGGGCCCGCTGGTCAACAGCGTGGCGCCGCTTCTGGGCATGGCCTGCGGGGCGATGGGTAGCAGTCTGCTGGTGGAGTACGCGCCGTTGCCGACCCAGTTGATCTACTGGGCGCTGCTGGCCTTGATGCTGTTGCAGGCCCTCTACGTATGGCGTTTGCCGGAGACCGTGAGCCGCATCCCCGGCGCGCTGGCGTCGCTGCGCCCGACGTTGCACGTACCGCCCCAGGCGCGCCGGGCATTGTGGCTGTCGTTGCCGGTGGATATCGCCGTCTGGGCAATGGGCGGGTTCTACTTGTCCCTTGCGCCATCGCTGGTGCGTGCGGCCACCGGCTCCACTTCCAACCTGATCGGTGGCGGCCTGGTGGCCGTGCTGACCCTGAGCGGCGCACTGATGATCTTTACCCTGCGCAATCGTGCGGCCGACAAGGTGCTGCGTCTGGGCGCCGGCTTGCTCGCCATCGGCGTGACGCTGATCCTCACCGCCGTGCACAGCGCCAGCCTGGCACTGTTCTTCATCGCTACCCTGATCGCCGGCAGCGGCTTTGGTGCGGGCTTTCTCGGCGCCTTGCGCAGTGTGGTGCCACTGGCCTTGCCCCATGAACGTGCGGGGCTGATGTCGGCGTTTTATGTGCTGAGCTACCTGGCGTTCTGTTTGCCTTCATTGCTGGCAGGCAACCTGATTCGCAGTGTTGGCCTGATCGCCACCACCGACGGCTACGGCGCGGTCCTCATCCTGCTGGCGCTCGGCGCACTCGTCGCATTGTTGTGGCAGGATTCAGCGCGGGTGCGGGTGACCACGGACAGCTGACGGTAATAGTTACTGCTCGTATATTGGTAAAACAGATAATAGTTAGAGATATTACTCGTTATATAGATATTCGATCAGGTTCTATGATGGCCTCAACCTCATACGAGAAAGAGGCACGCCATCATGCCCTGCACGAATACCCTCAGCTACAAACCCTTCAGTCACCTGGCCCGTCCACGGGAAGTGATTCGCCAGTTCACCCCCAACTGGTTCGCCGCGACCATGGGCACCGGCGTACTGGCGCTGGCTCTGGCGCAACTGCCGGTCAACCTGCCAGGTTTGCACGCCATCGCCGAAGCGCTGTGGTTGTTCACCATCGGCCTGTTCGTGTTGTTCAGCGTGCTGTATGCGGCCCGTTGGGTAATGTTCTTCCACGAGGCGCGGCGGATTTTCGGGCACTCCACGGTGTCGATGTTCTTCGGCACGATTCCCATGGGCCTTGCGACGATTCTCAATGGTTTGCTGCTGTTCGGCTTGCCGCGTTGGGGCAGCGACGTGATACCGCTGGCCGAGGCCTTGTGGTGGCTGGACGTGGCCATGGCCATGGCCTGTGGCGTACTCATCCCGTTCATGATGTTCACCCGCCAGGAACACAGCATCGACCAGATGACCGCCGTGTGGCTGCTGCCCGTGGTTGCCGCCGAAGTCGCCGCCGCCAGCGGTGGCCTGCTGGCGCCGCACTTGGCAGATGCGCATTCGCAACTGGTGATGCTGGTGACCAGCTACGTGCTGTGGGCGTTTTCGCTGCCGGTGGCGTTCAGCATCCTGACCATCCTGGTGCTGCGCATGGCCTTGCATAAACTGCCCCATGCCAATATGGCCGCGTCGAGTTGGCTGGCCCTGGGGCCCATCGGCACCGGTGCGCTGGGCATGCTGCTGCTGGGGGGCGATGCGCCGGCGATCTTCGCGGCCAACGGTTTGCCGGGCGTGGGTGAAATGGCCAACGGCCTGGGGCTGGTGGCCGGTATTACCCTGTGGGGCTTCGGCCTGTGGTGGATGCTGATCGCAGTGTTGATCACCCTGCGTTATCTGCGCGCAGGCATCCCGTTCAACCTGGGCTGGTGGGGCTTCACCTTTCCGTTGGGGGTGTACGCGCTGGCCACGTTGAAGTTGGCGAGCCTGTTGCACCTGGGTTTCTTCAGCGTCTTCGGCAGTGTGCTGGTGATGGCGCTGGCGCTGATGTGGCTGATCGTCGCCAAGCGCACGGTGCAGGGTGCCTATAAAGGTGAGCTTTTTGTTTCGCCGTGCATTGCGGGACTAGGGAATAAGTAAGCGGAGTTAGGTAAAGTCGTGGCCTGATAACTATTAGGCCACGCAGGAACACGGACGATGAGCCACCCCTCGCAATTCACCTTGCTGCGCACACGGCGTTTCCTGCCGTTTTTCATCACCCAGTTGCTGGGCGCGTTCAACGACAACATCTTCAAGCAATCGCTGATCCTCGCCATTCTCTACAAGCTCACCATCGACGGCGACCGTTCCATCTGGGTCAACCTCTGCGCCTTGCTGTTTATCCTGCCGTTCTTCCTGTTCTCGGCGCTGGCCGGGCAGTTTGGCGAGAAATTCAACAAGGACGCGTTGATCCGCGCGATCAAGATCGGCGAGATCGTGATCATGGCCGTGGGCGCCACCGGTTTCCTGTTCAATCACCTGGAATTGATGCTGCTGGCACTGTTTGCCATGGGGACCCACTCGGCGCTGTTCGGGCCGGTGAAGTACTCGATCATGCCCCAGGCCCTGCACGAAGATGAGCTGGTGGGCGGTAACGGCCTGGTGGAAATGGGCACGTTCCTGGCGATCCTGGCTGGCACCATTGGCGCCGGGATCATGATGTCTTCCACCCATTATGCGCCGGTGGTGGCAGCGGCGATTGTCGGCGTGGCGGTGTTGGGTTACCTAGCCAGTCGCAGTATTCCCCGGGCGGCGGCGTCGACCCCGGGGTTGCGCCTGAACTGGAACATTTTCAGCGAATCCTGGGCGACCCTGCGCCTGGGCCTGGGGCAGACGCCGGCCGTTTCGCGTTCCATTGTCGGCAACTCGTGGTTCTGGTTTGTCGGTGCGATCTACCTGACGCAGATCCCGGCCTACGCCAAGGAATGGTTGTACGGCGACGAGACCGTGGTGACGCTGATCCTGACGGTGTTCTCTGTCGGCATCGCACTGGGCTCGATGCTTTGCGAAAAGCTTTCCGGGCGCAAGGTGGAAATCGGCCTGGTGCCGTTCGGTTCATTCGGCCTGACGGTGTTCGGCCTGTTGCTGTGGTGGCACTCCGGCGGCTTCCCGCAGAACGTACAGGCCAATGACTGGCTCGCCGTGCTCAGCTACGGCCAGGCCTGGTGGGTGTTGTTCGATATCCTCGGTTTGGGCGTGTTCGGCGGCTTCTATATCGTGCCGCTGTATGCGCTGATCCAGTCGCGCACCGCCGAGAACGAACGCGCGCGCGTCATCGCCGCCAACAACATTCTCAATGCGCTGTTCATGGTGGTTTCGGCAATCGTGTCGATCCTGCTGCTCAGCGTGGCCAAGCTGTCGATTCCCGAGCTGTTCCTGGTGGTATCGTTGCTCAACATCGCGGTCAACGCCTACATCTTCAAGATCGTCCCCGAGTTCACCATGCGTTTCATGATCTGGCTGCTCAGTCATTCCATGTACCGTGTGGAGCATCGCAACCTGGAGGCGATTCCGGATGAAGGCGCGGCGTTGCTGGTGTGCAACCATGTGTCGTTCGTCGATGCGCTGTTGATTGGCGGCGCGGTGCGTCGGCCGATTCGCTTTGTCATGTACTACAAGATCTACCGCTTGCCGGTGCTCAACTTTATCTTTCGTACCGCCGGGGCGATTCCGATTGCGGGGCGTCACGAAGATATCCAGATCTACGAAAAGGCCTTCACGCGGATTGCGCAGTACCTGAAGGAAGGGGAATTGGTGTGCATCTTCCCGGAGGGCAAGTTGACCGCCGATGGCGAGATGAACGAATTCCGCGGTGGCGTGACGCGCATCCTGGAAGAGACGGCGGTGCCGGTGATTCCGATGGCGTTGCAGGGGTTGTGGGGGAGTTTTTTCAGCCGCGATCCGAACAAGGGCTTCTTTCATCGGATCTGGTCGCGAGTGGTGTTGGTGGCGGGCGAGCCGGTGGAGGGGCCGACGCCTGCGAGGTTGCAGGAGGTGGTAGGCGGGTTGCGGGGGAGTGTCAGGTAGTTTTGGTTTTGGCTGTAACGGCCCTATCGGGGGCAAGCCCCCTCCCACCTTTGATGTGTGAACACAGTCAACATGTGGGAGGGGGCTTGCCCCCGATTGCGGTAGTGGCTCAGGTGCTGAGCTTGAGGCCAATCAGCCCGCAGATGATCAACGCCACACTGGCTAACCGGAACAGCGCCATGGACTCGCCAAACAGGATAATCCCCGCAATCACAGTGCCCACGGCACCCACACCGGTCCAGATCGCATAGGCGGTGCCCAGCGGCAGTTCCTTCATGGCCAGCCCTAGCAGGCCGAGGCTGATGGCCATGGCGGCAATCGTCAGGGCGGTGGGCAACGGCTTGCTGAAACCGTCGGTGTACTTCAGGCCGACGGCCCAGCCGACTTCGAACAACCCGGCAAAGAACAGAATGATCCAGGACATGGTGATTCCCCTTCTATAGATGGGGTCGTCCCCGGATTCTGCGCTATGGAGCGTCGCAGGGTCGTCCCCGCGAAGCTCGGTAGAGTGCCGAAAAGTGCCCGGCTGATCAAGTTTGCGGCGTGTTCTCCAGCACGCGACGGTCTTCCTTTTCGCTCATGCGGCGGAAGTAGGTCGACAGCAACGCCCCGGAAATATTGTGCCAGACGCTGAACAGTGCACTGGGCACGGCCGCCAACGGCGAAAAATGCGCACTGGCCAGCGCGGCGCCCAGCCCGGAGTTCTGCATGCCCACTTCCAGCGCCAGCGACTTGCGCTGTGCCAACGGCAACTTGAACACACGGCCGGTGAAGTAACCCAGCAGGTAACCGAAGCTGTTGTGCAGCATCACCACCGCCATGATCAGCAGGCCCGACTCGGCGATCTTCGCCTGGCTGGCGGCAACCACCGCCGCGACGATGATCACGATGCTCACCACCGACACCAGCGGCAGCACGTCGACCGCATGGCGGACCCTCTCACCGAGCACGCGTTGCGCCAGTACGCCGAGCACGATCGGCAGCAGCACCACTTGCAGGATCGACCAGAACAACTCCATGAACGACACCGGCAGCCAGGCCGACGCCAGCAGCCAGATCAATGCTGGCGTCAGCAGTGGGGCGAGGAGGGTGGTGACGGCGGCGATGGCCACCGACAACGCCAGGTCGCCACGGGCCAGCCAGGTCATTACGTTGGACGATGTGCCGCTTGGGCAGCAACCGACGAGGATCACGCCGACGGCAATTTCCGGTGGCAGGTGGAAGGCCTGGCACAGCAGCCATGCCACACCCGGCATGATCACAAAGTGCGCGACCACGCCCAGGGCGACGCGCCAGGGATGGCGGGCGACCTCGGCGAAGTCATCGAGTTTGAGGGTCAGCCCCATGCCGAACATCACCAGGCCCAGCAGAGGGACGATGGCGCTTTTCAGGCCGATGAACCAACCAGGTTCGAGGAAAGCGACGACGGCGAAAATCAACACCCAATAGGCGAAGGTATTGCCGACGAAGCGGCTCAAGGCGGCGAGAGCGCGCATGGGATGTCCTTTTTTGTTGGATTCGATCAAATGTGGGAGGGGGCTTGCCCCCGATAGCAGTCTGTCAGTCATAGGTGTTTTAACTGACAGAATGCTATCGGGGGCAAGCCCCCTCCCACATTTTGAATTTCACACGGTTTAGATACCCTGCGGGGTCTCTTCACCACCCAGTGCTTCAACCAGCGCCGGCAGGAATTCGCCGAACGTCAGCATCATCAGGGTAAAGCTTGCGTCCAGCTGGCCCAGGGCTTCTTCACCGCCGTCCTGTTCCGCCTGGTCTTGCAGCAGGTCTTCGAACTTCAGGCGCTTGACAGTCATCTTGTCGTCGAGCATGAAGGACAGCTTGTCCTGCCAGGCCAGGGACAGTTGGGTCACGACTTTGCCGGTGGTCAGGTGCAGCTGGATCTCTTCGCCGGTCAGGTCCTGGCGCTTGCAGCGCACGATGCCGCCGTCTTCGTGGGTGTCGCGCAGTTCGCACTCGTCGAGGACGAAGAAGTCATCGGCCGGCTTCTGGGTGGTGACCCAGTCGGTCATGATCGCAGTCGGTGCCGTTTTTACGGTCAACGGGCGAACCGGCAGGGTGCCGATCACTTCACGCAGGGTCGACAGCAGGTCTTCGGCGCGTTTCGGGCTGGCGGAGTTGACCAGGATCAGGCCCTGCTTTGGCGCGATGGCGGCGAAGGTCGACGAACGACGGATGAAGGCGCGGGGCAGGAAGGCCTGGATGATTTCATCCTTGATCTGGTCGCGTTCCTTCCTGTAGACCTTACGCATTTGCTCGGCCTCGATCTCTTCGACTTTCTCTTTAAGTGCGTCACGCACCACGCTGCCCGGCAGGATACGTTCTTCCTTGCGCGCGGCGATCAGCAGGAAGTCGCCGCTGACGTGAACCAGGGGAGCGTCTTCACCTTTACCAAACGGCGCGACGAAACCGTAAGTGGTCAACTCCTGGCTGGCACAAGGGCGCGCCAGCTTGGTGGCCATGGCCGCTTCCAACGCCTCGGCATCAACAGGCAGATCTTGGGTCAGGCGATAGATAAGCAGGTTCTTGAACCACATGGGGTGAGTCTCTCCTTTATACAAAGGGGGGCATTATTCTCTTGATAACGTCCCAGGCCAACCCTGCCTAAGCCATTGGAAGCTATCAAAAAAAAGATTTAAGAAAGTGCTTGCCAGACTTAAGGTCGCTCCGTAGAATGCGCGCCACACCGAAACGAAGGGTGATTAGCTCAGCTGGGAGAGCGTCTGCCTTACAAGCAGAATGTCGGCGGTTCGATCCCGTCATCACCCACCATTCGCTTCAAGTGTTACGCGCAGCGGTAGTTCAGTCGGTTAGAATACCGGCCTGTCACGCCGGGGGTCGCGGGTTCGAGTCCCGTCCGCTGCGCCATATTCGGTCACCTGGAACGCTGAACGCCAGGTCACCACAGGAAGCCCGCTTAATTGCGGGCTTTTCTTTGCCCGGAATATGGCAAAAAATCGCAAGCAGAACTTTTTTTAAATAAATTGCATTTAAATCAAGACATTACGATTTTTTGGTGTATGATGCGCCCACACCGAAACGAAGGGTGATTAGCTCAGCTGGGAGAGCGTCTGCCTTACAAGCAGAATGTCGGCGGTTCGATCCCGTCATCACCCACCATTCGCTTCAAGTGTTACGCGCAGCGGTAGTTCAGTCGGTTAGAATACCGGCCTGTCACGCCGGGGGTCGCGGGTTCGAGTCCCGTCCGCTGCGCCATATTCGGTCACCTGGAACACTGAACGCCAGGTCACCCCAGGAAGCCCGCTCATTGAGCGGGCTTTTTTTCGTCCTCGATTTGACCTCCCTTGCCTTGACGTTGTGCACTGCCTATTCGCCCTGAACTGTGCTGGTGCGTCATGACGTGAGGGAATACCCCCATGCACATTGGTCGATTGCGCCCCTTGCGGCTTAAACGTTTATCTATAGCCACGCGAAGACTTCCAGGCGAGTCATCGGCAGCAGGAGGCTGCGGTGCCCGCTCTCCAACATAAAAATAGTCTGCAAGGGGAATGGCTCTAGATGAAATATCCACTGCGTCCGTTGGTGTTCTGGCCAACTTTCCTGATCCTGCTGGCGGCGGTGATCGCCAGCTACATTGATCTGAATGCGTTCCTGGCGATCAGCAAACAGCTCAACAACCTGATCCTCAAAAACTTTTCCTGGCTGTTCAGCGCCGGCTCGTTTGCCATGGTGGTGCTGACCGCCATCGTCTACTTCTCCGCGCTGGGCAAGGTGCGTATCGGCGGTGAAGATGCGCAGCCTTTGCTGAGCAAATGGCGCTGGTTCATGGTGGCGTTGTGCACCACGCTGGCGGTGGGTGTGCTGTTCTGGACCACCGCCGAACCGCTCTACCACTTGTACGGCCCACCCACCAGCCTGCCGATTGAGCCCGGCAGCGCGGCGGCGAAGAGCTTTGCCATGTCGACGATGTTCCTGCACTGGACCATCACGCCCTACGCGATCTACCTGGTGCCCTCGCTGGTGTTTGCCCTGGTGTTCTACAACCGCCGCAGCCGTTTCTCCATCGGCGCCATGCTCGAGCCGTTGCTCGGCGAAGTGCGTGTTCGGCGCTATGCCGGGCTGATCGACACCCTGGCGATGTTCGCCCTGGTCGCCGGTATGGCCTCGTCCCTGGGCACAGGCGCGCTGACCCTGGCCGGTGGCCTGGCCCAATACATCGGCGGTGAAACCACGCCGTTCCGCCTGGCCATCATCATTGCAATCATCGTCATCACCTTTGTCGCCTCGGCCGCCAGTGGCTTGCAAAAAGGCATTGTGATGCTGTCTTCGTTCAATACCTGGATCATGCTGGCCCTGGGACTGTTCGTGCTGTTGTGCGGGCCGACCTTGTACATGTTCAGCCTCGGCGTCGAATCCCTCGGCGTCTACCTCGACACCTTCTTCAGCCGCAGCCTGTTCACCGGTGCTGCCAGTGGCGACACCTGGCCGCACAGTTGGACGGTGTTCTACTGGTCGGTGTGGTTTGCCTGGGCGCCGGTGAGCGCGCTGTTCCTCGGCAAGATCGGACGTGGCTATACCGTGCGCGAATTCATCCACATCAACATGCTCTACCCGGCGTTGTTCACGGCGGTGTGGATCTGCATCTTCTCCGGCGCCAGCCTGTATTTCGATGCGCTGGGCGACGGCAGCCTCAACCGTGTGCTCAACGAACAGGGCGTGGAACACGTGCTGTACCAGATGTTCCAGCAACTGCCGGCCAGCGGCCTGATGATCGCGTTCCTGCTGTTCGTGGCGTTCATCTCCTTTGTGACCGCGGCAGACTCCAGCACCGACGTGATTGCCAACCTGTGCAGCAAGGGCGTGACTGCCGATTCCGACCTCGACGGCAACCCGCTGTTGAAGATTGTCTGGGGCCTGATCATCGGGACGGTGTCGTGGGTGATGGTCGCGTTTGTCGGGGTGGACGGGGTGAAGATGCTCTCTAACCTCGGCGGTTTGCCGGGCATGATCCTGGTGTTGCTGGCCAGTACCTCGCTGATCTTCTGGTTGAAAAACCCCGCCTTGCTGGACGTGAAACGCCTTCAGCGGACACCTGAAACGGAACTGCGTGGCGCCAGCCCTGTGCCCGATTTTGCCCGCTGATCGATTGAACTGCTGTTGGAGTTACTGATGGAAATCGTTACTGAATTTTCTTACACCGTGCGCGAAATCGAGCACTGCCTGATCCCCTTGAGGGACGGCACCCAACTGGCCGCACGCATCTGGCTGCCGGAAGTCGCCGACCCCCAGACCTTCCCGGCGATCCTGGAATACCTGCCATACCGCAAGCGCGATGGCACCGCCGTGCGTGATGCGTTGACCCATCCGTGGATGGCGGGGCAGGGCTATGTGTGTGTTCGCGTCGATATGCGTGGCAATGGTGAGTCCCAGGGCCTGATGGCCGATGAATATCTGTTGCAGGAACAGGAAGACGCCCTTGAAGTGATCGATTGGCTGTGCCGGCAGCCGTGGTGCGATGGCAACGTCGGCATGATGGGCATCTCCTGGGGCGGCTTCAACGGCCTGCAAGTCGCGGCACGCCAACCCGAGGCGCTGAAGGCGATCATCACGCTGTGTTCCACCGATGACCGCTTTGCCGATGACATCCACTACAAGGGCGGCAACCTGTTGATGGAGAACTTCGGTTGGGCCGCCACCATGCTCAACTTCAGCGCTGCGGTGCCCGATCCGCTGTTGGTCGAGGACTGGAAAAGCCTCTGGCACCAACGCCTGGACGCCATGCCGTTGCTCGCCGAAACCTGGCTGCAGCACCAGACCCGCGATGACTACTGGCGCCATGGCTCGGTGTGCGAGGACTATGCGCAAATCAAGGCTGCGGTGTATGCGGTGGGCGGCTGGGGCGATGCCTACCGCAATACCGTGTCGCGCCTGATGGAAAACCTGCCGGGGCCGAAGAAGGCCATGCTCGGCCCGTGGATTCATAAATACCCGCATTTCGCGGTGCCCAATCCGGCCATCGGCTTTCTGCAGGAGGCCAAGCGGTGGTGGGATCACTGGCTCAAAGGTGTGGATAACGGCGTGATGGATGACGCGGCGTGCACCTTTTACCTACAGGATATTCTGCCGCCGAAGGGCAGTTATGCCGAACGGCCCGGCGTCTGGGTACAGACCACCGGCTGGCCGGACCCTCAGGTGCAATGGACCGATTTCAGCCTGGGCGAACATGGCCTGAATCCTGGAGCACAGCCTTTGGTCACGACGCGCAGCATTTGCTCGCCGCTGACCACGGGCCTGCACCAGGGCGAATACTGCGCCATCTGGTTTGGCCCGGACGGCCCGACGGATCAGCGCCGTGATGATGCCCACTCGCTGTGCTTCGATTCCCAGCCGCTGACCGAGCCATTGGCGTTGCTGGGCGATGCTCGCCTCAAGCTGCGCCTGGCGAGTGACACGGCCTGCGGCCAATTGGTCGCCCGGCTGAATGCCGTGGCACCGGACGGGCAGGTGACGCAGATCAGTTATGGCGTGCTCAATCTCACGCTGCGTGAAGACTTCTCCCGCGTAACACCGGTAGTCCCGGGTGAACCGATGGACGTGCATCTAAACCTCGACCACATCGGCATGCGCTTGCCGGCCGGCTACCGTCTGCGCCTGGCCCTGAGCACCGGCAGTTTCCCGTTGCTGTGGCCGAGTCGCGAGCTGACCACGTTGACCTTGCTGCCGACCCTGCAAAGCCTGCAACTGCCGGTGTTCACCGGTGCGGCGGTGGACTGCCCGTTCGAGGCGCCGCAATCGGCGACGCCAGTGGCGATGGAAGTCCTACGCGCCGCTGCGCCGAAACGCACCCTGATCGAAGATGTGGGCAGTGGCGAAGTCTGCGTGAAGATCGAAGACGACCTGGGCGCGGTACGGTTTACCGATCACGGCTTGTCGGTGGACCAGCGTTGCACCGAGCAATATCGCACCTTGCCTTGGGACCCGCTGTCGACGCGGGCGGATATCGAATGGCACTACCGCGTCGGCCGTGACCAGTGGGCCGTGGAGGTGGAAAGCCATTTGAGCGTGCACGCCGATGCCGAGTGGTTCTACATCGAAGCGGAGCAGACCGCCTGGGAACAGGGCCAGTTGGAACATCGTCGGCAATGGAGCAAGCGCGTGGCGAGGGTCGCGCTGTAAGCGGGCAACTGGCAGGATGCTTGCCATCGTGATCGCTGCGGGCCTGGGGCAACTCGGGCTCGCCATTGCCAATGGAACTGTTCATGTCGCGCCGAAACGTCGATCTTCCACCGCTCAACTGCTTGCAGACGTTCGAAGCGGCTGCCCGCCATTTGAGCTTTACCCAGGCCGCCCATGAACTGAACCTGACCCAGAGCGCGGTCAGCCGCCAGGTCAAGCGCCTTGAAGAAGACCTGGCCCGCCCGCTGTTTTATCGACTGGCCCAGGGCCTGAGCCTGACGCCCGCCGGTGTGCGTTACTTCCGTACCATCCAGCGTCTGTTGCGCGAGCTGGATCGCGAGTCCGCCGAGTTGCGTCGGCGTGGCGCCGACCGCCAGTTGACCCTGGCCAGCACGCCCACCATCAGTACGATCTGGCTCGCCGGCCTGTTACCGCAATTCCAGCGCGAACACCCGGACCTGGACATTCGCATCCTGTGCAGCGAAAGCCCCAGCCATCTGGACGTCAGTGAATATGACCTGGGCCTGTTCTATCACTTGGATGAACTGGCCGCGCCCCACGGCCTCGAGCTCTCGCCGGTGTTCGATAGCGAGCAGGTCATCACCGTGTGCAGCCCGGTCTACCTCGAACACCACGGCCCGATTCGCGATATACACCATTTGCTGCACGCCCACACCTTGCTGATCGTGGAGGACCACTACCACGATTGGCTGACCTGGGCCGATTGGTTCACCGATGCCGGTGCCGACTATTACACCCCGCGCCACGCGTTGCGGACCAACAGCTATCAACTGCTGATGCAGTCGGCGGTGATGGGCCACGGCGTCGCACTGGGCTGGAAGAGTCTGCTGGAAGACGATCTGGCGTCCGGGCGCCTGCAAATGGCCTTGCCTCACACCATGCACAGCCGGGGCCGCCTGCATCTGATGCAACCCCACCACCGCAACCCGCCGTCGGCTGCGCGCAGTTTTCGTCAATGGTTACTGGCCAAGGCTGCCGAGGTCGAGTGATCGGGCTTAAGGTCAACGTTGGCCGGTTTTTTTCTTGCGGGTCTGACGCGTCGCCAAGTGCTCGAAACAAAAAGACGCGGTGCCGAACACTGCAATCAGGGTGAGTACGAGCATGCCGAGGGTTGAGCTTTCCACGGTGGTTTCCTACAGGTGATGGAGTAGGACTTCACGGTAGAGGCGGGGAGAAAGCGGCTCAATAGACCCGACGCAATCCTTATGCGGGCGGGCCTATTGTTACGCACTTTTTACGGGGCGTTGCGGCTGTGGCGGTAATCGCTGACCGCTTCATACACCGCCTTGCGCAAGCGGTTGATGCCGCCGATGGGGCGATGCTCTGCTACGCCGAACCAGGGGTTGAACGACTGGTTGTCGCACGCCAGGTTCTGCTCGGGGGTATCGAAGTCCTGCGCCGGGATCCGCACCTTGGCCACCGTCTCATACGGCGCGTCGCTTTCCTTCCACTCGATGCTGGTGTCTTCAATGGGCATGAATTTCTGCGGGTTCTGCCGCTGGATCTGCAGCACGAAACACGCCGGCACGCGATCGGTAGACAACTGCTGGCTCAAGGCGCTGCGCAGGAAATTCGGCAGGTCCTGATTCTGTTTGGGCAGTGCGTATTCCGGGCAACTCTGTGGGTCGGGGGCCACGCGGAACTTGGCGTTGGCCGCGCCGAACTTGTAGGGCGAGACCGAAAAGTACGTGGTCTGTGTCGGGCTCGCCGGTGCCGGCGCCAGGGTGGCGAGGGCGATGAACAGGTGACGGACCTGCCAGGTACGCGGGTCGACCTTGGGGAAGAACGCCAGGACTTTCTTGCCATCCGCCTGGGCGCCGATGTTCTGTGCGTACTCCGCCACATCACTGACAAAGAAGTTCGGATGGCTGAACATCACGAAGTCCTGTTCGGTGCGGGTCTGCTGGTCGGCCAGCAGTTGCTTGCCCGGCACGTCCAACAGCTTGAGCGCCATGCCCCGTGCATCGCGGATGCTGTCGAACTGCGGGTAGGCGTTGCCGTTGGACAGCCGTATCAGCGCCTGCCAGGTCTTGCCCGGCTCGGCAAACACGCCCTGGCGCAGCGCCGGATCGAGGTCGGCCATTACGCTGACTTCGGCCTTCACGCAGCCATGGGCCTTGGCGTGGGCGTCGCGCAGATAGCGCGTGCCTTCGCGGTGCTGGTCGACGATGCGCACCGCCGTCTGGATGATGCCCTGGGTCATCGCCGCTTCGCCGGGCGGAACCTGCTCATTCGGTGATACCGGCCCGCTGTGCTGCCAGGCATACCAGGCGGTGGCGGCCAGCCAGCCGAGCAGGCCGAGGCCCACCAGCCAGACTAAGGTCTTGCCGAGAAACGCACCCATGCGCAGCCACAGGCGGGCGAGCAGGGAAGGTCGGTCGTAGGGGGATCGAATCATCATGGCAGTTGTTGCTCCAGCGGGCCGCCCAGCACTTTGAGGTATTCCAGCAGCGCCCAGCGTTCCTGCGGTTGCAGGTAACGGCCGATCACGCCATTGCCACGTTGCCCGGCACGGAATTCGTGGCCGCTGTTGTGGTTGCCGGTGATTTTGGTATCGAACAGGAAGGCATTCTTGAACGCACCGGTCTCGAAGCCCAGATGACGCGGATCGTAGTTGAAGGTGCCTTTATAGAAGGTGGTGCTGCGCTCGTCCTGAGGCGAGAGCAATTGATAGATCGTCGGCACCGAACCGTTGTGCAGGAACGGCGGCGTAGCCCATACGCCAGCCAATGGCCGCGCCTTATAGGCCCGCAGCTCGCGCACGCCGATGGGCAAGCCGTAGCCATCCAGGCGCGGACGCTCGGCCGGGGTCACGCCGGCGGCACGGTAGGCATGCTCTTCGACAAAGGCGGTGACGTAGGCCAGGCCCTTGGCCACGGACATCTTTTTCACGTCCAGCGGTTCGGTCGGCGTCGGGTGCAGCTCGACGTTGAGTGTGGCCAGTTCCGCCGGGTCCCATTGCAGGGCGCTGAGGTCGTAGCGTTGGTCGGCAATGTTGCTGGCAGTACCGGGGTCGGTGCCGATGTAGTCCACCGGCAGCATTTTAAGCGCCTGCACCGGGCGGCCGTGTTCCTGGGTGACGCTGGGCACATGGCAGCCGGCGCAGTTTTCCGCGAACAGTGCACGGCCCTGGGCGGCGAGGGGCTTGTCGATGGCGCCGAACAGCTCCTCGGGCCAGGTCGGCGGCTTGAGGCGTTGCAGGGTTTCTTCGATGAGGTTGAGGTCACGCACGCGGACGCTGGACGGGTAACGTGCATCGCCCTGGAGCGGCTGGCCGGCGGCGTCGAAAAAGCTCAGCGTGGCGCCGACACCCAGGGCCTCACCGATATTGCGCGCCATGGGTTGCTGGGCCGAACCGTTCCATTGCACCCAATCGAAAGTCCAGATGTCCCACAACTGCGGGTAGTCCACCGGCGCGTTGGCGACGCGATAATTGTCGGGGGAAATCGCATCGCCAAAGCTGGCGTTGGCGATACGGCCAAACGCGTCGGTGCGGCCCGGGCCTTCCTCGGTGGGGTAGAGGCCGCGATGGGTGTCATTCCAGGCCACCTTGAGGAACTGGTTCAGCGATTGCTTGAAGTCCTGGCGCAGTTGTTTGTGTTCGGCGTCGTAGCGATCGCCGAGCACTTGGCGGGCAAAACGCTCGAACTTCCACGGGTTGTAGTAGGTGGCGGCGAGGCTGGCGACCAACGCCTGGCCGAAACTGCCGCCGCGCAGGGTCGGAACGCTGGAGGGCAGTACATGCTGGGCCGAGCCGCCGTCGATGCGCAGGGCCTGGCCTTTGAAGTGCAGCTCGCCGGTATGGCAGGCGGCGCAGGTGATATCCAGGTATTCAACGTTGCTGCCGGCGTTTTTATGCCGGGCGAAACCCACGGGCAAGTTGCCGGGGTTTTGCACGGTGGGCACCTGCCTGGGGTCGACCAGGAAACCGAAGCGCGCCAGGTAGTCGGGCGTGGCAAAACGTTGCTCGGAAAACGGCAGTTCGAGGGCGGTGAACCAGTCGTAGTGCAGGCCTTTCACTTGCGTGCCCTGGGGCGTGAAGTAATAGGTCTGGCGGTCGGCGGCACTCCATTGGTCCTGGTAGTGGACCTGCTCCACAGGCACGTAGTCCGGCAGCTTGGGGTTGATGGTGTAATAGAGCACCACGGCCAGCACCAGGGCCAACATGGCGAATATCAGGAGTAAAACACGGGAAAAAATGCGCAAGATGGCTATCCTTGTCTCGGCCTTGTCGAGTGGTCGCGTTGTTATGCCACTACGCCACAAGGGCGGCAAGTGGCCATGAGCCTGGTAGTAGGTGGCTCCACGACCCGTCGCGGCCCTGCATCATGAATGAAAATGCTTTTAAACACGTGAACTTATCGGAAGTTTCCTGCTCACATGCCGGTAGCCATTGGTCGTGGCCGCCTGATAAGCTCGCGACTTTATTCGAATGCCCTTTTGGCGCATGAACAAGGAAATAGCATGAAACAGCATCGGTTGGCGGCGGCGGTGGCCCTGGTTAGCCTGGTACTTGCGGGTTGTGATTCGCAGACCAGCGTAGAGCTGAAAACCCCGGCGCAGAAAGCTTCCTACGGTATCGGCCTGAACATGGGCAAGAGCCTTGCCCAAGAAGGCATGGATGACCTGGATTCCAAAGCGGTAGCCCAGGGCATCGAAGATGCCGTCGGCAAAAAAGAGCAGAAGCTCAAAGACGACGAACTGGTTGAAGCGTTTGCCGCACTGCAGAAGCGTGCTGAAGAACGCATGACCAAGATGAGCGAAGAGTCGGCAGCCGCCGGCAAGAAATTCCTCGAAGACAATGCCAAGAAAGACGGCGTCGTCACCACCGCTTCCGGTCTGCAGTACAAGATCGTGAAGAAGGGCGATGGCGCCCAGCCCAAGCCGACCGACGTGGTGACTGTTCACTACACCGGCAAGCTCACCAACGGCACCACCTTTGACAGCTCCGTGGATCGCGGCAGCCCGATTGACCTGCCGGTCAGCGGTGTGATTCCGGGTTGGGTCGAAGGCCTGCAACTGATGCACGTGGGCGAGAAGGTCGAGTTGTACATTCCTTCCGACCTGGCCTACGGCGCGCAGAGCCCGAGCCCGGCGATTCCAGCCAACTCCGTGCTGGTCTTCGACCTGGAACTGCTGGCCATCAAGGACCCAGCCAAGGCTGACGCGCCTGCTGCACCAGCCGCCAAGAAGTAATCGGCGCCTGAACATACAACGCCCCGTCTCGACGGGGCGTTGTTGTTTCTGTGGTCAGCAAGCCCTCTCCCACATCAGAGCCCGGCGAATTCAAACGAACGTCTGCAACCTGCAACAGTCTGATATAAGACTCGAGTACGGGTAGCCGCACATCAACGCCAAGTCAATGAAATCTTGGGTTTTTTTTCAGTGCGCAAAAAACGCCCGATCTGACTGCAAGCCTTGTATTACGTGGCTTTCAGCCCGGAAAACAGGCTCTGTTCACAAGGTTATCCACAATTTGTGTGGATAACCTTTTATGTCATATGGAACTGGAGTGACGAATGAAACCACCGTTCAATTTCACCCGTTTCCTGCCCATGGCCGCACGCCTTCTGGGTCGCGGACGCTTGCCTACGCTATTGTTCGCGGTCGCTGCTAAAGGCTCGAGCCAAGGCAATCGCCTGGGCAAGCTCAAGGATGATCTCAGGTTGCTCCAGGCCCTGTGCCTGGCTTACTGGCGCGGTGAGTACCGGGCCATCAGCCCCAAGGCGCTGATCTCGGTGGTGGCGGGGCTGATGTATTTCCTCAGCCCGATTGATGCGATCCCCGACTTTATCCCCATGTTCGGCATGCTCGACGACATTGCCGTGCTGGCATGGGTCATGAAGACCCTGGACGGCGAACTGAACGCGTTTCGCGCCTGGCGCGACGCCCAGCGTCCGGAAAAGCTCGCCGTGGTTGAGCGGCTGCCTGCGACGCCCGCGCTGCTGGCCCAGGAAAACCCGCAAAAAAACCCATGACCTGGCTATCCCCTGCGACCTTTGTGGCTGTTAGGATTACACTCCTAAGGAAAGAGCTTACTTAGTAAGTGCAGTTATCCTACGGGGCAGTCATGGATATTCAGATAATTTCACGCAATGGCGAACCCGAATACGCGGTGTTGCCATGGGATCAGTACCAGGCGTTGCTAAAAGCGGCCGGTCAGCAACAGCCTACGCCACCTCCTTCCGTATCGACTGCCCAAGCCGCCCCTGCGCAGGATCTGCGCCTGCTCGCCGACCTGCGCGGCTTGCGCGAAGCCAAAGGCCTGGCGATCGAGACCCTGGCCCGCACCGTGGGCATCAGCCCGTCATATCTTGGATTGATTGAAAGTGGTGAACGCCAGCCGGATGCCGCGATCCGCCGCAGCCTGGCCTGGGAATTGGGCGTTGCAGGTTGGAGGGATGAATCTTGAGCCTACGTATCAGCCGTCAACACTGGGATGGGTTACTCAACGAACTGGACCAGGCGCGCCGCCAGCGCCATTTGCTGACCTACCGCGCGCTGTTGGAGCGCCTGCAATTTCCCACCCCTGCCATGCAAACCCTGGCCGCTGCCCTGGAACACCTGGCAGCGCTGGACGCCAAGGCCGAGCAGCCATTGCGCAGCTCGCTGGTGATCAGCCAGGGTGCCAGCCGTTTGCCGCGTACCGGTTTCTTCGAGTGCGTGGAGCGCCTGGGGCGTTTCAGCGGGCCGTCCGATGGCGTGGCCGCCGCCTCCTGGCACGCTTCGGAAGTGGTGCGGGTGTTTGAATACGAGTATCCCGAGTCCGCCGAGGCTTAAAGCGCCTGGGGCAGTGCGTCCATGCTGTCGATCACATGGATGCTGTAGCCAGCCATATCCTTGGCATGGTGTTTGGCTTGCGACGCCAACTCCGCCAACTGGCTGGCATCGAGTTGTCCACAGGCCTGTGGATACAAATGCACCACCCCGATGGACAGCGACAGCAGTGCAAACTCCTGGCGCACGCCCTGGCGGTTCAACGCCACGAAACAGCCGGCCTCCAGATGCTCGGCGCGGTAGAAGCGCCGGCATTGGGTGTGGAAGTCATCCAGCAGCTGGTTGAGCCGCTTGCGCCAGTCCTGCGGGCCGAGCACCAGCAAAAAGTCATCACCGCCGATATGCCCGACAAAGTCACGGCTGGGATCGACCCGGTCGTTCAGGCACTGCGCCAGGCACAGCAACACCTCATCCCCACGCCCATAGCCGTAGATGTCGTTGAACGGCTTGAAACTGTCGATATCCACGTAGCAGATCACCGACTCGCGCTGCTGTTGCAGAAGACGTGTGAGGCACTGCTGGATCGGCACGTTGCCGGGTAGCAGGGTCAGTGGATTGGCGTAGCGCGCCTGCTGGATTTTCCGTTCGGTGATCAGCTTGAGCACATCGATCACCCGGCCCAGACCCAGGTAATCGCCATTGAGGGTGATGATGAAGTCTTCTTCGATACGTTGCCGCGCACGGCTGGTGAGCAGGCGGCTGACCTGTTGCAGCGACTGGCTCAACTCCACCGCCAGGAAGTCGGTGCTCATCAGGCGGCTGATGGGCTTGCGTGCAAACAGGTCGGTGGCGAACGGCTTGAGCAGCGCATCCGACAGCGAATGCCGGTGCACAATACCGATCGGGTGCCCACGCCCGTCCAGCACCGCCAGGGAATTGAGGTTGGCCTGGCGGCGGAACGCTTCGAGTACCTGGGCGGTGGCGGTATCCTGGTCCACCGCCGGCTGTTCGCTCAGCAGGGCGCTGAGGTCGCTGCCTTCATCGTTCAGTGCCACATTGGAACTGTCGGGCTTGGGCAGCATCAGGCGGGCTTCCTGCGGCGGTTGCTCCTGTGGTCGGCAGAGCAGGTAGCCCTGGACCAGGTCCACACCCATTTCCGTCAGCACCGCCAACTCCTCGTGCAACTCAATGCCTTCGGCAATCACCTGGGCGCGTGACGCCTTGGCGATCTGCAGGATGGAGCCGACAAACTCGCGTTTGAGCGCATCCTGATGGATACCGTCGATAAAGTGCCGGTCGATCTTCACGTAATCCGGACGCAGCTCCGACCACAAGCGCAGGCTGGAATAACCGGCGCCCAGGTCATCCAGGGCAATCGAGAAGCCCATGTTGCGGTAGTGATGCAGGGCGGTTTGCAACAGGTCGATATCGTTGGTGGGGGTTTGTTCGGTGAGTTCGATCACCACCTGGCTCGGTGGAATGCCGTAGTCATGCAGCAGTTGCAGGGTGCGTCCCGGTTGGTGCGCGGTTTCCATCAGGGATTGAGGCGAGACGTTGAGGAACAGCTTGCCCGGTAGCTTCTGCTCGCTGAAGCGCCGGCACGCGCTTTCGCGGCAGGCGATCTCCAGTTCACTCAGGCGTCCGGCCTGGCTGGCCACGGAGAACAGGGCGACGGGGGAGTGCAGCGGGCTGTTGGACGGGCCGCGGCTGAGGGCTTCGTAGCCGAGAATGCGCCGTTCAGACAGGCAGATGATCGGTTGGAACAGGCTGTGCAAACTGCCTTGAGCCAGGATAGAGCCCAATGCATTCAGCTGTTCGGTCATGGTCATGGCGATCTCGATCGAAAAAAAAGGACCGCAGGCTTGAAACCTGCGGTCCTTCATTTCACGACAGAATGATGTCTATATGATGACACTCCAAGGAGCGATCACATTAAATCGCCATCATTTACTGCTTGGCCACCTGCTTGCTGATCTTCAGGTAGTCCAGCAGGATCCGGCCGGTCTCGGCCAGGTAGGCGTCGTCTTCCGGCTTGGTTTTTTCCGCTTCGGTCGGCAGCGCATCTTCGTCTTCTTTCTTCAGCTCCTTGAGTGGATCCTCACCCTTGGCCTTGCGGCGGATGTTTTCCAGTACGAGTTGCTTGTTTTCGATGTCGGCATGCTGCGCGCGACGATCCACTTCGTTGAGGCTGACGGTTTTTTCTTCCATCAACTTCTTGGCCAGGGCCAGCTTGTCGCGGATGAACACGAACTCGGCATCCTTGGCGGAGCGGGTGTCGTGGTCGGCTTTCAACTGCGCCAGGAACGGCTTGAACGGATCCGACGCCGGCTTGATCGCAGGGCGGATGGTGTCCCACGGCATGGCTTCCGGCAGGGCGCTTTCGCCGATTTCCTTGGTGTCGATGATCGACGGGAAATCGATGTCCGGCAGTACGCCCTGGTGCTGGGTGCTCTGCCCGGAAACCCGGTAGAACTTGGCCAGCGTCAGTTTCAGCTCGCCATGGTTCAGCGGCTGGATGGTCTGCACGGTGCCTTTGCCGAAAGTCTGGCCGCCGATGATCAAGGCGCGGTGGTAGTCCTGCATGGCGCCGGCGAAAATCTCCGAGGCCGAGGCCGAGAGGCGGTTGACCAGCAAGGCCATCGGGCCTTTGTAGAAGGCGCCCGGGTTCTCGTCTTCCAGCACGTCGACACGGCCATCAGCGTTGCGGACCAGCACGGTCGGGCCTTTGTCGATAAACAGGCTGGTCAGCTCGGTAGCTTCCTGCAGGGAGCCGCCGCCGTTGTTGCGCAGGTCGATGACCACGCCGTCGACTTTTTCCTTCTGCAGTTCGGTGAGGATTTTCTTCACGTCGCGGGTGGTGGACTTGTAGTCCGGGTCGCCGGCCCGGAAGGCCTTGAAGTCCAGGTAGAAGGCCGGGATCTCAATCACGCCCAGCTTGTAGTCCTTGCCATCCTGCTTGAGGTTGAGGATTTTCTTTTGCACAGCCTGGTCTTCGAGCTTCACCGCTTCACGGGTGATGGACACGATCTTGCTGGTCTGGTCGTTCGGCGCATTGGTGTGCGGAATCACTTCCAGGCGCACCACGCTGCCTTTCGGCCCACGGATCAGCTTGACCACTTCGTCCAGGCGCCAACCGACCACGTCGACCATCTCTTTGTCGCCCTGGGCCACGCCGATGATCTTGTCGGCCGGAGCGACCTGCTTGGTCTTGTCGGCCGGGCCTGCCGGTACCAGGCGCACGATCTTGACCTGGTCATTGTCGCTTTGCAGGACGGCACCGATGCCTTCCAGCGACAGACTCATGTTGATATCAAAATTTTCCGCGTTATCTGGCGACAGATAATTGGTGTGCGGGTCGTAGGACATCGCGAAGGTGTTGATGTAGGCCTGGAAGATATCTTCGGCACGGGTCTGGTCCAGGCGCGCCAACTGATTCTTATAGCGCTTGGTCAACAGCTCCTGGATGGCCTTGGGCTCTTTGCCGGCGATCTTCAGGCGCAGCACTTCGTCCTTGACGCGTTTGCGCCACAGGTCGTCAAGCGCGGCGGTGCTGGTCAGCCAAGGCGCGTCCTTGCGGTCCACCAGAAGGTTTTCCTTCTGGGTGAAGTCGAGCTTGTCGACGCCTTTGTCCAGCTCACCCAGGGCGAAGTCCAGACGCGCTTTGACGCGGTCCAGGTAACGCTTGTAGATGGTGAACGCGGGCTGCAGGTCGCCGCTCTTGAGGAAGTCGTCGAACTGGGTCTTCCACTTGTCGAACTCAGCGATATCGCTGGCCAGGAAGTAGCTGCGCGACGGGTCCAGCAGCTTGAGGTAGCTGTCGTAGATGATCACCGAGCGAGCGTCGTCCAGCGGCGGCTTGCTGTAGTGATGGCGCTTGAGCAACTCGACGACGTTAAGGCTGGCAATCACCTCATCGCGATCAGGTTGAAGATTGTCCCAGCTGTTGGCTGCGAACGTATTGGTCGACATCGACGCGAAGCCGAGACCAATGAATAGAGCGAGGGCGGTGCTGGGGAACAGATGCTTCATGCTGATTCGACGCGGGGGCAATTGATAACGCATATTAGGCCGTCTTTGAGGGAGCCGGTTCCATATGGTCCGGTCGCATAATGCAAAAAGCCCGGCGATACAGCTACGGGCTCAGTCCAGACTCACTATGGAGGCACTGTGAAAGCATTGCAAGGCGTTGACGGTCATGTGGAGTGGTTGGAAGAACCCGGTCCTACTTGCGATGTAGGGCAAGTTCGTATTCGTGTGGCGGCAGCGGGCCTCAATCGCGCCGATTTATTACAGCGGGCGGGGCTCTATCCGCCGCCGCCGGGTGCCAGCCACGTGCTGGGTCTGGAGTGTTCCGGGGTGATCAGCGAAGTGGGCGCCGGCTCGTCCTGGCAAGTCGGTGACCGGGTTTGCGCACTGCTCGCCGGTGGCGGCATGGCCGAAGAAGTGGTGGTGGATGCGCGCCATGTGCTGCCGGTGCCGGAAGGCCTGTCGCTGGTCGAAGCGGCGGCGCTGCCCGAGGTGTACAGCGCGGCGTGGCTGAATCTGTTCCAGTTGGCGGGCCTCAAGCCCGGTGAAAAGGTACTGCTGCATGCCGGCGCCAGCGGCGTGGGCTCGGCGGCGATCCAGTTGTGCAAGGCGTTTGGCAGCCCGTGCTGGGTCAGCGTCGGCTCGGCAGAGCGCCTGACCTATTGCGAGGAGCTCGGCGCACAGGGCGGCGTGGTGCGTACCGACGGCATCGAAGGGTTGCGGGATTTCGGTCCGTTCGATGTGATCCTCGACCCGGTCGGTGGCAACTATGCGGCGCTGGACCTCAAGCTGCTGGCCCTCGATGGTCGTTGGGTGTTGATCGGCTTGATGGGCGGGCGTGACGCGCAACTGGACCTGGCCCAGGTGCTGGGCAAGCGCATTCAGTTGCTGGGCTCGACCTTGCGCAGCCGCAGTGATCAGTTCAAGGCCGACCTGCTCAGCGACTTGAGCCAGCATGTATGGCCGCTGTTTGTTGAAGGGCGGCTGAGCCCGCAGTTGGCCAGGACCTTTGCGATCAGGGATGCCGAAGCGGCGTTTGCCGAGTTGGCGACCAACCGGATTTCCGGGAAGTTGGTGTTGGTGATTGACGAAAGCCTGAGCTGAATTGTAATGCGTTTAATAATGTGGGAGGGGGCAAGCCCCCTCCCACATTTTTGATCTCGGTTCAATCAGATCCAGTGATGGATCGGCCAGCCGGCTTTTTCGGCATGCTCGCGCAGCACCGGGTCCGGATTGACCACTTGTGGATGCTCCACCTTCAGCAGCAACGGCAAATCATTGCGCGAATCCGAATAGAAGTACGCACCGTCCAGTGTTTCACCTTCCTGCGCCAGCCATTCCAGTAAACGCGTGATCTTGCCTTCACGGTAGGTCAATACACCCTGAGTATGGCCGCTGTACACGCCGTGCTTTACTTCAAGCTCAATCCCCAGCACTTCATCAATGCCAATCCGCGCCGCAATCGGCGTAACCAGGTGCGTGCCCGAGGCGGAGATCACCAGGATCCGGTCGCCATTCGCACGGTGGCGGGCAATGGTCTTGGTGGCGTCGCTATAGATCAGCGGCTCGATCACATCCTCGACCCACGGCTCTACCAAGTGCTCGATTTCCTCCGGCGTGCGGCCGATCATCGGCTCGAGGCTGAAGTCCATGAAGTCTTCCATCTTCAACTGGCCCTGGCTGTAGGCGTCCATCAGCTCGTTGTTCCTGCGCATGAACGACTCAGGGTCGACCCAGCCCAGGCGGCCCATCTGCTCGCTCCACAGGGTGGCGCAGTCGCCATGGATCAGGGTGTCGTCCAGATCAAAAATTACCAATGCCATCCGTCACGCTCTCTCAATAATCGTCGCTGCTCAGGCTACTTCACACAGGGCGCTGGGGTCGATGGAAAGTGCCAGGCGTTGCCCATCCGGGTGCAAGTCGTCAGCCGAGCGGTTGAGCACGTCCACCACCAGTTCCACGCCGCGCGCTTCGATGCGGTAGCGAATCACGTTGCCCAGCAGGCTGTGGCTGCGAACCAAGGCGTCCAACTCGCCATTGCGGCTCAGCTCGATGGCCTCCGGGCGAATGGCGATACGGCTGTTGATCGGGCGTTGCAGCAACTGGGTGGCCTTGTCGGCGTCCAGCAGGTTGTAGTTGCCGATGAAACCGGCGGCGAACACGTCCACCGGCGCGGTGTAGAGGGTCTCGGCATCACCGCTCTGCACGATCTTGCCCTGGTTCATCAGGAAGATCCGGTCGGACATGGTCAGGGCTTCTTCCTGGTCATGGGTCACAAAGATCGTGGTCAGCCCCAGCTCGCGCTGGATCTGGCGGATCTGCTCGCGCAGGTGCTTACGGATTCGCGCATCCAGTGCCGACAGCGGTTCATCCAGCAGCAACAGGCGCGGGCGCGTGACCAGGGAGCGGGCGAGGGCCACGCGCTGGCACTGGCCGCCGGACATCTGGTGCGGGTAGCGGCCGGCGAGCTCCTTGAGTTCCACCAGTTGCAGCACTTCCTGCACGCGCTTGTGGCTGTCGTCGGCGTTGACCTTCTGCATGCGCAGGCCGAAGGCGACGTTCTGTTCCACGGTCATGTTGGGGAACAGCGCATAGCTCTGGAACACCATGCCGATATGGCGTTTCTGCGGGCTCAGCGGGACGATGTCCTGGCCATCCAGCAGGATTTTGCCACTGTCCACCGAGGTCAGCCCGGCGATGCAGCGCAGCAGCGTGGACTTGCCGCAACCGGACGGGCCGAGCAGGGTGACGAACTCGCCCTTGGCGATTTCGCAGTTGATGTCACTGAACACCGGGGTGCCGGCGTAGCCTTTTTGCAGGTGTTGGACGCTGACGAAGCTCATTGGCTTTTGTCCTTGTTCAAGATATTGGCGGCCCAGGTCAGCACCAGCACAAAGAAGAAGTAGGAAATCACGACGGCACTGGTGAAGTGGCCGCTGCTGTTGCGCATGTTGTTCAGGTAGACCTGCAGCGTTTCGTAGCGCGTACCCACGAGGATATTGGCGAACACGAACTCACCGAACAGGAACGAGAACGACAGCAACAGCGCCACCATCAAGCCTTTGCGCAGGTTGGGCAGCACCACCAGGATCGCCGCCTGCCAGGTGCTGGCACCGAGCAGTTGGGAGGCGTCCATCAGGTCGCGCAGGTTGATCGCCTGCAGGTTGTTGGTGATCGCCCGGTACATGAACGGCAGTGCCACGGTGAAGTAGCAGCCGATCAAAATCCACGGCGTGCCCACCATCGCAAAGGGACCTGAGCCATACAATTGCAGCAGGCCCACCGACGACACCACGGGCGGCACCGCGAAGGGCAGCAGGATCAGGATGTTCATCAGCGCGTCGAGTTTGGGAAAGTGGTAATGCACCACGAACAGCAGCGGCAAAATCAGCACCACCGACAGCACCAAGGCGCCCACGCACACCAGCAACGATTGCCCGAAGGCCATCAGGAAGCGCGGGTCGCTCCACAGCTGTACATACCATTTCACCGTGAAACCAGCGGGCAGGATCGTTGCCGACCAACTGCTGGCGATGGAATAGACGAAGGTGCCGATCAGCGGCAGCACCAGGATCGCAAACAACAGGCACACCACCACGCGGTGGTAGAGGGAGGCCTGGCCGGCTTCAGCGCGAGACATGGTAGCTCCTCTTGAGCAGCAGTTGATGGACCACGGTGACCACGGTCATCAGGGCCACCAGCACCACGGCCAGGGCACTGGCCAGGTTCGGGTCGAGGGACACGTCACCGGAGACCAGGCCCGCGATGCGGATCGGCAGCACGTTGAAGTTGCCGGTGGTCAGCGCATACACCGTGGCATAGGCCCCAAGGGCGTTGGCCAGCAGGATCACAAAGGTGCCGAGCAGGGCCGGGGTGAGCACCGGCAAGCCGATGTGTCGCCAGAACTGCCAACCGTTGGCACCCAGCAGCGACGCCGACTCACGCCAGTCCTCGCGCAGCGCATCGAAGGCCGGGTACAGCAGCAGTACACCGAGGGGAATCTGGAAATAGGTGTAGAGGATGATCAACCCGGTCTTCGAATACAGGTTGAAGTCCTGAATGATCCCCGCCTGCTTGAGCATGATCGTAATGCTGCCGTTGAAGCCCAACAGGATGATGAAGGCGAAGGCCAGGGGCACGCCGGCAAAGTTGCTGGTCATGTTGGCAAAGGCGGTGACGAAGTTGCGCAGCGGCGAATCCACCCGACGCAGGGAGTAACTGCCGAGGGTGGCGATGATGATGCCGAACACGCTGGAGTAGAAGCTGATCTCCAGGCTGAACTGGATGGCTTGCAGGTAGAACTTCGAGCTGAAGATGCGCGTGAAGTTTTCCAGGCCCCAACCAGCCTCTTCGGTTTGCAGGCTGTTGATCAGCACCCATACCAGCGGGGCGATTTCGAACACGATAAAGAACAGTGCGAAAGGCACCAGGCACAGCAGCGCCAGCCATTTGCCTCGGTTCATTTCAACAGCTCCCGGCATACAGGTTTGTCGTGGGGCACGCCCAGCAGCTCACAGACGGTGCCGCACAGCTCGGTCTGTTTCGGTGCGGCGCGGCTGTCCAGGCTGAACGCAGCGCCCAGCACGAACAGCGGCACTTCGCGTTCTTCGGGGAGCAGGCCGTTGTGGGAACGGTCGTTGTTCATGCCGTGGTCGGCGGTCACCATTACCTGGTAGCCGGCGTCGAGCCAGGTGTGCAGGTAATCGGCCAGGATGATGTCGGCCGAGCGTGCGCTGTTGCGGTACTGCGGGGTGTCGAGGCCGTGCTTGTGGCCGGCGTCGTCGATGTTCATCGGGTGCACCAGCAGGACGTTCGGCGCGTGCTTGAGGCGCAGGCTTTCGGCGTCGGCGAACAGGTGGGAATCCGGGTAGTGGTCATTCCAGTAGAAATGCCCGTGCTGGATCGCCAGCGCCGGGTCGTCGGTATGACGGTCGCGGGCGGCGAGAAAGGGCGTGCGGTTATACAACTCGCTGACCCAGTGATAAGCCGCCGCCGCGGTAGTGAGGCCGGCGTCGGTGGCGTAATGGAAGATGCTGCGCTGGTTGGACAGGCGCGAGACGTTGTTGTGCACGATGCCGCTATCTATCGGCGGTACACCGGTGAGAATGCATTCGTACAACGGGCGGGACAGGGCGGGCAGTTCACATTCCAGTTTGTACAGGGCTGCGCGTCCTGCGCCGACATAGGCCTGCAAGTGCCCCATGGCGTGCCGCGCAACCTCGAAGTTCAGGCCGTCGAGCACGACAAGGATGACATTGTGCTTCATGGGGGGAGGCGCTCCGCAACGATGGACTTGGCTCGATATTCCTGATGCATCTGGGTTCAAGTGTGGGAGGGGGCTTGCCCCCGATAGCGGTGTGTCAGTTTGAATATCTGTCACTGATCCACCGCCATCGGGGGCAAGCCCCCTCCCACATTGGATCTCCAGTGGAGTCCAATGTGGGGTGGCAGGCTTACTTCATCTCTACGATGACTTGCTCGTTCCACAGTTGAGGCAGCTTCTTGGACGTGGCTTCCCAGGCATCGGCATCCTTGATCGGCTGCGGGTTGGCCTTGGTGTACTGCTCGCCCGGGATCAGGTTCTTGGCGATCTCGGCCGGCAGTTTCAGGTCGGTTTCAGCACGGATCGGACGCGCATTGCCTTTGGCCAGGTTGAGTTGGCCGGCGTCGCTGAAAATGTACTCGCGGGTCAGCTTGGCGGCGTTCGGGTGCTTGGCGTATTTGTTGATGAGGGTGGTGTAGCCGGATTTCACCGAGCCATCCGATGGGATCAACACCACGTAGTCATCCGGGTTGGCCATCTTGGCCTTGTAGCTCAGGCCGTTGAAGTCCCAGACCACGCCCACTTCGACTTCACCTTTTTCCATTGTGGCGATAGTCGGGTTGGACAGTGAGAGGCGGCCTTGCTGGGCTATCTTGGTGAAGAATTGCAGGCCGGGGGCGATGTTCTTTTCGTCGCCTTTATTGGCAATGGCGGCTGCCAGTACGCCGTTGGCCGCTTGCGCCGCAGTGCTTACGTCACCGATGGAGACCTTGTATTTGCCGTTTTGCAGGTCAGCCCAACTGGTGGGCACTTCAGAGCCGTGCAGCAGCTTCTTGTTGACGATAAACGCGATGGTGCCGGTGTAGGCCAGGGCCCAGTGACCGTCCTTGTCTTTCGCCCAATCCGGGACCTGGGCCCAGGTGGACGGTTTGTACGGCTGGGTCACGTCCTGCTTCACTGCAATCGGCCCGAACGCCGCGCCCACGTCGCCGATGTCGGCGCTGGCGTTGTCTTTTTCAGCCTTGAACTTGGCGATTTCCTGGGCCGAGCTCATGTCGGTGTCGATGTGCTTGAGGCCGTAGGTCTTGGCCAGGTCTTCCCAGGTGCCTTTCCAGTTGGCCCAGTCATCGGGCATGCCGACGCTGTTGACAGCGCCTTCTGCCTTGGCGGCAGCTTCCAGGGTTTTTAGATCGGTATCAGCGGCCATGGCGGCGGTGCACATGGCAATGGTCGAGCCTAACAGTGATGCCAGGAAAAGCTGTTTCATCCGAAGCTCCTTTGGGCGTTTTCAACGCGGCGGTTGTTTCTGCGGTGTTGTTGGTCTAGGTCAGAGCAATACCTGAGCCAATCTAGGCTCGATGGATGACAGTTTCATGTCGATGTCGTTTTTAAAATGCTGATGTCGCTTGTCGCAGAATCAGCGTAGACCATGCTCAAGTGCCCGTGGGGAAGGGACTTGGCCGACGTATTGCAGGGTGTGCTGCGACGGCTGCACACGGACTGTCATCTGTCGGTCATCTGTACTACCTAGGCTGGCACTCAACCGTGCAAGCCCATTTACGGAGCGGTTTGTGCACCTTGTCGGTGCTGGTCTAGTCCAGATAGGTAACGTTGATGCGTGATGAGGCAATCAAGGCGGTGACATCCATCGGCCTGGCGCTGCAAGAGCAGATCGACCACGGCCTGTTGCCGCCTGCCAGCAAACTGCCGGCCGAGCGCAAGCTCAGCGAGTTGTTCGGTACCACCCGGATTACCGTGCGGGAAGCCTTGTTACAACTGGAAGCGCAGGGTCAGATTTATCGCGAGGAGCGACGCGGCTGGTTTGTCTCGCCGCCACGGTTGGCCTACAACCTGATGCAACGCAGCCACTTTCACGCGATGGTCAGCGACCAGGGGCGGGTGGCGTCCACCGAGGTCATCTCCGCGCGGCTGCAACCGGCGTCGGCGGCGGTGTGCGCCTGGTTGCAGCTGCCGGCACTGTCGAGCGTGATCCAGATCTGCCGGGGCCGGCGCATCGATGGGCGCCTGGTGTTGTATGTGGAGCACTACCTGAACCCGCAGTATTTCCCGGGGATCCTGGCGTGTGATTTGAATCAGTCGATGACCGAGCTGTATGCACGCAAGTACGACCTGCACTACGGGCGGGTGCGTTTCGAGATCGTGCCGACGTCACTGCCGGTGGAGGCCGCCGCTGCGTTGCGTGTGTCGGTGGGCAGCCCGGGCTTGCGTATCGCCCGGGTCAACTATGACCAGCACCAGCGGTTGATCGACTGCGACCTGGAGTTCTGGCGGCATGATGCGATTCATGTCGGTGTGGATGTCATGGGGTCAGCGCCTTGATCACCTGGTCCACATTGGTTTCCAGCTCCGCCACCGGTTCCGCACCGTCCACGTTCAGCACCAGCAGCCTGGCGCCACTTGCCGTTACCGCTGCCGTCACCGCCTCACTCGGCTGGCGATGATGCAGCACCACCGCCACATCGTTGTCCTTCAGCTCGGCCGTGAGTTTCTGTAGCGCCTCGGGCGTCCAGTCGGCATCCGGCCGTGCATCGGTGCTGAGCGCTTCGAGGTTCAAACTGCTGATCAGATAAGCAAAGTGATCGCTCAGGCTGACCACACTCAGGTTATCCGCCTTGGCCAGGCGCGCTTCGCTGTCGGCGGTGAGTTTGAGCAGGCGCTGCTTGAGGGCGGCGAGGTTGGCGTCGATCTTCGGCTTGGCGCCCGGGGCCAGGCGGCTCAGGTCGGCAGCCAGTACGTCGGCCATGCGCCCCATATTGTTGCTCGACTGCCATGGCTGGCTGTTCAGGCCATCGGCAACGCCCGGCTGTACGGCGATGCCAGGCAAGCCACCATCCACCGGGCGGGCGGCGTCGACTTCGACGATACGGATATTGCTACGCCGCGCCACCGGGTACAGCGGGTCATCGGCCCACAATGAGCGCAGGCCGATGGCGGCGTCGGCGTCCAGCGCCAACTTGCTCAGGGCCGGCGCGCCACGGCCGGTGAAGTAGGACACCTGGCGTGAACCCGGCAGGTTGGCCGGGGCGGCGCGTTCAAGCTGCACATCGGTGCCTTTGAGCAACACGTCGGCCAGGCCATAGGTAATCGGCAGGGAGGCCAGTACTTTGACCGGTTTTACGGCATGAGCAGCCGGTTTGGCCGCTTGCGCCGCCATCAGCGGCGCGGTGAACATACAGGCGATGGCCAGGGCCAGGGGATGAAGAACGGAGCGCATTATCCAAGATTCCCTTTGAGGCTGGGCACTGTGCCGCGCGCGATGGCGGCCAGGGCGAAGGCGATACCAGCGACCAGGATGATGGCGGCGCCGGACGGCACGGGCAGGTCGAAGATGATCGGCAGCAGAATCCCGCACAGGGTGCTGACTGTGGCAATCGCCACCGAGACCCAGAAGAAGCCCTTCAGCGACTGGCTCAACAGCCGCGCCGCAGCCGCCGGAATCACCAGCAGCGCCCCCACCAGGATCGCACCGATGACCTTGACCGCTGCGACGGTGATCAGCGTCACCAGGATCACGAACAGGTAGTCCAGGGTTTTCACGGCGACGCCGCGCACAGCGGCCAACTGCGGATTGAAGCTGGCCAGCATGATGCGGTTGTACAGCGGCAGCGCCAGGGCCATCACCAGCGCACCGACAACCGCCAGCACCAGCAGATCGTAGCCGTTGACCGTCAGCACCGAGCCAAACAGCACGTTCTCGAGGATATGCACGTTGATCTTGCCGGCCAGGATCAGCAACAGGCTCGCCCCCAGCGCCAGGGACACCGACAGGAACACCCCGATCAAGGTGTCCGGCGCCAGGCCCGTGCGGTTGCGCAGGTAGTTGAGCAGGATGCCGAACAGCAGGCAGTAGCCGAACAGGGCGCCATACGGCCCGGTATAGGGTTCACCCAGCAGGATCCCGACTGCCACGCCGGTCAACGCGGCATGGCCAACCGCTTCGGAGAAAAATGCGAAGCGCTTGACCACCACCAGCGTGCCCAGGCCGCCCAGTACCGGGCCGATCAGCAGACCGGCGAGCAGGGCGTTGACCACAAAACCGTAGGCCAGCGCCTCCGGCAGGTAGCCAGAAGAGGCCCAGCCCTGGACCATCAAGCGAAAGGCTTCATAACTCATTGCGCCGGGCTCCGAGGGTGGGTGGAGAACAGGGTCAGCAGGCGGTCCGGGGTCAGCGCCTCCTTGGGCGTGGCATCGAACAGCACGCGGCGGTTCAGGCCGGTGACGCGGTCGGCCAGGCGGCCCACGGCTTCCAGGTCATGCTCGATCCACAGCACGGTGATCCCGGCCAGGCGCCAGTCATTGAGCAGGCGCTCGAACACCTGGATACCGGCTTCGTCGAGGGCCGACATCGGCTCATCCAGCACCAGCAGGTGCGGCGCCGGGATCAGCCCCTGGGCCAGCAGCACACGCTGGCGTTCACCGCCGGACAGGGCGCCCATGCGCCGCTTGCGTTTGTCCTGCATGCCGACGCGCTCCAGTGCGTCCCCGATCGCGCCGGCGTAGTGCCTGGACAGGCCCAGGAACGCCGGGCGCCGTTGGCACATGGCAGCCATGAAATCATCCACGGTCATCGGCAAGCCACGGTCAAACTCCAGGGTCTGGGGTACATAGCCGATAGTGCCGGGCGCGGCCGGCCAATGCAGGCTCAGCCGACCCTGATGGGGTGTCTGCCCGAGCAGGGTCTTGATCAGCGAGCTTTTACCGCCGCCGTTGGGGCCGACCAGCGCATGGATGCTGCCCGGCTTTACCTGGAAACTCACCGCATCGAGGATCGCGGTACGACCCAGGGTCAACGACACCTTGTCGAACTCAAGCGTCGGGCCGACGCTGACCACCTTCAGCTGTTCCGCCGCCGTCATGCTCCGGACTCCTGAATTGCCCGGACCACCGTGTTGAGGTTACCGGTCATTTCCACTTCGTACTTCTCGGCGCTGTATTCGCCGTAGGAAATATGCGACAGCGGGTACAGCTTGACCCCGGATTCACGCTGGATGGTGTCGACGTAGGTGGACGGGAAGTCCATCTCCGAGAAGATCACCTTCACGTCCAGGGCGCGCAGTTCGTCGATGGTTTTCTTCAACTGGCTGGGGCTTGGCTCGATGCCGTGGGCCGGTTCGACCACGGCGGTGACTTCCAGGCCGAACTCGCGCAGCAGATAGTCGTAGGCCGCATGCACGGTGGCCACGCGCAGGTCCGGGTTGGGTGCGCTGGTCAATTTGGCCAGGGCATCGGCACGCATCTGGCGCAGGCGCTTGCCGTAGGCGCGGGCATTCTGGGTGTAGGTCTTGGCGTTGTCCGGGTCGAGCTTGCCCAGTTCGCGGGCAATGTTGTTGACCTGGGCAATCGATGCGCTGATCGACAGGAAGGTATGCGGGTTGACCACCTTGCCCGCACCGCGTGCGGCGTTACCGGTGGCGGCCAGCAATGGCACATTGGCGTTGGCTTCGATCACCGGGATGTCCGGGCGCTCGCTGGTGGCGATCATGCGGTCGGCGAAATCATCGTGGCCGACGCCGTTGAGCACGATCACGTCCAGGGTGCCGATGCGCTTGATGTCTTCGGCGCGTGGCTCGTAGGCATGCGGGTTGAAACCGGCCGGAATCAGCGGCACCACCTCGGCCTTGTCGCCGACGACATTGGCCACGTAGCTGTAATAAGGGTGCAGGGTGATGCCGATACGCAGGCGCTTGGTTGCCTCGGCATTGGCAAGGGGAGCGAGCATCAGGCTGAACAGGCCAACCAGCAACAGGCGCAACAGGGGCGATGAAATAGACATGGGCAATCGGTCTTCTCGTTCAGTGACGGTGCTGGCGGGTGACGCCGGCATCGAATTGCGCGACCACCTGCCGCCAGCCGGCTGCGATCAGCGCCTGGTCGGAGAGGTCGGAGGGAGCGGCGAGGTTGGCCTGGCGATTGAGCCAGATGTCCGGCTCGGCCCCGTGCACGCGCATCAGTAATGAACCGCTGGTCGCTGGCGCCTGGCTCAAGCCCAGGTAGGCCGAGGGTTCCAACAGTTGCCAGCGGTGATCGCCACGGCTGACCGAACTGGCGTCCTGGGCAAACGGCGCAAAGCCTTCTTCGGCCAGTTGCGCCGGGCTGGGCAGCGCGCTTTGTTCCTGCTGCAACAGCTGGATTTCATCCAGGGTCACCCGCAGGTCAGCGTAAATGCCTTGCTCGGCGGCGCTCAGGTCGCGGCGCGCGTCCAATTGGTGGCTGGGCACCGCCGCGACTTCCTGGGATTCACCGTGCAGCGCTATTACCGAGCCGGCCACCGCGAGGATGATCAGGCACAACAGCAGCACGTAGAGGGTTTCGTGACCGGCACCGGCCGGGCGTACAACCTGTGTGGTACTCATTGCGGCTGGATATCCGCTTGGTCGATTTCCACTACGTGGCCGGGACCGGCATCAAACAGCACGTAGAACTCGGCGGACGGTTTCTTGAAGGTCAGGGTCGAGTCCTGGCCGAGTTTGCCGGGCACCAGGATGGTTTCGTCGTAGCCGATCACGTCCAGGGTCACGCCGGGTGCACCGCTGCCGTCGGAGAAGCCGCCCTTGCACTGGATCTGCTCACCGGGGATTTCCTTGCACTCGCACATCGGGTTGTGGGCGAGGGCTACGGTACTGAACCCCGCACCCATCAACAGGACGCCGCAGGCGCGGGTCAGTCGCATCAAAGTCATGGTTTAACTCCTTGCTTGTTCAGCCAGGCAATCGTGGCAGGCGAAGCCTGGCTCAACGGGATGGAACCCTGGTGCATGCTGCCGTCCCAGCCTTCCATGGTCACCCACAGTTCGGCGTCGACGGGCGTACGTTCCGGGATCGGCAGGCCGGCGCCCATGCGGTAAGGCGTACCGAAGAAGATCACCCCGGCAGCACGCAGGCTGCGCGGCTTGCCGATGCGCAGGTAGGTGGCCTTGACCTGGTTGGCACAGCTGTCGCACAGGGCCGCGTTGAAGAACTTCATCGGGCCGGCCGGGTCGGGGCGCGGGCCTTCATTGCGAAACTCGGCAAGCTTCAGGCTCCAGGGTCCGACCTGTACGTCGCCGGCCACCCGTTCGCCGATGCCGGTGTCGCCGCGAAACAGCGCTGCATCGGCGAAGTACTTGGGCATGAAGCCCAGCGGCACCAGCAACAGCAGCACATTGAGATGGAAACGCCATTTCAGCCAGAGCGCCCGCAGAGGCGATGGTTTTACCGCAGCGACCTTGCTCATGAGTTGGCCTCCGAGGTTTGCGCCTGCCGGGCGGGGAGGGAAACCGGTTTGTGCTGCGCCTTGGCTTCACGCTTGAAGGCATTGAGGGTGGCCAGGGCGGTGCGTTTGGTCCAGATCAGCAGGCCGCTCAACACCATCATGCTCATGATCAGGCCGAAGAAGGCCCAGATCAGCTTGATCCAGATGCCGCCGAAGTCGCCGGTGTGCAGGGGGCGCATGGATTCGGTGACGAACTCCAGCTTCGAACGGTCGGACAGCAGGTGCGCCGCAGCCACTTCACCGTCATAGGGGTTGATCTGCGCGGTCTGGAACATCAACGGGTACCAGCCCCGCCCGCCGATCTGCAGGTGACTGTAGGCATTGAGCGGCAGGCTGATGAAACTTGCCTCCAGGCCAGGGATGCGCTGGGTGGCGATCTTGATCGCCTCGTCCACCGGAATCATGGGGGCCGGCACGCCGGGCGCCGACATCGGCACCTTCTCCCGGGCAATCACCGGGATGACCGGTTCGGTGGAAATCGAAATCTGGTTGTCGCCCAAAATCGCCCGGATCAGGAACCAGATGCCGGTAACGGAGATGACTGCTATGAACCAGATCGACCAGATACCGCTCAAGCGGTGGAAGTCCCCCCAGAAAATCCGCGCGCCGTGGCGGATCCGCAGGGTCGGGCGCAGGAAGCCTTTCCAGAACCGCTTGTACACCACCAGCCCGGTGACCAGCGACGCCAGCAGCGGGATGCCGAGTGCCGACACCAGGTACCAGCCCCAGCTGTAGCCATTGGTGAACGGCACCAGCCACCAGCCATGCAGGGCGCGGGTGAACTGCTGGAAGTTGAAGGAGGGGCTGATGCCCTGGATCGCCCCGGTGTACGGGTTGACGTAGACCTCCACCGAGCGTCCGTCGGGGTAGCTGAGGTCGACGCTCAATGCAAAATGCGATTCGTCGGGCCGGCTGATCGACTGCACATATACCTGGGGTTCATCGCGCTTGATGGCGGCGATCACCTGGTCGTAGCTCAGCGGTTCGGCATCGTCCGAGGGCTTGCTCGCACGGATATCCGGGTTGGCCAGCCAGACGATCTCCTGGCTGACCACCGCCAGGGTGCCGGTGACGCAGACGATCAGTACAAAGAACCAGATAGGCAATGCCAGCCAGCTATGTACGAGAAACCAGAGTTTGGAGCGTGACTTCTTCGACATGTGAATGAGGGTCTTGATCGGAGGAGGGCAATGGAGGCCCGGAAAAGGCCAGTCGTAGCTTTTGCTGACGCGACGGGCTGTATCTAAGTTAAGACGGATGAGAATGAGAAATCCCTAAGGCGGATATGAAAGAAAATGTTTCAGGTTCCCATTCGGGGCGTTTTATCGCCTTGATCGAACACGAAACATGTTCCAAGCCCTCACCCAGGCGCCATTGATGGGGCGGGGCGGCTGCGTAGGATGGGCGCATACCGTTGAGCGCCGACAAAAGTGAGCCCAGAAAAATGACTGCCCGAACCCTCTACGACAAACACATCGATTCCCACACGGTGTGCCCCCTGGATGACCAGGGCCATGTGCTGCTTTATATCGACCGCCAGGTGATCAACGAATACACCAGCCCCCAGGCCTTCAGCGGCTTGCGCGAGGCCGGGCGTAACGTGTGGCGCCCAGGCACGGCGCTGGCCGTGGTCGACCATGTAAACCCCACCACGCCCAAGCGCATCGCGGCAATGCCAGACGCAGGCGGGGCGCGGCAGGTGTCCTACCTGGCGGAGAACTGCCGGGACTTCGGCATCGAGCTGCTGGACATCCTCGACAAGCGCCAGGGCATCGAACACGTAATCGCCCCGGAGCAGGGCTTTATCCTGCCAGGCATGGTGATCGCCGCCGGTGACAGCCACACCACCACCTACGGCGCCCTCGGTGCCTTCGGTTTCGGCATCGGCACCTCGGAGATCGAACACCTGCTGGCCTCTCAGACGTTGGTCTACAAGCGTCTGAAGACCCTGCGGGTCACGGTTGAGGGCGACCTGGCACCCGGCCTGACGTCCAAGGATGTGATCATGGCGCTGATCGGCAAGATCGGCGCTTCCGGTGCCACGGGCTATGCCATTGAGTTTCGTGGTTCCACCATCGATGCGCTGAGCGTCGAGGCGCGCATGACCATCTGCAACATGGCGGTGGAAGCGGGCGCGCGCGGCGCGTTCATGGCGCCGGACGAAAAAGTCTTCGCCTACCTCAAGGGCAAGCCGCGTGCGCCGAAAGGCGAGCTGTGGGACCAGGCGCTGGTGGGCTGGCGCCAACTGCACTCGGATGCCGATGCGGTGTTCGACCAGGAAGTGCACCTCGATGCCAGCACCCTGGAACCCATGGTCACCTGGGGCACCAGCCCCGACCAGGCCGCGCCCATCGGCGCCCGCGTGCCCGACCCGCAGGACGTCAGCGACCCGATCCTGCGCCAGGACATGCGCCGCGCCCTCAACTACATGGGCCTGGAAGCCGGTATGCCGTTGAGCGAGATCGTTATCAGCCATGCGTTCATCGGCTCCTGCACCAACGCCCGCATCGAAGACCTGCGCGACGCCGCCAGCGTGGTGCGTGGCAAGCGCGTCGCTGAACACGTGCGGGCGATGATCGTGCCGGGCTCCACCGAAGTGCGCGACCAGGCCGAAGCCGAAGGCCTTGCAGCGATTTTTATCGACGCCGGCTTTGAATGGCGTCAGTCGGGTTGCTCGATGTGCCTGGCGATGAACGACGATGTGCTCGCCCCCGGCGACCGCTGTGCGTCCAGCACCAACCGCAACTTCGAAGGCCGCCAGGGCGCGGGCGCACGCACTCACCTGATGAGCCCGGCGATGGTCGCCGCCGCTGCCATTACCGGCCGCCTCACTGATATCCGCCACTTTGGAGCGCGCCCATGAGCCTGCAACCCTTCACCCTGGTCATCGGCAAGGCCGCGCCGATGCTGGCGGCCAATATCGATACCGATGTGATCATGCCCAAACAGTTTCTCAAGGGTATCGACCGCAGCGGCCTGGACCGCGGGCTGTTCTTCGACCTGCGTTTCTTGGCGTCCGGCGAGCCCAACCCCGAGTTCGTGCTGAACCAGCCGGCCTGGCAGGGTGCGAGGTTCATGGTGGTCGGGCCGAACTTCGGCTGCGGTTCCAGCCGGGAACACGCGGTATGGGGCTTGAAGCAGATGGGCATCCGCGCGCTGATCGGCAGCAGCTTCGCGGGGATTTTCTATGACAATTGCCAGCGCAACGGGGTGTTGTTGATCACCTTGGACGAGGCGGTGTTGCAGCAGCTGGGCAAGACCGTCAGCCAGGCGGACCAGGCGCAGATCAGTGTCGACCTTGAATCCCAGCAGATCCATTTGGCGGATGGCCAGGTGATCCCGTTCCAGATCGATACCCTGCGCAAGACTGCGTTGTTGCGGGGCCTGGATGCCATCGGCAGCACCTTGCAGCGCAGTGAGGAGATCAAGGCCTTCGAACGCCGGCACCTGCAAGCCAACCCCTGGCTGAGCTAGATCGACAATCCCTTGAAATGCTCCTGCAAAAACTCCACGCAGGCCCGCAGCTTCCCGGAATACGCCAACCGTGTCGGGTACACCGCCCACACGTTGGCGCTCTGGGTATAACCGTGCAGTAGCTGCACGAGCTTGCCTTGCTCCAACAGCGGCTTCACATCCCACATCGAGCGCAGCAGCACACCGCGCCCATCCAATGCCCACTGCAGCACAATTTCGCCATTGTTCGACGACAGCGGCCCGCGTACGCGCACGCTTTCCTGGGTGCCGTCGCGCTCCAGGTTCCAGATGCCGAACGCGTTATCGCGCTCCTTGAGTATCAGGCAGTCGTGCTGCTCCAGGTCGCTCAACTGTTGCGGTGTGCCGCGCCGCTCCAGGTAAGCCGGGGCGGCGCACAGCACGCGCCGGTTGCTCACCAGCCGACGGCCGATGTGCTGGCCGGGGATGTCGTCGCCCACGCGGATCTCCAGGTCGAAGCCTTCGCTGACGATATCCACCACGCGGTCGAACAGGTCCAGGCGGATTTCCAGGTCCGGGTACTGCTCAGCCAGCAACGACACGGCCGGGGCCACATGGTTGCGACCGAAACCGAAGCTGCTGCACACATGCAGGTGGCCCCGCGGGCGGTCATGGGCGTCGGAGAGTTCATCGGACAGTTGCTGGAAATCTTCGAGGATGCGCACCGCCCAGCGCTGCACCCGTTCACCGTCTTCGGTCAGGGCAATGCGCCGGCTGGTGCGGTGCAACAGGCGGGTGGCCAAGGTGGTTTCGAGAATCTGGATGCGCTTGCTGACATACGCCGGCGACAAGCCCAGCTCATCGGCCGCCGCAGCGAAACCGGCCTTGCGGATCACGGTCAGGAACACCCGCAGGTCTTCGGGTAGGGGCACGGTATCTTTCTTGTTAGTCATCACAAACAGGGCTGGCGGCATGAGCCGCCAGAATAGCACCGGTTGGGCAGACCTTTCGGCAGGCCCGGTTGCTTGCCGGTGGTGAACGCGATAGCAGCGAAGGCGCCGATCGGTGTCTCCCCGGCCGATAATGCCGACGATGCGGAAGAACCGGGTTACAGCGCTGCTCAGCGAAGGAAGGTCAGGACTTCGCCCAGCAGCAACTCAGGGGCTTCTTCGGCGATGTAATGGCCGGCCGGCAGGGCCTTGCCACGCACGTCGGTGGCGACTTTCTGCCATTCCTTGAGCGGCTCGAAGCAGCGCCCGACAGTGCCTTCGGCGCCCCACATCACCAGTAACGGCAGGTTCAGGTGATTGCCGGCGTCGATGTCCGCCTGGTCGTGCTCAAGGTCGATACCGGCGGCAGCCCGGTAGTCCTCGCAGATGCCCGTGGCGGCGCCCGGCAATTTCAGGCAACGCAGGTATTCGGCGAAGGCCTCATCGGTGAACGGCTTGAGCCCGGCGCTGCGACTGCCCATCACGCTACGCAGGTACAGCTCCGGGTTGCCCTCGATCAAGGCTTCCGGCAACGGCGCCGGACGGATCAGGAAGAACCAATGCCAGTAGGCACGGGCGAAGGCTTCGTTGGTCTGCGCGTACATCGACAGGGTCGGGGCAATGTCCAGCAGCACCAGGCGTTGCACGGCCGCCGGGTGGTCCAGGGCCAGGCGGTGGGCCACGCGGGCACCACGGTCGTGGGCCAGCACCGAGAACGTGTCGAGGCCCAGCGCCTGCATCAGTTCGACGTTGTCCCGGGCCATTTCCCGTTTCGAATAATGGGTGTGATGGTCATTGGCCGGTGGCTTGCTGCTGTCGCCATAGCCGCGCAGGTCGGCGGCCACCACGGTGAAGTGTTCAGCCAGTTGCTCGGCGACTTTGTGCCAGATGACGTGGGTTTGCGGATGCCCGTGCAACAGGAGCAGACCGGGACCTGTACCACCTTTGCGGTAGCTGATGTCCACGCCGTTGACGTGGCACTGGTCTTTCTGGAATCCGGCGAACATGGAGTGACTCCTCTTTGTAATTGCTTGCATCCTGGAATCACGCGGCATTCGGGGCAAGGGCAAAAACGTGGAGGGGGTGTTCATGAAGTGTGATGCAGTAGCGGGCTCGCTCGCTCCTGCAAAGGGTCAGCCTTGTTTGAACAGGGCCTCGGCACGTTCGCGGATCTGTGCTTCGGTCAGGTCTTCCTTGTGGGTGGCCAGGAACCACAGATGACCGAACGGATCCTTCACACTGGCGGAGCGGTCGCCATAGAACTGGTCCTTGGGCTCGGACACGACGCTGGCGCCAGCCGCAACGGCTTGCTTGAACTGCGCGTCGACATCGTTCACATACAGGTGCAAGCCGACACTGGTGTGTTCGGCCGGGTTGCGCAGGGCCATTTCGTCGCAGGGCGTGCCCAGCATGATGGCCGAATCGCCGATGCGCAGCTCGGCAGGGCCGACTTTGCCATCGGGCATGTCCAGACGCATGACCTGGGTGGCGCCGAAGGCTTTTTTGTAGAACTCGATGGCTTCACTGGCTTTGTCGATGCCCATGTAAGGCGTGATGCTGGCGTAGCCCTCCGGAATAGGTTCAACGCTCATATCGCTCTCCTTGATTGTGGTTGTAGAGACACGGCCTCTTCACTTTAGGCCACGTTCCGTGTGGCCTGTGGGCAGTCGACGAAGTGTTGGGGCCGCAGGTCATGCAGGGGGTGTCGGTTCCAGCAACTGTGCCCCCGGCCCGCGCTCACCAAGCTGGTCATCCTGATTGCGCAATGGACACGCCTCCATCGACAAACATCCGCAGCCAATACAGCCATTGAGCTTGTCGCGCAGCAGCGTCAGCTTATTGATGCGCTCATCCAGGTCTTGCCGCCACAGCGCCGACAAACGCTCCCAATCCTGGGCGTTGGGCGTGCGCCCCTCCGGCAATGTCTGCAAGGCTTCGCCAATCGTTGCCAGCGGAATGCCCAGGCGCTGGGCGATCTTGATCACCACCACGCGCCGCAGTACATCCCGGGGGTAACGCCGTTGATTACCGGCGTTGCGATTGCTCTTGATCAGCCCCTTTGTTTCGTAGAAGTGCAGCGCCGTGACCGCCACACCACTGCGGGCGGCCAGTTGGCCGACAGTGAGTTCCTTGTTGAGCATGAAAAACTCCAGATAAGCGCTTGACCTTGACTTAACTAGAGGTTTTACCCTGCATGGCATCGAATCGCAAGATTCTGCCTACAGAGGAAGGGGAGTGTTCATGCAGGTATCAGAGAAGAATCGCAGCTTCACTCAATTGATCGAGTTTCAGATCGAACCCCGGCAACAATCTGCCCTGGTGGCCGCCCTGACCCTTCAGAGCGAACGCCTGGCCCAGGGCCATGGCGGCTTTATCAATGCGAGTGTGCTGGTCAGCGATGACGGACGGCGGGTGCTCAATTACCTGCAATGGCACTCGCGTGAAGACGGCGAGGCGGCCTTCCAGTGTTTTGAGCATGGCGAGGAAGATTTCTGGACATTGATTCGCGCCCACCAGGCCACGGCCGTGACCTTTGGTTCGTTCCAGGTGCTGCGCAGTTTCGAACGCAGCCACGACAACGCGTTGCACTGCCGCCTAAATGGATAGGTGCAGCATGCGCTCGCCTTGCACGTTTTCTCCGGGCCGGCGCTTGTTCACCGCCAGCTCGCCGATCTTGATCAGGCGCGTACGTGTGACGTTGCGGCTCAGGCCGAGCAGGTTGGCGGTGTGCACCTGGTTGTAATGGCTGAAACGGTAGGCGGCCCGTAGCAGGGCATCTTCGACCTTTTCATGCAGGGCGCCGGCCTGTTCCTCGAACAGTTTCTGGAAGGCCCGCGCCAGCAATGCTTCGGCGCTGTTGTCGCTGCCGTGCTGGCTGTCGTCCTGGCGCTCGATGCGCATGTTGGACAGGCGCAGGTCGTCGCGCTCGATCACGCCGTTCCGGCAGATCAGCAGGGTGTGGTGGATTACGTTTTCCAACTCGCGGATGTTGCCCGGCCAACTGTAGCTTTTAAGCTTGTGCTCGGCCTCGCGGCTGATGGTGATGGGGCCATATCCCAGGCGCTGGCTGTAGGCTTCGATAAAGTGCCGGGTCAGTGGCAGGATATCGCCGGGGCGCTCGCGCAGCGGGCTGAGCTCCAGGCTGACCACGTCGAGGCGGTAATAGAGGTCTTCGCGGAAATGCCCGGCGTTGATGGCTTTTTCCAACTGCACGTTGGTTGCGGCCAAGACGCGCACATCAATCGGAATGCTCTTGCGCGAACCCAGGCGTACGACTTCCCGTTCCTGCAGGACCCGCAGCAGTTTGACCTGGATCGCCATCGGCAAATCGCCGATCTCATCGAGAAACAACGTGCCGCCGTCGGCCTCCTCGAACCAGCCGGCCTTGGCGCTGAGGGCGCCGGTGAAGGCGCCTTTTTCATGGCCGAACAGTTCGGCCTCCACCAGGGACTCGGAGAACGCCCCGCAGTTGACCGCCACGAACGGGCGGTTGCGCCGTGCGCTTAGGTTGTGGATGTGGCGTGCCACCAGCTCTTTACCGGTGCCGGTCTCGCCGATGATCAGCACGCTGGCTTCGCTGGGCGCCACTTGCTGGATGTGGTCGAGCAGCGCCTGGGATTTGGGGTCTTCGAAGACCTGGGCCGTGGCGCGGATCGAGGTCGCGAGGGCGGGCGAGGGCGGTAGGGTCAACAGCTGCATGGGCACCTCTCTTAGGAATAGAACGTTGGAATCGGCAGGGAGTGGTTCAGCGCCCAGTCCCCCAGTTCGTGGAGTTTGTAGTCCACCGGGTCGTGCAGGGTCTGGGTGCGCAGGTTGCGCCAGTGACGGTCCAGGCGCAGCGACGCGTGGGTGGAGCGCGCACCGGTGACTTCGAACAGGCGGCTGCACAGCTCCAGGCCTTGGCGGGTAGCGGCGACCTTGGCGGTGGCGATGGCAATGGCCAACTGGCCGCGTTCGGTTTCGCTGAGGTTCGGGCCTTTGGCCCAGGCCTGGTCGAGCAGGTCGGCAGCGCGCTCCACCAGCAGGCGCACGCCTTCCAGTGCGACCCAGAATTCGCCGTAGTGATGCAGTACGTAAGGGTCCCTGCGCACATCTTCGGCCGAGGATTTATGCCACGCGCGGGTTTCGGTGAGGGTGTAATTGCGCGCTTCCTCGAAGGCGCCTTCGGCAATGCCGAGAAACATGTGGGTGAACGTCAGTTGGGCGAGCAACGGGCGCAGGCAGGCGAAGGGTGTGCTCAGCGGTCCCGGATCGAGCAGCAGCTCGGATTCTTCGACGCGCACCCGTTCGAAGCTGGCGCTGCCGCTGTCGGTCTGGCGCTGGCCGATATTGTTCCAATCATTGTGCAAGGTGATGCCGCTGCGCCCGCTGGGGATCGCCGCGATCAGCAGTTTGCCACCGGCGGATTCGTCCACCGCCGAAGCGATCAGCATCTCCGAGTCGCTGGCGCCGGAGCAGAAGCTCTTTTTGCCGGAGAACTCGCGCCAGCCGCCGAAATCCTTGACCACGGTGCGCGTGTCCAGCGGGTTGAGGGCGTTGCCCCAGAACCAGTTTTTGCGCGCGGTCTGTTCGAACCAGGGTTGCCATTGGTCCGGGCGCGAAAACAGGCGCACGGTGGCGAGCATCAGGTGGTGAAAACCGAAGACATGGGCGATGGAGCTGTCGACCTTGGCGAATTCACGCACGATACCCAGGGTGTCGCTCCAGCGTGCGCCGAGGCCACCGTACTGGGTGGGAATGCTCAGGGCCAGCAGGCCGCTCTGGCGCAGGGCGTCGCGTTCAGCCTTCGGGGTGCCGCCGCGTTCGTCACGTTCGACGGCGGTCAGGGCGAATTCGGCGGCCAGCAGTCTGGCGGTCTGCAAGGGGGACGGCAGGACGCTGTGGGGTTTGGCGGTCACACGGTGTTCCTCATTGATCTCAAGCTTTGGTCGGCAACACATCGTTGGCAATCATTTCGCCAAAGGGGCCCGTGAGGTTGGTGATGCCGTGGCCGGCAAGGCTGGCATAGGGTTCCGGTAGCAACGGGAACACCAGCTCGGCGAAGCGATAGGCTTCTTCCAAATGCGGGTAGCCGGAGAAAATGAAGCTCTCGATCCCCAGGTCCGCGTATTCCTTGATGCGTTCGGCCACTTGTTGCGGGTTGCCCACCAGCGCGGTGCCGGCCCCGCCGCGCACCAGGCCGACGCCGGCCCACAGGTTGGGGGCGATTTCCAGGTTGTCACGGCGCCCGTCGTGCAGGGCAGCCATGCGGCGTTGGCCTTCGGAATCAAAGCGCGAAAAGGATTTTTGCGCGGCGGCGATGGTTTCGTCGCTGATGTGCTCGATCAACTTGTCGGCGGCTTTCCAGGCGTCTTCTTCGGTCTCGCGCACGATCACATGCAGGCGGATGCCGAACTTCACGGTGCGCCCGTGGCGTGCGGCGCGCTCACGCACATCCGCGAGTTTTTCCGCAACGGCGGCGGGTGGTTCGCCCCAGGTCAGGTACACGTCCACCTGCTCGGCGGCGAGGTCGTGGGCGGCGTCGGAGGACCCACCGAAGTACAGCGGCGGGTAAGGCTTCTGCACCGGCGGGTAAAGGGCCTTGGCGTTCTGCACGCGCAGGTGCTTGCCTTCGAAATCCACCGATTCGCCCTGTAACACACGGCGCCAGATACGTAGGAATTCGTCGGAGACTTCGTAGCGTTCGGCGTGGTCGAGGAAACTGCCGTCGCCACGGTTTTCGTCGGGGTCGCCGCCGGTCACCACGTTGATCAGCAGGCGGCCATTGGACAGGCGATCGAGGGTCGCCGCCATGCGCGCCGAGACAGTCGGCGAAATGATGCCCGGACGAATCGCCACCAGGTAACGCAGGCGTTCGGTCAGCGGCACCAAGGCCGAGGCGATGACCCAGGAGTCTTCGCACGAGCGCCCGGTAGGAATCAGCACGCCGTGGTAGCCCAGGCTGTCAGCCGCCTGGGCGACCTGTTTCAGATAATTGAGGGTGACCGGCCGTGCACCTTGGGTGGTGCCCAGATAATGACCGTCGCCGTGCGTTGGCAGAAACCAGAAAACATCCATGACCAATCCTTAAGCGATTTTCAGCAGAGAGGGGGAGTGCGCGGCGAACAAAGGCGCTGCGCGTTCTGCCGCCAGTTGAATACGGGCTTTCAGTAATTCGCTGGTTATTTGGTAGTCGGTGAAGTCGGCCTCGGTGGCGTACACACCGATCGGCAGGGTCAGTGCCTGGAAGAAGCTGAACAGCGGACGCAGTTGGTGGTCGAGGACCAGCGCGTGGCGTTCGCTGCCGCCGGTTGCCGCCAGGAGCACGGGGGTGTTGATCAGCGCATTGAGGCCGACCAGGTCGAACAGGTGCTTGAGCAGGCCCGGGTAGGAACCGCGATAGACCGGCGCGGCGACGATCAGCAAGTCGGCCTGTTCGATGGCCAACAGTTGCGCTTCGACTTCTGCGGGCAGTTCATCACGGGACAGCGCACCGCCCAGCGGCCGGGCGATATCGCCCAGCTCGATCAGGGTGGCCTGGATCGGCAGCAAGGTAGCCAGCTCAGCCAGCACCGCCTGGGTCAACACCAGGGTACGGGACGGGCGCCAGGTTCCGCCGGAGAGGGCAACAACATTCAGGGGACGGGTCATGAACAGTTCCTTTTTCAACAGTGGTTCATAGCAGGTGGAGTGCAACCGCTTGAGCAAGAGCTGTACCAACGGGTGCAAGCCTTGATAGACGCGGGTTGCAGGCTCACTGCTGAAAAATGCCGGTGTTGGCTGCCTGGTGATTTGTTGATTGGCTGTTGCCAGGGCAACAGTTGCGTGGGCAACAGTGCCAGGGCGGTCTAGTCCCGTTATAGAGGGTTGTATTTATTCCGTAAATGAACGTATTTCCATATTTATAGATCATAAAGAAATATAAAGGCGCTGCTATCGGAGGTGCCTTCGCGGTTGATAGCAACTATCAAGGCAGGTGATTTTTCACCATTAAGGGGTGGGAGTAGCCTGTGTTCATTGACTCTAAACCTCCTTTGCAGGGCCACCACCATGAACCGATTCCTCGCTGTTTCCTTATTGATTGTCAGCTCAGTCCTTGCCGGATGTGCGACTCATCCTTCGCCTGAATTGCGTCCTTACACCGCAGAAGAAACCAAGCAGTTGGCCCTCGAAGCATTGAGCCGTCGTGGTTTGTCGTTTGACGAATATCAACAGCAGCGCGCCGCGCTGACCGGCCAGCCACAGAAACCCTTCGGCTTTGATAGCAAGGGCGAAATGAATGCCGAACGCAGCGTGACCCTGCATGGTCGTCCCAGTTGAACCCGCGCCCAGCGGCAAAAAGCCCGAGGTAATCCACAAGGATCCTCGGGCTTTTTGTTTGCCATGGAGCGACTTCAGCCTGTTAAGCTGAATTTCAGGAGCGTTCCTACGCACATTTACATAAAGTGGTTCTTCTTTAATGGCGTGTGATCGGTTAAACCTGACGACCTCTGTCCCGGTCCGTGCCCCTGAGACGCTGCTCTCGGGAACCTGCTCTGCGAGTTTCTAACGTCATGAATAAACGTCCGTTGTATTTCGACTATGCCGCCACCACCCCGGTGGACGAGCGGGTCATCCAGGTGATGGTCGAGTGTCTGGGCTTCAACGCCAATTTCGGTAACCCCGCGTCCAGTTCCCATGCGTTCGGCCAGGCGGCCCGGCAGACGGTCGAACAGGCGCGTCGTCAGGTGGCCGGGCTGGTCGGTGCCAACCCGGACCAAATCGTCTGGACCTCCGGCGCCACCGAATCCAACAACCTTGCGATCAAAGGCGTGGCCCAGGCGCGGGGCGTGGCGGGTGGGCATATCATTACCAGCCAGATCGAACACAAGGCCACCCTGGATACCGCGCGACAATTGCAGGAAGCCGGCGTGGCCGTGACCTACCTGGTGCCGGACGCCGATGGCTTGATCAGCGCCGATGCCGTCAGCGAAGCCTTGCGCGAGGACACCTTCCTGGTGTCGTTGATGCTGGTGAACAACGAGCTCGGCACCCTCAACGATATCCCTGCCATCGGTGCCCGCGTGCGTGAACACGGCGCGTTGTTGCATGTGGATGCGGCGCAAGGGGCGGGTAAGGTGGCGATCGATCTGGCGCAGTGGCCGGTGGATCTGATGTCGTTTTCCGCGCACAAACTCTATGGCCCCAAAGGTATCGGCGCTTTGTACGTCGGTCCGCGGGCGCAGCAGAAGGTCCTGGCACAGATTCACGGTGGCGGCCACGAGGGCGGCTTGCGTTCCGGCACCCTGGCGACCCATCAGATTGCTGGCATGGGCACCGCGTTCGCCTTGGCGGCGGCGTCTTTCTCTGAAGAAAAGGCGGTGATTGTGGCTCTGCGCCAGCGCCTGCTCGACCAGTTGGAGTCGGTGGCCGGTGTGCGCCTCAATGGCAGCGCTACACAGCGTATTCCCCATACCCTGAGCCTCACGTTCAGTGAAGGCGAATTCAACGCCGCGGCGTTGAGCGCGGGGATCGCGTTTTCTGCGACCTCGGCCTGCAATTCGGCCAGCAATGCACCGTCCCATGTGCTGCTCGCCCTGGGCCATGATGCACGCAGCGCCAGCCGCACCATTCGCTTGAGCCTCGGCCGGTTTACCACCGAACAGGATATCGACCAGGCGGTGCAACTGATCAAGGCGGCCCTCGCCAGCGCACCGGCGTTCTGGGCGGTCTGATTCATTTATCGCGACACATAACAATTATTCGTGGTTAGCAGGAGACACAATGAGTACGCAGCCCTTGACCCATGGAACGGTTCCCCAGCGCCTGGCGCATACCCGTGAACTGATGAGCCGCGAGGGTATTCATGCCCTGCTGGTGCCGTCGGCCGACCCGCACTTGTCCGAGTACTTGCCGGGCTACTGGCAGGGGCGGCAATGGCTGTCGGGGTTTCATGGCTCGGTGGGAACGCTGATTGTCACTGCGGATTTCGCCGGTGTGTGGGCCGATAGCCGTTACTGGGAACAGGCGACCAAGGAACTCAAGGGCAGCGGCATCGAATTGGTGAAGCTGCAGCCGGGCCAACCCGGGCCGCTGGAGTGGCTGGCCGAGCAAACGCCGGAAGGTGGTGTGGTGGCGGTGGATGGTGCGGTCATGGCCGTGGCGTCGGCGCGTACCCTGGGCGGTAAGCTGGCGGAGCGCGGCGCGCGCTTGCGTACCGATATCGACCTGCTTGATGAAGTCTGGCGTGACCGTCCGGCATTGCCGAAGCAGCCGATCTATCAACATCTGCCACCGCAGGCTACTGTCAGCCGTATTGAAAAACTCGCTTCGCTGCGTGCTGCCTTGAAAGAGAAGGGCGCCGACTGGCATTTCATCGCGACCCTGGATGACATTGCCTGGCTGTTCAACCTGCGTGGTGGTGACGTTTCGTTCAACCCGGTGTTTGTGTCCTTTGCGTTGATCAATCAACACCAGGCCACGCTGTTTGTGGCACTGAGCAAAGTCGACGCCGAGTTGCGGGCTGTGCTGGAGCAGGATGGCGTGATGCTGCGCGACTACAGCGAAGTGGCGGATGCTTTGCGCGCGGTGCCGGCGGGCGCCAGTCTGCAGGTCGACCCGGCGCGCGTTACCGCGGGTTTGCTGGAGAATCTCGATGCCGGCGTCAAGCTGGTCGAAGGCCTCAACCCGACCACATTGGCCAAGTCCCGCAAGAGCCTGGCCGACGCAGAACATATCCGCCAGGCCATGGAGCAGGATGGCGCAGCGCTGTGCGAGTTTTTCGCCTGGCTGGACAGTGCGCTGGGCCGTGAGCGCATCACCGAGTTGACCATCGACGAACACCTGACCGCTGCACGCAGCCGCCGCCCTGGTTATGTGTCGTTGAGTTTCAACACCATTGCGGCCTACAACGCCAACGGCGCGATGCCGCATTACCACGCCACTGAAGAAGAGCACGCGCTGATCGAAGGCGATGGCCTGCTGCTGATCGATTCGGGTGGCCAGTATCTGGGCGGCACCACGGACATCACGCGGATGGTGCCGATCGGCACGCCGAGTGACGAGCAGAAGCGGGACTGCACCCGGGTGCTCAAGGGCGTGATTGCCTTGTCCCGTGCCCACTTTCCGAAAGGGATCCTGTCGCCGCTGCTGGATGCAATTGCCCGCGCGCCGATCTGGGCGGACGGCGTGGACTACGGCCACGGTACTGGCCACGGTGTAGGCTATTTCCTCAACGTGCATGAGGGCCCACAAGTGATTGCCTACCAGGCGGCTACGGCGCCGCAAACGGCGATGCAAGCGGGGATGATCACCTCTATTGAACCGGGTACTTACCGTCCGGGCCGTTGGGGCGTGCGTATCGAGAACCTGGTGTTGAACCGCGAAGCGGGCAAGACCGAGTTCGGTGAGTTTCTCAAGTTCGAAACCCTGACCTTGTGCCCGATCGACACGCGCTGCCTGGTGCCATCGTTGCTCACGGCAGACGAGCGTGAGTGGTTCAACGCTTACCACACTGAGGTGCGCACGCGTTTGAGCCCATTGCTCAGCGGTGCCGCGCTGGAGTGGTTGCAGGTACGCACTGCGGCTATCTGATTACCTGCTAGGCAGTAACGTGCCAGGGCGTTTTGGCCATCAAGCTCTAACTCAACGCTTCGCGCACAAATTCCAGACGGTCCTGACCGAAGAACAGCTGGTTGCCTACAAACATACTGGGGGCACCGAACACGCCGCGTTGAACGGCCTGTTCGGTGTTGTCCTTCAGGGCAGCCTTTACGGTTTCGTCATTGGCCAAATTCAGGATTTCATTGGCGGCAAATCCGTATTCAGTGAGTACGGCAGCCACGACGGCGGGGTCTCCCAGGTGACGGCCTTCGACCCAAAGGGCATGGAACAGGCAATCAACGAAGTCCAGGAAACGCTCAGGCTGGTGCAATTGGATGCCGGTGACCGCTCGCATCAACACCAGCGTATTGATGGGGAAGTGCGGGTTGAACCGGAGCGGTACGTTGTAGCGCCGGGCGTAACGCGCCAGGTCATCGAGCATGTAGCGACCCTTTGCAGGAACGGTGATTGGAGAGGCGTTACCGGTGGCCTTGAACACGCCGCCCAATAACATGGGTTTATACACAAGCTGTGTATCGGTTGCCGTGCACAATGCCGGTAGCTGGGTGTAGGCCAGGTAGGTGGCGGGGCTGCCCAGGTCAAAGAAGAATTCCAGGGTTTTACGCATGGTCGCTGCTCGCTGCTTATTGTTATGGGGGCGTGCTTACCAGGGTTCATTCCAGGGGCGCAGGTCCAGTTCAAAGGTCCAGGCATCGCGTGGCTGGCTGTGGAGGTGCCAATAGTTATCGGCGATATGCTCGGGGCTGAGGATGCCGTCCTGGTCTTTGAGTGCGTATTTCTGCGGGAAATTGTCGCGAATGAAGTCGGTGTCAATGGCGCCATCGATCACGACATGGGCGACATGGATGTTCCTGGGACCCAGTTCCCGCGCCATGCTTTGCGCGAGGGCCCGAATCCCGTGCTTGGCCCCGGCGAAGGCGGCAAAACCTGCGCCGCCGCGCAATCCGGCGGTGGCGCCGGTAAACAGGATGGTGCCTCGATTGCGCGTGACCATGCGCTTGGCCACTTCGCGTGCGTTCAGAAAGCCGGAGAAGCAGGCCATCTCCCAGATCTTGAAATACTTGCGCGCGGTTTCTTCCAGGATGCTGCACGGCACATTGGCGCCGATATTGAACACAAAGGCTTCAATCGGACCCAGTTCAGTTTCGATCTGTTCGATCAGTGCGACGACGTCTTCTTCTTTACGCGCATCACAGGTAAACCCGTGGGCTTCGCCGCCCACTGCGTTAATACTGTCCACCAGCGGCTGTAACTTATCGGCGCTGCGGCGGCTGACGCAGGCCACATAGCCTTCGCGGGCGAAGCGTCTGGCAATGGCGCCGCCGGTTGCATCACCGGCGCCCACTACCAATACGATTTTTTTGTTGTGTGTCATGGGAACTCCGTTGGCTCGATGGTCGAGCAGGAGTTTAGACGCCGTGTCGCGAAGGACCGGATTTGTATCCGGATTTGATAGGAGCAGTCAGAGATGACTGCTCATTCGATTACTTACAGATGACGATCATACTGCGGCTGGTGTAGCCGGCAGGGTTGAGGCCGAATGGGTAGTCCCCAGGTTCCTCAGAATTGTCACCGGACTTTGCGATTACTCGGTAGCCCTTGGCGCCACAGGAGTTGGTCGCACTGGTGTAGCACTGCTCCCAGGAAGAGGACAGGCCGGAACAGTTGATATGCAACCCTTTTTTGCCACGTTTCACTTCTGTCTTGGTGGTCGCGGCACAACCAGCAACGGCCATGACCATTAACAGTATTAAAATTCGCTTCATTCCTATCCTTAATAGCCGCCTTGCAATGCCAGAGGCCGGCTCTACTCGCTTTCGGGTGTAGCGTTCGCGCTGTCCTTGTCGAAATTCTCCATGAATGACATTCGTTTACGGCTTAAACATGGCCTAAATGTGCGGTAAATACCAGAGCTACATTCAAACAGACTTCAATCCGAGGCAACCAGTGGCTTTGGTTCGCTGCGCATGGTTACCGTGGCACCTACGGAGGCCAAAATGATGCAAGTGATTGCCAGCCACTGGGCGAAGGACAAGTGCTCGTGCAGGAATAACAGGCCGGAGAGTGCGCCAAAAGCCGGCTCAATGCTCATAAGAGTGCCGAAGGTGCGGGCAGGGAGGCGCGTCAGTGCAACCATTTCCAAGGTGTAGGGCAGGGCGGTGGACAGAATGGCGACGCCGATGGCGATCGGGATCAGTGCGGGAGTCAGCAATGCGCTGCCTGCGTGGACGATGCCGATAGGTGCAACAAACAATGCGGCGATCATCACCCCAAGGGCGGCGGTCTGGACGCCGTTGTCATTCCCTGCTTTCTGACCATACAGAATGTAGAGTGCCCAGCAGACGCCTGCTCCCAGCGCGTAGGCTGCCCCCAGCAAGTCGATGCCGCTGCTGGCCTCGCCCATCGGGATCAACAAGAGAAGGCCGATGATGGCGAGGGCAATCCACAGGAAGTCGACTGCGCGGCGAGAGGCGTAAATGGCCACCGCGAGGGGGCCGGTGAATTCCAGGGCGACCGAAATCCCCAGGGGCACGCTGCGCAATGACATATAGAAGAGAAAGTTCATGCCACCCAACGCCATCCCGTAGACGATGACGGTGCGTAAGGACTTGGAGGTCAGCTTGGCGCGCCACGGGCGCAACAAAAGCAGCATGATCACGCTGGCGAAAATCAGGCGCAGTGCCGTTGTGCCTTGTGCGCCAACGACAGGGAACATGCTCTTGGCCAGCGAGGCGCCGGACTGGATAGAGGCCATGGCGATCAACAGCAGGCCGACAGGGAACAGTGTCGAGGCCAGGCTGCGAGGGGAGGTGGTCATTGGGGAATTCGTCCGAAGTCATATAAAAGAAGCAAGAGCGCTATGATGCTCAACTGTTTGGTGGTGAGCAATATATTGCTCAATTATCCTTTTTGATGCGTTATACAGGACGGGCTTTGAGTGTTTCAGACTCTTTGATAGAAAAACCAAATTAAGGGTTGACGGCAGATTCTGGAAGTCTATAATTCGCCCCACTTCCGGCGCAGTCGAAACGGAAAATTCCTTGGTAAACAAAGAGTTACGCGGAATTCGACAGTGACTTGCTTCAGTTCATCGAAGCCCAGAAGGAGTTGATAGGGCAGTGTTGTGTGGCTCTATTGGCGTTTCGATCCTCTCGGTCGAAAGCGGAGAAAAAGAGGTGTTGACAGCAGCGTGTAACGCTGTAGAATTCGCCTCCCGCTAACGAGAGATCGGAAGCGCAAGTGGTTGAAGTTGTTGAAGAAATCTTCGAAAACTTCTGAAAATAATCACTTGACAGCAAATGAGGCTGCTGTAGAATGCGCGCCTCGGTTGAGACGAAAGATCTTAACCAACCGCTCTTTAACAACTGAATCAAGCAATTCGTGTGGGTGCTTGTGGAGTCAGACTGATAGTCAACAAGATTATCAGCGTCACAAGTTACTCCGCGAGAAATCAAAGATGTAACCAACGATTGCTGAGCCAAGTTTAGGGTTTCTTAAAAACCCAGAGATGTTTGAACTGAAGAGTTTGATCATGGCTCAGATTGAACGCTGGCGGCAGGCCTAACACATGCAAGTCGAGCGGTAGAGAGAAGCTTGCTTCTCTTGAGAGCGGCGGACGGGTGAGTAATGCCTAGGAATCTGCCTGGTAGTGGGGGATAACGTTCGGAAACGAACGCTAATACCGCATACGTCCTACGGGAGAAAGCAGGGGACCTTCGGGCCTTGCGCTATCAGATGAGCCTAGGTCGGATTAGCTAGTTGGTGAGGTAATGGCTCACCAAGGCGACGATCCGTAACTGGTCTGAGAGGATGATCAGTCACACTGGAACTGAGACACGGTCCAGACTCCTACGGGAGGCAGCAGTGGGGAATATTGGACAATGGGCGAAAGCCTGATCCAGCCATGCCGCGTGTGTGAAGAAGGTCTTCGGATTGTAAAGCACTTTAAGTTGGGAGGAAGGGCAGTTACCTAATACGTGATTGTTTTGACGTTACCGACAGAATAAGCACCGGCTAACTCTGTGCCAGCAGCCGCGGTAATACAGAGGGTGCAAGCGTTAATCGGAATTACTGGGCGTAAAGCGCGCGTAGGTGGTTTGTTAAGTTGGATGTGAAATCCCCGGGCTCAACCTGGGAACTGCATTCAAAACTGACTGACTAGAGTATGGTAGAGGGTGGTGGAATTTCCTGTGTAGCGGTGAAATGCGTAGATATAGGAAGGAACACCAGTGGCGAAGGCGACCACCTGGACTAATACTGACACTGAGGTGCGAAAGCGTGGGGAGCAAACAGGATTAGATACCCTGGTAGTCCACGCCGTAAACGATGTCAACTAGCCGTTGGAAGCCTTGAGCTTTTAGTGGCGCAGCTAACGCATTAAGTTGACCGCCTGGGGAGTACGGCCGCAAGGTTAAAACTCAAATGAATTGACGGGGGCCCGCACAAGCGGTGGAGCATGTGGTTTAATTCGAAGCAACGCGAAGAACCTTACCAGGCCTTGACATCCAATGAACTTTCCAGAGATGGATTGGTGCCTTCGGGAACATTGAGACAGGTGCTGCATGGCTGTCGTCAGCTCGTGTCGTGAGATGTTGGGTTAAGTCCCGTAACGAGCGCAACCCTTGTCCTTAGTTACCAGCACGTAATGGTGGGCACTCTAAGGAGACTGCCGGTGACAAACCGGAGGAAGGTGGGGATGACGTCAAGTCATCATGGCCCTTACGGCCTGGGCTACACACGTGCTACAATGGTCGGTACAGAGGGTTGCCAAGCCGCGAGGTGGAGCTAATCCCATAAAACCGATCGTAGTCCGGATCGCAGTCTGCAACTCGACTGCGTGAAGTCGGAATCGCTAGTAATCGCGAATCAGAATGTCGCGGTGAATACGTTCCCGGGCCTTGTACACACCGCCCGTCACACCATGGGAGTGGGTTGCACCAGAAGTAGCTAGTCTAACCTTCGGGGGGACGGTTACCACGGTGTGATTCATGACTGGGGTGAAGTCGTAACAAGGTAGCCGTAGGGGAACCTGCGGCTGGATCACCTCCTTAATCGACGACATCAGCTGCTCCATAAGTTCCCACACGAATTGCTTGATTCATTGAAGAAGACGATAAAGAAGCAGCCCGAAATTGGGTCTGTAGCTCAGTTGGTTAGAGCGCACCCCTGATAAGGGTGAGGTCGGCAGTTCGAATCTGCCCAGACCCACCAATTTTGTGTGGGAAACGCCTGTAGAAATACGGGGCCATAGCTCAGCTGGGAGAGCGCCTGCCTTGCACGCAGGAGGTCAACGGTTCGATCCCGTTTGGCTCCACCACTACTGCTTCTGACGTATGAAAGCTTAGAAATGAGCATTCCATCCAGGTGATGGTGAATGTTGATTTCTAGTCTTTGATTAGATCGTTCTTTAAAAATTTGGGTATGTGATAGAAAGATAGACTGAACGTTACTTTCACTGGTAACGGATCAGGCTAAGGTAAAATTTGTGAGTTCTCTTAATTGAGAAATTCGAATTTTCGGCGAATGTCGTCTTCACAGTATAACCAGATTGCTTGGGGTTATATGGTCAAGTGAAGAAGCGCATACGGTGGATGCCTTGGCAGTCAGAGGCGATGAAAGACGTGGTAGCCTGCGAAAAGCTTCGGGGAGTCGGCAAACAGACTTTGATCCGGAGATGTCTGAATGGGGGAACCCAGCCATCATAAGATGGTTATCTTGTACTGAATACATAGGTGCAAGAGGCGAACCAGGGGAACTGAAACATCTAAGTACCCTGAGGAAAAGAAATCAACCGAGATTCCCTTAGTAGTGGCGAGCGAACGGGGACTAGCCCTTAAGTGGCTTTGAGATTAGCGGAACGCTCTGGAAAGTGCGGCCATAGTGGGTGATAGCCCTGTACGCGAAAATCTCTTAGTCATGAAATCGAGTAGGACGGAGCACGAGAAACTTTGTCTGAATATGGGGGGACCATCCTCCAAGGCTAAATACTACTGACTGACCGATAGTGAACTAGTACCGTGAGGGAAAGGCGAAAAGAACCCCGGAGAGGGGAGTGAAATAGATCCTGAAACCGTATGCGTACAAGCAGTGGGAGCCTACTTTGTTAGGTGACTGCGTACCTTTTGTATAATGGGTCAGCGACTTATTTTCAGTGGCGAGCTTAACCGAATAGGGGAGGCGTAGCGAAAGCGAGTCTTAATAGGGCGTCTAGTCGCTGGGAATAGACCCGAAACCGGGCGATCTATCCATGGGCAGGTTGAAGGTTGGGTAACACTAACTGGAGGACCGAACCGACTACCGTTGAAAAGTTAGCGGATGACCTGTGGATCGGAGTGAAAGGCTAATCAAGCTCGGAGATAGCTGGTTCTCCTCGAAAGCTATTTAGGTAGCGCCTCATGTATCACTGTAGGGGGTAGAGCACTGTTTCGGCTAGGGGGTCATCCCGACTTACCAAACCGATGCAAACTCCGAATACCTACAAGTGCCGAGCATGGGAGACACACGGCGGGTGCTAACGTCCGTCGTGAAAAGGGAAACAACCCAGACCGTCAGCTAAGGTCCCAAAGTTATGGTTAAGTGGGAAACGATGTGGGAAGGCTTAGACAGCTAGGAGGTTGGCTTAGAAGCAGCCACCCTTTAAAGAAAGCGTAATAGCTCACTAGTCGAGTCGGCCTGCGCGGAAGATGTAACGGGGCTCAAACCATACACCGAAGCTACGGGTATCACGTAAGTGATGCGGTAGAGGAGCGTTCTGTAAGCCTGTGAAGGTGAGTTGAGAAGCTTGCTGGAGGTATCAGAAGTGCGAATGCTGACATGAGTAACGACAATGGGTGTGAAAAACACCCACGCCGAAAGACCAAGGTTTCCTGCGCAACGTTAATCGACGCAGGGTTAGTCGGTCCCTAAGGCGAGGCTGAAAAGCGTAGTCGATGGAAAACAGGTTAATATTCCTGTACTTCTGGTTATTGCGATGGAGGGACGGAGAAGGCTAGGCCAGCTTGGCGTTGGTTGTCCAAGTTTAAGGTGGTAGGCTGAGATCTTAGGTAAATCCGGGATCTTAAGGCCGAGAGCTGATGACGAGTTACCTTTTAGGTGACGAAGTGGTTGATGCCATGCTTCCAAGAAAAGCTTCTAAGCTTCAGGTAACCAGGAACCGTACCCCAAACCGACACAGGTGGTTGGGTAGAGAATACCAAGGCGCTTGAGAGAACTCGGGTGAAGGAACTAGGCAAAATGGCACCGTAACTTCGGGAGAAGGTGCGCCGGTGAGGGTGAAGGACTTGCTCCGTAAGCTCATGCCGGTCGAAGATACCAGGCCGCTGCGACTGTTTATTAAAAACACAGCACTCTGCAAACACGAAAGTGGACGTATAGGGTGTGACGCCTGCCCGGTGCCGGAAGGTTAATTGATGGGGTTAGCTAACGCGAAGCTCTTGATCGAAGCCCCGGTAAACGGCGGCCGTAACTATAACGGTCCTAAGGTAGCGAAATTCCTTGTCGGGTAAGTTCCGACCTGCACGAATGGCGTAACGATGGCGGCGCTGTCTCCACCCGAGACTCAGTGAAATTGAAATCGCTGTGAAGATGCAGTGTATCCGCGGCTAGACGGAAAGACCCCGTGAACCTTTACTATAGCTTTGCACTGGACTTTGAATTTGCTTGTGTAGGATAGGTGGGAGGCTTTGAAGCGTGGACGCCAGTTCGCGTGGAGCCATCCTTGAAATACCACCCTGGCAACTTTGAGGTTCTAACTCAGGTCCGTTATCCGGATCGAGGACAGTGTATGGTGGGTAGTTTGACTGGGGCGGTCTCCTCCTAAAGAGTAACGGAGGAGTACGAAGGTGCGCTCAGACCGGTCGGAAATCGGTCGTAGAGTATAAAGGCAAAAGCGCGCTTGACTGCGAGACAGACACGTCGAGCAGGTACGAAAGTAGGTCTTAGTGATCCGGTGGTTCTGTATGGAAGGGCCATCGCTCAACGGATAAAAGGTACTCCGGGGATAACAGGCTGATACCGCCCAAGAGTTCATATCGACGGCGGTGTTTGGCACCTCGATGTCGGCTCATCACATCCTGGGGCTGAAGCCGGTCCCAAGGGTATGGCTGTTCGCCATTTAAAGTGGTACGCGAGCTGGGTTTAGAACGTCGTGAGACAGTTCGGTCCCTATCTGCCGTGGACGTTTGAGATTTGAGAGGGGCTGCTCCTAGTACGAGAGGACCGGAGTGGACGAACCTCTGGTGTTCCGGTTGTCACGCCAGTGGCATTGCCGGGTAGCTATGTTCGGAATAGATAACCGCTGAAAGCATCTAAGCGGGAAACTAGCCTCAAGATGAGATCTCACTGGAACCTTGAGTTCCCTGAAGGGCCGTCGAAGACTACGACGTTGATAGGTTGGGTGTGTAAGCGCTGTGAGGCGTTGAGCTAACCAATACTAATTGCCCGTGAGGCTTGACCATATAACACCCAAGCAATTTGACTACTCTAACGAGCATCAGATTGCGGTGTGTGAAGACGAAATGAACCGAAAGTTCGACGTTCACAAAACACCGAAAGCTGTCACATACCCAATTTGCTGAAGCGAGGCCCAGGCCGCGACTCAGTACCCGAATTTCTTGACGACCATAGAGCATTGGAACCACCTGATCCCATCCCGAACTCAGTAGTGAAACGATGCATCGCCGATGGTAGTGTGGGGTTTCCCCATGTGAGAGTAGGTCATCGTCAAGATTAAATTCCAGAACCCCTGATTGCTAACGCAGTCAGGGGTTTTGTTTTGGGCGGTCGAAAACTCAAGCGCAACTCATCCTCAATAAATACCGTACCGTTGGGAAAAACGATGCAAAGTGTTTCTGCATTTTTGGTATGGTGCAGCACATTTTCACAGGGATTGATCTTTCACCCGCAGGATGCGGCGTCGACCTTCTTCAACGAGATGCTGTAGAAATGCCTGAACCGATACCCATCAAAGATCACGAAAAAGAAAACCGTCTGGTCAACAAGCGCCTGCTCGCCTGTGCGCTGCTGGTGATTGGCATTTCCTGCGCCCTGGTGGGGCGCATGTACTTCCTGCAGGTCGTGCAGTTCGACTATCACTCCACGATTTCCGAAAACAACCGCGTCCACGTATTACCCATCACGCCGACGCGTGGGCTGATCTACGACCGCAATGGCGTCGTGTTGGCCGACAACCGCCCTAGCTATAACCTGACCATCACCCGAGAGCGCACCACCGACCTCAAGGGCGAGCTGGACGCCATCGTCAGTTTGCTGCACCTGCCCGCTGAGGATCGCGCGATGTTCGACAAGGCGCTGAAGCAGGCACGCCACCCCTTTGTCCCTGTGACATTGTTTTACGAGCTGACCGAAGAGCAGATCGCGTTGCTGGCGGTGAACGAGTTCCGTCTGCCAGGGGTTGATGTAGAACCTCAGTTCGTTCGCCACTATCCCCTGGGCGCCCACTTTGCGCATTCCATCGGTTACGTGGGACGGATCAACGAGAAAGAGTCCAAAGCCCTCGATTCGGTTGAGTACCGCGGCACTCAATCCATCGGCAAGACCGGCATCGAACGCTTCTACGAGTCCGAGCTGCATGGTCACGTAGGTTATGAAGAGGTCGAGACCAACGCCCAGGGCCGTGTGCTGCGTGTGCTCAAGCACACCGATCCGATCCCCGGCAAAAACATCGTACTGAGCCTCGACGTCCACCTTCAGGAGGCGGCAGAAGAAGCCTTGGGCGATCGCCGTGGCTCGGTGGTTGCCCTCGACCCACAAACAGGCGAAGTGCTGGCCATGGTCAGCAAACCAAGTTTCGACCCTAACTTGTTCGTCACCGGTATCAGCTTCAAGGAATATGCCGCGCTGCATGACTCCATCGACCGGCCATTGTTCAACCGCGTCCTGCGCGGGCTCTATGCGCCGGGCTCGACCATCAAGCCGGAAGTCGCCATCGCCGGTCTCGACAGCGGTGTCGTTACTGCACAGACCCGTGTGTTCGATCCCGGTTACTACCAACTGCCGGATTTCGACCACAAATACCGCAACTGGAACCACAGCGGTGACGGCTGGGTCGACATGGATGCCGCTATCATGCGCTCCAACGATACCTACTTTTACGACCTGGCCCACAAGCTGGGCATCGATCGCCTGCACGACTACCTGGCTGAATTCGGCCTGGGCCAGAAAGTGTCGCTGGACATGTTTGAAGAGTCGGCTGGCTTGATGCCCTCCCAGGCCTGGAAGCGCGCCACTCGCCGCCAACCCTGGTTCCCGGGCGAGACCGTGATCCTCGGTATCGGCCAGGGCTACATGCAGGTCACACCGCTGCAACTGGCCCAAGCCACCGCGCTGATCGCCAACAAAGGCGTGTGGAACCGACCCCGCTTGGCCAAGACCATTAACGGCGTGCCACCGGTGGATGAAAACCCTATGCCCAATGTGGTCCTCAAGGATCCACGTGATTGGGAGCAGGTCAACCATGGCATGCAATTGGTGATGCACGACCCACGCGGTATCGCCCGTGCTGCCGCACAAGGCGCGCAATACCGCATCGCTGGCAAGAGTGGTACCGCACAGGTGGTCGCGATCAAGCAGGGCGAGCGTTACAACCGTGAGAAAACCCTGGAGCGCCACCGCGACAACGCGTTGTTCGTCGGCTTCGCCCCAGCCGAACACCCGAAAATTGTGATTTCGGTGATGATCGAAAACGGTGAAGCCGGCGGTCGCGTTGCTGGGCCGGTCGTACGCCAGATCATGGACGCCTGGTTGCTCGACCAGGAAGGTCACTTGAAACCGCAATACGCAACGCCGGCCAAAGCACCTGGAGACCCAAAGGTTTAAATCAGGCTTTCCACTCGTCCCATTGCTCTACGCCTTCATGGGCGAGCCAGGGCACATCATGGGCCATCCAGATGTGCGCGGTGGGTTTGACGCCCGGATCATCGTCCAGCGTCGCCACCCGCACAATCACGTGAGGTTGATGCCCTCGTTCGGCCATCAGGTGCGAGCCGCAACGCGAGCAGAAATGCCTGAGCTTGCCCGGCGACGACTCGAAAGACGCCAGCAACTCCACGCCCTGGGTCCAACGAAAGTGTTCGCGCATCACGCCGGCTGTCGCGACAAATGCCGCCGCATGCACCTTGCGGCAGCTGTCGCAATGGCAGTGGCTGATCGGCATGTCCAGACGCCTCACCTGATACCGCACGCCCTTGCAGAAGCAACTTCCATTCAATGGGTCAGTCATAACGTAATTGCCGGATCAATAAAGGGGTCATCATCATTGCTTACAATCCCAGGTTGCGCATTGTTCGATGTCACCTACTGTCAATGGAGGAGGTGACTTATGCACGTATTGGATCGAATCGAACGGAAAGTCCTGCTCAACGCTTCACGCAAACAGGTGTGGGAAGCCCTCACCGATGCCGAGCAGTTCGGCCAATGGTTTGGTATCGCCCTCGAAGGCAAAGCCTTTGTTGCCGGGCAAACCATCGAGGCACCTATCACCTATCCGGGTTATGAACATGTGATCTGGAAGGCCAAGATCGAACGCATCCTGCCGCAAACGCTGTTCTCCTTCTGGTGGCACCCTTTCGCGGTCGAGGCGAGTGTCGATTATGACCAGGAAACCCCCACGCTGGTGGAGTTCACCCTTGAAGACCGTGCTCCAGGCATTCTATTGCGGGTGGTCGAGTCCGGCTTTGACACGGTGCCAGAAGCCCGTCGGCAAAAGGCCTTCAAGATGAACTCCCGGGGCTGGGATGAACAAATGGGCAACATCGAAAACTACCTGAACCAAGCCCGCCAGGCATGACTGCAACAACGGGCTCACTTCGTTGTAGTGCTTTTTAGAAGTCCACAGTCGCCGACAACTTGGCAACACGCGGGTCGCCCTGGCTCAGGAAACCGCCTTGGGCCGATTCCCAGTACTTCGTGTTGGCGACGTTCTCCATGGTGGCGCCGAGGGTGACATCACGCTTGGCAACCTTGAAGTTGTAACGCGCGCCTACATCGAAGCGGTTCCACGTCGGCAAGCTCAAGTTGTTGGCGGCGTCGGCGTACTGCCCGCCCGTGCGCAGCCAGCGGCCATTGAGGGTTACGCCTTGCAGGCCAGGCACATCCCACTCCACATCGGCGTTGAGCTGGAACGAAGGCACGCCGATTGCTCGGTTACCGTCGTTGGCGCCGTTTTGCGTGTCCTTGAGTTCGGTCTTCATCACCGTCACACCGCCCAGCAAACGCAGGCCGCTGAGGGGCTCGCCGAAGACGTTCAGTTCCACGCCTTTGTTGATCTGCTGGCCTTCACGCACATAGCGCGCTGTAGTCGCATCGATGACCTGAACGTAGCCGGCCCCAGGCTGTTCGATACGGTATACACCCAGCGTGGCGCCATAGGTGCCCATGTCCACCTTCACACCCGCTTCGATTTGTCTGGAGCGAGCGGGCGCAAACGCCTGGCCGCCACCGATGATCGTCCGGTTGCCCGAGTTGACCGGCGACGTCGGGCCTTGCGCAAGGCCTTCGATGCGGTTGGCGTAAAAGGACACGTGTTGCCACGGTTTGAACACCAGGCCGTAGACTGGCGTGGTAATTGACTCGTCATAGTTGGAAGTGCGCGTACCGCTCATGTAGTTGTAAGCCTGTACCACCATCTGCTGGCGGCGCGCCCCCAGCGTGACCAACAGGCGGTCATCGAAGAAGCCCAGGGTGTCGGACACCGCTGCGCTGCGCACGAATGTTTTGCCTGTAATGGTCGGGTCGCTGAAATCAGTGCCTGGCGTATTGCGCGGGTTGTTCAGGGTGGGCGGAGCGCCGGTCACAGGGTCGTAGATATTGGTTCGGGTAGCCGTTGACGAGGCGTTGAACACATAGGCATTGCGTGCTTGAGTCCAGATACCGGCCAGGCCAAAGTTGAGTCGATGGCTCACAGGGCCGCTCTGGAAACTGCCGTTCAACCCGCCCATTAAGCTGCGGTTATCTTCTTCGTGGGCGATGGTCGAGCGGCTTGCCAGGGCATTGCCGCTGTTGTCAGTCAGCGTGACCGACGAGTAGCGCCCCATTTCCCGGGTGTGCTTGGCACCGCCTGCTGCATAGGCCGTCCAGTTGTCGTTCAGGTCATACTCGGCGCGCAGCATCCCCAGGGTGTCTTCGAGGCTGGTGCTGCTCCAGCTCGGCGCGTAGTTGGTGTCTGCCGAAGGCGCATCTGGCACATGGGTGGCCGTGCCAAGGAATACCGAATTACGCCCACCGTTGATGCGCTGCTTCTGATACACGAAATCACTGGACAGACGCAACGCATCACCGCGGTAGTCCAGGCCCAGGGTGAACAGCTTCGAGCGCTGATTTTCATCATCGATGCCGGTATCGCCTTCGCGCTGGGACAGGTTCACGCGTGCACCAAACTGGTTGTCCTCGCCGAAGCGCTGGCCAATATCCAGATGCTCGCCCACCCGGCCATCGCTGCTGATATCGGTACTGAAGCGACGCAGTGGCAGGTCATCGGCGCGCTTGGGTTGCAGGTTCACACCGCCGCCGATTCCGGAGCCGGTCGGTGTCACACCATTGATGAAAGCATTCGGCCCCTTGAACACTTCCACACGCTCCAGGGCGTCGGTGGACATAATCTGACGCGGCAGGATGCCGTACAGGCCGTTGAAGGACATGTCGTCACCGGCGAGCGGCAGGCCTCGGATCATGAACGTCTGTGCCTGGTTGGCATAGCCAGACGCCTGGCGCACCGATGAATCATTGAGCAGTACATCGCCGATCGTTTCGGCCTGCCGGTCGCGGATCAATTTCTCGGTATAGGAGGCCATGCTGAACGGCACGTCCATGATGTCTTGGTTACCCAGCACCCCCAACTGAGCGCCACGTGCGACCTGGCCGCCAGCGTATACCGGGGGCAGGGCGCCTGGCGCAGGGGCGTCGGCGCTGACAGTGGTGGCGCCCAGTTCCAGCGTGCCGGTTTCCTGGCTGGCGTGAGCCGAGAGGCTCAGGGAACAGCACAGGGCGAGCAGGGTGGGGCGATACGGCACAGCGAATGGAATACGGGCGGGCATGGTCGATCCTGACGGTGAACCGTCAATGGTGAGGGAAAGGGCAACAATGGTTGCGCTTCCTCACTGCGCGGATACAACTCCAGTGCAAATGATAGTAATTATTATTAACGTCGTGCAACAATTTTGTGAGATTAAGGTCCGCGCGCTCGGATGCCGAGTAGAATCACGCCCTGAAAGCGATTCCTGAGGTGCGGTACGGTGGATTTACAGCAGGGTTTTGTCCTGACCCGGCATTGGCGCGATACCCCGGCGGGCACGGAGGTCAGTTTCTGGCTGGCCACCGACCAGGGTCCGAGGTTTATCCGCCTACCTGTGCAGACCTCGGTGATGTTCATCCCCGAAGCCCATCGCAAGCCGTTGGATTGGCTGCTCAAGGGCGAGCGCGATATCGAACTGCGCCCGTTGCAGTTGTGCGATTTCCATCACCGCCCGGTCCTGGGTCTGTACACCCGCCAGCACCGCCAGGCGATGGACGTGGAAAAACGCCTGCGCGCTGCGGGCGTCGACGTCTATGAGGGCGATGTGCGCCCACCCGAGCGCTACATGATGGAGCGCTTCATCACCGCGCCCGTGTGGTTCGGCGGCACCCCCGACGCTACCGGCGCACTCTGCGATGCGCAGATGAAACCCGCGCCCGACTACCGCCCGCCGCTGAAACTGGTGTCCCTCGACATCGAGACCACCGCCCAGGGCGATCTGTATTCCATCGCTCTCGAAGGCTGCGGCGAACGCCAGGTGTACATGCTCGGCCCGCCGAACAAAACTGACACGGTAGATTTCAAGCTCGACTACTGCGACACCCGCGCCCAACTGCTCGAGCGCCTCAATCAATGGCTCGCCGAGCACGACCCCGACGCGATCATCGGCTGGAATCTGGTGCAATTCGACCTGCGCGTGCTCCACGAACACGCCCAGCGCCTCAATGTGCCGCTGATGCTCGGGCGGGGCGACGAGCCGATGGCCTGGCGCGAACACGGCAGCCGCAACCATTACTTCGCGGCGGCAGCGGGGCGGTTGATCATCGACGGCATCGAGGCCTTGCGCTCAGCGACATGGAGTTTCGAATCCTTCAGCCTGGAAAACGTCGCGCAAACCCTGCTCGGCGAAGGCAAGGATATCTCCACGCCGTACCAGCGCATGGACGAAATCAACCGCATGTTCGCCGAGGACAAGCCCGCCCTGGCTCGCTACAACCTCAAGGACTGCGAGCTGGTCACGCGGATTTTCGCCAAGACCGAACTGCTCAAGTTCCTGCTGGAACGCGCCAGCGTCACCGGGTTGCCGGCCGACCGCAACGGCGGCTCCGTCGCCGCGTTCACCCATTTGTACATGCCGTTGATGCATCGCCAGGGCTTCGTCGCGCCTAACCTGGGCGACAAACCACCCCAGGCCAGTCCGGGCGGCTTCGTCATGGACTCACGGCCCGGCCTCTACGAATCGGTGTTGGTGCTCGATTACAAAAGCCTCTACCCGTCGATCATCCGCAGTTTCCTGATCGATCCGGTCGGCCTGGTCGAAGGCCTCAAGCACCCCGACGACAGTGAATCGGTGGAAGGCTTTCGCGGCGCGCGGTTTTCCCGCACCCGACATTGCTTGCCGTCCATCGTTGCGCGAGTTTCCGAAGGCCGCGAAGTGGCCAAGCGCGAACACAACGCGCCGTTGTCCCAGGCCCTGAAAATCATCATGAACGCCTTCTATGGCGTGCTTGGCTCCAGCGGTTGCCGGTTCTTCGATACACGGCTGGCCTCGTCGATCACCATGCGCGGGCACCAGATCATGCGCCAGACCCGCCACCTGGTCGAAGCCCAAGGCTACGAGGTGATCTACGGCGACACCGACTCCACCTTCGTCTGGCTCGGCAAAGCCCACAGCCAAGTCGAGGCCGGCCGCATCGGCCAGGCGTTGGTCCAGCACGTCAACGACTGGTGGCGTGAGCACCTGCACACCGAGTTCGGCCTGCAAAGCGCCCTGGAACTGCAATACGAAACCCACTTCACGCGCTTCCTCATGCCGACCATCCGTGGCGCGGAGGAGGGCAGCAAAAAGCGCTACGCTGGCCTGGTGGTGCACAGCGATGGCAGCGAGGACATGGTCTACAAGGGCCTGGAAACCGTGCGCAGCGACTGGTCGCCCCTGGCCCGCCGCTTCCAGCAGGAACTCTACCAGCGCATCTTCCATCGCCAGCCGCACCAGGACTACATCCGCGACTACGTGCGCCGCACCCTGAGCGGCGAGCTCGATGAGTTGCTGATCTACCGCAAACGCCTACGCCGCCGGTTGGACGACTACGAACGCAACGTGCCGCCCCATGTGCGCGCCGCGCGCCTGGCCGATGAGTACAACGACCGCCTGAACCGCCCGCGCCAATACCAGCGCGGCGGCTGGATCAGCTACGTGATCAGCGTCAACGGCCCCGAGCCGATGGAGGTGCGGCAAGCGCCCATCGATTACGATCACTACGTCACCCGGCAATTGCAGCCGGTGGCCGATGCGATCCTGCCATTCGTGAATGACGATTTCAGTACCTTGGTCGGCGGGCAAATGGGTCTGTTTTAAAACGCTTGATTCGTCCGTGCGCGAGCCTGCACTCTTGGTCACTGACGATCACCCTGACGGCGCAGCCCCATGACCGAACTTACCTTGACCGGCACCACGGTCGAACTCCTGCCCCTGCAACGGGCACACAAGGCCGCCTTGCTCGAGGCCGCTGCCGATGGCGAATTGTGGAACCTCAAGGTCACCAACGTGCCGGGCCCGGACACTGTCGACCAGTACATCGACACCGCCCTGGCCGGGCGCGATGCCGGTAGCGTGATCCCGTTCACCCTGGTGCGCCGCGACACCGGCCAGGTGGTCGGCAGCACGCGGTTCTGGAAGGTCGACCGGGTCAACCGCAAACTGGAAATCGGTCACACCTGGCTGGCGCTGTCCACCCAGAAAAGCGCCATCAACACTGAAGCCAAACTGTTGCTGCTGACCTACGCGTTCGAAGTACTCGGCTGTGTGCGTGTTCAATTCACCACCGATGAACTCAACGAAAAGTCCCGCGCCGCGATCCTGCGCCTCGGCGCCGTGCAGGAAGGCATCGTGCGTCACGAACGCATCATGCCCGACGGGCGCAAGCGCAACTCGGTGCGTTTCAGCATCATCGACTCGGAGTGGCCGCAGGTAAAAGCCAACCTGCAGGCCAGACTGCAACGCTAGGAGGACAGGTCCATGTATACGCTCTACGGCATCGACGAATCCGGCTCCTGCATGATCGAAATTGCCCTGCAGCGCTGTGCGGTGCCGTGGCGCAGGGTCGACGCGGCTTCCTGGGCAGAGGGCGAGGGCAGTGACGAACTGGCTCGTATCAACCCGCTCAAACAGGTGCCGACCCTTGTGACGCCTGACGGCCAGGTGCTGACGGAAAGCGCAGCGATCCTGATCCACCTGGGCCTGGAATTTCCCGCCTCCCACCTGTTGGCCGGCAACCGCGCGCAGATCATTCGCGGCCTGGTGTATATCGCCGCCAATTGCTACTCGGCGATCGGCATCATCGACTACCCGCAACGCTGGCTCGGTAACGTCAACGAAACCGTGCAGGCCCAGCTTGTCACCGGCACACGACGCTACCTTCACCAGGCCTGGGTGGTGTTCGCCGATCAGTTTGCCGACCAGTTGTTTGCCCCGGACAACACCCCGAATGCACTGGGCCTGATGGCGGCGGCGGTGTCGCGCTGGGATGAGGCACGCGACGCGTTGAGCGGCCTGGCGCCAAGCTTTGCCCAGAGCCTGGCACAAGTGGACGCCGACCCCATCGTCGCGCCCGTATTTGCTCGGCATTGGCCGCAGTGGAAGGTCTCATGATGTTTCCGCAATCAGTGGAAACAATGACAGTCGCAGCCATCAAACCCTTGCGTGGCGGGCGTCCTGTCCTACGCTTTCTTAAAGTGGTGTAGGAATCATCCTTGAATTTGGCTGTCGCAGACATGAAACTCAAGAACCCTGCATGGAATTCAAAGGAGGTGCGCATGCTCATCCGGTCGCTGACCCTGGCTACCTTGATGGCTTTTACGGGGCCGCTGTTGGCTGCTGATGATATCAACCCGCTCAAGCAGGACTTGGGCAAGGCCCGGCCGCTGGTGGTGGTGGAGCTTGATGCCGGCAACGACACCTTGGCCAAGGTCAAAAATCAGCTGGACGAGCCTGCGACCAAACAGTCCTTTGAAGAACGCAGCATGGTGTTCTACACCGTGAAGTTCGGCAGCATCGGTGCTGAAGGCGAGAAATTCGCCAAGGACCCCAAGGACAGCAGGAAACTCACCCCGCCGGAAACCAACGCGCTGATCCGTGCCCTCAAGCTGGGCGCCGGCAGCGGCACCAAAGTGATCCTGGTGGGCAAGGACGGCGAGAAAAAACTCGAGAAGACCGTACCGCCGGATACCCTCGACCTGAAGGCATTCTTCAGCGCCATCGACCAGATGCCGATGGCCGAGAAAGAAGCCGCTGCACCGGCCGAGCCTGAACCCGCTGCCGCACCAGCGGAGAAGCAGGGTGCCAAGGCTGGCGCCAAACCTGGCAAGCCCGCCAAGCATGCAGCGCAGCCATTGGATGACTGACCCTGTACGGGAGCCGGGCAGCCGGCTCCCGTAGCAGAAACTTGCAGTAACAGCTCTGCGAAGAATATGATAACCGTTATCATTTACGCCTTATTCTTCGCGCGCGGCCTCCATGTCTTCGACTCCTGCGGTAAGCCCCACTGAACTGGCCACCTTGTACCGCCAGCAACACCGTTGGTTGCAGCAATGGCTGTGGCGTCGCTTGAACTGCCCGCAGAGCGCCGCCGACCTGGCCCAGGACACCTTCCTGCGGCTGCTGGCGAAGAACCAGCCCCTTGAAATCCACGCGCCGCGCAGCTTCCTGGCGAAAGTGGCGCAAAGCGTGCTGTCCAACCACTTCCGTCGGCAGAAACTCGAAAAAGCCTACTTGCAGGCCTTGGCCCTGTTGCCGGAAGACGCCGCGCCCAACGCCGAAACCCAGTGGATCCTCCTCGAAACCCTGATGGCCCTCGATGAAGTGCTCAGCCGCCTGGCCTTGCCCGTGCGCCAGGCGTTCCTGTGGTCGCAGCTCGATGGCCTGAGCCACGGCGAGATCGCCGAGCGCCTCGGTACCAGCATCACCACGGTCAAACGCTACATCGTCAAGGCGGGTGCACAATGCATCTTGCTGGACAGCCAGCGGTCATGAATCCGGTGCCGTTATCGATCGAGGTCGCCGAGCAAGCGATGCACTGGCAACTGGAGCTGCAGGTGCCGAACGTCAGCGAGCAGACCCGCGCCGAATGGCAGCGCTGGCGTGAGCAGGACCCGGCCCATGAACAGGCCTGGCAACATTCCCAGCGATTTTTCCAGCGTTTGCAGGATGTGCGCACACCGACCCATCAAGCCTTGGCCCGCGCGACGCTGTTGCCGGCGTTGTCACGTCGCCAGGTCGTCAAGCACCTCGCCGTGTTGCTGGCGTCAGGCACCGCCGCTTGGAGCATCAAAGACGCGGCGCTGCTGCAACACTGGACCAGCGACTTCAGCACCACCGTCGGCGAGCAGTGGCTCATCGGTTTGGCGGACAACACCCAAGTGCAGCTCAATACCGACACCGCCATCGACGTCAAATACACCGCGGATGTACGCCAGATCCATGTGCTGCGTGGTGAAATCCTGGTGGACCCCAACCCCACGGATATCCGCCCGCTGTGGGTGAAAACCGCCGAAGGCCTGACCCGTGCGGTCAGTGGTCGCTTCAGTGTGCGCCAGCGCGATGGCTTTACCCAATTGGGCGCAGACCAGGGCGCGCTGTCGGCACAGATCCCGTCGCGCAGCCTGCTGCTGCAGGCGGGCGAACTCATCAGTTTTGATGCCCACACCTTGCTCGCCCGGCGCCCGCAACGGGACGGTGAACTGGCGTGGAGCCGTGGAATGATCGTCGCTCAGGGCATGCGCCTGGAGGACTTCCTCGAAGAGCTGAGCCGCTACCGTCGCGGGCGCCTGGCGTGTGATCCCGCGGTGCGCGGCTTGCGCGTATCCGGCACCTATCCGCTGTCCGACACCGACCGGATTATCGCGGCGCTGGCGCAAACCCTGAAGCTGGACGTGCAGCATTTCACCCGTTTCTGGGTCGCCCTCAAGCCGCGCCAGAAGCTTGTGTGAATTTATTTCGCGCTTGGGTGGTCCGTTTGCGAATCTCACGAGACTTATATCCCCAGACACTACCTTCACTGGGGAATAGGGCATGCAGCCGCACACACCGAAGAAAAACATACGCTTGAAGACATCATTGGCCCTTGCCGTCATGCAGGGCATTGCCAGCGTCACTGTGGTCACGCCGCTGTTGCTGGCGTCGGCCTGGGTGCACGCAGCACCGCAAGTGGAATTCGACATCCCGCCAGGTTCGCTGGCGGAGGCGCTCAACCAGTTCGGCCAGGCCAGCCAGATCCTGCTGTCCTATCCGGCCGCGCTCACCGACGGCCAGACCAGCCCAGGCCTGCGCGGGCGGCATGACCTGGATACCGGCCTGGCGATCCTGCTCAGTACCAGCAACTTGCAAGCCGTGCATGGCAGCGGCAACACTTACTCACTGGCGCGGCGCCCGAGCGATGGCGCATTGCAGCTGGGCACCGTGTCCATTTCGGGCAAGGCACCCGGCTCGACCACCGAGGGCACTGGCTCTTACACCACGCAGTCCTCCAGCAGTTCGACGCGCCTGAACCTGACGCCTCGGGAAACCCCGCAGTCGCTCACCGTAATGACCCGCCAGCGCCTGGATGACCAACGTCTCACCAATCTCAGTGACACCCTCGATGCCACTCCCGGCATCATCGTGTTGCGCGATGGCCTTGGGGCGGAGAGTGACGGTTATTTCTCGCGCGGCTTCCAGATCCAGAACTTCGAAATCGACGGCGTGCCCACCGCCACACGCATGGACAACTACACCCAGAGCATGGCCATGTATGACCGCGTTGAAATCGTACGCGGCGCCACCGGCCTTATCAGCGGCATGGGCAACCCGGCGGCGACCATCAACTTGATTCGCAAGCGCCCGACGACCGAGACGCGCGCCAGCGTCACGGCGGAAGGCGGCACCTGGGACCGCTATGGCACCGGCCTGGACGTCTCCGGCCCGCTGACCGAAACCGGCAATGTGCGCGGGCGCCTGGTCGCGGACTACAAGACCGAACACGCCTGGATCGATCGCTACAAGCAGGAAACGCAGCTGCTCTATGGCATCACCGAGTTCGACCTCAGCGAAGACACGCTGCTGACACTGGGCTTCAGCTACCTGCGCACCGACGTCGATTCGCCGGCGCGTTCCGGTTTGCCCACACGCTTTACCGACGAGTCGCGCAGTAACCTTAGCCGCTCGCTAAACACCGCGCCGGCGTGGTCCTACAACGATCATGAGCAGACGAGCTTTTTCACCGCCATTGAGCAGACGTTCGACAGCGGCTGGAGCGCCAAGGCCGAATTCACCCACACTGAAAACCAGTTCGATGAAGTCTTCAACTACGTCAACGGTTCGCTCAACGCGAACGGCAGTGGTACCACTCAATTGCCGGTGCGTTTCTCCGGTACGCCGCGCCAGGACAACATCGACCTCTACGCCACCGGCCCCTTTGACCTGCTCGGGCGTGAGCACGAGCTGATCGCGGGCGTCACCTTGTCCAAATACAATGAAAGCGTGCCGAGTTACGGCGGCTGGCATTACGACTATTCCGGCTCGCCGGCCGGTGCCATCGACAACCTGTTCAATTGGGATGGCCAGTCGGTCAAGCCCGCGTTCAATGTCACCGGTAAATCCTCGGTGGATGAGAGCCAATATGCTGCTTACTTGAGCACGCGACTGCGAGTGACCGATGACTTGAGCGTGATCCTCGGCAGCCGGGTGATCGACTGGAAGCGCGAGACCGAAGATCGACCCTACGGCGGCACGGCGACCCGCACTGACGAATCGGAAACTGGCGTCTACATCCCTTACGCCGGCGTGGTATATGACCTCACCGACAACTGGTCGGCCTACGCCAGCTACACCAAGATCTTCAATCCCCAGGCCAGTTGGGTGCGCGACATCAATAACAAGGCGCTGCCGCCGATGGAGGGCAAAGGGTATGAGGTCGGCCTCAAAGGCAGCTTCTTCGACGAGCGGCTGAACACCAGCCTGGCGCTGTTCAAGCTGGAGCAGGACAACCTGGCCATCTGGATCGACACCCCGGGCGGCAACACCTATCGCAACGAGCAAGGCACCACCACCGAAGGCGTGGAGCTGGAGCTCAACGGCGAACTGGCTGACGGCTGGCAAGCCTCCGCTGGCTATGCCTATGCGGTGAGCACCGATGCCGACGACAAACGCATCGTCACGACGTTGCCGCGCCAGAGCCTGAAGACCTTCACTTCCTACCGTTTGCCCGGCGCGTTCAACAAGCTTACCGTGGGCGGCGGAGTGAACTGGCAGAGCAAGGTCGGCGAAGACCTGCACACCTTCAGCCAGGGCAGCTACGCCATCACCAACTTGCTGGTGCGCTATGACCTGACGTCCAAGCTGAGCGCCTCGGTCAACCTCAATAACCTGTTCGATCGCGAGTACTTCAGCTACGCCGGCAACCACGGCATGTACGGAGCGCCGCGCAACCTGATGACCAGTGTCAAATACGCTTTCTGACGCAATGATTGAACGGCGCCCTCAAGGCGCCGTTTTTGCGACAGGCGCCTTGCGCACCGGAAACGGAAAGTAGAAAAACCGCAGGAACGCCACCCGCTTGATCACTTCCCCGATCAACAACGGCACCACCACCGCCACCACAAACCCCACGCAGGCCGCGACAAACGCGGGCAGCCCCAGGCGCTCCAGCAGGTCGACCGTCTTGTGCTGGATCTCGCCGTGGAAGATCAGCAGGATCAAGGTGTTCTGACCGATATAGGTCATGGCCCGCGTGACCCAGGTCGACACCATCAATACGCGCGCCAGCGCCCAGCAGGCGTACACGCCGATCACGGCCGGCAGGGTGGTCCAGAACCAGTGGTCGTAGCGTCGCTGCGCCAGGTCCATGGTGTCCCAGGTGAAGGTGAATACCACAACGAACAATGCAATCGAAATCAACAGGGTCAGCCAGGAGCCCGCGTGGGTGCGCAGCCAATCACGCAGCAGGTAGCCGACAATGAAATAAGTGCTGCTGATCAAGGTGATATCCAGGCTGAACGGCAGGCCCGGCAGCACCCAGGTATGCCCGCCGAACGCGACTGGCAACTGCCAGAACCACGGCAGCATCCAGACGCCCACAATCAACTGCAGCGTTACCAGCGCGCAACTGAGCAACAGTGACAGCTTCAGGCGCTGGATCAGGCGCAGCATCACCCAACTGAACAGGATCGCCACCCAGAAATGCGGCAGGAACCACAGCGCCTGCCACGGAATGGTATCCACCGAGGCGTACAGCACACCGCCGATATCCGGCAACAGCGGCTGGCCACGCAGAATGCTGCGCACGATCACATAGGTGAGCATGGTGAAGAAAAACGGTTTGAGCAGGCCATCGGCCTTGCGTATCGCCATCTCCACGAACGGCTGCTCGGGCTTGAAGAACACGCCCGACAGAAAAAAGAACAGCGGCAAGATGAACGACGCCAGCACCGGGTACAGCAAGTCCGGCGAAGTGGCGACGAACCAACTGTGGGCAAACACGATCACCAGGATGCCGATGCCTTTGGCGATATCCATTTGAATCCAGCGATGTTTCATATGAGTTGTCCTGATCGATCATTCATGCCTTGCGCCACGGTCTCAGCCAGAGTGCCATGCCCAGCAATACCACCGCGCCAGCCAGGGTGCTTAGCCCCAGTTGCAGCCACATGCCTTCAATCCGAAACAGCGCCAACGCCGCCACGCCCATCAGCACCGCGCTGAGCAGCCAGCTCCGAGCCCAGGGCAGGGCGCCGAGCAAGGCCTGGCGTTGCATCAGCAGCAACGCGGTGCAGAGCACGCCGGCCAGCGCAGCCAGCGGAATCCCGGCCAGGCCGAACACAAACGGCAGCACGCCCAGCAACAGCACATTGGCCAGGCTACCGAGCAGTTCACAACGCAATGGCTGGCGCGTATCGCCTGCAGCGTAGGCGTAGCGCGCGAGCAGGGCGTTCCAGGCGCCGAACACCAGTGGTACGGCAAACCAGGCGAGCAGCAGCGGCAACGGCGAGTCCAGCGATTGCTTGGGCAGCAGCAACGCCACCAGGCTCGGCGCCGCCGCCACCAGGCCGACTCCGGCGGGCAGGGTCAGCACGCTGGCGGTTTCCAGGCCACGCTTGAGCAGAGCCAGGCGCGCGTCGCCCTGGCGCCGACTCATCATGCCCAGCAACACCTGGTTGAGGCTCATCAGCGCAATCAGCGGCAGGTTCATCAGCTTGCGCGCCAGGTTGACCCAGGTCACCGCACCTTCGCCCAGCAAGGACGCCACCAGCCGTTCGATCAAGGCCAGGCCCTGGCTGGCGCCGTTGCTCAACAGCAGCGGGCCGATGCGTTGGCCCAGCTCCCGCAGTGGTGCCCACGACCGCTGCCAATGCCACGGCCGCCAGCCCTGGCGCCACATCGACGGCAGCAACGCCAACGGCATCAACAGGCTGCCGGCCAGGCAGGCCAGGGCCAATGAGTGAGGTTGAGTGGCGGTGCCGGCGAAGGCGAGGTAGGCCACGGGGGGCAGGTTGAACAGCAACGAGCCCAGGCCCGCCAGTACAAAGCGCTCGCTGGCTTGTAACGGAATGCTGAACAGCGCATGCAGCATCAGCCCCGGCACACACCAGGCGACAATCTGCAAGTTGCTGCTGGCGAGCGCCGTGGCACTGGCCGCCAGGCCGGGCCCGAGCAGTTGCACCAGCCACGGCGCCAATACAGTCAGCAGCAGGCTGGTGACCAGCGCGATCGACAGCAACGCCGGGAACAACACCGCCAGCCAGCCGAGCCGCTCGTCGTCCTGGCGCGCCAGGTACAGCGGCAGCGCCGCTGCACTCAGCACACCGCCGGCCAACGACATGCGCAGCGCCTCCGGCAAGAACAGCGCGATCAGGAACGCATCACTGCGCTCGCCCGCGCCCCAGGCCGCCACCAGCAACCACTCACGGGCAAAGCCCAGGCACAGCCCCAGCAGCGTCGCCAGCGTCAGCCATGCGGCAGAGCCCAGCATCAGCGCTGTACGCCGTCGAGCAGCGTTTTGCGCGACGTTATGCTTTTCACCTGCGGCAGGCGCGCCGGAAACAGACGCCGCGCTTCCAGCACATTGATGCCCACCATCAGCCAGAATAGCGCGACCATCACCACGGCAAAGCTGAAGTAGTGGTCAAACAGGCCGCTGACCAGTGCCGAGAGAATCCCGGCGGTGGTGCCCAGCCACAGCGCGTTGTCCTTGGTCAGGCGGATCGGGCCGCGTTCCGGGCGGGCTTCACGCCACCAGCGCACGGTCACGGCCACGAAGAACAGCATGCCGACGATGCCGGTCTTGTAGATGAAGTTCAGCCACAGGTTGGAAATGCCCAGCAAGTGGGTGTCGGGTACGGGCGGGTCGACCTTGAAGCCGATGCCGAACGGGTACGCCATCACCGCCTGCGGGAACATGCGGTACTCGTCGAAACGCACTTCGGTACTGGCGTTGCTCGATGAGAAAATCGTCGCCAGGCGCTCCTGCAACGGCGGATATGCGATCACCAGCGCCACCGTCAGCGCCGCGCCGATCATCAGCAGGCGCCCGGTGTACGGCACCCGGCGCGTGGCCATCCACAGCAGCACCAGCGCCAGGCTGACCATCGCGCCACGGCTACTGGCCAACAGCAAGGCGGCGGCGCCCAGGCACGCCACGCCCAGGCCCAGTGCGCGTTTCCAGCCTTGCTCGGTCATGCCGAAGCAGAACGCCAGGGGCAGCAGCAACGCCATGATCCCGCCGATGGCATTCGGGTGCATCCACGGCGAGCCCATGCGCGACGACATCGCCTCCAGGCCGAATTTGAGCATGTCGAAGTTGCCGTAGTTGAACAGCTCCAGCACCGGTGCAATACCGGCCCCGGAGCGTGTGCGCACGAACACCGCAATCGACAGCACCAGCATCGCCAGGGTGCCCAGCAGCAGGGCGATCACCAGGGATTCACGGTGCTTGCGGTCCACCAGCAACTTGGCACAGAGGAACACCGCCGACAGGCTCAGCAACCAGCGCAGCCAGTTGGCGACGCCGCTGGTGTCGGCGTGAATAGTGACCTGGCCGACGATGAACGGGAACACGCTGAACAGCATCAGCCACAACAGCATCTGGTCGGTGGGCCGACGGGTGAGGCTCGGCGTATCCGGCAGGCGCGCCAGGAAGTTGTGCCACAGCACCGCGCCCCAGGTCAGCGCCAGGATCGCTTCGCTGACGGTACTGCGAATGCCCAGGTTGACCGTGGAATACGGCATGAACGTGGCGACCAGGGCGAACAGCACCAGGCCCCAGAACGGAAAACGCAGGATGGTCACCGCACCGGCCAGGCCGATCACGGCGAGGAACGCCTTGGCCGGCGACAGCAGCAGGGCGGCGGCGCCGAACAACAGGCCGAACAGTATGGCGACGAGGCTGGGCAGGTTCACGTTCACTTCAGCTCCTCGATCAGTTCGGCCAGGCGCCCGCGATAGGCGCGATGGTTAAAGCGTTCTGCCCACTGCCGGCATTGTTCGGGCGATTCATCGGCGGCCCGCTCGCCGAGGCTGATCATCAGCTGCGTCAGCGCTGGACCATTGGTGGGCGAAAAGCGCGGTGCCGACGGCGGGGTGATTTCATCCAGCGACGTGCCGCTGGCCACCGCCACCGGCGTGCCGACGCTCAGGGCTTCGATCACCGGCAGGCCAAAACCTTCGGCGTAAGACGGTTGCCACAGGCGCGACGCCTGGCGGTACAGCGCATGCAGTTCGGCATCCGACACGCCACTGAGTGCACGAATCCCAGGCAGGCTGCGCTGGTTTTCAGGCAAATGATCGAGGCTGCCCACCAGCACCAACTCCGGCACGCCGGGGGACTGGCGCCGCGCCTGGTGCCAGGCCTCCACCAGGAACGGCACGTTCTTGCGCAGCTCGCGGGTGCCCACCAGCAACCAATAGCGCTCGGGCAATTGGCGCGGGCCGAGGTCCGCCGCCAGTTCGGTAAAGCCGTCGACCTGATTGGGCAGCACACGAATCTTGCCCGCGGCCTTGGGAAACAACCGCGCGGTTTCATCGGCGCTGTACTGCGACGGCGTCCACACCCGGTCGGCGCTGTGCACCGCGTAGGTGATCGACAGGCGATCGCTGGTCTTATAGATGAGCGCCTTCAAGCGGTTGGCGTGGTAGTTGTTCAAGGTGATCTGGAACAGGTCATGCAACAGCACCACGGTGCGCAGGCCCTTGGGTTTGGGCGGCAACGGCAGGCCCATGTTGAAGGTGCTGATGTACAGGTCGATGTGGTGCTCGCGCAACGCCCGTGGCAGAAACCCGGCTTCGAAGCGCAGGCGATTCTGCGGTTGGTGCATGGCGGTCTTGGCGCAACCCCAGGCCGGGCAGTGCGCCTGCAAGCGGGTTTCATCGCCCAGGGGCGCCACGGTAAACCGCTCGAGCTCGATGCCGGGCAGGCCGTGCAGTGCGCTTTCCAGCGCGTACACCTGGCGGCTGATGCCCGATTGCGGCGAGGTGCCGACGGTGCGGTAATCCAGGCCTACACGCATGCGGGCTCCTTTTGATTCTGGGGCAAAAGGGTCGTGTAGACCTTTTCCAGCTGACTGGCGGCGACGTTCCAGTCATGGGCACGACGCACATAGGCGCGGCCGGCTTCACCCATGGTCGTGGCGGCATCGGGAAATTGCAGCAGGCGCACCACGGCATCCGCCAGGCTCGCAGCGGTTTGCCCGCCGAGGTAATCCAGGCCTTCCACCAGGTCCAATCCCGATACGCCTTGCTCGGTACTTGCCAGCGGCAAGCCGGCGGCCAAGGCTTCCAGTACCTTGAGCTTGGAGCCGCCGCCATGGCGCAACGGCGCCAGGAACACCGAGCAGCTCGATTGCAGGCTCAGCAGGTCGGGCACAAAACCCTGCCACTCGATACGCGGGTCCGGCCAGCGTGCGCGCCAGCTATCGGGCATGCCGAAGCCGCACACGCTCATGCGTACGTCGGGGCAGCGTTCCCAGACCAGGGGCAGGATTTCATCCAGGGCCCATTCGATGGCGTCCACATTGGGCGCGTATTCGTAGTTGCCGAGAAACAGCACGCGTTGGGTGCTGGGGTCGGGACGGGCGGCGGCGAAGTGATCGCAATCCACGCCGTTGACCACCACCGACACCGGCTTGCCGGCGATTTTTTCCAGCACCTGCGCATCGCTGTCGGTCACCGCGACCACCTGGGCGGCCTGGCGCATCACGCGGCGTTCCCAGCGGGCGTAGCGCCATTGATCGTAGCGAATGAACGGCAGCGACCAGCCCGGCAAACGGTCATACGTGGCGGCGCCAAGGGCCGATTCAACGTTGTGTTCCGTCAGCACAAAGGGTTGGGACTTGCGCGCCAGCACCTCTTCATACGGCTGGAAGCTGTAGCTGTGTTCGATTTGCACCACGTCCCAAGGGTCACCCAGCAACCAATTGAAGGTGTCCTGCAATTCACCCGACAAACCATTCACGCTGGCCAGCAGCGGGTACGGCGCAAACAGCCCGGCCAACAGGGTCGTGACGCTGCGCAGAGGGCGGCGCGGCAGGATGATCAGTTGTTCGAGAAACGCTTCCAGCACCTGGCGGTCGCTGAGCGACACCGGGTGTTTGTCATGCAGCAGCAGGGTGATCCGGTGCCCGCGCGCGGCGAGGTTGCGCAGCAGATGGAACTGGCGCGTCTTGCCGCCGCTGGTGGCGGGCCAGGGTGAATAGGGCAGGATCCATAAAATGCGCATGGCAGGCCTCAGTCCCATAACAGAATTTGCAGGTTCGACTTGACCGGTACGGTCAGGCCGCTGGTGCCGCTTACCGGGGTTTGTGTGCCGCGCAGCGGGTCGTACAGGGTGGCGCTGGCCAGGCCCGGCAAGTGGGCGTTGCCGCCCTGGGCCGACCAGAAGAACCACAGCTTGCGCCCGTCGGCGCGGGTCCAACCGATGCTGAACAGGCCGTCGGGCAACTGGTCGGCAACCGGCGGATCGCCCGGCGTGAGCGTCGGCCCACTGACGTCGAGGAAGTTCTTCAAGGCGGTGTAGACGGGCTTGGGGTTGGTGTCGATATCCAGCAAACCATAGGAGCGGTCACGCACGCTGGCGCGCTGGTCGAGGTCGCTCAAGGTGAACAGGAAAATCTTGTCGAAATCCATCGCACTCATCAGCGCCAGGCGGCGGACCACGTAATCGGCCTGGGCCTGGAGGGTGATGATGTCCTGGGCGTCTTTTGGTCCCTTGTAGGTTGACCAGCCCCACTCGGTGCTCCACAGCGTGTTCACGCCGCCGTGGCGCAGGGCCTGGTTGAGCTGGGTGGTCTTGGCGATGAAGTCCAGGTTGGCCGGGTCGTTGCCTTCGGGCAATTGGGTATAGGGGTGGTAGGAGATCACTGTATTCAGGCTGGCCACGCCGAGTGCGCCCAGGGCGTCGAACATGGTCTGGCCACTGGGCATTTCGCTGAAGAACGCCATGCCGGCGGCCACCACCGGTTTGCTCGGGTTCACTGCGCGCAAGGCGTTGGTGGTGACGGTCAACAGATTCGCGTACCCGGCAGGGTCTGCCGCCGGGCGCCAGAAGCCGAGCAGGTTCGGTTCGTTCCAGACTTGCCAGGCCTCGACGCTGGGGTAGCGCTGCGATAGCAGTGCCATGCGGTTGGCAAACACATTGGGGTCTTTCGGCGGGTACTGGTCCGGGTACATCGACAGCGGCGGGGCGCTGCTGATAAAACGCGCCGACCCCACCAGGTAAAACACCGACTTGATCTGGTTCTGCTGCAGCTTGCCCACCAACTCGTCGAGGGTGGCGAGCTTGTATTGGTTCTGCGCGGTTTCCAGCTGATCCCAATGCAGATCCAGGCGCACCCACTCCAGGCCCAGGGCCTTGAGGCGGTCGATCTGCTTCTGGTAGCGCTCGGGGCTGAACCACAGGAACTGCGCATTCACCCCCAGGAAGTCCTTCCAGACCACCTCCTTGCTGCCCTTGAGCACATGGCTTTCGGCATCCGCCTGGCGTCCCCACAAGAATGCGGTCAGGCCCAGGGCGGCGACCACTGCGAGGGTGGCCAGGTAGGTGCGTTTACGCGCCATAAGGGGCTCCGGTGATGGCCTGCTCGAAGAGCTGCTTGAATTTCTGCGCGGTCAACGGCCACACACGCTCACGGCCGATTTCGCCGGCGCGTTCGGCCCAATCCCGGGCCAGCAGCGGCGTACGCGCCAGGCGCAGCAGCTGTTCGCCGAGCGCGGCTACATCACCCTCGGGGTAGATCGCGCCGTTGCCGCTGGCGACTTCCTCGGCAAACGCGCGGGCGTCGGAGGTGATCGCGCCGCGCCCGCAGGCGGTGGCCCAGGACAGTGCGCCACTGGTGCCACGCTGGCGCCCCAGCAGGCCGAGTTTTTTCGATTCACGGTAGGGCAGCACCATCACGTGGTGCGCCTGGATGGTCTGGGCGATGTCATCCGCCGGCAGGTTCAGGCGCCAGTCGATGGCGTCGGTCAGGCCCAGCGCAGCGATCTGTGCGTTCAACTGCTCTAGGTAGTTACCGCCTGCGCCAAACGCCATCTCCGCGGCGGTGCCGCCCGCCAGGGTCAGGCGCACGTGGTCGCGCAATTCGGGGGCTTGCTTGAACACATCCGCCAGTGCCTGTACCAGGTCTTCGATGCCTTTGCCTCGGTAGATAAACCCGAAATACAGCAGGCGCAGCGTGGCGAGGGGCGGCAACGGTGCCGCCGGGATCGGCAGGTTGGCATGGTTGATCACCGCGACTTTGCCGGCCGGCAAGTGCATGCGCTGGCTCAGGCAGTCTGCGCCCAGGCGGGTGAGGGTCACCAGCCGGGTCAGCCCCTTGGCGACCTGGCGCTCTTCGCGCAGGGTCAGCGGGTCGGCCAGCACCACGGCAGCCTGCGGCAGTGGGCTGGGCAAACTTTCCATCAGGTTCAAGGGGAACGGCAGGTGCTCGCGGCGCCATACGATGCGTTCCGGGTCATGCACCGTGGCGGTCAGCGGCAACTGGGGGTAAGCCTTGCGCAATTCACGCAAGGCCAGGAATTCCCCCAGGCGCCCGCCGCCCAGTTCGGCGTGTACCAGGTCGACGGCCTGCCAGTCGAACGCGTTGATGGCTTGTTTGATCGCTTCGGAGTTGCCCGCCACCCCGGCCAACGGCGTCAGCACCGTCACACCAAGGTGTTCCAAGGCCGTGCGGAAATGGTTCGCGTAGTCGGCGATCCCGTTTTTCTCCGGCGGCAAAGGGGCGAGCAGGGCGATTCGCATCAGAACGCTCCCCGGTACTTGCCGATGGTGCGCAGCACTTTGCCCGGCACTTCAAACTTGCGACGGTTGATGATAATGCCGTCCACCTTGCCGAACGCGGTGTTGAGGATCGACAGCGCATGCTCCACCACCGGCACGGTACTTTTGCGCGCTTCCACCACCAGCCCGATCAGGTCGGCGCGACGCAGATCGACGAACGCCTCGCGGTTGTCCAGCAGGGCCGAGGCATCCAGCAGCACCACTTCACCCGGCGCAGCAGCGTGCGGCCCGCCGACGCGCACGTTGATGCCGTTTTCACTGAGCAATTGGCGCAGTTGTTCAACCACAAAGGTCACCCCTTCGCCGTGACGCGCCGAGGTCAGGCCCAGGGTCACGCCCTGTTCGGCAATGCGCTCGGGCTGCAGCAGGCTGTACAAACGGTAGATGCTCGCATTGAACGCGTTGGTGCTTTGCGCGGTGGAGGTGTCCAGCTCCGGCAGGGTGGTCCACAGCGGCAGGCCGAACTTGCGCTCCACCAGGCCACCGTCGTGAATCCGCTGGTCGAGCAGGTAGCACAGGTAGATCACCAGCAGGCCGACCACGATGGCGAACGGGATCGCCAACACCAGCATCACCAGGGTTTTCGGGAAGATGCGGCCCGGGTTCAGGGTGGCTTCTTCGATCACGGCGATGTTGCTGATCTGGCTGTTGTCCAGCTCACGGTCGATGCGCGATTTTTCCAGGTTATCCACGTACAGCGCGTAGTTGCGCTCGGTGGTGTTCAGCTCGCGGGAAAGGCGAGCCAGCTCCGGCTCGATCTCCAGGGCCTGCTTGCGTTGCTCTTCCAGGTTCAACAGTTGTTTCTGTTGTTGCACCAACTGGGTACGCAGCGCCACGTTGTTGCTGGTTTCATCCAGCAACACGCGCTGCAAGTGAATTTCCAGGGTGTTCGGCGCACGGTTCTCCGAGGCTTGCACCGTGTTGCTCTCGCTGTTGACCTGCATCTGCATGGCCCGGATCGACGCGTCCAGGGCTTTGACCGGCGGCGCATTGTCGGTATAGGTACGCATCATGTCGGCCTTTTCCAGCAGCTTCTGGTTGAGCAGGCGACGCAAATCCTGCTGCTGCGGGTTCAGGGCGATCTGGCGTACGGTGGTGACTTCCTTGGGCTGGCCCTTGAGCTGGGTGCGCGTGCTCTGGATCGCGCTGTCGGACGAGGCGATCAGCCGCGTCGTGTTGAAGGTCTCACCGCGCAGCACGTTGATGCGCTCGGACAGATCCTCCAGGCGGTCGGTGATGCTCGCCGCGCCGATCTGGTTCAGGTGCGTGAGGATCTGCTCCTTGTAGCTCTTGATCTCGGTGGCGCTGTTGGCTACCTGGCCTTCGTAGAACGCGTACAGGCTTTTGCGCCCCAGGGCCTCGGTACGCTCGTTGATGTAGGTCTCGACCCAATCCTTGACCACCGCCTGGGCGATCTCGGGGTCGCCCCACTTGAAGCTGATGTCCATCACCGTGGAACCGACGGCGTGGCTGACCTCGAAGTTTTTCTCCAGGCTGGCGGCCAGGCGTTCCACCGGCGTGGTTTTCTCCACGATACCGACGGTTTCAAGCACTACGCGCAGGCCATCGAACACCGCGCCCACGCCGCTCTTGACGTAGTACTTGGTGCGCTTCCAGAAACCTTCCGGCGGCGGCGCGTTTTCAATCACTTCCAGGTAATGCTCGGCCACCGCGCGTACGATCGGCCGGCCGGTGAGCAGGCGTTCTTCGTCGACAATCGGGTCGCGTTGGGTGCTGGGCATTACCAGCGCCTGGCGGTTGCTGATCTCGATGGGCAAGGTCGAATCACGCCCAGGCTTGACCAACAGGCGCGCGGTGGACTCGTACTTGGCCGGCAGCAGGAACGCCCCCAGCAGGATGATCACCAGCGCGGCAATCGCCGCCAGCTTGAACTCATGCCGGAAGATGAAGAACAAGCGCAGAAGATCACGAAAAGAACGGATCTCGATCATTGGGATGTCGCTCCTTTAGTTGTTGCCGCCGCTGGTTCGGGTGTAGTTGTAGCCAACCCCGATCGACTTGGTGAACGGGATCAGTTGGTTCATGTAGGTATCCACCCCTTGGATGCGTTCGCCCACGTTGGACTTGGGCACGAACACCACATCGCCGCGTTGCAGGCGCACGGGTTTGCGCCCGTTGGGACCGGTCTTGAGCAACTGGCTGAAATCCAGGAAGTACGCGCGATAGGCACCCTGGGCGTCTTCGCGCAGCAGGGCGACCATGCTGGCGTTGCCCGCCGGGCTGACCCCGCCGGCACCGATGATGGCTTGTTCCAGGGTGTTGGCCGTGGCGATCTGCACCGCCGTCGGGTTGTTCACCGCGCCGCCGACGATGATCGAGCCGCTCGGCGCCTGGTTGATGTTCACCGTCACACGCGGTTCGCGGTAGATGGGCGCGAGTTTGCCGGTCAACTCCGTGGCCAGCTCCGACGGCTGGCGACCGGCGACCTGCACCGGCCCCAGGAACGGGTAGTTGATCTTGCCGTCGGTCTGCACCGTGTACAGCGTCAGCTCATAGATGGTGCTGACGTTGAACGCCGACAGTGTCGGCATCTCGCCGGCATCGCGGACGATGCGCAACTGGTCGCCGATGCGGATGCGCTCCACCGCCGGCGGCAATTGTGCCAGCTGGTCGAGGGCGCGTTTGCCGGCCTCGACGGTGTCACTGTCGGGCGGGACGATGCGTGCCGGCGTATTGCAGGCGGCCAGGGCCACCATGGCCACGACGAGCAGGGTTCGTTTCATCAAGGGGGACTTCCTGTGGGTCATGATGCTCACCTCCAATAACCGGGAAACATGCTGATGCGCCGCTTGAGGGCGAGGGGGAGGCGGCGCTCCAGATGGCCCAGCCGGTAGCCGAGCAGTTTGAACGCGCTGCGCACCAGTACTTCGGGAACACGGTGCAAGGCACCGGCCTTGCGCAAGGCCGCCAGTTCAGCCAGCACGTAGCGTTTGCCTTCACCACCGGCATCGCCAAAAGCCTGCTTGATCCACGGTTCGCGGCCGTAGAACACGCCGATATCGAAGTAGCGGTGAAACTCATCCATGAGCTTGTAATCGTGCGAGTGATGCACCAGCGCCGTGGCGGCGTAGCGCACCTTGTAGCCTTCGAGCAGCATGCGCGCCGCCACATAGGCGTCCTCGCTGCCGATCACATCCGCCGGGAAACCGCCCACCGCCTCCAGCACGCTGCGCCGGTACACGGAAAACGAGTCGGAACTGAAGCAGGTCTTGATCCCCAGCTCCGGCGCATCGGCCAGGCTCTTGCTGCGGCTTTGCTCCGGGTAGTTGAAGTGCCGCGATTGCGCACCCAGTACTCCGGCGTCGGGGTGCGGCAACTGACGACCGTAGGCCACGCCGTTGAGCGGGTCCTGCTGCAATTCGGCGAGCAGGTTGGCGAAGGTTTCCGGGGTGGCGGGGATCGCATCCTGGGTCATCACGATCAGCGCGTCGCCGCTCACCTGCCCACTGGCCCAGCGCCGGGTGCCGCCGTGGTTGAAGTCACGCGCGTCGATCACCTCGACCCGCGCCCCGAATTCGCGAAAGCGCGCCACAGTGTCATCGTTGGAGGCGCTGTCCACCACCAGCATCTCGTCGGGTTGCAGGGTTTGCATCTTCAGCGCCGGCAGCAGGCGGCCCAGATGGCTGGAAGCGTTACGGGTCGGGATGATCAGTGAGGTGAGCATGTCATTTCTTCACTTCTGCAGGCGCGCGCCCGTAGATGTCGTCGAAACGCACGATGTCGTCCTCGCCCAGGTACTCGCCGCTCTGCACCTCGATCATCACCAGGTCGATGATGCCGGGGTTGGTCAGGCGGTGTTTGTGCCCGGCGGGGATGTAGGTGGACTCGTTGGCGTTGATCAGGAATTCGCGCTCGCCGTTGGTGATCTGCGCCGCACCGCTGACCACCACCCAGTGTTCGCTGCGGTGGTGGTGCATCTGCAACGACAGCGACGCCTGGGGCTTGACCACGATGCGCTTGATCTTGAAGCGGCTGCTTTCCTCCAGCACGGTGTAGGTGCCCCATGGCCGGGTGACGGTGCGGTGCAGGCTGTACGCCGGGTGGTTCTGGCGCTTGAGCTCGGCGACGATGTAGCGCACGTCCTGGCTGCGCTGGGCGTCGGCGATCAGCAGGGCATCGGGGGTGTCGACGATGATCAGGTCGCGCACGCCCACGGCGCCGAGTACGCGCTTGGGCGAGTCGATGTAGCAGTTGTGCACGTCGTGCAAAATCGCTTCGCCGTTGACCTGGTTTCCATGGGCGTCGCTGGGGGTGAGCTGGCGCAGGGCTTCCCACGAGCCGATGTCGCTCCAGCCGATGTCGCAGGGCACCACGGCGACTTGCTTGGATTTCTCCATCAGCGCCACGTCGATGGACACATCCGGCGCGCTGCCGAAGGCGTCCGCGTCCAGCTCACGCTGGCGTGAGGTCTTGTTCTGCAGGCTTTGGCTGTGTTCCAGCGCGGCGCGGGCAGCGTCCAGTACGTCCGGTGCATGGGCGGCGAGTTCGTCTACCAGGGCGCTGGCCTTGAAGCAGAACATGCCGGCGTTCCACAGGTGTTTGCCGCCGTCGAGGTAGCCTTGGGCGGTGGCCAGGTCGGGTTTTTCCACGAAACGCTTGACCCGATGGCCGGTGCCCAGCGCCTCGCCCTGTTCGATGTAGCCAAAGCCGGTTTCCGGATGATCCGGCTGAATGCCGAAGGTCACCAGGTAGCCGGCTTCGGCCAGGTCGCGGGCCTGGGTCACGGCCTCGGCGAACGCCACTTCATTGAGGATCAGATGGTCGGCGGGCATCACCAGCAACTGTGCGTCACCGCCGAAATGCTCCTGCACATGCAACGCCGCCACGGCAATCGCCGCCGCCGTGTTGCGGCCGAACGGCTCCAGCAGCAGGTCCAGGGGCAGATGGGCCTTGTTGACCAGGCGGTAGTCATCCAGGGTGCGGAACAGCAGGTCGCGGTTGGTCACTGTCAGCACGCTTTCCACACCCGGCAGCTTGGCCGCGCGCTGGAAGGTTTTCTGCAGCAGGCTCTGGCCGTCGCGCATGCGCATGAACGGCTTGGGCATGTTCTGCCGGGACACCGGCCACAGCCGCGTGCCCGAACCACCGGAAATAATGCAGGGAATCAATCCGTTGAGTGTGTTCATCAATAGACTTCCTTGGTGGAAAGGACGGCCGGGACCGTCATGAAAACGATGTACAAGTCGAACCACACCGACCACTTGGAGATGTACTCCAGGTCGTATTCGACCCGTTTCTGGATCTTGAACAGGGTGTCGGTCTCACCCCGGTAGCCGTTGATCTGCGCCCAGCCGGTGATGCCCGGCTTGACCCGGTGCCGCGAGCTGTATTCGCTGACCGCGACTTCGAAGGGAATGCCCGCAGCCTTGGTCGCAGTGGCATGCGGGCGCGGGCCGACCATGGACATGTTGCCCAGCAGCACGTTGAACAGTTGCGGTAGCTCGTCGATGCTGGTCTTGCGGATGACGCGGCCGACGCGGGTGATGCGCGGGTCTTCGCGGGTGGTCTGGCGTTCCGCGGTGAAGTCGCTCTGGTCGGTGTACATCGAGCGGAACTTGAACACGCGGATTTCGTTGTCGTTGTAGCCATAGCGGTTCTGGCGGAACAGCACCGGGCCTTTGGAATCGAGCTTGATCGCAATCGCCGTCATCAGCATCACTGGTGACAGGCATACCAGCGCCAGGCTGGCCAGCAGCAAGTCCTCGCAGCGCTTGATTACCGGCGACCAGCCGCGCAACGGCAATTGCGAGGTGTTGAACATCAGGATGCCGCCCACGTCGGTAATCTTGCTGTGGCCGTAACGCAGGGCGGCCATGTCTGGTACCAGCATCACGTTCACCGACAGCTGCCGCAGGCGGTTGACCAAACCATGGATGCGCTGCTCGGCGGCCCAGGGCAGGCAGATCATCACCTGGTTGACCTGCTCGGCGCGGATCAGCTTTTCCAGGTCGCGGGTGTTGCCCAGCAGGGGCAGGTTGCTCAGTTCCTTGGGAATGCGTTCGGTGCGGTCGTCGATGAACCCGACCAGGCCGGAGCGGATGTCACCGTTGCGCAGCAGGTGATCGGCAACGTGTACGGCGGTGTCGGTAAAACCCAGGATCACCGTGCGTTGCAGGAATTTGCCGGCACGCATCAGCTTGCGATACAGGCGCAGCATCAGTAGGCGCTCCAGGCAGAACAGTGCCAGGCTGGCGACGTACCAGGTCACCAGGTTGCGCGGGGTCAACTGCGGGAACATTTGCAGGATCTGGTACATGAACAGCAGGATGCAGAACGCCGCCGACCAGGCCTTGATCTTGGTTTTCAGGCGCAGGCGATTGCTGAACAGTTCTTCGGAATAGATGCCCAGCGCCTGGAACAAAATAATGGTGAGGACCGCAAAAAATACCAGCAGACCCAGGAAGTGGGCGCGCAGCTCAGGGGCCATCGGGTCGAGCAAGAGCACCAGGACCATGGGGGGCAGAATGGCCGTCAGGCCATGGACCAACTTGACGAAAACAACAAAGAACTCAACAAAACCGGCGCGCGTTAAGAACAGGCTGTCGACGGACGACTTCTCTCGCATACAAACATCCCTCATTGCACTCCAGGCTTCACTGTTCGACGGTTTGTTCAATAAGCGGTGACTGGCTTTAGAACTAGGGTCGAACGACTACGCTGGGTAATACGCAACTAGCCATTCCAAATGCGGCTATCCATTTGAGTGGGTTTTGCGGGGTAGTGACTAAAGGAGTGTTCCTTTGGTATGTGTTCAGTCAATGAATTGACGATGGTGCGGAGGTGGCGTGTTAGACAGGTTAACTGGCTTTTTCTTAGGCATTTTATTGACGTTCCTTGTCCGAACACTCGGTGATTGGGTGTGTTTTTGAGTGTAGGAACAAATGTCAGATTTTTCCTGCTTAAAGGAAAAACCTTTTTCAATGCGAGGTAGGAAAGGGGGACAAAGAGGGAGGGGCAGGGCGCACTAAGTACCCTGCCACCGGGGCTTTCACCGGATCAGAAGTTGCCTTTCAAACTGACGGTAAAATTGCGCGGTTCACCGTAGAAGTTGCCCCAAGAGGCGGTGCCGACCGTGTTGTAATAACGTTTATCGAACAAGTTGTTGCCGTTGAGCGCCACGGTCCAGGTGTCATCGAGGCGATACGCCACGCGCGCGTTCCAGGTGGCGTAGCCGGCCTGTTCCAATTTGATGGTTTGCACGCGGTAGTTGCTGCTCTGGGCGTTGACGCCGGTGCCCACGCTCCATTTCGACAGTGCGCCGTCGAGCTGGTAGTCACCCCACACGCGCAGCATGTGCCGAGGCACATAGGTGTTGGAGACGCCGCCTTCTTTTGTGCTGTCAATGGTGTTCAGGGATTTGGTCTGGGTGTAGGTGTAGCCGCCGAACAGTTGCAGGCGCTCGAGCACTTCACCGCTGATTTCGGCCTCCACGCCTTGGGCGCGCACCTTGCCTTTATCGGTGTAGCAATAGCCATCGGCCGAGGTCGGGCAGAAGCTGTTGTAGTCGGTTTCGGCGCCGTTTTTCTCGATGGCACGGAACAATGCCAGGGAGCTGTTTAAGCGCCCATCGAACCATTCGCCCTTGATACCCAGCTCGTAGTTGTCGCCGATTTTCGGCTTGAGCGGCGCGCCATCGGCCGTAGCGTAGGCACTCTGCGGCTGGAAGATATCAGCGTAGCTGGCGTACACCGAGAGGTGCTCATTGAGGTCGTAGATCAGTGCGGCGAACGGTGTGACCTCGCCGGTTTCCTTGGTGTGCGCATCTTGCAGGGACCACTCGCCCCAGCCCAGGTTATAGGACTCGCGACGGTTGTCGTACCAGCTTACGCGACTGCCGACGATGAACATCAACGGCTCGGCCAGGCGCAGGCGCAAGGTGGCATAAGTACCGTATTGGGTGGCGGTTTCCTTGACCGTGCCGCCACGGTACATGTTCGGCCAGAAGGTGCTGTTGGCCGGTTCCGGGAAGTGGTGGTCGGGCTGGTAGATGCTCTGGCGTCTGGGCAGGTTCTGGATTGCATAGACGTCGTCCTGGGTTCCGCGGCTGCCGTTGGCGCCGAGGATCACTTCGTGTTCCAGGCCGAAGGCTTCGAACTTGCCGTCGATATAGGCATCGAGGCCGTAGTCCCTGTGGTCGTAGTCCATCAGCGCTGCATAGGAGTTGGCCGTCGGCGCCGGGTCGCCGTAGTTGATGGTGCCTTCGCTGGCGGCGTATTTGGTGTCTTGCAGGTTGCGGCTGTGCACTGCCGAGACCTTGAGTTTCCAGTCATCGTTGAAGTGGTGGGTGACGTCGGCAAAGAACGTGGCACGCCGGCTTTGCCAGTCGTTCCAGGATTGGCCAAGGCAGGTCGAGCGGCTGAGGTTGGCGCTTTTGCCGTCGGCGTAGCGCGGCAGGCCACCCCAGCACGGGGAGGCATCGACATCCTCGTAGCTGGCGCCGACGCCCAGGGTCGTGTCAGGTGTGAGGTCAAAATCCAGCGCACCGTAGAACGCCTGGTCCTTGCGCTTGGCGATGTCCATGTAGGACCCGCGATCCTGCTGGCTCACCGCCGCGCGGCCACGCAGCGTGCCGCTGTCATTCAGCGGGCCGCCGGTGTCGAGATCGGCGCGGTAATTGTCCCAGGTGCCGGCCGACAGCGACAGGCTGGTGGTGGGCTTGGCCTGTGGCCGTTTGCGCACAAAGTTCACCGCGCCGCTGGCGGTGCCGGCCCCCTTGAGCATGCCGGCGGCGCCCTTGAGCACTTCCACGCGGTCATAAATCGCCATGTTCGCACTGAAGCTGTCGGCCTGGACATAGTCCTTGCCCATGTCCAGGGGCACGCCGTCGTACTGGTACTGGCCGAGCATCTTGAAACCACGGGAGTAGAAATACTTGCCGCCCATGGGCGACTCGTAGGAAGTGATGCCGGGCGTGCGCTCCATTACGTCGTCGATGGTGGTGACGTTCTGGTCGTCCATGAATTGGCGGGTCATCACGCTCACCGATTGCGGGGTTTCCCGCAGGCTGTGTTCGCCCTTGCCGATGGTGACTGCACCGGTGGTGTATGACCCGGTGCCCTCGGTGGTGACACCCAGGCGTTCGCCGTTGATAAGGGTAGCGCCCAGGCTCAGCGCGCCGGTGTCGGCCACTTGCGGCAATAGCATCCAGGTGCTGTTGCCCTGGCGTTGGGCTTCAAGGCCCTGGCCGCGCAGCAATTGCTCAAGCGCTTGCTGAGGATCCAGGCGGTCGCTCAAGCCCGGGCTTGTCTTGCCGGTGACGCTGGTGGCGTCGTAGGACAGGCTGATACCGGCCTGGCGTGCGAACTGATCCAATGCAGCGGCGAGGGCACCGGCCGCGATGTTCCAGTCACGGGCCTGGGTGTCGCTGGACGGTGTATCGGCCATCACGGCCAGGGGCAGGGCACTGCTCAGGCAGACGCCAAGCAAGGCGGCCTGCATGGCGCGCTTGAGGGGTGAACGTTGGGAGGGGAACGCTTGCATGACCGCGGGGTGCTCCTGAAGGAAGTGGGACAGAACCGGCCTGTTGATCGGCCTTTCCTTACAGGTCGAACGGCAATGAGAATTCACCTCATTTATTTTTGAAGGTTACGCGCGCGCGGAAACCGTCACCCAATAGCGGCTGCGGTACGTGAGATCGAGCTTGAGTGATTGCGCGATCAGGCCTAGCACTTGATCGGTGTCGTCCAGTTGATAAGTCCCCGACACCCGCAGCCCAGCCACCGCCTCGCTGCAGCGCACCAGGCCGTTGCGATAGCGCGCCAGTTCGGCGAGGAAGTCGTCCAGCCGCATCGCCTGGGCGCTGATCACGCCGTCACTCCAGGCCCAGGGGTCAAGGCCGTTGCCGACAACCGGACGAATGCCGCTGCGATTGAACAGCACCTGCTCGCCAGGCTTGAGTACCTGGCGGGCATTGCCCGCATGGCTGTCGGCAAACACCGCCACCGTGCCCTGTTGCACCGCCAGCTGTGTGCCTTGGGCTTCTTCGCGGACCAGCAGACGCGCGCCAAGGGTGCGCAGGTAGCCGTCGCGGGTCTGTACCCAGAACGGTCGGTGATCGGTGCCGGTTTTGACCAGTATTTCACCCTGGCGCAAACGCACCAGGCGACGCTCTTTATCGAAGGCCGTGTCGAGGGCGCTGGCGCTGTTCAACTGGATCCGGCTGCCATCGTCCAGCGCCACCCAGCGCCGCTCGCCGGTGGCCGTGCGGTAGTCGGCCATCAGTGCAGGCAGTGGCGTGTAGTCGCGGCCGAGCCAGGTCAAACCGGCCGCACCTGCAACCAGGCCTAGCAGTTTCAAGCCTTCACGACGGGAGATGTGTCGGCGCGCGCCGTGCAGGGCGTACCGGCCGACCTGGGGCGGCAGTTGGCTGAAATCGTCATTCATTGCGGCCACCCGCTGCCACACCAACTGGTGCTCGGCGCTGGTGTGCAGCCAGCGTTCGAACGCGGCGGTGCTGGCGTCGTCGGCCACGTTGAAGCGCAGCGTGATCATCCACTGGATGGCCTGGTCTACCAGGCGCGGGTCAGCCTTCGGCATAACGCAAGCGGTAACAGGCATGCAGCGCTTTGGACAGGTCACGCTCCACCGTGGCCTTGGACACACCCAGGCGCAGGGCGATCTGCGCACAGGTCAGGCCGTCCAGTTGCGCCAGCAGGAAGGCTTCGCGCACCCGCGGCTTGAGCTGGTCGAGCAAGCGGTCGATGCGTTCCAGACTATCGAGAATGAGCAGGCGGGTTTCTTCCGACGGCACTTCGAGTTGCGGAAAATGCGCGAGGCTTTCCAGGTAGGCGCGCTCCAGTTCGCGGCGGCGGTACTGGTCGATCATCAGGCTGCGGGCGATGCTGCTCAGGTAGGCGCGCGGCTGCTGCAAGGTTTGCTGTTTGCGCGCGTTGAGCAGGCGCACGAAGGTTTCCTGGGCCAGGTCGGCGGCGTGTTCACGGCACCCGGTGCGCCGGCTCAACCAGCCGCGCAGCCAGGAATGATGGGCGTGGTAAAGCTGGCCGATGGCGGCGTGGTCCAGTGGGTGATCGCTCGACATGGGCATCCTGGCACAGCTGTCTTAATTGATAATGTTTCGCATTCTAGACGTTGGTCGTGGCCCTTCGCAATTCCCGGCGCGCACTGTATCCAGCACAATTTTTTGTTTGCCGCCGGTGCACCGACTAATCTGCAGGCTTTTCCCGGTGGAAGGCTTGAGCATGATCGACCTGGCGACCCTGGCGGTTTTTTCCGGTGCTGTGCTGCTGTTGCTGTTGTCCCCGGGGCCGAACATGGCCTTTGTGATCAGCCACGGCGTGACCCACGGCTGGCGCGGCGGGATGGCGTCTGCCCTGGGCATTGGCGTGGCCGACGTGCTGCTGACCGCCTTGACCGCCACCGGGGTGACGGCGCTGGTTGCCAGTTGGCCGCCATCCTTTGACGTGATCCGGTATGCGGGTGTGATCTACCTGCTGTGGCTGGTGTTCAAGACCTTGCAGAAAAAACCTGGGTTGGATGCTGGCCCCGTCAGCCGGGTACCGCTGGGCCGGGTGTTCCTGCAAGCCATGCTCAACAGTTTGCTCAACCCTAAGGCGCTGCTGTTTTTTGTGGTGTTCCTGCCACAGTTCGTGAGGCCCGAGGCGGGGTCCATCGCTGTGCAGTTGATGGTGCTGGGGGGCGTGTTGACCCTGATTGCGGGCGTGTTTCATCTGCTGCTGGGCATGTTTGGCGGGGCGCTGAGCCGGTTCTTCGCCAGGCGCTCGAAAGGCGCCTGGTTGCAGAAATGGGGACTGGCGACGGTGCTGACAGTGCTGGCGGTGCGCCTGGCGGTGATGTCGCGTCCGGCCTGACTAAACGTGTTGGGCCAGCTTTTTGCGGCAAGCCCGCTCGCCACACAGAAAGCGTATCAACCCAACCGAGCAGCTGCCCGTGCCACGATCTCCCCGCGTACCCTGCGTGATTCGGCGGTGCGCTTGTTGGCCTCGTCCAGCACATGCCTGGGGGCGGTGTCCGGGCGACCGGCATCGAACGGCGGTGCCGGCGCGTATTCAATCTGCAGTTGCACCAACTGCGCCGCTGCTTCGCTGTACAACTCTGCCGCGAGGGTCAGGGCGAAGTCGATCCCGGCAGTGATGCCGCCACCGGTCAGCAGGTTGCCATCGCGTACCACGCGCTCTTGCACAGGAATGGCGCCGAGCGGGGCGAGCAGGTCGTGGTAGGCCCAGTGTGTCGTCGCCTTGCGCCCGCGCAGTAAACCCGCCGCGCCGAGCACCAGCGAGCCGGTACACACCGAGGTCACGTAGCGTGCGGTTTGTGCCTGGGCCTTGAGGAAATCCAGGGTCTGCGGGTCTTCCATCAACGCGCCGACGCCGGAACCGCCGGGCACGCAGATCACGTCCAGGGGCGGGCAGTCGGCATAGGTCATGGTCGGGGTGAACACCAGGCTGGTGCTGGAGGTGACGGGGGCCAGGTCTTTCCACACCAGGTGCAACTTCACGTCCGGCAGGGAACCGAGCACGTCGTAGGGGCCGGTAAGGTCCAGTTGCTGGATGCCGGGGAACAACAGAAAGCCGATCTGCAAGGTCATGAATGAAGCTCCGATAAAGGGGTGGACGGCTTCACTGTAGAGGCCTAGGCTTTGGCGGATACGCCATTAAGCCCACGAAACACGCCAATCATGCCTCGAATCGTCCATGTACTCGCTTTCGATAACGCCCAGGTGCTCGACGTCACTGGGCCGCTGCAGGTGTTCGCCTCCACCAATGACCTGGCGCGCCAGCGCGGCGAACCTTTGCCTTACGCGGTATCGGTGATCGCCGCGCAATCGCAGCCGGTGCTGACCTCCGCCGGCCTGGCGCTGGTCGCCGAGCCGCTGCCCGCTGTCGATGCGCCGTGCGATACGCTGGTGATTGCCGGCGGCTGGGGCGTGTACGGCGCTGCCGAAGACCCGGCGCTGGTGGACTGGGTGCGTGAGAAAGCCAGATACACCCGGCGCATGACCTCGGTGTGCACCGGCGCTTTCCTGTTGGCCGCCAGCGGTCTGCTCGACGGCTGCCGCGTCGCCACCCACTGGACCCGTTGTGAAGAGTTGGCGCGCAAGTTCCCTGCGCTGACGGTGGAGTCCAACCCGATCTTCATCCAGCAGGGCGCCGTCTGGACCTCCGCCGGTGTCACCGCCGGTATCGATCTGTGCCTGGCGCTGGTGGAGGAGGACCTGGGCCGCGCCGTGGCCCTGGAAGTGGCGCGGCACCTGGTGGTGTTTCTCAAGCGCCCCGGTGGCCAGTCGCAATTCAGCGTGACGCTGTCCCTGCAAAAAGATGACAGCCGCTTCGCCGAACTGCACGCCTGGATAGCCGAAAACCTCACCCTGGATTTGAACATTTCGACCCTGGCCGCCCAGGCCGGCATGAGCGAGCGTAGCTTTGTACGCCACTATCGCGCCGAAACCGGCCAGACCCCGGCACGTGCCGTCGAGCTCATCCGCGTCGAAACCGCGCGTCGGCAATTGGCCGATAGCACGGCGTCGGTCAAACGCATTGCGGTGCAATGTGGGTTCGGTTGCGAGGAAACCCTGCGTCGCAGCTTTCTGCGCGCCTTGTCGGTGACGCCTCAGGCTTATCGTGAACGTTTTTCGCCGAGCAATTCCAACACCGCGTCCAGTGTGGCCTGCGGCGCTTCCTGAGGGATGTTGTGACCCACGCCTGGCAACACCCGGCGCTGGTAAAACCCGCTGAAATGCTCCACGTCGTCATCCACTTCAGGCGGCGGACCCACGCCATCATCGGCACCGCACAATGAAATGCTCGGTACCGAGATCGCCGGCTGCAACGCCAGTGCCTGCTCGATGGCTTCCAGCGCCGGGTCGCCAGGTGCGTACATGAAGCGGTGGCGGTAGGAGTGAATCACCACCTCGACAAAATCCGGGTTATCAAACGAAGCCGCCGTCTGCGCATACAGCCCCGGCCCCTCGGCCCAGGACGGCGACCACAGCGACCACAACAGCTTGCACAGTTCGCCCCGGTTGGCGGTCAAGCCGTCCATACCGCGCGGGGTATGAAAGTAGTACTGGTACCACAAGCGATGTTCCGTCACAGGTGCCCTGGGCTTCAGCGACTGGGCGATGTCCTGGATGTTGTAGCCATCCCCGGTCACCAACCCATGCACGCGCTCGGGCCACAGCGCCGCGACGATACACGCGGCGCGCCCGCCCCAGTCGTACCCGGCCAGCGTGGCCTGCGGGATCGCCAATGCATCCATGAAGTCCAGCAGGTCCTTGGCCAGCGCCGCCTGCTGGCCTGAACGCATTACCTGCGCATTGATAAACCGTGTCGGGCCGTAACCGCGCAGGTACGGCACCAGCACACGGCAGCCATGCCCGGCCAGTACCGGGGCAATCGCGTCATAGGCACGTGGGTCGTACGGAAAACCGTGCAGCAGGATCACCGGTTTGCCGTCGATGGGACCATGGGCTTCATAGGCCACGTCAAGCAGGGGCGTGCGTGCGTACAGCAGCGGGAACGGGATGGTCATGATGTTCCTGTCCGTGGCCGGGAGAGTTGCTCATTGTGCACAGGGCTTTTCAGGGTTGCCAGGTGGTTTTCTCCCCGCTGAGCTTGCGGTCTAGGAACGTCGCCGCGCTGATCAACGCCAGGTGGCTCAGGGCCTGGGGCGTATTGCCCAGGTGCCGGGCCTGGTTGTCGAACTCTTCGGCGTACAAACCCAGGGGGTTGGCATAGCGCAGCAGTTGTTCGAATTCCAGGTGGGCCTTTTCCACCTGGCCGGCGCGGGCCAGGCATTCGACGTACCAGAACGAGCAGGCCGCAAACGCGCCTTCGGTGCCTTGCAGGCCGTCGATCTGGCTGTCGTCGTTGCGGTAGCGGTAGACCATGCCGTCGCGCACCAGGCTTTTCTGGATCGCTTCCAGGGTCGACAGCCAGCGCGGATCGGTCGCCGCGACAAAGCGCACCAACGGCATCAGCAGCATCGAACCGTCCAGCGCCGTGCTGCCGATATGCTGCACGAAATGCCCGCGTTCCTCGTTCCAGAAGTTGCTCCAGATATCCGCGTAGATTGCCTGGCGGGTCTGGTCCCAGCGCGCGAACGGCGCCGGCAGCGAACGTTTGGATGCCAGGCGGATGGCACGGTCCAGCGCCACCCAGCACATCAGCCGCGAGTGCAGGAAGTGGTGCTGTTCGCCGCGCATTTCCCAGATACCCACATCCTCGGTATTCCAGATTTCGCAGACCTGGTCAGTGACTTCCACGGTGTGCTTCCAGCCCTCGTGGGAGATGGCTTCGCCGTACTTGTTGACCAGGTACACTGCGTCCATCAGCTCGCCATAGATGTCCAGCTGGATCTGGTCGAACGCGCCGTTGCCGATGCGCACCGGCTTCGCGCCGCCATGGCCTTTGAAGTGCTCCAACTCGGCTTCCGGCAGCTCCTGGCGACCGTCGATGCCGTACAGGATATTGATCTTGGTCGGCTGGCCGCAGCAGTCACTGACGCGGCCCTTGAGCCAGCGCATATAGGCGTTGGCCTCGTCGACAAAACCCAGGCGCATGAAGGCGTAGACGGTGAACGACGCATCGCGGATCCAGGTGTAGCGATAGTCCCAGTTGCGCTCTCCGCCGGGGCTTTCCGGCAGGCCGAAGGTGGCGGCGGCGATGATCGCGCCGTGTTTGCGCGACGTCAGCAGCTTGAGGGCCAGGGCCGAGCGGTTGACCATTTCGCGCCAGCGCCCACGGTAGTTCGATTGCGCGATCCAGCCGCGCCAGAATTTCAAGGTGTGGGCCAGGGCCAGGTCGGTGCAACCGCTGTCTACGCGTTCGTCGTCCTGGCCGCCGAGGACGAACTCGGCACCTTCGTCCTGGTCCAGGGTGAAGCGGGCTATGGCAGCGCCGTCCTGGATCTGCAGCGGATGGCTGCCGGACAGGCGCAGGCCGGGCTGGCCGTCGGCACTGAAGCACACGGTGCCGTTGTCGACGGTCGCGTGTGTGGGCGTGCGCGCATAGTCATGCCGCACGGCGCAGCGCAGATGAATCTCGGCCGTGCCGCTGACCACCCGCACCCGGCGTATCAGCAGTGGCAGGTCGTCGATTTCTTCGCTGATGGCCAGCAGGTCGGTGATCTCTACCACGGCGTCGTCGCTGAGCCAGCGGGTTTGCAGCACGTTGGTGTCGGGCAGGTAGATCTGCTCGCGGCGCGCGTTGGGCAGGTCCGGGGTGAGCTGGAAGATGCCGGCATCGGGGCTGTCCAGCAGCGAGCAGAAGATCGACGGGCTGTCGAATTCCGGCCAGCAGAAGAAGTCGATGCTGCCTTTGTCGTTCACCAGTGCCGCGCTGCGCATGTCGCCGATGATGCCGTGGGCATCGATGGGGCTTTGTTGCTCGTTCTTCAAATCAACCATTGCCACGGAACTCCGGATACAGGCTCATGCCGCCATCAATAAAGAGTGTGCTGCCCACGACGTAGTCGGACGCATCACTGGCCAGCCACACCACGGCGTTGGCCACGTCTTCCACATCGCCGACCCGTCCATAGGGAATCAGCTTCAGCAGTTCCGTCTCTGCGGCGCCTTCAGTGGCCGCACGATTGATCGCCGTACGGATCGCTCCCGGCGCAATGCCATTGATGCGGATGCGCTGTTCGCTGACTTCCTGGGCGAGGGTGCGCATCAGCATGTCCACGCCGCCCTTGGACGCTGCGTAGTTCACATGCCCGGCCCAGGGGATCAGCTGGTGCACCGAGCTCATGTGGATGATTTTGCCGGCTGCCCGCGACACACCCTCGCGCACGCCCTGGCGGTTGAAAATGCGCACGGCCGCCCGGGCACACAGGAACTGGCCGGTGAGGTTGACGCCAATCACCGTGTTCCAGTCGTCCAGGCTCATGTCCACCAGGTTGGCGTCCTTCTGCAGGCCGGAGTTGGCCACCAGGATGTCCAGGTGGCCGAAGGCATCGAGGGCCTGGGCAAACAACTGTTCTACCTCTTCTTCTATAGAGACGTTGGCGCCGATGGCAATCGCCCGGCCACCCTCGGCGTTGATCTGCTTGGCCAATGCCTCGGCCGGGGCAGCCTGGCTGTTGTAATTCAGCACCACGGCCGCTCCGGCTTGTGCCAGAGCCTTGGCCGCGCCGGCGCCGATTCCGGAACTGGCGCCGGTTACCAGCGCCACTTGTTGCTCCAACGAGATACGCATTGCTCACCGACCTTTATTTCGTGAGTTCAAGTAGCTGACTGACGGTGCGCAAGGGAAGTTCAGCCGTGTGAATTTAGCGACTACAACCATGGTGGAAAATGGAATAACAGAACTATAAAAAATAACCATAAGATACTAAAAAACCGCTTAAAAGCGTTTGACAGGCTTTTTGTGCCCGTGTCTTATAGGCACACCTCAACCCGCTCCGTTGGTAGTTCGGAAGTCATCGCGGGGCCACTTACAAGAGGTATCTATGTGCCTTTCGGCCGATATAGGGGAACTACCAGTTCAGGGAAAAACCGCTGCCTTAGTTGGCACGCCGAAGTTAGTGATCTTCGATTGCGACGGTGTACTCGTCCAAAGTGAAGAGATCACCCTGTCTGTGTTGATCTCCATGTTAAATGCACGTGCACCTGGCAGTGCGACACTTGATGTGACACGTTTTATCGAACACTTCCGCGGACGCAGAATTGCGGAGTGTTTGCGGGAAGCTGAATGTATTTTAGATATTCATTTGGACAATGAGTTTGAGCAACACTTTCGTCAGCGCGCGCTGGATGCCTTGACGCTTGATTTAAAAGCGACGGATGGGATTGTTGAAGTGCTGGACAGTTTGCAGGTCCCGTACTGCGTTGCCTCCAGCGCACCCCGTAGCAAGATAGAACACTGCTTGCGTATTGCCGGTCTGTTTTCTTATTTCGAAGGGCGAATATTCAGTTGTTATGAACTGGGGCGCTGGAAGCCAGATCCGTTGGTGTTTTTGACGGCTTGTGACACTTACGATATTGCCGTGAGTGATGCGCTGGTTATTGAAGACAGTGTTACGGGTATTCAGGCGGCCGTCGCTGCCAATATAAGGGTTTTGGGTTTTGGTCCACCGCACCGACGTGCACAGTTGGCGGCTGCCGGCGCATTGCCGATCGCCGACATGCGTGAAGTACTGGCGATTTTTAATTGATCTTATTACTCAGGGAGGAGGCGTTGTGAACACACTGGGTTACCTGGAAAGACTTAAACGCAACGATCAATCTTCACAGCTATGGTGGGATTCATCGCCTGCCGTTTATCTGCCTTACAAACAGCATCTGCTGGATAAGTACCCGGCCGCCGCAGCTTATATAGATGCGTTGATGCCAGACGATTTCTCCCAGCCCCGGGGCTTGTGCAGTGTGACCACCAATCCCCGGCTGGTGACCGCCGTTATCCTTGAAAAACGCGAGTACTGGTCGTCGCGCTTCAACCTGGCGAGCCTGACTCCCAGCGAATTGCACAAGCAGTTGTACAACGAGGTCATCGTTGAGGGGGCGTCCGCGCTCCAGCCGTTGTGGGTTCAATCGGCACAGGTCGAAGGCTGGATTTCCGCCCAGGTCGACCCGGTGGATGTGCGCTGCACCGAGCGCATGACCGTCAGGGGCCTGGAACTGCATCGCCTCGCACCGAATGTGATGGTCAAGGTGCCGGGCAGCCTGGAGGGGTTGTTGACCGTCGAGCAACTGGCCGCCCAGGGCGCGTCGATCAATATCACCTTCTGCTTCACGGTTGCGCAGTTCCAGGCCGGCATCCAGGCCATCGAGCGGGGCATGGCGACCGCGCGCAGCAACGGTATCGACACTGCCCACTGCAAGTACGTGATCACCTTCATGATCGGGCGTTTCGCCTGTCAGCCCGAACTCACGCTGCAGGCCGCGGAGCGTGGCCTGGCATTCAGCGCCGAGGAGCTGCGCTGGGCCGAGCTGATGATCTACGAGCAGGTCCAGGCGTTGGTGGCGGCCGCGAGCGTGCCGGTCAAAACCTTGCTGTCCAGCATCAAAGTCGATGTGGACGAGCGAGGCAACAAGCATTGCTGGCACCTGGAAAAGACCGGGCATGCGGCAACCTGCTACACGCTGACGCCGGATGTGGTGGAGTTCCTCATTGAGCGCGAAAGCCACGGCAAACCGGTGGTGCCCGCCTTGAAACCACAGAAACCGCCCGCGTCGACCTTCGCCAAGCTGATCCGTATCCCGTATTTCTACGAGGCCTACTTTGTCGACAGCATCGAGCCGTATGACTTTGGCAATCATGAGGCGTTTATCAACGCCTGCAACGAAGCCAACAGCGCGCACCGGCGCCTGACCGATTACTGCGTGCGGCTTTGCCCGGTGACCAAGCCTTTCAAGCGCGCGCTCAACGCACTGCTGGCCGCTGAATTCGGGGTGGTCGCATGAACCGGATGATCGGGCTGTGGGCCCACCCACGTTCGCGCTCCACCGTGCTGGAACGTGTGTTTATCGAGAGGGGCGATTTTGAGGTTTTCCATGAGCCCTTTGCGCACATGGCGTTTTCCGAGGACTCGGCGATCCCGTCGGATGAGTGGGATCACAGTTTGCCCACGACGTACCAGGATATAAAACAGCATCTGTTGACCGCCCGTGAGCGCACACACGTAGTTCATAAAGACATGTGTTACCACTGTTTGGATAATTTGAAAGTTGACAGTGAGTTTCTTGCGCAACAGGACAATATCTTTCTTATCCGCGAGCCGGCCAGCAGCATTATTTCCCATCATCGGGTGCACCCGGATATGCCATTGCAGGCCATTGGGCATAAAGCGCTCTACGAGATCTTTTGCGTGGTCACAAAACTCACGGGCAAAGTGCCTTATGTGATTAACGCCGATGATCTGGCCGCTGAACCAGAACGGGTGATTCGTAAGTTGTGTGATTACTTGGGCATTGAGTTTCTGCCGCATGCCATGACGTGGAAGCGAGAGTGTCCGCAACAATGGAAAACCTGGCGTCGTTGGCATGCGGCGGCGGAAAACAGTGAGCGCATTGTGACGCCGGATAAACACCACATCGATATGAAAGCCTTCGACCAATACCCGAAGTTAAAAGCGATGTATGAATACCATCGGACTTTCTACGCGCGCATGAACGAATTTTGCCAATAAGGATGGTTGTATGAAGAAGTTGATTGTTACCGGGGCGGCCAATGGCATTGGTCGGGCCACGGTGGAAAAGGCGATTCAACAGGGTTACTTCGTTATCGGCGCCGACAAGGATGCCGAAGGCCTCAACGTATTGCAGCGGCTTTACGGTGCTGAAGTATTTGAAGCGCATATCGCCGACTTTTCCGATATGGCGGTTATCAAGGGTTTTATTCCTGAACTGTATAAGCGTCATGCAACCATTTATGGCTTGGTCAATAACGCCGGGCTTTACCACGGTAAAAGTGTCTACGCCTATTCCGATGAGCAGATCGACGAGATCCTCACCGTCAATCTCAAGGCACTGTTGTATCTGTCCAAGGACTTCGCCGAACGGGAAATGACCCACGAAGCCCCGCGCAGCATCGTCAACATTGCTTCGGTGGCCGGTGAAGTGGGCAGCTGCGATGCCCTCTACGGTGCCACCAAGGCGGCGGTGATCGGCCTGACCAAGGCCAACGCCTGGAACTTTGCGCCGTTCGTACGGGTAAACGCGGTATCCCCGGCGCTGATCCATGACACCGCCATCTACGACACCATCCCCGAATACCGCCGCGCCGAGTACGCACGCCAGGAAGTCCTCAAGGACCCGATCCAGCCTGGCGGCGTGGCCGAGGTCATCTTGCTGCTGGTCGGCGATGCCCTGCGTCACAGCACCGGCAGGGTGATTTCGGTCGACAACGGAGCCTACCCACGGTGAGTCATTCGATGCGCAAGAAAAAACTGCTGCTGGTGGGCGCCGGCAACCTGTGCCTGCAGATCCTCAAGATTCTCGGGCCGAAAAACGCGTTCGAGTTTGTGGTGTTGGGGCGCAATGAAGAGGCGACGATCCGGCTGTGCAACCTGGTGGCGCTGTCGTGCGCGCAACTGGGGCAATTCATTGCTATCAAGCCGGTGATTGCTGACCTCACGGACATCGGCCGGGTGACGCAGCTACTGCGTGAAGAAGCTCCGGATATCCTGGTGAACTGCGCGTCGCTGCAGTCGTGGCGGGTGATTACCGGGTTGCCCAAGTTGTCGTTCGAAAAGCTCGATCAGGCCCAGTTCGGGCCATGGCTGCCCATGCACCTGACGTTGATGCACTGCCTGATGCAGGCGGTGAAGGCTTCCGGCATCTCGGCCAAAACCGTCAACGCGGCGTTCCCCGATGCGGTCAACCCGATCCTGGCTCGCGTCGGCCTGGCACCCGATATCGGTGTGGGGAATGTGGCCAACCTGATTCCCGCCGTGCGTCTTTCCATTGCGCGGTTGCTCGAATGTTCGCCCGCCGATGTGCAGGTGCAGTTGTATGCCCAGCACTACTTCAGCCACTACGTGCCGCGCGGCGGCCTGCCTCCGCGTGCCAGCTACCGCCTGCTGTATGAAGTGCGCGACCGCCCACAGGTGGCCCGCCTGCCGGCCGAGGCGATTTTTTCTACGGTGAAATCCGAGTTCCGTCGCCTGGGCGGGGTGGATGGGCAGTTCCTGACCGCGTGCTCCGCCGTCACGGTTATCGAAGGGCTGTTTTCACCCACGCCGGCGTGGGTGCATGCGCCTGGCCCACTTGGGCTTCCGGGTGGCTATCCGGTGCGGCTGCATGAGGGGCGGATCGAGGTGCAGTTCTCCGAGGCCTGTCCACGGGATGAGGCGGTGCGCATCAACAGCATCTGCCAGAGCCAGGACGGCATCGACGAAATCCATTGCGATGGTTCCGTCACGTACAACCCGCAGTGCATGGCCGTCATGCAATCGATGCTGGGCTACTCCAAGCACAGCATGTCCATCGAACAGTCCGCCGAGTTTGCCCGTGAGTTGGCGAGCAAGTACCTGTCCTTCAAGAATTCGACCTGGTAGTTATGTCATGAATCAGATGACCAGAAACAAGCACAACGACGTGGCCAGTTACTCCGCGCAGTACTCGACGGAATTTGTCGAACGTTGGGATGAGTTGATCGATTGGGAGAAGCGTAAGGCGGGGGAGGGCGGGTTCTTTGAAAACCTGTTGCGAAGCCACGGCGTGCAGTCGGTGATCGACGTCTCGACCGGCAGTGGTTTTCATGCCGTCCAGCTCAAGCAGGCCGGCTTTGACGTGGTCGCCACCGATGGCAGCAGCACCATGTTGACCAAGGCGCGGGCGAACTTTCGCAAACATGGCCTGGATATCCAGTCCCATTACCGTGACTGGCATTCACTGGATCCACAGGAACTGGGGCAATTCGACGCCGTGGTGTGCCTGGGCAGTTCGCTGTGCCATGTGTTTGAAGCCCATGATCGATTGAGGGTGCTGGCGAAATTCAGGGCCTTGCTCAAGCCGGGCGGGTTGCTGATTGTGGACCAGCGCAATTTCTTCGCCATCCGTGCCGGTAAATTCAAAGCCAGCGGTCATTACTATTACTGCGGTACGAACGCTTCGGTGAGCTTGGGCCAGGTCGATGAACGCCTGTGTGAGTTCATCTATTCCTTCGATGATGCGCAGCAGTACAGGCTGCAGGTTTACCCCCTGTTGCCGGGGGAATTGAAGGGGGAAGTGCTCAAGTCCGGATTTACCGACCATGAAAGCTACGGTGATTTCGAGCGTGACTACGACATGATGGATTGTGATTTTGTCATCCACACTGCGCGCGCCGAATAGGGAGGCTTGATGAGCACACTCGTACAGAGCAATGCCCGCCCATTGGACAGTGTCGTGCTGGCGATCGTCCTCACCGGGTTCGTGGCCAGTACCTACGGCTTTGGGGTTTACCTGTTCGCCAACCTTGTCGTGGACATGCGCCGCGACATCGGATTCGACTACACCACGGTGGGCCTGATCACCGGCGGCGCGCAGATTGGCTTCCTGCTGTTTTCGTCGGTGACCAGTTACATCAGCCGTTTCTTCGACGGCTGGAAAATCAGCCTGGTGTCCACCGTGATGACTTCCCTGGCGCTGCTGGGCCTGAGCGTCAGCGACAGCATCTGGTTGTCGGGGGCCTTGTTGATCCTGCTCGGTGGTTGCTCCGCCTCGGTGTACATCCCGCTGGCGGAAATCGTCACCAAGGGCTTCAGCCCGGGCAATCGCTCGCGGGTCATGGGGCTGATCTCCAGTGGCACCAGCTATGGCGTGTTCATCAATGGCTTGCTGGTGTCGTTCCTGACCTTGAATGGTGGCTGGCGCTCGATCTGGCTCACTGCCGGCCTGATCTCGGTGGCCCTGTGTCTGGTGGCCTGGTTTCTGTTGCGCAACCTGGCCGCGAGCCAGGACACCGGGTTTGCCGGCGAGCGCGCCGTAGCGTTTGACAGCCATCAGCCGTGGCTCAGCCGCTCGCTGTACCTGACCTGGGCCATCGCGTTTCTCAATGGCATGGCATTGCTGCCGTTCCAGACGTACCTGGCGCCCTTCCTGCGCGATGAATTGGGCGTATCGGTTCAAGACGCCGGGTTTATCTGGACCACCATCGGTGCGGTGGGCATGGCCTCGGGCTTTCTGGTGGGGTGGATTGCCGACAAGGTCGGTGTGCGGGCGTCGCTGGCGATGTGTTTCCTCAGTGCAGGACTGGCCGCCACCCTGGTGTTCAGTTTCAACAGCCTCCCGCCGTTCTACCTGGCCGCGTTCCTGTTTGCGCTCGCGTTCTATCCCATTTTCGGGCTGGTCCCCAGTTACATCGGGCAGATCGTGCCGGTCAGCCGGCTGACCCAGGCCTTTGGCATCGCCAATGTGCTGATCGGCTTGGGCGGGATGTGCGGCAACTTCCTGGGTGGCTTTTCCAAGGACCTCACCGGGTCGTTCTCGACGGTCTACTGGGTGGTTGCGCTGTTGCTGTTCGTGCAATGCGTGATGGTGTTCATGTTGGGTAAACCGCCGACTGCGGCGAAGGAGGGCGTGCGGCCATGAGTTATTTTCCAGACAGTCCAAGCCAGAACCTGCACGCGTTTGCGTTCAGCCATCGGCGCGCCGGACACGGGCACAAGCCTGCGGTCATCTGGCTGACGGGTATCTCGGCGTCCGGCAAATCGACCATCGCTGATGCGTTGGACATCGCCTTGCAGAAACAGGGGCGGATGACCGCGATCATTGATGGCGACTCGGTGCGTGGCGGGTTGTGCCGCGACCTGGGTTTTACCGACAGCGACCGCGATGAGAATATCCGGCGGGTCGCCGAAGTGGCCCGCTTGATGATGGAGGCGGGGCTGATGGTGATTGTCGCGCTGATTTCACCTTCGTCGGCCAGTCGGCATTACGCACGTTCGATCATCGGCAATGAGTTTTTTGTCGAAGTGCATGTGGATGCACCGTTGGAAGTTGCTGAACAACGTGATCCGAAGGGCCTGTATAAAAAAGCCCGTGCGGGCCAGATCAAACACTTCACCGGGATCGACTCCCAGTACGACGTGCCGGTGTTTCCTGAAGTGCATTTGAATACCCAGGCGCTTTCGGTGGAGCAGTCGGTCGAGGCGATTCTGGATTGGGTGGGGCACAACGACAGTCGCGGTTAGCCGTCTGTCTTTGCGTCGGCTTTGCGCCGGGATGACAATATCTGTAACTCGAAAAAACAGGGTAATCTGCGCCATCGCAGGGAGAACGCGTTTTTTCGGGAGCAGGCATGACACATTTTACGGGCACTGCAAAATCAATTCGCCTGATTGGCGGGGCCCGGGTCCTGGACTTCATCAATACCACCAATGGGCGTCGCCCCGGCACTTCGCTCAAGGTCATGGAAGAACGGCTCACCAGTTTTCAGTTCTTCTTTGAATGGGCCCTGCATGCGTCGTTGATCTCGGCCCGGGAGTTCGATGACTACAAGCCGATGGTGTTTGAGTCATCGATGGCCTACCAACCGAACCTCGACGCGATCATTGCGTTCAGGGAATGCCTGTACGCAGTGTTTTATCCGTTGTCCTTGCAAGCTGCCGCGCCCGACCACGCCTTGCAGCAGATCAACGAGGCCTTCCAGCAAGGCGCAGCACGGCGGGTGCTGCGTTCTGTCGACGGCAAGCCTGCCTGGGCGTGGATGCCTTGCACCACGGCGCAGGAGCTCACGGCCATGGTGCTGGGCCGCCTGGCCATCGAGGCCACGCAATTGCTGGTATCCGGTGATCTGCACGCATTGCGCAGTTGCAGCGCTACCGACTGCGACTGGGTGTTCCTGGATATCTCCAAGAACAAACAGCGCAAGTGGTGCCAGATGAGCGTGTGCGGCAGCCGGGAGAAACTCAGCCGGCTCAGACAGGTGGGTGGCAAAACGGCGCATTGAGGGCCTATGGCGAGTAGCAATTGCCCTGCTTAATAGGAAGCATTACTATTCACGCCCCGCCTCCCCAGTGCTCCCGCGATGATCCCTCAGCCGCCCCGCAGACCAGGCTTTTTCGAACACTACGAAGAGTTGATCGGGACCTGGACGCGCCGCCTGAGAAACCGCCAGCAGGCCGAAGACCTGGCCCATGACACTTTCGTGCGGGTGCTGGAGGCAAAATCCTCCGAGGTCGAGCAACCTCGCGCCTATCTGCATCAAACAGCGCGCAATATTGCCGTAGACGCCTTTCGACGCGAAGACCGTCGCGAGGCCATGACCCTGGAAGCCTTTGATCAGCGTTCGCCGCACACCGGCGACCCGGAACATTTCATGCACGCGATCCAGTTGGCGGACTCTATCGAGCGAGCCTTGGCCGAGCTGCCGCTCAATTGCCGCAGGATTTTCATCTGGCAGAAAATCGAGGGCCTGACCCAGCAGGAAATCGCCGACCGCCTGGGGCTGTCTAAAAACATGGTGGAAAAGTATATGATCCGCACCCTGCGGCATCTGCGCGACCGCCTGGACGCGATGGCGCCATGATCGCCCGCTCTGAAACAGGATCATCCATGATGGATAACCGTGCCCGAGACGAAGCCGCGCAATGGTTTGTGCGCCTGCAAGACGCCGAATTGAATGCTGCCGAACGCCAGCGTTTCGACGCATGGCGCACTGAGCATCCCGATCACCAGTATGAGTTCGATGTATTGCAGGGCGTGTGGAGCGCCGCTGACTTGCTGCCCAACGCCCGCCTGCAGGCGCTGTGCGAAGCGCCCGCGGAACGTCCCAGGCGCCGAGCCATCCTGCGTTATGCGGTGGCCGCCAGTGTGGTTGCAGTCGCGCTGGGGCTGGGCCTGTTCAGCGGGCTGGATCATCCCAAGCCCTACAGCGCCGAGTTCAGTACGCGTCTGGGGGAACATCGCCAGGTGGCCTTGCCCGACGGTTCGGTGATGGACCTCAATAGCCGCAGCATCGTCACGGTGCATTACGAAAAAGGTCGGCGTGGCGTCGAGATCAAGCAGGGCGAAGCGATGTTCAGCGTCGAACATGACACCAGCAGGCCCTTTGTCGTGGCGGCCGGGGCAGGGCAGGTGACCGTGACCGGCACGCGATTCGATGTGCGCCGCGATGACGACCAGACCCGCGTCATGGTCGAAGCCGGCACCGTGAAAGTACAAGGCCGTGCGCCGGACAAGATGGTGACGCTGACAGCGGGCCTGGGCAGCCATGTCGACAACCAGGGGCGGGTAGCCGCGGCCTACGCGGTGAACACCGAAGAATTGACCGCCTGGCGTACCGGCAAACTGGTCTTCAACAACGCTTCGCTGGGCGAAGTGGCCCGGGAAGTCTCGCGTTATCGGGAGCAACCGCTGCGGGTCAGCACGCCGGCCGTGGGCAACCTGCGCCTGACCAGCGTATTCAAGTCCAACGACACCGATGCCTTGCTCAAGGCGTTACCGCACATCCTGCCGGTAGCCTTGCGCACCTTGCCGGACGGCAGCCAGGAAATTATTTCACGCTGACATTCAGGTTTTTTTCGAGTTCTTCGTCTTCTCCTGCTACTGCAACTGGTTTGCATTAACAGCCGCACACTCTTGCGATCACAGGACTAGGTTCGACGTGAAAAAACTCGCCGTGAACAACAATAAAATCTCCCGCTGGGCGCCGCTGGCCCTGTCGCTTGCGGTCAGTGCCGTGCTGCCTGTGGCCTACGCCGCCGAGGCTATCCACATCAAGGCCCAGTCCCTGGGCACAGCGCTGAGCCAGTTGGGCCAGCAGACGTCCCTGCAAGTGTTCTTCAGCCCCGAACTGGTTGCGGGCAAGCAAGCGCCGGCGGTCGACGGCAACCTTTCCCCCGAACAAGCCCTGCGCCAGTTGCTGCAAGGCAGCGGCCTGGACTACCAGATCGATGCCGGCTCCGTGACCCTGCGCCCGCTGAACAGCGGCACCGGTGAAGCCGGCTCGCCGCTGGAACTGGGCGCCACCGATATCAAGGTGGTGGGCGACTGGCTCGGCGACGCCAACGCCGAAGTGGTGCAGAACCACCCCGGCGCACGTACGGTGATCCGCCGCGAAGCCATGGTGGAGCAGGGCGCGATGAACGTCGGCGACGTGCTGCGCCGTGTGCCGGGTGTGCAGGTGCAGGAATCCAACGGCACCGGCGGCAGCGATATTTCCCTCAACGTTGGCGTACGTGGCCTGACGTCGCGCCTGTCGCCACGTTCCACCGTGTTGATCGACGGTGTACCGGCAGCGTTCGCGCCGTACGGTCAACCGCAATTGTCGATGGCGCCGATATCCGCCGGTAACCTGGACAGTATCGACGTGGTGCGCGGTGCCGGTTCCGTACGCTACGGGCCCCAAAACGTCGGCGGCGTAATCAACTTCGTGACCCGCGCCATCCCCGAGAAATTCTCCGGTGAAGTCGGCACCACCCTGCAAACCTCCGCCCATGGCGGCTGGAAGCACATCGACAATGCATTTATCGGCGGCACCGCCGACAACGGCATCGGCGCCGCCTTGCTGTACTCCGGGGTCAATGGCAACGGTTACCGCAACAGCAACAATTCCAACGACATCGACGACGTGATCTTCAAGACCCACTGGGCGCCGACCGATCAGGACGACTTCTCGCTCAACTTCCATTACTACGACGCCAGCGCCGACATGCCCGGCGGCCTGACGCAGAAGCAGTTCGACGCCAACCCGTACCAATCGGTACGCGACTGGGACAACTTCAGCGGGCGCCGCAAGGACGTATCGTTCAAGTACATCCGCCAGATCGACGACCGTACCCAGGCCGAGGTGCTGACCTATTACTCCGACAGCTTTCGCGGCAGCAACATCGCCAACCGTGACCTGAAGACCCTCGGTTCCTACCCGCGCACCTACTACACCTTCGGCATCGAGCCACGCGTCTCCCGTGTATTCGATGTAGGCCCGAGCACCCAGGAAGTCAGCCTGGGCTATCGCTACCTCAAGGAAGGCATGCATGAGCAGGCGACCAGCCTGAATCTGGTCAACAATGTACCGACGCCGGGCGGACAGAGTGACGGCCATGTCTATCAGGATCGCACCGGGGGTACCGAGGCCAACGCGTTCTACATCGATAACAAGATCGATATCGGCAAGTGGACGGTGACTCCGGGGATCCGTTTCGAAGATATCCGCACCGAATGGCACGACCGTCCGGTGATCGCGTTGAACGGCACCCGCACCCAGGAAAAACGCCGCGAAGTCCACAATAACGAACCGCTGCCTGCATTGAGCGTGATGTACCACGTCTCCGACGCCTGGAAACTGTTCGCCAACTACGAGACCTCGTTTGGCAGCCTGCAGTACTTCCAACTGGGCCAGGGCGGCACCGGCGACCAGACCGCCAACGGCCTGAACCCGGAAAAAGCCAAGACCTACGAGGTGGGTACGCGCTACAACGACAATGTCTGGGGCGGTGAGCTGACGTTCTTCTACATCGACTTCTCGGACGAGCTGCAATACGTCAGCAACGACGTGGGCTGGACAAACCTCGGCGCCACCAAGCACACCGGTATCGAAGCCTCGGCGCACTATGACCTGTCGAACCTGGACCCGCGCCTGGATGGCCTGACCGCCAATGCCGGCTTCACCTACACTAAGGCCACGTCCGAAGGTGACGTGCCGTTCAAGGGCCGTGACCTGCCGCTGTATTCCCGTGAGGTGGCCACCTTGGGCCTGCGTTACGACGTCAACCGCTGGACCCATAACCTGGATGTATACGCCCAGTCCGGCCAGCGTGCGCCAGGTACAACCAGCACCTATATCACCCAAGGTACGGCTGATGGCCAGTACGGTGATATTCCGGGCTACGTCTCGGTCAACGTGCGCAGTGGCTATGACTTTGGCGAGCAGTTGTCCAACCTGAAACTGGGCGTTGGTGTGAAAAACGTCTTCGACCAACAGCACTACACCCGTTCCAGTGACAACAATGCTGGACTGTACCTTGGCGAGCCGCGAACGTTCTTTGTACAGGCCAGCGTCGGGTTCTGATCGAAACACTGCCGCTCTTCCTGCCCGGGTTGAGCGGCAAAACCTACCGATAGAGGGGTTTGTTTTTCATGCCTTCAAATGTTCCTCCTACCAGGTTTCTGGAAACTTTCAGCCTTCTCAGGAACCGGCTCCCACAGTTCTGCCACACAGGATAGGCCTGCGTGCGCTGGTTTCCTTGACGACTAATAGAGCCCAAGGACGCTGGAGCAGTGATGTCAGGCGCCTGAATAGACCGAACTGGAGAACAGGAATGTCGGTATCGCCATACAATCACAGCGTCGCCCCTAACCTTGATAATGCCTCTCCGGGGGAAGAAACGCGCAGCAGGGAACGGTCTGCCATCACATCAAGGGCCCTGGTCTCGGCAGGGATCCATTTCGCCTCGCAGTCCAGTCATTGCGGCCCGGTATTCGGTGGCCCGCCGCCGCGCCCACTCCCCGAGAATGTGCGCCCGAACCCAGGCCCACCTCCACGTCCGAACCCTGCGTTGCCGGACCCTTATCTTTCAAAGCAAAGCAACGAGCAATTGGCCCAGGCGCTTTTGAACAGCTATGACGCGTTCAGGGGCCGCTGGCCTTCGCGCTCTGTCACGCGAAAGAGTGTGCAGAAAATGGCCAATCAACCGTTGACCGGTGATCCTGCCAAAGACGCGAATATTCGGTTGGCGAAGGAACTGCTGCGACGTCCTGGGCTGCTGCAAGCGCTCGATCGAAATGGCAGCACCGGTGAACTGAACGGTCGTTTGTCCAAGGACGACATCAAGAGCTTCATTCAGTCCGATAATCCATTGAAATCGAAGGACGATAAGCAACTCGTCCAGGAAATGCTCAACCATTTCAATGAGTTGAAAGGAGGGTATTTCAGTAGCACGATCAAGCTCAGGGACCTCCACGCCCGCGCGATGCAACCATTGACCGGTAACTCCCGCAACGACCATCTCACCCTCCTGGCACGGGAAGTCATGGCGCGCTCGAACCTGATGGCGACTATGGACAACGTTGAAAGCTGGCGGCGCGATGGCAAGATTTCTCGACAGGAACTGAACGCATTGCTTCGTTACACCTGAGGCTGCCCTCTGCTGCACCGCGCAGCAGAGGTTGGTGAGCGCTCGGCGCAGCCCATACAACCCAGTCATGCAAGAGCTGTATGCGAGTGTGTATCACAAAGAAGATATCCATCGGTCATTGCCTGCCGATGGAGCCTTCATCATACCGGACCGGATCTGGACTATGAATTCGACATCTTTTGAATCCCGTCATGCTCAGTACAAAATCTCGACGTTGGCCGCACCTGCGCAGGAGGCGGAAAACCCGAGAGAACCTCTGGGACTCTATCTCACATCCTCGCCCCGGTTCAGCTTCAAGGCGCCCACCGCGGAAGATTTTGACAAAGGCTCTCGAGCCCTCATGGAAGAGTCGACCCCCGGTTCGGTTATTTCAATGTTTTCCAGTCTTTGGAACAAGTTGGTCCGCCGCTAGGCCTTGCAGTTTCACATCGACACAATTTTTTAGGGCATGGAGGCTCGACAAGGTGAATTGGTTACAAACGCTCAAGATTCATTCGGGTATATGCGGCGTTTTGGACGGCGGTCTTCGGAACCATCGTTTTCTCGGAGCCACTCAACCAGAGCTTGTGCCACGTTGATTTCAAGGTGTTTTCGAGGATCAGTCGACCAAGGCATGGGTTACGTAATCTAGATAGGGTGGAGGTTAATCATGGTCGGTAGTGTCAATAACTATTTGCAGTCGATAGTGTCAAGTACACTGAATACTTCTTCGGCAGGCGCGGGGCGGCGCACGGGCAACGGTCAGGCTCGCGATGCAATCGATACGCGTGCGCTGGGCAAGCCGCTGCCGGCGGCGCCGTCATTCGGCGCCAGTTTTTTGAATGGCGCCTCAAGGCACTTTGACGGTCAGAATTTGTATGGCGGCATGACGAAGGCCGGCAACCCCTTTGTCAGTTCAGACGACCACCTGTTGGCGACGGACCTGAAGAACAACCTGTCATTACTGGACGCGTTCAAGAAAGATGGTCAGTTGACCCAGGCTTCCTTGCTGGAGATAGCTAAAGAGGAACCCAGCAGCAGTAAGGTCTCGGAGCGCACCATCATGTTGGCGCGAGAGATACTCAACCGTCCTCGGCTGAACGAAGCTATCTTGGAAAAGGGCGGTAAGATCACGCATGACAGCCTCGGCAAAGCGGCCGACTTGCAGGTTGGCAACACCAACCCCAACACCCAAAGCGCGGATCCGTTCCATGCGAAGACCGATGCGCAGGTCGTCCAGATTTTCAGGGGCATGTTTGACGATTTACGCGACAAGTCGGAAGACCGGACGTTCTTCTTCGAAAAACATCGCTACGTGAAAAAAGACACGATCATCGAAATGAGCAAGGACCCAGACCAAACCGATAAGAACGGTGAGCCTTTACGAGATGCGCATACTGGGTTTCCTTTAAAGAAATACAGCGAGCAACAGGTATACCTTGCCAAGAATCTTATGGAGAGGCCAGGGTTGATGGCCTCTCTAGACAGTTCCAAAGCCAATGGTCACAACATTTTCGGCAGCCATAACGACGATGGATGGTTAAAAAACTACAGCCTTGATCGCTGGCTGAAAAACGACAAGGAAGAAAAAGGGCGATAGGCCCTGCAGGCGAGCATGAGCGGTTTGAAATACTCAAACGGCCCATGCCGCTTCGCTCTCATACCCGCAGTATTTTTCCGCTGATTGCCACCACCGCCAGCAACATACCGACCAACAGGAAGGCGGTTGCCAGGCTGCTGCCGTGGGCGATGAAGCCGATCACGGCCGGCCCAGCCAATATCCCGGCATAGCCCAGGGTAGTGATGGCCGGTACGGCAATATGCTCTGGCATGACAGTCTGTTTACCGACGGCTGTGTACAGCACCGGAACAATATTGGAGCAACCGGCGCCTATCAATGTGTAACCCAGCAAGGCCATTTCCCAGGCGGGGGACAGGGTAGCCAGGAATGTGCCGGCGGCCGCAAGTGCACCGCCGCCCACAATCACCCGGGTAGCACCCAGCCGGCGCACGATGGAATCTCCGGTCAATCGTCCGACCGTCATGGTCAGGGCAAAGGCTGCGTAACCCAGACCTGCATAGGCTTCATCGAGGCCGCGCTCGGCACTGAGAAACACCGCGCTCCAGTCAAGTACCGCACCTTCTGCCAGGAACACGATAAAGCACAGGCAACCGATGAACAGCACCACACCGTGAGGTACGGCAAACGCCGGGCCCGAACTCTCACTGCCGTAAGGCAGCAGATGCGGCGCGGCCTTGAGCAGTGCTGCCAATGTGATGACAATCACCACCAGGGTCGCCTGCAACGGCGACAGGCCCAGCCCGAGCAGACCCGAGACACCCGCTGCACCGACGATCCCTCCCAGGCTGAACAGCCCATGAAAGCCCGACATCATGGTTTTGCCGCTGGCGCGTTCAACGATCACCGCCTGCAAGTTGACCGTGGAATCCACCGTGCCCAGGCCGGCACCGAACAGGAACAACCCAGCCATCAGCAGCGGAATCGAACTGACCGTCGCCAGCAGCGGCAATGCCAGGCAGATCATGATCGTCCCGGCGCTCAGTACGCGTCGGCAGCCGAAACGTGAGGCCAATGCACCCGCGGCGGGCATGGCGATGATCGAACCGACCCCCAGGCACAGCAGCAACAGCCCCAGCGTGCCCTCGCTCAGACCGGCGCGAGCCTTGGCATACGGTACCAGCGGCGCCCAGGCCGCGATGCCGAAGCCGGCAATGAAGAAGGCGATACGGGTCGACATTTGCTCCAGCCGCCCGGGAACCACGGGCGCTGAGGTGGGGATGGCAGTCATGAAAAATCCTTGGTTTTGCGTTCAACGAACGATGTCCGGCGCGACATCCTTGCACATCAGGCCTTGGTGTGCGAGCCGGGTTCCGTTGGGATTCGAGCTGCCTTGAATTTTATTTTTACAAGCTGGAACGCCAGGGCGGGTTGCAGCCACATAAGTCGTATCGAGTTTGTAGGAGGCGGTCTGGAAGGTGTGTAATCCCTGCGGGAACGATTGAACCCCAGGGTTCTCGCGGTGGATTACCACCTTCCAGGCCGCTTCTGAAACTGCGTCAGGCGGGTGGTGTGCAACGGCGGGATCCCACACAATCGAGCAACTCCTTTTTTGCGATCAGCGCATACCTCGGTGGATGACCTCATGACTCTGTTCTACGACGCTCGCGGCAATATCTATGGTGTGGTCAGCCCGGCTTCATTGAGCAGCAAGGGCATTAATGTACCCGAGAGCGCTGAGCGTGCCGCGGTTGTGCGTACCGCCTGGGCAGCGTCGGCTATCGCCTCGGAATGCAGCTGGGGCTCGGTGCCGCGCCCGGCTGGTGGCAAGGCCCACCGTTGTGATGGCCTGCTGGTGGGGCCGTTCCAGGACACGCCGCCGTTCGATCTGCTGATCGTAAACACCGACGGTTCTTTGGCCGAGCGCAGCGGTAATGGCTTGACGATTTTCGCCCAGGCCCTCACCGACCAGGGCCTGATGACCGAGGCTTGTGAGATGCGGGTCCATCATGACAAATCGGATGCGCAATCACCGGTCGCCACTCGGGTGGAACCTGCCGTTCGTGACGATATTGCAGGGTTCTGGGTGGAGCTGGGAGTACCTGCCTTCGGACCTGCGGCGGTGGGCGCGCAGGGGGTTGGCCAGGTGTTTCAGGAGGGCACTGAACTGAGCCATGTCACCGAGCTGGCGGCGATCAGTCCACAGTGGGCTGCCAGTCAATTCGTGCGGGTGGGCAACCCCCATTGTGTGACGCTGGTCCAGCAGCTCTCGACGTTGCCGGACAACGCACAGATGCTGCTGCCAAACCTGTTCCAGCCCTTGAAGGCCATCGCCTTCGCGCCCCCTGCGGGCGGTGGCCTGCCTTGTGAGGCGGGGGTCAACTTGCAATGGGCGGCGCGCCAGCCTGGCAACCGGGTCATAGCGCGGGTGTTCGAGCGCGGTGAGGGGCCGACCGCGTCTTCCGGCACCAGTGCCAGCGCCGTCGCCTGCGCGGCATGGCGTGCGGGCTGGGTCGAGAGCGGTGATGTCGCGGTGGTGATGCCGGGTGGCGTTGCGCCGGTACGCTTGCACACCCAGGGCGAGACGCTGCTCGGCGTCAGTCTGTTCGGGACCGCACGGCTGCAGGCCTGAGGTTTTTTAACGGCCGACGCTGTGATTCAGTGTCGGCTGTTTCTTTGTCAGTTAGTTGTTATTAAGAAGGTTGATGTAGGGCATTTCTTATTGTTAAGAAGTGGCGCATTGACTCGTTTTATTATTTTGTAAAAGACACTTCCAACTTCTTTGTACGAATCTTCTTTTTTATTTTAAAACAGCCGATTTTCGCCCGTAATCGCTAAGCTTTGAGGCGTTCAGGGGCTTTTTCTCGGCAGTTTATTCGCACACTTAACGAGGCAAAGCATTCCTGCGTGCTCATTCATTTATGGCGGGTAACAACGGATGGTTAACGCGTTTGTTTCGTCACGTTTCAAACTGATTCTTCCCTGCATGGAAACGGACTTTCAGGTGCTGGCATTCAACGGCCGCGAGCGCCTTGACCAGCCTTTTTTCATCCAGGTGCAGGTGGTGAGTGAAAATCCTTCCCTTGACCTCGAGAGGTTGCTCCATCAACCCGCCTACCTGGATTTCGGAATGGGCGAAGGGCTGCATGGTCAGGTTTACGCAATCGGCCGGGACGACCCTGGCCGGCGCATCACGCTCTACCACCTGACCCTGGCACCTCGCCTGGCCTACCTTGCACACCGGCGCGACCAGCGGATCTTCCAGCAACGCAGCGTGCCGCAGATTATCGCGGCGGTGCTTGAGCGGCATGGCATCCTGGCGGACGCCTATGCATTCGAGCTTGGTCCCGTGGTGTATCCGCCACGCACGTTCTGTGTGCAGTATGCGGAGAGCGACCTGCACTTCATCCAGCGGCTGTGTGAAGAGGAGGGCATTCATTACCATTTCCGTCACAGCGCGGATGCCCATCTGCTGGTGTTCGGTGATGACCAGACGGTGTTTCGCCGTTTGCCCCAGCAACGCTATTGCCCTGCTGGCGGGCCGCAAGCCGCTACGCAGGTCGTCCAGCGTTTTGATGTGCGCCTGGCCACGCGCACCCAGAAGACGGTGCGTCGCGATCATGACTTCGAACAACCTTCATTGCTGCTGCAGGACTGCGCCGGCTCGGCTCCGGCGCAACCTCTCGAGGACTATCGTTACCCAGCGGGATTCACGGGTCATGCCCGGGGCAAGCGCTTGGCGCGGCGGGGCTTGGAGCGTCACCAGCGCGACCGTCTTCGCGCATTGGGCCGCAGTGATCAACCGGCGCTGCGCAGCGGGCATTTCCTTGACTTGCGCGATCACCCCGATCCGTCCTGCAATGACTTGTGGCTGATCACCTCGGTGCGTCACGAAGGTCATCAGCCGCAGGTGCTGGAGGAGGCGACGCCCACGACTGATGGCTTCCAGGGGTATCGCAATCGCTTCACCGCGACGCCTTGGCAAGCGGTGCATCGACCGCCCCTCAAACATTCCAAGCCGACCATCCATGGCAGCCAGACCGCAACGGTGACCGGGCCGCCGGGGGAAGACGTGCATTGTGACGTCTATGGCCGGGTAAAGGTGCGCTTCCACTGGGACCGCCTGGACAAGGCGGATGATAAAAGCAGTTGCTGGGTTCGGGTTGCATCCGGATGGGCCGGTGACGGGTTCGGTACAACGATGATCCCGCGTGTGGGCATGGAAGTGCTGGTGACCTTCCTTGAAGGGGACCCGGACCAGCCGTTGATCAACGGTTGCCTGCCCAACGCGTCGCACCGGCCGGCCTACCCCTTGCCGCAGCACAAGACCCGCAGCGTCTTGCGCACCTGCAGTACGCAGGGGGGCGAGGGCGCCAACGAGTTGTACCTGGAGGATCGTCGTGGCGAGGAGCTCATTTACCTTCGTGCACAGCGGGACCTGGAGCAGCAGGTCGGCCATGACAGTCGGTTGGAAGTGGCGGGGGAGCGACGGGAAGTCATTCATGGATTGAGTACGGCTCACCTGGCCAGCGAGGAGCATCGTCACATCACCGGCGATCGCAGGATCGTGCTCAAGGCGAGCGACTACCTCAATGTACAAGGTGACAGCCGGACCCATGTGGGGCAGACCCTGATCCTGGAGGCCGGGCAGCAGTTTCATCTCAAGTCCGGTGCCAGCCTGGTGATCGACGCCGGGGCGCAACTGAGCCTCAAGGCGGGGGGCGAGCATCTAGTCATCCAGGCCGGCGGCATCTTCAGCAGTCGCCCCGTTACCCTGGGTGGAGCGCCGTCCGTCACCCTGGCGGCGAATGCCTCGGCGGCGATCGACACACCCAGCATCTCCCTGGTGCAAGGCAGCCTCATGAACCTGGCCAAGCAATTGGGGGCCGATTACTGCCCGGTGTGCGAGCGCTGCCGTGAAGGACGGTGTGAACTGCCAGGGAGGGCCGCTTGATGCCAAGCATGCCAGGCCAGTGGATGGACCAACAGCAACAGCGGGGACGGCGACTGTGCTTGATCCTTGAAGGGCAGAGCGACGCGCGCGCACCGCTGCTGGAGGTACGCGACTTGCCGGCGTACCGCAGTGTTTACGCCGAGACTGCCGTAGCGGAGTTGGCGGCAGAAGGCCCATTGATTGTGCTGCTGGGCCCGCTGAACGAGCACGCTTTGCTTGGCCTATTGCAGCAACCCGAGACGAACTGGGGCTGGCTGGGCAGTTTACCCGGCGAAGACCTGACGGCAGTGACTCGACACTGGCGTGACAGGCTGCTGGTGGGCCCTGAAGGCGCGCAATCGCTATACCGCTTCCACGACAACCGTACCCTGGCGCGTGCCCTGGCCCATATGGGCCAGGACCGCTGGCCGGTATTTCTCGGGCCATTGATCAGCGTGTGCTATTGGCACGAAAACCGCTGGCACACGGCTGACAACCAGGCCCCCGGCGAGTATCCGGTGCCGGATCCCGCGCCCTGGCTGGATGCGCCCAACCCAAACGCAGCGGCCATCCTGCACGCCAATATCCTGCGTTACCTGTTGACCGAACACAGTGAGGACCTGGCGACATTGGTGGAATTCCAGGACCCGCGAATCTGGCTGGCACAGGTACTGGAGCAGGCGCGTGCCTGGCAGTGGCAGGGGCCGGAGCAGCTGGAGTTTCTGGTGGTGCGAAGACTGGAAGAGGCGACTCGGAGCAGTGTTTTGCAGTGGCAGCCCAGGGTCGGTGAAGCGCCTGGGGAGCACTTTGAGCGAGTAGTGGAACAGTGGCGATTGATGGGGGGAAAGCATGAGTAGGCGAAGGTGGGCGGGGGTGATGGTGCTGGGGGTACTCGGGCTGACGGGGTGTGGGGGCAAGCCTGTGGATCGATTTACGTTGGAGGTGGATTTGCCGGCGCAATTCCGCTTCATCGGTGGCGCCAATTACGGTCCAGCGACGGGGGAAACCTGCACGTTGCCCAGGCGTCGAGGCAAGAGGCCCGAGAGAAAGATCTTTATTGCGCATTACAAACCGGTGGCTGAACGCGTGAGTTTTGAACTGCCGCTGACTGAAGTCATTGAAGGGTGCCCTACGGTTTTGCGGAGTGTGGATTTCAGAACTTATGCAAAGTGGGGGCCTCGAGATTCAGACGTTGGAGGAGATAATTCAAGCTTTTCAGTGCGAGATTATTCGGATCCTGATGTACCGGGGATGCCAGAGACGGGAGTTCAGGAACTACACCGACAATGTCAGTGGATGTTTCGGACTGCGGGCCCACAGCACGCAATCATTAAGGTCCTTACATGCAGCGCTTTTGGGGGGGCGAGTCAGCCGAAAGAACAACGAGCAGGCGTAGTTGTGCAAAGGGATCAGTTACCTGGGAAGACTCTCAGGCTGGTTCTGACATTGACTGATGATGAGGAACCCTATTTTGACGATAGCTGGGTGGTCGTTCCCGGTGGATGGCGGCGTTGCAAAGGTAAAAACCATGAGGACCTGTATGCGTTTTGCAACGGCAATACTAGCGACTTTAAACCTATAAAAATGCCGGATGGCCGCATCTGTGATGTCTACCCATCGTGCAAGTAGCAGGGAGCAAGTTCATGAAGATGGATGCAAGGAAGCAAGCTTTTTTCAGTGATATCAAGCCGGCCTGTGCATTGCGCGGGCATTGGGTAAGCTTTTGTCTGGTCGATGAGCTCGGTGTTGGTGGGGCGTACGGTGGATTGCCTTACACAATCCACGATAGCGCAGGGCAAGAGTACAAGGGCAGGCTGAACGGTGAGGGCTTTGCCAAGCTATCCAATATTTACTGCGGACCTGTGGTCCTTGTTTTTGACGAGCCTTACTCGGGAGTTGAGCAACCGTATAAGTATCTAAGGGGGCGCAGCGCTTACAAACTTCCTATTACCGAGCTTCAACGACGGGCTGAACAGACTAGATTTGCGGCCTATGATGGTCGCCGTACCGAAGGTAATCCTGCTCAACAAAAAGCCAGCCATTTTTATCAAGTTGAGGTTCGCGATTTAGTCCGCCACGCCGCCCATTTACCCCCGATTGAACAGAGAGCTTATCAACCTCGACGGCATGCGTTAAAAATGTTGGCCGACCTTGGATTTGGGCCACCCGAAACAACCTTGGCAGGGATCGTGCTATTCCCCAACAGCCATACTGCTCTTGAGGTTAGACCGCTGCGGGCTTTGCGCCCGATGCTTTCAACCGAAGACAGCTTCTGTGCCTTGAACCTGTATCAGCTAGCGTTGATGGCCACCTTGAGTTACTGCAATTTCGGCCAGGAGCCACCTCAACAGCCTCAAGAGGAGGTTCATTTTCCACTCGACCCCAGCGTCGGTCATTTTTTTGCTGAGAAACTTTCGGGTTATCACGAGGCCTGGCGAGTCGATTCGGAAGAACAGCAACGTTTCTATCCGATCTACGAAGAGGTCCCGTATTCCCGACGCTTCGAGATTTTGCCTTTCGATTCTGTGTTGTATCCAAAAAATCGACCGGACTTGGGTGATAAGCAGGAGCACCCAGCGAGTTTGCATTTTTTTGATGATGAAGCGTTTGGTACTGATACGCAGGCATTTATCAGTCATCACGATGAGGTGATCCTGATTGCTGTGCGAGGTACCGCCAGCGCCGCCGATGGGCTACGGGATGCAAACGCCCATCAGGTGGCTTTTGCCGAGGGTGTCGGCAAGGCACACGAGGGCTTCTATCAGGCTTACCGGGCGATGCGTGATTTCGTGCTGCACTACCTCACTCAGTTTCATATAGGGCAACGAATCGTCATCTGCGGACACAGCCTGGGCGGCGCGATTGCGTTGTTATTGGCAGAAGGGCTACGTCGTATTCCTGATCAAAACTACAACATCCTCCTCTACACCTACGGCGCCCCCCGCGCCGCCGATTCCGAATTCACCGCAGGTGCCTCAACCCTGGTCCACCACCGCATCGTCAACCACAACGACCCCGTCCCCAGCGTCCCGGCCCCATGGATGAACACCACCGCCAAGCTCTGGGTCCCAGGTGCCGTCACGCTGTTCAGCGCCCCCGCGCCGAGTGGGTTGCTGTTCGCCGCCGGCCTGGTACGTTTCGGTGGCAACCCCTACGAGCACCATGGCGAACAATACCATTTCATGCCAATCACGCTCGCGGACGGCACGCATTCTTCGGTGTTGTGGCAACCCGGTTGTGAGTCCATCCAGGAGGCCGGCTGCAACCGGGCGCTGCAACTCAGCGGTGACATGCCTGAACGTGACAACCTGCTCAAGCAGCTGTTCCAGGCCAGCCAGCACTTCATGACCGCCAGCTACATTCCGGCCGCCTGGGCAACACTCCGGCGCTGGCAGCAAACCCAGGAAAGCAATGGGCCCTTGGTAACGCCGAGGGAATTCGAATTGCTCGACCGTGCACTCGAGACCATGCGCGAGCAATTGCGCAACAAGCGTAGGGAATTGACCCGTCTAAAGGCGGCCAACGACCGGGGCTATGAGCATAACGAAGCCTTGAACGCCGAAATCGACCGTTTGCACAGCAGTCGCGAGCGCCTTGCGACTCTGCGTTGGCGCCGTCTGGAAGCCCGTGATGTCTATGGTAGTCATGCCCATGGTGCCCACTTGGCAACGAGCCTCAAGCGCTGGTTCAGCCACCGTGAAAATCGCGAGCTGTCGCAGGTCGCCCGTATCCCTCCCGCTCTGGATAACGACAGGGGGAGGGCACATACGCTGGATATCGACTTGATTGTCTGACCGAGGTGTTTACGCAAACTCTACCTGGGCTGGCCGGCGTGTCATCAACACCTTGCCGTTGCGGATCGAGTACAGCGGCAGGCCCTGGCTGCGGATCACCTCGTAGTCGCTGTCCGCCGAGAGGATCAACAGGTTGGCGGGGCGTCCCTGCTCCAGACCGTAGCGGTCACCCAGGGCCATGGCTTTGGCGCTGTTGTCGGTGACCAGGTCGAGGGCGCTTTGCAGGTTGCGATAGCCGAGCATGTGGCAGATGTGCAAACCGGCTTCGAGTACCCGCAGGATGTTGCCGTTGCCCAGTGGGTACCAGGGATCGACGATGGAGTCCTGGCCGAAGCACACATTCATGCCGGCCTCGAGCAGTTCGTTGACCCGGGTGACGCCACGGCGTTTTGGGAAGCTGTCGAAGCGACCTTGCAGGTGAATGCTCTCGGTGGGGCAGGAAACGAAGCTGATACCGGAATGTCCCAGCAGGCGAAAGAGCTTGGCGCAGTAGGCGTTGTCGTAGGAGCCCATGGCGGTGGTGTGGCTGGCAGTGACGCGGGCGCCCATGTCGCGGCTGCGGGCCTCTTCGGCCAGTACTTCGAGAAAGCGCGAATGTGGGTCGTCGGTTTCGTCGCAGTGCACATCCACCAGGCAGCCGGTGCGTTCGGCCAGGTCCATCAGGAACTTCACCGAGCTCACGCCCTGGTCGCGGGTGTATTCAAAGTGCGGGATGCCGCCGATCACATCGGCGCCCAGGCGGATGGCCTCTTCCATCAGTTCGCGGCCATTGCGGTACGACTCGATGCCTTCCTGGGGGAACGCGACGATCTGCAGGTCTATCAGGTGTGTGCTTTCCTCGCGTACTTCCAGCATGGCCTTGAGCGCGGTGAGGTCCGGGTCAGTGACGTCGACGTGGGTGCGTACATGCTGGATACCGTGGGCAGCCAGGGCCTGGATAGTCTTTTTGGCGCGGGTCTTGGTGTCTTCCTGGGTGATGGTGGCCTTGCGTTCGCCCCAGCACTCGATGCCTTCGAACAGGGTGCCGCTCATGTTCCAGCGTGGTTCGCCGGCGGTCAGCGTGGCGTCAAGGTGGATATGCGGTTCGACAAAGGGCGGGATCACCAGGTTGCCGGCGGCGTCCAGGTCCCCCGCGCCCAGGTGCGGTACTGTCGATTGCGCGGTGATACTGGCGATCCGGCCATGTTCCAGGTGCAGATCATGCAGGCCTTCACGGTTGCGCAGGCGGGCGTTGATGATGTGCATGGGCAAGTTCCTCTTGGCTAAAAACAATCAGGCAGACAGTCGCCAGATCATCAGCGCAATGCCGATGTCCAGGCGATCATATGAATTATCCAGCGTCAGCCCGCACAAGGCTTCGATGCGCTGGACACGGTGTGTCAGGGTGTTGCGGTGCACGGCGAGCCGCTGGGCGGCGGCCACCAGGTTACCATTCTCGTGAAACCAGGCTTCCAGGGTCGGCATCAGGTTGGGGCCATGCTGCGCGTCGTGGCGCAGCAAGGGGCCGAGGCGTTCATGGAGGAATTGATCGAGCAGGGCGCGATCACGCACGCCACTGAGTAACTTGAGTACGCCCAATTCGTCGTACACGCACAGACCGGCGCGCTCGCTGAAACGCCGCGCAGCCGCCAGTGCCTGGCGTGCTTCATCCTGCGCCTGGGCCAGGCGTGCCGGTGGATGCGCGGCGGCGCTGAGGCCGATAAACAATTTGAGCGGCGCCAGTCGCAGATTCAGCGGGTTGAGCCAGCTGGCCAGGTGCTGGCGGTTGACCAAGGCGGCGACGGCGTCCGAGGCCGGCAGCAGCAGCGTCCATTGGCCGGCCCGCCCAAGTACCGGCAAACCCGCCGACACCTGGCGCAAGCGCCGGTTGATGGCGTCATGTTGCCGCGCCAGTTGTACCTCGACCGCCGCCGCGTCGCCTTGGGCAAACAGCAACTCACTGCCTTCCAACTGCAGTTGCACCACCTGCCAATGCCCGGCCAACGACAGACCCAACTGTCCGCCACGGTGCAGCAGCAAATCCAGGGACTGATAATCGCCCGTCAGCAAACGCTCCAGCACATCGTGCCGCGAGCGACCCAACTGCTCGGACTGGATCAGCGCCGAACCAATGGCCTGGGTCACCAGCACCATTTTCAGCGAGTAGGGCTGTTCGATCAGCGGCATGCCGGCGGCTTCGGCAGCCTCCAGCAAACGCTGGGGGATCGCCTGGATGTACGCCGGCCCCGTGAGGATCACCAACCCGGCCACCTGACGCTCGCAGGCTTCCTCCAGCAGTTGCATCAAGTTGCCTTCGTCGCGCGGGTGGTTGATCCCGGTGACGAATACCAGCTCGCCGCCCAATACCCACTCGGCAATCCCGCTGTTTTCCGCCACGTAGGGCCAGCGCACGCCGTTCTCCAGGCCGGCCGTGCCGGCGCGCAGGCGCATGGATTCCAGGCCCGGCAGGGCCAGCACATCGGCGATGGTCAGGCTCATGCCTGGGCGTCAACCAAGGGTGCCCGCACGCGCAGCACGGCGGTGAGCGCGATGTAGGTCAGCGACGCGGCCACGATACCCACCAACGGCGCGACCCAGGGCGAGTTGAACGCCAGCACCGTGCCCACCGCGTAGGCCACCAGCCCTGGCCAGTTGAACGCTGGCAGGCGTGCGTCGGCCAGGCGTGGATAGTGGCCGCGATAGCGGTAGAAGAAGTCCGCCATGATCACCCCGCCAATCGGTGGGATTACCGTGCCCAGCAGAATCAGGTACGGCACCAGCATGTCGTACATGCCCAGCAACGCCAGCAGGGTGCCGATCACCGCACCGGCCAGGGTTACGGTCTTGCGGCGTTTGGTGCGCAGCAGATTGCAGCCGGCCACGGCGAAGTTGTAGATGGTGTTGTCCTGGGTGCTCCAGATATTGAGCAGCAACATGGCCATTGCCGCCATGGCAAAGCCTTGCAGCAGCAACACTTCGACCACGTCCGGTTGCTGATAGACGATGGCGCCGTAGGCACCGATCAGCACCATCAAGCCGTTGCCGATAAAAAAACCGATCAGGCTGGCCAGCACCGCCACCTTGGCCGAGCGCGAAAAGCGTGTCCAGTTGGTGGCCTGGGTCGCACCGCTGACAAAGGTGCCGAACACCAGGGTGATTGCCGTGGACAAGTCCAACTCACCGGTAGGCACCACCGCGAGCAGCCCATCCAGCCCGCCAACCTTTACCGTGGCTACCCACATCGACAGAAACAGCAGGATGCCCATGGCCGGCACCGCGATGTAGGACAGAATCTCCAGCCCGCGATAACCAATGTAGGCCGTGGCACAGAACACCAGGCCAAATACCACCATCAACGCCAGCACGCTGCCCTGGCTGAGTTCGAAATACTTGCCCAGCACCACTGCGGCGGTGGCCGTGCCCCAGGCGTACCAGCCGATCTGGGTGAAGCCGAGGATCAAATCGCTGAGCTTGCTGCCCACTTCGCCAAAGCAGAAACGCCCCATCAACACCGAGTTCAGCCCGCTCTTGAACGCGATGTAACCCAGGCCTGCGGCGTAGATGCCCAACAGCAGGTTACCCAGGGCCACGACGCCGAGCATGTCGGTGAAACTGAACGCCACTCCTAGCTTGCCGCCGGCAAACATGGTCGCGGTAAAAAACGTAAAGCCCAACAGCACCATGGCGGTCGACGCCAGGCCTTTGCGCGCATGCATCGGGACTTCGCTAAGGGGGTAATCGTTGCCCGGTTCTTGCTGCGTCATGTGCCTTGCTCCCTGAATGAGTGACGCAGGCCTATTGCACCGTGCGTGCCAAGGCGGCAGCAGTGGCGAGCGCACGATGGGCGCTGTGCACCGTGCACAGTATTTATAGCCAAACAGGGGGCAAATGCCTCGAGAAACGGTCGCAGTGCCCAATCGGGCACGAAAGCGGTGCAGCAGTGATACAAATTGGATCAGTCGAACAGCGTGTGGGTGGTCTCGCCACGATGGAAGGCGAACGCTGCCTCCAGATCACTTTCGATGGTGCGCCCGCGGGACAGCGGCGGCAGCTCGTCCAGGCGGAAAAAACCCACCTCGGTGGTCTCGAAGCCTGCCATCGGTGCCGACTGATCCACGGGTTCGCACAGGAAATACAGCTTGTAGAAATCCCGTACGTCCGGCCGATACAAGCCCTTGGCCTTGTGCGTGACGCTGTACAACGCCCGGGCCGTCACCGTCAGCCCGGCTTCCTCGCGAATTTCCTTGACGATGTTTTCCGCCGCCGACAAGCCGATATCGGCGTAACCGCCTGGTAACGCCCAACAGCCATCGGTCAATTCGCGCACCAGCAGAATCCGGTCACCCTCAATCACCGCGCCGCGCACGTCGATCATCGGCGTCGAGTAACGCTGGGCGAAGTCGCTGACCAAGCCGGTGATACGCTCCAGGGGCACATTGCCCAGTTGCGCAAGCATGCTGTGGGCAATCTCGGCAATTTCCTCCAGGCGTTCACGCTCGAAATCATCGGTGCAGAAGTGCAGGCCCGTGGAGGCCAATGCCTGCAAGCGTTTGGCCTGGGCCAGCCAGGTGTTTTCCATACATTCCTCATCGGTGTGCGAAAGGCGGGCAGATCGAAGGGTGCAATACCAGGCACAAAAAAACCACCGCGAGGGTGGCTTTTTCCTACCGGAGGCTTATTCGCCGCGATAGATGCAACCGCTGGTGCAGGTCTCGTGGATACGAATCGCACTGAGCTCAGGCAGCAGGGGTTTCAACTCATTCCAGATCCACTTGGCCAGCACTTCGCTGGTGGGATTTTCCAGGCCGGGGATGTCATTGAGGTAGTTGTGGTCGAGGCGTTCGTAGAGCGGCTTGAAAATCGCCTTGATCTCCGAGAAGTCGCGAATCCAGCCGGTATGGGGATCCAGGTCGCCGCTCAGGTGGATCGCCACCTTGAACGAATGCCCATGCAGGCGCCCGCATTTGTGGCCTTCCGGTACGTGGGGCAGGCGGTGGGCGGATTCGAAAGTAAACTCTTTGAAGATTTCCACGGTATTTTCAGCTCGGTCAGGTATCTGGCAGCCGGCGAGTTTAACAGCTTGATCCCTCGCCGCGCATACCGTCCCTCTGTACACGCCGGCTTGCCGGCGAATAAAGATTGCCTGTGGCGAGCGGGCTTGCCCCGCGTTGGGCCGCGAAGCAGCCCCAAGACCAGCAGCCGAAGAGTGCCCGACTCACCGCATTCCTCCTTCCAGGGTCGCTTCGCAACCCAACGCGGGACAAGTCCGCTCGGCACAGTCGCAGTGTTCACACTAATCGGGTGGTCCCCCCCGAAACCCCTGCCGGATTCCGGCCCGCGTCTACAGGACCTGCAGTCGCTCGCCCAATCCGCCGTTATCCGCCAGCTCCAGAAACTCATCGCCCAGCCTTCGGCTTTCACTCATCGCGGTCTGCCAGTACTGGTTGCGGCTCGCGTCGTCGCCCATGAAGCGCTTGAAGTCGCTGCGGTCCGGCAATTTGCCGTGGGGCAGGCGGGCCAGGTAGTCCCTGGAGGGAGCCAGCAGCAACACGTCCTGCAAGCCTTGCGGGTTACTGCGTCGCCACGGCAGGCCCTTGTCGAACCAGCCGGGGATGACCCGGTCGGTGAAGTGCGGGTACAGCACGATGTCATCGCCGTGGTAGGGCAGGTCGAGGTGGTAGTCCAGCAGGCCGCCGTCGCGGTAGGTGCCGGCGCCTGCACCCGGCAGGTCGCGCACGCCTTGCATCACCATGGGGATCGACCCCGATGCCAGCAGTGCCTGGCGCAGGTTGCCCAGTTCCAGGGGCAGGAAGCGCGAGGGGAAGTCCTTCAGCGGATGCACCGGTGGCGCCTGGCGCGGGTCGTGGATGATCAGCCGTTCGAAGTGCCGCGACAGCCGTGCGCGGCCGCGCAGGTTATCGGCAATCACCGATGACAGCCCCAGCCCGAGCCGCCCGCGATGGTCGTCGGCCAGCAGGCCGTGGCTCTTGACCACCATGATGTTCAGGCGGTAATCCGGGTTGTCCAGTACCCGTGCATCGCGGCCGACGAGCAAGTCGTCGAGCATGCGCTGGCAGCTCTGGGTGACTTCGGCCATGGTCACGCCTTTGGCAAAACGCTGTTCGTTATACAGGCGGCCCAGGTCCAGCAAGCCTTGCACCGGGTCGGGCAGGCAGGCGCTGGCAAACCGCCAGGAGCCAATCGAGGCCCCGATCAGCGCACGTTCCCGTGGTGCGCGGGGCAGCCAGTCGCCGAACAGCGCCAGGTCCAGGCCCTGGATGCCGAGTGCCTTCGGGCCGCCGGCCGCGCCGGGCAGGATGCCCACCTCGGCAGGCGTGAGGCCTTGTTCACGAATGCGCGCAAAGGCGCGTTTGCCGGCCTTGAGGGTCAAGGCGGGAAACTTGATATGGATGGCTGTCATACCGGTCTCTGTCCGAGCGAGCGGGGCATTATAGAAAATCTCGTGGAATGTGGGGCAAAGGCCTGGGTGAGAATTGCCATGGTGGCAATTCAGTTTCAGTTAAGTTGCAGGGCGTACGGTGGCCGGCGTAGGAAAACATCCTGTAACGGAGACTTATCATGAAGCGCCTTACCGCGCTGGCCGCCGCCGGTATCATCGCCCTCACGGCGACCCAGGCCCGAGCCGTGGACCCCGACAAACCACTGAAAGTGCCGGCCACTGTTACTATTGTCGCTTTCGATCAACTGGAAGCCACGGCCCTGGCCCTGCACCCCGGTTCGACATTGCTGGACACCGACCTGGACGAGGCCTACGGCAAGTACGTGTATGAGGTCGAGTTGGAGGATGCCCACGGCATCGAATGGGACGTTGAATTGGACGCGCTCACCGGGCAGGTCCTCAAGAATCATCAGGATACGTAATGAAGGTAAATTTACGCGTCGGCAGTCGAGTGGCGCTGGTGCTCTTGGCATTCTGCTCCAGCCTGGCGGCCCGCGACCTCAACCAGGATGAAGCCTTGGCGCTGCGCCAGCAGGGGGTGATCCTGCCACTTGAGCAATTGTTGCAGCAGGCCATGGCGCGTTACCCCGGCTCGCGCCTGCTGGAGGCCGAGCTGGAGAAGAAACACGGCCAATATGCCTATGAAGTGGAACTGGTGACCACCGAAGGGGTGGTGCGCGAAATCAAGCTGGACGCACGCACCGGTGTGCTGATCAAAGACGAGGAAGACTGATGCGCCTGCTGCTGGTGGAAGACAACGTACCCTTGGCCGATGAACTGATGGCTGGCCTGCAGCGCCAGGGCTATGCGGTCGATTGGCTGGCCGATGGGCGCGATGCCGTGTATCAGGGCCGCAGCGAGCCCTACGACCTGATCATCCTCGACCTCGGCCTGCCGGGCCTGCCTGGGCTTGAGGTGCTGGCCCAATGGCGAGCCGCCGCGTTGGCCGTTCCGGTACTGATTCTCACCGCCCGCGACTCCTGGGCCGAGCGCATCGAAGGGCTCAAGGCCGGCGCCGACGATTACCTGGCCAAACCCTTTCACCCCGAAGAGCTGCACCTGCGCATCCAGGCGCTGTTGCGCCGTTCCCACGGCCAGGCGAACCAACCGACGTTGCAGGCGGCCGGCCTGCATCTGGACGAAGGTCGCCAATGCGTGCTGCGTGATGGCGATGAGATCCAGCTGACCGCCGCCGAATTTCGCCTGTTGCGCTATTTCATGCTGCACCCCGAACAGATCCTGTCGAAAAGCCACCTGGCCGAGCACCTGTACGACGGCGAGACCGAACGCGACTCCAATGTGCTGGAAGTGCACGTCAACCATCTGCGTCGCAAATTGGGCCGCAGCGTGATCGAGACCCGGCGCGGCCAGGGTTACCGGTTTGGCGCCAGCCCTGCATGAGGTCGATCCAGCGGCGCCTGAGCCTGGGGCTGATCAGCGTGATGGTGATCGTCGGCGTGGTGCTGGCCCAGACCAGTCTGTGGTTGTTCGAGGCCGGCTTGCAGCGCTACCTGGAAGCCGGTTTGCGCAACGACGCCGAGAACCTGCTGGTGGCGCTGGTGCGTGGGCCTAACGGCGTGCAGCTGGATGAGCAACGCCTGTCGCCAGCCTATCAACGGCCTTTTTCCGGGCATTACTTCCGCATTGATTTCGCCGACGTCCACTGGCGCTCCCGCTCATTGTGGGACCAGGAACTGCCGCGCCTGCCCGAGGCGGGGCTGAAGGGCAACCTGCAACTCGGCCCGGAAGGCCAGCAACTGCTGGTGCTGCGTGCGGACTACAAGCGGTTTGGCCAATCGATTTCCATCAGCGTGGCCCAGGACTACACCCCGGTGCGCGAAAGCTTCCGGCTGATGCGCCAGATCGGCCTGGTATTGGGGCTGGCGGCGTTGCTGCTGGTGTTGATCCTGCAACGGTTGACCGTGCGCCGCGCCTTGCGCCCGCTGGAAACCGCGCGCAACCAGATTGCCCAACTGCAACAGGGGCAACGCTCGCAACTCGATACCCAGGTGCCCCTGGAACTGGAGCCGCTGGTGGCGCAGATCAACCACCTGCTGGCGCACACCGAAGACAGCCTCAAGCGTTCGCGCAATGCCCTGGGCAACCTCGGCCACGCCCTCAAGACGCCCTTGGCGGTGCTGTTGAGCGCGGCATCGAGCGAGACGCTCAAGCAACATCCTGAGCTGAGCAAACTGCTGCGTGATCAGTTGGAGCAGGTACAGCAACGCCTCAACCGCGAACTCAATCGCGCCCGCCTGGCCGGGGAAACCTTGCCCGGCGCGTTGTTCGATTGTGATAAAGAACTGCCCGGCCTGCTTGCCACCCTGACCATGATCCACGGCGAACACCTGGACCTGAGCTACCGCGCCGCGCCCGGCCTGCAACTGCCCTGGGACCGCGAAGATCTATTGGAGCTGCTCGGCAACCTGTTGGATAACGCCTGCAAATGGGCGGATGCCGACGTGCGCCTGAGCGTCACCGAGACTGAGCACCATTACCTGCTGGCGGTGGAAGATGACGGCCCCGGCATTCCTGAAAGCCAGCGAGACCAGGTGTTCAGCCGTGGCGCACGCCTGGACGAACAGATCGATGGCCATGGCCTGGGGCTGGGGATCGTGCGGGATATTGTCGAGGTGTGGGGTGGGGTGTTGCAGTTGCAGGCGTCTGAACTGGGCGGCCTGAAAGTGTTGATCGAACTGCCCTGTGGGAGGGGGCTTGCCGCCGATGGCGGTATTCCAGTCAAAAAACAGATTGGCTGATACACCGCAATCGGGGGCAAGCCCCCTCCCACATTGGATAGCCTTGCATTTTCAGACGCGGAACTGATCCATCAACCCCTGCTGCTGATTCGCCAGGCTGTTCAACGCCTGGCTCACCCGCGCCGATTCGTTGGCCTGCTCGGACAGTGACTCGGTCACGTCGCGAATGGTCGCCACGTTGCTGTTGATCTCCTCGGCCACCGCGCTTTGCTCTTCGGCGGCGCTGGCGATCTGCAGGTTCATGTCGCTGATCACCGTTACCGCATCGCCGATCTGGCGCAGGGCGGTCACCGCCTGTCCGACCTGTTCGACGCTGCCCTGGGCCTGGCGGTAGCTGTTGCCCATGGCGCCGACCACGTCGGTGGTGCCGCTTTGCAGGTGCTCGATGACCAGGCGGGTTTCTTCCACCGATTCCTGGGTCCGTCGCGCCAGGTTGCGCACTTCATCGGCCACTACCGCAAAGCCACGCCCGGCTTCACCGGCGCGGGCTGCTTCGATGGCGGCGTTGAGCGCCAACAGGTTGGTCTGCTCGGCGATGCCGCGGATCACTTCCAGCACCGAGCCGATTTTTTCACTGTTGGCCGCCAAACCTTCGACCTGGGACATGGCCGTGCTCATGTCCGCCGCCAACTCCCCGATATTGCGGGTGGTTTGATCGATCACGGTGAGGCCGTCGCGGGTGGCCTGGTCGGCATCGCGTGCGGCCTGGGCTGCTTGCGCCGCACTGCGGGCCACGTCCTGGGCAGTGGCGCTCATTTCGTGGGAGGCGGTGGCCACCTGGTCGACCTGGCGGTACTGCTGCTCCATGCCGGCGCTGGTTTCAGTGGCAATCGCGGCGGACTGGTCGGCGGTGCCACGGGCGTCCTGCACCGAGCGTTTGACCTCGGCGATGATCGGTTGCAGCTTGTCGAGGAAACGATTGAACCAGCCAGCCAATTGGCCCAGCTCGTCCTGTTTGTCGTAGGCCAGGCGCCGGGTCAGGTCGCCTTCGCCGCTGGCGATGTCTTCGAGCATGTGCGCCACGCCGAGGATCGGCCGGGTCACGCTACGTGCCATCAACCACACCAGGATCAAGCCGACCACGGCGGCCAGCAGGCCCAGGCTCAGCTCCAGCAGGGTGCCCTTGGCATTGTCGGCATCCAGTCGGTTTTTCAGCGCTTCGGCGGGGGCCACCAGGACCTTCTCCGGCACATCCAGCAGCACGCCCCACGGCTTGCCGTCCGGGATCGGTGCGAACGGCGCGAGCACCTTGAGCTGGTGATCGGTGTGCAGGCTGCGGATCTGCGAGCTGCCGGCCAGGGCGCTGATCAACTGTGCGCCGTTGGCAGTGTCGACCTGGTCCAGGCGCTGGCTGAGTTTGCTGGCGTCGGGGCTGTAGCCGGCGAGCAAACCGGTCGGGCTGAGGATGCTGACCTGGGTCTGGCCGTCATACAGCTTGTGGCTGGCCTGCTGGCTCACGGCCTGCAGGCTGTTGAGGTTGATGTCCACCGACAGCGAGGCGATGACTTTGCCGTTGGCCATCAACGGGAAGACAATGCTGGTCATCAGCACGTTTTGCCCGTTGATCGTGTAGAAGTACGGTTCGATCACACATGGCTTGAGCGTGGTGCGCGGGCAGGTGAACCAGGCATTGGCCTTTTCGCCGCTGGGGCCGACGCGGGTGTCGGAAATGTCGCTTTCCGGCAGTGCCATTGACTCCAGCTTGCCGGGTGTCGGCTGCGACCAGTACAGGGCGAAGCGCCCCTTGTCGTTACTGCCCAACTCTGCCTGGCCGGCGAACAGCTCATCCTTGCCGTCCAGCGCATTGGCTTCGAACACCAGGGACAGACCGAGCAGATCCGGGTTGGCCTGCAACGCGGCCTTGACCTGGCGGGTCAGGTCTTCACGGGTGTCGAAGGCGTCGAGAAAGCGCTTCTCGGCCTGCTCGCGCAGGAACAGTACCTGGCGGGAAAAACCATGGCCGTACTGATAGGCGTCCATGAACTGGCGACGGATGCCCAGCGCCTGCACCTCACCCTGGGCTTCGATGCGCGCCTGGGCGGCTTCATCCAGCATCTGCATGCTCGAGGCCTTGACCTGCTGCGAGCTCTGCGCCATGCGATACAGCGACAGACCCACCAGCAGGGTCACGATTCCCAGCAGGCACAAGCCAGCGAGCAGGGTGATTTTCCATTGAATGGAGAGCTGCCTGAGCGACATCGGTACATCCTTACCTGAAAACACAGAGAGCCCCTGTATCGGCGGTTTCAGGTTTTTCTTTATTCAAACGATCGATTTAAACCTGAAAGCGGCGCCGTTTTTTGACATGCGCGCCCGCCTGCTGCAAAGTGCGCGCCCTCTAATAAGACCTCCTTCAAGCCTGCACGCCGGTTGCCACCCAATGGCCGCCCGGGCGCGGGCATGCCTGTTTTTTATGTTTTTTGCTTGAGGTAACCATGATTAACGCAGTCATTGCCGCGGTCGGTACCATGCTGGTGCTCAGCCTGTCCCGCGTGCATGTGGTCATCGCCATCATCCTCGGCGCCCTGGTGGGCGGCCTGACCGGTGGCCTGGGGATCGAGGCCACGCTCAAGGCCTTCAATGGCGGCTTGGGTGGAGGGGCGACGGTGGCGTTGTCCTACGCCTTGCTCGGCGCTTTCGCCGTGGCGATTGCCAAGTCCGGCCTGGCTCACGCGCTGGCCGACAAGGCCCTGCTGCTGGTGGACCGCCAGGAAGCCAGCGGTGGCAGCCACGTCAAATGGCTGCTGATCGGCCTGCTCTGGGGGGTGGCGATTGCCTCGCAGAACATCCTGCCGATCCACATCGCGTTCATTCCATTGCTGGTGCCGCCGCTGCTGTACGTGCTGACCAAGCTGCAACTGGACCGCCGCCTCATCGCCTGCGTGATGACCTTCGGCCTGATCACGCCGTACATGTTCCTGCCGGTAGGCTTCGGCAATATCTTCCTCAACCAGATCCTGCTGGCCAACGTGGCCAAGAGCGGCGTGGACATCAGCCAGGTCAACGTCACTCACGCCATGAGCCTGCCAGCGCTGGGCATGGTCGTCGGCCTGCTGGTGGCGGTGTTCATCAGCTACCGCAAGAAACGCGTGTACGACCTGGAGAAGATCGAGCGGGTCGAGCAGGTGGCGGTGCAGTACAACCCACTGACCCTGCTGGTAGCCGGGCTGGCGATTGCCTCGGCGTTCATCATTCAGCTGTGGCTGGACTCGATGATCATCGGCGCCCTGGCCGGGTTCCTGATCTTCTCGGTGTCGGGCATCGTGCGCTGGCGCGACACCGACGACCTGTTCACCGAAGGCATGAAGATGATGGCGATGATCGGCTTCATCATGATCGCCGCCTCGGGCTTTGCCGAAGTGCTCAAGGCCACCGGCGATGTGCGTTCGCTGGTGGAAACCTCGGCAGCCTTCATCGGCCATAGCCGTGGGGTAGGGGCGTTGTTGATGCTGCTGGTGGGGCTGTTGGTGACGATGGGCATCGGCTCGTCGTTTTCCACCGTGCCGATCCTTGCGGCGATCTTTGTGCCGCTGTGCGTGCAACTGGGCTTCAGCCCCATGGCCATCGTGTGCATCGTCGGCACGGCCGGCGCCTTGGGTGATGCCGGATCGCCGGCCTCGGACTCGACCCTGGGGCCCACCTCCGGCCTGAACATCGACGGCCAGCATCACCACATCTGGGACACCGTGGTGCCGACCTTTCTGCACTACAACCTCCCGTTGCTGGCATTCGGCTGGCTGGCTGCCATGACCCTCTGACCGCAGCGGGCTTACTACAGAAACATCCTACGCGGCCGTTAACCTCTCAAGTCGCCACTAATAAGAGAGAAAACCCATGCGTCTGAGCCTCAAGGCCAAAGTCCTGTCCCTCGCCGTAGTGCCGGTGCTGCTGTTTGCCGTGGTCATCAGCCTGACCACCGTGTGGATCCTGCAGGGCCAGGCGCGCAATGAGGTGGAAGAAACCCGCCAGCGCCTGCTCAACGATGCCAAGGCCACCCTGCAAAGTTATGTCGAAGTGGCCATGACCACCATCAAGCCGCTCTACGACGCGGCAGCCCCCGGTGATAACGCGGCGCGCGCCGAGGTGGTCAAGCTGCTGTCCAACACCAGTTACGGCAAGGACGGCTACTTCTTCGGCTATGACTCCGAGACCATTCGCCTGTTCAAGGGCAACAGCCCCGACGGCGTGGGCAAGAGCTTCAAGGACAACCGCGACCCCAACGGGGTGTACGTCAACCGCGACCTGGTCAAGGTCGGCAAGGACGGCACCCATTACCTGCAATACAGCTCGACCCAACCGGGCCAGACCGAACTGGTGCCCAAGATGGGTTACACCGAATACCTGCCCAAGTGGGACATGGTCATCGGTACCTCGGTGAACCTGGACGGCATCGAAGCCCGGGTGGCGGTGGTCGAGGCCAAGGTCGAGAAACGCATGGAAGGCGTGCTGCTGAGCATCCTCGGCGTGGCCGTGGTGGTGCTGCTGGTGATCGCCGCCGTGGGCATGCTGCTGGCCAATACCATCCTGCGTCCGCTGCACCTGATGAAAGCCAACCTCGACGATATCGCGGCCGGTGAAGGCGACCTGACCCGCCGCCTGGCCATCACCAGCCAGGACGAGCTGGGCGATCTTGCGGGCGCGTTCAACCGGTTTGTCGACAAGATCCACGGCCTGGTGCGCCAGATCACCGAGATGACAGGCCAACTCACCGGCCTGGTCAGCCAGGTGTCCGAGCAGGCCCAGCGCTCCGAACAGGCCATGGAGCGCCAGCGCCATGAGACCGACCAGGTTGCCACGGCGATCAACCAGATGTCCTCGGCCGCCCAGGAAGTGGCGCGCAGTGCCCAGGGCGCGTCGGTCGCGGCCCAGCAGACCGACGCCGAAGGCCAGGCCGCCAAGCGCGTGGTGGACGGCAGCATCGCGCAGATCCATGCGCTGGTGAACGACATCCGCAGCAGCGGCGTGTCCCTCGACAGCCTGCAGCAGGACGTGGCCTCCATCGTCAGTGTGCTCAGCGTGATCCGCTCCATCGCCGAACAGACCAACCTGCTCGCGCTCAACGCCGCAATTGAAGCCGCACGGGCCGGGGAGGCCGGCCGTGGGTTTGCGGTGGTCGCCGACGAAGTGCGCGCCCTGGCCAGCCGTACCCAGACCAGCACCCAGGAAATCCAGGGCATGATCGACCGCCTGCAAAAAGGCACCGAAGCCGCGGTGGACGCCATGCGCCGCTCCAGCGACGCTGGCGACGGCACCTCGGCCCAGGCCAACCAAGCCGGCGCGTCCCTGGACACCATGGCGCAGTTGATCGGCACCATCAATTCGATGAACGCCCAGATCGCCAGCGCCGCCGAAGAGCAGACTGCCGTCGCCGAAGAGATCAACCGCAGCGTGCATCAGATTGCCGTGGCGGTGGACAGCGTGGCCGACGAGACCCAGCTGGGCGCCCAGACCTCCCGCAGCCTCGCGGACCTGGGCCAGCGCCTGGGGCAGCTGGTCGGCCAGTTCAGGATCTAGCGCTGAGGGGCTGGGCGGCGATGCGCTAGAGGTCGCGCATCAGCAAGCCGAAGCGCAGGTCCATCGCCGCCGGGAGTGGCAGATACACCGTGTGCCCATCTCCCGGCGCGACCTCGATGGCGTCGCCCTTGGCGTTGTGCAGGGTGGCCAGGTCGAAGTGGAAGTTGCCGGCGGGGGTCATCAATTCCAGGTGATTGCCCACGGCGAAGCGGTTCTTCACCTTGATCTCGGCCAGTTCGCCCCGGCGCTCGCCGGTCAGTTCGCCGACGAACTGCTGGCGCTCCGACACCGAGCTGCCGTTCTGGTAGTTCTGGTACTCATCGTGCACATGCCGGCGCAGGAACCCTTCGGTGTAGCCGCGCTGGGCCAGGGATTCGAGGTTGATCATCAGGCTGCGGTCGAAGACACGACCGGCCACCGCATCGTCGATGGCCTGGCGATACACCTGGGTGGTGCGCGCGCAATAGAAGTGCGACTTGGTGCGGCCCTCGATCTTCAGCGAGTGCACGCCCATGTGGGTCAGGCGTTCCACGTGCTGCACCGCGCGCAGGTCCTTGGCGTTCATGATGTAGGTGCCGTGTTCGTCTTCGAAGGCCGGCATCTGTTCATCGGGGCGGTTGGCTTCCTGCAACAGAAACACCTGGTCGGTCGGTGCGCCAATGCCCAGGGTCGGCTCGCAGTGCTGGACGATATCGCCGGTGGCGTTTTCCACCGCCGGGGTCGCCTGGTATTTCCAGCGACACGCATTGGTGCAGGTGCCCTGGTTGGCATCACGCTTGTTCATGTAGCCCGAGAGCAGGCAGCGCCCGGAATAGGCCATGCACAGGGCGCCGTGCACAAACACTTCCAGCTCCATGGCCGGCACCTGTTGGCGGATTTCATCGATTTCTTCCAGGGACAACTCCCGCGACAGGATCACCCGGCAGATCCCTTGCTGCTGCCAGAACTCGACGCTGGCCCAGTTCACCGTATTGGCCTGCACCGACAGGTGGATGGGCATCTGCGGGAAGTGCCGGCGCACCAGCATGATCAGCCCGGGATCAGACATGATCAGCGCATCCGGACCCATGGCGATCACCGGGGCGAGGTCCTTGAGGAAGGTCTTCAACTTGGCGTTGTGCGGCGCAATGTTCACCACCACGTAGAAACGCTTGCCCAGGGCATGGGCTTCCTGGATGCCGAGGGCCAGGTTGGCGTGGTCGAACTCGTTGTTGCGTACCCGCAGGCTGTAGCGCGGTTGGCCGGCATACACCGCATCGGCGCCATAGGCGAAGGCGTAGCGCATGTTTTTCAGGGTGCCGGCAGGGGCGAGCAGTTCGGGGGGGAGGATGGGAGGCATGGGCACGGGTCGCAAAAGGTCGCGAAGGTAGCCGAGCGGCGAGGGCGGTTCATTGATCCAGATCGTGCTTTGCGCATTTTTGTATCGCTGTGTATCGACGGGGGCTGTGGATACGTATCGATTTATCCGCACGGTTTTCCGACACAGGCGCGATACCTCATCCGGTCTTAATGGGCTTCCCGTATCCATAAGGTGATCACCATGCTCTTCGTCGCATTCCTGGGCGGCATCCTGACCGTCCTCAGCCCTTGCATCCTGCCGGTGGTGCCGTTTCTGTTCGCCGGTGTCGACCGCAGTCGTCGTTCGATCCTGTTGACCCTCGGCGGCATGGTGCTGACCTTCGCGCTGGTTTCCAGCCTGGCGGTGGTCAGCTCGGAGTGGGTGATACAGGCCAATAACACCGGCCGCCATGTGGCGCTGATCGTGATGGGGCTGTTTGCGCTGTCGCTGATCTCGGCGCGGGTCGGTGGCTGGCTGGCGCGGCCGTTCGTGTTGTTGGGCAACCGTATCGATCCTGACAGCCGTGCGCTGTCCGGTCCGCTCAAGTCGCTCATGATCGGTTTCGCCACAGGCCTGCTGTGGGCACCGTGCGCCGGGCCGATCCTGGGTGTGATCCTGACCGGTGCGATGCTGCAAGGCGCCAATGCGCAGACCAGTCTGTTGCTGCTGGCCTACGGGCTGGGTAGTGCGCTGTCCCTGGGCACCCTGATCGTTGCCGGGCGCGGCCTCGTCAATCGACTCAAGGCCTCCATTCCGCTGACCGGTTGGCTGCGCCGTGGGGCAGGGGTGGCGGTACTGGCCGCGGCCGTGGTGATTTCTACCGGTGCTGACAAGACCCTGCTCGCCGGCACTTCGTCCGAAGGCGTCAGCAGCCTGGAAAAAGGGCTGCTGGAAAACGTGCCCAAGGTGGTGGATTACGTGGTGAGCAAGGTCAAGGCCGACCCGCAGGACAATGCACGGGGTGCCATGCCGTCGCTGGGCGGCGCGGTCGAGTGGCTCAATTCACCTGAACTGACCCGCGAATCCTTGAAAGGCAAGGTGGTGCTGGTGGATTTCTGGACCTACGACTGCATCAACTGCCAGCACACCCTGCCGTACGTGAAGGCCTGGGCGAAAAAGTACGCGCAGGACGGCCTGGTGGTGATCGGCGTGCACACTCCGGAATACGGCTACGAGCGCATCATCGGCAACGTCAAGGAGCAGGTGCGCAAGTTGGGTATTACGTACCCGGTGGCGATCGACAACAACTACGCGATCTGGCGCCGCTTCGATAACCAGTACTGGCCCGCCCATTACCTGATCGATGCCAACGGGCAGGTGCGCGACACGCATTTTGGTGAAGGCCGGTACGAGGCCCAGGAGCAGATGATCCAGACGTTGTTGAATGAGGCCAAGGCCACGCAGTGATAGGGTCTACGCTTGTTCGATAACCAACGGCACTCCCAGGAATCGCTGCGGACTAAGCAACAGGGCCTATACCGGCCCTGTGCTTTTCTGACATGGACCGGACATGAATCAAACCAACCTGCAATTCAAGACCCTGCTGTTGTTGCTGGGCCTGGTGACCGTCGCGTTTATCTGGATATTGCTGCCGTTCTACGGCGCCGTGTTCTGGGCGGTGATCCTCGGCATCATTTTTGCCCCGATGCAGCGCCGCCTGCAGCAGCGCTTTGGCTGGAACCGCAATTTCACTTCCCTGGCGACCTTGAGCGCCTGCCTGGTCATCGCGATCCTGCCGGTGATCATCACCAGTGCCTTGCTGGTGCAAGAGGGCGCGACGCTCTACAAGAATGTCGAGAGCGGCAAGCTGGATGTGGCGGGGTACATCGAGCAATTCAAGAACGTGCTGCCGCCGTATTTCCAGCACCTGTTGGACCGTTTCGGCATGGGCAACCTGGAGGGTTTGCGCGAGAAGATCGTCAAGAGCGCGATGCAGGGCAGCCAGTTCTTTGCGACCCAGGCGTTCAGCTTCGGCCAGGGCACGTTTGATTTCCTGGTGAGCTTTTTCATCATGCTGTACTTGCTGTTCTTCCTGCTGCGCGACGGCCCGGAGCTGGTGCGCAAGGTGCGTACGGCGGTGCCGCTGGCCGAGCCGCAGAAGCGGCGGTTGCAGCTCAAGTTCAACCGGGTGGTGCGCGCCACGGTCAAGGGCAATGTGCTGGTGGCGGTAACCCAGGGTGCGCTGGGCGGGCTGATCTTCTGGTTCCTGGACATTCCCAGTGCGTTGCTCTGGGCGGTGCTGATGGCGTTTCTGTCGTTGCTGCCGGCCGTGGGCGCCGGGATTGTGTGGGGCCCGGTGGCCGTGTACTTCCTGCTGAGCGGTGCGATCTGGCAGGGCGTGGTGCTGGGGCTGTTTGGCGTATTTGTGATTGGCCTGGTGGACAATGTGCTGCGCCCGATCCTGGTGGGCAAGGACACCAAGATGCCGGACTACCTGATCCTGATCTCGACCCTGGGCGGTCTGTCGGTGTTTGGCCTCAATGGTTTTGTGATCGGGCCGCTGGTGGCGGCGCTGTTCATGTCCAGCTGGGCATTGTTTGTGGAGAGCAAGCCGCGAGTCAAACTGCCATTGCCCTGACCTCAGGCGTGGAGCCTGAAGTTCGATACGTGTTGCAGTTGTTTTTCGGCATCCGACAGGGATGTCAGTGGGCCGCTGATGGCTTCACCATCGCGTACCAGGTACCAGCAGGCGAGAAGACCCGACTTGCGAAGCGGGGCGGGGACGGCGCTGCCGATGACGGACATGATTTGTACAGTGGGCATAAAGACCTCCAATCGCTATGGGGGTCACTTTACGGGGCGGGCTGGCGCAGGAAAAATCACCCGTCTCGATAGTCGACATCGACGCGAGGCGTCAGTCCACGACCTGATCGAGCATGTTCACCACTTCCTGCTCACTGAGCAGCCCCTTGCGCACCAGGTTTTCCGCGAGCAACGCGAGGAACTTGGCGCTGCGGTGGCCTTCCAGGTGCTTGAGTTCCGTGAGGGCGCTGTAGACCTTGCTGGATGTACAGAGGCCGGCGGCGCGGTGTGGGTTTTGCGTGGGCATGGTCAGTCGTCCTTGTTGTTATTGGGTGGACAGTCTCGATGGTGGAAGTGTTTCGTGACACAAACATGACAGCGCAAGGCCTGTTCGGGCAAGTAGACATTGGTGTTGATGATGTGCGATTGCGCGTCGGGCATTGTCCTCAGAGCGACCTTGACGCCTTGAATCCGGACTTTCCAGGCAAAAAAAGGCCCCGCGATCACGCGAGGCCTGTTTCAGACGATGCGGTTACCAGCCGCGACCGTAGTAACCGTGGGGAGGGCCGTAGTAGCCGCGGGGTGGCCCGTAATAGCCACGCGGTGGGCCGTAATAGACCGGCGCCGGGCGGTAGTAAACCTGTTGCTGCACATACACCGGCGGTGGCGGTGCGTAATAAACCGGCGGCGGAGCGGCATATACCGGCTGCGGTTGCACATACACCGGCTGCTGCACATAGACCTCACGCGGCTGGCTGGCAACCACGGAGCCCACGACTGCAGCGCCGACTAAAGCACCCAATACAGCCGGGCCACCCCAACCACCACCGTGGGCGGAGGCTTGGCCTGCCATCGCGAGTGCGCCAACCAGCAAGGCGATCTTGGGGATTGTACGAATCATGGTCATTCCTCGGTTAGCCCCAGCGCTTGTGGTCTGCAATCAATAGACTCAAGTAATGTCGCGGGGATACTTTTAAGACAACGTATTTCTGAAAAACAGCACAGCCGCTAGGTAAAGGTTGTGTAAGGTCTGTACCGATTTGCTTACTCAAAGGAGTTACCCATGCAGATGCACCCCAACAAGGACACCCAACTGTGCATGTCGCTGTCGGCGCGCCCCGGGAATTTCGGCCTGCGTTTTCATAACCATCTGTACGAACAGCTGGGCCTGAACTTCTACTATAAAGCCTTCAGCAGCCGGGATTTGCCCGGCGCGATCGGTGGTATCCGGGCGCTGGGGGTACGCGGTTGCGGGGTTTCCATGCCGTTCAAGGAAGCCGCCATTGCCTTGGTGGACGAGCTCGACGATTCGGTTCAAGCCATCGACTCCCTGAACACCATCGTCAACACCGATGGGCACCTCAAGGCCTACAACACCGACTACATCGCAATCGAGCAGTTACTCAAGAAGCACGCGGTGCCAAAGGAATCGACCTTTGCCCTGCGTGGCAGCGGCGGCATGGCCAAGGCTGTGGCCAGTGCCTTGCGCGATGGCGGCTACGCCAAGGGCGTGATCGTGGCGCGCAACGAGCCAGCGGGCCGGGCGCTGGCGCAGAACCTGGGGTACGAATGGCAGGCCGAGTTGGGAGAACTGCGCCCGCAGATGCTGATCAACGTGACGCCCATCGGCATGGCGGGAGGGCCTGAGGCAGATGCGTTGGCATTCGATGCCGAAGCGGTGGATGTTGCCGAGACGATCTTCGATGTGGTGGCGATCCCCGCTGAAACGCCGTTGATCGTGCGTGGACGTGCCAAGGGTAAACGCGTGATTACCGGGCTCGAAGTGATTGCGATCCAGGCGCTTGAGCAGTTTGTGCTCTATACCGGGGTGCGACCGACGCCGGAGCAGTTCGCCAAAGCCGTGGCGTTCGCCCGAACCTGAAGAACCCTGAATATCATATGTGGGAGGGGGCTTGCCCCCGATAGCGGTAGCTCAACAATGAAATTACTGACTGGCACACCGTCATCGGGGGCAAGCCCCCTCCCACATTTTTTCCGCGTTACAGCGGTTCCAATTTGGCCAGCCGTTCTTCCAGCAGTGCAATGCGCGCTTCGAGTTCTTCGATGCGTTCGACAGACACGCCACTGACACCCCCGCGCTCCATCGGATTGCCTCGCGCCGCGATAATCGCCTCGATATCCTGCGGATCGCCCAATGCATGGGTATAACGATCTTCGCGCTGGCCGGCCTGGCGCGGCACCAGCAACGCCAGCCCCCGCGCAATCAGGCGTTCCAGTTGGTGCACGACCTGCTCGGCATCTTCGAAATCGTGCATGCGCCCGCTGCGGGTCAGCAACTCATTGACAGTCTGCGGCCCGCGTAGAAACAGCAGCCCGGTCAGGATCACCTGGGCCGGCACCAGTTCCAGCGCCTTGTCCACGCGGTGTTCCCAGCGGTCGGCGCGGCTGCCCATCACCAGGCGGGTGAAACCCTGGCCTTCGAGTGCGCGCAGGCTCTGGCCGACCTGGCCCGGGCTCAGGTTCATGACCGGCTCGCGGCTGGTCTTCTGGTTGCAGGCCAGCACCAGGGCGTTGAGGGTCAAGGGGTAGGTTTCCGGGTTGGTCGCCTGTTTTTCGATGAGGCAGCCCAGGATGCGGATTTCCGTGCTGTTCAGGCGCGGCTCAGGGGTGTCGGTGTCGTGCTCGGCGGTCATCGCGCGTTCCCTATGCAGTGGAGGTCCTTAGCGTAATCCTGAAAAATTAAAAGACAAGCGCCCGGCATGTCTATAATCGCCGCTGGTTCAAACCGTGCCATAACCATGAGACTGCCATGACTATTTCCCTGTACGCCGCCTCCATCCCGGTCTTCAAGCAAATGCTCACCGCCCTGAGCGGTGTGTTGACCAAGGCCGAAGCCCACGCCAGCGCCAAGAACATCGAACCGAACGCCTTGCTGCAAGCGCGCCTGTTTCCGGACATGTTCCAACTGGTGCGCCAGGTGCAGATCGCCGTCGACTTCGCCAAGGGGGTTTCCGCGCGCCTGGCCGAGATCGAAGTGCCTAAGTACGAAGACAGCGAAGTGACCTTCGCCGACCTGCAAGCGCTGATCGCCAAGGTTTTGGCCTTTGTCGACACCATCACCCCGGAGCAGATCGACGGCAAGGAAGGCATCGAGATCGTCACTCGCCCTGGCACGCCGAAAGAGAAGCGCTTCAGCGGCCAGTCCTACCTGCTGACCTACGGCCTGCCGCAGTTCTTCTTCCACGTCACCACCGCTTACGCGCTGCTGCGCCATAACGGCGTGGAAGTGGGCAAGCGCGATTACATGGGCGCTTTCTAAGCACGCATAAAAAAACCGGGACGATTCCTAAAGGAACCGTCCCGGTTTTTTTGTGCGCGACTGTTAAGCCGGCTGTTCTTCCTTGCCCAGGCAAGCGGCGGCGGTGAACAGCACATCGGTGGACGAATTGAGCGCGGTTTCCGCCGAATCCTGCAACACACCGATGATGAAACCGACTGCCACCACCTGCATCGCAATCTCACTGGGAATGCCGAACAGGCTGCACGCCAGCGGAATCAGCAACAACGAACCGCCGGCCACGCCGGAAGCACCGCACGCACAGATGGCCGCGACCACGCTGAGCAGCACGGCAGTGGGCAGGTCGACGGCAATGCCCAGGGTATGCACGGCGGCCAGGGTCAGCACGGTGATGGTGATCGCCGCGCCGGCCATGTTGATGGTGGCACCGAGCGGGATCGACACCGAGTAGGTGTCTTCATGCAGGCCCAGGCGTTTGCTCAATGCGAGGTTCACCGGGATATTCGCTGCCGAACTGCGGGTGAAGAATGCGGTGATGCCGCTTTCGCGCAGGCACATCAGCACCAGCGGGTAGGGGTTGCGGCGCAGTTTCCAGAACACGATGGCCGGGTTGATCACCAGCGCCACGAACAGCATGCAGCCGATCAGCACCACCAGCAGGTGGGCGTAGCCGAGCAGGGCGCCGAAGCCGGAAGTGGCCAGGGTCGAGGCAACCAGGCCGAAAATGCCCAGCGGTGCAAAGCGGATCACCACACGCACGATCAGGGTCACGCCGTTGGACAGGTCTTCCAGCACCGCCCGCGTGGTCGGCGCCGCGTGGCGAATGGCAATGCCCATGCCGATGGCCCACGCCAGGATGCCGATGAAGTTGGCATTCATCAGCGCGCTGATCGGGTTGTCCACCACGCTCAGCAACAGGCTCTGCAACACTTCGCCGATACCGCCGGGCGCGGTCACCGCTGCGTCATGGGTCGCCAGCACCAGCGAAGAGGGGAACCACATGCTCGCAACTACCGCCACCACCGCGGCGGCAAAGGTGCCCAGCAGGTACAGGAACAGAATCGGCTTGATATGGGTTTCCTGGCCATGTTTATGGTTGGCGATGGATGCCATCACCAGCACAAACACCAGGATCGGTGCGACGGCCTTGAGTGCCGCGACGAATACCTTGCCGATGAACCCGGTAGCCTTGGCCGCCTCGGGCAACAGCAAGGCCAACAGGATGCCGGCGATCAGGCCGATGACGATTTGCGTGACCAGGCTGACGCGGGCCAGTCGTTGCAGGAGAGAGGGGGCAGCAGTCATAAACACTTGTCTCTGGTTTTTTTTAGGGCGCAGCTACTGACTCGGAAAGGGCTGTAGGACGCGGATCGCGAAGTCTAGCATGCTGTGGGAAAAGTCCCTGGCGGTGCGGCATTGCGTCACCCGCTTGCCCAGGCCTTGGCCAAATCCGGACATACTCTGTTAAGATTCTGTCCTCTCATCTTTCCTCTCTGTCAGCGGGCCCTTCGGGCTGTCGTTGATGTCGTCGTTTCTGGAGTTTTCATGTTGTTTCCCATCCTCCTGCTGTCGGCCGCCGGCTTTACCGTGCTGACCACAGAATTCGTGATCGTCGGCCTGTTGCCGTCCATCGCCCGCGACTTGAACGTCACTGTGTCCCAAGCCGGGCTGCTGGTGACCTTGTTCGCATTTACCGTGGCGGCGTTTGGTCCGTTTCTGACGGCGTACTGCGCACGTTTCCCACGCAAGCGCCTGTTTATCAGCATCCTGATCCTGTTCGGTGTGGCCAATACCGTGGCGGCCCTGGCACCGAATATCTGGGTGATGGCGCTGGCACGGTTGATCCCGGCCCTGGGTTTGCCAGTGTTCTGGGCCCTGGCCAGTGAAACCGCCGTGGACATCGTCGGCCCTGAGTTCGCTGGCCGAGCGATTGAAAAAATCGGCTTCGGTATTGTCTGTGCCACGGTGTTCGGCATTCCGGTGGGCACGCTGATTTCGGATATGTTCGGCTGGCGCAGCGCGTTTGCCATCCTCGCGGTGATCGCGCTGGCCAAGGCTTTGCTGCTGTTTATCTACCTGCCGGTGACCCAACCGAAGAACGATGAAGTGACGTTGCGCTCGCAGTTCAAGATCCTGCGCAACCCGCTGATGCAGGGGCATATCCTGCTGTCGATCCTGGTGTTCAGCGGCATGTTCACCGCCTACACCTACCTGGCGGACATCCTCGAGCGCCTGGCCGGGTTCGACGGTACGCTGGTGGGCTGGTGCCTGATGGGCTTCGGTGCGGTCGGTCTGATTGGCAATTCGCTGGGCGGGCGTGCGGTGGATCGTCACCCGTTGATCGCCTCCATGGTGTTCTGCGGCTTCATGATCGCAGGCATGGTGGCGCTGGTCCCGGCGATTCATTCGACCATCGGCCTGGCGGCGGCGATGGCCGTGTGGGGCGTGACCCAGGCGGCGATGTTCCTGGTCAGCCATGTGCGCCTGATGAAGGCTGCACCCCATGCGCCGGCGTTTGCCGCGTCGCTGAACATCGCCGGGGCCAACCTGGGCATCGGCCTGGGCGCCATGGTGGGCGGGCACGTGATCGACACCCTCGGCCTGGGCAGCCTGGGCTTTGCGGCGTCCGGGTTTATCCTGGTGTCGATCCTGCTGGCGTTGTGGCTGATGACCGCCAGGCAACCGCTCGCCTCCGGCGCCTGAGCCGTCAGGGCAGGGTGGTGAACAGCTCGCGCCGGGCGCCTTCGGTAATCGCCACGATGCCGGGGTGCTTGACCTTGCGCTCCACCGAGATCGCGTAGAACGATTCGGTCACGGCCACGGTCTGGCCAATCAGCGCCACGCCGTACTGGCGCACCACCTCGTCGGCAATCACGCTGGGGGCGATAAAGATCCCGCTGCCGGATTGGCCGAATGCCTGCATCAAGGCGCTGTCGTCGAACTCGCCGATGATCTTCGGTTGAATCTGTTGTTCGGCAAACCAGCGCTGCAAACGGCTGCGTACCACGGTTTCCGCGCCCGGAATCAACAGCGGCGCGCCGTGCAGGCACTGTGGGAAATCCCCTCGGTGTTCGTCAGCCAACACCTGGGTGGCGAAAAAACTGATGCCGCATTCGCCCAACTTCTGGCTGTAGCCTTTGATGTCCAGGTGAGTAGGCATGGGGCTGTCGGAAATCACCAGGTCAAGGCGCTGGATCGCCAGGTCGGCGAGCAGGCGTTCGAGTTTGTCCTCACGGCAGGTGATGCGGATCGGCTCGCTCAACTCCATGGTCGGTGCGATCAGCCGGTAGACGATAGACTTGGGCACCACGTCCGCCACGCCGACGCGGAACAGGATCTGCTGTTCGTCGGGCTGCGCGCGCAGCATGGCCTCCAGTTCATTACCGGTCTGGAACATCTGCTCGGCATAGGGCAGGGCCTGGCGCCCGGCTTCGGTCAGTTCCAGTTGGCGGCCGACGCGCTGAAACAGCGCGATACCGAAGGTTTGCTCGAGCAGGCTGATCTGCCCGCTGATGGTCTGGGGCGTGAGGTTCAACTGCTCGCACGCACGCACGATGCTGCCGGTCTTGGCCACCACCCAGAAGTAGTGCAGTTGTCGGTAATTGAGCATGGCAGCCTTCACTTCGTAAAAAACGAAGTATACGCGAGAAAAATACGAATTTTCCTGAACTGTTTGCCTGCATAGAATGCGTCGCTATCGCGGGGCCACTATTTGGACCCAAGGGTTCTAACGAGGAAGACATCATGAAACTCAATTCCCTGGGCGCGGCATCCTTGCTTGCGCTTTCATTGGTAGTGATCAGCGGTTGCGATCAGGTCGAGAAAAGCGCGCAGCAGGTACTGGGCAAGGCCACCGAATCGGCCAAGCAAGCCATCGATGACACCCACAAGGCTGCCGAACAGGCATTGAGTGAAGCGACCAACGGCCTGATCAACCCGCAGAAAAAGGATGATCAGGAAGAGAACGAAACCGAATCGAACAGTAAAGAAGCCTAATTTCCGCTCAACGTCAGGACTGACCTATGGATTACCTTTTACAACTGGCCGCCAGCCCCACCGCCTGGATTGCCCTGGCAACCCTGATCGTGATGGAGATCGTGCTGGGCATCGATAACCTGATCTTCATCTCGATCCTCACCAACAAGTTGCCGGAGAAGCATCGGGCCAAGGCGCGACGCATCGGTATCAGCATGGCGTTGGTGTTGCGGTTGGGCCTGCTCAGCACCATCGCGTTCATCGTGCAGCTGACGGCGCCGGTGTTCGAAGTGTTCGGCCAGGCCTTTTCGTGGAAGGACATGATCCTGATCGCCGGTGGCCTGTTCCTGGTGTGGAAGGCCACCACCGAAATCCATCACAGCATGGACCCGGAACCCGAAGAGAAGGAAACCAATGCTGGCAACGTGGTGGCCATCGGTTTTGCCGCGGCCATCGGGCAGATCCTGTTGCTCGACCTGGTGTTCTCCATCGACAGCATCATCACCGCCGTGGGCATGACCGAGCACTTGCCGATCATGATCATTGCCGTGGTGACCTCGGTGATCGTGATGCTGGTGGCGGCCGAACCGCTGGCCAAGTTCATCAACGACAACCCGACCGTGGTGATGCTGGCCCTGGGCTTCCTGATCATGATCGGCATGACCCTGATCGCCGAGGGCTTCGGCGCCCATGTACCGAAAGGCTACGTGTATGCGGCCATGGCGTTCTCGGCGGCTATCGAATGCTTGAACATTGCCCGGCGTAACCGCCACCAGCGTTTGCTCGCTGCCCGGCAGTAACCGCTGAAACCAAACGGCCGGCTGCGCTCAAGATGAGCCCAGCCGGCTTTTTGCTGTCTGTTAGAATTCGCGCACTTGATAGCGTGAGGTCCTACATGAACGAGCCGATTCGTCTTACCCAGTACAGCCACGGCGCGGGGTGTGGCTGCAAGATATCGCCCCAGGTGCTGGAAGTGATCCTTGCCGGCAGCGGCGCACAGAACCTCGACCCCAAGCTGTGGGTGGGCAACGCTTCGCGTGACGATGCGGCGGTGTACGCCATCGACGACGAGCGCGGCGTGGTCTCCACCACCGACTTTTTCATGCCGATTGTCGATGATCCCTTCGATTTCGGCCGGATTGCTGCCACCAATGCCATCAGTGATATCTACGCCATGGGTGGCGATCCGCTGATGGCCATCGCCATTCTGGGCTGGCCGGTGAACGTACTGGCGCCGGAGATTGCCCGCGAAGTGATCCGCGGCGGCCGCTCGGTGTGCGACGCAGCCGGGATTCCTCTGGCGGGCGGGCATTCCATCGACGCCCCGGAGCCGATCTTCGGCCTGGCCGTGACCGGCATCGTGCAAAAGCGCCATATGAAGCGCAACGACACAGCCACCGCCGGTTGCCGGTTGTATCTCACCAAGCCCATCGGCATCGGCATCCTCACCACCGCCGAGAAGAAGGGCAAATTGCGCGAGGCGGATATCGGCCTGGCCCGGGACTGGATGTGCACCCTGAACAAGCCCGGCAGCCGTTTCGGCAAGTTGGCGGGGGTGACCGCAATGACCGATGTCACCGGTTTCGGCTTGTTGGGCCACCTGGTGGAAATGGCTGACGGCAGCGGCCTGACGGCGCGCATCGAGTACAACAAGGTCCCACGCCTGGCTGGGATCGAGGACTACCTGGACCAGGGGTGCATGCCCGGCGGCACCTTGCGCAACTTCGACAGCTATTCGAGCAAGCTCGGACGCCTGCAGGAGCTGCACAAGCGCGTACTGTGCGACCCGCAGACCAGCGGCGGCCTGTTGATCGCCGTCACGCCCGAGGGCGACGCCGAATTCCACCGCATGGCGGCTGAACTGGGCCTGGTCCTGGAACCTATCGGCGAGCTGCTCGAGCGACAGACCCACGCGGTTGAGGTGATTTGATGGCAACCGATATCACCGACTACCGCGACATTTTCCTCAATGATCGGCCAATGATGGATACCCGCGCGCCGATCGAGTTCACCAAGGGCGCGTTCCCGGGGGTGATCAACCTGCCGCTGATGACCGACGACGAACGCCAGCGCGTCGGCACCTGCTACAAGCAGCAGGGCCAGCAGGCCGCCATCGTGCTCGGGCATGAGCTGGTGTCCGGCGCTATCAAGGCCGAGCGTATCGAGCAGTGGGCGCGGTTCGCCCAGGCCAACCCCGAGGGTTACCTCTACTGTTTCCGTGGCGGGCTGCGTTCACAGATCGTGCAGCAATGGCTCAAGACCGAAGCCGGCATCGAGTATCCCCGTGTCGGTGGCGGCTACAAGGCCATGCGCACCTTTTTGCTGGAGACCGTCGAGCACGCCGCCACGCAGTGTGACTTCGTGCTGCTGGGCGGTATGACTGGCACCGGCAAGACCGAGGTGCTCGGCCAGTTGCGCAATGCCCTGGACCTGGAAGGTCATGCCAACCATCGCGGCTCCAGCTTCGGCAAACGCGCCACGGCGCAGCCGTCCAACATCGACTTCGAAAACCGCCTGGCCGTGGACCTGCTGAAAAAGCGTGCTGCGGGTATCGAGCAGTTCGTGGTCGAGGATGAGAGCCGCATGATCGGCAGTTGCGCGCTGCCGCTGGCGTTGCACAAGGGCATGCAGACGTTCCCGATGGTGTGGCTGCAGGACAGCGTAGAAGGGCGGGTCGAGCGCATCCTGCGCGACTATGTGGTGGACCTGTGCGCCGAATTTATCGCGGTGTTTGGCGACACCGGCCAGGCGCTGTTTGCCGAGCGCCTGACCCAGAGCCTGGGCAATATCCATAAACGCCTGGGCGGCGAACGCTTCCAGCGGTTGCAGGCGATCTTGCAGGCGGCCCTGGCGGAGCAGGCGCGCAGCGGTGATGTGGACCTGCATCGCGCCTGGATCGAAGGGCTTCTGCGCGAGTATTACGACCCGATGTACGCCTTCCAGCGCGAAAACAAAGGCGCACGGATCGAGTTCGCAGGGGAGCAGGGCGCCGTGGTGGAATATTTGCGCGCACGCGCGCCGATCAGAGGATAGCCGCGCCGATCAACCCACACACCACCCCAACCAGCATCGTCAACCCCGCCACCGTCACCAGCACCCGCGCATCGAAGTCCTTGCGCAGCATCAGCAGCGACGGCAGGCTCACACTCGGCAGGGTCATCAGCAAGGCCACGGCCGGGCCGGTGCCCATGCCCAGGGTCATCATGGTTTGTACGATGGGGATCTCGGCGGCGGTGGGAATCACGAACAACGTGCCGACAATCGCCAGCGGCACCAGCCAAACCAGGCTGTTGGTCATGGCGCCGTCGACATGGGGGAACAGCCAGACGCGCGCGGCACCCAGGATCAGCACGGCCAGGATGTACACCGGGATCGTGCTCCAGAACAACTGCCACAGGGTCCGCAGCCAACGGCCCAGGAACGGCTGGGACTCAACCACACTGACCTCGGCCACCGCGCCCAGAGCCGCTTCCGGCACCTGGTCCGGGCGGGCGATACGTTGCGCGATCAGGGACACGCCCACCACCAGTACAATGCCCGCCACCAGCCGCAATGCGGTGAAGCCCCACCCCAGCACGAAGCCCATGAACACCAGCGTCGCCGGGTTCAGCACGGGGTTGGCGATCCAGAACGCGAGTGCCGCGCCCACCGAGACCTGCTGCCGACGCATGCCGGCCGCGACCGGTGCCGCGCAGCAACTGCACATCATCCCCGGCAGGGCGAACAGCCCGCCCCGCAGGGTCGACCCCACCCCGGCGCGGCCGAACAGGCGCAGCAGCCAGTCGCGGGGGATCAGCACTTGCAGGAGGGAGCCCAGGATCACCGCCAGCACAGCGGCTTTCCAGATCGCCAGGAAGTACACCTGGGCGTACGCCAGCGCGGCCGCCAGGGGCGAGCTTTGCTGATCGTTGAGAATCGAGGCGCCAATGCTGTGGTTATCGGCGGCGGCGAAGGCCTTGAGGTAGTAAGGCGACCACTTCACGTAGTAGAGGCCGACGCAGGCGACCAGCAGGAACAGCGCTGGTTTCCACCAGAACGACCAGCCCCGGTTGGGCTGGGTGGAGGCGAGGTTGGGCATGGTGATGATCCGCAGGTGAGTCAATAGCGGCGCATCATACGCCCTCAGCTCTCGGCGCTCACCTGGGTAGGTTCAGGGCAGGTTTCTTCGCCGTTGTTCAGGCCCTGTTTATAGTTGCGGCTCAGCAACGAGGCTTTGCCGTTGTGCCAGGTCAGCGTCAGCACATACAGCGTGTCGTAGTCGCTGCCGGACCAGTCGTCGGTGATGGTGTGTTTTTCGCCGGACGCTTCGCTCGCCACCTTGTTGATCAGCTCCGGCAGATAGCCGTGGGACCAGGCGGTGTAGATGATGGAGTTGTGGTACTTGTCTTCCACCAGCTCGTCGGCGAGGGCACTGGTGTCATTCGCGGAAAACTTGATGTTCACCGGCAGGCCGAGCTTGATCGCGCTGGGGCTGATGGTCATCAGCGGGCGAATATAGCTGTAGGAATTGTCCAGTTCGCCTTCCTCCACATTGCGTGTCGGGTTGGCGGCGAACACGAAATTGGCCTTGCCGAACTTCTCTGGCAAAACCGTGGCCAGGTTCATCGCCCGGTTGAGGCCCTGGCAATTGAGCTGGCCCAGGCCACCGGCGGGTTTTTCACCGTGGCGCAGGAAGACCAGGGTTTGCACGCCGTCAACCTGGTCGGCGTTGCTGATCCGTGACTCCAGGCTCAGATCGATAGCGCCGCCAACCAACAAGAGCGGCAACAGGATGTATGAATAGCGTTTCAGTCGTTGCACAAGGCGCAGAGGCTTGATCGTCATTGTAAGTTCGAGTCTTCATGCGTCACGTTAAGGCAGACACGCCTGGCCACTATGACGCCTGGGGCGCCTGCGGTGTTCCCTGTCGAGATAGCGAGGTGCCTCCATTCACCGCTTGAGCTCAGTTAAGAGTGCACGAGGGCGTATTGGTTCGCCCTCACGACATGATAGCTGGCGGTTGTTGCGTATTGATGACCCATGCAGGACGCTCGCCGGATGACTATCATGGGGGCTTTCAGCACACACACACACAGGGCTTCCCGATGAACCCACTCGCTGCTTTCCCGATCAACAGCAAATGGCCTGCCCAGCATCCGGAGCGCCTGCAACTGTACTCGCTGCCGACCCCCAACGGGGTAAAAGTGTCGATCATGCTCGAAGAGCTCGGCCTGCCCTATGAAGCGCACAAGGTCAGCTTCGAGACCCAGGACCAACTCTCTCCCGAGTTCCTGTCGCTGAACCCCAACAACAAGATCCCCGCGATCATCGACCCCAATGGCCCCAGCGGCCAGCCGTTGGCGTTGTTTGAGTCTGGCGCGATCCTGATCTACCTGGCGGAAAAATCCAGCCAGTTGCTCTCCGAGGATCCGGCGACACGTTATGAAACTATTCAGTGGCTGATGTTCCAGATGGGCGGTATCGGCCCGATGTTCGGCCAGTTGGGCTTCTTCAACAAATTTGCCGGCAAGGCCTACGAAGACAAACGCCCGCGCGACCGTTACGCCGCCGAATCCCGGCGCCTGCTGGGCGTGCTGGAAAAACGCCTGCTGGGCCGTACCTGGATCATGGGCGACGAGTACAGCATCGCTGACATCGCCACCTTTCCGTGGGTCCGCAACCTGATCGGCTTCTACGAATCCGGTGACCTTGTAGGCATTGCCGACTTTCCCAATGTACTGCGCGCTCTGGACGGTTTCGTCGCACGGCCGGCGGTGATCCGTGGCCTTAATATTCCGAGTTGAAGCATGCCGACTTTCGATTTCAAACAGCTGGACGTGTTCAGCCGCGTGGCGCTCAAAGGCAACCCGCTGGCGGTGGTGTTTGGCGCCGACAGCCTGAGCGACCAACAGATGGCGGACTTCGCCAATTGGACCAACCTCAGTGAAACCACGTTTTTACTGACGCCGCGTGATCCTCGGGCTGACTACCGGGTGCGAATTTTCACCACCTTGACGGAGCTGCCTTTTGCCGGACACCCGACGCTGGGCAGTTGTTATGCCTGGCTGCAGGCAGGTGGTATTCCCAAGGGCGAGGAGATAATCCAGGAGTGCGAAATCGGCCTGGTGCGTATCCGTCGCCAAGGCGATGAACTGGCATTTATCGCGCCGCCGTTATTGCGCGCCGGTACTGTGGACGCGCCGTTGCTGGAGCGCGTGCGCCTGGGCTTGGGCCTGGAGCCCGGGGCCATCGTGCGCAGCCAGTGGGTGGACAATGGCGCTGGCTGGCTCGCGGTAATGCTGGCAGACCGTGACCAGGTCCTGGCGTTGCAGCCGGACTATTCGCAACTGCTGGGGCTGGCCGTGGGCGTGATCGCCCCCTGTGACGGCGGGCGCGACGATGTGGATGCGCAATTTGAGGTGCGTGCCTTTATCGCAGGCGATGGCGCGCAGGAAGACCCGGCCACCGGCAGCTTGAATGCGGGGCTTGCGCAATGGTTGCTCGGCGAGGGCCTGGCCCCCGAGCGCTATGTGGTCAGCCAGGGCACGGCAATTGGCCGGGCAGGGCGGATCCGCGTTGAGCGCCAGGGCACTGAAATATGGATGGGTGGCGCCGTGTCGGTGTGCATCGACGGGCGTGTACAGCTCTAGATCAATAAATTATTACCGCCCCCGCAATACACTATTGGCCCCTCGGCGTTTGTGCTGCCGGGGCCTGGGGGCATAAGCTTTCGCCCCAAAGATTTTCTGCCTTGCGATAGGACCACCATGACCAGCCAGTTCCCCCAAGCCCGCCCACGCCGCCTGCGCCGCTCCCCGGAGCTGCGTGGCCTGTTCCAGGAAACCGAATTCACCCTCAACGACCTGGTGCTGCCGATCTTCGTCGAAGAAGAAATCGACGACTTCGTGCCAATCACCAGCATGCCGGGCGTGCAGCGCATCCCTGAGAAGAAACTGGCCGGCGAGATCGAGCGCTATGCCCGTGCCGGCATCAAGTCGGTGATGACCTTCGGCGTGTCCCACCACCTGGACGCCAGCGGCAGCGACACCTGGAAAGAGCGCGGCCTGGTCTCGCGCATGTCGTCGATCATCAAGGACGCTGTGCCGGAAATGATCGTGATGTCCGACACCTGCTTCTGCGAATACACCGACCATGGCCACTGCGGTGTGATGCACGGCGCCCATGTCGACAACGACGCGACGCTGGTCAACCTCGGCAAGCAGGCCGTGGCCGCCGCGCGTGCCGGTGCCGATGTCATTGCCCCTTCGGCGGCGATGGACGGCCAGGTCCAGGCGATCCGCCGCGCCCTGGATGATGCGGGCTTCACCCATATCCCGATCATGGCTTACTCGACCAAATTCGCCTCGGCCCTCTACGGACCGTTCCGCGAAGCCGGCGGCAGTGCGCTCAAGGGCGACCGCAAGAGCTACCAGATGAACCCGATGAACCGCCGCGAAGCCATACGCGAATCGCTGCTGGATGAACAGGAAGGCGCGGATGCGCTGATGGTCAAGCCGGCCGGTGCCTACCTCGACATCATCCGCGACATCCGCGAAGCCTCGCGCCTGCCGGTGGCGGCGTACCAGGTGAGCGGCGAGTACGCGATGATCAAGTTCGGTGTCCAGGCCGGGGCGATTGATGAGGACCGTGTGGTGCGTGAAACCTTGGGCTCGATCAAGCGCGCGGGTGCGGACTTGATCTTCACCTACTTCGCGATGGACGTGGCGTTGGCGGGGATCTAGAACCACAACAGGTAAAATGTGGGAGGGAGCTTGCCCCCTCCCACATCAACAATGCCCGGCCCATCGTCGCCAAGGAAGCCCCATGTATTCAAGCCGCCTGATCCTGTGCCTTGCCACTTTGCTGGTACTGGCCGGTTGCTCCACCACGCGCAACCCGCAACAGCCGCAGCGCAGCGAGGCCGAGGTGAAAGCGCAGATCGTGCGCCTGCTGCCGACCAAGGTGGCTGACCGCGAGGGCTGGGCCCAGGACATCTACACGGCCTTTGACACCCAGAACATCTACCCCAGCACGGAAAACATCTGCGCCGTGCTGGCGGTGACCGAGCAGGAGTCGACCTATCAGGTCGACCCACCGGTGCCAGACATTGGCAAGATCGCCCAGGATGAAATCCTGCGGCGTGCCGGCAAAGTCCATATGCCGGCGTTTGTCGTGCGCAGCGCCCTGCAACTGCGCTCGCCCAGCGGCAAGACCTACGCCGACCGCCTCAATGCTGCGCGCACGGAGAAGGACCTGAGTGGCATCTTCGATGACTTCATCAGCATGGTGCCCCTGGGCAACACGTTGTTTGGTGGTTTCAACCCGGTGCATACCGCAGGCCCGATGCAGGTAAGTATCGACTTTGCGCAGAAACAGGCGCGGGGTTATCCCTACACGGTGGATGGCACAATTCGTCGCGAAGTCTTCACCCGTCGTGGCGGCATGTACTTCGGCATCGCGCACTTGCTGGGTTACCCGGTGAGCTACGACCGGCCGCTGTATCGCTTTGCCGATTTCAATGCCGGGTGGTACGCCAGCCGTAATGCCGCGTTCCAGGCTGCCGTCAGCCGTGCTTCGGGCACCGAGTTGGCCTTGGACGGAGATCTGATTCGCTACGGCTCGCTGCTGCCCGGCACCACCGAGTTGGCGGTGCGTTCATTGGGGGCCAGGCTGGACATGCGCAACCCCAGCATCCGCAGTCAGCTGGAGCAGGGCGAGCAATTGGATTTCGAGGACACCACCCTCTACAAGCGCGTATTTGCCCTGGCCGACAAGGCCGCCGGCAAGCCGATGCCACGGGCCATCCTGCCGGGCATCGTGCTCAAGAGTCCCAAGATCACCCGTAACCTGACCACGGCGTGGTTTGCCCAGCGGGTCGACGAGCGTTATCAGCGCTGCCTGAAGCGCTGATCAGCGTTGAGGTGAGCAGGCTTGCTGCGGTGACCGGGCTTGCTGTGGCAAGCCCGCTCGCCACAGGTTCGCACCATCAGAGGAACGAGCTTTGTTCGCCGTTGATCGCCCGTGCGCGGGACTGATCCTTGGGTGAACAGCCTGCCACGGCCAGGGCTGCCAGCAGGAACAGGAGATAGGATTTTGGCTTGCCGTCCAGATGGCGCATTGCGGTTCCTTGGGAGGTATGGGGGAATTTGACGGGGATTAAAGCGGTGCCGCAGACGCGAGGTTGAAGGGTAAAGAAAAGGCCTGGTTTTCGTGGAACCAGGCCCTTTCCATGTTGCTCTTTGAATCAGATGCGTTCGAGCGCCAGGGCTACCCCCTGGCCGCCACCGATGCACAGCGTCGCCAGGCCTTTCTTGGCATCACGCTTGATCATTTCATGCAGCAGCGTCACCAGCACGCGGCAGCCCGAGGCGCCGATCGGGTGGCCGATGGCGATGGCGCCGCCGTTGACGTTGACCTTGTCGGCGTCCCATTCCAGCTCTTTGCCCACCGCCAGGGATTGCGCGGCGAAGGCTTCGTTGGCTTCGATCAGGTCCAGGTCGCCCAGGCTCCAACCGGCTTTGTCCAGGCAACGGCGGGTGGCCGACACCGGGCCGATGCCCATGATCGCCGGGTCGACGCCGGCGTTGGCGTAGCTGGCAATGCGCCCCAGTATCGGCAGGCCGAGGGCCTTGGCCTTGTCGGCGCTCATCAGCAGCACCGCGGCGGCACCGTCGTTGAGGCTGGAGGCGTTGCCCGCGGTGACGCTGCCGTCTTTCTTGAACGCCGGTTTCAGCTTGCCCAGAGATTCGGCGGTGGTGCCGGCGCGGGGTTGCTCATCCACGGTGAAGGCCACCGGGTCGCCTTTGCGCTGGGGGATCAGGATCGGTGTGATCTCATCGACAAAGCGGCCCGCTTCAATAGCAGCGACGGCTTTTTGCTGGGAGGCGGCGGCGAACGCATCCTGGGCTTCACGGCTGATGCCGTACTTGTCCACCAGGTTCTCGGCGGTGATGCCCATGTGGTAGTCGTTGAACGCGTCCCACAGGCCGTCGGTGATCATGCTGTCGATCATTTTGGCATGGCCCATGCGCAAACCGGTGCGCGCGGCGGGCAGTACGTACGGAGCCAGGCTCATGTTCTCCATGCCGCCGGCGATGATCACGTCGGCGTCACCGCAACGGATGGCCTGGGCGCCCAGGTGCAGGGCCTTGAGGCCCGAGCCGCAAACCTTGTTCAAGGTCAGGCTGGGCACCGCGTGGGGCAGGCCGGCCAGGATCGACGCCTGGCGCGCCGGGTTCTGGCCTGAGCCTGCGGTGAGGACCTGGCCGAGGATCACTTCATCCACTTCGGCCGGGTCCAGGCCGGTCTGCTCCAGCAGGCGACGGATCACGGCGGCGCCCAGTTCCGGTGCCGGAATGTTCGCCAGCGAACCCTGGAAGCTGCCCACGGCGGTGCGGGTGGCAGCAACAATCACGACGTCTTGCATGGAATCTGTCCTCACTGGAAGTGCATTTCTGGAACGTGGTCCGGGACGATCAGTTTACCGGCGGTCTTGCGCACAATCTCTTCAACGCTGACGCCAGGTGCGCGTTCCTTGAGGACAAAAGCGCCATTTTCGATTTCCAGGTACGCCAGGTCCGTCAGTACACGCTTGATGCAGTGGGCGCCGGTCAGCGGCAGGCTGCATTGGCTGAGCAACTTGGACTCACCGTCCTTGGAGGCATGGGTCATGATCACGATGATGTTTTCTGCACCGGCCACCAGGTCCATGGCGCCGCCCATGCCCTTGACCAGCTTGCCGGGGATCATCCACGAGGCGATATTGCCTTGTACGTCGACTTCAAACGCGCCGAGTACAGTGAGGTCGACGTGGCCGCCGCGGATCATCGCGAAGGACTCGGCGGACGAGAAGATCGACGCGCCGATACGCGCGGTCACGGTCTGCTTGCCGGCGTTGATCATGTCGGCGTCGATGGTGTCTTCGGTCGGAAACGGGCCCATGCCGAGCAGGCCGTTTTCCGATTGCAGCATCACTTCCATGCCTTCCGGAATGTAGTTGGCCACCAGGGTCGGAATGCCGATGCCCAGGTTGACGTAGAAACCGTCCTGCATTTCGCGGGCGACGCGTTGAGCCATTTGTTCGCGGGTAAGAGCCATTTTATGTGTCCTTATTGTTCGGGCTGGGGGCGGATTATTTGCGTACGGTGCGCTGTTCGATGCGCTTCTCGAACGTGCCGCAGATGATCCGGTCGACGTAGATGCCAGGGGTGTGGATCTGCGCCGGGTCCAGCTCGCCCGGCTCGACGATTTCTTCGACTTCGACCACGGTGATCTTGCCGGCGGTGGCAGCCAGCGGGTTGAAATTCTGGGCGGTGTGGCGGTAGATGACGTTGCCGAAGTGGTCGGCTTTCCAGCCTTTGACGATGGCGAAGTCGCCGGTGATGGACTCTTCCATCAGGTACGGACGACCATTGAATTCACGGGTTTCCTTGCCTTCGGCGACCGGAGTGCCAACACCGGTGGCGGTGAAGAAGGCCGGGATGCCGGCGCCGCCCGCGCGCATTTTTTCGGCCAGGGTGCCCTGGGGGGTCAGCACCACTTCGATTTCGCCGCTGAGCAACTGCTTCTCGAACAGGGCGTTTTCACCCACGTAGGAGGCGATCACCTTGCTGATCTGCTTCTGCTCCAGCAGTACGCCCAGGCCGAAGCCGTCGACGCCGCAGTTGTTGGATACCACGGTGAGGTCGCGGGTGCCTTTGCGCTTGATCTCGGCAATGAGGTTTTCCGGAATGCCGCACAGGCCAAAACCGCCGGAGAGTACGGTCATGCCGTCTTCCAGGCCCGCCAGTGCTTCCTCGTAGGACGCCACGCGTTTATCGAAACCTGCCATATGCACCTCTTTTATTGTTTGTGGGCCAGCCAATGAACCGAGTGTTGCTCCGACGGATTGATTTGTTAAGTTGTTTTTTAAGGTTGATTGATTTAAAAAACAGGATAGTCGCCTGGCCATTTGGAGTAGCGTCATGACAGTTAAACAGATGCGCGCGTTTCTCGCCGTGGCCCAGAGCCTGAGTTTCGCCGCCGCCTGCGAACGCCTGCACCTTTCCCAGTCGGCACTGAGCTTGACCATCAAGGGTCTGGAAGAAGGCCTGGGCGGGCGCCTGTTCAGCCGTAATACGCGCAACGTCGCGTTGACACCCGAGGGGGAATCCCTGCTGCCTTTGGCGCGCCGCTTGATTGCCGACTGGGACAACACCGAGGACGAACTGCGCCAGCGCTTTACCCTGCAACGCGGGCGGGTCACGGTGGCGGCGATGCCATCGTTCGCGGGCAACTTGCTACCGCCGATCCTGAAGATATTCCGCGCGCGTTACCCGCAGGTGAATGTCACCGTGCACGACTTGATCAACGAGCAGGTGCTGGAAATGGTGCGCGACCGCCAGGTGGAGCTGGGCGTGGCGTTCGAGCCTTCAGACGGTTCGTCGCTGGCGTTCACGCCGTTGTACCTGGATCGATTCATTGCCGTGGTGCCGGGGGATTCGCCGTTGGTCGAGCTTGATGAAATCGACTGGAAAACCTTGCTGGAGCAGCCGTTCATCACGTTGCAGCGACCTTCGACGGTGCGGGTGATGCTGGAGGAGCATCTGGGGGCGCGGCAGATGAAGTTGCCGGTGGCGCTGGAAAGCCATCAACTGGCGACTGTAGGCAAGATGGTAGCGACGGGGTTGGGTGTCAGCGCCGTCCCCGCATTGTGTGCGCGGCAGATGGAGGAGGCGGGGGCTCATTGCATCACCTTGACCGATCCGGTCATTGAACGACCGATTGGGGTGCTGACCAAACCCGGCCATGAACTCTCGGCGGCAGCGCAGGTGTTGTTTGATATCTTTTGCGACGAAGCGAAGAAGGGACGATTTCCCGCAGTGTTGTAGAGCCGCAATTAAAAAGCCCGCTCGAATCAACAAGCGGGCTTAAATGTTTAATGCGGTGTTATCAGCAGTATCTATCAATCACTTTAACTTGCGATTGGCCCTTGAGATTCTGCCATTCGGTATTAAGTGTGTGGAAGACCTGCTCGATAAAGTTGCGATCGGCGGCTGCTTTCTTGCCGACATAACCCTGGCCACGGCGGTACATCTTCAGGCGCGCCGCCAGTTCACGGTTATTGCGGTCGAACTCGGCTTCTTCGGTGTGGGGCGCCAGGCAGTCAATTTGCACTTCGCCCGATTTGCCAATCCACAGGATATGGTCGTCGAGTGTGTCTTTCTGCGCTGCGAACATCTCAGCCAATTCATCGATAGTTGGTTGGTTGTTCAGATTCATGTGTAAGCCCCTTGACCAGTTGGCGATCTATCAGTTGGTTCGTTAATACTTCGTAAGTTGTCTCCGGTTGCGAAAACCGGGCGTCAGCGACGGTCTGCCGAATACGGGCAGGGTCTTGAACCTGATGCATGTAGTCTTGCTGATGAACTGCTACGCAATGCATTCATAACGAAGACAAGCCGCATTTGAGCGCCTTGTACCGAGCCCTTAGGGCCGGTCAGCTTCATCAATCTGCCTTGTGGGCAGTGCACATCCGGAAAAAACAGCTCGGCGGTCAGACGAGCTTGTTCAAAACGCTTGTTGCCAACGCTCCCGATCCGGGAGACGTCTCGATAATGCAAGGACAAAATGGTTACGTCAACGCTTATGTAGTGATTATTTTTGCTCACTACATAAATTGCCGTGGGGACGGGAGAATGCGGGAAAACGTGACTTGGGCGTCATTTTCTGGAAGTGCAGGTCAGGCTGTATAACGCCTGTTGTGGCGAGCGGGCTTGTCCCGCGTTGGGCTGCGAAGCGGCCCCAATAAGAACACTGCGCAGCATCAGGAACTTTTCAGCGCCTGGATTGGGGCTGCTCTGCAGCCCAACGCGGGACAAGCCCGCTCGCCACAAAGGATCTGCGCTTGATTGAGTTACCGTAACCGTTCGACCAAACGCGGCAAAAGTCGCTCGCACTCGGCTTCGATCTTCACCTGCAACAGCTCATCTGCGCGGGTCTTGCCCAGGTTGATGGCGATGACGGGTTTGCCCTGTTCGACCATGGCTTTGCACAGGCGGAATGCCGAATAGGCCATCAGCGACGAACCGACTACCAGCAAGCCCTCGGCATGGCCGACGGCGGCCATTGCCCTGGCTGCTGTCGCGGGTGCTACGTTCTCACCGAAAAACACCACATCCGGCTTCAGGCGCTCGCCATTGCAATGGGGGCAGTGGGGGACCTGAAAGTGTTCTTCAAAAGCAGGGTCGAGCAAGGTGTCTCCATCGGGTGCCTGCACCGCATGGACCTGCGCCAGGTAGGGGTTGTCGATTTCCATCTGCCGCTGAATTGCATCGCGTGCACTGCGCAACTGGCAATCCAGGCACAGCACCCGGTGCAGGCTGCCGTGCAGTTCGATTACATCATGGGTGCCGGCCTGATCATGCAGGGTGTCGACGTTTTGCGTGATCAGCCCGCTGATACGCCCGCGTTGCTGCAATGTCGCCAATGCCAGGTGCGCCTTGTTCGGCTGCGCAATGCGGACCCTCGGCCACCCGAGCATCGCCCGCGCCCAATAACGGCGGCGTGCCTGCGCGGTGGCGAGGAACTCCTGGTACATCATCGGCGCCTTGCCCCGGCGCACGCCGTCACTGTCGCGGTAGTCGGGAATGCCCGACGACGTGCTGATCCCCGCACCGGTCAACACCAGAAAGTGCCGTTCGGCCATGGCCCGATGCAAGGTATCGAGTTGGTTCTCTTGGTGTTTCAGCGTGTCGAGCATGGGCTCCCCTATTCGCCGCGGATGTACTGCTCCAGCTGTTTGATCAGGTCAGCCTGGTCGGCAATGGCTTCCTTGACCAGGTCGCCGATGGACAGCAGCCCCAACAGCTTGCCGTCTTCGACCACGGGCAGGTGGCGCAGGTGACTGTCGGTCATGATGTTCATACACTCATCGACCTTTTTATGGGTGTCGACGGTGATCACCGGAGAGCTCATCACCTCATGGACCTTGGTGGTGACCGACGACAGCCCCTTGAGCATGATTTTGCGGGCGTAATCACGCTCGCTGATGATCCCGACCACCACGTCATCCTGGACCACCGGCAAGGCCCCGACGTTTTTCTCCGACATCCGCACCAAGGCTTCAAACACGGTGTGGTCGTGTTTGATGACATGCACTTCCTGGTTTTTCTGGTCCTTGGCTTTGAGCACTTCTGCAACGGTCTTCATGGCGGCCACTCCGGTGTTGTTGTTGGTTAGTCAGGGTCCCACTACAGAATCCTAGACCGGCCACCGCGCTGCAAGGTCCAAAGCGGCGCTAAACCCGTCGAAAAACGTCATTCGCCGGTTTTTTTGGGTGTTTAGCCGGCATTTGTCGGTTTTTTGGCCCGCTTGGGACTGGCCGTCGTCTTGCGTGGCGTGCTCTTGCGTTTCTTTTTCCATGGCGTGGCACCTCGGCCTGCCGGGCTGGCGGGACCGGTGATGGTCATGCGCATGCCATTGCAACGGGCGACCTGCTTGCTCATCCAGGCCGCCTGCTTGGCGACGAAGTCTTCCAGGCTCATTTCGCCGCTTTGCACCATGTCCAGGGCCTGCTCCCAGATGGCGGTGGTGCCTGGGTCGGCGATGGCCCGGGGCACGGCGTCGATCAGGCTGAATGCCGCCGGTGTAGCTGATAGCGCCTTGCCGTTCTTCACCAGGTAACCACGGTCCAACAGCCCCTGGATGATGCCGGCGCGGGTGGCCTCGGTGCCGATGCCGGTGGTGTCCTTGAGCTTTTGCTTGAGCAGCGGGTCTTCCACCAACTTGGCGACGTTTTTCATCGCCTTGATCAGGTCACCTTCGGTAAAGGGTTTGGGCGGTTGGGTCCACAGGTCCTTGAGGTTGACCCTGGCCACCCCATAATCCTGGCCCTGTACCAATGGCGGCAGGGCTTGCGGAGCCGGCGCTTCACGTCCCTTGGCTGGCGCCAGGGCTTCGGGCAGGGCGCGTTTCCAGCCCGGTTCGATCACTACTTTGCCCACTGCACGCAACGCCTGATTCGCACAGTCGAAATCCGCCTGGGTGCGATCGTACTCATGGTTGGGCAGGAACTGCGCCAGGTAGCGTGCGCGGATCAGGGTATACACCGCACGATGCTTGCCGGTGAGTTGTCCCACATCCTTGCCGGCGCCGGTAGGGATGATGCCGTGGTGAGCGCTGACCTTGGCATCGTTCCACGCCCGCGAGCGTCGCTGGGCATCGATATGCGGCATCAGCTCGTTCACTGCGGTATCCGCACGTGCCAACGCAGCCAGGATCTTCGGCGCGTCGGGGTGCTGGCTCATCGGTAGATAGCCGCAATCACTGCGCGGGTAGGTGATGACTTTATGGGTTTCATACAACGACTGGGCGATATCCAGGGTTTCCTGGGCGCCAAGGCCGAGCTTCCTGGAGCAGATTTCCTGCAGGGTGCCCAGGTCGAAGGGCAGGGGCGCCACTTCACGCATGCGCTCGGTGCGCAGTTTCACCAGCCGGGCGGTGGCGGCGTTGGTCATGGCGTCGGCCGCGTCCCGCGCCAACTGCGGGTTGAGGCAGCGGCCCTGGTCGTCACAGGCGTCCTCGGGCGCGCGCCATTGGGCGGTGAAGGTCATGCCCCCGTGGCGCAGGTCGACATCGATGGCCCAGTAAGCCACCGGCACAAAATCGGCGATGCTGCGATCGCGGTCCACCACCAGGCGCAGGGTTGGCGTTTGCACCCGACCTACGGGCAACACGCCCTGGTAACCGGATTGGCGCCCGAGCAAGGTGAACAGGCGGCTCATGTTCATGCCAATCAGCCAGTCGGCGCGGGAGCGGCCCAGGGCCGAGTGATACAGGCTGAACGTCTCGGCGCCCGGCTTGAGCGCCGCCAGGGCCTTGCGGATCGAGGCATCATCCAGCGCGGATAGCCACAGCCGCTGGATCGGCCCGCGATAACGGCAATGCTCCACCAGCTCGCGTGCGATCATCTCGCCTTCACGGTCGGCGTCGGTGGCGATCACCAGCTCCTGGGCTTCCCCCAGCAGGCGCTTGACCGCCTTGAACTGGCTGGCGGTCTTGGGCTTGACGCGCATCTTCCATTTTTCCGGGACGATGGGCAGGTCGGCCAGTACCCAGCGCTTGTACTTTTCGTCGTAGGCATCCGGCGGGGCGGTTTCCAGCAGGTGGCCGATGCACCAGGTGACCGTGACCCCATTGCCCAGCCAGCACCCCTCGCCACGGCGGCTGGCGCCGAGCACGGCCGCAATGTCCTTGGCCTGGGAGGGTTTTTCACAGAGGTACAGGCGCATGGTCGTCACACAGATCGGGTTGATGCTGTGCAGGATGCTCAGTCGGCGCGCATTGATCAACCATTATCTGTATGGATGTACAGCAATTTATGTAGGCGCCTGAAGGCAAATGTGGGAGGGGCTTGCCCCCTCCCACAGCGGATCTTCTGTGCTCAGGAGATCGGGTTAGTTGTTATCGATATCCACGTGACGGGTCTCTTTAAGGCAGACCATCCCCACGATCAAACTCACCCCGGTCACCACCACCGGGTACCACAGGCCGTAGAAGATATCGCCGGTGTAGACCACCAGGGCAAACGATACGGTCGGCAGGAACCCGCCAAACCAGCCGTTACCGATGTGGTAGGGCAGGGACATCGAGGTGTAGCGGATACGCGTCGGGAATAGCTCCACCATCAGCGCTGCCAGCGGGCCGTAGCACATCGCGGCAATCAGGATCAGCGCCACGATCAGCACCACCACCATGGTCTTGTTGACCTGGGCCACGTCCGCCGAAGACGGATAGCCGGCCAGGGTCACCGCGCCACGCAGGGCTTTTTCGTCAAAACCATCGATACGCACGTCGCCCACGCTCACTTGCACGGGGCTGCCGGCGGGGGCGGCGACGCTGCTGTAGGGCAGGCCTTGCTTGACCAGGAAGGTCTTGACCTTGTCGCACGGGCTGTCAAATTTCGCCTTGCCCACCGGGTCGAACTGGAAGGTGCAGGTGGCCGGGTCGGCCATCACGGTGATCGGCGCCTGGGTGCTGGCCTGGTCCATCGCCGGGTTGGTGTAGTGCGCCAGGCTCTTGAAGATCGGGAAATACAGCACGGTGGCCAGCAGCAGGCCGAGCATCAGCACCGGCTTGCGCCCGATCTTGTCCGACAGCCAGCCGAAGAAGATAAAGAACGGTGCACCGATCACCACGCTGATGATCAACAGCATGTTGGCCAGGGCCGGGTCCATCTTCAGGAACTGCGTGAGGAAGAACAGCACGTAGAACTGCGCCGCGTAGAAGGTTACCGCTTGCCCGCCGTTGATGCTGAACAGCGCGATCAGCACCACCTTGAGGTTTTCCCATTTGCCGAAGGACTCACGGATCGGCGCCTTGCTGGCCTTGCCTTCCTCTTTCATTTTCAGGAACGCGGGCGATTCGTGCAGGCTCATGCGGATCCAGGTGGAAATGCCCAGCAGCACGATGGAGAACAGGAACGGAATGCGCCAGCCCCAGACTTCGAACTGGTCACCGGTGAAGTAACGGCAGGCCAGCACCACCAGCAGCGACAGCAGCAGGCCGATGGTCGCCGTGGATTGAATCCAGCTGGTGTGGAAGCCGCGCTTGCCGGCCGGTGCGTGCTCGGCCACGTAGGTTGCGGCGCCGCCGTATTCGCCGCCCAGCGCCAGGCCCTGCAGCATGCGCAGCACGATCAGGATGATCGGCGCTGCGATGCCGATGCTGGCGTAGGTTGGCAGCAACCCGACACAGAAGGTCGCCACGCCCATCAGAATGATGGTGACCAAAAAGGTGTACTTGCGCCCGATCATGTCGCCCAACCGACCAAACACCAGCGCACCGAAGGGCCGCACTACAAAGCCGGCCGCAAAGGCCATCAGGGCAAAGATGAATGCCGTGGTGTCGTTGACCCCGGCGAAGAACTGCTTGCTGATCACCGCCGCCAGGGCGCCGTAGAGGAAAAAGTCATACCACTCGAACACCGTCCCCAGGGACGAGGCGAAGATGACTTTCTTTGAGTCGTTGCTGGTGCTCGCGTCGACCGGCGAGCCCAGGGTTTGAGCATGTTCTGACATCGGGTAGCCCTCACAGTGATTATTTATTGTTGTTCCACTGTCGGCGCCAGGTTCGGCGCCGCTATTCAGATTGCATGAACCAGTTCTTTCTCCGGGGCGAGACTCCTTGTATTCGGCGAAAGGATCAGCTGCGCGGCCTTCTCCGCGATCATCAGCGTGGGTGAACAGGTATTGCCAGAGGTGATGCGCGGCATGATCGAAGCGTCGGCGATGCGCAAGCCGGGCACGCCGTGCACCCGCAGTTGGGCGTCGACCACTGCGTCTTTATCGTTGCCCATGCGGCAGGTGCCGACCGGGTGGAAGATCGTCGTTCCGATGCGTGCGGCGGCTTCGTGCAATTGCGCTTCGGTCTGCAGCGAATCGCCCGGCAGATACTCCACCGGCTTGAACTGGCTCAGGGCCGGTGCGGCGACGATGCGGCGCGTCAGGCGGATCGCATCGGCGGCCACGCGCAGGTCTTCCGGATGGCTGAGGTAGTTGGGGCGGATCAGCGGTGCGTCCGCCGGGTTGGCCGAGCGGATGTCGATACGGCCCCGGCTCTGCGGACGCAAGTCGCAGACCGACGCGGTAAACGCCGGGAACCCGTGCAACGGTTCGCCGAAACGCTCCAGGGACAGTGGCTGTACGTGGTATTCCAGGTTGGCCGATGTCTGTTCCGGACCCGAGCGCGCAAACGCACCCAGTTGACTGGGCGCCATCGACAGCGGGCCGCTGCGGTCGTAGAGGTAGCGCAGGCCCATGCCCATCTTGCCCCACAGGGTGCCGGCGATCTGGTTGAGGGTGCGGGCGTTTTCCAGTTTGTAGATCAGCCGCAGTTGCAGGTGGTCCTGGAGGTTGCCGCCGACGCCGGGCAGTTCATGCAGCACTTCGATGCCCAGTGGCTCCAGCACGTTGGCGGGACCGATCCCTGACCGTTGCAGGATGCCCGGCGAACCCACTGCACCGGCGCACAGCACAATCTCCTTGCGCGCTTTCCAGCTCACTTGCTGGCCGTGTTGACGCCCGACCACTTGGCAGGCACGGCCGTTTTCCAGGAGCACGCGGTCCACTTCCACTTCGGTCAGCACGGTGAGGTTGGGGCGCTGGCGCACCGGCTTGAGAAACGCCTTGGCCGCGTTCCAGCGTACCCCGGCCTTCTGGTTGACCTGGAAGTAGCCGCAGCCTTCGTTATCGCCCTGGTTGAAATCGCTGATGTTGGCGATGCCGCTCTGCGCCGCCGCATCGCGGAACGCATCGAGGATCGGCCAGTGCAGACGCTGTTGCTCGACTCGCCATTCACCGCCGTCGCTGTGAAATTCCGAGCCGCCGGCAAAGTGGTTTTCGCTCTGCTTGAACAGCGGCAGCACGTCCTTCCACGCCCAACCTTCATTACCTGCGGCCGCCCAGCCGTCGTAGTCCTGGGCCTGGCCACGCATGTAGATCATGCCGTTGATGGAGGAGCAGCCGCCCAGCACCTTGCCCCGTGGATAACTCAGCGCACGGCCTTGCAGGCCTTCCTGGGCTTCGGTCTTGAAGCACCAGTCGGTGCGTGGGTTGCCGATGCAGAACAGGTAGCCGACGGGGATATGGATCCAGGGGTAATTGTCGCGGCCACCGGCTTCGAGCAGCAGCACGCGGTGGGCGGGGTTGGCGGACAGTCGATTGGCCAGCAGGCAGCCCGCTGGGCCGGCGCCTACGACGATGTAATCGTATTCAGCAGTTGCAATGGGCATCTGAAGGTCTCGCTTGTTTTTCTTATTGGCCCCATCCTAGTTGTTAGTTTTCGTCTTAAAAATGTTAGTTTTTACCCAGCTGCTGTGCGTTTTTAAACAGCGTAGCCCAGGGATAGGCAATGGAGGCGTCATGTTCGACTGGAATGACCTGCGGTACTTTCTCGAGCTGCAGCGCAGCGGTCGCTTGCTCACCGCCGCGCAACGCCTGAAAACCACCCACGCCACTGTGGCCCGGCATATCGAGGCGATCGAGAAAAGTCTCGGCACCGCGCTATTCGTGCAGCATGCCCAGGGCTACGAACTGACCCCCGCCGGCGAGGCCCTGCTAAAACATGCCGAGGCCATGGAAAACGTCGCACTGCTGGCCGAAGACGAGCTGACTCATGCTGCCGCGCCCCTGGGCAAGATCCGCCTGGGTGTGGCCGAAGGCCTGGGCGTGATGTTCCTGGCCAGCCGCATGGGCGGGCTGTTCGAGCGCTACCCCGGGTTGGAAGTGGAGCTGGTGGCGGTGCCGCGCTTTGTCAGCATCCTCAACCGCGAAGCGGAAATCAGCATCCACCTCGAGCGGCCGAGCGTCGATCAACTGGTCACGCGCAAACTTACCGACTACCGCCTGGCCCTCTATGCCAGCCGCGGCTACCTGGCGCGCAACCCGCCGATTGAAAAGCGCGAAGACCTTGCGGCACACGCCTGGATCGATTACGTCGACGACCTGCTGTTCAGCCAGGAACTCAAATTCCTCAGCAGCTTCTGCCGCAACCCCAAGGTGGTGTTCCACAGCACCAGCGTGATCGCCCAGCATCAGGCGGCGCGCTCCGGTTTGGGGATTGCGGTATTACCGTGCTTCATGGCCGCCGGCGACCCGGACCTGGTGCCGTTGCTGCCGGGGGAGGGGATCCAGCGCAGCTACTGGATCAGCTCGCGCCGGGAATTGCACAAGTCAGTGCGGCTGCGGGTGTTGTGGGATTACGTGGTGGAGTTGTGCGCGCGGGAGCAGGGGTTGTTGTTGGGCGAGGCCTGATGCCAGGCCTGCCCAACAGAGGGTTAGAGTTTCACCACCTGATGCACCTGCTCCGCGCAAGCCCGTGCATCCTCGATCATTTTCCCGAACGCCTTGCTGACAATCTCATCACGGCTCAACCAACGCACCTTCTGGCTCAGGCGATAGTGATAACGCAGCCCGCCATTCGCCTGCGAACCCTGCAGATCCAAGTCATACCACGGCGAACGCACCTGGCAACCCGGGATGGCTTTTTCCATCCGCCCGCCGCTCAGGGTGATGCTGTAGTCATGGGTTTGCGGGTTGCCCAGATCAAGCTCGGCCTGCTGCCCTTGGCGGCGGTAGTTGATAAAACCATCCCAACGACCCTTGAGCGATTCATCGCTATATACGTAGTCATTCGCCAGCTTTTCCAGCGCACGCTGATCATTCATTTTGGCCGTGACGGTATAGCCGTCATGTACCACAAAGCCGGTGGCCGGGCGGGTGATCTGGCAGTCGCTGATCTCGTTGCCGAAGTTGGCGCAGATGTCCTGGTCGGTGGCGGTGCTGCCTTGCTGGCGGTCGGCGACGCTCAGTTGCATCAGCGGCAGGCGACTGAAGGTGATCGTGGCCTGGGTCGTGCCGTAGCCTTGTTTGTCGTAGTGCACCTGTTTGTCCAGGCGCAGGGTGGTTTCGGGGCGTTCCAGCGGGATATGTTCCTCGCGCACCTGACCCTGGGCGTCGTTGACCAGCACCCAGCGGTCCTGGATATCGGGCATGACCTGACCGGGGGCGAACACCGGGTTGGTCGGGTCGAGCCACCACACCTGGCCATCCACTTCGGCGCGGACGATGGCGTGGTTCGGCGCCTGGGGGCCGGGGATCAGTAGCGACTCGACCACATCGCCCCGGCTGACCCAGGCGGTCTCGGCCTTGATGCCACTGGCCTTGAGCAAGGCGGTCAGCAGGATTGCCAGGTCCTTACAGTCGCCATAACCGTGTTGTTCGATTTCAGCGAGGTTGAAGGGCACGTAGCCGCGCTCTGTCGCACGCCAGTCACCCAGGTAGCGATAGTGATCGTTGATGTGCTGCATCAATGCCGCAACCTGTTCGGCCGGTGCCAAACCGCGTACGGCAACCACGGCAGCAGCACCTTGTGGTGGCAGGTTGGCACCGAGGATCTGGTTGTAGCGCTGCGCGAACGCCCCGAAGTACGCCTGGGGCTCCAGAGCACTGCCTATCTCGATACGCGGGATGCGCAGCAACGCGGCGTTGGAGGCTTCGTTGATGTAGTTGAGGTAGGTCGGGGCCTTTTGCACCACGTCCAGGGTCTTGCCATTCTGCGACGGCGTTACGCTGAAACCCTCGAACAGTTCGCTGCGCCACTGGATGGGGCGCTCCGCAGTAAAACGCGCCTTGAACCGGTCGCGCCGCGCCGGGCTGGCGCCGAATTTGAGCACGTAGTGAAACTGGGTCATCAAGGGCTTGGCGGCGTGGTGCTCGCGTACGGTGTAGCGAATCTGCGTGCCGACGCGCAGGTTGGGGAAGGCTAGAGAGGTCTGTTTGTCGCGGCTGAAGCCCTGGTCCGGATTGGGCGCGATGCGGGTGTCGATCTGCGTCGCATCCAGCGCCACTGGTTTGGCGCCGGGCTGAGTGGACTGCGCGCTGATCACTTCAAAGATGTCGCCTTCGGAATAATCGAAGTCGATGCGTGAGAGCATTTCGCGGCCGCTCGGCTTGAGGATCGTATAGCGGTAGGTGGTGGTGCAGTCGGTACTGGCGTCGCGGCTGAAGTGGCAGTGCAGCTCGGTGTCGCTGGCCAGTGGTGCTTCGGCCAGGGGCTGCAGCGCGGCAAATACGCCAGGAGCAACAAGCCCCAGGCTGATGGCAATCAGGGGGCGGTGAAACGAAAAACGGTACATGGGCGCCTCGGGTGACACATTGAAACAGCTACCCGGTGGGTAGCGAGAAGGCGCTGGATGATAATTGCTCGCAACTAAGAAAGCCAGGATTGTTCGACAATTTATGTGGCTGAAAGGCCCGTGCTAGAGCCTTTTCTTTGATTTGTGTCAGTCGTTTCTCAGTTCGAAGTCGGCGCTGGCAAGCTTCTCGCCGTTGATCAGCACATGGACGACATGCTTGCCGGGGTAATGCTTGCGCGTGGTCAACTCGCGGATATGTTGCTCACGGCGGATGCTGTGAAGCTCGCCAGCGCCGAGGGTAAACGCCTTGAGCTTGAACACCTTCGCCGTACTGTGGCCGGCACTTTTCACATAGTCGATGGCGTAGTCCACCACCAGCTTCTGTGGGGCTGCGGCGGTGGATTCCAGGGTGAAGGACAGGTTGATCCGCTCTCCCAGGTTGATCACCGCTGGCGTCACTTGCAGATGGTGGATCTTCACGTCGGCCCTGGCCCCGGCCCCCATGATCGTCAGCGCACGCGTGTTACCTTGCTTGATCAGGCTGCGCAGCGCGTGGCGGGCGATCCAGGCGGTGTGAGGGTTATCCAGATTCCAACCTTCGATCAGGCTGAGCACCCATTCCGGGTGGTCCTTGGTGATGTCGTTGAGGTGGTTGGCCACCGACTTGCGCACGTACAGGCTGGTATCTGCCTTGAGGTTGTCGAGGATCGACGCACACAGTTCGGGGTTGGCCTGTATTTCGGCCAGGCGGAACGACCAGGGCAAGCGCGGCCGCGAACCTTCGCTGGCCAGGCGGCGCACGTGTTCGTTGGTATCCAGCGACCATTCGTGCATCACCGCCAACGTGCGCGGGAAGTCGTGCAGTAGAAAATGGCGGATCGCGAATTCGGCGGAGCCAAACGTCGTGAAGTACTTGAGCGCGGCCATTGAACGTTTGAAATCATCCCGCCCGTAGCTCGCCACGAAGTGCGGCAGGAACAGGCTGACAAACGAACTGTTCAGGCGCGGGGCCAGGGCGTAGAGCCGCTTCAGCGTTTGCGGGTAATCCAGCGGGATCACCGCATGCAGGCTCTCGCTGACCCGCGCCATGCGCTGCATCACCGACAATTCGGCCAGCCCGGCCTTGGCGTGCTTGAGGAACCCCTTGGCGTCGAACGCCGGGTACACCGCCGTCATCTCGGTGGCGATGTGTTGCAGGCGTTCGACGTTGAAGATTTCCTTGAGGGCCGGGGCGCTTTGGTCGGTCATCGATGATTCCGTGAGTGCTATTAGAGAAACCAGCGATATTCCCGCGCATGGATCTCTTGCTGGAAGGCCAAGTGGTCCTGACGCTTGTTTTCGCAGTACACCTCGACAAATTCGGCGCCCAGCTTATCGCGCAATACCGCGTGATGCTGCATGGCACGCACGGCGTCGAGCATTTCCAGGGGGAAGTCGCTGCCGCTGCTGCGGTCTTCATTCAGCGGGGCGATGGGTTCGCGCCTGGCCTCAAGACCGTGTTCCAGGCCAACCAGGATCGCCGCCAGCACCAGGTATGGGTTGGCATCGGCACTGGCCAGTCGATGTTCGATACGCAGGTTGCGCGGGTCGGACTCGGGGATGCGCACGCACGCGTCGCGGTCTTCAAAGCCCCAGCTGGCGCGGGTGGCGGCGTTGACCGTACCGCCCAGGCGGCGGAAGGCATTGTGGTTGGGCGAGAAGATCGGCATGCAGTGCGGCAGCAACTCCAGGCATCCGGCGACGGCATGGCGCAAGGGTTGCTGCTGGTGAGCCGCCAGCAAATTGTTACCCGCACCGTCATACAGGCTCACATGCACATGCATGCCGCTGCCGGGATATTGCAGGTAGGGCTTGGCCATGAAGCTGGCGCGGTAGCCGTGTTTCAATGCCACACCACGGGTACTGCGGCAGAACAGGGCGGCCCAGTCGGCAGCGCGCATCCCATCGTCGAGGTGGCCGAAGTTGATTTCGAACTGGCCGGGGCCGATCTCGGCGGTGATCACGGTGATATCGATGCCCTGGTCCTTGGCGGTTTGCGCCATGCCATCCAGTACTTCGCTGAAGCGCGACAGCCGTTCGATGTGCAGGTTGGGCTGGTCGTCGGCGTCATCGCTCAACGGGTCGCGGGCAAATTGCGGCAGGCCATTGTCGAGTTTTTTGTCGAACAGGTAGAACTCCAGTTCGAACGCCACCACCGGGTGAATGCCCTTGTGTTGCAGGCGTTCCAGCACCTTGGCCAGCACTTCGCGGGGTTCGAACTCGATGGGCGCCTCGGTGCCGTCCGAGGTGATCAGCATCTGTCCCAGCGGCTGCGATTCCCAACTCACCGGCTTGAGGGTGCCCGGCACCAGGCGACGGTTGGCATCCGGGTCGCCGTCGTTGAAGCAGTAGTCGCCAATCTTGAACAACCCGCCCTGAACCCCCAGCAACACGGCGTTCTGTGGCAGCTTCAACGGGCTGCCGGCGGCGACTTTTTCCAGCATCTCGATGGGGTAACGCTTGCCGTAGAAGTGCCCGGGAATGTCCAGGGCGATCAGGTCGACATAACGCACGTCCGGATGGTTCTGGCGAAAGGTCCGTACTTCGGCCAGTAACGTGGAGGCATGGCTTTTCACGGGTGTTGCTCCTAGTTGTAAACCCACAACACGCGGGCGGGCAGGTCGGTCAGGTTGGCGTAGCGGCAATGGGCAAAACTGGCCAGGTGGAAGCTGTCGCCGGGGCCGAGGGTGACTGAGCCAGCTTCACCGTCCACCCACAACGTCAACTCGCCCTCCAGCACAAACCCGGCCTGTTCGGCGCGGTCGCTCATGGTCTGTTCACCGCTGTTGGCACCGGGGGCCAGCAGGCTGTCGAGCATCGAGAAGGCGCCGTTCATGCTCGGCGAGACGAGGATGTCGGTGATGCCGTTGGCGTAATACACCGTGCGCCGCTCGTTGGGGCGGGTGATCCAGTCCACGGCCTTGGGTTTGGGCTGGCTGTAGAAGTAAGTAGTAGGTACGCCGAGGGCATGGCTGATGGCGGTCAAGTCCGCCACGGTCGGGCGCGACAGGCCACGCTCGACCTGGGACAGGAAGCCCACCGAACGCTCGATTTTCTGTGCGAGCTGGGCGAGGGTAAGCTTCTTGTGCTTGCGCAGGTCGTGGATCAGTGCCGCGAGGGTGGCAAGTTCTTCTTGTTTGTTCATGAAATTTATTTCGATAAATTTCATGAAAAATTACAGGATTTATTTCATAAGGGCAATGGCATGGGCTTTTGCGCGCACCCGTTCGGGCTGGAACGGCTGCTGCAGCGACGCGCGAAGGTTGGCACAATTGAATGATCGCGCGTGGCAGCGGTCCGAACTTCGGTACACACCTTTTCATTGAAGGAACTCCCATGAAATCCAGATCCCTCGCTGCCTGCCTGCTGGTCGCCACCAGCCTGTCCACCGCCAGCTTTATCGTGCAGGCCGGTGATACCCCGCAGGAAACCGTACAACCTTCGAGTATCAATACCCGTGACTTGAAAGAAGGTGACCGTGCCCCGGATATCCTGATGCGCAAGGAGTCGGCCGTCAGCGACTGGAAAAAGCGCGGTCTCAAACAGCCTGAAGAGGACAGCCAGTGGGCGCGGGTAGGCGATAAGTTCGTGCTGCTCAAAACCACCAACGGCACCATTCTCGAGATCACCCCTGTCAAGAAATGACCTTGCATTTGTGCCCTGTTCCTGAGTTAAGGTAACCGGCGGAAACGGCCGTGTTACCTTCAAGGAAAGAGAGCAGGATGCTTGCGACAATAAGAAACTACCCTCGCACTGTTAACCTGTTGCTGTCCGCCACATTGCTGCTCACGCTGGCCAAGGCAATCACTTTTCCCTACCTGGTGATCTACCTCACCCACCATTTTTCCCTCGACATCACCCAGGTTGGCCTGGTGATCGGCAGTTCGCTGATCGTCGGCTCGCTGCTCAGTGTGTATGGCGGTTTCCTGGTCGACCGTATCAACAGTTATCGGTTGCTGCTGACCTTCAGCGTGCTGTTTGTGCTGGGCTTTGTCGGTACTGTTCTGGCCCAGAACATCTGGGCGTTCTACAGCTGCCTGATCCTGATCAACCTGGCTTATGCGGTGATCGATATTGCGGTCAAGGCCGGTTTTGCCAGCCTGTTGCCCGAAGACGCCCGCAGCGAAGTGTTTTCCATCAAGTACACCCTGACCAACATCGGTTATGCGGTTGGGCCCGCTTTCGGGGCGGTGCTGGCCAAGCTGGATATCAGCGTGCCGTTTATCCTTTCGGCGTTGTTGGGGGTAGGGTTTTTCCTTCTGTATTGGCGCTGGGGCGACCGTACCCTGGCCACCGTTGATGCCACGCAAAAACCGGTGCCATTCCTTGCCGTCGGGCGAGTACTTTTAAGGGATCATCGTCTCGTGTGCTTCACCCTCGGCGGTGTACTCAGTGCCGTGGTGTTCGGCCAGTTCACCGCGTGGCTGTCGCAATACCTGGTGACCACCACCACGGCCGAATACACCTACACCGTGGTCAGCGCCGTGCTGACCACCAACGCGGTGTTGGTGATTGCCCTGCAATACCTGATTGGGCGGCGGATATCGCACCGTTACCTCGGCCAGTGGCTGGTCGCGGGCCTGGGCATGTTCATGCTGGGGATCGTCGGGTTTGCGCTGTCCACCAGCGTACTGTGGTGGGTGCTGGCGATGGCGGTGTTCACCGTGGGGGAGATCATTGTGTTCCCGGCCGAATACATGTTCATCGACCGGATAGCCCCGCACCACTTGCGCGGCATGTACTACGGGGCACAGAACCTGTCCAACCTGGGCGCCGCGCTGGGGCCGGTGTTGTGCGGGCTGGTGCTGGCCAGCCTGCCGGCCCATTACATGTTCTGGATGCTGGGAGCGTTTATCGTCGGGGGCGGGGTGTTCTACTTTATTGGGGCGTCGTTGAAGGCAAGTCATCCAGCGTGAGCTTGCCCATGGTGTTGCTCTGCAGTTCGTAACGCAGCTCTTCCACCATCTTTTCCACTTCTTGCGGGGTCTGCAGGCGGTTGGTGCTGATCCCGGTGACGACCAGGTCGACCCGGCCGGTTTCGGCGTCATAGACCTTGAGGGTCAGGGACGCATCCCGGCACAGGGTGAACTCGCACGTCAGCGGCGACAGGCCTTCTTCGATGCAGTTTCGCAGTTGAGAGAGGGTAAACATGCGGGTTCCTTCAGGCATTCAGTTTGATACCTTGAAGGTTATTGACTAGCCGTCGCCGCAATAAGGCGAATTCGCACTAGGTGCACTAGTGCATTTGCACTGTCACGGCTTGTTTTTGACCCGCAATTCCCCGGCGAACAGCCCGCGTTCACGGGCCCAGACGATGGCAGCGCTGCGGCTGTGCACCCCCAGTTTGGAGTACACCGTGGCCACATGATTACGCACGGTGTTGGGCGCCAGTTTCAGGCGCGAGGCGATCTCCTTGTCGGCCAGCCCCTCACAGATCAGGCCCAGTACATCGCGCTCGCGGGCGGTAAGGTCGGTAAAGGCCACGTTCGTTTGGCTGGCGCTGTTGACGCTCTTGGCGTTGGCCAGTTTTTCGATCAGCGTCTGGCTGAACCACGAGGCATCCTGCATCACTTCCTCGATGGCCGCTACCAGCTCCAGCTCCGAGCGTTTGCGTTCGGTGATGTTCATCATCACCATCAGGTAGCAGGGCGCGTCCTGGATGATCACGGTGTCGGCGGAGACCACGCAGTCGATCACCTCGTTGCCTTTCTTGCGCACCTTGAGGTCCTGGCCGTCGAGGTTGCCGGCTTTTTCCAGGCTGGCGAACAACTGTGCGGCAGCCTGGGGGCTGTCGATAAAGTCGATGTCCTCGATCGATTTGCCGATCAGCTCTTCACTGATGTAGCCGGTGATGCTCATGAAAGCTTCGTTGATATCCACCACCTGGCGGTTACCGGCGCTGCACACCAGGGTCGGCACCGGGGTCAGGCGGAAGGATTTGGCGAAGCGCTCCTCACTCTGACGCAGGGCAATTTCCGCTTTGCGCCGTGGCTCCAGGTCCATGAAGGAAAACAGCATGCAGTCCTCTTCGTTCATGTCCAATGGCTGGCCAGCAACGATTACCAGCTTGCTGCCGCCTCCGGGCAGCCGTAGCTCCGCCTGCATCTGCGGGATGGTCGCGCCTTCGCCCAGGCGCTGGATGGCCAGGTCCTTGCGTTCGGCCTGTTCCAGTACATCCAGTTCATACACCGATTTGCCGATGACCTGGTCGCGGTTGTAGCCGGTCATCTCCAGGAAGCCCTGGTTGACCTTGATATAGCGCAGGTCGCTGAGGCGACAGATCACCGCCGGCGCCGGGTTGGCATTGAAGGTTTTTTCGAAGCGCTGCTCGGCGCTGGCCCACTCGGTGGCGTCGCTGAGGATCAGCACCAGCAGTTCCGGTTCACCGTGGGAGTCGGTGATCACCAGGCTGCGCAGGCGGTGCACCCAGGTTTTTTCTTCGTCGGCGGTGGGCGTGACTTCCACCACCACGTCGCTGAACTCATCGCCCGCCGCGGCCCGGGCCAGCGGGTAGTTGTCTGCCTGCACCGGGTGGTTGTTGCGGTAGCGCAGCGCAAAGCGCTCGGCGTATTGCTGCCCGTTGGCGCCCAGCCCCATCACGTCACCCACGCCATGCATGGTCAGCGCGGCCTCGTTGGCCCACAGGATGGTCTGGTCGACCTCGGCCAGAATCACCCCGTCGGACAGGCCGGAGATGATCTGCTGCAACTGGCGGCGGTTGGTTTCCTTGGCAAGCACATCCTGGGTCATAGGTCTTCCTGAGAGTGGGCGCATGGAATTACGACACCTGGGCCTCAGGATAGTGCAGATGCACCAGGCGCAGACCTGCGTAAAATGCCCGTTTCATACGTATCAGGCACAGGTGCATTTTGAGCGCAGGCAAAGCCGTCGGACTGTTGTTACTCACCTCACTGCTGACGGCGTGCGGCACCTCGCCGCCACGTACGCCAAATGATCTGTGCGGCATCTTCCGCGAAAAAGACGACTGGTACGACGCTGCCAAAGTCACGCAAAAACGCTGGGGCGTACCGATCCAGGTGCCGTTCGCGATCATGTATCAGGAGTCCGGCTTCCATCAGGACGCCTTGGCCCCGCGTAAATACCTGCTGTGGATCATTCCCTGGGGCCGCGTCTCCACCGCCGCCGGCTACGCCCAGGCCAAGGACGAGGTGTGGAACGATTACCGCAAGAGCACCGGCCGCAGCGGCGCCAGCCGCCAGGACTTCGACGACGCCATCGACTTCGTCGGCTGGTACATGGACAAGACCTACACCATCAACGGCGTCTACAAATACGACGCCTACGGCCAGTACCTGAACTACCACGAAGGCTGGGGCGGCTATCGCCAGCGCACCTACGCCGCCAAGGCCTGGCTGCCAACGGTAGCCAGCAAGGTACAGGCGCGGTCGCAGATGTATGCGGCGCAATATGCGCGGTGCAAGGATGACTTGGGGCGGGGGTTCTGGAGTCGGTTCTGGCATTGGTTTTAAGGGGCAGCCCTTTCAAGGTCTTAAGGTCACAGGCGGTAAGTACCCTGTGGCGAGCGGGCTTGCCCCGCGTTGGGTCGCGAAGCGACCCTGGAGGAAGGAATGCGGTGAATCAGGCACTCCTCGGCCGCTGGTTTTGGGGCCGCTTCGCAGCCCAACGCGGGGCAAGACCGCTCGCCACAGTTGCAGTGACCGCCCTATTGGGAGGGTATTGTGAAGAGCACAGCGTGGGGATGGGCTACATCTGAATCAACCAACCCACCAAAGGCACTATCATCAGCGTACTCAACGCCATTGAGGTGACATTGCCAATGTACGGGTGAAAGTGTGTGGGCAAGCGACCTGCAATTGCACAGGCCAGTGGCGGCGCGATCAAAGCCCCGAGCAGTGCACTTGAACCGATGACGGTCCAACTGCCACCGTGGGTCAATACAGCCGCCGGGACCACTGAGACCAGTGGAACGTAGGTCGGATACCATCCGCGTTTCTTCCACTGTTTTCGCCAGATCGCGACACCCAGTGCCGATGTCAGCGCCTGGGCCGCTATCAGGGGCAACACCAGGCCTGATCCATACGCCGGGCTGATCGGGTTCAGCGCATAGGCTACCAGTACACCTGCCAGCAACCCGAGACTGGCAAGTTCGTTCCCGAAAAAAGGCGCTTCGGAAAAATCTGCGAGCACCCGACGCAGACTCCAGGCAATACCATAAGTGGGGGGCGGGGCGGGGGCCGGTTTGGCGAGGGCTATGTAATCAGAACTCACCAACGACGGCACTCGGCGACAAAGTACAAACGCAATGACGCTGCCGAGTGCCATGCCCACCACGTTGCCGATCACCACTGGAAGACCCAGTGGAACGCATACGAAGTTCACGATCAGCAGACAAAGGGGGGTCACCAGCAATGCGCCCAATACCGCACCGTTTACGGCAACTTTCCAGCCGCCGCCGAACATCAGCACCATGGCTGCCGGTAACGAGACGAATGCCGCAAACGTGGGTTGCCACGTTTGTGCGGTGACGCTCCAACCCCACAGAAGATTGCTCAACATCAGCCCCAGCAGTGAACTTGTCACCAACCAAGGCCATAGCCCTGTTCCGTAGGAAATAGAAAACCCTTGCCAGGCTTTACCGTGCTTGCTCGCCCACCATGCAAGGTAGGCGCCGCCCAACAAACCGAGCGATGCCAGTTCGTGCTTGTAGAAGGCTACTTCACTGATATCCCCGACTATCCACCGCAGCCAGGCAACGGGATGGGGCAGGCTTGTGATCATCTCGGTATAGCCCGGCCAGGACCACTGGTTGCTAAGTGCAACCCACAGCATCAATAGCACGCTGGCTAATCCCAACATCAGGACGGTTATATCGGCCATGGACCGGCGGGGCCTCGTTTCTGTACTGAGTGTTTTCATACAGAGCCCTCCGATCAGCGTGGAAGGGCAGAGTGGCGGGAGTAGCCAAGCATTTGATCGTAGAGATCATTGCGTCGATCACGCTGCAGGTCATTAAGGCTGTTCCAGATCGGAGCACTGCGGGCGCTGGTGATATCAATGTCGGCGAACAGGATTTCCTGGCGATTGGCTGAAGCTACCGGGCCTATAGGCCAGCCGTTGGTTCCGGCAATCAACGAGCATCCGAGGTAGCGCGCTTCCCGCTCTTCGCCAATGCGGCTGGCGGCAGCGATAAACACGTTATTGACGTGGGCGGCGGTCATCGTCAGGTACGACGCCATGCATTTGCCTGCCTCATCGAACAGGGGCGGAGGCGTCCACACCCAGTTGTTCAGGCTGCAAATGATATCGGCGCCCTGCTGGCTGAGAATACGTGGCACCTCCGGGAACCAGATATCCCAGCAAATCAGCAAGCCAATGCGGCCTATCGGCGTTTCAAATACTGGAAATCCGCTATCACCAGGCGTGAACCAGAGCTTTTCCAGGTTCCATAGATGTGCCTTGCGGTATTTGCCGATGAACCCATCGGGACCCAGCAGCACAGCCGTATTGAATAACTGCATACCGTCTATTTCGCACAGGCCCGCCACCAGGTACACCTGGTGCTTGCAGGCAAAATCTGCCCACGCCCGCACACTTTCGCCGCCTGGTATCAGCTCTGCATGATCAAAGGCGTCCTGGCGGCTGCTGAAGAAATACCCGCAATTGGTAAGTTCGGGCAGTACGATCAGATTCGCTCCACCGTTTGCCGCCTCGGTCGCCAGTGCAAGACTTTGACGCAGGTTGTTGGTTCGGTTGTTCATGCCAACCTGAGGGTCCAGTTGGATGACGGCTACGCGGGCGGGGCTTGCTGGTTCGCTCATGGCGGTGACCTCTTATTGTTATGCAACCGGGAGTCGGTTGGGCGTTTATAAGAGGCGAACAAATGTTTAATTAAAAGTCAGGTGATTCCCGTTGCGTTGTAGTCTCTTTCTTTTACGGTTCAGCTTTGTAGAGTGGGTAGTCATGCATCGTAAAGTCACCATTGAAATCGGCTTGGGTTTTACTGCAAATGTTTATCACGGTATCAATTGCTCCCCTGAAGCAAGGTTCCGTCCAGCCCGCATCTACGGAGAAAGATTCACCGCAGAGATACAAACCTGAGGTGTGAGAAAAATCTCGATTGTATTTCAGTAGCTTCATGGCGTCGTAATAAGTACCTGCACGATAAAGTTTTGCACAGCCAAGGGAGTTTTTATCATTCATCCACCGTTGAACCACCGCGTTATCGCGTCCGATATACGGTGATATTTTTTCCTTTATATTGGCAGATTTCAAAAGAATTCTGTCGAGGTCTTCGATGCACCGGTCAACCAGTTCTTTGTCAGTAAATATCGATAGCTTGGTAGCGTCGTCTTCCCATGTGTAGCTGAGAAGGATGCAATCGTAGGTATTGGTAGCGTTGTAGCGGTAAGTGTATACGTCATGAATCAAGCTATCTGTGACGATGGCTTGAGGGATTTTTTTATTTTGAGAGAGAAACGACTTTTTGAGAGGTGCGTACACCTTGCAGCTGGTTTCCCAGTGGGCTGACTTATAGGCTTCTATGACTTCAAATGGAAGCATTTCCTGGCTGAAGTTTTCAATTGATATGTGTGTTTCGATCAGCCACGAAGGCAGTGTCATTACCACAGAGTCGTAATCGATGAACTCTTTCTTTGCCTGTTCTTTTTGTGTGATGTTCCAGTCGAAATAGACCCGTATTTTTCCGTTATTTAGTTTCTTGAGCTTTGTCACTGCACTGCTGGTCATGAAACCTGAATGACTTTTTATGAGGTGCTCGTATAGAGACTCATGTGTTTCTTGGGATTTGATGAAAAGGAGTGATTCGGCCAGTGAACCAAGGCCGATGTAGGTGGGTTTGTTGAATGCAAGGCCTCTTGAATCCAAGGTCTCTGGATGATTCAAGTAAGGCGATGCTATCGGTTTACCGTCCACGTTTACGCGCCCGTGAATTAATTGCAGATGACTGCTGAATCCAAATATCGCCGTGCGAAGTGGGTAAAGCGAGCATACGTCATAGAATGCCCCCCAACTGCCGTCACCAATGCCGATGGCGTAGAAAACAGCGGATTCCTGTGCGGTCATACCCAAGCCACCAAAGTTTCCAGGGTCGCTGTGGTGCCAGCCATCAAGGCTTGGCATTTTTACCAATTCGCGGAAGGAAACACTTTCATATTTTTTGACGATTGAATTCCACATGTGCTCCCAGCCTTCACAACCGTAATGCTCGGAGACAATCAGCGTCATTCGCTCGGCGAAGGTTTTCCATTTTGCGAAAACACTACCCAGTGTTTGACCGGGAGGCGGTGTTTTGCCATCAGTGTTTTTCCAGATAAGCATTGTGGGTTCGGTGCTGTCATCTATGCTCCCTTCACGTAGAAATATACCCGTGGACCGGACTGCAGGGCTGCCTGGGTTGGGAAAGTCTGTATGGCGCAATTCGAACTCGTTGGCGTAATAGGCCATGAGTGAACGCCCATCTTTAGGCAGTTCGTTTGATTTATTGAAGAACGGCATTCTCATTGCGCCCATTTCGAAAGGTGGTCTTCCAACGGTATCGGTATTGTTATTTCCAAGGGCCGTAAGGTGCCTGCCGCCTATACGTTGTGACTTTTCAATTAACGTTATGTTTGTGAAGCCACATCGGTAAAGTTCACGTGCAGTTGTCAGTCCAGTAATGCCAGCGCCAATGATGCAAATTTTATGATGTGGCTCAGTGGCTTGGGCAATGCCATTGAATTGTTCCACCAAGGTGCGGTAGTCAAAACATAAGTCTGGTGGGTTTGGAAAGCTGGCCGCCCATTTGCTCTTGCTGGAGCGCTTTTTTCGATGAGCGTGTTGGGCTGTATCTGCGGGGTAATTAAAGGTGGAACCGATGGTCATTCTGATATTTCCTGTTCAGAGTTAACGGACTCTGAAAGGATGGATGTGAGCGCTGCTGGCCAGAAATAGGCTGCAGTTGGGTTTTGATGAGGGAAGTTCGTATTTTTTTGTAGGGGCGGTGCAAAAGATTTAGAGTGGGAGAGCATGCTTCACCCTTAACGACAGTGTATTACGAGCGAGGCTGCATGCACTCCAGTGAACGAGAATGGGCAGTGACCGACGAAGACTAGCCACGTGATTTGAGCGGCGCACGCGGTTGGGATTCTTTCGGAAACGTTCTGCGAGATAAAGGGAAATGTCACTGACTTGAGGTGTGTCATCTCTCCAATATTCCGTATGGCGCCATAAGATCAAGGCACAAAAACTGACATTAGTTCTCTGGCGCAAAGGTTTCGCACATCGTCATCATCACGGCACGCAAGCTTGCTTGAGGGGTAGCGGGCTTTTTTCATTGGTGTGTCATGTGTGTACAAAAAACGCATTGCCATTTAGCGGTGTGTAATATGCACACCTAAAGGTGGGCAATGAGAAGTCGAGAGGTGATTGACCTGTTGGTTGCAGATGGTTGGGTGGCGGTGAAGGGGAGTCATCACCAGTTCAAACACCCTATGAAGCGGGGGAGAGTAACCGTCCCTCATCCCAAGTCGGAGATTGCAGTATTTTCAAGTCAGTGCGGTTTAATGCCTCTTTGCCGGAACACCTGTTGCAACGCATTGATGAGCGTGTGCAGAAGCACCATCGCTATGCATCGCGGTCAGGGTTCTTGGCGACTGCCGCATTGCGCGAGCTTTCAGCGTAAACCAACTCAAGCAAACACTATCTATCCAACGGATTCCCCATGAGCCCCGAAGAACTCCAAATCACCGACCTGCGACCCGGCACCGGCAAAGCCGTGGTCAAGGGCGCGCTGATCACCACCCAATACACCGGCACCCTGGAAGATGGCACGGTGTTCGATTCGTCCTGGGAACGCGGCAAGCCGTTCCAGTGTGTGATCGGCACCGGGCGTGTGATCAAGGGCTGGGACCAGGGCTTGATGGGCATGCAGGTCGGCGGTGTACGGACCTTGTTCGTTCCGGCGCATCTGGCCTATGGCGAGCGATCGATGGGCAAGCATATCAAGCCCAACAGCAACCTGCGTTTTGAGATTGAGTTGCTGGAAGTACTGACGCGGGATGATTGAGACCTCCTGGATAAACACTTCCTGAACCCTCCCTGAAGAATCTTCTTATTCACCATACGGAAACTTTCCTACGGTTTACTCTCCCATCATCGGGGCGTAAGCTTCGCGCGTTTTCATCAATAGCGGAGACCCTCAGTGGGTACTTGTTCGAGTGACAGTAGTCGGCCGGTTTCAGTAACCGGCACAGGCTTGGCAAGGTAACGCGCATTTTTCCGATGCCGTTGTCTCGCCACTAAAAGCGAGAAGCGGCATCCCGGCAGCGGCCAGTCCTGGCACCTGCCCGAATCCCTCTCATCGACGCTGACCAGCACCCGGTTCACCTCGGGATGCTACGGACGCGCCTGTCCTTTGCGGCAGGCGGGCCAAAGTGGCTGTGCCTGTAAACAGGGCGCGGCGCACAAGGCAGTACCTGCACGACGGTTTTTTCCTCGCGCAGGAGTAACACCATGAACCTCACTCTGCTCAAAGAGTTCTTTGCCGGCTTCCTGCGGACCCGGCACATCGCCCGGCATTTCCGCCGCCTGGCGATGCTCGAAACCGTGACCGACGCCAGCGTCAGCCGCGAAGTGCCGCCGACCCTGGCGCAAACCCTGGTGGTCTCGGCCAACAGCAGTGCCGTGCAATTGCTCGGTACCCTGGGCAGTCACGCCGAGGGGTTGAATACCCAGGAAGCCGACGCCCTGCGCGTGCAATACGGCCTCAACGAAGTCGAGCATGAGCAGCCGCTGCCTTGGTGGGTGCACCTGTGGCACTGCTACAAGAACCCGTTCAACCTGCTGCTGACGTTGCTGGCGGTGATCTCGTGGCTGACCGAAGACATGAAGGCCGCCACGGTGATTTTCTCCATGGTGGTGCTGTCGACGCTGCTGCGTTTCTGGCAGGAGGCCAAGTCCAACAAGGCTGCCGATGCCCTCAAGGCGATGGTGAGCAACACCGCCACCGTGCTGCGCCGCGATGAAGCCAAGCGCATCGAACTGCCGATCAAGCAATTGGTGCCGGGCGACCTGATCGTGCTCTCCGCCGGTGACATGATCCCTGCCGATTGCCGCGTGCTCAGTGCCAAGGACCTGTTCGTCAGCCAGGCGGCGATGACCGGCGAATCGATGCCGGTGGAAAAGTTCGCCCAGCAGCAGGACGCCAAGACCCGCAACCCGCTGGACCTGGAGAACATCCTGTTCATGGGCACCAACGTGGTGTCCGGCGCGGCGACGGCAGTGATCCTGACCACCGGCAACAGCACCTATTTCGGGGCGCTGGCCCAACGTGTAACCGCCACCGACCGTGCAACCACCTCGTTCCAGCACGGCGTCAACAAGGTCAGCTGGTTGCTGATCCGCTTCATGTTCGTGATGGCGCCGCTGGTGCTGTTCATCAACGGCTTCACCAAGGGTGACTGGACCGAAGCGCTGTTGTTTGCGCTGTCGATTGCCGTGGGCCTGACCCCGGAAATGCTGCCGATGATCGTGACCTCCACCCTGGCCAAAGGCGCGGTGTTCCTGTCGCGCAAGAAAGTCATCGTCAAGCGCCTGGACGCGATCCAGAACTTCGGCGCCATGGACGTGCTGTGCACCGACAAGACCGGCACCCTGACCCAGGACAAGATCTTCCTGGCGCGCCATGTGGACGTGTGGGGCGAAGAGTCCGATGACGTGCTGGAAATGGCCTACCTCAACAGCTACTACCAGACCGGCCTGAAAAACCTGTTGGATGTAGCGGTGCTGGAGCACGTGGAGGTGCATCGCGAGTTGAAGGTCGGCACCGCGTTCCAGAAAATTGATGAGATCCCGTTCGACTTCAACCGCCGCCGCATGTCGGTGGTGGTCGCCGAACAGGGTCAACCGCACCTGCTGATCTGCAAGGGCGCCGTGGAGGAAATCCTCTCGGTGTGCAACAACGTGCGCCATGGTGAGACCAATGAGGCGCTGACTGAAGAGTTGCTGGCGCGCATTCGTCAGGTGACGGCAGCGTTCAACGAAGAAGGCCTGCGCGTGGTCGCCGTGGCCGCACAGCCGATGGCACCGGGACGTGATACCTACAGCCTGGCGGATGAGAAAAACCTCACGCTGATCGGCTACGTTGCCTTCCTCGACCCACCGAAGGAAAGCACCGCGCCCGCGCTCAAGGCGCTGAAAGCCCACGGCGTCGCCGTGAAAGTGCTGACCGGTGACAACGAACTGGTCACCGCCAAGATCTGCCGCGAAGTGGGCCTGGAGCAACAGGGCCTGCTGATGGGCAACGACATCGAGGACATGACCGACGCCGAATTGGCCAAGGCCGTGGAAACCACCAACGTGTTCGCCAAGCTGACGCCCTCCCATAAGGAGCGCATCGTGCGCCTGCTCAAGGCCAATGGGCATGTGGTGGGCTTCATGGGGGATGGCATCAATGATGCGCCGGCGCTGCGTACTGCCGACATCGGTATTTCGGTGGACAGTGCGGTGGACATCGCCAAGGAAGCGGCCGACATCATCCTGTTGGAAAAGAGCCTGATGATCCTGGAGGAGGGCGTGCTGGAAGGCCGGCGCACCTTCGCCAACATGCTCAAGTACATCAAGATGACCGCCAGCTCCAACTTCGGCAATGTGTTTTCGGTGCTGGTGGCCAGTGCGTTCATTCCGTTCCTGCCGATGCTGCCAATGCATCTGCTGGTGCAAAACCTGCTGTATGACATTTCGCAGATTGCGATCCCGTTCGATAACGTCGACGACGAGATGCTGAGTAAACCCCAGCGCTGGCAGCCAGGAGATGTCGGCCGTTTCATGCTGTTTTTCGGGCCGATCAGTTCAATTTTTGACATCACCACGTTCGCACTCATGTGGTACGTCTTTGACGCCAATACCCCCGACCACCAGACCCTGTTCCAGTCCGGCTGGTTCGTGGTGGGGTTGCTGACCCAGACGCTGATCGTGCACATGATTCGCACCCCGAAGATTCCGTTCCTGCAAAGCCGTGCGGCGATGCCGTTGATGGCGATGACTGGCGTGATCATGGCGGTGGGGATTTTCCTGCCGATGGGGCCACTGGCGCACTACTTCAAATTGCAGGCGCTGCCGTCGCTGTACTTCGTGTTCCTGCCGGTGATCCTGCTGGCATACATGGCCCTGACCCAGGCGGTGAAGGGGTACTACATCCGTAAGTTTGGCTGGCAATGAACAGGGAAGATTTCCTATGCAAGCAATCAACAACATCAACCTCGAATCCCTGGTCGACACCCTGGTCAGCCTCACCGCAGCCTTCATCCTGGGTGGCCTGATCGGTTTTGAGCGTCAGTACCGCCAGCGCACGGCGGGCCTGCGCACCAACGTGCTGGTGGCGGTGGGCGCGGCGATTTTTGTCGACATGGCCAGCCGGCTCGGCGGCGCGGAAGGCGCGGTGCGGGTGGTGGCCTATGTGGTGTCGGGTATCGGCTTTCTAGGTGCCGGCGTGATCATGCGCGAAGAAGGCAATGTGCGCGGGCTCAACACGGCGGCCACCCTCTGGGCGTCGGCGGCGGTGGGCGCTTGCGCGGGCGCCGACCTGGTCCTCGAAGCGCTGCTGGGCACGCTGTTTGTGCTGGCGGCCAACACCTTGCTGCGTCCCATCGTCAATAACATCAACCGTCAGCCACTGGACGTGGTGTCGGCGGAAGTCACCAACATCTTGTACGTGATTGCCCGGCGTACCCAGCAAAAGGCCGTTCTGGCTTTGCTGGAGGCCGAGCTGGCGCGCTGTAACTACCCAGCCAGCGATGTGGACGTGCGGCCTTTTGGCACGGAAGAAGTGGAAATCGAAGCCACCCTGGCCGTGACCTCGGTAGACGGTGATGAGCTGGACGCCCTGGTGGCGCGAATTTCGATGTCGACCCTGGTGGTGCAAGCGTTCTGGAGCCCCAGTACCACCGAGTAGTCCCCGCCTGTCGGGCCTTGCCCCGCGCAAAGCTGGCTATGCTATGACAAGGAAAAGTCCTACAAGTATTGGAGACTATCCCTTCATTTGAGCGGACACGCCGTTGTTAAGGTTGCGCGCTTGCGTCTTCCCAGGAGGCAGGGCGCAGCTCTACGTATTTAGCGTGTTCTATCAAAAGGAGGGGTCTGTACTGCCTGAAGTGTCATGCAGAGTAATCAGTACCGTTTGTCGGAACTGTTACTTTTCACAGGTAGATAGGTCCCGTGTGATATGTAAGCGTACTGATCCCTCGGGGAGTCTTATGAGCAAAGCTTTAATTGTGGACGATCACCCTTTTATCCGCGCCACCGTGAAGTACCTGTTGAAGCAGGAGGGCTTCGATACCATCTTTGAAGCGGGCAACGGCGCCGACGCCATGCAGATTGCTCGGGAGGAGCGCCCGGATCTGGTTATCCTCGATCTGGCAATGCCAAAGCTTGGCGGGCTGGAGGTGATCAGCCGGATAAAGGCGCTGGGACTGCCCTGCAAGATCCTGGTGCTCACGTCCTACCTGGCGGTATTTTTCTCAACTCGCTGCATGCGCGCCGGGGCCATGGGCTTTGTTGCCAAGACCGGTGAACTGGACGAGTTGCAAAAGGCGATCAGGGCCATCAGGGCCGGTTACAGTTGCTTCCCGAGCACGGCCACCAGTTCCGTGCGCCGCGACGATTTGCAGACCACCGAACAGGAGTTGGTGGAGGCGCTGTCCGACCGCGAATTGACGGTACTGCAAAAACTGGCGCTGGGCCTGGACAACAAGTCAATCGCCGAGGATATGCTGTTGAGCCACAAGACCATCAGCACCTACAAGACTCGCCTCAAAGAGAAGCTGCGCATGTCCTCGGTGGTGCACCTGTCCAAGTTTGCCCAGCGCAATCATCTGATCTGAAATGACCATCTCCCGGCTGGTGACATTCACGGCCATCCTGCTGATGGGGCTGTTGCCCTGTGCAGCGATGGCCCTGGACGAACCGCATGCCCTTCGACTGCTCGGCCATTCCACCCTGGAGCACCCAACAGTAGCGCTGGATGACAGCGACTGGCAGTGGTTGCGCGAGCGCCGCACGTTGGTGATGGGCGTGTCGGCACCCGACTACGCACCGTTCGACCTGAGCAACGACAACGATTTTGAAGGCATCACGGCTGACTACACGTGGCTGATCAGCCTGATCTTGAATGTACCTATCGAGGTTCGGCGCTACGACACCCGTGATGAAGTGATCGAGGCGCTCAAGCTGGGCGAGGTGGATCTGGTGGGGTCGGCCAATGGTTATGAGGCGGCCGACAAGGCGTTGGTACTGTCGCGTTCCTACGCCAATGATCAACCGGTGCTGGTGACCCGCACGGGTGAAAGCCATTCCTTGAGCGCCGACCTGGCCGGCAAGCGCGTGGCGATGCTCTACCACTATATGCAACCCGAAGCTGTCCAGGCCTTTTACCCCCAGGCGCAACTGTTGTTGTACGGTTCGACTCATCAGGCCATCGGTGCCGTGGCTTTCGGGCAGGCGGATGTCTACCTGGGCGATGCCATCAGCGCCCGCTATCTGATCAACAAGAACCACCTTAATAACGTGCGCATGGCAGACTTCTCCGCGCTGGAGGTCAACCCGTTCGGGTTCGCGTTTACTGCCGACAACCAGCGTCTGTTGACGATCATCAATGCCGCGCTGGCAGTTATCCCGGCCAGCCAGCAGATGGAAATCCTGCGTCGCTGGAGTGCCGGCGGCAGTGGGTTCCTGGAGGCTGACCGATTGCGCTTGAGTGACAGCGAGCAGCGTTGGCTGGAGAAGCATCCCCGGGTGAGAGTGGCAGTACTGGATAAGTTCGTGCCGCTGTCATTTTTCAATGAGCAAGGGCAGTTCGCGGGGTTGAGTGATGAGGTCTTGTCGCGTATCAGCTTGCGCACGGGCTTGAAGTTCGAGGTGGTGCAGGGCAGTTCGCTGCCTCGGCAAGTCGACGAGGTCAGCGCCGGCCAAATGGACATGCTGGCGGTGATCACGCCCAGTATCGAGCGTTCCGAAAAGGTTCGCTTTACCCGGCCTTACCTGTCCAATCCCTATGTGCTTGTGGCGCGCGCCGACGACCAACGTCTGCTGACCCTGGAGGACATGCCGGGGAAACGCCTGGCGGTCATCGGTGGCAACAGCCTCGCTGCGCAAATCGCGCAGGACTATCCGGGGATCGTGTTTGTCGACGTCGAAAACCCTGAGCAGGCTATGGAATGGGTGGCCAAGGGCAATGCCGACGCGACAGTCATTTCGTTGATCAGCGCACGCTACATGATCACGCGCAGCTATCGCGATCGTCTGCGTATCACCAGCACGGTCGGTACGGAACCGGCGCGGATTGCCTTCGGCGTCAACCGCAGCCAGTTGGAATTGTATTCGATCCTCGAGAAAGCGCTGTTGAGCATTTCGCCTGAAGAAATGGACGGACTGACTAATCATTGGCGCAGTGAAATCATCATTGAAGACAGCTACTGGGTCAGTCATCGCAATGTAATCATCCAAGGGTTTGGCCTGGCCGCATTGTTGTTGCTGATCACCCTGGGTTGGGTGTTCTACCTGCGTAACCTGATTCGCAAGCGTGCCCAGGCCGAACGCGCCTTGAGCGACCAGATGCGGTTTATGAGCGTGCTGATCGACGGCACGCCTCACCCGATTTACGTGCGCGACCGCCAGGGGCGCTTGATGGCGTGCAACAACGCGTACCTTGACGTGTTCGGCTTCAAGCTGGAGGACGTGATCGGCAAGACCGTTGTGGAGACCGATACGGGCAACCCGCCCCAGGCCCAGTCGTTCCATGCCGACTACCTGGACTTGATGGCGCGTGGTGAGCCGCAGATTCACGACCGGGTGCTGAAGGTGCCCGGTGGCGGTGTGCTGACGATTTACCAGTGGATGCTGCCGTACCGTGATAGCAACGGTAACGTGGTGGGCATGATTGCCGGTTGGGTGGATGTGAGCGAACGTCAACGCCTGTTGGGCGAACTTCGGGAAGCCAAGGAAGACGCGGACGCCGCCAACCGTGCCAAGACCACGTTCCTGGCGACGATGAGTCATGAGATCCGAACGCCGATGAACGCGGTGATCGGCATGATTGAACTCGCCCAGCAAAACGCTGAGCAGGGGTATGTGGACCGAGATGCGCTGGAAGTGGCGTCGGTGGCTTCGCACAGCTTGCTGGAGCTGATCGGCGATATCCTGGACATTGCGCGAATAGAAACCGGCCACCTGTCCCTGACCCTGGAGCCGGCCAACCTGCACGAGCTGTTGGCCTCTGTGGCGCGGGTGTTCGAAGGGCTGGCGCGGGACAAGGGCCTGTTGTTGCATGTCGAGCTGGACCCGATGATCGACCGGCCGGTACTGGTCGATCCGTTGCGTTTCAAGCAAGTGGTGTCGAACCTGTTAGGCAATGCCATCAAATTCACCTCTTCCGGTCACATACGCTTGGGTGCCCAAGCCGCATCGGTGTTGGCCGGGGAGCATTTGAATCTGCGGCTTTGCGTGGAAGATACGGGGATCGGCATCAGTGCCGAAGATCAGCTGCGTTTGTTCAACCCCTTCATCCAGGGCAGCAATAACGAGCAATCGGCACGTAGCGGTTCGGGCCTGGGGTTGGTGATCAGCCGTAACCTGTGCGAGATGATGGGCGGCCAGCTGCACCTGAGCAGCGTGCTGGGAAAGGGGACGCGGGTGGATGTGACACTGGCACTGGTGTTGACCACGGCAGCACCGGTTTGCTCATCTGTCCCCTGTGCTCCTGCCACGCAGGCATTGAAACTTCTGGTGGTCGATGACTATCCGGCCAACCGCTTGCTGCTGGCTCGACAGTTGACCTTCCTGGGGCATCACATCGTTACGGCCGAGGATGGCGCCGAAGGCTTTGCACTTTGGCAAGGCGGGCATTTTGACGGGGTGATCACTGACAGCAATATGCCCGTCATGGACGGCTACACGTTGGCGCGTAATATTCGTGCCCAGGAACGGCAACGTGGCCTGGTACCTTGCCTGGTACTGGGATTTACCGCCAACGCCCAGCCTGAGGAAGTCGAGCGCTGCCGACAGGCCGGCATGGACGGTTGCCTGTTCAAGCCGACGGGGCTTGACGATCTACGTGCGGCCTTGGCATCGCGCACGGCCAGCGCTGCAACGGATGAAGCCCAAGCGCAATTTGATTTGGGCTCGCTGGCGATGCTGACAGGTGGCGACACGGCTGTGCTCAACGACTTGCTGGCACCCTTGCTCACTAGCCTTGCAGAGGACCTCCGAATGCTGTCGACCCTGCAGGACCGGGCCGATTTCGCCAAGTTGTATGACCTGGCTCATCGTGTCAAAGGCGGTGCGCGCATGGTCAAGGCCCAGGCGCTGATCGCCTGTTGCGAGGCTTTGGAGGACGCGTGCGAAAGGCGCGACGGCGATGCGGTGGCGGTGGCGGCATTGAGCGTGGCTATCGACGGTTTGCATCATGGCCTGAGTCAGTACTGCAAGCAGGCTTGACCGAAGCGGACAGCCGCTCGGCAGGTTTGGGAGAACTCCTACATGGAACGGGAACAAGCCTGATTTTGTCGTCGGCATATGTCTGGAAAATGGGCCTCGCTCACTGACGAGCACTGCCTGCCCAGGGGTTCGCCATGCCAAACAAAGCACTGACCATCCTGATTGCCGATGAGCAACACCTGCAACGCCTGTATATCGAAAAAATGCTCAACCAGTTGGGTTATCACCGGATCGTTCCGGTGCAGACCTTCGAAGAGGTCCAACTGCTCACCGCCATCCCGGCGCAGCCGTTCGATGTCCTGATCATCAACGCGGGGCTGGCGATCCACACCTGCGGTCCTCAACCCCAGGTGCATCATGTGCTGGTCTATGATCACCTGGATCTGGGCCTGTCTGCCGACGCAACGCCGGCGGTGCTGGTACGCCTGCCCGGCGTGCCGGACAACGTCAACCTCGAACACTTCATGGACATCATCGACCCGCCCGTGGCCGCCACAGGCCTGCGCGTGCTGCCATGGCTGCGGGAATTATCCCGCACGCCTGTGGCCGGAGTTTAGTCCCACTGCGGGGCGATACCCTTGGGGCTGGTCAGGCGATGACCGCGTTCCAGCTCGGCAATCTGTACCATGTCGGCAGGGCTCAAGGTCAGTTGCAGGGCCTTGAGGTTGCTTTCCAGGTTGACGCGTTTGGTCGACGACGGGATGACGGCGTAACCCAGTTGCATGGCCCAGGCCAGCGTCACTTGCGCCGGGGTCGCCTGATGGCGTTCGGCGATTTGCCGGATCACCGGGTCCTTGAGCACTTCGCCGTAGGCCAGGGTCATGTAGGACGTGATCTGGATACCGTTGGCGGTGGCGAAGTCCACGACCTTGCGGTTTTGCAGGTAGGGGTGCAGCTCGATCTGGTTGGTGGCGATATTCTGCGCACCCACCGCCGCAATCGCTTGCTTCATCAGGTCGATGGTGAAGTTGGAGATGCCGATCTGTCGGGTCAGGCCCAGGCGCTTGGCTTCCAGCAACTGGCCCATGAACTCGGCGACAGGCACCTGGTCTTCCGGCGAGGGCCAGTGGATCAGGGTAAGGTCCAGGAAGTCGGTTTTCAGTTTGCGCAGGCTTTCTTTCAGGCTTGGAATCAACTGGCCGTCGGCGAAGTTGGCGATCCAGATCTTGCTGGTGATGAACAGCTCATCGCGCGGGATGCCGCTGTCGGCAATGGCCTGGCCGACGTCGGTTTCGTTCTCGTAGATTTGCGCCGTATCGATGACGCGGTAGCCCAGCTCGAGGCCGGTGCTGACGGAATCGATCACCACCTGACCTTGCAGACGGAAGGTGCCTAGGCCAAAGGCCGGAACGTTTTGCGTGGTGGACATCAGTAACTCCTGAAGGGGGGGAACAATGGAGTCGAGTATCCGCCTGTTGCTCCTTCGGAAAAACCGTCGAACCCGAAAAGGACTCTTTACCGCAGATCACGAATTTACGGGGGGCTGGATGGGTGTCGCCGGGCTTTCGCGACGATGTAGAGTCATGCTGGCGACTCAATCCAAGGAAACCTCCGCATGACCCAAGGCCATCTGGGGCAACCGTGAGGCCCTCGATGCCATGCTCGACGCCGCCCTGCGCACCGAAGCCGATGCCGCCCTGTTAGTGCTGGACTACCCGGCCGAGTTGACGGAGGAGTTGGACTGCCCGCTGGTGGTGCTGCCATGTAACCCGGACTTTGCGCTGTTCGCCCGGGCGTTCGGCTGCACCGTGAACCAGCTCCGCAACCTGGATTAATTGCAGACGGACCTGCGCAACGTGTTTCCAAGGCAATGGCGTGACCCTGATAGAGCATGAAACATGCCTGCGCTGTTTGAGGAACTCACGTGAAGGTTTTTGATTGTTCACGCCCATCCCGAGCCGCAGTCGTTCACAGCGGCACTGACGCCTGGTGTTTGCGAAACTCGAGCAATTTGATGAGGCGCCGTGCACGATGTGGCAGCGCCTTGGTCGTTCAGCCTTGTGCGCGAAGACGCTCGGCAGCGCTACGCAACAACTGCTCGGTGGCATCCCAGCCCAGGCAGCCATCGGTCACCGACACGCCGTACTTCATCGATGCGCTCAACGGCTGGCAGCCTTCGAACAGGTGGCTTTCGAGCATCATGCCGATCAGCGACGTGTCGCCCTGCAAGCGCTGCTCCAGCACGTCGTTGAACACCGCCGGTTGACGCAGCGGGTCTTTGCCGCTGTTGGCATGGCTGCAATCGACCATGATCCGCGCCGCCACCTTGGACTTGGCCAGGTCGTGTTTCACCTGCGCCACGCTTTGCGCATCGTAGTTCGGCCCACGGTGGCCGCCGCGCAGCACCAGGTGGGTGTCGGGGTTGCCCGGGGTCTGGATGATCGCCGGGTGCCCCTGGCTGTCGACGCCGAAGTGACGGTGCGGGTGGGACGCCGAGCGCATCGCGTCGCAGGCAATCGCCACGCCGCCGTCGGTGCCGTTCTTGAAGCCCACGGGCATGCCCAGGCCGCTGGCCATTTCGCGGTGGATCTGCGATTCGGTGGTGCGTGCGCCAATCGCGACCCAACTGAGCAGGTCATCGAAGTAGCCGGCGGCCATCGGTTGCAGCAGCTCAGTGGCGACCGGCAGGCCCAGGCGCAGCATTTCGCGCATCAGTTCGCGGGACAGGCTGAGACCCGCGGCCATGTCGTCGCTGCCGTCCAGGTGCGGGTCGTAGGCCAGGCCTTTCCAGCCGATGGTGGTGCGCGGTTTCTCGACGTAGGCGCGGATCACCAGCAGCATCTGGTCGCTCACTTCGAGTGCGAGTTTCCTCAGGTTGCGTGCGTATTCCATGGCCGACTCCGGGTCGTGGATCGAGCACGGGCCGACGATCACCAGCAAACGTGAATCCTGGCCATTGAGGATGGCGCGCACGGCGTGGCGATGGGCGTGGACTTGTTCATTGAGGAACGGGCTGAGCGGCAGCTTGAGCTTTAAATCAAGCGCGCTGGGCAAGCGCTGGGTCAGGGCTTCATTGGCGCTGGTCAGGGCAGAAACGGGCAGAGCGGCGGTGGCAGAGTTCATATTCAAGGCTTCCTGGGCAAGCGGCGGGCTGTTCCCGCGCGCCTGGCCCTACTGGGGTGTTCGACAGTGGGCCGTATTGGCTGTGTGTGTTGGCTTGCCACCCATAGGTGACCGATCGGAGGCGGCAGGCTGTCCCGAGCGGAGCTGGCTAAATCGCCATGCAGTGAAAGTGTCGTAGCGGTAATAGGTGGCGTAGTTCATGTCGTGTGTCCTTTAAGTGTTCGTCAAAAAATATTGGGGCCTGAAAAAACAAAACCCCCGGTCGGGGAGCCGACCGGGGGGTTTGGATTTCTCTGGTAGGCGACCCCTTGAGTAGTGGGCGCCGATTTCAGGTATCAGGCGCGCCAGTGGCTAAACCAATACCCAAAATAAAAGCTGACCAGTGCGCTCGAACCGTTCACACGGGTAGCCGATACCGAGCGCGGGGCGCTGGCAACAGGGCAAACCTGAGTGGGGGTGAGTTGCAACATGGTGTGTCTCCAAATGATGGGGGGAGCTTACTAGAGGCACGCAGGTGGATTCAATCAGTAATTTCTATTGCGCGGGGGTACTGACCGCTATCGACCGCGATATGCTTGCAACACCTTGGATGATTGCCTGGACGCGACCATGACTGCCCTGACCCTTGCTGCTGCTCAATCTGTTTCCATCGCGGGCGACGTGCCGGCCAATATCGAACGGCACTTGGCCCTCATGCACGCGGCGGCCGAACATGGCGTGCACGTGCTGGTATTTCCGGAACTGTCTTTGACCGGCTATGAACCATCACTCGCGGCCGAATTAGCGATTGCTCCCGAAGACGCGCTGCTGGCACCGCTGCGCGAAATGGCACGGGAATTGGGCTTGACGGCGGTGGTCGGCATGCCGATTCGCCTGGCACCTGGGGCAGGTGTGCTGATCGGCGCGCTGGTGTTGGGGGCAGACGGTTCTCTTGCGGTGTACACCAAGCAGCATCTGCATCCAGGCGAAGAAGCGGTGTTTGCCCCAGGGCAGGGGGGAGCGGCGCTTGACATCGGCGATGAGCGGATTGCGCTGGCGGTGTGCGCGGATTTCTCCCGCGCCAGTCACCCGCGCCAGGCGGCCCAGATGGGCGCCACTGTCTATGCCGCCGGTGTGTTGATCAGCGAAGGCGGCTACGCAGCGGACAGCGCGTTGCTCCAGGGGTATGCGGCCGAGCATGGCCTGGTGGTGCTGGTAGCCAACCATGGCGGGCCATCGGGTGGCTATGTGTGTGCCGGTCGCAGCGCCATTTGGGCCGCAGATGGCCGTTTACTGGCTGCTGCGTCGGGCCTGGGTGATGCGCTGGTAATCGCCCGTCGTGATGGCGCCGTGTGGGCTGGCCAAGTGGTAGCGCTGTAAATGGCGTTTCACCTGCGCGCTGCGACGGACCAGGACTTGCCGTTCGCCCGAACCCTGACCTTTGAGGCCATGAGTCGCTATTACCTGCAATACGATCTGGTGTGGTCCAACGACGGCTTCGATGTGGCTTGGGCGGGCCGCGAAAACTGGCTGATCTGCAACGACGAGACCGTGTTGGGCTTTATCAGTTTGAGCCGCGACAGCCGCGCACTCTATATCCGTGAGCTGCATATGCTTGCGGCATGTCGTGGGCAGGGCGCGGGCAGTTGGGTCTTGGAGCAGATGGCGCTCAAGGCTCAGGCCCTGGGGTTGCTGCGTCTGACCGTGTTCAAGACCAATCCGGCCCGAAGGCTCTATCAGCGCATGGGGCTGAGTATCGTCGGTGAAGAAAACTGCTTCTGGCGCATGGAACGTCTCTGTCCATCAAGCTAAACCACGCACCCAATTCTAATAAGCGCATACTGGCTTCAGGAAATGACCTCCTGATCGTTTTTTTGAGCATCAGCCTCAGAATGGATGATCCCTTCTTTCATGCCCAAGAGGACCGCTACCTTATGGGCCTCTCCACGTCGTCCCTTTTTGCGCCCAGCGAGCACTTGATAGGTGGTTGCCGGATCAACGCCATGTTCACGCGCGAACGCTTGAACTGACTTTCCTTGATGTTCCAGCCAGGCCTTGGCTTGTGCGGCAGTACGGATTCCGGGCATAGTTCAAAACCGTTCAAGTTTGTTTAGCAAAAAGATGAGTGTGTCACCTCTTGGGGTGTCCCAACCAGGATCATACATCCAAATGAGTGGAATCGGTTCGCGTTTGAGGCAAGAAAGGGAGCGACTTGGCTTGTCGCAAAAAGTTTTTGGTGAAATAGGCGGCGTTGAAGCCAACGCACAAGGTAAATACGAAAGTGGAGGACGGGCGCCTAAAGCGGACTACCTGTCGCGTGTCGCCGAGAAAGGTGTGGATGTGCTGTACGTGTTGACCGGTACGCCTACCCCGATTCAACTGGACAACCTGAGCCAGGTTGAAGAAAAAGTATTGGGTGACTACCGTGCGATGTTCAAGGAAGACCAGGCTGCAATCCGTCGCTTGACGTCAAGCCTGGCCGAGCACTCCGTGTCACTGAATGGAAAAAGCAGACCGCAGCCCCAGGATTCCTGACCTGCTGCCCAACAAATAGAGCCGTCCACCGCAGGGTGGACGGCTGCTGTGTATTCAAACTCTATATATATGACGCTTGCAGCTAGGTCTGCGCCTTGGTTTTTTGCTAAGGTGTTCAGCAACCTATAAGACCATATCGCGAGGTGTCTGCTTGATTAGGGTGCTAGTAGTCGATGACCATGATCTCGTTCGTACAGGCATTACACGAATGCTGGCTGACATCGATGGCCTGCAAGTAGTCGGTCAGGCCGAGTCCGGGGAAGAGTCCCTGATCAAGGCCCGGGAGTTGAAACCCGATGTGGTACTGATGGACGTCAAGATGCCCGGTATCGGTGGTCTTGGCGCCACGACCAAATTGTTGCGCAGCCACCCGGACATCAAGGTCGTGGTGGTGACCGTGTGTGAAGAAGACCCGTTCCCGACGCGCCTGTTGCAGGCCGGCGCGGCCGGTTACCTGACCAAGGGCGCCGGCCTGGCCGAGATGGTGCAAGCCATTCGCCTGGTGTTTGCCGGGCAGCGTTACATCAGCCCGCAGATCGCTCAGCAACTGGCCATCAAATCTTTCCAGCCCACCAGCGACTCGCCGTTCGATGCGCTGTCGGAGCGGGAAATCCAGATTGCCCTGATGATCGTCGGCTGCCAGAAGGTGCAGACGATCTCCGACAAGTTGTGCCTGTCGCCCAAGACCGTCAACACCTACCGTTATCGCATTTTCGAGAAGCTCGCCATCAGCAGTGATGTTGAATTGACCCTGCTCGCGGTGCGCCACGGCATGGTGGACGCCAGCGCCTGACATGACCACACCGTTTGATCCCAGTGCCTTCCTCTCGACCTGCAGTGGCCGCCCCGGCGTGTACCGCATGTTCGACAGCGAGGCGCGCCTGCTGTATGTCGGCAAAGCCAAGAACCTGAAGAACCGCCTGGCGAGCTACTTTCGCAAGAGCGGCCTCGCGCCGAAAACCGCCGCGCTGGTGGCGCGCATCGCCCAGGTCGAAACCACCATCACCGCCAATGAAACCGAAGCACTGCTGCTTGAGCAGACGCTGATCAAGGAGTGGCGGCCGCCTTACAATATTCTGCTGCGCGATGATAAGTCCTACCCCTACGTGTTTTTATCCGACGGCAACTTCCCACGCCTGAGCATCCACCGAGGCGCGAGGAAGCAGAAGGGCAAGTATTTCGGGCCCTATCCCAGCGCCGGCGCGATCCGCGAAAGCCTGAGCCTGCTGCAAAAGACCTTTTTTGTGCGCCAGTGCGAAGACAGCTTCTACAAGAACCGCACCCGGCCGTGCCTGCAATACCAGATCAAGCGCTGCAAGGCACCCTGTGTGGGCCTGGTGGAGCCGGCCGAGTACGCCGAGGATGTGCGTCACTCGGTGATGTTTCTCGAAGGGCGCAGCAATGCCCTCACCGACGAACTCTCCGGCGCCATGGAGCAGGCGGCCAGCACCCTGGATTTCGAAAAGGCCGCCGAACTGCGCGACCAGATCTCCCTGCTGCGCCGCGTGCAGGACCAGCAGAGCATGGAAGGCGGTACCGGTGACGTCGATGTGATCGCCGCCTTCGTCAACCCGGGCGGTGCCTGCGTGCACCTTATCAGCGTGCGGGGCGGGCGGGTGTTGGGCAGCAAGAACTTCTTCCCGCAGACCGGTATCGACGAAGATGTGGCTGAGGTCATGGCGGCCTTCCTGGGCCAGTACTACGTGAGCAGCCCGGAGCGCGATTTGCCGTCGGAGCTGATCGTCAACGTGGTGCACGAAGACTTCCCCACGCTGATCGAGGCGATCCACGAATTGCGCGGCCGCGAGCTGGACATCAGCCATCGCGTACGCGGCACGCGAGCCCGTTGGCAGCAACTGGCCGTGACCAATGCCGAGCAGGCCCTGGGCGCACGCCTGGCCAATCGACAGCACGTCGCCGCACGCTTCGACGCCCTGGCCGAAGTCCTCAACCTGGACGAGCCGCCGCAGCGCCTGGAGTGTTACGACATCAGCCACTCCAGTGGCGAAGCCACGGTGGCGTCCTGCGTGGTGTTCGGGCCGGAAGGGCCGATCAAAGCCGATTACCGTCGCTACAACATCGAAGGCGTCACCGCCGGCGATGACTACGCAGCCATGCACCAGGCCCTGACCCGGCGTTTCAGCAAGTTGAAGGACGGCGAGGGCAAACTGCCGGATATCCTCCTGGTGGACGGTGGCAAGGGCCAGCTGTCCATGGCCCGCGACGTACTCAACGAACTGGCGGTGCCCGACCTGATCCTGCTCGGCGTGGCCAAGGGCGCTACGCGCAAGGCCGGTTTTGAGACGTTGTACTTGAATGATGCCGCCCATGAGTTCACCTTGAAGGGCGACTCACCGGCGTTGCACCTGATCCAGCAGATCCGCGATGAGGCGCACCGTTTCGCCATTACCGGTCACCGCGCCCGACGCGGCAAAACCCGGCGAACCTCAACCCTGGAAGGGGTGGCGGGCGTCGGGCCGACACGGCGACGCGACTTGCTTAAACATTTTGGTGGCTTGCAGGAGCTATCCCGTGCCAGCATTGACGAAATAGCCAAAGCTCCCGGTATCAGTAAAAAGCTCGCTGAGTTGATTTATGCGAATCTGCACAGCGAATAGAATGCCTTTCCACCTCGTAGCCAGTTGTGCCGATGAATATCCCTAATCTGATCACCGTTCTACGCGTCCTGCTTATTCCTATTTTCATCCTGTTGTTTTATTTGCCGTACGAATGGAGCTATGCGGCCTCCAGCTCCGTCTTTGCCTTCGCGGCTGCCACCGACTGGCTCGACGGCTACCTGGCCCGTCGCCTGGAACAGAGCACGCCGTTCGGCGCGTTCCTCGACCCGGTAGCGGACAAACTCATGGTGGCCGTCGCCCTGGTCCTGCTGGTGCAGGAACACGGCAACCTGTGGCTGACCCTGCCGGCCGCCGTGATCATCGGCCGCGAAATCGTGGTGTCCGCACTGCGCGAATGGATGGCCGAAATCGGTGCCCGCGCCCACGTCGCTGTCTCCAACATGGGCAAATGGAAAACCGCCGCGCAGATGCTCGCGCTGGTGATCCTGCTGGCCAACCCGTCGGACTTCTCCTTCTGGGTGTTGACCGGCTACGCCCTGCTGCTCATCGCCGCCGGCCTGACCTTGTGGTCCATGCTCCAGTACCTGCGCGCTGCCTGGCCGCATCTGCGCACCACCGTTGAAAAGAAATAAAACATTTTCGAATCAAGGGGTTGACCGGTTCTGATAATTCTATAGAATGCGCATCACCAAGACGCGGGAATAGCTCAGTTGGTAGAGCACGACCTTGCCAAGGTCGGGGTCGCGAGTTCGAGTCTCGTTTCCCGCTCCAAACACAAAAAAAAGCCACTCTAACGAGTGGCTTTTTTTTGCCTGCAATTTACTGGGTGGGCGCTTCGTCCTCTTTTTTCGTGACTTTGATTTTTATCGACGTGCACGGGCAAATGGACTCATTTGGTGCAGAGTCGTGTCCGCCATTCGGCCAGTCTCGATTGCCGATTGTTAGCACAGCTCAACGGTCAACGCCTGAAAGCATGCCTCTTGGCCACCGAGACCATCATCAGCGCCGGCAGCAACAACGCCAGCGCTACCCAGGGAATAGCGCTTGCCCCCCAGGTTTCCAAGAGAACGCCACCGATCACACCGCTGCCTGCAAACGCCAGGTTAAAGACGGTGACCAGCATCGATTGCGCAATGTCAGCGCCGTCTCCGGCAACTTCAGCCAAGGCGGTTTGCAGTAAAGTTGGCGCGCCACCGAAGCTCATCCCCCACAAGACCATGCTGATGTAGATCGCACTGGCGGGCAGGTCACCCAGCCCAAGGGCAAACGACACCAGGGTGAATGCTGTCAGGCTGAGCAGTACCAGGCTACGAAGCCTGCCATGAATCAGCGTGCCGATCATCCATAGACCGAACAAGGCCGCAATACCGAATGCAAGGAGGCCCTGATCAACCTGATCGGCCAAGCCAACAGAAGCCAGGAACGCAGCAATATAGGTATAGAAGGTGTAATGGGCCAGGATCCAGACCATGACCACCGCCAGTACCGGCCGCACCCCCGGGGTTTGCAAGACCCTGCGCAGCGGCAGGCGTCGATCGGCGCGTTGTCCGGGGTAATCAGGCACTTTCAGATAGATCCAGGCCATCAGCAAAAGGCTGAGTCCTGAGAGCGTCCCGAACACGCATCGCCATCCCAGCAGTTTGCCGAGCCAGGCACCCAGCGGTACGCCCAGGGCAAGTGCCAGAGGGATACCGAGCATGGCCAGCGCCATAGCGCGACCTTGCAGTGGTGGGGTGACCAACCGTCTGGCGTAGCCGGCCAGCAGGCTCCAGGCCAGACCGGTTGCAATACCCACCATGAAGCGAGCCGCCAGCGTCAATGCAAACCAGGGCGACAGGGCGGTCACCGCATTGCAGGCGCAAAACACCCCGACCGCCAGTAACAGCACCCCGCGCCGACGCCAACCCTGCAACGCGAGCGTCAAAGGAATAGCCGCCAACCCTGAGCCCAGTGCACACAGCGTCACCATCTGACCGGCCCATGCTTGCGACACACCAAATGCTTCGGCGATTTGCGGCAAAAGTCCTGCCGGCACCGTTTCGTTGGCGGTGGCGATAAAGCTACCCAATGTCAGCGCCAACAGGACCGTCAGTGGGAGACCCTCGGTAGTGAGGTGTTCGATATTGCTCGATGTTGTGAAAGAGCCATTTTCAACCTGTGATTTGCCGGTCATGACTTGTGCTCAATGGGAGAGGAGGCATGAGTGTGATGAATTGCCTACGATTTGATAATTGGCTTAACATTTGATGAACTATCAAATTTGAATTGAATATGGCCACTGACCGATTGGGTGATATGCGTTTGTTTGTCGAGGCGGCAGCACTCGGCAGCCTGTCTGCCGCAGGGCGCAAACTGGCGCTGTCGCCAGCCGCGGCCAGCGCGCGCCTTATCAAGCTTGAGGCGGCGCTGCGCACCAAATTGTTTGATCGCACAACGCGTCAGTTGCGCCTTACGGAAGAAGGTCGGTTTTACTTGCAGCAATGCTGGGTCGCATTGCGGGCGATTGATGAGGCGGAAGCGGGGCTTCAAGCCAGTCAAACTGAGGTGCGTGGCAAGGTACGGATATCCGCGTCTGCCGATTTTGGCCGCAATCTTTTGAATGACTGGCTTGAGGCATTCAGTAAGTTGCACCCGGAACTGTCCGTTGCGCTGACGTTGTCGGATTCGGTGTCGAATCTGCTGCAGGACGATATTGATCTGGCAATCCGGTTTGGGCAGCCACATGAAAGCTCGATGATCGCCAGGCAGTTGGCGCCCAACTGGCGAGTACTGTGCGCTTCGCCTGACTATCTGGCGCGATACGGCGAACCGCAGACCCCTGCTGACCTGGTTAACCACAAGTTCATCGTGCTGGTGACTGGCGCAGGGCCCTTGAACACCTTTCACTTTCTGGTGGACGGTCAGGCATGGAACTACACCGTACCTATGAGCCAGGCATGGGAAACCAATGATGGCGCACTCGCGCGTGCATGGGCGTTGGCCGGGCATGGCATTGCACGCAAGACCATCTGGGATGCGGCAGCCGATATCTGTGCTGGACGACTGAACGTCCTGTTGCCTGACTTTTGTGTCCCAGAGGCCGGCGTCTACGCGGTGCTACATGGCAACCGTTACCGGGTTCCCCGCGTGCGTGTATTGCTGGACTTCCTTATCGAACAGTTCGATTGCGCAACCGATCAGTTGTTGTCAGGCCTTGAAATGCCTGATGCCAGGAGGCTGTAAGCCACGCGATCTTACGAGGAGGGATTGAGGGGGAGAACAGGGAGTTGATGTGCGGATAACTGATTGATGTACCACCGGGTGTCTACCCTTGCTTTTTGCTCTTGTTCCGAATTTTTGCACGGACTGCTTATTTTTCAAGGTGACCGGATTGTTTATAAAACTATTCCTTGGTGCCTCTTCACATGACGCACACAACAAGGCGCTAAATTAAATTCAGTTGAAGTTTTTCTTAGGCTGACTTCGCATTTTTTTAACGCATGTTCAGCGAATGTTCAGAATGCCACGGCGAGTTGCCGGGTTGAATGAATACAGTGTGCGGCCTTTACAACTCTTCACTTTTCCAATCTGGAACGCCTGAAAAGCAAAGTGCTAGTCTGCGCTTTTTTCAGGGACGGCAAGGTCGTATGAATAAGCTAAAGGAAGTGGCTGTAAAAAAGCCCTGTTCATTTATTTTTGTCGTCGCGTTTATTCTATTGGCTGTCTTGCAATACAAGCCCGCCGTGCTCAATTACACCACGCGCTTTGTCGACTTTGCCCAATATATGCTTGCGCACGGCGTCACGCTGTTTCCAATCGCCGAAGATCTGCAGCCTTACCCCGATTACACGGTGATCAATACACTCCTGGTTTATCTGGTGTCCTTGCCGTTTGGCCGTGTCTCCATTCTGTCGATGGGCGTGCCTTTTTGCGTCGCTGCCGCGTTGATGTTGGTGTTCATTTATAAATTGGGGGCTTTGCATGAGAAGAAGTGGGGCGCCTACGGGGTGGTGTTTGCGCTGTTCACCTGGTCATTTCTGGATGGCGTGAACTCCCTGGCGCTGGATGTGTACCCGGCACTTTTTACGGTGGTGTGCTTTTACCTGGCCTACGCGGGCGAGGTGCACCAACAGCGTTATCGGTTGCCGCTGGTACTCGCGGGCCTGGCACTGGGCTTTGCGTTTCGTGGCCCGATCGGCCTGATCGGACCTGCCAGTGTCGTCGCCTCTTATTACCTGTTGAGCCGGCAGTGGCGCATGCTGGTGGTGTTCTCATTATTGGCGGGCCTGGTCCTGGCCACGGGTATCGCGGTGCTGACCTGGGCGGCCTATGTGCAGGGCGGCGATGCTTTTCTGCAAGAGGTTTTGATCATGCAAGGACTCGGGCGGTTCGGCAGTGATCACGCGCCCCGTTATTACTTCTACTTTTCGGCAGGCTTGCTGACCTACGGTGTCACCGCCTTGATTGCAGTGAGTGTGATCATCAGGAAGGGCAAACACTTTTTCGACAGTACGCCTCATGCCGCCACGAACATGCTCCTGTACCTCACCGGCTGGCTCCTTGTGATCATTGTGCTGTTCACGATTCCAAGTTCGAAAAAGGCGCGTTACATACTGTCGATCACGCCAGCTATTTCGTTGTTGGCGGCCTATGTCTTCGTGGACCGCAGTGAAATGTTTGCAAACACCCGGAAAAAACTGCTTGGGTTCTGCCTGGAGTTGCCGCTGATAGGCCTCGTGATGCTGTTACTTGCCTATGGGTACAGCTTGTATGCGGTGACCCCGCTGCAGCCCAACTACCTCGGTGCCTGCCTGGGTCTGATTACGCTAGTCGCCGTGCGGCCCTGGTTGGAATCACGTTTTCACGGGCATCCCCATCGTGAGTTCGTCATCTTTTCTTTCGGGGCTGTCACCTTTCTCATACTGGATATGTTTTTCTTCAATTGCGTTACTTACCATCTGGAGTTGGCCCATGAGCCGACGCCTAAATTCCTGCCTTATTGGTTCTGGTGAACAGTGGGCGTGCAAAAAAAGCTGGCGGTTTTTGCGGGCGCAGGCATCTGCGCAGTACTGCTGGCATTGGCGGTAGTCGTCCTGCAAAACCTGTCCGATATGGAACTGAAGGACGCTCGGGTTTCGACGCTGACGTTTCGCTCTGGCGATGCACAATTGGTCGGAACGCTGGCCTTGCCATTGAATGTCCAGGCGCCGCCCGTGGCGCTGATCATTCATGGGGATGGTCCCATGGACCGCTTCGCAGCCCACGGCTACTTCCCGCTGATCAACAGTTTGCTCGACGCTGGAATCGGCGTGTTTACCTGGGACAAACAGGGGATCGGCGAGAGCACAGGCCATTGGCTCAGCCAGTCGATGGCGGACCGTGCCACGGAAGCGGTGGCCGCGCTCGCCCAGGTTCGCAAGCAGGAGGGGGTTGCTCCGGATAAGGTCGGGTTCCTGGGTTTTTCCCAAGGCGGCTGGGTCATTCCGCGTGCCGCCAGTGAAGGAGCCCCTGGATTTTCAGTGATTATCGGCGGGGCCGTGAGCTGGCGCCGACAAGGCATGTACTACACGCAGGTGCGTTTGGCGGAGGAAGGCCGTTCCCAGAATGAGATCGACGCCATTATCAAAGAGCAATACGAGAAGAACGACAAGGTTTTCGGCACAGCGAATCAAGCCTACAGTCCCCACCTGTTTCCCGGTATGGACCGCGCTCATTTCAACTTCGTCCAGAAAAACTACAACGAAGAGGTGACTGGCGCAGTGAAAACCATGCAAGGCCCGGTGCTGGCGGTTTGGGGCGACCAGGACCTGAACGTCAATACGGCCGAGGACTCAAGCGTCTACAGGGAGATGTTTGCAGGCGCCAGGGATAGACACGTTGTGGTCATCCCCAACGCCACCCACAGTTTGTTGAGGGCCGGCCTGTTCAATGATCAATTGGTATCGCAATGGCCTGTGTGGAAAGAGTCTGCGTTCATGGCACTGGGGCGCCACGCCTATGCGCCGGGTTCCCTGGAACTCATAAGTCGCTGGGTCAAGTCCTCAACGTCGGGGATGTGAATCGCTCTGCGCTTTAAACATCGGCAACCGCTCCAGCATCCACGTCAACAATTCCTGAGCGGGTGCCGCCAGCGGTCTTGAGGCCTTCACCAACAGCTTGGCCTCCACCCCCAGCAACAGCGGATGGTCGATCAGCACCGATGCCAGCTCGCCGTTTTCAATTTCCCGATAGGCCGCGAACTCCCCGGCCAGCGAGGCAAAGCCGCCAGTGGCAACCAGGCGCTTGAGTGCCGCCAGGGAGTTGCTGACCAGGGTCGGGCGTACTTCGATCTTCTCGGCGTATTCCAGCAGGGTGATGGCATGGCCAATACCAAATGTGGTCGGCGTCAGCACCAATGGGCATTCCAACACCTCCGTCACGGTCACCATGGTGCCGCGCACTGCCAGCGGATGATCGGGACGCACCAGCAACATCACCGGCTGCAGCGAGGCGGCGCGGTAGTCGATGTGTGGATGGGGCGGCGGGTTGTAGGCCAGGCCGATATGCGCACGGTTTTCGGCGACTTCGTTGAGCACATCGTCCACCGGCAGGATGTCCAGGGTGACTTCAAGCCTGGGGTATTGCTTGCTGAAAGGCGCGAGCACGTTGTCGACCAGCGCATCCACATAGCCTTCGCTGATCACCACCCGCACATGGCCTTGCTGCAGGCCCTTGATGGCTTGCAACTGGTCTTCGAGTTTTTCCTGGTGCGAGCGATAGCCGCGCCAGAACTCCAGCAGATGCGCCGCCGCCTCGGTGGGCTGAACGCCACGGGCCTGGCGCTCGAACAGCTTGGCGCCCAATTCCTCTTCCAGCAGCTTGATCTGGCGGGTGATCACCGAGGGCGAGGTGTTGATGCTGTCCGCCGCCCCCCTGATCGAACCGTGCACCAGCACTTCGTGGAAGTAGCGAAGACGTTGTTGATTGATCTCACGCATGAAGGATGACCCGCTCCAGAAGTTGTGTTGCCTGCAGAGCAACGCTAAGTGAGCTTCGTTGCTCTTGCTGCTTATCGTGGGCCGGCGCACCCTGAATTGGCAAGTACGCAGACCCACAAAAACAACTGGAGACTCGTATGCCAACCTCCCTGGCGCCGGCAGAAAGTGCAGCCATTTCTGCCCTCTACCACAAGCTCAACTGGCGGCTGTTGCCGCTGTTGTTCATCGGCTATGTCTTTGCGTACCTGGACCGCATCAACGTAGGCTTTGCCAAGCTGCAGATGCAAAGTGACCTGGGCTTGTCCGATGCTGCCTACGGCGCCGGCGCGGGGATTTTCTTTATCGGCTACGTGCTGTTCGAACTGCCCAGCACCCTGATGCTGCCCCGCATCGGTGCGCGTAAAACCTTTAGCAGGATCCTTGTGCTGTGGGGCATTACCTCGGCGTGCATGTTGTTTGTACGGGACGTGCCGACGTTCTATGCGATGCGTTTTCTGCTCGGCGTATTCGAAGCCGGGTTCGCTCCCGGCATGATCTATTACCTGTCGCGTTGGTACGGCCCGAACCGCATGGCGCGGGCGATTGCCATTGTGTTTATCGCCGGCCCCATGGGCGGCATTCTGGGCGGACCCTTGTCGGCCTGGCTCATCACCACGCTTGCCGGTGTCGGCGGTCTGGCCGGCTGGCAATGGATGTTTTTGATTGAAGGCTTGCCCTGTGTATTGCTCGGCGTGCTCATGTACTGCGTGCTGTCCGACCGGCCCGCCGATGCGCCTTGGCTGAATGAGGCGGAAAAACAGCTGCTGGAAACCGAACTGGGCACGACGAATGCCCGCAGCCATTCGTTCCGTGCGGTACTGCGCGACCCTAAGCTGTATGTCCTGGCTTCGGCGTACTTCTGCATCATCTTCTCGATCTACGCCATGAGTTTCTGGCTGCCGGCGATCATCAAGACCCTGGGCCTGCAAGACACCCAGCAAGTGGGCTGGTATGCCGCCATGCCCTATGTCGGGGCGGCACTGGGCATGTACTGGATCGGGCGCCGTTCGGACCGCCTGGGCGAGCGCCGGCTGCACTGCGCCGTCCCGGCGGCCACCGGTGCGCTCCTGCTGATGCTCTATCCCCTGGCGGGCGGCCACCTGGTGGGGTCTATGACCCTGCTGATCCTGTCGATCAGCATGATGTTCATGGCCTACACCGTGTTGTGGGCGATGCCCTCCGAGCACATCAAGGGCGACGCGGCCGCAGGCGGCATTGCCTTGATCAACACCATCGGCCTGTCCGGTGGTTTCTGGGGCCCGGCCATGATCGGCTGGGCCAAAACCGCCACCGGCAGCTTGAACACGGGGGTCGTAGCCGTGGGCTGCGTGTTCCTGTGCGCGGCGTTCGTGATCATCGCGACCAAACCGCGAACGCGCACCGGCTCGGCGGGCGAATACAGAGCGGGTCGAGTGGCCCGCCATCATTGAAAACCCTGAGGAACCCAAGATGCTTCTATACCTGTCGACCTGGGCCGAGATCGGCCACTTTCTCGAGCGCAGCCGCACCATCGTCATCCCCATCGGCTCCAACGAACAGCACGGGCCGACCGGGCTGCTCGGCACCGACTGGATGTGCCCCGAGATCATTGCGTGTCAGGCGCAAAAAAGCGCCGATATCCTGATCGCGCCGACCTTCAATATCGGCATGGCCCAGCACCATATCGGCTTCCCCGGCACGATCTCATTGCGGCCCTCGACGTTCATTGCCGCGATCAGCGATTGGGTGCATTCGCTGGCGGCCCATGGCTTTGAAAAGATCCTGTTTCTCAATGGCCATGGCGGCAACGTCGCGTCCATTGAAGCGGCGTTTTCCGAGCTGTATGCCGAAGCCAGCTTTGCCCGTCGCCCGGCGGGGTTCGCCCTGAAGTTATGTAACTGGTGGGACCTGGAAGGCGTGGGCGAACTGGCCAAGGCGCAGTTCCCCACCGGCCACGGCATCCATGCCACGCCGTCCGAGATCGCCGTGACCCAATGGGCCTACCCGGACTCGATCAAGACCGCCGACTACTCACCCCGGATCGCGCCGTGGGGACCGATCCGCGAGGCCTTCGACTTCCGCGCCCGCCACGTCGATGGGCGCATGGGCTCGGACCCGGCGCAGGCCTCGCCGGAGAAAGGGCGAGACCTGGTGATGATGGCGGCACAGGGCTTGATTCGCGAAGTCGAGGCGTTCAGTCGCGAGCCAATAGTTCAATGAGCGATACCTGAGTCCTTGCCGGGCACCATGTCCCTGGCCTGCACCCACAACACCGCATCCTGCGACAGCGGCTTGCCCTTGTGGGTCTTGGTCGCGCCGATGTCGAGCGCGGCAATGCCCCACCAACCGGCGCGGGGCAAGCCCAGGGTCACGATGCCCTGGGCGTCCGCGTAGGTGCTCTGAGCGTTGAATGAAGCTTGCGGCGCGGTGACGTAGGCTGCCTGGCCGAAGCTGTTCTGCTCGATATCGACGGCATGGTTGAGGTATTCGATTTCGACTTCGGCGAATGGCACCGGTTTGCCATCGGCCAGTACCACGGCGCGGAACACGCCACCCGTCCAGTTTGCGTAGGGTTTGCTCAGCGGCTGGATCTCCACCGGCAAGCCCTGCGGCTCGGTCCAGTCGCCGGGGACGCCGCCGACGTTGACGATCAGCTTGGTGAACTGTTGGATGTACAGGCCTTCCTCGGCTTCCAGGTAGGGTTCGGGTTCGAGGACGAAAATATGGTCGCCCAGCGAGCGCATCAACTCCCGCGGGATTGAAGCACGATAGGCCGTCGCCTGGTTGTCGCGGCTCTGCCACTGCACCGGCCGCAGGTATTGGCGCAGGTCGATGGTCTTGCTGCCGTGGGCGCTCACCTGGCTGAACGCCCGGGGCTTGTCCATCACCAGGGTGGGGCCGCCGGAAAAGGGGTGGGTGAACACCAGCGCAAACTCCAGCTTATCCCCGCGCTGTGGCGCCGTGTCTTCGACGTAGAGCATCTGGAAGTGGGCCTGGGCGGCACAGGCCGCGCAGCCGAAAGTGGCGCCGGCGAGGGTTTGGAACAGTCGTCGTGTGAAGGTCATGGTCTGTTTCACCTGGAAATGTCGGCGGACTGGATGGTCGCGTCATGGTTGTCGCCACCCAGGAACAACACGGTGTAGTCGCCTGCGGGGGCCTGGAACGTATAGGTGTTGTCCGCGCCGATGCTGCCTTCGAGCAGCAGCTTGTTGCGGGCATCCTGGACACGGATTTTCTCCCGACGGCGGAGCTGCCGTCGGTGTAGCCGGCCTCGCATTTCACCTGGTCATCGTGTTCGAGGTAGCAGTCGAACACCGGGCCATGGGCGAAGGCCGCCTGGCAGCACGACAGGGCTGCTGTCATCAGTATCAAACGGGTTGGACCCAAGGGTTTCATGAGCGCTCCACAGTCAAGGGTGTTGCAGGGGGGCGAAGGCCGCCAGCAAGGCGTCCAGGTTCGAACTCAGCAGGGCCTCGTAGCCGATGCTTGCATCGGCGCCGGTGTCCAGGAGCACCAGGCGTGCGCCACCGTCTTCGATGGCCTTGGCGATCCTGGCGTCCGGCGCCCACTTGTGCACGACGACGCGAATGTCACGCTCGCGCAGGTAGCGGGTCAGCGCAGCACAGTCAGCGTCGCTCCAATCGATGTCCTGCCGTACGAACCAGCCGTCGACATAAATGCCGAACTCGCCGAACAGGTAGATGAATTCGTCGGCCAACGACAGCACGCGCAGGTCCGGCACCGCCAGCAGCCGGGCGCCGTAGTCGGCCTTCAGTCGGCGCAAGCGGCTGTCGAGTGCGGTGAGGTTGCGCTCTATGCGTGGCGCGTCGACGGGAGACAAGCGTTCCAGGTCGGACGCGATCAGCGCCGACATGCGCATGGCGTTGACGGGGCCGAGCCAGGCATAGGGTGACAGGCCGTCGTCGGCCACTTGCGCGCCCGCCCAGGGCACGTCGTTTGGCGGCACGCGGGCCACGGCCACGCCGGGCTTGATGGCGTCCCAGGAATGTGACGCGTCGATCTCGACGATCCGCAGGTTGTGGCGACGGGCCGCGGCATACAAAGGATCGGCACGCCACAGGCTGCTCAAGGTGACCACCGCCGTCGCCTGCTCGAACACACTGGCGTCCAGGCGTGACAGCGCATTGGCCTGGCTTTGCAGGGACACCGCCGCATCGGGCGGCACACGCACCACCTCAAGGCGAGTGCCGTCGCCGAGTGCCGAGGTGAGTGCATACAGCGCCGGCAACGCCACCAGCACCTGGTCCGCCTGGGCCAGCAACGGGCTGCCCAGCAGTACCGCCAACAGCGCCAGTCTTGGGCGGCACGTAGCATTCAGCCATTTCATACGCTGGCCCCTCTGAACCGGGCCGTGGTCGCCCGAATGACGGTGGTGACGACGAACACCAGTGCCGCAACGATCACGATGGCGCCGCCCGTGGGCACGGGAATGTGGAACTGCATCGGCGCCAGGATGCCGACCACGCAGGAAAACGTCGCGATCAACACGGCGCGGGTTACCAGTGCCGGCAGTGAATGGCTGATGTTGCGGGCCGCCGCTGCCGGTATCAGCAACAGCGCTTCGACGAGCACGGCGCCGATGATTTTCAGGCAGGCCACTGTGACCAGGGTGACCAGCACCACGAACAGGTAGTCGACGCTGCGCACCCGCACGCCGCGCGCATGGGCCAGGCTTGGGTTGAGGCTGGCCAGCAGCATGCCGTTGTACAGCGGCAGCCCGATCAGCGCGCAGATCGCGGTGACTACCAGCAACACGTTCATGTCGGTGTGGTCCACCGCCAGGATGGAGCCGAACAGCACGCTCTCCATCACATGGGTGTTGATCTTCGCCGATACGAACAGCAGCAGCGAGGCGCCCATTGCCAGCGAGATCGACAGGAACACGCCGATCAGCGTGTCATTGGCCAGCGTGGTGCGATGCTGGGTGTACTTGAGCGTCAGGGCGAACAGCAGGCAGAAGCCGAACATCGAAAAGTAAGGCGAGGTGTAGGACTCGCCGATCAGCACGCCAATGGCCACGCCGGTCATCGCTGCGTTGCCCACCGATTGGCTGAAGAACGCCATGCGCTTGATCATTACCATCGAGCCGAGCACGCCCAGCAGCGGCCCGATCAGCACCGCGCAGAGCAATGCGTTGATCACGAACTCGTACTCGAAGGGTTGCGGCAGCACGCCCGTCGCAGCGAGCGCCTGGAGGTGCTCGCGAATGAAGTCGTACAGCGCGTTCATCGCACGTTCTCCCATTGGGCGGGGCTGCCATGGAACGACACCCGTTGATTGATCACCGTGACCGATTGCGCAACGCGCCTCACTTGTTCCAGGTCGTGGTTGATCCACAGGATGGTGACGCCTCGGTCGTGCAGTTCGGCGACCAACGCCTCCACCAGGCGCACGCCGGGTTCATCGATGCCGGCGGTCGGCTCGTCGAGGATCAACAGCCAAGGCACCGGGCTGATCGCCTGGGCCAGCAACACACGCTGGCGCTGGCCTCCGGACAGACTGCCGAAGGGTTTCGCGCCCATCGCCGCCACGCCGGTACGCGCGAGGGCCGCAGCCCTGAGTGCCTTGGCTGCGCGGCTGGAACCCAGGAAGGCCGGTCGGCGTTGGCCGAGCAAGGCCATCACGTCGTTGACGGTCATCGGCACATTGCGGTCGAAGTCCAGCAACTGCGGGACATAGCCCAGTGGCGTGGTGATCTCGCCCTCCAGCCGTACCGACCCCGAATGCGGCATCTGGCCCAGCAGTGTGCGCACCAGTGAAGTCTTGCCGCCGCCGTTGGGGCCGACCAGGCAATGCAGGGCGCCGGCCTCGACCCGGAAACTCACGGCATCGAGCACCCGGGTGCCGCCCAGTTGCAGGGACACGTTGTCAAACACGATGGCAGGTCCATGCATCACGGGGTGCTCCTGGCTGGCTGGGTGAACTCAATGGCCTGGGCCAGGGTCTCGAGGTTCTCGGCCATGGCCACCTCGAACTCGTCCGCGCTATAGGCGTTGCCGGTGATGTGCGACAGCGCGAAGACCTTCACGCCGGTGGCGGCTTCGATCGGCTTGGCCAGGTCGAGGGAGAAGTTCTTCTCGGCAAACAGTACGCGCACGTTGGCGCGCTTGATGGCCTCGATGGTGTTGGCCAACTGGCGTGCCGTCGGGGCCACGCCATGGCGTGGTTCAATCACCGCGCTGACGAACAGGCCGAACTCCTGCATCAGGTAGTCGTAGCCGGCATGGGTGGTCGCGCAGCGGAACGCCGACAGGTCCAGCGCGGCGAAGCGGGTCATGAAGCGCGCGCGCAACTCGCGGATCCGCGCGGCATACGCCAGGGCGTTGTGGCGGTACGTCGCTGCGTTGTCCGGGTCCAGTTCGCCCAGCCGGCGGGCGATCTCGAACACCTGCTGGATCGCCGCGGTGGTGGACACGAACGTGTGCGGGTTGACCACCTTGACCCCGCTCTGGTCGCCCGCGATGGGAATCAGGGCCACCGATGCATTGGCCTGGATGATCGGCAACGTCGCCGTGCGCCCGGCGGCCTTTACGATCTGGAAAGCCCATTCATCGTGGCCGATGCCGTTGGCCACCAGTACATCCAGGTTCATCGCCCGGGTGATGTCGTCGGGTTGCGGCTGGTAGTTGTGCGGGTTCGCCTCGGGCGGGATCAGCGCAATGACCTGCGCCCGGTCACCGACGATGTTCGCCACGAAACTGTAGTAGGGGTGGAGCGTGACGCCGATCCTGAGCGGTTTGCCCGAGGCGGTTGCGGTGCCTGCGAGTGCAACCACAGGCATCAGCATCAACAGCGCAAGGCATCTGCGCCACCGTGACGGGCGTTGGGTAGCGGTAGTCATGGCTGGGTTCCTTTGACACGTTCGACTTCGCTGGTGCCGTCGTATGGAATGACCTGGCGCCAGCCATCGCCGACCAGCGACTCGGGCTTGACGATGCCAGGGTAGGGCGCGTTCGGGTCGGGATGGACCCAGATCGTCGCCTGGTTGGCCCACATCACACCGGCGTGGGCGTGACCGATGACCAGCAGGTAGGCGCTCTGGCCCGTGGCGCGGCCGCCAGCGCCGTAGTACACCGTGGCACCCTGGCCCTGGGTGGCTTGCGACACCTGGTTGGCGCTCGGGTCCGCCGGTGCATGGGCGTCGCCGGAAAGCCCGTGGGCCTGGTGGGTACCCGGCAAAATCAACTGCCATTGCACCTCGCCATGGGTCTTCCAGAAACCATCGCGGTAGAAGGGCGGCAACAGCAGCTTTTGCGCATGCTCCAAGGTGATCCAGCCGCCAGTGTCGTTGTTGAACCAGATGATTTCCTCGCCGGCCGGCAACAGCGCGCTATGGATCGCCTGGTCGACTGCGCCCAGACCGTCGAAGGAGCGCACCTGCCAGCTCAAGGGGATGGGCGGGCCGGCTTTCTGCGGGCGCAGGGCCACATAGCCGGCCACGCCGGCGATCACGGCCAGGGTCGCCAGCAGCAGTGCCAGCGACTCCCAGCGCCCGGAGCGCGGGCGCACCACCGTGATTGCATCGCTCAGGCTGGCCATCAGAGAAACGCAATCCAGCGGCCGAGGAAAATCACCCCTGCCCACAGCGCCAGTGAACTGAAACCCGCCACGCGTGCCTGGCTGGGCGGCGGTAGCGTGGTGTCCCATTCGCCGATGCGGCGAAAGGCGCCCAGGTGGAACACCCCCATGTTCAGCCCGGCCAGCACCAGCAGGCCCATCTTCCACAGGAACGCAGTGTTCTGCACATAGGTCGTGCCATTGGCGCAGAACATCAGCAGGCCGGTCATCACGCACACCACGAACGCGACCCAGGTGTAGGGCAGCAGATCCTGGATCAGCTTCAGCGCACTGCGCCGATGGGAGGCCACGCCCAGCAGGCGCAGGTCCACCACGGCGATGGTGCCGTAGACGATGGCGATGCCGATCACATGCACCGATTCAAGCAATGGGAAGACCGAGCCCGACTCACGGATGAACGCGGCGACGGGAGTGTCCTGGAGGGTTTGCAGCAGCAGTTGGATGTCCATGGCGAGTACCTCAAGGCTTGGGTTGAAAACGCTTAGATCGTGTAGGCGATCCAGCGACCGCAAATGATCACCGCGCACCACAGGCCGATCGACAGCCAGGCCAGTGCCTTGATGGGGCGCGTTTCGCGCTCATCGGGGGCTCGCAGCAGTGGGCGCCGCAGGAGTAACGTCAGGGTGAACGCCGTCACCACCAGGACCATCTTCAGCCAGAACGTGGTGTTGACGAGTACCCGGTCGGGCTCGGCGATGATCATGATCAGCCCGGTGAAGAGCAGGACCATGAGGGCGTTGCGCATCCACGGGTAGTAGCGGCGCACCACACCCCGCAAGGGCTCGTCCGTGGCGAGCACCCCGGCCAGGCGCAGGTCGCTGACCAGCGCCGAGCCGAACAGCACGGTGATGGCGATGATATGAATGCTCTGGACCGTGGGGATGACCCAGAGGACGTCGCGGATGGCGGTGCTCAAGGGCGTCGCATAGAGCCAGGCAATGATGAGTGACGATGACATCGGCGTACCTTCCTCGTGGGGTTAGAAGTCTTGGGGCGTGGCGATCGGGCGCAGGCCCGCCGCATCGTCTGGAAGCAGGTAGCCTTCCTTGACCGACTGGGCCTTGGCCTCTTCGAATTTCTGGGCGTAGCGGTTGAAGTTTCCATAGCGCCGGCCAAGCACGTCCTTCGCATAAGGCACCTTGGTGTCGTAGATCAGCCCGCAGCCGGTCTCCTGGTCGGTGAGGTAAGTCGCGCTGGGCACCTGCACCCACGGCGGGCGCACGCCGCCCAGCAGGTTGCCGGTGGAGGGCGCGCGCGCAGCGGCTTTGCCGTCACGCACCACCCGGGACGCACGGGGCATGGGGGTGCCCTCGCGCACCCATTGATCCATGCGCTCGAGCAGCGCCGACACCACCAGTTCCACCGGTTCGTCGTACAGCGTCTGGCAACGTGGGTCGTCGCCCTTGCCGACATCGGCGGCGAACCGTTCGGTATGCTGCGTGCCGAGATCGGCCAGGCGCAGGTGGGGCATGCCGGTGACTTCGTAGTAGCGCACCTGCGGGCTGTCGGTGTCCGGCGGCAGGGGGATGCCTTCGAGCACGTCATGCATCAGTTCGGACTGGCTGTAGACGGTCACGAACGGCACGCCCTCGGGCATCCGGCGTGGCAGCCGGATCACGTCGCCACCGACTTCGCCATAGGCCATGCGGCCGGTCATGTAGGCATCGATCAGTGGTGTGTCGTCGGGCATGCGCCATTGCTGGTGGCGGCCCTGGTCGAGGTAGTCCATCCAGACCTGGGCGGTCACCGCCCAGCTGTTCACATACACGCGCTGTACGGCGAAGCCGGCCAGTGGGCCTTGTGTCGCCGGGGTCTTGAGCAGCAACGCGAGTTGCGCGCCGATGCCCTGGGATTGCGGCACGAACGGGTCGGGCGCGTTGCCCCGGGTGAAACGTTGCGGGTCGTAATAGGTACCCAGCGGCGCGTACCGTGCGAAGTCGAAGCGGCGCATGAACTCGAAGTTCACGATCCGCCCGTACTGGGTAATCCCATCGGCCTCGGCCGCCGGGGTGTCCGCGATGAACTTCGGATCAACGGCCGGCTGGTTGAGGTTCAGGGTGTACCCGACAAACGCATAGCCGCGCCGCAGCAGGTAGTCACGGGTCAGGATCCAGCCGGCACCGCGCTCGCCGAACCAACTGAACGGCTCGATCACCACGGTGCCGTTGAACCGCGCCGGGTCCGTTGGCTTACGCACCAGGATGCGCGTGGTGTAAGGGGCCTCCAGCAGGGTTTGACCCGCGGCGGTAATGGCCGGGGCGACGCCTTGCAGGTAAAACTCTTCCTCGGTGTAGCCGTACCTGTCGAGGTCGCTGTATTCGGTGCCGGGATGCCTGGCCGACGACAGCGGCAACTGGCCCGACGGCGGGATGGCAATCGCCGTGGGCATGCGTGGCACTTCTGCCCACGCGTTTGCCGTGAGGGCCAGCGATAGCAGCATGCCGCCGAGGATTATCGAGCGTTCCATGCGGTCAACCTCACTCAAGGCTGAGGGACGCCTTGCCCTCGCTGTCGATCACGATCTGGTTGTTTTCGCAGACGTACTCCTGGATGGCGTAGCTGGAGCGTTTGTACTCGAAGGTGAAGCGATAGGGCGTGGCAAGCACCTGCGGGTCTTCGATCAGCACCTGGTCTTCCAGGCGGTCCGGCCCGCGCAGGCGGATGCGTTCGGTGATCTTCATGTCCGGGCCATGGGGCACGTCATAGAACCGCACATCCGTACGCACCCGCTGGGTCTCCACCACCAGGGTGTCGCCTTCCCAGTGCCCACGGGAATGGCCCTGGTAGAGCGGGTCGAGCTTTTCCTTGGGCGGCATGGCCTGGTTCAAGCGGATGCGGCGGACCTGTTGCAGGTACTCGCCGAGCACGATCACGTCCTGGTCGTCGTGGATGATCTGGATCGGGAACAGCGCCGCCATCAGTGTCGGCATGCCCTCGGGCAGGCACCGTGAGCTGGTGGTGGCCAGCGGCGTCCCGGCTTCGTTGGCCGCCGCCTGTTTCTTCTTGAGTGCGGCGTATTCGGCGGCGTAGGGCGCCTTGAGGTCCATCGGCCCGCCCGGGTGCACAGGGTCGTCCGGGTTCTCGCCGAACCAGTCGTCCGGGGTTCTTTCCCAGGTGCCGCTGATGTCGGGGCGGTGTTTATTCGGTGTTGTCGCGGCGTTGCCGATGCCGGCGCAGGTCACAAGGACCACGGCCAGGGCGAGCAAGGTTTGTGTCGGTTTCATGGGGTGTCTCCACGCGGCGGATCGATGCAGTTCGGATGTCGTGGCGCAGGGCAGGGGCGATCTATCCGCCGCCCGAGAGCACCACGTCGCCGATCTTGATCTCGACAAGGAGCCCGCCGGGTTCACCGTTTTTCAGGGGCTTGAAGGACACCTCGGCGATGTCGCCGGCCTTGATCGAGTCCGCGCTCCAGCCGGTGCGTTGCAAGGCGTTGACGCTGCCGGTCTCGATCTTGTAGCGCTGGGGCGGCGGCCCGTCGGCATCGAGGTAAAGGGTGATGTGGGGGTTGGTCCAGGCGAAGCGCTCCACCACGCCCTTGACCGTGACCGTGCGGGTCTGGTCGAACAAGGCGAACGAATGGTGGGCGGTGGCGACCGACGACAGCACGCTGCAGGCAGTGAGAGTCAGCAGACACAGCGCCTGACGGAACAGCGGGGAGGGGGATGAAACGCTCATGACGGGTGCCTCGGTTTTTTTATGGTTCTTATGGGCCCAGCATAGGGGGATGGCGTTCTCGGGCCGTAGCCCAAAACGGCAACCAATGAGGGAGGAGGGGGGAATGTTTTGAGCAGCCCCGCACATGCTGATTTGGGTTAACGCCTGCACGCCGCAATCGGAACACTCGTGTCTCGCCTCATAAATATAAAAACAGGAGAGACGTCATGCGCACCCCCCCCTATGCCCCCCTGCTTTCGCTGGTTGCACTCTGTGCCTTCGAGCCGCAGGCCCACGCCTACACGCTCTATAACGAAGACGACGGCGGCACGCTGTTGAACGCGGAACTGGGCGCCGGCTTTGGCTGGTTCGGCAGCACCCGCAACTACCTCGGCGACCCGCAGAAGGCGCCCGGCAGCATGCGTTGGCAGGAAGGCTATGCCAAATATGGCCTCAACGGCTCGACGGACAAGCTCATCGCCGGGTCGGTCTACGGCGGGTTCAGCCTGCTCAGCTCCGGCACCTGGGGCGATGGCGACACCGGTGCGATCACTGCCGGCAACGAGCGCCGCACCGCGGTGGAAGATGCCTTCCTGGGCTGGCGCTCAGGTGACCTGGTGCCCGCCCTGGGCCAGGACGGCGTCGACTTTTCCTTCGGCCGCCAGCTGGTGACGGTGGACGGTTTCCTGATCACCGACGATGGCTTCAACCCCGGCAATGCCTTCAGCCCCATCGAGGGTGTGCGTGACGGGCGCTTCAACCGTGGCGGCGCGTTCTACCTGGGCCAGCGCCTGGCGTTCGGCAACACGGCGGTGCTCAAGTTGGGTGGCAAGGATGGCCTTCACGGCAGCCTGATCTGGCTGAAATCGGATAACCCCGGACAGTCCAAGACCGAAGTGGCGGCGGCCACGGTTGACTACACCACACCCCTCGGCTCCATCGGCTCTACCTACGTTCGCGGCCTGGATGTGGAGGAGCGCTACGCCTTCGGTGATCGGCTCGAGCGCAAGGGCATGAACATCTACAGCCTGCGCGGGCAGGGCAATGCCGGGATCGAGAATGCCGACTTTGCCTTCGAAGTGGCGCGCCAGGAAAAGCGTTCCGGCTCGCAGCGGGCGATGTTCTTCGACGCGGGCTATACCTTCGCCGACGTCAAATGGCAGCCGACCGTGAGTTATCGCTATTCGCGTTATTCCGAAGGCTGGGATTTCCTGTTCCAGGGTGGCTACCGCAAACGCTACCAAGGTGAGATAGCGACGAATTACGCCGGTTCCGTGACCTCGAACATGCGGATCAACGATGTGCTGCTCTCCGTCCGGCCCACCGATACATTGACCCTCAATGCGATGGCCTTCGATTACCACCAGCTTTCCCGCAAGCAGGAGCGGGATTTCAGCGCCCGCGAGGTCGACCTGTTCCTGGACTGGATGGTGACGGATAACATCACGCTGTCACCGCTGATCGGCTTCTACAAACCCGAGAAGTGGTTGGGCAATGGCGGTCTGCAAAGTGGCAGTGCGTCGACCAACACCTACATGCAGTTCATTGTCTGGGTGATGTTCTAGAAGGGAAGGGCGTCGGCGCCTGGCGCCGACGCCTGGTTGTTTCAGAGCATGCGGCGCAGCACGTCGTTGCGCGGGTCTTTGTCGTAGAAGCGGTGCTTGAGCGCCCCTGCGATGTGCAACACGATCAGCACCAGCAGGGTATAGGCGAGTGTTTTGTGCAGCCATTGGAACACCACGAACCAGTCGTCATTCTTCGGCAACAACTCGGGCAGGTTGACCCCGAAAAAGAACACACCGTCGCTCATGGTGAAGGTGCTCGACATGGAGTAGCCCATCAGCGGCACGATCACCAACAGCGCATACATCGCACGTTGGGTCAGTCGGGATAACACCTGTTCGTAGCGTTCCAGGGTTTGCAGCGGTTGCGGAATATTCGGAGTGCGCGAGCGCACGGCGATCTGTGTCAACACCAGCAGGAACGCCAGCACCCCAAAGGATTTGTGCCAGGGGTAATAGAGCTCGAATTTGCTCGCCACTTCATCATTCATACCGGTCATGTGCCAGCCGGCCCACAGCAGGCCGACGACGAGCACAGCGCGCACCCAGTGCAGCAGGCGCAGGGATGTTGGATAACGATCGATTATGGTTGGGTTTTCTGGGTTCATCACGGTCTCTCCAACGATCATCAAAAATGCACCGTTGAGTGAGCCACCCTGGCGATATCGAGGGTGGCTCGCTCAGTGCGCTGGCTCAGCCGGGCATCAGTACGGTGATCACCTTCTCTTCGGTGTAGGCCAGCGCGCCACTGAAGCCGCCTTCACGTCCGATTCCGCTGGTCTTGACGCCGCCCCAGGGCAGGTTGGCGTCCAGCGGGCTCCAGCAGTTGATGCCCACCGCGCCGGCTTTCATCGCTGCGGCGACACGGTGCGCACGCACCAGGTCGGTGGTCCACACCGTGGCGGCGAGGCCATAGGTGGAGTCGTTGGCCAGCGCGATGGCCTCGTCTTCCGTGTCGAAGGGGATCAGCGTGCCCACCGGGCCGAAGATCTCGTCCTGGGCAATCGCCATGTCGTTGCGGGCGTTGGCGAAGATCGTCGGGCGCACGAACCAGCCGCGTGCAGGGGTGGACACGCCGCCGGCCAGCAGCGTAGCGCCCTGGTCGATGCCCAGCTGGATGTAGCGGTTGACGCGATCGAACTGCGCTTTCTTGGCCACTGGCCCCATCTGTACGCCGGGCTGGCGCGGGTCGCCCACGTTGACCGCCTGGGCCGCTTCGGCCAGCGCCGCGCCGAAGCGCTCGGCGAGGCTGCGCTGGACGAGGATGCGCGAACCGGCCGCACACACCTGGCCCTGGTTGGCGAACAGGCCAAGGGCACAACCGCGCAAGGCGTCATCGAAGGAGGCGTCGTCGAAGACAATCTGCGGGCTCTTGCCGCCCAGTTCCAGGGCCACGCGCTTGAACAGCACGCCGGCAGTGCGCTGGATCTCGCGGCCGGCCTCGGGGCTGCCGGTGAAGCTGATCTTGGCGACGTGTGGGTGTTCGCACAGGGCGCGGCCCACTTCGGCGCCGTAGCCTGTGACCACGTTGATCACACCGTCCGGGAAACCCGCTTCCTGCGCCAGCGCCGCCAGGTGCAGGGCCGACTGCGGGGTCTCTTCCGATGGCTTGACCACCACGGTGCAGCCTGCCGCCAGCAACGCGGCGAGCTTCCAGACCGTGATCATCAATGGCGAGTTCCACGGCACGATAGCGCCGACCACCCCCACCGGCTCACGTACGGTGTACGAGAGGGTGCGGGTGCCGAAGTAGCCGCCGGTGGGGATGGTGCGTCCTTCGAGCTGGTTGGCCCAGCCGGCGGCGGCGCGCAGGTGGGCGATCGCATTGGGCAGGTCCATGCGGCGCGGCTCGATGGGGGAGCGGCCGATGGCGTTGGCGTCCAGGTCGGCGAGCCGTTCGCTGTCGCGCTCTACCAGATCCGCCAGTTTCGACAGCAGCCGGCCACGCTGGGCGCCGTCGAGTTGGCTCCAGGCGCCGCGTTCGAGTTGCTCGAGCGCAGCACCCACGGCGCGGTTGACGTCGTCGGCCGTGCCGCGTGCCGAACGGGCGTAGACCTGTTCCGTGACCGGATCGATAAGGTCGATGCGGCGTCCATCGGAGGCTTCAAGCGACGCGCCGGCGATGAAGTGATTCAAGTGTTCAGTCATGTTGCGCTCCATGAGTCATGCCTTGAGGGCGGCCAGGGCGTCGCCGAAGATGTCCAGTGCCTTGAAGAACAGCGAACGGGAGATGGTCAGCGACGGCATCACGCGCATCACGTTGCTGTAGCGACCGCAGGGAATCATCAGCACGCCGTGGTTGAGCAGGTAGCCCATGAGCTGGCCGATCTTTTCACCCGCCAGGGGCGCCTTGGTGACTGGGTCTTCGACCAATTCGATACCGATCATCAGGCCGCGCCCGCGCACTTCGCCGACCAGTGGGCTGTTGAAGCCGCGAATGTAGGCCTGGGCTTCCAGGCCCAGCGCATGGGCACGGTTGAGCAGGTCCAGTTCAGGGTCCTGCAGGATGCTGATGTTGGTCAGCGCCACGGCCGCCGACAGCGAGTTGGCGGCGAACGTGTTGGGCATCGAGCCATCGGGAATCTTTGCCGCCAGGTCCGAGCGCATGATCAGGCCGGCCATCGGCAGATCGCTGCCGATGCCTTTGCCGAAGGTGAGCATGTCCGGTTTCACGCCCGAGTGTTCCACCGCCCACATCTTGCCGGTGCGCCCGGCGCCGGATTGCACTTCATCGACGATCAGCAAGGTGCCGCTGCGGTCGCAGGCCTTGCGCAGCAGTTGCAGGAACTCCGGCGAAGGCGGCACGTAGCCGCCTTCGCCCTGTACCGGTTCCACGATCACTGCGGCCACATCATCGGCGGCGGTGTAGGGCGTGTTCAGCAGGTAGTCCACGTAGTCGCCGGCGATCTGCTCGGCGCTCTTGTGGGTGGTGTCGAACGGGAAACGGTAGGCATACGGGTAGGGCGCGTGAATCACACCGCCCATCTGCGCGCCGTAGCCTTTGCGGTAGGCTGTGCCGGTGGTCAGCGCGCCCGATGCGTTCCACACGCCGTGGTAGCCGCCGTGGAAAGCAATGATCTGGTGCCGCCCGGTGATGCGCTTGGCGAACTTGATCGCGGCTTCCAGTGCATCGCTGCCGCTTTGGGTGAAAAAGGTGATGCAGTCACCACGCAAGCCGTCCGGCGCGATCTCGGACATCTTGGCGGCCAGCTCGGTGCGCCGGGTGCTGTTGATTTCCAGGGCATGCATCAGCACTTCGGACTGTTCGCGGATGGCCTGCACCACTTTGGGGTGGCAACGGCCCACGCTGCTGACGCCGACGCCAGCGGACAGGTCAATGTAGGTATTGCCGTCCGGGTCCTTGAAGGTTGCGCCGAACGCACGGTCCATGGCCACCGGCATGCGCCCGCCGCCACGGGCCATCGACTCGGTGCGCGCCGACAACGCCAGGGCTTCGCTGGCCTTGGGGCCGGGCAGGGCGCTGGAGAGGATGCGCGGGGCATCCGCGAAGTGCAGGGATTCTAGTGTGGCTTCACTCATGACGGTCTCTCTGACAGGTCGATTTACGTGTGCCGATCATCTCCGGTGCGCGTTCCTGACCGGTATCCCGAATCGGCACCTATACACGTGCCTGCTCCAGCCCGCCGGCTATCCCACAAACGATTTGCAGGACGTGTGCTATGTGCGACTATCGAGCGCAGCGGCGATCAAAAAACAAGAATTTCTGGCAGAGGCTTGCGACTCCATGAAAAATCAGACGATCAGCCATTTTCGCGATATCCATGTGCATGCAGCCACCGTCCAGCAGTGGAGCCAGGACTACAGCCAGCTGACCGCCGGCTCCGCCGAAAGCACACTGATGCAGCTGACGACCGCCGGCTGCCACTTGTTCCTCGAACAGATCAACCAGCGTGTGGTGCAGAACGGCGTGGCCCCTCGGGGCAAGATGTGCTTCGCGGTGCCGATCAACGTGCCCGGTTCGATCCGCATGCAGGGGCGCGACGTGGACGACAGCAGCCTGTTCTTCCTGCACGGTGGCGAGGAGTTCATGTTCCACATGCCGATGGGCATGGAGCTGCTGTCCATCACCTTCGAGCGTGAGCTGTTCGAGCAGGCGCTGGAGCAGACCGCGTCGGCGAAGGAACTCAACCAGCTGCTGCGCCAGCCGGTGATCAAGGTGTCGCCCCAGCGTTTCGCCCAGGCGCGCCGCCGATTGCTCGCGTTGTTCTCCCAGGCCCTGGCCGACGATGACCTCGACAGCACGCGCGATCGGGAGCGAGAGATGGTGCTGGAACAGGCGATGCTCGGTGAGCTGCTGCAACTGATGACCGATCCGGCCTGTGACAAGCAGCAGCGCAGCCCCAGCTCTACGCGCAGTTTCATTGTCGAGAAATGCCACCGCCTGACCACCACGGAAATGATCAACGTGCCCAGCGTGATCGAGTTGTGCCAGCGGCTCCAGGTGAGTCGGCGCACCGTGCAGAACAGCTTCCGTGCGGTGGCCGAAACCACGCCGCTGAACTACCTGCGCTCGGTGCGGCTCAACGGCGTGCGCCGGGCCTTGATGTCGACCCGTGCCTGCGACCTCTCCATCGGCGATGCCGCTGCCCAGTGGGGTTTTTACCACCTGAGCCATTTTGCCGCGGAGTACCAGGAACTGTTCGCCGAGCTGCCGTCCCAGACGGCCCGCGCCGCCATCAGCGGTTTTGCGCGCGGCTGAGCCTTCACCGATTTTGAACGACCTGAGAGCACCTTCGCTGCTTGCGCAAGGTGAGGACGTGCGTGACCGATTTGGGCTACCGCGACGTTCGTTGGCAGGCATAGGATCGATTCCAGCGTGCAACAACAACGATAAGCGACTCGGTGACGGTGAGCGGTTGACTGCGCCGATCCAACAGCGACTGCCTCATACAATAAGGTCAACAACATGAGCGTATCTCTCCCGGTCAACCCTTCCACGGAACTCAAGCGTGGCGCCCTGGGCGTGGGTTTCATCATTTTCTTTGTGGTGTCGGCGGCGAGCCCGTTGAGCGTGATCGCCGGTGGCTTTCCGATTGGCATCATGCTTGGCAACGGCGCCGGTACCCCGGCATTGCTGATCCTGGCCCTGCTGGTGCTGCTGGCGTTCTCGGTGGGTTACACCACCATGTCCAAGCACCTGACCAATGCAGGCGGCTTTTATGCCTTTACCTCCCGTGGCCTGGGTGGCTTGGCCGGCGGGGCGGCGGGGGTGCTGGCGATGTTTGCCTACAACATCCTGCAGGTCGGCTTGTATGGCATGTTCGGCGGGGTGGTCAGCGGCACCATGGCCAGTGTGTTCGGCCTGGAGTTGCCGTGGTGGGCTTACTCGCTGCTGGCGATGGCCAGCGTGGCGATACTGGGCTATCGCAAGATCGACCTGTCGGCGCGGGTGTTGTCGGTGGTGGTGATTGCCGAGTACCTGGCGATCCTGATCCTGGATTTCGCGATCCTCAGGTCAGGCGGTGACAGTGGCGTCAACCTGGCGTCGTTCAGCAGCCATCACGTATTCAGCGGCACGCCGTCCATTGGCCTGCTGTTCTGCTTCGCGGCGTTCATCGGCTTCGAGGCCACGACCATCTACGGCGAAGAGGCGAAGAACCCGCAACGCACCATTCCGATTGCCACCTACTGTTCGGTGCTGCTGATCGGCGGGTTCTACGCGTTGTCGGTGTGGTCGATGGTGGTGGGCGTCGGCGCGGACAAGATCGTGCCGCTGTTGCAGTCCTTGCAGGACCCGACGACCTTTATCTACGGCATGTCCGACCATTTTGTCGGCCCGCACCTGACCCAGGTCATCCGCGTGCTGTTCATGGTGAGTATCTACGCCGGGCTGCTGGCGTTCCACAACGCCGCCGCGCGTTACTTCTATGCGATTGGCCGCGATGGGTTGCTGCACAGCCTGCTGGGCACCACCCATCGCGTGCACCAGAGCCCGCACATGGGCTCGGCCTTGCAAAGCCTGATTTCTGCAGTGGTGGTGCTTATTTTTGCTGCGATGGATGCCGACCCGATCCTGCAATTGTTCGCCTGGCTGTCGAACCTGGCCACGTTGTGCGTGATCTTGCTGATGGCGCTGACTTCCGTCGCGGTGTTGGCGTTCTTCCGGCGCCATCCCGAACTCAAGGTGGGGATCTGGCGTGCACGGATTTTCCCCGGTTTCTCCTGCCTGGCCCTGTTCGCAGTGCTGGCGCTGGCGGTGGTGCACTTCGATGTGCTGACCGGGGCCAGCCAGCTCCTGTCCTATGGCCTCTGCGCAATCATTCCCCTGGCCCTGCTGGGCGGTGTGTACCTGGCGGCCCGCTTGCGCAAGGCGTCGCCGGAACGCTTCCGGGCGTTGGGCAGCCACAAGCTCTAAGGCGTGCCCTGCGGCTGGCTCCTCCCCCGTCAAACCCGGAAATGGCCCACCAGCTGCTGCTGGTGACTGGCCATTTCGCGCAGTGCATCACTGGCCTTCGAGGCCTCGTGCATGCGCTGGCTGAGGGTTTCGCTGATGCCTCGGATATCGCTGACCCGGTGGCTGATGTCGTCCACCACTGTGCTTTGCTCCAGGGCCGCGCTGGCAATCTGTTGGTTCATCTGTTCGATCACGTCCACGGCCTGGGAAATATCCGCCAGCGCGGCGCGGGTCTGTTGCACCTGGACCACGCTGCCGCTGGCTTGATCACGGCTCAGTTGGGTGCTGTGCACCACGTCCTCACTCAGCTGTTGCAGCGTTTCGATCACCGTGCGTACCTGTTCCACCGAGCGTTGGGTGTTGCTCGCCAAGTGCCTGACCTCATCGGCCACCACCGCGAAACCCCGCCCTTGCTCGCCGGCCCGGGCGGCCTCGATGGCGGCGTTCAACGCCAGCAGGTTGGTCTGCTGCGCAATGCTGCTGATGACATCCAGCACCTGGCCGATCTGGCGGCTGCTGTCGGCGAGGGCGGTGACGTGCTGGAGGGTGGCGTCCAGGCGCTGATCGAGGGCCTCGATGCTGCGCTCGGCTGTGGCGAACACCGCCTGGCCTGATCGGCTCGCGCTTTCGGCGGCGGTGGCGGCATCGGCGGCGCTGTGGGAGTGGCGCGCCACCTCCTGGGCACTGGCGCTCATTTCATGCAGGGCGGTGGCCGCCAACTCCACTTCGCGGTACTGGCGTTGCATGCCGGTGCTGACGTCGCGGGCAACCCCCGAGGAGGTGTCGGCGCTGTCGCGGGTGTCGCGGGCGGCGGTTTGAATGGCGCGAATCATCGGTTGCAAGGTGTCCAGGAAGCGGTTGAAGCCACCGGCCAGCCTGCCCAGTTCGTCGCGCCGCCCGGCGGGCAAGCGTTGGGTGAGGTCGCCGTCGCCTTCGACGATGGCATCCAGCAATTCGACCATCTTGAGCAGTGGGCGTGTCACGCCGTAGGCGGTCACCCAGATCAGCAGCATACCCAGGCCGCTGGCGAGCAGGCCCAGGCCAAGGTTGAAACCGTTGGCGGCGCGGCTTTTGCTGTCCAGCTCGCGTTGCATCTGCCGGGCGGGGGCCTGCACCAGGGCTTGCGGCACTTTGATTTGCAGGTGCCAGCCGGGGTTGCCGTCCACCACCTGCAGGGGCTGGCGGATATCGACAGTGTCCCCCGCGACGGCGCCGCTGCGTCCTGCGATCTGGCCGGCGGGCGACAGGATGCTGACTTCGCCGGCGCCCGAATACAAATCCTGGCCCAACTGGGCGGCGAGCTTTTGCAGGGTGTCGAGGCTGACGTCCATGCCGACCACGCCGAGTACCTGGCCGTTGGCGATCAGCGGCACGGAAATACTGCTCATCAGTACATCGCGGCCTTCCACTTGGCTGGTGTAGGGCTCCACCACGCAGGTGCGCCGTTGCGTCTGGGGGCAGCGGTACCAATCGGTGTCCGGGTCGGCGCCGGGGAGCGCATGGTTGGCGGTGATCTGTTCTTCGGTCAGCACATCCTGCACCAGCTGCCCCGGCAGGCTCTGTGACCAGTACAACGCAAAGCGCCCGGTTTCATTGCCGGCCAGGGCGCGTTGCCCGACAAACTCGGCGTCTGCGCCGGCCAGCGCGCCAGGCAACAGCACCACGTACAGGCCGAGCACGTGCTGCTGTTTGAGCAGGGCCTGGCGGGTCACGCTGACCAGCGCTTCGCGCAATTGCGCGGCGCTGAGGCGGCCCTCGAGAGTTTGCTCGCGCAGTTGCAGGACCTGCTCGGCGAACCCTTCGCCTACCAGGGCGCTGTCATTGAAAAAGCGCTCCACGTGTTGGCCATGGGCAACGGCCTGGGCCTGCAGGCGCGCCTCGGCGGCTTGCCCCAGCAGGTGACTGCTCTGCTGCTTGAGCAGATCGGCGCTCTGTTGATTCTGGTACAGGCCGGCACCGATCAGCGCGCCGACCACCACCAGCAGGCACAGCCCGCTCAGCAGGGTGATGCGCCATTGGAGGGTGAGGTGAATTGAACGCATGGCTGAGGTTCCTACGCAAGGCATCCGGGAGAAGGGCGGGGTGACGCGAGCATGCGGCGGGACGCGATAAGCGGCTATCCCGAATCGGCAAACGCTGTGGGCACGCCATGGGTGGCTTGACCTGTTTTGGGGCGGCGCTTCGGATGCTACCGATTTGGGATAGCGAGCGGCTCAGGGGCGGGCATAGGATCAAATTCAGCGTGCAACCAAAACAACAACGCCAGAGGGCACCGATGCCGTTTGATCGGGCCCAATCCAACAGCGACTGCCTCATACAATAAGGTCAACAACATGAGCGTATCTCTCCCGGTCAACAGCTCCACGGAGCTCAAGCGTGGCGCCCTGGGCGTGGGCTTCATCATTTTCTTTGTGGTGTCGGCGGCGAGCCCGTTGAGCGTGATCGCCGGTGGCTTTCCGATTGGCATCATGCTTGGCAACGGCGCCGGTACCCCGGCATTGCTGATCCTGGCCCTGCTGGTGCTGCTGGCGTTCTCGGTGGGTTACACCACCATGTCCAAGCACCTGACCAATGCAGGCGGCTTTTATGCCTTTACCTCCCGTGGCCTGGGTGGCTTGGCCGGCGGGGCGGCGGGGGTGCTGGCGATGTTTGCCTACAACATCCTGCAGGTCGGCTTGTATGGCATGTTCGGCGGGGTGGTCAGCGGCACCATGGCCAGTGTGTTCGGCCTGGAGTTGCCGTGGTGGGCGTACTCGCTGCTGGCGATGGCCAGCGTGGCGATACTGGGCTATCGCAAGATCGACCTGTCGGCGCGGGTGTTGTCGGTGGTGGTGATTGCCGAGTACCTGGCGATCCTGATCCTGGATTTCGCGATCCTCAGGTCAGGCGGTGACAGTGGCGTCAACCTGGCGTCGTTCAGCAGCCATCACGTATTCAGCGGCACGCCGTCCATTGGCCTGCTGTTCTGCTTCGCGGCGTTCATCGGCTTCGAGGCCACGACCATCTACGGCGAAGAGGCGAAGAACCCGCAACGCACCATTCCGATTGCCACCTACTGTTCGGTGCTGCTGATCGGCGGGTTCTACGCGTTGTCGGTGTGGTCGATGGTGGTGGGCGTCGGCGCGGACAAGATCGTGCCGCTGTTGCAGTCCTTGCAGGACCCGACGACCTTTATCTACGGCATGTCCGACCATTTTGTCGGCCCGCACCTGACCCAGGTCATCCGCGTGCTGTTCATGGTGAGTATCTACGCCGGGCTGCTGGCGTTCCACAACGCCGCCGCGCGTTACTTCTATGCGATTGGCCGCGATGGGTTGCTGCACAGCCTGCTGGGCACCACCCATCGCGTGCACCAGAGCCCGCACATGGGCTCGGCCTTGCAGAGCCTGATCGCGGCAGTGGTGGTGCTGATTTTCGCCGCCATGGATGCCGATCCGATCCTGCAACTGTTCGCCTGGCTGTCCAATCTGGCGACCCTGTGCGTCATCCTGCTGATGGCGCTGACGTCGGTGGCGGTGTGCGTGTACTTCCAGCGTCATCCCGAACTGGACGTCGGGCTCTGGCGTGGGCGTATCCTCCCCGTTTTCTCCAGCCTGGCCCTGGTGTCGGTGCTGGTGCTGGCGGTGGTGCACTTCGACGTGCTGACCGGGGCCAGCAAGCTCCTGTCCTATGGCCTGTGCGCGATCATCCCCGTAGCCCTGATCATCGGGGTTTACCTCGCCGCACGCTTGCGCAAACTCTCGCCGCAGCGCTTCCACGCGTTGGGCAGCCACAAGCTCTGAGCCACACCCGATCATCCAGATAAAACCGGCCTGCCGTCCTTCGGCCAGGCCCGCCAGCGTGTGAAAGGAAGGTTGCAAATGCACAACTACAAGATGCTTATCAACGGGGCCCTGGTGGCCGGTGAGCAGGGGCGGTTCGAGGTGGTCAACCCGGCCACCGGGGCGGTGTTCGCTCACTGCCCGGCAGGTTCTTTGGGGCAACTCGACCAGGCGGTGCAGGCCGCGCAGGCGGCGTTCAAAAGCTGGCGCCACAGCAGCCACGCCGACCGCAGCGCACGCCTGCTGGCGATTGCGGCGGATATCGAACGGGAGGCCGATGCACTGGCCCGGCTGATCGTGCAGGAACAAGGCAAACCGCTGGAACTGGCGTTTTCCGAAGTCATGGGCGCGGCCGCCTGGACCCGCTACGCGGCGGGGCAAGACATTGCCGTGGAGCTGGTGGAAGACACCCCCACCCAACGCATCGAGTTGCACCGCAAACCCTTGGGCGTAGTGGCCTCGATCACGCCGTGGAACTGGCCGTTCATGATCGCCGTGTGGCACATCATGCCGGCATTGCGGGCCGGTAATTGCGTGATCAGCAAACCGTCGAGCCTGACGCCGCTGAGCACCCTGGGCCTGATCGATATCATCGCCCGCCATGTGCCCCACGGCGTGATCAATTGCGTGACGGGCGAGCAAGGCTTCGGCAGCGCAATCACGGCGCATCCAGGCATCCAGAAGATTGTCTTCACCGGCTCCACCGCCACCGGGCAAAGCGTGATGCGCGGCGCTGCCAGTAACCTCAAGCGCCTGACCCTGGAGCTGGGCGGCAACGACGCGGGCATCATCCTGCCGGGCACGCCGGTGCAAGAGGTGGCCGAGGCGATCTTCCAGGCGGCGTTTCTCAACATGGGGCAGACCTGCGCCGCCCTCAAGCGCCTGTATATCCACGAGTCGCAATACCAGGCCTTCGCCGAGGCGCTGACGCAGATCGCGGCGCGCCAGGTGGTGGGGGATGGCCTGGAGGCGGGGGTAACCTTCGGTCCGGTGCAGAACCTGGAACAGCTGGCGCTGGTGGAAGCCCTGGTCGACGACGCACGGGCCAACGGCGGGCGGGTGCTGTGCGGCGGCGCACGCCTGGATCACCCCGGTTTTTTCTACCCGCCCACCCTGGTGGCCGACGTCACCGACGGTCAGCGCCTGGTCGATGAAGAACAGTTCGGCCCCGTGCTACCGCTGATCGCCTACCGCGACGTGGAAGACGTGCTGCGGCGCGCCAATGCCGGTGACATGGGCCTGGGTGGCTCGGTGTGGGGGCCGGATGTCGAACAGGCCCAGCTCCTGGCCAGCCGCCTGGAGAGTGGGGTGGCGTGGGTCAACTGCCATGCGCAGATCCAGCCGAACACGCCGTTTGGCGGCAGCAAGATGTCCGGGTTTGGCGTCGAGTTCGGCCTGGAAGGCCTGCTGGAGTTCACCGGTCAGCAATTGCTGTTTGTTCGCAAGCCACCACAAGGAGCCTGAGCCATGCACCCTCCACTTATCGGCTCCGCGCTGGCGTGCACCCTGGTGCTTTGCGCCTTCCCGTCCGCGCATGCCTATGAGCTGTACAGCGATGACAGTCGTCACCTCAACGCCGACATGACCGCGGTGTTCGGGCAATTCAACAGCCGCAAGAACTACGACGGCACGCCCGGCGGTTCTACCTGGCGCGAGGGTTTTATCAAGTATGGCTTGAGTGGCGACCAGGCCCTCGCCGGCAACGGCACCGCGTACGGTGCCTTTGCACTGCTCAGTTCCGCTACCTGGGGCGATGGCGACCCGGCAGGCAACACCCTGGGCACCGAGCGCACCACCAAGATTGAAGACGCGTACCTCGGCTGGCGGTCCGACGATCTGTTCCCGGCGCTGGGCAAGAACGGCGTGGATATTTCCGCTGGGCGCCAGGTGGTCAAGCTGGGTCGTGGGTTCCTGATCAACGATGACGGGCCGAACCTGGGCAAGGGCCCCGCCGATGGCAAGCTGAACCGCGGGGGGGCGTTCTACCTGGCGGCGCGGCATGCGTTCGACCAGACCGCGTATGTGCGCCTGGGTGGGCAGGACGGCCTGCATGGCAGCCTGCTGTGGTTGAAGTCCGACAACCGCGCCCAGGCTGAAACCGAACTGGCCGCCGGTACGCTGGACTACACCGCCCAGCCGGGGACGATCGGGCTGACCTGGATCCACGGCATCAACGTGAACGATCAATGGGCCAGTGACTTCCAGCGCCAGCGCAAGGGCATGAATGTCTACAGCGTGCGCGGTGAGGGCGATGCGGGCGTCAAGAACGTCAGCCTGGCATTCGAGTACGCCTGGCAGGACAAGGACGCCGGCCCGCAAAACGCCTGGTACGGCGAGGCAGGCTATACCTTTGCCGATAGCGCCTGGTCGCCCAAACTCACGTACCGTTATGCGCGCTACTCACAGAAGTGGGACTCGTTGTTCACCGGCCAGAGCCTGGGGTACGGCACCTGGCTGCAAGGCGAAGTCGCCAGCAACTACTCGGGGCCGTTCAACAGCAATACACGGGTCCAGCATGTCGGGTTGAAGGCGACCCCGCTGGAAACCCTGACCCTGGGTGCGCTGTTCTTCGATTTCGACACCGTGCGCAAGCGCGATGCAATCAACCTCAATGCCCGGGAACTGGACCTGTATGCCGAATGGGCGGTCAACCCGCACCTGATCGTCACCCCGCTGGTCGGCCTGTACAAGCCCGAGAAGGACGCGACCACGGGCGGTAATCAGGTGGGGGGCAATGGCACCAATGTGTACAGCCAGGTGACCGTGGCCGTACCGTTCTGAGCATGGCTGGGTACGGCGTTGGGATACCTATGCCGTTCTGGTGGTAGGCGGGTTGCGCATGTTGTCGGCGATCCGTCGCGTGGTGTCCATGACCATCTCGATCACGGTTTCCTGGCGCAGCAGCTTGAAGCTTTGCGTGCTGCCGACGGCCGACAGGCTGCCGACCACTTCGTCCAGGTCGGTCTGGATGATGGGCGCGGCGATACCGGTCAGGCCCAGGTTGAGCTCATCGTGGGTCAGGCAGTAGCCGTCCTTGCGGATCTTTTTCGCGGCCTTGTTGAACCCCGCCCAGTCGTAGGGGCTGGCGGGGTCGTTGGCCAGGTGCTCGTCGAACAGGCGTTGCAGGCGACGGCCTTTCTGGTAGGCGATCAACACCTTCGACTGCGCGCCGCGAAAGAACGGCAACGGTTGCCCACGCCCGAACGCAAAGTGATAGGTGTCGGTGGGCTCGGCGATGTAGGTGTTGATGATGCGCCCGTCATAAAACACGCTGGCAAACACCGCCAGGCCCGTTTGCGCGGACAACTCGTGCATCAGCTCGCGCCCGGCGAGCAGGATTGGGTCGTACTGACGCATCTTCCAGTCCAGCTCGATCACCCGTGGGCCCAGGCCATAGCTGCCGGCATCCACGCGGGTCAGCAGGCCGGCATCGCACAAGTCCTTGACGTAGCGGTACACGGTGGCCCGTGACAGGCCCATGCGCTCGGCGATGGTGTCGGGGTCGATCTTCAATGTCTGTGGGCCGAACAGGTCCAGGACGCTCAGCAATTTGCTCAGGCTGCTCATTTCGTTCCTAAAAAGGGGAGGGGCACGTGCTGCGTTCCGCTGGCGCAACACTACCGCAGTGAAAGAAAAACGCAATCTTTTGTGCTTTTTGGGTCGTCAAAAAAACACATAAATCTCACTAAGTGAGACAAATCAAAATAAAATGCTTGTTGATTGAATTTTTGTGTGTGATAAATCTCATCACTGCAAACGCTCAAGCAAGAGGGCTGAAAATGAATGGTGCGCAACTGATAGTGAATGCGGCTGCGGCAAGCGGTATCGAGTACTGCTTCGCCAACCCCGGAACCACCGAAATTCCATTGGTGGCGGCGATGGCCAGCGCACCTGCACTCAAGCCGGTGTTGTCGTTGTTTGAAGGGGTCTGCACCGGCGCGGCGGACGGCTATGGCCGGATTGCCGGCAAACCGGCCATGACCCTGACCCATCTGGGGCCCGGGTTCGCCAACGGCATCGCCAACCTGCACAACGCACGTCGCGCCAACACCCCCATCGTCAACGTGATCGGCGATCACGCCTCCTGGCACGTCAACTACGACCCGCCGCTGGCCAGTGATATCCAGGCCCTGGCAGGCGCGGTCTCCGGCTGGGTGCGCACCTCGCGCACGGCGTCGGGGGTGGGCGAGGATCTGCAGGAAGCCATGCGCGCGGCCTGGCAGGCCAAGGGGCAGATCGCCAGTTTGATCCTGCCCATGGACCTGCAAGCCCATGCCGTGACCCACAGCGGTGTATTCGCCCCGATCCGCCCGCCGGTCCGGCGCTTTGCCGGCGACCGCATCGAGAGCGTGGCCAAGGCCCTGCGTGACGGCCTGCGCCTGGTGTTTATCGTCGGCGACGAAGGCTTGTCGGTTGCCGGCCTGGAAGCGGCGGGGCGCCTGGCGCAACTGCCGGGCGTGCGTCTGTTCGCCGAGACCTTTCCACGCCTGAGCTACCGTGGCGGTGGCCTGCCGGACCTGGACCGCCTGCCGTACTTCCCGGAAGTGGCGATTGAAATCCTCGAACAATACGACCGGGTGGTGTGCGCCGGCGTGCCGGAGCCCATCAGCTACTTCGGCTACGAAGGCATCCCGTCGCGCCTGGCCGAACGTGAGCGCCTGCTGGCGTTGGCCGATGTCGGTGACGATGTGGCCGGCGCGCTGACGGCATTGGCCGACGCCCTGGATGCACCCGCGTATGTGCCAACGCCCCAGGGCATCGAACTGCCGCCCGGTCACGCCGAGCTGACCCCACAGTCGGTGGGCCAGTTGCTGGCTGCCGCCCTGCCGGACGACAGCATTGTCTCCGTGGAAGGCGGCACCTGCGGCTATCCGTTCTTCACCGCTTCGGCCCGCGCCGCTCGGCACCGGGTACTGACCAACACCGGTGGCGCGATCGGCCAGGGTATCCCGGTGGGCTTCGGCGCCGCCCTGGCCGAGCGCGGCAACCGCGTGTACTGCCTGCAATCGGACGGCAGTGCCCAGTACACCATTCAAACCCTGTGGAGCATTGCCCGCGAGCAACTGCCAGTGGTGATCCTGATTGCCGCCAACCACCGCTACGCGATTCTGCAGAACGAGTTGCGTCGTTTCGGCATGACCGAACTGGGACCTGAAGCCCTGAAGCTGACGGTGCTCGACAGCCCGCGCATTGACTGGAAAGCCCTGGCCAAAGGCTACGGCGTGCCAGCCAGCACGGTGCACACCAATGCCGAACTGCAACGGGCGCTGGCCAATGCAAATGCCGACGGCGGGCCTTGCCTGATCGAAATGGCGCTGTGAAGGAGTCGACCATGAAGCTGTTTGAAGTACTACCCGCCGTCCAGGCTTTTCTGTCCCAGCCGGGTCGCCTGTTTATCGGTGGCACTTGGCAGGATGCTGCCGATGGCCGCCGTTTTGCGGTGGAAAACCCGGCCACCGAAGACACCCTGACCGAAGTGGCCCAGGGCGGTGCACGGGACGTGGACGCCGCCGTTGCCGCCGCGCGTTCGGCGTTCAACGGCGCCTGGTCGTTGCAGTCACCGGCCCAGCGCGGCCTGCTGCTGTTCCGCCTGGCGGACCTGTTGGACCAGCACCGCGAAGAACTGGCGCAGCTGATCACCCTGGAAAACGGCAAGCCGATTGCTGCAGCGCGCGGTGAAGCGGCCAGCGCCGCCACCATCCTGCGCTACTTCGCCGGCTGGCCGACCAAAATCGAAGGCAGCACCTTGCCCGTTTCACCGGCCAGCGGCGCGCCGATGCTCAACTACACCCTGCGTGAACCGGTGGGGGTCTGCGCCCTGATCGTGCCGTGGAACTTCCCGCTGAACATGTGCGTGTGGAAGCTCGGCCCGGCGCTGGCCACCGGTTGCGTCGCGGTGCTCAAGCCTGCCGAACAAACGCCGCTGGTTGCGATCCGCCTGGTGCAGTTGATCGAGGCGGCGGGGTTCCCGGCCGGCGTGGTCAACCTGGTCACCGGCCTTGGCGCCGAAACCGGTGCGCCGCTGGCGGAGCATCCCGATGTGGACAAGATCGCCTTTACCGGCTCGACCCAGGTCGGCCGGCTGATCGCGCAAGCGGCCACGCGCAACATGAAAAAGGTCTCGCTGGAACTGGGCGGCAAGTCGCCGAACATCATCCTGCCCGACGCCGATATCGTGCGCGCCGCCAAAGGCGCCGCCGATGGCATTTTCTACAACCAGGGCCAGGTGTGCACCGCCGCCTCGCGGTTGTACGTGCACGCCAGCGTGCTGGACCAGGTCCTCGAAGAACTCGAACGGCACGCCGCCGCCCATGTCCTCGGCAATGGCCTGGACCCGGCCAGCAGCATGGGCCCGCTGGTTTCCGGGCGCCAGCTGGCGACGGTCAAGGGCTACCTGCAACGCGGCCAGGAAGAGGGCGCCGAACTGATCTGCGGTGGCGGGCGTCCGGCCCACCTGGAGCGTGGCCACTTCATTGCGCCCAGTGTGTTCCTGGATCGCGCCGAGGCGGCCTGCGTCGCCCGCGAAGAAATCTTCGGCCCGGTGCTGACGGTAATGAGCTGGACCGAAATCGATGACCTGGTGCTGCGCGCCAACGATTCGCCCTATGGCCTTGCGGCCGGCCTGTGGACCCGCGACCTGCGCTCGGCGCATCGCGTGGCGGCGCAACTCAAGGCGGGCTCGGTGTGGGTCAACTGCTGGAACGTGGTCGATGCGGCCTCGCCATTCGGCGGCTACAAGCAATCCGGCTGGGGCCGGGAAATGGGTAAGAACGTGATCGATGCCTACACCGAGACCAAAAGCGTGTTTGTCGATCTGGCCTGAACTGAATAATCACACGAGGTAATTGTTATGGATCTGGAATTGAAAGGCCGCGTGGCCATCGTTACCGGTGGCGGCATGGGCATCGGCAAGGAAGTCGCACGTTTTCTCTCCGAAGAAGGCTGCAAGGTGGTGATCTGCGCGCGCCGCATGGCGTTCCTGCAACTGGCCGCCGAAGAGATCAGCGCCCAGACCGGCAACGAAGTGCTGCCGCTGTTCTGCGACACCAATGAGATGTCCGCCGTGTCGGAAATGGTCGAAGCCGCCTACAAGCACTTCGGCCGCATCGACATCCTGGTCAACGGTGCCGCTGCGCCGTCTGGCGTAGTGCGCAATGACATCGAACACGCCGGTGACGATGAACTGCTGTCGGACCTCAACACCAAAGTGATCGGCTACTTCCGTTGCGCCAAGGCCGTGACCCCGCACATGAAGGCCGCTGGCTTCGGTCGCATCATCAACATCGGTGGCCTCACCGGACGCAGCAGCAAGGTGCTGTCGGGCATGCGCAACCTGGCCATCGCCCACATGACCAAGACTCTGTCCGACCAGCTTGGCCCCTCGGGCATCACGGTCAACCTGATTCACCCAGGCGTTGTGGATACCCCGCATATCCAGGAGCTGTATGACCGCGAAGCGGTCAAGCAAGGCAAGACCGCGGAGCAGGTCGAGCAGGCTTACATCGACGCGACGCCGATTCGCCGCACCCTCGCACCGATTGAAATGGGCTGGCTGATTGGTTTCCTGGCGTCGCCCAAGGCTGGCGCGGTGACCGGCGAGTCCATCGGCATCGACGGCGGTTTGACCCGTGGTATCTATATCTGAGGAGCATCTGTGATGAGTAACGGAACCCTTTTGGTGGCCACCGTCGGGCAAGCGGTGATCCGCAGTGCCGACGATGGCCGTACCTGGCATCGCCTGGGCCTGGGGCAGGACCTGGAATTCGATGCGATCACTCGCTCACTGAGCCTGCACCCCGACGCGCCCGAGGTGATTTATGCCGGCACCGACGTGGGCTTGTGCGTCAGCCGTGACACCGGCGGCCATTGGCAGCGCGTCGATTCGCCGTTCAACGGGCAGACGGTGTGGAAAGTCGCGGTGGACCCACGGAACGCACAACGGATTTTCGTCGGCACCGGTGCACCTTCCCGCGCTGTGTTGTGGCGCACCCTGGACGGTGGGCTGAGCTGGGATCGGGCACCGGTGGAAATTCCGGAGTTTTGCGACGGCGTCAGTCGCCCACGCCTGCTGGCGTTTGCCTACGACCCGACCGACCCCGACCAGCTGTGGTTCGGCCTTGAAGAGGGTGGGTTGTTCCACTCCCGCGACGGCGGCGACAGTTGGACCCGCGTCGATGACCGCCTGTTGTGGGAGTTCAACTCGGACGTGCACAACATCCTGGTACTGCCCAACCATGGCCAGAAAGTCATCGTGGTGGTCTGCGTCAACGCGGTCTACCGCAGCCTGGACGAAGGGCTGACCTGGACTGGCATCATCGGCCGCGAAGCCTTCGGCCTGTATTACATCCGCGCCATGAACGCGCCGTTGGGTTCGCAAAGCGACCTGTACCTGAGCATTTCCGATGGCACGCCGGGCACCACCAGCAAGATCCTGGTGTCCCGCGATGCGGCGCTCAGCTGGGAAGTGCTGCCGCTTTCCCAGCAGCCCAATTCCTGCGTATGGGCGATTGCCTTCAACCCGGCCAACCCCCGGCAGATCGTGGCGGGCACCAAGTACGGGCATCTGTTCACCTCCGACAACGGCGGCGACGGCTGGCAGAAACAGTGGCGCGACTTCAGCGAGATCGCCGATGTGCTGTGGACGCCGGCCGTGGCGCAAATCAAGGCCGGGCATCAATCCATCGTCAAGAAGCACTGAGGTATATCGCCATGAAAGTCGAGATCCTGCGTACTCACTTATCGCTCTGGGTCAGTGACCCGGACGTGTCGGCGCGCTGGTACGCCGACATCCTGGGCATGCACGAAAGTGCCCGGGGCGAGAGCTGGGTCATGATGGCGTTTGGCGGCAAGCACCACGACATCGCCTTGATCCGCGCCGACCCTGGCGCCCATCAGGGTGGGCTGGGGTTGCAACACTACGGCCTGGAAATCGACGGAGACATGACCACCCTGCGCCAGCTCTACGGCATGTTGCTGGGCAAGGGTGTCGAGGTGGTCAAGATCACCGACCACGAAATCGGCCATGGCGTGTACTTCAACGACCCCGACGGCAACCGCATGGAATTCTTCCTCGAGACCGAGCATGACGATGCGCGCGGCAAGGCCCGGTTCAAGGCCGCTGGCGCACCGAGCCGACATTTCAACCTGGACCCACTGGACCCACTTTGAGGCAACCCCGATGAAAACTGCGAATTTTGCTAGCTATCACATCCGCAAATGGTACAGCTTTGTCGAAGAAACCCTGGCCAACGAAACCGGCCAACTGGCCGATGGCGAGCCACTGTTCAAATATGCGATTGCCGCCGTGATCGCCAACCCTTATGCCGGTCGCTACAGCGAGTCGCTCGCCGAACTGGTCGACCCTTCGCCGCTGCTGGGCGAAGAGTTTGGCCGGCGCATCCAGGCACTGGCCGGCGCCCGTGAGATTGTCAGCTATGGCAAGGCGATCCTGGTGGGCAGCGAGGGCGAGTACGAGCACGGTAATGCATTCCTGACCAACCCGGCAGCCGACCCGATCCGCGTCGCGCTGGGCGGCGGCAAATCCTGGGTACCGTCCACCGGCAAGCGTGGCGGGCCGGGGTCGACCATCGACGTACCGCTGGCGCACAAGGATGCCCTGTACGTCCGTTCCCACTACGACAGCATATCGCTGATGTTTGGCGACGGGCCTGCGCCCGACGAGGTCGTGATCATCTGGGCCTTCGCTACGCGTGGACGCTTGCATGCGCGCCTGGGCGGCCTGCAGGCTAAAGACGTCAAAGGCCTGGATGGGCTGCACTGACAGCAGGCGTGCGCCTTGAGCTGTACCGGATTACAACCACAACAAGAAAGCGGTGATGAGCGATGAAGCAGGAGAAGACCCAAGTTGTCATTGTCGGCGGCGGTCCCAACGGGATCACGGCCGCACACTATATGGGGATGTACGGTGTCGACTGCGTCGTCCTTGAACTGGCTGATTGCATCCTGCCTTACCCGCGTGCGGTGGGCATGGATGATGAAGCCCTGCGCGTGTTGCAGGGTATCGGCATCGCCGAGTTGGCTGTGCGCGACATGATCTGCGACGTGCCGTTGCGCTACTACAACGCACGCGGTGTTTGTTTCGCCGAGGTCAAGCCGAGCACTGCCCACTACGGCTGGCCGATGCGCAACATCTTCATGCAGCAGTTACTTGAAGGCACGCTGCGCGAAAACCTGGGGCAGCGTACCTGTGTGGAGTTGCGCCAGGGCCATGAAATGCTTGAACTGGAGCAGGACGGCGAGGGTGTGACCTTGCAGGTGCGCAATGCCCAGGGCGAGCTCTATGAGCTGCGCGCCGACTATGTGATCGGCGCCGATGGCGGGCGCTCCACCGTACGCAAAAAGGTCGGTGTTGAACTGCTGGGGCTGACCCATCCGCGCAAATGGGTGGTGGTCGACACCGCCAATGACACCCTGGATGCCCCCTACACCGCACTGCATGCCGACCCGCAGCGCCCGTTCGTGTGCATCTACCTGCCTTACCAGCAGCGGCGTTGGGAGTTCATGCTGATGGAGGGCGAGGACGAGGCGAAGATGTGCGACGAAAGCACCATCCGCGACCTGATCCGTGGGCATATCGGCGATGCGGTCGACCAGTTGGACATCATCCGTATCCGCGCCTACACCCACCATTCACGGGTAGCGGCGCGCTTTGTCCAGGGCCGCGTGGCGCTGGTGGGCGACGCGGCGCACATCTCGCCGCCCTGGGCCGGGCAAGGGCTCAACTCCGGACTGCGCGACGTGGCCAACGTGGTCTGGAAACTCGCGGCGATCATCCAGGGGCGTGCGTCCCATGGGATCCTCGCAAGCTACGACCAGGAGCGCCGTGGGCATGCCACCGAGTTGGTTGCACTGGCCGACAATATGGGCACCGTATTGGGCTTGACCAACCCCTTGATGGCCGGCGTACGCGACTGGTTGTTCCAGGCGGTGAACAGCGTCGACAACCTGCGCTCGCACCTGTTGGAGTTCAAGTTCAAACCCAAGGCGACCATCACCAAAGGCCTGGTCCATCATGAGCGGGCCGAGTTGCGCGAGGATGACCTGGTCGGGCAATTGTTCGTGCAACCCTATATCGAAGATGCCCAGGGCCAGCGCCGCCGCCTGGACGATGTATTGGGCAACGGCTACGCGGTGCTGGGGTATCGCGTGAACCCGCGCGGGCACCTCAGCGAGGAAATGGCCGGCTATTGGGCACGCTGGGATGCGCGTTTCATTCAAGTCAATCGTTCGCGCAGTGGTGTCGGCCGTGGGCAGCCCTTGACCGCCACGGACGCCATCAGCGTGGAAGACGTGGATAACCGCCTGGGCGAGTGGTTCTCCAAGGTGCGCGATTGCATCGTGGTGGTGCGGCCGGACCGTTTTGTCGCCGCGATCACCACGCCCGAGCGACTGGATGGGGTACTGCGCAAACTGGCGGAGCAACTGTCATGAGCCACAACAACGAACTGCTCAACCGCTTGCACCAGGCCACCCTGACCCGGCAGGCCCTGCCGCCGTTGCCCGCCGAGACGCTGGACCCATATTCCGGGTACGCGCTGCAACGCCTGGGGCTGGACGCCCGCCTGGCGGCCGGCGAGCGCCTGAGCGGGTGGAAGATCGCCTTCGCCGGCAGCGCCGCGCAACAGCGTTTTGGCCTCGATCAGCCGGTGTACGGCGCGTTGACCGAGAACATGAGCGTCAAGCCGGGCACGGCGGTGGCCCTGTCACGGTTGATCCAGCCCAAGCTGGAGATTGAAGTGGCGGTGGTCATCGGGCGCACCCTGGCGACCGGTGACTACAGCGACGAGGACATCCTGGCGGCCATCCGTGACGTCGCGCCCGCCTTCGAAATCGCCGACTGCCGCTGGCAAGCCTGGACCTTTGGCGCCGGCGCGTTCCTGGCCGACAACGCCGCGGCGGGGCTTTATTGCATCGGGCCACGGACGCCGTTTGATCCAGCCCTGCACCTCAATGCAACCTACCGCCTGGAGTGCGCCGGTGCGCTGTACGGCGACGGCAATACCCTGGAGCGCGAAGACACACCGCTGGCCAACCTGTGCTGGCTGATCCGGCGCCTGCTGGCCGACGGTCAACCGGTGGAGGCGGGACAGGTCGTGCTGTCCGGGGCGTTGCTGGCGCCCATGAGCATCCAGCCGACCACCTATCGCCTGCAGATGTTTGGCACGGAACTGGCTTTGGTTTTCACCGCTGACACCGTGCCGGTGTAAACCCACGTGCGGTCAAGGATGACAGCGTCCCTTTCAGGTCGATGAAGACACCAGGCCACCGAGGAACGACAACCATGCTCGCTGAAGCGCGAACCTTCAATGACCCTCAACAACACGCCGGGTCTATCCACGGCTGGCGCCAAGTGTATGACCAGCTTGGCCGTGGTTGCCTGACGAGTGAGCTGCGGCAATTGTCCGCCGATCGCTTCCAGGTGTTCCAGGAGGTGTTGGACAAACGCGTGGTCCAGCGCGGTTACGCCCCGAAAGGGCGGCTGTGCGCAGCCATGTCGCTGGGCCCCGCGCCGGTGGTGCAAGGCCAACAGGTGGGCACCCACAGCGTGGTGCTGTTGCGCGATGGCGAGGAGTTTGTGTTGCATGCGCCCGAGGGCACGCACTTTTTTGCGTTCAATATCGACGCGGTGCGCTTCGCCAAACTGGCGGCCTTCGAATTGTCCAACGAGCAGCTCAAGCGGCTGAAGACCACTTCTCAGTTGAGCGTGGACGATGCGTTACTCTTGCGCATTCGCCAGCGTATCCATCCCCTGTTCTGTCACCTGGTGGAACAGTCCGAGGCGGTCAGCCCAGCGGCTGAAAAAATGCTTGAAGACGAATTGCTCAACGCCTTCCTCGATCTGTTCAGCAACGCCACCGATGAGGTGCGTTGCCGGCGTGGCAATGTCACTGTCAGTGCTTACCTGGTCAAGCGTTGCCAGGAGTTGATCGACGCCAGTGGCGACACGCCCCTGAGCATTCTTGATCTGTGCGAACACCTGCGGGTCAGCCGGCGCACCCTGCAGAACAGTTTCCAGGCCGTGACCGGTATGCGCCCGGTCGAATACTTGCGCAACCTGCGCCTGAATGCCGTGCGCCGCCGCTTGAACAGCACCTCTGCCTGCTCCCAGAACGTTGGCGAAATTGCCGTGGCGATGGGCTTTTTTCATCTGAGCCATTTTGCCGGGCATTACCGGGAACTGTTTGGCGAGTCACCCTCCGAAACCCTCAGGGCGACCCGCTAGGGCGCCCATTCTCAGGCGTAGCTGATCCGCTCGGCGTAGGCGTTCTGCAGCATTTTGCGCTGGTAGTCGCAGGGCGTGGTGCTGACCAGTTGCTTGAAGTCGCGCTGGAAGTGCGACTGGTCGGCAAAACCCAGGTCGAGCGCCAACGCCGAGAACGACACGTCCCGGCAGGTATTGAGGGTGTCCAGGGCGGCCTGGCAGCGGATGATCCGGCAAAAGGCCTTGGGCGACATGCCGGTGTCCTGGCTGAACTGGCGGTGCAGCGTGCGGCTGGTGTAACCGCTGAGGTCTTCAAGCTGGTGGATGCGAATAGACCCGCGATGCCGCATGGCTTGTTGAATGACCAGGGCGGTCAGCGGTGATGCCTTGCCCATCAGGCGGGGTGCAAGATAGTCATTGAACAGGCGCATTTGCTCGCTCAACTGCGGCGCCTGCACGATGTTGTCGAAGATGCGCCGGGCAAACGTCGAAACCTCCAGCAAGTCGAGCTCCCGCTCGGTCAATTCCTCCGCCAGCACATTGATGAAACCGGGAATGACGCCGGGTGAAAAACGCACGCCGAAGTAATGGTGGTTCGGGTTCAATTCGACCGCCTTGGCGGCGAGCGGCGTCCCGCAGATCTTGGCGCTCGGACGCACGGCATCACAGTCGAAGACGATGTCCACGCACCCATCCGGAACGGCCAGTACCTGAGTCGATTGAGCCGCATCGAACGCATAGAAATGCGAGATCGCCGGGTGGTCGGAGGGCATGACCGAATACCGTGACGAATTGAGAACGAACCAGGGTTGTTCGTTTGCCGTGTGGTGCCGTGGAGTCGAGATCATAGGTGCACTGTCGAGAGGCTCAGAGGCGCGATTTTTCACGCAGGATTCGCGCCAACTCTGGCGGTAACACAAGGCCTGGCGTGTCCGAAAACTACAATACGACCCGGCCCCGTGCCCTCGATACTCGACCTCGACAGCGTGGCGCTGCGCCTACCGCAGCGGTATCACCTTCGACCCGAGAATAACTATGTCTACGACTACAAAAATCGACTTTATCTACCTCTCCGAGCCGGACATGATCCGCGCGGGCGTGACCGACATGCTGGCGTGCGTGAATACCATGGAAGAGATGTTCAGCCTGCTGTACGCCGGCGACTACCGCATGGCCGGGCCGAACAATGATTCCCATGGTGCGATGGTGATTTTCCCCAAGGATTCGCCGTTCCCGAACATGCCCAAGCCCACGGCCGACCGGCGCATGATGGCCATGCCGGCCTACCTGGGCGGCAGCTTCTGCACCGCTGGCGTGAAGTGGTACGGCTCCAATATCGCCAACCGCGAAAAGGGTCTGCCGCGCTCGATCCTGATGTTCACCCTGAATGATCCCGACACCGGTGCGCCGTTGGCACACATGTCGGCCAACCTGCTGTCGGCGTATCGCACCGGGGCCATTCCCGGTGTGGGCGCACGCCACCTGGCGTGCAAGGACTCGAAAGTCGTGGGCCTGCTGGGGCCGGGCGTAATGGGCAAGACCACCTTGGCGGCGTTCATCGCGGTCTGCCCGCACATCGATACGCTGAAAATCAAAGGCCGTGGCCAGAAGAGCCTGACCGATTTTATTGCGTGGGTTGAAGCGACCTATCCGCAAATCACCACGATAAAGGTGGTGGACACCCTGGAAGAGGTGGTCCGCGATTCGGACCTTGTTACTTATTGTAGCTCCGGCGAAACGGGCGACCCCTCGAACTACCCAATTGTGCGGCGTGAATGGGTCAAGCCGGGCGCATTTCTGGCGATGCCGGCGGCCTGCTCGCTCGATGAAGGCATGGAGCAGGCGGACGTGCGCAAGGTGCTGGATAACACCGGTCTTTACCAGGCCTGGTTTGAAGAGTTGCCCAAGCCTGCGCATCACTGCGTGCCGGTGATTGGCGTGCGCTTCATGGACATGATTGCCGAAGGCACCTTGCGCCTGGAAGACGTCGAGGACATCGGCAAGATCATCGCCGGCGCCGCCCCTGGCCGCAGGACCGATGAGGAAATCATCATCATGTCGGTCGGCGGCATGCCCGTGGAAGACGTGGCCTGGGGCACGGTGGTGTACCGCAATGCGATCAGGCGAGGCATCGGCGTCAGCCTGAACCTGTGGGAAACCCCGGTACTGCGTTAAGTCACTCAACCCCTATTCTGACGAGGCATTCGACATGACAAACATCATCAAGCTCAAGACCGGCTCGCCGTTCGAAGACCAGGCCAGCTATTCGCGCCTGGTGGTCGTCGACAACTGGATCTACGTGTCCAACACCGCAGGTCGCAACCCACAGACCAAACTGATCCCGGAAGACGTCCTGGAGCAGGCCCGCCAGGTCTTCGCCAACATCGAAACCGCCCTGGCGGCGGTGGATGCAAGCCTGGCCGATGTGGTGTGTTCGCGGGTGTTCATCCAGGACCCCAAGGACGTGCCGGCGGTGATGGGCCTGATCGGCGAGAAGTTTCGCGGCGTCGACCCGGCCAGCACCGTCACGTGCCCGCCACTGGGGTCGACGGTCTACAAGGTGGAGCTGGAAGTGACGGCCTATCGCAACGCATCCAAGGCGCAGGTCGAAGTCATTCGTCTGTCGCAGTGACCGCCAGCGGTTGCTCTTATTTGCCCATCAGCGAGTCTTGATCATGGCACCGACTATTGCGCCCGTGAACACATCCGCCGCGTTTCCTGCCGCCACCAGCGTTGTCATCATTGGTGGCGGGATTATTGGCTTGACGGCGGCATTGACCCTGGCCGAACGCAACATCGCGGTGGTGGTGCTGGAAAAAGGCCGCATCGCCGCCGAGCAGTCGTCGCGCAACCTGGGCTGGGTACGCAAGACCAGCCGCCACGCCGCCGATATTCCCCTGGCCCTCGCGGCCGACCGGTTATGGGCCAAGATGCCCGAGCGGGTTGGCGCGGATGTCGGCTATCGCCAGGAAGGCATTATGTTTGTCGGCCGCACCCCGGCGCAGATGGCGATGCATGAAGGCTGGCTCAAGTCCGTGGAGCATCTGTCCCTGGATTCACGGCTGCTCAGCAAGCGTGAGATCGATGGGTTGGTGCCCGGCGGCGTGGGCGATTGGGCGGGTGGCATCTTCACGCCGTCTGACGCACGTGCCGAACCGACCCTGGCCAGCAGCGCCATCGCCAAGGCGGCCATGGCGCTGGGCGTGGTGATTGTCGAGCAGTGTGCGGTGCGTACGTTGCAAATGTCTGCCGGGGCCGTGAGTGGCGTGGTGACCGAGCGAGGTGAAATCCGCTGCGACCACGTATTGCTGGCGGGTGGCATGTGGTCGCGGCGCTTCCTGGGTAACCTGGGGGTGTCGTTGCCGACCCTGCCGTTGACCTGCTCGGTACTGCGCACCCACCCCATGGAAGGGCCGACGCAGATTGCCGTCGGCGCGCCGGACTTTTCGTTCCGCAAGCACAAGGACGGCGGTTTCATCGTCACCCAGCGCGGCAAGCTGGACGCCTTCCTGACCCTTGATCACCTGTTGCTCGCCAAGCAGTACATGCCGCAGTTCCGGGCGCAGCGCCATGTGCTCGATGTATCGCTGGGCAAGCCGTTCCTGCACGACCTGAAGCTTGCACGGCGTTGGCACTCCAGCAGTGTGAGCCCGTTCGAGCGCGTCCGGGTGCAGGACCCTCCGGCCAACCCACGGCTGAACGGCGATGCGATGAACAACCTCATCGCCGCCTGGCCGGTGTTCGAGCAGGCGCGCATCGCCCAGGCCTGGGCCGGTACGATTGATGTCACGCCGGATTCGAACCCGGTGATCGGGCCGGTTGCGCAGATCCCCGGGCTGACCGTGGCCACGGGTTTCTCCGGGCATGGCTTCGGTACGTCGCCCGCAGCGGGTCATCTCGCGGCAGACCTGGTCAGCGGGCATACACCGATCATCGACCCAAGCCCTTATCGCTTCGATCGTTTCTAGAGGAACACACCGATGCTTGCTGACAGTTGTTTCTTCACCAACCGTTGCGGCCTGCGCCTGCATTTTTTGCGCTGGGGCAAGCCGGGTGGCGTGCCGCTGGTGCTGCTGCATGGTTTGCGCGCTTATGCGCAAACCTGGGATTCGCTGGTGCAGTCCCTGGGCGCAGGCTATTGCATCTATGCCCTGGACCAACGCGGGCGGGGCCTGAGTGATTGGGCCGCGCCCGACACCTACCACACGCAGTCGTATGTCGAAGACCTCGCTGACTTCGTCGCCCATGTGGGCTTGCAGCGGTTTGTCTTGCTGGGGCATTCATTGGGCGGCGCCAACGCCCTTGAATATGCGCGGCAGCACCCTGGTCGGCTGATGGGGCTGATGATTGAAGACATCGGCCCCGGTTCTTCAAGCCAGGGCGATGGCGCTGCGCGTATCCGTCGCGAGATGAGCCAGACACCGTTGCAGTTCGAGAACTGGGAGCTGGCCCGTGCCTTCTGGCAGGCGTCACGCCCCGGTCTGTCGGAGCAGGGCCTGAACTCCAGGCTGGCGCATTCGATGAAGGAAAACGACGCAGGGATCACCTGGCGCCATGATCAGCAGGGGATTGCCCAGGCGCGCCTGAGCATCGAGCCGACGGATTTGTGGCCGGCGGTGCGTGCATTGGATTGCCCGACCCTGTTTATTCGCGGCGGTCGCTCGGACTTCCTGCCGGCAGCAACGTTGGAAGCAATGACCGCGAGCAACCCGCATATTCGGACCGTGGAGGTGGCCGACGCGAGTCACTATGTGCATGACGACCAGGGCGAGGTGTTCAACGCATTGGTTTGGGCATTCCTCAGGGAACTTGCGCCTGAGTGTTTCTAGGGAACTCGTTGGCCGCGTTGATCTTCAAGGCTGCTTGCTGCCGAATCCCCGGGGCCTGGCCTGCTACCTCAGGCTGCCGGCCTCACCCGGAAGGCCAGGAACACCGGGCCGCCTGGAAACGTGCTGAGTTCCAGCTCATCCAGGGGGCTCAGCGTGCGTGTACGGCTTCCCGCATTACTGTAGAGCGTGTGGTTGCCCGATGCGACGATGTTGATCTTGCCTGCCGCCGCCTGGATCAACGTGGCCCTGAACCCTTCCGTCACATCATCACCCAGCGTCAGGGTCACGTCCGTGTTGCTCAGGACCAGAATCGACTTGCCTGAATCCGCCATGCTCAGGGCCCTGCTGCCGGTGATCGAGATATTGGTGTGTACATGGCCCCCGGCGTGATAACTGACCATCCTGGGGTCGGCGAAGACACGGGCGAAGGCCCCGACGTAGTTGACGCTGGCACGCATGTCATCGAACTGTTCCACGACGTAGGTGCCGATGCTGCCGGTATTCGCTGTGTCGGCGTCCATTGCCCATTTGCGTCCTACCATCAGCCCTATCTGGGTATTGGCGCCTACGCCGGCACGCACTTCTTCGAGAAACAGCGTGCCGATCTGGCCACCCCCATTCCCCTGGACGTAGGTCAGCCGTGCAATGGAGTGGCTGTCACCGGTGGGGCTGCCCCGGGAGGTATCGACCCGATAGTCGACACAATCCGCCGAGACGATGGTGTTCGTCGTGTTGGCGTCAGGCGCCCAGGTGAAATCCAGCGCTCGACCGGTCTTAGCCTGCTCGAATGAGGTGGTCGGCTGTGCGGTGGTGGTAGAACCTGCCTGCTTCAAATCGTCATTCATGATGCTCATCCTCAACTACGTTTCTGTATGCATGTACAGTAGTCTGGATTTTTTCTTTGTGCGGGTTTACCGACGAACTGCACGCAGGGAAGGGGGCGTGTAAAGTGACCGGCATTTCCCAGGCAAAGGTGACCCCCGGATGGCTCCATCGGCAAAACCGCGAGGCAAGAACCAGGACACGGGCTGGCGAGGCTCGGTCGATGTGTGGCTGGACGCCGCCTACGCGGCGTTGAAAGAGTCCGGCATCGACGCCGTGCGCGTGCTGCCGCTGGCCAAGCAGCTGGGCTTGTCGCGTACCAGTTTCTATTGGTTTTTCGAGGACCGCGAGCAGCTGCTCGCCGCCTTGCTGGCGCGCTGGCGCGACAAGAACACCGGCAACCTGGTGTTCCAGTGCGAGCGTTACGCCGAAAGCATTTCCGAGGCGATTCTCAACGTCTTTGAATGCTGGCTGAACCCGGAACTGTTCGACTCGCAGTTCGAATTTGCCGTGCGCAGTTGGGCCATGCAGTCGGCAGAAGTCAGCGCGGAAATCGCCCTGGCCGATGACACCCGTATCAACGCCCTGACCGGCATGTTCCGGCGCTTTGGCTACGATGACGAGGCCGCCGATGTGCGCGCGCGGACCATCTACCTGACGCAGATCGGCTATATCTCGATGAACACCAGCGAGGACGTGGTGGTGCGCTTCCGGCGCATTCCCCAGTACGTCAGCGTGTTCACCGGCAAGGCCTTGAAGCGGCGCGAACTGGACCGCTTCTTTGGGGCGTTTGGCTACGCCGAGACCGCACCGGGGGTGTTTGAGCCGCTTTAGAGATCCTTGACCAACCGCAGCGCGTCGTAGATCGCCGCATGGGTATTGCGTGCGGCCACTGCATCGCCGATGCGGAACAGTTGGAAGCGGCCCTCGGGGTTGGTCACCAGGTGCTGCGCGTTGCCGGCGATCAAGTCGTGCTGCTCGACCGCGCCGCCGTTGCTGGAATGCCCCCGCAGGTCGAAGTACAGGTCATCCAGGGGCAGGGTGCCGTGGTTGACCACCACCTGGTCCACCACCCGCTGCTTGTGCACCGCGCCGTAGTCACTGCCGAAAGTGACCAGCAGCCGACCGTCGCGTTTCTCCACCGTTTCGACCCGATAGGTCACGGTAAAGGTCACGTCCAGGTCCTGCAGGCTGCGCATGTAGGGCACCAGGTTCATGGCCATGACTTCCGGCGCGAACGAGCGGTCCGGCGTGACGATTTCCACGCTGGCACCACTCTGCGCAATCACCTCGGCCGCTTGCAGGGCGGCGTGGTCTCCGGCGTCGTCGAAGATCAGCACATGGCGCCCCGGCTTGACGTCGCCGGAAATGATGTCCCAGGTCGACACCACCAGCTCATTGCCCTGGGCCAGCACCTCGGTATGCGGCAGGCCGCCGGTCGCCACGATCACCACATCCGGCTCCAGCGCCAGCACGGCCTCGGCTTCGGCCCAGGTGTTGAAGTGGAACTTGACACCCAGGCGTTCGCACTGGCTCATGCGCCAGTCGATGATGCCGATCATTTCGCGGCGCCGCTCGCTCAGGGCGGTCAGGCGGATCTGCCCACCGGGCCGGTCCGCCGCTTCCAGCACCGTCACATCATGCCCGCGCTCACCGGCGACCCGCGCCGCTTCCAGCCCGGCAGGTCCCGTGCCGACAATCAGCACTTTGCGCGGCACCGCTGCCTTGGGAATGTCATGGGGCATGCTGGTTTCGCGACCGGTGGCGGGGTTGTGGATGCAGTACGCCGCACCGCCCTGGTAGATGCGGTCCAGGCAGTAATTGGCGCCGACGCAGGGCCGAATGTCTTCTTCACGCCGCTCGATGATCTTGCGCACGATATGCGGGTCGGTCATATGGGCGCGGGTCATGCCGACCATGTCCACCTTGCCTGATGCGATGGCGTAGCGCGCCGTGGCGACATCGGGGATTTTTGCCGCATGGAAGGTGGGGAACCCGGTAGACGCACGGATCTCACCGGCAAACTCCAGGTGCGGCGAGTTGCGCATGCCCTGGATCGGGATCACATCGGTGAGGCCCGCATCCGTATCGATATGCCCGCGCACCACGTTGAGGAAGTCCACCAGGCCGCTGTCCTTGAGCAGGTGCGACACCTGCAAACCTTCGCTGGCATTGAACCCGCCCGGCAGCGCCTCGTCGCCGGTGTAGCGCACGCCCAGCAGGAAGTCTTCACCGACCCGCTGGCGAATGCCGCGCAGGACATCGAAGGTAAAGCGCATGCGGTTTTCCAGCGGGCCGCCGTACGGGCCATCCAACGCGTTGGTGAGCGGCGACCAGAATTGGTCCATCAAATGCCCGTAGGCTTGCAGCTCCAGGCCATCCAGCCCGGCGGCCTGCATGCGCTCGGCCGCGTCGACGTAGTCTTTGATGATTCGCTCGATGTCCCAGTCTTCCAGCTTCTTCGGGAAGGAGCGGTGCGAGGCCTCGCGCCGGTGCGAAGGCGACACCACCGGCAGCCAGTCGGCCTTGTCCCAGCGTGTGCGACGGCCCAGGTGCGTCAACTGGATCATCACCGCCGCGCCATGTTCGTGGCACTCGTCGGTCAAATCCTTCAGCCAGCCGACCACTTCATCCTTGTACGCCAGCACATTGTTGAACACCGGCGGGCTGTCCCGCGACACCGCGGCTGAGCCTGCGGTCATGGTCAAGGCCACACCAGCCTTGGCGCGTTCGACGTGGTAGGCGCGGTACAGCGCCTGCGGCATGCCGTCCACCGGGTAGGCCGGTTCGTGGGCCGTGGTCATGATCCGATTGCGCAGGGTCAGGTGCTTGATCTTATAGGGCTGCAGCAGGGGATCGTTGGACATCAGAGTGTGCTCCCTCGTGGGCATCATCAGGCTTGGCGATTTGAAATTAGGATAAATGTACATGTGCGTCAATAAATCTCGACATGCATGTACATTTTAATTTCGACCTGCCGATGCTCTCCAAATGATGCAGGCGCGCGGGAGCACGGTGGACAACACGCGGTTTGAGGGAATGTTCAGGTTGTAGTGAGCGGGCTTGTGGTGCTGAGTGGACTGCTGTGGTGAGCAGGCTCAGAAGCAGCGACCACGGGCTGTATTCAATAAATCGCGCACGGCATCGGTGCGCAACAGCAGGGTCATCTGCGCCTCGTCGATCACGATTTCCGCGATGATCAGCGCGCAGATCAGCGGCGCGGTCACGAACCAATGGCACCAGCATTGAGTCGCCAGCGACACGGCTACGCCGATGATCCACAGCGCCAATACCCATTTGGGCGCGCGCTGTTGCAACGGCACCCAGTAACGCTGCAGCCGTTTCAGCCGGGCAGTGTGCAGTTTCAACGACTCTTCAAGGGGTGATAAGGACGAATTCATTTCTCACGCTCGCTGAGCTATCCGGGCGTGACTGGGAAAGGGGTTGCCCAGCCACGACAAGTTGATGCATTCAACTTCGATCCAGTGCCCGTTTCCGGGCAGTGCTGCACAGCTTTTGAATGCAACGCACGTACCCTCGGCGTCCAATAAGACAAAGCATCGATAGCGCCGGGTTGTTCTGAACATCATGGAAAAGATGCGCATGGTGAGGCCAGGGTTACTCAAAGATTCCAACTGAGTTCAAACAGCGTTCCGCCGTTTTCCATTTTCCGGCACGTCACCGCACCGCCGTGGGCGAGGGCAATCGCGCGCACCACCGCCAGGCCCAGGCCGCTGCCGCCCTGGGCGCGGGAACGTGAGTTTTCGCCGCGCTGGAAGGCATCGAACAGGTGCGTGGCCAGGTTCTCATCGATGCCGGGGCCGTCGTCGCGTACCCTCAGGTAATGCATGCCATCGCGGGTGCTCAGGTGCACGTTGACGTTGCCGGGCGTGGCGTGCCGACGCACGTTGTCGAGCAGGGCCAGCAGGGCCTGGCGTATCCGGGCGGGGTCGCAGCGCAGGGTCCGGCGTTGCAGGTCCAGTTGCAGGGTAAAACCGGCGGCGACCAGGCTCGGTTCGAACAGCCGCACATCCTCTTCAATGCCGGCGGCCAGGTCGGCGTCCTGCACATTGAGTTCGAGGTAGCCGCTGTCGCCCAGGCCGACTACCCGCAGGTCCTCGATCATCCGCGCCAGCCCTTCGACCTGACCGAGCAGGCTGTAGAACTGCGCCGTGTCCGGTTCGAATACACCCTCGGCCAAGCCTTGCAGGCGGCCGCGCAGGATGGTCAGCGGCGTGCGCAGTTCATGGGCAATCGCGGCATTCCAGAATGCCTGCTCCTGTGCCATGCGCTTCAAGCGCTGGGCCATGCTGTTGAAATCATCCACCAGGATCGCCGCTTCGCCGATGGACTGGTCACCGGCGACGGCTTGCACGTCGAGGTCGCCATCCGCCAGTTTGCGCAGGTTCTCGGCCACCGAGTTCAGCGGCATCAGGATCCGCCGCGACAGCCGCGTGGCCACGAAGGCACCCACCGCCAGGCTGACGCAGGTGGTCAAGGCCATCCACGCCCACTCGACATTGGCCGGCAGCCAGGCATCGGCCTGCTCGTCCGAGAGCGGCCAATAGGTCCATAACAGCGCATAAAACACGTAGGAGCCGATCACGGCCAGGGCGATCACGCAGAGCACCACCGCCGACATGGCGGCAATGATCTGGCGGCTCAAGCCATTGAGCTTCTTCACACGCCACTCCCGAACCGATAGCCCACGCCGCGAATGCTCGCCGGCACGCCTTGCAGCCCCAGGTCTTCGATCTTGCGGCGCAACTTGCTGATATGGCTGTCGACCGTGCGCTCCAGGCTGTCGCTTTCCGGTGAGCACAGCGCCAGCAATTCCGCGCGGCTGAACACGCGTTTCGGTGCCCGGGCCAATTGCGCGAGCAGTTTGAATTCGGTGACGGTCAGTAGCAGCGGCAGGACCTTGCCCTCGATATTCACCGTGACCTGATGGCTTTCGATGTCGATTTCAAAACCATCGACCCGCAACACATTGGCGCCGGCGGCATATGTGTAGGCGATGGAGCGTCGCAGCACGGCCTGGGTACGCGCCACCACCTCGGCCGGGTTGAATGGCTTGACGATATAGTCGTCGGCACCGATGCGCAGGCCCATCAGCTTGTCCATGTCCTGGTCCTGGGCGGTCAGCATGATCACCGGCGTATTGCCGCGATGACGCACCTCGGCCAGGACCTTCCAGCCATCGACCTGGGGCATCAGTACATCCAGCAGCATCAGATCGGGCTTGAGGGCCTGGTGCAATTCCAGGGCGCGCCGGCCGTCGAGGGCGTGAGCGGTACGAAAGCCGCTGCGCTTGAGATAGGCAATCAGGATGTCGGCGATCTCGGGCTCGTCTTCGGCGATCAGGATCAGCGCCTGGGTGTCTCGGACGCTGTTCGGAAGGGGCGAGGATGCAACGGGAAAATCGTTCATAGTCTGCTCGGTGAATAAGCCTTGTCGTGTTTGCCGCTCCCTGGCCACGCTTGCAAGTGTTGATCATAGCTTCTGGGTGAGGGCGCCCAACATCTGGTTGGCGGTGGAAATCACTTTGGAGTTCATTTCATAGGCCCGTTGCGTGGTGATCATGTTGACCATCTCTTCAACGGTGCTCACGTTGGAGGTCTCCAGGGACCGTTGCAGGGTGGTGCCAAACCCGTTGAGCCCCGGCGTGCCGACCTGGGGCGCGCCGCTGGAGGCGGTCTCCAGGAACAGGTTGTTGCCGATTGCCTGCAAGCCGGCGGGGTTGATGAAGTCGGCGGTTTGCAGGTTGCCGATCACTTGCGCAGCGGGGTTGCCGGCCACGGTGATCGACACCACGCCATCCTGGCCCACGGTAAAGGTCTTGGCGTTATCCGGCACCACTATGGCCGGTTCCAGTGCAAAGCCGCTGGCCGTCACCACCTGGCCATTGGCGTTCAGGTGAAAGGTGCCGTCGCGGGTATAGCCGGTGGTGCCGTCCGGCTGCAACACCTGGAAAAAACCGCGCCCGTTCACCGCCAGGTCCAGCGGTTGCCCGGTGGTTTGCAGGCTGCCGGCGCTGAAGTTTTTCTGGGTGCCGACGATCTGTACGCCGGTGCCCAGTTGCAACCCCGACGGCAACGCACTGTCCTGTGTCGACTGCGCGCCCGGCTGGCGCTTGATCTGGTAGAGCAAGTCCTGGAACTCGGCGCGATCACGTTTGAAACCGGTGGTCGAGACGTTCGCCAGGTTGTTGGAAATTGTCGTCAGCTGCGTGTCCTGCGCCGACAAGCCGGTTTTTGCGACGTACAGGGCTGGAATCATGCCGTTCTCCGTGTGAACCCGGTCGACCGGGCACTCTGATGAAAGCCATTGTGCGCAACGAACGTGCGCATTCAGGGGAGGTTTTGTGGAGGAATGATGGAGAGCGGCATTTTTTGTTGGCCCTGATCACTTCAATCCGGGTTCGATCAGGCCGGCTACGCCACGTCCGATGACTTCCGGGTAGCTGTGTTCGGCATCCAGGTTGGTCAGCACCACCACCGTCAACCGGTCGTCGAGGTAGCGCGAGATGGACGAGGTAAAGCCTTGCCAGGAGCCGCCGTGCTCGATCACGGGGTGGCCGTTGACTGTGCGGATTTCCCAGCCGAACCCGTAGCCTTGCGCCCGCTGTTTGCCGGCGTAGGGGTAGGGCGTCCACATCCGTTGCAGCGAGGCTTGTGTCAGCAGGGTTTCATCGTAGAGGGCGCGGTCCCAGCGCTCCAGGTCGCGGACGCTGAAATAGAGCGTGCCGTCGGCCGTGGCATTGAAGGTCGGCGACACCCATTCCTGGTTCCTCAGCTCACCGTCGACCCTTTCGTAGCCCGACGCCCGGTTGGGCACAATCGCGAGGTCCGAGATGACCCGTGTCGAGCGCATGCCCAGCGGTGTGAAGATATGCTGCTGGAGAAACTCGCCATAAGGTATCCCGCTGACACGCTGGATCAGGATGCCGAGCAGCACGAAATTGGTGTTTTCGTAGGCCCAGTTCTGCCCGGCCTTGAAGTCCAGCGGCAGCTTGGCAATCGCCTTGGCCAGCTGCGCTTCGGTGAAGTCGCGGCGTATATCCAATGGGCCACCAGGCTTTTGCAGCGCTGGCGTGTCGTAGGCCGACAAGCCGGACGTGTGGGACAACAGATGGGCGACCGTGATCGGCGCCCAACTTGCCGGCGCCTCGGGGAAGTACTGGCGGATGCTGTCGTCCAGGCCGACCTTGCCTTGCTCCACCAGCATCATGACGGCCGTTGCGGTAAAGGATTTACCCACCGAGCCAGACTGTAACACGCTGTCGGCGCTCATGGGCACGTTGAGTTCCACATTCGCCAGGCCATAGCCCTCGGCGAGCACGGCCTGGCCGTTTCGGAAGATCCCGAGGGCCAGGCCCGGCAACTGCTGACGGGTTATTTCTGCGTTGACATAGCGGTCGATGGCCGAGCGTTGTTCGTCCGTGAGCGGGGTGGCTATCGCCAGGGGCGCGGACATCAGCAGGACACTCGCCGCAAGGGTTCGGAACATGGGCACCTCTGAAGCGTTTTTGCGGTTTCAGGAGGTGCCAGTGTGCGCGAGGGGGGTGGATGTTTGCGGGAGGTTCGATGGAGGCGGCGTGGAGCTGATGAGGCCAGCACTCACAGGGGTTGGATGAATTTCACATACACCCGCTCTGGGTCGTGATCGTCAAGGTTTTCGATGTGCCCGCTCGGCACGAACCCGGCCTTTGCAAACAGCGCCTGGGCGGCGGTGTTCGACGCATTGGTTGAAGTAAACAGCTTGGGCGTCTTGCACGCTGCTTGTGCCGCCGTCAGCAACCGCAGCGCAACACCTTGGTGCTGATAAACCGGCGACACAACCACCAGTGCCACGAAGCCATGATCGAAAAAATCATGGGTCAGCACCAGGTATCCCACACACCGGCCAGCGCTATCGACGGCGACGAGGCAGTGTTGGCGAACCACCGCTTCATGGATGAATACGCGGCGGTGGGTATGGGCCGTGGCGTAAGCATCCAGTTCGATCAGGGCGTGCACGTCGTCGGGCGTGGCCTGGCGGATGTTTATCGAGCGTGTAGGCAAGTGATTACCTCAGCGGAGTGGGTTTAGCCTTTGTTGCTGGCGACTGCAACGCGCTTGCCGGCGCTGAAGTCGTATTCGTCGTTCATGGTTCAAACCTGCTGTCATAGATACAACCCTACTAATCAGCCAGGGATGATTCTGCTGAGACTGAGAAGGTATTTCTGTATGTAACAAGTGATCCATCGGGTAGCCTGATTCTATCGTCAGATACGATGAATTTGGGAGGGTAAGTGCCCTTGCCGCAGAGATCATTCGCCCGTGATCGACCGGCAGAGCGGCAAGGCCTGACGTACCGGATAACCTATTTCCGAAACACTATGTCGATATCAGACCAACCTCCGCCGTTTTCAGGCTATTTTCGCGCCAGTCAGCCCGCGTAAGGTGACCCATCATTCAAAAATGACGATCGCCTGACCCTCCAGTCAGTCCTCACGCCGGTCACCGAGAACAACAAAAACAATGAATAGCCTCAATTCCAACGACTCGAACGGCCAGTTGGCGCAAGGCTTCAAGCCGCGCCATGTCACCATGCTTTCCATTGCGGGGATTATCGGCGCGGGGTTGTTTGTCGGGTCCGGGCATGCGATTGCGGCGGCGGGGCCGGCGGTGCTGCTGGCCTATCTGTTTTCCGGCCTGCTGGTGGTGCTGGTGATGCGCATGCTGGGGGAGATGGCGGTGGCCAACCCGGATACCGGCTCATTCTCGACCTACGCCGACCAGGCCATCGGCCGCTGGGCCGGCTTTACCATCGGCTGGCTGTACTGGTGGTTCTGGGTGCTGGTGATCCCCATCGAGGCCCTGGCCGCCGGGCATATCCTCAACCAGTGGTTCCCGCAGATCGACGCTTGGCTGTTTGCCTTGTTGTCGATCTTTTTGTTGGTGGTCACCAACCTGTTCAGCGTGTCCAAGTACGGCGAGTTCGAGTTCTGGTTCGCCATGGCCAAGGTGATCGCGATCATCGGTTTTATCGGCGTGGGCTTTGCGGTGCTGATGGGCTGGGTGCCGGAACGCGAGGCCAGTGGGCTTGGCCAGTTGATGCAGGACCATGGCGGGTTTGCGCCCAACGGGCTGTCGGCGGTGGTCGGCGCCTTTATCACCATCATGTTCAGTTTTATCGGCACGGAGGCCGTCACCATTGCGGCGGCCGAGTCCAGCAACCCGGCGCAGAACATCGCCCGGGCCACGCGCTCGGTGATGTGGCGCATCGGGGTGTTCTACCTGCTGTCGATCTTCGTGGTGATCTCCGTGGTGCCATGGGATGACCCGTTGCTGGCCTCGGTTGGCTCTTATCAGCGTGCACTGGAATTGATGAACATTCCCCACGCCAAGCTGCTGGTGGATGGGGTGGTACTGATCGCCGTGGCCAGTTGCATGAACTCTTCGATCTACATTGCCTCGCGCATGCTGTTTTCCCTCGGCAAGCGAGGAGATGCACCCGCGCTGATGAAAAAGACCTCGGCGGCGAGTGTGCCGAGGGCGGCGGTGATCGCCAGCACCATCCTGGGCGCGGGCGTGACCCTGCTCAGCTACTTCATGCCGGCCGGGCTGTTCCAGTTCCTGCTGGCCAGTTCGGGGGCCATCGCCTTGCTGGTGTACCTGGTGATCGCGGTTTCGCAGTTGCGCATGCGCAAGACCCTGCGCCAGCGCAAGGTCACGCTGAGCTTCCAGATGTGGCTGTTTCCGTGGCTGACCTGGCTGGTCATCGCGTTCATTTGCGCGGCCTTGACGGTGATGCTGGTCACGCCCGAACACCGTTTCGAAGTCTCTTCGACCCTCGTCCTGGCCCTGATGATTTCCTTGATCGGCTTGCTCACCGCCCGGCACCCGGAACCCACGCAAAAACCGGTGGCCGCAGTTTCGCAATCATGAGTGGCCGCCCGGTCGGCAGTATTGTTTTCCTGCTGCTGGACCAGTTCACCCTGATGTCGCTGGCGGCAGCGGTGGAGCCGTTGCGCATGGCCAACCAGTTGTCGGGCCAGGAGCTTTACAAGTGGCACACGGCAAGCCCGGACGGCAACCCGGTGTGGGCCAGCGACGGTGTGCCGATCACGCCCGACGGTTCGATCCTCAGCGTGCCGCCCGCCGACATTGTGATGGTGTGCGGCGGCATCGGCATCCAGGGCACCGTGACCGGCGAACTGGTCAAGTGGCTGCGCAGCCAGGCGCGTTATGCCAAGCGACTGGGTGGGATTTGCACCGGCAGCGTTGTGTTGGCGCGGGCTGGCTTGCTCGACGGGTATGAATGCAGCGTGCATTGGGAATGGTTGGCGGCGATGCAGGAGGCGTTTCCACGGGTGACCGTCAGTTCCAGCCTGTTCACCCTCGACCGCGACCGGCTCACCAGTTCAGGCGGCACGGCGCCCCTGGACATGATGCTGCACCTGATCGGCCGTGAGCACGGGCACGAATTGTCGGCGGCCATCTCGGACATGTTTGTCTACGAGCGCATCCGCAACGAGCAGGACCACCAGCGCGTACCGCTCAAGCACATGCTCGGCACCCAGCAGCCCAAGCTGCAGGAAGTCGTGGCATTGATGGAGGCCAACCTGGAAGAGCCGATCAACCTGGATGAACTGGCGGCGTATGTCGCGCTGTCGCGTCGCCAGCTTGAGCGCATGTTCCAGAAGTACCTGCACTGTTCGCCCTCGCGCTACTACCTGCGGCTGCGGCTGATCCGCGCGCGGCAGTTGCTCAAGCAGACACCCATTTCAATCGTCGAATTGGCCGTGCTCTGCGGCTTTGTGTCCACGCCGCATTTCTCCAAGTGCTATCGCGAGTACTTCGGCGTGCCCCCCAGTGACGAGCGTTCCGTCACGGACAGCGAGCGGTCCATCATGCTCAAGCCGGCGTTGCACACATTGCCGGCGCCCGCGCCAATGAATGTATTGGAGCAGGCGCGGGGCGAGGCAACGTTTGCCAGTGTGAAAAACCTGAAGTCCTGAACTCAGCGCATATGCAAGATGATCGGACTGCTGCTCGCCGGGTCGGTATGCCCGCGCAACTTGCCCACGGCCTTCACATCCACCGCACCGCCGTTGTTACCCCAGGTGCCGCGCACGTAGCTGAGCACCTCGGCGATTTGCTGGTCGGTCAGTTGCTCGCGGAACGCCGGCATGCGATAGGCGTCCGGCACGCCGGCGGCTACCACGCGTTGCGAGCCGTTGAGGGTGATGTTGATCGCCGAGGCGCTTTCCTTGGCCAGGGCCGAGGTGGCGCCGGCCAGGGGCGGCATCCAGTCGGGCTGGCCCTTGCCGTCGAGGCCATGGCAGGAGGCGCAGCGGGTGGCGTAGGTGTGGGCGCCGGGGGCGTCCGGGTTGGTGGCGGCCGCCTGATACTGCCAAGGAGTGCCGTCGCGCTGCGGGTCACCGGGCAGTGACTTGAGGTAGCGGGCGATGGCGGCCAGGTCGTCGTCCTGCATGAACTGCGTAGAGTTGTTGAACGCTTCGGTCATCGAGCCGTAGACCACCGCATGGGCATTGCGCCCGGTCTTGAGGAACTGCACGATCTGCGCCTCATCCCAGCGGCCCAGCCCGGTGTTGGGGTCCTGGCGCAGGCTCGGTGCATACCAGCCGTCGAGCAGGGCACCGGCGAGGAACGGCGTACCGGACTCGTCCAGCGCCTTCTCGTTGAAGGCCAGCCCGCGTGGCGTGTGGCAACTGCCGCAGTGGCCGGGGCCTTGGACGATGTAGGCGCCGCGGTTCCACAGCGCGTCCTGGTTGGGTTTGGCTGCATAAGTTGCAGTGGGCGCGAACACGCCGTTCCACAGCGCGATGGGCCAGCGCATATTCAGCGGCCAGGGAATATCACTGGGGATATTCGCCTGGTTGGCCGGTTGCACGCCCTGCATGAAGAACGCGTACAGCGCTTTCACGTCATCGTCGCTGAGCTTGACGTAGGACGGGTAGGGCATCGCCGGGTACAGCCGTCGACCCCCCGGTGCCACGCCGTGGCGTACCGCACGGTCGAAGTCGGCCAGGCTGTAGCTGCCGATCCCGGTGGTTTTGTCCGGCGTGATGTTGGTGGCATGGATTGCCCCCAACGGCGTGGCCATTTCCAGGCCACCGGCGAACGGCGCCTTGCCCGGCAGACTGTGGCAGGCCACGCAGTCGCTGAGACGCGCGACATATTCACCGCGGCTGACCAGGGCCGGCTCGAAGGTGGCGGTGGCCGGTGCTTGTGCAAACGGTGTGGCGGGCTCACGGGTGACGTACCAGGCCAGCAGGCCTGCCGCGACCAGGCAGGGCAGCGCCAGCCAGCCTGCGGTTCTTGCGAATCGACGGTTGTTCATGGGCATTTCCTGAAAGTCAGCTGAAGGTGTGTCGGCTCAAGGGCAGGCTGCGAACACGCTGGCCGGTCAATTGCGCCACCGCATTCGCCACGGCCGGTGCCACGGCAGGCAACGGCGGCTCGCCGATACCACCCATCTTTTCGCCACTCTCGACGACCCGCACATGCACCCGCGCCATCTGCGCCGGTGCCAGGATCGGGTACAGGTCGTAGTTGCGCGCCCGTGGCTTGCCATCCACGTACACTGCTTCTTCCAGCAAGGTCTGGGACAAGCCCAGCGCCACCGCGCCATTCACCTGTGCCTCGACAATCGCCGGGTTGACGATGCTGCCAGGGTCGATGGCCTGCCAGATATCGTGCACCCTGACCTTGCCATTCTCGATGGACACCTCGGCAATCGCCGCCGTGTGGGAACCGAACGGCGAGGCCATGGCCACGCCGCGTGCACGCCGGCTGCCGTCTTCGGCGATGAAAGGGCCGCGCTTCCAGCCGCCGGACAGTTCAACCGCCGCTTGCAGCAAGGTGGTCAGCCGTGGGTTGTCGCGCAGCAGGTGCAGGCGCAGTTCATAGGGGTCCTGTTTGCCCTTGTCCGCCAGTTCGTCGAGGAACGACTCGTAGAAAAAGTCATTCAGCGAATTGCCCACCGAACGCCAGTAACCCAGCATGGGCGCGCCTTTGACGTAGATCTGCGCGATGCGTTTGTTGGGGATGGCGTAGGACTTGCCCGACAATCCTTCCAGCGCCGTAGGGTCGATCTTGTCGCCCTGTTTGCCGGCGAGGGCTTCGGTCGGGCCTTCGGTGGCGCTTACCGCTTCGATGGCCACCGGCAGGCCTTTGTCATCCAGTGCGGCGCGGAACTTGACCACGGCCACCGGGCGCAATACATCGCGCAGGAACTCTTCTTCTCGGCTCCAGATCAGCTTGACCGGACGACCCACCGCCTTGGCGAGCGCGATGGCCTGCGGGTAGGGGTTGGCTGAGTCATACAGGAAATGCCGGCCGAAAAAACCGCCGAGCAACGGTGAATGCAGGTTGATCTGCGCAGGGTCCAGGCCGGTGCGCTTGGCGATATCGGCGCGGAACATGTCCGGCGCCTGGTTGGGCAGCCAGATATCCAGGGTGCCATCCGGGTTGAAGCGGGCCAGCGCGGAGGGCGGCTCCAACTGGCCGTGGTTGAGGTACTGGTTGTGATACGTCGCTTCGACCTGGGTCTTGGCGCCTTTCAGCGCGGCGGCCACGTCGCCTTCGTTTTCGTCATCACGGGCCGGGCCCTGCTGGGCGGCGAGGAACTCGAAATGCTTGTCGCTGGAGAAGTCCGCCGGCATCACGCGTAGCGTCGAGTCGGCCGCCGCTTCCTGCCAGTCGACCTGGACCGCTTCCACCGCACGCTTGGCGTGCCACCAGCGTTCAGCCACCACCGCCACCGCGCCCGGCAGCACGTGTACCGAATGCACGCCCTTCATGCCTTCGACCTGCGCCTGGTTGCGCAGGCTGCCCACGGTCATGCCCAGGCGTGGCGCATGCTGGACGGCGGCGTGGAGCATGTTGTCGACTTTCAGGTCGATGCTGTAGAGCGCCTTGCCGGTGGATTTGTCGTAGGCGTCCAGGCGCTTGACCGGCTTGCCGATCCAGCGGAACTGGCTCGGGTCGCGCAGGGTGATGCTGGCAGGATCGGGCACTGGCATGTCGAGGGCGCTGCTGGCCAGTTCGCCATACCCCAGCGAACGGCCGGATGCCGCGTGCACGACTCGGCCAGGTTGGGTGGTCAGTTCGCCCACCGGCACGCCCAATTGTTTGGCGCCGGCCTGCAGCAACATGGCGCGGGCGAGGGCGCCGAGGCGGCGCATGGTCGGGTAGCTCATGCGTACCGACATGCTGCCGCCGGTGATGCGCATACCGTTTTCCATCACCACATAGGCTTCGCCAGGCGGGGCGGCCTCGACGATGAAGGTGGCGGGGTCGGCATCCAGCTCTTCGCCGACGATCTGCGCCATGGCGGTATGGGTGCCTTGCCCGCCTTCCATGAACGGGCTGAGCAGGCGCACCGTGCCGTCCGGGCGAATCTCCAGAAACGCCGGCACCTGGGTGCCGCGTTCAGCGGTAGTGGCGGCTTGTACCCGGCCCGAGCCCAATGGCAGGCCGAAACCGATGACCAGCGCACCTACGGCGGTACTCGCCAGAAAGCGGCGGCGTGACAGGTTGACCGGTGCGTCGAGCAGTTCGTCGAGGATGTTCATCACGCGCCCTCCTGCTTGGCCAGGGCGTCGACGGCCGCATGGATGGCGTTGTACGTGCCGCAGCGGCACAGGTTGACCATGGCGGCGTCGATCTGCGCCTTGCTCGGTGCGCGGGTGTGTTTGAGCAGCGCCGTGGCCGCCATCACCTGCCCGGACTGGCAGTAGCCGCATTGCGCCACCTGTTGCTCGACCCAGGTCGCGACCACACGCTTGCCGACCTCGTCCTCTTCAATCGCCTCGATGGTGGTGATTTCACGCCCGACCACCCCGGCCACCGGTGTGACGCAGGAGCGCACCACATTGCCGTCCACCAGCACCGAACAGGCGCCGCACTGGGCCAGGCCGCAGCCGTACTTTGTGCCGGTCAGGCCCAGGTCATCGCGGATCACCCACAGCAATGGCGTGTCCGCGTCGGCATCGACCTGATAGGCCTTTTGGTTGATTCGTAATTCCATGGCTCACCTGCTGATCATCGGTAGGTGCGGCCTGTTTTAGGTGTGAACGCAGTGGCCGCTTATTGTCGAACTCTAGACCAGAGTGCAAGGGGGGAGATACCCAATGGTCGACAAATCGGAGGATCGGGCAAGCATTCAACAGGATCGGGTGAAAGCGCTGTAGACAAGGCTATACGGCGGTATTGCATCAGGCGTCGAGGTGCTTGGGCTATTGGCGACTTTGCCGCTTGGCAGATGGTTCGTGTTCCAGTGCTATGAACCTCGCCTACGCAGCCACTTGTAGTGAGCGGGCTTGTCGAATCGTCGCAGTAGTCCCATTTTGGGGCCGCTTCGCGACCCAACGGGAGCAAGCTCCCTCGCCACAGGTACAGTGTTCGCCCTTAACTGACTGGCATTTGGGCTTGCCACCGATTCAAGCCTTCGCTCGTGCACACACAATATCGTCGATCAAAATATGGGGCTGCCCGCGACTGCAGCGCTCGATCCGCGCCTCGACCTTGTACACCTCGCGCAGCATCACCTCATTGATCACCTCATGGCTCGGCCCGCTGCCCTGGGCGGTGCCGTCGGCGATGACCAGCACCTGGTCGGCAAAGCGCAACGCCTGGTTCAGGTCATGCAGGGCGATGAACACGATCACCTGGCGCTTGCGTGCCAGGGCCTGCATGAAGTTCAGCACCTGCACCTGGCGATGCATGTCGAGGGCACTGGTGGGCTCGTCCATCAGCAGCACGTCGGGTTCGCGCACCAGGGTCTGGGCGATGGACACCAGCTGTTGCTGGCCGCCACTGAGTTCGCCGAGGTTGCGAAAGGACAATTCGGTGATGCCCAGCGCGGCGAGCATTTCATCGACCAGTGCCAGTTCGTCGTCCTGCACGGCCCAGGCGGGGGACAGCTGCTTGCGTGCCAGCAACACCGATTCGTACACGGTCAACCGCGCACTCGCATTCAGGCCCTGGGGCATGTAGCTGATGGCTTGGGTGCCCTTTGTCGAACCTTGGAGGATCACCTGGCCCGGCCCTTCGATCAGCCCGGCCATGCGCTTGAACAAGGTGGACTTGCCCGCTGCGTTGGGGCCGATTACCGCCACCACCTGGCCGCCGACAAAGTGCGCCGTGGACACGCCGCTGATGATGCTGCGTTGGCCGTAGCTGGCGCCGAGGTCCTGCAACTGAATGCTTACCATGGGTGTTTTTTCCCGCTCAGGATCAGGGAGATAAAGAACGGCACGCCGATCAGCGAGGTGACCACGCCGATCGGGAAAATTGCGCCCGGAATCAGGGTTTTGCTGACCACCGAACTGGCCGACAGGATCAGCGCGCCGGTGAGCAGCGAGGCGGGCAGGAAGAAGCGCTGGTCCTCACCAATAAGCATGCGGGCGATGTGCGGGCCGACCAAACCGATAAAGCCGATGGTGCCGACAAACGCCACCGGGAACGAGGCGAGCAGGCTGACCATGATCAGCGTCTGGAAGCGCAGGCTGCGCACGTTGATGCCGAAGCTGGCGGCCTTGTCGTCGCCCAGGCGCAGGGCGGTCAGGGCCCAGGCGCGCCTGGCGAAGATCGGCAGCGTGATCAGGATCACCAGGCAGATCACGCCGAGCTTGGGCCAGGTGGCCTTGGTCAGGCTGCCCATGGTCCAGAACACCACGGCCGCCACGGCTTGCTCGGTGGCGAAAAACTGCACCAGCGCCAACAGCGCGTTGAAGGTGAACACCAGGGCAATACCCAGCAGCACGATGGTTTCGGCGGTGACGCCACGGCGCAGGCTCAGGAAGTGGATCAGCAGCGCGCAGAGCATCGCCATGATGAACGCGTTGACCGGCACCATGTACTGCGCCGCCAACGGAAACAGCGCCACGCCGAACGCCAGGCCCATGGCCGCGCCAAAGCTGGCGGCGGCGGAAAGCCCCAGGGTGAACGGACTGGCCAGCGGGTTGTTGAGGATGGTCTGCATCTGCGCGCCGGCCAGGGACAGCGCGGCGCCCACCGCCACGGCCATCAGGGCGACGGGCAGGCGGATATCCCACATCACCACGCGCACCTGCGGCGCCGCGCTGTCCGGCGACAGCAGTGCGCCGAGCACTTCACTGAGGCTGTAGCGTGCCGGGCCGAGGGCCAGGTCGAGCAGCACACTGCACAACAACAGCAGGGCCAGCACGCAAAGGATCAGGCGCTTGCGCAGCACCAGTCGGCGGTAAGCGCTCATGGCTTGAGGCTCACTGAGTAGCCGGGTGCGTAGGGCACGGGCAGGAACTGTGCGTGCAGTTCACGTAGCGTCGCTTCGGGGTCGAGGTCGGCAAACAGCGACGGGTGGAACCACTTGGCCAATTGCTGGATCGCCACGAACTGATAGGGGCTGTTGTAGAACTGATGCCAGATGGCATGGAAGGCCTGGTTTTGCTGGGCCTTGATCCCGGCGTAGGCCGGGCGCTGGGTGTACCACGCGAGTTTGTGCCGGGCCTGGCCCATGTCGGCACCGGGGCCGACGCCGACCCAATGACCGCCCGGCGCGAACGCCTCCCAGTTGGCACTGGTGACCACTACCTGGTCCGGGTTGGCCACGATCACCTGCTCGGGGTTCAACTGGCCGAAGGTGCTGGGAATGATGGTCTTGGCGATGTTGTTACCGCCGGCCATTTCGACGAAAAGCCCGAAGTTTTCGTTGCCGAAGCTCAGGCAGCAATCGTCGGAGTAGCCGCCGATACGCTCGATGAACACCGCCGGGCGCTTCGGTTTTTGAGCTGCGATCACATCGGTCACCCGCCTGATCTGCTGCTTGCGAAACGCGATGAACGCCTCGGCCCGGTCTTCCTTGCCGAACAACTGGCCGAACAGGCGCATGGTCGGTTCGGTATTGGCCATGGGTTGGTTGCGAAAATCCACGTACACCACCGGAATGCCCAGGGCGTCGAGTTTCTCGATGTAGCGTGCGTCTTCGGTCGCGTGTTGCGCTTCGATATTGAGGATGATCACATCGGGCCGCAGGGAAATCGCTTGCTCGATATCGAAGGTGCCGTCTTCAAACCCGCCGAAGGTGGGGATGTTGGCAATGCCTGGGAATATGCGCAGGTACGCGTTGTAGGTGTCCGGGTCGGACTGGATCAGGTCCTTGCGCCAGCCGACGATGCGCTCGATGGGATTCTGCGTATCCAGCGCGGCCACCAGGTACAGCTGGCGGCCTTCGCCGAGGATCACTCGCTGCACCGGCAGGTTGACCTTGACCTGGCGCCCGAGCAGATCGGTGACGGTGGTGGGCGCCGCCAACGCAGGCAGCGCGAGTAACCCGGTCAACACCAGTGCCGCCAGGCGGTGGCCGCAACGAACAATCGAAAGCATCAAGTAAGCCCTTGCAGGTATCAGAAGTCGACCGTGGCCGACAGGAGGAGGGTGCGTGGCGAACCCTGGGAAAACGCGCCGTAGGAGGCCACGCCGGACCAGTATTCGCGGTCGAACAGGTTCTGCACCGTGGCGCGGAAGGTGGTCGGCCGCTCGGCGATCCGCGTGCTGTAGCGCGCGCCGATATCGAAGCGGGTCCAGGCATCGAGCTGTTGGGTGTTGGCCTGGTTGACGTACTGGCTGGCGGTGTAGATCGCGCCGCTGGTCAACGTCAGCCCTTCGACCCACGGCGCGTCCCATTCGGCCCAGAGGTTGGCTTGTACCTTGGGCACGCCCACTGGGGTATTGCCCTGGTTGGCGGCGACGCCGGTTTTGGTCAGCTGCGCATCCAGCAGGGTCACGCCACCCAGCAGGCGCGTGCCTGGGGCGACTTCGCCAAACACGCTCACTTCCACGCCGCGATTGCGCTGTTCGCCTTGCACCGAGAAGCGGCCGGCAGCCAGCTCGCCGCTGGGTTTCTGGATCTGGAACAGCGCCAGGGTGGACATGAACGTGCCGTAGTCGAGCTTGACCCCGACTTCATGCTGCCTGGAAACGTAAGGCGCAAAGATCTCCCCGGCATTCGAGGCGTTGGACGGCGCCACTTCGCCCTTGCTCAAGCCTTCGAGGTAGTTGTAATAGAGCGCTACGTGCTCCCAGGGCTTGAGCACCGCGCCAAACAGCGGCGTGGTCTTGCCCTCGTTATAGGTCGTGGTCACTGCACCGTCGGTGTTGTAGTTGTGGGATTGGATGTTCTGTTTGCGCAGGCCGACGGTGACCTGCACGTGCTGATCAAGTATCGACAAGGTGTCGGCAATGGCCACGCCGGATAATTCGGTGGCGGAGACTTTCGGCGCGTCGGGCTTGGCGATCGACGGTTTGGGGCGCTCGACCGGGTGGTAGATGTTCGACAGCACGGGCGCGCCGGAGATAATCCCGCGTGACAGTTCATCGCGGTAGCGCGTGACCTGCACGGTGCTGCTGTGGCTGATCGGGCCGGTGTCGAAGCGCAGGCGTGCACCGGCGTCGACCGTATAGCGCTGCACTTCGAAGCGGTAGTAGCCGGGGATCGACGAGGTGTCGCCGGCCGTGTTGACAATGGTCGGCGTCTGGTCCGACAGGCGCGCCACTGCCGACTTGCCGCCACCGGCATGGGCGAACAGGCTCAGGTTGTCAGTGAGGTCATAGTCGCCGCCGAGCAGGGCGGACTTATCCCGTGTGCGCGACCAGCCCCAGTCCTGGCTTACGCTGGTGCGGCCATTGGCGGCGTCGGGAATCTTTACGCCTGAGGCGATCAGGAACGGTCGGGAGGCGGCGTCGAAGGTCTCTTCCTGGGAAATCAGGTCCAGGCTGGTGCGCAGGCGCTCGCCCTGATAGTCCAGGGACAGCGCACCGATGCCGACTTCGCGCGATTGCTTGTCGATCACGGTGTCACCCTGCTGCACGCCGCCGTTGAAGCGCATGCCGAAGCGGCGCTCTTCACCAAAGCGCCGGCTGATATCGATGCGATTGCCGAGGTGTGCAGCCTGGGTATAACTGGCGGTGTAGCGGGTCAGGTCCTCGTCCAGCGAGCGCTTGGGCACCACGTTAATCACCCCGCCCACCGCGCTGTTGGGCGACATGCCGTAGAGCAGGGCACCGGGGCCTTTGACCACTTCGACGCGTTCGGCGTATTCAGTGAACACCCGGTAATTGGACGCCACGCCATACACGCCGTCGAAGGCCAACTCGCCGAGGTTGCCTTCGCCCACCGGAAACCCGCGAATGAAAAACGAGTCGACGATGCCGCCGGTCTGCCCGGTGGAGCGCACCGAAGAATCGCGTTCCAGCAGATCACCGACGGTGGTGGCTTGCTGGTCCTTGATCAACGAGGCGGTGTAGGTGCTGACGCTGAACGGCGCGTCCATCACGTCCTTGTTGCCCAGCATGCCCAGGCGTCCGCCGACGGCCACCTGGCCGCCCGAATACACCGGCGGCAAACTGTCGGCGCGCTGTTCGGCGCCACTGACCGTGGTGTCCGACAGGGTGATTTGGCGTTGCACCAGGGTGTAGGTGCCGTCGCTGCGCAGCAGCATCTCCAGGCCGCTGCCGGCCAGCAGGCGGGTGACCGCCTCCTGGGTCGAGTAAGTGCCGGACAGGCCGGGGCTGGTCAGGCCTTCGGTGAGGGCCGGGACGAACGACAGGGCAATGCCCGCATCCACGGCAAAGCTCGACAGCGTTGCGCCGAGCGGCCCTGGCGCGATCTGGTAGGCACGGACCGCGACCGCATCCAACTGCGCGGCCATGGCGGCACCAGCCAGGGCCAGGCTGAGCAGCGCGCTGCGAATCACAAGCATGAACGGGAGCCCTGTGGACGAGAGGAAAAAGGGTATTCGTGTGTTTGCCAGCCGAGATCGGAAAAAGTATCAGCCGCCCGGCGTTTTATTTTCACGCCCACTCAGGCGGGGGACAGGGTGACCCAGTAGCCGTTCAGGTGGCCGCTGACGAGCACCGGGTAGGTCTGCACCAGCATGTTCAGGGTGCGCTGCGGGTCGCTGATGGGGAAGGCGCCGGAAATGCGCAGGTCGGCAATCGCCGGGTCATAGCGCACGAAGCCGCGGCGATAGCGGGTCAGTTCGGCGACGAAATCCGCCAGGCGCATCTTGTCGGCCATCAGCATACCCCGGGTCCAGGCGCCGACGTTGCGGTCGGTGGCGGTGAGCGTGCCAAAGGTCTGTGCGGAAAAGTCCGTGCGTTGCCCGGCGTTGACGATCAGCGGCGCGGTCTGAGTGTTCTCGGCCAGCATCACTTTGACGGCGCCTTCGAGCACGGCCAGGTGGGTGCGCCCGCTCAGTTCGCGCACGGTAAAGCGCGTGCCCAAGGCTTGCATGCGGCCCTGGCGCGTACTGACCAGGAACGGGCGGGACGGATCCTGCGCGGTCTGCACCAGGATTTCACCTTCGCGCAGGTGCACCAGGCGTTGCTGGCGGTCGTAGCGCACGTCGATGGCGGAGTCGGTGTTGAGGGTGATGCGCGAGCCATCGGCCAGGGTCAGTTCGCGGCGCTCGCCGACGCGAGTGCGGTAGTCGGCGGTCCACTGCTGGGTCTGCGCCAGTTTCCAACTGCCCCAGCCCACCGGCATCACCGCCAGCAGCAGGGCCAGCTTGCCCAGGGCGGCGCGGCGTTCCGGGTGGCTCGGGCGGTCGAGGGCCGACATCGCCAGGGACGGCGGCAGGCCGCCCAGCTTTCTTTGCAGCAATTGCGCACGGGCCCAGGCGCGATCACGTTCGGGGCTGCTGATTTTCCAGCGCTCCCATTCGGCGCGCTCGTGGTCGCTGAGGTCGTTTTCGCTCAGGCGCATCAGCCATTCGGCGGCTTCTTCGAGGACTTCAGGGGCCAACGGGGGTTCCTTGCGCAGGCTGAGCACTTATTCCACCAGCATCAGGCACTGCACAAAGGCCTGTTTCATGTAGCGTTTGACGGTGATCAGCGACACGCCCAATTGCTCGGCGATGTCCTGGTACTTGAGGCCGTTGATCTGCGACAGCAGGAACGTGCGCTTGACCAGCGAGGGGAGGGCGTCGAGCATCGCGTCGATCTCGTGCAGGGTTTCCAGCACCACGAAATGCGCTTCCGGCGAAGGCACTTCCTGGATTGGCACGCTGGCGAGCGCTTCCAGGTAAGCGCGTTCCAACGCCTTGCGCTGATACCAGTTGACCAGGATGCCCTTGGCCACGCAGCTCAGGTAAGCCCTTGGCTGGTCGATCACCGTGACCTGGGAGGCGAGGATACGCGTGAAAGTGTCCTGGGCCAGGTCGGCCGCATCCATGGCGTTGCCGAGCTTGCGCTTGAGCGTGGCGTACAGCCAGCCGTGATGGCCGCAGTACAGGGCCTCGATCGCGCGCAGGTGCTGGTGCTTGTCGGCGGTGAGGATTTCGCTCATGGCGCGGATCCGTGCAATTGAGAAGTATTCCCAATGCTAAGGGACAACCCTGCGGTAGCGCAATGCGAGAATCGCAAGGAACGTCACCGCATACGCGAGACATACGAACAGGTAGGTATACGCCAGGCCATACACCTGGCTGAGCAACCCGCCGAGGGCGATACCGGCAATCGAGGCGAACTGCGCGGTGCCCTGGGCAATGCCCAGCACATGGCCTTGCCGGGCGCTGTCGGCGGTTTTCGAAATCAGCGCCATCAGCACCGGCGTGGTCGCGCCCAGCAGCACGCCCCACACGAAGTAGCTGCCGACAAACACCCCAGGGTTGTGGGTGACCCCGGCCAGCCCGGTGAGGGCGATGCAGCCGACCACCACGTAGCCGATGCGCCGCAGTGTGTCGGCTTGTGTGCGCCCCTCGAAATGCCGCGACCACGCGGTGGCCGACAGGATGAACCCCAGCGCCAGCAAACCGTAGCACAGGCCCACCAGCGCATTGCTGACGTTGAACGTGGTGCTCACATACAGCGAGAACGAAGTCTGCGGCAGCATCCGCGCCAGCAGCAGGAGGCCCATCACACTGAGCAGCGGCAGCAGTGCAGACCCTTGCCACACACCGCCCTTGGCAGTGGATGCGGTTTTCTTGACCGGCGCAACATCCGGCAGGGTCACCGCCGCCACCAGCGTGCACACCGCGCAGAGTGCGGCGGCGCTGAGGTTGATCCAGAAAAACGTGGCATGGTCGAGGATCAGGCCGCCCAGCACCGCTCCGAGCAACGAGCCGACATTGGTGGAAATCTGCAGCAGCGCAAACAGCCGTGCCCGCCGTGAAGGCGCCTCGATGCTCACCCCATAGGCCTGGGCCGGGGCGATGTAACCGGCGCAGGCGCCCTGCAGGAACCGCAGGACCAGGATCGCCCACAGGTCGCTGAACAGCGCCAGGCCCAGTTGGGTCAACGTCAGCCCGACCAGTGCGCGGATCATCATCCACTTGTGGCCGTAACGGTCACCGATGCGGCCCCAGAACGCGCTGGTCAGCAGGATGCCGAGCATCGGCCCCACGTACACCGCGATGCTGGCGAAGCTGAACAGCGTGTCGGAGTCGGTCAAGCCGCGCAGATGAATGGGCCAGAACGGCCCGCTCATCTCCATGGCGCCCATCGACACAAGCTGGATCGTGAACAGCAGGTAAATCAGGACACGGGTTGGTGGCATGAAACGGCCTCGGTATGAAAAAAACGCGCGGGACGCTGATACTTTTTCCCGCGTCGGCTGGCATCAGGAGTAATTCTCATTTTCTCACGATGAAAGGACCCTGATGTCATGCCCGTTGCCAGCCGGTTAACCCTTGCTGTTCGTTCCGCCCTGATCCTGGTCGCCGCCAGCACGCCCGCCTGGGCCGCCACTGTGGACGCGAGCGACGACAGCGCGCAGAGCCTGACGCTTGATGCGACGAACGTCAACGCCCGCTACAGCGGCCCCACCGATCTGCCGGGGGTGCTCGCCGGTGGCCAGGTCGCTCGTGGCGCGCGCTTGGGCATGATGGGCAACAAGGACGTGATGGACACACCGTTCAGCGTCACCAGCTACACCGCCAAGACCCTGGCCGACCTGCAAACCGTGACCGTGGCCGATGCCCTGGAGCGCGACCCTTCGGTGCGCTCCACCGGGCAGGCCGGTGGCATCGTCGACTCGTTCTTCATCCGAGGGTTTGCGATTGGCGAGGGCAACCTGGGTGAACTGGCCTACGACGGTGTGTACGGCGTGGCACCCAACTACCGGGCGTTCACCGAGTACGCCGAACGTGTCGAAGTACTCAAGGGGCCTGGGGCGCTGATGTACGGGATCTCCCCCAACAGCGGTGTGGGCGGAGTGATCAATATCGTGCCCAAGCGCCCGCTGGACCAGGACCTGACCCGCTTCACCGGCAGCTATGCGGCGGACACGCAGGTGGGCGGCCACCTGGACATCAGCCGCCGCTTCGGCGATGAAAACCAGTTTGGCGTGCGCTTCAACGGCAGCCTGCAGGGCGGCGACACCGTCGTGGACAATCAGAACCGCGATGTCGGCATCGGCGCGATTGCCCTGGATTACCATGGCGAGCGGCTGCGCCTGAACCTCGATTACATCAGCCAGAAGGAAAGCTGGGAGGGCGCCTCGCGGCCGTTCACGATTGCGCCGGGCGTCGAGGTGCCGTCGGCGCCCAATGGTCGCACCAGCCTGCCGCAGAAATGGGGTTGGTCCGATACCAAGGAACAGTCGCTGTTGCTCGGCGGTGAATACGACCTCAACGACAACCTGAGCGTGTTCGTCCACGCCGGTGGCGGCAGGTCGGATGTGAAACGCATGTCCGACCAGGTGCCACGCATCCTCAATGACGCCGGCGACACCAGCAATATTCCCGGCTACTACAAATTCAACGTCGACCGCTCGACCGCCGATGTGGGCCTGCGCGGGCTGTTCGCCACCGGCCCGGTGACCCACATCACCACGCTGATGGCGACCCGTTACCAGGATGAACTGTCGCGGGGCATCACCAACGGCAAGGAGATCCGTTCGAACATCTACCACCCGGTGGACACGCCCAAGCAATACATCAATGCGCCGAAGGTACTGCGTATTTCCGAGACCGAATTGTCCGGCGTTGCGCTCAGTGACACCTTGGGCTTTCTGGATGATCGCCTGCAATTGACCCTGGGCATGCGCCACCAGTCGATCGAATCGCGCAACTACAACAGCACCGGCGGGGTCAGCTCGCGCTATGACGCCAGCGCCAATACGCCGCTGCTGGGGGTGGTCATCAAACCGTGGGAAGACGTGTCGCTCTACTACAACTACGTCGAGGGCCTCAGCAAAGGTGATGCGGCACCGGGCACGGCGAGCAATGCCGGCGAAACCTTCGCCCCGTATGAATCCAAGCAACACGAAGTGGGCGTGAAGTATGAACACGGCACCTTCATGACCACCGTTGCACTGTTCCAGATCGAAAAGCCCAGCGGCGAACTGGGCGCCAACGGCGTGTATTCGGTGCAGGCCGAACAGCGTAACCGCGGCCTCGAACTGAGCATGTTCGGCGAAGTGGCGCCCGGCACCCGCTTGATGGGCGGCGTGACGTTCCTCGATGGCGAACTGACCAAGTCCGCCACTGCCGCCAACCGGGGCAACAAACCCGTGGGCGTGCCGGATATCCAGGCCAACCTCTGGGCCGAGTGGGACACGCCGTGGCTGGAAGGCTTTACCCTCACGGGAGGTGCGATCTACACCGACAGCCAATACGTCAACCAGGCCAACACCCAGGCACTGGATTCATGGACGCGCATCGATGCGGGGGCGCGGTATGCGACCAAGATCGAAGGCCGGCCCACTACCTTCCGGGCTACGGTGCAGAACGTGTTTGACCGTGAGTACTGGTCGGGCGTGGCGTCGTACGGTGCATTTTCGCCGGCTTATCCGCGTACCTTGCAGCTGTCGGCGACAGTGGACTTCTGACCCGATAACTCAGAGGCACTTACAATGTGGGAGGGGGCTTACCCCGATGGCGGTGTATCAGTCAGCACATTTGTGGCTGACAAGCCATCATCGGGGGCAAGCCCCCTCCCACATTTTTACCGTAACAGTCATTTAAACCATGGGCGTATTCACCACAAAGTCTTCTTCGAAATACTCCTGTTCACCCCGTGTGTCACTTTGGCGCCGCACCACCTCCATCTGCCGCAGCTCCACGCGGCGGATCTTGCCGGAGATGGTCTTGGGCAGCTCGCTGACAAACTCGATGCGTCGCACCCGCTTGTAGGGGGCGAGGTTTTCGCGGGCGAAGGCGAGGATGTGCCGGGCCAGTTCATGGCTGCCCGGTTCGTCGTGGGCCAGGATCAGGAACGCCTTGGGCACCGCCAGGCGCAGCGGGTCTGGGCTCGGCACCACGGCCACTTCCATGACCGCCGGGTGTTCGATCAAGGCGCTTTCCAGCTCGAACGGGCTGATGCGGTAGTCGGAGGCCTTGAACACATCGTCGGCGCGACCGACGAAGGTGATGTAGCCGTCGGCGTCGACCTGCGCGGTGTCGCCGGTGCGGTAGTAGCCGTCACGCATGACCTCGGCGGTTTTCTCCGGGCTGTCTTCGTAGCAGAGCATCAGGCCGAGAGGGCGCACGTCAAGGGGCAGGGCGACTTCGCCTTCGCTGCCGGGAATGCCATCCGGGTCGAGCAAGGCCACCTGGTAGCCCGGCAGCGGGCGGCCCATGGAACCGGGCTTGAGCACCTGGCCTGGGGTATTGCCCACCAGCGCGGTGGTTTCCGATTGGCCGAAACCGTCGCGCAACGGCAGGCCCCAGGCGTGCTGGATCTGCTCGATGATTTCCGGGTTCAGCGGCTCACCGGCGCCTACCAATTCGCGCAGGCTCAGGCGCGATTTATAGCTGGCAAGATCCTCCTGGATCAGCATGCGCCATACCGTGGGCGGCGCACACAGGCTAGTCACGCCGTAGCGTTCCAAGGCACTGAGCAGGGCCGGCGCGCTGAACCGCGCGACGTTATGGATAAAGATGCACGCACCGGCATTCCAGGGGGCGAACAGGCAACTCCAGGCATGCTTGGCCCAACCGGGCGAGGAGATATTCAGGTGCAGATCGCCCGGCTGCAGGCCGATCCAGTACATGGTCGACAGGTGGCCCACCGGGTAACTCTGGTGGCTGTGCAGCACCATCTTCGGTTTGGACGTGGTGCCGGAGGTGAAATAGAGCAGCATCGGGTCGGTGGCCAGGGTGCGGCCTTCGGCCTCGAACTGTTCGGGGTATTCAAAGGCGGCGTTGTGGGCGACCCAACCCTGCGGTGCCGCGCCCACGCAGATGCGGTTGCAACCGTCTGCCAGCCCGTCGAATTTAGGCACGTGAGCCTCGCCGACCACCAGATGGCGCACCTGCCCGCGCTCGATGCGGTCGCGCAGGTCGTCGGGGTTCAGCAGGGCGGTGGCAGGAATGACCACGGCACCGAGCTTGAACGCGGCGAGCATGGTGTCCCACAGCGCCACATCGTTGCCGAGCATCAACAGCACCCGGTCACCGCGACGTACACCGAGCGCGCGCAAGTGATTGGCCACCTGGTTGGAGCGCGTGGCCAGTTGCTGGAAGCTGTAGCGTTGCTCACTGCCGTCTTCCTCGACGATCCACAGCGCATGCGCCGCATTGCCCTCGGCCATCGTGTCGAAATAGTCCAAGGCCCAGTTGAATGCATCCAGTTGCGGCCAACGGAAGTCCCGGACGGCAGTGGCGTAGTCGGTGCGGTGAGCGAGCAGAAAATCCCGAGCGGCCAGGAAGGGCTGGGTCATGGTGGCTGTCCTTAATTATTGTTGTGGGGACTGACCCTCGGTTTAGCCGAGAGGCTGGACCGAGTATAGGCACGCATAAATCAGAGCAGAACGCCCAAAAACACCGGTGCGTTGTGCAAAAAAGTCATGGGTGTCGCGCCAGGCAGCGGTGAGATTGACGATTGAGACGTAAAAGTCCAAGATGGAATTATAAGTACAAAAGTGCGCGATTCATCTCTTTCTCACTCTTGCCAAACCAACAACAACTTGCGAGACCACGATCATGCAGAAACGCTCCCTCATTACCGCCCTGGCCTTGAGCCTGCTTGCATCCGGCCCCTTGGTCGCCGCCGAGAAAACCCTGCGCATCGGTATCGAGGCGGCTTACCCACCGTTCGCCTCCAAGACCCAGGAAGGCAAGATCGTCGGGTTCGACTACGACATCGGCAATGCGCTGTGCACGCAGATGAAGGTCAAGTGCGTGTGGGTCGAAGGTGAGTTCGACGGTCTGATTCCGTCCCTCAAGGTCAAGAAAATCGACATGGCGCTGTCGTCCATGACCATCAACGAAGACCGCAAGAAGTCGGTGGATTTCACCCGCAAGTACTACTTCACTTCATCGCGCCTGGTGATGAAGGAGGGGGCGGTGGTGGATGACCAGTACGCCAGCCTCAAGGGCAAGACGGTGGGGGTGCAGCGTGCGACCACCACGGATCGCTACGCCACCGAGGTGTTCGAGCCCAAGGGCATCAACGTCAAGCGCTATGGCAATAACGAAGAGATCTACATGGACCTGGCTGCCGGGCGACTGGATGCGATCTTTGCCGACACCATCCCCTTGAATGATTTCCTGCAGATGCCCCGTGGCAAGGGCTATGCCTTTGTCGGCCCGGAACTCAAGGACCCGAAATACGTGGGCGAGGGCGCGGGCATCGCGGTACGCAAGGGCAATACTGAATTGGTCAGCCAGTTGAATGCGGCCATTGACGGCATTCGCGCCAGTGGCGAGTACCAGAAGATTTCGCAGCAGTACTTCAAGGCCGACATCTACGGCGATTGAGAGGTACACGCGCGCTGTCGCGCGGCCAATTAGAACCCCTGAGGCCAACGGACTTGTTGTGGCGAGCGGGCTTGCTGTGGCGAGCGGGCTTGCCCCGCGTTGGGTTGCGAAGCGACCCCAAAGATGGGCCTGCTACGCAGTCCAACGCGGGGCAAGCCCGCTCGCCACAAAATGCGTCGTGCGCACCTCAGCCCTTCAGTTCCTTCAGATGCTTGTAGACCGTCGCCCGCCCCATGCCCAGCACATTGGCCACATAGTTCGACGCGCTCTTGCCCTTGAACGCCCCCTCGGCGTGCAGGGCCAGCACCAGCTCACGCTTGTGGTCGCGGGTCAGCACATTCAGGCTCAACTGCCGCTCGCGCATCCAGGCATGCAAAAACGTGTTGATGCGCTCCTGCCAGTCATCGCGAAACAACGAGTCCGGCTGCGGGATCAGCTTGCTCGGCGACAGGAACAGGTCCAGCGCCGCCTTGGCGTTTTCAAACAGTGAAATATTCAGGTTGATGCACAGCACCGCCAGGCGTCGGCCCTCGTGGTCGTGCAGCACGGTGCTCAGGCTGCGGATTTTCTGGCCATCCCAGTTGAGCTTTTCGTACGGGCCGATATTGACCTCGCTGACGTCGGCGTCGAGCATGTCCTCCAGCGCCGAGTCATCGCCGATGCTGCGCTTGGACAGGTTATTGGCGATGTAATCGACTTTTTGCGAGCGCAGGTCATGCAGCACCGCTTCGGCGTGGGGGAAGAACAGCGTGGCGATGGCGTCGGCCATCGCGCGGAAGTTCTGCATGACGGTGTCTTGTTCAGCGGTGTTCATCAATGGGGCTCCAGGCGGGCAAGGGAAAGCATACCAGCGTCGAGGCCGAAGCGTGTCAGCGCCTCCGGCAGCGCTGCGCCGCGCACCAGTGCGGCACTGGCCTGGCCCATGGCCGGTGAGGTCTGGATGCCATAACCGCCCTGTGCCGCGACCCAGAACAGCCCCGGTACCACCGGATCAAAACCCGCGAGCAGATCACCGTCGTGCACGAAGCTGCGCAGGCCGGCCCAGGTACGGGTCGGGCGGCGGATGGTCAGGGTGGTGGCTTCTTCGATCTGGTAGATGCCCATGGCGATGTCCAGCTCTTCGGGCTGAATATCCTGAGGCGCCACCGGGTCGGCGTTGGCCGGGGAACCGAGGAACATGCCGGCGTCGGGTTTCATGTAGAAGGATTCGTCCAGCGCCACCAGCATCGGCCAGCGGTGGCTGTCGACGCCGTCGGGGCCGGCGAAGATGAACGCCGAACGCCGCTTGGGCTGCAAGCCGATGGACGCGGCCCCGGCGAGACCGCCGATGTGGTCGGCCCAGGCGCCGGCGGCGTTGATGATGACCGGCGCGGTGTAGGTTGTGTCCTGGGTTTGCACCTGCCAGATGCCGTCGCTGTCGCGGCTCAAGCCGAGTACGTGGCTATCGGTATGCACCTGGCCACCGTTGCGGCGGATACCGCGCAGGTAGCCCTGGTGCAGGGCGTCGGTGTCGATGTCGCTGGCGGTGGGGTCATACAGCGCGCCGTGGACTTTTTCCCGGCGCAGGATCGGCAACTTCGCACAGGCCTCGTCGGCGCTGAGCAGTTCGACCTCGGCCACGGTGGCCTTGGCGCTCTGATACTGGGTGTTCAACTCGGCCGCATCGCCGATGAAGTCCACGGTCATTTCGCCCCGGGGCGTGAGCAACGGGTGTTCGCAGAAACCGGGCGGCGGGTTGTCGAAAAACGCCCGGCTGGCCAGGGTCAGCGCCCGCACCTGCGGGGTGCCGTAGGCGGCGGTAAACAGTGCCGCCGAACGTCCGGTGGAGTGATAGGCCGGGTGGCTTTCGCGCTCAAGCACCCGCACCTTGCCGTGCTGCGACAACCAGAACCCCGTGGAAGCGCCGGCAATACCGCCGCCGATGATGATGAAATCTGCGTGGTTCATAGCTGTCTCCAGAGGGCATTGGCCAGGGCGATGTCTTCCAGGCCCTGGCCGATGGAGCGGAAGAATACATGACGGTCGTAGGTCGGAGGTTGCACCCATTCGCTGAGCAGTTCGGGCAAGTCCCCCACGATGGCACGCGGGTCCCACCCGTGTTGCTCGGCGGCGATCAGCATGTCACCCGCCGCGCCCGGGGTGGTCTGGCGATAGTCGCAGAACACCTGCATCGCGTTCAGGCTGTGGGGCGGCACTTCGTGGGCGCGGGGCGCATTGGTGCTGATCGAGGTAATCAGCGCCGGTTTGCTCAAACGGGCAGGGTCGAGTACCGGCCCGGCCGACGAGGTGCACAGCAGGATCACATCGGCGTCGTCCACGGCCGCCTCGCAGCTGTCGGCGATGACCACCCGTGGGTCCAGGTTTTTGAGGTGGGCGATAGCCTCGGCGCTGGCGTTGCCCAGACTGGGGGAAAACAGGCTGATGTGCTGCCAGTCACGCAGTTGCTTGACGTAGTGCAAATGCGCCTGCGCCACCTTGCCGCTGCCAATGATCGCCAGGCGCCTTGCTGGTAAAGGCGCCAATGCTTCCACCGCCAGCGCTGTGGTGGCCGCAGTGCGGGCCGTGGTCAGTTCGGCCGCATCGCACAGCAGCAGGGGTTGGCCGGTCTGCATCGACATCAACAAGGTCCACGCGGTCACCAGTGGCCCTTGCTCACCCACAATATAGGGCGAGGTCTTGACCCCGTACACCCCATCCTCGGCCAGCACGCCCAAGTAGTTGATAAAGTCGCCGGCGGCGTGCGGGAACTCCACCAGTTGCTGCGCTGGCTGCACGGCTTGCCCGGCCGCCAGGTCCTGGAACAGCTTGCGCAGGATCTGCGGCACATCGACTTTTCCGAGCAATTCGCGGGCCTGGGCCTGGTGGATCACATGGGGTGTGCTGGACATAAGGGTCTCCGCAGGTAAACTAATTTGTCCATTATGGACTTTTAGTTCTGTTGAGCAATATCCCTCTGAAAAAAAGCTGGCGCTTCACTTGCCCAGGTTCTGATTCATCAGATTGTCCAGCACCGGTCTAAGGCCGATTGGTTCCTCTGAAAGATCCACTCTTAGCTAATTTGGTTGGGCCATTTGATGCTCGAAGGCCACGTACCGCAACACGGTCGTTTATTCGACAGGAAGATTAATGACGATGACGAAAAAGTATAAGTAACTGTCATTTCTAACAGGTTTCAGCGACCCGCCGATCTCTTAGTCTCCACACCATTGGAGACGGGTAAAGGCAGGGATAAACAATGAAACTTCGTGACGTGTTCGCCGGGCTGGTCTGTATTGCCTTTGCCTCATGGGCATCGGCGCAATCCTTGGCCTGGGATGATCCGAGTATCAGCGATGGGCCATGCACGCCACGTCCCAAGGCGTTTCTGCTTCCTGCTGCGTTAGTTTCAGCACTGGCAGGGGCTGGTCAGGGCTTCGGGCTTTATGAGCCTTTGGGAAGTGCGAGCTACTACCGGTGGGTTTATCAGAAGGTAAATGCTGGGCTGCCAGCAACCGATCAGTCACAAATACTGGCGACCCGACCCAGGGTTACTTTTCCTTCTCTGTCGTCATTGTTTATAGGGGCCGTGGGGCATGTTGACGTGGAGCGTCAACCTGTCGACGGGCGGTATGACATAAAGGTCATCAGTGTTAATAATCCCGTTGCCACCGATGTCACCGTACATATTCTTAACCCCCCAGGCCAATCCGGGTCTGCGCCTGATGGATTTGGAGGGGGTAATGTGCCTACGGTGAACATTTGGGCTGACGCCCGTGCACTGGTCGAGTGGCACTGTTTCGTGACGAGTGATGATCGCAAGGTTCAAGTCTTTAATATCCTCTCACTCGACCCCACACTGACTCCATCGCAGGTGTCAGCCATTTCAACCGTGCTGATAAAGAATGGGTTCAAGCCCAGTAACTTTATTACGATGCCTTATTAGGTCATCAGTACCGCGCTCAACCTGCGAACCGGAACCCGGCTGACAGCTTTTCCTTCAGATAACCGACCAACACATTCACCGCCTTCGGTACATGGGGCGAATACGGTCGTATCAAATAGATCTCGTCGGCAAACGCGCCCTTGAGCGTCCAGCCCTTGAGCACCTGCACCAGCTTGCCGCCGGCCAGGGCGGCGTGGGCGCTGAAGTCGGGGAGCAGGGCGATGCCCAGGTGATTGAGGGCCGCATCGCGCAGGGCTTCGCTGTTGTTGGTGGCGAAGCTGCCGGCGATGGGCACGGTGAGGCGTTCGACGTTTTTAGTGCCACGCTCGAAGGTCCAGGCCGGCTGTTCGGCGCCGCGAGGGTAGAACAGGCAGTTATGTGCGCATAGATCACCGGGTTCACGCGGTTCGCCGTGGCGGTGCAGGTATTCCTGGGTGGCGACCAGCACCGAGCCGGTGTCGCACAGCTTCCAGGCCACATGGGTTTCCGGCACCTGGAAGCCGTGGCGCACGGCCAGGTCGTAGCCTTCGGCGGCCAGTGAACTCAGGGCGTCGGACACGTCCAGTTGAATGCGCACCTGCGGGTACTGTTGCAGGAATTCCGACAAGTGCGGCACCAATTGCTGACGGGCGAACGCCACCGGCGCGGTCAGCCGTACCAGCCCGCGAATCTCGCCAACCGAGTCGCGTACCGAGGAAAAGCTGCGGGCGATCTGCTCATAGGCGCTGCGCACTTCACGGGTCAACGACAGCCCCGCATCGGTCAGCCTGACGCTGCGCGTGGTGCGGGTGACCAGCCGCGTGCCGGTGGCTTTTTCCAGGTCGGAAATACGCTGGCTCACCGCCGACTTGCTCACGCCAAGGCGTGCGGCAGCGGCGGTGTAGGTGCCTTGTTCCTCCAGCACCGACAGCCAGTGGATATGGGTCCACAGCCCTTCGATCTCGGATTTTTCCATGGGTGGATTGTTCGCTGTGCTGGACAATAAGTTCTGGATTCTGCTCTGGTTTGGAACAAATCGAAAGCCTATCGTGGTCCCCAACGCTATCCACCTGGGATCTACTGCCATGACCACCACCATCGAGCACTACATCAACGACCAGCGCGTGTCCCGCGACGATCGCTATCAGGACGTCTACAACCCGGCCACCGGCGAAAAGACCGGCCGCGTCGCCCTGGCCAGCCGCCAGACCGTGTCCGAAGCCGTCGCCGCCGCCCAGGCCGCGTTCGCCGGTTGGGCCGACACCCCGCCGATCCGCCGTGCCCGCGTGCTGTTCGAATACCTGCACCTGCTGCGTGAGCGCAAGGACGACCTGGCGCGCATCATCGTCGCCGAACACGGCAAGGTCTTCACCGACGCCCAGGGCGAAGTGGATCGTGGCATCGATATCCTGGAGTTTGCCTGCGGCATCCCCAACCTGCTCAAGGGCGAGCATTCCGACCAGGTTTCTCGCGGCATGGACAACTGGACGATGCGCCAACCGCTGGGCGTGGTGGCGGGTGTGACGCCGTTCAACTTCCCGGTGATGGTGCCGATGTGGATGTACCCGATCGCCATCGCGGCGGGCAACACCTTCATCCTCAAGCCAAGCCCCACCGACCCGAGCGCCTCGTTGTTCATGGCCGAACTGCTGCGCGAAGCCGGCCTGCCCAAAGGCGTGTTCAACGTGGTGCAGGGCGACAAGGAATCGGTGGATGCGCTGATCGAGCACCCGGACGTCAAGGCCGTGAGCTTTGTCGGCTCCACGCCGATTGCCCAGTACATCTACGAGACCGGTGCGCGCAACGGCAAGCGCGTGCAAGGCCTGGGCGGCGCAAAAAACCACATGGTGGTAATGCCCGACGCCGATCTCGACAAAACCGTCGACGCCTTGATGGGCGCCGCCTACGGCAGTGCCGGCGAGCGCTGCATGGCCATCTCCGTGGCGGTGCTGGTGGGCGATGTGGGCGACAAAGTCATCGCGGCGCTGACCGAGCGCGCCAGGCACCTGCGCATCACCGACGGCCGCGACCTCAAGGCCGAGATGGGCCCGATTGTGTCCCGCGCCGCCCTGGAGCGCATCAGCGGCTACATCGAACAAGGCGTGCAGGCGGGCGCGCAGTTGCTGCTCGATGGGCGCGACTATGTGCCGACCGAAGCCGGCCTGGAAAATGGCTTCTGGCTCGGCGCGACCCTGTTCGACCACGTCACCCAGGAAATGAGCATCTACCGCGAAGAAATCTTCGGCCCGGTACTGGCGTGCGTGCGCGTGAATGACTTTGCCGAGGCGATCAAGCTGGTCAACGACCACGAATTCGGCAACGGCGTCAGCTGCTTTACCCGCGACGGCAACATCGCCCGCGAATTTGCACGGCGCATTGAAGTGGGCATGGTCGGCATCAATGTGCCGATCCCGGTGCCGATGGCCTGGCATGGCTTTGGTGGTTGGAAAAAGAGTTTGTTCGGCGACATGCACGCCTATGGCACCGAGGGCGTGCGCTTCTATACCAAGCAAAAGTCGATCATGCAGCGCTGGTCGGAAAGCATCGAGCAGGGCGCGGAGTTTGCGATGCCGGTGTCCAAATAACGGCCAAAAGAACACAGCAGGGCAAATGTGGGAGGGGCTTGCCGCCTCCCACTTTCGATTGTTTTCCACTTCAGGGTTGACGGTCGGGCGAATGCACAATACTGTATATAAACACAGTGTTTAAGCGCTGATCGACCAACACCGGCAACCTCAGTCCTGCCAGACACTGTGTGCAAGTTAACGGATTAACTTGATGCACAGGCTCGTCTTACCGAGCCATTTTTATTGATAGAGAGGGAACTCATGTCCTACCCAGAAAGCAAACTCACCGGTCTGATCGGTTTCGCCCAAGCGGCAAAAGTGACAGGTGGCTGGTCCGGCCCTGTGGTCAGTATCACCACGCTCGATCAACTCAAGGCCAATATCGGCGACACCACCCCACGGGTACTGGTGATCAACAGTAATATCTCGGCGTCGAGCCTGACCAAAGTCAACATGGGTGCCAACAAGACCCTGATTGGCTCGTTCCAGGACCGCACCCTGGAGAATATTCACCTGCGTGCAACGGCGCAGTCGCAGAACATCATTCTGCAGAATCTTATCTTCAAGCACTCGGCAAGTATCAAGGCCAATGACGATATCCAGGTCTACTTGAACTACGGCAGCAAGTATTGGATCGACCATTGCTCTTTCGTCGGGCACAGCTGGTCCACCACTGACGGCAGCGAAGATAAACTGCTGTATATCGGGGGAAAGGCCGATTATGCCACCATCAGTCACTGCTTCTTTGGCAGTCATAAGTATGGTCTGATCTTCGGTCACCCGGCGGATGATAATAATGCCGCGTTCAATGGTTACCCACGCCTGACACTGTGCCATAACCGCTTCGATAACATGGAAGTGCGTGCGCCTGGCTTGATGCGTTACGGTTATTTTCATGTGTACAACAACTACATCAATAACTTCCACCTCGGTTTTACCCTGGCACAAAATGCCAACATCCTTTCTGAAAGTAACTACTTTGGCGAAGGCAGCCAAAATAAAGGCATGTTGGATGACAAGGGCACCGGGACCTTCACCGACATCAACAGCGTGCCGCCAATCACTAATCAGAAGTCGCCCAAGGCGCAGTGGACGGCGTCATCCAACTATGGCTATACCTTGAAGACCGCCGCACAAGCCAAGGATTTTACCCAGAAGAATGCCGGCGCCCAGTCGGTTGCACTGGTCTTTGGTAGTTGATTAGCTAGCTTTCTACTTAGTGATCACTTAATACCGGTGCCACTGTATTTATATCAAGGATATAAATACAGTGATGGCCTTTATAATCTAAATAATTCTTCATGTTGCGACAGGCAGGCTTCCATGTTAAACCTTGTTTCGCACTTGCAGAGCCAACTATCCCTTGCTCTTTCAGCCACTATCAAGTTGTTGGCTGTCATGTGCTATTTAATCTTCGCTTGTCACTTAAGCGTCAGCAAAAGGACATCATCATGAAACATGCGAATCACACACCCACTCGCTGGACACGGGCCGATGCGCTGAAAGTTAATGAGAATGACCCGACGACGACACAGCCGTTAGTGAGTCCTGACTTTCCTGTCATGAGTGACACGGTCTTTATCTGGGACACCATGCCCTTGCGTGAACTGGATGGTACGGTGGTATCGGTCAATGGCTGGTCAGTGATCTTCACCCTGACGGCTGATCGTCGCCCCCATGATCCACAATTCATCAACGCCGATGGCCGTTACGACATCAAGCGCGACTGGGAAGACCGCCATGGCCATGCGCGTATCTGCTACTGGTATTCGCGCACCGGCAAGGACTGGATCTTCGGCGGTCGTGTCATGGCCGAAGGGGTTTCGCCGACCACGCGGGAATGGGCAGGTACACCGATCCTGCTGAATAACAACGGCGATATCGACCTGTATTACACCTGCGTCACACCGGGCGCCACCATTGCCAAAGTCAGGGGCCAGGTGGTCACCTCGGATACCGGCGTGACCCTGCGGGGCTTTGATCAGGTCAAATCGTTGTTTGATGCCGACGGTATCTATTACCAAACCGAAGCGCAAAATTCGACTTGGAACTTTCGCGATCCCAGCCCCTTTATCGATCCAAAAGATGGCAGGTTGTACATGGTGTTCGAAGGCAACGTTGCCGGCGAGCGCGGGACACACGAAGTAGGCCCGAATGAAATAGGCCTGGTGCCGCCCGGGCATGAAGATGTCGGCGGTGCGCGTTATCAGGTCGGCTGCATCGGCATTGCGGTGGCCAAAGACCTCAACGGTGACGAGTGGGAGATTTTGCCACCGCTGGTGACCGCCGTTGGTGTGAACGACCAGACCGAACGGCCGCACTATGTGTTCCAGGACAACAAGTACTACCTGTTCACCATCAGTCACAAGTTCACCTACGCGGACGGCGTGACGGGCCCGGATGGCGTGTATGGTTTCGTCAGCGACCGGCTGTTCGGCCCTTACACACCGATGAACGCCTCCGGCCTGGTGCTCGGCAATCCGCCTTCGCAGCCCTTCCAGACATACTCCCACTGTGTAATGCCCAACGGCCTGGTGACATCGTTTATCGACAGTGTGCCCACCACCGGCGATGACTACCGTATCGGCGGCACCGAAGCGCCGACGGTCAGGATTGTGTTGAAGGGCGATCGTTCGTTTGTGCAGGAGGCTTATGACTATGGCTACATCCCGGCGATGCGCGATGTAGTGTTGAGCCAGTGACTGCCGTGCAATCGTCAGCCTGATCATCTGGTGTAAACCGATGCAAAAGTGGGAGGGGGCTTGCCTCCTCCCACTTTTTTAACCGCAATCCAGTTCGGTGGCCGAAGCACTGTCGAGCAAGCTGGCGGTGTAGAGCAGGGTGTGTCAGTGCGAGCATGTTTAATTGATGAATAAATAAACTAATGGATGGTTTAATTGGTGATGGGAATTTCCTTCGGATGGTATTCGTCTTACAAACGCAGCCTACAGTATTATCGGTAGGACTTAGTTGCTGGTTTGCTGGCGGTTTTTTTTATCGTGCAGGAACGCTCTACAGTGAGCGTTTAAGATGTGTGATACAAAATCATGAGGTGTTTTGACTTGACAAATTTATGTGCGGATAAATAACTTAATCGCTTGCTTTAAAAAGGTGTGAAATCATTTTTTTTATAAAAACAAGGATGAAAATGATGGATGCTCAAAATTCAGTAAAAAACAGATCAAATGAAAGGCTCTCTAAGAATGAGATTTATAGAGTGTGCGAGGCCGGTTACAACGAGGTGGCTAATGCAATTGTCCGGCATGCCGCGCTTAGGGAACTTGAAAAATTCGGCGAGATTATCTCTGCTCGTCCTCTGACGCATCAGGGTATGGCCTTGTTTTTTGGCACCCTTTGGGCTTTTTTTAAAGACGTGCCTGCGGGAATCGTTGCGTTGGCTGCACGTGTTACGGATGAATGGATCAAGGAGGATATGTGGAATGGCACAGCCAAGGCTGCGCATATTCTTTATGCTTCGGTTGATGAGTATGGTCTGCACCAGCATAGTAAACATATGCTGCCTACCCATCATCAGATGTTTAAACAACTGACGACTCATCTGGGGCTTTCCGATGCTGATCTGTTTAATCCGTCTAACGTACTCCCAGAGGGTACTGCGATGGGGAATAACACGCATAGGATGTACCGCTCCGAGTTTTTGGGCGAAGCGTTGGGTTTTCATTTGGCTTCGGAAATGACCTCGTCCAGAGAGTTTCAGTACTTTCTTGAAGGGTTTAAAAAATACGCCCGTGAGTATGGCTTGGTGGATGAGGAAGACCCGGTCTTGGCGTTCTTCGCTATCCACTGCGAAGTCGAACCCATGCACGTAGCGACCGGGCGGGAGATCGTAATTTCATACTTGGAGAAAAACCCAGGTATCGCTCCACAAGCCATGCGCGGTGCGATGGCATTCATGGACGGTTTTGAACATATGTTTTCGGCACTTAATCGTCGCCTTGCCGACCCGCAGAGTCTTTGAATTCTGGAGATTGTCTACATGTATAAGTCTTATGAGTGTCAGATCTGTCACTACGTTTATTCCGAGGCATTGGGTGAGCTTCTAGTCGACGTTGAGGCAGGAACAAGGTGGGGCGAGCTAGACGACAATTTTCAGTGTCCGCACTGTCGGGCAAAGAAAAAAATGTTCAGAGAGATTGTGAGGTAAATGCACGACTTTCTGAGTGCAATGCTATTTTCGACACTGCTTTCAATAAGCGTTGGACCGATAGCCTTGATCATTCTAAGGCAGTCCATCGTCTTTGGCTTTCGCAGTGCATTGCCCGCAGCCCTGGGGGCGGCAGTTGCCGACGCGGTATTTGCAGCTGTCGCCTTTACAGGCTTGAAGGTGGTCGAAGCATTTTGGGTCGCCAATCATCAGCTATTGACGTGGGGAGCGATTGCCTACCTCCTTTATCTTGGTGTTACCACATTCAAGAACGCTGCTGGCACGATGCAGATAACGTGCACCGCAGGATTTGTACCGGTCTTTTTACTGACGTTGACTAGCCCGTTCACCATTGCGGCGATTTCTTCCTATGCCATCGCCAGCGGCGCCCAGCTTCAGGGGCAGGGAATCTACTGGAATTTGCTGGGTGTTCTAGTGGGCTCGTTTCTCGGGCAAATGTTGTATGCAGCAGGGGGTGGGGGGATGAAGAAGCTGTTTGCTGAACGTTCAGGTTTTGGTGTGCTCAATCGAGCGAGCGGGGTGTGTCTGATTGGATTTGCGGGCTGGCAGATGGCTTGTGCTCTATCGCTATAGGCTTGCCCCCGATGGCGGTGGATGAGTCAGCTAGAGGTAAGCTGACTCATCCACCGCCATCGGGGCGAGCCACCTCCCACATTAATCCTGCGTTCCTAGCGCCGACCTGTGCGGGTACTCACATCCACCCAAACCGCTAGCACCAGAATGCTGCCCTTCACGATCATCTGCCAGTAACTGTCCACATCCAGCATCGACATGCCGTTATCCAGGCTGGTAATCACCAACGCCCCGAGCAACGCGCCATACACCGTGCCAGAGCCGCCGCGCATCGATGTGCCGCCGATAAAACACGCGGCGATGGCATCCAGCTCACCCATGTTACCCGCCGACGGCGAGCCGGCAGCCAGGCGAGCGGTGTTGACCAACCCGGCGAGCGCGCACATCACGCCCATGATGCCGAAGATCCACAGTTTCACTGCCTGCACGTTGATGCCCGACAGGCGCGTGGCTTCCATATTGCTGCCCACCGCATACACCCGGCGGCCGAACACGGTCTGGCTGGTGACGTAGCTGAATACACCGAGCAGTACCAGCAACAGCAGCACCGGCACGGGGATGCCGTCGTAGCTGTTGAGGGTGGTGACGAACCCGGCCAGCACCGCGCCGATCACCACCACGCGCAGCACATCACGCACCAATGAATGCGCAGCCAGGCCATGCAGTGCGCGGTTGCGCCGTTGTTTCCAGGTGAGGAACAGGGTCAGGGCAAACAGTAAGACACCGAGGCCGATCCCGACCGAATGGGGCAAATACCCTTGGCCCACATACACCAAGGAAGGCGACACCGGCGCAATGGTGGTACCGCCCGTGATCCCCAGGAGAATCCCGCGAAACGCCAACATCCCCCCCAGGCCAACGATAAACGACGGGATACGCAGGTAGGCGGTCATGTAGCCGTTGGCCAACCCGATCATCAAGCCGCACAGGGCAACCAGGCTCAGGTTCGCCAACAGCGGCACGTGATACACCACGTCCAGGATCGCCGCCAACCCGCCCAGCAAGCCGAGCAACGAGCCCACCGACAAATCGATCTCGCCGCTGATGATCACCAGCACCATGCCGCACGCCAGGATCCCGGTGATCGACATCTGCCGCAGCAGGTTGGACAGGTTGCGCGGTGTAAGGAAGCCCCCCTCGGTCTGCCAACTGAAAAACAGCCAGATCACCGCCACGGCGATCACTAGGGCAAGCATTTTGTAGCGGGTAAACAGCTGTTTGAGCTGATTCATCTACGCGGTCTTCCGATCATTATTATTGTGTTGGCTGAGCGCCGCGGCGAGCACCTGTTCCTGGGTGAGCCCGTCGTTGATGAAGTCGCCGCGCAACTGGCCGTCGCCGATCACCAGCACGCGGTCGGATACGCCGAGTACTTCGGCCAGCTCCGAGGAGACCATGATGATCGACACTCCCTCGGCCGCCAGCGCACCCATCAATTTGTAGATCTCATACTTGGCGCCCACGTCCACCCCGCGTGTGGGCTCATCGAGGATCAGCACGCGAGGCTTGGCCATCAGCATTTTCGCCAGCACGGCCTTTTGCTGGTTGCCACCGGACAGGCTGGTGATCGGCAGGAACGGGCTGGCGGTCTTGAGGTGCAGGCGTGCAATCTGCTGGTCGATGCTGCCCAGTTCGGCTTCGGCGTCGATGCGCGTCAGGTGCGCGTAGGTGTCGAGTACCGCCAGGGTGATATTCTGGCCCACGCCGAAGTCGGGAATGATGCCCTGACGCTTGCGGTCCTCGGGCACCATGCACAGCCCGGCGCGGATCGATTTGAGCGGCGTGCGCGTGTCGATCACCTGGCCGTCCAGCCACACCTCGGCGCTGTAGCGACCGGGGTAGGCACCGAACAGTGCCGACACCAGCTCCGTGCGCCCGGCACCGACCAGCCCGGCAATGCCGAGGATTTCCCCGCGCTTGAGCACAAAGGACACATCGTCCACGCGCTTGCGCCTGGGGTTGTCGACGTCATGGCAGGTGACGTTGCGTGCCTCGAAAATCACCTCGCCCACCGCATGGGGTGCGGTGGGGTAGAGGTTGCTCATCTCGCGGCCGACCATCTGGGTGATGATTTGTGCGATGTCCATGTCGGCCATGGCGGTGGTCGCGATGTGCTTGCCGTCGCGGATCACCGCAACGGTGTCGCACACCGCCGCCACTTCATCGAGCTTGTGGGAGATGTACACGCAGGCCACGCCCTTGGCCTTGAGGCCGCGGATGATGTCCAGCAGCACCTCGATTTCCGAGCGGGTCAGGGCCGAGGAGGGCTCGTCGAGAATCAGCAGCCGCGCCTGTTTGTTCAGGGCCTTGGCGATTTCCACCAGTTGCTGGTGGCCGCCGCCGTACTGCGACACCGGCAGCGCCACGTTCATGTCCGGCACCTTGAGCTCGCGCATCAAGGCTTCGGCGCGGTGGAACATCGCCGGGTAGTTCATGCGCCCGCCCGGCAGGGTCAGTTCATGACCCATGAAGATGTTTTCGGCCACCGACAGGTCGGGCACCAGGGTCAGTTCCTGGTGGATGATCACGATACCGGCCGCTTCGGTTTCGCTGATCGACTGGGCCTTGAGCGGCTGCCCGTCCCAGAGAATTTCGCCGTCCCAGGTGCCGTGGGGATATACCGCCGACAGCACCTTCATCAAGGTGGATTTACCGGCGCCGTTCTCGCCGCACAGGCCGACGCATTCCCCCGGCCGCACCTTGATATCGATGCCGTTCAGCGCGTTGACCCCGCCAAAGCGTTTGACGATGCCGTTCATTTGCAGCAGGTAGTCGGCCATGGCGCTTACTGCCCGGCCATCTGCTCTTTGGTGTAGAACCCGTCTTTCTCCAGCAGGTCGATGTTCGCCTTGGTCAGCGGGGTCGGGGTGAGCAGGATGGTGTCGACCTTTTTGCTGCCGTTGTCGTACTGCGAGCTGTAGGTGGGTTGCTCATTGCGCGCCAGTTGCACCGAGAGTTTGGCGGCTTCGCTGGCGATCAGCTTGAGCGGCTTGTACACGGTCATGGTCTGGGTGCCGTCGATCACGCGCTTGACCGCCGCCAGGTCGGCATCCTGGCCGGAGATCGGCACCTTGCCCGCCAGTTTCTGCGCGGCCAGGGCCTGGATCGCACCGCCGGCGGTGGCGTCGTTGGAGGCGACGATGGCGTCGATCTTGTTGTTGTTCCGGGTCAGGGCGTTTTCGACGATGCTCAGGGCCTCGGTGGGGTTCCATTCCTTGACCCACTGCTGGCCGACCACCTTGATATCGCCCTTGTCGATGGCCGGTTGCAGCACTTTCATCTGGCCTTCGCGCAGCACCTTGGCGTTGTTGTCGGTGGGCGCGCCGCCGAGCAGGAAGTAGTTGCCCTTGGGCGCCGCTTGCAGCACGCCGCTGGCCTGCATTTCGCCGACCTTTTCGTTATCGAAGGAGATGTAGGCGTCGATGTCCGCATTCAGGATCAGGCGGTCATAGGACACCACCTTGATCCCGGCTTTCTTGGCTTCGGCGACGGCGTTGGTGAGCACGGTGGCGTTGAACGGTACGATGACGATCACATCGACGCCGCGGGAAATCAGGTTTTCGATCTGGGAGATCTGTTTTTGCTCGTTGGCATCGGCGGATTGCACGAAGACTTTGGCGTCGAGTTTCTCTGCGGCGGCGACGAAGTAGTCGCGGTCGCGGGACCAGCGTTCCAGGCGCAAGTCATCGATGGAGAAGCCGATCTTCGGGTGGGCCGAGTCGGCCAGCACCGGCAGGGCGAACAGGGCCAGGGCAGTGGCGATGAGGGTGCGTTTCATGGTTATGCGTCCTTTTATTGTTGTTGGAAAGACTCTAGGCAAACACCGTACTTGTGGCGATGAAGCGTGTTGTGGCAAGTGAGCTGTTGTGGCGAGCGGGCTTGCCCCGCGTTGGGCTGCGAAGCGGCCCCTTTCCCGGCGACATGTTTTCACCTGACACACGTAGGCGCCTGGTTCTGGGGCTGCTTCGCAGCCCAACGCGGGGCAAGCCCGCTCGCCACAACAAGCCAGCTCGCCACAAAAAAAGCCCGCATGTCACACAGTCAGCGGTAGATAAAGCGATTCACAATACCTTCCAGCATCTCTTGCCGACCACTCACCGCCTGCGGGTTCAGCTCATGGGCAAAGGCATGCTCGGCCAGGGATTCCAGGCTGAATTCCCCCGCCAGCACCGCCTGGCCCAGCGGCTGCTGCCAGCCGGCGTAACGCTGGTCCTTGAACTGCTGCAACCGGTCGTTCTCGACCATGGCCGCCGCCCGCTCCAGCGCCAGCGCCAACACATCCATGGCCGCCACATGCCCGTGGAACAGGTCCACCTCATCGAGGCTCTGGCGGCGTACCTTGGAATCGAAATTGTAGCCGCCATTCTTGAAACCCCCGGCCTTGAGGATTTCATAAGTGGCCAGGGTCATTTCCTCGACGCTGTTGGGGAACTGGTCGGTGTCCCAGCCGTTCTGCGGGTCGCCACGGTTGGCGTCGATGCTGCCGAAAATCCCGAGGGACACGGCGGTAGCGATCTCATGATGAAAGCTGTGCCCGGCCAGGGTCGCGTGGTTGGCCTCAATGTTGACCTTGATCTCATGCTCCAGGCCGAACTCATGCAGGAAGCCGAACACCGTGGCGCTGTCGTAATCGTATTGGTGCTTGGTCGGCTCCTGGGGCTTGGGCTCGATCAGCAGGTCGCCCTTGAAGCCGATCTTGTGCTTGTGCTCTACCACCATGCGCATAAAGCGCCCGAGCTGTTCGCGTTCGCGCTTGAGGTCGGTGTTGAGCAGGGTTTCATAGCCTTCACGGCCGCCCCACAGTACATAGTTGGCGCCTTTGAGCCGCAGCGTCGCGTTCATCGCGCTGAACACCTGGGCGGCGGCGTAGGCAAACACCTCCGGGTCCGGGTTGCTCGCGGCGCCGGCGGCAAAGCGTGGGTTGCTGAAGCAGTTGGCGGTGCCCCACAGCAGTTTGATGCCGGTTTGTTCCTGATGGCGTTCCAGGTGGTCGACCATCTGCGCAAAGTGATTGCGGTATTCCTTGAGCGAGCTGCCTTCGGGGGCGACGTCCGTGTCGTGAAAGCTGTAGTAGTCGATGCCCAGCTTGGCGAAAAACTCGAAGGCCGCATCCGCCTTGCCGATGGCCAGATCCATCGGCTCGCCACTGCGTTGCCATGGCCGTTTGAAGGTGCCCACGCCAAACATATCCGCCCCTGGCCAGACGAAGGTGTGCCAATAACAGGCGGCCATGCGCAGGTGTTCGCGCATGGGTTTGCCGAGGATGATTTTATTGGCGTCGTAATGGCGAAAGGCGAGGGCAGAGTCGCTGCTGGGGCCTTCGAAGCGAACCTTCTCGACACCGGGGAAGTACGGCATGGCGTTTTCCTTATTGTTCTTGGCGGTGCCCCGATACTAGCAACGGCCAATGGGCTGCCGATTATGAAAATCACCAAGGGAGGGTGCGATTTTGAGTGGCAGGGTCTAGGCTGTTGCGACCGGCCCCAGGACAACAACAATGAAAACCCTACCGCCCGTGCACCGCATCGCCTTGCTGTTCAACGGCAGCAAAATCTACGACCGTGGCATCATCGCCGGCATCGGCAATTACCTGAGCAGTACCCGCGCGTCCTGGGACTTGTTCCTTGAAGAGGACTTCCTGTGCCGCCTCAAAGGCATAGAGCGCTGGCAGGGCGACGGCATCATCGCCGACTTCGACGACCCGCTGATCGGCGAGGCGCTGGCCGGCAGCAAGGTGCCGGTGGTGGCAGTGGGCGGTTCTTATGAGGATGCGCGCGCCTACCCCAAGGGCATTCCCTATGTGGCCACCGACAATGCGGCCTTGATGAAGCTGGCCTATGAACATTTGATCGAGGCCGGTGTGACGCGGTTCGCCTGTTTCAGCCTGCCCGAAGCCCAGGCCAATCGCTGGGCCCAGGAGCGCGAAAAGGCCTTCAAGCGCTTGCTGCAACGCGATGGCTTGCCAGTGCAGATCTATCGCGGCCTGGGCACCAGTGCGCCGCTGTGGGACAGCGCGGTGGAGCAGCAGATCGCCTGGCTGCAAAGCCTGCCCAAGCCCATCGGGATCATTGCGGTCACCGACGCCCGCGCCCGGCAACTGCTGCAAGCCTGTCTCACCGCCGGCATCGCGGTGCCGGAAGAGGTGGCGCTGATCGGTATCGACAACGACCCACTGACCCGCACCCTCACGCGCGTGCCGTTGAGTTCGGTGATCCAGGGCACCGAAACCATGGGCCGCACCGCCGCCGCGCTGTTGCACCAGATGCTGCATGGCAAGCCTTGCACCGGCACGCAGGTGCTGGTGCCGCCGGATGCGATCAACGTGCAGGCGTCGAGCCTGCACCAACCCTTGGGCAACCCTTATGTGATGCAGGCGTTGCTGTTTATCCGCCAATACGCCTGCCAGGGCATCAAGACGGCGCAGGTGGCGGCCTATGTCGGCGTGTCGCGTTCATCGCTGGAATCGCACTTTCGCAAGGCGCGCGGGTGCAGCGTGCACGACGAGATCCTGCGCTTCAAACTCGCCAGCGCCGCCAAGGGCTTGCAGGGCAACCACCTGGCGATTGCCGACATCGCCCAGCAGTGCGGCTTCAAGTCGGCGCAGTACCTGCACACCGTGTTCCGCCGCGAGTTCGGCTGCACGCCACGGGAATACCAGCACAGCCATTAGAAACTTTGCAGGCATCGCCCATTCGCTGCTGGACTTGCACCGTACAGACTAGGGAGAATGGTTTTTTGTGGCGTAAATGGAAGCTCCCATGACCGACAGTGCCCAGCGTGCCGCCAGCGACATCGACCTGATGACCGAAGTGGCCATGCTTTATTACCTCGACAACATCACCCAGGAAGCCATTGCCAAGCGCTTCGACCTGTCGCGGGTCAAGGTCAGCCGCTTGCTCAAGCGCGCCCGTGATGAAGGGGTGGTGGAGGTGCGGGTGTTGCAGCATCCGGCCCTGAACACGGAGTTGGAGCAGGCGCTGGTCGAGCGTTTCCAGTTGGACCGCGCCTTGATCGCGGTCGACCACGGCGACCCCGACACCCAGCGCTCGGCCGTGGCCAGCCTGGTGGCCAACTACCTGAACAAGACCCTCAGCGACGGTATGATCGTCGCCGTCGGCATGGGCCGCAACGTGGGCGCCGTGGCCGAGAACGTGTTCCTGCCGGTGACGCGCAACTGCACCTTCGTTTGCGCCATCGGCGGCTCGCTCAAGGCCGGCGAATACATGAACCCCGACCATATCTGCCGGCGCCTGGCCCTGCGTTTCGGCGCCGAGAGCGAAACCCTGTACGCCCCGGCCCTGGTGGCCAACCCGGAACTGCGCAGCGTGCTGATCAACAACGACACCGTGCGCTCCACCCTCGACCGTGCGCGCCGCGCCGATATCGCCTTGATCGGCATCGGCGACATGAGCGAGAACAGCAACATGGTGCGCATGGGCTGGTTCTCGCCCCAGGAAATCGCCCAGGCCCGGGTGTCCGGTACGGTCGGTGACATGATGGGCTACGACTTCATCGACATCCACGGCCAGCCAGCGGTCAACGCCATGCAGGGCCGGGTGATCGGCCTGTCGGTACAGGAGCTGGTGCGCATTCCCGACGTGGTAGCGATTGCCAGCGAAAACACCAAGGCGGCGGCCACCCTCGGTGCGTTGCGCTCCGGGGTGATCAACACCCTGGCGACGACCGTGTCGAATGCCTACACGATCCTTGCCCTGGATGATGCAACGCGCCGCTAGGTGACATCTTGTATGTGGTGAGCCCGCTCGCCACAGAAAGCCGGCTCACAACTACCCGACCAACCGCGCCTCAACCGATTCGGCAAGGTTGGTCAGGATCAGGCAGCACGACACTGCGCCCGCATCCAGTACTCCCAGGGAGCGCTCCCCCAGGCGGCTGGCACGGCCGATCTTGGCCACCAGGTCGCGGGTGGAATCACGGCCCTGGGACGCGGCGCTTTTCATCCGTTGCAAGGCTTCGCGGAACGTCGCGCCGCTGGCCTGGGCCTGTTCGAACGCCTCGACCGCTGGAATCAACGTATCCATCAGGCACTTGTCACCCACGCCGGCGTCGCTGATGTCTTGCAGTGAGGTCAGGCCGCCACGCAGCAGCCTGGCGAAGGTCGCCCCATCGATGCTATCGCGGCCGCGCACTTCGTCGGCCATGCCGATAAACAGGCTGCCATACAGCGGGCCCATGGAGCCGCCGATGCCTTCCATCAACGCCAGGGTCAGTTCGTCCAGCGCCTCGGCCAGGGACAGTTCGCGGCCCTCCAGGGTCTTGCCGCAGCGCGAGAATCCCTTGGCCATGTTGATGCCGTGGTCGCCGTCGCCGATGGCGCCGTCCACTTCACTGAGGTATTCGCGGTTGGCGACGATGATCGACACCAGGTTGGTGACGATGGCGCTGCCGGTGTTGCTCGGGAAATGTTCGCTCATGCTTCACTCCGACTGGGTCATGCCGACGGAGCGGCAAGGTTGGTCGATCAAACGGCTCAGCTCGGCGTCGAGGCCAAGCAGGGTCAGGGTCACGCCCATCATTTCCAGGGACGTGAAGTAGTTGCCCACGTAACAGCGGTGTATGCGCAGTCCCTTGGCGCGCAGTTGGCGCTCGACCTCGGCGTAGAAAATATACAGCTCCATCACCGGCGTGGCGCCCAGGCCCGAGACCAGCACCACCACGCTCTGGTCCTGGGTGAAGTCGCGGTCGGCCAGGATCGGCGCAAGCATGCGCTCGGCCATGGCGGCGGCGGACTCCACTGGCACCACTTCGATACCGGGTTCGCCATGGTGGCCGATGCCCAGTTCCATCAGGCCGTCGGCAATCTGGAAGTTGGGTTTGCCTACCGCCGGAATGGTGCAGGGCGTGAGCCCCACGCCGATGGAGCGGCAATGGTCCACGGCCTTCTGCGCCACGCGGATCACGCCGTCAAGGTCGTAGCCCTGGGCGGCGGCGGCACCGCCGATCTTCCACATGAAGATCTCGCCGGCCACGCCACGCCGCTTGGCGATTTCGGCGGGCGGGGCGGAGGCCACGTCGTCGTTGGCCACCACGGTGCGGATGTTCATGGCTTTGCTGGCGGCCATTTTCATAGCCAGCTTCACGTTCATGTTGTCGCCGGCATAGTTGCCATACAGGCACGCCACGCCCGCGCCCTGGTCGGCGGCACGGAACGCGTCGAAGAAGCTCTTGGCGGTGGGCGAAGAGAAAATCTCGCCCACCGCCACCGCATCCACCAGCCCCGGGCCGACATAGCCGAGAAACGCCGGCTCGTGCCCCGAACCGCCGCCGGTGACAATACCGACCTGGCCGGCCGGTGAGGACGTGCGTTTGCGGATGACCCGTGGGTTGCTCTCGTACTGCACCAGTTCCGGGTGCGCCAGGAGGATGCCTGCGAGCATGTCCTCGACCACCAGGTCCGCATCATTGATGACTCGATTCATTGGGTGTTTCCTTGTTCTTATTCGTCTGGAATCGGCTTACTGAATGCTGTAGCCACCGTCGATCACTACGTTTTCCCCGGTGATCATCCTGGCCGCGTCGCTGACCAGGTAGAGCACCAGGCCGGCGATTTCTTCCGGCTGGGCGAAGCGCCCCACCGGGATCTGCAATTTGGCCCGTTCGCCCAGTTCGCCCGCCCAGGCTTTCTTGCCCAGGGCGGTCTCGACGATGGTCGGAGACACGGCGTTGACGTTGATGCCGTGGGGCGCCCATTCCATGGCCAGCACCTTGGTCATGCCGACCACGGCGGCCTTGCTCGCGCAGTAGGCCACATGACGGTCCAGGCCGATGACGGCGGCCTGGGAGGCAAGGTTGACGATACGCCCGCCGCCTTGTTCGATCATGTAGCGGGCACAGGCCTGCGCCACGAAGAAGCTGGCCTTGAGGTTGATGTCCAGGGTGGTGTCCCAGGCGTTTTCATCCACGTCCAGGGCCTTGTGGAGCAGCGCGACCCCCGCGCTGTTGACCAGGTAATCGATGCGCCCGAGCCCGGCAGCGGCCTGGTCGACGACGGCCTGCAGCGAATCGAGCTGGCGCAGGTCAGCCACCAGCCCCACATGACCCGCGCCGAGGCTGGCAGCCACTTCGACCACCGCGGGGTCACGGTCCAGCAACGCCACCCGGGCGCCGCGCTCCACCAGCAACTGGGCACAGGCCAGGCCGATACCGGCGGCGCCCCCGGTGATCACGGCGCAACGGCCGGTGAGGTCGAACGCCTGGTTCCAGAAATTGGACATTGCACACACTCCACTTAGCGTTTTTTCTTGCGCCAGACATCAATCAACACCGCAAGCACGATGATCAATCCCTTGGCCACTTGTTGGTAATACGACGACACCCCGAGCAGGTTCAAACCGTTGTTGATCACACCGATCAGCAGCGCGCCAAACAACGTGCCGACAATGCTGCCGGTGCCACCCGACAGGCTGGTGCCGCCGATCACCACCGCCGCAATCGCATCCAGCTCATAAGACACGCCCGCCTGGGGCAGGGCCGAGGTGGTGCGCGCCGCCAGCACCACCCCGGCCAACCCCGCCAGCAGGCCGGAAATCACATACACCGAGAACGTGACCTTGCGCACGCCGATGCCGGAGGTGCGCGCGCTTTTTTCGTTGCCGCCCACGGCGTACACGTAGCGCCCGTAGGTGGTGTAGCGCAGCACCATCCAGAAGATCAGCGCGACCACCGCAAAGATAATGATCGGCACGCCAATGGGGCCTAGCTTGCCGATGCCCATGGCGAGGAAGCTGTCCGGCAGGTCGGTGACCGGGCTGCCGTCGTTGAGAATAAAGGTCATGCCCCGCGCCACGCTGAGCATGCCGAGGGTGGCGACAAAGGGCGGGATGCTCAGGTTGGCTACCATGAAACCGTTGACCACGCCGAGCATGGCCCCGGCAAACATCCCCGCACTCACCGCCGCCAGCAGGCCATAACCCTGGGTGGCGACCAGCGCGCTGCACAAGCCGGCGAAGGCCAGGATCGAGCCCACCGACAGGTCGATGCCCTTGGTGAGGATCACATAGGTCATGCCCACGGCCAGGATGCCGTTGATGGAGGTCTGGCGCAGGATGTCCATCCAGTTGCGCCAGGTCATGAAGTATTCGCTGGAAAACGCCATCACCAGGCACAGCAGGATAAACACCAGCGGCAGGCCGAAGCGGTCGAGGGACAAGCGCAGGCGGTTGCGCGGCGCGGCAGTGACGGGTGCGGCGAGGACTTTACTGTTCATGAGGCAAGACTCAACAAGGCTTCCTGGGAAAGGGCGGTGTCGCTGCTGACGGTCACCAGGCGGCCGCCCTTGAACACCGCGATGCGGTCACTCAGGTGCAGCAGTTCCGGCGCCTCGGACGAGACCACGATGGCCGCACCGCCGGCGCGCACGAATTCGTCGAGCAGGTGATAGATCTCCTGCTTGGCGCCTTCGTCGATGCCGCGCGTGGGTTCGTCGCACAGCAGGCAGATCGGCTGGGTCGACAGGCATTTGGCGAGCACCACTTTCTGCTGGTTGCCGCCGCTCATGGATTCCACCGGCAGGTCCAGGGAGGAGATCTTGATCTGCAGGCGCTTGACCATGCTCTGCGCCAGGGCCTGTTCCTTGCGCGCATTGATCACCGACCAGCTCGACAATTGCTTGTAGGCCGACAGCGCGATGTTGGCGAGGATGCTGGCGCTGAGCACCAGGCCGCTGTCCTTGCGGTCTTCGGTGACCAGGGACATGCCGGCGCGGATGGTCGCCGCCGGGGTGCCGGTGGGCAGGGGCTGGCCTTGCAGGGTGGCGCTGCCGGCGTCCGGCAGGGTCAGGCCATACAGGCAGTTGAGGAATTCGCTGCGGCCCGAACCCATCAGCCCATAGATGCCGAGGATTTCACCCTGGCGCAGTTGCAGGCTGATGTCCTGGAACTCGCCGTCACGGCTCAGGCCATTGACATCCAGGCACGTGGCGGCGGCGCATTCGCGGCCGACTTTATGGTCGATGCGCTGCAACTCCTGGCCGACGATGCCGCGCACCAGGTGGGCGCGGTCGATATCGGCCATGCGCCCGCTTTCCACAAAGGCGCCGTCGCGGAAGATGCTGTAGTCATCGGCAATCTGCGCCAGTTCACTCAGGCGGTGCGACACATAGATGATCCCGGCGCCACGGGCGGTCAGGCGGCGGATCGCCTTGAACAGGGTTTGCGCTTCGTGTTCGCCGATGGCCGAGGTGGGTTCGTCCATGATCATCACCTGGCAGTCATGGCTGAACGCCTTGGCGATCTCCACCAGTTGGATCTGCGCCACGCTCAGGCGATGCATGGGGCTGGTGGCGTCCACGTCGAACTCCAGGCTTTGCAGCAGTTCGCGGGTGCGTCGGTTCAGTTCCTTGCTGTCGACGATACAGCCGGCGCGGCGTGGCTCGCGGCCCAGCCAGATATTTTCGGCGACGGTCATGTAGGGGATGGGTTCCAGCTCCTGGGTGATCATCGCCACCCCGGCGGCGAGGGCTGCGCTGGGGCGGTCGAACTGCACCGGCTGGCCGTTGAGCAGGATGCTGCCGGCGTCACGCTGGGTGATGCCCATCAAGATGCTGAGGAAGGTGGATTTGCCGGCGCCATTGCCGCCGCACAGTGCGTGCACGCTGCCGGCCCGCAGGGAGAGGCGCCCGTCGCGCAGGGCAGGGACCCCGGCGTAGGCCTTGGAAACTTGTTCAGCGTGAAGCAGTAATGGCGGGGCCATCGGTGTGTCCTCTTGCTGATTTTCTTATTAGGTAGGCTTAGCCAACAGCCTGATCATATGATCGGATAGTGATCATATGTTTAAACTGCTCGGGCCGGCTTTGTCAATGGTTTGGCGCAGTGTTCGCCCGTGCTTTTATCGTTTTAGCGGCACTTCGCCTTGAAATAAGCCTTGACAGCGGTGGGCTGATCGTCCGCTAATGATTGTGCATAATTTCAGTTAGTGATCATTTGATCGGTCTGATGGAGAGGCAGTAATGGGTGCACAAACGATGTTTTCGGTGGCCATCGGATGCGACGAGGCAGGCTTTGAGCTCAAGGGAATGCTCAAGCGTTTTATCGAAAGCCTGGGGTATGAGGTCGAGGACTTTGGCTGCCATTCGTCCAGCCCGGTGCTGTACCCGGACATCGCAGCAGCCGTAGCCACGGCGGTGGGCGCGGGTGAGCGGCGCCTGGGTGTGTTGATCTGCGGCACCGGCATCGGCATGGCGATTTCCGCCAACAAGATCAAGGGTGTGCGGGCCGCCCAGGCCCACGATACCTATTCGGCCGAGCGCGCACGCAAGAGCAACGATGCGCAGATCCTGTCCATCGGTGCGCGGGTGATCGGGCCCGAGCTGGCCAAGAGCATCGTCAAAGTGTTCCTGGAATCGGAGTTCGAAGCAGAGCGCTCCGGGAGGAAAGTCGAGCGCATCACTGCGCTCGAACGGGCGAACAGGGCGTTGCCATCAGATGACTGAGTCGCCTCAGAACACCGCCTTGACCTGCAGGCCCAGCACCAGGGCGTTGTCGATGTTGTCACCGGAAAACGCACCCGGCTCGATGATGTATTGCACATCCGGGCGCAGGGTCAGCCAGGGGGTGGCCTGGTAGCCGTAGCTGAGTTCGATCAGTTGTTCAGCATTGTTCAGGTCGGGATAGTCGGTCCCGGCTTTGAAGGCGGCCAGTTCCTGTACCTCGCGGCTGCGCGGGTTCGGCACGGCGCGACCATAACCCAGGGCCAGGGTGTCACGCGGCCGGCCTTCGAACGGCTTGTACAGCACCACGCCTGCGCCGTACCACTTGCTGAACGGCGAGGCCGCTTCGCTGGCGGCGGAATACTGGCCGAAGGCGTGCAGCACACGGCCGGCGGATGAGTCCGAGGCCCACACTGCCTGGTCGATCAGCAGGTAGTGACCACCGCGGCCGCTGACCTCCTTGGTGCTGCCGATGCGTTTCACGTCGGAGCTGTCGTAGTAATAGCCCAGCTTGTATTCGCCCGGCAGGCTGCCGGCGTGTTTGTAGATCAATTCGATGGGCACCACGGTGCCAGTGGTGTGCTTGGGGTCCAGGCGCCAGGCGCGGCTGGAGTTGCCGTTGCTTTGCGGGTCGACGTTGAAGGCGGCAACGCGCAATTGCCAGGCCGGCGAGAAGTCATATTTCGCCCGCGCACCCAGTCGTGCATTCGGGTAGTTGGTCCAGCCGCTGCCGCCGGACATGTTCAGTGGGTGCCCGCAGAACCCGGCGTTCATGAAGTTGCACAAGATCCCGCTGTCGAGGCCGCCGAGGTCATTGCCCATGGCCATGTAGCCGAGCTTGATGTTCAGCGCCGGGGTGAACAGCGTGCGTTCGTAGCTCAACTCGGTGAGGCGGGTGTAGAGACCGCCATAGTTTTCCTGGATCGGCAGGCGGTTGCCCACCAGGTCCTCGGACGCACTGTTGCCGCGCCGGTCATTGATCGTGAGCTGGATGCGGTCGCCATTGTTCAAGCCGTAGAGCTTGCCCAGGTCAAACTGCACGCCGAGCTTGAGGTTCTGCGAGTAGCGCGCCGAGCGGTGCTGGCCGCCGTGGGCGTTGTAGGCGGTCTCGCCGCTGTAGTCGCCGGTGAAGCGGATGCCCTGTGCGTCGAGTTCACGGCGCAGGCCGCCCCAGTCGCCGGTCAGGGTGGTGTCATCGGCTTGTACGGGCAGGGCGGCACCCAGGGCGAGGCCCAGCAACAGGCGCCCAAGGGCAATATGAGAAGTGGGGGTCATGCGGGTTTTTCCAGGCACAAGGCGCGGCGCCGGGGAGGCGCCGCGCGAACAGGGGGGTTAAGGCAGGGCGTAGGCGATCACGTAGTCGCCACGGTCAGTGGACTGGCGTGCGCCACCGGCGGTGATGACGATGTACTGTTTGCCGGTTTTCGGCGATACGTAGGTCATCGGGCCGCCCTGGCTGCCGACGGGCAGGCGGGCCTTCCAGATTTCCTCGCCATTGCCGCTGTTGAAGGCGCGCAGGTAGAAGTCCTGGGTGCCGGCGATAAAGATCAGGCCGCCCTGGGTCGACAGGGTGCCGCCGAGGGTCGGCAGGCCGATCTTGATCGGCAGGTGCATGCGGATGCCCAGGGGGCCGGTGTCCTCGACGGTGCCGACCGGTACTTGCCAGGCGACTTTCTGGGTCTTCATGTTGATCGCAGTCAGGGTGCCGAACGGCGGCGCCTGGCACGGAATACCGGCCACCGACAGGAAGCGGTTTTTGTTCACCGCATACGGCGTGCCCTTGAGTGGCACGGCGCCCATGCCGGTATTCAGCGCTTCGCCACCCGACGCGGCCTGGGCCTTGTTCTGCGAGGGTATCATCTGGATCCACAGGCCCAGGCGCATGTCGTTGACGAAGATAAAACCGTGCACCGGGTCGGTGGAGATGCTGCCCCAGTTCATGCCACCCAGCGAGCCCGGGAAACTCAGGGATTTATCGGTGCCCGGCGCGGTGTACAGGCCGTCGTAGCGCATGCCCTTGAAGTCGATGCGGCACAGCAACTGGTCAAACGGCGTGGCGCCCCACATGTCCGATTCGGTCAGGGTCTGCGCGCCGATCTGTGGCATGCCGACCGATTTTGGCTGGGTGGGCGAGTAGGGCTCGTCAGGGATGTTGGCGGCCTTGACCGGCACTTCCTTCACCTCGGTCAGCGGCTTGCCGGTGGCACGGTCGAGCACGTAGATCTGCCCGGCCTTGGTGCCGATCACCAGCGCAGGCACAGCCTTGTCGCTGCCCGGCGGGGTGAAGTCGATCAGGCTCGGCTGCATCGGCAGGTCGAAGTCCCACAGGTCATTGTGGACGGTCTGGTACACCCATTTTTCCGCGCCGGTGGAGGCGTCCAGCGCCAGTACCGACGCGCCGTATTTGTGGTTGAGCTGGGTGCGTTCCACACCGTAGATGTCGGTGGACGAGCTGCCCATCGGCAAGAATACGGTGTTCATCAGCGGGTCATAGGACATTGGCGCCCAGCTGTTCGGCGTGCTGCGCACGTAGGTGCTACCGTCGGCCGGGGCTTTTTTGTCTTCCGGGTTGCCCGGGTCGAACGCCCAGCGCATCTGGCCGGTGATTACGTCGAAGCCACGGATCACGCCGCCGGGCATGTCGGTCTGCACGTTGTCGGCCACGCGGCCGCCGACCACCACGGTGGTGCCAGCGATCAGCGGTGCCGAGGACAGTTGGTAGTAGCTGTCCGGCACGTTGCCCAGGCCGGCTTTCAAATCCACCTGGCCGTGGGTGCCGAAGTCTTCGCAGAACTGGCCGGTGTCGGCGTCCACGGCGATCAGGCGTGCATCGATGGTGTTGGTCAGCAAGCGGCGCTGGCACTGCGCACCGGCGGGCACGCTGGCGGCGATGATCGGTGAGCTGTTCGGTTGGGTAGGCTGGGCAATCGGCGCAGTGGCGTCGAAGTAGGCCATGCCACGGCAACGCTGCCACACCGCCGATTTGGCGTTGATCTCGTTTTTCCACAGCTCTTTGCCGGTGTCGGCGTCGAGGGCGATCAGGTTGTTGTGCGGCGTGCAGATGAACACTTTGTTGCCGATCTGCAGCGGGGTGAGCTGGTCTTCGGCACCGTTGCCGTCGCTGAGAGCGACGTCACCGGTGTGGTAGGTCCAGGCCACTTTGAGCTTATTGATATTGTCGCGATTGATTTGGTCCAGCGCGGCGAAGCGGCTGCCGCCTTCGGTGTTGCCGTAGTGCGCCCAGTCTTTCTGTGCGTCGGCCGCGGCCACCGGCGTGATGCCTGGGCCAGTGCCGGTGGGTGCCACGCTCGGGTGGGCGACAAACATGTTGCCCGCCGCCACGGCCACGCCCACCGCCAATACCGCCGCCACGCCATAGGCGCCACGTGCAGGCCGGTTGACCAGCAGCGGGTACACCAGCGCTACCACCAGGCCGATCACCGTAAACATGAACAGGCGGGAGAACAGCGGCCAGAACACCAGCCCCACATCCGCCACCGCCCAGAGAGCCGTGCCGACCAGGAAGGCCGCGAACAGCCACGCGCCCGCCGGCTTGCGTCGGGCAATCAGCAAGCCGGACACGGCCATGGCCGCACCGCCGATCAAGAAGTACCAGGAGCCTCCCAGGCTCACCAGTTTGCCGCCGCCGATGGCCAGCGCGAGGCCGAGCAGGGCGATGATAACGCCCAGGCCCAGCAGTAAGATTCTAGAGACGCCAGTGGCGCGCGATGCTCGTTTCATGTCGACAGGACTCGAATGTGAGAGGGCAAAGACGCGATTTTAGCAAGATAAGTAACTGGTTAGTACATTAGAGTCCTGCAATAGACTATTACAGGTGCTGCGATGATGGCATGTGGTCGAATGTCGCTCGAGGTGCGATGCGTCTCGCACCTGGCAGGCCGGCGTTTTAGTCGGATTTCTTGCCGCGCAGCTTTTTTTGCGGGGCCTCGGTGCTGGCAAGTGCGTCGCCGCCCAAGCTGCGGGTCAGTTCGACGGCCGCTTGCTGGAACAGCGGGTGCAGCGTCTGCGCCTGTTCGGCAGTCAGGCGGCTGGCGGGGCCTGACAGTACCAGTGCGCCGATCAGGTTTTCCCCTGGACCGAAGATGGGCAGGGCCATGGACGAGGCATGGGGGTCGGTGGCGCCATGGGAGAAAATCGGTTTGATCATTTTCGCGGCCAGCGCATAGGGTGTGCGCAACGCCTCGGCTCCGGCGGCGCCGTCCATGGGGCGAGTGTCCCCGGGTTGCAGGTGCAGGCGCAGATGGTGAGGGGAGTTCACGCGGTACAGGCACATCCGATAAGCGCCGTGGCGTACGTAGAAGGAAGCGGTTTCGCCGGTTTCCTGAGTCAGGCGGTGCAGCAGCGGAGTGATGTGGCGTTCAAGATCGAGGCCGTCCTGGTACACCGTGTTCAAGCGCATGATTTCGGTGGCCAGCTGATAGCGACCATCGGCCAGGCGGGTGATCAGGCCGTGATTCTCAAGCGAAACCATCAAACGCATGATGGTGCTTTTGATCAGTCCGGTGCGTGCGGCGAGTTCGGCCAGTTCCAGGGCGGTATCCCCCATGCGGAAGGCAGTCAGCACGGTGAGCACCCGATCAGCCGAGGCCACACCGGTGACTGCGGGGCGTGGGCGGGTTTTTACCATGGGTTGCTCCTTGTGAGGGGGTGGGCGGGTAGGCTGCAAAATACTGCCATTGGTCGGCGCGGTCAAAGCGGTGGGGAGAAGGGCAGTCGAATCATCGTGCTGCCCCTCCCGCTTTTTCAGGTCGCGTTGGCAGGTTTATTGAGTTGCGCCGTTTCGCTCATCTGCTTGCGCCCCATCAGCAACACCATGATCGCACCGGCGGCACATAGCGCCGCCAGCGGCAGCAATGCAAGGGCGTAGCTGCCTGTGGCGTGATGAATGGTTCCATACACGTTGACCATGATGCCGCCGCCTATCAGGTTGGCCATCGCGCCTACGGCGGCCAGGCCAGCGGCTGCGGTGGAGGATGAAAGCCAGGTCGAGACCAGCGCCCAGAACGGTCCTTTCATGGAGTACGCACCGATCAGCACCATTGACAGCATGAACACCGTGGCGACCAGCGAAGAGGTCACCAGCGCCAGCAGCAACCCGCCGGTGATCAGCAACAGGGTGAGTGCGGTATGCCAGCGGCGTTCACCGGTCTTGTCGGAGCTGCGGCCCCACACAATCATCAGGATGGACGCGAGCCCGTAGGGGATGGCGTTGACCATGCCGATTTCCAGGTTGTCCAGGCCAAACGTCTTGAGCAGTTGCGGCGCCCATACACTCATTGTGCTGCCGGCCGCCGATGCGCCGGAATAGATCAGTGCCAGCACCCAGATGTGCTTGTGGCGCAGCAGTTTCCACAGTGAGATATGCCCGATGGCGGTCTTGCGGTTGCGCTCTTCGTCGAGGCGGCCAGTGAGCCAGTGGCGCTGCTCGTGGTTCAGCCATTTGGCTTGTTCCGGGCGATCAGTCAGCACGAACAGGCAGGCGATGCCCAGCAGTACAGCGGGAATGCCTTCGATGATGAACAGCCAGTGCCAGCCACGCATGCCGAACCAGCCGTCCAGGCTCAACAACAAGCCGGACAGTGGTGAGCCGATGAAGTTGGCGCCGGGAATCGCCACCATGAAAATCGCGACCATGCGCCCACGGTATGCCGCTGGCAGCCAGTAAGTGAGGTACAGCAGCACGCCCGGGAAGAATCCTGCCTCGGCCGCGCCCAGCAGGAAGCGCATCACATACAGCGAGTTGGCGCCGGTGACAAACGCTGTGCCGGCGGAAATCAGGCCCCAGGTAATCATGATCCGCGCAATCCACACCCGTGCGCCGAAGCGCTGCAAGGCCAGGTTGCTCGGCACTTCCACCAGGAAGTACGAGACAAAGAACAGGCTGCTGGCAAAGCCGAAGATCGCCGGGGTCAGCCCCAGGTCCTGGTTCATTTGCAGCGAGGCCATGCCGATGTTGCCGCGGTCGATGATCGCCAGCAGGTAGCAAAGGATCAGGAACGGCAGCAGTCGCCACGCCACCTTGCGCATGGTTGAGCGCTCGATGGCGCTGATGTCGGTAGAACTGATAGGCATGACTCTCTCCCGTATTGTTTTTTTTGGAGATGCGTGATGAGCCCGCATGTAACCGGCGGGAGATGTCAGTGTGCGTAGAGGTGGCGGTTGACCACAGCACGCGGCGGCGGCGCGATGCCGTCCCAGAAATCGATGATTTGTTGCAGGGCCAGCAGGCCCACTCGGTCCCGCGCTTCGGCGGTATTGGCCCCCACATGCGGTGTGGCTACCAGGGTAGGCAGGCCCCATAGCGCCGAATCGGCGGGAGGGGGTTCGGGGTTGAACGTGTCGAGTCCGGCGCCGGCAATCTGCCCGGTGCTCAGGGCGTGGACCAAGGCTTCGGTGTCGATCAGTTCACCGCGCGCCGTATTGATCAGGAGGCTGCCGGGGCGCATGCGCTTGAACTGCGCCGCGCCAAACAGGTTGCGGTTATGTTCGGTCAGTGGGCAATGCAGGCTGATGATATCGCAGCTTGTCAGCAGGTCATCAATGTCGTCGACGCGCTCCACATTCGGCAGTTCCGGCAAGTACGGGTCGAACACCTTGATGGTCATGCGCAGCGGCGCCACCAGTTCCATCAGGATCCGTCCGATGCTTCCCAGGCCCACCAGGCCCAGGGTCTTGCCGGACAGTTCGATGCCCACTGAAGTGGCTTTGTCCCAATGCCCGTCACGCATCCGTGCGTCGAGCAGGGCGGTCTGGCGCGCCACGCTGAACATCAATGCCAAGGCGTGTTCGGCCACCGATTGCGCGTTGGCGCCCAGGGCGATAGTTACCGGGATCTGACGTTCGGCGGCGGCGGCGATGTCGATGCTGTCGTAGCCGACGCCGTGCTTGGCGATGATCTTCAGTGCGGCCGATGCGTTGATCATCTCCCGGGTCAGTTGGCCCTGGCGCACGATGATTGCGTCCGGTTGTTCGCGGGCAATGATCGCGATGAGTTCATCGGCCGGTGCGTAGGGGGTGGTAGGGATGACGCGCACGCCGTGGGAGGCGGCGTGGGTCATGGCGTCGGCGGTCAATTCCGGGCCGGTCAGCAGGAGGGTTCGGGTCATTTCTGTGCACCTTGGTGTTTTTGTCGGTGTGCGGTAGTGACTGGAAATTATCATAATGAAACGGCGTTGCAATAAATAATTTTTTTATCGTCGCTTCAAAATCGGCCAAATACAGTACCCAACCTTGCCAGATAGGGTTTTGTGCTGGTTTTTCAGGAGTGGTACCGCTGGTCATTTGATGCCTGGGTTGGGCTTGAGTCTTGTTGATTTGAATTTGTGGTGTTAATTTCGAAATGGTGTTTCAAAACAAACAAAAATCATCAGAGGAATACCCCATGTCCATCGGATTCAGAGTGCTCAAGCAGCAACGCAAGGTCGCCGTTGAGTGGGTCGAGCGTTACCGGAGCGTGCCTGTCGCCAATATCAGCGACTCCATGCACCGCCTTACCGCCGGCGGCGCAAGCCTGCAACCGATGCATCGCACGGGCGTATTGGTCGGGCCGGCGCTCACCGTAAAGGCGCGGCCGGGGGATAACCTGATGCTGCATCACGCGCTGGACATCGCCGAGCCCGGCGACGTGATCGTGGTGGATGCCGGCGGTGACCTGAGTAATGCGCTGATTGGCGAGATGATGGTGGCGTACGCGATCAAGAAAGGTGTGGCGGGTATTGTGATCAACGGCGCGATTCGCGACGCAGCCAGCATCGGCACCGGGGATTTCCCGGTGTTCGCCGCCGGTATCACCCATCGCGGCCCTTACAAGGACGGACCTGGCGAGGTGAATGTGCCGATTGCCCTGGCCGGTATGGTGATCGAACCCGGCGATCTGGTGATCGGTGATGAAGATGGATTGCTCTGCGTGCCGTTTGAGCAGGTCGGTGAGGTGTATGATCGCGCCAGTGCCAAACATGCCGCCGAACAGAAGCAGTTGGAACAGATTGCACTGGGCGAAAACGACCGCTCCTGGGTCCTTGAATCCCTGAAACAAAAGGGCTGTGAGTTTATTTGAATCCTGCGTCTACCTCCCGATGGCCCACGCCCATCCGCGCGCTGCGCCATCGCAATTTCCAGATCTACTTTGTCGGTCAGGGTCTCTCGACCCTGGGCAAGTGGGTGCAACAGGTCGCGCTGTCATGGCTGGCCTACCACCTGACGGGCTCGGCCGTACTGCTGGGGGCCATTGCGTTTTTGACGCTGTTGCCGCAGCTGTTGGTCGGGCCGCTGGCGGGCGCCTGGTCCGACCGCCACGACAAGCGTCGCCTGTTGATGGCGGTGCAGGCCGCCCTGGCCCTGCAATCGCTGGCCCTGGCCGTGCTGACCTGGCAGCAGTGGATGGGCCGTGAGGTGATCATCGCCATGGCGCTTCTGCTGGGTTTGCTCAACGCCCTGGAAACGCCTCTGCGCCAGGCCTTGATCGCCAGCTTCGTCGATGACCCCAACGACCTGCCCAATGCCCTCGTGCTCAATGCAATGCTGATCAACGCCGCGCGCTTTATCGGCCCACCGCTGGCCGGTTTGCTGATCAACTGGAGCGGTGAGGCCGGTTGCTTCCTTCTCACCGCTATCGCCTTCGGTATGTTGCTGATCGGGCTGGGCAAGGTGCAGAGTCGTGCGCCCGTGCGGGCAAAGGGGTCGACCGGGGAGATTTTCCGCGAAGGCCTGCGCTACCTGTGGGGCACACTGTCCATCCGGCGCTTGCTGATCAGTGTGGTGATGGTGAATCTGCTCGCCTCCTGCTACACGGTGCTGCTGCCGATTCTGGCCAAGCACACGTTCAGCGGCGACGCGCAGACCCTGGGCTGGCTATGGGGCGCTGCGGGCGCGGGGGCTTTTGTGGCCACGATCTTTCTCGCTTTCGCTGGCAGCACCTCGCGATTGGGCCGCATCATCGCCATGGGCGCGGTGGTCTGTGCGGTTTCGTTATGCGCGGTGGCGGCCGACCCACCGCTGTGGCTCACGCTGGTTGCGCTGGCTGGGTTGGGCTTTGGCATCACGGCGAGCAATGTCAGCAGCAACATGACTCTACAAAGCGCCGCGCCCGAAGCGTTGCGGGGCAGGGTGATCGCGTTCTATATCGCCATGCGCTTCGGCTTTGAAGCCATCGGCGGGTTACTTGCAGGCTTGTTGGCGGCGGCGCTGAGTGTGCAATGGACACTGCTGCTGGCGGGCGGTTTACTGGGGCTTTATCAGTTGGCGAGTTGGCGGATCAGCCGCGCGCGCGGGTGAGAGCACCCCCGCACGGCCCACGGCTTGACCCGGCATGCTAGCTCGGTTGCTGTTCCAGAAATGCCGCCACACAGGCCATGCACGCTTCTCGTTCTTCCACGTGGGGCATATGACTGGACGCCTCGAATATCTGCCACTGCACGTTGGCGATTCCGTCGGCGAATGGCTGCACCGTTGCGGGGGTGGCTTCGTCGTAGCGACCGGAAATCAACAGCGTCGGCACCTGGATGCGAGGCAAGCGATCAATGATCGTCCAATCGCGCATGCTGCCGATCACGTGGAATTCGGTGGGGCCGTTCATGGCGTGGTAGACCGTGGGGTCCGCATCGATGGCAGCGAAGGTGCGCTCCACTTCGGCGGGCATCGGCTGGATGCGGCATACATGGCGCGCATAGAACACGTCCGATGCTGCGCGGTACTCGGCGCTGGAGGTGGTGCCTGCTGCTTCGTGGCGTTGCAGCGTTGCCTGCACATCCGCAGGGAGTGCCTGGCGTAGCTCATTCGCGGCCTCGGACCACAGCGCCATGGACGCCGGCGAGTTGGCGATGATCAGTGCCTTGAGGCCGACCGGCTGGCGTACCGCATGCTCGGCCCCCAGAATGCCGCCCCAGGATTGGCCGAGCAGCGCGTAATCACGGATACCCAGGTGAGCGATCAGGTTGTTCAGTTCGGCGAGAAACAGGTCCACCACCCAGTATTCGCGGGGCGCATCCGGCAGATGGGTCGAGCGGCCATTGCCGATCTGGTCGTAGTGCACCACCGCCCGACCGGTGGCGGCCAGGTCCTTGAAACTGTCGACGTAGTCGTGGGTGCAACCGGGGCCGCCGTGGGCAACGATCAGGGGCAGGCGCCCCGAGTCCGGATCGCCCGTGACCCGGAACCATGTCCGGTGCCCACTGAACTCGGCATAACCTTCGCGAACCTGCATGCTGTGTACCTCCTGGGGATCAATGAGGTACAGGCTAGTCAAAGCGTGCCGTCAGGGGCACTGGCAAAAGTTATAGGTTCTCAGATCTCCACCAGCCGGTAATGCAGGCCACGGACCACCGCTTCCACGCGGTTGCGCGCGCCCAGTTTGCGCGCGGCACCCACCAGGTGCAGGTTGACCGTGGCCTGGGACCGGTTGAGGGTGGCGGCAATGCCCTTGGCCGTAAGCCCCTTGGCCGAATGTTGCAGGCACTCGCGTTCGCGGCGGGTGAGGTGGATGTGGGTGCAGCAGCGTTCGGCCGGCGCCAGCAACTCGCTGGCTCTGGACTGGAAGGCATGGGCCAGTACCAGCATCTCGCCCAGGTTGTGCTGGGCTTGTCGTTCGGCGCCGTCGGGCGTGCCGTCGACAATGGCGGTCAGTGTGGCAAAGCCGCCATCGGGCAAGTGCAGCGGCACGGTCAGTCCGGTGCTCAAGCCATAGTCGCGAATATAGTGAGCCACCGGGCGATGGGCGTCGGTGAGGGCGCCGTTCCAGTGCGTGTCCGCGCTGAATGACCAGACAAATGGCGTGGTCCGGCGGGCTGCGCATTGCTGCACCGGGTCGATCTGGTAATAGCCGCGCTCACACCACAACGTGTGCATGTCGGTCGGGGCATTCAGGGTCTTGAACACCGACGGTGTGATCAGCGCCCCCTCGTGGCTCACCGGCACGGGGGCGTAATCGTAGATCAGCGTCTTGAAACCCAGTTGGTCGGTGGCGGCCTGAACCTCGGCCAGGCACGCGTCCAGCGTCGTGGTGTGGGCGAGTTGCTCGCTGAATCGCATCAGGTCGGTGTGCATGGCGCCTCCGGGCGTTGGGTTGCGCGGTTTTCCAAGCAAACAATCTGCCAAGGCCAAAACCTAGTATTTTTCAGGATACAGCTGCCGGCCTGTAACGCCCTAGAGTGAAGCTTCTGTCCAACCCTTGCGGAGCGTCATCATGATCGATCCTTCCACCCCCGGTGACAGCGCGGAGCTTGCGCGTTTCGGATATACCCAACAACTCAAGCGCCAGCTGAGCCTGGGCGACCTGCTGATCTACGGCATGGTGTTCATGGTGCCGCTGGCGCCATTCTCCATCTTTGGCGGGGTGTTCGACGCCAGCCACGGCATGGTGCCGCTGACGTACCTGATCGGCTTCGTCGCCATGCTGTTCACCGCGATCAGCTACCAGCAGATGTCCCATGCGTTTCCGGTCGCCGGTTCGGTGTATGCCTATGTGGGGCGTGGGCTGAACAGCCAGCTGGGGTTTCTTGCGGGCTGGGCGATCCTGCTCGATTACCTGCTGGTGCCGACGTTGCTGTATGTGATCGGTGCCAATGCCATGGCCAATGTGATCCCCTCGGTGCCTCAGCCATTGTGGATCGTGTTTTTCGTGGTACTGAACACTCTGGTGAACCTGCGCGGTATCCAGACCACTGCGCGCGCCAATCGCTTGTTCCTTTATGGGCAGCTGGTGGTGCTGGTGGTGTTTGTGGTGCTGGCCAGTATCGCGATCAGCAACGGCGTGAATGGTGCCAGTTGGACCCTGAAGCCACTGTACAACCCGGCTGAGTTTTCCCTGCCGCTGATCTTCAGCGCATTGTCGGTGGCGGTCCTGTCGTTCCTGGGCTTCGATGCGATCTCCACGCTGTCGGAGGAGACCCGTGGCGGTAGCCGGGCGGTGGGGCGTGCGACCTTGTGGGCACTGACCCTGGTAGCGGCATTGTTCATGGTGCAAACCTGGTTGGCCGCGCTGTTGCAGCCCAACCTGGTGCAGTACCCGGATGCCGATGCGTCGAACAACGCGTTCTACGAAATCGGCCGCCTGGTGGCAGGCCCGTGGTTGCAAGTGGTGATCGCCCTGGCCGTGGCCATCGGCGCCGCCATCGCCAATTCCTTGGTGGCCCAGGCCGCCACCTCGCGCCTGCTGTTTGCCATGGCCCGCGATCGCCAACTGCCGCAGTTTCTCAGCCAGGTGCACCCGGTCACCGGCGTGCCGCAGCGCGCCACCTTGTTGGTCGCGGGCTTGAGCCTGGTGCTGGGCTTGTTCTTCGTGGGGCAGATCAACCTGCTGGCGTCGATGTGCAACTTTGGTGCGCTGAGTGCGTTCCTGCTGCTTCATGTCGCCGTGGCCTGGCACTACCGCGGCGCCGGTCGTCGGTTGGTGCATGGGCTGGTGCCATTGATCGGCTTTGTGATCATCAGCTATGTGCTGGTCAACTCTGATATCTATGCCAAGGTCGGCGGCACGTGCTGGCTTGCGCTGGGGATTGTCGTGTTGGTGTTCTTCAAGGCCACCGGGCGCTCCACGGAGCTTCAGGTGGGGTGACCGATCCTGTGGAGCCGGCAAGCCGGCCCCTGCGGAGGATGGATCAGAACTTGAAGCGTCCCACCAACCCTTTGAGCTGACCCGAAATATCCGTCAGCCGACCCGACCCGGTCTGCGCCGAATGGGCAAACCCCTCGACCAGTTGCGCATCGGCATGGATCTGCGCGATGTGCCGGTTGATCTCTTCGGCCACCTGGTGCTGTTCTTCGGCGGCGGTGGCGATCTGGGTGTTCTGGTCGCGGATCGAGTCCACCGAGCCACGGATCTTGTCGAAGCTGTCGCGGGCCTGCTGGATGCGCTCCACGCTGGTGTGGGACACCAGCAGGCTGCCTTGCATCTGCTGGGTCACTTCCTGGGTGCGACGGGCGAGGTTGCCGAGCAGGCTGTCGATCTCGCCGGTGGAGTCGGCGGTGCGACGGGCGAGGGCGCGGACTTCGTCGGCGACCACCGCAAAGCCACGGCCCTGGTCACCGGCACGGGCGGCCTCGATGGCCGCGTTGAGCGCCAGCAGGTTGGTCTGTTCGGCAATCGAGCGGATGGTGTCGAGGATGGTGTTGATGTTTTTGCTGTCCTGCTCCAACTGCTGCATGGTCTGGGTCGAGCGTTGCAGGTCTTCGCTGAGCTGAAGCACGCTGCCGGTGGCTTCGCCGATGTGCTGCTGGCCGTCGTGCACATCGCGGTAGCCTTCGTCGGCACTGGTGGCGGCGGCACTGCAGGAGCGCGCGACTTCGTTGGCGGTGGCCACCATCTCGTTGAACGCGGTGCTGACCAGTTCCACCGCTTCACGCTGGCGACCGGCGGCCTGGTTCATGTTGTGCGCGACTTCGCTGGTGTCGGCGGCGGCGGTTTGCAGGTCGGACGAGGCGTTGCCGATGCGCTGTACCAACTGGGCGATCATGCTCAGGAACTGGTTGAACCAGCCAGCCAGGCTGGCGGTTTCGTCCTTGCCTTGCACCTTGAGCTGGCGGGTCAGGTCGCCTTCACCTTCGGCGATCTCTTGCAGGCCGTCGGCCACGCCGCGAATCGGACGTACGATCACGCTGGCGAAACTGGCGCCGACAATCGCGAAGACCACGGCCAGCGCGGCGGCAATCGCCGCGATCAACCAGGTAAGGCGGGTCGCGCCGGCCATTACTTCGTCGCGTTTGATCAGGCCGATAAAGCGCCAGCCCAGGTCTTTGGAGCTGACCATGTTGGCCATGTAGGCCACGCCATCGATATCGATCTGGCTCACACCGTCGCCGCGCTTGGCCAGCTCGGCGTAGTTGGGGCCCAGATCGGCCAGGGGCTTGAAATTGTGCTTGGCGTCGCTGGGGTCTACCAGCACGTTGCCGTTGCCTTCCACCAGCATCAGGTAGCCGCTGTCGCCGAGCTTGATGTTGCGCACCAACTCGGTGAGCTGCTTGAGCGACACGTCCAGGCCAACCACGCCGAGGATCTTGCCGGCGGCGTCGGTGACGGTGTGCACGGTGCCGATCAGCGTCACGTCGTCCGGCGCCCAATAGTAGGCCCCGGTGCGCACGGTTTTACCCGGCGCGGCGATGGCGGCCTGGTACCAGGGGCGTACGCGCGGGTCGTAGTTGTTCAGCTTGGTGTCGTCGGGCCAGCTGGCGTAACCGCCGTCGGCGAGGCCCAGGGACAGGTAGGCGGTGCTCGGATGGCTCTTGGCGAACTGGTCGAAAATCTCCAGCAGCGCTGTGTTGGTGGGCGTGAGGGGGATTTGCGCGGCATCGGCGCCGGCGTAGCTCTTGAGGTCCTTGGCCGCGACAACGCGCGGGTCCTTGGCCACATACTCGACGTTCTGGCTGATGCCGTCGAAGAACTGCTTCATGCCATTGTCGATCTGGCGGATCTCGCGGCCGCTGCTGTCGAGGAAATTGGCCTGGGCCCCCTCGCGCAGATTCAGTACAACCAATACAGCGACCAAAATAACCGGGACGCACGCGATGGCGGCAAACGCCCAGGTCAGCTTTTGCTTGATATTCATGACTTCACCCGCGGGTATTTATAATTTTGGCAAGGAGAAAACAGTAGCGTCGAGCGTCGCATGTGTTGTTTTAAGGGGTGTGGCCCATGCGTACCCTGTATATCGACTGCGCGGGCACGCACTTGAGGGCTGAGGGAGGGTTTAACCGATGCGCTCGCCACCCAGCGCATCACGCTGCATCGACTGCAGGTTTTTTTCGATGGTTTCGCAGATGGTGTCCATCTGGATCTGGTGTTCGCTGGAGTTGAAGGGGCTTTGCAGGTCGGTGCCGATGCGCTCGATGGCCAGCAGCATGAACCCCACCACCGTCGAGGCCAGCGGGGTGAACCAACCCAGGGACTCCACCAGGCCCACCGGCACGATCAGGCAGAACAGCGAGATAAACAGCCGCGGGAAATACACGTAAGGGTAGGGCAGCGGGGTGTTGGCGATCCGCTCCATGCCGCCCTGAGCGTTGGACAGGTCCACCAGGGTCGACTCCAGCCGCGCCAGACGGATGCTGTCGAGGTGACCGACCTTGTACTCCCGGGCCAATAACGCCGCCGAGCCGGTAAGGATATCGTTGGCAAAGTTGTTGGTGGCGCCGTTGCGCGCAAACTCGTCACCAGGGATAAACGCGCGGACTTCTTCGGGGCACGGCTGGCCCTTGAGGTGCGCGGCCAGGCAATTCACATAGGCCACATGACGACGCAGCAGGGTGGCCTTGACCGGGTTCACTTCGTCGTCGGGGTCGTCCAGCAGGGTCAGCACCTGACGGGCAAAACTGCGCGAGTTGTTGACCATCGCGCCCCACAGTGTGCGGGCTTCCCACCAGCGGTTGTAGGCGCTGCTGTTACGGAAACTGATCAGCACCACCAGCGCCGAACCCAGCAGGGTCAGGGGCATCAGCGGCAGATTGATCTTGTAGGTGAGAAACAACATGAAGTCCACGGTGACGGCGACGTCCCACAGCAGCAGCCAGAACAGCGCCCAGCCAACGTAGCCCATGGTCTTGATGATCAGGCGGTACTTTTTGAGGATGGCGGCTTTCAAACGGGGGACCTCGCGGTGAGTGGCAGGCAACGGTGCCTTAGCTCGGACGCGGGTCGCGGTGAAAGGTTCGCCCCAGGGCCTGAATCGTTTAAGTGGCGCTCACCGGTTCCCGTGAGAGTCGTCGCAGTTCTTCCAGTGCCGCCAGGATTCAATGGCATCGGCGAACAGGTCGATTGAACAGTTTCATCACAACGCTTGGATATATTTAAAAGCAGCGAAGCACCGCAGCTGTCATGGGCGTGTATGAGTGGGTTGTTTTAGGGACGCCAATACGTTTTGGAACAATTTTGGTAGCGATGATGTCTGTCGGGTTAATCGCGATACATTGCGCTCGAGGCAAAACGCCATCACTGGTGGTGTTTACGACGTGAGTTGTTGTGAGACCTGGTTGCAGAAGTGCTGCGCCATCGATCAGTGAATTCCAGTAGGTTGATCAGGGCTCTTTCTCATGTGCGTCAGTTCGTTGAAGTGGGCGTTGGATCATTCCGCGCAGGTGTTGGAACGTCACGGGGAATTTGAATGCAGTATTCGCGCGCACTACGCCATTCTGCTGGGTCCCTATTCAAAACGACCGTTTTTCTACAAGACAGCGCTGAAGTTCAACCGTTTGATGGTGTCTTTCACGCTGCTGAGTGAATATTTCTCCAAGCCCGCGCCGTTGTTGTCCGACGTGAAAGCGTTCTGCGTGGCTCGCGGCTTCTGTTCCAGGAACAGCCTGGAGTCGATCTTCCTGCTGTTCCGGGCACTGGGGTTCATGAAGGTCGCCGGCCACCCTGACGACAGCCGTTTCCGAGTGTTCAGCCCATCGACGCAGGCCTGCCATGAAGTCAGGTCGATGCTCAATTCCGTGGTGCAGCCGCTGGGACCAATGTGCCCCAGTGAAGCGCAGGTCCAGCGGATGAGTGAGTTGGACGACCGAGCCTTCCTGGCACTTTATTTCAAAGGTTTTGCCACCCTTCTTTCAAATAAGCTGACCATCGATGTATTGCTGCCGGAATGTGACTGGCTGGTTAACCGCGATGCCGGACATATGCTGATGTTGGCGATTTATAACGATGCCTGTTCCTTGGACTGTCAGGGCGCAAGTTTCAGGACGTCTTCTTATCTTTCACTGGCGACGCGACTTTCAGTGTCCAAGACCCATGTGATTCGTCTGGTTCAGGAGGGTGTTGAAAAAGGTTGCTTTAAAGTGCATTCCAAGACGCAGTTGGAAGTATTGCCGCCCTTTGTAAAGTTGGTGCGCCGTTTCATGGCGTATTCATTTGCAATCACCCTGCAAAGTATCGAATTGGGCCAAGCCAGCAAAATATAGGCAACTTATGCGCAGGGAGTGTTGAGATGCCGGCTGACTTAAAGCTCAGGCCAAGGATGCAGAGGTTATTGTCGCCCGCTGTTGCCCAGGCGGAATGGATAGGCCTGATTGCCTGGTGGTGGGTGCTCTTGGTGGATCCGGTGCTGGAGTTCGGGTGGTACACCGTGCTCATTACAGTCTGTTTGACAGCGTTGTGTCGATTTCACCGGCGGTTGACCAATTTCCTGGCCTGGCGGGCGTTCGGTGTGGTCTATATGGCGGTGTTGGCCGGCGGCTTTGCGTTGGTGATGCAGACCGATCAGACGTTGCAGGTATTTGCTCTACCGCTGGCGGTGATTCTGGTGCTGAGCAGTGCCTTGCTCTTTATCGCAGTCCAGGATTTCTTGATAGGCGCTGCATTGATCTGGTCGATGCTGTGGCCAGCTGTTCATATGTCGATCTACGCCGGGGTTGAGGTTTACCTGGTGATGTTCTGCCTGGCGTCGGTGTCGATCGGCTTTATCCTGAATTATTCCTACGTGAAGAACCTGCGCTCTGTGTTGCTGGTCGAGAGTGAGTTCCGGGAACTGGCAGAAACGGATTACTTGACCTCCATCCTGAACCGCAGGGCCTTTATCGAACGTTTCGCCAAGGTGATCGCCGAGGGGCAGTGCGGCTATTTCATGATGCTGGATATTGATAGCTTCAAGTTGAAAAACGACCAGTTTGGCCATGATGTCGGTGACAAGATTCTCTGTGCGATGGCGCACTGCCTGAAAGCCACGCCGGGCAGCGACAGCTTCGGCAGGATCGGGGGAGAGGAGTTCGGCGTGTTGCTGGTGGGAGATGACCCTGGGGCGGCCACTGATTTTGCCGTGCGGCTGCTGCAAGCGATCCGTGGCAGTGTCCCGCCGCCCCATCACTACACGTGCAGCGCGGGTATGACGCATTTCTCGGTGGGTGCCGATATGTCAGTGGTACTCAAATGCGCCGACCGCAACCTGTATGCCGCCAAGCACAATGGCAAGGACTGTGTGTATCTGGATGGCGAGCCAGTGACCGCTTCCAGATGAAACGGACAGACGGGCCTCAGTGCTGGGCCAGAATGCTCGCAAGCAAGCCGGGAAAGCGGCCTTCAAGATCGTCCGCACGCAACGCATTCAGATGAGTGGTGCCCACGCTGCGGGTCTGCACCAACCCGGCATCGCGCAACACCCGAAAGTGATGGGACATGCTCGACTTCGGTCGCCCACCGTCCAGTTCGCCGCAGGTAGCCTCTGGCACGCCGGCCAGGCAGCGCACGATTTCCAGGCGCACCGGATCACTCAGGGCGTATAGCACGCGCTCAAGGGTGAGGTCTTGCAGGGGAGGGTGTTTGAAGGCTCGCATGAAATGAATCATAACAGGGGGCTATCGTTGAATACCATAGTTCGATTACCATCGAACTATCGAATCAACCACCTGCTCATTGGAGTTGCCCCATGGCCGCATTGTTCGAACCGTTCCAACTAAAAGATGTCACCCTGCGCAATCGCATCGCTATCCCGCCGATGTGCCAGTACATGGCCGATGATGGCATCGTCAACGATTGGCACCTCGTGCACCTGGCCAGCATGGCCCGTGGCGGTGCCGGCCTGGTGGTGGTCGAAGCCACTGCCGTCGCGCCGGAAGGTCGTATCACCCCAGGCTGCGCGGGGCTTTGGAGTGATGCGCATGCCGAGGCGTTCGTGCCGATGGTCCAGGCGATCAAGGCCGCCGGTTCCGTGCCGGGCATCCAGATTGGCCACGCCGGCCGCAAGGCCAGCGCCAACCGTCCGTGGGAAGGGGACGACCATATCGCCGCCTCCGACGTCCGCCGTTGGGAAACCATCGCACCCTCGGCCATCGCCTTCGGTGCCAACCTGCCACAGGTGCCTCGCGCCATGACCCTGGACGACATCGCCCGGGTGCGCCAGGACTTCGTCGACGCCGCCCGCCGTGCCCGCGACGCCGGTTTTGAATGGATCGAGCTGCATTTCGCCCACGGCTACCTGGGCCAGAGCTTCTTCTCCGAGCACTCCAACCAGCGCACCGACGCCTACGGCGGCAGCTTCGACAACCGCAGCCGTTTCCTCCTGGAAACCCTGGCTGCCGTGCGCGAAGTCTGGCCGGAAAACCTGCCGCTCACCGCACGTTTCGGTGTGATCGAGTACGACGGTCGCGACGAGCAGACCCTCACCGAGTCCATCGAACTGGCCCGCCGTTTCAAGGCCGGTGGCCTGGACCTGCTGAGCGTCAGCGTCGGTTTCACCATCCCCGACACCCACATCCCGTGGGGGCCTGCGTTCATGGGGCCGATCGCCGAGCGCGTGCGTCGCGAAGCCGGTATCCCGGTGACTTCGGCCTGGGGCTTCGGCACCCCACAACTGGCCGAAGGCGCGTTGCAGGCCGGGCACCTGGACCTGGTGTCGGTGGGGCGTGCGCACCTGGCCGACCCGCATTGGGCGTATTTTGCGGCCAAGGAACTGGGGGTCGAGAAGTCCTCGTGGACCTTGCCTGCGCCTTACGCGCATTGGTTGGAACGTTATCGCTGAGGTCACGCGTCAACGATGAGCCACTCGATTGAGTGGCTTTTTTTCGCCTGTGTCAGCGCTGATACACAGTCGATGCGCAAAAAATAGCGAATGAGAATAGATGTCAAACGCGAATGACTTGATATACCATCCCTCGCGAATTCTTGGCAGGTTTGCCGTCCCATCTGGCTCATTCACTAGGTTCCACACCCATGCGTCGTACCCTGATTTCCCTCTGCGTGCTTCAGGCGTTTTCCCCGTTCACCTGGGCAGAGGTTGCTGCTACCGAGAAAGCCAGCCTTGAGTTGCAAGCGACCAATGTCACCGGCGAGGCGGACTACGAGACCGCCCAAGGGCCGGTGCAGGGCTACCACGCCACACGTTCAGCCAGTGCGACGCGCACCGACACCTCGATCCATGAAACCCCGCAGTCCATCAGCGTGGTGTCCAGGGCGGTGGTCGAAGACATCGGCGCCACCCGCCTGCAAGACGCCCTGGATTACGCTGGCGGTGTCGGCCGCGCCAACAACTTCGGCGGGCAGGGCCTCACCACCTTCACCGTGCGCGGCTTTACCACCGGCGAGTTCTACCGCAACGGTTTCCCGATCAACCGTGGCTACCCGAACATGCCGGACGCCAATACCATCGAACGCCTGGAAGTGCTGCGCGGCCCGGCGACCATGCTCTATGGCCGTGGCGATCCCGGCGGCACCTTCAACGTGGTGACCAAGCAACCGTTGGCCGAACGCACGGTCACTCTCGGCAGCCAATTGAATGACCAGGGCATGAAGCGCGGCACCCTGGATGCCTCCGGCCCGCTGGACGAGGAGGGCCGCCTGGCCTATCGCCTGAACGTGGTGGGCGAGGGCGGCGACACCTTCCGCGACCATGTGGAGACCGAGCGCTACGGCGTCACCCCGGTGCTCACCTGGCAGGCCAGCGACGACACCAAGGTGATCTTCGAAGGCGACTTCATGCGCAACAACCACCCGCTGGACCGCGGGCTGACACGCTTTGCCAATCAGAAAGGCACGCCTTCGCGCGACACCTTCTGGGGCGATAAAGACGTCGGCAAGTTGCACAACGACAACAGCATGGCCCAGTTGCGTTTCGAGCACCTGCTCAATGACAACTGGACCTTGGGCGGTGGTTTTCAATGGCTCGATGGCACCCTGCAAGGCAACGCCATCGAAGCCAACGGTCTGGCCGCTGACGGTCGTACCCTGGGTCGCAACTTCAACTACCGCAAGCTGGAGTGGACCGACAAGGACACCCAGCTCAACCTCACCGGGCATTTCTCCACGGGCGGTTTTGACCACACCCTGCTCACCGGCGTCGAGTTCGAAGACTACGACTACAAGTCGATCATCCAGCGCTCCAGCGGGGCGGTGGGTACCTATCCCATCGACATCTTCAACCCGGTCTACGGCCAACCACGCCCGACGCTCACGCGCACGCCGACCCACGACAAGGAAAACCTCAAGACTAACGCCGCCTTCGTCCAGGACCAAGTGGCCCTGACCGAGCGCCTGAAAGTACTCGCCGGCGCACGCTTCGAGCGCTTCGAGCACGACTACCACACCTATGTGCCAGGCGGTAAAAGCTGGGAGGCCAGTGATAATGCAGTCACCCCGCGCGTAGGCGTGACCTACGACCTCACCGACACTGTCGCGGTGTACGCCGATGCCGCTCGCTCGTTCAAGCCGAATACAGGTGCCAGCCGCCAGGGGGGTGGGTTTGAGCCGGAGAAGGGCAAGTCCTACGAAATGGGCATCAAATGGGAAGCGCTGGATCGTCAACTGAGCGTCGATGCTGCGGTTTACCAGATCGAGAAGAAAAACGTGCTCACCACCGACCCCCTGGACTCGACCTTCAGTGTCGCCGCCGGCCAGGTGCGCAGCCGCGGCTTCGACCTCAACGTCGCCGGCAACCTCACCCCTGAATGGCGCGTGATCGGCGGCTACGCCTACGTCGACGCCGAAGTCACCAAAGACAACACCATCCGCGTCGGCTCACCCCTGGCCAACATCCCGCGCAACAGCTTCAGCCTGCTCAATGTCTACGAATTCCAGGACGGTCGCCTCAAGGGGCTCGGGCTGGGCGCGGGCGCCAAATACGTCGATGAACGGGTTGGCCAGACCTCCAACACCGCTTTTTCGATGGACGCCTACACCGTGGTCGACCTGCTCGGCTACTACAAGGTCAACGACAAGGTGCGCCTGAACCTGGATGTGAAGAACCTGTTCAACCGTGATTTCGAGGAGGGCGCGTTCGGCAACTTCTACGCCTACCCAGGCGCGCCACGCACGGTGCAGGTGGGCATCGCCTACACCCTCTAATGCCTAGCACAGTTTCAATGTGGGAGAGGGCAAGCCCCCTCCCACATTTGGTTCTGTGTACCCCTTGAAGTCAGAGCGGCGTAAGCACGTTCATCACCGTATCCAACGCCACCCGCGTGTCATCCAGCTGCACCAGCGATGCATGCCGGGCGCCAAGGGCGTCGCGGTTCTGGATCGCGGTGAGGATCGCCTTGTGCCGGGGCAGGCTCAGGCCCTGGATGTCCGGGCGGCGGTTGGTGATGTTGATCGACTCGCGCAACGGCAGCGACAGCATGTTGCACATGTAGGCGAGCAGGTCGTTGCGGGTGGCATCGGCGATGGCGCGGTGGAAGTCCAGGTCGGCCTGCAATAGCTGTTCGTGGGTCTGCGCGGTTTCCATGCCCAGGTAGGCTTTTTCGATGGTGGCGATGTCTTCATCGGTAGCCGTGGTCGCGGCCATGGCGGCGATCTCCGGCTCGAGGATGCGTCGCACACCGGCCAGGGTGTTGAAGAACTCACTGTGGGGCGTGGACTGCATCAACCAGGACAACACGTCCGGGTCGAGCAGGTGCCACTTCAATCGCGGCCGCACCACCGCGCCCACCCGTGGCTTGGAATACACCAGGCCCTTGGCGCTGAGCACCCGCGTGGCTTCGCGCAACACCGAGCGGCTGACTTGGTACTCCTCGCAGAGCGTGGCCTCCATGGGCAGCCGTTCTTCGGGCTTGAAGCGGCCGGAAACGATGTGCATGCCCAAGTCCTGAACGATCTGGGCATGCTGGCTCTTGCGCGGCTTGGGCGGCTGGTGATCCATGACGACGGGGAGGCTCTGGCTTAAAGACGCGGCATCATAGCATCCCAATTAGTGGGAATGCCGTGGGACTTCCGCCCCACGGCAACCCACCAGGAAGTCAAAGTCGCAGCCCTGGTCGGCCTGCAGCACATGGTCGATGTACAGTTGGCGGTAGCCGCCGACGATGAGGTTCTGCGGAGGCGCCAGGTCTGCCATGCGTGCCGCCAGCTCTGCGTCGGGGATGTCCAGGTGCAGGCGGCCGTTGGCGCAGTCCAGTTCGATCCAGTCGCCTTCCTTGACCGTGGCCAATGGTCCGCCGGCAGCGGCTTCCGGCGCCACGTGCAACACCACCGTGCCGTACGCCGTGCCGCTCATGCGTGCATCGGAGATTCGCACCATATCGGTCACGCCCTGGGCCAGCAGCTTGGCCGGCAGGCCCATGTTGCCGACCTCGGCCATGCCCGGGTAGCCCTTGGGGCCGCAGTTTTTCATGACCAGGATCGAGTTGGCGTCCACGTCCAGCTCCGGGTCATTGATGCGCGCCTTGTACATGTCGAAGTTTTCGAACACCACCGCACGGCCACGGTGCTGCATCAGTTCCGGGCTGGCGGCGGAGGGCTTGAGCACCGCGCCCAGCGGCGCCAGGTTGCCGCGCAGCACGCAGATGCCGCCGTCGGCGCGGATCGGGTTGTCGAGGGTGCGGATCACCTCGTCCTGGCCGTAGATCGGCGAGTCCTTGGTGTTCTCGCCCAGGGACTTGCCGTTGACGGTCAGGGCATTCGGGTGCGGGATCAGGTTGGCTTCACCCAGGCGGCGCAGCACGGCGGGCAGGCCGCCGGCGTAGTAGAACTCTTCCATCAGGAAGCGCCCCGAAGGTTGCAGGTCGACGATGGTCGGCATGCCACGGCCCATGCGGGTCCAGTCGTCCAGGTCGAGTTCGACGCCGATGCGCCCGGCGATGGCCTTGAGGTGGATCACCGCATTGGTCGAGCCGCCGATGGCCGCGTTCACACGGATCGCGTTTTCAAACGCCTCTTTGGTGAGGATCTTCGACAGCTTCAAGTCTTCGCGCACCATCTCCACGGCACGCATGCCCGACATATGCGCCAGCACATAACGCCGCGCATCCACCGCCGGAATCGCCGCGTTATGGGGCAGGGAAGTGCCGAGTGCCTCGGCCATGCAGGCCATGGTCGACGCGGTGCCCATGGTGTTGCAGGTGCCCGCCGAGCGCGACATGCCGCCTTCGGCTGCAAGGAAATCATCCAGGGTGATGGTGCCGGCTTTCACTTGTTCGCTGAGCTGCCACACCACGGTGCCCGAGCCAATGTCCTGGCCTTTGTGCTTGCCGTTGAGCATCGGCCCGCCGGTGACCACGATGGCCGGCACGTCGCAACTGGCGGCGCCCATCAGCAGGGCCGGGGTGGTCTTGTCGCAGCCGGTCAGCAACACCACGCCGTCAATCGGGTTGCCGCGAATCGCCTCTTCCACGTCCATGCTCGCCAGGTTGCGGGTGAGCATGGCGGTGGGACGCAGGTTCGACTCGCCATTGGAGAACACCGGGAACTCCACCGGGAAGCCACCGGCCTCGATCACGCCGCGTTTGACGTGCTCGGCGATCTGACGGAAATGTGCATTGCACGGGGTCAGCTCCGACCAGGTGTTGCAGATGCCGATGATCGGCTTGCCATGGAACTGATGGTCGGCAATGCCCTGGTTCTTCATCCAGCTGCGGTACATGAAGCCGTTCTTGTCGGCGGTACCGAACCACTGGGCGGAGCGGAGGCCGGGCTTTTTATCAGGCATGATCGATTCTCTTATTGTATGACTATATGTTCTATGCGTGCTTAAACATAAGCGCAAAAACGCTGCTTTGGAAGAGTTGTTTTGTAAATAGTCCTACTATATAGTCGATCTCAACTGAGGTATGACCCTGGCGGATTTTCGCGAGAGGCGTCCCCCGAGCTTCTATAAAAACAACAATCGGAGATCGACCCCCATGAGCCAGGAACTGCGGCTTATTCGGCGCATCACGCTGAAACTGATTCCCTTCCTGATCCTGCTGTACCTGATCGCCTACGTGGACCGTTCCGCCGTGGGCTTCGCCAAGTTGCACATGGGCGCCGACGTCGGCATTGGCGATGCTGCCTATGGCCTGGGTGCGGGGTTGTTCTTCATTGGCTACTTCTTGTTCGAGATCCCCAGCAACCTGATGCTCGACCGCTTTGGCGCACGCCGCTGGTTTGCGCGGATCATGATCACCTGGGGCGCCATCACCATCGGCATGGCCTTTGTGCAGGGCCCGCACAGCTTCTATGTGATGCGCTTTCTGCTCGGCGCGGCGGAGGCGGGGTTCTTTCCCGGCGTTCTCTACTACATTACCCAGTGGTTCCCGGTGCGCCATCGCGGCAAGATCCTCGGGCTGTTCATCCTGTCGCAACCCATCGCGATGATGATCACCGGTCCGGTGTCCGGCGGTTTGCTGGGCATGGACGGCATCCTTGGCCTGCACGGCTGGCAATGGCTGTTCATCGTGATTGGCACCCCGGCGATCCTGCTGACCTGGCCGGTGCTGCGCTTCCTGCCAGATGGCCCTGAACAGGTCAGTTGGATGAGCGACGACGAAAAGGCCTGGCTCACCGGCGAACTCGCCAAAGACCTGCAAACCTACGGCCAGACCCGTCACGGCAACCCGCTGCATGCCTTGAAAGACCAACGCGTGTTGCTGCTGGCGTTGTTCTACCTGCCGGTGACCCTGAGCATCTACGGCCTGGGCCTGTGGCTGCCGACCCTGATCAAGCAGTTCGGCGGCACTGATCTGGTCACCGGCTTTATCTCTGCGGTGCCGTATCTCTTCGGCATCATCGGCCTGCTGATCATCCCGCGCAGTTCCGACCGTTTGAACGACCGCTACGGCCACCTTGCGGTGCTCTACGTGCTGGGCGCCATTGGCCTGTTCTTCAGTGCCGCGCTCAGTGTGCCGGTGCTGCAAATGGCGGCGCTGTGCCTGGCGGCATTCGCGATGTTCTCCTGCACGGCAGTGTTCTGGACCTTGCCCGGGCGCTTCTTCGCGGGCGCCAGTGCGGCGGCGGGCATTGCGTTGATCAACTCGGTGGGCAACCTCGGCGGCTATATCGGCCCGTTCGTGATCGGCGCGCTCAAGGAATACACCGGCAACCTCGCTTCGGGCCTGTACTTCTTGTCCGGGGTGATGCTGTTCGGGCTGGTCCTGACCGTTGTGGTCTACCGCCTGCTCGAGCGCAGGCACGTGCTGCCTGCCGACCAATTTGCCGCCAGTGCCCGTGGCGCCACCCGACCTTAATCCAGGAGAACAGTCATGCGTTTAGTTCAGTTCGAGTTGCGTAACGGAGACCGCCGTGTCGGCGTGGTCGACGCCACCAAGGTGCGCGAAGTACAGACAGCCCGCAGCGTGCGCGAATTGGCCCTGGCTGCCATCGACGCCGGCGTAGGCCTGGCGCAACACGTGGACAGCCTGGGCCTGGGCGACAGCTATGACTACGCCGCGCTGCTGGCCGACTTGAAAATTCTGCCGCCGCTGGACCACCCGGACCCGGCCCATATGCTGATCAGCGGCACCGGCCTGACTCACCTGGGCAGTGCCTCGGCGCGGGACAAGATGCACCAGGCCGGCGACGACAGCGCATTGACCGACACCATGCGCATCTTCAAATGGGGCGTGGAGGGCGGCCGTCCACCGGCTGGCCAGGCGGGTGTGCAACCCGAGTGGTTCTACAAGGGCGACGGCAGCATCGTGGTGCGCCCCGGCGCAGCCTTCCCGGTGCCACCGTTTGCCGAGGATGCCGGTGAAGAGCCGGAGATCGGCGGCCTGTATGTGATCGGCCCGGACAGCAAGCCCTATCGCGTCGGTTTTGCGGTGGGCAACGAATTCTCCGACCACATCATGGAGCGCAAGAACTACCTGTACCTGGCCCATTCCAAACTGCGCAGTTGCAGCTACGGCCCGGAGTTGCGCGTGGGCGAGTTGCCCCAGCACCTGGCGGGCACCAGCCGCATTCTGCGCAACGGCGAAGTGATCTGGCAGAACGAGTTCCTCAGCGGCGAGGCCAATATGTGCCACAGCCTGGAGAACCTCGAATACCACCACTTCAAATACCGTCAGTTCCTCAAGCCGGGCGATGTGCACATCCACTTTTTCGGCACCGCCACGCTGTCATTCGCCGACGGTATACGGACCCAGGTCGGCGATGTATTCGAGATCAGCCAGGCCGAGTTCGGTGCGCCGCTGGTCAACCGTGTCGGCAGCAGCGCTGCGGCGTTCGAACCCGGCAATGTCATCACCCTTTAATGGAGAACCCCATGACTCAGTTTCTCGGCCACAACTACATCGGCGGCCAGCGCAGCGCCAACGGCAGCGTGACCTTGCACAGCGTCGATGCCACCACCGGCGAAGCCTTGCCCCAGGCCTTTTTCCAGGCCACGCCGCAGGAAGTCGACGCCGCCGCCAAGGCTGCCGCGCAGGCCTACCCTGCGTACCGCGCCTTGAGCGCATCGCGCCGTGCACAGTTCCTGGATGCGGTGGCCGATGAGCTGGACGCGTTGGGGGATGATTTTGTCGAACTGGTCTGTCGCGAAACCGCGCTGCCGGCTGCACGCATCAAGGGCGAGCGCGGGCGTACCAGCGGCCAGATGCGCCTGTTCGCCACGGTGCTGCGTCGCGGCGATTTCTACGGTGCGCGCATCGACAAGGCACTGCCCGACCGCCAACCGCTGCCACGCCCGGACCTGCGTCAATACCGCATCGGCCTGGGGCCGGTCGCGGTGTTTGGCGCGAGCAACTTCCCCCTCGCATTTTCTACGGCGGGCGGTGATACAGCGGCTGCTTTGGCGGCAGGCTGCCCAGTAGTGTTCAAGGCCCACAGCGGGCATATGGCGACCGCCGAACGCGTGGCCGATGCGATCATCCGCGCGGCCGAGGCCACCGAGATGCCGGCCGGTGTGTTCAACATGATCTTCGGCGGTGGCGTGGGTGAGGCGCTGGTCAAGCACCCGGCGATCCAGGCGGTGGGCTTTACCGGCTCGCTCAAGGGCGGGCGTGCCTTGTGCGACATGGCGGCGGCGCGCCCGCAGCCGATCCCGGTGTTTGCCGAGATGTCGAGCATCAACCCGGTGATCGTATTGCCCCAGGCCCTGACCGTGCGCGCCGACAGCGTCGCGCGTGACCTGACCGCCTCGGTGGTACAAGGCTGCGGCCAGTTCTGTACCAACCCTGGCCTGGTCATCGGTGTCGCGTCGCCTGCATTCACCGCGTTCACCCAGCAAGTCGCGCAACTGATCGGCGAGCAACCGGCCCAGACCATGCTCAACGCCGGCACCCTGGGCAGCTACGGCAAAGGCCTGGAAAAACTCCTGGCGCACCCGGGCATCCAGCACCTGGCGGGCAACCAGCAGGCCGGCAATCAGGCGCAACCACAGCTGTTCAAGGCCGATGCGAGCCTGTTGGTCGACGGCGATGAAGTGCTGCAGGAAGAAGTCTTCGGCCCCACCACCGTGTTCGTCGAAGTCGCCGACCAGGCCCAACTCAACGCCGCCTTGCACGGTCTGCACGGTCAACTTACGGCGACGATCATTGGCGAGCCCGCCGACCTGCAACAGTTCGCCGAACTCACGCCGCTGCTGGAGCAGAAAGTCGGGCGCATCCTGCTCAACGGCTACCCGACCGGCGTGGAAGTCTGCGATTCGATGGTGCATGGCGGACCGTACCCGGCCACCTCGGATGCCCGTGGCACCTCGGTCGGCACCTTGGCCATCGAGCGTTTCCTGCGCCCCGTGTGCTTCCAGAATTACCCTGATAGCCTGCTGCCCGACGCGTTGAAAAACGCCAATCCGTTGCGCATCCAGCGGCTGGTGGATGGCACACCATCTCGCGAACCGCTGTAACGCACACCTGAGAACAACAACAATCCAGGAGGCATCATGTCGTGTATCGCCGTTACCCCGCACCGTGCGCAATTGGGCGAGGGACCGTTCTGGGACGCGCCCACCCAGGCACTGTACTGGGTGAATATTGCCGGCAAACAGGCACTGCGCCTGATGGGCGGGCAGTTGCGGGTGTGGCAGTTGCCTGAGCATGTCTCGGCGTTCATCCCGTGTGAGGGCGGCGATGCCCTGGTGACCCTGAGCAGCGGCGTGTACCGCCTCGACCTGGCCACCGAGGCCCTGACCCTGCTGTGCGTGGCCGACCCGCAACCCGGCAACCGTGGCAATGAAGCACGCTGCGATGCCCAGGGCCGGCTGTGGCTGGGCACCATGCAGAACAATATTGGCGAGCAGGGTGAAGACCTGCCCATCACGCGACGCTCCGGCGGCCTGTTTCGTATCGATGCCGATGCGCAGGTCACACCGTTGCTCAGCGGCCTGGGCATTCCCAACACCTTGCTGTGGAGTGATGACGGTCGGCAGGTGCATTTCGGCGACAGCCTGGACGGCACGCTGTACCGCCACGCTATCCAGCCAGACGGCCAACTCGAATCCGCGCAGGCGTGGTTCGGTCCCCACGAGCGTGGCGGGCCGGACGGTTCGGCCATGGATGTGCAAGGCTATATCTGGAACGCCCGCTGGGATGGCAGTTGCCTGCTGCGCCTCACGCCCGACGGCACTGTCGACCGCATCATCGAGCTGCCCGTCAGCCGCCCCACCAGTTGCGTGTTCGGTGGCCCGAACCTCACCACCCTGTACATCACCAGCGCGGCCAGCCCGTTGGAACACCCCTTGGATGGCGCGGTATTGGCCATCGAGGTCGATGTGCCTGGAAAACCCTGTCATCGCTTTGCCGGATAAGTCCCCCTTTAAAAACAACAACAAGGAGTCACCCGTATGAATCGTCGTCGTGGTTTGCGTTCCCTGTGCTGCGCCGCTGTGGCGGTCTCGGCCATGAGCTTGAGCGGGCTGTTGCTGGCCGCTGAAGAAGTGAAGATCGGCTTCCTGGTCAAGCAGGCCGAGGAGCCGTGGTTCCAGACCGAATGGGCCTTCGCCGAGAAAGCCGGCAAGGAGCATGGCTTCACCGTGATCAAGATCGCCGTGCCCGATGGCGAGAAGACCCTGTCGGCCATCGACAGCCTGGCCGCCAATGGTGCCAAGGGCTTTGTGATCTGCCCGCCGGACGTGTCCCTCGGCCCGGCCATCGTGGCCAAGGCCAAGGCCAACGGTTTGAAAGTCATTGCCGTGGATGACCGCTTTGTCGACGCCAAGGGCAACTTCATGGAAGACGTGCCGTACCTGGGCATGGCGGCCTTTGAAGTGGGCCAGAAGCAGGGCGCCGCGATGGCGGCCGAAGCGAAAAAACGCGGCTGGGACTGGAAGGACACCTACGCGGTGATCAACACCTTCAACGAACTCGACACCGGCAAGAAACGCACCGACGGCTCGGTCAAATCCCTGGAAGAAGCCGGCATGCCCAAGGACCACATCCTGTTCACCGCCGCCAAGACTCTCGACGTACCCGGCAGCATGGACGCCACCAACTCGGCGCTGGTCAAGCTGCCCAGTGGCGCGAAAAACCTGATCATCGGCGGCATGAACGACAACACCGTGCTCGGCGGCGTACGCGCCACCGAAAGCGCCGGCTTCAAGGCGGCCAACGTGATCGGCATCGGCATCAATGGCACCGACGCCATTGGCGAACTGAAAAAGCCTGAAAGCGGCTTCTTTGGCTCCATGCTGCCCAGCCCGCATATCGAGGGCTACAACACTGCGAAGATGATGTTCGATTGGGTCACTAAAGGCACCGAGCCTGCGAAATACACGGCGATGGACGAAGTGACGCTGATCACCCGCGCCAACTTCAAGGAAGAACTGACCAAGATCGGGTTGTGGCAATGACCGCTGCGGCCCTGCGCTTTGACGGCATCGGCAAGACCTTTCCCGGGGTCAAGGCGCTGGATGGCATCAGCTTTACCGCCCACCCCGGGCAGGTGCACGCCCTGATGGGCGAGAACGGTGCGGGCAAGTCGACGCTGTTGAAGATCCTCGGCGGCGCCTACATTCCCAACAGCGGCTCGCTGCACATCGGCGCGCAGACCATGGCCTTCAAATGCGCCGCCGACAGCATTGCCAGCGGCGTGGCGGTGATCCACCAGGAACTGCATCTGGTGCCGGAAATGACGGTGGCCGAGAACCTGTTCCTTGGCCACTTGCCGTCGCGTTTCGGCGTGGTCAACCGGGGGCTCCTGCGCAAGCAGGCCCTCGCGTGCCTCAAGGGGCTGGCGGATGAAATCGACCCGGCCGAGAAACTCGGGCGCTTGTCCCTTGGCCAGCGCCAACTGGTGGAAATCGCCAAGGCGCTGTCCCGTGGCGCCCATGTGATTGCCTTTGACGAGCCGACCAGCAGCCTGTCGGCGCGGGAGATCGACCGCCTGATGGCGATCATCACGCGCCTGCGCGATGAGGGCAAAGTGGTGCTCTACGTGTCGCACCGCATGGAAGAAGTGTTCCGCATCTGCAACGCCGTCACGGTGTTCAAGGACGGTCGCTACGTGCGCACCTTCGAGGACATGAGCGCGCTGACCCATGACCAACTGGTGACGTGCATGGTGGGGCGCGATATCCAGGACATTTACGACTACCGCCCGCGTGAGCACGGCGAAGTCGCGCTCAAGGCCGATGGCCTGCTCGGTCCCGGCCTGCGTGAGCCGATCAGTTTCAGTGTGCGCAAGGGCGAGATCCTTGGCCTGTTCGGGCTGGTCGGGGCTGGGCGCACCGAGCTGTTCCGGCTGCTCAGCGGCCTGGAGCGCGCCAGTGCCGGCAGCCTGCATTTGTGCGGGCAGGCGCTGCAACTGCGCTCGCCCAGGGATGCCATCGCCGCCGGCGTGCTGCTGTGCCCGGAGGACCGCAAGAAGGAAGGCATCATCCCGCTATCCAGCGTCGCCGAGAACATCAATATCAGCGCACGCGGTGCCCACTCCACGTTCGGCTGGCTGCTGCGCGAGGGCTGGGAAAAGGGCAACGCCGACCAGCAGATCCAGGCCATGAAGGTCAAGACGCCGAACGCCGCGCAGAAGATCATGTACCTGTCCGGCGGCAACCAGCAGAAGGCCATTCTCGGTCGCTGGCTGTCGATGCCGATGAAGGTGCTGCTGCTGGACGAACCGACCCGTGGCATCGATATCGGCGCCAAGGCCGAGATCTACCAGATCATCCATAACCTGGCGGCCCAGGGCATTGCGGTGATTGTGGTGTCCAGCGACCTGATGGAAGTGATGGGCATCTCCGACCGCATCCTGGTGCTGTGCGAAGGTGCGATGCGCGGCGAACAAACCCGCGAAGACGCTACCGAATCCAACCTGCTGCAATTGGCCCTGCCGCGCAGCGTGGCGAACTGAGAGACGACTATGACTACTCAACACAACGTGCTGCCCACGGCGCGCAAGCCTCTGGACCTGCGTGCACTGCTGGACAACTGGGCGATGCTGCTGGCGGCGGTGAGCATTTTCCTGCTGTGCGCCTTGCTCATCGACAACTTCCTGTCACCGCTGAACATGCGTGGCCTGGGCCTGGCGATTTCCACCGTGGGCATCGCCGCCTGCACCATGCTGTTCTGCCTGGCGTCGGGGCATTTCGACCTGTCAGTGGGCTCGGTGATCGCCTGCGCCGGGGTGGTGGCGGCGATTGTGATGCGCGACACCGACAGCGTCCTGTTGGGCATTGGCGCCGCCTTGCTGATGGGCCTGATGGTGGGGCTGATCAACGGCATCGTGATCGCCAAGCTGCGGGTCAACGCGCTGATCACCACCCTGGCGACCATGCAGATCGTGCGCGGCCTGGCGTACATCTTCGCCAACGGCAAGGCGGTGGGGGTGTCCCAGGAGCAGTTCTTCATTTTCGGCAACGGCCAGTTGCTGGGGGTGCCGGTGCCGATCCTGATCACGATCCTGTGCTTCCTGTTCTTCGGCTGGCTGCTCAACTACACCACCTATGGGCGCAACACCATGGCCATCGGCGGCAACCCGGAAGCGGCGTTGCTGGCGGGCGTCAATGTGGACCGCACCAAGATCCTGATCTTTGCCGTGCACGGCCTGATCGGCGCGTTGGCCGGGGTGATCCTCGCCTCGCGCATGACCTCCGGCCAGCCGATGATCGGCCAGGGCTTCGAGCTGACGGTGATCTCGGCCTGTGTGCTGGGCGGGGTGTCGCTGAGCGGCGGGGTGGGGATGATCCGTCATGTGATTGCCGGCGTGTTGATTTTGGCGATCATCGAGAATGCGATGAACCTGAAGAACATCGACACCTTCTACCAGTACGTGATCCGCGGCTCGATCCTGCTGCTGGCGGTGGTCATCGACCGCATGAAACAACGCTGATCCCAAGCCAAATGTAGTTCCAAATGCGGGAGGGGGCTTGCCCCCGATAGCGGTGTGTCAGTGTGCATCGCTGTCTTTGACACTCTGCTATCGGGGCAAGCCCCCTCACACAAGTTTAGTCCGCGGAGAATTTGAAGACAGTGTTCTGGGTGTAGGTCTGCCCTGGGTTCAGGCGGGTCGACGCAAACTCAGGCTGATTAGGCGCATCCGGAAAATGCTGGGTCTCCAACGTAAACCCACTCCAGTGCTGATAGGTCTTGCCTGCCTTGCCCTTCACCGACCCATCGAGGAAGTTGCTGGTATAGAACTGCACCCCAGGCTCGGTGGTAAACAGCTGCAAGCGCCGCCCGGACGCAGGATCATGCACCTCGGCCGCCACCTGCTTCACGTCACCCTGGGTATCCAGCGCCCAGTTGAAGTCGAACCCACCCTGTTTCGGCTCGGCAAATTTGAGCTGTGGGTGATCGTCCTTGATGTGTTGGCCGATCGGCGTCGGCGTGAGGAAGTCCATCGGTGTGCCCTTGACCGGCGCCAGTTCGCCGGTGGGAATCAGCGTCGCATTCACCGGCGTGTAATGGCTGGCATGCAAGGTGGCGACCTGCTTGAGGATATCGCCATTGCCCGCGCCGGCCAGGTTGAAGTAGCTGTGGTTGGTGAGGTTGAGCACCGTCGGTTTGTCGGTGGTGGCGCTGTAGTCGATGTGCAGTTCGTTGTGGTCGTTGAGGCGGTAGGTGACTTCGGTCTTCAGGTTGCCGGGGAAGCCCATCTCGCCGTCCTTGGACAGGTAGGTGAGGGTCACGCCGACCGAGTCCTTGGCCTTGACCGGCGTGGCTTTCCACACCCGCTTGTCGAAGCCCTGGGCGCCGCCATGCAGCGAGTTGGGGCCGTCGTTGAGTGGCACCTGGTAGCGCTTGCCGTCGAGTTCGAAGGCGCCGCCGGCCAGGCGGTTGCCGAAACGGCCGATGGTTGCGCCGAAGAACGCCGTACCGCTCTGATAGCCTTGCACGTCGTCAAAGCCCAGCACCACGTCGTCGAGCTTGCCGTGTTTGTCCGGTACTTTCAGCGACTGCAACACGCCGCCGTAGGTGATCACCGTGGCTTGCATGCCATGGCTGTTACGCAGGATGTACTGCTCGACGGCGGTGCCGTCATTGGTTTTACCGAACGGTTTGTGTTCGCTGGTAAGGCCCGCCGCCTGGGCGCCGCCGCTGGCGACCAGCATGGACAGGGCGAGGCCCGAAAGCAGGTAACGAGGGTGCTTCATGGTCGAACTTCCTTTTGTTGTTTTGAGTGGAATAGTTCTACTAATGTGCGATATTTTGTCGATATGACAGCGAATTTATAGCCTTAAACCGCGTTTTTGCAAAATAAAATAAGACTAATTAAGCGAGGCAACCTTTATGACCACTCATCACCCCGTTTATCCCGACCTTGAAGGCAAGACTGTCCTGATCTCTGGAGGCGCCTCAGGCATTGGCGAATTCATGGTGCGCGCCTTCGCGGCCCAAGGCGCCAAGGTCGGCTTTGTCGACCGCGCGCAAAGCCAGGGCGAACGCCTGGCGGCTTTGCTGAGTTCGCGAGGGCACACGGTGGAATTCGTCAATTGCGACATCACCGACGAGATAGCCTATAAAGCCGCCATCACTCGTTTCGAACACTCGCTGGGGCCGATCACCGTGCTGGTGAACAATGCCGCTAATGACGTACGCCACAGCTTGGAAGAAGTCGACTCGGAAATGTTCGACCGGCTCATCTCCGTCAACCTCAAGCACGCCTTCTTCGCCGCCAAGGCCGTGGTGCCGATGATGAAAAACGCGGGCGGCGGGGCGATCATCAACCTCGGCTCCGTCGGCTGGATGATGGCTTCCGCCGGCTACCCGGTGTACGCCGCCAGCAAGGCCGCCGCCCACGGCATGACCCGCGCCCTGGCCCGGGAACTGGGGCCGAGCCGCATCCGCGTGAACACGCTGGTGCCGGGATGGGTGATGACGGAAAAACAATTGGCGATGTGGGTCGACGATGCCGCCAAGGAACTGATCAGCCGCAGTCAGTGTTTGCCGGGGAGCGTTTTGCCGGAACACATCGCCAACATGGCGTTGTTTCTCGCCTCCGATGCCTCGGCGATGTGTTCGGCGCAGAACTTTATTGTGGATGGCGGGTGGGTGTAGAGCGTCACCCAACTCAAGCGCCGATGGCGGTGGCACAGGCGATAGATTCATTGCCCATACCACCGCTGTTATGACATTTGTTGCATTTTACGGTGGTTGGCATGTGTCGCCATCGCTGGTTTTTTCGAAGCGTTTTTCAAGTAATGAGGCGGGGGTATAGCGCTCTTCGAGGGCTTTAATACCTAGCCGTTCGGCTAGTTGTTTGCCATGAGAATGATCTGATAATGTCTTGAAGTGGCTATCAGGTATTGAGATTATTTATCATGAAGCTGACTGATATTGGTAGAACACCGCTCATAGAGTTGGCAAGTCTGTCTATTAATGGCGGTAGTAGTTTCCATCGACTCTGAATATTTTCAAGGCGAAATGTATCTCAACGGGATTGAGGCAGGCGATCGTGTGGCAATTATTGACGATACATTGAGTACCGGGGGGCAATTGTTGCTTTAACTGAAGCGATAAGGTCGGCGGGAGGGGAGTTGCTCGATGTGGTCTGTGCGGTTGAAAAAGTTGGAAATGGTGGTTTCGAAAAGGTTCGAAAGATGACAGGCCTTTCTGTTAAGTCCGTCTTGAAAATCAAGGTAAACGAAAGCGGAGTGAGCGTGGTTTGAATTGCTTTGCTGGCTCAACTTGACAGGTGTATCCATGGTGCGTTATGGCGTAGTTGTAGGTTTGATTTTTTGCCTGATCAGCGCTGCGTTCGATGTGTACGTAGCATTCGTCACGCAAACGATCAATACGCTGCTTGTTGTTTTTTATTGTTTTACAACGTCTGCCATTTTTTTTGTCGTGTGTGCCCTGCTTCATAACGCTGGCTCGTTACTTTCAAAGATAAGGATGCACTGGGTAATAGTTGTTGTCGTGAATGTTTCAGTATTGCTTAATTGGGGTGGCCTGTTTTACGCCTTGAAATACCTGGAGCCTGCGGTGGTCGGAGTCGCTTCGGTCGCCTGTGGCCCGGCGCTCACGTTAGTTATCTTAATGGCCAACAAGCGTAATGCCAAAGTCGCTTTCGTAGATGCGGTGGTGTCGTGTCTGGTGCTTGTTTCCGTGGGAATCATGCTGTTGAACTCCTTCGCAGGAGACAGTGGTATAGCCACTACAACGCTGGAAGAGCGGCTGATGGGAATCGCCAGCGTGGTGGTGTGTGCACTGGGTACGGTTATGTACACGGTGTTTTCCAAGGAGCTTTACCGGCGGCAATGGTCCGTCTATGAAATTCTGGCGGTCAGGAGCGTGGTAATGGTCGGTGCATGCGTCCTTGCAATGACTGCTTTGGGGGAGAGTTTCAGGCTGAATGCCGAGTTGATTCTGCCAATGGTACTGCTGGTTGTGATAGGGCATCTGTTGCCCATCTACTTGATCCAGAAAACAATCTTCTATCTCACGCCCATCCATGTTTCTTTGGTGTTGTTGACGCTTCCGGTATTTGTCTTGTTGTTGCAGTACCTCGACGACAGAGTCGAATTCTCTATCGCGAGTGTTACTGCGGTCAGCCTCATTGTGTTTTTGCTGTTGGGAAGGGCGTTATATGCACTGCGGAGGGAAACAACATGAGCAGGGTGATTGTCGTCGATGGTTTCTCATCCGGAAAATTTATATCAAAGCGCCTTGCTGAAGCAGGGTGTGTACTGATGCATGTGGCCTCATCCAACACCTTGGACAGTTATTACTATCGAGGCTTCGATTATTCCATTTATGACAACGTCATCGTGAATACGGGGTTTGCCACCACGTTGGCGAGTGTCGAGCAGTTCAAGCCACAATTCATTATTGCCGGCGCCGAAACCGGTGTACGGCTGGCGGATGAATTGAATGAGCACCTTCAACTGCCTTATCGCAATGACATCGAGAAGAGCACCGCCCGCAGAAATAAATACGACATGATTCATCGCATTACCCAAGCGCAGCTATTGGCAGCGCAGCAGTTCATCGCGGACACGTGGCAGCGTGCTGAGACCTGGATTAATGATCATGGTCGTTTTCCCGTGGTGGTCAAACCCCTCGAAAGCGCTGGCGCTGATGGCGTATTCATTTGTGAGGACTTGCGTGCTTGTGAGGTTGCAGTCGGCAAGCTATTGGGCGCGACTAACAAATTGAGCATTCCCAATCACCAGGTGCTGATCCAGGAGTATTTGGCAGGGGTGGAATATGTGGTGAATATGGTTTCGCTCAACGGCCAGCAGCTTGTCACTGAAGTAGTTCGCTATCAGAAACAGCGTACTGAAAGCGGTGGGGTCCTCTATGACATTGATGAGTTGATTGACGCCGATTCACCGGAGTATTCGAGCTTGGTGGATTACACTCGGGCAGTGGTGCGCACGCTCGGCATCCGTAACGGCCCCAGCCACGCTGAAGTTATGTTCACTGACGATGGCCCGAAACTGGTGGAGATCGCTGCACGAACCGATGGTATTTTACGGCCCGACGTGTCCAGGCAAACGACAGGTCTCGGCCAAATCGAAGCAACTGTTTTATCGATCACTGCACCTGAACTGTTTGCCCGATTAGTGGCAGGAAACACCGATTATAGGCTGATGCAACACACCTACAACGTTTGCTTGATCAACCGTGCGAAGGGACGTTTCAAACAGGGCTTTTTTCTGAATGAATTGCTTAAGCTTGAGTCCTTCTTTGATGCGGTGTTTTACGTTGACGATGGGCACGCACTAAGTGTGACTCAGGATGTGTTCAGCCAGCCAGGCACGGTGTATCTGGTACATGCTGACCCTGAAGTGATTGCCGCCGATTACCTCAGGATCAGGGCGCTTGAACTCCAGGGCGTGTATTCGATGGCATGACGTTTGGACGCCGGAGGCGGTTCTATTCATTCGCAATAGCGTCGCCCATTGGGAAACGCTTCGGCCTTAATCACTGACGCTACGAGATCGCGGCGTGTCAGTCTACACACCTGTTGCTGAAACATAGTCATCGGCAGCAATTCGAATCGTCACGCCTCCCCCCACATTAGAACTGGCTTGCCTACTCGATTGGATAACGCTTGAAAGCCGAGTGCTGTTCCAGCCGCTCGGCGTGGCGTTTGAGGTTGGGGAACGCATCGGCCTTGACCACCGACGCCACGGTGAACTGGCTGAACGACCAGGCGACTGCCGCTGTCAGGGAAGCCTGGGTCAACTCCTGACTGTCAGGCAGTTGTTTTTCCAGCAGCGAGTAGGCCGCCAGCAATTGCCCGCTGACGCGATCCAGCCAGGGCGCATGCAGCTTTTCGGCCGGGCGCAGGTTGTGTTCGTAAACGATCTGCACGCTTTTCTCGCAGGCCGCCAGGGCCAGGCCAAGGATATGCAGGTCATGGGCACGACCTGCGGGGGAGGGGGGCAGCAGCTTTTTATCGGCCGGGGCCAGGGTTTCCAGATAGTCGAGGATCAGGCTGGAATCCATCAGCACCGTGCCGTCATCCAGCACCAGGGTCGGCGCCTTGACCACCGGGTTGATCTGGGAAAACTCGGTGAACGTGCTGAACACCGACAGCGGTTCATGCACAAAATCGACGCCGTAAAGGTCCAGGGAAATGGCCACGCGGCGTACGTAGGGCGAGTCCAGCATGCCGATCAGTTTCATGAAGCCTCCGTTGCTCTCAAGGTGATGGCTCCAGAGAGTAAGGGCACAGGATCGGCATGCGCAATGACTGAATGTTGCCTGCAAAGGTCAGGCTGCGGTCATTCAGGCAGGACGCCTGATGTTCTGCCGGCTGGCCCCCGGTGGCTGGCCGGTAATGCGCTTGAATGCACGGCTGAACGCCGCCTGGGAGGTATAGCCCAGGCGCAGCGCCACTTCTTCGATAGGCAATCGCTCCAGGGTCAGCCATTGGCTGGCCAGGCGCATTCGCAACTCCGTCACGTAGCGCAGGGGCGGGATGCCCAGGGTGGCCTGGAAGCGCTCGGCGAACACCGAACGGGAAGCATGACAATGCGCCGCCAATTCGGCCACGCTCCAATCGCGGCCCGGGTCCTGATGCAGGACGAGCAGGGCACCGGCCAGTCGCGTGTCGCGTAGCGCCGCCACCAATCCTGATGCATTACCGCAGGCACATTCCACCCAGCCCCGCACGATCATGGCGGCGACCACATCGGCCAGGCGCGCGAGGATGCCGGAATAGCCGACACGAGCCGCGCTGACTTCACGTTCCATCACCGCCAAAATCGGCATCAAGCCAGGGTAACGCTGGCCCTGGGCATCGATCAGCATCAAGGCCGGCATCAGGCTGCCGAGCCCCTGGATACTGCCAAGCTCGAACGCCATGCAGGCGCTGAACAGCAAGGTGCAGGGGGGCGTATCGGGGGACGCATCCACGGCGCAGACGGTATCGCCCAACGCAGTCGCGCCAAAGCCATCGATGTCCTGCACAGCCCTGTCCGCATCGGAGGACAGCGCATGGGCGCCGCCGTGGGAGATGAACACCGCATTGCCCGCCGATAACTCAAACAGGCCCCCGTCGTCGGTTCGCAGGGTGGCCGTCCCTGCGGCCAGGAAGTGGAAGTAGGCGTGTCCGGGTTTGGCCTCAAAGCCCATGCCGAAGCTCGGTCCGGCCTGGATGCGTCGGTACTGCACCCCGCTCAGGCGCATGCCGCGCAGCAGTTCGTCGATAAGGTCGGAGGACAGGTTGAAGGGCGCCGCTGCGGTCATCTTCGGGGTTTCGGTCAAAAACTCAAGGGTTTGCATCATAGATCATCCGAATTGGCAAACCTAGACTGGCCGTCGTGCTAATGACCGAGGATGTCGTGTGATGAATGATTATGTAGCCCAAACCGCTCGCCCTGCCCAGGTGGCGCCCGATGCGCCCGCCTGGATGGCGGTGTTTTCCCTGGCCATGGGGGTGTTCGGCTTGTTGACGGCCGAATACCTGCCGGCCAGCCTGCTGACGCCGATGGCGCTGGACCTTGGCGTGTCTGAAGCGCTGGCCGGCCAAGCCGTGACCGTGACCGCCGTGGTGGCGTTGTTCGCCGGGTTGCTGGTACCGGGCCTCACGCGTGGGATCGACCGGCGCGTGGTGCTGCTGGGTTTTTCCCTGCTGATGATTGCGTCCAACCTGTTGGTGGCGTTTTCTTCCAGCCTGGCGGTGCTGCTGTTGATGCGCATCCTGCTGGGTGTTGCCCTGGGCGGCTTCTGGAGCATGGCGGCGGCGGTAGCAATGCGGCTGGTGCCGGCGGCGCTGCTGCCCCGTGCGCTGTCGATCATCTTCAGTGGCATTGCCGTGGGCACGGTGGTTGCCGTGCCGTTGGGCAGCTACCTGGGCGGCCTGTATGGCTGGCGCAGTGCATTTGTGGCGGCGGCAGCGGTCGGCGGGGTGACGCTGGCGTTCCAGCTGTTCACGTTGCCACCGTTGGCCCCCACGGGCAGCGCACGCTTGCGCACGGTGCTGGATGTGCTGCTGCGCCCGGGCATCGCCATCGGCATGTTGGGCTGCGTGCTCGTGCACACCGGGCACTTTGCGCTGTTCACCTACATCCGGCCGTTCCTCGAAAGCACCACGGGCGTGGGCACTGAAGGGCTGGCCTTGATGCTGCTGGGCTTCGGTGCGGCCAACTTCGTCGGCACGCTGTTGGCCGGTTGGATGCTGGTGCGTTATCCCCGCGGCACCTTGGTGCTGATGCCGGTGTTGGTGGGCGTCGCGGCGCTGGCCCTGGTGTTGCTGCCGGCCTCGCTGCCAGGCCAGGCGTTGCTGCTGGCGCTGTGGGGCATGGCGTTTGGCGGGGTGCCGGTGGCGTGGTCGAACTGGGTGGCGCGCAGCGTGCCGGATCAAGCTGAAAGTGCCGGCGGCATGGTGGTGGCGTCCGTGCAGTCGGCTATTGCGGCGGGCGCGGCCGGTGGGGGCGCGATGTTCAGTCTCAGTGGCATCAGCGGGGTGTTTCTCGGCGCCGGTGTGTTGATGCTATTGGCCGCCTTGTTGATTGCGCTGCGGGTAACGGTGCCGGGCAATGACGCCGTGGGTGCACCGCTGCATCTTTGACGTCAGCCTGGAGATTGGCCGCATTCACGGTGTGACGAGCCATCGACCTTTGGTTTAGTCTGGAGCGCTTCGTTGAACGCAAGCACATTTGGAGCAGTAAGCATGACCGATTACGTACCCCCGAAAGTGTGGACCTGGGACACCGAGAATGGCGGCACTTTCGCCAGCATCAACCGCCCGGTGGCCGGCGCGACCCATGAAAAAGAATTGCCGGTGGGCAAGCATCCACTGCAGTTGTACTCCCTGGCCACGCCCAACGGGCAGAAGGTCACGATCCTGCTGGAAGAGCTGTTGGCCCTCGGGCACAGCGGTGCGGAGTACGATGCCTGGCTGATCAAGATCGGTGACGGCGACCAGTTCGGCAGCGGCTTCGTGGGGGTGAACCCCAACTCCAAGATCCCGGCACTGCTGGACCGCAGCGGCGCCACGCCGATTCGGGTGTTCGAGTCGGGAGCGATCCTGCAATACCTGGCAGAGAAGTTCGGCGCGTTCTTGCCCACCGAACCCGCCGCCCGCGCCGAATGCCTGTCGTGGTTGTTCTGGCAGATGGGCAGCGCGCCCTACCTGGGCGGTGGTTTCGGCCACTTCTATGCGTATGCGCCGAGCAAGATGGAATATGCGATCAACCGCTTTGCCATGGAGACCAAGCGTCAGCTCGATGTGCTCGACCAGCGCCTGGCAGTGAGCGAATACATCGCGGGTGATGAGTACACCATCGCCGATATCGCCATCTGGCCCTGGTATGGCGGGCTGGTCAAAGGCCGTTTGTATGGCGCGGCGGAGTTCCTCTCGGTGCATGAGTACCAGCATGTGCTGCGCTGGGCGGACGCGATTGAAGCGCGGCCGGCGGTGCAGCGTGGGCGGCGGGTCAACCGGGTGTCCGGCGAGCCCCATGAGCAGTTGGCCGAACGCCATAGCGCTCGCGACTTGGACTAAAAATATGGGAGGGAGCTTGCTCCCTCCCATATTTGGATCACCACACTCCAGTTATTTGTAGCGCTGCTCGAACACCGCCACCTGCTCGGGCTTGATCAGTTCGAACGGCACCCAGACCTGCGGCTCAATCGCCTCGCCCTTGATCATTCGCACCGCCGCCTGCACGGCCTGGGTCGCCTGGGCCTTCGGGTCCTGGAATACCGACGCCGTCAGCAACCCCCGCTTGATCGCTGCCAGCCCATCGGGCAAGCCATCGATACCCACAATCGCCACTTCACCCTTGGTTTTTCCCGCCTGCTGCAAAGCCATGGCCGCGCCAATCGCCATTTCATCGTTGTTGGCCACGATGGCATCGAACGGCGTGCCCGCCAGCAGCCAGTTGCTGGTCAGGTCCATGCCTTTACTGCGTTGCCATTCGGCGCTTTGCTGCTCGACCACCTTGATACCGGGAAACTCCTTGAGCACCTGTTTGACGCCCTCGGTGCGGTCGTGGGTAGCGTTCTGTGCGAGGTCGCCCATGATGATCACCACGTTGCCCTTGCCACCGAGTTTTTCCGCCAGGTAGCGCATCTGCAACTGGCCGGCCTCGATGTCGTTGGAGGCCACGGTGACCACGCCTTTGGGCAGGGTACGCTCGTCCGGGTGGCGGTTGACGTACACCAGCGGTGTCTTGGCGGAGACGGCGGCGCGGGTCATGTTGGCGGTGGCGGCGGTGTCCACCGGCAGTACGATCACCGCGTCGACCTTCTGGTTGAGGAAGCCCTCGACCTGATTAAGCTGACGCACCACGTCGCCCTGGGCGTCTTCGAACTGGATCTGCACATCCTGCTGCTTGGCGGCCGCTTCCAGGCCGGTGCGCACGTACGTCATGAAGTTGTCGTCGACCCGGGCAATGCTCACGCCGATGCGATAAGCCGCGTAGGTCCATTGGCTGAACAGCAGCAACAAGGTGGCAGCAAACAACGAATAGCGATTCATAAGGGTGATCCTTTTATTGTTATAGGGTGAACGCCTGGCGGAAACGCTCCAGGGCCATCTTGCTGTCGCCGCTGGCCCAGCCTTCCAGGCCGACCACGCCGCTGTAGCCTATGGCGTGCAAGGCTTTGGCAATGGCCGGGTAGTGGATTTCACCGGTGCCAGGCTCCTTGCGACCTGGTACATCGGCCACTTGGATTTCACCGATGGCGCTGCCAGCGCGCTGGATCAGTTCGATCAAATTTCCTTCGCCGATCTGCGCGTGGTACAGGTCCAAATTCATCTTCAGGTACGGGCTGCCCACGGCCTCGATCAGCGCCAGGGTATCGTCGGCGCGGGCGAATGGCGTACCGGGGTGGTCGACTTCGGTGTTGAGGTTTTCCAGCAGGAACACACGGCCGGCGTCTTCCCCCAGGCGGGCGATTTTTTCCAGGGTCTTGCAGGCGCTCAGCCACATGCGCCCGGTGGCCAGGCTCACCGGTTGAACGGGCAGGCCGCCTTCACCCAGGCCGGTGCCGTGCAGGTTGAGGCTGGGGCAATTCAGGTGTGCGGCTACCCCTAAGGATTCGCGGGCGCTGTCGAGTAACTGGCGGATGCCATCGGGGTCGGTGAGGGTGCCGCTGATGTAGCCGGTCATGGAGGTGAAATCGGCGCCGGTGGCGGCCAGGGCGGTGATGTCCTTGTCTGTCCAGTTCCAGATTTCGGCGCTGAACCCCAGTGCGTGAATGCGCTTTACACGCTCGACAAACGGCAGGTCGAGAAACACCATCTCGGCGCTGACCGCCAGCTTGAACGGGCTCATACCGCCACCGCCTTGCCGGTTTCGAACGACTCGATGCACGCACGGGCAATCGCCAGGGCCGCGCGCGCATCCTCGCCGCTGGCCATCGGCTTGGCACCGCTGCGCAGGCAGTCGACAAAGTGGTTGAGCTCGGCAATGTAGGCGTCGCGCAACAGGTCGGTGTCCAGGCGCTGGGTGTCGGCCTGGATGCCCTGGGCCAGGTAGCGCACCAGGTCGCTGTCGTTGAGACTGCCCATGCTCAGCATACCGGCGCTGCCGAACACTTCGCCGCGCACATCGTAGCCGTACACGGCCTGGAAGTTGGCTTCGGCGGTGGCGATGGCGCCGTTGTCGAAGCGGATCGCGACCACGGCGGTGTCGAGGAAGCCTTTGCTTTTGAATTGCGGAGCGATCAGTGCGTCGGCCATCACATACACCTGCTCGGCCTCGGCACCGGGGTTGAGGTAGCGCAGGGTGTCGAAGTCGTGGATAAGGGTTTCGAGGAAAATCACCCATTGCGGCGAGTTGGCCGGGTTGTTCAGCGCCGGGTCGCGGGTCAGCGAGCGCAGCAACTGCGGCGTGCCGATGCGGCCGGCGGCGACGTCGAGGTGCGCGGTGCGAAAGCTCTTGGCGAAACGCCGGTTGAAGCCCACCTGCAACGGCACTCGCGCATCGGCGGCAGCGGCGATGGCGCGGTCGGCCTCATCGAGGGTGATGGCCATGGGTTTTTCGCAGAAGATGCCCTTGCCGGCGCGGGCGGCGCTGATCACCAGTTCGGCATGGCTGCGGGCCGGGGCGGCGATGATCACGCCGTCGATAGCCGGGTCGTCGAGCAACTGCTGAGGGTCGGTGTAGACCTTGCTCACCCCCAGTTCGGCGGCGAGGCGGGCGGCCTGGCCTGGCGTCGGGTCGGCAATCGCTGCCAGGCTGGCACCCGGGATGTGCCGCGCGGCGGTCAGGCCGTGGAAGCTGCCCATGCGACCGGCACCGATCAAACCCAGGCGGATGTTTTGTGTACTCATGCAATGACCCCTTGTTGTTATTGGCCTCAGGACAGTCCTGATGGGCAAGGGGGGGGGAGCAAGGCGTGTGCCAGTTTTCAACTTATTGATTAATAAGGGTTAATTAATATCTACAAACAATAAGTGTTCATTCTGATGACATGCCTATACTGACATGTCAAAAACATGAACATGGATATCACCCAATGAGCATGGCCTTCAGTGTGCAAGACCTCGACTACCTGACGACCCTGGGGCCTGCCGCGCTGAATGACGGCCCGGTGGCCGCGCTGGAGCAGGCCTGGCGCGATTGCCTGGCCGGCCAGGTCGACCGGCCGGCGTCCGTGCGCCAAGTGATCTGGGATTCGTGGCGGCGCAGCGTCGAGGCGGGCATCGATCCAGCCGACAACGCGTACCGCTTTGTCGCAGCCGACACGCTGACCGCCACCCTGACCACCCACCGCGTGCTGATCGCCGCTGCCGCGCAAGTCATGCACGGCTTGCTGGCCTACAACCCGCGCGGCCATATCAACCTCACCGATGCCGATGGCACTACCCTGTATTTCTGTGGCCTGGACATCACTCCGGTCGGCAGCCGCCTGCTCGAGTCGGTGCAAGGCACCAACTGCACCGGCCTGGCCCTGGCCGAAGACCGCCTGGTGTACGTGCTGGCCGAGGAAAACTTCGGCATCGGCCTGCGCCAGCGCCGCATGCACTGCGCCGCCGCGCCGATCAGGAATGCCCAGGGCCACACTGTGGCGATGCTGACCCTCACCGCCGAGCCTGGCTGGTTTCACTTCCATACCCTCGGTACGGTGCAGGCGGCCGCCGAGGCGGTGTCGCGGCAAATGGCGCTGCAGGTGTTGCTGGAGGAGCAGCAAGCGGTGCTCGAAGTCCTCAACGAAGGCCTGGTGGTACTGGACGAGCGCGGTTGCATCAAGGCGCTCAACCGTTATGCCCGGCAGTTGTTCGGCGTAGGGCTGGAGCTGATCGGGCGGCCGTTCCAGCAGCTGGGCCGTAGCGAGTTGAGCGACGTCCTTGGCGAGCCCGTGCGCGACCTCGATTGCACCTTCCACTTGGCTAACCGAGGCCAACTCGCCTGCCTGGTGTCGGTGTGCCCGCTGGAGCAGGGCGGGGTGATCGTGTCGCTGCGTGAAAACCGCCGCATCCGCGAAATCACCCGGCGCCTGATCGGCACCCGGGCCAGCTACACATTTGAAACCATCCAGGGCAACTCCCGAGCCATCCAGGACGCCCTGCACCTGGGGCGTATCGCCAGTCGCAGCGACTCCACCACGCTGATCCTCGGCGAAAGTGGCACCGGCAAAGAGCTGTTCGCCCAGGCCATCCACAACGGCAGCGACCGCCACAAAGGCCCCTTCGTGGCGGTCAACTGCGGGGCGATCCCCCGTGACCTGGTGCAAAGCGAACTGTTCGGCCATGTCGAGGGCGCGTTCACCGGCGCCACCCGTGGCGGTTCGGCGGGCAAGTTCGAACTGGCGGATGGCGGCACCATCTTTCTGGATGAGATCGGCGACATGTCCTTCGATGCCCAGGTCAGCCTGTTGCGGGTGTTGCAGGAGGGTGAAATCACCCGGGTGGGCGCGAAGAACTCGCGACAAGTGGACGTGCGCATCATTGCCGCCACCCACCGCAACCTCAGCCAGGCCGTGGCGCAAGGCGCGTTTCGCGAAGACCTCTACTACCGTCTCAACGTCCTGAACCTCACCGTGCCGCCCCTGCGCATGCGCCGCGAAGACATTCCGCTGCTGGCGCGGCACTTCCTGGCCCGCTGTGCACGCTCGTTGCGCAAGTCGGTGCAGGGCTTTTCGCCGGAGGCGATGGCATTGCTGTCGGCCTATGGCTGGCCGGGCAATGTGCGGGAGTTGGAAAACAGTATTGAGCGGGCGACCAACCTGGCGATGGGCGAGCTGATTCAGCCTGCCGATCTGCCGATGGAAACCAGGCAGCACACTCCGCTGCGCGCCTATGAGCCGCAACCCGCCCAGGACCTGAGCAGCCACGAAATGCACGCCATCGTCGCCGCACTCAAGAACACCGGCGGCAACATCCGCCTGGCCGCCCGGCAACTGAACGTGTCGCGGGGCGGGCTGTACAACAAAATGAGCCGGTTCGGGCTGAGTGCCAGCGATTTTCGTCGCGCCTGAGATTTAAGCAGCGCTGACGCACGGCAAACGAGAACCCCTGTGGCAAGCCCGCTCGCCACAGAAAGCCAGCGCCTCCCAAGTTTGGCGTAGGCGTTCAGCCTTGGCTTCCTCGTCGATGCGCCCGCTAGAGGTTCTCCGACGTCACAATCTGCGGCGGTATATACACCCGCTGCCGCACCGGATCGAACCCTTCGGCAGTCTGCAACTCCACCATCAACTGCACCAACGCCGTCGCCGTCTGCCCCGGCTGCGAGTCCATCACCACATCGATCAAACCCTGGCGCAGCGCCTGGCGCGACAGCTCGGTGGACTCCTGCAGGATGCAGCACAACGCCGGCCGCCTGGGCAACTGCGCCAGGGCGCTGATGATGCCATCGCCGCCGCCGCCCACCACGCATAGGCCGCGCAGGTCGCTGTGGCGGCTGATCAGGTCGAGGGTGGCTTCTTCGGTAATGTCGCAGTTGTCCAGATTGATCAACGGCTCCAGCGGTTTGAGCCCCGGCGCATGCTCGGCCAGGTAGCTGTGCAGGCCTTCGACCCGTGCCTGGTGGCCGAGGAAACGGTGGCCGCCGAGCAGGATACCCACGCTGCCTTTGCGCGTGCCGCAGGTGCGGGCGAGCAGCCAGCCCATGGTGCGGCCGACCACATGATTGTCCTGGCCTACGTAGGGTTCCTCCGCCTGTTCGTGGATATCCGAGAGCAGGGCGACCACGGGCACGCCGGCTGCGCGGATTTGCGCCAGGCAGGCGTTGATCGACGGATGGGCAAAACTGACCACCGCCAGGCCATCGCACTGCACGGCCAACTGTTCGATCTGCGCGACGATGGCGTTGGGCGAGCGGTCCACGATGTACTCGAACTGGCACGTCAGGTTGGCGTTGGCATGCTGCTCCGCGGCGGTACTGATGGCCTGCGCCAGGCTGGCATAGAACGCCTGGGCGGTGGCCAGCAACAGGATGCCGAAGCGATAGGTCGGCCGACGCTCGCGAATGCGCTGGCCGATCAGCCGCGCCGCAAAATACCCCACGGCTTCGGCCGCCTGGAATACCTGCTCGGCAGTCTCGGGATTGACCGGTGCCCGCGCATTCAATACGCGGTCGACCGTGGCCACACTCAGCCCGGCATGGGCGGCCACGCTGGCGATGGTTGGGCGTTTGTTGTTGTTCATGACTGGCCCCTTGAGCGTCTTGATAGAAAACTATCAAGCCCGGCTGGGCCTGGATGATAGCTTGATAGGGAATGGATTCAAGGCCTTGAGGGTGAATAACCCGTTCTCTAAGGTGGGTTTCACACAGCACCAGAAACCACCCGCTTGTGGAGAACAATAACAATGCCTGAACACACCGCTCCTATCGGCCGCCGCGACTACAGCCTCACCGGCCCCGAAGCCGCCCGCGCCGCTGAAAAAGGCCTGGTCTCGGCCAGTTGGTACCAATCGCCGATCTCGCGTAAACGCATGAAAGAACTGATGCAACGCCGTGACGGCCCGGCACTGCTCGACACCGCGATCTGGGTGATCGCACTGTTTGCCAGCGGTTTTGGCGGCTACTGGTTCTGGGGCACCTGGGCCTGCGTGCCGTTCTTCCTGGCCTATGGCGTGCTGTATGGCACTGCGTCCAACCCGCGCTGGCACGAAACCGGCCACGGCACCGCCTTCAAGACCCGCTGGATGAACGATGTGCTGTATCAGGTCGCCAGCTTCATGTGCATCTTCGAACCCCACGTGTGGCGCTGGAGCCATGCCCGGCACCATACCGACACCATCGTGGTCGGCCGTGACCCGGAGATCGTCGAACCGCGTCCGCCGAGCTTCTGGATGATGTGCCTGAGCCTGTTCAACCTGCCCCTGGCCTGGAAAACCTTCAGCGGCGTGGCGCGCCATGCCATGGGCAAGATGAGTGCCCAGGAAGCGGACTTCATCCCCGAATCCGAATGGCCCAAGGTGTTCCGTGCCGCGCGTATCTGGGTCGGCATTTATGCCGTGGTGATCGGCACCGCGTTGTACCTGCATAGCTGGTTGCCGCTGATGCTGGTGGGCCTGCCGAGTATTTATGGCGCGTGGCTCGGCTATCTGTTTGGCCTCACGCAGCATGTCGGCCTGGCCGAAGATGTACTCGACCACCGCAGCAACTGCCGCACCATTTACATGAACCGCGTGCTGCGCTTTATCTACATGGACATGAACTACCACCTCGAACACCACATGTACCCGATGGTGCCGTACCACGCCCTCGCGCAACTGCACGACGAAATCCGCAGCGACTGCCCGCCGCCGTACGCCAACCTGTTCGAGGCATTCAAGGAGATCCTGCCGACCATCTGCAAGCAGCGCAGCGACCCCACCTATTTCGTCCAGCGCCCGATTCACCCGAATACGCCTCCGGCTGCCCATGCGCCGGTGCATGCAGAAACCGCTGCCGGTTGAACCCCACCCAAGAACAAGAGAAAAACGCCATGAACGATCAATGGATCGACGTCTGCGCCGTGGGCGAAATAGACGAAGAAGACGTGCTGCGCTTCGACCATGGGCCGCACACCTATGCGGTGTATCGCTCGGCCGAGAATGAATTCTTCGCCACCGCCGGGCTGTGCACCCACGAGAAAATCCACCTGGCCGATGGCCTGGTGATGGACCACGTGATCGAGTGCCCCAAGCACAATGGGCGCTTCGATTACCGCACCGGCAAGGCCCTCGGCGCGCCGGTGTGCGTCAACCTCAAGACCTACCCGGTGCGGGTCGAAGCGGGGCGGGTGTTGCTCGCTGTCACGGCCTGATCATGCACGATCCCTTGATCATCGTCGGCGCCGGCCATGCCGGCGGCCGTGCGGCGCTGACCTTGCGTGAAGAAGGCTACACCGGGCGGCTGATCCTGATTGGCGATGAGCCGCACTTGCCCTACGAGCGGCCGCCGCTGTCCAAAGGCGTGTTGCAGGGCACGGCGGACCTGGCCGGCTGCAGCCTGTGCGACAGCGCGCGACTGGCCGAGTTGGGCATTGAGCATATCGCCGCTAACCCGGTGACGCAGTTGCAGCCGCAACAGCATCGCCTGCAACTGGCCGATGGCCAATGGCTGCGGTACGCCGGCCTGCTGCTGGCCATCGGGGGGCGGGCGCGCCGGTTGCCTCAGGAGCAGGCCAACGTGCTCTACCTGCGTACCCACGATGAAGCGCTGGCCCTGCGCGATGCGCTGAAGCCCGGCACGCGGTTGGTGGTGGTCGGTGGCGGCTTTATTGGCCTGGAAGTGGCGGCCACGGCACGTGGCCTTGGCTGTGAGGTCACCCTGCTCGAAGCCGGGCCGCGATTGGCGGGCCGGGTGTTGCCGGCCGTTATCTCTGAGGCGCTGCTGGCCCTGCATCGCCAGCACGGGGTCGACGTTCGCCTGAATGTGGCCTTGGAATCGATCCAGGCCGACGCCGTGCTGCTGGTGGACGGGCAACGCTTGCCCTGCGACCTGGTGGTGGTCGGCATCGGCATGCAACCCAATATCGAATTGGCCGCCGCAGCGGGGTTGGACGTGGGGCAGGGCATACGCGTGGATACGCACCTGCGCACCAGCGCGCCGGATATTTATGCCGCCGGTGACGTGTGTGAGTTTCGCCTGGATGGCCTCTATCAGCGCCAGGAAACCTGGCGCAACGCCGAGGTCCAGGGCCGGCATGCGGCATTGAACCTGCTGGGCCGCGATGTGCCGTTCGAGGCGCTTCCCGGGTTCTGGTCCGACCAGTACGACTGGGGCTTGCAGACCGTCGGCGTGCTCACGCCCTCGACGGTCAGCCGCCCATTGCCGGGCGGCGGCATATTGCTGTTCCATCTCGATGCCGATCACCAGTTGCAAGGCGCGTGCGGATGGGCGCCAGGCAACAGCATGGCCAAGGACATCAAGCTCTGCGAACGCCTGATCAGCGCGCGACGCTCACTCGATCCTGCCAGCCTGGCCAACCCCGAGCTGTCCCTCAAACACCTGCTGCGAGGCTGATATGCGCCAATTCCTGGTGTTCCAATCCCTGTGGGCCATGCAGACCGAACCCGGCCCACTCGAGGCTCAACTCGAGCGCATCAAGGCCGCCGGGTTCGACGGCATTACCGATCATTACTTCAAGCCCGCCGATGTCGCCCGCCTGCACGCCGCCGCCACGTCGCAAGGCTTGCAGATCGAAGGCCAGCTGTTCCCGCAGTCGGTGGATGACCTGGCCGCCGCGCTGGAGGTGATCAGTGGCTATGGCTGCCACCACCTCACCCTGCAAGCCGACGTGCGCCCACGCACGCAAAGCGAAGCGGCGCGATTGGTCGAAGGCTGGCAGCGCTTGGCCGAACAGGTGGAGTTTCCGGTGCTGCTGGAAACCCACCGTTATCGCCTCACCAATGATCTGCTGTTCACCCTTGACCTGCTGGCACAGATGCCCGACTTGAAGCTGCTGGCCGACCTGTCCCACTACGTGGTCGGGCGCGAACTGCCGGAGCCGGGCGCCGCCGAGGACGATGCGCAGATACGCAGCATCCTGCGCCACAGCTGGGGTTTCCACGGTCGGGTAGCCAGCAGCGAGCAGGTGCAAGTCTCGTTGGCGTTTCCCCAGCACCAAGCCTGGGTCCGGCGCTTTACCGAGTGGTGGCGCTACGGGATCGAAGACTGGCTGGCGCGTCCGCAGACGCCGCAGAGCCTGTCCTTTACCTGCGAACTCGGCCCGCCGCCTTATGCGATCACCGGCGCGGACGGGTGCGAAATCAGCGATCGCTGGTCCGAAGCGCTGAAGATGCAGGCGCTCATTCGTGAGGTGTGGCGCAGTTGTCAGAAGTGATCTGCTAATCTGCGCGGGTTCAATCTCGCCCTTTAGCCTGGACTTTCACCATGACCCCATCCTCCGTTCAGCCGCCCCTGGAACCGCAGTCCGTGTGCCACCCGATCACCAGCAGCGCGATTTTCATGGTCGCCGCTGTCACCCCCGGCAGCGAGGACACGGTACGCGCCTGGTGCGCCGACATTGCCGGGCTGGTGCGCTCGGTGGGCAAGCGCGTGCCGGCCGGCAACCTGACCTGCGTCTGCGGGTTTGGCTCGGATGCCTGGGACCGCCTGTTCGGCGCGCCACGCCCGGCGGCGCTGCACCCGTTCCGCGAGTTCGGCGTGGAGGGGCGCATGGCCGTGTCGACACCGGGGGATATCCTGCTGCATATCCGCGCCGAACAGATGGACCTGTGCTTCGAACTGGCCACCCATCTCATGGCGGCCCTGGGCGACAGCGTGAAGGTGGTGGATGAGGTCCAGGGTTTCCGCTATTTCGACATGCGCAGCATCATCGGCTTTGTCGACGGTACCGAGAACCCGGTAGGGCGCAAGGCCGAGGGCTTCACCATCGTCGGCGACGAAGACAGCGAATTCCGTGGCGGCAGCTACGTGCTGGTGCAGAAGTACCTGCACAACATGACGGCGTGGAATGGCTTGACGGTGGAGGCCCAGGAGAAAGTGATCGGGCGCACCAAGTTGTCGGATATCGAGTTGGACGAAGAAGCCAAGCCGAGCAACTCCCACAGCGCCTTGACCGTCATCACCGACGAACACGGTGAAGAAGTGAAGATCCTGCGCGATAACATGCCCTTTGGCCGGCCAGGTGCCGGGGAGTTCGGCACCTACTTCATCGGCTATGCACGCTCGCCGCATCCCCTGGAATTGATGCTGGAAAACATGTTCGTCGGCCGTCCGGTGGGCAATTATGACCGTCTGCTGGATTTCAGCACGGCGGTCACCGGCGGCCTGTTTTTCGTGCCCTCGGCCGACCTGCTGGAAGAACTGGCCGACCGAACCGGCAGTCTGTAAGGCAATACGGTACAAAGGTGGGAGAGGGCTTGCCCCCTCCCACATTGGATTAATGCTGGTTTCAGATTAATGTCAGATCAGCTCAGCCACCCAGTGCTGACCGCTACAATCAGGAACACCCCCAACAGCGCGCGGTAGATCACGAACGGCCAGGTGGAGAACCGCTCCAGGAACTTCATCAGGCCCCAGATCGCAAAGAACGCCGAGACGCTCGCCACCACCAGACCAAACAGCAGATGCGGCCAGGCATGGGCCGGCATGTCGGCGTGCAGCAACACCCACAACTCCTTCAGCCCGGCGAGGGCGATGGCCGGCAGGCCCAGCAGGAAGGAGAAGCGTGCAGCTTCCTCACGCTTGAAATTGAGAAACAACGCAGCGGTCAGCGTAGAGCCGGACCGCGATACCCCCGGAATCAACGCGCCAATTTGCGCGATCCCGACGATCAACGCATCGCGCAGGCGCATTTCGCTCACTTCACGGGTGTGGCGTGCGCGTACTTCCGCCACAGCCAGCAGCACCGCCATCACCACGCAGGAAATGCCGATCACCATCAGCCCACGCAGCGGTGAGTTGCAGGCATTCAAGGTCGACGACAACGCCAGGCCGGCAATCCCGATGGGAAGGGTCGCCAGCACAATCGCCACCGCCAGCTTGAACCAACGGTCGTTGTAGTCACCCCGACGCACCGCGCCGATGCTGCCGGTGGTGACCTGGCGCACATCGCGCCAGAAGTAACTGACCACCGCTGCCAGCGCCGCCAGTTGCATGGCCGCGGAAAACGCCGAGCCGGGGTCTTGCCAGCCGAGCAGGGCGGGCACCACGCGCATGTGGGCGGTGGACGACACCGGCAGCAGTTCGGTAATGCCCTGGATCACGCCAAGGATGAAGATCTGTAGGTAATCGAGGGAGGCAAAACCCACATCCAGGCCGGCGGTACACATGTTGGTCAAAATAGGTGTCCTTGAAGAGCAGAGGCAAATTTCACGAAGTTTATTCGAAATGTTTCAAGGTTTCGGGCGAGGCAACACCTATTTGCAATCGGTTCAGCAAGTAGAAAGGTTGGCCTCTCCTCGCGTTTTGTGAACAATGGCGCCCTGCGTTTTTTCACCGAGAGCCCCATGCCCGAAGTCACCGTCGAATTGATCCAGACCGGCCCCGAAGCCGCCGAGCTGATCCGTAATCTCTACCAGTACTACGCCTATGAGTCGTCCGACTGGGAACAGGAAGATGTGGAGGCGGACGGCCGTTTCTACATCCATGACGAACACCTGGCCCGCTACTGGCAAGACCCGCAATGGAGCGCCAACCTGCTGCTGGTGGATGGCTACATTGCCGGCTTCCTGCTGATCGAAGGCAGCGAATTGCCAGGCTTCGATGCCCTGGAGCTGGCCGATCTGTTCATCCTCAAGCGCTATCGCCGCAAAGGCATCGGCCGCGCCATCGCCAACCAGGTGCTGTGCAGCGGCCAGGCCAATTGGCTGGTGCGGTTCTATGACCAGGACGAAGTGTCCCAGGCGTTCTGGCGCACGGTGCTGGATAACCTGCCGCGCCCGGTACAGACGATAGAGCTGGAGGATGACCCGCAGTTGGTCAGTTACCTGATTACGCGGGCGGCCCTGCATTAAAGGCCTGTTGCATCACCGCCGGCGGCTGCCCGAACGCCCTCAGGAACGCCTGGCGCATGCGCTCGCGGTCGCCAAAGCCGGTTTCGCGGGCCACCACCTCCACCGGGTGACGGCTGGTTTCCATCAGTGCCCGGGCGGCTTCCACGCGCAGGGCTTCGATGGCTTTGGCCGGTGTCTGCCCGGTTTCCTCACGGAACACCCGGCTGAACTGGCGCGGGCTCAGCCGGGCGACATCGGCCAAGGTCTCCACCGTGAGGTCGTGGGTCAGGTTCTCACGGGCGTAGGCCAGGGCCAGTTGCACGCGGTCTGACTTGGGGTCCAGCTCCAACAGCGCCGACAGTTGCGATTGTTCACTGCCGCGACGTTGGGCAATCACCAGTTTGCGCGCAATGCGCCGGGCGAGGTCGCTGCCCAGGTCGTTTTCCACCATGGCCAATGCCAGGTCCACCCCGGCGCTCATGCCGGCACCGGTCCACACTTGGCCGTCCACCACGAACAACTTGTCTTCTTCCAGCTGGATGTGCGGGTAGCGCTTGCGAAAGGCCGGCGCGTGAATCCAGTGGGTGGTGGTGCGCTTGCCTTCCAGCAGGCCGGCTTCGGCCAGCACGAAGATGCCCATGCACAATGAGGCGACGCGCCGCGACTGGGCAGAGGCGGCCTTGACCTGTTCCAGCAGGTTGGCTTCCGGCAGGCGAAACTCCATGTAGCCGCCGACGATCAAGGTGTCATAGCCCTCGGCTCGAATGGGCGTGGTGTTCACCGAAAAGCCCTGGGATGTCATCACCGCGCCGCCGGTCTCCGAGACCAGGTGAAACGCATAGGCCGGCTCGCCGCGCAACAGGTTCGCGCACTCGAACACCGAGCCCACGCTGAGGCTCAGGCATTCGAAATTCGGGTAGACCAGCAGCGCAACGCTGTGCATCGTGTTTCTCCAGGGGGCAGGGGAGACGCGATTGTCGGCGGCTGGGCGAGAAACGGCAACTGCCGTCGAGCAATGTCCGAAAACCTTGCGGATATGACGTTGTGAGGCAACGCCCAGGCTCCTAAGCTTCAACCCACAGTCATCCCGAGGCACTCGACAATGAAAGTATTGATGGTATTGACCTCTCACGATCAGTTGGGCAACACCGGCCGCAAGACCGGCTTCTGGCTCGAAGAATTTGCCGCACCTTATTACGCGTTCAAGGACGCCGGCGCCGAGGTGGTGCTGGCATCCCCGGCCGGCGGCCAGCCGCCGTTGGATCCGGTGAGCGATCAGCCGGACTTCCAGACCGACCAGACCCGCCGCTTCGCCGCCGACCCGGCCGCGCAACAGGCCCTGGCGACCACGCTGAAGCTGGATTCGGTCAACGCCGATGCCTTCGACACCGTGTTCTACCCAGGCGGCCACGGCCCGCTGTGGGACCTGGCGGAATCGCCGGTTTCCATCGCGTTGATCGAGTCCTTCGAGCGTGCCGGCAAGCCGATCGGCTTTGTCTGCCATGCACCGGGTGCCTTGCGTCATGTCAAGGCGGTCAACGGCGAGCCGTTGGTCAAGGGCCGGCGTGTCACCGGTTTCTCCAACTCGGAAGAAGCCGCCGTTGAATTGACCGATGTAGTGCCGTTCCTGGTGGAAGACGAGTTCAAGAAGCTGGGTGGCCTGTATGAGAAAGGCGCTGACTGGCAGTCCTTTGTCATTACCGATGGCTTGCTCGTCACCGGGCAAAACCCCGGCAGTTCCAGCGATGTCGCCAAGGCCCTGCTGAAACTCACTGCCTGACTCAATAAACCGCTTGATGCATTGGCGACTTGAATAAGTCGCCAATGCTTTCGCGCGCTCGTAATCTGGAAGAATGAGATGACCGTTTTAAGTACCCCGGTGAAACTGGGTCACCACACACTGAACAACCGTATTGTGCTGCCACCGTTGACGCGCCAGCGCAGCGCCCAGCCGGGCGATATCGCCACTGACTTGATGGCCGAGTATTACCGCCAGCGCGCCAGTGCCGGCTTCATGGTCAGTGAGGGCACGCAGATTGAACCGCGTGGCCAGGGTTACGCGTGGACGCCGGGCATTTATACGCCGGCGCAGATCGACGGCTGGCGCAAGGTCACCGAGGCGGTGCATGCCGAAGGCGGGGTGATCTTCGCCCAGCTGTGGCATGTCGGTCGGGTGTCCCACAGCGCGTTGCAGCCTGAGGGTGCCGCACCGGTCGCACCTTCTGCTATCCAGGCAATTCAGGCCAAGGCCTTTATCGAAACGGCGCCGGGCGAGGGGCAATTGATGCAACCGCCTGTACCGCGTGGGTTGACCACGCAGGAGGTCAAGGACCTGGTCGGGCACTACGCCCAGGCAGCGCGCAATGCACTGGATGCGGGGTTTGATGGGGTGGAAATCCATTCAGCCAATGGCTACCTGGTCAACCAGTTCATCTCGGCCCACGCCAACCAGCGTGACGACGAGTACGGTGGCTCGCTGCACAACCGCCTGCGCTTCCTGCGCGAGATCGTCGAAGCAGTGACCGCCGTGGTCGGGCCCGAGCGCCTGGGCGTGCGCTTCTCACCATTGTTCAGCGGCACCGACCAGGACCGGGTGTACATCGGCCTGGTGGAAGACGACCCGCACCACACCTACATTGAAGCGATCAAGGTATTGGAAGCGTCGGGCATCGCCTATGTGTCCATTGCCGAAGCCGACTGGGATAACGCCCCGGTATTGCCCGAATCATTCCGCCGAGCGGTACGCGACACCTTCAGCGGGCGGATCATCTATGCCGGTCGCTACACCGCTGAACGCGGTGCAGCACTGGTTGAAGCGGGGCTGGCGGATCTGATCGCGTTCGGGCGGCCGTTTATCGCCAATCCGGACTTGCCGCAGCGGATTTTCAACGATTGGCCGTTGAACCCGCTGCGGGCGGAAGGGATGTATGGGGGAGGCGAAGCGGGTTATGTCGACTACCCGGTGTTCGCCGGGTAATCAAACCACCCGCAACACAATCTTGCCAATGTGATCGCCACCTTCCATCCGCGCATGCGCCTGATCGGCCTGGGTGTAATCGAACACCTGGTCGATCATCGGCAGGCAGCGCCCGGCTGCCAGCACCGGCCATACGTGCTCGCGCAGTTGGTCGGCGATGGCGGCTTTCTCGTCCTTGGTACGGGCGCGCAGCAAGGAGCCGGTGACGACGGCGCGTTTGCCGAGGATGGTCAGCAGGTCCACGTCATTGGCCTTGGCGCCGCCGAGGAAGCCCAGCATCACCAGGCGCCCGTCCATGGCCAGGGCCTTGAGGTTGTTGTTGAGGTAGGAGCCGCCCATGATGTCGAGGATCACATCGACACCTCGAGCCCCGATCACCTCGGCAAAATCCTGCTCGCGATAATTGATGGCTTCAGCGCCCAGGGCACGGATGGCCGCACATTTCTCTTCGCTGCCAGCGGTGGCGAACGCCTGGATACCGAACTCGCGGCACAGCATCAGGGCGGTGGTGCCGATCCCGCTGGTGCCGCCGTGGATCAGCACGCGCTGGCCCTTGTGCGCGCCGCCGATGCCGAACAGGTTGGCCCACACGGTGAAAAAGGTTTCCGGGATGGCGGCGGCTTGAATCCACTCCATGCCTTCGGGAACCGGCAACGCCTGGCTGGCGGGCACCGTGCAGTATTGGGCGTAGCCGCCGCCATTGGTCAGGGCACAGACCCTGTCGCCAATCGCGTATTCGCTGACCCCTTCGCCCAGCGCGACCACTTCGCCGGCCACTTCCAGGCCGGGGATCGGGCTGAAGCCGGGTTTCATCGGGTACTTGCCGGCACGTTGCAAGGCGTCGGGGCGGTTGACACCGGCGGCGTGCACGCGGATCAGGATTTCGCCGGGGGCCGGGGAGGGCACCGGTTCCTGGCGCGGCTTGAGCACCTCGGGGCCGCCGGGCGTGGTGATTTCAATCAGGGTCATGTCGGTAGGCAGGGTCATTTGGCAAATCCTGTAAGGGGGAGCGTATGGGTTGGGACCGTGTCGAGCGGTCGACGGTTCAGCACAATCATGCCCAGTTCCAGGGCCAGGGCGACCACGATGGCGCCAGCGGCAATCACGAACAACAGCGCATGCTGGCCACCGCTGCTGTTGAACAGTGCCGAGTAGGCAAACCCGGACAGTGCCTGGAAGGTAGCAAAGGAGACGGTGGCGCGGCTCCACGCTACCTGCTGCTGATGATGGTTGGGCAGCAATTCATGCACCCGCGCCAAGGCCAATGGCACGATGCCTGGCGGGAACGAACCGAGGATCACCGCCAGTACGGCAAGGGCAGTGAAAGAACTGGCCAGCGGCAACAGACCGACGGCAATCGCCTGCACCACCAGCACCACACGGATACTCAGGCGTGCTCCGAGTTTATCGGCGAGAAACCCGTAGCTTACCGGCCCCACAATCGCGCCCAGGCCGTACATCACCCAGACCATCGCGCCGATGTGCGCACCCTCACCCAGGCCACGGGCCACGTAATCCACCAGGAACACCATCGCCGGCACCAGGCCTGCGGCCATGAAGGCGTACTGGGCGAACAGCAGGTACACGCCGGACGGCATCCGCGCTGAAGTGGCCATTGGGGCCGCTGCTTCATGCAGCGTAACGCCGGGCCAGGCGAACCAGCTGGCCGCCGTCAACAGCGACGCCAGCAGGCCCAGGCCCAGCCACGTCTGCTGCAAGCCCAGGCTCAACAGCGGCGGCACCAGTGTGCCGGAGCCGGCAATGCCCAGGCCGACGCCGAGGAAGATCGCGCCACTGGCCAGGCCCCGGCGTGCGGCCGGTACGTGGGGCAATACGGTCGCGGCCACCAGCACCATGATCGCGCCGCCGGCAATCCCCGACAGCAGGCGCCAGGCGAAGAACCACACCACCGACAGCGGGAAGGCACAGGCGAAGAAGGCCAGGGTTACCGCCACCATCATGATGCGCAGGGCGGTCGTATTGGAGGTGCGCTGGGCGATGGGCCGGCCGATCAGCGCACCGATCAGGTAACCCACCAGGTTGGCGGCGCCGAGGTAGACCACGTCATTGGCGGAAAACCACTGGGCCTGGATCAGGCTGGGGATCAGCGGTGTGTAGGCAAAGCGTGCCAGGCCGATACTGACCAGGCTGGCACACAGGCCGGCAAAGATCGGCAGCCAGACCGCGCTGCGGGATGGTGCGTGGGAGTCGAGCATGATGGCTGTCCTGAAGTTTTTTCTGCGGCGGTCAGCATATCGGGATTTTTCGATGCAATAATGCAGCGAATTAGCTTAATGATGATGCATATCTGCATCAATGGGAGACCGCATGAATTGGGACGATGCACGGGTATTCCTGGCGGTGTGCCGCGAATCCACATTGCGCGGCGCCGCACGGGTGCTGGGCGTGGACCAGGCCACCGTGGGGCGCCGCGTCAACGCCTTGGAAAAGTCCTTGAACGCAACCTTGTTCCTGCGCACCTCCGAAGGCTACGCGCTCACGGCGGTCGGCGAAGCGGCGTTGCTTTCGGTGGAGAAAATGGAGCGCTCGGCCCTCGACCTGGAGCGCCAGATCCAGGGCCTGGATGACCGCCTGACCGGCACTGTGCGGGTCAGTACCACCGACTCCCTGGCCATCGACTTCCTGATCCCGGCCATCGCCTGCCTGCACGACAAACACCCCGACGTGCGCGTGCAACTGGACGCCTCCACGCAGATCCTCAGCCTGGCCAAGCGCGAAGCCGATATCGCCGTGCGCAACCAGCGCCCGGATAACCCCGACCTGATCGCCCGGCGTATTGCGCGCTGGCCGCTGGGGTTGTTTGCGTCCCAGGGTTACCTCGAGCGTCACGGCGTACCTGAGCCGGGCAGCCTGTTCGAAGGCCATGACCTGGTGGTCTACCAACCTCACCTGCAAAGCCAGAAGGACATGACCCTGGTCTCCGAGCCCCTCGGCCGCGGGCGCATCGTTGCTGCCTTGAGTTCCAGCCTGCTGGTGCGCCGCTCGATCGCTGCCGGCATCGGCATCGGTGAAATCCCGGTGTGCACCGGTGAACGCGACGGGCTGGTGCGCCTGTGGCCGGAGCGCACGCGGCCCTTGCCGTATGACGTGTGGCTGGTGACCCACGCCGATCTGCGCCACACCGCACGGGTGCGCGCGGTAATCGAGGAGATCGTCGCGGCGTTTGCCGGCACGGGGGAGTGAGGTCAGCACAGGCTTGCAAGCGCTTAGTTGGCTCGGTCGACACAATCGATGTTTGTGGCAATCAACCGAGAGCACGTATGAACGAATCGACGCGTCAGGACCTGGGACTATTGTTTCTGCGGATCAGCGGGGCGCTGTTCCTGCTGTGGGTGCATGGCTTGCCCAAGTTGCTCAACTACAGCGAGCAATTGCAGCTGATCGAAGACCCGTTTCACCTGGGGGCGAACATCACGTTGTTGCTGGCGATTTTCGCTGAAGTGCTGTGCCCGCTGCTGATCATCGCCGGGGTGCTGGTGCGCCTGGCGTGCCTGCCGATCCTGGCGGTGCTGTTGATCGCTTTGTTGGTGGTGCACCCGGAGTGGACGTTGTTCGAAGCGCAGTTCGGTTGGCTGCTGTTGATCATCTTCACCACCTTGCTGATCAGCGGGCCTGGTCGCCTGGTCCTGAGCCAGCGTTTCTCCTGAGCAAAAAAAGGCCGGGCAAGCCCGGCCAAAATAAGGAGAGGGTGGTGCAGGCGTTTCAGCGTTGCAGGAACGTCAGCAGGTCTTCGTTCAACTGCTGCGCGTGGGTCACGGCGAAGCCGTGTGGCGCGTCCTTGTAGACTTTAAGTTCGGCGCCCTTGATCGAGGCGGCCGCCACTTTGCCGGTGGTTTCGAACGGCACGATCTGGTCGCCATCGCCGTGGATCACCAGGGTCGGCACGTCGATTTTGGTCATGTCCGGGCGGAAGTCGGTTTCGGAGAACGCGGTGACGCAATCCACCGTCGACTTGAGGGATGCCAGCATCGCCACCTGCAGGGTCTGGGTCAGCACGCCTTCAGAGACCTTCTGGCCCTGGTTGATGCCGAAGAACGGCGTGTTGAAGTCGCTGATAAATTGCGCACGGTCTTTCAACAGGCCGGCCTTGATGCCATCGAACACTTCAGTCGGCACGCCCTGCGGGTAGTCCGGTTTCTGGCCGAACAGCGGTGTGACCGCGCCCAGCAGTACCAGGCCGGCCACGCGTGCGCTGCCGTGGCGTGCGATGTAGCGGGCGACGTCGCCACCGCCCATGGAGAAGCCCACCAGGGTCACGTCCTTGAGGTCAAGGTGTTCGATCAGCTGGGCGATATCGTCGGCGAAGGTGTTGTAGTCGTTGCCGGTCCAGGGTTGATCCGAGCGGCCGAACCCACGGCGGTCAAACGCGATGGTGCGAAAGCCGCGGCTGCTCAGGTATTCCATCTGGTATTCCCACATGTCGGCGTCCAGCGGCCAGCCGTGGCTGAACAGCACGGGTTTACCGCTGCCCCAGTCTTTGAAATAGATCTGGGTACCGTCTTTGGCGACGAATGTGCTCATGAACATCTCCTTATCGAGGGGGGATAAAACGCAGGATCACTATTGCCGTTAACCGGCTCGAGGGCTTGTACGGGTGTGCTTGCTTGGGGTTACCAGCTGAACTTGAGCTCGACCCCCAGGTAATTGCTGTCGTCACCGCCGGCATCGCGCAGGGTCTGGCCCACGTCGTAGTGCACGGCCTCGACGGCGCCGGTGAGGTTGGGGCTGAACACATAATCGGTGCGCACTTGCGCATAGGCGCCGGTCCAGCGATCGCCCTGGCCTGCGGTGCCGGCCACCGGCAGGTTGGGCTGGGTGTAGACCGCGTCGCTGGTGGTTTGGCGCCACAGCAGGCCGATGGCGGTTTGCACGCTGAGCCTGTCGATCGGCTTGAGCGTGATCGACGGCTTGACGTGAATCAGGTTGCTGTAGCCGGTGTAGCCCGCCAGGGAAAAATAGTAGCCGTTGGGGAACAGCGGGTTGAAGGTGCCGACGTTGCCATCCCCGGTTTTGCGGTCGCCCGAGGCGATGTCCAGTTGCAGGCCGATGCGCGGCTTCCAGGCCAGGCTGTCGAAGGTGTAGCCGGTACGGCTGCCACCGGCCCAGGCGCGAATGTCCTTGTTGCCGACCGAGCCGCTTTGCAGCATCGCTTCGATGTCCCAGTCAAAGCCCATGGCCGCGCCGCCCAGGCGTGCGTCGAACAGGTGGCGGGTCTCGTCGCCGTCGGCGTCCAGGTAGTGGGCGGCGGTGCGCTCATACACGCCGTAGTAGGCGGACAACTCGTTCTTGCCGCCCACCAGTCGCTCCACACGGACCATGTGGAAGCGCGCATCGCTGTTGGATTTGTCGTCGAAGTGACGCCCGTCCTGATACTGCACCGGCTGGCTGGCGATCCCGATAAAACGCCAGTTGGAGGTCTCCCAGTCGGCCCACAGCGCATCGAAGGACTGCCGCACATTCGGGCCGTCCCGCGATGAGATGAAGCGCTGCAGGTCGAAGGCAAAATCCTGGCGCCCGACACGGGCCTTGAGAGTCCCACTGCTGAAGGTATTCACGTACTCGGCGAAGGCCAAGCGCAGATCGACGCGATTCTGGTCGGCGCCGCCGATCGTGGTCTTGTCGTACGCCCGCACATCTTCCAATTGGGTGAACACCCGCCAGTGCTCGTTCAGATGCAGGTCGGCGTGGAGCTGGAAGCGTTGGATCAGGTAGCGATCACGCTTCACATCCCGCACGCCGAAGCCACTGGCATCGTTCATCTCGAAACGCTCGCGCAACGTCGCGCCCAGGGACAGGTAGGTGTAGGGGTTCGCGCTGGACAGCGGGATGTACTTCAAGCTGTCCAGCGGCTGCGTGCGCAGCGCCGGGTCCTGCAAAACCGACCAGTCTTCCTGCCAGCGGTTGGCCTTGATGGCCGGGCGTGTCGCTTGCTCGTCGGCGTGGACGCTGCCAACGAGCAGCGGCCACAGCACGGCCAGGCCCCAGCCTGTGCGGCGCGTCATTTTGCGGCGTTGAGTTGATGGATCTCCGCGACGTAGCCGCCCGGAAATTCCACCAACGCACTGCGACGGCCTTTGCTGTCGAACGCAGGCACTAACACTTTCGCGCCGGAGCCGGTGGCCTTGCCCAGGGTGGCCGTCAGGTCAGCCACTTGATAGCCGGTGGTCTCGTGGCCGAACGGGTAGGGCAGTTGGCCGTTGGTGACCAGCACCGCCATGCGCCCGAATGGCGATTCGATGTCGACGCGACGGTAGTTGCCGTTGGCTTGGCCGATATCCACGCCAGGGGCGTGTTTGTCATCGGCCAGGACTTTGCCGTGGGAGAAGCCGATAAACGATTTGATAAAGGTGTCGGCACGCTCGGCACTGAGGTACACGCGGTTTTCCGGCACGGTCTGGAACGCGGCGTAATCCGGGGTCTTGGTGTGCCAGTAAAGCTGCATGTTCACACCGCCCGGCCACTGCACCACCGCGTCACGCCCGATCGGGTCGGGAAAGTCGCTGACGATCACCGCCGCGCCGTTCTCCCGGGCGGCCTTGAGGGCGACGTCCATGTCCTTGACCAGGTAACCGTTGCGCTCCTGGCCGAACGGGTGCGGGATCGGCGTGGTGAAACCGAACAGCGACACTGTGCCTGCCGGGGTCTGCAGCAGTTGCGACGTGGTGCTGCTGGGCACCGGCAACACGTTCACCACCACTTGGGGCGTGCTTTTGCCGCCGAATGTGGCCAGGAAGCTCTGGGTAAAACGCTCCACATCGGCCGGTGCCACATAGACGTGGCTGGTGTCGTATTGCGGGGCCACGGCGACCGCCGGTGTAGCGGCGAAGGCGCTGTTCATCATGGCCCCGGCCAGCAAGGTGACTGCCAGCGATACCGTCCTGACTTTTCTACACATACCCACTCTCCCGCGTTTTGAGAAAGTCTCGATCTTAGGGACGGGGCCGACCGGCGGATTGTACGGACGTGCTCGGTTGAACGATTCAGCGTCTATGCTGGTCATCTGACTCCCAGCATCCGATCACACAGGTGAACGAAATGGCCAAGACTTACAGCTACGCCGCCCAGAACGCCAAGGATTCCCTCAAGCCCTACACCTTTGAGCGCCGTGCGCCGGGGGCGGATGACGTGCAGATCGACATTCTCTATTGCGGGGTCTGCCACTCCGACCTGCACACCGTGCGCAACGAGTGGAACAACACCCTTTACCCTTCCGTGCCTGGCCACGAAATCGTCGGCCGTGTCACGGCGGTCGGCGCCAATGTGCAGCAGTTCAAGGTGGGTGACCTGGCCGGTGTCGGCTGCATGGTCGACAGTTGCCAGCACTGCGCGTCCTGTACCGAGGGCGAGGAGCAGTACTGCGAGAACGGCTTTACCGGCACTTACAACGGCCCGGTGTTCGGCGGTGAAAATACCTTCGGCGGCTACTCGGACAGTATCGTGGTCAAGGAAAAGTTCGTCCTGCGCATCTCCCACGATGACGCCAACCTGGCTGCCGTGGCGCCGTTGCTGTGCGCCGGCATCACGACCTATTCGCCGCTGCATCATTGGAAGGTCGGCCCCGGCAAGAAAGTCGGCGTGGTCGGCCTGGGTGGTCTGGGCCATATGGCAGTGAAAATCGCCCATGCCATGGGCGCCCATGTGACGCTGTTCACCACCTCACCGAACAAGCGCGAAGACGGCCTGCGCCTGGGCGCCGACCAGGTGGTGGTGTCGAAGAACCCGGACGAAATGGCCAAGGTTGCCAACAGCCTGGACTTCATCCTCAACACGGTTGCCGCGCCGCACAATCTCGATGCGTTCCTTAACTTGCTCAAGCGTGACGGCACCATGACCCTGGTCGGCGCGCCCGACAGCCCGCATCCGTCGCCCACGGTATTCAACCTGATCTTCAAGCGCCGCAGCCTGGCCGGTTCGTTGATCGGCGGCATCCAGGAGACCCAGGACATGCTCGACTTCTGCGCCAGGCACGGGATTGTCTCGGACATCGAGATGATCGACATCCAGGGTATCAACGAGGCGTATGAGCGGATGCTCAAGGGCGATGTGAAGTATCGGTTCGTGATCGATATGGACAGCTTGAAAAAGGAAAGCCAAGCGGCGTGAAACGCACTCCCTGAACCGCTGTAGAACCCTTGTGGGAGGGGGCTTGCCCCCGATAGCAGTCGGGCAGTCACCGCATCATTGACTGACCCGCCGTTATCGGGGGCAAGCTGAACTGGTCAAGTAATCTTGGACACCGATTAAGGTTCATGCCGCCAACCTTTCCTTCGCGACCGGCGACCGGTAGTCGTTGTAGCTGTGAGGCCTGCTGATGTTGTAGCGCGAGACATAGCGCTGCACATCTGCCCGGGCCTCATGCTCCAGTTTGTAGCCCGTTTCAGGAACCCACTCGGATTTCAAACTACCAAAGAAACGCTCCATCGGGGCGTTGTCCCAGCACTCGCCTTTACGGCTCATACTTTGCCTAAACCCATGCTTCACAAGCGCGTTTCGGAATTTATGGCTGGTGTACTGGCAACCTTGGTCAGAGTGAAACAACACATCCTCGGGATGGCCGCGTAGCTCAACTGCCATGCGTAGTGCCTCGCAGGTCAGGTTGGCATCCGAAATCATCGAGAACGACCAGCCTACGATCCTGCGAGCGTACAGATCCAGAACGGCGGCGAAGTACATCCAACGCTTGCCGACCTTGATGTACGTTACGTCGCCACACCACACCTGATTAACCGCCGTCACATCAAATTTCCGCTTGAGCACATGCGGCGCCACCAAGGCCTCCACGCCCGGCGACTTGTACTTATGGCGCCTGCGCTGACGACTAGCGATGCCAGCCTCGCGCATCAAATTGCGAGCCATGTAACGTCCGACACGATGTCCTTTGGCTTGCAGCTCCTTGGACAAGGTACGTGCGCCCGCCGACTCTCTCGACGCCTTGTGGTGCCTGACCAGCGCGGCTTTGAGCTTTTCCCGCTCAGGATTTGCTCTGCCCTGGCGCTGGCGCCAGGCATAGAAGCTGCTGCGGTTAACCCCGAACGCCCGGCAACACCTTTTAACGCCGTACTGCTCGTCCAGCTCATCGATCAGCGTGAATGATCTTTGGCGTCCAAAAGCAGGAGAGCACTGGCCTTTTTTAAGATTTCAATGTCCAGGTCTTTCTCCCTGAGCAGGGCTTTGAGTCTCTGGATCTCTCGTTGATCAGCGGTAATTGCCTTGGCTCCCACCGGAGTCGAGCCCAAGCGTTCTTTTTGCACTTGATCGACCCAACGGCGCAGAGCAGTAGGACCAATATCCAGGCTGGCACAGACCTCGGTAACCGGCTGACCTTCATCCAGCACCATGCTGGCAGCCTTGAGCTTGAACTCACTCGAATAAGATTTACGCATATCCAAACACCTCAGATTTGGGCGCTATCATAGCGCCCGATTGAAGTGTCCAAAATCATTAGGCCAGTTCAGCAAGCCCCCTCCCACAATGAGTGTGTGTTCAGCTTTATATCCAGATTGCATCCCACAGCGGGTAGTCGCCAATCTTCTCTACCAACCCTGCCCTCAATGGGTTAGCCACCACATACCTGGCCATTTTCACCAGGTCATCTTCCTTGCGCAGTGCCCGGTCGTGGAAGCTTTCCTGCCAGAGTCTTCCCTTGCGTCCGCTTAGGCCGTTGACGGACCGCGTGCTCTTGGATTTTACCTGCCGCATCAGGTCCGCCAACGAGCCTTTTTTCAACTCAATAAGCCAATGAAAGTGGTCAGGCATGATCACCCACGCCAGCGAGTTTGCGAGCCCTCGGTACTGAGCCAGGCGAAACTGCCAGACCACCAGTCGACCGAGGTGGAAGTCTCTGAATATCGGTAGGCGTTCGTGGGTGTTGGTGGTGATCAGGTAGATGCGGTTGGGTTCGCTGAAGCGTCCGATGCGCAGCCGATGTGAAGCGGGTAAATCTGCCATTCCCTGGCCCTCTCAAGGTGTGTTCAGAGAGGCTAGATCGGTGTGTAAAAGGCTGATTGGCCGGCCTTTGGCAGGATGTGTCTGGAAGAACGCCATCGGGGGCAAGCCCCCTCCCACATTGGTTCTGCGGCGTTCATACATTGTGTGTCTGGCACAGGAGCAGGGTGGAAGGGGACAAGCCCCCTCCCACATTGGTTCTGCGTCGTTCATACATTGTGTGTCTGGCACAGGAGCAGGGTGGAAGGGGTAAGCCCCCTCCCACATTGGTTCTGCGGCGTTCATACATTGTGTGTCTGGCACAGGACAAGTGTGGGAGGGGGCTTGCCCCCGATTGCGGTAGTTCAGTTGACAGTTATGTGACTGACCCACCGTATCAGGCGCCCGGCTGCCAGCCACCGCCAAGCGCTGTCACCAACCCCACACTCGCCTGCAACTGCCGCGTCTGCACCGCCTGCAAGGTGCGCTGCGCCTGTAACGCTGCCGTCTGCGCCGTCACCACATCCAGATAACTCACGGCCCCCGCCTCGTAGCTGTTCATCGCCAGCGCCTGGGTGTGCTGCGCCGCATCCGCTGCTGCCTGCTCATCCAAGGCTTCCTGCTGCAGATCTCGCAATTGCCCCAGGTTATCTTCCACCTCGCGCACGGCCTTCAACACCTGGCTGCGGTAGTGCGCCGATGCCTCTTCGAATTCGGCTTTGGCCTGGCGCTCGTTGGCGCTCAGGCGGCCCCCGTCAAAGATCGGCAGGTTCACCAGCGGCCCCAGCGCCCAGTAGCGATTACCGGCGGACAGCAGGTTGCCGACGCCCTGCGTCTGCCCGCCAATCAACCCGGTCAGGCTGAAATCCGGATACCACGCTGCCTTCGCTACGCCGATGTTGGCGTTGGCGGCAAACACCCGCCGTTCCGCCGCTGCAATATCCGGCCGACGTTGCAGGAGATGGCTTGGCAGCTGCGATGGAATGCCCGGCAGTGCAATCAATTGCGGGCTCGGCGGCACGGAGAACTCGCTGGCCGCCACGCCCACCAGTTCACCGATGGCATGCTCGGTCAGGTTGCGTTGCCCGCGGACTTCATCCAGCTGCGCCTTGGCTTCGGCCAGTTGGTTCTGTGCACGCGTCAGGTCCAGCTCCGAGGCGATCTGGCCCTCATACCGGCTGCGGGTCAGTTGCAGGGCCTGGCTGAAATCATCCAGCGAACGCTTGAGAATCCGCGCCTGTGCATCCAGCCCATTGAGCTGCACATACAGGCTCGCCAGTTGATGCTGCAAGCTCAGGCGCGCCACCGCCAGGTCGTCACCCGACGCTTGCGCCTGGGCGTCACCCGCCGCCACCTGGTTGCGGATTTTGCCCCACAGGTCCAGGTCGTAACTCAACGAAAACCCTGCGCTATTGCTGTTGTACACCGACGGCTGCGTGGTCCCGCGTAGCGGCCGTGAATCCGATTGGCGCTGGCGCAACGGCTGTGCGCTGGCGGTGATCTGCGGGAACAGCCCGGCATGCAGTTGGCTGGCGTACGCCTGGGACGCATCGAAGTGCGCCAGTGCCGCCGCCAGGTCCGGGTTGGCCTTGAGCAGTTGCTGTTGCAGGTCGTTCAGGCGCGGATCGTGGTAGAGCTTCCACCATTCGGGCGCCAATTGGTCGGACGGTTGCGCGCTGTGCCAGGGACCGTCGCTGGTCTGTTCGCGGTAGTGCGCAGGCAGGTCAATCGGCGGCACCTTGTAGGTGGGCGCCATCGAGCAACCCTGTAACGCCAGCAGCATCAGTGCAACGAGGGGCTTAAGCCTTGGGCGCATGCGTACCTCCAGCGGCGTCGGCCAGTTGCACCGGGTCGCCTTCGCGCAGGGCGTCGGGCGGATTGTCGACCACGCGGTCGGCGGGTTTCAGGCCCTGGTCGATGACCAGGCGTTCACCGAGGTCGAGGCCGATATGGATGTCTTGCAAGTGCACATGATTCTGCGCATCCAGCACCGCCACTTGCGTGCCCTGGGCGCGGAAGATCAACGCGCTGGCCGGGATGCTCACGCCATGGGTGTCCGCCGGGATCGGCAGGGTCGCTTCGGCGTAATCGCCGGGCAGCAGCTCGCCGTTGGGGTTGTCGGCCACGAACTGCGCGAGCAGGGTGCCGGAGCGCCGGTCGATGGCAGTGGAGTCGCCGATCAGGCGCGCCTTGAAGTGCTCGCCAGGATGCTCGGGTACCGTCAGCTCGGCTTCAAGGCCGGGGTGGATGACCGCGGCGTAGTTCTGCGGCACCGGTACATACAGGCGCAGTTGGTGGGTGTCGGCGATGTTGAACAGCTCCGGGTCGCTGTCGGTGTCGGCCTTGATCAACTGGCCGATATCGGTGTTACGTGCGGTGATGGTGCCGGCGAACGGCGCGCGGATAGTCTTGTAGCTTTCCAGTGCGGTCAGCCTGGCGTAGTCGGCAGCAGCGGCCTCGGCGTTGGCTTTGGCGGCGGCGGCATTGGAAGTTTTCTCATCGGCTTCCTGGCGCGACACCGAGTGGCTCGCCAGCAAGTTCTGCCAGCGCGTGGCGGTGGTGGCGGCCAGGCGTGCGTTGGCCTGTTCCTGCACCAGGCGTGCGTGGGCCTGCGCCAGTTGTTGGTCGAGGTCGGGGCTGTCGATCTCGGCAAGGATTTGCCCGGCTTCGACCCGCGTCCCGATGTCGGCTTTCCAGTCCTTGAGGTAGCCGCTGACCCGCGCATGGATCGGTGCCTTGCTCCAGGCTTCCAGGTGCGCGGGCAGGCGCAGGGTATCGCCGGCCGCATTCTGCTGCGGTTGGAACACCATCACCTGCGGGATGGCGGCGGTCTCGGTCCAGGCCGTGACCGACTGTTCGTGCAAGGTACGGGCGTGCAGGCCGTTGGCGACCAACAGGGCGGCCAGGGTCAGGCCGCCGACACCCATGAGCATCAGACGCTTGCGCGAGGGTTTGTGATCAGACGACATGAGACGTTTCTCCAGCTGTAGCACGATTAGGGTGACGACCGTGGACCAGGCTGAAGACCACGGGTACAAACAACAGGGTGGCGGTGGTGGCGAGGATCAGGCCACCGATCACCGCGCGGCCGAGCGGGGCGTTCTGTTCTTCGGACATCGCCAGGGGCAACATGCCGATGATCATCGCCAGGGCGGTCATGCACACCGGGCGAAAACGCGTGTAGCCGGCTTCCAGCGCCGCCTTCAATGCATCGCCATGTTCGGCCAGGCGTTCGCGGCAGAAACTCACCACCAGGATCGAGTTGGCGGTGGCGACGCCCATGCACAGGATCGCGCCGGTCAGTGCCGGCACCGACAAGGACGTGCCGCTGAGGAACAGCATCCACACGATCCCCGCCAGCGCCGCCGGCAAGGCGGTGATGATCACGAACGGGTCGACCCATGATTGGAAGTTGACTACGATCAGCAGGTAGATCAGCACCACCGCACCGAGCAGGCCAAAACTCAAGCCGCTGAACGCTTCATGCAGTGCATCGATCTGCCCATGCAGGCTGATCACCGCGCCTTTGGGGCGCATGGAGGCGGTGTCATCCAGCACTTTCTGAACGTCACGGGCCACGCCGCCGAGGTCGCGGCCTTGCACGTTGGCATACAGGTCCAGGGTCGGCTCGATGTTGTAGTGGGTCACCACCGCCGGGCTCTGCACGCGGGAGATGGTGGCTACACCGCCGAGGATCTGCGACTGGCCGTTAGCACCGGTCACCGGCAGGGCTTCCAGCGAGGGCAGGCTGTCGAGGCGGTATTGCGGGGTGGCCGCGACGATGGAGTAGGACACACCGTTGGCCGGGTTGAGCCAGAAGGTCGGCGCCACCTGGGAACTGCCGGCGAGGGACGCCACCATGCTGTTGGTCACGTCGCGCTCGGTGATACCCAGGCCATTGGCGCGCAGGCGGTCGACGTTCACTTGCAGCGACGGGTAGCCGGTGGATTGCTGGATACGCAGGTCGGCGATGCCCGGTACGTTTCGCAGGCGTCGCTCAAGCTCCACTGCATAGGCGCGGTTTTCTTCATCACTGCGCCCGGAGATCTTCACGTCCAGCGGAGCCGGGGCGCCAAAGTTGAGAATCTGGCTGCTGATGTCCGCCGGCAGGAACGCAAAGTGGCTGCCGGGGAAACTTTGCGGCAGGGCTTCACGCAGTTTTTTCACGTAATCGGCGGTGGGCGCATGGTCCTTTTTCAGGGTGACCTGTATATCGCCATCCTGCGGACCGATGGTGCCGCTGCTGCTGTAGGCCATGTCGATGCCGCTGAGCGGAATGCCGATGTTGTCGACGATGGTGTCCAACTCTTCGGCGGGGATCACTTCGCGGATCCGCGCTTCGATGCGGTCGAAGGCCGCGGCGCTTTCTTCGATACGCGTGCCCAGTGGCAAGCGTACGTGCAGGGCCAGGGCGCCTGCGTCGGTAGCCGGGAAAAAATCCTGGCCCAGGCTCGGCAGCAGCAGGAACGACGCCAGCACACAGGCCAGGAAGCCGACGATAAAACGCTTGCGATTGCCCAGCGCCAAGGTCAGCAAGCCGTGGTAGGTGTCGCGGATGTTCGAGAAGTGACGCTCGAAGCCCTGCTGGAAATTCAGCACCGATTGCAGCACGCGATTGCGCGGTTTCGGGTGCTGTTCACCCTCGTGGTGGTTGATGAATTCATCTTCCGGGTGATGCCCAGCGCCTGGCTCCGGCGTGTGTGGCTTGAGCAGGAACATCGCCAGGGTCGGCACCAGCGTCCGCGAGAGGATGAACGAACTGGCCATGGCAAAGATCACCGCCAGGGCCATCGGCCGGAACAGGTAACCGGCGATGCCTTGCAGCAGGAACATCGGCACGAACACGATGCAGATGCACAGCAGCGAGACGAACGCTGGGCCGACAATTTGCGCGGCACCGTCGAGGATCGCGGTCTTCACCGCCTTGCCTTGCTCCAGATGCCAGTTGATGTTTTCGATGGTCACCGTGGCGTCGTCCACCAGGATGCCCACGGCCAGCGCCAGCCCACCCAACGTCATCACGTTGAGGGTTTGCCCGCTGGCCGCCAGTAACGCGATGGCCGAGAGCACGGCCAAGGGAATTGACGCGGCGATGATCAGCGTCGAGCGCCAGCTGCCGAGGAACAGCAGGATCATCGCACTGGTCAGCAGCGCGGCAATGATGCCTTCCTGGGCCACGCTGCCCACCGATTGCTTGACGAACACCGATGCGTCGCCGAGCAGCGAGGTCTTCAGCGATGGCGGCAGGGTTTCGTTGATGCGCGGCAACATCTGGCGGATGCCGTCGATGATCGACAGGGTGGAAATGCTGCCGTTTTTCAGCGCCGGCATCAGCACGGCGCGGTGGCCGTCGACGCGCACAATATTGGTCTGCGGTGGCGAGCCGTCACGCACGTGCGCCACCTGGCCAATCGTGATCAGCGCACCGTCGACGGTCTTGATCGGCAGGTCGTTGAGTTCATCGATGGCCTTGGGGCTGTTGTTGAGCAGGATCGTGTATTCGTCGGGGCCGAGTTTGGCGGTGCCCACCGGGATGATCTGGTTCTGCAGTGCCAGGGCGTTACCCACGTCCTGCGCCGACAGGCCTTTGGCAGCCAGCGCCTGCGGGTCGAGGTCGAGGGTGATCTGGCGTTGCTTGCCACCCATCGGTGTCGGCATGGCCAGGCCGGGCAGGGAACTGAGCGGCAAGCGAATGTTGTTCTGCACCAGGTCGCGGATCTTGGCTTCCGAGAGGCTGGGGCTGGAGAACGCCATTTGCAGGATCGGCACCGTGGAGGCGCTGTAGTTGAGGATCAGCGGCGGCGTGATGCCCGGTGGCATTTGCTTGAGTACGGTTTGTGAAACCGCCGTCACTTGGGCATTGGCGGTGCGGATATCCACGCCGGGCTGGAAGAAGATCTTGACGATGCCCATGCCGGGCAGCGATTGCGATTCGATATGTTCGATGTCGTTGACGGTGGTGCTCAGGGAGCGTTCGTAGGTGTAGATCACCCGGCCGGCCATGGCGTCCGGCGACAGGCCGTTGTACTGCCAGACCACGGCGACCACGGGGATGCCGATATCCGGGAAAACATCAGTAGGGGTACGCAGGGCCGCCATTGGCCCGATGATGCAGATGAAGATGGCCAACACGATAAAGGTGTATGGCTTTTGCAGTGCGGTCTTTACCAGCCCGAGCATGCGTGAAACCTCCGGAAGGAGCAGGATTGCAAACCCCGGCAGTCTCACGCGACCCACCTAACACGCACCTTTCAGCCAGGTGAAGGAACATTTAGGTTAGGGCTGAAGATCGTTTCATATGTATTCATTTGTTCTACAAAGGGCAGCTCCTCAAGCTTGCAACCCATCGGACACATTGTCTTTCTTTGGAGCCCTGCCATGTCACTCAAACCTTTATTGTTGATTCCTGCCCTTGGTGCTGTGCTGTTGTTGTCGGCATGTGCCGGCCCGATCCCCAAGGCTGACCCGAGCGAAGCGTGGATCGGTCTGAAAGAAGAAGCGCCGAATGACCTGATGGCCGAGCGGGTAGATGGCAAGCGCGTGGATGACGGGCGCTTTTTTGAAGTGCCACCAGGCGATCATCGCCTGGATGTGACGCTGTTCGAGGAAGAACCCGGCGACGATAATCAGCAAGACTGCCAGGGGCGTGTCGAGTACAAGCATTTCAAGGCGGGTGAGCACTACACCCTGGTCGAATCCAGCCTGGGTACTACCGTGCGTGCGTCCTTGATGGACGGGCACGGCAAGGAAGTTGCGGCCACTCAGGACTTCAATTGCATGCCGGGCTAGGCGTGATGCACCGCGGCCTTGTGAGGCTTGGCGGGTGCCGTCGGTTTGACGTGGGGGTGATGGTGCCGGCGGGTAATGCGCAACACCCCCCACAGCATGGCGCCGGCTACCGCCAGCCAACCGCAGATCAACAGGAAAATCGTCGTTGCAAGGCTCATTCGGGCCTCCTTTCGCCCCGCAGGGGGCACACACAGTCTTCTCAATGGACAGTCTAGCTACCTGGCGGTTGCCTGCTATTGACCAATGGTCGAGTGCGACCAACTTCTTTGCTATATCCACGCCCCCTGCACAATCGCGATTGGGCTATGATCAGGGCCCTTACCGGCAGTCGATCAAGAGAGTAGAAAATTGCGGTTACGGTCGAACCTGAAAACATCCTTGTTAATTGCTTGTGCCCTGGGCCTCGCGGCCTGTTCCTCCGCACCGTCGAGGCTGGCGGGCCTGCCGGAGCGAGTCGAACTCAATGGCGTGCCGACCTTTCGCAGCGAGGCTTATCAGAGCGGTCCTACATCGTTAGCCAGCATGCTGTCGCAACAAGGCATTGTCATGACACCGGGGTTGCTGGATAAGCCATTGCATCTGCCGGGCGGTGAAGCGGACCTTGAGCGCAACATGCAGGTACTGGCGCGTGAGTATGGGCTGATGGTGTACCCGCTGGATGCGAAGCTGACGGCGGTGCTGGCACAGGTCGCGGCGGGTTATCCGGTGATGGCCCGGATTGGTGGCGGGCTGTGGTCCGACGCGCACTACGTGGTAGTGGTGGGGTTCAATCAGCAGAAAAGCACGGTGCTGCTGCGCTCAGGCATGGATCGGCGCCTGTTGATGAGCTTCGGCGACTTCGAGTCAAAATGGAAAAGCGCCGGAAACTGGGCAATCCTCACCCAGCGCCCGAGCCAGTTGCCAGCCAATGTCGACGCGCAGCGCTGGCGGGATGCGGCTAACGCAACGGCCCAGGCCGGGCAGGAGCGGGCGGCGGCGCAGGCGCTGAAGGTGTTGGCGGAACGCAAATAAAAAACGGCGCTATCAAGCGCCGTTTTTTATGGTCGGTTATCGACGCGCTTCTGCAGCATTCGGCCGATTTTTCAGGTTCTTGTCGGCCTTGTAGCGCAACGCCACATCCGGCACCGACCCGCTCTTGCCGGTTTCAACCCATTTGCGGATACGGCTGGCATCGGCAAAGTGGGTGAATTTGCCGAAAGCGTCCAGGATCACCAATGACACCGGGCGGTTGCCCATGCTGGTCACCAGCACCAGGCAGTGGCCGGCCTGGTTGGTGAAGCCGGTCTTGGTCAGCTTGATGTCCCAATTGGCGCGGTTGATCAGGTGGTCGGTGTTGGAGAAGCCCAGGGTGTAGTTGGGCTTGCGGAACGACACGGTCTTTTCCTTGGTGGTGCTCAATTGGCTCAGCAAGGGGTAGTGACGCGCGGCGGCGAGCAGTTTGCTCAGGTCACGGGCGGTGGACACGTTGTGGATCGACAGGCCGGTGGGTTCCACATAGTGAGTGCTGGTCATGCCCAGCGCCTTGGCCTTGGCGTTCATCGCGGCAATAAACGCCGGGTAACCGCCTGGATAGTGGTGCGCCAGGCTGGCGGCGGCGCGGTTCTCCGAGGACATCAAGGCGATCAGCAGCATTTCTTTGCGTGGCATCTCGCTGCCGATTTTCACCCGGGAAAACACGCCTTTCATTTCCGGCGTGTCCTTGATGTTGATATCGATGTATTCATCCATGTTCTGCTTGGCTTCCAGCACCACCAGGCCGGTCATCAACTTGCTCACCGAGGCGATCGGCACCACCACGTCGGGGTTGCTGGAATAGATGACCTTGTTGGTCTGCAGGTCCACCAGCATGGCGCTGCCGGAGGCGATTTGCAGTTTGGAGGTATCACGCGGGGCCTGGGTGGTTTCGGCGGCGTGAGCGAAAGTGCCTGTAAACGCAAAAAATAGGCTGACGATAGAGAGACGAATTTTCACGCGGATGAACTCGCTAAAAAGTAAGGAAATACCGTTCGGGAACGATTTTTGGATAAATGCCGTTACATTTTAGGAGTATGGATCAGAAACTGTCGAATGTTCTTCTGGAACCAGACGAAAGTGCTTAAAAACTAAGAAAAAACAGGATTTATTACGGGCAATAAAAAGCCCTGCGATAAGGCAGGGCTTTTTCAGTACACCCGGTTATTAAGCGTGCAGGGTCTCTGCGGCGTACAGGGTGTTTTCCAGCAGGCAGGCGCGCGTCATCGGGCCGACACCGCCGGGTACCGGGGTGATCCAGCCGGCGCGGGGCAGGGCGGTGTCGTACACCACGTCGCCGACCAGCTTGCCGTCTTCCTGGCGGTTGATGCCCACGTCGATGACGATGGCGCCTTCCTTGATCCACTCACCCTTGACCAGGCCCGGCTTGCCGGCGGCAACCACCACCAGGTCGGCGCGGCCGACGTGGCCGGCGAGGTCCTTGGTGAAGCGGTGGGTAACGGTCACGGTGCAGCCGGCCAGCAGCAGTTCCATGGCCATCGGACGACCGACGATGTTGGACGCGCCAACAACCACGGCGTCGAGGCCGTACAGGTCGACACCGGTGCTTTCCAGCAGGGTCATGATGCCCTTCGGCGTGCACGGGCGCAGCAGCGGGATACGCTGGGCCAGGCGGCCGACGTTATAAGGGTGGAAACCGTCGACGTCTTTGTCCGGACGAATGCGCTCCAGCAATTTGGAGGCGTCCAGGTGCTCGGGCAATGGCAGTTGAAGCAGGATGCCATCGATCTTCGGGTCGTCGTTGAGGCCGTCGATCAGGTCGGTAAGGGCCTGCTGGGTGGTCTCGGAAGGCAAGTCGTAGGCCTTGGAAATAAAGCCGACCTCTTCACAGTCTTTACGCTTGTGCGAGACATAAACCTGAGAGGCAGGATCGCTGCCGACCAGGATCACCGCGAGGCCAGGCGTGCGCAGGCCTTGCTGGCTGCGCTCGGTGACTCGTTTGGCGATCTGCTGGCGCAGGCTGGCGGCGATTGATTTGCCGTCGATAAGTTGTGCAGTCATTACGCGTGATTAACCATCGAGAGGGGGAAGAAAAGTGCGCGCATTCTCGCATGCCAAGGCGTGAGGGCAAAGGCGCTTGGTCTGCAAATTGCCCTAACCCCTTAAATAAAATGAATTTTTTTCAAAAAAGATTTGACGGGTTTCGAGGGCGTCTATACTATTCGTCGCACTTGTCGGGCACAGCCTAGCACTGGTTAAGAAGGTCGAGCAGAATAGCGTGTTGTTCTGCAAGGCTGGAAGCACTTAGTTTGTAATCCTCCAAGAGTACAGATTAATAAGGCGCCCGTAGCTCAGCTGGATAGAGCATCCGCCTTCTAAGCGGATGGTCGCAGGTTCGAGTCCTGCCGGGTGCGCCATTAGGCAGCTTTGGCACAAGTAGCGTCAGATGGTGGGCGTAGCTCAGTTGGTAGAGCACGGGATTGTGACTCCCGTTGTCGAGGGTTCGATCCCCTTCGTCCACCCCATATTTTGAAAGGCGCCAGATTAATCGTCTGGCGCCTTTGCTTTAAGAGCTTCAAGCGCGGATGTGGTGGAATTGGTAGACACACTGGATTTAGGTTCCAGCGCCGCGAGGCGTAAGAGTTCGAGTCTCTTCATCCGCACCAAATAAAGCCTGGCCTTGTTGAGAAACGGGGTAGGGCTAGACAAAGAAGTGGTTTGGTTTCTTTGTTAACGCAATATGGTGGGCGTAGCTCAGTTGGTAGAGCACGGGATTGTGACTCCCGTTGTCGAGGGTTCGATCCCCTTCGTCCACCCCATATTCGAAAGGCGCCAGATTTAACAGTCTGGCGCCTTTTTTGGTTTCAGCGGTTCGACTATTCGGCGGCAGCACGTAGTGGGCCGCAACGGCAGGGCGTTTCGTCGTATTTATGTATCTCGATGATGCTGCGCTGCCTGTCAGCCCTGTTTGAAGGGTTGGCCGTCAGGGAGATGGATGACGACTTCTTCTATATATAGAAGGGGCGGCGCAGAGCCCTGGCGTGATGGGCTGTATTTGTCACCGGGGCGAGGTGCATCAGTGCCTTCGTACCGATAAATTGCCGGCTGTTTTCGGGCGTATTTGCAGTAGGGTGACTTCTTGAGTTTGACCCACTAGAATGCATGCCCTTGATTGGGGTCGGAAATGGCCGGCTAACGTCTGTGCAACGAGGAATATCCATGCAAGTTTCTGTTGAAAATACTACTGCTATCGAGCGTCGCCTGAGCATCACCGTGCCGGCTGAGCGTCTCGAGACTGCGGTCAACAAGCGTCTGCAGCAGACTGCCCAGAAGGCCAAGATCGCTGGTTTCCGTCCAGGCAAAGTGCCAATGAGCGAAATCAAGCGCCGTTTTGGTGCCGATGCGCGCCAGGAAGCTGTGGGCGACGTGATCCAGGCTTCTTTCTACGAAGCGGTCGTTGAACACAAGCTGAACCCGGCGGGTTCGCCGTCGATCGAGCCTAAGTCCCTGGAAGCAGGCAAGGACCTGGAATACGTTGCCGTATTCGAAGTGTTCCCTGAGTTTGAAGTGGCCGGTTTCGACGGTATCGCCATCGAGCGCCTGAGCGCCGAAGTGGCTGACTCGGACCTGGACAACATGCTGGAAATCCTGCGCAAGCAGAACACCCGTTTCGAAGTGGCTGAGCGTGCTGCCCAGAACGAAGACCAGCTGAACATCGATTTCGTTGGCAAGGTTGACGGCGAAGTGTTCGCTGGCGGCTCCGCCAAGGGCACTCAGCTGGTGCTGGGTTCCAACCGCATGATCCCGGGTTTCGAAGACGGCCTGGTTGGCGCCAAAGCCGGCGAAGAACGCGTTCTGAACCTGACCTTCCCTGCTGACTACCAGAACCTGGACCTGGCTGGCAAAGCCGCCGAGTTCACCGTGACCGTCAACAGCGTTTCCGAGCCTAAGCTGCCAGAGCTGAACGAAGAATTCTTCGCGCAATTCGGTATCAAGGAAACCGGTATCGAAGGTTTCCGCGCCGAAGTTCGCAAGAACATGGAGCGCGAGCTGCGCCAGGCCATCAAGTCCAAGGTCAAGAACCAGGTCATGGACGGTCTGCTGGCTGCCAACCCGATCGAAGTGCCCAAGGCCCTGCTGTCCAACGAAGTGGATCGCCTGCGCGTTCAAGCTGTTCAGCAGTTTGGTGGCAACATCAAGCCTGACCAGCTGCCGGCCGAGCTGTTCGAAGAGCAAGCCAAGCGTCGCGTCGTGCTGGGCCTGATCGTGGCTGAAGTGGTCAAGCAGTTCGACCTCAAGCCGGACGAAGACCGCGTTCGCGAAATGATCCAGGAAATGGCTTCGGCCTACCAGGAGCCTGAGCAGGTCGTGGCTTGGTACTACAAGAACGATCAGCAACTGAACGAAGTGCGTTCGGTTGTGCTGGAAGAACAAGTTGTGGATACTGTTCTGCAGAAGGCTAAGGTGACCGATAAAGCGGTCTCTTACGAAGAAGCAGTCAAACCGGCGGAAGCAGCACAAGCCGACTGATTGTCCAACTCGTTGGAAATTCAACCATAAGCCAGCCTCGCGCTGGCTTATGCGTTTTCAAGACATGACTATTTGGGAGTAACTGCAGAGCATGTTCCGTAATTCCTATATTCAGCAGAACTCTGATATCCAGGCCGCTGGCGGCCTGGTCCCGATGGTTGTCGAGCAGTCCGCTCGTGGCGAACGCGCCTACGACATCTACTCGCGCCTGCTCAAGGAGCGAGTGATCTTTCTGGTGGGCCCCGTAGAGGACTACATGGCCAACCTGATCTGTGCGCAGCTGCTGTTCCTTGAAGCGGAAAACCCGGACAAGGACATCCATCTCTACATCAACTCCCCAGGCGGTTCGGTAACGGCGGGCATGTCGATCTACGACACCATGCAGTTCATCAAGCCGAACGTGTCGACCACCTGCATCGGCCAGGCCTGCAGCATGGGCGCGTTCCTGCTGACTGCCGGTGCCGAGGGCAAGCGCTTCTGCCTGCCCAACTCGCGCGTGATGATTCACCAGCCACTGGGCGGTTTCCAGGGCCAGGCGTCGGACATCGAAATCCACGCCAAGGAAATTCTGTTTATCCGCGAGCGCCTCAACACGCTGATGGCCAAGCACAGCGGGCGCACCCTGGAAGAAATCGAGCGCGATACCAACCGCGACAACTTCATGAGTGCCGAAGCGGCGCAGGCATATGGCCTGATCGACGCAGTGATCGAAAAGCGCCCCGCTTAATATAAGCCGCTCAAAATAGGGCTGGTCGGCATGTCCGACCACTGGCGGGCTTGAAAAAGCCCGCATAAGCCTTCATCTTGTGTTGCAAGCCTATCGGATTTGGATCGAACGAATGACTGACACCCGCAACGGCGAGGACAACGGCAAGCTGCTCTATTGCTCCTTCTGTGGCAAAAGCCAGCATGAAGTACGCAAATTGATTGCCGGCCCCTCGGTGTTTATCTGCGACGAATGCGTCGACCTGTGCAATGACATCATCCGTGAGGAGGTGCAGGAAGCCCAGGCCGAGAGCAGCGCGCATAAATTGCCTTCGCCTAAAGAAATCAGCGGCATCCTTGACCAGTATGTGATTGGTCAAGAGCGTGCAAAGAAGGTTCTGGCCGTAGCGGTATACAACCACTACAAGCGCTTGAACCAGCGTGACAAGAAAGGCGACGAAGTTGAACTCGGCAAGAGCAATATCTTGCTGATCGGTCCTACAGGCTCGGGTAAAACCCTGCTTGCAGAAACCCTCGCTCGCCTGCTGAACGTTCCGTTCACCATCGCCGACGCCACCACCCTTACCGAGGCTGGCTACGTGGGTGAAGATGTCGAGAACATCATTCAGAAACTGCTGCAGAAGTGCGACTACGACGTAGAGAAGGCCCAGATGGGTATTGTCTACATCGACGAAATCGACAAGATCTCGCGCAAGTCGGACAACCCGTCGATTACCCGGGACGTTTCCGGTGAAGGCGTGCAGCAGGCACTGTTGAAACTGATCGAAGGCACGGTCGCTTCCGTACCGCCACAAGGCGGCCGCAAGCACCCGCAGCAGGAATTCCTTCAGGTTGATACACGCAACATCCTGTTCATCTGTGGCGGTGCGTTCTCCGGCCTGGAAAAAGTGATCCAGCAGCGTTCCACCCGTGGTGGCATTGGCTTCAGTGCAGAAGTGCGCAGCAAGGAAGAAGGCAAGAAGGTGGGCGAGTCCCTGCGTGAAGTCGAACCTGACGATCTGGTCAAGTTCGGTCTGATCCCTGAATTCGTTGGTCGTCTGCCGGTCCTGGCCACGTTGGACGAGTTGGATGAGGCGGCTTTGATTCAGATCCTCACCGAGCCGAAGAACGCCCTGACCAAGCAATACGCCAAGTTGTTCGAGATGGAAGGTGTAGACCTCGAGTTCCGTACCGACGCACTCAAATCAGTGGCCAAGCGGGCACTGGAGCGCAAGACCGGTGCACGTGGCCTGCGTTCGATTCTCGAAGGCGTGTTGCTCGACACCATGTACGAAATCCCCTCGCAGTCCGAGGTGAGTAAAGTGGTGATCGATGAAAGCGTTATAGAAGGCAAGTCCAAGCCACTGTATATCTACGAAAACAGTGAGCCGACTGCCAAGGCTGCGCCAGACGCGTAAGCGTTTCGCAGTGTTTGTATAAGCAAGGGGCCTCCAGGGGCCCCTTTGTTTTTACGGCGTTTTTACGCCGGAGCGTTTACTGCGTTAACTGCTGGCAATAAGCTTGTTTTTTTTGCATGCAGACCCCATCTTGGTTTCAAGCTTACTTTTCAATTGTCATAGAGGCGAAATCATGAAGACAACCATCGAATTGCCTCTCCTGCCGTTGCGTGATGTCGTCGTCTATCCGCACATGGTTATCCCGCTGTTCGTGGGGCGCGAGAAGTCTATCGAAGCCCTCGAGGCCGCGATGACGGGCGACAAGCAGATCCTGCTGTTGGCCCAGAGAAATCCTGCCGATGATGATCCAGGCGAAGATGCCCTGTATCGCGTCGGTACCATTGCCACCGTGCTGCAACTGCTCAAGCTACCCGATGGCACCGTCAAGGTGCTGGTGGAAGGCGAGCAGCGTGGTGCGGTGGAACGCTTCATGGAAGTGGACGGCCACCTGCGCGCCGAAGTGGCGCTGATCGACGAAGTCGAGGCCCCTGAGCGCGAGTCCGAAGTGTTTGTACGCAGCCTGCTCTCGCAGTTCGAGCAGTATGTGCAGTTGGGCAAGAAGGTCCCGGCTGAAGTCCTGTCCTCCCTCAACAGCATCGATGAGCCGAGCCGCCTGGTCGACACCATGGCCGCGCACATGGCGCTGAAGATCGAGCAGAAGCAGGACATCCTCGAAATCATCGACTTGCCGGCACGTGTAGAACATGTATTGGCACTGCTGGATGCCGAAATCGACCTGTTGCAGGTTGAGAAGCGCATTCGTGGTCGCGTGAAGAAGCAAATGGAGCGCAGTCAGCGCGAGTACTACTTGAATGAGCAGATGAAGGCCATTCAGAAGGAACTCGGCGACAGCGAGGAAGGCCACAACGAAATCGAAGAGCTGAAAAAGCGCATCGATGCCGCCGGCCTGCCGAAAGACGCCCTGACCAAAGCCACCGCCGAGCTGAACAAGCTCAAGCAGATGTCGCCGATGTCGGCCGAAGCCACCGTGGTGCGGTCCTACATCGACTGGCTGGTGCAGGTGCCGTGGAAGGCTCAGACCAAGGTACGCCTGGACCTCGCTCGTGCCGAAGACATTCTCGACGCCGATCACTATGGCCTGGAAGAAGTCAAGGAACGCATCCTCGAATACCTCGCTGTGCAAAAACGCGTGAAGAAAATCCGTGGCCCGGTGTTGTGCCTGGTTGGTCCGCCGGGTGTGGGTAAAACCTCCCTGGCCGAGTCGATTGCCAACGCTACCAACCGTAAGTTCGTGCGCATGGCCCTTGGTGGTGTACGGGATGAAGCGGAAATCCGTGGTCATCGCCGCACGTACATCGGTTCGATGCCAGGAAGATTGATTCAAAAGATGACAAAGGTGGGTGTGCGCAACCCGCTGTTCCTGCTCGATGAAATCGACAAAATGGGTAGCGACATGCGTGGCGATCCGGCATCGGCGTTGCTGGAAGTGCTTGACCCCGAGCAGAACCACAATTTCAACGACCATTACCTGGAAGTCGACTACGACCTCTCCGATGTGATGTTCCTGTGCACCTCCAACTCCATGAACATCCCGCCAGCGTTGCTGGACCGGATGGAGGTGATTCGTCTGCCGGGTTACACCGAAGACGAAAAGATCAACATCGCCGTCAAATACCTCGCGCCCAAGCAGACGTCGGCCAATGGCTTGAAGAAAGGCGAGATCGAATTCGAGGTCGAGGCGATCCGCGACATCGTGCGCTACTACACCCGCGAGGCCGGTGTACGGGGCCTTGAGCGCCAGATTGCGAAGATCTGCCGCAAGGCGGTCAAAGAGCACGCGCTGGAAAAACGCTTCTCGGTGAAGGTCACGGCCGACTCCCTGGAGCACTTCCTGGGCGTGCGCAAATTCCGCTACGGCCTGGCCGAGCAACAGGATCAGGTCGGCCAGGTGACTGGACTGGCGTGGACCCAGGTGGGCGGCGAGTTGCTGACCATCGAAGCCGCAGTGATTCCAGGCAAAGGCCAGTTGATCAAGACCGGATCGCTCGGTGACGTGATGGTCGAGTCCATCACTGCCGCGCAGACCGTGGTGCGCAGCCGCGCCAGGAGCCTGGGGATCCCCCTGGACTTCCACGAGAAGCACGACACGCATATCCATATGCCGGAAGGGGCGACCCCCAAGGACGGTCCTAGCGCTGGCGTAGGCATGTGCACGGCCCTGGTTTCGGCATTGACCGGCATTCCGGTACGCGCCGATGTCGCCATGACCGGTGAAATCACCCTGCGTGGCCAGGTATTGGCTATCGGTGGTCTGAAAGAGAAATTGCTGGCTGCACACCGGGGCGGTATCAAGACCGTGATCATTCCTGAAGAGAATGTTCGCGACTTGAAGGAAATTCCTGACAATATCAAGCAGGATCTTCAGATTAAACCGGTTAAATGGATTGACGAGGTCCTGCAAATTGCGCTGCAATACGCGCCGGAGCCCTTGCCGGATGTGGCTCCGGAGATAGTTGCTAAGGACGAAAAACGCGAGTCTGATTCCAAGGAAAGAATTAGCACGCATTAATGTGTTAAAGCCCGGGGGCTTCCTTGACAGCTTTTTAGAGCCCTTGTTATAAAGCGGCTCTTAAGTGTCTGTAGGCCATTCAGCACTGGTTTTTGCTTTCACCAAAAAACTTAGAATCATACTCAATAGATATATAAGGGGACTTAGAGTGAACAAGTCGGAACTGATTGATGCTATCGCTGCATCCGCTGATATCCCGAAAGCTGCTGCTGGCCGTGCGCTGGATGCAGTAATCGAATCCGTCACTGGCGCTCTGAAGGCCGGCGACTCCGTGGTACTGGTAGGCTTCGGTACTTTCTCTGTGACTGACCGCCCAGCTCGCACTGGCCGTAACCCACAGACTGGCAAAGCACTGCAAATCGCTGCTGCCAAGAAACCAGGTTTCAAAGCCGGTAAAGCCCTGAAAGAAGCCGTTAACTAAGCTTCGACCAAGCCTTTACCTACCCGGGTCGGACGCAGGTTCGACCTGGCAGCGGAGCGGCCAGCAGACCCAGGTATTCATCGGGTCGCCAAGCCGGGGGGAACGAAAACCCCCGTCCGCTCCGCCAGTTGCGAGAAGGCGCATCCTTGGATGCGCCTTTCTTATATCCGTACTCTACCCACGCTCCACGGTTGCCTATTCTTGAAGTTCAACCGTTTCTGGGGGACGCATGCTGCAAAATATCAGGGACAATTCACAAGGCTGGATTGCCAAGACCATTATCGGGATCATCGTCGCGTTGATGGCGTTCACCGGTATCGAGGCCATTTTCCAGGCTTCGGGTAACAACAAGCAGGACGTGGCCAAGGTCAACGGTGAAGAAATCACCCAGACCGAACTGAGCCAGGCCGTCGACATGCAACGCCGCCAGCTGATGCAACAGCTGGGCAAGGATTTCGATGCTTCGCTGCTGGACGAAAAACTCCTGCGCGACGCGGCACTCAAGGGCCTGATCGATCGCAAGCTGCTGCTGCAAGGCGCCGCCGACTCCAAGTTTGGCTTCTCCGAAGCTGCACTGGACCAGGTGATCCTGCAGACGCCGGAATTCCAGGTGGACGGCAAGTTCAGTCCTGACCGCTTTGACCAGGTCATTCGCCAACTGGGCTACACCCGTATGCAGTTCCGTCAGATGCTGACCCAGGAAATGCTGATCGGCCAGGTTCGCGCAGGCATCGCCGGCAGCGGTTTTGTGACCGACGCGGAAGTCCTGGCATTCGCCCGCCTGGAAAAGCAGACCCGCGATTTCGCCACCGTCAACATCAAGGCCAACCCTGCCGCGGTGAAACTCACCGACGACGAGGTCAAGGCTTACTACGACCAGCACGCCAAAGAGTTCATGACCCCTGATCAAGTGGTCATCGACTATCTGGAACTGAAGAAGTCTTCCTTCTTCGACCAGGTCACCGTGAAGGACGATGAGTTGCAGGCTGCCTATCAGAAAGAAATCGCCAACCTCGCTGAGCAGCGTCGTGCCGCGCACATTCTGATTGAAGTCAACGACAAGACCACCGACGCGCAAGCCAAGGCCAAGATCGAAGAAATCCAGGCACGCCTGGCCAAGGGTGAGAAGTTCGAAGCCCTGGCCAAGGAGTTCTCCCAGGATCCAGGTTCGGCCAGCAACGGCGGTGACCTGGGCTTTGCCGGGCCTGGTGTCTACGACCCGGACTTCGAAACCGCCTTGTACGCGTTGAACAAGGACCAGGTCTCGGCGCCGGTGCGCAGCAGCTTCGGTTGGCACCTGATCAAGCTGCTCGGCGTTGAAGCACCGCAAGTGCCGACCTTTGCCAGCCTGAAAGACAAGCTGACCAAAGAGCTCAAGACCCAGCAGGTCGAGCAGCGTTATGTCGAAGCGACCAAGCAATTGGAAGATGCGGCATTCGAAGCCTCCGATCTGGCCCAGCCGGCGTCCGACCTGAAACTGACTGTACACACCTCCGCGCCGTTTGGCCGTGAAGGAGGCGAAGGTGTTGCGGCCAACCGTGCCGTGGTCACCGCTGCGTTCAGCCCGGAAGTGCTGGATGAGGGTGCCAACAGCAGTGCTATCGAGCTGGACCCGGAAACCATCATCGTGCTGCGTGCCAAAGAGCACCTGAAGCCTTCGCAACTGCCGCTGGAAAGCGTTGCAGCGGCGATCCGCACCCAGATGGCCAAGGAACGCGCCAGCGCGGCTGCCAAGACTCACGCTGACGAGCTGATCGCCAGCCTGCGTGATGGCAAGACCCCGCTGAACCAGCCGGTCGACGGCCAGGCCTGGAAGGTCACTGAAGCCGCAACCCGTAGCCAGGAAGCGATCGACCCTGCCGTGCTGCAAGCCCTGTTCCGCATGCCCAAGCCTGCGGCCAAGGACAAGCCGACCTTCACCACCGTGACCCTGGCGGATGGTAGCCTGGTCATCGTGCGCCTGAACGGCGTCAACGAGGCCGCTGCGCCAACGGACGAAGAAAAGGCGCAATACCGCCGCTTCCTCGCCTCCCGTGTCGGTCAGCAGGACTTCGCGGCCTACCGCAAGCAGTTGGAAACCAAGGCTGACATCAAGAAGTTCTGATGTCGGTTTGACTCAAAAGCCCCCGGCCTGAAAAGACCGGGGGCTTTTTTATGGTCGCTGGAGTGGACTGCCCGGTGGGGTACGCGCCGTTCTGCTCCTTTTCAGCGTGCCTGCCGCGACCTTGAGCAAGCGCTGAAAATTCGGGCATTGCCCATGGTCAGGTGCCGGGCAGTCTGCCGCATGCCGCAAGCCCTGACTCATCGCTTTCAGGCGCTTGATGGTCGCGTCGATGCTGTCGGCCTTGTCCAGCAACAGCTGTCTGTCCACCTGCAATGCGCCCTCCAAGGGCAGCATGCTGCGGATTTCATCCAGCGACAGGCCGCCGGCTTGTCCGAGGGCGATCAGCGCCAATTGATCGAGCACGGCGGGCCTGAAGTGGCGCCGTTCCCCTGGGGCACTGGTCGCGGTGATCAACCCGGCCTTCTCGTAAAACCGCACGGTGGAGGAGGGCAGTCCCGTACGCCGGGCCACTTCCGAGATATCCATGATGACTCCTTTGACTTGAAGTTGACTTCAACTTCTATCCTGCCTGTGAACGAGGGTCTCATCAATCGGAGGGCAGGTCATGTTGTCGATGGAAGAAGGTGTAAGGCTGGTATTGATCGGGATCGGGGCGACTGTCGTGATGGATGTGTGGTCGATGATTCTCAAAGGCTTGGGCATTACAACGCTCGATTACTCGATGGTGGGCCGCTGGGCCGGCCACCTGCGTCACGGCACGCTTGCCCATGCCAGTATCGGCAAGGCCTCGCCGGTACGCGGCGAATTGGCGCTGGGCTGGGCGATTCACTATGCCGTGGGTATCGCCTTTGCGGCGCTGTTGGTGAGTATCTACGGCGTGCAATGGCTGCATGATCCCCAATGGTTGCCTGCGTTGATGGTGGGCACGCTGACGGTGGTGATCCCTTACTTTGTGATGCAGCCCGCGATGGGCGCGGGTGTGGCGGCGTCTCGCACACCAACACCTTGGAGAAATCGCCTGCGCAGTGTGCTGTCCCATGGCGTGTTTGGTGCCGGTCTGTATCTTTCGGCCGTGGCGCTCAGCCAGGTAGGGTCTTATTGATTCTTCAACTGCGGGCGCCTCTCGACGCCCCGGCCAATGCCCACAGCATCAGCAACACCACCGCCCAGGGAAATGCGGCGACGCCCCAGCCCTGGAGCAGCACCCCGCCCGCGAGGCCGCCGCCAGCGATGCCCAGGTTCCACACGGTCACCAGCATCGATTGCGCGGCGTCCGCCGACTCACCTGCCGATTTGGCCAGTGCGGTTTGCAGCAACGCAGGCAACCCGCCGAACGCCACGCCCCCGGCGCGTCGGAGCCGGTCCTGCGCACTCCGTTGGTCAGTACCACCATCGAGTCCCTCAAGCATGTGGTGCTCGACGGGTTGGGGATCGCCTGCCTGCCGGACTACATGGTCGAACAGGCCGTGCAGCAGGGGCGCCTGCAAAGGGTGCTGGATGAATTTTTGGAACACCGAGGCAGTTTCTGGATGTTATGGCCATCAAGTCGCCATGCTTCGGTCAAATTGCGCGTGTTTATTGATCATATGTGTGCAGGTCTTTTTCCTACAGGCGGGGCAAGGTAAGGCTGTGACGTTTTACCGACAGGAATGCGCGCGCCAAGGCCTCGTTCTGTTGCACAATACCGCCCGGACCGTTTTCCTCAGGATTTTCAATGTCGACATCATTTCACTTGCGTAGCCTCGGGCTGGCGCTGGTGCTGGCGGGCGCCGCGGGCTGCTCGTCACCCAAGACCGCCATTTATGAACATGAGAATTTCGACGACTCCGGTACGTTTTCCCGCGATTACCCGGTCACCGATGTGGCGGCGTGCGAAGCGGCGCGACGTGCCTTGCTGAGCCAGGGCTATATCATTACCAGCAGCGATCCGAAACTGGTGGTGGGTAACAAGAGCTTCCAGCAGACCGGCGAGACCCACCTGCAGATCAGCTTCAACGTGGTGTGTGCCGACGATGGCAAAGGTACCAATCACTCGACCATGTTCGCCAACGCCTTGCAGGACCGTTACGCGCTGAAGAAGGTCAACAACTCCGCGAGCCTGGGCGTGGGCGTGCTGGGTTCGGTGTCGATGCCGATCGGTTCCACCGATGACTCGATGGTGAAGGTGGCGAGCGAGACCGTTTCGGCACCGAAATTCTACGAGCGCTATTTTGCGCTGGTGGACGTGTTCTTGCCTCAGGAAGTGAAGAAGGCCGCGCATATCCCGGAGCAGCCGAAAGCCGAGCTGGGTGTGCCGGAACCTAAAACCGCACCGGCAGCAGAGAAAACCGAGCCGCCGAAGGAGGAGCCTGCCGTTTCCCAGCCCGTCACGCCGCCTGCCGAGGCCGCGCCGATTGCGCCGCAGGCGGAACCCGCGCCGGCTACCAGTAACCCGGACCTGCCGGCACCGACAGAAGCGATTCCGCCCCTGCCGACACCGGCGCAGTAATTCAGACCGCCACGGGGTTGACCTTGTCGACGTTGATCCCGTAGCGGCTGATGGCTTCACTGACTTTTTCACGACCGATAACGCCGTCATCCGCCAACGCCTTCAAGGCTGCCAGCGCGATGAAATACCGGTCCACTTCGAAGAACGCGCGCAGGGTTTCACGGGTATCCGATTGCCCGAAGCCGTCCGTGCCCAGGGCCACAAAGCGTCGGCCCTGGACAAAGGGGCGGATCTGATCGGCGAACAGCTTCATGTAGTCCGTCGCCACCACCACCGGCCCGTTCTGCCCGGCCAGGCATTGCTCCACATAACTTACCCGTGGCTCGCTCTGCGGGTGCAGCAGGTTCCTGCGTTCGGCTGCATGCCCGTCGCGGCGCAATTCGGTGAGGCTGGTGGCGCTCCACACAGTGCTGTGCACGCCGAAGTCCTGCTCAAGCAGCTCGGCCGCCGCGATCACTTCGCGCAGGATTGAGCCACTGCCCATCAGTTGCACCTGGGCCTGCTCGCTGGTCTTGAGCGGGTACATGCCCTTCAGAATCCCGTCTTCCACCCCTTCGGGCATCGCCGGGTGCGGGTAATTCTCGTTGAGCAGGGTGATGTAGTAGTAGATGTCCTCCTGTTCCACGTACATCCGCCGCATGCCTTCGCGAATGATCACCGCCAGCTCGTAGGCAAATGTCGGGTCGTAGGACACGCAGCACGGAATCACCGACGACAGGATATGGCTGTGTCCATCGTCATGCTGCAAGCCTTCGCCCATCAGCGTGGTGCGGCCGGCCGTGGCCCCCAGCAAAAAACCGCGTGCCCGTGCATCGCCGGCGGCCCAGGCCAGGTCGCCGACCCGCTGGAAGCCGAACATCGAGTAGAAGATATAGAACGGCACCGTCATCAAGCCGTGGTTGCTGTACGACGTACTGGCCGCGATCCACGAGGAAATGGCGCCGGATTCATTCAGGCCTTCCTGCAGGATCTGTCCGTCCTTGCTTTCCTTGTAGTAGCTCAGTTGCCCTGCGTCCTGCGGGGTGTAGAGCTGGCCTACGGCGGAGTGGATGCCAATCTGACGGAACAGGCTTTCCATGCCAAAGGTGCGCGACTCGTCCGGCACGATAGGCACGATCAGTTTGCCCAGGTGCGGGTCCTTGAGCAGGGTGCCGAGGATGCGCACAAAGGCCATGGTGGTGGAGATCGCCCGTTCGCCGGTGTCCTTGAGCTGGGTGGCAAAGGCGGCGAGTTCGGGGATCTGCAAGGGTTCGACCGCACTGTGGCGTGCCGGTACATAGCCGCCCAGGGCCTGGCGGCGCGCCGCGAAGTAACGGGCTTCTTCGCTGTCGGCGGCGGGCTTGAGGTAGGGAATGTCGGCGAGTTGCTCGTCAGCGACTTCCAGGCCAAAACGATCGCGGAAGGCTCTTACCGCGTCTGCGCCCATCTTCTTCAATTGATGGTTGATGTTCTGGCCTTCGCCGGCTTCACCCATGCCGAAACCCTTGACGGTTTTCGCCAGGATCACCGTAGGCTGGCCGCTATGGCGCACAGCGGCGGCATAGGCGTTGTAGACCTTGTCCGGGTCATGCCCGCCCCGTGAGAGCTTCCAGATTTCGTCGTCGGACATGTCCGCAACCAATGCCAGCAACTCCGGGTATTTGCCGAAGAAATGTTCGCGCACATAAGCGCCGTTCTGCGACTTGTAGTTCTGATAGTCGCCGTCCACGCATTCCATCATGCGTTGGCGCAGCAGGCCGCTGTGGTCTTTGTCCAGCAGGGCGTCCCAACCACCGCCCCAGATCACTTTGATCACGTTCCAACCGGCGGCGCGATACAGGCTTTCGAACTCCTGGATCACCTTGGCATTGCCGCGCACCGGGCCGTCCAGGCGTTGCAGGTTGCAATTGACCACAAAGATCAGGTTGTCGAGTTTCTCGCGCCCGGCCAGGGAAATGGCGGCCAGGGATTCCGGCTGGTCCATTTCGCCATCACCGAGGAAGGCCCAGACCTTGCGCCCCTGGTGGGGTTTGAGGTCGCGCAGTTCCAAGTAGCGCATGAAGCGCGCCTGGTAAGCGGCAGTGATCGGGCCAAGGCCCATGGACACGGTGGGGAATTGCCAGAAGTCCGGCATCAGCCGTGGGTGCGGGTAGGACGAAATACCCTCGCCACCGGCCTCACGGCGAAAGTTGTCGAGTTGCGCTTCGCTGATGCGGCCTTCCAGGTAGGCGCGGCCATAAATGCCGGGGGAGGAGTGGCCCTGGATGTACACCAGGTCGCCGTCAAAGTGCTCGGTACGGCCACGAAAGAAGTGGTCGAAGCCTACGTCGTAGAGCACGGCGGCTGACGCGTAGGTTGCGATATGCCCACCCACCCCTGAGTGCTTGCCTGCACGCAACACCATTGCCATGGCATTCCAGCGGATAAACGCATTGATACGGCGTTCGATGGCCAGGTTGCCGGGGTAGGGCAACTGACGGTCCACCGGGAGGGTATTGACGTACGGCGTGGTCACCCGCCCGTAGAAGTCGCCATGCCGCGCCACGTCGAAATCCAGCAACTGATCGATCAGGTAGTGCGCGCGGGGCCGGCCTTCAGTGGACAACACCGATTCGATGGACTCCAGCCACTCGCGGGTTTCCTGTGGGTCGTCGTCGCGTCTGACAGCGTTGTTCGGGGTCATGTGAGGCTCCAGGGTAGGCAGGTTTGAAGTGGCGGGCTCCTTGTGGGAGTGCCGGCAAATGTAATTGCAATTGCAACTACATGGCCGAATCTAGCGCGGGATGAGCTACTATTGCAACCTTCTTGAAATTCCCCGGATGGTGTTGCATGTCGTCGAAAGAGCCGGATGTATGGTTCCGTTTTGTCAGGGCCCACAGGACGGTCATCCGTGAAATCGAGCGTCGCCTGGCTGAGGCGGACCTGCCGCCGTACGCCTGGTACGACGCGCTATGGGGTCTGGAAAGCGGCCCCGACGGCACCCGCCGCATGCATGAATTGGCCGACGTGCTGGCCATCGAACGCTACAACCTCACGCGGCTGGTCGACCGCCTGGAAAAGGACGGTCTGGTGGTACGTTCCCGCTCCGACGGCGATGGCCGCGCGGCGTTTGCCTCGATCACCGAGGCCGGTCGGGTGCTGCGTAAAAAAATGTGGAAGATCTACGAAAGCACGGTGGATGAGTTGTTTCTGTCGCAGATTGAGCCCGAGCAGCGCCAGGGCTTCGCCGACGCGTTGGAGCGCACCGCCGGCCTGGCGATGGAGGCGGGCGTGCAGACCCGCAGTCGCCGCAAAATCTGAAACCCTGCGGCGCTGCCTTGCCGTCACTCGCATTCCACTGCATAGCGCTTCATCGCGTCCTGCACTTGCCGTGTGTCGATCCGCCCTTCATCCGCCAATGCCCTGAGCGCCGATACCACGATCCAGTATCGACTCGGCGCCGCCGCCTGTACCGACCCCGCGCCCAGCGCCACAAAGCGTGCATCCACGTGCGCCCCCAACTGATCGACAATCGCCTGCGGATACCCGGTCACCGCAATCACCGGCGCAGCGCTTCCCGCCAGGCAATCACGCAAATGGCAACCGCGCTTGGGCAGCCTGGGGTGCAGGCGATTCCAGCGTTCAGCGGTCGCTGCCTCGCGGGCCAGTCGTGTGTAGCTGGGGCAGCTCCATAGCTGCGCGCTGATGTTCCAGTGCTGTTTGAGCAAGCGCCTGGCGTGCACCACCTCGTCAAGCGCGCGGCCTGCGCCGAGCAATCGCACATCGAAGGGGCTGTTGCGCTGGAGTGGATACATGCCCTTGAGCGCGGCCTCCCGGTCCTGCTCACTCAACGGCGCTGCACTGTCCTGATCGTGCAACGCGAGGTAATAGAAACCGGGCTTGCCCTCGACATACAGGCTTCGCAACGCCGCCAGCACAATCGCGCGGGCTTCTTCCCCCGAGGCCGGGTCATACGGGGTACAGCGCGGATGAGTGGCCAGCCACAACGGCAAGGACGGCTGCGCACCTTTGGGCCAGCGGGAGGGCTGGTTTTCAATGTCGTTGCACAGGATGCCGCGCTGCCGGGTAACCTTCGATAGCGCGCTCAACTGTGCCGCCGAGTGCGCGCTGTGCAGGTACAGCAAGGGTTTTTCCACGGCGTTGCGGGCGAACCAGGCGGGCCAGTTACCCACGCGTCGGGAGTGCGACTGGCCGTGGATCACCCAGGCCTGGCGGCTGGATTCGAGGGTGCTGGCCATGCTGATCACGGTGTGCAACGGTGACCGGCTGGCGGGAGTGGCAGTGCTCAAGGCGTCGATACAGAGCTGCGCGGCGTGTGCGGTAGCGGCGGTCATGGAGAGGGTCACCTGGCGACGAGTGCCCATACCCTAATGGAAATTCGCATGTGATTGCAATTGCAATGATTGCAATAGTGCCTCATCCCTCGGGTGCTAAATCCCTGCAGCGCTGCTACGTTTAATCCTTGAGTGCAGGAACGTCATGACGTCGACATTTTTTCGTCATCACGGCACTTTAGGCTGGTGATGCAGGTCATTTATTTGCAACCCCTGTTAACGCAAGAAGGAGTCCGCCATGGACGATTACCAGGAAGAACTGCTTGAATACCACGCGATTGAGTTGGACCCGCTGGAACCGGCAGACGATGCAACAGAGCTGTAATAAAGACTTCAGGCGGAATGCCGCTGACTGCGGCGAAATTCCCCTGGGGTCTGGTTGTTCCACCGCCTGAAGGCCCGTTGAAATGCCTGGGCCGAGGCAAAACCGAGCAAGTAGGCGATCTCGCCGAACGCCAGTTCCGTGTCGCGGATGTAGGTCATGGCCAGGTCACGGCGGGTGTCGTTGAGAATCGCGCGAAACTGAGTGCCTTCATCGGCCAGTTTGCGGCGCAGCGTCCAGGTCGGCAGCTTCAAGCGTGCCGCCACTTCTTCCAGGTCGGGTTCCCGGCCGCCATTGAGCATCGGCCCGAGCAAACGGGTAATGCGCTCGCGCAGGCTGCGGGTGCGGGTCAGTTGCTCCAACTCTCGCTCACACAGCTGCAACAACAGGTTCCAGGTGCTGGGGCAGTGCTGCGGGTTGCGCAGGGCCAGGGTGTGCTGGCTGAGGCGCAGTTGATTGGCGTCGGCACCGAAGTGAACGTCTCCCAGCGCGTCGTAGCGTTCGCGGTACTCCGGCGCCTCGAACTCGATGTCTATACGCTGCGCCTGCACCGGTTGCCGGGCCAGGCTCGACAACTGATGCAGCCAGCCGGCGATGATCGAGTCCACCACGAAGCGGTTGTAGGCGTTGTAGGGGCTGATGGAGTAGAAGCGCAACCAGGCGCCCTCGGCATCCTCGACGAAGCTCGACTGCCCGCGATAGTTGGAGCCGTACAGCGCCTCGAAACGCGTTAATGCGCGCGCCGCCTCCCGCACGTTGGGTGCCTGGTCGGCGGTGACGCCGGCGAGCCCCGCCTGGCTCAAGCGGCTGAGCTGGCCCATGCGCAGGCCCAGGCCCGGGTCGCCGGTGAGCTGGATGGCGGCGTGGCCCAGGCGCATGTAACGCGGGATCGACAAGCGTGCACCGGCTTCGGCGAGGCGCGCCGAGTCGAGTCCGTATTGCAGTAGCAGCGGCTGCGGGTCCAGGCCGTGGCTGCTGATGGCATCGGCCAGGCTGTGCACGAAGCCCACCGACAGGTCCCCCAGCCGTACCGGTTTCACAGCCAGATATTCAACAAGCGCGCGCCACGGGCCTCGCCATCGGCGCTGATTTGCCCGTTGCTGCTGAGAAAACTGTGCCCGGCGGTGCCCAGGTCCCAGAACTGCCCGCGCAGGAACACGCTCATGCCGGCGCTGGCCTGGCTGATCGGTTGCTGGCTGATCAGCGTAAGACGGCGCCAGGCTTCGCCTTCACTGAGTTCTTCGGGCTTGAGGCTGATTTCGGTCGGGGTGGACACGCTTTTGAAGCCGCGCCACGGACGGTCCCAGGTATCGCGACCCAGCACAAAGGCTGGCACCGCGATCAATTGCGCGCCTTGTTCGTTGAGCTTGCGGTAGTTGTCCGGGTACCAGCTGTCGCTGCCGACCAGCACCCCCAGGCGCCCGGCCGGAGTGTCGACCACGCTGACCATGTTTTCATCGCCAGGCTTGATGAAGCCGCGCTCATCGTAGATCGGGTAGAGCTGGCGCTGCGGATCGCCGATCGGCAGGCCGTCGGCGGCAAACACCACGCTGGCGTTATACAAGGCGCCATGGCCGACCTGCAGTTGACCCTGGCTCACGCTCGGGTTCGGCAGGGTGATGGAGCCGGCCACCAACGTAACGCCGAACTCCTTGGCCAGGCCGCCGAACAACAGCTGATAGTCCCGTGCCATGCCCGAGGCTTTCATACGCAGGTAGGCGTCGTCGGTGCGGTTGTCGCCGGTGGCGCTGATCCAGGCGCGGGCGAACAGCAGCGGGTTGCTGACCGACAGCCAGTTCATCGCATCTTTCACATGGAGCGCCTGGTACACCTCGTTTTTTTCGCCGGTGAGCATCAGCCAGGTGCCGATATGTTCGGGCAGCACCACGATGGTCTTGTCATTGATCAGCCCCTGGTCCCGGGCTTTTTGCAAGTACGCCGCGAGCTTCAGGTGCAGGCGTTCCAGGCTCTGGTAGTCGGCAGGGAACAGTTCCGGCTGGATGCCCAGCAGGTTGCCACGGTCGGCAGGCAGTCCTTCGTTGACGGCGAGGGTGATCCGCAGGTCCGACAGGTAATGCGCCACGGGGCGTTCCTGGGTCCAGACCAGATAGGCGGCGATGGCGGCAACCAGCGCCAGGGAGACGGTAAGAGCAAGAAGTTTACGCATGGGGGAACAGACAACAGACCGTGTGCAGGGTTCGCCGACTAGGGTAGGGCCCATGGGCGGGCTTGCCAAGGGGCGCTGTGCATTTGGATCAATAACTTGTCAGTTTCAGTCATTGAGCCGTCATCCACCGCCTCTTAGTCTGTGGGACATAAACCGATGGCGGGTCGCACGAGCCCGTCACACCCCGTGATGATCCGTTGTGGAGCTTGACCATGACCGCTGCTGCCTACCCGCATCTGCTGGCCCCGTTGGACCTGGGTTTTACCACTTTGCGCAACCGTACCCTGATGGGTTCGATGCACACTGGCCTTGAAGAGAAACCCGGCGGGTTCGAACGCATGGCTGCCTATTTTGCCGAGCGCGCCCGGGGCGGCGTGGGCCTGATGGTCACCGGCGGCATCGGTCCGAATGACGAGGGCGGTGTTTATGCCGGCGCGGCCAAGCTGACCACCGACGCAGAAGCGCAGCAACACAAGATCGTGACCCAGGCGGTACACGCGGCCGGTGGCAAGATCTGCATGCAGATCCTCCACGCCGGCCGATATGCCTACAGCCCCAAACAGGTCGCGCCGAGTGCGATCCAGGCGCCGATCAACCCGTTCAAGCCCAAGGAGCTGGACGAAGAGGGCATCGAGAAGCAGATCCAGGATTTCGTCACCTGCTCGCTGCTGGCCCAGGTCGCCGAGTACGACGGCGTGGAAATCATGGGCTCCGAAGGCTACTTCATTAACCAGTTCCTCGCGGCCCACACCAACCACCGCACCGACCGCTGGGGCGGCAGCTACGAAAACCGCATGCGCCTGGCAGTGGAAATCGTGCGTCGTGTGCGTGAAGCCGTGGGTCCGAATTTCATCATCATCTTCCGCCTGTCGATGCTCGACCTGGTGGAAGGCGGCAGCACCTGGGAAGAAATCGTGCAGTTGGCCAAGGCCATCGAGGGCGCCGGTGCGACGATCATCAACACCGGTATCGGCTGGCACGAGGCGCGCATCCCGACCATCGCCACCAAGGTGCCGCGTGGCGCGTTCAGCAAAGTCACCGCCAAGCTGCGCGGGGCGGTGCAGATTCCGTTGATCACCACCAACCGTATCAACACCCCGGAAATCGCCGAGCAGATTCTCGCCGAAGGCGATGCCGACATGGTCTCCATGGCACGCCCGTTCCTGGCCGACCCGGAGTTCGTCAACAAGGCCGCCGCCGGCCGCGCCGATGAGATCAATACCTGCATCGGCTGCAACCAGGCGTGCCTGGACCACACCTTTGGCGGCAAGCTGACCACTTGCCTGGTCAACCCACGGGCGTGTTACGAAACCGAGCTCAACTATTTGCCCGTTCAGCAGATCAAGAAGATCGCCGTGGTCGGCGCCGGTCCTGCCGGCCTGGCCGCTGCGACGGTGGCCGCCGAGCGTGGCCACCACGTGACCTTGTTCGATTCCGCCAACGAGATCGGCGGCCAGTTCAACATCGCCAAGCGGGTGCCGGGCAAAGAGGAGTTCTTCGAAACCCTGCGCTATTTCAAGCGCAAATTGCAGACCACCCATGTGGAGCTGTGCCTCAACACCCGCGTGGACGTGGCGCAACTGGCGGCGGGCGGCTATGACGAGATCATCCTGGCGACCGGCATCGCGCCGCGTACCCCGGCGATCCCGGGGATCGACAACGCCAAGGTGCTGAGCTACCTGGATGTGATCCTGGAGCGCAAACCGGTCGGCAAGCGCGTGGCGGTGATCGGCGCGGGCGGTATCGGTTTCGACGTGTCTGAGTTCCTCGTGCATCAGGGCGTGTCCACCAGCCTGGACCGCGAAGCGTTCTGGAAGGAATGGGGCATCGACACCCAATTGCAAGCCCGTGGTGGCGTGGCCGGGATCAAGCCGCAACCCCATGCCCCGGCGCGTGAAGTGTTCCTGCTGCAACGCAAGACCTCCAAGGTCGGCGACGGCCTGGGCAAGACCACCGGCTGGATCCACCGTACTGGTTTGAAGAACAAGCAGGTGCAGATGCTCAACAGTGTCGAGTACCTGAAGATCGACGATGCCGGCCTGCACATCCGCATTGGCGCCGAGGGCGAACCCCAGGTGCTGGCGGTGGACAACATCGTCATTTGCGCCGGCCAGGACCCGTTGCGCGAATTGCAGGACGGCCTGGTCGCCGCCGGCCAGAACGTGCACCTGATCGGCGGCGCCGATGTGGCGGCCGAGCTGGACGCCAAGCGCGCCATCAACCAGGGCTCGCGCCTCGCGGCCGAGCTGTAAGACCCGGGGCGGGGCGGTGGTAGACTACCGCCCCGTTTTCATGCAGATCCCGCCCGATGGGTCCCTTCGATTGGCTTCCCCACGCACCGCTTGAACCGCTGTATCTGGATTGGCTCAGAGGTGTCGAGCTGGCCGTGCTGCGCCTGGATCGCATCGACCCGCTGATCAGCGGCAACAAGTGGTTCAAGCTCACCGGGCATCTGGCGCAGGCGCAGGCCGCTCGTGGCCTGATCAGCCTGGGCGGGGCTTACTCCAACCATCTGCATGCCTTGGCTGCCGCCGGCAAGCGCTTCGGTTTCCCTACCGTCGGCCTGCTGCGCGGGCACCCGCAAGACACGGCCACCGTCCTCGACTTGAAAGCTTTTGGCATGCAGTTGCATTGGCTGGGTTATGGCGGTTATCGCGCGCGGCATGAACCGGGTTTCTGGTTGCCGTGGCGTGAGCAGTATCCCCACCTGCACCCCGTGCCCGAGGGCGGCGGTGGCCGTGCGGGCGCCCTGGGTTGCGCGGTGCTGGTCGAGCAGGTGCGTGTACAGTTGCACAGCGTGGGCTGGACGGATTACGACGCCTGGTGGCTGGCCGCAGGCACCGGCACCACCCTGGCCGGCCTGGCGCTGGCAGAGGCGGGCGCGCACCCGGTGTACGGCGCCATGGCGGTGCCGGACGATCACGGTGTGGCGCAGAACGTCGAGGCCATCGTGCAGGGCGGCTATGAACTGCTGGACGCCAGCCGAGGTGGCTTCGCCAAAATCGACGCCGAGCTGCTCGACTTCATCGAGAGCACGCAACAAGCCTGCGGCGTGCCCCTGGAACCGCTCTACACCGGCAAGGCGTTACTGGCCTTGAAGGTGCAAATCGAAGCCGGACGCTTCGCCCCCGGCACTCGTCTGGTCTTCGTCCACACCGGCGGTCTCCAAGGCCGGCGCGGCTTCAAGGGTTAGCGCGCTTGCCCGGCATCATCCGCAACGCGGTGTTATCCCGCAGGATGTAGTGGTGAGCGATCCCGGCCAATGCATGCAGGCCGATCAACCAGTAACCGATCTTGCCGAACAGCACATGCCAGCCTTCAATCTGCTTGGCCAGCGCCTTGTTTTCCGCGATCAGCGGCGGCAATTCAATGCCGTAGAACATCACTGAATGCCCCTCGGCACTGACAATCAGCCAGCCGGCGATCGGCATGCCGATCATCAATGCGTACAGGGCAAAGTGCATCAGGGTTGCCAGCAGGCTCTGCCACGGCGGCGGCGCCGGTACGATCTTTGGCGCTACCCCCAGGCTGCGTGCGAACAGGCGCAGCCACACCAGCACAAACACGGTGAGGCCGAACATGAAGTGCATCTCGACGATCAACGTTCGTGCACCGCTGCCTTTGGGAAACTGTCCGCGTAACTCAATGCAGGCGTAGACCACCGCCAGTAGCACCACCATCAACCAGTGCAACGCAATCGACATGGTGCTGTAGCGTGTATCGGAGTTTTTCCACGGCATCGCTGGGTTCCTCACTCATCAGGGCATACCTCCATTCTTTGGCGATGGAGTCCTTTAACTGTATGCCGGTTTTGAGCGGATTGCCTGGGGTAAGTGCCGTGATGTTGACCTCTATCAGTCGCTCTGCGGCATTTCCCCACGGGCCAGGCGCCGATTGATTTCAGTGATCACCGCAGGCAAGTCGTTGATGGTGTCGATCAAGTAATGCGGACGTGAACCTTCGAACATCGCTTCGATGCGCTTGCGCTCGCTGGCCAGAGTCGCGGCATCCAGGGCGCGGAACTGTTCGTAGGTCAACCCCATTGCATTGCCGGAGCAGGTCAGGGCCACGGTCCACATGCCGGCGCGCCGCCCTTCGAGGATGCCCGGCACGGTGTCGTCGACCTTCACGCATGCCGCCACATCGTCAATGCCCAGGGCGATGACGTTGGCCAGGGCCTGGGCCGGCCATGGGCGACCGTTGGGCACTTCGTCGGTGGCGACCACATGGTCGGCGATATAGCCGTTGGTGGCGGCCAGGGCGACCACCTTGTCCATCACTTGCTTGGGGTAGCCGGAGCAGGAACCGATCTTGATGCCTTGTACCCGCAGCCGGGCGAGGGTGTCGAGGGCGCCGGGAATCAGCGCCGAGTGCTCGGCGATCTTCTCGATCTGCAACGGCATGAAGCGTTGGTAGATGGCCGTCACGTCATCGTCGGTGGGCGTGCGACCGAAGGCCTTGCGGTAGCGCTCGGCGACCTGCGGCTGATCGCACAAGGCACGGATGTGATCCCACTTGCCCATGCCCATCGGGCCACGGGCTTCTTCGATGGAGACTTGCACGTCGAATTCGGCGAAGGCTTCGACAAAGATCTGCGTGGGGGCGAAGGAGCCGAAGTCGACCACGGTGCCGGCCCAATCGAGGATCACGGCTTGCAGGGCGTTGGGGTTCTGGTAGTTCATGCGTGTGCTCCAATCGATGAGAGGGTGAGACCCATGGCCTGCAAGCCGTCGGCGATGGCGGTGACGGCGGCGTGCATGTCGTTGGCATCGACATGGCCGATGCAGCCCACGCGGAAGGTTTCCACCTGGGTCAGTTTGCCCGGATACAAGATGAACCCCCTGGCCTTGACCCGTTCGTAGAAATCCCTGAACTGGTAGCGCGGGTCCTGGGGCGCGTGGAAGGTGACGATGATCGGCGCCTGGATGGCGGCCGGCAGGAAACTGCGCAGGCCCAGTTCGGCCATGCCGTCCAGCAGTGCCTTGCAGTTATGGGCATAGCGTTGATGACGTGCGGGCAGGCCGCCTTCCTCGGCATATTGCAGCAGCGCTTCATGCAGGGCCGCCACCACGTGGGTCGGTGGGGTGAAGCGCCATTGGCCGGTCCTAGCCATGTAGCTGTGCTGGTCGAACAGGTCCATTGCCAGGGAGTGGCAGTTGCCTTCGGCGGCGCTCAACGCCTGTTTGTCGACGAAGACAAAACCCATGCCCGGCACGCCTTCCAGGCACTTGCCGGAGGCGGCGATCAGGGCGTCGAATGGCACCGTGCGGGCATCGATGGGCAACGCGCCGAAGGAGCTCATGGCATCGACGATCAGGCGCTTGCCGTGGTGTTTCACCACCTGGGCGATCTCGGCCAATGGGTTGAGAATACCGGTGCTGGTTTCGCAGTGGATCAGCGCGACATGGGTAATGGCCTTATCGGCGTGCAGCAGGCGGCCCACATCGGCGGCGGTGGTGGGTTGGTCCTCGGCGGTTTCGAAGGTGCTGAAATCGCGGCCCAGTACTTCGCAGATTTTCGCAAGGCGCTTGCCGTAGGCGCCGTTGATCAGCACCAGTACCTTGCCGTTGCGCGGGACCAGGGTGCCGATGGCCGCTTCGACGGCGAAGGTGCCGCTGCCTTGCAAAGGCACGCAATGGTGGCTGGCGGCGCCGTCGATGATTGCCAGCAACTGTTCGCAGACGCTGGCGGTGAGCTGGTTGAAGCGCTCGTCCCATGAACCCCAATCCACCAGCATGGCCTGGCGGGTGCGGTTCGAGGTGGTCAGGGGACCTGGGGTCAGCAGGATGGGCGTCGTCATTACAAATCCTCGCGAAGCATCGGTTGAATCTACAGCGCCTAAATTGCAGTTTGGCTTGTCATCAATCAAATTGTTTGTTGTTATGCGAGCTATCAGTGAGGCCGATAACTATGAACCTGTTCCAACTGCGTGCATTCGATGCCGTGGCCCGCGAGGGCAGTTTTACCCGTGCGGCGGCGCGGCTGTTCATCAGCCAGCCGGCGGTGACCGGGCATATCAAGGCCCTGGAGGAGCACTACCAGATCGCGTTGTTGCGCCGCACCGCCAGGCGGGTGGAACTGACCGAGGAAGGCACGCGGCTGGCGGCCATCACCCGGGCGATCTTCGGCCTGGTGGACGAAGCGCAGACCCTGCTGGAGGCCAATCGCCAATTGCTCACCGGACGCCTGGAAGTGGCGGCGGACGGTCCGCACCTGGTGATGCCGATGATCGCCAGCCTGCGTGCACGCTACCCGGGCATCACCGTGAACCTGCGCCTGGGCAATGCTCAGGAAACCCTGGCGGCGCTGTTGTCCGAGCATGCGGACGTGGCGGTGCTGACCGAGGTCGAGCCGCGCAATGGCCTGCACCTGCAGCCTTTGGCCGAATCGCGGATCTGCGCGCTGGTGCCGGTGGCGCATCCGTGGGCGAGGCAATCCGAGGGCGTTCACCTGGAGCAACTGCATGAGGTCATCATGGTGCTGCGCGAACCCGGCTCCATCACCCGGCGCACGTTTGACGGTGCTTGCCTGGCTGCCGGTGTACAACCCAAGGTGTTGCTGGAGCTGGACAGTCGCGAGGCGGTGACCGAAGCCGTGGCTGCCGAATTGGGGGTTGGGGTGGTGTCGTCGATGGAGGTCAGCCCCGACCCGCGCGTGCGCGCCGTGCCGATCCAGGGCGACGGCCTGGTGAACCGGCACCTGCTCGGTTGCATGGAACGGCGCAGCGCATTGCGCCTGATCCAGGCGTTTTTCGAGTTGGCGCCCTGACGGTTTTTTGGTGGAACGATGTGTTTTTGCGCTATAAACTCTGCCCCCAAAGCGCCGGCCAGTAGACGTTTGGGCGCGATGGACATAAAGAGAGTGAGTCATGGGCGCACAGTGGAAAGTCAAACATAAAGAAGCGGCAGCCAATGCCAAGGGCAAGATCTTCGGCAAGCTGGTGAAAGAAATCACCATTGCCGCCCGCAATGGCGCCGACACCGCAACCAACGCGCACCTGCGTCTGGTGGTGGAACAGGCGAAAAAAGCCTCGATGCCCAAGGAAACCCTGGACCGCGCCATCAAGAAAGGCGCCGGTCTGCTCGGCGAAACCGTGCAATACCATCGCGTGACCTACGAAGGGTTCGCCCCGCACCAGGTGCCGCTGATCGTCGAATGCGTAACCGATAACATCAACCGCACCGTGGCGGAAATCCGCGTGGCCTTCCGCAAGGGCCAGCTCGGCGCTTCCGGTTCCGTGGCCTGGGACTTCAACCACGTCGGCCTGATCGAAGCCTCGCCGGACAGCCCGGACGCCGATCCGGAAATGGCCGCAATCGAAGCCGGCGCCCAGGATTTCGAAGCAGGTGAAGAAGAGGGCACCACCCTGTTCATCACCGAGACCACCGACCTCGACGCCGTGCAGAAAGCCTTGCCGGAGCAGGGTTTTACCGTGTTGTCGGCCAAGCTCGGCTACCTCTCGAAGAACCCGGTGAGCGGTTTGAGCGATGAGCAGATGGCGGAAGTCGAAGCCTTCCTCGAAGGCCTGGACAACCACGATGACGTGCAGGATATGTTCGTCGGCCTGGCCGGCTGATCCCTCACAATGCGGGAGGGGACTTGCCACCTCCCACATCGGATCAGCGGAGTTGGATTGATTCCAGGAGCGCTTCGATCTCTTCGAATCCAGGCCGTGCCAGTACCTCGTGCTGACAGCAGTTTTTCTGCAGCTCGACTAAGTCGCTGCTCACCTGCTCCTCAACCCGCTCCAACAATTCCCCCAGCAAAATTCCGAACGCCCGCACTTCAATACGCTGCAACGCCCTGGTTTCCAAGGTATTCGCCGTGGCATGGAACGACGCCGCGCCAAAGTCCCCGAGCAGGCAGTCACCTGCTTCATTCCACAGAATATTGTGGCCATACAGGTCGCCATGGGTGATGCCGTGCCGGTGCAGATGCGCCGCTACCGAGGCGATACCACGGGCCATACGCAACGCCACCTCAAGGCTGAAACGGGTGTCCGCTGCGTAGATATCCCGGGTGCACGACGCCAGGCTCGGCAGGGCCGCGAGGTTGCGGTAGCTCGGGTCGATCAGGTCCATCACCAGGGCGGCCTGGTCATCGGGGTGGCCGACCACGCGGCCTTCGACCTTGATCAGGTTGGGGTGCAGCCCGGCGGCGATACAGGCCTGCATTTCGTGCAGCGGCGAACCGTCGCTGGTGATGCTGCCCTTGTAAAGCTTAACGGCGACGGGCTTTCCTGATGGTGCCCAGAGCGCCTTGCGGATCACCCCGGAAGCGCCTTCGCCCAGCACTTCGGCCAGTTCCAGTTCGGACCAGGGAATCTCCGGTGTGGTGTCTTCATCCGCCAGCGTCACCGCCATTTCCACCGGGTTACCGGCGTAGGCCAGCCAGGTCAGGCTCGGCAGCGTCAACAGCCACTCTGGCAGGCGCGTGAACCGGTTGGCGGCGATGCGCAGCAGTTCGAGGTTGTGGCAGTTGGCCAGGCTGTGCGGCAGGTGCGCCAGCTGGTTGCCGGCCAGCATCAGTTTTTGCAGCAATGGCCGTTCGCCCAATGCCTCGGGCAGCGCGCTGATGCGGTTATCGGTCAGGATCAGCCAGCGCAGCAGCGGCGGCAACGCTGCGGCGGGCACGTGGCTGATCTGGTTGGCCTTGAAGCCGATCATGCTCAGGTTGGCGCATTGACCGAGGCAAGCCGGCAGCTCGGTGAACCGGTTGTCCGAGCAGAACAGCACGCGCAGGTGCGGCAGGCGGTGCAGGTCGTCGGGCAGGCTGCTCAGGGCATTGCCGCTGAGGTTGAGGATTTCCAGGGAGTCGGCCAGCTCGAAGATTTCCCGGGGGAACTCGGTCAGCCCGCAGGACAGGTCAAGGCGCGTGATGCCGGCCAATTGGCCGGCCTTGAGTTGGGCGAGGGTATTCATGAACGGCGCGGTCACTCGGCAAAAAGGCGTGGAAGGCGCTCATGATAGCGGGTCGGACGCGGGTTGCGGGGCGGCCTGCTGCAATTGTCCGAGACGGCTGGCGGTGCGGGCGAGGTCGATGGCCTGGCCGCTCAGGGCAATCTCGAGCGGCAATTCGCCGATCAATACCAGATGCTTGTCGCGGTCGTAGAGCACATCCACCAGGTTGATAAAGCGCTGTTGCACGGCAATCGGGCAGTTCGCCAGTTGAGGCAGGCCGTCGATGATCCAGTGGTCGTAGTCCTGGCACAGCAGCAGGTAGTCCATCACCGCCGTCAGTTGTTCGCACAGGTCGTTGAAGGTGAAGGCAATGCTGCGCCCTTCATGGCGGCGGCACATCAAGGTCCGATGGCCCACGCCCAAGGGGCGCGGCGGGCTGTCTGCAGCGGGCAGGTCGAGCGCCGCGCGCTGATCCGGGGTGCCCGGCCACATGTATTGACCGCAGGTAAACCGTTGCGCACTCTGGGCCTGGGGCAGGCTGCGAAAATCCTCGGGCGAGCTGACTTCCAGCACCTCCATGCGCGCGGCGATCAGGTCGATCACCGGCTTGAAGCGCTCATGGTACAGGGGGTTGGGCAGCAACCCTTGCGGTGCATAGTTGGACGTCACCAGCACCAGTACACCGCGCTCGAAGAGGGCCTTGAACAGCCGCGTGATCAGCATGGCATCGCCGATATCATGGACGTGGAATTCGTCGAAACACAGCACCCGGCAGCCTGCCAACTGTTCATCGAGCGTCACGGCCAGGGCATCGTCCTGCGCACGGTGCGTGAACATGCCGCGATGCAGTTGGGCGAAAAAATCATGGAAGTGCACGCGCTGCTTCTCGGCGATCGGCAACGCCTGGAAGAACCCCTCCAGCAGCCAGCTTTTGCCGCGACCCACGGGGCCGTGGAGGTACAGGCTGCGGGCGGGCTGGCCGGCGAGCAGTTGTTGGGTTTCGCGGGCCAGGGCGGCAATTGCGCGGGTTTGACCGGTGCTCAGGGTGTAACCCTGTTGCTCGGCCTTTTGCTGAAAAAACGCGGGAATGGGCGAAGCGTCAAGGGGCCCGGGCTTTTGGCCGAGCAGGCGACGGATCAGGAAAAGCGCGGCCAATGCAAGTCACTCTGTATTTCGATGGTCGCTCACTTTAGGGCGCTCGCTGCGTTTTGACCAATAGAGAAGGGCGCTGCCAGCTATCTCGAAAAAGCATCTCACGCCGGTAATCCTGTCCAGACTGGCAGTTTCTCGCTGAGTGACTAACCTCCTACACAGCAGTCACCCCTGTACAAGGATCTGGGGCAGTGAAGGGACGAGCAGTATTGGCAGTCATGGGCACAATGCTCTGCAACACGGCTTACGGTGCGCAGCTCCAGGTGGAGGTGCGTATCGACGTGCAGCGGGGCTGCCAGTTGGTGGGCACCACCCGCAGCGCTGGCATCGAGCAACTGGGCATATTGGATTTCGGCAGCGGCTCGCGTCTGGATGACCCGGCCGGGCCCCTGAGTGCGGCGCTGATCAGCCAGCGCCAGCCGCGCCTGGAGTGCAACCCCGACACACCGTACCAGGTCCGCGTCGATGGCGGCCTGCATGGTGGCACCGGCGAAGTGCGCTACCTCAGCGCCACCCCATCGACCAAACCCATTCCCTATCGCATCTATGCCGACGCGGCGCGTCGCGTGCCGTTGCTGGTAGATGTGCCGCTCAGCGGCCGGGTGCCGGACACAGGCTTCGTCGACCTGCCGCTCTATGGTCGCATCGAGCCGCTCAAGGACATCCCCGCCGTCGGCCGCTACACCGACCTGCTCAAGGTCACGGTGACATGGTAAGCCGTTGCCTGGCCCTGGTGGCCATGGGCGGCCTGCTGGTGCTGGCAGAGGATGTGCAGGCGGCTGTCGCCAGCGGGTTTATCCAGGCGCGGCTGGTGATCACCGCCAGTTGCGAAGTGAGCAAAAGCGTGGAGAGCGCGCCGGTCAACCCCACGGGCGGCACGGCGATGCTCGACTTCGGCAGTCAGGGCCCGACCTGGAACAACCAGTTGGGTGCCGGCGTCACCGCTGGCGACAAGGCGCCCCTGGCGGTGTCGTGCAACCCCTCGGTCTCGAGCTTCACCGTGACCATCGACGGCGGCACCAACGGTGATGGCACCACCCGGCGCCTGAGCAATGGGCGCCAGATGATTCCTTATCGACTGTCCGCCGACCCGCAGGGGCACAGCACCTATAGCATCGGGCAACAACGCAATTTTGTCGTGGCCAAGGGCACCCAGATACCGATCCCGGTGTTTGGCTCCGTGGTGGCAAATACCAGTGCCTTACCGGCAGGGATCTACACCGACACGTTGACGGTGACACTGGACTGGTAACTCAAGAGGATGAAAACCATGCATGTACTTGTTTCGCGATTAGGTGTTTGCGCACTGGGCCTGGCGACGGCCTCCAGCCTCAACGCGGCGACCACGGTGGCCGGGCAGATCACCTCCAGCCTGATATTGATCGCCAGTTGCCAGGTCAACGGTTCGGGCGCGGCTACCGGATTGAACTTCGGTAGCTTGAATTTCGGCACCACCAATAGCCTGTTCACCAACGCCGATGCCCAGTTGCTGGGCGGTACTGGCACCGGTGGCGCGTTGTCGATCCTGTGTTCCAGCGGCACTACGCCAGCGGTCAAGGTACGCGCCGGTGCACATGACGGCGCGTCCCCCGGGGGCAGCCGTGCATTGGCCGACGGTGCGGGCAACTTCGTGCCCTACGATTTCTACACCGACAGTGGGCACTCCGCGCTGCTGGCGATTGACGGTGTGATCACCCTCGCCACCAGTACCGGCGTGGCGCAAACCGTCAACCTCTACGGTCGCGCGGTGGGCAAGGCGGGGCTGCCGGCGGGCACCTATAGCGACACCGTGGCCGTGGAACTGACGTTCTAGCAATGTGGCTCAGAGCCTTGCTGGCCTGTGGGCTGGCGGTACCGCTGCCGTTGTCGGCGGTGACGAGCCAGAGTTTCCAGGTGAGCGCGACCATCATCCCGGGCTGCCTGATCGTGGGCGGCAGCTCCAATTATGGTGCGCTGACCTATGGCAGTCATTCGGCCCTGGCCACCAGCACGGTCACGGCGGCGCTGACGGGGGGCGTGACGTTGCAATGCACACCGGGCGTGACGCTGAGCATGAGCGTCGACGGCGGGCAGCACAGCAGCACCGGGCGCAATCTGCAGCTCAATAGCGGTAGCGCGCGGGTGGCTTACCAGTTGTTTCGGGATGCGGCGTTCAGTCAGGGCCTGGGGATCGACCAGAGCGTCAACGTGGCCTACAGCGATGCGAACAATATCAGCCTGCCGATCTACGGGCGGGTGCAATTGCCGGGCAATCAGCCTGGGGGGACATACAGCGACACGCTGCAGGTGCAGCTGACGTGGTAAGGCTATCGGTATAAGGAGTGGGGTTATGCGTTCACCATCCCGGCGGTTGTGGGCCGCGGGCATTGCCTTGAGTGCGGTGTGCACGGCGGGGCTTGTGCAGGCGGCCAGCTCTGTGCTGATCTGGCCCATCGACCCGGTGCTGGAGGCCGATCAACAGGCTAGCGCGCTGTGGCTGGAAAACCGTGGGACCGAAACCGCGAGCCTGCAGATTCGTGTGTTTGCCTGGAGCCAGAGTGGTTTCGAAGAGCAATACCAGAACCAGCGTGATGTGATCGGCAGCCCGCCCGTAGCGCGGATCGAGCCGGGGCAGAAACAATTGGTACGCCTGACCCGCACCCGTGAAGTACCACCGGGGCAAGAGTTGGCCTACCGCATCATCATCGATGAAATCCCTTCACCCCTGCAGGTGCCCACGCCGCCGGAAGGCAAGAACACCGCAGCGGCGATCCGCTTTCAGATGCGTTATTCGGTGCCGCTGTTCGCCTACGGCGCGGGCCTGTGGAACAAGGAGGACAGCACGCGCCCGCGTGACCCCAAGGGCGCCGGCAAGCCGGATCTGAGCTGGCACAAGGTCACGGTAGCAGGGCGCGACTACATCGAAGTGCGCAACCAGGGTGCCGTGCATGCGCGCCTTACCGATGCCGCATTCAAGCAGGGTGGGCAGACACGGCCCTTGGTGGATGGCCTGTTGGGCTACGTGTTGCCGGGCGCCAGCATGCGTTGGCCGGTGCCGCCAGCGCTGTCGGCCGACCAGCCGCTGCAGGTCAGGGTCAACGGCGCATCCCAGTTGGAAAGCCTCGCGCCGCAGCGGTAACAAGCCTGTAACGGGGCAGGAACGCCCCGGGATTTAAACGGATGGAGATGTCCATTGAAGGACACAACGCCATGGTGAGTCGTGGTCTGGCTCGCAGTCTATGGCTGTCGGTGGTGGGCGGACTGGGCGGCGCAGTGGTGGCGCTTCCGGGCGTGGCTGGCGACCTGCCACCGCCCCCGAGCAGTATGGAGGCTGTCGCCGATGCACAGTTGTTTCTGGAGCTGGTGGTCAATCAGATGGACACCGGCCGCGTTATCGCGGTCGATCAACGGGCCGGGCAACTCTATGTGCCGGTCAGCGCGCTGCAGGACGTGGGCATGAAGCTGCCCGGCGAATTGAGCGGCAGCGTGGCGCTGGACAAGATCCCCGGCCTGCACAGCGATTACGACAGCAACGGCCAGCGCCTGCTGCTGGATGTGCCGCCGTCGTGGCTGAAGGAACAATTTATCGGCAACCGCGACACTTACCCGCGCACCCAGGCAATGAGCAGCTTTGGCGCCTTGCTCAACTATGACCTGTATTTCAACGACACTGACGAAGGCGGCAGCTACCTCGCCGCCTGGAACGAAGTGCGGCTGTTCGACAACTGGGGCACCTTGTCCAATACCGGCCAGTACCGCCAGACCTTGGCTGATGGTGTCAGCAGCAGTACGTTCAACAACGGCTATCGGCGCTATGACACTACCTGGCGCTTCTCCGATGATGAGCGGCTGCTGACCTACGAAGCCGGTGACGTGATCAGCGGCGCCTTGCCCTGGAGCAGTTCGGTGCGCCTCGGCGGTGTGCAGTTCTCGCGGGACTTCGCGGTGCGTCCGGACCTGGTGACTTACCCCCTGCCGCAATTTGCCGGTGAGGCCGCGGTGCCGTCGTCGGTGGACCTGTTTATCAATGGCTACAAATCCGATAGCGCGCAGTTGCAACCGGGGCCGTACACCCTGACCAACGTGCCGTTTATCAACGGAGCGGGCGAAGCGGTGGTGGTGACGACTGACGCCCTGGGTCGCCAGGTGTCGACCACCGTGCCGTTCTATGTGACCAGCACGCTGTTGCAAAAAGGCCTGACGGATTTTTCAGTGGCTGCCGGCACCTTGCGCCGGGAGTACACCCTCAAGGACTTCGCCTACGGCCCTGGCGTGGCGAGCGGTACCTTTCGTTATGGTTATTCCGACAATTTGACCCTGGAGAGCCATGCCGAAGCCTCCACTGACCTGACCCTCGGCGGCCTGGGCGGTAACCTGCGGCTGGGCAATCTCGGCGTACTCAATGCCGCCGTCAGCCAAAGTCGATTCGAAGGGCGTAGCGGCCAGCAACTGAGCCTGGGGTATCAGTACAACAGCACGCGCTATAGCCTGTCCTATCAGCGGGTGGAACGACACGACGAGTACGCCGACCTGACCCTGGTCGACACCGCTTACGCCAGCCTCAGCAAGCGCAGCGAGCAGGTGACGCTGAGCCTCAACCTTGAACGTTTTGGCAGCCTGGGCATGGGGTATTTCGACGTGCAGGCGGCGGACGATTCGCGCACGCGGCTGCTCAACCTGAGCTGGAGCAAGCCGCTATGGCGCAATACCAGTTTCTACCTGTCGGCCAACCGCGAGATCGGCGACAGCAATTGGGCGATGCAGGCGCAGTGGGTGATTCCGTTCGACCTCAACGGCAGCCTGGCCTTGAGCACCGAGCGCAGCAAGGACGGCACCAGTCGCCAGCGCCTCAATTACAGCAGCGCAGTGCCCAGCGAGGGTGGGGTGGGCTACAACCTCGGTTATGCTCAGGGCGATGGTGCGGCGTACCGGCAGGCCGACCTGACCTGGCGCTTGCAGTCGGTGCAATTGCAGGCCGGCGTGTACGGCAGCAGCGATGCCCAGACGCGCTGGGCGGATGCCAGTGGCTCGCTGGTGTGGATGGGTGGCGATACCTTCGCTGCCAACCGTATCAATGATGCCTTTGTGGTGGTGAGTACCCAGGGCTTCGCCGGTATCCCGGTGCGCTACGAGAACCAGCTGGTGGGCGAAACCGACCGTAATGGGTATCTCCTGGTGCCATGGAGCAGCGCGTACTACCGCGCCAAATACGAAATCGATCCGCTGAACCTGCCGCTCAATGTGCAAAGCCCGAATGTGGAGCAGCGTGTATCGGTGCGCCGTGGCAGCGGCTACCTGCTGGAGTTTCCATTGCGCCGAGTGCTCGCGGCGAGCGTTACCCTGGTGGACACCCGGCATCAGGAATTGCCCTTGGGCAGCCTGGTGGTGCACGAGCAAAGCAACCAGCAGGCAGTGGTCGGCTGGGACGGCCTGGTGTACCTGGAAAACCTCTCGGCGCATAACACCTTGCAGGTCACGCTGGGTGAAGGGCGTACGTGCCAGGCGCGATTCGAGGTCAACGAGCAGGAACAAGGCGTGCCGCTGATCGGGCCGTTGGTGTGCCAATGAGACGCGTGGGCTGGCTGTGGCTCCTCGGGATGGTGTGCTCGGGGCAGGCAATGGCGCTGTGTTCGACAGTGGCGACGGCTCCGGTGAGTTTTGGCTCGGTGAGTTCGATCAACGTACGCACCGCGGCGCAAAACAGCTCGACCCTCAATGGCGGTTTGAGCTGCACCGCTTCACTGATCGCCCTCGGCACCAGTGACCACTTCTATGCCACGATCACCTCAACCACCAGCGGCATGGTCGGCCCCACGGGGGATGTGATCGGTTATACGATTTATGGCAACAACACCACCACGTTCCCTATTACACGAGGGCTTCAGTTCGATTTCGGTCCCAATGGCATTGCGACAAGCGCGGGTCTTTTGACGGGGCCGGGCAGCAAGAACCTGCCGCTTTACGTGGGCAGTATTACCGGGACCAATGTGGCGGCCGGGGTGTATACCGAAGTCCTCAGCGTTGCATGGACCTGGGATTATTGCATTGGCCTGGGGGTGGGCAACTTGTGCGTATTGCGGGACAAAAACCTGACTCCCCAAGTCAAGCTCCTGACCGTGAGCATGACCGTCACCAATGACTGCCAGATCACCGCGCCCAATATCAGTTTTGGCAGTGCGCCCGTCATCAGCGGGTTCACTGCCGTGACCGGCCAGACCATCAGTATTTCCTGCACCAAGGGCAGCGCCTACAGCGTGGGCCTGAGCGACGGCCAGAACGCCGTCAGTGTGGGCGGGCGGCGGCGCATGATCTCCGGCACCCACTACCTGGCCTACGACATCTTCAAAAGCGCCGGCACCACGCGCTGGGGCAGCGTGGGCGCGGCGCGGCGCGACAGTTCCAGCGCCGAGGTCAACCCCGGCAACGGCCTGGGTATCGGCAGCCAGGTGTTCAACTACAACGCCAGGATCTACACCGATCAAACCACACCGCCCGCCGGCACCTACCTCGACAACGTGGTACTCGACGTGGGCTTCTAGAACTTCAGCATCGCCGGGGTGGGCTGATCCGCCGGGCTGACCACCGCATAGTTGTAGCCGGCACCGGACCAGTACTGGGCCTGCAAACCATCGGCGCTGCGGCTGCCACGGGGCAGAAAGCCGTTTTCCGGGCCTGGCGGGCGGATGTAGAAGCTGATGCGCCGCCCTTGCGGGTCTTCGTACAGCACCATGGCGGCGGCGCCTTGCTCGGTGGTGAGCAGGCGCCCGCTGACCGGCGTGAAGCCCGACGCGCTCAGGTCAGGCAGGCGGTGGGCCTGGTTGAAGTAGCGGTCGAGCCAGGCCTGCATCGTGCCGCCGCCCTGGCCCTTGTAGTCCGCCGGCATGATGCCGTCCTGGGCAAACAAGCGGAACGCCTGCATCGCGTCGGCCATGGGCAGTTGGGCCGGCTGGCTGACTTCACGGGCGTGCCAGCCACCGATACCGCCGAGGCTGACAGCGATCAGCAGCACGGCTGCCGTAGCCAAGTGGCGGCGTGATTGACGTTTGATGCGCTGGCGGATCAACGCCGGGTCCAGGTCCGGGTTGGCCGGCTGCTGCAGGGCACCGCCCAACGCGGCACGCAGCAACTGCGCGTCGTGCTGCCAGGCATGGACCTGGGCTGCGACATCCGGGTGGGCTGCCAGATAGGTTTCAAGTACACGGCGATCACTCTCCAGCAGTTGGTGATCGACGTAGGCATGCAAATCGCGTTCGCTGGGGGGCAGGCTGATCATTTGAGTATCCGCAGGGAAGGGCTGGCAATTTCGCCATCACTGAGTTGACGCAGGGCCTGGCGCGCACGGGACAAGCGTGACATCACCGTGCCGAGGGGCACATCGAGGATCTCGGCGACGTCCTTGTAGCTCAAGCCTTCGACCGACACCCACAGCAGCAGGGCGCGCTGCTCGGTGTTGAGCTGATCGAAGGCTTGCAGGGTCGACTGGGCGATCACCGTGCGTTCGACCGACGGCTGCGCATCGTCACGCCCGGTAAAGAATTCCAGCATGCGCGCATAGCGCCGGGTGCGACGGTGGGCATCGAGGAACTGGCGGTAGAGGATCGAGAACAACCAGGCACGCAAGTCGCTTTCGACACGTTTATCGGCCCAACGGATGATCGCCCGCTCCAGGGTCGACTGCACCAGGTCGTCGGCGCTGCTGGCGTTACGGGTCAGGGACACGGCAAAGCGCCGCAGCCTGGGGATGAGTTCACGTAACTGTTCGTCGAGTTCATGCATGGGAATCTGGCTGGTCACTACGCTGGGATTAGAGAGACGTGCGCCGTTGAGGGTTATTCCCCGTGCTTGAAAATAAATCCAGGGCCAGGGAATAGAGCCGATCGGCGTTCGTCTTAATGCTCCGACCTTATATTCACCCCTAAGGCCTTTGGCCCCGGAGTTCCTTCATGGTAGATCACTCATCACCGCCTCGTCCCCCGTTGAGCACCGCGAGCCTGATCGCGCGCCTGGCGGGTATCGGTGCCGTGGTTGCGGTTGTGGCGGGGGCCTTTGCCTACGTCAACGGCACCCTCGACCCACAGCGCCTGCGTCCTAAAACCCTGGTCAACGCGCTGGAAACCAACAATGGCGTGCACCCGGGCTTTCGGCGTAACCATGCCAAAGGCATCTGCGTCGCCGGGTATTTCGAGAGCACGCCTGAAGCTCGCACCTATTCCAGTGCCCAAGTGTTCAGCGAGGCCAAGACCCCCGTGATCGGCCGCTTTGCCTTGCCCAGCGGCAACCCTTACGCGCCCGACAGCAGTGTGCCGATCCGCAGTTTTGCGGTGCAGTTCTCCCAGGCCAACGGCCAGCAATGGCGCACCGGTATGAACAGCATGCCAGTGTTCCCGGTGGGCACGCCCGAGGCGTTCTATCAGTTGCTCCAGGCCGGCGCACCTGAGCCCGCCACTGGCAAGCCGAACCCGGCGAGCATGCCGGCGTTTTTCGCCGCCCACCCCGAGACCGCGCCGTTCCTGGCGTGGGTCAAGACTGCCAAGCCTTCGGCCAGCTATGCGACCGAAACCTACAACGGTATCAACGCGTTTTACCTGGTGGGCGCCGATGGCAAGCGCCAGGCCGTGCGTTGGGGCGTGGTGCCGCAGAGTCAGGATGCGCCGGGCGATACCGCGCCAGCCGGAAGTGATTACCTGGAACAAGACCTGGTGCAACGCTTGGCCGCCGGGCCGCTGCGCTGGCAGTTGAACATGACCCTGGCCAACCCGGGTGACCCAGTGGACGATGCGAGCAAGGCCTGGACTGGCGAGCATAAAGTCATTAATGCCGGCACCCTGGTGTTGCAAAGCAGCCAGCCGCAAGCGGACGGTGATTGCCGCGACATCAATTTCGACCCGCTGATTCTGCCCAGTGGCATCGAAGCGTCCAATGACCCGTTGCTGGCGGCACGCTCGGCGGCGTATGCCAGTTCCTACCTGCGCCGCGCCGGTGAAGTCGGCCCGTTGCACAGCGCCCCTCAGGAGTCGAAGCCATGAATGCCCAACCACGGTTTTTTGCCCCGCTGGCGCGCCTGCTGCACTGGCTGATGGCGCTGATGATCATCGCCATGCTGTTTATCGGCGCGGGCCTGGCGGCTTCAGTGTCGGAACGGCATGAGTGGTTGATCCACCTGCACAAGCCGCTGGGGATCGCCATTCTGGCGCTGGTGATCGTGCGCCTGGCGGTACGGTTCTCCACGCGCCAACCGCCGCTGCCCGTCGACCTGCCGTTGTGGCAAGTGTTGGCGGCCAAGGTGTCCCATGTGGTGCTGTATGCCTTGATGCTGGTATTGCCGCTGCTGGGCTGGGCGATGATTTCGGCGGCAGGCGATCCGGTGATGCTCAGCAGTTCGGTGCAGTTGCCGGCGCTGGTGGGCGCGAACGCGCCATTGTTCGCGGTGCTGCGCAAGGCCCATGGTTATCTGGCCTACCTGCTGTTCCTGACGGTGCTGTTGCACCTGGCGGCGGCGTTGTTCCATGGGCTGATCCGCCGCGATGGCGTGTTGCAGAGCATGACCGGCACCAAGGAGTGATGCCGGCGGGAGAGGGCGTCAGCGCAGCGCGGTGACGATATCGGCCACCGTGCTCAGCACGTCCTTGCCCAATTGCCTGGAGCGCTCGCCTGACCAGCCGGTACTCGGGTTGGGCGCGTCGTCGTTGTCCTTGAAGGGCATTTCCAGGGTCAGCGACAGGCAGTCGTATTTCTGGCCGACCGCGTTGCACGCCAGGGTCATGTTGGCTTCGCCCGGCAGGTCGCGGGTGTAGCCGTGGGTGGTCTGGAAGTCGCGGGTCAGGGCGCTCAAGTGGCTGCGAAAGTGTTTTTCCAATGCCTCGATGCGTGGGGTGTAGCCGGGGTTGCCTTCGCAGCCAGCGGTGAAGACGTAGGGGATTTCCTCGTCGCCATGGATATCGAGAAACAGGTCGACGCCGTACTTTTCCATTTGTTGCTGGACGAACAACACTTCCGGGCTGCTCTCCTGGCTGGCGCTCTGCCAGGCACGATTGAGGTCCTGGCCCATGGCGTTGGTGCGCAGGTGACCGTGGAAGGCTCCGTCCGGGTTCATGTTTGGCACCAGGTACAGGTCGGCGACCTTCAGCAGTTTTTTCAGCTCGGCGTCACCGTCCTGTTGCAGGCGTTCGATGATGCCCTCCATGAACCATTCGGCCATGTGCTCACCGGGATGCTGTTGGGCGATGATCCAGATCTTGCGCCGACCTTCGCCGCCCTTGCCGCGACGCAGTAGCTGGATGTCACGGCCTTCGGCACTTTTGCCGGTGGCCAGCAAGCAGGTATTGGCGCGACTCAGGGCCTGCTCGATCAGCCAGTCGTGGCGTTCGCGGCTATAGGGTTCGAAATAGGCGAACCAGGCGTGCTTCTCGCGGGTTTCCAAACTGATATGCAGGATTTCCCCGTCGAAGCGCGAAGGCACCCGGAACCAATTGATGTGGTCATAGGAGGCCACGGCGTTGTAGCCACTCCATGCGTGTGGGTAGGACGATTTACCCGCGTTGCTCAGGCGAAAGGTGTGGGTATGGCCCACGTGCATGCCTTCGGCCTTGAAATGGAACCATTGGTAATGTTGGCTGCGCGTGTCGGGTTTGATTGCCAGCAGTAACTGATAGGCGTCGTGGGCATCCAGTACCTGGATATTGCCACTGTCGAAGTCGGTGCTGATCCTGATGGAGGTCAAGGCCACGGTCATAGTCTGGTTGCCTGAATATGAGTGTTGTGGCGGCTATCTTACACAGGAGTCTGGTAAAGACTGGACGCAAAATTGTTGCGAAGGGGAGGGGGCGTCTTCCTTGACGCCGCAGCAGCTTAGGATCTATGAGATTGATTCTCAAGCGCTATTTCGAAAAGATGGGGGCCAGAGCGGTAGACTGGCTTTCTTTTGGTGATAGTCTTTTGCTACCATGCGCGCCATCAAGCAACACACAGTCTTCATTAGCCTGAAGCCATGCCAGGGAAACTGGCAAAAAAAAGACCCGGCCAAAGAGCCGGGTCAAAAACCGTGATTAGCCTGATGAGGAGATATTCCAAGAGTCCGACCTAAGGTCCCTTGGTCTATCGACTGATCTCGCGATCAGCTGGGTCCAATAATAATCATTATCATTTGCAAGTCAAATGTTTTTATCCGTGAGATAGAAATATTTTTTCTTTGCGCCTGTCATCCGTTCGCTTGAGCCTCCGGCGCCTGCAACGACCGCTCCACCATCGCCTTCGCCATATCGATCAAATACACCACCGAAAACGCCAGGTCACGATGAGTGCCGCGATGGCTGCTCGCGGACTCATAGGCCGTGGCCGCTGCGCTGCGCAACAGGTCCGAGGCGTGCACCAGGGCTTCCTCCGGGCTGATGCCTGGCTTGATGGCAAACAGGGCATCGTCAGGGCCTTGTGCCGACATATCTTCTTTCAAGTAAAAGTCCAATGCGCGCTTGGCGGCGCCGCTGCTGCGCAGGTCGTGCAGCTCGGTGTCTTCGGGGATTTCAGGCAGCAGATACGGGCTTGTCGTCATAGGGGGCGGTACTCTGGGGTGGGTGTCGAAAACCTTATGCCCGATGATAGTACGTATCGTATTTATGTCGTTTTATGGATTACTACAAACTGTTTATTGCCCTGGAAACTGCGTGACGTATTGTCAGCGCCCATGGATAACTGGATCGCGTTGGTCAAGGCCAACATGGAAGACCGCAAGGTCACGCAAGGTGAACTGGCTGAGCGCCTGGGCATGTCCCAGGGCGGCGTCGGCCATTGGCTCAACAAGCGCCGTGCGCCGAGCCTGGTGGACATGAATCGGGTGCTGGCGGCGCTGGGGCTGGGCTATCTGGAAGTCGCGCTGGATATTCGCGAGCGGGTCGATGAGCCGCCTGCGGAGAAAAACTACAACCCGTATTTCCGTTATCCGGTCAGCGATTGGAATGGGTTGTGCGAAGTGCGTGAGCCGCGTACACCTTACGGCGCTGCCCGCTTCGAGCTGACGGATTACCATGCCCGGGGCGAAGCCTTCTGGCTGCCGGTCACCGGCGACGCCATGACCGCACCCAGTGGCCTGAGCATCAGTGCGGGCATGATGATCCTGGTGGACCCGGCCATTGCCGCCGAGCCCGGTAAATTAGTGGTGGCCCAGTGGGTCGGGAGCCCCCGGGCGACCTTTCGCCAGTTGCTGGAGGAGAGCGGCCAGCGTTACCTGGTGCCGCTCAATCCCACCTACCCGAAGCAGTTGCTGACCGACGATTGCCGCCTCCTGGGCGTCGTCGTACAGGCCACGGCAAAATTTTAACCAGCCGTTTCAAGCTCCACCAAAGTGCAACCTTCGGCAACCATTTCGCCTTCCTGGCAGAACAGTGCCTTGACCACCCCGGCCTGGGGCGCGCGGATGCTGTGTTCCATTTTCATGGCTTCCAGCACCACCAGTTGCGTGCCGGCTTCCACCGGTTGGCCCACCTCTACCAGCACCCGTACGATGCTCCCATTCATCGGGGCTGTCAGCCCACCCTGATGGGATTGGTTGGCCTCGACTGCAGCAATCGGATCGAACAGCGATACGCCGCGCATCTCGCCGTCCCAACGCAGATACACCGTGTGTCCATGGCGTACCGCCAGATGGCTGCGACGCACGCCCTGTTGTTCGATCAGCAACTGTTCGCCACGCAACTGTGGCGCCTGGGCGGCCTGCGTCACCAGTCGGTCCTGGCCATTGCAACTCAAATGCAGTGACACCTCGGCAGGCAGCCCGGCGCGAAAGCCGCGTTTATCTGCCCAGGGTCCATCCGATGGTGGCAGGCTCTGCATGAATGCCGCGGCGGCCGCCTGCCAGAATTCATCACCCAGTTCACCGGCCTCGGGCAACAACTCATCCTGATAGCGCGGAATGAATCCGGTATCCAGTTCCGCATCCGCAAACGCCGGATGCCCGATAATGCGCCGCAGAAAACCCAGGTTGGTCTTGAGCCCGCCGATGGCAAACTCATCCAGCATGCCCAACAACCGCAACCGCGCCTGTTCACGGTCCTCGCCCCAGGCAATCAGCTTGCCGAGCATGGGGTCATAGAACGGCGAGATGTTGTCGCCTTGCTCGACACCGCTGTCCACACGGCGCCCTGGTCCGGGTGCGGATTCGCGATACAGCGCCAGGTGCCCGGTGGCAGGCAGGAAGTCATTGGTCGGGTCCTCGGCATACAGCCGCACTTCGATCGCATGGCCGACCAGCGGCACCTGTTCCTGGGTGATCGGCAGCGCCTCGCCCTGGGCGACACGAATCTGCCAGGCCACCAGATCCAGGCCGGTAATCGCTTCGGTGACGGGGTGCTCCACCTGCAGTCGCGTGTTCATCTCCATGAAGAAGAAATCGCCACGCGCGTCGAGCAAAAACTCCACAGTGCCGGCACCGACATAACCGATGGCCTGAGCCGCACGCACAGCCGCCTCGCCCATGGCCTTGCGTTGTTCAATACTCAACCCCGGTGCTGGCGCTTCCTCGACGACTTTTTGATGGCGACGCTGAATCGAGCAGTCCCGCTCATTGAGGTACAGGCAATGCCCGTGTTGATCGGCGAACACCTGAATCTCCACATGACGTGGCTTGAGCAGGTATTTCTCCACCAGCATTTGCCCATTGCCGAAAGACGACAGCGCTTCTCGCTGGGCCGAAGCGAGCGCCTCGGCCAACTGGCTGACGTCCTCGACCACCTTCATGCCCTTGCCGCCGCCACCGGCCGTGGCCTTGAGCAGTACCGGGTAGCCAATGCGCTCGCAGGCGGCGCGGAAGGTGTCCAGGTCCTGGGCGTCGCCGTGATAGCCCGGCACCAGGGGCACACCGGCGGTTTCCATCAGCGCCTTGGCGGCCGACTTGCTGCCCATGGCATCGATGGCGGAGGCGGGCGGCCCGAGGAAGATCAACCCGGCGGCTTCAATTGCACGGGCAAACCCGGCGTTCTCCGACAAAAAACCATACCCCGGATGGATCGCCTGGGCGCCGCTGGACTGGGCGGCGGCGATCAGCTTGTCGATTTTCAGGTAGCTGTCGGTAGCCTTGCTGCCGCCCAGGTCGACGCGGATATCCGCCTCACGGCTGTGCCGTGCATCGCGGTCGATGGCGCTGTGCACCGCCACGGTGGTCAGGCCCATGGCCTTGGCGGTGCGCATCACGCGGCAGGCAATCTCGCCACGGTTGGCCACCAGCAGGGTTGTCAATGTACTCATGAACGCGGCTCCTGGGGCTGCCAGCTCGGTGGACGTTTTTGCAGGAACGCGCGCAAGCCTTCCTGGCCCTCGGCGCTGACCCGGATGCGCGCAATGGCGTTTTCGCAATAGCGGCGCAGCGCTGGGGTGAGGGCACCGTTGCCCACTTCGCGCAACAGGTCTTTGCTGGCGCGCATGGCAGCCGGGCTGTTGTGCAGCAGGTTGGCGATCCACTGTTCGACCTGATGGTCCAGCTCGCCGATCGGATAGCTTTCCGCCAGTAAGCCGATGTCGCGTGCGCGCTGGCCGCCAAAGCGTTCGGCGGTCAGGGCATAGCGCCGTGCTGCGCGTTCGCCGATGGCTTGCACCACGAACGGGCTGATCACCGCCGGCGCCAGGCCGATGCGCACTTCCGACAGGCAGAACTGCGCATCATCGGTGCCAATCGCCATGTCGCAGCAACTGATCAAGCCGAGTGCGCCCCCGTAGGCCGCGCCTTGCACCACCGCCAGGGTCGGCATTTTCAATTTGGCCAGGTTGTACATCAGCTCCGCGAGTTCGCGGGCATCGTCCAGGTTGGTGTGGTAATCCAACTCGGCCGACTGCTGCATCCAGGCCAGGTCGGCGCCGGCGCTGAAGTGCTTGCCGCGCCCGCGCAGGACCAGGAAGCGCAGGGACGGATCGCCTTGTACCCGATCGAGGGCGATGATCAGTTCGCGGATCATCTCGGCGTTGAACGCGTTGTTCTTGGCTTCACGACTGAGCCACAGCGTGGCAAAGCCACGGGAATCGGTGATCAGTTCGAGGGTGTTGAAATCGCTCATGGGGTACAGCTCCATTTACATGCGGAACACGCCGAAGCGGCTCGGCTCGATGGGGGCATTCAGCGACGCGGACAAGGCCAGCGCCAGCACGTCACGGGTCTGCAACGGGTCGATCACACCGTCGTCCCACAGGCGTGCGCTGGAGTAGTAGGGGTGGCCCTGGGTTTCGTACTGGTCGAGGATCGGCTGCTTGATCGCGGCTTCTTCTTCCGTGCTGAACGCTGTACCGGCGCGTTCGGCCTGCTCGCGCTTGACCTGCACCAGCACCCCCGCCGCCTGTTCGGCGCCCATCACGCCAATCCGTGCGTTCGGCCACATCCACAAAAAGCGCGGGTCATAGGCGCGGCCACACATGCCGTAGTTACCCGCGCCAAAGCTGCCGCCGATGATCACCGTGAACTTCGGCACCTTGGCGCAGGCCACGGCGGTGACCAGCTTGGCGCCGTGCTTGGCGATGCCGCCGGCTTCGTACTTCTGGCCGACCATGAAGCCGGTGATGTTCTGCAGGAACAACAAGGGAATGCCGCGCTGACAGGCCAGCTCGATAAAATGCGCGCCTTTTTGCGCGGCTTCGGCAAACAGAATCCCGTTGTTGGCCAGGATCGCAATCGGGTAGCCGTGCAGGTGGGCAAAGCCGCACACCAGGGTGGTGCCAAACAGCGCCTTGAATTCATCGAACACCGAACCGTCCACCAGCCGTGCAATGACTTCGCGCACATCAAACGGCTGCTTGGCGTCGGCCGGGATCACGCCGTACAACTCTTCACTGCTGTACAGCGGAGCTACCGTCGAACGTTGCAGCAACTGGCCTTGTTTGCGCCAGTTGAGGTTCGCCACGCTGCGCCGGGCCAGCGCCAGTGCATGCTCATCGCTGTCGGCATAGTGATCGGCCACCCCGGAAATCTTGCAGTGCACATCGGCACCGCCGAGGTCTTCGGCACTCACCACTTCACCGGTCGCCGCCTTCACCAACGGTGGACCGGCGAGGAAGATGGTGGCCTGGTCGCGCACCATGATTGCTTCGTCGGCCATCGCTGGCACATAGGCGCCACCGGCGGTGCACGAACCCATCACCACCGCAATCTGCGGGATGCCCTGGGCGCTCATGTTGGCCTGGTTGAAGAAGATCCGCCCGAAGTGCTCGCGGTCCGGAAACACTTCGTCCTGGCGCGGCAGGTTGGCGCCGCCGGAGTCCACCAGGTAGATGCACGGCAGGCGGTTCTGTTCGGCGATGGTCTGGGCGCGCAGGTGTTTTTTGACGGTGAGCGGGTAGTAGGAGCCGCCTTTGACCGTGGCGTCGTTGGCGACGATCATGCATTCGACGCCTTCCACGCGGCCGATCCCGGCAATCACCCCGGCGGCCGGCACGTCTTCGCCGTACACCTGATGGGCGGCCAGTTGGCTGAGTTCAAGGAACGGCGAGCCCGGGTCGAGCAAACGATTGATACGCTCGCGCGGCAGCAACTTGCCGCGTGAGGTGTGTCGCTCCTGTGCCTTGGCGCCGCCGCCTTGCTGCACGTGGGCGAGCAGGGTGTGCAGGGCGTCGACCTGTTGGCGCATCGCCGCGCTGTTGGCGGCAAACTCCGCCGAACGCGGGTTGAGCTGGGTGTGCAAGGTGGCCATGGTGCGCTCCTTCAGCGGGTTTCGTTGAAGAGTTCGCGACCGATCAGCATCCGCCGGATTTCACTGGTGCCGGCGCCGATCTCATACAGCTTGGCGTCGCGCAGCAGGCGCCCGGCCGGGAATTCGTTGATGTAGCCGTTGCCACCCAGGATCTGGATCGCGTCCAGGGCCATTTGCGTGGCGCGTTCGGCACTGTAGAGGATCACCCCGGCGGCGTCCTTGCGCGTGGTCTCGCCACGCTCGCAAGCCTGGGCCACCGCATAGAGGTAGGCGCGGCTGGCGTTGAGCTGGGTGTACATGTCGGCAACCTTGCCCTGGATCAGCTGGAATTCGCCGATGCTCTGGCCGAACTGCTTGCGGTCGTGAATGTAGGGCACGATCAGGTCCATGCACGCTTGCATGATTCCGGTAGGGCCGCCGGAGAGCACCACGCGCTCGTAGTCGAGGCCGCTCATCAGCACTTTCACGCCGCCGTTGAGCGCGCCGAGGATGTTTTCTTCGGGCACTTCCACCTCATCGAAAAACAGCTCGCAGGTGTTGGAGCCGCGCATGCCCAGCTTGTCGAACTTGTTGCTGCGGCTGAAGCCCTTCCAGTCGCGCTCGACGATAAACGCGGTGATGCCGTGCGGGCCTTTTTCCAGGTCGGTCTTGGCGTAGATCACATAGGTGCTGGCATCGGGGCCGTTGGTGATCCAGGTCTTGCTGCCGTTGAGTACGTAATGGTCGCCGCGCTTATCGGCGCGCAGCTTCATCGAGACCACATCGGAGCCGGCGTTTGGCTCGCTCATGGCCAGGGCGCCGACGTGTTCGCCACTGATGAGCTTGGGCAGGTATTGGAGTTTCTGCGCGTGATTGCCGTTGCGGTTGATCTGGTTCACACACAGGTTGGAGTGTGCGCCATAGGACAGCGCCACCGAAGCCGAGCCGCGGCTGATCTCTTCCATGGCCACCACATGGGCCAGGTAACCCAGGCCGGCACCGCCATATTCTTCTGGCACGGTGATGCCCAGCAGGCCCATGTCACCGAACTTGCGCCACAGGTCGGCGGGGAACAGGTTGTCGATGTCGATCTGCGCCGCACGGGGCGCGATTTCCTTGCCCACAAAGGACTGCACCTGGTCGCGCAGCATGTCGATGGTTTCACCGAGGGCGAAGTTCAGGGACGGGTAACTCATGGACAGGCACCTTAATGTGAGCATTGTTGTTGTGTGGATGGGGCGCCAGGGGAGGGCGCTCACCTTTACGTTAACGTAAGCTTGCGTTACGGCGCTGTCAATCGTAGTTTACGTTTACGTCAACCTACAAAAAAGACAACAGGGGTCGTTATGGAACAACCGAACCAGAGCTACAGCCGCGGCTCACAGGACAAGACCTTGCTGGCCATGACGATTGGCCAAGCCTTTGACCGAACCGTTGCGCAATTCCCCGATGGCGAGGCCCTGGTGGTGCGTCATCAACAACGCCGCTACACCTGGCGACAACTGGCGGAGACTGTCGATTTGCACGCGCGGGCGTTCATGGCCCTGGGCATGCAAACGGGCGACCGCCTGGGCATCTGGGCACCCAATTGCGTCGAGTGGTGCATCAGCCAGATTGCCAGCGCCAAGCTCGGGGTGATCCTGGTCAACATCAACCCGGCCTATCGCAGCAGCGAGTTGGACTACGTGCTCAAGCAGTCCGGCTGTCAGTGGCTGGTGTGCGCCGGCTCATTCAAAAGCTCCGATTACCACGCCATGCTGCAGGAGCTGAAACCGGACGTGCGCGGCCTCATCAGTCTCGATCCCAACCCGCCCGCAGGGTTCATGCCGTGGTCGCAACTGGCCGCGCTCGGCGCTGGCATTGCGCCCGAACAGTTGCACAGTCGCCAGGCCAGCCTGCACTTCGATCAGCCCGTGAATATCCAGTACACCTCCGGCACCACCGGCTTCCCCAAGGGCGCCACCCTCAGTCATCACAACATCCTCAATAACGGCTACATGGTCGGCGAAAGCCTGGGCCTGACCGCGCAAGATCGCCTGGTGATCCCGGTGCCGCTGTATCACTGCTTCGGCATGGTCATGGGTAACCTGGGCTGCATCACCCATGGCACCACCATGATCTATCCGAACGACGGCTTCGACCCGCTGCTGACCCTCACCACCGTCGCCGAAGAACGCGCCACCGGTCTTTACGGCGTACCCACCATGTTCATCGCCCTGCTCGATCACCCACAGCTGGGCGACTTTGACCTGTCTACGCTGCGCACCGGCATCATGGCTGGCGCCACGTGTCCCATCGAGGTGATGCGCCGGGTCATCAGCGAACTGCACATGCGCGAGGTCCAGATTGCCTATGGCATGACCGAGACCAGCCCGGTGTCGCTGCAAACCGGAGCGGACGATGACCTGGAGCGCCGTGTGACCACGGTCGGGCGCACCCAGCCACAATTGGAAAGCAAGATCATCAATGCAGACGGCAACACGGTGGCGCGTGGAGAAATCGGCGAATTGTGCACCCGTGGCTACAGCGTGATGCTCGGCTATTGGAACAACCCCGACGCCACGCGCGAGGCCATCGACGACGCCGGCTGGATGCACACCGGCGACCTGGCAAGCATGGATGCCCACGGCTACGTATGCATCGCCGGGCGCAACAAGGACATGATCATTCGCGGCGGCGAGAACGTGTACCCGCGTGAGCTGGAGGAGTTTTTCTTTACCCATCCGGCGGTGGCGGATGTGCAGGTCATCGGCATTCCGGATGCGCGCTACGGTGAGGCTATCGTCGCCTGGATCAAGTTCCACCCCGGCCATGTCGCCAATGAACTGGAGCTGCAAACCTGGTGCAAGGGCCGCATCGCGCACTTCAAGACGCCCAAGCACTTCAAGTTCGTAGAGGAGTTTCCGATGACGGTAACGGGCAAGATCCAGAAATTCCGCATGCGCGAGATTTCCATGGAGGAGTTGGGGGCAGGGCAGGAGTAAATCCCTGAATGCACAAAGGGGACCCGAGGGTCCCCTTTAATTTGTCGTTGCGTGCTCTTTTTTTATTATTGAGGGGCGGTCTATTGTTGTTTTTGGCAACCGTTACCCTTTACCGCTGTTTTTGGCGACCCCCATCCGGGATCAAGAGCAAACGTATTTTTTTGAGCGCTGATCTGCTTCTTCGTGATGATCCAACCAGTGGGCAGCTACCTGAGGTAGTTTTATTTTTCTCTGACCGGTTGCGGGTTTCGGCATGCCGTACCCTGCGAAGCACATCTTCTCCAAAAAAATCTGTTAGCTGCGTCTCTGCCGTGTTGTTTTTGTTATGTCAGAGTCGTTTCGTCTTATTTTTATTAGGTTTGGCGCTTTTTATTCTTGTTATGCGATAGAGATAGCAGAAGCCGTGCCAACTTTTTAAAACCCTTTAAAATCAATGAGTTGATTTTTGCGTAGGGATTGGCCTACGGCAAATACGACAAAATATGTTCCCGTGTTACTCGATGTGTAGGCGTGCGGTAACACATTGTCACGGCTAAGCTACTCAACCGGCGTTACGCGCCTTGGCCACACGCGATCCTGTTGGCCGGCCCAGTACGCTGCTGATCTGCTGCCCCGCGCCAATCAATGCCTCAAGGTCGATACCGGTCTCGATGCCCAGGCCGTTGAGCAGGTACAACACGTCTTCGGTGGCGACGTTACCGCTGGCGCCCTTGGCATAGGGGCATCCGCCGAGGCCCGCGATAGAGCTGTCGAACACCGTGATGCCTTCCAGCAGGCTGGCGTAGATATTCGCGATGGCCTGGCCATAGGTGTCATGGAAGTGCCCCGCCAGTTTGTCCCGTGGCACCTGCGCCCCGACCACCTCGAACAGCCGCCGCGTGGCGCCTGCCGTGCCGGTGCCGATGGTGTCGCCCAGAGACACCTCGTAGCAGCCCATGGCATATAACTCCCGCGCCACCGCCGCGACCTGTTCCGGCGCGATCTCGCCTTCATATGGGCACCCCAGCACGCAGGACACATAGCCCCGCACGCTGACTCCATGCTGCCTGGCCGCCGCCATGATCGGCGCGAAGCGCTCCAGGCTTTCACTGATGGAGCAATTGATATTGCGCTGGGAAAACGCCTCGGACGCAGCGGCAAACACCGCCACTTCCTTAACGCCAGCCGCCAGCGCGTCCTCAAACCCGCGCAGGTTCGGCGCCAGCGCACCATAAGTCACACCGGGCTTGCGTTGGATCTGCGCAAATACCTCGGCGGAACCGGCCATTTGCGGCACCCACTTGGGCGAGACAAAACTGCCGACCTCGATATAGCGCAAGCCGGCAGCGCTGAGGGCGTCCACCAAATGGACCTTGTCCGCCACGCTGATGGGTTGGGCTTCGTTCTGCAAACCATCGCGCGGGCCGACTTCCACCAGGCGCACGTGTGAGGGGAGGGACATGGCAATTACCTTCTGATCAGTGGTCGGCCTGGCGCAGGGTGTGGGCCAGGGCCTGGGTGCAGCGCTCTTCGGCGGTGTCCAGTTCCAGCTTCATCTGTTCGATGTCCAGCAGTTGCTGTTCCAGCTGCTCACGGCGCTCGGCGATTTTTGCCAGCATGCTGTTGAGTTGCACGTGGTTGCCACTGGTGGGGTCGTAGAGTTCGATCAGCTCGCGGCACTCGGCCAGGGAAAAACCGATGCGCTTGCCCCGCAGGATCAGTTTGAGGCTGACCTTGTCGCGCGCCGAGTAGATGCGCTCCTGGCCCCGGCGTTCCGGGGCCAGCAGGCCTTGTTCTTCGTAGAAGCGAATGGCGCGGGTGGTGATGTCGAGCTCGCGGGCGAGGTCGGAGATGCTGTAAGTCGTGCTCATGGGGGCGCTCAAGGAGGTCTTGGCGTTAAGCTACTGGCAGGTTGACGTAAACGTCAAGGGTCGCGGCGTGACCCATCGGGGGCAAGCCCCCTCCCACAGGGGGCTCGCTAACCTCACGCCTGTTGTTTATCCAGCTTCTTCTCATGGGCCGTGACCTGCTGGCACAACTCGATCATCTGCTCGCGCATCCAGCGGTTGGCCGGGTCCTGGTCGGTGCTTTCGTGCCAGTACAGATGGGTTTCCACCGGCGGTACGTCGTTGACCGGCAGGTTGAACCAGTGCAGTTCATGGCGGCGGGCGAAGCGCTCGGGCACGGTCATGACCATGTCGGTCTGCTGCAGCACCTGCGAGGCCATCAGGTAATGCTGGGAGCGCAGGGCGATCTTGCGCTGGATACCCATCTTGCCCAGGGCCAGGTCCACATGGCCCAGACCGTTGCGCCGGCTGGAAATATGGATGTGGGTCAGCCCCAGATAGTCATCCAGCGTGAGCTTGTCCTTGCCGGCCAGCGGATGCCCCTTGCGCATGGCACACACGTAGCGGTCTTCCATCAGCTTGACGTGGCGAACCTGGGGGTCGGTGTTGAGCGGCGCATCCACGGCAAAATCCAGGCGCCCGGCGGCCAGTTCCTTGGTGGTTTCGCGGCGCTTGGACAGGAAACTCTCGATCACCACCGTGGGCGCCAGGCGGCGCAGGCGCTGGAACAGCAACGGCAGGATCACCGCCTCGGTGAGGTCGGTCATGCTGATGCGGTAGGTCTTGGCCGCCTGTTGCGGGTTGAAGATGCGGCTTTCCTGCACTGATACCCGCAGCAACGACAGCGCATTGCGCACCGGGCCGATGATGTTCTGTGCCATCGGCGTCGGCACCATGCCCTGGGCGGTGCGCACGAACAGCGGGTCGTTGAAGGTCTCACGCAGGCGCGCCAGCGCGTTGGACACCGCCGGCTGGGTGATGCCGACAATCTGCCCGGCGCGGGTCAGGTTGGCTTCGGTGTAGATCGCGTCAAAGACGATAAACAGGTTGAGGTCGACCTTGCTCAGATTCATTTCGCAGCGCTCTTATTGTTAGGTGGCCATACGTCGATCATATATCGGTGATGAATGTTAATACACGCCGAGAATAGGCTAGGTAAATTATCAACGCTGTTCTAGCATCGATTGCATGACCTAAACAACCTCTCAGAGAAGGGAGCTGCTCATGGATTTCGCCTATTCGCCCAAGGTTCAGGAACTGCGTGAACGCGTCACTGCGTTCATGGACGCTTACGTTTACCCGGCCGAGCCGGTGTTCGAACGCCAGGTCAGCGAAGGCGACCGCTGGCAGCCCACCGCAATCATGGAGGAGTTGAAAGCCAAGGCGAAGGCCGAAGGCCTGTGGAACCTGTTCCTGCCTGAATCCGAACTGGGCGCCGGCCTCACCAACCTCGAATACGCGCCACTGGCCGAAATCATGGGACGCTCCCTGCTGGGCCCGGAGCCGTTCAACTGTTCCGCCCCCGACACCGGCAATATGGAAGTGCTGGTGCGCTACGCCAACGAAGAACAGAAGCAACGTTGGTTGGAGCCCTTGCTGCGCGGTGAGATCCGCTCAGCCTTCGCCATGACCGAGCCGGACGTCGCTTCCTCGGACGCCACCAACATGGCCGCCCGCGCCGAGCGCCAGGGCGACGAATGGGTGATCAACGGCAAGAAATGGTGGACCTCCGGGGCCTGCGATCCGCGCTGCAAGATCCTGATCTTCATGGGCCTGAGCAACCCGGATGCGCCACGCCACCAGCAGCACTCGATGATCCTGGTGCCAGTGGACACCCCGGGTGTGAAAATCGTGCGCCCGCTGCCGGTGTTCGGCTACGACGACGCGCCTCACGGCCACGCCGAGGTGCTGTTCGACAACGTCCGCGTACCCTATGAAAACGTCCTGCTCGGCGAAGGCCGGGGTTTCGAAATCGCCCAGGGCCGCCTCGGTCCAGGCCGTATCCACCACTGCATGCGCTCCATCGGTATGGCTGAGCGTGCGTTGGAATTGATGTGCAAACGCTCCGTCAGCCGGACCGCGTTCGGCAAGCCGCTGGCCCGGTTGGGTGGCAATATCGACAAGATTGCCGACTCACGCATGGAGATCGACATGGCGCGCCTGCTGACCCTGAAAGCGGCGTACATGATGGATACCGTGGGCAACAAAGTGGCGAAGAGTGAAATCGCCCAGATCAAGGTAGTGGCGCCGAACGTGGCCTTGAAGGTGATCGACCGCGCAATCCAGATTCACGGCGGCGCCGGCGTTTCCAACGACTTCCCGCTGGCCTACATGTACGCCATGCAACGCACCCTGCGCCTGGCCGACGGCCCGGACGAAGTGCACCGGGCGGCCATCGGCAAGTTCGAGATTGGCAAGTACGTGCCTAAAGAGCTGATGCGCAGCGGGCAGTAACACCGCGTCGCCTGCATCGGGGGCAAGCTTCCTCCCACACTTGGATGTGTTCACAGATCAAAATGTGGGAGGGGGCACCCCGATGAGGCCGGATCAGGCAATGAAGACCCATCAGCCCTCAGTAAACCCACACCTCCACCCGCCGATTCTTGATCCGGCCTTCATCCGCCGTATTCGCCGCCACCGGCATCTGCGCACCCAACCCACGGATATCGCGCAGCACCACGGCGTTCTTCACCAACTCCCGACGCACCGCCATCGCCCGCAACTTTGACAGTAGCGCGGCGCGCTGCGGGTCATCCTTGGCATCGCCAAAGCCCACCAGCGTCACCTGCTTATCCAGCTTGTCGTGGCTCTTCAGATACGCCACCACCCTTTGCAGATCCTGGCGCGCCTTGTTGTCCAGGCTGGCGCTGCCTTCTTCAAAGCGAAAATTCACCGTCAGGCGCTGGGCGTCGCGGGCGATACCCTGATAGTCATCGGGCATCGACGGGCGCGGTTGCACGGCGATCGCCTGCACCTGCTGCGCAATAAACCCGTTTGCGGCCACAATCGCCTGGCCCTTGGCGCTCTGGGTAAAGTCCACCAGCGCCTTGGCCCACGGGTTATGCCCGGACGGCGGCAGGTAGAAAAACAACCGGCGTGACAGCGGGTAATCCTCGGTAGCAATCAGGCTGTTGAGCGCCAGCATGGGCTGTGAATCGCCATCCACAATCGCCACGGCTTTGGCCTGGCGTACGTAGGGCAGGCCGATAAAGCCGATACCCTGAGGGTCGTGGCTGACCGCGTCGGACAGCTGCTCGCTGGACTCGAAACGCTTGGCACCCGAGGCAAGCGGCTTGCCACGCAGACGCAATACCAGTTCCTTGAACGTGTCGTAGGTGCCGGATTGATCATCCCGTGCGTACACATGAATGGGGCCGCCCACTCCACCCAGCGCCTCCCAGGTACTGACCTCACCATTGAAAATCTGCGCCAGTTGCTCGGTATTCAGTGTGTTCAACGGGTTCTGCGGGTGGAGGATGATCGCCAGGCCGTCGATGGCAATCACTTGTTCGGCTTCAGGGCTTTTCAGGTCGCCCAGGGGTTCAAGGTCGACCAGTTCACTGTCCTTGATCGGGCGAGACGAGGCGGCGAGATCGGCGCTGGCTTTTTTCAGCGCCGTGAACCCGGTGCTCGATCCGTGGGCCGCGACCTCGATGGTCACGGTCTTGCCTTGGCGCGTCTTGCCGATCACACGCTGTTCATTGACGCCTTCGCCCGGTTCGCTGTGCACCGCCTGCAAGCCCTGATGCTCCATCAGCCCCTTGACCAGTGCCGGACCCAACGCCGCGCCAATGGTATTGGAGCCCTGGATACGCAGTGCCGGGCCTTGATCGGGAAGGGGCAGGGGAGCGGATACGGCGAAGAGGGGAAAAACGGTCAGCAGTAACAGAACGCGCAGCCTCATGCCGGCACCTTCTCAAGCCAAAGGGAGTGCCGCGAGAATAAGACAGGCAGGTTGCATAAATGTGACGGGGGCGCCGCAAGGCTGAATGTGGGAGGGGCAAGCCCACTCCCACTTTTTGCGATCAGCTCAGTTCCAGCCAGATCGGCGCATGGTCCGAAGGCTTCTCCAGCCCACGCAGCTCGTAATCCACCCCGGCATCCTTGACCCGCGAAAGCAGGCCATTGGAGGCCAGGATCACGTCAATGCGCAGCCCACGCTTGGGCTCGTCTTCAAAGCCCCGGCTGCGGTAGTCGAACCAGCTGAAGCGGTCGGCCACGTCCGGGTTGAGGTGGCGGAAGCTGTCCACCAGGCCCCAGTTTTTCAGGCGAGCCATCCATGCGCGCTCTTCCGGCAGGAAGCTGCATTTGCCGGTCTTGAGCCAACGCTTGGCGTTGTCGGCACCGATGCCGATGTCGCAGTCTTCCGGGGAAATGTTTACGTCGCCCATCACCACCAGCGCCTGGTCGTTGCTGAACTGGCTTTCCAGCAGTTGCTGCAGGTCTTCGTAGAAGCGCTGCTTGGCCGGGAACTTGGTCGGGTGGTCGCGGCTTTCGCCCTGGGGGAAGTAGCCGTTCATGATGGTGACCGGGTGGCCGTTCGCGTCGGCGAAGGTGCCCCAGATAAAGCGACGCTGGGCGTCCTCTTCGTCACTGGCAAAGCCTTTGTGCACGCTCAGGGCTTCCTTGCGCGAGAGCAGCGCCACCCCGTAGTGGCCTTTTTGCCCATGGTAGTACACGTGATAGCCAAGGGCCTGCACTTCGGCCAGCGGGAATTGGTCATCGTGGACTTTGGTTTCCTGCAAACCGATCACGTCGGGCTGGTGCTTTTCAATCAGCGCCGCCAACTGATGAGGGCGGGCGCGCAGCCCGTTGATATTGAAGGAGACGATTTTCATGGTCGGCAGTCCAGTCTGGCAAAAGGGCGATGCTAGCGGACAAGTCGGACGGGGGCCAGCGTGGCGGTAGGGCACATGCACTGCTAATGTCTGGGAACGACTCGTGCTGTGTAGGTTCGTACCCATAAGAACGCTGCCTTTTGAGCCGCGCCCAGGGAGATTGACGGTATGCCGGACACTACAACTGCAATTGCTGAAATTCGCCTGCTCAACAGCGGTTACTCCCGCGAGGCCCGGTCCCTGTTGTACCAGGCCTATCGGCATGAGCCGACCTTCGCCTACATCTTCGAAGCCGAGCGCCCCGGTTATGAACAACGGGTGCGCGCCACCGTGCGCGAGTTGGTCAAGCAGCACTTCTTTCAGAAACTGCCGGCCATCGGCCTGTTCGTCAACGACCGGCTGATCGGCATCGCCCTGATCGCGCCACCGCAGCGGCGCCTGGGCATCACCGAAAGCTGGGCCTGGCAACTGCGCATGTGGCTGAGCACCGGCGTGCGCGGTACACGGCGTTACCTCGACTACCATCACGCGGTGCTGGCGTGCCTGCCCAGTGAGTCGGTACATGTACTGCCGTTGCTGGGCATTCACCCGCAGTTCCAGGGTAAGCATTACGGCGAGCAGTTGCTGGAAGCCGTGCACAATTGGTGTGCCGAAGACCCGCATTCATCCGGTGTGGTGCTGGACACTGGGAATTCACGTTACCTGGAGTTCTATAAGCGTCAGGGCTACGAGGAAATCGGTGAAGTGGCGGTAGGCCCGATCCTGGAACATGTGTTTTTCCATCCCAATCCGCAGTCGTTACATGCTGCAACGGCTTAATACAGAATTATTCAGATAAATCCGAGTTCAAAGAGTCTCCCTTGCTCGTGTAGCATCCGCGCCTATGAAGTTTCCAGGAAGATTTACCAGCGGCTTGATTCTGCTGTTCACAAGCTGCGGCGCGTTGGCGCAAAGCGAACTGGACGTGCGGATCAAGCCTTCGAACGACGCGTTGAAAGCCAACATCGAAGGCTATATCGGCGGGGTGGGCGATCGTGATGAAGAGGCCCTGCTGCGGTTCAGCCGTGGCGCCGAGGAGCAGGCGCGCAAAGCCGCCCAGGCCCTTGGCTTCTATCAGCCACAGATCGACAGTGAAGTGAAGGGCGGCAAGAACCCGCGCCTGATCCTCACCATCGACCCCGGCGAACCGGTGCATTTGCGCAACGTGACCATTCGGGTCGACGGCCCCGCCGCAGACCTCAAGACCTTTCGCGTGCCCGTCAGCAACGACCTCAAGGCTGGCGCCGTGCTCAACCACGGCCATTACGAAGACGCCAAGCGCCTGATCCAGAACCAGGCTTCGCGCTACGGCTTTTTCAGCGGGCGCTTCACAAGCCAGAAACTCGCGGTAGACCCGAAGGCCGGTGTCGCCGATATCGAACTCATCTACGACAGCGGCCCGCGCTACACATTCGGCAAAGTCAGCTTCGCCGGCGACACGCCGTTTGACGAAGAGCTGCTGCAACGCATGGTGCCGTTCAAAAGCGGCACGCCCTACGATTCCGAACTGATCGCCGAACTCAACCAGAACCTGCAAGCCAGTGGCTTTTTTGAAGGCGTGCGCGTGGACGCCGCCCCTGCCGCGTCGACCAATGACATCATCCCGGTGGCCGTGCGCTTGGAGACCCGCAAGCCGCGCACCATGGGGCTGGGCCTGGGGTTTTCCACTGACGTCGGCCCGCGTGGCAAAGCCAACTGGACCCGCCACTGGGTCAACCCACAGGGCCACAGCTATGGTTGGGAAGCCGAGCTGTCGGCGCCGCGGCAGAACGTCGGCCTGTGGTACGACATACCGCTGGACCCACCGCTCACCGATAAACTGCGCTTTGCCGGTGGCTATCAGAACGAAGAAATCGCCAATACCGACACCCTGAGTAAATTGCTCACCGTGGGTCCCGAGTGGCACAGCAAGCTGCCCAGCGGCTGGACCCGGGTGATTTCGCTCAAGTATCAGCGTGAAGAATATCGCCTGGGCAATGACTCCGGCCTGAGCAACCTGGTGATGCCGGGCGTCAGCTATTCCTATCTGCGCAGCGACAACCGCATCGACCCGCACAACGGCTACCGCCTGCAATTCGACACCAAAGTCGCCAAGGAAGGCCTGGGCTCCGATACCAACCTGCTTTACGGCACCGCCATGGTCAAAGGCCTGACCACGCTGTGGGACAACCATCGCTTCCTGGCCCGTGCGCAGGTGGGCGGCAGTGCCACCAACGGCTACAAATCGGTGCCGCCATCGCTGCGTTTCTTTGCCGGTGGCGACCAGAGCGTACGGGGCTATGAGTACCAGACACTGTCGCCGGAGAATGACCGGGGCGATCGCATCGGTGGCCGCTACATGGTGGCCCTGAGCGCCGAGTATCAATATTCCATCGCCGAGAAATGGCGGATCGCGACCTTCGTCGACCAGGGCAACTCGTTCAATACCCTGGAAATGCCAAGCCTTAAAACCGGCGTTGGCGTCGGTATCCGCTGGGTGTCGCCGGTCGGCCCGATCCGCCTGGACCTGGCCCATGCCCTGGAAGACCCGGGCGGCATTCGATTGCACTTTTCCATGGGGCCTGAGCTGTGATGCGTGGTTTTAAAATAGCGGGGTTGGCCGTGGTCGCGAGCCTTGCCGTGTTGTTGCTGGCAGTGTGGGCGGTGCTGGGTACCCAGGCGGGCAGCCGCTGGGTGTTGGCACGCGTGCCGGGCTTGAGTGTCGACAATTTCCAGGGGCATCTGGGCGGCCAATGGAGCGCCGACCATCTGCTGTGGCAGCAGGACAGCAGCCGCATCGAACTCCAGGCGCCCAAGCTGGATTGGTCGCCGGCCTGCCTGTTGCGCATGACCTTGTGCATCGACCGCTTGGACGTGGAACAGGTCAGCCTGCAATTTCCACCGAGCGCCGAAGAAAGCAGCGGCCCCATCGCACTGCCTGACTTGAAGCTACCCGTGGCCATCCAGTTGGGCGACGTTCGCGTCGGCAGCCTGCTGTTCAACGGCAGCGAAGAGCTAAAGGGCCTGCAACTGGCGGCGCATTGGACCTCCGCCGGTATGCAGATCGACTCGGTTCACCTGCAACGCGATGGCCTGGTGCTGGAACTGGCCGGCCTGCTGCAACCCACCGGCGACTGGCCGTTGAGCGCCAGCGGTAATCTCAGTCTGCCCTATGCGCCAGATGATGCACCCTGGAAGGTGGCGCTCAAGGTTAAGGGCGACCTGCTCAAGACCCTCAAGCTTGACGCCGACAGCACGGGCTATTTGCCAGCCAAGCTCACGGGAGAACTTCAACCCCTGGTGGAACACCTCCCAGCGCAATTACACATCACCGCCGACGGCTTCAAGCCTAGCGCCGAGCTGCCCGACACCCTGCAACTCAATCAACTCGACCTCACCGCCCAAGGTGATTTGAGCCGTGGCTACCAACTGGTGGGCAAAGCCGTGCTGCCGGCGGAAAAAGGCCCGGTGGACTTGCTGCTGCAAGGCAAGGTCGACGCCAAGGGTGCGCAGATCGCCGGCCTGGACCTGAATGCCGGTGACAAGCAAAGCCTCAAGCTCAGCGCCAATCTGGACTGGCAACAAGGCTTCAGCGCCGATGCCAAGGTCGACTGGCTGGACTTCCCTTGGCATCGCCTCTATCCGGTGATCGACGAGCCGCAAGTCACCCTGCATACGTTCAATGGCGAGATTTCCTATAAAGACGGCAACTACCTGGGCAATCTCAAGGCCGACCTTGATGGCCCGGCGGGCAAGTTCAATGTGGTCACGCCGTTCAGTGGCGACCTCACGCAAATCTTCCTGCCCGAGCTGAAACTCACCGCCGGCCAAGGCAAGGCCGAAGGCCACCTGAACCTGCAATTCGCCGATGGCATTGCCTGGGACACGGCCCTCGACCTGTCGGCGCTGAACCCGGCATATTGGGTGGCCGAACTGCCCGGCACCCTGGCCGGGCCGCTGCGCAGCAAGGGCGAGTTCAAGAACGAGCAGCTCAAGCTGAACGCCGACCTCGACCTCAAGGGCCGCCTCCGCGGGCAAACCGCGGTGCTGGCGGCCAAGGCCGAAGGCGCGGGCGAGCAGTGGACCCTGGCCAACCTGGATATCCGCCTGGGCGACAACCGCATCAACGGCAGCGGCAGCCTGCAACAACGCCTGGCCGGGCAGATCGATATCAAGCTGGCGCGTCTGGCCCAGTTGTGGCCGCAGTTGCGCGGGCAGGTCAATGGCCGGCTCGACGTGGCCGGCAGCCTCAAGGCGCCCCAAGGCAAGCTCGGCCTCAATGGACAGCAACTGGCGTTCGCCGACAATCGCCTTCAAAGCCTGACCCTCGACGCCACGCTGGATAACGCCCAACGCGCGAAGATCGACCTCAAGGGCAGCGGTATCCAGGCCGGCGACACCCAGGTCGGCACCCTGACGGCCAGCGCCCAGGGCGATATCAAGAACCAGAAAGTCCAACTGGACCTGGCCGGCCCTCTGGTCAAGCTGGCCCTGGCATTGGACGGCAACCTCGACAAAGGCAACTGGCGCGGGCGCCTGGCCAGTGGCGACGTCCAAGCCGGTGGCCAGGACTGGAAGCTGCAAGCTCCGGCCAAGATCGAGCGCATGGCTGATGGCAGGCTGACATTTGCCGCGCACTGCTGGGTGTCCGGCCCCGCCAGCCTGTGCGGCGAAGACCAGCGCCTGGTGCCCGAGCCGAAGCTGCGTTACCACCTCAAGCAATTCCCCATCGACAGCCTGGCGGCGTTCCTGCCCAAGGATTTCGCCTGGCAGGGCAAGCTCAATGCCGACCTGCAACTGGACCTCCCGGACAGCGGCCCCAAAGGCGTGGTCTCGGTGGACGCCAGTGGCGGCACCCTGCGCGTCAAGGACAAGGACCAGTGGCTGGATTTCCCCTATGACACGCTGAAACTGGAAACCACCCTCAACCCCAAGCGCATCGACACGCAGCTCAACTTTCAGGGCGGCAAACTCGGCGAACTGCTGTTACAGGCACAGATCAACCCGTTGCCGAAAAACAAACCGATCACCGGCAACTTCAGCCTGGTCGGCCTCGACCTCGCGGTGGCGCGGCCGTTTGTGCCGATGGTGGAGAAACTCACCGGCAAGCTCAACGGCAATGGCCGTCTCTCCGGCGGCCTGCTGGCGCCCCAGGTCAACGGCAACGTCAACCTGGTGGGCGGCGAGATCTCCGGGCCGGAACTGCCCATCAGCCTGGAAGGCTTGAATGTGCAGGCGCTGATTGCCGGCGAAAGCGTGCAGCTCAACGGCGCCTGGCACAGTGGCAAGGCCGGGCAGGGCAGCCTCAAGGGTCAGGTCGACTGGGGCAAGGCCCTGGTGGTGGACCTCAGTTTGCAAGGCTCGCAGTTGCCTGTCACGGTCGAACCTTACGCCGTGCTGGAAGTGGCGCCCGACCTGAAAATCAGCCTGAAGAACGACAAGCTGGCCATCGCCGGCAACGTGCACATCCCACGTGGCGACATCACTGTGCGCGAGCTGCCGCCGTCGACAGTCAAGGTTTCCGATGACACGGTGATCATCGGCAGCCAGACCGAGGAGGGCAAACCACCGATGGCCATGGCGATGGATATCAACGTGGTAGTGGGCGAAGACAAGCTCAACTTCTCGGGCTTCGGCCTCACCGCGAAGGTCCAGGGCCAGGTGCACATCGGCGACAACCTCGACACCCGGGGCGAGCTATGGCTCAACGATGGCCGCTACCGCGCCTACGGCCAGAAGCTCGATGTGCGGCGTGCGCGGCTGTTGTTTGCCGGGCCGCTGGACCAGCCATTCCTGGATATCGAAGCGATTCGCAAGACGGGCGATGTGGTCGCCGGTATCCGCCTCAGTGGCAGCGCGGAACAACCCACCACGCAAATCTTCTCCGAACCGGCCATGAGCCAGGAGCAGGCGCTGTCCTACCTGGTGCTGGGGCGTCCGCTGAGCACCACCGGTGAAGACAACAACATGCTGGCCCAGGCTGCGCTGGGCCTGGGCTTGATGGGCAGTGCCGGGGTCACCTCGGACCTGGCGAAGAACCTGGGCATCCAGGACTTCGAACTCGACACCCAGGGCAGCGGCAATAACACCGCCGTGGTGGCCAGCGGCAAGATCACCGAGAAACTCAGCCTGCGGTATGGGGTAGGCGTGTTCGAACCGGCCAGCACCATTGCCTTGCGCTACCTGTTGAGCAAGAAGGTGTACCTGGAAGTGGCGAGCGGCGTGGCCAGCTCCTTGGATATCTTCTACAAACGTGACTTCTAAGCCACACAGGGACAAAAATGTGGAAAGGGGCAAGCCCCTCCCACATTTGATCAGTGGCGTTGATGGATTTATGGCAAGCAGGTCAGGGCCGCCTGCTCATAGTTCAGCGCCTTATTGCGCTCGCCCAGCGTATACGGCGCCTGGCAGTGCTGGTCACCCCACTTGATCACCAGCGTACCGGCATCCTCTTCGATCAATGCCAATGCCTTGCCGCTAGGATCGGACATCGCGATCTGCTTGCCCGCAACACTCTCCAGCGACGCACCAAACGGGATGGGCTGGTGATGCGCGTCGAACAGCGCAAATTGCACGCGCCGCCCGCTCTTGCTGGTATAGCGGGCCACCACCACGGCCCCACGACGAGGCACGACCTGCTGGGTGGCGTTATCGATTTCAATGTCAGCGCCCAGGTCACGGGTGTCCAGGCTGATCCAGTTCACCCGGTAAGGCTGCGCATTGGGGATCACCGCATAGCCGTTACGGCCGGTCTTTGCCCCGGAAAAGCTGCCGATCTTCACGCCCTGCACGCCGTCGACGTGCGCCAGCGCAAAGGTCTCGCCCACGGTCTGGCCCAGGTTGATACCGCCAGGGTGGGCCACCACCGACCCCGCCACGTTGAGGTTCTGCGCGCTGTACCCACGGCCCTGGCTGTAGCCGCCGCTGATGTCCATCAGCGAGGTGCGGGTACTGAGGTTGGCCGAGCCGGTGCTGCCGCCTGTGCTGCTGTTACCGCCTTGCAATGAGTAATAGGTGTCGCTGTTTTCGGTCAGGTAGCCGTTGACGCCCAGTTGCGTGGTGTCGCTGCCTTTCTGCGTGCTGGCCGACATAAAGGCCCTCGGCGCGCGGGGCTTTGAGCCCAGCGGAAAGGATACGGACAGGTTGATCAGCGTGTCGTTGTTCGACGCCCCGTAGTTGCCCACGTCCTTGGTATGCGTGGCGCTGAGGTTGTAGCTCACGTCGCCCCAGTAGTTGCTGTAGCCCGCCGAAAGGCTTTGCGAACCGCCGCGTCCCCAGTAGCGCTGGTCGCTGGCATTTACGTACACACTGCCGAACTGCTGGTTGCGGCCCAGGCTCTGGTTGATGGTCAGGTCGGTGCGGGTCTTGGAGTTGCCGTTGCGTTTTTGGCCCTCATTGCTGAGTTCCTCGACGTGGTCGGCGAGGGTGCGATAGCCCTCGGTCGAATACCGATAGGCCGCCAGGGTGAAGTTGGTGTCGGTGCCGGTAAAGGTCTTGGCGTACAACGCGCGCACGCTGTTACCCGTGACCTGCTGGCCGAAGGTGCGGCTGACGGAGTGGGTCATGTCCAGCGATACCGCGCCGATCGACGTGTTGCGTCCAGCCCCCACGGACAACGCCTGGAAGTCCTGCGTGGCTTGTACGCCGACAATCCCCGACAGGTTGCTGCTGATGCCATAGGCCAGGGTGCTGCTGACAAATTGCGGTTTTTCTTGCCCGTCGTCATTGCTGTTGTACTGGCCGGCGGAGAGGCTGTATTTCAACTGGCCTTCGCGCACCATGATCGGCAGGCTGGAAAATGCCTGCACCGTGACCCGGCGACGGCCGTCAGCCTCGATGACCGTCACTTCCAGGTCGCCGTTGGAGCCGCTGGGGTAAATGTCGCTGATCTCGAACGGGCCCGGCGGCACGTTGGCGGTGTAGAGGATGTAATTGTTCTGGCGGATTTCCACCGTGGCGCTCGATTGCGCAATGCCACGGATGATCGGCGCGTAGCCACGCTCGCTGTCGGCGCGCATGCCGTCGTCGGAGGCCAGCTTGAGACCGCGATAGCGCACGCTGTCGAACAGGTCGGTGTCCGAGAAAATATCCCCGGCACTGAACTGGCCCTTCAAGGCAGTCACGTCATGTTGCAGGTAGGTGCGGTTGCTCTTGAACGTACTGGGGCGGTCGGTGCTGCTGTTGAAGTTCGATTCGTTGCGCAGGCGCCACGCGCCCAGGTTGATGCCGTTGCGCAAGCCCAGGTTATTCGAGAGCGTGGTATCGGCGTCAGTGCTGTTGCGGTTGCTGCTCAATTGGTAATTGATGAACGCCGCAGGCACGCCTTCGTCCCACAGCGCAGGGTCGACGTAGCCGCGCCGCCCACGCTCCATGGCGCGTTGAGGCACGCTGACCAGCAGGCGCAGGCGCGGTACGTCGTAGCGCACGCTGGCATGCTCGATCAAGGCAGGCAGGTCCAGGCAGGCATTCGGGTCGGTATCGACGAGCTTGCCGCTGGCCTGTAATGCGCCGATATCGACGCCCACTTGCTGCAGTATCTCCAGGGTCAGGCAGGCCTCGACCTTGCCGTTTTGCGGGTTGCGGTGAAAGTCGATATCGCGCCGACCAACCAGGGTTTCATTGCCGTACAGGTCAACCCGGTAAGTGCCGGGTAGTACGCTGCTGCTGGCGAGCAGCGTGTGCAAATCGACGTCAGCTGCCGCACCTTGCAAAAACGAAGTATTGAATTGTTCGTCGCCATCGGCCTGGCACAATGAAGTGAAGCCCAGGGCAATCAATAACGGCGCCAATCCATCGCGCTTGAATAAAAACATGCAGGAACCCTATATCACCTCCGATACGAACTAACGGAGCGAAGAGAAATACAGTGAAAGTGCGGCTGCGCGAACGGCAGGCGCGTTATGGTGATTCTGTGTTCAAACTGGCTGATGTAGGCGCGCCGTTAACCAGTTGCGCGGAATAACGATCTTGCGCGCCATAGTCATTAATGCTGCCGAATATCAAGCGTGACGGCTGGCTTGAATTAAGTTGTTTAAGATTGAACTCTTTTAGTTCGCCCGGCCCAATCATTAGCGAATCGAACGGGTGTTCACTGACAGCACCGGCTTGCAGGGTAATGTCGGCAATCGACACGTGATAAATCCCCGGGTTGGTGACCCGCAGCACGTGCTTGCCGTCGTGCTCGGCCAACTGCCAGAGCAGCTCGGTCGGTGCCAGGTAGGCGTTGTTTTTCAAGCCGGCGGGGCGAAAGAACACCTTGATGCGCTGGCGCACGGCAAGCTGCAAGGTGTTCTGGGTTTTCGACGCCTGGGGGATTTCCTGCACGTTGAGCCACACCACCGACTCCCGGTCAGTAGGCAGGCCCGCGCCGGCATAAATCACCCGCAACAGCTGTTGCTCATTGGCCGTGACCCGTGCCAGCGGTGGGGTAACGGCAAACGGCACGGTGCCGGTAGCAGCGGTGTCGGTGTCGACCCAGGATTGGATCAGCACGTCTTCACCGTTGTTACGCACTGTGATACCGGCTTCTTTGTGCTGGCCATCGAACACCAGCCGTGTGCTGCTCAACGAAATGCCGGCCGTGGCCTGGCTGACCGCAAGCAGGCCCAGCAGGCCCGCGCAGAGGGAAAGAGAATGACGAAACAACATGATGGCTACCACTACGTTCGAGAGGTGTGCGGGGCCCGAAGGCCCCGCGACGCTGGGGGTTATTCGTATTGCAGGGTGAATGGCAGGGTGGCGTCGCCGCGACCCGCTACGACGGATGCAATGTCGGCCGTCGTGACATAGGCGGCCGAGAATTTCAGCGTGGTGTTGCTGTCCTGCAGGGTGTTTTCGATCTTCGCGGTGGTTGGCGAGCTCAGGTCGATCAGCGCGCCGTTGGCGTCAAGCAGCGCGATACCGACGTTCTTGGCTGAGCCCAGGCCGTCGATCAGCTTCAACACTTTGGTGCCGGCAACGATGCCCGAACCTGCGCCTTTGGTCGGTTCGAAGATCATCGCCACCTTGGTGCCGGCGTTGCAGCTGATCTTCATGTCGAAGTTCTCGGCGCTCAGAGTGCCGCTACCTTTTGGCGCGGTCGCGGTGCCCATGTCCTTGATGGACACTTCGCCCATGTTGATCGAGATGGTTTTGTTCAGGCCAATGCCTTCAACGGAACAGGCATCATTGTTGATGCTGCCGGTGAAACTGATGGTGCCACTGCCGGCTTTGGTTGGCGCGGTGGGTTCGCCGGCGGCGAATGCATTAACTGCGGCAAATACCGACAGAGCCAAGAGTGCGCGAGAGAACTGCTTCATGTTGTTTTTCCATGGTTGGGGTTAAAACAACACAATAAGGCGCAGGCCCTGAGTGGAACATCAGACGATCCCTAGAAGTGAACGTTAGTTAAACAAGTTGCGCTCTATGCAATAAGCCAATAAGTCCTGGTCGCTGCTGACTTCCAACTTGCGCATGGCCGCGACTTTTTGCGTGCTGATGGTTTTGGCGCTGCGGTTCAATCCACGGGCAATCTCATTGACGCTTTGCCCGGAGACAAACAGCCGCAGAATCTCATGCTCCTTGGGTGACAACCGGGTGAAGCGCTGGTCGAGGTCGAACGACTCCAGCACCGAGGTCGGCCGCGGCCCCTTGCTGCGAATCGGGTTGCCGCGCGCGACGGCCTTGAGCGCAGCCTGGATCTCCACGTGCAGCTGGTTTTTCTGGATCACGGCGAGGACACCCAGTTCCTGCAATCGCGTGAGGATCAGTGGGTTGGAGATCATGGTCAGCACCAGCACGCGCACCCTGGGAAAGTGCCTTACCAGGTATTCCAACAGCTTCAGGCCATCGCCGTAGGGCGAGTCTGCCGGCATGTTGAAGTCGGTGATCACTAGATCCACCTCGGTGTTTTCCAGCAACGTCACCAGTTCGTTGGAGCACACGGCTTCGCCCACCACGCGAAAGCGCTCATCACGCTCGACCAGTTCCCGCACCCCGACCAGCACGATGGGGTGATCGTCTGCGATGACTACGTTGAGGGTTTCCATGGGTTTTTTATCCAGAGTGAAGTTATTCAAGGGTGTCGAGCAATGCCGTGAGGCGGGCAAGGTGCTGCCGTACTTCCAAGGCCAGGGCCGGTGTGACCGCCATGCCGGTCAGGCGTAGCTCCAAACCGACAAAGGCGCTAGCCATATCGTCCAACTGCACCGCGCCCAGAGCGCCGGCCATGCTGTGCAGTTGCTGCGCCGCGCCATTGGCGTCCCGATTGTCCATCGCGGTCAAGGTAGTCTGTACGTCCTGGCGCAGCGTGGTGACAAACAGCTCACGCATCCTGGGCGACAACGGCGGCATGTCGACCACCGCCGGTATTTCGATCTTGCAGTGTTGTTCCAGCTGCGTACGCAAAGCGGCGAGGCTCAGGGGCTTGACCATCCACGCGTTCATGCCGACAGCGGCGCAATGCTCGCCTTCTTCGCGCAGGGCATTGGCGGTCACCCCGATGATCGGCAGCACGGCATCCTGTCGGCGCAAGGCTTCGGTCAGTTGGTAGCCGTTCATCACCGGCATATTCACGTCGGTCAGCACCAGGTCGAAGCGTCCCGGCAGCCACTGCATCAGCGCCTGTTCGCCGTTGGCCGCCACGACCACCTGGCAACCCAGGGCTTCCAATTGTTCTTTGATAATGGCCGCGTTGATTACATTGTCTTCGGCCACCAGCACCTGCAGGTTCAGTGGCTGTGCCTTGGCGGACGGTACGCGGCGTGGGCTTGCTTCGGCGCCATGCTGCGCCCGGTAAATCGCCCAGGCAATGGCGCGCACATTGTCGGCGTCGACGCTCCAGTCGGCACCGCACGGTTGAGCCGGGTCGGGCCCGCCCGCCGAGGCGATGATGCGCGTGCGGGGCCATGCCAGGTCCTGGGCGAAATCCACCAACAGCGCGTTAGCCGGCATCTCGGCTGACAGCGCACGGCTGGGAAGCCCCAGGCGATTGAGCCAGTTGATCAGGTGCTGCGCCCGTTCGGGTTCCTGTGCGCGTACGTAGACAGGCGGCAGGCCGGGGCTGAACGGCGGGCAATCGGCCAGGCTGCCGGGAACGACCTGTAATGCGAGCTGCAAGGTAAAGCTGCTGCCCAGCCCGGGCTCACTCACCACATTCAACTGGCCGTGCATCAGCTCGCACAGCCATTTGCAGATTGCCAGGCCCAGCCCGGCACCGGCCTGGCTGGCGGCATCTTCGGCCTGGTAGAAGGGGTCGAAAAGCTGGTGTTGCTGCGCCTGGGAAATGCCCACGCCGGAATCGCTGACCTGCCATTGCAGGCTCACCTGGTCGTCGCTGGTTTGCAGGACACGCAGGCGCAGCACCACGCGCCCGTTATCGGTGAACTTGATCGCGTTGCTCAGCAGGTTGTTGAGGATCTGGCGGATACGCTGCGGGTCACCGCGCAGTCGGTCCGGCAGGTTCGCGTCGATGCAGGCATACAGCTGCAAGCCCTTGGCGCGGGCGAAGGCGCTGTAGGTGCGCACGCTGTCCTCGCTCAGTTCCAGGGGGCAGAAGTCCTGAAGTTCGAGGGTCATTTGCCCGGCTTCGATCTTTGACACATCCAGCACGTCGCTGATCAGTTGGAACAGGGAGGTGGAGGAGCGCTGGATGGTCTGCAGGTAGTCCTGCTGGCGTGGTGCGAGCGAGGTCAGGCCGAGCAGCTCCAAAGTGCCTAGTACGCCGTACAGTGGTGTGCGGATTTCATGGCTCATGGTCGCGAGGAAGCGACTCTTGGCCAGGTTCGCCGAATCGGCCGCCTGACGCGCTTCCTCCAGAGCGGCAGCATCTTCGATATGCCGGGTAACATCGTGCACCGCGCACAACCACGCGTCCTGGCCTTGGTAACGGGTGGGCACGAAGGCCACGTGCAGGTGGCGGCCGTCACTTTCAAGGTCGGCCTGGCCAGGCGTGGTGCGCGGCTGCTGCTTGAGCAAGTCGAATAATGCGCGGGCGTCCTGCCATTGCTGGGCACGCTGGTTTTGCAGGAGCACGTGATGATCGCTGCGGCGGATCACGCACAGGCCGGTCGGCGCGGTGTCGATGACCGCGCGGCTGAACGCCTCGCTTTCGGCGATGCTCGCGTGGGCCTGGTGGGCGGGCAACACCACTCGCGCCGTGTACCAACGGTTGAAGGCGCGGCCACAGCCCAGCATCGCCAGCACCACGGCCAGCAGGCACAGCAGTGGCCACCGCGCGTAGTCGAGGAAACGTTGCAGGCTGATCACGTAGATCGCGGTCCACGGCTGCCCGCCCTGGCTGGTCAGTTTGAACACCAGGCCGTCACGGGTGACGTTCACACCTTCGTTCAGCACCTGGCCGGGCTTCAGCGCCCCGGTCAATACCACGCCGGCGGGGGTGATCAAGGTGAAGTTGTCGTAGATCGACCATTGCATCAGGCGCTCGATGTTATTGACCTTGGCCAGGTCCAGCAGCGATGCCAGCACTACCCAGGTGTTAGCGCCGTCGATGGTCAGTGCGGTCGGGGCCAGGTTGATGTCGACATAGCCCAGCAGCACGGGCGCAGCGTTGTCATCGGGCGTGGGGTCGTAGGGTTCCCAGTGCACCTGATGATCCGGCAACGATGAATTCTGTGCGTGCAGGCGCTCGTTCAACTGGGTCAGCACGTCCACCAGCGCGCCGACCGGCACTTGACCGCCATCGCGCAGCCGACCGGTGGCGGGCACGCTGATGTCGAAGTTGTCCGGGCCGTTGACCAACATCACCTGGGGCGACTGATAGTGGGAGGCGGCCCAGAAGGCGCTGTAGTAAGCCGACAAGTAGGTGCCGAGGGCAAATACCTTGGGGTAGTGTGCGGCGGCGATTTTGTCGGGGTTGATTTTCAAGCTGTAGGGCAGGGCAAACGGCAGCCCGCGACCTTCATAGATATTCGGCCCTTCTTCGGGCAGCGGCTTTTGCACAAAGGGTGGGAGCAGGGCAGAAAGGTTGAGTTCGCCCTGGATACTGCCCCGCGAAACATCGCGCAGGAAGGCTTCCTGCTCGTGGATATTCTCCATCAGTCGGGCGAAGTGGAATTGCAAGGTTTCATGCTGCTCCTTGACCATGCGCTGCACTCCCAGGTAGGTGATACCCAGCAGCAGCACCGCCAATACGCCCAGTACCAGCAAGCCTTTGTTCAGGCGCAGTGAACTGCTGGTGAGTTTCTCCAGGAAGGCATTGGGGGGATGCATGACGCGGTGACCTCGCAAGCTAACGGTGTTGTTCCACACCCGGCAGCCGGGTCAATAGGCGCTCGCTGGCCCGTCGTGGGTCAGCAATTGCTGGAACTGATCCGCAGAAACGGCGTGGGAGATCAGGAAACCTTGGACCTGAGTGCAGTCGATCTTACGCAACAGTGCAAGTTCTTGCGCGGTTTCTACGCCTTCGGCAACCACGATCAAGCCCAATTGACGTCCCAGGCTGACGATGCTGGTGAGGGCCTGGGCCAATTCTTCGTTGGCGTTGCAGCCCTCTACCAGGGCACGGTCGATCTTCACCTCGGTGAACGGCGCCGACACCAGGTTCATGTACGAGCTGTAGCCTTTGCCAAAATCGTCCTGGGACAAGCCGAACCCCTTGATGCGCAAGCGGCAGGCGCCGGCGTAGAAATTGCTGATGTCATCGGGTACCGAGCACTCCATCAGCTCGAAACACAAGCGTGCGGGCAAACCCTGGTGTTCCAGCACGAACGCGAGGATGCGGTCGGGCAGGTCGTGGCTGTTGAGCAGGTGCGTGGGCAGGTTGATCGACACTGGGATGTCATAGCCGTGTTGGCGCCACGTGGCTTGGGCGGCCATCGCTTGTTTCAGCACGCACCACAGCAGGCGTTCTTCCAGGTCGCAGGCGATCAATGCCGGCAGGAACACACCGGGCAGCAACAGGCCATGCTCGGGGTGCACCCAGCGCACCAGGGCTTCGGCCGCGACGATGCGACCATTGCTCAGGGCTTTCTTGGGTTGGAACCAGGCGTGCAGTTCACCGTTGTCCAGGGCATTCATCAGGCTTTGGCAATCGATGCCGGGCTGGGTCTGGGCCGGGGCAACCTGGCGCAGCGCCTGCAACTGGTCGATCAGGCAACGCAGGGCCGCGGCATTCACCGGCTTGGAAATCAACCCGATCACCTTCACTTGCAGGTTGCTCGCTACCAGACTCGCGCCCATCAGCATGCGCCGTGACGCGGCGCTCATGATCGCCAGCGCGGGGCGTGAGGGTTGTGCGGCCAGGCCCTGGATAAATTGCACACCGTCCATGCCGGGCATCAGCAAGTCGGTGAGCACCAGGTCGAAATCGCGTTGTTTCAGGCAGGCCAGCGCTGCTTCACCGTCCCTGGCGCACACCACATCAAAATCCCCCAGCTCGCTGAACAGGTTCTGCAGATACAGGTGCTGAAAGGGATGGTCTTCAACGATCAGAATGCTACAGGGTTTCATGGGTAGCTCGTGCGTAGGGAGCCAGGGCAGTGAACAAGGCTCGCAGTGTGAAGGGTTTGACCAGGCAGTGATTCATGCCGGCCGCCAGGCACAAGGCATCTTCACCGCGCAGGGCATTGGCGGTTGCGCCGATGATCGGGGTGTTGCAGCCAAGGCATCGCAGGGCTTCGGCCAGTTCGTAGCCATTGAGCTTGGGCATGTTGACGTCAGTGAGAACGATGTCGAAGGCGCCTTCGTACCAGCGCGACAAGGCCTCTTCGCCATCGCCGGCCAGCTCTACGGTACAACCGAGTTCTTCAAGCTGGTCACGCAGGATCAACTGGTTGATGGCGTTGTCTTCGGCCACCAGGATATGCAGGTGCAAGGGGTGCAGGTCGCGCCGCTCGCAACGCGCCTGGGACGGTGCGGCCTGGCCGTTCTGGGCGTGGCGAACCGCCTGGTGGATCGCGTTCAGGTCGTTGAGGTTGACCTGCCAGCCATCGCCGGTGAATTGCGGTTCGTGGGCACCATCGCTGCTGGCGAATACCCTTGGGCCGTGCCAGGAGGTGTCCAGGCTGCGCTCTACCAGTTCGAGCAGTACCGCGGGTGCGGCCAGCTCGGCGCTGGACGGCGGGCCGACCTGCGCACGGGCACCCCAGCGGCGCAGCCAGCCGCAGAGGCTGTCGGCCAGTTCGCGTACAGGCGAGAGCACATACACCACCTCCTGCGCCAACGGCGGCCGCAGCGACGGCACGATGCTAGCGGGTTGCTCCAGTGGCACGGCCAGGGAAAAGCTGCTGCCAAGCCCCGGCTCGCTGACCATGCGCAGGGTGCCGTTCATCAAGTGGGTCAGGCGCAGGCAAATGGGCAGGCCGAGGCCGGTGCCGGCGATCACATGGGGGTTGCCTTCGGTCTGGTAGAACGGCTCGAAGATCAGTGCCTGGTCTTCCTGGGCGATGCCTTTGCCGGTGTCCGAGACTTGCCATTGCAGACACGCCCGTTCGCCTTCACGGCTGAGCTTTTTGACCCGCAGTACTACGCGCCCGGAGTCAGTGAACTTGACCGCATTGCTCAGCAGGTTGTTGAGGATCTGGCGCAAGCGGCTGGCATCGCCGATCAGGCGCAGCGGCAGTTGCGGGTCGAGGCACGCATACAGCTGCAAACCCTTGCTCTGTGCGGCGGCGGCGTAACCCTGCACCACTTCCTGCACCAGGCTGGGCACACAAAACTCACTCAGCTCCAGGGCCAATTGGCCGGCTTCGATCTTTGACACGTCGAGCACATCGCAGATCAGTTGCAGCAGCGTCGCCGAGGAACCTTCGATGGCATGCAGGTAGCTTTTCTGCTGGGCATCCAGGCGAGTACGAGCGAGAAGCTCCAGGGTACCGAGCACGCCATACAGCGGCGTGCGGATTTCGTGGCTCATGGTCGCCAGGAACAGTGTCTTGGCTTCGTTGGCGGCATCGGCGGATTGGCGTGCCTGTTCCAGCGCCGCTTCGATCTGGGTGCGCGCACTGATGTCGCTGAAGGCGCAGAGCAACACGTCTTCCCCCTTGTAGCGGGTGGGCGCGCAGCTCAGGTACAGGTGGCGGCCATCGGCGGCTTTGAAGTAGTCGGTGAGGCAGGGGGCGTCCGTATCGAAGGCATTACGGATCCAGCCCGGCCCCAGCTGCGCGCCGGCCTGGCCGAGCCATTGTCGGGCGAGGGTGTTTTCCAGCACCACTTCGCCGTCCGTGCGCCGCAGCACGCACAGGGCCACGGGCGCAGTCTGGATCACATCGCGGCTGAACAGCTCGCTTTCCACCAGCGCCTGGATGCGGTGGATGGCGGGGATGATGAAGCGGTGTTCCAGTCGGCGGGTCAACAGGGCCACCAGGCTGATGGTCAGCAGGCAGAAAAGCAGGGCGCCGAGCATCTGCGGCCATAGCGCCCAGAGCACCGCGTGCAGGTCGATGGAGTAGGTGAGCTGCCAGTCCGACGACTTCAGCTGTTTGCGCAACACCAATTGCTCGGGCAGCCAACCGTCGCCGACAAAGCCGAAGAAGTCCTGCTGGCGCAGGTGCGGCAGGTTTTGCCCGGGCGGCGGGTTACGGCTATTGCTGAAGAGGGGCATACCTTGGGCGTTGAACATGGTGAACTCGCCAGCACTGTGGTCGCTCAACGCCTTGGAGACTTCACGGTCATCCATTTCCAGGCCGAGCCAGCCGGAGTCCAGGTCGCGTTCATCCAGGCGGATAAAGATATATAGCTGCGAGTTGCCGCCGTCGGTGTGGGTCAGCCAGAGTTCCTGCAGGGTTTTCTGCTGCTTGAGGGCATTGAGTTGCACCAGCATGGGCGCGGGAAAGTCCGCAGCCACGGGACCCGCATCGTACAGTCGCAGCACCTGGGCATCGGTGCCGACGTACAGCAGGTTGAGCTGCTTGGCCTTCAGGAAGTCGCGCATGCGCTGGGTCAGCCAGATGCTCCATTGCTTACCCGGGATTTTGCCGAGCAACAGGCGGATTTCCTCATCGTTCACCGGCAGGTTCAATTTGGCCTTGCGTGTAGCCGACAGGCTGAGGCTTTCCAGCAGGGCTTCACGGGTGGTGAAAAAGGTATGGGCCTCGGCGATGGCGCTGCTCATGTAGCTGCGCCGCTGGGAGATCTCGTTGTTGAACGTAAATAGCAGGAAGCTGTACACGCCGCCCAGCATGCCCACCAGCAGCACCAGCGCAAAAATGCGCAACAGTCGGCGGGCGGCGTGGGGCGTGGACAGGACGGGGCTGATCTGGTGGAGATAGTTCTTTAATCGCATCCCGTCACTCTAGGGATGGCCGTATGTAGGAAAAATCAGACGATCCTTAGTTTGCTACAGGTAGTTCACGATAAAGGTGACTTCGGTGTTGGCGCTGCCGGCTTCGACGTTGCCGGTGGGCAAGCGGTAATACGAGGCCGACAAGGGAATCTTGAAATTGGTGCCTGTGGTGGTGAAACCGCTGAAGGAGTAGGTGGTATCAAACGCAATAGGTTGCCCGGCATCATCCATCAATTGCAGGCCGATGCCTTTGGCGGTGGAGCCGCCGTTGAGCGCGACGACACCTTTTGCCGCGTCGACGATGGGCGTGGTGGCCTTGAGCGAATAGGTCACTTTATTGATACCGGTCTGGCACTGGTTCAAGCCGATGTCGAAGCGAATGGTGCGAGGGGTTGCGCCTGCGTCGCGAAACTCCCAGAGCTGATAGTCGTCGCCCATGGCGACGGGCACGGAAGGGGTCTGGCAGGAGGCAGCGTTCAGCACCAAGGGGTTGGTGAGGTTGTACTTGCTGATGATCAGATCGTCAGATTGCAAGTTGCCCAGGTTGCCGGCAGCGACCTTGACCTGTGGAGACAGCGGGCCTGACTTGACGATTTCCAGGCGTACCGAGCCTGGGGGGATGCCGTAACTGCTCGGCTTAAGGGAAGCAGGTGCAGCCATATAGTAATCCAGGCTGTCGATCCAGACGCGGAACGAAAGGCCTGTCTTGCCGATAGGGTAGGTCGAGCCGCTGGTGACCGAGCCTAACGCAGGGTTTATCACGATGCCGTATTGGGAGGAACCTGTGCATTTCCAGCTGTTCTGACCCGATTGCACCGTGTCTTGGTAAATCACGGTGCCGTCGGGAGTATCAGCGGGAACTGTCAGGCTGCCGCTGGACAGACTTGCGCCGAAATTAAGGGTTTCATTGGTGTTGACGGTGGCTGTGCAATTAGCCGCAGAGGCGGCTGATGCGCCCGCCAGTGTGACGACCGCGAGGCAAGCAAACTGTTTTAAGGAAGTCATGGGAAGGAGGGGGTCGACTGGTCAAAAGGCTACTCAGAGTACTCAGCGAAGGCGTCACACCCCATCAGGCAATCCTTAGAACCCCGCCATTCATCCGCCCATTACCAAGCAAGCTAATAATTCCATTTGACATTCGCTGCCTAAGCAGTAACATCTTGTCATACATTCACTGCCTAGGCAGTAATAAGGTGACTTCCGATGCCCCACTTCACCCCTGACAGCTTTCGCAACTGCCACCTCGGCCTGCTCCTGGGCCGGGCGGCGCTGCTCAAGGACCGCATTATCGACACCCATATGGAGCCGTACGGCGTGACCGCCGCGCAGTTCAAGGTGTTGATCATCATCGCCCAGTTCGACGTGGATACCCCGGCGGAGCTGTGCCGCAACCTGTCCCTGGACAGCGGTTCCATGACCCGCATGCTCGACCGCCTGGAGCAGAAAGGCCTACTGGCACGCCAGCGTTCCGAGCAGGACCGGCGCCAGGTGCGGCTGGTGCTGACCGAGGACGGCCAGCGCCTGGCGGACATGCTGCCGCACATCGGTGCCCAGTCGATGAACGAATTGGCCGGCGCACTGGAGCCCGGCGAGCTGCAGACCCTGGAGCGGATCCTCAAGAAAATTCTGGTAGCTGCCGGTGACGCCATCGTCATCCAGCGGGTAGGTAATCAATGAACACACGAGCACTCAGCCTGGTGCTGGTGGCCATGAGCATGGCCGGTTGCGCCAACTACAGCGGCCTCGACACCCAAGGCAAACGCCTCGACGCCGGCACATTGCAAACCGGTAAAACCTTGAGCGGCGTGACCTTGTCGAGCGCTGCCTGGCCGACCGCTGACTGGTGGAAAAGCCTCGGTGACCCGCAACTCGACGGCCTGATCCAGGAAGCCCTGCAAAACAGCCCGGACATGCAAGTGGCCAGCGCCCGTGCCCACCAGGCCGAAGCCGCCGCCTACGCTGCCGACGCAGCGCGCATGCCGACCCTGGATGCCAGCGCCGGTGTGACCCGCTCGCGCCTGGCCAAGGACCAGGACCCACGCGGGCAGGGCGATGCCTATTCGACGGTGCGCAATATCGGCGCCAGCTTCAATTACACCTTCGACCTCTGGGGCGGCCAGCGTGCGGCCTGGGAAGCCGCGTTGGGTGAGGCGCGTGCTGCCCAGGTCGACCAGCAGGCCGCGCGCCTGACCCTGGCGGCCAACGTCGCCAAGGCCTACAGCGACCTGGGCCAGGCCCATATCGTGCGCGACCTGGCCAACGACGACCTCAAGCGCACCCGGCAGATGCTCGACCTGGGCAAGCGCCGGCTGAATTCGGGCATCGACAGCCAGTACCAGTACCAGCAGACCGAAAGCCTGGAAGCCAGCGCCCAGTCGCAACTGATCGACGCGGAAAAACAGCTGCAAAGCGCCAAGATCGCCCTGGCCGTATTGCTTGGCAAAGGCCCGGACCGTGGCAGTGAACTGGCCCGGCCCAACGTGCTGAAACCCAGCGCGGTGGCCGTGCCCTCGGTGCTGCCGGCCGAGCTGCTGGGCCGGCGCCCGGACCTGATCGCCGCGCGCTGGCGGGTCGAATCGGCGGGCCGGAATATCGATGCCAGCAAGACGCGCTTCTACCCCAACCTCAACCTGAGCGCGAGCGCCGGGGCCGAGTCGTTGCTGGGGGATGCGATGTTCGGGTCGGCCAGCCGCTTCTTCAACATTGCGCCGACGATCTCGCTGCCGATCTTCGACGGCGGCCGCCTGCGTGCCGACCTCGATGCCCGCGACGCCGACTACGACCTGGCGGTGGCGCAGTACAACAAAACCCTGGTGCAAGCCCTGGGCGATATCGGCAACACCCTTTCGCAACTGCGCGACACCGGCCGGCAGATCCAGGCCCAGCAACATGCCGCGGACATTGCCCAGCAGTCCTACGACACCGGGGTGCAGCGCTACAGCTCCGGGATCGGTAACTACCTGGATGTGCTCAGCATCGAGCAGCAACTGCTGCAGGCCCAGCGTCAGTTGGCAACCCTGAATGCCGCGCAGATCGATCTGTCGATTCAACTGATGCAGGCCCTGGGCGGCGGCTACAGCGCCGACAACGTGGCAGCGACCACCCCCGCCACACGCACGGAATAATTTGAGGTATTTGTCATGGCCACTGCCGAAAACACCAATGCAACCGAACAACCCAAAGACAACAACCCACGCAAACGCAAGGTGATGCTGATCGGCCTGGCGCTGATCGTCATCCTCGCCGTGGTCGGCGTATGGGGCTGGTATGAGCTGTACGGCCGCTTCAGCGAAAGCACCGACGACGCCTACGTGAACGGCAACGTGGTGGAAATCACCCCGCTGGTCACCGGCACCGTGGTCAGCATCGGCGCCGACGATGGCGACCTGGTCCACGAGGGCCAGGTGCTGATCAACTTCGACCCGAACGACGCCGCCGTCGGCCTGCAAAGTGCCCAGGCCAACCTGGCCCGCACCGTGCGCCAGGTGCGCGGCCTGTACAGCAACGTCGACGGCATGAAGGCCCAGGTCAATGCGCAGAAAGCCGACGTGCAGACCGCCCAGGACAACTTCAATCGTCGTAAAACCCTGGCCCAGGGCGGGGCGATTTCCCAGGAGGAGCTGTCCCATGCCCGTGACAGCCTCACTGCGGCCAAAAACGCCCTGACCAACCTTGAGCAACAACTGAAAACCACCAATGCGTTGGTGGACGACACGGTGATCAGTTCTCACCCGGATGTGCAGGCCGCCGCCGCGCAACTGCGCCAGGCCTACCTGACCAATGCGCGCAGCACCTTGATCGCACCGGTCACCGGCTATGTGGCCAAGCGCACCGTACAACTGGGTCAGCGCGTACAACCGGGCACCGCATTGATGGCGGTGATCCCGCTGAACCAGCTGTGGATCGACGCCAACTTCAAGGAAACCCAACTGCGTGACATGCGCATCGGCCAGCCGGTGGACATCGAGTCGGACATCTACGGCAGCGACGTGAAATTCAGCGGCACCATCGACAGCCTCGGCGCCGGTACCGGCAGCGCGTTTGCCCTGCTGCCGGCGCAGAACGCCACGGGTAACTGGATCAAGATCGTGCAACGGGTGCCGGTGCGTATCCACATCAATGCCGAAGAACTGGCCAAGCACCCGCTGCGCGTGGGCTTGAGCACCCTGGTCAAGGTCGACCTGCATGACCAGAGCGGCCCGGTACTGGCGCAACAGGCGCCGCAGAAGGCCTCGTTCAGCACCAACGTGTATGACCGCCAACTCGCCGAGGCCGACGCCATGATCACCCAGTTGATCCATGACAACAGCCTCGCCGCGCCCAAGGCTGTGCAACGCTGATGAGCAATAACGCCTCCTTCACGCCACCCAGCCTGTTGATGGCCACCATTGGCCTGTCGCTGGCGACCTTCATGCAGGTGCTCGACACCACCATCGCCAACGTGGCGTTGCCGACCATTTCCGGCAACCTGGGCGTGAGTTCGGAGCAGGGCACCTGGGTCATCACCTCGTTTGCGGTGAGCAACGCGATTGCCTTGCCGCTCACCGGCTGGCTGAGCCGGCGGTTTGGCGAGGTCAAGCTGTTCTTGTGGGCGACGATGCTGTTCGTGCTGGCGTCGTTCCTGTGTGGTATTTCCACGTCGATGCCCGAGCTGATCGCTTTTCGCGTCATACAAGGCCTGGTGGCCGGGCCGTTGTACCCGATGACCCAGACGCTGCTGATCGCCGTCTACCCGCCGGCGAGGCGCGGCATGGCCCTGGCGTTGCTGGCGATGGTCACGGTGGTGGCGCCGATTGCCGGGCCGATCCTCGGCGGCTGGATCACCGACAGCTACAGCTGGCCGTGGATCTTCTTCATCAACGTGCCCATCGGTATCTTTGCGGTGATGGTGGTGCGTTCGCAGTTGAAGAAACGTCCGGTGCAGACCAGTTATCAGCCGATGGACTACGTCGGGTTGCTGAGCTTGATCGTCGGCGTGGGCGCCTTGCAGATCATTCTCGACAAGGGCAATGACCTGGACTGGTTCGAATCCAACTTCATTATCGTGGGCGCGGCGATTTCGGTGATTGCCCTGGCGGTGTTCATCATCTGGGAACTCACCGACAAACACCCGGTGGTCAACCTGAAGCTGTTTGCCTACCGCAACTTCCGCATCGGCACCATCGTGTTGATCCTGGGGTACGCAGGCTTCTTCGGCATCAACCTGATCCTGCCGCAATGGTTGCAGACCCAGATGGGCTACACCGCGACCTGGGCCGGGCTGGCGGTGGCGCCGATCGGTATTTTGCCGGTGCTGATGTCGCCGTTCGTGGGCAAGTACGCGCACAAGTTCGACCTGCGCCTGCTGGCGGGCCTGGCCTTCCTGGCGATTGGCTTGAGCTGCTTCATGCGCGCAGGTTTCACCAATGAAGTGGACTTCCAGCACATCGCCCTGGTGCAGCTGTTCATGGGGATTGGCGTGGCGCTGTTCTTCATGCCAACCTTGAGCATATTGATGTCCGACCTGCCGCCGCACCAGATTGCCGACGGCGCGGGCCTGGCCACGTTCCTGCGCACCCTGGGCGGCAGCTTCGCGGCCTCGCTGACCACCTGGATCTGGATTCGTCGGGCGGACCAGCACCATGCCTACATGAGCGAGAACATGACCACCTACGACTCGGCGACCCGCGATGCCTTGCAGGCGCTCGGTGGGGCAGGGCAGAAGGCCTATACGCAGCTGGACCAGATCCTCACCAGCCAGGCATACATGATGTCCACCGTGGATTACTTCACGTTGCTGGGGTGGATGTTCATGGGGTTGATGCTGCTGGTGTGGCTGGCCAAGCCGCCGTTTGGCGCCAAGGCAGGGCCGGAGGCCTCAGGCCACTGATCAGTAAAGGTTGAAATACAATTCAATGTGGGAGGGGGCTTGCCCCCGATAGCAGTGGTTCAGCCAACAAATATGTTGAGTGTGCCGCCGCCATCGGGGGCAAGTCGAATCGTCGCACCGCCCCTCCCACATTTGGATCTTTGTTCACATTGGATTTGTGGTGTCTGAGGTTCAGGCGCCGGGCAACGCCAATTGCGGATTGACGAAGTCAAACGCCGCCAACTGAAACCCTTGCTCATCCACCTGCAGCGCCCAGCCCTGCTTGTCCCAATCCCCCAGCACAATGCGCTTGGCGGCCTGGTCGCCAATCTGCAACTTGTGAATGGCGGGGCGGTGGGTGTGGCCGTGGACCAGGGTGCGCACGCCGAACTGCTGCATCACCCGCGGCACTTCCTCGGGCGTCACATCCACAATGTCGTTGGCTTTCATGCGCGTCTGCGCCCGGCTTTCACTGCGCAGCTTGCGCGCCAGCTTATGGCGGGTGCTCAAAGGAAGGTGGCGCAGGATAAACAGCACGATCGGGTTACGCAGGATGCGCCGCAGCTTCATATAGCCGACGTCGCGGGTGCAGAGGCTGTCGCCGTGCATCAACAGCACGGGCTCGCCATGGAGCTGGACGACACTCGGGTCCTTGAGCAAGCTGGCGCCTGCCGCTTTGCAGAACGCCTTGCCGATCAGGAAATCGCGATTGCCGTGCATGATGAAAATCGGAGTGCCGCTGTCGCTCAGTTCGCGCAGGGCTGCGCAAATGGAGCGCTGAAACGGTGTCATCCCATCGTCGCCAATCCAGGCTTCGAAGAAGTCCCCCAGAATGTACAACGCCTGGGCGCCACGGGCGCGGCCGTGGAGCAGATCCAGAAACGCCCGGGTGATGTCCGGGCGCGTATCGATCAGATGCAAATCTGAAATCAGCAATATCACCCAACGATCTCGGCTTTCTCGACGATCACGTCTTCTACCGGAACGTCCTGGTGACCGGCTTTACCGGTGGTCTGCACGCCTTTGATCTTGTCGACGACGTCCTGGCCTTCGGTGACTTTACCGAATACAGCGTAGCCCCAGCCCTGCACGTTCTTGCCGCTGTGGTTCAGGAAGGCGTTGTCGGCCACGTTGATGAAGAACTGCGCGGAGGCCGAATGCGGCTCCATGGTACGGGCCATGGCGACGGTGTACTTGTCGTTGGAAAGGCCGTTGTCCGCTTCGTTCTGGATGCTTGGGCGCTTGTCTTTCTTTTCTTTCATGCCAGGCTCGAAACCGCCGCCCTGGATCATGAAGTTGCCGATGACACGGTGGAAAACGGTGTTTTCGTAGTGGCCGGCGTTCACGTACTCGATGAAGTTGGCGACGGTGATCGGCGCTTTCTCGGCGTTGAGCTCGATGACGATGTCACCGTGGTTGGTGGTCAGTTTGACTTGAGTCATGTTGGCTACTCTTTTCAGGGAATTCGTGGGTTTGGGTGCCCGGGGCACCACGACCGGTATGGCGAAACTGCGGCCAAGGCGCGCAGTTTAGCGTGACCTGCAGGAATTTCGAGGTGGTTTTTTACCACTGGTGCGTTAAATGCACCGCAACCCTGTCAGCGGCTTGACAGCATCAGCTATGATAAGCCCTTTGTTTTGTCGGCCTAGCCCGGCCACGTACTTGTCTGTTCAAGGATCCTATGAGCAAGCCCACTGTCGACCCTACCTCGAATTCCAAGGCCGGACCTGCCGTCCCGGTCAATTTCCTGCGCCCGATCATCCAGGCGGACCTGGATTCGGGCAAGCACACGCAGATCGTCACCCGCTTCCCGCCAGAGCCCAACGGCTACCTGCACATCGGTCACGCCAAGTCGATCTGTGTGAACTTCGGCCTGGCCCAGGAATTCGGTGGCGTCACGCACCTGCGTTTCGACGACACCAACCCGGCCAAGGAAGACCAGGAATACATCGACGCCATTGAAAGCGACGTGAAGTGGTTGGGTTTCGAATGGTCCGGTGAAGTGCGCTATGCCTCGCAGTACTTCGACCAACTGCACGATTGGGCCGTCGAGCTGATCAAGGCCGGCAAGGCCTACGTCGACGACCTGACCCCGGAGCAGGCCAAGGAATACCGTGGCACCCTGACCGAGCCGGGCAAGAACAGCCCGTTCCGCGACCGTTCGGTAGAAGAGAACCTCGACTGGTTCGCCCGCATGCGCGCCGGTGAGTTCCCGGACGGCGCCCGCGTACTGCGCGCCAAGATCGACATGGCCTCGCCGAACATGAACCTGCGCGACCCGATCATGTACCGCATCCGCCACGCCCATCACCACCAGACGGGCGACAAGTGGTGCATCTACCCGAACTACGACTTCACCCACGGCCAGTCGGACGCCATCGAAGGTATTACCCACTCGATCTGCACCCTGGAGTTCGAAAGCCATCGCCCGCTGTACGAATGGTTCCTCGACAGCCTGCCGGTGCCGGCGCACCCGCGTCAGTACGAGTTCAGCCGCCTGAACCTGAACTACACCATCACCAGCAAGCGCAAGCTCAAGCAACTGGTCGATGAAAAGCACGTACACGGCTGGGACGACCCACGCATGTCGACGCTCTCGGGCTTCCGCCGTCGCGGCTACACGCCGGCGTCGATCCGCAACTTCTGCGAGATGGTCGGCACCAACCGTTCCGACGGCGTGGTCGACTACGGCATGCTCGAGTTCAGCATCCGCCAGGACCTCGACGCCAACGCCCCACGTGCCATGTGCGTGCTGCGCCCGTTGAAGGTCGTGATCACCAACTACCCGGAAGACAAGGTCGACCACCTTGAACTGCCGCGTCATCCGCAAAAAGAAGAACTCGGCGTGCGCAAGCTGCCGTTCGCCCGTGAAATCTACATCGACCGCGATGACTTCATGGAAGAACCGCCAAAAGGCTACAAGCGCCTGGAGCCAAACGGCGAAGTGCGCCTGCGCGGCAGCTACGTGATCCGTGCCGACGAAGCAATCAAGGACGCCGATGGCAACATCGTCGAACTGCGTTGCTCGTATGACCCGGAAACCCTGGGCAAGAACCCCGAAGGCCGCAAGGTCAAGGGCGTGATCCACTGGGTCCCGGCGGCGGCCAGCATCGAGTGCGAAGTGCGTCTGTACGATCGCCTGTTCCGCTCGCCAAACCCTGAAAAGGCTGAAGACAGCGCCAGTTTCCTCGACAACATCAACCCTGACTCCCTGCAAGTACTTACGGGTTGTCGTGCCGAACCCTCGTTGGGTGAAGCACAGCCGGAAGACCGTTTCCAGTTCGAGCGCGAAGGTTACTTCTGCGCGGATATCAAGGACTCGAAACCAGGTCGCCCGGTATTCAACCGCACCGTGACCTTGCGTGATTCGTGGGGTCAGTGATTCTGTCTTAAGGGAATTGTCGTGTTAACGATCTACAACACACTCAGCAAGACCAAAGAAGTCTTCAAGCCGCTGGACGGCAACAAGGTGCGCATGTACGTGTGCGGCATGACCGTGTACGACTACTGCCACATCGGCCACGGCCGCAGTATGGTGGCCTTCGACCTGGTGACCCGCTGGTTGCGTTTCAGCGGCTATGACCTGACCTATGTGCGCAACATCACCGACATCGACGACAAGATCATCAACCGCGCCAACGAAAATGGCGAGTCGTTCGACGCGCTGACCGAGCGCATGATCGCCGCGATGCACGAGGACGAGGCCCGCCTCAACATCCTCAAGCCGGACATGGAACCGCGTGCCACGGATCACATCCCGGGCATGCACGCGATGATCCAGACCCTGATCGACAAGGGTTACGCCTACGCGCCGGGCAATGGCGACGTGTACTACCGCGTCGCCAAGTTCATGGGCTACGGCAAGCTGTCGCGCAAGAAAATCGAAGACCTGCGCATCGGCGCCCGCATCGAAGTCGACGAAGCCAAGCAAGACCCGCTGGATTTCGTGCTGTGGAAAGCCACCAAGCCCGGCGAGCCGAGCTGGGAGTCGCCATGGGGCGCCGGACGTCCGGGCTGGCACATCGAATGCTCGGTGATGTCCACCTGCTGCCTGGGTGAGACTTTCGACATTCATGGCGGCGGCAGCGACCTCGAGTTCCCGCACCATGAAAACGAAATCGCCCAGAGCGAAGCCGCCACCGGCAAGACTTACGCCAACGCCTGGATGCACTGCGGCATGATCCGCATCAATGGCGAGAAGATGTCCAAGTCCTTGAACAACTTCTTCACCATCCGCGACGTACTGGAAAAGTACCACCCCGAGGTTGTGCGTTACCTGCTGGTATCGAGCCACTACCGCAGCGCCATCAACTACTCGGAAGACAACCTCAAGGACGCCAAGGGCGCCCTGGAGCGGTTCTACCACGCGTTGAAAGGCCTGCCGGCCGTGGCGCCGGCCGGCGGCGAAGCCTTCGTCGCACGCTTCACCGAAGTGATGAACGACGACTTCGGCACTCCGGAAGCCTGCGCGGTGCTGTTCGAAATGGTGCGCGAGATCAACCGTTTGCGTGAGAGCGATCTTGATGCGGCGGCGGGTCTGGCGGCGCGCTTGAAAGAACTGGCCAGCGTGCTGGGGGTTCTGCAAATGAAGCCTGAGGATTTCCTGCAAGCCGGTGCCGAAGGGCGCGTGGATGCGGCTGAGGTGGATGCGCTGATACAGGCGCGTTTGACTGCACGTGCCAACAAGGACTGGGCGGAATCCGACCGACTCCGCGACCAACTCACCGCCATGGGCGTGGTGTTGGAAGACGGGAAGGGTGGGACGACGTGGCGGTTGGCTGATCAGGCTTGATTGGTAAACGCTGAATGAAAAACGCCCCGACTGGTTCGGGGCGTTTTTTTGCACATCGGTTTAACGGCTTATTCGATCGACTGTGGTAGCTGGCAGGGCGGGTGATGAGCGCCCTGTGGCAAGCCCGCTCGCTACAGTTACGCGCGATATTGAAAGTTGTGCTGATACCTATGTCGCGATAACAGAGTGTCTGCCATATATCGATTCGCCCACCTCCATTGCACGCTGGCTTTGCAATTGCTACGACAGCGATACTTGATAGCGGCTCTGCACAAATCCATTGTCCGATACATACGTGCCGAGATGACGAAGTTCTTGCTCGCTGCCCATCTGGCTGAACAAACAAACGCCTTTGCCCAGCAACACTGGTATGCGTGTGATGATCAACTCCTCGATCAGGCCCGCTTCAAGAAACGCCTGGATCGTCTGGCCACCGTCGATATAAAGGTGCTTCATACCGCGCTCGGCTAACGTTGCCACCAGTGTGGTCACGTCTCCCGCCATGACCTCGATCTTGCCCTCCAGATGTGTCGGAATCTGCAACTGCTGGCGAGACAGGGCAATCACCGGGATACCCTCATAGGGCCACTCCGCAAAGGACAACACCTTCTCCAGGGTCTTGCGTCCCATCACCAGCGCATCCACCGTGGCGACAAAGCCTTCATAAGTCACACCGTTCAACTCGGCGGTTTCATACTCCGGCCGGTGCAACCAGTCGATATCGCCGTCCGGGCGGGCGATGAAGCCGTCGACGCTGGCGGCGATAAACACTGAGCATTTGATATCCATGGCGAAAACTCCTTTTTGTGCGCTTGGACGCTAATGTTGATTTAATCCTCGCGTGTAACAACCGGGCGTCTGGGAAACAACCCTGATGCCCCTGTCTGCCGTGCGAGGATGTATGCGAAGTTGGTTGATCCGTTACCGTTACGCAATCATTTTCTGGTTGTGCTTCGGCGTTTTCCGTACCTCCCTGGCGGACTGGAATCCCATTCCCTCCGGCTCCATGCGCCCGACCTTGCTGGAGGGCGATGTAGTGTTGGTGAACCGGGTGGCCTACGACCTCAAGCTGCCGCTCACGGACATTTCCCTGGTCAAGCTCGATAACCCCCGGCGCGGTGATGTGGTGACGTTCTCGTCGCCCAAGGACGGCATGCGTCTGATCAAGCGCATCGTCGGCATTCCCGGTGACACCCTGGAAATGAAAGATGAGGTGTTGTGGGTCAACGGCGTGCCTGCCACCTACAGCGACGCGCAGGACATCAGCGAACCCATCCTGCCCGGCCATACGGTGCCAGGAATCAAGCTGAACGAGTTGGCGGCCAACCGGCAGCGCACGGTGCAGTTCATGCCGACGGTGCGAGCGATGCGCAGTTTCGGGCCGGTGGTGGTGCCGGCCGGCAGTTACTTCATGCTGGGGGACAATCGCGATAACAGCGATGACTCACGGTATATCGGCGTTGTGCCGCGTCGGCTGTTGATTGGGCGGGCGCATCATGTGCTGGCGTCGGCACAGATTCTGGGTGATTGGATGCCACGGTTTCGCAGGTTTGGCTCGCCTATCTTGTAATGGAAGTTGTGCTATTTGAAGGGCACCAAGAACCACTGATGGAGACTCGAATGACGTGTATTTTCTGCAGCATCGTCCAAAAGACTTCCCCGGCGCACATCCTGTGGGAAGACGAACAGCACATGGCCTTCCTGTCGATCTTCCCCAACACCCCGGGGTTCAGTGTGGTGATCCCCAAGCAGCACTACGGCAGCTATGCGTTTGCGCAGTCGGATGAGGTGTTGGCCGGGCTTGCCGTTGCAGCGAAGAAAACCGCGCTTCAGATCGACCGTGCGTTTCCCGATGTGGCGCGCACCGGGATGATCTTGGAAGGGTATGGCGTGGATCACCTGCATGCGAAGCTGTTTCCCATGCATGGAACCGGCGGCGACAGTACCTTCAAGCCGTTGAGTTCGAAGGTGGACAAGTTCTTCGAGGCGTATGAAGGCTATATCTCGTCCCATGACCATGTGCGGGCGGATGATGCCGAATTGGCTGAACTGGCGACCAGAATCCGATCTTTCGCCTGACACAGTTCAAAATGTGGGAGGGGGCTTGCCCCCGATGGCAGTGTGTCAGCCAGTATATCCGTAGCTGACCCACCGCTATCGGGGGCAAGCCCCCTCCCACATTTGGACCTTTTTGTTTCTGAGGACTCAGCGGCGGCTGCTGACTTCGGCGGGTACATCATCCCCAGCCATGCGCTTGCGGAACAACGCCGTGCGCGCCAACAGCAACGTGGTCACCGGCACGGTGATCGACAGCAGAATCGGAATCAACCACCCGTGCAACACCGGCCCGGACTTGAGCACCGAAAAATAAATGATCGACGCCAACGCCACACACCACGCTCCCAGCGTCGATGCGAGTGCCGGCGGGTGCATGCGCTGGAAGAAGTCCTTCATGCGCAGCAACCCGATCGCGCCAATCAATGCAAATACACTGCTGAGCACCAGCAGCACGGCCACGACGATTTCCATCCATAACGGCATCATTCAATCACCTCCCCACGCAGCAGGAATTTCGCCAGGGCAAACGAGCCGACGAAGCCGAACAGCGCGATCAGCAGCGCCGCTTCAAAGTAGGTGTCACTGGCATACCGGATACCCAGCACCAGCATCATCAACATCGCCAGGATGTACAGGTAGTCCAGCGCCAGTACCCGGTCCTGGGCTGACGGGCCTTTGAACAGGCGGATAAGCGTCAGCACCATGGCCAGGGAGAACAGGAACAGGCTGAACAGGATCGCATTGGAGAGCAGCGCGCTCATTCGAAGATCTCCATCAGGGGCCGTTCGTAGGTGGTCTTGAAGTGCTCGATGAAGGGCGCCTCATCGTCCAGGTCGAATACGTGCAAGAGCAGGATGCTGCGGTCCAGCGCCAGTTCCGACCAGATGGTGCCGGGCACCACGGTGGTGATCATCGACAGCGCGGCGAGGCCGTTGGGGTCGCGCAGGTCCAGGGGAATCCTGATGAAGCGCGAACGCGGTGGGCGGGAGCCGCAGGTCAGCACGCCCCAGGCCACTTGCAGGTTGGAGACGATCACGTCACGGCCCACCAGGAAAAACAGGCGGATGATCACGCCGGGGCGACGGATGCGGATCGGCAGTGGTCGCAACGGTGCCATCAGCAGCGGCGCAAGAAAGCCCAGCAGTGCACCCAGCAGCAGGTTGCCCGGGCTGACCGACAGGTTCAGCACCAGCCACAGCACCCACAGCGCCAGGGACAGCCACGGAGCAGGGAACAATCGCTTCATGGTTGCACCTCCAGGGCGGCGGCCTGGGCTTCGGGGCTCGGCACCGGACGCGTGGCCATCACCGCCATCACATAGTGCTCGGGGTTGTTCAGGCTCACGGCAGTGGCCTGGGTGTAGCGCAGCAGTGGTTCCGCCTTGAAGGTCAGCAGGATGCTCAAGCCCAGCAGGAAGAAAATCGGCACGCATTCATAGCGACGCAGTAGCGGCGAAGGGCGTTCTTCCGGGGTCCAGAAGCGCTGGATGCCCAAGCGTGCGAAGGCAATCAACGAGGCCAGGCCGGAGAGAATCAACAACGCCACCAAGCCCCAGGCGGCTGGCCGGATCGGTTCGTCAATACTCACACCCAGGCCCAGCGGATTGACCAGCGCACTCAACAGACTGAGCTTGCCGATAAACCCGGAGAGCGGCGGCATACCTATGATCAGCAGGGCGCAGGCGATAAAGCTCAAGCCCAGGAACGCCATGGTCCAGGGAATCACCTGGCCGACCACGGCTTGCTGCTCATCATCGAGGTTGACGCCAGGGCGCGGGTGCAGGGATTCCATGGCCTTGGGCAACGCATCGATCTCTTCGTCCAGCGGCAGGTCGTTGGCCGAGCGTGACCGTTCGATCAATTCAGCCAGCAGGAACAGCGCGCTCAAGGCCAAGGTGGAACTGACCAGATAGAACAGCGCGCCCGCCGTCAGGCTTGGTTGGGCGAAACCGACGGCGGACAGCAAGATCCCCGCCGACACCAGGATGCTTAAGCTGGCCATGCGCTCCAGGCGCTGCGCCGCCACCATCGCCAGCGCCGCGCAAATGATGGTCGCCATGCCGCCATACACCAGCCAATCCCCGCCAAACAGCGCCGAAGCACCGGCCTGGCCGGAGAACAGCAGCGTCCACAGGCGCAGCACGGTGTACACGCCGACCTTGGTCATGATCGCAAACATCGCCGCCACTGGCGCACTGGCCGAGGAGTAGGCGGGCGCCAGCCAGAAGTTCAGCGGCCACATGCCGGCCTTGGCCAGGAACGCCGTCGCCAGGATCGCCGCACCGGCATGCAACAGGCCGCGATCGGCCTCCGGCACCAGCGGGATTTTCAGCGCCAGGTCAGCGAAGTTCAGCGTGCCGGTGACACCGTAGATCATCGCCGCGCCAATCAGGAACAGCGAAGACGCCAACAGGTTGATCGCAATGTAATGCAACCCCGAAGACACCCGCGCACGCCCGGAGCCATGCAGCATCAGGCCATAGGAGGCCGCCAGCAGCACTTCGAAGAACACGAACAGGTTGAACAGGTCCGCCGTGAGGAAGGCGCCGTACAACCCCATCATCTGGATCTGGAACAGTGCGTGGAAGCTGGTGCCCGCACGATCCCAACGGGCCATGGCGAACAGCAGCGCACTCACGCCGATGATCCCGGTGAGTACCAGCATCAGCGCCGAGAGTTGGTCCACCACCAGCACAATGCCGAATGGCACCTGCCAGTTGCCCGGCAGGTAAACCCCAATCGAGCCTGGGCCGCCTTTTTGCGTCCAGTACAGCAGCAGGATGGCGATGCCCAGGCCGATGACGCTGGAGAACAGATTGATTTTCGCCTTGAGCGGGCGGCGCTTTTCGCCAAGCATCAGCATCAGCGCGGCGGTCAGCAACGGCAGCAGGATCGGTGCGACGATCAGTTGATTCACCCAATTCATTCCTTGGGCTCCCGGCCGTCCACATGGTCGGTGCCGGTCAGGCCCCGGGAGGCGAGCAGCACCACCAGGAACAACGCGGTCATGGCGAAGCTGATCACGATGGCCGTAAGCACCAGGGCCTGGGGCAGCGGATCGGTGTAGTTGAGCAGGTCCTGCGGCACGCCGTCCTTGATGATCGGCTCCTTGCCGATAAACAGGCTGCCCATGCTGAAAATGAACAGGTTGACGCCGTACGAAAGCAGGCACAGGCCCATCACCACCTGGAAGGTCCGTGGCCGCAGGATCAACCAGACGCCGGAAGCCGCCAGGACTCCAATGGCAATTGCGATGACTTCTTCCATCAGGCGGCTCCTTCCGTTGCGGCAACCACTTTGGCCTGGTTGCTCGGTTTATGGGCCCGCACGGACTGGTGACCGAGGGCGGTGAGCATCAGCAGCGTCGAGCCGACGACCATGGCGTACACGCCGACGTCGAAGAACAGCGCGCTGGCGATATGGATATCGCCGAGCAGCGGCAGGCTGAAATGCCAGGTGTGAGTGGTGAGGAACGGGTAGCCGGCAATCAGCGCGCCGAGCCCGGTCAGGGTTGCCGACAGCAGCCCGAAGCCCATCCAGCGCATCGGCCGCAGGCTCATCTGCGCCTCGACCCACTGCGTACCGGCGACCATGTATTGCAGGATGAACGCCACCGACATCACCAGCCCGGCGACAAACCCGCCACCCGGTTGGTTGTGGCCGCGCATGAACAGGTAGAACGACACCACCAGCGCAATCGGCAGCAGCAGGCGCACCAGCACCGCCGGCACCATCATGAAGCCCAGGGCGGTGTCGCTGGCCTGGCGCGGGTTGACCAGGTCGGTGGCCACGTCCGGCGCCAACTGGCGCTGTTGCGGCGGCAACTCCATGCTCTCTTTTGACGGGCGGAAGCGCCGCAGCAGGGCGTACACCGTCAGCGCCACGGCGCCGAGTACGGTGATTTCGCCCAGGGTGTCGAAGCCCCGGAAGTCCACCAGCATCACGTTCACCACATTGCTGCCGCCGCCTTCGGGCAGGGCGCGGCTGAGGTAGAACGAAGAAATATCGTTGGGCGTCTGGCGCGTCAGCATCGCGTAGGACAGCAACGCCATGCCACCGCCCACCACGGTCGACAACAGGAAGTCACGCAGGCGACGGATGCGCGCCTTGCGCAGCGAGCTGGGCAGTGGCGACACCTCTTCGATCCGCCGTGGCAGCCAGCGCAGGCCGAGCAGGATCAGCACGGTGGTCACCACTTCGACCACCAACTGGGTCAGCGCCAGGTCCGGCGCCGAGAACCATACGAAGGTCACGCAGGTCATCAGGCCGCACACGCTGACCATGGTCAGGGCCGCCAGCCGGTGGTACTTGGCTTGCCAGGCGGCGCCGAGGGCACAGGCAATCGCCAGCAGCCACAGGGTGACGAACACGATGGAGCCCGGGATCTTCGGGCGGTCGCCCCAACTGAGGCCACTGTTGAGCATCGGGATCATGCCGCCGATCACCGCCACCAGCACCAGCAGGAACAATTGGGTCTGCAGGCGCTTGGTGCTGATGCGTTTCTCGATCCTGCGCACGCCGCGCATCATCACCACCAGGCTGCGCTCGAAGCCGCGCTTGCCGTTGAAGTAGCTGATCACCGGCGGGTACTTGAAGCGGCCACGCTTGAGTTGCTTGCGCAGCAGCAGGTACAGCACCACGCCGCCGGACATGGCCACCAGGCTCATGATCATTGGTGCGTTCCAGCCGTGCCAGATCGCCAGGCTGTATTCCGGCAGCACGCCACCCACTACCGGCAGCGCGGCGGCGGCGAGGATCGAGCCGACCACCTGGGCCGGGAAGATCCCCACCAGCAGGCAGGTGAACACCAGCAACTCGACCGGTGCGCGCATCCAGCGTGGCGGTTCGTGGGGAGTGTGCGGCAGGTTGGTCGCGGTCGGGCCGAAGAACACGTCGACGGTGAAGCGCAGGGCGTAGGCCACGCTGAAGGTACCGGCGATGGTCGCGATCAACGGCAGGGCGAACTCCACCCAGGCCGTCGAGGTGATGAACACGGTTTCGGCGAAGAACATCTCTTTGGACAGGAAACCATTGAGCAACGGCACGCCGGCCATGGACGCACTGGCCACCATCGCCAGGGTCGCGGTAAACGGGATCAACCGCACCAGCCCGCTGAGCTTGCGGATGTCCCGCGTGCCACTTTCATGGTCGATGATGCCCGCGGCCATGAACAGCGAAGCCTTGAACGTGGCGTGGTTGAGGATGTGGAACACGGCTGCGACGGCCGCCAGCGGGCTGTTGAGACCCAGCAGCAAGGTGATCAGCCCGAGGTGGCTGATGGTGGAGTAGGCCAGCAGGCCCTTGAGATCATTCTGGAACATGGCGCAGTAAGCGCCGAGGAGGAGGGTAAGGGCGCCGGCACCGCCGACGATCCAGAACCATTCTTCGCTGCCGGACAGCGACGGCCACAGGCGGGCCAGCAGGAACACGCCGGCCTTCACCATCGTTGCCGAATGCAGGTACGCCGACACCGGCGTAGGGGCCGCCATCGCGTGGGGCAGCCAGAAGTGGAAGGGGAACTGCGCGCTTTTGCTCAAGGCGCCGATCAGCACCAGGGCCAGCATGACCGGGTACAGCGAATGCGCGCGGATCTGCTCGCCCGCCGCCAGTACCTGGTCCAGGTCATAGCTGCCGACGATATGCCCCAGCAACATTACGCCCGCCAGCAGGCACAGGCCGCCGGCGCCGGTGACCATCAGCGCCATGTACGCCCCACGGCGCGCATCGGCGCGGTGGTGCCAGTAGCCGATCAGCAGGAACGAGAACAGGCTGGTCAGTTCCCAGAAGAACACGACCTGGATCAGGTTGCCGGAGATCACCAGCCCGAGCATGGCCCCCATGAAGGCCAGGAAAAACGCGAAGAAGCGCGGCACCGGATCGTCCGGCGACATGTAATAGCGCGCATACAGCGACACCAGCGTGCCGATGCCCAGCACCAGCATCGAGAACAGCCAGGCAAACCCATCCATGCGCAGCACTAAGTTCAGCCCGAGGCTGGGCAACCACATGAATTCTTCGCGGATCACGCCACCGTGGGCGATCTGGGGGTAGAGCAGGGCGACTTGAATAGTGCCGACCAGGGCCACCAGGCCGGCCAGCAGGGATTCGGTGTTACGTGCATTGTGCGGCAGCAAGGCCGCCAGACAGCTGCCAATGAACGGCAGAAGCAGTAGAACTATCAGGGACATAGGCTTCTAATCTGCGGGAGTTTGGGATGCATCATACGTGCCGCTTTCACGATCACCAAACGGCAAGATGTGGCAGGATCCTACAAGCTAAGCCGAAATCGCCCATTTGGCATTGTTTCAGGTAACCCGATTCGGGCAAGCGACACCGCCCCCCCTGTGGGAGCCGGGCTTGCCCGCGATGGCGATCTGACAGCCACTGCAAGTATTCGGACCTTATCCCTGCTGTTCCTGTTCCCTCTCATCGCGCAATTCCAGGGCCTTCTGCCCCTTGGTCTTCATCTCGCTGACAATCACCGCCAACACAATCAACGCCGCCCCCACCATCGCGATCGGCGGGAAGCGTTCCCCGGCGATCCGACCGACCACGCCGGCCCACACCGGCTCACCGGCATAAATCAACGTGGCGCGGGTCGGCGAAACACTTTGCTGCGCCCAATTCATCGCCACCTGGATCACCGCACTGGTCAAGCCCAGCCCCACCGCGCTGAACAGCAGCAACCACGAAAACCCCGGCAACGCCTCGCCCATTGGCACCACCATCAGGAACGACAGCAACGACGCCGTGGCCAGTTGCACCACGGTCACCCGACGCACGTCCACCTGCCCGGCAAAGGCGCTGATCAGGATGATCTCCGCTGCGATTGCCACTGCACCGATCAACGTGGCGATTTCACCGGGACTGAAATTCAGCGAAGCCCCCGCCGGCCCGGTCAGCAGCATCAAGCCGGTAAACGCCAGCATAATACCGATGCTCGGCATCAACCCCGGGCGCCGGCCCAGCACCAGCCATTGCAACAGCGGTACGAACGGCACATATAACGCGGTGATAAACGCCGATTGACTGCTCAAGATGGTCTGCAAGCCAATGGTTTGCAGCCCGTAGCCAAACATGATCGCCACACCGATAAACACCCCGGCCTTCAATTCGAACAGCGTCAGGTCGCGCAACGTGCGCAAGGAAAAGAACCCCACCACAATCGCTGCGGCCGCAAAGCGCAAACCGACAAAAAACATCGGCCCACTGACCGTCATCGCATGTTGCACCAGCAAAAACGTGCCGCCCCAGATCATGGTGATCACCACCAGGATGCATTCGGCTTTGCTGAAACGGTTGAAACGTGGGGAGGCGGTCGGGGTGGTCATGGCGGCTCGGTCTTGCAAGGGAAAGGCACGGACCGCACAATGCGCCGCACGCTGGGCAGTATACTGCGCACACCCACCCATTGAGCAATATAGTGCACAAAGAAAATCCCCACCGGGCTTCGGTCCTGCAGCACGTCAGCCAGAACGTCCGTCGCCTGCGCCATGCCGCCGACCTCAGCCAGACCGCGCTCTCGGAAAAATCCGGGGTCAGCCGGCGCATGCTGGTGGCCATCGAGGCGGGGGAAAAGAACGTCAGCCTGTCCACCCTCGACCGCGTGGCCGAAGCGTTGGACGCGGCTTTCAGCGACCTGATCCAGGCGCCGGATGTGCGTGACCATAGCCGTATCAATGAGCTGGCCTGGGCCGGTGAAATTCCCGGCAGCAAGGCGGTGTTGCTGGCCAAGGCCACGGCGCGGCGTGAAGTCGAACTCTGGGAGTGGCGCCTTGAACCTGGCGATCGCTACTGCCCGGACCCAGACCTTGAAGGCTGGAGCGAGCAGCTGTTTGTCTTTGAGGGTTGCTTGACTCTGGTGTTGGCAGGTGAAGACAAGACAATTGGTACGGGCGAGTTTTTCATGTTTGCCAGCCATCAGCCTCATGCCTATCGCAATGATGGGGGCGTCGCAGTAAAGTTTGTACGGAATGTCGTTATTTAGTTTGTCAACTGTCAAAGTTCACAGCTTACTTTTTTGAGTTCCCTGTTTATATTTGAAGGGCGCTTTAGTTTCACTTGCCTTGTTTTTGTACAGTGGTTTTAAAATCGATATTCGTACCAAATACGGCAGGGCGCACCTTTGACTTTAATTAGTGAGGATTTATTAATGAACGGAATTCTAGTATCTCGCTCTGACCTGCTTTCTGCCCCCTCTATTGTGCCCTCAAGTAACAATGTTATTTCTCGTGCAGCAATTGCAGGTAACAGAGCACGGCTCTGCATACCGCTGTATCCAGGGATTGCAGTTGGGGACGTGGTTTATGTTCAGGTTTCTACCGATGGTCAATGGATTTTCTTCTCGCAAGCGACGGTCACTGATATCGACCAGATGCTTGAATTTAAACTTTTTGATGCGCTCTTTGCTTCTCCCGCAACGACTGCTACCGCCAGCTATATCGTCAACAATGTTAACCACTCGGCAGAAGCTGTGTATACGATCGAGGATTAAAATTTTAATAAGCGTCAGTCCCACATTTTAATCAACAGGAGACTGTTGCTGGAGCAACACTTGTCAGGCAGTTTGCTGATTTCAGTGATGTGTTGCTCCGTTTTCTACAAGGCAATCAGCCGGTTTCATGGACTGTCACATTCAGGCACGACTCCTGCAATCACCCAGGTAATCCCCTCGGAGCCTGGAGTCGGCCCATGTCAGCCCACCCTCAACACCCTGCCCATATCATCCGCTCGGACGCGGAAGCCATCGAGGTCGCCACGCGCCTGGCCAAACGCTTTGCCGTCGAGGCCAGTGCGCGCGACCGTGAGCGGCGCCTGCCGGTGGCCGAGCTCGACGAGTTCTCCGCGAGCGGCCTGTGGGGCATCACTATTCCCAAAGCGTACGGCGGCGCAGGCGTGTCCTATGTGACCGTGGCCGAGGTAATCAAGCTGATCTCCGCCGCCGATCCGTCCCTGGGGCAGATTCCGCAGAACCACCTGGGCGTGGTGGACATCCTGCTGCAAACCGCGACCGAGGCACAAAAACGGTACTACTTCGGCAAAGTCCTCCAGGGCTATCGCTTCGGCAACGCCTTCTCCGAAGCCAAGAGCAAGAACGCCGGCACCTTCGACACGCAGATTCGCTTCCATGGCGACACCGCGCAAATCAACGGCGAGAAGTTCTACTGCACCGGCGCGCTGTTCGCCCATCTGGTGCCCACCGTCGGCAACAATGAAGACGGCCAGGCCTTTATTGCCTTTGTCGAACGCGACGCGCCCGGCCTGAACGTGATCGACAGCTGGGACGGCTTCGGCCAGCGCACCACCGCCAGCGGCGGCGTGACCCTCGATGGCGTCAGCGTGCCCTTGAGCGCGGTAATCCCGGCCCACCTGGCCTTCGACCAGCCCACTGCCAACGGCCCGATCTCGCAGATCATTCAGGCGGCGGTCGATACCGGTATTGCCGTTGGCGCGTTGGAGCAGGCGAAAATCTACGCACGCCAGGCGCGGCCCTGGATCGACAGCCAACAGGATCACGGCTGGCAGGACCCGTTCACCATCGCCGCCATCGGCGACCTGGAATGGCGCGTGCACGGCACCGAAGCCATCCTCGCCAAAGCGGGGGAAGCCGTGGACCGCGCCCTCGCCGAGCCCGGCGAAGACAGCGTCGCCCACGCCTCACTGGTGGTCGCCCAAGCCAAAGTCCTTTCTGCCGAAACCGCCTTGCTCGCCAGCAGCAAACTGTTCGAACTGGCCGGCACCCGCTCGGTCACCGGCAAGCACAACCTCGACCGCTTCTGGCGCAATGCACGCACCCACACTCTGCACGACCCGGCGCGCTGGAAATACCACCTGATCGGCAACTATGTGCTCAACGGCGTAAAACCTGCGCGCCACGCCTGGAACTGAGGAACCTCACCCATGACTGCACTGACCCTTGCGCGCCAACTGCTGGACAGCACCCGCCGTCACGTTGAAAACAGCACTGACCCCTACGTGATCAGCCGCTTCGGCGACTTGCAGATTCGCGTCGATGTGGCCGCGGCCTTGTTTGAACGCGCCGAAACCCATCCAGGCCCGGTGGCGTTGACCGAAGCGCAAATCGCCGCCGCAGAGGCGCTGATCGCCGCGAGCAACGCCGAGTTCGAACTCACCGGCCAACGCACCGCACTGCCGTCGAGCCTTGATGACCCGCTGCGTACGAAGTACCAGATCGTCGGCAATTACCACCTCAACGGAGTGCTTTGATGTCCCGTGAAATCCGCTTGAACGCCTTCGACATGAATTGTGTCGGCCACCAGTCGCCGGGCCTGTGGGCGCATCCGCGTGACCGTTCGTGGCAGTACAAGGACCTGGAATATTGGACCGACCTCGCCAGGATCCTTGAACGCGGCAAGTTCGACGGCCTGTTTATCGCCGACGTGCTGGGCATCTATGACGTGTACAACGGCAACGGCGACGCGGCGATTCGCCAGGCCACCCAAGTGCCGGTCAACGACCCGCTGTCGCTGATCGCACCGATGGCCTTGGTCACCGAACACCTGGGCTTCGGCCTGACCGCTTCGTTGTCGTTCGAACATCCGTACCCGTTCGCCCGCCGTCTCTCGACCCTGGACCACCTGACCAAGGGCCGCATCGGCTGGAACATCGTCACCTCCTACCTGGAAAGCGGCGCCAAGAATCTCGGCCAGAAGGCCCAGACCGAGCACGATGCGCGCTACGACTACGCCGAGGAATACCTGGAGGTCTGCTACAAACTCTGGGAAGGCAGTTGGGAGGAGGGCGCCGTGTTGCGTGACCGCGAACGGCGGATTTTCAGCGACCCGAGCAAGATCCACGAGATCCGCCACGTCGGCAAACACTTCCAGGTGCCCGGCATTCACCTCTGCGAACCGTCGCCGCAGCGCACGCCAGTGCTCTACCAGGCGGGCGCGTCGAGCCGTGGCAAGCAGTTCGCCGCCGAACAGGCCGAGTGCGTCTTCGTTGCCGCGCCGTCCAAGGTGCTGCTGAAAAAGACCGTGGCCGACATCCGCCGACGTGCGGCCGAAGCCGGGCGCGATCCGAAGAAAATCCTGATCTTCAACTTGCAGACGGTGATCGTCGGCGAAACCGATGCCAAGGCCAAAGCCAAGTTCGAGGAGTACAAATCCTATGTCAGCTATGAAGGCGCCATGGCGCTGATTTCCGGCTGGACCGGCATCGACTTCAGCCAATTCAAACCGGATGAGCCACTCAGGCACGTGCATACCAACGCCATTCAATCGGCGGTAGAGGCGTTCTCTACGGCCGATCCGAACAAGGTCTGGACCCCGAATGAGCTGGCCGACTGGGTCGGTATCGGCGGCTTTGGCCCGCTGTTCGTCGGCGGCCCGGAAACCGTCGCGGACCTGTTGCAGGAATGGGTCGAAGAGACCGATGTGGACGGCTTCAACCTGGCCTACGCCCTGACCCACGAGACCTTCATCGACGCCGTGGACCTGCTGGTGCCGGAGTTGCAGAAGCGCGGGGTGTACAAGACCGAGTATGCCCAGGGCACGTTGCGCGAGAAGTTGTTTGGCGACGGCGCAAGGTTGGCCTCCAACCACCCTGGTGCCGGCTACCGCAATTTATCTGACGCGCACATAACCAATGTGGGAGGGGGCTTGCCCCCGATAGCGGCAGTCCAGTCAAAGCACTTGTGACTGACACACCGCCATCGGGGGCAAGCCCCCTCCCACAGTAAATCGGTGTTGATCCAAATAATCCAGCCAGCGGACCACCGCACGCACACACACCAATAGGAGCACTACCCCTATGAGCGTGCACGAACTCAAACGCCCACTGGCCGTGGAGTGGCCCGCCGAATGGCTCGGCCACCTGCCCAAGGCTCTGGAACAACTGCGCCACTGGGCGCAGATCACGCCGCTGCACACCGCCCTGCGCCACAAGCGCCAGGGGCAGTGGTACGCATGGCGCTGGATCGACGCCTTGCGCGATGTGGAGCGCCTGGCCGATGGCTTGCGCCAGCAGGGGGTCAGCGAGCAATCGCGGCTGGCCCTCAGCGGGGCGTTCGAGCCGAACCTGCTGTTGCTGGCCCTGGCGGCGCAATCCATCGGCGCGCAGGTGCTGACCCTGGCCGATGACCTGGAGCCCGAGGCGCTGCAACACCACCTGTGGCGCATTCGCCCGACCCATTCCTATGTGCAGTGCCGCCAGACTGCGCGGCACTGGCAGTCGGCCAACTTGTTGGATTTTGCGCAGTTGCTCGGCCCGTTGGCGCCGACGCAACACTTGGCACGCTGGTGGCAGCCCACGGGTGAAACCCTGTTGTGGAGCGAAGAGGGCACCCACTGGCAGGGCGGTCTGGCGGTGGTGCTGGAGCAATGGCTGAACAGCGGTCACGGTCTGGCCTTCCCTGAAAGCCTGGCCTCGGCGCGGCGCGACCGCAGCGAAGTCGCACCCACCGGCCTGCTGTTGTCGCCCGCACGCTTGCAGCACCTGGCCGACGAGATCGAAAGCCGCCTGGCGCCCCACGGCACCTGGCGCCGACGCTTATGCGACTGGGCCATCGCCCACCCGCAAAGCGGCCTGCGGCGCCTGCTGAAAAACCGCGTGCGCCGGCTCCTGGGTTTCCAGCGCCTGGCGTACATCTGGCAACCCGTCAAAGCCGCCCCTTCACCGGTGTGGCTGGCGGAATTCAAACGGGACATCGCATGAGCCAGGCCATTTTGCAGGTGCGGGATATCTCGCTGTCGTTCAAGGGGGTCAAGGCGATCAATGCCTTGTCCTTCGAGGTGTTGCGCGGCGAGATCTGCGCGTTGATCGGGCCGAATGGTGCCGGCAAGAGTTCGCTGCTCAATGTGCTCAATGGCGTGTATCGCTTCGATGCCGGCGAGATTGTCTTCGAAGACCAGCACTTCCACCGTATCGATCCGTTGGGCGCCGCGCGCCGCGGCATTGGGCGCACGTTCCAGAACAACGCGCTGTTCAAGAAGATGAGCGTGCTCGATAACATCCTCACCGGCCTGTCGCGGCATATGCGCAGCAGCTTTATCGAACAGGCCCTGGGCTTGCCTCGCGCACGCCGGGAAGCCGAAGCGTTCCGGTTGCGCGCCCAAGGCATTCTCGAATTCCTGGAGCTGCAAGCCCACCGCGATGTGCTGGTGGGCAACCTGTCCTACGGCCTGCAAAAACGTGTGGAACTGGGCCGGGCGTTGATCGCAGGGCCGAGCTTGTTGCTGCTGGACGAGCCCATGGCCGGCATGAACGCCGAGGAAAAACAGGAAATGGCGCGCTTCGTTGCCGACGTCAACCGCGACCTCGGCACCACCGTGGTGTTGATCGAACACGACATGGGCGTGGTCATGGGCCTGTCCGACCATGTGGTGGTGCTCGACTACGGGCGCAAGGTCGGCGACGGCACGCCGGCGCAAGTGCAGGCCAACCCCGAGGTGATCGCGGCTTACCTGGGAGTGGTGCACTGATGACGTTTTTCTTTGAAACCCTGCTCGGCGGCCTGCTCGCCGGCACCATGTATTCGTTGGTCGCCATCGGCTTCGTGCTGATCTACAAGGCCAGTGGCGTGTTCAATTTTGCCCAGGGCGCGATGCTGCTGTTTGCTGCACTGACGTTCGTCAGCCTGCATGACCAGGGCGTGCCGTTTGCCCTGGCGTTGCTGCTCACGGTGATTGTGATGAGTGTCGGCGCCTTGCTGATCGAGCGCCTGGTGCTGCGGCCATTGGTGAACCGTTCGCAGATCACCTTGTTCATGGCCACGCTGGGCCTGTCGTTCATTATCGAAGGCCTGGCCCAGGGGTTGATGGGCTCCCAGGTGCGGGCGCTGGACCTGGGCATCGACGACGTACCGCTGTTCGTCGGCCCGCTGATGCTCAGCCAGTTCGACCTGATCGCTGCCGCCGCTGCGGTGGTGCTGGTGACGGTGCTGGCGCTGCTGTTCAACAAGACCCGCATCGGCGTGTCGCTGCGCGCGGTGGCGGATGACACCACGGCGGCGCTGTCCATCGGCATCAACCTCAACCGCATCTGGCAGATCGTCTGGGCGGTGGCCGGCATCGTCGGGCTGGTGGCCGGGCTGCTGTGGGGCGCGCGCCAGGGGGTGCAGTTCTCGTTGTCGCTGGTGGTGCTCAAGGCATTGCCGGTGTTGATCATCGGCGGCTTTACCTCGATTGGCGGGGCGATTGTCGGCGGGCTGATTGTCGGCGCGGCGGAGAACCTTGCCGAGGTGTACATCGGCCCGTTGATCGGCGGCGGTATCACGCCATGGTTCGCCTATGTTCTGGCCCTGGCCTTCCTGTATATCCGCCCCGCCGGCCTGTTCGGCGAGCGCGCCATCGAGCGAGTCTGAAACATGTCGATCCCTCTTGCACAACACACCGCGCCGTTGCTGCTGATTCAGCGGCGCATCCCCTGGGCCTTGATTGGCCTGCTGGCACTGGCCTTTATCGGGGTGCCGCTGTGGGGCAATGACTATTGGCTGAACGCGATCCTGATCCCGTTTCTGGTGCTGTCATTGGCCGGGCTGGGCCTGAACCTGCTCACCGGCTATACCGGGCAGACCTCGGTGGGCGCGGCCGGCTTCATGGCCGTCGGTGCGTTTGCCACCTACGGTTTTCTGCTGCGCCTGCCGGAGCTGGGGTTGCCGGTGGCGCTGCTCGGCGGCGGGGTCATCAGTGCGTTGGTCGGCCTGCTGTTCGGCCTGCCCAGCTCGCGGATCAAGGGCTTCTACCTGATGGTCACCACCCTGGCCGCGCAGTTTTTCCTGGAGTGGCTGTTCGTCAAGTTTCCCTGGTTCTACAACTACGGTTCGTCGGGGACCATTTCTGCGCCCAGGCTGGCGCTGTTCGGCCATGACCTCAACACACCGCTGGGCCGCTACCTGCTGACCCTGGTCACGGTACTGCTGCTGACCTGGACCGCGATCAACCTGGTGCGCAGCCAGGTCGGCCGCAACTGGATGGCGATCCGCGACATGGACACCGCCGCCGCCGTGGTCGGCATTCCGGTGGTGCGCTACAAGCGCCTGGCGTTCGCGGTCAGTTCGTTCTACCTGGGCATAGCCGGTGCGCTGTGGGCCTTCGCCTACCTGGGCACCGCCAGCGCCAGTAGCTTTGATATCAATCGCTCCTTCCAGATCCTGTTCATCATCATTATCGGCGGCATGGGCAGCATCGCCGGCAACTTTGTCGGGGCGGCGTTCATCAGTTTGCTGCCGATCTTCCTCAGCCATGCCGGGCAGGCGTTGTTCGGCGGCTCGGTGGATGCGGGGCAGTTGCAGAACCTGCAGAAAATCATCTTTGGCGTGTTGATCATCGTGTTCCTGATCAAGGAACCCGAGGGCTTGATTCGCCTGTTGCACAACCTGCGTGACCGCGTGCGGCAGTGGCCGCTGCGTTTCTGACATTCCCTTAAGAGAATCCCTATGCGTGCATCCTTGAAACGTTCCCTGGTCGGCGCTGCCTTTGCGCTGGCAACCTTGGCCGGTGCAGTCCCCCAGGCAATGGCCTCGCCGGACCAGCAATTCATTCCCCTGGCGACCTATCGTGTGGGCGCCTATGCGTCCAGCGGCGTGCAGGTGTGGGCCGGGATGATCGATTACCTGCGTTACATCAACGAGGTCGAAGGTGGCATCAACGGCGTCAAGCTGGTGTGGCAGGAATGCGAGACCGAGTGGACGGCAGAGAAGGGCATCGAGTGCTACGAGCGCTTCAAGCATGGCCTGGATGGCGCGCCTGTCGCGGTGTACCAGCCCAATGGCGCGCCGGCGGCGTATGCGCTGAGCGAGCGGGCCGAGGTGGACAAGATCCCGCTGATCACCCTCGGCTACGGCCGCACCGAAGCCACCGACGGCACGGTGTTCCCGTATAACTTCCCGGTGATGCTGACGTTCTACAGCGAAGCGTCGACGCTGGTGAACTACATCGCACAGCGTGAAGGCGGTTTCGACAAGCTCAAGGGCAAGAAGATCGCCACGGTCTACCACGACTCGGCCTACGGTCGCGAAACCCTCGGCCCGCTCAAGTTGCTGGCGGAAAAATACGGCTTCGAAAACATCCAGATCCCGGTCGCCGACCCCGGCAACGAGCAGTCTGCGCAATGGCGCCAGGTGCGCCAGGCCAACCCGGACTGGGTGTTCCTGCGCACCTGGGGCGTGTCCACGCCGGTGGCGGTGAAGACCGCCGCGCGCTTCGGCTTTCCGGTGGACCACATCATCGGCGACATCTGGGCCAGCTCCAGTGAAGACGTATTGCCCGCAGGCGCCGCCGCCAAGGGCTACCTGGCCCTTACGCCATACCCGGCCGGCGCTGATTTCGAGATCCACAAACGTCTCAAGCAATACATCCTCGACAAGGGCCACAGTGACCTCAAGGACCTGAAGAACTTCGGCAGCGTCTACTACAACTCCGGCCTGGTGAACGCCGCCGTGGCGGTGGAGGCAATCCGCACCGGCCAGGCCAAGTTCGGCAAGCGCCCACTCAACGGCGAAGAAGGCCGCTGGGGCCTGGAACACCTGAACATCGACGATGCGCGCTTGAAGGACATGGGCTACCTGGGCCTGATGCAGAACCTCAAGCTGTCGTGCCGCGATCACGAAGGCGGCGGCTCGGCGCGGGTGCAGCAGTGGGACGGCGCCAACTGGACGCTGATCAGTGAGTGGATCGCCGCCGACCGTGGGTTGTTGCGCCCGTTGATCGATGAAAAGTCGGCAGCGTTCGCCAAGGAAAAAGGCCTGACGCCACGCACCTGTACCGGGGACGAATAAATCATGCGCCAGCCCGCCACCGATGCCGCGCAGTCGTCGCTGCTGACGGTCAACGATATCGAAGTGATCTACGACGGCGCGATCCTCGCGGTGGCCGGAGTGTCGCTGAGCGTGCCCAAGGGCGCCATTGTGGCCTTGCTCGGTGCCAATGGCGCCGGCAAGAGCACCACGCTCAAGGCCATCTCCGGGCTGGTACGTGCCGAGCGGGCCGAGGTCAGCCGCGGCGTGATCGAATACGCCGGTGCCGACCTGGCCGGCATCGACCCCAGCCAGCGCGTGCGCCAGGGCATGGTGCACGTGTTGGAAGGCCGCCATGTGTTCGGCCAACTGAGCGTGGAAGACAACCTGCGCAGCGGCGGCTTTGTGCGACGCCTGAGTCGCCGGGACCTGGAGCACGACCTGGAACGCGTCTACGCCTGGTTCCCACGGCTCAAGACCAAGCGCCATACCCGCGCCGGCCTCACCTCCGGCGGCGAGCAGCAGATGGTCGCCATCGGCCGGGCGTTGATGACCCGTCCTACTTTGGTACTGCTCGACGAGCCGTCCATGGGGTTGGCGCCTATGATCGTGCAGGAGATTTTCGCGATCATCGCGCAGCTCAACCGTGAGCAGCAGGTGAGCTTCCTGATCGCCGAGCAGAACATCAACGTCGCGCTGAACTATGCGTCCCACGGCTACGTATTGGATACTGGGCGCGTGGCCTTGAGTGGCAGCGCCGCTGAACTGCTGGCGCGGGGCGATCTGCATGACATTTACCTGGGCAAACAGTAAGGGCGACTTCGCATGACTGAATCCATCCGCAACGCTGATGTCCTGATCATCGGCGGCGGCCTGAGCGGCACGATGCTGGCCGTGCAACTGCTGCGCCTGCCGGGCGCGCGCCGGGTGCTGGTGATCGAACCGCGTGCCGAGCTGGGCCGGGGCGAGGCCTATAGCGCCGTCGAACTGGGCCACACCCTGAACGGCAACGCGGCGCGCATGAGTGTCGACCCGGACAACCCTGACGACCTGACCCAATGGCTCACCGACTACATCGGTGCCGGCGGCTGGCCTGAGTCCGACCAGCAACACGTGCCGATCAGCGAACTGTTCCCGCCACGCGGGATATTCGGCTTGTATGCCCAGCAACGTTTGGCCGAGGCGAAGGCGCAGTCCGCATCCAGCGTGGAGCATGTGCGTAGTGAGGTAGTCGACCTGCAAGTGGATGAAGGCCCAACCCTGCTGACCCTCGATAACGGCCAGCAACTGCGTGGCGCGTTTGCGGTACTGGCTACCGGCATGTTCCCGGCGGCGCGTACACCGCAGACTGAATCCAGCGGGCTGAACGCGGCGGCGGTGGACCCGTGGGACGTGAGCGCGATGCGCCGGATCGACCCGCAGGCGCCGGTGCTGATCATCGGTTCCGGGCTGACCATGGTCGACGCCGTGGTGTCCCTGGAACAGGCCGGGCATCGCGGGCCGATCGAGGTGTTCTCGCGTCACGGCCTGCTGCCCCATGTGCGGCGGCAACCGCCGGCCTGGGGGGATTTCCTTGGGGAGGACCACCGCCTGCGCAGCCCTCGGCAGTTGCTGCGCGAGGTGCGCCGGCAATGCGCGCTTGCACGGGAGCAGGGCATCGACTGGCAGGCGCCGCTGGACACCGTGCGCGTGCATATCGCGCGCCTGTGGAGCCAGGCCAGCGAGCGCGAGAAGCGCCAGTTCGTGAGGCATGTACGGCCCTGGTGGGAGAGCCATCACCACCGCTCGCCGCCGTTGAGCGCGCAGTTGGTGGCGCGCTTGCACGAAGAGGGGCGGTTGCGGATCCGGGCGGCGTCGTTCAAGGGGTTGGAACCTTCGGGTGAAGGGGTGACGATTCGTTTGCGTTATCGCGGCGAGCAAGGCATCACCCAGGTCTCGGGCGCAGCGCTGATCAACTCCAGCGGTATTGAATACGACTGGCGCCGCGTGGCGCGGCCGCTGCCCCGGCAGTTGCTCAAGCGTGGGCTGATCCAGCCTGGGCCGCTCGCGTTGGGGATTGCGGCGGATGCGTCGGGGGCAGTGGTGGACGCACAGGGGCAGGTCAGCCAGCGCTTGTTCGCCATGGGCCCGCCGTTGCGTGGGATGTGGTGGGAAAGCACGGCGGTGACTGATGTAGCGCTGCAAGCCAAGGCACTGGCCGCAAAGCTGATGCCCCTCCCACATAGGGTTTTCCATTTATCTTGAGGTCTTCACAAGGCCGGGTTTCAGGCCGAAGACTTCGACGCCCTGCGCGGTTGATTGCCCCGTGGTCACCTTCACCCGCTCCACCGGCTTATCCATCGTCTCCCGATACTCCACCGTGTTGTCCGCCTGGATTGCCTGGCTGGGAATCACCATCGCCTGGGCATTGTTGTAGGTCACGATGGTCAGCCGCGCACTCATCCCCAGGCGCACCCGTTGCAACTGCTGCGGCGTGAGTTTGGGGATCGACAGGGTCACCGGAAACTGCGCGCTGCCCTGGCTGTCGTTGGCAATTGCCAAGCCGCTGACCACGCTTACCGAGCCGGTCAGCCGCTCGCCATCAAACCCGTCGCCCAGCACTTCCACCGCCTGGCCCTGATGCAACTGGTTGATGTCCAGCTCCGAAACCTTGGCGGTGATTTTCAGTCGTTCAATGTTCGCCAGTCCAAACAGCACCTGGCCCTGGCTGACCTTGCTGCCGGCCTGCACCGGGGCATTGTTGTTGCCGCCGCCCTGGGATGAGGTGTTGCCCGGTGGCGGCACCACGATGCCGGAGAACGGCGCCTTGACCTCCTGGCCGTCGAGCAGCTTGTGCAGGGCGTCGTATTTCACCGTGGCGTTGGTCAGCTCCATGTCGGCGATCTGGCGGTACTCGCCCTTGCCCTGGTCGATGGCCTGCTGCAGTTCGCTGCGGGCGGACGCGAGATCCAGTTGCTGCTGCTGGGTCTGTTGCCTGAGGTCGTCCAGTTCATTGCGCGGGATGATGCCGCGCTTGAACAGGTTTTCGCTTTCGGTGAGTTTGCGCTGGGTGTTGCCGGCGGTCATTTCGGCGGTGCGCAGGCTGCGGCGGGCGCGGCTGACGGCGGGGCTGCTGTCCCAGTCCTGCATCTCTTGCACGGTGCGCCGGGCCTTGAGCTGGGCGGAAAGCGCTTCGCGCAATTGCACCTCCAGGGTGGCCGGGTCCATGCGCAACAGCACCTGGCCGGCCTCGACGCGCTGACCTTGCTCCACCAGGTTGGCTTGCACGTTGCCATCGAAGGGCGCGGTGAGGGTGATCGTGGTATCAGGCTCGATCTTGCCTACCAGGCCGATCCGGTGCTCCAGCGCTTCGGGCTTGACGGCCAGCCACTGTTCGCTGGCACCGCCCGGATCGGACGCCGGGCTGCGCAAGGCCAGGCCCGCACTGCCCAGCAGGACGATCAACACAGCACCCAGCAGGCGTTTCTGATTAGTAGTCATTGAGGGCGATTTCCCAACTTTCCAGCGTCATGCCCAGGGTCAGGTCGAGCTGGGTCTGGGCGTTCAAATAAGCGATCAGCGCATTCAGTTGCGCGTTTTCGGCGTTGCGCAGGTCGGTCTCGAAACTCAGCACCTGGAAGTTGGTGGAGCGTCCGGCGCTGAGTTTTTCCCGCTCGATCTCGATCTTGCGCCGCGACAACTCCACGGCGCGCTGGGAAATTTCATACTGGCGCCAGCGGGTGCCGAGGTCACGCACCACATCGTTGACGCTGCGTTCCAGTTCCTGGCGTGCATCGGTGATGCGGATGGCCTGGTCCTCCACATTCACTCGCGCGCGCACTTCGGCCTGGCGCGTGCTGATATCGCCGATGGGAATCTGCACTTGCACCCCGGCGTAGCTGTCCCAGGTACGGTTGTTGGAACGGCCGGTATCGTTGTCAGTGTTGGCGCGCACCTGGTTGGCGCCGGCCACCAGGTCCACTTGCCAGCGACCCGAGTCCTTGGCGATCACCAGGTTGAGGTCGGCCTGCTGGCTGCCGAGCAGGGCGGCGAGGTATTCGGGTTGCTGGGTCTGCGCCAGGTTGAAGGCCTGGCGCTTATCGATCTGCATGGGCCTGGCCTCCAGGGCTTCGGTGGCGCGAATCGGCGTGGACAGGTCCAGGGCCAGCAGACGCAGTAGCGCCAGGCGGCTGGTGTCCAGTTGGTTTTGCGCTTCTTCCACGCCCAGTTGCTGGGTGGCGATATCGGCTTCGGTCTGCACGATTTCGAATTCGGCCATGCGCCCGGCACTGATCAGCGCCTTGTTCACTTCCAGCAAGGTGCCGGAACGCTTGAGCGCATCCTGCACGATGCTCAGTTGTTCCTGGGCACGCAGCAGTTCGCGGTAGGTGGCAATGATCTGGCTGATGGTTTGCGCGACGGTGGCCTTGAGGTTCAGGCGGTTGGCCTGTTCCGACAGGCGCGACAGGCGCAGCGGCGCGGTGGTGGCGTCCCAGCCGGCACCGCGCAGCAGCGGTTGGATGATTGCCAGGTCAAGGCCGTCGCTGCGGTAGCGACCGGCGCGGTCGGCGTTGCTCAGTTGCTGGGTCCAGGCCATGCTCAGGCGTGTGCCGTACTCGCCGAGCAGGCTGGTGGCGGGCGCCACGTTGGCATTGCGCGTATTGTCGGCGGAGCCCCGGGTGCTGCGGTAGTAACTGTTGAGGGTGAGCTTGGGGTTGAACACATCTTCGGCCACGCGCAGGTCGAACTTCTGTGCCACCCGTTGCAGGTACGCGCTGCGGATCGCCGGGTTGTTGCGCAGGCCCAGGTACACCGCATCCCCGAGGGTCATGGCGGTGGTCTGGGCATTCAACGAAACGCTGCGCTCGTAGCCGCTGCGAGTGGTGCTGGGTGCCGATGGTCTGATGACCACGTCGGCGGCCATGCCGGGCAGGCTGGCGAATGCGAGCAGCCATAGCCATTTACTCATCGCGCAGGGCCTCCACTGGCTGCAACCGCGAGGCGGAGACCGCCGGGTAGATGCCGAAGAACAACCCCACCAGCAACGTGCTGCCCACCCCCAGCGGCAGGGCGGCGACCGCCAGGGCAAATTCCCAGCCCGACAGCCAGGCGTACAACCAGGCCGCCGTCATGCCCAGCACGGCGCCACACAGGGCACCGACGGCGGTGAGGGTCACGGCTTCGAGCAGGAACAGGTTGCGGATGTCGCGCTGGCGTGCGCCGAGGGCCATGCGAATGCCGATCTCGCGACGGCGCTCCGAGACGTTCATCAGCATCACGTTCATCACCCCGACGCCACCGCCCACCAGGGAAATCGCCCCCAGGGCCAGCAGCAGATACGCAAAGGTGCGGCTTTGCCGGGTCATTCCGTCGATCATTTGCTGGGGCACCTGGATGTCTGCATCGTGGTCGGAGAGCTGCGAGCTCAGGGCGCCAGCCACGTCCTTGGCAAGGCGTTCCATGTCCTGGCCGGGCGTGGCGCGGATGATCACGTTGCCGATCTGCGGTGTGGCATAGATGCGGCGCATGCCTTCGGCGGGGATGAACAGCGACTCGTTGGCCTGCACCGGCATCAGCATCGCCCGGGGCTGGTTGCGCAGGATGCCGATGATCAGGAACAGATAGTCGTTGATGCGCACACGGTCGCCCAGTTGCAGCGGGTCACCTGGCGCACCGAGCGCCTGGGCCAACTGGTCGCCGATCACGCCGTAGGTTTCATTGGCATCGAAGTTCGACAGGAAGCGCCCCTGCTGCATCACCAGGCGCATCGCGTCCTTGATGTCCGGCGTGCTGCCGACGAAGTTGGCGTTGGTGGTGCGACCGTGGAACACGATGGGCCCGCTGAACAGCGTGAGGGCGCCGATATGGGCAATCCCCGGCACGGTTTGGCGCACGGCCTCCAGGTCGAGGCGGGCAGGCATGGGGATACTGCTGCCGTCCTTGGGCGGGAACTGGGCGATCAGGGTGTCGGTGCCCATGTCCTTGAAGATCATCGCCGCGTCGGTGGCGGCGTTGTGGCCGATATTGATCAGCGCCACCACCGACGAACTGCCGATGACGATGCCCAGCAAGGCCAGGACCGAACGCTTGCCCAGCGTGCGCAGGCTGACGAACGCTTCATGCAACAGTTGGCTGAGGCTTTGTTCGACCCGCAGGCTCATAGGCTCCCGGCCTCTTGCACCACGCCATTGCGCACCAGGATCTTGCGCTCCAGGCGCTCGGCGATATGCGGGTCGTGGGTGACGATGATCAGCGTGACTTGCTGTTCGCGGTTCAACGCCAGCAGCAGGTCCATGATCTCCTGTGCGGTGGTGCTGTCGAGGTTACCGGTGGGTTCGTCGGCCAGGATCACCGACGGGTTGCCCACCAGTGCCCGCGCGATGGCGACCCGTTGGCGCTGGCCGCCGGAGAGGTCGGCGGGGCGATGGTGGGCGCGCTCGGACAGGCCGACCTGATCCAGCATGCGCAAGGCCTGTTCCACCGACTCATGCCGCGACACGCCGCGATAACTCAAGGGCAGGGCGACGTTGTCCAGGGCGCTGAGGCGCGGCAGCAGGTTGAAACTCTGGAACACGAAGCCGATCTGCTGGTTGCGGATAGCCGCCAACTGGTCCGGTGTGGCGTTGAAAATATCGTGGCCGGCGAAGTGGTACTGGCCGCAATTGGGCAGGTCCAGCAGGCCGAGGATATTCAGCAGGGTACTTTTGCCCGAACCGGAGGCGCCAAGGATGCCGCAGCTGTCGCCACTGGCGATGGACAGGCACACATCATTGAGAATGGCCAGGTGTTGCCCGGCCAGCTGATAGCTTTTGCCGATGCCTTGCAGGGAGATCAAGCCTGGGTGCGCGGGGGTATCTGTCATCATGACTACGCCTGCAGTCTCGACGATGCCGTGCTGCCCCCGGAAAAGCATTGTTACAAGTTCGGGAGCTGCCTGGCATGCGTCACGGACTGGTTTTATTTCTTGTTTTTAAAATATTGTTTGAATACTAACCGTGTTCCCGCTGCTTCGCCAGCCATGGATATAGAGCGGTTTCATCCTTTGAAACGATTTCCTCCAGGGGCCTCCAGGCCGCTCAAAATTCATTCCAGCAGTCTCAAAGAGCCCGTGGGCGCAGGCTTTTGATCATATGGCGCAGTGTCACTACTTGCTTTCAGGCGGCGGCCCCGGTATAAAAAATCAAATTATTTTTTAAAACAATATTTCCCACGTGGAACTTCTATGGTCGCGAAGAAAGTCAGCGCTCCAAACATTACCAAGACTCGATTGCTGGATGCGACAGAGGCTCTCTTCATCAAGTACGGATATGACGCGGTTTTGTTACGGCAGATTACCGAGCGTGCCCAGGTCAACCTGGCGGCGGTGAACTACCACTTCGGGGACAAGGATTCCCTGATGCAAACCCTGCTCAAGCAGCGCCTGGAGCCGCTCAACGAGCAGCGCCTGGAACTGTTGGCGCGGTGCGAGGCCGAGTCCGACGGCCCGCTGGACTGCGACACCTTGCTCGGCGTGCTGTTTGCCCCGGCCATGGGCCTGGAGCGCAGCGACCCGGCCAGTGCCAATGGGGAAGGGCGTTCGTTCATCCGCTTCCTGGGCCGGGTCTACAGCGACACCTCGCCGTTTATCCAGGAATACCTCAAGGTGCATTACCAGCCGGTGTTCCAGCGTTTCTTCGAAGCCTTTGCCCTGGCCCTGCCGGACCTGCCGCGCAATGAGCTGGGGGTGCGCCTGCAATTTGCCCTCAAGGCGATTTCCGGGGTGATGGCGGGTACCGAACTGCGGCTGCTGATGAACTCCATGAGCCTGGGCCGCCCGGCGACGGATGCCGAGGTGATGGCCAAGCTGATCACCCTGGTCTCGGCGGCGATTCGCGTGCCGCAGCAGAGCCCGGAAGCGGAAACTGCATTGGCCAAAGTGCTGGACACCCAGCGGTCCATTCGCGAACAAGCGGCAGCTCCCGCTGCCAAGGCTTCACGCTAGGTCAAATCCGATACAAAAAAAAGCCCGCTGGGGCGGCGGGCTTGATATGCAACGTTTGTAACGGATGAGGTTTCACCCTACGTTTCGGGATGTGAATAAAACGTGAAAAATATGTAAGAGAAAGTGTGAAAGTGTTGACGCTGGTAAATGCGGCAACAGGCCACCTCTCTAGATCTTCCAGCGTCCGGCAGTTTTGGCCAGGCGTTGGCGCATCGCATCCACGTTTGCTGCCAGTTGTACCGTCAACAACCGATAGCCATCCAGCGCGCTGTAGACCGGCGTATCCAGTGCTGGCTCGGTGCCTGTGATAGGGCTGGGCCGCTGCAACCGTTCCGTCACCCCCGACTTCAACGCCCGCGCCATCCCCACCAACTGCACTCGAATCTGCCGATGTTCGGTCCTCAACATCACCTGCATCCGCGCCATCGCCTGTTCATCCCGTGGATCGGGCCGGGTATTGCCAAGAATCTCCAGGGTGCTGATGCACATGCGCAAATGCCGCTGGATCGCGTCGAGTTCGGTCATGGAAATCCGCACTTCCTTCGACACCGACGGCATCAGCGAACGCAGTTGCACCATCGACGCATTCAAGCGGTTGAGCAGCTTGACGTGCTCATCATCGGTGACTGACTGGCCATTGATGATCCGGCTGTAGATCGCCGCACAATCGCGCAGCGCACTGGCCAGGTTGTAGCGCCACGAATACATGGCGTACAGCGGCAGGGCGAACGAAAACGCCAAGGCCAGCACAATGCCGATCAAGATATCGACGGTGCGCCATAGCCCATCGGAGATCGGGTTGTCCCCGTGGCCGGCGACGATAAACACGGTGATCGCTGACAACAGGGCGATGTAGCCGCCCTTGCCGATGGCGTGATAGGAAAAGAACCCGCACACCGCCGACATCAACAGGTAGGTCAAGAAGGGCAGGCCGAAGTAGGCCTGCTGCACCACCACCACCAAGCCGACGCTGGCGCCGATCAAGGTGCCATAGGCACGCTCCACCGCTTTCTTGCCGATATTGCCGTGGTGCTGCAGACCACCGATCACGATCAGCATGGTCACCGACGCCCACTCACCGTGGGGCAGGTTGATGCCGGTGGTCAGCAGGATTGTCGCCAGCAAGCCGATGGACACGCGCACGGCGTGAATCAGCTTGGCATGGCGGTAGCGGCGGTACGGGTCGAGCAGGGGGCGCAACAGGCGCCGGGCGAAGAAGGGCAGGTTCATCGGTAGTAAAGTGGCCTCGAAATTCAGGGGGTACACGGTCCAAGTGTGGGAGGGGGCTTGCCCCCGATAACGGTGGATCAGTCAACCGGTCTGTTCCTGAGCGACTGCTATCGGGGGCAAGCCCCCTCCCACATTTGGGTCTGTAGCGTTTTCAGAAGATGTAGTCGGTAGTCAGGAAGCTTGAATCGCGGTTACGCAATATGTCGCTGACCAGCGCCTTGTTGCTCTCCTGGAACTTGGTCGCCACCAGGGTGCGGATCGAGAACACGCGCAACGCGTCATGTACCGACAGCGTACCCTCGGCCGAGTTCTTGCGCCCGTTGAACGGGAAGGTGTCCGGGCCGCGCTGGCACTGGGCGTTGATGTTGATACGGCCGACCTGATTGGCGAAGGCGTCCACCAGGCGCCCGACTTCCACGGCGTTGGTGCCGAAGAGGCTCAGTTGCTGACCGAAATCGGAGTCGAGCACGTACTCGATCACGGTCTCCAGGTCGCGGTAAGGCACGATCGGCACCACCGGGCCGAACTGCTCTTCGTGGTACACGCGCATCTGCGGGTTCACCGGGTACAGCACCGCCGGGTAGAAGAACGAACCGCGACTTTCACCGCCATGCTCATTCACCACCTTGGCGCCATGTTGCGCGGCATCGGCTACCAGGCTGGTGAGGTAATCCACCTTGCCCACTTCGGGCAATGGCGTCAGCGCCACGCTGTCTTCCCACGGCATGCCGGGCTTGAGCGTGGCCAGTTTCTGGTTGAATTTCTCGATAAAACTGTCGACGACATCTTCATGCACGAAGAGGATTTTCAACGCGGTGCAGCGTTGGCCGTTGAACGACAGTGAGCCGGTAACGGCTTCGCTGACCGCATTGTCCAGGTCCACCTCGGGCAGCACGATGCCGGGGTTTTTCGCATCCAGGCCCAATGCCGCGCGCAGGCGGTGTGGTTTCGGGTGTAGTTTTTTCAGGTCGCTGGCGGCCTTGTTGGTGCCGATAAACGCAAAGATATCGATCTTGCCGCTGGCCATCAGCGCACTGACGGTTTCACGGCCGCTGCCGTAGATCACGTTGATCACCCCGGCCGGGAAGCTGTCGCGGAACGCCTCCAGCAACGGACGGATCAGCAGCACGCCGAGCTTGGCCGGCTTGAACACCACGGTGTTGCCCATGATCAGCGCCGGGATCAGCGTGGTGAAGGTTTCGTTCAGCGGGTAATTGTAGGGGCCCATGCACAAGGCCACGCCCAGCGGTACGCGGCGAATCTGGCCGAGGGTGTCCTGTTCCAGCTCGAAGCGGCTGGAACGGCGGTCCAGTTCTTTGAGCGCGTTGATGGTATCGGTGATGTAGTCGCAGGTGCGGTCGAATTCTTTCTGCGAGTCCTTGAGGTTCTTGCCGATCTCCCACATCAGCAGCTTGACCACCGCGTCGCGCTGTTCACGCATGCGCCGCAGGAACGCTTCGACATGCTGGATGCGCTCGGCCACGCGCATTGTCGGCCATTCGCCCTGGCCGCGGTCATAGGCACGCACGGCGGCGTCCAGGGCGGTAAGGGCGGTCTCGGCGTCCAGCAACGGCGTGCTGCCGATATGCGCGCGCTCGTCGCCAAACTGCACCGGGCTTTGCACCTTGGCCAAGGGGCCGTTCCATACCTGCAACTGGCCGTCGACCAGGTAATCACGCTGTTCAATGGGCGCTCCGAGCTGGAACTGCTCGGGAACTGCGGCGGCGGAGGCGGGAAACAGCTGGGCGAGCAGGTTGCTGGTGGTCATGGCGCTACCCCTGGAATAGTTGCAAAACATGACTAGAGAGTCACCCAACAACAGGCTCTATGGCAAGGCTTGCGCGCTTTCTTGTACGCAGGGCTGTGCCCGGCGGTTAAACTGCGCGGCTTTTCAGAAGGAGTTCACATGAGTCAGTACCAGCCGGGCATTCTTGCCGCACCGGTGCCGTTGCAGGCACGCCATCTGTTTTTTGCCGTGGAGGCTCTGGCAGCCGTACCCGCTGCGTTGGACGCACTGGTGCAACTGACCGATTCGGCGGCAGTGGTCGGTCTTGGCGAGCCGCTGGTTGCCGCACTGGGCGCACGCGTTGAAGGCTTGCGCAGTTTTCCGGCCATCAGCGGGCCGGGCGCGCATAACCCGTCCACACAGCAGGCGCTGTGGGTGTGGCTGCATGGCGTGGATCGCGGTGAACTGCTGTTGCGCAGCCGTGCATTTGAAAAGGCCCTGGCTCCGGCATTTCGCCTGGTGCAGATGACCGAAGGTTTCCGCTACAAGACCGGCTTCGACCTCACCGACTACGAAGATGGTACCGAAAACCCCCACGACGACGCCGCGGTCGACGCCGCCCTGACCGACAGCGGCGCCAGCTTCGCCGCGATCCAGCAATGGCAGCATGACCTCGATGGCTTCGCTGCGCTGCCGGCTCAGGAGCGCGACCACATCATCGGCCGCCGCCATGGCGACAACGAAGAACTCGACGACGCCCCCGAGTCCGCCCACACCAAGCGCACCGCCCAGGAAAGCTTCACCCCGGAAGCCTTCGTGGTGCGTCGCTCCATGCCCTGGGCCGAGAATGGTCAGGCGGGCCTGATGTTCCTGGCGTTCGGTCATTCCTTTGATGCGTTCGAAGCGCAACTGCGCCGCATGAGCGGTCTGGAGGACGGGATTGTCGATGGCCTGTACCGCATCAGCACCCCCTTGACCGGTGGCTACTACTGGTGCCCGCCGATCAAGGATGGCCACCTGGACCTGAGCGCCCTGGGCTAAAGCACGCCGCAGGCCACACGTTCACCGCCGCCGCCCGACGGTCTCATCGCCCGCGGGTGCGCCGCCTGCTCGAACCAGGTGGGCGCGACAAAACGATAGCCCATGCCCGATGCCGTGGCGATGTACGGCACATCGTCATCGTCATCGCCCAGCGTGCGGCGCAGAGTCTTGATCTGTGTGCGCAGGTTGCATTCCTCGACCACCCGTTTCGGCCAGGCAATGTCGAGCAGTTCGGTTTTCTGCAGCAATTCGCCGGGCCGCGAGGCAAGGGCGATCAGCAGGGTCAGGGCGCGGTTGCCAAGGTTTACCGGCTGGTCATGCCTGAGCAGTTGGTGGCGCTTGGGCAGCAGTCGATAAGGGCCGAAGTGAATCTCAACGCAACCGTCGTCTTTGAGGAGAGTGGTGGGTGAATAATTCATGTCGGTCATAGATCACCTGAAAGATTTATATATAGCCGGCCTGAAAGCGAGTCCTTTGGTTATTAGTGCAGTTGCACTAGCAGGCGCGGAGGGAAGTTGCTCGCCAAGCAATTGGGTTGCTTGGGACGAGTTATCAAACGCGATGATTAAGTCGCTTCTGTTACAAATCAAAATGTCTGGAAAGTTGGGCAAAAGGCTATTAGCGAAAAATGTGAAGTAATCGCGAAAATAAATGCCGGGTGTCGCTAGGTGGCGCGTTTCAAAAGAGGTTTATTGTTCAGCATTGTTCAGTGGGTATTAGCGGAGTGCCCGTAAACATTGGTCTTGAGCGTGTTTTTGTTTTTCTCTGAAAGTTCCATGTCACTCAGGCGATGAATTTTTTTCAACGCCAGGTTGAGCCAGACCTTTCACAACCTGTATCTGAAACGTTTCACAAGCTTTCACAGCGAAGGCGTTTTGATCGTGAGTAGTATGGGGCCCATGCAAACCAACAACGGTTCGAAGGCGCATTGTCTGACGTTTTGGGCCTTCATCGGTTTGCATACTTTCAGCGTGCTGTTGCGCAACTGAATAACTTCCCTATCGATGCAAGGAGATGAACATGGCTGATGTCCCACCAGTAAAAGCAGGCGGCGCCGACGACGCTATCGCGAAGATGGAAGCGACCTTCAACATGGCTATCGAGAAGTCGGCCAAGATCACCGAAATCAGCACCGCGAAAAAAGCCGAGCTGGACGCCACCAAACAGCGTCCGCAGAACTGATTCGCCAAACGGGCGGCGCCGGCGCTGCCCGTTTACCTCTCAATTCCCGTTTTTATCCTGATTCTTGACCCCGTTGCACAGGCTCAAAGGGGCAAACCCGACTATGACAGCCCTGATTTCCCTGGGCCCGGTCGCCGCAACTGGCGCACCGACCCTGACGGTGACGGACGGTTTGCATCAGGGCAGTTCCCTGGTGCTCGACCAGCCTGTCTACACCCTCGGCGCCGATCTGGCGGCTGATTTGGTGCTCAGCGATCCCGGCGTTGCCGGCCTGCACCTGCGCCTGCGTTTTGAAGGCGGCCAGGTGGCGGTCGAAGCCTTGGGCGGTGACGTATTGATCGCCGGCAATGTGCGCATTCCCCAAGGCAACGGTCATCGCGCGCGGCTGCCGGTGCAGCTGCGCATCGGCACGGCGGGGGTGAGCCTGGCAATGCCTGGCGGTGCTGAAAAACCAGTGCCCGCGTCACGCACATTGACCCCCTGGATCGTCGCGACCGCGCTGCTGTTTATCTGTGCTGGAGCGCTGGCGTTTCGCAGTGAAGCACCACCGCAGCCGACAACCGCCGTTACCGCCGTTGCACCGCTGAAAACACCTTCCCGCGAACAGGCCAAGGCCTGGCTGGAGCAGCAGTTGCAAGCCGCCCGACTGGATACCGTGAAGGTCAGCAACAGCAACGGCCAGCTCAGCGCCACGGGCACCTTCGAACAGTCGCAAAAACCGCAGTGGCTGGCGGTGCAGCAAGCCTTCGACCAGCGTTACGGCCAGCAGATCGTGCTCAACCCGCGCGTCGCCGTGCGGGCCGATGCAGCGGCGCCGCGCGTGCGCTTGCAGGCCGTGTGGTTCGGGCCTCATCCGTACGTGATCAATGACAGTGGCAAGCGCCTGTACCCCGGCGCGGCGCTGGCGGACAACTGGGTGCTGGAACGTATCGAAAACAACCAAGTGATCCTCGCCCGTGGTGAGGAGCGCTTCACCTTCACGTTGTGACCATGCTTTTAAGCTAAGGCCCTGGGATGAAAGTCGAACCCCGCCCGTTGATCCCCAGTGACGTACGCAGTGCGCCGGTCGAAGCTGTGCGCCCGGTCAATTCGCGCCAGGCCACCGCCTTCGAAGCGGTGCTCAAGACCCGCAAGACCCACACCCGTCGCTCCCTGCGCAGCGACCTCGAAGAACTCACCGGCGCCGCTGGCGTCGACTCGCTGTTGTTCGGCAGTGCTCGCTCCCTGGAACTGCTGGAGCATGTGATGGAACACATCCTGCCAAGCCTGGACGCCGAGCCACACATCAAGGCACTGGCCGTCGAGCTGATCGGCGAAGAGATCGAGATGCGCCGCACCCTCGCACAGCAACGCTCGGAGGTACATGCCTGATGGCCCGCGATAACGACGACGCCGTGCAACTGCTCAAGGGCATCGGCGAGCTGTACCGGCGCAATGGCCAGTCCCAGCGCGCCCTGGTTATGCTGCTGATCGCGGTCAACGTCGCCCCCGATGACGGCGTGTTGCTGCGCTCGCTGGTGCTGGCTTTCACCGACAGCGGCGACGCGTCCCGCGCCCTCGGCGCCCTGGACCGTCTGGTGGCGCTGGAAGGCGAGTCCGCCAGCCTGTTGCTGTTGCGCGCCCGCGCCTTGTGGTACGGCGAGCGCAAGGACGACGCGCGCCAGTGCTTCAAACGCTATCTGGCTGCACGCAGGGCCGGCGCATGAGTGCGCTCAACCGCCTGAACAACCTGGCGCGCCTGGCTGCCCAGCGCACCGACGTGATCATCGTCGCATTCATGCTGATGGCGATTGTGATGATGATCATCCCGCTGCCCACCTACCTGGTGGACGCGCTGATCGGTCTCAATATCGCCCTGAGCATCCTGATCCTGATCGTGGCCTTCTACATTGGCCACTCGGTAGAGTTCTCCGCGCTGCCGCCGCTGATCCTGCTCAGCACGCTGTTTCGCCTGTCGCTGTCGATCACCACCACCCGTTTGATCCTGCTGCACGGCGACGCCGGGCATATCGTCAAAGCCTTCGGCGACTTCGTGATCGCTGGGCAAGTGGTGGTGGGCATGGTGGTGTTCCTGATCATCACCGTGGCGCAGTTCGTGGTGATCACCAAGGGTGCCGAGCGCGTGGCGGAAGTGGCCGCGCGCTTCACCCTGGATGCGATGCCCGGCAAGCAGATGAGCATCGACAACGACCTGCGCAATGGTGATATCGACCAGGCCGAAGCCCGTCGTCGCCGCTCGCGATTGGAGCGTGAAAGCCAGATGTTCGGCGCGATGGACGGCGCCATGAAGTTCGTGAAGGGCGATGCCATCGCCGGCCTGGTGATCCTGGCGGTCAACCTGCTGGGCGGCATGCTGATCGGCATGATCGAGCGCGACATGCCGTTCGGCGTGGCGGTGCACACCTACTCGTTGCTCACCGTGGGTGACGGCCTGATTGCACAGATCCCGGCGCTGCTGATTTCGGTGGCGGCGGGCACCGTGGTCACCCGCGTCAACAGCGACGGCGAAGCGGGGGACCTGGGCAGCGAGATCATCAAGCAACTGGGCGCCAGCTACCGCGCTCTGGGGTTGACCGCGTTGATCATGATCGGCGTGAGCCTGCTGCCGGGGTTTCCGACCTGGGTGTTCCTCGGCTTGTCCCTGGTGTTCGGTGGCGCGGCATTCATGATGTATCGCCGGCATCACCGCCAGCCGGAACTTGAAGTGCTGGTCGAGACGCCGGAGCCGGTGGTCGAAGTCCAGGCCGAACGGGATGACAACCTGTTGCCCGATACCCGCGTGCTGCTGACCCTCGGCAGCGGCGTGTCCCAAAGCGCACCGCGCCAACTGCTGCGCCAACGCGTCGAAGCGCTGTGCCACGACCTGCGCACCGAACTCGGCGTGGATATACCGGTACCGGGCATCTACATGGAAGCCAAGGCCACGCCTGGCAGTTTCCGCGTGTCCCTGGAAGGGGTGCCGGTAAGCGAAGGCGAGTTGCCGACCAACTGCCTGCTGGTGCAGGACGATCCGGTGCATGTGCAGTTGCTCGACCTCGCCACGGTGCAGGCCGATTCGCCGCTCACGGGCCGCAACGCCCACTGGGTCGAGCGCCAGCACGAAGACACGTTGCGCAACGCCGGCATCGGTTTCCTGCTGCCCGACGAGGTGTTGCGCGGTGTGCTGGAACGCAGCCTGCGCCGCTATGCCGCCGACTTTCTCGGCATCCAGGAAACCCGTCTGCTGCTGGAGCGCACCGAGGCCACCTACGGCGAACTGGTCAAGGAAGCCCTGCGCCTGGTGCCGTTGCAGCGGGTGGCCGAGACCCTGCGTTTGCTGGTGGGCGAAGGCGTGTCGATCCGCAACCAGCGCGCCCTGCTCGAAGCCATGGTGGAGTGGGGCGCCCGTGAAACCGATGCCGGGCGCCTGGCCGAGCACCTGCGCGCCGCGTTGGCACGGCAGATCAGCCATCAGTACGCCGACCGCAACCGGGTGATCGGTGCGCTGGTGCTGGCGCCGGGCCTGGAAGACCAGTTGCGCGGCTCCCTGCGTCGCCAGGAACCGCAGCGCGAGTTGATCCCCGAGGACGTCAGCCGCGCCTTGCTCGCCCAACTGCGCCAGGCGTGCGAGCACACCCGCGAGGTCAACAGCGCGGTGTTGCTGGTGCACCCGGAACTGCGCCGCAGCCTGCGCCGCCTGGTGGTGCGCGGCGAGCTGGAACTGGCGGTGCTGTCGTTCCGCGAGCTGGCCACCGAGTACAACCTGCAAGCGCTGGTGACCATCAGCCTGACCGAGATTTCCAATCGCCGCGGGCCTGCCGCGGCTTCCGTCACTCCCCTGGCGTCTGCCTCATGATGCGTTTTTGTGCGTTGTTGCTGACTGTGTTTTCGTGTGTGAGCCAGGCTCAGGAAATCGCCGCCGGTGCCGGAGGTTCTATCGCCCTGGCCTCCGGCGAAGGGCGCATCCTGCATTTTGTCGCCCCCGTGGACACGGTGTTGGTGGCCGAGCCGAATGTGGCCGACTTGCAGGTGGTGTCACCGGGCACCCTCTACATCTTCGGCAAGGCGCCGGGCAATACCAGCCTGATCGCCCTCGGCAGTGACGGTCAGCAACTGGCGAGCCTGAGCCTGGCCGTCAGCAGCGCCAGCCAGGCGGTGACGGCGCCGATGCAGGCATTGCATCCCGGCAACGCTGCGCAGATCAGCGGCGCGGGTAACCGTCTGATCGCCAAAGGCACCGTGGGATCGGTAGCGGAAGCCACGGACTTGAACGCGCTGCTCAATCCCCAGGGGCAGGGTTTCCAGAGCGCGATCAACACCACCGAGTACGCAGGGGCCGCCCAAGTGAACTTGCGGGTGCGCTTTGCCGAAGTGTCGCGTTCGGAGTTGCTGCACTACGGCGTGAACTGGAACGCGATGTTCAACAACGGCACGTTCTCGTTCGGCCTGATCACCGGCGGGCCATTGGCCGCAGCCTCGGCGGGTGGCTTGGCCGCAGCGGGCGCAGGCTCAGGCAATGTGAATATCGACGGCATGCTCGACGCCTTGCAGGCCAACGGTGTGCTGCAGATTCTCGCCGAGCCGAACATCACCGCCATGACCGGCCAGACCGCCAGCTTCCTCGCCGGTGGCGAAGTGGCGATCCCGGTGCCGGTCAACCGCGACCTGGTGGGCATCGAATACAAGTCGTTCGGCGTGTCGCTGTTGTTCAACCCGACCCTGCTGCCCAACGGCCGCATCGCCCTGCAGGTGCGCCCGGAAGTCAGCAGCGTGGTCAGTGGCGGCACCGTGGATTTCGGCAACTTTCATGTGCCGTCCTTCAGCGTGCGCCGCGCCGATACGCGGGTGGAAGTCGGCAGCGGGCAGACCTTCGCCATCGCCGGGCTGTTCCAGCGGGAAAGCAGCCAGGACATCGAGAAACTGCCGCTGCTGGGTGACCTGCCGATCCTCGGCAACTTGTTCCGCTCCAAGCGCTTCCAGCGTAATGAAACCGAGTTGGTGATCCTGATTACGCCGTACCTGGTGGAGCCGGTGCGCGGTCGCACCCTCGCCACGCCCCTCGACGCACCACCGGCTACCGCAGCGGCCACCGGACCGCGCAGCGGCGGGGCGTTCGGTTTCTACATGAATTGATCAGGGGGCCTGCCATGAATGTTTTACGTGTGTTGCTGCTGTTGCCCCTGGCGCTGATGGGTTGCCAGACCCACCTGGCGCCGACGTACTACTCATCCGAATACCGCGCCGATGGCTTGCCGACCCAATGCCAGCAACCCCCGGCGACGGACACCATTGGGCTGGGCGAGGATTTCAAGCCGACGTTGGCGCTCGGCTGTGCGAACAATTTGAACCTGATGCAGATGGTCGAGCGCAAGCAGGACTTGACCCAAGGCCGCCCTACAGGGCCGGCGATGGCCGCGCCAGTGGGCCGCGCTGCCCAGGTGTACATCGAAGGGTTTGACCGCGAGCAATTGCAGCGGCGCAAGGATCAGCAAGAAGCCAAGGCCGATGCGGCGGGGGGCAAGCAATGACCTGTGTTGCTTGTACAACAACCCTGCTCACCACAGAACGCTCACCTACAACAGATTCAACGCGAATCAACCAACCCCAGCTCTCGTGCCTGGGCCAGCGGATCACTGATCGCCTTGATCCGCTTGGCTTCATCCACCAACCGCGCCCGTTCGGCTGCGGGAATATCGTCCAACGGCAGCGCAGCGACGCGGTCTTCATGTCCTGTCAACACCATCACCAACAACGCATTGCGCTGATGCCGCGCCAATGCGCGGGGCGACTGGGCGACCGGGGCGATGGTGTCCAACGCCTGCTGCGACTGCCCGCCCAGCGCATACGCCAGGGCCAGGTTGCAGCGGTTGTCGAGGTCGTCGGGCTTGAGGCTCAGGCTCTTGGCGAACGCGGTTTGCGCCGCCGCGGCCTGGCCATTGAGGATCTGCGCGACACCCAGGCGGGTGTACGCAACCGGCAAGCCGCTGATCCCGGCCGCCTGGCCCAGGGCGGTGACGGCACGCTGAGTCTTGCCCACTTGCAATTGCGCGGTGCCCAGGCCGAGCAGGGCTTCGGCATTGCGGGCGTCGAACCCCAGGGCCTGCTGGAAGGCCCGCTCGGCGCCCGCCGCATCCTTGGCGTCGAGCCTGGCCTGGCCGAGCTTGAGCCACAGCTCGATACCTGCGCCGGGTTGCTGCGCCGCCCGCTCGTACAGCGCTGCCGCACTGGCGTAGTCGCCGCGCTGGCTCAGGTCATTGGCCAGTTGCAGGGACTTGTCGGCATCGGTCGCAGGTGGGTGGGCGCAGGCGGTCAGCAGCAGGGTACTGGCGAGCAGAAATCTAGGGGTCATCGTCACAACTCGTCTGGCGAAGGCGGAGGCCATGTAAGCATATTTTTGATGGCTGTCCTATGCCTGTTCAGCGCCAGTTTCGCCCACGCTGCCGAAGAGCCTGACTGGTTCTCCCAACCCTACGCCTACGTGCTGGTGGACCAGGACGTGCGCAGTGCCCTGGAAGAGTTCGGGCACAACCTCGATGTGCCGCTGGTGCTCTCCGACAAGGTCCGCGGCAAGGCCCGCAGCACGATTCGCGCGGCCACCGCCGGGGAGTTCCTGCAAACCCTGTGCAGCACCAACGGCCTCACCTGGTACTTCGACGGCAACCTCTTGTACCTCAACGCCAGCGATGAAATCAGCACCAGGCTCTTCAAGGCCAGTGCCCTGGACCTCGACCAGTTGCAGGCCTACCTCGGCAACCTCGATGTGTTCGGCCAGCAGTTGTCCATGCGCAACGGCCCCGAGGGCGATGAAGTGTTCGTTTCCGGGCCACCGCCGTACCTGGCGCTGGTGCAGCAGCATGTCGATCACCTGCAACCCAAGGTCGCCGCCGCCCCGGTGGCGCGCGAGCGCGGTGTGCGGGTATTCCGTGGCGCCCAAGTCAGTACCGAAACCCCAACCCAGTAAAGGAGCAGCACCATGTCCGTAACGGCCGTAGACAGCAATCTCGCCCCTGGTGGCGCCAGCCCTGAAGCCAGGTTCAACGCGGCGGTGGATAACGCCAAGGCCGCCGATAAGCCCGCCGAGCCCACCGACGCCGAACTCACCGATTCGTTCATCACCCAGGCGGTCACTTACGGCGGCCAGTTCATCATCATGCCGAAGATGCAGGAACTGCTGAACGACGCCATGTCCGATGACGACGAAGAGTAGGAAGCCCCTATGACTATCAGTCTCGCCGCCGGCGCTTCGGCGTTGCCGCCGTCTGCCGGCGCGGGGCCCGCCGGGGCCTCGCAGAACCTGTTCGAGCACATGGCCAACACCGCCAAGGGCATGCCCGAAGGCGCCAGCCCGCACCAGATCGGCTCGGGCCTGATGGAGCGCATGAACAGTTTCATCGACCGTACGCGGGCGTTTTCCGAGCGCGCCGACTTGCTCACCAACAATCCTTCGGCACCGCCGCCGGCCCAGGCAGAAATCCGCACCGCCAGTGCTTCGCCCCAGGGTGAACCCGGGAAAAAAGTCGGCGAGCAACAGGTCGACCAGATCGTCCACTCCCTGGGCAAGATGTTCGATTACTCCATCGAAACCCAGATGGTGGTGCGCGGTGCGACACAGATTTCCGGCTCCGCCAACACGCTGCTCAAGGGGCAATAACATCATGCCAAGCCCAAACCGTGCGCTGCGCCTGTTGCTGATCGGCCTGCTCGCCAGCCTGTTGCAGGCGTGCAACACCGACCTCTACACCAACCTCAGCGAGCGCGACGCCAACGCCATGGTCGCGGTACTGCTGCGCGGTGGCGTCCCGGCCGAGCGCAAGGCCCAGGACAACGGCCAGCTCAAGGTGGTGGTCGATGAGTCACGCTTTGCCGAAGCCATGACCCTGCTCGACAACGCCGGCCTGCCGCAGCAGAGTTTTTCCAACATGGGCGAGGTGTTCAAGGGCAATGGCCTGGTGTCGTCGCCGGTGCAGGAGCGGGCGCAGATGATCTATGCGCTCAGCGAAGAGCTTTCGCATTCGGTGTCGCAGATCGACGGCATCGTCGCTGCCCGCGTGCACGTGGTGCTGCCGGACAACGACCTGCTCAAGCGCGTGATCTCGCCGTCATCGGCCTCGGTACTGGTGCGTTACGACCCGGGCACCGACATCAATACGCTGATCCCGCAGATCAAGACCCTGGTCGCCAACGGTATCTCCGGGCTGAGTTACGACGGCGTTTCGGTGACGGCGATCAAGGCCGCCGTCGCCATCAGCCAGAACCCGGCGCAACCGCGCCTGGCGCGCTTCATGGGCCTGTGGCTGCTGGAAGACAACCTGGCCCAGGCGCGGCTGATGTTCGGGGCCTTGTCGCTGATCGCACTCGGTGCGGTGGGTGTGCTCGCCCGTCAGCAGTGGGCACGTCGTCAGTCCCAGGCGTTGTATGTGCTCAAGGAGGGTGAATGAGTTTGTTCGAACGCTGGCAGGGGCTGATTGCCGAGCCGCTGCGGTTTGTGCGCGGGCCGAGCCTGGGTGCATGTGTTGCCGATGAATTGCCAGACGCCGTGCTGCAGGCGATGCAGGGCCAGCCACGCTTTCGCCAGCGCCTGGAGCAGTTGTTGGTCAGTCATTATCAACTGGCACCCATGGCGCAATTGACCACGCCGATGGCGGCGGACTTGGCGGTGCTGTTGTTGTCGCCGGCACAGTTTGCCCGCTTGCCGAGGTTGTGCGGCGCCATCTGGCACGCCCCGACCCTGAGCCGCGAGATCCGTCGCGAGGTGGTCAACGAATTGCGCGAAGCCCTGGGCGCTGAGGTCTTCGTGAGCGCCCTGGCCTTGCGCCAACTCGGTGGTGCGGCGGATCTGCTGCGCGAGCCGGTCGAGTTGGTCGACGCCGTCGACCGCGATGGCCAAGGCTGTGTCGCGGCCTGGCTGCACGCCCAGCACGCCGACTGGCAGGGCTGGCTGCGTTTGCGCTTTGCCTTTCCCCAGGGCCACGGCGCCCGTGTACCGCGCGACCTGGAAATCGTCCAGGCCGCCGCTGCGTGCCTGCTGGCCGAGGAGATCACGCCATGAGTGAACTGCCAAGCCGTCCCACCGCCCGCATCCTGCGCGCCGAAGACGCCGCGTTGTGGAGCGATGGCTTTGCCTTCCTGCAAGCGGCCAAGGCGCAGGCCGAGCAGATCCGCGCCGACAGCGAGCAATGGCTGAGCAGTGCCCGCGCAGAGGGCTTTGAAAGTGCTCGGCAAGCCGGCGCTGAACAGGTGGCGCAACTGCTGCTCGCTACCCAAGCCCAGGTGCAGCATTACTTGAGCAGTCTGGAAACGTCCCTGGTCGACCTGGCCCTGGGTATCGTGCACGAAGTGCTGGGGGAGTTGGACAACGCCGAGCGTGTGGTGCGCAGTACCCGCCAGGCGTTGAGTGCGTTTCGCCAGGACCAGGCCCTGACCTTGTGGGTGCCGCCGGCGGACGTGGACGCCCTGCGCCAACGCCTCAAGCTGGAGGGATTGGCAATCGCGGTGGATGCGGATGAACAGCTGAGCGCCGGACAGGCTCGCCTGAACAGCCCGGCCGGCTCCGTGGAGCTGGGCCTCGAAGCCCAATTGCAGAACCTGCGTCGCAGCCTGTTGCCCTTTGCCGAAGAGGGCCTGGCATGAACCTGGAACAGCTGCTGCCACGCCTCTGCGAGCGCCTGGCCCAGGCGCGCCCGCGGCCCATGCACGGCACCGTGCTGAGCATTCGCGGTGTATTGCTGCGCGCCAGTGTGGCCGGGGCGAGCATCGGTGAGCTGTGCCAGCTGCGCGACCCCGGCAGCGCCCGCAGCCTGAGCGCCGAGGTGATCGGTTTTGACGGTGACGAGGCCATCCTGTCGCCCATCGGCTCCATGGAAGGCCTGTCCACGCGCACCCAAATCACCGCCACCGGCGAGACCCTGGGCGTGGCCGTCGGGGATGCGCAGCTCGGCCGGGTCATCAGCCCCATGGGCGATTTCCTCGACGGCGACGGCATGCCGCCGACCGTGGCCTTGCAGCACTACCCGCTGCACGCTGAACCCCCGGCAGCGTTTTCGCGACAGTTGATCGTGCGTTCCATGGCCCTGGGCATTCGCTCCATCGATGGCCTGCTGACCCTGGCCCAGGGCCAACGCATGGGCATCTTCGGTGAGCCCGGTGTGGGCAAGTCGTCGCTGCTCGCCAGCATCATCCGCAACAGCGAAGCCGATGTGATCGTGATCGGCCTGATCGGCGAGCGGGGCCGGGAAGTGCGTGAATTGCTCGATGTGCAGCTCGACGCCCAGGCCCGTGCGCGCACGGTGGCGGTGGTTGCCACTTCGGATCGCCCGGCGGCCGAGCGGGTGCGTGCGGCGTTTGTCGCCACCACCCTGGCCGAGTACCACCGCGACCAGGGCCGCAACGTATTGCTGTTGATGGACAGCCTCACGCGTTTCGCCCGGGCCCAGCGCGAGATCGGCCTGGCGGTGGGCGAGCCGCCAACCCGGCGCGGTTATCCGCCGTCGTTCTTTTCGGCCTTGCCGCGTTTGCTGGAACGCGCCGGCCCCGGGCCCACCGGCAGCATTACCGCGCTGTACACCGTGCTGACCGAGGGTGATGCCGCCAGCGATCCGGTGGCCGAAGAGGCCCGTTCGATCCTCGACGGTCACATCGTCTTGAGCGCCGAGTTGGCCCAGCGCAACTACTTTCCGGCGGTGGATGTGTTGCGCAGTCGCAGCCGTTTGATGGAGCAGGTCGCCGGTGAAGAGCACAAGCGGCTGGCGATGCGCATGCGTGAATTGATGGCGCGGTATGGCGAGATCGAAATGCTGATCCGCGTGGGGGAGTACTCCGCCGGCAGCGATCCTTTGGCCGATGAAGCGATCAACCGCCACGCCGCTATCGAAGCCTTCCTGCGCCAGAACGCGGGTGAGCCGAGCAACCTGGAACAGACCCTGGCCCACATGCGCCGGGTACTGGCATGAACAAGGAGCAAATCCAATGAAAACCCAACAACTACGCACCCTGCAAACCCTGCGGGTGTTGCGTGAACAGCGGGCCGCCAGCCAACTGGCCGCGCAGCAGCAACGCTGCGAGCAGACCCACGGTGTGCTGACTGACGCCAAGGAGCAATTGCGCCTGCACCGTGAGGCGATTGCCGAAGAAGCGCGGCAGGTTTATGCGTCCCTGACCGAAGGCCTGTCGGTCGCCAGTTGGCAGGCCGCCCAGGATCGCCTGCGCGGCCTGTCGGATGACCAGCAGCAACTGGAAAACGATGTGGCTCACGTGTCCACCACGCTGCGAAGCCAGGAGCGCGAGCGCGATGTGTTCCGTCAGGAGCGCCTGAGCCGCCAGCGCCAGTCCGAGGCCTGGCAAAGCCTGCTTGAGGGCCGTGAAAGCGCCGAGCGCCGGGTGGGCGAGCTGCGTGATGAAGGCGCCGGCACATGATTCCAGCCCTTGCCGATTCGCTGTCGCCGTGGCTGACCCACTACGACCCGGCGTTACTGGCTCTGCACAACCAGTTGCACCGCCGCTGCCGTCCCTGGCAGGGCCGTTGCGGCGGGCAGGACTTGCGCGTGAGCTGGGCCGCCGCAGCGCGCCGCCTTGACGCGCCGCGTCATGTGCCGCTGTCGCTTGGCGGTGCCGCGATGCGCCTGAGTTTGCCCGCTGCGGCGCTGGAGCAACTGATGCTGCCGTTGGCGCTGCCGTTCGATGTGCAGCCGTTGCCTGCGCTGCCGCGCGCGTTGTTGCTGGAGCTGGCGTTGCTCGACCTGATCGAAAGCCTGGAGCCGTTGCTCGGTCACCCGCTGCAGGTGCTCGAAGCCGCTGATGAGCAGGGCGTGTTTGCCCTGCGGCTGGCGCTGGAATTGACCTTCGGCCACCAGCCCGCGATGAGCGCCCAGTTGGACCTGAGCGAAAGCGCCGCCGTACTGGTCACGCAACTGCTGGCGCAATACGCCGAGGTCGAACCCGACCCCTTGCCAGGCCTGCGCCAGACCCTGGCGGTGGTGGCGGGGCGCCAGTGGCTGTCCCTCGGTGAACTGCGCAGCCTGCGCCCCGGTGATGTGCTGATGCTGGAGCAAGGCCCGGGCCTGTTGCTCGACCTCGATGGCCGCCTGCAGGCGCTCTGCCAATACCAGGGCGAAGTCCTGCGCCTGCAGGAAGCCTTGAAAGCCCCCTTTGTGGAACCGGAGAACCCCATGACTGATGTTGATGCCGCCGTTGCGCTGGATGACCTGCCGTTGAAACTGGTGTGCCAGGTGGGCAGCCTGGAACTGACCCTGGCGCAGTTGCGTGAACTGGGCGCCGGCAGCCTGTTGCAGCTCGACACGCCGGGTGTGGACAGCGTCGACCTGATGGTCAACGGCCGTCGCGTCGGCCAGGGCCAACTGGTGAAAATCGGCGACGGCCTGGGTGTGCGCCTGCTGAGTTTTGCCACCCCATGACCGGTTATCAGCCGAACCTGATCGAGATCATCCTGGTCGTTGCGACGATCGGGCTGATCCCGCTGGCGGTGGTGACACTCACCGGGTTCATGAAGATCTCGGTGGTGCTGTTCCTGATCCGTAACGCCCTTGGCGTGCAACAGACGCCGCCGAACCTGGTGCTGTACGGCATTGCGTTGATCCTGTCGGTGTACGTGACCACGCCGTTGATTGGCGACATGTACCGGCAGGTGGAGGGGCGCGACCTCAACATCGAGCATGTGGAGCAACTCAAGGATTTGGGCGATGCATTGCGTCCACCGTTGCAAGCGCACCTGAAGCGGTTTGCCAATGAGTCCGAACGCGGTTTTTTCGTGCAGGCCACCGAGACCATCTGGTCGCCTGAAGCACGCGCCGATTTGCGTGACGACGACCTGGTGGTGCTGATCCCGGCGTTCGTCAGCTCGGAACTGACCCGCGCCTTCGAGATCGGCTTTCTGCTGTACATCCCGTTCCTGGTGGTGGACTTGCTGGTGTCCAACGTGCTGATGGCCATGGGCATGTCGATGGTCTCGCCGAACCTGATCTCCATTCCGCTGAAGATTTTTTTATTCGTGTCCCTGAGCGGCTGGTCGCGCTTGATGCACGGTTTGATTCTGAGTTACGGCTGAGGCACGCCCCATGGGCCAGGACGTATTCCTGTCATTGATGAAACAGGCGCTGATGACGGTGCTGATGCTCTCCGCACCGGCGTTGGGCGTGGCGATTATCGTGGGCTTGAGCGTGGGCCTGTTCCAGGCGCTGACGCAGATCCAGGACCAGACATTACCCCAGGTGGTGAAGCTGGTCGCGGTGTTGCTGACCATCGTGTTCCTGGGGCCGGTGCTCGCCGGGCAGGTGGCGGAACTCGGCGGCCAGGTGCTGGACAACTTTGCGATGTGGACGCGCTGACCGCCCATGGATGCCAGCCTGACCGCGCAGTTCCTCGAAGTCGCCTACCCGGTGATCAGCTCCGCGTCGCTTGCCGCTTGCCGTGCCATGGGCGTGGTGGTGATCACCCCGGCGTTCAACCGCTTGGGCCTCACCGGCATGATTCGCGGCTGTGTGGCCGTGGCGATTTCCATCCCGATGTTCTTCCCGGTGTTCGACGCGCTGACATCAACGCCGGAGCACGGCAGCCTGTTTATCGCCGGATTGCTGATCAAGGAGTTCCTGATCGGCATTTTGATCGGCCTGCTGTTCGGCATTCCGTTCTGGGCCGCCGAGGTGGCGGGGGAGTTGATCGACCTGCAACGCGGCTCGACCATGGCGCAACTGGTGGACCCGCTGTCGTCCGGGGAATCCAGCGTGATGGCGACCCTGCTCACGGTGATGCTGATCACGCTGTTCTTCATGTCCGGCGGGTTCATCCTGATGGTCGACGGCTATTACCACAGCTATCAGCTCTGGCCGGTCACCGCGTTCACGCCGGTGTTCGCCAGCTCGGCGCTGCTGGCGGTGTTGTCGATCCTTGACCAGATCATGCGCGTCGGCGTGCTGATGGTCTCGCCGTTGCTGATCGCACTGCTGGTGACCGACCTGATGCTCGCCTACCTGTCGCGCATGGCGCCGAACCTGCATATCTTCGACCTGTCGCTGCCGGTGAAAAACCTGTTTTTCACGATCCTGATGGTGGTCTACATCGGCTTCCTGATCCCGCTGATGCTCGACCAACTGGCGGAGTTTCGCGGCACGGTCGAACTGCTCAAGACCCTGGTCGGCATGGAGTAGCCCATGGCCGATACCAGCGAAGAAAAATCCCAGCCGGCCACGGACAAGAAGCTCCAGGACGCACGCAAAAAGGGCCAGGTTGCCAAGAGCCAGGACCTGGTGTCGGGCATGGTCATCCTGTTCTGCACACTGTGCATTTCCGTTCTGGCGCCACGGGCCAAGGCCCAGGTCACGGCGCTGATCGACCTCACCGCGCTGATCTACGTCGAACCGTTCGCCACGGTGTGGCCACGGGTGCTCGACCATGCCGAGCAACTGGTGATCGGCATCACGTTGCCGGTGATGGCGGTGACCACCGGCGTGGTGATCCTGACCAATATCATCACCATGCGCGGGTTTGTGTTCTCCACGGACCCGATCAAACCCGAGTTCAAACGCATCAACCCGGCGGAGGGTATGAAGAAGATCTTTGCGCTGCGCAACCTGGTGGAGTTCATCAAGGGCCTGATCAAGGTGCAGGTGCTGGCAATCGCGTTCTACGTGGTGGGCAAGCATGCATTGCAGGCGCTGATGGAGTCGTCGCGCTGCGGTGCCGAGTGCATGCAGTCGACATTCTTCCTGGTGCTCAAGCCGCTGGTGTTTACCGTGCTGTGCGCATTCATCCTGGTGGGCGGGGTGGACGTGATGATGCAACGCTGGCTGTTCGGCCGCGACATGAAGATGACCCGCAGCGAGACCAAGCGCGAACGCAAGGACATCGACGGCGACCCGCTGATCAAAAGCGAACGCCGCCGCCAGCGCAACGAGATGCAGGCTCTGGCGACCAAGTTGGGTTTGGGCCGTGCGTCCTTGATGATCGGCACCACCGACGGTTGGGTGGTTGGCGTGCGTTATGTGCGCGGGGAAACGCCGGTGCCGGTGATCGTGTGCCGGGCCTCCCCGGAGGAGGCGTTGTTGATGCTGCAGGAGGCGTATGACCTGGGGATTCCCCATGCGCCGGACAAAACCCTGGCAGCGGACATCGCAAAAAAGGCGGTGGCTGGCGACCCGGTACCTGATGCCGCATTCCAGGCAGTAGCGGACTGGTTGGTGGCAGCCCGTCTGATCTGAAGTAAAGGCGGTGTCATCGCCTTTACTTCAGATCAGACGCGCATGGCTCCAGAGGTTGGGGCCGCCGCCACAACGGGTAAGACAGGCGCAACCGGATTGGCTGCGCCTACGACTGTTGGCGCCTTTTCGAGGGCGGTATCGACTGCCGGTCCAGGTGAATCGACAGAGGTCGCCTCTTTCACGGCAGGTTTTTCCGGGAGGCGCAGATGTTCGGGGACCTCGTTTTTCAAGGCTTTCCAGGACGGCTCAAGCGATACTGGCGGTTTTTTGGGGGGCGCGGCGGCTGGTTCCTTGTCGGGTGCTGGTTTAGCTGTCTTTTCACCTGCTATGGCTTTAATCGCTTTACCTGTGCCGTAGGTGGCGCCGGCAGTGGCCACACCGGTGACGGCACCGACAGCGATTGCTTTGCCAGCGCCAATCAAGGCGGGAATGATTGCAGCAAGAAATGGAAACATAGGTAGGGTCCTTCATTGGCCGGGACGGAAGCCGATCATGAGTGTCCTGAGCGCCTCCATCAGTTCCATTTCTTACTGCTGGGTTCAATCAATTCCTACATCGTGGTTGTCGTTGGTCCACTCCGACGGTTTGAGCGAGTACTTATCCTGGTCTGCCTGACAGGGTCATTTCACCGCTGTAAAAGCTTGTGCGATTCATCCCATGTTCAATCACTACCGGTGCTGGAGCCGCGGCAACGAGGCGATGCGCAACTTGGGTTCCTGCAACCGCGCCAGGTCGGTCGCGATCTGCGCCCGCCAAAAATGCGCGCCCGCCAACTGCGCGTCCACCCAGGCCTGGCGCAGCAGCACGGTGGCCTTGTCCACCGAGCCGTAGTGCGCCTGGCGCAGGATCAGTTGCGCCTTGATCCGCAGTATTTGCGGCACGAACCAACGTTCATGGCGGCCGAGGGCCAATTGCAGGGTGTCTTCGAGCACTTCCAGGGCGAGTTTTTCCAGGCCCAGGCGCGCCAGGCCCAGGGCGTACTCACAGCGCAGCAGGCTGTAGAGCTGGCTGTCGCCCTGGCCTTGCAAGTGGTGCAAGGCTTCGCCCAGTTGCGGCACGCCGGTTTCCGGGGCGCCTTCGCGGATCAGCAGGATGTTTTCGAAACACAGGCGAAATTGCCGCCAGATATGCAGGTCCTGGCCGGTGGTGCTGTCTTGCAGCAGGCCCAGGTAATAGCGCACTTTCGGCAGGTTGGATGCCAACAGTGCCAGGGGTATGGCACCCAGGCACAGGGTGTACCAGAGGGTCGCAGGGTGTTCGAGGGAGATGGCTTCCTCGACGCAACTGCCGATCAGGCGCAGCGCCGGGTCGACATCGCCTTCAAGCAACTGCACCTTGGCCTTGAGGCAGCGGGCGGCGATGCGTTGGTCGAATTGCAGGTCGATGATGTGCGAACGCGGTGCCGACGGCGAGCCCAGGGCTTCATCGATGTTCTGCCGTGCCCCCGTCAGGTCACCCATATGGAACAGCGCCACGGCACGCATGCGCTTGCCGAGCAATTGTTGGCTGCCGCTGCTGTTCAGCGCGATGTAGCGCTCGGCCAGTTCCAGGGCTTCGGTGTACTGGTTGCAGCCGCAGCGGTCGGTCCACAGGCCCCACAGGGCACGCAACTTGTGCTCGGCATCGCCGAGGTCGCGGGCGTCTTCGCATACCTGGCGCCAGGCGTCGCGCATCGGGCCGCCGGTGCCGTAGGTGAGCATCAGCACGCTGGCCAGGGCCGTATGCAACAACATGCGCTGGCGCAAGGGCAGCGGGATGAGGGCGTCGCTGGCCAGGCCTTTGTCGACCCAACTGCGGCACTCGCTGATCAAGGACACCCGCAGCCACAACGGCACGCCGCCCAGGGTCAATTCGATGCCCAGGGACAGGTCGCCGGTGGGCGAGTAGGCCCAGTCGAGGGCTGCCCGGATGGTATTGATTTGCGCAGCGTAGAGGGCCAGCCAGGTGCCCGGCGACAAGCCATCCAGGGTTCGCCCGGCTTCCTGCAGCACGCCGAGCGCATAGCGCGCATGACGCTGGCAAGTGGTACGGGTTTCGCCTTGTTCGTCGAGTTTTTCCAGGGCGTAGGCGCGGGTGGTTTCCAGCAGGCGGTAGTGCTTGGGCACGGTGGATTCGCTGGCGATCAGCAGCGACTTGTCCATCAGGCTTTCGAGCAAGGGCAGGGCGTTGCGTGGGGCCAGGCGGCTGGAGGCTGTCATCGTCTTGACCGCCTCCAGGGTGAAGGAACCAGTGAACACCGCGAGCTGGCGCAGCATGGCCTGTTCGTCGTCGCTGAGCATGGCGTAGGTCCAGTCCAGGGTCGCGCTCAGGGAACGGTGCCGGGCGAGGGCGGTACGCCGGCCAGTCATTTGCAGGCGGAAGCTGCCGTCGAGCAGGCCCACCAGGTCCTGGATGCCAAAGGTGCGCACGCGGGCGGCGGCGATCTCGATCGCCAGCGCGTTGCTGTCGAGTTTGCGGCAGATCGCACTGACGGCCGCGACGTCGGCGTCGGTGAACACAAAACCCGGGTCGAGGGCGCGTACGCGTTCCACAAACAGACGCACGCCGGACCATGCCAGGGCTTGCTGGGCGCTGAGGTGGGCGTGTGCGTCGGGCACCTCCAGCGGCGCCAGGTCATGCACCCGTTCGCCGTGTGCACGCAGCGGTTCGCGGCTGGTGGTAAGCACACAGCATTGCGGGGCGCTGCGCAGCAGGATTTCGACCACGTCGGCGGTGGCCGGCAGTACGTGTTCGCAATTGTCGAGCACCAGCAGCAAGCGGCGGTTGGCCAGGCTGGCGACCACACAGTGCAGCGGGTCTGCGCTGACGGTCTGGATACCCAATGCACTGGCGAGCATGCCGGCCACCCATTGCCCGCCAGTGGCGGGGGCCAGGTCGACGAAGCACGTGCCCAGATTGAGTTCACCGGCCAGGCGCTGCGCCACCGCCATGGCCACGGTGGTCTTGCCGATTCCGCCGGGGCCGGTGAGGGTCACGAAGCGCTGGCTCATGACCTGGTCGGCCAGGCTGGCGATCAAGGCGTCGCGGCCGATCACCTCAGCCGTCGGCGTCGGCAGGTTGGGCTCATCCACACGCACATAGGGCGCGGGCAGGTGCTCTTCACTGGCCGCCTGTACGGTGACGGGGGCGACAAAGCGATAGCCGCGGCCCGGCACGGTGACGATATAACTGCAGTTGCCATCGTCACCCAGCGCGCGGCGCAGCGCGACGATCTGTGCGCGCAGGTTGCATTCTTCCACCACCACCTTGGGCCAGGCGAAGGCGATCAGTTCGGCCTTCTCCAGCAATTCTCCCGCACGGGTCACCAGGGCAATCAACAGGTAGAGCGCGCGACTGCCCAGGGTGACCGGCACGCCGTTGCGCAACAACACATGCTGCTTGGCCAGTAATAGATAGGGGCCAAAGCCCAGGGTGCTGTCAGGGGCGGCCGGCGCGGGATGGTCTGCGTCCAGGAAGGACACTGCGTGGTTCTTGCTCGAGCTCATCAAATCGTCCTTTTTATAGTCAGGCTTGTTATTGGCGATCAGGCCATTCGCCCTTTTTGGGGTACAGATGTGCAGCAGCAGTCTTGGAAAAATGATGTCGATCAACCGTGTTAAAGGCTGCCCTCCTTTGGGGCGTGGTCGTTTTTATGGTGACGTCACGGAGCCTGTTTCAGGGGATGAGACTGTCTCAGAGCTGAAACATTTTATTACTAGAAATACTGATAAAGCAGAATGTATGCCAGTTGGCATGTATCAAACATGACAACAACCGCATGAAATTTATGGTGATTTTTGCGGTCGTCGACGACAGGGGAGGGCCTTCGTTCGGAAAGGCGAATATTTCTAATTGTGTCGTTCGGGATGCCGAATAAAGCGCCGGGGTTTTGGCACTGTTTTATTGACTGTGTATCGAACTGTATCCCTGCACCATCCTGATACACCTGCATGACGTTCTGTCGCGTTCGCGACACAGAGCGGATACACGCCTGGCTTTAACTCTGCTCACCAGCTGGCGCAGGCGGTCACCGACCCCAAGCGCCCTGGCCACCCTCAGTCAAGCCAGGAGACTCATCTTATGAAGCGTCCTTACGCAGCCCTCGCGGCAACCCTTGCGCTGTCCCTCAGCGCCTTCGCGGCCGTGGCTCACGCCGACGAGCCCAAGCCCCAGGAAAAATGCTTTGGCGTGTCCCTCGCCGGTGCCAACGATTGCGCCGCCGGCAAAGGCACCTCGTGTGCCGGCACCGCCACCACCGACTATCAGGGCAACGCCTGGGTGCTGGTGGACAAAGGCACCTGCACCCAGATCAAGACCCCTAAAGGCTTCGGCAGCCTCACGGAGCAACCGTGATCCAGCGCCTGCTGCCCGAAGCCCTGCTGTTGCTGGTGGCGCGGGTGGCGATCGCGGCGGTGTTCTTTCTGTCGGGACGCACCAAGGTCACCGGGTTGATTGAACTCAAGCCGTCGACCTACACGCTGTTCCGCTCGGAGTACGCCTTGCCGCTGATTCCGCCGGAGTGGGCGGCGCACCTGGCGACCTACGCCGAGCACCTGTTCCCGCTGTTGCTGGTGCTGGGCTTGCTGACCCGTCCGGCCGCCGCCGCGCTACTGGGCATGACCCTGGTGATCGAGGTGTTTGTGTACCCCGATGCCTGGCCGGTGCACCTGACCTGGGCGGGGCTGTTGTTGCCGCTGCTGGCTTATGGCGGTGGGGCCTGGTCGCTGGACCGCCTGATGCTGGGCAAACGTTCTTAACTTTGATGGAGATTTCCCATGCGTATGCTTTCTTCCCTGGCCATTGCTATGGCCTTGACCGTTCCGATGCTGGCCCAGGCCGCGGATGCCCCGCAGCCCGGCACCGGTAAAAGCGTGGTGATCGTGCCCGGTTCGTTTGTCGACGGCTCCGGCTGGCGTGTGGTGCACGACATCCTGATTCACAAGGGCTACAAGGTCACGGTGGTGCACCAGGGCCACGAGAACCTGGCCGCCGACGTGGCCGAGGCGCGCGAAGTGCTGGAGCAGCAAGTCGGCCCGGTGGTGCTGGTGGGTCACAGTTCCGGTGGCGGGGTGATCTCGATTGCCGGCGACCGCGACAAGGTCAAGTCGCTGGTCTACGTGTCGGCGCTGCAACCGGAAGTGGGCGAGAACATGGCCCAGTTGATCGGCTCCATGCCGGCGCCCAGCGATGACATCAAGCAGAGCCGCGACGGTCACCTGTTCTTCGACCGTGCCAGGTTCAACGCCGACTTTGCCGCCGACCTGACCACCAACCGCACCGACTTCATGGCCGCGTCCCAGGTGCCCGCGACCACTGCCCTGTTCGGCGGCACCGTGTGGGCCGCGGCCTGGCACAAAAAGCCGACCTACGCGGTGGTCTCCACCGAAGACCGAGCCCTGAGCCCCGACCTGCAGCGCTGGATGTACAAGCGTGCCGGTTCCAAGGTCACCGAAATCAAGGCCAGCCACTCGGTGTACATCTCCCAGCCCGAGGCTGTGGCGAAGGTCATCGAAGACGCTGCTTCCGTTATCAAGTAATTCACCCCAACCCTGGAGAAACACCCATGAACACTGCACTCAAATCCCGCCTGAGCCTCGCTGCCGCTGCCGCCCTTATCGCCATGGCCTCGGCCTCATTCGCCAGCGCCGCCAGCGCCGCCAGCGCCGCCGACCAACAGGAAAAACCCGGCCGCTGCTACGGCGTCAACACCTGTAAAGGCACCAGCCTGTGTGCCACCGCCAAGAACGACTGCAAGGGTCTCAACAGCTGCAAGGGCGAAGGCGTGATCGTCAAGACCCCGTCCGAGTGCCTCAAGGCCGGTGGCACCTTGACCGAACCGAAGTAATCCACCCGGCGGGCCCTGTGTGGGCTCGCCACTTATTCGTTGCGGAGATCCGTCATGTCGACATCCAACCCTCACTTTTCAGGCTACGGCCTGGGGCTGCGCAAGGAGCATTACTGCGACTTCCTGGAGACTTCGGTGCCCGTGGATTTTGTCGAAGTGATCTCCGAAAACTTCATGGTCGCGGGCGGCCAGCCCCGGCACATCCTGCGCCAGGTGCGCGAGCGCTACCCGGTGGCACTGCATGGCGTGTCCATGTCCATCGGCACCGCCGAAGGGCTGGACACCGACTACCTGCGGCGCCTCAAGTCGCTGGTGGATGAAATTGAACCGCTGTTTGTCTCCGACCACCTGAGCTGGTCGCGCAGTGGCGGTTTCAATGCCCATGACTTGTTGCCGGTGCCCTACACCGACGAAGCGCTGGACCGGGTCTGCGCCAATATCCACCAGGCCCAGGACGTGCTGGGCCGTACGATGCTGTTCGAGAACCCGTCGAGTTACCTGGCGTTCGAGGGGGCCTGCATGACCGAGTGGGAGTTCATCACGGCCATGGCCCGGCGCACCGGCTGTGAACTGCTGCTGGACGTCAACAATGTGTTTGTCAGTGCGAGCAATCACGGTTTCGACGCCCTGGCGTTTCTCGACGGCATCCCCGCCGAGCGAGTACGCCAGGTGCACCTGGCCGGCCACAGCCAGGGCCGTGACATCTTGATCGACAGCCATGACAGCCCGGTGTGCACCGGCGTCTGGGAACTGTACGCACGGGCCATGCAACGGCTGGGGCCGGTGGTGACCATGATCGAGCGTGATGATGAGATCCCGCCGCTCGCCGAGCTGCTTCAGGAACTGTCGATGGCCCGGACGTTGGGGGCGGCGCTATGAACCTGGCGCAACTTCAGCAGGCTTTTCGCCGCTGGCTGGTGAACGCGTCGGATGAATCCGCGCAGTTGCTGGGCAGCAATCACGTCGGTTTGGCGGTGTACCAGAACAACTACCGCGCCCAGTTGGTGGGCTGCCTCGAACAGGCGTTCCCCAACCTGCGCCGTTGGCTTGGAGAGCAAGCGTTTCTGGCCGCGAGCATTACCCATATCGACAACCATCCGCCCTATGCCTGGACCCTGGATGCGTACCCCGAGGGGTTCCACGCCACCTTGAAGGATGTGTTTCCACAGAATCCGGATGTGCATGAGCTGGCCTGGATCGAGTCGGCCCTGAATGAGGCCTTTGTCGCCGCTGACGCGCAACCGCTGACCCTGGAAGCGCTGGCCGAGCTGGACTGGGACACGGCGGTATTGCAGCTCACACCGTCGTTGCGTTGCCACGACTTGACCACCAATGCCGAGGCCATCTGGTCGGCGCTGTGGCAGGAAACGTGCGCGCCGGAAGCGGTGATGCTGGAACAGGCGGGCGGTTTGCTGGTGTGGCGGCGGCAATTCACCTCGCGGCTGCGTCAGGTGGATGCGCTGGAACTTCAGGCGGTGCAGCAGGTACAGGCTGACGGCAGTTTCGCCGGGCTATGTGAGTTCCTTGTGCAACGCCTGGGGGAGGACGCGGGCGTGATGCAGGCAGGTGAATACCTGGCCGCTTGGCTGGGCAGTGAATTGATCGTGGGGGTGAGAGATGTTTGACCGTCGTGGTTTTTTATTGCTGGCGACGGTGGTGATCACCGCCCCGGCGTTTGCGCTGCAACAGGTGAGCACGGATGAGGGGGAGGTGCGTTATGAGCAGTTCGGGCCGGAGGACGGCCGCGCGATCATCTTGCTGGCGGCGGATGTGCAGGTGTTTGCGGCGGTCAGCGGGCCGCTGGCGGCGCAGGGTTTCCGGGTGATCGTACCGTACCTGCGCGAGGCCGATGACGTGGCGCTCGGCCAGGATGTGCTGGAACTGATGAACGCGCTGCATATCCCCGAGGCGGTGCTGGCCGGTGTGGAACAGGCCGCACGCGTGGCGACGCACACGGCGACCCTGAAACCGACACGCTGCGTGGGGCTGGTCACGCTCAACACGTTGCCCCAGGCGGGTTTTGCCGAGGCGGTAGGAGTGATGGCTAAAACCGGGCACTGGCGAACATGAAAATACGGACAGTTAGCCAATCGGCCACTGAATAAATTCGCGGCTGCCATTAATCTAACCGCCTTAGTCACCTGCGCGGATTGTTCATGTCTTCTGTTGCCGATGGGTTGCCCCTCGATAAACGCCTGCCGGCCGTGATCGCGATCTCCCTGGGGATCGGCATGGCGACCCTGGACACGGCCATCGTCAACACGGCGTTGCCGACCCTGGCCGAAGGGATCGGCACCGATTCCGCTTCGGTGATCTGGGTGGTCAATGCCTACCAGTTGGCGATCATCGCCACGGTGTTGCCGTTTGCTTCGCTCAGCGATGTGCTGGGGCATCGCCGGGTGTACCTCGGCGGGTTGTTGCTGTTTATTGTGTCGTCGCTGTTTTGCGGGTTGGCCGGCTCGCTGCTCACCCTGACTGCCGCGCGAGTGGCGCAAGGGCTTGGGGCGGCGGCGATCATGAGCGTGAACACGGCGTTGCTGCGGCATATCTACCCGTCAAAAATGCTCGGGCGCGGGCTGGGCTATAACTCGTTGGTGGTGGGGTTGGCCTTTACCCTTGGGCCGACGGCTGCGTCGGCGATTCTGTCGGTGGCGACCTGGCATTGGTTGTATCTGATCAACGTGCCGCTGGGGTTATTGGCCTTGGGGTTGGGCGTGCGCTCGTTGCCGACCCTGCCGATGACCGGGCATGCGTTCGACCGTCTTGCCGCCGTACTGTGCGCCGGGCTGTTCGCCCTGCTGGTGCTGGGCCTGGGCACGGCGGTGCACGGTGCCCAGGGTGCGCTGACGCTGGGTGTGATTGCTGTGGCACTGGTCTGCGGCGTGCTGCTGTTGCGGCGCCAGGCCGGGCACCCGGCACCGATGCTGGCGCTCGACCTGTTCAAGCGCCCGGTGTTTGCCTTGTCTTCCTTGACGGCTGTGTGTGCCTTCAGCGCCCAGGGCCTGGCCTTTGTGTCCCTGCCGTTTTTGTTGCAGGCGGTGCTCGGCCATAGCCAGGTGGAAACCGGTTTCCTGATGACGCCATGGCCGGCGGTGGTGGCGGTGATGGCGCTGGTTGCGGGGCGTCTGGCGGACCGTGTGTCCCTGGGCGTGCTGTGCGGCATCGGCTTGTTGATGCTCAGCGTGGGGATGGCTGCGTTGGCCACCCTGGGCAGCGGCGCCTCGGCATTTGATATCGGCTGGCGCATGGCGCTGTGCGGGGCCGGGTTCGGTTTTTTCCAGTCACCCAACCTCAAGGCGTTGATGACCAGCGCACCGCTGGCGCGCAGTGGCGGGGCGAGCGGCATCGTGGCGATTTCACGCCTGCTGGGCCAGACGCTGGGCGCATCGCTGGTAGCGTTGTGTTTCCACCTGTCCGTGGGCAGCGGCCCGCATTATGCGCTGTGGCTGGGCTGCGGGTTTGCACTGGTGGGAGCGGTGGCCAGTGGTCTGCGTTTGTTGCCCTATGGGAAAAAGGGCTGATTAACGCTACCGTGGCGACCTGAATATTTCGGGATGTTTCAGATTTATGTCCAGCCTGGCCCTCCGCACCGCTGATACCCACTCCCGCCGCGCCGCTTTGACCCTGGCTTTATGCCTGCCCAGTGACGTGTTGCTCTACCTGTTGCTGCCCATGGAATCCCAGGCGTTCGGCATCACCCTGGCCCAGGCCGGGGTGTTGCTGGCCGCCAACCGTCTGGTGCGGATTTTCGGCTACCGGCATGTGCTCAATTTCTACGCACGCAACGGCGACCGCCTGACCTGCATGATCGCCGCCGGCGCCGCAGCGTTGTGTGCGGTGGGCAACTCAATGTTGTCCGGGTTTGCCGCATTGCTCTGCCTGCGCCTGGTGTGGGGCTTGTGCTTTGCAGCGTTGAACCTGTCGACCCAAGTGCTGGCCACGTCGGAACCTGCCGGCGCCGCACGCCGCGCCGGGCGCTCACGGGCGTTGATCGCCCTGGGGCCGATGCTGGCGCTGCCCCTGGGCGGCTGGCTGACGCTGTGGGCCGGGCCGCGTCCGATCTTTCTGATTCTGGCCGGGTGTTGCCTGGTGGGCTTGTGGATGGCGCGCGGTTTGCCTACGGTCGGGCATGATTTGCACAGCACCCCGGGCCGACGCTTCAAATGGCCGGACAGTGTGGCAGTGTGGTCGTTTATCGAGGGCGTGGCGCTGGACGGGTTGTTTATCTTCGGCCTGTCGATCCAGGCGCAGAAGCTGCTGGGCGGGGATGCGGTGCTGATCGCCGGCGGCCTGATGGCGTTGCGTTATGTCTCGGAAATGCTCCTGAGCCCTTTGGGCGGTCGAGCGGCCCAGCGGTTTGGCGCCACCTCGATGCTGTTGCTGTTTTCGTTCCTGAGTGCCCTGGCCCTGACGGCGTTCGGCAGTTACTGGGTGATTGTCGGCGCGGCGGCGGTACTGGTGTTGCGCGCACTGCAACTGCCGCTGGTGACTACCCTGGTGGCGGAGCGCAATCCCGGGTCGATGCGCGTGTCGGCCCTGGCCTCGAATGCCGTGTGGCGCGATATCGGCGCCGGCCTCGGCCCCTTGCTCGCCGGCCTGCTGCTGCCGATCGCCTCGGCGCCGTGGGTGTTTGGCCTGGCCGGTGCAGCCATCGCCGTCAGTGCGGTGTTCTGCTGGCGGGCAAAAAATTCCAACTGATGATGTGAGGTTGTACGTGTCCTCTCAAGAAAGCTTCGTAGACGTGCTGGACAAGGCCTATCGACACTGGACCGGCCAGGGACTGCCGGCCCCGGCACACCTGGACGCACAACAGCGCCTGGCCTGGCTGCACCGCGACGCACCCTACAGCCTGCTGGCCCATGACGGCGGCGCAGATCCGCGATTTACGTATGTGAATGAATGCGCCCTGCAGTGCTTCAAATACCCGCGCGAGAGCTTTATCGGCATGCCCTCACGCTTCAGCGCTTCGGCCCTCGACCGCGATGCGCGTCAGCTGCTGCTGGAGCAAGTCACCGCCAACGGCATCGCCGAGGGCTACAGCGGTTGGCGGGTGGATGCGCACAACCAGCCGTTCATGATTCATGCCGGGGTGGTATGGACCTTGCTCGATGACGCCGGCCAGCCGTGCGGCCAGGCGGCGCTGTTCTGGCCCGACGAGCAGCGCATCGGCGAGTTGCCTTAAGCGGTTTTCAAGGCTGCCAGCCAGGCGGGGTCGAGACGGGTTTGTTCGGTGTCGATCCCCAGCGCCTGCATCCTGGCCTTGTGCGCCTCGACCTCAGCCACCAACTGCACCTGGGCGCTGGAGTTGGCCTCCAGCTCATGCATCTGCGTCAAGCCCAAGTGGTAGAAGCGCAGTACCTTGATCGCCGCCGGGTCATTGGCCTGCACCCGCTCGATGACCTTGTGCATCACATTGGTCACGCTCATCAGGCTGCGCTTGAGCTGCCAGCCATACACCGCCGGCGCGAGCCACCCCTGGGTCCAGAACGGGCCACGGATCAGGGCCATGGTAATCAGCACCCCGGCGAACACACCGCCGACATTGAAGCGGAAATTGTCACCGCCGGGCTCACCAAACAGCATCACCGCCAGGCTCGACAGCAGCATCGCCAGGGCGACGAACAACACGGCCACGATCAGCGTGCTGCGCCGGGTCTGTTGACGGAAGGTGACAGGGTCGCAGGGTTTGAGCTCGAACATCCGGGGCATTTCTCCAGAAGGGGCCGGCATCATCTCACGCTTGGGCAAACAAGTTGAACGATGCTGCACGGCGGTTTCTCTAAATTGATGTAGACCCTTTGAGGTGAGCCATCATGCCCGAATACAAGCAACCACCGCCCGGTACCCCGAACCCTGACCGCACACCCGGAGAGGAAGAGCGCGACAACGATGCGTTGCGCCCCAACGACCCGGCGGAGCGCCAGGAAGACGACGTGGAGCGCGTCGAGGAAGACCTTGAAAGCCTCCATGACAAGGCTCGCCCACTTTAAATGAGGAGAACGCCGTGAGTGACACATCGAAAGGCCCGGCTTCGGGCGAGCATTCCAGTGTTCAGGATGAACTGGGGTTTGATCCGGATTCACCGGATGTATCGGATCCGCAGGTAGACCCCATTGGCCCGGCTATCGCGCCGTTGGATAAGAAAAACACCGACAAGGACGAGCGGAAACCACCCTACGATCCGCTGGGAGATTTGAAGACTTGATCCGGACACAGTCCTTGCCGCTCAGTCTTGCCGACACGCATCGTGCGTGGCGAGGTCGCGATACTGTCCTTTGAAGTACAGCAATGGCTGCGAAGCAGTCGCTTCAGGCAGGTTCATGGCTTTCACTTCGCCGATCACGATCAGGTGATCACCCGCGGCGTGTTCGGCGTGAATTTCGCAATCCAGCCAGTACAGGCTGCCGGCAATGAGCGGATTGCCCAGTGGTGATCCCTGCCACTCCACGCCGTGCCACTTGTCTGTGCCTCGCCGAGCGAACTGGTTGGAAATCCTGACCTGCTCGCCGGACAGGATATTGACGGCAAACCGGCCGACCTGGCGCATCCTCGGATAGCTGGCTGAATTGGACATGACGCTGAATGACACCAGCGGCGGGCTCATCGACACGCTGTAGAACGACTGGCAAGTGAAGCCGATCGGCTCGCCGTCAACGTGGGAGGTAATCACTGTGATACCGGACGCGTAGTGCCCGAGGGCTTCTCGAAAGCGCGAGGGCTCGATGGGAGGTGACATGGGCGGTCCTGAATGGGGTGACGTGCGAATGCGCCAGGCAAGGCCTGACATCGTCAGGCCTTGCGCATTCTCAGTACGGGTTCGAGAGTTCGCTTCGGACAATCGCTGCGCCGGCACTCAACGCATTCAGCTTGCCCCTGGCGATGTGACGAGGCAGCGGCGCCATGCCACAGTTCGTGCAAGGGTAGAGCTTGTCGGCATCGACAAACTGCAGTGCTTTTCTCAAGGTGTTGGCGACTTCCTCGGGTGTTTCAATGGTGTGGCTGGCCACGTCGATGGCGCCGACCATCACTTTTTTGCCGCGGATAAGTTCAATCAGCTCCATGGGCACATGGGAGTTGTGACACTCCAGCGAGACGATATCGATACTGGATTGCTGCAGCTTGGGGAAGGCTTCTTCATATTGACGCCACTCTGATCCCAGCGTCTTTTTCCAGTCAGTATTGGCTTTGATGCCGTAGCCGTAGCAAATATGCACGGCGGTTTCGCATTTGAGGCCTTCAATGGCCCTTTCCAGGGTGGCCACGCCCCAGTCGTTCACCTCATCAAAGAACACGTTGAAGGCGGGCTCGTCGAATTGGATGATATCCACCCCGGCGGCTTCTAATTCAAGGGCTTCCTGGTTGAGGATTTTGGCGAATTCCCAGGCGAGCTTTTCACGACTCTTGTAATGGTTGTCATACAGCGTGTCGATCATCGTCATGGGGCCAGGCAGCGCCCACTTGATGGGTTGACTGGTTTGCTGGCGCAAGAACTTGGCGTCTTCGACAAACACGGGTTTCTGGCGGGAAACAGCCCCTACGACCGTTGGCACGCTTGCGTCATAACGATCACGGATTCGCACGGTCTCGCGTTTCTCGAAATCAACACCGCTGAGGTGTTCAATAAACGTCGTCACAAAGTGTTGGCGCGTCTGTTCACCATCACTGACGATATCAATGCCCGCGTGCTGTTGTTCCTGCAGGGACAGGCGCAAGGCGTCGTGTTTGCCCTCGGTCAATGCCTCATCCTGCAGTTTCCAGGGCGACCACAGTGTTTCAGGTTGAGCCAGCCAGGAAGGTTTAGGCAAACTGCCGGCGGTCGAAGTAGGTAACAACTTTTTCATCAGGGATGACCTTGTAGTATTAATGCGTCAAAGCGCGCAGTGGGCGGACCACTGTTGAAGAACAGCCTGGTAGGGTTTGATAAAGTGCTCTTCAACAAATTTTCCCTGTTCAATCGCCAGGCGGCTGCGTTCTTCTCGATCGTAGACAATCAACGTCAGTGAGTAATCCTGGTGCTTCAAGCTGGGTCGGTAGAATTTGCCGGCGGCAGAATTGGCATTGTAAATCTCGGGCCGGTAAATCTTCTGGAAAGTGTCCATGGTGCTGATGGTGCTGATGAGTTCAAGATTGCTGTAATCCGCCAGCAAGTCACCGGAAAAATAAAAGGCCAGCGGCGCAACACTGTTTGAAGGCATGAAGTAGCGAACCTTCAAGCCCATTTTACTGAAGTACTCATCCGTCAAGGAGTAGGCGTCCTGTTGGTATTCAAAGCCCAGTACAGGATGCTGGTTTTCTGTCCGATGATAGGTCCTGGTGTTCGAAACGCTCAGGCAGATCACCGGCGGCTTCTTGAAGTTTTCTTTGTACGTGTTTGAGTTGACGAAGTGCTTGAACAGTTTTCCATGCAAGTCGCCAAAGTTCTCGGGTGTGCTGAACTCGGTCTGATTCTTGTTGTGCGCTGACAAGGCAACGCTGAAATCGTAATCGCGAACGTAGGAGGAAAAGTTGTTGCCGACAATACCCTCACTGCGTTCATGGGTGTGTTGATCGACTATCGTCGTTTTCAATATTTCAATCAGCGGGATCGCATTGCCACGCTGTTCAGGGGCAATGTCCATTTCAACCGAGACGATATCAAGTTCCACTCTGTAGCGATCACCCTTGGGGTTATCCCACTGCGCCAATGCATTGAAACGATTGTTGATCATCCTCAATGTGTTGCGCAGATTCTCCTGGCGACTTTTACCCCTGGCCAAGTTGGCAAAGTTGGTGGTGATGCGCGTGTTTTTCGAGGGCTGATAATGTTCGTCGAAACGCAGGGTTTTGAGGGTAAAGGCAAACTCGCTGTTCATTGTGGCCTGACATCCTGATTTCCGGAATACACCTGATGGGTTGTTCAGGTGCCAGATTGATTTCTAGAATCAATAATTAGGATGTAGTTTAGGCAGCGCATGGGTCGAGTGAAATTGAATTGATTTCACTGAAGCGTTAGCCCTGTTCATGATGGGCAAATGGTCAACTGCAGAGGGTGTTAAAAGCCCCACCTTGTACGATGGGGCTATGCACTTACTTGGGTGCGATCCACGTGACATCCGTAATCCCAAACTTCTCCGCCCAGGGCCGGGTGGTTTTCTTGACCTGCTCATGCCCCACGCGCCCCACGCGACTCACATGGGCAATATCGGCATCCACCGCCGCCCAGTGCCAGGCCTCGGCGTTGTTCATCACTTCAGCACGCACCACAAAGGTTTTCGGTTGACCGTGCAGCTGATAATTGATCGTGTAGATTTTTGCGGTACTCATGTTGCCTCCCTGTGTTGTTATAGATGGATAGGGCGGCGTTCAAAAAGGTTCATTCAAAATGACAATCTGCAGGTTGGCGCGGCATAGTGATGCCTTCTTCCTGCGCCCAAGGATCGCGCCATGTCTCTGCTGACCCATAGCCGTCTCTACCTGCAACGCCTGGGTTATGACACGCCGCCGGCGCCCACCCTGCACACCTTGCAGGCCCTGCAACTGCGCCACGTGTGCAGCTTTGCCTTCGAGAACCTGTCGAGCCTGATACGCCTGCCGGTGCCGATCGACCTGCCCAGTGTCGAACAAAAAGTGCTGTTGGACGGGCGGGGCGGCTATTGCTATGAGCTGAACCAGATGTTCCTGGCCTTGCTGCAGGAACTCGGCTTCGAGGCGCGTGGCATCACCGGCCGGGTGGTGATGGGCGGGGCGCCGGATGCACGCACGGCGCGTACCCATCGTTTGAGCCTGGTGACCCTGGACGGCGTGCGCTACATCACCGATGTCGGCTTTGGCGGCATGGTGCCCAGCAGCCCGTTGCAACTGGACACCGAAGCGGTGCAGGCCACGGCCCATGAACCGTATCGCCTGACTTTCGACGGGCAGGGCAGTTACACCTTGTGGGCACAAGTGGCCGAGGAGTGGCGTGGCCTGTATGTGTTCGACCTGCAAGTACAGGCGGATATCGATTACGAAATCGGCAACTGGTACGTCTCCACCCACCCGGATTCGGTATTTGTGGGCCAACTGAAAGTCGCACGCCTGGCACCGGGCAAGCGCCATACCCTGAACAACACCCACTATGCGATCCACTCCCTGGACCGGCCGAGCGAAAAACGCACGCTTGGCAGTGCCGATGAGGTGGTGCAGATGCTGACTGAAACCTTCAGGATTCGCGTGCCGGACACGGCAACACTTCGGCAAACCCTGGATGGCCTGGTCCTGGCTGCCTCCCGGGAATAGTGAGCTAGAGCCTCGCTGAACCGTTTTACCTCCAAATCCACGCAAATTAATTCGAACCTTTGGCGCATGCCGGGGTTCGAACCGTTTCCTGAATAATTTGCTCACCAGACAAGGAGATGTAAAACGATGTCCAAGCTATTCGGAAAACTCTTCAAGGGTTCCTCGCTGCTGGCGCTGGTCGCTGCGCCTGCCGTGGTGTTCGCCGCACCGTCCACCGACCCGATCTCCACCTTCGGGATCCTGGGCAGCTACAACGACTTCAAATTCGAAGGCGGCAGCCAGAGCGACAAGAGCCACATGCCTGAGGCGGGCCTGTTCTACAACTTCGGCAACAAGCTCACCGCCGAATCCGGCTTTATCTACCAGGCCGGTATCGAAGCCAAATACGGCGAAAAGAGCGATAACAAACTCAAGGAAGGCCAGGCAGACCTGGATCTCGGCTGGCGCGCCGCGCTGGATGCGCGCAACTTTGTCGACGTGATCGTTGGCGGTGGCTACAGCTGGACCCGCTACGAGCCAGAGATCAACGACCTCGACGTGAAGCTCACCAACAAATCGCCGTTCGCCAAGGCGGCCCTGGGCTATAACCACCAGTTCGATGACATGACCCTGCGTCTTGAAGCTGGCGCCCGTCGCACCATCGACGGTCGTACCAAGCTCAAGGTGGAAGATTTCGGCAGCGACACCGTGGACCTCAAGGACCGCACCAACCCCTACGCCGAAGTCAGCCTGTTGATGAATCAGAAGGGTGACCTGCCGGTGGTCGCGGGCTTGTACTACACCCGCACCGAGTACAAACTCGACGGTAACTCCGAAGTGGCTGACAACACCAAACTCAAGCGAGATGAGTACGGGTTCAAGGTCGGTATCGCGTTCTAAGTGCATCGCCCGGACGTGGGCGGCCAACGCCCACGTTCAACTGTCCCCGCCAGCCCCCCTTTGTGTCCGCCAAAACCCTCAACGCAGTCGCGTCGCTGCCTTAGTGTGGAACCTGCTTTCCATATCCTGAGAAGAGAGGGTGGCCATGCCCCGCATCGCCTACCAGACCCTGGCCTGGGCAATTTTCACCTCGGCGCGTTGGGCGTGGCCACTCCCATCCGCTCGCAGAACCGCACCCTGTATCACCTGCGCGAACGCTAGTGGACCGCCAGGACTGGGAGTGGCTGCGCATAACATGCTCGGCGGCCCATAGTGCTGAATGAAAAAGCCCCGAACCTGTCGGGGCTTTGTTGATCAACCCAATGCAGCGAGTTGCGCTACGGTTTCCGGGAAACGTGCCACCAGGCGAATCAGGGTGGCGGCCTGGGCATTTGGCTTGGCCCGACCTTGTTCCCAGTTTTCCAGGGTGCGGGTGTTGGTGCGCAGGTACATGGCGAACACCGACCGGGAGAGGTTGAGTTGTTGACGCACGGCCACCACCTCCTCGGCGGTAAGCGGCTCCAGTTGATTGAGATGAACCTTATGGGTTCGCAGGGTGACTTTGCCCTGGCGTTCGTTTGCCAGGGCGTCGAAGCCTTCGACCAGTTCGGAAAAGATTTCACGTTTCATGATGTGTTCTCGCTTTGATTTCCCTGTCCAGCATGTGTTTTAGGGCTTTTTTGTGCTGTGGTGTCAGGTCATCCTGTTCGTGCTTGCCGTACAGGGTGAACAGCCAGAATTGCGTGCCGCCCGACCACCAGTAGTAAATGACCCGCAGGCCACCGCGCTTGCCTTTGTTGCGTCGCTCGTCGATGAAGCGAACCTTGCGCAGTCCGCCTGTTCCCTCGATCACATCTCCTGCTTCCGGGTTCTTCATCAACTCTTGTTGAAAACCCTGGAAAAGCTCGTCACTCAGATAGTCCTTGCGATGCCGCTCGAAGGGCGGCAGTTCGATAAATAGAGCATCCATGTTCTGTACGTAGACTGCGTAGAGTTTGGTGGCCCACCTGCTTATGGTCAAGTGACCTGGCTGTGGGAACTTTCCTAAAACTCAAACACCATACGGCGGGCTTCGGCGTGCATATGCCAGATGAGTAGGCGAGTGGAAGAGGAAATTTCCGTGAGTTGAAAAGGGTGTTTGAACCCCATTGCCCAGAATGCAAAACGGCGCCCGAAGGCGCCGTTTTGTTGACTGCATACCGCTAAGCGATCAAACGCCCAACACCGCGTGCTGCACCAGGGTGAGCAGCGGTTGTGGGTACACGCCCAGGAAGAACGCGAGCAGGGCAATGGCCAGCAGCATTACACCGCCTGCCTTCTGTTCCCAGTGCAGTTCGGCATCCACACGGCGCAGGTTTGGCTCGATCAGGTACAGGGTGACCATCACGCGCAGGTAGTAGAACACGCCGATGGCGCTGCCCAGTACCAGGGAGGCAACCAACCACCACTCGTGCGCTTCGACGCCGGTGGCGACGATGTAGAACTTGCCGATGAAGCCCGCCGTGAGCGGAATACCAGCCAGGGACAGCATCATCACGGTCAGTACGGCGGTCAGGTACGGACGGCGCCAGAACAGGCCGCGGTACTCGTACAGGGCGTCGGCGTCACGGCCTTTGAACGGCGAGGACATCAGGGTGATTACGCCGAACGCGCCGAGGCTGGTGATCACGTAGGTGACCAGGTACACACCCATGGCTTCCACGGCCAGGCCTTTGCTCGCCACCAGGGCGATCAGCAGGTAGCCGAAGTGAGCGATGGACGAGTAACCCAGCAGACGCTTGAGGTTGTTCTGGGTCAGGGCCAGCAGGTTACCGAACAGGATCGACGCGATGGCGATCACGGTCAGCACGTTACTCAGCACGCCAGTGTTGGCAGCAGGCGAGATCTGGAACAGACGCACCATCACCGCAAACACCGCAACCTTCGACGCGGTCGCCAGGAAAGCGGCCACCGGCGCCGGGGCGCCTTCGTACACGTCCGGGGTCCACAGGTGGAACGGCACCAGCGACAGCTTGAACGCCAGGCCGATCAGCATCATGGCCAGGCCCAGTTGGGCAATCGGCGCAGGCAGGCTGGTGGTGGCCAGGGCGTGGCCGATACCGGTGAAGCTCAGGCTGCCGGCTTCGGCGTAGAGCAGGGCCATGCCGAACAACAGGAACGCGGAACCGGCGGCGGACAGCACCATGTACTTGATGCCGGCTTCCAGGGAGCGCTTGTTGAAGAACGCGTAGGCCACCAGGCCGTAGGTCGGGATCGACAGCAGTTCCAGGCCGATGAACAGGCCGGCCAGGTGCTGTGCGCTGACCAGCACGATGCCACCGGCCGCGGCCAGCAGGATCAGCAGGTACAGCTCTTCCTTGTTGCCTGGGTAACCGGTGCCGCCTTCGCCCATGTAGGCGTGGGCGAGGGTGACGCAGGCCAGGGTCGCGACCAGGATCAGCGCGATATACAGCAGGGCGAAGTCATCCACCATCATCAAAGGCGTGACCGCCAATGGCGCGACCTTGAGGGCCGGGATGATCGACAGCAGGGCCAGGTTCAGACCGGCACAGGACAGCAGGAACGTTTGCGAGTGATTGCGGCGCCAGGCGATTGCCAGCATCACCACCACGATGGTGAGGCTGGTGATCAGCAGCGGCGCAAGCGCGATAAAGTGTTGGATCGTGAATTCCATAGCGCTCTTACCGGGCCGAAGCGAGTTGAGAGAAGGCGGTGCCGAACCACTGCTGCACGCCATGCATCGTTGCGGCAGAAGTGTCCAGGAACGGTTGCGGATACACGCCGATATAGATCAGCAGTACCGCAAGGCCGAGCACCATGATCAGTTCGCGAGCATCCATCCCTTGCAGGACGGTGTCGGACTTGGCCGGGCCGAAGTAGGCGCGGTGGATCATGATCAGCGAGTAGACCGAACCGAACACCAGGCCGGAGGTAGCAATCGCACTGATCCACGGCGTTTGCACGAAGGCACCCATCAGGATCAGGAACTCGCCGATGAAGTTACCGGTGCCCGGCAAGCCCAGGGACGCGGCGGCGAAGAACAGGCTGATCGCCGGCAGGTAGGCGATGCGCGACCACACGCCACCCATTTCACGCATGTCACGGGTGTGCAGGCGCTCGTACAGCTGGCCACTCAGGATAAACAGGGCAGCGGCCGAGACACCGTGGGCCAGCATCTGGATCACCGCGCCCTGCAGCGCCAGTTGGCTGCCGGAGTAGATACCGATCAGTACGAAGCCCATGTGGGAAACGGACGAGAAGGCAATCAGACGCTTGATGTCGGTTTGCGCGAACGCCAGGAACGCACCGTAGAAGATCCCGATCAGACCCAGGGTCATGGCGATCGGCGCGAACTCGGCCGAGGCATTCGGGAACAGCGGCAGGGCGAAACGCAGCAGGCCGTAGGCCGCAGTCTTCAGCAGGATACCGGCCAGGTCCACGGAACCGGCAGTCGGCGCCTGGGCGTGCGCATCAGGCAGCCAGGAGTGGAACGGCACCACCGGCAGCTTCACCGCGAAGGCGATGAAGAAGCCCAGCATCAGGATGTACTCGGTGGTCAGGGACATCTTGGTCTTCAACAGGTCGGCGTAGTTGAAGGTAATCACGCCGGTGTTATTGAAGTTGACCAGTACCAGGCCCAGGATCGCCACCAACATGATCAGGCCGGAAGCCTGGGTGAAGATGAAGAACTTGGTCGCCGCGTAGATCCGGGTTTTCTTGCCGTCCGAAGAACTGTGACCCCAGAGCGCGATGAGGAAGTACATCGGCACCAGCATCATTTCCCAGAAGAAGAAGAACATGAACAGGTCGAGGGCGAGGAACACGCCGACGACACCGCCCAGGATCCACATCAGGTTCAGGTGGAAGAAACCCACGTGACGCTGGATCTCTTTCCAGGAGCAGAGTACCGAGAGGATACCCAGCAGGCCGGTCAGCAGGATCATCAACAGCGACAGGCCGTCGAGGGCCAGGTGCACGTTGATGCCGAAGCGCTGGATCCACACGTGCTTGAATTCAAGCGCGAAGGTCGGATCGACACCCGGTGCCGGAGCAAATGAATAGTCGCCATGGGCCCACAGCCAGAGGCCGAGCGCGAGTTCCAGGGACATGGTCAGCAACGCAATCCAGCGGGGGAGGGTGGCGCCGAAGCGTTCACCCATCCAGCAGAGCAGGCCGCCGATGAAGGGGATCAGGATTAGCCAGGGCAGAATCATGACAGGCTCGTTTCCTTTCGCAAGTTCGCAAAGATCGCAATGTTCATAGTCATATCGCTACCACGACGATGGCGCCGATTACCAGCACGGCACCGGCCGCCATGGAGGCTGCATACCAGCGCAGTTGGCCAGTCTCGCTGCGGCTCAGGGCGGTGTGACCGGCCTTGGCGGCACGCGGGATCAGACCGATGGTCTGGTCGAGCGGGTCCTTGCGCAGAATGTGGCTGATGGCGAGGTAAGGCTTGACGAACAGTTTGTCGTAGATCCAGTCGAAGCCCCAGGCGGCGAACCACCAGGCCGACAGGAAGCGGCCGATGCCACTGTTGGCGACGGCCGTCACGAAGCGACGCTTGCCGAGGAACAGCAGGGCCGCCAGCAGGATACCGGCAATGGCGATGGCGCCCGAGGCGATTTCCAGGCTGTGCTGGGCTTCGCCACCGGCATGGCCGACGCTTTGCGGCAGTACACCGTGCAGAGGCGGGGTGATCATGGCGCCGACGAAGGTCGACAGGATGATCAGTACCGACAACGGCAACCAGTGCGAGATGCCGTGGCCTGCGTGAGCTTCGGTCTTGGCTTCACCGTGGAAGGTGATGAAGATCAGGCGGAAGGTGTACAGCGAGGTCATGAACGCACCCACCAGGCCTGCGTACAGCAGGTTCTGGTTGCCGCTGGCGAAGGCTTCCCAGAGGATTTCATCCTTCGAGTAGAAACCGGCGGTCACCAGCGGCAGGGCGGCCAGGGCGGCACCACCGACGATGAAGCTGGCATAGGCCAGTGGCAGTTTCTTCCACAGGCCGCCCATCTTGAAGATGTTCTGCTCGTGGTGGCAGGCCACGATCACCGCACCGGAAGCGAGGAACAGCAAGGCCTTGAAGAAGGCGTGGGTCATCAGGTGGAAGATCGCCGCGTCCCAGGCGCCAACGCCCAGGGCCAGGAACATGTAGCCGATCTGGCTCATGGTCGAGTAGGCAAGGATGCGCTTGATGTCGGTCTGTACCAGGGCAGCAAAGCCAGCCAGGACCAGGGTCACGCCACCAACGATGCCGACCAGGTGCAGGATGTCCGGCGCCAGGGTGAACAGGCCGTGGGTACGGGCGATCAGGTAGACACCGGCGGTTACCATGGTGGCAGCGTGGATCAGTGCGGAAACCGGAGTAGGGCCGGCCATCGCGTCCGCCAGCCAGGTTTGCAGTGGCAGTTGCGCGGATTTACCCACGGCGCCGCCGAGCAGCATCAGGGTGGCCAGGGTGATCCAGAAGTCGCCAACCTGGAATTTCTGCGGTGCCAGCACCAGCAGTTCCTGGATGTTCAGCGTGCCCACTTGCTGGAACAGGATGAACAGGCCGATGGCCATGAACACGTCGCCGATGCGGGTGACGATAAAGGCCTTGAGTGCTGCGTTACCGTTGTTGCGGTTGCTGTAGTAGAAACCGATCAACAGGTACGAGCACAGGCCCACGCCTTCCCAGCCGAAGTACAGGAACAACAGGTTATCGCCGAGCACCAGGAACAGCATGCTGGCGATAAACAGGTTGGTGTACGAGAAGAAGCGCGAGTAACCGGCTTCACCGCGCATGTACCAGGACGCGAACAGGTGGATCAGGAAGCCCACGCCGACCACCACGCCGAGCATGGTGATCGACAGGCCGTCGACGTAGAGGGCGAAGTTGGGCTTGAAGCCCTCCACCGACATCCACTGCCACAGCACCAGGGTGTAGTGACCGCCTTCCGGCGGTGCCACGTTGAATTGCCAGATGACGTAGGCGGCAACGATCGCCGACAGGCCAATGGAACCCACGCCCACCAGGGCAGACAGATTTTCCGACCAGCGTCCACGGGAGAACGACAGCAGCAGGAAACCGATCAGGGGAAATACGAAAGTCAGAAAGATCATGTTCATCCGCGCATCTCACTGGCAGCGTCGATATCAAGCGTGTGGAAGCGACGATACAGTTGCAGCAGGATCGCCAGGCCAATGCTGGCCTCGGCGGCTGCCAGGCTGATCACCAGGATGAACATGACTTGTCCATCCGGCTGGCCCCAACGTGCACCCGCAACGATGAACGCCAGTGCCGCGGCGTTCATCATGATTTCCAGGCTCATCAACACGAACAGAATGTTACGGCGGACCATCAGGCCGACCAGGCCAAGGCAGAACAGGATGCCGGCGACCGCCAGACCATGCTCCAAAGGGATAGCAGGCATCGTCATTGCTCCTTGGCTTCGTTGCGGCCCAAGTGGAAGGCGGTGACGGCTGCAGCGAGCAGCAGCATCGACGCCAGTTCGACCACCAGCAGGTACGGGCCGAACAGGCTGATGCCCACGGCTTTTGCATCCACGGTGGTGTGGCCGATGGCCTGGCCGCTCTGGTGAGCGAACAGCACATACAGCAGTTCACCCAGCAGCAGCGCTGCCAGGACAACCGGACCGAGCCAGATGCCGGGCTTGAGCCAGACGCGTTCCTGGGCGACCGAAGCCGGCCCCAGGTTGAGCATCATCACCACAAACACGAACAGCACCATGATGGCGCCGGCATAGGCGATCACTTCCAGCACACCGGCGAACGGCGCGCCGAGGCTGAAGAAGGTCATGGCCACGGCGATCAGCGAAATGATCAGGTAGAGCAGGGCGTGCACGGGGTTGGTGTTGGTGATCACGCGAAGCGTGGACACAACCGCGATACCCGATGCGAAATAGAAAGCGAATTCCATCTTTCTTCCTTAAGGCAGCAAGCTCTTCACGTTGATCGGCTCGGCTTCGTTTTGTGCGGCGCCTTTCGGCTTACCGGCAACGGCCATACCTGCAACACGATAGAAGTTGTAATCAGGGTTTTTACCGGGACCAGAGATCAACAGATCTTCTTTCTCGTACACCAGGTCCTGACGTTTGAACTCGGCCATCTCGAAATCCGGTGTGAGCTGGATCGCGGTGGTCGGGCAAGCTTCCTCGCAGAGGCCGCAGAAAATGCAGCGCGAGAAGTTGATGCGGAAGAAGTCCGGGTACCAGCGACCGTCTTCGGTTTCAGCTTTCTGCAGGGAGATGCAACCCACCGGGCACGCCACGGCGCACAGGTTGCAGGCTACGCAACGCTCTTCGCCATCGGGGTCGCGGGTCAGTACGATGCGGCCGCGGTAGCGCGGCGGCAGGTATACCGCTTCTTCCGGGTATTGCAGGGTGTCGCGTTTGCGAAAGCCGTGACCGAACACCATCACCAGGCTTCGCAACTGGGTACCGGTACCCTTAACGATGTCGCCAATATATTTGAACATGGGTCAAATCCTCACTGAACCGCAGCCGCTGGCGTGTGCATCAGCACCACGGCAGCAGTCACCAGCAAATTGATCAGGGTCAGCGGCAGGCAGAAGCGCCAGCTGAAATCCATCACCTGGTCATATCGTGGACGCGGAATGGAAGCGCGCAGCAGGATAAACAACATGATGAAGAACGCGGTCTTCAGGAAGAACCAGAAGAACGCCAACTGCGGCAGGATGCCGAACGGTCCGTGCCAGCCGCCGAAGAACAGCGTGACCAGCAGGGCCGAGATCAGGATGATGCCGATGTATTCACCGACGAAGAACATGCCCCACTTCATGCCGGCGTATTCGATGTGGTAACCGTCGGCCAGTTCCTGTTCCGCTTCCGGCTGGTCGAACGGGTGACGGTGAGTCACGGCGACGCCAGCGATGAAGAAGGTACAGAAGCCGAAGAACTGCGGAATGATGAACCACAGGTTCTGTGCCTGGTACTCGACGATGTCGCGCATGTTGAACGAGCCGACCTGCACCACGATGCCCATCAGCGCCAGGCCCATGAACACTTCGTAGGACACGGTCTGGGCCGAGGCCCGCAAGCTGCCCAGCAGGGCGAACTTGTTGTTGCTCGACCAGCCGGCGAACAGTACTGCGTAGACCGACAGGCCGGCCATGGCGAAGAAGAACAGCAAGCCGATGTTCAGGTCCGCCACGCCCCAGGTCGGGGTGATCGGGATGATCGCGAAGGCGATCAGCAAGGCGCTCATGGCCACGACCGGTGCCAGGGTGAAGATCACCTTGTCGGCAAACGGCGGGGTCCAGTCTTCCTTGAAGAACATTTTCAACATGTCGGCGGCGATCTGGAACATGCCGAACGGGCCAACGCGGTTCGGACCGTAGCGGTCCTGCCACCAGCCCAGCAGGCGACGTTCGACGAAGCTGAGCAGGGCGCCCGCGACGACCACGGCCAACAGGATCACGATGGCCTTGACGACCGAGATGATCACGTCGATCACTTCAGGGGTGAACCAGGTCATTGCGCTGCCTCCTGCAGACCGTCAACGGTTTTGCCAAAGATCGCAGGCGGAATACCGGCGAGGCCTTTTGGCAGTGCAACCAGGCCTGCACCCAACTCATCGTTGATGCGCAGCGGCAGACGCAGGGTCTGGCCGGCCACGTTCAGGCTGAGCAGGGCACCGTCGTTGACGCCCAGGCGGTCGGCTTCGGACTTGGCCAGGGATACGTAGGCTTCAGGGATGCGGCTTTGCACCGGCGCGGCCTTGGAAGAGTTCTCTTCGCTGCCGAACAGGTGGAAGAACGGCACAACCTGCCAGGTGCCCTGGGCCGGGTTGAACGGACGCGGTACGGCGGCGAACCAGTTCAGTGCGTCACCGGTGCTTTCGATCAGGCGGGTGCCCGGGTCGCCAGCGCGGATGTGACCACCGACTTCGTCCTGGAACTTGTTCCAGGCCTGCGGCGAGTTCCAGCCCGGCGACCAGGCGAATGGCACCTGCTGACGCGGCTCGACCGAACCCGAGTAGCCTTCCATGGAGAAGGCGAACGCGGTGTCGTTGTCTTGCGGGGTACGCGGTTCGTGCACGCTGATGTCGGCGCGCATCGCGGTACGACCGGAATAACGCAGCGGTTCACGGGCCAGTTTCAAGCCCTTGATGCGGAACGAAGCGGACGGTGCCGCATCGACAATCCGCGCCAGTTGCGGGGTGCTGGCAGCGGTGGCTGCGGTGACGTGGTCGAGCTGGGTCCAGTCGATCGGCTGGTTCAGCAGGGTGGCGCGCAAGGCATGCAGCCAGCGCCAGCCTTCGTGAACCAGGATGCTGGCGTCCATGTACTTCGGATCGAACACCTGGAAGAAGCGCTGGGCACGGCCTTCCTGGCTGACCAGGGTGCCGTCGCCTTCGGCGAAGGCGGCGGCCGGCAGTACCAGGTGGGCGCGGTCGCTGGTGGCGGTCTTCTGGTGATCGGCAACGATCAGCACTTTGGCCGCGTTCAGTGCCGCGTCGACCTTGGCCGCATCGGTGCGGGTGTACAAGTCGTTTTCCAGTACCACGATGGCGTCGGCGCTGCCGTCGGTCACCGCTTGCAGGGCTGCGTCCAGGGACTCGCCACCGAGCATGGCCAGGCCGAGGCTGTTGGCTTCCGGCACCACCAGGCTGATGGAACCGTTCTTGTCGCGCAGCTTCAGGGCCTTGGCGATGTTGGCAGCGGCTTCGATCAGCGCCTTGGAACCCAACGAGGTGCCAGCAATGATCAATGGGCGCTTGGCCGCCAGCAGGGCGTCGGCGATGCGCTGGGCCAGTTCTCCGGCTTCGGTGTCCAGGCCTTCGACGGCAGGCGCGCTGGCGTCCAGGGCGTGGGCCACGGCGAAACCGAGGCGGGCCAGGTCGTCCGGTGCTGCGTGCACACATTCTTCAGCGATGTCGTCGAGCTTGGTTTCAGCAATGCTCGCAATAAACAGCGGGTTCAGCGCGTGCTGGCCGATGTTCTTCACTGCGGCGTCGAGCCACGGCTGTACGCGCATGGCGTCGGCCATGTCTTCGGCCTTGCCCTTGACCGACTGGCGCAGCGACAGGGCGATGCGGGCGGCGGTCTGGGTCAGGTCTTCACCGAGCACGAAGATCGCGTCGTGGTCTTCGATGTCGCGCATGTTCGGTACGGGCAGCGGGCTGTCGTTCAGCACCTGCAGGACCAGGCGGATGCGCTCCAGTTCACCGGCTTCGATACCGCTGTAGAAGTGCTCGGCGCCGACCAGCTCGCGCAAGGCGAAGTTGCTTTCGAGGCTGGCGCGGGGCGAACCGATACCGACGATGTTGCGGCCGCGCAGCAGGTCGGCAGCTTTATCCAGCGCGTCGTCCAGGCTCAGCTTGGCGCCGTCGGCCAGCAGTGGTTGGCGAGGGCGGTCTTCGCGGTTGACGTAGCCATAGCCGAAACGGCCACGGTCGCACAGGAAGTACTGGTTGACCGAACCGTTGAAGCGGTTTTCGATGCGACGCAATTCGCCGTAGCGCTCGCCCGGGGAAATGTTGCAACCGCTGGAGCAGCCATGGCAGATGCTCGGGGCGAACTGCATGTCCCACTTGCGGTTGTAGCGCTCGGAGTGCGTCTTGTCGGTGAACACACCGGTCGGGCATACCTCGGTGAGGTTGCCGGAGAACTCGCTTTCGAGCACGCCGTCTTCAACACGACCGAAGTACACGTTGTCGTGGGCGCCGAATACGCCGAGGTCGGTGCCGCCGGCGTAGTCCTTATAGAAGCGCACGCAGCGATAGCAGGCGATGCAACGGTTCATTTCGTGGGAAATGAACGGGCCGAGGTCCTGGTTCTGGTGGGTACGCTTGGTGAAGCGATAACGGCGCTCGTTGTGGCCGGTCATCACGGTCATGTCTTGCAGGTGGCAGTGACCGCCTTCCTCACAGACCGGGCAGTCGTGGGGGTGGTTGGTCATCAGCCATTCGACGACGCTGGCGCGGAACGCCTTGGATTCTTCATCGTCGATGGAGATCCAGGTGTTGTCGGTGGCTGGGGTCATGCAGGACATGACGATACGACCACGGGTGTCGTTCTCGTCGGTGTACTGCTTGACCGCACACTGGCGGCAGGCCCCGACGCTACCAAGCGCGGGGTGCCAGCAGAAATACGGGATATCGAGACCGAGCGACAGACAGGCCTGTAACAGGTTGTCTGCCCCATCGACTTCGAGCGCTTTGCCGTCTACGTGGATAGTGGCCATGGTTCAAAGTTCTTCGTTGGCCCGTTGTCAGCGGGCGTGGCTAATGGAATCTTGTTATTCATGGGCCTCAACACAGCCTCTACGGCGTCAGCCCATGAGAAAGCGAAGGGCACGGACCCTTCGCCTTTTAAAGCGTTACGCGCCGACTACGATCGGCCTTGCCAGAGGCGGGACGGCAGCGCTGGTAGGCGCGATGCCGGCTTCGAACTCCGAGCGGAAGTATTTGATTGCGCTGCCCAATGGCTCCACGGCGCCCGGTGCGTGAGCACAGAAGGTCTTGCCCGGGCCGAGGAAACCGACCAGGCCCAGCAGGGTCTCGATATCACCCTCGCGGCCTTCGCCGTTTTCCAGCGCCATCAGCAGCTTCACGCTCCATGGCAGACCGTCGCGGCATGGGGTGCAGAAGCCGCAGGACTCGCGGGCAAAGAACTGCTCCATGTTGCGCAGCAAGGACACCATGTTCACGGTGTTGTCGACCGCCATCGCCAGGCCGGTACCCATCCGGGTGCCCACCTTGCCGATGCCGCCGGCATACATTTGTGCGTCGAGGTGCTCGGGCAACAGGAAACCGGTACCGGCGCCGCCTGGCTGCCAGGCTTTCAGGGTGTAGCCGTCGCGCATGCCGCCGGCGTAGTCCTCGAACAGCTCGCGTGCGGTCACGCCGAACGGCAGCTCCCACAGGCCAGGGTTCTTGACCTTGCCGGAGAAGCCCATGAGCTTGGTGCCCATGTCCTCGCTGCCTTCGCGGGCCAACGATTTGTACCAGTCCACGCCGTCGGCGATGATCGCCGGCACGTTGCACAGGGTCTCGACGTTGTTCACGCAGGTCGGCTTGCCCCACACGCCCACGGCGGCAGGGAAGGGCGGCTTGGAGCGCGGGTTGGCGCGGCGACCTTCGAGGGAGTTGATCAGTGCGGTTTCTTCACCGCAGATGTAGCGCCCGGCGCCGGTGTGCACGAACAGTTCGAAGTCAAAACCCGAACCCAAGATGTTCTTGCCCAACAGGCCGGCGGCCTTGGCTTCTTCCACGGCACGGTTGAGGTGCTTGGCGGCGGTGGTGTACTCGCCACGCAGGAAGATGTAGCCCCGGTAGGTTTTCAGCGCGCGGGCGCTGATCAGCATGCCTTCGATGAGCAGATGGGGCAGTTGCTCCATCAGCATGCGGTCTTTCCAGGTGTTCGGCTCCATTTCATCCGCGTTGCACAGCAGGTAGCGGATGTTGATGGATTCGTCCTTGGGCATCAGGCCCCACTTCACGCCCGTGGGGAAGCCTGCACCGCCGCGGCCTTTGAGGCCAGCGTCTTTCACGGTCTGGACGATATCGTCCTGGGCCATGTCCGCGAAGGCTTTGCGCGCAGCCGCGTAGCCGTTCTTGGCCTGGTACTCGTCGAACCATACCGGTTCGGCATCGTCACGCAGGCGCCAGGTCAGCGGGTGGGTCTCGGGCGAACGCTTGATCAGGTTGGCCGGGCCGAAAGAAGTCAGGGTCATGGGTAGCCCTCGAGCAATTGGGTCACGCCAGCGGGCTGCACGTCACCGAATGTGTCGTCGTCGATCATCAACGCCGGCGCCTTGTCGCAGTTGCCCAGGCAGCACACCGGCAGCAGCGTGAAGCGGCCGTCCGGGGTGGTCTGGCCGAGGCCGATGCCCAGCTTGTTCTGGATCTCGCTGACCACCGATTCGTGGCCGCCGATGTAGCAGACCATGCTGTCGCACACGCGAATGATGTGGCGGCCCACCGGCTGACGGAAGATCTGGCTGTAGAACGTGGCCACCCCTTCGACGTCGCTGGCAGGGATGCCGAGGATTTCGCCGATGGCGTAGAGGGCGCCGTCCGGCACCCAGCCTCGTTCCTTCTGGACGATCTTCAAGGCTTCGATCGACGCCGCGCGCGGGTCTTCGTAGTGATGCAGCTCGTGCTCGATGGCCGAGCGCTCGGTTTCACTCAAGGTGAAACGGTCTGTCTGGATAAGCGTGCTGTTCATGCTTAGCGGTCCACGTCGGCCATAACGAAATCGATACTACCCAGGTACGCAATCAAGTCCGCGACCATCTCGCCTTTGATCACCGAAGGGATCTGCTGCAAGTGGGCGAAGCTCGGGGTACGGATCCGGGTGCGGTAGCTCATGGTGCCGCCATCGCTCGTCAGGTAATAACTGTTGATACCCTTGGTCGCTTCGATCATCTGGAAGGACTCGTTGGCCGGCATGACCGGGCCCCACGAAACCTGCAGGAAGTGCGTGATCAGGGTTTCGATGTGCTGCAGCGTGCGCTCTTTCGGCGGCGGCGTGGTCAGCGGGTGATCCGCCTTGTACGGGCCGGCCGGCATGTTGCGCATGCACTGCTCGATGATCTTCAGGCTCTGGCGCATTTCTTCGACGCGCACGATGCAACGGTCGTAGGCATCGCCATTGGCCGCCAGCGGGACTTCGAATTCGAAATTCTCATAACCGGAGTACGGACGTGCTTTACGCAGGTCGAAATCGCAGCCGGTGGAACGCAGGCCGGCACCGGTGACGCCCCATTCCAGGGCTTCCTTGGTGTTGTACTGCGCGACGCCGATGGTACGCCCCTTGAGGATGCTGTTATCCAGCGCGGCCTTTTGGTACTCGTCCAGGCGCTTGGGCATCCAGTCGATGAATTCCTTGACCAGGCGTTCCCAGCCGTTCGGCAGGTCGTGGGCCACGCCGCCGATGCGGTACCAGGCCGGGTGCAGGCGGAAACCGGTGATGGCTTCGATGACCTTGTAGGCGCGCTGACGGTCGGTGAAGGTGAAGAACACCGGGGTCATGGCGCCGACGTCCTGGATATAGGTCCCCAGGAACAGCAGGTGGCTGGTGATCCGGAAGAACTCGGCCATCATGATGCGGATGGTGTCGACGCGGTCCGGTACCTTGATACCGGCCAGTTTCTCGACCGAGAGCACGTACGGCAGGTTGTTCATCACGCCGCCGAGGTAATCGATACGGTCGGTGTACGGGATGAAACTGTGCCACGACTGGCGCTCGGCCATTTTCTCGGCACCACGGTGGTGGTAGCCGATGTCCGGCACGCAGTCGACGATTTCTTCGCCGTCCAGTTGCAGGATGATACGGAAGGCGCCGTGGGCCGAAGGGTGGTTCGGGCCCAGGTTGAGGAACATGTAGTCCTCGTTGGTGCCGGAGCGCTTCATGCCCCAGTCTTCCGGACGGAAGCGTGCAGCCTCCTCTTCAAGCTGTTGCTTGGCGAGGTTGAGGCTGAACGGGTCGAATTCGGTGGCGCGCGCAGGGAAGTCCTTGCGTAGCGGGTGACCTTCCCAGGTCGGCGGCATCATGATGCGCGTCAGGTGCGGGTGGCCCGGGAAGTCGATGCCGAACATGTCCCAGACTTCGCGTTCGTACCAACTGGCGTTCGGCCAGATACCGGTCACGGTCGGCACGCTCAGGTCGCTCTCGGACAGGGCGACCTTGATCATCACGTCGCTGTTACGTTCGATCGACAGCAGGTGGTAGAACACGGTGAAATCGGCGCCGCTCGGCAGCCCCTGGCGCTTGGTGCGCAGACGCTCATCCACACCGTGCAGGTCATAGAGCATGACGTACGGCTTGGGCAGGTTGCGCAGGAAGGTCAGGACTTCGACAAGCTTGGCACGCGCCACCCACAGCACAGGCATGCCGGTGCGTGTGGCCTGGGCGGTGAAGGCGTCAGGGCCAAAACGGTTATTGAGTTCGACGACCACATCCTGGTCGTCTGCCTTATAAGGCGGGATGTACAGAGCACTGCCTGTAGTCATGGTTTTTTATCGCTTTCGGTCAACGTAAAGAATGAAACCAGGTGTTCGTTCTATTAAAGAAGCGGCGCTGGATCAGACTTCGTCGGGGCTGCGCAGGTTGGTGACTGCGATACGCTGTTCGCGGCGCTGTTCCTTTTGCGAGGGCATCTCGGCGCGGTACACGCCTTGATCGCCGACGACCCAGGAAAGCGGGCGACGCTCCTTGCCAATCGATTCCTGCAACAGCATCAAGCCTTGCAGGAACGCTTCAGGGCGAGGCGGGCAGCCAGGCACGTAGACGTCCACGGGCAGGAACTTGTCCACCCCTTGAACGACGGAATAGATGTCGTACATGCCACCGGAGTTGGCGCACGAACCCATGGAGATAACCCACTTCGGTTCGAGCATTTGCTCGTAGAGACGCTGGATGATCGGCGCCATCTTGATGAAGCAGGTGCCGGCGATAACCATGAAATCCGCCTGGCGCGGCGAGGCCCGGATAACTTCGGCGCCAAAGCGCGCGATGTCGTGGGGCGCCGTGAAGGCGGTGGTCATTTCCACGTAGCAGCACGAAAGACCGAAGTTGTACGGCCACAGGGAGTTTTTACGCCCCCAGTTGACCGCGCCACTCAGCACGTCTTCCAGCTTGCCCATGTAGATGTTTTTGTGGACTTGGTCTTCTAACGGGTCGGAAACGGTTTCCCGCTCGCCGATGGGGTACTGCTCGTTAGGAGCATCCGGGTCGATCCTGGTGAGATTGTATTGCATCGCCAAAGCCTCATTGTTTCAGCTTCGCTTGCCGCTTACGACGAGCTTCCGGAGCCCAGTCAAGGGCGCCCACTCGGAATAGGTAGACAAGACCTGCCAACAGAATTGCTATGAAAACGAGGGCTTCGACGAATCCGGTCCAGCCGCTTTCGCGGACGGACACAGACCAGGCAAAGAGAAAGAGGGCTTCGATATCGAAGATCACGAACAGCATCGCGACCAGATAGAATTTGGCTGAGAGCCGCAAGCGGGCGCCACCTGTAGGCAGCATGCCGGACTCGAACGGTTCATTTTTGCTGCGGCCCCAGGCTTTTGACCCGAGGAGGCTGGAAACACCGAGCATGAAGGCGCAGAGGCCGACAACACCGAGGAGGAAAATGGCAAAGCCCCAGTTGTGGGCCATGAGTCCTGTCGCTTCGGTCATGCTGGAAGTCCTTAACAGAGAGCAAAGGTCTCTGAGCTCGAAAAAGTAACGATGCAGTGACGATATGTCGCACTGCAATCAATCGCGGTGATTTTATGGCTAAACACCGGGCAAGTAAAATTCCGATAGCGAAATTATTCGATGGAATAAGCACATAGTGCACCTTCTTGGGGCTGCAGCCCTTGTGTGGCGGGCATTAGCGGGCATTTAATCAAATGTGTTTTGTTTAACCGGTAACGAAGTTTTCACGAGCTAAATGATAATGAATATTGTTTGCGCGGGTTTTAAGCGGGTGTGTGTGGTGGGGCGGGGGAAGTTGCTGTTACTTGGTTGAATACCGCTTAGTTGCCGACGGGGATCTTTTAACCGATTTGATCCCTGCAAATACCGCTCTGGATCAATGTTTTGCCAAAAAAACGCCCCGAACAGGTCGGGGCGTGATCTTTGTGCGGCACTGCGGTTAGGTCTTCCCTGGGGCCGCAGTGGCCGTGTACTCAGTCAATCAGTGGAACTGCTCTTCTTCGGTCGAACCGGTCAGCGCGGTCACGGACGAGGTGCCGCCCTGGATCACGGTGGTCATGTCGTCGAAGTAGCCGGTGCCCACTTCCTGCTGGTGGGCCACGAAGGTGTAGCCCTTGGCGGCGTCAGCGAACTCCTGCTCCTGCAGCTTCACGTAGGCGGTCATGTCGTTGCGGGCGTAGTCGTGCGCCAGGTTGAACATGCTGTGCCACATGTTGTGAATGCCGGCCAGGGTGATGAACTGGTGCTTGTAGCCCATGGCGGACAGTTCGCGCTGGAACTTGGCGATGGTCGCGTCGTCCAGGTTCTTCTTCCAGTTGAAGGAAGGCGAGCAGTTGTAGGACAGCAGTTGGTCCGGGTATTCCTTCTTGATCGCTTCGGCAAAGCGACGGGCTTCGTCCAGGTCCGGCTTGGCGGTTTCGCACCAGATCAGATCGGCGTACGGCGCGTAGGCCAGCCCGCGGGCGATGGCCTGGTCGAGACCGGCACGTACCTTATAGAAACCTTCCTGGGTGCGCTCGCCAGTCACGAATGGCTGGTCGTACGGGTCGCAGTCCGATGTCAGCAGGTCAGCCGCGTTGGCATCGGTACGCGCCAGGATGATGGTCGGCGTGCCGGCAACGTCAGCGGCCAGGCGGGCAGCGGTCAGTTTCTGTACGGCTTCCTGGGTCGGAACCAGTACCTTGCCGCCCATGTGGCCGCATTTCTTCACGGACGCCAGCTGGTCTTCGAAGTGCACGCCGGCAGCGCCAGCCTCGATCATGCTCTTCATCAGTTCGTAGGCGTTGAGTACGCCGCCGAAACCGGCTTCGGCGTCGGCCACGATCGGTGCGAAGTAGTCGATGTAGCCTTCATCGCCCGGGTTCTTGCCGGCTTTCCACTGGATCTGGTCGGCACGACGGAACGAGTTGTTGATGCGCTTGACCACGGTCGGCACCGAGTCCACCGGGTACAGCGATTGGTCGGGGTACATGGATTCAGCGGAGTTGTTGTCCGCCGCCACTTGCCAGCCGGACAGGTAGATCGCCTGGATACCGGCTTTCACCTGCTGGACTGCCTGGCCGCCAGTGAGGGCGCCCATGCAGTTGACGAAATCTTTGTCGGGACGGAAGGAAGGCTTGGCACCTTGTGTCACCAGGTTCCACAGCTTCTCGGCGCCGAGTTTTGCAAAGGTGTGCTCAGGTTGAACCGAGCCACGCAGGCGGACGACGTCAGCAGCGGAATAAGCGCGGGTCACGCCTTTCCAGCGTGGGTTTTCAGCCCAGTCTTTCTCAAGGGCTGCAATTTGCTGTTCGCGTGTCAGTGCCATGGAAGTAAACCTCGTCGCGTGTTCTTGTGGTGGAAAAAATCCATTTGCCAGCCCTGCATTCAAATGCGTGGGCAGGGCTGCTCGCTGACCAGAAGCTTAGGCGGTCATGTCGGGTCTGGCGGGGAATGCGACGGGATGAACGAGTGGCGGGAGGGTGGAGTAGGTACAGGCGGACCGAGAACAGTCTCCGGGCGTCGTGGGCCCTCGGGTGCTCAACAGCGTGTAGCCGGGTTACCTGGTTAGCTTCCGTCCCTCGGGACAACTTCGTTCCAGTCGCAACCTCGTCAAACACGCCTTGTGGGCGGTACAGACACGAATCGGCTCGGGTGGGTAGCTTGGAGCGACGATCCGAAGGCCCTTGCCAGGGCCCCTGATTAGCGGGAGCGAGGCCATCATGCCCATGCTTTTTTGGATCGTCAAATGTTTTGTAGTGCTTTTTTTCAAGCACTACATCTTTAGTCTAGTACGACTCGTCAGTCAGTTTTTGGTGCTTCAGTTCAGGGTGTCGACCTTGACCCGTACTGTCAGGTCATCGCGGCCCTGAGTAGAGTAGCTGCGGGTTGCAGAGGATTTGTCGGCCTGGGTCTCGCGATTGATGCCGGCCAGGGTGATCCATTCACCCAGGCGCCCGCTGACGGTTGTGTCGGTACTCTGTACGTTCACTACATCGGGACGCTCCTGGCTCATGCGGTCACGGTTGGTACTGATCGCCAGGTGTACGGTGTCGCCGGTGACGCTGGCGGTCACGTAGAAGCCCTGGGTCACGTTGCGATACTGGGTCTGGTTCTGCAGGCGGCCATAGCTGTCCTGCTGGGTGGTGGTCAGCGGCACGCTCTGGCCGACCTGGATCAGCGCGGGCACGCCTTCGCTGGCCTGGATCTGCTGGACGCCGCCGTCGCGGCTGGTGGTGCCGTAGCTGATGATACGGGTCTGGCTGTCACCGGTGTTCTGCTGGTTGTTTTCGTTGGTGTCGACGGTGATCAGCAGGCGTTTGGCCGGCGTATCCAGCTGGGAAAGCAGGGCACGCAGGTCCTGGATCTTGCCGGGGTCGGCCTTGACGATCAGTTGGTTGCCGTAGGCGCTGACGGTGCCGTCCTTGCCGATGAAGTTCTGTGCCACCGGCAGCAGGTCGGCGCTGGTACGGTTGCTCAGGTTGACGACTTCGGTATCGGCCATGGCCGCGGCGCTGGCGGTCAGGAGGAGGGCGGTGAGCAGGGTGCGTAGGGACATGTCCGTTATCTCTGCGAGTCAAAGGCTGGATAGTGCCAGTTTGTCGGCATGGCAGGTCGCAAATTGAATCGTAGACGGCAAAATGCCCTGGCAGTGCAGGGCATTTATGGTGCTGCGGATATCGCTTTCGCAGGCAAGCCAGCTCCCACATTTGACCGCATTCCAAGGAGTGTACTCGGTCAAGTGTGGGAGCTGGCTTGCCTGCGATGCAGGCGACGCGGTGTCGGATCAGTCCCCTCGCACCATATCCACATGCGGAATCCCGACCTCAAGAAATTCGTCACTGACGATCTTGAAGCCCAGCCGCTCATAAAACGGTGCTGCATACACCTGCGCACTCAGGAACTGCCTGGTCTGGCCACGCTGTTCGGCCACGCCAATCACCGTTTCCATCAGCTTGTCGCCGACCTTCAGCCCGCGCCAGTCCTTGAGGACCGACACGCGGCCAATCTCGCCGCTGGGTAGCAGGCGGGCGGTACCGATCGGAAAATCACCTTCGAATGCAAGGAAATGCACTGCGCCGGCGTCGTCCGCGTCCCACTCCAGCTCCGGTGGAACCGATTGTTCAGCGATAAACACCGCTTCACGAATGCGCCGAATCTCGGCGATATCCTTTTGCCAGTCCGCGACACTTACGTGAATCCTATTCATCGGCAAATCCCAGGCTTCCTTGCTTGACCAATTCACACAGCAGGTCGCGACCGTCTTCGTCTGCCAGCCATTCGCCCAGGTTCTCGCTATGCAGCGCATCGGCCGAACACACCAGCTTCAGCAGTTCACGCAGCTTGCCCGGCAGGTAACGGCTCTGGCCACTGGCAAACAGCAATACATCGTCGTCCACTTCGGACCAGGCCAGGCGCGCACTCGGGTTGCGCACCAGGATCGCACCGTCCTGCAGGCTGTTGAGGAAGTCGTCTTCGCCCAACTCTTCGCCGGCCACCAGTTCAGGATAGCGCGGTTCGGTCATGAATTGGCCGAACCAGGTCAGCAGCATGCGCTCGTCGCTCATGTGCTCGGCCAGCAGGCTCTTGAGGCGGTCCAGGGCGTCGCTCTGGATCTGGTGCGGGTCGCTGACCGGCTGGGCGTCAGCGTCGGTATAGCGCTCTTCGTCGGTCAGGTACTGGCTGAGGAAGTCGGTGAAGTGGGTCAGCACTTCGGCCGCGCTCGGTGCACGGAAGCCCACGGAATAGGTCATGCAGTCGTCTTCGGCAATGCCGAAGTGCGCCAGGCGCGGCGGCAGGTAAAGCATGTCGCCCGGTTCCAGGACCCAGTCGGCGCTTTCTTCGAATTCGGCGAGGATACGCAGGTCGGCGTGCTGCAGCAGCGGGCTTTCGGAGCTGCACATCTGGCCGATCTTCCAGTTGCGCTTGCCTTGGGCCTGCAGCAGGAACACGTCGTAGTTGTCGAAGTGCGGGCCAACGCTGCCGCCCGGTGCGGCGAAGCTGATCATCACATCGTCGATGCGCCAGCTCGGCAGGAAGCGGAACTGCTCCAGCAACTCGGCCACTTCCGGCACGAACTGGTCGACCGCCTGTACCAGCAGGGTCCACTCGCGCTCGGGCAGGGTGCTGAAGGCATCTTCGGCGAACGGGCCGCGACGCAGCTCCCACGGGCGCTCGCCATGCTCGATCACCAGGCGCGACTCGACTTCTTCTTCCAGCGCCAGGCCGGCCAGTTCGTCGGCGTCGATCGGGCTTTCGAAATCAGGGATGGCCTGGCGGATCAGCAGCGGTTTTTTCTGCCAGTAGTCGCGCAGGAATTCCCGTGCCGTGATGCCGCCCAGAAGTTGAAGAGGGATATCAGGATTCATGTGTAACCTATTGAAAAAAAGCACTTTTCAGACTGGAATAAAAACGCCCGGCGCGGCCGGGCGTCTCAAAGGGTCTTGCGATGATCAGATGCGCTTGGCTTGCTCTACAGCGTTGCCAATGTAGTTGGCCGGGGTGAGCAGTTTCAGCTCGGCCTTGGCGGCGGCTGGCATGTCCAGGCCGTCGATGAAAGTTTGCAGTGCTTCAGGGCTGATGCCCTTGCCGCGCGTCAACTCTTTGAGCTTCTCGTACGGGTTTTCGATGTTGTAGCGGCGCATCACGGTCTGGATTGGTTCGGCCAGGACTTCCCAGCATGCGTCCAGGTCAGCGGCGATCTTCTGCTCATTGAGCTCAAGCTTGCTGATGCCCTTCAGACTGGCTTCGTATGCGATCACGCTGTGAGCGAAGCCCACGCCGAGGTTGCGCAGCACGGTGGAGTCGGTCAGGTCGCGCTGCCAGCGGGAGATCGGCAACTTGCTGGCCAGGTGCTGGAACAGGGCGTTGGCGATGCCGAGGTTGCCTTCGGAGTTTTCGAAGTCGATCGGGTTGACCTTGTGCGGCATGGTCGACGAACCGATTTCACCGGCAATGGTGCGCTGCTTGAAGTAGCCCAGGGAGATGTAGCCCCAGATATCGCGATCGAAGTCGATCAGGATGGTGTTGAAGCGCGCAATGGCGTCGAACAGTTCGGCAATGTAGTCGTGCGGTTCGATCTGCGTGGTGTAGGGGTTGAAGCCCAGGCCCAGCTCGTCTTCGATGAAGGCGCGGGCGTTGGCTTCCCAGTCGATCTCCGGGTAGGCCGACAGGTGGGCGTTGTAGTTGCCTACGGCGCCGTTGATCTTGCCCAGCAGCGGTACGGCGGCGACTTGAGCGATCTGGCGCTCCAGGCGGTACACCACGTTGGCCAGTTCTTTGCCCAGGGTGGTCGGCGACGCCGGCTGGCCGTGGGTGCGCGACAGCATCGGCACGTCGGCAAAACGGATGGCCAGTTCGCGGATGGCATTGGCGGTCTGGCGCATCAGCGGCAGCATCACGTCATCACGGCCTTCGCGCAGCATCAGGGCGTGGGACAGGTTGTTGATGTCCTCGCTGGTGCAGGCAAAGTGGATGAATTCGCTGACCTGGGCCAGTTCCGGCAGCTTGGCCGCTTGCTCTTTGAGCAGGTATTCGATGGCTTTTACGTCGTGGTTGGTGGTGCGCTCGATCTCCTTCACACGCTCGGCGTGCTCCAGGGAGAAGTTTTCCGCCAGAGCGTCGAGCACAGCGTTGGCTTGCGCGGAAAACGCCGGCACTTCGCTGATGGCGGGGTGAGCGGCCAGGCGCTGAAGCCAGCGCACTTCAACCAGTACGCGAGCACGGATCAGGCCGTATTCGCTGAAAATAGGGCGCAGGGCCTGGGTTTTGCCGGCGTAGCGGCCGTCTACAGGGGAAACCGCAGTGAGCGAAGAGAGCTGCATGGGGTGTTCTCGGACAGTCGGGCAACGAAATGGGGCGCGTATCATACATGAAAAAATCCGCCGGTCCGTTGCCAACTGACCGGCGTATTACGCGTAACGGCTTGAAAATGGCCTGCTGCTGCGACTTATTCGTTGCGCATCAACGGGTAAAGCTCTTTGAGCAATTTGCGACGGCTGATCACCAGCTGCCAACGATGACCACCCAACTGGCGCCACAACCGCGCCGAGCGAATACCGGCCAGCAGCAGGGCGCGGATTTTCGAAGCGTTGTTCGGTTGCTGCAGGTTGCGCATGTCGCCGTGGACCTGGATCCGCTGGCGCAAGGTGCTCAAGGTGTCCTGGTACAGCGCGCCACAGGCCGCGATCACGTTTTCGTGGGCCGGGCCGAAGTGTTCCACCTGGGACTGGATCTGCGGCAGGCGTTTGCCGATGGTTTCCAGCATGTCTTCGCGCTTGGCCAGTTGACGCTCCAGGCCGAGCATCGACAGGGCGTAGCGCAACGGCTCGCGTTGCAGGGTGCTGGGGTCGCGCTCCAATGCGCCGATCAGTGCGCGATAACCTTCGCGCAGCGCCAGGTCGTCGCCGCCGTAGACCTCCAGGGTGTCCTTGGGGTCGCGGATCAGCAGGCTGCCGAGCATGCAGGTCAGGCCGGCCTCGGTGACCTGGCCGGTCTTGGCAATCTTGTCCACCAATACCGCGGCGAGGAACACCCCGCCCAGTGCCGTCAATTGCTCCTGGGTCGGGCTCATGCCTTCTGGCTCCAGGCTTCGGCGATTTCAATCACGCCGCCGCCCAGGCAGATTTCGCCGTCGTAGAACACCACGGACTGGCCAGGGGTGACCGCGCGTTGCGGGTCATCGAAGGTAGCGCGGTAGCCGGTGGCGGTTTTTTCCAGGGTGCACGGCTGGTCACTCTGGCGATAGCGCACTTTGGCGGTCAGGCGACGTGGCGTGCTCAGGTCGATCGGGTTGACCCAATAGATTTCCGAAGCGAGCAGAGCGCCGGAGAACAACAGCGGGTGCTCGTTGCCCTGGCCGACGATCAGCACGTTGTTTTCCAGGTCCTTGACCAGCACGTACCACGGCTCTTCACCGGCGTCTTTCAAGCCGCCGATGCCCAGGCCCTGGCGCTGGCCGATGGTGTGGTACATCAGGCCATGGTGACGGCCGATGACGTCGCCTTCGGTGGTGCGGATCTCGCCCGGTTGTGCCGGCAGGTATTGCTTGAGGAAGTCGCTGAAGCGGCGCTCGCCGATAAAGCAGATGCCGGTGGAATCCTTCTTCTTGGCGGTAGCCAGGCCGTGTTTCTCGGCGATCCTGCGCACTTCGGGTTTTTCCAGCTCGCCTACCGGGAACAGGGTCTTGGCGATCTGTTCGCCGCCGACGGCGTGCAGGAAGTAGCTCTGGTCCTTGTTCGGGTCCAGGCCCTTGAGCAGTTCGGTGCGGCCATCGATGTCGCGGCGGCGCACGTAATGGCCAGTGGCGATCAGGTCGGCGCCAAGCATCATGGCGTAGTCGAGGAACGCCTTGAACTTGATCTCGCGGTTGCACAGGATGTCTGGGTTGGGCGTGCGACCGGCCTTGTATTCGGCCAGGAAGTGCTCGAACACATTGTCCCAGTACTCGGCGGCAAAGTTGGCGGTGTGCAGCTTGATGCCAATCTTGTCGCACACGGCCTGGGCGTCCGCCAGGTCGTCCATGGCGGTGCAATATTCCGTTCCATCGTCTTCTTCCCAGTTCTTCATGAACAGGCCTTCCACCTCATAACCCTGCTCCATGAGCAGAACGGCGGAAACGGAAGAGTCCACGCCGCCGGACATGCCGACGATGACGCGCTTCTTTTGTGTGTCAGAAGGGGCTGGATCACGCATAGGGTTTCAACGGGTGTCTTGAAAAAGGACGCGATTCTATCAGGCTCAGGCCTTCAAGGCTAAAGAGAAGGGCGGATCAATTCGAGACTGTGGCAGTGGCCGGCCAGATAATCATCGATACAGCGGATGATCAGCTCGCTGCGCCAGTCGTCGCGCAGGTCCATCAGTTCGTCGCGGGTCAGCCAGCGGGCACGCAGGATACCTTCGTCGAGTTGATAGTCGGGGTGGTGTTTCAGGGCCTTGGCGATGAAGCACACCCGTTGGTAGGTCACGCCGTTGCTGGGGGCGGTGTACAGGTAGATGCCGACGATACCGGTGGCCTCGACGTCCCAGCCGGTTTCTTCGAGGGTCTCGCGTACGGCGGCTTCGGTGAGGGTTTCATGCGGGTCGAGGTGGCCGGCGGGCTGGTTGAGCACGGCGCGGCCGCCCTTGAGCTCTTCGACCATCAGGAAGCGGCCGTTGTCTTCGACGAGGGTGGCGACGGTGATATGGGGTTGCCAGGTCATGGTTGCCTCTGGATTTAAGATGCGGTGCTGTCCTGGAACAGGATAACAGTCAGTGTGGGAGGGGGCTTGCCCCCGATGAGGGCGTGTCAGTTGATCTATCTGTGCCTGACCCACCGCTATCGGGGGGGCAAGCCCCCTCCCACATTTTGATTGGGTTTTTTCAGCAAAAAAGCACATAAACAGAAACCCCGGCACAGGGCCGGGGCTTGTTTGCATCCTTACAACCTTACTTCAACTTGGCAATCGCCGCATTGAGGGTGTTGCTTGGGCGCATGGCCTTGCTGGTCAGCTCCGGGTTCGGCGCGTAGTAGCCGCCGATGTCCACTGGCTTGCCCTGGACGGCGTTGAGCTCGGCAACGATGGTTGCCTCGTTCTCGGTCAGGGTCTTGGCCAGTTCGCCGAACTGCGCTTGCAGTGCAGTGTCTTCGGTCTGGGCGGCCAGGGCTTGAGCCCAGTACAGCGCCAGGTAGAAGTGGCTGCCGCGGTTGTCGATGTTGCCGACTTTACGCGATGGCGACTTGTTGTTGTCGAGGAACTGGCCGGTGGCCTGGTCCAGGGTCTTGGACAGGACCAGGGCTTTCGGGTTGTTGTACGTCACACCCAAATGCTCGAGGGACGCAGCCAGGGCCAGGAACTCACCCAGGGAATCCCAGCGCAGGAAGTTCTCTTCCACCAGTTGTTGTACGTGCTTCGGCGCCGAACCCCCGGCACCGGTTTCGAACAGGCCACCGCCGTTCATCAGTGGCACGATGGACAGCATCTTCGCGCTGGTGCCCAGTTCCATGATCGGGAACAGGTCGGTCAGGTAGTCGCGCAGAACGTTGCCGGTCACCGAGATGGTGTCCAGGCCCTTGCGGGTGCGCTCCAGGGTGAACTTCATCGCGTCGACCGGCGACATGATGCGGATGTCCAGGCCTTCGGTGTTGTGGTCTTTCAGGTAAGCCTGAACCTTCTCGACCACGACGCCGTCGTGTGCACGCTGAGGGTCCAGCCAGAAGATGGCCGGGGTGTTGCTGGCGCGGGCACGGTTGACGGCCAGTTTGACCCAGTCCTGGATCGGCGCGTCTTTGGTCTGGCACATGCGGAAGATGTCGCCGGCTTCGACTTTCTGTTCCATCAGCAGGTTGCCCTTGCTGTCGGTGACGCGGACTACGCCGTCAGCCTTGATCTGGAAAGTCTTGTCGTGGGAGCCGTACTCTTCGGCTTTCTTCGCCATCAGGCCGACGTTCGGCACGCTGCCCATGGTGGTTGGGTCGAAGGCGCCATTGGCCTTGCAGTCTTCGATGACCGCCTGGTAGATGGTGGCGTAGCAGCGATCCGGGATCACCGCCTTGGTGTCGTGCAACTGGCCGTCGGTGCCCCACATCTTGCCGGAGTCACGGATCATGGCCGGCATCGAGGCGTCGACGATCACGTCGCTCGGCACGTGCAGGTTGGTGATGCCTTTGTCGGAGTTGACCATCGCCAGGGCAGGGCGAGCCGCGTAGACGGCCTGGATGTCAGCTTCGATCTGCGCTTGCTGCTCGGCCGGCAGGGCCTTGATGCGCGCGTACAGGTCGCCGATGCCGTTGTTCAGGTTGAAACCGATCTGCTCCAGCACGGTGGCGTGCTTGGCCAGGGCGTCTTTATAGAACTCGGCAACGATCTGGCCGAACATGATCGGGTCGGAGACCTTCATCATGGTGGCTTTCAGGTGAACCGACAGCAGCACGCCTTGTTTCTTGGCGTCTTCGATTTCAGCGGCGATGAACGCACGCAGGGCTTTCTTGCTCAGCACGGCGGTGTCGATGATTTCGCCGGCCTGTACCGAGGTCTTTTCCTTCAGGACGGTGGCGGTGCCGTCCTGGGCGATCAGCTCGATTTTGACAGCATCAGCGCCTTCGATCTGTACGGCTTTTTCGCTGCCGTAGAAGTCGCCATTGCTCATGTGGGCGACGTGCGACTTGGAGTCGGCAGCCCAGGCGCCCATTTTGTGCGGGTGCTTGCGTGCGTAGTTCTTGACTGACAGCGGTGCGCGGCGGTCGGAGTTGCCTTCGCGCAGTACCGGGTTCACGGCGCTGCCCTTGACCTTGTCGTAACGTGCGCGGGTTTCTTTTTCCGCGTCGGTGGTTACGGTCTCCGGGTAGTCCGGCAGGGCGTAGCCCTGGGCCTGCAGTTCCTTGATCGCGGCTTGCAGCTGCGGGGTCGAGGCGCTGATGTTAGGCAGTTTGATGATGTTGGCTTCAGGCGTAACGGCCAGGTCGCCCAGTTCGGCGAGGTGGTCCGGGATAGCCTTGGCACCCAGTTGCTCGGGGAAGCTTGCGAGGATGCGCGCGGCGAGGGAGATGTCGCGGGTTTCCACGGCAATATCAGCGGAGGCGGTGAAGGCCTCTACGATAGGCAGCAGTGAATAGGTGGCGAGGGCCGGGGCTTCGTCGGTGAAGGTGTAGATGATCTTCGAGCGGGTGGGCATATTCGGATTAACTCTCTTCTTTGCTGAAAGCGTGCGCAGAAACTCGAGATGCGCCGGGTGGAGCGCGTTCGTTCAAAGTCATCCATGAGCGAAATGTCGAGGTTTCTTCGCGGTGATGTTGGGTTGCATCAGTCGAGCGTCAAGCGGGTGGACTATTGTAATAGTCCTGCTTTGTAGCGGAAGGCTGTGTTCTAGAGCGGTCCGCCGTCGTGACTCTTTGGTCAGCGGCGGCATTATACATAGGTCGCTATGCTTACGCCGAGCCTTCATACAAAAGGTGTGTCGTCCATTGGTCTAAAGGTCGCAGGTACCTGATTGCGACGAAAGTCGCACGATGTGCTCAAGATTGGCGATTTTGCCTTTGCTTTCAGGCTTGTAGGCGACAAATTATGCTGTTTTCGATGCAAATGAGCATGGCGCGAGGTTTCAGTCGCCATTTATCTGGAGTAGGCTCGAACGCAGCCAGATGTTCAATCCATAGATGGAGTTCAGCATGGGATACAAGAAGATTCAGGTTCCGGCAGTCGGCGACAAAATCACCGTCAATGCAGACCATTCTCTCAATGTTCCTGACCAACCGATCATCCCTTACATTGAAGGTGACGGTATCGGTGTCGACATCAGCCCGGTGATGATCAAGGTAGTCGACGCCGCTGTTGAAAAGGCCTACGGCGGCAAGCGCAAGATCTCCTGGATGGAGGTTTATGCTGGCGAGAAAGCAACTCAAGTCTACGACCAGGACACCTGGCTGCCCCAGGAAACCCTGGATGCGGTCAAGGATTACGTGGTCTCCATCAAGGGCCCGCTGACCACCCCGGTGGGTGGCGGCATCCGTTCGCTGAACGTGGCCCTGCGCCAGCAACTCGACCTGTATGTGTGCCTGCGCCCAGTGCGCTGGTTCGAAGGCGTGCCCAGCCCGGTCAAGAAGCCTGGCGACGTGGACATGACGATCTTCCGGGAAAACTCCGAAGATATTTACGCCGGTATCGAGTGGAAGGCAGGTTCGCCTGAAGCGATCAAGGTGATCAAGTTCCTCAAGGAAGAAATGGGCGTGACCAAGATCCGTTTCGACCAGGATTGCGGAATTGGCGTGAAGCCGGTCTCGAAGGAGGGTACCAAGCGCCTGGCGCGCAAAGCCCTGCAATATGTAGTGGATAACGACCGCGACTCGCTGACCATCGTGCACAAAGGCAACATCATGAAGTTCACCGAAGGTGCCTTCAAGGAATGGGCCTATGAGGTGGCGGCTGAAGAATTTGGTGCGACGCTGCTGGATGGCGGTCCATGGATGCAGTTCAAGAACCCCAAGACTGGCAAGAATGTGGTGGTCAAGGATGCTATCGCCGACGCCATGCTCCAGCAGATCCTGTTGCGTCCGGCTGAGTATGATGTGATCGCCACCCTCAACCTGAACGGCGACTACCTGTCTGATGCCCTGGCGGCGGAGGTGGGGGGGATCGGTATTGCGCCGGGTGCCAACCTTTCGGATACCGTGGCGATGTTCGAGGCGACCCACGGTACTGCGCCGAAGTATGCGGGCAAGGATCAGGTCAACCCGGGTTCGCTGATTCTGTCGGCAGAGATGATGCTGCGCCACATGGGCTGGACCGAGGCGGCGGATTTGATCATCAAGGGCACTAATGGCGCGATTTCTGCCAAGACTGTGACTTATGACTTCGAGCGTCTGATGGACGGCGCCACGCTGGTGTCTTCGTCTGGCTTCGGTGATGCGCTGATCTCGCACATGTAAGCGACAGGGGTAAGAAAACCGGCCACACCGTAAACGGGATGGCCGGTTTTTTATTGGGCGCCTGCTCGGTGGCTGATCAGGCTAATTGCTCTTTTGATTTTTGAGCGACGCCCTCTCTGGCTGTGCCGATGGTGACTGGCGCACTGATTTCGACCGCGTGCTTGCCTTTGGGCCCCTGAATAATGTCAAAGGAGACCGGCTGCCCAGCTTTCAGCGTTTTATAACCGTCCATTTTGATCGCTGAGTAATGCGCAAAAAGGTCTTCATCCTTGCCGTCTTCAATAATGAAGCCGTACCCTTTGGCATTGTTGAACCACTTGACCTTACCGCTTGCCATGCCCATATCCCTCTGCACCAGACTCCATCACTGGAGTATCATCCAGTTTATCCGTCCTAACCCGAATAAATAAGGTTGACTGCGCGGACCTTTTTTACCCACTGTGGGTTCTATTGGTTGTAACACCGTTTCGCCGATAGTCAAGGCGACCAGTCGGTCAGAGTTGAAATTCTGACAGGTCGCCCCCACCACTGTATTTGAACCACTGACGAACCTTTCTTTCCATGCATGCAAACAGCCAGATTCGACTAACATTCAATCAGGATCGACCGGATCAGCAACATGATGACGACGGTTCTGCAGGCATTGCTGTTCAGGAGGCCAAGCCTGCTCTACAGGCGCCGCCGATGTACAAGGTGGTTTTGTTCAATGATGACTACACACCGATGGATTTCGTGGTCGAAGTGCTCGAGGTGTTTTTTAACCTGAACCGCGAGTTGGCGACCAAGGTAATGCTGGCCGTTCACACAGAAGGACGGGCAGTATGTGGAGTGTTTACCCGCGACATCGCCGAGACAAAGGCCATGCAGGTCAACCAGTACGCCAGGGAAAGCCAGCATCCGCTACTCTGTGAAATCGAGAAGGACGGTTAACGCCGACCACTTGGGTATGAGGTGAAGCTATGTTAAACCGCGAGCTCGAAGTCACCCTCAATCTTGCCTTCAAGGAGGCTCGTTCGAAGCGTCATGAGTTCATGACCGTCGAACACCTGCTGCTGGCACTTTTGGATAACGAAGCTGCCGCCACCGTTCTACGTGCGTGCGGCGCCAACCTCGACAAACTCAAGCATGACCTGCAGGAGTTTATCGACTCCACAACGCCACTTATTCCAGTCCACGATGAAGACCGTGAGACCCAGCCAACCCTGGGCTTCCAGCGGGTGCTTCAGCGTGCCGTGTTCCATGTTCAGAGCTCCGGTAAGCGTGAAGTCACGGGCGCCAATGTGCTGGTGGCGATTTTCAGCGAACAGGAAAGCCAGGCAGTGTTCCTGCTCAAACAGCAGAGCGTTGCCCGTATCGATGTCGTCAACTACATCGCCCACGGTATCTCCAAGGTGCCCGGGCACGGCGATCATTCCGAGGGTGAGCAGGATATGCAGGACGACGAGGGCGGTGAGTCTTCTTCTTCGGGCAATCCACTGGATGCCTATGCCAGTAACCTCAACGAACTGGCGCGCCAGGGGCGGATCGATCCGCTGGTGGGGCGTGAGCTCGAGGTTGAGCGTGTCGCGCAAATCCTCGCGCGTCGTCGCAAGAACAACCCGTTGCTGGTGGGCGAGGCAGGCGTGGGTAAAACCGCGATTGCCGAAGGCCTGGCCAAGCGCATCGTGGATAACCAGGTGCCGGACCTGCTGGCCAACAGCGTCGTCTACTCCCTTGACCTGGGCGCCTTGCTCGCCGGGACCAAGTACCGTGGCGACTTCGAGAAGCGCTTCAAGGCGCTGCTCGGTGAGCTGAAAAAACGCCCGCAGGCGATCCTGTTCATCGACGAAATCCACACCATCATTGGTGCCGGTGCGGCCTCCGGTGGGGTGATGGATGCCTCCAACCTGCTCAAGCCGCTGCTGTCGTCGGGTGATATACGCTGCATCGGCTCGACCACGTTCCAGGAATTCCGTGGCATCTTCGAGAAAGACCGTGCCCTGGCACGTCGCTTCCAGAAGGTCGACGTGTCCGAACCTTCGGTAGAGGACACCATCGGCATCCTGCGCGGGCTCAAGGGGCGCTTCGAGGCGCACCATGGCATCGAGTACACCGATGAAGCACTGCGTTCAGCCGCTGAGCTGGCGTCGCGCTACATCAATGACCGGCACATGCCGGACAAGGCCATCGACGTAATCGACGAGGCCGGTGCCTACCAGCGTCTGCAGCCGGTCGAGAAGCGTGTAAAACGCATCGACGTGCCGCAGGTCGAGGATATTGTGGCGAAGATCGCGCGGATTCCGCCAAAACACGTCACCAGTTCCGACAAGGAGCTGCTGCGTAACCTGGAGCGCGACCTCAAGCTGACCGTGTTCGGTCAGGATGCGGCCATCGACTCGCTGTCCACCGCGATCAAGCTGTCGCGTGCAGGCCTCAAGTCGCCGGACAAGCCGGTTGGTTCGTTCCTGTTTGCCGGCCCGACCGGTGTCGGCAAGACCGAAGCGGCCCGGCAACTGGCCAAGGCCATGGGTATCGAGCTGGTGCGGTTCGACATGTCCGAATACATGGAGCGTCACACCGTGTCGCGCCTGATCGGCGCGCCTCCGGGTTATGTCGGTTTCGACCAGGGCGGCCTGTTGACCGAGGCGATCACCAAGCAACCGCATTGCGTGCTGCTGCTCGATGAAATCGAGAAGGCCCACCCTGAAGTCTTCAACCTGCTGCTGCAGGTGATGGATCACGGGACCCTGACCGACAACAACGGGCGCAAGGCGGATTTCCGCAACGTGATCGTGATCATGACCACCAACGCCGGTGCCGAAACGGCCGCGCGGGCTTCCATTGGCTTCGCGCACCAGGATCACTCGTCCGATGCGATGGAGGTCATCAAGAAGAGCTTCACGCCGGAGTTCCGCAACCGCCTGGACACCATTATCCAGTTTGGTCGCCTCAGCCATGAGGTCATCAAGAGCGTGGTGGACAAGTTCCTCACCGAGCTCCAGGCGCAGTTGGAAGACAAGCGCGTGCAGCTGGAGGTCACGGACGCGGCGCGCAGCTGGCTGGCCGAAGGCGGCTACGATGCGGCAATGGGCGCACGCCCAATGGCGCGTCTGATCCAGGACAAGATCAAGCGGCCGCTGGCCGAAGAGATCCTGTTTGGCGAGCTTTCCGACCATGGTGGCGTGGTACACATCGACCTGAAGGATGGCGAGCTGACCTTCGAGTTCGAAACCACGGCTGAAATGGCCTGATAGCTGACCGCAACAAAGCAAAAGGCGCCGAAAGGCGCCTTTTTGCTACCTGGATAAACGGGTGGGTCGCTATCTGTCGACCGGTGAAGATCAACTGTGGGAGCTGGCTTGCCTGCGATAGCGGTGGACCAGCCAAGCATGCAGTCACTGACAGACCGCTATCGCAGGCAAGCCGCCCCCTGCAGGGTCAAGTGGCGACTGTTAAATGGCGCACACACAAAAACGCCCGGCATAACCGGGCGTTTTGTATTGACTTGCTTAGCGAGCGCGGTAAGTGATGCGCCCTTTGCTCAAGTCATAGGGCGTCAGCTCGACGCGCACTTTGTCACCGGTAAGAATACGAATGTAGTTCTTGCGCATCTTGCCGGAGATATGCGCGGTTACGACGTGCCCATTTTCCAACTCCACACGAAACATGGTGTTGGGCAGGGTGTCGACGACAGTGCCTTCCATTTCGAAGCTGTCTTCTTTCGACATGCAGTAAAGCCCTCGGTATCCAGTGAATGGCCCGGTGCAACTGCGCCAGGCAAAAGCGGCGTGCATTGTGCCCGAAAAAGGGTGTTCAAGCCAAGGGGTTCTAGTTAAGCACGACCCATCTTTGATTAATCAGCAGTTCAATGGGCCGATATTGGGTCTTGTAGTTCATCTTTTTGCAGTTCTTGATCCAGTAGCCGAGGTACACCGCCTCCAGTTCCTGGCGCAAGGCTTCGCCAATTTGCCAGAGGATCGCAAAGCGTCCCAGGCTGCGGCGTTCTTCGGCGGGTTCATAGAAGGTGTAGACCGCCGACAGGCCGTTAGGCAACAGATCGGTCACCGCGACAGCCACCAGCCGACCGTCCGCACGAAATTCGTAGAAGCGCGAGAAGGGCAGGTCGCGGACCAGGAATGTGGAAAACTGATCGCGGCTGGGCGGGAACATATCGCCGTCAGCGTGGCGTTGCTCGATGTAGCGCTGGTAAAGGTCGAAATATTCTTCGGTGAAGCGCGGCTTGGCCGACGTCACCGTCAGGTCGGCGTTGCGTTTGAGGATGCGTTTCTGGTTGCGGTCCGGTAGAAACTGCGCAACGGGGATGCGTGCGGGCACGCAGGCATTACAGTTCTGGCAATGCGGCCGGTACAGATGATCGCCACTGCGCCGAAACCCCATCTCCGACAGGTCGGCATACACATGCACGTCCATAGGCTGGCTGGGGTCGAGGAACAGCGTGGTGGCCTGCTCGTCGGGCAGATAGCTGCAAGAGTGGGGTTGAGTGGCATAAAACTTCAAACGCGCCAACTCGGTCATGATCAACCCTCGGATAAGCTTTGAAATAAGTGTAAGCCAGGAGCGCGGATGTCGCCTAGGAAACCCACGGTCCGGCGTTGGGCTGGTCCAGATGGTCGTGCAGGAACCCTGCGAAGTCGCTGCGGGATATGGCGCGGGCACCCAGGCTGTGCAGGTGATCGTTGGGCATCTGGCAGTCGATCAGCACAAAGCCCCAGGCCTGCAATTGATGGGTCAGCGTGGCAAAGCCGAATTTCGAAGCGTTGTCGGCGCGGCTGAACATGGACTCACCAAAAAACAGCTGGCCCATTGCGAGGCCGTAGAGGCCGCCTACCAGTTCACCCTTGTCCCAGACCTCCACCGAATGCGCGTAGCCGCGCTGGTGCAGTTCCAGGTAGGCGCTCTGGATGCCTTCGGTGATCCAGGTGCCATCGGCATAGGCGCGTGGCGCCGCGCAGGCCTGGATAACGGCGGCGAAGTCCTGGTCGAAGGTCACGCTGTAGCGCTGTTGGCGCAACAGTTTGCCCAGGCTGCGCGATACATGCAGTTCGTCGGGGAATATCACGGTGCGTGGGTCGGGCGACCACCAGAGGATCGGTTGGCCCTCTGAAAACCAGGGGAAGCAGCCGTGACGGTAGGCTTGGATCAGCCGTTCGGCGCTGAGATCACCGCCGGCGGCGAGCAAGCCATTGGGTTCGCGCATGGCCTTGGCCAGTGGGGGGAAAGTCAGTGAATCGCGTTGTAACCAGGTCAGCATGGCATCCAGGCTTTACGGAAGGGGAGGGGAGTGGCAGGAATGACACCTGCGGCGGCAGTGCTGATTATTGTCGACCTGGCGCCATCGGACCAGCCCGAATCGGGCATTAAGGTGGATTAGCGTGAGCAGGTGTTTCTGCAACTCTATGCCGGGGGCGTGGTCGTAATCGGGTCTGTTCCATGCAGGCCATTTGCCAAGCTTGCCTTGATTGGTAAAAACAGCTCATAAGCCTTTGTCAGCAAAGACAATGCATGCTCAAATTGAACATCTTGTGACACACAATTGGCTATGCTGCTGGAAGAGCGCCAAGCGGCGTGGCATCAGGGACACAAACCCGTACAATGCGGCCATTGTGGCGTTATCGTCATTTCATCCAGCAATAGTCCGGTGTTAAACAGTAGATTCAACGACGCTCGTTCATTTTTCAGCTGCTCGGATTGGGCAGTATTTGCAGTCATTCAACAGATGGACGCGCTAAAGGCGCAGGAAAAGACCCGTTTTGAAGAAATCCGCCGCAACACCTAAAGCAGCAGTCGTGCCGGCCTGGCGCCAGCACCTGCATTATCGCCTCAAGGAAGGTGCGCTGATCGCGATCGGCGCGCTGTGCCTGTTCCTGATGATGGCCTTGCTGACCTATGGCAAGGACGATCCGGGCTGGAGCCACAACAGCAAGATCGAAGACGTGCAGAACTTCGGTGGCCCTGCCGGTTCCTACAGCGCCGATATCCTGTTCATGGTGCTGGGTTACTTCGCCTATATCTTCCCGTTGCTGCTGGCGATCAAGACCTGGCAGATCTTCCGCCAGCGCCATGAGCCGTGGCAGTGGAGCGGCTGGCTGTTCTCCTGGCGCCTGATCGGCCTGGTGTTCCTGGTGTTGTCCGGCGCGGCGCTGGCGCATATCCATTTCCATGCACCCACCGGCCTGCCTGCCGGTGCGGGCGGTGCGCTGGGCGAGAGCCTTGGCGACCTGGCGCGCAGGACCCTGAATATCCAGGGCAGCACCCTGATGTTCATCGCACTGTTCCTCTTTGGCCTCACCGTGTTCACCGACCTGTCCTGGTTCAAGGTGATGGACGTGACCGGCAAGATCACCCTCGACCTGCTGGAGCTGTTCCAGGGCGCCGCCAATCGCTGGTGGGCGGCCCGTGTCGACCGCAAGCGCATGGTCGCCCAACTGCGTGAGGTCGACACCCGTGTCAACGAAGTGGTGGCCCCGAGTACACCGGACCGGCGTGAGCAGGCCAAGGTCAAGGAACGCCTGATCGAACGCGAACAGGCCTTGAGCAAGCACATGTCGGACCGCGAGAAGCAGGTGCCGCCAGTGATTGCTCCCGCGCCGCCCAAGCCGGCCGAACCAAGCCATCGCGTACAGAAAGAGAAACAGGCGCCGTTGTTCATCGACAGCGCCGTCGAAGGCACCTTGCCGCCGATCTCGATCCTCGACCCGGCCGAAAAGAAACAACTCAACTATTCGCCGGAGTCCCTGGCGGCCGTCGGCCACCTGCTGGAAATCAAGCTCAAGGAATTCGGCGTCGAAGTCTCGGTGGACTCCATCCATCCCGGCCCGGTGATCACCCGTTACGAAATCCAGCCGGCCGCCGGTGTGAAGGTCAGCCGCATCGCCAACCTGGCGAAAGACCTGGCCCGCTCCCTGGCCGTGACCAGCGTGCGCGTGGTGGAAGTCATTCCCGGCAAGACCACCGTGGGTATCGAGATTCCCAACGAAGACCGCCAGATCGTGCGCTTCTCCGAAGTGCTGTCGACGCCCGAGTACGACAACTTCAAGTCGCCGGTCACCCTGGCCCTGGGCCATGACATCGGTGGCAAGCCGGTGATCACCGACCTGGCGAAGATGCCCCACCTGCTGGTCGCCGGTACCACCGGTTCCGGTAAGTCGGTGGGGGTGAACGCGATGATCCTGTCGATCCTGTTCAAGTCCGGCCCGGAAGACGCCAAACTGATCATGATCGACCCGAAGATGTTGGAACTGTCGATCTACGAAGGCATTCCACACCTGCTGTGCCCGGTGGTCACCGACATGAAGGACGCCGCCAACGCCCTGCGCTGGAGCGTTGCCGAGATGGAGCGCCGCTACAAGCTGATGGCGAAGATGGGCGTGCGTAACCTGTCGGGCTTCAACGCCAAGATCAAGGAAGCCCAGGAACGCGGCGAGACCATCGACGATCCGTTGTACCGGCGCGAAAGCATTCACGACGAAGCGCCAAAGCTGACCAAGCTGCCGACCATTGTGGTGGTGGTCGACGAATTCGCCGACATGATGATGATTGTCGGCAAGAAGGTTGAAGAGCTGATCGCGCGTATCGCCCAGAAGGCCCGTGCCGCCGGTATTCACTTGATCCTTGCCACCCAGCGGCCGTCGGTGGACGTGATCACCGGCCTGATCAAGGCCAACATCCCGACGCGCATGGCGTTCCAGGTGTCGAGCAAGATCGACTCGCGGACCATCATCGACCAGGGCGGCGCCGAACAACTGCTCGGCCACGGCGACATGCTCTACATGCCGCCGGGCACCAGCCTGCCGATCCGGGTGCACGGCGCCTTTGTTTCCGACGATGAAGTGCATCGTGTGGTGGAAGCCTGGAAACTGCGCGGCGCACCGGAGTACAACGATGACATCCTCGCCGGTGTGGAAGAAGCCGGCAGCGGCTTCGATGGCGGCAGCGGCGGTGGCGACGATGATGCCGAGACCGATGCGCTGTACGATGAAGCCGTGGCGTTCGTGCTCGAAAGCCGTCGAGCCTCGATTTCCGCGGTGCAACGCAAGCTGAAAATCGGCTACAACCGTGCCGCTCGTATGATCGAAGCCATGGAAAACGCTGGCGTCGTGACCGCAATGAACACCAACGGCTCGCGTGAAGTCATTGCCCCCGGGCAGATGCGCGACTGATCCCGCGCCGCGTGACAGCACGCGGCGCGTCCTGACTACTCAATGAGGACTCCCATGCGCTTTATCCGCATGCTGTTGTTGCCGGCACTGGCCCTGACTGCTGTTTCGGCGCACGCTGACCCGGCCTCCGTCGCCAGCCTGAAGAATCTGCTCGACAAATCCCAGACCCTGACCGCGCGCTTCTCCCAGTTGACCCTGGATGCCGGCGGTACCCAGTTGCAGGAAACCGCCGGCGAAATGGCCGTGCAGCGTCCTGGCCTGTTCTACTGGCACACCGAGGGCAAGGCCGAGCAGACCATCGTGTCCGATGGCCAAAAGGTCACCCTGTGGGACCCTGACCTGGAACAGGCGACCATCAAGAAGCTCGACCCGCGCCTGAACCAGACCCCGGCGCTGTTGCTCTCAGGTGACGTGTCGAAGATCAACGACAGCTTCGACATCACGTCCAAGCAGACCAGCAACGTGATCGAATTCACCCTCAAGCCGAAATCCAAGGACACGCTGTTTGACACCCTGTCCTTGTCGTTCGGTAACGGCGTGATCAACAACATGCGCCTGATCGACAGCGTCGGCCAGCGCACCGATATCCTGTTCTCCGGGGTCAAGGCCAACCAGCCGGTACCGGCGTCCAAGTTCAAGTTCGACATCCCCAAGGGTGCCGACGTGATCCAGGAATAAATTCCCCAGAGGTTTCAAACGCTGCCCATGGACCTGTTTCGAAGTGACCCGATTGCCCAGCCACTGGCCGCACGCCTGCGTTCGACCAACCTGGATGAGTACGTCGGTCAGGAACACCTGCTCGCTCGCGGCAAGCCCCTGCGTGAAGCCCTGGAGCAGGGTGCGCTGCACTCGATGATTTTCTGGGGGCCGCCTGGGGTGGGCAAGACCACCCTGGCGCGGCTCTTGGCAAAAGTCTCCGATGCACACTTCGAAACGGTCTCGGCGGTACTCGCCGGGGTCAAGGAGATCCGCCAGGCGGTGGAAGTCGCCAAGCAGCAGGCGGGGCAGTACGGCAAGCGCACCATCCTGTTCGTCGACGAAGTGCACCGTTTCAACAAGTCGCAGCAGGATGCGTTCCTGCCCTATGTGGAAGACGGCACGCTGATCTTCATCGGCGCCACCACCGAAAACCCTTCGTTCGAGCTCAACAACGCCTTGCTGTCGCGGGCGCGGGTCTATGTGCTCAAAAGCCTGGACGAGGCGGCGATGCAGAAGCTGCTGCAGCGCGCCTTGAACGAAGACAAGGGCTTGGGCAAGCGCCAACTGAGCGTGAGCGAAGAGGGCTTCAAGATCCTGCTGACGGCTGCCGATGGCGATGGTCGTCGTTTCCTCAACCTGTTGGAAAACGCTTCCGACCTGGCCGAAGACGGCGGTGAGATTGGCGTCGACCTCTTGCAAAGCCTGCTCGGCGACACGCGCCGCCGCTTCGACAAGGGCGGCGAGGCCTTCTACGACCAGATCTCGGCACTGCACAAATCCGTGCGCGGCTCCAACCCCGACGGTGCGCTGTACTGGTTTGCACGCATGATCGATGGCGGTTGCGACCCGCTGTACCTCGCCCGCCGCGTGGTGCGCATGGCCAGCGAAGACATCGGCAACGCCGACCCGCGTGCACTGAGCCTGTGCCTGGCGGCATGGGACGTACAGGAACGCCTCGGCAGCCCGGAAGGCGAGTTGGCGGTGGCCCAGGCCATCACCTACCTGGCCTGCGCGCCAAAAAGCAACGCGGTGTACATGGGCTTCAAGTCCGCATTGCGCGCCGCCGCCGAATATGGCTCGCTCGAAGTGCCGATGCACCTGCGCAACGCGCCGACCAAGCTGATGAAGCAGCTGGGTTATGGCGATGAATACCGTTACGCCCACGATGAGCCGGATGCTTACGCGGCCGGTGAAGACTATTTTCCCGATGAGCTTGAACCGTTGCCGCTCTATCAGCCGGTGCCCCGTGGCCTGGAGCTGAAGATCGGCGAAAAGCTCAATCACCTCGCGCAACTCGATCGACTCAGCCCCAGACAGCGGAGAAAGTAGTGTTCAAGACGATTCTTGCCGTGTCCGCAGCCGGCATCGCTGGTACATTATTGCGTTTCGCCACCGGCACCTGGGTCAGCGCCAACTGGCCCAGGCATTTTTACGCGGCGACCCTGGCGGTCAACCTGGTGGGCTGCCTGATCATCGGGCTGTTGTACGGCTGGTTCCTGTTGCGCCCGGAAGTACCGATTGAAATTCGCGCCGGCTTGATTGTCGGCTTTGTAGGCGGTCTGACGACCTTTTCATCCTTTTCACTGGATACGCTGCGCCTGCTGGAAAGCGGGCAGGCCCTGATAGCCTTCGGGTACCTGGGCATCAGCGTATTCGGCGGGCTGCTCGCTACCTGGGCCGGCCTGTCCTTGACCAAACTTTGATAAACGAGAGACCGACATGCTCGATTCCAAACTGTTACGTAGCAACCTTCAGGACGTAGCGGACCGCCTGGCATCCCGTGGCTTTGCCTTGGATGTTGCGCGCATCGAAGCGCTGGAAGAACAGCGCAAGACCGTCCAGACCCGCACCGAAGCACTGCAGGCTGAGCGTAATGCGCGTTCCAAATCCATCGGTCAGGCCAAGCAGCGCGGCGAAGACATCGCACCGTTGATGGCGGATGTCGAGCGCATGGGCACCGAGCTGTCCGAGGGTAAAGTCGAGCTGGAAAAAATCCAGTCCGAGCTGGATTCGATCCTGCTGGGCATCCCCAACATCCCCCACGAATCGGTGCCGATCGGCGCAGACGAAGACGGCAACGTCGAAGTGCGTCGCTGGGGCACGCCGAAGGCCTTTGATTTCGAGATCAAGGACCACGTCGCCCTGGGCGAACTGAGTGGTGGCCTGGATTTCGAAACTGCCGCCAAGATGTCCGGCGCGCGCTTCTCTCTGTTGCGCGGCTCGGTTGCACGCCTGCACCGCGCCCTGGCGCAGTTCATGATCAACCTGCACACCGGCGAGCACGGTTACGAAGAGGCCTACACCCCGTACCTGGTGCAGGCGCCGGCGCTGATGGGCACCAGCCAGCTGCCGAAATTCGAAGAAGACCTGTTCAAGATCAGCCGCGACGGCGAAGCCGACCTGTACCTGATTCCGACCGCCGAAGTGTCGCTGACCAATATCGTCTCCGGCGAGATCCTCGACGCCAGGCAACTGCCGATCAAGTTCGTCGCCCACAGCCCGTGCTTTCGCAGTGAAGCCGGCGCATCGGGCCGCGACACTCGCGGCATGATCCGCCAGCACCAGTTCGACAAGGTCGAGATGGTGCAGATCGTCGAGCCGTCGACCTCGATGGACGCCCTGGAAGGCCTGACCGCCAACGCTGAGCGCGTCCTGCAACTGCTGGAACTGCCGTACCGCGTGCTGGCCCTGTGCACCGGTGACATGGGTTTCAGCGCCGTGAAGACCTACGACCTCGAAGTGTGGGTGCCGAGCCAGGACAAGTACCGCGAGATTTCGTCGTGCTCCAACTGCGGTGATTTCCAGGCCCGTCGCATGCAGGCGCGTTTCCGCAACCCGGAAACCGGCAAGCCGGAGCTGGTGCACACCCTCAACGGTTCCGGCCTGGCCGTAGGCCGTACCCTGGTGGCGGTGCTGGAAAACTACCAGCAGGCTGACGGTTCGATCCGCGTACCGGAAGTGCTCAAGCCTTACATGGCGGGCGTTGAGGTCATTTGCTAAATGGAATTTCTGCCGCTGTTTCATAACCTGCGCGGCAGTCGTGTGCTGGTCGTCGGTGGCGGGGAGATTGCCTTGCGCAAATCCCGGCTGCTGGCCGACGCCGGGGCGGTGCTGCGGGTGGTTGCTCCCCAGATCGAAGACCAGTTGCGTGAACTGGTACTGGGCAGTGGCGGGGAACTGATTCTGCGCGGTTATCAGGAGGCTGACCTCGACGGTTGCACCCTGATCATTGCGGCAACCGACGACGAGCCGCTGAACGCGCAAGTGTCCAGCGATGCGAAGCGCCGTTGCGTACCGGTCAATGTGGTCGATGCGCCTGCCTTGTGCAGCGTGATCTTCCCGGCGATCGTCGACCGTTCGCCCTTGGTGATCGCCGTGTCCAGCGGTGGCGACGCGCCGGTGCTGGCGCGCTTGATCCGCGCCAAGCTGGAAACCTGGATTCCATCCACTTACGGGCAGCTGGCCGGGCTGGCGGCGCGTTTTCGTGCCCAGGTCAAAGGCTTGTATCCGGATGTGCAGCAGCGGCGTGCGTTCTGGGAAGAAGTGTTCCAGGGCCCGATTGCCGACCGCCAGTTGGCCGGGCAGGGCGATGAGGCCGAGCGCTTGCTGATCGAAAAGGTCAACGGCGCGCCGCCTTATGCGCCGGGCGAGGTTTATCTGGTGGGTGCGGGTCCGGGTGATCCCGACCTGCTGACCTTCCGTGCCCTGCGCCTGATGCAGCAAGCCGATGTGGTGTTGTACGACCGTCTGGTCGCGCCCGCGATCCTCGAACTGTGTCGCCGGGATGCCGAGCGTATCTACGTCGGCAAGCGTCGCGCCGACCACGCCGTGCCACAAGACCAGATCAACCAGCAACTGGTGGACCTGGCCAAGCAGGGCAAGCGGGTGTTGCGCCTCAAGGGGGGCGATCCGTTCATCTTTGGTCGTGGTGGCGAAGAGATCGAGGAACTGGCCGCCCATGGCATTCCGTTCCAGGTGGTGCCGGGAATCACGGCAGCCAGCGGTTGCGCGGCATATGCCGGAATTCCGCTGACCCATCGCGACTATGCGCAGTCGGTACGCTTTATCACCGGGCATTTGAAGGACGGGACCTCGGACCTGCCCTGGCATGACCTGGTGGGCCCCTCACAGACCCTGGTGTTCTACATGGGCTTGATCGGCTTGCCGATCATCTGTGATCAGTTGATCAAGCACGGGCGTGCGGCGGATACCCCGGCGGCCTTGATCCAGCAGGGCACCACGTCCAACCAGCGCGTGTTCACCGGCACCCTGGCCGACTTGCCACGCATGGTGGCGGAGCATGAAGTGCATGCGCCGACACTGGTGATCGTCGGCGAAGTGGTGGTGTTGCGCGAGAAGCTGAAGTGGTTTGAGGGCGCACAGTCCCAGGTCTGAACCTTGAAAGCATCGGGGGCAAGCCCCCTCCCACATTGGACTGCATTCCAGTGTGGGAGGGGGCTTGCCCCCGATGAGGCCCTAAAAGCCAGCCAATACGTCGGATCAGTTCCACACGCCTTTGCCAATCAATTGCTTCCGATCGTGCGGTTCATCAAACCCCTGCGACGGCCCCTTCGGCACAATCCCCGTCGGGTTGATCGTGCGATGGCTGGCATAGTAATGCCCCTTGATGTGTTCGAAATCGACCGTCTCGGCCACCCCCGGCCACTGATACATCTCCCTCAACCAATTCGACAGGCTCGGGTAATCCGCAATCCTGCGCAAATTGCATTTGAAGTGGCTGTAATACACCGCATCAAAGCGAATCAGTGTGGTGAAGAGCCGTACATCCGCCTCTGTCAGGTAATCGCCGGCCAGGTAACGATGGTCGCCCAAGTGCTGTTCCAGATGATCCAGCTCGGCAAATACATCATCAAACGCGCGTTCATACGCCTGCTGTGAGGTGGCGAAGCCTGCGCGGTACACGCCGTTGTTCACCGCCGGGTAAATGCGCTCGTTCAAGGCGTCGATGGTTGCGCGCAGCGGCTCAGGGTAGAAATCCAGGGTGTTGCCGGTCAATTCATTGAAGGCGCTGTTGAACATGCGGATGATCTCCGCCGACTCATTGCTCACGATGCGCTGCAGCTTTTTGTCCCACAGCACCGGCACGGTGACGCGCCCGGTGTAATCGGCGGTGTCGGCGGTATAACGCTGGTGCATGAAGGCTAAGTCGTCGAGTTTGTCGCCGGTCGAGCCATGGGCCTTGTCGAAGGTCCAGCCATTTTCCAGCATCAACCAACTGACCACGGACACGTCGATCAGGCTTTCCAGGCCCTTGAGCTTGCGCAGGATCAGCGTGCGGTGAGCCCAGGGGCAGGCCAGGGAGACATAGAGGTGGTAGCGGCCGGCCTCGGCTGTGAAGCCGCCTTCGCCACTCGGGCCTGGCGCGCCGTCGGCGGTGACCCAGTGGCGGCGTTGCGCCTGTTCGCGCTGGAACGCGCCGTCCGCGCTACTTTCGTACCACTGGTCTTTCCAGTGCCCTTCGATCAGCAAACCCATGACTGGCTCCTTGGCTAATAAGCGTTGGAGCCCAGTCTAAAGGGATGAGTTCGAACTAAAAGCGCAAAGACCGGGGGTTAATCATCGATTAAATCGATTTGTCCCGTGCGATCCAGTATTGCCGGGCCAGTTCAAAGGCCTGCTCCCGTGGGTGACCCAGGCCACGCAGGGCCAGGGCCATGGTGGCGACCATTGCCAATTGCGGGTAGCTGTCCTCGATGTCGCCGCGCCACACGGCTTTAAAGTGTTCGGGGTCGAGGGTGGCCGGCTTGACGTGGCGTTGGGCGGAGAGGGCGGGCCATTCTTCGTCCCAGCTTTCGCCGCCGGTGGTGCCGTACAGATGGCTGAGGGTGTCGGGGTTGATCTCGACCTCGCCGCCATCGCCCTTGACCACAATCACATTGTCGCCGAGCAGGCCGCTGGCATCGCGGTGCACGCCTTGGTAACCGGGATGGAAAATGCTTTGCAGCCCCAGTCGCGCATTCAGCGGATTGAGCAGGCGCGCCAGGGAATGGATGGGCGAGCGCAAGCCCAGGGTATTGCGCAGGTCGATCATGCGTTGCAATTGCGGTGCCCAGTCACCCAGCGGGATAAAGGCCAGGTTGCCTTTTGCATAGGCAGCCTCGACCTGCTGCCAGTTGCGGCACAAGGGAATCTGCAAACCCTCCAGCAATTGCTCGGTGTACAGCCGTCCCGCCGTGTGGGCGCCGCCGCCGTGCATGAGGATGCGCACGCCGTTTTGCGCCAGGCACTTGGCCGCCAGCAGGTACCACGGCAGGTGGCGTTTCTTGCCGGCGTAGGTCGGCCAGTCGACATCCACGTTCAGTGCCGGGGCATCCAGGCGTTCGCGCACGGCTTCGGTGAAACCGGCCAGTTCTTCCGGGCTTTCTTCCTTGTGGCGCAGCAGCATCAGGAAGGCGCCGAGCTGGGTGTCCTCGACTTTTTCGTCGAGCAGCATGCCCATGGCTTCGCGGGCCTCCTTACGGGTGAGGTTGCGCGCACCGCGCTTGCCTTTGCCCAGGATGCGCACGAATGGTGCAAACGGGTGCTCGGCAGGGGGTTGAAGAGTCAGCGGGGCAAAGTCGGTCATAAGCAATTCGTCGGCCTGGGCAGGCCCGCCAGCTTGGCGGCGAGTTTGGCGGGAGTGCCGTTGAACAGTTTGTTGAGGTGCAGGCTGTTGCCTTTTTCCGGGCCCAGCTTCAAGGCGGTGTACTTGATCAGCGGGCGCGTGGCCGGGGACAGCTGGAATTCGCTGTAGAACTGGCGCAAGAGCGTGAGGATTTCCCAATGGTCCGCGGTCAACGCCAGGGGTTCGGCGGCGGCCAGGGCGTTGGCGACTTCCTCGGACCAGGCGTTCAGGTCGACCAGGTAGCCGTCCTTGTCCAGTTCCAGGGTGCGTGTGCCTACGGTCAGGGTGTTCATAGCCAGCTGTTGACCTTGTCGTAGTCGAGCGACAACTGCACGAAACCTGGGTAATCGACGCTGTCGGCCCAGTCCGGCAAGGGCAGGTTGCGCGCCTGCATGTCTTCGGCCAGCACAAACACCTTCACGCCTTTGGTTTGCAGCGCCGCGTTGTGCAGCCCATAGGCGCCGTCGCCGCAGAGCAGGATGGCGTCATTAACGCCACAGATACGCAGGCAGCTGTCCAGGCGGCTATCGGTAAACGGGGAGTGGGAAACCACATGTAGAGTCGACATCAGAGGGTTATCACCTGGTCGTAACGGTCAATCAACTGGGAGATCGCAGCGCTGTCCAGCGGCTGTGCGCTGGCGGGTGTCGTGAGGCCGCGTTCGGCCAGGCTATGGTGGCAGGCGAATACCTCGTCGATACCGAACAGGCCCAGCGCCTGCAGGTTGGCGCCGAGGTCCTTCTGCTGCACGGCCTTGGCGTCCTGATGTGGTGCCAGTTGGAACACACCGTCGTCGAGGAACAGCAGGCCGATGGGCAGATCGAAGGCACCGCCAGCCAGCACGATGTCCAGTGCTTCGCGTGCGCCCGGGCCAGACCAAGGTGCCTGGCGGCTGATCACCAATAGGGATTTGGACATGTCACGGCCCTCCAAAACAGATCAGGCGATCGGCGGCCTGGGCGGCGTCGTGCAATTGCCCCAGGCCCGACAGCTCCCACGGCGCATCGAGGTTGACCGCACTGCGTTGATAACGGGTGGCTTCCTCCTCGTTGAGCACGCCACGACGCAAGGCGGCGGCGATGCACACCACGCTGTCGAGTTGGTGCGCGCTGACAAACTCACGCCATTGGCGAGCGATGTCCTGCTCATCCTGGGGCACAACAACCGAATTGGACGCGCTGTACACGCCGTCCTGGTAGAAAAACAGCCGCACAATCTCATGCCCGCCGGCCAGTGCCGCCCGGGCAAACAGCAGGGCGCGGCGCGAGGAGGGCGCGTGGGCGGCACAAAACACTGCAATCGCAAACTTCATGGAACACTCTGCAAGCAAACGTGGGCCAATGATAAAGCCGCCGCCGCGAAAAAGCCCGCCGTGATCAAAACGGTCACTGTCGGTGACCGTTCCGGCGATTGCCGACCGGCGCAAGGCTGCCTAGTCTGTGGGCATTCAAAACCGAAATGGAGTGCCCATGTCAGGTCCCTTGGCGTCCCTCAAAGTGCTGGATTTTTCCACCTTGCTGCCTGGCCCGTTTGCGTCGCTGATGCTGGCAGACATGGGCGCCGAGGTGCTGCGTATCGAGTCACCCACGCGCATGGACCTGTTGCGCGTACTGCCACCCCACGACCAGGGCACGTCGGCCAGCCACGCCTACCTAAACCGCAACAAGCGCAGCCTGGCGCTGGACCTCAAGCAGGCCGAGGCGCTGGAGATCGTACGGGCGCTGGTCAAGGAATACGACATCCTGCTTGAACAATTCCGCCCTGGGGTGATGGAGCGACTGGGGTTGGGGTATGAGGCATTGAAGGCGATCAACCCCCGGCTGATATATGTATCGATCACCGGTTATGGCCAGACTGGCCCGTACAGGGACCGCGCCGGGCACGACATCAATTACCTGGCGCTGGCCGGGGTGGCCAGCTACACCGGGCGCCGGGACAGCGGCCCGTTGCCACTGGGCGTACAACTGGCGGATGTGAGCGGCGGGTCGCTGCATGCGGTAGTGGGGCTGCTCGCGGCGGTCATCGCCCGGCAGCAGAGCGGGGTAGGCCAGTACCTGGATGTGAGCATGACCGACTGCTCGTTCAGCCTGAACGCCATGGCGGGTGCGGGCTTCCTGGCGTGCGATGTCGAGCCTGAACGCGAAAGCCATGTGCTGAACGGTGGCAGTTTTTACGATTATTACCGCTCGCGGGATGGGCGTTGGATGTCGGTCGGCAGTCTGGAGCCTGGGTTTATGCAGCAACTCTGTGACGCGCTGGGACGGCCGGAGTTGGCGGCGCTGGGCCTGTCGCCCACACTCAAGCAGGCGCTGCAGGTTGAATTCGAGAAACGTAGCTTTGATGAGTTGTGTGAGTTGTTTGCCGGGGTGGATGCGTGTGTGGAGCCGGTGTTGAGCCTGAGTGAAGCGGTGCAACATCCGCAGTTAAGGGCTCGGGCGTTGGTCAGTCAGGTGCCCAGGGGGGATGGCTCGAGCCAGGCGCAGATTGCCTGCCCGTTGAAGTTCTCGGAGGGGTTGCCAGCGCCCAGGCATATAGGCGCTGCTGTGGGGGCGCACAGTGATGAGGTGCTGGCGGAGTTGGGGTTCAGTGTTCAGCGCATACAGGATCTGCGGCGGACCAAGGTAGTAGGGTGACTGGATCGACGCCATCGGGAGCAAGCTCCCTCCCACACTCGATAGGCGGCGCGGTCAACAGGTGGGAGGGGGCTTGCCCCGATGAGGCCCTCATTCCACTCGGGTTTCACCGGTAAATACCAGCGTCTGCCGGCACCGCCTGCACAAATACCTTCGGCCCTGAGCCACCATGCCATGGCGCTGGGGCGAGAACGGAAAGTCACTGTCCGCGCACGGGCACTTGTAGATATAGCGGGTCACCTGGCGGCGCTTCACGGCATAGGTGTGGCAACGGTCCGGCGGCAGTTCGTAGACCCCGCGCATGATCAATTGCCATTCCTCACCATGGGGCTGGATGCGTTCACCAAACAATTGGTGGGCAATCAGGTGCGCCACTTCATGGGCTACGGTCTGCTTGAGGAAATGTTGGCTGTTTTCTCGGTACAACTGTGGGTTGAAGCGCAGCAGGTTCTCGTGCAAATGCGCGACACCGGCCTTCTGGCCCCGCAGCTTGAGGCTGACCTGGGGACGTTTGAAGCTTCGTTTGAAAAAGGATTCGGCTAGCAGGAAACAATCTTCGACGCGGGTATTGAGTTGCTCGGGCATGCTGTACATATCTCCAGAGACGCCCAGTATGCCGCAAAGCCGGGTGTTTCCGAATCTGTCAGGCGCCGAATGGTCATGCATGATGCACAAAGCCACCTTGCGGTGGCTTTGCCCACGGTTCATCTGCTCAGTTGGTATAGATCGGGCCTACGCCCAAGCCCCAGACAATCACGGTAAAGGCCATGATCGCCACCAGCACCACCAGCCCCACGGCCAGTATGGAACTGGAAAACAGGAAGCCTTCATCCGGATCAATGTTCATGAAGGTCGGCACACCTACATAAAGCAGGTACACCGTGTAGCAGATGGCCGCCGTGCCTACCACCATGCCCAGCCACATATGTGGATAGAGCGCCGCCAGCCCGCCGATGAACAGTGGCGTGGCGGTGTAGGTGGCAAACGCCACGCAGCGGGCCATGCTCGGGTTTGCGTCATAGGTACGCGCCATCCAGTGAATGAATGCACCCATCACCGCCACGCCGGCGAGCATCGCGGCGTAGGACATGATGGTCATCCACAGTGCGCTTTCCTGGGTCAGCATCACTGGCGCGCGGTTGCCGATGACCCAGCCGACCTGGGTGGTACCGATAAACGCGGAAACGGCGGGAATCGCCGCGAGAATCAGGGTGTGAGTGAGGTACATGTGGCCGATGCTTTCTTCTTTATCGCCACGGATTTCCCGCCATTCCTGGTCGGGATGGGTAAAAAGCCCCACGACGTGATGGATCATGCCAGTCACTCCTGTCGTTATTGCCATCGCCCCCCATCGGAGCGCCCACGGGCCAAATGGCCTCAAAGGTCCTGGATAGCTGTGCGACCTCTTGTCGCAGTATAGGAAGGGATGACCGGAATAACTGTAGGGCCTTTAGAGCGAATTGCGCTGTAAACGTTGGGGTTAATCGCAGATTGGAATGCAGCCCCCTCCCACATTGGAACTCGGTGATTCTTACCGGTAAAATGCTGGGCTTTTCGTCACACACCTCCAGCGGATCCAAGCGCCATGGGCACTCTTACGGTCAACCAGAACAAACTGCAAAAACGCCTGCGTCGCCTGGCCGGTGAAGCGGTCGCCGATTTCAATATGATCGAGGACGGCGACAAGGTCATGGTCTGCCTCTCCGGCGGCAAAGACAGCTACACCATGCTCGACGTGCTGTTGCACCTGCAAAAGGTCGCGCCGATCAAGTTCGAGATCGTCGCCGTCAACATGGACCAGAAACAACCGGGCTTCCCTGAGCATGTGCTGCCGGCCTACCTCAAGGAACTGGGCATCGAGTACCACATCGTCGAGAAAGACACCTACTCGGTGGTCAAGGAGCTGATTCCGGAAGGCAAGACCACCTGCTCCCTGTGTTCGCGCCTGCGCCGTGGCACGCTGTACACCTTCGCCGATGAGATTGGCGCGACCAAGATGGCCCTGGGGCATCATCGCGACGATATCGTCGAGACCTTCTTCCTCAATATGTTCTTCAACGGCTCGCTCAAGGCCATGCCGCCCAAGCTGCGTGCCGATGACGGGCGCAACGTGGTGATCCGCCCGCTGGCGTATTGCAACGAGAAAGACATCCAGGCTTACTCCGACTTCAAGCAATTCCCGATCATCCCGTGCAACCTGTGTGGCTCCCAGGAGAACCTGCAGCGCCAGGTGGTCAAGGAAATGCTGCTGGACTGGGAGCGCAAGACCCCGGGCCGCACCGAAAGCATCTTCCGCAGCCTGCAGAACGTGATTCCCTCACAGTTGGCCGACCGCAACCTGTTCGACTTCACCAGCCTGAAAATCGATGAGACCGCCGCGTCGCGCTTCGTCAATGTTGTGAACCTCTGAGCCCATTCAAGGCTCTGACACACGGCGCTCGCGGGCGCCGTTTTCCATTCAATTGCCAGGAGAGGGCATGCGCGATTACAAGTGGCTGCACGAATATTGTCTGAACCGCTTCGGTTCGGCGGCCGAGCTGGAAGCCCACCTGCCTGTGCCCAAGACTGCGGCGCAATTACGCAAGATCAGTGATGATCGCTACCTGTCGACCCTGGCGTTGCGCGTGTTTCGTGCAGGCTTGAAGCACAGCGTGGTGGACGCCAAGTGGCCGGCGTTCGAAAAGGTGTTTTTCGGCTTCGACCCGGAAAAAGTCGTACTGATGGGCGCCGAGCACCTGGAGCGGCTGATGCAGGACACCAGCATCATCCGCCATCTGGGCAAGCTCAAGAGCGTGCCGCGCAATGCGCAGATGATCCTGGATATCGAGCAGGAGAAGGGCAGCTTCGGCGCGTTTATCGCCGATTGGCCGGTGACCGACATTGTCGGCCTGTGGAAGTACCTGAGCAAACACGGCCACCAGCTCGGCGGGTTGTCCGCGCCGCGCTTTTTACGCATGGTCGGCAAGGATACCTTTGTGCCGAGTTATGACGTGGTGGCGGCGTTGAACGCGCAGAAGATCGTCGACAAGGCGCCGACCAGCCTGCGCGACCTGGCGACGGTGCAGGGCGCGTTCAACCAGTGGCACGCCGAGAGTGGACGGCCGATGTGCCAGTTGTCGATGATGTTGGCGTACACCGTCAACCATTGAGGCCGGGGTGATGCCATCGGGGGCAAGCCCCCTCCCACATTGGATAGGCGGCGCGGTAACAGTGTGGGAGGGGGCTTGCCCCCGATGACGTATTTCAGGCCGCTGCCAACCGCCGGTTCAACTGATGCCGCCAGCGCACATACAACAGTGCCGTGCAAAACACCGCCAGGCTCGCCAGCATCTCCAGCACCCCGAACCACTGCCGGTTCGGGTCATACGCCGCCAGCGCGCCCTTGATGAAATACAGGTTCACCACAAAGCACATCCATGAGTGCCCGCGCGCGCTGCCCAGCAGCATGCCTGGCGCCAGCACCAGCAAGGGCACCAGTTCGATCAGCAGGATCACCCACGGCCGTGCGCCGTGCAGATCAGCAACGAACAGGTAGTACACGCACAGCAACCCCACCAGGCCAAAAAACGCCAGCAGGCTCAGCGCGCGAGCAATTCTGACCCGTGGCTCCAACCACGCCTGGGGCCGCAGGACCTTAGGCTTCCTGGCCACGACCGCCCTCCAGCAGGGTGGCGGTGTTCGCCAGGCGTAGCCCCAGGGCGCGGCACAGGGCGATCTCATGCTGGTCGAGCATGCGCTTGCCGTCCGGCCCGGCGTGATGGCTGGCACCATAGGGCGTGCCGCCGCCCTGGGTATCAAGCAAGGCCTGTTCGCTGTAGGGCAGGCCGGTGATCAGCATGCCGTGGTGCAGCAACGGTAGCAGCATCGACATCAGCGTGGTTTCCTGGCCGCCGTGCAGGCTGGCTGTGGAGGTAAACACCCCGGCCGGCTTGCCGACGAGGGCGCCGGTGAGCCACAGGTTGCTGGTACCGTCGATGAAGTACTTGAGCGGCGCGGCCATGTTGCCGAAGCGGGTCGGGCTGCCCAGGGCCAGGCCGGAGCAGTGTTTCAGGTCGTCGAGGCTGGCATACAGCGCGCCTTCCTCCGGAATGCTCGGTGCCACGGCTTCGCACTCGGTTGAGATCGCCGGCACGGTGCGCAAGCGTGCCTCCATCCCGCCTTGCTCGATACCCCGGGCAATCTGCCGGGCCATTTCGCTCACCGAGCCATTGCGGCTGTAATACAGCACCAGCACATACGGCGACGTCACGGCAGGATCTCCAGTACGTTTTCCGGCGGCCGGCCGATGACGGCTTTGTCGGCGGTTTCCAGGATCGGGCGCTCCATCAATTTCGGGTGATCGGCAATGGCGGCGATCAACTGGACTTCGCTGAGGCTGGCGTCGGCCAGGTTCAGGGTTTTGTATTCATCTTCGCCGGTGCGCAGCAGTTGGCGCGCGCTGATACCCAGCTTGCCGAGCAGCGCCTTGAGTTGCGCGGCGTCCAGCGGGGTTTCCAGGTAGCGTACGACGGTGGGGGTGAGGCCACGGGCCTCCAGCAGCTCCAGCGCACCGCGGGATTTCGAGCAGCGCGGGTTGTGATAAAGCGTCAGATCGGTCATGTGCGGGTCGCATCTTGCGTAAGGTGGCGGGTATTCTACCCGTGCAGCGACCTGTCCTTAAACCGTAAGAGGCGATAGGCCGCAGCCAACGTTCATTTTTGCGAAGGATTACCCCATGACAAGGCGACTGATCGGTGCATTGGCGATCATCACAACCCTGCTGCTCAGCGGCTGCGGTAACGATTACGGCGTTGACCAATTTGGCAAGAAGGTGGCGTCCGAACGCTTGGACAAGCAGTGGCTGGTGGTCAATTACTGGGCCGAATGGTGTGGTCCGTGCCGCACGGAAATCCCCGAGCTCAATGCCTTGGCCGAACAGTTGAAGGCGCAGAACGTGGGCGTGTTCGGGGTCAACTTCGACAATGTCCAGGGCGAAGAGCTGAAAGCCGCCAGCGACAAGCTGGGCATCAAGTTCACGGTACTGGCGCAGAACCCGGAAGAGATTTTCGATATTCCACGCAGCGAAGCGTTGCCGGTGACCTACATCATCGATGACAAGGGCAAGGTGCGCGAGACGTTGATGGGCGAGCAGACGGCGGAAGGCGTGCTGGCCAGGCTCAAGGCCTTGCGCGGCTAGGGGCTACCCGGAATCAAATGTGGGAGGGGGCTTGCCCCCTCCCACATTTAGCTTCCATCAATCCATGGATTGGGAAAATCAGCCTTCTTCGAGCCACAATCGTATCGGCTTGCCCTCGGCCGGCCAGAACCGGGTCTGCTCGATCGGCGAGATATCCCAGCGCTGCACGCCTTGCAGGGCCTGGAAGAAGCGGTGTTCCTGTTCCATCAACGCTTCGGCGCAGAGTTTGCGGGTGCTGCCGATCTGGCCGAAGCTGAGCTTTTCACCGTCGACGGTGTAGGGCGCGAACCAATGGTTGCAGCCGCCGTTGCCATAGGCGCGACCATCGGCGCCGAGGGTGACGGTCAGGTGCGCGTAATCCATCAGCGGCCGCTCGCCAATCCATTCCACCACGTAGCTGTGATCCTGTTTGAGCTTGACCGCGTCGCCGGCACAGCCGGTCAGGCCCGCCCCGAGGGCGGCGAGCAGAAACAGGCCTCTCATTGCGCAGCCTTCTGGCATTTCGGGCAGCGGTGCTTGTCGCCCTCGCTGGTCCAGCCCAACTCGGCGATCCGCGCATTGGCGGCCGGTTGCAGCGGTTCTTTGGTCAGCTTGGTTTCCACCGCAAACTCGAAGTCCAACACGGCGTCGCAGCTGTCGCAGTTGACCTTCCAGGTGTGAATCTCCAACTCCCCGAACTTCGGCCCCTGGGCCATGGCGACCCACTGGCCCGCCGGGCGGATGGAGTAGCGCGCGTCACCTTCGACGGTGAGGCGCATCGACAGGGTTTTACTGCCGCGCAGGGAGACGATCAGAACGTCGCCATGCTTGATCGAGCCACCGTTGCCGGTGACCTGGTAACGGCCCGGCACCAGGGCGCGGCATTCGATCAGGGTGTGTTGCGGGCTCAGTAAACTGAAGCGGAAATCGTGTTCGGCCATGGATCCTCCAAATAGGCGCGGCATCCTATCACGGGTGCTGGCTCATCATGAGCCTGGTATGTAACCGCTGATCATCCTTCGACGAGGTTCTGTGCCCGGCCATCGGCCCAGGCGGCAATGTTGGCCAAAGTCGTGCCGGCGATGGCGGCTAGGGCCTCGCGGGTCAGAAACGCCTGGTGGGCAGTGATGATCACGTTAGGGAAGGTCAGCAGGCGTGCGAGCACGTCGTCCTGCAAGGGCAGATCAGAGCGGTCTTCGAAAAACAACTGCGCTTCTTCCTCATAGACATCCAGACCGAGGTAGCCGAGCTGGCCGTCCTTGAGCGCCTTGATCAGCGCCGGGGTGTCGACCAGCCCACCGCGACCGGTGTTGATCAGCATCGCACCCGGTTGCATCTGCGCCAGGGACCGGGCGTTGATCAGGTGTTTGCTGTCGGCGGTGAGCGGGCAGTGCAGGCTGATGATCTGCGCCTGGGCCAGCAGTTCGGGCAGGCTCACGTACTGCGCGCCCAGGGCCTGGACCTGCGGGTTGGGGAAGGGGTCGTAGGCCAGCAACCGGCAGCCGAAGCCGGCCATGATGTTGGCGAAGGTGGCGCCGATCTGTCCGGTGCCGACCACGCCGACGGTCTTGCCCACCAGGTCGAAACCGGTGAGGCCATGCAGGCTGAAATCGCCGTCGCGGGTACGGTTGCAGGCGCGGGGCAGGCGGCGGTTGAGGGCGAGGATCAGCGCGACGGCGTGTTCGGCCACCGCATGGGGCGAGTAGGCCGGTACGCGCACGATGGTCAGGCCCAGGCGCTTGGCGGCGGCCAGGTCCACATGGTTGTAGCCCGCCGAGCGCAGGGCGATCAACCGCGTGCCGCCCTTGGCCAACTGCTCCAGCACCGGGGCGCTGAGGTCATCGTTGATAAAGGCGCAGACTACTTCGTGATGTTCGGCCAGGGCCACGGTGTCGAGGTTGAGCCGGGCGGGCTGGAATTGCAGCTCCAGGCCTACGGGCAACGGTTCGCCGAGAAAGCTGTCGCGGTCGTAGGTTTGGCTGCTGAAAAGAATCACGCGCATCAAAAGGCTCCCCGCAATTAATCAGTTGGAAACGCTGGACAACTGTGGGAGGGGGCTTGCCCCCGATTAGGGTGTGTCAGCTACAGATGCTTCGACTGATACGACGCTATCGGGGGCAAGCCCCATCCCACAGCTGATCGGCGTCAAAGTCTCTTCAGGCGCTGACCCGCGCCTCACTGGCCAGCCGTGCAATCGCCATGTCGAGTTCGTCCAGCGCATGCATGGCCTTGGCGTCATCCTGCTTGAGCAGGGTTTCGGCACGGTGGCAGGCGGCGCGCAGTTGCGGTACGCCACAGTAACGGGTGGCGCCGTGCAGACGATGCACCCGTTCAATCAGGGCGTTGTTGTCGTTGGCGTCACGGGCAATGGTGATGGCGAGTCGGTCGGCTTCCAGGGAGGCAAGCAACATGGCGAGCATGTCTGCTGCCAAATCAGCCTTGCCGGCCGCCAGGCGCAGGCCTTCCTCGTGATCGAGCACCGGAAATTGCACGCCAGGGCCGAGGTTGTCGGTCGCGCGCTCCGGCCCCTGATTGCGCAGGGCCAGGCCGGTCCATTTCAACACCACCTGGGCCAGTTGGCGTTCGCTGATGGGTTTGGTCAGGTAGTCGTCCATGCCGCTTTGCAGCAAGGCGCGTTTTTCGTTGGCCATGGCGTGGGCGGTGAGGGCGACTACCGGCAATGGCGTGCCGCTGCGTTCGCTTTCCCACTGGCGGATCGCCTCGGTGCTTTGGCGGCCGTCCATGCCCGGCATTTGCACATCCATCAGCACCAGGTCGAAGGTGTCCTGCTTCACCGCGTCGATGGCCGCATAACCGCTTTCCACGGCGCGTACCCGGGCGCCCATGTCTTCCAGCAGGGTTTGGACCAGCAACAGGTTCGCCGGGTTGTCATCCACACACAGTACACGCGGTGCCCTACTGGACAAGGGTTCGCCGGGTTCGCTGCGCGTGGGGCGCGGGCTGATCAGGTCGGACAAGGCACGCCGCAATTTGCGTGTACAGGCCGGCTTGGCCTGCAATTGACTGTTGGGGTTGGGCACCGACTGATTGAACAGCATCTGTTCGGTGGTGGGGCACAGCACCAGCACTTTGCAGCCCAGGTGTTCGAGGTCCCACAGGTGCTGGTTGAGGCGCTCGGGCGGGATGTCGTTGGCAGTAACACCAAGGACGGCAAGGTCAATGGCTTGCTCGGTCTGGTGGGCACTGGTAATGCCGTTGGTCAGGCTTTCCAGGCTGGTGAACGGCGTGACTTCCAGGCCGCAGTCTTCCAATTGGTGCTGCAGCGCCTGGCGTGCCAGTTCGTGGTTTTCCAGCAAGGCAACACGATGGCCCAGCAGGGGCGCCGACGGCAGGTCTTCCACGTCGTCGCGGGTCTTGGGCAGGTTGAGGCTGATCCAGAACTCCGAGCCTTCGCCCGGCGTGCTGTCGACGCCGATTTCGCCGCCCATCTGTTCGATCAGGCGCTTGGAAATCACCAGGCCCAAGCCCGTACCGCCGGGTTGGCGCGACAGTGAGTTGTCAGCCTGGCTGAAGGCCTGGAACAGGGCACGCACGTCCTGGTTGGACAGGCCGATGCCGGTGTCCTGCACGCTGATGCGCAATTGCACGCTGTCTTCCTGCTCGTCCTCGATCATCGCTCGCGCCACGATGGTGCCTTCGCGGGTGAACTTGATCGCGTTGCTGATCAGGTTGGTGAGGATCTGCTTGAGGCGCAGCGGGTCGCCGACCAATGCCAGCGGCGTGTCGCGGTAGACCAGGCTGACCAGTTCGAGCTGTTTGGCATGGGCGGCGGGGGCGAGGATGGTCAGGGTGTCTTGCAGCAAGTCCCGCAGGTTGAACGGAATGCTGTCGAGGACCAGCTTGCCGGCTTCGATTTTCGAGAAGTCGAGGATCTCGTTGATGATCCCCAGCAGGTTGTCGGCGGATTTTTCGATGGTGCCCAGGTAGTCGAGTTGACGCGGGGTCAGCTCGCTCTTTTGCAGCAAGTGGGTAAACCCCAGGATGCCGTTGAGCGGCGTGCGGATCTCATGGCTCATGTTGGCCAGGAACTCCGACTTGATGCGACTGGCCTCCAGCGCCTCCTTGCGCGCCAGGTCCAGCTCGATGTTCTGGATCTCGATGGTTTCCAGATTCTGGCGTACGTCTTCGGTGGCCTGGTCGATGCTGTGTTGCAGTTCTTCCTGGGCGTTCTGCAGGGTCTCGGCCATGCGGTTGATGCCAGAGGCGAGTTGGTCCAGTTCCTGGCTGCCCAGGGGCGGCAGGCGGGTTTCCAGGTTGCCGTCCTTGAGCTGGGCCACGGCTTGCTTGATCTGGCCAATCGGCGCGTTGATGGTGCGGCTGATACGCAGGGCCAGTGCCGCGGTGCAGATCAGGCCGATGGCGATCAGCAGCAGGCTGGCGAACAGGCTGCGGTAGCCACGCAGCAACATGCCATTGTGGGACAGTTCCACCTCGACCCAGCCCAGCAGGCGGTCGGCTTCATCCGGGATCAGGTCGCCGGCGAGGTTGCGATGGCGGCCAAACACCGGCAGCAGGTAGCGCGTGGCGTCATTGCCGGTGCGTTGCAACAGGTGTGAGCTGTTGCCGATGGGGGCCTGGTTGAGCATGGTCGGGCCGGCGTGGGCGAGGGTCGCACGGTCCGGGCTGAGGAACGACACGGTGCGCACGTCCGGCTGCTCCAGGGACTGGGTGGCGATGCGCTCCAGCAGGTCGGTGTTGCGTGCACTCAAGGCGGGCGCCACCAGTGGCGCCAACTGCTCGGCGATCATTTCGCCACGTTGCAGCAACTGGGTCTGCAGTTCCGACAACTGCATCCAGGTGAAATAGCCGCCCAGCAACGAAGCCATCAGGCTGGTCGGTAATAAGGTCAGCAACAGTACGCGGCCTTTTATCCCCATTCTTGTCAGCACGCCACTCTCCTGCTACCACATTGATATCGATGATTCACACGGGCATCCGGCCCGCGCCACCTGCGCAGTGTAGCCATTTGCGCAGCGCGGAATCTTGCAAATTAATGACATATGGCAATCTTCGCGCCATTCGGCGCCCGGGGGCGATTGCCTGTAGCGGGGTAATCTTGAATAATCAGCCATTGAGAATGACTTGCAGATACTAATGAATCCCGCAGCAATTGGCCTACCCAGTATCCTGACTATTGAAGATGACCCTGTGCTGGGCGCTTATGTCCATGAGCACCTGGGCCGCTGTGGTTTCCACGTGACCTGGTGCCAGAATGGCCAGCAGGGCCTGCAGATGGCGCGCGAGCAGGCCTTTGACGTGGTGCTGATGGATATCCTGTTGCCGGGGATGGACGGCCTGTCGATCCTCACTCATCTGCGCCAGAGCCATTCGATCCCGGTGATCCTGATGTCTGCACTGGGCGCCGAAGCCGATCGCATCAGTGGTTTTCGCCTGGGGGCCGACGACTACCTGCCCAAGCCGTTCAGCATGATCGAGCTGCGCGTACGCATCGAAGCCATCCTGCGCCGGGTGGCCCTCGACCGCCGTCCGCTGCCGATCTCTGCGCCGGTGCACGACGATGCCCGCACCCTGCGTTTCGATGATGAACGGTGTGATGTCTTCCATCTTGACCACTGGGCCGGCTTGACCCGCAGCGAATACCGCCTGCTGGAAACCCTGCATCGCAACAGCGAAGAAGTCCTCAGCAAACCTTTCCTGTACCAGCATGTGCTGCAACGCGGTTATGCGCCCCATGACCGCAGCCTCGACATGCATATCAGCCAGATCCGCCGCAAGCTCAAGGCGATCAACTACACCGAGCGCGAAGTGCGCACGGTGTGGGGCAAGGGCTATGTGCTGAGCGGTCACGATGACGGGCTTTGAACGCCCCTTGAAACGGCTGCCGGGCCGGCACTCGTTATTCTGGAAGCTGGCCTGCCTGCTGATCGCCTTTTGCTTGCTGATGATCTGGCTCAGTTGGTCCTGGGGCCGCTACATGGAACAGAAGAACGCCTACCTGTCCGATGAGGCGCGAGGCACCTTGAGTGGTTATGCGGTCGCGGCTGAGCAGGCGTGGAGTCGCGATGGCAGTGCCGGCGTCGACGCTTGGCTGCAGGCGATGGGCAAGCGTGAAAGTACCTGGATAGGCGTGATCGGCAATGACCTGCAATCGTTGAGCAGCATCCCGCTGAGCGACAACGAAAGCCAGCGACTGACCTTTCTGCGTGGGTTGGATTGGCCGGTGAGCCGGCATGTCAAAGGCCTGCCATGGCTGAAGATCCCGTTTCCGACCGACCCCCATGCGGGGTCGCTGGTGATCGAGTTACCCCAGCGCTTTATGCCGGGGCGCTACCAACTGTTCTGGCGAGTGGTGACCAACGGGGTGATTCCCGGACTGTTTACCCTGTTGCTGTGCATCGGCCTGTATCGGCTGCTGATCATGCCCCTCAATCAACTGCGCGAGCAGGCCAATGCCTGGCGCGCCGATCAGTTGAATACGCGGTTGTCCCACGACGCGACCAGTCGCCAGGACGAGTTGGGCGAACTGGGGCGAGCGTTCGACCATATGTCCGAGCGTTTGCAGGGCACCGTGGTGTTGCAGCAACAGTTGCTGCGAGACATGTCCCATGAGCTGCGCACCCCGCTGAGTCGACTGCGAGTGGCCTGTGACAGTGAGCGAGACCTGACGCAGCTGCGCGAGCGGCTCGGCCGTGAAATCGACGCGATGCAACGCCTGGTGGAAGACAGCCTGCAACTGGCCTGGCTCGACACCGAACGGGCGCCGCTGCCCCTGGAAGCTATCCAGCTTCAAGCGCTGTGGGACATGTTGCGCGAAAACGCTTGCTATGAGAGCGACTGGCCAGCGTCGCGGCTGCCATGCCTGCTGGGGGTGGACTGCTGGGTGCGAGGTAACCTGAATGCGTTGGCCCAGGCTCTGGAAAACATCTTGCGCAACGCTATCCGCCATTCACCGTCGGGCGGTGTGGTCAGCCTGGACGGGCGTCGCGAAGGTGATTGTTGGCATGTCTGGCTGGAGGATCAGGGCGGCGGGATCGATGAAGGGGATCTGGAACGGATCTTCGCGCCTTTTACTCGCCTGGACGGTTCACGCCCCGGCGATGGCGGCTTCGGACTGGGCCTGAGCATCGCCCGCAACGCCGTGCAGCGCCAGGACGGCAGCCTGTGGGCGGAAAATACCGGGCAAGGCCTGCGCGTGCACCTGCGCTTGCGGGCCTGCTAAGCGCGACGCTGTTTGCGCTTTTTCCACTGGTGGGCCACCCACCAGCGCCAGTAGCCCATGGTCAGGCAATAGGCGAGGGCGCCCAGCACCAGCCCCAACACCACTGAACCCAGCAGGAACGGCTGCCACAAGGTGCTCAGTTGGCCACTGATCCATTCCCAGGTCAGATCGTCGGGCAGCCTGCGCGGTGGCACGTTCATCAGCCAGGCGCCGGTCATGTAGGTGCAGATAAAGACCACCGGCATGGTGATCGGGTTGGTCAGCCACACCAGGCTGACGGCGATGGGCATGTTGCCGCGCACGGTGATCGCCAGGACCGCGGCTAACAGCATCTGCAAGGGGATTGGGATAAACGCGGCGAACAAACCCACGGCCATTGCGCGTGCGACCGAGTGTCGGTTCAGGTGCCAGAGGTTCGGGTCATGCAGCAACGTGCCGAGAAACTGTAATGACTTATGTTCCCTGATACTCGTGGGATCGGGCATGTACCGTTTGAATAAGCGCCGGGGCATAAGGGATCCAGGTCAGTTCGAGGGGCAAGTATGCCCGCATTCTATAAACAGAAAATTCAGACTTTGTGACAAAACATCATAGGCCGCCCTGGGCATCCGGCTAAGACTGAGTGGATCACTTGAAAAGGATGATTCATGAAGACAGGGATGTGCGCGTTTGCGCTGGGGTTGCTGGCCCTGCGTTTTTTGCCGGCGTTGCCGCCTATGGGCTGGCTGGTTGCCTGGCCGGTGCTGGCGTTGATGTTGTTGCCGTTTCGTACCTACCCACTGGCGTTTTTCCTGCTGGGGCTGAGTTGGGCATGCCTCAGCGCACAGTGGGCGCTGGATGATCGTCTGATGCCTGCCCTGGATGGCCAGACGCGCTGGCTGGAGGGCCGGGTGATCGGGTTGCCGCGACAGACGGGCGAAGGTGTGCGCTTCGAACTGGCCGATAGCCGGTCGCGCAATGCCCGCTTACCCAAACGCATCCGCGTGTCCTGGCGTGGCGGGCCGCCGGTGCGCAGCGGTGAACGTTGGCGCCTGGCGGTTACCCTCAAGCGTCCGACCGGGTTGCTGAATTTCCACGGGTTTGATCAGGAAGCCTGGCTGTTGGCCCAACGCATCGGCGCCACGGGCTCGGTCAAGGATGGCGAGCGCCTGGCGCCGGCCCGCAATGCCTGGCGCGACAGCGTGCGTCAGCGCCTGCTGGCGGTGGATGCCCAAGGCCGGGAAGCAGGCCTGGTTGCCCTGGTACTGGGCGACGGCTCAGGGTTGGCCGCTGCCGACTGGCACGTGTTGCAGGACACGGGCACCGTGCATCTGCTGGTCATTTCCGGCCAGCACATCGGTTTGCTGGCGGGTTTGATCTATGGGCTGATCGCCGGGTTGGCCCGCTACGGTTGCTGGCCGCGAACCTGGCCGTGGTTGCCCTGGGCGTGTGGCCTGGCGTTCAGCGCTGCGTTGGGCTACGGCTGGCTCGCAGGGTTTGGCGTGCCGGTGCAACGGGCTTGTGTGATGGTCGGGTTGGTGTTGTTGTGGCGGCTGCGCTTCCGGCATCTGGGGCTGTGGTGGCCGTTGCTGCTGGCGCTCAATGGGGTGCTGGTGCTGGAGCCGTTGGCCAGCTTGCAGCCCGGGTTCTGGTTGTCGTTTGCGGCGGTGGCGGTGCTGATTCTGGCGTTTGGTGGGCGGTTGGGGCCGTGGAGCCTGTGGCAGGCATGGACCCGACCGCAGTGGCTGATTGCCATTGGGCTGTTTCCGGTGTTGTTGGTGTTGGGACTGCCCATCAGCCTGAGCGCACCGCTGGCCAACCTGGTGGCTGTGCCGTGGATCAGCCTGGTGGTGTTGCCGCTGGCGCTATCGGGGACCGCATTGCTGCCATTGCCATTTATTGGCGAAGGTCTTCTGTGGCTGGCGGGCGGCGCTCTGGATGGTTTGTTCAGAGGGCTGGCGTGGCTCGCCGGACACATGCCGGCGTGGATCCCGGCGCAAGTACCATTGGTTTACTGGCTGGTGAGTCTGCTGGGTGCCGTGTTGCTACTGCTGCCCAACGGCGTGCCGTTTCGCGTATTAGGCTGGCCAATGCTGTTGTTGGCAGTGTTCCCTGCGCGAGAACTGGTGCCCCACGGGCAGATGGAGGTGGTGCAGTTGGACGTGGGGCAGGGGCAGTCGCTGATTCTGCGCACGCGCCACCATGCATTGCTTTACGACGCCGGACCGCGCACCGGAACCTTTGATCTGGGCGCGCGGGTGGTGCTCCCGTCGTTGCGAAAACTCGGGGTGAGGGCATTGGATCTGATGCTGCTCAGTCACGCCGATGCGGATCATGCCGGCGGCGCGGCGGCGATTGCCAAGGGCATACCGATCAAGCGCGTGGTGGGCGGGGAAACCGATGGGTTGCCGGCATTTATCGGTACGCAACCTTGCGTCAGCGGCGAGCGATGGACCTGGGACGGGGTAACGTTCGAACTCTGGCAGTGGCCAGGTGCTATCAGTGGTAACGCAAAGTCCTGCGTGTTGCAGGTGCAGGCCAATGGCGAGCGCCTGTTGCTGACCGGCGACATCGACCGCGAAGCCGAACAGGCCATGCTCGCGTCGCCTCTGGCGGTGCCCACCGAGTGGCTGCAGGCGCCCCACCATGGCAGTCGCAGCTCTTCGTCCTGGGCGTTTGTCGAGCGGCTCTCCCCCCGTAATGTGCTGATCTCGCGGGGGCGCGGCAATGCGTTCGGCCATCCCCATCCGCAGGTGCTGGAACGTTACCAGCGGCTGGGCAGCCAAGTGTATGACAGCGCCGAACAGGGGGCCGTGCGTGTGCAGCTGGGAGCATTCGCGCCACCGGTCGTTGCGCGCAGTCAACGAAGGTTCTGGCGCGAGCGCTTACCCTAGGGGTTCAAGGCCTCGGCGGATGGGGTCTGTGGCCGACGCACCTATATGGTAAAGTGGCGCACTTTTTCGAGGGGACATTCACTGTGTGGGAATTGGTCAAATCCGGCGGCTGGATGATGTTGCCGATCATCATGAGCTCCATCGCCGCACTCGGCATCGTCGCCGAACGCCTGTGGACCCTGCGCGCCAGCCGCGTGACCCCCGAGCATCTGCTGGGGCAGGTCTGGGGCTGGATCAAGAACAAGCAACTGGACAAGGAAAAGCTCAAGGAACTGCGCGCCAACTCCCCGTTGGGTGAGATCCTTGCCGCAGGCCTGGCCAATTCCAAGCATGGTCGCGAGATCATGAAGGAGTGCATCGAAGAGGCCGCCGCCCGCGTCATTCATGAACTGGAGCGCTACATCAACGCCCTCGGCACCATCGCCGCCATGGCGCCATTGCTCGGCTTGCTCGGCACGGTGTTGGGCATGATCGACATTTTCAGTTCGTTCATGGGCTCCGGCATGACCACCAACGCGGCCGTGCTGGCCGGTGGTATCTCCAAGGCGCTGATCACTACGGCGGCCGGCCTGATGGTGGGTATTCCTTCGGTGTTCTTCCACCGTTTCCTGCAACGCCGCATCGATGAGCTGGTGGTGGGCATGGAGCAGGAGGCCATCAAGCTGGTGGAAGTGGTGCAGGGCGACCGCGACGTGGACCTGGTTGGGGGCAAAGCGTGAAATTTCGCCGTAAGCAACGGGAAAATGTCGATATCAACCTCGCGTCGCTGATCGACGTGGTGTTTATCCTGCTGCTGTTTTTTGTCGTCACCACGACTTTCACCCGGCAAACCGAACTGCGCGTCGACCTGCCGGAAGCCGTGAGCGGTTCGCCGGCCGAAGACCAGCAAGTCAAGCAACTCGACATCGCCATCAGCGCCGACGGGGTGTTTTCGGTGAATAACCAATTGCTGGAGAAAAACGACCTTGCCAGCTTGATGGAAGCCTTGCAGAAAGAGTCCGGCGGCGACACGCAGTTGCCGCTGTCCATCAGCGCTGATGGCAAGACCCAGCACCAGGCTGTGATCACCGCGATGGACGCTGCCGGCAAGCTCGGTTTCAGCCATTTGCGCATGAGTACCGTCGAGGCGGCGAGCCAACCCTGATGGCCATGTCCGATCGTTTGCTCAAGGCCTGGTACGAGGGCCATCCGGCACTTTCGCTACTGCGGCCGCTGGAGTCCCTGTATCGCCGGGTGGTGCAGCGCAAGCGCGCACGGTTCCTGGCGGGTGAGGGTGATATTTACCAAGCGCCGGTGCCGGTGGTGGTGGTCGGTAATATTACCGTGGGCGGCACCGGCAAGACGCCTTTGATCCTGTGGTTGATCGAACACTGTCGGCACAGCGGCTTGCGTGTGGGTGTGGTCAGTCGCGGTTATGGCGCCAAGCCACCACAGTTGCCGTGGCGGGTCGAAGCCAGTCACAGCGCCGAGGTGGCGGGTGACGAACCGTTATTGATCGTGCAGCGCTGCGGCGTACCTTTGATGATCGATCCTGATCGCAGCCGTGCGGTCAAGGCGCTGCTGGCCAGCGACACTCTGGACCTGATCCTCTCCGACGACGGCCTGCAGCATTACCGCCTGGCCCGCGACCTTGAACTGGTGCTGATCGATGCCGCCCGTGGCCTGGGCAACCGTCGCTGCCTGCCGGCGGGGCCGCTGCGCGAACCGGTGGAGCGTTTGCAGAGTGTGGATGCGTTGCTGTACAACGGCGCCGCCGACGACCGCGAAGACGGCTTTGCCTTTCGTTTGCAGCCTACTGCACTGGTCAACCTGCAAACCGGCGAGCGCCGGCCAGTGGATCATTTTGCGGCGGGCCAGCAGGTGCATGCGGTCGCCGGCATTGGCAACCCGCAACGTTTCTTCAACACCCTTGAAACGCTACACTGGCAGCCGATACCCCATGGGTTTGCCGACCACGCGACTTACAGTGCCGAGGTCCTGAATTTTACGCCGTCATTGCCGCTGGTCATGACCGAGAAGGACGCGGTGAAGTGCCGCGCCTTCGCCCAGCCCGACTGGTGGTACCTTGCGGTGGATGCGCTGCCGTCGCCGGCGTTCGTCGCCTGGTTCGACACGCAGCTGATGCGTCTGTTGCCTGCCCGTCTTTTGCCTTAAACCGCTTTTTTCCAGGAAACACTCATGGACACCAAACTGCTCGACATCCTCGCTTGCCCGATCTGCAAAGGCCCGCTCAAGCTCAGCGCCGACAAAACCGAGCTGATCAGCAAAGGCGCCGGCCTGGCGTACCCGATCCGTGATGGCATCCCGGTGATGCTGGAAAGCGAAGCCCGTACCCTGACCACCGATGAGCGCCTGGATAAATGACCACCGCCTTTACCGTTGTCATTCCCTCCCGCTATGCGTCGACTCGCCTGCCGGGCAAACCGCTGCAACTGATCGGCAACAAGCCGATGATCCAGCTGGTGTGGGAACAGGCCTGCAAAAGCAGCGCCGAGCGCGTAGTGGTGGCCACCGATGACCCACGCATCATCGAGGCCTGCGAAGGCTTCGGCGCCGAGGCGGTGCTGACGCGTGAAGACCACAACTCCGGCACCGACCGCCTGGCTGAAGTGGCCACAAAGCTCGGCCTGGCGCCCGACGCCATCGTGGTCAACGTGCAAGGTGACGAACCGTTGATCCCGCCCGGCGTTATCGACCAGGTGGCCGCCAACCTGGCCGCCCATGGCGAAGCGCGCATGGCGACCCTGGCTGAGCCGATCGAAGACGTCGAGACCCTGTTCAATCCGAATGTGGTCAAGGTGGTCAGCGACATCAACGGCCTGGCGCTGACGTTCAGCCGTTCTACCCTGCCGTGGGCACGCGATGCGTTTGCCAAGCAACCGGATGTACTGCCGGAAGGCGTGCCGTATCGCCGTCACATCGGCATTTATGCCTACCGCGCCGGTTTCCTTCATGACTTCGTCAGTTGGGGCCCGTGCTGGCTGGAAAACACCGAATCCCTGGAGCAACTGCGGGCGCTGTGGCACGGCGTGCGCATCCACGTGGGCGATGCACTGGAAGCGCCGCCGGCTGGTGTCGACACGCCCGAAGACCTTGAGCGCGTCCGTCGCCTGCTGGGGGCCTGATGGAGGTTTTGTTTGTCTGCCTGGGCAATATCTGCCGCTCGCCCACCGCAGAAGGCGTGCTGCGCCACAAACTGCGCGAAGCGGGGCTGACTGGGCAGGTCGATGTCGCGTCCGCCGGCACCGGTGAGTGGCATGTCGGCAACCCGCCGGACCAGCGCAGCCAACGTGCGGCGTTGGCCCGCGGCTACGATCTGTCGGCCCAGCGTGCCCGGCAGGTCTCCCGCGCCGATTTTGCGCGCTATGACCTGATCCTGGCCATGGATCACAGCAACCTGCGCAACCTCAAGGCGATGCAGCCGGGGCAGGGCAAGGCGGAGCTGGACCTGTTCCTGCGCCGTTACGATGCCGAAGTGGACGAAGTGCCAGATCCGTACTACGAAGGTGAACAAGGCTTCGAACGGGTCCTGGACCTGATCGAACAGGCCTGTGATTTATTGGTGATCGAATTGAAGGGGCGGTTATGACCTTGCAGGTGCTTGCGCAGGTATCGCTCAAGCCATTCAACAGTTTTGGCATTGATGTGCATGCCCAGCTGTTCGCCGAGGCCCACAGCGACAGCGATGTGCGTGAGGCCCTCACCTATTCCACCGCACACAATGTGCCGTTGCTGGTGATCGGCGGCGGTAGCAACCTGTTGCTGACCCAGGACATTCCGGCGCTGGTGCTGCGCATGGCCACCCAGGGCATTCGTGTGCTGCACGACGACGGCCTGCACGTGGTGGTCGAGGCCGAGGCGGGCGAAGCCTGGCACCCCTTCGTGCTGTGGACCCTGGACCAAGGTTTCTGTGGCCTGGAAAACCTCAGCCTGATCCCCGGCACCGTCGGCGCCGCGCCCATGCAGAACATCGGAGCCTACGGTGTCGAGATCAAGGATGTATTCGCTGGCCTGACCGCCCTGGACCGTCGCACCGGCGAACTGCGCGACTTCAGCCTTGAGGAGTGCAACTTTGCCTACCGTGACAGCCTGTTCAAGCACGAGACCGGGCGCTGGCTGATCCTGCGCGTGCGCTTCGCCCTCAGCCGCGCCAGCCACCTGAAACTCGACTACGGCCCGGTGCAGCAGCGCCTGGCGGCGCAGGGGATCACCGAGGCGACGCCGAGCGACGTCAGCCGTGCCATCTGCAGCATTCGCCGTGAAAAACTGCCGGATCCGGCGGAGCTTGGCAATGCCGGCAGCTTCTTCAAGAACCCGTTGGTCTCCCAGGTGCTGGCGGCTGAGCTGCAGGCGCTGTATCCGGACCTGGTGGCCTACCCGCAACCTGACGGGCAGATGAAGCTCGCCGCCGGCTGGCTGATCGACAAGGCCGGCTGGAAGGGCTTCCGTGAGGGGGACGCCGGCGTGCACAAACTGCAGGCGCTGGTGCTGGTCAACTATGGCGCCGCCTCGGGGCATGACATTGCCAACCTGGCCCGCCGCATTCAGCGAGACATTCTGGAGCGCTTCAAGGTCGATCTGGAAATGGAACCCAACCAGTACTGATCTTCTGAAAACAAAAATGCCCCGCATCTTTCGATGCGGGGCATTTTTATTGAGGCAAGTAATCAGTCATCGCGGCTCATGATGCCGAAGATCTGCAACAGGCTGATGAACAGGTTGTAGATCGATACATATAGGCTGATGGTCGCCATGATGTAGTTACGTTCACCACCGTGGATGATCGCGCTGGTCTGGAACAGGATGCACACCGAGGAGAACAGCACGAAACCTGCGCTGATCGCCAGTTGCAGCCCGCTGATCTGGAAGAACATGCCCGCAACCACTGCCGCCAGCAACACGAAGAAACCAACGGTGATGAAACCACCCAGGAAGCTCATGTCCTTGCGGGTGATCAGCACATAGGCCGACAGACCACCAAACACCAGCGCCGTCATGGCAAACGCCGAGCTGACCACTTCCGCACCGCCGGCCATGCCGAGGTAACGGTTGAGGATCGGGCCGAGGATAAAGCCCATGAAGCCGGTCAGGGCAAATGCCGACACCAGGCCCCACGCAGAGTCGCGCAGTTTGTTGGTGAGGAAGAACAGGCCATAGAAGCCGATCAGCACCACAAAGATATTCGGGTAGCCAACGCGCATCTGCTGGGCCACGAACGCCATCACGCCGCTGAATGCGAGGGTCAGGGCGAGCAAGCCATAGGTGTTGCGCAACACGCGGCTGACTTCAAGCTGCTCAGCCTGCGCGTTACCATTCACTGCGTAATTCTGTTCGCGCATGGCGACACTCCTTCAGTTTTGAAACGTTCAGTCGCAAAGATCATAACAGACGCTCTGTAACAAGCTATGGCGAGAGTTTGACAGTGTGTTTCATTCGGGTATTATGGCGCCCGCTGAGACGGGATAGGCTACTATAATCCTGTGATGCACAAGGGAAATTGGCAGAGTGGTTGAATGCACCGGTCTTGAAAACCGGCGAACGTTAATAGCGTTCCCAGGGTTCGAATCCCTGGTTTCCCGCCAAGATTCAAACGAAAGCCCCGCGAATGCGGGGCTTTTGTGTTTCTGGGGTTTGGGGCGGCTACCCCGCTTCAAGCCTGATCGTTTCCGCATCATTTCAAGCGGTTTGCGATTGGGGCAGGTGCAGTAGTCACGACCTCCTTCTTGTGCTCGTATCGCTGACGCTAGCGCGCTCGCGAACGTTTTTTCGACGAGTGACGTGTCTAGATCAATGGTTCCGTGAGTATTGGGGTTGTCACCTCGAGCTTCGGCGTCTACCCTGAAAATGTATGGATTGTTACGAATAATTTCGGAGGCGCCAGTTTTTGAGGCGCGATACTTCAGGACGAGGAACGAAACATGTTTTCACACGAGGGTCCCGCAATAGAGCTGTTGTTGTTCGTTTTTGGTCTGGCTGGCGTACTGCTCGTCGCTTGGTTTATTCATCATCAATACGAACGTAAAAATGGGAAGGGCGTTAAAAAACAACAAAATCGTAGCGAGGGTCGCTCAACCTAAGGTCCTTTTGGCTATATCCATTCGAGCCAGTCGTTTCCGGCTGGCTTTCAATGACTACTCCTCTACAGAACAGATCCAGCGATGATTGTGCCGATATGGCGCACGGATGAAATGGACGTCTGAAACCATCTTCATCCCGCGTCCCTGAAGCGCTTGGGTCAGTTGTACGAGTGTCTCTGCTTGGATAGTCATTGCTGTCACCTCATCAGATTTACTGCGTTCATAATTCCTGACCGAACGGACAACTGACTAATTCAAATTTTCTACAGCGCTGATTGATGTATGAATCGCATTGGGGGTGAACTGCGTGACGTTTGCCCGGCTTTGCTCTCGCGCTGGGTGGCGGTATCCAGTTCACACTCCGATGCAGCCTTTTTGAAGGCGACCCATCCTCATGTGGATCTCGACTGCGCAGCTTGATCCCACAGTCATTAGCCCATTGGATTTGTGCCATTCCTGCCAAGCTTTTCCTCGTCATCTCTTTGATTTTTTACTACTATTGTTCACCTGCGCACTCAAGGAAGAGCGGCTGAGCGCCTTGAGTCTGGTAGAAAATGTACGCTCGATCATGGATTGAGTGATGACTTTTACCCAGAACCTAACGACTCAGCCAACCCCAAATACCTCTTGGTGAAACCGATGAATAAAATGTGTGGCATCGTTGTAGTGGTAGGTCTTGCTCTCTCGGGATGCGCTACGAAAACCCCAGAAAAACCTAAAGAGACTCCCCCTCCAGCCGTCGTTCATGAAGCACCCGCTGAAGCCGCGCCTTCGACACCACCAGAAAATTTCACTGTGCGATATGAGGCTGCACCTGCGAACCCACGTCCTGTAGCCCCAATCAATGTCTCCCAGGAGGCTGCTCAGGAAGAGTCTGAAACAAACTTGAACCAGAATCGCGCCGAGCAATGCCGTAAAGAGCTCGATGTTCTAAGGGTGTACAACAAGGCGTCTTACGATAAATACGAGGCGCAATACCAGGCCATTGCTGCCAAGACGGCCAAGTACATGGAAGTCAAAGACTCGTTGGGTCCTGATTTGAACTACATGGTGATGCCGGCCTATCAATTTCAAATTCGTGAGTTTTGCTTCCGGGTCAAGACCCGTTTGACGGAGCTTGTGCTTCGCCAAGCCAAATAATCGTTCCACGTCAGGGTGAGTCTTTTGCCAGTTGAAACGCTGAAAAAGATGTTCATTTCTGGTTGATTTGCCCAGGACTACAAAAGCCAATGCCCCGACACGTCGGGGCATTGGCTTTTAATCGGCGCGCGCGGTGTTGATCAGTCGCAAACCGCTGCCTTCTCACCCGGTACATCTCCCCACCCGCATGACTCAACAGGGCATCGGCATCCAGCTCATCCTCCCCGGAAAAAAGACCACGACGATACTGCAGTCGGTTGTCCAAGGCGCCTGCCCAAACGTATGATCAGGCTGGGCGTCCTCTACGGTCGCTGGGACTCACCCCCTTTTCAAGGACACGAGCATGCAAAAGCACTTCGGTAATTCAGGCCTGTTCAAGGCTGCTTCGTATCGTTGCAACAAAACCCTCGGCAACGGCATCGCCCGCTGGGAGTTGAACAACAGTGCGTTGAATACGAAGGAGTTTTTGATATGTCCAAAGAACTACTCGGAGTTTCTGCTCTAGGGTTGATGGTCCTTGGTGAGTTTTGTGCAATCTACAGCGAGGTAATCACCGCCCGGCTGGCTCAGGCGGGCGACGGTTCATGGCAGGCGTTCGTCATGCCGGTGGTGTTGATGTGTTTTGCCGGGCTTTGCCTGCTGGGAGCTTACTGGCTGGGGTACCGGGCGGTCGGTGATATCTGGGTGGTGACAGTCGTTTCCATCACCTCGTTATTGCTGCTGGAGCCTGTGGTGATCTGGGCGCTGTTCCAGGAAATGCCCGGGCGGGGTGCGCTGATCGGGTTTTGCCTGGGGGCTCTGGGCATGCTGGCCACGGTCTTGCTGTAGTTGCACATTCTGGCCCGGCCAATGGGTGTCGGGCCAGATGCTGAGGGAGTTGCAGGCAATACCTTCCTGCGCCGCAGCCGCGGCTGAATTTGAAGCCGGTGACACGTTGTTCAGCAAAAAAGCTGAGCTACCGAAAGCAGGCAAATCATCTGAACAACCATTTGCGCCCGAATTGGATGTTTCATTGCCGTCACCTCCTATACAGCTGCTTATGAGCAAATGCGCAAAAAATACACGCAGCTGTTGCTCTCAGTATAGGCCCTGAAACGAATCCTTCACGATTGCGCCGATTCACCTGCCCGGTGGTCTCTGCTTACAACTATCTGCCTGGATCCACTGCACTTTTTTGGATTTCTCCGCTCTATCCTTGTCCCAGCCCTGCCGATTTCCCGCGTGGGCAGATGAATCAGATCGGGTGCCGATGGATCGCACATTTCCTCGTTTCAACCTTCAACGCGGTTGCCAGCCCTTGATGCTGGCCGCTGTGTTGATGCTCTGCGCCAGCGGTTGCAGCCAGCAACAGGGGCGGGATATCGCCAAGCAGTTCAGCAACGGCAAACCCGATGAGTTCTTCCAGACCAGTGTCGACCGCATGGCCACGCTGGGCATGCGCGACAACCTGCAAAGCCTGTATCTGCTGATGAACAAGCTCTATTTGCGCAACCCCAGCCAGTGGCGTCAGTCGGGTTATCCGGATGCGGTCAGCGCTGCGCGAGAGATCCGCCAGGCCATCGAGCAACGTCGATCGCTGCCGGCCCTGGATGATCGCCGCGACTTGGCGGCGCTGAGTTATTCCCTGAGTCCGGAGTTCAAAGGCGATCGTGTCGGCGCGTTTATCTACGCCATCGGCAGCATGATCGTGACGGCCCACGGTGGGCGTACTGAGTTCTACATCACCGATTCGATCAACCCGCAGTTTGTCAGCAACGCCGCGCGCAATATCGAGAAGGCCACCTGGCTGCTGAGCAAGCGCCAGGATGCCAATGGCGTGCTGCTGTTGTTCTCCAACGAAATATCGGAGGAGGGCAGCAACCTCAGCTTCGCGGTGGAGTTCGGCAAGATCGTTGCGCGCCTCGACCTGCTGACCCAGATGCTCGACGAGCGCTACCGGCGCATCGGTCTCAATTACGCGCAGAGCTTGTTGCTGATGAATTTTCTGCCGGTGCAATAAAGCTCGGCATGCTCTGGTGATTGGTACGGTGTTTCGTTTTCCCTTGTAGGAAGAGGCCTATCTTGCATCTCGATGGTTGAAACACCCAGTACTCATCAATAGCCTCGGATTTTTCCGAAAGCTTGAGGCCTCTACCATGGGTAAGCAAAAGACGGTTTGGCCCACTGATCGCGAAATACGTTTGCGTTTTATCCTTTTTGCCGTGATCGATGCGGCGAGTGTCCAAGGCGTTTCTGCCGAGGTGTTGCTGCCAGCGCACAAGTTATTGCGGGACTCGCCGACCGAGGCGCAATTATTGGAAGCGCTCGACAAAATCCTCAGTGCGGATGAAATGTATGGATTCCGGTTTGCTCCGGGATCAGAAGCAGATGAACTGATGCAAAGCCGGCTGATACCCCCCCATTGAGGATTGACACTGCAACTGTGGCGAGCGGGACAAGCCCGCTCGCCACTTCCTGCTGCTCTGCCACCCTCGTGCAGCGAATAGTCTTGGTCCGACGTTGGTGTGGGAAGGGGCTGGTCCGTTAATAAGGAGTGACCTGGCGGGTGCCCCTGTCTTCCCACCAGGTGCCCCCCGAATTCCAAGGACCTGCCCGATGCTGCTGCGCCAACCTCCGCTCTTGTTTGCCGCCCTGACCTTAAGCTCACTGGTGCACGCCGAAGACCTGCAATTGGCCCCGGTCGAAGTCACCGGCAGCCAAGCCAGCGACGGTGAAGTGGCCCAGGCGCAGCTCAAGAGCGTGCCCGGCGGCACCAACTATATCGACATGAACAGCGTGCAGCAGGGAAGGGTGAGCACCAACGAAGACGTGTTCAAGTACCAGGCCGGAGTGTATGCCAAGGCGGCCAACAACGAAGGGGTGAAACTCTCGATTCGTGGTTCGGGCCTGAACCGCAGCCCCGGTGCCCATGCCTCCGGCTTGTATGAAATGTTCGATGGCCTGCCACTCACCGGCCCCGGCGGCACGCCTTATGAGCTGAAAAATCCCTTGTGGCAAAGCCGGGTCGAAGTGCTGCGCGGCGCCAACGGTTTTGATCAGGGCGCGCTGGCCTTGGGCGGCGCGGTCAACTATGTGACCCGCACGGGCCACGACGCACCCAAGCTGCAACTACGTTACGAAGCGGGCAGCAAAGGCTACGCCCAGCGCGAGATCAGCTCGGGCCAGGTACTGGGGGATGCCGACTACTACATCAGCCTCACCGATTCCGAATCCGACGGCTACCAGCACCAGAGCGCTGCCACCGGCAAAGGCGTGGCCGCCAACTTCGGCTACCGCTTCAACCCGGACCTGGAAACCCGCTTCTACTTCCGTTACCGCGAAACCACCAACGACACCCCAGGCAAACTCACGCGCAGCCAGATCAGCCACGACCCGCGTGCGGCCAACAGCCTCAACGCCGCCCGTGATTCCAAGCGCCTGCAACCGGGCTCCACTTGGATCGCCAACAAGACCTCCCTGCAATTGGACGACAACGCGCGGGTCGAAGTCGGGCTGGCCTACCACGACTACCCGATGGACTTGCGCGAAGGCACCAACCGCCTGAAAGTCGCCTACACCGATATCAGCAGCACCCTCAATTACATCCGCCAGGACACGCTGTTCGGCCATGACAGTAAAACCACTGTCGGCCTGCGCACCACCCAGGCGATGCCCAATAACGGCGCTTCGGAATACGTGCGCACACCCGCCGGCAATACCGCAACCTACGCCCCCGGCACCAAGACCCGCGACTACAGCTACCTGGGCTCCGACACCGTGTTGCATATCGGCAACGACCTGGAACTGGTGCCTGACCTGTGGCTGACCACTGGCCTGGCGGCGATCTATACCCGCCGCGAAACCCAGGTCACCTACCCTGAAGGCCAGGCGCCGCTCAGCCAGCACGACTGGGACTACGCACCACGCATCGGCCTGCGCTACGACTTCACCCCACAATTGCAGGTGTACGGCAACCTGAGCCGCTCGGTCGAGCCGCCGCATGCGTGGTCGATGATCTGGGGTTCCAACAAATACTTTACCGGTGGTCCGGCCAAAGGCCTGGCACGGGAGGGCGTGAGCCTGAAAAACCAGACCGCCACCACCCTGGAGATCGGCGGGCGCGGTGAGGCCTGGCTCGGCCAGTGGGACCTGGCCCTGTACCGCTCCGAAGTGCGCCACGAATTGCTCAGCGTGGAAACCCAGGCGCAAACCTCTACCAGCAATGCCATCGTCGCCGAGTCCAACGCCAGCCCCACCGTACATCAGGGTGTGGAACTGAGCCTGCTCAGCCCGTTATGGGACGGCGGCCGCAACGGCCGGCTTGCGCTGCGCCAGGCCTACACCTTCAGCGACTTCCATTACCGCGACGATGACCGCTTCGGCGACAACACCTTGCCCGGCATCCCCAGGCACTACTACCAGGCGCAAGTGCGCTACAGCCATCCGACGGGTTTCTACACCAGCCTCAACACCGAGTATTCCTCACGGGTGGCGGTGGACTACGCCAATTCCTACTACGCCGCGTCCTACACCCTGCTCGGCGCCACGCTCGGCTACGACGCGCCCAAGCAGGACTGGCAAGCCTGGGTCGACCTGCGCAACCTGACCAACCGTCGTTACGCCAATACCGTGACGCCGGGTTATGACGACAAGGGGTTGGATGTAGCGCGTTCTACGCCGGCGGATGGCCGTGGCATCTACACCGGCGTGTCCTGGAGTTGGCGTTAAAGACAGGCCCTTGCCCCAAGCGGGTTTTACTGGCATTGTTCGCGCAATTGGTAACTCTTCCCATTTGAGATCTTTTTGCGCATGCATGACATTCCGGCCGCGCTGGGCGACTCCGTGCGCCAGCAGACCCTCACGGCGATGTACAGCGAGCACCACGGCTGGTTGCACGGCTGGCTGCGCAAGAAACTCGGGTGTTCCCAGCAGGCCGCCGACCTGGCCCATGACGCGTTTATCCGCGTCCTGATGCTGGCCGAGCCGCAGAGTATCAAGGAGCCTCGCGCTTTCCTGGCCACCACGGCTGGTCGGTTGTTGATCGACAGTGCCCGTCGCCGTCGTATCGAAAAAGCCTACATGGAAGCCCTGGTGATCCAGTGCGAAGACGCCGACATGCCCGACCCGGCTGCGATTCATGTGGCCTTGCAAGCCCTGGAGCGTATCGCAGAGATGCTCGCCGGCTTGCCTTTCAAAGCCCGCGAAGCATTCCTGTTGAGCCGCCTCGACGGGCTGACCTACAGCGAAATCGCCCTGCGCCTGGACGTTTCCTCCAGCACCGTCAAAAACTACATTTCCAGCGCCCTGGTGCATTGCTACCACAGCCTGCACCCGGCAGACCCGCTGGCATGAGTTCCGAGCAGATCATCCAGCAAGCCGCACAGTGGCTGACTCGCCTGCACGACGAAGGCGTGACCGACGCCGACCGCCAGGCGTTCAACACCTGGCGCCAGGCCGACCCGCGCCACGCCGTGGCCATCGAGCGCATGAGTGCGTTATGGGGCAGCCTCGATGCCTTGCCCGCCAAGCCAGCGCGCATTGCCCTGAACCGCGCCTTCACCCCGCGACGCCCACGTGGCGCGCAGGTGGTGGGTGTGCTCGGCCTGGTTCTGTGCGGCTGGCTGGGCCTGCAACACTTGCCGGTGTGGATGGCCGACCAACGTACCGGTGTCGGTGAGCGTCGGCAGATCGCCCTCGAAGATGGCAGCCAGTTGCAGCTCAACAGTAACTCGGCGGTGGATGTGCAGTTCGATGGTCATCAACGGGTGATCGAACTGCTGCAAGGCGAGCTCTGGGTCGAGGTGGCGAAGGATGCGCAACGGCCGTTCGTGGTTCGCACCGACCAGGGCACGGCCACTGCGCTGGGCACGCGTTATCTGGTCAAGCGCGCGGCAGACGGCACCACGGTGGTCACGGTGATCGAGTCCACGGTCGCGATCAAAGGCGATGCCGGCGATGGGGTCAAGGTCACGGCCGGCCAGCGTTCGGTGCTCGACCACGGCCGCGCCCAGCCACCGCAAGCCATCGGTGACAGCGATCCCGACGCCTGGACCCGCGGCCTGCTCAAGGTCAACGACCAACCCTTGAGCGAGGTCTTGCAAACCCTCGCCAGCTACCGCCACGGCTTGTTGCGTTTCGACCCCCAGGCCCTGCAAAACCTGCGGGTGTCCGGGGTGTTCAAGCTGGACGACACGGCGGCGGCGTTGTCGTCACTGGCCGATAACCTGCCGATCCAGGTGGAGTACTTCACCGACCTGCTGGTGGTGGTCAAGCCACGCTAGCCTTCGTTCTGGCGCAGGCGTTTGTACAGGGTATTGCGGCTCACCCCCAGCTCTCGCGCCAGATGGGAAATATTGCCGCCGGCGGCTTTCAAGCGCTGGTTCAGGTCGATGCTGTCATCCAGGTACTCACTGGCGGGCGGCGGCGCCGCGACGTTCAAATCCACGAAGAAATCGTCCGGCAGGTGCTCTGCACGGATCGGCTGTTCCTCGGCCATGGCCAGCGCCACCTGCAACACACTGCTCACCTGGCGCAAATTTCCCGGCCACGGGTGCCGCTCGAACAGCGCCAATACTTCGGCGCTCAGGCCCGCCCATTGAGTCGGCTCGCGGTGTTGCTGCCACAGTTGCTGGAACAGCGCCTGTTTGTCGGTGCGCTCGCGTAACGGCGGCAGTTCCAGGGTCAGGCCACCGATGCGGTAGTACAAATCCTCACGGAAACGCCCAGCATGTACCAGATCCCGCAGTGCACGGTTGGTGGCCGAGATGATGCGCAAATCCACCGGGAACAACTCGCTGCTGCCTACCGGTTGCACGCAACGCTCCTGCAACACCCGTAGCAAGCGGGCCTGGGTGGGCAGCGGCATATCACCGATCTCGTCGAGAAACAGCGTGCCCTTGTCGGCCTTGCGGATCAGGCCGATGCTGCCTTTCTGGTTGGCGCCGGTGAACGCGCCCTTTTCATAGCCGAACAGCTCCGATTCCACCAATTCGGCGGGAATCGCCGCGCAGTTCACCGCGATAAATGCCTTCTGGCTGCGCGAGCTGGCGTGGTGCAGGGCTTTGACGAACACCTCCTTGCCCACGCCGGTTTCGCCGTGAATCAGCAGCGGGATGTCTTTCTCCAGCAGGCGCTCGGCCTGGCGCACGGCTTTCTCCACGCGCGCGTCGCCGAAATGCAAAGTCTTGAGGCCAATCGGCGCAGGCTTCGATGGCGCCGGCTCGGTGAACACGCGCGCCTGCACCGGCATCTGCCTGGGGCGCTTCAACAAGCACTGGAAGCGATTGCGTCCCGCCGCTTGCAGGGAGAAGGGCAGGCCTTCCGGTTGGTTCAACAGTTCCAGCAACGATACCTTGAACAGGCTGTCGATCATCACCCGCGACAGGCTGATGCCCAGCAGGTTGTCGGCACGTCGATTGGCCGACAGCACCTGGCCGCTTTCATCAAAGATCAGCAGGCCGGCCCACTGGCTGTCGAGGTTGCTCAGCCCGGTGTTGAAGGTCAGCTGGAAATGTTCGCCGCGAAACAGGTTGAGGATCAGCCGGTTCTCCACGGTCTGGCTCATCATCTTGACCATGCCCAGGGTGTGGGAGGGCGGCAGGTAGCTGTCGCTGGACACATCCAGCACCGCGATGATCTCGCGCTGGGCGTCGAAGATCGGCGCCGCCGAGCCGGTCATGAAGCGGTTGGCCTTGAGAAAGTGTTCATCGTGTTCGATATGCACCGCCTGGGCGCAGGCCAACGCGGTGCCGATGGCATTGGTGCCGCTGGAACGCTCCATCCAGCTGGCGCCGGGGTTGAAACCACGGGCCAGCTTGGGCTCGATAAAGCGCTGGGTGCCCCAACTGGTCAGCACCTGGCCCTGATTGTCGGCCAGCATGATCAGGCAGTTGGAATTGCTCAGGATGTTCTCGTAGTAGGGCAGCACTTCCTGGTGGGTGGTCTGCACCAGCGAATGCTGGCTCTCCAGCAATTGGTTGATGCCCTCGGCGGGGAGCTGGTCGAAGCTGGGCGTGCTCTGGTGGTCCAGGCCAAAGGCGCGGCAACGGCGCCAGGATTCCTGGATAAGGGTGTCGTGAGCCAGTGGTTCGGCCATGGGGTGACCTTCGTTTTTATTGTTATGGGGTCTTGCGCAACGGACTGCTGGAAATCATTCCACTGTATTGGTCGTCAGAGTGTTGTTCAGAACTGTTCATTGTCAAGGCCCTGACTGTTCAGTTGTTCAGCCAAATTGTTCACTCCTGAACATCACTTTCAGCTGATTTCCTTGCACATCAACCACTTGTCGTTTTGGCACGAAACTCGCTCTGTCACCTGGCCAGATTCATTCCAATAATAAAAAGGTCGTGTCATGTCATTGACCCTGGAACATGTCTCCCGCGTTGTCGAAGGCCAGACCTGGATCGACGACGCCAACCTGCGTTTCGAAGCCGGTTCCTTCAACGTCTTGCTCGGTCGCACGCTGTCCGGCAAGACCAGCCTGATGCGCCTGATGGCCGGTCTGGACAAACCCGACAGCGGCCGCATCCTGATGAACGGCGTGGACGTCACGCAAAAACCGGTGCGCTTGCGCAACGTGTCGATGGTGTATCAGCAGTTCATCAATTACCCGACCATGACCGTGTTCGAAAACATCGCCTCGCCGTTGCGCCAGGCCGGTGTGTCCAGCGAGCTGATCCAGAGCAAGGTGCTGGAAACCGCCAGGATGCTGCGCATCGAAAAATTCCTCCAGCGTCACCCCCTGGAACTCTCCGGCGGCCAGCAGCAGCGCACGGCCATGGCCCGCGCACTGGTCAAGGATGCCGAACTGATCCTGTTCGATGAGCCGCTGGTGAACCTGGACTACAAACTTCGCGAAGAGCTGCGTCAGGAAATGCGCGAACTGTTCGCCGCACGCCACACCATCGCGATCTACGCCACCACCGAGCCCAACGAAGCCCTGGCCCTGGGCGGCACCACGACCATCCTCCACGAAGGCCGGGTGATCCAGAGCGGCAAGGCGGCCGAGGTGTATCACCAGCCGCAGACTGTGCTGGCCGCGGAGTTGTTTTCCGAGCCGCCGATCAACCTGATGCCGGGGCGCATCAGTGGCAATGAAGTGAGCTTCGCCAATTTCGTGCACTTCCCACTCAACGTCGACCTGCGTCCCATCGGCGAAGGCGAGTTCCGGTTCGGCGTACGCCCCAGCCACATCAGCCTGGTGCCGAGCAACGATGACGACCTGGAGCTGGCGGTCACCGTGGAAGTCGCCGAGATCAGCGGTTCGGAAACTTTCCTGCATGTGCGCAGCGAACATTTCCTGCTGGTGCTGCACCTGCCGGGGGTGCACGAGTACGACGTCGATGCGCCGATCCGCGTGTATATCCCCACCCATAAACTGTTTGTGTTCGATGGCCAGGGCCGTTTGGTCCAGGCTCCCGGACGCCGTGTCGCGAGGGTTGCCTGATGGCCGAGATCCATTTGCAGAACCTGGCGCACAGCTACAGCCCTGCGCCGAAAGGGCCTGAAGACTACGCTATCCGAGCAATGAACCACGTGTGGGAGCAGGGCGGGGCCTACGCCTTGCTCGGGCCGTCGGGCTGCGGCAAGTCGACGTTGCTCAACATCATCTCCGGCCTGCTCAGCCCGTCCGAAGGCCAGGTGCTGTTCGACACTCAAGTGGTCAACGACCTCACCCCGGAAAAACGCAACATCGCCCAGGTGTTCCAGTTCCCGGTGGTGTACGACACCATGACGGTGTTCGACAACCTGGCGTTCCCGCTGCGCAACCAGGGCATGGCCGAGGCGAAAATTCACAGCAAGGTGCAGGAAATTGCCGAAGTCCTCGACCTGCAAAACCTGCTGACCAAAAAGGCGCGCAACCTCACCGCCGACGAAAAACAGAAAGTCTCCATGGGCCGTGGCCTGGTGCGCGACGACGTATCGGCGATCCTGTTCGATGAACCGCTGACGGTGATCGACCCGCACCTCAAGTGGAAACTGCGGCGCAAACTCAAGCAGATCCACGAGCAATTCAACATCACCATGGTCTATGTGACCCACGATCAACTGGAGGCCTCGACCTTCGCCGACAAGATCGCAGTGATGTACGGCGGGCAGATCGTGCAGTTCGGCACGCCGCGTGACCTGTTCGAACGGCCGAGCCACACCTTTGTCGGCTATTTCATCGGCAGCCCCGGGATGAATCTGATCGAGGTGCAGGCCCAGGCGGGCGGGGTGCGCTTTGCCGAGACTCATTTGCCCTTGTCCGAGGCGTTGCAGCAACGTATTGCCAACACCGACTACAAGAAGCTGCAGGTCGGCATCCGCCCGGAATTCATCCACGTATGGGACGAGTACAACCCTGACGCCCTGCAGGCCGATGTCACACATCTTGAAGACCTTGGCACCTACAAGATCGTCACCCTCAACCTCGACGGCGCGCTGCTCAAGGTGCGCCTGGCCGAAGACAAGCCCGTGCCGGAAGGCAAGGCGTCCATCAGCTTTCCGGCGCAATGGCTGATGGTGTATGCCGACGACTACCTGCTGGAGGTGCAGCCATGAACAAGGTGCAGAACAACAAGGCCTGGTGGCTGGTGTTACCGGTGTTCCTGCTGGTGGCGTTCAGTGCGGTGATCCCGATGATGACCGTGGTCAATTACTCGGTGCAGGACATCTTCGACCAGTCCAGCCGCTACTTCGTCGGTGCCGACTGGTACAAGCAGGTGCTGCTCGACCCGCGCCTGCATGACTCGTTGCTGCGTCAGTTCATCTACTCGGCCTGTGTGCTGCTGATCGAAATCCCGCTGGGCATCGCCATTGCCCTGACCATGCCGACCAAGGGCCGCTGGTCGTCGCTGGTGCTGATCATCCTCGCCATTCCGTTGCTGATTCCGTGGAACGTGGTGGGCACCATCTGGCAGATTTTCGGTCGCGCCGACATCGGCCTGTTGGGTTACAGCCTCAATGCCCTGGGCATTAGTTACAACTACGCCGCCAACACCATGGACGCCTGGGTCACGGTGTTGGTCATGGACGTATGGCACTGGACCTCACTGGTGGCGCTGCTCTGCTATTCGGGGTTGCGGGCGATTCCGGACGTGTACTACCAGGCTGCACGGATTGATCGTGCATCGCCCTGGGCGGTGTTCCGACATATCCAGTTGCCGAAGATGAAGAGCGTGCTGCTGATCGCGGTGATGCTGCGGTTCATGGACAGCTTCATGATCTACACCGAACCTTTCGTCCTCACGGGCGGCGGGCCGGGTAACGCCACCACGTTCTTGAGTCAGACCCTGACCCAGATGGCCGTAGGCCAATTCGATCTTGGCCCGGCTGCGGCGTTTTCGCTGGTGTACTTCCTGATCATCCTGTTGGTGTCCTGGCTGTTCTACACCGCCATGACCCACTCCGACGCCAACCGCTGAGGCCGCCAACATGAACAAGAGAAAGCTGATACCGCTACTGATCTACATCCTGTTCCTGCTGGTGCCGATCTACTGGCTGCTGAACATGTCCTTCAAGAGCAACACCGAAATCCTCGGCGGGCTGACGCTGTTTCCGCAGGACTTCACCCTGGCCAACTACAAGGTGATCTTCACTGACCCGAGCTGGTACACCGGTTACCTCAACTCGCTGTACTACGTGAGCCTGAACACGGTGATCTCCCTGAGTGTGGCACTGCCGGCGGCCTACGCGTTTTCGCGCTACCGCTTCCTCGGTGACAAGCACCTGTTTTTCTGGCTGCTGACCAACCGCATGGCGCCACCGGCGGTGTTTCTGCTGCCGTTTTTCCAGCTGTATTCGTCTATCGGCCTGTTCGACACGCACATCGCCGTGGCCCTGGCGCACTGCCTGTTCAACGTGCCGTTGGCGGTGTGGATCCTGGAAGGCTTCATGTCCGGGGTGCCCAAGGAAATCGACGAAACCGCCTACATCGACGGCTACTCGTTTCCCAAGTTTTTCGTGAAGATTTTTATCCCGTTGATTGGCTCCGGCATCGGTGTGACGGCGTTTTTCTGCTTCATGTTTTCCTGGGTCGAGCTGCTGCTGGCGCGCACCCTGACCTCGGTCAACGCCAAGCCCATTGCGGCGGTGATGACGCGCACGGTGTCGGCATCGGGTATCGATTGGGGCGTGCTGGCGGCGGCGGGGGTGTTGACTATCCTGCCCGGCATGCTGGTGATCTGGTTTGTTCGCAACCACGTGGCCAAGGGCTTTGCCCTGGGCCGGGTCTGAGGAGTCGATGATGGAATGGATGGCCTGGACCACCCCCACCGCGCTGTTCTTTGGCGGCATAGCCCTGATCCTCGCGGGCATGACCACCTGGGAGCTGCGTTCGCCGAGTATCCCCCGGCGGGGCTTTTTGCCGATCAGCACCACCCGTGGTGATCGTTTGTTTATCGGTCTTCTCGGCAGCGCCTACCTGCATTTGCTGGTGATCGGCGTTACCGACTGGAGCATCTGGGTAGCGTCCGCGCTCTCCCTGGTATGGCTGTTGAGTGTGATGCGTTGGGGCTGATGCCCTTATGAATAAACAACCAGGAGGTCTCTATGTTGAATAAGAACAATAAGCTGCGACATAGCATTTCATTGGCCGCCGTACTGGCTATGAGCGGTTTGAGCGCTTCGGCCTGGGCCGATGCGTACGAAGATGCCGCGAAAAAATGGATCGGCAGCGAGTTCAAACCGTCCACCCTCACGGCCGAACAGCAGTTGGCGGAATTGAAGTGGTTTATCAAGGCCGCCGAACCGTTCCGTGGGATGAAGATCAACGTGGTGTCGGAAACCCTCACCACCCACGAGTACGAGTCCAAGGTGCTGGCCAAGGCCTTCACTGAAATCACCGGGATCAAGCTGACCCACGACCTGTTGCAGGAAGGCGACGTGGTGGAGAAGCTGCAGACCCAGATGCAGTCCGACAAGAACATCTACGACGGCTGGGTCAACGACTCGGACCTGATCGGTACGCACTTTCGCTACGGCAAGACCGAATCCATCACCGACCTGATGGCCAACGAAGGCAAGGATTTCACCTCGCCGACCCTGGATATCAAGGACTTTATCGGCATTTCCTTTACCACCGCGCCGGACGGCAAGATCTATCAGTTGCCCGACCAGCAGTTTGCCAACCTCTACTGGTTCCGCGCCGACTGGTTCGAGCGTCCGGAGCTGAAAGCCAAGTTCAAGGAAAAATACGGCTACGACCTCGGCGTACCGGTGAACTGGTCGGCCTATGAAGACATCGCCAAGTTCTTCAGCGAAGACGTCAAGGAAATCGACGGCAAGCGCGTGTATGGGCACATGGACTACGGCAAGAAAGATCCGTCCCTGGGCTGGCGCTTCACCGATGCCTGGTTCTCCATGGCCGGTGGCGGCGACAAGGGCCTGCCTAACGGCCTGCCGGTGGACGAGTGGGGCATTCGCGTGGAGGACTGCCATCCGGTGGGCTCCAGCGTCACCCGTGGCGGCGACACCAACGGCCCGGCCGCAGTGTTTGCCACGCAGAAATACGTGGACTGGATGAAAGCCTACGCGCCGCCGGAAGCGGCGGGCATGACGTTCTCCGAATCCGGCCCGGTGCCGTCCCAGGGCAACATTGCCCAGCAGATCTTCTGGTACACCGCGTTTACCGCCGACATGACCAAACCGGGCTTGCCAGTGGTGAATGCCGACGGCACGCCGAAATGGCGTATGGCGCCGTCGCCGGTGGGACCTTACTGGGAAAAGGGCATGAAGAAGGGCTATCAGGACGTAGGCTCCTGGACCTTCCTCAAGTCGACGCCTGAGAAACAGAAACTCGCGGCCTGGCTTTACGCGCAGTTCGTGACCTCGAAAACCGTTTCGCTGAAGAAAACCATCGTCGGCCTGACGCCGATCCGTGAGTCCGACATCAACTCCCAGGCCATGACCGACATGGCGCCGAAACTCGGTGGCCTGGTGGAGTTCTACCGCAGCCCGGCCCGCGTCGAGTGGACCCCGACCGGCACCAACGTGCCGGACTACCCACGCCTGGCGCAACTGTGGTGGAGCAACATCGCCGCCGCTGCCAGCGGCGAGAAAACTCCGCAACAGGCGCTGGACAACCTGGCCAAGGAACAGGACGCGATCATGACGCGCCTGGAACGCTCCAAGGTGCAACCGGTGTGTGGCCCGAAAATGAACCCTGAGCGTGACGCGCAATACTGGTTCGACCAGCCGGGCGCGCCGAAACCGAAACTGGCCGACGAAAAGCCGAAAGGCGAGACCGTGGGCTACAACGATCTGCTCAAACAGTGGGAGGCGGCGCGCAAGTAAACACCCCTGTAACTGCTAAGTGTGGTGAGCGGGGCAAGCCCGCTCACCACATGTGTTCTCTCAACATATCCGCGCCGGCGAAAAACCGAGCGCGGACCGCCGATCCGCAGCTTTCAAACCCCAATTGAATTTTCCGCACACCCCGATGCTCTTCACTTTAGAAGCGTGTGGTACTGAGCGCTCTTGCGGGGCCTCCTTGTCGGGGAGGCCTGGTTGTATCGGACTTTGCGGAAACTGCCATCATGACGCTTCTTACAGCGCTGTCAGGCCAACCGGCCTCTATCACCCACTCGGCGCCCGGCCAATACCAGCGGCTGTACCAACAGCTCTACGGTGAAGCCCAGGGGGCCGAAGAGATCGCGCGGGATTTCCTGCTGGCGCAGTTGACGCAAATGCGAGACGCCGCCAGCGATCTGCCCGAGATGGCCGAGCAACTGCCTGCCTGGGTCGAGCAGCGCTGCGCGCAGGTGGCCCAAGCCTATGCCGATTACCTTGAACAACGCCAACAAGGTCGACCACGTCGCTATTTTCAGAACAAGGCCCATGCGCTGTATTTCCTGCAGCACGTCGCCCCCACCAAACAGGTCGACGGCGCTTGGCTGAACGGCCTGCTGCGCTATTGGCACGAGCCGAGTTTCGACGGCCTGCTCACCACCTACCTTGAAGAGTTGGGTGATGGTGAAGCGGCACAGAACCATGTGGTGATCTACCGCAAATTGCTCAACGAACACGATGCTGACAGCGACGCCGGCCTCGAAGATGTGCACTACCTGCAAGGTGCCCTGCAACTGGCACTGGGATTGTGTGCCGAGGACTTCCTGCCGGAGATCATCGGCTTCAACCTGGGCTACGAACAGTTGCCCCTGCACCTGTTGATCACCGCCTACGAGTTGAGCGAACTGGGCATCGATCCGTATTACTTCACCCTGCACGTGACCATTGACAACGCCAGCAGCGGCCACGCCTGCAAGGCAGCGCAGTCGGTACTGAGCCTGCTGCCGCTGGGCGAGGGCAGGGCGGATTTCTACCGCCGGGTGGCCGAGGGGTACCGCCTCAACGACCTGGGCCCGGGGACCACCGCGATTATCAGCGGTTTCAACCTGCAGGACGAAGTGGTCGCGATGCTCGAGCGCAAGCGCAGCTTCGGCCAACACATGCACTCGGACTATTGCCGCTTCGAAGGCAAGACCGTCAACCAGTGGCTGGGTCAGCCGGGGCAGATCGGCGCCTTTCTCCAGGCACTGGAAGACAAGGGCTGGATCAAGCGCAACCAGGACCCGGCCGAAAGTCGATTCTGGCAACTGATCGAGGGCGCGGGCGCGGCGATGTTCGGCGTGTTCAGCGGCTATGAAAAACAGGTGCTGCACGATTGGATCGCCGGCGACTGGATCAGTGACAAACGTGTGCCGCCCGTGCGGCCCGGGCGCGGCAGCCGGTTTTCCCGCGAGCAGCAACGCCCGACGGACCCGGACACCCAGGCGCTGGTTGATTCATTGTGCAACCTGTCCGATGAACAGCAGCTCAACGCACTGATCCCGTGGATGTCGGCGCGACGCCATTGCACGCCCGCCGGGTTGTACGCGACCCGGCGCTTTATTCAATTGCGCGCGCGATTGCGCTAAGGAACTTCCCATGTTTGCACAACACCTGGCCGATCGCGCCCTGTTGAACCTGGGCCGCGGGTTGAAGCAGCGCGGCTACCGTTTCATCACCCCGACGCCCTTGACCCACGAACGCGTCTATCAACGTCGGGCTGCCTCCCAGGCATCGGACCTTCGCGACGTATTCGGCTGGTCGATGCCGTTTGACCGCGACCTGGTGCCCGACACCTTCCGCGAGGACCTGCAACAAGCCGATCTCGTCGAACCGCATGGCGCGCTGTGGCGCAGCGCGGTGCGTTGGTCCAGCCTGGACGATCTTCTGTTTGCGCATTCCGCATACCCCACCACTGAACCGGATGCCGTGTTCTTCGGCCCCGACAGCTACCGCTTCGCCCAGGTGATCGAAGCCCATCTGCAACAGCGCTTCGAACCGCTCAAGCGCGCCGTGGATATCGGCTGCGGCGCGGGTGTGGGGGCACTGGTGATCGGCCGCGCTCGACATGACGCGCAGGTGTTGGCGGTGGATATCAACCCGCGCGCCCTGCGCATGACCGCCGTGAATGCCGAGCTGGCCGGGCTGAGCAATGTCAGCGCCTACCACAGCGATGTGCTGGCAAGCGTGGAGGGCGAGTTCGATTTGATCGTGGCCAACCCGCCGTACATGAATGATGACCGTCAACGCGCCTATCGCCACGGTGGCGGTGCATTGGGTGAGCAGTTGTCGGTGCGCATCGCCGGCGAATCCCTGGGGCGCCTGGCCCTTGGCGGCAGCCTGGTGCTGTATACCGGCGTGGCGATAGTCGCGGGCGAGGACCCGTTCCTGGCGGCGGTCAAGCCATTGCTCGGCAGCGATGCGTTCGGCTGGACCTACCGTGAGCTGGACCCTGACGTGTTTGGCGAAGAGTTGGATAAGCCGGGCTACGAGCGGGTAGAGCGGATTGCGGTGGTCGCGCTCACCGTCACCCGTCTGCGCTGAAGGTCATGCTCACTTTCGGTATCGAAGAGGAATACTTCATCACCGACCTGCACACGCGGCACATGGTCGGCGAACCGTCGGCGGCGGTGCTGGCGGCCTGCCGGCAGGCGATTGGCCCGGGCTTCGCCCTCGAGATGTTCCAGGGCCAGATTGAGGTGGCATCCCCGGTGTTCAAGGCCAGCAGTGAGGCGGCGGATTACCTGGCCACCGTGCGCCACAACCTCGCCCGATCCTTGGGGGCATTCGGTCTCGGTGTGGTCTGTGCCGGCAGCCATCCCTTGGCGGCATGGCGCGAGCAAACGGCCACCGACCGCGTGCATTTCCAGCAATTGTTCGAAGACATCCAGTACGTCGCGCGTCGCAGTGTGCTCTGTGGGTTGCACGTGCATGTCGAGGTGCCGGCCGGAATCGACCGCATCGCGGTGATGAATCAGGTCTCGCCCTGGTTGCCGTTATTGCTGCTCCTCAGTTGCTCGTCACCGTTCTGGGAGGGCGCACCCACAGGGTTCATGAGCTATCGCCAGGCCGCGTGCGATGAGTGGCCACGCATGGGCGTTCCCGAGCACTTCACCGATTGGTCGGCGTACTTGCGCTATTTGGCATTATTGCAGCGCGTCGGTGCGATCAAGGCCGATGGCAACGGGTGGTGGGGCATTCGGCCTGCGGCGCGTTATCCCACCCTGGAACTGCGCATGACCGATGCCTGCCCCAGGCTGGCGGATGCGTTGGTGCTCGCCACCTTGTTTCGGGTAATGGTCACTCATGCCTGTGCCCTGGAACATCCCGGCGCCGGGTTCACCGCCGAGGCGCGCTGGCTGCTCAAGGAGAATCGCTGGCAGGCCAAGCGCTACGGTGCTGCGGGCAGCTTTGCGCTGGATGACCAGGGGACGATGGGCACTGCTGAACAGTGGCTGCTAGAGGCGCAACGCATCTTCGCGGCCACCGCCGGGGCCATGGGCGAGCCTCAGTTGTTTGATGACCTGCATAGGTTGCTGGCGTCAGGCAACAGCGCCGTCGATCAATTGCGCTGCCATGCCGACGCCCGGGCCTCGGGCGCCGATGAGCACGTGTGTCTGCAGCAAGTGGTCGACCGCCTGCTGGCCCAGAGTCGCGCTGCCCATTGACCTACTGCGCGAGCAATCAGGCCGCTTGTGGCTGCAGATGCAGTGCACCGTCGACATCCTTGACCAACCCACTGGCCAAAAACAGCGGTACCAACCGCTTGTGCAACTGCGGCTCGACAAACTCCTTCACCGTATCCAGCGCCAGCACACCACTCAGGGGCAATTCGGCCTTGGTGTACGACAACCAGGCTTTCTTCAACACCTGCAACACATCGCTGCCCGCCGTGGTGGCGAAGCGGCGCTGGGTGGGTTTGCCGTCGAAGGTGAAGCTGTGCTGGAACGCATAGCCGTTTTCATCGCCGTTACCATCGGTGCAGCGGATGCAGCTGCACGGGCCGTCGCCGAACGCGCTGCGCAGGTAGGCGTTGAAGTCCACCACGGGTTTGAGTGACAGGCGCTTATCCACCTCGAACAGGTCCCCGGTCATTTTTTCGTCAGTGTTCAACGTCCATTTCCTCGCTGGTTCGGCAGTTTTTCAAAGCGCCGCACAATAGCAGCCGGGGGCTGGTTTGTGGGCCATTTGCATAACAATAGATCCCGATATTCTTTTCCACTCTTAAAAATCGTCGCTAGGCTCCATCACCTTCTTAAAAACGCGGCAGACTCCCATGACTTTCAAGCGCTCCTCCCTGACCCTCTTGGCGGCTGCGACAGCCCTGATCAGTATCGGCGCCCAGGCCGAAGGCAAGATCAGCATCGCCCAGCAATTCGGCATCGGCTACCTGATCCTCGATGTGGTGCGCGACCAGCATCTGATCGAAAAACACGGCAAGGAACAGGGCCTGGATATCCAGGTGGACTGGAACAGCATTTCCGGCGCCACCGCGATGAACGAATCGCTGCTGGCCGGTGCGCTCGATGTGGTTTCCGCTGGCGTGCCGCCGATGCTGACCCTGTGGGACCGCACCAAGGGCAAGCAGAACGTCAAGGCCATCGCCTCCCTGGGCTCGATGCCCAACTACCTGTTGACCAACAACCCCAACGTGAAGACCCTCAAGGACTTCAGCGAAAAAGACCGCATCGCCGTGCCCGCCGCCGGTGTGGGTTTCCAGTCGCGCACCTTGCAGATCGAGACCGCCAAGCAGTTCGGCGATGCCAACTTCAAGAAGTTCGACGACATCTCCATCAGCCTGGCCCATCCCGATGCGACCGCCGCGTTGATTGCCGGGGGATCGGAGATCAACGCGCACTTTTCCAGCCCGCCGTTCCAGTATCAGGAACTGCTGAACCCTAACGTGCACAAGGTGCTCAGTTCCTACGACATCCTCGGTGGGCCGGCCACGTTCAACGTGCTCTACACCACGCAGAAATTCCACGACGAAAACCCCAAGACCTACAAGGCGTTCTATGACGCATTGGCCGAAGCCGAGACGATCATCAAGGCTGACAAGCCAGCGGCAGCCAAGGCGTATATCCGCGTAGAGCAGTCGAAGTTGCCGTTGGACCTGGTGGAAAAAATCGTCCAGGACCCGGAAATCGACTTCACCATCGTGCCGCAGCGTACCTATATCTACGCCGAGAAATTGCAGGCACTGGGCGTGCTGAAAAACAAGGCCGCCAGTTGGAAGGACTACTTCTTCGAAGAGGCCCATGGCGGCAATGGCAGTTGAGAGGCCCAAGTTCAAGGGCGAGCTCAGTAAGCGGTCGTTCTGCAGGTGGGCAGGGCTGCGCCGCGATAGAAGGACAGAATTGCCAGCAGTTGAACGGTGACGGCCACCACCACCACGGCAACAATCGCCTCTTGCGGATCGACAAATGCCGCGCGTATAAGGCCGAAGCCGGCGGGTGCGAAAGCGTAGATGGCCTGGCTGAGGGCAACCATCAGAGCGATGACCTTCGCGGTATTCTCGTGGCTGAACTCGGTTTGCGCGATCAACGGTGGCAGCGATGTGGCGTTGCCGATCCCGGAGCCGATCAGCACGACTGCTATCCAGGCGACCGCAGGGTCCAATTGCAGGCAAAGCAACATCAAGGTGCCCAGCAGTTGAACCCCATAAGCCAGGCAAGCCAAATGGCGACGATTAATGCCTTGGCTCATCCAGTGCGCGGCGATGTATCGCCCGCCCATGGCGCTGGCGGTGGCCAAGCCCATGGCGAATGAGGCAGGGCGGGAGCCCAGGTGTACGACCAGGATCGAATACAGATGGGCGATCAACCCAATCTGTGCAAACAGACCAAGGGACATGCCGGCGGCCAGCGTGCGAAATTGTGCCGATCGGAATGTCTGCACGGTCGTCCAGGGGATGACAGGGGCATGGAGCGGTGATGCGGACGGCGTGGCGAGATTGTCAGGTTGCTGGCCCACGCTCTGCGGTGTTTTGCCGAACACCCACACAGCAAACCCGGCAGTCAGCGTAATGGTGCCCAGGGTTATTGCCAAGGCCGCGATGGCAAAGCCGAATCGCTCGATCAAGAGTACCCACAGCGGCGAGAAGATCACCCCACCCAGGCTTGCACCGTTATAGGCCTTGCCCAGTGCGGTTGGCCTCCCTTTGATGTACCAGGGCGCAATCAGCGTGTTGACGGCCGCGGCGCCCAATGTGACCCAGCCGATACCCGAGCACATGGCGCCGAAATATAGCACCCACAGCGCGTCCGCTTGAGCCCAGATATTAACCCCGATGCCCAGGATCAGGCTGCCCACCCAAGTTACTGCGGGTATACCCCAGCGTTTGTACAGTCGCGGCAGATTGGCGATGACCAGGGTGCCGCTGAGAAAGTGCAGGGTCACCGCCGCAGACACCTCGTCAATCGGCCACCCGGTGCGATCCATGACGGCCTGCATATAAATCGGCGGGCCGTAGAACCCGACTCCCCAGCCAATGATTGCCATAACGAACGTACACCTGAGTACGGTCTGGCCAAAAAAACGCGTGTGATTCATCGGCATCTCTCCTGGATTGGCTTGTAAAGTACTCTGCCGATATGGCTTTCACTTCGAGGAGCATCGAACTATGGATGTTGAACCTTCCGAATTGCGCCTGGCCCATGTAGCGGCTGCGATTGCCGACCCGGCCAGGGCGCGCATGCTCTGTTGCCTGCTCGATGGGCGTGCGCGCACGGCCACAGAACTGGCAGTGGTCGCGCAGAAGAGCTCGTCGACGGCGTCCAGCCATTTTCAAAAACTGCTGGAGCAAGGGCTGGTGACGATGATCAGCCAAGGCAAGCATCGCTATTTTCAATTGGCAAACAGCGATGTCGCCCATGCGCTGGAGGCGCTGCTGGCGATCAGTTCATTTGAGCTGCCGGCGTTCAAGCCGTCCACTCCGTGCCATCTGCGCCATGCCCGTAGTTGCTACGATCATTTGGCCGGTGAGTTGGGGGTAAAGGTGCATGACGCCTTGTTGGAGCGCGAATGGATGGCGCTGCAGCAGGGGATGTACCAATTGACGCCAACGGGCATGGAAGGCATGGCAGAACTGGGCCTGGATCTTACCGCTCGAGTCCAGGCGCGCCGGCGCTTCGCCTACCCATGCCTGGACTGGAGCCAACGCTGTGCCCATGTGGGAGGAGCGCTGGGGGCGTTACTGCTGGATCATATGCTGCTAGGCGGGTGGCTGGCGCGAACGCTTGATTCGCGCGCGCTGACGGTGACTACCAAAGGGCGCAGGCGTTTGGCCAGCGTTTTTGATATCCAATGCGGTGACCGCAGCCAACGCCCTGTAACGGAATGATCAGCGGAAAAACTCACCGGGCGTGGCCTCGAATTGCTGCCGAAACGCATTGATAAACGCCGACGTCGACTCATAGCCACACCCCAGCGCCACATCCGTGACCCGCTCGCCTTGCTCCAGGGCGGGCAGGGCGCTCAATAACCGCAGGCGCTGGCGCCAGGCGCGGAACGTCAGCCCGGTGTCGCTCAAGAACAACCGACTGAGTGTCTTCTCGCTCACCCCCAGTTTCTGGCTCCACTGGCCCAAGGTAGTTTGCTGTTCCGGGTGCGCACTCAGGCTGCGATAGATCGACCGCAAGCGCGGATCCGATGGCAATGGCAGCATCAGATCGACGTGCGGCGCCGCCGCCAACTGATCCAGCACCACCTGGGCCAGGCGCCCGTCCGGCCCATCCTCGGCATACTCCACCGGCAGTTCGCTGAAGCTGCGGATCAGCTCGCGCAGCAGGCTGCTCACCGCCAGCACATGACAGCGCTCCGCCGCCCAGGTGGTGACGCTGCAATCCAGGTACAGGCTGCGCATTTCGGTGTGGGGCGAGCTGAACACGCGGTGCGGTACACCGGCTGGAATCCACACCGCGCGCTGGGGCGGTGCGACGAAGCGGCCGACGCTGGTCTGGATCTCCAGCACCCCGGAAATCGCGTAGGACAATTGCACCCACGGGTGACTGTGCCGGCGGGTCAGGGCGCGGTTGGGCAGCGATTCGGTGCGCCCATACACCGGCCTTGGCAGGCTGGAAAGCCCTGGCACGCTACGGCGCACCGTGTTGGCATGTCCTTTAGGCGGCATTTGTTGGCTCATTGGCGTTAGTCGGTAACAAGCCGTTACGTTAGAGTCGCGATGACGCTCTTGGCAACCCCCGGAAGATCCTGCTTATGACTCGCCCCCGTTTCCTGCCTGACAACTTCACCCTGACCCTGATCGCCACGGTGATTCTCGCTTCCCTGCTGCCCGCCAGCGGCCAGACCGCCGTGGCCTTCGGCTGGGTCACCAACCTGGCCATCGCGTTGCTGTTCTTCCTGCACGGCGCCAAGCTGTCGCGCCAGGCTATCGTCGCCGGTGCCGGGCACTGGCGCCTGCATCTGTTGGTGTTCAGCCTGACCTTCGTGCTGTTCCCGTTGCTGGGCCTGGCGCTCAAGCCGGTGCTGTCGCCGCTGATCGGTAAAGACCTGTACATGGGCATGCTCTACCTGTGCGCCTTGCCGGCCACGGTGCAATCGGCGATTGCCTTTACATCGCTGGCGCGGGGCAATATCCCGGCGGCGATCTGCAGCGCGGCGGCGTCCAGCCTGTTCGGCATCTTCCTGACACCGTTGCTGGTGACGCTGCTGCTCAATGTGCACGGCGAGGGCGGCTCGACGGTCGACGCGATCCTGAAAATCAGCGTGCAATTGCTGCTGCCGTTTATCGCCGGGCAGATCGCCCGCCGCTGGATCGGCGCGTGGGTCGGCCGCAACAAGTCCTGGCTGAAATTCGTCGACCAGGGCTCGATCCTGCTGGTGGTCTACGGCGCGTTCAGCGAAGCGGTGAATGAAGGCATCTGGCACCAGATCCCACTGTGGGAACTGGGCGGCCTGGTGGTCGCGTGCTGCGTGTTGCTGGGCCTGGTGCTGGTGGCCTCCACGGTGCTGGGCAAGGCGTTCGGTTTCAACCAGGAAGACCGTATCACCATCCTGTTCTGCGGTTCGAAAAAGAGCCTGGCCACCGGTGTGCCGATGGCCCAGGTACTGTTCGCCGGGGCGAGCATGGGCGTGCTGATCCTGCCGCTGATGCTGTTCCACCAGATCCAGTTGATGGTGTGCGCGGCGTTGGCACAGCGTTATGCGAATCGGCCGGAGTCGATTCCGGAATTGATGGGGCAGGTTGACCCTTGATCTACGCCGAAGGCCTTGTCGCTGTTACGACCAGCGGTATATACGAGCGGATGCCCTCGGCAAGCCCATTCAATCGGGGTCTACGTGCTCATCATGACCGCACCCTGACCCGGTTGAGGTGATTTTGAGCGGGATGAGCGTCAACAGCCGGGCCGGAAACCTATAGAATGCCCGGCGGCGGCGCTTGTCCTGGGTGGCCGTCTGATCATCGTCCGAGTACCGCGCCCTTCAATGAGCATTTCAGCCGCAACGCCCCAAGCCAATTGGCAACCGGTCTTCGCCCTCGCGTTGGCCGCGTTTGTGTTCAACACCACCGAATTCGTGCCCGTCGGGCTGCTCAGTGCCATCGGCGCCAGCTTCGACATGCCAGTGTCCAGCGTCGGGCTGATGCTCACCATCTACGCCTGGATCGTCTCCCTGACCTCGCTGCCGGTGATGCTGCTGACCCGCAACGTGGAGCGGCGCAAGCTGCTGATCGTGCTATTCGGCCTGTTCATCGCCAGCCATGTCCTGTCCAGTGTGGCCACCAGCTTTGGCATCCTGATGCTCAGCCGAGTCGGCATTGCTTTGTCCCATGCGCTGTTCTGGTCGATCACCGCCTCGCTGGCGGTGCGCCTGGCGCCGGAAGGCAAGCAGGTGCAAGCCCTCGGTCTGCTGGCTACTGGCACTTCCCTGGCGATGGTGCTGGGTATTCCGTTGGGCCGTCTGCTGGGCGAGGCCATGGGCTGGCGCACCACGTTCCTGGTGATCGGCGCGTTCGCCGCTGCGCTGGTGTTCTGGCTGGCGCGTACGTTGCCGTTGTTACCGAGCCAGAACTCCGGCTCGCTGCGCAGCCTGCCACTGCTGTTCAAGCGCCCGGCGCTGGTGGCGCTGTATGTGCTCACCGCGATGACGGTGACTGCGCAGTTCACCGCCTACAGCTACATCGAGCCCTTTGTCGAAGGCGTGGCCGGCATGAGCGGCAGCGCGGTGACCCTGATCCTGCTGGTGTTCGGCGGCGCGGGCATCATCGGCTCGCTGCTGTTCAGCCTGGTGCACCGTTTCAACCCGCACCTGTTCGTGGTGGGCGCGGTGTTTATCCTGAGCGCCTGCCTGGCGTTGCTGCTGCCCTTGAGCGGAGCCGAATCTTACCTGGTGGTGCTGAGCATTTTCTGGGGCATGGCGATCATGGGCTTCGGCCTGGCCATGCAATCCAAGGTGCTGGTGTTGGCGCCCGACGCCACTGACGTGGCCATGGCGATGTTCTCCGGCATCTACAACATCGGCATTGGCGGCGGCGCGCTGATGGGCAGTTGGGTCGGCAGCCAGTTCGGCTTCGCCTGGATCGGTGCGGCCGGTGGGTTGCTGGCGGCGGTAGCCCTGATCGGGTATTGCCTGGCGATCAAGAAGTTTGGGCAGGGCGTTGTAAGCCGCTAAGACCAGACAAGTCCTACACGACATATTGATACCCATTGCTACCGTCGCCTCGGGCCGCCCACCTCCCGTGGCGACGGCACTTGAGCGGCAATGGGAGTTGATTGTGCAAAAACGTTTGACTGCAGAGTTCATGGGTACTTTCTGGCTGACCTTCGGCGGCTGCGGCAGCGCCATCCTGGCGGCTGCGTTCCCCGGGTTGGGTATAGGTTTTGTGGGGGTTTCCCTGGCGTTCGGGCTGACGGTGTTGACCATGGCCTATGCGCTGGGCGGTATTTCCGGCGGGCATTTCAACCCGGCGGTGACCATCGGCCTGTGGGTGGGGCGTCGTATCGAGGGCGCTGATGTGCTGCCGTACATCCTGGCGCAGGTTGCGGGGGCGATTACTGCTGCTGCCGCGTTGTTCCTGATTGCCAACGGGCAGGCCGATTTCTCGGTGGGCGGTTTTGCTGCCAACGGCTATGGCCCGCTCAGTCCCGGTCATTTCGACATGAAGGCTGCCTTGCTGGCCGAACTGATCGCCACGTTTTTCTTCGTCTTCATCATCCTGCGTGTGACCGCACCCGGCGCGGTGCCTGGCTTTGCCCCGATTGCCATTGGCTTGGCGCTGACCTTGATTCACCTGGTCCTGATCCCCGTCACCAACACCTCGGTCAATCCTGCGCGCAGCACCGGGCCGGCATTGTTTGCCGGAGTTGATTACCTGGCACAGCTCTGGCTGTTCTGGCTGGCGCCGATCGTGGGCGGCGTGATGGGCGCGGTGGCGGCTCGAGCAATGGACGAGTGCCGTAAAAAAGTGCCCGCCTGAACCCCAGCGTCGCCATGCCGATCATCTCGGCGGCGACGTTGTGCACGGCATAACGGTCCAGGGCTCAGCGCGTTGCGAGCACCGCTTCGAGTTTTTCCTGGTCGCGGGCAAACTGGCGAATGCCTTCAGCGAGTTTCTCGGTGGCCATCGCGTCCTCGTTGGAGCCCCAGCGGAACTGCGCTTCGTTGAGGGTCTGGCGCGGCTCCCCAACTGCCCCCGGATTCAATCGACGCTCCAGCAGGCCCTGGTCTTCATCAAGCTTTTGCAGCAGCTCGGGACTGATGGTCAGGCGGTCGCAGCCCGCCAGTTGCTCGATCTGGCTGAGGGTGCGGAAGCTGGCGCCCATGACCACGGTGTTGATGGCGTTGGCCTTGTAGTAGTTGTAGATCCGCGTCACGGACTGCACGCCTGGGTCCTCGGTGCCGGTGTAGTCCAGGCCGGTGTTCTTGCGGTACCAGTCATAGATGCGGCCTACGAATGGTGAAATCAGGAACACACCGGCGTCGGCGCAGGCGGCGGCCTGGACGAACGAAAACAGCAGGGTCAGGTTGGTCTGGATCCCGGCCTTTTCCAGGCGCTCGGCGGTGCGGATGCCTTCCCAGGTGGAGGCCAGTTTGATCAGCACTCGGTCGCGACCGACGCCGGCCTGGTCGTACAGCGCGATCAACTGGTTGGCCTTGGCCCACAGCGCGTCTTGGTCGAAGGACAGGCGCGCATCGACTTCGGTGGAGATGCGCCCCGGAATCACCTTGAGAATGCCGCAGCCCACCGCCACCGCGAAGCGGTCACACGCCAGGTCCACATCGCCCTTGGACTGGCCCACCGCGCTGTGCAGCAACTCGGCATATTCCGGGATGGCAGCGGCCTTGAGCAGCAGCGACGGGTTGGTGGTGGCGTCCACCGGGCGCAAGCGGCTGATGGCTTCCAGGTCACCGGTGTCGCACACCACGGTGGTGAATTGCTTGAGTTGTTCGAGCTTGGACGTCATGAGCGGCAGTCTCCAGAAACGGTTATTGGTTGAGGGCCTGTGCGGTGTCCAGGTCGGTGATCAGGATGTCCAGGTAGCCGCCCTGGAGCGCGCCACGAATGGCCTGGACCTTGTTCAACCCACCGGCCAGGCCGAGCACCCGGTGGATGGCGCGCAGCTTGGGCAGTGCCACCGAGACCACGAATTCTTCATCTTCCTCCAGCACCGGCTTGCCCTGGGCATCGAAGTAACGCAGGCAGATATCGCCCACCGCGCCGCGTTCGGCGAGCAGGCGCAGCATGTCTTCGGTGTAGTAGTTGCCGCTGTTGCGCAGCAGTTGCGAGGGCTCCAGGTCGCCGATGCCGACAATCGCCAGGGTGATGCTGTCAAAGCGCTGCAGCACTTCCTTGACCTCTTCCATCTGCACGATGCGCTGCTTGCTCTCCACCGATTGCTCGATGCTTTGCGAGGGCAGCAAAAACGCCGGGCAGTTGAGCAGGGTCGCCAGGCGCTGGGTCAGCAAAGTAGCTTCAAACGCGCCCTTGTGGCCGACGCCGCCCAACAGTTGCACCACTTCCTGGGCGGCCTGTTTGCCCGGCTGCGCGTGCAAGTGGCCGACCATGGCGCGAATGGTGCTGCTCCACGACGAGATACCGATACGGTCCTGGGGCGACAGGCTGGTTTCCAGGTAGTGGGCGGCGGCCGAACCGATGGCCTGCTTGATGCTCTCGTCATTGCCGGGCTCGGTGGCTTCCACCACGATCACCCGGCGCACGCCGTAGCGGCGCTGCAACTGGGTTTCCAGTTCCAGGTGCAGGCCTTGCAAGCGCATCACCGTGATCTTCACCACGCCTTCCTGCAGCGCCCGGCGCAGGGCACGGCTGATAAACGATTGGGACAGGTCCAGTTGCGCGGAAATCTCGGACTGCTTGAGCCCTTCTTCGTAATAGAGGCTCGCGATCTTGGTGATCAGGCGCTGTTCTTCGATCTGGCTCATGAAGGCCTCAGGGCTCTTTATAGTAAAAGGCATGACTCAATGGCCGTGAGGATACCAAACCCTTACGACATGATCAGGCCGCCGTCGATATTGATCGCCTGGCCGGTCAGGTAGGCGGCATCGTCCGAGGCGAGAAACGCCACCAGGCCCGCCACATCCGAGGGTTTGCCGGCGCGGCGCAGGGGGATGTTCTTGACCCATTCGGCCATCAATTCACCCTTGCCGTAGCGCTTCTCGTCGGTGCTGAGGATCTCGCCCCACACCCGGTCGTTGTAGTCCCACATCTCGCTTTCGATGATGCCGGGGCAGAACGCATTCACCGTGATGTCATGCCGCGCCAGTTCCAGCGCCAGGCTCTGGGTGATGCCGATCACGCCCATTTTGCTCGCGGCATAGTGGGGCGTGTAGATGAACCCCTGGCGGCCCTGGCCGGAGGAGGTATTGATCAGCCGGCCGCTGCCTTGCTTGACCATGTACTTGGCGGCCTCCCGGCAGCCGAGCCACACGCCGGTGGTATTCACCTGCAGCACCTTGTCGAAATCGGCACGGGGCATCTTGTCGTAGTGGTCGATGGTGATGATGCCGGCGTTCTGCACCGACACGTCGATGCTGCCAAAACGGGCGTGGCCTTCGCGGTAGAGCTTTTCGATATCGTCTTCACGGGTGACGTCGATGGCCAGGGCCAGGGTGTCGACCTGGTATTCCCGGGCCAGTTGGTCGGCGGTGAAGGTCACGCGTTCCAGGTCGTTGGAAGCCAGTACCAGGTTGGCGCCTTCCTGGGCGAAACGCTCGGCAATGCCGGCGCCGATGCCCCGGCAGGCACCGGTGATGACCACAGTTTTACCGCTAAATCGTTGGGACATGACGAACTCCTACCAGCACACAAAGCCGCCATCGACCAACAGGTCGACACCGGTGCAGAAAGACGAGGCCTGGCTGACGAGGAAAATCGCCGGGCCGACCATTTCTTCCACGCTGGCCATGCGGCCCATGGGCGTGGTCTGTTCAAAGATCTTCACCTGGTCGGCGACTTCCGGGCGCGAGTTCATCGGCGTGGCGGTGTAGCCGGGGCTGATGCAGTTGACCCGCAAGCCCTTGTCGGCCCATTCCATCGCCAGGCTCTTGCTCAGGTGAATCACGCCGGCCTTGGAGGTGTTGTAGTGCGCTTGCAGCAAGCCACGGTTGACGATGCTGCCGGACATCGAGGCGATATTGACGATGGCGCCTTTGCCACGGGGCAACATCACGGCGGCCTGGGCCTGGCAACTGAGGAAAATTCCGGTGAGGTTGATGTCCAGGGTGGTCTGCCAGCGTTGCAGGTCCAGGTCTTTGGCGGCCTGGGCATTGGCGATGCCGGCGCAGTTGACCGCGACGCTCAGTTGGCCCAGTTCGGCTTCGGTGCGTGCCACCGCCGCGTCCAGTGCGGCGCGCTCGGTGACCGTACCGCTCAAGGCCAGGGCACGACGGCCCAGGGCCTGGATGCGTTCGACGGTGCTGGCGATGCCGGGGCTGCCCGGCAGATCGAAGCAGGCCACATCCGCGCCGGCCTCGGCCAGCCCCACGGCAATCGCCTGGCCAATGCCGCTGCCGGCGCCGGTGACAAAGGCCACTTGGCCTTGAAGACTAAAAAGCTGCATGGATAACTCCGTTATTTGAAATCACAGCCGACCCCTGTGGGAGGGGCTTGCCCCCGATGGCGGTGTATCAGTTATAAATTTTTCAATTGAACCACTGCTATCGGGGGCAAGCCCCCTCCCACATTTGATCTTCATTGTTTGTGGGTCAGGCAGTCGCCATTTCCATCACCGAAACGGGGGTGGCCTCGCCACGTTCCAGAATCCCCATCTGCCGGCCCCGACTCATGACCAGGACGCGGTGCGACAAACCAAGCACCTCATCCAGATCCGAGCTCACCACCATCACCGCCATGCCTTTGGCCGCCAGGTCCGCGATCACTTCATAGATGGCCGCCCGCGCACCCACGTCGATGCCGCGGGTCGGTTCATCCAGGATGAAGACCTTGGGGTTGCGCGCCAGCCATTTGGCGATGATCACCTTCTGCTGGTTACCGCCGGACAAACTGGAGATGCGCGACTGCGGCGCACCTTTGACCCCCAGCCTGGCCACCGCCGTGCGGGCGAATTCGCGCAGCGGGGCAGGGAATACCCAGCCGCGCTTGTCCAGCAGGTCGGTGTTGCCGTAGATCAGGTTATCTTCGATGCGGTGTTCCACCACCACGCCTTGTTGCTTGCGGTCCTCGGGCACCAGCACCACGCCGGCCTGGATCGCCTCGAAGGGCGAGCGAAGCTGGCGTACTTCACCGTCGAGTATCAGGTGGCCTTGGACATCCTGTGCTGCGCCGGCAATAGTGCGCACCAGTTCGGTCCGCCCGGCGCCGACCACGCCGGCAATGCCGAACACTTCGCCGGCGCGCACGCTGAAATCGATGCCGTGCAAGGCAAATTCGCGGCAGCTGAGGTCCTTGACCTGCAACATCACGCGATCCTGTGGCGCTTGAAGGGCGGGGAAAATCCGCTCCAGGCTGCGCCCGACCATCTGTTCCACCAGCTCGCGCACCGGCACCTGGGCGGTGGCGTGCAAGGCGATCTGGCGCCCGTCGCGCAGTACCAGCACACGGTCGGCGATGCGTGCGATTTCTTCCAGGCGGTGGCTGATATAGATAAACGACACGCCCTCGGCCTTGAGCCGTTCCACCTGTTTGAACAGCAACTCGGTTTCTTCGCCGCCCAATGCCGCAGTGGGTTCATCCAGAATCAACAGGCTGGCCTTCAGGGTCAGCGCCTTGGCGATTTCCACCAATTGCTGGGCCGCCACGCTCAGGCCTTCGACCTTGCGCGATGCCGGCACTTTGAGCCCCAGGCGCTCCAGCTGGATCTGCGCCTGAGCCTCCATGTACGCGCGGTCCACCCGCCCATGACGCATGGGCAGGCGACCGACGAAGATATTCTCGGCGATCGACAATTGCGGCAGCAGGCGGATTTCCTGGTGGATCAGACCGATCCCGGCGCCCAGCGCCGCACCGGGCGACGCGGGTGCGTAAGGCGCGCCGCGCCAGGTCATGCTGCCCCCGGCTTCAGGCTGTACCAGCCCGGCGATGATCGACGACAAGGTCGACTTGCCCGCACCGTTCTCACCGAGCAGGGCCAGCACTTCGCCGGGGCGGATGTCCACATTGACCTGCGACAGTACCTGCACCGGCCCATAGGCCTTGCTGATATTGCGCAGGCACAGCACCGCGTCGGCGTGGGCGGTGTCCAGGGCTGCTGCTTGCATGACGACCTCCAAGGCTTACGGGTGCTGTTGCAGGAACGGCGCGACGTTTTCTTTGGTGGTCAGCACAGTGGGCAACAGTTGCTCCTTGGGCACGGCCTTGCCGGCGTTCAGGTCGATGGCCGATGCCACGGCCAGGCGGCCCATCTTCTGGGTCTGCTGGGTCATGGTTGCATTCAGCACGCCACTTTCCACGGCCTTGAGCCCGGCGACGTCACCGTCGAAACCGACCACCACGACCTTGTGGTCGAGGTTGCCGACCTTCACCGCCTGGGCAGCGCCCAAGGCCATGGCATCGGCACGGCCGAAGAACACGGTGATGTTCGGGTCACGCTGGAGCAGGTCCTGGGCCACGGCGAAGCCTTTGTCCTGGGCCCACTCGGCGGGTTGCTGGGCGACGACCTTGAGGTCCGGGAAAGCTTTCAAGCCTTCTTCGAAGCCCTTGGCGCGATCGTTCTCGGGGGTGGTGCCGAGCTGGCCTTGCAGGATCGCGATGCGGCCCTTGCCATCGGTGATCTTGCCGACGTATTCGGCCAGGGTCTTGGCCCCGGCCACGCTGTCGCTGGCGATAAAGGTGTCACCCGGTGCATCGGGTGCGTTGCGGTCCACGGCGATCACCGGGATGCCGGCGGCCTTGGCGGCTTTTACCGGGACGCCGGCGGCAGTGGCACCAGCAGGGATATAGATCAGCACATCGATCTGGCGGGTGATCAGGTCTTCAATCTGGCTGACCTGGGTGGAGGAGTTGCCCTGGGCATCCACGGTGATCACCTTGATGCCCTTGGCCTTGCCCTCGGCTTCCACCGATTGCTTGATCTGGTTGAAGAAGTCGGCCTGCAGGTTGGCCACGGCCAGGCCGATGGTCAGGTCCTTGGCCCAGGTGGTGCCGGCAGCGGTGAGGGTGGCAGCCGCGAGGGCGGTGGCCAACAGCAGTTTCTTGGGGCTGAACATGTCGGTGACTCCTGGTTTTATTGTTGGAGGGTGTCAACTGTCGAACAGGTTTAACGGGCAGTGCTGGAGCGGCGTCGCAGGGTGTCGATGGTCACGGCGAGGGCGATGACCACGCCGATCACCACTTGTTGAATGAAGGGCGAAACGCCCAGCAGGTTGAGACCATTGCGCAGCACGCCAATGATCAGCACACCGACCAGGGTGCCGCCGATGCTGCCGACGCCACCGCTGAGGCTGGCGCCGCCAATTACTACGGCGGCGATGGCGTCCAGTTCCAGGCTCAGGCCGGCGCTGGGTTGGGACGAGTCTAGGCGCGCGGCCAGGGTCACGGCGGCGATGCCGGCCAGCGCACCGCTGATGGCGTATACCCACAGGGTGATCGCCCGCACCTTGATGCCGGACAGGCGCGCCACTTCCGGGCTGCCGCCCATGGCGTACAGGTTACGGCCGCCGGCGCGAAAGCGCAGGAACACCCAGGCCACCACCAGCATCACCAGGAACAGCCCTACGGTTGCCGAGAGAAAGCCGAAGTGACGCACCGTGGCCAGACTGGTGAACCAGTCCGGGTAACCGACGATCTGCCGGCCTTCGGTGAGGATGTTCGCCAGGCCACGGGCCACCGACATCATGGTCAGCGTGGCAATGAACGGCGGCAGCTTGGCATAGGTGATCAAGGCGCCGGACACCAGCCCGGCGAGCATGCCGCTGGCTATCGAGATCGGGATCGCAAACCCCAGCGGCACCGCCTGGTCCTGGTACAGCCAGCCGAGCATCATCATCGAGAAGGCCAGCACCGACCCCACCGACAGGTCGATGCCGCCGATCACGATCACGGCGGTCATGCCAATTGCGAGGATGCCCAGCACCGTGACCTGATCAAGAATGTTCAGGCCATTGCGCAGCGAGAAGAAGAATTCGGAACTGAAGGAGAAGACCAGCACCAGCAACACCAGGCCGATCAGCGGGCCGCCGATATTGCTGGGAAGCAGTTTCACCAACCGGGGGCGGTGGGGCGGCTTGAGTTCGGCCGGGTGCTGGACAGTAGCTTTGGCGTCCACAGTGTTCTCCTGATTTATTTTTTTTGGAGTGCTTTCAAGTGCGCTGAATATTTATGCGTGCTTGACTGTTAATTCAGATTCCAGTGCCACCGTGGCAATGTCAAGCGCTTAATTTTTCCAACAGGCCTCTGGATCGCGACTTTCATCCAGCGCAAAGCCACGGGATAGATACGCGCGTGTGGGATTTCGGCCGTTTGTCCGAGGGACATTTCCAGGTTTTATTTCATTTTTCCACCGGTCATTCACTTGACCTGTCGAGCGTTCGGCGTCTAAATAGAAATATATTGTCACTGCTGAATAAATATTCAAATACAGCTTTGCACACTTTTACCCCGCGTGGTCAGCCTCAAAGGAGCCGCTGCATGAATGCCTTCCAGTACGACGCCCACCAGATCAAAGAACAGGCCCGCCTGATCCGGCGCCATGTGATCCGCCTGAATGCCGACTCACCGGCCGGCGGCCACACCGGGGCCGATCTCTCGGAAACCGATATTCTTGCCACCCTGTATTTCCGCATTCTCAATACCGGGCCGGAACGCACTGAAGACCCTGAGCGCGATATCTATATCCAGAGCAAGGGCCACGGTGTCGGTGGTTTGTATTGCTGCCTGGCGCAGGCGGGCTACATCCCCGTCGACTGGCTGCCCACCTACCAGCACTTCAACTCCCACCTGCCGGGTCACCCGGTGCGGCAGAAAACCCCTGGCATCGAACTGAACACCGGCGCCCTCGGCCACGGCCTGCCGGTGGCGGTGGGGCTGGCGCTGGCGGCGAAGATGTCCGGCAGCAAAAAACGCATCTATGTGCTGACCGGCGACGGTGAATTGGCTGAAGGCTCCAACTGGGAAGCGGCGATGGCGGCGGCCAAATACGGCCTGGATAACCTGTTCGTGATCGTCGACAAGAACAAGCTGCAACTGGCGGGCCTGACGGCGGACATCATGCCGCTGGACCCGCTGGACGTGAAATGGGCGGCCTTCGGTTTTCGTGTCAGCGAGTGCGACGGCAACGATACGGACCAGTTGATCGAAGCCCTGGAAAGCATGCAGGCCAAGACCGGCGCGCCCCAGGTGCTGATCGCCCACACCATCAAAGGCAAGGGCGTGTCGTTTATCGAAGCCCGTCCCGAATGGCACCACCGCGTGCCCAAGGGTGATGAAATCAACGCGGCACTGGAGGAGTTGAATCATGGCGAGTGAACATCTGGCGAGCGTCATGGTGGAAGCCTTTATTGCCGCCGTCGATGCCGGGCTGGACGTGGTGCCGGTGGTCAGCGATTCCACCTCCACGGCCAAGATCGGGCCGTTTGTGCAGCGCTTTCCCGAGCGTCTGATCAATGTGGGCATTGCCGAGCAGTCGCTGGTCAGCGTCGCGGCGGGCCTGGCCCTGGGCGGCAAGATCGCTGCGACCTGCAACGCAGCGCCATTCCTGATTTCGCGGGCCAATGAGCAGATCAAAGTCGACGTCTGCTACAACCAGGCCAACGTGAAGATGTTCGGCCTGAATGCCGGTGCCAGTTACGGCCCGTTGGCCAGCACGCACCACAGCCTCGACGATATTTCGGTAATGCGCGGCTTTGGCAACGTGCAGATCTTTGCTCCGGCCGACGCGCTTGAATGCCGGCAGATCGTCGACTACGCGCTGCGCTACCACGGCCCGGTGTATATCCGGCTCGACGGCAAAGCGTTGCCGGACCTGCACACGGGCGACTATCAATTTGCCCCAGGGCAGGTGGATATCCTGCGCCAGGGCGCGGACGTGAGCATCGTCGCCCTGGGCTCGGTGGTGCATGAAGCGCTGGATGCGGCACGGGTGCTGGCGGAGCAGGGCATCCAGGCGCAGGTGATCAACCTGTCGTCGATCCGGCCATTGCAGCGTGACGTGTTGCTCAGCGCCCTGCGTGGCACGCGGGCGGTCATCACGGTTGAAGAGCACAACATCAACGGTGGCGTGGGCAGCCTGGTGGCCGAAGTGCTGGCCGAAGCCGGGCTGGGGATTGCCCTGGTGCGCCTGGGCATCGGCGATGGTGAATATGCCGCCGCCGGCGCTCGCGAACCGACCCGCGCCTTGCATAACATCGACGCGGCTGGGATTGTGGCGGCTGCCACTCGGTTGCGGTGAATGCGATGACAGACAATACGCCGCTGATCCTGGCGATAGATGAAGGCACCAGCAACGCCAAGGCGGTGCTGGTCAACGAGCGCGGACAGGTGATTGCGCGGGGCTCGCGGCCGCTGAGCATTACCCATCCGCAGCCGGGGTTTTCCGAGCAGGACCCGCTGCTGATCTGGCACAGCACCCTGGCCGCCATTGAGGAGTGCCTGGCCCAGGTGGACCGGCCGATCACCGCGCTGGCCATCAGCAACCAGCGAGAATCGGTGGTGGCCTGGGACCGGCATACCGGCGAAGCGCTGTCGCCGTGCATCAGTTGGCAATGCCGGCGCTCCACCGCGTTGTGTGCCCAGTTGCATGAGCAGGGGCATGAAGCGCTGATCCTGGAAAAAACCGGGTTGGCCTTGGACCCGATGTTCTCGGCCGGCAAGTTCCGCTGGATTCTCGACCACCTTGAGGATGGCCACGCACGCGCCGCTGCCGGTGATATCTGCCTGGGCACGGTGGACAGCTGGTTGCTGTGGAAACTCAGCGGCGGCCAGGTGTTCGCCACCGACTACTCGAATGCCGCCCGCACGCAACTGTTCAACCTGCACACCTGTGCCTGGGACCCGGCGCTGCTGGCGCTGTTCAAGATTCCATTGGCCGCATTGGCCCCCATCCAGCCCAGTGCAGGCTTTTTTGCCGAAACCGTTGCGGCGGGCGGGTTGCCCGCCGGCATCCCGGTAATGTCGATGATTGGCGACTCCCACGCTGCGCTGTACGGGCAGGGCGGCTTTGCGCCGGGGCTGGTGAAAGCGACACTGGGCACCGGGTCGTCGTTGATGACGCCCATGGGCGGCCCGATTGCCTCGACTCACGGCTTGTCCACCACCCTGGCCTGGCACGACGGTGGTCAACCGACGTTCGGCATGGAAGGCAACATCGTCCATACGGGCGCCGCCGTGCAGTGGGCCTCGCGCCTGGTGGCGGGGGAATCCCTCGATGCCCTCACCGAACAGGCGGCGCAACTGTCGGATAACGGCGGCGTGTATTTCGTGCCGGCGTTGTCCGGGCTGGGCGCGCCCCACTGGAAGGCCGATGCACGGGGCCTGATCTGTGGGCTGACCGAGGCCACCTCTGGTGCGCATATCCTGCGGGCGTCGCTGGAGTCCATCGGTTATCAGATCCGCGATGTGTTCGAGGCCATGCAGCAGGACATCGGCAGCCCGTTGAAAGAGCTGTGGGTGGACGGCGGTGCGACGCGCAACCGTTGGCTGATGCAGTTCCTGGCCAACCTGCTGCAACGCCCGGTGGTGCGCAGCCTGTCACCCGAAGTCTCGGCACTGGGCGCGGCGCACCTGGCGGGGAGGGCGTCGGGGGTGTGGGCGAGTGATGCAGCGCTGGGCGCGCTGGAGCGGCAGCGGGAGCGGTTTGAGCCGCAGGATGATCCCGCGATGGCGGGGCGTTACAGCGAATGGAAAAAGGCCCTGGCCCGCACACTGTTGTGACCATCGTGATCCAAATCTGTGGCGAGCGGGCTTGCCCCGCGTCGGGCTGCGAAGCAGCCCCCACACCAGCGGCCGAAGAGTGCCTGACTCACCGCATTCCTCCTTCCAGGGTCGCTTCGCAACCCAACGCGGGGCAAGCCCGCTCGCCACAGTTGCAGTACTCCCTGTTACGCCCTCAAGGCTTCCAGGTCTGTACATCCTTGGCATCCACCGCCTTGGGCAATAACCCCGCCTTGAAGAACGCATCGGCGATTTTTTGCTGTTCGCCCAACTGATCGAGCGTCACCGGTTGCACCAGGTAGCTGCGGTGCGCATTGGCTGCTTCAACCGTCGCTACATCCAGGTTGCCCCACAACGGCCCCAGCACCTTGGCCGCATCCTGGGGGTGGGTTTTCACCCACTGCCCGGCTTTTTCCAACTGCTCGTACACCACCCTCAATACTTCCGGGTGCGCCTTGGCGTACGGTGTACCGGTCAGGTAGTAACGCTTGTAGCTGGCCAGCCCTGCGCCGTCCGCCAGGGTGCGTGTGGGCAATTGGCGCTGCACGCTGGTCAGGAAGGGTTCCCAGGTAACCCAGGCGTCCACCTTGTTGTTCTCGAACGCCGCGCGACCGTCGGCGGGTGACAGGTAGGCCGGTTCGATATCTGAAAAGGCCAGCCCCGCCTTGGCCAGTGCGGCGATCAGCAAGTAGTGGGTGCCAGCGGCCTTGGTCACGGCGATCTTCTTGCCCTTGAGGTCCGCCAGGTTCTGGATCGGCGAGTCCTTGCGTACCACGATGGCCTGGGCCGCGGGCGAGGGCGCTTCCTGGGCGAAATAGGTGAGTTTGGCCTGGGCCGCCTGGGCGAAGATCGGCACGGTGTCGGCCACGTCGGCGCTGATATCCACATTGCCCACGTTCAGTGCTTCGAGCAGCGGCAGGCCGCTGGGGAACTCGTGCCAGCTCACGTCGATGTTGTCGGCCTTGAGGGCTTTTTCCAGGGTGCCCTGGGTTTTCAGCAAGGTGATCAGGGTCGAGGACTTCTGGTAACCGATGCGTACGGTTTCCTGGGCCTGCGCGCTGATGGCGACGGACAGAGCCAGCAAGCCGAGGAGTGCGGCGAAGGGGTGACGTAGGGACATGGCGAGCTCGATCTGTGACGAAATAGGCCTGAGCTTAAAGTTCTAAAAACTATTCGTTAAATACTCTTTCGATCTGAGCTTAGGACGCTTTTCCCTGCCGCCTATGAATTGGGCATAACCATAGAATTATAAGATTCTTTCATCATTGCTCATCGTTAATATAATCGAACAAGCTTTATTGCCAGGCCTGACGCGGTTTTTTGGCATAAGCAGCGCCCTTCATTTCTTCCTCGCCAAGGCCTCCCATGACGTTCAAAAAACTAATCGTCGCCGCCAGCCTGCTGTTCGCCGCCACGGCGGCCCAGGCCGAGCAAACCCTGGATATCAGCTACCAGCGCTCATCCACCCTGTGGATCCTGCTCAAGCAAAATGGCCAGTTGGAACAGCGCCTCAAGCCCCTGGGATTCACGGTGAACTGGCATGAATTCAGCACCGGCCTGCTCAGTTCGCTGAATGCCGGCAGCGTCGACCTGCACGCCGATGTGGCTGACGCATTCGCGCTGTTTACCCAGGCCGCCGATGCACCGCTGACCTATTACGCCCAGGAAAACGCATCGCCGGGCGCCCAGGCGATCATCGTTCAGGACCCGTCGCCGATCCACAGCATCGCCGACCTCAAGGGCAAGACCGTTGCCGTGTCCAAGGGCTCGGGCAGCAACTACCTGCTGATCTCGGCGTTGAAAAAGGCCGGGCTGACCCTGGCCGATATCACCCCGCGTTACCTGGAAGCCCCGGATGGCGGCGCGGCCTTCGCTAATGGCAGTGTCGACGCGTGGGTGATCTGGGACCCGTTCTTCGCCACCCAACAGTTGGATCACCATGTGCGTGTAATCGCCGACGGCAAGGACGGCCTGGCCGACTACAACCGTTTCTATCTGGCGACGACGACGTTCGCCAAGGCCCACCCGGACGTGTTGCAGGTGACCTTCGACACCCTGCGCGAGACCGGCCAATGGGTGAAGGCCCATCCCAAGGAAGCCGCCGCCATCCTTGGCCCGCTGTGGGGCAATATCGCCCCGGCCACGGTCGAGCGCGCCAATAGCCGCCGCAGCTACGACATCATCCCGGTCAAGCTGGACAACCTCGCCGAGCAACAGCGCATCGCCGACACCTATTACGCCGCCAAGCTGATTCCCAAGCCGTTGCAGGTCAGCGCCATTACCGTGTGGACGCCCAAGCCATGAGCCGCCAGATCCATTTATCCGCGTTCCTGTTGAGTGGGCCGGTGGTGCACAGCCACGCGGTGTGGCGCCATCCTGAAACCGTCGGCAATTACCTCGACCCGGAGTACTACGCGCGGGTCGCCAAGGTGGTGGAAGAGGGGCTGTTCGACTTCCTGTTCTTCGCCGACCGCCTGGCCGTGGGCGACCAGATGGGCGGCTCGCGCGAGTTGGCCTTGCGCTACGGCGCCCAGGACGCCACGCGTCTGGACCCGTTGCCGATCCTGTCTTACCTGGTCGGCAAGACCAGCAGGCTGGGCCTGGGCGCAACGCGGTCCACCACCTATTACGAACCGGCGCACATCGCCCGTGAATTCGCCACCCTCGACCACCTGTCCAGGGGCCGCGCGGCGTGGAACATCGTCACCTCGATGAACGACAGCGAGGGTCGCCTGTTCGGCAAGGACAAGCACCTGGAGCACGACCTGCGCTACGACCGCGCCGATGAGTTTGTTGAAGTTGCGCTGAAACTGTGGAACAGCTGGGGCAAGGACGCGCTTAAACTGAACCGCGAAAGCGGCGTGCTGGCAGACCCTGGATTGATCCGTTCGGTGCAGCACCAGGGCGAGTGGTTCAGGGTCGAAGGCCCGCTGAATATCCCGCGCACGCCCCAGGGCCGACCGGTACTGATCCAGGCTGGTTCTTCCGGGCGTGGTCGGCGCTTCGGTGCGCGTTGGGCCGAGGCGATCTTCACTATCCATCCGCACTTGGCGGCCATGCGTGCATTCCGCGATGACGTGCGTGCCCAGGTGGTGCAGCAGGGGCGCGACGCCGACAGCTGCAAAGTGCTGACGGCGGTGATGCCGTTCATGGGGGGCAGCGAGGCCGAGGCCCGCGCCAAGCGCGATCGGCACAATGCGCTGGCCCGTCCGGAACTGGGGCTGGTGACACTGGCCTCGCAGTTGAATGTGGACCTGTCGCCATTCCCGCTTTCGGCGACACTGGCCGAGATCGCCCAGTCGTCGCTGATCCACCCGGCTGCGGCGGAAAAGCTGTTGATGCAAGGCCCGCAAACCACCCTGGAACAACTCGGGCGCATCTTTGCCAGCAGCGTGCGCGTGCCGCAATTGGTGGGTACCGGCGCGCAGATTGCCGATCAACTGGCCGAGCTGTTCGAGCAGGGCGGTTGCGACGGGTTTGTGATCTCTCCGGGGTATTTGCCGGGTTCGTTCACGGAGTTTGTCGAGAGCGTGATTCCGCATTTGCAGCGCAAGGGGCTGTTCCGCACCGCGTATGAAGGGGCGACGTTGCGTGAGCATTTGGGCTTGGCTGATCTGGACAGTTGACTGTGTGGCGAGCAGGCCTGCAGATCCGGGTAGCCGCCCCTTCAGTTCAGCGCAATCGTCGCCGGGGCCAGCGAGCTCAACGCCCCGGCGCGGTCCGCCAGGTAACGCGCCGGCGGCTGGCCTACCGTCTTGCGGAACATGGTGATAAAACCGCTGGCGTTCTCATAGCCCAGGTCCAGGGCCACGCGTTGCACGCTCTCACCCCTGGCCAGGCGTTGCAGCGACAGGATTACATGCAACTGCCGGCGCCAACGGCCAAAACTCAGGCCCAGTTCCCCCAGCAGCAGACGCGTCATGCTGCGTTCGCTCATGCCGATGCGCACCGCCCATTGACCGAGGGTGGACTTGTCCGCCGGTTCAGCCAGCAGGCTGTCGGCCAGGCGACGCAGGCGCGGATCTTGTGGCATGGGCAGGTGCAGGGCTTCAACAGGCGCGACGGCCAATTCATCCAGCAAGGTACTGATCAAACGGCCCTGGGCGCCGTGATCGTCATACAGTTGCGGGAAACTCACCGCCTTGCTGATCAGCTCATGCAGCAGGGCCGACACCGCCAGCGTGCAGCATTGCCGGGGCAGGGCGCAGGCGGCATCGGGGTCGATCAGCAGGCAATAGACTTCCGCAGCGCCAGCCCCCCGTGCCGCGTGGGGCGTTCCGCCGGGAATCCACAGCGCGCATTGCGGCGGCACGATCCAGATACCGGCCTCAATCTCGCAATGGATGACCCCGCGCAAGGTGTACATCAGTTGGCCTTTGCGATGGGCATGCTGGGTATGTTCCCAGGTATCCGACGTGGCGGTGGCCCCTACGGCCACTACGGCGCGGGGGAATACGTCGGCGTCTCTGGACAGTGACGGATCGTGCATTTCCAGGCGATGGTGTTTCATGACAAGGGATCGCAGGTTGGCTGAATTGCGAAACAGTCTGGCTATTCTGTGCAATGCCGTCCAGCGGCTTGAGACCTATAGTGAGATCAATTCTCAACAAGGAGCTCGGCCATGCGACTCGACAGTTCAACATTCCCGGTGGTGAAAATCGTCTTTGATGCGCCCAATGAAGGCGGGCCGGAGGATGCCTTCGCCGTGTTCGAAAGCCTGCTGGCCCGCCAGCAACCCTTCCTGCTGCTGCACGAAAAATCCGTGGACGAGAACAATCACGAACACTCCCATGAGGAGCGCAAGCAAGCGTCGATCTGGATGAAGAAAAACAAACAGGCGCTGCATACCTACGTCAAAGGCATGATCCAGGTCGAGCCCAGTGCCGCGCAGCGCCTGGCGCTCAAGCCGTTTGCCGCGATGTTCGGCAAGGCCTGGGGTTATCCGTTGCTGGTGGTGGAATCCCGTGACCGGGCCTGGGCACTGGCGCGGGATGTGCTGGATGAGCGGGTGTCGGATGTGGCGCACTTTTGAGCGCACGCAACATTGAGCTGCGGCGAGGGAGTCCCCACTCCCTCTGTGGCGAGCGGGCTTGTCCCGCGTTGGGGTGCGAAGCGCCCCTGATCAAGCTTGACCTGCGTGTTTCAGGTATCCTCCGCGCCCCGCTTACCACCGATTCAAAGACAGATGACTGGACAAGACATGCAGGCGCTGCTGGAGTCGATCCTCGACGAAGTGCGCCCCCTGATCGGCCTCGGCAAAGTCGCCGATTACATCCCGGCATTGGCCGATGTGCCTGCCAACCAATTGGGCATCGCCGTGTATGGCAACGACGGCTCGGCCTATTGCGCCGGTGACGCCGACACGCTGTTCTCGGTGCAGAGCATTTCCAAGGTGTTCAGCCTGGTGCAGGCCATCGACCATGGTGGCGAAACCATCTGGGAACGCCTGGGCCATGAGCCTTCCGGGCAGCCGTTCAACTCCATGGTGCAGCTGGAGTTCGAACGTGGCCGCCCGCGTAATCCGTTCATCAACGCCGGTGCGCTGGTGATCTGCGACATCAACCAATCGCGCTTCGCCGTGCCGATCTTGTCGATGCGCGATTTCGTCCGGCGCCTGTCGGGCAACCCGCAGATCCTGGTCAACAGCGTCGTCGCCGAATCCGAGGCCCAGCACGGTGCCCGCAACGCCGCCATGGCCTACCTGATGAAATCCTTTGGCAACTTCCACAACGACGTGGACGCGGTGCTGCACAGCTATTTCAACTACTGCGCCTTGCAGATGAGCTGCCTGGACTTGGCCAAGGCATTCAGCTTCCTGGCCAACGAAGGCACGAGTGCCCACAGCGGCGAACAGATTTTAACGGCGCGTCAGACCAAGCAGGTCAACTCGATCATGGCCACCAGCGGGCTGTACGACGAAGCGGGCAATTTTGCCTATCGCGTGGGCTTGCCGGGCAAGAGCGGGGTGGGCGGCGGGATTGTCGCGGTGGTGCCGGGGCAATTTACAGTGTGCGTGTGGTCGCCGGAGTTGAATACGGCGGGGAACTCGCTGGCGGGGATGAAGGCGTTGGAATTGTTGAGTGAGCGGATTGGGTGGTCGGTGTTTTGAGGGCGCGCCCCGTTCATGGGAGCGATCGCCGTTGGCGATTGAGAGTATTGATCGCTTTACGGGTGTAATAGGGTCTCCCGGAAAAGGAGAACCAGTGTGGGAGCTGGCTTGCCTGCGATGGCGGTACATCAGCCAACACATCCAGTGGCTGACACATCGCCATCGCGGGCAAGCCCACTCCCACATGGGGAGTGGTGTGAGTGAGGGCTCTGTTCAGCTCCAATTGAGCCGATCCAGCAAGCTATACCACGCCACCCCCGCCCCAATGTAAAACCGCTGCAACCCATGCATCGGCAAGCGCTGCAACGGTGTTACCGGATAGGCGAACTCCGCCGTGCTGTCGCACAACCGCCCCGCCAATTGCTGCCCCAGGCTGGTACACAGCGCGATGCCACGGCCATTGCAGCCCAGTGCCAACGTCAACCCCGGTGCGGGCTGGTGCACATGGGGCATGAAGTCCCGCGTGATCGCAATACGGCCCGCCCAGCGATACTCGAATTCCAGTGGCCCCAATTGCGGAAACAGCAGTGCCAGCGAGCGTTCCAGGTGGGCGAAATCCGTGGGTGACGTGGGGTCGTTGAACAGCCCGCGTCCGCCCATCAGCAAGCGGCCATGGCTGTCTTTGCGAAAGTACAGCAGCAGCCGTTGTGCGGTGGAGACGGTTTCCTGCCCCGGCAAGATGCTGTCCGCCGCTCGCCCGCTCAAGGGTTTGGTGGCGACGATAAAACTGTTCGCCGCCAGGATGCTCTGCGCCATGCCCGGCCACAGGTTGCCGCTGTAGCCGTTGGTGGCCAACACCACTTGATCGGCCGTGACCTGCGCACCGCCAGCCGTCTGCAATTGCCAGCCGCAACCCTGGCGCTGCAACCCGGTCACCGCGCTTTGCCCATGGATCCGCACACCCGCCGCCAACGCCGCACCCACCAAGCCACGGGCATACGCCAACGGCTGAATCGCCCCGGCGCGACCGTCCAGCCAGCCACCGGCAAACGCCTCACTGCCCATGCGCGAAGCCACCGCTGCGGCATCCAGGCGCTGCACCGGTACACCGCGCCTGGCCCATTGATCTGCCCGTGCGTGCAACCCGGCCACGCCTTTTTCGCTGTACGACACCTGCATCCAGCCCTTGCGTACCGGCGCGCAATCGATGCCGTGTTTTTCGATCAGCTTGAACACCAGGTCGGCCGAGTTCGATACAGTCGAGATCAACGGTTCGGCGCGCTCCGCTCCGTACATCCGCACCAGTTGCTGCGGATCGTATTTGAGCGTCGGGTTGACCTGTCCGCCGTTGCGTCCGGACGCACCCCAGCCCGGCTCGTTGGCCTCCAGTACGCACACGCTGACGCCGCGCTCGGCCAAATGCAGCGCCGTCGACAAGCCGGTATACCCCGCGCCGACAATCGCCACGTCCACCTTCACCGACTCGCTCAAGGCCGGCGTCGGCACGACAGATGGAGCCGTGGCTGACCACAAAGTCTTCATGACAGGCTCCGCGTGTTGCCGGTGGGGTGCAGCACGCGCCGCAGGAAGTCCTGGGTCCGCGCATGCTGCGGGTTGCCCAGCACCTGTTCGGCCGGCCCGCTTTCGACGATGTAGCCGCCATGCAGGAAGCACACGCGGTCGGCCACTTCCCGTGCAAAGCCCATTTCGTGAGTGACGACGATCATGGTCATGCCCTCATCGGCGAGGGTGCGCATCACCGCCAGCACATCACCGACCAGTTCAGGGTCGAGGGCCGAGGTGGGTTCATCGAACAGCATGGCTTCGGGTTTCATCGCCAGGGCACGGGCGATGGCCACGCGTTGTTGCTGGCCGCCGGAGAGCTGCTCCGGGTAGGCCTCGGCCTTGGCGCTCAGGCCGACTTTTTCCAGCAGCACCAGGGCTTCTTCGCGAGCCTGCCTGGGCGGCTCGCCTTTGACGTACACCGGGCCTTCCATCACGTTCTCCAGCACGGTGCGATGGGGGAACAGGTTGAAGCGCTGGAACACCATGCCCATGCGGCTGCGCAGGGCGTGCACGCTCTTGCTGCCGCGCTGCACGGTTTCGCCGAACACGTTGATGTGCCCGCCGTCATAGGCTTCCAGCGCGTTGATGCAGCGCAGCAAAGTGGATTTGCCCGAGCCCGACGGCCCGATCAGGCACACCACTTCGCCCTTGGCCACGTCGAGGTCTACGCCGTGCAGCACGCGGTGGCTGCCGTAATGTTTTTGCAGTTGGCGAATCTCGATCATGCTTTTTTCCTCCGGCCCAGGTGTTGTTCCATGCGGCGCAGGCCGTACACCAGCGGCAGGCTCATCAGCAGGTAGAGCAGGGCGACCAGGGTGTAGACGGTCATGTTCTGGAAGGTCGACGAGGCGATCAGTTGGCCCTGGCGGGTCATCTCCGCGACGGTGATGGTGGACACCAGCGACGAGTCCTTGAGCATCATTACCAACGTGTTGCCGTACGGCGGCAGGGCGATGCGAAACGCTTGCGGCATGATCACCCGGCGCATCATCAGCGCCGAGCGCATGCCCAGTGCTTCGGCGGCTTCACGCTGGCCCTGTTCGACGGCAATGATGCCCGTGCGGAAGTTCTCGGCCTGGTACGCCGAGTAGGCGATGCCCATGCCGATCACGCCCGCGTAGAACGCGGTGAGGTGCACGCCCATGTCCGGTAGCACGAAGTAGATGTAGAACAACTGCACGATGATCGGCAGCCCACGGATCACATTGATGATGGTGCTCGCCGCCCACGACAGTGCACGGATCGGCGACAGCTTGAGCAACGCCAGCACCAGGCCGATGGCACTGCTGAGCAGGAACGACAGCACGGTGATCTGGATCGTCACCCACGCGCCTTGCAGCAGAATCGGCAAAAAGTCCTGGGCGTTTTGCAGGAACTCCGCCGGGTTCATGGGCGCACCTGGGTATCGAGGCCCCACTTCTTGAGAATGCTGTCGAGGGTGCCGTCTGCCTTGATCCTGGCAATGGCGGTGTTCAGGCGCTCCAGGGTTTGCGCGTCACCCTTGCGCACCACCAGGCACACCTGGCCGACGTTGGTGGGCTTGTAGTCCGGCGCCAGTTTCACGCCTTTGAACAGCTTCTGGCGGATCTGGTAGGCGACCACCGGCTGGTCACCCACGGCGGCCTTGATGCGGCCCAGGGACAGGTCGCGGACCATCTCGCCGATGGAGTCGTAGGTGCGGATTTCCTTGAAGATGCCGAGCTTGTTCAACTGGTCATAGAAGACGGTGCCGGCCTGTACGCCGACCACCTGATCCTTCAGCGGCATCAGGTCAGGGTAGGCGGTATTGTCGTCGGCGTTGATGATCAGGCCTTCACCGTAGGCATACACCGGGGCGCTGAAGTCGACGACCTTGGTGCGCTCTTCGGTCTCGAGCATGCCGGCGGAAATAAAATCCAACTTGCCGGAGGTGAGAGAGGGGATCAGCGCAGCGAAGTTGGTCTGCTCGATCTGGCTGGTAAAACCGCCGGCCTTGCCCACGGCCTCGGCCACATCGACCATCACGCCCTGGATGCTGTTGCTCTTGATGTCGAGGAAGGTAAACGGCGAACCACTGGCCGTTGCACCGACTTTGTACGAGGACGCACTTTCTGCGTGCACCGCGCTGACGCACAGCGTGGCGCAAAGACCGAAGGCGAGGCGGCGAAACAAGGGCGAAAGACTGTTCATCGGGTTACTCCAGAAGGAAAACGGATAGTCAGTACCGCAAGCGGCTGCCGATGAAATCGCAAGCTCTGTGCCATTTCGATTGATTAAAATCGAATATCGCTATAGAAAATCGACAAAATGAACTGTTCGTATCGATATGCGATATTAAGTGGTCTATTTCTGTGATTTGAGGTAGAAATATCACCACGCCTGATCGACCTGACCGCGAGTCCGCCATGTCCGAAGAACGCAACAGTCTGCACAACCAATCCCTGGAAAAAGGCCTGTCGGTGCTCAAGGCATTCAGTGCACAGCGCCGCAGCATGAGCCTTGCAGAGGTGGCCGAGGCCGCCGGCATGACCAAAAGCTCGGCCCAGCGCATGGTGTTTACCCTCGAAAGCCTGGGTTACCTTCGGAAACACTCCCGCACCCGGCATTACCAACTCACACCCCGGGTGCTGGAGTTGGGCTTCAGTTACCTGGATGCGCATTCGTTGATCGAGGTGGCGAATCCGTTTCTGTCGGAGTTGACCCGGCTGACCGGCGAGACCTCGTGCCTCACCGAGCCTGCGGGCTACGACATGACCTACATCGCACGGTTCGTCAGCGCGGGCTTTGTGCCGGTGCACATGCCGATCGGCTCGCGGGTGCCGATGTACTGCACGGCGTCGGGGCGGGCGTATTTGAGCGCGTTGCCGCAGGAGGAAGCGCTGGTGTTGATCGAGAACAGTCAGCGTATTGCCCACACCAGCCAGACGCTGACTGAAGTCGACGAAATCATGGCGTCGTTGCAGCAGGTGCGTGAGCAGGGCTATGCGGTCAATGGCCAGGAGCTGTTCCTGGGCGACATGACCATCGGCGCCCCCGTGCTGGGTGCCAATGGTCGACCGGTGGCGGCGGTGCATGTGGTGGCGCCGACCAGCCGCTGGACTCGGGCGGATGCAGAGAAACAGTTGGCGCCGGCGCTTCTGCAATGCTCAAGGGCACTGAGCAACTCGGCCCGTAACCTGGAATAACAGACACCCTGAAACCCAATGTAGGAGGGGGCTTGCCCCCGATTGCAGTGTCTCAGTCAACACAGGTGTGACTGGTCTACCGCTATCGGGAGCAAGCCCCCTCCCACTTGCAGCTGCCTATTCAGGCAATCGCATCCCAAGCCCGATCACCGTTCTCGTCTTTGATCCGAGTCGGCAACCCCATCACATCCAGCGCCTTCAGGAACGGCTCGGCCGGCAGTTCCTCGACGTTGGCCATGTGCTTCACATCCCACTCGCCACGGGCCACCAGCAGTGCAGCGGCCACTGGTGGCACGCCTGCGGTGTAGGAGATGCCCTGGCTGTCAGTCTCGGCAAAGGCTTCTTCATGGCACGCCACGTTGTAGATGAATATCTCGTGGGGCTGGCCGTTCTTGGTGCCCTTGACCAGGTCGCCGATGCAGGTCTTGCCGGTGTAGCCGGGGGCCAGCGAAGACGGGTCGGGCAGCACGGCCTTGACCAGTTTCAGCGGCACGACTTCCAGGCCTTCGGCGGTGGTGACCGGTTTTTCGGAAAGCAGGCCGAGGTTTTTCAGCACGGTGAACACGTTGATGTAGTGTTCGCCGAAGCTCATCCAGAAACGCACGTTGGGCACGTCGAGGTTTTTCGACAGCGAGTGCACTTCATCGTGGCCGGTGAGGTAGAGGTTCTGCGAACCGACAACCGGCAGATCATCGGTGCGTTTGACTTCGAACATGGTGTTGCTGGTCCACTGGCTGTTCTGCCAGCTCCACACCTGTCCGGTGAACTCGCGGAAGTTGATTTCCGGGTCGAAGTTGGTGGCGAAATATTTGCCATGGGAGCCGGCATTGACGTCGAGGATGTCGATCGAATCAATGCGGTCGAAATGCTGTTGCTGCGCCAGCGCGGCATACGCGTTGACGACACCCGGGTCGAAGCCCACGCCAAGGATGGCGGTGATGTTCTTCTGTTTGCACTCTTCCAGGTGGTTCCATTCGTAGTTGCCGTACCACGGCGGGGTCTCGCAGACCTTGCCCGGCTCTTCGTGGATGGCGGTGTCGAGGTATGCAACGCCGGTGTCGATGCAGGCCCGCAAAACCGACATGTTGAGGAACGCGGAACCGACGTTGATGACGATCTGCGAGTCGGTCTCGCGGATCAGGGCCTTGGTCGCTTCCACGTCCAGGGCGTTCAGCGCGAAGGCTTGGATATCGGCGGGTACCTTGAGGCTACCCTTGGCCTTGACGCTGTCGATGATGGCCTGGCATTTGGAGATGTTGCGCGACGCGATAGCAATACGACCGAGTTCGTCGTTGTGCTGCGCGCACTTGTGGGCCACCACCTTGGCGACACCTCCTGCACCAATGATAAGAACGTTCTTTTTCAATTGCTTTATCTCTCCTTTATCCGCCAGCTTACGAAAGGCTGGACAGGTAGTCGTCGTAACCAAATTCACGAACCATCTCGACTGTACCGTCGAGTTGTTTCACTACGATGGACGGCATTTTCAGGCCGTTGAACCAGTTTTTCTTGACCATGGTGTAGCCTGCGGTGTCGATGAACGACAGCCGATCGCCGATGGCCAGCGGACGATCAAATTGATACTCGCCGAAGATGTCTCCGGCCAGGCAGGATTTGCCGCACACCATGTAGGTGTGTTCACCGTCGCTTGGTGCCAGCTTGGCGTTGAGGCGGTAGATCAGCAGGTCCAGCAGGTGGGCTTCGATGGAGCTGTCGACCACGGCGAGGTGCTTGCCGTTGTAGAGGGTGTCGAGCACGGTCACTTCCAACGAGGCGCTGTTGGTGATCGCCGCTTCGCCGGGTTCCAGGTACACCTGCACGCCGTACTTCTCGGAGAATGCCTTCAGGCGGGCGCAGAACGCGTCCACGGCATAGTCTTCACCGGTGAAGTGGATGCCGCCGCCGAGGCTGACCCACTCAACCTTGTGCAGCAGCGCGCCGAAGCGTTCTTCGATGACGCCGAGCATCTTGTCGAACAGGCTGAAGTCGCCGTTCTCGCAGTTGTTGTGGAACATGAAGCCAGAGATCTGCTCGATCACACCTTCGATCTTCACCGGGTCCCATTCGCCCAGGCGGCTGAACGGACGCGCCGGGTCGGCCAGCAGGTAGTCGGAGCTGCTCACCTGCGGGTTGACGCGCAGGCCGCGGGTCTTGCCTTCGCTGCGTTCGGCAAAGCGCTGCAGTTGGCTGATGGAGTTGAAGATGATTTTGTCGCAGTTATCCAGCATCTCTTCGATTTCATCGTCGGCCCAGGCCACGCTGTAGGCGTGGGCTTCACCTTCGAACTTCTGGCGGCCGAGCTTCAACTCGTACAGCGACGACGAGGTGGTGCCGTCCATGTATTGCTGCATCAGGTCGAACACCGACCAGGTGGCAAAGCACTTGAGCGCCAGCAGGGCCTTGGCGCCGGACTGTTCGCGCACGTAAGCAATCTTCTGCATGTTGACCAGAAGCTTCTGTTTATCGATGAGGTAGTACGGCGTTTTGATCATTTTTGAGAGCCTGCGGCGGTGCCTGCCAAAAAAGGACACGCATTGTGCCCGCACTTGGATCGAATCGAAAGGTTAGTGGGCGGATTTTGCTGCGTCCGGTTTGTGACCCTACCCTCCGAGTATGACCATCTATGGATGGGCACCGATCCAATGTGGGAGGGGGCTTGCCCCCGATGGCAGTGTATCAGCCACCCAATCCAGTACTGATCCACTGCCATCGGGGGCAAGCCCCCTCCGACAGTTTGGCCCCTGTATATCGGGTCCACCGACATCAAACTGTCATCACCCTAACGCCGAATTGCCACATTCCGCCGCTACTGTCCTCGCCAATGAGATCGATCTCAAGCGAGTGACAATGACTGACCTGAAAGACGTCGCGCGGCTGGCCGGCGTATCCCGCGCCACCGCCGCCCGCACTTTTGCCTCCCCCGACCAGGTGCGCCCGACCACCCGTGAGCAGGTGTTCGCCGCCGCCCGTGAGTTGGGGTTCCGGCCCAATCTGCTGGGCCGCCAATTGCGCCTGCAAACCACCCGGTTGATCGGCGTGGTGGTGCCCAACCTGCTCAACCCGGTGTTCGCCGAACAGTTCCAGGCCATGGAGCGCGCGGCACGTGCACGCGGCTACAGCCTGCTGTTGGCGACTACCGACTACAACAGCGAGCGCGAAAGCATTGTGGTGGAAGAGTTGTTGCGCCAGCGCGTGGACGGCCTGGTGCTGACGGTCACGGATGCTGAAAGCAACGTCGTGCTCAGCAGCCTGAATACAGAGAAAACCCCGTTTGTGCTGGCCTACCACCAACCCAGCAACCCCAGCTACAGCGCTGTGTCGGTGGACAACCGCGCGGGCATGGCCTTGGCCACGCGTTATTTGCTGCAAGCGGGGCACCGCCGCATCAGCATGGTCGCCGGTCCCGCCTTGCAGTCGGACCGTGCGCGCCTGCGCTACGCCGGGTATTGCGAGGCGATGCGCGAATACGGTTTGCCAGCGCATCCGGTCATCGAAATGCCGGCACACACCCAGGCGGAATTCGCCGCCATCGCGCCATTCCTCCAAGGCGAGGAGGCACCCACCGCACTGCTGTGTTCCAACGACTTCCTGGCCATCAGCCTGATCGCCGAACTGCGCCGCAACGCCTGGAACGTGCCCGAACAACTCTCGGTGATGGGCTTCGATGGCATCAGCCTCGGCACCCAGATGCACCCGACCCTGTGCAGCGTGGTGCAGCCGATTGCGCTGCTGGCCAGCACCGTGATTGACCAACTGCTGGCGCAGATCGCCGGCCATGCCCCGACGTCCCATTGCCTGCCTTGCCATATCCGGCCGGGCGAAAGCACTCAACCCCACGAGGAAACCCCTGATGCGCGCATTCCGTAAAACACTGGCCGCCGTGCTGCTGTGCGGTGTGGCCAGCCTGGCCCAGGCCGCCGAAACCGCGATCTGCTACAACTGCCCGCCGGACTGGGCCGACTGGGCCACCCAGCTCAAGGCCATCGCCGCCAGCACCGGCGTGCAAGTGCCCTTGGACAACAAGAACTCCGGCCAATCCCTGGCGCAGTTGGTGGCAGAGAAAGCCGCACCGGTGGCCGACGTCGTTTACTACGGCGTGACCTTCGGCCTGCAGGCGCAAAAGGCCGAGGTGGTCGGCACCTACAAACCCAAGGCCTGGGAGCAGATTCCCGCCGGGCTGAAAGACCCGGCCGGCCATTGGTTCGCGATCCACTCCGGCACCTTGGGCATCATGGTCAACGTCGATGCGCTCGGTGGTCTGCCGGTGCCGCAAAGCTGGGCCGACCTGCTCAAGCCTGAATACAAAGGCATGGTCGGTTACCTCGACCCGTCCAGTGCCTTCGTTGGCTACGTGTCGGCGGTGGCGATCAACCGCGCCATGGGCGGCGACCTGGACAACTTCGCGCCGGCCATCGACTACTTCCAGAAACTGGCGAAAAACGCGCCCATCGTGCCCAAGCAGACCGCCTATGCGCGGGTGCTGTCCGGCGAGTTGCCGATCCTGGTGGACTACGACTTCAACGCCTATCGCGCGCGCTACAAAGACAAGGCCAACGTCGCCTTCGTGATTCCCCAGGAAGGCAGCATCAGCGTGCCCTACGTGATGAGCCTGGTGGCCAACGCGCCGCACCGCGCCAACGCAGAAAAGGTCCTCGACTTCGTGCTGTCGGACGAAGGCCAGGCGCTCTGGGCCAAAGCCTACCTGCGTCCGGTACGGCCGATGAAGATGCCGGTGGAGGTGGCCGCACAGTTCCTGCCCGACAGCGACTACGCCCGCGCCGGCGTGGTGGACTACGAAAAAATGGCCGCTGTGCAGGAAGCCTTCGCCGCCCGTTACCTGAACGAGGTCAAGTAAGTGGCCGCATCGGCAAGACACGCAGCCTGGGCACTGGCCCCGGCCTTTGCGGTGCTGCTCGCGTTCTGGCTGCTGCCGCTGGCGCACCTGATGGTGCTCGGCGCCGAGAGCCGCGACAGCCATGGCAGCGGCTACTGGCAGGTGCTCAGCAGTGCGCAGTACCTGGGCAGCCTTGGGCAAACCCTGCTGCTGGCGGTGGTGGTGACACTGGTGGCGCTGCTGATCGGCGGCATCAGCGGGGTGTTCCTCGCCCGGCAGCAGTTTTTCGGGCGTTCGGCGCTGGTGGCATTGCTCACGTTTCCCCTGGCGTTTCCCGGCGTGGTGGTGGGTTTCCTGGTGATTCTGCTGGCTGGCCGTCAAGGCCTGCTCGCCTCACTGGGCCTGCAATTGGCCGGTGAGCGCTGGATCTTCGCCTACTCGCTGGCGGGGCTGTTCGTGGGCTACCTGTATTTCTCGATCCCACGGGTGATCCTCACGGTAATGGCGGCATGCGAGAGCCTCGACCGCAGCCTGGAAGAAGCCGCCCATTCCCTGGGCGCCGGGCATTGGCGAGTGGTGTGCGATGTGATCGTGCCAGGCCTGGCGCCGGCGCTGGCCTCCTGCGGGGCGATCTGTTTCGCCACCTCCATGGGCGCCTTCGGCACCGCCTTTACCTTGGGCACGCGCCTGAACGTCACCCCGGTGGCGATCTACAACGTGTTCACCAACTACGCCAACTTCGCCGTGGCGGCCGCACTGTCGGTGGTGCTTGGCGCGGTGACCTGGGCCGTGCTGCTGCTCACGCGACGGCTGGTGAAAAATTCGGGGACTGTGCTGTGAAGCGCTCATCACTGTTTGTGTTGCAACTGCTGTTCACCCTGGTGGTGTGCGCCTTCATGCTGGTGCCGGTGCTGATGTCGCTGCTGGCCGGGCTGACCCGCAATTTCTTCGTCGGCCTGTCCAGTGGCTTGACCTTCGATTGGCTGGTGCAGGTGTGGCAGGCATATTCGCCCACCGTGTGGTTGTCGCTGCAACTGGCGCTGGCCTGCGCGGTGTGCGTCTGCGTGATTGGCGTGCCGGCGGCCTACGCCTTGGTGCGCATGAACAACCGCTTCAGCCGCGCCTTTGAAGAGTTGATGGTGCTGCCGGTGGCCATGCCGGGGTTGGCCAGTGCGTTGGCGTTGCTGTTGACCTACGGCCAATTCGGCGGTTTTCGCAGCAGTTGGCTGTTCATCCTGGTCGGCCATGTGCTGTTCACCCTGCCGTTCCTGGTACGCCCGGTGATGGCGGTGATGCAGCGCCAGCAACTGCCGGTGCTGGAGGAAGCGGCGGCCAGCCTGGGGGCCGGTCCGATCAAGCGCTTTTTCAGCGTGGTGGTGCCCAACTGCCGGGCCGGGATCCTGGCCGGTGTGCTGATGGTGGTGACCTTGTCCCTGGGTGAATTCAACCTGACCTGGATGCTCCACACGCCGATGACCAAGACCTTGCCCGTGGGCCTGGCCGACAGCTACGCCTCGGCGCGCCTGGAAATCGCCAGCGCCTACACCCTTATCTTTTTGCTGATGATCGTGCCGCTGTTGATTGCGCTGCAGGCCATCAGTGCCCGTTTGTCCCGTGGAGAGCGTCGATGACCGCTATCACTATCCGCCTGCAAGGCTGTCGCAAGGCGTTCGCCGACGGCACTGTGGCCGTGCATGACTTGAACCTGACCGTCGAAGGCGGCGAAACCCTGGCCATTCTCGGTCCGTCCGGCTGTGGCAAAACCACCACCTTGCGCCTGATCGCCGGCCTCGAACGCCCGGATGTGGGCCAGGTGTGGTTCGGCGACCAGGACGTGACGCGCCTGCCCATCGAACGCCGCGATGTGGGCATGGTGTTCCAGAATTACGCGCTGTTTCCCAACCTGGATGTGGCCGGGAATATCGTTTATGGCTTGAAGATTCGCGGTATGTCGGTGGTGGAGCGTAACCAGCGCTGCGACGAGTTGCTGGAACTGGTGGGCTTGCAGCACCACGGCAAACGCAGCATCCATGAGCTCTCCGGCGGCCAGCGCCAGCGCGTGGCCTTGGCGCGTGCGTTGGCGCCGCGCCCGAAAGTGTTGCTGCTGGACGAACCGCTGGCCGCCCTGGATGCGCAACTGCGCGAACGCCTGCGCAGCGAGCTGAATGAGTTGCTGCGCGGCCTGGGCATCACCTCGGTGTTCGTCACCCACGACCAGGGCGAAGCCATGGCCCTGGGCGACCGCATCCTGGTGATGGAGCACGGACGTGTCGCGCAATTGGCCAGTCCGCGTGACATCTACCAGAAACCGGCCAATGCCTTCGTCGCGGGCTTTGTCGGCAACCTCAATGCCTTTGCCGTGCTCGAGCCATCGGCCCATGGTTTGAAAGTCTGTGGCGGCGAGTTGCCGTGGCATGACGTCAACCTGCCCAGCACCGTCTATTGCCGCCCCGAACACCTGAGGGTGATGGAGAGCGAAGGGCACTTGCACGGCCACCTGCTGGCGCAGTTCTTCCAAGGCGCGCAAAGCCGCCTGCTGGTGGATGTGGGCGGCCCGCAACCGCTGCTGGTCGACAGCAGCGACAACCAGCTGTACGCCGTCGGCGCACCGATTGCCCTGGCGATCGCGCCGCACATGTTGTTCACCCTGAATGCTTGAGACTCTATCGTGAATCGTCCGTTTCTCGTCGCGCAGATCAGCGACCTGCACCTTAAAGCCGGCCAGCGTCTCACTTACGGGGTTGTCGATACGTTAGGCGCACTGCGCCGCGCCGTCGACCACTTGAACGCCAGCCACCCACGGCCCGACATTGTGGTCATCAGCGGTGACCTGGTGGACTTCGGCCGCGCCGATGAATACGCCGTGCTGCACCCCGAACTCGCGCGCCTGCACATGCCGTGCTACCTGGTGCCGGGCAATCACGACAGCCGTGGGCCGTTACTGGAAGCATTTCGTGATCACGCGTATCTGCCGTTGTCGGCCGAGGGCCCGCTGGACTGGGTGGTCGACGACCATCCACTGCGCCTGATCGGCCTTGACTCGACCATTCCTGGCGGCCACGGCGGCCAGTTGCTCGATAGCCAATTGCACTGGCTGGACGAGCAACTGGCGTTGCGCCCGGATGCACCGACGCTGCTGATCCTGCATCACCCGCCGTTCATCAGTGGCATCGGCCACATGGACCGCGAACCCTTCATCAATGCCAGCGCCCTGGAGCAAGTCGTTGCCCGCCATCCGCAAGTGGAGCGCTTGCTGTGCGGCCATCTGCACCGGCCGATGCAGCGGCGTTTCGGTGGCAGCCTGAGTTGTGTGTGCCCCGGCACCTCCCACCAGATCGTGCTGGATTTGCAAGAAGCGGCGCCCGCGCATTTCAACCTGGAGCCGGCGGGCTATCTGTTGCATCGCTGGGACGTGCAGCAGGGTTTGATCAGCCACAACGGCGTGTTCGGGGAGTACCCGGGGCCGTATCCGTTCTATGACGCCCATGGATTAATTGACTGAGGTTGTGATGAAAGCCACTTTGCATGTGTTAAGCGTATTGACCGGCGGCCTGGGCATTGCCCTGAGCCCCCTGGCCTCGGCTGATTTTCTGAGTGACAGCAAAGCCAACTTGAGCCTGCGCAACTTCTACTTCAACAACGACAACCGTGACGGCGCCGCCGCACCGTCGAAGACCGAAGAGTGGGGCCAGGCATTTATCCTCAACTACCAGTCGGGCTTTACCGACGGCACTGTCGGCTTCGGCCTGGATGCCGTGGGCATGCTCGGCGTCACCCTCGACAGTGGCGCCGGCCGTCATGTGGGCAGTTCGATGATCCCCACCGACGACGGCAAGGCCGCCGACACCTGGGCCCGTGGCGGCGCGACGGCCAAGGCGCGTTTCGCCAAGAGCGAACTGCGCTACGGCTACCTGCGCCCGAACCTGCCGATCCTGGTGAGCAACGACGGGCGCCTGTTGCCGCAGTCGTTCGAAGGCGGGCAGATCACCAGCAAGGACATCGATAACCTGACCCTGATCGGCGGCCAACTGCAGCATACCACCGGCCGTGGTTCCAGCGACCGCAGCGGCCTGGCGGCGGCCGGTGGCACCCAGGAAAGCAATAAATTCAACTACGCCGGTGCCGATTACCAGGTGACCAAGGACCTGTTGGTCCAGTACTACTACGCCAATCTCGAAGACTATTACCAACAGCACTTCGCCGGTTTGATCCATGTATTGCCCCTGGGCGACTACGGCTCATTGAAAACTGACCTGCGCTACTTCAAGACCACCTCCGACGGCAAGAACAGCAGCGTCGCCGGCCGTGCCGAAGGCTACAAGCTCGGCGGCTATACCAAGAACGGCACGGGTGAAATCGACAACAACACCTGGAGCGCAGCGTTCATCTACTCCCTGGGCCCGCACGCGATCACCGCCGGTTACCAGCAAGTCTCGGATGACAGCAACTTCGCCCAACTCAACCAGGGCGGCCTGGTCAACAAAGGGGAGGGCGGTTCCAGCCTGTACCTCTACACCGACCGTACCGTGCAGACCTTCATCCAGGCCGGCGAACGCACGGCCTTTGCCCAATACGCCTATGACTTCGCCTCGCTTGGCGTGCCGGGCCTGAAGGCGTCGGTGATGTACTTGAAGGGCGAGCACATTCTCACTGCCAGCGGCAACGATGCCAGCGAGTGGGAGCGCGATATCTCGCTGGATTACGTGGTGCAGAGCGGCACGTTCAAGAACGTCGGGTTCGGCTGGCGCAACGGTGTGTCGCGCAGTGAAGTGGCGCGGGACCAGGATCAGAATCGGGTGTTCGTGAGTTATTCGATTCCGTTGATGTAACGACCTTTCAAGCACTGCAAAACCCACTGTGGGAGCCGTCGAGCCCCAGCTAGGCCGCGATGACGGCGGCACTGCCGATAGAGATGCCGCTGACACACCTCCATCGTAGCCTCGCTGAAGCTCGACGATCCCCATTTTTATTGTGTGTTGCGCAGCCGGCAGCATCCGTTTCAGCCGTTTTTCAAGCTTTTTACGTGGGTGGCGGTGTCATCAGCCACCTGATCAAAACCGCATCGAACATAAAAAGCTGCGGCCTCCGATGTGTCGGTGGACAGACGTACTTTGTGAAAATGCACGGCAGCATTTTCCAGCAGCTGCACCACCAAGGCCTTACCAGCCTGTCGCCCACGGTAAGTACGTTCTACGTATACCCGGCGAAGCCGTCCAACCCCTGATCCCGCGACGAGATCACAAGAAAGACCACCGACGGCGATCAACCGCCCGTCACAAAACATTCCCAGAAAGCATTCACCCGGCCGATCAAATCGATTGGAGCCGTCTTCCCACTCCGTGATCAATCGTGTCAGGAACCGGAAGCCTTCGGCGACTGCCTGCGCTTCGAGGGCTCGGATCTGCGCCGGGAGTTGCTCCAGTTTGCGTATCGAGACGTTTGCGTTGAGCGGACTCAAAGGAACTGTCCACCAAGCCAGGGTGCCTTGGACTCAATGCAACTGTGCGCCTGGTTCTTTACCTTGAAGGGGGTATCGAGCGTGCCCAGCGCAATCGAAATCCACTCTGGATACTTTCCTTCAGCGTCGCTCCAGAACAGCGATGAACCACATTCCGAGCAGAATTGACGGGTGATACCTGGCGAAGATTCATAGCTTTTCAGCGTGTCACGCACAGCCCGGATCGTCACTTCTGATCGGCGCGCGCTGGCATACGTCGCGAACGCAGCGCCATGCCCTTTCTGGCATTTTTTGCAGTGGCAGTGGGTGACGGCCTTGAGCGGTGTCGAAACGTGATAAGTGATTGCGCCGCAGAGGCAACTGCCTTGGGTGAATACATCCATGTCTGGTTTTGTCCTGAAGGGTCCGGCAAACACTATACCTGTGGCGAGTGAGCTTGCTCCCGCTCGGATGCGCAGCCTCTCCATCCAGCCCAACCACAAACATACAAGAATCCCCCCATCTCCCCTCAGTAGACTCGCCACACTCTTTCTACTGCAGGTCTTCCATGGACATCTTCCTCTACGCCTTCAGCGTCATGTACAGCCCCGGTCCCGTGAATTTCATGGGCCTCAACGCCGGGCTCACCGGTCAGTTCCGGCGCTCCACCGGGTTTTTCATCGGCGTGGGCTGCGCGATGCTGGTGTTGTTCGTGCTGTTCGGCTACACCGGCGAGGCGATCATTTCCCAGGTGGCGTTGCCCTATGTTTCGTTGGTTGGCGGCGTGTACACCTTGTACCTGGCTTATCAAGTGTTCACCGCGCGCACGGTGGTCGATGAAAAAGTCTCTACCGCACCGGCCAAGACCCTCACGTTCTGGAACGGCTTGGTGATCCAGTTGCTCAACCCCAAGGGCATCATGGCGGTGTTGCCGATCACCAGCGTCATGCTGCCGGCCGCGCATATCACCGGGGTGTCGATTGCACTGGTGTCGGCGTTGCTGGCTTTTGGCGCGTTTGGCGCGCCGTGGCTCTATGCGTTGCTTGGCGCAATGCTGGGACGGCGGATCAACGGGGCGTCGGCGTTTACCGTGTTCAACCGTTGCATGGGCCTGGCGCTGGCGGTGTGTGCGTATTTCATGTTTCACGCGTTTTATGCGCATCTGGTCGCAACATGAATGGATCTTGTCACCTCGACTCACGCATAGATCGAGTTTCTACAGGTACTTGAGCCAGGCCAGGTCGCGGCGCCGGGCCTTGAGCCCGGCGAACCAATGTACCGGCGCGTACAGCGCCAGCGGCAGCAGCAACGCCACCAGCCAAATGGCGCCCATGCCGTCGGAGCCGAAGTAGTTGCCGTGAGTCAGGCCAAACAGTGCCACACACGTGACGTAGAGGATTTTCAGCACGTACAGGTGCAGCAGATAGAAGAACATAGGCGCTGCACCGAAGGTGACGAGCATGCTGATCCAGCGCTTGCTTCCCGCCTTCTCGAACGCCAGCAACAGCAGTAGCCCAATCCCCAGCGTCAGTGCCAGAAACAACAACGAAGGCGGGTACTTGGTAATGTTGAAAAAGCTCATCAGGGTTTGCACGCCGTTGTCATAGGCTTGCCATGGTTTTTCGCCATACCCATTGACCGCTCGCACTACCACGAACCCTATCAATGCACTTGCACCGCCCAGCCATAGATAACGCTGGCGCTGCGCCGGCTGCATGTCTTTGGCAAACCAGGGGCCGAGGCTGTAGCCCAGGGCGATCACGCCGATCCACGGTAGCACCGGATAAGTGACGCGCAGGCGCAGCGACGCGCCCACTTCGATCCAACTGCGCTCATGCAGGATTGTCCACGGAATATGCAGTGCCGAACCGGCCTCGAAGTGCAGCCCATCCAGCAGGTTGTGCCCGGCAATGATCACCACCGCCAACACGACCAGCAGCGGGCGCGGCAACCACACCAGCGCCGCAAGGGCGATCATGCTCACGCCAATCGCCCAGATGACTTGCATATAGATCACGCTGGGCGGCAGTTGGAAGGTCCAGGCGAAGTTGACCAGGGTGAACTCCAGCACCACCAGGAACAGCCCACGCTTGAACAGGAACGCCGACACATCGCGACGGCCCTGGTACTTCTGGCCGTAGAGCCAGGCCGACAGCCCGGTGAGCAACACAAACACCGGCGCGCACAAGTGGGCGAGGGTGCGGCTGGCAAACAGTGCGGGCTCGGTGCTGTCGATGGCCATCGGGTCGCTGACCTGGCGGTGCAGCAGGAAGGTTTCGCGCACATGGTCGAGGAGCATGAACAGGATCACCAGGCCGCGCAGGGCGTCGATGGAAAGCAGGCGTTGGCGCAGGGGAACAGCGTCGGTCATGGGCGTGATCACAGGGCAGGGTGGTAAGGGAGCGTTATCCTATAACATTGGATTCTGATACCGTCAGCTAAATCATTTTTCCAGGTACTCACCATGACGACGCCGCAGGATGTCATCGACTTCTGGCAACACGCCGGCCCCAAGCGCTGGTTTGCCAAGGACGCTGCTTTCGACGCCAGCTTCCGCGACACTTTCCACAGCGCGCATCTGCAAGCCGCCCGGCGTGAGCTGGAAAGCTGGCTGGACTCGGCGCACGGTGCCCTGGCGTTGCTGATCCTGCTCGACCAGTACCCGCGCAATGCCTTCCGTGGCACCGCCCATATGTTCGCCACCGACCCGCTCGCACGGCTGTATGCGCGGCGCATGGTGGACGCCGGGCTGGACCGGCAGGTCGAACCGGCATTGCGTGCGTTCTGCTACCTGCCGTTCGAGCATTCGGAAGACCCGGCCGATCAACAGCGCTCCCTGGACCTGAACCGGCAACTGGATACCAACACCTACCATTGGGCCAAGGAACATGCGCGCATCATCGAGCAATTCGGGCGTTTTCCCCATCGAAACGAGGTGTTGGCGCGTGAGACCACGGATGAGGAACGTGCCTTTCTGGACGAGGGCGGATTTGCCGGTTAACCCGGTATTCCACCCAGGAATGCCCCCATAAAAACAGCGCATTGTCTTTCTTGTGGCGCATCTCGTAGCGTGGTGTTCCCCCTCAAGGAGAATCGTTATGCGCCTGTATGTGGATCATCTGTACACCAGCCCCTACGCCATGTCGGTGTTCGTGACCCTGCGCGAAAAAGGCCTGGCGTTCGACACGGTTACCCTGGACCTGGATGCCGCGCAGCAGCACGCGGCCGACTTTGCCCAACTGTCCCTGACCCAACGCGTACCGACCTTGCTGGAGGGCGACTTCGCCTTGTCGGAGTCGTCGGCGATCACCGAGTACCTGGAGCAGGCCTACCCTGAAGTGCCGGTGTATCCGGCCGATCCAAAACAGCGGGCGAGGGCGCGGCAGGTCCAGGCATGGCTGCGCAGCGATTTGTTGCCGATCCGTCAGGAGCGCTCGACGATGGTGGTGTTCTATGGGCAGAAGATGCCCGCACTGTCGCCTGTGGCTCAAGTGGCGGCAACGAAGTTGATCAGTGCGGCCCAGGCGCTGTTGGCGGGTAATCCGCCGTACTTGTTCGGTGAGTGGTCCATCGCTGATGTGGACCTGGCGGTGATGCTCAATCGCCTGATCCTCAACGGTGACAGCGTGCCTGCCGAGTTGGTGGCATACGCCCAACGCCAGTGGCAGCGGCCCTCCGTGCAGGCGTGGGTGCAGCAACAACGCCCGGCGCAGTAACCACCATTCATCTTCCGTCTGCGGTGAGGCGCTTGACAGGCACCACCCGGCGGAAGAATACTCTGGTCATATTCATATATATGACTACATAACAAAGTGAATGTGACCCCATGAATACGCTGTCCAGTGATGCCCGCCTGCCGCTTTACCAACGCTTGCGCGACCAGCTGATCGAGCAGATCGCCAACAATCGCTGGCGCCCCGGCGAAGCGATTCCCACCGAAGCGGTGTTGTCCGCCGAGTACGCGCTGTCGACCGGTACCGTGCGCAAGGCCGTGGATGCACTGGTCAGCGAGGGCATTCTGGAGCGTCAGCAGGGCCGTGGCACCTTTGTGCGCCGCCCGCAATTCCAGTCGTCGCTGTTTCGCTTTTTCCGTTTTCAAGGCCCGTCGGGCGAGCGTCAGGTGCCGCAAAGCCGCATCCTCACGGTCGAGTCCGTGCCTGCGCCGTCGGCGGTCAGCGAGGCGCTGGGCCTGGCCCCCGAAGCCCAAGTGATCCGCATCGTCCGGACCCGTCTGTTTGACGTGCAGCCGCTGCTCGCCGAAGAAATCTGGCTACCGCGCGCACGCTTCCAGGCGCTGCTCGACATCGACCTGGCCGCGCAAGGCCCGTTGCTCTATCCGGTGTATGAAGACGTCTGCGGGCAAGTGGTGGCCTCGGCCGAGGAAACCCTCACGGCCGAATCGGTCAACGCGGTGTACGCGCGCTTGCTGCAAGTACCGGTCAACAGCCCGGTGGTGGTGATCGAGCGCCTGGCCCGCGACTACGCCGGCCAGCCCCTGGAGTGGCGACGCTCCCGTGGGCATGCCGAACACTTCCGCTACCGCGTGGACATTCGCTGACCGCACACCCGCACCGTTAACTGTTTGCCCAACACTGGCCCGGCTGTGGTGCGGTTCGCGCCCGGCTGCCTCGCGTTTGACCTATAAGGATAAAAATCATGTTCAGTTGGTATCGCCAAGTCACTCCTCGGGAGCGCAAAACGTTCTGGGCCTGCTTCGGCGGCTGGTCCCTGGATGCATTGGAAGTGCAGATGTTCGGCCTGGCGATCCCGGCACTCATCGCGGCATTCGCCTTGAGCAAGGGCGATGCGGGGCTGATCAGTGGCGTCACGCTGGTGACCTCGGCCATCGGCGGTTGGGTCGGCGGTACCTTGTCCGACCGCTACGGCCGGGTGCGCACGTTGCAGTGGATGATCCTGTGGTTCTCGTTCTTCACGTTTTTGTCGGCGTTCGTCACCGGCTTCCACCAACTGCTGGTCGTCAAGGCGCTGCAAGGCTTCGGCATCGGCGGTGAATGGGCGGCGGGTGCGGTGTTGATGGCCGAGACCATCAACCCGAAATATCGCGGCAAAGTGATGGGCACCGTGCAGAGCGCCTGGGCCGTGGGCTGGGGCGTGGCGGTCGGGGTGTTTGCGCTGATCTATTCGTTTGTGCCCCAGGACATGGCCTGGCGGGTGATGTTCGTGGTGGGCCTGCTGCCGTCGTTCCTGATTATCTGGGTGCGGCGTAACGTTGAAGAACCCGACAGCTTTCAGCGCCTGCAAAAGGAACAGGCGATTCCCCAGAGTTTCTTCAAGTCGCTGGCGGGCATCTTTCGCCCTGAGCTGATCCGCGTCACGCTGTTCGGCGGCCTGCTGGGCCTGGGTGCCCACGGTGGTTACCATGCGGTGATGACCTGGCTGCCGACCTTTCTCAAGACCGAGCGCAACCTGTCGGTACTCAACTCGGGCGGCTACCTGGCGGTGATCATCTTTGCCTTCTGGTGTGGCTGCATCGCCAGTGGCTGGCTGATCGACCGCATTGGTCGCCGCAAGAACATCGTGCTGTTTGCGCTGTGCTGCGTGATCACCGTGCAGGCCTATGTGTTCCTGCCGCTGAGCAATACGCAGATGCTGTTCCTTGGCTTCCCGCTGGGCTTCTTCGCCGCCGGTATCCCGGCCAGCCTGGGGGCATTGTTCAACGAGTTGTACCCGGCGGATGTGCGCGGCGCCGGCGTGGGCTTTTGCTACAACTTCGGGCGCGTGCTGTCGGCGGTGTTTCCCTTTCTGGTGGGGCATATGAGCGACTCGATGTCCCTCGGCTCGGCCATCGGCATCGATGCCGGGATCGCCTACGGCGTCGCGGTGATCGCCGCCCTGTGCCTGCCGGAAACCCGTGGCCGCGTGCTCGAAGCGGCACCCGCCGAGCGCGTCGTGAGCGGCCAGCGCGCCCAGGCCTGATCCTTTTTACTTTTGAAAGACGACCCCATGCTTGATAACCGTTCCATCTCCGGCATCGACGCCCACGCCCATGTATTCAGCCAGGCGCTGACCCTGGCCGGTGAGCGTCGCTACACCCCAGGCTACGACGCCACGCTGGCGGACTACCTCGGCCACTTGCACGCCAATGGCCTGAGCCACGGTGTGCTGGTACAGCCCAGTTTCCTGGGCACCGACAACGGCTATCTGTTGGCCGCTTTGCAGCAAGCCCCGGATCAGTTGCGCGGCGTGGTAGTGCTGGAGCGGGATATCCCGCACGACGCTTTACAGGCGATGGCCCGCGCAGGCGTGGTTGGCGTGCGCTTGAACCTGGTGGGCCGGGCGCTGCCAGACTTTGCCGAGCCCGGCTGGAAGGTTTTTTTCGAGCACCTCGTCGCCCTGGGCTGGCACGTGGAATTGCACCGCGAGGTAGCCGACCTGCCGCAATTGGTGCGCCAGTTGCTGCCGTTCGGGATCAAGCTGGTGGTCGACCATTTTGGCCGGCCGGATGCACGACTCGGCGTCGCCCAGCGCGATTTTGCCGAGTTGCTGGACTTGGGCCTCAGCGGTCAGTTGTGGTTGAAAGTCTCGGGGATCTATCGCCTGGGTGGCAGCCCGGCGCAGAACCTTGAGTTCGCCCGCCAGGCCATGCCGTTACTGCAGCAGAGTTTCGGTCTGCACCGCTTGGTGTGGGGCAGTGACTGGCCACACACCCAGCATGAAACGTCAGTCGACTACCCCGCAGTGATCGAGCAACGCCAGGCCCTGGGCTGGTCGACACCGGTGGCGCAGGCCTTGCTGATCGATACGCCTCGCGCGTTATTCGGCTTCCACCACCCGTAGCCAATCCTCTTTCACACGGCGGTCCAGCTCCTCCCAGTCGGCCATGCCCAGTACCCGCGTGGTGTTCAGGCCGCGCAGGTAGCCGCGCAGTTGCTGGGCACTGGCGCTGATCCGATCCGCGTCCGCCGCCTCGTCCTGCAGCACGTGTTCATAGTCGACCAGGTAATCGGCGACCCGCTCGCGGAACTCCGGTAGTACGGCTTCGCGGATGCGGTCGAAGGTTTTCTGGTAGGGCTTCATGGCGTGGTCCTTATAGGTTTTATGTCAGCACTATCGGTTCAGATAATAGTCACCATCAAGCATCGCAAGTTCTGTTTTTGCAGGAAAAGCGGAAAATCGCCCCATCGAGACGCTGTTCAAGGAAATGCGCGATGAGGACGTTTATTCAGGTGGCTTTGATGGCTCTGATGCTTGGCACGGTGGTCATCAACAACGCGGCAATCGCCGATGATCTGCATACCAGCCATTTGCTACCTATCATCGGTAGCGTAGACTCCCTGCAGCACACGCAGTCAGTGGGTGTGTTGTTGAGCGACAACACCCGCGACAACCTCAGCTACCTCGAACGCTACCACGATATGGCCTTGAATGGCGCCAAGGATGCCCTCGACGGACGTATCCGCCAGGCGTTCGTCAACAGTTCCGACCCGGAACTGGCCATCGATTGGTTGATGAGCTCGCTGCAAGGCACCTTTTTGTCGGTAACGGTCTACGACAACCTGGACGCCCTGGTGCAGGCGCACCCCGATGTGGTGGTGATGCTCGATACCCATAACCAACTGCTGACCCAGCGTAACGATGTGGTGGAGGCGCGTTTTATCGCGCGGTTCTACGACGCGAACCTGCAGTACATCGCCAAGGCCGAAGGCTCGGTGCACAAGCAGGTGCCATCGGTGTGGGTACATGACAAGGCCGCGCCGGAGATTGCCGCGCAGATCGAGCAGCAGCGTGATGTGCAACTCGATGCCTTGAAGCAGTTCGATGCGTCGCTCAAAGCGTTGGTCCGTGCCGGTTGATGTGAACCTTTATTTTTATAGTCAGGAATTTTTCATGCGCGCTTTTTTCGCCCCGGCCTTGGCCATTGCTTCCCTGTTGTTGGCTGGTTGTGTAACCGCCCCCAACGCCCCGAGCCTGACCCTGCAAACCGGCAAGAGCCCGGAAGCCTATGTGCAGTGCGTGCTGCCCAAGCTGGAAAAACACGGGATCACCTCGACCGTCACCCAGAACTCGCGCCATGCCAAAGTAGTGCTGACCAGCAAGATAGCCGCCGATGATGTGCTGGAAGCCTACAAGGCCGGAGAGGGCGCCAAGGTGTTCTTGTATGAGCGCAAGCCGTTGGCGTCGACGATTACACCGTCGCGGCTGGAGCTGGCGGCAAAGGACTGCCAATAATCCCAGGCATGCATAAAACCAAATGTGGGAGGGGGCAAGACCCCTCCCACATGTAGATCTATGTATGGCTCAGGGCTTGGCTTCGTTGCTGAAGCTGTTCACTGTCTTGACCAACCCCTGCGCGGCCAGCGCCACCAATTCCCCACCTTTTTCCACCGTCGCCAGCGCCGGGTCCGAGCCCATGCGCCCATCCGGGAAGCGCGCGCGGAAGTCCAGGGCTTCGCGGATCGGCCCGGTGTTGGCGATTTGCGGCGAGTAGTCGGCGGTCTTGATCGTGTCCGGGTAGGCCCATTGGGTCACCGCAATCTCCGAAGGCGTGGCATGGCTGCCGTGGCCCACCGGGAACTGGCGCTGGGCCAGGTCGGTCACGCCTTCCAGGTCCCACCAGTTCACCAGCTTCAACGCAAACCCGGCGGGGCGACGGGCGAAGCTCGCTTCGGCGTACAGCTCGGAAAACGCCGCTTCAATCGTGGCGATATTGCCGCCATGGCCGTTCAGAAACAGAATTTTCTCGAAACCATGCCCGGCCAGCGAACGCACCCAGTCGCCAATCGCGGCGATAAAGGTGGAAGGGCGCAGGGAAATGGTGCCGGGAAACCCCAGGTGATGCTGAGCCATGCCGATATTGAAGGTCGGGCCGATCAGGATGTCGGCGCTCTTTTGCGCTTCATGGGCGATGATTTCCGGGCACATCCAGTCGGTGCCAAGCAGGCCGGTGGGGCCGTGCTGCTCGTTGGAGCCGATGGGAATCACCACCGTGCGGCTGCGTTCCAGAAACTGCCCGATCTCGATCCAGGTGGACTTATGTAGAAGCATGCGGCGCTCTCTTATCTATGGGGACAGGCTATCCGCCACGGATTGTACGACTACTCGCCACCTGTTGGGGTTTGCAATTGAGGTAGGTCGAAGACTTCAACCAACGCTGGTCGGGGTACCACGAAAACATGAACTGCCCATCCTTGAGCTTGTCCACTACCTGGCGGGCTACCTGCGGGCGCACGGCCGGGCAACCCTGGCTGCGACCGATACGACCTTCACGCTTGCTCCACAGGGGGCTTACGTAGTCGGCGGCGTGGATCACAATGGCGCGGTCGCGGGCCTGATCGTTGAAACCCGGCTCCAGGCCGTCCATGCGCAACGAGTAACCGTGGGTGCCCAGGTAGCTTTCCTGGGTGCGGAACAGACCCAGGCTGGACTGGTGGCTGCCTTCCAGGTTGGAAAACTGGGTGGCGAAGTTTTCCCCGGACTTGGCGCCGTGGGCCACCAGGTCGCGCAGTACCAGGGTCTTCTTGCGCAAATCGAAGATCCACAGCCGACGGGCGGTGGAAGGCTGGGAGTAGTCAATGACCGCCAGGCGTTCGGAACGCTCTTCGCCGTTATTGACTGCGCACTGCACCGCGTTCAGGGCGCTTTTGAGGACAGTGGGATTGAGTTCTGGAGCCGAGCGCGCCAGGCTGCTATACAAGTTAGGAGAGGTCTGATTGGCGGCGAGCGCAAAATTGCTCAGCGTAGCCAACGTCACGGTCATCAAGCCGAGGCGGCGCATAAAAGTCAGCATCTACAAAGTATCCCCCCGCTGTGGATTGGAGCCAGGTCAATTGTTCAAAAAACACGCATGTTACTTGAGCATTTGCCTGCTCGTTGCACCATTGGTCGCGACAGCCGATGCGCTGCCGGTCGAGCCGTTGCCGGTGACCACGCCCGCACCGGTCGACCTGGCACCCGTGCAGCAGGCCTTGGCGCAACTGCCGAGCGTCTGCCCCAGCCTGGTGCCGCAGATTGACGCGGCTGCCCAACTGCGTCTGCAAGCGTTCTACCAGCAGCAGGGTAATGGGCCACTGTGGTCCGCCGACGAGCGCCGGCAAGCCCTGCAATCTCAGTTGCTGATGCTTGCCGATGACGGCCTGGACCCCACCCACTATAGCCTGCCTGCGCCAGATGCCACGGCCAACGTGCTGTGCAGCGACATCGCCAGCAGCCAGCACTACCTGCAAGCCCTGCAGGATCTGCACTATGGGCGCCTGCAGCAATCGCGCTTCGAGCCGCTGTGGCATTCCCAGCCGCCGACCCGCGACCCCAATATTGAAGTGCTGGCGTTTGCCGCCACCGGCCTGCAAGACATGGCCCAGGCGTTCGATCAGGCTCGCCCCAGCGCGGACCTCTACCGTAGCCTGCGCAATGCCTATGCCACTGTGCGCCAGCAACCATTGCCGCATTGGGACCCGGTCGCCAACGGCCCGCTGTTGCGCCCCGGGATGGACGACCCGCGCGTACCGGAACTGGCGCGGCGCCTGATCGGCGGGGGTTACCTGGCCAAGGCCCCCGGCGGCAGGCAGTACGGTGACGAGTTGGTCAAGGCGGTCAAGGCCTTCCAGCTGAGTCATTCGTTGCAGGCCGACGGCGTGATCGGCGCCGGTACGGTGGCCGAGCTCAATATCAGCCCGGCGATCCGTCGCGAGCAACTGCGCATCAACCTCGAACGCTTCCGCTGGCTGGCCCAGGACCTGGAGCCCGAGGGCGTGCTGGTCAACGTCGCGGCGGCGCAATTGAGCGTGTACCAGAGCGGCATCCCGGTGTGGCAGACCCGCCTGCAAGTGGGCCGCGCCGAGCGCCAGACGCCATTGCTCAAATCGCGTATTACCCGGCTGACCCTCAACCCCACCTGGACCATCCCGCCCACCATCATGCGCGAGGACAAACTCCCGGCCATCCGCCTCAACCCTGAATACCTGCGCCAACAGAACCTGCAAGTGCTCGATGCCGAAGGCCATCCGCTGGCGCCGGAACAGATCGACTGGGCGCGCCCGGGCAACATCCTGCTGCGCCAGGAAGCTGGCCCGCGCAACCCGCTGGGCAAGATCGTGATGCGCTTTCCCAACCCGTACTCGGTGTACCTGCACGACACGCCGAGCCAGCCGCTGTTCACCAAAGGGCCACGGGCGTTCAGTTCGGGGTGTGTGCGGGTCGAGCAACCGCTGCTCCTGCGCGATCTGCTGGTGAGCCCGGCCGAACGCGCGCGCACCGATGAACTGCTGGCCACCGGCGTGACCCACGAATTCAGGCTGGCCACGCCGGTGCCGGTGTTGTTGAGTTACTGGACGGTTGAGGTCAACCGTGAGGGCGGGTTGGTGTATGCGCCGGATATCTACGGCCGGGACCTGGTGTTGATGAAGGCGATGGGCAGCGTGTTGTAGGCGGCTCAACCTCGTGGCGAGCGGGACTGTTGTGGCGAGCGGGCTTGCCCCGCGTTGGGCTGCGCAGCAGCCCCGGTAAGCCCCTGCATTTCCCCTGTCAGAACGCATTGCCTGGTTTCAGGGCCGCTTCGCGCCCCAACGCGGGGCAAGCCCGCTCGCCACAGAGGTGAGGTTCGCCATCGTTGTTGTCACGGCTTGCTCCGGTGTCATGCAGGCGGTATCGAGCGTCAAGGGCACTTCATCCCAAACCTCATACTCATGCGCCAACACAGACGCCCAGGAGGGCGGAACCAGGCCGGGAATATCCCCCGTGCGGGTTTCCACCCGTCGTTGATGTTCCTGCTGGTCTGAGCAGATCACCCGAACATTCAGTAATGCCGCCTTTGCTGCTAGAGCGACGGCCTTCCACGCTTGGCGGCTTTCCCTGACCGGATTTACGCAGTCCGCCACCACGGTATGGCCCAGTTGCAGACTGCTCAGCGCCAGTGCATTCGCCACGCCATAACCGCTGGCACCCACGTCCCCCGCCAGCACACCGGCCTCGCGTATAGCCTGTTCAATCACGTCGATACGCAGGTAAACCGCCGCGGTCTGGCGTGCGAGTTCGCGGGCAATCGTGGTTTTGCCGGTGCCGGGCAGGCCGCTGAAGACAATTAGCATAGGTGGGTCTCATAAGAGTGGGCCGGTTCAGAGTATCCTTCAGTTCCCCCACAGGTCGACCACAGGACAACCGATGCTTTTGCCGTTCGTGAAAATGCACGCCCATGGCGATGACTTCATCATCATCGACCGCCGTGGCTTGCACGATCCCATCACCGCGCAGATCGCCCGCCGCCTGGGCGACCGTCACACCGGTATCGGTTTCAACCAGCTTGCCGTGGTACTCGACTGCGATGATGCCGCCGCGCGCATCAAGTTCTGGAACCCCAACGGTACGCCGCTGGCCACCTGCGGCAGCGCGACCCGTGGCGTGGCTGATCGCTTGATGCATGAGGCCGCTACGGATTCGGTGCTGTTGCGTACCGACCGGGGCCTGCTGACCTGCGTGCGTGCCACCGGGCGGCAAGTCTCGGTGAACATGGGCGAGCCGTCGCTGGACTGGCATGCAGTGCCGTTGGCCGAGGCCATGGATACGCTTGTTCTGCCTATCGAGGGCGACCCGGCCGCGTGCAGCATGGGCAACCCGCACTGTACGTTTTTCGTGGATGACCTCACCACAATCGACGTCGCCGCCGTGGGCCCTGCGCTGGAAAAACATCGGTTGTTCCCGGACAAGACCAATGTGCATTTCGTGCAGGTGCTGGACCGTGGCCGTATCCGCCTGCGCATCTGGGAGCGTGGCGGCGGCGTGCCGCAGGGCTCCGGCTCGTGCTGCTGCGGCGCGGTAGTCAATGGGATCCGGCGCGGGTTGCTGGATGCCACGGTACAGGTAGAGTGCGACGGCGGCATCGTGACCGTGCACTGGGCGGGTGAGGGCGGTGTGGTGCTGACCGGCAGTGTCGAGCCGGTGATGCAAGGCAGCGCCTACGTGTTCTGAAACGTCACGGTGAAGGTGGTGCCGCCGGTGGCGCAGGAACTCACCGCCACATCCCCGCCGTGCACCTTGGCCAACTCGCGCACGATATACAGGCCCAGGCCCACGCTTCGCACATCACTGCCCTGGTCGGTACCTCGGGTCATGGGTTCGAACAGCCCGGCCAGCAACGCTTTGGGAATGGCCGCGCCGTGGTTGTGTACCGCCACTTCGCAGCCGCCAACGCCCAGGCGTGAGGTAATCCGGATCGGTCGTTGCAGGTCGCCATAGGCCACGCTGTTGGCCACCAGGTTGCCGATGATCTGCTGCACGCGGTCGGCATCCAGGCAGGCGTCGCCATGGCCTTCTGCGTGATGTTCCAACGTCGCCTTGGGAAACGCCACGCGCAGTTCGTCCACGGTGCGATGAATCACGCCATGCAAGTCCAACGGCAGGGCCTTGATGGAGATGCCCTGGCCGACCCGGGCCTGGGTGAAGTCAAGCAGGTCGGCGATCATGCGTTGGGCGCGTTCGGACGACTGGCCGATGTGCCCCAGCAACTGGCGCTCCTTGGCCGTGCGTTCGCTGCGGCTGAGAAAGCCGGAGGCCATGCGGATGGCGGTGAGCGGGTTTTTCAGGTCGTGGCTGACAATCGCCACCATCTGCTCGGCGAACAGTGCGCGGCGCTGGGCGATGGCATAGGCCTCGCGCAGTTCGGCCTGGGCTTGCTGCAAGGCCAGTTCGGTGGCAGTTTTTTCCTGCAGCAGGGCTTCGGCCAGGTTGCGTGCGTTGAGCAGCTCGCGTTCGTACTTGTCGCGGTCGGTGGTGCCGAACAGGGCCAGGTCGTACACCGTAGCGTCGGCCTGCTCGCGCTTGTTGCCGTTGAGCAGCACGGTGATCTTGTGGCCGTCACGGTGCAGCATGTCCAGCTTCACTTCGGTGACGCTGCCATGCATGCGCAACATGGGCGCCAGGTGGGTCTGGTGGAAAATCCGGCCGCCCATGGTCAGCAGGTTCTGGAAGCGCTTGCCGCACAGCTCGGCGGCACTGAACCCCAGCCATTCGCTGAAGCGTGCGTTGGTTTGCACCAGGGTGCCATCTTCCGAGGTGACGGCCAGTGCGCAAGCGGCGCTATCGAATAGATCAGCTGGCACGTGCAGCTGCCCACGGCGCAAGGAAGCTGTCCATGGCCGCCGCGCAAGCCTGGGGCGCGCTCATGTGCGGGCAGTGGCCGACGTTGTCCACCAGGTGATAGGTGCTGTTGGGCAACACGCTGTGCAGGTATTCGCCGACAGCCACCGGGGCGATCAGGTCGTCGGTCGATTGCAGGATCAGCACCGGGGTGGCCAGGCCGATCACATCCTGGCGGTTGTCCGACATGAACGTCACCCGTGCGAATTGCTTGGCGATATCCGGCTCGGTGCGGCAGAAACTCTTGGTCAACTCTTCGCCCAGCGCGGGCTGATCAGGCGCGCCCATGATCACCGGGGCCATGGCGCTGGACCAGCCGAGGTAGTTGCTGTCGAGGGTGTCGAGCAGGTCTTCGATATCGCTACGCTTGAAACCGCCGATATAGCCGTCTTCATCGATATAGCGCGGCGACGGGCCGATCATCACGTGGGCGGCGATCCGTCCCGGTGCCTGGCGGTCGGCGAGGGTGCCGATCATCGCGCTGACCGAGTGACCCACCAGAATCACCGGGCCTGCGGCATGGGCGTCGATGATCTGATTGAGGTCGCGGGCATAGCCGTCCAGCGTGCTGTATTTGTCTTTGTCGTACGCGCTCAGGTCCGACAGGCCTGCGCCGACGAGGTCGTACAGGACTACACGAAAACGCTCGAGGAAAGGCGGTGCCAGGTAGTTCCACATGGCCTGGTTGCAGCCAAAACCATGGGAGAACACCAGGGTCGACGCGCCGGTGCCCATTATATTGACGTTGTTGCGCTGACGTAGATCCATCGGCTTCTCGGTTATGGCGTATTGCTATGTATGTGCGCAGTTTAGATAGTCAACGCCGTGGGGTCACGCGTTATAGCGTTGATAAGGTAAAGTCGGCGCCTTCAGGAAGAAACTTCAGGTAACAAAGCATGATGGCGATTTTTCGGCAATCGATCCTGGGCCTGGTGGGGCTGGTGCTCATCGGCCTGTTGAGCACCGCCCATGCAGAGGATTCGCCGATCGGCGTGGCCCTCGACCAACGGGTGATCGACCTCACCAACACCCTGGATGCCGCCACCGCCACCGGTCTGAAAAACCAGCTCGCCGACCTTGAACAGCGCAAAGGCGCGCAAATTGCGGTGCTGCTGGTGCCCACCACTGGCGGCGCGAGTGTCGAGGACTACGCCAACCAGCTGTTCCGTGCCTGGAAGCTGGGGCGCAAGGACATCAACGACGGCATCCTGCTGGTGGTGGCCAAGGACGATCGCAAGGTGCGTATCGAAGTGGGCTACGGCCTGGAGGGCACGGTGACCGACCTGCTGGCCCATCGCATCATCGAAGAACACATCACGCCGGCGTTTCGCCAGGGCGATTTCGCGGGCGGTGTCTCCCAGGGCGTGAACGATCTGGTGGTTCTGGTCGAAGGCGGTGACTTGCCTGCGATTGCGGCGCCGGGGCTCAATCCGCAGTTCATTGCGATACTGCTGGCGTTTGCCATCGGAGCCATTGGCGGTGTGCTCATCGCCGCCGGCAAGCTGCATTGGCGCCGCGCGTTGATTGCCACCGCGGTAGTGACTGCGCTTCTGGCGATCTATGGCGGCGGGCGCGATTGGCCGATGTACCTGTTTGTAGTGCCGCTGACGTTGCTGATCGGCGGCGCCACATTCGGCGCACTGTGGTTGGCGCGTGGGGTGTTTTACAGCGTGTTGGGACTGCTGGCGTACATCGTCGCGGTGCTGGTGGCGAACCACTTCGTCGAGGTCAACTTCGTCCATTGGCTGGTGTGGCCGTTTGGCAGCGCCTTGGTGCTGGGATTGTACGTGGGGCTGTTTTTCGTCATCCGTGAATCCTGGAAAAAACGCCCACGCTTTTTCATCCTGCGTGTGTTGGTGGTGCTGGCGGTCTATGTGGCCGTGGGGATGTTGCTGGGGCAGGGTTACCAGGGCTGGATAGTGGCGATACCGGCTGCGACCATCGTGGCGTTTATTGTGTTTATCCAGAGTATTTCCGAGGGCGGCTCGGGGTCGGGCGGTGGTTCCGGTTCCAGCTCCGGCAGCTCCCGGTCCAGTTCCAGCAGCAGTTCATCCGGCGGCGGTGGTTCCAGTGGCGGCGGCGGGGCGTCAGGGAGCTGGTAAAACATCACAGCGATTTAGACAGGAACACCCGGCTGCTGCCGTCCGGTTCGCATGGAATCTCGCCAAAGCGCACCCAGCCATGCTTCTCGTAAAACGCCGGCGCCTGGAAACTCAGGGTGTACAGCACCGCATTGCGACAGCCACGGCGCCGGGCCTCTTCTTCAAAGGCATGCAGCAACTGACTACCCAGGCCTGAGCCGCGCAACGTGTCGGGCAGGTGGAACAGATCGAGAAACGCCGTGCCCAGCGTGGTTTTGCCGGTGATACCGCCAAGGATTTTCCGGGTGTCGGGATCCTTGATCAGCACCGCCAGCAAGCGCCGGTCGTTATAGCCCGTGATGGCCTCATTGAACGCCGCCAAGCCGGCGCCGAGGATACGCTCCGCGTCGGGGTTGGGCTGGTCGCTGACTTCAATGTAGTGGGCTGTCATCACGGGTTCTCGTCTGGCTTATGCGCGCTGCCATCCTCCCATGTTATCGGCCTTGATCTCAAAATCCATTGGTTCGCGGTACGGATTGCCCAGCGGCGTATGTTGCCCTTTGCCCGCCGCCTGGGTGGGTTGCCAGCTTTGCGTATTGGGGTCGAACACTTCGGCATCATCCCCGGCGGTGTCATCCAAGGGGTTGTGGCGTGCCTGGTCGTTGTCGATGTGTGTTGCAAGCGCTTGATAGGCAGCGGTGTAAGGGTTGAAGCCGTTGATTGAAGACATGGCAATACCTCTCTGATAGTGAAAAAAACCAACCCGTCAGCACCTGTCTGGCGGGTTGCATCAGAGGCTACAGAGCGTGCAAAGGCTGTTCAATCAGGCGGTTTTCGGCGGATGTAACGAGGTGAAACCGCTACCGGGTGCACTCATGCAATGGCTTGCGTGGCTGTACGACATGTCCGGTTTTTTGTTTGCCGATGCAGGTGGAGTATCAGAGTGGGTGCATCTAGATCAGGTATTTGCATGCTGAAATACATTGGCGTCTTTTACTGCCCGTGACTGGCTTACGTCCGGACACACAAGTGCTGCATTAACCCTGGGGTCTAGAACACCATCACCATTTCATGCCACGCCATGCCACCGTGATCCGATGGCGACGGCTGCACATACTGGTAGCCCATGCGCTCATACAGCGGCACGTGTTGCTCCTTGCACATCAGATGAATCGTCTGCTTGCCCATGCCGCGCATGCGCTGCACAAACTCGGTCATCAGTATTTTCGAATAGCCCTTGCCCTGGTGCACCGGGTCGACCACCACCGACATGATCACCACATTCGGCGCGTCGGCCGAATGGCCGACCAACTCCTTGAACGCCTCGTCCGACATCACCACGTGGTGGGCGCAGCCGCAGTTGATGAAACCCACCACTTCGCCAGCCGCTTCCAGGATCAGAAAGCCTTGCGGGTATTGCGCAATACGCGTGCCGATCTTTTCCAGGGTGGCGGCTTCGTCGCCTTCGTAGGCGCCGATCTCGATTTCAAAGCAGCGGGCGGCGTCGGCGGGGAGGGCGTTGCGCAAAGTGAGGGCGGGCATGGGCGTTTCCTGAGGCATTGAGCGAGAGGCCACATGATAGACAAACATCGACCCGAGCGACACAGATCCCCTGTGGCGAGCGGGCTTGCCCCGCGTTGGGCTGCGAAGCAGCCCCAAATTCAGCACAGGAGACCTGCCTGGCACACCGCATTCAACCTTACTGGGGCCGCTGCGCAGCCCAACGCGGGGCAAGCCCGCTCGCCACAGTGACCTCATCACTCAACTCACAGCGGGTACATCAAACCCCACCCACCAACTTCCCCCCGTCCATCCGGCGCTTATACGCGCTGTCCCGACTCGCCAGCCAGAAGTACAACGGCGACGTCACCACCAAGCCCACCACCCAGGACAGGTCCGCCCCGTTGATGTGCGCCGAAATCGGCCCCACATACAGCGGTGTGTTCATGAACGGAATCTGCACCACGATCCCCACCTCATAGGCCAGCAATGCCTGTGGGTTGTATCGCCCATAGATCCCGCCATCCACGCGGAAGATCGAGGCAATGTCGTACTGGCCTTTGTGGATCGCGTAGAAGTCGATCAGGTTGATCGCTGTCCACGGTACCAACACCACCAGCAGCACCAGCACCATGTCGACGAAATGGCCGATGAAATCCTTGGAGGCAAACACCGCCGCAATCGCACAGGCCGCCAACACCAGGATCGAGATCACCGCACGGCTTTTGGCGGTGGGAATCCAGCGGTACGCAAAGGTCTGCACCAGGGTGATGATCGACAGCACCGCACCATACAAGTTGAGCGCGTTGTGGCTGATCACGCTGAGCAGAAACAGCACCAGCATCAATGGGCCGATGGCGCCGGTGGCGAGTTTGACGGCGTCCATGGTGTCCATGCCGACCGGGGTGGCGAGTACGGCGACGGCGCCGAAGATGAACGACAGGCTGGAGCCCAGGGCCGAGCCGAGGTAGGTGGTCCAGAAGGTGGAGGCGACTGGCACGTCGGCCGGCAGGTAGCGCGAGTAGTCGGAGACGTAGGGCGCGAATGCGATTTGCCACAGCGCCGCCAGGGACACCGTTGCCAGCCAACCGGAGATGTTGAATTCACCGCGGGTCAGGAAGTCGGTGGTCTGTACATGGGTGAAGATGTAGCCGAACCCCAGCACAATCCCGGCGCCGAGCACCCAGGTGCCGATGCGGTTGAGCACGTGGATGAAGCGATAACCGATGATGCCGATGATGCCGGAGCCGATGGCGCCGATCACGATGCCCACCGGCACGGGCACGGCGTCGACCACGCCGTGCAGGGACTTGCCAGCCAGTACGATGTTGGAGGCGAAAAAGCCGATGTACATGACGCCGGCAATCACCACCACCAGCAGGGCACCGAGTGAGCCGAACTGGGCACGGCTCTGGATCATTTGCGGGATGCCCATCTGCGGGCCCTGGGCCGAGTGCAACGCCATCAACACGCCGCCGACCAGGTGGCCGACGAGGATCGCGACGATGCCCCAGAGCAGGTTGAGGTGGAACAGTTGCACCCCCAGCGCCCCCGTGACGATCGGCAACGGCGCGATGTTGCCACCGAACCACAGGGTGAACAGGTCTCTGACCTTCCCATGGCGGTCTTCCGGGGGCACGTATCCAATCGTGTGTTTTTCGATAAGCGGGGCGGAGGATGTTGCAGTGGTAACCATGACGAGCTCCAAGGCAAGGTGAGTACGTTGACGTACTTCGCTGTGCGCCACCTGCGCGGCGCTTTGTTGTTGGCGTGATCATCTGCAATGGGCGCGGGGAGGTAAATTAGTAAGTTTGTTGCTATAGACCTTAAAAAATATAGCTCGCGTCTTGTCGCGCTCCGGTATGTTGCCTACACCTGATTGACGGGCGAAGCCCCACGTTTCTGGAGGTCCCGATGGCTGCCTATAACCTGCGCCAGCTCAGATATTTCGTCACCACGGCCGAGTGCGGCAGCGTCGCCGAGGCGTCGCGCAAGCTGTATATCGCGCAGCCGTCGGTGTCCACGGCGATCAAGCAGCTGGAAGACAGCTTTGGCGTGCAATTGTTTATCCGTCATCACGCCCAGGGCGTGTCGCTGACGCCCAGCGGCGCACGCTTCTATCGCAAGGCGCTGGAGCTGTTGCGGGTGGCCCACGAGTTCGAGCAGAACGCCCTGGCGGACAATGACGTGGTGGCGGGGCAGATCGATATCGGCTGCTTTGAAACCGTGGCGCCGCTGTACCTGCCGCGTCTGATCGCCGGTTTCAAGGCGCGCTGGCCGGGGGTGGAAATCCGTATCCGCGATGGCGAACAACAGGAGCTGGTGCAGGCGCTGACGGCGGGCAGTATCGACGTGGCCATGCTGTTCGAGCACGACCTGGGCGCGACTATCGAAACCACCCCGTTGATGCCGCCGCAGCAGCCCTATGCGCTCTTGCCGGCCGATCATCGCTTTGCGCAACAGGCCAGGGTGTCGCTGGCAGACCTGGTGCTGGAACCGATGATCCTGCTGGACGTGCTGCCCAGCCGCACCTACTTCGTGAGCATTTTCGAAGAGCGCGGGCTGACGCCGAATATCGTGTTCAGCTCGCCGTCGATCGAGATGGTGCGGGGCATGGTGGGGCGGGGGTTCGGGTTTTCGATTCTGGTGACCAAGCCGTTCACCGAGTACACCTACGATGGGCAGAAGGTGGTGTGTGTGCCGTTGGCCGAGACCGTCACCGGTTCCGGCCTGTCGGCGGTATGGCTGCGCCGCGCACCGCTGACCAAGCCGGTGCAGCTATTTGTCGACTACTGCCGCGAAGAACTCGCCCGCTTGCTCGGCTGACATGATCGTTCTCACGCAGAACGTGGGAAAGAGGGTTGAATGTTTTACATCGTGAATTCTCGCAGGGTACTGGGTGTCTCCTGACCGGACTGCTACTCACAGATGGATCAAATTCGTCCTGAGGATGCGTTTCTTTGCGACACCAGGGAACAATCAATCTTTATTCTGATGGGGCGTAATTCCTGATGCCGGCCTCATCAAGCTTTTGTTGGAACTCTCGATGGAAATCACTGATTCTCATCTGTAAGGCAAGGCTGAAGGTACCGTCACGTGCGTCAGGTTTGAAACTGAAATGAAGTGTGTTGTACATACCAAACCCGCCACCAAAATCATTGAGATCATAGACGTCAGATTGTTGTTTGACACCGATGTCTTTTGACCTGGCGAGTTCATCGAAGATCTTTTGCGCGCCTTGGTAGTCATGCAGTTGTATCGTGAAGCGCATCCCGGTTTTGTGCAGCACGTTGTCAAGAGTGCGCACGTGCAACGCCTGATGTGCTCCTTGAAGTGACGAAGGAGTGGAAGATGAATGGATACTTGGCATAATCGGACCTATGAGTTGATGGCGACAATAGGTGGCGACTCAACAGGCTCGGTTCCTGATCATTGGATAAAGCCCCGTTTCAAGTGTTTCACCCTTATTCAGAGGCGGGATACTTCAGCTCGGACGTGCTACAGCAATGTTGCCAGCATCCGCTGCAACATCCGATCACAGCCGTCGAGCTGTTCCACACCCACGAACTCATCCGGCTTATGCCCCTGGTCCATGCTGCCGGGCCCGCACACCACCGTGGGAATGCCCACCGCATCAAACAAACCACCCTCGGTGCCAAACGCCACCGTGCCGAATTCCCGTGAACCGGAAAACGCGGCAATCAACTGCGCCGCCTGGCTGCGCTCGTCGGTGACCAACCCGGGATACGCCGATAACTCGGTAAACCGGATCGCACTTTGCGCGCTCACCGCCTGCATGCGTGGCAACACCTGCTGCTCAGCGTAAGCCTTCAATTCATCCGCCACCTCGGACGGGTCTTGCGACGGCAATGCGCGCACTTCGAAATCAAACCTGCAGTCCGCCGGCACGATGTTGAGGGCCTTGCCGCCACTGATCACCCCGGTCTGCACCGTGCTGAACGGCGGGTCAAACCGTGCGTCCTGGGTATCGCGCAGGCGCTGGCCAATTCGCCCCAACTCACCGATCAACTCGGCGGCATGTTCAATCGCATTCACTCCATACGGCGCATAGGCGGAGTGACACGCCTCGCCATGTACATCGCAACGCATCGCCAACTTGCCCTTGTGCCCGAGCACCGGCTTGAGTTCGGTGGGTTCGCCGATGATGCACAGCATGGGTTTGACCGGGCGTTGCTCCAGCACCGCGAGTAACGAACGCACGCCCAGGCAACCGACTTCTTCGTCATAGGACAGGGCGATGTGCACCGGCACCCGCAGCGGCGCTGCAACCAGTGCCGGCACCAGCGCCAGTACGCAGGCGATATAGCCCTTCATGTCGGCGGTGCCACGGCCAAACAGCTTGCCATCGCGCTCGGTCAGCTCGAACGGCGGCACGGTCCAGGGTTGGCCGTCCACCGGCACTACATCGGTATGCCCCGACAGCACAATGCCGGGCAACTCCACCGGGCCAACGCTGGCAAACAGGTTGGCCTTGCTGCGTTCCGGGTTGTAGACCAACTCGCAGGCCACTCCGAAGCCCGCCAGGTAGTCCCGCACGAACTCGATCAGTTTCAGGTTGGATTCACGGCTGGTGGTGTCGAACGCAACCAGCGTCTGCAGCAGTTCGCGGCTGGTATTCATCGGTCATCTCCGGCCACGCCGTAACCGGGGGAGCGGTCCGGGGCGAGGGCGCGGTCGATGTAGTCCTGCACCTGCGGACGGTAGGCGTCCCAGAGTGTTTGCAGTGCAAGGATCGGCTGTTCATCGGCCCAATCCACCCGCAGGTTGATGATCGGCCAGGTCAGTTCGCCCACCACCACCAGTGCGGCAGAGTGCACCGGGCCGGCTTCGCCACCGGCGGCAATCGCGGCGTGCATGGCCGCCAGCAGTCGGTCGGCCAATTGGCCTTCGCCCTGCTCGAAAGCGCTGACCATTGCCTCGATCACCGCGCGGTCGGCCAGCATGTTGCCCGCCGCCACGCACTGCTCGCCCGATACCGCGTTGTGCGTGCCGAGGGTTTCACTGCCGCTGAAATGCACGCTGCGTCCCAGGTGATCAATCGCCGTCAGTTGCCGGTACTGGCTGTAGCCATTGCGAGTCAGCGCTTTGTCGAGGGCGTCGGCAGGGGCCAGCCCTTGCTCCAGCAGGTCCAGCACGTCCGGGCCCAACGCCGGCAAGGTAATGTTCTGGGTCGACACCGCGCCCACTCCGGGCCGCAACCAGGGGCAGCGGGCGCCCACGGCAATGCTCGAGGAGCTGATGGCAATGCCCAGTTGGCCGGTTTCGGCGCACCGACCGACGATTGAAAAGGTCATGTGCGGCTCCTCACTCGGGAATAACGGCGATCACATCGATTTCCATCAGCCACTGTGGCTGGCCGAGGGCCGACACCACCAGCCCGGTGGAGATCGGAAACACGCCCTTGAGCCACTTGCCAACCTCCTGGTACACCGGCTCGCGGTAGCGCGGGTCGATCAGGTAGGTGGTGGTCTTGACGATATGCGACAGGTCGGAACCGGCCTCTTCCAGCAGTTGCTTGACGTTTTTCATCGCTTGCTCGGCCTGGGCGCGTGGGTCGCCAAGGCCGATCAGGTTACCCTCGAAATCGGTGCCAACCTGGCCGCGCACATACACGGTATTGCCGGCGCGCACGGCCTGGCACAGATCGTTGTCCAGGCTCTGGTTGGGGTAGGTTTCTTTAGTGTTGAACATGCGGATTCGGGTGTGAGTGGGCATCAAGAAAACTCCGACAATGACGGCTCAGGCGTTGACAGGGGATGGGCGAGCCAGCGGGGCGGCTTCGCGGTATTCAAGGTATTGACGCTGGATGGCGATGTGGTCGGCGACGTATTTGGCGTCGTGCCACACGCCCCAGATGAACGACGACCCCCGGCGCGACTGCCACGGCAACCCGAGGAAGTAGACTCCGGCCTCGCTGGAAACGCCGCGTTGGTGCCGGGGTTTGCCGGCCTCGTCGAAGGCTGCGACTTTCAGCCAGCTGTAGTCCACGGCAAAACCGGTGGCCCAGATGATCGAGGTAACACCGGCCTTGGTCAGGTCCAGTTCCAGAATCGGGTTCTTGATGCAGTCCGCATCTGGGAAGACGCGACGGGCTTCGGGCTCCAGGGGCAAGTCCAGGCCGTTGCGTTCGATGTAGGCATCGGCGGCATCCAGCAGGGCCAGGTAGTTTTCATCGCCGCGTGCCAGGTTTTCCACCAGGTTCGGCTGGAACGTGGCGACGCTGCCCTTGAACGCCTGGGTCAGGCCCACCAGGGTCATGCCTTGCTGGGCCAGCTCGCGGAAGTCGATGGTCTTGCCGCCGTGCGCGCCGCTGACCGCAATGGTCACGTGCTCGCGGCCGGGCTTCATCGCCGCCTGGTCCCACTCACCCAGCACCCCCAGCCACCAGCAGAAATCGCGGTTGCGATAGGCGCGGGGCGGGCGGTCGTGGGCGCCGACGGAGAGGTACACCTGGCGCCCGGAACGCTGTAATTCATCGGCAATCTGCACGCCGGATGAGCCGGCGCCCACCACCAGCACGGCGCCGGTCGGCAGTTGCGCGGGGTTGCGATACTCGGCGGAGTGGATCTGGTGCAGGGCCGTATCTTTCGGCGCAATCGCCGGGATCACCGGTTTCTGGAATGGTCCGGTCGCGGCCACCACCCGGTTGGCTTCGATCACACCTTCACTGGTGTGCACGGTGAAGCCGGGGCGGCCGACATTGCGTACCACGGACAGCACCTCGACGCCGGTGCGAATCGGCGCGTTGAACTTGCGGGCGTAGGCTTCAAAGTAATCGGCCACGCGTTCCTTCGGCGCAAAGCCGTCCGGGGCGACGGTGTCGAATGCGAGGCCGGGAAAGCGGTCATGCCACGCCGGCCCGTTGGCCACCAGTGAATCCCAGCGCCCGGTGCGCCAGCGCTCGGCGATGCGGCTGCGCTCCAGCACCAGGTGGGGCACGCCTTGCTTGCTCAGATGCTCGCTCATGGCCACGCCAGCCTGGCCGGCGCCCACCACCAGCGTGTCTGTTTTTGTTATTGCTTCAGTCATGTCCTCTGTCCTTGCGTAATGCCGTTGGATTCAGCGTTGGCATGACTTCAAGGCTAGGGGGAGGGCGGTTATTAATAAAATATTATTAAGCTGGGAAGTGAGCATAAATATCGGATGCAGCGGGGCTTACGCACGGCTGGTCACTGGAACTCCCCGGCATACTTCACGGCGGCCGCCGCCCGCGAGGGCACACCCAGCGTACGCAGCAGCGACGACACATGGATACGCACGGTAAACGGCGAGATATCCAGGGCCTTGGCGATTTCCTTGTTGGTCTTGCCCTGGGCGATCAGACGCAGCACGTCTTGCTGGCGGGCGGTGAGGGTATGGGTGTCCAGTGGCAGCAGGCCAGAGGGAGCGAACTTGACCAGTACTTCGCCTTCGCGGATCGCCAGCAGCGCCTGGCCGATCTCTTCGGGGGCAATATTCTTGCCGATGAACCCGTCCGCGCCCAGGGCCATGACTTGGTCGATCAGCGCCGGGTCGTCCACCATCGATACCACGATCAGCGTGGTGCGCCGCAATTGCTGGCGCAGTTCGACCAGTTGGCTCATGCAGGTCAGGCCGGGGAAGCGCAGGTCGAGGATCAACGTGTCGATCTCGCCGCCGTCGCGGATCAGCGCGAGCACACCGCCGAGGTCGCCGGCTTCCTGCACCAGGGCGTCCGGCAGCAGGCGCTGCACGGTGCGCAGCATGCCTTCGCGGAACATCGGGTGGTCATCGGCGATGATGATACGGCCGGTCATGGGGTGCTCCTCCCTGGGGCAAGGTTGTGCCGTTGCATGCTACCTTACCACCGCGCCCAAGGCCTGCCTGCGGTGCGTGAAGGAATTGATGACTGCCGCACAAGGACGTAAACCCATGAGTCTTGAGACTAACTCCGAACTCGACCAGGCCAACCTGCGCATCGTGGTCGCCAGCATTGCAATCGTCTACATCGGTGCATTGGGCTTCCTGCCGGGACAGTCGGTGGACACCTACCTGCCGGTGATCCTGTATATCTTCCTGTTCCTGCTGGCCTCCATTGCCTTGCGCCAAGTCATCGTGCGCTGGCCGGGGCACTACCCGGCGCGGCGCATCTTCGGCATGATCCACGACTACACCGGCACCTCGTTCGGCATGGTGGTGGGCGGTGAAGCGGCGTTGCCGTTGTATGCGGTGATGGTGTGGGTCAACCTGGGCAACGGCATGCGCTACGGCTCGCGCTACCTGGCGATCGCCACGGCGCTGGCCTTGCTGGCGCTGCTGATTGTGTATCGGCTGACGCCGGTGTGGCAGGCGCAACCCTTCATGGTGCTGATGTTGATGATCACCAGCACGGTGATCCCGGTGTACGCGCATATCCTGCTGGAGCGCACGCGCAAGGCCTCCGAGCAGGCCATTGCCGCCAACCTGGAAAAATCCCGTTTCCTTGCCCAGGCCAGCCATGACCTGCGTCAACCCATCCATTCCATCGGCCTGTTCACCGCTTGCCTGCGCGAAGCCCGGCTGGGTGATGAAGAGCGGCGCCTGGTCGATAACATCGACCGTTCGCTGCTCAACGTATCGCAATTGTTCCGCTCGATTCTCGATCTCTACACCCTCGACAACGGCCGCGTTTTGCCCAAGTACCAGGCGGTGCACCTGGGCGAGTTCCTTGCCGACCTGGTGCGCCAGAACGCCGAGGCCGCGCGTTGGGCCGGGGTGGAGCTGCGCCTGCGGCCCTGCACGCATTGGGTGCTGGTCGACCCTGCGCTGCTGGCGACCATGGTGCAGAACGTGCTGTCCAACTGCTTCAAATACGGCGCGCAACGGCCTGTGCTGATCGGCGTGCGCGTTCGCGACGGCGGCTTGGCGGTGGAGATTCATGACCGGGGCCGGGGGATTGCCGAGGAGCATCTATCAAAGGTCTTCGAGGAGTTTTATCGAGTGCGCCACCTGCGTGACAAGGACGTCGAAGGCGTCGGCCTTGGACTGTCCATCGTCAAGCGCCTGGGGCAGTTGATGGGAGTGCAGGTAGGCCTGCGCTCACGGGTGGGCCATGGTACTTCTGTAAGCCTGTATGGCTTGACCCTGGCCTCTGCGCCACGTGCCACGGCACCGCGCGACGACACGCGCCAGGCCGGGTTGCTGACCGGGTTGAAGGTGTGCCTGGTAGAAGATGACCACAACGTGCTGCTCGCCACCCAGGCCCTGCTGGAGCGCTGGGGTTGCGAGGTGCAGGCGGAGTCTTCGGGGCGTGCTCTGGTCAGTGACTGCGACATCATCGTCGCCGACTACGACCTGGGCAACCACGCTACGGGTATCGAATGCATCGATGCCCTGCGCGAGCAACGCGGCTGGGCCGTCCCTGCGCTGATCCTCACCGGGCATGACGTGGAGAGAATCCAGGCCGCCTTGCACGACCGCCGGATCGCCATTCTCTCCAAGCCGGTGCGTCCCGCCGAACTGCGCGGGACCTTGCGCGACCTGAGCCAGCAGACGGTTACTGGGTGAAGCCCTGCAGTGGGTTGCCGCGTGCACCTTTGGGTTGGCAGTAGGCCGCAGGCTTCATCATGCCAAAGCTGGCCACGGCGAACATGCCGCCGCTGGCACCGCTGGGCACTGAGCAGTTGTACTCGCCGGAGGCGGCACTGGCGACGTAGTAGGTGGTCATCGAGTCGCTGCGCACATTGGAAATACGCTTGACCGGTTCGCCCAGGTTGGTCTCCGACAGCGTCTTGAGGTGATCTTCGGTAGGTTTGATGTTGCTGCAGCCGGCGACGCCGATGATCAGGGCGCCCAACAGGGTGAGGCGGGTAACGGAGGATTGCAGTTTCATGGTGCTTCTTCCTTGGGGTTGTTATGGTTTTTCCAGCGCACAACGCGCCCACGCGCAAGAAATGCACGGTGCCGGAGGAGCGCTGGAAGTGCCGGGGAATATAGCGCCGCAGGGAGGAGGGGTCGATTAGCACAAGTGTGCTAATGGCACGATGATTTCATGGAGGGAGCGTGAAATGCTGGAGATAAAACGGGCTACCCCAGAACACGCCCAGGTGGCGTTCGACATCCGCTTGCAGGCCATTCGCGGCCAATGCATCGGCGCTTACACGCGCGAGCAAATGCTGCTGTGGACGCGGGGCAAGGCCGAGGATGGTTACAGCGCGCTGATGGATAAACCGTTTTACCTGGGGTGGCTGAACGGTAGGGCGGTCGTCACTGGAATGCTTGATCTGGACAACAATGAAGTTGGCGCACTGTTCGTATTGCCCGAGTGCACCGGGCGCGGATATGGCAAGGCGATGCTCGATCACCTTGAGACGGTTGCGCGGGAGATGGCGGTTAAGACCGTGGTGCTGGATGCGACGTTGAATGCGGCGAGCTTTTACCGGGCGTGTGGCTATGCGGGGGATGAACAGGCGGTTTATTTCTCGCCGTCGGGGCTGACGTTGGCGTGTATCCCGATGACAAAACAACTGATCCCCTGACACCACTCGTCATTGACGCGCAAACGCTACGCGCAGCCTCTCAATGACTTGATGCACCGTGTCTCCCTGGACCTGCGGTGGCGTGAGGCGTTCTCCAAACTCACGCCATACAAACAGCGTCAACTCAGCCCCATCGGTCGATGTCTGCGCCAGTTCCTGTGTTCCAAAACCTTGCAGCACCCGATAACGCTCATCACGCCAAAACGCCGCCTCTACCCAGTCATACACGGGGATGAAATGAAAGTGCAGCGGGAAGCCCGGCATGTGCCCATACCGGCTGATGTACAGCCATTTCGGCTCCAGCTGCGCCTCCATTACCCGCTGGACCTTCGCGAGCAACCCGCCCAACTCGGCCAGCGCCGGTTCCGGCATGTCAGCCAGGGAGTGGATCGGCGCCTTGGCCCCCAGCATCAGGTAGCCGGGCAACGCAGATGCCAGATGATGGTTGAGCCGCCAGTGTTCGGTTTCGTGAAGGATGTAGGCAGGGTCGATCTGCATAAGCGTGTCCGTGAGCTCTGCGCGGGCAGGATACCCGTATCTCATAAAACGGGTCGATCTGTGTCTACCGTCCACCGTGTCTTGTGAATAGCCTCAAGACACATCAATCAACGCGAGCGCTCGCCATGGATCTCACTGCTGTTCCTTTTGGCACCACCGACTGGTCCACGGTCGAACCGGTGATTCACCCAGGTATCACTGGCAATGCCCTGTGGCGAACCTGCCACTTCGGCACAACACGTGTGCGCATGGTCGAATACACGCCTGGCTACCTGGCGGACCATTGGTGCTGGCGGGGGCATGTGCTGTTATGCCTGGAAGGCGAGTTGCACACAGAACTGGAAGACGGCCGTCAGTTTACGCTGACGGCCGGGATGAGTTACCAGGTGGGCACTGACATGGAAGGGCATCGATCTTCGACGAGTGCCGGGGCAAGGCTATTTATCGTGGATTGAGGCGTGTGCGCACGTCTCAGTGCATCTTGCCATGGTCCATCTTGCTATGGTCCATCCCATCCAGGCCACGCACCGGCGCCTTCACTTCAATCGCCTGCTTTTCGCCCTTGGCGTTCTGCACCGTCAGGGTCAGCGGCACCTGGTCGCCTTCCTTGATCTGGCCGGTCAGGCCCATCAGCATCACGTGGTAACCGTCGGGGTCGAGGGTCACGGCCTTGCCGGCCGGCAGGGCTACCGAGTCCACCGGGCCCATGCGCATCACGTCGTCCTTCATGCTCATTTCATGGATCTGCACGTCCTTGGCCACCGGCGAGGCCACGCTCAGCAACTTGCTGTCGCTGTCGGCGGTGACGGTCATGAACGCGCCGCTGGACGGTTGGCCCGGCACGGTGGCGCGTACCCAGGCGTCGGTGACTTGCACCTGGGCGCTGGCGTGCGCGGCGAGACCCAGCAGGGTCATGCCGATAAGGGTGCGCTTGAGGTGTTGAACGGCAGTCATTAGCAGACCTCCATGACGGTGAGCAGGTCTTCTGCGCACTCTTTAGCGGTAAGGGATGCCTGCAGGCCCAGGCGCAGGTTGCCACGGGTGTCGAACACGAAACTGGTGGCGGTGTGGGACAGGGTGTAGGTGTCGCCGGCGGGGATCTTTTCATAGAAGATCCCGAACTCCTTGGCGGCCACGGCGATTTCTTCCGGGGTGCCGTACAGCGCTTCGAAACTGGGGTCGAAGGCCTTGACGTACTTGTCGAGAATCTCGGGCGTGTCGCGTTCCGGGTCCAGGGTGATGAACACAACCTGCATGATTTCGCCGTCGCGGCCCATCAGCTTCTTGGCCTGGGCGGCGCGCGCCAGGGTGGTCGGGCACACGGCCGGGCACTGGGTGAAACCGAAGAACACCACCGGCATCAGGCCACGGTACGAGCTGAGGGTGACGGTCTCGCCGTCGGTGTTCTTGAGCTTGAAGGTGCGGCCCATGATCTTGTCGCTCAAGTCCTTGCCGTACTTGAAGTTCAGCCTGGGGCTGTAGTCACAGCCGCCCAGCAGGCTGCCCAGGCCCAACAGGCCCATACCGGTCAGCACCTTGCGGCGGGTGAATAACGTACTCATCAACTGTGCATCCTGTGAAGCGCCTGCATTGCTCTGGATCAATACGTCAGGCTTTGAGGGCGCCCAGTCTACCAACCCTGGGAAGCGCACGTAATCTGCGACGTTCTGCCACAGGGGCATGTCGCGCTTCATCCTTTTGCGGCGCGGGTGGTAGAGTCGCCGCCATGAAATCGAGCCACCCCGACCGTTCGCTGATCGCCTGGGCCCTGTACTTCTGCGTGCTCATGAACCTGTTCGTCTGCGGTTTGGGGCATGGGCAGATGACGGGGCAGGCGCTCAATGGCATCGGTGGAGCGTTCTGTTCGGTGAGCGGCAACCAGGCGCCACTTTCCGACAAAGGGTTAGGTAGCCCGTCTTCCAGCAACATCTCGAACTACTTTGCCTGCCCGGTCTGCAACGCATTGACCGTTGCCCTGGTGTTCCTGGTCGGCCTGGCCTGGCTGCTGGGCCTGGGACACCCCCCGCGTCCGGCCCATGAACGGCGCAACAAGGCGCCACCACGATATTCCTGGCCCTCGGCCAACCCCCGCGCTTCCCCTGCATTCTGACGTTTGCCTTGGGCTTCCTGAAACCAGGAGGCATTCCATCGTCATGACTGTGAGTGCGTTTCATGAACCACCTGTTGCCCGCAGGCGCCAGCCGCCTGGTCAGCAAGGCGTCCCGCCGCCTGCACGCAGAACCGGCGCCGCCTGAATACCCCAGCAATTCCCGCAGTTTCGTGCACCTGGATGCTCGCCTGCTGCCGTATTGGCACACCTTGTTCGACATCTGCCCGGCGCTGCTCAAGCTGGACCCGCCCGAGGGCCTGAACCTGTTTCGCAGCTTTATGACCTGGGCCTATCGCCACCGGCCACCGCAGGATTGGACTTACCACGTGAACGTCTGCCGCTGGCTGCTGGGCTCGGTGTATCGAGCACGCATCGATGACGAACCCATTGAGGCATTCATGGCGGCCGCTGCTGCATGTTGGGTGCAGACGGATAAAAGCCAGGCCAGGGGTGTGGTGCTGGTTTGGCAGGGCGCAACGCTGTTCGATTGGAAGGGTTCGCCGTGCGCGATGGTTGAACGCCAGCCATTGCCCCCAGCGCAAACGGACTTCGCCTGGTGCCCATTGAACAGCCGGGGGGAATTCAGTCGATGGTTGCCGGTGCCCTGAGGTGTTGGCGGATCCACGTGACGACGTCCGTCATCCTCAGGTGCGGCAGCACTTCGACAGTACTTGATCAGGGAAACAGGCGTTCTTTGAGAAAGTCGATAAACACCCGCAACTTGGGCGACGGGTGCCGGCTCGACGGCCACATCATGCGGAAGCTGCCATGCTCGGCGCAGTCAGGCAGCACCTGCAGCAATTGCCCGCTGTCGAGGGCCTCGCGAATGGCGAAGTCCGGCAGGTAGGCGATACCAATGCCGTGCAGTGCAAAACATACCCGGGCTTCGAGGTTGTTGCAGATCATCGCCGCCGGCAGGTGCTGGTCGAGTTCGATGCCCTGGGTGTGCAACGGCCAACGCTGCAACTTGCCGGTATTCGGGAAGCGGAACAGGATGCAACTGTGCTGGGCCAGGTCGCTGGAGCGCTGCGGTGTGCCGTGACGCTCGAGGTAGGCGGGGGCCGCCACGACGATCATCCGATAATCCCCCACCAGCCGTGAACTCAAGCGCGAGTCCGGCGCCTCGCCGCTGCGCAACACCGCGTCGTAGCCTTCCTCAACCACATCCACGCGGCGGTCGGTGAAGCTCAGGTCCAGCTCGACGTCGGGGTAGGCCTGCTTGAAGTCGGCCAGCACCGGCAAAAACGGATGGCCCACCAACGGCAGGCTGACCTTGAGGCGACCACGGGGCGCCTGGCTGACCTGGGACAACTCCGCCTCGGCTTCCTCGATTTCCCGCAGGATGCGCCGGCTGCGCTGCAAAAACAGCTCGCCCTCGGCAGTCAGCGTCACGCTGCGCGTACTGCGGTGGAACAGTCGCACACCCAGGCGCTCCTCCAGGCGTGCGACGCTCTTGCCGACCGCCGACGCCGTCACCCCCAACACCCGCCCGGCGGCGACAAAGCTGTGAGTGTGTGCGACTTGCACAAAGGCATTCAGGGTCGTGAGGTTGTCCATCTGATGCACCGATTGCCGACGGGAATTGCCCGATACCCTAGCGCAATTGCCAGCATTGCGGAATGAAAGCTCCGCAGAGCCAGGAGTCGCCCCCTACTTAATCCCGTGGAGCGAGGTTCTTATCCTTGCGCAAAACCCTCACGAGAGACCTGAACATGACCGACTTGATGCAACGCTGGGAAATCCCGACCTTTGGCCTGCATACCCTGCGCCTGGCCCGTGTGCCGCGACCGGTGGCCAAGGCCGGGGAGGTGCTGGTGCGCGTCGCGGCGGTGTCGCTCAACTACCGTGACGCCGAGGTAGCGGAAAACGGCATGGGCGCCAGCCTGCAATTCCCTTTCACCCCGGCGTCCGACATGGCGGGCACGGTGATGGCCGTGGGGGAAGGTGTGAGCCGGTTCAAGGTGGGCGATAAGGTGCTGTCGAGTTTCTTCGCCGGCTGGGTCGACGGCAGGCCGTTGTCCTGGGCCGACGCGCCACCGCAAGGCGGCCCGATCCCCGGCATGCTTGCCGAGTACGTGGCCACCCCTGCCGAATGGTGCGTGCTCGCGCCGCGCTCGTTGAACGCCACCCAGGCCAGCACTTTGCCGGTGGCGGCATTGACGGCCTGGATGGCGCTGATCGAACTCGGCCACTTGCACGCCGGCCAGACCGTGGTGGTGCAGGGCACCGGCGGCGTCTCGCTGTTTGCCGTGCAATTGGCGGCGGCCCATGGTGCCCGTGTGATCATCACCAGCAGCAGCGATGAAAAAATCGCCCGTGCCGTCGAACTGGGCGCCGCCCATGGCATCCACCGTGGCCGGGTGCCGGACTGGCACCACGCCGTGCTGGAACTGACCGGCGGACGCGGCGCCGAGCACGTGCTGGAAATGGCCGGTGGCGACAACCTGGCGCGCTCACTGCAAGCGGTGAGCAACGGTGGGCGTGTCTCAGTGATCGGCCTGCTGGAGAGCGACCAGTTGAGCGCGCCGCTGATGAGCCTGCTGGCCAAGCGCGCCGCCATCGTCGGTGTAGCGGTGGGGCCACGGCGTGCCCTTGAAGACCTGGTTCGCATGGTGGAGCGACACAGCCTCGAACCGGTGATCGACCACACCTACCGCTTTGCCGAAGCGCCCCGGGCCTTCGCCCATTTGCAGCGCGGCGCCTTCGGTAAAGTCGTGATCGAGGTCGGCCCGTGATCTACATCATCCTGGGGGTATTCGGGCTCGTACCACGGCCGTGCCTGCACTGCACCTCACTGCTGGACGCGCGCTCGCCGCTCGGTGGATTGTTACGCAAACTGAAAAAGTGAATCGTGCAGTTCGTGGCTTTTTCCCCAGGGATCAAGCCTATACCGTGCGCGCTCCCGTCGAGTGCCACTCTACAGGCCTGCGACAAGAACAGGCCGGGGCTGCGACGGATCGCCTCACTTACTGCTCGGAGCCTTCATGAACCACAAGACTTGCCTGGCGCTCGCCGTCTCCATCGGCGCTGCGCAGCAGGCGGCTGCGTCGGGTTTTATCGATGACAGCAAAGCCAGCCTCGACCTGCGCAACTTCTACTACAACCAGGACACCCGCAACGCCAAGGCCGCCTCGGACAAGGAATGGGGCCAGGCCTTTATGTTCAACTACCAGTCCGGTTTCACCGAAGGCACGGTCGGCCTGGGCCTGGACCTGCAAGAGTGGTACGGCCTGCGCCTGGACGCCTCCGGCCGGGCCGGCAAGTCCGGTGCCGATAACACCCCCGGCAGCGTCTTCCCGCTGGACGATGGCAAGGCCGCCCATGACTTCAGCAAGACCGGCGTCACCGGCAAACTGCGCATTGCCCAGACCCAACTCAAGGCCGGCAGCCTGACGCCCAGGCTGCCGGTGCTGACCACCGAAGACGGGCGCCTGTTGCCCCAGACTTTCCGCGGCTATCAGGTGGAGTCCAGGGACTTCAAGGACATCAACCTGATCGCGGGCAAGATCGAGCAGGTCGTGGACCGCAATTCCAGCAACGGCCAAGGCCTGTCGATTGCCGGCGCCAATGACCCGGTCAAGGGCAAGTCCAGTCACCAGTTCTACTACGGCGGCGTGGATTACACCGTCAGCAAGCAACTGCAGATGCAGTACTACTACGCCAGCCTGGAGAACTTCTACCAACAGCACTTCCTGGGCCTGGTGCACAACTGGCAACTGCCGGTGGGGCAGCTCAAGAGCGACCTGCGGTATTTCTATAGCACCGCCGACGGTAAGAACGGCAGTGCGTCGGGCCGGAGCGAAGGTTATGTCGGCTCGGGCTACTACGCGCCCGGCGTCAACACAGGCAAGGTCGACAACCGCTTGTGGAGCGCACTGTTCACCTATGGCTTGAGCGGGCATTCGCTGAGCCTGGGCTACCAGAAAACCACCGGGCAAAGTGACTTCCCGCACATCAACCAGGGGCAGGGCCGTTCGCTTTACCTGATCACCAACTCCCAGTCGCTCAAGTTTGTGAATGCCGGTGAACAGGCCATGGTGGGCAGTTATGCCTATGACTTTGCCAGCCTGGGCGTACCGGGGTTGCGCTCCAGTGTGACTTACATTCACGGCAGCCATATCCGCACCGCCGGCAGCGACAACAGCGAATGGGAGCGCGACCTGCGCCTGGACTACGTGATCCCCACCGGCGCCTTGAAAGGGCTGGGCTTTACCTGGCGCAGTGCGGTATTGCGCGGCAATGACACGGCGGACAAGGACGAGACGCGGCTGATTGTCAGCTACAGCATCCCGTTGCTGTAGCGGGTTTGACCGGCATCAAGGCGCGCAAGATCATCGTCAAGTCGTTGTGGTAAGCGGCATGCGGCGTCATGCCGCGGGCGATTGTTGATCGTGGTCAAGGGACAGCGGTGCGCCAGTTCCCACACTGTGGCGAACTTTCTGGAGGACCGCGCCATGCCCCTGTCCCTTGCGCAATTGCGCCGCAACTACACCCTCTACGGCCTTCGCGATGACTGCCCGCAGGCCGACCCGCTGGAGCTGTTCGGCCAGTGGCTGGACCAGGCCCGCAAGACCGAAGTGCCGCCCGCCGAGGCCAACAGCATGGCCCTGGCCACGGTGGACGGCCAGGGGCATGCCCACTGCCGCATCCTGCTGCTCAAGGGCTTCAGCACCGACGGGTTTTTCTTTTTTGGTAATTACCAGAGCGCCAAGGGCCATGAACTGGCGGACAACCCTCATGCCGCCATGACGTTCTTCTGGCCGGGCCTGGAGCGCCAGGTGCGTATCGAAGGCTCGGTGGTGAAGGCCGATGCCGAGCTGTCGGACGACTACTTCGATGCCCGCCCGGCCGCCAGCCAGTTGGGCAGCTGGGCCTCGCCCCAGAGCCAGCCCCTGGCCCATCGCAGCGAGTTGGAAGGGCGCCTGCGCGAGGTCACCGAGCGTTTTGCCGGGCGCCAGCCGCCCCGGCCCGAGCACTGGGGCGGCTACTGCCTGCAACCCCGGCGCATCGAGTTCTGGCAAGGCCGGCCAGACCGCTTGCACGACCGCCTCGACTACCGCCTGCATGACGCAGGGTGGCAGCGCACGCGCCTGGCCCCCTGATGGCATACCTGCTTCGAGGAATAGGCCCTGCGCCCGATGCGGCGCAGGCTGGACGCATCTTTTCAACGCCTGGAGCCTGGATCATGGCCCATCTGACCCAACGCAGTTTCGTTTCCTTGAACATCGCGGTGCTGACCATCAGCGACACCACCCTGATCGCATCTGCTGGGGGTGTGACCGCTATTGCGGCGACTCTGACCTGGCCTGGGGCAACGGTGCCGACCGCACCATGCACCCGGCCGAAATGCTCGGTGATGACTGGTACGGACAGGGCGATTGGGGATTGGCGCCCGAACCTTCGCCAGCACCCGGAGCACCCGGCACCGAAGCCCCGGTACCACCCGTGAGGCCTCGGTGAAACATGCTTCAGGCTGCCAGGGTCTTGGTCGCCTGCTGCTTTTTATGCGCTGTTTTCATCGCTTCCATCTCGGCGCCCAGTTCTTCAAGTTGTGCTTTCCCGAGTAATTTTCTCGCTTGGGGAAACATCTCGCTTTCCTCCTCTTCGATATGGTGCTCCAACAGCTCCTTGACCACTTTGACGCGGCCGGAAAACTCTGTTGTCGAAGGTTCGGTCTGCTTCAGGTCGGGCAGTACCAGGGCGTCGACGGTACGGTGCTCTTCCTTGGCCTCGTGGTACATGATGTCTTGTTCCTTGCCTCCGGCTTTTCTGAACGCCGGGTACAGGATTTCTTCTTCCAGCTTGGTGTGCAGGCTGATTTCCGCTTCCAGCTTGGCCAGCAGTTCAGTGCGTTTCTTGACCCCGCGTTCGGTGGATTCACTCAGTTGAGTCAACAGGGCTTTGACGCGTTCGTGGTCGGCTTTGAGCAGGTCAATCGCATTCATGGGTGACACCTCACGGGAAACTCAGGGCGTGTCGAAATGCACGCCTCGTCCAGTGCAGGAGTGCATCAGGTGTACCAACCTGAGCTTTTTGAAATACCTCTACAAATTCAATGGCCTACAGCGAGTGCGTGACGGTGCCGTTCGTGCAGGTTGCATGGTTGGCCCTGTGGCGCATTGCATTCCACCACGGCGCAAGGTTCGCGCAAATTTAAATGAACCCTCACGGCCGATGCTTGACCTAACGCATACGACCTAGGAGGTGAAGCATGGAAATTCAATATATCTGGATTGGGCTGGCGGTGATTCTGTTGCTGCTGGAGTTGTGGGCGATCAATATCGTTTTGCGCAGCACGGGGGGCTGGGAGTCCAAAGGATTATGGCTGGTGGTGCTGATTTTTGTGCCGCTGTTGGGGCTGATCGCCTGGGCAATGTTCGGCCCGAAACGGGAGATGCCGGAGCATCGTAAAAGCTGAGGCATCAGCCCATAAAAAACAGGCGCCTCGACGGCGCCTGTTTTCGTTCAGCGCTCGGGCATCAGCTTGCCACAGCCCTTGCAATTGCCTCATTGAATGCCGGCAGATCGTCCGGCGTACGCGAAGTAATCAGGGTCCAGCCGTTGGCCTTGCATTCCTTGACCTCGGCATCGACCCAGCCAGCGGCACCGGCGTTTTCCAGGTCAATACGCACGCTCTTGTAGGAGGTCAGGGTCTTGCCCTTGATCACGCCTGCGTCAATCAGTGCCCAGGGTCCGTGACAAATCGCCGCTACGGTTTTACCCGCCTGCACGAATTCGTTGATCAGCTTCAGTGCGGCTGCATCCTGGCGAAGCGTGTCCGCATTGACGGTGCCGCCGGGAATGACCAGTGCATCGAAATCAGCACCGGAGAGCTCGGACAGTTTTGCAGCGGATTCCACCGTCTGGTCTTTCTCGGTGTCGCCGACGAAGGTCTGTGTGGTGCCGCCCTTGCTGGAGGCGTGGGTCACCGTCGCGCCATGCCCGCGCAGTGCTTCCAGCGGTTTGAGCAGTTCATCGCGCTCAATGCCGGTATTGGAGGTGATAACCAGAATATTCTTGCCGTTTAGGTGTGAACTCATGATCGAGTGTCTCCAGTTGGGGAATGGGATTCTGAGAGAGTTGATCCAGCGCGGGCGACAAAGGTTTAAATTAATTTGCGCTTATTTTCCGGGCGGTTGGCGCGGGCAATTTCCTTGAACTATCCACCTCGGCAGGCCTCTGCTGCTTAAGCGCCCGTCATTTTCACGGGCCTTCAATTGACTGGAGACTCACCATGAATGCCGATAAAACCCCAGCGCCCATCAGCTCTGAAGAAGCCCAGCGGGGCACCGAAAAGGCTGACAAGGGCCAGCCTCTGGAACGCCCGAATCCCAAGACCGAAACCGTCGATAAAGTAGTGACGCCCACCGAGATCAAAGACATCGAGCGTCAGACCGATGCCATCAATGAACAGGCCGCCAAGGCCGAGCGCAAACTGGGCCACTGAACATGGCCCGCGCCATCAGCGCGTCGGAGTTGGGCATTGAACTCAAGCCCGGCGATGACCACAGTCTGTTCAAGTGGTTTATCGCCAGCTTCCTGATGGGCAAGCGTATCCAGGCACCGATTGCCGCGCAGGCCTATAAGGTGATTGTCGAGGAAGAAGGCCGTGACACTGCGCGCAAGCTGCAGCACTGCACATCGCGTGAATTGGTGGCCATGCTGGGACGCGCGCATTACGTGCGCTATGACGAAACCACCGCGCAACGCTTGCTCGACCTCAGCGCCAGGTTGAACGCCGAATACGCCGGCAAGATCACCCATATGCGCAGTGTCAGCGAAAGCCGTGAGGCCTTCGAAAAACGTCTCGGGGAATTCGACGGGGTGGGCCCTAAGACCATCGAGATTTTCATGCGCGATGCTGCCAAGGTGCTGTTTTGACTGCAGGTCCCTATGTGGGCTGTGCTGGCTGGAGTTTGCCGCGTGAATACTGGCCGAGGTTTACTGGTGAAGGCACGCATTTGCAGCGCTACGCTTCGCGCTTCAATGCGGTGGAAATCAACAGCTCCTTCTATCGTCCGCACCTGGCGAAGACGTATGCACGCTGGGCGGATTCGGTGCCCTCAGGCTTCCGTTTCTCGGTCAAAGTGCCTAAGCGCCTCACTCATGAGCTGCGCCTGCAAGGCTGTGAGGCTGCACTGAATGAGTTTCTTGGGCAATGCCTGCAATTGGGCGAAAAGCTGGGTTGCCTGTTGGTGCAATTACCGCCTTCGTTGCATTACGAACCGCTCGTTGCCAGCGCATTCTTCACGGCGTTGCGCCGACGTTTCACGGGCCACGTAGTGCTTGAGCCACGTCATGGGAGTTGGCTTGCGGCTGAGGAGCTGTTGCGCCACCTGCAGGTCGGGCGAGTGGCGGCCGACCCGCCGCTTATTGCGTCGGGAGACACACCGGCCGGTTGGCAGGGCGTGCGTTATTGGCGCCTGCACGGGACGCCGCGCATTTATCACAGCGTCTATGGACCTGAACGGGTCCAGGCCTATGCCCGTTTGGTCAGCGCGTCCATGGAGGATGGCGTGCCCACCTGGTGCATCTTCGACAACACGGCCAGCGGCCTGGCAACCTCCGATGCGCTGTGCCTACTCGACCTCTACCCGCAGCACTTCCACACCTAGCTGTTCATACGCTTGCACATTCGGCACGTGCCATTCGGTAATCAACGTGTGTATGCGGCTGCACGGTGCCACCACAAACGGCTCCACGGCGCCGATCTTGTCGGCCATGGTCACCGCCACCACATGGGACGCACTGTCGAGCAAGGCTTGCTTGACCGCGACCTCGTCAAAATGCAGCGAACTGATACCGACTTGCGGATGCAGTGCGCACACGCCGGTAAACAGCAGGTCGGCCTTGATGCTCTGGATCAACCGCACGGTTTCATGGCCGCCGGTGGACAGCGTCGCCGGGTTGAGTTGGCCGCCGGTGAGGATCACTTTTACATCGGGATGGTCGGCCAGGGCGATGGCGATCATCGGCGAGGTGGTGACCACCGTCAGGCGGATCGAGTGCGGCAAGGACTGGGCGATCTGCAGGGTGGTGGAGCCGGAATCGAACAGCACGATCTGGCCATCCTCGACCCGTTCGGCGGCCAGGCGGGCGAGGTGGCGCTTGGCGTCGTTGGTTTCGCCCACTCGGGTGAAAAAATCCTTGCCGGTGTCTTTGGGGCGGGGCAGGGCGCCGCCGTGCACGCGTTGCAGCAGGCCGGCAGCGGCGAGCTCGCCCAGGTCGCGGCGGATAGTGTCCTGGGACACGGCGAAGTGCTCCACCAGCTCCGAGGCGGTGACTTTGCCGTCGCGTTCCAGCAGCAACAAAATCTTCTGTTTGCGCAAAGAAGGCAGGTCGATGGCTTGATGTGTGTTGTGCATGGTTTTGCGTCTTTTTGCGGGTTTGTGCGAGATTAGTCGTCTCATTCCGTAAACGCAATGGCTGGTTGTGCGGGCGATGGGCGGTTACTCTCAGCATTCAGTCCAGGGAGAGGTGACCTAGATGTCGTTGATCACAACCATCGAAGATTTACGCAAGCTCGCGCAAAAACGTGTGCCACGGATGTTCTACGACTATGCCGATTCCGGCTCCTGGACTGAGAGCACCTACCGCGCCAACGAAAGCGACTTTGCCCGCATCAAGTTCCGCCAGCGGGTGGCGCGCAATATCGACGAGCGCTCGATCCGCGCCAGCATGATCGGCCAGGACATGGCCATGCCCGTCGCGCTGGCGCCGACCGGTTTGGCCGGCATGCAGCATGCCGATGGCGAGATTCTCACCGCCCGCGCTGCCGCTGCCTTTGGGCTGCGCTACACCTTGTCGACCATGAGCATCTGTTCGCTGGAAGACATCGCCGAGCACGTCGGCCAGCCGTTCTGGTTCCAGTTGTACGTGATGCGCGACCGCGCCTTTATCGAGCAATTGATCGAGCGCGCCAAGGCCGCCGGCGTGGATGCATTGGTGCTGACCCTCGACTTGCAGATCCTCGGGCAACGCCACAAAGACTTGATCAATGGCCTGTCCGCGCCGCCCAAACTGACCCTGCCGAATATCCTCGACATGGCCACCAAGCCACGTTGGGTGATGGGCATGCTTGGCACTAAACGGCGCGGCTTCGGCAATATCGTCGGGCATGTGAAAGGCGTGGCCGACATGAGTTCGCTGTCGTCCTGGACCGCCCAGCAGTTCGACCCGCGCCTGAGTTGGGACGATGTGGAGTGGATCAAGCAGTGCTGGGGCGGCAAGTTGATCATCAAGGGCATTCTTGATGTAGAGGATGCACGCCTGGCCGCAAATGCCGGTGCCGATGCGCTGGTGGTGAGCAACCACGGAGGACGGCAATTGGATGGCGCGCCGTCGAGCATCAGCCAGTTGCCGGCGATTGTGGCGGCGGTGGGGGAGCGCATCGAGGTGTGGCTCGACGGCGGCATTCGCTCCGGCCAGGACGTGCTCAAGGCGGTGGCGTTGGGTGCCAAAGGTACGATGATCGGTCGGCCGCATTTGTATGGCCTGGGGGCGATGGGCGAGGCGGGTGTGACCAAGGCGCTCGAGATCATTGCCCGCGAGTTGGACGTGACGATGGCGCTGTGTGGGTATAACGATATACGCGATGTGAATCGCGAAATTTTGTTGCCGGGGACATTCCCGGAAAACGTTTACTGAGCAAAAAAAGCGTAAAAAAATAAAAAGAGTTGTCCACGAAAACCGTGGGTATCTCTGTGGATAACTTTGCGAAGCCCCGGCAGGGTTGGCGATTTAAGCCAAGATCAATATTTGATCAACTTCGGATTCGGCCCAGCATGGCCTGGGTTTGCGCTTGACAGGCAAGCACGAACCCAGTGCCGAAAAACATTTTTACGAGTCGCCGTTGCGGCCTGTGGAGTGGGTGACAACCTGCGTCGGCATCTTCGCTTGCATCAGTTTGTCCAGCGCCTGGCCATAACTGCGACCGGCCAGGCTCATGCTGTTGTTGTGGCTGGCACCGGGCACCAGTAACAGCCGCTTGGGCTCCCGGGCGGCTTCAAACAACTGCTGGCTGAAACGCGGTGGTACATAGCGGTCGTCAAGGCCATGCACCACCAGCAGCGGCATATGGATGTCGGCGATTTTGTCGATGGAATCGAACTTCTGCGACAGCAACCAACGCACCGGCAGTGAGGTATTCGCCACGGCGGTGGCTACATCCGCCAGCGACGTAAAGGTGGATTCGATGACGAGGCCACGTACCGGCAACGGTGTCTGTTTGCCTAATTCGGCAGCCAGGTCGATGGCTACCGCGCCGCCCAGCGAGTGCCCGTAGATCAGGCGTTTCTGCGGGTCGGGTTGCAGCACCTGGAAGCGTTCCCAGGCGATGCGTGCGTCTTCGTACACGGTAGTTTCCGACGGCAGCTCGCCGTGGCTCTGGCCGAAGCCGCGATAGTCGATGGCCAGCACCGAATAACCCAGGGCGTGCAGTTGCTCGATGCGAAACAGCTGCCCGGTGAGGTTCCAGCGCACGCCGTGCAGGTAGAGGATCGAGGGAGCATCTTTCTTGTCCGCCGGGTACCACCAGCCATGGATGTTTTGCCCCGATTTGAAGCTGGCCGGCTTGAGTTCGAACTCCTGCACCGCCTTGGGCAAGCCGCTGTACCAACTGGCGGTGCCTGGCTCGATGCGAAACACCAGTTCGCGTTCCTTGTGTTGCAGCACGGCGCAGCCCACCGGCAGGCCGACGATCAGCAGCGCCATGCACAGCAGGGGAAACCAGCGCAGGCTCAGGCGCGAGAAAAAACGTGAGGACATGAAGGTTCCAGGTAAAAGGTCAAGCAGGGGTTTTACCAGATGGCTTGCCCAGGCAGGTATTAATTCGACGGCCGCCCACGGGTGTTTCTTACAAAGTGTTACTGCATTGAACAAGACGTGCAGAGATTGTTAGGGTGGGTGATCGTCACCGGCGACGCATGTGGGTTACATCCTGCGCGCCAGCAATGATCCATTTGCCTGGGATCGCATGAAACAAACACTCGCCCTTTCTTGAGAGTACGACCATGGACACCAGCCCCGTTCGCATCACCGCCGAAGAGACCCTTTCGAAGAACTGGTACCTGCTGAAAAAGTACAGCTTCGACCTGCGCCGCCGCGACGGCAGCTGGCAAACCCAGACCCGCGAGGTGTACGACCGCGGCAATGGCGCGACCATCCTGTTGTACAACCGCGCCCAGCGCACGGTGTTGCTGATTCGCCAGTTCCGCATGCCGACGTTCGTCAACGACTACCATGGTTACCTGATCGAGGCGGCGGCCGGGCTGCTGGATAACGCCAGCCCCGAAGAGCGCATTCGCCTGGAGGCCGAGGAAGAGACCGGCTATCGCGTCGGCCATGTGGAGAAAATCTACGCAGCGTTCATGAGCCCGGGCTCGGTGACCGAGCGAATTCACTTTTTCATGGGGGAGTATCAGCCGGGTGATCGGGTTGGGACTGGCGGTGGCTTGGAAGAGGAGGGCGAAGATATCGAAGTGCTGGAGCTGGGCTTTGAGGAGGCTTTGGCAAGGGTGCAAAACGGCGAGATTGTGGATGGCAAGACCATCATGTTGTTGCAGCATTTGGAGTTGCGGATGCTTAAAGAGGGTTGGTGAACTCCCTTTGTTTGGGTGATCCCGCTTGTTGTGGTTCGCAGCCTTCATGTGGTGAGCAGGCTTGCCCTGCGTTGGGCTGCGCAGCAGCCCCAAAACAGACAATGCGGGGTTACCTGAAAACACCCATCGCCTGGACTGGGCCGCTTCGCGGCCCAACGCAGGGCAAGCCTGCTCGCCACAGAGGGGCGGTGTTGCCTTGGAGGGCGGTGTTTGGGTTACCAGGTTGACTGGTCTTCGAGGCTGGCTTTTTGGAGGTCATCTCGCCAAACCTCATTGGCTAGTCGATAGATGTCGGCGAAAAAGCCCCGCGGATCGGCGATTTCTGTTTCGTCCCAGGCCATCGTTATGTATTCGTCGTAGTCGCTTTTGAATTCTTTTGAGAAGTCAAAGTCGTGGTTGTCCAGTGCATCCCTGAGAGCTGACATCAATACGAAACGATGTCTGTATGATAGGTACATAAGGTCTTTGAGGATAAAAGAAACTATGATCTCTTCCCTGTCTTTCTGATTGTTAGGATCATGTTTCCGTAGTTCTTTTCCAGCTGTTTCCTCAAGATCGTATATGGATAAGGCTCCTAGTATATGAGATATATTAGGGCTGTATGGAGTGTTCATAAATGGGCATTTCAGCATCGTCTGTTCACTTCGGGAATGCGGTGAATGGTCGAGTTGGATTGTTTCTATCAAATCTGACTTCCACTCTATCCATGTTCTCAATGTATCTAGGGTTGTTTACGTCCCTGGGGTTAGGTTTGTAGCCTCGTCCGGCTCCAGGTAGCTCGACCACAACCACGGGGTTGCCGCTTCTATCAAAAGCTGTGGGAGATGGCGAATTGTCCTGCATCCTGCCCAAAGCCTTATTTATAGCGTGGAGCTGCATTCTCCAGGATTTAAATTGGGAGCTGGAGTTGACCGCTCCTCTCTCCCCAGTCGTAGGATGTGTTCCATCAATAGATCGTTGCTTTAACGCGCTGTCTGGTATCTCTGGACCATGCTTTTCAACCGTATGCATATCGTACTCCTGCTCCCAGCCCAGCACTTTCCGTTTTGCATTGGCCTCTGCCAGTTTATCTATTCTCGCCTGTCGGTCAGTCCGTGTGAGTTGAGGAAGAGTGGGTGTGCCTTCATCAACGCTAGGCATCGGAATGGCAGGAGGAGCATTAGGTTTGCATCTGTCACCCGGACACGTGCTTAAGCCTAACGGATCAACCCACCCCGTAGGACTAGGTACGTACTGGTACGCATTGATCCCACCCGCCAGCTTTACCGGATCCGGCGTCAAGTACCGACCAACATCCGGATTGTAGTAGCGATTGCGGTTGTAGTGCAGTCCGCTTTCCCGATCGAAATACTGACCCTGGAAGCGCAGCGGGTTGTCGACTTTTCCGATGTCGAGGCGGGTGATTTCCCCGTAGGCGCGGTAATGCGCGGACCAGACGATTTCGCCGTCTTGGGCAGTGAGTTCCTGCGGGGTGCCGAGGTGGTCTAGTTGGTAGTGGTAGGCCTGGGTGTCCTTCGGGCCGAAGCCTTCCAGCAAGGCCAGCGGACGGAAGCTGTCCGGTTCATAGAGATAGCTGCGATGCCGATCCGCATGGTGTTCGGCAATCAGTTTGTCGCCTTGCCAGAAAAACTCGGTAGTAATCCCATCTATGGTTTTGCTGATACGCCGCCCAAACGGGTCGTAGCGGTAGCTGGCGGTCTGGCCGTTGGGTTTTTTAATACCGATCAGGCGGTGCTGGCAGTCGTAGCGGTATTCGGTGACGAGTTGATGGCCCTTGCCGCGTCGTTCGCGGATGAGGTTGCCGAAGGCGTCGTAGTCGTAATGGTGGTCGCCCTGGATCATCAGGCGGTTGCCGGCGACGATGTCGGGGCCGGGGCGGTTTTGCATGAGCAGGTTGCCGGCGGGGTCGTGGCCGAAGCGTTCTTGCTCGCCTTGGGTGTGGTCGGCGCGGGTGAGGCGGTTGAGTGGGTCGTAGTGGTAGCGGTGTTCACCTTTGCGAGTGTCGAGCAGGCGGGTGAGGTTGCCGGATTTGTCGTAGTCGTAATGACGGCGGTATAGCGGGCCTTCGGCGTCGTTGATGCTCTGGTTGAACAGGCGGCCTTGGTGGTCGTGTTGGTAGTGGCTGAGCAGTTGGCCTTGTTGGCGTTGCTGTTCGCGACCAGCCTTGAACAGGTGTGAGGTAAGAACAGCGCCGTTCAGTTCGACGGTGGCGAGGTGGCCGCCTTTGTCGTGATTGAAGGTGAGGCGGTTGTTGTCCGGCAGGCGCAGGTTTTGCAGGTGACCACAGGCGTCGTAGCCGTAGCGCAGGGTGCCCCAGCCTTGGTGTTCGGCGGTGAGGCGGTTTTGGCTGTCGTACTCGTAGGCCAGGGACCAGTGGCCGTCTTCGACGCTGAGGAGATTGCCCTGGCGGTCGTAGGTGTAATCGACGGTATTGCCATCGGGCAGGGTTTTTCTGACCAGGCGTCCGGCGTAATCGCGCTCGTAGCGGGTAACCAGCTGACTGCCGTCATCGCCGTGTTCGGTCTTTTCCTGAAGGTTGCCGTTGAGGTCGTACACGTACGCCGTGCGCTTACCATCAAACCCGGTTTCCTGCTGAATCAGGCCGTTGCTGTGGTACTGGAGCCGGTAGGTCTCGCCAACCTCGTTTTCGATCTCGGTCAGCAGTAACCGCGCGTTGTCGTAGCGGTACTTGACCTGGGTGCCATCGGCATTGATGCGGCGGCTGATCAGGTGCAGGCCGTCGGCGTATTCGTAGCGTGTGACGTGCCCCTGTTCGTCGCGTTCGGCGGTGATTTTTCCGTAGGGGTTGTAGCTGTATTCCCTGAATTCGCCGCCTGGCAGCGAAACGCGAATCAACCGACCCACGCTGTCCCACTGATACTGGGTCAGCGCGCCATGCTCATCCTCCCGCGCAATCTGTCGCCCACGGTCGTCATAGCGATAACGCTTGATCCCACCATTGGGCAACTGCTCCTCAAGCAACTGCCCACGCTCGTTCCACACCAGCCGCTGACAGCTGTGATCCGGGAACCAAACCCCAATCAGCTGCCCATATTTGTTGTAGGTGTAATCGGTAACGTGACCGTCAGGATCGATCTTGCGAATGACATCGCCCTGGTCATTGCGCTCATACTTCCAAACCGCCTGACCCCGCCTTACAACGCGTACGAAGCCGTTGTCATGCTCGTAGGTCGTCGGCTCATCGTCCCCCGGAAACACCGCCACCAAGCGCCCGGCTTCGTCGTACTGATACGCCGTGATCGCCCCGAGCGGGTCCTGCTCAACCGTCAGCCGGCCTCTGTCATCGTAGGATTTAAAGTGCTCGGCCCCGTCAGGATCAACCCGCTGCACCAGCCGCGCCCGCTGGTCATGCCCGTAGACTTCCTGGCTGCCATCGGCGTTAAACACCGTGACCTGGCCGTTGTCATCCCAGGCATAACGCGTGTCCATCTGCGAGAAACTGGCCCAATGCCGGACACACCGCGCCGCCTTGCCAGACCGTTGCCACTCCCAGAAGAAACTCGCCCCACCGGCCAAACCGCGCTCAAGGATGACGTGCTGTTCGTCGTAGCGATAAACCTCGCTTTCACCGACCGCGTTGGTCGCTGAAACCAGTCGTCCCAAGCCGTCATAGGCGTAGGAAACAACCGTCTGCTCCGTCACCCACACAAACGGACCGTCATCCACAACGCGATGAATCTGGTAATCCACCGCCACGATTCGGCCCGACGCATAGCGCAACCACAACGAGCGCCCGACGCCGTTATCCACCCGCTCAACACGCCCCAGAAAGTCCCGGGTAATGCGCAGCCGGTTGTCATACGCGTCGCTGATCGCTGTCAGCACACCGTCGCGGAAGTGGTAGAAACGTGATGCCTGGGCCAGCACCAGTTCATCAGGCGACGAACCCAGATAGATTGCGGCTTCGGCCAGGCTGTTGGTGATTGCGGGGCGAGAAGTCGACGGCAAGGGCAGGGTGGTGGAGCGGTTTTCATGATCCGTCCACACCACCGCATCACCCACAACCACCAGCCGATGCGCCAGCGCGTGACTCCAACCAAACCCCAGCCCGACATCCACTTCTACGGCACTGGTGCGATACAACCGCGTCCACTCAAACGGCAAGATCCCGTCCAGCGTCCCATCGGTGAGGGTCAGGAGTTCCTCGCCGGTGACCATCGACACCGGGCAGCCGTTGGTGGCGGTCTTGTCCGAAGATGCCGCCGCATCCCCATTCGGGTTGCGAGCAGAAACCGGCACATCATCCACGGTCTCCTGCCGCACCAACGCGGTTCGCTGGGACTTGTTGCGTACCACCGGTACCGCGTTGGCAACCACCTGATCCCCGGCCTTCAACGGCGCATCCGGAATCGTCTTGATCGTCGTCGCCTGGCTACTGAGCAATATCGGCTTGGCCACCTGCGTGTGATCATCCGCACGAAATTTCCCGAACTGCCCAGCCATGTGCTCAAGCCATTTGCGCGCACGTTGAGACTTGATGCTGCCCAGTACCTTGGTACTGATGCGTACCGCCATCCCCATACCTGCCGTGGCAAGGCACAGCAGCAAATTGATCAATACTTCAGCGCTGATTTCCCCCAGCAGCTCATTCATATAAGGCGGCGGCAACATCCGCATCCAACTGACCATTGCCGACAGATAAATGAACAGCAACGGCTCATCACTCAGCACCAGCAAGCCCTTTGCGATGCTTTCGGTGCCGAGCTTCAACAGCTTTTCGAATTCTTCGTGGCTCAGGTAATGCAGCAGCTTTTCGGCATGCTTCAGTGGGGCCAGAAACCACTGAAGCACCTGCGTGATGTTGTCCCAGAGTGAATACAACGCCCCACTAAACCCGCGTGCGTAGGCTTCGTGCAGCGAGAGGTAGCGCTTGAGAAAATTGGCTTCGGAATAACCCTTCCACAAGGCGGCGAAGGTGGTGGCCCATTCACGGCGCAGCCAGCCTTCCAGCGGTTCGATAACCGACTGATAAGAGGCGTACAGCGCCTTGAAGTGCACCTTGGAAACGTTGGGATAGAAACTGACCCGATACTGCTGGTTACGATCACATTCCTTGATTTCGAGAATGCCGCTGGGTCCGATGGTTTTATGGAGGGGCTCCCCGAGCGGGCCACCTTTCGGATCAATGCGCTGCACCATCACGGGCGTATCGCCAATCGGCACAAATCGAGAACTCTGGAACATATGCACCAGGGTCAGCGTGCCGTCTGCCTGGCAGGTTGCGGTGGTGGTGCTGGGAAACAGGGAGCGGTTGATCGGCGCGACCAGTGCCACTTCATCTCCAACCTTGAAGACCTGCTCGATATCCAGCGCCGAAAAGCTGAAAAAGCTCTCCGCCCAGGCGTCGTAGTGATTGAGGCAGCGCTTGAAGTCGCGGATAACGGATTCGACGTCTCGCGTCTTTGAATCCAGGATGGCCAGTACCAAATAGCCAATGGTTTGGCTGGTCACTTCGATCATGAAACAGCCCCATCAACCGGAGCCCAAACCCATAACGCCATCTGCAATCCCTCGCACTGTGTAGTCAGGCGAGGGACTTTGCGGATGTTTGCAGGGGAGGGGAGTAGAGCTTATCCGGCGGTTATGTGGGACGGTTCGACAACGCTCGTCCGCTATCACGCGACTAGCGGCTATTGTCAGAAATTTCCCACAAGAGTACAAATGTACTCCATGACGACTCTAACCCCCCGCCGTACCGCCATCCTGACCTTTATCCGCGACCGCATCGCGCAACAAGGCCAGCCTCCCAGCCTCGCCGAGATCGCCGAGGCGTTCGGTTTTGCCTCGCGCAGCGTGGCGCGCAAGCATGTGCTGGCGCTGACCGAAGCCGGGTTTATCGAAGTCAACCCCAACCAGGCGCGTGGCATTCGTTTGCTCAACCAGCCGGCGCGCCCGGAATGGCTGGATGTGCCGGTGCTCGGTCGCGTGGCCGCAGGTTTGCCCATCGGCGCCGATGCCGAAGTGCACAGCCGTCTGCAACTGGACCCGTCGACCTTCGCGAAAACCCCGGACTACCTGTTGCGGGTGCAGGGCGATTCGATGATCGAGGACGGCATTCTCGACGGTGATCTGGTCGGCGTACGCCGCAGTGCCGAGGCCTTGAACGGGCAGATCGTGGTGGCGCGCCTGGACGGCGAAGTGACCATCAAGCGTTTCGAGCGCAGTGGCGACCACGTGCGTCTGCTGCCGCGCAACCCCGCGTATCAACCCATCGTGGTGGGGCCCGACCAGGACCTGGCCATCGAAGGGGTGTTCTGCGGTTTGGTGAGGCAAGGCTGATGGGCGCCGTGGTTGCGCTGGACACGCTGTTCAATGGCGGGCGTGTCTGGAAGGGCCGGCCCGCCGCGCCGCCGTCCAGTGTGCATCCCACCGGGCTGGCGGCCCTGGACGCGGTGCTGCCCACGGGCGGCTGGCCGGAGGCGGCCTTGAGTGAAATCCTCATGGCCAAGGAAGGTGTGGGCGAATTGCAACTGGTGCTGCCGACCCTGGCGCGCTTGTCGAAGGCAGGGGAGCGCATTGTGTTGGTGGCGCCTCCGTATACACCGTACCCCCATGCCTGGCAGAACGCCGGGGTGGACCTGCGCCTGCTCTCGGTGATCCAGACCGAGGAACGCGATGCCCTGTGGGCGGTGGAGCAATGCCTGCGTTCCGGCAGTTGCGGGGCGGTGCTGTGCTGGCCGCGCAAGGCCGATGACCGGGCGCTGCGGCGCCTGCAAGTGGCGGCGGAAACCGGGCAGACCCTGGCGTTTGCCTGGCGCGCCTTGAGTGAGTCGGTCAACTCATCGCCCGCGGCGTTACGCCTGGCCGTGGAGGCCAAGCCCGCGCAGGTAAGGGTGCTCAAGTGCCGGGGCGGGCTGGCCCATCCGACGCCGATTGCCCTGGCGGGGCACTGAGGTTGTCATGCGCTGGGTGTGTATTGTCTTCCCGCAATTGGCGCTGGACGGGGTGCAGCGTGTGCACCCCGAACCGGACCAGCCCTTGGCCCTGCTGGCCGGCACGCCACAGCGGCGCGTGCTGCAAACCGTCAATGACGCCGCCCGCGCCCTGGGCCTGCGCCCCGGTCAATCCCTGACGGCGGCGCATGCCCTGACCAAAACCTTTGCCAGCGTCGAATACGACCCCGCCGAGATCGAGCGCCATCAACAGTTCCTGGCTGCCTGGGCCTACCAGTTCAGTTCCCAGGTCAGCCTGTATTACCCGCGTGCCTTGTTGTTCGAGATTGAATCGAGCCTGGGCCTGTTCGGGCCGTGGCCGCGGTTCGAAGCACGCTTACGCAAAGAATTGACCGAACTGGGTTTTCGTCACCGCATCGTCGCTGCGCCCAACCCGGCCGCGGCGCGGGTGCTGGCGAATTTCTACGATGGTTTGGCGGTGCAGGATCACGGCTTGCTACAGGCCCTGGCGCCGCTGCCCATCGATCGCGCCGGCCTCGACCCGCAGGCCGCCACGGCGTTGTCGCGCATGGGCCTGCGCCGCCTGGCCCAGGTGCAGGCGCTGCCTCGGCACACCTTGGCGCGGCGCTTTGATGCTGGACTGCTCAAGCACCTGGATGCATTGAGCGGGCAGCGGCCATTGGCCTTGGCGTTCTATCAGCCTCCGGACCGATTCGACGTGCGCATCGAGCTGAATTTCGACGTGCAGTCCCATCAGGCGCTGCTGTTTCCTTTGCGACGCCTGACGGGCGATCTGTCGGCCTTCCTGTGTGGCCGCGACAGTGGCGTGCAGCGCTTTGACTTGCACCTGGAACACGCCCAGGCGCCGGACACGGTGATCAAGGTTGGCCTGCTCAGCGCCGAGCGCGAACCGGCGATGCTGTTTGAATTGGCCCGGGGTCGCCTGGAGCAGGTACAGGTCACCTCACCGGTACGCGGTTTCCGCCTGGTCGCCCAGGATTTGCCGGTGTTCGTGCCGCAGCGCCAGGACCTGTTCGACGACCGCCCGCAGCAGACCTTGCCGTGGGAACAATTGCGCGAACGCCTGCGCGCCCGTCTCGGCGATGAGGCCGTGCAGGGCTTGCGCTTCCACGCCGACCATCGCCCCGAATGCGCCTGGCAAGCGGCGAGCGACAAAAACCTCTGCCCGACCTTGCACAGGGTGCAACGCCCCGGTTGGTTGCTGAGCGAACCTACGCTATTGGCCGAACACGGCGTGAATATCCTCATGGGGCCGGAACGCATCGAGTCGGGCTGGTGGGACGGCGCCGATATCCGCCGCGACTACTACCTGATCCAGACCCGCGCCGGCCAGCAAGGCTGGGCCTTTCGTAACGTCGGGCAAAGCGATGGGTTGTGGCTGCAAGGCTGGTTTGCATGAATTACGCCGAGCTGCACTGCCTGTCCAACTTCAGCTTCCAGCGCGGTGCGTCGAGTGCGCTGGAGCTGTTCGAACGGGCCAAGCGCCAAGGCTACAGCGCCCTGGCGATCACTGACGAATGCACCCTGGCGGGCATCGTGCGGGCCTGGCAGGCGGCGAAGGCGGTGGAATTGCCGCTGATAATCGGCAGCGAGATGCGCATCGAGAACGGCCCGAAACTGGTACTGCTGGTGGAAGACCTCAGCGGTTACCAGCACCTGTGCCGCTTGATCACCGTGGCCCGGCGGCGCGCGGAAAAGGGTCGCTATCGCCTGTTGCAGGAGGACTTCGAGCAACCGCTGCCCGGCCTGCTGGCACTGTGGGTTGCCGAGGACGGCGACACCCAGGCCTCGATCCAGTGGCTGCGCCGCACCTTCGCCGGGCGCCTGTGGCTGGCGGTGCACCTGCACTGCGGCCAGGACGATGCGCGCCACCTGGAGCAACGCCTGAACCTGGCCGCCAGCCTGCACATCCCGGCGGTGGCCTGTGGCGATGTGCACATGCATGCGCGTGGCCGCCGTGCCCTGCAAGACACCATGACCGCCATCCGTCATCACGTGCCAGTGGCCGAAGCCGGCACGCGCCTGCACCCCAATGGCGAGCGGCACCTGCGCAGCCTCGATGCCCTGGCCGCGCTGTACCCGCAAGCCCTGCTCGATGAAACCCAGGCGATTGCCCGGCGTTGCACCTTCGACCTCAGCCAGTTGCGCTATCACTACCCGCGTGAACTGGTGCCCAGCGGCCACGACGCCGAATCCTGGCTACGCGCCGTGACAGAAGCGGGCATCGCCCAACGCTGGCCGCAGGGTGTCGACGCCAAGACCTTGCAGCAGATCCATGACGAACTGACGCTCATCAGCGAGCTGGGCTACGAAAGCTATTTCCTCACGGTGCATGACATTGTGCAGTTCGCCCGCAGCCGTTCGATCCTGTGCCAGGGCCGCGGCTCGGCGGCCAACTCGGCGGTGTGTTTTGCCTTGGGCATCACCGAGATCGACCCGAGCCTGACGAGCCTGTTGTTCGAGCGCTTTCTGTCCAGGGAGCGCAACGAGCCGCCGGACATCGACGTGGACTTCGAACATGAGCGCCGCGAAGAAGTGCTGCAGTATGTGTTCCAGCGCTACGGCCGCACCCGCGCGGCGCTGACGGCGGTGGTCAGCAGTTACCACGCCGCTGGCGCGGTACGCGATGTGGCCAAGGCCCTCGGGCTGCCGCCGGACCAGATCAACGCCCTGGCCGACTGCTGTGGGCGCTGGAGCGACGATGCCCCGCCGCTGGAGCGCCTGCGCGAAGGCGGCTTCGATCCCGACAGCCCGCTGTTGCGCCGGGTGCTCACGCTCACCCAGCAATTGATCGGCTTCCCTCGGCACCTGTCCCAGCACCCTGGCGGCTTCGTGATTTCCGAATACCCGCTGGACACCCTGGTGCCGGTGGAAAACGCCGCCATGGCCGAGCGCACCATCATCCAGTGGGACAAGGACGACCTCGACGCGGTGGGCTTGCTCAAGGTAGATATCCTGGCCTTGGGCATGCTCAGTGCGATCCGGCGTTGCTTCGACTTGCTGCGTCGTCACCGCAACCGCGACCTGGCCTTGGCGACGCTCCCCAAGGAAGACCCGGCCACCTACGCGATGATCAGCAAGGCCGACACCATCGGCGTGTTCCAGATCGAATCGCGGGCGCAGATGTCGATGTTGCCAAGGCTCAGGCCGCAGAAATTCTATGACCTGGTGATCGAGGTGGCCATCGTGCGACCGGGGCCGATCCAGGGCGGCATGGTGCACCCGTACCTGCGGCGGCGGAACAAGGAAGAACCCGAAACCTATCCTTCGCCGGAGCTTAAAACCGTTCTGGAACGCACCCTGGGCATTCCGCTGTTCCAGGAGCAAGTGATGCAGATCGCCATGGTCGCCGCCGACTACAGCCCCGGCGAGGCAGACCAGTTGCGCCGCTCCATGGCCGCCTGGAAACGCCACGGCGGCCTGGAGCCGCACCAGCAGCGCCTGCGCACCGGCATGCTGAAAAACGGTTACACCGAAGCCTTTGCCGCGCAGATCTTCGAGCAGATCAAAGGCTTTGGCAGCTATGGCTTCCCCGAGTCCCACGCGGCCAGTTTCGCCTTGCTGACCTACGCCAGTTGCTGGCTCAAGTGCCATGAACCGGCGGCGTTTGCCTGTGCGCTGATCAACAGTTGGCCCATGGGCTTCTACAGCCCGGACCAGATCCTGCAGGATGCACGGCGCCATCGCTTGCAGATCCGGCCGGTGGATGTGCAGGCCAGCGATTGGGATTGCAGCCTGGAGCCCATCGATGGTGCACAACCGGCGATTCGCATGGGCTTGCGCATGATCTCCGGGTTTCGCGAAGAAGATGGGCGGCGCATCGAAGCCGCGCGCCTGCGTCGAGCGTTCAGCGACATTGCCGACCTGGACGAGCGCGCCGGGCTGGATGCACGTGCCCAGGCCTTGTTGGCGGATGCCGGAGCCTTGCGCGCCCTGGCTGACAACCGCCACACGGCGCGCTGGGCGGTGGCCGGCGTGCACAAGCAACTGGGGCTGTTTGCCGGCCTGCCGAGCCCGGATGAGGCGGCGGTCGAGTTGCCGGCACCGACCGTGGGTGAAGACCTGCAGGCTGACTATGCCACTGTGGGCACGACCCTGGGGCCGCACCCTCTGGCGTTGCTGCGGGATGAATTGCGCAAGCGCCGCTGTCGCAGCTCCCATGAACTGATGACGGTGGAGCACGGCCGTAATGTCTGCGTCGCGGGGCTGGTGACCGGTCGACAGCGCCCGGGGACTGCCAGCGGTGTGACCTTTGTCACCCTGGAAGATGAATTCGGCAACCTCAATGTGGTGGTCTGGCGTGACTTGGCCGAGCGTCAACGCCAGGCGCTGGTGGGCTCGCGGCTGTTGAAGGTGGACGGGCGCTGGGAAGCGGTGGGCGAGGTGCGGCACTTGATCGCCGGGCGCCTGACCGACCTGACGCCCTTGTTGGAAGGGATCAATGTGCGCAGTCGGGATTTTCACTGAGTCCCGTGGTTTCTGCTGTAATCACTTCTGATGCAGATGAGGTGAAACCATCCGGGTTTGCAGCGCTCCAAAACTTGCCGATGTTCTCTTAGCGCACAGAGCCAACCGATGCAATTCTTATCCAACCCCCACGGCTGCGAAGGCTGGGCCGGTGAAATGGCCCAGCGGATCCGCGCATTCGATTGGTCGGGCACCGACCTGGGCCCCATTGACCGCTGGTCCACCAGCCTGGCGTGTACCGTACAGATGATGCTGGCTTCGCCTGTGCCGATGGTGATGTTGTGGGGACGCCTGGGGCACATGATCTATAACGACAGCTACTCGGCCTTTGCCGGTGGCCGTCACCCCTACCTGCTGGGCACACCGGTGGAACTCGGCTGGCCGGAAGTGGCCGACTTCAATCGGCATGTGATGGACACCTGCCTGGCCGGCGGCACCCTGTCATTCAACAACAAGGACCTGGTGCTGTTGCGCAACGGCCAGCCTGAAACCGTGTGGCTGGACCTCTACTACAGTCCGGTGGCCGGCGACGATCAACAACCGGCCGGCGTGCTGGCGATTGTGGTGGAGACCACCGAACTGGTGAAGTCCGAACAGGTGCGCCAGGAACTCACGCACAACCTCGAACAACGGGTGGCCGCCGAGGTGCAGGCGCGCTCCGCGGCCGAGGACCAGTTGCGCCAGTCGCAGAAACTCGAAGCCATTGGCGGCCTCACCGGCGGCGTGGCCCACGACTTCAATAACCTGCTGCAAGTGATCGCCGGCAACCTGCACCTGCTGGCCCGCCAGGAGCCGGACAACGCCCAGGTGCAGCGGCGTGTCACGGCCGCCATTGCGGCGGTGGAGCGTGGGGCCAAGCTGTCCTCGCAACTGCTGGCGTTCGCCCGGCGCCAACCGCTGTCGCCGGCGGTGTACAACCCGCAACGCATTTACGCGGGGCTTGGCGAGTTGCTGCAACGGGCGTTGGGCGAAACCATCCATGTCGACGTGCAGATGCCCCAGGATGCCTGGTTTATCAATGTCGACCGCAACCAACTGGAGAACGCGCTGCTCAACCTGGCGATCAATGCCCGCGACGCCATGAAGGGCGAAGGCGTGATCCGCATCTCCGGCGAAAATATCATCCTCAATCCGGCCGATTGCGCGGGTAAAAGCATCAAGCCCGGCGAGTATGTGCGCCTGGAGGTGGCCGATACCGGCGTCGGCATGTCCGAGAGCACCCTCAAGCGTGCCTTTGAACCCTTCTTCACCACCAAGCGTGAAGGCCATGGCACCGGCCTGGGCCTGAGCATGGTGTTCGGCTTTGTGCGCCAGAGTGGCGGGCATGTGGAAATGTGGAGCGAGGAGGGCAAGGGCTCGGTGGTGCAGATGTATTTCCCCCACAGCCTGGAACCGGAAAGCCTCGATGTGCATATGGACCAGGTGCAGCACAGCGGCGGACAGGAAACCATCCTGGTGGTCGAGGACAATGAAGGTGTGCGCCTGACTGTCGTGGAGCTGCTCGAACAGTCCGGCTACACCGTACTTACCGCCGAAGACGGTGACCAGGCCATGTCGAAACTGCAGGCAGGCTCGCCACCGGACCTGATCTTCACCGATGTGGTCATGCCCGGCCGCGTCAAAAGCACCGACCTGGCCGACTGGGCCCGCCAGCAGACGCCTGCGGTGCCGGTGCTGTTCACCTCCGGCCACACCCGTGACATTCTCTCCAGCAATCACTTGCTGAGCCCCGATATTCATCTGCTGAGCAAACCCTACAGCCCCGAAGCGCTGACGCAACGGGTGCGCAGCGTGCTCACCGCCCGACAAGGTTGTCCATGACTTCAACGCGCAATATTCCCTCTATCACTGCCCAACCCTCGGGCTTTGTCCGCGTGCGCGGCGCCCGCGAACACAACCTGCGCAACGTCGATGTGGATATCCCCCGCGATGCCCTGGTGGTGTTCACCGGGGTGTCGGGTTCCGGCAAATCGTCCCTGGCGTTTTCCACGGTGTATGCCGAGGCCCAGCGTCGCTATTTCGAGTCGGTGGCGCCCTATGCACGGCGGTTGATCGACCAGGTCGGCGTGCCGGACGTGGACAGCATCGAAGGCCTGCCGCCTGCCGTGGCCCTGCAACAGCAGCGCGGCACGCCGAGTGCGCGCTCGTCGGTGGGCAGCGTGACCACGTTGTCGAGTTTGATCCGCATGCTGTACTCCCGCGCCGGCAGTTATCCGAAGGGGCAGGCGATGCTGTACGCCGAAGACTTTTCGCCGAACCTGCCCCAGGGCGCGTGCCCGCAGTGCCATGGCCTGGGGCGTGTGTATGAAGTGACCGAGGCGCTGATGGTGCCCGATCCTTCCCTGACCATTCGCCAGCGTGCGGTGGCGTCCTGGCCGTTGGCGTGGCAGGGGCAGAACCAGCGGGACATCCTGGTGACCCTGGGCTATGACGTGGACATCCCCTGGCGCGACCTGCCGAAAAAGCAGCGCGACTGGATCCTGTTTACCGAAGAGACCCCCACCGTCCCGGTGTACGCCGGCTTCACCCCGGAACAGACCCGCGATGCGTTGAAGCGCAAACTGGAGCCGAGCTACCAGGGCACCTTCATCGGCGCACGGCGCTACATCCTGCACACGTTCACCCATACCCAGAGTGCGCTGATGAAAAAGCGCGTGTCGCAGTTCATGCAGGGCAGCGCCTGCCCGCTGTGCGACGGCAAGCGGCTGACCCAGGCGGCGCTGTCGGTGAAGTTTGCCGGGGTGGACATCGGCGAGTTGTCGCAACTGTCGTTGACGCAGTTGGCCGAGTTGCTGCGACCGGTGGCGGCGGGGCAGGACAAGATGAAGCTGTCGGTGGAGAAACGCCTGGCCGCGCAGCGCATCGCCCAGGACTTGCTGGAGCGGGTCAGTACCTTGACCGAACTGGGCCTGGGTTACCTGTCCCTGGAGCGCAGCACGCCGACCTTGTCGTCCGGCGAGTTGCAGCGACTGCGCCTGGCAACGCAATTGGGTTCGCAGTTGTTCGGCGTGATTTACGTGTTGGACGAACCTTCGGCGGGCCTGCACCCGGCGGACGGCGAGGCATTGTTCACCGCCCTTGACCGCTTGAAGGCGGCCGGCAATTCATTATTTGTGGTGGAGCATGACCTGGAAACCATGCGCCGCGCCGACTGGCTGATCGACGTCGGCCCGGCGGCCGGTGAACAGGGCGGGCAGGTGCTGTACAGCGGCCCGCCGGCGGGGCTGGCGCAGGTGGCGGCGTCGCAGACCCGTGAGTACCTGTTCGCGGAAAAGCGCGTGTCGACTCAGGTGCGCCGTGAAGCCACCGGCTGGCTGCAACTGGAAGGTGTGACGCGCAATAATCTCAAGGGCCTTGACGTGGATTTCCCATTGGGCTGCTTCACGGCGGTCACCGGGATTTCTGGCTCGGGCAAGTCCAGCCTGGTCAGCCAGGCACTGCTGGAGCTGGTGGGCGCCGGCCTTGGGCGTGTGATGGAAAACGACGAAGAACCAAGCCTGGAAGACGACGCCCCGCAAACCAGCGGGGGCCACATCCGCGCCGGGCTGGAGCATATCCGCCGCCTGGTGCAGGTCGATCAGAAACCCATCGGCCGCACGCCACGCTCCAACCTGGCGACCTACACCGGGCTGTTTGACAACGTGCGCAAGCTGTTCGCGGCCACTCCGGCGGCGAAGAAACGGCAGTACGATGCCGGGCAGTTCTCCTTCAATGTCGCCAAGGGCCGTTGCCCGAACTGTGAAGGCGAGGGTTTTGTCAGCGTTGAACTGCTGTTCATGCCCAGCGTGTATGCGCCATGCCCGACCTGCCACGGCGCACGCTACAACCCCGAGACCCTGGCGATCAAATGGCAAGGCTTGAGCATCGCCGACGTGCTCGGGCTGACAGTGGAACAGGCGGTGGAGGTATTTGCCGAGCAGCCTGGGGTGTTGCGTTCGTTGCAGGTGCTGCGGGATATCGGCCTGGGCTACCTGCGCCTGGGGCAACCGGCGACCGAGTTGTCCGGTGGTGAAGCACAACGCATCAAACTGGCGACCGAGCTGCAACGCAATGCGCGGGGCGCCACCCTGTATGTGCTGGATGAACCCACCACCGGGTTGCATCCACGGGATGTGGACCGCCTGCTCAACCAGTTGAACCAGCTGGTGGACGCGGGGCATACAGTGGTCGTGGTGGAGCATGAAATGCGCGTGGTGGCGCAGAGTGACTGGGTGATCGATATCGGGCCGGGGGCGGGGGATATGGGCGGGAAGGTGGTGGCCAGTGGTACGCCGCAGAAGGTTGCCAAAAGCAAGGCCAGCCGGACTGCGCCATTCCTGACCAAAGAACTGAACTGAAAGCGGATGAGGATTTAATGTGGGAGGGGCAATGCGACCGTTCGACTTGCCCCTCCCACCTTTCTAATCACTGTTGAGTCAGTTGGATCTGTGCTTTCGCCTGCTTCACAACATTCTCAACCGTAAACCCGAACTGCTCCTGCAACTGGGCCAACGGCGCCGACGCACCAAAGCTGTTCATCACCACCTTGGCGCCGGTCTGCCCCACATACCGGTCCCAGCCGAGGGGGCCTGCCTGCTCCACGACGACCCGAGCTTTCACCGCCGGCGGCAACACGCTGTCGCGGTACGTCTGGTCCTGGTCCTCGAACAACTCCCAGCTAGGCATGGACACTACCTGCGTGGCAATCCCTTCGTCTTTCAACTGCTCATACGCCGCCACCGCCAGGCTGACTTCGCTGCCTGTGGCCAGCAGAATTACCTGGGGCGCATCTGCACCCGCCAGCACGTAAGCGCCCTTGGCGGCCCCGGATGCCGCCGCGTACCGCGTACGATCCAGCGTCGGCAGCGGTTGACGCGACAGCACCACGCAACTTGGCCGATGGGTCTGTGCCAGCGCCACCTTCCACAGCTCGCGGGTTTCATTCGCGTCACCGGGGCGCAAGGTCAGCAGCCCCGGCGTTGCGCGCAACTGGGTCAGATGCTCGATCGGCTGGTGCGTTGGCCCATCTTCACCCACGCCAATCGAATCATGGGTAAACACGAACACCACCGGCAGTTCCATGATTGCCGCCAGGCGGATCGGTGGCTTCATGTAGTCGCTGAACACCAGAAAGGTCGAGGTGTACGGCCGCAGGTAGGACAATGCCATGCCATTGGCGATGGCGCCCATGGCATGTTCACGAATGCCGAAGTGCAGGTTGCGCCCGCTGTAGTCCTCGGCGCTGAAACGCCCGGCGCCGTCGAAGGTGAGGTTGGTCTTGGTCGACGGTGACAGGTCGGCCGAGCCGCCCAGCAGCCAGGGGATCTGTTCGGCAAACGCATTCAGCACCTTGCCGCCGGCGGCACGACTGGCGATGCCCTTGGCGTCGGTATCGAAATCCGGTAGGTGTTTCTGCCAGTGCTCCGGCATTTCCCCGGCACGCATGCGCCTCAATTCATCGGCCAATTCCGGTTCGTACTGTTCCAGCTGGGACAGGTGCTCGCTCCACTTTTCATACAGCGGCTCGCTGCGCTCAAGCAAAACATCACGCAATTGCGTGCGCACCTCATCGGGAACCAGGAAGCTGGAATCCTCGGGCCAGCCATAGGCTGCCTTGGTCAGGCGAATTTCCTCTTCGCCCAGGGGCTCGCCATGGGCGGCGGCCGTGTTGTGTTTGTGCGGGGAGCCGTAGCCGATCACGCTGTCGACCACAATCAGGGTAGGCGCGCCGCGGTTGCAATGGAACGCCTCCAAGGCATTGCTCAGGGCTTGCAAGTCGTTGGCATCGGTCACATGCAGGGTGTGCCACCCATACGCCTGGAAGCGCTTGATCACATCTTCGCTGAACGCCAGCTCAGTGTGGCCTTCGATGCTGATCGTGTTGTTGTCATAGATCCAGCACAGCTTGTCCAGTTTCAAATGCCCGGCCATGGACGCCGCTTCGCCGCTGATGCCCTCCATCATGTCGCCGTCGCCGCACAGGGTGTAGACGTTGTAGTCGAACAGGGTTTTTTCTTCGCGGTTGAAGCGCTTGGCCAGCCAACGCTCGGCCATCGCCATGCCGACGCTGTTGGCACAGCCCTGGCCGAGCGGGCCGGTAGTGGTCTCCACCCCAGTGGTCATGCGGTATTCGGGGTGGCCGGGGGTTTTGGAGCCTGCTTGGCGAAACTGCTTGATATCGTCCAGGCTGACAGCGGCCTGGCCGGTGCGCTTGCCGTCGGCATCCAGTTCCACCACACCGGCCAGGTGCAGCAGCGAATACAGCAACATCGAGGCATGGCCAACGGACAGCACAAACCGATCACGGCTGGGCCAGTCGGGATGTTGCGGGTGATAACGCAGGAAACGACTCCACAGCGTATAACCCACCGGCGCCAGGCCCATGGGCGTGCCCGGATGGCCGGAATTGGCCTTTTGCACGGCATCCATGGCCAGGGTGCGGAGGGTGTTGATGCATTGGGTGTCGACAGCGGTGGCAGCGTGCGTCATGAAACCGTTCTCCCTCGGGTGGCTATCTAGAGTGGAGGGCAGGGCGAGGCAAAGGTTTGATCCAAACGCCCGCGCCGCGACGAACGGGGCTGTATTGACCCTGAACATGACAAGACCCCTCGCAATGGTCTAGCTTCTAGGGCGTAAGCCATTGATCAACATGCGGAGGTACGCCATGCCAGTGAAACACGACCTGTATCAGGACTTGGGGTTGAGCAAGGAAGTCGTTCACGAACGCAGGGCGAGCGACAAACGCCTGGACTCGCTGCTCACGCAGTACGACGACGCTGACAAAGAGGTGCTGAAGGCGGAGTCGGCAAGTGCCAGCGACGAGGATGTGGAGAAGCTGAAGAAGAAACGCTTGTTGATCAAAGATGAGATTGTGGTGAAGTTGGGCTGATCACGATCGAGCCTCCTGTAGGAGCGAGCTTGCTCGCGAAAAACGCCAACGATGACGCCGGCGCCCTGAGTGGACGCGGCGTTCTCGGGTTCTTCGCGACCAAGCTTGCTCCTACAGAGTTATGGACATATTTGTTCAGAATTGTCCGGGGGACAGGTGACTCTTCACTGCCTATGATGCCCACCTCCTACCCGGCTCTGGGGACTGTTGCAGCGCAAGGATTGCGCTGGTGAGCCGGGTGGGTACTTCAGTTCATGCCAGCAGCGCCTGGGTGCATTCATCGATGGAGCGCTGCTGCGTCTCGCCATACAGTTTCAATTCATCAATCGTTCGCTGGCCCAGTGCCTGTTCGAACTCGGCCTGGTTCGAGTTGGCTGCGTAGTGACTCTGCGCCGCATCCCCCAGGTTCGACTGGAAAATCCCTGCCGCGCTCACCGGCAGAAAATCTTCATACACCAACGGTTCCACGTCGATGTGGCCGGCGGCGATCAGTGCCTCCAGGGTGCGTGGTTGATCGGCGCTGCCGCGTGCCGCCAGGCCTTGCTCGGTGGGGAAGTAGCGGTAGTAGGCCAGGCCCTGCTCGCGCATCTGGGCATGGTTGTCCGGGAAGGCCTGGAAGTGTTGTTCCATCAATTCGACATAGCGTGCAGCGTTGCCCTCGTTGGGGAAGGCGCCCAGTGCGTCGCGGGCGGCGTTCAGCAGTTGGTCGTAGAGCGCGCGGCCTTTGGGCGTCAACGCCACGCCGCGTTGTTCGATTTCGCCGAAGCGTGCGCTGTGGCTGCCTTGGGCGTCGGTGAAGGCGATGGGTTCATCCAGGGCCTTGAAGCTGGTCTGACGCAGCAGGATCGGGCAGTGGCGGCGCGGCGGGCCTTCGATCACGGCCTTGGGGGTGATGCCTTTGCCGGGCATGGCGGCCTGGACCTGGTCGATGTCCAGGGTGCGCGGTGTCAGGTGGTTGATGTGCGGGCCCTTGAAAGCGACCACGTCGGCGATCAGGCGGTGCTGGTCGCTCAGTTGCTGGTACTGCGCGCCGGTGACGGTGGCGGTGTGATGCCAGCGGAAGGTTTCCAGGGCCTGGCGGATGAATTCGTCGGCATCCTGGGCGTTGAGTCCGCCCTGGTTTTCGGCTTTTTCAATCAGTGCCAGGGCGCCGGAGGTGAAGATCGAACGCTTGGCCAGGGCGGTTTCGGCGAAGGCGCGCAGGTCGGGGTTTTCGATCAGTTCCAGGCGCAGCAATGAGGTGAACACGCGAAACGGGCTGGTCTGCAACGCCTGTTCATGCACGGCGCGAAACGCGGTGGAGTGTACGGGCACGCCAGCCGGGGTCAGGTCGTAGTAGCCCACCGGCTGCATGCCCATCACCGCGAACAGGCGGCGGATGGTGGCCAGCTCGGTGGCGGTGCCCAGGCGGATCGCGCCGTGGCGTTCCATGTCCAGGCGCTGGATTTCGCCGGTGCGTTGCAGCTGTTGCGCCAGCAGCGGTTGGGTGTCGAGCACGTGCGCATTGATCTCGGCCACCAGCTCCATCAGCGCGCCATACAACGGAACTTCATCTCGGTACATGTCGGACATGGCCTTGGAAAAGCCCTTGCGGATCTCGTCGGGGCTGACCTGTGCGGTGCTGTGCATAGAAAAATTCCTGATGGCGGGGGCGCGGATAGTGGCCTTTTGCTGGATTTTGTTGAGCGCAACGTCGCCTTGCAAACGAAGATTCTTCAGGACTTCATTCTGCAAATGAATGAGATGACGTGAAGATGACAAAAAACGGCCCGTGTGAAATTTCATTTTCGGGCGTTTTTCCTAACTAATTCTTCACGAAGTCCGCCCCGGCCGGCGTGAAAGAATCGTCACGTTTGCAAGGATGAAAACGCGGTTATGCACACCAGACACATAAAAAAATGTTTAGGGGCTGTCGTTAATGAAAATTTCTACACTGGCGTTGTCGATCACCGCCGCCGTTCTTGCACAACAGGCTTACGCCGATGACTTCGGGCTCGGCTCGCTGGGCACCGGCAACGGTCACAGCGGCTTCCTTGAAGACAGCCATGCGTCTGTCAGCTCACGGACCATGTACTACAGCGCGGATAACCGCTCGGGCACCAACAACGATCTGCGCGAAGCCGCCACAGCGCTGCGTTTTGACTACAAGTCCGGCTTCACCCAAGGCACCGTTGGCCTGGGTTTCGATGTCATGGCCTTCGGCGCCCTGCGCCTGGACGGTGGCGACGGCCACACCGCGGGTCCGGGCCTGGCGGGTAACGGCAACAGCTTCTTCCCGACCAGGAACAATGGCACTGAACCGGCCGACTCCTTCGGGCGCGCCGCCGGCAATGTGAAGTTCCGTATTTCCCAGACCGAGTTGCACGTCGGTGGTGGCCTGGCGCCGGTGCTGCCGATCCTGGTGTCCAACGACAGTCGCGTGGCACCGCAGACCTTTGATGGCGGTATCCTGACCTCCAACGACATTCCCAATGTCACCTTCACCGGTGGTGAGCTGAACCGCGCCGAAGGCCGTGCTTCCAGCAACTCCACAGGCCTGAGCGTGGCCGGTGGTACTCGCGACAGCGACAGCTTCAAGTTCGGTGGGGTGGACTACAAGCCGTTTGGTTCTTCCGACAACGTGATCGCGAAAAACCTGACGTTGCAGTACTACTACGCCCAACTGCAAGACTTCTACAAACAGAACTACGTCGGCCTGGTCCATACCCTGCCGCTGGGCAATGACCAGTCGTTCAAGACCGACCTGCGCTACTTCGACAGCCGCAGCGACGGCAAGAACGGCGAGAGCGGCTACCAATTCAACAACAACGGTGGCTACGCCAAACACGCCGGCGAAGTCGACAACAAAACCTACAGTGCGGCCTTCACCTACCAACTGGGCGGCAGCAGCTTGATGCTCGGCCACATTGGCGTGGGTGACGACGGCGGTTTCGTCTGGGTCAACCAGGGCAGCCTCGCCGACCCGCATGCCCAAGGCGCCGGCGGCAGCGACTTCTACCTGTTCACCGACGCCGTGGTCGGCCAGTTCTCCCGCGCGGGCGAGCAGGTCAACTTTGGCCAATACACCTATGACTTCAAGGCGTACGTACCTGGGCTGAAGGCGTCCGTGGCCTACCTGGACGGTTCGGACATCAAGTCCAAGGTCGCCGGCGGCCCCGACCAGAAGGAAAACGAAGCCGACTTCCGCCTGGACTACGTGGTGCAGGCAGGTCCCCTGAAAGGCTTCGGTACTACGTTCCGTACCGGCACCTATCACGGCAAGAACACCGGCACCGCCGACCAGGACCAGACCCGCCTGATCTTCAACTACACCTACGCCATCTTCTAAGTCTTCATGTGCACCCGGGCGTCATTGGGCTCTACACTGCCTCTCACCTGGTAGGCGATGGAGGACCCGATGACGGCCACACCCGACACTCGAATGCTTGAGACAACCGAAGGTCAGCGTCTGGCGCAGCAGGATGCCGAGCGCTGGCGCGAGTGGGGCCCCTATCTGAGCGAACGCCAATGGGGCACGGTGCGCGAAGACTACAGCGCCGACGGCGACGCCTGGGCCTACTTCCCCCATGAACATGCACGCAGCCGCGCCTACCGCTGGGGCGAGGATGGCCTGGCCGGTTTCAGTGACAAGGCGCAACGCTGGTGCCTGGGCCTGGCCCTGTGGAACGAGCGTGACGCGATCCTCAAGGAACGCCTGTTCGGTCTCGACAACGCCGAGGGCAACCACGGTGAAGACGTCAAGGAACTGTACTTTTTCGTCGACGGCGTACCGAGCCATGCCTACATGCGCATGCTCTACAAATACCCCCATGCCGCCTTTCCCTACGCCGACCTGATCAGCGAAAACGCCCGCCGTGGGCTGGCTGATGCCGAGTACGAGATCCTCGACACCGGCGCGTTCGAAGACAACTGCTACTGCGATGTCAGCGTCGAGTACGCCAAGCACCAGCCCGACGATATCTTCATGCGCGTCACCGTGCACAATCGCTCGGACCAGCCGACACGGCTGCAGGTGCTGCCGCAACTGTGGGCGCGCAATGACTGGAGCTGGACCTTCGACGTGCCCAAGCCGCAGTTGATGTTGGACGGGGAGCAGGTGCTGGCACGCCATCCGGAACTGCCGGACCGTCATCTCGGCGCCTGGGGCCAGGACGGGCTGGAGTGGCTGTTCTGCGAGAACGAAACCAACTACCCCAGGCTGGATGGGCAGCCGGCGCCGGGGCCGTTCAAGGATGGGATCAACGATTACGTGGTCGAGGGTGTTCACTCGGCAATTCGGCGTGACAGCGGTACCAAAGTCGCGGCGCGTTTCGTTGTCGAACTGGCCGGGATGGAAAGTAAAACGCTCTACCTGCGCTTTGCCCCTGTCGACGCGCCACAGGTCAACGCGCGCAAGCTGTTCGAACAACGCCGCCAGGAAGCGGATGACTTCTACGCCGCCCTGCAACGTGGCATGGCCGACGACGATGCGCGCAATGTGCAGCGTCAGGCACTGGCCGGGTTGCTGTGGTCCAAGCAGCTATACTATTTCGACGTCAACCAATGGCTCGACGGCGACCCCGCACAACCCGCGCCGCCCCCCGAGCGCCTGCATATCCGCAATACCCATTGGCGCCACCTGTCCAACTTCGACATCCTCTCCATGCCCGACACCTGGGAATACCCGTGGTATGCCTCGTGGGACCAGGGCTTTCAGGCAGTGGCCATGGCGCTGATCGATCCGGCGTACGCCAAGCAGCAGTTGTTGCTGCTGGTGAAGGACCGCTTCATGCACCCCAACGGCCAATTGCCGGCCTACGAATGGCGGTTCGACGACGCCAACCCGCCGGTGCATGCCTGGGCCAGCTGGAGGGTGTACCAGCAGGACAAGGCGCTCAACGGCGTAGGCGATATGGATTTCCTTGAGCGGATCTTCCACAAGCTGCTGCTGAATTTTTCCTGGTGGGTCAACCGCAAGGACGCCGAAGGCCGCAACCTGTTCCAGGGCGGTTTCCTGGGGCTGGACAATATCGCCTTGTTCGACCGCTCCGCCGCACTGCCGCCGGGGTATCAACTGGATCAGGCCGACGGTACGGCGTGGGTCGCGGCCTATGCACTGGACCTGATGCGCATCGGCCTGGAGCTGGCCAAGCGCAATGCGGTGTATGTCGACATCGCGGTGAAATTTTTCGAGCACTTCCTGTATATCGCCGGCGCCATTAACCGTGTCGACGACAGCGCCGAAGGCCTGTGGGATGAGCAGGACCTGTTCTTCTACGACGTGCTGCACCGCCCCGATGGCCAGAACGAACCGGTGCGCCTGCGTTCGATGGTTGGCCTGATGCCGCTGTTTGCCGTACTGGTGCTGGAGCAGCGTGAACATGAAGGCCTGGAGGGCTTGCGCGAGCGGCTGCTGGGGTTCATGAAACATCGGCCGGACCTGGCCAGGCTGGTTTCACGCTGGAACGAACCGGGGCAGGGTAATCGCCTGTTGCTCGCGCTGCTGCGCGGCGAGCGGACCAAAGACCTGCTGCGGCGCATGCTCGATGAACAGGAGTTCTTGTCGACGTTCGGCGTGCGCTCCTTGTCCAAGGCGTTCGCCGAGCAACCGCTGGCGTTGAAGATGAATGGCAACACCCTCAGTGCGAGCTACCAGCCGGGTGAATCCGACTCGCGGCTGTACGGCGGCAACTCCAACTGGCGCGGGCCGTTGTGGATGCCGGTGAACTACATGCTGATCGAGTCGCTGCGCGAATTTCACCGTTATTACGCGGACAACTTCTCGGTGGAGTATCCGACGGGCAGTGGTTATCTGGCGTCCCTGGAGGACGTGGCCGACAGTCTGAGCCAGCGGCTGACGCGGTTGTTCCTGAGAGATGAAAACGGCTCGCGGCCGTCGATGGTGGGGTATGCGTCGTTGGAGGCGGATCCGGCAAGTCGCGATCTGGTGCTGTTCCATGAGTACTTTCATGGCGAGACCGGGCGTGGGCTGGGGGCTTCGCATCAAACCGGGTGGAGTGCATTGGTGGCGCTGTTGCTGCAACCCAAATAAAAATCCCGCCTGTAAAGGCGGGATCGGGATTCAGGGTTGCCCGTGAATCAGGAAGGGAACAGCTCGCTCAGCTTCATGGCCAGCATCATGTCGCCTTCGGTGCGCAGCTTGCCGCCCATGAAGGCTTGCATGCCGTCGGTCTCGCCGCTGACGATGCCTTTCATGGTTTCTGCGTCCATCACCAGGGTGACCTGGGCGTCCGGGTTTTCGCCTTCCAGCAGTTCGCAGGTGTTGTTTTTCACGACCAGCGAGAAGTTCTGGGTGTCGTCGATGCGGAAACCGAACACCAGGTCCAGGCCGTCAGCGGCGGCTGGGTTGAATTTGGCTTTCATTGCTTCTACAGCTTTGGCTACGTCAGTCATGGTTTCGATCCTTTAGGGTAGAGTCCAGTGACCTTGGGGTCACGGTTGGCCGCGGTTCATCGGAAGGTGATGAGCTGCGGCGCCTTCAACAGTTGCAAGTGGGTATGGCTGTTGAAGGAAGCCAGTGCCACCTCGCGACCACGGAATTTCAGCTGGTTGAGCGAGGTGTTAACAATTTGCCAGTTCAGTTCGAAGGCTTGCGCGGCAGGCATTCGGGTGATCAGGTGGAGCAGGGCGGTGATGGTGCCGCCGGAGGTGAACACCGCGATCTTCTGCGTGTTGTCCGCCGCCTCAAGGATGCGTTGCAGGCCACCTTGCACGCGTTCCACGAAGCCCAGCCAGCTTTCCAGTCCCGGTGGATCATAGGTGCCGGCGAGCCAGCGCTCGATGATCAGCGCGAAGATGCGCTGGAATTCGCTGCGGTTCTGCGCGGCATTGCGCAGGATCTCCAGGGCTTCGGGTTCGGTGGTGAGCAGGTCGGGAAGCAGGGCGCGGATGATTGCGTCGGCATCGAATTCGTTGAACGCGCTGTCGGTTTCCAGCGCCGGCACCGGCAGACCGAGGGTGTGGTACTGATCGAAGGCGGCGCTGGCGGTGTGCTGCTGGCGGCGCAGGTCGCCGGCCACGCAGCGGTCGAACACCAGGCCCATGTCCGCCAGGTGGCGACCGAGCACTTGCGCCTGCTCCACGCCGACGGGCGACAGGACGTCATAGTCGTCTGCACCGAAGGAGGCCTGGCCATGTCGAATCAGATAGATGCTGCCCACGTCCGTTTTCCCGGTACGTTGAAAGTCTGGCGAGGTTATGAGGATGCCTGCGAGCTGTCAATGAAAAAACATACGCTTGTTTTAAAAGCTCGTTGGAGCCTGTAGTTGCTGGCGGTTTGATCACTGGCCCGAACGCGGTGCCGCCGGTATGCTGGGGCAATCCGCGCCCGGCGCACTGCACTTGTAAGGAGCAACATGGATTTTTTGGCCGAATATGCGAGCTTTCTGGCGAAGACCGTCACCCTGGTGGTCGCTATTCTGGTGGTATTGATCAGCTTCGCGGCGCTGCGCAGTAAAGGGCGCCGCAAATCCGCCGGCCAGTTGCAGGTCAGCAAGCTCAATGATTTCTATAAAGGCCTGCGCGAGCGCCTGGAGTCGAGCCTGCTCGACAAGGACCAGCTCAAGGCCTTGCGCAAGTCCGAAGGCAAGGCCGAAAAGAAGAAGGGCAAGCAGAAGGCCGAGGCCAAGCCACGGGTGTTCGTGCTGGACTTCGACGGTGACATCAAGGCCTCGGCCACCGAAAGCCTGCGCCACGAAATCACCGCCTTGTTGAGCCTGGCCACCCCGAAAGACGAAGTGGTGCTGCGCCTGGAAAGCGGCGGCGGCATGGTCCACAGCTACGGCCTGGCCTCGTCGCAACTGGCGCGTATCCGCCAGGCGGGCGTGCCGTTGACCGTGTGCATCGACAAGGTCGCGGCCAGCGGCGGCTACATGATGGCGTGCATCGGCGAGAAGATCATCAGCGCGCCGTTTGCCATCCTCGGCTCCATTGGCGTGGTGGCGCAGTTGCCGAACGTCAACCGCCTGCTGAAAAAGCACGACATCGACTTCGAAGTACTCACCGCCGGCGAGTACAAGCGCACGCTCACCGTGTTTGGCGAAAACACTGAGAAGGGCCGCGAGAAGTTCCAGGAAGACCTGGACATCACTCACCAGTTGTTCAAGAACTTCGTCTCGCGTTATCGCCCGCAGTTGGCAATCGATGAAGTCGCCACCGGAGAAGTGTGGCTGGGTGTTGCAGCCCTCGACAAGCAACTGGTCGATGAACTGCAAACCAGTGACGAATACCTGGCCACCAAGGCCAAGAGCGCCGAGGTGTTCCACCTGCACTATGCCGAGCGCAAGAGCCTGCAGGAGCGTGTGGGCCTGGCGGCCAGCGGTTCGGTGGACCGGGTGCTGTTGACCTGGTGGAACCGGTTGACTCAGCAGCGGTTCTGGTAAGGCTGATCAGCGGTGCGCAGGTTTTATTGAAGCCTGTTGCACCGCTGGGATAGGTTTCCTCATCAACATCCCCACCACCAACGCTCCGAGCAACCCCAACAACCCCGCCACCCACAACACCCCGCTGAAGCCACCCACAAAGGCCTGCCGTGCCAGCGGCTGTACCACCGCCCGTGCCGATTCCGGCAACAAGCCCATCGCCGCCGGCATATCCCCGGCCACCACGCGTGACGCAATCGCGTTTACCTGTGCCTGCCATTGCGCGCCAATGCGTGCACTCAACAGCCGTTCGCTATGACCGCTCAACAACGCCCCATACACCCCAATCGCCAACATGATCGCGCTGAAGCGCATGGTCGTGCTCATGCCCGACGCCATTCCCGCGCGGTCCCGTGGTACGCAGGCCATGATGTTTTTTTGCGTATCGCCATTGAGCAAGCCGGCACCGGCGCCTGTAACGGCAATCGCCAGGGCGAAGGGCAGGTAGTCGCCGACGTTCACTGCCCAGGCACTCAAGAGGTTGCCGCTGCCCACCAGGGTCAACCCGGCTGCCATCATCGTCGCCGGGGCAAAGCGTGCGGCCAGGCGTGCGCCGATGCGCGGACAGATCAGCATGGTCAGCGCAAACGGCAGCATGCCCAGGCCCGAAGCGATCGCAGAAAATCCCAGGCCGTTCTGCAGGTAGAACGGTAGCAGCGTCATCATCACCTGGGCACAACCGGCATAGGCGAACATCCCTAACAGCGCACCGATAAAGCGTGGGTGGCGGAACAGTTGCAGGTCGACCATGGGCCGCCGTTGCACTCGTTCGACGAGTACAAACACGCCCAGCAAGACTGCGCCACCGATCAGGCGGGCGTAGGTCAACGGGTTGTCCCAACCGATGCGGTTGGCTTCGATCAGCCCCCAGATCAGGCACAGCAGGCTGGCGCTGAACGCCAGGCTGCCCCACGGATCGAGCCGCGCGGATTGGGTGTCGCGGGATTCCGGGATGGCGCGCAGGACCAGACTCATCAGCAGCAGCCCCACCGGCAGGTTGAGGTAGAAGATCCAGCGCCAGCCCAGGTACTGGGTGATCAGGCCGCCCAAGGTCGGTGCGGCAGTCATCGCCACGCCCATGCACGCGCCCCAGAAGGCCCAGGCCTTGGCGCGCTCCACCTCGTCGTGGAAGGTATGGCCGATGGAGGCGAGGGCGGATGTGAGCAACAGCGCCGCGCCCACACCTTTGACCGCGCGGGCGCTATCCAAGAGCAGCGCGGTGGGTGCTGCACCGCAACCCAATGACGCCAGGATGAAAATACTCAGGCCCCAGACCAGGGTTTTCTTGCGCCCGAACCGGTCGGCAATGCTCCCGGCCGGAAGCAATAGCGCGGCGAACGCCAGCATGTAGGCGCTGACCACCCATTCGATATCGGCGAAGTTCGCCCCCAGGTCGCGGGCGATACTCGGCAGGGTCACGGCGACGATATTGGTGTCGAGCACGATCAGCGAGCAAACGCCGGACGCAGTCAGCAAGGTCAGGCGTGGGCTGACCCGGCTCATGGTTGAATTACCTCAAAGGCAATAGGGGGAATGCAGTTGACGGACATCGCAAGGGCTCTCTAGTGTTGTGGTTTGTCTCAGCATATCCGCGCTGCCCAGTGGCTTTATTAGCCAAGCCGACTCATTTCATTACCTTTGAGCTAATGCAGACATGGACATCCGTCATTTTCGCTATTTCCTGGCCGTTGCCCGTCAGCGCAATTTCACCCGCGCCGCCGAGCAGCTGGGGATCGCACCCCCGACCTTGAGTCGGCAGATCCAGGACATGGAAACCAGCCTGGGCACACGTCTGTTTGTCCGTCAACAGCGCGAAGTCAGCCTGACCGAGGCCGGTGCCGCGCTGCTGATCGAAGCGGAGGCGACGGTGCGTCAGTTCGAGTTTGCCCAGCGCAATGCCCAGCGTGCCGGGCGTGGCGAGATCGGCCATCTGGAGTTGGGCTACGTGGCTTCCGCCGTGTATTCCGGGGTGTTGCAGCGGCAGATGCAGGGGTTCTGCCAGGCGTTTCCCGATGTCAGCGTGAACGTGCGTGAATGTGCCATGGCAATACTGCCGGGTGCCGTTGCGGACGGGCGCTGCGATATCGGCTATGTCCGTTCGCCGATGACCTTGCCGGACGGTGTGGAAGCAGTGCGCCTGGACAGTGAAGGTTTTGTGCTGGCGTTGCCGCAGGACTCATGGCTGTTGGGTTTGAAAGTCATCCACTGCGAGCATCTGCAAAACGAGACCTTCATCCTGCCGGAGCAGATCAGCGGCACGCTGCACGTCGCGGCCCAAGGTGGTTTTGCGCCGCGCCTGGGGCCGCAGCCGGGTGGGTTGGTGGCGGTCGTCGCGTTGGTGTCATTGGGGCAGGGCGTGGCGGTGGTGCCGGCGTCGGTGGTGGGGCACGTGAGCTTGCCGGGAGTGGTGTATCGCCCGATTCAGGGCAGCGAGGCGGCGTCCTGGTTGTCGTTGATCCACCGGCGCTTCGAGAGAGCGCCGGCAGTGGTGCGGTACATGCAGTTGGTCAAGGCTCAAGCACTACCTTGAGGGACTTGTCGCCGCGCTCCATCACTGCGAACGCTTCCTTGAAGTCCGCCAGGGCGAACTTGTGGGTGACCACGTCGCGCATGTCGATCTTGCGGTTGCCGATAAAGTCGATGGCGCGCGGGTACATGTAAGGCCCCAGGTGCGAGCCGAGCACATCCAGTTCCTTGCGGTCGCCGATGATCGACCAGTCCACCGTGGCCTCGTCATTGAATACGCTGAACTCGACGAACCGCCCCAGCTTGCGCAGCATCGCCAGGCCCTGGTTCACGGCCTTGTGATGACCGGTGGCTTCGATGTAGATGTCGCAGCCGTAGCCATCGGTGATGTCGCGGATCTTCGCCAGTACATCGACGTCGGCCGGGTTCCACACTTCGTCGGCGCCCATGCGCAGGGCGAGGGCGGCGCGTTCCGGTTTCATGTCCAGCACGATGAGTTTCTTCGGATGGCGCATGCGCACCGCACCAATGATGCCCAGGCCCAGGGTGCCGGCGCCGGCGACCACCACGACATCGTCGAAATCCACATTGGCGCGCTCGGCAGCGTGCAGCGAGCAGGCCAGGGGTTCGATCAGGATCGCTTCATCCGGGGCGATGGAATCCGGGACCTTATGGATGATGCCTTCCTTGGTGAAGATCATGTACTGGGCCATGGCGCCCTGCACGTTGTTCTGGAAGCCATACAGGTCGTGTTTCTGGCACATCCAGTACTGGCCGTGGTTGCAGAAGCGGCAGCCCCAGCACGGCACGATCTGCTCGGAAATGACCCGGTCGCCGATCTTCACGCCGCGCTTGTCCGCGCCTGGGCCCAGGGCGACCACGCGGCACACGAATTCATGGCCGGGGATCATCGGCGGTTTCACATAGCGTGGTTGCTCGGCGTCGCCCCAGAACGACGGCGCGCCGCGATAGGTCTTGATGTCGCCCATGCAGATCCCGCACAACTCGACCTTGGTGAGGATTTCCTCGGGGCCGGGGGTGGGCACGTCGACGGTTTCCAGCCGGTAGTCTTCCGGGCCATGGCAGACCACGGCCTGCATGGTTTTCGGGATGACGGGGTGCAGGTGTTCTTGCGGGCGTTCGGTGACGGTGGACATGGCAGGCCTCACAACAAAGATGAACGGATCGCTCCCATGCGGGGAGCGATCAACCGGCTACGGCTTACTTGGCGCCGCTGACTTGCTTGTACAGCGCATCGGCGTTGGCGTTGGTTACTGGCACCCAGGGCAGGATGTAGTTCTTCGCGGTGCCGTCAGCCCATTGCACATCCTTGGCATAGCGTTCCCAGATCACCGACCGGGGCTTGTAGTCGCTGCCGGCCAGGGCGCGCAGGGCCACGTCCAGCGCACCCTGGGACTGGGCCTGGGCATCCTGCAGGAAGGTGGTGACTTCGTCTTTTTTCGCGGCCTGGATGGCATCCGGCATGCCGTCGATGGAGGTAACCGGTACATCCTTGGACGTCAGGCCGTGGGATTTCAGGGCCTGTACCGCGCCGAGGGCCATGTCGTCGTTCTGCGCGATGACGCCGTTGATGCCTTTGGGGTGGGCGTTCAGCCAGTCCTCCGTCAGCGCCATGGCCTGGGCGCGGTCCCAGTTGGCGGTCTTTTTCTCGATGATCTTGATGTCCGGGTGCTTGCCCAGCACTTCCAGCTCGCCTTTTTCCCGGTCGATCTGTGCCGACTGACCAATGGGGCCCTGGATGATCACTACATTGCCCTTGCCGTTGAGTTTGTCGACCATGGCCTGGGCCTGCAGGCGGCCGCCCTCTACATCGTCGTTACCCACGTAGGGGACGGCGGCATCGGCAACTTTCGTATTGGAGGCGATGACCACCACGTCGTTACTCATGGCCTGCTTCACGGTGCCGACGCCAGCCTTGGTGTCGATGGGCACGAAGAGGATGGCGTCGTAGTGCTGGGTCACCATGTTTTCGATCTGGTTGTTCTGAGTCAGCGCGTCGTAGTTGCCGTCGAATACGGTCAATTGCACGGTGCCGTCTTTCACGGCGGGGTGCTCCTTGAGTTCGCGTACCCAGTTCTGCATGAATTGGCCCTTGAGGCCGTAGACCGCGGCGCCGACCTTGTAGGTCTTGCCGTCGGCGGCCAGGGCGATGCTGCTGGCGAGGAGGGAGAGGGCCGCAGCGGCGGCGAAGTTCGTAGCAAGTTTCATGATGAGCACCCCATTTATTGTTGTAGTCAGTCGTTCATTCATTGCCTTGTGCTGATCATATGTTTATCAAATGAAAATCTGATCAGTCAAATGCTTTCGTATAAAACTCAGAAATAGGCTGATTTATTGGTTTTTAGGGCTTCGCACCAAAGACAAGTAGGTATTTATGCTGATAATAATTTCACGCAATGATCAAATGATCGAACTGGTTTCGAAGGTTTTACAGATCTTGTAATAGTTTTGGGTTGTGGGGATTTTCCCTTTCGACTGTACGATTCAAGTCCTTTTGTCATTGCAGGATTTGCATGAACACCCTCTCGGAGCCTCCCAGTCGTCTTTCCCCAAGACATCCTCTGTCGTTGTTCCCGCTGAAGCACCCCGTATTCCGACTGCTAACCTTTTACCGGTCCACTGACCGCACTCTGCCGTGCCCGGCATTCTGAAAATCGATGACTGAAGAGACTCAATAAATGGAATGGTTAGCGGATCCAACGGCCTGGCTCGGCCTGTTGACCTTGATTGTGCTGGAACTGGTACTGGGCATCGACAACCTGGTGTTTATCGCGATCCTGGCGGACAAGCTGCCGCCGGAGCAGCGTGACCGTGCGCGCTTGATCGGCCTGTCCCTGGCGTTGCTGATGCGCCTGGGCCTGTTGGCGAGTATTTCCTGGTTGGTGACCCTCACCCAGCCGTTGTTCGAGGTGTTCGACAAGAGCTTCTCCGGCCGCGACCTGATCATGCTGTTTGGTGGTGTGTTCCTGCTGTTCAAGGCCACCATGGAATTGCATGAACGCCTCGAGGGGCATGTGGCCCAGCGCACAGGCAATGTGGCCTACGCGATGTTCTGGCCGATCGTGGCGCAGATCGTGGTGCTCGACGCGGTGTTCTCCCTGGATGCGGTGATTACCGCCGTGGGCATGGTGGACGAACTGGCGGTGATGATGATCGCGGTGATCGTGTCCATCGGCCTGATGATCGTGGCGAGCAAGCCGCTGACACGCTTCGTCAACGCGCACCCGACGGTGATCATGCTGTGCCTGGGCTTCCTGATGATGATCGGTTTCGCCCTGACCGCCGAAGGCCTGGGGTTCCATATTCCCAAGGGTTACCTGTACGCCGCCATCGGCTTCTCGATCCTGATCGAAGTGTTCAACCAGATCGCCCGTTCACGCCGCAAGAAGTCGGCGCAAGGCGTGTTGCCAGTGCGCGAGCGTACCGCTCATGCGGTGATGCGTTTGCTCGGCGGTCGCAGCCTGGCGGTGGAGGAGGTGGGTGAAGAGGTGGCCGACCTGCTCGGCGAGCCGGATGCCACCCAAGGCCCGCTGTTTGATCGACGTGAGCGCGTGATGATCAGCGGCGTGCTGCAACTGGCCGAGCGACCGATCCGCACGCTGATGACGCCGCGGGCCAAGGTCGATTGCATCGATCTGGCGGACGATCCCGACAGTATCCGTCTGAAACTGATGCACTCGTCCTATTCGCGACTGCCGTTGATCCGCAATGGCGCCGTCGATGAGCCGCTGGGCTTCGTGCACAAGAAGGAATTGCTCAAGGAGTATCTGGCCGGCAACGAGCCGAACCTGGAGCACCTGGCGCGTCGGGCGATCAACTTGCTCGACAGCTTTTCGGTCCTCAATGCGCTGGAGCAGATGCGTCAGGAATCCACGCACATTGCGTTCGTGATCAACGAATTCGGTGACTTTATGGGCGTGTTGAGCATGACCGACATTCTCGAGTCCATTGCCGGTGAGTTGCCGGATGCCAGCGAAATCGAGGGGCCGGATATCGTCGAGGAAGGCGATGGCTTTCGCGCCAATGGTGCCTTGAACCTCAACCTGGTCCGCCAGCGTACCGGTTTCAAGGCGACGGCGACCGAGGACTACCAGACCCTGGCCGGTCTGGTCATGAGCCTGCTCGACCGCCTGCCAGTGGTGGGCGATAGCCTGGAACATGAGGGCTGGCGCCTGACGGTGGCGGCGGTGGAAGAGCGGCGGGTGACGCAGGTTTGCCTGGTGCCTATGCACCAGGCGTAACGGCGGGTAGTTGGCTGTATTGCTCGAAGGCGCGTCGCAGCGCTTGCTCGCCAAGGCCGGGAAGGGCTTCGAGCAGTACCTGATTGCGGTAGATCAACAGCATCGGGATACGGTCGACCCTTGGGTGTCGAGGCGTGTCCATACAATCAAGAATCAAGATTTTGACCTGCTCCTTGTAGTGCTCGCTGATGCGCATGAAACGCGGCATCGCATCAGTGCAAGCCGTGCATTCATGTGACATGAAAACCACAAATACGGATTTCGGGGTGTCCAGTTCACGCTCAAACGCAGCTTTGTCTGCAATCACGGCATTCACATAGCTCATCGATATTCCCCTCCAGGCCTGGCTCACGCTAAGCCGGGGGGGCGTCGGTCGTCTACTGTCAACCTTCACAGGTCCCTGTCGCGCTCCAGGCGTTCGCGGGCTTTGCGCGCCTGGCTTGCGCATTTCTTGTATTCCAGATTGTCCCTTGAGGTCTTCGCCTGACGGTAGCCGTGGTGGTTCTGGCTTGTGTAATTGGTGCTCAAGGCTTCGTTGAGCTTGCGCAGTTCGGCCTTGCATTCGCGTCGGTCGTTGCTGGCCGAAGCGCTGCCGGCCACCAGAAAGGACAGCAAAACCAGGGTGAGGCGGAAGGTCATCGGGGTGGAGTCCTTGTCGGAATGAATGTGCCAAGGCTAGCCCAGCGCGGGGAATTTTCCACGCAACCGGCGCACTGCAACGGTGCGCGGTAACGCCGCTATGTCGCACGCCAGTGGGGCCTGTCACCGCGGTGTGGGGCTTTGCGTAGCAAAGTGATTTCAAGTGTTGGTAAGCGCTTTGTCACGAATCATCTTTTATCTATTTGATCTAAAACAGATTTATTAAGGTCGTGTTTTTCCGTTGCCGCGTGTGGCACACTTTCTGCTGTCTATTCCGTTGTTACATACTAAGTTCCGGTATAGCGGAATACACAACTCCTGGAGTGCTTGTCATGCATCACCGACCTTCCGTATTCAAAGCGTGTGTTTTTCTCTTCGCCGCATCGGCTTCCCTCGCAAGCGTAGTGCAGGCGGCGGACAGCAAGCTCGATGATGTGCTCAAGCGTGGGCATCTGATCGTGGGTACAGGCAGTACCAATGCGCCGTGGCACTTCCAGGGAGCGGATGGCAAGTTGCAGGGTTTTGATATCGACATCGGCCGCATCGTGGCCAAAGGCTTGTTCAACGACCCGAGCAAGGTCGAGTTCGTGGTGCAGTCCTCTGATGCGCGGATTCCCAACCTGCTGACCGACAAGGTCGACATGAGTTGCCAGTTCATCACCGTCACCGCCAGCCGCGCCCAGCAGGTGGCCTTCACCCTGCCGTATTACCGCGAAGGCGTGGGCCTGCTGCTGCCCAACAACAGCAAGTACAAAGAGATCGAAGACCTGCAGGCTGCCGGCGACAGCGTCACCGTAGCGGTGCTGCAAAACGTCTACGCCGAAGAACTGGTGCACCAGGCGCTGCCCAAAGCCAAGGTCGACCAGTACGACAGCGTCGACCTGATGTACCAGGCGGTGAACTCCGGTCGCGCCGATGCCGCCGCCACCGACCAGTCCTCGGTCAAGTACCTGATGGTGCAGAACCCAGGCCGCTACCGCAGCCCGGCTTACGCCTGGAGCCCGCAAACCTATGCGTGCGCCGTCAAGCGTGGCGATCAGGACTGGCTGAACTTCGTCAACACCGCGCTGCATGAAGCCATGACCGGCGTGGAGTTCCCCACCTACAAGGCCTCGTTCAAGCAATGGTTCGGCGTGGATCTGCCGGAACCTGCGATCGGCTTCCCGGTTGAGTTCAAGTAAATCGAAAACCTGGGGCGTCGCTGACGGCGCCCCAATCAGGTACTGCTGACCATGAACTATCAGTTGAACTTTGCCGCCGTATGGCGCGACTTCCCCAGCTTGCTGGCGGGGCTCGGCCTGGGCCTCGAGCTGGCGCTGCTGTCGATCGCGATCGGCTGCGTGATCGGCCTGATGATGGCATTTGCCATGCTGTCGAAACACAAGGCACTGCGCGTGCTGGCCTCGGTGTATGTGACGGTGATCCGCAATACGCCGATCCTCGTGCTGATCCTGCTGATCTACTTCGCCTTGCCCAGCCTGGGCATCCGCCTGGACAAGATCCCGTCGTTCATCATCACCTTGTCGTTGTACGCCGGGGCTTATCTGACCGAAGTATTCCGCGCCGGGCTGCTGAATATTCCCAAGGGCTTGCGTGAAGCCGGGCTGGCCATCGGTCTGGGCGAGTGGCGTATCCGTGCCTACATCACCGTGCCGGTGATGCTGCGCAATGTGTTGCCCGCGCTGTCGAACAACTTCATTTCGCTTTTCAAGGACACCTCGCTCGCCGCCGCCATCGCGGTGCCGGAGCTGACCTATTACGCCCGCAAGATCAACGTCGAGAGCTACCGGGTGATTGAAACCTGGCTGGTCACGACCGCGCTCTACGTGGCCGCCTGTTACCTCATTGCCATGCTGCTCCGTTACCTGGAACAGCGTCTGGCGATCCGTCGTTAAGAGAGGTTTCCATGTACGAATCCCCCAGCTGGCTGCATGAGTTGTGGATCGCCCGGGATACCCTCTGGGCGGGCTTCCAGGCCAGTGTTTATGTGTCCGCATTGGCGATTATCTTTGGCACCCTGATTGGCATCGTCGCCGGGTTGATCCTGACCTACGGCAAGTTCTGGATGCGTGCGCCGTTCCGGCTGTACGTCGACCTGATCCGGGGCACGCCGGTGTTTGTGCTGGTATTGGCGTGCTTTTACATGCTGCCGGCGCTCGGTTGGCAGATCACCGCGTTCCAGGCCGGTGCGGTCGGGTTGACGCTGTTCTGCGGTTCCCACGTCTCGGAAATCGTGCGCGGTGCGCTGCAAGCTATTCCTCGTGGGCAACTGGAAGCGGGCAAGGCGATTGGCCTGACGTTCTATCAGTCCCTGGGTTATGTGTTGCTGCCCCAGGCGCTGCGCCAGATCCTGCCGACCTGGGTCAACTCCTCCACGGAAATCGTCAAGGCCTCGACCCTGCTCTCGGTGATCGGCGTGGCCGAGTTGTTGTTGAGCACTCAGCAAGTGATCGCACGCACCTTCATGACCCTGGAGTTTTACCTGTTCGCAGGCTTTATGTTCTTTGTCATCAACTACGCCATCGAGTTATTCGGGCGCTACATTGAAAAGCGGGTGGCCTTGCCATGAACCAACCTCAAACCAACCCACCACTGCTGAACATTAGCGGCCTGCGCAAGCAGTACGGCCAGGTGGAAGTGCTCAAGGGCGTCGACCTGTCGATGCAGCGCGGCAACGTGGTGACCCTGATCGGCTCCAGCGGCTCGGGCAAGACCACCCTGTTGCGTTGCGTCAACCTGCTGGAAGAGTTCCAGGGCGGGCAGATCACCCTGGATGGCGAGTCCATCGGCTACAGCGAGGTTGCCGGCAAGCGCGTGCGTCACCCCGAGCGTGTGATTGCCCAGCATCGGGCCATGACCGGCATGGCATTCCAGCAGTTCAACCTGTTCCCGCATTTGACGGCGTTGCAAAACGTCACCCTGGGCTTATTGAAAGTTAAGAAAATGCCTAAGGACGAGGCGGTGGCGCTCGCGGAAAAATGGTTGGATCGTGTAGGACTTCTGGAGCGTCGTAACCACTTTCCCGGCCAGTTGTCCGGCGGCCAGCAACAACGTGTGGCGATTGCCCGCGCGATTGCCATGAACCCCAGCCTGATGCTGTTCGACGAAGTCACCTCGGCCCTCGACCCGGAACTGGTGGGCGAAGTCCTCAGCGTGATCAAGGGCCTGGCGGAAGAGGGTATGACCATGCTGCTGGTCACCCACGAAATGCGCTTTGCCTATGAAGTCTCGGACAAGATCGTGTTTATGAACCAGGGCCGCATTGAAGAGCAGGGCTCCTCGAAGGACATCTTCGAACGCCCGCAATCGCCGCGCCTGGCGGAATTTCTCAAGAACATTCGTTTTTAATCAGGAGCCTGTTGTTATGAGCATTACTCGTTATGGTGCCGGCAGTACTGCCGGCGGCGGCCAACCCCGTCCTTTCGCCCGCGCCGTGGAAGCGGACGGTTGGTTGTACGTCTCGGGCCAGGTGCCTGCGGTGGATGGCGAAATCATCACTGGCGGCATCATTGAGCAAACCCGGCAGACCATGCGCAACGTGGTGGCGATCCTCGAAGAGGCTGGCTACGAATTGAAAGATGTGGTCCGCGTGGGGGTATGGCTGGAGGACCCGCGGGACTTCTGGAGTTTCAATAAAGTCTTCGGCGAATACTTCACCCCGGAACATGCCCCGGCGCGGGCCTGTGTGCAGGCGAACATGATGGTCGACTGCAAGGTGGAGATCGATTGCGTGGCCTACAAGAAAAAGGGCTAAATGCCCCATTCTTGAAACCACGGAAAATCCAATGTGGGAGGGGGCTTGCCCCCGATGAAGGTGTGTCAGCACAAGCACAGGTCACTGGCTCGCCGCTATCGGGGGCAAGCCCCCTCCCACAAGGATCTGCGCAGATCACAGCATTTTTACAGGAATCGAAGGCTGCCATGACCGAAGACACCATCAAACGCCGCGCCAAAGGCCTGGACCGGGCATTCGATATCCTCGATTTTCTCAAGGAAATCGGCCAGCCCCTGCGCCCGAATGATATTGCCAGCGGCATCGGCAGCCCCAAATCCACCGTCTACGAATTGGTCGCGTCACTGCTAGAGCGACGCATCCTGGAAACGGTGGGCAAGGACGGTCACGTCTACCTCGGCCGCCAGCTGTATTTCCTGGGCCAGGCACACCTGCGGCATTTCGACCTGACCCGCGAGGCCGACCACGCCTTGCAGGAGATTGTCAGCCAGACCCACGAAACCGCGCAGATGTGCCTGCTCAACGGGCGCAAGTACACGGTGGCGCTGATGCGCGAGGGCGAGCGGCATTTTCGTATTTCTTCGGACATCGGCGAAAACGCGCCGATCCCCTGGACCGCTTCCGGGCGCCTGTTGCTGGGGCACTTGAGCGACCAGCAGATCGTCGACCTGATCGATCACGATGATTTTATCCTGCCGGATGGCCAGCGCTTGCCGCTGGATACCTTCCTGGCACAAATCCGTCAGGCCACCCTCGATGGTTTCTTTTCCTTCGACAGTGTGGCCGACACCTTTACCCATTGCTTTGCCGCCCCGGTGCGGGACGCGCAAGGCATCAGCATTGCGACCCTGTGCATCGTCGCTCCGCGCGCCGATGCGATCAAAAATTACAACGACTATCGCCGGGTGTTGATCGAAAGTGCCAACAACCTGGCCCGTCGCATCAACGAATAGGAGCATTTCATGTCTGCCATCAATGCCGTTGAAAAAGGCGCCGCCGCCGTCGGTGCCCATCTGGTCCGCGACGTCAGCCTGCCGGCCCTGGTGCTGCACCGCGATGCGCTGGAACACAACATCCGCTGGATGCAGGACTTTGTCAGCAAGAGCGGCGCGCAGCTCGCGCCCCACGGCAAGACCAGCATGATGCCGGCGCTGTTCCAGCGTCAGATCGAGGCAGGCGCCTGGGGCATCACCCTGGCCAACGCCGTGCAGACCCGCGCCGCGTATGCCGGTGGCGTGCGCCGCGTGCTGATGGCCAACCAACTGGTGGGCGCGCCGAACATGGCATTGATCGCTGACCTGCTGGCCGACAAGGACTTCGACTTCCACTGCATGGTCGATCACCCGGACAACGTCGCCGACCTGGGGCTGTTCTTCGCCGCCCGTGGCCTGCGCCTGAACGTGATGATCGAGTACGGCGTGGTCGGCGGCCGTTGCGGTTGCCGCAGCGAGCAGGAAGTGCGCGAACTGGCCAAGGCGATCAAGGCCCAGCCGGCCCTGGCCCTTACCGGTATCGAAGGCTATGAGGGCGTGATCCACGGCGAGCACGCCATCAGCGGTATCCGCGATTTCGCCGCGAGCCTGGTGCGCCTGGCGGTGGATTTGCAGAACAACGGCTCTTTCGACCTGCCCAAGCCCATCATCACCGCGTCGGGCTCGGCCTGGTACGACCTGATCGCCGAGTCGTTCGAAGAACAGAACGCCGCCGGCCGCTTCCTCAGTGTGCTGCGTCCCGGCAGCTACGTGGCCCATGACCATGGCATCTACAAAGAAGCGCAATGCTGCGTGCTCGACCGCCGCAGCGATCTCGATGAAGGCCTGCACCCGGCCCTGGAAGTCTGGGCTCATGTGCAGTCGTTGCCCGAGCCGGGCTTTGCCGTGATCGCCCTGGGCAAGCGCGACGTGGCCTATGATGCCGGCCTGCCGGTGCCGCTCAAGCGTTACAAGGCCGGTATCCTGCCAGCCGAAGGCGATGATGTGAGTGCGTGCAAGGTCACCGCGGTGATGGACCAGCATGCGTTCATGACGGTGGCGCCGGGGGTTGAGCTGCGTATTGGTGACATCATTGCCTTTGGCACTTCGCACCCGTGCCTGACCTTTGACAAGTGGCAGGTCGGTTGCCTGGTGGATGAGCGGTTGCAGGTGATTGAGTCTCTGCCTACCTGCTTCTAGACCGCGTCGATCCCATCGGGGGCAAGCCCCCTCCCACAGTTTGATGTGTGAACCTATTCAAATGTGGGAGGGGGCTTGCCCCCGATGAGGCCATCAGTCACTCCCGAGACTATCGCTATGAGCACCCAACCCCGCATCGCCCTGATCGGCGAATGCATGATCGAACTGCAACACCGTGCCGACGGCAGCCTGCACCAGAGCTTCGGCGGCGATACCCTGAACACGGCGGTGTACCTGCGCCGCGAGCTGGGCGATACCGGCAGTGTCGACTACGTCACCGCCCTGGGCGATGACAGTTTCAGCGATGCCATGTGCCGGCAATGGACGGAGGAAGGCCTCGGCCTGGGGAGGGTCCAGCGCCTGGCTGGACGTTTGCCAGGCTTGTATTGCATCCAGACCGACGCCAACGGCGAGCGCAAATTCCTGTATTGGCGCAACGAAGCCGCCGTGCGCGACTGTTTCACCACGCCGGCGGCGGAGCCGATCCTGGCCGCGTTGCCGGACTATGACGTGGTGTATTTCAGCGGTATCACCCTGGCAGTGCTGGGTGAAGTCGGTCGCGAGCGCTTGCTGCAAACCCTGATCGAAACCCGCCGACGCGCAGGCAAGGTGGTGTTCGACAACAACTACCGGCCGCGATTGTGGGCCAGTGTCGAGGCGGCGCGTGCTGCGTATGGGCGTGTCCTGGCCGAAGTGGATATTGCCTTGCTCACCGAGGACGACGAGCGTGCGCTGTTTGGCTATGCCGACAGCGAGCAGGTGTTCGCGGCGTATCCGGAGATTGAAGAGGTGGTGCTCAAGCGTGGCGCGGATGCGTGCCTGATACGCTGCAACGGCGAGCGCTTTTGCGTGCCGGCGATCAAGGTGGAAAAGGTGGTGGACACGACAGCGGCGGGGGATTCGTTCAGTGCGGCGTACCTGGCCGGGCGGCTCAAGGGAAGCTCGCCGGAGCAGGCTGCATTGGCCGGGCATCGGTTGGCCAGTCGGGTTATCCAGGTGCCGGGGGCGCTGATTCCCCGGGGGTGAATGGCCGCCTGCGGCGGATCGGGGGCAAGCCCCCTCCCACAGTTTGATTTGTGAACCTATTCAAATGTGGGAGGGGGCTTGCCCCCGATAGCGGTCTGCAGCCAACCCATCAATCCCGGTAAAACACTTGCACCAAGTGATACCCGAACTTGCTCTTGATCGGCCCGTGAACCACCTTCACCGGTTTCTTGAAGATCACCGCATCAATCGCCCCCACCATTTGCCCGGGCCGCACTTCGCCCAGGTCGCCGCCACGTTTGCCCGAGGGGCAAGTGGAGTACTTCTTGGCCAGTACATCAAACGCCTCGCCCTTGGCGATGCGCTGTTTGAGCTGTTCGGCTTCTTCGCTGGTTTTCACCAGGATATGACGGGCTTGGGCTTTCATTGATCTCTACCAGGTGTGCGACGGCGCGCGATTATGCCTGAACTCATTCGTCGGCGTTGATCATGCTGCGGATTTTTGTCGCCAGCAGGTCGATGGAAAACGGCTTGGCCACCATGTCCATGCCGTCTTCGAGGAAGCCCTGGCGCTCGGCGGCTTTTTCCGCGTAACCGGTCATGAACAGTACCTTCAGCCCCGGCCGGTGCTGGCGGGCGATTTCCGCAAGCTGCCGGCCATTCATGCCCGGCAGGCCAACGTCAGTCACCAGCAGATCCACACGCAGGTCCGACTCCAGCAGTGGCAGTGCAGCCCGGGCGTCGCCTGCCTGGTGCGCCGTGTAGCCCAGTTCGTCGAGCACATTGACCACCAGCATGCGCACTGCCGGGTCATCTTCGACCACGACCACGGCTTCACCGGCCAGGGCTACCGGGGCTTCACCGAGGCTGGCAGGCAGGTCGCTTTCCAGGGAGGTGCCATGCAGGCGCGGCAGATACAGGCGCACGCAGGTGCCCTGGCCCGGCGCGCTCTGGATCGTCACATGCCCGCCGGACTGCTGGGCAAAGCCGTAGATCATCGACAGCCCCAGGCCCGTGCCCTGGCCGATGGGTTTGGTGGTGAAGAACGGGTCGAACGCCTTGGCCAGAATCTTCGGCGCCATGCCGGTGCCGTTGTCGCACACGCCAAGCATCACGTAGTCGCCGGCCTTGACCGGTTCCAGGGTGGTGATGTCGGTGCCGTCCAGGTAACTGTTGGCGGTTTCGATCAGCAGTTCACCGCCGTCGGGCATCGCGTCGCGGGCGTTGATCACCAGGTTGAGCAGGGCGTTTTCCAGTTGGCTGGCGTCGGTGTTCACCGGCCAGATGTCATGGCCGAGCTGCACCTTGAGGCTGATGTGCGCGCCCTTGGTGCGGCGGAACAACTCTTCCAGGGACGCCACCAACTGGTTCGGGTCCAGCGGGCGACGGTCCAGGGACTGGCGCCGCGAGAACGCCAGCAAGCGGTGGGTGAGGGCGGCCGCACGGTGGGCGGAGGATACGGCGGCATCGGTAAAACGGCCGATCTCGTCACTGCGCCCGGCAGCGATGTAGCGCTGCATCAGGTCCAGGCTGCCGATGATGCCGGTGAGCATATTGTTGAAGTCGTGGGCGATACCGCCGGTGAGCTGGCCCACCGCTTCCATCTTCTGGGCGTGGCGCAGCGCATCTTCGGCGCGTTCGCGTTCGAACATTTCGTTTTGCAGGCGCTGGTTGGCCTCGGCCAGCGCCTGGGTGCGCTGGGCCACGCGTTCCTCGAGGTTTTCATTGAGGTGGCGCAGGGCTTCTTCGGTGAGCTTGCGTTCGGTTTCATCGATCACAAAGATGTAGAAACCCTTCACCGAACCGTCATTGCTGAAGCGTGGCAGGTACTTCATCAGGGCGTGGCGTGGTCGACCGTCCTGGTGTGGCGTGATGGTCATGAAGCTGCAGGCCTTGCCCTTGAGTGCGGCCTCGATCTTGTCTACACGCCCGGCATACACCTCGTCGCCGAGCACTTCGCGGATGGTCTTGCCGTACAGCTCCTGGGGCGTCATGCCGTACCAGTCCAGGTAAGCGCTGTTGTTCAGGCGGAACCGCTGCTCGTGGTCGACATAACCGATCAACACCGGCATGGCGTTGATGATCAGCTGCAGCTCGCTCTGGCTTTGGCGCAAGGCCTGCTCGGTGTGTTTGCGCTCGGTCAGGTCCAGCGCAGCACCCAGGAAACGCGCGGGGCGGCCTTGATGATCCTTGTAGCAGCGCCCGCGGGCGAATACCCAGCGCACTTGGCCATCGGCTTGCAGCAGGCGGTATTCCTCGGCGTACTCGGTGCCGAAGGTGATGCAGTGCTTGATGCTGCGCGCCACCATGCCACGGTCTTCCGGGTGCACGCCTTGCAGGTAGTCGCTGATCGGCAAACGGCTTGCATCGTCGGGATCGACACCATGCAGGTAGGCGAAGTGCGTGTCAGCGATAAAACGGTCTTCGCCGATATCCCAGTCCCAGGTGCCGACCGCGTCGGTGGCCGCCAATGCCAGTTGCAGGCGCTGTTCGGTGTTGTGCTGGGCCTTGCGCCGTTCATTGGTTTCGATGGCGGTGACCAGGATGCCGGCAACGCTGCCGCTTTCATCGCGGACCGGGCTGTAGGTGAGGTCCAGCCAGATTTCAGTATCGCGATTGTGGCGTTGCAGTACGAAGCGCTGCTCGCTGAAGGTACGCACCTGGCCGCTGAGCACGGCGTCGTAGATCGGCCCGGTAAAGCCTTCCAGCTCCGGCCAGGTCTGGTGCGCCGGCTGGCCCATGGCCCCAGGGTGTTTATTGCCCGCGAGTTGGGCGAACCCGTCGTTGTAGAGCTGCGTGAGCTGGTTGCCCCACAGCAGGAGCATCGGCATCGGCGAGTGCACCACGATATCGACCGCCGTGCGCAGGCTTTGCGGCCAATCACCGGCCTCACCGAGAGGGCTTTGCGCCCAGTCCAGCCGCGCAATCAATGCGGCGGCTTCGCTGCCGGTGGATGTTCCAATCATGAAAAAGCCCTGAGCGTAACGCTTTGAAAAATGACAACACCCATTATCCCGTCAGTCGGCAATGAGTGACTACCCCCGAAAAATAGCATGCATTGGGGGTTTGTCTTCAAATGACTGCGTCAGCGCTGAAACCTTTCATCCCTGCGCCAGTTCCGGGCGATCGCGGAACTGATCAAGCGCCTGCGGGTTGGCCAGGGCGTCGGTGTTCTTCACCGGCTCGCCGTGCACCACATTACGCACTGCCAATTCGACGATCTTGCCGCTGATGGTGCGGGGGATATCAGTGACAGCGAGGATCTTGGCCGGCACATGGCGCGGTGTGGTGTTGGCACGGATCACCTGGCGGATCTGCTGTTCCAGGGCCTCGTCCAGTTCGATACCGTCATTGAGGCGCACGAACAGCACCACGCGCACGTCGTCCTGCCAGCGTTGGCCGATGGCCAGGCTTTCCAGCACCTGGGGGATTTTTTCCACCTGGCGATAGATCTCCGCGGTGCCGATCCGCACGCCGCCCGGGTTAAGTACCGCGTCGGAACGCCCGTGGATCAGCAGGCTGCCGTTGGGGCGCTGTTCGGCGTAGTCCCCTTGGGCCCAGACGCCGGGAAACTGGCTGAAATACGAAGCGAGCAGTTTCTTGCGCTCCGGATCCTTCCATAGCCCGATGGGCATGGCCGGGAAATGCCGGGTGCACACCAGCTCGCCTTTTTCACCGACCAGCGGCCGGCCCTGGTCGTCCCACACTTCGATGGCCATCGCCAGGCTCTTGCACTGCATTTCACCGCGCCGCACCGGCAGCACCGGGTTGCCGATCACAAAGCAGGAGACGATATCGGTGCCGCCGGACATGGACGACAGGCACAGCTCGGCCTTGATTTCGCGGTACACGTAGTCATAGCTCTGCGGCGACAGCGGCGAGCCGGTCGAGATCAGCCCTTTGAGGCTGCCCAGGTCATGGCTGAGGCGCGGTTGCAGGCCGGCTTTTTCCAGGGTGGCGAGAAACTTGGGGCTGGTGCCGAACACGCTGATGTGTTCCGCATCGATCAGGTCGATCAAACGCTCGGGGCCGGGGTGAAACGGTGAGCCGTCATACAGCACCGCCGTGGCGCCGATGGCCAGCACCGACACCAGCCAGTTCCACATCATCCAGCCGCAGGTGGTGTAGTAGAACAGGCAGTCCTCGCGGGACAGGTCGGCATGCAGGCCGTGTTCCTTGAGGTGGGTGAGCAATACGCCGCCGGTGCCATGGATGATGCACTTGGGCACGCCGGTGGTGCCGCTGGAGTAGAGGATGTACAGCGGATGGTCGAACGGCACCGCGACGAAGTCAGGCTCGCCGCCGGGTTGGTAGAAGTCCGGCCACAGCCAGACGCTGGCGTGGGTCTGATAGTCCTCGATCCTGGCCTGGGGGCGCGCATACGGCACGATGATCAACTGCTCCAGGGACGGCAGGCGCGCGAGGATTTCATTGAGCTTGGCGGTCTGGTCGATATCCTTGCCGGCATAGCGGTAGCCGGCGCAGGTGATCAGTACCTTGGGCTCGATCTGGCCAAAACGGTCGATCACGCCCTGGGTGCCGAAGTCCGGCGACGAGCAGGACCAGATCGCGCCCAGGCTGGTGGTGGCGAGCATGCCCACCAAAGTTTGCCAGGTGTTGGGCATACACGCCGCGACGCGGTCACCCTGGGTCACGCCGGCAGCGCGCAGGCTGCGTTGCAGGCCGGCGACGTGGGCGGCCAGTTCGGCGTAGGTCAGTTGTTCGCGTTGGCCGTCTTCTGCGACAGCCACGACGGCGGTGTGAGCGTCACGTCGGCGCAGCAGGTGTTCGGCAAAATTCAGCGTCGCACCGGGAAACCAACGGGCGCTGGGCATTTCGGCGTCTTCGATCAGCACCGCGGTGGGCGGGCTGCGAAATTGCACGTCGAAATAGTCCACGATCGCCCGCCAGAAATCCGCGCGCTGGTCGATGCTCCACTGGTGCAGCGCCGGGTAGTCGCCAAGCTGCAGGCTGTAGCGCTGGTTGATGTAGCGCCGGAACTGGTCCATGCGCGTGTTGGCGATGCGTTCCGGGGAGGGTTGCCAGAGGATGTCGGGCATCAGCAAGGTCTCTTGTTCTTATCTAGGTCTTCCACACAATACAGTTCAAATGTGGGAGGGGGCTTGCCCCCGATGAGGGAGTGCCAGTTGATACATGGGGTGACTGACCCACCGCTATCGGGGGCAAGCCCCCTCCCACATTTTGAACGCCAGTGTCCGCTGTTACTGGGCCAGCCAGCCGCCGTCGATATTCCATGCCGCACCGCGCACCTGGGCACCGGCTTCGCTGCACAAAAACAGCACCAGTTCACCCAACTGCGGCGGTGTCACAAACGCCAGCGACGGTTGCTTCTCCGCCAGCAGGTCGTGCTGCGCCTGCTGCGGGTCGATACCACTGGCGGCGCGATCATCGATCTGCTTCTGCACCAGCGGCGTCAGCACCCAGCCGGGGCAGATGGCGTTGCAGGTGACATTGCTGGTGGCGGTCTCCAGGCCGACCACCTTGGTCAACCCGATCACGCCATGCTTGGCCGCCACATACGCGGCCTTGCCCACCGACCCGACCAGGCCATGCACCGAGGCAATATTGACAATACGCCCCCAGCCCTTGGCCTTCATCCCCGGCAGGCTCAAGCGTGTGCTGTGGAACACCGAGGACAGGTTGATCGCGATGATCGAGTCCCAGCGTTCGGCCGGGAAGTCTTCCACCGCCGCCACATGCTGGATGCCGGCGTTGTTGACCAGGATGTCGACGCCGCCGAATTCACGCTCGGCGTAGGCGATCATGTCGGCAATCTGCGCCGGGTCGCTGACGTCGGCCGGATGATGGCCGACCTTGCCGCCGAACGCCCGCACCTGGGCGATCACCGCGCTGGCGTCACCGAAGCCATTGAGGATCAGGTTGGCGCCGGCCTTGGCCAGGCTCAAGGCGATGCCCAGGCCGATACCGCTGGTGGAGCCGGTGACCAGGGCGGTCTTGCCGTTCAATGTCGTCATGGAAACCTCACACAATGCCGGTGGCGTAGAAAGTACCGATCACCACGAACACCGCGAGGGTCTTGATGAGCGTGATGCCGAAAATGTCCTTGTAGGCTTCGCGGTGGGTCAGGCCGGTGACCGCCAGCAGCGTGATCACCGCGCCGTTGTGGGGCAGGGTGTCCATGCCGCCGCTGGCCATGGCCGCGACGCGGTGCAGCACTTCAAGGGGGATATTGGCCGCATGGGCCGCCGAAATAAAGCTCTCGGACATGGCCGCCAGGGCGATGCTCATGCCGCCCGAGGCGGAACCGGTGATACCGGCCAGCAGGGTCACGGTGATCGCTTCATTGACCAGCGGGTTGGGAATGCCCTTGAGCCAGTCGGCCAGCACCAGGAAGCCCGGCAGCGAGGCGATCACCGCGCCAAAGCCATATTCAGAGGCGGTGTTCATCGCCGCCAGCAGCGCACCGCTGACCGCGCTTTTGCTACCTTCGGCCAGCTTGCTCTTGATCGCCGAGAAGCCGAACACCAGCACCACGATGATCCCCACCAGCAACGCCGCCTGTACCGCCCAGATCGCGGTGAGCTTGGCGATTTCGGTGGTCACCGGCGCACTCATGCCGGGCAGGCTGAGGCTGTGGGTCTTGCCGTACCACTGCGGGATCCAGTGGGTGAACAACAGGTTCATCACGCCGACCAGGATCAGTGGCGACAGCGCGATCCAGGGATTGGGCAGGGTCAGGTTCTCGGCGGTTTCCGGCTCGTTGCGCAGCTCCGTGCCATAGCCTTCACCGGCACGCTGCGCCTTGTTGCGCTGGCGTGCCAGGTAGAGCATGCCGGCGCAGAACACGAAGATCGTGCCGATCAAACCCAGCCACGGCGCGGCCCAGGCGGTGGTGTTGAAGAAGGTGCTGGGGATGATGTTCTGGATCTGCGGGGTGCCGGGCAAGGCGTCCATGGTGAACGAAAACGCACCGAGGGCGATGGTGGCCGGGATCAGGCGCTTGGGAATATTGCTTTGGCGGAACATCTCCGCTGCAAACGGATACACCGCAAACACCACCACGAACAGCGATACGCCGCCGTAGGTGAGCAGGGCGCAGACCAGCACGATCACCAGCATCGCCTGGCGCGTGCCGAGCAAACGAATGGCCGCCGCCACAATCGAGCGCGAGAAGCCCGACAGCTCGATCAGCTTGCCGAACACTGCACCGAGCAGGAACACCGGGAAATACAGCTTGATAAAGCCGACCATCTTCTCCATGAACACCCCGGTAAAGGCAGGGGCGACGGCGGACGGGTCGGTGAGCAGGACAGCGCCGAGAGCGGCGATGGGGGCAAACAGGATAACGCTATAGCCACGGTAGGCCGCCAGCATCAGCAGCGCCAGGGCTGCCAGGGCAATGATCACACTCATGGTGTGTCTCCATCGGATTGTTATTGTTGTGGGGTGTTGATTTAGGAGAGGGCTATAGCGAGATATGTGCCATGTTCTTAACTTGTTGAAATTAAACAGTAATTTTCTGTATTTGGTGTGCTTCTCTGAATGTTGTCTCTAACTTGAGACAAGTGACAAACAAATGTGGGAGGGGGCTTGCCCCCGATGGCAGTGTGTCAGCCAACTAATAGCCAGCTGAAGCAACGCCATCGGGGGCAAGCCCCCTCCCACATTAGCTAGTCTCTGTATTGAAATTTGTGTCTCTGTTTGGAGATCAGTTGATACCCAACGCCACCATCTTCTTGTACAGCGTCGACCGCCCAAGCCCCAACCGCTTGGCCGCTTCCACCACATTTCCCTCGCACGCGCTCAATGCCGCCGCGATGATCTGCCGATCAAACCGCTCCCGCGCCGCACTGAAGCTTTCGCCCTCGACTGTCGCGACGGCACTCCCACGCTCCACGGGGGTAAAGGTGCCAATCGCCGCCCGAATCTCCCCGGCATTCAACACCAGGTCATCACTGAGCAACGCCGCCCGTTCCAGCACATTGCGCAACTCACGGATGTTCCCCGGCCACGCATGCTGCGCCAGCAGTGCCAGGGCCTCGCGGTCCAGTTCATGCTGGCTGCGCAGTTCCTCCAGGATCGCCTCGCTCAACGCCGGAATATCCTCCAGCCGCTCACGCAACGGCGGCACCTGGATTGGCAGCACATTCAGCCGGTAATACAAGTCCGCGCGGAACTCGCCGCGCTTGATCGCCGCCTCCAGGTCCATGGAGGTGGCGGCGATCACCCGCACATCGCTGTGCAGCATCTCATTGGAACCCACCGGCTCGAATTCCTTTTCCTGCAACACGCGCAGCAGTTTGCTTTGCAAGGGCAGGGGCATGTCACCGATTTCGTCGAGGAACAGCGTGCCGCCCTGGGCGATCTGGAACTTGCCGGGGCGGCCCTTGCGGTCGGCGCCGGTAAACGCGCCCGGTGCGGTGCCGAAGAACTCGGCTTCCAGCAGGTCAGCGGGAATCGCCGCGCTGTTGATGCTGACAAAGGCCTTGTGCGCACGGCTGGACGCGCCATGAATCGCCTGGGCCAGCAGCTCCTTGCCGGTACCGGTTTCGCCCAGCAGCAACACGGGCGATTCGGCGCTGGCACTGCGCCGCGCCCGGCGTTTCACTTCGAGGCTGGCGGCGCTGGTGCCGATAAAATGCGCGAAGTTGTATTTGCTCTGCCGCGAGCGCAGCAAGGAGCGCGTCGACGCCAGTTCTTGCTGCATGCTCAGGTAGCGCTCAATCAGTGGCGACAGGTTGCGCAGTTCATCAAACAAGGCAAAGCCGATCGCACCGATCACCGCACCGGCGTCGTTGTGGATCGGCAAGCGCATCACCACCAACGGGCCCTTGGGCGTGTCCTGGATGTCCAGCAATATGGGCTGGTCATTGCGTACCACCTGGCGCAGCAGGCTGTTGGAGATCACCTGCTCGCACGGCTGGCCGATGGCCTCGTCGGCGCTCTTGAGGCCAAAGCGCTTGGCGTAGCGCTCGTTCATCCACACGATATTGGCGTCGCGGTCGACAATCACCGTGCCTTCGCTGGACTGCTCGATGATCTCGAACAGCGACTGGATAGCCAGGCCGCGAACCTGTTGGTAATCCGTGAGGCTGGTACTCATGACGACAGCCCGCACGCCGCTGCCAGCAGCTCTTGGGTGTAAGGATGCTGCGGTGCATCAAACACCTGGTGGCTCGCGCCGGCCTCCACCACCTTGCCATCCTTGATCACGATCATGTCATGGGCCATGGCACGCACCACGGCCAGGTCGTGGCTGATAAACAGGTAGGTCAGGCCGTATTTCTCCTGCAACTCACGCAGTAGCGCCACCACTTGTTTCTGCACGGTGCGGTCGAGGGCCGAGGTCGGTTCGTCGAGCAACATCAGCGCCGGCTTGAGCACCAGGGCGCGGGCGATGGCGATGCGTTGGCGCTGACCACCGGAGAACTCATGGGGGTAGCGATGGCGGCTGGCGGGATCGAGGCCCACGTCCTTGAGCACCTGCACCACCTGTGCATCGCGGTCGGCCAGGCTGCACGGTGCGTGCACCTCCAGGCCTTCGCTGATGATCTGCTCCACGGTCATGCGCGGGCTGAGGCTGCCGTAGGGGTCCTGGAACACCACCTGCATCTGCTTGCGCCATGGGCGCATCTGCTTATGGTTCAGCGGGTCGAGGGCTTCACCCTGGAAGCGGATGCTGCCCGTGGAATCAAGAAGCCGCAAAATCGCCTGGCCCAGGGTGGACTTGCCCGAGCCGGACTCGCCGACAATCCCCAGGGTCTTGCCGCGCTGCACGCTCAGGCTGATGCCATCCACTGCCCGCAAGTAAGTCTTGCGCCGGAACAAACCACCGCCGAGGGGGAATTGCACGGTCAGGTCATCCACCTGCAATACCGTCTCGCGTGCATCGCTGCACAGCGCATCGCCGGCCGGCTCTGCATCCAGCAGCAGGCGGCTGTAGGGGTGCTGCGGCGCGTTGAACAGTGTCTGGCAGTCGGCCTGCTCGACGATTTCACCGGCACGCATCACACACACGCGCTGGGCAATGCTGCGCACCAGGTTGAGGTCGTGGCTGATCAGCAGCAGGGACATGCCCAGGCGTTGTTGCAGGGACTTGAGCAGCAGCAGGATCTTGCGCTGTACCGTCACGTCCAGCGCGGTGGTGGGTTCGTCGGCGATCAGCAGTTCCGGTTCGCAGGCCAGGGCCATGGCGATCATCACCCGTTGGCGCTGACCACCGGAGAGCTGGTGCGGATAAGCCTTGAGGCGTTCCTGGGGCTTCTGGATGCCCACCAGTTCGAGCAGTTCCAGGATGCGCGCCTGCGCCGCCTTGCCGCCCAGGCCCTTGTGCAGCAGCAGGGTTTCGCCGATCTGCTTTTCGATGCTGTGCAACGGGTTGAGCGAGGTCATCGGCTCCTGGAAGATCATGGCAATGCGGTTGCCACGCAGCTTCTGCAAGGTGGCGGCTGAAGCGCCGACCAGTTCCTGGCCACGGTACTTGATGGAACCGGTGGTTTGAGTACCGGCCTCGGGCAGCAGTTGCAGGATCGAGTGGGCCGTCACCGACTTGCCCGAGCCCGACTCGCCCACCAGTGCCAAACACTCGCCGGGGCGTACGTCCAGGCACAGGTTGCGCACCACGGTCTGGCCACTGAACGCGACGCTGAGGTCGCGGATTTCGATCAGGTTCATAGGCAGTCACTCATGAGCGTGGGTCGAAGGCATCACGCAATGCCTCGCCGATAAAGACCAGCAGCGACAGGATCAGCGCCAGGGTGAAAAACGCTGTCAGGCCCAGCCACGGCGCTTGCAGGTTCTGCTTGCCCTGGGCGATCAGCTCACCCAGGGACGCGCTGCCTGCCGGCATGCCGAAACCGAGAAAGTCCAGCGCGCTCAGCGTCGAAATCGCACCGGTCAGGATGAACGGCAGGTAACTCAAGGTCGCCGTCATGGCGTTGGGCAGGATATGCCGCCGGATGATTTTGCCATCGCCCAGGCCCAGCGCCCGTGCGGCCTTGACGTATTCCAGGTTGCGCCCGCGCAGGAACTCGGCGCGCACCACATCCACCAGGGCCAGCCAGGAAAACAGCGCCATGATCCCCAGCAGCCACCAGAAATTCGGCTCCACAAAACCCGACAGGATGATCAGCAGGTACAGCACCGGCAATCCGGACCACACCTCCAGCACGCGCTGGCCGATCAGGTCCACCCAACCGCCGTAATAGCCCTGCAATGCGCCGGCGGCAATGCCGATGGCTGCGCTGATCGCGGTGAGCGCCAGCGCAAACAGGATCGATACCCGGGCGCCAAAGATCACCCGCGCCAGTACATCCCGCGACTGGTCATCGGTGCCCAGCCAGTTCACCGTCGAAGGCGGGCTGGGGGCAGGGCGGGTCAGCTCGTAGTTGGGCGTGTCGTCGCTGAACGGAATCGGCGGGAACAGCATCCAGCCGCCGTCCTGCTCGATCAGCTTTTGCACGTAGTCACTGCGATAGTCAGCCTGGAACGGCAACTGGCCGCCGAACTGTTGCTCGGTGTAGCGCTTGAACACCGGAAAATACAGCTCGTTCTTGAAACTCAGCACTAAGGGTTTGTCATTGGCGATCAACTCGCCGCCCAGGGTCAGGATAAACAGGCCGATAAACAGCCACAGCGACCACCAGCCGCGGCGGTTTTTCTTGAAGCGCTCGAAACGCCGACGGGCCACGGGAGACAGGTTAAGCATCAAGCGTTCCTCGCCGCGAAGTCGATACGCGGGTCCACCAGGGTGTAGCAGAGGTCACCGATGAGTTTTATCAAAAGACCGAACAAGGTGAAGATGAACAGCGAACCGAATACCACAGGGTAGTCCCGGGACACAGCCGCCTCGTAGCTCATGCGGCCCAGGCCGTCGAGGGAGAAAATCACCTCGATCAGCAGCGAACCGGCAAAGAACACGGCAATAAAGGCCTGGGGAATTCCGGAGATCACCAGCAACATCGCATTGCGGAAAACATGCCCGTAGAGCACGCGTCGTTCGCTCAAGCCCTTGGCGCGGGCGGTCACCACGTACTGGCGCGTGATTTCATTGAGGAACGAGTTCTTGGTGAGGATGGTCAGCGTGGCAAACCCGCCGATCACCAGCGAGGTGACCGGCAATACCAGATGCCAGAAGTAATCGGCGACCTTGCCCACGGTGCTCAGCTCTTCGAAGTTTTCCGACACCAGACCGCGCACCGGAAACCAGTTCAACGATGTGCCACCGGCAAACACTACGATCAGGAACATCGCGAACAGGAATGCCGGCATCGCATAGCCGATGACAATCGCGGTGCTGCTCCACACGTCGAAGCTACTGCCGTGGCGCACCGCCTTGCGAATCCCCAGGGGAATCGACACCAGGTAGGTGATCAACGTGGCCCACAGGCCGAGGGAGATGGTCACGGGCATTTTTTCCAGGATCAGCTCGATCACCGTCTTGCCGCGAAAGAAGCTGTTGCCGAAGTCCATCTGGGCATAGCTCTTGAGCATCAGCCACAGGCGTTCCGGCGCGGGTTTGTCGAAGCCATACTGTTTCTCGATGTCAGCGATCAGCTTCGGGTCCAGGCCACGGCTGGCGCGGGAGCCGCTGCTGATGCCTTCACCGGAGGAACCGCCGACGCCGCCGCCGCCGATCCCTTGCAGATGGGCGATGGCTTGTTCCACCGGGCCGCCGGGGGCGGCCTGCACGATCACGAAATTCACCAGCAGGATGATCACCAGCGTCGGGATGATCAGCAGCAGGCGCCGCACGATATAGGCCAACATCAGTGCGCACCTCCGCGTTTTTTCAGCTCTGCATTCATTTGCTCATTCGTCAGGGGCGTGGGGCTGATTTCCCACCAGGTTTCCAGTGCTTCGTCGTTCTTTGCCTCGATGGCCGGGCGGCCGAAACGGTTCCACCATGCTGCGGAGGTGCCGGGCGGGTAGTAATTGGGGATCCACAGGTAGTTCCATTGCAGCACCCGGTCCAGCGCGTGGGCGTAAGTGAGCATCTGCGCCTGGGTGTCGGCCTTGACCAGGCCCTTGATCAGGCTGTCGACGGCGGGGTCCTTGAGTACGGCGTAGTTGTTGGCGCCTGGATCGTAGGCGGCGGCCGAGCCGAAATAGTTGTACAGCTCCATGCCCGGTGACGTGGTGACGGGGAAACCAATGACGATCATGTCGTAATCCCTGGCCATGATCCGATTCACATATTGCGAGGAGTCGATACGGCGGATATTGAGGGTAATACCGATCTGCGCGAGGTTACGTTTGTACGGTAACAACAGACGTTCGAGGCCGTTCTGAGTGTTAAGGAACGTGAATTCCAGCGGTTCGCCTTCGGCGTTTACCAATTTGTCACCCTCTGGCTTCCAGCCTGCTTCTTCCAACAGGCCCAGGGCTTGCAACTGCTTGTCGCGGATCATGCCGCTACCATCGGTGACCGGTGCCTTGAACACTTGGCTGAACACTTCGTCGGGGACCTGGCCACGCAAGGGTTCAAGAATCGCTAGCTCTTCTTTTGTTGGCGGCTGGCTGGCGGCCAGCGGGCTGTTGGAGAAGTAACTCTGCTGGCGGATGTACATATTGCGCATCATCTGCCGGTTGGCCCATTCAAAATCCCACAGCATTGCCAGGGCCTGGCGCACGCGGCGGTCCTTGAATATCGGTTTTTGCACGTTGAACACATAACCCTGGGCCGGTTGCGGCATTTCCTTGGCCAGGTGCGCACGTTGCAGGCGCCCGTCATCCAGGGCCGGGCCGTTGTAGCCGATGGAATACCCGGTGGCGGAAAACTCACGGTTGAAATCGTAGGCGCCGCCGCGCAATACCTGGCGGGCCACTTCGGTGTCGCCGAAATACTCCAGGCTCAGGTGATCGAAGTTGTACAGGCCACGGCTGACAGGCAAGTCCTTGCCCCACCAGTTCGGATCACGGGTAAAGGTGATGGTACTGCCGGAGTCGATCTTGCTGACTTTGTACGGACCGCTGCCCAGGGGGGCTTCATAGCCACCGCCGTTGGCAAAGTCGCGGGTCTTCCACCAGTGCTCGGGGAAGACAGGCAGGGTAGCGATGTCCAGGGGCAGGGTACGGTTTTCATTGCTGGAGAAATCGAAACGTACCTGGCGCTCGCCTTCGACTTCGACGTGCTTGACGTCGGCGAACAGGGTGCGAAACCGCAGGCTGCCCTGGGTCATCAGTAGGTCGAAGCTGTAGCGCACGTCTTCGGCGGTGATCGGCTTGCCATCGGCAAAGCGCGCCTTGGGGTTGAGGAAAAAGCGTAGCGACAGGCCGTCGTCGGCGCGCTCCATTTTTTCGGCGACCAGGCCGTAGACCGTGTAGGGCTCGTCCAGGGAACGCTGGGCCAGGGGCGCGTAGAGCCAGCCGTCAACCTGGGACACGCCGATGCCTTTGTCGATATATGGCAATACATGGTCGAAGCGTCCGATCTCGATGGCCGAGCGGCGCAGGCTGCCACCCTTGGGGGCGTCAGGGTTGGCGTAGTCGAAATGGGTAAAGCCGGCAGGGTACTTGGCCGGTTCGCCATACACCGTCAGGTACGGTTGAGGCGCCGCGATCACGGCAGTGCTGGTCAGCAGCAGTGCCAGGGACGAGCTCAAGAAGTAAGAAAAAGCCAATCGCATTGTCAGCCTTGAACGCCGTATGAAGAAGGAAAGGGATTTGTACGCTAACGGCATGAGCGTCGCCAGTCATCACATGCACAACGGCCCACCAAAAGGCGGGCCGTTGTTTATTGCATCAGCACAGACGGGATCAGTCCTGGCGGCTGGTGACTTCGAGCAGGTGATAGCCGAACTGGGTCTTTACCGGGCCTTGCACGGTGTTGACCGGGGCGCTGAACACGACGGTGTCGAATTCCTTGACCATCTGGCCTGGACCGAACGAACCCAGGTCACCACCTTGGCGGCTGGATGGGCAGCTGGAGTTGGCTTTGGCGACTTCTGCGAAATCGGCGCCGCCTTCGATTTGGGCCTTGAGTTCGTTGCACTTGTCTTCAGTGGAAACGAGGATGTGACGGGCGGTGGCTTTGGCCATGGGAAGTAACTCCTTGAATAAAAAAGGTGAGCCTACCGGATTCAGGCGGTTATTTCCTGGCAAAGTTCCACTCGATTAACCGAGTGGCTCAGGTACAGGCCATGGCGCCGCCACGGGGAGCCATTCGATGAGTTGCGCATGCACTGTCAGGTAGGGTTCAGGTCAGGACGATGTAGTCGTTCTGCTGGATGACCGGTCGGTGCGGTCCCTGCACCAGGTGGATATAACGACCGTCCACCAGGTCGATGGGCAGGCAGTCGTCGATGTCCAGTACCCCATCGGTGTGGGCCTGGGACCAGTGACGCAGCATCTGTTGCTTGCCCTTGTTCGTGGCCTCCTGCTTATTGCGGGCGGCCACCAGGAGGTAGTGGTGGGCCTCGCCAAAGCTGTTGGCTTCGTAACCGCCCAGGTTGATGAAGTACAGGTGATGTGCGCCGGCGGCAGGGGCCAGGGGGCTGAGTTCGACTTTCCAGCCGTCGACGCCATCCACCGCCATCCACGAGTCGATATGCATGCCCTTGGGGCTGCCGAACCAGTCGGCACGCAGTTGCGGGTAGGCTGCTTCCAGCGTGTCCGCCACGGCAAACACCACATCGTGAACTTCAATTTTCGCCCGCGGGTGCTTACCCCCGAGCATGACGACAAACAGCATTGCAGAGACTTCCTGGCGACTTGGCAGAGGCTAACCATACTTCGATTGAACCCTTTTGTCCGACCAATGCCACACTGTTAATCCGCGAACTCATCAGGAGGTTGTCATGCGTACCATTGATCTGGCGGGCGTTCCCGTCCCTGTCATCGGCCAGGGCACCTGGCGCATGGGCGAAAATCCCGACCAGCACCGCGCGGAAGTGGCGGCGTTGCAACTGGGCATCGACGAAGGCATGACCCTCATCGATACCGCTGAAATGTATGGGGAGGGCGGTGCTGAAACGGTCGTCGGCGAGGCCATTCGTGGCCGCCGCGACCAGGTGTTCCTGGTGAGCAAGGTCTACCCGCACAACGCCAGCCACAAGGGCGTGCCCCGTGCCTGTGAGGCCAGCCTACAGCGCCTGGGCACCGACTACATTGATCTGTATCTGCTGCACTGGCGCGGCCAGTACCCGCTGGAAGAAACGGTCGAAGCCTTCGAACGCCTGCGCGAAGCCGGCAAGATCGGACGCTGGGGCGTTTCCAACTTCGACGTGGCCGACTTGCAGGAACTTGCCTCCCCGGCCTGCGCCACCAACCAGGTGTTGTACAACATTGAAGAACGCGGCATCGAATTCGACCTGCTGCCCTGGTGGCAACAGCACCACTTGCCCTTGATGGCGTACTGCCCGATCGCCCAGGGCGGCGAACTGTTGTCCAGCCCCACCCTCAAGCAGATCGCCCGCCGCCACGAGGTCACACCCGCCCAGGTTTCCCTGGCCTGGGTGTTGCGCCAGGACGGTGTGATCGCCATCCCCAAGGCCGTTACACCCGAGCACGTGCGACTCAACGCAGCCGCAGCCAAGCTGGTGTTGGATGAGCACGACCTGGACGCGATCGATCGGGTATTCGGCGCACCGAAACGCAAGCATCCTTTGGCGATGGTGTAGTTGCCGTACAGGCATGGCGCCTTCCCTGGCGCCGTGCCTGTGTCAAGCCGGTTTAACCTGCAACCGGGCTGCGCCAGTCATCCGACCCCGAAGTACCGGACACTTCGTGGGTCCACACGATCTTGCGATAGGTGAAATACACATCTTCCAGGTGAGTGAAATGGGCGTTGTCGGGGTCCTGGCAGTTGGGCATGCGTGACTGGATATCCACGATGGTCGCCCCCTCCAGTTCGATGGTGAAGTAATGCTCCTGGGTGCCGGCCGACGAAGTGCGCAGCCACTCCAGCCGGCACTTGACCTCTTCGCCGCTGGTCAATGCACTGAAGAGCAAGGGCGAGGACTTATCGAACACTTTGCTGATCATCAGGGGTTTATGGACGCGCTGACCTGTTGGCTGGCCTGACTGTGGGTCGCGGGGAATGATCACCTGATGAGAAAAAGCCTGGACCAGAATCTGGTCTTCATGGCCTTCCTGGTAAATGTTACCTACCGAGTCCTGGGTAAACGTGCCTGCCGTGATCAAACCTTGTTTTACACCGGTAATGGAGAGATACGCGGGTGTTGGCATGACGGGGTTCCTTGTCTGATTGATGAGTTCGTTCCAACCGATAAGTTTTTTCGGCTGGGCAAATGCCTATAACAAGAAACGTGCCTGAAAGTGCAGGCGCCAATGAAATCAGGGTGATGCTGTTGTATAAGGTCGAATATCCAGCGCGATAGGCTGCTACTGGGCTTAATTGCGCGTATTCGATTGCGCATGGGTGCGCATTTAGTTGCTCATATTGAACTGTTGATGAATGCTGAAGTTTGACGATTAGCTGATTGGCTATGCAGTGATAGGTGCGCAAAATCCTGCGCGCACCCTGTGGTAACTGGGTTTGTAGGAAAAGGACTAAGTGCAGTTCCATCGCTTGCTGAATGTTTTGGGCATGACTAAGGTTCGAGGAATTCGCAGGAAATTGCGAACTAAAGATCGCTGGCTGTCACGCAGTACTTGCGTGGTTAGTTGGTTTTTTTGTGGGTTTTTAGTTGTGTGTGGTGGCAAATGGTTTGTTCGGATGATCGGTATGATTATTATCTGGAAGTTGCGCGATCACCCTGTACGCAAACAAGTTTTGCGGGCAGCGATATGCGCTTTTCGAGTGAATATGAAGTGCTGGAGTCCGAGCTGGCAAAGGCACACTCGATTCATGCCGGCAGCCAGCCCGACTGGCACAAGGTGCTGGAAACCAGCGAGAACCTGCTGCGCCATCAGTCCAAGGATCTGCGGGTGGCTGTGTGGCTGACCTGGGCATTGCACCAGCGTGAATCCTACCCGGGGCTGCTGGCGGGGCTCGGGTTGTTGCGCTACCTCTGTGAGCATCAGTGGTCGGTGCTCTACCCGGAAAAACCGCGCACCCGCGGTGCCGCATTCGGATGGCTGGTGTTGCGACTCGAGCCGCTGTTCACGCAGGGCCTGGCGCTCCAGAACCAGCAGCCTTTGTTCCGCGCCTTGCTGGAGCACCTGGTGCATCTGGATGAGCTTTGGGCCGAGCACCTCGGGGATGATGCGCCGCTGCTGTTGCCTGTTCGCAGGCAATTGGCGCAGCGATTGGAGCGGGCAGTGCAGGACGATACCCCGGTGGCGGGATTGAGCGGAGTTATCGAGCAAGTCAAGCAGGCCGCCAGCCAATTGCGCAAGTCCGAAGCGGCGGTGGAGAGCGAAAAGGACGCCCACAAGGTGCTCCGTACCTTGCAGGAGCAGGCCCGCCCACTCTGTGCCTGGTGGCTGCGCCAGAGCGCCACCGACCTGCGTGCGTTGCGTTTGAGTCGGACACTGGCATGGCTGGCACTTGCCAGCTACCCGAATGCCGATAACGAGCAGGTGACCGCGTTGCGCGGGCCCGCTCCCGACAAGCTCAAACGTTATCAGGAGCGCTTTGCACAAGGCCATCACGCAGACCTGGTGCTTGAACTTGAGGCCAGTCTTGCCGGGGCGATGTTCTGGTTCGATGGTCTGCGCATGCTCTGGGAATGCCTGGTGGTCCTGCAGGCCGACCTGGCCATGACCGAGCTGGAAGTGACCTTCGCGCTGTTGCTGCAACGCTTGCCGGACCTGCCGGAGTTTCGCTTTCACGACGGCGTACCCTTTGCCGACGCAGCCACTCGCGACTGGATCTCCCAGCAGGTTGTCCGTCACCTGCACAGGTCCGAATTACCCGCAGCAGTGATCGATGCGAACGCCGAGCCCTGGGCAACCGCGTTGCAGGCGTTGACACCGCGGCTGCGTCAGGACGGACTCAAGTCTGCCATTCGAGAACTCAAGCAAGGCATGCAGGCCGCGCGCAGTGATCGCGCACGTTTTCATTGGCGGCTCGCCCAAGCGCGTCTGTGCATACAGGCGGGCAAGCATGAGCTGGCGAAGATCCAGCTCGAACAGCTTGACCATGAACTGCAACGCATGGGCCTGGAGCGCTGGGAGCCGGAGCTGGCCCTGGAAGTGACGCAGCTCCTGCACCGCTGTTGCGACCTGCTGCCACAAAACCATGCCGTGCGCGAACGCAAGGAAGACACCCATCGCAGGCTGTGCCTCTTCGATCTGGAAGCGGTACTTGAATAGGCTTTCGAGCCACTTGAAAAAGGAGAGACACCATGGCCAAAGAAGGTTCGGTAGCCCCCAAGGAACGTATCAACATCACGTTCAAACCTGCCATCGGCGGGGCGCAGGAAGAAGTCGAGCTGCCATTGAAACTGTTGGTGCTGGGCGATTTCACCCAGCGTGAGGATGTGCGCAAGCTCGAAGATCGCAAGCCCATCGCAATCGACAAGAACACCCTGGATGACGTGTTGGCCAAGCAGGCATTGAGCTTGACGTTGAGCGTGCCCAACCGTTTGCAGGAGGAGGCGGGCGTCGACGAGTTGGCCATTCAGGTACGCATCAACGGCATGAAGGATTTCAACCCTGCCAACCTGGTGGAGCAGGTACCCGAGTTGCACAAGCTGATGGCCCTACGTGAGGCACTCGTGGCGTTGAAGGGGCCATTGGGCAACACCCCGAGCTTTCGCAAGGCTATCGAGCAAGCCCTGGCCGACGACGAGTCCCGGGCACGGGTACTGGCGGAACTAGGGCTGGACAGCCCCGACGCCTGACATTTTCCAGTAAAAGGACACTGACCCCATGACGACACAACCGCATTCGCTGCCGGCACAACCTGCTGATCAGCACAGCATCCTCGATAACATCGTTGCCCAGACATTGCTGAGCGCCGACGACGACGCCTATGACATTGCCAAGCGCGGTGTATCGGCGTTCATCGAAGAGTTGATCAAGCCCCAGAACCGTGGCGAGCCCGTCAAGAAACGCCTCGTCGACCGGATGATCGCCGAGATCGACACCAAGCTCAGCCTGCAGATGGACGAGATACTGCACCATCCCGACTTCCAGGCGCTGGAAGCGTCCTGGAAGGGGTTGCAACTGCTGGTCGATCGCACCAACTTTCGCGAGAACATCAAGATCGAACTGCTGAACGTCTCCCGGCAAGACCTGCTGGAAGATTTCGAAGACTCGCCGGAAGTGACCCAGTCCGGGTTGTACAAGCACATCTACAGTGCGGAATACGGGCAGTTTGGTGGCCAGCCGGTGGGCGCAATTATCGCCAACTACTTCCTGTCCCCCAGCGCCCCTGATGTAAAGCTGATGCAGTACGCCGCCAGTGTGGCCTGCATGGCCCATGCGCCATTTATCGCAGCCGCCGGGCCGGCGTTCTTCGGCTTGGAAAGTTTCACCGGTTTACCCGACCTCAAGGACCTGAAGGATCACTTCGAAGGCCCGCAATTTGCCAAATGGCAGAGCTTTCGCCAAAGCGAAGATGCGCGCTACATCGGCTTGACCGTGCCGCGATTCCTGCTGCGCACGCCCTATGATCCGCTTGAGTGTCCAGTCAAGACCTTTGCCTACCAGGAAAACGTGGTCAACAGTCACGAGCACTACCTGTGGGGCAACACGTCCTACGCCTTCGCCACGCGCCTGACTGACAGTTTCGCGCGGTTCCGCTGGTGCCCGAACATCATTGGCCCGCAAAGCGGTGGAGCGGTGGAAGACTTGCCGTTGCATCACTTCCAGAGCATGGGGGAAATCGAAACCAAGATCCCCACCGAAGTACTGGTGTCCGACCGTCGTGAATACGAACTGGCGCAAGAAGGCTTCATCGCCTTGACGATGCGCAAGGGCAGTGACAACGCGGCGTTTTTTTCCGCCAGCTCGGTGCAAAAGCCGAAACACTTCGGGCTCAGCCCCGAGGGCAAGGAAGCCGAGCTGAATTACCGCCTGGGCACCCAGTTGCCATACATGATGGTGGTCAATCGCCTGGCCCATTACCTCAAGGTCCTTCAGCGTGAGCAATTGGGTTCATGGAAGGAGCGCACCGACCTGGAGCTCGAACTCAATAAATGGATTCGCCAGTACGTGGCCGACCAGGAAAACCCCAGCGCTGAAGTCCGTGGGCGACGTCCCTTGCGGGCGGCACGCATCGTCGTCAGTGATGTCGAGGGTGAGCCCGGTTGGTACCGCGTCAACCTGAGTGTGCGACCGCATTTCAAGTACATGGGCGCTGATTTCACGCTATCCCTCGTCGGCAAGCTCGACAAAGAATGAGCAAGGACCAGGAAGTGCACGGTTATCGAAGCCTGTTCGAGCGCCTCGAGCGTCCGGCGGCAACCCCCGCCAGTAGCGTGACATCTGTCGCGAACCACCTGGGGAAAATGCTCAGTATCCGTGCCGGCAGCGTTCAGACATTGCCGGACTACGGTATGCCCGACCTCAATGATATGAATCAGAGCCTGCATGAATCACTGAGTCAGTCACGTCTGTTGATCGAGCGCTTTATCCGAGCGTACGAGCCGCGCTTGAAGCAGGTAAAAGTGATGATGTTGCCACGGGATCATGACCCGCTGGCGCTTGCGTTCGCTATCGAAGCCACCCTGGTGGTCAAGGGTGTCGCTCAACCGGTGGTGTTTACCGCGCGGCTCTCTGATTCCGGCCGGGTAGAGGTCATGCCTGATGACCTTTAACCGTTACTACCAGAGCGAACTCAGTGCACTGCGACAGCTCGGTCGACGTTTCTCCGAGCGCAATCCGGCGCTTGCTCCCTTTCTTGCGGAGGCGGGTCAGGACCCGGACGTAGAGCGGTTACTGGAAGGCTTTGCGTTTCTCACCGGGCGCTTGCGTCAGAAACTGGATGACGAGCTTCCAGAGCTGACGCATTCGCTGATGCAGTTGCTCTGGCCCAACTACATGCGTCCATTGCCGGCGTTCAGCATCCTGCAGTTCGATCCGCTGAAACACTCAGGCCCTGGTGTGTGGGTCGCGCGCGATACACCGGTTGAAAGTGTCGCAGTCAATGACGAACGATGCCGCTTTCGTACCTGCTACGCCACTCAGGTTCTACCGTTGCAACTGAGTGCGCTGGACTACAGCGCCCAGGCTGAGCGGGGCAGTTTGAGCCTGCGGCTGGAGATGAGTGCAGAAGGCAACTTCAGTGAGTGGAACGTCGATCAGCTACGTCTGCATCTGGCGGGGGATCGCTACATCAGCCAGGCGTTGTACCTGAGTCTGTTGCGTCATCTGGAGGGTATCGAGTTGCTGCCTTTCGGTCGGGATGGCTTTCCGGTCAGTGGGGAGGATGGGCAGGCGATATCGCTGCGTCTGGAGGCCGATCAGGTTCAGCCGGTAGGGTTCAGCGAGGAGCAGGCACTGATTCCGTATCCAGCGAATACTTTTGGCGGCTATCGCCATCTGCAGGAGTACTTTGCCTTTCCCGACAAGTACCTGTTTGTCGACGTGGGAGGGTTGGGAGTACTGCACCGATTACCTGGCGAACTGCTCAAGCAGGTGTGCGGCGTAGTGATGCGCTTCCGATTGGGCAGGCCATGGCGAGAACCCGGGCAGCCCACTCTGGATAACGTGAAGCTGTACTGCACCCCCATCGTCAACCTGTTCAAGCATGACGCGGTACCTATCCGCCTGGACGGAAAACAGGACGAATACCTGCTGATCCCTGGTGAGTACTCACGTGGTAACGCCAGTGTATTTTCCGTAGACAGCGTCACGGGTTGGCACCCCGGAGGGCTGGGGTATCAGGCCTACGTGCCCTTTGAATCCTTCGAGCATGAGGGGGATACCGCGCGTTCCCAGGGACCGGCGAGTTACAGCATTCGCCAGCGGCCATCGGCGCAGCACACCGGGCTGGATACCTGGCTCGGGTTGGGCAGCGGTCTGGAGCTGGATCAGCAGACACTGTCGATCGAGCTGACGTGCACCAATCACAACCTGCCTCGACAGTTGCAGATCGGCGACATCAACCAGCCTTGCGAGCAGACGCCGCAAGGGCTGTCGTTTCGGAATATCTGCGCACCGACAGCCAGTTTTACTCCGCCTCTGGACCAGGACTTTCTCTGGCGGCTGATCAGCAACATGTCGCTCAACTACCTGTCGCTGACCGACATCCATGCCTTGAAAGTGATCCTCGAAACCTACGATTTGCCGCGCTACCACGATCGCCAGGCGCAGAAGGTCAGCGAGCGGCGATTGGGCGCGATGCGCTCGGTCAGCCACACAGCAGTCGACCAATTGCTCCACGGCTTGCCGATTCGAGGGTTACGCATCGACTTGACCATCGATCCCCAGGGCTTCCTGGGGGAGGGCGAGGTGTTTGTGTTCGCCTCGGTGCTCAACGAATTCTTCGCGCTGTACGCCAGCCTCAACGCTTACCACGAACTTAGAGTCATCAGCACACAAGGAGACGTGTACCTATGGTCACCACGGATGGGCCAGCAGCCCCCGCTTTGACACAACTGACCCGGGTCATCCGTGAGTACTCGCTGTTTCAGGCGGTCCTGCGGGTCATCAAGCGTCTGCGCGATGCCCATCCGTTGCTGGATGACGACACGCTGTACGACTTGCTTGAGTTCCAGGCCAACCCGGGCCTGGGTTTTCCCGGTCACGATATCGACCGGGTGGCGTTTTTTATCGAGCACGGCCAGTTGCGTGCGCGTTTGCGTCTTAACGTACTGGGCCTGTGTGGTGCGGGTTCGCCATTGCCAGCGTTTTACGCTGAGCAGGCGTGCGCCGATGAATTGGGTGCCCATGCAACCCGGGACTTCCTCGACGTGTTCCATCACCGTCTGCAACGGCTGATGCTGCCGATCTGGCGCAAATATCGCTATCGGGTGTGTTTCCAGGCAGGCGCCCGTGATGCCTTCTCCGAGCAGATGTTTGCGTTGATCGGGTTAAGAGGGCCGCAGGTCCGCAGCGCCACGCAACTGAACGGCAAGCGACTGTTGCCCTACCTGGGGTTGCTCAGCCTGCGGGTGCATTCTGCGGCCTTGATCGAGACGGTGCTGCGTTACTACTTCAAACACCGCCGTTTGTTCGTCGAGCAATGGGTCCTGCGCAGCGTGATCATCGCCGAATCACAGCGAAATCGGCTTGGCGCCGCCAACAGCACCCTTGGCCATGACCAGGTGCTGGGCAGCCAGGTGGCTGATCGCAACGGCAAGTTCAGGGTGCATCTGCAGGGGGTGGGGTGGGACCGATTCCATGGTTTTTTGCCGACCGGCGCGGACTACCCGCTGCTGTGTTCGTTGGTGCGCCTGACGGCGCGGGACCCTTTGGACTATGACGTGCGTCTGGTCATGGCCAAGGAAGAGATCCGGCCGCTGCACATCGGCGAACACAACGTCTGCCGCCTCGGCTGGACCAGTTGGCTGGCGCATGAATGCGCCGACGGTGTGGTCATTGTGCCAGGCAACGCTTATTAGGGATGAATCAGGATGATGACTGTGGACCTGCAACAACTTATCCAGGCATTGACCCCCCAGACCCGCAGAGACCTGGAGCGTTCCGCCGAGCGCTGCGTCATGCGCGGCGGCAGTGAAGTGCTGGTGGAAGACCTGCTGTTGACCCTGCTCGAGCATCGCGATGGCCTGCTGGTGCGGGCGCTGAAGGATGCCGGTATTGAAACCGCAGAACTGCAAGCCACGCTGCAACCCAAGGGGGAGGCCAGTGCGTCACGCAATCCGGTGTTTGCCCAGGCACTGGTGCAATGGCTGCAACAGGCTTCGATGGTTGCTCATTTGGAACTGCGACACATTGAAATCGATCACGGCGCCCTGTTGCTGGCGCTCTTGCGCCATCCGCGGCAGCACGCGGGCAGCGCCTATCAGGTTTTTCTGAGCCGGCTGGATGCACAGCGTGTGCAGGCGTTCGTGTCGGATCAGGCGCCTCGTACAGACCCTGCGCCGCAGGGCGAATCAATGCTGGAGCGCTTCACTCACGACCTGACACGCCAGGCCCATGAAGGGCGTATTGACCCGGTGTTATGTCGTGACGTTGAGATCGGCCAGTTGATCGACATACTCATGCGTCGACGCAAGAACAACCCAATCCTGGTCGGTGAAGCCGGAGTGGGCAAGACAGCCGTTGTCGAAGGCCTCGCGTTGCGTGTGGCCACTGCACAGGTGCACGAGTCTCTCAGGGAGGTGCGGCTACTGACCTTGGACATGGGCCTGCTCCAGGCCGGTGCCAGTATCAAAGGCGAGTTCGAGCGACGCCTGAAGGGTGTGATCGATGAGGTCAACGCCGCGGTGAAACCGGTGATCCTGTTTATCGATGAAGCGCACACGCTGGTGGGGGCGGGTGGGCAGGCGGGTGCGCCCGATGCCGCCAATCTGCTCAAGCCGGCGCTGGCTCGCGGCGAGTTGCGCACCATCGCTGCAACGACCTGGACGGAATACAAGAAATACTTTGAAAAAGACCCGGCATTGGCGCGGCGTTTCCAGCCTGTTCGGGTCGGAGAACCCAGCGTCGAGCAAGCGATCTCGATCCTGCGCGGATTAGTCCCGGTGTATGAGCGCAGTCATGGTGTTTACGTGCGCGACGATGCGGTGGTCGCGGCGGCGCAGATGAGCGCCCGTTACTTGGCCGGGCGTCAGTTGCCCGACAAGGCGGTAGATGTGCTGGATACCGCTTGCGCTCGTTTGAGCACTCGCCGGGAGACCGCGCCTGAGGCGTTGCAACACCTTTATGCAGAACAGGCGGCGGGGGCGCGGCAGCGTCAGGCATTGAGCCGAGACCGGGACGAAGGCTTTCCCGTGGACGAACAGACCTTGCACGCGCTGAACCTGCGGATGGAGGCGCTGGACGGCGAGCGCCTGGACCTCGAGCAACGCTGGCTTGCACAGCAGCAAACCACGCAGCAGGTGTGCCCCCGCCTGGTGGCTCAGGTCATCAGTGCATGGACGGGGATCCCGGTTGAACAACTGGCACTTGAGCACAGTGAACAGGTACTGGGTTTTGCCGATGCGCTGCGCCTGCGCATTCTCGGCCAGGAGCAAGCGGTGCAGGCCCTGGACCGCAACCTGCGTGCCGTTGCTGCGGGGCTCAACAAGGCTGATGCGCCGGTCGGCGTATTCCTGCTGGTCGGCCCCAGTGGCGTGGGCAAGACTGAGACGGCGCTGGCCATTGGCGACCTGCTGTATGGCGGTGAGCGCTTCGTCACCACCCTCAACATGTCGGAGTTCCAGGAAAAACATTCCCTGTCTCGGTTGATTGGCGCACCGCCCGGTTATGTCGGTTTTGGCGAGGGTGGCGTGTTGACGGAAGCTGTGCGCCAACGCCCGTATTCGGTAGTGCTGCTCGATGAGGTCGAGAAGGCCGACCCAGAAGTGTTGAACCTGTTCTACCAGATTTTCGACAAGGGCCTGGCCAATGATGGAGAAGGGCGGGAAATCGACTTTCGCAACACGCTGATCCTGATGACGTCCAACCTGGGCAGTGAGCGCATCGGGCAATTGTGCGCAGGTGGCGGACGACCTGACGTGCGAACGCTGCATGAGGCGATCCTGCCGCAATTGCGGGACCACTTCAAAGCCGCGTTATTGGCCAGGATGCGTGTCGTGCCGTATTACCCGGTCACGGGTGACGTCCTGCATGACCTGGCAAGGCTCAAGCTCGAACGCCTGGGGCAACGCTTGAGTCTGCGCAGTCTGGCATTCAGTTACACGTCGGAGCTGGTTGAACACATGGCCGAGCGGTGCGCCCACGATGACAGTGGCGCGCGTTACGTCGATCAATGGATCGAGCTGCATTTGTTGCCGCAGGTGGTCGATCGGCGGTTGCAAGCCATGGCCCGAGGTGAGCCTGTGTCACAGGTCCATGCCCGGCTGGCGGCTAACGGCGTTCCAACCTGTGAGTTCAGCCAATGAGGGAGGATCGGCTGCTCACCCTGCTGCCCCGTTCGGCGGTCTGTGCCGATGCGCTGCTTGACGGGTTCATCCGCCTGGGCAGCGCGGACGACGCAGCCACTCTCCCCGGTTTGTGTGTCGCCGCAGCGGCGCGACTGAGCGAGTGTGACCTCAGCCAATGGTACTGGCGCAACGAATCCACTGGCCGGCTTGAGCTGATCGCCCAGCATTTGCAAGGCATGCCTTGCCCTGGCGATCCGGCCTGTACCAAGGATTTCCAGCATGAACAGGTGCTGCACTACGTGCTCAACCAGCAAACTGCCCTTAGCCTGGAAGAACACTCAGGCAGCATGTACGAGTACGGTTTCCTGCCGGTCATGGGGGCCCCCTGGCAAGCGTTGTCATGTGTGCCGTTGTTTGACCGAGGCAAGGGCATCAAGGGGGTACTGCTGTGTGCCAGCCAGCATCGGAAAAACCTGCAGGGCTACACCGCCGCCTTGAGCCAGTTGGGCAGCCTTGCCTTGATGCAGCGCGCTTTACTGCAGTGTCAGTGTGCCACTGGATGTGTTGCCCAGCCCCAGGCTTACATGCCGGCGCCACGTTCAGCGTACGGGTTGATCGGCAGCAGCATGGCTATGGACGAGACGTATCGTTTGATCGGCAAGGTCCTGCATACCCCCTACACCGTGTTACTGCGTGGCGAGACCGGTACAGGCAAGGAGGTCGTGGCGCGGGCGATCCATTCTGCGGGGCCGCGCAGGAGCAAAGCATTTGTGGTGCAAAACTGTGCGGCGTTTCCCGAAGGGCTGCTGGAGAGTGAGCTGTTCGGTTACCGCAAAGGTGCTTTCACAGGGGCCGAGCGTAACCACGCCGGGCTGTTTGACAGCGCGGACGGCGGCACGCTGCTCCTCGACGAAATCGGTGATATGCCGCTGTCGCTGCAGGCTAAATTGCTGCGGGTCTTGCAGGAGGGCGAAGTGCGTCCGTTGGGCGCCAGTACGGCCCACAAGGTGGATGTACGCATCATCGCCGCCACCCACCGTGACCTCGCCACCATGGTCGCCCAAGGCAGTTTTCGCGAGGACCTTTACTACCGGCTTGCGCAGTTTCCCATCGAACTGCCGCCCCTGCGTGAGCGTGACGGCGATGTGTTGCTGTTGGCGCGGGAGTTCGCGCATCAAGCCTCTGCTGACCTCGGGCGTGTGCCGGTGCAATGGTCGAGTGCAGCCCTTGATCAACTCTCGGGTCACGCCTTCCCCGGCAATGTCCGCGAACTCAAGTGCCTGGTGGAACGTGCGGTGCTGCTCTGTGACGACGGTGTGATCCTGCCGGCACACCTGTCCTTGCCGGTGCCGGCTGCCACCGGGGCAGTCGATGCGACGCTGCGCCAACGCCTGGAGCGGGTAGAGCGGGTATTCCTGATCGATTGCCTGCACAAGAACCGTGGCAATCGCACCCGTACCGCTCGTGAGTTGGGCGTTGCGCGGCGCACGCTGCTTTACCGCCTGGCGCGCTTGAAAATCCCCGTGGGGGACGCCCGCGAGGAGTGTTGAGCAGGGAACGTGCGGGCCGCTTATTTTCATGGGAGATACCTGATGCCTTTTCATCCGTGGCAAGCCCTGGTGCTTGCGCTGTGTTTGTTGAGTGGCTGTAACGCCAATTATGTCTTTGATGACGCCGACTACCGTCCGTTGGGTGACCCCCACGCGACTCGTCGTGGGCACTGAACAGGGGGCTGCTGTCATGCAATTGATGTTTGAACTCTGTAGCACCGCAAACGGGGAGCCGCCTGAGCGCAAGACATTTGACGGTGTCGGTGGCGTGATCGGACGTGGGTCGGGTTGTGACTGGGTGCTCCCGGATGCCAACCGTCTGATTTCCAGTCACCACGCTCTGGTCAGTTTTAGAGAGGGCCGCTATTTCCTGACGGATATCAGCAGCAACGGTATCGGTGTGTCGGGCAGTATGGAGCGCCTGTGCAAAGGACAGGCACGGCTCATCAGTGACGGCGATGTGTACCAACTGGGGTTGCTGGATATCCGTGCCCGCCTGGTGTTGCAGGCAGGGCAGGGTTTTGCTCGGCAAGACACGATTCCAGACGACGCGTTCCTGGGGCTGGATCCTGTCGACGCATTGGATCGCGAGGTACGGCTCGGCAATTCCTCGGCAGAGCTGGACGCGTTGGGCACAACGCCACAGGCACCTTTCGAAACCTTGCGTCAGGGCACGGTGGAGCACGATCACCTGGTCGTGCCGCAATGGGCTGAGCCGGCCAGAGACGTCGTGTCACCTGTCACACCACCACCTGCAACCTCGGAAGCATTCTGGGCGCAGTTCGCCCACGCATTGGGCATGCAGGTGGACGCGCTTGATACGCCGGGGCGCGAAGCCCTGGCGATCAAGGTGGCGGGCCTGTTCAGGCAAACCCTCGCAGGGTTGCAGCAAAGCGTGCGAACCCGCGATGAACTCAACAGTGAGGTCCACGGCTTACTGGCGGTTCCGCTGCTCAATACCCGCAACCCGTTGAAAGACTGTGCCGACAACCATGCCGCCCTGGCGTTTTTGCTCGGCGCCGATGAATCCTGTCAGTTCTCTGCCGAGCAAGCGGTCGATCAGGCGTACCGAGACTTGCAGGTTCATCAACTGGCTCTGGTCGTGGCCTGTCGGGCTGCCATACGCGGTGCATTGGCGGCCTTTGCGCCTGGGCCCTTGCTGCTGCGCTTCGAACGTGACGGCAAGTCACCCAGGTTCTTCAGCGATGGCGCCCATTGGCGGGCCTACCAACGTCATTATCGGCGACTGACTGAGGACGAGCCCCTGGATGAGCAGGTGCTGCGTCATGATTTTTGCAAAGCCTACGAGGAGCAGGTACGCCTGGTCTCCACCCTTCACGCGGGGTACGCAGGATGATTGGCCGGTCTCGGATCGCGGTTTCATTCACGCTGCTACTGCTGGGGGGGCTGGCGGGATGCAGCACCCTTTCACCTTATTCCACCCTGACCAAGCTGGACCTGACTCTGACGGCCAGCGACGAGGTCAATCCCGACCTTCACGGCCGCCCCTCGCCAGTGGTGGTGCAATTGCTGGAGCTGCGGCATCCGGTGGCCTTTGAAAACGCCGATTTCTTCAGCCTCTACGGCCGGGCCGAGCAGGCACTGCCCAAGGATTGGGTCAGCGGCGAGGAACTGGAACTGCGTCCCGGCGAACGGCTGGCGCTCAAGCTGAGTGTCGAGCCGCGCAGTCGCTATGTCGGCGTGCTGGCGGCCTATCGTGACTTGCCCCATGTGCAATGGCGATGGGTGCTGCCTTTGGCTCCCGGACAGTTGACCCGTGCCGACATCGTGCTGGACCAGACGGGTATCCGGATGGCGGCACCTCAACCTGACAGGACGGAGGACTGAGATGCAGATCCACAACGTTATCTGGCAAGAGGGCATGCTGCTGAGGCCCCAACACTTGCAGCACAGCGACCGCTACTACCATCGGCAACTCAACCACACCCGGCTGCTGAGCAGTGATGCGTGGGGTTTCCTGAGCCTGGAAGTCGATGTGCAGTACCTGAACCTGGGCAAGATTGTGGTGAACCAGGCCACCGGAGTGCTACCGGACGGCAGCCTGTTCGAGCTGAGCGGCACCCTGGAACCGCTGATGTTGCAGGTGCCTGCCAATGCAGGCAGACAGGCTGTGTACCTGGCGCTGCCGCTGGCGACTGACAATCAGGTTGAGGTGCGTTCGAAGGAGCAACGCGATGTCCTGGCGCGCTATGTTGCCTGTGATACAGAAATCGGTGACTCCACTGCCGGGGTCGACTCCCGTTGCCAGATCAAATGCGCGCGCCCGGACTTGCGCCTGATGCTGGGCGAGCCGCCCGGTGACGCGTTCTACGTTAAACTCCAGGTTGCCCGGGTGGTGGATTCGACCCAGGACGGCGGCGTGAGGCTGGATGCGGATTTTGTACCAACGTTTATCTACCTTCAGGGCTCGGGGTATGTGGCGTCTTGCATCAACGAAGTCACCAGCCTGCTGGCGACCCGTGGCGATGCGATTGCAGCGCGCATCCAGGGAAACGGCGCTAGCGCCAGCGCACAGGTCGGCGACTTTTTGATGCTGCAGTTGATCAATCGTGCGGAATTGAGATTGCGTCACTACCTGAGCCAGACCCAGGTGCGGCCGGAGGTGGTGTATCGGGAGTTGCTGTCGATTTTCGGTGAGCTGTGCACCTTTTCCAACGACAGCAAACGGGCGCAATTTCCGGCGCAATACCGGCATGGCGATCAGGGCGCGAGCTTTCGTGGATTGATGGAAGGCCTTCGTGCGGCGCTGTCGCTGGTGTTGGAACAGCAGGCGGTCGAGTTGACGCTGCAACCACGGCAGTACGGGGTGCTGGTATGCCCGGTGAGCGACCTCAAGTTACTCGGTACGGCCACCTTCATCCTGGCGGCCACTGCCCAGTGCGATACGGAGGAACTACGTCATCGACTGCCGGCCCATCTCAAGATCGGACCGGTGGAGCGTATCCGCGAACTGGTCAACCTGCAGCTGGCCGGGATCAAGGTCAAGCCGTTGCCGGTAGCGCCGCGGCAGATCCCGTTTCACGCCGGCAAGACCTATTTCATGCTCGAACTCAGCCTCCGTGACATTGCGCAGTTGGAGCAATCAGGTGGTTTCGCCTTCCACGCCAGCGGCGAGTTTGCCGAGCTGGAACTCAACTTCTGGGCTATCAGGAACTGACGTCATGACTATGGACAGTGAATACCCGCAAGACGAAAGAACCGTGTTGCTTGACCGTGAGGGTCTCGGACCGGCGCACGCAGCCGTTACGGACTTCCCGTCGCCGCCACGCTTCGAGCAACTGGAAGACCGCATGATCTATTGCGCCCAGATGCAAGGCATACGGCACTTCAAGAGTGGCCCCAACGTGCTGTTGACCGCGGCCTGGGAACTCTTGCTGCAAGTGGTCCAACTCAAGGCCAGCCCCGGCCGGGAAAGCCTGCCGGCACTCAATGAGGAGTTTTCCTCGGGCATCAACGCGTTCGAGGCCTATGCCTTGTATCTGGGGGCCGAGAACAGTCAGGTGATGTCGGCGCGTTACGTACTGTGCAGTGTCATTGATGAAGCCGTGGTCACTACGCCGTGGGGCGGCCGTAGCGACTGGTCGAAGACCAGCCTGCTCAGCCGTTTCCACAACGAAACTTTTGGCGGTGAAAAATTTTTCCAGCTGCTTGAGCGTTTGTCCCGTGACCCCGTCAAGCATGTGGCCCTGCTGGAATTGATGTACCTGTGCCTGTCCCTGGGGTTCGAAGGCCAATACCGTGTCATGGAGCGGGGAAGGGCGCAGCTCGAAACTGTACACGACGCGGTGTATCGCCAGATCAGGCATGTGCGCGGTGATCAGCCGCCGTTAACCCTTGTATCCGGCGCCGGCGTGACCTCTCAGGCACGGATACGCATTGTCTCGGCTACCTGGGCCGCAGCCTGCGTGCTGGCGTGTCTGCTGGTGGTGTATTCGGGGTTCGCCTGGATGCTGGGCCAGGAGCGCAGGGCGACGTTGCACGCTTTCCAATCTTCGCTGGCAGAGCCGTCTCGGACGCCCTTGTAACGCTGGGAGCAATGAATGAACGCATTCTTCAGACGCGTGGGCAAGGTGCTGCGCGAGAGTTGGGTATGGAGCCTGTTGTTGGTGCTGGCCGGTGCGCTGCTGGTGTGGTTTGTCGGGCCGTTGCTGGCGGTAGACGACTACCGTTTCTGGCAGGGTTCGACGGCCCGTTTGTTGACCATCAGCGCAATGCTGCTGTCATGGGGGGTGGCGATGGTGGTTGTGGGGGCACGTCGCTCCGCGCGTTTGGATCAGCCTGGGCAGCTGGAACATCTTCAGCAGCAGGGGTTGATCAATGACGAAGTGGTGCAGGTGCGCAGGCGCTTCAAGGAAGCGCTGCAAACGTTGAAAACCTCACACCGCTACGTCGAGCGCAATGAGCGTTCGCGCCAGGAACTGCCCTGGTTCCTGTTGATTGGCGAGCAGGGCAGCGGCAAGACCGACTTGCTGGCCGCTGCCGGGTTGCCGGCGGGGCTCGACCGGACGCACGCGATGCCGCCAGGCGCCACCTCTTACTGTGACTGGTGTTTTGCCGACGACGCGGTGGTGGTTGAGATGGCCGGTCGATACCTGAGCCAGCCCGACCACAGTGTCGATGCAGCGGGATGGTCGACAATGCTGGACATGCTCAAGTCATGGCGCAGGGCACGGCCGCTCGATGGCGTGGTGGTGACGCTGTCAGTCGATACGCTGCTGCGCAGCAACGAACACGACCTGGAGCTTCACGCGCGCCATGTGCGTAACCGCTTGCAGGACATCCAGCAGTCACTGCAGGTAGATGTGCCGGTTTATCTGGTGCTGACGCAGCTTGATCGGCTGGCCGGGTTTGCCGAGTTCTTTGATGCGCGGCAGGGCGATGCCGCAGAAGGCTGGCTGGGTGAGCGCCTGGTGTCAGGCATGGCAGGCACTGATACCGCCGAGGTGCGCGAAACATTCGACGCCTTGTTGCAACGTGTGGGGGCCGAGCTGATCCCGCGCTTGCATCAGGAGCGCAACCTTGAGCGCCGAGGCCGCATGCTGGGCTTTCCTCAGCATCTCGCTCGCCTGGGCGAGTTCGTCTGCCTGTTTATCGAGAGTGCGTTTGCCGCCCATCGCTATCAGCGAATCAACGGCTTGCGCGGGTTCTACCTGACCTGTGCGAAGACAGGTGATGTGCGTGCCCATTTTGCCCAGGGCCTGTTCAATCGGGTGATTTTTGCCGAGGCCGGTCTTGCCGGGCTGCGTACCCCGGAGCGACAGCGCATACGTCGACGCCACGGGTTGATGGCGCTGGCCGCCTCATTGGTTGTGGGTACGGCCGGGGCGCTGTGGGCGCACAGTTACGCATTCAACTATCAGCGGCTGGTGCAACTGCGGGAGCTGATCAACCCCAAGCCTGTAGGCCAACCCGAAGCGGACGCCAGCCTGGCGTTGCTCGCGCTGTTGGACAGTCGCCTGGCGGCCACGGAGGTGTTTCCACCGGCGGCGCAGGTACCTTGGGTTGAGCGGGGCGGCTTGTATCAGGGCGAGTTGAGTCGGCCATCATTGAACAGCGCCTACGAACAAGCCCTGCATCAGCAATTGCTCCCCTACGTGACCCTACGGCTCGAACAACAGGTACGTGACAGCCTGGGTGATCGCGAGCAGTTGCTGGACAGCCTTCGCGCTTACTTGATGCTCAACCTGCCCGAGCGACGTGATAAGGCCTGGTTGGCCGAGCAAGTGGCGGGGCTGCGGACTGTTGGGTACATCGAGGATGCATCGACACACAAACGCCTGAACGAACACGTTGCACGGCTCGTTGAACAGGGTTTTTCGGCCCCGCTGAATGATGAGTTGGTCGCCCAGGCCCGTCTGGTGCTGCGCGGCGAGCCAATGGTAGAGGTGGTCTACCGGACACTGCGCGAGCAAGCGCGGCACCTGGAACCCTTGCGCCTCGCCGAAAGCCCGGCGTTTTCGAGGGTTGAGCCCCCCATCCCGGGTTTCTATACCCGTAAATACCTGCAGTTTTTCGAGAGCCAGGGGCCACAGTTGGTCAATGCCATCGCCCAGGATAATTGGGTGCTTGGGGAGGCCGCAGACCTCAGTGTCGTGGACTTGCGCAAGCTGATGCTGGCGCTGGAACAGCGTTACTTCAGCGAGTACGCCGACATCTGGAGTGATGCGCTGGGTCGAGTCAGGCTGCTGGAAAGCGACGACCTGAGGCACGATGCGCAGCAGCTTGCGAACTTGACTTCCGCCCAGTCGGCGCTGGTGTTGCTGTTGCGGCAAGTGCGTGAACACACGCGACTGCTGCCGACCCATGAGCGGTTTGGAGCGGTGAACCAGCAGGTCGCTGAGTTGGGCACGCCGGTGTCCGGCTTGCTCACCCGAGCCTTGCCGCGCCAAACACCGCCGGATACTGCCCGGCGCGCATTGCTGCGTCGTTTCGAGCCCTTGCACCAATTGCTGGATGAAGAGCAGAACCCGACGGCCGAGCTGACCCAGGCCTTGCGCCTGTTGGATGAGTTGCACTTGCAAGTCTCGACACTGAACCGTGACAGTTCGCCCGAGCACGCGGCATTCAAGATGGCCCGGCAACGCATGGATGGACAGCAGCCGCTGTTGGGTAACCTGCGTGACGCTGCTGCTCGCTTGCCGCAGCCGCTCAAGGGCTGGTTGGACGGGATTGCCGAGCAAACCTGGCGCCATCTGCTTGATGACGCCTATGGGTATGTGAACCAGCGTTATCAGAGTGAGGTGTATGGCTTTTATGTGAAGGCGATCCGGCACCGCTACCCCTTCAATGCCGACGCCGGCAGCGATGTTGCCCTGGGTGATTTCCAGTCGTTCTTCAAACCACGGGGGGTGATGGAGCACTTCTATGACAGCTACCTGCGGCCGTTCGTCAGTGTCGAGGGGAGCCGCTATCGTTTGCGTGGCCTTGAGGGCCGCAGCTTGCCTGTTTCACGTTCGTTGCTCGACCAGCTGACACGCGCGCAGGTCATTCGCCAGGGGTTCTTCAGCGCAGACCAGGGGAATTGGGCCGTTCTGTTCACGCTGGCGCCCTACAGCCTGGACCAGGCCGTCAACCGTGCGACGCTGCGGGTGGGCGATCAGCAATTGGAATACCGTCACGGTCCCATCGTGCCCATGGCGTTCCATTGGCCGAGTGATGCGGACAATGGGCGCAGCAGCCTGGTACTGGAGCGCGGTACCGAGCGACCGCTGGGCATTGAAAAAGACCGGGGAGCCTGGTCGTTGTTCCGGCTTTTCGAACTGATGCAAAACGAGCCGGCCAGCGGCAGGGATGCACAGATACTCAAGGCCGACCTGGCCGGCCTGCGTGCCAACTACCTGCTCACCAGCCAACGCAGCCCCAGCCCGTTCCAGATGGCCACATGGCGCGGCTTCCGCCTGCCGGAGCAGTTGTGAACCGCGCGCACCCTTGGCGAAGTGCTGGCCGCACGGCGCAAGGCAAGCGTCGTGCGCGTAACGAGGATGGGTTCCTCGATTGCCCGCAACGCGGTTGCTGGGCGGTCGCCGATGGAATGGGAGGGCACCATGCTGGGAATGTGGCCAGTCAACGGGTGGTCAGCAGCCTCGCGGCGCTGCCAGGCCAAGGCAGCTTCGACCAGCGGGTCGAGGCCGTCCAACGCTGCCTGCGGGGGCTCGACAGCCAGTTGCAGGCGGCCGATGGCCTGGCACGCGTCATGGGCAGTACGGTGGTTGTCCTGTTGCTTGAGCGCGACCGCGCGGCGTGCGTCTGGGCAGGGGACAGCCGATGTTATCTCTGGCGAGGGCAGCGTTTGTATCAGCTGTCCAGGGACCACTCCCTGCAACAGCAACTGATGGACAAACAGCATGTGAGCCTGGAACTGGCCCGCGCTCATCCAGACGCCCGCGCCTTGACTCGTGCCATTGGTGCCGGAAAACCGCTGAGTCTGGAGATACTGGAACTGCGTCCCCATCCAGGCGATGTGTTCTTGCTGTGCAGTGATGGCTTGTACCAGGGGCTCAGCCACCGGCAACTGGGGCGTGCGATGAATGCCGGCACGCCCGGGCAGGTAGTGGAGCGGTTGTTCAGCGACGTGTTGCGTGGACCTGCGCTGGATGACCTCACTGCGGTGGTGGTGCAGCCATGAACGCCGCAGCCGGTCCGCCGAACCTGCTTGCGGGACGCTACCAGCTGGAGCGAATTCTCGGTTCAGGGGGCATGGGGGTGGTCTATCGTGCCCGGGATCTGCTGCATGAGGCGTTTGGCGAACCGGACGCGCGCGTGGCGCTGAAGTTGTTGGGTGAGACGCTCTGTGCGTCCACCGACGCCCACGTGTTGCTGTACAGCGAGTTCGCCCTGACCCGGAGCCTGCGACATGAACATGTGGTCCGGGCCTTTTCTTTCGAGGTCGACACGGCGCACCAGCTGGCATTCTTCACCATGGAAGTAATGCCCGGCCTGACCCTGGACCGCCTGCTCCCGGAATGCCCGCAAGGGATGGCGTGGCAGGCGCTGCAACCCATCGCCCTGCAACTGCTGGATGCGCTGGCCTACACCCATCGACAAGGAGTGCTGCATGGCGATGTGAAACCGGCGAACATCATGGTGGGGGAGCAGGGGATACGGCTGTTCGATTTTGGCCTGGGGCATGCTGAAGCGCAGGCAAGGGCCGGATTGCCCGGCTTGAGCCGCAGTCGCCTGAATGCCTGGACTCCTGCGTATGCGGCGCCGGAGCTGATGGCCGGAGGGCTTCCCTCACCCCGTGCCGATCTGTACGGGGTTGCCAGTGTGCTCTATGAGTTGGCCGAAGGACGGCGCCCCGGCGAACGTCAGCAGCATCAGCCGCTGCCGAGGCCGAGGCAGTTGCCCAGGCATTGCTGGCCTGCAGTGTCTTCGGCTCTGGCGATGGATCCTGAACAACGCACGGTGTCGGTCGCCGAGTTGCGCGAAGTGCTGGGCTGCGGGCGCCGTGTCTGGTTCCTGGGGTAGTGCGTTAGCCGGGCAGGTCGTGCAGTTGGCAGTACTCGACCCAGCTCAGGCCCGCCATCTGTGCCACCTCCTTGTGTACCTCACGGCGCTGGGCTTCAAAGGCCTCACAGGAATCGGCGGTCAGTTTGAGGGGCAGCTCCCAGGCAAACAGGCCCTGGCGTTCAGCTTGTGCTTCAAAGGCTTCATGCAAGCGTTCGGCGCGGTACTGGGCCAGGGTTTCGCCCCTGGCCTGGGCAGCCAGCGGATTCAGGGTATCCAGTTCGGCGGCGACATCGGGGTGTTCATCGAGGAATCTGTCCAGCGCGCGCTGGTGGTTATCACCGGGGTGTGACAAAGGCTTACTCCAAACACAGGTCAGGGGGAGGGCGGATAGGCGTCATTGAAGCAGATTGAGCGATTGGCCTGGATCATAAAACTCAACTGTTTGGAAAAAACAGGGCCTGGCCTGTTATCCGATTCGGAAATTCCCCCAGATGAATGGCAAAAGGCTTTCGCTCATTGGGCCAGGACGTGTAGCGTTAGCCGGTGCTTCCAGCCCTGCCTTGCAGGGACAGTGGGCGATGGGCAGAGGGATGGGTCATGGCGCAAACGCTGTTCAAGCTTTTCTTCACCCAACGCCTGGCTGCGTTGGCCAGCACTGAATCGCTGCGGGCGATCCGCGAAGGGCTGTTGTGGATCCTGCCTTGCCTGCTGGTCTCGGCGGGCTTTCTGATTCTTTCGGAATGTGCTCGCGTCCTTGGCTTCCACCCGCAGGTGGTGGCGTTCCTCGCCGGCCTGCACAACCAGATCAGTTCCGTGATCCCGCTGCTGGTGGCCGCGTCCATCGGTTACATGCTGGCGATCCAGCATCGCCTGCCCCAATTGCCCGTGGCATTCCTGTGCCTGGCCCATGTGGTGGTGGCGACATTCATCCTGCGGGACTACCCCAGGGCCTCGGCCACCTTTGTGCTGTTTATCGCCATTGCCTCGCCGCTGTTGAACGTTCCCGCAATTGCCTGGCTGCACCGCTACCGCTGGACCCGTCTGGTCAACGAAGACCTGGTGGGGCACAACCTGCGGGGCACGATCAATATGGTGCTGCCAGGCGCTATCACTGCCCTGGCATTGGTGGTGGTGCTGTCCTTGTTGCTGCAGATTCCGTATGTGGCGCAGTTGCAAGGCCCCCAGGTGCTGGACGCGCTGGAGTCACCCTACGGCAGCGGCCTGTTCGTGACCCTGATGAATTCGCTGCTGTGGTTTTTCGGCATCCACGGCGTGTACGCCATGCAACCGCTGTTCGATGTACTGGATCAGGTCGTGGTGCTGAACAGCATGGCCCTGGCGGCGGGCGAGCCGGTCAAATATGTGTTGAACAGTGGCCTGTTGGGCAGCTTTGCGTTTATCGGTGGCTCGGGCGGTGCATTGTGCCTGTTGCTGGCCATCCTGCTGTTCTCCAGGAGCCAGTCCATGCGCTTGTTGGCGGTGGCGAGCCTGCCGCTGTCACTGTTCAACGTCAGCGAGGTGCTGCTGTTCGGCTTGCCGATCATCCTCAACCCGCGTTTGTTCATACCGTTTCTGATCGTCCCGGCGTTGAATGCCATGCTGGCGTTGACGGTGGTGCAGATGGGCTGGGTGTCGCCGGCGGTGGTCAGCGTGCCGTTCACCGCGCCGGTGCTGCTCAATGCCTATCTGAGTACCCACGGCGACCTGGCGGCGGTGGCGCTGCAAGTGGCGCTGCTGGGCCTGGGCACCCTGGTGTACGCGCCGTATGTGCGGGCGATCCATCGCCAGGCCAGTGAAGGGGGCACGGTGTACCTCAAGTCCCTGGACATGACCTTCCGTGGCCTTGAAGAAAAGGGCCGTTTGCGCGAGCTGGACCCGGTACTCGCCTCCCACAAGACCCTGGCGCGCCAGGCCGTGGAACTGAGCCGCATCCAGCAGATCAGCGACTATGAGTTCTACCTCGAATTCCAGCCGCAGGTCTCGACCCGCACAGGCCTGTGCACCGGGTGTGAAGCGCTGATGCGGGCCCGCGACGCCCAGGGCACGGTGCATTCGCCGTGGGAATTCCTGCAATGGCTGGCCCAGGCGCGGTTGATGCCGGATGTGGATGTGTGGGTAGCATCCCAGGCGGTTCGCCAGTACCAGAAGTGGCAGAAACTCGGTTTTTCCCTGCCGATGACCATCAATATTTCCAGCGCGACCCTGACCGACGCCGCCTTCGGCGAACGCCTGGTGGAGATCCTGGCCCAGGCCCATGGGCACGTATCGGTCGAGATCACTGAGGATGCCCTGGTCAGTGATATCCAGGTCACGCGCCAGACTATCCAGAAGCTGCAGGCCATCGGTGCCAAGGTGTATATCGACGACTTCGGCACCGGCTTTTCGGCCCTGAGTTACCTGCACCAGTTCCCGGTGGACTTCATCAAGATCGACCGCAGCTTCGTGGTGGCCCAGCACGACCCCAAGGGCGCCCAGGTGATGACCGGCATGCTGCGCTTCTGTGAGGCGCTGAACCTGGGCGTGGTGGTGGAAGGAGTGGAGACTGCCGAGCAGTTGGCCTTCCTGAATACCGGCGCCGAATTGATTATCCAGGGCTGGTATTTCAGCAAGGCACTGCCGGGCGATCAGTTGGAAGGGTTCGTACGTGAACGCGCCGCCTTGGCGCAGGCTTAATACCCGCGCTGGGTCTGCTCGATCTCCTCGACCAGGCCATCGATCCCGGCCAGGCGCGCGCGATTGTCGTGGTCCCAGGGGTGAAAGCCGGGTTTGAAGTAGTGCAGCCACGGCACCAGCATTCGTGGGAAAACACCCTTCGGCCCATACAGAAACTTCAACATGCGCCAGAAACCCTTGAGGTGCCCACCCGACTTGCGGTCGGCAATCAGCAGGCGCAGGTGAAAGTCGAACACCACCAGCCAGAAGAACACCGTGGTGGTCAGCATGGTGCCGGTACGCAGCAGATAGCGCTTGGGGCCGGGCTTGATCACGCGGTTCCATACATCGAACGCCACGGCCTTGTGTTCGGTTTCTTCCAGGGCGTGCCAATACCACATCTGCTGATAGCCCTTGAGCGAATTGCCGAAGCGCGACGGGTCGCTCAACAGGATTTCGGCCAGCATCGCCGTGTAGTGTTCAAGGGCAATGGTCACCGCCAGGTTGAAGGACGCAGGCAGGTGTTTTTTCTGCCAGTCGAGGATGAACTTCAAGCGCCGGTCCAGCGTATGTGCCGGCAACCCGGCGGCTTGCAGCAAGTCGTTGTAGGCCACGTGTTCGCGGCTGTGCATGGCCTCCTGGCCGATGAACCCCTGGATCTCTTTTTTAAGCGCAGGGTCGTCGATGTCCTGGCGATAGTGGCGCACGCTGTCCATGAAAAACAGCTCGCCCTGGGGAAACAGCAGCGACAGGGCATTGAAGAAATGGGTGATGAACGGGCCCTGTTCATGCCAGTCCTTGATGCGCTCGGCGGGCAGGGCGAAATGGATGTCACGGCGGATCGGCAACATAGTGCGTGCTCCTGTTCAGAGGTGGGGCTCGTCGTTGGTTTCAAATACCGGCGTGCGCGGTTTGGGCGCCATGCGCTTGCTGGCGAACACCACCAGGGCTTGATAGGCCGAGGGCAGGCAACGGGCGAGCAGGTCGAGGAAATACGCGTCGCGGCCGATCAGCACGCGGCGCTTGTTTTTGCGCACGCCGTGCAGGATCACCTTGGCGGCCTGGTCGGCGTCGGTGATGAACAGCTTTTCGAAATCGGCGCGGGCCTGCTGTTCGCTGTGGATCAGGAAGCCCGTCATGTTCGCGTCGATACGGCTGCTGCGGCAGATATCGGTGCGGATGCCACCGGGGTGCACGCAGGTGGCCGACACACCGCAGCGTTGCAGGTCCAGTTCCTGGCGCAGGGATTCGGTGAAACCGCGCACCGCAAACTTGGTGGCGTTATAGCCGCTCATGCCGGGCTGGGCGAACAGACCGAATACGCTGGACGTATTGATCACATGGCCTTCGCCCGAGGCTTTCAGGTATGGCAGAAATGCTTTGGTGCCATGCACCACGCCCCAGAAGTTGATACCGACGATCCATTCCAGGTCGGCATAGTCCACGCCTTCCACCGTGCTCGACAGAGCCACCCCAGCATTGTTGAACACCAGGTTGACCTGGCCGTGATCGGCCACGCAGCGTGCGGCCCACTCCTCCATGGCCTGGCGATCGGACACATCCAGTACCTGGGTGGTGACCGACACGGGGGCCAGGGTCGAGGTCTTGATCAGCGCCAGGGTCTGCTCCAGCCCCTGGCTGTTTTTATCTGCCAGCGCCAGCTGGCAACCTTCACGCGCCAGGGCCAATGCCAGGGCGCGGCCCATGCCGGATGCGGCGCCGGTAATTGCCGCTACGCGGCCATTGAATGACTTCATGACAGGCTGCCTTCCGGGGTGGAGTGGGGGGCCGGCACGGGGCGGCTGGGCAGGTTGACCGGCAACTGGTCGACCACGTAATCCTTGAGCGCAAACTGGCGGGTCACCTGCTTGAAGCGCCAGGTCGAGCCGGGCCACAAGGTGGTGTTCCTGCCGGTGCGCGGGTCGAGGTACCAGCTCTGGCAACCGCCGGTGTTCCAGATGGTGCGCTTGAGCTTGGCTTGCAACTGTTGGTTGTAGGCGCTTTCCACGGCCGCCTTGACGTCCACCGTGGCGATGCGGTGCCGCTGCATGTGCTGGAGGGCATCCATGATGTAAGTCACCTGGGCTTCGATCATCAGGATCATCGAGTTATGCCCCAAGCCAGTGTTGGGCCCGACGATCAGGAACAGGTTGGGATAACCAGGCACCGTGGTGCCCTTGTAGGCATGGGCGCCGTCTTGCCAGGTGTCCATCAGGTCCACACCGCCGCGCCCGATGATGCAGTCGCGGGGCAGGGGATCGCTGGCCTGGAAACCGGTGCCGAAGATCAGGCAATCGGCCGGGTGCTTGATGCCGTCGGCGGTGATCACGCCGTCGGCTTCGATGCGCAGCACGCGATCGGTGACCACCTCGACATTGCTGCGCGACAAGGCGGGGTAGTAGTCGTTGGAAATCAACACGCGTTTGCAGCCGATGGTGTAGTCCGGGGTCAGGGTCTTGCGCAGGGATGGGCGGGCTACTTGTTTGTGCAGGTGACGCAGGGCGATTTTCTGCACCATTTTCATCAGCCTTGGGTGCAGGGCAAAGCCCACCACGCGGCCTTCCAGCGCCCAGTAGAAAGCCCCGCGCACCAAGCGCTGAGTGAAGGGCAGGTGCTTGAACAGCCAGCGCTCGACAGGCGTAATCGCCCGGTCGGGCTTGGGCATGATCCACGGTGGCGTGCGCTGGAACAGGTCCAGGTGGGCCACCTGCGGCGCGATCTGCGGTACGAACTGAATGGCACTGGCGCCGGTGCCGATCACCGCGACGCGTTTGCCTTTCAAGGAGTATTCATGGTCCCACTGCTGGGAGTGGAAGCGCTTGCCCTTGAAATGATCGAGCCCCGGAATATCCGGTAACGCCGGACGCGACAAGCCGCCCATGCCCGACACCAGCACCCGCGCACTGACCTGGCGGCCACCGCTGAAGCTCAATTGCCAGCGTTGCAGGTGCTCGTCGAACACCGCCCGCTCCAGGCCCATGCCGAAGCGCAGATAGGGCGCCAATCCAAAGCGCGTGGCGCATTGCTCCAGGTACGCACGGATCTCCGCCTGCGGCGCGAACTGCCGCGTCCAGGCCGGGTTGGGCGCAAAGGAAAACGAATACACATGGGACTGCACATCACAGGCGCAGCCCGGGTAATGATTGTCCCGCCAGGTGCCGCCGAGGGTGTCGGCCTGTTCGGCGATAAAGAAGTCGGTGAACCCGGCCTCCTTGAGCTTGATCGCCATGCACAGGCCGGCAAAGCCGGAACCGATGATGGCGATGTCGATTGAATCACTCTGGGCATTCATAAGCAGTCCCTCGTGGGCATCGGATGTGCTCCTTTCTTGTTTTGTCTTTTAGATAGAACACCATTGCAAAGAAAAATTGAATTACTTATTTTAAAAAAGATTTTAAATAATCTACCTGAAAATATCGCCTACGCTAGTCCCAGGTTCCTCATGTGCCATTTGTCCGACGGACAGGCACGCCGTTCGGGTCCAGGGTGTGGACGATGGCCGAGGCCTTGATCAATTCCGGTCAGGTCGCCGGCAGCAGGGATGCAGAGGACCGAGCTATGGCTGTTGAATGGGTTATCGCTGCGGCTGTGTTGGTAGGCGCGAGCGCCGTGTTGTGGGGATTCAGTACGTGGATGACGCGGCGTATCGAAGCCGCCGTTCCGATCAACGGACGCTTTCTGGAGGTAAACGGCGAGCGCTTTCATTATTACGAGGAAGGCAAGGGACCGCCGCTGGTGATGATTCACGGCCTGATGGGCAGCAGTCGCAACCTGACCTATGCCTTGTCCGGTCAGTTGCGCGAGCACTTTCGCGTGATCAGCCTCGACCGACCGGGGTCGGGCTATTCCACGCGCCATAAAGGCACTGCTGCAGACTTGCCGGCCCAGGCGCGTCAGGTGGCGGCTTTTATCAATACGTTGGGCCTGGATAAACCGCTGGTGCTGGGGCATTCCCTCGGTGGGGCGATTTCACTGGCGCTGGCCCTCGACCATCCCCATGCGGTGTCGGGACTGATACTGGTGGCGCCCCTGACGCACCCTCAACCGACCTTGCCACTGGTGTTCTGGTCACTGGCCGTGCGGCCTGCCTGGCTCAGGCGCTGGGTGTCGCGCACCCTGACGGTTCCCATGGGCCTGTTGACAAGACGCTCGGTGGTCAAGGGCGTGTTCGCACCGGACAGTGCCCCGGAGGACTTCGCTACCCGTGGCGGCGGCCTGTTGGGCATGCGTCCTGACAACTTCTATGCGGCCTCCAGCGAGATCGCCCTGGTCAACGACCACCTGCCGGACATGGTCAAGCGCTACCCGCAGCTGACGCTGCCCATCAGCCTGATCTACGGCGCACGGGACAAGGTGCTGGACTTTCGCAAACACGGCCAGGCCCTGGCCGACAAGGTGCCCGGCCTGAAGCTGCAAGTGGTGGAGGGGCGCGGGCATATGCTGCCGATCACCGCCACCGAACGGGTGGCGGAAGCGGTGCAGCAGTTGGCCAAGCGTGCGCGGCCAGCACAAACCGCCTCGATCCTGCACCCGCCGTTTGCCTTGGCGAACAAATAATCGTGGCCCTCGTTGCGGGTTGGACCGTCCGAAATGCTTGCCCTAGAGACCTGACCAAACAGCTGAAAAAGAGACTGCCCGGTCACGTAAAAAAGGCTTCGAAAAAGTAGTTGACGACCTAACGATTCCGCGCTATTTCTTTAAAAAAATATTTCAATGTTTATTTTGAAATGATTTTTGAAATGCCTAAGAGCGAATAAAAATGAAAAAAACGTCTTTTATCGCATGGTTGATTTCCTGGAGCACTCAGCGCTCCCTGAACCTGTTTCCTGCCCCCATGACACGGAGGCTGCCATGAATCAGACCCTGGCAGCCCCAAGCATCTGGACCGACGGCAAGCGTCACCTGTGGTGGCTGGGCATCCTGCCCCTGGCCACTCCGTTGCTCTCCGGCGCACTGGCCATCAGCACCGGTACCCAGCAACTCTGGTGGGTCGGTGTACTGGTCATCTTCGGCCTGATCCCATTGATCGATGGCTTGCTCGGTGAAGACGTGAGCAACCCGCCCGAATCTGCTGTCGGCCACCTCGAATCCCAACGCTACTATCGCTGGATCGTCTACACCGGCGTGGTGTTTGTCATCTCCTCGGTGGTGATCACCGGCTGGCTCGCCGCGGGCGGAATCGACTGGATCATCCAGGGGGGCCTGTTGCAGGCTGCCGCGAACCTGGAGCCGTCCAACTGGCTGTCCCACGCCGCCAGTTACATCACCGCACGTACTCAACTGCATGGCGAACCGAGCTGGTTCACCTACCTGGGCATGGCCATGTCGACCGGCGCCGCCACTGGCATCGCGATCAACACGGCCCATGAACTGGGGCACAAGCCCAACCCACTGGAAGTGTTCCTGGCCAAGGTCACCCTGGCACCGACCTTCTACGGGCACTTCTACACCGAGCACAACCGTGGCCATCACGTGCGTGTCGCGACGCCGGAAGATCCGGCCAGCTCGCGGTTGGGCGAGAGCTTCTGGGCCTTCCTGCCACGCTCGGTGTGGTTCAGCGCCCGCTCGGCGTGGAACCTGGAGCGCGAACGCCTGCGCAAGCTTGGTCTGCCGGCATGGCACTGGCAGAACGGCGTACTCAGCGCCTGGATGTACAGCGTGGTGTTGTGGGGCGCGATGATCGCCTGGTTGGGCGCGACGGTGATTCCGTTCCTGATCATCCAGGGTATCTACGGCTTCTCGCTGCTGGAAGTAGTGAACTATGTAGAGCACTACGGCCTCAAGCGCCAGAAGTTGCCCAATGGTCGTTATGAACGTTGCTCGCCACGGCATTCATGGAACAGTAACCGTATTGTCACCAATATCTTTCTGTTCCAACTTCAACGGCACTCTGATCACCATGCCAACCCGACCCGTAGTTATCAATCGTTGCGCCACTTTGATGAGTCACCTCAACTCCCTTATGGCTACGCGAGCATGATTGTCTGGGCCTATGTACCGTACTTGTGGCGGCGGCGCATGGATCATCGCGTACTCAATCATTACGCCGGGGATATCACCCTGACCAACCTTCAGCCCTCACAGCGGTTGAAGTACCTGGAGAAGTACAGTAACAGCGCCAAACCGTTCTAAGTTCAAGTAACCGGTTGTTGGCGTACTCGGGGCCTGCGTGCCGCGCAGGCTGCTTTTGCCCAAGGTTTACAAAATGAGTTGCAATACAGTGGTTTGACCCGAACAAAAATAATTAAAGGGAAGGACGTACACCATGCAATCACCTGCCAAGTTCACCACCCACATCGTATTGGCCGCGCTGGGCCTGATTGCCTATCACCAGGCCCAGGCTGCGCGCATCGAGCCGGCGGGCAGCGCCTTTACCGCCCAAGGCCCCATCAGCTTCTCCAAGGGCGCGCTGATCAGCGCCGACTGCACCATCAAGGTGGCCGGCAAGGTCGCGGCCGATGGCTCATCGGTGAATGTCGACAAAGTGGAATTCGACGGCGGCCTCAAGTGCAGCCGCGTGGAAGCCATCAACTTGCCGTGGGTGTTAGTCGCCAAAGACACCAAGAGTGGTTCCATGTCGAAGATCAGCGTGGACGTGCATGCATTCGGTCTGGGCGGAAAGTGCGGACCTTCGACGGCTGATGGCACTTGGGATAACGCCACCGGCAAGTTGGAAGCCGCCAATGTACCCATTGGCGAAGACTGCAAGATCAAGACGGTGTCGATCAAGATGCCGCCGAACTTCAAAGTTGTTGAATAACCGTCGGATGTTACAGCGGTAATTGAATTGAGATTTGGCTGGAAAGGGAAGTTCTGCAGATTCACCGTGACCTCTCGTTCATGGCCATTACCCCCGGCGAAATGACTTCGCCATAACATGTGAGGAAAAACAATGAAAAGCTTGAAAACCCTCGTATCGTTGTCTGCTTTGGCTGTTTGCATGGGTGCTGCTTCGATGGCGAACGCGTACAGCATCAGTCCTGTAAACACGAGCTTCACCGCGCCAGGCACCATCTCGGTGAAGTCGCCTTCGTCCTTCCAGGCCACCGTTAACTGTGGTGCCACGTTTACCGGGAATGTCGATGCGACAGGCGTGGCCAAGATCACTGGCGTCGCGGTCACCGGTGGCGGCCTGTGCGCGCTGCCGAAGATCACCGGTTTGCCTTGGACCCTGACTGCCACGGGCCCTGCCGCCGGTTCGGTGACAAACGTCGGCTATACCATCGCCAGCTCGATTCTGTACCCAGCCTCCAATTGCGGCCCTTCGACTATTACCGTGGGCTACAGCGGTGGTGTGCTGACCGCTGCCAACCAGACCCTGAGTGGCAGTTGCACCGTGGTGAGCCTGAGCGTCACCCCATCGCCGACGTTGACCATTGTTCCTTGATGGTTGTTTGAGAACAAAGGGCTGATCACCCCTTAAGAAGACAAGCGTCTCTGTTGAGGCGCTTGTTGAGGCGCGCCAGGTGTTCCCTTGAACGTGAAGTGTCCATTTATACCGAGTGAACGCTGTCATTAGTTCAGAGTGGAATACGTCAAGTGCAAAAGACGACTGTGATCGCACGTGTTTGTTTGCTTGATTTAGTTCTGCGGCAGTGCCGATGGCCGCCTATTAACGTGAGTATTGGCAATGGCCCCGGTGGTCTTGATGTTTCAGCAACCCATCAAGTGCTGGCTGGCGACGGTACGGTGATATAGATGAATGACGAAGTTTCCAACGCTATTTTTATTCCTTGAATAACAGTTCACGCTCATATCAACCGTCACACAGGGAAGAAAAGGTAATGAAGAGTTTGATAGCACTCGTAAAGGCAGGCTCGATAGTGTTGTGTCTTGGCCTGGGAGCGGTTGCCAATGCGGCGTCTTTCAGTCCACCCGGCGCGATTTTAACGACCCGTTCGGGCGGGACTATAACCATTAAATCCGCGTCGACATTTGGAGCTGCGGTCAACTGCAGCTTCGCATTTACAGGCGTGGTGGAGCCAGAGGGTGCAGGGCTGAGAATCAACACCGTGTCACTTTCCGGAGGGGCGATCTGTGCCCTGTATCAGCCCACTGATTTACCCTGGCGGTTGACGCCTACCAGCATCGCCACTGGTCAAATCACCGGCATGGCCTTGACCTACGCGACGACCTCTCCCGCGTGGCCTGCGACTCATTGTGCTCCATCCACCGTCTCTGTCTCGCTGGCTAATACACCTGGCGGCTTGAGTGTGGGCGCGAGCAACCAGGCACTTACAGGTGGCTGCACCATTGTCAGCCTAGGCGCCGTGGCCCCAGGTATTACCGTGCTTCCCTGAGCGGGATGCACAGCAAATCAGGAAAACCAAGTAGCAACACGAGTCGGCTGGGGCCGACTCAGTGAGATAACAATAAGGAGTGCCGTATGAATAATAAAAAACAACAGGTACAGGTTCTGCTGGGCTTGGCATTAATGGGAGGGGTGATGGCTGCCGCGCCTGTGCACGCCGGCGGTTTCTCTACGCCTACTTATGGGGCACCTGGTTGGGGTCGGGCATTTGCTGGCGGTTCGTTGTTCAAGAACGATCCGAGTTCTGCGTACAACAACCCGGCAGCCATGGCTTTCGTAGAACATAACGTTGCGCAGTTTACGGTCGATTACGCGCGCATCAAGATCAAATACAAGGGGAGCGCCAATGATTACAAAGGCGACCCTATTTCCAATATTCCAATTGGGGACAACGGTTTTCCCGATATATCGGCGGCTGCGGTGAACAACAACGATGGGGGACAAGGCGGGTTTACGGCGTGGTTGCCGACAGGGTTCATGGTAGTGCCACTTGGCGACCGCTTCGCTTTCGGTTTGAGCCAGGTGGTGCCCCAAGGCATGCGTTCGACATGGAATGAGGACTCCAAATTCCGTGATTTTGCCGTGGATACAAAGATCGAAACCGTTGGGTTGACAGGCTCTCTTTCATTCAAGGTCAATGATCAGTTTTCCATTGGTGGCGGTTTGATTGTTCAGCACAGCAAAGGTTTTGTGAGCCAGAACATCGATTTGTTTTCCGCGGCTTCCCTTTCCAACAGCCCTGAGCTGAGTGGTGTCCAATTTCCCTCAGGCGTGGGGGGCGCGCTGATGCGGGTCAAGGTCGACAATATTTCGACAGGCTGGTTTACCGGTGTGACCTGGAAACCGACTGATCAAGACACCTTGGGCCTTAACTATCATGCCAAGATCAAGAACAAGATGACGGGCAAGTACAATATTCGGGCGGACGCGTATAACAATGCCTTGATGACCCAACCCAGCCCGATAGGTGGCAACGGAACATTGGTTGAAGTGGCTTACCCAGGCCTAAAACTGTTCCCCGATGGTGCCCATGCCAGTACCCAGCTCGATATTCCGGCCACGGCTGGCTTTGACTGGGTGCACCAATTCAACGACCGCTTCACCTTGGGCGCGAGTGTGGTGTGGACGCAATGGTCATCGTTCAAGGATCTCACGCTGAAGTCTGGCGATATCAATATCGTCTCTATTCCTTACAACTACAAAGATACGTGGATGTATTCGGTCGGTGGCGACTTCCGCGCTACCGATGAGTTGACCCTGCGTGCCGGTGTCGCTATTGACCAGACGCCAACGCGTAATTCGACCCGCGATCCACGGATTCCGGACGGCGACCGCACCTTCCTCTCACTCGGAGCCGGGTACGATGTGAAAGCGATAAAGGGCTTGAGTTTTGACGTGGCCTACTCCCACCAGTTCGTACAGGAGGTCAAGCTGAAGACCAAGAACGTCGATCGCCTGGGGGGCGCCAGCCTTGACGGTAAAGCAGAATCGTCGGGCGATGTGGTCAGTCTCTCGGCAACCTACGCGTTCTGACGTTAAGAGGATGATGGAGAAGGGCATCAAGCGCATCTTGCTGCCCTTATCTGTGAGCGTCCTCCTATTCAGAGGTGATGAGCTCTTCACTATCACTTGAGCAGGCTGACGGGTTCAGCCGCTATTTTTTCGCCAATGAATTAAATAAAAATTTCAAAATAAAATTTGAATTTGCTTTTCCGAGTTTGTAGTGTGGCTTTACGCCGCCGCTCATTTCGAGCTGCATAGTGTTTGCCACGCCCTGATCGAGTAGAGGTATCCCCATGGTTATCTGGTTATTGGTGGGTGTCGCAGCTGCGATTGCCCTGGCGTATCGACAAGCTGCTGCCATTCACTGGCTGGGCGCTGGCCTGATCTGGCTGGCAGCCGGTTATCTGTTCAACGTGGTCGCCGGTTTCGGCATGACCGTCGCGGCGCTCCTGGTGCTTCTGCCTGCAGTGCTGATGACCATCAAACCCCTGCGCCGCACCTTGCTCACCAGCAAGGCTCTGGCGCTGTTTCGTACAATCATGCCCGCCATGTCCGATACCGAACGCGCGGCCATCGAGTCTGGCACCGTGTGGTGGGACGCCGAGCTGTTCAGCGGCAAGCCTGACTGGCAGCGCCTGTTGCAAGCCGCGCCCGCCAGCCTGAGCGCCGAAGAGCAGGCCTTCCTCGACAATGAAGTGGAAACCCTGTGCGACATCGCCAACGATTGGGAAACCACCCAGGTCTGGCAGGACATGTCCCCCGAGGGCTGGCAATACACCAAGGACGCCGGTTTCCTCGGCATGATCATTCCCAAGCAGTACGGCGGCAAAGGCTTTTCCCACTATGCGCACTCGCAGGTGGTGATGAAGCTGTCGACGCGCTGCTCGGCGGCGGCGATTTCGGTGATGGTGCCCAATTCCCTCGGCCCGGCCGAACTGCTGCTGCACTACGGCACCGACGCCCAGCGCAATTACTACCTGCCGCGTCTGGCACGGGGTGAAGACATCCCGTGCTTTGCCCTGACCAGCCCGTATGCCGGCTCCGATGCCGGGGCGATTCCCGATCTGGGCATCGTCTGCAAAGGGATGCATGAAGGCGAGGAAGTGCTGGGCTTCCGGGTGACCTGGGACAAGCGCTATATCACCCTTGGTCCGATCGCCACGGTACTCGGCCTGGCGTTTCGCGCAGAAGACCCGGACGGGCTGTTGGGGGCGCCGGGTTCGCTGGGCATCACCTGCGCGTTGATTCCTACGTCTCACCCAGGCGTCAACAGCGGTCGCCGCCATTGGCCACTCAACGCCGTGTTCCAGAACGGTCCTACCACCGGCAAGGATGTGTTCATCCCGCTGGAATGGGTGATCGGCGGGCGCGAACAAGTCGGCAACGGCTGGCGCATGCTGATGGAATGCCTGGCCGCCGGGCGCGCGATTTCCCTGCCATCGGCCAACGTCGGCCTGGGCAAGGTCGCGGTGCGCGGCACGACCGCGTATGCGGCGATGCGTAAACAGTTCGGCCTGCCCATCGGCAAGTTCGAGGGGGTACAGGCGCCCTTGGCGCGCATGGCCGGGCACCTGTATGCCTGTGATGCGGTGCGTAAGGTGTCGGTAGCATCCCTGGATGCCGGTGAAAAACCTTCGGTGATCTCGGCCATTGCCAAGTACCACGTTACCGAACGGGCGCGGATCATCGTCAATGACGGCATGGACATCGTCGCCGGCAAAGGCATCTGCATGGGCCCGAATAACTTCCTGGCCCGCGCCTATCAGCAAAGCCCCATCGCCATTACGGTGGAAGGCGCGAACATCATGACGCGCTGCCTGATCATCTTTGGCCAGGGCCTGATCCGTTGCCATCCCTATGTGTTCCGCGAGATGGAAGCGGCGCGCAACCCTGATCGGCGCAAGGCGCTGGAGGCATTCGACAGTGCCATGTTCGGCCATGTGAGCTTTGTATTGGCCAACACCGTGCGTGCTGTGGTGCATTCCCTGACAGGCGGCCGGCTGATTTCTGCCCCGGCAAAGACCGACCCGGCGCTGGCGTCCTACTACCGCCAGGCCAATCGCCTGTCGGTGGTGCTGGCATTGGTCTCGGACATTTCCATGGGCGTGCTGGGCGGTGCCCTCAAGCGCAAGGAAAGTATCACCGGGCGCCTGGGGGATATTCTGTCGCAGCTGTACATCCTGTCCTGCGTGCTCAAGCGCTTTGAGGATGACGGCCGGCCCCAGGCGGATTTGCCGCTGGTACACTGGGCGGCCCAGGACGCCTTGCTGCGCGCCCATGAAGCACTGGCCGAAGTGCTCGACAATTACCCGTCGAAAGCCGCCGCCTCCGTGCTGAAGGCCTTGACGTTCCCCTTCGGTATCCCGCTGCGCAAACCGTCGGACCGCCTGCTGGCCCAGGTGGCCGATGTGGTGCAGACGCCGGGGGAAACCCGCGACCGCCTGCTGGCCAATTCCTACATCCCGCGTCCGGAAATCGACAAGCTGGCCTATGGCGAATTGGGCTTTCGCCTGTTGCCGCAAGTGGAGCTGATCGAGGCCCGGCTCAAATCCGCCGTCAAGCAGGGCCTGATCGAGCCGATGCCGATCTCCGCCACGGCGTTCACGACCTGGCGCGTCAAGGCGCGGGCACTGGACCTGATCAGCGACGACGAAGACACCTTGCTCGGGCGTTATGTGGAATACGCCGACCACGGCATTCAGGTGGACGACTTCCCGCAGGACTTCGGCTTGCTGGAGGCGTTGCAACAGCGCAAGCAAGCGCTGGAGCCGACGACGAAACGTCGCGCCAGCCAAAGCGAAAACGCCTCGGTCAATTAGGAAAAAAACCAATCAATGTGGGAGGGGGCAATCCCCCTCCCACACAGACCGGGTTTACACGGCATGTATGTGTGGTGAGTGAATCTATCTATGAGTGACAGCTACCTCTCGTTCGTCAATTCCCCCTGGGGCCGTCGCCTGGCCCAGGCCGTGGGTTTACCGCAACCGCTGCCGCTGCAACGCCATCGCAGCGGCCAGCACGGCCTGGTCAACCCGGTGATCGTCGCTGGGGCAGGGCGCCTGACCACTGAAGTGCAGCGTGTGTTCGCGGCCACCGACACGGTCACGGCCACCCCGGCCACGCCCAAGGCACCGTCCACGGTCAAGGTGCAGGGCGCAGTGTTTGACGCCAGCGCCGTGGCCAGTCTGCAGCAATTGGACGAGCTGTATGAATTCTTCCACGCCAACGCCAAACGCATCGGCCACCATGGCCGTGTGGTGGTGCTCGGTACTGCGCCGGAACATTGCCAGGACTTGCCCCAGGCCATCGCCCAACGCGCCCTTGAGGGACTGGTGCGTTCGCTGGCCAAGGAGCTGCGCCGGGCGATCACCGTGCAGTTGATCTACGTGGCGCCTGGTGCCGCAGGCGCGCTGGACAGCAGCCTGCGTTTCTTCCTGTCGCGCCGCTCGGCCTATGTGTCCGGGCAAGTGGTGCGCCTGGAACAACCGGTAGATGGCCAGGTCACGGTCAACTGGGACAAACCCTTCGCCGGCCGCCGCGCCCTGGTCACCGGCGCTTCCCGTGGCATCGGCCTGGCGATTGCCCAGGTGTTAGCCCGGGAGGGCGCGCATGTGGTGTGCGTGGACGTGCCCCAGGCGCAAGACGCATTGCAGCAAGCCGCCACCAGCGTTGGCGGTTCCGCGTTGCCGCTGGACATCACTGCCCCGGACGCTGCCGCCTTGTTGCAGGCCCACACCAGCCAATACGGCGGGTTTGATGTGGTGGTGCACAACGCCGGGATCACCCGTGACAAAACCATCGCCAAAATGCACGAGGCGGCGTGGCGCAGCGTATTGGCCGTCAACCTCGACGCACCGTTGCAACTCAGCCAGGCGTTGCTGGACAACCAGGGGCTCAATCCCGGTGGGCGCATCGTGTGCGTGTCGTCGATCTCCGGCATCGCCGGCAACCTCGGCCAGAGCAATTATGCCACCTCCAAGGCCGGTGTGATTGGCCTGGTGCAAGGCCTTGCACCCCATGCAGCGGCGCAGCAGGTCACGGTGAATGCGGTGGCGCCCGGGTTCATCGAGACCCAGATGACCGCAAAAATCCCGCTGATGATCCGCGAAGCGGGGCGGCGCATGAACTCGATGTCCCAGGGCGGTCAGCCGATTGATGTGGCCGAGACCATCGCCTGGCTGGCACACCCGGCTTCCGGCGGGGTCAATGGCCAGGTTGTACGCGTGTGCGGGCAAAGCCTGCTGGGGGCCTGAGCCATGGACTATGCGACGCAGATTATCGACCCGCCGCCATCGCGCACCCGCTTGCTGCTGGATGGCGTGCGCGCCTTGCGCAAACCCAAACTCGACGGCGCACCGGTGCTGCCCAGGGAGCGCCTGGTGCGCGCGGCGGCAGAGTTGTCCGGCGCCGGCATTGAGGCCTATGGCCGCGCCTGCGGTTTTCGCCGCCAGCAGGGTGTGCCGTTGTCCTATCCCCATGTGCTGGCGTTCCCGCTGCACCTGATGCTGCTCACGCGCCCAAGCTTCCCGTACCCGGCCAGCGGCATGGTGCACCTGGCCAATCGCATTCGCCAGCACCAGCGCCTGCACCCGGGCCAGGCGTTGCGCCTGGAGGTGTATGCCGAGCGTTGGGTTGCCCATCCCAAAGGCCAGGCGCTGAGCATCGCCACCCGAGCCTACGGCGCCGACACCCTGGTCTGGGAGAGCGACAGCCTGTACCTGCGCCGGGACGTCAAGGACCCGGTCGGCCAGCCATGGGACGACGTGTTGCCGTTGCAGGAGGAGGGGCTGTTGCGCACCCAACGCTGGGTGTTGCCCGCCGACCTGGGCCGGCGTTTTGCCAGGGTGTCGGGGGATTTCAACCCGATTCACACCTCGCTGATCGGCGCGAAACTCTTCGGTTTCCGCCGTGCCATCGCCCATGGCATGTGGACCCTGGGCCGGGCGCTCGCCGCCCAGCAACCACCCGGCGGGCTGGACCAGGCCGAGGCCCATTGCGACTTCAAGCTGCCGATCTTCCTGCCCGGCCAGGTAGCGCTGTGGAATCGCCCCGTGACCGGCCCGCGCCGTGAATTCGAAGTGCGCAACTTCGCCGGCGACAAGCCCCATATGCGTGGCCTATTCATTTGGAATGAGAGCGTTCGATGAGTGACTACAGCTTCAACCCGCCGCCGACCCGCCGCGTGGCGATTATCGGCGGTAACCGCATCCCGTTTGCCCGCTCCAACACGGTGTACGCCCACGACAGCAACCAGGACCTGCTGGTGGCCGCCTTGCAGGGCCTGGTCGACCGTTACAACCTGCACGGCCAGCGCCTCGGGGAGTTTGCCGCCGGGGCGGTGATCAAGCACTCGCGCGATTTCAACCTGGCACGTGAGTCGTTGCTCTCTACCACCTTGTCCCCGGACACGCCGGCCTACGACGTGCAGCAAGCCTGCGGCACCGGCCTGGAAGCGGCCTTGCTGGTGGCGAACAAGATCGCCCTGGGCCAGATCGAGGTGGGCATTGCCGGCGGTTCCGATACCACCTCCGACGCACCGATCGGCATCAACGAATCCCTGCGCCACACCTTGCTCGCTGCCAACCGCGCCAAGGGCATGGGCGCCAAGTTGAAGACGTTGCTCAAGGTTCGGCCGTCGATGTTCTTCAAACCATTGCTGCCTCGCAATGGCGAGCCACGCACCGGCTTGTCCATGGGCGAGCACTGCGAAGCAATGGCCAAGCGCTGGCAGATCAAGCGACTGGCTCAGGATGAGTTGACCCTTACCAGCCATCAGCGCCTGGAAGCGGCCTACAAGCGCGGCTTCTTCGACGATCTGATCAGCCCCCATCGCGGGCTGGCGAAGGACAACAACCTGCGCGCCGACGCCAGCCTGGAGAAACTCGCCGGCCTGGCCCCGGCCTACGACCGCCAGGACGGCACGCTCACGGCGGGCAATTCCACGCCGCTGACCGATGGCGCTTCGGTGGTGTTGTTGGCCAGCGAGGCGTGGGCCGCCGAACACGGCTGGCCGGTGCTGGCCTACCTGCGTACCGGCGAAACCGCCGCGGTGAACTTCGTCGACGGCACCGAAGGCCTTTTGATGGCCCCGGCCTACGCAGTGCCGCGCATGCTCCAGCGTGAAGGTTTGAGCTTCAACGACTTTGATTTCTTCGAGATCCACGAAGCCTTTGCCGCCCAGGTGCTGTGCACGCTCAAGGCCTGGGAAGACGCCGATTATTGCCGCGAGCGCCTAGGCCTGGAGGCACCGCTGGGGGCCATTGACCGCGCAAAAATGAACGTCAACGGTGGCTCACTCGGTTGCGGCCACCCGTTCGCGGCCACCGGTGGCCGCCAACTGGCGGCGCTGGCCAAGATCATCCATGAGAACGGTGGTGGGCGCGGCCTGATTTCCATCTGCGCGGCGGGCGGGCTGGGCATTACCGCCATCGTCGAAAAGTAGCTCTATCAAAAACAACAACAAGGAGACTGCCATGAACGCTGTAAGCCTGGAACACACCGAACGGGTCTGGTTGAACGCTTACCTGCCTGGCGTCCCGGCGGATATCGATGCCGGTATCGAGGACTATCCGTCGTTGCGCGAGGTGTTCCTGGAGCACCTGGATAAGTTTCGCGAGCGGGTCGCGTACGTCAGCATCGGCACCGAAATGACCTATGCCGACTGGCAGGTGCAAGGCTACGCTTTTGCGGCCTGGCTGCAGGGGCAGGGGGTCAAACAGGGCGACCGCGTGGCGCTGATGATGCCCAACTGCTTGCAGTACCCGATCTGCCTGTTGGGCACGATCCTGGCCGGTGCGGTAGTGGTCAATGTCAACCCGTTGTACACCGCCCATGAGCTCAAGCATCTGCTCAAGGACAGCGGCGCAGAAACCGTGGTGATCTTCGAGAACTTCGCCCACACCCTGGAAAAAGTCATCACCGGCAGCAGCGTCAAGCGCGTGGTGATCGCGGCCATCGGTGACCTGCTCGGCACCTTCAAGGGCGCAGCGATGAACTTCATCCTGCGCCGTGTGCAAAAACAGGTGCCGGCGTTCAACCTGCGCGGTTCGGTACGCTTCAACCAAGTGCTGAAACAGGGGCGGGCACTCAACCATTTTCCAGTGGGGATGTATCTGGACGACCTGGCGTTTCTGCAATACACCGGCGGCACCACCGGCGACGCCAAGGGCGTGATGCTCAGCCACCGCAATATCATCGCCAACCTGCTGCAGGCCAAGGCGTGGGTGGGGGACCAACTGGACCAGGACAAGCAGGAAACCAACGTCACCTTGCTGCCGCTTTACCACATCTTTTCCCTGACGGTGAATTGCCTGATGTTCATGTGCCTGGGCGGGCGCAACATCCTGATCGCCAACCCACGGGATGTGAAACGGGTGCAGATGATCCTGCGCAAGGAGCGTTTCAACGGCATTGCCGGGGTCAACACATTGTTCAACGGCTTGTTGGAGAACAAGGAGTTCTGTGCGCGGGACTTTTCCGACCTGCGCATGGTGATCGCCGGCGGCATGGCCACTCACACGGCGGTGGCCAAGCGCTGGAAAGAAGTCACCGGGCTGCCGATCATCGAAGGCTACGGCCTGACCGAGTGTTCGCCGGTGGTGAGTATCAGCCCGATCAACATTGCGCGCATGCGTGAGATGGAGTTCACCGGCAGCATCGGCGTGCCCTTGCCATCGACCTGGGTGCGCTTCATGCGCGAAGACGGCGAACTGGCCGACATCGGCGAGCAGGGCGAGCTGCAAGTGCGCGGGCCGCAGGTGATGCAGGGCTACTGGAAACGCCCGGAGGCGACCGCCGAGGTGCTGGACGCCGACGGGTGGCTGTCGACCGGCGATATCGGTGTAATGGACGAGCGCGGCTATATCCGCCTGGTGGACCGCAAGAAGGACATGATCCTGGTCTCGGGCTTCAACGTGTACCCCAATGAAATCGAGGATGTGGTGGCTCTGCATCCAGGCGTGGGCGAAGTGGCGGCGATTGGGGTGGAAGATGGCGTGACGGGGGAGAAGGTGAAGATCATCGTGGTGCGCAAGGACCCGAACCTCACGCAGGAGCAGATTCTGGCGCATTGCCGGGAGTACTTGACAGGGTACAAGGTGCCCAAGTTCGTGGAGTTCCGTAGCACCGAACTGCCCAAGACCACCGTCGGCAAAGTATTGCGCCGGGCCTTGCGCTGACCTCGAATTGTCTATGATCCGAATGTGGGAGGGGGCAAGCCCCCTTCCACAATGGACCTGTGCTGTGTTTCAGACGGCGTTCACGGTTACCCAGCGCTCTTCACGGGCCGCTACGCGAATCGCCGTTGCCAGCCGCTCAACCTCCCACGCTGCTTCAAAGTCCGTGCCATCCGCACCTTGGCCTGCCAGCGCCAGAATCAACTCCTGCACCTCCAGCGTCTTCAGCTCGTTGTACCCCAGTTGATGCCCCGCCGCCGGGCTGAACGCCGCATAACCCGGCAGGGCAGGGCCGGCGAGCAAACGCTGGAACCCCTCCTGACCTACGCGGCACACCTGCAATTCATTCAAGCGTTCCTGATCGAACGCCAGGGTGCCTTGCGTCCCGCTGATCTCGAAGCTCAGGTGGTTCTTGTAGCCGTGCTTGAGCCAACTGCTGCTGACGGTGCCTCGGGCGCCATTGGCGAAGCGCAGCAGGGCATGCACCTGGTCATCCACGGCGATGGATTTCAGCTCGGCGCTGCCTTTGACGGCAGGGCGCTGGCCGTGGACGGTCTGGGTGTCGGCGCACACGCTCAGCACATCCCCCACCAGATAACGGGCCATCGACAACAAATGACTGCCCAGGTCCGCCAGGGCGCCACCGGCATGTTCGACTTCGCACCGCCATGACCACGGGGAGGCCGGGTTGGCCATGAAGTCCTCGCTGAACTCGCCCTGGAAGCTGATGATTTCGCCAAGCTCGCCGCTGGCAATCATCTGCCGCGCCAGTGTGATCATCGGATTGTGCTGGTAGTTGTAGCCGACCCGCGTCACCACCCCGGCGGCACTGGCGGCGCGGCGCATCGCGTCGGCCTGTTCCAGGCTCACGGCCAGGGGTTTTTCGCAGTACACCGCCTTGCCTGCGGCTATCGCGGCCATGGCCATGGGGTAGTGCAAATGGTTGGGCGTGGTGATAGCCACCACATCGACGCACGGATCATTGATCAGCGCCTGCCAGTCGCCATGGGCCTGGGCAAACCCCCAGGCGGTGGCACAGCGCCGGGCGCGTTCGCTGTCGGCATCGGCCAGGGCGGCCAGCTTGAGGTGTACCGGCAGTTCGAATACCGCACGGGCGTTATTGAATGCCAATGCATGGGCGCGGCCCATGAAGCCTGTGCCGATCAAGCCGATTCCGAGTTCACGCATCGCCGTGGTCCTTTGGATTATTGTTTTCAGGAAGGCTATTAATGGAATAAAAATTCCTTAAATTCAATAGATGGAATAAAAATTCATTTGTGCGCTGGCAATCACCCCGGCGAATGCAGCTACATTCACCATGGGGCCAAATGCCTGCAGTTAACAAAAGATAACGTAGCGCCGATTGTCAGACGATTCGAAAGCCCGATAGGATGGCCCTGCTTCCTCCAGGCGCTCTAGATTGCAGGTTCCAAGGCCCCGGAAGGCGAGCGATAACAATAATAAATGGGAGAAAGGTCTATGAGTGAGCCTGTCATGGGGTGGGTTGTCTGCCGCCCACGCGCCGCACGCAGGGTTGCGATGCTGGCCGCAGCGCTCTCGCTGTTTGGACTGGGGGTAGCGTCAGCCGCGTTGTCGACCTCCGTCCAGGCCGCCGGCGATACCACTTTTGCGATTGAATCCCCCAAGGCCGCCAAGGGCCTGATGATCGACGTGGTCCACGCAGGCAAGCGCCTGGTGGCGGTCGGTGATCGCGGGCACATCCTCTATTCGGACGACCAGGGCAGCACCTGGACCCAAGCCAAAGTCCCCACCCGGCAATTGCTCACGGCGGTGTTTTTTGTCGATGACAAGCAAGGCTGGGCGGTCGGCCACGATGCACAGATCCTCGCCAGCACCGACGGCGGCGCGACCTGGAGCCAGCAGTATCAGGACCTCAAGCGCGAAGCGCCTCTACTCGATGTGTGGTTCAACGACGCGAACCACGGCCTGGCCGTGGGCGCCTACGGTGCGCTGATTGAAACCACCGACGGTGGCAAGACCTGGAATGACGTCAGCGACCGCCTCGACAACGAAGACCAGTATCACCTCAACGCCATTGCCCACATCAAGGAGGCCGGCCTGTTCATCGTCGGCGAGCAGGGCAGCATGTTCCGCTCCAGTGACGACGGCCAGACCTGGGAAAAACTCGAAGGCCCCTACGAGGGTTCGTTGTTTGGCGTGATCGGCACCGCCCAAGCGCAAACGCTGTTGGCCTACGGCTTGCGCGGCAACCTGTACCGCTCCACGGATTTCGGCAGTACCTGGGAACAGGTCGAATTGAACGCGGCGCGGGGAGCGCTGGAGTTTGGTTTGTCGGGCGCGGCGTTGCTGGAGGACGGTGCCATCGTCGTGGTGGGCAACGGCGGCAGCGTGGTGGTCAGCCATGACGATGGGCTGACCTTCAGCGTGTTCAACCGTCCGGACCGGATTTCGCTGTCGTCCGTCACGGCGGCCGGCAACGGCAACTTGATTCTGGCCGGGCAGGGTGGGGTGCGGGTTGCCACGCCGACTGGCGCCGAACTGCTCCTGAAATAAAGAGCCAAAATAAGAAGAAGGCGGGGAACTATGAGCAGTCATCACAACGATAAAGCGACCTTTCTTGAGCGCCTGATCTTCAACAACCGCCCGGCAGTGATCGTGATCTGCCTGCTGGTGAGTATTTTCCTGTTCTGGCAGGCAACGTTGATACGCCCGTCCACCAGCTTTGAAAAGATGATCCCCCTCAAGCACCCCTTCATCGAAAAGATGATGGAACACCGCAACGACCTGGCCAACCTGGGCAATACGGTGCGCATCTCGGTGGAGGCCAAGGACGGTGACATTTTTACCAGGGAGTACATGGAGACCCTGCGGCAGATCAACGACGAGGTGTTCTACATCTCCGGCGTCGACCGTTCGGGGCTCAAGTCGCTGTGGAGCCCCAGCGTACGCTGGACCGAAGTGACCGAAGAGGGTTTTGCCGGCGGTGAAGTGATCCCGCAGAGCTACAACGGCTCGCCGGAAAGTCTCGATCAACTGCGCAACAACGTGCTCAAGTCTGGCCAGGTCGGGCGACTGGTGGCCAACGATTTCAAGTCGAGCATTGTCGACATCCCGCTGTTGGAGTCCTACCCGGACCCGCAGGACCAGGGCAAGTTGCTGGCCCTGGACTACCGCAAGTTCTCCCACGAACTGGAAGACAAGATCCGCGACAAGTTCGAAGCCCAGAACCCCAACGTCAAGATCCACATCGTCGGCTTCGCCAAGAAGGTCGGTGACCTGATCGACGGCCTGGTCATGGTGGTGATGTTCTTCGGCATCGCGTTTGTTATCACCCTGATTCTGTTGCTGTGGTTCACCAACTGCCTGCGCAGCACCGTCGCGGTGTTGAGCACCACGCTGGTGGCGGTGATCTGGCAGCTGGGGTTGATGCATTTCTTCGGTTTCGGCCTTGATCCCTATTCGATGCTGGTGCCGTTCCTGATCTTCGCCATCGGGATCTCTCACGGCGTGCAGAAGATCAACGGCATCGCGCTGCAGTCCAGCGAGGCGGACAACGCGCTGACCGCCGCCCGGCGCACCTTTCGGCAACTGTTCCTGCCGGGGATGATCGCAATCCTGGCCGACGCCGTGGGCTTCATCACGCTGTTGATCATCGACATCGGTGTAATCCGTGAACTGGCGATCGGCGCGTCCATCGGCGTGGCGGTGATTGTGTTTACCAACCTGATCCTGTTGCCGGTAGCGATCTCCTATGTCGGTATCAGCAAGCGCGCCATCGCCAAGAGCAAGAAAGACGCGAATCGCGAACATTCGTTCTGGCGCCTGCTGTCGAATTTTGCCAACCCGAAAGTCGCGCCGATCTCCATCGCCCTGGCGCTTGTCGCCTTTGGCGGCGGCCTCTGGTACAGCCAGAACCTGAAGATCGGCGACCTTGACCAGGGTGCGCCGGAGTTGCGCCCGGACTCGCGCTACAACAAGGACAACAACTTCATCATCAGCAATTACTCCACCAGTTCCGACGTGCTGGTGGTGATGGTCAAGACCAAGGCCGAAGGTTGCTCGCGCTATGAAGCCATGGCGCCCATCGACCAACTGATGTGGAAGATGCAGAACACCGAGGGCGTGCAGTCGGCGATTTCGCTGGTGACTGTGTCCAAGCAGATGATCAAGGGCATGAACGAGGGCAACCTGAAATGGGAAACCCTGTCGCGCAACCCGGATGTGCTGAACAACTCCATCGCCCGTGCCGATGGCCTGTACAACAACAACTGTTCCCTGGCGCCGGTGCTGGTGTTCCTCAACGACCACAAGGCCGAGACCCTCGACCGTGCGGTGCATGCGGTGCAGGACTTTGCCAGGGAGAACAACAAGGACGGCCTGGAATTCATCCTCGCCGCCGGTAACGCCGGGATCGAAGCGGCCACCAACGAAGTGATCAAGGAGTCGGAACTGACCATCCTGATCCTGGTGTACCTGTGCGTGGCGACCATGTGCATGATCACCTTCCGCTCCTGGGCCGCGACGCTGTGCATCGTGCTGCCGCTGGTGCTGACCTCGGTGCTGGGCAACGCGCTGATGGCATTCATGGGCATCGGCGTCAAGGTCGCGACCTTGCCGGTGGTGGCCCTGGGTGTGGGCATCGGCGTGGACTACGGCATCTACATCTACAGCCGCCTGGAAAGCTTCCTGCGTGCCGGTTTGCCATTGCAGGAGGCGTACTACCAGACGCTCAAGTCCACCGGTAAAGCCGTGCTGTTCACCGGCCTGTGCCTGGCGATCGGCGTGTGCACCTGGATCTTCTCGGCCATCAAGTTCCAGGCGGATATGGGCCTGATGCTGACCTTCATGTTGCTGTGGAACATGTTCGGTGCACTGTGGCTGTTGCCGGCCCTGGCGCGTTTCCTGATCAAACCGGAAAAACTGGCGGGGCAGAAGGGCAACTCGCTGTTTGCGCACTGAGTCGCCGCCCCCGAAAAAGCCGCACAGGGTGCGGCTTTTTTGCGGGTTACAGTTTCAGGAACAGTTTCTCATCCAATGGCTTGCCAATCTGCGCACGGACAAGCTCCACCGCTCCGGCAGAACCCGGCTCGTTGACCAGGTCTTTCTGGGTCAGGTAGCGCTGGGCGGGTATCTTCAGGTGCGCCGCCGTGTACGTGTCACGCGGTGTCCCGGGTTTCGGGTTTCTCGAGTTTCTTTTTCGGATGCTTGATAGCGACCACGCTAATACCCCATCCTCTGGTCAGCCGGCCTTGTTCACGCCTGAACACCCTTGGGCTTGGGCGCTATCTTGAGGAACAGGTTGTCCAGCGGTGGAGTGATGAGCACGTAGACGATTTTCGTCACGGGTTCGCTGCCGGGGTCTTTCAAGCGGCTCAGGTAATCCTGCACATGGGCCTTGAGCAAATCCTTCTGGGTGAGTTTGCGTTGCTCCGGCAATTTCAGATGGGCCCGCGTATAGCCATCGGGCGGTGCGTCGGCAGTGGCATAGTGGAAATGGGCGTACCACAACACCACCGGCGGTTTTTGCGCCTTGTCGTACACCGCGTATTCGGTGAAGAAGTCTCCACTGAGGGTCGGGCGTTGCGGGTCGGCCTGGCTCGTGAGGTTGATATCGATCTGCTGATGGTCCCAGAGGTAGGCGACGCCTTCCATTGTCGGCCACTGGCGTTTGTAGGCGTCGCTGCAGATGCGCTGTGCCCAGCGATTGATGTCCTTGGCTTGCGCCAGGCATTCGTCAATCAGGTTCTGGGCCGTGGGCGCGTCGAGATGGTCGCGTTTGATTTCATTGGCGAGCTGGGTAAATTTTTCGGCTTGCGCGTTGAGCAGCGTGTCCCATTCCCCGGGATTGGCATCCTGGCGAGTGAGAGGGTTGTCCAGTTTCGCCTGGTCCGCCGCGACCAATTGCTCCAGGTCCTGGCGTTGTTCGATCAATCCCTGGGCTTCACTCTTGAGGGTCGCGAGTGAGCGAAGCTGCGGGGCCGGCGTCGAGGTAGTTGCCTCGTCGATGGGGGCCCAACCGTCCGTGTGCTGGTTATACGAAGCCAGGGTCTTGCCAAGCAACGTGTCGGTGATGGTGATGTGTTCCTCGCCGTTCTGCGCGTCGGCGGGCTTGAGCTCGCCGATCAGGTATTCCTTTTTACGGGTCTTGAACACGCGCTTTGCCGCAGGCTTGGCACGTAGCGTCTTGGACAGTGGCAGTTCGACCTTGAGGTCTTCCTGTTCTCTGACCACCGCCTCCAGTTCGTTTTGCGCCAACACCTTGGCGAATTCGAGGCCCTTGAGCACACGTTCGGCTTCGGGCCCCAACGCGTCGGGCTTCAACGTCTTGAGGGCCCGCAGGGCGAACTCGGCTTGCTGGTATTTATCGAGAACTGTCTCGTAGACATTGCGTTGCTCATCCAACGGGTATTCGGTACTGCTGCGTACCTCAATGTGGGATTTCAGGCCTATGTCCAGCCCGCACACTTGATAACGCGCCTTGTAATACCGCTGCAACGCCGACAGTGATGAAGGCATCTCGAAGCGTATTTGGCTCAGGCTGGTAAGCAGTTCCAGCGCACTGAGCTTGAGGTTGTCGGAGAAAAACAATTCAACGCTTGGAATACTTGCCAGCAGTTCTTGACGTACCGCGCGCGCTGTCGCCGACGCTTGTCCCAGGTGCTGGAGGCTAGCTTCCATGCTAGCGGAATGGGCGACCATGTGTTCGAGGTAGTCGATGTAGCCCGTGGCCATCCGCAGGTTTTCGTCGATGGGGGTCGAGTCTCCCGCGACGATTCGCGGTTGCATCCGCTTGTGCCATTCCTCCAATGGCTCGCCTGCCTCGGTAACGATATGGAACTCCAACGCATTCAATTGCATCTTGTGGAGGAACATCTGCTGGTTCCAGACCTCTTTAACAATGGTTGCCGCATTGATCAGGGGCAGGCCGGCAATGGCGGCTTCCTCCAGCTGACGGGTCAAGGTGGTCAACTCCAAGTACACTGGCGAGGATTGGGCCAGTTGAGTTTCGAGTTGCTGCAGCAATACATCAAACTGGTTGCGAAGGCGTTTGTACTCAGAGATTTCAGTCTGTTGACGTACTTCCAGGTCTGGACGTTGGGTTTGCGAGGCCTTGAGCAGCAGATCCTGGATGATTCGCAGGGTCTTGAGTTGTTTCTCCAGACCCTGGAGGGCGGCTGCCAGTTGGGTTCCTGTCTGAATAATGGGTGCCATCAGGAACTTCGCCTCCGGAACGAGCTGGAGCAAGCGATCCGTCAACCGTTCGTTCTCAAGTTGTTTTTCACGGCGCAGCTCCTGCAACCGCTTGCGTCCGCCCCCCAGTAACTTGAGACCACGGTCCAGCGTCCAATGGCCGTTGCCGTCGGTTTTCAGCTTGATGCCCGGGTGGTCTGGTTTGAGCGGGTGAATGATAAAGACTTCACCGAAACCCGGCACGATGTTGACCCTGAACAGCAGGCCTCCCACCGAGGCATGCCATTGGTCGTTGATCTTGTACAAACCCCGATAGGGCCCGAGACTGATCGGCTCGGGAACAGGCGTGGGCCAGGGCACATTGACGCCCCGCAGTCTCTCGAGAAGCATCGCCGAGGCGCCATCACCGGCCAGGGAGCGATCAAAGTCCAACAGCGTGCGACCACCCCCCGGTGGCTCGGAAGGCAGGCCGACAGCGCCTCGCTCAACCACGGCCGGCCTGATCAAGCGCTGGCCTGGCAGTGGGTGCTTGAAGGGTGAGGGGATCGTGGCCTGTTCATCACGCTGGGGCGCTTCGCGCGGCACGCCGGTCGATCCGTGATGCAACATCGCCATGCCGATATTGAGCAGCAGATCAATCCACGCCAGCTCCCTGGCTGTCGGATCGTTACTCTCCAGTGCCGGCAGGTCCTTCACTACGCCTTGCATGGCCTGCATCAGCCAACCGATTGTCGCCATGGGGCCGCGTACAGCCAGCAGCAGAGTGTTGAACCCTAGTTGCAGGCCTTCGAGGATAAGCGCCCAGCGGCTTTCACTGTTGGAGGTCGACTCCCGTTCGGCCTGATCCACCAGTTGCTGTGTTTCACTGCCGAACAGATATTCCATGAGGCTGCCGTTGCGCAGCGCCAGGCCTATTTCATCGTTGCTTTCGTCGTCGGCACCGGCCAGCTCGGCGGGCTTTGGCACGCTGGGCAGGCGGTCGAACTCCGAGCCCATGCCGACGCGCACGTAGTGAGGCTCGTTGAAACCGCCGTTGCTGTAGACCGCCCTGGACTGGTCCGGCAACCAGGTCAGCACGCTCTCCTGCAGGTCGCCGGGTTGCACGATGGCCGCCAGCAACTGTTCGCGATGGGGGTATTCCAACAGCGCCTCGGCATAGGCCGGTCGATACAGCAGGTGCGGTCCCGACTGCGTGTCGCGGGGTTCGATGACGAACATATTGCGCACCACATCCGCCTTGGCGCCTGGCTTGCGTACAAAGGCCAGCGGCCGGATGACAATATCCTCGCCATTGACCCGGCGCTCCAGCGGGTTCGGGTTGACCAGCGCTTTCACACACTCGAAACCACGCTGGGTGAGGCCGGCTTCACTCTTGATCAAACGCTCCAGTGCCTGGGTTTTCAGATGCAGGGGGCGCAGTTGCTCGAACAGGCCTTGACGCTTGCGTGCCGCCTCGGTCTGCCCCATCAGTTCCCGGCGCAGGTAAGCGGGGTAGTTTTTGCCGATGTCGACGCGTTGGACCAGTTGAAGGAGGTAATCGGGCGTCAGCCAGGCTTCGATTGCGCGGCCTTTGACGTGGCGTATGGTCATGCGGCCTTTGGGGCGGCCCGATAGATTCTTCAGGGCAAGGTCGACCAGGTTCATGACGACAGGTTCGATGTAACCCCCTTCGAGGATACCCACCGGCACATGAAAGGTCAGTTCCAGATCGCCAGCATCGTAGCCGGTCGCCAGCGCTTCATGGGTGCAGGCGCGCAGTCCGCCCTTGGCAACCGCGCGGTCCATGCACAACTGGTGGTTCACATGCGCGGTGGCATAGCCGCGCAGTGTTTCCAGGCTATCGAAGTCGGCGTCGCCAAGGGTCTGGCGCTTGAGGCTGGCGTGTTCCAGCAGGGTGTGTCGGTAGGCCAGGCGGTTGGCGGCGCTGGTGGCTTGCAGATGATCCGGCAGGGCGGCCTGGATGGCCGCCACCGTTGCCGGCGACGTGGCGCTTGATGGCGCCAGCCACTGCGCAGGGTCGGTGGTGACGGCAAACAGGCGTTCCACTGCTTGCCGCGTGGATTGGGCGGGAAGCTGGAGAGTCGCGAGATCGTCCAACTGCTGGTTCAGGATGAGCGCCGCTTGCACTTCGAAAATATTGCCATCGGGTTCGTACTGCTGCCAAGTGATGCGCTCGGCCATGAAGCGCTGTTGCAACTGCTCGCCCCACGCCTGGCCGAAGGTTTCCAGGTCGGGGTAGGTCTGGATCTCACCGTTGAGGCGAAAAAGCAGTGCTTGCTTGCCGCGCACCACCAGGATCTCGGTGCCTTGTACGGTCAGCCGCTTGCCGGCGCGTTGCAAGTGGGTTTCCAAGGTGTAGGCGTGGACCTCGTTGGCGGGGGCGGGGCTGAGCGCGCGCGATGCCCGGTCGGGATAACGGTTCAACGCGCTGAGTATTTCAATGTGCTGGGCAGTGAGGCCGGTCTGGCGTGTGGCGACTTCGAGCAACACACCTTGCAGCACATCGGCCAGCCACTTCCAGCGAACGCTCCCTGCGTCGCTGTCCTGTCCCCAGTAAGCAGCCAAGGCTTCTTGAAAACCGATGAACAGCACCCGTGGCAGCTCCCGGATGAGGGCTTCGATAACCCGCAGGTCGAAGTCGCGGCGCTCTCCGTTCTCGTGAGAGCCAAGCCGGGTGCCAGTGGCATCGCTCAGGTAGCAATCCAGGTTCTGGCGTGCCGTCAGATCGGGGAAACTGCCGTCGGCGATATGGTCAAGCGCAACGTCCAGCAACGGCAGCAGGGCGCGGCCACCGCCGTCACGGGGTACGGCCAGCCGAAGGTCGGCGACGGGCAGCGTCAGCGGTGGGTACTTCTCCACCAGGTGGGTGCCCAGCATTTGCGCGGTGACGGTACGCAAAGTGGGGCGCCCGAGAAATTGCGCAGCAACCGCTTGTCGTGTGGGGTCCGCCACTGGGGCGGGGGGCTGTACGGGCATGTGGGTTCCTTTACGTCGGATAAGAGTGCGTCCTTGCAAGGTAATGCCTAGCGTTGTCGCCATGCGGTAGCCCGCTATGGTTTTAGGCCCTGGCGGCAAACTGGCCTATGATTAGCGCTTTGAACCTGATGAAAGACTGTGATGACTGAGAATTTGCCTGCCGTCCTTGAAACCAGCGACATGCTTGAAATCGATGGGCTGCATGCCTTTGATTTTGAACTCGATAACGAAAAACTGCTGATCACCGCCATGGACGGCCGAGCAGAAAAACGCTGGCGTTTCAGCCTGGAACAGGTCAACGCCGCGACGTTCGATGGCACCTTGCAAAGCTGGACCCTTACCGGTGATTCGGGCGAGCACCGCCTGATCTGCATGAGCGCCTTCACCGGCAACAATAACGACGAGGATGAAGCGGATGATGATGCGTAAATTCTGGCCGCTGCTGATGGCCGGCAGCGTGGGAGCGATGTCGGTGCAAGCCGCGCCGGCCGATACCTATGAACTGTTGGTGGGCAGCTACACCGCCGGCAGCAGTGAAGGGATCTACCGCCTGCAATTTGACAGCCGCACAGGCCAGTTCAGCGGTAAACCGGTGCTCGCGGCCAAAGCGGCCAACCCGTCCTGGCTGACAATCTCCAAGGACCAGAAGCACCTGTTCGTGGTCAACGAGAACGGCCCCGGCCAGAAGGACCCGGTCGGGCGCGTCAGCAGCTACAGCATCGATCCGCAGACTCGCCAATTGACCCTGATCAACCAGGTGCAGAGCCTGGGCAACGAGCCGACCCATTCCAGTGTGGCCGCCGATGGGCGCTATCTGTTCGTCGCCAACTATTCGGTCGTGGAAGACCCGGGCGGCAGCCTGGCGGTGCTGCCAGTCGATGCCACGGGCAAGCTGTCGCCTCCGGTGCAACTGAGCGGGCACCCGGCCAGCCGCGTGAACCCTGAGCGCCAGGCGTCCAACCATGTGCACTCGGTGGTGTCGTCGCCGGATGGCAAGTACGTGTTTGTACAGGACCTGGGGGCGGACAAGCTGTTTGCCTACCGCTACGATCCCAAGGCCAACCATGAGCTGCCATTGACCCCGGCCAATCCGGCCTCGGTGCAACTGCCGCCAGGCAGCGGCCCGCGTCACTTGTTGTTCAGCGCCGATGGCAAGCACGCCTGGCTGACCACTGAGATGAGTGCGCAGGTGGCAGTGTTCGACTACAAGGATGGCCAGTTGACCCAGACGCAACTGGTGGACTTCGCCGCCGGCCAACCGGTGTCCGACAAGGCCGGTGCCGCGCTGCACGCCTCCAGTGACGGCAAATTCCTCTACGTGAGCAACCGTGGCACGGCCAACCAGTTGCTGGTGTTCAGCATCGATCCGGCCACCGCGCACCTCAAGGAATTGCAACGTCGCTCGGTGGACGGTGACCACCCGCGCGAATTCAGCCTGGACCCCAGCGGTCGGTTCCTGCTGATCGCCAATCAGAAAAGCAACGAAATCGTCGTGGTCGAACGCGACCCCAAAACCGGCCTGCTGGGTAAAACCGTGCAGAAATTGCCGATCGATGCCCCCAGCGACCTCAAGTTCCTGGTGCGTCAATAAGCCACAGGCCCCGCCGTGCGGGGCCTGACCCTTTCTATTAATTCTGTTAATAGCGGCTACTGTTTCAAAGCATTTCTAAGGTTCAGCCCTCGGGCGTAAGTTGGGTTCCAAGGCCTTCCCCGGCCACTCAACCAAACGAACACAAGGGTTACCGACATGAATCTGAATCTCTTCTCCATCATCGCCGCTTCCGCTGTTTCCGCCACTGTTGCCCTGCCTGCCGCAGCCAGCGTGGAAGTCACCGGCAAAAAATCCAGCACCAGCGCCTACACCCAGAAATACCTGCAACAGAGCGCCAACTTCTACGCCGCACTGGATCACAAGACCCAGCACTAAGCGGTAGGTCACTGAGATCAAATGTGGGAGGGGGCTTGCCCCCGATAGCAGTGGGTCAGCTACAGATTAGCTGACTGATCCACCGTCATCGGGGGCAAGCCCCCTCCCACATTTGATTGTGCCGGCCTCAGGGTTTTGTCATCACGGCGATAAATAGCGGTGAAGTAAGGACGCGCTGAAGCCAGGCTTGTAACCGTTGATACGGCGTCCCGGCGAACCACTCCCGATCCACATGGGCAAACTGGCGTACAAACGGCGCCAGGGCCATGTCCGCCAGGCTCGGATGCTCTGCCAGCAAGTAGGCGCGTTCCCCCAGCAGGCCTTCCAGCTTCTGCAAGAACACCTCGCCCTCGGCCCGATAATGTTCCATCGGGTATTCCGGGTAGCGGTCGGCGTACTTGTATCGATCCAAGTGATACTTGAAACCCTGGTCGTTCTCGGCAATCAGTGCCAATACCGCCGGGTCACCCTGCAGCAGCCAATCATCCGGGTCGTGCTGGGCCAGGGCCCATTGCATGATCTCCAGGCTCTCTTCAATCACGCGTCCGTCAACGCTCAGTACCGGCACCGTACCCTTGGGCGACAGTGCCAGCATCTCGGCCGGCTTGGCCTTGAGGCTGACCTCGATGATCTGTACGGGTACGCCTGAATAACGCAAGGCCAGGCGTGCCCGCATCGCATACGGGCAACGCCGGAACGAATACAGCAGCACCTCGCTCACTTCACCTCCAGCGTGCTCAAACCATTACCCTGGCGCTTGACCTGGATTTGGACCGGGATGCGTTCGTGCATTTCCTGCACGTGGGAAATCACCGCCACCTTGCGCCCCTGGGCCTGCAAACCGTCCAGCGCGTCCATCGCCAGTTGCAGCGATTCCGGGTCCAGGCTGCCGAAGCCTTCATCGATAAACAGCGACTCGATCTTCAAGGTGCTGGATGCCATCGACGCCAGGCCCAAGGCCAACGCCAGTGACACCAGGAAGGTTTCGCCGCCGGACAACGAGTGCACCGAGCGCAGTTCGTCGCCCATTTCCGTGTCCATCACCAGTAGCCCCAACATGCTGCCGCCGCGCTTGAGGCGATAGCGGCGCACCAGTTGGCGCAATTGCACGTTGGCGTGGTGCACCAGCAGGTCGAGGTTGTAGGCCTGGGCGATCTTGCGGAAGGTGTCACCGGTAGCCGAGCCGATCAGTGCGTTCAGGCGCGCCCAGCGTTGCCATTCGTCATACGCCTTGGCGATCTGTTCGGCAAACGCCTGGTTGGCGTCCTGGCGGCGCTGGTCTTCGGACTGGCGCGCGCGCAGTTCGGCGCAGTGTTTCTCGGCCTCGGCCAACTGTTGGTTGAGCGTGGCCAGGGCGGTGTCCTGTTCATCGGCTTCGAAGTTGCCATTGTGCTGGGCTTGGTGTTCGGCGAGGCGTTGCTCACGTTCTTGCAGCAGGACCCTGGCCTGTTCGACGGCTTTCTCGCTGTGTTGCAACTGCTGGCGCAAGTGGCTGACCTGGGCGTCGTCGTAGGCCAGCAAACGGTCGAGGCCGGCGTCGTCGAGTTCCGGGTGCAGCGCGCGCCAGTCGTGCAGGCGCGTGTCGAGGCTGTGCTGTTCGGCCTGCAATGCCTGCTCGCGTTCCTGCTGGGCCTTGAGGTCGGCGGCCAGTTGGATCAGGGCGTTGTGGATGTCCTGCAGTTGTTGGTTGGCGTCGGTTTCGCTCTGGCGTGACTGTGTCACGGCGTGTTCCAACTGTTGCTGCCACTGCTCGGCGCTGGTGTGTTCACCGAGCAACGCGTTGAGTTTTTCCTGAGCCGCTTGCTGTTGGGTCGCCAGTTCGGTGACTTGCTGGAGCAGGGCGTCGAGTTGCTGTTGGCGATGCTGCTGGTGGGTCTGTTCCTTCTCGATCGCCTGTTGACGCTCTTGTTGCTCGGCCAATTCGTCGCGCTGATGGCCCAGCTGTTCCAGGCGCTGGCTGACCTGCTGGTCCAGCTGCATAAAGGTGGCTGCGGGCTCGGCGCGCAGACCTGCCAGGGTGTCTGCGGGCAGCAGGCTGGTGAAGGCACTCAGTTCCTGCTCAAGGCGTTCGCGGTCGCTGGCCAACTCGCGCTGCTGGTCCACCAGCAATTGACGGGCCTGCTGGCTTGCTTCCTGGGCGGCTTGCAGTTGTTGCTGCAGGCGCCCGGCGTTTTGTTGCAGGTTGAGCAGGGCGCCTTGGCGCTGTTCGTCCTGGGTGATGCTTTGGGTCAACTGGCCCAGTTGCTGCTCAAGCCAGGCGCTGCGCTTGGCCGGTTCCTGATTGAACAGCGACGCGGACAGCGGGTGTGCCTCCAGGCTCGGTTTCAGCGCTTGCTGTTGCGTCGCCAGGTGTTCCTGCTGTTGCAGGTATTCCTTTTGCTGGGCGATCAAACCGCCCACTTCGCCACGCAACTCCGTGAGTTTTTCCTTGAGGGTGTCCACCGCTTTCTGCGCGCTGGCTTCTTCGTTTTCGTCATGACGACCGAGGCTTTGCAGCAGGGCTTCGGGCTGGTGGTACGGGTGTTCGTGGCTGCCGCACACCGGGCAGGGCTGATCGTCCTGCAGCTGCTCGCGCAACTCCTCGACGCTGGCACTGCGGGCCAGGCGCTGGCGTTCCAGCAGTTGTCTGGTCACGTTCAGCGTTTGTTCGGCCACCGTCAGCTCGGCCTTGGTCTGCAAGCCGGTCTGGTTCAACTGCTCGCGTTGCTGTTGGGCCACGGTGAGCTTTTGCGTCAGGCCAGCGGCTTGCTGATCCAGCTGTTGCTGGTGGTCCCACAGGCGCGTCAGGTCTTCGAAGGCACGCTGCTGTTTGCGATTGTCTTGCAGCAGGCTGGCCAGCAATTGGATTTGCTCGGCCACGGCGTGAGGCTCGGCACCGGCCTCCTGGTACAGCAAGTCCAGGGCTTCGCGTTGCTGGGTGAACTGTTCGGCGGCGCGGGTTGCACGTTGCTCCAATTGCGGCAGTTCGGCCTGGCCTTTATTCAGGCGGTTACCGATCAGCATCAGTTGTTGCAGGCGGTCGCGGTAGGCGGTCCACGCATCACTCAAGGGCGCGAGGGCGGCGCTGCGCTCAAGCTCGTTGGCCAGGCGTTGCAGGCGCTCCGCGACTTCGCTCTGTTTTTCCAGCAGGCCGGTGAGCCGGGCCTGGCCTTCGGTGCAGGCGCTTGCGTGTTGCTGTTTGTCCTCGGTGCGCTTGGCCAGCTCTTTGGTCAAGTGGGTGAGGGTGCTGTGTTCGTCGAACGCCTGGCGCAGCAAAGGCGCGGCATCCGCCTGGTTTTTCAGGGCTTGCGCCAAGGCGGTTTGCGCGCTGGCCAGTTGCTGTCGGGCCTGGTCCTGGCGGGCCTGCAATTCGGCTTGTTGCCGCGTATGGGACTGAATCTGCGCCGCCAACGGCGCCAGCTGTGTGCCGAGTTCCGCCTGGCGCACGAACAGATGACGCTGCGGCGCCAACTGTTCCAGGCGGCCGAGGTCCTGGCGTTGCGCGTCCTGGTTATTCCAGTCGGCCTGCGCCTGCTGCAGCTGTTCGGTGGCGGCCAGTTGACGTTCCTGCCATTCGCGCAGTTCCTTGAGCCAGGTGTGCTGAAGCTCCAGCTGCTTGAGTTGGGCTTGATGGACCTTGAGTTGCTGCTGCGCGGCATCGAATTGCTGATCGAGCTCGGCACGGGCTTCAGGGGCCAGGGGCACCACGCCGGTGGCCTGGTCCTGCAACTGTTTGTGCGCGTCCCGGGCCTCTTTGGCCTTGTCGAAGGCACGCCGGCCCAGCTGGGTGTACAGGGCCGTGTCGGTGAGCTTTTCCAGCAGTTCGCTGCGCTCGTTGTCGTTGGCCTTGAGGAACGCACTGAACTCGCTCTGCGCCAGCAACACGGCGCGGGTGAACTGTTCGAAGTTCAGGCCCAGGGCCAATTCCAGCTGGGTCTTGTATTCGGTTTTCTGGCTGGCCAGCAGTTGGTCGCTGTCCAGGTCGATCAGGCTCTGGCGGCTGTTCTGCAACTTGCCGCTGGCCTTGTCGCGCGCGCGGTTGGCTTCCCAGCGCGCGCGGTAGCGGCGGCCACTGACGCCGACAAAATCCACCTCGGCATAACCGCCACCGGTGCCGCGGCGCAGCAGGGTACGTGGGTCACCGATGGAGATGTCGCTGTCGGCATCCGGCATCTTCGCCTGGCCGGTATCACCCAGGCGTGGCACGGCGCCAAACAACGCCAGGCACAAGGCATCGAGCAAGGTGCTTTTACCGGCGCCGGTCGGCCCGGTGATTGCGAACAACCCGGCGCTGGCCAGGGGCTCGGCGGTGAAGTCGATCTCGAACGGGCCGGCCAGGGACGCGAGGTTTTTCAGGCGGATGGCGAGGATCTTCATGGCTGTTCCTCCTCTTGCTGCACTTCCTGGAGCAACACGGCGAAGTCCTTCAAGGTCTGTTCATCCACCTCGCTGCCGTAGCTGTCCTGCCAGGCGCGGCTGAACAATTCCTGAGGCGTGAGCTGGTCGAGTTCGATCAGGCGGTCGTCGCCTTCGTCCTCACGCGGGCCCTTGCCAGCGTACTCGGCAGCGATGCGCACCAGGCGCACAGCCTTGCCTTGCAGCGCGGCTTCGATTTGCTGACGCAGGTCGGGCTGCGGTTCGTCGAGCAGGACGCGCACTTCGAGCCAGGGGTGGCGTTGGGTTTCAGCCAGCAGGTCGATGTCCGGCAACTCGGCCAGGGCCTTGAGGATATCCGCCAGGGGCGCGGCTTCCAGACGTTGCAGGTCGACCGAACGCGGGATCAGGATGGGTTCGACGCTCACCAGGCATTGGCCCTGGAACACCACATCGAGGATCTGGTGCTTGTAGCCGATTTCGGAAAACGACAGTGGGATCGGCGAGCCACTGTAGCGAATACGTTCTTCGCCATTGACCTTTTGCGGCTTGTGCAAATGGCCGAGGGCAACATAGCCGACACTTTTATCGAACAGGCTGGCCGGCAGCGCCTCGGCATTGCCGATGATCAGGCTGCGCTCGGAGTCTTCCGACACCGAACCACCGGCCATGTGCGCATGGCTGATGGCAATCAGCGCCTGGCCTTTTTTGCGCTTGGCATTGGCCGCGGCGATCAGCCATTCATGCACCTGGCCGATACCCCGCAGGTAGTCGTCACCCAGGTGCGCGCCGGTGACTTCCGCCGGGCGCAAAAAGGGCAGCGCCAGGCACCACGCGGCAACCTTGCCTTTGGCGTCGGGCAGCGGGATCAGCAGCCGTTCGGCGTCGAGCTGGCCATCGTCCAGCCACAGCACGCGGCCCAGGGCATGGGTGTGCAGGCGGCGCATCAACGGTGCCGGCAGCTCGATACGTGAGCCGGAGTCGTGGTTGCCGGCGATCATCACGATGGTCAGCTTGGGGTTTTGTTCGTGTGCGCTGATGATGAAGTCATACAGCCGCTCCTGGGCCTTGAGCGGCGGGTTGACCGTGTCGAAGATATCGCCGGCGATGAGCAGAGCGTCCGGCTGATGGGTCTTGAGCTGGCCCAGCAGCCATTCGAGGAAACAGGCGTGTTCGAAGTCGCGTTCCTGGCCGTGGAGGTTTTGACCCAGGTGCCAGTCGGAGGTGTGAAACAGACGCAAGGCGAACTCCGTGGAATAGATGAAAAGGAGGGGAGTTTACCTGTAATGCGACCCTGCTGCCCCAGGCGATACAGATTCAATGTGGGAGGGGGCTTGTTCCCGATGGCGGTGGGTCAGTCAGTGCATTTCTATCTGACACATCGCCTTCGCGAGCAAGCCCGCTACGTGCCAAGGGTTAGAATATTTCTCTGAAAAAACGCAAAGTAAAATGTTATTAAATGCCGATCCCATAAGTGGGCGGCAGGATTAGGAAACGCCTTACTTATTCCTGCACTAAAAAATGACAGGACTTTCCTTCCAGGATTTAGGAAGCGGCTGGCTTACTTTGATAAAAAATTCATGCAGTCTGGCAAGCGTGGAGTGGTCAAGTAACGCGCTCCTCGTGTGATGCGCTTTTGTGTTTTCTTAATAATGATGGAGGCTATTATGAAAAGCCTTATTGCATTGCCGCTTGCTGTATTGATGTTTGTTTCCTTTCAGGCTTCTGCGTTGTGTTTGAATATTGCTGATAGTTATACCGGGATAATGCAGCCCAATGATGAGATCACGGTATATGGTCCATTTAAAATAACCGGTGCCAATGGCTGTTCTGCCGCGAATATCGATGCAACGGTTTCAGCGGGAGGAGCGGGAAGTGCTCCGGCGATTTTTATTGAGCGTGAAGTAGGCTCTTCCTGGAGCAGAGTGTCATTCAGTATCGGCACTAACGCGTCTTACGTGGGGCCATTCGGTACCTATCGAGTACGGCTGAAGAACGAAACCAGTGCGTCTAAATCCTATTCAGGTACGGTAAGATACGGGCGCTAGACGGGCAGGCGGCGCGTCAGGTTGAACCTGGCGCGCCTTGACTCATACGTCAAAGTCAAGCGTACTCATTTATTGATAAATCATTACTAGTGGACTTGATAAAGTACGCCAATGCACCAACAGCTTGATTTGCGCTGACCATCCCTTGCAAGTGGTCCATGGCACCGTCTTGCATTGCAACCATTGGTTCACTTTTGAAAAAAGCCCGCGTATCTTCCAGTTTCTCGTTGAATAGCGCGATGGCATTAAATTTTACGTGGGTGTTAGTTTGGCGACCATTGGCATCCGATGCACCATCTCCCGAAATGAACATCCCAAAAGCGCGTTGGCTGATCATTCCGTCGTCGTAGAGCCTTCTGCCGACTTTCTTAAGCTCATCCGTACTGATTGACGTCATATCATAATCTTTCAAAAACTCCTTAAGCTGACTGATCTTCTCCTGATCGCCAAGCTTCAATGTATCCGCCGCCTCGGAGGCTTCGGTAATGGTGAATGCATTCGTGACTTGCTGCGGATTTTTGATGGTATAAGCGTCTGTTTGCTTACTTAATGGCGGATAGGAAACATTCAACGTAATGGCCATTTTAAAAACTCCATTAATCGAAAGCTACATCGCTTTATCGGCGTCGCCTGTCCTATCTTGAGTAGTGACCTTGGCTACTTGGGATACAGCGGCGGCAGGCTGGTGGTATCCGCCGCCGGGTCCGGTTCGCGCTCAGCTATCGGAATCGCCTTCACCGCACGCCACAGGTCTTCACCCAACCAGAAATGCCCGCTCTCGCTGTACAGTGCACCATTCAAGCCGTCCAACGCGTCCGACAGCGGCACAAACCGCGCCGCCATATCCGCCAGGGTTTCCGGCTGTTGCCGCGCCCAGGCGTCAAGGGCCTGTCGGGTGGCTTGGGGGTCGTTGGCCTGGGTGGCGCGTTTAAGGTCATCGAGCAGGGTGCGCGGGCTCGGGCCGGTCTGTGCGGCGCGCTGCACGGCCGGTTGCCGACGTGCACGCCACCACAGGCCAAAGCCCAGCAGGGTGGTGCAGGCCAGGATCAGCGTACTCAGTTGCCACAGCCACAGGCGTTCATCGTCCGGTGCGGTGATCACCGTCGGCGTAGCGGGGGTATCCACGGCCAGGCTCGGGTTGATGGCGACCTGCAAGGTGCGCGCCGGCAGGCTGGTGCGTTCGAGGTGGTCTTCGTGGGTGTTCCACCACACCACGTCCACGGCGGGCAGTTCCAGGTTGCCGGCGCGAGTGGGCACCAGGGCCTCGCGGTCTTCGCGGCTGCCGATCAGGCCATGGTCGCTGGTCTGGTTGCCGAGCGCCGGCTGATCCGGGTAACGGCGCAGGCCGTTGATTTCGGTGCTGGGCAGCGCCGGCAGTTGTGCGCTGGAAAGGCCCTCGGCCTTGACCGTAAGGCTGCGGGTCAGGGAGTCGCCGACCTGCACATGCTCGGGCTCCGGGTTCCAGCGTTCGCTCAAGGTCAGGCTGCGTGCCGGCAACCACGGCGTATCGGCGGGATACAGCGCCGGTTTGGGTTTGACCACCAGCGGCAGCTCTGCGGAACTCACGTGGATCAACTTGCCCGGCTTGGTGCCTTGCAGGGTGTTTTCCTGGGGCGGGCGCGATTCCACCAGGGTCGCGCTGAAGGTCTGCGTCGGGATCGCCAACGTGCCGCTGTGCTGCGGGTAGATCGCGTAGCGGGTCTCGATCACGCCGTGGCGGATGCTGTTGATGACCTTTTCATAGGTGCGCGACTCGCCCAACTGCTCCACACGCGCATCGGCAATCTGCAACGGCGTGAGGCTGCTGTCGTCATACAGCGACACCGAGTGGTAGACGCGCACGGTCAACAGTGCCTGCGCCTGGACATAGACGCTGGTCTGGTCGAGGTTGGCCTCGATAAATACCGGCGCCAGCTCGGCAGCGGTGTTCTGGCTGGCGGTCTCCACCACTTGCAGGCTGATCGCCTGGGTCTTGTGTTCGCCCACTTGCAGGGGCGGGATGACCACCGTGCCGTTTTCCCTGGGCAGCAGGGTGATGATCCAGCGCGTGGTTGCGTGGTTGTCGCCGCCCAGCGTGGTGAGTTGGTTGATCTGCCGCGTGCCGCTGACTTCGAACTGCGCATCCAGCGGCGACAGGTCGGGTTTGCCGAACTGAGTGACGTCGCTGGACTCCACCGTCAGTTCCACCGTTTCCCCGGAGTTGACGCGGCTGCGGTCGACGCTGGCGACCAGGCTCGCCGCCTGGGCGTGGCCAGCCGACAAGGCGAGCAGAAGCAGTAGGGTGGTGCGGCGGCTCATCGAGTCTTGTCCTGATGTTGTTGCTGTTCGTACCAGAATTTGCGGCGCAGCAGTTCGCCGGGGTTGTCCGGGATCTCCTGCAGCCATTGCTCCAGGGCCTGGCGATGTTCACCGTCGAAGCTGGCCTCGCTAGGCCGCAGCGGTGGGGTGGTGGTCTGTTCGTCGCCCAGTTCGCTGCCCGGTACTTCATTACCCACGGTTTGCGGCGTGTTGCCGGGGTCGGTGTCGCCAGTGCCGGCTTGACCCTGGCCCTGGGATGACTGTTCGCCGCCTGTGGCGTTTTGCCCGGTGGCGCCCGGTTGCGCAGTTTGGCCGGGTTGGGTGGTTTCGTCATCCTCGTTTTTTGCCGCAGGAGACGGCTCCGGCTGGGCCTGTTCCTGCATAAGGGTTTCTACCAGCGCTTTGTTTTTCAGCGCCGGTTGCAGGTCGGGCTGGGCTTCGAGGGCTTGCTCGTAGGCGTCGATAGCGGCTTCCAGTTCCCCGGATTTTGCCAGCGCATTGCCCCGATTGTAGTGGGAGTAGGCGTCATTGCCTTCGGCAAACAGCTTGATGGCCTCGGCATAGTTGCCGGCCTCGTAAAGCGCCACGCCCTTCCACTGCGGGTCCTGGAAGTGTTCGGCGGCTTCGGCCGGGCGTTTTTTCTTCAGCAGATATTGGCCCTGCTGGTCGGGACGCAGCCACAGGTCTTGCAGGCCGAAGGCGTAGCTGGGTTGCGGTGCAATCAACAGCAGCAACGGCAGGCAGAACAACCAGCCGCGCCGACCGGCGCAGGCGGCCAGTAGCAACAGCGGCAGGAGCAGCCAGTAGCCCTGGTCGGCCCAGGTGTCGAGGTGCAGCAACTGGCCGTCGTTGCGCAGGGTTTGCGGTGGGTCGAGCACGCCGAGCTGGCGCAGGTCCTTGTCGTCCAGCCGCGCAGCGCGGTAGCGGCCACCCATTTCGCTGGCGAAGGCCTTGAGGGTCGGGCTGTCCAGGCGCGGCACCAGGATCGCGCCTTGTTCGTCCTTGAGGAACTCGCCGCTTTCCTGGGTCACCGGCGTGCCCTCGCGGCTGCCGATGCCGAGGATCGACAAGCTCGGCGCCTGGCCGCTTTGCAGCAACAGGCGGATGCCCTGGCGCTCCTGTTTGGACAGCGAAGAACCGATCAGCAACAGGCGCCCCTGGCCGAGGCCGCCTTGTTTGAGCAGGCCCAGGGCCTTCTCGACGGCCAGGTCGGCGCGGTGGCCGGGTTCGGGCATGATCGAGGGGCGCAAGGCCTCCAGCAGGTTGCGGCTGGTGGCCAGGTCGTCCGACAGCGGCACCAGCGTGTGGGCGCTGCCGGCATAGACGACAATGGCGGTTTGCGCATCGGTGCGCGCCTGCAACAGGTCGTACAGCTTGCGCCGCGCCTGCTCCAGGCGGTTGGGCGGGCTGTCGGTGGCGAGCATTTCCGGGGTCAGTTCCAGCAACACCACCAATGGGTCGGACGGCTTCTGGCTGGACTGCTCGACTCTTTGCCAACTGGGGCCGAGCAACGCCAGCACTGCCAACAGCCAGGCGATGCCCAGCACCACCCACGGCGATTTGCTCTCGCGGCCGTTGCCACCGCTGAGCAATACCGCGTGGAAAGCCGGCGGCAGGATCATTTGCCAGCGCCCGGCGCGCTTTTGCCGGTGCCACAGATGCCACAGCAGCCAGCCGAGCAACGGCAACAGCAACAACCACCAGGGACGGAACCAGTGCGGCCACAGGTCGATCATCGACGCCTCCGCAAACGCAGGCGTTTGAGGCGCTGGCGCCATTCCGGGTGTTGCTGCAGGAAAATCCCCTTGCTCGACAGCTTATTGAACACGCGTTGCAGGGCGTTGTTCGGCCAACGTTCCTGGATCACCAGCAACATGCTCAGCACCAGCGCGAGGGCCAGCGGCGCGCTGTACAAGGCCAGGGCGGGCCGCGCCTGGGTGGGTTGTTGTTCGACAGGTTCGAGCTTGTCGAGGGTTTGCTTGATCGCTTGCAACTCTTCGCCATCACGTGCTCGGAAGTACTGGCCGTGGGTGGCTTCGGCGATGGCCTTGAGCGCCGGTTCGTCGAGGTCCAGGCTCGGGTTGACGCCAAGGATGCCCAGGGAACCCGTTTGCTCCGGGTCGGCGCCGATGCCGATGGGGTAGATCTTCACGCCTTCTTCGGCCGCCAGGCGCGCAGCGGTCAGCGGGTCGATCTGCCCGGCATTGTTGGCGCCGTCAGTGACCAGGATCAGCACGCGGCTCTGCGCCGGACGCTGGCGCAGGCGTTTCAAGGCCAGGCCGATGGCATCGCCAATCGCAGTGTTCTTGCCGGCAATGCCGATGCGCGCTTCATCCAGCCAGGTGCGCACGGTGCGGCGGTCGAACGTCAGCGGTGCCTGCAGGTAGGCCTGGCTGCCGAACAGGATCAGGCCGACGCGATCACCCTCACGGCCCTCAAGAAAGTCGCCGAGCAGATGCTTGACCAGGCTCAAGCGACTCACGTCTTCGTCCTGCCAGTTCATATCGGGAAAATCCATGGAGCCGGACACGTCCACCGCCACCAGCAGGTCGCGGCCACTGGCGGCGATGGGCAGTGGCTCACCGAGCCATTCCGGGCGTGCGGCGGCGGTCAACAGCAGCAACCACAGCACCACGAACGGCGCTTGCTGGCGCCAGCCCGGCAGGTTGACGCGGGCGCGGCGACGGGCCAGGCCTTCGAGGTCGCTGAGGTAGCTGACTTTCAATGCGGGCTCACCACTGTCGGCGGCGGGCAGCAGCAGGCGCATCAACCAGGGCAATGGCAACAGGGCAAAGATCCACGGCCAGGCGAACTCAAACATGTTTGCGAATCCAGGTATCGACCGCTTGGGTCAGGCCGGCGATGGCCTTGTCGTCGAGTTTGCATTCGGGTTTGTAGGCGCCTTCCACCAGCACCATCCAGCGCGTGAGGCCGGCGGCAGGGCAGCGGTTGTCGAGGAACGCCAGCCATTTGCGGCCGTTGAGGGTGTGGCTCTGGCTGTAGGGGTAGTCGTTGCGGCACAGGCGCTTGAGCAGGCCGTTGAGCTGTTGCAGCCAGGCGCCGGCAGGCGCGCCGTCGTAGGGTTTGGGCATCAGCGCCAGTTCCGCCAGGGCGGCAATGCGCAGCGGGTCCAGCGGTTGTTCGGCGCGAGCCACGGGGCGGCGGGCCGGCAGGAAACGGCGCAGGGACCACAGGCCCCAACCGAGCAACGGAATCACCAGCAGCAACAGCCACCAACCTGGCGCAGGCGGCCAGAAGCCGATGGCGGGCGGGGCGATCAGCGGTTGCAGTTGGTCCAGGCTGCTCATTGTTTTTTAACCGGGCGTTGCGGGTTGAGGTATTCGCGCAATTGCTCGACCATTTCGCTCTGGGTGCTCAAGGGCATCAACAGCACACGCAGTTTCTGCGCGAGCAGTTCCCAGCGGGCAATGCGCGCTTCGGCCTGGGCCTTGTAGGCCTGGCGCAGGTCGAAGTTGAGTGTGTCCAGTTCCAGCTGGGCGCCGCGTTCGGCGAAGCGCAACAGCCCGGCGGCGGGCAGGGCGTGGTCCAGCGGGTCGGAGATCGGCAGCAGCAACAGGTCGCAGTGGCGTGACAGCAGGCTGAGTTGTTGCTCGGCGCCCTCGGTCAGCGCGCGTTCATCGCAGATCACAATCACCAGGCTGCCGGGGCGCAGCACTTCGCGGCCACGGCGCAGGGCCATGCCGAGGGCGTCGGCTTCGGGGCGGCTCTCGGTGTTCAGGCTCTGGTTGACTCGCACCAGGCGGTTGAGCAATTGCAGCAGGCTTTGTTTGCTGCGCCGGGGCTTGATTTCGTAGTGCTCGCTATCGCCGAACACCAGCCCGCCCACGCGGTCGTTGTGGCCCAGCGCGGCCCAGCCGATCAGGCTGGCCGCCTGTGCCGCCAGCACCGACTTGAACATTTGCCCGGAGCCGAAAAACAGCCGGCAGCTTTGCTCTACCATGATGAAGATGGGCCGCTCGCGCTCTTCATGGAACAGCTTGGTGTGCGGCTCCTGGGTGCGCGCCGTCACGCGCCAGTCGATGGTGCGCACATCGTCCCCGGCCTGGTACACGCGCACCTGGTCGAAGTCCACACCGCGTCCGCGCAGTTTGGAGTGGTGCAGGCCGATCAGCGGGCTGCGCTGGCTTGGGGTGGAAAACAGCTGCACTTCGCGCACGCGATGGCGCATCTCGATCAACTCGCTGAGCGTGATGCGGATCCCATCGCCTGCGTTCATGCGGTTCAAGCGACGGCAACGACGTCGAGAATGCGTTGCACCACGCGGTCCTGGTCGATGCCGGCGGCTTCGGCTTCGAACGACAGGATGATGCGATGTCGCAGCACGTCGAACAGCACCGCCTGGATGTCTTCCGGGCTGACGAAGTCGCGACCGGCCAGCCAGGCATGGGCGCGGGCGCAGCGGTCGAGGGCGATGGAGCCGCGAGGGCTGGCGCCGTAGGCGATCCACTCGGCCATCTCAGGATCAAATTTGGCCGGCGTGCGCGTGGCCATGACCAGTTGCACCAGGTATTCCTCCACCGCGTCGGCCATGTACAGGCCGAGGATTTCCTTGCGTGCGGCGAAGATCGCCTGCTGGCTGACGCGGCGTTCCGGCTTGGTTTCGCCGTTGAGCGCTTCGCCACGGGCCTGTTGCAGGATGCGTCGCTCCACGGCGGCGTCGGGGAAGCCGATCTTGACGTGCATCAGGAAACGGTCGAGCTGGGCCTCCGGCAGGGGGTAGGTGCCTTCCTGTTCGATGGGGTTTTGCGTGGCCATCACCAGGAACAGCGGCGACAGGTCATAGGTACTGCGCCCGACGCTGACCTGGCGCTCGGCCATGGCTTCCAGCAGCGCCGATTGCACCTTGGCCGGGGCGCGGTTGATTTCGTCCGCCAGCACCAGGTTGTGGAAGATCGGGCCCTGCTGGAACACGAAGCTGCCGGTTTCCGGGCGATAGATCTCGGTGCCGGTGATGTCGGCGGGCAACAGGTCGGGGGTGAACTGGATACGATGGAACTGCGCTTCGATCCCTTCGGCCAACTCTTTGATGGCCTTGGTCTTGGCCAGGCCCGGCGCGCCTTCCACCAGCATATGGCCGTCGGCGAGCAAGGCGATCAACAGGCGATCGATGAGTTTTTCCTGGCCGAGAATCTGCGTAGAAAGAAAGGTTCGCAGCGCAAGCAGCGCTTCACGATGTTCCATCGATGACGGTTCCTGGAGAGATGAGCCTTGGCGTTGTGAAAAATGCCAAGACCTGGGGCGTCTACTTTAATGCATCGAGGGGGGTGGCGACTAACGGCGTGACGGGTATTTTTGGCAAATCTTGTAGGAAATTTGTGTGGGAACGCGGTCGATGTGGGAGGGGGCTTGCCCCCGATTGCAGTGGGTCACACGCAGATGCAGGAACTGGTTCGCCGCTATCGGGGCAAGCCCCCTCCCACATTTGATTGTGGGTGCCGCTTAAATTCGGGTGAAAGTGCCGGTGCCTTTCAGGATGTTTTGCAGGGTTTGCTCGACTTCGGCCATATCCGACGCCGCCGTGGCGTGGGTAATCTCCAGCTGGTCCTTGCCACCCAAGGCATCGGCATCCCCGGCAGCCAATTCGACCAGCAGGGTAGTGTCACTGAGCGTGACCTTCAGCCCATCCAGCGTCGAGGGCTCGTAATCCCAGGTCAGTTCCACTTCGTCCTCATCCGGGTAGCGGGTCAGCATGAACATTTCGCCGTTCTTGCCGTGGCAGCAGAGCATCGCCATGTTGTCTTCTTCGTCGTCGCACGGCGTGGCCATCAGGGCGTCGGTTTTCAGTTGCAGCATGGGCAATCCTGTCTGGGGGAGGGCGTAATGCGCGCAATTGTGCCATTGCGGCGAATTTTGTGCTGCTTCCTGTGTCAGACCTCGTGCATGACCTGGGGGGCAATATCGGTCATTTCTAATACTCGCCGGCGTGGAAATAGCCGGTTTTTCTCCCGGAAATGATGGGTTGCCCAAGTCGCAACCCGGCGCCTGCTTGCCGATGACCGAATATGTCGCAGCGTCGCAAGCAGCTGGCTTCCCACACTCGTTAAGCTGCACAACGGATGTGCATGAGCCTGGCGCCTGACCTGCCCGTCGTACCGTCACCCGGCAAGGTGCACATCTTATGGACGTTGTATGTGACCTCATTGTCTTGTCCAGCTTCACCCACCTGTCACCCTGATTCGTTTATGGTGCTTAACTCGTCACCCAGCGAACAGCGCTGACGGTCTCCCCGCAAGGGGATAACACGCGACGCTTCCATCAATAACAAGCCCAAGCGGAGTACCACAGATGGCGTTTTTCACCGCAGCCAGCAAGGCCGACTTCCAGCATCAACTGCAAGCGGCACTGGCGCAGCACATCAGTGAACAGGCACTGCCACAAGTGGCGCTGTTCGCTGAACAATTCTTCGGCATCATTTCCCTGGACGAACTGACCCAGCGTCGCCTTTCCGACCTGGCCGGTTGCACCCTCTCTGCGTGGCGCCTGCTTGAGCGCTTTGACCACACCCAACCGCAAGTGCGGGTCTACAACCCCGATTACGAACGTCATGGCTGGCAGTCGACCCACACCGCGGTCGAAGTGCTGCACCATGACCTGCCCTTCCTGGTGGACTCGGTCCGCACCGAGCTGAACCGCCGTGGCTACAGCATCCACACCCTGCAGACCACCGTGCTCAGCGTACGCCGTGGCGCCAAGGGCGAGTTGCTGGAAATCCTGCCCAAAGGCACCCAGGGCGAAGGCATCCAGCAAGAATCGCTGATGTACCTGGAAATCGATCGTTGCGCCAACGCCGCCGAACTGAACGTGCTGAGCAAAGAGCTTGAGCAGGTGCTGGGCGAAGTGCGCGTGGCCGTGGCCGATTTCGAACCGATGAAAGCCAAGGTCCAGGACCTGCTGGCCGGTATCGACGCAAGCCAGTTCGCTATCGACGGCGAAGAAAAAGCCGAGATCAAGAACTTCCTGGAATGGCTGGTGGGCAACCACTTCACCTTCCTCGGCTATGAAGAGTTCGTGGTACGTGACGAGGCGGACGGCGGTCATATCGAATATGACGCCGGTTCCTTCCTCGGTCTGACCAAGCTGCTGCGCGCCGGCCTCACCGCCGACGATCTGCGCATCGAAGATTACGCCGTGGCCTACCTGCGTGAGCCAACCGTGCTGTCCTTCGCCAAGGCCGCGCACCCGAGCCGCGTGCACCGCCCGGCCTACCCGGACTACGTGTCGATCCGTGAGATCGACGCCGACGGCAAGGTCATCAAGGAACACCGCTTCATGGGCCTGTACACCTCCTCGGTGTATGGCGAAAGCGTACGGGTCATTCCATACATCCGCCGCAAGGTCGCGGAAATCGAACGCCGCTCGGGCTTCCAGCCCAAGGCGCACCTGGGCAAGGAACTGGCCCAGGTCGTTGAAGTGCTGCCCCGTGACGACCTGTTCCAGACCCCGGTCGACGAGTTGTTCAGCACTGTGATGTCGATCGTGCAGATCCAGGAGCGCAACAAGATTCGCGTGTTCCTGCGCAAAGACCCGTACGGTCGTTTCTGCTACTGCCTGGCCTACGTGCCACGCGACATCTATTCCACCGAAGTGCGCCAGAAGATCCAGCAAGTATTGATGGATCGCCTGAAGGCGTCGGACTGCGAGTTCTGGACCTTCTTCTCCGAATCCGTGCTGGCCCGTGTGCAGCTGATTCTGCGGGTTGACCCGAAGAACCGCCTGGATATCGACCCGCTGCAACTGGAAAAGGAAGTGGTGCAGGCCTGCCGCAGCTGGCAGGACGACTACTCCAGTCTGGTGGTGGAAAGCTTTGGCGAAGCCCACGGCACCAATGTGCTGGCGGACTTCCCGAAAGGCTTCCCGGCCGGTTACCGCGAGCGCTTTGCCGCGCACTCGGCGGTGGTCGATATGCAGCACTTGCTCAGCCTCACCGAAGCCAACCCGCTGGTGATGAGCTTCTATCAGCCGCTGGGCCAGGTCTCCGGCCAACGCGAGCTGCATTGCAAGCTGTACCACGCCGACACCCCGCTGGCGCTGTCCGACGTGCTGCCGATCCTGGAAAACCTCGGCCTGCGCGTGCTGGGTGAGTTCCCGTACCGTCTGCGTCATGCCAATGGCCGTGAGTTCTGGATCCATGACTTCGCGTTCATCGCCGCCGAAGGCGTGAACCTGGATATCCAGCAACTCAACGACACCCTGCAGGACGCGTTCGTGCACATCGTGCATGGCGACGCCGAGAACGATGCGTTCAACCGCCTGGTGCTCACCGCTGGCCTGCCATGGCGCGACGTCGCGCTGCTGCGTGCCTACGCCCGTTACCTCAAGCAGATCCGCCTGGGCTTCGACCTCGGTTACATCGCCAGCACCCTGAACAACCACACCGACATCGCCCGCGAGTTGACCCGGTTGTTCAAGACCCGCTTCTACCTGGCGCGCAAGCTCACCGCCGACGACCTGGAAGACAAGCAGCAGCGCCTGGAGCAAGCGATCCTCACCGCCCTGGACGATGTCCAGGTGCTCAACGAAGACCGCATCCTGCGTCGCTACCTGGACCTGATCAAGGCCACCCTGCGCACCAACTTCTACCAGACCGACGCCAACGGCCAGAACAAGTCGTACTTCAGCTTCAAGTTCAACCCGCACGCGATCCCTGAACTGCCCAAGCCTGTGCCGAAGTTTGAAATCTTTGTGTACTCGCCACGCGTCGAAGGCGTGCACTTGCGTTTCGGCAACGTCGCACGTGGTGGCCTGCGCTGGTCCGACCGTGAAGAAGACTTCCGTACTGAAGTGCTTGGCCTGGTAAAAGCCCAGCAAGTGAAAAACTCGGTCATCGTGCCCGTGGGTGCGAAGGGCGGCTTTCTGCCGCGTCGCCTGCCATTGGGCGGCAGCCGGGACGAGATCGCGGCCGAGGGTATCGCCTGCTACCGCATCTTCATTTCCGGCCTGTTGGATATCACCGACAACCTGAAAGACGGCGCCCTGGTGCCGCCGGTCAACGTCGTGCGCCATGACGACGATGACCCGTACCTGGTGGTAGCAGCGGACAAGGGCACTGCGACCTTCTCCGACATCGCCAACGGCATCGCCATCGACTACGGCTTCTGGCTAGGCGATGCGTTCGCTTCCGGTGGTTCCGCCGGTTACGATCACAAGAAAATGGGCATCACCGCCAAGGGCGCATGGGTCGGCGTGCAGCGTCACTTCCGTGAGCGCGGCATCAACGTGCAGGAAGACAGTATCACCGTGGTGGGCGTCGGCGACATGGCCGGTGACGTGTTCGGCAACGGCCTATTGATGTCCGACAAGCTGCAACTGGTCGCGGCCTTCAACCACCTGCATATCTTCATCGACCCGAACCCGAACCCGGCCACCAGCTTCGTCGAGCGCCAGCGCATGTTCGAGCTGCCGCGTTCGGCCTGGACCGACTACGACACCAGCATCATGTCCGAAGGCGGCGGTATCTTCTCGCGCAGCGCGAAGAGCATTGCCATCTCGCCACAGATGAAAGAACGCTTCGACATCTCGGCCGACAAGCTGACGCCGACCGAACTGCTGAATGCCTTGCTCAAGGCGCCGGTAGACCTGTTGTGGAACGGCGGTATTGGCACTTACGTCAAGGCCAGCAGCGAAAGCCACGCCGATGTGGGCGACAAGGCCAACGACGCCCTGCGCGTCAACGGCAACGAGCTGCGCTGCAAGGTGGTGGGCGAGGGCGGTAACCTCGGCATGACCCAGCTGGGTCGTGTGGAATTCGGCCTCAATGGCGGCGGTTCCAACACCGACTTCATCGACAACGCCGGTGGCGTGGACTGCTCCGACCACGAAGTGAACATCAAGATCCTGCTCAACGAAGTGGTGCAGGCCGGTGACATGACCGACAAGCAACGCAACCAGTTGCTGGCGAGCATGACCGACGAAGTCGGCAACCTGGTGTTGGGCAACAACTACAAGCAGACCCAGGCCCTGTCCCTGGCAGCGCGCCGTGCCTACGAGCGTGCTGCCGAGTACAAGCGCCTGATGAGCGACCTGGAAGGCCGTGGCAAGCTGGACCGCGCCATCGAGTACCTGCCGACCGAGGAGCAGCTGACCGAGCGCGCCGCGAACGGCAAGGGCCTGACCCGTCCGGAGCTGTCGGTGTTGATCTCGTACAGCAAGATCGACCTCAAGGAAGCGCTGCTCAAGTCGCTGGTACCGGATGACGAGTACCTGACCCGCGACATGGAGACCGCGTTCCCGCCGAGCCTGGTGGCCAAGTTCGGTGAGGCCATGCGTCGCCACCGCCTCAAGCGCGAGATCGTCAGCACCCAGATCGCCAACGACCTGGTCAACCACATGGGCATCACCTTCGTGCAGCGACTCAAAGAGTCGACCGGCATGAGCCCGGCGAACGTGGCCGGCGCCTATGTGATCGTGCGTGACATCTTCCACCTCCCGCACTGGTTCCGCCAAATAGAAGCCCTGGACCACCAGGTCTCCGCCGACGTGCAATTGCAGTTGATGGACGAGCTGATGCGCCTGGGCCGTCGCGCCACGCGCTGGTTCCTGCGCAGTCGTCGCAACGAGCAGGACGCAGGCCGAGACACCGCGCACTTCGGACCGCACCTGGCCGCGTTGGGCCTCAAGCTCGACGAACTGCTGGAAGGGCCGACCCGCGAAGGCTGGCAGAAGCGCTACCAGGCCTACACCGAAGCCGGTGTGCCGGAGCTGCTGGCGCGCATGGTTGCAGGTACGACCCACCTGTACACCTTGCTGCCGATCATCGAAGCCGCTGACGTGACCGGGCATGACGCCGCCGAAGTGGCCAAGGCCTACTTCGCCGTTGGCAGCGCTTTGGACTTGCCATGGTACCTGCAGCAGATCAGCGATCTGCCGGTGGGCAACAACTGGCAGGCTGCGGCCCGCGAAGCGTTCCGCGACGATGTGGACTGGCAGCAACGCGCGATCACCATCTCCGTCCTGCAAATGGCCGACGCGCCACAAGACATGGAGGCCCGCGTGGCCCTGTGGCTTGAGCAGCACAAGGACATGGCCGAGCGTTGGGTGGCGATGATGGTGGAAATCCGTGCGGCGGTCGGCACGGACTACGCCATGTACGCGGTGGCCAACCGTGAGTTGCTGGACCTGGCGTTGAGTGGTCAGTCGGTGCTTTAAACGGCTGATCCGTCGTAGAAAACAAAAATCCCCGCATGCAATGATGCGGGGATTTTTTATGGGGCCTTCAATGTCGCTGATGTTCCGGGATCAATGCGGTGCGCCCACAATGATGAAGGGGGCGATGGATTTGAATACGTGTTCTATCCGTTCGTGCAGGCTGACGCGGATTGCTTCGCTGGCCGAATACTGTTGCGGCGTCATTTGATGCCAAATAGCATCCATGTCATGTTGCAGGTTTTCAGCCGCGAGGGGGTTGGTCAGTTTTGGCAGAACCATGCCCAGCACTGCATAGGCCTTGGCGAAATCCCTTTCAAGTCCGTACGTCCGCGGTGCCACGGTGTGTCGCTGTACGGCAAGGGACAACCCTTGGTTGATATGCGGCATGCCTGCCAGTGCATACCCATATTCCACCAACGCATCGAGTTGACCCAATAAAGCGAGCTGGACCAGTCGTTGTTGTTTTTCCAGAATGTCTGCGGTGGACGTAGGGGAGAAAACACGCTCAGCCAGCGCCGGCACGCTACCGCCGTCGGCCGCTTTCTGCCGAAGCTCTTCGATCAGTGCGTGACGTTCCACGGCGTTGGGGACCAGTTGCGGAGTATCGTGATAGGCCTCGGCGAGCTCGAATTGCGCTGAAGAATCGTTGAGGGCAACGGCTTTTTTCAACCAATTCACATCCTTGTCGAGTTTAAACAGGAAGCTCATGGCCTGAGTATCTCCGGCCTCCGCCTTGGGGGTGAGTATTTCAGCGGCTTTGCGCAGGGATTGGGTATCGCCCAAACGCATCAGTGCCGGGACGTAGTCTTGAGCCGCCGCCAGCCTCAGCCATTGGCGAGTTTCTTGCGAGGCAATGCGAAAACCACCATCCCGGCGGGTAACGCAGGTTGCCATTGCGTACTGGGCTTGAGCCTTGCCTTGGGCGGCGGCAATCGTCAGGCATAGCTCGGCTTTGTCATAGCTCTCAAGCGCGAGCAGTTCAAAGCCGATCTTTGTCGCGATCTCATTCAGTTGTCCCAGTGATCCATTGATTGTTTCACCCAGTAGGCTTTTCTGCGCATTCAGCTGTGTGAGCAGCGCGAACAGCGCAGGCATGGTTTGAGTATCTACATACATGATGATGACCTGTGATTAGGCACTTTAGTTGTGCAGACACAGGGTATGGAGCAGGTCGGTATCCGGGCGGTACATACCTAGGGGGTGAGGGGCGTGGTCATTGATTCAGTTGTCTTTCCAGGTGATTCAGGTGCAGGGTCATCAGGTTGACGGCGCGGGTGACGTCCTGCTGTTCAATGGCGTCGGCAATTGCCCCATGCTCCTGCCATGCGCAGTAGGTACAGGCTTGCGCTTCATAGCGAGCGATTGCGAGTGACGTCAGCGGCACCAGGCTGTTGAGGAACTGTGCAAGCGGCTCGTTACCGGCGATCTTTGCCAGTTGCAGGTGAAACTCCCCGGATAACCGAATCGCCGGCCCACGCTGGTCGCGCTCGATGCATTCGCGCTCCCTGGTGATCAAGTCGCGCAACTGGCGTATTTTCGCGGGAGTGGCTTGGGCGCAGGCCAATTGCACCACCGTGATTTCCGTCAGTCGCCGCGCTTCCAGAATTTCCCGGGTCTGTTGTGCGTCCGGTGCTGCCACCTGGGCACGCTGGTTGGGGCGCAGGATGATTACTTGCTGATGGGACAGCTTGGCCAGGACCCGGCGGATCACACTGCGACTCACACCAAAGGTCTCGCCCAGGCCTTCTTCGGTAAAACGGCTGGCCGGGGCAATACGCTGTTCGAGGATGGCGTCGAACAAGCGCGGATAGATGTCATCCACTGAAGGCTTTTTACCGGCGACCAGGCGCAGGGTCGGGAGGATAGGGTCGTAGTGCAAGGCGTGGGCGGTCATGGCCTGTCTCCAAAAAATCAGCTGCCCAGATGGTCGTCCGGGATGTTCAAGCGAATACCCATGCGCAGGCCTTCCTGAAGGATGTGCCGCCGCATCTCGGCACTGGCCAGGGCGCTGTTCTTGTTGCGGATGGCGCGTACTACCGCTTCGTTTTCCTGCAGGCGTTCGGCCAGGTGTTCGGGCGAGTTGCGCAGTACCTGGGCGCTTTGCTTGAGGGCATTGCTGGTCTGTTGCACCACGTTCTGGAAGATCGGGTTGGAGGTAAGGGCGAACAGCTCTTCGTGAAAGCCGATGTAGGCGTTCATGCCGGCTTCGGCGTCGCCCGCGTCGAGGGCTTCGCGCATGTCCATCAAGGTCAGGCGCAGTTGGCCGACTTCCTTGCTGCTGATGGACTGCGCTACCAGGCCGACAATGAAGGGTTCGAGGGTGTAGCGCAGTTGCAGGATGTCTTCCAGGCTGGCGTCGGCTACCGCGTCGCTGGATTGCGGTTCGCTGACGCTGGTTTCCAGCACCACCACGCCTTTGCCAGGCATGGAGCGCACCAGGCCGAGGGTCTCCAGCACGATCACCGCTTCACGCAGGCTGGGGCGGCTGATGCCCATCTGTTCGGCCAGTTCGCGTTGGCCGGGGAGCATTTCACCCCGGCGCCACTGTCCACGTGCCAAGGCGGCGCGGAGTTTTTCTACGACTGAATTGACGACGGTTGAGGTGCTGATCACGTCGTGCGTCTCCCTGTTCTTGCAAATAGATGTGTGGGAGGGGGCTGCCCCCTCCCACATTTCAGAACTCTTGATGCGCCGGTAATACCGGCTTCTTGGCCTGGAAGGCATAGCCTTGCTGACCGTCCAGCACCTTGTTGGCGCGCTGGATATCGATGTCTTTTTCCCAGCGAGCAATGGCCACGGTCGCCACGCAGTTGCCGATCAGGTTAGTCAATGCACGGCCGATGCCCATGAACCAATCCACCGCCAGCACCAGCACCAGGCCCACCACCGGAATCGCCGGGATCGCGGTGAGGGTCGCCGCCAGGATCACCAGCGCCGACCCCGGAATGCCGTGGGCGCCCTTGGAGGTGATCAACGACACCAGCAGGATCGTCAGCAGGTCGGTCATCGACAGGGGTGTACCAGTGGCGTTGGCGATAAACACAATGGCCAGGGTCAGGTAGATCGAGAACCCATCGAGGTTGAACGAATACCCCGTTGGAATCACCAGGCCCACGGTGGAACTGCCAATGCCCAGGTGCTCCAGCTTGCGCATGATCTGTGGCAATACGGCGTCAGAGGAAGCGGTGCCCATGACGATCAGCAGTTCTTCACGCAGGTACTTGAGCAGCGGCAACATGCGCAGGCCCGACAGGCGCATCACCATGCCGAGGATCAGTGCGACAAAGGCAAGACACGTCAGGTAGAACAGGCCCACCAGGCTGCCCAGGTGTTGCAGGGAGTCCAGGCCATAGGTGCTGGTGGTGAAGGCGATCGCGCCGAACACACCGATCGGCGCCAGGCGCACGATCATGCCCATGATGCGGAAAATGATGTGGCTCAGTTCGTTGATCAGTCGCGAGATGCCCGACGCCGCTTCGCCCACCAGGTTCAGCGCGCTGCCGAACAGCACCGAAAACAGCAGCACTTGCAGCACGTTGTTGTCGGCAAAGGCACCGATGACCGAGTTGGGAATCAGGTCCATCAGGAACTGACTGGTGCCGCGGATGTGCTGGCCCTTGTCGGCCAGTTCATTCAAACCAGCGGAGGACAATTGTTCCAGGTGGATATTGGCGCCTTGGCCGATGCCGGTGCTGAAGGCCATGACCAGGCCGATCACCAGCGCAACGGTGGTGAGGATCTCGAAGTAGATCACTGACTTGAGGCCGATGCGTCCGACTTTCTTCAAGTCGCCGGCGCCGGAAATGCCGCTGACCACCACGCAGAACACGATCAGCCCGATCAGCATTTTGATCAGCTTGATAAAGCCGTCACCCAGGGGTTTGAGTTGCGAGGAGAATTCGGGAAGGGCCAGGCCGCAGGCGATGCCGAGCATCAGGCCAATCACGACTTGCAGGAAAATCGAACGCGAGCACCATCTGAGCATGGGAGGGATCTCTATTCGGTGCCCTGGTGGTTCCAGGGCTTAATTTTTGTGGTCTTACCGGTAAGTCCAGTGCGGGGCCAGTCTACGCCCGGTATTTTTGAAATCACAAGCAATTATTTGGCGGTTTACAGGTCCCGGTCTGACCAGTTGGTCGGTAACGGCGATGCTTGAGCGGTTGGCAGGGCGGAATTTTTTTCGCTTATCATCCGCTGCTCGGCACATGAGGTGATGGATGGACACACCAGGACTGACCACTGACGAAACCGGGCAGACCCGCTGCACCTGGCGCACGGCGGCGCCGGAGTACCCGCGTTACCACGACGCCGAATGGGGCGTGCCGGTGGCGGACGATATCCAGTTGTACGAGAAGATCTGCCTCGAAGGCTTTCAGGCGGGCATGGCCTGGATCACCATCCTGCGCAAGCGCGAGCAGTTCCGGGTGGCCTTCGAAGGCTTTGATTTTCGGCGGGTGGCGCAGTACGGCGAAGCGGATGTCGCGCGGTTGATGCAGGACCCGGGCATTGTGCGCAATCGGGCCAAGATCGTGTCCACGATCAACAATGCGCGCCGGGCGTGTGAGCTGGTGGACGAGACCGGTTCGCTGGCGCGCTGGTTGTGGGCGTTCGAACCCGATGAGGATGAACGGCCGGCGGTGGTGGACATGGCTTACTGGACGGGCAATCCCACGTCGCCGGCCTCGGTGCGATTGTCCAAGGCCTTGAAAAAGCGCGGCTGGACGTTCGTGGGGCCGACCACGATGTATGCGTTGATGCAGGCGATGGGCATGGTCAATGATCACCTGGAAGGCTGTGCTTGTCGCGAGCGGACCGAAGACCTGCGCCGCCAGTTCAAACGCCCCTGAGTCACTGACCGATACAAATCAGAAAGGTGGGTTACTTGGGCAGAGGGGTAAGCACCTCGGCCTTGTCATCCAGCACCATTACCACCAGCAACCTGGCCGGCTTGGTCTGGCTGGCATTGCTCGATTCAAAGTGGCGGGAACCCGCTGGCTCGTAGAACGACTCGCCGACCTTGTAGGTTTTCGCGGGCTCGTCATTCACCCGTGAAGTGATCGCGCCTTCCAGCACATAGGCGACGGCGGTGCCGGTGTGGCTGTGGGGCACGGTGGCCTGCCCGGGGGCGTAATCGACGGTGAGCATGAGGGTTTTCTTGCCCGGGACATTGGCCAGCGCATGCTCCTGCAGGACCTTGATCGACTCCTGGTTGTACACCGGTTCGTGAGCCACGGCGCAGAGCGAGGCGAGCATCAGGGAGGCGGCGAGCAGTCGTTTCATGATGAGGTTTCCGAGTAGTTCGAGACCTCTTCACCCTACGCCGCGGGGCCTGAGTGACCAATGACCAATCCGGCGGAAAATCCGCTAGCCAATCTGCTGGAGAATATCGCGGACCGTATCCAGCGCCGGGTCGATGTCCAGGGCCTCGATGGCACCGAAGCCGATGATCAGACCAGGACGTACCGGCGCATCGTGGAAGAACACATCCAGGGGATACAAGCCCACTCCTGCCTGGCGCGCCAGCTCCATCAGCAGCGGCATGTCCACCGGCACCTTGCACAGCGCCGCCATGTGGAACCCGGCCACGGTCGGCACCGCTTCGAACCACGGCGACAGATCCCCCGCCAGGCGCTGCAGGATCCGCTCGCGGCGCCCGGCGTAGACCGTGTGGCAGCGGCGGATGTGCTTGAGCAGGTAGCCCTCGCTGATGAACTTGGCCAACGCCCACTGGGGCAGAGTGGAGCTGTGCTGGTCGGTCAATTGCTTGGCCTTGAGCACCGCGCCGTAGATCGCCGGCGGCAGCACCGCGTAGCCCAGGCGCAACTCGGGCAGCAGGGTTTTCGAGAAGGTGCCCACATAGGTCACCACACCACGGGTGTCCAGGCTTTGCAGCGAGTCGGTGGGCCGCCCCTCGTAGCGGAACTCGCTGTCGTAATCGTCCTCGATAATGATCGCGCCCAGCTCGAACGCCCGCGCCAGCAAGGCTTCACGACGCGCCAGGCTCATGGGCATGCCCAGTGGGAACTGGTGGGAGGGCGTCACATAGATCAGCCGTGTGCCGTCGGGAATCAGGTCGACCCGGATGCCCTGTTCATCCACCGGCACGCTGGCGACCTGGGCGCCCACCGCCATGAACATCTGGCGGGCGGGGCTGTAGCCGGGGTCTTCCATCGCCACAACGCTGCCCGGTTCCAGTACCACGCGGGCAATCAGGTCCAGCGCCTGTTGCGCGCCGTTGGTGACCACGATGTCGCTGTCGCGGCAGTTGACGCCACGGGAGAACGCGATGTGCCCGGCGATTGCGCTGCGCAGCGCCGGCAAGCCTTCGGGTTGGCTGTAGAAGCCACTGTTCCGGGCAATGCGCCGCAGCGCGTCCTGGGTGCAGCGGCGCCATTCATCCAGGGGGAACTGGTGGCGGCTGGTCGCACCGCCGATAAATTCGTAGCGCAAGGTGCTGTCGCGGGTGGGATGACGCATGGGCGAGGGCAGTGCCTGCCATTTCGCCAGGTTGGCGGCGCAGGCCAGGTCGGTGGCGGTTTGCACGCGATTCGTCTGTGGCGCCCACGCATTGACGAAGGTGCCACGGCCAATCTTGCCCACCAGCAGGCCTTCATAGGTCAACGTGGCGTAGGTGTCGGACACGGTCTTGCGCGATACGCCCAATTGCTCGGCCAGCAGGCGGCTGGGTGGCAATTGCGCGCCCGCCGCGAGTCGGCCGGTGGCGATGGCTTCACGCAACTGCTGATAAAGCTGGGCAGCCAGGTCCTTGCGCCCGTTGATGACGATGTGGAGTTCCATGTTTCATCCTGGGACAGTTCGATCTGCGCCAAGGTTACGCGCAAATCGATCTGTAGAAACCCAGGTGTACTCAGGACAGGAAACCGCCGTCCACATTCAGCGATACGCCGGTGGTGTAGCTTGACGCGTCACTGGCCAGGAACAGCACCGCACCGGCCATCTCGCTCGGGTCGGCCACACGCTTGAGCGGGATCTGCGCCAGGGCCATTTTCAGGATGGAATCGTTCTTCACCAGCGCCGAGGCGAACTTGGTGTCGGTCAGGCCCGGCAGCAGGGCGTTGCAGCGAATGCCGAACGCCGCGCATTCCTTGGCGAACACCTTGGTCATGTTGATCACGGCGGCCTTGGTCACCGAGTAGATGCCCTGGAACACACCCGGCGAGATCCCGTTGATCGAGGCGACGTTGATGATGCTGCCGCCGCCGTTCTCGCGCATCAGTTTGCCGGCTTCCACGGACATGAAGAAGTAGCCGCGGATGTTCACGTCCACGGTCTTCTGGAACGCACCGAGGTCGGTGTCCAGCACGTTGCAGAATTGCGGGTTGGTCGCGGCATTGTTGACCAGGATATCCAGGCGGCCGAACTGCTCGCGGATACCGGCGAACACCTGGGTGATCTGCTCCATTTCACCGATATGGCAAGCGATGGCCGTGGCTTTGCCACCGTCGGCGATGATCGCATCGGCGACGTGCTGGCAGCCTTCCAGCTTGCGGCTGGAGACGATCACGTGGGCGCCTTGCTGGGCCAGCAACTTGGCGATGGCCTCGCCGATGCCACGGCTGGCGCCGGAAACGAATGCGATCTTGCCATCGAGGTCGAACAGGTGGGTCTTGGACATAGCGGTTCCTTAAAGGGACGATTTGCTGATGACGTTCAGGCTCATCTGCTCGAGCAGCTTGTTCATGTGAATGAACTGCGCAAAGCGTTTGTCCTGGGTCTGGCCATGGAAGAAGCGGTAGTAGATCTGCTGCACGATGCCGGCCAGGCGGAACAGGCCGTAGGTGTAGTAGAAGTCGAAATTGTCGATCTGGATGCCGGAGCGTTCGGCGTAATAGTCGACGAACTCACGGCGAGTGAGCATGCCGGGGGCGTTGCTCGGCTGGCGGCGCATCAACTGCACCGGCGCCGGGTCCGCCGCTTCGATCCAGTAGGCGAGGGTGTTGCCCAGGTCCATCAGCGGGTCGCCGAGAGTGGTCAGTTCCCAGTCCAGCACGCCGATGATCTGCATCGGGTTGTGCGGGTCGAGGATCACGTTATCGAAGCGGTAGTCGTTGTGCACGATGCTGGACGTGGGGTGATCGGCCGGCATCTTGTCGTCGAGCCAGGCGCGTACGGCTTCCCAGCTTGGTGCGTCGGGGGTCAGGGCCTTCTCGTAGCGGTCGCTCCAGCCGCGGATCTGACGCGCCACGTAGCCGTCGGGCTTGCCCAGGTCGGCCAGGCCGCAGGCGTGGTAGTCCACCTGGTGCAGTTCCACGAACTTGTCGATGAAGCTTTTGCACAAAGCCTCGGTCCTGGTCGCATCCAGGCCCAGTTCGGGCGGCAGGTCGGAGCGCAGGATGATGCCGTTGACGCGCTCCATCACATAGAACTCGGCACCGATCACCGACTCGTCAGTGCAATGCACATAGGCCTTGGGGCAATAGGGGAAACCGTCCTTGAGCTGGTTGAGAATGCGGTATTCGCGGCCCATGTCATGGGCGGACTTGGCCTTGTGGCCAAAGGGTGGGCGACGCAGCACGAATTCCTGGCCGGAGTATTCCAACAGGTAGGTCAGGTTCGACGCGCCACCGGGAAACTGGCTGATCCTGGGCGTGCCGTCCAGGCCCGGGATATGGGCCTTGAGGTAGGGATCGATCAGGCTGGCATCAAGCTCTTCGCCTGGGCGAATCTGGGTCGATTGGTCGTTCAGCGCCATGCTTATCCCTTCTGCTTATTCTAAAGGCCTCGGACTATTTCCTAATCTAATGCGCACAGCCGCCCAGCGACAAGGTCGGGGCGGCTTAATAGGTTAGCGTGTTGGAGGATGATCAGCGTGCCTGATCGGTCATTTCGTAGGCGGGGGCAGGGCGACCGGAGTGAGCACCGGGCGGCCGGCAAAGTACTCCACCAGGTTGTCGGCCACGCGCTGCACGGTGTCATGGGCCGCTTCCGGCGACAGCCCGGCCACGTGGGAGGTGAGCACGGTATTGCCGAGTTTCTTGAGCGCGTCGGGCACCTTGGGCTCATCGTCGAACACATCCAGCGCCGCGCCACCGATGCGACGCTGCTCCAGGGCGGCGACCAGGTCGGCGGTGACCACCACGCTGCCACGACCGATATTGACCAGGTAGCCATTCGGCCCCAGGGCATCCAGGGCATGGCGGTCGATCAGGTGGCGGGTGCTGGCACCGCCCGGCGTGGCCAGGATCAGGAAGTCCGAGGTGCGCGCCAGTTCAACGGCGGTGGCGCAGTAGGTGTAGTCCACATCGTCACGGGGCTGGCGGTTGTGATAGCTCACTTGCATGCCGAACCCCAGGGCGGCGCGCTTGGCGATCTCCATACCTACGGCGCCCAACCCGAGAATGCCCAATTGTTTGCCGCCCAGGGACGGGCGCATCACTTTGGGCCATTCGCTGCGGCGCACCGCGGCGTCGGTCTGCGGGATGCCGCGCACCAGCGCCAGCAGCAACGCCATGGCGTGATCGGCCACCGACGGCGCATTCACGCCGGCGCCGTTGGTGACCACGATCCCGCGATTGCTGGCGGCCTGCAGGTCGACGTGTTCGTAGCCGGCGCCGATCACGCAGATGATTTCCAGCAGGGGCAGGGCGGCGATTTCCTCGGCGTACAAGCCCAGCGGACCACGGGTCAGCACCGCCTTGATCTGGCTGCCGTGGGCCTTGATGGCTTCGGCGCGTTCGGCGGGTGTCGGCGCGAGGATCACATGAAAGTCATTGCCCTCGATGATGGGCAGGTATTCGTTGATGGTTTCAACCAGGACCAGAACAGTGGCGGTCATCGGAAGGCTCTTCCTGAAGGGTTTGAGGGGAGGAGTATGCGGTATTTGTGCGGTCAGAAGCGGGTCTCGACTGCGCTTGCCCGCCGCCGGAAGCGGTCGTGGTGGTATGGGTGAGGACGAGCCGGAAAAAGTTCATGGCCTGGTCATGCCGGGACGGGGGAAGGGCTGTCAACGGGCAGGAGGGCATTTCTTGCAGCCTTCAGGAACTCGTCCGACAGGCTATTGCCCCGTGTCGCACGTGCCAGGGTCACTGCGCCCACCATCATTGCGTACTGGGCCAGCATGGCTTGACGGTCACCGTCCTCGAGTTGGGCGAAGATCTCCAGGGACTTTTCAACGCCTTCTATAAAGGTGCGCTGCAAAGCGGTATCGGCCGGTTCATGGCACATGTCCGGGGCGAAAGCCGAGACCGGGCAGCCGTCGCCGGGGTTGTCGCGGTGGGTGGCGGTCAGGTAGGGCCCCAGCACCGCCTGGCGCGCGGCCTGTTGATCGTCGCTGTGCTCGATTTTGGCCTGCCAGCCCAGGTTGGCGTGCTCGAATGCCTGTTGGCAGGCTTCGGTGGCCAGGGCTTCCTTGGAGGCGAAGTGCCCGTAGAACCCGCCGTGGGTCAGGCCGGCAGCAGCCATCACGTCTGATAGGCTGATACCGTGCAGTCCGCGCTCACGAAACAGGTGCGTGGCGGCCTCGACGATGATTTCGCGGTTGAGATCGGCTTGTTTGCGGGAGACGCGAGGCATGGCAGGGCTCTCTGGATAAGCGGCGGGCGTTGTGTGAAAACTACAGTAACAGCCGTGATTCTAAAATAGATTGGTGTGGGAATGTATATTCTGCCTTCAGCCACAGGCCCCGAAAACCGCCGTCTACAGCCGCTCCTGCGGGCGTGCACCGCACCACCGTTCCTCAGCTAAGTCTTTGCTTCTTCAGAAGAATCCCGGACAATCCGGCCCCTTCTATGGTCGGGGCGCTGCCTGTCAGGTTTTTCTGACTCGTCCCGGCCGTGTAAATGCGGAGATCCGACCGGATGAATGATCAGGCCAATAGCGTCGACGAACGCTATGCAACGACACCTGCAACCCTCACAAGCTGGAGCCGCCAGGACACCACCTGGATGCTTGGCCTGTTCGGTACCGCCATTGGCGCCGGTACGCTGTTCTTGCCGATCAACGCAGGCCTGGGCGGCTTCTGGCCCCTGGTGATCCTGGCGCTGCTGGCGTTCCCGATGACCTTCTTCGCCCACCGTGGCCTGACCCGCTTCGTGCTGTCCGGCCGTGAAGGTTCCGACATCACCGACGTGGTGGAAGAACACTTCGGCATCAAGGCCGGTGCGCTGATCACCTTGCTGTACTTCTTCGCCATCTTCCCGATCCTGCTGATCTACAGCGTGGCGTTGACCAACACGGTCGGCAGCTTCATGGAACACCAACTGCACATTGCGCCACCGCCCCGGGCGATCCTGTCGTTCGTGCTGATCCTCGGCCTGCTGGCCGTGGTGCGTTGCGGCGAGCAAGTGATCGTCAAGGCCATGAGCCTGATGGTGTATCCGTTTATCGTCGCGTTGCTGTTCCTGGCGGTGTACCTGATTCCGCACTGGAACGGCGGCATCCTCAGCACCGCTAGCGTCATCCCCGCACCGTCCGCACTGCTCAACACGTTGTGGCTGGCGATCCCGGTAATGGTGTTCTCGTTCAACCATTCGCCGATCATCTCGGCCTTCGCGGTGGACCAGAAGCGCCAGTACGGCGCCCACGCCGATGAACGCAGCTCGCAGATCCTGTCCCGCGCGCACCTGTTGATGGTGGTGATGGTGCTGTTCTTCGTATTCAGCTGCGTGCTGACCCTGTCGCCGGCGCAACTGGCCGAAGCGAAGGCGCAGAACCTGTCGATCCTGTCGTACCTGGCCAACCACTTCAATAACCCGACCATCGAGTTCGCAGCGCCGTTGATTGCGTTCGTGGCGATTGCCAAGTCGTTCCTGGGGCATTACATCGGTGCGAGTGAAGGCCTCAAGGGGCTGGTGCTGAAGACCGGTCGTCGCCCTGAGGCCAAGCGCCTGGACCGCATGACGGCGGCGTTCATGCTGGTGGTGTGCTGGATCGTTGCCACGTTGAACCCGAGCATCCTCGGCATGATCGAGGCGCTGGGCGGTCCGATCATTGCTTCGATTCTGTTCCTGATGCCGATGTATGCCATTCGCAAGGTGCCGGCCATGGCCAAGTACCGGGGGCAGGCGTCCAATGTGTTCGTCACGGCGGTTGGCCTGGTGGCGATTACTGCGGTGGTCTATTCGTTCTTCGCTTAAACCTGACGCGGTAAAAATGTGGGAGGGGGCTTGCCCCCGATCGCGGTGTCTCAGTGCCGGATTTATTGGCTGACCCACTGCTATCGGGGGCAAGCCCCCTCCCACATTTGTACTGCATTCCAGGCATAAAAAACGCCGCGTACCTCACGATACGCGGCGTTTTTTCACATCAACACCTTAGGCTTGAATCACCGGGATGTTGGCGCTTGCTGCGATCTTGCGGAACTCGGCGATCTGGTCGAAGTTCAGGTAGCGGTAGACGTCACTGGCCATGGTGTCCAGTTTCGCTGCGTAGCCCATGTACTCTTCGACGGTCGGCAGGCGACCCAGGGTAGAAGCTACCGCTGCCAGCTCGGCCGAAGCCAGGTAGACGTTGGCGCCGTCACCCAGACGGTTCGGGAAGTTACGGGTCGACGTCGACACCACGGTCGAATTCGGCTCAACACGTGCCTGGTTACCCATGCACAGCGAGCAGCCCGGCATTTCCATGCGCGCGCCAGCCTTGCCGTAGATGCCGTAGTAGCCTTCTTCGGTCAGTTGGTGAGCGTCCATCTTGGTCGGCGGCGACAGCCACAGACGGGTTGGCAACTGACCCTTGACCTGCTCCAGCAGCTTGCCGGCCGCGCGGAAGTGACCGATGTTGGTCATGCACGAACCGATGAACACTTCGTCGATCTTCTCGCCGGCAACGCTCGACAGCAGGCGGGCATCGTCCGGGTCGTTCGGTGCGCAGAGGATCGGCTCGTTGATGTCGGCCAGGTCGATCTCGATGATTTCGGCGTATTCCGCGTCGGCATCGGCTTCCATCAGCTCAGGGTTCTTGACCCAGGCTTCCATCGCTTGGGCGCGACGTTCCAGGGTGCGTGCATCGCCGTAGCCTTCACCGATCATCCAGCGCAGCAGGGTGATGTTGGAGTTCAGGTATTCGGTGATCGACTCTTTCGACAGCTTGATGGTGCAACCGGCAGCCGAACGTTCAGCCGAGGCGTCGGACAGCTCGAAAGCCTGTTCCAGCGTCAGGTCGTTCAGGCCTTCGATTTCCAGGATGCGGCCGGAGAAGGCGTTCTTCTTGCCTTTCTTCTCTACAGTCAGCAGACCCGACTGGATCGCGTAGTAAGGAATGGCATGAACCAGGTCACGCAGGGTGATGCCAGGCTTCATCTTGCCTTTGAAGCGCACCAGGATCGATTCCGGCATGTCCAGTGGCATCACGCCAGTGGCTGCGGCGAACGCAACCAGACCGGAACCGGCCGGGAACGAGATGCCCATCGGGAAACGGGTGTGGGAGTCACCACCGGTACCCACGGTGTCCGGCAGCAGCATGCGGTTCAGCCAGCTGTGGATGATGCCGTCGCCTGGACGCAGCGATACACCGCCACGGGTCATGATGAAGTCAGGCAGGGTGTGGTGGGTGGTCACGTCGATCGGCTTTGGATAGGCCGCGGTGTGGCAGAACGACTGCATTACCAGGTCGGTCGAGAAGCCCAGGCACGCCAGGTCTTTCAGTTCGTCACGGGTCATCGGACCGGTGGTGTCCTGGGAACCCACGGTGGTCATCTTCGGTTCGCAGTAAGTGCCAGGACGAACGCCTTTGCCTTCTGGCAGGCCGCACGCCTTGCCGACCATTTTCTGCGCCAGGGTGAAGCCTTTGCCGGTGTCGACAGGCGCTTCAGGCAGCTTGAACAGGTCGGTTGGGCCCAGGCCCAGCTCGGCACGGGCCTTGTCGGTCAGGCCGCGACCGATGATCAGCGGGATACGGCCACCGGCGCGGACTTCGTCCAACAGCACCGGAGTCTTCATTTCGAAGGTGGTGATGACTTCGTCGGTGCCGTGTTTGCAGACCTTGCCAGCATGCGGGTACAGGTCGATCACGTCGCCCATGTTGATGTTGGAAACGTCGAATTCGATGGGCAGTGCGCCGGCATCTTCCATGGTGTTGTAGAAGATCGGGGCGATCTTGCTGCCGAAGCAGAAGCCGCCAGCGCGCTTGTTCGGCACGTACGGAACGTCGTCGCCGAAGAACCACAGTACGGAGTTGGTCGCGGATTTACGCGAGGAACCGGTACCGACCACGTCACCGACGTAGGCGATCGGGAAGCCCTGGCCGCGCATTTCTTCGATCTGCTTCATCGGGCCGGTCTTGCCTTGCTCGTCCGGCACAATGCCTTCACGGGCCATTTTCAGCATGGCCAGGGCGTGCAGTGGGATGTCGGGACGGGACCAGGCATCCGGCGCAGGGGACAGGTCGTCGGTGTTGGTTTCGCCGGTCACCTTGAATACGCGCAGGCTGATCTTGTCGGCCAGGGTAGGGCGGTTGCGGAACCACTCGCCGTCAGCCCAGGACTGGATCACGGCTTTGGCGTGTTCGTTGCCGTTACGGGCTTTTTCGGCCACGTCGTGGAACGCATCGAACATCAGCAGGGTGTGCTTGAGTTGGGCGGCGGCGACGGGAGCCAGTGTGGCGTCGTCCAGCAGCTCGACCAGGGTCACGATGTTGTAGCCGCCTTGCATGGTGCCAAGCAGTTCAACGGCGCGTTTCTTGTCGATCAGGGGGGAAGTGGCTTCGCCCTTGGCCAGGGCAGACAGGAAACCGGCCTTGACGTAGGCAGCTTCGTCAACGCCTGGTGGAATGCGGTTGGTAATCAGGTCAACGAGGAATTCTTCTTCGCCAGCCGGGGGATTTTTCAGCAGCTCGACCAGGCCTGCGGTTTGTTCGGCGTTAAGCGGCTGGGGAACAATACCCAGGGCTGCGCGCTCTTCGATATGTTTGCGGTAGGCTTCAAGCACAGTTATTACCCTCATCAGTGGTCCCACGGGACGCTCATCCAGAAATGAACGGCACGCATGCGCTCGGGGGCTTTTTGGGCCGCAAAGCCAGCGCTGCCGGCATTCCTCACAGAAGCTGCTTTCAAAGTTTTACGCCTGCAGAACGGAGCTGATGAGGGTTGGCGAGGGCTTTGACCTACCGAGTCAGGGCCCGCGCCAACACCGTTCTGAAGGAACGACTGTGCTCGTGACGCTTTGAAAACAGCTTCCAGCGGATTATTGGCGCCTTACAAGGCCGGATGATTCTACGGCAAAAAATTTCTAAAGGTAAGTTGCCTGACCAAGTTTGCTGGGTGATCACGCTTAGACAAAGGGCTAACATGGCGCATTGTTTTGCTGATCTGCGTGTCGTTACCCATGTCCAACCAAACCATCAAGACCCCCTGCGTCGGCCTGTGCTCCACGGTTTACGGCGATGTGGTGTGCCGTGGCTGCAAGCGCTTCCACCACGAAGTGATCCAGTGGAATGGCTATAACGAGGAAGAAAAACGCGCGGTCTGGCTGCGATTGGAGCAGCTGTTGGTGCAGGTGATGGCCGGCAAACTGGAGGTGTTCGACCCCAAGACCCTGCGCGGCCAGCTGGAACAGCGCAAGATCCGCTTCGTGCCGCACCAGTCCGAGTACTGCTGGGCCTACCAGTTGATCGCCCGGGGCGCGCGGGTGATTTCCAACCTGGAGGCGTATGGGATGGTGCTATTACCGGAATTTCGCGATTGGCCGTTGCCGGACCTGCGCGACGCGATTGACCGTGAGTTCTTTATCCTGTCCGAGGCGCATTACCAGCGCTATATCGCGCCCGGCTTTCTGCGTGATGTGTTTTCCAACTGACAACGGATAACCCCTGTGGGAGGGGGCTTGCCCCCGATGGCAGTGTGTCAGCCCGGGATGTATCAACTGACACACCCTCATCGGGGGCAAGCCCCCTCCCACATTTTTTATCTTCATTGTTTGAAAGGTCGGCATCAGGCCTTGGTGGCCTGCTCCACCAGGCGGTCCATCACTTCGTCAGGTTTCAGCACCAGCACATCACTCTCCAGGGCATCCAGCACCACCTCTGCGGTGTTACCGATCAGCGCCCCGGAAAGACCTGTGCGCCCCACGGTGCCGAGGATGGTAACCGCCGCCGGCAATTGGTGGGCAAGGTAGGGGATCAGTACATCGGCAGGGCCTTCTTCAATATGCAGGTGCTTGTCATCCACATCGAACTCAGCCTGGAACGTCCTGCATTGCTCGCGATACCGCGCCTCGATGGTTTCCTTGAGTTGGAATGTTGGGTCCGCCGCCGACAGCATCGGTGACGGGTGTGCGCTGATCACATGCAACTGCGCCTTGGCCAGGTTGGCGATATCAAAGCCATGGTCAATGATCGAGTTGTGCAGCGAACGGTGTTCGCCATCGGTATTGCCTACGTCGATCGCCGCCAGGATCTTTCCGCCCATCCAGGGTGTAGACGTCTTGACCAGCAATACCGCGCTCGGGCAATAGCGCAGCAGCTTCCAGTCCGCCGGCGTCAGCAGGGCTTTTTTCAGTGGGCTGTCCGGGAAATGCTGCTTGATCACCAGCCCGCAGCCTTCGGCCTGCTGCACGTCGATAATGGTTTCATGCAGGCTGGTATTCCATGCCTGCTCGGTGCTGACGCGGTAGCCGTCTTCCTGCAGGCCCGCCTTGAGTAGCGCCAGCAGCGCCGAGTGCTCATGCTTCTTGTCGCAGACCAGCAAGTGCAGGTGCGCGTCGGTGACCCCGGCGATCAGCTTGGCGCGCTTGAGGGCCAGGCTTTCCGAGTGCTCGGGCTCGATGATCACCAGAATGCTGCGGATGGCTTGCATGATCGGGATCTCCATAAAAAAGGGCGGGGCCTGGAACAACTATAGTTGCTGGCGCGCGCACGTCATGTTGATGCACATCAAGGCCGGTGGCTGGTGGTCTGCGGCGGGGTCGGTATAATCGCCGGCCTTTTGTGATCCTTTTGCCCGTGAGCCCGATGAACCTGCCAGAAATCCACGAATTCCTCGGTTGCCGCACCCCTGATGCCTGGGTCCAGGCCGCGCTGGCCGATCAGGAAACCCTGCTGATCGACCACAAGAACTGCGAATTCAAAGCCGCCAGCACCGCCCTGAGCCTGATCGCCAAGTACTACAGCCATGTCGACCTGATCAACATGATGTCGCGCCTGGCCCGCGAGGAGTTGGTGCATCACGAGCAGGTCATGCGCCTGATGAAAAAGCGCAAGATCGAGCTGCGCCAGCTGCATGCCGGGCGTTACGCCTCGGGCTTGCGCAAAGTGGTGCGCAGCCATGAACCGGTGAAACTGGTGGACACCCTGGTGGTCGGTGCTTTTATCGAAGCGCGCAGTTGCGAGCGTTTCGAAGCCCTGGTGCCGCATTTGGACGAAGAACTCGGCAAGTTCTATTTCGGGCTGCTGAAGAGCGAGGCGCGGCACTTCCAGGGTTACCTGAAGCTGGCGTACCAGTACGGCGACGCCAAGGACATCGCCCAGGTGATCGAGCGGGTCAGGGCGACCGAGCAGGACCTGATCGAGTCACCCGACATCGAGTTCCGCTTTCACAGTGGCGTGCCAGCCTGAGGCCACGGCCACACCGAGCAATGCGGCGATCCCGGCCAACAGCAGGATCACCGCCTGCGTCCCCAGCGGCGCCGCCAGCAACGCCACCGCCAGGCCCGCCAAGGGTTGCGGCAGGTTGTTGAGCAGGGTGATCACGCCCACGGTCTTGCCGAAGTCCTGCACGGGAATCACCCGCTGGCGGGTGCTGCGCAGGTAGACGTTGAACATCTTGTCGAAACCGGTTACCAGCAGGAAACCCACGGCATACAGCCATACGCCGGGGCTTGCGGCCATGATCAACGCCCCCATCCCGATCATCGAATACGACAAGCCACCCAGCACTTTCAACGGCAGGCCGGCCCGGGCCAGATAAAACAGAATGCCGATGGTCACCAGTGCACCCGCTGCCTGCAGCAGGGCATAGGCGTCCTTGTCTGCTGCAAAGTGGCCGGTGACCATCGCCGCCGATGTGGCCAAGGTGACGCCAATGATCAGGTTCACCCCCACGGCCAGGGTGATGATCCGTTTCAAGTCCGGCAGGCTGCGGATATGCCCGAACGCAATCTTCAGGGGTTGTAGCCAGATATCCTGATGCTGTTCGAAGGTTTCCAGGTGCGCCGTGCTGGAGCGTTGCCACGCGCGCATCGCCAGGTCGGCCAGTACAAACAATCCGGCCACTCCCAGCACCACCCAATGCCAGGCCCAGACTTCCAGCATCAGCGCCGCCACCAGCGGCCCCAGCACCAGCCCGCTCTGGTCGGCGATCTGCGAGTAGGAGAGGGTCTTGGCGTAGCTGTAGTGCGCGAAGATGTGCGGCATCAGCACTTCCCGCGCCATGATGCCCTGGGTCGTCAGCACCCCGCACAACGCCGAGAGCAGGACAATCCAGTAGAGGCCATCGAACACCCCATGCAAGACCACCGCGAGCACACACGCCAGCGCCCGGTAAACCTGGCTGATCTGCAGCAGGCGCACTGGCGCGAACTTGTCGCACAAGGCGCCACACACTGGGAACGCCAGGTAACGCGGTAGCGACTCGACGAAGAATGCCAGTCCGGCCCAGGCTACACTCTGCGTGGTCTGGAATACGATCAGGGGCACGATGAACAGCAGGATCTGGTCCGCCAACCGCGAGAGGAACAGCGAAACAAAGAACGCCAGGTAATCCTTGCGCATACAGCTCCCTGTGGCTGGCGTTAAAGAGTGGGGGGTATTTGTTAAAAACTCTTAAAAGCATGAAGCTTCGTCGGCAACGGCTGGCCAGTTGCTTAAGTTGGGCAGCTTGCCACTTATAATGCCCGCTCTTCAATCTGCGTCTGCACACTGAGAACTTATGGAAAACCTGGGGCTGGGCAAGGTCTTGCTCGTTGAAGACGACGAAAAACTCGCGGGGCTGATCGCGCACTTCCTGGAGCAGCATGGCTTCGAGGTGCGCGTGGAGCACCGGGGCGATGAGGCCCTTGCAGCGTTCCTGGCGTTCAAGCCGAAGATCGTCGTGCTGGACCTGATGCTGCCTGGCCAGAGTGGCCTGCATGTGTGCCGTGGGATCCGCACGGTGTCTGACACGCCGATTGTGATCCTCACGGCCAAGGAAGATGACCTGGATCACATCCTGGGCCTGGAGTCCGGTGCCGACGATTATGTGATCAAGCCGATCAAGCCGCCCGTGCTGCTGGCTCGCCTGCGTGCCCTGCAACGGCGCCAGGCCCCGGAGCCGACGGTGCGCGGTGCCCTGGCGTTCGGGCGGTTGGCCATCGATCGCAGTTGCCGGGGGGTCAGCCTGGGGGATGACAAGATCGATCTGACCACCATGGAATTCGAGCTGTTATGGCTGCTGGCCAGCAACTCAGGCACGATCCTGTCCCGCGATGACATCCTCAACCGCATGCGCGGTATCGCGTTCGACGGCCTCAACCGTAGCGTCGACGTGTACATCAGCAAACTGCGCAGCAAGCTCAACGACAACCCCCGTGAACCGGTGTGCATCAAGACCATCTGGGGCAAGGGCTACCTGTTCAACCCGTTCGCGTGGGAGGCTTAAATGCTGCGGCTGTTTCTGCGCCTGTATGTGATCCTGGCCCTCGGTCTGGCGGGGGCGATCTGGCTGGTCAACTACACCTTCGACGAGCTGCTGCCCGAAGCCAACGAAACCTATAACCGCGAAGCCTTGCGCGGCCCGGCGTATGCCCTGGTAGAGCAACTGCGTCCGCTCGGCGCCGACCAACGCCAGGCCCGGCTGGCCGAGTTGCAGCCCCATTATGGGCTGCACTTGAAATTGGTCCAGAAGGACACCCAGGCGCTCACCGAGCGCGAGACACAACTGCTGGCCGCTGACTTGCTGGTGGTGCGCGGTGATTTCATGGAGTTCCTCGCCAGCATTGACGGTGGCCCGCAGTTGCTGGAAATCAAACTGCCGGAAGAGCCCAAGTGGCTCTACCTGTGGGCCTATGGTTTTCTCGGGGTGTGCCTGGCGATCGTGCTGTATTTCTGGGTGCGCCCGCACTGGCGCGACCTGGAGCATATTCGCCTGGCCGCACAACGCTTCGGTGACAACGACCTCGGTTCACGCATCCTGCTGCCGCGCCGTTCCACCGTGCGCGAGCTGGCGGGGCACTTCAATCAGATGGCCGAACGCATTGAAAGCCTGATCGCCAACCAGCGCGAACTGACCAACGCCGTGTCCCACGAGCTGCGCACGCCGATTGCGCGCCTGTCGTTCGAACTCGACCAGCTCAAGCAACAAATCGACCCGCGTCTGCGCGGCGAACTGATCTCCGACATGTATGCCGACCTGGGCGAGCTGGAAGAAATGGTCTCCGAACTGCTCACCTACGCCAGCCTGGAGCGCGGCGCCACCCAGGTCACCCGCGAGCGCATCGAGGCCCACAGCTGGCTCGACAGTGTGATCGGCAGCGTGGCGCTGGAGGCCGAAGCCGCCGGTATCCAGTTGTCGTTGCGCACCTGCGAAGTGGACTACATCCAGATCGAACCGCGTTTTATGGCGCGGGCGGTGATCAACTTGCTGCGCAATGCCATTCGGTATGCCGAGCGGCGTGTGGAAGTGTCGCTGGTCAAGTTCGGCAGCGGCTATGAAGTGCGGGTGTGTGACGACGGCCCTGGTGTGCCGGAGGAAGGCCGCTCGAAGATCTTCCAGCCCTTCATGCGCCTGGACGACAGCCGCGACCGTCGTACCGGTGGCTTCGGCCTGGGCCTGGCACTGGTGCAGCGGGTGTCGCAGTGGCACGGCGGCCAGGTGCAAGTGCAGGATTCGGAATGGGGCGGCGCGTCGTTCCGGATGACCTGGGCCTACGCCGAATAGCGCTTTTACATTCAATGGAGATCAAGTGTGGGAGGGGGCTTGCCCCCGATAGCGATGTGGGCTGATCCACCGCCATCGGGGGCAAGTCCCCTCCCACCTATCCAATCAGAACGTGTATTCCAGCACGCTCATCACCGACGTCTGCAAGCGCCGCTCCACAATCGGGCTCTTGCCCGCTTCATCCGCCAGGTACTGCACATCCAGCAAGGTCGAGAACTCGGTGTGCTCGCTGATCGGCAGGCTCCAGGCCAGGTTCAGGCCATTGCTGATATTGCCGGCACCGGCCTTGTAGGCCTTGAAGCGGCTGCGCGCGGCTTGGCCGGTGGTGACGCCGTACCAGGTCTGCATATAGTCCCGGTCGCCAAAGTGGCTGTTGATGCTGGCATCGACGGAGCCATAACGCCCCTCGTACAGCGTGGTGCCCAGACTCAATTCCAGATGGGTGAACGCCTTGCCGCTGTCCTTGTGGTCATCTTCCTTGAGGGCATGTTCCAGGGTCGCGCCGACAATGGCGCCGCCGAGATTGTAGTGGGCACTCACGCCCAGTTGCGGGCGTGACTTGATTTCGCCCATGCCCTTGAGGCGCTTGGAGCCCAAGTGCAGGGATTCGTTCTTGTCCTTGCGCGATGCGCTGGCGCCGACATACGCACTGAAACTCAAGGCGTTGCCTTCGTAGCCCCAGCCCAGGCCCTTGTCGGTATCGAGGAAAATTCCCCAGGGGCTGACAATGGCGCCGCCGAACACCGGGGCAGTCATGCGCTCGTCACTGCCGCTGTAGCGCGGCAGATTGGCCACGCCGGCTTTGAGGCTGTAGGTCCAGTCCTCGGCCAGTGCAGCGTCGGCGCCTGCCAGCAAACACAACGAGGTGAGGGACAGGCAGAGGTTTTTGGGGCTCATCAGGGTTTTCATGTCGGTCAGAAACTCAAGGGTGGATGGGTACGTTTGAAGGAGTAGCCCGAGGCGCTCAGGCCGTTGACCTGGCGGCTGACGGTGTCGCCCAGGCCATAGCCGTTGCCGGCGAGCACGGCATGGGCGTTGTCCACGGGCAGCAGGATGTAGTCGGTCAGCGGCTCGTCGTGCAGTTGGCCGCGAATCACCAGGAAACCTTCTTCCAGGCGCACGCTGATGCCGCTCAACGGCGCATCGGGCTCGTGGGTGTTGAGCACTTGGTAGGTGCCGACGGTGTCGGCCCAGGCCATGGGCAAGGGTGGCGGGTCGATGCGTTCGCCGATGGCGATGCGCTGGCCGTGGCTGCGCGCGGTGAGCATCTGCCGGCCCTGCACGGTGATCACATCCAACTGCACGCGGCCGAGTTCGCCGAGGTCCTTGAGCCAGAACCCCAGGACTTTCTTCTGCGCGCGCAGCCAGCCGTGGTCGTCACGCAGCAGCTCGAAGTCGTAGCCGGCCAGTTCGCCACGCAGCCGACCGGCGTCGTCCCGGATGCGGAACACGCCCCAGGCGGTGGCGTAAAACCCGGACAGGCGCTGGCGGTCGACGGCGGCCGGCACCTGGCGCAGCTTGAGCCCGTGACGGGGCGCCTGGCAATCTTCGCTGCACACCGGCTCGCCGGTCTGCGCCTGGAGCATCAGGCGCAGGGTGTCGGTGGCCAACGTGGCAACCAGGTCTTCGGCGTTGCTGTCATTGGCCATGATGATCACCGCCAGTTGCTGGTCTGGCAGCACGGTCAACTGCGCGGCGAAATCATCGCCGCCACCGCTGTGCTGATAGGTGCGCACCCCAGGCCCGACCGGCTCGTCACCGCACGGTGCGAGAAACCAGGCCAGGCCGATCCGGCAATCGAAGTCCAGGGCGTTGCCGGTGTTTTGCTGGGTGAACATGTCATCGATGGAGCGCTGGTTCATCACCCGGTTGCCCTTGTACAGACCCTCGGCGAACAGCATCTGCACGTAATGGCTGAGGTCCTTGGGGCTGGCCCATAAGCCGCCGGCCGCCAGGTCGCGCACCTGCGCGTCGGTGCTGGCGATACCGTCCTGATAGCCCTGGGCGCGATAGCTCACCTGTGCGGCGGTGCCGATAAAACTCGCCTGGTTCATCTCTAGCGGCTTGAGCAGGCTGTGTTGCAATTGGGCCTCGAACGCTCTGCCGCTGCTGCGCTCGATCGCCGCGCCGACCAGTGCATAACCCAGGTTGGAATAGGCCACCTGGGTGCCGGGCGGTGTACTCAGCCAGACGCCGGACAGGCGCATCGGCATCTGCCCCATGGCATAGCTGTTGCGCAGGTCGCGCAGGTGCTCGCTGGGCAGGCCGGATTGATGGCTGAGCAGGCGGCGCAAGGTGATGTCGCGGTCGGCGGCCTGCTGGTCGGTGTGGAAACGCGAGCGCACATAGAACTCGCGCAACGTCTGTTGGATCGGTGCATCCAGCGCCAGCCGCTGCTGTTCAACCAGTTGCAGGGCGGCGCTGGCGGTGAGCAGCTTGGAGATCGCACCGGCGCGAAACGCCGTGTTCGGCGTCACCGGCACGCCCAGTGTTTTGTCGGCCAAGCCGAACCCACGGGCCCAGATCAACTCCTGGCCATTGACCAGGGCAATCGACAAACCGGGCACGTTGGCGTGGGCCATGTCCCGAGGGATGCGGGTTTGCAGGTAGCGGATGATCGCGCTGTAGTCGCCCTTGGGGATCGGCGGCGGGGCAGAGGCTTGCCCATGGCAGCCGATGCTGCCCAGCAGGCAACCGAGCAATGGAATACCGCGCAATGTGCGAAGCATGAAGAGCACCCGGCAGGTGGTTTGGATGCTCGAATGCTAGGGAGGCCACACCCGGAGGTCTTTGGCAGCTTTGTCGAGAAACTGTCAAAGAGTGTTAACGCACCAGCCCATGAGCACGGCTGACTCCTTACAAGAACATGTAACAACGCTTTGCTATTACCTTGGCCTCAGGCAAGATTCAGCGCTTTGGTTTCAGGGAAGACGCCCATGATTGCTCAGTTGCAAAGCGCTGCCGCGCAAATCCGCCACGCTGTACGTGCCGCAACCGAAGGCTTGGTGGGGCGCGAGCAATTGGCCGAACTGATCGTGCTGGCGGCGGTGGCCCAGGAACATATCCTGGTGATCGGGCCACCCGGCACCGCCAAGAGCGCAGTGGTGCGGCGCGTCGCGCAGTCCATGGGCGGGCGCTATTTCGAGTACCTGCTCGGGCGCTTCACCGAACCGTCCGAACTGTTTGGCGCGGTCGACCTGAAAAAGCTGCGCGAAGGCACGGTGGAAACCGATGTCAGCGGCATGCTGCCGGAAGCCGACATCGTGTTTCTCGACGAAGTCTTCCTGGGCTCCACCGCGATCCTCAATACCTTGCTCGGCGTACTCAACGAGCGGCGTTTCCGCCGTGGCCATACCCAGGTGCAATGCCCGCTGCGGGTGTGCGTCGGCGCGGCCAACGGCCTGCCGGACGATGACGCGCTGGCGGCCTTTGGTGACCGTTTCCTGTTGCACCTGTTTGTCGAGTCGGTGCCGGACAACCAATTGGAGGCGATGTTGGCCGGTGGCTGGCAGTCGGAGCAGCGCCCGGTGCAGCAGTTACTCGGGCTAGCGCAACTGGACACCCTCGGCCAGGCCTTGAAACACGTCGACTTGAGCGTCGTGCGCCCGGCACTGGCCCAGGCCATTCGCCGTTTGCGCGAAGCCGGTATCCAGCTGTCCGACCGGCGTATTGTCAAATCCCAACGCCTGATCGCCGCTGCCGCGTTGCTCGGCGGCCGCCTCGAAGCCAGCGACGCTGACTTGTGGCCGCTGCTTTACGTGTTGCCAACCCAGGCTACCCAGCAACACGGTCGTGAAGTGCTGCGCGACTTGTTTGCCGCCTCCAGCAACAGCCATCTGTTCAGCGCGGTGGAAGAGGCCACGTTGCAGCCGATGTCACGCTTGAATCGCCTGCTGGAAACCGCCGAAGACTATCTCGCCCGCAGCGAACCGCCGACCAGTACGGCGCTCGAAGGGTTGTTGCGCGAAATTGATGCGAACTTCAACAGCCAGACGATGCCCGAGCCGTTGCAGCAGGCACGGGGGCAACTCACACGTTTGCTGACACCTGCCGAATGAGTGCGTTGACCCATTCTTGGCGCTGGCGCTCACGCCAGGCACCCGCCGAGGCGCAAGCCGCCGTGGCCTGGGGTGATGCGGCACGCCGGATGCTCAGGCGCCTGGCGCTGCTGGAGGCTGGACTCGCCGCGCGTCTGCACGCCACGGCCAACGGTGAGGTGCTGGTGGTGACGGGCTCGACGGCTGATCTGCCGTGGGTCGACGGCGTGGCTTACGCGGCCCCCAGCGCCAGCGCGCCACACCTCTGGTTGCCGACCAGTTGGGAGCCGGATGTGCCCCAGGACCTGTTGGGCCAGGCCTTTTCAGCACGCTTCAAGCGTTCGCCACTGCTGGTGTGGCATGAGCCTGCGGCCGTGGTCCCGCTGGACCGCTTGCTGGCTGTTTCGCCCGCCCTTGTGCAACGTATCGCTGATTATTGGGGAGTCACCCATGCAACTGCCTGAGTCGCTGCAACCCTGGCGGCACTGGCTGGAATGGTTTGCCCCGGAACAGTTACCCGTGTTCGCCGACCTGCTGGGCCGCCTCAACCCCCTGTTGGGACCGCTGCGAGGCCTGCACCAGGGCGGTGTGCCGGAGCCCGACGGCCTGGGCGACCTACACCGGCGCGGCCCCTATGAGCGGCTGCTGTCCAGCGAATGGCTGCTGGCCGATGAAGTGCCCGATGAGTTCCTGCGCCGGGCGGTCGGCGGCGAGCATATGTTCCTCGCGCCACAGTACCGCGCCCAGGCGGCGAACCGCCTGATCGTGGTGTTGTTCGACGCCGGCCCCCTGCAACTGGGCGCCGCGCGCCTGGTACACCTGGCACTGCTGATATTGCTGGCGCGGCGAGCCGAGGAGGCGGGGGCGCAATTGCGCTGGGGCATTCTGCAGGGCACGTCGGTGTTGCATGAGCTGGACTCGTCGGCGCAACTCAAGCGCTTGCTCGAAGCCCGCACCTATGAGGTGGTGAGCGACACCCATTGGCTGGCTTGGCGTGACGCCCTGGCCGAACATCGGGTGGGAGAGTGCTGGGTGGTCGGCCAGCGCTTGCCGCCTACCGATTCCAAGACCTGCACCCACCGCGTGCAGATTGCGCGCAACCTGGACGGACGCAGTCTGTCTTTTGCCTTGCAGTCACGACGCGTGTCGCTGCCCATGCCCGACGAGCAACAATCGGTGCGCCTGCTCAAGGGCCAGTTCGAAAACGCCGCGCATACCCCGGCGCCCACCGCCAGCGGGCGGGTGGCGCGGGTGGCTTTGACATTGCCACCGGTCATCTCCGGCTCAGGCAACTATGTCGCCCTGCGCCTGCTCGACGAACATGGCATGGCGGTGATCAAGCTGCCGCACAAAAACCAGAAAAAAGCCCTGGAGGTGCGCCGTCGCCTGTGGGGCAAGCACCAGCATGTGTTTGCCGCCGCGTTTAATTATCGCAGCCTCGGTGCGGTGCTCGGTGATGGCCAGATCCTGACCTTCTGGAATATCCCCGGCCTTGTTTCCGCCAACAAGCCTGCACGCGAAGAGCTGCACTTGCCACCGGGCACCGCGACCTTGCTGCCCGCGGTGTGGCTGCGCGGCCAACAAGCGGAACGCCTGTATGTGCTCGATACAAATGGTCAACTCGCCCACTGGCAGCGTCCCGGTCATGGACCGAGGGGCGCGTTTTTCTCGGTGACCAACAATGTCATAGGCTTGGCGCAGCTGGATGCCTTGTCGTTGGTCTACGCCCGCAGCGAGGCCGGGCAACTGGTGGCGTACCCCGCAACAGCCTCCGGTGTCCGCAGTTCCGGCTATGCGGTCGGTGCAGCGGCCGGGGTTAGCCAGGTACTGTTCGCCAGCACCGCCCACTGGAAGTACACCTTTGGCGGGTGCGCATTACTCACTCACCATGATGGCCGCCAGAGTTGGCGCCTGGTGACCCACGACAGCTTCCCCGCGAAAAGGGCGCAGATCGATTTGGCGCCGGGCTGGAGTGCTATCGGCCTGCATCACCACGTGGCCGCGCAGGAGTGCTATGCACTGGTACTGCTGGGCCCGAACCAGCACACCGTCGGCCTGTACTCGGAAGGCCTGCAACAGACGCTGTTCACCACCTCCGCACCGATTGCCCGTGCGAGCTTCTGTCCCATGAGCGGGCTGGTGGCGGTGCTGACCACCGCCCGGGAACTACTGGTGTTCAACGTCACCGAGCGCGACATGCGTCTGCAAGTCATGTGCGACCTGAAACAAGAGCCTGCCCATGCATGAGCACGAACCCCTGCTGATCCGCCGACCGCTGCTGACCGGCCACCAGTCCATCGACGGTGTGTGGTTGCCTGCTGACCGCTTCACCACGCAGGAGCGGGCTCGCCTGATCCTCGGACACTGGCGCACGGGTGCCGCTGCCTACCGTTTTGCCGACGGAGATGTGTTGCAGTTCAGCGCGCCCGTCGCACTGGATTGCCAGACCCTTGCCGGCTGGCCGCTGGTCCGCCAGGGGCGTGGGTTGTGTTCGGCACGGCTGACCGCTGACGAGCTGCGTGCTTTACCCACCGCCGACTTGTGGCTGGTGCGCGGCAGCCAGGTTCACGCCTTGCAGCTGCGCGACGCCGAGGTCCTTGAACCTGGGTTGTGGCTGGAGATCAGTGCCTACACCTTACTCGATACCTTCGATTGTCATGCGCCGGTTGTGCCGCTGCTGCCCGTGCCGGACATCACCGATGTGCGTGAGATCCTTGGCGGCTTGGCGCCGGTCAGTCCCGAGCAGGAAGGCGTGATCCGCGCATTGCTGGAGCGCCAACTGCCAGCGCCGAAAGCAGCGCCTCCCAAGGCGGCCCAGCCATGGGCCAGTGAGGCGCCCGCGCAGTACCCAGCGTTGAAACTGGGCGCTACCCTGGCGTTGGTCGCCGGGTTGATCTGGATGGCCATTCACAGCCAATCCCAACCCTTGACGCCGATTCCTGCTTCGACCACTGAAGACATCAGCCGCGTGATCCTGGGTATGTTGCTAGGCGCAACGGTGTTCACTGCCTTGTTGATGGGCATCAACAAATACCTGCGTCGAGGCGTGCGGCCCGTCGGCGCCGTGCCTTCAGCACCGGCTGATCCGGGCATCGCCGAGCGGGCCAGACCGGCTCGGTATAAACCCTCCGCCTGGCGCCGTTGGCTGACCCGTCTGACCGAGCGTTCAAAATTGTCCAGGCTCTACGGCAAACGCCAGGCCGCCTACATGCAGCGCATGCTGGAGATGTTCGAGGACGGTGATTTTGCCGAAGCCTTGCGCCATGCCATTCCTCTGGGAGGCCAGGAACCGGAGGCTGAACAGAACTTCGGCACGCCGCAGCGGCGCGAGGACCTGACCCTCAGCCAGCAGAGCGGGCCAGGCCGCGCCTATCACTTCGAACAAAGCCTGACCGAGCACCTGCGCGAGGTCTATCGCCGCTCCTACGAGCGCCTGGCCCGGGAAAACCGGATCGAAGAAGCGGTATTTGTCCTCGCCGAACTGCTCAAGGAGCGGCAGGAAGCCCTCGACTACCTGGAAAAACACGCACGTTACCAACAGGCTGCCGACCTGGCCCTGGCCTGGGACATGCCGTCAGCGGTCATCGTGCGCTTGCTGTGCCTGGCCGAGAACTGGCAGCGTGCCTTATTGGTGGCACGGCGTGACGATGCGTTTGCCGATGCCGTGGTGTTGCTCCAGGCCAGGCAGCCGCAGATTGCCGAGCGTTTGCGCCTGGAGTGGGCCGAATCGCTGATCGCCAAGGGCCTGTGGCTGCAAGCCGTCGAGGTGGTGTGGAGCCTGCCGGATGAGCGCCCGCGCGCGGCGCAATGGTTGCTGGATGCCGAAGCGGCCGGTGGGCGGCTGGCGATGGGCGCCTTGGTCAAACGCGCGATTCTGCTGCCGCAGACCCTGGAAGCTTATGGGCCGTGGATCGAACAGTTGCGTGACGATCCCGACCGATACGCCGAGCGTGATGCCCTGGCGCACGCCCTGTTGGCGCACAAATCCGATGCCGCTGCCCTGAGTTGGCTGGCCGGTGCCACCGTGCACGCGGTGATCGCCGACCAACTCAGTGGTCGCGGCGGGCTGAACTTCAATCAGCTGCAAGCGCTGGTCAAGATGAGCCGCGATAAATTATTGCAGGCGGACTTGCCTGGCCAGGCCCTCAAGCGGCCTGCCATGCGCTCGTTGGTACGGGTGGGCGACGCGCTGGAGTGGACCGCCCCGACCCAGGGCAGCCGACCGATATACGACGCGGTGGCGCTGGATGACGAGCGTTACCTGGTGGCGCTGGGCGAGGCCGGTGCGATGGTGACGGATGCCAGCGGCCAGCCACTGTTCCACTTCGCCGTGCCGGCCCAGCGGATTGTCCTGGCCCACAGTCGGCAGATGGCGCTGGTGCTGGCCCGGCGTGACCGGGTGTGGCGCATCAGCAAGCTCGACCTGGTCAACCGTACCGCCACCGATCTGGGCGTGCAGGTGTTGGATGTATTCGCCGAGCAGTTTGACGGCAGCGCCTGGACCCTCGGTCACGACCGGCAACTGCGCGTGGTGGACGTGGACCGCAACTTTCAGACCCTGTGGCATGTCAGCGACTTGCCGGGCGCGCTGCGCGCGCTCAAGAGCAACGAACATAATGAATTCCTCTGGCTCTACAACCCGCGCGAGGGTGTCGAACGCTGGCACTATCGCTTGCCTGAGCGTCGCTTGGCCGGGCGCGATCCGGCATCCGCGCAGTCGGAGGAGAGCCACGCGCTGTACTGTGCACTCGACCAAACCATCGAGTACGGGATCAGGTGTCGCGATGACGAAGAGCCGACGCTGATCCTGGATGTCAATGGCAACCGCAAGGGGTATCGCATGCCGGGCTGTGACGAAGGTTTCTTCGACGGCGACCCGGTGCGCGTTGCCCTCGACGCGCAGTGGTTGGTGTTCGGCTATATCGCTGGTGAACGCGACACGCGCTGGCACTTTATCCATCGCGCCAGTGACCACCTGTGTGCGGTGCTGCACTGGCCTCGTTACGAAGTGAACATCCGTCGCACCGAGGACGGCTGGCTGTTATTCGATGACCAGGGGCGTTTGAGCCATGTCACCGTGGACGGTGCGCGTCTGCGTAACCTCAGCTTGCACTGACCGAGTCCGGCATCAACGTGGCAATCAACGCCCGAATGGTGCCGGGCAGCGCCTCCAGCTCCCGCACCAGGATGCTGCGCTCGCGGATTGCCCAGGGCTCATCCAGCTTCACCGCCACCAGCCGCATGGTACGGCTGTGGCGCACAGCGGCGGACTCGGGAATGATGCCGATGCCCACGCCGGCTTCGACCATGCGGCAGATCGCCTCGAAACTCGACACCTGGATGCGCAGCGACAAGTGTTTGCCCAGTCGCTCGACATGTTCACGCAAGAAGCTCAGCAAGGTGCTGCCTTCATGCAGGCCGATGTGTTGGTAGGCGAGGGTCTGTTCCAGGGTGACTGAGGTTTGTTGCGCCAGTGCATGCCCCACCGGCACCATCAGCACCAGTTTATCCGTGCTGAAGTGCAGCACCTGCAACCCCGAGGCTTCCACGGGGCCGGCGATGATGCCCATGTCGCTGGTGCCATCCAGCACACCACGCACGATGTCGCGGGACAGGCGCTCTTGCAGGTCCACCGTTACGCCAGGGCGCTGGGACAGGAAGCCCGCCAGCACCTCTGGCAAGAATTCGGTGACCGCCGTGGTGTTGGCAAAAATGCGGATATGCCCGGCCGAATCCACGCCGTATTGGGTGAACTCGCTTTTCAGGTAATCCACCTGGCGCATGATCAACCGCGCATGGTGCAGAAGGCGCTCCCCGGCCGGGGTGATCTCCACGCCACGGCTGTCGCGGTACAACAGGCGGGTGTCGAGTTGGCCTTCGAGGGCCTTGATCCGCGCACTGGCGGCGGCCGGCGAAAGAAACGCACGCTTGGCGCCCTGGGTCAGGCTGGGGGATTCGGCGATGTGGATAAACAGGCGCAGGTCGGCCAGATCGAAGTGCATGCAAGACTCCCGGGACAGGATGGCGGCGTTCAGCATAACCGAACGCTGGTTTATTGAAATGCAAATTCCCGGAACGGGTGCGTCCTTGCATGATCCGGGGCAGACACTCACTGCCCGAGGACCTGCACCCGATGAGCGCCACCGATTGGATCGGCCGAAGCGAAACCGCCCACGACCACCTCAGCCATAACCTGCTCAAGCGTATTGCCGCTACCTTCGGCGAAGCCGTGCCCGAAGACGGCGCAGACATCCCGCCGCTGTGGCAGTGGTGTTTCTTCCAGGACCCACTGCCGGAAACCGCCCTGGGCACTGACGGTCATCCGGCCCGTGGCGGCTTCCTGCCGCCAGCCGACAATCGCAATCGCATGTGGGCCGGTGGGCGCATCGAGTTCCTGCATGCCCTGCGTGCCGGTGAGGCGGCGACCCGGGTGTCGACCATCACCCAGGTCGAAGAAAAGACCGGCCGCACTGGCGCGCTGCTGTTCGTCACCGTGCGCCACGACTACTCCCAGCAAGGCCGCCTGGCGATCCGCGAGGAACAGGACATCGTCTACCGCGAACCCACGCCGCCCAAATCGGGCAGCGGCGAGGCGCTGGAGCAGGGCGAGTGGTCCGAAACCGTCGACCCCACGCCGACCCTGCTGTTTCGCTACAGCGCGGTGACCTTCAACGGCCACCGAATTCACTACGACTACCCCTATGTCACCGGCACCGAAGGCTATTCGGGGTTGGTGGTGCACGGGCCGCTGATCGCCACCCTGGGCCTGCGTGCGTTCTGCCGCGCCCGTCCCGACGCCACCTTGCGCCGGTTTGCCTATCGCGGCGTGCGCCCATTGATCGCGCCGCAACCCTTCGAAGTGGGCGGGCGCGTGACCGAAACCGGTGTGGCCCAGCTGTGGGCCGGCAACGCCGATGGCCTGGCGCAGCAAGCCCAGGTGCATTTCGAATAATCCAAGAACAACAGGCGGAGAGCCGCAGATGAACCCGAATGACAACGAAGAACTCAATGCCATCCGCGACGGCGTGCGCGCCTTGTGCGCTGAATTCGATGCCGCTTACTGGCGCCGGATCGATGAGGAGAAGGGCTTCCCCGAAGCCTTCGTCAAGGCGCTGACCGACGCCGGCTGGCTGTCGGCGATGATCCCCGAAGAATACGGCGGTTCCGGTCTGGGCCTGGCCGAAGCTTCGGTAATCCTTGAAGAAGTGAACCGCTGCGGCGGCAACTCCGGCACCGTGCACGGCCAGATGTACAACATGTTCACCCTGTTGCGGCACGGCAGCGAAGCGCAGAAACGCTTCTACCTGCCCAAGCTGGCCAGCGGCGAATTGCGCCTGCAATCGATGGGCGTGACCGAGCCCACCACCGGCACCGATACCACCAGGATCAAGACCACCGCGATCAAGCGTGGCGACAAGTACGTGATCAACGGCCAGAAGGTGTGGATCTCGCGGATCCAGCATTCCGACCTGATGATCCTGCTGGCGCGCACCACGCCGTTGGCCGAGGTGAAGAAGAAATCCGAAGGCATGTCGATCTTCCTGGTGGACCTGCGCGAAGCCATCGGCAACGGCCTGACCGTGCAGCCCATCGCCAATATGGTCAACCACGAGACCAACGAGCTGTTCTTCGACAACCTGGAGTTGCCGCTGGACAGCCTGATCGGCGAAGAGGGCAAGGGTTTCAAATACATCCTCGACGGCCTCAATGCCGAACGCACGTTGATCGCCGCCGAATGCATCGGCGACGGCCGCTGGTTTATCGAAAAAGCCAGCGCGTATGCCCGTGACCGCGTGGTGTTTGGCCGGCCCATCGGGCAGAACCAGGGCGTGCAATTCCCGATTGCCGAAGCGCATATCGAGATCGAAGCGGCTGACCTGATGCGCTGGCGTGCCTGCGAGGAATACGACAGCGGCAAGCATGCCGGCGCCAGCGCCAACATGGCCAAGTACCTGGCAGCCAAGGCGTCCTGGGAGGCGGCCAATGCCTGCCTGCAAACCCACGGCGGTTTCGGCTTTGCCTGCGAGTACGACGTGGAGCGCAAATTCCGCGAGACGCGCCTGTACCAGGTGGCGCCGATCTCCACCAACCTGATCCTGTCCTACGTGGCCGAGCACTTGCTCGAACTGCCACGCAGCTTCTGAGGGCCCGACCATGAGCCATACCCAAGCCTTGTGTCGCTTCCTGGCAGACCTGCACTACGCACAGTTGCCCGAAAACGTCCTGGCGCGCACCGAAGACCTGTACCTGGACTGGCTGGCCTCGGCGCTGGCGAGCAAGGGCGCGCATCCGATTCCATTGTTCGAGCGTTATGCGCAGAAGATGGGGCCGAGCAGCGGCCCGGCGCAAGTGATCGTCAATGGCGCCGGCAGCAGCGCCTACTTCGCCGCGTTGGTCAACGGTGCTTCGTCGCACCTGGTGGAGCAGGATGACCTGCACAACAGCTCCGTGTTGCACCCGGCCACCGTGGTGTTTCCGGCTGCCCTGGCCGCCGCCCAGGACCTGGGCAAATCCGGCCGTGACTTGCTGCTGGCCTCGGTGGCCGGCTACGAGGCTGGTATCCGTATCGGCGAATTCATGGGGCGCTCCCATTACCGCATCTTCCACACCACGGCCACCGTCGGCACGTTGGCGGCGGCGGTCGCGGTGGGCAAGCTGCTGGATTTCAACCAGGAACAATTCATCAACCTGCTCGGCAGCGCGGGCACCCAGGCCGCCGGCTTGTGGGAGTTCCTGCGCGATGCCGCCGACTCCAAACAACTGCACACCGCCAAGGCGGCAGCGGATGGGTTGCTCGCCGCATACCTGACGGCGGATGGGCTGACGGGGGCGCGTAATATCCTGGAAGGTGACCAGGGCTTGGCGGCGGGCATGTCCAGCGATGCCGAGCCGAGCAGGTTGTCCGCCGGCCTTGGCAGTCGCTGGGCGCTGCTGGAAACCTCGTTCAAGTTCCACGCCTCGTGCCGCCATACCCATCCGGCCGCCGATGCGCTGCTGGACCTGATGCAACGCGAACGTCTCGCCGCCGCCGATATTGCCCGCGTCGAAACCCGCGTGCATCAAGGCGCGATCGATGTGCTGGGGCGCGTGAACGTACCGACCAGCGTGCACCAGGCCAAGTTCTCCATGGGCACCGTGCTGGGCTTGATTGGCGTGCATGGCAAGGCCGGTCTCACCGAGTTCCATGAGCTGGCATTGACCGATCCAGCCGTCTCGGCTTTTCGCGACAAGGTCAGCATGACCCTCGACCCCGAAGTCGACGGCGCCTACCCGCAACGCTGGCTCGGCCGCGTCACCGTCACCACGGTGGAGGGTCGCACGCTGCACGGTGCTATCGACGAGCCCAAGGGCGACCCGGGCAACACCCTGAGCCGCGCGGAACTGGCGGATAAATTCCAGCGGCTGAGCCAGTTCAGCGGCGCCCGCACACCGGCCCAGGCCAACGCCGTGATCGAGAAGGTCTGGGATTTGCGCAACGCCACGTCCATGGCCCACTGGCTCTGAGGAACTGTCATGACTAACCCGAGACCGCTGGACGGCATCACCGTTGTCAGCCTGGAACATGCGATTGCCGCGCCATTCTGCACACGCCAGTTGGCAGACCTGGGCGCCCGCGTGATCAAGATCGAACGCCCCGGCGCCGGCGACTTTGCCCGTGGCTACGACGAGCGCGTGCGCGGCCTGGCCTCGCATTTCGTGTGGACCAACCGTTCCAAGGAAAGCCTGACCCTGGACCTCAAGCAGGACGAGGCAGGCGATATCCTCGACACCCTGCTGGCCGATGCCGATGTGCTGGTGCAGAACCTGGCGCCCGGCGCGGCGGCGCGCATGGGCCTGTCGTTCGAGGCGCTGCACGAGCGTTTCCCACGGTTGATCGTCTGCGATATTTCCGGCTACGGCGAGGGCGGGCCGTACGAGAAAAAGAAGGCCTACGACCTGCTGATCCAGAGCGAAGGCGGTTTTCTCTCGGTGACCGGTGGCCCTGGCGACGACCAGATGGCCAAGGCTGGTTGTTCCATCGCCGACATCTCGGCAGGCATGTACGCCTACAGCGGCATCCTCTCGGCGCTGCTGCTGCGCGGCAAGACCGGCAAAGGCAGTCGCATCGACGTGAGCATGCTGGAAAGCCTGGTGGAGTGGATGGGCTACCCGATGTATTACGCCTTCGACGGCGCACCGCAGCCACCGCGTGCTGGCGCTGCGCACTCAACGATCTACCCCTATGGGCCGTTCCCCACTGGCGATGGTGGCACCGTCATGCTGGGGTTGCAGAACGAGCGCGAATGGGCGGCGTTTTGCGACAAGGTGCTGCTCACGCCTGAACTGGCGGCGGACGAGCGTTTCAGCGCCAACTTCAAGCGCTCGGCCAACCGTGAAGTGTTGCGCCAGATCATCGTCGACCGCTTTGCGCAATTGGATGCGGAAGCGGTGATCCAGCGCCTGGAGGAGGCGCAGATCGCCAGCGCCCGGGTCAACGATATGCAAGGCGTGTGGGACCACCCGCAACTCAAGGCGCGCGACAGCTGGCGTGAAGTCGACAGCCCGGCCGGTCCGCTGCCGTCGCTGTTGCCGCCGGCCCGCAATGCCGCGTTCACCCCACGCATGGACGGCGTTCCGGCATTGGGTCAACACAGCCAGGACATTCTCGATCAGCTCGGTTACTCCGGCGATGCCATCGACAGCCTGCGCGCGCGCGGCGTTATCTGAATAAGGAATTGTGTCATGCCAAAGCCATTGGTGCGTTCGGCGTTGTTTGTACCCGGTAGCCGACCGGAACGATTTTCCAAAGCCCTGGCCAGTGGGGCCGATGCGGTGATCGTGGATTTCGAGGACGCGGTGGAAGAGCCGCTCAAGCGCCAGGCGCGGGATAACCTCGGGGTGTTTTTGACGGCGAACCCCGCTGCCCAGGTGTGGGTGCGCATCAATGCGCCGGAACATGCCGAGCATTTTGAGGATGTGGCGTTCTGCAAGGCCCATGCGAATGTGGCGGGGGTGTTGCTGCCCAAGGTTGAAAGTGCCGCGCAGGTAGCGGTGGTTGCCGCCACCGGCAAAGTGATCTGGCCGATTATCGAAAGCGCCCGTGGCTTGTTGGCTGTGGCCGAGATCGCCCATGCGCCGCAGGTGCAGCGCCTGTCGTTTGGTGGGCTGGACCTGGCGCTGGACCTGAACCTGAGCAGCAACTCCCCGGCTGCGCAGTTCGCCCTGGACCAGGCGCGCCTGGCGCTGATCGTACACTCCCGCGCCGCCGGGTTGGTCGCGCCGTTGGACGGCGTCCACCCGGCCATCGATGACCCGGAGGGCCTGCGCCGTTCGATCCGGCATGCCTATGAAATGGGCTTTGCCGGGGCGTTGTGTATCCATCCCAAGCAGGTGGCCGTGATCCATGAAGCGCTCGCACCGAGCGCCGCAGACCTGGCCTGGGCGCAGCGGGTGGTGGACGCCGGCGCCCATGGGGCAGGGGCCTACCAGATCGATGGGCAGATGGTGGATGCGCCGGTGTTGCTGCGTGCACAAAGGTTGTTGGCGGCCCAGGCGCAGCGTTCGGCCACTCCGAACGCAGGTATCTAAAATTCGAAATTCACTACACGCGTCACATCAGGCACCTTGCCTTACAACACAACAATAAGAAGGTAATTTTCCATGCTCAAGCTCTCCCGGGCGCTGCTGTGCGCCGCCACCTTGTTTGCCGCAGGCCTGGCTCAGGCGGCGGACCCGATCGTGATCAAGTTCGCCCATGTGGTGGCCGAAAACACCCCCAAAGGCCAGGGCGCGCTGTTGTTCAAGAAGCTCGCCGAAGAGCGTCTGCCCGGTAAGGTGAAGGTCGAGGTGTACCCGAACTCGTCGCTGTTCGGCGATGGCAAGGAGATGGAAGCGCTGCTGCTGGGCGACGTGCAGATGCTGGCGCCGTCCCTGGCAAAGTTCGAGCAATACACCAAGCAGGTGCAGATCTATGACCTGCCGTTCCTGTTCAATGACCTGGCTGCTGTCGACCGTTTCCAGGCGGCCCAGGGCAAGGAACTGCTGACCTCGATGCAGGACAAGAACATCCTCGGCCTGGCCTATTGGCACAACGGCCTAAAGCAATTGTCGGCCAACAAAGCGCTGCATGAGCCCAAGGATGCCCGTGGCCTGAAGTTCCGCGTACAGGCCTCCAGCGTGCTGGAAGAGCAGTTCAAGGCGATCCGCGCCAACCCGCGCAAGATGAGCTTCGCCGAGGTGTACCAGGGCCTACAGACCGGCACCGTCAACGGCACCGAGAACACCTGGTCGAACTATGAAAGCCAGAAGGTCAACGAGGTGCAGAAGTACTTCACCGAGTCCAACCATGGCCTGATCGACTACATGGTGATCACCAACGCCAAGTTCTGGAACGGCCTGCCACCGGACATCCGCAGCACCCTGGAGCAGATCATGGTCGAGGTCACCGTCGAGGTGAACAAGCAGGCCGAGGCGCTGAACCAGTCGGCCAGGCAGAAGATCGTCGACGCCAAGACCAGCGAAATCATCGAACTGACCCCGGAGCAACGCCAGCTGTGGCGCGAAGCCATGCGCCCGGTGTGGCAGAAGTTCGAAGGTGAGATCGGGGCTGATCTGATCAAGGCCGCAGACGCCTCCAATCGGTAACCCCCAATGTGGGAGGGGGCAAGCCCCCTCCCACATATCGATATCTCATTTGCTTTCGCGAGGTTTTGCCATGCAAACGCTAAGGCGCGTCTGGGAGCACCTGGAGGAAGGTTTCATTGCCTTCCTGCTGGCAGCCATGACCCTGGTGACATTCGTCTACGTCATGCTCAACAACATCTACACGCTGTTCTTTGCCCTGTCGGACAAGTGGGCCTTCAGCAGCACCTTCTTCGCTGCCCTGGGCGACCACACCATGACCTGGGCCCAGGACATGACCTGGAGCGTGGCGCTGACCAAGGCCATGTTTGGCTGGCTGATTTTCTTCGGTATTTCCTACGGCGTGCGCACCGCCGGCCATCTGGGCGTGGACGCCCTGGTCAAGCTGACCAAGCGCCCGGTGCAACGCGTGCTCGGGATGTTCGCCTGCCTGTGCTGCCTGGCCTATGCCGGGCTGTTCATGATCGCCAGCTACAAATGGGTGAGTGCGGTGATGACCGCCCATATCGGCGCCGAAGACCTCGACCAGTACGGCATCGACGTCGGTGACATCGTGATCATCGTGCCCATCGGTTTTGCCATGGTGTTTATCCGCTACCTGGAAATTTTCTACCGCATCCTTACCCACCGTCAGGTCGGGCTGGGTTTGGCCGACGAGGCCGGTGAGGCCAGCAAATTGGCCGGCAGTCATGAGGAGCGTCACTGATGGCCGTGCTCTGTCTGTTTCTGTTGTTGTTCGTGTTCATGTTCCTCGGCGTGCCCATCGCGATTTCCCTGGGGCTGTCCGGTGCGGTGTCGATCCTGATGTTCAGCCAGGACTCGGTGAGTTCCCTGGCGATCAAGCTGTTCGAGACCTCCGACGCCTACACCTTCCTGGCGATCCCGTTCTTCCTGTTGTCCGGGGCGTTCATGACCACCGGCGGGGTGGCGCAGCGGCTGATCGACTTTGCCAACGCCTGTGTCGGGCATATTCGTGGCGGCCTGGCGATTGCGGCGGTGTTGGCGTGCATGCTGTTTGCGGCGCTGTCCGGTTCGTCACCGGCGACGGTGGCGGCGGTGGGGTCGATTGCCGTGGCGGGCATGGTGCGTTCCGGTTACCCGAAGGCGTTCGGTGCGGGGATCATCTGTAACGCCGGCACCCTGGGCATCCTGATCCCGCCGTCGATTGTGATGGTGGTGTATTCGGCGGCGACTGAAACCTCGGTCGGCAAGCTGTTCATGGCAGGGGTAATTCCAGGGCTGTTGCTGGGCCTGATGCTGATGATCGCCATCTACATCGTCGCACGCATCAAGAAGCTGCCGGCCCAGCCCCGGGCGACGTTCCGCGAATGGCTGACCTGCGCACGCCGCGCCTTCTGGGGCCTGTTGCTGCTGGTGATCATCCTCGGCGGCATCTACAGCGGCATGTTCACCCCGACCGAAGCGGCCGCAGTGGCGGCGGTATACTCGGCGTTCGTGGCGTTGTTCGTCTACAAGGACATGAAGCTGCGCGACTGTCCCAAAGTGCTGCTGGAGTCCGGGCGCCTGGCAATCATGCTGATGTTCATCATTGCCAACGCCATGCTGTTTGCCCATGTGCTGACCACCGAACAGATCCCCCAGGAAATCACCGCGTGGGTGATCTCCGAAGGGCTGACGCCGATTGGCTTCCTGATCATGGTCAACGTAGTGCTGCTGGTAGCGGGCAGCTTCATGGAACCGTCGGCCATTGTGCTGATCCTGGCGCCGATCTTCTTCCCGATTGCCATGAAGCTGGGCATCGACCCGATCCACCTGGGGATCGTGATGGTGGTGAACATGGAGATCGGCCTGGTGCACCCGCCGGTGGGGCTGAACCTGTTCGTGACCTCGGCGGTGACCGGGTTGACCCTGGGGCAGACCATCCGCGCGGCGATGCCGTGGCTGATGATTCTGTTGGTGTTCCTGATCATGGTCACGTACTTGCCGTTCATTTCGCTGGCGCTGCCGCATTGGCTCGGTATGTAACCCAACGTGCAGGAGCCGGCTTGCCGGTTCCTGCGGGGCGTGTGCATCAGTGGTCCAGCGCACTCAGGATCGCATGGGCCACTTTCACCCGTTCGGCATTCGGGTAGTTCTTGTTGGCCAGAATCACCACCCCCATGTCCTTGCTCGGCACATAGGCCACATAGGCACCGAACCCACGGGTCGAGCCGGTCTTGTTGTACAGCACGTTGGCCGGCTGCGCTTGGGCCGGGGCCAACCATTTCACCGTGTGCGGCTCCATGGCCATCGGTGTGGAGTTGCCCTCCATCAGCGCTTGCAGCGTGATCGGGTAGGGGTAGTACTCCCAGCCCAGGCCCTGGGTCATGCCGTTCACCGTGTAGTAACCGGTGTGGGTGGTGGCGATGGCCTGTTGCAGCGGTTTCTCCAGGGTTTGCGGGTGCATGTTCAGCATCACGTACTGCGCCAGATCCTGCGTGCTGGTCTTGATGCCATAGGCTTCGCTGTCCAGCGCGCCGGGGCCGACGCGCACGGGTTTCTGGTCCTTGTCGTAGCCTTGGGCGTAGGTAGGGATTTTGTCTGCCGGCACGCTGACATGGGTGTTCGTCAGGCCCAGCTTGGGCAGCAGGGTTTTCTCCATGGCGACGTTGAACGGCTGGCCCAGGCTTTGCGCACTGAGGTAGCCGAACAGGCCAATGCTGGGGTTGGAATACAGACGCTGTGCGCCTGGGGCGTAAGTGGGTTTCCAGTGCTGGAAATAATTGAGCATGGTGCCGGCACTGTCGGCGGCATCTGGAAACTGCAGCGGCAGGCCGCCAGGGGTGTAGGTGGCCAATTGCAGCAGGCTGATGCGGTCGAAGGCACTGCCCTTGAGCGCGGCCAGATGCTGGCTGGCCATGTCCGACAGCTTCAGCTTGCCGCTTGCCGCAGCGTAGCCGCCGAGGGTGGCAGTGAAGGTCTTGCTCACCGAGCCGATCTCGAACAGCGTGTCTTCGGTCACGCGCTGTTGTTTGTCTTTGTTGGCGACGCCGTAGTTAAAGTATTGCACCTTACCCTTGTTCACCACCGCCACCGACAGGCCGGCGATGCCTTGCTGCTGCATCAGGGGGTCGACGCTGCTGTCTACGACCTGGCGCAGGTCGGTGGCGGCCATGCAGGTGCCGGAGCTGATAAATAAGGCTGAAATCAGGAAATTTCTAACGTTGGAATTCATGGTTATTCGCTTCCATGTAAATGATGCACTGACGATCGGGGCCTGCGCAGGCGTGGCAAATCTAGTCAGGTTCGGTCCCTTCGACAAACGATGATATCTTGCAGCTGCCATTAGAAAATCTAGGGTAGGACATGCTGCGTTCCCATTTGCCCCTCAACGCCCTGCGCGCGTTCGAGGCGTCGGCCCGCCATTTGAGCTTTACCCGGGCGGCCATCGAGTTGTGTGTGACCCAGGCTGCGGTCAGCCATCAGGTGAAAAGCCTGGAGGCGCAACTGAATGTCACCTTGTTCAAACGTCTGCCACGAGGGCTGATGCTGACGCGCGAAGGTGAAACCCTGCTGCCGGTGTTGCGCGAGTCCTTCGACCGCATTGCTCACACCCTCGGCCAATTTGAAGGCGGGCATTACCGCGAGGTCCTCACCGTCGGTGCGGTCGGCACGTTCGCGGTCGGCTGGTTGCTGCCACGCCTGGCGGATTTTCAGCAGCGCTACCCGTTTATCGACCTGCGCCTGTCGACCCACAACAACCGTGTCGACGTGGCCGCCGAAGGCCTGGATTACGCCGTCCGTTTCGGCGCCGGCGCCTGGCACGGTACGGATGCCTGCGAACTGCTGGAGGCCCCGCTTACCGTACTCTGCATACCGCAACTGGCCGAACAGCTGCACGCACCGGCCGACCTCTTGAAACACACCTTGCTGCGGTCCTACCGCGCCGATGAGTGGAACCTGTGGTTCCAGGCTGCCGGTTTGCCCGCCGATACCCTGCTGCCGCGCAGCATTGTGTTCGATTCTTCGCTGGCGATGATGGAGGCGGCCTTGCAAGGCCTCGGCGTGGCCTTGGCGCCGGCGATGATGTTTGCGCGGCAACTGGAGAGCGATGTGATTCGCCAGCCGTTCGATGTCGGCATCACCACCGGCAGTTACTGGTTGACGCGCTTGCAGTCGCGGGCCGAGACGGCGGCGATGCTGGCGTTCAAAGGCTGGTTGCGGGACATGGCTGCGGAAGATTGAAATGCTTTTTTTGAAACATAATGAAACATTTGTCGAGGGCCAGCGCTCTACCGCAACACCTGCACTGAGTTTTTCCATGAAGATACCGCGCCCCTCCGCCCGCCTGCCGCACTTGACCCAACTACGTAACCTGAAAATGGCCCGCTCTGCCCACGCTTACGTGCGCGGCAGCACCGTGCAATTCTACGAATGGCTGCACAGCCAGAGCGGGCGCCGCTTGCCCCATGGCCCGGCGATCTGGATCTGCGGTGACTGCCACGCCGGCAACCTGGGGCCTACCGGTGATATCAAGGGGCGCATCGATATGCATATCCGCGACCTTGACCAGACGGTGATCGGCAACCCGGCCCACGACCTGGTGCGCCTGGCGCTGTCCTTGGCCACCGCCGCACGCGGCTCGGACCTGCCCGGCGTCACCACCGCGCGCATGCTCGAAGAAATGATGGTGGGCTACGAACAGGCATTCAAAGACAAGCCTGACGAAGCGCCGCCGCGTCCGTCCCAGGTCAAGGCGGGCATGCGCAGCGCCGTGGCGCGCACCTGGAAGAACCTGGCGCGTGAACGCATCGAGAACGCTCGCCCGAGTATTCCGCTGGGCAAGCATTTCTGGTCGCTGTCGCGGGCCGAAAAGCACGCGCTGCAAACGCTCTGTGCCTCCGCGGACATCCATCAATTGGTGACGTCACTCAAAGGCCGCCCCAAGGACGCCAGGGTCGAGCTGCTGGACTCGGCCTATTGGGTCAAGGGCTGCAGCTCCCTGGGCCTGCAGCGTTATGCCGCCTTGCTCGGCGTGGGCGACAAGGACGACCAGGAATATTGCCTGATCGATATCAAGCAGGCCGTCGGCGCGGCGGCGCCCCGTGTGGCACGGGCGAAGATGCCCAGGGACAATGGCCGCCGGGTGGTTGAGGGGGCCCGTCAACTGTCACCGAGTTTGGGGGAGCGCATGGTGGCGACGCGGATGCTGGACAACGGTTTCTTCATCCGCGAACTGCTGCCCCAGGACATGAAGCTGGAATTGGACGAATTGAGCGAGATCGACGCCATGCACGCCGCCGGTTACCTGGCGCGGGTGGTGGGTGTCGCCCATGCCCGGCAGATGGACCGCGACACCCGCAAGGACTGGATGGCGGTGTTGCAGGAGAACCGTTCCAGACAGCTGGATGCGCCGTCGTGGCTGTGGACCAGCGTGGTGCAACTGGTGGGGAGCCATGAGCAGGGTTATCTCGACCATTGTCGGCGCTATGCACTGGAACACTGACGTGCCCCTGCTGTGGAGCGAGCTTGCTCGCGAAGAGCGTCAACGATCACGCAGTGCTTCTGGTTTTACGCGGCGTTCTCGGTTTTTTCGCGAGCAAGCTCGCTCCTACCCACATCCGCCGCTGAAAAACACCCATCAAAGACAGTCAAAACTGACAGCCTATTACATCAGTAATTGTAGGACGGCTCTTGATCCTCCATGACCTATTGAAGCTCAAAATCTTGTCTGCCTAGAGTGGCTCTAGCAGCGAATTTCCATGCAGGACTGGCGTTGCAACTCTCAACCAAATAGATATAAAGAGTGCACGCGATGAGTGACGCCATATCCAACAGAGCCATCCACACAGAACCAACACCTGCCGCCTCGCCTGAAAATACCCTTGAACCGACGTCTCCTGGCACCAAACCTGAACCGCTGCTCGCAGATCCCGAATTCGATATGCGTGGCTTGGCCTGGAACCCGTTGTGCGACGCCGCCACGCCCCTGATCGGACTGGTAATCCGCCTGCGCCGTCTGGACCAGCATAACGATGTGCCCGCGCTGTACCAAAGCGTCAGCAACCAGATCACCACGATCATGGAAGAAGTCAACCAACTCGACTACGACGCTGGCATGCTCAAGGCCTACTCCTACAGCCTGTGTCTGTTATTGGATGAAGTAGTCATGAACACTACCTGGGGCAAGTCTTCCACTTGGAGTGCGCGCTCTCTGCTCAGTCAGTTTCATGAGGAGACGTGGGGCGGCGAAAAATTCTTTACCGTTATGAACAACATGATCCCCGAAGCGGCCAGGTACCAGCATGTGCTGGAGTTCATGTACCAGTGCCTGATCTCCGGTCTCAAAGGTAAATATGGCGCCCATGCCAAGGGCGATGACGAAATACAAAAAATCATCAACCAGCTGCACGGCCTGCTGCGCCCCCTGCGCGGCGAAACACCCAAGCGCCTGACCGACCCGTTGACCAACGTTGCGCCGCGTAACTACCGGATCAAACGCACGTGGCCATTGTGGACGCCATGGGCACTGGCCGCCGCCGTACTAGTCGTGGCCTACACGATCTATACCCTGCGACTGAACGCCATCACCCAAGAAGTCCTTGCATCACTGGACAAAATTCTCAAGCTCTAACCCCCATGTAAAAGCCATCAGGAGGCTCTATGCCTGCCGTCGTTTTGGTCGGTCACGGCCATGCTTGTCCAGCGTGTGGCCCAGTCGCTGTCGCCAGTGGATCAGAACGTTTCACTTTTAACGGCCGGGCTGTAGCCCGCGTCGGTGACACCACCGACCACGAAGGCACCCTGGAAAACGGCGACGCCAGCTGGTTGATCAACTGACCCGAACTCACCACAAGGAGGTTTCATGCCCCGTCAAAGCGACCTGCGTTACACCTTCGAACCGCTGCGGGGCGATCCCTTCGAAGTGGTTTCGTTCACCCTTGAAGAAGGCCTGTCCCAGCCCTTCAAACTGGAGCTGGAGCTGGTCAGCCATCACCCGGCCATCGACTTCTACCGCATGCTCGACCTGGCCGCCGTGTTCACCATCTGGCGCAAAGACACCCCGGTGCGCTACGTCCACGGCCTGGTCAGCCTGTTCCAACAGGGCGACACCGGCTTCCGCCGCACCCGCTACACCGCCGTAGTCGAACCCACCTTGGCGCGCTTCCGGCTGCGCTCCAACTGGCGCATCTTCCAGGCCCAAACCGTGCCCGACATCATCACCAGCGTGCTGGCCGAGCAGAAACTGACCGACATCCGCAGCGAAATCTGCTTCGAGCACCAACCCCGCGAATACTGCGTACAGGCCGGTGAAACCGACCTCGACTTCATCGCGCGCCTCGCCGCCGAAGAAGGCCTGCTCTACACCTTCGAACACCGCGCCGACGGCCACACCCTCGTTCTCACCGACCGCGTCGGCGGCCTGGGCACCATCGGCACGCACACCGATTGCCCGGTGATCTACCAGCCTATGAGTGGCGGCGACGCCCTTGAGCCGGCATTGACCCGCTTCCACTACACCGAACAGGTACGTACCGCCGTGCAGGTGCAGCGCGACTACACCTTCACCCACCCGCGCTACAACCAGCAGCACACCGCCACCGGCGACCAGGACCTGAACAACCAGCACAAAGACTACGAACGCTACGACTACCCCGGCCGCTACAAGCGCGATATCGCCGGCAAGCCCTTCACCAAGACCCGCCTGGCCGCCCTGCGCAACGACGCCAAGCTGGCCCATGTGGAAGGCGACGATGAACGCCTGCAACCGGGGTTGGCGTTCGACCTCAACGATCATCCGCGTGAAGACTTCAATGATCGCTGGCGCACCATCGCCATCAAGCACGAGGGCAAACAGCACACCAGCCTGCAGGAAGAATCGTTTGGTAGCGGCCTCGGCACGTCTTATGAAATGAAGGCCAGTGCCATCCGCTGGACCTCGGACTGGAAGGCGCCGCTGCGTGACAAACCTTGCATCGACGGCCCACAGATCGCCACGGTGGTCGGCCCTCCCGGTGAGGAGATCTATTGCGATGAATGGGGCCGGGTCAAAGTGCAGTTCCCGTGGGACCGCTCGGACAAAAACAACGATCAGAGTTCGTGCTGGATCCGTGTCGCTCAAGGCTGGGCCGGGGCGACCTGGGGTGCCATGGCCGTGCCACGAGTGAATCAGGAACTAATCATCGGCTTTTTGGATGGCGATCCTGACCAGCCTATCGCCATAGGCCGCACCTACCGCCAGACCAATCTGCCGCCGTATGAGCTGCCCAAACACAAGACGCGGATGACCATCAAAAGCCGCACTCACAAGGGACCCGGCTTCAACGAACTGCGCTTTGAGGATGAGTTGGGCCATCAGGAAGTGTTTATCCACGCCGAAAAAGACAAGAACGTCCATATCAAAAACAACAACACCACCTACGTGGGTAACGACCGAAGCGAGAAGGTCGAACACGACGAGCAGGTAGACATCGGCCATAACCGCAGCGAGCGAGTAGGTAACGATGAGCACATTACTATTGTGCAGGATCAGCATCTGGAACTGGGCCGTGATCGAATTCAGACGCTGGGGCGTAATCATCACACCAGCATCGGCGGGGACCGAGTCGAGGAAATTGCCAACAACCGGCATGATAAAATTGCCGCTGACCATAACATCCAGGTCGGAGGCAGTGCTGAGCAATCAGTCCGGAACCGCTACTACCTATCCGCAGGGCAACGCATTGAGCAAAAAACGACAGTGTTCGATGTCACATCGGGCGAACGCATTGTTCTGAAAGCCCCCGGTGGCAGCATCACGATTGATAGCAATGGCATTACCCTTGATGGGCTGACCATCAAGATCAAAGGCCCCGTCACCACAGATGCAATCGGTACGGGCAATCCGCTTGGCAATCCACAATCGCCTCCCGCACCGCTTGGAGCATTCCTGGGACGTTACACGTTGCTGAAGAACGATCAACGTGCTTTCGCGGGCTATCGATATCGCATCACCGATGGCGCCACCCTACTCACCGAAGGCCTCACCTGCTCCCAAGGGGGAACTGACTGGACTGTTACCGAGGCATCCAAATCCGTGCAGGCCCATAAGGCAATCATGCGCGACGATCAACGAATCACCGAAACCTGGCAGCCCTATCTGATGGCTTTCGATGATGAAGCCCCACCCGTAGAGGCCGAGGCCATTTTTCCTGATGACTTTCTTGCTCAGTACAGTGGAGACCTCGACTGATGCCAGTAGTCCCCATCGCCCGAACTCTCGCTCACGTTATCGACAGAGCCTATCGAGCTTATCGAGCGAACCAGGCTTATGAAAACGCCAAGACTGCCACCGAGCTGGCCCAACTCGCAGTAGAGATTAACGAGCGAAGAAAGCAGATCAAAAACATGCTTCAAGACACTATCGAAGCAATGACGCGTGAAATCGATATTAAAAGCTCCACATTTGCCGCAGTGGACCGGGGTGGCAATAGCACGGTTTCTCGCAGAGGTCAGGAGAACTTGAATTTCAAGGAATACATCGAACGTAAAGTGCCTTTTCGCCCAGCCATCAGCCAAGTTTGCACAGTTGCCTTACAGATGCCGATCAAGGTGCCGCGCCGCATTCGCAAAAAGATCGCCGGCGATAGGGTGGAAACCACGATTGAGGTTGCACTCAAGCAGTTCACCGCCTCGCTGTTCTTTGAATCCGTGGACGAGGCACTGGAGTGGCGAAGCCCACTCAAGGCCGAGCCGAATTACAACCAAAGCAGCCAAAAAGCGTTGCTGGGTGATCCAGCAACTCGCCCCAAACGGTTTGGCAGCGCGATACAGCCATTCTGGCCTCGCCCGCGTTCTCTGGCACCTGATCTGGTGGTAGTGGAATACCGCCAGGAACCGTTCGAGATCGAAAATGTATTTGCGGCGGTCGAGATCAAGTTTCCAGGGGATTGGGTAAAACAAAAACAAATAGACCAATACGCTGAGCTTATGCAGCCGAGAACTGGAGCCAACCGAAAAAAGATTGGGCGGGAGAAAGTGGCCTTGCTACGGGTGCCGGAGGATTGCACCGGCTTTGAAACGGATAACAAACAGACCCCTACATCCAAAGGCACAAAAAACAGGAGGTGAACGTGAGTACAACCCATAATTTGTTTGATGAAGATGAGCGTGATGAATTCATTGCAGAGCTCAAGGAGTGGCCAAACACTGATTGGGGGACAGACGATGCCCGACACAGCGTCAGCCCGTTCATCAACTTCTATTTCCCTCCTGGCCCGGACAAACACCAAGAAGAAGCGCTGCTGATGGTGGATATCCACGAAGCCTTCGAACAGCTCCTCGGCAAGCCTTACACCGTTGGCACCCATCCAATTTCGGAACGCCCACACCCATATGGTTCCACACGCCTGCCAAATCTGCGTGAACAGGCCAGGAAAAGCTTAGACGACGAATCCTTTGTTTTTAACTTTACTGACGAAAAAAATCATGTTTCATCACCAACGACAGCAGGATATTTCTGGCGTACATGGTTCAAAAAATACGAAGGAAGAGAAACCGCGTACTCCTCAATCACGTTCTATTACCGCTGGCAATGGTGGCTGGACAACCGCGAAGCGTGGCGCCGCTTTGTGCTCAAGACCATTGACCTGCTCAAGGCTCATCAGGTCTATAGTGGCTTCGCCATGGCCAACCCACTTGAATTTGGCACGCGATCAGCCGTCACCACGTGGGAGCGAGCACTAACCCCCAGCTTCTACGGCCTGGATATCGACTACGCCTTTAGCATGCGCGGCGAACTGCTCGACGGCATCCGCCCCCCCACATGGGCGTTCCTGCTCGCCGACCACTGGCGCGAAAAACTTGACCTGACCCGCGAGCAAGTGCGTACGACACTGTCTCACCCACGCATCAGCATCACCGAATTACAGAGCGGCCAATGGATCGAACTGGGCGAACAGCCAGAATTGTATCCGGTCGAAAAAGGCGTGCCCGAACTGCCCATGCTCTTGAATAAACTGCTCAAGCCGATCCGCTACGATGATTTGGGATTGCTGGGCTTCGGCCAATGGGACGGCGACCCAAACGAGCGTTTCACTGACGCTGACAGCCGTCGCTGGATGTCTCGCTTTGACCTCGACAGCGATTGGCCTACGCCAGCACTGCGCTTCGTTGCTCCATCGCCGATGTCTTCCGTCCAAGTCCCTACGCCAATGCCTCTTCGTATGGTAGCGGGAACAGCTTGTATTCAAGCCGGATGGTGGATGGTTCCAGGGCAAGCGGAAACCCGGCGAGCCTTCAAGCAGGGCGAGATCATGCCAGGCCTCAATGCGGCGTCCACAGACGATGTGGTGATATGGCAGCGTGACCTTGATCAGACACCATCAGAGCCTGCCCGCTATGCCAATACCCATGATCCGGCTCCTCGCGCAGGACGCTGGGAAGTTGAAAGCGACCGCTTCATCGCACACGATGTTCAGTTGAACGAACCGCTACCCGCCCACGAAGGCCGGGTCGTGCGCTGGCACTGGACTGTCAGCGGCATGCGTGCGAACAGCGGTCAACCCTGTCCGTATCCGGGTGCCTGGGTGTGTGAATATAAGCCGGGGAGTAAGCAAGTCATCGAGCATGGCGTTCTGATGCCGACCGTGGAGGGTGAGAGCGTCGTCTGGCTTTGGACGGGGCTGGAGCCATTGTAATGGCGACGGATTGTCCCCCGATGGGGTCACTGTCTATCTCATGCGGCTGCTGCGCAGCCCGGCGCGGGGCAAGCAGGCCTCAGCACAGCAAGCCCCCCAGATTCAGACCTCCGTCACGCCAGGTATTTGCGGAACCAGCCCAGTGTGCGCTCCCACGCCAGGTTCGCCGCCGCTTCGTCATAACGCGGCGTCGAATCATTGTGGAAACCGTGGTTGGCCCCCTTGTAGATGTACGCCTCATAGGTGGTGCCGGCTGCTTTCAACGCCTTTTCATACGCCGGCCAGCCTTCATTGATCCGCGTATCCAGCTCACCGTAATGCAGCATGATCGGCGCCTTGATGCGCGGTACGTCCTTGGCTTCCGGCTGGCGTCCATAGAACGATACGGCCGCGCCCAGCTCCGGGTAGGCCACGGCCGCCGCATTGGTCACGCCACCGCCATAACAGAAACCGGTGATGCCCACCTTGCCGGTGCTGCTGTCGTGGTGCATGAGCCATTCGATGGCGGCGAAGAAGTCGTTCATCAGCTTGGTTGGGTCGACTTTCTGTTGCAGGTCCACGCCTTTTTCGTCGTTACCGGGGTAGCCGCCCACCGAGGTCAGGCCATCCGGCGCCAGCGCGATAAAACCGGCCTTGGCCAGGCGCCGGGCGACGTCTTCGATGTAAGGGTTGAGGCCACGGTTTTCATGGACCACCACCACCGCCGGCAATTTGCCCGCCGCTTTGGCCGGGCGCACCAGATAGCCGCGCACGCTGCCGTTGCCTTTGGGCGACGGGTAGGTGATGTAGTCGGCGACGATGTCCGGGTCGGTGAATTTCACCTGTTCGGCCAGGGCGTAGTTGGGGCTCAGGGCCGCGAGCAGGGCCGAGGCGGTGAGGCCGCCGAAGGTGAACAGGGCGGCGCGGTCGAGAAATTCGCGACGGTTGAGCTTGCCGTGGGCGTAGCCGTCGTAGAGTTCCAGCAGTTCGGGCGCAAAGTCTTTCGCGGTGAGACGAGTCATCGGTGCAGTCCTCGATTAGCGGTGGCCATCAATGTAGACCAGGATCAGCTGTCACGGCCATGGGCGGCGGCGGCCAGTTGGCCGGTGTCGACGCGCACGAAGATCGAGTCGCCTACGGCGGTCAGCACGTCACCGGCGTACACCTCGCAGATCACGCGGGTTTTGCGCCCCACGTCGCCCTCGACACGGGCGCGCAGCGTGAGGGTGACGCCCATGGGGGTCGGCTTGATGAATTTGATGCCCAGGTTGCCGGTCACGCAATCGATGCGCGGCAGGCTGCCGGGTTCGCGGTGTTCGGCGCGGTAGTGGTAGGCCATGGCGGTCCAGTTGGAATGGCAGTCCACCAGCATCGCGATCAGGCCACCGTAGACCAGGTCGGGCCAGCCGCTGTACCTGGCCTCGGGCAGGTGTTCGGCGACCAGGTGGACACCGTCCGCGTCCCAGCGGCTCTTGATATGCAGGCCATGGGGGTTGCTGCCGCCGCAGCCGTAGCAGATGCCTTCCGGCGCGGTGGTGTCCTGGAGCGAAGGGGCGTGCATGCAGCGTCCTTATTGTTGTGGGGCGACTACTCTGTTTAGCAGGACAAACGCCCGATGGGAATAAATCCCTGGTATGAAGTGTCAGCTCGATACTGTGTCCTTACCTGTTGCGGAGTGCTGTATGAAACCTCGAAAGTCCCCGGTCGCCGTCCTCGCCTTGATCCTTGCCTATGGCGCCGGCGCCCAGGCGGTGGAGTACAAGGACGTCAACCGCACCGCCAGCCAGATCAGCTTCACCTACAAGCAATTGGGGCAGCGGGTATACGGCACCTTCAGCGACTTCGAGGGCACCTTGACCTTCGATACGCAACAGCCGGAAGCCGGGCATGCCTTGCTCAGGATACAGCTCGCCAGCATCGACGCCGGCAGCCCGGACGCCAACGATGAGCTGCAACGCGCCTCCTGGTTCGATACCGCGACCTACCCGGTGGGCGTGTATGAATCCACCGGGGTCAAGGCGCTGGGGGGTAACCGCTACACGGTCAGCGGTAACCTGACAATCAAGGGCACCACGCGGCCGGTGGACGTCGACGTGGTGCTCAAGGAGCAGGGCGGCATTGGTGTGTTCGACGGCGAGTTCATCCTCAGGCGTGGCGACTTCAAGATCGGCGAGGGCGAGTGGGCCGGCAACAGCGTGGTGTCCAATGACATCAACATCAAGTTCAAGATGGTCGCGCCGCAGCGTTAACGGGCGAACTTCTTCGCGCCAGCCACACAGCCGATCACCGCGACGGTGACCAGCACCATGCCCAGGCTGACCTGCTCATGCAACAGGCCCGCCGCCAGCGCCAGGCCGAAGAAGGGTTGCAGCAATTGCAACTGGCCGACGGCGGCGATCCCGCCCTGGGCCAAGCCGCGATACCAGAACACAAAGCCGATCAGCATGCTGAACAACGCCACATAGCCCAGGCTGAGCCAGGCGGGCAGCGTGATGTCGCTGAAGCTCGTGGGCGCCAGTATCAGGCTCAGTGGCACCACCACCGGTATCGAGACCACCAACGCCCAGCAGATCACCTGCCAGCCGCCGAGGCTGCGTGACAGCTTTGCGCCTTCGGCATAGCCCAAGCCGCAGACCAGCACCGCCAGCAGCATCAGCAGGTCGCCGGCCGGCGCGGCGCTCAAACCCTGGGCGAAGGCATAGCCCACCACCAGCACACTGCCCAGGATCGAAAACAGCCAGAACACCGGGCGCGGACGCTCGCCGCCGCGCAGCACGCCAAACACTGCGGTGGCCAATGGCAGCAAGCCGATGAACACGATGGAGTGGGCCGAGGTCACGTATTGCAACGCCAGGGCGGTGAGCAGCGGGAAGCCGATCACCACGCCCAGGGCGACAATCGCCAGGGGCATCCACTGCTGGCGGGCGGGGCGTTTTTCCTTGAACAGCCACAGCAGCAGCACGCCCAGCAGGGCGGCGATGGCCGCGCGGATCATGGTGAGGAATACCGGGTCGAACGCCATCACGGCCAGGCGCGTGGCGGGCAAGGAGCCACTGAAGATCACCACGCCGATAAAGCCGTTGATCCAGCCTTGGGCGCTGGTATTCAAGGTGTCGAGAGAGGAGGTGCGTTCCATGATCAGGCGTCCGGACAAGGAGGGGTTGCGTTGCGGTCATCCTAGGGGTGAGGATTGAGACAATCAAAAAATTGTCATGGATACAGCCCAATGCCCCGCGCCCGCTACAAGTCGTTGGTCGATACCTTCGCCCAAGCCATCCGCAGTGGAACCATGCCTCCCGGCACACGCCTGCCGACCCACCGGCAACTGGCCGCCGAGCATGGCCTCGCGCTGGTCACCGCCAGCCGGGTGTATGCGGAGCTTGAGGGGATGGGACTGGTCAGCGGTGAAGCCGGGCGTGGCACCTTCGTGCGCGAAATCTCGCTGCCGCCGGGGCAGGGCAGCGGGCAGATGACGGTGGCGCCGGGCATGCTCGACCTGAACTTCAACTACCCCTCGTTGCCGGGCCAGGCGGATATGTTGCGCACGGCGTTGCGCCAGTTGGCGCTCTCCGGTGACCTCGAAGCCCTGTTGCGTTACCAGCCCCATGCGGGCCGCTTGCATGAGCGCGCAGCGTTTGCGCGGCATTTGCTCAGTCGAGGGTTGAGGGTGGACGCCGAGCAGGTGCTGCTGGTCAGCGGCGCCCAGCACGGCCTGGCGGTGACGATGATGGCCTTGCTCAAGCCTGGCGATGTGATCGCCGTGGATGCCTTGACCTATTCGGGGTTCAAGGTGCTGGCCGAGACCCTGCACCTGGAAATCGTCGCGATCCCGGTCACCCCGCTGGGGCCGGACCTGGATGCGCTGCACAAGCTGTGTCGCAAGCGCCCGGTGCGCGCGGTGTACAGCATGCCAACTCTGCACAATCCATTGGGCTGGGTGATGGACATGGCCCGGCGCGAACAGCTGGTGTCGATCGCCCGTCAGCACAATCTGATGATCATCGAAGACGCGGCCTACGCGTTCCTGGCCGAAGACGCGCCGCCGCCGCTGGCGACATTGGCACCCGAGCGCACGGTGTATGTGGGCGGGCTGTCGAAAAGTGTCGCGACCGGGTTACGTGTCGGGTTCGTCGCAGCGCCAATGGAATGGGTAAAACCACTGGAGCGCACCCTCATGGCCACCACCTGGAACGTGCCGGGCGTGATGAGCGCCATTGCGGTGGCCTGGCTCGAAGATGGCACGGTGGCGCAACTGGAAGCACAGAAGCGCCAGGATGCCCAGGCGCGGCAGACCTTGGCGGCGCAGGTGCTGAAGGGGCTGGCCTACGTGAGCCATCCGTCCTCGTATTTCCTGTGGTTGCCCCTCGGGGAAGAGGCGCGGGCCGATCAGGTGGCCATGAGCTTGCAGCGCGAGGGCATTTCCGTGTCCACCGCCGAGCCGTTTGCCGTTTCGGCCCATGTGCCGCACGCACTGCGCCTGGCCTTGGGCTCGGTGGCGCTGCCAGCGCTGCGCGAAGCGCTGTTGACGGTGCGCAAGGGGGTGGCGTGGTGAGCCGGTTTCAGCGGCTCACCGCTGGGCATCAGTACTTGTAGGCCTGACGTCCGATCAGCAGCCATTTGCCTTTTTGCTTCTGCCAGACCTGGAAGTTGTCGATATCGGTGGGCACTTCAACGCCACTGTTCACCGCCAGGGCATGGAAGTGGTTGCGCACCAGTGCGGTGTCGCCTTGCAGGGTGATGGTCTGGTTTTGCATTTCCAGGGTCTTGAACGCGCTGGTGTGGGTTTCCAGGTCAGCAATGAATTGGTCTTTGTTCTGCACCTTGCCGCTGGAGTGGCCGTAGGTGAGCTTGTCGGAGGTCAGTGCGTGAAGCTGCTTGAGGTCCAGGTGCAGCATGGCCTGGGTCAGTTGGTCGACCGCTTGGGCCACGTCCTTTTCGGCTGGGGCAGGCGCTGCGGCGACATAGCCGCTGAACAGGCACAGAAAACCGATCAGCACTTTGACGTTTTGCATGGGTGTTTCCTTATTGTTGTTGGGGGCTGGTACGACGGGCTAAGTCGTCGTACAACCATGCAATATTTCAGATGGGGAAGGAAAGTGAAATTTTGAAATATCCTGAAAAGCTTCGGCTTTATGGCGTTATAAATATATCTTGTGCTTATGTGATGTCCTAAGACATCAAGCAATGCACGCCTTGCTTCCTGCACGGGTAGCACATCGCTATGCTAGCGCCGAAACCCCACGGCGCCCGAGAGACAACATGGATTTTGACTGGCACAGCGACCCCATCACCCGCACTACCCCCGTCACCCCACACTACAAGAACACTCAGAACGTTCGCCGCTTCATGCTTGAGCAGTGCGGCCCGGGGTTCAAGTTCGACCGGCCGTTCATGGCCTGGATTCGCAACGATAGGCCCAAGACCCTGGGCGACATGGTGGATGAGTGGCAACGTCGCAACGAGGAACAACGCCCATGACCCGCGACGAAAAATACCAGGCCGCCCAATTGCGTATCGGCTATCAGTTGAATGAGTTCAAGATCGGCGGCAACTACACGCCGCTGGTCCGCGATGGCAACCACCTGTATATCAGCGGCCAGATCCCGCGTGTCGGCGATGCCATCGTGCTGCCGGGCAAGGTCGGTGACAGCCTGACCCTGGCCCAGGCGCAAGTCGCCGCTGGCATCAGCGCGTTGCGCTGCCTGGGGTTACTCCAGCAAGCCCTGGGTTCGCTGGACCAGATCGAGGCCATCCCGCGCATCACCGTGTACGTGCGCAGTGCCGAGGATTTTGATCAGCAGAGTGAAGTGGCCAACGGCGCGTCGGACCTGTTGCACGAGGTTCTCGGCAGCGCCGGGGTGCATACGCGGACGTCGATCGGCGTGATGCAGCTGCCGAAGTCGGCGGCGGTGGAGATCGACATGATTGCGCTGGCGCACGGCTGAGCGAGCGATGATTACCCACGGCACGGCAATCCTGTTGATTGCCGTGCCCCTGCCTTGAGTTAGAGTGCCGGCGTACGCGGCGGCACCAGCCGCTTGCTGCCGGTCGACTCATACGCCGACGCAAACCGCAGCAACGCCGAGTCATCATAGGCGCGCCCGGCAAACGTCAGCCCCACCGGCATGCCGATATCGGCCATCACGCCCATGGGCACGGTGACGGTCGGCACGCCCAGGTGGCGGATGGCAAGGTTGCCGTTGGCCACCCAGACACCGTTGCTCCAGGCGATGTCGGCAGAGGCTTCGTTCACATCGGCGTCAGCCGGGCCTACGTCGGCCACGGTGGGGAACAGCACGGCGTCGAGGCCAAGCTTGTCCATCCAGTCTTCCAGGTCGATCCGGCGCGTCTGTTCCAGGCCGCGCAGGCCATCGGGGACGGTGCTGATCCGGTCCCACGGGGTGATGCCACACTGGGCCATGCGCACGTACTCATCCATGCCGGCGGCCAGGTCGTCTTCGCGGTTGGGCAGGGTGCCCGGGTCGTGGGGGAAGATCTTCGGCCCGTCCACATCCGCCAGGCGGTTGAGCGCTGGATCGTCGTTGGCGCGCAGGAAATCATCGAAGGCCCAGGCCGAGAGTTCCCACAGTTCATCGTGCAGGAATTCCTTGGACACCAGCCCACGGGTAAACACGGTGGGCGCGCCGGGGCGGTCGCCTTCGCAGTTGGACACCAGCGGGAAATCCACGTCGATCACTTCAGCGCCGGCCGCCACCAAGGCTTGGCGGGCGTCGTTCCACAGGTCGATAACGCTGGCGCGGGTGTTGATCTTCTGCCCGGTGGGGCCGCCGATGCCGGGTTTCTCGCTGGTGCCGGCGTCGGGGTCGGCATTGATGTACATGCGCGGTACGCCAAAGCGCTTGCCTGCGAGGGAGGCCGCGCTCACGGCCAGGTCAGCGTAAGACGCCGGGCGCACCGAGGCGACGCTCGGGATCGGCACCCAGGGCTGCAGGCGCCACAGGTCGCCACGGGTGTCCGGGTCTTCGGCCACCACCACATCGAGCACTTCCAGCAGGTCGGCCATGGTGCGTGCGTAGGGCACCACCACGTCCATGGTGGGTGTGAGCGGCCAGTTGCCGCGCACCGAAATCACCCCCCTGGACGGCGTGTAGGCGCACAGGCCGTTGTTGGACGCCGGACCGCGCCCGCTGGACCAGGTTTCTTCGGCCAGGCCAAAGGCCGAGAAACTGGCTGCCGTCGCCGTGCCGGCACCGTTGGACGAGCCGGAAGCAAACGGTGCCGTCAGGTAGTTGGCGTTGTACGGGCTTTCCGCCCGACCATAGACGCCACGCTGCATGCCGCCATTGGCCATCGGCGGCATATTGGTCTTGCCCAGACAGATAGCGCCGCCGGCGCGCAGGCGCTCGATGGTGAACGCATCGCGTTGGGCCACCAGGTCGGCAAACGCCGGGCTGCCGGAGGCCGCCGTCAGGCCCTTGACCAGGTAGCTGTCCTTGGCGGTGTAGGGAATGCCATCCAAAGGCCCCAGGGTTTCGCCTTTGGCCCGGCGCGCATCGGACGCCTCGGCTTCTTCGAGCGCCCGTGGGTTGCGCACCACCACGGCGTTCAAGGCCGTGGCGGTCTGCGGACCGTCATAGGCCTCGATCCGCGCCAGGTAGGCTTCTACCAGTTCAACGGCCGTGGTCTGGCCGGATTCAAGTGCCGCGCGCAATTGGGCAATGGAGACTTCGGTAACTTGCATCAGGTTTTTCTCGCCGCCTTCAGGTGGGGGTATGGCGGCAGTCTACGTACAGATATTTCACAAAACCAGCGCGGCATAACTCGCATAGGCCGCGCGCATCACCTGCCAAGTGGCGTCGTCGGCAGGAATCAGATGTTCGATGCGCAGGGAGGAGAGGGTGATGTCCTGAGGCATGCCGAAGGTGGTGAAGGTGGACAGAAAACTCAGTTCGCCCCGGCTTGAGCGGATGCGCGTCAGCACCAGCGGTGGCATGTCGGCGGGCAGCTCGGTGCTGGCCGGTGTCGGTAAACGCGCCAGCAGGGCGGCCAGTTCAGGATTGCCCAGCGCCTCACGGGTGGCGCGTTGCCAGGCGAGGGTGCGGACCTCGTTGGCGTTGATCAGGTGATCGCCCAGGCCGCCCGACTGCAACAGCGTGGTCAGCAGGTTCAAGCCCTCGGCTGAATCGGACGGGATGCCAGCCAGTTCAAACAGCACGGCGGTGCTGGCATTCGCTGCCAGCACCTGCCACTGGCTGTCCAGCAGGATGGCCGGCACGGGGTTGTTGGCGTGCAGCACATGGCTGACCGCTTCGCGGATCGCGGCCATCGCCGGTGAGGCCAGTGGCGTGGCGCTGTAGCGCGGGGCGTAGCCAGCGGCGAGGAACACGCGGTTGCGCTGGTCCAGCGGCGCTTCCAGTGCCGTCAGCAGGTTGTGCAAGGTACCCGGGCTCGGCTTGGCGCGCCCGGTTTCGAGGCAACTGAGGTGGCGCTGGGAAACACCGGTGATCAGGGCCAGGTCGAGCTGGCTGAGCTTGGCTTGCCGGCGCAAGTGGCGCAGGTGTTCGCCGGCGGTGGCAGGGGTGTCCATGGCGGGATCATGACCTCCGAGGTCATTGCGAGGGGCCGAACCTTATCACTAACGTGAGCCTTCATCACCCCAAGGAAGAACCCATGAAAAGATCCCGTGTTGCGCTGGTCGGTTTGCTGCTGTTTTCGTTGTACACCCTGTTCACGCTGCTGACGGCCGAGCAGTCGCTGCTGGCGTTCGGGCGCGAATTGATGTCGCGACCGGACACCGCGCAAGTGGTGATCGACCTGTACCTGATGGCGCTGCTGGCGGGCGTGTGGATGTACCGGGATGCGCGGCGGCGCGGGCGGTCGGTGGCTTCGCTGGTGCCGTATTTTGTGCTGACGGCGGTGTTTGTGTCGGTGGGGCCGTTGCTTTATCTGGTGGTGAATGGGCTTGAACCGTTCAGCGAGAAGACCGGTTGACGCAAACTCCCTTTGGTGAGAGGGCTTGTTGTGGCAAGCCCGCTCGCCACAACAGGTTCGTTCGGCTCAAGGGTTGAGGAAGGCCTGGTAGTTGTCCTTGGTGATCTGCTGATAAGGAATGGTCAGCTCAGCGGTGTACGGCTCCTTCTTCACCATCTTCACCGCCAGGTCGATCGAGCCCACGGCCTGGCCCTTGTTGTCCTGATACACCGTCACCAGCAACTGGCCTTTCTTCACCGCATCCAGCCCGGCAGCCCCACCGTCGCTGCCCGCCACCAGGATGTCCTTGCCCGGCTGCATGCCCGCCTGGCTGATCGCCATGGCCGCGCCGATCGCCATCTCATCCGCGTTTGCCGCCACCGCATCGATTTTGCGCCCGGACACGATCCAGTTGTTCATCAGGTCAATCGCTTTGCTGCGCTGCCACTCCGCGCTCTGTTCCTCGACGATCTTGATGTCGGGATACTCCTTGAGCACGGTCTTCACCCCCAGCGTCCGATTATGCGTGGCGTTGTTGGACAGAAGCCCGAGCATGATCGCCAGGTTGCCCTTGCCACCCATCTTTTGCGCCAGGTAACGCATCTGAATTTCACCGGCCTTGACCTCGTCCGAGCCCACATACCCCACGCCCGGTGGCAACTGCTGAGCATCCGGGCGGCGGTTGACGTACACCAGCGGCGTCTTGGCTTGCTGGGCGTTGGCGGTCATTTTTTGCGTGGCGGCAGTGTCCACCGGGTTGACGATAATCGCGTCCATGCCCTGGGCGGTGAAGTTCTGCACCTGGTTGAGCTGGCGCACCACGTCGCCCTGGGCGTCTTCGAATTGCAGGGTCACGCCGGGCAGTTGCTTGGCGTGGGCGGCCATGTAGTCACGCATCTGCGCGAGGAAGACGTCGTCGACCTGGGCGATGCTCACGCCGATGCGTATATCGGCCAGCGCCCAGGGGCTTATCGCCAGGGTCAGGAGTGCCGCAAGGATTTGCTTCTTCATGATGGTGCTCCGTTGTTTTTGTTGTTGTTGAAACAGAGGGTTCACGCCTGGCGCTTGGTCCGCAGTTGCTCCACGGCAGCGGCAAACGCCGGGAATGGCCAGCGTTCGTCGAGGGCTTGCTGCATCAGTTGCTGCCCGGTTTGCGGGGCCAGGCCCTTCAAGGGCGGGTCGGTGTCGAGGTTGGTGGGGAAGGAATAGCCGTCGGCGGTGCAGGCGATCACCGCCGCCACGGCCTGGGCATCCAGTGCGGTGTTGTCCAGCAAGGCCGGGTACACCGCCAGCATCATGCGGTCGCGGTCGAGGGCTTCCATGGGCTTGCCGAACGCCGAGGAAATCTGCAACAGGTTGGCCATGCGTTGGCGGTCGGCTGTGCGGTTGGTGCCGGCGGCATGGAACAGCGCCGGGTTGAAGAACAGCAGGTCGCCCTTGTTCAGCGGCAGTTGCACGGCGTGCTGCTGGAAATAGTCGATAAACTCCGGACGCCGCCACGCCAGGTAACCCAGGGCGTATTGCTGGGAAAACGGCAGCAACTGGGTCGGGCCGGTTTCCAGCGGCATGTCCGAGTGCGCCACCGCGCCTTGCAACGTCAGGTACTGGGACAGCAGGTGCAGGGGCAGGGGAAAGCGCTCCACTACATCATTGGTCTGAAAGCCCAGGTGGTAATCGCGGTGCGGTTGCTGGGCCTGGCCACCGGGATGCACCACGTTGACCTGCGCCGTGACCTGATAGCTCGGCCCCAGCCACGCCTCGGCAATCAACCCCAACAGCGGGTTGGCGTAGTACTCCACAAACGACGCCGGCGACTGCAGCGCGGCTTTCTGCAATGAATTCCAGATGCGCCCGTTGCTGCCGGCCTTGGCGAAGTGATCGGCCGCCACGCCCTGCGCCGCCTCATGGGCAAAGATCGCCTCGAACACCTGGCTGTGGCGGTCGACCACTTCCAGGTCTTCATAGGCCCGGCGCACCACCATCACCCCGGGCCCCTCGCGGAACAGGTGGTGCAGTTCATTCATCACCGCCAGGCGGTCGCTGTTGCGCAGGGTGTGGGCCTGATAGATCGGCACATTGCTCTGCACTTGAGCGCAGAGAGGGTAATCCTCTCGGCTCACGCGTTGCGCACAGAGGTCATTGAAATCCACCAGGCGCACGGCCTGTTCCGTCACGAACGCCGACATCACACACCTCCCAGCGCCTGATTCGGTTGCGGGCTGCCGCCGTCGGTACAGCCGACCACGCCTTGCTCCAGGTCGATCACCGAGCCGGTCATCATTCCCGACTCGCTGGAGAGCAGGAAGGCCACGCTGCGCGCCACTTCTTCAGGCTTGAGCAGGCGCCCGAACGGCTGCGCGCGCTCGGCCTTTTCCAGCCAGCCATCCTGGGCACCGTGGTACTGGCGCTGGATGTCATCTTCGTGGGGCGTGTCCATCCAGCCGATGTTCAGGCCATTGACCCGGATGCGATTGCGCAGGGCACTGAACGCCACATTTTTGGTGAGGATCGCCAGCGCGCCCTTGGACGCGGCATAGGCACTCAGGAACGATTGCCCGCCGTGCCCGGTGACGCTCTGGATATTCACCACCGCGCCTTCCACGCCGTTGCTGATCATCAGCTTCAGCGCCTCCTGCATCAGGAAAAACGGCGCCCGCACATTCACCGCCATCAGCCGATCAAACAGCTCGGGCGAGGTGTCCAGGATGGTGCCGCGATCCGACATCCCGGCGCAGTTGGCCAGCCCATGCAAGGTGCCGAAGTGGGTACGCGCCGCATCGATGATCGCGCGGCAATCCTCGACCTTCTCCAGGTCCGCCTCGACAAAAAACGCCGGGCAATCCAGCTGGGCCAACTGCCGCACCTGCTCCTCGCCCTGGGCGCGTCGTCGCCCGCAGATGATCAGCCCGGCGGCGCCACGTTGCGCCAGGGTACGGGCGACCGCCGCGCCCAGGCCCTGGGTGCTGCCGGTGACGACAAAGTATTGGCCGCTGAACGACGTGGCGAGATCGGTGTTAGGCATGCAGTTCTCCAGGAGTTTTTGTTGTTGTGCATCGCCCGGCTCGACGCCGGACAAAACTGAGACTAGCATTGCAAAACCTCAGTAATACCCAAAAAACACCTCAAAAACACCTCATGCGAGGCCCCATGCTCGAACGCGCCAAACACTTCTCCATCAAGCAACTGGCGACGCAGGCCGGCGTCAGCAAAGCTACGGTCGACCGCGTCCTGCATCAGCGTGGCAGCGTGCATGCCCAGACCCGGCGGCGTATCGAGCAGGCGCTGGAGGAGTTGGAGTCCCAGGAAAAAAACGGCCTGGCGGTAGGGCGCACGTTCCACGTCGACGTGATCATGCACACGCCCAAGCGCTTCAGTAGCGCGGTGCAGACGGCGATTACCGCACAACTGGGCAGCCTGGCGCCGTTCCGCATTGCCCCGCGCTTTCACCTGTTCGAAGAGATCGAACCCCAGGCCATGCACGACCAACTGCTGCGCTGCCTGGATACCGGCAGCCAGGGCGTGGTGCTCAAGGCCGCCGATGAGCCGGCGGTGAACCTGGCGGTCAAGCAACTGATCGCGGCGGGGATTCCGGTGGTGACCCTGGTTACGGATTTGCCGCAAAGCGAGCGCATCGGCTATGTCGGCATGGACAACCGCACCGCCGGCCAGACGGCCGCCTACCTGATGTCGCGCTGGCTGAAGGCGCAGCCCCAGGACGTGGCCGTGGTGATCGGCAGCGAACTGTTCCGTGGCGAAGAAGAGCGCGAGATGGGCTTTCGTGCCTGGCTGCGTGGGCGTGCCGCGCACCTGCGAGTGCTGGACGTGAGCGGCGGCTTTGGGGTGTACGACCGCACCTTCGAGCGGGTGACCCAGGCGCTGCAACAGCATCCCGAGCTCAAGGCGGTGTACAGCGTCGGCGGCGGCAACCGCGCGATTGTCGACGCGTTCGCGGCCCTGGATCGGCCACTGGAGGTGTTTATCGGTCACGACCTTGACGAAGAAAACCGCCAATTGCTGCGCGAAGAAAAGGTCGCGGCGATCATCGATCACAACCTGCAGATCGATGCCCGCCACGTGTTCCTGCACATCCTGCACTACCACCGGCTATGGAAGGCCGGGCCGATTGCACCGTCCCAGGTGCAGATCGTCACGCCGTTCAACCTGCCGGACTGAATCTCCCTCAATAACAACATCAGGAGTTCGACCATGCTGAGAATCGCCGTCCTGGGTGCCGGGCGCATCGCCAGGATCCACGCCGCCAATGTCGCCGCCCATCCCAATGCCACGCTGGTGCTGGTGGCCGACCCCTGGCGCGAAGGGGTCGACGCCTTGAGTACCCAACTGGGGTGTGAGGCGGCCTACGATTGCGCCGCGGTGCTTACGCGTAATGACATCGACGCCGTGGTGATCGGTACGCCCACCGACACCCATATCGACCTGTTGCTGGCGGCGGTCGCCGCAGGCAAGGCGGTGCTTTGCGAAAAACCCATCGACCTCGATATCGTCAAGGCCCGTAGCGCCGCCCAAGCCGTGGAGCGCCAGGGCGGCCGCGTGATGCTCGGCTTCAACCGGCGCTTCGACCCCGACATGCTGCGCCTGCGCGCAGCCCTCGACGCCGGGCAGATCGGCGCGGTGCGCCAAGTCATCATCACCAGCCGCGACCCCGGCCTGGCCCCGCGTGACTACCTGGCCCACTCCGGTGGCATCCTGCGCGACATGACCATCCACGACTTCGACACCGCCCGCCACCTGCTCGGCGAAGAACCGGTGGAGGTCAGCGCCATCGCCAGCCGCCTGGTCGACCCCACTCTGGCCGAGATCGACGACTACGACAGCGTGATGGTGCTGCTGCGCACCGCCTCCGGCAAGCAATGCCATATCAACTGCTGCCGCCAGGCGGTGTACGGCTACGACCAGCGCGTCGAAGTCTCCGGCGCCACCGGCGTGCTGCTCACCGACAACCACCGCCCCAGCACCTTGCGCCACTGGAGTGCCGAGCACACCGAGGCGCTTGAGCCGTTGCAGCACTTTTTCCTGGAGCGCTATGCGGATGCGTATCGTAATGAGCTGGCGCAGTTCATCGACGCGTTGAACAACGGCACAGCATTGCCCACCGGCGTGCGGGACGGGTTGTATGCGTTGCATTTGGCGGAGTGTGCGTTGGAGTCGGTGAGGACTGGGAGTAATGTGGCGGTGAGTTACGACCTTGCGCCATAGGGGCTGGCGCCCGTGCGGTCGACGAGGCGAATGCTATCGCGCCCACCGCGCTTGGTTTCATACAGCGTGGTATCGCCTTGCTCGATCAGTGCCGTCAAACTCGGCGGCGGCTGGTCGAACAGGTTCGCGCCGATGCTCAGGGTCACCGGGGCAGGTGTGGTGAAGCTCTGTGCGGACAGTTGCTGGAACTGGTCGCGCAGGCTGCTGCCCAGTTCGACAATCTGTTCGGTGGACGCCGGGTTCAGCAGGATCACGAATTCATCCCCGCCCAGGCGGGCGGCCAGTGCGCCTCGGGGCACCACGCTGCGGATCATCTCGCTGAGGGCGATCAGCAGGCGGTCGCCGGCGCTGTGGCCGTGGAGGTCGTTGACCGATTTGAAGTTGTCGATGTCGATCAGCAGCAGGGCGCCCGGTTGTGCGGGGGATACCTGGGCGAGCAGGCGTGGTGCGCGCAGGTCGAGGGCACGGCGGTTGTAGAGGGCGGTGAGCGGGTCGCGCGCGGCGAGGCGGGCGATCTGCTGCTCGCGGCGATAGCGTTCGGAGCCGGTCATCGACAGTGCGATGAGCATGATCGCCATGGCGCCTTCCACCAGGGAGATCTGGATGATCTCGCCCTTGAAGGCGGCGAGGTCGATCAAGGTGCCGGGTATCAGCACCGACAAGGCCTTGGCCACATAGAACGCGCCATGGATCAGCAGCACATAACGCAACTGCACCGCGCCGATGCTCAGGGACTTGCCGTGGGGGCGCAGCAAGAAGCTGGCGCGCAGGGTCGGCAGCGCCACCAACAGGGACTGCACCGCCAGCATGGCTTTGGACCAGGATGGATCGGCCGGCAACATCAGCATGCCCAGCCAGACCAGCAGCATCAGCAACCACACGGGCGACAGCCGCGTTTGGGTGAACCGCGCCACACCCAGTAAAAACAGGAAGTGCGCGGTCACCAGCAGGCCGTTGGCGAACCAGATGCCGATCATCAGCAAGCCATTGAGCCGCAGCAGGGCGAGGGTGGAGCCGACGGTGATCGTCGCGAAACCGGCGCTCCAGCACAGCAGCGAAGGTTCGCGCACACTGCGCCATTCAACGGCCAGGTACAGGGCGGCAGCGGCTGCCAGGGCAACAGTGAGTGCCAAAATGGTAGGAGGGTCGAGCGTCATGTGCTGCCAGGTTTGCGTTGAAAACCGCGATTGTAAGCGTTCGCGCGGCCTTTTCGGAGCCTTACTGGCGAACGGCTATCAACGTGTGCCTGTCACCGTACCGGGACCGTCACGCGGAATACTGTGCCGGATGCCGGATCTGACTCAACCTGGATCTCGCCGTGATGGGCCGTCACGATTTCCGAGGCGATAAACAAGCCAAGCCCCAAGCCTTCCGCCGGGCTGGGCTCGGTTGCCGAACGTTGGGAAAAGCGCCCCATGGGATTGAAGATAAACGGCAGCACTTCGGCCGGAATCGGATTGCCGTGGTTGTGCACGGTAAAGAGCACCGTTTCTGTCGCAGCCGACAATCGCACCGTGATCGGCGACTGCACAGCGCCGTGTTGCACGGCGTTGCTGATGATGTTGGAAAACACCTGCTCCATGCGCGGGCCATCGAACGCACCCGTGGCCGGGCTTTGGGCTTCGAACAGGATGTCGGCGTGCGGGTGAAAGGCGCGTATTTCTTCAACGATACGTTCGCACAGCGGTGCCAGGTCGATGGGTGTGCGCTTGACCGGGATGCCCGGGCCCATCTGGCTGCGCGTCAAATCCAGCAGGTCGCCGACGATCTGGCTGGCGCGTCGGACACTGGTGTAGATCTGCGTGGCCACGCGGGTGCCGCGCTTGTCCAGGGTGGGCGAGCACCTGAGCATATCGGCCCCCAGCAGAATCGCGCCCAGGGGCGTGCGCAGGTCATGGCCAAGTATGCCCAGGAACACATTGCGTGAGGCTTCGACCGCGCGCGAGTAACTGGCGATGGACTCCGCCAATGCCTGGTCGATGGCTTCATGAAAGCGGTTCATGTCGTCGATTTCCAGCGTCGTGCCGTGCTTGACCTGGTTGAGCCACTGGCTGAGCACGCTGGTGCGCAACGCGCGGTATTCGGAGACCATCTGGTCGATGGAGAAGCCGGCCATCAGCCGGGTCATCGCATGGGTTTCAGCCGGGGTTTCCTCTTCACTCTGCGGGGCCATGCCCTGGGCCTTGGCGATTTGCTCCTGGACGGTCTGGGTGGTGCGCAGGTCAAGCACGATGGCGCGCAACATCTGCTCGGCGTGGTCACGCAGGCCAACACGATCAAGGTCGGCGCCGGGAGTCTTGAGCGTATCGGCAAAGTCTTCCCAGGCCTGCAGGATCGGTTCGAGGTTCGCAAGAATGAAGTCGGGCAGGCGCATGTGGGGAGTCCTTGTGGAGGCGGCGAGCAGAAACCCACGGGAAGCTGCCAAACAAGGATTTAAGCACGGATTGGCCTGGCGCAGGCGTGCTTGCCTGCGCCAAGCGGGTAACGGGCGTGGTCAGGCGCCTTTGGTCGAGGGCAGCAACAGGGTCAGGATGCCCACCAGCGGCAGGAACGAGCACAGTTTGTAGACATACTCGATGCCGTGGGTGTCCGCCAGCAAACCGAGCAGCGCCGCGCCAATCCCGCTGAAGCCGAACATCAGGCCGAAGAAGATCCCGGCGATCATGCCCACATTGCCGGGCACCAGTTCCTGGGCATACACCACGATGGCCGAGAAGGCCGATGCGATGATGAACCCGATCACCACGCTGAGTACCGCCGTCCAGAACAGGTCGACGTAGGGCAGGGCCAGGGTGAACGGTGCCGCGCCGAGGATCGAGAACCAGATGACTTTCTTGCGGCCGATCTTGTCGCCGATCGGCCCGCCGGCGAAGGTGCCGACGGCCACGGCGCCGAGGAACAGGAACAAATACATCTGCGAGCTTGCGACCGACAGCTGGAATTTCTCGATCAGGTAGAAGGTGAAGTAGCTGGTCAGGCTGGTCATGTACCAGTACTTGGAGAACACCAGTACGGCCAGCACCACCAGGGCAAAGGTCACGCGGCCTTTGGACAGGCCATGGGTGGCTTTGCCGCCTTGCTTGAGCTTGAACAGGTTGAGGTGGTGACGGTACCAGCGGCTCAAGCCATACAGCACCAGGATGGCAAACACCGCAAACAGCCCGAACCAGGCGATATGGCCCTGGCCGTAGGGGATGATGATCGCCGCTGCGAGCAGAGGGCCCAAGGCGCTGCCGGTGTTGCCGCCGACCTGGAAGGTCGACTGCGCCAGGCCGTAGCGCCCGCCGGAGGCCAGGCGCGCGACGCGGGAGGTTTCCGGGTGGAAGGTCGACGAGCCCACGCCCACCAGGCCCGCCGCCAGCAGGATCGCCGGGAAGCTGCCGACAAACGCCAGCATCAGGATGCCGACCAGGGTGCACACCATGCCCGCCGGCAGCAGCCAGGGTTTGGGGTGGCGGTCGGTGTGATAGCCGATCCAGGGTTGCAGCAGGGAGGCGGTCAACTGGAAGGTGAGAGTGATCAGCCCGACCTGGGTAAATGTCAGGCCGTAGTTGGCCTTGAGCATCGGGTAGATCGATGGCAGCACAGCCTGGATCAGGTCATTGATCAAGTGGGCCAGGGCGCAGGCACCGAGGATGCGCATGACCAACGGGCTGGCCTGGGGTGCAGTGGTTGCAGCGGCGGGTGACGCGGTAAGGGTCGACATGCAGGCATTCCATACAAGGCAGCTAATCAGAGGCGGTCACTTCTTAAGGTGGCCATCCATTACAAAATGATTCGGCGTTCATGCTAGATTTGTCAGTAATGCCTGTCTCGCGCAATTGGGGCGGCAACTGTCGCAAAAAGGGCGAAATGATCAAACCGCTGAACGAATTTCTCCAGGAAATCAACGAAGGCGCCTGGGCTGTCATCAGTTCCGCCACCGATTACCCGGAAAACTGGGTGATCCCCGACCACAGCCACGAGAAGCATCAACTGCTCTACGCCATCGAAGGCGTGATGGTGGTGTACTCGGCGCTGAACCAGTGGACCGTGCCGCCCAACCGTGGCATCTGGATGCCCGCCGGGCACGTGCATTCACTGCGTTGCGTGGGCACCCTGAAAATGCGCAGCGTGTTTGTGCGCCCGGATCGCTTCCCGAACATGCCCGGCGAGCCGAAAACCGTGAGTATCTCGCCGTTGCTGAGCGAGCTGATCAAGGCGTCCGTGAGCCTGAAGCCGCCGTACGCCGAAGACTCGCGGGATGCGCGGATCATGCACCTGATCCTCGATGAACTGGCGATCCTGCCGGCGTTACCGCTGTCCTTGCCGCAGCCCGCCGACCCGCGCCTGCAGCGCATCTGCCTGGCGTTGCAGGAAGAGCCGGGCGATGCCTCCACCGTGGCGGACTGGAGCGAGCGCCTGCACCTGGACCAGAAAACCATCCAGCGCCTGTTTCGCAAGGAAACCGGCATGACCTTCGGCCAATGGCGCCAGCAGGCACGTTTGCTGCTGGCGCTGGAGCGCATTGCGGTGGGCGAGAAGGTGATCGATATCGCCATGGAGCTGGGTTATGACAGCCCGAGTGCGTTCACCAGCATGTTCAGGAAACAGTTTGGCAAGACGCCGAGTCAGTTTTTCCGCTAGTGCCGAGCAGCCCGTTGAACGTGTCGATATCCAGCGGCCGACTGAGGTAGTAGCCCTGGCCTTCGTCGCAGGACACCGCCCGGAGCATCTCCAGGTGCCCGGAGGTCTCGATACCCTCGGCGGTCACCGTCAATGCCAGGGCACGCCCCAGGCCGACGATGGCCTGGATGATCGCCTTGTCATCCTCACTGTCTTCCAGGCGGCTGAGGAAGCTGCGGTCGATCTTCAACCCGTCGAAGGGGAAGGCCCGCAGGTAGCTCAACGAGGAATACCCGGTGCCGAAGTCATCCATGGCAATACGTATGCCCAGGCGTTTGAGGGTGTGCATTACCGCCAGTGCGCCCGCCGCGTCTTCGAGCATCACGCTTTCGGTGATTTCCAGTTCCACTCGCGCCGGATCGATCCCCGAGGTCGTGAGGGCGTTGCGAATGCGCTCTACCAGGTCGCCACGCTTGAACTCCGTGGACGACAGGTTCACCGACACAAACAGTGCTTCGGGCCACTGGGCGGCGCAGGCGCAGGCGGTTTGCAGTACCCAGTCGCTCAGCGACAGGATCAGCCCGGACTCTTCGGCAATCGGTATGAAGGTGTCGGGTGGAATCAGCCCGCGCTGTGGGTGCTGCCAGCGCACCAGCGCTTCGGCGCCGACCATCCGCCCATCGGCAATGCGATAGCGTGGTTGGAAGTGCAGGCGCAGTTCATTGTGCTTGATTGCAAAACGCAGGTCGCTTTCCAGGCGGCGACGCTCGATGATCCGTGCATTCATCTCCCCTGAGTAAAACCGCCAGGTGTTGCGGCCAGCAGCCTTGGCTTCGTATAGCGCGATATCGGCATAACGCAGCAGTTCGGCGGCTTCGCTGGCATCGTCGGGGGCCAGCACGATGCCGATACTCGCGCTGACGAACACTTCCTGCTCACCGATCCTGACCGCCTGTTCAACGGACTCGATCAAGCGCAGGCACAAGGACTCGACATCGTCCTGGGTACCCGCATTCGTGAGGATCATCACAAACTCATCGCCACCCACCCGGGCCACCAGGTCGCCGTGGCGCACGCAATCGGCCAGGCGGGTCGACACTTCGTTGAGCACGTGGTCGCCTGCGGCGTGCCCGAGCAGGTCGTTGACCGGTTTGAAGCGGTCCAGGTCCAGGCTGAGCATGACCAAAGGCTGCCCCGACGCAGGCAGTGTCTTGAGCTTGTCGTCGAGGAACGCTTGCAGGCGCGTTCGGTTGGCCAGCCCGGTGAGCGCGTCGTGCTGAGACAGGAATTCAATGCGCCGCCGTGCTTCGACTTCCTCGGTCACGTCGGTGGCGGTTCCGCGGAAACCGCCACAGGGCATTTGCCTTGCCGCAAGCCGTGTGGTGCGTTCCTGGCCGTGGGCGTCGACGTAGCGGCATTGCACGCTGAGGTCCGCGGTACGGCTGGGCGTGTTCAGCCATTGCGAAAGCGCGCCGGCTTCCGTGTCCAGGAGCTCGTTGATGGCGGCGCCGATCCAGGTATGACGGGCCAGGCCGGTTACGTTCTCGAAGCGCTCCGACAAGTACGTGAAACGCCAGCCGGCGTCGATTTCCCAGACCCAATCGGAGCTGGCTTCCACCACATCGCGAAAGCGCGCTTCACTGGTAGTCAGGGCATTCTGGCTGTCTAGCAGCGACGCATGGCTGGCATCCAGGGCGAGGGCAGCGGCACTGGCGCGACGCAGGATCACCCAGGTCATCAGGCATACCAGCAATGCGGCCAGGCCCAGCAGCGGCAAGCCAACACCCATCAACCGCACACCTGGGCGCGCCGGCTGCCAATGCAGGCTGCCGGCAGCACCGTTTTCGCCCAGGGGGACCAGCAAGGTATTGCCGACCTCATCGGCGCTGGCGATATGCAGTTGATTCACCCCGAAATCATTGCCGATCAGGGCCAGGTGGGCGCTGTCGAGAATGTCGACAAACACCAGTACCGACGCAGGGCGCCCATCCACCTTCACCGTGGGGTCGGTGCCGGGCGTGATGGCGGCTGCGGCCACGAGTGCCGGGCTGCCGCGCACGTTGATGAAGGCGGTGACCGGCGTTTCCTGTTCGGCTCCGGCACGAGCCTGTTCGAGGACCTGGGTGATGGGCTGGGCGAGCCAGTCGCTGAGGTCAATGGGTTGCAGCTCGCCTTCGACTACGGCGTACACCGTGCGGTTGGCGTCGTTGACCACAAACAGCCCTTGGAAGCCGAAATCCTGGAACAGTGTGGCGCCGACGTTGCCGCGACCGTAGGCCCAATCGGTGTCCACCTTGAGGTGCAAGTGCTTGTAGGCATCGCTCCAGAAGGCGTAGTCCTTGACGGTCACCCGCAGCGATTTTTCCAGGGACTGCACGGCTTTACGCGTGTAAAACGCGTTTTCCTCTTGCTCGGCGTGGTCCAGGTCATGGGCCAGGTAGATCAGCGAGTAGGCCGCTGCTGCAAATACCAGGACCAACAGGGCCGTGAAATTGAACAGTGAGGTCCGTGTCAGCGACAGGCTGGTGCGGTTGGAGAACGTTCGGGTGATCGGGACGAGAGTGTTCGGCATTGTTTCCCGCAGGGCAGCGCTGCAAGTCAGGGGTATCCCTGGTTATCGGCGGCGCTGCTGGAAAACTGAACGCTCAGGTATCGCTGGTCGTCAGGTTGGCGAAAAAAATGCAGCCGATCAGCCGAGCAAACAGGCTGAGGGTTTCCGGCAGGTTGGGATCTTCGAACAGCATTGCCCGCGAATCCAGTGCACACAGCGCGCCGAACAGACGGCCGTCGGGCAGGAAAATCGGTGCACCGGCATAGCTCTCGATGGCGAATTGCTTGACCACCGGACGTGCGGCGAAGCGGCCGCTCTGGCTGATCTGCGGGATGAACAGGGTCTGTGGGTTGATACAGAACTCGCTGCACAATGTTGTTTCCAGCTCAAGCACGTCATCGACATGAATGCCCATGTCGACGGTGTCATGCACGGAGCAGACCACCCATTCCAGGTCGGTGAATTTGGCGATGCCGGCGAAGCGCATGCCGGTCAGGCGGGTAACCAGTTGCAGGATGCTGGTGGTGGCTTCTATTTCGGCAATGGCGGCGCGTTCATCTGCGCTGAGCAACGACTGTGGTGCGGTGACGCTTGGAACCATGGTTGAACTCTCCAGAAACATGGCGGCGGGTGGGGCCGCCATGCAGGGTCAGGCTTCAGTTGATACGCGGATGTTGCTGCACCAGGGTCTGGCGCTTGGCTTCCAATTCGGCAATCTGCGCGTCGATATCTTCGATCTTTTGCTCGATGTTGTCGTGATGTTCCTGCAACAACTCCTTGGCTTCTTCCATGTCCGACGCCGCCGGCGCTGCGCCACGCAATGGCTTGTTGGCGGTTTCCTTCATGGTCAGGCCAGTGACCAGGCCGACCACCGCAAACACCATCAGGTAGTAGGCGGGCATGTACAGGTTGTCGGTGCTTTCCACCAGCCAGGCCACGGCGGTCGGCGTGACACCGGCGATCAATACCGAGACATTGAACGCACTGGCCAATGCACTGTAGCGCAAGTGAGTGGGGAACATCGCGGGGAGTGTGGAGGCCATTACGCCGATGAAGAAGTTGAGGATCACCGCGAGGATCAGCAGGCCGGCGAAAATCAGGCCGATCTTGCCGCTGGTGATCAGCATAAACGCCGGAATGGACAGGAACAGCAGACCGATACTGCCAGCGATGATGAACGGCTTGCGGCCGATCTTGTCGCTGACAAAACCGATGAACGGCTGCACGAACAGCATGCCGACCATGATCGCGATGATGATCAGCACGCCGCTGTTTTCTTTGTAGTGCAGGTTATGGGACAGGTAGCTCGGCATGTAGGTGAGCAGCATGTAGTACGTCACGTTGGTGGCCGCGACGATACCGATGCAGGTCAGCAGGCTGCGCCAGTGCTTGGTCGCGACCTCCTTGAACGAGACTTTGGGGCCGTGGGTCAAGCCTTCACGGTCGCCCTGTTCCATTTTGTCCATGTGCTGCTGGAACGCCGGGGTTTCCTCCAGGGCGTGACGCAGGTACAGGCCGATGATGCCCAGGGGCAGGGCAAGGAAGAACGGCAGGCGCCAGCCCCATGACTCGAAGTCGGCTTCGCCCAGGATGCTGGAAATCAGCACCACCACACCGGCGCCCAGCACGAAGCCGGCGATGGAGCCGAAGTCCAGCCAGCTGCCGAGGAAGCCGCGCTTGCGGTCCGGCGCATACTCCGCGACGAAGATCGACGCACCGGTGTATTCGCCACCCACCGAAAACCCCTGGGCCATTTTGCACAGCAACAGCAGGATCGGCGCCCAGATGCCAATCGAGGCGTAGGAGGGGATCAGGCCGATGGCGAAGGTGCTCAGGGACATGATCACGATGGTCGCGGCCAGGACCTTTTGCCGCCCGTATTTATCCCCCAGTGCACCGAAGAACAGGCCACCCAGGGGACGGATCAGGAACGGCACGGAGAAGGTGCCCAGTGCTGCGATCATTTGTACGCTGGGCGAGGCATCGGGGAAGAACACCTTGCCGAGCACATAGGCAACAAACCCATAGACGCCAAAGTCGAACCATTCCATGGCGTTACCCAGGGCGGCGGCGGTGATCGCCTTGCGCACCTTGGTGTCGTCGACGATGGTGATGTCTTTCAATCCGATGGGCTTGACGCTTTTCTTACGTAATTTCATGCGGGGCACTCTAAAGCAGAACAGGGGAGGCGCCATCACTGCGATGGCACCGCTCTGTCACTTCAGATACAAGCGGACATGAAATAATTCACCACTATTTGCGTTTTTTTGCAGATGGATTGAACTTTGTCCGCCCACACACGAGTTATGCGAATGCCAGCCGCCCATTCCCGCCTTGTCTACCGCCAGCCGCAGCCGGGCGACCTGCAGCGATTGTTCGCGATCTTCGGCGACCCGCAGACCAACCTGTTCAACCCATCGGGCCCCATGGCCAGCCTGGCGGCGGCGCAGCGCCTGCTGGATCACTGGCGGGAACAGTGGGCGACCCAAGGGTACGGCTGGTGGGCAATTGCACGGCGCGAGACGCCGGACCACATCATCGGCTTCGGCGGTATCGCGCCGCTCAACTACCTGACCGAGCGGCGCATCAACCTGGGTTACCGTTTTGCGGTGGAGGCCTGGGGGCAGGGCTATGCCACCGAGTTGGGGCGCGACGCGTTGGCACTGGCATTCGACAGCCTGGGGTTGCCCGAGGTGTTCGGGCTGGTGCGACCGGATCATGGGGCCTCGATCAGGGTGCTGGAAAAGATCGGCATGCAGCCTTTTGGTGTGCTCGACGATGTACCGGGCAAAGCGCCCAGCCTGGTCATGCGTATTTGTCATCCTACAACTGTATTTGCCTGACCTTTTACAGACCCACGTAGAACCTCGATAAACGGCAATCTTTCGGATTGACAGCCGGTAGGCGGCCCGATATAAAAGTCGCAGTTGTACGACGACATATGACGTTACATATGTCTTACCTAACAAAAATAAAAAGTGATGCCATGAACTTGAACGAGCCCATCCACGCTCACCGCGTTGGCCAAGCGGTAGGCAACTATCGCTGGACCATCTGCGCGATGCTGTTCTTCGCGACTACCGTCAACTACCTCGACCGCCAGGTGCTCAGCCTGTTGGCACCGCAGTTGTCCACGCAATTTGGCTGGAGCAACACCGACTACGCGAACATCGCGGCGGTGTTCCAGTTTGTCTACGCGATCTCCATGCTGTTCGCCGGGCGCTTCGTCGACAAGATCGGCACCAAGGCGGCCTATGTGGTGGCGATTGGCATCTGGTCCACGGGCGCGATCATGCATGCCTTCTCGGTGCCGATGGGCGAGGGCATCGCGGTCATCAGCGGCGCGATCGGCCTGGCGGTGATCCCGGTGTCGATTGCCGGCTTCATGTTGTCCCGTGCGGTACTGGCGATTGGCGAGGCGGGCAACTTCCCGATCGCGATCAAGGCCACCGCCGAATATTTCCCCAAGAAAGAACGCTCGCTGGCCACCGGTATCTTCAACTCCGGCGCCAACGTGGGCGCGATCCTGGCGCCGATCTGCGTGCCATTGATTGCCGGTCTGTGGGGCTGGGAAGCGGCGTTTATCGTGATCGGCGGGCTCGGCTTCGTGTGGGTCGCGGTGTGGATCGCGCTCTACCGCAAGCCGGAGGAGCAAAAACGCCTGTCGGCCGCAGAACTGGCCTATATCCGCAGTGACCAGACCGTGCAGCCGTTCACCCCGTCACCGGCCGGCGCCGTGGAGAAAAAAGTCTCGTGGTTCAAGTTGCTCACCTATCGCCAGACCTGGGCCTTTGCCTTCGGCAAGTTCATGACCGATGGCGTGTGGTGGTTCTTCCTGTTCTGGCTGCCCACCTACCTGTCGGCGCAGTACGGCATGAAAGGCGCCGATATCGTCATGCCGCTGGCGGTGCTGTACAGCATGACCATGGTCGGCAGCATTGGTGGCGGCTGGTTCCCCAGCTACTTCATGGCGCGCGGCGATGCACCGTACGACGGGCGCATGAAAGCCATGCTGGTGATCGCATTGTTCCCGCTGGTGGTGTTGCTGGCCCAGCCGTTGGGCTATATCAGCTTCTGGGTGCCGGTACTGCTGATCGGTGTGGGCGCCTCGGCGCACCAGGCGTGGTCGTGCAACATCTTCACCACCGTCTCGGACATGTTCCCGCAGAAAACCGTGGCCTCGGTGGTCGGTATCGGTGGCATGGCCGGCGGCCTGGGCGGCGTGGTCATGACCAAGATCGGCGGCTGGGTGTTCGACTACTACAAGTCCATCAACGACATCCATACCGGCTACATGATCATGTTCGCGATCTGTGCGCTGGCCTACCTGGTGGCCTGGAGCGTGATGAAGACGTTGGTGCCGCGCCACAAGGAAATCACTGACCTGTAAGGCTCCACGTCCCGCGCCGCCATGGCGCGGGGCTGTTTCACAGCGGGCGAGCCCAGGTCTGGCTGACCAGGGCTTTGCCGAAGCTGACCATCGGCTCTTCCTCCACCAGCTCGAACCCGGCTTTCTGATACAGCTTGCGCGCGTCGGTCAGAATATCCACGGTCCACAGCAGCATGCGTGTGTAGCCCACCTGGCGGGCAAAACGTACGCACTCATCCACCAGGCGCTGGCCAATACCCATGCCCCGTGCGCTGGCATCCACGTAGAGCATGCGCAGCTTGGCCGTGCTCTGGTCATGGCGGATCACGAACACCGAGCCCACCACCTCGCCGTCCTTTTCCGCGATCCAGCAGCGCTCGCACGTGGGGTCATATTCGCGCAGATACTTGGCGACGATCTCCGCCACCAGCGCTTCGAATTCCCAATTCCAGCCGTATTCACGGGCATAGATCGCGGTTTGCTGCTGCACCACGCGGCCCATGTCGCCGGGTTGCGGGTCACGCAACAGATAGCTGGGCGCGGTGCCTTGCAGCAGGGCCTGGATGCGCTTCATCGCTTCGGTGAGTTGTTGCTGTTGCGGTTCGGGCAGGCTCTCGAGCAGGGCGATGACTTCGCGCTGGGTTTGCTGCTCCAGCGGCGCCAGCACGGCGCGGCCGTGGTCGGTGAGGTGCAATTGCACGGCGCGGGCGTCGGTGGCGCAGCGGACTTTCTGGATCAGGCCTTTTTTTTCAAAGCCACTGGTCAGCCGGCTCAGGTAACCCGCGTCGAGGCCGAGCATCTGGCACAGGTCGGCGCTGGTAAGGTCCCCCCGGGAAGACAACTCGTACATCACGCGGATTTCAGTGAGGGAGTAGTCGCTTTGCAGCAAGTGTTCCTGCAACACGCCGATCTGGTGGGTGTAGAAGCGGTTGAAGGCGCGCACGATGCCGGCGCGTTCGACAAGCAAGGGGGTGGACATGCTCAAATGCTCGAATGGTTGCCTGAGGCAACAATATTGTTGCTTCAGGCAACCATGTCAAACATTTTGTTTAGCGGTTCCGCGTCACGCGCCAAACGGTATTGGCCAGGTCATCGGCAATGATCAGCGCGCCTTTCGGGTCCACCGTCACACCCACCGGGCGCCCACGGGTCTTGCCGTCGTCGCCGCGAAAGCCGGTGGCGAAGTCGATGGGCTCACCGGACGGCTTGCCATTGCTGAACGGCACGAAGATCACCTTGTAGCCCACCGGGTTGTCGCGGTTCCAACTGCCGTGCTCGCCGACGAACACACCATCGGCAAACTGCTCGCCCATCTGCGGGATGGAAAAGTCCACGCCAAGGGCGGCCACGTGGGAGCCCAGGCTGTAATCCGGCTTGATTGCGGCGGCCACCTTGGCCGGGTTCTGCGGTTGGGCGCGTGGGTCGACGTTCTGACCCCAATAGCTGTACGGCCAGCCGTAGAACGCGCCTTCACGCACCGAGGTCAGGTAGTCCGGCACCAGGTCCGGGCCCAGTTCGTCGCGCTCGTTGACCACCGTCCACAGTTGCCCGGTGTCCGGCTGGATGGTCAGTGCCGTGGGGTTGCGCAAGCCAGTGGCGTAGGGCTTGTGCGCACCGGTGGCGGCATCGATCTGCCAGACCATCGCACGGTCGATCTCCACTTCCATGCCGCGTTCGGTGACGTTGCTGTTGGAGCCGATGCCCACATAAAGCTGGCTGCCATCGGCGCTCACGGCCAGGGACTTGGTCCAGTGATGGTTGATCTGCGCCGGCAGGTCGGTGACGGTGCTCGGCGGGCCGCTGGCTTTGGTCTGGCCGTCGGCGTAGTCGAAGCTCACCAGTGCGTCCTGGTTGGCCACGTAGAGTTTGCCGTTGGCAAACGCCAGGCCGTAGGGTGCGTTGAGGTTGTCGGCGAACACGGTCTTGAGTTCGTAGGTGCCGTCACCATCGGCGTCGCGCAGCAGGGTCAGGCGGTTGCCGCTCTTGACCTTGGTGTTGCCCTCGGCCTTGATCAGGCTGGCGATCACATCCTTGGGCTTGAGCTTGGCCGCACTGCCGCCACGGCCTTCGGCAACCAGGATATCGCCGTTGGGCAGCACCAGGGTCTGGCGTGGGATGGCCAGGTCGGTGGCAATCGCGGTGATGCTGTAGCCGTCCGGCACCTTGGGTTTCTGTTCGCCCCAGGGCGCAGGTTCGGCGATTTTCATGCTCGGCAACAGGCTGCTTTGCTGTTCCGGCAGCTTGGGATCGGGGCCACGGGCCTGGGTCTTGTCGCCTTCGCCACCGCAGGCACTCAGCAACAGCGCGGCGCTCAATAGGGTCAGGGTGCTGGACGTTTTCATTTGACACCTCCCGAACGCAGGCCGGTCCAGGTGGCCGCCAACGTCAGCAGCAAGACAATGGCCGACAGGATCAGGCCGCCGGGCATCGAGGCGTAGGCGTCCTTGGCATGCTGGAAGGCATTGACCAGGCCCAGTACCCAAGTGGCCAACAGCAACAGCACATAGCGGGTGGGTTGACCGGCCTTGTGCTCGGCGCGCAGCAGGTTGACCAGCGCGAACAGAAACGCGAAACCGGCGAACACCAACGCGCCGGCAATCAGCCAGGAGGCGAAGTTGGCCCATTGGATCTGGTAGGTCTGGGTGTAGGCAATGTCGCTGAGCAAGGCACCAAGAAACAACGGCACGGTGCCGGCGAGCAAGGTCGCATGCAGCGGCCCTGGGGCATATCGGTAAACGGGGAGGGTAGTCATACGGGGGCGGCTCCTTGTTGTACAACGCCCCTGGACGGGGCAGCGCATAAGAAGTGAACGCAGCGCCGGTGAGAAAGTTCAGCGTGAAACGTTTCGAAATAGTGGGAACCCGCCTGGGTCGACCCCGGACTAACCCCGTATCATTCGCTCCTTTTTCCTACGCCAGGCGCCTCCATGACTCACCCACGCATTGGCTTCGCGTGCCAATACAAACATCCCGAACGGCTACTGTCGGCCAGCGCCCAAAAGCTGATCGAAGGTCCGTTCAACCCGCGCACCACCACGTTGCGTTGGATGGACAGCGTTACACCGCAGGTGGCCCGGGACAAACTGGTGGAAGTGGTCACGCACAACCTGGCCGCTCAATTGCGCCTGCTGGCGTATGTCGCTGAATTGCCTTCGACCCTGCGCATGCTGCGCTTGAGCAGCGACCTGTTGCCGTTCTACAGCCATGCCAAAGTGGCCAGCGTCTACAAGGACCCGGCTATCGAGCGTCAATTGGTTGAGGGTTTTGCCGCCATCGGTGAGTTGGCCCGCGCCTCGGATATCCGCCTGTCATTCCACCCGGGCCAATACTGTGTACTCGGCTCCGAAAACCCCGGCGTGGTGGAAAACAGCCTCGCCGAATTCGAATACCACGCCGACATGATCCGCATGATGGGTTATGGCCGGCGCTTCCAGGACCTCAAGTGCAACGTGCATATCGCCGGCCGCCTCGGCGTGGAAGGCACCCGCGCCGTGTGGTCGCGCCTGTCGGAGGTGGCGCGCAACTGCATCACGTTCGAGAACGACGAAAAGACCTATGGCCTGGACCATTGCCTGCAAGTCGCCGACCTGGCACCGGTGGTCCTGGACATCCACCACTGCTGGATCAACGAAAACGACTACATCGACCCCTACTCGGAGCGGGTCGCCCGGGTGATTGAAAGCTGGCGCGGCGTGCGACCGACCATGCATTACTCCCAGCCCCCGGAGAGCCTGCAAGAGCTGGGCTTTGATGCCGAGCACAAGCTGGAAATGGACGCGCTGTTGCAGGTGGTGTCCAAGCGCGACCTCTACGCCCACAGCGCACAGATGTGGAACCGCTGGACCAACGATTATGCGCTGCAGTTTCTCGACCGCTTCGACATCATGCTCGAAGCCAAGGACAAGAATGTCGCGGCCCTGGCGTTCCACGATCATTGGAAACGGGGCGTTGTGTGATCAATCCATGGCAGTCATGCTGGCGGGACTGACATAAGGAACCGCCCCATGCCAACCCTGCATTTGCTCTGCGGCAAGATCGCCTCCGGCAAGTCCACGCTCGCCAAGACCCTCGCCACTGAGCACGCTGCCATTGTGCTCAGTGAAGACCACTGGCTCGCCACGCTTTACCCCGGTGAAATCCACGCCATTGCGGATTACATCAAATGCGCCCAGCGTATTCGCGGCGTACTGGGCCCCTTGGTGATCAATGTGCTGCAGTCGGGCCTCGACGTGGTGCTGGATTTCCCTGCCAATACAGTGGCCAGTCGCGAATGGCTGCTGGGGTTGGCACACGCCGCCAAGGCCCGGCACTGCCTGCACTACCTGGAACTGGATGACGCCACCTGCCGGGCCAGGCTGCATGCGCGCAACGCCCAGGGTGAGCATGACTTTGCCGCCACTGATGCTGAGTTTGATCTGATTACCCGCCATTTCAGTGTACCGAGCGAGGCTGAAGGCCTGGTGATCGAGAGGCATCACCCATGAGCCCGGCGCAATCCGTGGGGGTGGACGCCGAGGGCTTTATCCTTACGGTTCCCCACGTCCCCGTGCAGCGTGAGTTTCAGCCACTGCTCGAGGCTGCCTGCAACGTGCTCTCGCAGCCTGACTTGGGAGTGGACGGCCTTTATCTTTATGGCAGCGTCGCGCGTGGCGATGCGCTGCCGGGCGTTTCCGATCTTGATCTGACAGTGGTGCTATGTGAGCCGCCGACTTCTGCAGTTTTGGAGCGGTTGGAGCGGGTGCGATGTGACCTGGCCGTGCGGTACCCGCAAGTCACCAAGGTGGATTTCGATATCGGCAGCCGCGCACAGGTACTGGCCATCGAAAACGGCAACAGCTGGGGATTCTGGCTCAAGCACCACTGCCGGTGCGTGTGGGGCAATGATCTGTCGGCGCAGTTCGAGCGGTTTCGGCCATCACTGGATATTGCCCTGGCCGTGAACGGTGACTTTGAAGCGGTGCTCACCGCTTACCTTGGCCGCATCGCACATGCCGCCAACGAACAGGAGCGACTCCGCCTGCAGCGCGAAGCGTCACGCAAGCTGCTCAGAGCCACCCAGATACTCTGCGGTGAGCAGGCATCGTGGCCGCATACGCTGGAAATGCATGTGGCGCTGTTCGTAAAGGAGTACCCATCCAAGATGACTCAGGTGGCCTTCTTTTTGTTCGAGGCCCGGAACCCGAGTGCCGACCGTGAAACATTCACGGCTCGACTTCAGGCGTTCCAGGCCTGGATGGTTGCGCAATCGCGCATTTGAGCGTTTGCCATGTGGCGCCAGAGCACTGACTTCCTCAGGACTTGAAGCGCCCCACCAATCCATTCAATTCATCCGACAGAGTGGACAAGCGCCCCGAGTCGTCCTGCGCCGAGTTGGCCAGGCTCTCCACCAGGCGTGCCTCGTCGTAGATCTGCTGGATGTGCCGGTTGATCTCTTCGGCCACGCTGTGTTGTTCCTCGGCGGCGGCAGAAATCTGCAGGTTCTGGTCGCGGATCTCGTTCACCGACGTCTGGATACCTTCGAAGCTGTCCCGCGCACTTTCGATGGATGACACACTGGCCCGCGACAAGTCCAGGCAACTGCCCATCTTCTGGGTGACTTCCTGGGTCTTGTTTTCCAGGGTGCCGAGCAGTTGCTCGATCTCGCCGGTGGAGTCGGACGTGCGCTTGGCCAGGGCACGCACTTCATCGGCCACCACCGCGAAGCCACGGCCCTGGTCACCGGCACGGGCGGCCTCGATGGCGGCGTTGAGGGCCAACAGGTTGGTCTGTTCGGCAATCGCGCGGATGGTGCCGAGGATCTGGTTGATGCTGCGGCTGCCAGCTTCCAGTTCGACCATGGCCTGGGACGACTCGGTGAGACGGCGCCCCAGGCGGTTGACGTTGTCGGTGGTGACTTCGATCTGCTGCTTGCCCTCGGCCACGCGACGGTGGCCGTTTTCGGCGGACTCCGCGGCGCCGCTGCAGGAGCGGGCGACTTCGTTGGCGGTGGCGACCATTTCATTGAATGCGGTCGACACCAATTCAACGGCCTCGCGCTGGCGTCCGGCCGCCTCGTTCATATTGTGCGCCACCTCGCTGTTGACCTTGGAAGCGTTCTGCAAATTGGCCGACGCCGCACCGATGTGCTGGATCAGTTGGCGGATCGCCGCGAGGAACTTGTTGAACCAGCCGGCCAGCTCGGCGGTTTCATCCTTGCCCTGCACCTGCAGTTCGTGGCGCAAGTCGCCTTCGCCCTGGGCGATGGACTGCAAGCCGGTGCTGACCTGGCCGATGGGCTTGACGATGACCTTGGAGAACGCCGCCGCGATCAGCCCGAAAATCAGCACCAGCACGCCGACGATGATGGCCGTGAGGTAGGTCATGCGCGTGGCTTCGGCCATGACTTCACGGTGTTCGATCAGGCCGATATAGCGCCAGCCAAGGCCGGGGGAGGTCCACACGTTGGCCATGTAGCGCACGCCGTCGATCACCACCTCAGTAGATCCCTGAGGTGTGTCGGCCAGCTGCGCATAGGGCGCGCCCAGGTCCTTGAGCGGCTTGAAGCTGTGGGCGGCGTCACGCGGATCCACCAGCACCACGCCGTCTTCGATCAGCATCACGTAACCGCTTTCGCCCAGCTTGATGCTCTTGACCAGTTCGGTGAGGTTTTTCAGGGAGACGCTGACCACGAACACGCCCTTGGCCTTGCCGTTTTCCAGCATCGCCCGGGCGGTGCCCACCAATGCTACATCGTCCTTGTCGTAGTAATACGCGGGGGTGCGCACGGTTTTACCGGGGCTGGCCATGGCCGCCTTGTACCAGGGGCGGGTGCGCGGATCGTATTTGGCCAGTTGGGGGTCATCCGGCCATTTGGCGTAGGTGCCGTCTTCCAGGCCGATGGACAGGATCGCCGCCGCCGGGTGGGTGGCGCCAAAGCGTGCGAAGCGCTCGATCACGGCTTGCGCCTCGGCCGGCAGCGGTTGGCTGGCGGCATCGGCGGCCTGGTAGTTCTTCAGCGTGCTGACGGAAGTGTATACAGGATCAGTGGCCATCTGATCGACGTTTTGCAACGTGCCATCGAAGAACTGGCGAATGTTGCCGTCGATCTGGCGAATTTCCCGGGTGCTGCCATCGATGAACTGATCCACCGCCTGGGTCCGCGTGTTCATGACCGAAATCACGGCCACCAGGCTGACCGGAATAAATGCAACAGAGACAAATGCCAGGACCAGCTTATTTTTTATTTTCATCGAGACGACCATCAGCGTGAAGGGCGGCCAAATCGCTGCGTTCCTTGATCAGGAATCAGGCGATTTGCTATCACTGCTGTTTCGGCCTGGCACCGATAAATCTTTAGGGTTTTTTGTACACAATACAAAGTGCGTATTGTTCTGTATCCAATCAATACACATCACGCAGATAACGTTTCTGTTCGCTCATCTGTCGCCAGTACTCCACGGCGCCCTCAACGCCAAGCCCGCCGTGGTTTTGCGCGACCTGACGCAAGGCCTGGTCGACGTCCTTGGCCATGTGGCTGGCATCGCCGCAGACGTACAGCCTGGCGCCGTCCTGTAGCCAGCGCCACAGCTCGGCACCCTGTTCGCGGATGCGGTCCTGCACATACACCTTTTGCGCCTGGTCGCGGGAGAACGCCAGGCTCAGGTGGGTGAGCAGGCCATCGCGCTGCATACCTTGCAACTCGTCCTGGTAGTAGAAGTCGCTGGCGGCGTGCTGCTCGCCGAAAAACAGCCAGTTGCGCCCCTGATGACCCAGCGCCCGGCGTTCCTGCAAGAACCCACGGAACGGCGCGATGCCGGTGCCTGGACCGATCATGATCATCGGCACCTGGCCATCGCTGGGTGTGCGGAAGTGTTTCGACGGTTGCACGAATAGCGGCACTTCCCCGTCACCGACGCGGTCGGCGAGGAAGGTCGAGGACACGCCTTTGCGCTTGCCATAACGCACGGCGGCCACGGTGAGGTGCACCTCGTGCGGGTACGCCTTGGCGCTGGAGGCGATCGAATATAAGCGCGGTTGCAGGCGCTTGAGGGTGCCCAGCAGCTCGTCCGCCGAGCACTCGATGGGGTATTCCTGCAACACATCCGCCAGTTGCCGACCCCACAGCCAGTCATTGAGTTCGGCCTTGTGCTCGGGGTTGAGCAAGTGCTTGAGACCCGGGTTGACGCTGCGCTCGGCGATGAAGGCCAGGGTGTCGCTGCTGGGCCGGGCGATTTCGAAGTGCTGGGTGAGGGCCTGTTGCAACGGCACATCGCCGAAGGTGTCGATGTTCACGCAAGTACTGGCGTTCAGACGGGTGAGGTCGAGCAGTTCGCTGACCAGTTCGGGGCAGTTGCGTGGCCGTATACCCAGCGCATCCCCGGCTTCATAGGTCAGCCCGGAGTCGGCCAGGTCCAGGGCGAACTGGCGGGTTTCCTTGTGCGCGCTGTGCGGGTTGAGATGGCGGTTGAGCAGCAGGCGCGAGCCGTACAGCTTGGTTTTACCGGCGGGAGTGGCCGGTGCCACCGGTTTTGCCGGGTTGAGTGCCTGTTGGAACCGCGCCAGCCAGGCATCCGCGGCGGCTTCGAATTCAGTGTCGCAGTCCACCCGTTCCAGCAGGCGCGTTGCCCCCAGTTCCAGCAAGCGCCGGTCCAGTTGCTTGCCGTGGTTGCAGAACTGGTCGTAGTTGGCGTCGCCCAAGGCCAATACCGCAAAGCGCAACGACTCCAGGCGAGTCTCGGCGGTGCGCAGGCTATGCCAGAAACCTTCGCCGTTGTCAGGCGGGTCGCCGTCGCCAAAGGTGCTGCTGATCAGCGCCAGGGTGTGGGTGCTTGCCAGTTTGCTCGCGGGGAAATCCGCCATCGCGCTCAGTTCCACGCTGATGCCTGTTTCGCGCAGGCGCTTGGCAAAGCGTTCGGCCAGGGCTTCGGCATTGCCGGTCTGCGAGGCCCACAGCAGGGTGACGGCCGGGGAGGGCGCGGCGAGGGGTTCAGTAGGACTGAACAAGCCGGCGAGCAAGCCGTTCAGCCATAAGCGTGACGCCTCGGTCAGCGGCGCAGTCGCCGGCAGGGTCGGTACGCCGAAACCCTGGCGCGCGGCGCTGGTGTGCAAGCCGCTGAGGAAGCCGGCGAGGTAGGTGCGTTCGTTGTCGCTCAGGGGCGGTGGCGATAGGTGGCGGATGCCGGTGATGTCAGCGAAGGCGTCGAGGCGCGACATGGCGGTGTCCTCTGCTACGGAGGAAGGGAGGTCGAGGAACTGGTGGTCGATCAGCTCGACACGGCTGAGGGCGACGGCGCAGCACTTGAACTCCGGCTGCAGGGAAATCGGGTCCACCGCATCATGGGTCACTGCGTTGATCGCCAGGTGTTCGCCGAACACGTCGTTCCAGTGAAACGGCGCAAAACAGTTGCCCGGCTGCACGCGGTCGGTGACTACGGCGGGCAGCACGGCATGGCCGCGTCGGGAGCGTATTTCGACCCGGTCCTTGTCCTTGATGCCCAGGCGGACGGCGTCTTCGGGGTGCAGTTCGACGAAGGGGCCGGGGTTGAGTCTGTTCAGGGTGGCGATCTTGCCGGTCTTGGTCAGGGTATGCCATTGGTGCTGCACACGACCGGTGTTGAGTACGAAGGGAAATCCGTCGTCGGGCATCTCGGCGGGCGGCATATGCGGGCGAGCGAAGAACCGCGCCTTGCCGCTTTCGGTGGCGAAGGTGAGGGTGCCGCCATGGCGGTAGCGGATCGGGTTGCGGTGCGCTGCCTCAACCGATGCGCAGGGCCATTGCACAGGGTTTTCACGCAGGCGCGGGTAGCTGGCGCCACGGATGTCGTAGCCGGTCTTGGGGTTCCAGGCCTGTTTGATTTCTTCAAAGACCTCGGCGGCGGATGCGTAGGTGAAGGCCTCGGCAAAGCCCATCTCACAGGCGACCCGGGCGATGATCTGCCAGTCGGGCAGGGTCTCGCCGGGCGCGTCCACGGCCTTTTGCATCAGGGTCAGGTTGCGCTCGGAGTTGATCATCACGCCCTCGGCCTCGGCCCACAGTGCGCCGGGCAGCAGGATGTCGGCGTAGCGGTTGGTCTCGGTGTCGAGGAAGGCGTCCTGGCTGATCACCAGCTCGGCGGTGTGCAGGCCGTTGATCACGGTTTGCCGGTTGGGCACGCTGGCCACCGGGTTGGTGCAGATGATCCAGCAGGCCTTGATCCGGCCGGCGGCCATCTGCTCGAACATCGCCACGGTGCCACTGCCGGCCTGGCGCGGCAGGCTGTCGTGGGGGATCTGCCACAGGTTTTCGATGAAGGCGCGGTCCGCGTCCACCAACACTGAGCGCTGCCCCGGCAGGCCCGGACCCATGTAGCCCATCTCACGCCCGCCCATGGCATTGGGTTGGCCGGTGAGGGAAAACGGCCCGCTGCCTGTGCGGCAAATGGCGCCGGTGGCCAGGTGCAGGTTGCACAGCGCGTTGGTGTTCCAGGTGCCGTGGGTGCTCTGGTTGAGGCCCATGGTCCAGCAGCTCATCCACTCGGTGGCCTGGCCGATCCAGTCGGCGGCTTGGCGGATATCCGCTTCGGCGAGGCCGGTGATGGCGGCGACGTGCTCGGGGCAATAGTTCTCCAGAAATGGCGGCATCGCCTCCCAGCCTTCGGTGAAGTTCGCGATGAAGGCAGGATCGGTATGGCCGTTTTTCACCAGCAGGTGCAACAGGCCATTGAGCAGGGCCAGGTCGGTGCCGGGGTTGATCGGCAGGAACAGGTCGGCCTTGTCTGCCGTGGCGCTGCGCCGGGGGTCGACCACGATCAGCTTCGCCCCGGCCTTGACCCGGTCCATCATGCGCAGGAACAGGATGGGGTGACAGTCGGCCATGTTCGCGCCGATCACGAAGAACAGGTCGGCGCGGTCGAAGTCTTCATAGGAGCCCGGTGGACCGTCGGAACCGAGGGACAGTTTGTAGCCACTGCCGGCGCTGGCCATGCACAGGCGCGAGTTGGACTCGATGTTGGCGGTGCGCACAAAGCCCTTGGCCAATTTGTTGATCAGGTACTGGGACTCCAGCGACATCTGGCCTGATACGTAGAAGGCCAGCGCGTCCGGGCCGTGTGTGTCGAGGGTCTGGCGCAGGCGCCGGGCGGTTTCGCTGATGGCCTTGTCCATGCCGAGGCGTACGGGGTCATGGTCGCGGGCCTGGCGCACATAGGCGTTCTCCATGCGGCCGGACTCGGCGATGGCCTGGCCGCAGGTAGTGCCCTTGGTGCACAGGCGCCCGAAGTTGGTGGGGTGGGCCTTGTCGCCGATCACCTTGACCACTTTATTGTGCTCGACCTGCAGGATGATGCCGCAGCCCACGCCACAATAGGGACACACACTGCGTATGTTTTGGTTGGCCATCTGAAACCCGTATAAACAAAAAAGGCGCCTTGTAACCCTCCATTCAGAACGGGGGTTACACGGCGCCTTTGTCGTGAGAGGGCAGTCTGCGTTGACTGCCTGGTTGGAGTGTTCCTAGCAAGTCACGCGCCAGGTTTTTTTGTGGCGAGCGGGCTTGCCCCGCGTTGGGCTGCGAAGCAGCCCTGATCCAGACGCCGCGAGCTTCCAGAAAGATCGCGGCGTTTTCCTTTAGGGCCGCTACGCGGCCCAACGCGGGGCAAGCCCGCTCGCCGCAGAAGGGGTTTGTGCACTTTTATGACGCGAGGTGCACCAGTTGGAGGCGATTACGCGCAGTTTCATCGCCGTTGTTTTGCGTGTGATGCCTTGAGTGCGGGCTTTGTCTTCGCTTGGCACAGACCCTGCAAGCTCCCCATCAACCCACCTCGGTCAACGACGATCGACAACCAGGGCAATAGCGGTGAATCCGGCGCAGTCGCCTGATCCGAACCCGCACAAGAACAGGCAAAGACGCCTGGAACCGCAAGGTTTCAGGCGTTTTTTTTTGCTTTTAAAACCGTGATGAGCGTTGTCAGGTGCTTACTATGAATTCTCTCAAAACCTTGATCGTCGTCGGCAATGGCATGGTCGGCCACCACTGTGTGGCGCAACTGATCGAACGCGGCGCGCTGGCTCACTACCGTTTGCACGTGTTCAGCGAGGAGCCGATGCGCGCCTATGACCGGGTGCATCTGTCCGAGTATTTCACCGGGCGCGATGCCGAGTCGCTGGCGCTGTCCGACGCTGCGCTGTACCAGACGCCGGGGGTGACCCTGCACCTGGGCGTGCCGGTGCTGGAGATCGACCGCGCCCGCTGTGAAGTGATCACCGCCGACGGCTGTGTCGCCTACGACAAGCTGATACTGGCCACCGGTTCCTATCCGTTCGTGCCGCCGATCGAAGGCGCCGAGGGCGACTCACGCCTGGTGTATCGCACCCTTCAAGACCTGGATGCGATCCGCAAGGCCGCCGCCAATGCCCGACGCGGTGTGGTAGTGGGCGGTGGCCTGCTGGGCCTGGAAGCCGCCAATGCGCTGAAAAGCCTGGGCCTTGAAGCCCATGTGGTGGAGTTCGCGCCGCGCCTGATGCCGGTGCAACTGGATGACTTCGGCGGCCTGGCGCTCAAGGCGCAGATCGAGCGGCTGGGCGTGGGCGTGCATTTGTCACGGGCGACCCAGTCGATCAGCGCCGGCGAGCAGTACCGCTACCGCATGAACTTTGCCAATGACGAATTCCTCGAAACCGACCTGATCGTGTTCTCCGCCGGCATCCGCGCCCAGGACGCACTGGCCCGCCAGGCCGGCCTGGACATCGGTCCGCGTGGCGGTGTGGTGATCAACGATGAATGCCTGAGCTGCGACCCGAATATCTACGCGATTGGCGAGTGCGCTTCCTGGAACGGCAGCCTGTTCGGCCTGGTCGCGCCGGGCTACCAGATGGCGCGGGGCGTCGCCGCGCTGCTCTGCGCGCAAACCGCCGAGCCGTTTGTGGGCGCCAACATGTCGACCAAGCTCAAGTTGCTCGGCGTGGACGTGGGGTCCATCGGCGACGCCCATGCGCACACGCCCGGGGCGCGCAGCTATCAATTCATCGACGAGGCCAGTGCCAGCTATCGGCGCCTGGTGGTGGATGCTTCGGGCAAGCAGGTGATCGGTGCCGTATTGGTCGGCGATAACAGCTACTACGACACGTTGCTGCAGTACATGCAGAACGGCATCGCGTTGCCGTCTGAACCGGCCAGCCTGATCCTGCCGTCTTCCAGCGGCGCACCCACCCTCGGCCCCGGTGCGCTGCCGGAATCGGCTACCGTATGCTCTTGCCATAACGTGACCAAAGGCGCGATCTGCTCTGCCATCGACGGCGGTTGCAGCGACCTCGGCCTGCTCAAGTCGCAGACCAAGGCCTGCACCGGTTGCGGCGGCTGCGCCGGGTTGCTCAAGCAGGTGTTCGAGCATGAGCTGATCGCCCGTGGCGTGAGTGTCGACAAGAGCCTGTGCGAACACTTTGCCCATACCCGCCAGGAGCTGTACGCGCTGGTGCGCGTGGAAGGCATCGTCACCTTCGACGAACTGCTGGCCAAACATGGCCGTGGTCACACTGGTTGCGACGTGTGCAAGCCGGCGGTGGGCTCGATCCTGGCGTCGTGCTGGAACCAGCCGATCATGGATCCGTCCCTGGTGCCGTTGCAGGACACCAACGATACGTTCATGGCCAACATGCAGAAGAATGGCACCTACTCGGTGGTGCCGCGTATTCCGGGTGGCGAGATCACTGCCGACAAACTCATTGTGATCGGTGAAGTGGCGAAGAAATATGACCTCTACACCAAGATCACCGGCGGCCAGCGCATCGACCTGTTTGGCGCACAGCTGCACGAGTTGCCGGATATCTGGGGCGAATTGATCGCGGCCGGTTTCGAGACCGGCCATGCGTACGGCAAGTCCACGCGTACGGTGAAGTCCTGCGTGGGCAGCACCTGGTGCCGCTACGGCGTGCAAGACAGCGTGAAAATGGCGCTGCTGATCGAAGACCGCTACAAGGGCCTGCGTTCGCCGCACAAGCTCAAGTTCGCGGTGTCCGGTTGCACCCGCGAGTGCGCCGAAGCCCAGAGCAAGGATGTGGGCGTGATCGCCACCGAGAAAGGCTGGAACCTCTACATCGCCGGCAACGGCGGCATGCGCCCGCGCCATGCGGAGCTGTTCGCCACCGACCTGGATGACGCCACGCTGATTCGCTACATCGATCGCTTCCTGATGTTCTACATCCGCACCGCCGACAAGCTGCAGCGCACCTCGGTGTGGCGCGAGAGCCTGGAAGGCGGCCTGGATTTTCTCAAGGACGTGATCCTGCACGACAGCCTGGGCCTGGGCGCCGAACTCGAAGCGCAGATGCAACGGGTGGTCGACCGCTACGAATGCGAGTGGGCCAACGCCCTCAAGGACCCGGAAAAACTCAAGCGCTTTCGCACCTTCGTCAACGACAAACGCCCCGACCCGGACATCCACTTCGTCCAGGAACGCGGCCAGCGCCGGCCAATCATGGCCGCCGAACTCAACCTGATTGCCGCCACCGAGGAGATTGCCTGATGAGCCAAGCCACTACCCAACGCAACCTGGCCACCTGGACGCAGGTGTGCCGCGAGCAAGACCTGGTGAGCAACTCCGGCGTGGTGGTGTGGCTGGACGGCGCGCAAGTCGCACTGTTCTATCTGCCGGGCGCGCAGGCGCAGACGCTGTATGCCATCGACAATCACGACCCGCAGTCGGGGGCGAATGTGATCGGTCGCGGTTTGATCGGCAGCATCAAGGGTGACCTGGTGGTGGCGGCGCCGATCTACAAGCAACATTACCGCCTGGCAGACGGGCAGTGCCTGGAGGCGCCGGAGCAGCGCTTGCGGGTATGGCCGGTGCGGTTGAACGGTGGGGTGGTGGAGTTGGCGTTGGATTGATGCCGTGCGCGGGCTTGCTGAGGTGAACGGGCTTGTTGTGGCAAGCCCGCTCGCCACAGCAAACCTGCAGATGGATGGCTTCAGGAAATACCCTTCGTCGCACGCACGGAATCCTCCTTGATGTCCTCGGCAAACTTGCGCATCAGTCGCACCAGGTTGTCGAAATCGCCTTCCTCCCAGGTGGAGAAGATCGACATACCGATCCTTTCCCGCGCGTCATCGACGCGGTCGGTCATGGCCTTGCCTTTCTCGGTGATCACCGACTCGCGCACACGGCGGTCGAGTGCGCTTGCCTGGCGCGTAACCAGCCCCTGGTTTTCCAGCTTCGCCACCTGCCGGCTGACCGTGGTGTAGTCGCGGCCCACGCGGTCGGCGAGTTCGACCACGCCAATCGGCCCCAGGCGCTCGACCAGCACCAGCAACGGAAACAGGGCGCGGTCCAGGGAAATCCCGGCTTCGCGCACCATTGCTTCGTCGCGCTGAGGGCGGTTCATCACCCCTACGATCTCGACCAACGAGCCATGCAGGTCACGCAGCTGGGCGGATATATGTGCCTTTTGCACGCTTTTAATTGACACGGTGTTGGCCTCTCTTAATATGTGCGTATTGCACATATAGGTGATCCATATGAAAGCGCAATTGGCTGTCGATGTACTGATTTGCGGTGCCGGTGCCGCCGGCCTGACCCTGGCGATCGACCTGGCGAGAAGGGGCATCAGCTTCCGCCTGATCGAAAAAAACCACCAGCCATTCCAGGGCTCACGTGGCAAGGGTATCCAGCCCAGGTCCCAGGAAGTCTTCGAGGACCTGGGGATTCTCGACCGTTTGATGGCGGAGGGTGGAGTCTATCCGACTGACCGGCGCTACCGCGACGATGGCAGCTACAGCGATGCCGAATTCACTGCATCCAAGGCGCCGACACCGGCCGAGCCCTACCGGCAACCCTTGATGGTGCCGCAGTTTCTGACGGAACAGGTGATGCGCGAGCGCCTGCTTGAACTGGGCCACTGGCCTGAGTTCGGTTGTGAGCTGGTCGGCTTCGAACAGGATTCCGATGGCGTCACCGCCAGGCTGGCCGGCCAGGGCGGCGAAGAAAGCCTGCGTGCCCGCTGGCTGGTGGGGGCCGATGGTGGTCGCAGCTTTGTCCGGCATGCGCTGGCTATCGGCTTCCCCGGCAAGACCCTGGGCGTGCGCGCCCTGGTGGCGGATGGGGTGCTTACCGGCCTGACGCGTGAGGCCTGGCATCGCTTTGGCGAAGGGGATATGCAACGCCAGATTGCGATCTGTCCGCTGGCTGGCACCGACCTGTTCCAGCTTCAGGGGCCGATCCCGGCCGAGGGCGACATCGACTTCAGCGCCGAAGGGCTCACCGCACTGATCGCCCAACGCACCGGTCGCGCCGATGTCCAGGTGCACAGCGTGAGCTGGTCATCGGCCTACACCATGAATGCACGCCTGGCCGATCACTACCGCCTGCGCCGGCTGCTGCTGGTGGGTGACGCCGCGCATATCCACCCGCCCACCGGGGGCCAGGGCCTCAACACCAGTGTGCAGGACGCCTACAACCTCGGCTGGAAGCTGGCAGCGGTGGTGCAGGGCGCCCCCGAGGCTTTACTCGATACCTATGAAGAAGAGCGCCGGCCGGTGGCCGCCTCCGTGCTCGGTTTGTCCACCAGACTGCTGGGAGAAATGCAGCACGGCGAACTGCGCCGGGGCAGGGAAGTGCATCAACTGGACATTGGCTACCCCGAGTCCTCACTGGCGTTGCAGCACCCCGTGCGTAGCGGCATTGCAGCGGGCGACCGGGCGCCGGACGCGCCGGTCCGAGGTGCCGCCGGGCAGGTGCTGCGGCTGTTCCATCTGTTCCAGGGCACGCACTGGACACTGCTGGGGTATGACGTCACGCGTGATTCAGTGCCCGCTTGGCCGGGCGTGCAGGTCCATATCGTTGGGCCTGAGGGAGATGTGATTGACGAGCAAGGTCAGTTTCAACGTGCCTACCAACTGGCGATTGGCGAGTGGGTGCTGGTGCGGCCTGATGGGTATATCGGCGCGATTGTAACGTCCGGGCAACGAGAGGAACTGGAGTCTTATCTGTTGGTTCACGCCGGGATAAGCCCGGCGGCCTGATAACTCTGGATCAGTTCGTCATATAAACTGATATCGAGGCGCGTGCGGGCCGTTTTATGACTGGACGCATGCGCTGCCACATGCCGAAAGCGAGCATGGAGACCTGCGCAAGGCGATTCGCTTGCCGGTCTGATGCGTCATGCTCACAACCTATCCAGGATTTCAGTGGTCTCTACAACCTTGGCATAGTCCATCGCCAGATTGCTCAGCGACAGCGCATGCACATCCTCGGCCGGCCACAGGCGCCCGGACAAATCGGTCTGGTCGAAGGTGTAGCAGGTGTCGGCAACCACCGTCACCTCAAAACCCAGGTTGCCGCCCGAACGTGCGGTGGACTCGACCGAGTTGTTGGTGATCACGCCGACGATCACCAGTTGGCGGATCCCACGCGCATGCAGCCAGCGCTCCAGACCCGTGGCCGTGAAAGCATCCGGGACGTTCTTTTCCACCACGTGCTCATGCGCCAGCGGTTGCAGGGTCGGCTGGAACTCGCAACCCGGTTGGCCCGGCCAGAACACCGAGTCGGGCGAGCGGGATATGTGGCGGATGTGCACCACCGTGCGGTTGGACTGCCGCCACGCCTGCAGCAGGCGCTGTATCTGCGCTTCGGCGCCGGGGTTGTTGCGTCGCCCAAGCTTCGGCTGGTTCATGCCTTGCTGCATGTCGATGATCAGCAGTGCGGCATTGCTGGCTAACGGTGGCATGGTGCATCCCTTTGCTCGTGAGGTTCGCAACATATCAGCCAACCTGGGCACCCAGACAGCGATTTGTTCGAAGCCAGATAGCCCCGTCGCCACCCGGCGAATATAAACGGTCATGAGGCGTGGGTTTACTGGAAGGCCATTGCTCGAAAAAGGAATACCGGCATGATCCGCAAGGCATTACCCGACGACGCAAGGGCCATTGCCCAGGTGCATATCAGCAGTTGGCAGGACGCCTATCGTGACCTGATGCCGGCCGAGTATTTGAGCGGGTTGCAAGCGACCCTGGCGCAGCGTGAATCCTTCTGGATGCGCTCGATTGAGTCGGACGAGCCCAAGGTTTGGGTCGCGGAGGTGGACGGACAGATGGTCGGTTGGATATCGGTCGGTGCCAGCCGTGACGAGGAGGCTGCGGGTGCCAACACCGGTGAGGTCATGGCCATCTATGTGTTGGCCGGGTACTGGCAAACAGGCGTGGGGCTGGCGTTGTGGACGGCCGGCGTTGAGTATCTGAGCGAGCAGGGCCATCAGGGCCTGACACTTTGGGTGTTGAGCCGTAATGAACGAGCTATACGGTTTTATCGCAGGGCGGGCTGTGTCGCAGACCCTGGCACTGAGCGCAACCTGGTGAGAGGCGGTGCAACACTCGAGGAAGTCAGGTATCGGTTGGTCTTTTCTGCACAACAGGGTTGACACATCCAGCTAGCAAGCTGGGCCAACCCCCGGAACGCTCTGACGAACATAATAATTGTCGAATTCACTGCTTTCGACGAATTGGAAGCCATGGCGGATGTAAAAGCGATTCGAAGCGCTGTCTTTGAGAGCTCCAACTCTAATAGGGAGCGCAACCGCATCCGCTACTTTAAAAATCTGAGTGAGAACAACAGAGCCTATACCTGATCCTTGCGCGCTCGGTCTCACATACAAGTGGTCGAGCAAGAGTTCATTGTGGTGATGCTTGACCACTACAAAACCAACCCTCTCTCCAAGTACCTCGATGTAGTGTGTGTTGCGAGCTTCAAAACCGCTAAGAAACCGCTCTCGCGCGCGAACCGGATCAAATCGCCCGACACGCTCCAGACTTTCACGCATAGCCTCAATTCGAATGGCTACGAGATTGTCCAGGTCGTCTTGTTGAGCTGGGACCAGAATGACTGGGGAATTTAGATCGGGTGTGACGGGCATATTTTGCGCTCTATTTACCACCATGGAAGGCCAGTATGGAGAGCCTGATATGTGGTTCCCAAGTCAGCCTCACTGAATTGCCCCTGATTTCCCGGCGGCATCCGACAGGCTCCGTGTGGCCGTTTTATGCCTGTCGCGAGAGGCAGCTATTTCCGCCACCCATGAAAACACCTTAAACCAAACTTTCCCGACCAACACAACTCACATGCCCAACCCCCGCCGCCTGCAACCGTGCCACCAGATCCTCCCGCGCTGCGCGCCCACCTTCACGCACATATTCAAGCTCCGCCGCCGTGATCAACACCACCGGCACCAGTTGCACCGGTGAGAGCGGCATGTCGTCGAGGCGGGTAGGGAAGTCCGGGGCGGGTCCGCCCAGCAGGACGCCGGTGGCGTCGTCTGCGGTGACGAACAAGTTGGGCAACTGATCGCTCATCAGGTGCGACTGGCTGAAACCGGGCAGCTCCAGGGAGAGGACGCCATGACTTTCCAGTTGCTGGGTGATGCCGCCGGCGTTGGCGACGGTTTTGGCGACGTGTTCGAGCAGTTCGAATGCCCAGCTATGGCGTAGCGGGTCGACGTGTCCGAGGTTGCCGCGGGCATTTTCGGGGATGTCGGGGGTTTCCAGGAACAGTTCCATTTCGAAGCCATTGCCGAGGCCTTCGGCATCGTCGAACGGGTCGGATAACCCTTCGGTTGCCAGCACGATGCTGTTGGCGCGGCGTACCACGCGGTAGGCCTGGCGCGTGGACGGCCAGTGAGGGCCGCCGGTGAAGCTAGGGCTGATCAGGTAGGCGAGGACGTCTTGTTCGACGGTGCCCACAGACTGCCAGTGACGGTCCAGGCATTCGGCGCTGGCCAGGCGTGCGGCCAGGTTGGCGCTGTCGGGGTCGGGCGAATCCACTTCAGCCACTGGTGGGGTATCGACTGTTTTTGACGAGCCGAACAGTTTCTTGAAGAAATTCATGGGCAGTCCTTTGCTGGAGGGAGAGCGCTTCAGGGATGGTTCAGCGCATTCACATAAGCGCGAAACATATCAGCCATCCCCTCGGCATACACAGCGATTTCTTGCGCCGTGCGTGGGCTGCAAGAAAAATCCTTACCCACCGAACTGAGCGTTGTGAGAATCAAGTCGCAGGCCAGCGCGCGCGTCTGCTCGGAGACCTGAGGCAGTAACTCCAGCATGAATGCGTCGAAAGTCTCCCGGCTCGCCGCCCTGACTTCCAGCGCTTCCGGTGCATCGCGATAGAGCGGCGCCGCATCGCTCAATGCCCCGCGCATCTGCGCTTCCTCGCATTCCGACTGGATAAAGGCATGCACCAACGTGCGCAGGCGATCCAGCGGTGCTTCATCGTGTTTCTCCAGGATGTTGCGCAGCATCCGGGTGGTCTGTTGCCACTCATCACTTTGCAAACGGAACAGAATCGCCGCTTTGTTGGGGAAGTATTGGTACACCGACCCTACGCTCACGCCGGCCTTTTCAGCGACCCGAGCGGTGGTGAAACGGGTGGCGCCTTCCTTGGCCAAAACCTGAACAGCCGCTTCGAGAATCGCCGCCACCAGCTCGGTGGAACGCGCCTGTTGTGGCTGTTTGCGCGTGGAAATACACGGGGGCTGACGGCGGGTCATACGGGGCTCCGTAAGCAGGGCGAATGCGAATAGCGAAGGATGGGAATCACTCGCATACTTTTAATGCGACGAATGAGTCGCATCTTAGCCCCAACCCTACGGAAATCCATTATGTCGAGTCTGACCACTGCGCCTTTGGCGCCCCTGATCGAACGTCTTTATACCCAAGCCAGCGCCGCTACCAGCCCCTTGGTGAACTCGGTATCCAAGGAGGAACGCGATCGGCTGATGCGCAGCAAGACAGAATACGTGGCGCTGTATTCGCTGCTCAAGGACCTGTGGCTGCCGGTCTCGCGGGACACCGGCAAGCTGCTCTACCTGTTGGCGCGCAGCAGCAAGGCGCGGGCGATTGTGGAGTTTGGCACGTCGTTCGGCCTGTCCACCTTGCACCTGGCCGCTGCGCTGCGTGACAACGGCGGCGGTGTGCTGATCGGCAGCGAATTCGAAGCCTCGAAGATTGCCCTGGCGCGTGAGCACTTCATCGAAGGTGGGGTGAGTGACTTGATCCATATCCGCGAAGGCGACGCACTGGTCACCCTGGCCAGCGACCTGCCGGACAGTGTGGACTTGCTGCTGCTGGACGGCGCCAAGACGCTGTATGGCGACGTGCTGGGCCTGGTGGAAAAGCACCTGCGCCCCGGCGCGCTGGTGGTGGCGGACAACACCGATTACTGCCCTGAATACCTGGCCCACGTACGCGCCCCGGAGAACGGCTACGTGTCTGTACCGTTTGCCGATGACATCGAACTGTCCATACGGCTCAGCGCCTGCTGAATGCCAACCGCGCTGCAAACACTATGAAGATCATTCCAGTGGTGCGGTCCATCCACTGGATGACCTTTTCCCGGCGCAGGAAACCGGACAGCGGCTGCGTGGCACCCATCAACACCAGTGACCACACCAGGCCGAGCAGCACATGGATGCCCACCAGGCCGAACGTCCACAGGATCAACGGCTGGCCCTGGGGGATGAACTGCGGCAGGAACGACACATAGAAAATCCCCACCTTGGGGTTGAGCACATTGCCCAGCATGCCCTTGATAAACCAGTTGCCGGCCGGCTTGCCCTGCACCTCGGCGCTGGCCAGTGAGCGGCGCGGACGCAACAGCATGTTCAACCCCAGCCAGGCCAGGTACGCGGCGCCGCAGTACTTGAGCAGGTTGAAGGCGACTTCCGACACAGCGATCAGTGCGCCCAGACCGAAGGCAACCGCTGCGCCCCACAGCAGGCAGCCGGCGTTGATGCCCAGCGTAGCTTGCAGCGCCTGGCGCTTGCCTTCCACCGTCGCCGTCCTGAGCACCAGGGCTGTATCGAGGCCGGGTGTGAGCGTGAGCAGGGTGGCGGCGAAGGTGAAGGCGAGGAGGTTATCCGTGATGGACATGGGCGGGCTTCGTGATTGGGTGGAGGTGAACCCAAGCATACTATGTTGTAGTGAAGGAGATTGTTGTGGCGAGCGGGCTCGCCCCGCGTTGGGCTGCGCAGCAGCCCCATCAATGAGAGCTGCGATGTGTCAGGTATTCCTCAGTGTCTGGTTTTGGGGCTGCTATGCAGCCCAACGCGGGGCAAGCCCGCTCGCCACAGGTCACCGGTTAGCTACAGGACACCGGCTAGCCACAACAAACCGGCTAGCCAGGTGTTCAGCAAAGGCTCAGCGGTTGAACCGCTCCACCAACGCATACTGGGTGGACGCAGTGTTCGTCAGTTCCTTGCTCAGGTCCGTGGATTGACGGGCCTGGGTCGACGTCTGGTCGGCCAGTTCGGCGATGGTGGTGATGTTGCGGCTGATCTCTTCGGCTACCGCGCTCTGTTCCTCGGTGGCGGCAGCGATCTGGGTAGTCATGTCGGTGATATGCGACACCGCCTCGCTGATGCCCACCAGGGCCTGGTCGGCTTCGAGTACCCAGGCCACGCCTTCCTGGGCCTGGCGTTGACCGTTCTCCATGCTTTGCACGGCGTTGTTGGACGACGCCTGCAGTTGGGTAATCAGCCCGTGGATCTGGGTGGTGGATTGGGACGTGCGCTGTGCCAGTTGGCGCACTTCATCGGCGACCACGGCAAAGCCACGGCCTTGCTCACCGGCCCGCGCTGCTTCGATGGCGGCGTTGAGGGCCAGCAGATTGGTCTGGTCGGCAATGGCCTTGATCACGTCCACCACGCTGCCGATTTCGTCGCTGTCCCGCGCCAGTTGCGCTACGGTCGCGCCGGTTTCGCTGACCACGCTGGACAAACGTTCGATGGCCTCACGGGTGTCCCGTGCCACTTCACGGCCGCGCCCGGTCAGCACATTGGCTTGCTGGGTGGCATCCGCCGTGCGCTGGACGTGGCTGGCGACTTCCTGGGTAGTGGCGGCCATTTGGTTGACGGCGGCCGAGACCTGTTCGGTTTCGACGCGCTGGCGGTCCAGGCCCTTGGAGCTGGCGGTGGCCAACTGATCGGATTGCCCGGCCAGGGCGCTCAATTGTTCGGCACTGTCCTGCAGGCGGGTGAGGCAGGTTTTCAGGCGCGCGGCCTGGCTTTGGAACGCAGTTTCCAGGCGTGCCTGTGGCCCGCTGGCGTCGCTGTACATCTGGGCGATCAAGGCGTCCGAAGTCGAGGGTTCTACGCCCTGCAGCAGGCGCAGTGTGCTGCCTTGGCGCCAGCGTGAGCAGAGCACGCCCACCGGCACCGCGACGGCGACGGCCACGGCAATTGCGAGCGGCGCGTCGAAGAACAGACCTGCGAGGCTGCCGGCCACTGCGGTGGCCACGTAAGGCACGCAACCGAGTGCTGCCGGCAGCCAGGCGTCCTGGCGCGGGACGGCCGGTTTGCCTTGGCTGATCCGTTGATACAGGGCCTGGGCCCGGCGGATTTCATCGGCCGTGGGCTTGACCCGCACCGACTCGAAACCGACGACCTGGCTGCCATCGAAGATCGGCGTGACGTAGGCGTTGACCCAATAGTGATCGCCGTTTTTCGAGCGGTTCTTGACGATGCCCATCCACGGCAGGCCTTGCTTGAGCGCACCCCACATGTGCGCAAACACGGCGGGTGGCACATCCGGATGGCGCACGATGTTCTGCGGCGCGCCGATCAGGTCGGCGCGTTCAAAGCCGCTGATGTCGACAAAGGCGTCGTTGCAGTAAGTGATGACCCCTCGGACATCCGTGGCGGAGATGAGTTTTTGCGAAGGCGCGAGGGAAATCTCACGCTGTGTTACGGGCTGGTTATTGCGCATTCCGACTACTCCCTGGTTGCCCTCAGTCCATCGGCGCCAAACGCAAAAAGGTTAATCCACATTGGCCAATTCGCCAGCCATTGGTCAAAAGCCTGAAACTTCGCGGTGAAACACCTCATAATGGCGGCCATTTTTGTTTAGCCGTTATTCTGGTGTGCCCCCATGGAAATCAAGGTCAACTTTCTCGACAACCTCCGGCTTGAAGCCAAGTTCGATGACTTCACGGTGATTGCCGACCAGCCCATTCGCTACAAAGGCGATGGCTCGGCACCGGGGCCGTTCGATTACTTCCTGGCGTCGTCAGCGCTGTGCGCGGCGTACTTCGTGAAGTTGTACTGCCAGACGCGCAATATCCCCACCGACAATATTCGCCTGTCGCAGAACAACATCGTCGACCCGGAAAACCGCTACAACCAGATCTTCAAGATCCAGGTCGAGTTGCCGGCGGATATCTCCGAGAAGGACCGCCAGGGCATTTTGCGTTCCATCGACCGCTGCACCGTCAAGAAAGTGGTACAGGCCGGGCCTGAGTTTGTCATCGAAGAAGTCGAGAACCTCGACGCCGATGCCCAGGCGTTGCTGATGCCGAATTCGACTTCCGAGGGCGGCACCTACATCGCCGGCAAAGACCTGCCGCTGGAACAGACCATCGCCAACATGTCCGGCATCCTCGCAGGCCTTGGCATGAAGATCGAGATCGCGTCGTGGCGCAATATCGTGCCTAACGTCTGGTCGTTGCACATCCGCGATGCGCATTCGCCGATGTGCTTCACCAACGGCAAGGGTGCGACGAAGGAGGGCGCCCTGGCGTCGGCCTTGGGCGAGTTCATCGAGCGGCTCAACTGCAATTTCTTCTACAACGATCAGTTCTGGGGCGAGGAACTGGCCAACGCACCGTTCGTGCATTACCCGGATGAGCGCTGGTTCCAGCCAGGTCCCAACGACGAGCTGCCGAGCGAGATCCTGGATGCCTACTGCCTGAAAATCTACAACCGCGACGGCGAACTGCGCGGTTCGCACCTGTTCGATACCAACTCCGGCAATGAACAACGCGGCATCGTTTCGCTGCCGTTCGTGCGCCAGTCGGATGGCGAAGTGGTGTACTTCCCGTCCAACCTGATCGAGAACCTCTACCTCAGCAACGGCATGAGCGCCGGCAACACCCTGGCCGAAGCCCAGGTGCAGTGCCTGTCGGAGATCTTCGAGCGTGCCGTGAAGCGTGAAATCATCGAAGGCGAGTTCGCCTTGCCGGACGTACCGGCGCAGGTGCTGGCCAAGTACCCCGGCATCCTCGCCGGCATCCAGGGCCTTGAAGCCCAGGGGTTCCCGGTGTTGGTCAAAGACGCCTCCCTGGGCGGCGAATTCCCGGTGATGTGCGTGACCCTGATGAACCCGCGCACCGGCGGCGTGTTTGCGTCCTTCGGCGCCCACCCAAGCCTGGAAGTGGCCCTGGAGCGCAGCCTTACCGAACTGCTGCAAGGCCGCAGCTTCGAAGGCCTGAACGACTTGCCGCAGCCGACCTTCGAAGGCCAGGCGGTGACCGAACCCAACAACTTTGTCGAGCACTTCATCGACTCCAGCGGCGTCGTGTCGTGGCGCTTCTTCAGTGCCCAGTCGGATTACGAATTCGTCGAGTGGGACTTCACTGGCGAAGGCGCAGACTCGAATGCCCAGGAAGCCGCGACCCTGTTCGGCATTCTCGAAGGCATGGGCAAAGAGTCCTACATGGCCGTGTACGAACACCTCGGCGCCACCGCCTGCCGCATCCTGGTGCCGGACTACTCGGAAATCTACCCGGTGGATGACCTGATCTGGGACAACACCAACAAGGCGCTGTTTTTCCGCGAGGATATCCTCAACCTGCACCGCCTCGACGAGGAGGAACTGCAGGCGTTGGTCGAGCGCCTGATCGAAAGCGAACTGGACGACTACACGGATATCACCACCCTGATCGGCATCGAATTCGACGACAACACCGCCTGGGGCCAACTGACCATCCTGGAACTGAAACTGCTGATCTTCCTGGCCTTGCAACAATATGAAGAGGCCAAGGAGTGCGTGGAGATGTTCCTGCAATACAACGACAACACCGTCGAGCGCGGCCTGTTCTACCAGGCGATGAATGCGGTGCTGGAGATGGAACTGGACGACGACCTGGAACTGGCCGACTACGAAGCCAACTTCCGCCGCATGTTTGGCGATGAGCGGATGGATGCGGTGATTGGCTCGGTGAAGGGCGATGTGCGTTTTTATGGCCTGACGCCGACCAGCATGAAGCTGGAAGGGTTGGACCGGCATCTGCGCTTGATCGACAGCTACAAGAAGCTGCATGCGGCGCGGGCCAAGGTCGCCTTGGCCTGACGCCTATCTGGCTTGCTGTGCTGAGCAGGTGTGCTGTGGTGAGCGGGCCTGTTGTGGCGAGCGGGCTGCTCGCCACATAGATCAAGGCAAGCTGTTTATATGAGCGCCAGGGCCTGCGCCAGGTCCGCGCGCAGATCCTCCATATCCTCAACCCCCACCGACAACCGCACCAACCCATCGCCAATTCCCAGTTGCGCCCGCGTCGCCGCCGGGATGCTGGCGTGGGTCATGATCGCCGGGTGTTCGATCAGGCTTTCCACACCACCCAGGCTTTCGGCCAGGGCGAAGATCCTGACGTTTTCCAGGAAGCGCCTGGCGCCGGCCAGGTCGCTGTTCAGGTCGATTGAAATCATCCCGCCAAACCCCCGCATCTGTTTGCGCGCCAGTTCATGCTGCGGGTGGGACGCGAGGCCCGGGTAGTAAACCCGCGCCACTTGCGGCTGTTGTTCCAGCCAGGTGGCCAGGTCGAGGGCGTTGCTGCAATGGCGCTCCATGCGCAGGGCCAGGGTTTTCACGCCACGCAGGGTGAGGAAGGCGTCGAAGGGCCCGGCAATGGCGCCGACCGAGTTCTGCAAAAAGCCCAGGCGTTCGGCCAGTTCGGGGTTGTCGCCGACGATGGCAATGCCGCCGATCACATCGGAATGGCCGTTGAGGTATTTGGTGGTGGAGTGCACCACCACATCAAAGCCCAGCTCCAGCGGGCGCTGGATCCACGGGCTGGCGAAGGTGTTGTCGGCCACGCAGATGATCCCGCGAGCGCGGCAGATGCGTGCGATGGCGCTGAGGTCGGTGAGGCTCAGCAGCGGGTTGCTCGGGGTTTCGACCCAGACCATGCGCGTGTCGTCCTGCAGACTCGCTTCAAAGGCCGACAGGTCACTCAGGTCGACAAAGCTGAAGCGGTGCCCGGCGCTGCGTTGGCGCACCTTGTCGAACAGGCGGAAGGTGCCGCCGTACAAATCATTGCCGGACACGACATGGGCGCCGGCGTCCAGCAACTCCAACACCGTCGAAATCGCCGCCAGCCCGGAGGCAAAGGCAAACGCCTGGCTGCCGCCTTCCAGGTCGGCCACGCAGCGTTCCAGGGCAAACCGCGTAGGGTTGTGGGAGCGACCATAGTCAAAGCCCTTGTGCACGCCGGGGCTGTCTTGCAGGTAGGTGGAGTTGGCATAGATCGGCGGCATCAGCGCGCCGGTGGTTGGGTCGGGAGATTGCCCGGCATGGATCACGCGGGTGGCAAACGCACTTTTATCGGACTGACTCATGCAAGGGATCTCCGTAGGTGGTTGAGCAGGTCGACGCGGGTGATCAGGCCATGGAAGCCCGACGCGTCGGCAATGATGGCGACCAGGCCGCGATCCAGCTCGGCTTGCAACTGCGCGAGGCTGGCGCTGGGGGCCAGGGTTTGCAGGGACGTGGTCATGGCGCTGGCGACGTTCAGGGTGAAGTGGCTGGCGTCCTGGTGCAGGCCGAGCAGGATATCGGATTCGTCGATCACACCGACCAGTTGCTGGCCGTCCACCAGTACCGGGAGTTGCGAGACATCCGCCAGGCGCATGCGCTGGAACGCGGTGAGCAGGGTGTCGTCGGGGCTCACGCTGATCACGCGGCCGTCCTCGAAGCGCCGCGCAATCAGGTCGCGCAGGTCACCGTAGTGCTTGTAGTGCAACAGGCCGGCGTCGGTCATCCATTGGTCGTTGTAGACCTTCGACAGGTAGCGCGTGCCGGTGTCGCAGACAAAGGTGACCACACGCTTGGGCGTGGTTTGTTCGCGGCAATAACGCAGGGCGGCGGCGAGCAGGGTGCCGGTGGAGGAACCGCCGAGAATGCCCTCGGCCTTGAGCAACTGCCGGGCGTGATCGAAGCTTTCCTCATCGCTGATGGAATAGGCGTGGCGCACGCTGGACAGGTCGGCAATCGACGGGATGAAGTCTTCGCCGATGCCTTCTACCGCCCAGGAGCCTGGCGTTTCCAGCTTGCCGCTGCGGCTGTACTCGGCCATCACCGAACCCACCGGGTCGGCAAGCACCATGTGCAGTGCCGGTTGCACGCGCTTGAAGAAGCGCGTCAGGCCGGTGAGGGTGCCGGCCGAGCCGACGCCCACCACGACCGCATCCACATCGTGCTGGGTTTGTGCCCAGATCTCCGGCGCGGTGCTGGTTTCGTGGGCCAGGGGGTTGGCGGGGTTGTTGAACTGGTCGGCGAAGAACGAATCCGGAATATCCCTGGCCAGGCGTGCGGCCACGTCCTGGTAATACTCGGGGTGGCCCTTGCCCACATCGGAGCGGGTGATATGCACCTCCGCGCCCATGGCCTTGAGGTGCAGTACTTTTTCCGTGGACATCTTGTCGGGCACCACCAGTACCACCCGATAGCCCTTGGCCCGGCCGACCAGCGCCAGGCCCAGGCCGGTGTTGCCGGCGGTGGCTTCGATGATGGTGCCACCGGGGCGCAGGCGGCCATCGCGTTCGGCGGCGTCGATCATGGCCAGGCCGATGCGGTCCTTGATGGAGCCACCGGGGTTCTGGGATTCGAGTTTGAGAAACAGCGTGCAAGGGCCGGTATCGAACCGGCTGACCCGAACCAGCGGCGTGTTGCCGATCAGTTCGAGCACGGCGGGGCGGGGCAGCGTGGGCATGTCGTCACCTGAATACGGATGGGTTGGACAGCAAAAGGCAAAGCCTGGGTTCGACGATAGGCCGGGATCGGTCCGGTCGCAACCGGACGGTCCGCTCGTTGTCTGTTTTTGGCGCATTAGCCGAGCAGGTTCTGCACCTGCCGCAAACGGGCGACAACTGCCACGCTGGCTGCCTGCATCGGTGCGCGCAACTCGCTGCCGATCAAGCCTTGCAGGGCCAGGGCGGCTTTCACCGGTGCCGGGTTGGGCTCCATGAACAGCGTGTTGATCAGCGGCACCAACTGCATGAACGTTGCCCGCGCGTCGGCCAACTGGTTGTCGCGGACTTGCTGGCACAGCGCCACGAACTGTTCCGTGTTGACGTGCGCCGAGGCTGCAATCGCGCCCGTCGCGCCCAGGCACAGCGCGTTGAAGATCTGCAAGTCTTCGCCACACAACACATCCACCTCACCGCTGGCCAGCAGTGCGAGGGTATTGTCCAGGTTGCCGCCACAGTCCTTGATCGCCACGATGCGTTCGTGGGCGACGATGTTGAGCAAGGTGGCCTGCTCGAACGTGGCGCCGGTGCGGTAGGGAATGTCGTACAGAATGATCGGTACGCTGGAGGCATCGGCCACGGTGCGGAAGAACGCTTCCAGGCCGGCCTGGGACGGGCGGATGTAACTCGGCGCCGGTACCAAAAGCCCAGCCACCGGGCGTTGCAGGATTTCACGCTGAAAGTGCAGCAGCTCAATCTGGTTATAGCCCGCCAGGCCCATCACTACGCGGTGCGCCGGCACCCATTGCAACACCGCATCGAGCACCGCCAATTGTTCCTGCCGACTCAGCGACGCCGCTTCGCCGGTGGTGGTGCACACCATGATCCCGGCCACGTGTTTTTCCAGCAGGTGGTTGACCAGGCGGTGCAGGCCAATGAAATCAATGGCGCCGTCATGGAACGGCGTGACCACGGGAACCCAGATACCTTGAAACGATGACATGCACTTTCTCCTGATGATTGACCGCTTGAGTCACCGTCAGAAGGGCAGGGGCAATTGTGCAAGGGAGAGTAGACCGTCGCGCTCAATGTCCTGTCAGCTCATCTGACGGGACAGCGCGCCCCGGTCACATGAGCGACTGTTTCTTCGATTTGAGGGCGTGCGCAACGCAACCTTGCGCCTTGGCAATCAAGCCAATGACGGAACGGTTAACGGAAGGCATTGCGGACATAAGCTGACACACCCTGAACAAGGCCTCCATCTTCATGGAATATTGCAGAGTGTGTCAACGGGGCTTATTCGAATTTATCGATACGCGAGTCAGAGTAGAAAAACTCGTTCTTGTCGGTGCTCGATTCAAAGAAGTAGGCGTAGTCGGTCAGGAAGTACAGGTGGTTGACGCGCTTGTACTTGTCGTCGTCGGTTCGGCAGGACAATGCCTTGGCGCTGCCCGCCAGTTTCGCGTTGAGTTCGCTGGCCGGCAGTTCACGCTCGACCTGGCAACGGTTGGTCTGCGTGTTGGTGCTGCTGCCGATCAGGCTGTTGAGGCTGGAGCGTACGGTGGTGTAGGTGACGGTCTCGCCCACGGGCAGGGCCTTCCAGTTACCGGTGAAGCTCAGTTGGGTCAGGGTCGAGCTTTCCGCCATGCCCGAACCGCCGTAGGTGGCTTTGGACACCAGGTGGAACAGGTTGCGCCAGCTCACGGCCTGGCTCTCATAGCCGTCGCCACGGGTGGCCAGGGCCAACTGGCCGCTTGGTGTGTCCTGGCTGATGAACTGCGTGCTTTGGTTATCGCTGGTCTTGCCACGGTAGTTGCTGGTGCCCACGAACTGGACGTATTTGAACGAGCGGGTGGGCTTGTCCAGGTTCAACTGGGTGATGGCCGCCAGCACCGCCGGTTGCACCGAGGTCAGGGCAATGGTGGCCGGCGCTTTCATGCGCGGTTTGAACGCGGGCAGTGCGGCGATCTTTTCCGGGCTGACGCAGACTTTGTTGAACAGCAATTCGTAGTCGGCATTGCTGCCAGCGATGTTCTGCGGCGTAGGGAAACTGTCGACCCGGCCGTCGCTGACGCGGTTGTTGGCATCCATGTCGTAGCCGGCCAACTGCTTGTAAGTGCCGCCTTTGCACGACACCGCAAAGTGCTCGCGTTTTTGCGCGTACGGGGCGTTGTAGGGCAGGTCGTTGAGCACCGTCGGGTTGTCGAAGGCGGCCCAGAAGCGCGTTTCGCCGTTGACGTTCTTGATACTGTTGGCGTCGATCAGCACCTGGTTGTCGCGCTCGTTGGTCTGTACCAGGCGCCAGTCGGGCTTCGGTGTTTCGGCGCAGGCACGGACGAAGGTCTGGTTGGCGGCCAGGGTTGCACGCAGCTGTGGCGACAAGCTGCGGGGCGAACTGTAGCGGCCGGCACTGGCGGGGTAGACCCGTTGCGAACCATCCAGGTACAGCAGGTGCAGTTGCGGCGAGGAACAGGCGGCCTCGACTTGCAACGTGCGGCGCAGGGCGCCCGGATCGCCAGGCATCAACAGCTCGAAGCTGAGCACGTCGCCTTCGCGCACGATGCTGTTTTCCACCAGGGGCTGGGCGAGGGCGCCGGCGAGCATGGTTTCGACCTGGGTTTTCTGGGTGGCGCAACCGGCCAGGGTGGCGATGCCACCGATCAGCAAAAGCGGAGTGATAAAACGCACGAGAGCCTCGTTGAGTCCATTCGGGATGTCAGGGTGACGGCGGGTGACGCGGAAACTTTAACGGGATGTTGCAGGCGCCAAGCCTAACCAGCCGGGTGGTCGCTGTACAGCCGTGATGTGGCCGCCGCTGGATATGTGCGCGTCGCAATCGTTCCTGTGTGGTTGCCGCCAACCGGTAGTCTGTGCAGACATTCCGGGAGAAACGCAATGATCCGACGTGCGTGTTTGGCCGCTCTGCTGAGCCTGTCCGCCTCGACCGCCTTTGGCGCCTCGACCTACGATCACCTGTATGCCTTCGGTGACAGCTATTCCGACAACGGCGCGGGCGAAGCGCTCACCACACAGCTCGCCGCACAGAACATAAAGGACGCCCAGGCGTTGCCTGGGCCGCTGTACTGGAAGGGGCGCTGGAGCAACGGCCCGACCGCCGTCGAGGGCCTGGCCCAGGCTCTGCACACACCGCTGACCGACTACGCGGTGGGCGGCGCCAAAAGTGGCCACGGCAATTACTACGCCTGGATAATGCCTTCCCAGGACACCGGCGTCCTGGGGCAGGTCGCCGAGCACTTGCAGGCTGCCAAGTCCCACAAGGCCGACCCCAAGGCGCTGTACTTCATCTTCATCTCGGCCAATGACTTTTTCGAGTGGGCCGACTTCTCCCACTCGCAAACCCTTGAGGCACTGAGCGAATCGAGCCTGGCGAATATCCGCAAAGCCACTGAGCAACTGGTGGCAGCGGGTGCCCGGCATGTGATGGTGGTGGGCACCACAGACCTCAGCCATGTGCCTGCGGTGGTGCAGGGCAACCAGGTCGACAATGCGAAAAAATACCAGCAGTTGCTCGCGCAGAAACTCCCGGCCGTGCTGGCGCAGATCGGTACGGCGAAGGTCAGCTACTTCGACCACCTGGCTTTCAGCGACACACTGCGCGCCAACCCGACAGCCCATGGTTTCACCGACCTCGATACGCCGTGCCAGGCCACTTATCCGGAGGCTGAACCGGTGTGCGCCAACCCCGACGCGCATTATTACTGGGACGAATGGCACCCCACCCGCAAGGTCCATGCCCTGGCGGCCAACGCCATGCTGGATGCCCTGCCTTAGCCCGCCGCTATCGCCGCCTCAATCGTCGCGATGTCGATCTTTCTCATGGTCATCATCGCGTCAAAGGCGCGCTTTGCCGTCGCCGGGTCGGGGTGGGTCACCGCATCGGTCAGCACGCGTGGGGTGATCTGCCACGACAGCCCCCACTTGTCCTTGCACCAGCCGCAGGCGCTTTCCTGGCCGCCGTTGCCGACGATGGCGTTCCAGTAACGGTCGGTTTCGGCCTGGTCATCGGTGGCCACCTGGAACGAAAACGCCTCGGTATGCGAGAAGATCGGCCCGCCGTTGAGGCCAATGCAGGGGATGCCCAAGACGGTGAAGTCCACGGTCAATACATCGCCCTGTTTGCCGGACGGATAATCGCCGGGCGCCAGGTGCACGGCATTCACCCGGCTGTCCGGAAAGGTCAGGGCATAGAAGGTCGCGGCCTCAAGGGCGGTGCCGTTGTACCAGAGGCAGAGCGTGTTTTTGTGGGGCATGATCGGTCTCCACGTGAGAATGGCCCTGTGGAGTTTAGCCGCCCAGTTGTTGCGCGATGGTCGCTTTGTCGATCACCGACCAGACGTGGGCGAACGTGCCGTCGACCACCTCATAGAACACATTTTCGTCGAACGTCACCTGGCGTCCATTGATCGGCAACCCGAAGAACTCGCCCCTGGGCGTGACCTTGAAGTTCAGGCGACTGGCCACGGTCGGCGGGTCGGCCACCAGCAGCTGGATGCGGAACACCAGGTCCGGTATCTCGCGAAAATCCCGCTCCAGCATGGCGCGGTAGCCGGCGAGGCCGACGACTTCGCCGTTGTAGGTCACGTCCGGGTGCACGAAGTCACCCAAGTGCTCCCAATCCTGACGGTTCAGGCAGTCGATATAGCCTTGGTAAAAGGCAGCGAGTTCGTCGCGAGTCATCGTTCAGGCCCTGCGCGCCATCAACAACACCGACGCCGCCGCCGACAACAACCCGGCGCAGCAGCGATTGAAGATCCGCTTGCCCCGAGGCTCGGCAAACCAGCGCCGCATATGCAGGCCCATATAGGCGTAGGCACTGATGGCGATCCACTCCAGTCCCAGGAACAGCGCGCCCAGCAGCGCGAACTGCGGCGTGATCGGCTCGCCGGGCACCACGAATTGCGGCAGGAAGGCCGTGAAGATCAGGATCGCCTTCGGATTGCCCGCCGCCACTAAAAATTCCTGCCGTGCCAATGCCCACAAACCGACCTTGGCCGTACCCGCCTGCGCCTCGGCCTCGGGATTCGCGCGCCACAACTGCAACGCCAGATACAACAGATACGCCGCTCCCAGAATCTTGATCCCGTAGAACAACAGCTCCGACGTCTGCAGCACCACCGCCAAGCCTGCAGAGGCGAGGGCGATCATGCCGGCAAAGGCCAGCAAACGGCCAATGCCCGCCAGGCACGAAGTGCGGTAGCCGTAGCGGGTGGAGTTGCTCACGGACAGCAGGTTGTTCGGGCCCGGCGCCATGTTCAGGGCGAAGCAGGCGGGGAGGAAAAGGGCGAGGGTGGCGAGGTCCATGGCGGCTCCGGGTTTGCGGGGGCGGGTAGGGGTGAGGATAAGGGGAGCGGGGCGGTTGGACAATGCGCGCGTTGGTTCTAAGACGACACCAACGCGCGCGGCTCAGCTTAGCTCTGGCTTGCAGGTGCTTCTTCGGGGGTTGAAACCTCGGAGCGCAGCCGTAGTAGTTGACCGCCACTCAGTCGTCGCCAAACGATAGGGTGACAGCTGTACGCAGGTTGGCGAACCGGTATCGGAAAACCCGGCAGACCCGAAGGTCTCCCGCGCACAGCCGCCATTGAGACAATTTTGCAGGTGTGCAACAGCATCTACAAAAGAGCGCAGTGCTTTTGCATCCGATAGTCAGGTCGCCAAACCTGATCGCCATGTGGGCGACGGGGCGGACTATAAGCGGCATTGGCTTTTGGGGGCAACTAGAAGGTTGTAAGAGTATGGGTGGCGCACAAAGCCGCACATAGGGTCATATTGTCCAGGACTCCTTAGTCTAGAGCCGTATTTCCGGATCAAGCACAAGCTCAAGCAGCACGGCATTGTCCCGTTCTCCTCCAACTATGCGCTGTACGGCGACATGAGCGAGCGCGTGATGAGCCTGATCGAGGCGATGGTGCCGGCGGTTGAGGTGTACAGCATCGACGAGGCGTCCGCCGACCTGACTGGTATTGGTGAGTTGGATGCCTTAGGCCGGCAGATTCGTGCCCAGGTGCTTCGCTGCACGGGTATCCCTGTCGGTGTTGGTATCGCTCACACAAAGACTCTGGCGAAGCTGGCAAACCACACCGCGAAGCGCCTGCAATCCCAAACCGGTGGGGTGGTCAACATCACCGATCCGGTTAAGCGTGACTGGGTGCTACGCAATACGGACGTGGCGGAAGTGTGGGGTGTCGGTCGAAAGATGAAACTCCATCTTGATGCCATGGGTATCAAGTCGGCTATGGACCTGGCTAAGGCCGATCCTTGGACGCTCCGTAAGAAGTTCAGCATTGTGATCGAGAAGACTGCCAGGGAGTTGGGCGGCACGCCTTGCCTGGAACTGGATGAGCCGGATCCTCCAAAGCAGGAGATCTGCTGCAGCCGCATGTTCGGCATGAGGCTGACAGAGCTGCCGCCAATAAGAGAGGCGGTGGCCACCTACATGATGCGTGCCTCTGAGAAGCTCCGCGCTCAGAAATCGCTGTGTAAGAAGGTACGCGTGTGCATTCGAACTGGCATGTTCAATCCGGAGGAGGCGAAGTATGCCAATGGGGTGGTGGTGGATATGCCATATCCCACTGATGACGTGCGGCTGCTTACTCAAGCGGCGCTGGGTGCGCTTGATCGGATATTTCGACTAGGTTTAAGTACAGCAAGGTTGAGGTGATGTTGCTGAACCTCTGCCAGCCTGGAGAGTACACCGATGATTTGTTTGCTATATCACAGCCGGCGGAGGCGACTCGGGTGATGACGGTCATGGACCAGATCAATGAGCGATGGGGTAGGGGAACGTTGCGCTCGGCTTGTGTGCCGGCAGATTCTGATTGGGGCATGCGCCGCGATATGATGAGTCAGAGTTATACGACGAAGCTCGATCAGCTTTGGTCCGTCGCCTGTAGGTAGCGACAGCTTTCGGACAGAAGCGGACGTAATGGCGTTTGTGTAGTATCTGCCTCTCTTCCCACCTGTATGAGGTGCCCGATGTCTAGCCGACACTCCCCATCCCCTACAAGAGCTGCCCTAGACCTGCAAAACGCACGTTCGCTTTTGGGAAAGCGGCTGAGCGTGCTGCTGCACTATCAGTACTATTTCAACGACGAGAAAGATCTGGGATACGTAGGTTCTCTAGAGTGGCGTTTTGGCGAGCGAGAAGTTTTATCCATGTATCTCTTGAGTGATGGCGATAGAGTAGGCGCGGACTTGTTGCCTTCTGATACGCCGGTTTCCTTCGAGATAGAGCCGAACGTGACCTGCTCCTGGAATAGGGAAAACCTACTTGCAGGTCTATCAGCAACCCACCTCGAGAACACAAAAATTTGCGCAGTTGAGGGAATTCTTGACTCTCTCAACGGGCAAGAGCCTTGGCTGGCCGGATTCAGAGTTACGTTCGAGACCGGAGACTCATTGATCTACCTTAACCAGGGCGACGACGCCGTCGTATTGATTAATGCGCTACCGCCAGTAAGTGTAGGCCTCGAAACCCGCTTCGTTACCTCAATTTAATGACAGCTATAGGGCGATTACGACAGGCAGCCTTTGGCCGTTTCCTCCCCCTCACAACCGGCAGCAGTCGGCCAGAACCAGTCATTCGGTCTCTGAGAAACTAGGAGCGATTTAAAGTGGTGGTCGGGAAAAGCAATTCCACTACATGATCCATGTGCAATTCTATTAAAAATTATGTAGTTACAGATTGTATGGCTATGCATTTCACCGCCCTGTTTTTCCCAGATTGCCGCTCTGACGCTTAGTAGGATGGTCAATATGGCCATTTAATGCTACGTATGCTTCTGCCGGATTCGGACACTCGGCGCCCAGATCGCTCTGGGCGCTTGCACCCAAACGCATGACAGGAGTTGCTAGGCATGAGGGATACCTTTCCAGTAGAACACGGTCTGTCCGCATCTGTGGCCGATGGGTTGGTTTACCGATCCGAGGGGGCGATCTCCCTCACTGATGTTCAGTACCTCGCGTTGGAGTCTGGCGTGGCGCATGGACAAAGCATGCTGGTGGTTTCCCCAACCTCCACAGGAAAGACTCAAATTGGGCTCTGGGCTATTGCTGAAGGACTGCTCGCTGGGAATAAAACAGTTTATTTGGTGACCCATCGCGCACTGGCCAAGCAGAAATTTGAAGACTTCAAAACGTTGTTGTTGGACAGATATTTGGAGAGCGATGGTGCTTCCATAGTTATTGCCACGGGAGACTACGTCGAAGATGCCACGGGACAGTATTCTGCGGCTCCTCTAAGTGCTCCTCTGGTAATTGCTACATATGAAAAATATTTAGCGCTACTGTCGGCATCTGGGGTGCCGAAAAGCATGCAAAATACGATTGTCGTGTGCGATGAAATTCAGCTGATGGGAGACGAAAACCGCGGGCAAAATGTTGAAGTCCTTTTAACACTTATGCGGAACGCGGGTTGGAAACAGTTTGTAGGATTGTCAGCAGTTTTAAAAAGCAAGGACGCCCAAGACTTAGCGAACTGGCTGCGGGTTCAGCTTATTTTCGAGCAAAAGCGCGAGAAACATTTACGGTATGAATGCTGGATTGGCGATCAGATTTATTCGGTAAGCAGTGCGAAACCTGATGTGATGGAATCGGACAAGCGACTGCCTGCTGGAGTCAAAGCGGAAACGATTTCAGCTTTAACATATCTGCTTAAGCAAGAAAATCCCCCGCTTCCAATCATAGTTTTTTGCATGAAAAAGCAAGATACTTATGATCTTGCTGAGGCTTTTGTAGCTTCGTACCACAAGGGTAAGCAAGGACAGATGTCGTTAGAGTTTGATACCTTGCCTGAAACTTCAGCTAACACGATGCTAGCGAAGATACTGGATCTTCGAGTTGCAAGTCATAATGCGGATTTGACTGACGAAGAACGAGGAGTAGTGGAACGTTATTTGTCGGAAAATAAGCTGGATGTTGTATTTGCTACTAGCACTTTAGCAGCAGGCGTGAATTTTCCTCTAGGGGCAGCAGTATTTGCTAATTGGGAACGTTGGGACGGCCAGCAAAGGCAGTATGTCGCAATAGATAGCGCAGAGTTCCACAACATGTCCGGGCGGGTCGGGCGTATGGGGTTTGAACATGCAGAAGGGCGTGTAATATATTTTGGTACCGGGCCGCAACGCGCACTAGCTACAAATTATCTATCAATAGAGCAGCTTCCTGAAATCAAAGCGCGAATTGTGCCTGGTAGGTTCGGTCAGCTTTCACTGCAACTGATATCCTCAGGTTTGTGCAACAACAGAGCCGAGCTTGAAGAGCTTGTTTGCACAACGTTCAGTGCATTAAGGGAAGAAGATAATAACTTAACTGCATTTATGACGTGGCCGAGTAAAGTCGGTGTTGCTCTGGCCGGATTGATTGATGCTGGCTTCGTCGTTGAAACATCTGGTGGGGACCTAAGCCCTACGCCAGTGGGGCGAGCGGTCGGGTTCAGTGGCTTGCTACCTGAAACTGGGGTGTTTTTAATCAACTTTCTGTCTAAGAAATCACTTTATTTGGCAGAGCTCATTGGGCATCTTGAATCGGCGGATCTCAAGTCCAGGCTAGAGATGCTTATCTTTTCCGCATGCTTATCCAGCCCTGAGTTTCGTCCGAGAAATGGAGTTAAACCTACTCGGTTCCTGCCTTATCAGTTGAAAGATCCTATTTATGATGCGCAGCACCTCGCAGATGACCTAATGGAATCAATTTGGCAAGTTGATCCAGTACCTACTAATGCGGCATGGTTGTGCCAGAAATGGACTAGCGGTGTTGAGATTAGGGCAATTGAGCGTGAAGTTAAATCTCTGAGTGCTGGCGCTGTCAAAGAAATGAACAGAAACCTATCCTGGGTCCTGCAGGGCTTAGCTGGGATAGCTATGTCCGCCGCCGATAAGCGCGTGCCGCCAGTTCTTCGTCCGCCCCAATTAAGATTGGATGATACTTTGCTGCGCGCTATATCTAAGCTGACGCGCTACATTCGAAGATTGGCATACAGAGTCCAAGAGGGATTGCCGGACGATATTCTCTGGATGACAGGGGTATCTGCGGCGGGTAGTGCTTTAAAGCTTTATAGGCATGAAATGTTGCTCTTGAAGCACCATGGAGTCACATCGCCGCAATTGCTTATGCTTGGCAGTCCTGAGGCGAATTCAGCAAGAGTTTTAGCTTTTCTAAAATCCAAGCCTAATGCGCAAGCTAAAGCAAATTGGGTACGAGACGCTTGTCGAGATTGGAAAGTTGACCAGCGGAAGCGAATGTCTGTTAGGCATCTAAAACGAGCTAGCAGATGCGACAGCAAGGTTCTAATTGAAAACTACTACGAGGCAAAAGGTGATGCGTTTGAGGTGGCGTTCGAACAGGTGCTTGTTCAGCTAGGTGTAGCGTTTGAGAAATTAGATGACAAGACAAAAACTGGCGCGCCCGACTATCTAGTCAAATTCTTCGATTCGCCTTCGGTTGTAGTCGAGCTAAAATCGAAAGAGGGAGATAAGCTTGTCGATTACAATAAAGCGGTAGAGGTTTTAGCGGCCTCCGAAATACATAGCTTTAGAGATTGTTTTTGCGTGACTCTTTGCCATCCCGGAGTAGATCCGAGTGTGCCACAACAAATTGCATCCTGTGGCCGGTTAAGCGTAGTTGAAAGCGGGGATTTGGGTGAAGCTCTATTGCGATTGTGCGAGGGAAGCCTAACACAACAACAAGTGTGGCAGTGGCTCTGCACACCTGGTCAAGCCGTCGCTGAAGACCTACCATTTCGTTTGTACAATTGATTAGTTTCTAGGAGAAATTTGTGAGACCTATAGCCCTGCTATTTCTAGTAGGGCTGAAGGCTTTATCTTTAGTGCTTGGGCGATCTTGATGACGTTCAAAATTGTGATGAGTTGCCCATGGTTTCGTGGACATTTCCGACTGACTGCTTATGGCCGAAAGCAGTCGTTCCTGAGCGGCCGCTTTCGGCCATAAGCGGACGTATGCAAGCAACCGCTACCGGCCCTTTACGACAGGCAGCAATTTGCTGGTTAGTGGGGCTTATCCGAGACGAGTATGAGCGGAACAGAAAGGACCGTTCATTACTCAAACTTTAAATCGACTAATCAACACGCCAAAGGATGTGGCCAAGCGCGACAATTCGTAGCTTGAAGCATTGGTTTGATGTGCTCCGGCCGCTGTTTGTGTTGAAAGGTCCTGAATGTTTATCAGATTACGATCAACCTCACGTGCAACCTGAGCCTGTTCTTCAGCGGCACTTGCGATCACGAGGTTCCTTTCACTGATGGTTGAAACACCCTCGGTGATTCGTTCAAGAGCCTGGCCAGCCTCCACGGACTGCGCCCGCGTATCGGCTGCCAGCTCTTTACTTTTATTCATCGCGAAGACGGCTTCATCAGCTCCAGAGCGCACCTGTTGCATCATCGATTCAATGTCCGCCGTCGATGCTTGGGTCCTATGGGCAAGAGCGCGCACCTCATCCGCTACAACAGCGAACCCACGCCCTTGCTCACCCGCCCTGGCCGCTTCGATGGCTGCGTTCAAGGCCAAGAGGTTAGTCTGCTCGGCAATGGCTCTGATCACATCAAGAACTTTAGTGATCTCGTTGATGCGGGTGGCAAGCACCTCAACTTTGGCAGTTGAATTTGAAATCTCATCCGCCATCAATCCAACTGAATTAACAGCTCTGCGTACCTGATCACGACCTTCTACAGCATTGCGGCTGGCTTGCTCCGAGGCTTCAGAGGCACCCGCCGCATTTCTGGCTACTTCATCCACGGCTGCAGTCATTTCGTTCACCGCCGTCGCAGCTTGCTGAATCTCATCATTCTGCCGCGTCAGGCCGCGTGAGCTTTCTTCAGTAACCGCGTTTAGCTCTTCAGATGCAGAGGCCAATTGGTCAGCAGCGCTGCCAATTTCGCTTACCGTAGTTCGTAGGTTATTCTGCATTTTATCGAGTGCGCTCAGCAGTACACCGACTTCATCTCGTCCACTGATTACAATGTGTTTAGAAAGGTCACCATCAGCCACTTCCTCAGCGCTTCGCAACGCGATGGATAGAGGAAGAGTGATTGAACGTGTGATAATCAGTCCCAAAGCGATGGCTGCTAGGAAAGCAATTATTACACCTATACCCAATATCCAGTAAGCACTCTTTGTCTCGGCCTTTGCTGCATCTGCTACCTCACCGCTTTGGCGATAGTTGGAAGCAACAATAACTTGAAGATTATCACTTACTCCCTTGAATGCCGGCGAGACTTTCTCCTGGAAAATCTTGGTAGCGCCATCAATATCACCTGCCTTAGCTAATTGGATTACTGTGCGTGCATCCTGCAAATAGGCTGGCCAGTTCTTTTCGAACTGATCACCTGCCGCACGCTCGTCATCAGCGAGAGGAGTCTGTCGGTACTCCTTGAAAAGTCGGTCAGCCTCTTTCTCGTTTTCAGACATGGATTGAACAGCAGTGTCAAATTTAAGATCTTCTTTTGCGTACTTGTAGAGTAGAGCAGCGTGTAAAGATCTGGAGTACGAAAAAACACTTGCGCGGGCATTAGCTGTATTATAAACAGAAATTAAATTATTGCTTACAATGCCTTCTATTGCTTCTTTTTGCTTAGTGATACCTGAATAGCCTAAGAATCCCACTCCTAAGGTGATCATTGCGCACACTAAAAAAGCAGAAATCAGTCGCGAGGAAAGCTTGGTTCTACGTAATGCGTCCATAAGACTCTCGAAAATTATTAATTGGTTATCCAATCAGGCTTGGTGCGAGTACTGTGTCGGAAGAAAAACCCATAACTATAATTTTTATTTTATTGTCCTGATAAATGACCTTTTTTAAGGCGGAGCCTGGTTTTTTGATAGTAATCAACAGCTGAACGAGATAACACAATAGAATTTCTATCGAGTCGATAGCGCATGCATAAATGATAGGGTTTAAATAATTTAACCCGGGTTTTAAGCGAATGTAAGCCAGGCGATTGCCTACTTCAACGACCGTAAAGGGGCGAAAGCAGTCTGTCATACAAGTTTATATTGAGCATCGCCTGGCTTGCCCGCCGCCACTAAAAATTCCTGCCGTGCCAATGCCCACAAACCGACCTTGGCCGTACTCGCCTGCGCCTCAGCCTCGGGATTCGCGCGCCACAACTGCAACGCCAGGTAAAACAGTTACGCCGCTCCCAGAATCTTGATTCCGTAGAACAACAGCTCCGACGTCTGCAGCACCACCGCCGGGGAGGAATAGGGCGAGGGTGGCGAGGTCCATGGCGGCTCCGGGTTCGCGGGTGCGGGGAGGTGTGAGGATAAGGGGAGTGGAAGTCGTTGGACAGTCTCAGCCGTTCATGTTTTGAGCTGTTTCGGCATTTGCGACACCGCCTGAGCGACTTCAGCGGCCATCTGTTCAGCACTGCGCATCCCGTTAATCTGTAAGACCGGTACCGTCTGCTGTGACAGCCATGATTCGTGCCACGCCCGGTTGCGCCCTGAGAAATTCGGGGCGTCGTATTGCGAAGCCCATTCCCGGAAGGCCGCGTGTATCGCATGCATATCACCACCGGGTGTGATCCGATCGCCAAAGCGGGCCTTTTCGCGGGCCGCCAACCGTTCGAGGCGAACGGGCGTGGGTGTGACCACAAACACAATCAAGTCAGCATCGGCGATCAACGCATCGCCCCAGATCATGCACGAACCGGTCAGCACCCAGTCGTCGTCACCGAGTGCTTGTTGCATCAGGGACACGCGGTCGCCGGGAGGTCGCTTGGTGGTGAATGGAGGGTTTGTGGGCATCCAGTAAAAATCATCGACGTCGACGTGTCGTATACCGAGCCGTATCGCGAGGTTGCGACCCAGCGTGGTGACGCCCGCGCAAGATGCACCTGTGATGTAGATCCGCATTTTTCCTCCATGAATACAAGCCGGGTTGGCGAACGGCAATCACGCAACCGGCCTTGAACGTGCTGATTTTGACCCTCTGAAGTTCCATTGCATAGTCTTTACCGGGCTCGGGAATGAGTGTGACAGGCGCGGGAAGGCAGGACATTTGCGAACCGCCCATGGCGAGCCCTGCAATAAAGGGCCTGTGAAGGTGGGGCGTGAGGGAGAGCGATTGATGCCTTCGCCTAAGCGTCGGGTCGAGACCTATTGATCAGCGTTCCACACCGCCAGTTCATAGCCATCCGGATCGGTGAAGTGGAACCTGCGTCCACCAGGGAACGAAAATGTCTCGCGGGTGATGACAGCCCCTAGGGCTTTGAGTCGCTGCTGCGTGGCATCGAGGTCATCGGCGTACAAAATGACCAGAGGCCCACCCGGCCGAACCGACTCCCCCGTGGTGAACCCGCCTGTCAGGCGCCCGTCGCTGAACTCCGTGTAGGTGGGGCCGTAATCGACAAACGTCCAGCCGAACGCGCCGCCGTAGAAGGCTTTGCTGCGGGCAATATCGCTGACGTTGAATTCGATGTTGTCGATTTGCCGGTCTTTCCCTTGAGTGCTCATGTTTGCCTTCCTGGCCGATGTTAAGAGCGGCGAGTGTAGCGTGAACGCCTGCCTGCATGAAGACAGCAATCGTGCCTATGATGCACTCGACTACAGAATTAATCGGAGCGGACAGCGTGCTGAAGATTGGAATCCTGGGCGTCGGTGAGCTGACGGAAAAGGTGGTGATCGGCCTGCGGCGCAGCGAGTTTGGCGGGCGGGTGCTGCTGTCCCCGCGTAACCACCAACGTGCGCAGCAACTCGCTGAACAGTGGGACTGTGAGGTGATGGCTGACAATCAACAGGTTGTCGATGGGGCGGACTTGTTGGTCCTGGGCGTGCGCCCGGAGGTGGTCGATCAGCTTTCGAATGAAGTGCAGCTCAGACCTGAGCAAACGCTGGTGTCGCTGGTGGCGGGATTGAAGCTGACCGAGCTTCAACGCCGGTTCCCGCAAGCGCGTGTGGTGCGCGCCATGCTGTCCTATGCCGCGCAGATCAACCAGGCGACCGTGGTGGTCACGCCCGGTGGCGAACCCCATGCAACGCTGCTGGGCGCGCTCGGTTCATTGGTTGTATTGGACGAGGAAGAGGCGTTCGAACTGGCCACTGTCGCGGCCTGCATGAGCGGCTGGTTCTATTTCTTCCTGAGTGATCTTCAGCAGTGGTTTACCGACAAAGGCCTGTCCAAGGACCAGGCCGCCCAACTGGTGATGGGCAACCTGCAAGACTGTCTGGCCAGCGCCCGCCACCAGCCATCCGCGAGTCTGGCAGCATTGGGTAGCGCCATTGCCACACCGGGCACCTTTACGGCGGCCGGGTTGGAGGTGTTGAGAAACAATGGCGCGACGCAGGCATGGCGCGAGGCGGCTGACGAGGTGCTTGAGCGGCTGCACAAGCCTGCACGTTTATAGCCGGTGATGCTCCAGCAAAAAGTCCACAAACACGCGGATCCGCGCTGGCATGCTCGCACCGCCGACAAACACCACGTGGATCGGCTCCCGGTCGCCGGGGTTCCAGGATTCCAGCAGGGGCACCAGGTGACCGCGTTGCAGGTCTTGTGCAACCGTGAACTCGCCGATGCGTGCGATACCGGCGCCTAATCGCGCCAGTTGAGCGAGGGCTTCGCCACTGCTGCATTCGATATTGCCGTTTATCTTCAGGGAAAACTCCCTGCCGTCACGGGCGAAGGGCCAGTCGGATTGGGCGCGGCGGAAGTTGAAGCGCAGGCAGTTGTGGCGCAGCAAGTCGTTGGGTTCCAGAGGCGTGCCGTGTTGCGCAAGGTACTCCGGCGACGCCACCAGGACCTGGCCGGTGTCGCCGATGCGCCGCGCGGTCAGCGGGCTGTCTGGCAGGTCGCCAAAGCGGATCGCCACGTCAGCCTGGCCGCCGAGGATGTCGACCACTTCGTCGCCCAAGGTCAGGTCCACCACAATGTTTGGGTAGCGGGCGCTGAACGCCGCCACCAACGGCACGATGGCCATGCGGCCGTGGCCCAGGGCCGCACTGACCCGCAGCCGGCCTTTGGGCGCGCCCTGGTCGGCGATGGCTTCTTCGACTTCCGCCATGTCGGCCAGGATGCGCCGGGCGCCGCGAAGGTACGCCTCGCCTTCGGCTGTGAAGGCGAGGGCGCGGGTCGTGCGAATCAACAGGCGGGTGCCCAGGCGTTGTTCTGTGCGTGCGATGACGCGGCTGACGGCCGAGGGCGTCAATCGTAATGCCCGCGCTGCTGCCGACAGGCTGCCTTCCTGCGCCACCATTGCGAATACCGTCATCTCACCCGATCTGCCGTTGAAATCCATTTTTGCCTCGCGCGCAAAGGTGATTGCCAATTAAACGGTCTAGTGCCGTCAAAGCGTTGATCGTAGCATTTGCGGCATAAATGAGGAGTCTTCCATGCGTATCAATCCACCCCTTGTAGCCCTTGCTGTCGGTGCCTTTGGCATTGGCGTCACTGAGTTCGCGCCCATGGGCATGTTGCCCACCATCGCCAATGACCTGGGCGTTTCGATTCCCACTGCGGGGCTGTTGGTCAGCGCCTACGCCCTGGGGGTATTGTTCGGTGCGCCACTGATGATCTTGACCACTGGCAAGATTCCCCGTCGTCACTTGCTGGTCGGGCTTATGGCCATTTTCACCCTGGGTAACGTGATGTCGGCGCTTGCAACCGGCTATTACGATCTGTTGATTGCCCGCGTCATCACTTCGCTCAACCACGGCGCGTTTTTTGGTGTCGGTTCCATCGTCGCGGCCAGTGTGGTCGCGCCGGACAAGCGCGCCGGAGCAGTCGCCGCGATGTTTATGGGCCTGACCCTGGCGACCATTGGTGGCGTGCCACTGGCGACCTGGTTGGGTGAACTGCTTGGCTGGCGTACGGCGTTCTGGGGCATTGGCGGACTGGGCCTGGTGACCATGGTCGCGCTGTGGTTCGCGCTGCCTGACCTGCCGCTGCCGAAAAGCGACGGTGTGCTGGCCGAAATCAAGGTGCTGGGGCGTGGTTCGGTACTGGCGGCTCTGGCCCTGACCGTGGTGGGTTCCGGTGCTATGTTCACCGTGTTTACCTACATCGCGCCGATCCTGAGCAACGAGACCCATGCGTCTACCCCCTTTATCACGGCCATGCTGGTGCTGTTCGGCGTCGGGTTGACCCTGGGCAATGTATGGGGTGGCAAGGCGGCAGATCGCTCGATCGACCGGACCCTGATCGTCTCGCTGAGCGCACTGATTCTGGTCCTGCTGGCCTTTGCATTCCTGATGCGTTGGCCGATACCGGCAGCGGTGAGCATCCTCATCTGGGGTATCGCCAGCTTCGCCGTTGTGCCGCCGTTGCAGATGCGTGTGATGGAAGCGGCCAAAGATGCGCCGAACCTGGCCTCGGCCGTGAACATCGGCGCCTTCAACTTCGGCAACGCGATTGGTGCAGCGGTGGGGGGAGCAGTGATCAACGCAGGGCTGGGCTACCCGGCGATTTCCCTGGCCGGCGCGGCGATGGCGGGCATGGGGTTGCTGATGGTCGTGATGTTCGCCTGGGGTTCTAGAGCGCGCATGGCTGCGGCGGTTTAGCAGATGCGCACCAAAGGGTTCACTGCGGCGCCTGCAGAAAACGCTGTTGATGGTCTGGATGCGGCAGCAGGCAGGTGTCGAACTGATCCTACCTGCGTCCAGTGGCGTTCATCCTCCTGCTGTTTACCGTGAAAGCAAAGGTGCGGTGCTTGTTTGCTCACCACCCACGTCGTGCAAGGACATCCGCGACGTCTCCGGCAACGCCAACCCACCGGCCAGTGCCAGCAACGCCACGGCAATCAGGTAAAACGCCGGTGACAGGTTGCTGCCCGTGGTGCTGATCAACCATGTCGCCACCAGCGGCGCGGTGCCGCCGAAGATCGTGTACGCCATGTTGTAGGTGATCGCCGAAGCGGTATAGCGCGTACGGGTCGGGAAGGTCTCCGAGAGCAAGGCCGCCGTGACCACGCCGCACAGCACCGCCCCAACCGCCAACAACATCACGCCGACAATCGACGCCGCAAACGAACCGGAGCTGGCCATCAGGAACGACGGATACACCACCACGATCAACAACACACAGGCAGTCATCACCGTGACGCGCCGCCCGACCCGGTCCGAATACAGCCCCGCCAGCGGGCAGATCGCCGCCGCGAAAATCAACGCGATCAGCGACACCAGTAACGCCATCGCCCGGTTCAGCCCGCCCGCTACTTGCAGGTACGTCGCGAAGTAGGTGGTGAACATATAAAACGACAACGCCGTCAGTGACACAAAAGCGCCCAGGCAGCAGATTGCCGCACCATGGTTGCGCAAGGTTTCCTTGAGCGGGGAGTGGGCGACGGCGTGCTCTTCCTTCACGGCCTGGAAGGCAGGCGTCTCGTCCAGCTTCCAGCGCAGGTAAAGGCCCACCAGGCCGAGAGGCGCGGCGATCAGGAACGGCAGGCGCCAGCCCCAACTGCCCATGGCTTCGGTGGACAATGACGCCTCAAGGGCATAGGCCACCACGGCGGCGGCGGCGAAAGCGGAAAACGTCGACACCGGCACGAAGCTGCCATACCAGGCGCGTTTGTCACTCGGCGCGTGCTCCATCAGATAAGCACAGGCACCGGCGTATTCACCGCCGGCGGAGAAGCCCTGGGCACAGCGGATCAGCGACAACAGAATCGGCGCCGTGACGCCGATGGCGGCGTAGGTGGGCAGCAGGCCGATCAACGTGGTGGCAGCGGCCATCAACAGGATGGTCATGGCCAGGGTGCGCTTGCGGCCGATGCGGTCGCCGAGCATGCCGAAAAAAATACCGCCCAAGGGCCGGAAGGCGAAGGCCACGGCAAACACGGCGAAGGTCTTGAGCAGCGCCGCGCTGGCGTCGCCGCTGGGGAAGAATTGCTGGGCGATGGTGGTGGCGAGGAAGCCATAGACGGCGAAGTCAAACCACTCGACGAAATTACCGATGCCGGCGGCGATGATGACCTTGCGCAGGGGTTGCGGGCTGACCTGTTCGGTGGAGGGGCTCGTCATGGGGGAAGGCCTCGGGATAGCTGGGGGGATGACCGATTATCGGTGCAGGTGCTTGGGCGGCGGGGCCCAAAAGAGTCGTCCGCGTAGTCAGTAGCGACGGGGTGGGGGGAGGCACGCAGGAATTGGGCCAGGTCAGGCAATGGCGCCAGGCGTCGTCGGTCGGGTACTGCGGATGTAGCGTGCTGGCGACGACCCCAGCGTCTTGCGAAACATGCTGATAAACGAGCTGACGGACTCGTACCCCAGCGCCTCGGCGGTACGCTGCACCGACTCGCCCTCGGCCAGGTTCTGCAAGGCCACGATGATTTGCCATTGCTTGCGCCATTGGCCAAAGGTCAGCCCGGTTTCGCGCTTGACCAGGCGCGCCAGGGAACGCTCACTCATCGCCACCTGCTGCGCCCATTGCGCCATGGTGCAGCGGTTATCCGGAGCCTCGGCCAGACGACGGGCGATGACGCGCAGCTGCGCCGAAGCGGGCAGGGGCAGGTACAGTCGCTCCGAAGGGGCCTGCTCCAGTTGTTCAAGCAGCACGCGGGCCAGGCGTGCGCTCGCGCTCGGATCCGGATAGTCCTGGTCGAGGGTGCTCAGGTGCAGGATCAGTTCGAGAATCAGTGACGACAGCACCAGCGTGCAGCAGGTTTGTGGCAACGCAGCCGCATTGGGCTCTATGAACAGAAAACCGACTTTGCCGTTGGCGGTAATGCGGTTGCTGTGAGCGATACCCGCCGGAATCCACACGCCGAATCCTGTAGGCACCATCCATACACCATCCTCCACCGTACACACGATGCCGCCGTGATAGGCCACCACCAACTGGCCTTTGCGATGGGTGTGCACCGCGTATTCTGCATCGTTGCGCTGTGCGCCCAGCATCACCGCCACGGCGGGTTGACCCAGGTCGTCGAGTTCGAATTGATCCACCGTGTACAGGGTTGTCTCGTTCATTAAATCCCCCGTCGACTGTCCGAAATTGATTATAGGCTGGCAGCATACTCAATATCGGCCGTTTCTGGCACGCCCTACCATGCTCACCAAGGGCCTCACCCTGAAGGCCGTTACGAGACTTGAACCATGCTGAGCGAAATCACGATTGCCAACCTCTACCTGCCGCCGTTCCTGCTGTACGTGGGAGCGGCGGCATTGGTCTACGGTGTGCTGGAGCGGGTCGTGCGCACTTGGCTGGACCGGACCTGGCACCCCAGCCTGGCGCGGTTTTTTGTCTCGCTCATTGTCCTCTCGACCCTCGTGCTGAAGCTGTGAGGGCGGCGCCATGACGCTCAATAAACTGTTCAAGATGGCTGTGACGCTGGGGTTGGGGCTGGTTGCCCTGTTGTTCTGCATGCAGTTGTGGCACGCCTATGTGCTGGCGCCCTGGACGCGGGATGGGCGGGTCAGCGCCCAGGTCATCCACATTGCGCCCGAGGTGTCCGGGCAGGTGGAACGCTTGCTGGTGGGCGACAACCAATGGGTTGCCAAAGGTGCATTGCTGTATGAGATCGATCAGCGTGCCTACCAGATCGCCCAGCAACAGCGCATGGCGGAGCTGGCCGAGGCTCGCAGTATTTTCGAGCAGCGCACTGCGCAGTTCAGGCGCCGCAGCCAACTCGGCGATGCGATTGCACGGGAAGAAACCGACAACGCCGCCCAGGAATTGGCTGTGGCCAAAGCCCGGCTGGACGCGGCGCGCAGCCAGTTGGCCCAGGCCCAGCTCGACCTGGGGCGCACTGCCGTGCGTTCGCCGGTCGAAGGGTATGTGACGCAACTTCGGCTTCAACCGGGTGACTACGCCGTGGCGGGCAGCACCAATATTTATGTGGTCGACAGCCAGAGTTTCTGGGTGACCGCCTATTTTGAAGAAACCAAGCTGCCTGGCGTGCTGTTGGGCGCGCCGGCGTCGATCAAACTGATGGGGTTTGCGCCGCTGCTTCAAGGGCATGTCGCCAGTATTGGCCGGGGCATCGCCGACACTAACGAGCTGCGTGGTGACAGCGGCTTGCCCCAGGTGGCACCGACGTTCAGTTGGATACGCCTGGCCCAGCGCGTGCCTGTGCGGATCGAGTTGGACAGCGTGCCACAGGGAGTGGAGTTGGCGGCGGGCATGACGGCGAGCATTGAAGTCGGCCAGGCAAATGCCGACGCGCGTTGGCGGCTCACGCGCTGGCTGCAGGCGTTCATGTGATGGCCGTGCATGTGTGGTGCTGGTTGGCCGCGCTGCCGCGGCCATGGACCCGGGATACCTTGGGCTATGTGGGCCGCAGTGTGGTAGCGGCCGTGCTGGCACTGTGGCTGGGTTTGCAATTGCACCTGGACTCGCCGTTCTCGGCAGCGTCGACGGTGTTGCTACTGATTCATCCGATCCAGGGCGCGGTGGTGGGCAAAGGTGTGATGCGCGTCGTGGGTACCCTGCTGGGGTTGGCCGTTGCCGTGATCCTGATAGGGATGTTCGCCCAACAGATGCTGCTGTTCATTCTGGGGATCGGCGTGTGGTTGGGGCTGTGTGTCGCAGCCATGACCCTGCTGCGGCACTATCACGCCACGGCGGCCGTGGTTGCGGGCTATACCGTTTGCCTTGCCCTTGGCCCTGCCATCGTTGCGCCTGAGCAAGGCTTCGATCACATCGTCACACGGGGAACGGCGGTGGTCCTTGGGGTCTTGAGCCTGAGCCTGGTGGCCTCGCTGCTGGGGCGCAAGACGGTCGAGGCACAACTGAAGCAGGCGCTTGGGGACGTTTCCACGCGCACGCTACGGTTACTGGCCCTTCGATTCAAGGGCGACGCAGGCGACCCCGCGCAACTCGCCCTCGATATCAATAAGGTGGATGAACTGCTCGGGATCGGGCGAGGTGAGTCGTACCTGATTCGTTCCAGGCTCAAGACGCTCCAGGGTGGGCTGGCGCATTTGCAGGCCGCCGTGCTGGTCACTCCAAGCCTGCCCCCGTTGCCCGCGTGCGTTGGAGCGGGCCAGGCCCTTGAACAACTGGCGCAGATCCCCTTCGATTTCGTCACGGCTGCCGCGCGGGTCAGCGTCCTGCAAGGCGTTCTTGAGCATGAAAGTGAATCCCCGGATGGGTTGGCCGAGGCATTGGCGGACCTGTCCGGCGCCTTATCGAGTTTTGCCAGCCTTGAAAGCGCCACCCCGCCGCCTGTACGGACGGTAGCTTTCCATCGTCATTATGGCGATGCGCTGCGCAATGGGGTCCGCGCCTTGGCCGCCACCCTGGTGACCGGCGCGGTGTGGTACCTGACGGGCTGGGACCAGGGCCCGACCTTGCTGGCGGTGTTGGGGCCGTGTTGCACCTTGCTGGCGACCCACCCGGCGCCCACCCGAGGGCTTGACGGCTTCCTCAGGGGCACGCTCTACGGCATTGTGGCGGCGGCTGCCTGCAAGTTTCTGCTGCTGCCTCAGATCAATGGTTTTGCGCTGCTCAGCGTTGTATTGAGCGTGTTCTGGGTATGGGGTATCCAGGCTACCACCCAGCCGCGCCATGCCCTGCAAGGCATTGCCTACCTGATTGCGTTCAACACGCTGGTCGGCACCGGCGGCACGGCCCATTACGATTTCATCGACTTCGCCAATCAGGCGCTCGCCTGGTTGGTGGCGATGGCTATCTGTATGTTGGCGTTCCAGATCCTGCCGAGGAAACCCGGCAGCCATGTGCGTGCCCTACAGCACGCGCTTCATCGGGACATCTTGCGACTACTGCGTGCCGGGGGACGTATGAACCTGTCGAAGTGGCACGCCAGGCAGCAGCATCGGCTGGTCTCATTGCGGGCGTTGTCGGGCACGGATGACTCGCCAGTCGATGCACTGGGCTATCTGTCACTCGAACTGGGGCGCAGCCTGGAGCGGCTGCATAACGCCGCCAGGCTGCTGGTCCCAGGAACCTCGATTGCACAATGCGCAGATCGCGGTGCTTATCGCCTGGCCCGGTATGCCGGTCACCCTGCAATCAACGCACTTCAGGCGCGGCGGACGGCGAACGCGTTGGGGCGGCTCGGTGAGCCTGGTCTGGCTGAGCGGTACCAGGTGGTTGCCCGCCTGTTGGCGCACTATGCAAACCTTGCGGGCGCTGCTGACAAACCAGACATCATTGATGAAACCTGCGCCCCAACGCATCCAGGCGCACCGCGATCGGCGGCAACCGCTCGCTGCTGCGTGCCAGGGTTTCCACATCGTCCGCGGTGCTTTGTGCAATGCTCTGCACCGACTGCAGACGCCCGACAATCTCCAGGTTCGCCGTGGTCTGCTCGCGGGTTGTGGTCACGATACGGCCATTGAGGTCATCGATGTGGGCGATGTCGTCGCCCACTGCGCGCAGCATGTCAACGGCCACCTGGCTGTCCTCCACGCAGCGCTCTACGCCCTCGCGGCTATCATGCATGGCTTGCACCGCCTGCCGGCTGCCGTGTTGCAGGCCTTCGATGATGGTTTTGATTTCCTGGGTGGATACCGCCGTGCGTTGCGCCAGGTTGCGCACTTCGTCGGCAACCACGGCGAAACCACGGCCTTGCTCGCCGGCGCGGGCGGCTTCGATGGCGGCGTTGAGGGCCAGCAGGTTGGTCTGGTTGGCAATGCTGCTGATCACTTCAAGCACGGTGCCGATCTGTTCGGTTTGCAGGGCCAGGCCCTGCACCGTGTCGTGGGTGCCGCTGAGGCGGGTGGCCAGTTGGGTGATTTCCTGCTGGGCGCGGCCGACGCTTTCCTGGCCGCGCAGGATCTGTTGGCTGGCCTTGCCGGCATGATCCACCGCTTGCTCGACGTGCACGGCAATGTGGCCCATGGCGTCTTCCATGCGCTGCATCGAGCCGCTCATCTCGGTGATTTGCGCCAGTTGGTGCCGTGCGCCTTTTTCCAGGGTGCCGCTGGCGCTGGCCAGTTCCTGGCCGAGTTGGCCAAGGCCGTGGGAGTCACGGGCGACGCCGTCGATCAGGCCGGTCAACTGATGCAGAAAATGGTCGAAACGCTTGGCGAGGGAGACGTGGGTCTTGCCCTGGTCGCCTTGGGCGGTTTCAACGGTGAGCTGGGAAGTGACCGCCAGCATCTTCTCGAGCATTTCCTGGCTCTCGACCGCTTCGGCCTGGCTGTGCACGGCCAGGTAGAGCAGGGCGACGGTTTCCATCACCACGTAGAACGCATGCACGAACACCATGGTCCAGCCGCCGTGGTGTTCCATCACGAACACTGGAAAGCCTTGATGTTGCAGCGCATGGAAAACCACATGGTGCACGGCGATGGTGGCCGCCGCCACCAGGATCGGCAGCCAGTCACGGTAAAACGTCAGCACCGCGAGCAACGCGAAGATGCCGAAGTGCGCTTCGATCAAGCCCTGGGCCTGGTTGATATGCAATGCCGCCATGACCATCAAGCCCGCGCCGAGCGCGCAGCGCATGACACGGGTACCACCGATGGCGCGGTAAAGCGCGGTCAGCACCACGCTGGTACTACCGCCGACTAACACGGCCTGCACCAGGGTGTCGTGCCAGAACGCCAGGCCCAGGGAAAACAGGAACATCAGCCAGACCAGCGCCAGCATGATGCGGTCGGCTTTACGGTAGTGCTCGGAAAAACGCGTGCGGGTGGGCATTCACACTTACTCCATGTGGTCTGGCCGGAACAAAGCGAAGGGCAGGGTGGAGCGAATCAGGTGTTTTTGATTGTTATTGGATTCAGTGATGCCAAACGTGTATCGGCATCGGTAGGCGGGACTTTAGGGGCGGCTACCCGGGCGGATAGCCGTGGTTCGGAGGGCGGTCAGAAGCTGTACTTGGCGGTCAGCATCATATTGCGTGGGTTACCGTAGGAGTCACCGCCATAGCTCACGGAGTTGGAGATGGACTGATAGTAACGGCGGTCGAAGATGTTGTTGGCGTTGAGCTGCAGGTCAAGGTGCTGGTTGACCTGGTAGCCGGCCATCAGGTCGGTGACGGCATAGGCGCCCTGCTGCAGGCGGTAGGTGCTGCCATCCGCGACTTTGAAGTCGTTGTACATGCGGCTCTGCCAGGAGACGTTGCCGCCCACGCGGAGTTTTTCCAACGGGCCCTGGAAGCGGTAGTTGGTGGTCAGCTTGAACAGGTGCTCCGGGGTGTCAGTGTCGAACTGCTTGTTGACCTTCTGCGGGTTGGCGGCGTCCTTGATGGTGTGCGTGCGCGCGTAGGTGTAGCCACCGCCGACCTGCCAGTTCTCGGTCAGGGCGCCTTGCAGTTCGAAGTCGATGCCCTGGCTGCGAATCTCGCCGGAGGCCACAGAGCAGGAGGCCTGCGGGCAGTTTGCGACTGTCACGCCGACGGCACGGTTTTCCTGGTCGACGCGGAACAGCGCCACGCTCGCGTTGAGCGCACCCCCCAGGTATTCACCCTTGATACCCACCTCGTAGTTCTTGCCGACGATGGGCTTGAGCGGGCTACCGGAGGTGTCTTTTTCGCTCTGGGGCGTGAAGATGTCGCTGTAGCTGACATACACCGAGTGGTGGTCGTCCAGGTCGTAGATCAGGCCGGCGTAGCGGGTGAGGTTGCGGGTGACCTTGTAGTCGCCGGTGTTGCTGCCATGGGCGTCGTAGTCGTACCAGTCCAGGCGCCCCCCGAGGATCAGCTTCAACGGGTCGGCCAGGTTCAGGCGGGTAGTGACGTAGACACCATCCTGGGTGGTCACGTCACGGTCATTGGTGGTATGGACGAAGTCAGGTTTGCCCGCTGTGAGCGGCCAGTTGGTGTTGTAGGGGCTGTAGTTGTGGGTGGTCATGTCGTAGATGCGCCGGCTGGCGCCTACCACCAGTTCATGGGTACGCCCGAACGCCTGGAAGGGGCCGCTGGCGAAGACGTCGGCACCTGCCTGGTTTTCATCGTAGGCCGCCTGGTAGACCGTGCGCGCCAGTGTGTTGGCGACCCAGCGCGACTGGTAGGAACCGGAGAACAACGCGTTCTGTTCGGCATAGTTGGCGTTGACTTGCAGTTTCCAGTCGTTGGCCAGTTGCTGGCGCAGTTCGGCGAATACGGTGTTGATCTCCTGGTCCTTGTTTTCCCAGTCAGTGCCGGGGTTGTAGGAGCGCGGCAGGTTAAGGTGATGGCCATCCAGGCCGACCATCGACGAGCCCCAGAAGTAATTGGTCTTGTCCTTCTGGTTGGAGAAACCCAGGGTCAGGGTGGTGTCTTCGCTCAGGTCGGCTTCGGTGACGGCGTAGAACAGGCCGTGATACTCCTCGGCGTTGTCGATGAAGCTGTTGGCATCGCGGTACGAGGTAACCACGCGACCGCGCCAGGTGCCGCTGTCGTTGAGCGGGCTGGAGGCGTCGAGTTCGCCGCGATAGTCGTCCCAACTGCCAGCGGCGCCGGTCAGCGTGACTTTCTGCTCGTCCAGTGGGCGCTTGCGGACCAGGTTGATGGCGGCGGAAGGGTTGCCCGCGCCGGTGACCAGGCCCGTGGCGCCGCGCACGATTTCGACGCGATCGAACATCGCCAGGTTCGGTTGTGCGCCGACAGTGACGCCGTTGTAGCCGCTGGGGATGCCGTCATACATCAGGTTGTCGATGTCGAAGCCGCGTGACGTGTAGGACTGCCGGCCAGGGCCACTGGAAAAATTCAGGAACAAACCCGGGGTGGCCTTGACCACATCGTTGATGCTGGTCATCGCCTGGTCATCCATCCGCTGGCGGGTAATGACGGTGACGGCCTGTGGGGTTTCGCGCATGGTCAACGGCAGCTTGGTTGCCGTTTTCATCGCGCCAGTGGTGTAGGACTGGGTGCCTTCAGTGGTTTCGCCCAGTTGCTCTTCGCCGGAGATTTGCGTGGCGCCCAACTCAAGGGGGGCGGCCGGTGCCTGGGTATCGGCGGCAAAGACCGCGGAAGAACTGGCCAGACAGACCGCCAATGCCATCAGGCTGGGTGAAAAAACGTTACCGCCGTGTTGTTGCACAGACATGGAACTGACTCTCCCCGAACGCCGTCCCTGGCGAATAATAAATCTGTTGATAATTATTCGCATTAGTCTGGCAGATTGTTCTTGCAGGAAAAAGCCTTCAGGGAGAATTAGTTAACGAATTTTTCACATCGCAGTGGCGGCGATTTGCCACATCGCCCCCCTGAAATGCGCCGGTTATTCGCGCTGTGGAATCGCCACCCGACTCGTCGCCTTGACCTCCCTCAGCGCCAGGCTCGATTGAATCGACGCAATCCCTAACTGGCGCCGCAACACGCTCTCGACGAACTCGCTGTAGCTGTCCAGATCTTCGGCCAGCACCTGCAACAGGTAATCGGCATCCCCGGTGATCTTGTGGCACGACAACACCTGCGGCAGTTCCTTCACCACGGCCTCGAAAGCGTCGGGCGCATGGTCGGTATGGATCGCAAAACGCACATGCACGAACGCCAGGATGTCCAGCCCGAGCATCTTGCGGTCGAGGTTGGCCTGGTAGTCCTTGATCACGCCTTCTTCTTCCAGGCGCTTGCGTCGGCGCCAGCAGGGCGTGAGGCTCAGGGACAGGCGCTCACTCAACTGCGCGTTGGAAATACTGGCGTCTTGCTGCAACAGGGCGAGGATGGCGAGATCGGTGTCGTCAAGAACGACCTGTTTGGTTTTATTTTTCATAATCATGCGCCGCTGAGGTAAATATTCCCGATAAACCTAACAGTGCCGTAAGTAAAAGCAAAGAAAGCCCACTGCCGCCAGAACAAAATAGACCCTGTCTTTTATTGGCGGATGCCCTCACATGTTGACTGTTTTCAGCGAAGCCCACCGTTTGCACCATGGCACCGAACTCAAGGACGGCGTGCTCAAGCCCTCGTTCGAACAACCCAGCCGCGCCGACACCGTGCGTGACCGGGTCCGTCAGGTTGGCCTGGGCGATATCATCACGCCGCGCCGTTTTGACCGGGCCTGCTACGTCGCCGCCCACAGCGAACGCTACGTGGCGTTCCTCGAAACCGCCTGGGCCGAATGGACCGCCATCGGCCGCAGCCATGACGCCTTGCCCCTGGTGTGGCCGGTACGCGACCTGGCCAACCAGCAGGTGCCGGCGTTCATCGACGGCAAGCTCGGTTTTTACGCGATGGACGCCGGTTCACCGATTACCCGCACCACCTGGCAGGCGGTGAAGACCAGCGCCGACATCGCACTGACCGGCCTGGCGTTGCTCGACGAAGGCCATCGCAGCGCCTTTGCCCTGTGCCGCCCACCGGGCCATCACGCAGCCCGTGAATACATGGGTGGTTACTGCTACCTCAACAACGCCGCGATTGCCGCGCAGCACGCCATCACCCAGGGCGCCCGGCGCGTGGCGGTGCTGGATGTGGATTTCCACCATGGCAATGGCACCCAGAATATTTTCTACGACCGCCCGGACGTGATGTTCATCTCCCTGCATGGCGACCCGGCGGTGTCCTACCCGTACTTTTCCGGTGCCGGCAGCGAGCGCGGCGTCGGCGCTGGGGAGGGCTTCAACCTGAACTACCCATTGCCGAAAAACACCACCTGGCCCCATTACCGCACCGCCCTGATCGACGCCTGCCAGCAACTGCGCCGCTTCGCCCCTGAAGTGTTGGTGATTTCCCTGGGTGTCGACACCTTCAAGGACGACCCTATCAGCCACTTCCTGCTCGACAGCGAAGACTTCCTCCGCATGGGGGAGATTATCGCCAGCGTCGGCGTGCCCACGCTGTTCGTGATGGAAGGCGGCTACATGGTCGATGAGATCGGCATCAATGCGGTCAACGTGCTGCACGGTTTCGAACACCACAGCCAATAACAACGACCCCTCGACTTTTCTTCTGCCAAAACTCAAAAACATAACAAGAGGTTTTGTGATGAAAACAACCACGCCCGGGCTGTGTGAACAGCCTGCGTTGCAACGCACCCTGAGCAACCGCCATATCCAGTTGATGGCCATGGGCGGCGCGATCGGCACCGGCCTGTTCATGGGCTCCGGCAAGATCATCGCGCTGTCCGGCACCTCGATCATCCTGATCTACATGATCATCGGGCTGTTCGTGTACTTCGTGATGCGTGCCATGGGCGAGCTGCTGCTGTCCAACCTCAACTTCAAGAGTTTCGCCGACTTTGCCGGTGCTTACCTGGGGCCGCGCGCGGCGTTCTTTCTCGGGTGGTCGTACTGGTTGAGCTGGAGCGTGGCGGTGGTGGGGGACGCCGTTGTGGTCGGCGGTTTCTTCCAGTACTGGTTCCCCGATGTACCGGCCTGGATGCCGGCGGTGAGCATGTTGCTGACCCTGTTCGCAGTGAATGTGCTGACGGTCAGGCTGTTCGGCGAAGTGGAGTTCTGGTTCGCGATCATCAAGATCGTCGCCGTGGTGACCTTGATCGGGGTGAGTGGAGTGCTGATCGCCAGTTCGTTCGTCTCGCCCACCGGTGTCACCGCTTCGTTGAGCCACCTGCTGGATAAACAGGCGGCATTTCCCAATGGCCTGTTCGGCTTTTTTGCTGGCTTCCAGATGGCGATCTTTTCCTTTGCCGGCACCGAGTTGATCGGCACGGCCGCCGCCGAAACCCGTGCGCCGGAAAAGACCTTGCCCAAGGCAATCAACTCGATCCCGCTGCGCATCATCCTGTTCTACGTGCTGGCCCTGGCGTGCATCATTGCGGTAACCTCCTGGCAGCAGGTGTCGCCGAGCAAGAGCCCGTTTGTCGAGTTGTTCCTCGTCGCAGGGTTTCCCGCCGCAGCGGGCATCGTGAACTTCGTGGTGCTGACCTCGGCAGCGTCGTCGGCCAACAGCGGGGTGTTTTCCGCCAGCCGCATGTTGTTCGGCCTGGCCGACCTGGGTGATGCGCCGGATATCTTCCGGCGCTTGTCCAACAGCAGCGTGCCGTTTATCAGCCTGGCGTTTACCAGTTTGCTGATGTTGCTGGGGCTGGTGTTGCTGTTTGTGGTGCCGGAGGTGATGACCGCCTTCACCATCGTGTCGACAGTGTCGGCGATCCTGGTGATTTTTACCTGGTCGACCATCCTCGCGTCCTACCTCGCCTACCGCAAAAAACGCCCGGACCTGCACGCCCAATCCACCTACAAGATGCCAGGCGGCGTGCCGATGGCCTGGTTTGCCCTGGCGTTTCTCGCGTTTGTACTGGGCCTGCTGGCGTTGCGGCCGGATACGCGCCTCGCGCTGTGCGTGATGCCGGCCTGGTTCATCTGGCTGGGAATCGCCTATCAGTTTTCGCGTTTTCAGGGTCTGCGCTTTCAAGGTCGTTGAAAAACCGGCCATATCTGGCTGATACCCTCCCATTTGTGGTGAGCGGGCTTGCCCCGCGTTGGGTTGCGAAGCGACCCTGGAAGGAGGCATGCGGTGAATCAGGCACTCTTCGGCCGCTGGTGTTGGGGCTGCTCCGCAGCCCAGCGCGGGGCAAGCCCGCTCGCCACAGGGTACTTATCGCCAGACCTTTAACGGGCTGGCTTTCAGGGTGCCAGCCTGGTGAAGACGTAATCGCGGTCTTTCACCAACGCCTGGTGGCAGGCAAAACACGTCTGGTGCTGCGCTTCATCGGCGGGTTTGCCATTGATGAAGCGTCCAAACCCCCAGCCACCGGTGGAAGCGTATTTTTTCGAGTCCTTGACCATGAACTGCACCGTGGTCGCCGCGCCAGGGATGGACGCGGTCTTGAAGTCCGGTGACGGCTCGTGTTTCCACGCCAACTTGGCCAGGACGGTGCCATCCGGGAAAGGCAACCTGCCCTCCCGGTAAGCCTTGAGCGCAGCGCTGTTGCCCAGCACCACGCGCAGTTCGTTCAACGGGTCGGCTTCCTGGGCCGGCGCCACCAGTTCCCATTGGCGGTAGCCGTCGGGGATGGTCACGCCGTAGATCGGCGAGGCTGCGCTGTCGGCGAAGGCGCCGGTCGAACTCGCGAGGGCCAATGCGGCCATGCACAGGCGCTTCATCACAGGTGATCCGCATCGATGACCGCCTTGGCAAATGCCTCGGGCGCTTCCTGCGGCAGGTTGTGGCCAATGCCACCCTTGATCAGGCGGAACTCGTACTTGCCGGTAAAGCGCTTGGCGTAGTCCTCGGGCTGCGGGTGCGGGGCGCCGTTGGCGTCGCCCTCGAGGGTGATGGTCGGCACGCCAATGGACGGCGCCTGGGCGAGTTTCTGCTCCAGCGGGTCGTACTTCGTCTCGCCTTGAACCAGGCCCAGGCGCCAGCGGTAGTTAAAGAGGGTGATTGCCACGTGATCCGGGTTTTCCAGGCCTTTGGCGCTGCGGTCGAATGTGGCGTCATCGAATTTCCACTGCGGCGACGCCAATTGCCAGATCAGCCTGGCGAAGTCGTGGGTGTTTTTCTGGTAGCCGGCGGCGCCGCGCTCGGTGGCGAAGTAGAACTGGTACCACCATTGCAACTCGGCTTTGGGGGGCAGTGGGTTCTTGCCGGCGGCCTGGTTGCCGATCAGGTAACCGCTGACCGACACCAGCGCCTTGACCCGCTCCGGCCACAATGCCGAGACGATGTCCGCCGAGCGCGCGCCCCAGTCGTAGCCGCCGAGTACCGCTTGCTTGATCTTCAGGGCGTCCATGAAGTCGATCACATCACTGGCCAGCGCCGCCGGTTGGCCGTTGCGCAGGGTGTCATTCGAGAGGAAACGTGTGTCGCCATAACCCCGTGCGTAAGGGATCAACACGCGATAGCCCTTGGCCGCCAGTAAAGGCGCGACCTGGGCGTAGCTGTCAATGTCGTAGGGCCAGCCATGTAGCAGGATCACCGCCGGGCCGGTGGCGGGGCCGACTTCGGCGTAGGCCACATCGAGCAGGCCGGCCTTGACGTGCTTGAGGGCACCGAAGGCGGTTTGCGCACTGGCGACAACCTGGGTCGGTGCCTCGGGCATTTCGGCGTGGGCCATGCCCAGGATGCCGAATTGCGCCAGGGCAATGGCCAGGAAAAGTGGTGTGGAGCGGCGGTTCAACTGAGCGTGCATGGCGAGCCTCCTGCGGCTGGATGTGTGCCGGTGCTCAGTTGAACGCCCGGCTGTATCTGGCCTGTTTCAGGAAACCCGCCGAGTTAAAGGCTGTGTATCGCAGCGGGCTGCGTACACACTGCGATACAAACCTAGAACGCCACCCTGACACCCACAGTGCCTTCGCGGCCGTTGTAAGTGTTGCTGTCCAGATTGCGGTTGTAGCCGACTTCGCCATACAGGCTCACATCGGGCGCAACCTGCACAGTGGCGCCCAGGCTGACTTCCAGGGTGGTGGATTTCTGTTCGGTATCGATCCGGGTGGTGCGGTTGTAAATCACACTGTTGTCCCCGGCGCTGGCATGCCAGACGTTCGCGCGCGCATAGGGCTGCCACGGCATGCCACGGACGTTGTAATCACCGCGTAGCCTTACACCCAGGCGGGAGGTGACGCTGGTATCGGCGTCGTACTTGACGTCGGAAATGCCGTCGTTCTGGCTATCGAGCTTTGTCTTGCCGACGATCAATTGAGCCTGCGGCTCCACCGTCCAGTCCTGGGTGACCTGAACTGGCCAGCCGACTTCAGCGGACGCAGTGATGTTATGCCCACGGGTTTTCATCTTCACGCCACGGTCCGATTCGTTGTTGCCATTGAAACGGCTACCCGTCAGTACCAGGTCCAGATACGCCTGATTGGCACCGATCAGCGTCCAATACACTCCCAGGCTGTCAGCGCGCAAGGTGGTCTTGCCGGCGTCCAGATCTTGCCAGCCACCGTTGAAGCCCTTGACGCTGCCTTTGAGCGTACTGTGGCTCACAAACAGCCCCACGCGATGGGTACGCCCGCTGTCGTCGGTAGCGGTGTAGACATCGCTGCCTGCCTGGAAGCCCTTGACCGTGCTGTCCAGCGTCGGGCTCACCGTGCCAGCAAACCCTTGACGGCTGCTGCCGCCGTAGACTCGGCCCCAGCCGACCAAGCCGTTGCCGCTCTGTTGTTGGCTCTGGTCCCCCATGCGTTCGTGATAGGTCCCCAGCATGGCGAGCACGATCTGGTTGGCAGCCGGAAACAGTGCGGCGTAGATCGGCACTTCCTTGCGGTAGATAGGTTCTGGCTCGGTCCCTGGGTTAGGGGGTAAGGGACGCTCGCCCGGGCTCGGTAAAGGTACGATGATCTCAGGGCCTGGTGGCTGCACCGGGACAGTGGAGCGCAGGTAATAATTCTCTGCCGTGCCTGCGGTTACACCGCCCTTGAACAGGCGGTAGTCGAACGCACCCGCGGAGACCGGGGCGGCGAGGGTGATGGCGTTGGCACTGCCGGAGGCACCATTAAGGGCCTGCACCACCTGGATACCATCCTGCAGCGTCGCCGCGCCCGCTCCCCCCAGGTTGGTCACGCTGATCGCTGTGCTACCCCCAATGACACCTTGGTCAATCACCAACCTGTCGCTGGGCGAACCGTCGCCCCCCAGAACACTTTGCAGTGCAAGGCGCCCGCCATTGCCGGTGTAATTGCCCTTGAGGGTCAGTGTATCGTTGGGGCTGGAACTGCCCGTGGTCATGTCGATCAGGCCGCTGTTGCTGACGCTCACCAATTGGCCGGCGGTAAAGGCTTCGATGACCCCGGTACCGACCAGCAATGTACTCGTGCCATCCAGCCCCAGCGTGCCGGTACCGGAGCCGCTGTCACCCAGCTTGAGCGTCGTACCGCTCAGCGTCAGTTCGGAACCGTTGTCCAGCTGGATGGTTTCCCAGTTGGGCAGCAGGCCAGGGTCCCCGGCCTTGGTGTTGTCCAGGGTAAGTTTGTCGTTGCCCAGGCCGCCGTCCACCAGTTGCGCTGCCGCCAATTGAGCGCTTGTCAGATTCTGCAGCAGTGCCGTGTCATCCCCCGCACCCATCAGCACAAACGAATGCAGGTTGCCGCCGGTCCAGATGAAGTCGTCATTGCCGAAACTGAGGAGGATCTGCCCGTTCACCTCACCGCCCGAGACGGTCACGTGGTCGTCACCGCCGCTGACACTGATGTTGCCGCCCACAAATGCGGTGCCCGAGATCAGGATGGTGTCGTTGCCTAAGCCGGTGACCAGGTTGCCGATGATGCGGCCACCCGACATATCAAAGATGTTGTTGTCGAGTTTCATGTCGACGCGGCCGATGGTGCCGCCGGTCATTTTGGCATCGTCGCCGTCTTCGAAGGCGCCTGTGATGGTGCCACCGCTCATTCTGAAGGTATCCCGACCGTCGCCTTGAGCCACGGACGCTACAGTGCCGCCGCTCTGGGCATAGCTGTCGATACCGGCCCCCTGGCTGATAGCGCCGACCTGACCGCCGCTGATCTCCACCTTATCTACCCCCCCGCCAAACGTTACATTGCCGTTCACCTGACCCGTTCCGGAAACATTGAGCGTGTTGTTGCCCCCAGTGTCGGTAAAGCCTGGTGCTGAGTCGCTGTCGCAGGTGGAGATGTCATCGCCGGCCGTATTGTTGATCGTGCAGGCCCCATAAGAGGCCAGCGGCCATACCGCTATGACAATCGGGTACAACCAGGAGAGTGTCCGTACGCGCATGATCGCTCCTCGCTCGAGGTGATGGTTGCCCGTGCCTGCAAAGGCAAGTGTGGGCCAGACCATGACAACGTGATGCGCGATACGGAGCAGGGACAGCGGGTTACCCGTTCTGAAAACACCGGCCAATGCAAAGGGTTGGCATGGCTTTCTCGACTGCACCTGACGTGGTGCAGCGCTTTTTCCACCCTAGCCACCCATTCGCCAGGCCGCCACTGTCAGAATTAACAGGTATGAACGAGTTGGGTGTCAGGACAGCACGATTTCATAAGGCTCACGCATTCGTTCCAGCAGCACCTGGGCCAGTATGGGCGGCAAGCCGATTTGCGGGTCACCGGCCAACTGGCTGGCATAGGCATGGGCGGCGTGGAGTTTGCGCGCCACGGTCCAGGTGTCCAGGCGTACTTTGCGCGCGCGTTGCCAGGGGATGAGCGCGCCTTCGCGAGCAGGCCAGTGCCAGGCCCAGATTGGCAGTTCGTGCAACTGCGCGCCCACCAGGCTGCACGCCTTGGCACTGGCACGACCGACCGCGTCATGGTCATCATTGCCGTCGTTGCGCCAGGTGCTGAACACCACGTCGCCGGGCTGCAGGTAACGCGCAATGAATTGGCTCAGTTGCGGCTCGCGGGCGGCGAGGGCGTTGTCGCAGAAACCACCGCGAATCCACTTCAGGCTGTGCAGCGGCATGCCCAGGCGGCGCAGGGCTTCAGCGCTTTCCTGGGGGCGGACCACGCTCAAGCGGCTCGCCGGCCACACGTTGGACCCAGGATGGCTGGCGCTGCCGTCGGTGATGGAGATCAGTTGCAGCGGGTGTTCCAGCGTGCTGAGCAATTGCAGCAAGCCGCCGCAGGCCAGCACTTCATCGCCGGGATGAGGCGCGATGATCACCACGCGTGCGCCAGGCGGCACTAATGAGGAGGGCGTAACGGGGGGGATCAGCGCCAGTTGCGGGGCGCTGTTCCAGACTTGCGCGGGGCCGCGGCGGCCGTCGCTTAAGGAAGCAAGCTTCATGGGGTGTCACATCCTTGTCGGTTGATGCGGGGTCGTGCCCCGTTGACGGGACGACTCTCTTGTTTCCACCACAGGCTCCGCCGCAGTGGCTGCATGGCATCCCAACCCTGGAATGCCAGCAAGGCGTTCTCAGCATAGACAAGGATTGCTCGGTTTCACATTCGGTAACGGCGTTTTTTCAAGTGGCGTGCATCAGGCTCTTCAAGTAATCACCGAATCCCCCTTGTGCACGGGCGTCCAGGCGCGCACTGGTAATCACCTGCGGGCCGTGGCTCCAGGCGATGGAGGCGCCGCATAGTTCCAGGTTGCGCACCAATTGCACATCCTCATGGCACGCCAACGGCTCGAAACCACCGGCGCGCACGTACGCACCGGCGCTCACCCCCAGGTTGGCCCCGTGTATATGCCGATGACCGTCGCGCGCCTCGTAGCCCTGGTGGTAGCGAATCTGCGCGACGGGGTCGAAACCCTCGCTCCACGCATCGACCGTGACGGTGCCGCACACCGCGTCCACCTCCAGCGCCAATTGGGCCACCAACCAGTCGGGGGCTACCCGGCTGTCGGCATCGGTGCAGGAGATCCAGCGTGCGCCCTGATTGAGCAAATGCCGCGCACCCACGCCACGCACATGCCCCACGTTGCGCGCCTGGGCTTCCAGGCACTGCACCGGGTAGGCCTGGGCAATGGCGGCACTGGCATCGCTGCAGCTGTCGAGCACCACCAGGATAGTCACGGTTTCGCCGAGCAAGCCAGGATGGCGGGCGGCGACCAACGCGGCTTCCAGGCAGTCGCCGAGCAACGCCTCTTCGTTATGCACCGGGATCAGAATGCCGATCATCGCAGGCCCTCAAGGGTGGCGACCGAGGTGCCGTCGCGGCTCCAGAGGTCGAGCAGGAAATCAGGTTCGTGGTGGCTGGCGACGCGAGGCATGTCCAGGCGTTCCTGGAGCAGGGCGTGTACCTGCTCCGCGGTTTGCGGGCAACCGTCGATAGGCGCGCGCCAGTGACAGGCCAGCAGTTGGCCGTCGGCGGTCAGCGCGGTGCGGACGCGATCGATCAGTTGGCGCAGGTCATCGGCGTCGAGGTAGTAGCACCACTCGCTCAATACGATCAGCTCGAACTGGCCCGCCGGCCACTGTTCGGGCAAGCGGCACTGCTGCACCTGGGCCTGGGGGAACCCCAGCAAGCGAGTGCGCGCCAGGGCCACGGCGGCCGCGGCGGTGTCGCAGCACAGCAGGCGATCACATCGCGGTGCCAGTTCGAAACTCAGCTCACCATTGGCGCAGCCGGGTTCGAACACCGAGGCGTAGCGTGGCCGCGTGAGTATCGCCAGGGTCAGCGCACGTTTGCGCCGCTCATACCAGCGTTGGCGAAAGGCCCAGGGATCATCGTTGTCGGCGAACAGTTGGTCGAAGTAAGGCGTGGCCACACTCATACAAATACCACTTCAAAGGGTTGCAGCAGACGCTCCACCACATAGGGCGCCAGCACCGGCGCGAGGCCGATCTGCGGGTCGCCTTCCAGTTGGCTGGCGAAGGCGTGGATGGCATGCCGTTTGCGGGCAACGGCTTCACAGGTCAGCGGAATCTTGCGTGCACGGTGCCAGGGCACCCCGCTGTCTTCGGGCGTTGCCCAGTGCCAGGTCCACACCGGCAGCTCATACAGGGTAGCGCCGACCGCCGTGCAGGCCTGGGCGCTTGCACGCCCAACGGCCTCATGGTCGCAATGGCCGTCTTCGCGCCAGGTGGTAAACACTACGTCGGTAGGTTTGAGGTAGCGCTGGATAAACCCTACAAGTTCCTGTTCCCGCGCCGCCACCTGGCTGTCGGTAAAACCGGCGCGCAGCCATTTCAGGCTGTGCAGCGGCAACCCCAAGCGGTGCAGGGCCTGTGCCGATTCCTGCGGGCGCACTACGCTCAGACGTTCCACCGGCCAACGCTGTGAACCGGGGTGGCTGGCGCTGCCATCAGTGACTGAGATCAGCTGGATCGGCCGACCCAGTGCCGCCAGGCCCTGCATCAGGCCGCCGCAGCCGAGGACTTCATCATCCGGATGTGGTGCGATGATCACCGCACGGTGGCCGGCGGGCACCAACTGCTCGACGCTGATCGACGGTAAATCGGCCATTTTAGGCGAGGCCTGCCAGTGATGCAGCGGCGTGCCCTGGCCAACGATTGGATTGGGTCTCATAACTGCCACCTCCCTGTGGGTTCACCGGCCACCAGCTCTCCGAGCCCGGCCAAGTCGCGTTCGGCATGACTCTGGCGTACATACACCGGCAGGTCTGCCATCAACTGGGCAAAGTGCGGGTCCTTGCAGTAAGGACCGGCGCCGACGGCGCGCCCGACATGGCGTATGACCTGTTCAACCGTGTCTTCGATACAGGCCCGCGTCTGCTGGGCCAATTGCCGGGCGTCAGCCTTGGGCTCAAGGTCGATCTGTGCCGCGCTGGCACGTAGCACACAGGCGGCGCTGTTCAGTGCGCTGTCGACGGCGCCTAGATGAGCCATGGCGTGGGGTTCCGGGCGTTTACTGCACTGCGCGCGCAAGACCTCAGCCAGGCGTTGCGCGGCGCCGTACCAGCAGGCGGCGATACCGATACCGCCTTGCCAGAAGCCTGGGCGGGCGAGGTAATCCCCCGGTCCGCCCACCGCCAATCCCCAGGCCCCGTCGAACACGACTTCCACACTGCCGGTGGCCGCCATACCCACCGCGTTCCACCCCTCATCCGTGACCACAATGCCGGGTTGATCCATGTGCACGGCCACCAACTGCTGGCGATCGTCTTCGTCCCAGGCGGTCAACAACCCATGGCTCACCACCGCCGCGCCGGAGCACCAGGCCTTGCGGCCTTGCACCCGCAGGCGATGGCCCTCCTGGCGCACGCGCACCTTCGCCGTTGGCGGCTCGGCGGCCCACATGCCCCACGTGCTGCCCAGGGGCGGCAGTGGGGAGTTGAGCTCGGCAATGATTGCCAGGGCATCGGTGTGGCCTTCGAACAGCTTGCACAGGCGCAGGTCATGACCCGCCACCTGCGCCAGGCGACTGAATCGCGCCAGGGTCTGACCGCCGCCGGGCAACGGCAGTTGGTCCAGGCCTTCTTCCTGAAGGGCCTTCAGGGCGTCGCCCAGGGCTTGCGTGTCCGCATAGCCCTGGAAGCCTTGAAGGAATCCATGCAGAGCCATCTCACACCTCGTCTTCGCGCTGCAACTCGAACAACAACAGCGAGCGCCCGGTCACGGCGTACTCGTGATCGAACTCAAAGCGTTCCTGGCCGCGTACGGCGGGCTCGTTGGTGTCGAGCATGCAGGTCCAGAACTCACCTTCAGGCACCGGCGGCAAGCGGAAGTTGACCATGTCGTGATGGGCATTGACCACCAGCAGCAAGGTAGCGTCGGCGCCGGGACGGCGAATCCCGGTTTCCTGGGCGCGACCATCCATCAACATGCCCAGGCAGCGACCGTTGCTGTCCTGCCACTGTTCGGTGGTCATCTCGTTGCCATCCGGCGCCAGCCAGGTGACGTCCTTCACGCCGATGTCTTCGTTGTAGTCGCCCACCAGGAAGCGGCCACGACGCAGGATCGGGTAGGCCAGGCGCAGCTTGATCAGGCGCTTCACAAACTTGAGCAGCGCCTTGCCATCTTCGTCCAGGTCCCAGTTGATCCAACCGATCTCACTGTCCTGGCAGTAAGCGTTGTTGTTGCCGTGCTGGGTGCGCGCAAACTCATCGCCAGCCACCAGCATCGGCGTGCCTTGGGACAGGAGCAATGTGGCGAAGAAGTTGCGCATCTGGCGCAGCCTCAGGGCGTTGATTTGCGGGTCGTCGGTCGGGCCTTCGACGCCGTGGTTCCAGGACAGGTTGTTGTTGCTGCCATCCTGGTTGTTTTCGTCGTTGGCTTCGTTGTGCTTGTCGTTGTAGGAGACCAGATCATGCAGCGTGAAACCATCATGCGCGGTGATGAAGTTCACCGAGCTGTAGGGACGGCGCCCACGGTGGTTGAACATTTCGCCGGAGGCGGTCATGCGGGCCGCGAAGTCGGCCAGTTGGCCGTCATCGCCTTTCCAGAATGCACGCACGGTGTCGCGGAAACGGTCGTTCCATTCCACCCAGCCCGGCGGGAAATTGCCCACTTGATAGCCACCGGGGCCGCAGTCCCAGGGCTCGGCGATCATTTTCAACTGGCGCAGCACCGGGTCCTGGCGGCAAGCCACGAGGAAGCTGTGACGCTCGTCGAAACCCTCGCGGTAGCGGCCAAGAATGGTCGCCAGGTCGAAACGGAAGCCGTCGACGTGCATCTCGGTGGCCCAGTAACGCAGCGAGTCGGTGACCATCTGCAATACGCACGGGTGGCTCAGATCAAGGGTGTTACCCGTGCCGGAGTCGTTGATGTAGAAACGCTTGTCGTCCGGCATCAGTCGGTAGTACGAAGCGTTGTCGATGCCGCGCATGGACAGTGTCGGGCCGCGCTCGTTGCCTTCGGCGGTGTGGTTGTAGACCACGTCGAGGATCACTTCGAGCTTCTGTTCATGCAGGTGCGCGACCATCTCCTTGAACTCGGCAATCTTGCCGCTGGCCAGGTAGCGCGGGTCGGGGGCAAAAAACGCGATGCTGTTGTACCCCCAGTAGTTGGTCATGCCTTTTTGCAGCAGGTGCTGGTCATTGACGAAGGCATGCACCGGCAGCAGCTCCACCGACGACACGCCCAGTTGGCGGATGTGCTTGAGCACGTCGTCTTCCATCAGCCCGGCGCAGGTGCCGCGTACTTCATCGGCTACGGAAGGGTGACGCATGCTGATACCGCGAAGATGGGTCTCGTAGATGATCGTACGGTCCCACGGCACGCGTACCGGTTGGTCGTTGCCCCAGGTGTGCGCCGGGTCGATCACCTTGCACTTGGGCACGAAGGGTGCGCTGTCGCGCTCGTCGAAGCTGAGGTCGTCATCCGGGTGGCCGATGGTGTAGCCGAACAGCGCCTCCGACCATTTGAGTTCGCCCACCAGTTGCTTGGCATAGGGGTCGATCAGCAATTTGTTGTGGTTGAAACGGTGGCCGTTGGCCGGGTCGTAAGCACCGTACACGCGGTAGCCGTAGATCAGCCCGGGGTGGGCGTCGGGCAGATAGCCGTGGAAGGTCTCGTCGGTGTATTCGGGGAGTTCGATACGTTCCAGCTCGACCTCGCCGGAATCATCGAACAGGCACAGTTCGACCTTGGTTGCGTTGGCCGAGAACAGGGCGAAGTTGACGCCCAGACCATCCCAGGTGGCGCCCAGCGGGAAGGGCAAACCTTCACGGATCCGCGACGGTTCATTGCCCGGCGTCGGTGGGGTTTTATCGGGTTTGCTCATTGAAAACTTGCTCCTGCAAAGATGTTTTTCAGGCCGAACGCGGCCGTGCCGACGAAATTTCAGCTGAGAATCTGGAAGGTGGAATCACCTCTTGCCGACCGTGCCGACAAGAGGGGGGTATCAAGGCTTGGGTTTCTTCGGCGCGGGTGGTTTTTTCGCGGCCGGTGGCGCCGGCTTGCTGGCCGCAGGCTTGGCTTTGGCGGCTGGCTTGGGCTTGGCGGCCGCCTTGGGTTTGCTCGGCGTCAGCGCTTCAGCTTCGGCCAGTTTGCGCGCCATCTCCCAATGCCGCGCGTCTTGCCCATGGGGCTTGCCTTCGGACTCCCAGATCTGGTGCGCCAACTCTTTTATGCGTTTTTCGTCAGTACTCATCGCAATGCTCCTCAACAGAAAATTTTCAGCTTTCTTGATCATCAGGATTGATAAGGACATTGACCGGGAAATCCCCCAGGGCAGTGCTGATCAACAGCTCCTTGTCTGGTGTGACTGCGCCTGTATGAAAAAGTCCCTTCCAGTTTTTGTTTGTCGCGGCGAACGGTAATTTCACCCGTGTGTCGCCCCAAACCTGCGCATTGATCTTGGGATGCACACCGTTTTCAAGCAGGTCATGCGGCCATCTCGGCACCACCACCAGCAGATAGTTGCCCTGGTGCTCACGCGCGAACGCGACCACCCGTTCGGCGTGTTTGCCAAGCACTTGCAGCGGTGTGTAGGTTCCCTTGCGGAACAGCTCGGGACAGGCCTTGCGCAAGCCCAGCACCTGGGCAATCAATGCCTGTTTGATACGCCCGTCGCGCCAGTTGAACAACAGTTCGCCGATGTCCGGTGGGGTATCCAGCGCCTGTTGCCGGGCGTTGAAGTCCACCGGCCTGCGGTTGTCCGGGTCCACCAGGCTGAAGTCCCAGAACTCGGCGCCCTGGTACAGGTCCGGTACACCCGGCACCGTCATGCGAAGCAAGGATTGCGCCAGGCCATTGAGCGCACCGGCCGGCGCGATGGCCTGGGCCGCCGCGCCGATGGCAGTGCGCAACACCTGGCCTTCATCGCTGAGCAACAGCCGCGACAGGTAGGCTTCGACGCCTTGTTCATAGGCTTCGTTGGGCGCGCTCCAGCTGCTTTGCAACTTGGCTTCGCGCAGGGCTTTCTGTTGCCATTGCCACAGGCGCTGCCGGTAGCCCTCGAAGTCATCGGTCTGGTCCAGGGGCCAACTGCCCAGCAGCACCTGGTAGAGGATCAATTCATCGCCCGCTGAAGGCGTACTTGCATCCGTCTTCAGTGGCGCGGCGAGGGCGCGCCACTGCTCGACCTGCTCGGCGTACCACGCCGCGCACTCGCTCAGCACGGCCAGGCGCGCGCGGGTATCTTCGCCGCGCTTGTGGTCATGGGTGGCGGTGGCCAACAGGTTGTCAGGGAAGCTCTGCAGGCGTTGTTGGTTGACCCCATGGAAGTCGGCCAAGGGGGCGCTGAACTGTTCGGTGCTGAAGCCCACATCGTTGCGCGACAGCAACACCGCCGAGCGATAGAACGCGGTGTCTTCCACAGCCTTGGCGGCGGCGGGCGACGTCAGTTGCTGGAAGCGCACGCAGGCATGCTTGAGGATCTTGCGTTCACGGCCCACCGGGCGATTGCGCCACGGCTGGCCGCCCAGCCAGTTGGCCAGGTGGTCGAGCACCGGCCAGTCGCCTTCGCCCAGGGTGGTGCGGGCGCCATCCATGGCCTGTTGGAACAGCCTGTCGTCAGCGGTACTGCGGCCACGGGCGCTGATATAGGTGCGGTACACCGGGAAGTGCACGATCAGTTCCTGCAAGGCTCGGCGGATGGCGCCGAGGGTCAGGTCGCGGGTCATCACATCGTCGCGGGCCACTTGCAGCAGGGCCTGGGCCACGCTTTCAAAGTCGCCGCCGAGGGAGCCGTTGAGGATCTGCTGGCGGGCCAATTGCGCTTCTTCGATAAACGCAGCAGGCCGCTCGCTGTGACGGGTCCACAACGCGGCCAATGGCGCGAAGCCGTCCGGGTGATGTTGCAGCAGCGACAACTGGTTCATGAACTCGTAACCGGTGGTGCCGTCCACCTGCCAGTCGTCGCGCAGGGTTTCGCCCTCGCCGAGGATCTTCTCCACGAAGATCGGCAAGTGCCGTTCGGGTGACAGCGAGTCCACCCGACGGCGCAGCTTGCGGCAGTAACCACGCGGGTCGGCCAGGCCGTCGATGTGGTCGATGCGCAGGCCATCCACCAGGCCTTCGCTGATCAGTTCGAAGATCTTGCCATGGGTGGCCTCGAACACAGCGCTGCGCTCCACGCGCAGGCCACCGAGTTCGTTGACGTCGAAGAAGCGCCGCCAGTTGATATCGTCCGCCGCGGTGCGCCAACTGGCCAGGCGATAGGCCTGTTGTTCCAGCAACTGATGCAGGCGCTTGAAGCCCTCGGGCTGGCGGCCGTCGAAAGCCTTCAAGCGCTGTTCGATCGCCGGCAGCACGTCGGTGGCACGCTCGGCCAGCGCTTGCTTGAGCGACGCGGCCGCGTGGTAAGCGTCGTCCTGGTGGGCGAGGGCGCTGAAGCGCTCGGCCAGGGGATGGAGCCGTTCATCGGTGCCCAGGATCGCCGCGTAATCCTTGGGGCAGATGGGGAAACGGTGTTCGTAATGCTCGACATAGAACGCGCCGTGGTCGGCATCGAAGTGCAAGGTCAGGGTGCCGGCCTGCAGGGCTTCGCCGTAGTCACTGCCGAGGAACGGCATCAGCAATTGGCCTTTGAGCAAGGGGTCGGGCGAATGCCACTGGATGTCGAAGAACTCGCTGTAGGGGCTCAGGCGGCCCCACTCCAACAAGTCCAGCCACCAGGGGTTGTCGGCCCCGCCGACGGCCATATGGTTGGAGACGATATCGAGGATCAACCCCATGTCGTGTTCACGCAGCGCAGCGACCAGGCGCCGTAGGGCCGGTTCGCCGCCGAGTTCCGGGTTGACCGTGGTGGGGTCGACCACGTCGTAGCCGTGCATGGAACCGGCGCGTGCACTCAGCAGCGGCGAGGCATACAGGTGGCTGATGCCCAAACGGGCGAAATACGGCACCAGGGGCACCGCGTCATCGAGGGTAAAACCTTTATGGAATTGCAGGCGCTGGGTGGCGCGCAGGGGCAGGGCTTTCATCGGTCACGCTCATAGGCTTGGTTGCGCGCGACGGCCAACAGTTCGAGGCGGCGGGCGGCGCCGGCATTGTCGAGCAGGCTGGACGCCTCGCCCGGCAGGCGGCGGCGCCAGTTGGGGTGGGTATCGGTGGTGCCGGGCAGGTTGGCTTGTTCCTCAACGCCGAGGGCGTCCTCCAGCGGCAGCAACACCAGTGGGGCCCGGGTGTGGCCGAGGTAGCGCACGCTGGCGTCGATCATGTGGTCGGTTTCATTGCGGATCTCTTCGACGAAGTTCTGCGGATCCTGGCTCAAGGCCTGGCGCAGTGCCTGGCGTTCGCGCAGGCGGTGCTCGCTCCATTGCTCCACGGTCGGCGCATCGATCAAGCCCAGCTGGATGTTCCACTCGATATCGCGGCTGTGCCACCAGCCGTTGAGGGTCGGCAGGTCGTGGGTGCTGGTGGTGGCCAGGGCGTTGTCCGGCCAGTCGAGGATCGGCTTGAACTGGCCCTCGTGGTTCTGTTCGAACAGCAACACACGCATGCCCAGGATCGAGCGGGCGATGAGCTTTTCGCGCAGGCCATCCGGCACGGTGCCCAGGTCTTCACCGAGCACGATGGCCTGGTGGCGATGGGATTCCAGGGCGAGCAGGCGCAGCAGGTCGTCCACCGGGTAATACAGGTAGGCGCCGTCACGCGGCGAGGCGTCCATGGGCATCACCCACAGGCGTTGCAAGCCCATCACGTGGTCGATGCGCAAGCCGCCGGCGTGGGCGAAGTTGGCGCGCAGCATTTCGATAAAGGCGCGAAAGCCATGGCGCTTGAGGCCTTCGGGGGAGAACGCGGAAATGCCCCAGCCCTGGCCGGCGCGGTTGAGAATGTCGGGTGGCGCGCCCACGGTCAGGTCGGCGAGCAATTCATCCTGGCGGCTCCAGGCCTGGCTGCCACCCCCGTCGGCGCCCACCGCCAGGTCGGCAATCAGGCCGACGCCCATGCCGCTGCCGCGTGCGGCTTGTTGCGCGCGCTCCAGGCAACGGGCGATCAGCCATTGGCAGAACGCGAAGTAGCCGATCTCTTCACGGTGGTCTTCGGCGAACAGGGCCAATGCCGGGCTCTGTGGGGTGCGCCACTCTTCTGGCCAATGGCGCCAGTCGAGGTCTTCACCGGCGGCGGCGCGGGCGGTTTGCACGGCTTCGAAGCGGCAGTGGTTTTCCAGGGCCTCACCGCCGGCCTGGCGGAAACTCTGGAAGTCGGCGTGTTGCGGGTGGTGGCCGTGGCGGAAGTCTTCGTACAACGCACGCAGCAGGCGCTGCTTGGCGTTCGCTGCGGTGGGCCAGTCGATCAGGCTGTGTTGCTCAAGGTCGTGCAGTTCATCCGCCAGGCCGCTGGCTTCGATGGCGTTGCGCACTTCGCGCTCGCCCAGGATGCAACCCGGCGAGGCATACAGGCTGTTGAGGAACAAGCGGCTGGAGGGTGAGTACGGGCTGTAGCGCGCGGTGTCGGCGCTGAACATCGCATGCATCGGGCTGATCGCCAGGGCATCGGCGCCGCGCTCGGCCGCTGAGCGGGCCAGGTGTTCCAGGGCCAGGGTGTCGCCGAAGCCGCCATCGCCCAGGCGCCGCAAGCTATACAGTTGCGCGCTGAGGCCCCAGGCGCGGGCAGGTCGGCTGTCGACCGCTTCGGCCACGCTGTAGCAATGGGTGGGCGCGACGGCCAGGGTGAAGGTCTGGTCGGCAATATGCACCTGGTGGTAGCCGAGGGCGATGACGCCGGGCAGGACGGCGTCGCCATCCAGGCGCAGCTCCAGGGTTTCACCGTCTTCCAGGCAGACCCGGCACAGGGTGTCCGGTTCGAAGTAGCGGGCCAGGTCCAGGCCTGCGCCGCTGTCGATGGTCAGCAGGGGCGGCAGGTGTTTGTCTTGTTGCACCTGTTCCAGTGCCCGCAGGCTGGCGTTGACTTCGGCATCGGTGTCGGCGGGGTGGCCCAGGCCTTTGAGGACGGCGCGCAGGGCGTCGGGTTTAACACGTTGCGGGCGGCCGTTTGCGTCGATCCAATCGACGGCCAGGCCCGCTCGGCTGGCGAGGATTTCCAGGTTCGCTTCGCTCAAGGGTGCTCTCCAACAGGGGATAGGGTGACGCGTGCGCTATACGGCGGCAGGTGCGCGCCGGCGTTGGCAGGCGTTTCAAATAGCACAGGCGCCGTCGCCGGATAATCCAGCGGCGTGGCGCTCAGGTTGAGATCGATCTGCAACAGGCTGCCATTACCCAGGCGCCAACGAGCGCTGACGGCGCCTTCGGCCAGCACCTCGGCGCCCAGGGCCACGCTGCCGGGCAAGTGCGGCACGATGTGGCCGTGGCGCAGGCTCAGCAGTTGGCGGTAGAGCTCGGTGTGCTCGTTCTCGTGAAAGCTTGGCGTGGTCTGCAAAAAGGTCGTCAGGGCATTCGGGTCGGGGATGCGTTCGCGTCGCTCCGGGTCCTGGAACGCGGCGAAATCCTTGAACTCATTGCGACGGCCTTCGCGCACGGCTTCTGCCAGTTCGCCATGGTGATCGGTGAAAAACAGGAACGGCTCGCGGGCGTTCGATTCGTCGCCCATGAACATCAACGGGATCATCGGGGAGAGCAACAGCAGGGCGGTCGCCGCCTTCAATGCCTGCGGCGAGCAGAGTTGATGCAGGCGCTCGCCCAGGGCACGGTTGCCAATCTGATCGTGGTTCTGCAGGAAGGCTACGAACGCGCTCGGCGGCAGATGCCCGCTGGGTTCGCCACGCTCATGCCCATGCCGGGTGGTGTGCCCCTGGTAGATAAACCCATCGCCCAGGCAGCGCGCCAGTTTGGCCGTGGGCTCTTCGGCGAAGTCGCTGTAATACGCGTCGGTTTCGCCGGTCAGCAGCACATGCAGGACGTTATGGAAGTCATCGTTCCATTGCGCGTCGAAATCCTGCTGCAGGAGACTGGCCTGGTTGAGTTCGTTTTCCAGCATCAGCCAGACGTGCCGGCCCGAATCCACCTGCTCGCGCACCCGGTGCGCCAGTTCCTTGAGGAAGTCCGGGTTGTCGATGGCGTGGACGGCGTCCAGGCGCAGGCCGTCGAAGCGGTATTCGAGCAACCACATCAAGGCGTTATCCAGGAAAAAGTCGCGCACCTCGCGCCGGTTGAAATCGATCCCGGCGCCCCAGGGCGTGTGCACGTCTTCCTGGAAGAAGCCCTTGGCGTACTGACCCAGGTAGTTGCCGTCCGGCCCGAAGTGGTTGTAGACCACGTCGAGGATCACCGCCAGGCCGTGCTCGTGGGCGCTGTCGATCAGGTGCTTGAGCTGTTCGGGCGTGCCGTAGGAGGCTTGGGGCGCGTAGGGCAGGACCCCGTCATAGCCCCAATTGCGATCACCGGGGAATTGCGCCAACGGCATCAATTCAATCGCGGTAACGCCCAGCTCGGCCAGGCGTGGCAGGTGTTGCTCGATGCCGGCATAACCACCCATGGCGCCGACATGCAGTTCATAGATGACGGCCTCGTGCCAGGGGCGGCCTTGCCAAGTGCTGTGGCGCCAGTGATAGGCAAGGGAATCGACCACCACGCTCCAACCGTGCACATCCGCAGCCTGGGCCCGCGAGGCCGGGTCGGGTACATCCATTTGCCCATCGATATTGAAGCGGTAGCGCGTGCCCGCCGGGCACGCTATTTCGGTTTCAAACCAGCCATCTGCCTGCGGCAGCATGGCAACAGATTTGCCGTGTTCCAATTCAACGCTGACATAAAACGCGTCTGGCGCCCACAAGGCAAAACGCGTGTGTTGCGCGTCCAGCATGATTGCGCCGTGGGGCCAGGTTTCCAGAGTCCGTAACGGCATCTATAGAGACCTCCCGATGATTATTTAGCGGATTTCCCCAGTGCTTTAGCCACCAGTCGCTCGTACAGCTCGGCGTAGGGTTCCACCGCCTGGCTCCAGTTGAACGGTTGGGTCATTGCTCGGCTGCGCATGGCATTGAGCAGGCCAGGGAAGGCAAACACCTTGAACGCGCGGCTCAAGGCTTCTTTGTAGCTGTCGACCGTGGATTCATTGAACAGAAAGCCGGTCACACCGTTTTCGATGGTGTCGGCCAGGCCGCCGGTGTTGCGGGCGACGGGCAGGGAGCCGAAGCGCTGGGCGTACATCTGGCTCAGGCCGCAGGGCTCGTAGCGCGAAGGCATCAGCAGGAAATCGCTGCCGGCGAACATGCGGCGGGCATCGGTCTCGTTGAAGCCGATACGCACACCGATCTGGCCGGGAAAGCGCAGCGCCAGTTCGCGCATGGCGTTTTCTTCTTCCGGCTCGCCGCGACCGATAATGGCGATCTGCCCACCTTGCTCGACGATAAAACTGGCCACCGCTTCGGTGAGGTCCAGGCCTTTCTGGAACACCAGGCGCGAGACCACGGCGAACAGCGGGCCGGTCGAGTCATGCAGGCCGAACAGGTTGCGCACCTGTGCGGCATTCACGGCTTTGCCTTCCCAGTCGCCGATGTTGAAGTTGTGCGTCAAGTGCGGGTCGGTGGAGGTTTCCCAGCTGTCTTCAATGCCGTTGGGAATACCGCTGAGCAAACCTTGCTGGGTCTTGCTGGCCAAAAAGCCATCGAGGCCGCAGCCGAACTCGGGCGTCGTGATTTCCCGGGCATAGGTGGCGCTCACCGTGGTGATATGACTGGAATACGCCATGCCGGCCTTGAGGAACGACATCTTGCCGTAGAACTCCATGCCCTCCTGCTGCAAAGCGTGAGGTGGAATGCCCAGCTCTGGCGTCGACGCCAGGCTGATCACGCCTTGATAGGCCAGATTATGGATGGTGAACAATGTCGGCGTGCGTGATCCACGCCAGTGCATGTACGCCGGGGCCAGGCCGGCGGGCCAGTCGTGGGCGTGCACCAGGTCCGGGCACCAGTGGATCTGTGCCAGGTTGGCGGCCATGTCGGCGGCGGCCAGGCCCAGGCGGGCGAAACGAATATGGTTGTCCGGCCAGTCGCGGCCGTTGTTGGCGCCGTAGGGCGTGCCTTCGCGCTCGTAGAGCTCGGGGCAGATCAGTACATAGATGACCAGGCCATCCTTGAGGTCCATGCGCCCGATCTTGCACGGCGGCAGCGCCGCGTGGCCGCCCAGCTCACCGATGATATGGATCGGGTTGTCGCTTTCCATCACCTGCGGATAACCGGGGATCAGCACCCGCACATCGTGCAGGTGGGCCATGGCGCGGGGCAGGGCGGCGGAGACGTCGCCCAGGCCACCGGTTTTCACCAGGTCGGCAAACTCGGAGGTCACAAACAGGACTTTCTTACGGTTGGGGTTGTGGCTCGGAACCGGCCGCACTGTGGTGAGGTCAGCCAACGCGGCGACCCCGCCAACGCCCTGACTAACACGCTCTCCCTGAATACTTGCAGCGGCACTGATCATAATTCTCTCCACGTGTTGGTCGGCTAATGGCCGGCTGCCATTAACTCCGTCGACCGCATCCTGCGGCCACGCGCACAAGCGCTGTACAGATCTGGCAAGGCTTATGCCAGTTGCACGGTTGGCAGATATAGATTGGATGGACGGGCATCGGGCTGGAACCGTGTGTGCTCGTCGTACCTTAAAACTTGACCAATGGCCGAGTTGAAAAGTTTAGATTTTTTGCGGGGTTTTTGTTTTGGAACGGACCCATCGGTCATGAGTCTAGGACAGATCCCAGAGCCTGTAGGCTTTCTGGGAATATTTTGTAGGACAAAATAATTGTAACCATATGCCAGGGTGGACCGGACTCTGTGGCGAGCAGGCTTGCCCTGCGTTGGGCTATGTAGCATGGGGGAGCGCTTCGCGCTCCAACGCGGGGCAAGCCCGCTCGCCACAGCAAGGCGGTTCGGTATAAGAGTTCGAACGCACAGAAACGGTGCGTCAGCCCAGCACGCGAATGGGCATGCCGTTCGTCCAGGCTTGAATGTCTTCGATCATCTGTGAATAGAACTGCCGGTAATTCTGCTCGCTCACGTAGCCCACGTGCGGGGTGGCCAGCACATTCGGCAACCTGCGCAACGGGTGATCCGCCGGCAACGGCTCCTCGGCATACACATCCAGCGCCGCCCCGGCCAGGCGACCGCTTTCCAGGGCCTGCACCAGTGCCTGCTCATCCACAATCGGCCCGCGTGCAGTGTTGACCAGGCGCGCGCCGGGTTTCATCCAGCCCAGCGCCTGGGCATCCACCAGCCCACGGCTACGGTCGCTGAGTACCAGATGAACGGTAAGGATGTCCGACTGTTCAAACAGCGCTTGCTTGCTGACCCAGGTCACGCCGGACTCGGCGGCACGTTCCGGCGTGAGGTTTTCACTCCAGGCAATCACGCGCATGCCGAACACCTGGGCGAACTGCGCGACCTTCTGGCCAATGCTGCCCAGGCCCAGAATCCCCAGGGTCTTGCCGTGCAGGTCGCCGCCGAGGCCCACCTGCCAATGGCCGGCACGCAGCGAATTGGCTTCGGCCACCAGGTTGCGGGTGGAAGCCATGATCAATGCCCAAGTCAGTTCCGGCGCGGCGTGTTTGTAGCTGTCGGTGCCACAGACCTGAATGCCCAGGGCCTTGGCGGCGGGGATGTCGATGGCGGCGTTGCGCATGCCGCCGGTTACCAGCAACTTGAGCCGGGGCAGGCCTTGCAGCAGTGCCTTGTCGAACGTGGAGCGTTCGCGCATCACGCAAATCACCTCGAACCCCTGCAAACGCTCGATCATCGTGGCGGTATCCGCCGGGTAATCGTGCAGGAAGTGCACCTGGCCCACCGTCTCAAGGACTGACCAATCCACCACGCCTCTGGCCACGTCCTGCCAATCATCAATGACTGCGATCTGTACCGACATTCACGAGTGCCTCGAAAAAGGTTGGATTAAAGGGCGTTCAGCCCCTGCAACAGTGCTGCGTGAAACCGGGCCGGCTCTTCCATTTGTGGCGCATGCCCCAGGCCTGGGAATTTCACCAGGGTGGCATGGGGGATCAGCTTGGCTGCCTGCTTGCCGAGCACGGCGTAGTTGCCGAGCTTGGCTTTGACGGCTGGCGGCGCGACGTCTTTGCCGATGGCGGTGTTGTCGGACGTGCCAATCAGCAGCAGCGTCGGCATCTTCAGGTCCTTGAACTCGTAGTACACCGGCTGGGTGAAGATCATGTCGTAAATCAGCGCCGAGTTCCATGCGACCCGCGTATGCCCGGGGCCGTTGCTGAGGCCGGCGTACATGTCTACCCAGCGCTCGTACTCCGGCTTCCAGCGCCCGACGTAATAAGTGTTGAGTTGGTACTTGCGGATGCCCTCGGCACTGACATTCAGCTCACGGGCATACCATTGGTCGACGCTGAGCGAGGGCACGCCCAGCGCTTTCCAGTCTTCCAGGCCGATCGGATTCACCAGCGCCAACTGTTCGGTTTGCCCGGGGTACATCAGGGCGTAGCGCGTGGCAAGCATGCCGCCGGTGGAATGGCCGACAAGGGTAGCCTTCTGAACACCGAGCTTTTCCAGCAGTTGGTGGGTATTGAGAGCCAGTTGCTGGAAGCTGTATTGATAGTGATCGGGTTTGCTGGAGCTGCAGAAGCCTATCTGGTCCGGCGCGATCACGCGGTAGCCGGCGTCGCTCAGGGCCTTGATCGAACTTTCCCACGTCGCGCCGCAGAAGTTCTTGCCGTGCATCAGCACCACGCTGCGACCGTTGGGCTTGCCATTGGCCGGAACGTCCATGTAGCCCATTTGCAGCGACTCGCCTTGGGATTGAAACTCGAAATGCTTGAGCGGATAGGGGTAGTCGAAGCCTTGCAGTTCAGGACCGTAGGTGGCGGCAAATACCGGCGCGGCGGTGGCCGTGATCAGGCCGGCGATGCAAAAAGCGCGGAACAGAGGCATGGGCAGGGCTCCTGGAAAGGTGGTTCGGATGCTGTTGCCCAAGGATTAAGCAGCGATTAAACCCATTGCAAAGTCACGGCGGCCAGCACGCCATAGCGCAGGCTTTTGGCCAGGGTCACCAGCAACAGAAATCGCCACAATGGCTCGCGCATCACTCCGGCTACCAACGTCAGCGGGTCGCCAATGATCGGCACCCAACTGAGCAACAGTGTCCAATGGCCCCAGCGCTGGTAATGCTGGCGGGCTTTGTCCAGTTGCTGGTCGCTGACCGGAAACCAGCGTCGCCCCTTGAAGTGCTCCACCCAGCGCCCCAGCCACCAGTTCACCACCGAACCGAGCACATTGCCCAGGGTGGCGATACCCAGCAACAGCCACAGGCCGTAATGCCCGCTGAGCAGCAGGCCGGCCAGCACGGCTTCCGATTGCAGGGGCAGCAAGGTCGCGGCGCCAAACGCCGCGAAGAATAACCCCAGGTAGCCCGCGATCATTGCGCCGGGTATTCAGCCACGACGACATCTTTACCCTCACGGGTCAGGCCGATGACCTGATAGGCCTCGCTGCGGCCTTCCACTTCCATGCCGGGCGAGCCCATGGGCATGCCCGGCGCGGCGATTCCCAGCAGGTCGTCGCGCTTGCGCAAGGCCAGCACCTGTTCGGCGGGGACGTGGCCCTCGACGAATTTGCCGTCGATCACGGCGGTGTGGCACGAGCCCAGGCGCGGCGCTACGCCCAGGCGTTGCTTGACGGCACTCATGTCGGCTTCGACGTGGTCATTGACCTTGAAGCCGTTGCTTTCCAGGTGGCTGATCCATTTTTTGCAGCAACCGCAGTTGGCGTCGCGGTGCACGTCGATGGGGATCAGGTCGGCGGCCTGGGCCAGGGTGGCGGTGAACAGGGTCGACAGCAGGGCCAGGCGCAATGGGATTTTCATAGGATCTCGCGTGCAGGTGGGATGGCGGCGATCATGACGACGTCATCGCAGGCAGGCCAGTGTCCACAGGGCGAGAATGTTTCAAGATTATACGAGCGGTGGATTTTCCAGCCGGTGCTTGAGCTGGTCCAGGGCAAGTGCCGACAGTTCGATCATGCGTTTATGCAAGGTGGCAAGTTGCAATTCGGTTTCATAGGTCAGCACCCGTTTGAACAGCGTGCCGCCCTGGTGGGGCATGAGGAAGTAATGAATCGAACCATCCACGGCCAGGGACGTAAACACGGTCTTGAACTCGCCGGGGCGCCGGGCGATCTGCACGCGGTAGCTCATGGGCACGCGTACACCCAGCAGGTCGATCATTTCGGTGAAGCGGGCGCCGGCGGGGAGTGAGCCAGTGGTGCCGGTGTCGGCACCGAGGGACGTGGGGTGCCATTCGTGCCAGCGATCCGGCTGGGTCACATAGTCATAAACGGCATCGATGGGAGCCTGGATAAAGCGTTCCTGACTGATCCGTTCCAAGCGGACCGACTGCTCGGCTGCGCGCATGGCACACCTCCTGTGCGTCTTCGAACTGTCAGAATAGTCCCACTCCCGCACATTGCACGGGAGTGTTTCAGCCGTTTATCAGCACACCTTGAAACGACTCATCAGGGTAATCACCCGCCCATTCGCCTCGAGCAGGCTCTGGGTATTGTTTTCGGTGGCGTGGCCGCTCTGTACCAGCTCTTCGACCATTTGTCGGATCTGCACCATGCTGCGGTTGATCTCCTCGGTCACCGCGCTTTGCTGTTCGGCGGCCGTGGCGATCTGGGTGCTGAGGTTGTTGATATGGCTGACGGAGCCGGCCATTTCATCCAGCCCGGTATTCACCCGCGCCGTGGCGTCCGCCGCTGACTGGCAACTGGCCTGGGTGTTTTCCATCGCTGCCACCGAGGAACTCACGCCTGCGGTCAGGCGCGTGAGCATGTCGTTGATCTGCGAGGTACTGGCCTGGGTGCGTGCGGCGAGCGCGCGCACTTCATCGGCAACCACCGCAAACCCACGGCCTTGCTCGCCAGCCCGCGCCGCTTCGATGGCGGCGTTGAGGGCCAGCAGGTTGGTCTGCCCGGCAATCGCGCCGATCACGCCGAGGGTTTCGGTGATGCGTGCAGCGTCCTGGCGCATGTTCTCTACGCTGTGGGTAGCGCTGGAGACTTCGCCGATCAACGCACTGACGCTGTTGGACGCCTCACCGACCACCACGCGGGAACGATCGGCATGCTCGTTGGCACGCTGGGTGAACGCGGCGGTTTCGGCGGCGTTTTGCGCCACGGTGTCGGCGGTGGAGCTCATTTCGGTAATGGCGGTTACCGTCTGGTCGGTCTCCGAGGCATGCCGCACCAGGATCTGGTTGGTGTGCGCCGAGGTCTGTTGCAACTGCGCAAGGCTCGACGACATGGCGCCGGTGGCCTGGGTCACTTCGCCGATCATGTTTTGCAGGTAGACGATAAAGCGGTTCACCGAATGGCCGATGGCACCCAGTTCGTCTTCGGCGCGGATGGTGATGCGTCGCGTGAGATCGGCGTCGCCGGCGGAGAGTGCGTCGATATTGGTTTTCAGTGACTTCATGCGCTGCACCAGTTGGCGGATCGCATACACCGCGAGCAGCACCAGCAGCAACACCATGGGGATCTGCAACAGCGCCAGGCTGCCGAGCACGTCATTGCGCTGGGCGGTGATCAGCGAGGTGGGCAGGGCGGTGGCTAGGAACCACGGTGTGCCTTCGATAGGGCGCATGTAGAAGGTGCTGGCCACGCCCTGGTTGTCGAACTCATTACGTTGCAGGGCCTGGTCACGATGGGCCAGGGCTTTGCTGACCTGGGCGGCAAACGCGGAGGTGCCGGTGAGTTCGCTGATGTTTTTCAACACAACCGGGCCGCTGATGCGCGAGCTGTTGCTGATGATCTTGCCGTCGCCTTCGACGATCAGCATTTGCCCGCCGATGTCTTTCTCTTTGCTGGCCACCAGATCATTGAAGAAGCCCAGGGTCACGTCAATGGTGGCGACGCCATAAGGCACGCCGTCGCGCTGGATTGCCATGGCGCAGTTGGTGCGCGGCTCCTGGCTGGCGTCGTCCTTGTAGGCGGCGGCCCAGGCACATTGACCGCGTGGCGAAGCGAGGCCGCCCTTGTACCAGCTCTGGTCGTAATAATTGGGCGCCGGGTCGCTGTTCCAGAAGGTGTTCACGGTCAGCTTGCCCGATGCATCGCGGTGCCAGAACGTGCTGTGCTTGTTGCGCCCAGGGGTGCGCTGGTTGGGCAGCGGCCAGATGCCGCCGCCGAAGACTTTCAACTCGCCATATTGGTCGACCAGGCCCGGCAGGACCTTGTCGATGGCATCGCTGTCGAGCAATGGAATGGTCTGGGTGATGCTGCGTTGCTGGGACTGGACCTTGTTGAGTTCGCCCTGGATCTGCTCGGCGACCTCGGCGACACGGTTGAGCACTACCTGCTCTTCGGTGTGCTGTAGCTTGGGCGCGACCAACTGGCCGATACCCACCACGGTCAACACAAATAACACCAGGACGAACAGCACCAGGAACAGGGTATAGCGGGCTTGGATGGAGCGCAGTGGGGGCATGGGGTCGTCCTTACGAAGCGTTTATTGTCGACGCGGCTTTGTTAGAGCTTCGTAGGGCTATCGGCTTGGCAGGACAGAGCTTTAGGTACGATGGTGCAAGAAAATACCGCGCCGGTGACCGGCGCGGTATTTATTCAGATATCCAGCATAGCCATGACGGCCTCGGGGTAGCGCAAGCCGGCGGGCGCCTCGGCAGGGAAGATGGCCTCCAGCGCCGCCAGTTCGCCCGGGCTGAGGCTGACCGACAGCGCGGCGACATTCTCTTCCAGGTATTTGCGCTGCTTGGTGCCGGGAATCGGGATGATGAAATCACCCTGCGCCAGCACCCACGCCAACGCCAGTTGCCCGGCGCTGATACCCTTGTCGGCGGCCAATGCCTGCACGTTCTTCACCAGTTCGAGGTTCTTGCCGAAGTTCTCGCCCTGGAAGCGAGGGCTGAAGCGGCGGTAGTCATCGGCGCCGAAGTCGTCCGGGCTTTGCAGCGCGCCGGTGAGAAAGCCACGGCCCAGCGGGCTGTAGGGCACAAAGGCGATGCCCAGGCGCTGGCAGGCAGCGAGGCAGCCGTTGTGTTCCTGGTCGCGGCTCCACAGTGAGTATTCGCTTTGCAGGGCGCTGATCGGGTGCACCTTGTGGGCGCGTTCCAGGGTGGCGGCGGAGGCTTCGCTCAGCCCCAGGTAACGCACCTTGCCCTGTTGCACCAGCTCGGCCATGGCGCCGACGGTTTCTTCGATGGCGACCTCCGGGTCGATACGGTGCTGGTAATACAGGTCGAGGGTTTCTACGCCAAGTCGTTGCAGCGTGCCGTCGATGGCCTTGCGGATGTATTCAGGGCGGCCGTTCACACCCCGCACGGCGGGGTTGGCCGGGTCACGCACGATGCCGAACTTGCTGGCCAGGAACACCTGGTCGCGCTTGCCGACGATGGCCTTGCCGATCAGTGCTTCGTTGGTGTGCGGCCCATAGATATCGGCGGTGTCGAGGAGGTTGATGCCCAACTCCAACGCGCGGTGCAGGGTTGCCGTGGCTTCGCGGGTGTCGCTGCCGGGGGTGTAGAAATCGCTCATGCCCATGCAGCCGAGGCCGATGGCTGAGACGAGTGGGCCGTGGGTGCCCAGTGTGCGGGTATGCATGGGTTGTGCTCCTTGGGTGGGAAGGCCTGTATTGTCACGCTCGACAAAACCGGGATAAACCGGCTAAAAGCACTAACACTATTCGTAATATCTGAATAATCAGCGCAAGGAGCCGCCCCTTGGACCGTTTCAACGCGATGCGCGTGTTCACTCGGATTGTCGAATTGCGCGGCTTTGCCAAGGCCGCCGACAGCCTGCAATTGCCTCGCGCCTCGGTGACGGTGTTGATCAAGCAATTGGAGGCGCACCTGGGCGTGCAACTGTTGCAGCGCACCACGCGGCAAGTCAGCCCGACGCTGGATGGCGCGGCGTACTACCAACGCTGTGTGCAGTTGCTGTCGGACCTTGAGGAAACCGAGGCGGTGTTTTCCACGCAACGCCAGAACCCGCGCGGCACCTTGAGTGTTGACATGCCGTCAGGCATTGGTCGATTGATCGTGATTCCGGCCTTGCCTACCTTCACGGCCCGCTACCCGCAGATTGAATTAGAGATCAGCTTGAACGATCGCACGGTAGACCTGATTCGCGAGGGTGTGGACTGTGTGCTGCGCGGCGGTCAGGCGCTCGATGAGTCGCTGGTTGCCCGGCCATTGGCGATGATGGACCAGCTGACTCTGGCCAGCCGTGCTTACCTTGAGCGTTTCGGCGTACCGGAAACGCTGGACGATCTGGCCAACCATCGGATGGTGGAGTATGTCTCCCGTACGAGCGGCAAACGCTTTGGCCTGGAATTCCAGGTGGGCAGTGAGTTGCGCGAGATCAACTTGGAAAAGGTGATTGCCGTCAGCAGTTCCGACGGTTATTTCGCCGCGTGTGAAGCCGGCTATGGCTTGATTCAGGCCCCGTACTATCACGCCACGCGGCAACTGGCCCAAGGTTCGTTGGTGGAAGTGCTGCCACATCTTGCTCCCCCCGCCATGGCGCTCACTGCGTTGTATCCACCCCATCGCCAACTGTCACAGCGGGTGCGGGTATTTATCGATTGGCTGGTGGAGGTGTGCACCCATCCGGACAGCCCATTGCAACGCCAGACGTGAGTCTGGGCGCATTAGCAGGGTGTTCAGAAGAGGTAACTCTTGCGCTCAGGCAACCCTAGTTCCCGGCGCATGCCATTTTCCGTGAAGTGCTCGGGGTTGATGGTGGTGGGCGGGGTAGCAGGATCGTTATCGAAGTTATGGGGGCGCGCGCTGTTCGGCAAGCCGACCACCTGAAGCTCGCTGTTGGGAGTTAGATCTGAAATCTCTGGATCGGACGGCGAGTGCTCCAGGGTCCGGCCTGGCAGGTAGGTACCTGTTGCGCCATTGTAGGCGTGCCCGATTTCGTGGACTAAACCGATGATGGGCGGTGCCAGGGTGTCTTGTCTAGGGGAACCCAGGTCCATCGGATCGAAATTCAACAGCCCCTTATCGGCGCGGGCTCCGGGCTGGCCGTCATGGAGCCTGCCGCGTCTTGGGTCGTCACGTTCTATATTTCTGCCTATGTCGGGTGGCAGCTTAGCCAGTTCCGAGCTGCCAAAAGCGTAGCCGCTGCCTTCTTCGCGTTCTTCTCGAACGATGACTTTTCCTCCAGCATTTGCAGCTTCCCTGTCCATGTCCTCAAGCATCTTTTGCCCGGTAGGCGAACTGCGCAAGAACTCGAAATCATCGGCGACACGCTGCTTGAACTCAGGACGACCAACGACGCGAAAGCCGTCGTCACCGGCGTTGCTGGTCTTCACCTTGGTAAATGTGGAGCCTTGGGAGGAGCCGTAGGCATCACCCGCTTTTGCGTATATCAGATCGCCACGCCTATTGTTGAAGATCTGGTCTTTGCCTTTGCCGGTATAGAAGGTCGTTCGGTCATACCCTACCAATTGGTCGTTGCCCTTACCGCCATGGAGGATCGTATGTCCGTTGCCAGCATAGAGGCGGTCGTCACCACTTCCGCCATCCAAGTAGCTTTGCTTGTTCACGGGCCCGGCGCCGGCATACAGCCGATCATTACCATTGTTGCCATACATGACGGTGTTGCCGGAGCCGCCGATGAGGATGTCGTCGCCGTCATTACCTTCCGCGTAGCCAGTGTTGCTGCCGAGGCGAAGGGTGTCGTTGCCCGCACCGCCCAGTAGGCGGGTTTTGCCACCGCCAGCAGTCAGTGCATCGTTCCCGTCACCGCCATCAATCGTGGCGGGATTATTCACATCAGGGCTGATGGTGACGCTGTCATTCCCGCCGCGGGTGTTGATCTGCAAATTGATGGGCTGGCCCTTTTGGTCAGTGCTGTCGAATGCATAAGCATTGCCATTGATTTGCAGGTTCAGGCGACCGTCCGGGCTCTTGCCAACGTACACGGTGTCGGCTTTATTCCCCGTGTCGACAACCAAGCTGACACGCTTGAGTCGGGGCTCGTCTTCGGACAGGTCCCACATAGCCTCTCGCTTGATGGTCATGTAGCCGTTATCGACCAGTGTTTCGGATTTGGACCGAAAGGGGCCAATGCCGGGGTCGGAGAAACGAGCTGGGGTGTAGATCGAGTGTTGAGCGTCGGGGCGCGTTGGAAGGATAGGGGGATATTGTTTGCTCGTTGTGCTGATGAGATTGGGGAGATGGGGCACGGGATTGCATCCAAAATCTGTCGAGTGAGAGCCTGATGGGTGGCATCCTCGCGCAGATCGTTCCATTTTCTTACTACCGCAGTCGCCGAATCTTCCTGTTTAGCGACTCAATTCTGCACCTGGGTCCTGCGATACGCCCCAGGCTGTTGCCCGGTGACCTTGTGAAACGCCCGGGTGAACGCTGCCACCGACTGATACCCCACGGCCAGCGAGACGTCTGCCACCGTCTGGTCCTGCTTGAACAGTTGGCAGGCATGGCGCATGCGCATCATCAGCAGCACTTGCCCTGGCGACTGCCCGCACAGTTCATTGAAACGCTTGAAAAACGCCGAGCGCGACAATCCGGTGCAGGCGGCCATGCTTTCCAGGGTCCAGGCGTCGGCGGGACGGGCGATCAACTGCTCCAGCAGGTTGGCGAACGCCGGTTGCCGGGCCAGCGCCGCCAGGCCGCCGAGTTCACGGTTGTCCAGCACTTGTTGGCGCAGGACATACAGGAACAACAGGTGGCACAGCCGCTCAAGCAAGGCAGAGGAGGGCGCAGGCACGCGCTCGCACTCTTGCAGGATCAGGTCGAACAGGTTGCGCGCGGCGGTCAGCGAAGGGTCGCCTGCGCGCAGGATGATCCAGGCGGGAAGGGTGTCGACGATCATCGCCGACAAGCCGGACTGGAAGTGAAAGAACCCGCAGACCAGGCCGACGCCATCGCTGGCGGCGCTGTCCAGGGGCGCCATCGGTACTCGTGGGCATTCCTGGGCGCCGGCGGCGGTGGGCTCACCGGAGAGGCGATATTCCAGGTCGCGCAACAGGAACACTGCATCGCCGTTATCCAAACGATGCGGCGCGGCGTCGCCTTCGATATGCAGCCAGCACTGGCCCTGCACAATCAGGTGGAAACTGGCGCTCGCCAGGCCGTGGGTGCTCGCATGCCAGTCGCCGCAGTAGCGGCCCACATGGAACAGACTGGTGTCGAGTTCGAGGCTGTCTAATAACCAATCGACAAGTGCACTGGACGAATTCATCTAATGGAAAGACTCAAGAGCAAGTAATCGCTACTTTAGCCTATTGAGACGATTTCTTATAACCAACAGACTGGATACACGAACCCATCAGGAGACCACTCCATGTCCCGTGTACCCCTGCTTACCCCTGAAACCGCGCCGGACGCGGCCAAGCCCTTCCTGGAAAACGCGCTGAAAGGCTCGGGTTTCATCCCCAACCTGTTGGCGGTACTGGCCAACGCTCCGGCGGCGCTGGAGACCTATATCACCGTGTCCGGGCTGAACGCCAAGGCCGAACTCAGTCTGGCCGATCGCGAAGTGGTGCAGTTGATTGCGGCCACCACCCACGGCTGCGATTTCTGTGTGGCCGGCCATACTGCCGTGGCACGCAACAAAGCCAAATTGCCGGAAGAAGTCATCGACGCCCTGCGCCAGCGCGGTGAGCTGCCCAATGCCCGCTATGAAACACTGGCTGGGTTTACCCGCGAAGTGATCGCCACCCGTGGCGATGTCAGCGATGCCGGTTTTGATGCGTTCCTGGCCGCCGGTTATACCCGGGGCCAGGCGCTGGAAGTTATTTTGGGCGTGAGCCTGGCAACCCTGTGCAACTTCGCTAACGTGTTTGCGCGCACCCCGTTGAACCCGGAGCTGGCGCAATACCGCTGGGAAAAACCCGCAAGCTGAAGATGACCCACCCGCTGTGAAAAGGAGAAACATGAATGCTTGACCCAATCTTGAGCCGTTGGCTCGATGTTCAAGCGCAGGCCCTGGACGTGGGCAGTTGCGATCCACAGGAAGTGCTGCCACGGCTGGCAGAAGTCAATGTATTGCGTATCGGCGTGCCGGCTCAGCTTGGTGGCCTGGGCGGGGATGTGGCGGGCGCGGTGGAGGCTATCGCCAATGTTGCCAGCCATTCCCTGGCGGCGGCGTTTGTGTGCTGGGGCCAGCGTTCGTTTATCGAATATTTGCTGCAAAGCCCGAATGCGCAACTGCGTGAGCGACTGTTGCCGGACCTGCTCAGCGGCAAGTTGGCGGGGGCCACGGGGCTGTCCAACGCGATGAAGTTCTTGTCGGGTATTGAAGCCCTGCAGATCAGCGCCGAGCCTACCGACGACGGCTGGACCCTCAACGGCCGGCTGCATTGGGTGACCAACCTGCGCAAAAGCGGTTTTGTCGCTGCGGCTGCCATCGAGCATGCCGGCGGTGGTGCGCCGTTTATCCTGGCGATTCCGGATTCGGTGGCCGGCTTACAGCGCTCCCGCGACCTCGAACTACTGGGTTTGCAGTCCAGCAACACGGCGGCCCTGGGACTGGAAGGCGTGGCGTTGAGTCGCGACTGGTTGCTGCATGAGGATGCGCGCAAGTTTTTACCTGCGGTGCGCCCGGCGTTCCTGGGGTTGCAGTGCGGCATGTCCATCGGCCTGGCCCGGCGCTCCCTGGCGGAAGTGGCCAACCATCTGGGCGCGACCCGTACGGTGTTGCGCGAAGAGCTGGAGACGCTGCGCGTCACCTTGGATCACTTGGTCACTGACTTGAAGAACGGCCTGTTGGTCGGGCGCTTTGCGGCCGAGCCGGCAGCGTTGTTCAAGCTGCGCATCGCCCTCGCCGAAACGGCCGCCAGCGCCGTGCAGCTGGAGTTGCAGGCCAGCGGCGGCAAGGCCTACCTCACTGCCCACGGCAGTGGCTTTGCGCGGCGCTGGCGTGAGTCGGCGTTCGTGCCGATCGTGACCCCGAGCCTGGTGCAATTGCGCACCGAGTTACAGCGCCAGGCCAACCTATGACGAACGCGGTATTGAATGCCCGGGGGATTTGCCTGGGGTACGCCGGCGGGCCAGTGTTGCAGGGCTTTGACCTGCAACTGCAGCCCGGCGAAGTGGTGTCGATCCTCGGTCCCAGCGGGGTAGGCAAGTCCAGCCTGCTGCGGGTGCTCGCCGGTTTGCAGGCGCCGCAAGGCGGCAGTGTGCGGGTGCTCGGTGAACCTGTGGATGGCCCTCACCCGCGTGTCGCAGTGGCGTTTCAGGACCCCAGCCTGCTGCCCTGGCTGAGCCTGGAAAAGAACGTTGCCTTCGGCCTGGACTTCGCCCGCCAGCCACACTTGAGCGTTGAGGAACGCCGCCAGCGTGTCGACCACGCCATCGCCGCCGTTGGCCTGGAGCATGCGCGCCAGCACTTCCCGGCGCAGCTTTCCGGCGGCATGGCCCAGCGTACGGCGCTGGCCCGTTGCCTGGCGCGCCAGCCCCAGGTGCTGTTGCTGGATGAGCCCTTCGGTGCCCTCGACGAGGTGACCCGCGCCGACATGCAGCACCTGCTGCTCAAGGTCAACCGCGAGCAGGGCTCGGCAGCCGTGTTGATTACCCATGACATTGACGAAGCGCTGCTGCTGTCGGACCGCATCCTGCTACTGGGCAACCGCCCGGCGCGGACGTTGGGCGAGTGGCTGATCGACCTGCCGCAACCGCGCGAAGAACAGGTGGAAGCCATCGGCGCGCTGCGCATCGACATCCTCAAAACCCTACGGCAGGCGAGCCGCCCTCAACTCAACCCCCTTGACCTGCTGGAGCCTGTCCATGTGCCTGGATGACCTGACCCACTCGCGTCGCGACTTTCTAAAACTCTCCGCCGTGCTCAGTGCCGCCGGCGCCTTGCCGCTGCTGAGCAGCCTGCAGGCCCGCGCTGCCAGCGAGCCGGACGCACCCGTGCGCATTGGCTACTTGCCAATCACTGATGCCACACCGTTGCTGGTGGCGCATAACAATGGCCTGTTCGAAGCCGAAGGCATCAAGGCCGAGCGCCCGGTGCTGCTGCGCAGTTGGGCGCAGGTGATCGAGGCGTTTATTTCGGGCCAGGTCAACGTGATTCACCTGCTGTCGCCAATGACCGTGTGGGCACGCTATGGCAGCAAGGTGCCGGCCAAAGTGGTGGCGTGGAACCATGTGGGTGGCTCGGGCCTGACCGTGGCGCCGGGCATCACCGATGTGAAGCAATTGGGCGGAAAGTCCGTGGCGATTCCGTTCTGGTATTCGATCCATAACGTAGTGGTGCAGCAACTGTTCCGCGACAACGGGCTGACGCCGGTGGCGCGGGCGGCGGGCAGTGCGATTGCGGCCAATGAGGTCAACCTCATCGTGTTGCCACCGTCGGACATGCCACCGGCCCTGGCCAGCCAGCGTATCGACGGCTATATCGTCGCCGAGCCGTTCAACGCCCTGGCGGAAAACCTCAAGGTCGGTCGCGTGCAGCGCTTCACCGGTGACGTGTGGCGCAACCACGCATGCTGCGTGGTGTTCATGCACGAGCACGACCTGACCAACCGCCCGGAGTGGTCGCAGAAGGTGGTGAATGCCATCGTCAAGGCGCAGGTGTGGACCCGCGACAACCGCGAAGCGGCGGTGAAGCTGCTGTCCAAGGACGGCCCTAACCGCTATACCCCGCATGCCGAGCCGGTGTTGAGCAAAGTGCTGGCGCCCGCCGCGGCCGACCGTGTGGCCTACCTGGCCGACGGCGCGATTCAGCATGGGAGTTGGGATGAGCACCGCATCGATTTCCAGCCCTACCCATTCCCCAGCTACACCGAGGAACTGGTGCGCCGCCTGAAGGACACGCTGATCGAGGGCGACAAGAAATTCCTCGCCGACCTGGACCCGGCGTTTGTCGCCAAGGACCTGGTAGACGACCGTTTCGTGCGCAACGCCATTGAGTCCGTGGGCGGCATGAAGACCTTTGGTTTGCCTGATGGGTTTGAGCGGCATGAGGAGATTGGCGTTTGAACAAACGGGAAATCCCGGGCTGGTTGCTCGGGTTGAGTGGCTTGGCGGGGTTGCTGTTGCTCTGGTGGCTGGGGGTGAAAGTGTTTGGCGCGGCGGGCGGCTTGTCGGCACGCTTTTCCCTGGCCGCCACGGCCGCCAGCCTGTGGGAATTGCTCGGGCGCGGGGAGTTGTACCTGCACATCGCCGTGAGCCTCAAGCGTATTTTCGTTGGGTTGCTCATGGCCTTGCTGGTCGGCGTGCCGCTGGGATTGCTGGTGGGCAGTTCGCGCAACCTGGAGGCGGCGACCACACCGGCGTTCCAGTTCCTGCGCATGATCTCGCCGCTGTCGTGGATGCCCATCGTGGTGATGCTGATGGGGGTAGGCGACCGGCCGATCTATTTCCTGCTGGCCTTTGCTGCCGTATGGCCGATCATGCTCAACACCGCCGCCGGGGTGCGTCAGCTCGACCCGCGCTGGTTGCAGTTGAGCGCCAGTTTGAGCGCGACCCGCTGGGAGACCTTGCGCCGGGTGATCATTCCCGGCGTGGTGGGGCATGTGCTGACGGGCGTGCGCCTGGCCATCGGCATTCTGTGGATCGTGCTGGTGCCGTGCGAGATGCTGGGGGTCAGTGCGGGGCTTGGGTATTACATCCTCGATACCCGTGATCGGCTCGCCTATTCGGAGCTGATGGCGATGGTGGTGTTGATCGGCTTGTTGGGCTTTGCACTGGATGCATTGGCGCGGTGGCTGCACCAGCGGTGGGTGCATGCTGGCCAATAGGGCAAACAACGGCCCGGATACATCCCCGGGCCGTTGTTTGCGGGAGAGCAGCGAGTAAGGTCAGGGTTCTACATAAATCTGCAGATCACCCGGAATGCCGCGTCCCCAGCCTACCGGTTGTGTAGGGTCTTGAGGCCGGCCAATTACCCGGGTGCCAATCTGTCCTGTGACGTTCTTATTGTTAAATACGCCGATGCCGATGCTGCCTGTCAACTCAGCCAGGCCTGGTACGTTTTCGGAGGTGTTCATATGGGAGCACCCAACCAGTGCGACCCATTTTTCAGTGCCTGAAGTCGCCTGGATGGTTTCCGAGGCGTAATAGTTGAACTCTTTAAGGCGGCGTTGCGAACGTTCGCCCGTTGTTGTAGGCGCTTTATGGAGATCGCCTTTGTGGCGCGTGAGGTAGATGTGATCAATGGGCATGACTTCTATGCCATTGGCCTCAAGCTTTTCGCATAGTTCCTTGAACGTTGGATCAGTTCTAAGTGTTCTGCCATCCCCCAGGTAACCTATACCGTCATCGATCAGGCCATCCGGCGTATCGATAAGTGCTTCGAAATACACTTTCTTGACGCCTTGGTTCTTTAACGTTTCCACGTTATCGAAAAGCACCTTGAAACTGGCCATCTGCTTATGCGACTCCCCCAAGACTATGCCGTTAGACGCCTTGAATGCCTCTGCGAACAGTTCTGGCGCGCTGATGGGTTCAGGCACCGATGGGATGACAGGGCGTGGCGGTAGCCCTGTTTCGGCCAGGGCGTCATAGCAAGCGTTCATTTCGTCTTTGAACTTCTCCAGTGTTTTTGCCTTGATATCCGGCTGGAAGAAATGGTCAGTCTCGAATTTGCCCTGCAGGCTTTCTACGTAGTCGCCCTTGGGTAACGGCTTTCTGACGTGAACCTGACGAGCGCCAGTATTCGAGGGGGGGCGTCGACGGCGACTGCTGGATTGCCTGGGGGAGTGTGTTTGGGGAACGGTGGGGCTCAAGGTCTCCAGCACGTTGAAATCCTTCAGTGGCGGGCCGTAAGGCCTCCTCGTGACCGGGTCATAGGCATACCGTTGCCCATTATGAATAACGCTGCTGGTCTCCAGGGTTTGCTCCCCAACCTTTAAGGTTCCCCATGTGACATCACCGTAAGGCGGCGGAGTCAAGCCGGCCGCAATCTTGGCTTTGGTAATGCCTTTGCTTGCGAGGCGGGTGCCTCCGAGCAACAAATCGCCTACACCACTCAATGGGTTGAACTCACTGATAACGGTGGTCCCGACGATTTTCGAGACTTGCAAAGCCTTCTTCGTCAGGCTGATGGCTTTGGAACCGACTTTGGTGGCTTTCGCTGCGGCCCCTGCACCAGCAGTGACAAAGCTGAAGACGTCCATGAACAGGTCTATAGCGCCGTCGGCGTAATGACCCTCCTGAAAGTTGCGAATGGCCGATCTGAAGGGAATCAAATCCAGGAAAAAGTTGGTCAAGTTCCATTCGGCATCCATCTGATTGTCGAAGCTGGTCGCGCCCTTGGCCTGCTTGATCACGTCCCGACTATCAATCTGCAGGTGTTTCACAAATGTATCTGCAATAGCCTGGGTTCGCGTGCTTGTGAAGTTCGAGGGGGTAGGCAGCGGTGATCCGGCTTTTGTGTTCTGGCTGAAGTCGGCGTTAGCAACGGGTGTGAATTTCTCGATCGGATAGACCCTATTGGCTTCGCGCTCACGCTCGTGAGTCAGCACGCTGTTACTGACCGCTGTGATAGCGTGTTTGCTAAGGTCCAGCTCATACGTGGCCGTGCCATTCGCGCCGGTGGCCTTGACGTACAGCTTTTCATTTTTATGGTCGAGGGTTTTGCCAGTAAACCCGGGGCCCAGGCGGTAGGTGTCGAGCTGGTAGAACTCAAGTTGCCCGTACTCTAGGTTCTGCCTGTCAGCCAGTGGAAGCTGGGCGATCATATGTTTGATCGCCACGCCAATGCCTTTTTTCTTGTCGCTGATGGCCTGGACAAGTTGGCTGTTGAATTCGGCATTGACTCCCAGATCGAGCGACTTACCTTTCAGCGCGGCATTGATGCGCGGGTCCTGGCTCACCCATTCGTAGTTGTGCAACCCACTCATGGCGATGTCCAGGAGCGACATCATGCCGGCAGGCGCCCGATTAGGGTCGTAGACCGGCTGGATGGACGGTTGCTTGTTGTCATGGACTTTCAGCAGCCATTCTTCAAACGGAACATTTTCGCCAAAACGCTCCTTGAGGCGGGCGAGGGCGATATCCCTGCGGCTGGGCATGTCGGATTGGATCAGGCTGGATGCTTCTATCTGTGCAGTGGCCTGTTGGTTAAACGCGCTTCTGGCCACCTCGATGTCGGCGTCGTTGTATCGACCGGCCCGCTCCGGCGAAAGGATGCCATTGACCAACCCCCACACCCGCAGGGCAGCAATCTGCGCACGCTGAGTGTCTTGCCGGTTGCTAAGGGCGGCAATGTCAGCTTCAGCCATGACCTGGTTAAAGGTCATGTTTTGCACTTTTCCTGGCGTCAGGGCCTCTATCGATGCTGCGGCGATCGACAGCCTGACCCAGGCGGCGCTGCCATACACCACCGTGCCAGGAATGTCTTTAATCAAGAGTTCGGGGGTTTTCTTTGACAGCAAGAGGTGCGCCCCGGTCTTGGCCATCTCGGCGGAGGTTCTGCCGGATTCGCTCAAGTGCGTACTCAAACCGTCCACAATCATCGACAAAGGCTTGCCCCAATGGGCTTTGTTGGACAAATCAAAACCTGCCACCTTATTGGGGGCAGGCTCGGCAAAGTACTCCGGGTCCAATTGCAGAATCATTGCTGCCATGAGGTAATCGTTGGCGCTCTCGGCGGTGTCAACTCCATTCATTTTCTGCTGCAGAGCTTTGCCCATCAATTGCCCCTGGGCAGAACCGATCAGGGTTTCCAGCACCCGGATGGGATCATTCAGGACGCCCTCGGGGAGTGGCGCCTGATAGCGCAAAAACTCTAATAACCCCCCTTTGGTTTGCATGACCAGGGGCTTTTCCTCGAGATGATGTTCGTGGCTCATGGCAATCAAACGCAGGCGCCGTTGATCGTCTCTGCTCAAGGGGATAGGCCAGCTCAAGGCACCCCCAAAATTGCCCAGGGGGTGTTCCAGGGCGCTGTCGACCAGGGCACTGGCCAGGGCGATCAAGGACGAATGGCTGTCCGGTAGGGGGAGGCCGTTGTAGGCGATGTAGTTCTCCAGTGTGGTTCTGCCTAGCTCCTCAAAGGAAGATGAGCCAGGCGCTACCACCATCGGTGTGGACTTGAGCGCCGCGAGGACAGCCTGCGGGGTGACCGCTTCACCCAATTGGGCAGCCAGCTCAGTGAGTTTGCGTGCCAGGGTCCTGAAGTTCTGCTGGTCTGCGAGCTGTTGCTTGAAGTCACCGCTGTCTGGGCTTTTGCCTGTTTGTGGCAGAAGAGTGGGGCCTGCTGCCGAGTCGAGGTTTGCGCTGGCAGTATCATGGAGGGCTGATAGAGATCGGCCGTCAGGGAGGGGCGGTTGATACGTGTATGACTGCTGAGGCGAGCGAGTATCTAGATGGGTCATTGTTGGGTACCTATTCAGACGTGCTGAGAATAAGCGCCTGTCAACGGGAGGTTCCCTTTTCCCATGGCGCACCGCTGTGTGCTGAAAACGCCCGTTCGCGTTCCGGCTGCGGGTACCAGGGTTTGTAAGATCGGATGTAGGCGGGGAGTAGGCGGGCTGGTCAAATGCAGTCAGTTCCGTACCGACGACAGCGTCAGCATTGCACTGTAAGGGAATATTTTCTGCTTACTTGGGGGGCTGGTTTATCGTAGCGTGCGCCAGACGAGCCAAAGCTTTTCATCGCCTGTAATATGAGCGCCTATTGATCCCGATCCACTCCCAGATACAGGACCCCCTGATGACCCAAAAGCAGCGTTTGAAATATTCGATTCTGATTGCCCTGGCCGTATTGGCGACGATGTTTGGCCTGTCCTACTTGCAGAACACTGGGGTCATCAGCGAGAAGACATTCCAGACCATCGCCATTGCCGTCGCAGTGGTCGTGGTGGTGATCAACGGCATCATGCGCCGCAAGGTCAAGCTTTAACGGCGATCAGGCGCGGCCTTCGAGTACCTTGGCAGCCTCTTCATGGAGGCTGTAGCTTTTGTCCGCATTGAGGGTGATCACACCTTCGCTGCACAGGCGCTTGAGTACCTCGCGCACGCTGAGAAACGACAGTGGAATGCCCAGCTCCAGCAAGTGGCTGTGCACGCCGCGTACGCCAAGGGTGCGCTGGTTGTCGGCGGCGGTGAGCAGGGCGTCGATGACCTTCAGCCGGATCAGGCTGGTACGCAGGCCAAAACACTTGAGCAGATGGCGGATACGCTGGTTGCCTTGCTGTTCGGGCGTTTTGCCGAACGCTTGCGTGCCGCTGCCGAAACTGGCTTCGGCCGCGTGTGAATGTCCATCCGTGGGCACTTGCGGGTTGTACATGCAAAAACTCCTTATCAGAGCCTGATCAGGAAAAAATGAGCGCTCTTGGTTAATAAGACGAACGAGCGAGCGAAATCATGAAGTGTCGGATGTAGAAATTTCGTCGGTATCGGTTTTGTCACATCCCCACCGCCTTAAATAAACGACCCCGTGCGTTAAATTATTCCCGGTGATTTGCGTTCTTACGGTGGGGTTATTGCCCCTTGTGAAACGGTTAAATCTGACGGTGGAGTCTGCGTGATTATTTCCAATGGGTTGTCCAGGGTCTGCATGGCCGGAGTGTTGCTGGGGTTGGGCCTGGCCGCCTCTGCGCGGGAGCAGGTGACGCCAGCGTCGGCGGACATCCGGCGCACCAGTTACGGCGTACCGCATATCCGCGCCAACGATGAACGTGGCCTGGGCTTCGGCATTGGCTACGCGTACGCCCAGGACAACCTGTGCCTGCTGGCCAATGAAGTGGTCACCGTAAATGGCCAGCGCGCCCGCTTCTTCGGCCCCGAGCAGGCGACCCTGGAAGAGCGCAACAACCTGGCCAGCGACCTGTTCTTTGGCTGGCTCAATACGCCGGATGCGGTGGCGGCATTCTGGAAGGCGCAGAGCCCGCAGATCCAGCAGCGTATTGAAGGTTATGTGGCCGGCTACAACCGTTATCTGAAAGAGCAGGGCGCGCCTGTGCAGTGCCAGGCCACGTGGGTACGGCCACTGGTGGCTGAAGATCTGGTCAAGCTGACCCGCAGGCTGTTGGTCGAAGGCGGTGTCGGGCAATTCGCCGAAGCCCTGGTGGGTGCGGCGCCGCCTCAAGCAATCGCCAATGTGTCGAGCAGTGTCAAGGCCTTTGAACGGGTCGCGGCCAATCAACAGCGTTTCGCCTTCGATCGTGGCAGTAACGCCGTGGCAGTGGGGCGTGACCGCTCGTTCAACGGGCGCGGCATGTTGCTGGCCAACCCGCACTTCCCCTGGGTGGGCGGCATGCGGTTTTACGAGATGCACCTGACCATTCCCGGCCAACTGGATGTGATGGGCGCTGCGCTGCCGGGCCTGCCGGTGATCAATATCGGCTTCAACCAGCATGTGGCGTGGACCCATACGGTGGACACGTCCAAGCACTTCACCCTGTACCGCCTGACCCTGGACCCCAAGGACTCCACGCGCTACATGCTCGACGGCAAATCGGTCGCCCTGGATAAAACCACGGTGACCGTGCAGGTCAAACAGGCCGATGGCAGCCTCAAGGACCAATCGCACACGGTCTATAGCTCACAGTTCGGCCCGGTGGTGCAGTGGCCGGGCAAGCTCGATTGGGACAGCCACTACGCCTTCAGCCTGCGCGATGCCAACCTGGGCAACGACCGTGTATTGCAACAGTGGTACGCCATGAACCGCGCCGCCAGCCTCAATGAGTTGAAAACCTCGGTACACACCCTGCAAGGCATCCCGTGGGTCAACACCCTGGCCGCCGATGACCAGGGCCAGAGCCTGTACATGAACCTGTCGGTGGTGCCCAACGTCAGCGCGGCCAAACTGGCGCAATGCAGCGACCCACGCGCCGGCCTGCAGATGATCATGCTCGACGGCGCCCATAGCGCCTGTGCCTGGGACGTTGATCCGCGCGCCGCCCAGGCCGGCATCTTCCCGGCCGAGCAGTTGCCGCAATTGCAACGCACCGATTACGTGCAGCACTCCAATGACTCGGCGTGGCTGGCCAACCCCAAGGCGCCGTTGACCGGTTTCTCCCCGCTGATCAGCCAGGACCATATCGGCCTCGGCCCACGCGCGCGCTTTGCCCTGCAACGCCTGCAATCCCTGGCTAAACCGATCAGCGTCAGCGATCTGCACAACATGGTGATGGACAACGAGGTGTACCTGGCCGGCCAAGTCATGCCCGATCTGCTCGCGTTCTGCGCCAGACACCTCGGCAGCGACGCCACTGCCTTGCACGCCCTGTGCTCCAGCCTGAAAACCTGGGACCAGCGCGCCAACCTCGACAGCGGCCTCGGCCTGGTGCACTTCATCAACCTGGTGCAGCACCTGCAGCAGATCCCCGACGCCTGGCGCGTGGCCTTCGACCCGGCCCAACCCCTCACCACCCCACGCGGCCTGGCCATCGACCGCGCCGATGTGGCCAAAGCCCTGCGCGAAGCCATGCTGGCCTCCACCGCCGACGTCGCCAAACGCGGCTTGACCGCCAGCAGCACCTGGGGTGAGGTCCAAGTCGCCGGGCAAACCCCGATCCACGGCGGCCCGCAGGAACTCGGCATCTACAACGCCATGCAAACCGTGCCCCGCGCCGACGGCAAGCGCGAAGTGGTCAGCGGCACCAGCTACCTGCAAATCGTCACCTTCGACGACCAGGGGCCCCATGCCCAAGGCGTGCTCGCGTTCTCCGAGTCCAGCAACCCGGCTTCCCCACACGCCAAGGACCAGACCCGAGCCTTCTCCCAAAAACAACTGCGCCCGCTGCCCTTCACCGAAGCCCAAATCAAGGCCGACCCGCAGTACCAACAACTGCGCATCAAGGAGTAGGGCAGGCCCGCAACCCCTTGATGCCAATACGAAATATTTTTGAAATCAAGGGGTTGCACGCCTAGGCAAATACGTACATAATGGCGCCCATCGAACGCAATGAAGCATTAAAAACTTCAATGTATTCAATGAGTTAGAGTAGAGGCAGGGTTATACAGCCCACTCAAGTTTTTATGCGATAAGTGTCAGCAGTCGGGACATTGATCGTTTGAGGCCGAGTAGCAAAATGGTTATGCAGCGGATTGCAAATCCGCCTACGCCGGTTCGATTCCGACCTCGGCCTCCACTCTTGAAAACCCCGTAGATTAACGTCTACGGGGTTTTTTATTGCCTGGGCGAAAGTACGGGCGTGCCGATCAAGGTTTTTGCATGGTCCGTCCCGCAGGCATAGAAAAGCCCGCAATTGCGGGCCTCTCGCACACGACTTTCCGGCTTATTTAAACAGCCCACCGATTGCATTGATCGCATCCGCTGCCTTGTTCACGTTTTGTTGGTGCTGCGGGTTGGTATTCACTTGGGCCTGGGTGTTGTAACTGGCGTTACTGCAGCTCTTGTTTGTCTGGGTCAGCGCAGCTTGATAGGCGGTTGCGCGCAAGGTATCGCCCTTGGCATTGGCTGCATTGATGTTCGCCTGCAGGTCGCGGACCTGTTGCTGGCAGGAGGAGGCGTTATTGGAGTAATTAGTGTTATTGGTGGTGGTGTTTGCACCACCCAGAGCAGAGGACAGAGCCCCTGTCAGGGCACTCAAGTCAGCGGCTTGTGCGGATAGGGCGATCAGACTGAACAGGGCGGCGGATGGAGCGAGCTTGGAAAGACGCATGGCAAACCTCAATGTTTTATTGTCTGCACGCGCGTGGCTCCCGAGCTGGTGCAGAGCAATATCCGTATAAAGGTGTGTGCTCGGTTGCGGCAAAATATTATTTGGTCAAATTTTGAGCTTCAATATCCAGTGTCAATAAATGTGAATTCTTTCACGTTGTTCGTCGGCTGCGCGCCATTGGGGTATGCCTCCTGTGATTACAGGATTTCAGACCTGGCGATGCGCTGGTCTTTCACCTCACCTGCATACGCGTGAAGCCTTTCCTGTTGCGCTGCCAGCAACGCGCAGATTTTCATCAGCGCCAGCGCCTCATCCGGCGTGCGACCGTTGGCGGCCAAAGCGGTCAACTCAACCACCGACCACCCAATCACAGCGGCGGCGTCCTCCAGGTCGTAGAACAATTCCTGCTGTGCCGTTCTGGGGCCGTCGAGCCCCTGGATCAATTCTTTCATTTATTGCCCCTCCCGCTTCAGGTCAAACCCCATGATATCCATCCCGATCTCCGCCAGATCGGTCTTGAATGGAATTTCTCCCATCAAACGCCTGATGTGTCACAACGTCCAGCCCAGCCCCAATGCCTTGTGCAGTGAAGCAAAATCCTTGAGCAGTTCCGCGTCCCCGGAAATCCGGTTCTCCTGGGCCTGGTAGCGGGTACGCTCCGCATCCAGCCAATCCAGGGTGCTGGCGGTGCCCGCACGGTAGCGCTGGCGAGTCAGGTCCGCCGCGCGTACCGCCGAGGACTCCACACTGCGCAACAGCACTACGTTCTGGCGTTGATGGCCGTACCGCGCCAGGGCCACATCGGCGTCGCGCAGCGCACTCAGTACCACACTTTTGTACTGCGCGAGCGCTTCGTCGCGACCGGCTTCGGCGCCTTTGACGCTGGCGGCCACGCGGCCGAAGTCCAGCGCGTTCCAGGTCAGGCGCGGCAGGATCAGCCAGGTGCCGTTATCCTTGCGGGCGAGGTGGCCGGGGTCGCCGGCAGAGAATGACAGGTCGCCCATCAGGCTGAGCTTGGGAAACCAGTCGGCGGTTTTCTCGCCGATCTGCGCGTTGCTGGAGGCCAGTTTGCGTTCGGCGACGCGGATGTCGGGGCGGGCCTTGAGCAGGGCGGAGGGGTCTGCCACGGGTACCACACCGGGCATGGCGGGCAGGGCTTTGGCGGTGGCGAGGCGGCCATCCAGTTCGCCGGGCTCCCGGCCGCAGAGCAGGCCGAGTTGATCCAGGGATTCAACGATGGCGGCTTGCAACGGCAGGCGCTGGGCCTGGGTGTTTTCTGCCTGGGTGAGGACTTGTTCCAGTTGCAGCTGTGAGGCCACGCCACGGCTGCGACGTTGCTGGGTCAGGTCGAGGGCCTGGTTTTCAATGTCGACACTCGCGTCTACCAACGCCAGCCGTGCCTGTTGGTCGCGCAGGTCGGTGTAGGCCTGCACCACTTCGGCGGCCAGTTGCACCTGGGCGTCGGCCAGTTGCGCCTGGGCAGCGTCGGCTTCGGCTTGCGCGGCTTCGACGGCGCGACGTGTGCCGCCGAACAGGTCGGCCTCCCAACTGGCATCGAAGCCGGCCAGGTAGAGCGTCAACGGCCCGCGACCGCCACCGCCGCCACCCAGTGCGGAGGTGTCGGGCGAGCGCAGTTTGAGCATCGCGGCGTCACCGGTGACCTTGGGCAGGGCGTCGGCCCGCGCACCGCTGAGGCTGGCGCGGGAGTGTTTCAAGCGGGCCTGGGCGGTGGCGATGTCGGGGCTGTTGTTCAGCGCCATCTCGACCAGCTCATTGAGCTGCGGGTCATTCAACGTTCGCCACCACTGCGCCACAGCCGGGGCGCTTGGCGCTTGGCGGTCGGCATGGGGCAAATGCCCGGCGGCCAGGGTTTTCGGCGCGGCGTCGGGTGCGCCTGAGTAGTCCGGGCCTACGGTGCAGGCCGACAGCAGGCCAACGGTCAGGAGCAGAGGAAACGAGCGAGCAATCATGGCTGTACCGTGCGCTTTTTCAGGATGAAGATCAGGGGCAGGCACGCCAGCATTGCGAGTCCCAATACGTAGAACGAATCGTTATAGGCCATCACCGAGGCTTGGCGGGCGATGTCGTTGGCCAGTTGGGCCATGGCTTGCAACGAGGCGGTGGAGGCGTCGCCGGTTTGTGCCAGGTAGCTGGCGGTGTTGCTGGCCATGTGGTCCTGGGTCAACTGGCTGTTGGCCAGGATGCCTTCGCGCAGCCGGTCGTCATGGAAGTGGCTGCGCCGGTCCATCAACACGCCGAGCAACGCCAGGCCAATGGTGCCGCCGAGGTTGCGCGACATGTTGTAGAGCCCGGCCGCGTCGCCGGCGTCCTTGGTCTCGACCGAACGCATGGACAGTTGGCTGAGGGGCATCATCACCAGGATCTGCCCGAAGCCGCGCAGCAACTGCGACCACACAAAATCATGGCCGACGCTGTCGGCGGTCAACAGGGTGTCTACAAAGCAACTGGCCCAGTACAGCAGCAGGCCGGCGCCGACCATCCAGCGCAGGTCGTAGCGGCCGAGCATTCGCGGCAGGATCGGCATCAGCAAAAACGCCGGAATCCCCGACAACAGCATGATCGCGCCGGACTGCTGCGCGTTGTAGCCGGACAGAATCCCGAGAAATTGCGGCACCAGATACGCCGTGCCATACAGCCCCGCACCCACCGCCGTACCGATCAGCAACACGCTGCCAAAGCTTTTGTTGAGCACCAGTGGCAGGCGCAGGATCGGCGTACTGGAGCGCAATTGCCCCACGGCAATCAGGAAAAAACCGGTGACCGTGGCAATGCTCAGCCACACGATCAGCAGCGAGTCAAACCAGTGCTCGCGCTGGCCTTCTTCCAGCACCACGGTCAGCGAACTCAAGCCCATGGCCAGCCCCAGAATGCCCAGCCAATCGGCGCTGATAAAGCGCTGCAGGTTCATGCGCTCGCTGGGCAGGCCGGTGATCAGCAGGGTGATCAGCGCGATGCTGATGGGCAGGTTGAGAAAGAAGCACCAGCGCCAGTTGATGTTCTCCGTCAGCCAGCCGCCGATCACCGGGCCGAGCAAGGGGCCGAGGATCACGGTCATGCCGAACATCGTGGTGCCGATGGCCAGTTGGTGGGGCGGCAGACGCGTGCGCACGATGGTCTGCGCGGTCGGGATCATCGCGCCGCCGGCGAAGCCCTGGCCGATGCGCCCGGCGATCATCGCGCCAAGGCTGGTGGACAAGCCGCAGAACATCGAGAACAGGGTGAAGGTGAGTGCGGTGCCGATCAGAAACCGGCGCAGGCCGAAGACTCGGGTCAGCCAGGCCGCGAGCGGGATCATCACGATTTCCGACATCAGGTAGCCGGTGGCGATCCAGGTGCCTTCGGTGCCGGTGGCGCCGATCTGGCCCTGGATCTGCGGCAGCGCCGAGTTGGTGATCGACACATCCAGGGTCGCCAGCAAGGCGCCCAGTGCACCGGCGGCGACGGCGATCCAGTCGGTCAGCGAGGCGTTGCGCGGTTTCTCGGCAGCCACCCCGGCCATGCTCGCCTCAGCCATGGTTGGCGTCTGCGGCGTGGGTGCGGGTGTCGACTTCCACGGTGGCCGACAGGCCTGGCATCAATGCGGCACGCAGGTCATCCGGTATGTCCAGGGCAATGCGCACCGGTACCCGTTGCACGATCTTGGTGAAGTTACCGGTGGCATTCGACGGCGGCAGCAGGGCGAACTGCGCGCCGGTGCCGGGCGCCAGGCTGTCGATGTGGCCTTGCAGGTCGCGGCCGGGCAGGGCGTCGACATGCACGGTGACGGTCTGGCCGGGGCGCATGCCACCGATCTGGGTTTCCTTGTAGTTGGCGGTGAGGTAGATCGCGCTGATCGGCACCACGGTCAGCAAACGCGTACCAGGTTGCACGTACTGCCCCACGCGTACGCCACGGTCAGCCACACGGCCGTCCAGCGGGCTGCGGATGACCGCGTCGTCGACGTCCAGTTGGCTTTGCGCCTCGCTGGCCTTGGCTACGCCCAGTTGCGCCTGGGCCTGCTTGAGCTGAGCCTGCAACGTGCCGTAGCGAGTCTGGCTGGACCGCAGCGCCGCCTGTTTGGCCGCCACGGTGCTGCGGGCCTGTGCCAGTTGGTTGTTCAGTTGGGCCAGGCGCTCTTCCGGTTCGGCGCCCGAGCGGGCCAGCGGCGCGTAGCGGGCGACTTCGGTCTGCGCATGCCGGGCATCGGCCTCGGCGCCCTGCAATTGGGCGCGTGCTTCGGCGATGGTGGAATCCTGTTGCACCAGGTCGGCCTGGGCCTTGGCAAAGTCGGCATTGCGTGCGGCGATGGTCGCGGAGGCTTCGTCGCTCACGGCCTGGTACTTGCGCGCATCCAGGCGCACCAGCACGTCGCCACGCTTGACGTTCTGGTTGTCGCTCACCAGCACGTCGGCCACGTAGCCGTTGATCTTTGGCGCCACGCTGATGCTGTCGGCTTGCAGGTAGGCGTCATCGGTGGTCTCGATAAACCGCCCGGTGATCCACCACCAGGCGCCCCATGACACGCCCGCCAGCACGGCAACGCCGGCCACGCTGAGCAGGATGCGCCGGGCCTTGCCACGTTGACCGTTGACGGTTTCTTCAGGCATGACCTGAGGGGAGGGAGGTGCAGCCGACATCGAGGTCACTCCAGATTTATAACGAGTGGAATAAATTCCTTTTTTCGCGAATTTTTGTCAACTGGTATATTTTGGTCCGGTATTCGAAGGGAGCTGCACATGGCACGACACAAACCTGCCGCCGAGGGTGGTTACCAGCGCGGCGAAGAAACCCGCGCCCGCATTATCGAGGCGGCCGTCGAGGTATTCGGCGCGCGTGGCTACGATGGGGCGTCCACGCGTGATATCGCTACGGCTGCCGGCGTCAACGCACCTGCGATCCAGTACTACTTCGATGGCAAGGAAGGCGTGTACCTGGCGTGCGTCGAGCACTTGATCACGCTGCTGTGGCGCAAGATGTCGCCGCCGGTGGAGGCGGCGGAAAGCGTGCTGGCCGATGCCGATTCCGGCGACAACGCGCTGATCGACGCCTCGCTGGGCATCCTGGGCACCGTGGTTTCAACCATCCAGGACAGCCCGCAAACCACGGCCTGGCGTGCGTTCATGGATCGCCACCAGGCCGGCTTGTGCCCGCAAAGCGCAACGATGGCTTTCGAGGAGCGTTTCAAGGCGCGTATTGCGCGGGTCATCCGCCAACTGATCGCTCGCGTGGCCGGCCTGGCGCTGGAGGATGAGCGCACGGTGATCCATTCCATGGCGCTGTTTACCCAGGGCCTGGCGTTCCGCATCCAGAAGCCCAAGCTGCTGGAGGCGTTGAAGTGGAGCGAAGTGAACCAGAAGGAAATGGAACAGGTGCGGGAGGTGGTGCTGATGCAAGCGCGGTTCACCCTGGAAGGGCTGGCCCGGCACCGGGACCAGCACGCCTCCCGTTAATCGGCGATTGCCGCCTACTTGCCGCCTGTCACATCCAGAAAGGTCCCGGTGATGAACGACGCTTCCTTACCGGCCAGCCACAGGATAGCGCGGGCCACCTCTTCGGGTTCGCCGCCACGGCCCATGGGAATGCTGTCCTTGACCCGATCCACACGCCCCGGTTCGCCGCCGCTGGCGTGCATGTCGGTGTAGATATGCCCAGGCCGTACGCAGTTGACGCGTATGCCTTCACGGGCGACTTCCTTGGATAAGCCGATGGTGAACGTCTCCAGGGCGCCTTTGGAGGCAGCGTAATCGACATACTCGTTGGGGCTGCCTAGCCGGGCGGAGGCGGAGGACACGTTGATCACGCTGCCACCCGTGCCATTGTGGCGCAGCGACATGCGTTTCACCGCGTGCTGCGCGCACAGCATCGGGCCGATGGCATTGATCGCGAAGATGCGCTGCATGCGGGCAAAGTCGAGGTCTTCAAAGCGTGACTGCAGGGCAATGATCGCGGCGTTGTTGACCAGCACATCGATACGGCCAAACGTCTGGTCAATGGCTGCGAACAGCTGCGCGACCTGAGCAGGGTCCGCACTGTCGGCGCGGATGGCCAAGGCACGGCGCCCCAACGCTTGCACATCCGCCACCACGCCGAGCGCGGCCGCCTCGTTGCTGACGTAGCTGATCGCGACATCGTAGCCTTGCGCCGCTGCAAGGCGCGCGGTTGCCGCGCCGACACCGCGGCTGCCGCCGGTAATCAGAATCAGCGGTGTCGAAGACACAGTACTCATTGTTTGGACCTCCTTTGAGGGGTTAAGGATCAGCCTATCAGCATCGTGCCGGTCGCAATGACCACGCACGCCAGGACTTTGCGGACAGTCAGCGACTCGCCCAAAAACAAATAACCGATCAAGGCCGCGAACAGCACGCTGGTTTCGCGCAGGGCCGAAACGGCGCCCATCGGCGCGTGGGACATGGCGTAAATGACGATGCCGTAGGCCAGGAGGGACACAAGCCCCCCGATCAAGGCCGTGATGACGCCGGGGCGTGGTGCGAAGAGGCTGCGTGTATCGCGCAGGCCGATGTACACCAGGGGCATCAATACGCCCCAGAGCGCACACATCCATACGGTGTAGGCCATCGGTGCGCCGGACAGCCTCGCGCCAATACCGTCCGTGACGCTGTAGGCCGCGATGAAAAAACCCGTGCCCAGGGCGTAGGGCAGGCTGGGCACCGCCAGTGTGCGCTGTCTGAAGGCCAGAGAAATAATGCCGCCGGATACCAGCACGATGCCGATGAGGGCGTTCGTGCTGAGCGTTTCACCGGCAAACACCAAGGCGCAAAGCGTGATCAGAATGGGCGAGGAACCGCGGGCGATCGGGTACGTCTGCCCCAGGTCGCCCACCTTGTAGCTTCGCACCAGGAACAGGTTATAGCCCACGTGCAACACGCCCGACAGCACGGCGTAGGGCCAGCTGGCTGGCGCGGGAGGGGCGAGAAACAAGGCTATTACACTGCTGGCGATGGCGACCGCCACGCACATCATGGTCATTGACCACAGCCGGTCGGCGCCGACACGCAACAATGCGTTCCAGCTGGCATGCAAGAGGGCGGCGAAGAGGATGAGTAGAACGATGGGTAAAGGCATGCGCCATGTTAAACACCACAAGGGCGTGTTTAACAGCGAAGTCCTTTCATCCTGTCATGAGTGAATGTTCATGCATCACTGATAATTTTGCTGTGCCTGCATCGACTCGGCCAACAGCCAGTTACGAAAGCTGATGATGTGTGGCTGGGTTTCGATCCCTTTGGGGCAGACAAAGTAGTAGCCGACCGGCGACGCGAACGGCAGCTCAAACAGCCTGATCAGGCGGCCGTCGTTGATTTCAGCTTCAACATGGCCGCTTCGTGCCAGCGCGATACCTTGGCCCAGCAGCGCCGCCTCGATGGTCATGTTGGTGTCAGCGAACCTGACGCTTTCCTTGAGGGGTGCAATGCTGACGCCGATATGCTCGAACCAGGCGTCCCACTTGGGCACCAGGTCTGCGCCGTCGCGCGTCAGCAACGGGTAACGCAGCAGCTCAGCGGGCTCGTGGGGCGCGCCGAAACGGTTGAGCAGATCCGGGCTGGCCACCGGGAAGATCTGCTCGCGGAGCATGAATTCCGAGTGCAGGCCGGGATAATTGCCGTTGCCCAGCCGGATGGCCACATCCGGGTCTGAGCTGGAGAACTTGATGGCCTTGTCGCTGGTCTCCAGCGTGATCAGGATTTCCGGATGTTGCTGCGACAGGCTGGGCAACCTGGGCAGCAGCCATTTCAAGGCAAACGAATACGTGGTGCTGACCTTCAGGCGAACCCGGCCTTTTTGTTCCCGCAGGTCAGCCAGGGTGGCCTCAAGGTTCATGAAAAACTCGCGCACAATGGGCGCCAGTGCGGCCCCGGCCGGGGTCAGCCGCAACGCCTTGCCGCGCTGGAACAGCTGCAAGCCCCACAGGTCCTCGAGGTGCTTGAGTTGGTGGCTGACGGCGCTCTGGGTCACATGCAACTCTTCTGAAGCCGATGTGAACGTCGCATGCCGGGTCGCTACTTCGAAAGCTCGCAGCGTGGCGGTGGGCGGTAGGTCTCTCATGACTGGGGTCCGGGTCGGCGGCTGGCAATTAATCGGCATGAATACAGGTTCATGGTAATGGATTGGCAGGCTTTCACAGAAGCTGTAGACCATGGCCTTGTGAATTGTTGTGAAGCACAGATTAATGGCCCATTGCCCATGCTAACGTCTGTTCCTGGCTATCGTCAGCACGACGATTTCATTCGTACCATCAGGGGAGCAGCGCCGATGTCTACCACCGTAACGCCCGCCGGCAGCGGGGCAAACACACCTAAAGCGTCACCGTCGGCGTTCGATGACAAGTTGAACATCGCCAAGTCCAGCAAAGTGATTGCCGACTACATGCGCCAGACCGGCAAGTCGGCCATTACCAAGCAGGAGCTGACCCAACTGGCCAACAACGCCTCGGGCAAGGTGCCGGCCGAAGTCTGCGATGCGGCCAAGTACATGGAGCGTCATCCCGACGTTTTCACCGCCATCGAAACCCACGATGTGCCGGGCGCCGATAACCTCTCCGGCGTGTGGAACTTCGATTGGGCCGCCAACGGTGGATTGAACGGCACGTCGACCGACGCGATTGCGAAGATGCAAGACACGTTCGATTTCGCGATTGCCAAGTCTGCGCAGATCACCGAGATTTCCACGGGTAAAAAAGCCGAGCTGGATTCGACCAAACAACGGCCGCAGAACTAAAACAGTGCGTTGTACTGTCCCTTGCCAACGGGTTACACGATAGCCCAGGCAAAGAAAAGCCCGCGTGGGGAGCGCGGGCTAAAGGGATGTTCATTAGGAGCTGAGGCCACCCTAGGCGCTTGTCTGTGAAAGGTTTGTGAAAACCACGGCAAAAAAGTGTATGCCTCAATCCCGCCATGGCTTTACGGGGCAGGGCGGTCGATAACCCTCTACTGTCGCAGGCATACCACTTCCGTTTGGATGCCGCGTCATGTTCATGTCTACCAGCCTGTTGTCCGCCTTTGTGCTGTTTGCCTTCGTGTCCTCGATCACGCCCGGGCCCAATAACACCATGCTGCTCGCCTCGGGGGTGAACTTCGGCTTTCGCCGCTCGATGCCCCATGCATTGGGGATCAGCATCGGGTTCATGCTGCTGGTGATTTCGGTGGGGCTGGGGCTGGGCGAAGTGTTCAAGGTGTTCCCGTGGGCCTACACGGTGTTGCGCTACGTGGGGGCTGCGTACTTGCTGTACCTGGCGTGGAAGATCGCGACGGCGGGCGGCATGTCCGACAGCCCTGATGAACAGGGCAAACCCATGACTTTCCTCGGCGCGGCGGCGTTCCAGTGGGTGAACCCCAAGGCCTGGATCATGGCGCTGGGCGCTATCACCACCTACACGCCGGCCGAAGGCTACGTCACCAATGTGCTGGTGATCGCGCTGGTGTTCGCCGTGGTCAACCTGCCCAGTGTGTGCGTATGGGTCGGGTGTGGCAGCGGCTTGCGCAATGTGCTGCGTGAGCCGCGCTGGCTGCGCCTGTTCAACTGGACGATGGCCGGGTTGCTGGTGCTGTCGCTGTACCCGATGCTGTTTGCCGGCTGAGCGTCAGACCGGCGAGATGGTCGCGAGCAGGCCGATGCCGATGGTCAGTACCAAAAAGCCGAACAGGAAAAGTGCCATCTTGGTCATAAGGCCTCCGAAGGGAAGGGAGTGGGGATGGGGCCATTGTCCGCCCAGACGGCGTTTCGATACAGCTGCAGATAGCAAAGAAAAAACCGTATCAGATGCGCTTGCCGCTGTTCAGCCGGGGGCTTTCAGCGCGTGTGGCTGTTTCAGGATCAGCGCAGGACATCAAACGATAAGTACGCTGTGGCGAGCGGGCTTGTCCCGCGTTGGGCTGTGAAACAGCCCCAAAACCAGCGGCCAAAGAGTGCCTGACTCAGCGCATTCCTCAATCCAGGCTCGCTTCGCAACCCAACGCGGGACAAGCCCGCTCGCCACAGCTACAGTGTTCGCCCTTAATGGCCGGTTTTTCAAAGACCTCAACAATAAGAGTGGGCCAACCCTCGATGGAAAGACGTCAATTCAGCGGTGGCATGAAAGGCAAGAACCTGCGCTACCTCAACGAAACCCAACAGCCGGCGTCGGTCACCCGCGTCGGCTTCCTGTTGCTTGAACATTTCTCCCTGCCGGCGTTCACCCAGACCCTCGACACCTTCGTTACCGCCAACCTGCTGCGCCCCGACCTGTTCGCCTCACGCACCTTCGGCTGTGACGATGGCGAAGTCATCAGCGACCTGGGCCTGGTGATACGCCCCGATGCGCGCCTGGATGCCGGAGCATTGCACGACCTGGACCTGCTGGTGATCTGTGGCGGTTTCCGTACCGAACTCAAGGCTGGCGAAGCCTTCATCCACCTGCTGCACACCGCCGCCGAACAGGGCATCTGCCTTGCGGGGCTGTGGAACGGCGCCTGGTTCCTCGGTCGTGCCGGCCTGTTGCAAGGCTATCGCTGCGCCATCCACCCCGAACACCGTCCGGCGCTGGCGGAAGTCTCCAAGGCGACCCACGTCACCAGCGAACCCTACGTGATCGACCGCGACCGCCTCACCGCTTCCAGCCCGTCCGGGGCCTTCCATATGGCGCTGGACTGGATCAAGGGCCTGCATGACAAGGCACTCGTTGAAGGCATCGAAGACATCCTGGCCTTCGAAGAGTCCCGCTACCGCCGCATCAAACCCACCGAAAACGTCAGCGTCAGTGCGCCGTTGCGTGAAGTGGTGAAACTGATGGACGCCAACCTCGAAGAACCTTTGGAGCTGGACCAACTGGCAGTCTACGCCGGCCGTTCGCGGCGCCAGTTGGAGCGCTTGTTCAAGGAACAACTGGGCACCACCCCGCAGCGGTACTACATGGAACTGCGCGTGACCGAGGCGCGGCGGCTGTTGCAGCACACCGAGTTGTCGCAGGTGGAGGTGCTGGTGGCATGTGGGTTCGTGTCGCCGAGCCATTTCAGCAAGTGCTATAGCTCGTATTTCGGCTATCGCCCCTCGAAGGAGAAGCGGTTGGTCAAGTAAAGTGCTGACTCACTCTCTTTCAAGGATGACAAATGTCTCTCACGCTTTTGGATCGTTACCGCGGCAGCCTGCTGGGCTTGGCCTGTGGCGACGCAGTGGGTACCACTGTTGAATTCATGCCTCGTGGCACATTCACACCGGTCACCGACATGGTTGGAGGAGGACCGTTCAACCTGAAAGCGGGCCAATGGACGGACGACACCTCGATGGCGTTGTGCCTTGCGGAAAGCTTGTTGCGTAAAGGTGGTTTTGATGCAGCTGATCAGATGGGGCGATACCTGAACTGGTGGAAGTGGGGCTACCTGAGCTCTACCGGTGATTGCTTTGATATAGGCATGACCGTGCGCACGGCGCTCACGGCGTTTGAGTCGCAAGGTGATCCCTTTGCAGGTTCAACAGAGCCTTTTTCCGCAGGCAACGGTTCGATGATGCGCCTCGCGCCGCTGGTGCTGTTTTACTTTCCAAACCTGAAAAGCGTTGATGACTTTTCCCGAGAAAGCTCCCGTACGACTCACGGAGCCCAAGAGGCAATCGAGTGTTGCGTGGTGTTGGCGAGAGCCATCGGTATCGCGTTGAGTGGAGCAACAAAGGTGCACCTGTTGAATATCTCTTGCGCGGGTCTTTCTGCGCCCAAAGTCGTCGCGATTGCCCAGGGGGAGTATTGCAACAAGACCCGTGCGCAGATAACGGGTTCCGGTTACGCCGTGGCGTCATTGGAGGCGGCGCTGTGGTGCGTAAAACATACTGACAGCTTCGCCGACGCTGTGTTGGCTGCCGCGAACCTGGGTGACGACGCTGACACTACTGCCGCCATCGTTGGTCAGTTGGCGGGTGCATATTACGGCGTGCAAGGCATCCCGACGGGTTGGCTGGACAAGCTTTGTATGCGTGATGAAATTGAGGAAATGGCTGACGCACTCTACAGCACGGCTGCTCAAACCCCATGATTAAGCCCCCCCGCTTGTGTGACCAGTGGACTTGCTGTGGCAAGTCCGCTCGCCACAACAGGCAACTCACCGCAAAAAACGCGTTGGTCAGAATCGGTCCAGACGATAAGGCGTGAATAACGGAGTTTGACCCTTGCTCGCCAACTCCCCAATCATCTCCGCCGTCACCGCCGCCTGCGTCAACCCCAGATGCTGGTGCCCGAACGCAAGCAGCACCTTCCCGTCACACACCCGGTCAATCACCGGCAACGAGTCCGGCAGCGACGGCCGAAACCCCATCCACGGTGTCGCACCCTCTGCGCTGAGGTCATCGTGAAACAACCCCTTGCTCAACCGATGCAACTGCCAGGCACGCTGCATATTCGCCGGGCGGTCAAGGCCGGCGAACTCCACTGTACCGGCCAGGCGCAGGCCGTCGGTCATGGGGGTCATGATGAATTTTCGTTCCAGGGAAGTGACGGCAAACGGCAGGCGATGCGGCTCGTGGGGCAGCATCAGGTGATAGCCGCGTTCCGTGTCCAGCGGGACTTTTTTGCCGGTCAGGGCAGCGGTCAATCTGGCTGAGTGGGCGCCGCAGGCAATCAGCACCTGGCGTGCGCTCAGGGGGCCCTGAGCGGTGGTGAGGGAGACGCCGTGTTGGTCAAGCCGCCCATCCAGTACCTGGCGCTTGAGGAACTGCACGCCACTGGCCTTGGCGGCCTCGACCAGTTCGCACACCACCTGGAACGGGTCGAGGAAGTGCCCGGTGCCCGGAAAAAACAACCCGCCCTGGATGTGCTCGCTCAACTGCGGCGCAGCCTGGCGTATGGCATCGGCGGTCCAGAACGTCACGGGCACCTGCTGCGCTTGCATGTGCTGCTGCAAGGCCCGGAGCGCGTCGCGCGAGTCCGCTCGTTCGTACACCAACAATGACCCGTCTTCACGCAGCAGGTGCGCGCGTCCGATGCTGGTCAGCAGGCGCTGCCAGGCGCCCAGGCTGCCTTCGTTAAGCGCACGAATACCCGCGACGGTACGCTGATAGCGCGCCGGACGCAGGTTCAACAGCAGCCGCGCAAACCAGGGCAGGGCGCGCGGCAGGTATTTCCAATCCAGGCGCAGCGGGCCCATGGGGTCCAGCAGCATGCCGGGCAAGCGCTTGAGGATCGACACGTCGGCAATCGGGAACACCTGTTCGGTCGCCAGGTGCCCGGCGTTGCCATAGGACGCGCCCATGCCGGGTTCCTGTTGATCGACCACCACCACGCGCTGGCCCTGACGCGCCAGTTGCAGGGCGCAGGCGACGCCGATAATGCCGGCGCCGACTACGACGATATCGGGATCGGACATGGCCTATGCCTCTCTCTGGCCATCAAGCAAACGCCGCAGCCGCAACGGATTGCCCTGTTGGAGCGCATCCGGCAACAACGCGTCGGGGAAGTCCTGATAGCACACGGGGCGCAAGAACCGCTGGATGGCCGCCGTGCCCACCGAAGTGCTGCGCGAATCCGAGGTGGCGGGGAAGGGGCCGCCGTGGACCATGGCGTCACACACCTCAACGCCGGTCGGCCAGCCATTGACCAGCAGGCGGCCAGCCTTGCGCTCCAGCACCGGCAGCAGGGCCCTGGCGCTTGGCACATCGTCGTCATCCATGTGCAGCGTGGCGGTGAGTTGGCCTTCCAGATGTTCGGATACCCGGCGCACTTCTTCGTTATTCGCGCACACCACAACCAATGAAGCCGCACCGAAGACTTCGGCTTGCAGGTGTTCGTTGCTCAAGAACGCAGTTGCCTGGGTCACGAACAGGTGGGCCTGGCCCTGGTTGGGACCTTCAGTCGCCGAACCCTGTGCGACTACCTCGGCGTGTCCCGTCAGTGTGTCTATGCCTGACGTGTAGGCACTGGCGATGCCGGGTGTCAGCATTGTTTGCGCCGCACAGTTCGGCAGTAACCCACTGGCGGCACTGATGAAGCGATCCAGGGCAGGCCCTTGTACTGCAATCACTAACCCTGGGTTGGTACAGAACTGCCCCGCACCCTGGGTCAACGACGCCACAAAACCCTGGGCCAATGCTTCAGCCCTGGCTGCCAACGCTGCCGGAAACAGGTACACCGGGTTGATCGAACTCATCTCCGCGTAGACCGGAATAGGCTCCGGCCGTGCCTGCGCTGCCTGGATCAACGCAAGGCCACCGCTGCGCGAGCCGGTAAACCCGACGGCCTTGATGCGCGGGTCGGTCACCAACGCAATGCCCACCTCACGGCCCGAACCGTACAACAGTGAAAACACACCTTCCGGCAGACCGCACGCCTTGACCGCCTGCGCCACCGCACGCCCCACCAGTTCACTGGTGCCCGGGTGCGCGCCGTGGGCTTTGACGACGACCGGGCAACCGGCAGCCAGCGCAGAGGCGGTGTCCCCACCGGCCACGGAAAACGCCAGTGGAAAGTTGCTGGCGCCAAACACCGCGACCGGGCCCACCGCGATATGGCGTTGGCGCAGGTCTGGGCGAGGCAGGGGTTGGCGTTGCGGTTGTGCGTGATCGACCCGCACATCCAGCCATTCCCCGGCACGCACGGTGCGGGCGAAGGTGCGCAGTTGTCCGCAGGTGCGCCCTCGTTCGCCCTGGATGCGGGGGCGAGGCAGGCCGGTTTCGGCGACGGCGCGGTCGATCAACTCATCGCCCAGGGCCTCGATGTGCGCGGCGATGGTCTCAAGGAATGTGGCGCGCACTTCCAAAGAGGTTTCGCGATAGACATCGAATGCCGCCCACGCCAAGGCGCAGGCCTGCGCGACATGCTCGCCGTTGCCGCCGAGGTAGGCCGGTTCCAAGGCGGAATCGGTGGCGGGGTTGATCGCCTGGATTGCTTCGCGATTGCCGGCAGTGGCGTGCTGACCGATCAGCATCTTGCCCGTCAGAGTCATGGGGGATTTCCTGGATAAAAGGAGGTTGGCCGCTGCGAGCGTCGCAGCGGCGCGCGAAGGGTCAGGCGACGTTCTGTTCCGCCGACCAGTTGGCGTACCACTGGCGGAACAGGGCGTACTGGTGCTCTGCGTAACGACGCTGGGCATCGCTGAGGGCGTCGGTTTCGTTGAAGTGCAGGGCGTAGCCTTGGTCACCGTTCAGCACCATCAAGTGCTTGTAATACAGCACCAGGTCGCAGCCCTCGTCGAAGGATGACAGCACCGCCAGCGCGGCCTCCAGCTCACGCGCCTGGCGACGGGCCTTGGCATCGCCCCTGGCGGCTTTTTTACTCAGGGCCACCAGTTGCAGCACCTCCCGAGGCAGCGCGTTGCCGATGCCGGTGATGGCGCCAGTGGCATTGCAGTTGACGAAACCGTGCACCACCTGGGTGTCGACACCCACCATGAGGGTCACGTTGTCGTCCTGGGAGGTGATGTGTTCGGCGGCGTAGCGCAGGTCGGCACCGCCGCCGAATTCCTTGAAACCGATCAGGTTCGGGTGCTCGCGGCGCAGTTCGAAGAACAGCTCGGCGCGGGTCGCGAAGCCGTAGTAGGGGCTGTTGTAGATCACCGCCGGCAGGTTGGGCGCGGCCTTGAGGATCGCCGAGAAGTGCGCCTTTTGTGCGGTGGCGGAGGCCCCCCGGGACAGCACACGCGGAATCACCATCAAGCCATGGGCACCGACCTTGGCGGCGTGGGCCGCATGGGCCACGGCTTCACGGCTGTTCACCGCGCCGGTGCCGACGATGGTCGGCACACCGGCCGCCACCAGCCGTGCCACGCCTTCCTGGCGCTCGGCCTCGGTGAGCAACGGCCAGTCACCCATGGAGCCGCAGTACACCACGGCGCTCATGCCGATATCGATCAGCTCGCGGCCCTTGGCGACCAGGGCGTCGAAGTCCGGCTTGCGTTCGGCGGTGCATGGGGTCATCAGGGCAGGGATGCAGCCGGTGAAGATGTTGTCGCTCATTTTTATCACTCCAGTTTCCAGTAGGGGGAGGGCTCAGATGCCCCAGGCAAAAGGGTCTTGCGGGTCGATCAGCAAGGTGCTGTCGGCGGTCATGTGGGCACGGCCGGTGATGAAGGGGCGCACGCGTTCGCCGTCCCATTCGTAGCGACCTTCGAATTGGCTGCCGGTAATGCTGGCTTGCACCCAGGTTTCGCCGGGCGCGAGTTTTCCATCGGCGGCCAGGCAGGCCAGCTTGGCGCTGGTGCCGGTGCCGCAGGGCGAGCGGTCGTAGGCTTTGCCGGGGCACATCACGAAATTGCGGCTGTCGGCGTGGTCGTCGGCGGCGAACAGTTCGATGTGGTCGATCAGTGCACCGTCGGCGCCGTGGATGCCCTGGTCTTCAAGGGCCTTGAGCATTGCCCAGGTGTAGTCGGTGAGGGCATCGACGTTGTCCATCTGCAGGCGCTGGCCATGCTCCGACACCAGGAAAAACCAGTTGCCGCCCCAGGCGATATCGCCATGGACTATGCCGTGACCGGGCACGAGCACTGCAATCTGCTCGCGATAGCGGTAGGCAGGAACATTGCGCAAGGTCACCGCGCCGTCTTCATGCAAGGTCGCCGCGACCGGCCCGACGGGGGTATCGATTGTGTGCACGCCTGGCGCGATGCGACCCAAGTGATGCAGGGACGCGACCAGGCCAATGGTGCCGTGGCCACACATGCCCAGGTAGCCAGCGTTGTTGAAGAAGATCACCCCGCAGATGGCGCCCGGCGTGACCGGCGCGCAGTACAGTGCGCCGACCAGCACATCATTGCCACGTGGCTCCAGGATGCAGGCGCGGCGCCATTGGTCGTGCTCGGTGCGCAGGTGGTGCAGCTGATCGGCAATCGTGACGCCCTCCAGCGCCGGAAAACCGCTCATGACCAGCCGCGTCGGTTCGCCGCCGGTGTGGGAGTCGATCACATGCAGTCGCTTCATAAAACGCTCCTGAATCAGTAGGTCGCGGGCGTCAGCGGGGCGCGAGGCTCGTCAACCGCTTCGCTTTCATCGGCTTCGTGTTCCAGCCGAACCAAGTGAGCTGGCACGCCAGTGGCGGCGCCCCAGTAGTAAATGCCGAGTGCGCAAGCCGCGACCACAATGGTGTCGAGCGGATGGCCGATCGCACCGATGCCACCAAAACTGCCGAGTTTGGACAGCAGGATGGTCACTGCGTAGAAGCCGATCAGCCAGGCAGACGAGCGCACCTGTTGCTTGAGGTTGAGGTGCGCGGTCGGTACCCAGCGCGCGCACAGCAGGTACACCACGAACATCAGGATTTGCAGGCCGAGCAGCCAGGACACCGTGCCCCAGCCGGACCAGTACACGATCAGCGCAGCGATGATGAACGACAGCGGACCGAGCACGGCCATGCCCTTGACCCGGAACGGCCGCGTCATCTGCGGTGCGTTACGGCGCAGTGCGGCGACGGTCACCGGGGCCACTGCGTAGCTGAGGATCAACGCGGCGGACACCACATTGATCAACGCTTCCCAGGACGGGAATGGCAGGGTCCAGAACACCGACAAGCCAAACGTCAGCCACAGCGCCGGACGCGGAATGCCGGACTTCTCATCGATGCGCGTGAAAATCTTGAAGAACGTGCCGGTCTGCGCCCAGCCATACACCACCCGCGGCGTGGCGTTCATGTAGATGTTGCCGCAGCCGCTGGGGGAGATCACCGCATCCGCCACCACCAGGTAGGCCAGCCAGCCCACGCCCAGTGCCAGGGCGATATCCCGGTAAGGCAGCGCCAGTTCCTTACTGATCCCGGCCCAGCCGTTGGCAAGCATCTGCGTGGGTACGCCACCGAGGAATGCGGTTTGCAGCAGCACGTAGATGGCAGTCGACAGCAACACCGAAAGAATCAACGCAATCGGAATCGTGCGCTGCGGGTTCTTCACTTCACTGGCCACCGAGATGATCGGAGTGAGCCCCAGGTAGGCAAAAATCACCCCGCCGGCCGACACCGCCATCTCGATCCCGGACAGGCCGAACGGCGCGAAGCCCTGCACCTGAAAGTTCGCCGGTTTGAAGAAGGTGAACAGCACACCGATCACCAGCAACGGTACGATGAACTTGAACACGCTGACCAGGTTATTGGCGATGGCGAAGGTTTTCACACTGCGGTAATTGAGCGCGAAAAAAACACAGAGCAGGGCGAACTGCACCAGCCAACCGAGGGTGGTCGGGTCGCTGGAACCGACCTTGGTCAGCTCGGGAAACCAGGCCGCCGCGTATTGGCGCGAGGCGACCACTTCGATGGCGACCAGGCTGGAAAACGCGATCAGCGTGATAAAGCCCATCAGGTAGCCCAGCAACGGGCCATGGGAGTAGACGGGATAGCGCACCACGCCACCGGCGCGGGGGAGTGCGGCGCCCAACTCGCAGTACACAATGCCCAGCAGCAACACCGCGAACCCGCCAATGAGCCAGGAGATGATCCCTGCCGGGCCGGCAATGGCCGACACATGACTGGCTGCGAACAACCAACCCGAACCGAAGATGGCCCCCAGCCCGATAAAAGTGAGGTCCATCAATGAAAGTTGTTTCTTGAACTTGCCTTGACCTGACATAGCGTCGCCTTCTTGTGAGTTATTGGATAGGCATGCAGTGGCCATACAGTGAACTCACAGGCGGCGGCGCGATTGATGTTTTTTGCCGACATCGATGACGAAATCGGCACAGTTTTCGTGGCTCGACAGGGCGCCGGGCATCGGGCAATCTGCGTGCGTCGAGGCACTCAACGGGGATCGAAAGTCATGTTGCAGACTGCGTTTGCGGCCCTGTGCCAAGGGAATGAGGCGAATCGGCCCCACAGCATCGAGCAGCTCCTGGCCGGCGTGGTGCAGCTCTTGCCGATGCTGGATGTGATCCCCAATGCGGCGATTTTCATCAAGGACACCCAGGCCCGCTACGTCCTCGCCAACCGCACCCTGGTGCACCGCTGCGGCCTCAAGCAGCTGCAACCGCTGCTGGGCAAGACCAGCGCACAAGTGTTCCCCGCACAACTGGGGCCGGGTTACACCGAGCAGGACCGACGCGTGCTGGAACAGGGCTTTGTGCTGGAAGACCAGCTCGAACTGCACCTGTATGGCACCCGGGAACCCGGCTGGTGCCTGACCCACAAGTGGCCGCTGTACAACCACATGGGCGCGATCATCGGCCTGGCCGGCATCTCGGTCGACCTGCAAACCGCCAGCGAAAGCCACCCCGCCTACCAACGCCTGGCCGCCGTGGACGCGCATATCCGCACGCACTTCAACCGCCGCGTCACCCTCGGTGAGTTGACGCGCATTGCCGGGATTTCCGTGGCGCAGCTGGAGCGTTACTGCAAGCGCGTGTTCCACCTCACCCCCCGGCAGATGATCCAGAAAGTGCGGCTGGAACACGCCCACCGGTTATTGCACAGCGACCTGCCGATTACCGAAGTGGCGCTGCAGTGCGGGTACACCGACCACAGCGCGTTTACCCGCCAATTCAAGGCGTCTACGGGGTTTACCCCGAGGCAGTATCGTCAGTTGGCGTAGTCGGCCACATTGCAATGCAACGAATGCCTCCGGTTGTGGCTCCTATGCTTACGAGTAACCTTTGCACGACGACAGGTATCCGACTTATGACTGCGGCTGAAAACAACCATGTGAACTGGCTGGTGGACCAATCGATGCTGCACGCGGCCCGCCAGCGCGCCAAGCTCTATTCGGGCCAGGGCCGGTTGTGGCAGCAGCCTTACGCGCAGACCCGGCCTCGGGACGCTTCGGCGTTGTCGTCGGTATGGTTTACGGCGTACCCGGCGTCAATTGTGACCCGGGAAGGCGGCACGGTGCTGGAGGCGCTGGGGGATGAGGCGCTGTGGCATGCGCTGTCGAAGATTGGCATCCAGGGCATCCATAACGGCCCGTTGAAGAAGTCCGGTGGCCTGAATGGCATGCAGCACACGCCGACCATCGACGGCAACTTCGACCGCATCAGTTTCGAGATCGACCCGCAGCTGGGCACCGAGGCGCAGTTGCAGGCGTTGACGCGCATGGCCGCAGCGCACAATGCGGTGATCATCGACGATGTGATCCCGTCCCACACCGGCAAGGGCGCGGACTTCCGCCTGGCCGAGATGGCCTACGAGGACTATCCCGGCCTGTACCACATGGTGGAAATCCGCGAAGAAGACTGGCCGTTGCTGCCCGACGTCGCCGAAGGGCGCGATGCGCAGAACCTCAGCCCGGTGCAGGTCGATGCCTTGCGCGACAAACACTACATCGTCGGCCAGTTGCAGCGGGTGATCTTCTTCGAGCCCGGCGTCAAAGAAACCGACTGGAGCGCCACGGACGTGGTGCTGGGCGTGGATGGCAAGCCGCGTCGCTGGGTGTACCTGCATTACTTCAAGGAAGGCCAGCCATCGCTGAACTGGCTGGACCCGACCTTTGCCGCACAGCAGATGATCATCGGCGACGCTTTGCATGCCATCGATGTGATGGGCGCGAAGATCCTGCGCCTGGACGCCAACGGTTTCCTCGGCGTGGAGCGCAAGCTGGATGGTACGGCCTGGTCCGAAAGCCATCCGCTGTCGATCACCGGCAACCAGTTGCTGGGCGGGGCGATTCGCAAGGCGGGCGGTTTCAGTTTCCAGGAGCTGAACCTCACCGTGGATGACATCGCGTCCATGTCCCATGGCGGTGCCGACCTGTCCTATGACTTCATCACCCGTCCCGCTTACCAGCACGCGTTGCTGATGGGCGATGCCGAGTTTCTGCGCCTGATGCTGCGCGAAATGCACCGCCAGGGCATCGACCCCGGCTCACTGATCCACGCGTTGCAGAACCACGATGAACTGACCCTGGAACTGGTGCACTTCTGGACGCTGCATGCCCATGACACTTTCCTGTACCAGGGCCAGACCTTTCCCGGGAATATCCTGCGCGAGCATATCCGTGAGCAGATGTATGAGCGATTGACGGGCGAACAGGCACCTTACAACCTCAAGTTCGTCACCAACGGTGTGTCCTGCACCACCGCCAGCATCATCACGGCGGCATTGGGGATCCGAGACCTGGACGCCATCACCCAAGCGGATATCCAGCAGATCCGCCAGATCCATTTGCTGCTGGTGATGTACAACGCCATGCAGCCGGGGGTGTTTGCCTTGTCGGGTTGGGACCTGGTGGGTGCGCTGCCGCTGGCGGCCGAAGAGGTTGAACACTTGATGCAGGACGGCGATACGCGCTGGATTCATCGCGGGGCTTATGACCTGGTGGATTTGAACCCGGACGCCGAATTGTCCGCAGGCCAGATGCCGCGCTCGAAAAGCCTGTATGGCAGCCTCAATAGCCAATTGCAGGACCCCGAGTCGTTTGCCTCGCAGCTGCAAAAAATCCTCGCGGTGCGCCGTGCCTACGACATCGCCGCCAGCCGCCAGATCCAGGTGCCGGAAGTGGAAAACCCGGGGCTGCTGGTGATGGTCCACGAATTGCCCGCCGGCAAAGGCATCCAAATCACCGCGTTGAACTTCGGTGCCACGCCCATCACCGAAATCCTGCATTTGCCGGATATTGGCGCGGGCATGGTGGTGGACATCATCAATGAACGGGTCGAAGGTGACTTGACGGCGCAGGGCGAGTTTACGATTACGCTGGATGCCTATGAGGGCCTGGCGCTGCGGGTGGTGAGCAACTCGCCCCTGTGATTGCAGGCGCGAGCTGATTCAGTAGAGCTGCGGCACGATCAGTTCAGGCGGCGTGGGGCTGCGGGAATAATCTTCCTGCCGCACACGCTGTGGCAATTCGATCACCGGCAATTGCACTTCTTCATACGGCATCTGCCCGAGCAAATGGTGGATGCAGTTGAGGCGGGCCTTCTTCTTGTCATCGGCTTGCACTACCCACCATGGCGCTTCGGCGATGTGGGTGCGTTCAAGCATGATTTCCTTGGCCTTGGTGTAGGCTTCCCAGCGCCGACGGGATTCCAGGTCCATGGGGCTGAGTTTCCACTGCTTGAGCGGGTCGTGAATGCGGCTGAGAAAACGCAGGTGCTGTTCCTGGTCGGAGATGGAAAACCAGTACTTGATCAACTGGATGCCGGAGCGGGCCAGCATGCGTTCGAACTCCGGCACGCTGCGGAAAAACTCTTCGTACTGCTCGGCGTTGCAGAACCCCATGACCTGCTCGACGCCGGCGCGGTTGTACCAACTGCGGTCGAACAGCACGATTTCACCGGCGGCTGGCAGGTGTGAGACGTAGCGCTGGAAGTACCACTGGGTCTGTTCGCGGTCGTTCGGCGCGGGCAGGGCGGCCACCCGGCAAACCCTGGGGTTCAGGCGCTGCGTAATGCGCTTGATCACACCGCCTTTGCCGGCGGCATCCCGCCCTTCGAACAGGATCACCACCTTGTGGCCGGTCTTGACCACCCAGCTCTGCAACTTCACCAGTTCGCCTTGCAGGCGGAACAGCTCGCTGAAGTAGATGCGGCGCGCGGCTTTTTCGCGGCTTTCCCCGACGTGTTCGTCAAACAGCGCGTTGAGATCGTGCCCGTCTTCGGACAATTCCAGTTCCAGCTCTTCGTCACTGTGATCCAGCAGTTCACGGTGGATGCGTTGCATCAGGGCGTCTTCGCTCGAGGACATGGACGGAACTCGCGTGGTGGGAGATGGCAAAGTCTTAGTCTCAATTTGTTACGAACCAATGACGTTAAACTGCCGGATTGCGGCGGGAGAGGGGGACAACCAAGCGTTTTGCCATTCCACATTCATAAAACCGTAACAAGATTGTTGCAGAGTTCCCCAGCCCGTAATTCACAAGGATTTTCCTGAATGAAACGTCTGATGAAGTCTGCTGCACTCGCCGTTGCGGTTTCTCTCAGTGCCACCTCGGTGTTTGCTGCCGAGAGCATCCGTCTGACCGGTTCCGGTGCGAGTTTCCCAGCGCCGATCTACCTCACCTGGTTCAAGGATTTCAGCAAGAAGAGCGAGGGCGTCACCGTTGACTACCAGTCCAAGGGTAGCGGTGCGGGTGTACAGGACTTCCTGAATAAAACCGTCGACTTCGCCGCCAGCGACTCGGCCATGAAAGACGAAGACATCGCCAAGGTGGCCGAAGGCGTGCAACTGCTGCCGATGACGGCGGGTGAAATCGTGCTGGCGTTCAACTTGCCGGGCAATCCTAAAGAGCTCAAGTTGCCGCGCGACGTTTACTCCAACATCTTCTTGGGCAAGATCACCAAGTGGAACGATCCGAAGATCGCTGCCGCCAACCCAGGCCTGAAACTGCCGGATCTGCCGATCACTGTGGTCGTGCGTGCGGACTCCAGCGGCACCACTGCGGTATTCACCAAGCACTTGGCAGCGATCAACCCTGAGTTCCAGAAAGACCTGGGCGAAGGCAACACCGTCAACTGGCCCGCCAGCGACAAGTTCATCAAATCGCCGAAGAACGACGGCGTGACCGCCACCGTACGCCAGACCCCAGGCGCGATCGGCTACATCGAATACGGCTTCGCCAAACTGGCCAAGGTTGACTTTGCCCAGCTGCAGAACAAGGCCGGCAAATACGTGGTACCGAACGCCGAAAGCGGCGCCGAAGCCCTGGCTGCGGTGAAAATGCCGGAAAGCCTGGTGGCCTGGCTGCCGGATCCGGATGGCGCCAAGTCCTACCCGATCACTTCCTACACCTGGATGATCTTCCGCAAGGACAACGGCAACCCAGCCAAAGCCAAAGCAATGCGTGAAATGGTCGAGTACAGCCTGACCGAAGGCCAGAAAATCGCCGACTCGATGGGCTACATCCCGCTGCCTAAATCGGTAGTCGACCAGGTTCGCAAAGCTTCCGCCAACATCCAGTAAGGCTCGCCACGCCACTCCCGGCATGGGCGGTCAGCCATGTCGGGAGCGATCCCCCCTTGTTCCGGAATCAACCAATGAACAAACCCTTTGTCGTACCGGTCAACCCGGATTCTGCGTGCCAGCCACCCTCTACGAAGGATTTCCTGGTTGACCGTACCTTCCGTGCGCTTGCACGCATAGGCGTGGTGTTGGTGCTGGCGCTGGTGTTCGCGCTGGTCTTCGAAGTAGGGCGCAAGGCACTTCCCGGCATGGAAAAGCACGGTTTCGACGTGCTGTTCGGCAGTGTCTGGGACGTTAACCAAGGCAAGTACGGCATTCTGCCAGCTATTTGGGGCACGCTTTACAGCGCCCTTATCGCGTTGCTGATCGCGGGTTTTTTCGGCGTTAGCATGGCGATTTTTCTCACCCAGGATTTCCTGCCGGCAAAACTGGCGGCGGTGTTTCGCACCATCGTCGAATTGCTCGCCGCCATCCCCAGCGTGGTCTACGGCCTGTGGGGCATTTATGTGGTTATCCCGGCCATCCGCCCGCTCACTGCGTGGCTGAACAGCGAACTCGGCTGGATTCCTTTTTTCGGCACGTCCCTCAGCGGGCCTGGCCTGTTACCGGCTGCATTGGTGCTGGCGATCATGATCCTGCCGACCATCGCCGCCGTTTCCCAGGACGCCCTCACCGCAGTGCCTATGAAAACCAAGCAAGCGGCCTACGGCATGGGCACTACCCACTGGGAAGCGATTCTCAAGGTGATGGTGCCGTCCGCTGCGACCGGTATTTTCGGTTCCCTGGTGCTCGGCCTGGGCCGTGCCCTGGGTGAAACCATGGCCCTGGCCATGCTGGTCGGTAACGCCAACAACATCTCGCTGTCGCTGTTTGCGCCGGCCAACACCCTGGCGGCCCTGTTGGCGCTGAACTTCCCCGAAGCCGGCCCCAACGAGATCGAAGTGTTGATGTACGCCGCCCTGGTGCTGATGTTCATCACGCTGCTGGTGAACATCATCGGTTCGATGATCATGGTCTACGCCCAGCGGGGGACTAAATAATGACTGACCTTTCTACGCCTATGACGGCGATGCCGAGCCTGCAGCGCCGGTTCGAAGGCCGTGCCCTGCGCAGTCTGGTGCTGACCACCCTGGTGTGGTTCGGCGCGCTGCTGGCCAGCGTGCCGCTGATTTCCGTGCTCTACATGCTGATCACCCGTGGCGGTGCGCGCCTGAGCCTGGAAGTGTTCACCGAATTGCCACCTACCGGTTTCGAGACCGGCGGCGGTTTTGGTAATGCCATGGCCGGCACCTTCGTGATGGTCGGTATTGCCGCCGCCATCGCGGTGCCGGTCGGCATCCTGGCGGCGATTTTCCTCGCGGAACTGGGGCCGGACAGCAAGCTGGCAAACGCCTCGCGCTTTGCCGCGAAAATGCTGACCGGCTTGCCATCGATCCTGGCCGGTGTGTTCGCCTACGCCCTGGTGGTGATGACCACCGGTACTTACTCGGCCCCGGCCGGTGGCGTGGCGCTGGCCGTGCTGATGCTGCCGATCGTGGTACTTACGGCTGAAGAGTCGATGAAGATGGTGCCCAAGATCATGAAGGACGCCGCCTACGGCATGGGCTGCACCCGCTCGCAGGTGATCTGGAAAATCGTCTTGCCCACCGGCATGCCCGCGATCCTCACGGGCGTCATGCTCGCCGTGGCCCGCGCCGCCGGCGAAACCGCACCGCTGTTGTTCACCGCGCTGTTCAGCAACTACTGGATCTACCACGACGGCAGCCTGGCAGTGATGAATCCGACGGCGTCCCTGGCCGTGCTGATTTACAACTTCTCCGGCATGCCGTTCGACAACCAGCTCGAACTTGCCTGGGCGGCTTCGTTGGTGCTGGTGATGATCGTGCTGGTCGTGAATATCGTGAGCCGTATTTTCGGCAAGCCCAAGTACTAAGAACGGGAGCATCTGAATTTTGAACATGTCAACTGCGCAAGTAGCCGCTCCGTTTATCACCCAGTCGCCTGTGGTCATGGACTGCAAGCTGGACAAGATTTTCTACGGCAATTTCATGGCGGTGCGTGACAGCCATGTGCCGATCGAGAAAAACAAGATCACCGGCTTCATCGGCCCGTCCGGCTGCGGCAAATCCACTGTGCTGCGTAGTCTCAACCGCATGAACGACCTGGTGAAGGGCTTCCGTTTCGAAGGCCACGTGCACTTTCTCGGCCAGGACGTGTACGGCAAGGGCGTTGACCCGGTGGTCGTGCGCCGTTACATCGGCATGGTGTTCCAGCAGCCGAACCCGTTTTCGATGAGCATTTTCGACAATGTGGCCTTTGGCCTGCGCTTGAACCGCTACAAAGGCGACCTCGGCGACCGCGTCAAACACGCCCTGCAAGGCGCTGCGCTGTGGGATGAGGTCAAGGACAAGCTCAAGGTCAGCGGCCTCTCGCTGTCCGGCGGCCAGCAGCAACGCCTGTGCATCGCCCGCGCCATCGCCACCGAGCCGGAAGTGCTGTTGCTGGACGAACCGTGCTCGGCACTCGACCCCATCGCCACACGCCGTGTCGAAGAACTGATGGTCGAGTTGAAAAAGGACTACACCATCGCGCTGGTCACCCACAACATGCAGCAGGCGATTCGTGTGGCCGATACCACCGCGTTTTTCTCGGTGGATATCTCCCAGGGCACCCGTACCGGTTACCTGGTGGAAATGGGCGCGACCACGCAGATCTTCGAAAACCCGCGTGAACAAATGACCGGGGACTACATCAGCGGCAAGTTCAGCTGACCCGCCATTCATCGTTTTCAGGATTGCCAATGACTGCAACACGTCGTCTTGATTTGCTCGCCATCGAACGCGCCCTACGTAAAGTCCAGAGCCGTTTTGCCCAGCTCAGCCGGGACTTTACCGAGCCACGCGACCCCCTGACGGACGAAGTGTTGCAGAATGTGCTTGAAGGCTACGCCTTGATTGACGACTATGTTGCGCGCGGTGTGGATCTGTTCGACCTTCAGCAGTTGAACCTGATGCTGGAGATCAACGCCACCGTGCTGTGCGGCACAGACCCGGGACGCCGGCGTGAATACGCCCAGCACCTGGCGGCCACCGAAGTGCACTTTTTCAATAATGTCGAAGGTGGCATCAAGGACTTGTACAACTGGTACTGCAAGCACCACAGCGAGTCGGTGTGGAAGCGGGCCGCCGGGGTGTATGTGCGAGTGCTCAGCAAGCCGCAGTTGTTCATTGAAGGCAACCACCGCAGTGGCTCGCTGATCGTCAGCTACCTGTTGATGCGCGAGGGGTTGGCGCCGTTTGTGCTGACGCTGGACAACGCCGAGGGCTATTTCAACCCGTCCTCGGTCATACGTAACTCCGCCAAGCATGGCGTCATGGCTTTGTACGAATTGCCCAAGATCAAGAAAAAATATGCCGCGTTCCTGGAAGATAAGGCCCCTGATCCAATGGAGTTTTTCCTGAGCGACACACCTGTGCCTGTGTATCAGGGAAATCAATGATGGGAAGGTACCCCGTGCTCGACACAATCAAGCAGGTGTTCAAGCGTCAACGCGTCCGTATCTCATTCGATATCGATGACACGCTGGCCTGCCAGCTGCACCACAGCGCGACCGAACACAGCCGCTTGCCAGCGTGTGTGCACCGTTGGCTGGGTGAGCCGCTGCGCAGCGGCACCCGGTCCCTGACCCGCGAGCTGCGCCGCCAGGGCTGCAGTGTGTGGGTCTACACCTCGTCGGGTCGTACGCCGTCCTACATCCGTCGTTGGTTGCTGCTGTACGGCATTCATGTGGACGGCGTGGTCAACAGCGTGCGACACAACCAGGCGCTCAGCGAGCGTGGGCTGACGAGTACACCGTCGAAATTCCCACCGGCCTTCGACATCGACCTGCACGTCGATGATTCCGAGGGTGTGCAGCTTGAAGGTGTCGACCATGGTTTTCGCGTGGTGGTCGTCGACCCGGAAGACGAGCAGTGGGCGCAACGGGTGTTGGATGCGGTCGCGCAGGTCCGGGCGCAGCTTGCACGCCAGCAACCGCAGCGCCACAAGGTGCCGGTGCAGGCTTATCCGGGGTTGACGCTGAACGGCTGAGCGCAATAACGGGCATCAAGCAAAAGGGGCAACTGATTGATCAGTCGCCCCTTTTTTCTACTTGGCGCTCAATGCGTCCAGGAACTCGGTATGCCGTAACGCCTGGGAAAACATCGGCAGGGTGAAGTTCTCGGCAGCCTTTTGCTGTTCTTCGGTGAATGTCGCCGTGCAATCGGTCAAGGTCACGACGTTGTAGCCTTTTTCGTAGCCTGAGCGCACGGTGCCCTCGACACAGCAGTTGGTCAGGAACCCTGCCACTACCAGGTTGTGGATGCCGTTGTTGCGCAGCACCAAGTCCAGTCCCGTGGTTGCAAACCCATCCAGCCCGCGCTTGCCCTCCACGAGGATGTCGCTGGTTTCCCGGGGAATCGCATCGGTGATTTCGGCTCCCCAACTGCCTGTGCGAAACGCGCTGCCGTCGGCAACGCCTTTGAGAATCCCATAGTCACGCGTGGTCAGTTCGGGATAGCCATCGGTAAACTGGATTGGCAGGTGAATGATCCTTACGCCCAACTTGCGTGCCTGTTGCACCGTGGTTGCGGTGTTGGCCAGCATGTCGGACTGGTGCATGACGTCTTTGACGGCGTCATGAAACACGCCCCCTGGCGTGGTGAAGTCGTTCTGGAACTCGATCAGGACAAGGGCTGTGGCGTTTGGATTCATGTCGGGTCTCCGATAGGGTTGATGACAGAGGGGCGGCGTGTCGCTTCAGCATAGACACCTCTGGCGCGTTATCCCGCAACCACCGGTTTGACCCTGGTTTTATATTTCGCCATTCGTCTAATGCCGGGCACTCCAGGCGCCGTACCGTCTCTGAACAATAAGCGCGGATAACCCGAGCGTACAAATGGAGAACCCGTATGGACATCAATGAAAACGCCCCAGGGAATATTTCACAACAGGACGTGACCCGCGGCACAGACAACGAGACCGGGCATGATCCAAGGCATGACGAGGATAATATCCCGCTCCCGCCAGACGACGAGGCACCGCTTGAAGAGGATATGTCTGACGTGGATGCTGCCGATTCAGTCGCGCGGGAACACCCCGACAATTGATGAGCCTCCCGGCACAAAAAATCCCTACCTTTGCGTAGGGATTTTTGTTGGGCCGGTCCGCTGCTGATCAGTAGAGGGTGCGATGCAGGCTACACATGGTTCCCTTCTGTAGATTGGCAAGCCTTGATTTGCACAGGGAAAGTACCGTCAGGCCAGGGGCGCTCTGAGGATTGAAACGAAAAAACCCGACCTGGGGCGGGTTTTAAAAGGCTTCATGGACGTTACTGGCTGCCCATGGAACAAGAGATGGTGCCCGAACCCGGAATCGAACCGGGACGCCCTTACGAGCGGGGGATTTTAAGTCCGCTAGGTATTTCCAATAAATCAACAGGTTAGCGATTATTCTGCACCGCTATGCATTGGTGTTACCTCCCTTGTAGCCCTTTGTTTTCAAGGGGGTAAAAATGATTGCGGTGCAAAATTCACTTGGTCGGAGTGACCTTTTTGCCGATCCTTTTCCTGATGTAGTTCTCGGTCATTACCACAGTGGTGTGCCCAAGTTGGTCGCGCGCCTGGAGAATGTCACCACTCGATTCGGCCTTGTCAGTACCCGCCTTAGCGCGCAGATCGCGCATCTGAAAATCTCCTTTCTCAACACCGGCCGCTTCTCGGGCCGCGTCAAACCTCCCGCGCAACATGCTCTTGGTCATTGGCTGTCCGTTATCCATAACGATGAGCCGGCTTGTTCGAATCTTATGCCCGTCCTTTCTCGCCAGGATTCGATCAATCACGACCTTTAGCTGTCCAGTAATCTCAATCCTCCTTTTCGCATTGGTTTTGCCCTGCATGACGGCCAGCCGATTGTCGCGGATGTCGCGCTCATCCATTTTCAGGGTGTCGGCGATCCTCTGACCCGTCAGGTAGAACAGGTCCAGAGCATCCCTTAACGGTTGCTCGGCGTGTTGGTAGACGAGAGAGAACATCTCGTCCTCAATGTACTGGTCGCGGCCGGCCTCCTTGTGTCCTTTGACGCCGGCGCACGGGTTGGCCAAAGCGGTATAGCCGCTGCTTCGGGCAAAGTTCCATATGGCGCTGAGCAGCGCCTTCTCTCGGTTGGCGCGCACTGGGGCTGTCTTGCCCCGCTGTCGGAGATATTGCACGACGTGCTGCGGCTCAATCGCCTCCAGGGGCGCCGGCGGATCATCGAAGAACTTCAGCAGTTGCTTCAGCTCCCGGGCGTTATCCTTCTGTGTTGCCGGGCTCTTGGTGGGGACCACCTCGCCCATGTAGATGTTTGCGACATAGGCAAATGTCAGCACCGCCTGCACCATGGCAGACGAGGCGCGACTCTTTTCCAGCTTTGCGTATTCGACAATCGCCAGCCCATAGTCGCTGCCCAGGGCGATCTCCTTCCTTGGAGAGCCGCCGATGTCGTAGTAGTAATAGATGATCCCGCTGCGCTGCTTGCGCTTCCTGAGGCGGGTAACGCTGTCAGGGTTTGTTGGTTTCCTTCCCATTTAACTCACCAGCCGTGGCTGCCACTTTGGTTTCTCTGCTGATACAGCAATCGCCTCGCCGGTAAGGGAGGACGCGATGACGCATGGCCATCCGCTGCGCTTGATGGTGTGGCGAATGCCGTTCCTTTTGAGCACCTGAATCTGGCCAGCTTTGGTTCTGGCACCGGTGAGCGTGCAGACGTCTTCGTGCGACAGGAAGTGAATTTCGTCCATACCTACCTCTTGCCGGCCGTGGGCCGCGCTGTCTTGATGATTTGAATGGCCAGGCCGAAGGTGATCAGCAGCCAGGCGCAGGTGCCGGCGAATGCGTAGAGCAGCGCCTCTGTGGTGCCGGTGCCAACGAGGTCAGGGCCGATCCAGATGAACCAGGTGCCGGTTCCGCCCAGGTACAGCAAGGCGCCCAGCAGTATCAGGGTGAGTTTCATAGCGAACATGGGGTGTCCTTGCCGCGCTGGGCGGCAGAAGGTGGGTTATTTGTTCGGCCAGCCGATCGGCATGCCGTCAGGACGTATCAAGTGCGCAGGCAGGTCTTCGCGCATGCACATGGTAGAGGTGCCCGGCACGCCACAGGTCGGACACCCGGACTGAGCGCCGTGGCATACCGAATGCAGAACGGGAAACCCGCTGAGGCAGCGCACTTTCTCGGCGTCGTACTCGCTACACGGAATTCTTTCGGACATAGGAATACCTCGCCCGCCGCTCACCGGCAGGCATGTAGGGGGATGGAGTGATGGCGTTATGCCTAGATATCTGTGTTGTTGGGATGGGTGTAAAACAGGGAATCAACCCATTCACTTGCCAGGAGAGCGTGTGTCACACCAAATAGATGTTCCGATTGCCCACGCGTATCGGGGTCACACGATGTTTCTCAAGTTCGACTGGCGACGCCCGAACGACGATGCACCGGTTGCCGCGAAGATCATCGAGCCCGCGTCAATTGATGGGTTGGGCGAAGTTGCTGCTGAACTGACCGGGCCCTGGCCCGACTATCCGGCGGCGCTCGATGAGGCAATGGCTGCTGCTGAGCGCTGGGTTGATAGTCAATTGCCCTGACGCCATTCGAAGGCAGGTACACAGGGGATTGGGGTCAAGGAAGCGTGCTGCCGATTTGCGCTGCTACGATGGTGATTGCCTGGCGGAGCGCGCCACCTCGATCCGCTTTGTCGGTCCAGCCGATTTTCTCGCCGAAGCCGTTGCGCTCGACCATCACGTACTGCAGGTTGGTGAACCAGAGGATGTTGAGCTGGAGGTGTGCCGCCAGCCGGATGGCCTGGCCTTCGTCGCTCAGTGGCTGCCATTGCTCACGGCCAGATTCTGGATCGTCGTAGTAGAAGGCATCGCTTCCACGCCGATACTCCAGTTCGAAGCCCATGGCCTTGGCTGACAGCTTTAGCAGCTCGTGCTCTGTCATGGCGTCACCCTCCCAGCCGCCTGTAATTCAGCGTGGAGCTCGGCGGCCAGGCCAACCGGCCACCAATAGCGCGCACGCTGATAATCCGGATAGCTCTCTTCGCGAATCACCAGGCCCTTTCGGCGAAGGGCCTTGAAGATGCTGAGCACGGAAGATGCTGATACGCCGAGGCGGTGCCCAACCTGGTAGGTAAGGCCGCCCATGCCGAACACGCATGCCTGGTCACCAAGCGCCAGCTTCTCGCAATCCTTCTGATGCAGGTACGGCTGGCTATCTCGATATAGGTTGGCGTTTTTCCGTCCGATCTTGCGCAGCTCATGGAGGACGAGTTGCTGTTTCTCTGTGAGCTTCATGGCGTCACCCGCTTGAACTCGACCACCCATACCCACGGGTTGGCTTGCCAGGCTCCACCGACGGATGACCAGAGCAGTTCGAACGATTTGCGCGGGTCAGCGCTGTATGTCTCGATTCCCTCGACGTGCCACCAGTCACCCAGTTCCGCATGATCGGTGTAGAGCCGCACGCCCTCGGCCTTCGATTGCTCCTCGGTGATGTCCTGCAACCGCTCGACGCGGACGTCGGTGATCTCCAGCAGGATGCGGCACGCGGCGCGGGGCATGTGGATGCTGGGCTTGTACTTCAGGCCGAAGTCTTTCCTTGCCTCGTCGCTGTGTGATCCAGGGCGGCAGTCGGCGGCGTAGGCGTAGCGCTGGAGAGGGCCGTCCGGGTCTGGGCGGTGCTCGACGCCGGTACCGCGCAGATCAATGAAGGTCTCGCGAACCCATAGCCGGTCTCCTGGATTTCCGTAGGGGCAGAGATTATTTTCTGGATCTGCGACGTACTCTGCCAAGAAGTTGTCCAGCCAAACCAAGCCGGAGCCTTTCACCGCTCGACGCGTGACCGTCTTCCGGCCTTCCAGGATGGCGCGCACCATCGGCGCCGAAAAGAGTATTGGCCGTTCCTTTATTTCAGGCATGCCGGGTTCCTTGCCGCTATAGCGGCTGACTTTGAAGGGGGAGGGAATTTGTAAAAGCTGTACATGGTCCAAGTTTTTGTACAGCTACGCCTAGTAGTTTTCACGGTGCACAACAGGCGCAAGAACCATGATCAACGATGACGATCTTCGATTTGAATCACACAACTATCTGCTTGAAATTGACGCCTCAGTTGCCGAGCTGATGAAGCTCGTCGCCTCCAGAAAGACGCTAGGCGCCGAATGGGTTCAAGCGATGGCTCGTTACGACGCCGCTCACTCCGAGTGGGTGAGGTTTCTTCTAGACGCGGCAGCTTCCAATAAGGCTTAGCAGACCAAATCCCACATTTACAACCGTAATGGGTTGTTCTCGGTGCGGACTGCCCGGGCGGTGGATTTGATTGATTTGAACTGCTGATTCCATCAGGTGCCGAAACAGCTACCACCCAGAGGACATAGCGATGACTGAAGAAAAGAAGAAAGAACCTGAGCAAGAAACCCCGGCACACTCCACCGAGGAAGAGCGGGAGCGCCTGAAGGACTTCAACAAGGATGGAATTCCGCCTGGTTCGAGCTGACCATCAATCCGGGTGGGGTGAGAAGCGCAACGCTGACTTGTATGCGGCGTCGAGCGCATCATCCAAATCACCACCGTTTTGCCTGGCATGGTTGAAGGCAATGATCATCTTCGCTCGTACGTCGTAGCATCGCTCAACAGGCAGACAGGCCACCGGCTCGCCCTGGGGCTGGGCGGCTGGCCGCTCGTGCGCTGGACTCTTCGCGTAATAGCCCGTGTCGTAACCTGCCTGCCAGGCCCGCTTGAGGTCTTCCTGGACTGGCTTGGCTTGGCCGATAGGAGCGGGCGCATTCAGCAGTCCGCGCAGCTTTTGCGCATCACCTGACGTTAAATCTGCTAACACCTCATACTCTTCGAGCCACTTACGCGGCACGCCGTCAATCGTTTGGTTACTCATCGCCTTTAACCTCGACAAGCAGCCTATTCCCGCAGGAGTGGCAGAAGTGCATGCCGTTCTCGGCCGGTGTGCCGCCGTCTGTGAACTCCCAACCATCCATCCCGCAGCTTGATTGCCAGGAAAATTCAAGCGATGACCAGGTGCAGGTGGTTGTGTTGGAGCCCTCTGCTGGCTTGAGTGCGGCATGCAACTCTGTGCGAAGTGCAGTCGCATACCGTGGCAGATGCGGCTGGCATCTACGCAACAACCCGTCCAGCACGCCCACCCGCCGCTCCGTTACCTGCGAGTTGCGCAGATGGGCTTCTCGCTGCAGATCCAGTGTGGCTATCTGCTCGTCTCGCTGATTGAGGTCCTGTTGCAGGGCGTCACGCTCGGCGGTTACCCGGTCGAACTCGGCCGCCATCACAACGTCAGGCCCGTGTGGGTCGTAGCCAATGGTCGCGCCAGCTGCTGAAAGCATCGTTACGACTTGGTATCGGTGAACTTCGGACACAGTAGTTTCCTTGCCGGGCCGTGCCCGGGCGGTGGAGTGGTGGATCTGGAGAGACCAGCTAAAGTTGGTTGGTCATTCACAAGGAGGATCAGAAAATGGCTTGTTTGATTTGCGGTGCCGCGGCTGAAACCGTCCAGCCTATCGACGACTATCAAGAAAGAAATTGCGAGGACGGATGCGGGCGCTATCGGGTTTCAGGCACGTTGTTCGCGACGATGAAAAACAACGGCCAATCATTTGACGTGCAACAAACAAGGCAGTGGCTGGCGATAAATCGAGTGACCAACCCCGCGCCACTGATTACTTCATCTGTTGCCATCTATGCCTGAAGCTGCCTAAGCAGTCTTTTACCGATCCAGCGAACCACGGTAACGGCCTTGCTGTTGCCGATCGCCTTGTAGCGGGGGCCGTCCGGGCATTCGCTGGCAGGCTTTCCGCGCCAGGGGATCAGCGTGTAGTTGTCGGCCATGCCTTGGAGGCGTTCGCACTCGCCGGGTACCAGTCGCCGTACAGAGGTGCCTGCTTGTACAGCCTGAACTTCGGCGCGGGCTTCAAGCGTGTAAGCGTGATCTGCCTGGACCCCCACCCCATCTGGTCCACTGGCTGGATTTGTGCGCAGAGCGCCAGCTTGGATTGCATGAGTGACTATCGGCTGGCCCCGTCCTGTGCCGTCCTCACTACCATCAAACCCTTCAGCCTTCAGCGTGTGGGTGATGTCGCCGGTGATGCATACGGCTAACTGGCCGCCGGCGTTGGCATGGCTGCCTGAGTGATTCATGGCGCGGAGCGTGGGGGAGATTTCCCCGGCGTCAGCACCATGATCCTTGCAGGAGAAGGCCAGAACGGCATTTTCCTGGCCGTTGTTCCTTCCCAGGGCAAAGGCGAGCTTGTCACTGACGCCGGGGTCTTGCGTGCCATGCACCACCAGCAAGCCTGATTCGGCATCCTGCTGGGTTGCGCTGCCGGCCGCCTTACCGTTGGCCTGAAGCGTGCCTGCCACGACCAGTAGGCTTTCCCGGCTCTCATGGTCGCCGTACTGGTTTGTTGTGAGCGGTGCGGTCACGACGAACGTTTCGGTTTCAGCATCCATCCTTGTACCGCCAGGGTGTGCGCTAAGGGCTGTTGCTACCTGGGTCTGCTCGCAGTTGGCGCCGCCGCCGAACGCTACTGACTGCAGATGACCTGCTATTGCGTGGTCGACATCGCTGCCGCCGTCAGTGCTTCTAAGAGCGCCGGCGGGAGAGTCCGCTTTCTCGCCTCGGCGCGGCGCAGTATCCCGGCGCACGCCTTCGCGCTCAAAAAGTACCTCGGTGGGATCGAACCCGTCTCGAGCACTTGCGACAACGAACACACGACGGCGTCGTTGGGCCAGGCCGAAATATTGGGCGTCCAGGACCCTCCACGCGATTGTTCTTTTGGGTCCATACACACAACCAGCGTCCTGCCATTTCTTCCCCGGAGGCTGCAGCTCGCAGTCTTCCCCAGCAAGCGCACCAAGAAAGCATCCGAAGGCGTTCCCTTTGTCACTGAGGACGCCTGGGACGTTCTCCCAGACGATGACGCTGGCGGGCTTTCGCTGGCCGGCTCGAACATAGTCAACTGCATCTGCAAGCTCCACGTATTTGATGGTGAGGGCACCGCGCGGGTCGGTGAGGCCTTCGCGCATACCGGCAACCGAGAAGGCTTGGCACGGGGTGCCGCCGACCAGCACGTCCGGCGCCGGGATCTTGCCGGCCAGCACCAGGGCGGCCAGCTTTGTCATGTCGCCGTGGTTCGGCACGTCGGGGTAGTGGTGGGCCAGGACCGCCGAGGGGAACGGCTCAATCTCGGCGAACCAGGCGGCGCGCATGCCCAGCGGGTGCCAGGCCTGTGTCGCGGCTTCGATGCCGCTGCACACGCTTCCATAAGTGATGGCCATATGGTGTATCCTTCTTGATTTAAACTCGGGCTAAGATATGGACTTACCTAAGTCATTTGAACTAAACGCTTCTGATATCAAGTACGAAGGGCAAGTATTGACGAATCAAGTTGGCACTGAGATCGGCGTTAAAGATTCGCCAATATATATACATGTCGACTCAGGCACGGACTGGGCAACAGTTGTTCCGGCTGCAGCTGGAGTGATAGTAGCGCTTTTAGTGGCGTGGTTAACGATTGGCGTTCAGAGGAATCAAATTCAAGGGAATTTGAGTAATTTCAGACATCATTGGATGGCCGAGCTTAGAGAAGCGGCCGCAGAATTGATTTCTCTTATGACATATGTTGTCAATATGAACTCAAAGCAAGAAGGGTTTAAAGGCTCCGATGACTACTACAAAGCGTGCGCTAGGATGTCGCAACTGCGTGCGAGAGTTAATCTTCTTTTAAGTCGAAATGATGAGCGTTCTAGAAAACTAATAAAGTTCGGTGGTGAAGCTAACTTGTTGGCGATCAGAGTTGAGCATGAAAGTCCTACAGTTAAACCGCTTCAAAAAATAAAAGAATACCGCGATTTGCTAAGGGCGGAACTCGAACAGGCTTGGGTGGATACTAAAAACGACCTTGGTTTCGGTCGAAGATTGATATTCCCAAAAATGTCGTGGTTGCTGAAGCGAAAAAAGGCCACCGGTGCGTAAATGCTCGTAAACGATGGATAGGCGTGGTGGATCCTCAACGGCTGGCGTCATTTGTTGATATGGGGTATTGGTAAATCTATCCAAAACGCTTGAGGAGTGGACATGGCGATCTGGGTGTTGGAGTCCGCTTACAGGTACGCGAAGGCATCAGCAATCCTTCTTAACGCGCATCTTTCTTACGAGAGCGAGGTTAACGCTGCATTGGCCATGGAGCTTTTGATCAAGAGCCTGCTGGTCGAGGCAGTGGATAATCCGAGAAGAGGAACGGTGCTCGAACAGTACAGCACCAGGCACATAAAGTTGAAAGATGGGCACGATCTGATTGGGCTTTACAATCAGGTTCCCGCTGATGTTGCGGAAAAGGTCGGACTAGCCTCTCAGGTCGGTCTGTTGGAAAGCAAGAAGGACGTCTTCAAAAGTCTTCGCTACATTTACGAAGAAAAAGCGCCGCGAGGGTCAGACAACTTACTGCTCCAAACGGTGTGCTGGTTACTCCCTCAGGTCGTTGACCACTTCGTCGACGCCGGCATTGAAGACAAGTGGCTGATGTATATGAAAGCCAATCCGCATCTAATGATGGCCCATTCAATCGGCACCTATTAAATTCCGTCATGAGTTGGTGATGGCAAATCAGGCTTTGCTGGGGTATTACGGGTGACCGGCATGGAGCCGGATCAGGGAGCGAAATTTGAAACGAATGTGGATTGCCTTTTGCGGGTTACTCCCGCTGGTTGTTTCTGCCAGCTCACTGGAGGAGCAATACCCCGCACCATGGGTTAAGGCCGACAACCCAGGAATCACGCGCGCGCTTTCTGAGGCGGATGTTGAGGGTTGTGGTAAATACCGATACCGCGTCAGCAGAGGGAGCAAATCCGAATTTCTGGTCTACTGCCAGCGCGGCGAAAAAGTCACTCAGGCATTTATGGTTTGGCCCAACATCCATAAAGTGATGGGCCCATATCCGCCTGACCCGTCGCTTCCTTGAATCAGCCGCCCGCCCGTTTGAGTTGTTCGGTTAGCTCGGTCGGCAGTCCACGCAAGGTCAGCGTGCCTCCGGCTTCGTCGAACTCGATCTTGTGGCCCAGCAGGTGTGCCTCGAAGCTGATCGACATTCCTTCGGCCCGGCCGGTGAAGCGCCGGAATTTGTTGAGTGTCTTTTTATCCGGCGGCAGGCTTTCGGAAATCCCGTAGTCCTTCGCCTTGACGAAGTCGTAGAAGCTCTTCGGCCGGTCTTCGTCGATCAGACCTGACAACCCGTCGAGGGTGATCGGCTCGCCCAACTTAGCCTGGGCCATGGAGTAGCTGACCAGGGTGCGCGTCTTCTCGCGCGCCGACTCTTCTGGCAGATCTTCGCTTTCAACAAAGTCGCTGAACGCCTTCAGCAGCGTTCGGGTTTCGCCCGGCCCGTCGATCCCTTCCTGGCAGCCGATGAAGTCGCGGAAGTAATCGTTCAGCCGCCGGCCCTGCTTGCCCTTCAGGTACGAGATGTACTGCTTCGACTGCTGGTTGTTCTGCCATTCGCTGATGTTGATGCGCGCGGCCAGGCGGATGTGGTCCAGGTCCAGGCGCTTCACCGTCATCAGGGCCAGCTCTTCCGTCATGGTCACCGCTTCGGTTTCCTGCACCAGGGCAATCGCCAGGTAATCGGTCATGCCTTGCTGGTAGTGGCAGAAGAGGGCGTGCCCACCGGTAGTGAGGTTCGACTCTTCCATCAGCTTGGTCAGGTGTTCGACGGCGGTGGTGCTGAACGAAAGGAAGTCGGTGACGCCGGCCAGGTACTTGCCGAGCCAGCCGCTGAACGGGAAAGCGCCTGATTCTGGGTGGAAGAACCCCCAGCCCTTGCCTGCCGTGGAGTTGTAGCTTTCGTTGAGCTGGCTCATCAGGTCGTCGGGGGCCTGGCTTTCGACCTGTTCGGATGCACCCAAGAACAGGATAGCCGGGCTTCCATCAGGCTTCTTGTCGATCTTGTGGATGACGCTATGGCGTACAGGCATTTCGTTTACCTCATGTAAGCGCCGTCCTCCGGTGGCCGGTGGTGGCAATTTGGTTTGGGTTGGGGTATTACGGGTGACCGGCATGGAGCCGGATCAAGGAGCAAAAAATGTCTCGTCAGGAAATTCAGAGCTTGTTCGTGAATCGCGGCACAGATCATTTGATTTATCAAAAGTCAGCAGGCAACGAGCCTGTTTACTTGGTGCGGTCTACGGACGGCACCTATAAAATCAGTTTGAAGTCTGGGCAATATGGTTTCGGGTCAAACGAAACTGGGGCCGGGCAGGCGACGATTGATCTGGTTGGCGGTGGAATCCATGACGCCGAAGTGGTTTCAACAATCCCGGAAACCCTCCCCGAAGGATCGACTGATGCGATTGATATCGTCCTTATAATGCAAAAGTGATTAAGCTCTGTGGGCCTTTCCCTCAAGGCGTGTTGCTCGCGCCGCAGTTCCGGCAGTCTTCGCGGTAGCGCTGCGCGTCACTGATGAACCGGCCGCAGCCATCACAATTGAACATCATCATTCGCGGCTTTTTCGGCTTGGCCAGCTTGATGCTGGTGCCGCGCAACGCTTCCTTGATGCTCACGTCATCGCGTTCGACCAACCGTCGGCTATGCGCGTCTATGTAGGGCCTGGGCCAGACCACTGCACCTGATTGACCGAGCTTACCGATCCAGGTCACGGTGTGAGCTCTCGGCACCACCACAGCCTTGGAAAGGTCGCTTGTGAACACGCCATCTTCGCAAAGCCAAATCAAGTTGTTGCCGTTCCAGCACTGCGGCTTCTGGATGTAAAACTCGGCTGCGTCGGGGTGTTGGTCCAGCGCCTCGCTCAATTTGACATTCTGGCAATCGACGCCGACTCGTGCCCTGGCGTCCACATAGGCCTTGGGCCAGGGGATGTCAGTGTCGCGGTGATCGCAAGCGCCGTCCCGGGTGAACACCTGCGCCTTGGCCAAGTCGGTGACATACCCTGAGCCACCGAAGCCCCAGAACGACAACCCGTCGCCGACGTAGGCGTGACTGCGGCTGTCTTGCAGATAGAACTCATCTTCCATGGATTATCTCCAGTCAGGCGCCGCCCTCCGGTGACCGATGGTGGCAATTTGGTTTGGGTTGAGGTATTAGGGGGAGACCTAGTTTGAAAACATTGGATGTTGAGCTCGAATGGATGATCTGGTTAAAGAAGTGATCCCGTTACTACAATATTTGATCCCAGGGTTCCTCACCGCATGGATCTTCTACTCTCTAACAGCCTTCAGAAGGCCCGATACATTCGGCCAGATTGTACAAGCCCTGATTTTCACCTTTGTCATCCATAGCGCTGTGGTGCTGATCAAGACAGGGCTGTTCTGGCTTGGAGAAAATTGGTTGGCGATTGGAGGCTGGGGATTAAAAGTTGAGGCTTTCTGGTCATTCGTTGTTTCGCTCACTCTTGGGCTTCTCGCCTGCTATCTCGCTAACAACGATAAACTTCACTTTTGGTTGAGGGACAAGCACATTACCGTGCAAACGTCCTACCCAACTGAGTGGTTTAGTGCCTTCGCCAACCATAAGCGTTTCGTTGTATTACATTTCGTGGATGAGAGACGCCTTTACGGCTGGCCTTTAGAGTGGCCTTCTGAGCCGAAACAAGGGCAGTTTGTCATCCAGGAGCCATCCTGGCTTGACAGCACAGGGAAAGAGCTGCCACTTGCGGCTGAACTGCTGGTGGTAGATGCTTCAAACGTACTTTGGGTTGAATTCACTCCTAAAACTTGGTGATACCTATGACAAGCAAAGCCCCAACACCAATGCCAGTACATGTTGTAAGGCCTGGAAACGATCGCCAGCAAAATAACGCGAATCCTCCTAGCCCTACGAGCGTTCGTCCGCCAGCACCGGCTGCGCCGCCCGCACCTAACCGACGCTAGTCTAGGGCTCGATGATCTCGTCGCCCGGGTCTTTCTGGATGGCGAGAAGGCTTTTATTTCGGAATTCCCGCGCCACGATTTGCGATATCTCGATTTCGTGGCGCGGCGGATTCAGTAAAGGCTGGCATTTCGAAGCGCCCATGGCGTGCAGGTGATGAATCATCAGCGTCATCGCTTCGCCCTGCTCAGTAATGCCTGACCACTCCATCAGGTCGGCCAGGGCCTGGCGCGTGCCTGGGCGAACCCTGAGCCTCAATTCCTCTTCGGCATTCGCCACGCGCTTCCTGGCGGTTTTGGCCGAGCGTTCCTTCGGTGTTTTCGCCATGGCCTACCTCTTCTATTCCGCTGGCCGGCAGTGCGAGCCAGGTTTGACGTTTGCGTTGCTGGATGCGGGCTATGCGGCGCATGAATCGACCTTCATCTGGCGCCAGGCACCGACCGCTTCGAAAATCCGCGCAGCGTGTTCCTCGTCCAGCGACATCGCTTCGGGAATGGCGATCCAGCCCGAAGCCACCATCTGGCTTTGGTTTGCCTCGTCGCGCAGCTTCTTGTAGCAATGCTCGATCACGTCGTCCAGGTGGTCGGAGAGGTAAACACCATCGGGCGCCACCTCCACCGATTTGCTGTAGCGGTCGCCGCGGGCGTCGATGCATAGGGCGCTGAGGTATATCGTCCACCGGTGGGGGATACCGCAGACGGCCTGGCCAATCTTCCCCGGCGCGATGTTCTTCAGCGACTTGTAATTGATCATGCCCTGGCGGCCGCTGGGGTCGATGTTCACAACTGCGACGTGGTTGGATGCCAGCAATGACCGGCACGACCGAGCGATGCGGGCCTGAAGGTTATGCGGCTTGCGCTTGCTCATAATGCCTCCGCGAGTTTGCGCAGCGCCTTACGTTCTGCCGCTGTGATAGGCGGCTCGCGGCGTTTGAGGATCGTTTCGGGATCGATCTTGGTGGAGTGGGGTGGTGGCAGCGGTTTGCGTGGCGGGCTTGGCAACTGCGCGACCGTCCCGCCAGCGGCCAAGAACTCCGCCGTGCGCTCCGATATCGAGTAAGCGTCCTGGCGGTGCTGCTCGACCATGCTGAGGTGGTTGCTGACGTACATGGCGACCTCACTTGATTCGGATCGAACTGTCGCCGCGCTCCAAGTGAGCCCAGGTAGGTTCGGGTAGAAGTTCATGTTCAGCATCATCACCGGCAGCCATGCGCTTGCGCACCGCTTCGTTATGCTCGCGGATCTCCTTGAGCTTGGCGGCAATGGCCTTTTTGTCCGGAGCAATGCTCGATTTCACAGTGGTCAGCTCGTCCGGCACCGCATCTTCGTTGTCTACGATCACCCGTTCGCTGCCCATGGCCAGTGTGATGGTGAAGAGCGGACGCTTGATCGACTTGATGTTTGCAGCTTCCATGTTGCGGCGCAGGTAGTCGCTGATCTGTGACACGCTGTTGGACTTGATCCGCTTGAGTTCGGCCAGGCGGTCTATTTCGTTTTCGATTGCCGTCACGTCGCTTTCGATATTGCGGCGCAACATAACGATGTTGTCGGCCTTGTCGTTGAAGTCGCCTTGGACTTCGTCCATGGCATGCTGAAGGGCTTCTTTCAGGCCTTCATCGTCGGTGTCGGCCATGGCCTGGAGTTCAGCCAGCTTGCCGGTCAGTGCGTAGAGTTGAGTCATGCTGCGTCCTCAGTCGATTTTTCCAGGGTGGCTTTGCGCTCTTCGAACGCCCGGGTGATGCGCGCGATGAAAGCCGGCTCGTTACGGCGGGTTGCCTCACGAATGTATTTCACGTTCAGTGTTTTCAGCTCGTAGGCGGTTACCGCCTTGTCGATGGTCTCGACGGCCGAGGCGAGCCAGTCAATGCGCTCCTGTTTTTGGCGCAGAATTTCGGCGTCTTTGTCTTCAGCCTTCTCGATCTTGAATTCTTCGGTGATGGTGTCGACGTAGGTGGGGTCGTCGAACATGCCCAGGTAAATGTCAGCTGCGAAGCCCAAGGCTTGCAGGCACTTACCGATGCCGTCGGTGAGGGACTTTTTCGCCGTATCCCAATCAGTCAGGATTTTCCCCTGCTGCAGGTATACAAAAGGCGTGTGGCCGTACTGTTGGATCGTGCACTTTTGCCCGTTCTTGCCCGTGTACCAAAGCTCTACTTTTACGGTGTGTACCTTTGCGCAGATCATCGGAGCGCCTGGCCACTCTTTCGTCGGTGCCTGGAGCGGAGCGCCTTCGTCGAAGCGATCCTCAAGGACAGTCCAGCCCCAGCCTTCACCGCACGGGCCAAACAGCTCTGTGGCCCGATGCATCAGGTAAGTGGGCCTGATAGCGGTACCCTTGAAACCGCCTGCGCCGGTAAATTTTTTGGTGACCTCGGGGTCGGTAGTTTCGACCTGATCCCATATCCTGGTGTTCTCGGACATCACTTGTTCCTCCAGCCGTCAGCACGCTTGGCCAGCTCCTTGAAGGAAGCCGCCGGCAGCCTGCTCATGTATTTTTTGTTGTCGCGATACCATTCTTCCAGGGCGGCTTTGGGCGTCTGGATGGCAACGACGTGGGATACCTGTTGTTTGTACGAGGTCGAATTGGCAACCTGGGAGTAGTAAGCTCCGCGCACGACCACGGTGTTGGTCATGCCCTGCTTGACCAGGTTGTTCAGCTCCTCCTGGGATTGAACGGCAATGGCGCCGGGGTGTTTCTGCTGGAACAACCTATAGCAGGCCTCCCGCACAAGCTCGGTGCTGCCGTACTCGACATATTCAACGTCAGGAATTCCTGCCTCGATCTTCTCGGCCATCTCATCCAGGCGCCCGGTGTCGATCCAAGCGTTTTTCGACACCTGTTTCAGGTCCCACCCGCTGACCGTTTGGCGGTCGCGCTCAAGCTGCAGGTGTTCAGGGAGGATGTCGTAGCCGTAGGTCAGATCGGTGTCGCACACGAACAGCGTGCCGACGTAGAGCTTTCCTGGGCGTGAGGGCAGGATGTGGCCGTACTTGGTGCCGATGACGTCGCTCATGGGAGGCTGCATGCGCAGGCACATGCTGCGAATCTCAGCTTCGTCATCTTCGGTGAGGCCAGACACGATGAATTCAACGCCCTGATTTTGCCGGTGCGCTGGAGTCTCGTTGATGCACAGCACCTCAGCGTCGAACTGGTCGCTATGTCGGAACTCAGGCATCCATTGTTTATTGCCGTTGAGGACCTTCACGTCGTAGCCGTTGCGGGTCAGTACCAGCAGGGCGATCTTGTAGCCCTCGCCGAAACTTCCGATGGCATCCGAACGGTCAGCCTTGGAAGTGCTGCCCAGCACCAGCGTGCTGGCTTCCAACTTTGCAAAGCGGCTGGTGATGAACAGTTGGCTATCGGCGAATGCGTATTCAAACGGCGATTCGCTGTCCAGGGCGTTCTGTACCAGTTCCCGGATGGCCTCTTTCAAGCCCCAGTGACGGACGTAATCACGGGACAGAGGAAGTTCGTAGGACTTGGAACGGATGCGATCTGCAATTGCTGCGAGCATGGCGATACTCCCGCGCCATCCTTGCGGGGCGCTGTGAGGTATTGGTTATTGAGTAATTCGATCAGCGAGGGCGCTGAGCAACATCAGGAATGTGCAGACGGAGAGGGCGGAGAAGGATCCGCGCCAGATCAGCAGGCGCCGGGTGCGCTGGTGGGTGGTCAAGGCCTAACCCTCACCGCGATCCGCCCGCCCTTCATTGTCGGCGCCAGGCGCTGCGGCAGATCCCGCACCAAGTCTTCACGCTTGCGGCCGATCAGTTCATTGAAGGGGAGGCCGAAGCCCAGGATGGCAATGCGGCGCTCGATGTCGTCGAGCTGCTCGTCGATCAGTGATTTAAACGGTGCAGTGGTCATGCAGCCTCCTTGCGGTGCCTGGTTATTTTCAGCAGGCGCTGGCAGTAGTGGTTGAATTCTTCGACGGTGATTGCGTCGCCGGTGAGCATGTTGGTGATCATCCGCACGACGACGGATTGGGCGCCGGGCTCGCTGGCGGGATGCTCCAGGGCCTCCAGCGCCTCATCGATCAGGATGTGCGGGCTCATAGATCTGCATCCACATCGTCTTCGGCCTCTTCCCGTTCTGCTGCCACTGCATCGGCGGCGTAGGGCCTGAGCAGGTCCATGGCGACCTTCTCGGCGGCTTCGATGGGGCGGGGCTGGCCGATCAGGTCAGCAGCATGACCACGTGAATCGGCCTGGCTGCCCAGGATCGAAGACAGGAACAGCCGGGCGAACGAATCGCGCTGGTCCAGGCCGTCGATCTGACGCTGATTTAGGACGCCTTGCAGGTAGGTGCAGAACCGGTCGAACGTCACCACCTGCGGCTGGCCGTAGCGGCGTTTCCACTTGATGTCCATTCCGCACACCAACTGCTCGGCCGAGTGTTCCAGCCACTCCTGCTCCGCGCTCGCCTCGCTGACCTCTGGAGGCAACTGAGCGTCGAACCGCTCCTGGCATATCTTCAATGCTGCGTTCATGGTCGCCTCCAAAGTGGCGGGTTGTTCACCTGTATTCGTCAACACTCATGCCTCCCGCTGGTTGCCGATGGGCGCGGGGGAGGAGTGCTGACGTAATAGAGGCGGCTAAGCGAGTGCAGATGGCCGGATAAAAGCTTGAGCGCGGCGGGAAACCCGGCGCATTTATCCGCTTTGTCGCGATGTTCGGGGAGGGGGGGGGCAGTAACAAGCCCCGATTTCTTGCACATCAAGGAATCAATTGGAGCGGCCCATCGCTATGGGGTCGATAGCTGTTTACGAGCACTGTTTGCACGTAGTCTGAATTCGACTCCACGTTCCAGTGAGTGAAAAATCATGGTTTGTTTTAATTGCTCTCAGCCAACTAACCTTCCTGATTTCGAAACCGCGCGACTAAGGCGTAGTGGGCCGTCCATACGCGAGAAATTGCGAGATGGATTGCCGATGGATTGCATTGCGTGCGGCGAGAGGTGGGTGAAGTGGACGCTTATTTCGAACGCGTCACTTGAGTGCTGGCAGCGGTTGAAATCTGGAAATTGAAATTCAACGTAGCTTCAGAGGTCACGCTGCTATCAATAATTTTCCCAGTGCCCACCGCTCTGGATGGGCATCAGTGAAAAGATCCGTCATGCGGTAGCCTTGCAGTCAGCCGCCGTCATTCGATGGCCGTCTGCGCACTCAACAACACGAACGCCACTGGTGAATCCACGCTCAGCGTTGAGCCTGTTCGCCTCTCGAATGCAGGCGGCCAGGCTCTCGTCCGCAAACACCTGCAGCTCACCATGCCCTGTGATGTGAATTACTTTGTTCATCGTCTTGCCCTCGGTTGTCATCCCAAGCAGCCCTCGCAAGAAGGCTGCTCAGTGATGCTTTCCGCCGTGACCCGCTACTGGCGTCGGTCGCCGGCTTGAATCAAATGTTCTTCCAGCCGCGGGCCTTTCGGCTTGTTCTCCCGCTGGATAACTGTTCTTGGCGCTTTACGCTGCACGCCCGGGTCAGTTGCCAACCCTCTGAACCGTTTAGGCCGGTTCATCGCTGCCTTTGAATCTGGGCCGGTGGTGATCCGGCAAGGGGTGTCGCTAAAGAGCGGTGCAGCTCTTGCTGCTGGCCGGCATCTTTCATTGCTGGCTTGAGGTGATAATCACAGAGTGTGTTTGTCGTGTCAACACACATTGTGTTTGTATTTTTCATGATTGGATCACGCTGTGTGGTTTTTATAGGGAGATTGAGAAGGACGGGGCGCTGAACTCGCCTGCCGGCGTGCTCATTTAGGAATCGCAGTACTCGCGCCAGCCGATCCTTACGGCGCCATCATCCAAATGCTCGATCCTTATGCCGGCGGTGTCGCCGATGTCTTGGATGACCTGACGCCAAGCTTCAGGACTTTCATCGTCGCGTCTGGAGACCTCAACCAACTGAACTCTCTGCACCCGAGGAGAGGCGATTATGCGGTGCAGGCGATGGCCGACGAGTTCGTAGGAGTTCCGGGGTTTCGACGTCGGGTAGGGTGTCTGGCTCATGCTTCGCTCCTTGCGATTACTGTATGTAATTACAGTATTTGCGTTGGCGTACATTGACAATAGCCTCAGAGGTAAATTTATGCATAAACGCATATATTGACCATTGGTTTTTCTTGCGGTCACAAAAAAACCGCTTAGCGGCGGGCTCGCAGACTCAATCCGTCAATCCGTCAATCCGGCTCCCGGGCCTTCAGTCTGGCCAAGCCCTGCTTGATATGCCCGGCGTTCTCTCCGATCGCCTCCAGGGCGCCGCGCACATTCTCGCCGATCTTGGCATGGCCTTGGCTTTCGACGAGCAGCGTCAACTCCATCAGCGCAGCTTCTAGGGCGAGCTGGTTCTCATATATGCGTTCCAGAGTGTCTGCAAGGGAGTATTCGGGCGAGGGCATCGCTTGGTCTCCAGTAGATGGCATGGAAAGCATAGCCGCGGGCAAAAAAATGGCCCGCTTATGTGCGGGCCTAAAGGGAATTCTTCAAAGGAGTAGGGTGAGTTTGAGCCCTGTCCTGTAAATGCCAGGTGAAAAGGATGTCGCCGAAACGAAAGGTCTCGCATCGCGGACTGCTTGAAGGCCGCTTTTAGAATGATGTAGCTATCGACTGGGCCAGCTGCATGTCTGACATGAGCGGAGAAGGGTAGGCCGACTGGTAGTATCTGGATGCCTGCTCAAACTCCGCACCGCGAATCTCACCGCCTGAACCAATGAAGGCCAGGGCGTCGGTCTTAGCTGACTTGAAAACCTTTGGCGGCTCGGTCGTGAGAGATGTGGTCGCACCAATCAAAATGGTTGGTGCGGAAATTGTGAGAAATATCGCAGCAGCAATAGGGTTGGCGCCATCACCTGATACGGCCTGCGTGCTGACCGATGCCAGTAGGGCGATCGCCAGGGTCTTCCATGAGTCCATGCTTCGTTGCGTCCGTTGCGTCCGTTGCGTTCAGAGGGCGCCACGATAGCAGAGTAGGGCGCTTGGCAGAAACAAGAAGCCCGGCGCTGGGCCGGGCTCTCGCTATGTAATCTATTTCCCGCTTTGCTGTTTTGGGAGCGACAATTGGAATGCCTTTATCTCGTCCAAAACACGCCGGTTAGCGTCAGTTTGCTCCTGGGCTTTCTGAATGATAGCGTCAACGGCCTTTTGGTTCTGTACAGCCTCCTTTCCGCCGTCGAAAAACGATTTTCCGCCGCTGAAAATTGTCGCATTCGCGCCCATAATACCGAGCACAATCGCAACGCCGATGCCGGCCATCCAATAACGCTGCTCTTTATTCGCCTGCCTGACTTTGCCAAACTCTTGCTCTGTGCGCTCGAGAGCTGCGAGTGTTGAAGATACTGCTTTATCGTTTGATTGAATGTGAGCCTGGAGCGACTCATGCATCGCGATGGATTCCCGGCGAGCTGAACGCTCACGCAGGCGCATTTCGCGGCGGATATCGTCCGAGCGTCGGACCGAATCCTTCTCCATTCTCTCGACACGTTTATCCATCCGCTCTTCGAGGGCGGATAGGGTTATGCTCAATTCTTCTCGGGTCATATCGGTCATAGATTTAGTATCGTCGGTACGTAGAGAATTGTCATCTACCTGCCTCGTTGACCCAGATCCAATCGTCTCCGCTGTGGATGCGTAACTACCCCCAATAGCGACTACTTCTGGAGTTAAGCACTCAACGTCCATAGATTCAGGGAAAATCACGAATCCTTCTGAGCGCGCGGCCTCTAGGAGCTCCGGGTCGTCCATAACCACACTAATAAATATCGCGGAATTGTTAGCGGGTTGAGATGAGAATCGCTTTACAGCCCGATGGCGATCATTCGTCATCGCTGACTATTTCCTGATCCTCCGGATCGAGGCTTTTTACCCCCAACCCCTTCAAGATATTGAGGGCTAAACGTTTTGCATCGCTCTCTTCCATAGTGATGCTAGCCACGTAGCGCTTCGTGAGCTCAAACGGTTCAGTGTTAGGTATTCCTAAAATCGGCGTTACCGCTCTTCGGGAAAACAGCAGACTAATGTGCTGAGGAGAGCCTTCCTTATCCTTGACACCAACTACCACCGCATTGTCACATATTTCGTCAATATAGCTGTCTGATAATATCTGTGGCGTCTTTTTCTTAGCTTCAACTTTTCGCTTCACTGTACTCACGCATCATTCTCCCTGAATAAAATTAGAAATTATGCTTACCACTCTGTTGCTGCCACCTACACGTTTAGGCCCTGCAAAAATACAAGTTTATTAGGCCCTCTCTCGATTTATCTGCCCCGCCTTCACCTTATCCATGCACACCATAGAAGTGATTCAGCACTATCAGCTCAACCACAGCCACGATGGTGCAGAGCACAACGAAGCCAGGGCTGAAGACCCGCTTTCGACCGGACGAGCCCAAGCTAAGACCAGCCGCGTCGGAGTAGCCGGGGATCATCATAAGCAGCGCCAGCCAAGCAATGACCCCAACCTTGCTCCAGAAGGACTGCTCTCGCCATGAGGTCGAAGGTTTTCCAAGGGCGGATGGCATCAGTAAAACTTCTGCAGCGCCTGCACAACCACGCCCACGATCCTGCAATTCTCGTCGACGGCCTCAATGGGGTAGCTCGGATTCAGCGGCTTCAGGAACAGCCTGCCGCCATCGCTGACCAGCTTCTTGAAGGTAGCTTCGTTGCTGTCTGGCAGCTTGGCCACGACCAGCTTACCTGGTGCAACCTCAGCCTCGGTGTCCACCAGGATCAGCGTGCCTTCGGTGATGCTCTGGCCGGCGGGCGCTGTCATAGAGTCACCCTTGACTGTCAGCCAAAACGCCGGGCCTTTGGCGTCGTACTCCGAAAACTCGTAGGTGTCCGAGATTCCGGCCGGGTAGGGCTCCACTGCTTCCGCCCAGGCGCCAGCGGCAACCCAGCTCACTACCGGGTAGCGGAATGATTTGGTGGGCTGTGCGGCGATTGAAATATTCGAGGGGCTTTCGCCAGGCAAAAGCAGCGCTGCAGGATCGATTTTCAGTTCATGGGCAATCTTGGAGATATCGTCAAGGTTTGGCTCCCGAGCATCTTTCTCATAGTTTCCTATGCGCGATTGGGATTTCCACCCGCACGCCTTTGCCAAGGCAGCCTGAGAAAGCCCTGCTTTTTCTCTGTAGTGCGCGATGCGCGATCCGAGTGTCTTCATGGATCGAATTTTAATCACGGAGTGAAATAAATTCCGCACACTTATTGTGTTTGCCAATAACACGTTATGTGTTTATCCTTGTTTTATTGACCGCAGGAGCAACGCAATGAACCTCATAGCAGAGTTTCGTGAGGAGGCCGGAATCACCCAGGCAGCCTTACACCGAAAGCTCAACTGGAAGCAGTCGCGGCTCGCTAACTACGAGTCGGGGGCACGCCCATTGAAGCTTGATGACGCCCGGAAGATCGTCCAGGCGCTGAATGAATTAGGTGCGAAATGCACTTTGGATCGCGTTTTTCCGCAGCAATCTTCTGCGGATGTTCGGGCCGCCTAAGTGACATCCCTGTCCGCCGTTCCATTGAAGCCAGATTAGAAGAGAGCAGTCCCCATGCAAACGTCCAGTTCCAGACACACCGTACAAACCCGTGATCAGGTGCTGGTCGCCCATGCTCAAAACCAGATCGCTCGCACCAGCTTGAGCCAGGACGATTTCGCCCAGGCGCTGAGCCGAGAGCTGCACCTGTCGATACCTGATCGCGCCAAGGAGAAGGTCGTCCCTGATTTCAATTCGCCCGACCTGACCGGCGACGTGAATGAGTTCGTGAAGGCGACCGGACGCTGGCTTAAGCGTGTTCAGCGCTGGCTATCTGGCGATCAGGAAATGCCGTCCTGGCTGGAAGAGTCGTGGGTCAATGCGCTTGAGCCTGAATACCGAGATCACTGCCTGAACGAGCTGGCGAGCCGCCACGGCCTGACCGGCGCCCGCCAGATGACCAGCGACCAATGTGCGAATAAAAGCTTCGGTGCGCTGATCCGCGCGTTCGGCGACGTCATCGACACCGGCAGCGAAGTGTTTGACGACCAGGTGATGTGCGAGCAGGACCTGCCGCATTTGCCGGCGTTCGCCAAGCAATGCCGTCAGGTTGAGGCGAAGGCGGGTGAGCTGGGGCGCAGGGCTGAGCAGTTGATGAAGGACGCCCGGCCGAATTTGAAATCCATCGCCTGAATTCCAGGCACAAAAAAGCCGACGTACGAGGTCGGCTTTTTCTACAGCGGTAAACAACTGGAGCGAATCATGCATCAACACACCGAATCGATCAATAGCCCCAACAATCTCGCGCCACGTTTTTCGCAATCAGAAAACGTGGCGCGCGGAGTTTCAATGTCCAGCCTTGAGCTGGTGGACTTCATCAACTCCAAGCGCGAGAAGGGCCAGCCGACACTGACGCACAAAAACCTGATCGCCAAAGTGCCGCGTGTTCTTGGCGCCGATCAATCGGCTAAATTTTCAGCCGATTACCTTGATGCCCGTAGCCGCGTACAAAAGTGTTTTGTGTTCCCCAAGCGTGAAGCCTGTCTGATCGCCATGTCGTACAGCTACGAGCTTCAGGCATTGGTGTTCGATCGCATGACAGCGCTTGAGGATCGTGAGCGCGCCCGCGCACTGCCAAGCAATCCAAAGATCATCGGTGAGCTCGCCATTCTGGAGTGCTTCGACCGCCTGCTGAAGCCTGCGCCCTCCAGCAAAATGCTGATGCTGGCCGAGATCGCCGCCAACAATGGCCTGGATGCCAAATTCCTCCCAGGCTATGCCGTGGACGTCGCGACAGATGCCGCTGGCGGCTCCTCGATGCCGACCAAGGCAATCACCGCCCTGATCAAAGATCACGCCATCGCCAGCACCGCCCGTGCCTTCAACCTTGCTCTTGAGGCCCACGGCTTCCTCAAGGTCCTTCAGCGTAAAAACTCCAAGCAGGAAATGGTGGACTTCTGGTCCGTGACCGAGAAGGGCCTGGCTTACGGCAAAAACCTCGCCAGCCCTAAATGCCCCCGCGAGACACAGCCTCACTGGTACGTGGATCGCTTCCTTGAATTGGCCGCTAAGGTCGGGAAGGCCTGACATGCAATACACCGTCACGATTAACCAGGTGAAGGCGCTGGAGTGGGGGCTGAATTCTCAGCAGGCCCTGCTGTTCGCGTTCGTCTACGGTTGCCCGAGCTGGACCAAGCCAATCAAGACTGATGACGGAATCTTCTTCGCGCTGAGCAAGGCAAAGATCATCGAGGAGTTGCCACTGCTCACTGATAAGCCGGACACCGCTTACCGCATGCTGAAGGCCCTGGAAGAGGCCGGTTTGATTGAGCTTTCCAGCACTTCGAACATCACGCTTTTTCGCCTGACCGAGAAGGCTGTCGAGTGGAACCAGAAGCTGGACGGGTCGGAAAAATATCCGACCCCACCAAATAACAAGGGTTGGAAAAAAATCCGATCTACCTCGGATAAATCTCCGATCAAGGTTGGAAAAAAATCCGGGCAAGGGTCGGAAAAATCTCCGACAAATCAGGATACCAATCATCAGGATACAGATCAGGACACCAGTCAGGACTTGCAGGACGCCACCGGCAAGCCGGCTCAATCCCGCGGCTTGGTCCTGGTGGTGGATAGCACCGACACTCCACGGGTTGAGATCCCGGCCGACATGCCTGGCCCCAAAGACCAGACCTGCAAAACCTTCAAGGTCTGGGCGAACTACGCCATGGCTTACCGCAAGCGCTACAGCGCCTGGCCGGTGTGGAACGCCAAGGTGGGCGGCCAGCTCGGCCAACTGGTCGACCGCCTCGGTGCCGATGTCGCCCACCACGTCGCCGCGCACTTCCTGAAAACCAGCGATGCCGCCGTCTTGCGCAAGTGCCACAGCCTCAACGAACTGCTGGCCAACGCCGAGAGTTACCACACCCAGTGGGTGACCGGACAGCGCATCAACGGCACAACCGCCCGCCAGATGGAACGGACCGAGGCAAACCACTCCGCAGCGGAGCAGGCCGCCCAGATAGTTCTGGCAAAACGCCAAGCAGGTGACCGCAATGAATACCTCTGAAATGAACGACCAGCAGGTTGCCGGACTGGCCGCTGCCATCTGCGCGACGGCCGAGGCCATGGGTCAGGAAATGAACCCTGGCACAGCCGCGATGATGGCTGAAGACCTCTGTGCCTACCCGGTGCCCGTCGTCAAGGCGGCGCTGAAGGCGTGCCGCTTCGAAGTGAAGGGCAAGCTGGCTATGGCTGACATCCTGCAGCGCGTCCAGACCTCCGATGGCCGCCCTAGGAAGGATGAGGCTTGGGCCATCGCCATGACCACCAACGATGAATTTGAAACCGTGGTGCTGACTGACGAGATCCAGCTTGCCCTGGCCGCTGCGAAACCCATCTTGGATGGCGGCGACAAAATCGGTGCGCGCATGGCGTTCATCGACGCCTACCAGCGGTTCGTGGGCCAGGCCCGCGAGGATGCGAAGCCGGTCAACTGGTACGTGTCGGTAGGCTTCGACGCCAACCGCCGAATTCAGGCTGTGACCAAGGCAATGGAGCTGAAGCGCATTCCCCACGAACACGCTCAGAAGTACTTGGCGGACCTGAGCGTCGAACCGATCACAGAAGAAGGTCGTGCCATCGCTGGCTTGCTAACTGGCACCGTCACACGGCCAGAGCCGGCGCTCCGTCAGAAGCTGGAGCTGGTGAAAAACTCGATGCTGGAAATGCGCAAGGCCAGTGCGGAACGGAAAACCGAAATGCGGATTGATGCGGCAAATGAGTTGGCGGATCGCCGGGCACTGCTGATCAAGCAGGCCCAGGAACTGGAAGCGAAGAGGGCAGCGCAATGACCAAGCCAGCCAAGCCTCGCCCAATGCCCGTGTACCTGGTGCTGCGCCGCCTGGTCGATCCTGCTACCGGCAAGGAGGTTGCAGCGTTCGTGCCGTCCTCCGACGCCGACCGGTCAATCCTTCGCGAGCGGGATTTTCGGATCAACACGAAGATTCGTGCTGACCTCAAGCAACCGCGCAACCCACGGTTCAACGGTCTGGTCCACGGCCTGGGCCGGGTGTTGAGTCAGAACATTGACCGCTTCTCTGGCAAGCAGTCCCACGACGCAATCAAGGCCCTGCAGCTGGAGTCAGGCGTGTACTGCGATGAGGAAGCGTTCGACATCCCGGGCCTGGGCCAGCTCACTCGCAAGACACCCCGCAGCCTTTCTTACGATTCGATGGGGGAGGAGACATTCCAAGATTTTTGGCGCCAGTGCTGCGCGTACTTGGTGCTACACGATTGGCCGACGCTCACGGAGGAGCGCCTGACCGAAATGGCAGAGTTTGAAGCATTCAAGGAGGCCGCATGACTATCGAACGGAAACAGCCAAAGCCGAAGAAATGCCGCCTTGCTACGTGCAGGGCCTCATTCGTCCCTTCGCGCATGGGCCAGTCGGTGTGCAGTCCGGCCTGCGCAATGATCGACGCTCCCCGGCATGAACCGAAGGCGCGCAAGGCTCTGGCCGAGCTCGGTCGCAAGGAGCTGCGCGCCGCGAAGGTGAAGATCAAGACGCGTGCCCAGCACATGAAAGAGGCCCAGGCCGCGTTCAACGCATGGATCCGCGAGCGGGACATCGGCCTTCCATGCGTGAGCTGTGGCCGTCACCACAACGGCCAGTGGCACGCTGGGCATTACCGCACGGTTGGCGGTAATCCTGAGCTCCGCTTCGAGCCGCTGAACGTGTGGCGCCAGTGTGCACCGTGCAACAACCATAAGTCGGGCGACATCGTGAATTACCGGTTGGAGCTGGTGAAACGCATCGGCGCCGACAAAGTGGATTGGCTGGAAGGGCCTCATGAGCCTCAGCGCTACACCATCGAGCAGTTGCAGGCCATCAAGGCGAAATACCGGGCAATGACCAGAGAGCTGAAAAAAGGGGAAGCCGCATGACCTATCGCAACGTTGTTTCAGCAGTCGTTCGGGCGCTTGCGGCCGAGACCATCAGTTCCGCCGGCGGCTGCGACTTCGAGCCAAAGGTGCAGTGCGCCAAGCAGAAGGGGGAGATCGTCGGCAAGGAGGCGGCGTTTCTCCAGGACTGCTGGGTGTTTGGGAGGCTGCACAAGGCGTTGACCCCGGCGCACTGGCGGGCACTTGTGGCGAAGTACTCGACGCATGAGGAGCGCAAGCATGGCGCCATCCTGGAACTGTTGAATTCGGTGAAGACGCCGGCGCCCAAGCGCTTCCGGGAATGCGCGGTGCTGACCTGGGCCATTCCACAAGTTGCCGGTGCCGAGGGCAAGCGCTCCGCCGCGGTGCTGCCGGCGGCCTGGTACGACATCACCAATTGGGACAACGACGGCAAACCAGAGTCGACCCGGTACCGTTGGCGCTCAGGGATCCGAAAGACGCTTGATGACCAGGTGAACGAAGCGCTCACTGCCGCTCAGGAACTGCTCGACGCGGAGGGATTGATAGAAAGTTGTGCGGCGTAGCAAGTAGCCGTTGCAATGAGTGAGAAAGTGAGAGATTATTTACCCATCCTGTCGATCTTGCGCGTTAGGGATTGATGCTTGAAGCCCGGCCATTGAGTCGGGCTTTTTTGTAAGGAGTTATTTAGTGGATCCCGTTCAGGTTGGAACCACTGTTCTCGGCTGGGGAGACATTTTAAAAATTGTCTTGGCGAGCGGTGTTGTGGCAGCTGCCATCGGATGGATAAAGGATTGGATCTTCAAGCAGAGGGATCGATCGCGAGACGCAAAGTTTTCCGCTATCGGAGTGATTGCGAAGCTTGACCTCTACGCACTTCAGTCTCGAACCAACGTCCGCAACTACTTCGAGCACATTGCATCTTTAGATCCGCACAGAGACTACCTGAACTGGCCGAGTTGTTCGTATCCTGAGACCGGCATAACAAATGAAGAGCTAAAGTGTCTCAGTTACGAACACGCTAGTGATTTGGCATGGATAGCTACAGAGAAGGCTCTTGCCAGCCACCATTTATATGCAGTTAACGAAGCTGCACGCACGCCGATCGATGTCTACAGGCACGAGGCGAATGTTGTAGGTTACTTCGGGTATGAGGCCTACATACTTGCTAGCAAACTGAGGAAAAAATATAGTCTTCCTTCATTTGGTAAAAGGTGGGGAACAAACGATGAGTTTGTCGATCTTTTACATTCGTGGATGGAAACGAAAGCTGCTGTAAGTAGAGTCGCAAAGTCTCAACGAGACATCGCGGACTGATAGCTACATATTTTAATGCCCGCCAGGTTCGGCATTTCCTTGAACCCGCCCCGTGCGGGTTTTTTATTGCCTATGGAAAGGGCGATTCAGCAAAAGGAGTTTGCAGATGTTGAAAGAATTCAGATGCGGAAACTGCAAAAGACTTCTCGCCCGTACGGGTGGGTTTACAGAGCTCCAGATCAAGTGTTCCCGATGCGGCACGTTGAATCATGTGAAGGCCATGAGCCTCGAGCAATCGCCATTGAGCGACATGAATGCGGAATCTTCCGCGAACAATCAGTCGACTCAATAGGTGAAAACATGGAACCAGTACAAATCGGCAGCCGTTTCAAATCGATCGCAACAAGCTACGCAGAGGCAGTTTTCACTCCGGCGCAGAACGTTAATGGCGCGGTAGTTCGAACAGCTACGATGATCAGCCCCGTCGGGAATGGATTTATTAGTACCGGCACGACCATTCCGGAAGGGCGCTGGGTGACCAACGTGCCCGTTATCTTGTCCGCCGTTAGCGGTTCTTCCACTCTTCCATTCTCTGTAACCATTCCTGCGGGTCAGGGCCTATGGGTAGCAATGACACAGAATGGTGGCGGTACGGCCTACGTGACCTACGACCTGCTGCCTTAAGGCGCGGTGGGCTGCTTATGCAGCCGTTTGCTTTTATCCTGTCCACTATTGACAGGCCAAGGCCCCGGCATTTGTCGGGGCCTTCTTTTTTTCGGCTCCACCACACCCATTGCTCTAAGCTGGGAGTGCTGCTGGGGCTGACCTATTCAAACATGCCCCACGGAGTCGAGCGCATGGAGTATTTACAGCGCCTGCTCGACAAGATCGACAGGTTCGAATTGCTGATTGCGGGCCTCGTTGGGGCAGTGATCGCCAGTTGGTGGCACAAGGACGACTTGAACGACTGGCGTGCCTGGATGATCTTCCTCATCACCGGCATGGCCTGCTCGATCTACCTGACGAGCATGGTCAGCACCTATCTGGGCGTGACCGAGCCGAAGATCGTCGCCGGCATTGGCTTCCTGCTGGGAGCCTTCGGCGGCTCGCTCTTGGCGGCCATCAATCGAGCCATTAAATCCGCTGACCTCTGGGCGCTTATTCGCCAGCGGTTCGGGGGAGGCAATCCACCATGAATCTTGAATTGATCAACTCCATCGCATGCGGCCTTATCGCGCTATGGGCAGCCTGGTGTGTATTGAGCGGGAAGGTGAGGGACGGCATCCTTGGGAAGCTGATCTACTCGACCATCGCCATCAGCGGCTTCGTCGTCATGGCCCGCAGCCAGAACATCTTCTTCGGCCCGACCACTGCTGGCCTGACTCTGCATGTGTCCCTGGCCCTGGCCGGTGCACGTCACATCTTCATGGTCACGTACTGGCAGCCGGTGAAAGCCTGGCTGTGCCGGACGCTGAGCTGTGAGCACTGCATGGGGTGCTCGAAGGCGCCGGAAGGCATCGATCGCCGGAAGCAGTAATCCGCGCCACGTTTTCGAATGCGCCAAATCGTGGCGCGACAACGGAAGTAATGTTGACGAAAAGCCGCTCGCAGAGGGTGAATGCTCGCTACTGGGCTGATGAGTTATCCTTCGGGTAATTCTTATTTGCTCTTTAGGTCATTGCCATGCCGCGGTTTGAGATTTTTAGTAATGGGCAGCATATCGGTTGGTCCGACTTTGAGCATGGCGATCCACCCATGGGAGTTGCGCATGGTTTGTTTATTCCAGGCCCAGGATACTCCGGCATCCAGGAGCAGATTAGAGCCTCTACCCAGCGTGATCAGCGCCATTTCAAATTTACGGTACGCTTAGACGGAGTAGAAATTACTGCTTCCGGTGCATCCATCGCCGACTATTCCGTTAATTCTGATGCGGATGACATGGAGGTGGTCGTTCTAGGTATTGAATACCCAGCATATGGTGATGTCTTTCCTGAGCACGTCGCGGCCTATAAGCAGCAGTGGGGCGGGTAGCCACATCTCGGACCGTCGATAGGTTTGACAGTTTAGGTGTGCCGCAGGCGAGTGCGGCACGGAGCGGTCTATTTTTTGAATTCAACATTGGCTGTGACGAGGAGCTGGCCGTTGACGGTGACCTTGCACGCCCGACCGGTTTCAGTCTTTGTACCGGGTGCAAATACCGGGTCACACTGCAGAAACACCTTCTTGCCTTGATAATCTCGTGTCACACCTGCCGTTGTTGTGCTTGCTGGTTCCTTCATGAATTTCCGATTCCATGGCCCAAAGTAGATCTCTGGTTCGCCGCCGCCGAAGAAGCCAGATTCAGGAGTGGCGCAAATCGTGCCTTGCATCCGCTCTCCATCGATGATGTTTGCGTCTTCGTAGCAAGAGATCAACCCTTTGGCGGTGACAATCGTCGACGGCCCTCTGTTGGTCCATGTTGGAGCGGTCACACAGCCAGAAAGGGTGATTACGGCGAGAGCAGTGGCGACGAGGGAAGTTTGTTGAATTCGCATGAGTTGGGCGTCCTTACTTTTCGAGGCGCACACAAATACCGGCTATGGGCCACTATTTCAAGCTTAAAGGGTGAATGATGAACAGGCCATATCCTCCACCCTCACTACTTACACAGGCCGATTTCACGATGCGGCTGAGTCCTGCTCCAGAAGTTTGGGAGTGGCTCCAAGCCGAGATCCTCGCCGACACCGGCAGCATTCACAACGAAGACCATGCCCACCTTCTGAATGCAGACATCCGGATCATGTGGGCGTCGTCGAGCTTTAACAAGCAGGGCCGGACAGTCCTGGGCCAGGCCGAACAGGTAGCGTTCCGCGCCGGCGGCTGGCAGAAGGCCCGGATGGAGCAACAGATGCGTGATTGGTTCGGTGATCTGCCGGCTTTCATCATCACGTTGGCTGCTGACTACTGCGCCCAGTGCAGCGACACCGACTTCTGTGCTCTGGTAGAGCACGAGCTGTACCACATCGCTCACGCCAACGATAAGTACGGCCAGCCAGCCTTCAACAAGGAGGGCGCGCCAAAGCTTGAGATGCGCGGCCACGACGTAGAAGAGTTCGTTGGTGTCGTCCGCCGCTACGGCGCAAGCCCTGACGTTCAGGCGTTGGTGGATGCTGCAAACAGTCCCGCCGAGGTGGGGAAATTGAACATTGCGAGGGCCTGCGGAACCTGTCTGCTCAGATCGGCCTGATTCTTGACAGGCTCTAGACGGATGAGAATTTATGACAGTCCTGAAAAATGAGGTGAAGGGCTTCATCGTTCAGGCGCTGGCGTGCTTTGACACACCGTCCCAGGTGGTGGAAGCCGTCAAGAACGAATACGGGGTTGTGGTAAGCCGCCAGCAGGTGGAGACGCACGACCCAACCAAGTCTGCTGGGAAGGGACTTGCTGTGAAGTGGGTGACCTTGTTCAACGACACCCGCAAGCGCTTCCGTGAAGAAACTGCCGAGATCCCAATCGCCAACCGTGCATTCCGCCTCCGCGCCATGAATCGCTTCGTGGAGAAGGCCGAATCGATGAAGAACATCGGTCTGGCCATGCAGATCCTCGAGCAGGCGGCGAAAGAAACCGGTGACATCTACGTCAACCGAGCCAAGAAGGAAGAGGTGGGTGATGAACCGGTGATCCCGACCCGCATCCAGGTCGACGTGGTGGATGCGAGGAAGCCGAATGCCGAGCCTTAATGTTCCGCAGGCTCAGTTCCTCACGCTGCCCCACAAATTCCGTGCGTTCGTTGCCGGGTTCGGCTCAGGCAAGACCTGGGTGGGCTGTTCGGCGCTGAGTAAGCACTTCATGGAGTGGCCCGGCGTCAACGCTGGCTACTTCGCACCGACTTACCCGCAGATCCGGGACATCTTCTATCCGACTATGGATGAGGTGGCCTATGACTGGGGGCTGAAGACCAAGATCAACCAGGCGAACCACGAAGTTCACATCTACAGCGGCCGGCAGTATCGCGGCACTGTGATTTGCCGCTCGATGGAGAAGCCGCAGACCATCGTCGGCTTCAAGATCGGCCAGGCCCTGGTCGATGAGCTGGACGTGATGAGCTTGCTGAAGGCTCAACAGGCCTGGCGCAAGATCATTGCCCGGATGCGTTACAACCTGCCAGGGCTGAAGAACGGCGTGGACGTAACTACAACCCCCGAGGGCTTCAAGTTCGTCTACCAGCAGTTCGTGAAGCAGCTGCGCGACAAGCCCGCGCTGAATGACATGTACGGCCTGGTGCAGGCCAGCACGTTCGATAACGAGCTGAACCTGCCAGATGACTACATCGCATCACTGATGGAGTCGTACCCGCCTCAACTCATCCAGGCGTACCTTCGCGGCCAGTTCGTCAACCTGACCTCCGGCACCATCTACACAGCCTACGACCGCAAGCTCAACGGGTGCTTCGACACCTTGCAGCCCGGCGAGCCGCTGTTCATTGGAATGGACTTCAACGTCGGAAAGATGGCTGCGATCACCCACGTCAAACGCGACCAGGGGCTGCCCAGGGCAGTGGATGAGTTGATCGACGGCTACGACACGCCCGACATGATCCGCCGCATCAAGGAGCGCTACTGGCAGCACGACGGCAACGACTTCAGGAAAACCTGCGAGATCAGGATCTACCCGGACGCTTCGGGCGATTCGCGCAAGTCTGTGAACGCCAGCATCACCGACCTTGCCATGCTCAAGCAGGCCGGGTTCGCAGTCATCGCTCCAGCGGCAAACCCGCCGGTGAAAGACCGAATCAACGCAATGAACGCAGTCTTCTGCAATGCGCAGGGCGAGCGCCGCTACCTGGTCAACCCGCTCACCTGTCCGACCTACGCCGATGGCCTGGAGCAGCAGGTGTGGGGCACGAACGGGGAGCCAGACAAAACCGCCGGCATCGATCACGCGAACGATGCCGGCGGCTACTTCATCCACCGCGAGTACCCGATCATCAAACCGGTCACCGCTATCAAAATGGGATACGCCCGATGAGCAACGACGTCTCCTTCAAACGGGCGGAATACACAGCAGTGCTGGACCGCTGGGCCACCGTTCGCGACGTCTGCGCCGGCCAGCACCGGGTTGTCGATCGGTTGCCATACATCAACGCGCACGACAAGTCTCCGGAAAACGAAGACCGGAACCGTGCTTACCGCGAGCGGGCGGTGTTCAAGAACGCCACCGGGCACACTCGTAACGGGTTGTTGGGCCTGGCCTTTCATAAAGACCCGACGCTCACGGTACCGAAGAAGCTGGAATACCTGCAGGACAATGCCAACGGTTCCGGGGTGAGCATTTACCAGCACTCACAGGGCACGCTTGAAAAGGTGCTTGAAGCTGGTCGCCACGGTCTGTACGTCGACTATCACCAAGACGACGGCATCGGTGGGCACTCGGTGATCCTTTCCTACTGCGCCGAGGACATCATCAACTGGCGTACCGGTATGGTGAACGGCCATAGCGTTTTGACGCTGGTAGTGCTGCGCGAGTCTCCGGAAATTCCCGACGGGTTCGGCTACAAGACGGCTGAGCAGTACCGGGAACTGGCGCTTGAGGATGACGGATTCGTTTGCCGTGTTTGGCGCCGGTCCGGTCCGAAAGGTGGTGGGCCACTGGCAGTCATTGAAGAGTTCAAGCCAGAAGGTGTAACCGGTCGCCTCAAGGAGATCCCGTTCACCTTCGTCGGCGCACAGAACAATGATCCAAGCATTGATGAGTCGCCTCTCTACGACATCGCCATGATCAACCTGGGTCATTACCGCAACAGCGCCGACTACGAAGACAGCGTCTTCTGGTGCGGCCAGGCCCAGCCGTGGATCTCTGGCTTGGACGAGCAGTGGCGCGACTGGATGGAGAAGAACGGCGTCTATGTCGGCTCCAGGGCGCCGATGATGCTGCCGTCCGGTGGCCAGTTCGGCTACGCGCAACCACTGCCGAACACTCTGGTCAAGGAGGCTATGGCCGACAAGAATCAGATGATGATCGAACTGGGTGCCCGGATGGTGGTGGCGTCACTGACCGCCAAGACCGCAACGGAGTCCCGCGGCGATCAGTCGGCATCTACTTCGGTTCTGGCCGGCTGCGTGGCAAACGTCAGCGAGGCCTACACCCGGGCGATCATGTGGTGCTGCGCCTACATGGGCATTGCTGACAAGAAGGTCGCCTACCAGGTGAATCAGGAGTTCGTCGAACTCACGGCTGATCCGCAGATGATCACGGCCTTGGTTGGCTTGTGGCAGCAAGGCGGCTTCGCCAAGGCAGACCTTCGGGCCTACCTGCGCAAGCTGGGCCTGATTGCGCCAGAGCGTACAGACCTGCAGATCGACGGTGAATTGCAGGAGCAGGGCGACGGTCTAGGTCTGGACGATGAGGACAAACCAAATGGCCGCAAACCAAGCAATCCTTGACGCTACGATCCGGCACGCGGTCTTCCTCGAAAAGCTCAAGGCGGGGGAGGTGGGCAAGTTTGCACCCTTCCTCAAGGAGATTGACCGATCTATACGGGATCGGCTGACCCAGTCGGACCTGACTGAGTACAACGTCAAGCGCCTGGAAGCGCTGCTGAAGGAGGTGGATAGCCTACTGCTGGGCATCTTCGACCGCTATAGCGTGCAACTGAACCTGGACCTGGTGGACATCGCCAACTACGAGGCCGAATTTGAGGCGACCAACCTTGCCAGGTCGGCGCCGGTTGGCGTGTCGCTCGATGTGGTAGCACCAACGGCTGCTGCGATCCGTTCGGCAGTGCTGACGAATCCGCTCAGTGTGCGCGGCACAGGCGGCGGGAAGCTGCTGAAGGCCTTCATCAAGGGTTGGACCGGTGAAGAGCGTGAACGGGTTACCGGCACCATCCGGCAGGGCTTCTTCGAAGGGCAGACGAACTTCCAGATCATCCGCAACATTCGCGGCACCAAAGCGGCAGGCTACAAAGACGGCATCCTGGCCACCACCAACCGCAATGCCAGCACGGTCGTTCACACCGCCATTCAGCATGTGTCGTCCCAGGCGCGGATGGAGGTGGCCAAGGCCAACACGGATATCGTGAAAGAGATCCAGATGGTGGCCACGCTGGACAGTAAGACCAGTCAGCAATGTCGGTCGATGGACAAACGACGGTTTCCGGTTGATTCGGGGCCTCGGCCACCGTTTCACCCTAACTGCCGAACCACCTTCATTCTGCTGACCAAGCTCAGTGAGATGTTCGCCAAAGGTGCTACCCGCGCTTCATTGGGTGCCGATGGCGGCCAGCAGGTCAGTGCGAGCCTGGATTACTACCACTGGCTCCAGCAGCAGCCGGCATCGTTCCAGAACGTGGCTATCGGCCCGATCCGGGCCAAGCTGTTCCGGGAGGGCGGGTTGACCGTCGAGCGCTTCGCCGAACTGCAGCTTGATCGGAACTTCGCGCCGCTGACTCTGGTGCAAATGAAAGGGCTAGAGCCGCTGGCATTTGAAAGAGCAAACATTTAGATTTCGTACCTTAAATGGATTTCAAGGTAGCGTAAAATGTCGAGATATAAGCAGCTTTCAGATGCATACGCGGTGAACACTCAGGCGTTGATTGTTTATAGGCAAGAGGCGAGAGATGCGCTCACGAAAATTCGTGATGCCGTTCGGAAGCACCTCGGGCTCATTGTTGTCGACACCGATATAGTGCGAATAGTCTCAGAGAATGGATCAAACGTTTTCTCGACTCTTGCAGTGCTTGAACATGGAGAGTCGGTCCACTTCGAACTTGTTGTGAGCCTTGGCGGCGACGGTGGACTACCGAAGTCCGACATCGCCATCCCCGCAGTGATCGGTAAAAAATCGAACCACATCAATTTATCGATACCTGGAATAAATTTTGAAATTGTCCTGGATAGCGATGATCGCTATCAGGCAGTCGCCGAATCGGTCTTTGAAGCCATTCTCAGCCGGCTGGAAAAATTCTAATAATCATTGATAGCTGCGCTCCGTAATTGGAGGGCTAACAAACAAGACCTCGGTTAATTGCCGGGGTTTTTTTATGCCTGCAAAGCGGGCCGACCAAACCCAAGGGGTGCATCAACGTGGCAGAAGAAAACGAGATCGACCTGGAAAACCCGGCAATCAAGGCCGCTATCGCGACTGCCGTTGAAGCCTCCGTGACTGGGTTGAAGTCCAAAAACAATGAGCTGCTGGGCAAGCTGAAGGAAACCACCGGCAAGCTGACCCAATTCGAGACCCAGTTCGAAGGCATCGACATCGACGCCGTTAAAGGCCTGCTCAGTCGTGCGGGCCAGGACGAAGAAACCAAGCTGTTGACCGAGGGCAAGGTCGACGAGGTCTTCAACCGCCGCACCGAACGCTTGCGTGGCGACTATGACAAGCAGTTGAAGGCTATCACCGTCCGCGCCGAGAAGGCCGAAGCCTTCGCCGCCAAGTTCCAGGGCAAGGTCCTGGGCGACTCGGTGCGCGGCGCTGCACTGAAAGCTGGCGCACTGCCGGAAGCAACCGACGACATCATCCTGCGCGCCAAAGGCGTGTTCTCTCTGAACGAAGAGGGCGAAGCGGTCGCCGTCGATGAGCATGGACAGACCATCCTCGGCAAAGACGGCAAGACCCCTCTGACTCCGCTCGAATGGGCGGAATCCCTGCGCGAAAGCGCACCCCACCTGTGGCCAAGGGCTTCAGGGACACAAGCCCCGGGCGGGGGCGGCGGCCAGGCTGCATTCAAGCGCTCCGAAATGACCTCCGAGCAAAAGCGCGAATACCAGCGCAAGCACGGCCAAACCGCATTCCTGCAATTGCCCAAGTAAGGGGAAATACCCATGGCGACAACCGTCAACAGCGACCTGATCATCTACAACGATGAGGCGCAAACCGCATACCTGGAGCGCGTCCAGGACAACCTGGATGTGTTCAACGCATCTTCCAATGGCGCGATCGTCCTCGACAACGAGCTGATCGAGGGCGACTTCCGCAAGCGCGCTTTCTACAAGATTGGCGGCTCGCTGGAACACCGCGACGTCAACTCCACCGGAAAGGTGACCGCCAAAAAGATCGGCGCCGGTGAGGCCGTCGGTGTCAAAGCACCGTGGAAATACGGCCCGTACCAGACCACCGAAGAGGCGTTCAAGCGTCGCGGCCGCCCGGTTGATGAGTTCTCCCAGATCATCGGTGCCGACGTTGCCGACGCGACCTTGGAAGGCTTCATCCAGTACGCCACCGCCGCGCTGCGCGCAGCCATCGGCTCCAACGCCGGCATGGTGGTCTCGGCGAACATCGAAACCGATGGCAAGAAGACGCTGACCCGCGGCATGCGCAAATTCGGCGACAAGTTCGGCCGCATTGCGTTGTGGGTTATGCACTCCAGTGCGTACTTCGACATCGTCGACGAGGCCATCACCAACAAAATCTACGAAGAGGCTGGCGTCGTTATCTATGGCGGCCTGCCTGGCACCCTGGGCAAGCCCGTACTGGTGACCGACACCGCGCCATCGGACGTGATCTTCGGCCTGCTGCCGAATGCCGTAGTGATCACCGAATCCCAGGCCCCCGGCTTTCGCTCGTACAACGTGGACGACGAGGAAAACCTGGGCATCGGCTACCGCGCCGAGGGAACCGTCAACATTGACGTCCTGGGTTACAGCTGGAAGGAAACCGCCGGGGGCGCGAACCCAACCCTGGCGGCTGTCGGTTCTGCGGCCAACTGGGTCAAGCACGCCGACAGCAACAAGGTCACCGCAGGCGTGATGATCACTCTCACCACTACACCACCAGCTGGCGGCTGATATTCACCCCAGGAAGCGGTCGGCAACGGCCGCTACGGAGATTCCCATGGAACTGATTTACACGAACCAGCTTGAGGGCTTTGAGCCGGAGAAGCGTTACCGGACTGCCAGTCTATTTCGCGGCATTGAACGCGGCGCGACGGCAGTGGTGGTCGTTGGCGACCATCCAGACATCGTCGCCGCCTATGAGGCCGCAGGCATTGCCGTTTCGGTTGCTGAGGTCCCGGAACCTTCCGCAGTCAGCGTGCCAGCGGCACTGCCCGATGAGCTGGCAGAGGAAATTGCCAGGCTGCGGACTGAAAATGGCGCGGTCATTCTCCTGGCTGATGGCATGGAGGCTGGCGAAATTCAGCGACCCGAAGTTGGCGAAATTGCGCTGCGATTGTTTGGCGTACTGGGCACCATCCACACCTCGGTTGGAGAGCTGACTACTGAGCGTGACGGCCTGCTCGTGACTGTAGATACACTGCGCAACGAGGTTGAAGCGCTGAAGAAGGCCGCCATTTCGCCGCCGGTTGATGAGACTGGAGAAATCGCGGCGCTGAAAGCCAAGCTCGACGAAGCGAAGGTGCCATACCGGGCAAACGCCTCGAAAGAATCCTTGGAAAAGCTCGTCGCTGATCTGCCGAAGGCGTGATAATGCTGGCTGCCGGTGACCCGGTGGCCGCTCTCAAACCATTCCAGCGAGTTGACGCATGACACTCATCATCGAGGACGGCACCGGCAAGCCTGACGCCGAAAGCTACGCCAGTGCCGAGGATCTGGCCCTGTATGCCGTGAAATTCGGCACGGTCATCCCCGCGGGCGTTCCCGAGCAGGAAGCGCTGCTGCGCCGGGCTGCCTTGGCAATGGATGGAAAAACCTGGAAAGGCCGCAAGATGAGCAGCGAGCAAGCGCTGGCGTGGCCGCGTCGGGGTGTTGAGCTGGACTGCCAGATCAAGCCAGACAATTACCTGCCGGCGCGGATCCAGTATGGCCAGATGGCCCTGGCCGCCGAGATCCATCAAGACGACATCGACCCAGTGGAGAAGCGCAAGGGTGCTGTCACTCTGGAGCGCGTCGAAGGGGCGGTGACTCGCGAGTACGCGGCGATCTCAAATACCAGCGGTCGACTGCTGCCGGCGGCGCCGGATCGGCCGAGCGCGACGCAGTTTGCCGACTACCTACAAAAGCGCGGGCTGTTCGCAATCCGTGCGTAATGGTAGCTTTGTGCCTTCATGAATCGGAGGTGATTATGACTGCAATGCTTTTTGGAAACGATACGGCTACGTGGGATGAGTTTGCAGCTGCAGCACTCAATGGCTTGATCGCTAAAGGGGATCATTCTCTGGCACAAGCCGCTGCTAAAGCAGCTCAAGCAGCCGATCAATTATTGCTCGAACGTAAAGCTCGAACTGATGCCGCTAATGAATACCAGTTTGGTAAATCTGCGTCTCGGTAGCTTTCTTTAACACTGGAGCCACCATGGCCTTCTACGACGAAATGGCCGTGATGGCTCTGGAAATGATCGCAGAGTTCGGCCAGCCTGTGATCATCAGTAAGACGGAGCCGGGCGAGTACGACCCCGAGACGGGAGGCGAAACACCTGGTGCGACCGCAAAGCAAACCGCCCAGGGCATCCTGCTCGACTTTACCGGCCTCGAATTCCAAAACAACAGTCTCATAAAGCAGGGCGACAAGAAGCTCAAGATCGCCGCGCAGGGTTTGGCCTGGGCGCCGGGTCTGCTCGACAAGGTGGTTGCCCAAGGCCGCACCTGGTCAATCGTGCCGCCACTGAAAGAGGTCAATCCGGCCGGTACGCCCATCTTGTATGAGCTGCAGGTGCGGTCGTGAGCCGGGCAGGCGCCGGCCAGTCCGGCAGCTTCGCCTTGAGTCTGGCCGAGTTCGCCGCCCAAACCAGTGAAGCCATCAACGCCAGCGTGCGCGAGATCATCATTGAGGTCGGCAGCAGCCTGATCCGCATGTCTCCCGTGGGTAGCCCGGAGATTTGGGCGCAGAACGCAGTGGCGAACCAGTACAACAAGGCCGTCGACGACCACAATAGCGCGCTGCGCAGTGACCCGGAAAACCTCACGAAGGGTGGCAGGCTCAAGAAGGGCCGCAAGCTCAATGACGGCATGGACATCAAGGCGCCCGAAGGCTACGTCGGCGGCCGGTTCCGTGCGAACTGGCACATATCGCTCGGCGTGGTCGAGAGCGTCACTTTCGACGAGGTAGACCCAAGTGGTGCTGAAACCACCGCTGCGCTGGTCGCCGCCATGAGCGATTTCACCGCCGGCCAGATGGCCTACATCATCAACAACTTGCCCTATGCGATCCCGCTGGAGTTCGGCCATTCCACCCAGGCCCCCGGCGGTATGGTCAGGGTAACCGTGGCTCGCTTCCAGCAGATCGTGCTGGAGGCCATCAGGAACAACCAGGTATGAGTCACGCAATCATCGCTTCGATCTACGAGGCAAAGCTCATCGCCTGGAACACTGCCAGGTTGGAGAAGTTGAAGATCGTGTTCGAGAACACCGCTTACATGCCGGGGGAGGGCGAGACTTATCTGCGGGCTTTCACCATCCCCGGCGATACCGCAAGCAACACGCTCGGCGGCGATCATCGGCTGTACACAGGCGTGTTTCAAGTCAGCATCATCGCGCCGGCGGGGACCGGCAAGAGCAAGACCAACCCTATTGCTGCCGAGATCATCGCCCTATTCCCGCTGTACGTTCGCGATGTGAAGAATGGCTTCGTTGTCACACCGATGACTCCCGTGGATGTCGGCCCAGGTATTACTGGCGATTCAGCCTATACGGTACCTCTGTCGTTCTCTTACCGGTCCGACACCACGCCATAACCCGCCCGTTGGGCAAATCCTGACCCGCCATTGAGCGGGTTTTGTCATTTCTGCAAAGAGGAAAACCCATGTCTGTCTATTTCCCCAACGGGGCAACGCTTTCGATTTCCAGCGGGTTCGCTGCTGCCAAGCTGATCACCGCAATCAGCAACGCGAACCCCGGTGTCGCCACCAGCGCCGCAAATGGCTTTGCCAATGGCGATATTCTGCTCGTCACCTCGGGCTGGGAGGACATCAACGAGCGCGCTGTGCGGGTATCCAACGCTGCCGCAGGCGCATTTACCCTGGAAGGCATTGACACGTCCAATGTTGCTTTCTTCCCGGACGGCATCAGCGGCGGCACTGCCAAGAAAGTTACCGGCTGGGTAGCGGTCAACCAGGTGATCGGAAATTCCATGTCTGGCGGCGAGCAGCAATATTGGACTTATGCGCCGCTCGAAGCGCGCCGCGACAAGCAGATCCCGACCACTAAGAATGCGCAGGCCTTCGCCTTTCAGCTGGCCGATGATGACAGCCTGGCTTGGTACGAAGAGCTCGATAAGGCTGACCGCGAGAAGGAAGTACGCATCCTGCGTATGTCGCTGCCCAACGGCAAAACGATCTACTACGCCGGTTATGCCTCCTTCAACAAGACGCCGACGCTGGTGCGCAACGAAGGCGCTGCTGTCTCCTTCGGGTTCACCATTAACGCGGAAATCACTGCGTATCGCGCGCCTGTTGCTGCTGGCGGCGGAGCTTAATCATGGCGAAATTCAAGATTGCCCAATCACCGACGTTTCTGGGGGCCGTGATGGTCCCTGTAGTCGGCCAGGATCCGGTGAAGGTGGGCTTCACCTTCAAATACCGAAACCGTATTGAGCTTGCAGCGTTGTTCGATGAGTGGAACCAGCGGCGCAAGGACGGCCTCGATAAGTTCGGCGAAAAACCCTCCGTGTCCGAAATCGTTGCCGTTGACACCGAAAACCAGATTCAGCAAATCAAGGATTTGGTTGTGGCTTGGGAGTTCGACGATAAGTTTGATGACGAGAGCATCAAGGCGTTGGTGACGTCCTGTCATGGCACAACCGAGGCAGTCGTAGACGCCTATCAGGATGCTTATTCCAAGGCCCGCACGGGAAACTGATACGCGCCGCCCGCGCCCTGTATGAGTCCCCGCCGGATGCCGAGCAGATCGCTGCATTCGGCTGGGACGCAGAGGACATGGAAGAAGAGTTCGATATTTGGCCGTGCCTTTGGCCAGCCTTCTTGCTGTTCAATCGCATGTCTACCCAATGGCGGGCAGGCGCCGGCGGCGCGATCGGTCTCGATTACAGCAGCATCCGCGACGTGGCCGGCTTCCTCGGCATCAAGAAAAAGAAACTCGCCGAAATCTTCCCTGACCTTCAGGTGCTGGAAGGCGAAGCCCTGCGCGTTATGGCGGAGGAAAGGGAAAACAGCCCGTAACCACGGGCACTTATTCAAGGTGAGTCGATGAACATTGCAGAACTCGGCGTCAAGATCGACTCGGCAGATGCAATCCAGGCAAAAACGAGCCTGGATGATATGGCGAAGGCCGGCGGCCGGGCCGAGCAGTCCGCCGTTTCGCTGATGAACGAAATGCAGGCCCTGGAGAAATCGCTTTCCAGCAGCGCCAAAACCACTCAGGACCTGGCGAAGCAGCGTGACGCTCTCGCAAAGTTGACCAAGACCGGCGCCTATGGTGAGGCTGAGGCGGCTAAGATCTCAGCTCAGTTGGACAAGCAGCAGATCGCCCTGGCCAAGTCTGCGATGGATGAACAGAAGGCCTTGAACAGCCTTCTGGGTGCCATCGACCCGGCTCGCGCAGCACTGGCAAAGCTGGACACGCAGGTCGAACAGCTTGGCAAGCACCTGGATGAGGGGCGCATCAGCCAGGATCAGTACAACACTGCCCTGAGCAAGATCGATAAGGATTACGCCAAGCTCGAAAAGACCACCACCGGTTTCGACAAGCTGCGGCTCGGCACCCGCCAAGCTCAGGAAAACGTGGTGCAGTTGGGTAATGCGCTGTCGTCGGGTGACTGGGGGAGTGGTGTTCGCGCTGTGGCTCAGCTGGGCGCAGGTGCTAGTGCCGGCGCTGCTGGACTTCTCGCAATTCTGGCGCCGCTGGCCCTGGCTACCGCCGCTGTGGGCGGCCTGGCCTACGCCTACCACAAAGGCAGCGAAGAGCAGGACAGCTACAACAAGTCGCTGATCCTTACTGGCAACTACGCCGGCGTGAGTGCGGGCCAGTTGGGCGATATGGCGCGGCAGGTCAGCGCTACCGTGGGCACCACCGGCCAGGCTGCGGCAGTTCTGGCCATGCTCGCAGATAATGGCAAGATCGCTGGCGAAAGCTTCGAAGGCATCACCCATGCCGCCGTATCGATGCAGGAAGCCACAGGCAAGGCAGTAAGCGAGACGGTTGCCGAGTTCGTGAAGCTGGCCGATGACCCGGTAAAGGCATCCGCTGCGCTCAACGAGCAGTATCACTACCTGACTGCCTCGGTTTACTCGCAGATCGCCGCGCTGGAAGAGCAGGGCGACCACGCGGGAGCCGTGAAGCTGGCGACCGAGTCCTACGCTGACGCGATCAATGAGCGCACGCCGAAGATATTGGCGAATCTAAGCCTATGGGAAAGGGCTTACAACACTGTAGCGCGCGCCGCTGACGGAATAAAGAACATTGGTCGTCCTGATATTGACGCAGATATTGAGCAAGCTCGCCGCGATCTGGCTGATGCACAGAAAGGCAACATTGGGCTGTTCCAAAATAAAAAAGAGATGATCGAGTTCAGGCAAAACCGCCTGAATATGCTGGAGGACGAAAAGGCAGCTCAGGCCGATATTGCCAAGTGGGAGGGCGAACAAGCGAAGGCTCAGGGCAATGCAGTGTCGTCCATGGGTAAGATCGATGCACTCACAAAGTCTTCATGGACGAACGAGCAAAAGCGCGTCGAGGCGGTAAAGGAGTACAAGAAATGGCTGGAGGATATCCGCAAGATCGACCCGAAAGATTCCCGGCTCAATCAGGCGGCGATCGACAAGAACATTGCCAACATCAATGAGAAGTTCAAGGATCCCAAAACAGCCGGCACCCAGGTTGACCTGACGAGCTTCAATGATGCCAAGAACAACCTTGCAGCGATCACCGACACCTACAAAAATTACCAGAAGGAACTGGAAGCAGCTCAAAAGGCCGGCCTGCTGTCCGAGGAAGACTATCTGCTGCGGCGCCAGGCGCTGATCGGGAATCAGCTCGACCAGACAACGGCAGCCTACGAAGCAGAGATTGCGGCGCTTGAGGCCGCCAAGGGCAAGAAGTCCACGTCGGCTGCGCAAAGCATCCAGCTGGACCAAAAGATCGCCGACGCGCGCGCCGGGATGGTCAAGGCGCAGAAGGACGCGGACAGCCAGCTTGAAGTGCTCGCAACCAACGAAACCGGGCGCTTGGCAAAGCAGGAGCGGGCGATCAGCACGTACGTGCAGGCGCTGGGGCAGCAACAGAGGGCCTTGGAGCTTGCAGGTCAGCGCGCAGTGCTCGGCGTAGGGCAAGGCGATCGCCAGAACGCGCTCAGCGGCGAGCTGAACAGCCAGCAGGACCGGTTTGCTCAGCAGTCGCTGGAGCTTGCCAACCAGAAGTCCGATCCTTCGCGCAACATGTCGGAGGAAGAGTTCAAGCGGAAGTCGCAGGCGCTTGCCGATGCGAACAAGGCCGCCACCGACCAGATCCGGCAGAACTATGCGGATGTGGAGAATGCCCAGGGCGATTGGACGAAGGGCGCAACGGCAGCCTGGGATAACTACCTGGATTCGGCGCGCAACATCGCCGGGCAAACCAAAAGCCTGTTCGGCAATGCCTTCAGTTCCATGGAGGACTCACTGGTCAACTTCGCCATTTCGGGCAAGGCATCGTTTGCCGACTTCACCAAGTCCATCCTTGCGGACATGGCGCGCATTGCCACACGCCAGGCCAGTTCGGCGCTGCTGGGTAGTTTGGTGGGGGCGGCAGCAAGTTACTTCGGTGGCAGTGCGGCCGGCGGAGGTAATGGTCTCGCTGCAGGTTCCGCTGGCGCAGCGTCGTCGAATCTCGGCGCCTCGGCGGCTGGTTACTCCAACACCTACTTCCCACAAGCCAACGGCGGCGCATGGTCGGGCGGTGTGCAGCTGTTCGCCGATGGCGGTGCATTCACGAACTCAATCGTCAGCAAACCCACGGCGTTTGGCATGGCCAACGGCAAGACCGGCGTTATGGGTGAGGCCGGGGAGGAGGCAATTATGCCCCTGACCCGGACGTCGAGCGGCAAGCTCGGCGTCATGGCCATGGGCGGCAGCGGGTCTGGCGGAACGCAGATCAATGTCGAGGTACATATCGACGGCGACGGAAACGCATCGTCAACCGCTGACGCGCCTGGCTATGACCTCTTCGGCAAGGAGCTGGCGACGTTCGTTGAGCAGAAGTATCAGGAGCTGCGGAACAAGGACATGCGCCAGGGTGGCGTGATCAACAACGCAATCAAGGGGCGATGATGGCTATCGAACGATTCACCTGGGCGACAGAGAAGGGCGCGGAGGGAGATATCGCCCAGCGTGTCCGCTCCAAGCAGTTTGGCGATGGTTACGAGCAGTCGGTCGAGGATGGCCTCAACAACCGGTCGCAATCCTGGCCCGTGACCTTCACGGGCATAAAGGGCCGCATCAAGGACATCATGGCCTTCCTCGACCGACACAAGGGAGCAAAGGGTTTCCTCTGGGAGCCGCCCCTCGGCGAGCTTGGCCTCTACAAGTGCAACGGCTACAAGCCTGTGCACCGTGGCGGCCAGGTCTACGCCATCAACGCGACTTTCCAGCAAACCTTTCATCCCTGAGATAACCGCCCATGGCACTGATCACGGACATCCAGAAACTGGAGCCCGGCGGAGAGATTCGCCTGTTTGAAATTGACGGGACGGAATACGGCGCCGATTACCTGCGCTTCCACGGGCACGCCATCCCGCACACGCCAGAGGAATTGCTCGCGTACGAGGGCTCCGAAGAGGATCTGCCCGCCAAGTCGATTATCTGGCAGGGCCAAGAGTACGCGGCCTGGCCGGTGCAGATTGAAGGTATTTCTTCGAGCAGCGACGGTACCGCCTCTCGGCCGACTTTCGCCGCCGGCAACGTCAACGGGCGTGTCACAGCCCTGTGCCTTGCCTTCGAGGACATGCTCAAGTTCAAGCTGACGGTTCGCGAGACGCTGGCCCAGTATCTGGACGCGGCGAACTTCCCCGAAGGCAACCCGACTGCCGACCCAACCCAGGAGGCGCTGGAGATCTGGTACATCGACCAGAAAACAAGCGAGGACGGCGAGGCGGTGGTCTGGGAGCTGTCCTCCCCGGGCGAGATCGATAACCACGGTTTGCCCGGCCGGCAGATGACAACGTTCTGCCACTGGGCCATGACCAATGGTTACCGGGGGCCGGACTGCGGCTACACCGGTGCGGCCATGTTCGACGACGAGGACAGCCCCACGGATGACCCGGCTCTGGATCAGTGCAAAGGGTGCCTGTCGTCCTGCAAACTGCGCTTCGGCGAGAACAACGAACTGTCCTTCGGCGGATTCCCCGCCGTTTCCCTGATTGCCCGGAGCTGACCATGCGCAAGCACATCATCGCGGCGATCCAGGCGCACGCTGCAGAGGAATACCCCCGTGAGTGTTGCGGCCTGCTGCTGGCCGTTGGCCGGGCGCAGAAGTACTACCCGTGCCGGAACATCGCCACGGAACCGAGCGAAGAGTTCCGGCTGGATCCTGAGAACTACGCTGCTGCGGAAGACTTGGGCGAGGTGATCGGCATCGTTCACTCGCACCCGGACGCCACCAGCAGACCGTCACCGCATGACCTGGCCATGTGCGAGGCCACGACTTTGCCCTGGCACATCCTGAGTTGGCCCGAAGGCGACCTGCGGACGATCACGCCAACAGGCAGCACGCCGCTGCTCAAGCGCCCGTTTGTGCACGGCGCCTGGGACTGTTGGCAGGTGTGCGCCGATTGGTATGCCCGCGAGTGGGGCCTGGAATTCGAAGCCTTCCAGCGCACCGACGGCTGGTGGGAGAGTGCGAAGAACGCCAGCTTGTACGAGGCGAACTACGAGGCTGCGGGCTTCGTGCGCGTCGACCGGCCGCAGCGCGGCGATTTGATCATTATGCATGTGGGGCGGACAGTTCACCCTAACCACGCTGGGATTTACCTGAGTACCGATCCGTCGTTACCTGGTGAAGAGTCGGGCACTTTCGGCCCCGGACCGTTCCTCCTACACCACCTGTACGGTAGGCCGTCCGAGATAATCGTCTACGGCGGCCCTTGGAATGACCGGACACGCCTGATCCTCAGGCACAAAGACGCAAGACAACCAACATGACGCGGCATGGCCGCAGGAGAGTGTATGCAGAAGAATGATCAGTTCAGCCCGGTAATCGCTTGGCGATCAATGCTGGGGAGCAAGCCAAACCGCGAGCCGGTAGAGGTTGATGTTCAAGATGGGCGCGCCGAGTATTTGCTCAGCGGCCCGTACAAGCTCTCCGAAGGCGGTAAAATCGAAGTTGTTGGTGGCAGGCTTCTTTTTACCGGCGGCTGCCTCAAGATCAGTTGATGTGGTGGAACGTCCTGGAGAAACTACCGTCACCAAAGTAGTTAAGGTTGTCGGCTAGTATTAAGGCATACCCTGGGCCTACGGCCTTAAGCTCGTCCGAAATGGTTTGAAAGCTCGACTCTGAAAGAAACGTAATGACACCGCACCCCACCTCAACATCTTTGTATGCGAATTTGGTCGCTACGGGGATGTAGTCTTCTTTCGAGGTGACGATGATGTAGGGGAAGATGGTTTGTCCTTCGTTCACATTGACCTCCAGGTCATAAATGCGCCGATATTGGCGCAATCCCAGTCCTTGGGCTTGCAGGCGAAGGACTGGGGAAATCCTTTATGCTTTGAGCTTATGGAGTACATGATTCAGCGCCGAGATAGCGCTCAGCGCCCAAACATGGTGCTCCTCAATTCCGTGGCCGTTCGTGATGTCGTATCCCAGCATCGCCGCCGAATGGAACCGAAGTCGCTCTAGGTTCTCTCCTGCGTAGGAGGCTTTCTCTTCAAAATAATCGTCCAGTCGCAGTATCAATATCGATACTGCGGAGAAAGCTGCTGCACGCGAGAAGAGATCATCCGTGGCGCGTGCTGCGCGAATCAGCTCGTCGATTTTTTCTAGAGCTTGCTGGGGGTCGTTCATGCTCGGTCCTCTGAAAGTCCATTTCATAAAGGCCAGAGGCTACTATCGTGTGCGGTTTGGGCGTTACTGGCATTCCATCCACGCTGGATGCTTGGACAGGGTGGAATTCAAATTGTTTACGGGGGATGATGGCACTTGGCCAATGAAAAGGAGTCCAGTTGTGAGTATTACCACGGAAGAGAAGGAACGGGTTGGTGTCGTAGTGCATTTAAATGGTGCCGAGTATCAGAATGTTTTGGTGCCGTGGAGCTTCGATATACCTGATAGCTACAAGTCGTCGCTTGAAGCGTTGAGGCGGTGCCGATACGTTGCCTTTGTTGTAGATGGAAGGATGAAGTCGATTGGCGAGATTGATCGATGGAGCTTTGAAGTCGGTGATGATTGCAAGAGATCGGCGAGTTTTTCTCTACTTTCGGACAACGTCGAAGGGCTATCCTCGCGGCTCTCAACTCCATTTAGCCAAATTCATTGGTTGACTGGGTATCAGTTGACCCCGATTCAAGAGGGCTTGTCTCAAGGCGCTAAACAAAGGCCTGCGGATGTTTTGCCAAGCTTCGATATTGAAGAAGCCTCGAAGTCAGTCGCTAGACGATTTAGTGTCGATGCTGAGCAAGTCGAAATAACAATCCGTTCAAAGTCTGCCCTTCGCTAAGCATGATGCCCAAGCCCAGCCCCGTGCTGGGCTTTTTGCATCTCCCCCTGAGTGCTACAGTCCCGCCAAACCAAAGAGGGAACGACATGCGTATTTTGATAGCAGCGGCAGCGGTGGCGATGCTGGCGGGGTGTATGGCGCCTACGATGAATGAGGCACGCCAAAGCGGACCTTACAAGGTGTTGACCTCCAAGAAGACAGATGCCGCGCTCGCCAAATGCGTCCAGTACGAATGGCAGAACCAGTCGATCTTCGGCGGTACGCCTGGCGCAACGCTTCAGCCTGGCCGCGACACCGGATACACGGTATTCACTGAGGGCTCGCAGTACTTTGTTGATATACAGCCAAAGGGCACCGGATCTGAGGCAAAGTACTACGTAGTGGTTGGCAACTGGATTGCCAACAAAAGACTGGGCGCGCTGCAGGGCTGCCTGTAGCAGTAACCACTTTCAAACAAGGCTCGCTTCGGCGGGCCTTTTTACTGTCCGGAGAAAAGCACATGGCGGCACTGGCCATTAATTATCAGCCCATGACCACGATCCTGCTTTACGGCCAGCTTCGGCAGTTTGGGCGCTCATTCCGAATGGCTGTGAGGTCTCCCGCCGAGGCGGTGAAAGCTCTTTGCGTTCAAATTCCAGGCTTTGAGCGCTTCCTATCCAACGCAAAATCCAAAGGGATCGAGTTCGCCGTTTTTCGCGGCAAGACGAATCTGGCAGAAAAGGAACTTGGATTCACGGGGGAGGGTGACATCCGCATCGCTCCAGTCATCACCGGCAGCAAGCGAGGCGGGGCACTGCAGACCATTATCGGCGCAGTATTGATCGTCGTCGGCCTCGTCATCACCGGCGGCACCTTTGGTGCAGGTGCGCCTTTTGGCTCGGCCCTGATCATGATGGGCGGGTCGATGGTGCTGGGTGGTGTGATTCAAATGCTCAGCCCACAGGCCGGCGGCCTTAAGACCAGCGCCGCGCCCGAAAACACACCCGGTTACGCCTTCGGCAGCGCCAAGAACACAACGGCGTCTGGCAATCCGGTTCCGCTTTGTTACGGCAAACGCCGGGTAGGCGGAGCGATCATCAGCGCCGCTATCTATGCAGAAGATCAGATGTAGCGAAATCCGCACCACCACAGCCGGCCATGAGCCGGTTTTTTATTGCCTGGAGAAACGCATGGGCGCAGCACAGAAGCTCGACATCTACGGTGCCAAGGGCGGCTCCGAGAAGCCAAAAACCCCAACCGAGGCGCCGGACAGCCTGCGCTCTGTCGCTATCGCCAAGATGCTGATCGCTGTAGGGGAAGGTGAGTTCGAAGGAACGCCTACCGCGAAGGACATCTACCTCGACAACACCCCACTGCAAGACCCCCAGGGCAACATGAATTTCCCGAACGTGAAGTGGGAGTGGCGCACCGGGGCCGTGGACCAGAGCTATATCCAAGGCATCCCATCGATCGAGAACGAGACCACGATCAGTACCGAGCTGCGCAGCGGGACGCCGTGGGTGCGAGCCATCAGCAATACCCAGCTTTCCGCTGTTCGCGTCCGTTTTGCGTGGCCTGCGCTTCAGTCCGTGGACTCTGGCGGCAACGTCAATGGCTACCGGATCGAATACAAGGTTGAGCTCGCCACCGACGGCGGCGCCTATCATCAGGTTCTGAGCGAGGCTGTCGACGGCAAGACCACCAGCCTGTACGAGCGCACGCGCCGTATTGATCTGCCCAAGGCCACCACCGGCTGGCTGATGCGTATCACACGCCTCACCATCAACCAGAACAACAACAAAATCTCCGACACCATGCAGATCGCCGGCTTCACCGAGGTGATCGACGCGAAGATCCGCTACCCAAATACTGCGCTGCTCTACATCGAATTCTCCGCCGAGCAGTTCCGCAGCATTCCGGCCGTCACGGTGGAGACAAAACTGAAGAAGATGCAGGTACCGAGCAACTATGACCCGGTATCGCGTACTTATTCCGGCGTTTGGGACGGCACATTCAAACAGGCTTGGACCGATAATGCGGTTTGGATGACCTACGACATCACCACCGCAGATCGCTTCGGCCTGGGCCGCCGCATCAAGCCATGGATGGTGGACAAGTGGGAGCTGTACCGCATCTCGCAGTATTGCGACCAGTTGGTGCCGAACGGGAAGGGCGGCCAGGAGCCGCGCTTCATCTGCAACTTGAACCTGCAGAGCAAGGCTGACGCCTGGTCGCTATTGCGCGACATCTCGACCATATACCGAGGCATGACCTACTGGGCTCAGGGCCAGGTGTTCACCCTGGCAGATATGCCGCGCGCAACCGACTTCGACTTTGCATACACCCGGGCGAACGTCATCGACGGAAAGTTCACCTATTCCAGTGCGTCGGAGCGTACCCGCTACACCCGTGCGCTGATCAGCTACGACAATCCACTGAACAACTACGACACCGACGTCACTGCTGTGACCGATGCAAAGCTCCAGCGGCGCTACGGCGATAACCCCCTGGAGATAAGTGCCATCGGCTGTACCCGCGAGTCCGAGGCCCAGCGCCGAGGCAAGTGGGCGTTGCTCACCAACTCCAAAGACCGTGCCGTCACTTTCAAGGTCGGCCTCGATGGGCGCATCCCGCTCCCTGGCTACGTGATTCCGATCGCCGACGAACTTCTCGCCGGCCGTCCGGTGGGTGGGCGCATCTCGGCAGTGAACGGCAAGGTCATCACCCTGGACCGCGACACCCAGGCCAAGCCCGGCGACCGGCTTATCCTCAACCTGCCCGACGGCAAGTGCGAGGGCCGCACCGTGCAACTGGTAAGTGGCCGCCAGCTAACCGTGACCGTTGCCTACTCTGTGCCGCCAGAGCGCGAACTCGTTTGGGCGTTGGACGCCGATGACTTGGCAATCCCGCTATACCGCGTGCTCAGCGTGGCCCGGCCAGAGCCTGGCGTGTTCGAAATCTCGGCCGTTCAGTACGATCCGAGCAAGTTTGCTCACATCGACACCGGGGCGCGCCTGGAAGAAAGGCCCATCAGCGTCGTGCCGATCACCGTGGTGCCGGCACCGGCGAGCGTTTCCCTGACATCGAGCTACGCCGTTAACCAGGGCATCGCGATCAGCACCATGAACATCTCGTGGCCTGCCGTCGCCGGCGCGGTCGCTTATGACGTGGAGTGGCGCAAGGACAGCGGCAACTGGATCAAGGTGCAGCGGACGGGCTCGACGAGCGTTGACGTCACCGGTATTTACTCGGGCGCCTACGTGGCACGTGTTCGGTCGGTGAGTGCCTTCGAAATCTCGTCGATCTGGAAAAACTCCAGCCTGACCAACCTTGAAGGCAAGACCGGCCTGCCGCCGGCGGTGTCGTCGCTGACCACCACCAGCGAATTGTTCGGGATCAGCATCAAGTGGGGTTTCCCACCTGGTGCGGAGGACACCCAGCGCACCGAGCTGTGGTATGGCCCCGCGAACGACCTGGGCGCCGCAACCAAGCTGGCCGACCTGGCATATCCCCAGTCGGACTATCGCATGCAGCAGCTGTTGGCTGGCGCAACCCTGTTCTTCTGGGCGCGCCTGGTGGACCGGACCGGCAACGTCGGGCCGTTCTATCCAGTTGGAAACGGTGTAATGGGGATGGCGAGCGCAGACGCAGATCCCGTGCTGGACTTGATCGCCGGCCAGGTTGGGCGAACGGAGCTCGGCAAGGACATCCTGGACGAGATCGACAAGATCCCAGGGCTGCAAGACCAGATCGATGCCTTGGACGGGCTGAAGGGTTACGACGAGGATGAGACATACCTGAAAGGCCAGATGGTCGTCGAAGGTGGGAGGATCTATCAGGCTGCCCAGGCTGTTCCCATCAACACCCCGCCGCCGAACACTACCTATTGGACCGATGTGGGACAGTCCGTTGAAACGGCCAACGGCCTGGCCCAGCAGGTATCTACCAACACCGCCGATATCACCGAGCTGGACGGCGTGGTCACGGCTCAGGCGTCAAGCCTTCAGGCGTTGCGTTCTGCATACCGGGATGACACGGGGGAGGGTGACCTGGCGGATGCACTCCAGGGTTACAACGCTTCAGCCAGTTTTGCCCAGGAGGTGAAGACCCAAGCCTCGAAGAATTCGGCGCTGGTGCAGCGCACGACAGAGCTGACTGCCGAGGTGGGCAATGTCAGTGGATCTGTGACTGCGCTGGAAAGTGTTGTTGCCACCGACCGCCAGGTGACCGCGCAGGCCATCCAGCAGATCGGTGTGAAGGTCGGCGAGAACTCGGCCAACATTCAGACTGTGAGTCAGGCCCAGGCCGGGACCGACGGCAAGTTGGCGACGATGTGGTCTGTGAAGATGCAGCTCAACCAAAACGGCCAATACGTCGCAGCAGGCATCGGGCTTGGCATCGAAAACGTTGATGGTCAGTTGCAGAGCCAGTTTCTGGTGAGCGCTGACAGGTTCGCCGTGGTGAACAACATCAATGGGGTGCTTTCTTCGCCATTCACGGTGCTGAACGGCCAGGTTTTCATGCGGTCAGCCTTCATCCAGGACGGCACCATTACGAACGCCAAGATCGGCGAATACATCAGCTCGACCAACTACATCGCGGGTCAGCAGGGGTGGATTCTCAATAAGGACGGCACCTTTGAGATTAACGGTGTAGTGCCTGGTCAGGGCAGGTCGATCATGACCAATAGGTCTCTTCGTTTTTGGGACGTGAACAACGTAAAGCGAGTTCAGATTGGAGATCTAACCGAATGAGTCATGGCATGCGTATATGGGGGGCTACAGGCAACCTGCAAATCGATGAGAACTCATTCACTGTTAGGGTCGTCTATTCGGCAGTTGTGTCATCAGCCAGCGGTGGTAGAAGTCTCTCTATCACAATCGCTGGCGTTACTCCTGAAACACATTCAGCCGTTTGCATTCCTATTGGCGCATACCCTCAAGACCAAAACGCCCAAGACTATCGCGCAGTGCAATATGAGCCTCAGGTAGTTCCGGGTGGGGTGGTCGTTTGGTTTGGAAATAGAACTCAATCAAGCGGTGTTATTGGCTTGGCCCCTCAGCGCCTGCTTGTTATGAGGTATAGGTAATGTCTTATGGGTTCCAGTTTACCAATGCAAGCAATGTGGTGACGCTTGATTCTGAGTTCTCAAGGCTGGTCGTTCTTCAGACTGGCAGATACTCAAGTGGTGCCGCGTTTTCTCCAGCGATCGCAACCCAAGAGCCGCCGCTTGTATTTGTTCGGCCTGATGCGTCTTCAACTTTTCAGTACGCAACGATAAGCGGTACGCCAGGCAACTGGACCGGGTTCTCGTTCATAAGTGGTGGCGCTGGTAGCTACTTTTGTGCGGCCTTCAAGTCACTGCCCACAGCAACTTACGGGCTAAGGTTGTGGAGTGGGGCAGGGGATTTGCTTTTCGATAACGATACACCTTGCGCTCAGTTTACAAGAACCATATCTAGCTGGACTTACTTGGGGGCATCAAATACCGGCCAAGGGCTAATCCGTTGTAACTATACGGCGGTATCGCCATTGGATACTGGTGACTACATGTTGATTAATAACATTGGTATGGATGTTGCTGGTTCGTCGAGGTCATCAAAGCTATATTGCACTTGGGAGTATAATAACAACCGCATACTCATGTTTGCTATTGGTGTTACCCCTAGTACTAATTTCTTTGTGCCTGTTGTCTTTGCTAAGCCTATATCTTGACTATTAATTTGGTCGATTTCCAAAACTGATTTATCAAACTTTTATCGTCTGGAGAAAAATATGGTATGGCAAAGGGCCGGGACAGTTTCTGTCCAAAACGGCAGCACAACCGTAACAGGTGTCAATGTTGATTTCGCCGCAACTTCCAGGGTGGGTGATTCCTTTATTGGGCCGGACGGCTCGAATTATGAAGTCTCCAACATCGCAAGCGCTACAGTGATTTCGATTCTGCCGGCTTACAAGGGGGCTACTGTAACTGGAGCGGCTTACGCCATCATGCCCGTGCAGGGATATGTCAAAGATTCCGCAGATCAATTGCGCGCCGCAACGAAAGCTCTCGGTGATATGCCGGTTAGCAAGCAGGATAAGAGCGACAACCTGACTGCATTTTCAGGGCTTGCTGGCGATGCTAACAGGCTTCCATATTTCACTGGGGCGGGAGCCCTTTCACTTGCCGTGATCTCAGCCAAGGCTCGGGCACTACTTGGGCGAACGGACACGGCTGGCATGCAGGCTGAACTCGATCTGGTTCCAGTTTCAAGCAAAACGGATGTGAACCCTGGAAGATTGGTCACAGTCGGGTGGCTAGGGTTTGGGGCATCCCTTAGCCCGGCCTTGCCAGGGTCAAACGCTAACGTGGCCATACCCTCTGGACCAGTCTACGCCACACCAGCCACTTGGACTGGAAGTCCCTATGCAGGTACGGACGGACGTAACCAGGGGTATCTATCCGCAATAGTTTGGTCGGACGGCGGTTATATGATTCAACGCTGGGTTGGTCTTGATCCATCATGGGGTAGCTATCAGCGACATTATGTAAACGGAGTATGGCGGACATGGGCCCCTGTCTATAACGCCGACAATTCAAACCTTGATCCAACCAGCTCAGCGCCCGGCTTAATGTCATCCGCCTTGGTTGGGGGCTATTTAGTCAACCGTTACCTTAATGGTGAAGTTGAAATTAGGGGAGTTGCGCCTTTAACACCCCAAGTAACGGCGGGTGAACTTAGAGTGCTTACGATTGCCCTGCCGATTACACTGGTTAATGGATCCCTTGGGTTTTGTTTTTCATCCCTTACGCGGGTTCAGCCTCAACAGACGTACGACTCATACGGGGTAATCGCGGAATACATGTCGGACCCGTCGACTATCGGTATAGTTATAAGGAATGGTGCTACACCGCAAACATTTCAACCTACAATAAACGTTAAAGGTCGATGGAAATGAAAATTAAACTATTCCCCTTTTTGTCCGATTGGCCCCTTGAGGCTTCCATTGATGGTGATGTAATTACCATCAATGGCGAATCTATTGACCTGTCAGGTATTCCAGATGGTTTCAGATTGCCAGGGAGTGCAGTTGGTAACAAGTTCTTCCTCGGGGGTTCTGGCGACTATGTGGAGCGAATTGGTAAGACTTTACACTTTACCTTACGCTTTCCTGTTCAGTGGGACAGTCCGCCGGAAGTAATGAACCCAATTGAGCCTATCGTGATTGATGCGCGTAGTGGTCCGGTTAAATTCCCCGACAGTGCGCCAATCGTAATTGAGCAACCAGTTATTGAACTATCGGAGGTGCCGGAAAATGGTTGATTTGAGCCAGCTTGAGCCGGTAAAATCCGCCCAGGATATTACGGATCAGATTGATCTGGCCCGGGCGCGTGCTTACTTGAAAGAAACCAACCGGCACACTTTTGCCCTAGTCGAGGAGGGCACGCCAATACCGGAAGACGTAAAGGCAGCACGTATTGATGCCAGGGCGACTATTGCAAGGCTTGCTCGACCCGCTATCTGACACGCTTAGGAACAAGATAACCCGCCAATGAGCGGGTATTTTTTTGCCTGGAGAAAAGTATGCCGATCACCGAGCAGCAGCTGCTGCAGATCCTCCCGAACGCCGGCAGCAATGCCGGCGTTTTCTTTCCAGCCCTGAATACGGCCATGAGCCGTTACGGGATCGTTGGCACAGCCCGCGCCGCTGCGTTCATCGCTCAGGTTGGACATGAGTCCGGCCAGTTGCGCTATGTGCGCGAGATCTGGGGGCCAACGGCGCAGCAGCTTACGTACGAAGGCCGTGCCGACCTGGGCAACACCGTCAAGGGTGACGGCTCGAAGTACCGGGGGCGCGGGCTGATCCAGATCACCGGGCGGGCGAACTATGCCGCATGCGGTGAAGCCCTGGGCCTGGACCTGATCAACAACCCAGAGCTGCTCGAGTTGCCACAGAACGCGGCGATGTCGGCGGCCTGGTTCTGGTCAACCCGTGGGCTGAATACCCTGGCAGACCAAAAGGACTTTGCGAAGATCACCAGGCGCATCAACGGTGGGCTCACCGGCCAAGACGATCGCCAGGCGCTGTACGACAAGGCGCTGAAGGTGCTGGCATGACGCCGGTGCAGAAGTTGGCCGGCCTGGTGGCGATGATCCTGGTGCTGATGGCCGGCGCCGCGGGCGTGACCTGGCAGTTGCAGGACTGGCGCATGGGAGAGAAGCTCGCCGAGCAGGCCGGCCTGCACAAGGATGACCTGGCCGCGATCAGCAATGCCGCCGCCGCCCAGGCCCGCACCGAGCATGACAAGCGCCTGGCCACCGAGCAGCAGCTCGCCACCCAGGACCAACAACACATCAAGGAATTATCCGATGCCCATCGCAACCAGGCTCTCCTGCGTGACCGTCTTGCTACTGCTGATGTCCGGCTGTCAGTCCTCCTTGCCGAGGAACCAGCCAGTGGCTGCAACGTGCCTTCCACCCCCGGCGCCGCCGGCGTGGTTCATGCAGCCCGTCGAGCCCAACTTGACCCAGCGCATGCTCAACGAATTATCGCCATCACCGACGCCGGTGACCAAGGACTGATCGCACTACGTGCGTGCCAGTCGTATGTCCGGACAGTTGCGCCCTGAGACCGCTGAACTACTCTCTCGGAGTCGGTTTCTATTGCGAGCATACGGTTTATTGAAGGGCGTCATGGATAAGATGCTAGCTGGCCTTTCGTTTCTGCTGACTCTGGGCTGGGTTGCGGCGGTAGCGTTTGTGATGTGGTATTTCTCGGAACCTTAACGCAGGGGGCGAATCAGCTCTGGCCCGTTGTTCCGCACGTTACCCACGGCCGTATCGACCTTGAACCATTCGAAGGCCTCGGCCGGCTCACCCTGATGCAGCACCATCTGCTCAGCGCGCTCCTTCGGTGTAGCTGGGTCCAGCCATTCCCGGGCCAGGTCCGGAGTCAGCACAACGGGTCGACGGTCGTGGATGTCCACCATGCCGCCGGCGCTGTCGGCGGTGATGATTACGAAGCCGTCATGTTCGCCCGGGCCTTCATCTGCATCGGGTAGTTGGCCGATTGCTGCACACAGCACCGGTGCGCCATCCCTGCGGCGGATCAGGTAGGGCTGCTTCTTGGGCCCACCCTCATCGACCCATTCAAACCAGTTATCGACGGGCGTGATTGCCCGGTACGGCCAGATCGCCCGGAAGAACGGCCCGTGCGCTACCTTCTCCACGCGGGCATTGATCGGCGCGGCGCGGTCTTTCGCCCAGTGTGGCCGCCATCCCCAGCGCACGGAATCGGCGTGCAGCAGGTCACCCTGGATATGGAGGAGTGCGACCTGGGTGGAAGGGGCGACGTTATAGCGCTCAATGGGATGATCACCCACTGAGTTTGCCAGGGCATTGGGCATGCTCAATGCTGCAACGAAGTCGTGGATACCCCGATACTGTGAAAGTCTTCCGCACATGGTCATGCCCTCTGTGTACTAGTGAGCTTAGACAATCGTGGTCGTTCGAGACCTCAATTCATTTACGATCAGCCTGAGGTTATCGGCCTCGCGCTTGCTCACGATCGCGGAAGAGGTGAGGTCGGAAATTTGCTTCCTCATCGCCGCAGCTTCACTACCACGTTGTCGGAGATAGCCGGCGAACTCATCTTTCTTCGCCCGGGCCTCATCTAGCATCAAGACCAAACCGAAGATGTCGGCGCGAGCTTTGCTCAGCAGCAAGTTCAGCTCCTGGATTTCATTCTCCAGCAGCAGGCAATGCTGTTGGTACATTTCCAGCGGCGAGGGGAGGCCGAGCCACTCACAGGTGTCTTCGTCGAGGTTCATGGTGGGTAAACTCAAATACTGTATGTTCGTACAGTAATCGAGGTTTAAGCGTGGCGCGATTTGAGGCGACGAGCTGTAACTGATTTGGGTTTGGTAATCATTCGGCAGGACGCCGTGGGGAGAAAAATTGCGGTGCAAGGTCTAAAATTGCGGAGCAGAAACACTAAGGGCCTGCATGAGGTTAATTACGCAAGCCCTTGATATATTTGGTGCCCGAACCCGGAATCGAACCGGGACGCCCTTACGAGCGGGGGATTTTAAGTCCCATGCGTCTACCAGTTTCGCCATTCGGGCGGTAGCGCGGTGTAGCAGGGTTGGGAATATATAGATCCAGGCGCTTGGATGCAAGGTCGCAGAGGGGCTTTATTGCATTCGTGGGTGGGCGAAAAAGCTTGCCAGATCAGTGATCTAGAAAGGTTTTCGGCAGCGGCCCGGAGGATGTCGTCGGCCCGCGCTGTTGACCCTGGCATCAAAATCCGACACGACGTGCGGTCGTCCATTGCGGTATTCGGGGTGTAAGGTAAAGCCTGCAACGCTGGCAACATCTCAGGCAGACGAGGTGATTATGAGCACTCCAATGCTGAACAAGCTGCACATCAATGGGTACGACGTGGTACGGGTAAACTATGGACCCTGGCGGGTGTGCACGCCCAAGGACCGGTTGGCGTCGTTCAATTCCCGTGAGCAGGCACTGGCGTATGCTGCCACGCTGCCCGGGTATCGTGCCCGTAGCAGGCCGATGGCCAGGTAGATCGATGCTTGCTGCCGAACTCAGTCGATCAATGCCAGCAAATCCGTAGTGCCCACATCCAGCCCCGCCTGGGACAGCAGCGTGGTGGCCTGGCCCCGGTGATGGGTCTGGTGGTTGAAGAAATGCACCAGCAGGCTGAAGAAGGGTTTGTCGGCTGTCACCCCGCGCATGTTGCTGTAGTGCAGGCGCTGATCCAGGTCGGGCTCGCGCACGGTGTGGGCCCAGTCGATGATCAGCTGGTCCAGCCAGGCGCGGTGGGTGGCCAGTTCGCGGATATCGGCAAATGCCAACTGCCTCAGGTCGACCGGTGCGGCAATCGCCTCCAGCGGCGTCAGCGCTGTGTAGCCGGCTGGATGCCGGGCAAACCGCTTGAGCCACACAGTGTCGCCCAGCGCCACATGGTTGAGCGTGCCGAGGATCGAGCCGAAAAACGCCTGGCGATCCATCAATAACTCGGCGTCCGACAGCGTACTGGCCGCGTCGTAGAGCTTGCGGTTCATCCACTGGTTGTAGTTCGCCATCAATGCGATGTGTTCAATCCGGTTCACGTGGGTGTTTTCTCGAAGACGCGGTGACGGGATGATAAGCCGTGCCCGCCCGGCGGTCATGGTGTTCCGGCAAGGCCGGGCTATGGTTGTCAGACGCCAACACTGCGCTCTGGGAGGGTAGCACCATGAACACCAGCGACTTACTGGAACAACTCTTGCGCGCCGGGCAAGGTGGCAGTGCTTCCACTGGCGGCCTCGGCGGGCTGCTGGGCGGTTTACTGAAAGGCACCAGCACCGGCAACGCTTCCACCGGTGGCGGCCTGGGTGATCTATTGGGCGGCCTTGGCGGCATGCTGGGCGGTACGACGGGCGCTCGTCCTGCCCAAGGGCGTTCCGGGGGAATGAATTACGCGGCACTCGCGTCCCTGGGCATGGCCGCATTCCAGGCCTATCAAGCCTGGCAACGCCAGCAGGCCAACGCGCCACAGCTAGCCTTCCAGACGGTGGACCAGCTCGCCGGTCCCGCCGCCGAAGCCCACAGCCACGCGGTACTGCGTGCCTTGATCGCGGCGGCCAAGGCAGACGGGCGCATCGATGAGCAAGAGCAGCAGTTGATTTCCAATGAATTGGGCCGGCATACCGACGACCCGCAACTGCAACAATGGCTCGACGCTGAAGTGGCCAAGCCGCTGGATGCGACGGATTTCGCCGAGTTTGCCAGCGACCCGGCGGTGGCAGCCGAGGTGTACCTGGCCAGTGTGATGCTGGTGGACGATCAGCAGGACGCCGAACGCAATTACCTGGACGACCTGGCAGGGCAGTTGCAAATCGACCCGCAATTGCAACTGCACCTGGAACAACAAGCCAAGGCCTAGAAGCGCAGTGTGGCGCCGGTGGTCAACCACTGCGCCCGATCCCCGATCAGGCTGCGACCGACCACCAGGTCCACGTCGACGAATTCGCCCAAGTGCAGCCGGGGCCCGGCCTGCCAGGCCTGGTCGCCGCCTTCCTGGCCGTAGCGCTCGGCGATCAGCGTCAACAACGGTGCCACCTGATACTCGAAACCGGTGCCCCAGGTCAGGCGGTGCTGCTGGTCACCATCGTTGTAGGCATGGGACCAGCCGGCATTCAGGTTCAGCCGCAGGGGCGTCAGCGGTTGCCAGGTCAACGGGATATTGAAGTCTGCGCCATCAAACCCGTGTTGACGACCCAGGGCAAAATGCGCGCCGGTGGACAGGGCCAGCTCCAGGCCCAGATCCTCCCGCGACCATACCTGGGCCTTGAGCTGCGGGTTCACCTGGGTTTCGCCCTTGTCTGTGCTGGTTGCACGCGACAGGGCAGCGCCCCATTGCACCGACGGCAGCGCGGCGAAGGTGCAGGCCGGTGACAGCGTTTCTGTATGCGTAGTGCCGTCGTGGCGGTTAGCGGTGTACCAGGCGTCGACGTTGCATTCGCCCGGCGCGTTGATCGCACCGTCGTCGACCACATAGGAACCGCCGGCTGCGTTGGCTTTTGACAGCAAGGCAATCGTCAACAGGATGCCCAGTGTCAGGCCGATAAAGATCAAATTGCGCTGCAATGCGCGGCGTTTGGCCGGTGGCAGCAGCAGTAACGTGTGGCGTGCACCGCGGTAGTGACGCGCACGGTATTTGGCAAACCCGTCCTGGCGGGCTGGGGTGTGTTTTTTGTGCATGATGCACCTCACATGAATTCAGCTTTCTACGGTCAGTACCGAAATGCCGCTGGCCTTGGCCTGGCACACCAGCTCGCTGGTGTCGTCCCCGCCGGGCAGGGCGATGACCACATCGGGGCGGCTGTCGGTCAGCATGAAATGGTTGCGCTGGCGTTCCGCCTGTTTGCCGTGGCGTTGCCAGTTGGGCGGGTAGCGCACTACGTCGATGCCCAGTTCCCGCGCCCATTCCTCGACGTCACTGCCAAGGAACTGGTTGCCGCCGTGGATCAATACCTGCACCGGGCGCAGGCGGTGGTAAGCGTCCAGCACCTGGCGGGACATTTTGGTGTCGGCGTAATGACGACCTGCACAGATCAAGACGCGCATAGGGTGTTTCCTTGTAGTGCACGGTGGCGGCCGGGCGACCGCCACCGTTTAAACGGCGGGGGAGATCAGTACCACTGCTTGAAGCGGCGGATGTAGATCGTCTTCATCAGTTGGGCCACGCAGCAGTAGCTGAGCAGGGTGCCCACCAGCCATGGGAAGTAGGCCATCGGCAACGGTTGCAGGCCCACCAGGGTGCCCAGCGGCGAGAACGGCACATAGATCCCCAGTACGATCACCACGCAGGTCATCATCAACACCGGCCACGCGGCGGTGCTCTGGAAGAATGGGACCTTGCGGGTGCGCAACATGTGCACCACCAGGGTTTGCGAGAGCAGGCCCTCGATGAACCAGCCGGACTGGAACAGGGTCTGCATCTCGACGCTGTTGGCGGCGAACACGTACCACATCAGCGCAAAGGTGGTGATGTCGAAGATCGACGAAGTCGGCCCGATCCAGATCATGAAGCGGCCGATGTTTTTCGCATCCCACTTGCGCGGCTTGGCCAGGTATTCCTTGTCCATCTTGTCCCATGGCAACGCCAGCTGGGAGATGTCGTACATCAGGTTCTGCAGCAGCAGGTGGATCGACAGCATCGGCAGGAACGGAATGAACGCACTGGCCACCAGCACCGAGAACACGTTGCCGAAGTTGGAGCTGGCGGTCATGTTCAGGTACTTCATGATATTGCCGAAGGTTTCGCGGCCCTTGAGCACACCTTCTTCCAGCACCATCAGGCTCTTTTCCAGCAGGATGATATCGGCTGATTCCTTGGCGATATCGGTGGCGGTGTCGACCGAGATTCCCACGTCGGCATCACGCAGCGCCGGTGCATCGTTGATCCCGTCACCGAGGAAGCCCACGGTGTGGCCGTTGGCTTGCAGCGCCTTGAGCACCCGGGATTTCTGCAGCGGTGTCAGCTTGGCAAACACGGTACGTTCTTCCACGCGGCGCAGCAGCGTCGCGTCGTCCATCGCTTCGATTTCGGTGCCCAGCAACGGCTGGCCTGGATCGAGGCCGACCTGGCGGCAGATCTTGCTGGTGACCACGGCGTTATCGCCGGTGAGCACTTTGATCGCCACGCCAATCTGTTGCAGCGCGGCAATCGCAGGGCCGGCGGTTTCCTTCGGTGGATCAAGGAAGGTCAGGAAGCCCTGAATCACCAGGCTGCGCTCATCGGCCGTGGTGTACTGCTGACGCGCCAGGGATTTAGGGATGTGACGGGTCGCCACTACCAGCACGCGGAAACCGTCCTCGTTGTAGTCGTTGGCGATCGCCAGCAGTTCCTCGCGGCGACGATCATCCAGTGGCACCGCAGCGCCGGCTTCCATCACATGCGTGGAAATGCTCAGCATCTCTTCCACGGCGCCTTTGCACACCAGCAGTTGATCGTCGGCGGCATCCTTGACCACGATCGACAGGCGACGGCGGACGAAGTCGAACGGCAACTCATCCACTTTGCTGTAGGCAAACGGCACCTGGAACTTCGGATTACGTTCCGAGAACTCCACCACCGCCTGGTCCATCAGGTTTTTCATGCCGCTCTGGTGATGGCTGTTGAGCCAGGCCAGGGACAGCACGGCGTCGTCACGTTGGCCGAAGGCGTTGACGTGGTGTTCGAGGATGATCTTGTCCTGGGTCAGGGTGCCGGTCTTGTCGGTGCACAGCACATCCATCGAACCGAAGTTCTGGATCGCGTTGAGGCGCTTGACCACCACTTTGCGCTTGGCCATGGCCGTGGCGCCCTTGGCCAGGTTGGCGCTGACGATCATCGGCAGCATTTCCGGGGTGAGGCCTACGGCAACTGCCAGGGCAAACAGGAACGCATCCCCCCAATCACCCTTGGAGAAGCCATTGAGCAGGAACACGATCGGCACCATCACCAGCATGAAGCGGATCAGCAACCAACTGACGCTGTTCACGCCGCGGTCGAACGCGGTTTGCACCCGCGAGCCGACAATCGCCTTGGCCAGGGAGCCAAAGTAGGTGCGTGCCCCGGTGGCCACGACGACAGCCTGTGCCCGACCGCTGACCACGTTGGTGCCCATGAAGCAGATGTTGGGCAGGTCCAGCAGGTTGCCCTGGTCGGCGGCCATGGCGCTGGCGGATTTCTGTGTGACATCGCCGAGGGTGTCGTACTTTTCCACCGGCAAGGCTTCGCCGGTCAGCACCGCCTGGCTGATGAACAGGTCACGGGACTCGATCAGGCGGATATCGGCCGGGATCATGTCGCCGGCCGACAGCTGCACGATATCGCCGGCCACCAGCTCGCGCATCGGCACTTCACGCAGGGTCGGTTGCGAGCCCACTTGCTCACGGCGCAGCACGGTGGCCGTGGTGCGGACCATGGCCTTGAGGGCTTCGGCGGATTTGGCCGAGCGGTGTTCCTGCCAGAAGCGCAGCAGGCTGCTGAGCAATACCATGGTCATGATGATGATGACTTTGGTCGGGTCGGCGTCTTCGCCTTCCTGCATCGGCAGCCAGCAGTCAGTGAAGAAGCTGATACCGCCCAGGGTCAGCAGCACATAGATGAATGGGTTGTTCAGTGCCTGCAGGAACTGCACGATGGCGTGAGGCGGCTTGTCATGGGCAACTTCGTTGTAGCCTTCGCGTTGCAGGCGCGCCTGGGCGTCCAGCTCGGTGAGGCCGTCCTTGGTGGCGCGGACGTTGGCCAAGGTGGCCGACAATCCGTTCTGGGCTTCGCGGGCGGCGCGCATCGACAGTCTGGTGTCGGTGTGGCTGCTGCTCTTTTTGTTCAATGGGGCGTTTCTTACGGCGCTCATGGTGTGTGCTCCTGTCGCCAATTTTTCGACAAAACATACCCGTTACCGGCCTGATGACAGGCGAGCGAAAGCATGCCGAGTCGCTAACTTCGCGATCGGTTTAAATAAGGTGTTCACATAACTTCTACAGTGCCCGCTAACAGCGCGTTAATTAATTAGCGCGCAGCGGGCTACTACTGGACGTGTTCATAAAAGAACGCCAGAACAATAATCAGGAAGTTGCTGTTTCCAGCCGGGTCAGGCGGCGCGAGCGCTCACATACAGACCGAGCATCAAGCTGGCCTTGGCCAGGCTGGAAACCTTGGGTCTCTGTGGGTCTTGAGGGTCGGCGTGATCCCAGTGCTGGACCAGTTGGCCGCTGTCAGGGCAGATACGCCAATGCGCCAGCGGGTAGGCCGGGCGCACTTGGGGGGAGGGTGCAGCAAAGGTTGAGCGGGTAGGCGAAAAACCCACAGGCTCACGGCACAGCTTGGCACGCAGGGCGGCCGCGAGTGTGCGTACATCGGGCAAAGCAAGGGTTAGCAAGGTCATAACACACCTCGGGACCGGACAAGCGACCGGCGAGGCAGTTACGGTGGAGCATCAAGCTCTAGCGCAGCTTACCGGACCGGGGAGGCGAGTCCTGTCATGTTCTGGGTTTGGCGCCCGATGCCCGCCAAGGCGGTGCTCGGACAGCGACTAGATACTGTGTCCATTGGCTTCTTTTGTGAGGTTTAAAAAAGGCCCCAGTTGCAGGCACGGGCAATCTACTCAGGGCGATGCAGGATGTCAACGCTTAATGTATTAATTCATTACAAGTTCAGAGTCTGTTCAGATAGAAGGCCTGTTTCAGTTCTGCTTCGGTTGTATCGTTACTTGCACTTCTTCAGCGTTGTGAGCGGGAAGTAGTTGTTTTTGAAGGTGGAGATGAACGGGCTTGCCTGTATCCTCCAGGGGGGGATACGATCAGGCATCCTCGAAGGAGCCTCTCAATGAGCGAACATGTCCACCAAACCCATGACGCCATCGTCAAACGCCTCAAGCGTGCCGAAGGCCATTTGCGCAGCATCACCAGCATGATCGAGGCGCGGCGCCCGTGCGTGGATATCGCCCAGCAACTGCATGCGGTGGAGAAGGCGATCTGCCAGGCCAAGCGCACGCTGATCCAGGACCATCTCGACCATTGCCTGGAAGACAGCGTGACGCTGGATAGCCTGGCCTCGCTGGCTGAGCTCAAGCAACTGACCAAATACCTGTAGGCAACACGCCAGGGGGCTCCCATGTTCGACGTGCTCAGCAATAAAACCTACCGTCGCCTGTTCTTCGCCCAGGTGATAGCCCTGATCGGCACCGGCTTGACCACCGTCGCTCTGGGGTTGCTGGCGTTCGAGCTGGCAGGTGACCAGGCCGGCACCGTGCTGGGGACCGCATTGGCGATCAAGATGGTGGCCTATATCGGGGTGGCGCCAGTGGCGGCCGCCTTTGCCGAGCGCTTGCCGCGCCGGGCGATGCTGGTGGGCCTGGACCTGACACGCGCGCTGGTCGCGCTGGCGTTGCCCTTCGTCACAGAGGTGTGGCAGGTCTACCTGCTGATTTTTGTGCTGCAGTCGGCTTCGGCGGCCTTCACGCCGACCTTCCAGGCGACCATCCCCGACATCCTCACCGATGAGGTGCAGTACACCAAGGCGCTGTCTCTGGCGCGCCTGGCCTATGACCTGGAAAGTGTGGCCAGCCCGATCCTGGCGGCGATGCTGTTGAGCGTCATCAGCTTTCACAGCCTGTTCGCCGGGACCTCGATAGGGTTTCTGGTCTCGGCCCTGCTGGTGTCGTCGGTGCTCTTGCCCCAGGCGCGGATGGCGCTGCGGCGCGGTATCTATGACCGCACCACCCGTGGCCTGCGGATATTCCTGGCAACGCCGCGCCTGCGCGGTCTGCTGGCACTGAACCTGGCGGTGGCGGCTGCCAGTGCGATGGTCATCGTCAACAGCGTGGTGTTGGTGCAATCCGGGTTTGCCTTGCCGCAACGCTTCACGGCGTTTGCGCTGGCCGCGTTCGGCACCGGCTCGATGATGGCGGCGCTGGTGTTGCCAAGGTTGCTTGCGCGTCTCAACGACCGCGCGGCCATGCTGTCGGGCGGTGGGTTGCTGATCCTGGGGCTCAGTGTGGGCGTCTACCTGTCTGAATACCGGCAAATGCTGGTGCTGTGGTGGGTGCTGGGGCTGGGCTATTCCCTGGCGCAGACCCCGGGCGGGCGCTTGCTGCGCCGCTCAGCCCATGCCGAGGACCGGCCGGCGCTGTTTGCCGCGCAATTCGCCTTGTCGCATAGCTGCTGGCTGGTGACATACCCCTTGGCCGGTTGGCTCAGCGCCAACTTCGGCATGGCGCAGACATTTGCCAGCCTCGCCTTCGTGGCCACCCTGGCTTTGATCGCATGCGCCAGTCTGTGGCGACCGGAACACGAGCAGGCAAGCGTGGCGCACGAACACCACGACCTGCCCGCCGGCCATCCGCACCTGCTGCACCATCACGCCGGCGTGCATGGGCATGCCTATGTGATCGATGACCTGCACCGCCGCTGGCCGGCCTGATCAGAGGCCTTGCCAGGCCAGCAGCGCCAGGTAGATCAGCACCAGCCCACAGGCGGCATAACTGATGCGCTGCCAAGTGGGCGAGGCGTTCTGCCGCAACAGGTTCACCAGAGCGGCAATCAGAAAGCATGACAAGATCGACGCGAGCATGAACCCGGCAAAGAACATCAGCGTCTGCCCGTGGCTGGGCGTGGTGCCGACAATCCCCGACAGCGCACTGCCCAGTGCGCCCCAGTAGACGATGTTCTTCGGGTTGGCCAGGGAAATTGCAGCGCCTACCGCCAGGGCATTTTGCCGAGTGCTGGCCGGCGCGCTGTCCGGTTGTGGCAGGTGCCAGGCATCGATCAGGCTGCGTACGCCCAGCCAGGCCAGGTACAACGCACACACCACCGTCAACGGCACACGCACCGTGTCATGCTGGATCAGCAGGGCGATCCCGGTCAGGCCGATCACCGCCCACACGGCATCGCCCACCAATGAGCCGAACTGCACCAGCAGGGCGGGTGTAAAGCCATGCAGCAAGCCACGGCGCAGGGTCTCCGCGAGCACGGCGCCGGGGGAGAGGCAAAACACAAAACCGAATATCAGTGCATAAAAAAAGATCGTCAGCATGCCCGCATTTCCTTCAAGTGAGGTGGGGCAGTGTGAGGATGTGCAGGTGCGGTGTCTTGGACCAGATTGCGCTGTTTAGCGCTTCACGGTGCTTTGATAGTGGCCAGGAGTGATGCCGTAGGCCGCCCGGAAATGCCGGTTCAGGTGACTCTGGTCGGCGAAGCCCAGGTCGTGGGCTGCCTCGCCGGCGGGAACCCCTTTGCGCAACAGGCCTTTGGCGCGACGGGTACGCAACTGCATGGCCCACTCCCGGGGCGTCAGCCCGGTTTCTTTCTGGAAGGCACGCAGCAGGTGGAATTTGGACAACCCCAGTTCGCCGCCCAGGTGGTCCAGGGTCAGGGGTTGATGCAGGTGTTCGGCGAGTAATGCCTGGGCGCGGCTGATCAGGGGTTTGCCGGGGCTGGCGGTGCCGGGCAGACGTACGCCGCTGATGTTCACGACCTCTGCCAACAGCAGCACCAAGGCATCTTCATTCACGTCGCGAACCAGCGTGTCACCGTTTAGCGCACCCTTGATCGCGGCGGCCAGTCGCAGGGCAAGCTCGGGCTGAACACATAAGGCACGGTCAAATTCCAGATGCACCAGCCCCAGGTCCGCCGCCAATTGATCCGCCGTGGCGTACAGGCTCACAAAGTGCCAGGGCGCACCATCGGCCGCACCGCCGCCTTGAATCTGACCGGGGTTGTACAGGGTGATGGAGCCTGGGCCGGCGTGGAACTCGCGACGATCCAGCCAGACCTTTTCCTCGCCTGCCAGGTTCACGCCGATCACACATTCATCATGGCTGTGGCGGGCAAAAGTCAGGCCGGTGCAGGTGGTGCTGCTGACTTCATAGTTGCCCAGCCAGGCGTGTTGCACGGCGCTCATCGATTTCACTCAGTCGGGGACAGGCACGAGCATACGCTGGCAAGGGTGATCAAATCGACCGTTGATTGACCCGGCGCGACAGTTCACCGGCGCTTTCCTTGCGTTCCGAGTAACGGTCCACCAGGTCGGGACGGTCGCGCAGCAGCAGGGTGAAGCGCACCAGTTCTTCCATTACATCGACGACCCGATCATAAAGCGCCGAGGGTTTCATGCGGTCCTGTTCATCGAACTCCATGAAGGCCTTGGGTACCGAGGACTGGTTGGGGATGGTGAACATGCGCATCCAGCGCCCCAGCACCCGCAGCTGGTTGACGGTGTTGAAGGACTGGGAGCCGCCGGACACTTGCATCACCGCCAGGGTCTTGCCCTGGGTCGGGCGGACCGCGCCCAGGGTCAAGGGCACCCAGTCCAGTTGCGCCTTGAACACCGCCGACATCGAGCCATGCCGCTCGGGCGAGCACCACACCTGGCCTTCGGACCACTGCATCAGTTCCAGCAGTTCCTGCACCTTGGGGTGGTCGCTGGGCGCGTCATCCGGCAATGGCAGGCCGCTGGGGTTGAAGATGCGGGTATGCGCGCCGAAGTGCTGCAATAGCCGTGCGGCTTCTTCCACCAGCAGGCGGCTGAACGAGCGTTCGCGGGTCGAGCCGTAGAGCAGCAGGATGCGCGGCGGCTGGTCCGGGCTGGCCGGTTTTGAGTCGACCAGGGACAGGTCCAGATTGGGCAGCGTCGTCATAGGGCCTCCGATTACAACTGCGCAATGCGCGCGAGTTCCGCCTTGAGGTCGGCAGGGCTGAGTTCGCCGAAGGGCAGGACGAAGAACGCCCTGCAGCGTGTGGCGATGGTCTTCAGTGTGGCGTCGAATGCCGCTTGCACACTGGCGTCGTCACCCTGGACGTCCGACGGGTCTTCCAACCCCCAGTGCGCCTTCACGGCCGGCCCGAAGTACACCGGGCAGGCTTCGCCGGCGGCCTTGTCGCACACCGTAATCACCACATCCGGCGGGCTGCCTTCAAAGGCATCGTTGCCCTTGCTGTACAACCCTTCGGTACTGATCCCGGCCGCTTGCAACGTGCTCAAGCTACGTGGCAGCACCTGGCCCTTGGGAAAACTGCCGGAGCTGATCGCTTCGAAGCCTTCCGGCGCCAGGTGGTTGAACATGGCTTCGGACAAGATGCTGCGGCAGCTGTTGGCGGTACACATGAACAGGACTTTCATCGGGGTATCTCCGTTAGAAACTCAGGCGCAAGGCGAGGGCGGCGAGGGTGATCAACAGCACCGGCAGGGTCAGCACGATGCCGACCTTGAAGTAGTAGCCCCAGGTGATGCTGATGCCTTTGCGCGCCAGGATGTGCAGCCACAGCAAGGTGGCCAGGCTGCCGATAGGGGTGATCTTCGGGCCGAGGTCGCTGCCGATCACGTTGGCGTAGATCATCGCGTCCTTGACCACACCCACGGCATGGCTGGACTCGATGGACAGCGCGCCGATCAACACCGTCGGCAGATTGTTCATCGCCGACGACAGCAGCGCCGTCAGCACACCGGTGCCCATGGCAGCGCCCCACACGCCGTAAGTGGCAAACGTGTCGAGCCAGGTGGCCAGGTAGGTGGTCAGGCCGGCGTTGCGCAGACCGTAGACCACCAGGTACATGCCCAGGGAAAAGATCACGATCTGCCACGGCGCTTCCTTCAGCACTTTGCGCGTGGAAATCTTGTGCCCCTTGGCGGCGATCACCAGCAACAGCAGGGCACAGGCGGCGGAAATCGCACTGATCGGAATGCCCAGCGGTTCCAGGGCAAAGCACCCCACCAGCAGGATGCCCAGCACCCACCAGCCGGCGCGGAAGGTCGCGCGGTCGTGGATGGCGCTGGCGGGGTCGTCCAGGTCGGCCGGGTCATAGGTTCGTGGAATATCGCGGCGGAAGAACCACAGCAACACCGCCAGGGTGGCCGCGACGCTGACGAAGTTCACCGGCACCATCACGGCGGCGTATTCGTTGAAACCGATCTTGAAGTAGTCGGCCGAAACGATGTTCACCAGGTTCGACACCACCAGCGGCAGGCTGGCCGTGTCGGCGATGAATCCCGCGCCCATGACGAAAGCCAGGGTTGCCGCCGGGGAAAAGCGCAGGGCCAGCAGCATCGACATCACGATGGGCGTCAGGATCAGCGCTGCACCGTCATTGGCAAACAACGCCGACACCAGCGCGCCGAGCAGCACCATGTAGGCAAACAAACGCCGTCCGCGTCCACGTCCCCAGCGCGCCACATGCAAGGCGGTCCAGGCAAAAAAACCGGCCTCATCCAGCAGCAGGCTGATGATGATCAGCGCGACAAAAGTACCGGTGGCATTCCAGATGATGTGCCATACCACTGGGATGTCGGCCAGGCTGATCACGCCGAAAGCCAGGGCCAGGATCGCGCCCAGGGTTGCGCTCCAGCCGACGCCCAGGCCTTTGGGTTGCCAGATGACCAGAACAATGGTGAAGATAAAAATCGCGATGGCGACAAGCATGGATAAACGCTCCGGTGGCTCAGCAGCAGGTACTGGCCCGTTGTGGTCGGTCGCCCATTGCATCCAGACGCAGTGCGTCGCTGTGCAACCAGGGCTGGTTGGCTTGCAAAGTGGTGTGCAGCACGGCAGTGACCCAGTCGGGTAATGCCGGATTGATGCGGTAATAGATCCATTGACCCTGACGACGATCCAGCAGCAAGCCGCAACTGCGCAGTTGCGCCAGGTGACGGGAGATTTTTGGCTGGCTGTCGTCCAAGGCATGGATCAGTTCGCACACGCAAAGTTCGCCTTCGCGCAGGATCAATAACGTCAGGCGTGCTCGGGTGGCATCGGCCAGGCATTTGAACAGGGTGGGCGGGGAGATGAGGTCCGACATGGTCAAGGCCTTCGTATATATGGTTATCCGAATATACGTATTTCCATATGTATCGGTCAAATCCTGTTTCAATTGACTTGGATCATATGTCTCGAAAATCACCACAAGTGTCTGAAATTAAAATGAAACACGAATGTCCTAAAGTGCCTGCCCATTGCTGATGAAGGAAGACCCCGCGTGACCCGTGCCACTCGCAACCTGCGCAAGACCCTGGATTCCGTCGCGGAAAATAACGAAACCGCGGCGTTCGACCTGATGCGCGCCGTCGAAAAGCTCGGCGATGAAGTGCTGCGCCAGCGCCTGCTCAATACCATTCACCGACTCAACCAGGATGCCCACGAACTGCGCGAAGCGCGTGATTCGGTGGAACAAGTGTCGGTCCGGCTCGCCTGAGCAAGATCGTTCAAGACAACTCCATTGTTGCGCTGGCATGCTTGTCGACTGTCTGTCGATGAGCCGTTTCCATGCCTACTGCCTTACCTCATTACGCCTTCGCTCGCGGCGCCATTGCCGTCATTCCCTTGTCCCTGGCCTGCGCGCCCTGGGGACTGTTGGCCGGTTCCATGGCCATCGATGCACAATTCAGCCCGTTGGAAGCCCAGGGCCTTTCTGCCATCGTATTCGCCGGTGCTGCGCAACTGGTTGCCATCGGCATGGTCAAGAGCGGCGCCAGTCTGATTTCCATCGTGCTGACCACCTTGCTGCTGACCTCCCAGCATTTGCTGTATGGCATGCACTTGCGGCCGGTCCTTTCTCCCCTCAAGACCCGCTGGCGCATGAGCCTGGGCTTTCTGCTGACCGACGAATTCTTTGCGCTGGTCAGTCACTATGACCGCGAGACCTTCAATCGCTGGTATGCCTTGGGTGTCGGCCTGACGTTCTATATCGCCTGGAACCTGTTCACCCTGGCCGGCATCGTGCTTGGTAAAAGCATTCCCGGCCTCGACCAACTGGGCCTGGAATTTTCCATCGCCGCCACCTTCATCGCCTTGATTACGCCGGTGGTGCGTGACGTTCCCACGGTGGTCTGTGTGGCGGTGTCATTGCTGTTCTCGGTGTGGCTGAGCTTCCTGCATTGGGAATCGGCGGTGGTGGTGTCCGGCCTGCTGGGCATGAGCGCAGGGTATGCCTGCAAGCGACTGGGAGTAGGGCAGCAATGATCTACATCATGATCGTGGCCATGGGCCTGGTGGTGTTTCTCAACCGTTACCTGTTTATCGAGCCACGCCTGCCGGTGCGCCTCAACCGTGGCGCGCGGGAGTTTCTGGGATTCGCGGTGCCGGGGATGCTCACGGCGATTTGCGGGCCGATCATTTTCCTGGCTGACCACCAGCTCAACCTGAGCCCGGCCAACCCTTACCTGCTGGCGGGTATCAGCGCCGTGGCATTGATGTTCTGGACACGCAATGTGTTGATGACGGTGCTGCTGAGCATGGCGTTGTTCTATCTGTTCCGCTGGCTGCTCTGAGCACAACCGGGGCGAAAAAAAGCCCGCGGGAGCGCGGGCGGAAGGAAGACTTCTAAAAATGAGCGTGACCACTATAGGTCGCGCCTAGCCCCTTTACAGTGAAACAAAGTTCATGCGGCCATCAGTCCGGCCTGTGGCAATGGTACAGTCGCGTTTTTTTCCAACGGAGCAATGGCATGCCCAAGGTGGTAATTGGCGCACTGGTACTGGCGGCCCTGGCCGGTTGCGCGGGTTCGAAGATGAAAGACGCGCGCGCAGGCACGCCTTACAAGACCCTGGCTTCGGACAAGGCCACCCTGGTCATTGCCGAATGCGTGCAGTTCGGCTGGCAGGACGAAAGTGTGTTCGGCGTTGACGCCGGCGGCTTCAAGGAGCCGATCGGCGCGGGTGGCTTCACGGTGTACACCACCGCTGGCGATTACTTTGTCGATGTACAGAGCGCGGGCAGCGGTTCCACCATCAAGTACTACGCCATCGAAGACAACATGCCGGCCAAGCGCCGTTTGGCCGCACTGGCGACCTGCCTGTAATCCGTTGCCTTAGTCGATTTAGGAAATGCCTGGCACGACAGCCGCGAGGCATTCGCTTATGATTCACCGGCTCGCCCGACATGATGGCTCTTTACCAGTACACGGACGTCGAGGCCTAAACGTCGGGCGAGCTCCTTTTAACCTTCAGCGGGGCATGAAGCCCAGGTGCCAGCGCCGAGGGATCTTCAGCGATACCAGCCCCAGAAACCCCGCCAATACACCGCTGACGATCAGCGCCTTGAGCCCCAGTTGCTGCTCCAGCAGCGCACCGATCACCGCCCCCACAAACATCCCGGCCCAAGGGATCAACTGTACGCGCCAGCCATTGCGGCGCTCGCCGAGCAGCCAGCGCCCCAGCCCACGGCCAAAGCGTGACAGTGCACCGGTGACGTAAGTCAGTCCCACCGGCAGCCCGTTGACCTCTTCCACCGCAGCATTGAGCATGCCCATCGCGATGATCGCCGCCAGTAGTGCGGGCAACGTATCGGCGAAGGGCAGGAGTGCACCGCCGCACAGCAAGGCGGCAATACACAGCAGCAAGGGCAGGGCATGGCGACGGCTGAGTCGGCCGACCACCACGCCCAGCGCGTTACCCACCACAAAAGTTGCCACCAGCAACAGCAGCCGCCCGGTCAGGCCCAGGTCACCCGCGCTTATCGCCACCGCCAGGCGCGTAGTGTTCCCGCTCATGAACGAAACAAAGTCACCGCTCGCCATGAAGCCGATGGCATCGGTCATGCCCGCCAGCACCGACAGGCTGGCCACCAGCATCAGTCCGACGCGGCCACGCCAACGCTGTCGATGGGCCAGTGCGGCATTGACGTAGGGCTTTCGTGGCGAAGGCAACATAGGGCCGGGTTCCTCGGTGAGATTATCCGGCCACTACCGTAGGACGCTTTAAGCGCGCATGCAATGACCTCAGGCAGGCGTCAGGGTCCAACCCGCAGGATGCCAGTCCAGAAAGTGCGTCGGCCTGATCGCTTGCACAAACGCCGCGTCATGGGACACCACCAGCATTGCCCCGGCAAAACCTTGCATGGCTTGCTCAAACGCCATCACCGATTCCAGGTCCAAATGGTTGGTCGGCTCGTCCAGCAACAGCAATTGCGCCGGCACTGCGCGCCACAAGGCAACCGCCATCGCAGCCTTCAGGCGTTCGCCGCCGCTGAGTTGCCCGGCGGGTTGGGTCACACGCAGGGCATCCAGTTGCAGCAGGGCCAGGCGCGTGCGCAATTCGCCTTCCGCCAGCGGGGTGTCCAGCAGGTTCAGTTGTTCGACGATGGAACAGTGGTCGTCGAGCAGCGCGAGGTGCTGATCGATATAGGCGCTGGGCACGTGCACGTGGCATTCGCCGCTTTCTGCACGCCATTCTCCCGCCAGCACTTTGAGCAGCGTGGACTTGCCGCAACCGTTGGGTCCATGCACCGCCACACGCACCGGGCCGGTGAGGTGCACGTTGAGGCAGGTCGACGGCAGCCAGGGTAATTGCGCGTTGATCAACGACAGCACCTGTCGGCCGTTAGGTACCGCTGACGCAGGCAATGCCACCAGCGTCGGCGTTTCATCCTCGACCCGAGCATAGGCTTGGCGCACCTGGGCATCCAGCTCCTGTTTGTGTTGCTCATGCGCGCTGCGCACGGTGCTGACGATCTGCGAGGCAGCGCCTTTCCAGCGCGCTTTGGTGAAGCGATCGACGTTGGCCGTTTCCGCATGCTTGCGTGAGCGGGCGGCATGGCGTTGCAGGTTGTCGTGGCCTTTTTGCAGGCGCCGCTTTTCGCGGGTGCGTTCCAGGCGAGCGTGTTCCAGTGCGGCGACGGCGGCGTGCTGTTCAGCGTCGCGCTGTTGTCGATAGGCGTCGTAGTTCCCGCCATATAGGTTTACGCCGAGCGGCGACAGCTCAATGATGCGCCCCATTGCGTTGAGTAATTGCCGGTCATGGCTGACCACCACCAGGCCGCCACGCCATTCGTCGAGGACACGCAGCAGCCAGGCGCGGCCATCGCTATCGAGGTAGTTGGTGGGCTCATCGAGCACCAGCAACTGTGGCGCGGCCAGCAGCGCGCCGATGATCGCAACCCTGGCTAACTGGCCGCCGCTGAGTTGACGGGCTGGGGTATCAACAGAAAGCCGCGACAACCCTGCGGCATTCAAGCTACTGCGCAAACGCTCGGCCAAGTCCCAACGATCATCGATCAATTCGAGGTCATCGATCTGTGGGGCGCCTCGGGCCATGCGCTCAAGGGCGGTCAATATCGCTGCGGTGCCGGTAAGATCGGCGACGGTATCGCCTGGCGCTACCACGACGTTCTGCGCTACATAGATCACGCTGCGTGGGCAATTCAACGAGCCGGAGGAGGGCGACAACAGCCCCGCGATCAATTTGGCGAGTACACTTTTTCCTCGACCATTGCGCCCCACGATACCGGTGGGGGTGTAATCGATGGACAGGTTGAGGTCATCCAGCAGCGTCTCGCCATTGGCGAACCGGAAGGATAAATGTTGCAGGGAAACAAGCACAGGCAGCCGGTTGACGTCAGTCATCAGCACCTCCAAAAAAATGTCGGACAGGCCAACAAGCGCGCCAGGCGGCTCGTTGCGGGTACATTTTGGAAGGCTTAGTGGTTCACGTCGGCGGTCGTCCTGCGCATCAGAAGGGAGGCAAAGCCTAACCCGCCTTGGCTTTTTTCGGCAAGTCTTGCGCCAGTTGCTCCAGGAACATCGCCAAGGCCACTTCTTCGGCCTTGAGCCCTTTGCGCAGTCTTGGTTTGGGCAATTTGGAGAGTTCGCCGAGGCTGAAATGCTCCAGCACGGCCGGGTGGATATAGCATTTGCGGCACACCGCCGGCGTGTTGCCCAGCTGCCTGGCGACGTCCTTGACCATCGCCACCACATGCCGCTTGGCATCCGACTCAGGCTGCCATTCCAGCTCGCGCAACACCGCCAGCGCCATGGCGGTGCCGGCCCAGGTGCGGTAGTCCTTGGCGGTGAAGTCGGCGCCGGTGAGGCGGTGCAGGTAGTCATTGACGTCCTGGGAACTGACGGTGTGCCGTACACCGTCTTCGTCCAGGTACTGGAACAGGTTCTGCCCCGGCAGCTCCATGCAGCGTTTGACCACCGTGGCCAGGCGCCGGTCCTTGACGCTTATCTGGTGCTCTACGCCGCTCTTTCCACGAAACTGGAACTGGATCTCGCTGCCTTTGACATCCACATGACGGGTGCGCAGGGTGGTCAGCCCATAGGACTTGTTGTCCCGCGCATACTGAGTATTGCCGACCCGGATCAGCGTCGCGTCCAGCAGCATGACGACCGTGGCCAGGACTTTTTCGCGCGTAAAGCCGGGTTCGGCGATTTGCGCTTCCAACTGTTTGCGCAGCTTCGGCAAGGCGTTGCCGAATTCCTGCAGGCGCGAGTATTTGTCGCTGTCGCGCACCTCACGCCAGCGCGCGTGATAGCGATACTGCTTGCGCCCGCGCGCGTCGCGGCCGGTCGCTTGCAGATGGCCTTGCGGGTCGGCGCAGATCCACACATCGGTGTAGGCCGGCGGTACGGCGAGGGCGTTGAGGCGCTTGATCTCATCCGCATCGCGGATACGCTCGCCCTTGGAATCGAAATACTGGAACTTGCCCCGCAGCGTCTTGCGACGGATGCCGGGCTGGGTGTCGTCAACGTAATGCAGGTCGCGGGGTAGCGCAGAGTCAGACATGGGGCGGGTTCCTTGGCAACACATCAGGCCGGTATGTCTGATTGACCGCAGCCGTATGCGGTCGTGCCAAAAGATTGCTCAAGCCAGCACGGCGACCGCCTTGATCTGCGCCCACAGCGTCTGGCCGGGGTGCAGTTGCAACTGGTCGCGGGAGAATCGCGTGATGCGCGCCAACAGCGGCGAGCCTCCCGCGTCCAGGCGTACCAGCACGTGAGCGCTGTTGTCCGCGGCAATTTCCTGGGTGACGGTGACCGGCAGGCGGTTGAGGATGCTGCTGTGCTCCTCGGCTTGCAGGCTGAGGCTCACGTCGCGCGCCTGCACCTTGATGCGCAGCGCCTTGCCCAGCGCCAGCGGTGCATGGGCTACGCGCATGTGCAGGGCGCTGGCGGGCAGTTGCAGCGTGAGCAATTGGTAGTGGTCGTCGTAGGCACTGACCGTACCATTGATGACCACACCGGCATCGTCACCCCGCGCCAGGGGCAGGTCGAGACGTGCCAGGGTTTCACCGATGGGGCCGCTGGCCAGGGCCTTGCCCTCGCTGAGCAGCACGATGTGATCGGCCAGGCGTGCCACTTCATCCTGGGCATGGCTGACGTACAGCACCGGGATATCCAGTTCATCGTGCAGGCGTTCGAGGTACGGCAGGATTTCCCCTTTGCGCTGACTGTCGAGGGCAGCCAGGGGCTCGTCCATCAGCAGCAGGCTCGGGCTGGTGAGCAAGGCGCGGGCGATACCGATGCGCTGGCGCTCGCCGCCGGAGAGGTGTTGGGGATGGCGCTCGAGCAGATGACCGATGCCCAGCAACTCAGTGGCCTGGGCCATGTCCACACGACGCTGTTGACGGGCAATCCGCTTGAGGCCGAACTCCAGGTTGGCGCGTACCGACAGGTGCGGGAACAGGCTGGCCTCCTGAAACGCGTAGCCCAGCGCGCGTTTATGCGGCGGCACGAACAGCCCGTTACGACTGTCTTGCCAGACATCATCATTGATCTGGATGAAGCCGTCTCCGGCGCGTTCCAGCCCGGCGATGCAGCGCAGGCAGGTGGTCTTGCCGGAACCGGAATGCCCGAACAGCGCGGTTACGCCTCGGCCGGGCAGGTGCAGGTCCACATCGAGGGCAAAGCTTGTGTACTTGAGGTTCAGGCGCACATTGATCATCGACATCAGCTCCAGCCCATCCTGGTTTTACGGCTGGAGTAGAGCGCCAGCAACACGAGGAACGCGAACACCACCATGGAGCCGGCCAGCCAATGGGCCTGGGCGTATTCCATGGCTTCCACATGGTCGTAGATCTGCACGGAGACCACGCGGGTCTTGTCCGGGATATTGCCGCCGATCATCAGCACCACGCCGAATTCGCCGACGGTGTGTGCAAAGCCCAGGATCGAGGCGGTGATAAAGCCGGGGCGGGCCAGGGGCAGAATCACCGTGAAAAAAGTGTCCCACGGGTTGGCACGCAAGGTTGCGGCCACTTCCAGTGGGCGTGTGCCGATGGCGGAGAAGGCGTTTTGCAACGGCTGCACCACAAACGGCATGGAATAGATCACTGAGCCGATCACCAGTCCGGCGAAGCTGAAGGTGAGGGTGCCCAGGCCCAACCACTGAGTGAACTGGCCGAAATAGCCATTGGGCCCCATGGTCAACAACAGGTAGAAACCGATCACCGTCGGCGGCAACACCAACGGCAAGGCGACGACCGCACCAATGGGGCCGCGCCACCAGGAACGGGTGCGCGACAGCCACAAGGCAATCGGAGTGCCGATGACCAGCAGGATCACGGTGGTCAGTGAGGCCAGTTTGAGGGTCAACCAGATAGCGGAGAAATCGGCACTCGATAACGGCATTTACTTGGCCAGCTCGTAACCAAAGGACTTGATGACGGCAGCGGCTTTAGGCCCCTTGAGGTATTCGACCAGTGCCTTGGCAGCGGCGCTGTCTTTGCCCTTGTTGAGGATCACTGCGTCCTGTTTGATCGGGTCGTGCATGGACGCCGGGACGATCCACGCCGAACCGCTGGTGACGTTGCCGTCTTTATAGATCTGCGACAAGGCCACAAAGCCCAGCTCGGCGTTGCCGGTGGACACGAACTGATAAGCCTGGGTGATGTTCTGGCCTTCGACAATCTTGTCCTTGACCTTGTCGGTCAGACCTTCCTTGGCCAACACCTGAGTGGCAGCCAGGCCATAGGGTGCGGCTTTCGGGTTGGCAATCGACAGGTGCTTGAACTCGTTTTTCTTCAATACGTCGCCTTTGGCGTCGACGTAACCGTCCTTCGCCGACCATAGCGCCAGGGTGCCGACGGCGTAGGTGAAGCGCGAACCCTTGACGGTGTCGCCTTCGCTTTCAAGCTTCTGCGGGGTGGTGTCGTCGGCGCTCAGGAACACTTCGAACGGCGCGCCATTCTTGATCTGGGTGTAGAACTGGCCGGTGGCACCGTAGGCCGCGACCAGTTTGTGCCCGGTATCTTTCTCGAAGTCGGTGGCGATCGCCTGGATCGGTGCAGTGAAGTTGGCGGCGACGGCCACCTGGACTTCATCGGCGTGGGCCGAACCGAATGCCAGGGCAACGGCCAGGATGGCCAGGCGTGAGGCATGACTCTTCATGAAACAGCTCCTTTGAGGGTGTACGGCTTGTTATAGGTAGAAGGCTTAACCGCTATGTATGGGAATATATAGCGGTTGGCCTTTGCCGGTACAGTGCAAAGTTGCCACACAGCCGAGTGCTAGTTGAGCTTGGCCAGCGCCTGCTCCGCCAATTCACGGGTCAGTTCATAAGTCGTGGTGTCTTTGCCCAGGCGCAGTGCCTGACCGGACCACAGGTTGCTGAAGCCCGCTTCATCCTTGGCCTTGAGCGGTATCAACGCGCCACCGGAAGTGGGGAACGCCGGTGCGGCCGGGTTGATCGCGCCCAACTCGCGCATTACCCGGTTGACGATGCCCCGTGCCGGGCGACCGGTGAACAGGTTGGTCAGCGCGGTTTCGCTGGCCTGGGCATGGCGCAAAGCATAGTGATGTGAGGCCGTGACGTTGGCTTCGGGAGTAAACAGGTACGCCGTGCCAATCTGCACCGCCGAGGCGCCGAGGGCGAACGCCGCGACAATCCCGCGCGCATCACCGATGCCGCCGGCGGCAATCACTGGCACGCTGACGGCGTCGACGACTTGCGGCAACAAGGCGAACAGGCCGATCTGGGTATTGAGGTCGTCGCTGAGGAACAATCCACGGTGCCCGCCGGCCTCACTGCCCATGGCGATGATTGCATCGCAGCCATGCTGTTCCAGCCAGATCGCTTCTTCCACCGTGGTGGCCGAAGACAGCACGTTGGCACCAGTGGCTTTCACCCGATCCAGCAGGGACTTTTCCGGCAAACCGAAGTGAAAGCTGACCACTTCGGGGCGGAATTCTTCGACGACCTGGCACGCGGCGTCATTGAACGGTTCACGGTTGGAGACCGGGGTGGGCGCATCAAAGTCGGCGCCCAGTTCGCGGTAGTAGGGTTCCAGCAGTGCCTTCCAGCGGCGATCACGCTCGGGGTCTGGCGTGGGCGGTTGGTGGCAGAAGAAATTGACGTTGATCGGACGTGGGCTGGCCTGGCGGATGGCGGTCAGCGCTTCGCGCAGCTGCTCGATGCTCAGCGCAGCAGCCGGCAGCGAACCCAACGCACCGGCCTGATTGGCGGCGATAACCATGGCGGTGGTCGTGCCCACCGCCATGGGGGCCTGGATGATGGGCAACTGAATGCCCAGCAGGTCGAGAAGGCGGGTGTCTGGCCAGGTGCTCATGGGATGCGTCTCCAGCGTTAGTGAGGCTTTTCGCTGTTTTAACAGGGCCCATGGCCCCCGGCCACTCTGTTTTATTCACTGGACGATCGCGGCGTTTCGTGGTGCGTCATCAATCAATGGCGTTGCCGAGTACGGCGTGAATCCGCTCGGCGATATGGGCGGCATGGGTTTCCAGGGCGAAGTGACCGGTGTCGAGCAGTTCCACCACGGCATTCGGGTTGTCAGTTTTATAGGCGTGGGCGCCTGGCTGGATAAAGAACGGGTCGTTCTGGCCCCAGATCACCAGTGTGGGTACGAGTGTGGCCTTGAAGAACGCCTGGAACGCCGGGTACAGCGCCAGGTTGTTGCGGTAGTCGAGGAACAGGTCCAGTTGGATCTCGTCATTGCCGGGGCGCTGCATGAGCAGTACATCGAGCATGTAGGATTCCGGGGCTACCCGCTCGGGCTGCTTTACGCCATGCAGGTATTGGTAGCGCGTGCCTTCCAGGCTGATCACTGCGTTGCGAATCACCTCGCGGTTGGCCTGGGTCGGCTCGTTCCAATAGGTGCGAATCGGTGCCCAGGCATCCCCCAGGCCTTCCAGATAGGCGTTACCGTTCTGCGACACCAGTGCGCTGACCCGTTCCGGATGCGCCACCGCCAGGCGCAGGCCCACCGGCGCGCCATAGTCAAAGACATACAGGGCGTAACGGTTCAACGCCAGCGCATCGACAAAATGCCCGACCGTGATTGCCAGGTTGTCGAAGCTGTAGTGGTAATCGCGCTCAGCCGGCACCTCGGTGAAGCCGAAGCCCGGCAGGTCCGGCGCAATGACCCGGAAGCGCGTGGCAAGCAAGGGGATCAGGTCGCGGAACATGTGAGACGAACTGGGAAAGCCGTGCAGCAGCAACATGACCGGTGCCGATGCAGCACCGGCCTCGCGGTAGAACATGCGCACGCCGTCGGCATCGACGTGGCGGTAGTGAACGGCAGGGGTTGGAGTGGTCATGATGGAATGCCCTTTGTAACTAGATTGAGTTGATTTACGGGTTACTTTTTAAAAAGCTGCGCTGATTAATGTAACCTGTCAAATCATTTATTAGGGTTAGAATTGTTATGTTTGTAACTATCCTGATGTCGTAATAGCGGTTACGATATGGACGCTCACAAGAGGATTGCCCCATGACCCTTCCCCCATCCACTTCCGCCCCCTCGGAACCCTATGTCCTGGCCGATGATCCGGTGTTGGACATGCTCAATACCCTGGCGAACATCGACGGCGTGCCGTGGGATTTCTGGCGGGCCGATGCCGACGTGGCCGCCTGGTTGGTGCGCCTGCAATGGGTTGAACAACACGGTATTCCGCAGTTTGAACCAGGGGCGTTGCTCAGCGCCGCGCGGGAGTTGCGCGAAGTGATTCGTGAGTTGGTGGCTGCGCGCAAAGCGCGACAACCTGGCAATCCGGCGGCACTCAACGGCTTTTTACGCAAGGCGGTGAGCCATCCGCAGTTGGTGTGGACGGCGTCCGAGGCGCCAAAGCTTGAGCGCCAGCGCAAGCAGCAGACGGCGCAACAGTTCCTGGCCCCGATTGCCGAGGCGGCCGCCACGTTGCTGGTGGAAGGAGATTTCAATTTGATCCGGCGCTGCGAGCATCCGGAATGCATCTTGTGGTTTTATGACCGCACCAAGGCCCACAAGCGCCGCTGGTGCAGCATGGCGTTGTGTGGCAATCGGCATAAAGTCGCTGAATTTCGTAAACGCAAACTGAAGCTTTGAAGGAGATGGCCTTGCACAGCATCCAGGAGCAGCACGTCGCGACAGTCAGGGATCCGCTAGGTCTTAGACGACTGTTCTCTGGCGAGCAATTGCTGCTTGCGCTCCACCCCCCAGCGGTAGCCCGATAGCTCACCATTGCTACGCACTACGCGGTGGCAAGGAATGGCCACCGCCAGGCTGTTGGCGCCACACGCCTGGGCCACCGCACGGAACGACTTTGGTGCGCCGATGCGCTCGGCGATCTGCGCGTAGCTGGCGGTGCTGCCCGGTGGAATCTCACGCAAGGCTTGCCACACCCGTTCCTGGAATGCGGTGCCGCGCAGGTCCAGTGGCAAGTCCAGGCCGAGCGCGGGCGCTTCGATAAACCCCACGACCTGCGCAATCAGTTGCTCGAAACCCGGGTCGGCGCCCACCAGTTCCGCGTTGGGAAATTGATCCTGTAGATCGCGCACCAGTTGGTCCGGGTCATCCCCCAGCAGAATCGCACAGACGCCGCGAGCGCTCCGCGCCACCAGGATCGCTCCCAGTGAGCACTGCCCGACGGCGAACAGTATCGCAGTGTTGGTGCCCCCGGCCTTGTAGTCGCCGGGCTTCATGCCAAGTAGTTGGTCGGCGGATTCATAAAAGCGACTGTTGGAGTTGAAGCCCGCTTCATACAGTGCATCCGTCACTGAGTGCGCACTCTTGAGACCGTCGCGCACCTTGCGCGAACGATGGGCGCTGGCGTAGCCCTTGGGTGTCAGGCCAGTAACGGCTTTGAACACACGGTGAAAATGAAAAGGGCTGAGATTGGCGTGCAGTGCCAGCGTATTCAGGCTGGGTGGAGTGTCGGCCTGTTCGATATGACGACAGGCATCGGCCACCAGCTGTGCATGCTGCGCCGCGAGCTGGGTCCGGTCACCGGCCGCGCGTCTGCTGGCGCGATAGCCGGCGGCTTCGGCCTGCGCCGGGGTGTCGAAAAACTCGATGTTTTCCGGGCGCGGCAAGCGTGAAGCGCTACTGGCGCGGCAGTACACGCCGGTGGTCTTCACGCCATAGACGAACAGCGCATCGGCCTTGGGGTCACGGGCAAGTACGGCGGCCCAGCGCGGGTCTTGTTCGGTAGTCATGTTCGGCACTCTTGACGGATCCCGGCCAGATTAGCCGGGTCGCCAACGCCTGGCACTCTGAAGCTTGCGGTCAAATCAGCCGGCGGTGCGAAAGGTCAGGTTGATGCGTTGCGGACCCATCACCGGGTGCACGCCTTCCTTGATCGGCATCACGCCATGAAAGCGCAGGCGGTCCACGCCGCCCCAGACCACCACGTCGCCATGGAACAGCGAGACTTTGCGGGTCTTGTCGCTGCGCGCATGCCCACCAAACAGAAAAATTGCCGGCAGTCCGAGCGAGACAGACACCACGGGTTCGCTGTAGCGACGCTCATTCTTGTCTTGATGCAGCGACATTTTTGCGCCGGCTACATAGCGGTTGATCAGGCAGGCGTCCGGGGCAAAGTCAGGGAACCCGGCGTCAGCGGCCGCCAGCACCGCCAATTCACGCAGGGCGTCCGGCATGGGCGGCCAGGGTTGCTGGCTACGTGGGTCCACGGATGAGTAACGGTAACCAGAGGTGTCGGTAGTCCAGCCCAGGTCGCCGCAACTGCTCAATGCCGCCGACATGGTAAAACCACCCGGTGTGACCATTTGCCGAAACGGTGATTGAGCCAGCACCTGCCGTAGTTCCGGTAGAAGGCGCTCAATCCAGGGCAGGGCGTAGCCTTTTAATACGCAGGACTGTTCGCCAATTTGCTCGCGCCCTGCGGGTTGCTGCAAGGCGTCTTCGGCGAACAGATCTTCGGTGGGGCCGGGCATTCGCCTACAGCGCCTTGCTCACATTGATGTCGGTGATTTCATCACTGGCATCGTGAATTTTCGCCAAGGCTTGCTTGGCTTCTTCGACGCTGTTGGTCTGCAGTTGAGCGAACTCAAAGCGGCGTTCGCCGTTGAGCTTGTACTTGATTACGTATTTGGTAGTAGCGGTCACGATCGTTTCCTGTGGGAGGGTCGGGTCAGCTCAGCTTGGAGCTGGTGCGACGCACAATGCGGATCTTGTGAGACAGCGCGGGTTTGCGGGTCACGCTGATGGCACGGCGTGTGACCACGTCAAGGGTGATATTCCAGAACCCGGTGCTCGGTGCGGTGATTTTGGCGGGGAACTTGTCGAATGCGCCGCCGTGGTAGGTGTGTCGGCCGCCATTCTTGAAGCTGCGAAAATTCGCATCGCTCATTAGCCGGATATTACAAGTCTGCGAGCATTCGATGACAACAATGTCTCCCTCGTTGAGGTGCTCGCGCTGGTGGATGAATTTCATGAGGGTGTCTCCAGAAGGGCTTTTTCTGAAAAATCAGAACGATACGTAGGTTAAGATGGAGTTTATCAGCCCCAGCGCGTTTATTATCGGCCCGTCTTCAACGACGTCGACAATTTAAAACAGTTATTTACCGAGTTATCAGGGATAAATCCTACGTGGGCGGGAGAAAAATACCATCCTCGCTGTCGTAGGGTCTTTATCGGAGGTTTTGTATGAAGTGGAGTGTGTTGGTTCTGGCCCTGGCGATTGGTGGGTGTGCTTCGGTTGCAGATATCAAGCAGACCCCGCCGACCCTGGCGGTTATTTCCGGGAAGAAACCGCAGGAATATGCTGCCTGTGTAGTGCGTAAACTGTCCACCACGCGCCGGCCGCCGCAGATCGAGCCGCATAAGGACGGTGTGCAGGTGATTGTGCCGCAGAAATTCTCGGCGGACCCGTCGGCGATTTTCGAGATCGAAGACCGCTCCAGCGGCAGCAGTATCAAGCTCTACGAGAGCATGTCCAATGTGCCGATCCGTCCCGGTGATGTGAAGAAGGCCGGCGAAGATTGCATTTCCGGTTCATAAGCGCCGTTTCACCCACTGATCGGGCAGGGCATCCGTTAAACTCTCGTCCATTCAATGCAAAAATGCCGTGCAAACCCCCGGTTTGTGCGGCATTTGTTTTTTCGGGAAGTCTTTTATGAAGCGTGAACACGTCAGGGCTCGCCAGGCCGAAGGCCAGATATCGGCCACTCACATCATCCAGAACCCGGCTGACTTGGGGGAGTGGATTGTATTTTTCAAGAAAAGCGGTGGCCGCAGCTTTTTCCTGGTGGACGATCAGGATGAAGTCGAGTCGTTCTCGCGGCTGGATGACCTGGTGGAGACCATTCGTGGCCTGGGTATCAAGTTCGCCGATATCCAGTTGTAGGCGCTAAGCTTACTTGCACACGACTACGACACTGCGGCTTTTGAAGTTGCCGACGTCCTGGCCCAGGGTCTTTTCACTTTCCTTGAGCGAAGGCGTGCCTTCGGTGCCGACGATACGGTAGCCGGTGCCTGCGCAAGAAGCGTCGGCCTTTTCATAGCAGCTGGCCCAGGAATTGGCTTCGCCCGAGCAGTCGATGGTCAGGCCTTGCTCACCGTTTTTCAGGTAGACGTCAGAGGTGGTGGTGCATCCGGCGAGCGCCAGTCCTGCAGTCAGTGCCAGAATCTTGTTCATTTAGGTTCATCATCGAGGGTGTTGGAGGGCACGCTGACACTGTCGTGGGGCGTTTTGGCGAGATTATAGCGAACTGCCATCTACGTACAGACAAACACAAAAAAGCCCCGTTCACCGGGGCATTTTGCACAGGGCGTTGACGTTTACTTGCCCTTGGGCCGTTTGCTCGAAGCGTGGCCTGCTTCATCCACAAACACTTCGGCTACGGCAATAGCCTGGCTTTCGCTGGCAAATGCGCCGGCGACGCTGTCGCCGTGGAAGTTGATCAGGTGCCAACCGTCTGCTCGCTTGGTGATCAGGTAGCCGTTCACGCCTTTTGGTTCTGACATCTATCAAGTATCTCGTGGTCTGGTTCAGGGGCCTATGATAGCGCCAAATGTCGCGGGCACGCGCAAGTTATTCTAGGTCAGTGTTACCGCTGTAAAAGCATGCTAAAAAGGTCACAGCCCTTGGAAATACCCCGTGCAGGCTCATTTGGCCGTGCCGATGCAGATGCGCTTCGTAAGATACGCGGAACTTACGCCGAGATTTTTTCTCTATGATGACATCGCAACGCCAGCAGGACCCATTGTAAGGTGACTGCGGCCTGATTAGACTGCGCCGAATTCCGTACGCACAGCCCTTTGTAAGGACCCATATGATCAAGAAATGCTTGTTCCCAGCAGCCGGTTACGGCACTCGCTTCTTGCCAGCGACCAAGGCCATGCCCAAAGAGATGCTGCCGGTGGTGAACAAGCCACTGATTCAGTACGGCGTCGAAGAGGCACTGGATGCCGGCCTGAACGAAATCTCCATCGTGACCGGCCGTGGTAAGCGCGCGCTGGAAGACCACTTCGACATCAGCTACGAGCTGGAAAACCAGATCAAGGGCACCGACAAGGAAAAATACCTGGTCGGCATCCGCAAACTGCTGGACGAATGCTCGTTCTCCTACACCCGTCAGACTCAGATGAAAGGCCTCGGCCACGCCATCCTGACCGGACGCCCGCTGATCGGTGACGAACCGTTCGCCGTGGTACTGGCGGATGACCTGTGTGTGAACCTGGAAGGCGACGGCGTACTGACCCAGATGGTCAAGCTGTATCAAAAGTACCGTTGCACTATCGTTGCCGTGATGGAAGTGAACCCCACCGAAACCAACAAGTACGGCGTTATTGCCGGTGACGACATTGGCGATGGCCTGATCCGCGTGCGTGACATGGTCGAGAAACCAGCGCCGGAAGACGCACCTTCCAACCTGGCGATCATCGGTCGTTACATCCTGACTCCGGACATCTTCAAGCTGATCGAGGAAACCGAGCCAGGCAAGGGTGGCGAGATCCAGATCACCGACGCCCTGCTCAAGCAAGCCAAAGACGGTTGCGTGATTGCCTACAAATTCAAGGGCCAGCGTTTCGACTGCGGTGGCGCCGAGGGCTACATCGAAGCGACCAACTTCTGCTACGAGCATTTCTACAAGACTGGCAAGGCTTACTGATTCACGGTGTAGGCAGCCTGTTCCAAAAAAGCCACCTTCGGGTGGCTTTTTCGTTTTTCAGCCCCATGTAAGTCGGTATGCTGATGTCCTGCCGAGGAGAGTGAAATGGCCTACGATTTTGACCTGTATGTAATTGGCGCCGGTTCCGGCGGTGTGCGTGCGGCACGTTTTGCCGCAGGCTTTGGTGCCAAGGTGGCCGTGGCGGAAAGCCGCTACCTGGGCGGCACCTGTGTCAACGTCGGTTGCGTGCCGAAAAAACTGTTGGTGTACGGCGCTCATTTTGCCGAGGATTTCGAGCAGGCCAGCGGTTTTGGCTGGTCGTTGGGCGAGGCGAATTTTGATTGGGCCACCTTGATCGCCAACAAGGACCGCGAGATCAATCGCCTCAATGGCATCTATCGCAACTTGCTGGTCAACAGCGGCGTGACCCTGCATGAAGGGCATGCGCGCCTGGTGGATCCGCATCAGGTCGAAATCAATGGCCAGCGCTTTACCGCCAGGCACATTCTGATCGCAACGGGTGGTTGGCCGCAGATTCCGGAGATTCCTGGGCGCGAACACGCCATTGGCTCCAATGAAGCGTTTTTCCTCAAGGAATTGCCCAAGCGTGTGCTGGTGGTTGGCGGTGGTTACATCGCTGTCGAGTTTGCCGGTATTTTCCACGGCCTGGGCGTCCAGACCTCGTTGCTGTACCGCGGCGACCTGTTCCTGCGCGGCTTCGACGGTTCGGTACGCACGCACTTGAAGGAAGAGCTGACCAAGCGCGGCCTGGACCTGCAATTCAATGCTGATATCGAGCGCATCGACAAGCAGGCCGATGGCAGCCTCAAGGCCACGCTGAAAGACGGCCGGGTGCTCGAAGCTGACTGCGTGTTCTATGCCACGGGGCGGCGTCCGATGCTGGATAACCTGGGCTTGGAGAACACCGGCGTCAAGCTCGACAAGCGTGGTTTTGTTGAGGTGGATGACCTGTACCAGACCGCCGAGTCCTCGATCCTGGCCATCGGCGATGTGATCGGTCGTGTGCAATTGACGCCGGTTGCCCTGGCCGAAGGCATGGCTGTGGCGCGTCGCTTGTTCAAGCCTGAGCAGTATCGTGCGGTGGATTACAAGATGATCCCGACGGCGGTATTCAGCCTGCCGAACATTGGCACCGTGGGGCTCTGCGAAGAAGAGGCGAGGGAGAAGGGCCACAAGGTGCAGGTCTTCGAAAGCCGTTTCCGGCCGATGAAGCTGACCCTCACCGAGTGCCAGGAAAAGACCTTGATGAAGCTGGTGGTCGACGCCGACACCGACAAAGTGCTGGGTTGCCACATGGTCGGCCCGGATGCGGGTGAAATCGTACAGGGCCTGGCGATCGCGCTCAAGGCAGGCGCGACCAAGCAGCACTTCGATGAAACCATCGGCGTGCACCCAACGGCGGCGGAAGAGTTCGTCACCATGCGCACGCCCGTAGCGGGCTGATCAGGCCTTGGGCGTTGCCTCTGGCGCCGCTGCAACGGCGGCGGCCAGGCGCAGCGCCTCGACACTGGCCTGGGCCTTGATCAGCTCCAGTTCCAGGGTTTTATTGGCTTGCTGCTGTTCGCCCAGCGCTTCCTGGCGTGACTGGTTCTCCAGCGCTGCTACTCGCAGGCGCTCTTGAAGCAGGGTGCGTTCGCTGTCAATAAGGCTCACCTGTTCAGTCAGCTTGAGCAGCCGGGCCTGATCCTTGCGGGATTGCTCTTGCAGTGCAGTCAACTCCCTCGCCGTTACCCGGTGCTCAATCAACAGGCGCTCATTGTCGCGATGCAGTTGGGTGATTTCATCCTGGCGCACCATGGCGCTCTGTTGGGCCTGGCGCAGTTCTGCCTGTACCTGTTGCAACTGGCCTTCATGGCGGCGCTGTTCCTGTTCGCGCTGCTCTTTTATGGCATTGCGGTAATGCTCCAGGGCGTCCCGGGCATGCAGGTGCTTTTCTTCCAGCGAGCGAATCTGCTCGTCCTTGTCGTTGATCCTTAGCTCGTAATCACTGCACGCCTGGCTCAGCCCGGCGTTGCGGGTCTGCTCGGTCTGCAGGCTGGTGCTGGCGGTTTGCAGGGCTGCGCTTTCTTCTGCCAGGGCGGCCGCCTGGATATCGAACCGCTGCTGGAGTTGGCCATGGGCCTCCTCAAGGGCTTGCACCTGGGCGAGCAGGGCGGCCTTCTGCTGTTCGAACTGCGCCAGGGCCAGGTCGATTGGCTCTTGGGCTTTCTCTTTCAGGCGCTGGGCCAGTCGCGCAACCAGTTCGCCAAGCTCGTCGTCGATCGGCGCTTCGGTGATGGTGGTGCGCGTTTCGCTTTCATCCAGCTCTTTCAAATAGCGGTGAATGGTGGTTTTCGAGCCCGTATTGCCCATCTCGATACGTACTGCGTCGATGCTGGGGTTCTCGCCGCGGGCGAGGATTGCCAAGCGGGCTGTTTGAACTACTGCTTTGTTGATGCCGCCGCGAGCCATGGGGTCTCCATCGATTTCGTAATGTGGTACGTGGTATGTATATACGTACCATATCATAAATAAAAAGTTGTTGTGACTCAGCGTTTAACAGATGGGATATTGGCGTATTATCCCGTATCATGCGTGTTTGATTCGCTAAAGTCCGCGCCAGTAGTACAAATAGGGTTCCCATGAGCGATCTGGATCGTTACCTCAACGCCGCCACCCGCGATAACACGCGGCGCAGTTATCGCGCGGCCATCGAGCACTTCGAAGTGAGTTGGGGCGGGTTCCTGCCGGCAACCAGCGACAGCGTGGCGCGCTATCTGGTCGCATACGCAGGTGTGCTGGCAGTCAACACGCTGAAGCTGCGGTTGTCGGCACTCGCGCAGTGGCATGCCAGCCAGGGGTTTCCTGACCCGACCAAGGCGCCCGTGGTGCGCAAGGTACTCAAGGGCATTCGTGCTGTGCACCCGGCGCAGGAGAAGCAAGCCGAACCGTTGCAGCTCAAGCATCTGGAACAAGTGGTTGCTTCTCTTGACGCTGAAGCGATAGAGGCGGCGCAGACACAGGACCAGCCCCGGTTGCTGCGTGCCAAGCGTGATACTGCGTTGATCCTGCTGGGCTTCTGGCGTGGCTTTCGCAGCGATGAGCTGTGTCGCCTTTCCATCGAGCATGTGCAAGCCACGCCTGGAGCGGGGATCAGCCTCTATCTACCCCGCAGCAAAAGCGACCGCGACAACCTCGGCAAGACCTACCACACCCCGGCACTGTTGCGGCTGTGTCCGGTGCAGGCCTATAGCGAGTGGCTCAGTGCCTCGGCTTTGGTACGTGGCCCCGTGTTTCGCGGTATTGATCGCTGGGGCAACCTGGGGGAAGAGGGCTTGCACCCCAACAGTGTGATCCCGCTGCTGCGCCAGGCCCTGGAGCGCGCCGGCATTCCCGCCGAGCACTACACCAGCCACTCGCTGCGCCGGGGCTTTGCCACCTGGGCTCATCGCAGCGGCTGGGATTTGAAGTCGTTGATGAGTTACGTCGGCTGGAGCGACATGAAATCCGCCATGCGCTATGTTGAAGCCACGCCCTTTCTCGGCATGACCCTGGCGACCCGACCGCTGCTTTGAGATTTCTTCTATTAATACAGTCACCTGATAGGGAAAACCAATCGTCAGCATCAGGTTTGCCAATGAGCCATCGGCGTAGAGAGTGGGTAGGATTCACCTCATCAACTTGCTAAGCCCTTCTACAAACCTGACGGAGAGTCAACGATGCCTATCATCAACAGCCAAGTAAAACCGTTCAAAGCTACCGCCTACAAAAACGGCAACTTCGTAGATGTGTCCGACGCTGACCTGAAAGGCAAGTGGTCCGTTGTGTTCTTCTACCCAGCCGACTTCACCTTCGTGTGCCCAACCGAGCTGGAAGACCTGGCTGACAACTATGCCGAGTTCCAGAAACTGGGCGTCGAGATCTACAGCGTTTCCACCGACACCCACTTTGCCCACGCTGCCTGGCACAACACTTCGCCAGCCATTGGCAAGATCCAGTACACCATGATCGGCGACCCGACCCTGACCATCTCTCGCAACTTCGACGTGCTGATCGAAGAAGCTGGCCTGGCAGACCGCGGTACTTTCGTGATCAACCCGGAAGGTCAGATCAAGATCGTTGAACTGAACGACGGTGGCGTTGGCCGTGATGCTTCCGAGCTGCTGCGTAAGATCAAGGCCGCTCAGTACGTTGCTGCCCACCCAGGCGAAGTGTGCCCAGCCAAGTGGAAAGAAGGCGAGGCTACCCTGGCTCCGTCCCTGGACCTGGTCGGCAAGATCTAAGTCTGTGAAGTCTCAAGGGCGGGAATCCGCACTTAAGTAAGCTGCATCCGCCCCCAAAACGCCCGGGCGAGATTCGCTCGGGCGTTTTTTTGTCTGCAATAAACCGAATGAACAGGAAATCGCCCGTATGTTGGACGCCAATCTTAAAGCTCAGTTGAAGTCATACCTGGAACGGGTCACCCAGCCGATCGAGATCGTCGCCTCCCTCGACGACGGCGCGAAATCCCAGGAAATGCTTGCCCTTTTGCAGGACGTGGTCAGCCTCACCACGCTGATTACCCTGAAAACCGATGGCAATGATGCGCGTAAGCCGTCGTTCTCCATCAACCGCCCGGGTGCCGAGATCAGCCTGCGTTTTGCCGGCATCCCCATGGGCCATGAATTCACTTCGCTGGTGCTGGCCCTGCTGCAAGTCGGTGGCCACCCGTCGAAGGCCAGTGTCGAAGTGATCGAACAGATCCGCGCCCTCAAAGGCGAGTTCAGCTTCGAGACTTACTTTTCGCTGTCCTGCCAGAACTGCCCGGACGTGGTCCAGGCGTTGAACCTGATGGCCGTGCTCAACCCTAACATCCGCCATGTCGCCATCGACGGCGCACTGTTCCAGGCTGAGGTGGACGAGCGCCAGGTCATGGCAGTGCCCAGTGTGTACCTTAATGGTGTGAACTTCGGCCAGGGCCGCATGGGCCTGGAAGAGATCCTCGCCAAGCTCGACACCAGCGGCATCGAAAAAGCCGCCGAGAAAATCAGCGCCAAAGAGGCCTTCGATGTACTCGTCGTCGGCGGCGGTCCTGCCGGTTCATCGGCTGCGATCTACGCCGCACGCAAAGGCATTCGCACCGGCGTCGCCGCCGAGCGTTTCGGCGGGCAAGTGCTGGACACCATGTCCATCGAGAACTTCATTTCGGTACAGGAAACCGAAGGCCCGAAATTGGCCAGCGCCCTGGAAGCCCACGTGCGCCAGTACGACGTGGACATCATGAACCTGCAGCGCGCCAGTGCCTTGATTCCGGCGAAAAACGCCGGTGACCTGCACGAAATTCGCTTCGAAAGCGGTGCGACTCTCAAATCCAAGACCGTGATCCTGGCGACCGGCGCCCGCTGGAGAGAAATGGGTGTCCCGGGCGAGCAGGAATACAAGGCCAAGGGTGTGTGCTTCTGCCCGCACTGTGACGGTCCATTGTTCAAGGGCAAGCGTGTGGCGGTGATCGGCGGCGGCAACTCCGGCGTGGAAGCGGCCATCGATCTGGCCGGTATCGTCAGCCACGTGACCTTGCTCGAGTTCGACAGCAAGTTGCGCGCCGACGCCGTGTTGCAGCGCAAGCTCTACAGCCTGCCGAACGTCGATGTGATCACCAGCGCGCTGACCAGCGAAGTGAAAGGCGATGGCCAGAAAGTCACCGGTCTGGCGTACAAGGACCGTGACAGCGGCGAGTTCAAGACCATCGACCTGGAAGGGATCTTTGTGCAAATCGGCCTGCTGCCCAACACCGACTGGCTCAAAGGCACCGTTGAACTGACGCCGCGTGGCGAGATCATCGTCGATGCGCGTGGCGAGACGTCACTGCCGGGCGTATTCGCTGCCGGTGATGTCACCACAGTGCCGTACAAGCAGATCGTGATTGCGGTGGGCGAGGGCGCCAAGGCCTCCCTCAGTGCGTTCGACCACCTGATCCGGACTTCTGCCCCGGCGTAAGGAAGGCCGCGTAAATGAAAAACCCCATGAGCGATCATGGGGTTTTTTTTGTTACAGCGGTGCCGGCTGGATAATTTCGACCCAATACCCATCCGGGTCCTTGATGAAGGCCAGGCTCTTCATGCGACCGTCGGTGAGGCGCTTCTGGAAATCGCAGCCCAGGGCTTCGAAGCGCTCGCAGGCAGCGACGATATCCGGCACTGAGATGCAGATATGGCCAAAACCACGTGGGTCGGTATTGCCGTTGTGATAGGCGAAGTCGGCGTCGTTTTCGGTGCCGTGGTTGTGGGTCAGTTCCAGGATGCCTGGAATCGACTTCATCCACTGGGTGCGCTCGGCAGCGTCGGCCGGAATCTGGGATTTATCGACCAGAGCGAGGAAGTACAGGCTGAATTCGGCTTCCGGGAAGTCGCGTTTTTCAACCAGGGAAAAGCCCAGGACACGGGTGTAGAAGTCCAGTGACTTGGTGATGTCCTTGACCCGCAGCATGGTGTGGTTGAACACGAAATTGGCGGTGGCGGTGTCAGGTTGGGCGGTAACGCCCGGGAAAGTGTTCAGTTCGTGCAGGCTCATGGGCCCTCCAGAAAAAATGGGGCAAACGCGGCTCTGAAATGTGAGCGGTTCCTTGGCTTGCGGCTGGCATCCGTGCAGCCGGACCATGATACGCAACGCTTGGCCCGGTCGCCAGATGAAAAAGCCATGCAGGCCTTGCGGCCTGTGGAGGCTGGGGCCCAAACTTTGGCCATTGAACCTTGGGTGTTTTTCGTAATGACTGAATTTCGTAAACCGCTGTTGGGCATGCTGTGCGTGTGGTTGGGCAGTTCCTGCGTAGTGGCCGCCGAGCCCGAAATTCATTGGCCTAGTGGGTGGCAGGTTGAGGAAGTCGTCGCGGATGGCCAGGCACCTGTCAAACCCCAGGCAGTGTCACGCCAGCGGGCAATCAAGAATGATGAAAACGGCACGACCCTGATGGTCATGGAGTTGACCGGGACACCGATTGAAGTTGGCCACAAGGTTAATCTTCAAGGCGTACTGCTGGAGATGCGTAAATCCATCCAGAAGGATTTTGCCCAGGGCGGTTATCAAAGCGTGTGCAGCAAGATGCGCCCTTCAACATTGAGCCGTCTTGAAGCGCTGGAAACTACTTGCGTGATAACCGAGAACGGGCGGCACGTGCTCTCGCAAACATTGGTGGGCGCGGTTGATACCGATAAGGCGTATGTATTTTCATACGCGGGTCAGGCCGATGCGTATGAAGCAAGCAAGGAGGAAGTCAGTTCGGTACGCGATAGCCTGAAACTTTAAGTGCGTGAGGTCTGTCGATTTTGAACAAAGTGAAATGTTATTTAAGTTCGATTTCGAACCTTACAAGATAAAAAAGCCCCGCGTCAGCGGGGCTCTTTATAAGTCCGGTACGATCAGCCGCGAAGCCAGGAATCTACAGTGGCAGGGCCGTACTGTTCTTTCCAGGCCTTGAGGCCACGGTGGTTACCGCCTTTGGTTTCGATCAGTTCACCGGTGTGCGGGTTCTGGTAAACCTTGACCACTCGCGCACGGCGCTGTTTGGGGGCGGCAGCGGCGGCGCTGGACTTGCCCGGGTTTGGATCAAGGATGGAAATGATGTCGCGCAGGCCTTTGCCATAGCTCTTCATCAGGGCTTGAAGCTTTTCTTCGAATTCGATTTCTTTCTTCAGGCCAGCATCGTTCTTCAGGGATTCCAGCTGGGCAAGCTGCTCTTGAAGGGCTTTTTCTGCTGCGCGAAATTCGGCGAGTCTGGACAAAATCTGTACTCCAATAGTGTAGTTGGCTGATATCAACTGCAGACAAAGCTATAAGCCAAGCGCTTTAAGGCGACCCAGGAAAGAAGTCGTCTCGCGAGTTCTGCACAGGCAGGAAAAATTGTAGTAGTTAATGCGCCACGAGTAAATCATGTCTTTTCTCTAGACCCAACTATTTCAGTACAGGTAGTGCATGGCTATTCAATGACGCGCCAGCGATTTAATAAATTCATCACAGGGTAAAGGCTTTCCAAACAGGTAGCCTTGCAGGAAGTCCACCCCCTGAGCGGCCAGGTAATCACACTGTTCGCGTGTCTCCACACCTTCTGCAACGATGCCCAAGTCGAGCTTGCCCGACAGCTCTATGATGCTGTCCAGAATATGCCCCGATAGTGCATCTGCACCGATCATGGCGACAAAACTCTGGTCAATCTTCAAGTAGTCCACATTGAAGTTGCGTAAATAGCCCAGGCTGGAATGGCCGGTGCCGAAATCGTCAATGGCAATCATCACTCCCAATTGATGCAAGGCATCGAACAAGCGGCGGGTAATCTCGGTAGGTTCGATCAACTCGCGTTCGGTCAACTCCAGCACCAGGGTCACCTGGCCCACGGGAAAGGCGGCGAGAAACTCACGGCAGTCCTCCACCAGTGCCAGGTCCTGGCAGTGGCGTGCAGTGATGTTCACACCAACATGGAATCCCGGGCTGAAACGCGTGGCATGGGGCGCCAGTTGCGCGGCGGTCTGGCGCAGGAGAGCACGAGTCATCGGCACGATCAGGCCCGAATGCTCGGCCAGGGGGATAAACAGATCGGGTCGCACCAGCCCTTCCTTAGGGTGTTGCCAGCGCATCAGTACCTCGCAGCCTGCCCATTCACGGGTATCACCGCGCACCACGGGCTGGAAGTACGGAATGAATTCGTTGGCGGCCAATGCCCGATACAGTTCATGGGTGGGGGCCGAAGAGCGTTTTTGCAGCCAATGCGCCAGCGCCCCAGCCAGCACGCCAAAGAACACCAGCAGGCTGAACAACGCCGGGTATCGAGCCTGCATGTAGCGCCAGACTTCGCCAGCCGGCATGCCTGCGTCGACGCTGTAGTGATAACGCGAGGATGCAAGATGATGGTGCGCCACGGCAAATAGCGGCACCGCGGTGTCATGCACTTTTCCATCGGCCCCCAGCCAATGGGGCCCGACTTGCAGCACCAGGTCGGCGTAACGACTGATCAGGCGCAAGGCGTTGGTCAGGTGGTAGCCGTCGATCGACGCAAATGCGGCCTTGTCACCCTCGACCAGCCGGTACACCAGCAGAGCGGTATCCGGCGTCACCGGGTTGCCATCCATCAACCACAACTTGCCGTCTACATAATCATCCGGATTGACCGGTGACGCGTATTGGTCACCAAACAGCGAGCTGCAGTAGATGTTTCTCTGCCAGGACAAGGTGGTCGCCCGCACGAATGGACGGCGCGTGACCTGCTCGCGCAATGCCAGCTGCGCGCCGTTATCACAGGGTTGACCTGCCAGTGGCAGCAACGCCTGGGCGGCGAGGGCGGTGTTATCGAGCATCAAGTCGAATTGGCGCACAGCCTCCTGCGCGGTCTGGGCGGTGCTTTGTTCAAGGGTGCGTTCGGCCTGCCAATGGAGGATAGCCACGCCCAATGCAACGGGCACCATGGCGCAAAATACGCTGATCAGGTTACGGGTGGCACGGCTGCGCGGGCCTTGGACGGTCAGGGGCATGGGGTAAAAGCCTGGTACGAGGTGAGAGAGGCGTCAGTACGGCGGGTCGGACATGACTCGATGATAGTTGCAGTCGCCGCAATAAGCTCGGGATACCTACCCGTTCGGTCAGTAGGCAGCCTTGCGGGCGTTATCTGGGACTGCTACTGGCAGTGCTGCTGCACGGTGGACCGGCGACGGTAGATGCCGGTGTGATCATCAACGGCACGCACCATATCTACTGATCGCCCCACGGGCCGCCACGCGCCTGTCCTTCGACGCGATCCTGAAGTTGCCATCCGGCGCTGCCAGCCTGCGCTTCAGTACCGTGGATGACAACGGTGCGCTGCGCCATCATCGCCAGCCGCTATAGCGGCGGGACATGCCCATAGTCCAGGCCTTGTGCCACGCGAATAAACGCCAGGGTAGCGGGTGACGCCTGGCGGCGGTCCAGCACCGCCAGTCCAATCGAACGGGTAATGGCCGGTGCCAGTGGACGTGCCACATAACGCGGGTCTGCCGTGACCGGCAGGGAACCCTGGGCCACCACGCTGACGCCATCGCCACGGCTCACCGCTTCCAGCGTGCTGAGCAACTGCGCACAACGGTAACGCACCTTCGGGGTCAACCGGGCACCGGCGAACAGGCGCGAGACCAGCTCCGACGAGCCGGCCTCGGTCAGGATGAAGGGCGCGTCGCAGAGGTCCTCAAGGCGCAGGGCAGGGTGTGCGACCAGGGGGTGGTTGGCCGGCAACAGCGCGACCATCTGATCGGTGAACAGCGTGAAGGTGTCGAATCGCTCTTGCTCCAGCACCACGAAACCCACGTCGATGCGCCGCTCATCCAGCCATTGGATGACCTGGCGGTCCGGGCCTTCATCGACATGCACCTCAATGTCGGGGTAGGCCTGGCGAAACGGCCGAAGGATCTGCGGCAACAGCCGATTGGACGACGTTGGCCCGAATGAGCCGATGCGCAGCGTGCCGCGCTTCAAGCCCCGGGCATCGGCGGCCTCCTGTTCGAGGGTGTTGGCCAGGCCGAGCATGGTGCGGGCGCGCAACAACAATTGTTCGCCAATATCGGTCAACGCCACATGGGCTTGATGACGACGGAACAGCTCCACCCCCAGTTCCTGCTCCAGACCCTTGATGGCATGCGACACCGCCGATTGGCTGATACCCAGGCGGTTGGCGGCATGGGTAAAGCCTTGCAGCTCAGCGACCAGGGAGAAAATTTCAAGTTGGGTCAGGGTCATGAGTATTTACTCATTTTACGATGATCAAGTATCAGGCAAACACTAGGCTAACTCGTTCAGCACCAGAGCAATACCACCATGAAACCTTCCAGCGATTGTTTGACCTACCTGAAGCTCGCTGCCGTCTCCATGATCTGGGGCGGCACCTTCGTCGCCGGGCGCTATTTGTCCGGTGCCATCGACCCGCTGCTGGCGGCCAGCCTGCGTTTTATGCTGGCCAGCGCAGCGCTGCTGCTGTTCATGGCGTTTGCGCGCATTCCCCTGGCCCGTCCAAACCTGCCGCAGTTGGGGCGACTGGCATTGCTGGGATTTTTCGGCATCTTTTTCTACAACCTGTGCTTCTTCTACGGCTTGCAGTACATCGGCGCCTCGCGGGCATCGCTGATCGTCGCCTTGAACCCCGCGGTGATTGGTCTGACATCCTGGCTGTTATTCAAGGAACGCCTCGGGCTTGGCAAGGCACTGGGGATCGGGTTTTGCCTGGCGGGCGCGGCGGTTGTCATCATCAACCGCGACCCACAGGGGCTGCAGGGGGCGACCAACGCCTGGCGCGGCGATCTGCTGATCGCCGGCTGCGTGGCGGGGTGGGGCCTCTATTCGCTGGGCGCACGCGCGCTTAACCAGCGCCTGGGGCCTTTGCAGACCGTCACCTGGTCGGTGTTGCTGGGAACGCTGATGCTTACGCTCACCACGCTGTTGAGCGGGCGGCTGACTCTGGTTGCGCTCAGTGCTATCCACCTGCCGCAGTTGTACAGCTTGCTCTACCTCGGGGTGCTGGGCTCGGCCCTGGCGTATATCGGCTATTACGATGGCATCCGGCGTATTGGCGCGACCCGCAGTGGTGTATTCATCGCGCTCAATCCGCTGACGGCGGTGATCTGTGGCGCCGTGCTGCTGGACGAGCCGTTCACCCTGCCCATGCTGATGGGCGGTGCGATCATCCTGGCGGGCATCTACCTGTGCAATAAACCCCTTGCACGGGTGCGGGTAATGGGGATTTGATAAGAGTACGGACAAACGCGGTTACGCTGTGTAGAATCGATTTACGCATACAAGAATATGGACTTGTGCTCACGCAAGCCTAAGCCGTCAGAGACCGATGACATCATGAAGCTACTCGGCTCCCCCCTCATCTTTGGTGACTTCCTCGCCCGCAGTGTGCGAGGTCTTTCCTGTGCGCCGCCCGTGCTCCCCATCCTTGCTGGCAATTGAAACCTTCAAAACACAAGAATGATGAGGCGCCAAATCATGGCAGATCTATACGAAAACCCAATGGGCCTGATGGGCTTTGAATTCATCGAATTCGCGTCGCCGACGCCAGGCACCCTGGAGCCGATCTTCGAGATCATGGGCTTCACCAAGGTCGCGACCCACCGTTCCAAGAACGTGCACCTGTATCGCCAGGGCGAGATCAACCTGATCCTCAATAACGAACCCAACAGCATCGCTTCCTACTTCGCTGCCGAACACGGCCCGTCGGTGTGCGGCATGGCGTTCCGCGTCAAGGACTCGCAAAAAGCCTACAACCGCGCGCTGGAACTGGGCGCCCAGCCGATCCACATCGAAACCGGCCCGATGGAGCTGAACCTGCCAGCCATCAAGGGTATCGGCGGCGCGCCGCTGTACCTGATCGACCGTTTCGGCGAAGGCAGCTCGATCTACGACATCGACTTCGTCTACCTCGAAGGCGTGGAGCGCAACCCAGTGGGTGCGGGGCTGAAGGTCATCGACCATCTGACCCACAACGTGTATCGCGGCCGCATGGTCTATTGGGCGAACTTCTACGAGAAGCTGTTCAATTTCCGTGAAGCGCGTTACTTCGATATCAAGGGCGAGTACACCGGCCTGACGTCCAAGGCCATGAGCGCGCCGGATGGCATGATCCGCATCCCACTGAACGAAGAGTCGTCCAAGGGCGCCGGCCAGATCGAAGAGTTCCTGATGCAGTTCAACGGCGAGGGCATCCAGCACGTGGCGTTCCTCACCGACGACCTGGTCAAGACCTGGGACGCGTTGAAGAAGATCGGCATGCGCTTCATGACAGCGCCGCCGGACACCTATTACGAAATGCTCGAAGGCCGCTTGCCGAACCATGGCGAGCCGGTGGATCAACTGCAGGCACGCGGCATTCTGCTTGACGGTTCCTCGGTTGAAGGCGACAAGCGCCTGCTGCTGCAGATCTTCTCGGAAACCCTGATGGGGCCGGTGTTCTTCGAGTTCATCCAGCGCAAGGGCGATGATGGGTTTGGCGAGGGTAACTTCAAGGCGCTGTTCGAGTCGATCGAACGCGACCAGGTGCGTCGTGGGGTGTTGACCACCGACTAACGCACACGAAAAAGCCCGGCCATGGGTAACCTGGCCGGGCTTTTTGCTGTCTGCCGATCAGGCTTTACGCTGGCGTACCAAGTGCTTGAACCCTTCAAACACCAGCACCATCACCGCCAGCCAGATCGGGATGTAGGTCAACCATTCGCCGCCCTTGATCCCTTCACCCAGGATCAACGCCACTCCCAGCAGTAGCACGGGCTCAACGTAGCTGAGCAGCCCGAACAGGCTGAACGCCAGCAGGCGGCTGGCGATGATGTAACTCACCAGTGCTGACGCGCTGATCAGGCCCAGCGTCGGAATCAGCGCGTACAGCTTGGGGTGCGCATCCAGCACCGCAAAGCCTTGCTCGCCGCTTTGCACAAACCACCAGGCCACCGGCAGCATCAACGCCATGTCCAGCCAGAGCCCACCCAAATGGTCGGTCTTGAGGTACTTGCGCACGATGAAATAGACCGGGTAGCCGATGATCACCACCAGCGTGGCCCAGGAAAAACCACCGGCCTGGTACAGCTCGTTGAGCACCCCAAGGCCGGCGAAACAGACGGCGATCTGTTGTAAGTACGACAGCTGTTCACCCCACACCAGGCGGCCAGTCAGGACCATGGTCAGCGGCAACAGGAAGTACCCCACCGACACATCCAGGCTGCGTCCATTCAGCGGTGCCCACATGAATAACCACAACTGCACGCCCAGCAAAGCCGAAGACACCAGCACGCCCGCGATCAAGGCAGGTCGGGCCGCCAACATCCGCAGCAGCTCCCACACCCGTCGCCATTCGCCGCTGACGATCATGAACACCGTCATGCACGGCACGGTGAGCAACATGCGCCAGCCGAAAATTTCCAGGCCGCTCAAAGGCGTGAGCAGTGACGTGAAGTAATACATCACGGCAAACAACACCGAGGCCAAGACCGATAACACCACACCTTTAGACACGCTGTCCTCGCGAAAAACCATTGATACGAAAGAGGGGAAATTTCAGGAGGGGATTATGGTGCTTTTAGCAGGAGAGGGGTGCGCTGTTTTGGGGCGTTTTTCAGCAAATTTTCGCGTTAGTTGGCTGCGGGAGCGGGCTAACTGTGGCGAGCGGGCTTGCCCCGCGTTGGGTTGCGTAGCAGCCCCAAAAAACTGGGAGCGCTTCGCACTCCAACGCGGGGCAAGCCCGCTCGCCACAATACTGTGTTCTGCTCAATAACAGGGTTACCGGCTTAAGCGCGCCACGCGCCCCGACACGAAGTGCCCGACGTCATTGAACCCTGGCGTCGACGAATGCCCCGGCGTCACCAGCGAATCGATGAACGCTTCATCCTCCGCCGTGATCTCCACGTCCAACGCCCCGAGGTAGGCATCCCATTGCGCTTCGGTGCGCGGCCCGACAATCGCCGAGCTCACCGCCGAATTGTTCAATACCCAGGCAATCGCAAACTCCACGATCCCCACACCACGCCCTTGGGTGTACTGCTGGATCTGCTGGGCGATGCGCAGCGATTCCACGCGCCATTCGGTTTCCAGGATGCGCTTGTCCTGGCGTGCCGCACGGCTGCCGGCCTCGGGGGTGACGTCCGGCGCGTATTTGCCACTGAGCACGCCACGGGCCAATGGGCTGTAAGGCACCACGCCCAGGCCGTAGGCGGCTGCGGCAGTGAGCTGCTCGACTTCGGCCTGACGGTTGACGATGTTGTACAGCGGCTGGCTGATGATCGGCTTGTCCACACCCAGGCGTTCGGCCACGCGAATCACCTCGGCAATGCGCCAGCCGCGATAGTTCGACAAGCCCCAGTAGCGGATCTTGCCCTGGCGGATCAGGTCGCCGATCGCCGATACCGTCACTTCCAGCGGGGTGTTGTGGTCTTCGCGGTGCAGGTAGTAGATGTCCAGATAATCGGTATCGAGCCGGGTCAGGCTGGCTTCCAGTGCGTTGAAAATACGTTTGCGGCTCAAGCCGCTGCGGTTGGGCAAACCGTCCACCGGGCCGATGCCAACCTTGGACGCCACCACCCAATCCTGGCGATTGCGCACGATGGCTTCGCCGACGATTTCCTCGGAACGTCCGCCGGTGTAGACGTCCGCCGTGTCGATAAAATTGATGCCCTGGTCCCAGGCCTTGTCGATGATGCGCAGCGAGTCCTCGGTGTTGGTCTGTTCGCCAAACATCATGGTGCCCAGGGTCAAGGCGCTGACCTTCAACCCGGACTGGCCCAATGTGCGGTAAATCATGGAAAACTCCTCAAGGCAGGGAAACGTGTCCCATGCAATACCAGACTCGGCCGCTCTGGGACAAGCCCTGCACGCGTTTCTTCATGGACTCAGCAGCACCTGACAACGCTGCTGCAGGAAACGGTGCAGCACCTTCACCCGTTCCGACACCTGCAGCCGGTGCGGGCACATCAGGTTGAAGGGCGTCGGTTCGCCTTGCCAGTCAGGCAGCAACGGCACCAGCCGACCGGCCTTGATGTCCTGGGCAATATCCAGGTTGGCCTTGTAGGCGATGCCGTGACCGGCCAATGCCCAGCGCCGCACGATTTCGCCGTCATCGCTCAAGTAGTCCCCCGACACTTCGACCTCCTGCAACACCGCGCCCTGACGGAAATACCAGGTGTTGTTGGCACGGCCCCGACGCATGTAGCGCAGCGCGTTGTGTTGTGCCAGGTCGGCTGGAGCCCGTGGCGTGCCGTGGCGCGCCAGGTAATCCGGGCTGGCGCAGGGGATGCGGTGGTGGTCGGGCACCACCGGCAGCGCCACCAGGCTGGAGTCCCGGGGGACACCAAAGCGCAGGGCAATGTCCACGGTATCGCGGAACAGGTCGGCATTGCTGTCGTTGAGCAGCAATTGCAGGCGGATATTCGGGTGTTCGAGCTTGAACGCATCCAGCCAGCCCAGCAGTACATTGCGCCCGAAGTCCGAGGGCGCCGCCAGTTGCAGCAGGCCACTGAGGCTCTGGCCCTGCTGCTTGATCGCCTGCTCGCCCTCGGACAGCGCCTCCAGTGCGACGCGCACGCTCTCCAGGTAGCGCCGACCTTCTTCGGTCAAGCGCATGCTGCGGGTCGAGCGCGCCAGCAGGCGAATGCCCAGGCGGGTTTCCAGGCGCTTGAGGGCGATACTCACGGCAGCCGGGGTCAAGCCGAGGCCGCGGGCGGCGGCAGACAGGCTGCCGGTGTCGGCGGTGCGCGCGAAGACTTCAAGGTCGAGGGTCGAGCTCATTTGTAAAAATCCTTTAAAGATCTTGTCGTTTTACCGGGATTTTTCGTCGATTGCCAAGCTGGGAAGATGAACCCTCACTTTCTCAATCAGGAATTTCCCCATGACTTCTTCCCTCAACGGCAAAACCGTCATCGTGATTGGCGGCAGCAGCGGAATCGGCGCGGCCGTGGCCAAGGCCGCTGCTGCGCGCGGGGCGCAGGTGGTGCTGGCCGGGCGGCGCTTGACCAGCGGCGTGGTAAACGGCCTGCGCAGCGAACCGGTGAACGTCACCGATCCAGGGTCTTTGCAACAATTGTTCGAACGCGTGGGGCGGTTCGACCACCTGGTCTACACCTCAGGTCCAACCGTGCGTGCCAAGACCTTGATCGAAACCGATCTGACCGAGGCTCAGGACAACTTCAACGTGAAACTCTGGGGCTCGTTACGGGCGATCCAACTGGCGCTGCCATTCCTGGATAAGCACGGCAGCATCAGCCTGACCTCTGGGCAACTGGGACGTAAATTGGCGCCGGGCCAGTTCATCAAGACTGGGATCAACGCGGCGACCGAAGCTCTGGGCAAACAGTTGGCCAAAGAACTGGCCCCGCGTCGGGTCAATGTGATCAGCCCGGGCGTGATTGATACGCCAGCGTATGCGGGGTTGTCTGAAGAACAACGTCTGGCGATGTTCGCCAAGGTGGGAGAGGGGGTGCCGGTAGGGCGAGTGGGACAGGCTGAAGAAGTAGCACAGGTCTATGTGTTGGCGATGGAGAATGGGTTTATGACCGGTGCTGTGATCGATATCGACGGCGGCGGTACGCTGTAGCTTGTTGAGAAAGGTGATTGAACGAAATTGTCCGGCAGACCACATAGCCCATGAGGGCTGCTCGAGCCGAGCAGCCCTTCACGTTCATTTTCTGGAGAGAGCCCATGTCAACAGTGAATCACCCTACACCGTTCCTAGGGGCCAACGCCCTCATCGAGTCGATTATCGGCACGATTCAAGGCCGGCAACCCACCGAACAAAGACCACTGACGGATGACCAGAAGCGAGTGCTGGAGGGGAAACCCGTAGCACCCGATTCGAAAATCACTTATTGACGCAGGCCGCTTAGCCCTTAAGGGTACGCGTCATCCGCAACGCCAACACGCTGCCGGCGACAATCACCGCCGCCAGCAGGTACAGCGCCACATCCGTGGATCCGGTGGCATCCTTCACAAAACCCACGATATACGGGCTGAGGAAGCCGGCCATCTGGCCCATTGAATTGATCAATGCCAGGCCGCCTGCCGCCGCGCCCGCACTGAGCATGGCGGTGGGCACCGGCCAGAACATCGGCAGGCCGGTCAACGCACCCATGGTGGCGATGGTCAGGCCGAGGATCGCAATCGCCGGCGTGGTGGCGAAGTTCACCGCGATTACCAGGCCGATTGCGCCCATCAGCATCGGCACCACCAAGTGCCAGCGACGCTCCTTGCGCAAGTCGGCGGAACGGCCCACCAGCAGCATGAATAACGCCGCCAGCAGGTAGGGGATAGCACTGAGCCAGCCGATCACCAGGTTATCGCTGAATCCCAGGTTCTTGATGATCGACGGCAGCCAGAAGTTGATGGCGTACACGCCGCTCTGGATGCAGAAGTAGATCAGGCCGAACGCCCAGATCGCCGGGTTCTTGAACACTTCGGCCAGCGAATCGGTGGTGGTTTTCGGCTTATTGGCCAGGTCAGTCGCTTGGTCGGCTTCCAGCACCGCGCGTTCGTGGGGCTTGAGCCACTTGGCGTTGGCGAAACTGTCGCTGAGCAGGAAGTAGGCAAGGGCGCCCAGGATCACGGTCGGGATACCTTGCAGCAGGAACATCCACTGCCAGCCCCCCAAGCCACCCTGGCCGGCAGCGAAGTGGTTGAGGATCCAGCCGGAGAACGGGCTGCCGAGCAAACCGGACACCGGAATGGCCGACATGAACAACGCCATGATCCGCCCACGGCGGAACGTCGGGAACCACTGCGAGAGGTACAGCACCACACCGGGGAAGAAGCCCGCTTCAGCGGCACCGGTGAACAGGCGCAGGGTGTAGAAGTGCGTCGGTGTGGTGACGAACAGCAGGCAGGTGGACAGCGTGCCCCAGACGATCATCATCAACGCAATCCAGCGGCGTGGACCGAATTTGGTCAATGCCAGGTTGCTCGGCACGCCGCACAGCACGTAGCCGATAAAGAAGATCCCGGCCCCGAGGCCGTACACGGTTTCGCTGAATTTCAACGCGTCGAGCATCTGCAACTTGGCAAAGCCGACGTTTACCCGGTCCAGGTAGTTGAACAGATAGCAGATGAAAATGAAGGGGATCAGGCGCAGGGTAATGCGCTTGTAGATGGCGTTTTTATCGTCATCGGTGGCCAGTGTGGCTGCGGCGCTCTGTGACATGGGAGTCTCTCTTTATTATGATTTTTCGCGATGCGAGGGTAACGTTGATCGCCTGAAGAGTCTCGGCCCTCTGGCAGGCCGCTGTCTTTGTGCTTGCGCACAGCGAACCCTGCTTTGCGCTGTGCCGATGAACAATCACCCTTTCAAGGAATTTAGCCGCATGTTCGAGCTGGATCATGACCTGGCGCAGGATATCGTCGATCGGACCATGGCGATCCTGCCCTACAACGTCAATGTCATGGACAGCCAGGGCCTGATTCTCGGCAGCGGCGAACCCGAGCGTATCAATACCCGCCATGAGGGCGCGCAACTGGTGCTCGCCAATGGCCGGGTGGTGGAAATCGACGGCCAGACCGCCAAGCACCTCAAGGGCGTACAGCCCGGTATCAACCTGCCGCTGCTGCACGACGGGCGCCTGATCGGCGTGCTGGGCATCACCGGCGAGCCGGAAGGCCTGCGCACCTACGCCGAACTGGTGCGCATGACCGCCGAAATGCTGGTGAGCCATCGCCACCAGCAGGCCGAGCAACAATGGCGGCGCCAGCGTTGCGATGACCTGCTGGCCCTGCTGCTGGCGGAAACCGGCGACTCGCCACGCCTGGTGGACGAAGCCCAGCAACTGGGGCTCAAGCCGCAGATGGCGCGCACCCCGTATCTGTTCGAACTCGGTGCGGGGCAATCGGCAGAGGCGTTGGGTAGCTGGCTGACCTCGCGTTATCCGGACAGTTGGTGTGTCAGCTCGGCGCAGTATTCATTGTTGTGGTGCCGGCCGGCGGCGGTTCCGGTCGACAACCCGCGCCTGCTGGAAAAACTCGACGGCCTCGGCTGGCATGTCCTGCGTGTTGCCGTGGGCGGGCAAGCGGATGGGCTGGCGGGGCTGCGTCGCTGCTATCGGCGCGTCGGTGATTTACTGGCCTACGGTCGCGATGTGTTGCCGCAGTCACGCTTGCTGACGCTCAACCGCTATCGCCTGCCGGTAATGCTCTGGCGCCATCGCAACGACGACGCCCTCGACGAACTGCTCAACCCGCTGCGCAAAGTACTGGCCAAGGACGGCAACGGCCAGCTGCTGGCCACACTGCGCAGTTGGTGTGAACACGACGGGCAAAGCCAGGCCTGCGCCGAGGCCCTGGGCATTCACCGCAACAGCCTGCGTTACCGCATGGAGCGGATTGCCGAACTCAGTGGCGTCGACCCGTTGACCCTGGACGGCATGCTCGCCCTCTACCTGGGCGTACAGCTGTTGCCCCAGGCTTTGTCGGAATGAACAACAAAGCACCGCCACACTTGTGCATTGGACCGGCGTCAGCAGCCGTGCCAACTGGCAGCATGGGCGTCATAAAAACTGGAGAAAGCCCATGAAGATCATCATCGCCCCCGACTCGTTCAAGGACAGCCTGAGTGCCGAAGGCGTCGCCCAGGCGATTGCCGAAGGGCTGGCACAGGTGTGGCCCGATGCCGAGTTGGTCCAATGCCCAATGGCGGACGGTGGTGAAGGCACAGTGGATGCGGTGCTCGCGGCGTGCAAAGGCCAATTGCGCCACCACGTCGTGCATGGCCCACTTGGCACCGCGGTTGAAGCACACTGGGGCTGGTTGGCCGACAGCCACACGGCGATCATCGAAATGGCCGAGGCCAGCGGCCTGCAGTTGGTGCCGCCGGGCCAGCGCGACGCATGCACCACCACCACCCATGGCACTGGCGAACTGATCCGTGCGGCACTGGATGCCGGCGCTGAGCGCATCATCCTGGCGATTGGCGGCAGTGCCACCAACGATGGCGGTGCCGGCGCGATGCAGGCGCTCGGTGTGCAGCTGTTCGACGCCGAAGACCAACCGCTGGCACCCGGTGGCCTGGCCCTGGCCCGCCTGGCGCGGATCAGCCTGGAACACCTCGACCCACGCCTGGCGCAGGTATGCTTTGAAATCGCCGCAGACGTGAACAATCCGCTGTGCGGCCCCCACGGCGCCTCGGCGATTTTCGGCCCGCAAAAAGGCGCGAATCCCGAGCAAGTCCAACAACTCGACGCCGCCCTTGGCCGCTTCGCCGATCACTGCGCCAAGGTGCTATCCAAGGATGTACGCGATGAACCCGGCAGCGGCGCCGCAGGTGGCTTGGGCTTTGCGGCCAAGGCCTTTTTCGGCGCGCAGTTCCGCGCTGGCGTAGAGGTAGTGGCCGAACTGGTCGGCCTGGACGCCGCCGTACGCGGCGCCGACCTGGTGATCACCGGCGAAGGCCGTTTCGACGCCCAGACCCTGCGCGGCAAAACCCCGTTCGGTGTGGCGCGCATCGCCCGGCAACACAAGGTGCCCGTTATCGTGATCGCCGGCACCTTGGGCGATGGCTACGAGCAGATGTATGCCCATGGCGTGGATGCGGCATTTGCCTTGCCCTCAGGACCCATGACTTTGGAACAGGCCTGCGCTGAGGCGCCGCGCCTGCTCAGTGAACGGGCAGCCGATGTTGCGCGGCTGTGGCGCACCGCAGGCAAGCACTGACGGACAAGCCCGAACATGGGACAATCCGCGCCTTTTCGACACGGAGAGTCCCCATGCTGCGTCCCGCATTCCTGGCCCTGTTGCTCACCGGCGCCACTGTCCCGGTCTTCGCCCAACCATCCTCCGAAACCGTACCGCTGCTGCGCGAGATCAAGCAGTGGGTGGTCGGTTGCGACAACCTGCGCAATTGTCACGCCCTCAGCGCGCCCAGCGGCGTGGATGAGGAGGACTACAGCTCGCTGACCTTGCACATCTGGCATCAGGCCGGTCCGCAAGGGTATCCGCGTCTGCGCTTTGATCATCGAGGTCAAGACGTAGACCTTTCCACCTTGCTGCTGGACGGCCAGCCCCTGGGCCAGGAACTGACGCGGGAATTGCACGTTGAGCTGGATGACCAGGGCGGTGATCCCGAGGTGCAGTCGTACGGGGTGATTGATGACGCAGCGACGCGGCGCTGGTTGCAGCGTCTGCGCAATGGACAGCGCCTGCAGTTGCCAGGCGAGGGCGCCGCGCACGTATCGCTGAGCGGGTTGAGTGCTTCGCTGCTGTTGATGGATGCAGTACAGGGACGCGTGGACAACGTGACGGCCCTGGCTCGACCTGGCAAGGGCGCGGCCAGCGAGGTGCCACCACGGGCGCCAACGCCGATATTGCGCAAGTTTACGCCAGCGCCGCCGTTGACCGCGCAGGAGCAGGCCGGGTTGGTGGCGGCTGCATTGCAGGCCGTCACGCCGGAAGAGGGTGAGCCCGAGGCAAAAGCCGGTGCCCTGACGGCACGCCAGGCAATGACCGTGACACGTTATGACTGTGCGGCCTACAACTGCGAGTTCAATGTCAGCAGCCGTGAGCGGCAGGCGCCCTACACCGAGACGCTGATGGACCTGCAGCCGCTGCCTCTGGAAGACGCCGCGCTGCAAGGCTCGGTCGGCTATGACGAGGCTTCCGGCACACTGAGTTACTTCTACAAGCAGCGTGGCATCGGTGATTGCGGCGGCGGGGCCTCCTGGGTGTTCGACGGCAAGCGCTTCCAGCTCAGCGAGTTCCACCGGATGCCGCGTTGCACCGGGGTCGGTTACGGTGACTGGCCGTCGCTGTGGTCAACCGTGCCAGCCCCCTAGCCATCGGCTCAATGTCGCCCCTACACTGGCCGGCCACGTGTCTTTCAAAGGATGAAACACCATGCACACGCCTGAACCCCCTATCGTGATCCAGCGCTTCACCGAGGCCCACCTTGAAGGCGTCGCTGCGCTCTACAACGAACCGGCCGTGTGCCGTCAGGTGCTGCAAATGCCTTTCCAGTCGGTCGAGATGTGGCGCAAACGCCTGGTGATGGACAACGAGCGGCGGCTGCAACTGGTGGCGTTGCATGGCGGTGAGGTGGTCGGCCAGCTGGGCCTGGAACAGTACCTGCGCGTGCGCCAGGCCCATGTCGGTACGTTCGGCATGGGCGTGGCAACGGCGTGGCAGGGCAAGGGCGTCGGTTCGCGGCTGCTGACGGCCGCGTTGGACGTGGCCGACAACTGGATGAACCTGCACCGCGTGGAACTCACGGTGTACGCCGACAACGAAGCGGCGCAGCGGCTGTACCGCAAGTTCGGCTTTGCGGTCGAAGGCGTATTGCGTGATTACGCCCTGCGTGACGGCCAGTTTGTCGACACGGTGAGCATGGCGCGTCTGCGCAACTCCGCTTAGTCCTGTATAGCGAATACCACCGTCGTCGGAGTGAGGCAGGCCTGCCTGACAACGGTGGCGTTTGCCTTGTTAGTGTTCACACTAAAAATCATAAAACCACATTGAAAGTTCCCGAGATCTTACACGTGCTTTCGATATCGGGGTCGGCTGTACGGAATGTGAAATCTTTAAACTCACCCTTGAACTGTGTTCCGTTGTTACTGACTGTCAGGATGAAAAATTGAAATTCATCAGCACCGAAAATCTGGTCGATATTAGTCGCTCCCCAGTATGTAATTGAGTACGCAGCGCCAGTCCATACGGTGTGGGTACCGTCAACCTGGTCGTCTCTAAAAACAAGTATCATCCTTCGCGCCAACGCACCGTTATCCAGCATATCCGCCCTTAGGATATGTTTGAAATAGAGATGGTCAGAGTGAAAAACCTGCGTACTATGGAAGGGATCGTGTGGAGGCGGCGGGACGACATCCGTGATAATCGCGTTGAACTCACCCGTCGCATTCTTTGCGAGGGTAGTTGGCAAAATAATCATAGCGAGTTCTCCCTGGTTAATATGAAGGTGGTGCGTCGCTAGTGTTGGTTCATTCTGCCTAACCGTAAACTGTCAGTTCTAACAGGGTGTGTGCAGTCGACACCGTGAGCCGACGCGCCTGCACAAGTCGGCCTAGTCCAGGGCAAACGCCACCGCAGCCTGCGCATGCAGCTCGGTGGTGTCCAGTAATGGCAGGTCGCTGTGTTCAGGCTTGATCAGCAAACCGATTTCCGTGCAACCGAGGATAATCGCCTGGGCGCCACGTGCGGCCAGGGACTCGATGACGCCTTGGTAGACCTTGCGTGACGCTTCGCTGATCACGCCGACGCATAATTCTTCATAGATGATCCGGTGCACGGCCTGACGCTCGTTGGCCTCGGGCACCAGCACGGTCAGGCCCTGGGCGGCCAGGCGCGACTTGAGGAAATCCTGTTCCATGGTAAACGCAGTGCCGAGCAGGCCGACCGTCAGCGTACCGGCCTTCACGGCAGCCGCACCCGCCGCATCGGCGATGTGCAGGAAGGGGATCGACACCGCCGCCTCGATACGTGGCGCCACCAAATGCATGGTGTTGGTACACAGCACCACACAGTCGGCGCCGCCGGCTTGCAGACGGCGCGCGGCGTCTTCGAGGATCAGCGCGGTGCCATCCCAGCGCCCGGCATGTTGCGCCTGTTCCACCGGGCCGAAGTCCACGCTGTACATCAACAGTTGTGCCGAGCGCAGCGGGCCGAGCTGGTCGCGCACGCGCTGGTTGATGATGCGGTAGTACTCGGCGCTGGACTCCCAGCTCATGCCGCCGATAAGGCCGATGGTGCGCATGCGATGCTCCTGGCAAGGAAAGTCGCTTCACCTTACCCATCGGCTATTGATTAGTCATACGCAGTTGCCCGCGAAATGACCGGTGCAGTTTCACATGTCCAGGCTGGTCCAGCCGGGCTTGGCCTCATCCAGTGCCACTGCGTGCACCCGCTTGCCGGTCGCCAACTCCACACGCCGCGCCACTTGCGGGTCATCGGCAAAGGGCATCAGGCTGGCGTCGTCCAGGCTCTTGTCCGATTGACCGCGCAAGCAATACTCCACCGCGCCATACAGGCATACCACCATCAACAGGCCCCACATTTCAGGCGATCCGCGCATCAAGCTGCGCTATTTGCAGATCCGCGATGCGCACCGTGCGCCAGGTGTTGTAGGCCATCAGCAGCATGCCGGTCAGAAAGAACACACCACCGGCAAACCGCACCACAAACCCCGGGTGGCTGGCCTGCAAGGCTTCGACAAACGAATAGGTCAGGGTGCCATCATCGTTGACCGCCCGCCACATCAAGCCCTGGGTGATGCCGTTGACCCACATGGACGCGATGTAGAGCACGGTGCCGATGGTGGCCAGCCAGAAGTGCAGGTTGATCAGCCCCACGCTGTGCATCTGCTCGCGGCCGAACACGTTGGGAATCATGTGGTACAGCGAACCGAAAGTGATCATCGCCACCCAACCCAGGGCTCCGGCGTGTACGTGGCCGATGGTCCAGTCGGTGTAGTGGGAGAGGGCGTTGACGGTCTTGATCGCCATCATCGGGCCTTCGAATGTCGACATGCCGTAGAACGCCAGGGACAGCACCAGAAAGCGCAGGATCGGGTCGGTGCGCAACTGATGCCAGGCACCGGACAAGGTCATCATGCCGTTGATCATGCCGCCCCAGCTAGGCGCCAGCAGGATCAGCGACATGGCCATGCCCAGCGACTGCGCCCAGTCGGGCAGGGCGGTGTAGTGCAAATGGTGCGGACCGGCCCAGATATACAGGGTGATCAACGCCCAGAAGTGCACGATGGATAAGCGATAAGAGTACACCGGGCGTCCGACTTGTTTCGGCACGAAGTAATACATCATCCCCAGGAAACCGGTGGTCAGGAAAAACCCTACGGCGTTATGCCCGTACCACCATTGCACCATGGCATCGGTCGCCCCGGAATACACCGGATAGGACTTGAACCAATCCACAGGGATCGCCAGGTGGTTGACCACATGCAGCATGGCGATCACCAGTATGAACGCGCCGAAGAACCAGTTGCCCACGTAGATGTGCCGGGTTTGGCGTCGCACCACAGTGGTGAAAAACACTATGGCATACGCCACCCAGACCACCGCCATCCACACCGCGCCGGAGAGTTCGATCTCGGCGTACTCCTTGGTGGTGGTGTAACCCAGCGGCAGGCTGACCAGCATGATCACGATCACCGACTGCCAACCCCAAAAGGTAAACGCCGCCAGGCGGTCGGAAAACAGCCGTACCTGGCAGGTACGCTGTACCGCGTAATAGCTGGCGGCGAACTGCGCGCTGCCGGCAAAACCGAAAATCACCAGGCTGGTGTGCAGGGGGCGTAGGCGGCCAAAGGTGGTCCATGGCAAATCCAGGTTCATCTGCGGCCAGACCAGTTGCGAGGCGATCCACACGCCCATGGCCATGCCCACCACGCCCCAGGCAATAGTGGCGATAACGAATTGACGGACGACTTTATAGTTATAGGCCTGTCCGATTGTTGCGCTGCTCATGCTCAGTCCTCCCACGGTTCCAAGTGGCGGCACTGTAGGAAGCATGGGTAAAACAAAACAGGCTCAGAAAAACCTCATTGTTGCGGATCAGTTTTTAGCCGTACGTCGAATGGCTGCATCTGCCATGATCAGGCTTCGCAACCAGGCTCACCCAAGGAACGCCGCAATGGACGATGTACAGCAACTGGGCGAGATGCTTCGTCATTACGCCGACAGCGAAGCGCACAAGAAGCAACAGTTCGACGTGCAGTCGGCCCGTTGGACGCAGAAGCTCGATGAGCTGTTCGGGCAGATCGAGCAGTGGCTTGAGCCGGTGAAGACGGTGGGGTTGCTTGAAGTCCACCGTGAAGCTTATGTAGCCAGCGGCCCGAGCGTGCCAATGGAGACCTCGACATTCAAGACCGAGAAACTGACCGTGCAGATCACCGGCAAACCGGTGGAGTTCGTGCCGGATGTAATGGGCGCGGGCGGCTTGATCTCCGTGTCGGTCATGGGCCTGACCGCGGCGCGCCACGGCAGTGTGTCGCTGGTATTGCCCGCGGATAAGAACGACTGGTTGTGGAAGAAAACCAATGGCCTCAAAGATCCGGACACCTTTGGTTTCGACGCCAACTTCCTGGCCTCGCAGTTGCAAAGCCTGATCCCCCGCGAACGCAGCTGAAACGTCGAATGATGGGAACAGGGTTATTTTGCCAGGATTGGCTATACCTACAGCTCAGTGTTCCAACGTCGACCGCCAGGGAGTTCAAACATGACACTTAGGCATTTGCTCTGCACGTTGTGCATCGCTTCGCTCGGGCTGGCGGGGTGTGCCAGCAAGATCACCGCGCCGGATGAGTATTCCGGCTTTCTCTCGGACTACAGCCGGCTCAAGGAAGCCAAGTCTCCATCGGGGGCCGAGGTGATGCGCTGGGTCGATCCCGAGCTGGATCTGAGCCGCTATCACGCGGTGTACGTCGAACCGACCCAGTTCTACCCTAAGCCCCAGGCCACCGCGAAAATTCCGCTAACCACCCTCAACGGCATCAACACCTACTACAACCAGGCACTCAAGCGTGAGCTGGAAAAATCCCTGCCCCTGGCCAATGCGCCAGGTCCAGGCGTGATCGTGGTGCGTGCAGCAATCACCGCCGTGAGCAGCAAGACCGAAGGCCTCAAACCCTATGAGTATATTCCGGTGGCCTTCGTCGTGGCGGCGGTAAGCACCGGCACCGGGATCCGTGATCAGGAAACCACCCTGGGCACCGAGGCGCAGTTCCTCGATGGCGCCAATCGCAAGGTGCTCGCCCAGGTGGTGCGCAAAGGCACAGGCAAGCCGCTGTCCAACGATTCGCAGGTGATGAAGGCCGATGACGTGAAAAGCGTGATTGATGGCTGGGCGTCGGACCTGCATCAGTCGTACGTGAAACTTACCCGCTAGAACGTGCGAGAAGGTGAGGGCTGCGGTGCCCTCACCCTTGTTGCGACCGGGTACGTGGCGTTACTTGAGCGGCGTCAACGGCGGCAGCTTCCATTGGCCGTTACCCACCTCAGGCTTGGGCAGGTAAATGCGCAATACCGCGTAGAACGGACCGGGGGGCGCCGGCAACCAGTTGCTTTGCTCGGCTTTCGGCGGCTCGTGGTGCTGCAGGGCCAGTGTCAGGCCGCCATCGGCGTCACGCTTGAGCGTGGGCAGCATCCGTGAATTGATCAGGTAGCGCTTCTTGTGGTTGGGCACCAAAAGCTTGGTCTTGGCGTCGTACATGGTCAGCGACCAGAACGCATCGGCCGGCGGCAGTTGGTCCTTGGCAAAGTGCACGGTGTAGCTGTGTCGTGCGCCGTTGGCAGGCTTGCCTTCGCTGTCGACGAAGTAGCTCATGTAGGCGGCTTCGTCGGCGGAATTGCCGAAAATGCCCAGGTTGGCGCCAGCATAGCGGTACAGGTAATTGTTGTTCAGGTGGTCGCGGCTGCCGAACAGATCACCGCTGGAGACCTGGTGAGTGTCCACTTTGTCTTTCTTGAACGCGGCAAATTCGGCATGGGCGTCGGCAATGCCTTCATCCAGAGCCTTGCGCTGTTCGGCGGTCAACTCTTTGACCTTGAACGGCGCGCCCGGGGCGATTCCGATCTTGGCAAACCGGGCCAGCAGGTCTTTTTCGCTGTCCTGCGGCGCGGCGAAGGCCAGCATGAAGTTCAGGTAGCGAAACAGTTGCGGGCCTTCGGTCATGGTCGCCGTGGGCTTTGGCCATTCGACCTTGGGCGCCTTGGCTGGCGCGGGTTGTTTCACGTAGCTGCTCAGTGGCTGCACTTTGTAGCCGGCCTGGATCTGCTTGACCTTGCCCAGGTCTTTTTCATCAAACAACTGCGTCCGGTACAGGGCGTAGGCGATAGTGCTTTCGCTGTAGATCACGCGGTCGACATTCACCGGCTGCTGACCCTTCCAGTCGGGGCCGGCGATCATGTAGTGGCCGCCGTTGTTACCGGTGCTGCGGGTGCCCAGGTAAGCGAAGTTCTGCGTATAAAGGTCGATCAACTGCACCGAGTAGTAGCGGTCGTCTTCGATCTTGGGCAGGGTCAGCACCAGCGGTTCGCGGCGCAGGTCCATCCAGACGAACGAGTAGGGCGTGTCGGCGTTGGGCGTGACGAAGGCCGTGTCCTTGGGCGTGAGCACCTGCGCGGTATTGCCGATCTGGTTGAACGGTGCCTTGAAGTTGGCACCGCCCTTGTCAACGGCCTGGGTATAGAGCGTCTTGTACATGTCCACCACCGGAAACCCATACAGGTAGGCTTCCTTGGCAATGGCCCGGGCTTCGGCCGGGGTTGCCGTGAAGTCGGCCCAGGCGCCGGTACTCATGAGTATCGAGAGGCTCGCCAACAGCAGGCGCGTCGGTTTTCCAATCATGTTGTTGCGTCCTTCCTGAGTGCGTGTTGTAGGGGCGCGCGCTGAATAGCGCGGGAACGCGCTGAGTTTCCGATTTTATTCACCGAAGGTCACGTTAATCTCTGAGCGCCTGACGCGAAAATGCCGCCCATATAGGCGGCACCGGGTACAGGTCGGAATTAACGTGAGGGCAGCATCGATTTGACCTTGTCGCGTAATTGATCGATCGAGAACGGCTTGGCGATCACGTGCATGCCAGTCGGCACGTCGATGTTTTCCGCATAACCGCTGGCGAACAGGATCGGCAGGTCCGCACGCAGTTCGCGCACTTTGGTGGCAAGTTGCTTGCCATCCATGTCCGGCAAACCGACGTCGGTCATCATCAGGTCGATCACCTGGTCGGTGTTTCGCACCAGTGCCAGCGCTTCTTCAGCATCGCCGGCCTCCAGTACGTTGAATTCCAACTCCTCCAGGACATCGACGATGAGCATGCGCACGATGGCATCGTCTTCGACGACAAGGATGGTGGAGGCGGTGACGGACATAAAAAATTCCCGAGAGTGAAAAGGATTGGCCGTGAGCGGTGCAAAGACCATCCTCTAATGAGTCGCGGCGATCTCGGCAAGTTCCCTCACCGACGCCGGTATTGTGCCGGTGTTGCAACAGAATGTCCCGCATGAGTCTGCGGTGGAGTTTCTGACGTCTCGCCGAGTGCTAGCTGCCGACGGTGTTCATCAGGTTTCTTCAGTCGTCAAACCGCGTTGCAAGGCCAGTTCCTGAAGTTCAGCGACAGTCAATCCTTATCAATGTCTTGCGTTGACGTGCAGCCACCATCCTTGTCGTCGAAGACGATGCCACCCAAGTTATTCCAAGGGTTACGCAGGCGGCAAAGGTCCGGTTGCAATGGGCGCGTTATAGAGTTCTTCGATGTCGGAGCGGAAAACACTGTTTTTTTTCTGCCAGTCGTCATTGTGATCAAACACGATGAACTCCAGACTGTTTTGATCGGTCCCGTGGGTTCTATATTGCGGTACCAGTTTCCTGTCATTGAACAACCTTGTCAGGCCCCCCTGCATGGCGTCTGCGCTGGAGAAGGTCGCATAGCCAAAGTTCGGGTCATAAAAATAGAAAACCTTCTTGTCGCCGTTGACTTTGACTCCAGCCGCCATGGCATGGCCGGGAGAGTCAATCATGATTGATTTTGAAACCGTGGAGTCACTCAGCTCTTTCACCATATTTTGATAAGTCAGTTGGCGAGTGGTCATACTGGCATGGAACGCTGTTTTACTGCCGACCTGAAGTTGCAGCTTCCTCAGCTTTTTCATGAACATGATCGACGCAGCGTCCTTGGGTAAAGCCGCAGCCCGATACATGTTACGGATTAACTCAAGTTCCTTTCCTTCCTCCACCGCCGTTGCCATGACTCGGGCGAGTGCGGCGCATTCTCCGTCAGACAGTTGCTTTGTCAGCGAGAAATAAAGAACTTGTGGTATCGGTGTCACAGTACCGAAACGCGGTTCCAGATTGTCGATAAAGCGGGCGCTGCCGATACGGCCCAGTTCGTATGCAAGATCATCGTATCGCCTGACCAGAATACCGACCTGCTCTGCGGTCAAGCTTTTATCCGAGCCCCGTATTATCAGATCCGCAATGCTTGAGGACTTGGAGATCCCCTTGATACTTCGCAGATCTCCAGCGTTGTACCCCGCTTCGAAGGCGGACGCTTCCGGGCCGGTTCTATGGCGTACGACCGATGATGTCCATCTCTTGAAAGTGTCCTCATCAATCGTTTTAGCCGAATCCCCCGATGTCGCCCATTTGCCCATGTTTTGCGCCTCCATGTGCGCGGAGGGTACAAAGTTCTCCAGCGGGGAGCCATAGGGTTGTCGGGTCGTTGGGTTGTAGGCATACCATTGGTCGTTGATGAGGACCGCCTGGCTTTCAAGAATATCGTCCTTGCGTGTGAATGTGCCTATCGAGGCGGCGTCGAAATGACGACTTGCCGCGATCAGGTCGGGGCGCGCTTTTATGCCGCTCATGCGTTTGAGGCCGGTGCTCACTGCGTTTGCGCCTTTCCAGACGCCCACTGCCAAGTCGCCCACGCCGTCCAGGGGGTTGAGCGCACTGATGGTTGCCGTTCCGATGACTTTGGCTGAGCGTGCCACCTTGGTGGCCGCGGAAACGCCAGAGCCCGCGATCTTGACCACCTTGCCGCCGATCCCGGCACCGGCCGTCACGATGCCGAACAGGTCAATGGCCAGGTCGAACAAGCCTGCACCGATATCGCCTTTACGAAAATTATTGATCGCCGAGCGAAAGGGGATCAGGTCCAGGATAAACCCGGTGACGGCTTCACCGCGCCTGTAATTGCTGTCGGCAGTAGTAAGGCCGCGAGCCTCTTGCTTGATTGCATCGTCATCCAGATCGACATGTTGCACGAATGCGTTGGCGATCAGGCCGGTGCGCTCTGAGCCGAAGCTGTTCGGCGGGCGTTGATTCGGGCGCTTTTGCTCTGCGCGGCGCGTGGCATCGTCCCCGGTGGGGGTGAAGGCTTTTGTGTCGTGCACAACGTTCGCCTCGCGGTGGCTGCGAGGGGTTGCCCGCGATGAATCGACTGCGTCTATCGTGCCCCTGTTAAAGCTGATCGCGTACACCTTGGTTATCCCGTTGCGCTCGACTCGAACCAGCAGTTCTTCATTTTTCGGGCGCGGCGTAGAGCCGGTAAACCCTGGCCCCAAGGTGTGTGAATGTTCCTGGAAGAAGCTGATCTTGCCGTACTCGAGATCTTCCCGGACCTCCAGGGGCGCCTGGCTGATCAAGTGTTTGATGTAGGTGTTGATCGCAGCCTTTTTTTCTTGAATGGCGTGGGTGAACAGCGGTTCAAAAGCGTCGGCTACCCCGAAATGCGGTGTGGCGGTCAAGGCGGCCAATGGAACACGTACGTCGTTCGAGGTAAACACCAGATCGACTTGCGGCAACTTCATCATGGCGATGTCCAGCATCGAATGAGGCCCGACCTCGACCGTTCGATAACCAACGTCGCCACTCGCCGTGGTTTCCCTGCGGCTGATGTGAATCAGCTTCTGATCGAACAGGGCTTCTTGCCCGGGGAAACGTTTTTTCAGTTCGATCAGGGCCATCTCTTTACGCGACGGAATGTCTGCGTCCAGTGCTTGGTTCGCGGTACTGGTCAGCACTTTGCGTGTGTTGAACTCAAGGAGCAGGGTATCAAGTTCGTCAGCGCTGTAGAGATGATCATCTTTCTTGGGCAGTACCCCATTGATCACCCCCCAATCCACCAGGGCTTCACGTTGCGCACGCTGGGTCAAGGCCGGGTCCGCCGCGATGACGCTGGAAGCCGCCAGCATGACTTCGGCAAAGGTCATGTTCGCGACTTTGCCAGGGGTGAGTCCTTCAATAATGGCGGCGATTATCGACACCTCCGCCCACGCTGGGCTGCCGTAGGTAACGGAGGCTGGAATATCCTTGATCCCAAAGGCGGCTACGCGACTAGGCAGCAGTACACTCGAAGCGACGCCTGCCATGGCCGCGCTGGTCCTTTTTTCGGTGACCAGATGCTGTTCGAACGATTTGAGCACTGTGGACATCGGCTTGCCCCAGTGCTTGTCACTCATCATATCGAAGCCTGCGACCATATTGCGGCGTGTTTGCGTGATGGACTCCGGGTCCAGTTGCAAGATGACGGCGGCGAGCAGGTAGTCCATCGTGCTGCTGTCGGTGGCGACACCTCGCATGGTTTTCTGCAGCGTTTCGCCGAGCAATTGTCCTTCGGGTGAACTGAGCAGCGCGTCCCGTGCTGTGGCCGGGTCCTTCAGCGCCCCGGTGGGAAGCGCTGTGCGGCTGCGCAAGAACTCCAGTAACAGGCCATTGGTCTGCATCACGAGCGGATACTGCCCGTGGGGATCGCCATGGTTCATGGTAATGAGGCGAATGCGTCGTTTGTCATCTGCGCTCGGCGGGACGAGCCAGGACAGCGCGCCGGTCATATTGCCCAAAGGATGCACCTGGCCGCGGTCGGTGACGGCGGCCGCGAGACCGGTGAGCGCAAAGTGACTGTCGGGCAGTGGCAAGCCGAGGCTACTGATGAATGCTTCAAGGGGGACGCGGTTGCCGGCGTCCTGGGGGGAGCGCGTATCGGGATGAATCACCATTGATGTTGCGTTCAGCGCTGCCAATATCGCAGGAGCCGATGCGTTCTCGCCAAGTTGCTTGGCCAGTTTATTCAGTGCAATACCCAGGGTGATCAGGTTCTGTTTGTCGGCCAGGGCGCTCTTGAGATCAGGCTTTTTACTGTTTGCCACGGCGGTGGACGTGGACGTGTGTGGGTTATCAGTCATCAGGGGGGGAGGCGTCGGGGTTACGCGTGGCCGGGGTTGAACGGAAATTGCCATCTGTGAGCACCTGTATTGGAAGGAAGTGGCGCCCCTGTGGTCGAGCCTCCCTGTTCTTAAGACGCCTCTTTACGTGGAATGGCTGCTCTTCAACGTTCCGGAGCCTGACGCGAGGATGTGTGAAAAAGTACGACGTCCACCGGATGCAAGGGGTTGACCAAGCGGCTCTTTTCCGCGATGGCAGTCACCCTTTTCGTCGTTTTACGGTAGAAAAATGGCGTTCCTGTGCGACTTTGGGGCAAACTTCCGGTTTTTACACACTTGGCCAAGGCATGCCCATGACTCCCGCTTCGTCCGTCGATGAAAAGAGCTTTCGTAACCTGCTGAGCCGAAACGTCGCATTGCCCCTGGGTGTGGGCGTGCTCAGCGCGGTGTTTTTCGTCTGCCTCATCACCTACCTGCTGTCGGTGATCCAGTGGGTTGAGCACACCGATCGGGTTATCAATAACCTCAATGAATCGTCCAAGCTGACCGTGGACCTGGAAACCGGCATGCGTGGCTTCCTGATCACCGGCGACGAGCATTTCCTCGACCCGTATGAAGTGGCCAAGCCGCGCATCATCGCCGACCTGCGTAACCTGCAGGAGCTGGTGGCGGACAACCCGCAGCAGGTGGATCGCCTCAAGCGCCTGGAAGCCCTGCAGGCCGAGTGGAACAACTACGCCCAGTCGATGATAGATATGCAGCGCACCAGCGGTGACTACCGCAGCGCGGTCAAGGCCGGCCGTGGCAAGCGCCTGACCGATGAAATCCGCAAGGAATACGAAGACGCGGTGGCGATGGAGCAGCAGTTCCGCATCACCCGCAACGAACAAGTCACCCGCACCACGGTGATCAGCGTCACCCTGTATTTGGTCTTTGTGCTGGGCTTGAGTGGCTTCCTGGCATATATCGGCCGTAAAAATCTCGTATCTCTATCAGAGAGTTACAGCGCAAACCTCATGTCACAGCAGAAGATTGCGCGACGCCTGGAACAACAAGCCTGGCTGCGTAATGGCCAGACCGAACTGGCCGAGCAGGTGCTCGGCCAACTGACCCTTAATATGCTCGGGCGCAACATCCTTCAATTTTTTGCCCAGTACATGGGCTCGGCGGTTGCCGCGCTGTATGTGCGCGAAGAACACGGCGGTCTCAAGCGCGTGGCCACTTATGGTTTTTCCCGCGAACAGGAACAGCGGGAACAAGCGATCTACAGTGACGAAGGCATTGTCGGCCAGGCTGCCCAGCTCGATCGCCTGATTCGCCTGGATGACGTGCCGGTGGATTACTTCAAGGTCAGCTCCGGTCTGGGTGAAGGGCCTACGCGCAGCGTGCTGGTCATGCCCACCAGTGATGATGACCGCGTCAATGGCGTGGTCGAACTGGGCTTCCTGCGCCCGCTGGAAGAGCGTGACGAAGAGCTCCTGGAGCTGATCGCCGGCAATATCGGCACCTCCATCGAAGCGGCGCGGTACCGCCAGCGCCTGCAGGAAGTGCTGGCCGAAACCCAGCAGCTCAACGAAGAGCTGCAAGTGCAGCAGGAAGAACTCAAGACCGCCAACGAAGAGCTGGAAGAACAGTCGCGCATCCTCAAGGAGTCCCAGGCCCATCTGGAAACCCAACAGGCCGAGCTGGAACAGACCAACGAGCAACTCGCCGAACAGACCGAGACCCTGGCCGAACAACGCGACGCCATGGACCGCAAGAACATCGAGCTCAACCAGGCCCAGCTCGAACTGGAAGAACGCGCCGAAGAATTGCAGCGCTCCAGCAAGTACAAGTCCGAATTCCTCGCCAATATGTCCCACGAGCTGCGCACGCCGCTGAACAGCTCGTTGATCCTGGCCAAGTTGCTGGCCGAGAACCCCCAGGAAAACCTCAGCGCCGAACAGGTCAAGTTTGCCGAGTCGATCTATTCCGCCGGCAATGACCTGCTCAACCTGATCAATGACATCCTGGATATTTCCAAGGTGGAGGCCGGCAAGCTGGAGATGCGCCCGGAAAACTCCAGCGTGGCACGGCTTGTCGACGGCCTGCGCGGCATGTTCGAGCCGCTGGCGGCTGATCGCAAGCTGGGCTTCCAGGTAGAGGTGCAGGAAGGCACGCCGACCATGCTGTTCACCGACCGCCAGCGTTTGGAGCAGATCCTCAAGAACCTGCTGTCCAACGCGGTCAAGTTCACCGAACAGGGCGAGGTCAGCCTGTCGGTGTCGCGAGCATCGGAGGAGGGCATTGCCTTTACGGTACGCGACTCCGGCATCGGCATTGCGCCAGACCAGCAGGAAAGCATCTTCGAAGCCTTCCGCCAGGCCGACGGCACCACCAACCGCCGTTACGGCGGCACCGGCCTGGGCCTGTCGATTTCCCGCGACCTGGCGGCCCTGTTGGGTGGCTATATCAGCGTGACCAGTGCGCCGGGCAAAGGCAGCACCTTTACGCTGGTGCTGCCGGAACATTATGCAGAGCCAGGGGAGGACGCAGCACCGATCGAGCCGCCGCGCCAAGTGGTGGTGGTGCCCGCACCGGCTCCAGCCAAGGTGTCGCCGCTGCCGGTGGCCGATGCCAGCCAGATCCCGCGCTTCGCCGATGACCGCGACAAGGCCCCGTTCACCACACGTTGTATCCTGGTGGTGGAAGACGAACCTAACTTCGCCCGTATCCTGTTCGACCTGGCCCATGAGCTGGGTTACCACTGCCTGGTGGCCCACGGTGCGGACGAAGGCTACAGCCTGGCCGAGGAATATGTGCCCGACGCCATCCTGCTGGACATGCGCCTGCCGGACCATTCCGGGTTGACCGTGCTGCAGCGCCTCAAGGAACACGCCAATACCCGGCACATCCCGGTGCATGTGATTTCCGTGGAAGACCGCGTGGAAGCCGCCATGCACATGGGCGCCATCGGTTATGCGGTCAAACCCACCACCCGCGAAGAGCTCAAGGACGTGTTCGCGCGCCTGGAAGCCAAGCTGACCCAGAAGGTCAAGCGCGTGCTGCTGGTAGAGGATGATGACCTGCAACGCGACAGCATTGCCCGCCTGATCGGCGACGATGACATCGAGATCACCGACGTCGGCTACGCCCAGGCCGCCCTGGACCTGCTGCGCACTAACGTCTATGACTGCATGATCATCGACCTCAAGCTGCCAGACATGCTCGGCAACGAACTGCTCAAGCGCATGGCCACCGAGGACATCTGCTCGTTCCCGCCGGTGATCGTCTATACCGGGCGCAACCTGACCCGCGATGAAGAAGCCGAACTGCGCAAGTATTCGCGCTCGATCATCATCAAGGGCGCCCGCTCGCCGGAGCGCCTGTTGGATGAGGTCACACTCTTTCTGCACAAAGTCGAATCCCAGCTGTCCCATGATCGCCAGAAGATGCTCAAGACCGCCCGCAGCCGCGACAAGGTCTTCGAGGGGCGCAAGATCCTGCTGGTGGACGACGATGTGCGCAACATCTTCGCCCTGACCAGCGCCCTGGAGCACAAAGGCGCGGTGGTGGTCATCGGGCGTAACGGCCGTGAGGCCATCGACAAACTCAATGAAGTCGAAGATATCGACCTGGTGCTGATGGACGTGATGATGCCGGAAATGGATGGTTACGAGGCCACTGCCCTGATCCGCCAGGACCCGCGCTGGAAAAAGCTGCCGATCATCGCGGTGACGGCCAAGGCCATGAAAGACGATCAGGAGCGCTGCCTCGCGGCCGGTTCCAACGATTACCTGGCCAAGCCGATCGACCTGGATCGCCTGTTCTCACTGATTCGCGTGTGGCTACCGAAGATGGAACGCATTTAAGTGGAGCGAAGTTTCTTGGAAAAAAGCAGCGATATTGAGCTGCGCCTGTTGATCGAGGCGATTTACCTCAAGTACAGCTACGACTTCCGGGATTACTCCGGGGCGTCGGTCAAGCGCCGCGTGGCTCATGCCTTGCGCCAGTTTGATTGCGCGACCATTTCCGCCTTGCAGGAGCGCGTGTTGCACGACCCGGCGGCGTTCATGCAGTTGCTGCAGTTCCTGACGATTCCGGTAAGCGAGATGTTTCGCGACCCGTCGCACTTTCTCGCGATCCGCCAGGAAGTGGTGCCGCTGCTCAAGACCTACCCGTCGATCAAGATCTGGATCGCCGGCTGCAGCACCGGCGAGGAGGTGTACTCCATGGCCATCCTGCTGCGCGAGGAGGGGTTGCTGGAGCGTACGATCATCTACGCCACCGATATCAACCCGGCGTCGCTGGACAAGGCCAAGCAGGGGATCTTTTCCCTGGAGAACGTACGCGCCTATACCGCCAACTATCAGCAGGCCGGTGGGCAACGTTCATTTGCCGACTACTACACCGCGGCTTACGATTACGCGATCTTCGATAAAACACTGCGTGAGAATGTGACCTTTGCCGATCACAGCCTGGCAACCGATAGTGTATTCTCGGAAACTCAATTAATTTCGTGCCGTAACGTACTGATTTATTTCAATAAAAAATTGCAGGATCGAGCGTTTGGATTGTTCCATGAGTCGCTGTGTCATCGCGGCTTCCTGGTGCTGGGCAGCAAGGAGACCCTGGATTTCTCCGCGTACAGCAAGCAATTCGAACCGTTGGTCAAACAGGAACGGATCTACCGAAAGCTATGAATCAAGCGGCTGCCAGCCCGGCACAGGTCCGGGGCATAGAGGCTATTGTTATCGGCGCCTCCGCCGGTGGCGTAGAAGCGTTGCTGACGGTATTTGCCCAATTGCCTGCGGACTTCGGCCTGCCCATCATCACCGTGCTGCACCTGCCCGACGAGCGCCGCAGCCAGCTGGCCGAGGTGTTTGATCGCCGCGTCGCCATGCCGGTGGTGGAGGCGCGCGATAAGGAAGTGCTCAAGCCCGGCACGCTGTACTTTGCCGGGCCTGGTTATCACCTGTCGGTGGAGCATGATCGCAGCCTGTCCCTGAGTCAGGAGGACCGCGTGCACCATTCGCGCCCGGCAATCGACTTCCTGTTTGAGTCCGCCGCCGATGCCTACGGCACGGGCTTGCTCGCCATCCTGCTGACCGGCGCCAACCAGGACGGCGCCCGTGGCCTGGCCCACGTCAAGCAGCAGGGCGGAACCACCGTGGTGCAGGAGCCCACTGAAGCACGTGTCGCCGTCATGCCCCGAGCAGCCCTGGCGCTGCACACACCCGACCACATTCTGACGTTGAGCCGCATTGGCTCATTGCTGGCTTCGCTGGAATATTCCCCATGTTAAGTACTGTCCAGGCCAAACTGCTGATCGTCGACGATCTGCCGGAAAACCTGCTCGCCCTCGAAGCGCTGATCAAGCGCGAGGACCGCCAGGTATTCAAGGCCTTGAGCGCCGACGAGGCCTTGTCCCTGTTGCTGGAGCACGAATTCGCCATGGCGATTCTCGACGTGCAGATGCCCGGCATGAACGGGTTCGAGCTGGCCGAACTGATGCGCGGCACCGAGAAAACCAAGAACATCCCGATTGTGTTCGTCAGCGCCGCCGGCCGCGAACTCAATTACGCCTTCAAGGGCTACGAAAGCGGCGCCGTGGACTTCCTGCACAAGCCGCTGGATATCCATGCGGTGAAGAGCAAGGTCAATGTGTTCGTCGACCTGTACCGCCAGAGCAAGGCCATGAAGCTACAGGTCGAAGCCCTGGAGCGCAGCCGTCGCGAGCAGGAACTGCTGCTGACGCGTCTTCAGGCCACCCAGGCCGAGCTGGAGCAGGCGGTGCGCATGCGTGATGACTTCATGTCGATCGTCGCCCACGAAGTGCGTACGCCGCTCAACGGGCTGATCCTCGAAACCCAGTTGCGCAAGATGCACCTGGCCCGCGACAACGCCGCCGCGTTCACCCTGGACAAGATGCACGCCATGGTCGACCGTGACGAACGGCAGATCCAGAGCCTGATCCGCCTGATTGAAGACATGCTCGACGTGTCGCGCATCCGCACCGGCAAACTGTCGATACGCCCGGCGCGGTTTGACCTCACACAGCTTGTCAGCAGCCTGGTGGAGAACTTCGCGCCCCAGGTCGCGGCGGCGGATTCATCCATGACCCTGACTGCCGAAGGCTCCGTGGAGGGTCACTGGGATGAGTTCCGCATTGAGCAAGTGGTCACCAACCTGTTGACCAACGCCTTGCGCTACGGGGCCAAGAGTCCGATAGAAGTGCGCGTGTACAGCGAGCATGACGAAGCCCGCGTAGAAGTGCGCGATCACGGCATTGGTATCAGTGAAGACAACCAGAAGCGTATCTTCCAGCAGTTCGAACGGGTATCGGCCAGCCAGGTTGCGGCCGGCCTGGGCCTGGGGCTGTTCATTTCCGAGCAGATCGTTGCAGCCCATGGCGGCACCATCGAAGTCGAGAGCCGGATAGGCGAGGGCGCCTTGTTCAGGGTGTGCCTGCCCTTGCAGGCGACGGCTTGAATTCAATCGTCACCTCGACGCAACCTCTGCGTGACCCCATGGTCGTAATTGCAGCTATTGACCGGACAAAGGCTTCCCATGAGTGAAGATGCACAAGATGTCGTTCTGATCGTCGAGGACGACGAATCCATTATGTTTGTGTTGGGTGAATACCTGGCCGGCCTGGGCTATCGGGTGTTGAAGGCGATCGACGGGGAGCAGGCTTTCGAAATTCTCGCGACCAAGCCGCACCTGGACCTGATGGTCACGGATTACCGTTTGCCGGGGGGTATCTCCGGTGTGCAGATCGCCGAGCCTGCGCTGCTGCTGAGGCCGGAGCTGAAAGTCATCTTTATCAGCGGTTATCCGCAGGAAATCCTCGACTGCAACAGCCCGATCACACGCAACGCGCCGATCCTGGCCAAGCCGTTTGATCTGGATACCCTGCAGGAACATATCCAGCGCTTGCTGGCCTGAAGCGCAATAGGGCTGCTCGCATGCAGCCCTAATCCCTGATCATTTCTCGGACTTTTGCCGTCAACAGATCAAACGTGAACGGTTTGGTGATCAGTTGCATGCCCGGGTCGAGGAACCCACCCCGCACGGCTGCATGCTCGGCATACCCCGTAATGAACAGAACCTTGAGTTGCGGGCGTATCTGTCGGCCGATTTCCGCCAATTGACGACCATTCATACCGGGCAGGCCAACGTCGCTGATCATCAAATCTATACGCTGTTCCGACTCGATAATGGGCACGGCGGAGTTGGCGTCGACAGCTTCCACAAACCCGTATCCCAGCTCCTTCAGAACCGCGCTGACCAGCACCCGTACGGCCGGGTCGTCTTCGACAATCAGCACGGTTTCACCGGCATTGGCGAACGGCAACAACGCCGGATCCACCACGGCATCGGCGACAACTTCACCGATAAACCGTGGCAGAAACAGGCTCACCGTGGTGCCTTTTCCTACTTCACTATGGATGGTCACATGGCCATGGGACTGGCGGGCGAAGCCATAGATCATCGAGAGCCCAAGGCCGGTGCCCTGGCCGATGGGCTTGGTGGTGAAAAACGGGTCGAACACGCGGCCCATCACACTTTCCGGAATGCCACAGCCGGTGTCGCTGACGCTCAACTCAACGTAGTCACCGGGCTTCAAGGTGCCGTAGGCGGCGGTGAACACGCTGTCGAGATGCCGGTTGGTGGTCTCCACGGACAGGCTGCCGCCACCGGGCATGGCGTCGCGGGCATTGATGACCAGGTTGAGCAGGGCGCTTTCCAATTGGTTGGGATCGGCCTCGGCCGTCCATAGATCAGTCGCCAGACGCATATCCAAGCGAATACTTTCGTTGATGCTGCGTTGCAGCAGCTCCCCCATGGAGGTAACCAGGCGGTTGATCTGCACCGGTTTGGAATCAAGGGATTGACGGCGCGAGAACGCCAGCAGGCGGTGGGTGAGGCCGGCGGCACGGTTGGCCGAGGTCACCCCCAGGTCGATCAAGCTGTCGAGATCGTCCAACTTGCCTCGGGACACACGCCTTCGCAGCAGCTCCAGGCTGCCGATGATGCCGGTGAGCATATTGTTGAAGTCATGGGCGATACCACCGGTCAATTGGCCGACGGCTTCCATTTTTTGTGATTGGCGCAGTGCCTCTTCATTGCTGCGCAGTTGGGCGGTACGTTCCTCGACTTGCTGTTCAAGGGTTTCAAGCGTGCGTTGCAGGCGCAGCTCACTATCGCTCAGGTCGATCAGGCGGTCGCGGGCTTCGTATTGCCGGCGGCGACCGCGCAAGGCGGTGCTCACCAGGCTGATCAGCGTTACCGGGTGGAAGGGGCGCTCCAGGAAGGTCACATTGCCCAGCAGGCCGCTCAGGTGGGATGAGCCATTCTGTTCGGTCCCGCCGTGGTGGGTCATCAACACAATGGGCAAGTCCGACCATGCCGGCTGCTGGTGCAGGTAGGTCAACAGCGGGTCAAGATCCACCCCACGCAGGGCTTCGGCGGCGATGATCAGCAGCCCGGCGCCCTCCTGCAGGGCCTCGCACAATGCCCCAAGGTTGCTGGCGACGATGCCGGCGTACCCGGCTTCATTGAGCATCATCAGCGCCAGCGAGCCATCGCGTCCCATTGGCGCCAATACGATTGCACGCTCGGAGACCGGAATGAGGCCCGTCACACCCCCTCATCCTTGAGCAGCGGGGAGCCGGCGCCCATGTAGGTCGGAATACCGCGCAGGACCCCCTGGAAATTATCCAGCGGTTCGCCAACCGTCATCCCCTGGGCGCCAATCCGGTATTCACGAATAGTGGCTTCATGGCTGCCGGTGCGCTTCTTGATGATCGAGATGGCGCGGCGCACCTTGCCCAATGCTTCGAAGTAGCGCAGCAGAATGACCGTATCGGCCAGATAGGTGATGTCCACAGGCGCCTGCATGTCGCCGACCAGCCCGTGTTGGGCGACGGTCATGAACGTCGCTGCGCCGCGGCGGTTGAGGTAGAGCAGCAACTCGTGCATATGCAGGATCAGCGCATTTTCTTCGGGCATGGCCGCCTGGTAGCCGTTGATGCTGTCGATCACCACCGTCTTGATGCCGCGCTCATCGACACAGCGGCGCACCCGGTGGGAAAACTCGCCCGGAGACAATTCGGCCGCATCCACCTGTTCGATCAACAGGTTACCGGTCGCCTGCAGGGCGGCGAGGTCGATCCCCATGTTTCTCATGCGTTCGAACAGCAGCCCCAGTTCTTCATCGAAGATAAACAACGCGGCTTTCTCGCCCCGCGCCACGGCGGCTGCGGCAAAGATCATTGAGATCAACGACTTGCCGGTACCGGCCGGGCCGAGGATCAGGCTGCTGGAACCGGTCTCGACACCGCCGCCCATCAACGCATCCAGCGCGGCGATGCCGCTGCTCAAGGTCTCGCGCTTGTAGCCGCCACGATGTTCGGCCGCCACCAGGCGCGGGAATACATGAACGCCGTCGCCCATGATGGTGAAGTCGTGAAAGCCGCCCCGGTATTTCTGGCCCCGGTACTTGACCACCCGCACGCGACGGCGCTCGGCACCGTAGTTGGGGGTCAGCTCTTCCAGGCGGATCACGCCATGCGCCACGCTGTGCACGGTTTTATCGAGGGATTCGGTGGTCAGGTCGTCCAGCAACAGCACTGTGGTGTCGTAACGCACGAAATAGTGCTTGATCGCGAGGATCTGCCGACGGTAGCGCAGGGAGCTTTGTGCGAGCAGGCGGATCTCCGAAAGACTGTCGATGACCACACGCTTTGGCTTGACCTTTTCCACCACTTCAAAGATCTGGCGCGTGGCCTCGCCCAGTTCCAGGTCGGAGGAGTACAGCAGGCTCTGCTGGTGGTCGGCGTTGAGCAGGCTTTCCGGCGGCGTCAGTTCGAAGATATGGATATTGTCATCCAGGTCCCAGCCATGGGACTTGGCGCCTTGGCGCAACTCACGCTCGGTTTCCGACAGGGTGATGTACAGCGATCGCTCGCCGTCTCTGGCCCCGGACTGCAGGAAGTGCAGGGCGACCGTGGTTTTACCGGTGCCGGGTTCACCTTCCAGCAGGAACAGGTGACTGCGCGAGAGCCCCCCGGCAAGAATGTCATCAAGACCGTCAATGCCAGTGGCCGCTTTCTCTTCGGGTAATTGCGCTTGGGATGTAGACAAGAAGTGCCCTCAGGTCACATACGAGTAGAGGATGCGCGCCCAAATGGACGCGCCATGTTCTCTTGACCGTAGCAATTTGTGGCGGTTCAACAAATTCCAGTCCGGCCTACAGGCCTTGCTGCAATGCAGGATCGTCCGGATTCTGTTGCTCGAGCTGGGCGAGCAGGACCTGGACGTTCTGCAACTGGCCGCTTTCTTTCCAATAATTGACCAGCAATACCCGGGCTTTGCGATTGGCCGGGTGGCGTTGGATGATCTCTTCGAGTTGGCGCTGCGCAGCCTCCAATTCCTCTTGCGCATGCAACGTCGTCGCGAGGTCGTAGCGGTAATCCTGATTATCCGGCTCCAGCTCCACCGCCTTGGACAGGCCGAGCAGGGCGTAGGGGCGTTCACCATGGTGCAGCAGCCACATGCCCAGCGCATGTTGCAGGTAGGCCGACTCCGGATGCGCGGCCAGCTGGCGTGCCAACAATTGGCGGGACTCCTCGGTCTTGCCTTGCTTGTCCAGCAGCTCGATCTGCGCGACCACGGCTTGCAGGTTATCCGGTTGCAGGCGCATGGCCTGCTCAAGCGCGTTTTGTGCGTCCGGCAGCAGGGCGCTGTGAATGTACAGGCGCGCCAGTTGAATCCAGCCTTCGGCGGTTTCGGGCTGGGCCTTGAGCTTTTTCACAAACTCATCCAGCACCTGCTGCAACGGCCCGAAGTACAGGCCCAGAGTATCGGGAGACAGGCCAAGCAAGGCATTGGCGGCGGCAAACCGTACCTCTTGCTCGGGATCATCCAGCACCGGGCCGAGCAGCAGCGTGCGCTGGCCGGTGGGCACCAGGCCGACAATGCTGTGGATGGCAGCCTCGCGTACCAGCGGTGAGTCACTGGCCAGGTCTTTGTCCGCCAGTTTCAGCGCCTGGGGGCTGGGGTAGTTGGGCAGTTCGGCGTGCAACGCGGCGCGGCGCTCGGGCGACAGATCCGGTCGACCCAGTTGCTGGTACAACACACGCGCCGCACCGGGCTCACCGTTGCGCGCCTGTTTCAAGGCTTTTGAATAACCGTGGGCAATCGCGGGGGGCACGACTGCCGGGGTGGCGCGAGAGAAATACCAGGTGAGCAGCACAATCAACAGCAGGGCGCACAGGCCGACGATGGAATAACGGCGTGACTTTGACATGCAGGCGTCCGAAAGCGAGGGCAGCAAAGCCGTCAGCTTCGGTCAGACCACGACGGGTGTCAAACCCGCGTCAGGTGAGCACGTAGTCCTCCGGCTCCAGGGGTGGCGGCAGGTCGGTTTCACCGAGGGCGGCCAACACTTCGCGTTCCAGGGTGCGCAGGAGGGCATTGCAGGGCAGGTCGTTCTCGTCAAAACCGAACGGGTCCTCCAGGTCATCGCCGATTTCATCGAGGCCGAAGAAGGTGTAGCTGACAATCGCGGTGAACACTGGCGTCAACCATCCCAGCGGCTCGGCCATGGCAAACGGCAGCAAAATGCAGAACAGGTAAATGGTGCGATGCAGCAGCAGGGTATAGGGGAAGGGCAGCGGCGTGCTCTTGATGCGCTCGCAGGACGCCTGCACCTGGCTGAGGCTCACCAGTCGGGTTTCCCATTGTGTGTAGCGCCACTCGCTGATCACACCTTGCTCGGCCAGCACCGAAAACCGGGCGCCCAGCTGTTGCAGCAGGCTGTCGGTGAGGTTGGGGTGATTGGCCTGGACCGTCCCCCACGGCTTGATGGCCCGGGCTTCATCCTCATGGCGCAACCGTGCAACCAGGCCGTGGGAGAAGCCGCACAGGCTGCGCAGCAGGCCAGCACGCTCAGCCGGATCTGTGAGCACCTGGGTTTCGCGGATCAGCGAACGCACATCGATGATCATCTGCCCCAATTGCTTGCGGCCTTCCCACCAGCGGTCATAGCAGGCGTTGTTGCGAAAACTCATGAAAATCGACAACGACAGCCCGAGCAGGGTGAACGGCGTGGCATTGACCTTGGAGAAGTAGGCCGGGTGCAGGGTTTCCACCAGCACGATCACCGAGGCCAGCAGCGTGACCAGCAGGCTGCGCAGGGCGATGCGCTTGGCAATCGAACCCTTGAGCGAGAACAGGATGCCGAGGAGGTTGGGTTTGGGGCGGACTATCATGCAGAGATGGGCTTCTTCAGGTGGCGCAAGCCATCAGGTTAGAAGCAAGCGTCGCAAGCGTCCAATCGCTTGGGCCGACCGGATGATCGGTGGGGTCGATGACTGGCCAAAACAGTCAGGCAGGTTGAAGGCTTTGACCATTGTCGGCGGGCGGCTCTGGCGCGACTATTTCGACGATTCGGACCGTTCAAGGAAACAACAATGCAGATTGAGAACAAGAGCTTCCTGGTCAGCGGGGGCGCATCGGGCTTGGGCGCGGCGACTGCCGAGATGCTGATTGGCGCTGGCGCCAAGGTCATGCTGGTGGACCTGAATGCCGACGCCGTGGCAGCCAAGGCCAGGCAGCTTGGCGACAACGCACGCAGCTGCGTGGCGGATATCAGCCAGGAAGCGGCTGCCGAAGCGGCGGTGGGGGCGACGCTTGCGGCGTTTGGCGGTTTGCATGGGCTGGTGAACTGCGCCGGTGTGGTGCGTGGCGAGAAAATCCTCGGCAAGAAGGGCCCCCATGGGCTGGCGAGCTTTGCCCAGGTGATCAACGTCAACCTGATCGGTAGCTTCAACCTGCTGCGCCTGGCCGCCGCCGCCATCGCCGAAACCGAGGCAAATGCCGATGGCGAACGCGGCGTGATCATCAATACCGCTTCGGTAGCGGCGTTTGACGGGCAGATCGGCCAGGCGGCGTATGCCGCGTCCAAGGGCGCCATTGCCAGCCTTACGCTGCCTGCGGCACGTGAGCTGGCGCGCTTTGGTATTCGCGTGATGACCATCGCCCCCGGCATCTTTGAGACCCCGATGATGGCCGGCATGACGCCGGAAGTGCGCGACTCCCTGGCCGCTGGCGTGCCATTCCCGCCGCGCTTGGGCAAACCCGCCGAATACGCCGCGCTGGTGCGGCACATCATTGAAAACAGCATGCTCAATGGCGAGGTGATCCGTCTCGACGGTGCCTTGCGCATGGCGGCCAAATAAGGAGCAATTCCCATGACCGATCCTATCGTTATCGTCAGCGCTGTGCGCACGCCCATGGGTGGGTTCCAGGGCGACCTCAAGGGCCTGACCGCGCCGCAGTTGGGTTCCGCTGCGATTCGCGCCGCCGTCGAGCGTGCCGGTGTCGCCCCCGACGCCGTGGATGAAGTACTGTTCGGCTGCGTACTGCCCGCAGGCCTCGGCCAGGCACCGGCACGTCAGGCTGCGCTGGGCGCCGGGCTGGACAAGGGCACGCGCTGCACCACCCTCAACAAGATGTGCGGTTCGGGCATGGAGGCCGCGATCCTGGCCCATGATTCACTGCTGGCCGGCAGCGTCGACGTGGTGATTGCGGGTGGCATGGAAAGCATGTCCAACGCGCCGTACCTGCTGGACCGTGCGCGCAGCGGCTACCGCATGGGCCACGGCAAGGTGCTCGATCACATGTTCCTCGACGGCCTCGAAGACGCCTACGACAAGGGCCGCCTGATGGGCACCTTTGCCGAAGACTGCGCCCTGCACAACGGTTTTACCCGCGAGGCCCAGGATGCGTTCGCCATCGCTTCGCTGACCCGGGCGCAAGAAGCTATTACCCATGGCAGCTTTGCCGCAGAAATCGTCCCGGTGCAGGTCACCGTGGGCAAAGAACAGAAAACCATCCTGCATGACGAACAGCCGCCCAAGGCCAAGCTGGACAAGATCACCAGCCTGAAACCGGCCTTCCGTGAAGGCGGCACCGTGACGGCCGCCAACTCCAGCTCGATTTCCGACGGTGCGGCGGCCTTGTTGCTGATGCGCCAGTCCGATGCACAGAAACGTGGCCTCAAGCCTTTGGCGGTGATCCATGGGCATGCGGCGTTCGCCGACCAGCCGGGGTTGTTCCCGGTGGCGCCGGTGGGAGCGATCCGCAAACTGATGAGCAAGACCGGCTGGAGCCTGGGTGAGGTCGATCTGTTCGAAATCAACGAAGCCTTTGCCGTGGTCAGCCTGGTGACCATGAGCAAGCTGGAGATCCCCCATGCCAAGGTGAATGTGCATGGCGGTGCCTGCGCCCTGGGCCATCCGATCGGTGCCTCCGGTGCACGGATCCTGGTGACCTTGCTTTCGGCCCTGCGCCAGAAAGGCCTCAAGCGTGGCGTCGCCGCCATCTGCATCGGCGGCGGTGAAGCCACGGCCATGGCCGTCGAATGCCTGTACTAAGGAACCACCATGCTGCCCAATGAAGAACAACTGCAAATCAGCGACGCCGCCCGGCAATTTGCCCAGGAACGCCTGAAACCCTTTGCCGCCGAGTGGGACCGCGAGCACCGGTTCCCCACGCAAGCCATTGGTGAAATGGCCGAGCTGGGCTTTTTCGGCATGCTGGTGCCGGAACAGTGGGGCGGTTGCGACACCGGTTACCTGGCCTACGCCATGGCGCTGGAAGAAATTGCCGCCGGTGACGGGGCCTGCTCGACCATCATGAGCGTGCACAACTCGGTGGGCTGCGTGCCGATTCTCAAGTTCGGTAACGACCAGCAGAAAGAGCAATTCCTCAAGCCCCTTGCCAGTGGCGCCATGCTCGGCGCGTTTGCATTGACCGAGCCCCAGGCCGGCTCTGATGCCAGTAGCCTGAAGACCCGCGCACGCCTTGAAGGCGACCATTACGTGCTCAATGGCTGCAAACAGTTCATCACCTCCGGGCAGAACGCCGGCGTGGTGATTGTGTTTGCCGTGACCGACCCGGCGGCGGGCAAGCGCGGGATCAGCGCGTTTATCGTGCCAACCGACTCGCCGGGCTACAGCGTGGCGCGGGTTGAGGACAAACTGGGCCAGCATGCCTCCGATACCTGCCAGATCCTGTTTGAGGACGTGAAGGTTCCTGTCGCCAACCGTCTGGGGGAGGAGGGCGAAGGCTACAGGATTGCCCTGGCCAACCTGGAAGGTGGGCGCGTAGGCATTGCCTCGCAATCGGTGGGCATGGCCCGCGCCGCCTTTGAAGCAGCCCGCGACTACGCCCGCGAGCGCGAAAGCTTCGGCAAACCCATCATCGAGCACCAGGCCGTTGCTTTCCGTCTGGCGGACATGGCCACGCAAATCGCGGTTGCCCGGCAAATGGTGCATTACGCCGCTGCACTGCGCGACAGCGGCAAGCCGGCACTGGTGGAAGCCTCGATGGCCAAGCTGTTTGCGTCGGAAATGGCCGAGAAAGTCTGTTCGGCCGCCTTGCAAACCCTGGGCGGTTACGGTTACCTGAGCGACTTCCCTCTGGAGCGGATCTACCGCGACGTGCGGGTCTGCCAGATCTACGAAGGCACCAGCGATATCCAGCGCATGGTCATCTCACGCAATCTCTAAGGAGCCGATACATGAGTTACGAAACCATTTTGCTCGAAGTCCAGGGCCGCGTCGGGCTGATTACCCTCAATCGCCCGCAAGCCTTGAACGCCCTGAACGCGCAACTGGTCAGCGAGTTGAACCAGGCGCTGGACGGCCTGGAGGCCAACCCGGAAATCGGCTGCATCGTGTTGACCGGCTCGAAAAAAGCCTTCGCCGCCGGTGCCGACATCAAGGAAATGGCCGAGCTGACCTACCCGCAGATCTACCTCGACGATCTGTTCAGCGACAGCGACCGCGTGGCCAACCGCCGCAAGCCGATCATCGCCGCCGTCAACGGCTTCGCCCTGGGCGGCGGTTGCGAACTGGCGTTGATGTGCGACTTCATCCTGGCCGGTGACGGCGCCAAGTTCGGCCAGCCGGAAATCAACCTCGGCGTACTGCCGGGCATGGGCGGCACCCAGCGCCTGACCCGTGCGGTGGGCAAGGCCAAGGCCATGGAAATGTGCCTGACCGGGCGCTTTATCGATGCGGTGGAAGCGGAGCGCTGCGGGATCGTCGCGCGTATCGTACCCGCCGATGAACTGCTGGAAGAAGCGCTGAAAGTCGCGACGCTGATTGCCGGCAAGTCGGTGCCGATCAGCATGATGGTCAAGGAAAGCGTGAACCGAGCATTCGAAGTGAGCTTGTCGGAAGGCGTGCGCTTTGAGCGCCGGGTGTTCCATGCGGCGTTCGCCACGCAGGATCAGAAGGAAGGCATGGCGGCATTCGTGGCCAAGCGCGCGCCGGAGTTCAAGGACAAATAACCCGGTGTCAAAGACTGAGTATCAAAGGTGGGAGGGGGCTTGCCCCTCCCACATTGCTAGAGCTGATAGTTCTTCAGCTGCCTGGCAATCACCATCCGCTGAATCTCACTGGTTCCTTCGTAAATCTGCGTGATCCGCGCATCCCGGTAGTAACGCTCCACCGGATAATCCTCCAGGTATCCGTACCCACCGTGAATCTGCATCGCCGATGAGCAAACCTTCTCGGCCATTTCCGAGGCAAACAGCTTGGCCTGGGACGCTTCCGACAAGCAGGGTTTTCCGGCACTGCGCAGCCGTGCGGCGTGCAGGATCAGCAAGCGTGCGGCGTTAAGCTGGGTTTGCATGTCGGCCAGCAAATTGGCCACGCTCTGGTGCTCGATGATTGCCTTGTTGAACTGCACCCGATCACGGGCATAGGCCAACGCTGCGTCAAATGCCGCGCGGGCGATGCCCAATGCCTGGGCGGCGATACCGATGCGGCCACCCTCCAGGTTGGACAGCGCGATGGCCAGGCCTTTGCCACGCTCACCCAGCAGGTTGGCCTCGGGCACGCTGCACTGGTTCAGGGTCACGGCGCAGGTATCGGACGCACGGATGCCCATCTTGTGTTCGGTACGATCCACCACGAATCCCGGGGTTGCGGTGGGCACCAGGAACGCCGAGATGCCTTTCTTGCCCAGGTCGGGATCAGTCACCGCAAATACAATCGCCAGTTTGGCGCGTTTACCATTACTGACGAACTGCTTGGCCCCGTTGATTACCCACTGGCCGTCGCGCAGTTCGGCACGGGTACGCAGGTTGTGCGCTTCGGAACCGGCCTGGGGTTCGGTCAGGCAGAAGCAGCCAATCGCCTGGCCGCTGGCGAGGTCGCCCAGCCAGGTCTGTTTTTGTTCATCTGTGCCGTAGTTGAGAATCGGCCCGCAACCCACTGAATTATGGATACTCATCAGTGCGCCAGTGGCACCGTCACCCGCGGAAATCTCCTCGACGGCGAGGGCATAGGCGACGTAATCGACATAGGTGCCGCCCCATTCTTCCGGCACCACCATGCCCAGCAGGCCCAGTTCGCCCATCTTTGCCACCAGGGCGTCGTCGATCCAGCCGGCTTTCTCCCAGGCTTGGGCGTGCGGTGCGATTTCACCCCGGGCGAAGTCACGCGCCATGTCGCGGATCATTACTTGTTCTTCAGTGTATTCAATGTCTTGCATGGCTTATTTCGCAACCTTCTCGAAGTGATGAAAAAAGCTCTCAACGTGGCTGAGGGCCAGCCCGTGCAGGGTGGGCGGGTTCCAGCGCGGGCTTTTGTCTTTGTCGATGATCAGCGCGCGCACGCCTTCGATCAGGTCGCCGCGCTCGAACCATTGGCGGTCCAGGTGCAGCTCCAAGGCAAAACAGTCTTCCAGGGGCAGGCGCCGGCCGCGGCGCAACATCTCCAACGTAACAGCCATGGCCAGGGGGGAGCGGGTCAGCATCAGGTTAGCGGTGCTCAACGCCCATTCATGGCTGTCGGCCACGGTGACTTGCTGCAATTGTTCAACGATGCTCGGCACATCCGGCAGCGCGAAAAAGTGGTCGATGGCGGGGCGCAGAGCGGCCAACGGCGGATCGGGCAATTGCTGCACGGCCAGTTTGGCGAGCACGCCCTGCAGGTCTTTGAGCGGCGAGTCGTGCCATTGCAGGCGGTCGAGCTTCTGGTCAAGGTCGGCGAGCTTGTGGCTTTCCAGGTACCAATCAGCCAACCCGCAATACAGCGCGTCGGCCGCGCGGATCTGTACCCCGGTCACGCCCAGGTAGACCCCCAATTCGCCGGGGATGCGCGGCAGAAAGTAGCTGCCACCCACGTCAGGGAAATAACCGATGGCCACTTCCGGCATCGCCAGTCGGCTGCGCTCGGTGACTACGCGCAAATCAGCGCCCTGCACCAGGCCCATGCCGCCGCCCAGGACAAACCCGTCCATCAGTGCCACGACTGGCTTGCGGTAGTGGTGGATGGCCAGATCCAGAGCATATTCCTCGACGAAGAAGTCTTGGTGCAGGGTGTCGCCGTTCTTGAAGCTGTCGTACAGAGAACGGATATCGCCACCTGCACAGAAGGCTTTTTCACCGGCACCGCGCAGGACCACGGCATACACCTGCGGATCATCAGCCCATGCCTGCAACTGGGACGTGAGGCTGCGCACCATGCCCAGGGTAATGGCATTCAAGCCGGCGGGGCGATTGAGGGTGAGGTGGCCGATATGGTTGCGGACCTCGGCGAGGACTTCGTCCTGAAGTATCTGGGCGTGGCTTGCTTCGGATGAAACCTGAGCAGTCATCGATAACTCCCTGCTTTTATTGTTCTTTATCAAGATGTTCACGGATGAACCTTCTCGCGATCGTACCAGTGCAAATTTGCCCAGTACAACCTTCAATCCTGCAGGTCGTTTTTGCATTTATGCAGCAAGCGCACGACCGGCTCAGGGTAACCGGCTGGCCAGTGTTTCGCCGATGCTACGGCGCCTGGCGTGGGTTTGCGCCGCGTGGATGAGTTGTTCCAGTTCGCTGGGCTCCACATCGTAGAACTGCTCCATTTGCGCCAGCGCCAGTGTCAAATCAGCGGCGGTAATACCAGGGTCTCGGTCGGCCCTGGGGGTGAACGGTAGCGGTGCCGGTGCTTCCACCGCGCCTTTGGGATAACGCGTGCGCGTGGCGTTGTTATACGCCAGTGCGCAGGCCAGCAGCGCACCGGCGCCGAGCAATACCGCACCCAGCTCATACCAGCCCAGGGCGGCGGACGCCGGGTCTGCCAGGACCAGCGTCATGGCCAGGCCACCGGCGGGCGGGTGCAGGCAGCGCAACCAGCACATCAGTATTACGGTCATGCCGGCCGCCAGGCAGGCGCCGCCCAGGGACGGGCCGAGGACACGGGTGACCAGCAAGGCAATCACGCCTGCGCACAGGTAGCTGCCGATAATCGACCAAGGTTGCGCCAAGGCACCCGATGACACGGCGAACAACAGGACGGCCGACGCACCCAGCGGGCCAAGCAGGTGCAACGCGACATCCATGCCAAACACCTGGGAGCACAACCAGACGCTGAACAAGGTGCCAAGGGCCATGCCGATCGCGGCACGGCTCCATTCGGTGGGGCGGGTATTGATAGCAGCGGGGAACCAGCGAGCGAGCATTGGGAGGCAGTCCATAAACAGCGGGCAAAAAAAAGGCTTGTCTGGTTGCCCGGAAAAGCCCTTTGAAAGTTCCAACATTTGGGGGAAGGAACCCATGCAGTGTGCCGCGCGTGGAGCAGAGGCGCCAATGCATATTAATGAGGGTTGAATGCAAAAATAATGAATTGGAATACGGTCATACTACTATCGAGCAGCAGACTTTACCCAGCACTCGATTACTGGACTCTTCATCGAAAAAACGCTTGCGCAGGTTCTCCTGCAAACCGGGTTCACTGGCCAGCGGGCCTTTCAACGCCACCAATGCGTCGCGCAACCCCATCAGCCGGTCCAGCGGTGGCAGGGGAATATAGCCGACATGCACTTCGGTGCTGGTCAAGGCTGGGTTATCAAGCGAAGCATCATCTGGCACGGCGTTGTCCTCTCGTCCTTGTGGTCACCCATGACCTGTGGCGGTACATGAATACCGCACCCGGCAAGCGAGTTTACCGTCGGGTTTTGGACGCAGGAAAGAGAAACGGCACCAGTTATTACGTAAAGCTGCGTGGGAATTTTCCGCGCCGGCAGCGCCGGCGCAGACTCAAGGTTGCGCAGGTTTGGCCAGGTGCAGCAGCACGTAAGGGTTGCGGTCGAATTCGCCGGTCAGGGTCGGCGTGATGGAACGAAAGCGCGGGTCTTGCAAGCCTTCGTAATCCACTTGGCTCATCACCAGCCAGGCGGGTCCCTGGAGTGGCTTGAGGTCGGCGGCTTGCTGAGTGAACAACGGCACTTGGTCGCAATCGAGGTTGACCATGTACTTGATGGCCTTGGCGTCTTTGCCCAAGCCATGCAGCACCACCGGCGCGCGTTGCTGCATCACCTGCTCATGAACCCGTAAGGTAAAGGTGCGGGTGTCGTAGATACTGCGCTCCAGCGGCTCGACCACCAGGATATAGGAGGCCCACACTGCCAGCACCGCGGCAAAGGCCGGCCCGACCGGACGCAGGCGGCTCTTGAAGAGTGTCACCAAGGCCAGCACCTGCAGGCCGCCCAGCACGCCCAACATCCAGCCGAGATGGCTCAACTGCTCAGGGTAGCGCGGTCGTGCCAACAGCAGGCCGACGATCAACAGCGTCGGCAACAACGTCCAGATCCCCAGCATCAGCCCACGCAGCCCGGCGAAGAGCCGTCCGTGTGCGACCTGGAACGGGTATGCCGCAATGATCGCCGCCATGGGCAACATCGGCAGCACGTAACGTGCTTTTTTCGCCTGGGGAATCGACAGGCCGACCATCACCAGCAAGCCGGCGGCGGCGCAATACCACACCAACTGCAATGCCGGTCCCGGCGCGCGGCGCCCGCTGAGCACCATGGCCAGCAGTACCAGCAGCGCCATCGGATACGCCAAGGCGTAATTGCCCAGCGAACTGGTGAAGTAGTACAGCATGCCGCTCGAACCTTCGCTGCCATCCATGCGGCCGAGGAACTGCATGCGGATCACGTCCTGCATGAAGCTTTCGCCACCGCTCAACTTGGCCATCAGCAGCAACAGGCCCACGCATGCCACCAGCAATGCCAGCGCCAGCAAGCCGAAACTGAACAACTGGCGCCATTGCCGGTTGATGAGGTAGTAGCTGCAGAGCACGCCCGTAGGAATCACCAGGCCAATCGGCCCACGCACGGCAAAGCCCAGGATCAGCAGCAGGTACAGCCAATGCAGGCGTTTAGCGGACCCGAAGTGATCATGGGCGTAACCCAGGTAAAACACCGCCAGGGCGATGGCAGCCAGCATTTGGTCGAGGGACACCGCACGGGTTTCGCTGATGAAGTTGCTGCTCAACAACAGGAGCGCAATGCTCAGCAGCCCCCAGCGCTGGGAGTAGGGCGCCGTCAGGCGATACACCAAGGTGACGATAAACGCCGAGGCGATCGCCGTGGGCAACCAGGCCGTGAGGCTGGTGACCTGGCCCAGGGGCAGTGAAACCAGCCAGGTCAACAGTGTCGAGGTGGCCAGGTAATCCGCATAAGGCTGCCCATAGGTGGTGGGGAAGACGCTGGGGCCATGACGCAGCATTTCCTGGGCAAACAACACAAAGCGCGAGTCGAAACCGATGATTGCCTGGTGCCAGTTGCCAGCGATAAACAGCAACAACGCCAGCAATCCCAAACCAAGGGATTGGCGGCTGATCGTTGCATTCAGCGGGGACGGTTGAGCTTTGTTCACGTCTCAGGCTTCCACAACCTGTGGCAGCCACTGTTGCTGGGGAATCGGCAACTGGCAGGAATCACCGCGGCCGATCGGGTAGTACTGGAAGCCTTTGCGTGCCAGGCGCTCGCCGTCGTAGAGGTTGCGGCCGTCGAAGATCACCGGGGTTTTCAGGCGCTGGTGGATCAGGTCGAAGTCAGGCGCCTTGAATTGCTGCCATTCGGTGCAGACGATCAGCGCATCGGCACCGCCCAGTGTGGATTCCGGGGTGCCCATGAGCATCAGCCGTGGGTCATCGCCATAGATGCGTTGGGTTTCCTGCATGGCTTCCGGGTCGAATGCGCGCACGTTGGCGCCGGCGGCCCACAACGCTTCCATCAGCACGCGGCTGGGGGCATCGCGCATGTCGTCGGTGTTGGGCTTGAACGCCAGGCCCCACAGGGCAAAGGTCTTGCCGCGCAGGTCGCCCTTGAAGAACGCATTGATCCGTTCGAACAACTTGCTCTTCTGGCGCTGGTTGATGGCTTCTACCGCTTCCAGCAGGTCGCTGGAGCAGTTGGCTTGCCTGGCGCTGTGGATCAGGGCGCGCATGTCCTTGGGGAAGCACGAACCGCCGTAGCCGCAGCCAGGGTAGATAAAGTGGTAGCCGATGCGCGAGTCGGCGCCAATGCCCAGACGCACGGCTTCGATGTCCGCCCCCAGGTGTTCGGCCAGCTCGGCGATCTGGTTGATAAAGCTGATCTTGGTCGCCAGCATGCAGTTGGCGGCGTACTTGGTCAGCTCGGCACTGCGCAGGTCCATGAAAATGATGCGGTCATGGTTGCGGTTGAACGGTGCATACAGGTCGCGCATCACGTCGCGCACTTCTTCGCGCTCACAACCGATGATGATGCGGTCCGGGCGGCGGCAGTCGGCCACGGCCGAGCCTTCCTTGAGGAATTCCGGGTTGGAGACGATATCGAACTCCAGGTGCCGGCCGGCCAGGTGCAGGGCTTTTTCGATGTGGGCGCGCAGGGTGTCGCCGGTGCCGACCGGCACGGTGGATTTTTCCACCAGGATCACCGGCTCTTTGCGGTGGCGGGCGACGGCGTCGCCTACCGACAGCACGTATTTCAGGTCGGCCGAGCCGTCTTCGTCCGAAGGCGTGCCCACGGCAATGAACAGGACTTCGCCGTGTTCCACCGCCAACTTTTCATCATGGGTGAAGTGCAGCCGCCCACTCTCCAGGTTTTCCTTGACCATCGCAGCCAGCCCCGGCTCGAAGATGGTCACATGGCCTTTTTGCAGTGACTCGACCTTGTTCTTGTCAACGTCCATGCAAATGACATCGTGGCCGACTTCAGCCAACACGGTGGCCTGCACCAGACCGACGTAACCGCTACCAAATACACTGATTTTCATGGGGCATTCCTGGGACTTGTGGCGCTAGCACGACGAGAGTTGATAACCAGAACACCGAGGATGACCAAGGCCACCCCCAGGGTTTTTGAAACGGAAAAATGTTCGTTGAACACCGGCAGGCTGGCCGCCAGCAGGTACACCAAGGCATAGCTGATGCTCAGTAGCGAATAGGCGCGGCCCAGCGGCAAATGCTTGAGCGCACCGAGCCAGCAGAGCATCGACAGTGCGTAGGCCAGGATCGCCAGGGTCACGACGCCGAGGGCGCCCAGGTCGATGCTGTTCTGGCTCAAGGCATCCAGCCATCCGCTGGGCAGCGGCAGGCGCGTCATGCTCCAGCGCATGCCCAGTTGGGCCGCACTGACCAGGCCGACGCTGCCCAGGGCCAGGGCAAACCCCTTCATCCGGCTCATACCTGGCGCCCCAGCAGCACGACACCGCCGATCACCAGCGCGACACCCAGCCAATGGCGGGTATCGATGTGCTCTTTGAACACAAAACGCGCGACCAGCGTGACCAGCACGAAGTTGAGGCTGAGCATCGGGTAGGCAATACCGACTTCCAGGCGTTGCAACACCAGCAGCCACACCAGCAGGCCCAGGCCCAGGCACACCAGCGCCGACCACAACCAGGGCGAGCGCAGTTTCAGCGCCCAGCCATCCGGCAGGTCGCGCCAGCGTTCCACGGCGAACTTCTGGGAGACCTGTCCCATGCAGGTGAGCAGGCAGGCGGCCAGTAACAGCAGCAAGGTGATCATTGCGCGGCCTGGGGGAAGATCAGGATCACGATGTTGCCTTGTTCGTAGCGCTTGCCGTCCTTGGGCAGCAAGTCGACTTCGGCGATTTCATCGTCGCCCTTGACCCGCATGACCACGCCGACCGGCCCCTTTTGGCGCGCATCGCTCATCCATTGCTGGACTTGGGTGGTATCCACCTTGTGGTGCGTGGCGTCCGCGTAGGCCAGGCCGTATTTGACTTCGCCGACGGTGTTGTAGAGCGTCACGTCCGGGCGCGCCAGGCGCCATGACAGCGCCGACGCTGCGCCCAGGTCATTGCTCAGCAGGGCCGTGGCCGGTTGCAGCTCTTGCAGGTGATCAATGATGAATTGGTCAGGCGTCTTGTTGTACACCACTGAATGCGGCAGGGCAGCTGGCAACAAGGCCACCATCAGCCAACTGCCGAGTACCGGTGCGGCCCACAGGTGCAAAGGCCGGGCCGCCTGCAACAGGTTGACCAGGATCCAGGCAAACAGAAAGGTGAACACCAACACCAGGCTGAGGGTTTCCTGGCCGTGCTCGTACACCGGCTTCTTCATTTGCAGCCAGGTCAGCGCGAGCAATGCCACTACACCGATGATCAGGTTCAGCCAGCCGTTGATGCGCAGCGCACGGCTGCGTCCCTGGGCCAGTTTGTCCGCCAGGGTATTGCCCATCAACAAGGCCAGGGGCAGCAGGCACGGCATGATGTAGGACGGCAGCTTGCCCTTGGCCAGGCTGAAGAAGGCCAGGGGCATCAGCAGCCACAGCACGACAAAACCGATTTTTGCGCTGCGTTTGTCCCGCCACGCCTGTTTGAGGGTAGACGGCAACAACGCCACCCACGGCAGGCAGAACGCAACCAACAGCGGCAGGTAATACCAGAACGGCTCGGCGTGCTGGGCATCGTCACCGGCGAAGCGCTGGATATGCTCGTGCCAGAAGAAGAAATTCCAGTAGTCCGGCTCTTGCAGGTGCACCGCCAGCGCCCATGGCAAGCTGACGACAATCGCCACCACCACGGCGACCACGCCGTAGCCCAGCAGCTCACGCAAACGCTTCTGCCAGATCGCATAGGGCAGGGCGATCAACACCGGCAGCAACCACGCCAGAAAGCCCTTGGTCATAAAGCCCATGCCGCAGGCAAAACCGAGCAACGCCCAGGACCCCAGGCGCCCATTGCGGGTGGTGCTGTCGAAGCAGAACCACAGGGCGGCTCCGGTCAGGTTGACCCAGAAGGTGAACTGCGGATCCAGATTGGCGTAGCCACCGAGCAAGGCCACGCTGACAAAACTCATGTACAGCACGGTGCTGACCAGGGTTTTGCGCGGGTCATTCCACAGCCGACGCGACACCCCGTACACCAGCAGGATGCTCAAGCCGGTGCTCAGGGCCGAGGCAAACCGCACGCCGAACAGGTTCTGCCCGAAGATCGCCTGGCCCAGCGCGATCATCCAGTAACCCGCCGCCGGTTTTTCGAAGTAGCGGATGCCCATGAAGTGCGGCGAAGCCCACTTGCCGGTCAGCAGCATTTCCTGGCTGATCTGTGCGTAACGGGTTTCATCCGGGATCCACAGGCCATGGGTGGCCAGCGGCAGCAGGTAGAACACGCCAAACGCCAACAGCAGCAGGGGCAAGGCCCAACGGCGGATCATGCCTGTTGCACTCCGAGCCAACCCTCGCGGCCCGGCAACGCACCGCGTACCAGTTGTTGCTGGGGCAGGGTGGTCACGTCCAACGGCAACAGGTCGCCCAGTGGTTTGAAGTCGATGCCGCGCTGCCCGGCCTGGGCGAGCAACTGGCGAAAATCGTTGGCCATCAGAATCCCTTCTACTTCGGCGTGGATCGTATAGACATTGAGTTTCGACTCGGCAAAACGGTCGAGGATGAACCCATTGAAGTCTTTGGCAGCCACCACCGGCCCGACAACTTCGTCGAAGGTCGGCAGGTCTACCGGAATTTGTGGGGTGCCCGCACTGCCATCGGCCAGGGTTGGACGAAACAGGCTGGTGCCCCGGCAATCGCTGTTGTAGCGAAAGTTGAAACCTTGCTTGGCTTGCACCACGCGTTCATCCGCGCGCCAACCGGCGGCGGCGGAACAGTCGATGCGCTCACCGAGGATGTCGCTGAGGGTGTCGACGCCACGGCGAATCTGTTCGATCAACTGCGCCTCGCTCCAGCGCCCGGTGTTGGCCTGCCAGCCGTGGTGATCCCAGGCGTGCAGGCCCACTTCGTGCCCGGCGGCCTTGGCCTGGCGCATCAAGTGCCCCAGGTCACGGCCGATCGGCTTGCCCGGCCAGGCGGTGCCGGCGAGCAAGATGTCCAGGCCATACAGGCCGACCGCATTGGAACGCAGCATCTTCCACAGGAATTGCGGACGGATGAGACGCCACAAGTGGCGCCCCATGTTGTCAGGCCCGACACTGAAGAAGAACGTTGCCTTCACCGAGGCTTCATCCAGGGACTCGAGCAACCGTGGCACACCTTCACGGGTGCCACGGTAGGTGTCGACGTCGATGCGAAGACCTGCATCCATTACTTTTTGTCCGCGATTTCGAGCATGGCTTCACGCAGGAAGAAGTCCAGGGTGTTGCCGATGGTTTCGCTCATTTCCACGGTCGGCTCCCAGTCCAGCAGGCGCTTGGCGTTTTCGATGCTTGGCTTGCGATGCGCCACGTCCTGGTAACCGGTGCCGTAGAACGCCTTGCTTTCTACGTCGCGGAAACCGGCGAACGGTGGGAAGTTGCCACGCAACGGGTGCGCTTCGAACTGACGCAGCAGTTCTTCGCCCAACTGACGGATGCTGGCTTCGTTTTCCGGGTTGCCGATGTTGATGATCTGGCCGTCGCACTCGCCGTTTTTGTTATCAATGATGCGGGCCAGGGCTTCGATGCCGTCAGCGATATCGGTAAAGCAACGCTTCTGCTCGCCGCCGTCGAACAGGCGGATCGGCGTACCTTCCACCAGGTTCAGGATCAATTGGGTGATTGCGCGAGAACTGCCGATACGCGCCGAATCCAGGCGGTCCAGGCGTGGGCCCATCCAGTTGAACGGACGGAACAGGGTGAATTTCAGGCCCTTGTCACCGTACGCCCAGATCACACGGTCCAGCAGCTGCTTGGAAACCGAGTAGATCCAGCGCTGTTTGTTGACCGGACCCACCACCAGGTTGGAGGTGTCTTCGTCGAAGTACTGGTCCTGGCACATGCCATAGACTTCGGAGGTCGACGGGAAGATCACGCGCTTGTTGTACTTGACGCAGTAGCGCACCAGCTTGAGGTTTTCTTCGAAGTCCAGTTCGAACACGCGCAGCGGGTTGCGGGTGTATTCGATTGGCGTGGCGATGGCCACCAGCGGCAGGACCACGTCGCACTTCTTGATGTGGTACTCGATCCACTCGGTGTGGATGCTGATATCGCCTTCGACGTAATGGAAGTTCGGGTGGCTGCGCAGGCGCTCGATGGCGTCCGAACCGATGTCCAGGCCGTAGATTTCATAACGGTCGTCGCGCAGCAGGCGCTCGGACAGGTGGTTGCCGATAAAGCCGTTCACACCCAGGATCAGCACCCTGGTACGCCGTGGCTTGCGGCCGGACTCGGCGCCGCGCAGCACGGAGCCGTCGACCAGGCCCAGTGCGTCCGCCAGGGCTGGGCCGGCGAGGAACAGGCCGTCGGCGTTGCGCTGGCCGAACTTGACCACCAGGGAGTCTTCACCGCAGGCGATGCGCAGCGGGTTGACGCTGATCACACGGCCCGGCGCCAGGCCTTCGTTGCCCTTGACCACTTCGGCCTGCCAGACGATCAACTTGTGTTCGCCCACGGCGCAGAAGGCGCCTGGGTACGGTTGGGTCACGGCGCGCACCAGGTTGAACAGTTCTTCAGCCGGTTTTTTCCACTCCAGCTTGCCATCGGCGGCAGTGCGGCGGCCGAAGTAAGTGGCCTGGCTTTCGTCCTGGGCGGTTTCCGTCAGCTTGCCCTGGGCCAGTTGCGGCAGGGCGTCGCGCAGCAGGGTGCTGGCGGCGTCGCGCAGTTTGGCGTGCAGGGTCAGGCCGGTGTCGTTGCGTTCGATGATGACTTTCTGCTGGGCCAGGATCGCGCCGGCATCGGCACGCTTGACCATGCGGTGCAGGGTCACGCCGGTTTCGGTCTCGCCGTTGACCAGTACCCAGTTGGCCGGGGCGCGGCCACGGTATTTCGGCAGCAACGAGCCGTGCAGGTTGAACGCGCCTTTGCTGGCGGTGGCCAGCAGGGCCTCGCTGAGCAGGTTGCGGTAGTAGAACGAGAAAATGTAGTCCGGGTTCAGCTTGGCGATGCGCTCGATCCACAGCGGGTGGTTGGCGTCTTCCGGGGCATGCACCGGGATGCCATTGCGCGCGCACAGTTGTGCGACGGAACCGTAGAAGTTGTTTTCCTTGGGGTCATCGGCATGGGTGAACACGGCAGCAATTTCGTAACCGGTGTTGAGCAGCGCTTCAATGCCTGCACAACCAATATCGTGGTACGCGAATACAACAGCTTTTGAACTCATGATTAGACCTGATCAGCAGAAGTAGAAGTATGGGAGGACACCAGGCCGTCTACGACGACCACGGGAGCCGGTGCTGCCGGTTGGTTGCGCAGCACTTTTTCGATAAAGAAGCGTGGACGGGCGCGCACGTCGCTGTACATGCGGCCCAGGTATTCACCCAAGAGGCCCATGCCGATGAACTGGCCGCCGGTGAACACGAACAACACCGCGAACAGCACGAACAAACCGTCGCCAGCCCAGTCGGCGCCAAAGGCCAGGCGCAGGATGATCAATGCGAAGGCAAACAGCACACCCAGCGCCGCCAGGCTGAAGCCGACGATGGACAGCAGTCGCAGTGGGGTAGTGGTCATGCAGGTCAGCAAGTCGAACATCAGGCTGATCAGGCGCATGGCGCTGTATTTGGATTCGCCGTGTTCCCGCTCGGCGTGGTGCACCAGGATTTCCGTGGTGTGCCGGGCAAAGCCGTTGGCCAGGATCGGGATGAAGGTGCTGCGCTCACGGCAGGCGAGCATCGCGTCGACAATGGTGCGGCGGTAGGCGCGCAGCATGCAGCCGTAGTCGCTCATGGCTACGCCGGTGGAGCGCTGCACGGCCAGGTTGATCAGGCGCGACGGCCAGCGGCGAAAGGCCGAGTCCTGACGGTTGTTGCGCACGGTGGCAACCACGTCGTAGCCCAGGGCAGCTTGCTCGACCAGGCGCGGGATTTCTTCGGGCGGGTTTTGCAGGTCGGCGTCTAGGGTGATCACCACTTCGCCTCGGCATTGCTCGAAACCGGCCATGATCGCGGCATGCTGGCCGTAGTTGCGGTTGAGAATTACCGCGACCACGTTGCTGCCGTCTTCCGAGGCGGCGTCTTCCAGCAGTTGGGCCGAATTGTCGCGGCTACCGTCATCCACCAGGATGATTTCGTATGCGTAGGCCAGTTGCTTGCAGGCTGCGGTGGTACGGCGCAGCAATTCAGGCAGGCTTTCTTGTTCGTTGTAGACCGGGATAACGATCGACACGCAATGAATAGGGTAGGGTTTCAAAGATTCATGACCTCGGGGTTAGAGCAACTTGGAGCGTGGAAACAGCAGCAATCATTAGGCAAACGTCCAGAATGCAGGTTGGAAAGCGGCACTGAAGATAGAACGTAATCAAGAGGTTAGACGATATAGCGCGGTTTGCTATGAAGTGCTGTATCCAAGATTAAGCGTAAAAATGTGGAACAGATATGAAAGGCAGATGAAAAACTCGTTTATTTGACAGGTAGACAGCTAGGGTTCAGCTAAGTGGACGAGGTGCCAGGCAAGGCGTCCGGGCGAGTGCGACGCGATGTTATTCAATCCGGTGTTCAGTAAAGAATATTCTCTGCAATGCCCGCCAAGTGCCGGTAAAGTAAGCCGTCTCTTGCCAGGGTGAACGGATGAATAGCGTGCAGCTTTTACGCGGCCAATTGCGGCCAGTGTTGATGGGGTTGTTGATGAGCGTCGCGTGCATCACCACCGTATGCGCCGATGATGGGGTGGCGCTGACCAGCATCGACCAGGTGCCGGACGGCGTGGAAGTGCGCGGCAAGCAGATCGCCGCGTATACCTGGGACGATAAACAAGGCAAGAACCTGCTGGTGCTCGCCGAACAAGTCAGCGAGCGCGATGACGACGGCACCCAGTCGGCATTCGTGTATGCGGCCCAGTACCTGATCGACGGCAACCGCCCCAAGCGCGTGTGGATGCTCTACGACGATGTGCAGCACTGCGAATTCGATGCGTCCCTGCGCTTTGACAGGGCTGCAACCAAAGTCACCGACCTCACTGGCGACGGCATCACCCAGGCCACCGTGGGCTATTCGCGCACCTGCACCAGTGATGTCAGCCCCAACGAATTCAAGTTGATCATGCACGTCGGCAAGTCGCAGAAGTACCGCCTGCGTGGGGTCGACCGCGTCGGTGCGGCCTGGTGGGACGAAGAGGCCGGCGCCCTGCGCGGCATGCCGCTGCCCAAGGACTGCAGCGTGGCCGCTCAGCAGGCGCTGGTCAGCCAGTACAAAGAGCAGGGCACCGAGTTGCCGTTGCCGGGGTGTTATGGCGATGAGAAGGACTTTGCCAAGGCGCCCGCTCCGTACTTGGATTTCATGCGCACCCAATGGTTTGCGTTGATGCAGAAACAGGATGAGACTTGGAGCCAACCGCAAACCGAGGACGGCCCGGTTGAGCCCGACTAGCTGCCAAGGCCTCAAGGTAAAACCATCAGTATTTTTTTTGCTGCATATTTTCGACATCTGAAAGCAATTGCAGATTCTGAGCGAAAGCCGGCGTGCCATGTTCATTCTTCTGCACGCCCTGTAACGCTTTCAGCGCAATGGCTGTCGTTTGATTGTTGACCGTTTGGGCCAATGCCTGCATTTCATTGCTTTTGCCGTTCCCAGTCGCTACATGGTTGCGCAGGTTGAGCATTGTCTGGCGCAATGTTTGAGTGTCTTTGCCTGTTATAGCGGCTGGATATCGGGTTGAAAATCGCTCTATCTTTTCGATTTTTCTATCGAGAGCATTGACCTGCTTATTGATCTGGTTGAAGTCATCCCGGGAGATATCAACCTTGGCTTTGTTTTCCACCGTCGCAAAATACGAGGGGGCATACAGTGTTGTGTTGTACGCAGGAGGCTGGCTGTCTGGAGCAATGGATGAGTGCTTGACAGCCCAGGGATTAGGGTTCGCATAACGCGAGGTAGGAGTGTCAATAGGCATAAAGTGACCTTTGTCTGAGTGAATGAGCAGGGATGAAAAGCTGAAAATAAAGCAAGGCGCCTACAAAGCAGCATAGGAAAATGCTTCGACCGGTAGTGATTAGGCTTATCGCTCCATAGGACAATACGGCGCGTACCTGACGCGTTGACGCACCGCCTCGCGGTACGTTTCAGTACTTTGTACCAGCGGTACTCATGGGCTAGACTTCTTTGCTCTGTTCAATCGTAAATATGTCGATTTAACAATCAGTTAAATGGTGTATTTGAACCAAAGGCTGATCTAGCTTGACTGAGTCTATCCGCAACCCGCTGACCCTCTACCTCACCCGCCTGGCCCCCTCCAGCCAATTGACCATGCGCTACGTGCTGCAAGATGCGGCCGATCGCCTGGGCTTCGAGGACATCAACCTCGAAGACATCGACTGGCACTTGCTGCAGCCCGAACACGTCATTGCCCTGGTCGCCGCCTTGCGCGAAGACGGTTATGCGCCGAATACCTCCTCGTTGTATGTGAACGCGGTGCGCGGGGTGATGAATGAGGCGTGGCGCCTGAACCTGATCAGCCAGGAGCACCTGTTGCGCATGCGCACGGTCAAGGCTGCACCCGGCACGCGCCTGGGCCAGGGCCGCAACCTGCGGCGCAGCCTGATCCGCGAAATGATGGAAGTCTGCGCCGCCGACCCACGGCCCCAGGGCCTGCGAGACGCCGCAGTGATCGGTATTCTCTACGGCTCCGGCATGCGCAAGTCGGAATCGGTCAATCTCGACCTGGCCCAGATCAACTTCGAAGAGCGCAGCCTGCGGGTGATCGGCAAGGGCAACAAGGAGTTGATCAAGTACGCGCCGGACTGGGCGTTCGCCAAATTGCAGGCGTGGCTGGCGTTTCGGCGCGAGCAGCTCAAGGAGGGCGAGCAGGATGACAGCTTCCTGTTCAACCGTATCCGCCGTGGCAGCCACATCACCCGCGAGCGCATCACCAAACATGCCATTTACTACATCGCCCGCCAGCGCGGCGAACAGGTGGGCGTGAAGATCATGCCCCATGACTTCCGTCGCTCGTTCATCACCCGGGTGATCGAGGAGCATGACCTGTCGATCGCGCAGAAGCTCGCACACCATACCAATATCCAGACCACCGCCAGTTATGACGTGCGTGACGACAATGAGCGACGGCGGGCGGTGGACCGGTTTGACCTGTAGGGTTGACGATTGCAGCCCCCCCTCAGGGGGGGCGATGCAGTTTTAGAGAATAGGTTTGCCGCCAGTGACCGCGTAGCGCGATCCGGAGATGTAGCTGGCTTCGTCCGAGGCCAACAACACATAGATCGGCGCGACTTCCACCGGTTGGCCAGGGCGGCCCAGCGGGGTTTCGCTGCCGAAGCTCTGCACATCTTCATCGGTCATGGTCGCCACGATCAACGGCGTCCAGATCGGGCCCGGGGCTACGCTGTTGACGCGTATACCCTTGCTGCCGAGCAACTGCGCCAAGCCACCGGTGAAATTGGCAATCGCACCCTTGGTGGCTGCATACGGCATCAGCGTCGGCTTGGGCATGTCTGAGTTGACGGACGTGGTGTTAATGATCGAACTGCCAGCCTTCATATGCGGCACCGCTGCCTTGCACAGGCGAAACATTGCGGTGATGTTGATATCGAAGGTCTTGACCCATTCCTCGTCCGAGATTTCTTCAAGAGTCTCGTGGCTCATCTGGAACGCTGCGTTATTGACCAGCACGTCGATACGGCCGAATTGCTCGACCGTTTTGTCGACCAGTTCGTGGCACACGCTTTTCTGAGCGATATCGCCGGGCAGCAGCAGGCATTGGCGACCGGCTTCCTCGACCCAACGCGCAGTTTCCCTGGCGTCCTCGTGCTCATCCAGATAAGCGATGGCCACATCGGCGCCTTCACGGGCAAACGCGATGGCGACGGCGCGCCCGATGCCGCTGTCGGCCCCAGTGATCAGGGCGATCTTGTTGGCCAACCGTCCGGAGCCCTTGTAGCTCTGTTCACCGCAATCCGGGTACGGGTCCATTTTCTTCTGCGAACCAGGTACGGTCTGCGCTTGGGGGGCGAAGGGAGGGTGAGGGTAATCAGTCATGTCAATCTCCATAGTTTCCAACGTGGCTATGGGATTAGTAGTTGCCGGCCGGTTGATAGTTGTAACGGATGCCGCCGAGGGCCGACGAGTGGTTGGCGTTGGCCCCAGGCAACGCCAACCTCAAGTGCATGGGCCGCCCTCAGGACGAGGGTGGGGCGCTCGCCAGGTGAGCCGGCAGGCGCCGCAGTGTCCACACCGTGGTGAACATCGCCGCTATGGCGCACAGCGCAATCCCGATCAGCATCGGCGCCGGCGTGTGATCGGCGAACACCCCGATCAGGGTCATGGACAGGGCCCCGATGATCATCTGGATCGCACCGAGCAAGGCCGAGGCAGAACCGGCCACGGCACCATGATCCTCCAGGGACAATACCCCGGCGGCCGGCAGCAGCAGGCCGAGAAAGCCGAAGCCGATAAACAGCAAGGCCATGGTCAGGGCCAGGCTGTCGACCCACAGCGTAGTGACGGCCAGGACAGCCATCACTGCAGCCACAGCCGCTACCGACCAAAGAATCAACGGCGCCAGGCCAAAGCGCGCACTGAGGCGCGCAGTGAGTTGGCTCATGGCGAAAAACGACGCGGCATTCAACGCAAAGGCCAGGCTGAACTGCGTGGGTGTGAGGCCGTAATGCTCGATGTACACGAACGGCGCGCTGCCGATAAACACGAAGAAGGTCGCCAGGCCAAATCCGCACACCACCGACAGGCCGATGAATACCGGGTCACGCAACAACGCGCCATAACTGCTGAAGGCACTGCCCAGGGTCTTGCCCAACCGGCGTTCGGCAGGGTGGGTTTCGGGCAGTTGCACGATGGTCATTACCAGACACGCCAGCGCGAGCACCGCCAGCACGGCGAATACTTCGCGCCAGCTCCACAGCGAAATCACCAGGCTGCCGGCCAATGGCGCGAGAATCGGCGAGACGCTCATCACCAGCATCAGCAAGGACATCAACTTCGCGGCCTCATGCCCCGTGTACAGGTCACGCACGATGGCCCGGGGAATCACCATGCCGGCGCATGCGCCGAAAGCCTGCAGGGCGCGAAAGGCAATCAGGGTTTCGATCGTCGGCGCCAAGGCGCATCCGACACTGGCCACGGCAAAAATCACCAGGCCGGCATAGATCGGCGGTTTGCGCCCGAATACATCGCTGACCGGCCCGTAGAACAACTGGCATACGCCGACGATCACGAAGAACACCGTCAGGCTCATCTGCACCCGCGCCGGCGAGGCATGCAGGCTCGCGCCGAGGGTCGGCAGTGCGGGCAGGTAGATGTCGATGGCGAAAGGGCCGACGGCGGTGATCAACCCCAGTAGCAGGGCGAGGTGGGCGATACGTCGAGACATGAGCGGTTCCGCACGGAAAAGGGCGGTCAGCTTAAGGGATCCACGCAGATCCGCAAACTTAGGCTTCAATAACCAGGGACGGTGGCCGATAACATCAGAAGCGGGGCGTCTGCGGTTGGGCTCCCAACCGGATGACCAGGCAAGGGGATTTTTGCATGACGATCAAACTACGCTTGATGTTGTTGATAGCGACTGGCTTGCTCACTGCTTTGATCATGAGCCTTACCGGTTACCTGGGCAATTCACGGATGGGCGATGCCGTACAGGACAGCGAGGTCAGCATGACGGTGCTGCGCAACCACATGGAAGCCGACATGATGCACGACGCCCTGCGCGCCGATGTGCTGTCTGCGATGCTGGTGGGCCTGGGCAAAAGCACCAGCACACCGGCCGAGGTCAGCGCTTCGCTCAAGGAACACGCCGAACACTTTCGCCAGGTACTGTCGGATAACCTCGCGCTGCCGCTGGACGCTTCGCTCAAGGCCAACCTGGAAAAAATCAAACCGAGCCTGGACAACTACATCGCCACCGGTGAGCGCATCGTCGCGCTGGCGCTGGACAATCCCGAAGCCGCTCGCGCGGAACTGGGCACGTTCAATGCCGCCTTCACTCAGCTTGAAGATCAAATGGCTGCGCTGAGCGAGCTGATCGAGACCAACACCCAGCAGACAAGTGTCGGCACACGGCAGACCATCAGCAACGCCAATTTCACCCTGGGCGCAGTGTTGATCGCCAGCCTTTTACTGCTGTTGGCCCAGGGGCGCTGGGTGATGCTCAGCATCATGGCGCCATTGCAGGCCGCCAGCCGCATTGCCGCCAGCATTGCGCGGGGCAACTTGAGCGAAGCGATTGTCGAACCCCGGCGCAAAGACGAAGCCAGCGCCTTGATTCGCAGCCTCGCCACCATGCAACGGGACTTGCGCGGCATGATCGAAGTGGTGCGCAGCAACGCCCACGGCGTCAGCGGCATGAGCGAGCAACTGAGCCACGGCTGCCATGAAGTGGCCGGCAGCAGCCAGCAACAGAGTGCGGCGGCCAGCACCATGGCCGCGGCCGCGAGTGAAATGACCGCCAGTATCGAGGAAATCACTCGGCATGCCGGGCGCGCATTGGACATGGCCAACCAGGCCGAGACCTTGGCCAAGGACGGTGGGCGGGTGATTCATCAGGTGGTCAACGACATGGGCGGCATTGCCCGCTCCGCGCAGCAGTCGGCCCAGGTGATTCGTACGCTGGACAAGGAGTCCGAGGCAATTTTCAGCATTATCCAAGTGATCAAGGGGATCGCCGACCAGACCAACCTGCTGGCCCTGAATGCCGCGATCGAGGCCGCCCGCGCCGGTGAACAGGGGCGGGGGTTCGCAGTGGTTGCCGATGAGGTTCGCAGCCTGGCCGGCCGTACCAGTGCCTCAACCCTGGAAATCGCCAGCATGGTCCAGCGTATCCAGCAAAGCACGCGCGAAGCGGTGACCAGCATGGAGGAGGGCGTGGCTCAAGTGGATAAGGGCATGGCGGTGACCGCCGAGGTGGAGCGGGCGATTCGCGAAATTCTGCAAGCCACCTTGAACACCACGGAAATGGTCAACGATATCTCCCGCACCATTGGTGAACAGAGCCTGGCCAGCAACGAAATTGCGCACCAGGTGGAGATGATTGCGGGCATGTCGGAAAACAACAGTCGCGTCATTGGCCAAACGGCGTCGACAACGGATGAGTTGTCCGGCCTGGCCGGTAAGCTTTCGCAGTCAGTTGATCGGTTTCACTTGTAACCTACTGATTTAACTCAACTAAATGACTATTTAGTTGAGTTGGCAATCAGGGCAGGGGGCTCAGGATTGGGAGAGGGCAGACGTCCGCCGTGCAGCGATGCGCTCTACCGTTTGCATATGCTGCGTACCCCATTGGCACAATCCACCCAATGCCGACGCCAGGGACTCCCCGAACGGTGTCAGGGAATACTCGACTTTGGGCGGTATTTCCTGGAAATCCACGCGAAAAATGATCTCATCGCGCTCCAATTCCTTGAGTTGCTGGATCAGCACCTTATCGGTCACACCGCCAATCGCGCGTCTTAATTCTCCATATCGATGAACATTCTGCGCCAGGTTGAATAGCACCAGCGGCTTCCATTTGCCGCCAATCACCGCCAGGGCAGCCTCAAGTCCGCAATTGAATGAGTTATTGGCCATGATTGAAGTATCTCCCAAGGGTACTTACTAAAAGGTGCATACTATTCAAAAGAATAGAGCGGATCTAGAGTTGCGCCTCAACATTCTTTTTTGGAGTCATCATGAGCAAGCTCAACGGGAAAATCGCAGTGGTTACCGGCGGTAACAGCGGCATCGGCCTGGCAACCGCGATTCGCTTTGCAGCTGAAGGCGCACAGGTGGTGATTGTAGGTCGTCGACAGTCAGAACTGGACAAGGCGCTGACGCTGATCGGGCCTGGAGCCATCGCCATCCAGGCCGACATTGCCAAGCTGGACGACCTGGACCGTGTGTTCACCCAGGTAAAAGCTGCCAAGGGCCGGGTTGACATACTGTTTGCCAATGCAGGCCTGGGGGATTTCCAACCGATCGGCTCGATCACCGAGGAATCATTCGACCGCACGTTCGGCATCAACGTCAAAGGCACGCTGTTCACCGTGCAAAAAGCCTTGCCACTGATGCAGGCCGGCGGTTCCGTGATCCTGACTGGCTCGACCACCGGGACAATGGGCACCGCGGCGTTCAGCGTGTACAGCGCCACCAAAGCGGCTCTGCGTAATTTCGCCAGGAGCTGGGCGCTGGATCTCAAAGGCACCGGCATTCGTGTGAACGTACTGTCGCCAGGCCCGATCTCGACACCAGGTCTGGACTCGGCGTTGTCAGGCACGGGCCAGAAGGAAGCGATCATCGACGACATGACGGCACAGGTTCCGCTGGGCCGTATCGGTCAACCTGAAGAAGTGGCAGCCGCCGCGTTGTTCCTGGCATCGGATGAGAGCAGCTTCATGACGGGCAGTGAAATGTTTGTCGATGGAGGCTTTGCTCAGGTTTAAGCATGACAGGGGTTTTGCCCGTTGAAATCTGACGGGCACTGCCTCTGATTGCGCAATACGGTATTACGCATAATGTATATTATGTTAAATCATGTATTACTCTAGGCTTATCGCTCAGCTACTTTATGGATCTCAGCAACCACCTGCTTCACTGCCTCTTCAATCGCACCCTCATTACGACACAACACCCAGCCCTGACCCACAATCGCCCGCTCGAACATCTCTGTGCATGCAACATGCTCTGCATACTTCTGAATCACAGTGCCGCCCAATCCTCGTGAACGTGCCGTTGCTCTCGCCCATGAAATATTCGGCGCGGTGATCACACCGACATGCAGATCCGGCACTCGCACGCTTCGCTCCAGGTTCAACTGCAGAATCTCTGCAAACGGAATCGTGTGTCGAAACGCAGCCTCAGACGGATACCAGCGATCAATCAATATGATGCTGCCCAACGGCTGCCGAGTCAGGACATTCCGGGATATCCAACTGCGACTCTCGGCAAAGCGCTCGCACACAGCCCATTCCAGATCCCGTGAGGGATTTCTGGCAAGTTCGTTCACCAGGGCCATGGTTTCCCCTCTGTAGGGATCGCTTTTTCGCTCGCAAAGCCGGATGACTTTCTTGTTGTCCGCCCTCAGTGCTGCCGTTACGGCCTCCAACAACGTGGTTTTGCCGGTGCCTTTGGGGCCGTCCAGAGAAACAAAAAGCGGAGCATTCATTTTTCACACAGCGGTCAGGACGATGATCACCACTCTAACTGCATTTGCAGCAGGCCACGCATCCAAGCACTTTCACAAGTAATTTTCCTACCCCCTAGGTATGCTCCGCGTCTATTGCCGATCACTGATACCGGGATGCCCGCCCAAGTCAAGGCTTTGGTCATATCAGGTATTAAGGTGTTGATTGAACCAGCTGGCGGCGGCTTCACTGGTGACCTTGAAGTGTTCAACATAGGGGGTGAAGTGCCCTCCTTTGATCATCACAAGCTTCTTTGGCTCCAGCGCTTTTTCATAGGCTGTGAGGCATATATCCGTGGCGGTCAAAAGATCGTTATCCCCCACAATCATCAGGAACGGCGTGGGGCTGATACGCGAGATGAAATGCCCAGGTTCGTTCTCCCGAAACAGCTCAGTGCTCCTTAAGGTCACCTCATTCTTCCAATTCGGCGCAAACGACCTAGTGTTCATAAAATACTCATAACTATCTACGCCTACCATGGCACAGGCAACGCCAGGGTCATCGGATACCGCCGCAATGATTGCGGGTTGTGCACCTGCAAAACGGGCCTTCCGGTCATTGTCATAGCGTGCAAGCATGGCAGGCACAAGGTCCGAGCGCAGTCGACGTTTCGCCGACTCATGGCCACTGATGGAGGGAACCTGCGCAACAACACACTTTACGCGACGATCGATTGCGGCAACTTCTATGACATGCCCGCCGCTCAGACTTGTTCCCCAGATACCAATTCGCTGTGGATCGATGCCTGGAAGCGACTGCAGAAAGGTAATGGCGTCGCGATAGCCCCGGCGCTGCAATACAGGGTCCATCTCTTGGCGCGGCGTTCCTTCACTTTCGCCAAAGTTTGCATGGTCATAGACCAGTACATGAAAACCTTCCGAACAGAATACCTCCGCATATTTATCAAGATATTGTTCCTTGACCGAGGTAAAACCGTGTGCCATGACAACAGCGGGTGTTGTAGACGATGTGTTTGCTGGCTCATAAAGCCAGCCTTTTAATAGAGTACCCTCGGACACAAAACTGATGTTGCTGCGTTTCATAACGTCCTCGTCAAATTCAAACTAGTCGCCGATGCACTGAAGAGCGCGCGCGTAACGGCCTTTAATCGCGGTACATCACGCAAATCCCGATGGTAGCCAAGCCAGAGTTCCCGACCGGGTGGAGGCGTTTGCAGATCAATCACTTTAAGGCCCGGGATTTTTTGACCCACGACCACGGGCAATACGGCGAGCCCTAGCCCCGCCGCGCATAACTGTGCCTGAATAATCCGATCATTACTGCGTTGCATGACAGAGGCATCAGGCAGCAATTTCTGTATCCATGCCACATCCGGAAAATGGTTGAAGTCTGCATTCATCAGAATCAGGTTGACTCCCTCCCCTGTATGGCTAGCGACGCTGTAGTTCTGCGCCGCGTACACCGCATATCTCACGTCCATCAATTTGCGCTGAACGATATCAGGTTGGTCGAAGGGAACATTTCTAAGTGCCACGTCAGCTTCACGCCTCGATAAATCGAGCATGCGCGGCGAAGTCAGGATTTCCACTCGAATATTCGGATGTTTGCGTGCGACGCTCACCATCAAGTCAGGCATTACATAGCCAGCGAACCACTCCGGACAGGTAATTCTTATACCGCCCTCAAGGTGCTCATCATGTACTGCGATCTTTCGATGTAACGCCAAAGCGCTTTGCTCCATGCGTTCTGCCAGGTCGAGAATGGATTCGCCTTCCGCTGTGATCACCAGTCCGTCACCGGTGCGCTGGAACAGTTTCTGCCCCAGCGCTTCTTCCAGGGCCTGCACACGGCGGCTGACCGTAGGCCGGCTCACTCTCAGTTGCGTTGCTGCATCGGCATAGGTTCCAGCACGCACAACGGCAAGAAAGACCTTAACATCACCCCACTCCATATGATTGCTCCTTGTCTTTGGTGCCGTTGTGCTTAATCACGTAGCACTCATTTCTGAACGGGCTGCCAGAAGTAGTCTTCACCCTTCTTTTGCACCTTGCCAATACCAGGGAAATCAATGTGGGCGTCGGCAACCCAGTATGGGTGAGCGGCTGTGGAGGCATCTTCCAAGGCCGCCTTGCGGGTGCTGATTGCCTGGCTCGGGGTACTGTCGTAGATGACAGTGACTTGCGGCTCAGGGAATTGAACCGGTTGCACATGGATTACATCGCCCCAGAACAGCAATTGGTCCCCTCCTTCACTGACCTTGAATCCGGTATGCCCTGGGGTATGCCCGCGCAAATCGATGGCTTCTATGCCCGCAAAAAGCTGGTCGCCCCATTTGAATGTCCTGACACGGCCAGCTTCCTGATAAGGCTTGAGATAACGTTTGACTGCAGAGAATGCCTCAGGTTTGTCCTCTTTGCCCTGCGCAACGGAAGGGTCTGACATCCAGTAGTTCAACTCTTGGTCGTTGACTTCCACTACCGCATTCTTGAACGCGCGTTGTTGCCCGTTCAACAACCCCCCGATATGGTCGGCATGCAGATGGGTCATCAGCACCACATCGATCTGATCGGCGCTGTAGCCTGCGGCCTTCAGGCTTTCCTGCAGGCGGCCGGCGGTGCTTCCGGTCAGTTCGCCACCACCGGTGTCTATCAGGATTTGCTGGTCCCCGGTATCGACCAGATAAACATTGACGGACATGCGCGCATCTTTATCCAGCCCTGCCTGTTCAAGCAGCGTGCTTATGCGGGCGCCATCGCCCCCCTCAAGAATCTTGACCATATCGGCAGGAAGGTAACCGTCATAGAGGGCGACAACCTTGAACTTGCCGACATTCATCGAATAACTGGCCTGGGCGTCGGGCAGTGCAGATGCGAACACGCTATTGGAGATAGACAGTGCAAATGCGAACGGCAGTACTGCTGAGTAAATGGATTTAAATAGCTTCATAGTGTGGTTCCTGAAGTAGGTTGTGTTGCACACACTGTCCGTTATTGCCCCCCTGAAATAAACGGTTTTGTGTGAAACCCGCGCGTACAAAAATGTACGTCGCCCCCAGTTGTTCGTTCGCCAAATACGAATTGGGAGTGGACCTCGTCTCCAGTAATCAGGTGCGTGGATTCTTTCCCGACTGGAAAGACAATGAAGCCACGCCAGCGCCCTCGCCGTCGCGTTGCGCCAACGCGGGCATTCGGTGCAGGAGTATGTCGGGCGTTCACAGTTCCGCTGTGACTTGGCGAGCAGCGACGCCATCGGTGAATACTTCAGTCTGGGGGGGACAGCGAATTCTGGCGTATCGGCGTCACCAGGTAGGCTGACGTGGTGGTGAGTTTCGGCCGCATCGGCAGCAAGGTGTCAGACCTGGATCGAGTGTCGTGCACATGACGATTATGGCCATGTGAGGAGTGATGCACCTTGGACGCTCCAAAACCGTAAACCCGCATCCATCCCTAATGCTGAAACGTCATCATCTCCCCCTCGCCCGCATGTTAATCTCGCCCCACCACGAATAGACATTGATCGTCACAAGACGATGACCAGAACCAGGAAAGCCCATGCCAAAGATTTCTCACTCAGCCCTGCGCCGCAACTTCCGTGAATTGCTCGCCAACCCAACCTGCGTTGAAACCGCTTCCGTCTTTGACCCGATGTCGGCGCGTATCGCCGCTGACCTGGGTTTTGAAGTCGGCATCCTCGGTGGCTCCGTTGCTTCGTTGCAGGTATTGGCCGCACCCGATTTTGCGTTGATCACCCTGAGTGAGTTCGTTGAGCAAGCCACCCGTATCGGCCGCGTTGCCCAGTTGCCGTTCATTGCCGACGCCGACCACGGCTACGGTAACGCCCTGAATGTGATGCGTACCGTCGAAGAACTCGAGCGGGCCGGTGTGGCTGCGTTGACCATTGAAGACACGTTGCTGCCGGCGCAGTTCGGGCGCAAGTCGACGGATCTGATCTCCATTGAAGAAGGCATCGGCAAGGTCCGCGCGGCGCTGGAAGCACGTGTCGATCCCGAGTTGTCGATCATTGCCCGGACCAACGCCGGCGTGTTGCCGACCGAAGCCGTTATCGAGCGCACCCAGGCCTACCAGAAAGCCGGGGCCGACGGGATTTGCATGGTGGGTGTGGCCGATTTCGAGCACTTGGAGAAGATCGCGGAAAACCTGACGGTGCCGCTGATGCTGGTGACCTACGGCAACCCTAAGCTGAATGACGCCCAGCGTCTGGCCAGCCTCGGCGTGCGGGTGGTGGTGGCCGGCCACGGGGCTTACTTTGCCGCGATCAAGGCGACGTATGACAGCCTGCGTGCCCAGCGCCAGTTGACGCATAGCACCGATAATCTCAGTGCCACCGAGCTGACGCATACCTACACGTTGCCGGAAAGCTACGTGGCCTGGGCGGAAGAGTTCATGGACGTCAAAGAGTAAAGACAACCTCGGAGCGAGGGGGTCTCCCCCCTCCTCCCGTTCTCACGATGTCCACTGCTCCCCGCCTGGCCAATCCTTGGTGGGAATATCCGCAATGGTCCCGTCCTTGACCCCATCGATGCCATAACGCTCGATTGAATCCCCCAATATCTCGCCGAACTTGTCCGACTTGGCCTGTGCCTGTCCTTCCTTGACCAGCCCGGGCACGATGGCCGCCAGTACCGCCACGCCAGCCGCGAGGAAGCCCAGCACGCCCGCCGTGGCCGCCAGGCCCGGGAGAAAGCGCGGCAGGTTCGCCCCGAGCAAGCCAAGGCCGCCCTCCGCGGCCGAGGCGCTGCCGGCCAGTACACCCAGCGAGCCTGCGGTAATACCGAAGCCACCGCTTAGCTTGTCACCACGACGCAGCGCGTTGACGCCATCAAAAATGCCATAAGCCCCGGCGACGATACCGGCCAGGCCGCCGATACCTTTGGCGGCTTCCTCGAAGTTCTTCGCCACGACCTTGGCGTGCTTGCCGTCCTTGACGTTGTCCTTGACCTCATCGAGCAGGTCGAGCATGACCTTGCCGTCCTTCATATCCTTGAGGGTCTGCTCACCGTTCTTGATCGACTTGGCGAGGTGTTCCTGGTAGCCCTTGGTGCCGCCCTCGATCAGCACGGTGGTGGTCTGCACGGAACCGGTGGTGATGTCGACGATGTTGCGCGTGGTCAGCTTTCCACCGCTCTGCGCCCCGCGTGCAATGGTCACACCCGCCAGGAACAGCCCGCTCACCCCGTGCAGCACACCGCTGCCGTAGGCGCCCTTGGCGCCGCCGTTGGGGTCGAAGTTCGACAGCTTGCCCATTTTGTCCAGGGCCTTGGTGCCCTGGCGGAGCATGTCCCAGTTACCACGAAAGCCCGCCAGGACCTGGTCGGTGGTGGCCACGGTCCCGTCCTGGTTCAGCAGCAGCTCGGGGCTTTCCTGGCGCATCTGGTCGACCAGCTTGCGGACCTTGTCTTCGTCCAGCTCCGCGCCGCCGTCCTTGCCGAACGCAGCCTTGATGTCGTCGAAGCCAGCGCCCTTGAACAGGTTCTGCTGGGCGATGCTGGAGAAATTATCATTGAGCTGTTGGTCATACTGGGCCGTGAAGGTCGGATCAAGCGCGGCGTTATAGAGCGCCACTTCCAGGCTGAACTCCGAAGCGGCCTGCTCCGGCGTGTTGTCCTTGAGCAACTCGCGCAGGCGGTCGCCACTGGCCAACTGGTCCTTGTAGAAGGTCTTGAATGCTTCGTTATGCGAGGATTTGGCGACCGCGCCCTGGATCGCCTTGGCATCGTCAATGCCAAGCATCGACTGCAGGCTGGTGGCGGTGGCGTAGAAACCGGCCAGCGCTGTGTGCTGGTCGGTCTTGCCGTCCTTGGTGTTGGCATCCCACGCGGCGTCCAGTGCCTTGCCCGACTTCACCTGATCCTCGTAGGTCTTGGTGACCGCATCCTTCAGGCCGGGATTGTCTTCAAACAACGTCTTCACCGCCTGGTCGCCTGCGTTCCTGATGTACTCGGCGGTGGGTTTGTCGCCCTGCAAGATGGCCATGTGGTCGTTGATGTCCTGCAGCAGCTTTTGCGGCTCCCAGATCGCGCCGGAGCGGTTGGCGATGGAGACCTTGCCATAATCGCTGTTCCAGACCCCGGCGTTGGCGCCGTCGACCACCAGTTTCTGCGCTTCCTGCAGTTCCAGCAGCACCGCAGCCTTTTGTTCGGCCGTGTAGTTTTCCGGATGTTCGAAGATGTCCTTGTCGAGCTTGCGGGTGTCGACCTGGCCCGTGACAGTGCCGGTGGCCACGTCGGTGATCAGGCTGGCCAGGCTCTGGGCATCGGTGGGGGCGGCGGTCTTCAGCCAGGCTTGCACGTCGCTGCGGCTGACCTTGCCGTCGGGCTTGTCGCCGATACTGTTGCCGGCCGTATCGAGCTTGCGGAAGGCGCCGGGCTGGGCAAAGAAGTTGAGGGCCTCTTTCTCTTCCTTGCTCAACTGCGGATTTTGCTTGAGGTAGTCCTGGATGTTCTGTTCGGTGACGGCACTCTCGCCGCCAGTCTTGCCACGGATCGAATCGTACTTGGCATCCAGGATTGCGCCGTATTGAGCGATCTGCCTGGAGCCCGCGTCGGCATCCGGATGGGTGTCGAGAAAATCCTTATAGCTACCGATCTGGTCATTGGCCGAGGGCTTGGCCAATCCCTCGAAACCGTACTTGCCGAAGTCCTGCAGGCGCCCCGCTTCGGTGCCATGGCGCGCTTCCCCGCTCTTGGTAAAGCCGTCGATACTACCGTTGGCCACATCCTTGCCCGTCAGCGCGCGGCCTTGCTCGTCAAAACCCACCACCCGGTCGAGCACCTGGCTGGCACGGAAGGCCGCGTTCGGGTCCTTGTCGAAATCGCCGACCTGCTCCTTCAATGCATCTTTCACCCCACTCTGGTTGCCAAGGTTTTTCAGCAACGGGTTGTCATTGATGATGTCCTGGGCCGAGCGCGTGTCACCCTCGGGCAGTTCCCAGACGATGCCGACCTTTTCTGCGGCCTCACGGCGCTGGCCGTCCTGACCCACAGCGTCCACCTGTTGCCGTTCACCCTTGAGGTTCTCCCAACCATATTTGCCGAAGTCTTGCAGGCGTCCGGCCTCGGTGCCGTGCCTGGCGTCACCGCCTTTGGTGAAACCATCGACGCGGCCGTTGTCGATGGTATTGCCGGCCAGGCGTGAGCCGTTTTCGTCGAAGCGCTCGACATGCTCCAGCACCTGATTGGCGCGGTAGGCCGCGTCCGCATCGTGCTCGAAATCGCCGACCCGTTCGCGCAACTTGTCCTTCACCCCGCTCTGGTTGCCAAGGTTTTTCAGCAGTGGGCTGCCATCGATGATGTCCTGGGCCGAGCGAGAGTCATCCTTGGGCCGCTGCCACTCGATGCCGGCATCCCTGGCCTTGGCCCGATCAACCGCGTTGCCCCATTCGGCGCTGGTGTCTTTGCCCGTGACGCTCCTGATCGTGGGGGCCTTACTCACCGGTGCTGACATGCGTGTGCTCCTTGAAGACGGGGGCCGTGGCACGATCGTCAAAGGCGATCATGTCGGGCCAGTCAGGAGAGCAAAAACCTTGAGGGTTACTGAAAGATGACAGGCTGACTCACCGGGCCGGTGTTGCATGCCTTTCTGGTCACTGAGGTGCCCATGCTGAAGGGCCGAAACCCGGCTGTGAAATCTTGTGAAAAAATCCGCCGCAGAGTCTGCGGCGGCAACCAAAGGATGTTGTCGAAGCAGAGCGGCTAAGACAGGTTCAACGTACACCCGCACGTGGTTAAACAGCGTGAAGTTTAATTAATCGAGTTTCATCCGCCCGCCCGCTGCAGGCCGTGCCGACTGTGCTTAGAATCAACCTCGGCAACTACGCCGGACACAATAAAAAACCGTAACAGCTCACCTAGAAACCTCTGCCCAAACAACGTTATGCGCCATCCAGTCAGTGCGGTGTTTCTGCGCGCGCCTTCATTATTCCGGGGAAGTCACAACATGATTAAACAGTCGAGCCTGTTGGCACTGGCGGTGTGTGCCGGTATCAGCCAGATGGCCTTTGCCGAGTCGGTCACCGACCAGGCGGATGCCAAGGGATTTGTCGAGGGCAGCAGCGTCACCGGCCTGTTGCGCAACTACTACATGAACCGCAACCGTGAAGGCGGCCGGGCCGATAATATCGACTGGACCCAGGGCGCGATGCTCAACTACGCCTCGGGTTTTACCCAGGGCACCCTCGGTTTCGGCGTCGACGCCTATGCCTACGGCGGACTGAAACTCGACGCCACCCACGCGGACGCCGGCACCGGCAACCTGCCCACCGACCGCCATGGCGATCCCGAAGACGCCTACGGCTCAGTCGGTGCGGCGGTAAAGATCAAAGTCTCCAAGACCCAACTCAAATTTGGTGACATGCAACCCACCGCCCCGGTCTTCGCCACCGGCGGCACGCGCCTGTTGCCCCAGACCGCCACCGGGTTTGACCTGACCAGCAGCGAAATCGCCGGCCTGGACCTGGAGGCCGGGCATTTCACCAGCACCAACAGTGGCATGACCAGCAACCATGACCACGATATCTACGCCACCTACGCCAACATCGCCGCCAACAGCGCCAGCTTCGTCGGCGGCAAATACACCTTCAGCCCGTCCCTGAGCGCGACCCTGTATGCCGGCGAGCTGGAAGATATCTGGCGCCAGTACTACACCAATCTCAATTACGTGATCCCGTTGGCGCATGACCAGTCCCTGGCGCTGGACGGCAACCTGTACCGCACCCTCGACACCGGCAGTGCCAAGGCGGGGGCGATCAACAACACCACCTACTCGGTGGCGGCGGCGTATTCGTTCCTGCAAGCGCACACCCTCACGCTGTCGTTCCAGAAGGTGCATGGTGACACGCCGTTCGACTACATCGGCACCGGCAACAACGGCGCAGGCGAAGGCGGCGATTCGGTGTACCTGGCGAACTCGGTGCAATGGAACGACTTCAACGGCCCGGGCGAGCAGTCCTGGGGGATCCGCTATGACCTGAACATGGCCAGTTATGGCGTGCCGGGATTGAGCTTCATGGGCCGCTACATCAACGGCTCGGATATCGATGGCACCCATACGCCGGCCCATAGCGCTTATGTCGGCGACTACGGTGCAGATGGCGCGCACCACGAGACCGATCTGGAAGCCAAGTACGTGATCCAGAGCGGTCAGGCGAAGAATCTGTCGTTGCGCGTGCGTGATGCGATCGTGGCGTCGAATGCCGACCAGCGCGATGGAGACCTGAACGAGCTGCGGCTGATCGTCGACTATCCGTTTACCCTGCTCTAAACCCGCCCCTGGAGGAGCGAGCTGGCTCGCTCCTCCCGCTGGAAAGCGTTAGCCCACCCAGCCGACCGCAGTCTTGGGAATGACTTCCGACTCATCCAGTTTCGACGCAAACATGCTCACCGCCTGCACCGCATCGCTGGTGCTGGTGCGAATCTGCAGGATCACCGACCCCGCCTGGTCGGCCAGGTTGACGCCGCGCTGTGCGCCTTCCTGGGTCGCGTTCATGCTGGTGACCGCGTCGCGGGTTTCCGAGAGGATCATGCCGATCATCTCGGCGATTTCCGCCGTGGAGCGGCTGGTGCGTCCGGCCAGTTGCCGGACCTCATCGGCCACCACCGCAAAGCCACGCCCCTGGTCCCCGGCGCGCGCCGCCTCGATGGCTGCGTTGAGCGCCAACAGGTTGGTCTGGTCGGCGATACCGCGAATGGTGTTGACGATGGCGGTGATCTGTTCGGAACGGTCGCCCAGTTGCCCCACCAGCCGCGCAGACGCGCCGATATTCTCGGCGATACGGCGCATTTCCGTGGCGGTCTCCTGGATCACCTGGGTGCCGTGCTCGGCAAAACGCTCGGTCTCGGAGGAAATATGGTAGGCCCGGGAGGCGCCACGGGAGTCTTCCTCGAACTTCTCTACGCGCTCGGTGATGTCGCTGGCAAACTTGGCGATCTTGATCAGTTTGCCGTCGCCGTCGTACACCGGGTTGTAGCTGGCCTCCAGCCACACCACACGCCCATGCTTGCCAAGGCGCTTGAATTGCCCGGTAAAGAACTCACCGTTATTCAAGCGGCGCCAGAAGTCGGTGTACTCATGGCTGGTAACCAGCGCGGGCTCGCAAAACAACCGGTGGTGCTTGCCTTTGATTTCCGCCAGGGAGTAGCCCATGACATTGAGGAAATTCGCGTTGGCGTCCAGCACCTGGCCACTCAAATCGAACTCGATAACGGCCATCGCACGGTCCACGGCCGTCAATTTGCTGCGGGTGGCCGCGTCCTGCTCCACTTGGGCGGTGACGTCCAGTGCGTACTTGACCACCTTCAACACCTGGCCACGCTCATCCAGCACCGGGTTGTAGCTGGCTTCCAGCCAGATGGTCCGGCCGTTGGCATCCACGCGCTTGAACGTACCGGAGACAAACTTGCCGGCTTTCAAATCACTCCAGAACTGGCTGTAGGCCGGGCTGCTGGTCAGCGCCGGCAGGCAAAAATCGCGATGGGACTTGCCGGCCAGTTGATTGGCGCTGTAGCCCAGGGCCTTGAGGAAGTTGTCGTTGGCCCGCAACACGTTGCCGTTGAGGTCGAATTCGACCACGGCCATGGAGCGTTCCAGTGCGCTGATCAGTCCTTTGTACTCGGTGGCCTCGGCCGTCCTGGCCGCCAGTTCTGTTTTGAGTGTTGTGTTGAACATGACGTACCCTCAGCCGTGCGAAAAAACCCGTGTCTTGATAGGGCTATCGGCTGTGGAATACGCGACTTTACCGGCCTTGAGTGGATTATTTTCTGGCGTCAAATACTTGCGCAATCAGGGTTTTGCGCCTAGCAAAGCGAGGCGCTCGCGCATGCCGGCACTGGCCGCCGGACCGGCCTGCAACACGCACTGGTCAAAAGCCACCAACTTCCCATCCGCACGGGCGAGCGTCGGCTGCACCGGCCTGCCTGTTTTACGCTCCACCAACTCGACACTGGCGCCCTCCTCGGCGTAATGCCGGTTGCCCCAGGCAACCAGTGATATCAGCACCATGCCGAAATCCTCACCCTTGGCCGTCGGCACATATTCATAGCGCGGCGGTCGTTCGCTGTAGGCACGGCGCTCCAGCATGCCCGCCTCCACCAGCGCGTTCAGGCGGCGCGTGAGCATATTCGGCGCAATGCCCAGGCTGCGCGAGAACTCATCGAAGCGGCGCAGGCCGTGCAACGCATCGCGCATGATCAAAATGCTCCACCACTCCCCTACCCGCTCAAGGCTGCGGGCGATGGGGCATTCGTCGCTGATGAGGGACTTGCGTTGCATGGGGATTCCTGTGGGTCAGTGCCAATGTGCGTGATGCCATGTTACTTTCATGATGATAGTGACGTCCATAAGGTCTGTTCCTTCACCGCAACTGGAGTCGATTGATCATGAGTAAACGCATCGTTGTAACAGGTATGGGCGCACTGACGCCGTTGGGCGCTGACGTGGAATCTACCTGGCGACGCCTGTTGGCCGGGCAATCGGGTATTCGTCGCCTGCCGCAAGCGTTGATCGGTGATTTGGCCGTCAGCATCGGTGGCCAGGTGCAGACCGTACTCGAGGACCCTGAAGCCGGATTTGATCCCGACCGCCTGCTGGCAGCCAAGGAACAGCGCAAGATGGACCGCTTCATCCTGTTCGCCCTGGCGGCAGCAGACGAAGCCTTGAAGCAGGCCGGCTGGGCGCCGAACACGCCTGAAGCGCAGGAGCGCACCGCGACCATCATCGCCTCGGGTGTCGGCGGCTTCCCGGCGATTGCCGACGCGGTACGCACCACCGACAGCAAAGGCCCACGGCGGTTGTCGCCGTTCACCATTCCGTCGTTCCTGAGCAACATGGCCGCCGGACACGTGTCGATCAACTACGGCTTGAAAGGCCCGCTGGGTGCGCCGGTGACGGCCTGTGCAGCGGGTGTACAGGCCATCGGCGATGCGGCGCGCATGATTCGCGCAGGTGAAGTGGATGTGGCGGTATGCGGCGGTGCCGAAGCGGCGATCCATCGGGTCAGCCTTGCCGGGTTCGCGGCGGCGCGGGCGCTGTCCAGTGACTTCAATGACAGCCCGGAGCAGGCTTCGCGGCCTTTCGACCAGGCGCGGGACGGTTTTGTCATGGGCGAAGGCGCCGGCATCCTGGTCATCGAGGAACTGGAGCACGCCCTTGCCCGAGGTGCGCAGCCGATTGCCGAACTGGTCGGCTACGGCACCAGTGCCGATGCCTATCACATGACCGCCGGCCCGGAAGACGGCGACGGTGCACGCCGGGCGATGCTGCAAGCCCTGCGCCAGGCCGGGATCGACGCGGACCAGGTGCAGTACCTGAATGCCCACGCCACCTCGACGCCGGTGGGTGACAAAGGCGAATTGGCCGCGATCAGGACGGTATTCGGTGCGAACGGCAGCCCTGCGATCAGCTCGACCAAATCCGCCACCGGCCATCTGCTGGGGGCTGCGGGCGGTATCGAGGCCATCTTCACCGTGCTTGCCCTGCGCGACCAGATCGCCCCGGTCACCCTCAACCTGCAACACCCCGACGCCCTCGCCGAGGGCCTCGACCTGTTGCGCGGTGCTGCCCGGCCGATGCCGATTGACTATGCACTGTCCAACGGCTTCGGGTTTGGCGGCGTGAATGCCAGCGTGCTGTTCCGCCGCTGGGCGTAGTTTGCCCCTGCCGTCATTTTCGGGGACCATGGCGCCTTTCTGAACCTGCCAACGAGAGGCGCCCATGGCCAACCACGACCTGCACTACACCCCGGACCCCGATGCCGATTCGATTTCCTCCGACGTGATCGGCTTCAACGGCATCCTGGTGTCCACCCAGATCCCGACCCGTGCCGATGGCAGCCTGGAACTGGGCGACATCACCCTGCAAAGCGAATGCACCCTGCAAGCCCTGAAAGTTGCCCTGGAAAAGGCCGGCAGCTCCATGGACCGGGTGATGCACCTGACCATTTATCTGACAGACATGGCCGATCGCGCCGCCTTCAACGAAGTCTACAAACGCTTCTTCGCCAAGCCCTGGCCCGTGCGCGCAGCGGTTGGCGTGGCCGCGCTGGCGGTAGACGGCATGCGCGTGGAAGTCACGGCGATGGCCGCTCAAGCCTGAGTGCGTGCCGGTCAGGCATTTCACAGCTACAATGCGCGCCTCAACCGTGACAAGCCTGACTAAAAAAACTATGTCCTTGCCCAAGCATCACCTGGAATTGCTCAGCCCTGCCCGCGATGTCGCCATCGCGCGCGAGGCCATCCTGCATGGCGCCGACGCCGTGTACATCGGCGGCCCGAGCTTCGGCGCACGCCATAACGCCTGTAACGACGTGAGCGACATCGCGCAGCTGGTGGAATTCGCCCGCCGTTACCATGCCCGCGTGTTCACCACGATCAACACCATCCTGCACGACAACGAACTGGAACCCGCACGCAAGCTGATCCATCAGCTCTACGATGCCGGCGTCGATGCGTTGATCGTGCAAGACCTGGGCGTGATGGAGCTGGATATTCCGCCCATCGAGCTGCACGCCAGCACCCAGACCGATATCCGTACCCTGGGCCGCGCCAAGTTCCTCGACCAGGCCGGTTTTTCGCAGTTGGTATTGGCCCGTGAGCTGAACCTGCAAGAGATCCGCGCCATTGCCGACGAAACCGATGCCGCCATCGAGTTCTTCATCCACGGCGCGCTGTGCGTGGCGTTCTCCGGGCAGTGCAACATCTCCCACGCGCAGAATGGCCGCAGCGCCAACCGTGGCGATTGCTCCCAGGCTTGCCGCCTGCCGTATACGCTCAAAGACGATCAAGGCCGCGTCGTGGCCTTTGAGAAACACCTGCTGTCGATGAAAGACAACAACCAGAGCGCCAACATCCGTGCGCTGGTCGAAGCCGGCGTGCGTTCGTTCAAGATCGAAGGCCGCTACAAGGACATGGGCTATGTGAAGAACATCACCGCCTATTACCGCCAGCGCCTGGATGACGTGCTTGAAGACCGCCCGGACCTGGCCCGCGCCTCCAGCGGCCGTACCGCGCACTTCTTCCTGCCTGACCCGGAAAAGACCTTCCACCGGGGCAGCACCGACTATTTCGTCAATGACCGCAAGGTCGATATCGGCGCCTTCGACACGCCGACGTTCACCGGCCTGCCGGTGGGTGTGGTGGAAAAAGCCGGTAAGCGCGACCTGCAAGTGGTCACCCACGAGCCATTGTCGAATGGCGATGGCCTGAACGTGCTGATCAAGCGCGAAGTGGTGGGTTTCCGTGCCAACATCGCCGAGCCTAAAGGCGAGTTCGAGGAAGACGGCGAGAAGCGCTACCGCTACCGCGTGGAGCCGAACGAGATGCCGGCCGGCCTGCATCAATTGCGCCCGAACCACCCGCTGAACCGCAACCTGGACCACAACTGGCAACAGGCGCTGCTCAAGACCTCATCCGAGCGTCGTATAGGCCTGACCTGGGCCGCTCGCTTGCGCGAAGCGCAGCTGGAAGTCACCGCCACCAGCGAGGAAGGCATCAGCGCCAGCGTCACCCTGCCCGGCCCGTTCGGCGTGGCCAACAAGCCGGAACAGGCGCTGGACACCCTGCGCGACCTGCTGGGCCAACTGGGCACCACCGAATACCACGCGACCGACATCCAACTGGATGCGCCGCAGGCGTTCTTCATCCCCAACTCACAGCTCAAGGCCCTGCGCCGTGAAGTGATCGAGGCGCTGACCGCCGCACGCGTGGCTGCGCACCCACGGGGTGGCCGCAAGGCGGAAACAACGCCACCGCCGGTGTACCCGGACGCGCACCTGTCGTTCCTCGCCAACGTCTACAACCAGAAAGCCCGCGACTTCTACCACCGCCACGGGGTGAAGCTGATCGACGCCGCCTTCGAAGCCCACGAAGAAACCGGCGAAGTACCGGTGATGATCACCAAGCACTGCCTGCGTTTCTCGTTCAACCTGTGCCCTAAACAGGCCAAGGGAGTCACGGGCGTGAAGACCAAGGTAGCGCCGATGCAATTGATCCATGGCGATGAAGTGCTGACCCTGAAGTTCGACTGCAAACCCTGCGAGATGCACGTGGTGGGCAAGATCAAGGGGCATATCCTGGGCTTGCCACAACCGGGCAGCGCGGTAGAGCACTTCAACCCGGAAAACATTATTTTCCAGGGCACGCACTGACCCTTTGCACGCGGGGCCACCACCAGCCCCGCTGCAACCCGGCAGCCGCCAGTAGAATTGCCGCCACCCCGAACCATTGCAGCCAGCCCAGACGATGCCCGAAGGCGAACCAATCGACGAAGATCGCCGCAATCGGGTAGATAAACGACAGCGCACCGGTCAGGGCTGTCGGCAGTTTCTGGATCGCGCCATACAACAACACATACATCACGCCGGTGTGCACCACGCCGAGTGTCACCAGTGCGCCCCACGCGCTGGTTGTGGCCGGCAAGCTATTCCATGGCACCAGCGGCGCCAGTAACAACGCGCCGGTGGCTACCTGGATCAACGCCATCAAATGTGGCGGCACTGCCTTCAGACGTTTGATGATCAGCGCGGCAATCGCGTACAGCAACGCCGCGCCGAGTGCCAATGCGATGCCAGTCAGGTAATCGTCGCCGGTTGGTTGATCGCCATGGGCGGTGACAATCGCCAACATGCCCAGGAACGCCACGCTCAGCCAGGCGAGTTTCTGCACGGTGATCTTTTCACCTAGAAACACGGCCGCCAGCATCACCAGCATGAACGGCTGCACGTTATACACCGCCGTGCTGATGGCAATCGACGCGCGGGAATAGGATTCGAACAGCAGTAACCAGTTGCCGACAATCGCCACGCCACTGAGCATCGCCAGGCCGAGCCTGGTCCAACTGAGCAGGTCCAGGCGCAAATACCCCAGCAGTGCGCACACCACCAACAACGTCAGCCCGCCGATCACACAGCGCCAGAACACCACTTCGATCACCGATACGCCGGAGACCAGGACAAACCAGCCAATGGTGCCCGAGATCAGCATGGCGGCAACCATTTCCCACGACCCGCGACGGATGGATGTATCCATGATTGAAGCTCCTCAAGTGAGGCCCAATTATGGCAATCTGATCGAGACCGGCTCCAGCGACTAAAAAAGGCAAAAGCCTTGAGTTGCCTTTACTTATTAGGTGGACACCATGATTGACACCATTGACCAGCAACTGATCGCTGCTTTAATGGACGACTCGCGTCTGTCCCTCAAGGCCTTGGCCGGGATTACCGGGCTGTCTTCGCCGAGCGTCGGCGAACGCCTGCGGCGTCTCGAAGAGCGCGGCGTGCTGACCCACTACACCGTCGACATCGACCCCAGGCACTTCGGCTACCTGCTGCAGGCCATCGTGCGCATCCGCCCCTTGCCCGGCAAATTGCATGAGGTGGAGCGGCAGATCCAGGCGATCCCCGAGTTTACCGAGTGTGACAAGGTGACTGGGGAGGATTGCTTCATCGCACGCCTGCATGTGCGCACCATGGATCACCTGGACAGCCTGCTTGACCGGCTCAACGCCTACGCGGAAACCAACACGGCCATTGTCAAGAAAACCCCGGTGAAACGGCGTCTGCCGCCCTTGGGCGACTAGCGGCAGCAGCTTGTTGTGGGGCCCGATGTGGTGAGCGGGCTTGCCACAACAGGCCAGTTCACCAAAACAGCCCCCCCCAGACAAGCCCGCTCACTACAGAAGGCTACTCGTGAAGGGCCTTGGCCGCGCTCAGCAAACCTTGAAACTTGCGATATCGCGCCTCCAATACGGGCTGCGGCATAAGGTCTGGCCTGTACCGGGCCTTGACCGGCATCCCCGCCGCGAGCAATTGCGCGCCTTGCCCTATCGCCACAAACCCCAGCTTCGCCGCACCGATACACGCGCTCAATTCGCTGCCGTGCAGGGTGAAGATGTCCCGTTGCAGGATGTTGGCCAGCAACCGCGCCCAGTACTCACTGCGCGCACCACCACCCACCAACGCGCAGGCGCCCACGTCGGCCCCCGCTGATTGCACCGCGCGCAACGCATCCAGCAACCCGAACCCCACGCCTTCCATCACCGCATAACCGAGCATCGCCGGCGTGCAGTCATGGCCCAGGCCCATGAAGCCACCGCGCAGCAGCGGGTCGTTATGCGGGGTGCGTTCACCGGCCAGGTACGGTAGGAACAACGGCGTGTCGAGCGGCACTGGCTGCTCGATCGGCAGTTGTGCCTGCACCTGGTCCAGCAAGGTTTGTTCATCCGTCGTTCCCGTGAGGCGTGTGACCCAGCGCAGGCAACTGGCGCCGGCCAGCATGGCGCCCATGGTGTACCAGCGATCAGGCAGCGCATGGCAGAAGCTGTGCACGGCACTTGCGGGATCACCGGCCGCGTGATCGGTAATCGCGACAATGGCAGCGCTGGTACCGAGGGTGATGAAGCCATCGCCGGCATTGATCGCCCCGATCCCCACGGCCGCTACCGGGTTGTCACCCCCGCCACCGGCAATCACCACCGAGGCAGACAAGCCCAGCCCCTGCGCCGTCAACACAGCACTTGCGGCGCCGCCCTCGACCAGTCTTGGCATCTGCTCCGGCGACAGGCCCGTCGCCCGCAGCATTGGCGCGAACCACTCACGCCGCGCCACTTCCAGCCACAACGTCCCCGCTGCATCGGACATCTCGCTGATGCGCTCGCCACTCAGACGCAAGCGCAGGTAATCCTTGGGCGACAGCACACAATCAATGGCCTTGAACACCTCGGGCTCATGGCGTTGCAGCCACAGCAGCTTCGGCGCCGTCAGCCCGGCCATGGGCAGGCTGCCGGTGATGTCGGCAAACGCCGGGCCCAACTCATCGGCCTCGGCGACGGCGCGGGAGTCGTCCCACAAGATCGCCGGATACAACACACGGTTGTCCTTGCCCAGCAACACCGCGCCGTGCATCTGCCCGGACAGGCCGATACAGGCCACGCGCGAAAACGCTTCATGTACACGCAACTGTGCCAGCGCCTGCAAACACGCCTGCCACCAGTCTTCCGGCGCCTGCTCGGACCAGCCGCTATGGCGCCGCGACACACTCAAGCGCACGCCGGCATGGGCCAGCACCGTACCGTCGAGGTCCATGAGGATGGCCTTGAGTTCCGAGGTGCCGAGGTCGATGCCGAGGGAAACGGGACTGCTCATAAGGGGGTCATTCCAATCCATTACAGCCACATGAATTACGCCATTGCAGGGTCGGCGCCAGGCGCACGCTGTGAGTGGGGGCGTCGGGCGACGCCATGCGCTGCAACAACAGGTTCACTGCCTGCGTGCCCAGTGCCTGGACCGGCTGCGCGATCAGGGTCAGGCGCGGCACGAAGAAATCCGCCCAATCGAAATCATCAAAACCCACCAGGGCCATCTGCGCCGGTACGTCGATCTGCGCATCACGCAGGGCCTGCATGGCGCCAAGGGTCATCAGGTTATTGCCGGCCATGATCGCCGTGGGTGGCTCCGCCAGGCCCAGCAACTGCACCGTCGCCTGACGCGCTGGCTCGGTGTTGGAGCCGCCATTGACCAACAAGTGCGGATCGAACGCCAGCCCCGCCCCTTGCAGTGCCGCACGGTACCCGGCAACCCGCTCATCGGTGGTGCTGAACCCCTCACGCCCGGCGATAAAGCCGATGCGCCGGTGCCCGTGTTTGATCAAGTGGGTAACCAAGGCCTGGGTAGACTGCGTGTTCTCCACCCCGACCTGGTCGAATTGCTCGCTCATCATGCGGTCCACCAATACCGCCGGGATTTCGTTGGCCCGCAGATACTCCAGGGCCTTGGAGCCATTCGAGGGCGCCAGCACAATGCCGTCCACCCGCCGATGGTGCAATGCCGTGACGACCCGCAGCTCGTGTTCCGGGTCGTCGTGGGTATCGACAAACAGCATCATGTAGCCGTGCCTGGCGCACTCGGTTTCAATCGCGTGCACGGTTTCGCTGAAATAATGGTTGGACAGCGCGGAGATCGCCACGCCAATCGTGCTGGTGCTCGACCGCGCCAGCGAACGCGCCAGGGTGTTGGGGATGTAACCCAGCGCCTGGATCGCTTGCTGCACCGCGTGCACCGTTGCCGGACTGACCTTGCGGGTGCCGTTCAACACATGGGACACCGTCGACGTCGACACCCCCGCCCTGCTTGCCACGTCATCCATGGTGACCACGACGCCGTTCCTCTCAATGGATCAATGTTTGCTCGACCAACCGCTGTACGTAGCGACGTTGTCACGGGTGATCAGTTTTGGCGTGAGCAGGGTAACCGCTTCGGCCGGGGCTTTGTCATTGAGAATATCGTTGCCCACGTTGACGGCGGTCTGCGCCATGGCCCAAGGGTCCTGGCTGGCCGACGCCTGAATCTGTGTGTCGGTTTTCAGCGCGTTCTCGATATCCGGCGCACCGTCCACCGAGGTAATAATGATGCCGCTGCGCTTGAGCTGTTTGGCCGCCAGGTCGCTGCCGATGGCTTGCGGGTCGTTGATCGCGAACAGACCGTCGATTTTCGGGAAGCGCGTGAGATAACCCTGCATCACGTTCAGGCCGCCTTCGCGGGAGCCTTTGCCGTCCTGGTCATCGGACAGCACCTTTATCTGCGGCGCGGCGGCCAGTGCGGCCTTGCAACCCTTGACGCGATCGGTCACAGCGGTGACCTGCGGACCGTTCTGGATGATCACATTGCCCTTGCCGGAGAGCTTGTCCACCAGGTACTGGCAGGCCAGCTTGCCGGCTTCGACGTTGTCGGTCTGCACCGTGGCGTTCACCCCTTTCGCGTCCACATCCACGGCCACCACAACGATGCCGGCATCGCGGGCTTTCTTGATCGCCGAGGCCATGGCGGACGGGTCGACGGCGTTGATCAGGATCAGGTCGACCTTGGACGAGATGAAGTTGTCGATCTGCGAAAACTGCTTGCTCAGGTCATAGTCGGCCGACACCGAGGTGACCTTGACGTTGGGGTTCAGCTCCTTGGCCCGGGCGGTTGCGCCATCGGCCAGGGTCACGAAATACGGGTTGCCCAGCGAGCCCATGCTGATGCCGAGGGCCTTCAACTCGCGGGCTTCGACGGCTTGGGACATCAGGGCAGCCAAGGCAATGACCGGAAAGATACGTTTGAGGTTCATAGGGGTCTCTCTTGTGATTGTTGTTGGAGTGAGTTCAGGTCCGTGCGCCGGACTGGCGATAACGATCCAGCGCCACCGCGCCGATGATCACGATGCCCTTGATGATGTACTGCCAGATGTCCGAGACGCCCAGCAGCACCAGGCCGTTGGTGAGTACCGCGATGATCAGCGCGCCGATCAGCGTGCCGCCGATGGTGCCGACACCGCCGGTAAAGCTGGTGCCGCCGAGGATCACCGCGGCAATCGCATCCAGCTCGTAGGATTGCCCCAGTTGCAGGCCATTGGCAGCGAACAGGCGCGACGCGCTCATCACCGCGCCCAGCCCGGCCAACGCGCCGGACATGGCGTAGACGAACAGCAGCACCTTCCACACCTTGATCCCCGACAGCCGCGCCGCTTCCGGGTTGCCGCCCACCGAGTAGATCTGTACGCCCATCACGGTGCGGCGCAGGATGAACCACGACAACGCCACCACTGCCACGGCGATTACCACCAGCCATGGCACCCCGAGGATCGAGTCGTTGCCGATAAAGGCAAACGGCAGGTCCGGGTTGAACACGGTCTTGTCGTCCGCCAATAGCCGGGCCAGGCCGCGCATGGCCGTGAGTGCACCGAGGGTGACGATAAACGGCGGCAGGCGCATAAAGGCGATCAAGCCGCCATTGACCAGGCCCAGCAACAACCCGAAGCCGATACCGGCGGCAATCCCGAACATGCCGAATTGCGGCGACATCGACGCCTGCAACGCCACCACCGCCGATGCGGCGAGGATCGCGCCCACCGACAGGTCGATGCCCGCCGTGAGGATCACAAAGGTCATGCCCGCCGCCAGCACCACGTTCACCGACGCCTGCTGGGTGATGATCGACAGGTTCTGTACCGTCAGGAAGTTCTCGCTGGCCAGGGCAAAGCCCACCAGCAGCAGGATCAGCACCGGCAACATGCCGACCGTGCGCATCAGCTCGCGGGCGCGCTCTGCCTTACCGGTTGTTGCGATATTCAATTCAGCCATGGGCCACCACCTGATCGCCACCGGTGGCGAGGTCAATAATACGTTCCTGGGAAATAGCGTCGTCGGAGGCGCCGCCGACTTCTGCGACCAACCGGCCTTCGCGCATGATCAGCACGCGATCGCAGGTGCCGATGATTTCCGGCAGCTCGCTGGAGATCACCACGATGCCGACGCCGGCCTGGGCCAATTGGTTGATGATGCGGTAGATCTCGGACTTGGAGCCGATGTCGACGCCACGGGTGGGCTCATCGAGGATCAGCACGTGCGGCTTGACCTCCAGCAGCCGGGCCAGCAGCACCTTCTGTTGGTTGCCACCGGACAACGCACCGACGTTGACCTTGCCCGACGCCACCCGAATCGACAGCGACTTGATCGCCTCGGTGGCGCGCTGCGCGGCATGGGCGCGATCGAGCACCCCGCCGGCGTGGGCATCCGGCACGCAGGCGCAGACATTGATGTTGTCCGCCACGCTCATGTCCAGGAACAGGCCCTGGGCCTTGCGGTCTTCGGTGAGGTAAACGACGCCGGCGCGGATCGCATCCGCCGGGGTGCGCAACTGGGTGACGGTCTTGCCGACCACTTCCAGGGTGCCCGAGGTGCGTGGGTCGGCGCCGAAGATCAGGCGCGCCAGTTCGGTGCGCCCTGCCCCGACCAGCCCGGCGATGCCCAGCACTTCACCGGCGTGCAGGTCGAAACTGCACTGACGCACGCGCTTGCCATCGGCCATGTCGCGCACGCGCATCACCACGTTGCCGGGGTTATAGGCGGCGTGCTCCTTCTTGTAGAACCCTGACAAGTCGCGACCCACCATCATCTTCACCAGCACTTCGGCCGACAGCGCCTCGCGGGTCAGTTCGCCGATGTACTGGCCGTCGCGCAGCACCGACACGCGGTCCGACAGCTCGTAGATCTCCGCCATGCGGTGGCTGATATAGATGATCGCCAGGCCCTGGTTGCGCAGCTGTTTGATCAGCGCGAACAGGCGGTCGGTCTCCCGGGATGACAGCGGCGTAGTCGGTTCGTCCATCACCAGGATCTTGGCGTGGGCGTGCAAGGCGCGGGCGATTTCTACCAATTGGCGCTCGGCAATCGACAGGCTGCTGACCTGCGTGGCTGGAGTGAACTCCGCGCCCAGGCGTTGCAACACTTCGAAGCACCCCGCCTGCATGCCCTTGCGGTCGATGGTCCAGCCGCGTCGCAGTTCACGGCCCAGGTAGATGTTCTCGGCCACGCTCAGGTTGGGGCAAAGGCTCAGTTCCTGGTAGATCACGGCGATGCCGAGGGCTTTGGCGGTGGCGGGGTCGAATGTGGGGATGGACTGGCCGGCGATGCGGATTTCACCGCCGGGGTCGGCTTGGTAGGCGCCGGAAAGGATCTTCATCAGCGTCGATTTGCCGGCGCCGTTCTCCCCCATCAAGGCGTGGATTTCGCCGGGGTAGACCTTCAGGCCGACATTCTTGAGCACGCGCAAACCGTTGAAGGTTTTGCTGATGCCCTGCATCTCGAGCAAGGGTTCAAGGCTCATGGATGAGCTCCTGGTTTTATTATTTTTGTCGTCAGTGGGCCGACTCTAATGTAGAAACATTTCCTTACGCAAGCGCTTGCGTCGATCATTTATCGACAGGTGAATCGTTTCATCCGTCATTAATCCGAAAAGTACCCAATTTCACCCAAGGGTATCCATTTGAAGTGAAACAGCCCGTAGCCCGCCATCAAAACGCCACAATCTCTGCTATTGTCCAAGGACCTCATCTCCTCCTCGTCGCCCCCCAGCGATCTTCTGCGAGCATGCTCTGCGCCATCGCCGCTTGACGATGGCGGGCCTGAACGTCACGGAACGCCAAAGCGATGGACACACCGTTACCCGAACAACCGCAATCGCGGGCTGAAAAGATCGTCGAGTTCAAGCGGCAGAAAACCCTGCTCAAGACCGGCGCCCTGCAAGACGCAATCTTCAACAGCGCGTACTTTTCCAGCATCGCCACCGACGAGAAAGGCGTGATCCAGATCTTCAACGTCGGCGCCGAACGCATGCTCGGTTATGCCGCCGCCGATGTGGTCAACCGCATCACGCCGGCCGATATTTCCGACCCGATCGAGCTGATCACCCGCGCCGCCGCCCTCAGCCTGGAACTGGATACGCCGATCACGCCGGGCTTCGAAGCGCTGGTGTTCAAGGCCTCGCGGGGTATCGAAGACATCTACGAGCTGACCTACATCCGCAAGGACGGCAGTCGTCTGTCGGCCATGGTCTCGGTCACCGCCCTGCGCAACCGGCATGACACCATCATCGGCTACTTGCTGATCGGCACCGACAACACCGCGCGCAAGCAGGAAGAAGCCGAGCGCAAAGGCTTCGAGCGGGCGCTGGAAGAAAAGAACCTGGAGCTGGAACACGCCAGCCACATGAAGTCCGAATTCCTCGCCACCATGTCCCATGAGCTGCGCACGCCACTGAACGCGGTCATCGGCTTTTCCGAGGCGCTCAAGGATGGCCTGGTCGGCGACATGAGCGAGACCCAGCGCGAATACATCGGCGACATTTTCACCAGCGGCCAGCACTTGTTGTCGTTGATCAACGACATTCTCGACCTGTCCAAGGTCGAGGCCGGGATGATGGAGCTGGAACTGGAAAACGCAGAACTGGCGGGGCTGTTGGCCAACAGCCTGCTGATCGTGCGGGAAAAGGCGGCGCTGCAACGCATCCAGTTGAAGCTGGAGTGTCCCGAAGACCTCGGCCTTTTACAGCTGGACCTGCGCAAGACCAAACAGATCGTCTACAACCTGCTGGCCAACGCCGTAAAGTTCAGCGCACACGGCAGCTCAGTGACCTTGACAGTGCGCCAGGTGCCCCGCGCACAGGTCGGGCACATTCCCGGCGACTGGCCGGTGTACCGCTTTGCCTTGCCCGACGGCGCTCATCAGCCGTTCCTCGAACTCAGCGTCAGCGACACTGGCATCGGGATCGCCGAGGCGGACATGGACAAGTTGTTCAAGGCGTTCAGCCAGATCGACAGCAGCCTGGCACGCAAATTCGAAGGCACTGGCCTGGGGCTGGCGATGGTCAAGCGGTTGACCGACCTGCATGGCGGCAGCGTCGCCGTGGCCAGCCGTGAAGGCTGCGGGGCGCGGTTCGTCGCCTGGCTGCCGCTGCACCGCGCCCCGGAGGCTGCATGCCCCACATCCTGATTGTTGAAGACAACGAAGCCAACATGCGCCTGGCGCGCCTGTTACTCGTCAATGCCGGTCACACTGTGCTGTGGGCCGCGGATGCCGAAACCGGCCTGACCCTGGCCCGCGAACAGCAACCGGCGCTGATCCTGATGGACATCCAGTTGCCCGGCATGGACGGTCTGGCCGCCACCGCCTTGCTCAAGCGCGACCCGCTCACCGCTCACATCCCGGTGATCGCCCTGACGGCAATGGCGATGAAAGAAGACCGCGAAAAGACCCGGCTCGCCGGGTGCGATGCCTACATCATCAAGCCACTGCGTTACAAAGAGCTGTACCAGGTGATCGACACCTTGCTGCAACAGCACATCCGCCCTCTCACATGAGTCCTCTCCATGGCCAGCCAACCCGCAACGTTGTTAATCGTTGATGATGAACCCCAGGTGCGCAAGCTTCTGGAAACCTTGCTGCAACATGAGGGCTACCAGACCCTGAGCGCGAGCAGCGGCGAAGAAGCCTTGCAGTTGGTGGCCCGGCAGCCGCCGGACCTGATCCTGCTGGACATCATGATGCCGGGCATGGACGGCTATGAAGTCGCCAGCCAATTGAAGGGCGATGAAACCACGGCGGGTATTCCGATCATCATGCTGTCGGCCCTCAGTGAACCGAGCGCCCGTGTCAGCGGGCTTGAAACCGGCGCCGAGGAATTCATCAGCAAGCCGGTGGAACGTGTCGAGCTATGGTTGCGGGTGCGCAACCTGCTGCGGCTCAAGGAACGCGGCGACCTGGCCAGCCACTCCCGTGAGCTGACGCAACGCCAGATCGGCATGAGCGTGCATGACCTGGCGCACCAGTCCCTGGAAAACGACTTGCGCCAAGCGGTAGCGCGTAATGACTTCACAGTGCATTACCAACCCAAGGTCGAGGTGCCGAGCGGTCGCATCTGCGCCCTCGAAGCGCTGCTGCGTTGGGAAAGGCCGGAATACGGCGCGGTGTCGCCAGCGGTATTTATACCGATCCTGGAAAGCCTGGGCTTGATCGTCCCCGTGGGGCGCTGGGTGATCGAGCAGGTCTGCCAGCAGATCGCAGAATGGCAACGCGGCGCGATTGGCCCGGTGGAGGTGTCGGTGAACGTCTCCGGCCATCAATTGATCGAAGGCGACCTGATCGCCGATATCGCACGCACCCTGGCCCGCACCGGGGTCGAGCCCCATTGGCTGGAAGTGGAACTGACCGAAGGTTCGTTGATGGAAAACACCCAGCACACCATCGCCAGCCTGCAGCGGCTGCACGCCATGGGGGTGAAGATTTCCATCGACGACTTCGGCACCGGCTATTCGAGCCTGGCGTACCTGCGGCGGTTTCCCATCGACACGCTGAAGATCGACATCGCGTTCATCCGCGAGGTAACCAGTAACCCGCAGGACGCGGCGATCACCCGTACCATCATCGAACTGGCCCACAGCCTCAGCCTGCGGGTAGTAGCCGAAGGCGTGGAAACCCAGGCGCAACTGGCGTTCTTGAAGGAGGCCGGCTGTGATCAGATCCAGGGTTATCTGTTCAGCCGGCCGCTGCCGGTGGAGACCCTGGAGCGGCTGTTGCTGGAGCGCTTAGAGAGTCCGTGAGATTTCCTCACGCAGGCACTCGATCAACCCCCGGTGGGTCGCACTCAAGCGCTGCGCACCGCTGACCAATGCCAGTTCCGAGGGCAGCACCGGCGGCAGTTCGCTACAGATCCTATGACTGGGCAGAACCGCGCTGTTCGGCAAGATGCTGACGCCCAGGCCAGATGTCACCGCCGCCTGGATGCCCGTCAGGCTATGGCTGCCAAACGCCACGCGCCAACTGCGCCGGGCCTTGTCCAGGGTGCGGATGGCGCGCTGGCGGTAGATGCAGCCTTGGGGGAACAACGCCAGGGGCAAGGTTTCGGCGTGCACATCCTGGTCGTGGCCGCACACCCACACCAACGGCTCCGGCCAACTGGCATGGCATTCGCCGCTGCCGGCTTCGCGCTTGACCAGAGCGATGTCGATTTCGCCACTGTCCAGTTGCCGGCGCAGGTCGCTGCTCATGCCGCTGACCGTTTCCAGGCGCGCTTCCGGCCGGGCGCGGACGAACCCCGAGAGCATCGAGGCCATGCGCGTGGCGTCGAAGTCCTCGGGCACGCCCAGGCGCACTGGCACCACACTGGCCTCGGTGTTCAAGGCTTCGCGCGCTTCGCGGGACAGGTTCAGCAAGCGTCGGGCGTACTGGGTCAGCAGTTCGCCATGCTCGGTCGCGCTGACCTGCTGGCCCGAACGGTCGCGCACCAACAGCACCTGCCCCACGCTGTCTTCGAGCTTGCGAATCTGTTGGCTGACGGTGGATTGAGTGCGGTGCACGCGCTCGGCGGCGCGAGTGAAGCTGCCTTCGTCCACCACGCAGACCAAAGTGTGCAGCAGTTCAAGATCCAACATGGCAGCGACCTTCTTATCGACAATTCAACTGTGATGTAGAGGTTAATTTAATTTCCAACTGACTACCAGGTTTCCTATGCTCAAGCGCTCCCCCCTTTTGGCTGAAGGTGCCCCATGTCACTCGAACACTCCCCTCGCCCGCTGTGGCTGACCTTTGACTGCTACGGCACGCTGATCCAGTGGGACGAGGGCCTGCGCGCCGCCGTCGAGCGGATACTCGATGAAAAGGGTGAGCATCAGGTCGACCGCGAGACCCTGATCAGCGTCTACGACCACCATGAACACGCCCTGGAACAAATCCCGCCGCACCGCAGCTTTCGCACCCTGGCGGGCCTGGGTTTGCAACTGGCGCTGAAAGAGCTGGGCCTGCCGGCCACTGACCGCGATGGCGCGACCCTGACCGACAGCATCAGCGCCATGCCGCCGTTTCCGGAGGTGGTGGCAACGCTCAAGCAGTTGAAGGACTTGGGCTACAAACTGTGCATCGTCTCCAATACCGACGACGACGTGATCGCCGGCAACGTGGCACAACTTGGCGGCACTATCGACCGCGTGATTACCGCCCAACAGGCCGGCGCCTACAAGCCCGACCGTCGACTGTTCGACTATGCCCACCAGCAACTGGGCGTGAGCCTCGACCAGGTGGTGCATATCTGTGCCAGCCCGCATCTGGACCACGCCGCGGCGCGGGACATCGGCTTCCGGTGTGTGTGGATCGACCGTGGCACCGGCCGACAATTGCTCGCCGATTACACCCCCGACGCGACCCTGTCGACCCTCGACGGTGTGCCCGACCTATTCAACTCCCTGGGGTGGTAAACCATGGCCCACATCTTTACGCCCTCCTCTCTTGGCCCGCGCGCCGGGCGCTTGAACCTCGACACGGTGACCGCCATCGAGGCCCGCGTGGAACTCGCCGCCTGCCTGCAACTGGCGGCGCTGCATGGGATGGAGGAAGGCATCTGCAATCACTTTTCAGCCACGGTGCCAGGGCATGACGGGTTGTTTTTCGTCAACCCGTTCGGCTATGCCTTCGAGGAAGTCACCGCGTCCGATCTGCTGGTGTGTGATTTCGCCGGCAATGTGCTCGACGGCCACGGCACGCCGGAAGCCACGGCGTTCTACATCCACGCCCGGTTACATCAACAGCAGCCGCGCATCAAGGCGGCGTTTCATACCCATATGCCCAACGCTACCGCGCTATGCCTGCTGCAAGGGCCGCCGTTGTTATGGCTGGGGCAGACGGCGTTGAAGTTCTACGGGCGCACGGCGGTGGATGAGGACTACAACGGCCTGGCCCTGGATAACCGTGAGGGGCAGCGTATCGCCGCTGCGTTGGGCGATGCGGACATTCTGTTCCTGAAGAACCATGGTGTGATGGTGGCTGCGCCGACTATCGCTGAAGCCTGGGATGACGTGTACTACCTGGAGCGTGCGGCGCAGGTGCAGCTGAAGGCGATGGCCAGCGGGCGGCCGCTCAAGCCGATTGACCCGGCGGTGGCGCAGTTGGCGTATGAACAGATGCGCGCGGGCGATCCGGCGAGTGCACGGGCGCATCTGGACAGTGCGATGCGGCGGTTGAAGCGATTAGGCTCACACTTCGACCAATGACACATTTCGAGCGGTATCGACCGAACTTGGTGACCGCCGAACCCTGGTCCACCAGGCGCTCGCGGTGGCCAGTGACCATGCGGCCGGCAGACTGCTTGTCGATACCGGCGATTCTGAGGGTCGCAACGCGCATGAATACATCCTGTGGCTTGCAATAATGCTTGGAAAAACAATTACTCTAAGTCATCCACGGTTGAATCGAGCTCAACGCCGCATGCAGCCAAACTCCTGAATAAGAGACTTGAACATGGCTGCTTTCAACCGCTCCGAACTGGCCGATCTCAACGTGTTCATGGCCATCATCCGCCGCCGCAGCTTTCGCCATGCTGCCCACGAATTGGGTGTGACCACCTCGGCCCTGAGCCACACCATGCGCAACCTCGAAACCCGCCTGGGGGTCAAACTGCTGTACCGCACCAGCCGTGCCGTCGAACCCACCGATGCCGGCTCGCTGCTGGCAGAAAAACTCAACCAGGGCTTCGCCACCATCAAGGACGGCCTCGACACCCTGGAGTTGTACCGCGAAGCGCCGATTGGCCGGCTGCGCTTGAACGTGCCGCGGGATGCGGCGGTATTGCTGCTGGCGCCGATCCTCGGGGAGTTCTGCGCCGCCTACCCGCAACTGCGCGTGGACCTGATCGTGCAGGACCAGATGATCGACATCATCGCCGAGGGCTATGACGCCGGTATCCGCTACGGCGCCACCGTGCCCCAGGACATGGTCGCCGTGCCCTTGACCGGTGAGTTGCGCTGGATCGTGGTCGCGTCGCCCGCCTACCTGGCCCGCCGGGGCACGCCGCAGGTGCCCAAGGACCTGCTGCAACACGCCTGCATCCGCATGTACCTGGGCGACAACACCACCTATAAGTGGGAACTGGGCAACGGCGCTCGCCAGCAACGCATCGACGTGCCCGGCCACTTCAGCGCGGCCGACACCGAGACCATTGTCAACGCGGCGCTGCAAGGGGTGGGCATCGCCTACTGCCTGTCCAACCGCGTGGAGCAGGAGCTCAAGGACGGCCGCCTGGTGGAGGTCATGCCCGACTGGGCCTGCATGGGCGAGCCGTTGTGCATGTATTACCCCAGCCGGCGCCAGCCGCAGCCGGGTTTGCGTCAGCTGATCGACATGATCCGCGTGAAAACCATTGGCTCGCAGTTGATCCAATCACATTGAACCCGTCACCGGCCGCGGTCCTCCAACCTGAACAGACCACGGCCTCGGTGCACGCTCGATGACTTTTATTCTATGGATGGCCGTACTGGGCGCTGTCTTGCTCACCCTTGCCCTCACCTCTTCCTACCTGCGCTGGATGCCGGTCACCACCTCGGCGGTGTGCCTGTTGCTGGGGGTAGGCATCGGCCCGCTGGGCGTCGACCTGTTGCACCTGGACATCAAAAACTCTGCGCGCTGGATGGAGCACCTCACTGAAGTCGCGGTGCTGTTTTCGCTGTTCGTCAGCGGCTTGAAGCTGCGTCTGCCACTCAAGCACCGGACCTGGCGCATCGCGTTCGGCATGGCCGGGCCGGTGATGCTGTTGACCATCCTCGGCATCTGCCTGGCGCTGCATTACCTGTTTGCATTGTCGTGGGGTGTGTCACTGCTGGTCGGGGCGATTCTGGCCCCGACTGACCCGGTGCTGGCAGGCCTGGTGCAGGTCAATAACGCCCAGGACTATGACGCGCTGCGCTTCGGGCTGTCCGGCGAAGCGGGCCTGAACGACGGCACGGCCTTCCCGTTTGTGATTTTCGCCCTGCTGTTCATGCAGCACGGCGGGTTCGACGGTGACTGGCTGGGCGGTTGGGTGCTGAAGAATCTGCTCTGGGCGGTGCCGGCCGGGTTGTTGATCGGCTACTGGATGGGCCGTGGCATAGGCCGCGTGACTCTTTGGTTGCGCATCAGCAACAGTGACAGCACGCTCTCGCCCAATGACTACCTGACGCTCGCACTGATCGCACTGGCCTATGTGGTCGCCGAGGCGGTGGGCGGCTATGGCTTCCTGTCAGTGTTCGCGGCGGGGCTTGGCTTGCGCCAGGCGGAGTTCCGCTCGACCGGGAACTCGCAGACCCCGTCGGAGCATTTGGCGCTGCCGGTGGTGGGTCACCTGGAGGTAGAGCCAGAACACGCATTGCAAGGTGATGTCAGCGAACTGAAAGACACCCAGATTGCCGCCGGCGTGATGATGGGCGACATGCTCTCGTTCGGCAGCCTGGTGGAGCGTTCGATGGAGGTGTTCCTGGTGACGGTGCTGGGCATCGTGCTGGTCAGCCACTGGGATTGGCGCGCACTGGCGGTAGCGGCACTGCTGTTCTGCGTGATCCGCCCGCTGGGCGTGCTGGCAATGCCTTGGGGCCGCCTGATTGATCTGCGGCAGCGCGGGCTGATGGGGTGGTTCGGTATTCGCGGGATCGGCAGTATTTACTACCTGTTCTACGCGCTCAACCACGGCTTGATTGGCACCAGCAGCGCGGTGGCGGTAAACCTGACCTTGTCAGTCATTGCCCTGAGCATCGTCGTTCATGGCCTGAGTACCCAGCCGATGCTGGTGTGGTATGAACGACGAGCCAAGGCGGACGCTCAGTCCTGACGCTCTGTATTGCCTACGTCTGCCGCGTCATCCAGGTCGTTGAGCGGCACTTCTGCATCATCCATCAAGGAACCGGGGTCTTCATTGCCCGGGTCGTTGAGTTCGTCGTCGAGTTCTTTGGACATGACCGTCTCCTCTAACCGCCCTGGGTATCGATATCGGCATCGGTTTCAGGCTTGGGCTCGCGCTGGGGCTTGAAGTCTGGACTGTAGTCGTTTTCCCTGGCTTTGGGGTCTTTGGCCGGGACCGGATCTTTCGGCGCGTCGGCAGCGGTACCGGGAGCCGGTTCGCCGCCGTCGATGGCCGGGTCGTTGCGGTTATCGAGTTGCGGGTCTTTGCTTGTGCTCATGGGTCACCTCGTTACAGGCCGCAGGAAAATCAGCAGGGCCTACAGGTAAGGCGCTGCGCCACCCGGCGAAGTTCCGTCCGATTGCTCAGCGGATCGGGTTGTCGACCTGGATATAGAACGCGTATATCCCCAGCACCAGCCAGAACACCATGAACAGCCAGGGCGCACGCATGGAGAACAGCAGCGACTTGCGATAGCCCTTGTGGGACGACTCCATTTCGGAAAACAGCGGCGACTCATCATAGGCCATGCCCATCACCGGCTCGCTGCGCAGCAGTTCGCTCTGCTTGTAGTGCCAGTGATCGATGATTTCGTACGCCGCCCGAATGCCTGGCCAGGCATTCAGGGAGCTGAGAATGCCCAGCGAAACCAGGAACACCGGCACCACCAGGGTAAACAGCTTGCCCCACTCCGGGTTGAGGTTGCCCATGCCGGAAACAAAGGCGATCACCAGGAACGATTGCGCCGTGAGATAAGCGTCGGTGCGGTTGGCCAGGATGGTGGTTTCGTACTGGATCTCGCGCCGGTAGAAGTCCAAACGGTCCTTGGGCGAACCGAAGATCTTGGCGTTGTGTTCGCTGTGGTCGGTCAGGGCCGCTTCCGGTGTATGGGGAGAGATGATTCTGGGCATGACGGTGCTCCCTGCGGGTTCAAGTCCTGTTAGAAGAATCAGCGGCGAGTGAAGTTCAAGTTTGTTCATGCACCAAGTCGGGGGCGTCTGCCAGGCACTGCCCCCTTCTGGTGAACGGGCGTGTTGTCGTGAGCGGGCTTGCTCGCCACAACACGCCCCTCAGTACAAGCAATTCAGGGTTTCGGCACAGGCATTGCTTTATCCATTCATCTGCCCGCATACAGGAGCATTCGTTACCCCCCGACCCAGAGCCGACCCCACAAGAAAGTAAGGACCAGGCCCAGTGGCACCCTTAGCCACGGGCTCATAAAAAATGCGTTTTTTGAAACGGCAGTGCCACCCAAGCGTCCCTCGGCACTGACAAGGTACTGGAATGGCTCGATCTTTCTTCGATGAAATGAATGACGCAAACGGCGCCTGCCGTGCGCACTATCAGGACTTCTCCCGCTGGCTGGCGAATACGCCGCCGGAACTGCTGGCCCAGCGTCGCCGCGAAGCCGATTTGCTGTTTCACCGCGCCGGGATCACCTTCACCCTCTACGGCGACGAACAAGACACCGAGCGCCTGATCCCCTTCGACATCATCCCGCGCAGCATCCCTGCCAGTGAATGGAGCGTTATCGAACGCGGCTGTATCCAGCGCGTCAATGCGCTGAACATGTTCCTCGCCGACATCTACCACGACCAGCGCATCATCAAGGCCGGGATCATTCCGGCGGACCAGGTGCTGGGCAACGAGGGCTATCAGAAGGCCATGGTCGGCCTGGACCTGCACCGCGACATCTACTCGCATATCTCGGGTGTCGACCTGGTGCGTGACGGTGACGGCACCTACTACGTGCTCGAAGACAACCTGCGCACCCCCAGCGGCGTGAGCTACATGCTCGAAGACCGCAAGATGATGATGCGCCTGTTCCCCGAAGTATTCGCCAAGCAACGCATCGCGCCGGTGGACCATTACCCCAACCTGCTGCTCAAGACGTTGAAGAGCTCCAGCCGCCTGGACAACCCCAACGTGGTGGTACTGACCCCGGGCCGCTTCAACAGCGCGTTCTTCGAACATGCGTTCCTGGCCCGGGAAATGGGTGTGGAACTGGTAGAAGGCGCCGACCTGTTCGTGCACGACCTCAAGGTGTTCATGCGCACCACCGACGGCCCCAAGCCGGTCGACGTGATTTACCGGCGCATCGATGACGCCTTCCTCGACCCCAAGGCCTTCAACCCCGAGTCGATGCTCGGCGTCCCCGGCCTGGTCGCGGCCTATTGCGCCGGCAACGTAGTGCTGGCCAATGCCATCGGCACCGGCGTGGCGGACGACAAGTCGATCTACCCCTATGTGCCGGAAATGATCCGTTTCTACCTGGACGAAGAACCGGTGCTACAAAACGTACCGACCTTCCAGTGCCGCAAGCCCGATGAACTGTCCCACGTACTGGCTCACCTGCCGGAACTGGTGGTCAAGGAAACCCAGGGCTCCGGTGGCTACGGCATGCTGGTCGGGCCGGCTTCCAGCGCCGCCGAGATCGAGGACTTCCGCCAGCGCATCAAGGCGCGTCCCCACGCCTACATCGCCCAACCGACGTTGAGCCTGTCCACCTGCCCCACCTTCGTTGAAAACGGTATCGCCCCACGGCATATCGACCTGCGGCCCTTTGTGCTGTCGGGCAAGGAAACCCGCCTGGTGCCCGGTGGGCTTACCCGCGTGGCATTGAAGGAAGGCTCGTTGATCGTCAACTCGTCGCAGGGCGGCGGAACCAAGGACACCTGGGTGGTGGAGGGCTGAGTATGTTGAGTAGAACCGCCGCAGATCTGTACTGGATGTCCCGTTACCTGGAGCGTGCCGAAAACCTGGCGCGCATGCTCGAAGTCAGTTACTCGCTGTCGTTGATGCCACAAGCCGGGCGCAGCGACGGTCTGGACGAACTGGCCATGTCGTTGCTCAGCAGCGGCACCCTGGACAGCTACCTTGAACGCCATAAACAGCTGGATGCCGAGCGCATGCTGCACTTCTTCGCCCTCGACGAAGAAAACCCCGCCAGCATCTACAACTGCCTGCGCGCCGCCCGTGGCAATGCTCACGCCGTACGCGGGCGCATCACCGCCGACATGTGGGAAAACCTCAACGCCACCTGGCTGGAAATGCGCAGTATCGCCGCCGGCGGCCTGGCGCGACACGGCATCAGCCACTTCTGTGATTGGGTCAAGCAGCGCTCGCACCTGTTTCGTGGGGCAACCTCGGGGACGATCATGCGCAATGACGCCTATCGGTTCATTCGCCTCGGCACCTTTGTCGAGCGTGCCGACAACACCCTGCGTTTGCTGGATGCGCGCTACGAGATGTTCGGCGAGGAATCGGAAGAAGTCAGTGACTTGTCGGCACGCGGTTATTACCAGTGGAGCGCCCTGCTCCGCGCGTTGTCGTCCTTCGAGGCGTATACGGAGCTATACCCGAACGCGTTGAACGCCCGTTCCGTGTCCGAATTACTGCTGTTGCGCAGCGATGTGCCGCGCTCGTTGCATGCGTGCATCGAGGAGTTGAGCCATATCCTGGCGGACCTGCCTGGCAGTTATGGGCGCACGGCGCAGCGCCTGGCGGCGGAGTTCGAGGCGCGGCTGCGGTATACGGGGATTGATGAAATCCTTGAAGACGGCTTGCACAGCCGTCTCACGGAATTTATCGACACCGTGCGCGAGTTGGCGCGGGCGATTCATAGCTCGTACCTGGAGGTTGTGTAATCCACAACCGCGGTTACTGGTTTTTCACCAGCACCGGCTCGGCGCGGTATTGGTCGGGGAACAGCTTTTTGAGTTGCGCCACTTTAGGCAGGTCATTGATCACGATGTAGGGGTAGGACGGGTTCTCGGTGAGGAAGTCCTGATGATAGGACTCCGCCGGGTAGAACACCTTGCCCATCTCGATTTTAGTGACGATGGGTTTGTCGAAAGACTTGGCGGCGTCCAACTGGGCGATGTAGGCCTGGGCGACGTTTTGCTGTTCGGCGTTCTGCGCAAAGATCGCCGAACGGTACTGGGTGCCGGTGTCGGGGCCCTGGCGGTTGAGTTCGGTGGGGTTGTGGGCCACCGAGAAATAGATCTGCAGCAGTTTGCCGAAGCTGATTTTGCTCGGGTCGTAGGTGACAGAAACCGCTTCGGCGTGGCCGGTGTTGCCGTCGCTGACGGACTCATATTGCGCTGTGCTTGCAGCGCCGCCATCGTAGCCGGACACGGCGTTCTTCACGCCTTGCACATGCTGGAACACCCCTTGAACACCCCAGAAACAGCCGCCGGCGAACACAGCGGTTTGCAGGTTGCCAGCTTCGGCGGGCAGGTCCAGGGCGGGTGGCGCGATCACCACGGCGTCGTCGGCGGCAGCGCCAAAGGAAAAGGCCAGGCTTTGACCGACGAACGCTGCGAAGGCCAGGACTGGCAGGTATCTGAATACATTCATGGCAGGCACTCCGGGTTAACCAAAGGTGAAGGCATACGCCGACACGTTGGGGTCAAGGAATTCAATGGTGAAGGTGCGGTCCTGCACGGCGCCCGGCTGACGCACCAGCTGGTACAAACGCTGTTCGGTGACCGTGCCGCTGCCATCCGGTGCGACGTCGGTGCCATGGGCACCGCCCGGGGCCTGGCCGTCGATCGTGACCTTGAAACGCACCGGCTTGCCGTCGGCGCCCGGGCCGAGCACCAGGTGCAGGTCGCGGGCGTGGAAGCGGTAGACGATGCGCCCACCGGCCTGGTCGAGGGTGGCTTGCTGGCCGCCGACGTTCCATTGGCCTTGCAGGGTCCACTGGTTGAGTGCCAGGGGGCCGGACTTGACGAAGTTTTCGGCGCGCTGCGAACCCAGGTAGGTTTCCGGCGACTGCACCTCGTTCATGTCCGGCGCTTGTTGCACGCCCTTGGCATCGGCTTCGATCAAGCCGCCCGCGACGTTCTTCGCGCCGGCTTCACGCAACAACTGCTGGATCACCCGCTCCGACTCGGCGTAGTCGCCTTCACCGAAGTGGTGGTAGCGAATCTGGCCCTTGGCATCGGCGAAGTAATGGGCCGGCCAGTACTGGTTGTTGAACGCGCGCCAGATCTTGTAGTTGTTGTCGATGGCCACAGGGTAAGTGATGCCCAGGTCCTTCATGGCCTGGGTGACGTTGTTCACGTCGCGCTCAAAGGCGAACTCCGGCGCATGCACGCCGATCACCACCAGGCCCTGGTCGCGGTATTTCTCGGCCCAGGCCTTTACATACGGCAAGGTGCGCAGGCAGTTGATGCAGGAGTAGGTCCAGAAATCCACCAACACCACCTTGCCCTTGAGTGCTTCGGTGGTCAGTGGCGGGCTATTGAGCCATTGCACGGCACCGTCAAGGGGCGGCAGCGCGCCCTCGATCGGCAAGGTGTCGCTGTGATTGGCGGCCATCATCATCGCCCCGCCCGGCTTCACCGGCTTGGCGCTCAGGCGATCCACCAGGCTTTGTTCCAGGCCACCGGTGGACGCGGTCGACAGCCGCGACAGCACGCCCGTGTCGAGGCCCAGCGCAATCGCGGCCACACCGGCCAGCATCAACCCACCCAGGCCCCGGCGCAGCCATTCGCCGGCACCGAGGGACTTCTTCATGAAACCAAAGACCTTACCGCCGACCAGCAACGCCAGCGCGAGGGAGGTGGCAGCACCGGCGGCGTAAGCCAGCAAGAGCAAGGTAGTACCGATGCTGGCGCCCTGCAGCGCCGCGCCGGTGAGCACCAGCCCCAGGATCGGCCCGGCGCACGGTGCCCAGAGCAGCCCGGTGGCCACGCCGATCAGGAACGACGCGCCCGGCCGCGGCCGGGCATCGGCCCCGGCGGCTTGCGACAAGCGACTGCCGGCGGCCACCAACGGGCGCGTCAGGCGTTCCGACAGTTGCGGCAACAACAACGTGAGTCCGAACAGGGCAACGCACAGCAACGCGAGCCAGCGCCCGTATTGATTGACCTGCACCACCCAACCGCCGCCCACCGCCGCCAGCGAGGCCACCAGGGCGAATGTCACCGCCATCCCCGCTAACAGCGGCAAGCCACTGCGCAAAAACGGCTGCCCGGTGCGAGCGAAGACAAAAGGCAGAACAGGCAGGATGCACGGACTGACGATTGTCAGCACGCCGCCCAGGTACGCGAGAACCAGAAGCCACATGGGATGGACCCTTATAAGAAAAAGACATTGGCTTACGCCGCCGCGAACGTCATGGCGGCGCCGTTCATGCAGTAGCGCAGGCCGGTGGGTGGCGGGCCATCATCGAACACGTGCCCCTGGTGGCCGCCACAGCGACGGCAGTGGATTTCCTTGCGCAGCACGCCGTAGGACGTATCGGTACGGCTGGCCACCGCGTTCTCCAGCGGTTGCCAGAAACTGGGCCAGCCGGTGTGGCTGTTGAACTTGGCGGCCGAGGCAAACAGCGGCAGCGCGCAACCGGCACAGGCAAACGTACCGGCACGGTGTTCATCGTTGAGCGCGCTGCTGTAGGGGCGTTCGGTGCCCTCTTCGCGCAGGATGGCGTATTGCTCGTCGGTGAGCAGGCTGTGCCATTGCGCGTCGGTGTGGCTGACCTCGAAGGTTTCGGCGGCTTCGGCGTCAGCGACCCTATTGAGTTGCTTGAGCAGGCCGCCCGCCAGGACGGCGACACCCAGGCCGCCACTGGCCAGGAATATTTGTCGGCGTGAGTACATGGTGTTTTCCCTCTTTGAAGTAACGGGAATGTTGGGCTGTTTACCGTCGCGGAATCCTCACGCAGAGTTAAACAATTCGTGATAACTACACTGTTGCAAAAGCCGCACAATGCGCGAACTACAAGCGAAGGTTTCTCTTACATGGATCAGCCCAAACGTGTCCTGGTGGTCGAGGACGATGCCCATATCGCCGACCTGATCTGCCTGCACCTGCGTGATGAACAGTTCGACGTGGTGCACAGCGCCGATGGCAATGAAGGCCTGCGCCTGCTGGAGCAAGGCGGCTGGGATGCGCTGATCCTCGACCTGATGCTGCCCGGCGTGGATGGCCTGGAGATCTGTCGGCGCGCCCGTGCCATGACGCGCTACACCCCGATCATCATCACCAGTGCACGCTCCAGCGAACTGCACCGCATCCTCGGCCTGGAGCTGGGCGCGGATGATTACCTGGCCAAGCCGTTTTCCATGCCGGAACTGGTGGCCAGGGTGAAAGCGTTGCTGCGCCGGGTCGACGCCATGGCGCGCAACCTGAAGATGGACGCCGGCAGCCTCGACCTCGGCCAATTGTTCATCAACCCGCTGACCCGTGACGCCACCCTGCAAGGCCAGCGCCTGGACCTTACCCCACGGGAATTCGACCTGCTGTACTTCTTCGCGCGCCAACCGGGCAAAGTGTTCTCGCGCATGGACTTGCTCAACGCGGTGTGGGGCTACAGCCACGAAGGCTATGAACACACGGTCAACACCCACATCAACCGCCTGCGGGCCAAGGTCGAAGCCGACCCGGCCAACCCGGCGCGCATCCTCACGGTGTGGGGCCGTGGCTATAAGTTTGCCGAGAGCCCGCCATGAAGCTCACCCTCACCCAGCGCCTGTCGCTGGTGTTCGCGGTACTGCTGTTGATCTGCAGCGGCACCTCGGCGTGGCTGCAGGTTCGTTCCAACCGCATGCACGAGCTGGAGGTGGTGCAAGGCCTGTCCCGCGATCTCGCGGCGCACATCGCCCGCGACACCCAATTGATGGACGCCGACGGCCTCAAGCCCGACGCCGTGCGCAACCTGTTCAGCCAGTTGATGCTGGTCAACCCCAGCGTCGAGGTGTACCTGCTCGACATCGACGGCCGCCTGGTCGGCAACGCCGCACCCAGCGGCCACCTGTTGCGTGACAAGGTCGACCTGGCGCCCATCCGGCGCTTCCTCGCGGGCTTCATGCTGCCGATCCTCGGAGACGACCCGCGCAGCGTCGATGGGCGCAAGGTATTCAGCGCCGCGCCACTCACCGCCGGCGGGCAGCAGACCGGGTTCCTGTATGTGGTCCTGCTCGGTGAAGCCCACGATGCGTACGACGCCAAGGACGCCACCGGCATGGCCTTGAAGATCGCCCTGTGGTCCATCGGCCTGGTCGCCCTGCTCTGCCTGATGGCCGGCCTGATCGCGTTTGCCTGGATCACCCGACCGCTGCGTCAACTCACTGACAAGGTTGGCCAGTTCGACATCAATGGCGCGCCCAAACCGGCAGAATCCGTCGCAGTGCCACTCGCCAGCGGCGATGAAATCGCCGTGCTGGACCACGCCTTCGTGCAAATGGAAAACCGCCTGGGCGAACAGTGGCGCGCCATCACCCACCAGGACCAGGAACGCCGGGAAATGGTCGCGAATATCTCCCATGACCTGCGCACACCGCTGGCCTCGTTGCACGGTTACCTGGAAACCCTGTCGCTCAAGGATGCCAGCCTCAGCCCGGAAGAGCGCCGTCGCTACCTCGGGATTGCTTTAGACCAGAGCCGTAAAGTCGGCGGCCTGGCCCAATCGCTGCTGGAACTGGTGCGCCTGGAGCATGGCTTTGTGCAGCCGGTGATCGAAGGTTTTTCATTGCCGGACCTGGTGCAGGACATCTTCCAGAAATTCGAACTGACTGCCGAGGCACGCGGCATCACGCTGACGGCCAGCCTGCCGCCGCAGGTGCCGACGGTGCAGGCAGACCTGGGGTTGATCGAACGGGTGCTGACCAACCTGCTGGACAATGCCCTGCGACATACCCCGGTGAACGGAGAAATCGAGGTCATCCTGTCGCCTCAAACCCATGCGGTAGCCGTCACCGTCAGCGACACCGGCCCGGGCATCGACGCCGAATTACGCGAAGGCCTGTTCCTGCGCGCATTCACCATTGGCGGCGCCCGGCGCGACGGGGGGTTGGGCCTGCGAATCGTGCACCGCATCCTGCAACTGCACGGGCGCAGCATCAGCCTGGTGGACCGCCCTGGCCGAGGCGCAACCTTTACGTTTTCCCTGGAAACCCGAGCATCAGCGCGTTGACCCGCTCCGGTTCGAGCAACGCCAGGTCGATGACCGGCCCCGGCACCAGCCTCATTGATGGCAGGAATAACTCACGCCAGCGCCCACCAGCGCGGCAACAACTGGCGTACCTGGCCTTCGCCGAAACGGTCATCGATCAGCATCACCACGCCACGGTCCTGCTGGCTACGGATCACCCGCCCCGCCGCCTGCACCACTTTCTGCAGGCCGGGATACAGGTAGGTGTAGTCGTAGCCAGCGCCGAAGATCGCGCCCATGCGCAGTTTCATCTGTTCATTGACCGGGTTCAGTTGCGGCAACCCGAGGGTGGCAATGAACGCACCGATCAAGCGTGCCCCCGGCAAGTCGATGCCCTCGCCAAATGCGCCGCCCAGCACGGCAAAGCCGATGCCCTGGCTGTGTTCGGTGAACTGGTCGAGGAACGCCTGGCGCTCGGCCTCGGCCATGCCGCGTGACTGCTGCCACAGCACGATCTGCGGATGTCGCTCGGCGAGCAACTGCGCAACCTGTTGCAGGTAATCAAAGCTTGAGAAAAACGCCAGGTAGTTGCCAGGTTGTTGTGTGTACTGGCGGGCAATCAGCTCGACGATTGGCTCCAGCGAGGCCTGGCGATGCACAAAGCGCGTGGAGATTTCAGCGACGATGCGCACCTGCAGCTGCTCGGCCTTGAACGGTGATTCCACGTCGACCCACGCCGTATCCGCCGGCAAACCCAGCAAGTTGGCGTAATAATGTCGGGGGCTCAGGGTCGCGGAAAACAGCACGCTGCTGCGGGCAGCCGTCAATCGCGGGCGGATGAATTCGGCGGGCACCACATTACGCAGGCACAGGGTGGAACTGCTGCGTTTGCCGCTGAGCTGGCGCTTGCTGATGTCGAAAATGAAGTGCTCGTTGAACAGCTCCGCCACCTTGGCAAATTGCAGCACATCGAAATAGAAGGCCTGCAGGTCGCCGCTGAGGGACTCGGGGTGCTCGTTGAAGTATTCGCCCATGGCGCTGGCGCACAGGCTCAGGGCCTGCAACAGTTTGTCCGGGCGGGCGGCGTAGGCCTGGTACGGCGCAAGCTGGTCCTTGTGCAGCGCGTTCCACTCACGGTTGAGGCGCTGCAAGGGTTTCTTCAACGGCTGCGGGGCGCTGTCGCGCAGGGTCTTGAGGTGGTACTGGTCGAGGCTGGCGCTGTACATCGAACGCGCCCGTTCGACCAGGTTGTGGGCCTCGTCCACCAGCACCGCTACACGCCATTGGTTGAGCTGGGCCAGGCCGAACAGCATGGCGCCAAAGTCGAAGTAGTAGTTGTAGTCAGCGACCACCAGGTCAGCCCAGCGCGCCATTTCCTGGCTCAGGTAATACGGGCAGACCTGATGCGCCAGGGCCACGTCACGCAGGTTGCGCTGGTCGAGCAGACGCACCTTGGACGCGGCGATGCGCGCGGCGGGCAAGCGGTCGTAAAAGCCCTTGGCCAATGGGCAGGAGTCGCCATGACAGGCTTTGTCCAGGTGCTCGCAGGCTTTGTCCCGCGCCACCAGTTCCAGCACACGCAACGGCAAGCCGGGGCTGCTGGCATACAGCACTTGGGCGGCGTCCAGGGCGAGTTTGCGGCCGGGAGTCTTGGCGGTGAGGAAGAACAACGTGTCCAATTGCTGGGGCGCCAGGGCCTTGAGCAACGGGAAAATCGTGCCGATGGTCTTGCCGATGCCGGTCGGTGCCTGGGCCATCAGGCAGCGGCCGGTGCTGACTGCCTTGTACACCGACTCGGCCAGTGAGCGCTGGCCAGGGCGAAAATCCGCATGGGGGAACGCCAGGGTCTGCGCGGCGTCGTTGCGCGCTGCGCGGTGTTGCATTTCCTGCTCGGCCCAGCCGAGGAACAGCGCGCATTGCTGGTTGAAGAACGGCTCCAGTTCACTGGCTTGAAAGCGCTGGTTGAGCAAGGTTTCGCCCTCACCGACGATATCGAAGTACACCAGCGCCAGGTCGATTTGCGCGAGCCCGAGTTTGCGGCACATCAACCAGCCATACACCTTGACCTGGGCCCAGTGCAATTGCCGATGGTTGGCGGGCTGGGCATCGAGGTCACCGCGATAGGTCTTCACTTCTTCAAGGCGGTTGGCATCCGGGTCATAGCCGTCCGCCCTGCCCCGCACCGTGAGCTGCTGGTATTGCCCCTCCAGCGCCACTTCATTCTGGTAGTGCTGACTGCGCCGCGACGCTACGGTACGGTGGCCGGCGATGCCTTCCTGGGCACTCGGCGACGGTGTGAAGCGCAGGTCGAGGTCACCGACCTTAGCCGTGAACTCGCACAGCGCCCGCACCGCGACGGTGTAGCTCAAGCGGATTGTGCCCAGCGCACATAGCAGACCGTCACCGGCATCTGGTACTCGCCGCAGAACTCCAGCCAGCGCAGCTGGTTGTCTTGCAGGCGATCGCCGGGGCCTTTCACCTCGATCATGCGGTAGGTCTTTTGCGCGGGCCAGAACTGGATCAGGTCGGGCATGCCGGCGCGATTGGCGCGGATGTCCAGCAGCAGCCGCTCGAACCAGTAGCGCAGGTGCTCGGCGGGCAAACAGGCCAGGGCCTGCTCCAGCAGCTCTTCGCTGAGCAGGTTCCAGAACACGAAGGGCGACTGGATGCCCCATTTGTCGCGGTAGCGTTGGCGGAGAGTGGTTTTGTAGCGCTCGTCCTGCAGTTGCTCGAAACACGCGGCGAACAGCGGCGCACGGCGCTGGTGAAAATCCGCGCTGTGCAGGTCGGCGGGGCCGCGCTGGAACGGGTGGAAAAACGAACCCGGCAACGGCGCAAAAATCACGTCCCAGCACAGCAGGCCGAACAACGAGTTGATCAGGCCGTTTTCCACGTAATGCACCGGCCCATCCGGCTCGCTAAGGTGCGCCTGCACGCAGTACTCCACCGACATCAAGGGTTCCGGCGGAGTGAGGGCCAGATCCAGGCGCGTGACCGGCCGTGGCTTGACCTTGGGCAATGCCGGCTCGCCCAGTTTGCGGCGCAGGCGTGGGATGACACGCAGCAAGTGCTGCTGTTCGGCGGCGCTTTCCGGGGCCTGTTGGGCCGTGTTCGCCAGGGCCATGGCCTGGGCGTAATCCTCCTGGCGCTCCAGCACGCGGATCAACCGTGAGCGGGCACCGGGGTAGGTGCAGTTCCGGTAAATGCGCTCCGCCACGGCCAGCTCGGCAGTGCGCTCGCAATATTGACCAATCTGGAACAACAGCTTGGCGCGGCGTTTTTCCAGCCAGGGGTTATCGGTGTCCAGCGTGGCAACCCCGGCCAGTACATCTTCCAGCGGCTCACCGGCATCGAAGGCCTGCTGGCAGTGGTGCAGGAACAGATACCCCTGCACATCGTCACGATGGCGCAAACCACGGGATTCGGCGCAGAACTCGACCTTTTCATAGGTGTAGATGCCCAGGTCAGCCAATACAAACTCGGACCAGTCCTGATGCAGGTTGCCGAAGAACATCAGGCGCAGACGGTCGCACAGCTCCATCACAGTGAGGCTGAACAACCTGTCGGCCAGCTCGGGGCACCAGGTGGCAAAGCTGCGGCTGTCCATGAATTGCGCCGACAGCCCTTCCAGCCAATCGGTTTTCTTGCTTTTGGGCTGGTCTATCCAGGGCTTGAACGCGGCCAGGATTTCACCTTTTTGCAGCACGGCGAACAGCTCTTCAAAGGCCAGCAGGTACTGATCGTCCACCCAACCCAGTTCCATCAGCGGCCCGGCAGCGGCATGGGGGCAACCAATCTCCAGGTAATTGAGCTTGCCGGCCCGAAAATGCACGCCCTTGCGCATCACCATACGCACCAAAAGCGCCTGGGACGCCTGCGGCAACCTGTCAAATTGCTGAATAAAAAGCTGTTCGTCCGGGTCGAGCAAATCGGCATAGCGCTGTGCCAGCCAGAGCAGCACTCGGCGGAAGTTATGCAGGTAATACAGGGGATCGTCGAGGGGGTTGGCCATTTCACGCGCTGATCGAATACTGGTTATGCATACAGAGTGCCGTCCCAAATGCCCTGTTGCAATCGGTAATAGATAAATGGCACCTGCAACTTTTCTTATAAAAGTGATCAGATGGGAGAATCGATGGCGTAACATTTGTCGCCCGCCGCCTCTGGCGCGGGACTTTTCAAGGTCAAGGTAAGGGTTATGAACATGAAGAATCTGGGGCTGCCGCTGGTTGCACTCACTTTTCTGGTACTGGCCGGTTGCGCAACGCAAACCGTAGTGACGCTGCAAAATGGCACGCAGTATTTGACCAAGGACACCCCCAACGCCAAGACCGCCGACGGGTTCTACGAATTTACCGATATCGCCGGCAAGCGCATCCGAGTCAAAGCCGCCGACGTCGCGACGGTTATCAAAGAAAAATAACAATGAAAAGCCCCGCAGTGCGGGGCTTTTTTTGCATTATCGCTCGGTTAATACCGGTAATACGGGTGGTAGTACGGGTGATAGTAGGGATGGTAATAGTACGAGTGGTAGTACGGGTGATAGCAGCACGGGCCAGGATACGCCGGGTACACCGCACACCCAGCCAACCCCAGCAGTACCAGGGCGCACAGCAACAATCGCAATCGGGACATGCTCGGTTCCTCCCACGTCATCACGCGAAACGGCTCGCTTGATCGTTAAACGCAGGCACACCGAGCGATCCGTCGCGACAACCAGGTAGATATTTATTTACCGAAGGATTTTCCACGCCGCTGCATTCAGCCGATACCCCAGGCCTTCCTGGGGGATTGGCTGGCTGAACGCCATAAGCATCATTCACCCGATACTCACACCGTCGGCCCAGAGGCCGCCTTGCCCGATGCCGACCAAGGTCACTGAGTCGGCGCCAAAGGTGAGCACCGTATCCGCGCCGACCACTTTTGCATGGTCACGCAAGTCGGTGCTGCCTGCCACATCCTTGAACACCAATTTGTCCGTGGGCTGATAGCCGATCACCCGATCGTTACCGAAGTTGCCGCTGAACAGGAAGGTGTTGTGCCCACTGTTGTCGCGAATGGTGTCATTACCCTTGCCCCCCTCGATAAAGTCCACGCCCTTGCCGCCCTGGATCAGGTCATTGCCGTCGCTGCCGATGATGAAGGTATCGCCTTTGTGCGGCTCGGCATTGCGGTTGAGGTCCTGCACCCAGGTGTTGGCCCGTGCCGGGTCGGACAGGTTGGCCACGATCACCGTGGAATCGCGGGTCATCTGCTCGTAGAAGTCCGACTCCAGGATGCGCGTCATGCCATCGCCATAGCCGGTGGGCAGGTGCGAGATCCAGGTCGGCAGGTTGACGATGGAAAACGGCATCACATTCCACAGCGTCGACGCATAGTGGTCGTTGAAGCTGACGATGTTGTCGGTAGTCGACGCATGGGGTGTGTCGTGCACGCCCAGGGACGACAGGTTGAAGGACGAGCCATCCAGGGCCCGGAACACTGGGTCGTTTTCGTAGCCGATATTGAGCACCTTGTCGCCGGCACTCTGGGTCGGCGAGGCATAGGCCACGTAGTTGGCGTCCTTGTAGAAGCCGGACCATTTACTGTTGCTCAGGTCGGCCATGCTGTTGACCGCCAACCCACCCAGGCTATGCCCACTGACCACCACATCCTTGCCGCTCAGGCCATGGGCGCTGGCGTAGTCGGCGACATTTTTGAGCAAACCACCGAAGGCTTCGCCGGCGTAGTTCTTCGCGTAGTCCTTGGGCCCCAGGGCCGCGAGCAAGTCGCTGACCAGATCGCCGATAGAATCGCTGATCAGGGTTTCCCGTGGTCCGGAGGTGCCGCGAAAGCCAATGCCGATTTCCAGCAGCTTGCCGGCATCATCGTACTTGCCCAGCACCTCGACCTGGGCCGTGGTGTAGCCGGCCTTTTCGCCGAAGAATGTACCTCGCGCATCGACCTTGCCGCCGTAGCCCAGGGCACTGGCGCTGATCGGCGTCCATCCGGCCTTGTGCACCGCGTCCAGGGCGGCTTTTTCCGAGTCCGGGTTCCACGGGATGCCGGGGATCACGCCCTGGGAATCGGTGCTGCCGAGCAATGCGCCGACCAGCGTGGCGGGCAGGCCAAGCCCCAGGCCATTGTGCTGGTACCCCACGGCAAAGCCGTTATCCAGGTTGTGATAGGTGTACAACGTGATCGCCATTGCATCGGCGAACAACGCCTTGGAGCCCTCGGCACCGAGGTTTTTATAGTCAAAGATCCCCATGGGGTGTGCCTCTCTTTTGTTGGAGTTGTCGAGAAAGCCAAACCTGCGGGTGCCGGTGTGCCGGCACCCGCAAAGGTCGCTGAACCCTCAGAACGCCCAGTCCAGGCTCAAGCCGACGCCATGGACTTTTTCCTTGCTGGCCAGCAGGCCGTTGTAGTCAAAGTTCACTCGCGCCTGCTTGCTTAACGCCAGGCTCACCCGCGCCCCGACCAGCGCCGCATCACGCACCATCGGCGCACTTTCCACCGCAAACGACGGGCCGCCCGAGGCAAACGCCAGGTGCTGTTCAGAGTCATTGCTGCTCAGGTTGTGCTGCCAGCCCAGGGTGCCGGACACCTCCAGTTGCTGGTGGTCATTCACGGTGAAGGTTTTCAAGGCACGCATACCCAGGGTGCTTAGCACCAGGTCGCGGCTGTCGTCGCGACTTTTGAGTGCAGCAGCGTCGCCTTTTTCAGTCGCGCCATCGCTGTCCAGGTGCACGTAGGCCAGGTTGGCGAACGGTTCCAGGGCCAGCGGTTGCAGGGTCACCCGGTAGGCCGCTTCGCCGAACACTTGGGTGCTGCGTGCATCAACCTTGGCTTTCTGCTTGCCTGAAACATCGCCGTATTGCAGGTCACGTTTCACGTCTGCGCGGTGCCAGCTGTAGGTGGCGCCGCCGCTCAGGCGCCAGGCGCCGATCTCATGCCCTGCGTACGCACCGAAGTGATAGCTGTCGACCGAAGCACGGGAATGGGTACCGCTGCCCATGTTGAGTGACGTGTCGCTGTAACCGGCGACCAGACCGATGCGCGTGGCCTCGTCGAGCGCACCGTCCACCCCGGCGAGCATGCCGCCGACGGACGTGGTGTAGCCGGCCGTATCGCTGCGACTGTCGCTCTTGCCCCAGGCGCCCAGGGCCTTCACCCACACGTTGCCACGGCTGTCGAGCGTCTCGCTGGGTGCGCCCATCTCGCCATTGCGCAGGCGCTCGCCCACGGCTTCACGCACGTAGCGGCTGTCATTGACCAAGGCCGTTTCCAATGCCGGGTAGATTTCTCCAGACAGCTGCTGGAAAGCCCCTTGCGCCGATGCCGCGTTCGGCGCCAACAGCAGGCTTTCATACACGGCGTTGCCCGCGCCCAGTTGCTCAGCGGCGCTGGCCACGGCGCGCTGGTTGTCCGTGGCGCCCACGCTGGCAAAACTGTTGGCGTTACGCGCCACGTCCAGTTGCACGCCGTTGGCCGCGTAATTCAGGTTGCCGCCAAGGAACAGGTAGTTGGGCAGCACCGCGCCAAAACTGCCGGTAATGCCGCCGGCGGCTTGCAGGATGTTGTACTGGCGCCCGATCAGGCTTTGCGCCTGGGCACCGCTGAGCAGTGTCGGGCTGTTTTCCAGCGCGAGGGTCACCGTGCCGCCGTTCAAGGTGGCAGTGCCTCCCGCCACAATGCGATCGCTGTTGGTGGGCGACAGCTCCACGGCATAGGTCGACCCGGGCTCAAAGGTGACGTCCCCGGCCACGTTCAGCGTGCCGATGGAATTGCCCGGCGCAACGGTGCCGCCGTTTTTCGCCAACAGCGAACCGATGCGCCCGCTCCCCCCAACCACCCCACTCTGGCTGACGGTGACGTTCGAAATGACTGAGCCGTTGATGGCCAGCAGGCCCTGGTTGACCAGCGTCGGGCCGCTGTAGGTGCTGGAGCCGGTGAGCACCAAGGTGCCGATACCTTGTTTGGTCAAGCCGCCGTGTCCGGCGATGTCATTGCTCCACACATCCAGCCCGCAATGCACATCGTTGCACAGCCGCTGTGTCGGTTTGCCGGCATCGACCACCGCGCCCACGCCCGGCAGATCCGCGACAAACTGGCCGCTGCCATAGGCGCCGTCGATGCGGAACTCGGCCGGGATGTCCTCGGCCGTGACAAACATGCCTGGGCCATTGATGGCTTTGCCCAGGTTGATCATGCCCCAGCCATACAGCGAGTCGATGCCCGGTGCGCCGAGGTCGGTGGCGGTGGTCTTGAGCAGTGTCGAGATCTGGTCGCCGCTCATGTACGCAAAACGCTGCATCAGCACGGCCGCGCTGCCGGCCACGTGGGGCGCGGCCATGGAGGTGCCGTTGAAGTTGGCATAGTCGGTGGTGAGGTTGTCCAGGTTGGTGCCATTGATGACGGAGCTGTAGATCCTGGTACCGGGGGCCGACACACAGAAGCTCGCCGCGTAGCCGCAACGCGAGGAGAACGTACTGATCACATACGGGTCGGCGCTCGCCGTGTCCGGGTTCTGCTGCAAGGCCGCGACGGACAGCCAGTTGGGCGCAATCTCGGGCACAAAGTACGCCAGCCCGGAAATCGCATCCGGGTTGTTGCGGTTGTAGTCGTTGCCGGCGGCGAAGATCGTCAGTACGCCGCTGCGGGCCGCGTCGATGGCGCCCTGGTAGGCGCCCCCGGCGATCGTACCGAGGATCGGCCGGATGTGATTGAACTGCGCCTGCGCTTCATTGACCGTGAAATTCGGGAACGCCGGGTCGCGCCCACCCTTGGCGTACTGGTCACCGATGCCGATGCCCCAACTGTTGTTGATGATCCGTGCGCCACTGGCGACCAATGCGTCCCAGCCGGCCTTGTACACCGCGCCATCGTTGCCAAGGATGATGCCGTCTTCCGGGCCTGGGTCGCCGTTCTCGGCGCTGATGATTTGCGCATCGAACGCCACGCCATGCATCGGCCCGCCATCGCGATTGCCCGCGGCGATACCGCCGACATGGGTGCCGTGGTTGCCCAGCTTGCCGTTGGAGCCCAGCGACGGCGTGCCGTCATAACGAAACGCATCGCCGGCCTTCACCGGGATATACGGGTCGGTGTACTGGCGTATGCCTTCAGTGACAATCGTCACGACTTTGCCGGGGCTGGCGAACTCCGGATGCTGGGCGTACACCGGCTGGTCGAAGATCCCCAGCTTGACCCCCTTGCCGGTATAGCCCGCGGCATACGCGGCGTCGGCATGCACGGCGCCCAGGCCCCAGTCGGCCTTGAATTCAGTGCTGCGCCAGCTGGCGGCGTCACCCAGCTTGCCGGTTTCCACATAGGGTGCGGCCTGGGCGGTTCCCAGGCTTGCCAGGCAGCACAGCAAGGCACCGTATGGCGCGCTGCGGGTCGCGTTGAGCGGGTAGCCCAAGGCGGTGTGGATGGCGGTTGTTAACCCTGACTTGCTTTTGTTCACGCTGACCTTCCTTAGTTTTCTTATTGAACGTGTGTAAGTCGCTTCAGAACTGCCAGTTGAGGCTCAGCCCCACCCCCTGGGTTTTCTCCCGTCCACCCAATTGGCCGTTGTAATCAAGGTTGACTCGCATGGCGGGGCTCAACGCCAGGCTGGCCTGCACGCCGACCAGCGCGGCGTCCCGCAGCAAGGGTGAACTGCCCACGGCGAATGACGGTCCACCGGCGACAAACGCCAGGTGCTCTGCGGATCCGACGGCGGTGAGGCTGTGTTGCCAGCCCAGCGAAGCGGAAAGCTGCAGTGGCTGGTGATCGTTCAGGGCAATGGTTTTCAACGCCCGCACGCCAAGGGTGCCGAGCACGGCGTCCCGGCGATCACTGCCACGCTCAAGCGCGGCGGCGTCGCCTTTTTCGTGGAAGCCGTCACTGTCCAGGTGCACATAGGCCAGGTTGGCGAACGGCTCCAGCGCCAAGGGTTGCAGGTTGATCCGGTAGGCGGCTTCGGAGAACAGTTGCGCCGTGCGCGCCTCCAGTTTGGCTTTCTGCTTGCCGCTGACGGCGCCGTAGTGCAGGTCGCGCGTCACGTCACCACGATGCCAGCTGTAGGCGCCACCGGCACTGATGCGCCAATCACCCAGCTCGCGCCCGACATACGCGCCGAGGTGATAGCTGTCGATGGACGCCGAGGCATGCGTGCCGCTGCCCATATTCAATGAGCTGTCGCTGTAACCGGCGACCAGGCCCACGCGCGTCTGCTCGTCCAGCGCACCATCGACCCCGCCCAGCAGGCCACCGAGGGACGTGGTGGAACCCGCCGTTTCGCTGCGGCTGTCGCGCTTGCCCCAGGCACCGAGTGCCTTGAGCCACAGGTTGCTTTCAGCAGTGACCGGCACGTGGCGCAAGCGCTCGCCCACGGCGTCGCGCACTTGCAGGCTGTCGTTGATCAGCATGGCGCCGATGGCCGGGTAGATTTCACCGGACAGTTGCTGCAAGCCTTGTTGCGCCACCTCGACGGAATCGGACTGCAGGATGCTTTCATACACCGGGTTGCCGGCGCCCAGTTGCTCGGCGGCGATCGCCACATTGCGTTGGTTGCGGGTCGCCGCGACGCTGGCAAACGTGGCGGCGCTGCGGACCACGTCCAATTGCACGCCATTGGCGACGTAACCCAGGGTGCCACCGAGGAACAGGTAGCCGGGCAACACCTGGCCAAATCGGCCCTGGATGCCACCCGACGCCTGAAGGATGCTGTACTGGCGGCCGATCAGGCTTTGCGCCTGTGCGCCGCTGAGCAGGGTCGGGCTGTTTTCCAACGCCAGGCTCACGTTGCCGCCGTCCAGGATCGCCTTGCCCCCGGCGACGATACGGTCGCTACTGGTGGGCGTGAGCTCCACCGCATAGGTGGAACCCGCGCCCAGGTTCACGTCACCCGCCACCTGCAAGGTGCCCACCGAATTGCCCGGCGCCACTCGTCCACCCGTGTTGACCGACAGCGCGCCGATCCGTCCGGAACCGCCCAATGTGCCGCGGTCATTGACGGTCACCGCAGACGTCAGTGAACCGTTGACCGCCAGCAGCCCGCCGTTGACGGTGGTCGCACCGCGATAGGTGCTGTCGCCGTCGAGTACCAGCGTGCCTGCGCCGGACTTGATCAGGCTGCCTTCATAAATCCGTGTCGCGGCCGCCTGGTCGCGTGCTGTGCCGACCGCGTAATCGGTCTGGTCCTGCTGGCTGGCAGCGGCGCCCACACCGTTTTGCCAGCCCTTGTCGATCAGGGTCTGCTGCCAGGCGCTGTGCTCGGCGGCGTCTTGCGCCTGGCGCTGGAGCAGGGCCTGGTCGGAAATGCCATTGCTCCAGACATCGCCCTGCCCGGCAGCCAGGCTGATGTTCATCGGCCCGAGTAACTGCCCCGGACCGTGCATGGCCCGGCCCAGGTCCGGTACGCCCCAACCCACCGTGGTGTTGGGCGCCTGGGTAATCGAACCATCGAGCTGCGTGGCGGTGGTCAGCAGCACCTGCAACGCCTGTTCGTTGGTCATGTAGGGATAACGTTCCATCACCAATGCCAACGCACCCGTGGCATGCGGTGCCGACATCGAGGTGCCGGACTTCACGCCGTAGCCACCGCCGGGAACGGTACTGTTGATCAGCGCGCCCGGCGTAGAAATGCACCAGTACTGGGCAATGCCGCATTTGTTGTATTTCTGGCTATTGGCTTTATCCAGCCCCGATACCGCCAGCCAGTGCCCCTCCAGTTCCGGCTGGAAATACGGCAACGCCGAGCGCACGCTGGCATTCGCGTAACCACTGTTGCCGGCACTGAACACGTTGATGACACCGGCCTTGGCCACGTCCGCCGCCGCATCCAGCCAGGTGCCCTGGTTGTAATGCTGGGCGTAGGCGGCGTGCAGATCACCCAGGGTCTGGTAGCTGACATCCTTGGGTTGGCTGCCCCAACTGTTGTTGATGGCGCGCACGCCGGAATCCACCAGGGCGCTGTACACCGCCTTGAAGTACTTGGGGTCTGGGGTCGGACCAAACAGAAAGCTGTCGTTGGCGTTGGTATTGCCCACGAAGATGTGCGCGTTATAGGCCACGCCGTGCATGCCGACGCCATCACGGGCTGCGCCCATGGTGCCGGTGACATGGGTGCCGTGGGAGTCATTGTTGGGGTTGAGCGCGCCGCTGGTGCTGAAGGGGCGGCCATCGACGTAACTGCCATTGGCGGTGACGGCGTGATAGCGATCCTTGGCGGCTTCCGGGTGGTCGGGATCGAAACCTGAGTCCAGCGCACCGATCTTCACCCCGTTACCCGTGATACCAGCGGCGTAAGCTTCATCCGCCTTCATGCGGCCCAGCCCCCAGTCGCTCTGGAATTCGGCGGAACGCCAACTGGCGGCGTTCCCCGGTTGACCGGCCTCGGTATAGGCAGCCTGCGCCGCAACGGACACCAGCAGCAAGGAACCGGCGGCAAGCGGTTTGAAACGGTGTGAGTCGCAGAGCATTGAAACCCTCCTTATTGTTGTTATGGCGGCTTATTTCATCGGGCCGAACGCTTCATCCACTTTGGCCAGATCGGTATCGCGCAGGTTGCCCGCGTAGTAGTGCAACTTGGTCCAGGCCATCAGGTAGTCATACCGCGCCTGGGCCAGGTCGCGCCGCGTGCTGTAGAGCTGCTGCTCGGCGTTCAAGGCGTCGAGGTTGACCCGCTCGCCGCCGAGGATGCTTTGCTTGGTCGACACCACCAGCGCTTCGGCTGATACCAGGGCTTTCTGATACGCGCGCAATTTGCTCACCCCCGACAGGCAGGCGCTGAACTGCCGGCGCAGTTCGATCAGGGTTTCCCGGGTCTTGCCCTCAAGCTCGTACTCGGCCTGCTCCATGGCGCGGCTGGCCTGGCGGGTGGAGGCCGAGACGCCACCACCGGCATACAGCGGCAGGCTGACTTCGACACCAATGGTGTTGGTGTCGTAGCGCTGGTTGTAAGTGTTACCGCTGTCGGATTCCTGCTGGCGCGAACTGGCATACGCCGTGACCTTGGGCAGATGCCCGGCACGGTTGCGCTCCACTTCATAACGCGCCACTTCCAGGGCCTGGCGCTGGGAGGCCAGCGTGGGGTTGTTGCTGATCGCCAGCTCATGCCAGGTGTCGTAGTTGGCCGGGGTCAGGGTGAACGCGGCAAAACCCTGGTTCAGTGGCGCCAGGTCGTGGATGTCGACGCTCTGTACGCCGATCAAGGCGCCCAGCTCGCGCAAGGACGCGTCCTGTTCATCCAGCGCCTGGATCTCTTCGGCGGTGGCCAGCTCGTAGCGCGATTCGGCTTCCAGAATGTCCGTGCGAGTGCCCTCGCCCTGTTGGAACAAGTGCCGGTTCTGCTGGAACTGTTGCTCGAAGGCCTTCTTCTTGGCGCGGGCGATGTCGATCTGGTCCTGGGCGAACAAGGCCTGGGTGTAGTAGGTCAGCACCCGCACCAGCAACGCCTGGCTCTTGTCACGAAAGCTTTCATCGGCAAACAGCGCCTGGGCCACGCCCTTGCGGTAGTTGGCGTAGGCCTCATAGTCGAACAGCGGCTGTTGCAGGCTGAAGGTGGAGCCGTAGCTGTTGTAGTTACGGTCGTCGTGATAATTGCCACCGCGCCCGTCTGGCAAGGTGGCCTGGGAGTTGTTACGGCCCTTGTTGTAGTTGTACGACAGCCTGGGCAGTAGCCCGGCGCGGCCGATGGTGCGGTTTTCCAGGCCGGCGTCGCGCTCCTTGATCGCACCGAGAAACACCGGATCGTTACGCAGGGCCTGCTCGTACACATCGAACGGGCCCATGGCCGCCTGGGCACTGGCGCAGGTCAACAGCAAGGTAATAAACACGGGTTTCATGCTCATTCCTCGGTCAGCGCCGAGCCGGCACGGTCGAGCAGCGGCTTGAACAGGTAATTGAGCAACGAGCGCTCGCCGGTGCGCACGAACATCTCGGCGGGCATGCCCGGCTTGATCACCAGCCCATGGAGTTTTTCCAAGGCCGCTTCGCTGACCGTGGTGCGCAGCACGTAGTAAGGCGCACCGGTCTTTTCATCGAGCATCTGGTCCGCGGAAATCAGGCTGACCTCCCCCGGCACCCGGGGCGTGCGGCTCTGGTTGAAGGCGGTGAAGAGGATGTCCACCGGCAGGTGCGTGCCGACCTTGTCCACCAGGTGTACCGGCAGGTGCCCTTCCACTTCCAGGCGCGTGCCCTGGGGCACGATTTCCAGCAGGGTTTCGCCGGCGCGGACCACGGCGCCCTCGGTGTGCACGCTGAGATTGACCGCAATGCCATCCGCCGGGGCGTTGATTTCGCTGTGCTGCAGGTCGAACCCGGCCGAGGTGAGTTGCTGCTCCAGGGTCAGGCTGCGCAGTTGCGCATCGGCCAACTGGCTGCGTACCTCTTTTTGATATTCCTCACTGTGTTGTTGCAGCTTGAGGCGCGACTCGAGAATGCCCTGCTCCACACGGCCACTTTCGCCGGTGTTTTGCGCCAGGTCCTGTTGCACCTGGGACAACTGCCGCTGGTACTCCATCAAGCGGTTGCGCGGGATGTAGCCGTTGTCGGCCAGGGGTTGCAGGTTGCTCAGTTGATCGCGCAGGGACTGGGCCTGGGCGGTCAGGTCAGTGCGCGCACGGCGCATACCGCCCAGCTGTGCGGTGGCGCCCTCGATATTGGCGCGGATGCCGGCCTGCTCGCGGGCAAAAGCTTCGCGGCGACTGCTGAACAACTGGCGCTGGCCTTCCAGCACCAACGCCAGGGCGGGGTCGGGATCGGCACTGAGTTCGACGGGAAAGCGGATGCTGGCGAGGTTGTCGCGCTCGCTCTGCCAGCGCGCCACGCTGGCCCAGGCCATGCGGTACTGGGCTTGCAGGGATTGCACGTCGGCCTGGTGCTGGGTCTGGTCAAGGCGGAACAACGGCTGGCCTTGTTTTACAAGCTCGCCCTCCTTCACCAGGATCCGGCTGACGACGCCCGGGCTGAGGGTTTGCACGGCCTTGCGCTTGCCCGACACCACCACCGTGCCCTGTACCGGGATGCCCTGGTCCAGTGGTGCCAGGCTGGCCCACAGGAAAAACCCGCCGGCGCCGACCACGGTCAGCAACCATCCCATGCGCGTAAAAAACCTGGCGTCGTGCTCTTTGAAGCGTGGTTCAACTGTGATGCTGCTCATGCGCCTGGATTCCTTGCGGCCTGGTACTGACGACTGAAACTCACGCCCGTTTTCTCCCTGGGCGTTTCCTGCTGGCCGGACAATGCGCGAAGCACCTCCTGGCTCGGCCCGAACGCTTGCAAATGACCGTCGCTGAGCACCAGCAACTTGTCGGCCTGGGCCAGCGCCGACGAACGATGGGTCACCAGCACCACGCTGCTGCCCTGGGCTTTCATCTGCACGATGGCGCTGGCCAGGGCGGCTTCGCCCACGGTGTCGAGGTTGGAGTTGGGCTCATCCAGCACGATCAGGCGCGGCCCGCCGTACAGGGCGCGGGCCAGGGCCACCCGTTGCTTCTGGCCGCCGGACAGGCCGCCGCCGTTGTCGCCCAGCACGGTGTCGTAGCCCTGGGGCAAACGCAGGATCAGTTCATGTACACCGGCCTGCTGTGCGGCACGCACCACCTGCTCGGGGTCGGCCTCGCGAAAGCGTGCGATGTTGTCGGCGATGCTGCCGCTGAACAACTCGATGTCCTGGGGCAGGTAGCCGATGTGCGGGCCCAGGTCGTCGCGGTCCCAGCGATGGATGTCGGCGCCATCCAGGCGCACGGTGCCAGCCAGTGTCGGCCATACGCCCACCAGCACACGGGCCAGGGTGGATTTGCCGGAGCCCGACGCCCCGAGCACACCGAGCACTTCGCCGGCGCCCAGATTGAAGCTGACCTGGTGCAAGGTCGCCATACGCCGCCCGGGCGGGCCGGCGCTGACCTGTTCGAAGCTGACCTGGCCCTTGGGCGCCGGCAGCTTCATCTGCTCGACCTCCGGGGGGAACTCGCGCAGCAAGTCATCCAGGCGCTGATAGGCCAGCTTGGCCGAACTCCATTGCTTCCACACCGCGATCAACTGGTCGATGGGGCTGAGCACCCGGCCCATCAGGATGGAGCCGGCGATCATCATCCCGGCGGTCATATCGCCCTTGATCACCAGCAACGCCCCCAGGCCGAGCACCAGCGATTGCAGGCACAGGCGCAGGGATTTGCTCAGGGAGGTGATCACCGAGCCGGTATCACTGGCCTTGTTCTGCAAGCCAAGAAACTGCGAATGCAACGCGAACCAACGGCTGCGCAGTGCGCCGAGCATGCCCATGGCCTGGATGGTCTCGGCATTGTGCAGGTGGCTGGTGGCCAGTTGCGTGGATTGCTGGGAGTAACCACTGGCCTCGCCCAAGGGCTTTTTGGTCAGGTATTCATTCAGGCACGCCAGGCCGATCAGCAGCACGGCGCCGGCCGTGGCCAACACGCCAAGCCACACGTTGAACAGGAAAATCACAAACAGGTAGATGGGAAACCACGGCGCATCAAAAAACGCGAACAGCGCCGGCCCGGTGATGAATTGGCGAATATGGGTCAAATCCCCCAGGGACTGCCCGGCGTGCCCCTGGCCGCGTTGCAGGTTGCGTTCGAATGCAGCCTTGTACACGCGCAAGTTGAAACGCCGCTCCAGTTGGCTGCCGATGCGGATCACGATAAAACTGCGGATCACCTCCAGCAGGCCAATAAACGCAAAGAAGCCCACGACCATCAGCGTCAGCATCACCAGGGTGGTTTCATTCTGGGAGGACAGCACGCGGTCATACACTTGCAGCATATAAATCGACGGCACCAGCATCAGCAGGTTGATCAACGCCGTGAAACAGCCAATGCTGATCAAAATACTCTTGTACTCACCCAGCGCCTTGAATAACGGCGCGGCGGCATGGGATTTTGCCATGGTGTCTGATCTTCCTTGAACCAAATTACGCGCAATAGTTTCCCCAGCCCCGGCGAACGAAGCGGTCAACTAATGAAATCAAGTTATTTACTTATAACGGCAACTAAGGTGCGCGTTGCAGTACAACTTCAAGACCCGTCGGTGTGCGGCCTTTATATTCACCTTCTTTCTGTCGGTTGAGGTGAGTAATACCACTGCCTTCGGCGTTCATCAGCCAGATACCGTCGGGTGTTGGCGTCCAGGTCAGAGGCTTGTCGCCCAACCAGTTTGCGACACACGCCACATCGCCGCCCAAGGCATTGGCCTGTTCCAGCAGGTCCAGCGCGCAGACCTGATCCTGCTGGTGCAACTGCCAATGCCCGGCCAACTGGGCGGAGGTAGGTAATACGAGACTGCTCGCCATTGCGTGGGCTCCTGCCGACACGAACATCACCTGCAACACGCAGGCGATCACATTAAACATACGCCGCATCTTCATGCTCCATCCGTAAGGCGCGGCGCCGAAGCGCCGCGCCCGTGCATCACGCTACGATGTCGCTGACCGCAGCCTGGCCGACGGTGGTGACGAGGAAGTCCGCCACGCCGTGCCCGGAGAAGTCCACAGCCAGGGTGCCCAGGTTGGTACCTGCGGCGTAGGTGAGGACTGCATCGCCGGCATGCCCGGTAAAGGCATTGACGAAGGTCAGGCCTGCGCCCTTGGTGATGCCGGACAGGTCGATCTTGTCGGAACCGGAGGTAAAGTCAAAGATCTTGTCCGCCGCGCCCGGCCTGGAATCGGAGCTGGCACCGAACACAAAGGTGTCGTTGCCCGCGCCGCCCCACAATTGGTCCGCCCCGCCGCCACCGTAGATGAGGTCGTTGCCGGCCCCGCCCTTGATCACATTGGCCGCGTTATTGCCGATGATCAAATCGTTGCCGGCACCGCCGAAAGCGTTCTCGACGGTCACGCCCTTGGCGATGGACACGTTGCCCACCAGGCCGCCCACGTCGGAGAACGACGCTTCATTGAGGTTGATCTTCTGGTTCTGGGTGAAGCCGGAGAAGTCCAGGGTGTCGTTGCCACCGCCATCCCACACCGAGAACACCAGCTTGTCGGCATTGGAGGTGGCGCTGTAGAAGTCACGCCCGGTGTTGGAGTTGAAGCCGTAGGTGGTGTCGCCGGCACGGGTGTTGTAGTTGGCGCCGTAGAGCTTCTGGATCGCCGCGATGTCGTCGATCAGCGGAGCGGACGCGTAAGCCTCGACCCCACCCTTGCTGAAGTTCTGGTTGGTGTTGCTCTCGCTCCAGTAGCTCATCAAGCTGTAGCCGCGCGTGTCCTGTCCATAGGTCGCGTCGTTGTAGGTCGGGTTGCCGTTCCCGGCGTTGTAGTCGCCAGGGTGGGCCAGACCCAGGGTATGGCCGATTTCGTGAGTGAGGGTCTGCCGGCCGTAGTTGTTCAGGTCCGGGGTCTTGTTCGGCGTGTAGCTGTTGTTGGTCAGGTACCACGAGGTGCCGTCGTAGCCTGCGCCGGTGCCGGGCAGGTAGGCGAAGGCGGCCGCGCCGTCCTGGCCGCTGCTGTAGTTGCCGAAGGTCATGTGGCCGTCACCGCCGGTGGCTTTCTCGGTGAAGGTGACGTTGGCCACGTCCGCCCAGGATTGCATGGCCAGTACGGCCTGTGCTTTCTGCTGGGCATTGAACTGGCTGAAGCCCGCGATGCCATGTTTGTTCATGGTGCTCGAGGAGGCCGAGGTCAGGAAGGTGTAGGTCAGGTCGATCTTGCCGTTGCCGTCAAAGTCCCGGTACGCGGCGCCGTCGCGCAGCAGCTGGGTGGCCGCCTGGTCAACGGAATAGGAGGGTTTGCCATTGATCGTGAGGTTGCCGCCACGGTCGTACAAATGGCTGAAGCTATCGATTTGCGAGTAAGCGGTGCTGGCTTGCGCCGCCGACACGATAGCCTTGTCTTTTACTTTTGACATAAACGTACTTCCTTGTTTGCAAGTGCATCAGTCTTTGATCGATAGGAACCCCGCGGGCGAGATCGTCCTATCACTCGCCTCTTTTGAAGGCGTAAGAAAACTGACACAACTTGAAATCTTTCGTCTACATCTTTTCCAGCACTAAAAATCGGCAGGCAAACACCCCAGGTAAGTTCCGCTCCATGTTTATTGGGCAGTACCGATGTTGTCCGACAAAAAACACCGCGCCGGTATTTAAATATTAAATAGCACTAATGCCGCTCAAGTTGAGTGGCATTCGCTATTAATGGATCCAATATATTGCCACGGTGCCATTGGCAACATTAAACAGCCACTACTTACAGTCATCAGTAAGTGTGCCCCCTATTTCCGGGACACACTCCAGCCGGTGTTGTGCAATGCCGCCAACAGCGTGTCGGCGTCCAGGCCCGGCACGCGCACGCCTTGATCGGTGAGCATGTCCTCCCCGGCCAGCATCGCATTGACGATTGCCTCCTCCACGGCCTCCGCCGCCGCGCTGAACAGCGGCGAAATATGGTCATTGTTGACCATCTGCAATGCACTGCTGAACGGCAGGCCCTTGCGCCCGTAATCGGCCGGTGGCAAGTCCTGGTTACCCGTGGCAAATGCCAGGAACAGATCGCCGCTGGAGTCCTCGGTGCCGCCGCCGGTGCGGGCGATGCCGATGGATGCACGTTGTGCCAGGCGCTGGCATTGGTGCGGCAGCAACGGCGCGTCTGTGGCGATGATCACCACAATCGAACCCATGCCCGGCGTGCCTTGCTCGGCGAACGGCGACGCAATGTCCGTCAGGCTGCGCCCCACCGGGTAGCCATCCACCCGCAGTTCCTGGCGCTTGCCATGGTTGGCCTGCACCAGCACGCCGACGGTCCAGCCGCCCTGCTCCGCCGGCAGGCACCGCGAGGATGTGCCGATGCCGCCCTTGAACTCGTGGCAGATCATCCCGGTACCTCCGCCGACCGCGCCCTCCTGTACCGGGCCGGTTTCGGCGTTGTCCACCGCTTCACGCACATGCTCGGGCCCCACGTGCTGGCCCCAGATGTCGTTGAGCAGGCCGTCATAGGTTTCCATCACCACCGGCATGCACCAATACACTGCCGGATCGGCCAGGCGCTCGCGCTCCAGGGCAATCAGGCTGTCGCGCACGATGCCGATGCTGTGGGTGTTGGTGATCGCCAGCGGCGTGGTCAACAGCCCCGCTTCGCTGACCCACTCGAGACCGGTGGCGTCACCATTGCCATTGAGCACGTGGTACCCGGCAAAGCACGGTTGCAGGCGTGCTTCTCCCGCGCGCGGCTGGATCACACTGACGCCGGTGCGCACCTGCTTGCCATCGATGCGGGTCTTGAGCGTGCTGTGCCCGACCCGCACCCCCGGCACATCGGTGATGGCGTTCCACTCACCGGGCGTGCCCAGCCCTAACGTGATGCCCAATTGACGTGCGCGCATAACCACTCCTTACAATTTCTGGAAGACCGGACTCAACCGGCCACTGATGCAATACAGGATCACCGACAGGGCCAGCAGGCCGAGGATGATCATGACGTCGCGGATCGAGGCCGCCACGATCAAGGTCATTAACAGATAGCCCGCGCCCAGCACTGCCACCAACGCCGGCAGCGGCCACAGCGGCATGCGGTAGGGATGCTCGCGGTCACGCAGCAGCACGCGGCTCATCAACGCGCTCAACGCCACCACCAGGTACACCAGCATGATCAGCAATACGCTGAACGAGGTCAGGTCGGCCAGGTTGGAGCTGAAACTCAGCAGCGCCGAAGGGATCGCCAGGAACAGCGTCGCCAACCACGGCGAATCCCAGCGCGGGTGAATGCGTGTGAACAGTTTGTTGATGCCCGGCGTCCACAGCGCATCGCGCCCGCTGCTGAACACCACGCGGCCGATCTGGATCACGATGGCGACGATCGCATTGAACACCGACAGGAAGATCCCGGCACTGACCAGGCGTGACAGGGTTTCATTGCCGTGGCTGGTCAGCAGGTAGCCGATGGGGTCAGGGCTGCTGATCATCTCGCTGAGGGACGGCGCGCCGATCAATAGGGCGGTGATTGGCACCAATTCGATGACCACCACCAGGCCCAGGGACCACAGCACCGCCTTGTGCACGCCTTTGCCGCCGCATTTCATGTCTTCGGCGAGCAACACCGCCGGCCCGTAGCCATTGTAGGAAAACAGGCCGATGCCCACGGCACCGATCACCAGGGCCCAGGGCGCCAGGTGCAACACGCCGTTTTCGACGATCTGCGGCTGGAACAGCACGCTGGCCGGTTGCACCGGGTTGCCAAAGCCGATCACCACGATCACCAGCAGCGCTGCGACTTCCAGCAACAGGCAGGTGCCGGTGATCCAGGCATTGAGCTTGATATTGAGGATGCCCAGGGCGTAGCTGCACACCACGATCACCAGGGCCACAGTCTGCGAATCAAACTTCGTGCCCAGGGCGTTATTCAGGTAAGTTGCCGCGCCCGTAGCCAGTACCGGAGGAATAAACAGCAACATCACCAGCACGGTCAGGAACGTCGCATAACCCGCCATGCCGCCGAACACACGCTTGGCGTACACATACTCGCCACCGGCGCTGTTGTGGGCACGGCCCAGTTCGGCGTAGCAAAAGGCAAACATCAGCGCGAGCAGACCGGCCATCACAAACGCCAGGAACACCCCGCTGCCGGCCTGCTGGATGGCAAACGGTGCGATCACAAACACGGAACTGGCCGGCGTCACCGCTGATACGGTAATGGCGACCACATCGAACACACTCAAGGTGGGTTTCAGCACGCCTTCGGGCGTGGGGGAAGTGCTCATATCGTTATCCTCTGTCGTTGTTCTTGGTATGAGGCAGAAACGAAAAATCTGATAAGTCACGGGATATGTTTCCCGCTGAATGATGCGGACGTTAATACGTGAGGGCATGTCGGCCAATTCCCCTATTGGCGTACTCCCCTTGACGCCACCCGGCAAAAGCCGAACCCTTGGCCGATCTTTTTGCCGGCGGGAGCCTGTCACATGAGCCTGTTTCGCGAGGTGGGGATGCACGCCGGTCTGGGCCGCACCGTTGCGCACATCGGCACTGAGCGTTTCTGGAAGCAGTTGGTGCTGTTGCTGCACCAGTGCCTGCCCTTCGATAACGCCCTGGCGATCTTCTACCCCTTGGAGGGCCCGCCACTGGCCCTGGAAGAATACGACGCCCAGCCCAGCAGCAAACCAGCGTCGATGCTGGCGTACCTCAATGGCTTGTATTTGCTCGACCCGTTCTTCCAGGCCTGTCGCGAGGGGTATGCCAGCGGGGTGTACCGCCTGGAGGAAGTGGCGCCGGATCATTTTCGCCAGAGTGAGTACTTCCTCAACTACTTCCACGACAACGTGCTGGAAGACGAGGTGCAATTCATCCTGCAACTGCAGGGCGCCGGGACGTTATCGCTGTCGTTGGGCATGCAGCGGCGCTTCAGCTTTGAGGAAACCGGGTTGATGACCACCGTAGCGGCCTGGGTGTTGCCGCTGATGCAACAGCATTGGCAGCAAAGCACCCAGCGCGCCCCGGCGATGGACAGCCAGATCCGGGATGCGCTGAGTCAGTTCGGCTGCGGGGTGCTCTCGGACCGCGAACTGGAAATCGCCCGCCTGGTGCTGCGCGGGTTCTCGTCCAAGGCCATGGCCGAGCGCCTGAACATCTCGCCGGACACGGTGAAGGTGCACCGTCGGCATTTGTACGCCAAGCTGGATATCTCGTCACAGCCGGAGCTGTTTTCGTTGTTTATCCAGTCGTTGGGGCATGATCTGGAAAATCCCTGAGCTGTGCGTGGGCCGCTCACCGCCCCGCCCTTCAGCGACCCGTGCGAATGGTGTTCCACACCCGTGTACGCACCCGGTCGATATTCAGCGGCATCGCTTCCAACGCGAACAACTTGCCCATCATTACCGGGCTTGGATACACCTTGGTATCCGCCTTGATCGCCGGGTCCACCAGGCTGTCGGCGGCCTGGTTGCCATTGGCGTAATGCACGTAGTTGGTGATGCCGGCCATTACTTCCGGGCGTAGCAGGTAGTTCATGAACGCATAACCAGCTTTTTCATCCGGCGCGTCGGCGGGCATCGCGACCATGTCGAACCAGATGGCGGCGCCTTCCTTGGGGATGTTGTAGCCGATGTTCACGCCGTTCTTGGCTTCCTTGGCGCGGCTTTCGGCTTGCAGGATGTCGCCGGAGAAGCCGACGGCCACGCAGATGTCGCCATTGGCCAGGTCGGCGGTGTATTTCGAGGAGTGGAAGTACGCCACGTAAGGCCGCACTTTCATCAGCAGGTCTTCAGCCTTCTTGTAGTCCTCGGGTTTCTTGCTGTGGTGCGGCAAGCCCAGGTAGTTGAGCGCGGCCGGCAGCAGTTCCGGGCCGTTGTCGAGGATCGCCACCCCGCACTTCTGCAGCTTGGCCATGTTTTCCGGCTTGAAGATCAAGTCCCAGGAATCCACCGGCGCATTGTCGCCCAGTACGGCCTTGACCTTGTCGATGTTGTAGCCGATGCCGGTGCTGCCCCACAGGTACGGGAAACCATGGGCATTGCCCGGGTCGTTGTTTTCCAGGGCCTTGAGCAGCACCGGGTTGAGGTTTTTCCAGTTGGGCAACTGGCTCTTGTCGAGTTTCTTCAAAGCGCCGCCCTGGATTTGCCGCGCCATGAAATGGTTGGACGGGAACACCACGTCGTAGCCGGATTTACCGGTCATCAACTTGCCGTCGAGGGTTTCATTGCTGTCGTACACGTCATAGGTGAAACCGATACCGGTTTCTTTCTGGAAGTTCTTGGTGGTGTCCGGCGCAATGTAGTCCGACCAGTTGTAGATTTTCACCGTCTCGGCGGCCTGGCTGATAGAGGCCACCAACATCAAGGGCAACAGGGCAATGGCTTTCATGGTTCGATTTCCTGGCGGTTTTAGGGCTGTTTTTATGGCAGGCGATCAAGGATCAAAGCGTTACAGGATCAATACATAGGTCTTGCGCACGGTCTCCTGGATATCCCAGATGCCGGTGCTGTTGGCCGGCAACATCAGTGCATCACCGGCTTGTATATGAACGACTTCACCGTTGTCCGGGGTGAAGGTGCAGCGGCCCTGGATAAAGTGGCAGAACTCCTGGGATGTGATCTGTCGACGCCAGCGCCCGGGGGTGCACTCCCAGATGCCGGTCTCGACACCGTCGTCGCGCTCCACGCTCAGTGTCGACGCAACGGCAATGGGTTCGCCCAGGGGCACGGCGACGGGCGATGAGTCCGGCAGGGAGGCGTTCAGCGTGTCTTTGAATTGAGTGATGCTCATGGGCTTTCCCGTGTGGATGAAGTGACTTAGTGCATGAAACCTTCCATGAACCCAGCCACGCTCGTCGCCAGCTTGCGACGCCAAGGCGTGGTATTGGGGTTGGCCAGTACCTGGTCTTCATGGACAAAACTGCGAATGATCGCGTTGTAGCCCAGCCAGCGGCAGGGCTCGGGCTCCCAGGGCTTGAGTGCCTCGAGGCCGCGTTCGCGGATGACCCAGGGTTGATGGGTTAATGGGGTGTCGCGCCCCAGGATCAGGTCGGCCAGGGTGCGGCCGCCCAGGTTGGTCGCGCCAACGCCCTCCCCGCCGTAACCGCCGGACAGCGCGATGCCGGTCTTGTGGTCGCAGAGCATGTGCGGGCGGAAATTGCGCGACATGCCCAGGTTGCCGCCCCAGGAATGGCTGATCCTCACGTTCTTGAGCTGTGGGAACAGTTCACCAAACAGGTAGCGACGCAGCTCGACTTCGCTGTCGGTCAAATCGAAGTCATGGCGCAGCTTCCCGGCAAACTGATAACCGCCGCGCGCACCGAACACCAGGCGGTTGTCCGCTGTACGCTGGCCATAGGTGACCTGGCGACTGCTTTCGCTAAAAGCCTGACCATGGCTCAGGCCGATTTCATCCCAGGTACTGGCCGGCAATGGCTCGGTGGCGACGATCAGGCTTTGCACCGGCAGCTGGTAGCGACCCAGCGGCGGCAAGGTGGTGGCATAGCCTTCCACCGCCGGCACCACCCAGGCGGCACGCACGCTGGCCTTTGCGGTGCGCAGGCTGCCGGACTGCCAGTGGGTGACCGGGCTGTTTTCGTAGATTGTCACGCCCATGCTCTCGACCACCCGCGCCAGGCCGCGCACCAGCTTGGCAGGGTTGATGGTCGCGACGTGGGGGGCGTAAATGCCGCCGTAGGGTTTGGCGATGCGGATCTGTTCGGCCAACTGCTGCGGGCCGAGCCAGCGGTAGTCGGCTTCGGTCAGGCCCTGGGCGTAGAGTTTTTCCAGGTAGCGGCGCAGGCTGCCTTCCTGCTCGGGGTAACGCGCGGCGCAGTACAGCACGCCGCCCTTTCGGTAGTCGCAGTCGATGCCTTCACGTGCCAGCACTTGGGCCACTTCGTCGGGAATGGCGTGCAACAGGTCAAACGACGCACGGCGTTGCTCGGGATTCAGGCCGGCGAGCAAGCGATCTTCGCCCAGCAGATTGCCCATCAGCCAGCCGCCATTGCGACCGGAGGCGCCGAAACCGGCGGTTTGCGCTTCGATAATGGCGATTTTCAGCTCGGGGGCCTGGCGCTTCAGGTAGTACGCCGTCCACAGCCCGGTGTAACCGGCGCCGATAATGGCCACGTTGACGTCCAGGTCATGCTCCAGCGTCGGCCGCGCTTGCAGCGGGTCGTCCAACTGGTCCATCCATAAGCTGATAGTGCGCCATGCCGGCATGCCAGGTTCCCCTACCTCGTTTTGATAGGGTCGATCCTAGAGCGCCGTGTCATGGGTTGTCTTGCGCGCGTGCACGCACAGAAATTTGTTTGACGTAGGCCTTGGGCGACTGGCCCGTATGCTGGCGGAACGCACTGTAGAACGCCGACAGCGAGTTGAAACCGGCAGCAAACGCCAGGTCATCGACCTTTATCGGCGGTGCGGCCTGGTCCAGCGCGGCCAGTAAATGCTGAAGCCTTGCCTGGTTGACGTAACGGTAGAAGCTTTGTCCCAACACCTGGTTCAACAGGTAGGAAATCTGATTGCGGCTGTAGCCGCACTCCTTGGCTACTCGCTGCAGGTCCAGCTCGGGGTCCAGGTAGGGTTGTTTGCGTTCGAAATACTGCTGCAGGTCATTGGCCATGTGCCCCAATTGCTGGGGCGACAGGCCCAGGCGGCTGACAGAGGGCCGTGCGGCCTGGGCCGGCTGTTCATGCACCAGCGAAGCATATTCGTTGACCCGCCAGATCAACCCGTCGCGCACCGTTATGGCTTCGCTGGTGCGGAACGACACCAGGCCCTGGCTGCCCCGCAAGGTGATGCGGTACTGGATGAACGCGGTATCGCCGTCGGCGCGGATACGGTCGCTGTGCTCGATCGCTTCGTCAGCCTGACGGGGCATGCTGGCTTGCAGGTAATCGCGCAAGCCGGCGAAACCGACGACACGGTTCTGGAAAAAGTCGTGGTATTGGATTTCCGGGTGGTAGTAGGACATCACGCCTTCCAGGTCCCGGTGGCGCCAGCAAAGGTGGTGGCGCAACACCAGTTCGCGTGTGGCGCGGGATTGATGGCATTCATCGTCTGCAGCGATGTCGGGCATGGAAGGCTCTGCGGCGGGTAAACCCTGGAGATTGCCGAATTTCTGCGGGTGCTTCAATGGCCAATTGGTACTTCTGACTAATGGCCTATTGCCCAATCACAAGTAGGACATGACCCACATCAACCTTATGGAAAACAACCGCCGAACGGGGCCGAAAAAGTCACCTTGCGGTGACGAACGAATGCTATTTTTAAGCTCTACAACGCCACGACCAGTGAAGGTCGTGGCCCCCTGCCGCGAGCTAAAGGAAGCGCTCAATGAACAAGGTGGGCAACATGAACAAAGTGACGTTCCCCAACGCCTGCCAACTGATGCGCTGGCATTTCCATCCGATGGGCTTCGAGGGCAGCATGGACGCGCCCGGCAGCATGATTGCCCGCCTGTTCGACCGGGCCAGCGGCGAGACGTTGATCGCCATCGCCGGCATCCCTTGCGCCACGGTGATGAATGCCGCCGATGTGGAGCGGATCATCGAGGCGGTGGAGGATGAGTTGGAGTCGTTTGTGCCGCCGCAGTCCCTGCGGGCCTGAACTCGATCCTTCAGACAGCGCCTATCTTCTGTGGGAGGAGGCAAGCCCCCCTCCCACATTTGAATGGCATCGATCTGTTAATTGCGTTGGTCGTCGAAGAAGGCTTTCTTGCCATCTACCCGTTCTGAGGCCTTGGGCGCATTCACTGCCTGGCCTTCGGGCTTTTCCACATACCAGTAGCAATGACTCACCGCCCGGGTGATGCCCACATACGCCAGGCGCAACACCTCGTCTTTCTGGGCGTTGTCATACGGCTCGCTGTCCCCGTCCTTGCCCAGGCCCGCCATGCGGTAGACCTGGTTTTTATACGGGGAATGGGTGACATGCTGGCAATCCCCAAGCAGGAATACCGCATCGGCCTGCAGCCCCTTGGCGCTGTGGTAGGTCAATTGTTTCAGCCTGCGCGCTGGAGGTGGCAAGCTAGAATCCACATTAACTGCAGGCTGGATATGCTCTTGAATCAGTAACTTATCGCTACTTTTTCGATAAAGCATTAACACTGATTTACCGCGTTGGTAATGCTCCAGCAACTGCCGTCCCAATGCAGCGTCGTCGCGCTCCAGCACCTTGACCGGCACCAGATCCTTGGGCGCCCCGCTGGCCTTGGCTTTCTTGCCGGGGATAGCCGGTGCGGCACGCACGATGTGCTCGGCCGCGTCGATGATGTGCTGGTGACTGCGGTAGTTCTCGCCCAGCATCACTCGGGTGGTGGCCGGCGACGGGAACTCCTTGTTGAATTCCATGAAGTACTTGGGCGAACTCCCACGCCAGCCGTAGATCGACTGCCAGTCATCCCCCACACACAACAGTGATGAATGCTGGGCGCCGCGCCCGACGTGCATGGCCGGGCCACGGCTGCGGATCTCACGCAGGCTGGCGCGGATCCACGAGACGATCTGTGGCGAAACATCCTGAAACTCGTCGATCATCAGGTGCGACAGCGGCCGTAACAACGGATCGCTGAGCAGCTTGAGGTTTTCCGGGGTGTTCTCGCCGAACAGCGAAAACATGCGGTTGTAGGTCATGATCGGCGGCGACTGGTCCAGCAGGTGATCTTCCAGGGCCTTCCAGAAAATGCTCAGGGCCTCGAAGAAGAAGCGGTCTGGATCATCCTTGGCGAAACTCATCTGCCCAACCGCGGTAGGCACATCCAGCCCGAGGTTCTCGATAAAGCCGGCCGCCATCACGAAACTGTCCAGCAACGGCGCCGACGCCAGCTCGCCTTTGACTTTGTAATCGAAGCCTGGCCCGGCAGCGGCATCACCGGCCAGGCTACTCAAAAGGCGTTTTGATGATTCGTAGCTATCGAGCCATATCAATGGCTTACGACAGAAAGCTTGAAACAGTGTGCGCTTTACCGCCCACTCGGCGCGCACTGACAGTTTCGCGTTGGGCCGGCTGAGCTGAGCATTTTCCCGAGCATCGAAACCCAGCACCACCCAGGCGTCCAGCTCGGGGATATAGCCATGGCAATGAAATTGCGCGCCATTGATCTCCACGGTCTGGCGATTGGGTTCGATGCCTTTGATCGGCCAGGCACCGGCGCGGAACCACAGGTCCTCGATCACATCACAGAGTTCTTCATCACGCTTGGCTGCCAGTTCGGTCACCGCTACGCGTTTTTGTACGTCAGGGTGATCACGCTCCAACTCCTTGAGCTGCAGCCCATGGCGCGCCAGCGGCGCAATCAGCTCGCGAAAGCGTGCGTGCCGCCCGTGCAGGTGGTGATAACAGGCATTCATCTGCTGGCGTTGGGCGTCGTTGATACGCAAGTCAAAGGGGTTGCTGTCGGCGTCGTCAAAACCCGAGCTGAGGTTTTCGAACGCTTGCAGGCGTTCAAAGCCCGGCAGGCTGCGCACCATCGGCAGAATGCGCGAGTGAAAGGTGCGCACCACGGCCTGCGCTTCTTTCATACCCAGGGGTCGGCCCCACAGGCTGAGAATTTCCATGAGCTTGTTGATGAAGTCTTTGCGCGACTCCCGGGTAAAGGTCACCACCGTCATCGAACTCAGCTCAAAGCCCAGATAATGGGTCAACAACAGGATACGCAGCACCAGCGAGGTGGATTTACCCGCGCCAGCTCCGGCAATCACCGACGTTGAGGGCGTATCGCTGAAAATCATCTTCCATTGCGCCGCACTGGGCTGGGCATGGGCCGGCAGCAATCGCGCGACATCTGCCTTGATACGCTTCTTCAACTCGGCGGTGAGCGGCAGGCGCCAATCATCGAACAGGCTATCGTCCACGCCCGGCGCACGGTGCTCATCCGGGCGGAAATCACGAATCAACAGGACCTGCCGGCCTTCCTCGATGCCGTCGGCCTTGCCTTCGCGGTAACCGTACTCCACGCCCGCCTCGTGCCCACTGCGAAAACCGTCGGCCTGTCCGTGCAACCAGGAAAACCGGTGCTGGGCGCGCAAGCGGGTCAGGCCGTGGCCAAACAGGCGCGCGGCCAGGCGTTTCAATAGCGGCATTTCGGCCAAGGGGCGCAGTTCGGGAGGAAGATCAGGCTTTTGTTGCGACACGCGGACTCCTGCGATGAGCTGGGTTCTGACAAGTGCGCCATGGTCGCCGGAATCGACGTTCAGTGCCAGCCAATTGCTTTGCGGTCATGCAGTTAGGCGATGAACTGAAAGTCAAAACGCCGCTAACCAATCCATTAAATCGATAGGAATCAGGCATTTTTTACGCTTTTTATCGATCATGGGCTGCAGGATCATAGGGCCATCCACAGGAGACGATCATGCTTGAACTTCGACCTTTCAAATCCCTGGGCGGTGCCCACCATGGCTGGCTTGACGCCCATCACCACTTTTCGTTCGCCGAGTATCACGACCCCAAGCGCATGCACTGGGGCAACCTGCGGGTGTGGAACGACGACATCATTGCGCCTGGCACCGGCTTCCCGCAGCACCCGCACCGCGACATGGAGATCATCACCTATGTGCGTGAAGGTGCGATCAGCCATGCCGATAACCTTGGCAATAAAGGCCGTACCGAGGCCGGCGATCTACAGGTGATGAGCGCGGGCACCGGCATCGCCCACAGCGAGTACAACCTGGAAGATGCGCCGACCAAGATTTTCCAGATCTGGATTATTCCGAATGAAGCCGGTTTGCCGCCTTCGTGGGGCGCCAAGCCATTTCCGAAAGGTGATCGTGAGGGGTTTATGACACTGGCCAGCGGCAAGGCCGGGGACAACGAGAGCCTGCGCATTCGTGCGGATGCGCGGCTGGTGGCAGCGAACCTGAAAGCTGGGGAAAGTGCTGAATACCGGCTGGACGGCGGACGCCGTGCGTACCTGGTACCGGCGACGGGCGTGATTGAAGTCAATGGCTTGCGCGCACAAGCTCGAGACGGTGTGGCTGTAGAGAATGAACAGGTATTGCGGGTAACCGCGATCGAGGACAGCGAAATCGTCCTGGTAGACCTGGCCTGACCTCGATCAACTGTGGGAGGGGGCTTGCCCCCGATGGCTGTGTTTCAGAAAAAGAGATGCAAACTGACACGCCGCTATCGGGGGCAAGCCCCCTCCCACATTGTTATTACGGCGTTATCCGGAGATGGCGCCGTCGACCAGCACTTGCGCCTCTTCCACCAACTGCTTGAGGTGATCCTCACCGATAAAGCTCTCGGCGTAGATCTTGTAGATATCCTCGGTGCCCGATGGCCGCGCGGCAAACCAGCCGTTGTCGGTCATCACCTTCAAGCCGCCGATCGCCTGGTTGTTGCCCGGTGCGTGACTGAGGATCTGCTGAATGCGTTCCCCGGCCAGTTCGGTCGAGGTCACCTGATCCGGCGACAGCTTGCCCAGCAAGGCTTTCTGCGCCGGGGTGGCCTTGGCGTCTACACGAATCGCGAACGGCTCGCCGAGGGCATCGGTCAGGCCGCGGTAGAGCTGGCTCGGGTCCTGGCCTTTGCGCGAGGTCATTTCCGCGGCCAGGAGTGCTGGGATCAGGCCGTCCTTGTCGGTGCTCCAGACCGTGCCGTCCTTGCGCAGGAACGAGGCGCCGGCACTTTCTTCGCCGCCAAAGCCCAGCGAGCCTTCGAACAGGCCATCGGCAAACCACTTGAAGCCGACCGGCACTTCGTACAGGCGACGGCCGATGCGGGCCGCCACGCGGTCGATCAAGCCGCTGCTGACCACGGTCTTGCCCACCGCCGCGTCTACGCGCCAGTCCGGACGGTTCTGGAACAGGTAGTCGATGGACACCGCCAGGTAGTTGTTCGGCGCCAGCAGGCCGCCGGACGGCGTGACGATACCGTGACGGTCATGGTCCGGGTCGCAGGCGAAGGCCACGTCGAACCGTTCCTTGAGGCCGATCAGGCCCTGCATGGCGTAGCTGGAGGATGGGTCCATGCGGATCTGGCCGTCCCAGTCGACGCTCATGAAGCGGAAAGTCGCGTCGACTTCGGTGTTCACTACGTTCAGGTTCAAGCGGTAGTGCTCGGCAATCGCCGACCAGTAGCGCACCCCTGCTCCACCCAGCGGATCCACGCCCAGGCGCAGGTCGGCGCTGCGGATGGCGTCCATGTCGATCACGTTGACCAGGTCGGCCACATAGCTGTTGAGGTAATCGTGGCGATGGGTGGTGTCGGCCTTGAGCGCCTGCGCGTGAGTGATGCGCTTGACCCCGGCCAGTTTGTTCGCCAGCAGTTCATTGGCCTTGGCTTCGATCCACTTGGTCACGTGGGTATCGGCCGGGCCGCCATTGGGTGGGTTGTACTTGTAGCCGCCACTCTGCGGCGGGTTATGCGACGGCGTGATGACGATGCCGTCAGCCAAACCGGTGGTTCGACCACGGTTGTAGCAGATGATCGCGTGGGAAATCGCTGGGGTGGGTGTGTATTCATCGCCTTCGGCGAGCATCACGTGCACGCCGTTGGCGGCCAGCACTTCCAGGGCGCTGGCACCGGCAGGCGTCGACAACGCATGGGTGTCCAGGCCGACAAACAGCGGGCCGTTGATGCCCTGGGCTTCGCGATACAGGCAGATCGCTTGGCTGATGGCGAGCACATGCCACTCGTTGAAGCTCAGTTCGAACGAGCTGCCACGGTGCCCGGACGTACCGAACGCCACGCGCTGGGTGGAGATTGCTGCATCAGGCTGGCCGGTATAGTAGGCCGTGACCAGTCGCGGGATATCCACCAGCAACTGGGCTGGCGCCGGCTTGCCCGCAAAAGGACTGATTGTCATGCATAAACCTCGGAAAGAAGGATTCGGAAAAGATGGCAGTTTACTGAGAGTTGGACTACTGCGCGACGGTATCGATCCCACAGCAGTAAGAGAAACTTCACGCAATCATCCCATTTGAGCCTGACGCAGGGCCTCGCTTATGGCAGCCAAGGCGATCTCCAGGTTGGGCTGCCCATGAAAGGTATGGCTCACGCGCAAGTGCTGATGATGCAGCCCACTGACACTGAACAGCTCACCGGGTGCAATCACGACCTGCTGGGCAAGCAGGCGCTTGAAGACCTGACGCATGTCGACGGCCTGGGTGGAACCCAGCCAGAACGCCGCCCCGGCAGTCGGCATCCGATAACTCACCTGCTGCCCCAGATGCTGGTCAAGGCGCCCGCTCATTTCAGCCGCTTGTGCCTGCAGTAGTTGGCGTAATGCCCGCAAGTGCGGGTCTATTCGCCCGCTCTGATAAAGGCGGGCGATGGCGCGCTGGCGGATCGACGATAAGCGGAATGAGCGCAGCAGAAACTGGCGCTGCAACTCACTGCTCATGCGCCGAGATAACAGATAGCCGTAGGGCGCTTCCGCCCCCAGTATCTTCTCGAACGAGGAAAACACCATCAGGCGCTCCGGGTTCACCCACTCGCGCAGGGCCGCCTGGGGCTCCTTGAAACCCAGCTCGCCAAAGGTGTCGTTTTCCAGCAGCCAGCAACCGTATCGGTCCAGCATCTGTGCCAGGCTGAGACGGTCATGGGCAGGCAGGGCATTGCCTGATGGCAGGCTGACCTTTGACGACAGCAATACCAGATGCACCGGCTCAGCGCGCAACAGTTGGTCAAGGGTCGTCAGGTCCAGGCGCCCTTCCGGGGTCCAGGGCAACTCGATGATGCGCACCGCGCAATCCTGGAACAGGCGCAAAATCAGCCAGTCACAGGGGGATTCAACAATCACCGTGGTCCCCCTGAGGCCCAGCACCTCAATCAGGATATCCAGCACCCCGCGCAGGTCGGCACCGATGTAGATGTCGTCGGCGTGCCAGCAACGCGTGGGCGACGAGGTGTACCGCGCCGCCAGCGCCGCACGCAGTTCCCACACGCCACACGGCTGTGACCAGGGTTGCAGATGACGTGGGTACTGGCGCACCAGCTCCCGTTCGAGGCGCAACAGCGCCCCATCCAGCGAAGCCAGCAGCGCCGGTTCATCGCCGCTGAACACCGCCATGCATGGGTTGCGTGCCGCCGCGTAGAGCCGGTCAAGCAAATCGCCGCCGCCCCCAGCCACGGTGCTTGATGAAAGCGGCCAGGCGTAATAACCCGACTTGGCCACCGAGTAGACTCTGCCCTCCTTCTCAAGCAGCGAGTAGGCGTATTGGATCGTCGAGATCGATACGTTCGGGCGCCTCGCCAATTGCCGCAGCGATGGCAGCTTTACACGGGTATCGGTGCTGACTTCGTTGATCAGGTTGATCATGTAGCGGTAGACCGCCTGATACGCGAAGTCGGCTTGTCGCTCGCCGCGCAGCGTCATCGCCCGGACAATTGGCAAGCGGGCGTGTTGCCATGGGCCATGACGCCTGCATTGTGCGATTTCCCACTCGCGCCGGGCACCGGACGCTTGCGATAGAGGTGCTGCAACAAGGGCATCGGCAGGCCACTGGTGTCGCTGACCCACTGTTGCAACATGTCAGCCGATTGCTTGCCCTGCAGAACCTTGTGCAGCTCAGGCAAGGCCACCAGCATGCCAGGGTGGCATTGACGCAAATAACCTTCCAGCCGCTCCCCATGGTGGATAAACGGCGAGAACAGCAGGCACACCAACTGTGTTTCATCCAGCCCAAAGAACTGCTGCGCGGCGGTACTCGGCAGGGCAGCGTCTTCACCGATGCCCACCTGCGCCAGCCACTCCTCGGGCAGGTGCTGGCGACGCAGGAACTGCGAGGCCTGGCGGATAAAGCCGTGCACCCCCTCTTCGTAGTCAAGGTCTCGCAGGCAACGGGCCTGCAAGCCACGCAGATGAGCCATCATCCGAGGGTTGGAATAGGTAGGATGGCTGAAATGGAAACCCAGTGGGTCCGGGGTAAAAGCCATGAACTCTGTCAATATCGGCGACATTTGCGTATCCACGTCCTCCAGCAGGTCGGCAATGCTGATGTAAGCCAAGTGACGGTGACCCGCCTTGCTGGGGTTGGCACTGGCGACATAATGTTCACCGTACACCTCGCGGTAGTAGCTGGTGCTCCACTCGTCCATGCGCGCAAACAACCCGGTGAGTGACAACGGCCAAGTGCTGGCGATCGGAACGCCGGCGCTCTGGGCTGTTTTCTTCAGCCAGGCCAGAAACTGCCCTTGCTTGCGCGGGGAATCACCACTGACCAGGGCATGCACCCCGCCATTCCAGGTGGTCACGCGCTGGTAGAAATCCCCGAGTGCCAGATACGTGTCGCTGCACAAAGTGGCACGGCAATCACCTGAGCTCAGGTGGCCGATCATCAGCATGTTGCGCTGGCTGGTTTCTCGCCCCATGGCAGAGACCGGCCGTTGATGGTTGAAGGGCAGTACTTCCTGATTCTCCACCATCAGCAGTTCAACCCTCGGATCATCGTGCAGGAACAAGCGCCCGTAACCCTGATTGAGGCTGTCGAGCCTGCTGTCGGTCATGCCCGAATGGCGCAACGTTGCCACCCGCAGCTTGAAGGTTCGTGGCGCTCGCCCGGCGATGGTCAGCTGTGCAGCACGCAGCAATGCCAAGGTACAGCTGCTGACTTCGCCTCCACCATGGGCCATCAACACTTTGTATTCTCCCACCTGCTCCATGCCACCCGCGGCCACGACAATTCGCTGGACCAACAACTGAAGCGCTGTTCGCTCCGCACGATTAAAGTGCCCGATCAAACGCTGCAGAACTTGCTGGTAAACATAATTCATAGCCTGTTCGTGAATAGTGCTCATCGTTCTACTACCTGAATTGAAATGTCAGTTTCGAGCAACTACTGAGCGTGTTTGCCCGATCTATTACACGCATAGAAAGTTCCACGTCACATTGTGAAGCGCTAAATAAACAGTAGCACCGAGCAACAAAACGACACGGAGATTCCCGGGTATCAGCCCAGCCTTGAAATCCTCCACCCCTTGATTTATCTAGGCCAAAACGAGGCCAAGCTGGAAATCCAGGAAAATTCCTACAATTTCCTACGCGCCTTTAGCCAGTCATTCAAAGACGTGTCTGACAAATAAAACCACGAACTTTCCAACTTATTGGATTGAGGTTCGTCCTGGATATATCGACTTCCCTGATTCCACACAAGCGCAGCAGTCTCTGCTTCGAGCACTCGCGATTGCACTGTCGGATATTCAATCATTGCTCAGTCCTTGAGATGAAAGTTAAGGCGCAATTATCAGTGCTGGAATAATGATTAATAGATACAGAACCTGGCCGAAAACCAGTGCAGATAAATCACCGGTGCCTGTATTAATCACACGCACACAAAGACGCCGCGCTGGATTTCAGGGCGGCGTCAGAGAGGAAGGCCGGATTCAGGGGCTAAAGCGCCAGCTGGGCGCCTGGCGGGCGATGCAGGTTCCGTCCTGTCAAATGGCGCATTTGCCTCACGCGGCGGATTGCAGGAACGCTTGTTTACGAATATTCCTACGCCCTAAACAGCTTCAACCTGCAACGCAACGCGTTCGCGGCACGGGCATTCGTCCATGTAGCGGTGCGCTTCCACAAATTGGCTGAAGGGAAACACCGTGGTTTTCAGCGGCACCAGCACGCGGTCGGCGGTCAGTTGGTTGATATCCCGCAGGGCGCGCTGCAAAGCCACCTGATCCTGGATGATGCCCAGTTCGGGTTTGCCGGTGAAGTTACCAATGCAGTGCACAAAGAACTGAATGTTCTTCTGGAACGCCGCACACGCCGGGAATGGCGTCTGGTTACCGCCCTGCAAGCCATATAGCACCAGGCTGCCACGCGGTGCCAGCACATCGCCGAGCAACGACATCTGCGGGCCGCCCAAGCCATCGAACACCACGTCGACACCGCGGTTGTCGGTGAACTTGTTGATTTGCATGAGCAGGTCCTGCTCTTCGGTGACGATGACCTTCTCCGCACCGAGGGACATCAGGTACTCGCGCTCCGCACTGTCCTTGGTCGCGGCAATCACCCGTACACCCAGGGCCTTGCCCAGTTGCACAAAGGAAGGGCCGGCACAGTGACTGGCATCGGTGACCAGGGCAAACTGCCCAGGCTTGACCCGGGCCAGATCCACATAGGCAAAGTAGGCAATCAGCAGCGGCGTGTAGTGCACGCTGGCTTCAATCGGGCTCAAGACATCCGGATAGCGGGTCAGGGCCGAACGGGGCAGGACGATCTGCTCGCCATACACCGGGTAATCATTGGGGCTTTCAGCCGGAAAACTGGCGACTTTGTCCCCCACGGCCAAATCATCCACGCCATCGCCGACGGCGACCACAACCCCTGCCATCTCATGGCCAAGGCCGGACGGCAAGCGTGCATGGGAAGACGCCAGGTTCTGGCGCCACAGAATGTCATACCAGCTGATGCCAATCGCTTCGACACGCACCTGCACTTCGCCCGGTGCGGGCTGCGCAGCTGCATGCTCTTCGCATTTGAGCACCTCGGCCGGACCAAACTTGTGAAAACGGATCGTGCGGGACATCGCAAACCTCGTCAAAGTAACCTCTAATGCCATGAACTCTATCTGGGCTTTGCGGGTAAGACCACCGGTCGCCATTAATAGTCGACATGCCTGTCATTGATTCCGCAACTGAGGAATAGACCTCAGAGCTTGTAAGAAAACTCAATTTTCCTGTGCAGAGTAACAGCCTTTACCCGTAAGATTCATGCCGGTCATTCTTCTTATATGGCTGCTCTCGTCAAGTTTGCTGACTCTTCCAGGACACAAGATGAACCGTAACGACCTGCGTCGTGTCGACCTTAACCTCTTGATTGTATTCGAAACCTTGATGCATGAGCGCAGCGTGACCCGCGCCGCCGAGAAACTGTTCCTCGGCCAGCCGGCCATCAGCGCGGCGTTGTCGCGCTTGCGCGGGCTGTTTGATGATCCGCTGTTCGTGCGCACCGGTCGCAGCATGGAGCCGTCGGCCCGGGCGGTGGAAATCTTCGCCCTGCTCTCCCCGGCCCTGGACTCGATCTCCACCGCCGTCAGCCGTGCTGCCGAGTTCGACCCGGCCACCAGCACGGCGGTGTTCCGCATCGGCCTGTCCGACGACGTCGAATTCGCCCTGCTGCCCCAACTGCTCAAACGCCTGCGCGCCGAAGCCCCCGGCATCGTGCTGGTGGTGCGTCGCGTCAACTACATCCTGATGCCGGGCCTGCTGGCCTCCGGCGAAATCTCCATCGGCGTCAGCTACACCGCCGACCTGCCAGCCAACGCCAAGCGCAAAGTGCTACGCCGCAGCCTGCCAAAACTGTTGCGTGCCGACAGCGTGCCGGGTTCCCTGAGCCTGGACGACTTCTGTGCCCGCCCCCACGCGCTGGTGTCATTCGCTGGCGACCTGAGTGGCTTTATTGACGAAGAGCTGGAGAAGCTCGACCGCAAACGTCACGTGGTCTTGGCGGTACCGCAATTCAACGGGCTGGGGACGTTGTTGGCGGGTACTGACATCCTGGCGATCGTCCCGGATTATGCGGCTGAGCCATTGACATCGGCGGGTGGGTTGCGGGCGGAGGATCCGCCCTTGCCGGTGCGCTCGTTTGAACTGCATATGGCGTGGCGCGGGTCGCAGGATAACGACCCGGGAGAGCGGTGGTTGCGGTCGCGGATTCAGATGTTTTTTGGCGACCCCGACAGTTTGTAATCGAAGTCCCCATCAAGCTTCAAAAAAACCTTTAATAACATGCATGACCGACTAACCCAGTGCGCCGCAGCTTGTCTGGCTCCCCTGAGTTCAAAACCGAATCAGCGGCAAATTTTGGCTCGTTAAGTTGATTGTCACATCCTGAACATTCCGCAAATCAACCTTCTCTGAGTTTACTCATGTTCTGATCTTCGCTTGGTGCAAACCTCTCCTCACCCGCTACGGGTACCCAGCCGTTCAACGGTGTCAGGAAATGCAGTTCAAAACGACGTGACAGGAACGCCCATTTTCCGTTCCGACGTTCAAACCTGTCGTGATACAACCCGCTGACTTGGACCGGGCCTTTTTCAGTGTCGACCTTCGTGCCAGATTCCGCTCAGGAGCGACACGTCGATGCGATCGAAGGCATTGGCGTAGGCGCTGATCAGCGACTCGATGGCGGCGCGACCTCCAGGGCGTCCAGTCGGGTGTTCAATTCTTCACTGTTCATGTTGAGGTGTCCTGCGGGGGCTTCGCAAAAGCGACAAAAGCAACCCTCTGCAAGGGTTGCACCTGGTTTGATCGGGAGGTCAGATCTGCGACAGCCCTCCGTCGACCATCAGTTCCACCCCGTTGACATATTTCGCATCGGCGGATGCGAGGAACAGCGCTGACGAGGCGATTTCTTCAGGTTGGGCCATGTACCCCAGCGGAGTGATCTGCTCGACATGGTGGCGCAGCGCGGCAATGTCGCTTTCGCTCATCTTCAAGCCGTTGTCCATCAAGGGGGTACGGGTGAAGCCAGGGCTCAGGACATTCGTTCGGATCTTGCGGCCTTTGAGTTCGTTGGCCCATGTCCTGGCGAAGGACCGCACGGCAGCCTTGGATGCGTTGTAGAGGCTCAGTCCTTCCATGCCATTGCTGGAGCAGATAGACGCCGTCAGCACAATCGAAGCGCCGTTTTTCAACAAAGGCATCAACGTCTGCACAGTAAAAAACACGCCCTTCACGTTAATGTCGAAGAGGTTGAAGTACGCCGCCTCGGTGGTCTCGCCCAGCGGGTTCTTTTCGCAAATACCCGCGTTGGCAAACACTGCGTCCAACTGATCGTTGCGCCCCTCAATCGTCGCCTTGAGCTGATCGAGATCAGCCTGGCGCGCGACATCGGAAATAACCGCGATTGCTCTATCGCCAAGCCTGGCCACCGCAGCCTCCAGGGTGGCTGCAGAACGCCCAGTGATGTAAACACGCCTGGCGCCCTCTGCAATCAAACCCTGCGCAATCGCAAACCCGATCCCGGTGGATGCGCCGGTGACCACTGCCACCTGACCAGCGAATTTACCTGACATATCTGACTCCTCAGTCTCGTTTGTGTGGACCGACTGGAACCACAGTGCGGCCATTTTGAGAGGAATCAGGCACTCGACGGCACTGCCATAAATGAACGCTGGGCGTTCAATTTTGTGAGGCGTCAGCTCAAGTTTGATCGTTTAGATTGGGCCCCATTGATTCGGAGCATGACCCGCCATCGTGAATATTCTGGAACCGAAGGGTTCCAGGCAGGAGACCTTATGCCACAGACAAAAATCGCCCCACCGGAACCGCGGCGCTGGTTGATGTTCGCCATCTTATTGGTCGGTGCGTTTTTACCGCCGCTGGATTTTTTCATCGTGAACGTGGCGCTGCCCTCTATCCAGCAATCGCTCGGCACGGCCTCCTCCGCCGAACAGTTGATCATTTCGTCGTACGCGGCGCTTTATGCCGTGACACTGATTACCGGCGGACGGCTGGGTGATATCTACGGTCGCATGAGAATGTTTTTCCTTGGGCTGGTTGGTTTCGCAGTTGCCTCACTGATCTGCGGCGTCGCCGAGTCACCTTGGGTGTTGATCGCCGGACGTTCGCTGCAAGGCGTGACGGCTGCCGTCATGGCGCCCCAGGCACTCGCTTCTGCGCAGGCTATATTTCCCGAGTCCGAAAAGCCCTTGGCGCTGAGTCTCTATGGCGCGGTCTTTGGACTGGCGTCGGTAGCCGGCCAGGCACTTGGCGGGATATTGATATCGCTCGACTTGATGGGCTTGGGGTGGCGGGCGATATTTCTGGTTAATCTACCGATTGCGTTGCTGGTCATTCTGATCGCCATTCCCGTGGTCAGGGAAACCCGCGCGCAACAGACAAGCAAGCTGGATCTGGGTGGAACCGTCCTGTCCATGGCGACCCTTGGGGCGCTGATCGTTCCATTGATCGAAGGGCGTGAAGCCGGCTGGCCCTTGTGGGCCTGGCTATCGCTTGCGGCAGTACCGCTGCTGGGCTGGCTGTTCTGGCGCTACGAAGCCCGTTTGCACCAGGCGCAAGGCTCACCGTTGCTTGATCCTGTCGCATTGCGCACGCCTGGGTTGGGCCGGGCACTGCTCGTCGCCCTGACCTTCTACGCGATCGGCGTGTTTTTCCTGCTGTTTTCCATGTATTTACAGGGAGCGCTGCATACGAGCCCACTCAATGCAGGCCTGATCTTCCTTCCTTTTGGCGCGGGATTTTTGCTGGGCCCGCTTTCCACCCCTCAATTCAGGCGTTTCCTGGGGGCTTACGTGAACCCCGTCGGAATGGGGCTTGAGGTGCTGGGGTTCGTGCTCCTGGCCTGGCTCGTGGCGCACACACCGATGGCCGTCACGCCCCCTGAGCAGCCCCTCGCCGTCATTCTGTTTCTGATCGGTTTCGGACAAGGACTGGCCCTGCCGACATTGATGCGAATGATCACAGGACGCGTGGCGCCCGCGTATTCCGGCATGATTGCGGGCATTGCCAGTTCTACCCTGCAAATCAGCACATCACTGAGCGTGGCGATAATAGGCGGCATTTTCTACACCCTTCTGGGCACGGATACGGACGCGGCCGCCATCACTCACGCCTTCACCGTTTCCATACTCTGCATCGCGGCATGCCTGGCCTTGGGCGCGGGACTCAGCCTAAGCCTGGCGCGCCAACCGGCTGCGCAATTGCAAACGGCAGCGCTGCGCCCAGTAGAATGAATCATCGGCCCTGCTGCGAGCCGATCATGCTCGAGGCAAGGTCGGCAAGGGCACGAAGACTGTCCATCTGCCGCATGTCCTGGTGGTAACCCATCCAGATGTCGCGACCCGGTGGCGGTTCATGCGGATCAATCAGCCGCAGCGCCGTCAACTGGTCGCCCAGGACGCGGGGCAATACGGCGACACCCTGCCCTTGCGCGCACATGTGCGCCTGGACTGTGCGGCTGCTACTGGTGAACACCTTACGGGCCAGAGGGTAACGCTGCTGCAGCCATTGCACATCGGGATAGTGAGACTGGGCAACACTCATGGTGATCAAACCCACCCCGTCGCCCTGCGGCTCGGGGTCAGCGGATCCGACGGCCGCGTATAACCCGTAGCTCAAGGTAGTCAGTTTGCGGTGGACAATATCGGGTTCGGTGAAAGGAACGATCCGAAAGGCAATGTCGGCATCGCGACGAGCCAGGTCAAACAATCGATGCCCTGCGATGACCTCGGGCACGATCAGCGGATAACGTCGTCCCAGTTCGTTCAGGACCGGGGCCAGCACATAACAGGCGAACCAGTCGGCGCAAGAAATGCGCAACACACCTTCTGGCTGTGCGCTGTCCCCCGCCAGGCGCCTTTCGATTGCCAAGGCACTTTGTTCCATTTCCTGCGCCAGACTGAGCAGCTTTTCTCCGCTGTCGGTCAGGACCAGACCTTGGGTGGTACGCAGGAAAATGGGCTGGCCACTGGACTGCTCAAGCACCTGCAAGCGTCGCCCCACGGTCGGATGGCTGACACCCAACTGCTTGGCGGCAGCGCCCAACGACCCGCTACGGGCAATCGCAAGAAAGACCCGCACATCACTCCAGTCCATGCGTTACCCCGTACAAAAATGAGCAGTGAGAGTGCAGCAATGGCACTGCCGTAGCAATCCCAGGGCCGACATACTGCTCTGCATACACCTTCGTTGAAACACCAACCGGGGACTGCAAATGTCGACTTTGTCGCCGTCGCTCATGCTGGAGTTGCAGGGCGTACATGATGATCACTCAAGCGATACAATCGCTGGGTGAAGCAACCGAACTCGTTCAACGCCTCAGCTACTAAGTACACCGACTAAATGCCAAACGTAAAGCGGCCCCTACCTCAGAAGGACTGCTGTCACTGGGAATATGCACATGGCGCGCGTCATTGATTCCCTTGCTGGTCCAAACCTCCAACTTTTCGTGATGACTGGGGCGAAAGGTTATGTGACCTTCCTTCCTTTCGATACTGCACTTCTTCATGTCCTTGAATAAAGCACGCTTGCTCTTGTAGCCCCAGCGCTCCAGCGTCCGACTGACCCACTGATCATATCGCTGAGTGGACAGGTCACGGTCGTACAGGTCCATATCGAATGTCGCTTCAGGGTGAATCCAGACATCGCTGCGTGGCTCGGGAAGCACGAATCGGCTAAGGGCCAACGCATCCAGCACCAGGGTGCCCAACACGTGATCATCGATCTCGGTGTCGGACTGGTGCTCGACACCTTGTGGGTCAGCGCGACTGCTGCGATAGCCAGAATAAGTAGTGACGTAAAAAAGCTCCTTATTGACGCCGGCATCCGCCCAGGCTGTTTTAACGACATCATTCATCTTTTCCTCTCCCTCAACAGAACAGGCGTCAGCTAAAAAATATTGATTATCTGAAATCTTGTACGCGCCGTCGTCCAAGGCGAGCACGCGTTGTTCCCGTAGATCAACGACGCCCCCCCGCCTTCGACCTGCACAGCGACGACCACTCTTTCACGTTATCTGCCTCTAGACTATTGCGGCCATTGATTATCCAGCCTTCGACCCTGCCAGCCTTGAGTGCACTCTCCGCGGCTGCTTTGGCCGATCCCTCAGGCATATTCTTTACGGAGTTTATGATCTCTGATTGCCAGGCCTGTAACTTGGAATCGGGCAAGGAATTCGGATAGCTCCCGCTGGCGTTGGCGTATCCGAGGTCCGAGGCGATGCGCATCACAGGCTCGTTGCCCGTCGTTGTGGCTGACCCAACAGGTGCATTTGGCAATGCGAGGCAGAAACATAAGACAAACTGCGGCTACCCTGAACACGGCTACCCTGAACAATGTCCCATTCGACAACGGCAAGAATCAGGAGTGATGGAAATGCGCAGTTTTACCCTTCAACGTATCGATCATGTTGTTTTGCGGGTCAAGGACATTGAGCGCAGCCTGGCGTTCTACACATCCGTGCTGGGGTGTGATGTCAAAAAACGCCGTGACGACCTCGGCATGATTCACCTGAGTGCTGGCACATCCATGATTGACCTGGTTGATGTGAACGGACCGATCGGGCGTCAGGGCGGGGAGCCGGCGGGCAAGCAAAGACACAATGTCGATCACGTTTGCCTGCGGGTCGAGCCGTTCGATGAACAGGCCATTCTCCAGCACCTGGCGGCAGCCGGGGTATCCGCTGAAGCGGCCGTGATGCGGTATGGCGCGGAGGGAACCGGGTTATCGATGTATCTCAATGATCCTGATGATAATCAGATCGAGTTGAAAGGCCCTGCGGTGCAGGCTTGATGGCTAGAACGCGTCGAGCCTGAGTCATCATCCGACTGTGCCAGTGAACTTGTGCACGCACCCTTCCCGGTAAATTCAATCTGTTCGACCGCGTTACGGCGCCCCCACCGTCAGGCTTCGGCGTCCTAATCGAAAGCCCCCTCGAGCACCTCATAAATAAGGCCGGAAGCAATAGCCACGAGGATCAGATCGGTGCCCGCCTGCTGCCATTCGTAGCCGTCATAATGCGGCAGCCTGCCCAGCAGGCGCCCATCGAGCTTCTTGGCAATGCCTGGAGGCAGCGGTTTGCCTCGCGCTAACTTCTTCTGTATGCCAGGCGGCAATGATGGGCCTGGGCTCCAATAGTCACGATAGCCACCAAGCACCCCCAGGATGCCGCCACGGTCGATACTGGGGCCGTGCCCCCTATCATCGGCGTCTGCGCCTTTGCCCTTATGGCCCTGGTTGCCATGACCCTGGCCGCCTTGTGCGTTGCCCTTTGCGGAACCCTGGCCCTTGCCGTTGCCAGGGTCGGCCACCGCCGCCACCGGGCCCAGGACCAAAGCGAGGCACGTAACAGCAACCGCCAGCGTGCGGGGTTTGAACATGATCGTCTTCTCCGTAAGGGAACCTCCCTTGGAATGTAGTCGACATTGGCGATAAGCAGCGTGCCTGTTTTTCACATAATAAAAATAGGTAATTTTATTTAAGATATAAATAATATTAACTGATAATTAGCTTATTCCAAAAAAGACTTTCCACAAGGTTTTTTATAGATATATCTTCATTTCACAGACCGACCCCATACCTGGCGGAGGACGCACCCACACCCTCCAGGTTACCTCCATGCCAGACATCGCCTTCCCCACGCCCCTCAAGAAATTACCTCTTTCACTCCTGACCGGCTCCCTGCTCCTGACTGCTGCGCCCTCTTTTGCCGAAGACGCCAAGCTCGACACTGTCACCGTGATTTCCACCGGTCTGCGTGGCCAGCAACGCACGGTGGCCGACAGCCCGGCGCCGATCGATGTGATCAACAGCGACCAGTTGCTCAAGACCGGCCGCGCCGAGTTGTCCGAAGCCATCGCCAAACTGCTGCCGTCGTTCAACTTCGGCACCAACATCGCCGGCTATAACTCGGTGACCCGCCCGCTGAGCAACCGCAGCCTGGGGCCGGCCTACACCCTGGTGCTGGTCAACGGTAAACGCCGGCATAACGGCGCCACCGGCCAGCGCGGTTCCATCGATAACAGCGGTGCGAATGCGGTGGACATCGATCTGATCCCGGTCAGCGCGGTGGACCATATCGAGGTGCTCAAGGACAGCGCTGCCGCGCAGTACGGTTCCGATGCAGTCGCTGGCGTGATCAACATCATCCTCAAGTCCGGGAAAAGCGGCGGCCACCTGGAGACCAGTTACGGTCAGTTGTATTCCGGCCAGGGCGAGACCATCAAGGTCGCGGGTGACCAGGGCTTCGAACTGGGCCAGGGCGGCTTCTTTCACTTCTCCGCCGATGCGCGCAAACGTGGCAGCGCATCGTGGAACGACAAGGCCGACAGCAGCGTGCGGGCGTTTGCTGACCCAACCAAGGAAGCGGCCTGGGACCGGGTGGCGATCAAGAACGGCGACCCGGACCTCAAGGCCTTCAACCTGGCCTACAACGCCGAACTGCCGCTGGAAGACCTGACACTGTATTCGTTCTCCACCTACGGTGAACGCGATGCCGAGGCCGCCAACTACTTCCGCCTGCCGACCGGCACCGCCGCAGTGCCCGAGGTGTTTCCCGACGGTTACTTCCCGCTCAACAACATCAAGGACCGCGACTACCAGTTGTTGTTCGGCGGCAAGGGCCTGGTGGCCGACTGGAACTGGGACCTGAGCACCACCTACGGGCGCAACAACGTGCACCACTCCAGCGACCTGAATATCAACCCGTCGCTGGGCACCGCGTCGCCGACCAAATTCGACAACCTGGCGACCTTCCGCTTCGAGCAGTGGGTCAACAACCTGGACTTCACCCGCCGCTACGACAGCCTGTTCAACCTGACGCCGCCGGTGCAGGTCTCCGCCGGCCTGGAACACCGCTGGGAGCATTTCAGTACGTTTGCCGGCGAGCGCGAGGCCTATATCACCGGCACCTACCCCGCCGCATCGGGCGCACAGGCGGCGGTGACGATTCGTCCGGAAGATGAAGTCAGCCTGATCCGCAATAACTACGCCGGTTACCTGGACCTGGGTTTCGACCTGACGGACCGCTGGTTCCTCGACGTCGCCGGGCGGGTCGAGCACTACGACGATGACTCGGGCAACACCTTCGGCCTGAAAGTGAACTCACGCTACGAACTCATCGACAGCGTGGCTGTGCGCGGCACAGTGGGCACCGGTTTCCGCGCACCCTCCCTGACCCAGATCGGCTACACCGTGGCCGACAACCGCGTGGCGACCGATGTGAACGGCAACGTGGTGCCGGCCGTGACGCGCCTGACGCCTTCCGGCAGCAACCTGGCCAAGGCGCTGGGCGGCGATGACCTCAAGCCGGAGAAATCGCGCAACCTGGGGCTGGGTCTGACCTGGCAGCCAGCGCCACGCACCAGCGTCACCGCCGACGCCTACCTGATCGACATCGATGACCGCATCGCCCTGACCAGCAATATCTACGACCGTGGCAACGGCGCGATCAACGCCATTCTCGCCGCCCAGGGCGTACCCACCGGTACCTGGGTCAACTACTACACCAACGCCTTCGACACCCGCACCAGAGGCCTGGACGTGGTGGCCGACCACACCACGCCGCTGGAGGCATGGGGCGATGTGCGCTGGAGCCTGGGCTTCAACTGGAACAAGACCACGATTGAAGGCACTCGCGATACGCCGGCGGCACTGGCCGGCTCCGGCGTGACCCTGGTCGGCCGCGACCGCGAAGGCGACCTGACCGACGCCTCACCCAAGACCAAGTGGGTCCTTGGCGCCAACTGGAAGGTCCGGGACCTGGCCGTCAACCTGCAAACCGCGCGCTACGGCGCGGTCAAGACCCTGGCCGTCAACCCCTCCGGCGACCGCAGCTTCGGCGCCAAGTGGATCACCGACCTGGACGTCAGCTACACCTTCGTCGACAGCCTCACCGTGAGCATCGGCGGCACCAATATCTTCGACGTGCGCCCCGACAAACACGCGGTGTACAGCAACCTCGGCCTCGCGGCCTACGGCAACCCGCCGTTCTACCCCGGCGGCGGCTACTGGTACACCAAGCTCGCCTACGACTTCTGATCCACACGCCACATGAGGGCACACCATTGAATACCGCCAACTTGATGAGCCGTCTGCTGGCCCCCTGCGCCCTGGCGCTGAGCCTTGCCGCCTGCTCGCCCGGGAATGACACCCAGGCGGGCAAGACCCTGAACATCGCGTTTTTCGGCGATAACACCACCCTGGTCAGCGTCGATCCGTTCCAGGTCTATTGGCTGGAGCACCGCGTGCTGCTGCGCAACGTGGCCGAGTCCCTGACCGACCAGGACCCGCAGACCGGCCAGATCATTCCGTGGCTGGCCAAACGCTGGGAAGTGAGTGACGACGCCCTGACCTATACCTTCCACCTGCGTGAGGACGTAACCTTCAGCAACGGCGAGCGCTTCGACGCCAAGGCGGTGAAAACCGCCTTCGACAGCGACAAGGCACTGGCCACCGAATTGCCGGCCACCTTCGGCGCCACCTACCTGGCAGGCTTCGACCACGCCGAGGTGGTGGACGACTTCACCGTCAAGCTGGTGCTGTCCAAGCCCAATGCGGGTTTCCTGCAAGCTACCTCCACCACCAACCTGGCGATCCTCGCGCCGGCTTCCTACGCGCTGAGCGTGAAGGAACGCTCCTTGGGCAAGATCATCGGCACCGGGCCGTTCGTACTGGCCAGCTACACGCCGGAAGTCGGTGCGCACCTGACCAAGCGCAAGGGCTACGCCTGGGCCTCGGCCAATATGAAAAACCAGGGTGAAGCGCACCTCGACGCGGTGGACATCAGCTACATCCCCGAAGAAAGCGTGCGCAACGGCCTGTTCCTGCAAGGCAAGGCCGACATCCTGTGGCCGCGCAACCCGTTCTCGGAGGTCGACCTGAAGCTGTTCCAGTCCAAGGGCGCGACCATTCAGAGCCGTTCGCTGCCGGGGCCGGCGCTGAACCTGTACCCCAATACCCGTGGCGAGCGGGTCCTGGCCGACCGGCACGTGCGCCAGGCGCTGCAAAAGGCCCTCGACCGCAAGAGCTACGCCAGCACCGTCTACAACGCTGAGTTCCCGGTGGTGGACGGCATCTTCGATGTGACCACGCCGTACTTCAAAAGCCAGGGCGCCAAGCTGGCCTATGACCCGGCAGGCGCCGAGCAACTGCTGGAGCAAGCCGGCTGGACCAAGGGTGCGGATGGTTACCGGCAAAAGAACGGCAAGCGCCTGAGCCTGAGCTACAACATCACCCCGGCCGAGACCGCGGGCGAAGTGCTGATCCAGGACCAACTGCGCAAGGTCGGCATCGAGTTGAAACTCAGCGTGGTCACCCGCGCCGAATGGGTCGCCAACAACTCGGCGGGCAACTATGACCTGACCATCAACTACATGACCCGCGCCGACCCGATCATCCTGCAGACCATCCTCGATCCACGCAGCGCCAACAGTTCCACGCTGGCCACCAACACCTATGAACCGGCGGTGCTGGAAAAGGCCAAGGGCTTGTTCGACGCCGGCATCACGGCCACTCAAGCCCCACAACGCGCTGCCGCCTATGGCAGCCTGCAGGATTTACTCATCGATGAAAGCTCGGCATTCCCGGTGTATGAGCGCGTGTGGCAGGCGGCGACCTCGCCCAAGGTAAAAAACTTCCGCTGGACCGCCGAGGGCTTCGCGCTGCTGGGTGATATCGAGATCGGCACGCCATGAGCCGCTACCTGATCGGCCGTATCGGCCAGGCGCTGCTGGTGCTGTGGGGGGCCTACAGCATCACCTATTTCATTCTGTATCTGCTGCCGGGCGACACCTTGTCGATCATGCTCAGCGCGTCGGGCATGGAGGCCGACGCGCTGTCGGTCGAGGACCTGGCCAAGGCGCGGGCCTACTACGGCCTGGATAAAGGCCTGTTCGAGCAGTATGTCGATCTGCTGTCGGGGGCGTTGCGGGGGGATTTCGGACAGTCGCTTTCACTGAATCGCCCGGTGGCCGAGTTGCTTGCCGAACGCCTGCCGCAGACCCTGTCCCTGGCGGGCCTGGCCATTGTGCTGTCGCTGCTCGGTGGAATCGGCCTGGCTTACCTGACCGCCTATATCCGTTGGCAACCGCTGAAAACAGCCTTGGCGCGCCTGCCGTCGCTGGGGTTTTCGGTGCCGGTGTTCTGGATGGGGCTGTTGCTGATCCAGGTGTTTGCCTTCGGCCTCGGCTGGTTCCCCGCCACCGGCAGCCGTGGCCTGGAAAGCCTGGTGCTGCCGGCGATTACCCTGGCGATTCCGAGTGCGGCGGTATACGCCCAGGTGCTGCAACGCAGTTTCCAGGGGGTCTGGAAAGAGTCCTATATCACCACCGCCTACGCCAAGGGCCTGAGCCGTGGCCAGGTGCAGGCACGCCATGGCTTCAAGAATGCCGCGCTGCCGATCCTCACCCTGATCGGGTTGCAGGTGGGCAATACGGTGTCGGGCGCGGTGTTGGTGGAGACCATCTTCGCGCGCTCCGGCATTGGCCGCCTCGCACAGGAAGCGGTGCTGCGCCAGGACATTCCGGTAGTGCTCGCGATCGTTTCGGTGTCGGCAGCGGCTTTTGTCCTTGTAAACCTGCTGGTCGACCTGTTGTACCCGTGGTTCGACCCGCGCATCTCCCACATCCCAAAGGTGTCCTAGACCATGACTGTCCTTGAGCAGAACCTGGGCCGCAATACCCTCCCGGCCAGCCCTGCGCCGTGGCGCCGCCGCAGCCGCCTGCAACGCGTGGCGGCGACGGTGTTGCCCCTGTTGCGCCGACCGGGGTTCAGCCTGGCGCTGCTGGTGGTGGTGTTTGCATGGGTGGCGGCTGTGGCGCCGCACGTGTTGAGCAGCTTCGATCCTTACGCCACCTCGCCCGTCGACAAGCTGCGCGCGCCCAACCTGATCCACTGGTTTGGCACCGATGAGCTGGGACGCGACCTCTATACGCGGGTGGTGCATGGCGCCGGCCTATCGGTCCTGGCGGCGTTCCTTGCGGTGGGCATCGCCCTCTTGGGCGGGCTGGGCCTGGGCATCCTGTCGGGTTTTGCCGGGGGGCGCATCGACGCGGTGATCATGCGCTTTGTCGATGTACTGCTGGCCCTGCCCGGCCTGCTGCTGGCCCTGGCGATTGTCACGGCCATCGGCTTCGGCACGGTGCCGGTGGCGATTGCCGTGGGCATCGGCATTATTCCGGGATTTGCCCGCACCACCCGCGCCGAGGTGCTGCGGGTCAAGACCCTGCCCTACGTCGAGGCCGCGCGCCTGGGCGGTGCCAGCTGGGGGCGCACCTTGCTGCGGCACATCTTGCCTAACGCATGGGGGCCGGTGGCCGTGCTGGCGACCCTGGACTTCGGCGCGGCGATCCTGGCCACCGCAGGCCTGAGCTTTCTCGGTTTCGGCGCCGCGCCACCGGCTGCGGAATGGGGCACCTTGATCGCCAACGGTCGACACTTCCTGATCACCGCTCCCTGGGTTTCCCTGCTGCCCGGACTGTTCCTGGTGGCCGTGGTGTTCAGCCTCAACCATATTGCCCGCACCTTCGAGGAGATCCAGCGATGAGCGTTCTAGTAGATGTTCGTCAACTCAGCGTCAGCTATCGGCACGGCCACACGGCGGTCAATCGCCTGTCACTGAACATCGCCCAGGGCGAAACCGTGGCGATTGTCGGCGAGTCCGGCTCCGGTAAATCGACCCTGGCCAACGCTATCCTCGGTCTGTTACCGGACAGTGCGCAGATCACCGCCGGCCAGCTGTGGGTAGACAGCCACGACCTGACCCACGCCAGTGAACGCCAAAAGCGCGCATTGCGCGGCCGCACCATCGGCCTGGTGCCCCAGGACCCGACGGTCAGCCTCAACCCGACCCTGCGCGTGGGCCAGCAGATCGCCGAGGCGCTGATCCTGGCCAGGGGCAAACGCTACCCTGGCGTCGATGCGGACATTGTCGAACTGCTGCAACAGGTGGGCATCGACACGCCCGTACTGCGTGCGCGCCAGTACCCTCATGAACTCTCCGGCGGCATGCGCCAACGCGTGCTGATCGCCATTGCCCTGGCGGGCAACCCGCGCTTGATCATCGCCGACGAACCCACCAGTGCCCTCGACGTGACGGTGCAGCGCAAGATCCTCGACCACTTGCAACGCCTGGTGAGTGAACGGGGGATTTCGCTGTTGGTCATCACCCATGACCTCGGTGTGGCCGCCGACCGCGCCGACCGGATCCTGGTGATGCAACACGGTGAAGTGGTCGAACAGGGCACGCCAGGCCGGATCCTTGGCGCGCCACAACACGATTACACCCGGGCACTGATAGCCGCCGCTCCGGCGTTTGCCAAACGGCGCGAGCCCTTGCCGCGCATTGACTCGACCCAGGCCCCGATCCTGAGCCTGAAAAACGTCGGCAAGACATTTGCGCTGCCCAAGGTCAAGGGCGAAGAATCAACGTTCGTGGCCCTTGAGGACCTCAACCTGCAGGTGTATCCCGGCCAGACCCTGGCCATCGTCGGTGAGTCCGGCTCGGGCAAGAGCACCGCGCTGCGCATCGCACTCGGCCTGGAAAAACCGACGCAGGGCCAGGTCTGGTTCGAGCAACAGGACGTCACCCACCTGAACTGGCGCGACTTCCGCCCACTGCGCCAACGCCTGCAACTGGTGCAACAGAACCCATTTGCCGCCCTGGACCCACGCTTCACCGTGTTCGACAGCATCGTCGAACCGCTGGTGTCCTTCGGGCGGCTCAAGGGCGCCGCGCTGGAGCAGGCGGCGCGGGAGTTGATCAACCGCGTGCATTTACCGGTCAGCTACCTGGATCGGCTGCCGCGAGAGCTGTCCGGCGGCCAGTGCCAACGCGTCGCCATCGCCAGGGCCCTGGCGTTAAAGCCTGACCTGTTGTTGCTCGACGAGCCGGTGAGCGCGCTGGATGTGTCGGTGCAGGCGCGCATCCTTGAGCTGCTGGAGGAGCTGCAACGGGAGATGGGCATTGCCTATGTGCTGGTGTCCCACGATCTGTCGGTGGTGGCCAACTTTGCCCATGAGGTGCTGGTGTTGCGCAATGGACGGGTGATTGAACACGGCTCGGTGGAGCGGATATTCAGTCACCCGGGGTGTGAGTACACGCGGGAATTGATTGCTGCCATCCCCGGCCGGCACGTTACGACTCAGGCAGCGTGAAGAGGACCTGTCCCAGACTGCATCGGGTTACTCAATCCAAGTGTGGTCGCTATTAATACTGATATGCTCTGCCAACGGAGCAAAATGGGCATTTGCCTCGGCCATCCATTTCACGACAGGTTCGACTGACAACACAACTCCTTTTTCAGCTATGTCATTGATCGAAGAAAAAGCTGATATATATCTTTGATATTTTGGATGCTCTTTGCGCACCACATCATTTAAAAGACCTGGACCAAAAACTCTTGATTCCTCCGTCATGTACTGGGTCATGTCGTCGATCTGCGCTTCTGTTATAGCTCCGTGTGGGCGACCTTTAAAGAAACCGGGATTCTCCTGATAACGGGCCCAGCCTTCTTCCTGGATCTTTTTCAACAAGGGGTTACCTTTCAACGTGCCGAAATTGCTTGAGTTAAAGTCAAGCTTCATCCCCAGCATGGGTTCATTGACAACGTCATTCAATAGCAAGTCACCCGGTGAAACCTTATAGACTGACGTACCGAAACCAGGTAGGAGTTCGTCATCTGTATCGAGATAAATGCCTCCAAAATGCTCCATCATCGGATAACGCAGTATATCGCTGGCGGCCGATAGGTTACGATCACTGCCCTCGCGGGCAAGCAGTGCAAAGGGCTCATGAAACTTTGTTTTCTGAAATTCAATGAAAAATGGCTCTTGACGCATATCAATGATGGTCGCTGATGGCATCGCCTCTTTTAACACGGCTAACTGTTCGTTGGCATGCATGCCATCCAATAACACGTGTACAGTGGTTGAAAAGCCAGCCTGCTCTTTTGCGAGCGCTGCATTTTTTTCAATCACCTTAGCTCTTTCCATCAGCTTCTCGGCATCGCCCATCCATATTTGATGAATTTGTTTAGGGATCTCGACTTGACCTGCAGCCGCCTCAATACGAGGCAGGGTGGGTAACTCCTCAATGCCAAATTGCTTTAGAGAAGCAAGACGTTGTTCATCCGTCACCCCGGCGAACGCTTCGGGTTGCGCATACTTGAACCCTTTGCCCTCCTCCCATTTCAGTAGTCGATGGGTGCTCGCGAGTCTCCAGGTATTATGTTGCAGATCAAACTCAACGGATTTCCAATAACCGTCAACTTCGGCCATATAGCTGATAGCGCGCGTGGCAGTGTGTTCATGGATTCCCCTGAATACCGTTGACGTCTCGAGCTTTCCGGCTACTTCACCTCGTCCGCCCCCCTCTACCCCGGTTCTTCGCCAGGCACCGGCCTCGTCAGGATTAGCGACAATAGCGCCACTGACCAATTTTGCGGGATCCTTGGGGTCTGGGATTCTCAGATGATAGCTGAGCCCATCAGCCATATCAGGTTGTTCTGCAGCAAAGTACTTTCTGCCCCGAAACATTATCTCTCGCATCCCAGGGTATTGTGCGGGGGGCTCGAGTTTTTCCGCGTTCATGACCACTGGCGTACTTACAAACTGAAGATCTTTTGTTTGCGCGTCATAGTCCCAGCGGTAATGTTTGCCAACGGAGTAACGTTCCAGGCCTTCTTGCAGTGCAACATTCGCATCCGTCATGCCTTGAGCCACCTCGTGTATCAACTGCAAGCCTGATATAACGGCCACAGCATTGCCCTGAACGCGATCGCTGGCAGTTTTCCCATAAATTCCGTCATGAATACCAAAAACGATATTCCCCGTATTGCCGACCAACGGTACATAACCGAACGTGTTACCCCAGAAATCTTTGGCCTCTTTCCACGACTGTTGAGATGAACCAAAAACCTCAGTCTGGTCAGCCCATCGGGCATTGTTTGCGTTAACAGCCTGGAATCTGGAGGCAACCCCCTTACCGTTATTACCCTTCAGCCGTCCAAACTTAAGCCGGTAATCACTGCGTCGTGCACGCGTATAGTTAAAGAGCTCTCTCACCGGAATCGCTTGGTCAGCAACCAGACTCTTATAACCTTCATAGGTCGCCCCACCACCCGCAATCAATGTATCCAGCACATCACTTGCACGCGGCCAATGAACATCTATGCCCCCTTGCTTATCACGTGCATTGAAGCTGCGATTGAGGTCATCTCGATTTTGTTTAGCCCATTGTGCAAAATCGTCATCGCCCTGGATTTCATGTGCTTTTCCATGTTCCAGATCAATCATCAACCCCTTGTTGGGTCGATGTTCAAAATTGCCCTCATAGGGCGTGTAAGCAATAAAAGCATACCCGGACAATGGGTAGCCGTAGATATTGGGAACAATGACCTGTCCATTCTCCTGCACTGTTCGACGCACCGCTTCTTTGGCCTCAGCGCTTAACTTCCCGCCCTGCGCCTTATCGCTCATCAGGCTGTTTAAGATACTCTGCAAGGCATAAGCATCCGCCTTCCCGGCACGCTGGGCTCTAGTACCTGATTCGTCGCGCATAGGCTTGGCGACATCGGCCTCCCAACTGGCTTGCAGCACTTTCCCGAGTGACTCAAGGGCCTCTACATGTTCTTCATCTGCCGGCTCGATGTGCAAAAAACTGAAGTTCACGGGACCACCGCGCTCAACTCTATCGTGCTCAAGGGCACCGGCGGCCAACTCCCAAGCAAAATAGGTTCTCTTTTCGGCGCTGCTCAGATGCTCCGGTTTTCCCATGCCCGTGTACGTTTTCAGGGTGACCGTTACTTTTTGATGGGGGTCGCAACCTGCCGCCAACAAAGCACCGCTGAAATAACCTGCCGGTGTCAAGAAAGGTTTGAGGTGTTGATACCTGACATTTCTTTCACCTTCAGAACCAGTCTCGATATTGTTTATCTGCGTCTTGATTCGATGGGTATAGTTCTGGACAAGCCGCCTTCTTTGATCGAGGGAAAGGTCTGCTCGCGGCGCACCTGTAGCGGCAGTTCCAGCGATAATCTCGGCAGGGTCAAGCAAAGAAGCCACGCCGATAGTCGGAGAGTCGGACCGTGAATCAGTGCTTCGAGTGCCCGATATTCCCTGATTGGCAATCTGTTTGTCGTTCGACGCTTGAGTGGGGGGGTTGAATGGCGGCTGCGATGTAACCAATGCGGCGTTCAAAAATGAATGCATAGTCTCTCCTGAGCTTCTTCCTTAAAGGTCCTGGTATTCAACCGATCTGATCGGTTGCCTGCACAGCCCTCGATGTTTCCTGGCAGTGCGACTCCTTTCGTGGAGTTCGATATTTGCTGGTTCCAAACGCAAATGTAGGAATACATATCAAAGGCGAAAAACAGCAGGGACCGGCTCGACCTTTGCTTGGAATCACATTTTCCGCACCTTTGTACGAGCTGAGGCAGGCATCAAGGGCACTGAGCGCACCTGAAGGTCGCCTGTCCTTACAGACCACGCAAAAGACCTTTGTCATCACGCCTATTGATAGCCCCCTAACGAAACCCCCATGCTAGAGGGCTAATCTCGCGCTTATATCATTCCGAATGATAGTTACCTTTGCTTCATTCGATTCGTGACATAGCACAGCGCCGCGCATGATCCGCCCATCTCAAATACATTGGCGGATGCACCTCATGGAACAGTCACTCAAACATTTGCGCTTCCCCTTGGCCATTTTGGCGGTAGTGGTGATGAGCGCGTGCGGTAAAACCCCGGAACAAGCGGCCGCCATGCCAGCTGCCAAAGTCAGCGTGGCCAAGGTGCTGGAACAACCGGTCAACGAGTGGGATGAATTCACCGGTCGCCTGGAAGCCCCGGAAACCGTACAGATCCGTCCGCGCGTGTCCGGCCAGATCGACCAGGTGGCCTTCACCGAAGGCGCGCTGGTGAAGAAAGGCGACCTGCTGTTCCAGATCGACCCGCGTCCGTTCCAGGCCGAAGTGCGTCGCCTTGAAGCCCAGCTTGCCCAAACCAAAGCTGCCGCGACCCGCAGCGATAACGAAGCGCAACGTGGCGAACGCCTGCGCCAGAGCAATGCGATCTCCGCCGAACTGGCCGACTCGCGCACCACCGCCGCCCAGGAAGCCCGCGCCGCCGTCGCCGGGATCCAGGCGCAGCTGGACCTGGCCAAGCTGAACCTGAGCTTCACCCGCGTGACTTCGCCGATCAGCGGCCGCGTCAGCCGTGCCGAAATCACCGCCGGCAACCTGGTGACCGCCGACGTCACCGCGCTGACCAGCGTGGTTTCCACCGACAAGGTCTACGCCTACTTCGACGCCGATGAGCGGGTGTTCCTCAAATACACCGAGCTGGCCCGCCAAGGCCGTCGCGGTGCGACCACTCCGGTTTACCTGGGCCTGTCCAACGAGACCGGTAACCCGCACCTGGGCCAGATGAACTTCGTCGACAACCAGGTCAACCCGGCCACCGGCACCATCCGTGGTCGCGCCGTGTTCGACAACAGCAAGGGCGAATACACCCCTGGCCTCTACGCCCGCCTGAAGCTGGTCGGCAGCGGCACCTACTCTGCCGTGCTGATCAACGATGAAGCCGTGGGCACCGACCTGGGCAAGAAGTTCGTGCTGGTGATGGAAGGCGACAAGCCGGCCTATCGCGCAGTGGAACTGGGGCCGAAGATCGAAGGTTTGCGCATCGTGCGCAGTGGCCTGAACAAGGACGACACCATTATCGTCAAGGGCCTGCAGCGTGTGCGCCCAGGGTCGCCGGTCGCCCCGGAAACCATTCCGATGGCCAGCAAGGAAACCCTCGCCGCCTTGGCCCAACAACGACAAGCACTTGAAGCCAGCAACCTGGAGCAAGTGGCGCCGGAAAAAACCGCGCCCAAGCTCGCAGCCGTTGCAGCTCCACGCGGTTAAGGGAAACGACTCAAGATGAATTTTTCCAAGTTCTTCATTTCGCGGCCGATCTTCGCAGCGGTGCTCTCACTGTTGATCCTGATCGCTGGTGCGATCTCGCTGTTCCAATTGCCGATCAGCGAATACCCGGAAGTGGTGCCGCCGACCGTGGTGGTGCGCGCCAACTTCCCGGGCGCCAACCCCAAGGTCATCGGTGAAACCGTGGCAGCACCTCTCGAGCAGGCGATCACCGGCGTCGAGAACATGCTGTACATGTCCTCACAGTCGACCGCCGACGGCAAGCTGACCCTGACCATCACCTTCGCCCTGGGCACCGACCTGGACAACGCGCAGGTGCAAGTGCAAAACCGTGTGACCCGGACTCAGCCGAAACTGCCTGAGGAAGTGACGCGCATCGGTATCACCGTGGACAAGGCCTCCCCCGACCTGACCATGGTGGTGCACTTGACCTCCCCGGATCAGCGCTACGACATGCTCTACCTGTCCAACTACGCCTTGCTCAACGTGAAGGATGAGTTGGCGCGCCTCGGCGGTGTGGGTGACGTGCAGCTGTTCGGCATGGGCGACTACTCCCTGCGCGTATGGCTGGACCCGAACAAGACCGCTTCGCGCAACCTGACTGCGACCGATGTAGTGACCGCGATCCGTGAGCAGAACCGTCAAGTGGCCGCCGGTGCCCTGGGTGCGCAACCCGCGCCGACCGCCACCGCGTTCCAGTTGTCGGTGAACACCCAGGGTCGCCTGGTGACCGAGGAAGAGTTTGAGAACATCATCATTCGCTCCGGCGCCAACGGTGAAATCACGCGGTTGAAAGACATCGCTCGGGTGGAGCTGGGTTCCAGCCAATATGCCCTGCGCTCGTTGCTCAACAACCAGCCGGCCGTGGCCATCCCGATCTTCCAGCGCCCTGGCTCCAACGCCATCGAGATCTCCAACGAAGTGCGCGGCAAGATGGAAGAGCTGAAAAAGAGCTTCCCGCAAGGCATGGACTACAGCATCGTCTATGACCCGACCATCTTCGTGCGTGGCTCCATCGAAGCGGTGGTGCATACCCTGTTCGAAGCGCTGATCCTGGTTGTGCTGGTGGTGATCCTGTTCCTGCAGACCTGGCGCGCCTCGATCATTCCGCTGGTGGCGGTGCCGGTATCGTTGATCGGTACGTTTGCGGTAATGCACCTGTTCGGTTTCTCGCTCAACGCGCTGTCGCTGTTCGGCCTGGTACTGGCCATCGGTATCGTGGTGGACGACGCCATCGTGGTGGTGGAGAACGTCGAGCGGAACATCGAGCTGGGCCTGGACCCCTTCCCGGCCACTGAAAAAGCCATGAGCGAAGTGACCGGCCCGATCATCGCCACCGCGTTGGTGCTGTGTGCGGTGTTCGTGCCCGCGGCATTCATCAGCGGCTTGACCGGGCAGTTCTACAAACAGTTCGCCTTGACCATTGCGATCTCGACGGTGATCTCGGCGTTCAACTCGCTGACCTTGTCCCCTGCCCTGGCGGCGGTGTTGCTCAAGAGCCATAACGCGCCGAAGGATGGGTTCTCCAAGTTCCTCGACAAGTTGCTGGGTGGCTGGTTGTTCAAACCGTTCAACCGCTTCTTCGACAAGGCCAGCCATGGCTACGTCGGTACCGTACGCCGGGTGATCCGTGGCAGTGGTATCGCGCTGTTCCTGTATGCCGGACTGATGGTCCTGACCTGGCTGGGCTTTGCCCACACGCCAACCGGTTTCGTACCGGCGCAGGACAAGCAATACCTGGTGGCCTTCGCCCAACTGCCGGACGCCGCGAGCCTGGACCGTACCGAGGACGTGATCAAGCGCATGTCCGACATCGCCCTGAAACAACCGGGCGTGGAAGCCGCCGTGGCCTTCCCGGGCCTGTCGATCAACGGTTTCACCAACAGCCCGAACAGCGGCATTGTGTTCGTGACCTTGAAACCGTTCGACGAGCGTAAAGACCCGAGCATGTCCGCCGGCGCGATTGCCGGTGCCTTGAACGGCAAGTACAGCAGCATCCAGGAAGCCTACATGGCAATCTTCCCACCGCCGCCGGTACAGGGCCTGGGTACGATTGGCGGCTTCCGCCTGCAGATCGAAGACCGGGGCAACCTGGGTTACGACGAGCTGTACAAAGAAGTGCAGAACATCATCACCAAGAGCCGTACCACGCCGGAGCTGTTCGGCCTGTTCACCAGCTACACGGTCAACGTGCCCCAGGTCGATGCCGCCATCGACCGTGAAAAGGCCAAGACCCACGGCGTGGCGATCAGCGACATCTTCGACACCCTGCAGATCTACCTGGGTTCGTTGTATGCCAACGACTTCAACCGCTTCGGCCGGACCTACCAGGTCAACGTGCAGGCTGAGCAACAGTTCCGCCTCGATGAAGACCAGATCGGCCAGCTGAAAGTGCGCAATAACAAAGGCGAAATGATCCCGCTGGCGACCTTCATCAAGGTCAGCGACACCTCGGGCCCGGACCGCGTGATGCACTACAACGGCTTTATCACCGCCGAAATCAACGGCAACGCTGCACCGGGCTACAGCTCGGGTCAGGCTCAGGCGGCCATCGAGAAACTGCTGAAAGACGAACTGCCCAACGGCATGACCTACGAGTGGACCGACCTGACCTATCAGCAAATCCTCTCGGGCAACACCGCGCTGTTCGTGTTCCCGCTCTGCGTACTGCTGGCGTTCCTGGTACTGGCCGCCCAATACGAAAGCTGGAGCCTGCCATTGGCGGTGATCCTGATCGTACCGATGACCCTGCTGTCAGCGATTACCGGGGTGATCATCTCCGGTGGCGACAACAACATCTTCACCCAGATCGGCTTGATCGTACTGGTGGGCCTGGCGTGCAAGAACGCGATCCTCATCGTCGAGTTCGCCAAGGACAAACAGGCAGAAGGCCTCGACCCGCTCGCTGCGGTACTGGAAGCCTGCCGTCTGCGTCTGCGGCCGATCCTGATGACCTCGTTCGCTTTCATCATGGGTGTGGTACCCCTGGTGTTGTCCAGCGGTGCCGGTGCCGAGATGCGTCATGCCATGGGCGTGGCGGTGTTCTCCGGGATGATCGGTGTGACCTTCTTCGGTCTGTTGCTGACGCCAGTGTTCTACGTACTGATCCGTCGCTCTGTGGAGCGCAGCGAAGCGCGCAAAGCGGCCAAGGCCTTGAAGCTGGAGACACAGCAATGAGTGTGAACGTATTCCTGCCGAGCCTGCTGGTACTGGCGCTGAGCGCCTGTGCCGTAGGCCCGGACTACAAAACCCAGACCCCGGAGGCGGCCAATATCACGGCCGCTGCCGACGCCAAAAAGTATGACCACGCCAAGTTCGAAGGCATTTGGTGGCAGCAGTTCGAAGACCCGACCCTCAACCAGTTGGTGACCCAATCACTGCAAGGCAACCGTGATTTGCGCGTCGCTTTTGCCCGCCTGCGGGCGGCCCGAGCGATCCGCGATGACGCCAGCAATGATGCGATGCCGACCATCACCAGCCGCGCCAGCAGTGACCTGGCCAAGGGTCAAATCCCGGGCCAGACCACCAAGCGTGTCAACAGTGAGCGTTACGACCTCGGCCTGGACATGGCCTGGGAACTCGACCTGTTCGGTCGCATCCAGCGCAACCTGGAAGCCACCGACGCCGACCAGCAGGCCGCCGAAGCTGACTTGTACCAGCTGCAAGTCACCATGATCGCCGAACTGGTGGATGCCTACGGCCAACTGCGTGGCGCGCAACTGCGTGAACGCATTGCCTTGGACAACCTGAAGAACCAGCAGGAATCGCGCGCCATCACCGTCAGCCTGCGCGATGCCGGTGTGGGCGACCAGCTCGACGTGGAGCGTGCCGACGCCCGCCTCGCAGCGGTTGAGGCCAGCGTGCCGCAACTGCAGGCCGAACAAGTGCGCGAGCGCAACCGCATCGCTACCCTCCTCGGCCAGCGTCCCGACAAATTGACAGTCGACCTGAGCCCGAAAGACCTGCCGGCGATTGCCAAGGCCTTGCCGATTGGCGATCCGGGGCAACTGTTGCAACGTCGTCCGGACATCCTCAGTGCCGAACGCAAACTGGCCGCCGCCACTGCGCGTATCGGCGTGGCCAAGGCCGACCTGTTCCCACGGGTCAGCCTCAGCGGCTTCCTCGGTTTTACCGCCGGGCGCGGTTCCCAGATCGGCTCGTCCGCCGCCAATGCCTGGGCCCTCGGCCCGAGCATCACCTGGGCCGCCTTCGACCTGGGCAGCGTGCGCGCCCGTTTGCGCGGCGCCGATGCCGAGGCAGATGGCGCCTTGGCGACCTACGAGCAGCAAGTGCTGCTGGCCCTGGAAGAGTCCGAGAACGCCTTCAGCGACTACGGCAAGCGTCAGCAACGCCTGGTTTCGCTGATCCGCCAAAGCGAATCCAGCCGCGCCGCCGCCGACCTGGCTGCGATCCGCTACCGCGAGGGCACCGTGGACTTCCTGGTGCTGCTGGACGCGCAACGCGAGCGCCTGGCCGCCGAAGATTCCCAGGCCCAGGCCGAAGTGGACCTGTATCGCGGCATCGTCGCGATCTACAAGGCCCTGGGGGGTGGCTGGCAGCCGGACACGGTGGTCGCCAGCGCCAAGTGAGGTAAAGAGCTCCTTTGGTTGGTCGCATCCAGCCAATTTTTTGCCCCGTGGTCCATTCGGTCACGGGGCTTTTTTTGGCCTGGGCAGCAGTGAAGGGCTGTATCAGATTCTCGGGTTCAGAATGCTTTCCCCCTCAGGTGTCAATGCCTTGAAGAACGGTCCGTCCGCTTTGATTTGTGCCAATGCATACAACGCGCGCGCGAGCCTGCCATTGCCGTCGCCATAGGGGTGAAATCGGACCGCTGCCGCGAACAGGCCGTCTGCCAGAAGCCACTTGCCGTCTTGTGCGCTTTGAGCAAGTTCAGGCAATAGCTTCACGAACCCCGCGTGCCCGATCTCCGACGCCATATACACAGGGTCGCTGCTGGAGCGGAAGTCACGATAAGGCTCACCCGGCCCGGGTTTGTAGACCTGTGCATGAATCTCATCAATCGTGTGAATGTCAGTCAGGTCGACGTCTCGGTTACGCCACAACACGCCCAGCACCTCGTCCGCCGTTAGACCATCGGAGCGACTCGTATCGACAATCCACTCCGCCGCCTTTTCGTAGGGATTACCCAGTTTGAGCTCGCGAGGGACCACCGGGGTGCTGTCCAGCAGGGATCTCACTGCGGCGTTGGTTGCCTCCAAGCGGGCACGGTCCTGTGCCAGGCGACGCAAACCATGGCCTACCTCGCTCTGTAACGCGCCCCAGGCAAAGCGCTGGCGCGGGACGCCAAGACCGTCCAGCGTCAAGTTGTTACGAATGGATTGAACAACGGTGGCTTTATCGGTGGAACCCATCAGCGCCCGGGCGTCATCACTTAGCAACAGTCGGTTTACCAGATAATCGATCTTGTCCTTGTCCGGCAGTGAACCCCAGCTTTTCGGACCCAATAACTGAAATCCTGGATTATCAATAGCAAGGGGGGCCGGTGCAGGGCTGGATATGGGTAGTTGAAGACCAGGTTTACTGTTCGCAATATCCTGGGCGCGCACGCGAGCAATCCCACGTACGGGAGTGCTCACTTTGTCCAGCGGCGTAGGGCCGGACGCTGCATTCGGTTGCGCGAGGGTTGGCTTGCTCCAGCCGTAACTGAGCAGGTGGCCGCCCTCGATAAACTGCTTAGGCCCGGGTGCGGAAAAATCTGAAAAAGCTGCCTCTGCCGAACGCAGGTTGGAAAAGTCCTTGTACTTGATCAGTGCTTTGTTCGTAGCAGCCTGATAGGCCTGCATTAATGCCGGCTCCGGCAGAATCATCGGGTCTGTCAACGAGGGCATGCCTTTATTGGCAAACTGTGGCGCCGTCAGATCAAACGCGTAGGTTTTGCCCTGGAAGTCGCCTACAGGTAAAAAATGGTTGAATACACCGTCCGGGTTGCGCGAACTCCAGATCAGCATCCCTCGAAACCTGATGTTTTCAAACCCATTTGTACGCATGAATTCGGCGACCGTTTCCGCGGCGCTTGCGCACTGTCCCGCGGGAGCCATGAAAGCATTGTGCAGCTTGGGATTGGCGCGCAATGTTTCCATGAACCCATGCATCTCAACGGGTAGTGCTCGTGAAGGGCTGCCTTCAATCTGTCGAAAGGGCTCGATTCGGGTATCAACATCAGACGCGCTTGTGGGCGCCGCAGGTACGCGGGCCGGTGGCTTTTTAACTGATATAGAAGGCGGTGATAAGCGTGATTCTGAGGTTTTGACGAGGGCACTGAATCCGTTGTCGGTATCCTGAAGATGTGCCAACGCATAGAGTGTCCTTGCCAATGGATCGTTATTAGTCGCATAGGGTTGGAAACTCTGGGTCAACCCGAACAACCATTCAGCTCGGGACAATCCCGTTGGAGCACCCGAGTTCTTCAGTTGGTGTGCAAATGCACCATGAGCGATATCAGAACCCAGCTGACCAGCGTCTCCACTGAGGCGAACCGCTTCTTCGGAAGTCCCGATAATTGCCCGGTGAATATCATCAATCACACTGATCTTGCTCAAATCGGCCTGCTGAAACTGAGCGATAACCTGCTGCAAACGCCCTTCCGGTATCCAAGGGCTACTGGACGCCGCAATCCACCCCGCTGCCCTCTGCACAGGTGGCCCACTGACGGCGCGTGTCTCAATGGTCGGCGGCTGCTTGTGCAGTTGTTTTATAAACTGGTCCACGGTATCGACGCGTTTTGAATCAGATTCAAGCAATGCTTTTGCAAGATTGATTTCAGTACGTTCACTCTTCCAATTTGTCGCCGTCGTGAGAGCCTGTCGCCGATTATTGGCAATCGACTGTCTGACAGACTGCTCACTGGTCCGCGCGATCAACTTCTTGCCGATGCCGGAGGCCGTTAACTTATTCGACAAGTGACTGACCTTTTGTGCATCGGTCATTTTGTTCCAGGTCGTTGATTTTCCTGCTACCCCTTGGACGCCTGGCGCCGCCCCTGATGCCACAGCCTGGCCCGTTGCAGGTGGCGAGCCTGCAGTTTTAGGGAGCAATGCAGCCGTATTTGCCGGCGCGTGGGGAGCAGAAGCGGCAGGGCTGAACTTGGTCCCGTACCTTCTTGCCAGCACGTCTTTTATTATGCGAAACGTGTCAGGCCGAATAATGTATTCCTTGGCAAAACGGTGATAATGGACCGCCGAGGCCACTGTATATGCCCCTTTTGCTCCGCCAATCGCCAAAGGAATGCTGAGTGAAACAGCCGTTGAAATAAGAGAAACCCAAGCGGACTTTTCGGCAGTATCTCGCTCCGTCGGATCGTCGCTGATTTCAGCTTTCAATGCGTGGGCGCCTGCGCTGGCCAACCCCAGGCCAGTGGCATAGATCATCGATTTCAATACGGCGCCGGTGCCGGGAGCGCCGACCATTAATAACAAGCCTTGGACCTTCAGAATCTCGTTGAGGGCATTCAGCGCTTCGAGCGAAAAGTGCTCCCAATCGGTAAAAATCAATGTGTCAATATCCGATTTGGCACGGGCCATGTTTGACTTGAACAAAGAGGCGCTCAGTTGCTGTGGGCTTTCCTGGGCCGTAAAAGTCAAGGGTTTGATATTGACCCGACCACCGTTGCGGCCCATTCCTATTTGGACGTTTGTTGACATCTTTGTTCGGGTGACCTCAAACGCCTGTGGATTCCTGGCAGCCTTGACTTGCTCAATGATGGGCAGTTTTATACGGATCCAACTGTTGAATTTTTCATCGTTTGGATAAACAGGCATGAACTCCGTATAAGACGCCCCGAACTTCCAGTAAGTATTACGTTTTTCACTGATGTAAAAACAGTTGTCGTCATCCACACTGCACATGACCGCAGACTGCCCGTGAGTGACAGCAAACACACCGCTGACCTTCGTGCCATGAAACTCAACCTCAGATGCCTTTAATTCTCCGTTCAAAAATCGGCTCATCAACACATGACCAGGATGTTCAATGGACGTGTTGGAGAGATAGTTAAATGCAGCATTCTTGATCCTGCCATCATAGAAATCTACCCATTTTTGCTCTAGGCCTGGCCGGGCTTTATAATCGGAGAGGTTAGCTTCCAATGTCCGCTTCAATAATTTTTTATCAATAAAGTCGACCAGCTGCTGATGGGAAACTCGGGAAACTTTATAGACTTGACCGTGATGTCCGCGCATCAGACTTATATCGCTCAAGTGAATGCCGGTGACGACCTGCTTGAGAGTGAAATACTTTTTCCGTTCTACTGCGGACACCAGATGATGATTCGGGTTAGCTGACTGATTATCCTTGTACCAAACGGTAATCCTGCTGTCAGGTTGCAGACTCAGGGTCTCTCCCGTCTGTCTTTCAAATGCCTTGATACGCTGATTGATGATTTCGTCCAATGCAGTAGACGGGTCCAAAATGGGGGCGTAAAGGTTGGTCATCCAATCGACGGAGTCTTTAATGTTCGCTTCCAGACTATTGGCCAATTTTCTCTTATACGTCGCTTGAAGCTCGGTTTGCTGAAGTTCGAAGCGCTGCAATCCAGTGGTAATCGCCCCTGCCAGCATCGTGTCATCCACCTCGGCACCGATGCCTCCAGCGGTTCGCACAAGCTCACTATTGGTCTGGTTTTCGCCATGGGCGCGATGCTTCAGCATTGCGTCAAGTGAGCCTGTGCGTGCAACCGAAAGGTTGCCTTCATCCACACTGCGAGGGGCGCGAGACTTCCCTGTGTACAACTGATCCAGCAACACTTGCCCGATCAATACATCCGGGTGATCAGGCAGTGCCTGTTCGAGTGCGATATCCACCTCTGCGTCCAGCATCGGCAAGCGATCGCTTGAATGCGTCCGCCGTTCGTTATCTTCCAGTCCTGGAGAAGCTGGCAGGAACCAGTTGCTATAAAAAGTACTGATGCCGCCATAGGCGGCAAGCACCCCCAACGCAAGCACAGGATGTTCTCCGATAGCATCGCCCACGCGTTGCGTCAGTAGAACCCCATTGCCGAGCAACCAACTGCCCAAGGCAATGCCCAAGCGTTGCATCTCTGGGGTGTAACCTTGCTCCTCAACAGGCCCTGTGGTTTCACGGTAGACATCGTTGGGGCCCGTGGCGTAACGACCCGACGTCGGCGGACTGGCTTGGCCGAGCATGTCTTTGAGCAGGACTCTGACTTCCTCCAACTCGACACCTTCGGCACCCGGCAGGCTCAACGCGGCATCGATGCGGTTCAGCACCTGCCGGGTTTGGGAAGTGAACGACACCAACCATTGTTTATCTGCTGGGGCGGCCGCTGCGTGTTTTTCCCGAAGATCATCGACAACATTAGTACCATGGTCGACTGCGGCCATCCGCAGCGCGTCCTCATGGTACATCTGGGTCTGTTTGACCTGCAGCAGGTCGGGCCGCACACACTGTTTGTTGTACATGCCCTTGATTCCATCAGCAGCATCCCGAATCCCCTGCCCGGCCTGCTGTAATCCCAAATAGGTCTGCACGTTGAACAGTGGCAGTAGCGGCGCCGTGTCCTTTGCCAAGGTTTCGCCGACATCGATGGCGAAGGCAAACTTGGCGGCCTCGAAACGCTCTCTCAGTCGATTGACATGGACGCTGACCGCAGCGGCCTTATCGCCAGTGAGCCCACGCAGGCTGTCCTCGGCGTCCATCAGTTGCTCGCCCATTTGCGCAAGCGCTTCAGCCTTGGCGAGGGGAATATAGCGGTTGTTCAACCTGGCCAGCCGCTCCTTGGCCTTCCACGCCTGTTGCAGGGACCGATTGGGTGTATGCCCCGGCTGGTGCCCTGACCCCGCCATTTGCACGCTCACCCACAGGTCCTTGATTTTCTGGCGGGTGCTGAGCGGCCGTGGGCGAACATCTTCGTATGCCGCCCGTAACATATGGTGTTGATAGGCGTCGGACTCACGTTTTATCTGAGTGCGTAACTGGTTCAACTCGTTGCCGAGCGCTTCGCTTTCCTTGCGAGGTATTGCATTCGTAGTCACTGGCAACTGCGCCACGGCAGCGTTACCCGATCCTGATTCACAGGCAGTGAGAGATTGAGAGGTTATCGACAGCGGCATCTGACAGACTCTTCAGCGAGGAAAGTTGCCTGAGAGTTGCGGATTGAGCGCTCGGCTCCTATCGGATAAGTCGCAGTGCTTTGTGGTACTCAGCCCTCAGCCAGCGCCATCCAAAATCAGACTGCGATAGTGCCCCGGGTTGGAACCGGCCCACTTGCGAAAGGCTTTGTAGAATGAGCTGGTATCAGCAAATCCGAGCCGTGCGGCAATCTCGGCAAAACTGATCTGCGGCTCCGCCAACCACACAATCGCCAACTCCTTGCGCACACTGTCCTTGAGCCCCTGATAGGTCTGCCCTTCTTCCGCCAGGCGCCGGCGCAGGGTCGAGGCGGAAATGCACAGGCTGGCGGCGAGGCCTTCGGTTTCCGGCCAGGTGTCGGGGGGCATCTGGCGCAAATCATGCTTGATACGGGTGGCGAGGCTGGCGGGGTCGCGGTATTTGACCAGGATGTTGGCAGGCGCGTGGGCGAGGAAACGCTTGAGTTCCTCTGAGCTGCGCTTGATCGGCAGGTCCAGGCAGTCGGCGGAGAAGATCATGCGCGTGCGCGGTCGGTCGAAACGCAGGTTGTCGGAGAACATCACCTGGTAGTCATCACAGAAATCCGGTTTTGAGCAACGCAGCTCAATCGCCAGAATCGGGATCCGCCGCCCGGCCAGCCAACAGGCCACACCGTGCACGATCATCCAATAGGTAAAGTAAGTGAAGGCCCGATTGGGTTCGGACTCGGGCTCCAGCAATACGATCTCCGCCAGGCTTTGTTGACGCACCAACTCGGCAGGCAGGCGCTCCAGCATCAGCGACAGAAACCCCAGTCCGGTTTCCAGCCCGGTGGCGACGGTAGATTGCGCCATCGCGGCGCGGCAGAGGAACGCCAGGCTGCCGGACTTGAGCTTGCGCGGGTCCATGCCGAAGAACTCATCATCCAGGCGCCGCGCCAGTAGGCGCCACAGGCGTGCGTAGGTGGTGGCAGAGACCCGCGCGTTGGGCTCGGCCAGCAGTGCCGGCTCAATCCCGGCTTTATGCAGCACTTCGGCACTGGCCGCACCGGGCGCGCAGCTTTGCAGCAAGGCTTCACGCACGAGGTGGAGGGAGATGGTGTCTTTTTCCGACATGGGGAAACGGGCATCCGGCGGCGCAAATAATGACGTGCATCATAAGGTGGGTTGCGATTCGCCACCACCGTTCAGCCCATGTTCAGCAAACGTCAAGAATTGTTGTTTAGCAATGAGTATCATTATGTTACAACTTAGCCTCCTATCTAGTTGTGACGCGGTGCCGAATGCTCGTTCCTTTCCTCATCATGCTGCGCGAAGGCATTGAAGCCGCATTGATCGTCGGCATTATCGCCAGTTACCTGCAACAGACCGGCCGTGGCCAGTGGATGCCTGCGGTGTGGATCGGCGTGTTTCTCGCCGCTGCGCTGGCCCTGCTGGTCGGCGGCGGCCTGGAATTGGTCAGCGCCGAGTTTCCGCAAAAGCAACAGGAACTGTTCGAAGGCATCGTCGGCCTGGTCGCCGTGGGCATCCTCAGTTCCATGGTGTTCTGGATGCGTAAAGTGGCGCGTTCCATCAAGCATTCCCTGCATGAATCCCTCGATCACGCGTTGGCCGGTTCCAAACACCAGGTCACTGCGCTGATCCTGATGGTGTTTTTCGCCGTGGCCCGTGAGGGTCTGGAAACCGTGTTCTTCCTGCTGGCGGTGTTCCAGCAGAGTGAAGGCCCCGGCGCACCGATTGGCGCCCTGCTCGGCCTGATCCTGGCGATCATCGTCGGTTTCCTGATCTACACCGGCAGCATGCGCCTGAACCTCGGTGCGTTTTTCCGCTGGACCGGCCTGTTCATCCTGGTGGTGGCAGCCGGCATCCTCGCCAATTCGGTACAGGCCCTGCACGAAGCAGGCGTGTGGAACCGCCTGCAAACCGTGCTCTTCGACTTCAGCGCCGCCCTGCCGATGGACAGCCCACTGGGCTCGGTCCTCGCTGGCATGTTCGGCTATCAGGAAGCGCCCACCGTCAGCACCCTCGGCGCCTACCTGATTTACCTGGTGGTGGCCCTGGTGATGTTCTTCCTGCCCGCCGCGCCACCCAAGCCGGCCGTTACACCCTCCTCCGTTTCCAGCCAGTAAGGACCGTCTCTTGTCCAACCCAACCCCTCAACCGGCTTCGCCACCCCGCGCCCTGCGCTGGGCCGTGGCGGGCTCGGTGGTCGTGCTGATCGCCGCCGGCGGCCTGTTCTATTACGCCTCGCAACTGGCAGCCAGCAAACGCCAGGCCAACCACAATGAAATCGCCGTGACCATTCACGGTCACGCCTGCGAGCCGAATGAGTTGACGGTCCCCGCCGGCCGCGCGAGCTTCCGCATCATCAACCGCTCCGATCGTGCGGTGGAATGGGAAATCCTCGACGGCGTGCTGGTGGTCGAAGAACGGGAAAACATCGCTCCCGGCCTGAGCCAGGTGATCAACGCCAACCTGTTGCCCGGTGACTACGCGATCACCTGTGGCCTGCTGAGCAATCCGCGTGGCACCTTGCACGTAACACCGACCGCCGAGTCCGACGCCCAGGCCAAGGCCAAACCGTCGATGGTGGCGTTCATTGGCCCATTGTCGGAATTCCGCGTGTACTTGAGCGGCCAAGGCAGCGCACTGGTCAAGGCGGTAACCGTGTTGCAACAGGCCATCGACCGCGGCGACCTGGCCCAGGCCCAAGCACTCTACCTACCGGCTCGGGAGGCTTACCAGCGCCTGGCTCCGGCATCGCAACGCCTCGCGCAACTGGACAACGCGATCAACGCTCGTGCCGACTATTTTGAAAAACGCGAACAGGACCCGGCCTTCAGCGGCTTCCACCGCCTGGAATACGGCCTGTTCCAACTACGCAGCCTCGACGGCCTGGCCCCGATTGCCCAGCGCCTGCTGACCGACGTCAGCGCCCTCAAGCAACAATTGCTGGCGCAATCCCTGCCGCCGGAGCAATTGGTCGGCATTGTGGTACGCAACCTCAACAGCCTGGCCGATGTACGCGCCATCAGCGGTGAAGAAGAACGCTACAGCCATGTCGACCTGGAGGGTTTCGCCGCCAACCTGGAAGCCGCCCACAAGGTTGTCGAGCTGATGCGTCCGCTGCTGACCAAATCCGCCGCCGACCTGCTGCCCAAAGTCGACAGCGCCCTGACGGCCTTCGACAGCGAGCTCAATGGTTTGAAAGTCGACGGCCAGTACCGCCGCTACGACAGCGTGACCGCCGATCAGCGCAAGCAGATCGCCGACAAGGCCAAGGCTCTGGCCGTTGCACTCGATGGAATCGACCCCGCCCTTGGCCTTTCCGGCCTGCAGTGAAGACGACCGCACACATGAGTGATTCAGAACACACCAACCTTCAGCGTCGCCGTGTCTTGCTGGGCATGGCCGCCACCGGTGCCGCGATTGCCGGCAGCGCCCTGACTTGCCCGGCCATGGCCGCTGCGGCGGAGCAAGTCACCACCGCGCCGCGCAGTGACAAGACCCAGGACCACCACGATTTCTTCGGCAAACACCAGAGCGGTATCGTCACCCCACGCCCGGCCTGCGGCATGATTGTGGCGTTCGACGTACTGGCCAGCGACCGTGACGACCTGGAACGCCTGTTCCGTACCCTGAGCGAACGCATCGCCTTCCTGATGACCGGCGGCACCGTGCCGCAAGTCGATCCGAAACTACCGCCCACCGACTCCGGCATCCTCGGCCCGGTAGTCACGCCGGATAACCTGACCATCACCGTTTCTGTCGGCGAGTCATTGTTCGATGAGCGCTTCGGGCTCGCCAAAGCCAAACCCAAGCGCCTGACTCGCATGGTCGGCTTCCCCAACGATGCGCTGGAGCCGGCGCAGTGCCATGGCGACCTGAGCCTGCAGTTCAGCTCCAACACCCCCGACACCAATATCCACGCCCTGCGCGACATCGTGAAAAATCTGCCCGACCTGCTGCTGGTGCGCTGGAAACAGGAAGGCAGCGTACCGCCCCAGGCGCCTGCCAAGCCCGGCGAGCCTGCGCAGAGTGCGCGTAACTTCCTCGGTTTCCGTGACGGTTCGGCCAACCCGAACTCCAACGACGACAAGGCGATGAACCGGATTGTGTGGGTACAACCGGGCAGCGACGAACCGGCCTGGGCGGCCAATGGCAGCTATCAGGCCGTGCGCATCATCCGCAACTTCGTCGAGCGCTGGGACCGCACCCCACTGCAGGAGCAGGAAAGCATCATCGGCCGGGTAAAGCCCACCGGCGCGCCGATGGATGGCCACAACGAAACCCAGGTGCCCGACTACAGCAAGGACCCGGAAGGCAAACTGACCAAGCTCGACGCACACATCCGCCTGGCCAACCCGCGCACGCCGCAGACCCAGGCCAACCTGATCCTGCGTCGGCCGTTCAACTACTCCAACGGCGTCAACAAGAACGGTCAGCTGGACATGGGGCTGTTGTTCATCTGCTACCAGGCTGACCTGGAGAAAGGCTTCATCAGCGTGCAAACCCGGCTCAACGGCGAACCTCTGGAGGAATACCTCAAGCCGGTCGGCGGCGGGTACTTCTTCACCTTGCCAGGCGTCACCGGGGCCCAGGATTTCCTCGGGCGCGCGCTGCTCGCTGCAACGCACCCTCAAACCACTGCCAATACCTGAAAAACACACTCAGAGCGGATACCGTCCCATGAAAAAGTCGACTATTGCGTTGTCGTTGTTATTGACCCTTTCGCCGCTGGAAGCGTTCGCCGCCACCGCGCCGCTGGACCTGGTAGGGCCGGTGTCGGACTACAAGATCTACGTCACCGAGGAAATCGGCGAGCTGGTCACCCAGACCCAAGCGTTCACCGCTGCCATCAACCAGGGCGACCTGGCCACCGCCAAGAAGCTCTATGCGCCGACCCGCGTGCACTATGAGTCCATCGAGCCGATCGCCGAGCTGTTCAGCGACCTCGATGCGTCCATCGACTCCCGCGTCGACGACCACGAAAAAGGCGTGACCGCCGAAGATTTCACCGGCTTCCACCGCATCGAATACGCGCTGTTCTCGCAGAACACCACCAAGGGCCTGGAAGCGCTGACCGCCAAGCTCAACACCGACGTCAACGACCTCAAGACCCGCGTCGACGGCCTGACCTTCCCACCCGAGAAAGTCGTAGGCGGCGCCGCAGCGTTGCTGGAAGAAGTCGCCGCCACCAAGATCTCCGGCGAAGAAGACCGCTACAGCCACACCGACCTGTATGACTTCCAGGGCAACATCGACGGAGCGAAGAAAATCGTCGACCTGTTCCGTGGCCAGATCGAGAAGCAAGACAAGGCCTTCCTGGCCAAGGTCGACAAGAACTTCGCCAGCGTGGACAAGATCCTCGCCAAGTACAAAACCAAGGACGGCGGTTTCGAGACCTATGACAAGGTCAAGGAAACCGACCGCAAGGCCTTGGTGGGCCCGGTCAATACCCTGGCGGAAGACCTGTCCACGTTGCGCGGCAAGTTGGGTTTGAACTGACCCAGGGGCCCGGCGACCGCTCAGCCATCAGCGGCGCAGCGGTCGCTATGCTCAAGCAGCTTGCGATCCGGGCGGTTTGGTAGGGTCTACCAGGCCCGTACCGACCAGAAAATAACAGCGCATTTTTTCGTCTACCGTCATCAGGTGAGGCATTGCCTTGCTCAAGCCCGCACTGACAGCGCCCAGGCTGGACAACTTGGACAGGCCTTTGGACGCGGCACTGATCAGGCGCGGATAACCGTCCACCGGATTGAAGACCGCGTTAAAGAACAGTGCTGTCTGCTTGGAAAAATCAAACGCGGCGTCGCTGAAGCGCACCTTGGGTTCATTCCAGGACCAGGCAACCTTTGGGGTGCTCGGCGTGACGCGAGCGCTGAATCTGCCGATGGACGGCCGACTGGTGTTTTTTGCCAGGGTCTTGAGCGAACGGATCAGCGACCGTGCCTGGCCTCCCGCACCGATCATCAAACCTGCACCGTCCAACGCCAAACTTTGCAGGCCTTTGCCAAAATCACCATCGCGAAAGTCCTGATAGGCACCGACGAAGGGAACCAGCGATAGCAGCAGGCTGACATCCCGCGCATGGGCCTCGCGGCTTTTTTCCACGGGTAACTGGCCCTTTGCCCGTGCAAGCATGTCCTCGGCACTTTCGTAGAAATTGCGCTCGGTGATTTCAACGGCAATGTCCTCGATACGGTCTGACTGATAGGTATCAGGAACAAAAGATTCCCTGGTCACGTTTTCGGGGAGTGGGCGCGGCCCCTTGGTAACACCGACTTTATCGAGAATGACATCGGAAGAACTGACGCCTTCGCGTGCCGGTGCACCGCTGGCATACGCATTGAAATCCAGGCCGACGTCATGACCGCGACGGATGTATTTGTCTGCAAGCAATTTGTACTTTTCCAGGTAGCTTCTGTCTGAGGCCACCTTATCCAGGGCATTCGTTACTTCAAGGCTGTCGTGCTTGATGATGTTTGCGCTGTAGAGCACCTCGTAATAGGTGACAGTATTGTCGTGAACGACACGCATCAATATCCCCTGCCGCGCGGTCACCGCCGCTCGGTCCAGGTCCGACTCCCACACCTGCTGTTTGCCAGTGGCCTTGCGCAACGTGAACAGTTCCACACTGCCCAGTTCGATGCGCTGGCGATCAACCAACGGCAACCCCGCGAACATCAGTTTGAGCTTGGTGACAAAGCCCATCTTTTGATCGTTGTGGTGACGGGTGACGGCGCTTTCCAGCAAGGGGTCCAAAGCGGGAAGCCGCTCGATGATTTCGTTGAGCTTTTGTCGAGCCGTTGCCGAATTCGTAGAGGACTCATCAATATGCCTATAGGGGGTATTCGAACGTTTGCCAGCGTTGGACATATCGGTGGTCAAGACCCATCTGTCCTTGGTCAGATCGCCGCTCATGTAAGCCTCGATCAGCGAGCGCGTACGCGGTTCGGAGCGCCTCAGGTTGCGGCGTTCGTCGGAGTCGGGGAGATGAACCTTCATCGCCTCCAATTGGCTGAGGCTGGTCTGAGGCATGGCCTTGAGCAACTCTTGGGTCGCCATCTGCCTGCGCGACGGCAAGGCGGTGCTCAAACGGTTGAACGAACGAGCCGACAGTGTCCGTTGCCGCGAGAACACACTCGACGTTTTCTTGAGATCCTCCTGAGTATGCCGGCCTTGAGGCTTGTCCGGTATGACACCATTGAGCACTCCCCAGTCAAGCAATATGCCAAGGGCTTGCTCCTGCATGAGGGTGCGTTGACCATCGGACGTAGGCTCCAGGCTCGTCAATGCGCAGACCTGCTGCTCATCCATCATCCGGGAGGTGCCTGGCAACATGCGTTCAGCCATCGCGCAGCCAAGCCGCAATTCCGTCCAGGCCGATGTGCCGATCTTGATGCCCTCGGGTAAGTCCCGGACCAGAAACTCGGGGGCTTTCCTCGCCAGCGCCACATGGGCCACCAGGAATGCAACGCTTGGGTCCATTGCCTTGTTGTCACACAAATACTGTTCCAGAGCCTGGCGGACTTCACCCAGGGTGCGTCCCGCATTGCTGGGGCTGTAAAGCGCGTAACCGCCTACCGAACCGGCAGGCCCTTGCAGCACCGCAGCAAGGATGTTGCCAAACGCTACAGCGTCCGGGCCCTGGCTCAACCTCCCAAGGTGAGCGTCGGGATCGGCACTCAGTGTTGCCGGGGTGTACATCGCGAGCGTAGCCAGCGGCTTGTAGTCCGGATCGCCCGGTTGTAGCGGGACCAACCCAGAATAATCACCCAAGGGCGGGGCCGGTGGCAGGACTGTGCGCAACCACCGAATGACATTGCGGGTCGCCGCAGCCGTACGAGGTACGCCCAACCCCTTATGCTCAAGCAATTGGGCAACATCGTAGCTGGAATGGGGCCCAATACCCTTGGCAGAGGCTGGCGAGGGCTGGATCTTCAGTGTTGACCAATCGGTAGCACGGCTATCCGCCAGTTGCTGCACCTGCTCTTCAAGCAAATTCGCCAGGAAGGCGCGCTCATCCAGGTCACTGATCACGCCGCGCACATCGTCGAGCGCGGCCAAAAACCGAGGGGGTACCGTCAAGCCATTCGCCGCCACCTGGTCTTTGAGTGCCCGCTTCTGTTCAATGGATTCACCGGGATCCAGGCCGTAGGCATTCAGCACGACGTGCAGGGGCATACGAGGCTCATCAAGACTGACGTAAGGCAAGCCCTTATCGTCAGGGTCAAGCACATTGCGCATGGCCCGTAGATGCCGGCTCGCCTTCCCCCAGCCACTGTCGTCAGTACTGCTGAACGCTACGGGAGTGCGTATGCCCCCCGCGGCGGTGAAACCCTCTACGCGATCCTTGCGCAGTGTCAGGGTGTCCATTGCCAAGCCTTTAAGCGAGAGCCAGGACTGAGAAGACGGTTGATCAAGCAACTGGCGGTAGAGGGCCAAGGCCGCACCGAGACTGCTGTCATTAGGGATTGCCACACTATTCTGGCCGCGGTCGAGGGCCTGTGCCAGACGCTCAGCCAAGGTGGAGTCTCCGGCGGTGCCGGCGGCACTGGGCGACATGGGTAGTGTCCAGGTGGGCGCCACAATTGCGGGCGTACCGGGGCGTTCAGGGACAGTTTCGCAGGGGTTGGATGGAACCAGGGAAATTGAAGGTTGGGACATGGGCGCCAGGTCAGGCGCCGGAGTGGCCGGCGCGCAGATGACCGAACCGCTTTGGGCAAGAATAGATGGCATGTTGCTATCCTCTTTGTGGCAAATCCATTGAGGGAAAAGCCGTGCCTCCTTGAACGGTTGGAAGGCACTGTAAGAGGGGAAAAGACAGCCGTTCTATAAGCCGACGCCTAAAACCAGCGATGAAATCGGGCAGAGACTCTAGAGAATCCGATACAACAACCGCTCGATTCGTACCCGGCTGACCCGGCGCAGGAACTTGCCGACCGCCTCCGGGTAGTCCGGCAACGCCTGCAAGTCCTGGTAACGCTCGATTCGCGTGGTGTGCTGGAAAATCTGCGCCAACTCGGTACGCCTCGGCTCCAGCCACTCGCTCTTGGGATCATCGATCAGCAAGGCGTTTTCCAGGTCGAGGCGGAACGCGCGCGGATTGAGGTTGTTGCCGGTGAGCAAGGTGTAGCGCTGGTCGACCCACATGCCCTTGAGGTGGTAAGTGTTGTCGTCGTGGTGCCAAAGGTGCAGGTTCAACTGGCCGTGGTCGATGTCGCGCTGATGGCGCTTGGCGAAACGGCGCAGACTGATCTCATACAGGTACGGCAGCGCGGCGATCACCTTGAACGGCTCGCTGGGCGGGATGTAGAAGTCGTTGGCGGTCTTGTCGCCGACGATGATGTCGATCTTCACGCCACGCGCCAGGGCGCGGTTGATTTCGCGGGTCACTGGCAGCGGCAGGTTGAAGTATGGCGTGCAGATGGTCAGTTGATGCTGGGCACTGGCGATCAGCTCCAGGATCACTCGGCTCAACGGATTGTTCTTGCCCACGCCCAACAGCGGGCTGACCGACAGATGGCCGTTGGGCAATTGCCCGGCTGTGGTGTCGTATGTCGCATGCTTGAGACGGCTGCGCAGGTCGCCGATGTCGTTGCGCAGGCTGCGGGTGGTGGGCGGGTTGGGCAGGTCCAGGCGATGCACCGCCTTGGACGCCACAAGACCATGCTCCACCAGATGCTGCATCGAATCGGCCAGCGGCTTGTTGTGGATCAGGTGGTAGCGATCGTAGCGGTACTTGTCGAACTTGTGCAGGTACACGTTGTTCAGGCTGGCGCCGCTGTACAGCACCGTGTCGTCGATCACAAAGCCTTTGAGGTGCAGCACGCCGAACAACTCGCGGGTTTGCACCGGCACGCCATACATCGGCACTTCACTGCTGTGGCTCTGGGTCATGGCCTGGTACCAGGCACTGTTGCCCGGCTGCTTGCCGGCGCCGATCAAGCCACGCTGGGCGCGCAACCAATCGACCACCACCACGACATCCAACTCCGGACGCGCCGCCTTGGCGGCGTGCAGGGCGTCGTAGATCTCCTGCCCTGCCTCGTCCTGCTGCAAATACAGCGCGACGATGTAGATACGCCGGGTGGCCTGGGAGATCTTCTCCAGCAGGCAGCGGCGATAGGCAGCAGCGCCGGACAGCACGTCAATCGCATCAGGAGTCAGGGGGAAACCGCGCAGTTTGGGCAACAGGGAGCGTTTGAAGAACGACGGCATAAGGCTCGCAATGGGTCGAATCCGAAGAGGCCCCGAGCTTACACCATGGGTGGGCCCAGGTCTTGCTGTGGCGCATGGAAAAATTTTAATTGACCAAGAAGAATGATCGTTCTACTGTTAGAAACATGAACGATATGACCAGTAATGAAACCCGCGACATCATCCTCGACGTCACCGAAAAGTTGATCTATCGCCATGGCATCGCCGCCACCGGCATGGACTTCCTGGTGAAAACCGCGGGTGTCTCGCGAAAAAGCATTTACCGCTACTTCGCCAATAAAGACGATTTGGTGATTGCCGCCCTGCAGCGTCGTGACGAGCGCTGGATGCAGTGGCTGCGCACAGAGGTGGAATGTAGCGAAGGCACCGGCCAACGCCTGCTGGCGGTGTTCGATGCACTTAAAACCTGGTTTGGCTCCGCCGATTTCCGCGGCTGCGCCTTCATCAACACCAGCGGCGAAACCGGCGACCCGCAGGACCCGGTACGCCAATTGGCCAAGGCCCACAAACAGAAACTGTTCGAGTACCTGCTCGAACTGTGTCAAGCACATGGCACCCCCGACCCTGAACGGCAGGCCGCGCACCTGCTGATCCTGATCGATGGCGCCATTACCGTTGCCCTGGTGATGGGCGATTCAACAGCTGCCGATAATGCGCAATGCATGGCGCAAACCTTGTTGGGACTTTGATCGCACGACGGCGCAACTTTCAACACACCCTTATTGTTTGAGGAACTGCCCCATGTCATCGACTGCAGAAACACGTCCGCCCCTGCCGCCGTTTACCCGCGCATCGGCCATCGAAAAAGTGCGTTTGGCCGAAGACGGCTGGAACTCCCGCGACCCCCACCGAGTATCCCTGGCCTACACCCTCGACACGCAGTGGCGCAACCGCGCCGAGTTCGCCCATAACCGCGAAGAAGCCAAGGGTTTCCTGACCCGTAAATGGGCCAAGGAGCTGGACTATCGGCTGATCAAGGAGCTGTGGGCGTTTACCGATAACCGCATCGCCGTGCGTTATGCCTATGAGTGGCACGACGATTCGGGCAACTGGTTCCGTTCCTATGGCAACGAGAACTGGGAGTTCGACGAGAACGGCCTGATGGCCAATCGTTTTGCCTGCATCAACGACATGCCGATCAAGGAAAGCGAGCGCAAGTTCCACTGGCCGCTGGGACGGCGCCCGGATGATCACCCGGGGCTGTCTGACCTGGGCCTGTAAACCGTGGCGGCGATGGCGTGGCTGAAATCGCCATCGCCGCCAAGCCGGGCTCCTACAGGTTGTTGTCGGCTTCAGTCCTGATTGAGGCCGACTCGGTATAGCACGCCATCATCCTCATCCGTCAACACATACAAAAAGCCATCCGGCCCCTGCCTCACATCCCGAATCCGCGCTTTCAAACCGCCCAGCAAACGCTCCTCGTGAATCACCTTGTCACCGTCGAACTGCAAGCGGATCAGTTCCTGGCTGGCCAGCGCGCCGATGAACACATTGTGCTGCCAAGGCTTGAAGCGGTCTGCATCGTAGAATGCCATGCCGCTGATACCCGGTGATTTTTCCCAGACATGATGGGGCGGCACGGTGCCTTCTGCGGTCTTGCCTTTGGCTTCGGGAATCGGTGCCAGAGAGTAGTTGATGCCGTGGGTCGCCAACGGCCAGCCGTAATTCTTGCCACGCTCGATGATATTGATCTCGTCCCCCCCGCGTGGCCCATGTTCATTTTCCCAGATCGTCCCACTCCAGGGATTCAGCGCCAGGCCCTGGGGGTTGCGCTGGCCGTAGGACCAGATCTCCGGGCGCACGCCTGGCTGGCCGACGAAGGGGTTGTCATCCGGCACGCGGCCGTCGGGGTAGATGCGCACCACCTTGCCCTGCAGTTTGTCGAGGTCCTGGGCGGTCGGGCGGTCGTTGTTTTCGCCCAGGGTCACAAACAAATAACCGTCGCGGTCGAAGGCCAGGCGTGAACCGAAGTGATTGCCGGTGGACAGCTTCGGCTCCTGGCGCAGGATCACTTTGAAGTCGGTCAGGCCACTGAGGTCAGCCGCCAGACGTCCACGCCCTACCGCAGTACCGGCTGTTCCGCCCTTGCCGCCCCCTTCGGCGTAGGAAAGGTAGACCATGCGGTCCTGCTTGAAGTCCGGCGACAGCACCACGTCCAGCAAGCCGCCCTGCCCTTTGGCCCACACTTCAGGCACGCCCGTCAGTGGTGCGGACAATTTCCCGTCAGGGCTGACAAAACGCAGGTGGCCAGGCCGTTCGGTGACCAGGAAACCTTGCTTGTCCGGCAGAAAAGCCACGGCCCAGGGATGGTCCAGGCCTTTGGCGATCGGTGTGACGGTGATGCTGCCTTGCTCGCTGGGGAACTGCTGGGCATCGGCTGCGAAACTGGCCGTCAACGGCAGTAGAGAGGTTGCGCACAGCGCGGCTAGCAGGGTTTTGCGTAGAAACATAAGACGGAATCCTTACCGGCGATTGCCGTTGGCATCATAAGTGGGGGCTTTGGTTTCGGTGGCCGGGCGGCTGGGCGCAGCGTCGCGCTTGGGATAGCTGTTGCCAATGCCGCCGTTTTCCAGGGTCGGCGTGCGCGTGGTCGGCCCGGTCTGAATCCCGCGAACCGCCGGCGCGTTGGGCTGGGTGCCCTGCATGCTGTTGGGGTTGGCCCGGTGGATCGGGCCGTTGTTGGCGTTGTTGCTGCCGGGCAGGTTTTGTGCCTGGGCCACGGGGATCAGGGCCAGACCCAACAGCAGCGCTGCAACGTGTCGCATACAAGTGTTCATTGACAAAGCCTCTCGGGAGTGAGGAGTACGTGCTTTCGATAACACGCTACGCCTTGGGTTCGGCTTTCGACAGTAAATAGTTTCTCATCAGGTGTAACACGATCTGTCCGCGCATCTGCCAGGGGAAACTTTTCACATCAGCACCGAGTCACCAGAACACCCCCTCTACTCAAGGAGTCGCACCGATGCCACGAGCTATCTGGAAAGGTGCCATCAGCTTTGGCCTGGTGCACATCCCCGTGTCGCTGGTCTCGGCCACGTCATCGCAGGGCGTTGACTTCGACTGGCTGGACAAGCGCAGCATGGACCCGGTGGGCTACAAGCGCATCAACAAGACCACTGGCAAGGAAGTCACCAAAGACAACATCGTCAAGGGTGTGGCCTTCGAGAAAGGCCGCTACGTGGTGCTCAGCGAAGAGGAAATCCGCTCGGCCCACCCCAAGTCGACCCAGACCATCGAGATCATCGCGTTTGTCGCCAGTGACCAGATCCCGTTGCAGAACATCGACACGCCCTACTTCCTGGCACCGGACAAGCGCGGTGGCAAGGTCTACGCGCTGCTTCGGGAAACGCTGAGGAAGACCAAAAAAGTCGCGCTGGCCAACGTGGTCCTGCACACCAAGCAGCACCTGGCGGCACTCATGCCGCTGGAGTCGGCGCTGGTATTGGTGATGCTGCGCTGGCCCGCCGAAGTGCGCAGCCTGGACGCACTGGAACTGGGCAGCGACGTGACCAAACCCAGCCTGGCCAAGGGTGAACTGGACATGGCCAAGCGTCTGGTCGACGACATGAGCGCCGACTGGCAGCCCGATGAATATCGCGACAGCTTCCAGGAAAAGATCATGGCGCTGGTGGCCAAGAAGGCCAAGGCCGGCAAGATCGAGGATGTGGAAACCAGCCAAGACAGTGAAGAGCGTAAGTCCGCCGATGTGATCGACCTGACGGAGTTACTCAAGCGCAGCCTGGCCGGCAAACCCGCCAAGAAGCCCGCCGCGAAGAAAGCCACCAAGGCGTCATAAGCCATGCCAAAGCCCCTCAGCGAATACAACCGCAAGCGCGACTTCGGCGTCACCGGCGAACCGGCGGGCAGTGCGCCCGCAGGAACACGCAACGCTTCGGCGCTGTCGTTCGTGATCCAGAAACATGACGCGCGCAACCTGCACTATGACTTCCGCCTGGAACTGGATGGCGTACTGCTCAGTTGGGCAGTGCCCAAAGGCCCGAGCCTGGACCCGACGCAGAAGCGCCTGGCCGTGCATGTCGAAGATCACCCTCTCAGCTACGGCAGTTTCGAAGGCAGTATCCCGGCGGGCCAATACGGCGCAGGTGACGTCATCGTGTGGGACCGCGGTGTGTGGCAACCCCATGACGATCCCCGCAAGGCTTACGCCGCCGGCAAGCTCAAGTTCACCCTGGTCGGCGAAAAGTTGTCCGGCGATTGGGCACTGGTCCGCACGCGCCTGAAAGGCAGCGGCGATAAGGAACAATGGCTGCTGATCAAGGAAAAAGACGCGCAGGCACGACCCGCCCAAGACTACGATATTGTCCAGGCCCAGCCTGACAGCGTGCTCAGTGACGCCTCGCTGGGTAAGCCCAAATCTCGCGCAAAAGCCCGGAAAACCAGCGTCGCCCTCCCCGAACACTTCACTCCGCAATTGGCCACCCTGGTGGATCGCGCCCCCGAGGGCGATTGGCAGTACGAAATCAAGTTCGACGGTTACCGCATGCTCGCGCGCATCCGCGACGGCGAGGTGCGGCTGTTCACGCGCAACGGCCACGACTGGACCGACCGCCTGCCGCGCCAGGCCAAGGCCTTGTACGCCCTCAAACTCAAGGACAGTTGGCTCGACGGCGAGGTGGTCAGCCTCAACGGCGATGGCCTGCCGGACTTCCAGGCGCTGCAAAACGCCTTTGATATCGGGCGCAGCCTGGACATTGTCTACTACCTGTTCGATGCGCCGTTCCTGGATGGCCAGGATCAGCGCCAGGCCCCCGTCGAAGATCGCCGTGCAGCGCTGAAGACTGCGTTGTCCGGCAGCAGAAGCAAGCTATTACGCTTCTCCGAAGCCTTTACTGCCCATCATCGGGACATCTTTGAAAGCGCCTGTGACCTGGCCCTCGAGGGCGTCATCGGCAAGCGCCTGGGCAGCCCGTACGTGTCCAGTCGCAACACCGATTGGGTCAAGCTCAAATGCCGCCTGCGCCAGGAATTCGTGATCGTCGGCTACACCCGGCCACAGGGTTCGCGCAGCGGTTTCGGTGCACTGCTGCTGGCAGTGAATGACACCTCGGGATTGGTGTACGCCGGACGCGTAGGCACCGGGTTTGATCAAGCGTCACTGAAGGCGATCCATGCGCAACTCAGGCCATTGGAGCGTAAGTCATCGCCCCTTGAAAAAGCCCTGACCAGCGCCCAGGCCCGTAACGTGCACTGGGTGGAACCGACACTGGTCGGCGAAGTGCAGTTTGCCGAATGGACCCGTGAGGGGGTGATCCGCCAGGCGGCGTTTGTCGCGATGCGCACCGACAAACCGGCCGCACAGGTCATTCATGAGCAACCGCGCACGGTCAAATCCATGAAATCTGCGAAAAAAACCACCGGCACCGTGAAGATTACCCACCCGGACCGCGTGATCGATAAGCAGAGCGGCATGCAGAAGGAGCAATTGGCGCAGTTCTACAACAGCATCAGCGAGTGGATCCTGCCTTTTCTGCGTCACCGTCCCGTGTCACTGCTGAGGGCACCCGAAGGCATCGAGGGCGAGCAGTTCTTCCAGAAACATTCGGAGCGCCTGGCCATTCCCAACATCAAGCAGTTGGAACAGGCACTCGATCCCGGCCATGCGCGCCTGATGGAAGTCGACAGTGCCGAGGCGTTGCTCGGGGCGGTGCAAATGGGCACCGTGGAGTTTCATACCTGGGGCGCCACTGTCGACAAGATCGAAACCCCGGACCTGTTTGTACTCGACCTCGACCCCGACCCCGCGCTGCCGTGGAAAAGCATGCAGGAAGCAGCGCAACTCACCCTTTCGGTCCTGGACGAATTGGGCTTGCAAGCCTTCGTCAAAACCAGTGGCGGCAAAGGCCTGCACCTGGTCGTGCCGCTGGCGCGCCGGGACAACTGGGACACCGTCAAGGCATTCGCCAAAGCGATTGCCCAATTCATGACCGAGCAACTGCCTGAACGCTTCACCGCGACGTCAGGGCCAAAAAACCGGGTGGGCAAGATCTTCATCGACTACCTGCGCAACGCAAGGGGCGCCAGTACCGTGGCCGCTTATTCTGTAAGAGCGCGGCCAGGCTTGCCGGTGTCGGTACCGGTCAGTCGCGAGGAATTGAAGGGATTGCGCGGGGCCCAACAATGGACCGTCGCCAATCTGCAGCAGCGCTTGGACGGCTTGAAGAGCGATCCCTGGGACGGCTATGCCAATCGACAGAAGATCAGCAAAAAGATGTGGGACAAACTGGGCGCCCATTCACCGGAGTGAATGGCGCCCGAAGCCTTCAGATCAGCAGGAAAATGGCGGCCAACCCTGCAAAGATCGCCCATTTTTCCAGGTAATAACGCGTACGGTTGCGCTTTTTCAGTTCTTTGCCGCGCAAGCGAATCTTGTACAGCCGGGTGAAGGCGCGGTTGAGCCCGCCCGTCTTGTCACCCGCATCGTTGGGCGAGCCCGCAGCTGCCATCACATTGCGGCTGAACCAGCGATTGAACGCAGCGGCCCAGCGATATTTCATCGGGCGCTCGATATCGCAGAACAGAATGATGCGGTTCTGCTGCGTGGTGTTTTCCGCGTAGTGGATGTAGGTCTCGTCGAACATCACCGGCTCGCCGTCACGCCAGTAGTAGTTCTCACCGTCCACGTTGATGTAGCAGCCCGGGTCATTCGGCGTGTCCAGGCCCAAGTGATAGCGATACGAGCCGGCATACGGGTCGCGATGGCGCACCAGCCTGGAGCCCGGCGGCAGTTCGGCGAACATCGCGGCCTTGATCGAACCGATGCCCTGCACCAGCTCGGTGGTACGCGGGCACAGCTTCATCGCCGACGGGTGGCTGTCGCCATACCATTTCAGATAGAAGCGCTTCCAGCCGGACTTGAAGAACGAATTGAAACCTACGTCGTTGTACTGTTCCGAGCGCTTGATTTCGCCGGCGCGCAGCAGGTTCTGGCCTTCCTCGCGAATCTCCTGCCAATGCTCCTGGAGCGGGCTCAGGTCCGGGAAATCGCTGGGCGACAGGTAAGGTCGGCTGGGCAGCTTGGAAAAGAGGTAGAGAAAGCAGTTGATCGGCGCCAGGAAGGTCGAATGATCACTGAGTTGGCGCCCCAGCTTATGCCGCACCCGCCCACGCAGGTGTACATACGCAATCGAGGCAACGTAGAGAATAACAATGATGAGTTTCAAGGGATTTCGTCACAAGTCAGAAGAGAACAGGCTGCTCCTGCGTGCCCACAACGGACGAGGATGGATAGCAGCACCTGAAATCACAATTCACACAATCGGCACGACCGGCTGAGTGACCACCCGGCGCGTGGCCCTTTGCAGTTATTTAGCCACAGGTTGTAACTAAAAGTTAACTAAGAATTGTGAAAAGCTGTCTTCTGACGGATGTTGCGAAGGCGCACAACCACGGGGCATAGACCGCCGTTGTGCGCGATGCTGTTACAGCAAAGGTTCATCGTCCTTGCGCTCTCGGCGGGAAAAACGCCCCTCTTCCAGCGGCGAGTAAGGTGCCGATTGTCCACGATTCTGCACAACGTAGCGGATCAACGCGATGACCAGCCCCAGCACCAGCCCTGCAGTCAGGCTCAAGGCAACCACCAGCGCTTTCTTCGGCTTTATCGGCGCCAGCGGCTCCTGGGCGCGACGATCAATGGTCACCAGTTTGAGGTTGCTCATATCGATGTTCAAGTTGCGCAACCGCGCGACTTCGGCACGCAGCGGCTCGACATCCTGCAGGAAAATGTCCTCATTGTCGCGCCTGCGCAGTACCTCGACCTTTCGGTTCACCTCCAACATTTGCAATTCTTTGCCGATCTCGGCGACGCGGGCGTTGGTGAAATCGTCGCTGGTGCGTCGCTGGAGTGCGTCGCGCTCCGCTTCAAGCGCATTGGAGCCCATGAAATACAGCGGGATTTTCTGGTTGTTGACTTCAGTACGCATGACCTGCCCGCTCCCACCGCGTGATGCATCCGCCATTGCCGACGGCGTCGTCGGGGTTTTGATTCCCAAGGACTTGGCAATGGCGATGGCCTCGGTCAGTTCTGCCAGCCGATCACTGCGCTCCATCTTCATCTGCAGACGCAGCGCACTGAGCTCATCTTGCAACTGGGCACGCTTGAGCCGGTCGCTTTCCAGCAGTGAGGCGATCTTCGACTCTTTCTCGTTCTCATAATTGGCGCGAGCGGCATCAATCTTGCCCTTGAGCTCGTTCAAGCGGTTATTGACGATCACCTTGAGGTCCGCGCCCACTTGCTCGCGCTCGGCGCCAATAGCGTAATCGACAAACCCGTTGAGAATCGCCACACCATCGACATCGGCGGGGTACTGCAACTCCAGGCGGATGTAACTGCTCAACGAGTCAGCCTTTTTGGGGTCAGGCAGAATGAGGTTGACCGCGTTGCGATTGAAGTCTTCGAAAGACTGCTCCAGGCTTTGGCCTGGTTTCTGAAATGCCTTGAACAATTGCTGGTGCGACTTGAAAAATTCCAGCCGTGTTTCGTAAGAGTCCAATTGCGACCCCACCTTTGACAGCGCATCGGCGGGCGGTAGCTTATAAACCTCGGAACGGTTCAACGCGTCCAGCTCATTGAGCGCGGCAGGACGCAATACACTGCTGACCTCATAAGTCCGGGGCGCCAGAAGCGCGTAACCGCCCCCCAAAACCCCCGCAATGATCGCACACCCAAGGACCAGTCTTTTTTGCCGCCAGATCGAATGAAAGAGGTCGTACAGGTCAATTTCATCTGATGAAGGAGTCACATGAAGCGGGACGTTTCGATTCAAAATTAGCTCACCTAAAAAAATGACATTAAACGGCCATCACCGCAAATGTTTGGAAAGCCCGTTGAAGGGCCAGGGGCAACGCCCTGCGACACCGATGTAAAAGTCTTCGGAGCAATCTGACAACTCAAGGTAATGAAAAATCCCAACCCATTAAACTATGTTCGCCGCGCGTTGCGTAAATATTCCTACAGACATCAACGACTGGAAATATGCTTGTCATAAGAATAGACAACTTCAGTTGAATAATTGCCTTAAAACCGAAATAAACCCGAAAGGACTCTCTATGCCGATTACTCGCGATCCGGATTACCAACTGCTCCAAGGCGTCTGGGAGCAAATCGCCCTTGAAGACAACGGCGTGCCAAACCCCGTTGACGATGCCCATAGCGCACCCGGTGCACTGACCACCATCAGCGGTGACCAATTTGAAGTGCTTACGGTCAATGGTGAAGTGCTACTGGCTGGCCAGTTTTTCCTCGACAGCCGCACACTTCCTAAAAGCATCACTTGGATCGATTCCATCGGCGAAGATGCCGGCAAGCGATTGCCCGCAAGCTATCGCCTGGAAGGGGATGAATTCGTTTTTATCGCTGCAGATGAAGGCATGCCCAGGCCAATCATATTCAATACCGGCCCAGGTCAAACCATGCGTACTTTCGTGCGTCGCGCCTGACCAGCGCGTTTTTGCTTTTGGAAAAGCCCCCTCACTCAAGACGCCTGGTGGCGGTCAAGGTAAAGCACATCGGCAGCTGTGCAGGCTGGTGCTCGTACTGGTCGTACAGTTCTTCGCGATTGGAATGGGGATATTCCTGCAGGTGGCCGATCTGCAACTGCGCGCCGATCGCGGCACTGACTATGTCGCCTAAGGTATGCACGTACCAATAGGAGGTCGGTCCGGCCACTTCACCCTGGCCTTCATAGACAATCGACTCCTGCAGCACGAACGGCTCGCGCTGAAAGTAGGAACTGGCCGGCAGGAATGGGTTTTGCGCCCGGGGATCGAACACCTCCAGAAACGGGTGGGTTTCATACATCACCAACGTGCCCCCCGGCTTGAGGGTGCGCGCAACATGCTGCATGAACAGCGCTGCATCCGGCATCCAGCCCAACACCCCAATCGTCACCAGGGCAATATCGAAGCGTTCGTGCAAGGATGGCGGCAGATGATGGATGTCACTCTCGATGAACTCAGGGTTGTGCGGCGAGACATCCGCCAGTTCCCGGGCCTGCTGGAGAAATGCCGGGGATTGATCCACACCGACCACCGAACGCGCGCCCAGGCCAAACAGCGACAGGCTTTCGCGACCATTGTTGCAGCACAGTTGCACCACGTCTTTGCCGGCCACGCCAACGTCTTGCAGCAGGCCGGTAATCGTGGGGTCCAGGCAGGAAAAGTCCGCCTGGCCGACGCTGTTGAGCAACGCGTTCCAGGTGTCGGTGGTCTTGTGCAGGCCGGCCGATTGATCCCAGGCGTCTTTGTTGCAGGCAATTGCCTGTTGAGCTGAGGGCATGTCCATTGCGTCTCCAGGTAATCCATAAAAAGGGGCTCAGAAAATAAGCCATGTCCCCACGGAATAAAACCCAGCTAATGCACGAAACTTAACGCAAGGCCAACGGGTCACTAACGCAATGCGTGTTCAGTCCTTGAACACCGCTTGCGAAGTGCTCGCCGTGGCCAACCATTCCGACCTGCGTAATACCTTGTCCCTCGACAGCCTGAATTTCTTCCTCGCGGATGTGCGCGACGGCCTCGGACCCTACCTGGCCATTTACCTGCTGGCCGTGCACAAATGGGACCCGGCCAGCATCGGCGTGGTCATGACCCTGGCAGGCATCGCGGCATTGATCACCCAAGGCCCGGCGGGCGCGTTGATCGACCGCACCCGCAGCAAGCGCGCGGTGATTGCGCTGGCCGCCATTGTAGTGACCGTCAGTTGCCTGATGCTGCCCTTTGTCAGCTCGTTCAGCCTGGTGGCATTGACCCAGGCCGCCAGCGCTGTCGCTGCCTCGGTGTTCGCGCCGGCGATTTCCGCGATCTCCCTGGGAATCACCGGACCGCGCGCGTTCACCCGCCGCACCGGACGCAACGAAACCTTCAACCACGCCGGCAATGCCGTGGCTGCCCTGTTGGCCGGCGGCCTGGCCTACTTGTTTGGTCCGGTGGTGGTGTTTTACCTGATGGCGTTCATGGCGCTCGCCAGCATCATTGCGATCAGCTGTGTGTCCGCCGAGGCCATCGACCATGAAGTGGCCCGCGGCTTCGACCCGGAACATCACACCGACCATGAACAACCATCCGGCATGAAAGTGCTGCTGGCCAATCGTCCGCTGCTGCTGTTTGCCATTTGCTGCGCCCTGTTTCACTTGGCCAACGCCGCCATGCTGCCGCTGGTCAGCCAGAAACTGTCGCAGATCAACCTGCAGATGGCCACGCCGCTGACTTCGGCATGCATCGTCGCCGCGCAGTTGGTGATGGTACCGATGGCCTGGCTGGTCGGGCTCAAGGCTGACCTGTGGGGGCGCAAACCGTTGTTGATGATCGGCTTCATGATCCTGCCGCTGCGCGGCGTGCTCTACACCTTGTCCAATGATCCTTACTGGCTGGTGGCCGTGCAAATGCTCGACGGCATTGGCGCGGGGATCTTCGGCGCGCTGTTCCCGGTGATCGTCAAGGACCTGACCCAAGGCACCGGCCGCTTCAATGTCAGCCTGGGCGCCCTCTCCACCGTGTTTGGCCTGGGCGCGGCGTTGAGCAGCAGCCTGGCGGGTTTCGTGGTGCAGCAAGCCGGCTACAACGCTGCCTTCCTGACGCTTGCCGGCGTTGCGGCGCTGGCCTTGGCGTTGTTATGGCTGGCGATGCCGGAGACCTTGGAGAAACCTTCCTTCGCCGGACATACAACTGTCGCCTGACATATGCGACAATGCGCGCCAAATTCCAACACACATCCCCCATTTTCTGCTCAGCGACCGGGTTTCGCGCCTTGATGTCGCTGTTGACGCATGCCTGAAGGCTCTTGCCAACACGCTCGCAACCCATTGATAGGTAAAGTAATTGATCTCCACAGCTAACATCACCATGCAGTTCGGCGCCAAGCCGCTCTTCGAGAATGTCTCGGTCAAGTTCGGCGCTGGCAACCGTTATGGCTTGATCGGTGCCAACGGTTGCGGCAAGTCGACCTTCATGAAAATCCTCGGCGGCGACCTCGACCCGTCCGGCGGCCAGGTCATGCTGGAACCGAACGTACGCCTGGGTAAACTGCGCCAGGACCAGTTCGCCTACGAAGAATTCACCGTGCTCGACACCGTGATCATGGGCCATGAAGAGCTGTGGAAGGTCAAGGCCGAGCGCGACCGCATCTACTCGTTGCCGGAAATGAGCGAAGAAGACGGCATGGCCGTGGCCGAGCTGGAAACCGAGTTCGCCGAGATGGACGGCTACACCGCCGAATCCCGCGCCGGTGAGCTGCTGCTGGGCCTGGGCATTCCCCTGGAACAGCACTTCGGTCCGATGAGCGAAGTGTCTCCTGGCTGGAAACTGCGCGTATTGCTGGCCCAGGCGCTGTTCTCCGATCCTGAAGTGCTGTTGCTCGACGAACCGACCAACCACCTGGACATCAACACCATCCGCTGGCTGGAAAACATCCTGACCCAGCGCTCCAGCCTGATGATCATCATCTCTCACGACCGTCACTTCCTGAACAGCGTGTGCACCCACATGGCTGACCTGGACTACGGCGAGCTGCGCCTGTTCCCGGGCAACTACGACGAGTACATGACCGTGGCGACCCAGTCCCGCGAGCAACTGCTGTCGGACAACGCCAAGAAGAAGGCGCAGATCTCCGAACTGCAATCCTTCGTCAGCCGCTTCTCGGCCAACGCCTCCAAAGCCAAACAGGCCACCTCCCGTGCCAAGGCGATCGACAAGATCCAGCTGGCCGAAGTCAAACCGTCGAGCCGGGTCAGCCCGTTCATCCGTTTCGAGCAGAACAAGAAGCTGCACCGCCAGGCAGTCATGGTCGAAAAAATGGCCAAGGGCTTCGACGGCAAGCCGCTGTTCAAGGACTTCAGCTTCCAGGTCGAAGCTGGCGAACGCGTGGCGATCATCGGCCCGAACGGTATCGGCAAGACCACCCTGCTGCGCACCCTGGTCAACGAACTGACCCCGGACGCCGGCAGCATCAAGTGGACCGACGCTGCGGAACTGGGCTACTACGCCCAGGACCATGCGCATGACTTCGAAGACGACGTGACCCTGTTCGACTGGATGGGCCAGTGGACCCAGGGCGAGCAAATGATCCGTGGCACCCTGGGCCGTATGCTGTTCTCCAACGACGAGATCCAGAAGTCGGTCAAGGTGATTTCCGGTGGTGAGCAAGGCCGCATGCTGTTCGGCAAGCTGATCCTGCAAAAGCCGAACGTACTGATCATGGACGAACCGACCAACCACTTGGACATGGAATCCATCGAAGCGCTGAACCTGGCGCTGGAGAACTACCCGGGCACGCTGATCTTCGTCAGCCACGACCGTGAGTTCGTCTCGTCCCTGGCCACCCGTATCATCGAGTTGAGCGCCACCGGCGTGATCGACTTCAGCGGCAGCTATGACGACTACCTGCGTAGCCAGGGTGTGGTGTTCTAAAGCACTCCGCCAAAAAGCCGTGCCAAGCGGGCCCGTTGTGATTGAGCGGGCCTGTTGTGGCGAGCGGGCTTGCCCCGCGTTGGGCTGCGAAGCAGCCCCAATAGAAAACACCGAGTTCTGTCAGACAGAGCGCGGTGTTTTTTAGGGCCGCTTCGCGCCCCAACGCGGGGCAAGCCCGCTCGCCACAACAAGCCCGCTCGCCACAACAGCATCGTTTGCCGCACAAAACCTATTCATCAGACAAAGTCGTTAGCCAGCTTCCTTTTCCCCCGCGCCCTTGCCATCATGCCCGCACCGCCCGCCCGCGAACGAGTGCCCATGCCTGCCGCCGCCCCCAGCTCGATATCGATCACCCTGCAGATCGTTTCCATTGTCTTCTACACCTTCATCGCGTTTATCTGCATCGGCCTGCCGATTGCGGTGATTCCTGGCTATGTACACGAACAACTGGGTTTCAGCGCGGTAGTGGCCGGGATCACCATCGGCTCGCAGTACCTGGCGACGCTGCTCAGCCGCCCCATGGCCGGGCGCATGTCAGACAACGTCGGCACCAAGCGTGCGATTGTGCTGGGCCTGGCCGGGATTCTAGTGAGTGGCGTACTGACGTTCTTCGCCACGCTGGTGGCAAGCCTGCCATCGTTGAGCCTGGGCATCCTGATCGTCGCGCGGCTGCTGCTGGGGGTGGCCCAGGGGCTGATCGGCGTGGGCACCATCAGTTGGTGCATGGGCGCGGTGGGTGCGGAACACACCGCACGGTCCATCTCGTGGAATGGTATTGCCTCCTACGGTGCCATCGCGATTGGGGCACCGCTTGGCGTGGTGATGGTCGCGGAATATGGCTACAACAGCCTCGGCATCGCTCTGACGGTATTGTCCGCGCTAGGGCTGGTGCTGATCCGCAATAAACCCTCGGTGCCGGTGGTACGTGGCGAGCGGCTGCCGTTCTGGGCGGTATTCGGACGTATCGCGCCGTTTGGCGCCAGCCTGTGCCTGGCTTCGATTGGCTACGGCACCCTCACCACCTTTATCACCCTGTACTACCTCAATCGTGGCTGGGCCGGCGCGGCTTACTGCCTCACGGTATTCGGCGTGTGCTTTATCCTGTCGCGACTGGTGTTTATCTCTGCCATCAGCCGTTTCGGCGGTTTTCGCGCAGCCATTGCCTGCATGACCATCGAGACCCTCGGCCTGACCCTGCTGTGGCTAGCGCCGTCCACCGGGGTGGCATTGATCGGCGCCGGGCTGACCGGCTTTGGCTTGTCGCTGGTGTACCCGGCGCTGGGTGTGGAAGCCATCAAGCAGGTGCCCAACAGCAGCCGTGGCGCGGGGCTGAGTGCGTATGCGGTGTTTTTTGACCTGGCCCTGGCGATTGCCGGGCCGTTGATGGGCGCCGTGGCGCTGAACCTCGGCTACGGCTGGATCTTCTTCTGTGCCGCACTGTTGTCGGTCACGGCCCTGGGCGTGACCCTGCTGCTTATGCGCCGCGCTTACTGATCAGCGGTCTGCAAGCCCGCCCGGGTAGATTGGCCGAGGGTGTGACTGAAGAACCGCCCCGCCTCGGAGATCAGGTCGCGGTGAATGCCTTCGCGGTCAACCCCATCGGCATCCGTGCAGATCGCCGGCATTGTTGCCAACTGATCGCTGTCGCACGGCGCCATGAACACGAAGTGCCCTGCCCCGGCCAGTAGCTTGAAGTCCGGCGGCTCCGGCAGTTTGCGCGCCAGCGCGGCGGCGTTCTTGTCCACCGCCACCAACTTGTCACCGTCGCCGCTGTAGAGCAGCACGGGCACATGCACATCGGCCAGGGTGTGACGGCCGAACATCAGGCTCAGCGGCGCCATCAACATCAAGGCATGAATGCGCGGGTCGGATTGCGGTTGCAGGTCATCACGGTCCACCACCAGTTCGCCCTTGGTGGTGCAGGCGTCGCGATCTTCCGGACGCTCCTGGCAATACCGGCGCAGGCGGTCGAAATCCGGCTTGGCGCCGGCCAGGATCAACGCGGTCTCACCCCCGGCTGAATAGCCAATGACACCCACCTGGTCCACGTTGACGAATGGCGAGAGCATCGGGTCGCCCAGGGTGGCGGTGATTGCTTCGGAAATCTGGATCGGCCGCCCGTACAGGTTGCTCACCGTGCCCAGGCGACTGTGATCCTTGTAGTTGTCGCCAGGGTGCAGCACCGCTACCACTACAAAGCCCTTGCGCGCCAGGGAGGTGGCCAGGTCATGCAGCGCCAGCGGCGTGCCGGTGTTGCCGTGGGACAGCATCAGCATCGGGAAACGGCCGATGGCGATCTTGGCATCTTCGGTAGCGGCGACGCGGTAGGCGCCCAATTGCGTGGTGTGCTCAAGGCCAGTGGACGGGTAGAACGCCACGGCTTTCATCGGCTGCAGGTCCAACGGATCCAGAAACGTCATGCGATGGAAGCCCACACTCCAATGCGGGTGCGGCGCAGGTGCGGCGTGCACTGAAATCAGGCCGCCGAGCAGGGAAAGAACCATAACGGCACAAAGACGCATCATGGGGATGTCCACCTTTGCTGCGTGAGAACCGACATATCGAAAAAAGTCCAGGGTGTTAAACCCATGCTTGCACAACCTGGGCCAAAGTAATGACAGCGCACAAACGAAAAAACTCCGTACTCCGTTCGCTTTGAGGCGAGCAGAATACAGAGTTTAGGCGCCCGGCTTCAGAATGAAACCGAGCAAAAGCGGAATTTACACAAGCCTTACGCGACGGCGAACAATTGTTCGTTGATGACCACGTTGGCGTCGTTCAGGGCTTTGCTGCGCACTTCATCACCGTAGGCCAGGCCTTCGGCGCGTACGATTTCGATATCGGTGATACCCAGGAAGCCAAACAGCAGTTTCAGGTAGCCTTCATGGGCAGCACCCGAGGCCTGGCCGGCGTGCAGGCCGCCCGCGGTGGACACGATGATGACCTTCTTGTTGCCGCACAGGCCTTCAGGGCCGGCTTCGCTGTAGCGAAAAGTCTGGCCGGCAACGGCGATACGGTCGATCCAGGCTTTCAACTGGGTCGGAATGGTGAAGTTGTACATCGGTGCGCCAACCACTACCGCGTCGGCGGCGAGGAATTCAGCCAGCGACGAAGCGCTCAGCTCAGCCTCATGCTTCTGCGCGGCATCACGCAGTTCGGCGGCGGTGCCGAGGGCGCCGAGGGTTGCGCCGGAAAAGTGGTTGATGCCTTCGCTGGCCAGGTCGCGGTAGGTCACTTCCACACCCGGTTCAGCCGCTTGCCAGGCCTTGACCACGCCCGCGCTGAGCTGACGGGAAGCCGAGTTGTCGCCGAGGATGCTGGAATCGATATGCAAAAGTTTCATGCGAAATCTCCAAGTGAGGATCGCCGTGGGGCGATCGAGTGAGGTTCATCCTACAGATGATCCGAATAAAGGATTAGACCATTGAAACGCGACTGTTTGTCCCGCCAGCAGGACAATGTTCAATGGGACGACACGTAAATCGACGCCGACGCACGCGCCGGCAACGCATAGGTGCGCTTCATCCACTGGATTTCCGCCTGGGGTGTGCGCCCGAAGAAGCGCTTGAACTCGCGACTGAACTGCGAAGGGCTTTCATAGCCGACCTTGGCACTTGCAGTGGCGGCGCTGATATCGCTGCGCAGCATCAGCAAACGCGCCTGGTGCAGGCGCGTGGACTTGAGGTACTGCATCGGCGAGGTGTCGGTGACCGTGCGGAAATGCGCGTGAAAGCTCGGCACGCTCATCATCGCCTCTCGGGCCAACGCCTCCACGTCCAGGTGCTGGGCATAACACCCATGGATCTTGCGAATCGCCCGCGCCACCTTGCCGAACTGCCCCTGGCGATTCAACGCGGCGCGCATCGAACCGCCCTGCTCGCCCGTAAGGATCCGGTAGTAGATTTCGCGCATCAACGCCGGGCCGAGGATGTGCGCGTCCATCGGCGTGCCCATGGCTTGCAGGAAGCGCAACAGCGACTCGCTGAGCAAGTCATCCATGGGCGATGAATACATGCCCCGCGGTTTGGCGTCGACCAGCGCCGGAAACTCATCCAGCGCCACCATCAGTTCGGCCGCGAGGGTGAAGTCCAGGCGCAGGTACACCGCGAGCATGGGCTCGGCTTCGCTGGCGTCGGTCTCCATGGTGAACGGCACCGGCACTGACACCACCAGGTAGTGCCGGGCGTCGTACAGGTAAACCTCATCCCCCAGGTAACCGCGCTTGCGCCCCTGGCAGACCATCACGATGCCGGGGTCATACAGCACCGGCACCCGCTGCAACGGGCGGTTGGAGCGCAGGAAGCGCACGTCATCCAGTGCGCTGAGGTTATAGCCCTCGACAGGCGCCAGGGTGTCCATCAGCGCGATGATTCTGTCTGTACGGTCCATGGATCCTGGCCTCTGTGCAAAGTGCCACGGTAGCGCGCAATCCGCATCCAGGCTACGGCCTCATAGGAATAGGCAATCAGCACATTGGAATGGATATTCGCTCAAACACTGTCTCTGCGTAGCCTGGAACAGCACTTTCAGCCCTCGGAGACTCCCCATGCTTATCGTTTACAACCCTGCTACCGGCGAAGAAGTCGGCCGCGTCGCCCAGAACACCACCCACCAGGTCAAGGCCGCCGTCGACCGTGCCTGCGCCGCCTTTCCCGCATGGTCGTCCAGGCTGGCCAAGGAGCGCAGCGACCTCCTGCGCCACTGGCATGACGCAGTCAAAGCCGACAAGGAAGCCTTCGCCGAATTGCTCTGCCGCGAAAACGGCAAATGCCTCAGTGAAGCCCGTGGCGAGATCGACTACGGCCTGGGCTTTATCGAGTGGTATGCCGAAGAGGCCAAGCGCGTGTACGGCGACACGATCCCCACCCATGACCGCAACGCCAATGTGCTGGTGACCAAGGAAGCCATCGGCCCGGTCGCCGCCATCACCCCATGGAACTTCCCGTTCATGATGATCACCCGCAAGGTCGCCACGGCCCTGGCCGCCGGTTGCACCATGGTGATCAAACCCGCCGAGGATACACCGCTGACGGCCTTCAAATTGCTGGAGTACGCACGCAAGGCTGGCATCCCGGAAGGCGTGCTGGAGGTGGTAGCGGGCGACCCCAGGGAGATCGGCCTGATCCTCACGGGCGACCCGCGTATCCGCAAGATCTCGTTTACCGGTTCCACCGACGTTGGCAAATTGCTTGCCGCACAATGCGCGGCAAGCATCAAGAAGATGACCCTGGAGCTGGGCGGCAACGCCCCGTTTATCGTGTTCCAGGACGCCGATCTGGATGAGGCGGTGAAGGGACTGGTCGGTGCCAAGCTGCGCAACTCCGGCCAGGTATGCATATCGCCGAACCGGATCTTTGTGCAGCACAGCATCCTCGAAGACTTCATCCAGCGCGTGAAGCATGCGGTGGCCGGGATCGAAGTGGACCAGGGCCTGCGTGAAGGTTTTGTGGTCGGCCCGCTGGTCAATCAAGCGGGCTTTGACAAGGTCGTGCGCCTGGTGGAAGCCGCCAAGGCTGCCGGAGCCAGCGTGCTGATGGGCGGCAGGCCCCACGCCAAGGGCGGCCTGTTCTACGAGCCGACGGTGTTGACCGGTTTGCGGGACGACTCCCCCCTGGCGACCGAGGAGATCTTCGGGCCGGTGTTCGCCATCTACTCGTTCAAGGACGAAGAAGAAGTGATCGCCCGCGCCAACCAGACGGAGTTCGGCCTGGTCGCCTATGCCTACACCAGCGCGCTGGGGCGGTCGTTGCGCCTGTCGCGCCAGTTGGAGGCCGGCATGGTGATTCTCAACTCAGGCTCGGTCGGCACCGCGTCGGTGCCGTTTGGCGGGATCAAGCAGTCCGGTTATGGCCGCGAAGGCAGCTATTACGGGATCGAAGAGTATGTGCAGGTGAAGTATGTGTTGATGGGCGGTGCGCATTTGTAGTGGATTTGCCCTCGTCAGGCGCGGATAGTTCGTCCCATTGACAGGACAATGGGCTGACCATGCAAGACCTCAACGACCTCTATTATTTCGCCAAAGTCGTCGATGCTGGCGGTTTCGCCGCCGCCGGCCGGCTGTTGGGAATTCCCAAGTCGCGGCTGTCGCGGCGCATCGCCGAGCTGGAAGAGCGCCTCGGTGCACGCCTGCTGCAACGTACCACCCGCCAGCTTACCCTCACCGCCGTCGGCGAACGCTACCTGCGCCATTGCCAGGCCATGTTGCTGGAGGCGGAAATGGCCGATGAGGCCGTGGCCAGCATGTCCAGCGAGCCCCGTGGGCGACTGCGGGTGAGCTGCCCGGTGGGCATGGCCCAGCACATCCTGCCGGAGCTGGTCGCCGGTTTTCTTGCCGCCCACCCTCAGGTGCAGTTGGAGATGACCCTGGTCAACCGCCGCGTCGACCTGGTGGCCGAAGGCATCGATGTGGCCTTGCGCGTGCGTGAGCTGGGCGATGAGGATCCGCTGTTGGTGACCAAACGCCTGCGCCAGGCCCAGACCGTGCTGGTGGCCAGCCCCGCACTGATGCTCGGGCGTCAGGTCACGACCCTGGACGACCTCAAGCAGCTGCCGATCCTCGGTGCACTGGAAGCGGACCGGCTGGTGCACCAGCGCATTCTCGATCCCCAGGGCAACGCCCACGAGCTGGCGATGGAAGCCCGCCTGGGTATCGACGACTTTATCGTGCGCAAAGCCAGCGCCATCATGGGCCTGGGTTTTACCGTACTGCCGATGATGTACTGTGAAGAGGAACTGGCAAATGGCCGGTTGGTGCAACTGTTGCCCGAATGGTCGTTGCCGGGCGGTTGGCTCCAGGCCGTCTACCCGCATCGGCGCGGCGTGCTGCCGGCGATCCGGGCCTGGATCGACTACCTCGAAGAAGGTTTCAAAGGCTGTGGAGACCGCTTGCTATGAAGATGACCGAAGCACAAGTCGCGGCGTTCTGCCTGGCGCTGCCCGGCGCGCGCGAAGACTACAAATGGGGCGGCGTACGGGTGTTCTCGATTGCCGGCAACAAGATGTTCGCCCTGCAAAACCTGCGCGGTGACTCGCTGGCGTTCAAGGTCGACAAGGAGCTGTTCCTCGGCCATGTGGATCGCCCCGGCATCCACCCGGCGCCGTACCTGGCGCGTGCACAGTGGATCATCATGAACACGCCCTACCCGCTGGGCGCCGAAGAACTGCGCGGCTTGTTGCAGCGTTCCCACCAGTTGGTGGTGAGCAAGTTGCCCAAGCGCACGCAGGTCGGGTTGCGGCTAGAAGACTGAGAGCAAGGTGCCGCCGAGGAACAACTGGTCCAGCCAGAACACCTCATGCAATAGCACGATCACCCAGAACAGCACTTGGTACGACACCTTGCGCGTCTTGTGCCGGAACACCTGCTGGGCAATCAACGCTCCCGGCCAGCCACCCGCCAGCTCCACGGCGTGCAGGATGTTTTCCGGGGTGCGCCAGCGGTCGGTCTGCGCTTTGCGCTTGTCGCTCCAGTACAGGAAAAACGCGATCACGCTGACGACACCATAGGCGGCCAGCGGGATCAGCGTCTCGCCGCGATACCAGACCAGCGCGGCCCCTATCAACGGCGGCGCGCACAACAGCGCGAAGATCGCCACCTTCAAACGCGGATACTGGATGTTCAAGGCTTGACCGCCGTCCAGTCGATCCAGCCGAACTGCCAGGTCGCCAGGATCAGCAGGCCGAATGCGATGCGGTACCAGGCAAATGCCGCGTAGCTGTGGCTGGCGATGAACTTGAGCAAGCCCTTGACCGCAATCATCGCGAAGATGAACGAGGTCACGAAGCCGATGGCGAACACCGGGAAATCCGCTGGCTGGAACAGGTCACGGTACTTGTAGCCCGAGTACAGCGCAGCACCGACCATGGTCGGCATGGCGAGGAAGAACGAGAACTCGGTCGCGGTTTTGCGCGACAGGCCGAACAGCAGGCCGCCAATGATGGTCGCACCGGAGCGCGACGTGCCGGGGATCATGGCCAGGCACTGGGCGAAGCCGATCTTGACCGCGTCTTTCCAGGTGATCTCGTCGACGGTGTTGGCGTGGCTATGGTGCTGACGCTGCTCGGCCCACAACATGATGATGCCACCTACCACCAAGGCGGTTGCCACGGTGATCGGGTTGAACAGGTAGTGCTTGATCAGGTCGGCGAAGATCACCCCCAACACCACTGCTGGCAACACGGCAATGATCAGGTTGATCGTAAAGCGCTGGGCATTGCGCTGGGTCGGCAAACCGATGACCACGTCGAGGATCTTGCGGCGAAACTCCCAGACCACGGCGAGGATCGCCCCCAGCTGGATGATGATATTGAAGGCTTCGAAACGCTCACCGCCGAAGCCGATCAAGTCGGCAACGATGATCTGGTGGCCGGTGCTGGAAATCGGCAGGAACTCGGTCAGCCCCTCCACAACGCCAAGAATCAATGCCTGTATGGCGGTCCAAAAATCCATGCTTCCCCCAAAGGTCTTGCTCTATGGCAAGCCTTATTGATCTTTTTAATGGTTCACTGACGACAAGACCCAGGGGTGACTCTCACACCCGGTACGCAAAAATCTTGTGAAAAATCAGACAGTACTCAGGTTTTCCGAATACAAGCCGAAAGCCTATCAGACAAGGCGGAAAAGTCGATGCAGCGCCCACAATTATAAAAAGCACGGAGTGACAGGACGATGAACAGTTTGCGCAATATGTCGATCAGCCGGCGCCTCTGGCTGATCCTGATAGTCGCCGTGCTGATGCTGCTGGCCCTGGGTTTATTGATGCTCAAGCAGATCCACGACGACCTTTACCAGGCCAAGCGCCAACAGACCCAACACGTGGTCCAGACCGCCAGCGGGATCCTGACGTTTTATCACGGCCTGGAAACTACCGGCGTCATGACCCGCGAAGCCGCCCAGAAACAGGCCCTGAGTGCCGTGCGCGGTTTGCGCTACGACCATGACGACTACTTCTGGATCAACGACCTCACGCCGGTGATGATCATGCACCCGGCCAACCCCAAGCTCGACGGCCAGAACCTCTCGGCCATCCGCGACCCCGACGGGTTTGCAGTGTTCAACGAATTCGTGAGCCTGGCCAAGGCCAAGGGCGCCGGCATCGTCAACTATCGCTGGCCGAAACCGGGTGCCGAAGCGCCGGTGGCCAAGACCTCGTATATCCAGTTGTTCGAGCCGTGGGGCTGGATCATCGGCTCCGGCGTGTACGTGGACGATGTGCAGGCCGAGTTCAGCGGCCAGGTGTGGAAAGCCTCGTTTATCGGCCTGGGTATCGCGGTGCTCATGGCATTGCTGGTGGCGCTGATCGCCCGCAGCATCGTGCGGCCGTTGCAGGATGCGGTGAACGCCATGGGCAACATCGCCAGCGGCGAAAGCGACCTGACCCGCAGCCTCGACACCCATGGCCAGGACGAAGTCACCCAACTGGCCCGGCACTTCAACAGCTTCACCGCCAAACTGCGCCAGGTGGTCAGCCAGTTGCAGGAATGCGCCAACGCCCTGGGCCAGTCGTCCCAGGAACTGGGCACCAATGCGACCCAGGCCCATGATCGCAGCCAGCAGCAGTCCCAGCAGATGGAGCTGGTGGCCACTGCCATCAACGAAGTCACCTACGGCGTGCAGGACGTAGCCAAGAACGCCGAACACGCCGCCAGCGAAATGCGCGACGCCCAGGCCCAGGCGCAACAAGGCCAGGTCAATATCGACGGCAGCCTGCAACAGATCGACCAGCTCTCCGGCACCATCAGCCAGGCGGTGGAGGTGATCCGTACCCTGTCCGCCGAAAGCACCCAGATCGGCAGCGTGCTCGAAGTGATCCGCTCGATCGCCGACCAGACCAACCTGCTGGCCCTCAACGCGGCAATTGAAGCGGCGCGTGCCGGCGAGCAAGGCCGCGGCTTTGCGGTGGTGGCCGATGAAGTGCGGCTGCTGGCCCAGCGTACACAAAAGTCCACCGCCGAGATCCAGGGCATGATCGAGCGCCTGCAGGGCCACTCGGAAGCGGCGGTCAAGGTGATCAGCGATAGCCACAGCGCCTCCCAACTGACCATCGAACAAGCCGGCCAGGCCGGGGCCAGCCTGACCGCCATAGGCCAGGCATTGCGCAACCTCAACGGCCTCAACGCCTCGATTGCCAGCGCGACGCTGCAACAGGCCCATGTGGTGGAAGACATCAACCAGAACGTCACCCAGGCGGCGGGGTTGTCCCACAGCACGGCACTGGCAGCGGAGCAGTCGAGTCTGGCAAGTGCACAGTTGCGTGGCCTGAGCGACCAGCTCGACGGCCTGCTACGCCAATTCAAAATCTGATGCTGCTTGTGGCGAGCGGGCTTACCACAGAGATAATGCCCGCAGCATTCTTCTTTGGTTACAATCCCCGCCCTCTCCCACTCTCCAAAGGAACCACCATGTCCGGGCTTGAACTGTTCGCCGCCGCCCTCGGGGTGATCGCGGTGTGGCTGACCGTCAAGCAAAACCCCTGGTGCTGGCCCATCGGCCTGGTCATGGTGCTGCTCTACACCTGGGTGTTCTTCGATGTGAAGCTCTATTCCGACATGCTCTTGCAGGTGGTCTACGCCGCACTGCAGGTCTACGGGTGGTGGCAGTGGACCCGCGCCGGCGAGGTCAAGCAAGGGCGACAGGTCACCAGCCTGGGAGTGCCGGCGATCATGGCCAGCCTGGCCGTGGGCGCAGTGGGCAGCCTGTTGCTCGGCGCCGCCATGGCGCACTGGACCGATGCCGCCCAGCCCTGGCTGGACGCCGCCCTCACCGGCTTCAGCCTGGTGGCGCAGATGTGGATGGCGCAGAAACGCGTGCAGTGCTGGCCACTGTGGATCGCAGTGGATGTGATCTTCGTCGGGCTGTTCCTCTACAAAGGCCTGTACCTTACCGCCGCGCTCTATGCACTGTTCACCGTGATCGCCGTGCAAGGCTGGCGTGAATGGCGCGCCGATCCGGCGTTGCACGCATGAAGGTGGTGGTACTGGCCGGCCCGGAATCCAGCGGCAAAAGCTGGCTGGCCGCAGAGTTGCAGGCGCATTTCGGCGGGTTGATGGTCGGTGAATACGTGCGCCATTTCATCGATCACCATCAGCGCGACACCACCCTGGCCGATATCCCGGCCATTGCCCGTGGTCAACTGGCCTGGGAAGACGCCGCCCGCGCCCAACAGCCTGCGCTGTTGATCCTCGACACGCATTTGCTGACCAACAAGCTCTGGAGCCAGACCCTGTTCGGCGACTACCCCGCCTGGCTCGACAGCGAACTGCTGGCCCGCCACTACGACCTGCACCTGCTGCTCTCGCCGGAAGATGTGGAATGGACCGCCGACGGGCAGCGCTGCCAGCCGGACCTGGCGGATCGCCGAGTGTTCTTCCGTGGCAGCCTGGAGTGGCTCGAGCACCATCAGCAGCCCGCCCTGGTGATTCGTGGTCATTGGGCACAGCGCCGCGCCACCGCGTTGGCCGCGGTTGAACAGCTACTCGCCGGCACGCTCCAGGTTGGCATTCACCCTTAGCAGCAACGCCAGCAAGGTCGCCTCTTCCTCTTCACTGAACCCCTCCAGCGCCTGCGCGCTGCCTTGCAGCATGATCGCGCGGGCAGCGGGCATGCGTTCGCGCGCCGCATCGGTCAGGGTAATCAAGCGGCTGCGTTTATCAGCCGGGTCAGCCACCCGCTCGATCATGCCGTCACGCTCCATACGGCCCAGCAACTGGGCCATGCTCGACTGCTCGACACGGGCAATGCGCACCAGTTCGGCCTGGGGCAAACCCTCGCTGTGCTTGAGCGCCGCCAGCACCGGAACCTGCGCGACAGCAAAGCCCAGCGCTCTCAGGCGACCTTCGTAGAGGCGGATGAAACCGCGGTTCGCCAGGCCGATCTGTTGCATGGGGTTTGGAGCAGGCGTTTGAGTCTTCATGAGGGCGTTGACTTTCCATAGGATCCTATGAACTAAATGTATAGGATCCTATAAACATCGCCAAGGACAATTTCATGAATACCTCATTGCGCATCGCCATCGTCGGCGCCGGCCCCGGCGGGTTGACCTTGGCGCGAATCCTTTACCGCCATGGCGTCCACGCCAGCGTCTTTGAACGTGAACGCAGCCCGCTGGAGCGTCCACAAGGTGGCACGCTGGACCTGCATGCCGAATCCGGCCAACTCGCCTTGCAGCGTGCCGGCCTGGAGGATGCATTCAAACGCATCGCCCGTTACGAAGACCAAGGCTCGCGCTTGATGGATCAGCACGGTCGCTTGCTGTTCGAAGCCCCCAACCCGGACGCAGGTGACCGCCCTGAAGTCGACCGTACCGCCTTGCGCCAGGCGCTGCTGGACTCACTGCCGCCAGACAGTGTGAGCTGGGGTGCCAGCGTCACCGGCGTTCGCCCGACCGGTGATGAACGTTGGACGCTGCATCAAGGCGCCCTCACCCACGGCCCCTTCGACCTGGTGGTGGGTGCCGACGGCGCCTGGTCGAAAATACGCCCGCTGCTGTCGACCTATCAGCCGCAATACAGCGGGTTGACCTTCATCGAGTTCGGCATCGACGATGCAGACCGTCAGCACCCGCACCTCGCCGCACTGGTTGGCCGAGGCACCCTGCAGGTTGCCGGCGAAGCCAGGGCGATCATCGTGCAGCGCAACGCCAACGCGCATTTGCGCGGCTATGCGATCTTTCGCGTACCGTCCGACTGGGGCGCCGATCACCTCAGCCTGCCCGCACTGAAAGCCCAGTTCCATGGCTGGCACCCGCAGGTATTGGCATTGTTTGATGCGGCGAACGAGACGCTACTGGCGAGACCGATCCACGCCCTGCCCGTCGGCCATCGCTGGTCCCACCGCCAGGGGTTGACGCTGATCGGCGATGCGGCCCATCTGATGTCGCCGTTTGGCGGCGAAGGGGTGAACGCGGCGATGCTGGATGCGGCCGAACTGGCGCAGCACCTGCTGGAGACACCCGACTGCTCATCAGCAGTGCAGGCCTATGAAAACCACATGTTCGAACGAGTGATACCGGCGGCCCAGGGCAGCGCCGAAGCCGCCGCCATCCAGTTATCCCACGACAGCCTGGCGCTGTCCCTGGCCCACCTGCATCACCACCTCACGCCTCAGTAGCCCAACGACAGCCCCGTATTGCGACGCGGGTCATTCGCCCCATAGAAGCGGTTGTTACCCACCGGCTTGCCATCCAGGGACGGCGCGCCCACCAGGATCGCCGCCAGGTGGTTGGCATCCTGCGGGCCGGCAAACTTGTGGCCCCAGCTTTCGAGGATCTTCTGGGTATCCGGGCTCACTGCAAACCGCTCGAGGTTGGTGGTTTCCGGCATCCACTGCTGGTGGAAACGCGGTGCGTCCACGGCTTCCTGGATGTTCATCTTGTAGTCGATGACATTCAGGATGGTCAGCAAGGTCGCCGTGATGATGCGACTGCCACCCGGCGTACCGACCACCATCACCGCCTTGCCATCCTTGGTCACGATGGTCGGGCTCATCGACGACAGCGGCGCCTTGCCCGGTGCGATGGCATTGGCTTCCCCCTGGACCAGGCCGTACATGTTCGGCACGCCGACCTTGACGGTGAAGTCGTCCATTTCATCGTTGAGGATCACCCCGGTCTTGCTCGCCATTACGCCCGCACCGAACCAGTCGTTGAGGGTGTAAGTGACCGACACCGCGTTGCCCCACTTGTCGACGATGGAGTAGTGAGTGGTGTTGTTGCCTTCATGGGGCGACACGCCCGGCTTGATCGCCTGGGAATCGCCAGCTTTTTGCGGTTCGATGGCGTCACGCAGTTTGGCCGCGTAGTTTTTGTCCAGCAGGTGCTCGATCGGGTTCTTCACGAAGTCCGGGTCGCCGAGGTAGCTGTTGCGGTCCACGTAGGCGTGGCGCATCGCTTCGATCTGGTAGTGCAGGCCCTGGGCCGAGTGATAGCCCAGGTCGGCCATCGGGTAGCCTTCGAGAATGTTCATGATCTGGCAGATCACTACGCCACCCGAGCTTGGAGGCGGTGCCGAGACCACGTGGTAGCCACGGTAGTCGCACTCGATAGGCGCCAGTTCGCGGGTCTTGTACTTGTCGAGGTCCGCCTGGGTGATGATGCCCTTGCCGGCCTGGCTGGAATCCACCAGCGCCTTGGCCACCCAGCCTTTATAGAAACCATCGCTGCCCTTGGCCGAGATTTCCTTGAGGGTCTTGGCCAGGTCTTTCTGCACCAGCTTCTGGCCGACCTGCATCGGCTGGCCGTTGTGCAGGAAGATTGCGCGCATGTCCTTGTCTTTTTCGAATTCGCCGGTGGCGGTGTGCAGCAAGTCGATATCGCCCTGCTCCAGGGCAAAGCCGTTTTCCGCCAGCTTGATCGCCGGGGCGATGACCTGGGCGCGCTTGAGGGTGCCGTATTTGCTCAGCGCCAGTTCCATGCCCGACACGGTGCCGGGGACGCCGACAGCCAGGTGGCCCTTGGCGCTAAGGCCGTCGATGACGTTGCCGTCCTTGTCCAGGTACATGTCGGCGGTCGCCGCCAACGGGGCTTTTTCGCGGAAGTCGAGGAAGGTCTTGCGCCCGTCCGCCAGTTGCACGGTCATGAAACCGCCGCCGCCCAGGTTACCCGCCGCCGGGTACACCACCGCCAGCGCATAGCCCACGGCGACGGCAGCGTCGACCGCATTACCGCCGGCCTTGAGCACGTCTACACCCACATGAGTGGCCAAATGCTGGGCCGTTACCACCATGCCGTTTTCACCGGCCACCGGGGCCTGGGAAGCGGCTTGCACACCACTGACGGTCAACACCAGGGCGGTGGCAATCAAGGTACGGCTGAAAGGTTGGTATTTCATCCATGGCTACTCTAGTTATTGAGACGCACCAAAATAGCCCGTTGCGGATTTAATCCCCAGCGCAATGGCGTTTTTATTACAGAACTTGTCGGTCATGGAACGGACGTGAAAAAGCCCATGCTATATTTCGCGCCCTGACTGTCCTGCAAGGCGCTCTGACATGGTGATCAAGAAGACCGGCATTCGCGCCCAACAGGCCGACCAGACCCGCGCGCGCATCCTCCAGGCGGCGGTCAAGGTGTTCACCCGTGACGGTTATTCCGGCGGGCGCGTCGACAGCATTTCCAAGGAAGCCGACTCCAACGACCGCATGCTTTATTACTATTTCGGCAGCAAGGAACACCTGTTCGTCTGCGTGCTGGAACACATCTATGAGCAGTTCAACCAAGCCGAAAGCAAGCTCAAGCTGGACCTGGACGCACCGGAGCAGGCCCTGCGCGACCTGGTGGCGTTTATCTGGAATTACTACGTCAAGCACCCGGAATTCGTGGCGATCCTGAGCATCGAGAACCTGCACCAGGGCAAGCATGCCCAGCAATCCGGCGAGATGCGCAGGTTGTCGGGGGAGGCCGTGGGCGTCTTGAAGCCGATCATCGAAGCCGGCCAGGCCCAGGGCGTGTTTCGCCAGGATGTCGACCTCAAGCACGTGTACTTGATGATCGCCTCGCTCTGCTACTTCTATAACTCCAACCGGCATACCCTCAGCTCATTCCTCGGTGAAGACCTGGCGAACAAAGGGCAGCAGCAGGATTGGCTGGGGTTTATCAGCGATTTAGTGGTACGCGGCGTCACCCCGACCTCCCTGTAAGAACCGAATCCAACTGTGGGAGAGGGCTTGCCCCCGATGGCGGTGCATCAGCCAGCCTATGTTTAGCTGACCCACCGCTATCGCGGGCAAGCCCCCTCCCACCTGTTTTACCCCATTGCGTCAATGGGTGCCGGGGTTGGCGCGCAGATGCGCCACCTTCTGCTCCAACCCCTTCCACTGCGGCGCATTCGGCGCAAATTGCCCGCGCAGATACGCCGCCAGATCCGCCACCTGGCTGTTCGACAGACTGTCCTTGAATCCCGGCATATACCCCAGGTCCTTGGTCGCCGGGTGGCTGATGCCTTGCAGAATCACCTTGATCAAGTTATCCGGCTGGTCGCTGTGCACATTGGTATTGGTCGCCAGCGACGGGCTCACCCCAAACAGCTTCGGCCCCAGCCCCTCGGCATGGCAGGCCTTGCATGAACCTTCAAATACGCGTCGGCCATTGGGATTCGGCACGCTGACGGCGGCCGCCACCTGGGCCTCGGCTGCGGCTTCGCCATTGAGCGACGCCAGGTACACCGCCATGGCGCGGATATCCGCCTTAGGCAGTTTGGACAATTCACTCACCACCGGTCCCATCGGGCCTGCGGCCACGCCATGGGCGTCGGAATAGCCGGTACTCAGGTAGGTGAACAACTGGTCTTCGGTCCATGGCGTCGGCGCCTTGGACAGGCCGGTCAGTGCCGGCGCTTCCCAGCCATCGACCATGCCCCCGGCCAGGAACGCCTTGCCGCCCTTCTCCGCTCCCATCACATTGCGAGGGGAATGACAGGCCGCACAATGCCCCAGGCCATTGACCAGGTAGTTGCCACGATTCCATTGCTCGCCACGCTCCGGCTGCGGGGTGATTTCACCACGTCGCAGGTTCAGTGCATTCCACCCCGCCATCAACGGCCTGATGTTGAACGGAAAGCCCATGGCATTCGGCGTCGGCGCCTGGCTCACTGGCGCCTGGGACATCAGGTAGGCATACAGCGCCTGCATGTCCGCATCGTTGATATTACGGAACGCCGTGTAGGGAAACGCCGGGTACAGGTTGCGCCCGTCGCGGCCAATGCCGTCGCGCATCGCACGCTCGAACGCCGGGTACGACCAGGCACCGATGCCGGTCTCCACGTCCGGGGTGATATTGCTGCTGTACAGCGTGCCGAAGGGGGTTTGCATCGCCAGCCCACCGGCATTGGTCGCGCCGCCCGGCGCCGTATGGCACACCGCGCAATCGCCGACTGCCGCGAGCAAGCGCCCGCGTTCCAGGGTGGCCTTGGACCAGGTGCCGGCGCTGGGCGGCGCAATCGGGGCGATTTCATTGTGGAACGGCCAGGCCGTCGCCAGCACCGCGCCCAGGGTGGCGAACAGTACGCCGAACCACCATTTGCGCCGTTTCTCCGGCGACTTGGCCGGCTCGCCCAGGGTACCGGCATTCAGCGCCGCCAACACCCGCTCCGGGGTGATCGGCAGCTCACGAAACCGAATGCCGGTGGCGTCGTAGATCGCATTGGCAATCGCCGCCGCGCTGGGCACCGACGCCGACTCGCCGGCGCCCATGGGCGGCTGGTCCTGGCGCGGCATCATCATCACGTCGATCTGCGGCACTTCAGGAAAGGTCAGGATCGGATAGCCGCCCCATTCTTTGCTCGCCACCGTCGACTCTTCAAAGGTCACGCGCTCCTTCAGCACACGGCTGGTGGACTGGATCACATTGCCGTGGATCTGATGCTGCACCCCGGCCGGGTTGATCATCATCCCTGAGTCATGGCCGATCACCACGCGGGTCACCGACACATCGCCGGTCTGCTTGTCGATGGCCACGTCCGCCACCCACGCCGCCCAGGCCGCGCCGAAACCGGGGAACTTGCTGTGGATGTAGCGCGCGTAGGCAAAGCCGCGGCCGCGCAGCAGATGGTCCTCATTGGCGGTTTGCATCGGCGCGGTGCGCGGCGTCCAGTTGGCGCGTTCGGCGGTGGATTTGACCAGGTCGATGGCGCGTTCGTCCTTGAGGTAGCGCAGGCGGTATTCCACCGGATCGACACCGGCGGCGAAGGCCAACTCATCGATATAGGATTCGTGGGCGAAGGTGTTGGGCAGCGCCGACACACCGCGCATCCACGACGCACGCACGATGGGCGCCATGTCGTTGATGGTCACGCGCATGTTGTCGATGTTGTAGGGCGGAATCGAGGTGCGGTCGCCCATCTCGAACATCGCCGCCACCGGTTCCACGCGGCCGGTCAGCAACAACGCCAGGGTTGGCGCGCCGTTGGAGGGGTAGCTGGTTTCAAAGTCGTAGGCGGCAATGCTGCCATCGGCGTTCAGGCCGCCATCCACATCCATCAACTGCGCAGTGCCCTTGGGCTCCCACAGGTGTTCCTGTTCACGGCTCAATTGCACGCGTACCGGTTTGCCGACCGCACGGGACAGCAACAAGGCATCGGCACACACATCATCCGCACAATTGCGCCCATAACAGCCGGCGGCTTCCATGCGGATCACATCGATCAGCGCCTCATCACACTCCAACAGCCACGCCAGGTCGGCGCGCAGCAGGTGCGGGTTCTGGCTGCCCGACCACACCCGGCTGCCGGCCGGCGAGTAATCCGCCACGCCACAGGAGGGGCCGATCGAGCCGTGCATCTGGTACGGCCACAGGTAACTGCGCGACATGCGCTGGCTGGCACCCGCCAGGGCTTCATCGACATTGCCCTGGTCAAGCACGGTGCGGCGCACGCGAGGGTTGTCGCGGATGGCCTGTTCGACATCGCGCATGTCCGGCAAGGCGTTGTTCCAGGGTTTCCAGTGCACCTGCAAGGCACTGGCGGCCTTGATCGCCTGCTCCTCACGCAACGCGACAACGCCGACAAAATCGCGGATGACCACCACCGCAACAATGCCGGGAATATGGGCGATGGACGACTCATCCACGCTCAACAGGCTGTTGCCGACAAAATCGCCGCAATCCAGCCCCGCATACGGTGGGCGGATCACCCGGCCATGGAGCATGCCCGGTACGCGCATGTCGTGCACGTAAGTCAGCTCACCGGTGGCCTTACCGGGGATATCCACCCGTGCGGCGCCCTTGCCCACCAGGCGATAGTCCTCAGTGGCCTTTAGCGGCGCGTCGCCGCTGATGCGCAGCTGGTCGTGCTGGCCGCTGACCAGTTCGCCATAGGTGGTGGTGCGCCCATCCGGCGCTTGAATAACGCCAGCCTCCACTGTCAGGCTGGCTGTACTCACGCCCCAGCGCCCCGCTGCCCGCGCCAACAGAAAACGCCGGGCTTCGGCAGCCGCGTTGCGCAGGGGGATTGCTGATATCTGCAACGTAGCGCTGGCAATAGTCGCGCCCTGGTTGGGCACGCGCTCGGTATCCCCGAGCACCATCTGCACCTGGTCCATCGCCAGGTCCAGTTCCTCGGCCACGATCTGCGCCAGCGACGTACGGATGCCGGTGCCCAGGTCCACATGGCCGTTGAACGCATACACCAGGCCGTCATCGTTGACTGCAATAAACAGCCCAAGCTCCTTGGGCTTGACCGTGGGCGTGCCACCCTTGGCCACCGGCCCCGAGGGCGGCAGCACATCATCGACGATCAACAGGACACCGGCCTTGGCCAGCCATTGGTCACGGGAAAGCGGAATGTTCGGCATGGTCATCACTCCACGGTCATCAGGCGGGCCGCACGCAGCACAGCACGCAGGATTTCGATATGGGTGCCGCAGCGGCAGAGGTTGCCCGACAGCTCGTTGCGCACCTGGGCTTCGCTGGGGTTGGGGTTACGGTCGAGCAAGGCCTTGGCGGTCATGATCATGCCGTTGAGGCAGTAGCCACATTGCGCGGCCTGCTCGTCGATAAAGGCTTGTTGTACCGGGTGCGGCGCCTGGCGCGTGCCCAGGCCTTCGAGGGTGACAATCTCGCGGCCCACGGTCCCCGACAACGGAAACACGCAGGCGCGCGCCGCCGCCCCATCGATGATCACAGTGCAGGCACCGCACTCCCCCAGGCCACAGCCATATTTGGGACCATTGAGTTCCAGGTCATTGCGCAGCACCAGCAACAGCGGCGTGTCCGCCATGGCGCTGACTTCGTGTGTTTGCCCGTTGACCTCAAGCGCTACTGTGATGTGCTGGCTGATCATGTGCTTCGCCCGTAACAGTTGATGAAGTACTCACTACATTAAACAGCCAAAAAAAAGCGTCGCGAACCTGGGGCCTCGCGACACACTTGACTGGTGAAGTGTTTACTACACGAACTTAGAGCAAGATCGGTGCCAGGGGATGTTGTGGCGAGCGGGGATGTTGTGGTGAGGGGGGCGACCACCCCAATCAGTCCTGGGGATCGTCAATCATCTTGCGCAGCAGGAACAGCACCGCCACCCGTTCGGCGGGGTTGAGATTGCTCATGGTCAATTCGCTGATCTGGGCGGCACGGGGCGTGGTCTGGGCGACCAGTTCGGCGCCTGCCGGGGACAGATCCACCACCACCTTGCGCTTGTCCTGCGGGTCCGGTTCCAGGCTGATCAGTGCCTTGGCCTTGAGCCGCTCGACGATCCCACGGATGGTCGCCTGGTCCACCGCAGTCGCCTTGACCAACTCGGTCAGCGAACTTGCACCGTGATCGCGCAGTGCGCACAGGGTCACGAACTGCACGGCGGTGAGCTGGGAGTCGCCGACATTCTGCTGAAAAATCGCCAGGTGGCGCTGGTAGGCCTTGCGCAGCAGGTGGCCAACTTGTTCAGAAAAGACGTAGGAATCAGGCACGGCTTGGCTCGGTGGATGGTTAAGGTGGGGACGCATGATACTCCATCCCCACACCGGTGATCAGCGCGCGCGCGAAGCTTGCGGCGCAACCACATCCCCTGCAATCACGACGGCCTCATCATCCAGGTACACATCGCAATTGCGCAGCGGAATGTCCATATGGCACGGCGTCTTGCGTGTCCCGCCCACCTCGGTGTTCGGCCCGGTGGAGAACAGGAAATTGCCATAGAACGCCCGCGCATCCATGCACATGCCGTCGTTCTTGTCGTGCAGGCCCATGGCGGTCCACTGTGCCCGTGGCTGCAGGCCCCAGCCGATATGGGAGATGCCGTACACCTCGGGGTCGTTGAAGTACTTCATGTAGTCACGCAGGTACTCGGCCTCAAACCCCCCGTGGATCTTCGTGATGAAGCCCTTCTCGATCTCCAGGGTGATCTTCTCGCGGGTGTAGGTCTTGAAGGGCAGCAGGATGTCGCCGATGTCCAGCACCAGCACGCCCTCGGCGGTTTCTTCGTTGGGCCATGAAAACAGGAAACCGCTGGGCCAGTGGTCCCAGCGCCCCGGTTCATCGGCAAAGCCGTATTCGGTCACGGAGGGGTATTGCCCCAGGGCGGCACGGAAGTCACTGCCGGCGCGGGATTTGACATGGATCGAACGCGCCTTCTTCAACAACTGCTCGGCCGCCAGCACACGCACCTTGTCCTCTTCGGTGGGCAGCATGCGCGCCAGCACTTCCGGAGGTTCCACGGCCAGCAGGATGCGCGTGCCGGTCTTGAGGATCTGCTCCTGCTCCGGCGAGTGCAGCAGCATCATGGTGTCGACGATCAGATCCGCCGCCTCCAGGGCGCGCTGGGCGGCGATATTACCGGTGAGCGCGGTGTCGCCGCAGTAGGCGGTCATGTCGTTGCCCATGGCCTTGGGATGGTTGAACGATGGCAACTCCACCGCATACACCTTGGCCCCCAGGCGCTGCGCGGCGTCCATCGCGGCGCGCACGGTGCGCGGGTCGGAATAATGGCTCTTGAGCACGGCGACGCTCTGGGTCGGGTCGACCCTGGACAGCTTCAACACGTGCTCGAACATCTGGGTCAATTCGCAATCGCTTACCGGCATTTTCCTGTCTCCTGTGGGCCCGCACCAAGTTCAGGCACTGCGCTTCACTCTAGTGCACTTTTATAGCGTATACGCCATTTAATAACGATAAGACCCGAATTGCGAACAGACTGCAAGCGGCGCGCCACAACGTTACCTATCGGAACAACTCCAATATTAATTGGCTACATGTCGTTACACAGGAGCCGTACGGCCAGAAAATAATTTTTCAGAGACAGGCTTCCCATTTCAAAAAATGAGCGTATACACTTTAAAAACCTTGCGGACAGACGCCGCCGAAAATCACAAAGACAGAGGAATACGCCCCATGGGAAGCACGCAAAAAATCGCCATCGTCGGCGCAGGCCTGGGCGGTGCCGCCGCTGCCACCCTGTTGCAGCAAGCCGGCTTCGACGTGAATGTATATGAGCAGGCGCCGGAGTTTTCCCGATTGGGCGCGGGGATCCACATGGGCCCCAATATCATGAAAATCTTTCGCCGCATGGGCATCGAAAAGCAGTTGGACCTGATGGGCTCGCACCCCGAGCACTGGTTCAGCCGCTGCGGCGAAACCGGCGACTACCTCTCGCGCATCCCGCTCACCGGCTACGGCGCGTCCTACATCACGGTGCACCGTGGCGACCTGCATGCGCTGCAAATGTCCACCCTCAAGCCCGGCACCCTGCACTTCAACAAGCGCCTGGAAAGCCTCGAGGAAACCGACACCCAGGTGCGCCTGACCTTCGCCGACGGCCAGGTGACCTACGCCGACATCGTGATCGGCGCCGACGGCATCAATTCCAAGATCCGCGAAGAACTGCTGGGCGTGGAAAAACCGCTGTACAGCGGCTGGGTCGCACACCGCGCACTGATCCGTGGCGACCAGCTCGCCAAGTACGACTTGAAGTTCGAAGACTGCATCAAGTGGTGGACCGAGGACCGCCACATGATGGTCTACTACACCACCGGCAAACGCGACGAGTACTACTACGTGACCGGCGTACCCCACGCCGAATGGGACTTCCAGGGCGCGTTCGTCGACAGCAGCCGCGAAGAGATGTTCGATGCCTTCAAGGGCTACCACCCCACTGTGCAAGCCTTGATCGAATCCACCGACAGCGTGACCAAATGGCCGCTGCGCAACCGCAACCCACTGCCGCTGTGGAGCCGTGGTCGCCTGGTACTGCTCGGCGACGCCTGCCACCCGATGAAACCGCATATGGCCCAGGGCGCCGGCATGGCCATCGAAGACGCCGCCATGCTCACCCGCTGCCTGCAGGAAACCGGCATCAGCGACTACCGCACCGCCTTCGAGCTGTACGAAGCCAACCGCAAGGAACGTGCCTCCCGGGTGCAGGCAGTGTCCAACGCCAACACCTGGCTGCGCACCCAGGAAGACCCGGCCTGGGTCTACGGCTATGACCTGTACGCCCAGGAACTGAAATCGGGGGTGGCCGCGTGAGCACCTTCCTCTACGGTGGCAACGTGCAGGCCAACGGCATCCGCCAGCATTACTTGCGTTACGGCGGCAAAGGCCCGGCGTTGATCCTGATCCCGGGCATCACCAGCCCGGCGATCACCTGGGGGTTCGTCGCGGAGCGCCTGGGCGCACAGTTCGACACCTATGTGCTGGACGTGCGCGGTCGCGGGCTGTCCTCCACCGGCCCCGAACTCGACTACAGCGCGGACACCTGCGCCGACGACATCGGTGCCTTTGCCGATGCGCTGAACCTGGACAGCTACCACCTGATGGGCCATTCCATGGGCGCCCGTTTTGCCGTACGCAGTGCGGTCAAACATCCGCAGGGCGTGAAGCGCGTGGTGCTGATCGACCCGCCGGTGTCTGGCCCGGGTCGGCGTGAGTACCCGAGCAAACTGCCGTGGTACGTGGATTCGATCCGCCAATCCCTGGTCGGCATGGATGCCGAGGCGATGCGCGCCTTCTGCGCCACCTGGACCGACGAACAACTGCAACTGCGTGCCGAATGGCTGCACACCTGTTTTGAGCCCGCCATCGTGCGCGCCTTCAATGATTTTCACACCGTGGATTTCCACCAGGACCTGCCCCACCTCAAGGCGCCTGCGCTGTTGATGGTGGCCGGTCGCGGCGGGGTGATCCTCGATGAGGACATTGCCGAAATCCAGGGCCTGCAACCGCGTATCCAGGTCGCCCGCGTACCCAACGCCGGGCACATGATTCCGTGGGATGACTTCGACGGTTTCTTCCACGCCCTCGGCGACTTCCTCACACTATAAAAACGGAGACCACCATGCAGAAGCCTTACCGCATCGGCCAGATCGTGCCGAGCTCCAACACCACCATGGAAACCGAAATCCCGGCGATGCTCACCGCGCGCCAGGCGATCCGTCCCGAGCGTTTTACCTTTCACTCCAGCCGCATGCGCATGAAGCAGGTATGCAAGGAAGAACTGGCGGCCATGGACGGTGAGTCCGACCGTTGCGCCGTCGAGTTGTCCGACGCCAAGGTAGACGTGCTGGGTTATGCGTGCCTGGTGGCGATCATGGCCATGGGGCTGGGGTATCACCGCAACTCCGAACAACGCCTGCGCAAGGCCACTGCCGACAACGATGCCAACGCCCCGGTCATCACCAGCGCCGGTGCCTTGATCGAGGGCCTGAAAGTCATGGGCGCCAAGCGCATCGCGATTGTTGCACCGTACATGAAGCCGTTGACCGAACTGGTGGTGAACTACATCCGCGAAGAAGGCTTTGACGTGGTGGACTGGCGCGCCCTGGAGATCCCCGACAACCTCGAAGTGGCCCGCCACGACCCGGCCAACCTGCCGGCCATCGTCGCCGGCATGAACCTGGAAGGTGTCGACGTGATCGTGCTGTCCGCCTGCGTGCAGATGCAGTCGCTGCCGGTGGTGGCCAAGGTCGAGGCGCAAACCGGCAAGCCGGTGCTCACAGCCGCTATCGCGACGACCTACGCCATGCTCAAGGCCCTGGACCTGGAACCCATCGTGCCCGGCGCGGGTGCCCTGCTCTCCGGCGCCTATTAATGTGTGGCGAGCGGGCTTCTGTGGCAAGCGGGCTAGTTGTGGCGAGCGGGCTTGCCCCGCGTTGGGCTGCGAAGCGGCCCAAAAAAAAGCGGGAGCGCTACGCACTCCAACGCGGGACAAGCCCGCTCGCCACAAGGTAAGTGCACTGTCCAGAAATGAGGGGGTTAAACGATGAGCGAACAATCCGCCGACGCCAATTACCAGGGCGTATGGGGCAACCGCATCGGCTTTGGCAAAAAGGCCGCGCTGTTGATGATCGACTTCATGCAAGGCTACACCACCGAAGGCGCGCCGCTGTTCGCGCCGGGTGTGGTCACGGCCGTGGCTGAAAGCGTGGAGCTGCTGGCCAGCGCACGCCAGCACGGGATTGCAGTCGTCCACACCAATATCCGCTACCATCCCGGCCATTTCCTGGATGGAGGCATATGGGTCAAGAAGGCCCCGGTGATGAAAGACATGGTCGAAGGCAACCCACTGGCCGCGTTCTGCGCCGAGGTACTGCCCCAGGCCGATGAAGTGGTGATCACCAAACAGTACGCCAGTGCGTTTTTCGGCAGCAGCCTGGCGCCGATGCTGCATGCACAGGGCATCGACACCGTGGTACTGGCCGGTTGTTCCACCAGCGGCTGCATCCGCGCCACGGCGGTGGATGCAGTGCAACACGGGTTTCGCACCATCGTCGTGCGCGAATGCGTCGGCGACCGGCACCCGGCCCCCCATGAAGCCAATCTGTTCGATATCGACAGCAAGTATGGCGACGTGGTGAGCAAGCAGGAGGCGATGCGCAAATTCAGGGAGCAATAAACGGTACCGAGAATCGCGCCATAGAGTGCGGTCTCGCCTAAAACTGGGGTACACGCCCCAGTCTTCTGACACTGCCTTTGGACGTCGCTTCTACAGCACTCCGAAGTGCTGGAACAAAAGCGGCTGTATAAAAACCATAAGTCACCGCCAGGAGACACCCCATGCCCATTGCGAATGCAGCGCCGGCGACCACGGTCGCCGATCCCGTCAACACGCTTTACCACAAGATCACCTGGAAACTGATTCCGTTCCTGTGCTTCTGTTATCTGGCCGCCTATCTGGACCGGATCAATATCGGTTTCGCCAAATTGCAAATGCTCGACCAGTTGCAGTTCAGCGAAACCGCGTTCGGCCTCGGTGCCGGCCTGTTCTTTGTCGGCTACATCATCTTTGAAGTGCCAAGCAACCTGGTGCTGGAACGGGTCGGCGCGAAGATCTGGATCGCGCGCATCATGATCACCTGGGGCCTGCTCTCGGCCTGCACCATGCTGGTCACCTCCACCACCCAGTTCTACATCCTGCGCTTTCTGCTCGGCGCGGCCGAAGCGGGCTTTCTGCCGGGCGTGCTGTACTACCTGACCACCTGGTTCCCCACCCACCGACGGGGGCGCATCATCGCGCTGTTCATGATCGGCCTGCCGCTGTCCAGCGTGATCGGCGGCCCGCTGTCCGGCTGGATCATGGGCCATTTCGACCACATCGGCGGTCTGCGCGGCTGGCAGTGGCTGTTCCTGATCGAGGCGGTGCCCAGCGTATTGCTCGGCGTACTGACCTTCTGGGCGCTGCCCAACACCTACCAGCAAGCCAAATGGCTGTCGGACGAGGAAAAGGCCCTGCTGGAAACCGAACTGCACAAGGACGACGCCGATGGCACCGCCAGCAAGCACAGCTTCCGCGACGGGTTCTTCAACCTCAAGGTGTGGATGCTCGGCGGTATCGACTTCTCGATCCTGCTCAGCGCCTACGCCATGGGTTTCTGGATGCCGACATTCATCCGCAACGCCGGGGTCACCGACACCTTCCATATCGGTGTGCTCACCGCCTTGCCGAGCGTCGCCGCCCTGCTCGGCATGCTGTTGATCGGCGCCAGTTCCGACAAACACCGCGAACGCCGCTGGCACATCATCGTGCCGTTTTTCATCGGCGCGGCGGCGATGGCCACCAGCACCTTCTTCACCCATAACGTAGCGGCCACCGTGGCGCTGTTCGCGATTGCCTCGGCGGCGATCATCGGCGCGGTGCCGGTGTTTTTCAGCCTGCCGGCGACGTTCCTCAAAGGCACCGCGGCGGCCACCGGCTTTGCCCTGGCCTGTTCGGTGGCGAATATTGCCGGTCTGGTGAGCAACTCGTTGATGGGCGTTGCGATTGACGTCACAGGCAGCAGTGCGGGTGCCTTGTGGTTTTTCGCCGGCTGCCTGATTCTCAGCAGCTTCCTGGTCATCGCCTTGCCGGCGAAACTGGTGAACCGTTGATAACCCCAATTATTCCGGATGAAACACCATGCAAGGCTTCTTGAAACGCTGTGCGTTGCTTGTGGCGGTCGGCCTGTGTGCCGGCACCGCGCAGGCGGCGGAAAAGGTCATCTTCGACACCGACTTCAATGTGCTCAACGATGACGGCCAGGCCTTCATCATGCTCGCCCAGTTGCATGCGCAAAAACGCATCGAGCTGCTGGGCATGACCCTGGTCAGCGGCAATGCCTGGGTCGACCAGGAACAGGTCGACGCCCTCAAGGCCGTGGAACGCATGGGCGTGGAGAAAGAGGTGGGCGTCTACTCCGGTGCCGCCTACCCGCTGCTGCACGACTACGCCACCTTTGATGCGCAACAGGCGCTGTTCGGCGCCGGCTGGCCGGGGGCGTTCAAACACCCTCGCCCTTCGTCGCCTTCGCAGTTGGTCGCACCACCGGACGGCCTGGCCACCCACACCCCATTGCGCAAGGAAACCGCCGCGCAGTTCATCGTCGACAGCGTGCGCGCCAACCCGCACCAGGTGACGATCCTGGCGGTCGGCCCGCTGACCAACGTCGCCCTGGCGATTCGCTCGGCGCCGGATATCGTGCCGCTGATCAGGCGCATCGTGTACATGGGTGGCGCCCTGGAGATTCCGGGCAACACTACGCCGGCAGCGGAGTTCAACTGGTGGTTCGACCCGGAGGCGGCAAAGATCGTGTTGCGCTCACCCATCGAGCACGTGATTTTCCCCAACGATGTGTGCGAGAAAGTCACCTTCGACAAGGCGGTGTACCAGCGCGTGATCGCCCAGAAAGGCCCGATTGCCGACCTGTACAAGCATGAATTCGGCCCGCTGTTCGACAAGGACCCGAGCTACCACAGCTTTACCTGGGACAGCTTGCCGGCGCTGTACCTGGTCAACCCCGGGATCGTCACCGAGTCCCGCGACCTGTGGGTGGATGTGGACGCCACGTTCGGCGCCGACTACGGCCGCGCACTGGGCTACGCCAAAGGTGCCCCGGTAGGCACGCAGAAGGCCAAGGTGGTGTTCGGTGTCGACCAGAAAAAATTCTGGGATGGCTACGTCAACCTCGTGACCCTGCCGACGCCGGTCAAGCACTGACCGGCCAGCGCAAAGACGAACACTGCACCTGTGGCGAGCGGGCTTGCCACAGGGTATATATCGTCGGTTCTACCTGAAGACCTTGAAAGGGCTGGTGCCAAGAGTGGAACCATAAGCCGCCATTACCTAAATAACGGATATGCACCCATCAATCACCTCACGCAAAACCACTACAATCCCCACCGCATCCGACATAGACGCCACATTGGTAAACCCCATCAACACCCCCTGCCCCCGCCCAGCCTCAAGCGTCCAGGAAGACAGTGCCTGCACGGCCAACCCCGCTCTACCAGCGGCCTCAGCCACGACAAGGTCCGGCACATCCACCACCAACCGCGCCAGCAAATTAATCCCGCCCGCCTGCTCATCCACCCGCAGATACCCCGCACAATGCACGCGCAACGCCTCCACCAGATATGCCCTGCGCTGCGCATACAACTGGCGCATCTTCTTCAAATGCCGGGTGAAATGCCCCTGCTCGAGAAAATCCGCCGCCGTCAATTGCAACAGCTGCGCCCCACGCTGCTGCAACGCCTCGGCCGCACGCTCAAACGCTGACACCAACGACACAGGCACCACCAGATACCCCAAGCGCAACCCCGGGAACAGCATCTTGCTGAAACTTCCGGCATAGATCACTCGGTCATCCGTATCCTGGCTCTTGAGCGCCGCCAAAGGCTGCCCGCGATAGCGAAATTCACTGTCATAGTCATCCTCTACCACCCAACTGCCCTGCTCTCGCGCCCATTCCAGCAAGGCCTGCCGACGCAGCGGGCTCAACGCCACACCCAAGGGGCTCTGGTGCGCCGGGGTGACTATCGCCAGTCGCGCCCCACGCCCCCGTGCAATGCCCTGCGCGACATCCAGCCCATCGCGATCCACCGGCACCGGCACCAGTTCCACACCGCGATGCCTCAACAACTGCCGCGCATGCAAGTACCCGGGGTCTTCGAACCAGCAGCGCTGCCCCGCCATCGCCAGCGTTTCGCAGACCAGGGTGAGGCCACCCGCATACCCGGCACACACAACCACCTGCTGGGGCGTGCACTCCACGCCGCGATACAACGCCAGGTAGCTGGCAATCGCCACACGCAGCGCCTGGGTGCCGCGCACGTCGCCCATCGCCAGGCTGTCCGCATCGGTGCGGCGCACTTGCTGGGTCACCAGGCGCGCCCACAATTTGCGGGGGAACGCATCCAGGGCGGGCAGGCCCATTTGCAACGGCCGAGGGCCTGAAGTCACCGGCAGCGCAACCGGCATGGGTTTCACCGACACCTGCGGCAGCGCCTCGGCAATCACGGTTCCCGCTTGCCCGCGCGCCTCGAAGAAACCTTCGCTGACCAGCAGTTGATACGCCGCCTCCACCGTGCCCCGCGCCACCTTGAGCTCCTGGGCCAGCGCCCGCACCGAGGGCACGCGCTCGCCGGCGCGCAATTGGCCCTGGTCGATGGCCTGGCGAAAACGCCGGTAGATTTCCTGGTATTTGGGCAGTGACGACATCGCAAGTGGCTCGGCGGGAAGACAGGTCGAAGTCTGATCATGTCCCAACCCACTTGTCCAATCATGCCCCTGTCAGGCCACCCGGCCAGCCACGAAAATGGCGCATCTCTTCACCGCAATAAGGATCGCCCATGAAACACCGTCTCGACTACGCCCTGGCCGCCCCCGCCGGTTATAAAGCCCTGGGCTCGGTGCACAGCTATATCCACGGCTGCGGCTTGGAAAAAGAACTGATCGACTTGGTGTACCTGCGGGTCTCGCAACTCAACGGCTGCGCCTATTGCCTGGATAGCCATTCCCGCGACCTGCTCAAGCTGGGCGTAAGCCTGGAAAAAATCATGCTGCTGGCCGCCTGGCGCGAGGGTCTGCCGCTGTACACCCCGCGTGAGCAGGCCGCCCTGGCCTGGGCCGAAGTGGTGACGCCGGTCGCGCAAACCCAGGTGCCGGATGCGGATTACGCACAGGTCGCGGCGGTGTTCAGCGACAAGGAAGTCGCCGACCTGACCCTGGCCATCGGCTTGATGAACGCCCTCAATCGTGTCGCCATCAGCTTTCGCAAAGTGCCGGCGGCAATCAAGGCTCACCTGGAGAACCACGGCCATGAATGAACACGTCGAGTTCGTCCAGATGGAAACCGAGGCCGATTGCGTCGCCAGCTTTGCAGTGATGCAGCAGCTGCGCCCGCACCTCACCGACGCCAAGGCGTTCGCCGAGCAAGTCCAGCGCCAACGGCAAAACGGCTATCGCCTGCTCGCCGCGCGGGAACACGGCCAGGTGATCGGCCTGGCCGGCTACCGGTTGACCGAGAACACCCTGTATGGCCGCTTTATCTACGTCGATGACCTGGTGGTAGACACCACGTTGCAGCGGCGCCGCCTCGGTGAACGACTGCTTGACCACGTGCGTGACGAAACCCGCACCCACGGCTATCGCTGGCTGGTGCTGGACACCGGCATGCACATGGCCCTGGCCCAACGTTTCTATTTCCGCCAGGGCCTGTTGCCCCTGGGCATGCACTTTTCCCAGGACCTCAGCCAATGACCCGTGCCCTGCTCCTCGGTTTCAGCCCCCACGGTAAAGCCGCGCAGACTTTCAAACTGGCCCGTGCCCTGTTGCGCGACCTGGTGCCGCACGCCACGGTGACCGAGCGTGACTACGGCGGCCAGGCGCTGCCGCCGCTGACCCGTGAATATGCCAACGCACTCACCACAGCGGGGGGCTTGAGCGGCAAGGCGACGGCACTCTCGGAACAGTTGATCGTGGAACTGGAAGCCTGCGACCTGCTGATCCTGTGCACCCCGGTGCACAATTTCACCGTGCCGGCGGCGCTCAAGGCCTGGATCGACCACGTGGTGCGCATCCAGCGCAGCTTTACGGTGAATGCGCAATTGGCCAAGGTCGGCTTGCTGGAGGACCGGCGCACCTTTGTGCTGGTCAGCTCGGGTAACGCCCGCAAAGGCCATGAACCGGACTTCCTTACCCCGTACATGACCGCGATCCTGGCGACGGTGGGTATTGAGTCGGTAGATTTTGTATACCTGCCGGCCATGGTGCGCGGTGAAGAAGCGGTCAATCGCGCGCTGGAACAGGCCCATCGGCAACTGTCGCTCGCAATCAGCTCTGGCCTATAAAAATAATGGCGCTAGAATCAGCGCCATTCCTGCGCCTGACGCCCTGATACGAGCCCCCCATGAGCTTTGATTTCGACACGATCCACCCACGCCTCGGCACCGGCAGCACCAAGTGGAACCGCTACCCGCAAGACGTTTTGCCGATGTGGATCGCCGACATGGACATCGCCGCCCCACCCGCCGTGCTGAAGGCCCTGCACGCACGCCTCGACCAACAGGTGCTGGGCTACAGCGTCGCGGGGCCGGATGTGCGCGAGGCGATCATTGCCGACCTGTGGAACAAGTACGCCTGGCGCGTGCAGCCGGATGAGTTGCTGTTTTTGCCGGGTGTGGAGCCGGGTTTCAATATGGCGCTGCATGCATTTGTAGAGCCGGGCCAGCCGGTGGTGCTGCAAACCCCCAACTACCGGCCGATCCGCCTCGCGCCGGGGCACTGGAACCTGCCGCGCATCGAAGTGCCGTTCGAGTTGGTCAACGGCGAATACCTCACGCCACTGCCAGCAATGCGCCAGGCACTGACCGGCGCCGGCGCGCTGTTGTTGAGCAACCCGCACAACCCCATGGGCAAAGTCTTCCCTCGCGATGAACTGCTGGCCGTGGCCAATGCCTGCCTGGAACAGGGTGCGCTGATCATCTCCGACGAAATCCACGCCGAGCTGTGCTTCGACGGTCGCCGCCATATCCCCACCGCCAGCCTCAGCCCCGAGATTGCCCAGCGCACCATCACGCTGATGTCGGCGAGCAAGGCCTATAACGTCGCCGGCCTGAAGACCTGCTTTGCCGTGGTGCAGAACGCCGAGATCCGCGAGCGTTTCAACCAGGCCCGTTGCGGCATGGTCGACAGCGTCAGCCCCCTGGGCCTGGAAGCCACCCGCGCCGCCTACAGCGAATGCGCCGACTGGCTCGATGCCTTGGTGCAGTACCTGCAAGCCAACCGCGACTACCTGCTCGACGCCGTGCAGACCCGCCTGCCCGGCGTGGTCATGCATGCGCCGCAAGGCACCTTCCTGGCCTGGCTGGATTGCAGCGCCCTGGGCCTGGATGACCCGCAGCAGTTCTTCCTGGAACAGGCCAAGGTTGGCTTGAGCGCAGGGATCGAATTCGGTGACGACAGCCAGCAATTCGTGCGCCTTAACTTCGGCTGCCCACGGGCGATGCTGGAGGAAGGCTTGCAGCGCATGGAGCGCGCCCTGCGTCACCGCCAAGCCTAATTCACAATTTTTCGCAACGCGTGCCGAACGCCTGCTGTTACTGTTTTTGCCGATACGCCCCACCGGTAACAGCAGGAGTTTCATGGCATGACGACCCAGCCCCTCGATCGCTCGTCCGACCCCAAAGTCCTCCCCCGCACGCCGCCCAAGTCCGGCGCGCAGTTCCATGCGTTGCTCAAGCAAAGCGCCAACAACAAGAAGGTCGAGGCCCAGGACAAGACACCATCGGGGCTGGAGGCCAGTAAAAAAGACGGCTATGAGCTGGCCGCCAAGGATGCCACGCCGCCAGAGACGTTGGCCGACTACAAGGCCATCGGCCCGCCCGATGAAGTCGGCCCCGGGTTGATCCGTTATGAAACCCAGGACGGCAAGAAAGTCATCGTCAGCGAACAGGACAGCCCCGAGCTGTTCAAGCAGGTCAGCCAGGATTTCAAGGCACTGACCGGCGTGGTCGCCAGCCAGAATGCCGGCTACCAGAGCCTCGGCGCCGACGGCACTGCGCCGGGCAAACTCGCCGATTACAAATCCCTCGGCCCACCGGATGAAACCGGACCGGGTGTGATCCGCTACGAGACCCAAGACGGCACCAAGGTCGTCATCAGCCAGCGTGACAACCCCGAAGCCTTCCAGAAAGCCAAGGACGCCTATGCCAGCTTTACCGGCCTGTCCAGCAGTGAAGACGCCGGGTACAAGCGCGCCAGCGACAATGAAGTGTGGCCGCCCTACGCGGGCACCACGGTGGGCCCTGTGGATGAAGTCGGCCCGGGCCTGATCCGCTTTGAAAGCAACGGCCAGAAAATGGTGGTGGCCCGCGACGACAACCCCAAGCTGTTCGACTACCTGGCAGGCCTGCACGCGGTCTACACCGACCCCGGCAAGAAAGCCGTGGTGGAAGGCGAACTGAACAACGGCGCGGTACTGGCCGATGCCAACACCCCGTTGCCGGGCCTGAACGACTACAAGAACTTCAGTTGGAACAACGACCAGAAAGACCACATCCTCACCTACGAGCTGCATGACGGCACCAAGGTGGTGGTGTCGTCCGACGTCAGCCCCGAGCTGTTCAAGAGCGTCGCCACCGCCAATGACACCTGGGCCAAGATCCACACCAGCGAGGGCGAAGGCTACAAGCTGGCCGGGCCGAATGACTTCCTGAAAAACACCGATATCACCTTCGGCTCCCCGGATGAACTGGGCGACGGCCTGATCCGCTATGAAACCAGCGAAGGCAAGGTGATCGTCTCCAAGGAGCTCAGCCCGCAGCTCTACGACGACGTGGCGGCCAAGTGGGAAGCCTGGAGCGCCAGCTCGGTGGACGACACCCGCGCCAAGCACAACCTGCCCAAGGCCGACGACCTGGATGTGCTGAACCTGGACACCGGCGTGCACGCCGATGAAAAGGACGATAAATCGCCGACCCTCAGCGTCAGCGAGCTGGCCACCACGCAACTGATCGACACCTACCGCGAAGGTGTGAAGAACGGCTCGATCCCCAAGGACGACCCGCGTGCGAAGCTGGTCCGGGCCCTCGAAGCGCAAGCCGCGTACCAGAACGGCCATGGCATCACCGGCTACGAGGAAGCCAAGCGTCCATTCGGCACGACTTGGCGCGAGTTCGATGACAAGCAGACCGAGCTGACCTCGGCCGACATGCACGACATCATCGACGGCAAGGCCGTGCAGAAGCAGATCGGCGAACTGTTCAACGACCCCACCGTGCAGGCCGACTACAAGTCGAAGATGGACGAGGCGATCAACAAGCTGCCGAACAAGGACGAGATCAAACAGAAGCTGCTGGACCTCACCTCCAACCCGGACTACGTGCTGTACCTCAAAGACCTGCAAAGCCAGGGCAAGACCTACGAGGCGCAGAAAGACCTCAGCGACACCCTGACGTCGCTGTCGCTGTTCGACCCGGCGGCCGCCAGCAAAGCCGCGCAGAACATCCAGGCGGACGGCTTGACCACCGACCTGAATGCCATTCTGTCGGACCCGAGCAAAATCTCCGACGAGAACAAGGAGCTGGCGACCAAGGACCTGTTCGGCCTGCTCAAAGGCGTGCTCAAGGGCAACGTGCTGGACTTGCCGCGCCGCACCCAGGAAACCCTGGAGAAATTCCTCAACGAAGGCCTGCAAGGCAAGGAAAAATCTGCCGCCGTCACCAAGGCCCTGGAAGAGCTGGGCGCCGTGTATCAGAAAAACGGCGTGATCAGCGAAGCCGACCTGAAAACCGCCCTGAGCAAACCCTACATCCCGGTGGCCGATCGCGGCATGCTCGGCGAGGTGTTCAACACCCTCAACAGCAAAGGCATCCTCGGTTCACTGGGCGCCGGTGTGAGCCTGTTTTCCGGGATTTACCAACTGGTGGGCAAAGGCGGCAAGCTCGGCGAAACCCCAGCGCAACGCATGACCATCGCCAAGGACTTCCTGAGTTTTGCCGGCGGCTCCAGCCACTTTGTGCGCCTGGGCGACAAGATCGGCGAGAGCCTGGGCAAAGGCGGCCTGGTGGATTTCCTCGGGCTGGACAAGACCCTGCCGGAGATCTGGGGCAAGACCGGCATGCAGGAGCCGAACTTCGAATTCCGCGTCAGCGAACTGCCCTCGGATGTCAAAGCCAAGATCGCCACGGCCCTCGATGCGGTGCCGGACAGCCAGTACGACGGCATCGCCAAGATGTTCGGCGAGGGCGACAAGGCCGTCACCGAAGCCACCGAAGGCCTGGCCACCCACCTGGATGACGGCCTGGCCGCTGCGGGCGCGGCCAAGCTCGGCGCGTCCAAATCGGCAAAGATCGCCGGTTCCGTGATCAAGGTGCTGGGCCCGGCCACGGACATTGCCGGCGGTTTTGCCGACATCGTACTGGGCGCACTGGCGATCAAGAGCGGCGTGAAGGACAAAGACCCCTTGGCCCAGGCGGCCGGCGGCCTGCAAGTGGCCGGCGGTGCGTTCGGTGCATCGGCCGGGGTACTGGGGGCTGCGGCGCTGTTTGGCGCGGGCACGGCGGCGGCGTTGACCGGGCCGTTGTTCCTGGTGGGTGTGGTGCTGGCGGTGGTCGGCGGGATCATCGGCTACTTTGTCGACCACAACAAAAAGCAGAAGGCCACCGAGAAGGAAAACGACTGGTACCGCGACCTGGCGGGCGACGGTCTGTTGCAGGACAACTGGGCCGACAAGGTCGAATACGCCCACTACGAAATCCACCATTACGGTGGCCGTGACGCGCCGACCGACGATAGCATCTTCCGCTTCCAGCAATCGGAGTGGGAACACTTCGACCAGACGCCACAAAAAGGCGGCTCGTCGAGCAACCGCCTGGATGGCGGCTTGCACAAGGGCTACAAGGACCCGAACGAGAAACCCAAGAGCCTGCCGACGGATGCGCCGCCGGAGAGACCGCAGCCGCATCCACCGGGTGGCAGTGGACCGAAGATCGCTTGAGTCATGCCAGCCCCCGCCTGAGTGCGGGGGCTGTCATTTACAACTTGGCGATGGACACTTCGGTGGACTTCACAAAGGCAATCACTTCACTGCCCACTTTCAATTCCAGATCACGCACCGAACGGGTGGTGATCACCGATGTGACGATGCCGGACGCGGTCTGCACGTCGATTTCCGACACCACTTCCCCTTGCAGGATTTCCTTGATCACGCCCTTGAACTGGTTGCGCACATTGATGGCTTTAATGGTCATGTCGGCTTTCCTTCAGGCTGTTGGGTCAATCCGCACGAATGCGCAGGCCCTCAAAATGCGCCATCGACGAAGATATTAAAAGGAATATATATCTCTTTATTTATTCTTTATTGATATATAAAAGCTGTTGCACCATAAACAGCTGATCAACAGTTTGCCCTCTCCCACCACAGCCCTTCCCCCTCGAAGCCCCCGTGATTACGCGTCCGAAGCCAATGGCACAGAGACTGCATATTCTTTAAAAGCATGATGGAGCATGCAGTTTTATTTTTCTGAATATAAGAAAAGCCTTCTCTCAACGCCTTGCCGGAGCTGTTCCATGACCCCCTTCACCCAACGTCTATTAGGCGCCTGCGCCCTTGCCCTGTGCCTGCAACCGCTGGCCCACGCCACCGAAACCGATCCAGCCGAAGTCAACCTGGACTACGCCTACTACTCGCCTGTCAGCCTGGTGCTCAAGCATTTCGGCTGGCTCGAACAAGCCTTGCCGGACTCCAAAGTGGGCTGGTTATTGAGCCAGGGCAGTAACCGGTCCCTGGAATACCTCAACAGTGGTGGCGTGGATTTCGCTTCTTCCGCCAGCCTGTCCGCAGTACTGAGCCGCGCCAACGGCAGCCCGATCAAATCGGTGTACGTCTACAGCCGCGCCGAATGGACCGCCCTGGTGGTGCGCAAGGATTCACCGCTCAACAGCGTCACCGACCTCAAGGGCAAGAAAATCGCCGCCACCAAAGGCACCGACCCGTACCTGTTCACCTTGCGCAGCCTGCAAAAGGCCGGGCTGAAAAAGGACGACGTGGAACTGGTGCACCTGCAACACCCGGACGGCCGCACCGCCCTGGAAAAAGGTGACGTGGATGCCTGGGCCGGTCTCGACCCGCACATGGCCGCCAGTGAAATCCAGGCTGGTTCGCGCCTGCTGTACCGCAACAAGGACTTCAACAGCTACGGCGTGGTGAGCGTCACCGAGAAGTTCGCCAAGGCTCATCCGCAAACCATCACCAAGGTCATCGGCGCCTATGAAAAGGCCCGGGGCTGGGCGGTCAAGCACCCGGATGAATTTGCCAGGCTGCTGGCCGACGAGTCCGGCCTGCCGTTGGAAGTGGCCAGGCTGCAACTCTCGCGTACCGACCTGAGCACGCCGTTCTTGAGCAGCAAGGACGTGGTGTCGTCCAAGGCCGCCGCACCGATCCTGGTGTCCGAAGAGTTGGTGCGCAAAGGCGTGAATGTGGACCAGGTGATCGACCAGTTGATCGACACTTCGTTCGGCCACTGAGGAGCACGTGATGACCAGCAAAACCCAAGCAGTGCCTCTTGCCACGCCCTTGGCGATCAATCGCAGTGCCTGGCCGAGGCGCCTCAAGGGCCTGGTGTTGCCGGTGCTGATCCTGCTGGTGTTGGAGGTAGTGGTTCGGGTGGGCTGGCTGCCGTCCTACCAGATGCCGGCGCCCAGCGAAATTGCGCTGACCCTCACCGACCTGGCCGAAGGTGCACTGTGGAAACACATCAGCGCCAGCCTCGGCCGGGTAGTGCTGGGGTTCGTCATGGGTGCCAGCCTGGCGTTGGTGTTTGCCGCCTGGGTGGGGTTGAGCCGTGAAGCCGAGGCCTATCTGGAACCGACCTTCGCCGGCTTGCGCTCGATCCCCAGCCTGGCCTGGGTGCCGCTGTTGCTGCTGTGGTTGGGCATCGACGAAACCTCGAAGATCGTACTGATCGCAATCGGCGCGTTTTTCCCGGTGTACCTCAACGGCGTGGCGGCCATCCGCGACATCGACCGCAAGCTGGTGGAAGTCGGGCAGATGTACGGTTTCAGTCGGCGGCGCCTGGTGCGTCGTATCCTGTTGCCGGCCGCCCTGCCCGGCCTGTTCACCGGGTTGCGCAGCGGCTTGAGCCTGGCGTGGATGTTTCTGGTGGCGGCCGAGTTGATCGCGGCCACCAAAGGCTTGGGTTACCTGCTCAGCGATGGGCGGGAGACCTCGCGGCCGGACATCGTGCTGGCGGCGATCATCGTGTTGGCGCTGCTGGGCAAGGTCAGCGATGGCCTGCTCGCCGCGCTGGAAAAACGTTGCCTGGCCTGGCGCGATACCTTCCAGGGAGCAGGGCAATGAGCGTGCGAGCGTTGTTGGATATTCATGTAGCGCGCAAGCGCTTCGCCGACACCACCGTGCTGAAAGACGTGCGCCTGGCCCTGCAACCTCGCGAAGCCGTGAGCCTGCTGGGCCCCAGTGGTTGCGGCAAAAGCACCTTGCTGCGCATCGTCGCCGGCCTGGAACAGGACTTCCAGGGCGAACTGCGCAGGCCCGACGGCGAAGTCGCCTTTGTGTTCCAGGAACCCCGACTGATGCCCTGGCTCACAGTGGAACAGAACATCGGTTTCAGCGACGACAACCATTACGACAGGGCCTGGGTCACGCAACTGATAGAGGAAGTCGGCCTCAAGGGCTTTGCCCAGGCGTTGCCCAAGGCATTGTCCGGCGGCATGGCGCAGCGAGTGGCCATCGCACGCGGTTTGTACTCACGCCCACAGGTATTGCTGCTGGATGAACCGTTCAGCGCGGTAGACGCGTTTACCCGCATGAAGCTGCAGGACCTGCTGCTGCAACTGGCCGAACACCATGCCATCGCCTTGTTGCTGGTGACCCATGATGTCGACGAGGCGTTGTATTTGAGTGATCGGGTGCTGGTGATGGATAACCGGCCGAGCAGCATTCGCCAGGCGCTTGCAGTGGAATTGCCACACCCCAGGGACCGGCGTGATCCGCGGCTGGCGCAACTGAAGGCGCTGTCACTGACGGCGTTGCAGCAGGCACACGTGATCTAGGCGATCTTGCGCAAGGTCACCCAGTACCGCGTCCGCGCTTGCACCTCGAGCCCCAGGGTCTGGGCCAGCAGGTTGAGGATGCGGTCAGTGTCGTCCAGGCGAAAACTGCCGGTCACTCGCAATGTTTCCAGGCTCGGATCCCAGCGCAACACACCGGGACGATAACGTTCCAACTCCCGTAAAAAGTCGCCCAGTGTCTGGTTCTGTGCGGTCAGCACGCCGTCGCGCCAGCCCGGTTGCAACACATCGAACGGAGCCCAGGCGCCGAGCCCGTCGGCTTGCAGCGAGGCTTGCCGACCACCCGGCAACGACACCATTTGCCCGGTCAAGTCGCGTACCTGAACCGAGCCCTGGAGCACCGACACCAGACAACCCTTGGCCATCTGACGGACACACACCTCAGCCTGGCTGACCCGCAACTCGCCATAGCGGGTCTGCACCGTCATCGCCGCTGGCCCTGGCACATTCAGCGCCAGCTCACCGTCCACCAGTGTGATGCGCCGCTGTGCAAGGTCCATGTCCACCGCTGTCGCCGTGTTGAGCTGCAAGCTGCCGCCATCGGCCAGGGACATGCGCCTGCGCTCGCCGGTGGCGGTGTGCAGGTCGGCGCGCCACGCCTCGATGGGCAACTGGCGGCTGACCAGCCAGGCCGTCGGCACCAAGGCTGCGATACCCAATGCACGCTTGAGCACCGCGCGCCGCCCCGGTTGCGGACGGTCGAGGCTGGCCATTGCCAGGGCCTGGGGCAAGTCACTGAAACGCTGGCGCAGGGTCTGGGCTTTTTGCCAGGTCTGCTCGTGCTGGGGGTGGCTGTCTCGCCAGTGCTGCAACGCGGCGTAGTCACGCTCGGTGGCCGCGCCGGATTCGAGCAGCGCCAGCCATTGGGCAGCGGCGCGGGCGACGTCACGGCTCACAGGTCCACCAGCAGGCAATGTTCGTAGGCCTGGGCCATGTAGCGTTTGACCGTGCGCTCAGACACCTCGAGCCGATCGGCGATGTCCCGATAGCCCAGGCCTTCCAGCTGGCTCCACAGGAAGGCACGGCGCACCAGCACCGGCAAGCCATCGAGCAACTCGTCCAGGGCTTGCAGGGTCTCGAGCACCAGCCAGCGCTGTTCGGGCGATGGCACGCAGGCTTCCGGCAGGCTCGCCAGGGCGTTCAAATAGGCCTGCTCAAGGCTGCGTCGCTGATGGAAATTGACCAGCAGGCGTTTGCCGACGGTCACCAGATAAGCACGCGGCTCCTGCATCTGCGCAATCGGCTGGGCGCTGGCGAGTACGCGCAGGAACGTATCCTGGCTCAGGTCGGCAGCATCCCAGGCATTGCCCAGGCGCCGGCGCAGCCAGCTTTCCAGCCAACTGCGATGGTCGCGGTACAGGCTCGACAAGGTCAGTTCGGGGGCGTGGGTCGGAACAACAGCATCATTCATGGCAAGCGACCTGCACGGCGCGAGTGAGTCTCAAATGAGATTCATTCTATTTAATATCGCGCTGACTGACCATGATCTTTTCAACACTGTGTTTATAGGGAGGCTTCAGCATCGAACACCTGACCACGCCCCACCACACTCCCCGGCTTGAGCACCGCACCCGGCGCCAACACCCCATTGGCGCCGATACGGCACTGGTCGCCGAGCAACGCGCCAAACTTGTCGCAACCGGTACGCTGCAAGGTGCCGTCGACCCGCACTCGCACCTCCTTGTCATCACGCTCGTTACGGTAGTTGGCGACGATGCTTCCCGCCTCCAGGTTGATGCCGTGCCCCAGCACCGAATCACCGACGAAATTGAAGTGCGCCAGCTTGCTGCCGCTGAACATGAAGGAGGTCTTCAACTCGGCACCCGGGCCGATGATGCAGTGTTCCTCCAGCCAGCAGCCGCCGCGCAGCAGCGAACCGCTGGCGATAAAGCAATGGGCGCCGATGATCAGGGGTGGCTTGAGCAGCGCACCCGGTTCGACGGTGGCGGTACGGTGGATGGCGATCTCATCCTGGATGACGTACTGGTCTGTCGGCAATTCGGCCAGGAGTTGGCGAACAACGGCAGGCGCCTGGGCGGCCAGCGCCCAGGGCGCGAGGTCAGCCCAGGGTGCAAGAGGAGATTGGGCGAAGTCTGAAATATAGTCGGTGAGGCGGATCAATGTTGAATCCTCCGGCGGTCAGAGAAGTGCAAAACGCTAACATGCGCACACCAAACTTTACTATTTGTCTTTTTATGGATATTTTATCCAGATCAGTCAATGAGGTCTGTCCCATGCCATTGCCGACTTACCAAGATGTCATCGCCGCCGCCCAACGCCTTGACGGTGTCGCCCATCACACCCCTGTGTTCACCTCGCGCACCCTCGACGCACTGACCGGCGCCCAAGTGTTCATCAAGTGCGAAAACCTGCAACGCGCCGGTTCCTTCAAGTTCCGGGGTGCGTTCAATGCCCTGTCGCAGTTCGATGCACAGCAGCGCAAGGCCGGGGTGGTGGCGTTCTCGTCCGGCAACCACGCCCAGGGCATTGCTCTGGCGGCGCAGATGCTGGGCATGCCGGCAACCATCGTGATGCCCAACGATGCGCCGGCGGCCAAGGTCGCGGCGACCCGTGGCTACGGTGCCAGTGTGGTGCTGTATGACCGCTTCACCGAAGACCGCGAACAGATCGGCCGCGACCTGGCTACCGAGCAGGGCCTGACCCTGATCCCGCCCTACGACCACCCGCATATCCTTGCCGGGCAAGGCACCGCCGCCAAGGAACTGCTGGAGTTCACCGGCCCGCTGGATGGATTGTTCGTTGGCTTGGGTGGTGGCGGCATGCTCTCGGGCACGGCGTTGTCGACCCGTGCCCTGGCGCCGGATTGCCAGCTGTACGGCGTGGAACCCGAAGCCGGCAATGACGGCCAGCGCTCGTTCCGCAGCGGCAGCATCGTGCACATCGATACGCCGGCGACCATTGCCGATGGTGCCCAGACCCAGCACCTGGGCAACTGCACCTTCCCGATCATCCGCGACCAGGTCAACGACATCCTCACCGTGTCGGATGCCGAGTTGGTCGGCGCCATGAAGTTCTTTATGCAACGCATGAAAATGGTGGTCGAGCCCACCGGCTGCCTGGGTTTGGCCGCGTTGCTCAACGAGGGTGAACGTTTCAAGGGCCAGCGCGTGGGTATTATCGTCACCGGTGGCAACGTCGATATCGAGAAGTACGCCGCCCTGCTCTGCGAGGCCTCATGAACATCATCCAGACCGCCCATGCGGCACAGCCTGCCGGCCATTACTCGCAAGCCATCCGCCACGGCGACACGCTGTATATCTCCGGCCAATTGCCGGTGAGCCCGGATGGGCGGCACAACCTGGCAGCGTCATTTGCCGAACAGGCGCGGATTGCCCTGGATAATCTATTGGCCATCCTCAACGCCGCCGGCGGAACCGCGCAGGACCTGGTGAAGGTCACCGTGTACGTAGCCGGCGTCGAGCATTGGCCGGCCTTCGATGGCCTTTATGCTGCCGCGCTGGGCGAGCACCGCCCTGCCCGTGCGGTGGTGCCGGTGCCGGAGTTGCACCACGGTTACCTGATCGAGATCGAGGCCATGGCGCGCTACTTGGCGTAGGTGTAGACCGCCGCACGCGACACGCCCAGATGGGACGCTACCGTTTCCATGGCCCGGCGGATGTCCAGGCAACCCGAGTCCTTGAGTTCCTGCATCAGCACACGCCGGTCGGCCGTCTTCAGCGCGCGCGGAGTGGTGGCCAGGCGTGCGGCGAACTGATCGATGCGCGCACGGATCACGTCGGCGCCGGAAGGGTCCAGGGACTCGATGAGCTTGTCGCCGCTGACCGAGCCGAACTGTTCGAGCATGCCTTGCAAGCCCCGGAACAACGAGAGGTCGACGTTCATGCACAAGGCCGCGACGTACTCGCCGCCGGCGCCCTTGATGCCGATCGACGTGCTCTTGACCTGGCGGCCGTCGCTGAACTGGTTCTGGTAGTTGGCGATGACTTGCGGGTAGTCGGGGTCGGCAATGCGCGCCAGGCCCAGCTCGGTGGTCGGGTCGCCCGGTGCACGCCCGGACAAGTTGTTGTGGATGGCCAGGATCGAGTGCCGGGGGTCGCGCAAGTCGTGCAGGACCACTTCGCAGAAGGGGCTGAAGGTCTTGCTCAGGCCTTCGGCGATCTGTTCGAGCTGGCTGATCAAGTGAGTATCGTCGGGAGAGGTGGTTTTCATGCAAGACAACATATCCAGTCCTGGACAGGGCGTCAATTTACCCCCTGCCCCTCAGTGTGGCGCCCGTACCCGAGGCGTGCGCGGTCAGAGACCACGCTGGCGCAACCACTGCAGAAAGCCTTTCTTGACAGGCACCACCGGTGCCTCTTGCGTCAGCGCCTGCGCGGCGTGCACACGGAAATCCAGCAAGGCCTTCATCGCCTCGCCGATGTCGTGGCGCGCATCCAGGCACGGCTTCAAGTATTCCTTCTCGATGCGGTACAGGGTGCAGAACGTCTTGGCCGAGAAATCCGCCAGCGTCGCCTGGTCCGACAGGATCCCGGCCTCGCCGATCACCTCGCCCGGCCCCATGCGCCCGGCTTCGAATTTGTGCCCGCCCTTGGTCAGCATCACCGAGACCACACCGGACTCAACGATGAACAAATGATCGCTGACCTCCCCGGCCGGCAGGATCATCTCGCCGGCGCGATAGGTGTGCAGGGTCATGTTCTGGCTGAAGGTGTCTTTCTCTTCCTGGCGCAGGGTGGAAAAAATCGACGAACGCTCCAATAAAGCGCGCGCTGCGGACATGGCCGGTGGCGCGCTGCTTTCAGTGGCCGACAGCACGCCGACGCCCGCCGCCTGCAAATGCCGGAAAGCCAGGTCGTAAAGCTGGTTGCGCACTTCGCGCTTGAGGGCCATGGCCGGTACGAATCCGCTGATTTCATACTCGACGCCACCACTGGCCGACGTCTTGAACGCCACACTTGGCGCCGGCGTGCCCAGCAGCGGCCGACACCCTTGCATCGCCCGCTCCAGGGCTTCGATCACCGTTTGCGGCCGCGCATGGGGGCTGACCTGCAGGCTGACCGCCAGGCCGAACATGTCCGCCGGGCGCGAGAAATTGATGATCTTGGCCTTGGCCGCCAGGGAGTTGGGAATCACCGCCATGCTGCCCTGGGAGGTTTGCAGGCGCGTGGCGCGCCAATCGATGTCCGTCACCCGGCCTTCGGTGCCGTCGATGGAGATCCAGTCATCGATTTGATAAGGCTTGGTGGTGTTGAGGACGATCCCGGAGAACACGTCACTCAAGGTACTTTGCAGCGCCAGGCCGACAATGATCGCTACCGCGCCGGAGGTGGCGAGCACACCCTTGACCGGCAAGTCGAGCACGTAGGCCATGGCGGCAATGATCGCGATCAGGAAGATCACCGCCCCCATCAGGTCCTGCAACAGGCGGCCGGTATGCCCGACCCTTTGCATCATGAGCGTGCCGAGCAACACCGTCAGCGTACGCGCAGCGAACAGCCACCAGCCGATCTGCAACGCCGTGGCGGCCAGGTGCAAGGCGGTGTTGTCCGCATAGGGTGCCAGTTGCATGGGGTTCATGCCGTCGTTGAACAGCACCGCGCTGAACACCGCGAAGATCACCAACCGCGCCGCCAGCTTCCAGTTGGCGAGGTTGGCGGAAATCAGGCGCCACACGGCGATGTCGATCAAGATCAGCGCCAGGGCGCACAGCATCGGGTGATCAGCGATAAATGAGGGCATCCAGGCGACTCCAGGGCGAATGCCGTGAAGATCGCATGAAATGCCGCGCCAGGGTATAGCGGGTGTGCTTACATCTGCCCGAAACGACCCGACTGAAAGTCCACGAACGCCTGGTGAATCTCCTGCTCGGTATTCATCACAAACGGCCCGTGCCCGACGATCGGCTCGTCAATCGGCTCACCGCTGAGCAGCAGCACCTTGGCGTCATCATTGGACTCCAGCGTCAGTTGGCTACCCTCGCGCTCGAACAACGCCAATTGCCCCTGCCGCGCAACTTGCTCGCCATTGACCAGTACCGTGCCGCGCAGGATCACCAGGGCGGTGTTGCGCCCTTCGTGCAGGTCCAGGGTGACGGGCTTGCCGGGGTTCAGGCGCAGGTCCCACACGTCAATCGGCGTAAAGGTACGGGCCGGGCCCTGGGTGCCGGCAAACTCACCGGCAATCAGGCGCAGTTGCCCGGCGTCGTCGGCCAAGGGCAGTACCGGAATGTCGCCATCCACAATCGTCTGGTAACCGGCATCGGCCATTTTGTCCTTGGCCGGCAGGTTGACCCACAGTTGCACCATCTCCAGCGCGCCGCCCTGGCGGGCGAAGGCGGCGGAGTGGAACTCTTCGTGGAGGATGCCTTTGGCAGCGGTCATCCATTGCACGTCGCCGGGGCCGATGGTGCCGCCGGCACCCGTGGAATCGCGGTGTTCGACTTCGCCGTCGTAGACGATGGTCACGGTTTCAAAGCCGCGATGGGGGTGCTGGCCGACGCCGCGACGCTGCTCGGTCGGGGTGAAATCGGCCGGGCCGGCGTGGTCCAGCAACAGGAATGGGCTGATGTGCTTGCCCATGGCGTCGTAGGAAAACAACGTGCGCACCGGGAAGCCGTCGCCGACCCAATGGGCGCGGGGGCTGGTGTAGATGCCGATAAGCTTTTTCATGGTGTACCTCCAAAGTGCATACACCATAAGGCTGCTGGCGGTTGAGCACTAGCCGGCAAAAGCAGCCCTGTTCGTCCTACGTATAGGACAATCCCTTGGCCTGACGTTGCCGCAGCAGGTGAAACGCCACGAACGCCGTCAGCGCGAAGCTGGCCTGGATAATGACCATCGGCGCGGCACTGCCGTCCCGCAACTGGCTCAACAAGACACCACTGCAGGTGGCGCCGAACATCTGCGCAAACCCCATCAGTCCCGCCGCCAGGCCTGCACGATGCGCATTGGGCATCACGCCACCGGTCACCGCACCCGGCAACACCAGGCCACCGCCCAGGGTGACCAGCGCAATCGGGATGTCCAGGCCGAGCACCGACAGGCCGAACAGTTCATAAATGACCACGGCCGACACCCCGCCGGCGGCGACCATCGTCACGCCCATCGCCACAATCCGCTGAGGCCCCAGACGCATGATGTTGCGGCGGGTATAGGTGGACCCCACGATCAGCATCGATACGATCAGGCCGAAATTGATGCCGTACTCCAGGCTGCTGAAGCCCAGCAGGTTGATGAACACCGCCGACGAACCGGCGATCACCGCAAACATGGCGCCATAGGTACATGCCAGCGCCACGGCGAACGCCCGGTACTGGCGGCCCTTGAGCAGGTCCAGGTATTGCCCGCCGAGGGTACGCCAGTGACCGGCCTTGGGGTCTAGGTAGTGGTTGCTCTCGCGAAAGAACAGTAACGCCAGCAACAGCACCACGCTGCCAATCGCCAGCGCCAGGACGATCGGCGCGTGCCAGCCGAACAGCTTGATCAGCAGGCCACCGACCATCGGCGCCACCACGATGGCGTAGAGCATGCCGATCATGGTCAGCGCCAGGGCCGGCCCGGCTTCGGTCTTCCACACATCCCGCACCACCGTGCGCGCCAGCACCAGCGCAGCACAGGCGCCCAGGCCTTGCAGCACGCGGGCGGCAATGAACTGGTGGATGTCGTGGACCAGCAGCATCGACAAGGTTGCCAGCACGTATAGCACCAGGCCGCCGATCAGCACCGGGCGCCGGCCGATACGGTCCGACAGCGGGCCGAACAACAGTTGCCCAAGGCCGAAAGCGGCGACAAATGCCGAGAGCGCCATCAGTGCCGAACCCGCCGGCGCCGCCAGCGCCTGCTCGATGGCGCCCAGGCCGGGAATGATCAATTGGGTCGAGACCTCACCCAGCGCCGTCAGGGCCACCAGTAAAAACAGCAGGCTTCGCGATGGGAGCGGGGCGTTTGTCATGGGGAGCATCCGGGGGCTGGATTAATTTATATTTCGACCATAATATGCGTAAAAAATTATGTCCATAATTTTTTTCCCAATGGTTACCCCGGAGCCCGCCATGCACCCTCTCCCCCTGCGTCTTCTCACGCCCCTGGCCCTGTTGATCGTCCTCAATGGCTGCAACAGCAAGGCCGACACCGCCGCCGAAGTTCCTCAACCTCGCCCTGTCCTGGCCGCCAAAGTCGAAGCGGCCGGCACCCAGCAAAGCGCCTATACCGGCGTGGTCGCGGCGCGTACCGAAAGCGACCTGGGGTTCCGGGTCGGCGGCAAGGTCATCGAACGCAAGGTCGACCCCGGCCAGCATGTGTCCCGTGGCGACACCCTGCTGGTGCTGGATATCGGCGACTTCGAACTGGCCCTGCGCTCGGCAAAAAACCGCGTCAGCGCCGCCCAGGCACAATTGCGCCAACGCCGTGACGACGAAAACCGCTATCAGCGCCTGGCCAGCACCGGCGCCGTGTCGCGGCAGATCTTCGACCAATCGGCGACCAACCTGCGCGTGGCCGAAGCCGAACTGGCCGCGGCGCAATCCGACGCCAGCCAGATCGAAAACCGCCGCACCTACTCGGTGCTCAAGGCCGATGGCGACGGCATCATCACCGATGTGCGGGCAGACCGCGGCCAGGTGGTCGCCGAAGGACAGATCGTCGCGCGCCTGGCCCACGACGGTGCCCGTGAAGCTATCGTCAACCTGCCGGAAAACCAACGCGAACAAGCCTCGCAGAAAGCCCTGGCCTTCGCCTTCGGCGCCCCGGACCAGGCGGTGACCGCCACCTTGCGCGAACTGTCCGCCAGCGCTGACCCGACCACCCGCACCTACCGCGCCCGCTACGTATTGCATGGCGCCGTCGATCGCTTCGCCCTCGGCTCGACCATCACCGTGCGCCTGCAAGGCAACGGCCAGGCCCAGCAAACCCGCGTGCCCATCGGCGCCTTGCAGGATGCCGGGCAAGGCACCGGTGTCTGGGTAATCGGCACAGACGACAAGGTCAGTTTCGCCCCGGTGAAAGTCGCCAGCCTCGGCCAGGAAGACGCGCTGCTCGACAGTGGTGTAACCCCCGGTCAAATCGTCGTCGCCCTGGGTGCGCACCTGCTGCACGACGGTGACGCCGTACGCCTGCTGCCCGCCCAGGTACTGGCCCTCAACCGCAAACAGGACAACTGAGCATGCGCGGTATCAACCTCTCTGAACTGGCGGTCAAGCACCGTGCGGTCACGTTGTTCCTGATCATTGCGATCCTGGCCGCCGGGGTGTTCTCGTTTGGCAAGCTCGGTCGCGCCGAAGACCCGTCCTTCACCGTCAAGGTGATGACCATCACTGCCGCCTGGCCCGGCGCCACCGCCCAGGAAATGCAGGAGCAAGTGGCCGACCGCCTGGAAAAACGCCTGCAGGAACTGGACTACTACGACCGCGTCGAGACCATCGCCCAGCCGGGTTTCGTGTCAATGCGCATGACGTACAAGGAGTCCACGCGGCCCAGCGAAATCCAGGACCTGTTCTACCAGACCCGAAAAAAACTCAGCGATGAAGCCGCCAGACTGCCCAAGGGCGTGAGCGGGCCGTTCTTCAACGATGAATATTCCGATGTGTATTTTGCGCTGTACGCCCTGGAGGCCGAACACCTGCCCCATCGACAGCAGGTGCAGATGGCTGAGGAACTGCGCCAGGGTTTCCTCAACCTGCCAGGGGTGAAGAAGGTCAATATCCTCGGCGAGCAGGCGCAACGGGTGTTCGTGGAGTTTTCCTATGAGCGTCTGGCGACCCTGGGCATCAAGCCGGATCAGATTTTCTCGGCGTTGGCCGCGCAGAACGCCGTGGCGCCGTCGGGCTTTGTAGAGACCGCCGGCGCCCGTGCCTACATCCGTATCGACGGCGCGTTCGACAGCCTGTCACTGATCGAAAACGTGCCGCTGGAAGTCAACGGCCGCGTGCTGCGCATCGCCGATGTGGCCACCGTCAGCCGAGGTTATGAAGACCCGCCCAGCTACCGCATCCGCCACCAGGGCGACCCGGCGCTGATGCTCGGCGTGATCATGGAGAAACACTGGAACGGCCTGGAACTGGACAAGAGCCTCAAGGCCCAGGAAGCCAGAATCCAGGCCGACCTGCCGCTCGGGGTCAACTTCGCCAAAGTCTCCGACCAGGCGAAAAACATCAGCCTGGCGGTCAACGAGTTCATGCTCAAGTTCTTCGTTGCCCTCGCCGTGGTGATGGTCATCAGCCTGTTGGCCTTGGGCTTTCGTGTCGGCCTGGTGGTGGCCGCTGCGGTGCCGCTGACCTTGTCGGTGGTGTTTGTGATCATGCTGCTGACCGGGCGTGAATTCGACCGCATTACCCTGGGCGCGCTGATCATTTCCCTGGGGTTATTGGTGGATGACGCGATCATCGCCATCGAGATGATGGTGGTGAAACTGGAGGAAGGTTTCGACCGCATCCACGCCGCCACCTTTGCCTGGAGCTCCACAGCGGCGCCGATGCTCACCGGCACGCTGGTGACGATCATCGGCTTTCTACCGGTGGGTTTTGCGCGCTCCGGCGCCGGGGAATATGCCGGCAATATCTTCTGGATCGTCGGTTTTGCGCTGATTTCATCCTGGCTGGTGGCGGTGGTGTTCACACCTTACCTGGGCGTGAAGCTGCTACCGCAGATCAAGCCGGTGCCCGGCGGGCATGACGCAATCTACGCCGGGCGCTACTACCAGAAACTGCGCACGCTGGTGGAGGCCTGTGTGCGCAGGCGCTGGCTGGTGACCGGGCTGGTGGTGGTGGCGTTTGTGCTGTGCGGGCTGGGCATGGGTGTGGTGAAGAAGCAGTTCTTTCCCAACTCCGACCGTTCCGAACTGATTCTTGAGGTGTACATGCCGCCGGGCAGCGCCTTTAAAAGTACCGAAGCGGTAGCCGCACGGTTGGAAAAAGCCCTGCTGCAAGAGCCGCAAACCACGATGGTCGACACCTATGTTGGCGGCGGTGCGCCACGCTTTTTCCTGTCGCTGAACCCTGAACTGCCGGACCCGGCGTTTGCCAAGCTGATCGTGCAGACCCCGGACTCCCATGCCCGCGATGCATTGAAACTGCGCATGCGCGAGCGGATTGCGGCCGGTGAGTTCCCGGCGGCGCGGGTACGCGTCACGCAGTTGCTGTTCGGCCCGCCTGTGCCATTCCCGGTGGTGTTCCGTGTGTCCGGCCCGAATGTGGATATGCTGCGTGGCGTGTCCGAAGCCGTGCGCAAAGTCGTCGCCGCCAACAAGTTGACCAAGGATGCCTTCCTCGATTGGGGCGAGCGCACCAGCGGCTATCGCCTGGTGCTGGATCAGGACCGCCTGCGCTTGCTGGGCTTCACCCCCAACGAGGTCAAATCCCAGCTCAACGCCCTGCTCAGCGGCAACCCCATCACCGAAGTGCGCGAAGGCAACCGTACCGTCTCCGTGGTCGCTCGCGCCCAGGGCAGCCAGCGCGAAGACCTCGGCAACCTCAACAACATGACCCTCACCAACAGCGCCGGCACCTCCGTGCCGCTGGCCCAGGTCGGGCATTTCCAGGCGGTGATGGAAGAACCGATCCTCAAGCGCCGCAACCGCGCGACCACCGTCGAAGTGCGCGCCGACATCATCGACGGCGTGCAACCGCCCGACGTGGAAATGGCCGTGTACAAAGACCTGCAGCCGCTGATTGCCACACTGCCCGCCGGTTACCAGATCGACATCGGCGGCCCGGTGGAAGAAAGCGCAAAGGCCAACGTCGCCCTGGCCGCGCTGTTCCCGATCATGATCCTGCTGACCCTCACGGTGATCATGTTCCAGGTGCGCTCGTTCGGCGTGATGTTCATGGTCTTCGCCACGGCGCCGCTGGGCTTGATCGGTGCGGTGCCGACCTTGCTGCTGTTCAACCAGCCGTTCGGGTTCAACGCAATCCTGGGCTTGATCGGGATTGGCGGGATACTGATGCGCAACACGCTGATCTTTACCGACCAGATTCGCCAGAACCAGGACCACGGCATGGCCATTCGCGAGGCGATCATTGAAGCCACCGTGCGGCGTGCACGGCCGGTGATCCTGACCGCGCTGGCGGCGGCGCTGGCGTTTATTCCGCTGACGTTGTCGGTGTTCTGGTCGTCCCTGGCCTATGTGCTCATCGGTGGGGTGCTGGTGGGCACCGTGTTGACGCTGTTGTTCTTGCCGGCGCTGTGCAGCCTGGTGCTGGGGCGGGAGAAGACGAGAGTTGTCGAAACGTCCCACGTAAGCGCCGGATAAGCTCTACTCCCCTCCCCTGAAAAGGTCCGCAAAGTCCCTCGCCTGACTACACAGTGCGAGGGATTGCAGATGGACTTTCTGGTTGTTGGAGCTGTTTCTTGAACCCGGCCATTGGCAGGCTGGCCCTGACCCCAATGGATGTGAAGACGGTCGATATCGAGCGCGTCTTTCGCGATTTCCGGGAATGCCTGAATACCTTTGACGCATGGGCCTCAAGCTTTTGGAGCGTTTCGGCGCTGGATGTCGAGCAAGTCTTCAAGGTCGGGGATGAAGTGGCGCTGGTCGCGCCGGTCAACCGTTCTCTTTACCCAAGCACCACCGTTGCGACTTGCCAGGCCAACGGCAAGCTGACCCTGGTGCACCTGTTCCAAAGCACGCGATTTGTACCCATCGGCAACACGCCGGTGATGGTGCAGTGTGTCGACCCCAACGGCGGCCCACTGGGCGAGCCGATCCACACGACCATCGGCCCGAGCGGCATCCTCGAAATCGACCAGTGTGAGCGCGACCAGCAATACCGGGTCAGCTTCTATCCCAACGTTTCCGAGGATCACCTCAAGGCGCTGTATGCGTCTTATCAATCGGTGATTGATGGGTTGGAAGTTCGCCTGCGCGAAGAGTGGAAAAACACCTTCGAAGCCCAGTGGAAAGACTACACAGACGCCAGCCCGCTTGATCAACGCAGGCTGCTGGAGAAGGCGTTTCTTCATGGCATGGGTAAGGCGTTCTACAGCCTTTGGGACAATTTCACACAACTGTACGACCTGCTGGCGGACCTCAAGAGCAATAGCCAGAAACTGCTGCAGTACGTCTCCCAGGCTGAACTGGATGAACTGTTGAAACTGGGCAAGGACACCATTGCCCAGGGCCTGCTTGTGCTCAGCGACGAGCCGCTGATGTTTATCTACCTGTCGGCGATCTGCAGTTGGATACGGATGTTGCCGCCGCAAGCGATGAGCGAGGTGATGGGGGAAATCACCGGCGACGTGTTGATCGCTTTGCTGTTGGTGAGGGTTGCGGGAGCCATGGGCGTGACCGTGCGCCTGGGTGCCCAGGTGATGAGTCACATCAAGCCTGGCCGGGCTCGCCAGTGGCTGGAGATGCTCGCGGACCAGTTGGTCGGGCCTCGGTTGGAGGCGCATGTCGAGGCGGCCAGGCCGTTGCTGCTGGGTAGCTCCGCGACGCCGATCCGGGTGATTCCGGATGCACCGTTGAAGGCCGGGGATCAGGTGGTTTCCAACGCGGTGCCGGTGGTGCGCAACAAGTCCCAGCGAACGGCGTTAGTTCAGCAAGAGCATGTGGATGACGTGCCGGCTGTTGCGAAGAATCCGGCTGGGGATGCGGCGGCATCTTCGGACAAAACCGCCACCAACGGCTGCCCGGTGTCGATGGTCACCGGCGAGGAATTCCTGACCCTCACCGATGGGACGCTGGACGGGATCTTGCCGTTTGAGTGGACGCGGTTGTATCGCACCAGTGCGGTTGAAGTGGATTGTGGGTTGGGGTTTGGCTGGAGTCATGCGCTGGCGCATCGGCTGGTGGTTGTGGGTGATGCGGTGGTGTGGACCGATCATGAAAACCGCTCCACTACCCTGCCCTTGCCGTCGACTTCTCGCCCTGCAATCACCAACAGCCTGGCCGAAGCGGCGATCTATCTGGGTTCGCTGCCTGATGAACTGGTACTGGCCCAGGCGTCACGTTTCTACCACTTCCGCGACGGTGTGCTGACAGCGATCAGCGATGCGTATGACAACCGCCTGCGCATTTCCCGGGATTTTCTGGGGCGTATTGAGCGGGTGGATAACGGCGTCGGGCGCTCGCTGTTTTTGCGCTACGCGTCGGGCCGCATCGTGGCGGTGGATTACCAGATTCATCGCGTTGTGGATGAGGGTCCGTTTGTTTGGGTGACGGAGCAGACGGTTGTTTCCTACGCGTATGACGACTTGGGACGGCTGATTTGCGCGACCAATGCCGTCGGTGAAAGCGAGGTTTATCGGTACGACGAACAGCACGTCATTCTTGAGCGCGGTTTGGCCGGTGGAGCGAGTTTCTACTGGGAGTGGGAACGGTCGGGCAAGACGGCGCGGTGTGTGCGGCATTGGGCGAGTTTCTCGCAGATGGACACGCGCTATGCCTGGGATGACAACGGCCAGGTCACGGTGTTTAACGCCGATGGTAGCCAGGAAGTCTACGTACATGACCAGCGGGCGCGGCTGGTGCAGCGGGTTGATCCTGACGGGGCCGAGCACTTCAAATCCTACGATGAAAAAGGCCGGCTGACGGTTGAGCAGGATCCGCTGGGCGCGATCACGGCGTATCAGTACGACGAAGCCGGGCGCTTGGTGGCCGTGTTTCCGGGGGACGATGAGCCGACGACCTACGAGCATGACAACGGGTTCGTACGGGTTGTAAGGCGGGGTCAGGCGGTTTGGAAGTATGAGCGCAATGATCAGGGCGATGTAACGCGCAAGACCGATCCTGACGGTCACGTTACCGATTACACCTACAACAAATACGGACAGTTGGTTGGGGTTTGGTATCCGGATCACAGCTGTCAGCGGCTGGTGTGGAACGAGCGCGGGCAGTTGCTTGAGGAGCAGTTGCCCAATGGTGGGATCAAGCGTTATCGCTATGACGATCTGGGGCGACAGATTGCGCGTGAGGATGAGCATGGCGCGCTGACCCAGTACCAGTGGAACGACGTTGGGCGGTTAGTCCAGGTCGTCTTGCCGAGCGGCGACACGCGTAAATATACCTACAACGCTTACGGAAAAATCACCGCCGAACGCGACGAACAGGGCCACGTCACCCGCTACGAATACGCCGACGGCCTGCACCTGATCAGCCGCCGCATCAATGCCGATGGCAGCCAGATCAAGTACCGCTACGACAACGCGCGGTTACTGCTGACCGAGATCGAAAACGAGGTGGGCGAAACCTACCGGCTCCAGTACCACAACAACGGCCTGATCCAGCAGGAAACCGGTTTTGACGGTCAGCGCACGGCGTACGTATACGACCTCAACGGCAACCTTCAGGAAAAGACCGAACACGGCGATGACGGCAGTCAGCTGGTTACCCGTTACCAGCGCGACCATGCCGGACGCCTCATCAGAAAAACCCTACCCGATGGCAATACCGTCGATTACACCTACGACCGCCAGGGCAATCTCCTCAGCGTCGAAGACGGCCACTGGGCCCTGGCCTACGAGTACGACAGCCAAAACCGCCTCACCGCCGAACACCAAGGCTGGGGCACCCTGCGCTACGGCTACGACGCCTGCGGCCACCTGCAAAACCTGCGCCTGCCGGACAACAACCGCCTCACCTTCACTCACGACAAAGGCGGCCACCTCGCCACCGTCGAACTGAACAGCGCAGTACTCACCTCACACCTGTTCCACGCTGGCCGCGAACAGCAACGCCAACAAGGCCAACTGCTCAGCCACTACCAACACGACCACCAAGGCCGCCTGTTCAACCAGAGCATCAATGACGCCGAAGGCCCGGTCTACCGCCGCCACTACGACTACGACAAAACCGGCAACCTCACCCGCCTGCTCGACACTCGCAAAGGTGAACACCGCTACCACTACGACCCACTCAACCGCCTCACCCGCGCCGACCACACCCAAGGCGAGCAGGAACGCTTCGGCCACGACCCCGCCGGCAACCTGCTCATGCAAAACCGCCCCGGCCCCGACATCGTCGCTGGCAACCGCCTGATGATCCAGGGCGACCACCATTACGACTACGACGCCTTCGGCAACCTCATCCGCGAACGACGCGGTAAGGGCCATCAACTCGTCACCGAGTACCGCTACGACTGCCAGCACCGCCTGATCGGTATTAAAACGCCCAACGGCCAGACCGCCAGTTACCGCTACGACCCGTTTGGGCGGCGTATCAGCAAAACCGTCGACGGCATCACCACCGAGTTTTTCTGGCAAGGCGACAAGCTGATTGCCGAACACCATGCGGATCGGCATCGCAGCTACCTGTACGAGCCGGACAGCTTCCGTCCGCTAGCCTTGCTGGAAGGCTTCGGCCCCAAGGAAACCAAGGCCTACCACTACCAGCTCGACCACTTGGGCACCCCGCAAGAACTCACCGCCCCGGATGGCGAAATCGTCTGGTCGGCGCATTACCGTGCCTACGGGGAAATCACCCGCCTCGACATCGGAAAAGTCGACAATCCGCTGCGTTTCCAGGGTCAGTATTTCGATCAGGAAAGCGGGCTGCACTACAACCGCCATCGCTACTACAATCCGGATGTTGGTCGGTACCTGACGCCGGACCCGGTGAAGCTGGCGGGAGGGATCAATGCTTACCAGTACGTACCCAATCCGACTGCGTGGGTAGATCCGCTAGGACTGAGCTGTAAAGTTGTAAATTGCCCTGGCGGCGTACTAGAAGCACATGAAAATGCCGGCGGGCACTTAATTGAAAAGCATGTTGCACAGACGGAAGCACAACTGATTACAAGGCTAAATCTGGAACCGCACATACCTGCAGCATCAACGTTCAAAAACCTAGAAGAAGCAGAAGCACTAGTATCTAGGAGCTTAAAAAAACATCGGAACGAAATTTTAGAGTTCTTAGAAGGAGAAAATAACAAACATCTAATCAAAGACAGTTCTAACCGGCCGGTAGGCGTGAGTATTATTAGAGGCACTGAAACCCCCATACCCGTTTACAATTTCATTTTAGTTCTGAAGAAAAGAGCTAATATGCCGGATGGCTATCTATTACTGACAGGATACCCAGAAAAATGAATAATCCACTGACAGAGTTGCAGCAATTTTTCGGTGCTTACTTCAATCAAGACTGGACACTGGAACACTCATCAGCTGACGAAGTCATTGACTCTTTCCTACTTGACTCATCAGAAAGCACAATAATAACTGTAAAAAATGAAATTCTAGAACTAATAAGTAACTATACAGACGAGTCCACCCTTCAAAATAACTTACTACACGAGCAGCACTGTTATTACTACTACCCCAGTCAATGGGCTTCAGGACGATCATGGTTGAATCACATTATTGTGAAATTTAATGAGTACTTGGTAAAACGAGAAAATCCTGATTGAAAAGCACCCTGTGGTGAGCAGGCTTGCCCTGCGTTGGGCCGCAAAGCGGCCCCAATCCAGGCGATAGATGTCTTCAGGTGAAACGGCATTGTCTGTTTTGGGGCTGCTACACAGCCCAACGCAGGGCAAGCCTGCTCACCACAAAAGGGTGTCAATCAGCGGAAAATCACCGCTTCGAAAGTTCCATAATCATCCGACTCAACAGATAAACCCGCGGCACCACACTCTCCACCTCCGCATACTCCTCCGGCGTATGAATATTCCCGCCAACAATCCCAAACCCATCCAACGTCGGCGTGCCTACCCCGGCTGACAAGCTGGCATCCGCCGCACCGCCACTGCCTTCAATCGTCAACGTCTTGCCCAACTCCCCATAAATCCCCTGGGCAATCGCCACCAGCTTGTCCGACTCCGGTGTCTGCGGCATCGGTGGCAGCCCGCGCTGCAGGCTGGTCTTCACTTCGGTCTCGGGGATCAGCTTGTTGGCCGACACCCGTGCCAGATCCTTCTCGATGCGATCAAACTCTTCCGGCAACGCCGCGCGCACATCCGCCTTGGCCATGGCCTGGTCGGGAATGACGTTGGTGCGGTCGCCGGCCTTGATCACGGTGAAGTTGATGGTGGTTTTCTTCTCAGCATCCCCCAGCTTGCCCAGTTGCAGGATCTGGTGCGCCGCTTCCATAGCGGCGTTACGGCCGAGTTCCGGGGAGACGCCGGCGTGGGCGGCTTTGCCTTTGACCTCGACCACGGCGGTAGCGCTGCCTTTGCGCCACACCACCAGGCCATCGGCTGGGCGCCCGGGTTCGAGGTTGAGGGTGACGTCGTGGGCCTTGGCGGTTTGGCGGATCAGCTCGGAGGCGGCGTCGGAGCCGGTTTCTTCACTGGCATCGAGCAGGAAGGTGATTTGCGCGTAGTCCTTGAAGCCCTGGTCCTTGAGGACTCTGAGCGCGTAGATGCCGGCGACGATGCCGCCTTTGTCATCCATCACGCCGGGGCCATAGGCGCGGCCGTCCTTGATGTGGAACGGGCGCTCGGCGGCCGAGCCTTCCTTGAACACGGTGTCCATATGGGCCATCAACAGGATTCTGGCTTTGCCGGTGCCCTTTAGGGTGGCGACCACGTGGCTGTTGTTGGCGGCTTTGTCCGGCACCAGCTCGATGGAAAAGCCCAGCTGTTTCAGCTCATCCACGGCGATGTCGCGCACTTGGGTCAGGCCCGGTTCATAACCTGAGCCCGAGTCGATATTTACCAGGCGCTCCAGCAGTTTCAGGGCGTCGGCCTTGTAGTGTTCGGATTGGGCCTGGATCTGTTTATGGGGCTCGGCGCTGTAGGCCGGCACAGCGAAGGACATGGCCAAGGTTGCGGCCAAGAGTGTACGGCGGAAGGTGAAGAGCATGAACCGATCCTTGTTTTTGTTGGAAGGTGCCGTGACACCCTACCCCACAGACTGATCGCAACCAACCCTCGCGCACCGCACCGCCACACCCAGCAGCAGAGCAGCCGTGATGCGTTGCATCAGAGGGCGTGAGCAAGTGCCCCCTCAACGAAGCCCTCGACCGCCTGCGCGGGCGCAACCTGCTCGCTTCCAGCCAAGGCCGTGGCTATTCACTAGAAATATTAGAAGTTTATTAGTACATAACCGTTTATCGGCTATGCAGCGGGATAAAACCTGTCGCACCAGCCTTTTTGCTTCGTCGTGTATCTCCTTATCGCCAGATACACTGGAATACAAAGGGTACAAGGCAAGGCCGGCGCCAGTGGCTAGACTGCGCCCCAACAAGCATTTAACGAGGAAGGCAGCATGGATCATGTCGATCACATCCTGATCGTCGATGACGACCGGGAAATCCGCGAACTGGTGGGCAACTACTTGAAAAAGAACGGCATGCGCACCACCGTGGTCGCCGACGGCCGCCAGATGCGCAGCTTCCTCGAGACCACCCCGGTGGACCTGATCGTGCTGGACATCATGATGCCCGGCGACGACGGTTTGCAGCTGTGCCGCGAGCTGCGGGTGGGCAAGCACAAAGCCACGCCGGTGTTGATGCTGACCGCACGCAATGATGAAACCGACCGCATCATCGGCCTGGAAATGGGCGCGGACGATTACCTGGTCAAACCGTTCGCCGCCCGTGAGCTGCTGGCGCGCATCAACGCGGTGCTGCGCCGCACGCGGATGCTGCCGCCGAACCTGGTGGTCAGCGAGACCGGGCGGCTGATCCGTTTCGGCCGTTGGCGCCTGGACACCACCGCCCGCCACCTGCTCGACGAAGACGACACCCTGGTCGCCCTGAGCGGCGCCGAATACCGCCTGCTGCGGGTGTTCCTCGATCACCCCCAGCGCGTGCTCAACCGCGACCAGTTGCTCAACCTGACCCAGGGCCGCGACGCCGACCTGTTCGACCGTTCCATCGACCTGCTGGTGAGCCGCCTGCGCCAACGCCTGCTGGACGACGCCCGCGAACCGGCCTACATCAAGACCGTGCGCAGCGAGGGCTACGTGTTCTCCCTGCCGGTGGAAATCCTCGAGGCCGAGCAATGACCTTAAGGTTTGGCTGGCCGCGTACCCTGGCGTCACAGTTGTCGCTGATCTTCCTGATCAGCCTGGTGTGCGCCCATGGCTTGTCCTTCAGCGCGCAGTTCTATGAGCGCTACATCAGCGCGCGCACCGCCATGCTGGGCAACCTGGAAAACGACGTGGCCACCTCGGTGGCGATCCTCGACCGGCTGCCCGCCGACGAGCGCGCCAGCTGGCTGCCGCGCCTGGATCGGCAAAACTACCGCTACCTGCTCAACGCCGGCGAAACCGGCGAGCCGATGCGCAGCGACGACGTGCCCATGGCCGCCACCTCGATTGCCGATGCATTGGGTGAACACTACGCGCTGACCTTCCGCGACATCCCCGGGATGCAGAAGCACTTCCAGGCGCACCTGACCCTGGCCGACGGCAACCCGATCACCCTCGACGTGCGCCCCTCCATGCTGCCCGTCGCGTACTGGCTGCCGGTGGTGCTGGTGCTGCAACTGGCGCTGCTGCTGGGCTGCACCTGGTTCGCCGTGCGCCTGGCCATCCGCCCGCTGACCCGCCTGGCGCGCGCCGTGGAGACCCTGGACCCTAACGCTCACCCCACGCCGCTGGACGAAACAGGCCCCACCGAAGTAGCCCATGCCGCGGTTGCGTTCAACGCCATGCAACAACGCATCGCCGAATACCTGAAGGAACGCATGCAGATCCTCGCGGCAATTTCCCATGACCTGCAAACCCCGATCACCCGCATGAAACTGCGCGCCGAATTCATGGAGGATTGTGCCGAACGCGACAAACTCTGGAGCGACCTCGGGGAAATGGAGCACCTGGTGCGCGAGGGGGTTGCCTACGCACGCAGCGTCCACGGCGCCACCGAAGCCAGCCACCGTATCAACCTCGACGCCTTCCTTGACAGCCTGGTGTTCGACTACCAGGACATGCACAAACAGGTGAGCCTCAGCGGCAAAAGCGCGGTAGTTCTCGACACCCGCCCTCACGCCCTGCGCCGGGTGCTGGTGAACCTGGTGGACAACGCCCTCAAGTTCGCCGGCGCCGCGCAGCTGGAGGTCGGTTCGACCGCCGATGGCGAGCTGTCGATCAAGGTACTCGACAACGGCCCGGGCATTGCCGAGGACGAACTGGTGCAGGTGATGCAGCCGTTCTACCGCGTGGAAAGCTCACGCAACCGCGGCACCGGCGGCACCGGCCTGGGGCTGGCGATTGCCCAGCAACTGGTGGTGGCGATCGGGGGCTCGTTAACGTTGAGCAACCGGCCGGAAGGTGGGTTGTGCGCGCAGATCAAGATCAGCCTTTAAAGCAGGCCAACGTGATTCCTGCACGTTGACCAGTCTTGTTACACACCATATAGTGTGCCCACAAACAGAATAGACCACTACATAGTGTGCAGCCTCGGTATTTATCGACCACACTATGCGCAGTATTTCAATGCCTGAAGCCTGCAAAAACACTTATTTTTCGAATACCAGGAAGGAGCATTTCCATGCTGAGTTGGGATGAAGTCGACAACGAAGACACCGGTGCAGCGGTGATCAAGGGCGCCAATGCCGGCCACGCCAGCGAAGCCAACATGGACCGCCTCGACGGCGCCGGCGCCGCGGCTGCGCTGGAAGCCCGTAATGTGACCGCCAACGACTCCGCCGCGATCATCCGCGCCAAGGCCGCCCTCGACAAACTCGACGTCGCCGAAGGCCTCGCCGAACTCGAAGGCGCCTCCGCCCGCGTCGCCGTTGACGAAAAGCGCATGATCAACTGCCGCGCCGACCTCAACCAACTCGTGCCGTTCAAGTACGACTGGGCCTGGCAGAAGTACCTCGACGGCTGCGCCAACCACTGGATGCCGCAAGAGGTCAACATGACCGCCGACATCGCCCTGTGGAAAAACCCCGAAGGCCTGACCGACGACGAACGCCGCATCGTCATGCGCAACCTGGGCTTCTTCTCCACCGCCGACTCCCTGGTCGCCAACAACCTGGTGCTGGCCGTGTACCGCCTGATCACCAACCCGGAGTGCCGCCAGTACATCCTGCGCCAGGCCTTCGAAGAAGCGATCCACACCCACGCCTACCAGTACTGCATCGAATCGTTGGCCATGGATGAAGGCGAGATCTTCAACATGTACCACGAGATCCCATCGGTCGCGAAAAAGGCCGCCTGGGGCCTGAAGTACACCCGCTCGATCTCCGATCCGAAGTTCGAAACCGGCACCGTCGAGACCGACAAGGAGCTGCTGCGCAACCTGGTCGCCTACTACTGCGTCCTGGAAGGCATCTTCTTCTACTGCGGCTTCACCCAGATCCTGTCCATGGGCCGTCGCAACAAAATGACCGGCGTCGCCGAGCAGTTCCAGTACATCCTGCGTGACGAGTCGATGCACCTGAACTTCGGTATCGATGTGATCAACCAGATCAAAATCGAAAACCCGCATTTGTGGGATGCCGAGATGAAGGAAGAAGCGACCCAGATGATCCTGCAAGGGACTCAGCTGGAGATCGAATACGCTCGTGACACTATGCCGCGTGGGGTACTCGGCATGAACGCAGCGATGATGGAGGATTACCTCAAGTTCATTGCTAACCGTCGTCTGTCGCAGATTGGGTTGAAGGAAGAGTACCCAGGTACCACCAACCCATTCCCGTGGATGAGCGAGATCATGGACTTGAAGAAAGAGAAAAACTTCTTCGAGACCCGTGTGATCGAGTACCAGACTGGCGGCGCGCTGAGCTGGGACTGACTCCACATGTGGGAGGGGGCTTGCCCCCGATGACGTTCGTTCAGCTCAAGCTTCAGTGACTGATGCACCGCAATCGGGGGCAAGCCCCCTCCCACATGGGTTGCGGTGCGCGATAAATCTTTGCAAATTGCCTCTTATGCCCAATCAAACCATCAAGACCCCTTGCGTCGGCCTGTGCTCCACCGTCTACGGAGACCTGGTCTGCCGCGGCTGCAAACGCTATCACCACGAAGTGATCCAGTGGAACGGCTACAACGCCGAGGAAAAACAGGCGGTGTGGCTGCGACTGGAACAACTGCTGGTGCAGGTAATGGCCAGCAAGCTGCAGGTGTTCGACGCGCACCTGCTGCGCCAGCAACTGGAGAATCGCAAGATCCGCTTTGTGCCGCACCAATCGCCCTATTGCTGGGCGTACCAGCTGATTGCGCGGGGGGCTAGAGTGATTTCCAGACTGGAGGCGTATGGGTTGGGGTTGCTGCCGGAGTTTCGCGAGCGCAGCCTGGCGGATCTGCGCGATGCGATTGACCGGGAGTTTTTCCTGTTGTCCGAGGCGCATTACGAGCGGTATATCGCGCCGGGGTTTATCAGGGAGGCTTTTGGGCCTCCACTGATAGCCAGCTTTTAACTCAGCCGTTCCAGGCGGCTCCGCGCTCAGTCTGCACGTTGTAACGCTCGATAGCCTCCTGGCACACCCGCGCTTGCAGATGCCCCTGCTCCACCAACGCCGTCAACGCTGCCAGCACGAGATGATGGCGATCCACCTCAAAGAAATCGCGCAACGCCGCCCGTGTATCACTGCGCCCGAATCCGTCAGTACCGAGCACGGTGTAGCTGGAATCCAGATACGAACCGATCATCTGCGGCACAGCCCGCACGTAGTCGGACACAGCCACCACCGGCGCGCCCTTGGGCAAGCATTCAGCCAAGTGGCTGACACGCGCCGTCTGCTGCGGATGCAAGCGATTCCAGCGTTCCACCTCCCGCGCTTCCCGCGCCAGTTCGCTGAAACTGGTCACGCTGAACACCTCGCTCGCCACCTGCCAATCCTCCGCCAGCAACTGCGCCGCCGCTTGCGCCTCGCGCACCAGCGTGCCGGAACCCAACAGGCGCACCTTGGCATCGACCGTACCTTGCAAGCGATACATGCCCTTGATGATCGCCGTTTCCACGCCTTCCGGGAGGCTCGCCTGCGGGTAGTTTTCGTTCATCAGGGTCACGTAGTAGAACTCGTCCACATCGTGCTCCAGCATCTGGCGCATGCCGTGGTCGAGGATCACCGCGAATTCACCGGCAAACGCCGGGTCGTAGGCGCGGCAGTTGGGCACGGTGGCCGCCGTGAGGTGGCTGCTGCCGTCCTGGTGCTGCAAGCCCTCGCCACCGAGGGTGGTGCGCCCGGCCGTGGCGCCAAGCAGGAAGCCACGGGCGCGCTGGTCGGCCGCGGCCCAGATCAGGTCGCCGACGCGCTGGAAGCCGAACATCGAGTAATAGATGTAGAACGGCAACATGCGCAGGCCGTGGACTGAATAACTGGTGGCCGCCGCAACCCAGGAGCTGATGGCGCTGGCTTCGCTGATGCCCTCCTCCAGGATCTGCCCATCGGTGGCTTCGCGGTAGCTGAGGATCGAGCCGATGTCTTCCGGCTCGTAGCGCTGGCCGACGCTGGAATAGATGCCGATCTGCTTGAACAGGTTGGCCATGCCGAAGGTGCGCGCTTCATCGGCGACGATGGGCACGATGCGCGGGCCCAGGGCTTTGTCCTTGAGCAGGTTGGTGAGCATGCGCACGAATGCCATAGTGGTGGACATTTCCTTGCCGTCGGCGGCCGTGGCAAAACCGGCGTAGCCCGATACCGCCGGCACGGCGACAGGCGCGGCGGCCTGGCTGCGACTGGGCACGTAGCCGCCCAACGCATTGCGCCGCTGGTGCAGGTAGCGCAGTTCGACGCTGTCGTCTGCCGGTTTGAAGAAGCTCAGGGACTCGGTCTGCTCATCGGTCAGCGGCAACTGGAAGCGATTGCGGAAGGCGATCAGCGCATCGCGGTCGAGTTTCTTCTGCTGGTGGGTGGTCATCTTGCCCTGCCCGGCTTCGCCCATGCCGAAGCCCTTTTTGGTCTGGGCCAGGATCACCGTGGGCCTACCCTTGACCCGCCGCGCCGCGTGGTAGGCCGCGTGAATCTTGACCATGTCGTGGCCGCCACGCTTGAGGCGGTCGATCTGTTCGTCGCTCAGGCCCTCGACCAGCCGGGCCAGGGATTCACTCTGGCCAAAGAAGTGTTCGCGGTTGTAGGCGCCGTCCTTGGCGGCAAAGGTCTGGAATTGGCCGTCAACCGTATTGGACAAGGTGTTGACCAGCGAACCGTCGGCATCCTTGGCCAACAACGCATCCCAGTCCGAGCCCCACACCAGTTTGATCACGTTCCAGCCGGCGCCGGCAAACAAGGCTTCCAGTTCATCGATGATGCGCCCGTTGCCGCGCACCGGGCCGTCGAGGCGTTGCAGGTTGCAGTTGACCACCCAGGTGAGGTTGTCCAGGCCTTCGCGGGCGGCCAGGGTCAAGGCGGACATGCTTTCCGGCTCGTCCATCTCGCCGTCGCCGAACACACCCCACACGTGGCGGTCAGTGGCGTCCAGCAAGCCGCGATGCTGCAAGTAGCGCATGAAGCGCGCCTGGAAAATCGAACTGATGGGGCCGATCCCCATGGAACCGGTGGGGAACTGCCAGAAATCCGGCATCAGCCAGGGGTGGGGATAGCTGGACAGGCCGCGTGCGCCTCCCTTTGGCCCGCCGATCTCCTGGCGATAGTGGGCCAGGTCGGCTTCACTCAAGCGGCCTTCAAGGAACGCCCGCGCATAAATGCCAGGCGCGGAATGCGGCTGATAGAACACCAGGTCACCGCCAAAGCTGTCGCTGCGGGCACGGAAGAAATGGTTGAAACCCACCTCGAACAAGTCTGCCGCGCTGGCGTAACTGGCGATATGCCCGCCGAGTTCGCCATAGGCCTGGTTGGCGCGCACCACCATGGCCAGGGCGTTCCAGCGCACCAGTGAAGCCAGGCGTTCTTCGGTGGCGAGGTCGCCCGGAAACGCCGGCTGCTGCTCGACGCTGATGCTATTGATGTAGGGCGTGCCGTGGCGCGGTTTCCAGTCAATGTGCGGGGCACTGGCATCCTGTGCCAGCACATCGAGGATCTGGCGCGCCCGTGCCGGGCCGGCGTTCGCCGCCAGTGAGGCGAGGGCGTCGCGCCATTCATCCAGCTCTTGCTGGTCAATCACCGCTGTCGTGAAACCGTTCATGGGCACCTCCAGGCTTTTTTTCCAGTTTATGTCGGCACCGAAGGATTTTTTGCCTGTTCTCAAGCGCTGCTTTCAGCATATTGAGCATGAATCACTGCCAACTCACTTTTTTGCAGCACGTTGTGCTCAAGCCACCCGCAACCCTGCAACTGTGTTTAAAATGCCGCCCGCTCAATCAATGACGTTTAACGATGAACCCAGAAGCACTCGCCACCCTGCACGCTCATTTGCTCGCTGCCCTGCAGGCTCCGCCGAGCGAAACCCGCCGCCTGTTCCACGGCCGTGGTCGTTGCTGGCCGGGCCTGGAGCAACTGACGGTGGACTGGTTGCAAGGCGTATTGCTGGTGTCATTGTTCAAGGAGCCCGACGCGGCACAACTGGACGCGCTGAAACAGCTGCTGCGCAGCCAGTTCGGCCGTTATACCGTGGCCCTGCAACACCGCTACCTGCCGCAAAGCACCACCGAATGGCTGGTAGGCGAGCCCGTCGAAGAGCAGATCATCGTCGAAGGCGGCCTGCGCTACCTGATCGACCTGGGCAAGAAACAGAATAGCGGGCTGTTCCTCGACATGCGTCATGGCCGCAACTGGGTGCGCGAACAGGCCAGGGGCATGCGTGTGCTCAACCTGTTTGCCTACACCTGCGGGTTTTCCGTGGCGGCCATCGAAGGCGGCGCCGAGCATGTGGTGAACCTGGACATGGCCCGCAGCGCCTTGAGCCGTGGCCGCGACAACCATCGTCTCAACGGTCATGACCTGAGCAAGGTGAGTTTCCTGGGCCATGACCTGTTCAAGTCCTGGGCCAAGGTTACCAACAGCGGCCCCTACGACCTGGTGATCATCGACCCGCCCTCGTTCCAGAAAGGCAGCTTTCTGCTGACCAAGGACTACCAACGCGTGCTGCGCCGGCTGCCGGATTTACTCACGCCACAGGGCACGGTGCTGGCCTGCATGAACGACCCGGCCTTCGGCGAAGACTTCCTGATCGACGGCGTGACCCGCGAAGCGCCGGGCCTGCGCTTTGTGGAGCGCCTGGCAAACCCGCCGGAGTTTCCGGATATCGACCCGCAAAGTGGCTTGAAGGCACTGGTGTTCCGCCAGGGTTGATGCCGAAATGTCTTACGCTTGCTACGCTAAGTGATACACCGGGGTGGTGAACCTTCTTACCCCCTTCCCGGTCGATACCTGCATTCCCCGGCCAGACTCGACGGCGTCACGTTGTCGGCTGCCCCGTTTCACCTTTTGGAGAACCGCCCGTGATATCGACCCTGCATGTAGCCAGACTCAAAGCCTGGGGCGCCCACGGCTTTACCGCCACCGGTGTGGTATTGGCCTTCCTGGCCACCCTGGCGCTGCTGGAAAACTCGCCGAAGGCCTGCCTGCTGTGGCTTGGCCTGGCATTGGTGGTGGACGGGGTCGATGGCTCGCTCGCGCGCCGGGTGAATGTCAGCACGGTATTGCCAAGCTTTGACGGCTCGGTGCTGGACCTGGTGATCGATTACCTCACCTATGTGTTCATTCCCGCACTGTTTATCTACCGCTATATCGACCTGCCGGACTTTACCCACCTGTTCACGGTGTCGGTGATCCTGGTGTCGTCGTTGTTCTGCTTCTGCAACGTCAACATGAAGAGCAAGGACAACTACTTCGTCGGCTTCCCCGCCGCCTGGAACGTGGTGGCGCTGTGCGTGTATATCATCCAGCCGGAAGCCTGGGTCACCTTGCTCACCGTGATTGGCCTGGCCCTGCTGACCGTGACGCCGATGAAGTTCCTGCACCCGTTCCGGGTGAAGCGGTTCATGCCGATCAACATCGCGGTGACCACGATCTGGTTGCTGTGCAGCTTCTTGATGGTGGTGGATTACCCGAATACCAACCCGTGGACGTTTGGATTGTGGTCGGTGATGTCGGCGTATTTCCTCGGGATTTGTATCTGGCGTACGGCGTTGGAGTGGATCGAAACACATCGATCGTAAGTCGACGCAGTAACAATGTGGGAGGGGGCTTGCCCCCGATAGCGGTGGATCAGCTACAGATGAGTTAGCTGGAACACCGCAATCGGGGGCAAGCCCCCTCCCACATTTGGATTTGCAGACTCCCCGCGAGTAAGATGGCGGCCTTTCGCATAGCGCCCTGCCAAGAATAAGCCCTGCCCATGCCCTTCGAACTCAGCGTAGACCTCACCACCCTCGCCATCCTGGCGGTGGTTGCCTTTATCGCCGGTTTTATCGACGCCATTGCCGGTGGCGGCGGCCTGCTGACCACACCCGCCCTGCTCACCGCCGGCATGCCACCGCATTTGGTATTGGGCACCAACAAGCTCAGTTCCACCTTCGGCTCGGCCACCGCCAGTTTCACCTTCTATCGCCGCAAACTGTTCCACCCGCGCCAGTGGGTGCACGCCATCGTCGGTACGCTGATCGGCGCACTAACCGGCGCCGTGGTCGCCCATTACTTGCCGGCCGAAACCCTGAACAAGATGCTGCCAGTGATTGTGTTCGCCTGTGGTGTGTACCTGCTGTTCGGCGGCACGCCCAAGGCGCCGCTGGATGCCGACGCGCCGATCAAGAAGAAATGGCAAGCCACCCAGGGCTTCGGCCTGGGCTTCTACGATGGCGTGGCGGGCCCGGGCACCGGGGCGTTCTGGACGGTGAGCACGATGCTGTTGCACCCCATCGACCTGGTCAAGGCCAGCGGCGTGGCGCGCAGCATGAACTTCGTCAGCAACGCAGCGGCGCTGACGGTGTTCATCGTCAATGGTTCGGTGGACTGGATCGTCGGCCTGGCCATGGGCGTTTCGGTGATGTGTGGCGCGTTCTTTGGCGCACGCAGCGCGATCAGCGGCGGCGCCAAATTCATTCGCCCGGTGTTTATCACCGTGGTCCTCGGCCTGACAGTGCGCCTAGCCTGGCAACACTGGTTCAGCGTGGCCTAGTCGACGGGCCAGGTAGAGGTCGATCAGGTAACGCGCGATCGAACGTGACGCCGGCAACGGCGGCAGGTCATGGATGTTGAACCACTGCGCGTCCTCGATCTCATCGGCCTGGGGCACGATGTCGCCACCGGCGTATTCGGCATGGAAGCCCAGCATCATCGAGTGCGGGAACGGCCAGCACTGGCTGCCCATGTACTGGATGTTCTTGACCTCCACCTGCACCTCTTCGCGGACCTCGCGGACCAGGCAGTCTTCGGCCGACTCACCCGGCTCGGCAAACCCCGCCAGGGTGCTGTAGACCCCCGTGACAAAGCGTGGCGAACGCGCCAGCAGGATCTCGTCGCCACGGGTCACCAGCACGATCATGCTCGGCGAAATCCGCGGGTAGCTACGCAGGTCGCAGGCCTGGCAGTACATCGCGCGTTCCCGTGGCACCTGGACCATGGCCTGGCCGCAACTGCCACAGAACCGGTGCTCCCGTGCCCAAGTACCGATCTGCGCCGCATAGCCCAGCACTTTGTACAAGGTGTGATCGCCTTGCAGCATGAAGCCGCGCAGGCCCTGCCAACTGCAGCCCGGCACTTCAGCCGCCGAGTCGAGTTCCAGCAGGTACACCGGCTCGCCATCGAGGTGGCCGATGCCATGCTCGGCGAACACCGACAGGTCCTGGCGCTTGAGCCATTCCCTCGGGAACAGCGGGCCATTGGTGTCGTGCAAAAAGCCGTCGCGGCTGCGGGCGACGGCCCAGCCGCCAGGGGCGTCGTTGTCCAGCAGCGTTGTGGTAATCCAGCCTGGGGTCATGTCAGTCAATCCACGAATTCGGGTTTCTGCTTGCTCATATGGGCCGCGATGGCCACGCGCAGGTCGTTGGATTGCAACATAGCCGAGTTCCAGGTGGCAACGTATTCCAGGCCGTCATTGACTGTATGGTCACGCATGTAGCTGATCATGGCCTTGGTGCCGGTGACCGCAATCGGCGATTTGGCGGCGATTTCATGGGCAATCTCCATCACGCCGGCCAACAGGCTGTCCTGATCGGCGTAGACGCGATTGACCAGGCCGATGCTGCGCGCCTCCTCGGCGCCGAACTGGCGACCGGTGTAGGCCAGCTCGCGCAGCATGCCGTCGCCGATGATGCGCGGCAGACGCTGCAGGGTGCCGACGTCGGCGGCCATGCCGATGTCGATTTCCTTGATCGAGAATTGCGCGCCTTCGGCGGCGTAGCGCATGTCACAAGCGCTGATCAGGTCGATGGCGCCGCCGATGCAGTAACCCTGGATCGCCGCCAGCACCGGCTTGCGGCAGTTGTCGACGGCGTTGAACGAGGCTTGCAGTTCGAGGATCTTGCGCCGCAGCAGGCGGGCGTTGCGACCGACATCCTTGCCAAAGTCATTGGCGACCGAGGCCAGCATCATCAGGTCGATGCCAGAGGAGAAATGCTTGCCGGCGCCGCTGAGTACCACGGCGCGCACGGCGTCGGTGTCTTCCACCCACTGGAAGATGTCGATGATTTCGGTCCAGAACGCGGCGTTCATCGCGTTGATCTTTTCCGGGCGGTTGATCTGCACATGGGCAACGTTGCCGGTGAGTTCGACGACGAAAGCTTGGTATTCGGACATGGCAGTGATCCCTGACTGGCGAGTGATAAGGCCCGAACTATAACAAGTGTGTGTGACGGCACATCGGCCAAAAACGGGACGGGCAAACGTAATGGAATGTTGTGGGCGCAAGGTTCAGGCAGCACCGATACATTTGATCCCGGAGGCCCGGCTTATCGGCTATACAATCAGGGCCCTTGCCTGGAGCCGTCTATGCCGTCCACGTTGCGTTCGTCGCTGATTCTTGCCTTGGTGGTCGTGTTGACCGGCGTTGGCGCGGGCCTGGGCGGGATGCTCCTGGCCCTGCTGCTGCACGGTATTCAGCACCTGGCGTACGGGTACAGTCTCGACAGCCTGGTCAGCCACGAAACCTTTCTGTGGGGCGTGACCGCCGCCGCGCCGGAGCGCCGTTTGCGGGTGCTGGTGGTATGCGGCCTGGTTGCCGGGTTGGGCTGGTGGACGCTCTATCGCTACGGCCGCCCGCTGGTGAGCATCAAGCGGGCGGTGTCGGAACAGATGCCGATCATGCCGCCCAAAACCACCCTCGCCCACGCGCTGTTGCAGATCATCACCGTGGCTCTCGGCTCGCCGCTGGGGCGTGAAGTGGCGCCCCGTGAGGTCGGTGCACTGGCCGCCACCTGGCTGTCCCGACACGCCCGGCTCGAACCGCCCATGCACCGCCTGATCGTGGCTTGCGGCGCGGGGGCCGGGCTGGCGGCGGTGTACAACGTGCCGTTGGGCGGCGCGATGTTTGTACTGGAAGTACTGGTGGGCGCATTCAGTTGGCCAGCGGCGCTGATTGCGCTGGCCACTTCGGCGATTGGTGCAGCGGTGGCGTGGATCGGGCTGGGGGCGGAGTCGCAATACGTCGTGCCGCATTTTGTGCTGAGCCCGGTGCTGATCGCCTGGGCCGTGGTGTGTGGGCCAGTGTTTGGATTGGCCGCCTATGGTTTCACCCGCCTCACCGGCGCTGCGCGGGCGAACGCCGCCAGAGGCTGGCGCCTGCCGGTATTGGCGTTGATCAACTTCAGCGTCATCGGCGGACTGGCAATGCTGCTGCCGCAGATTCTCGGCAACGGCAAAGGCCCGGCGCAACTGGGTTTCGACAATGAGCTGAGCATCGGCCTGGCCGCACTGTTGCTGGTGGTCAAGGTGCTGATCACCACCAGCAGCCTGCGCGCCGGGGCCGAAGGCGGCCTGCTCACCCCCGGCCTGGCGAATGGCGCGTTACTGGCGATCATCCTCGGCGGCGCCTGGAGCCTGGTGTGGCCGGGTGTGCCCCTCGGAGCGTTTGCAATCATCGGCGCAGCGGCGTTCCTCGCCGCCAGCATGAACATGCCCCTGACCGCGGTTGTGCTGGTGGCGGAATTCACCCGCATCGACCATGACTTCCTGGTGCCGATCATCCTCGCAGTGGTCGGCGCGGTGTGCGTGGGCAAGCTGTGCCAACGCATGGAAACTGCTGGAAAAAAGCCTGACTAAGCGCCATCCTTCGCGCTTTAGGCCGCCCCGACAGCGGCGCTCGACGTTTAAAGGATATGCCCATGCACGCCCAACCCCTCACCGCCGCCGAATTCGAGTTCATCGAAGACACCCTGCTCAAGTACGGCGATGACCATTCGGTGCTGAACCTGGCCGAACTCGACGGCTACTTCACCGCGCTGGTGTCCAGCCCGGTGCAGGTGGACGTGGCCGAGTGGTTCCCGGCGATCTGGGGCGGCCAGAACCCGGAATGGGACAACATGGATGAAGCGCAAAGCTTCCTCGAACTGTGCGTACGCCATATCAACACCCTGGCCGGACAACTGGCCACTGACGCTACGGGTTTCAAGGCGCGCTTCGACGATACCGAACACCAGGGCCACACCGTGACCCTCGCCGAGGAATGGTGCTTTGGCTACATCCGTGGCGCCGCCATCGGTAACTGGCCGGAATTGCCCGCCGAGCAGGCCGCGCAGTTGGAGAAGATTTCCTGGTGCGCCGAACAGGACAACTTCGAATTGCCGGCCGACCTGGATGTAGACGCCCATCAACAGCGGGTCAGCGAAATCGAACCGGCTGCGCGGGCGCTACATGATTACTGGTTGAGCAAGCGTTGACCGGACTTTATTTGAAGTCCAGGTCAAACGCCTGGTAGAACGCGTTGCCCGTGTTGGCCACGATCCACATCAGCACCACCACATGTCGGCCTTGCTTACCCTTGGGCAATGTCACCTGATGCTCGACCTTGGCTTTCAGTTCATCGGCATGCTGGTAGTACGGCACCTGGGTGTAGAAATCCTCGAAGAACGGCTGGGTGTCCAATTGAGCGCGACTGATGCGCTGTTTCGGATCCCAGCCATCCCTGGTGATGAACCAGCGGTAACCACGGGTAACGTGGGCGGCGGTGTATTCCCACTGCACCTTGAAGACTTGTCCGGCCTCCACATTCAGCAGTGGCCAGGTAAACGGCGTGTTGAGCTTTTTGCTCATCTCCTCATCGGTGAAGTTGATGCAATCGCGCTCGTCGGTTTTGCCGCCGCTCAAGATATGCCCATCGGCCGGCGGCGTCACACTCTGGTCGTCGGTTTGATAGGGTGCGGGGAACGGCCCGGCAGTCAGCGCCGGGAAGTTCTTGCCGCCTTCCATTTCGTTGACTTGCCAGTTGCCCAGCAGCCCGCGTTCAACAGCCACTGAGCCACGGCTGGCCGGGGTCACGACGCGGCCATGTCTGAGTTGAGTCTGGGGTTTGTTCATTTCAGTCACTCCTTGATTGAAAACGCCCCGGGGATGGGACGCGCTTTGAACTTACCCTATCGCCCTGGCTTGTCCATCGAGGCGCCGCGTATGAAAAGTTACACAACTCCTGAATTTCATTGATCGGACGCGCTTGTCCTGCCCCCTGTTGGGGCGCACGCCTACCCTGCCAAGGGCAATCCACCTACAGCGCGTCCCGATAATCGACAACCCTGCGGAAAATGCCGGCCGGCGGCGTTCCCTGCTCGACAAGTACTGTACCTATGCCCGATTATTCGAGTCCGCCCGTCGGCCACTCCGTGCCACCTTGCCTTGATCAGGAGCCCTGTCCCTTGAGTTCGCAGAAAACCGTGACCGTTACACCGCCCAATTTCCCCCTCAATGGCAAGGTCGCGCCCCCCGGCTCCAAATCCATTACCAACCGCGCCCTGTTGCTGGCGGCCCTGGCCAAGGGCACCAGCCGTCTCAGCGGCGCGCTCAAGAGCGACGATACCCGCCATATGTCGGTGGCCCTGCGCCAAATGGGCGTGACCATCGATGAGCCGGACGACACCACCTTCGTCGTCACCGGCAACGGCAAACTGCACCTGCCGCCGCAACCGCTGTTCCTTGGCAACGCCGGCACCGCCATGCGCTTTCTCACGGCTGCGGTGGCCACGGTCGAAGGCACCGTGGTGCTGACCGGCGACGACTACATGCAAAAACGCCCGATCGGCCCGTTGCTGGCGACCCTCGGCCAGAACGGCATCCAGGTCGACAGCCCGACCGGTTGCCCGCCGGTCACCGTGCATGGCGTGGGCAAGATCAAGGCCAAGCGCTTCGAGATCGATGGCGGCCTGTCCAGCCAGTACGTGTCGGCGCTGCTGATGCTCGCGGCCTGCGGCGAAGCGCCGATTGAAGTGGCGCTGACCGGCAAGGACATCGGTGCCCGTGGCTATGTCGACCTGACCCTGGACTGCATGCGCGCCTTCGGTGCCCAGGTCGAAGCCGTTGATGACACCACCTGGCGCGTGGCCCCGACCGGCTACATCGCCCACGACTACCTGATCGAACCCGACGCCTCCGCCGCCACTTACCTGTGGGCCGCTGAAGTGTTGACCGGGGGGCGCATCGACATCGGCGTGGCCGCGCAGGATTTCACCCAACCGGACGCCAAGGCCCAGGCCGTGATCGCGCAGTTCCCGCACATGCAAGCCACGGTGGTCGGCTCGCAGATGCAGGACGCCATCCCGACCCTGGCGGTGCTCGCGGCGTTCAACAACACGCCGGTGCGTTTCACCGAGTTGGCCAACCTGCGGGTCAAGGAGTGCGACCGTGTGCAGGCACTGCATGACGGCCTCAATGCAATCCGCCCGGGCCTGGCGACCATCGAAGGCGACGATCTGCTGGTAGCCAGCGACCCCGCATTGGCCGGCACCTCGTGCAACGCGCTGATCGACACCCACGCCGACCACCGCATCGCCATGTGCTTTGCCCTGGCCGGGCTGAAGGTTTCGGGTATTCGCATCCAGGACCCGGATTGCGTGGCCAAGACCTATCCCGAGTACTGGAAGGCCCTGGGCAGTCTCGGGGTGCAGCTGAGCTATTAAGGCGTCAGCGTCGGAATGGGGAGGCTCTGCACATGACCATTCGCCAACCCTGCCCACCCGGCGCCTGCGTCTGCGACCGCGAACAACTGTTGCAGACGCCGGGTGCCGACCAGCGCATCCTCCGGCTCACGCGCCAGGAAGAGAAGAAACTGCTCGACCGGCTTGAAGACCTCAAGAGCCTGCAGGACCTGGAGCGCATGCAACAGCTGATGTACCAGCAACTGGGCATCCGCGTGCATATTGCCCCTGGCCATACCGAGGTCAAGAGCATGCGCGGGATCCAGATCGTCATCGACGATTTGCCAGGGATGTGTCGCAAGACCCGCCAATCGATCCCGGCCGCGATCCGCCGAGGCATGGAAAAACGCCCGGAAATCGCCTACCGCCTGCTGGATGCCCACGACTTGTTTCGCGACGCTTGAATCAACCGGCAACCGCCTCGGTTTCAAACACTCCCCGGCCAACGGCCCTGGCCTTGTCCAGATGCGCCTGCGCCCCGCCGCTTTCCGACTCCAGCAACAATTCGGACGTCACCACCTGCGCGCCACAGTAATCAAAAATCCCGTAGTCGATCTGTGTGCGCATCGCCTTGGCATAGCCGTGCCGATCAAAGGCATCGCCATCCGCCGCGCCCAGGGCCAGCAGGTGGACCTGCAGGTGCCGCAGTTTTTTCACCATCGGGGTATCCGGGCCGTACTCGATGGCCCAGCCGTTGACGAATACACGGTCGATCCAGCCCTTGAGCAAGCCCGGCAGCGACCACCAATAGATCGGGAACGCCAGCACCAGGGCGTCGGCGCGGTCGAGACGGGCCTGTTCGGCCAGCACGTCGGCCGGGGGCGTGGCGCGGCTGCGGTGTACCGCATGGTCGGCGGCGTTGTAGCGTGGGTCAAACCCTTCGGCGGCAAGGTCGGCGATCTCGAACGTGTGGCCGGATGCGCCGAGACCGACGGCCGCCTGCGCGGCGACGCTGTGGGTGAGGGATTGCGGGTCGTGATGGGCAACAACAATCAACGCATGCATGACAAAACTCCCCTTCAGGGTTAGGCTGGGCTTAAGTTACGATCAGTAAGTTACTTTTGGTATATAAGCATGTCAAGCCCCGCATCCCCTGCCCCACGCCGTCGCCTGTCCCGTGAAGATCGCCTGCGCCAACTACTTGATGTGGCCTGGCAACTGGTGCGCGATGAAGGCACAGACGCCCTGACCCTTGGCCGCCTGGCGGAACTGGCGGGCGTCACCAAGCCGGTGGTCTACGACCATTTCGTCACCCGCGCCGGGTTGCTGACCGCGCTGTATGAAGATTTCGATGCGCGCCAGAACCAGGTGTTTGTCGACGCCATCGAGGCCAGCAGCGCTACGCTTGAGGACCGTGCCTGGGTGATCGCCGCGTCCTATGTGGACTGCGTGCTGTTGCAGGGTCGGGAAATTCCGGGGGTGATCGCCGCGCTCAGCAGCTCGCCGGAGCTGGAGACGCTCAAGCGCCAGTACGAGGCGATCTTTCTCAATAAATGCCGCGATGCGCTGTCGCCCTTCGGCCGGATTTCCCAGCCGGGTCTAAGGGCAATGCTGGGGGCTGCGGAAGCGTTGTCCCAGGCAGCGGCCAGTGGTGAGATCAGCCGTGAAGAGGCGCAACAGGAGTTGCTGGCGACCATCCTGGCGATGGTCAATCGTGGGCGCGTCTAGAAAGTTTTTGGTGACGATGCAACAACCGACACGGCGGCGGCAACTGACAGCTCACATTGCCACATGGTAGTGAGCGGGCTTGCCACAAAAAGGGTTCACTCAACGCCCGGCGACAAACAACTGCACCTTGCGCGCCAGTTGATCGAGGTGCCGGTCACGCTGCTTCTCCGCATCCACCATGGCGCGCTTGCCATGCTTTTGCAGCAGGTACGTATGAATCTGCCGCACCTCCAGCGAGCGGTAGATCGACGCCACATCCAGCACGCCCATCAGGCCATCGGTGCCGTAGTCCCGCGTGTTCATCAACACCTGGGTGCCGCGCGCACCACGCACTTGAAAGCCCATGCCCTCAAAGGCGGGCACCTTCTCCACCGAACAGGCCAATTCAGCATGGGGATAACGGCTCAACACGTCACGCATCATTGCGCGGGCCACACCCTGGCGCCGATAGCCGACCTGCACCGCCATGAACGCAACACCGCACGCCTCGGGATCATCCTTCACGGGCAGGTACAGGCAAAAGCCAATCAGCTTGTCCCCGTCCATCGCCACCACCAACTCGACCGCAATGCCTTTGGCACCGTTGAGCGCTTCGAGGTACAGGTGCACTTCAAAGCCGGTGGCATATTGGTAGATGTTGTACAGCAGGTTGCTCGGCGGCAGCGCTACGCTGCTGATGTCAGTGAGGTTATCCACCACCAATTGCAGGATCTGGCTGTTGATCGGCTCGGGGCACGGTGTGGTGTAGCGGGTAAGGCTGTACATGCAAATTCCTGGGGGTTCAGCGTCAAGGCAGCGCGGATTGTACCTGTTCGGCGCATACCTCACGCAAACACCCGCGCAACCAACGGTGGGCCAGGCCGGCACGTTGATGGGTGGTGTAGCGTTCGGGCACGCTGGCGATCGGCTCGGGCGGCGGCTGCGATCTGACACAAACATTGACAAGATAAAATCGTAACGACTATTGTCTGACAACCTGATCATCAAGGTTGTCCCATGCTTGAGCTTCAACGCCCCGATTCGCTGGTTGTGCGGGTTGTCAGCGCGATTCGCGCAGAAATCGATGCAGGCCAATTGCCGCCCGAGTCGCGCCTGCCCACCGAACAGCAACTGGCCGAACAACTCAACGTCAGCCGCTCCGTGGTGCGTGAAGCCATTGCCCAGCTCAAGGCCGACGGCGTGATCACCGCCCGCCGTGGCCTGGGCTCGTTCATTTCGCAAACGCCTGCCGGCACGGTGTTCCGCTTTCCCCAGCAGCATGGTCGGCGTGCCGACCTGGCGCAAATGTTCGAAGTGCGCCTGTGGATCGAAACCCAGGCCGCCGCCATTGCCGCCCAGCGCCGCGACGACGCCGACCTGCAACGCATGAAAAGCGCGTTGCAAGCCATGCAGGACAACCGCGACAACTTCGAAGCCGCCGCCCTGGCCGATGTGGAATTCCACCGCGCCATCGCCGACGCCAGCAAGAATGACTACTTCGTGGCATTCCATGATTTCCTCAGGAGCCAACTGGCCAGCGCACGCAAAACCGCCTGGGAAAACTCGGCATCGCGCTTTGCCACCGGCTCCGCCGATGCCACCGAGGAGCACCAGTCGCTGTACCAGGCGATTGCCGACGGCGACGCCCAGCGCGCCGCCGCCAGTGCCGAAGCCCACCTGCGCGCGGCCGCACGGCGCCTGCAATTGGAATTGCCCGCCACCCGCTGACCGAATACCGACCGTCTATAGCGTGTCCATGACACGCCATTTTTTTAACAAGACCATTAGTCTGACAACCTGATAAGCAGACCGAAATGTCCACGCTCAGAGACCCACGCAATGATCCATGACTTTTGCATTATCGGCGGCGGCATCGTCGGCCTCGCCACCGCGATGGAGCTGCTCCAGCGCCAGCCCGGCGCCTCGCTGGTGATCCTGGAAAAAGAGTCGGCGCTGGCCAGGCACCAGACCGGCCACAACAGCGGCGTCATTCACGCCGGCATCTACTACGCCCCCGGCAGTCTCAAGGCCGAGCTGTGCAAGCGCGGCGCCGAACAGACCAAGCAGTTCTGCACCGAACACGGCATCAGGTTCGAGGTGTGCGGCAAGCTGCTGGTGGCCTCCAGCCCCCTGGAGATGCAGCGGATGGAAGCGCTGCATGCCCGCGCCGAGCTCAACGGTATGCAGGTCGAGCGCCTGGACGCCGACCAATTGCGCCAACGCGAACCCAACATCGTCGGCCTGGGCGGACTGTTCCTGGACGCCACCGGCATCGTCGATTACCGCCAGGTGTGCGAAACCATGGCCCAGGTCATCCGCCGCCGCGGCGGTGAGATCTGCCTGGAACGCACGGTCACCGCGATCCACGAAGACACCGACAAAGTCAGCGTCAGCACCCATGGCGAAACCTGGCAGGCGCGGCACCTGGTGGTCTGCGCCGGGCTGCAGTCCGACCGTCTGGCGACCTTGGCCGGGATCAGGATCGACCACCAGATCATCCCGTTTCGCGGCGAATACTTTCGCCTGCCTGAATCGAAGAACCGCATCGTCAACCACTTGATCTACCCGATTCCGGACCCGGAGCTGCCGTTCCTCGGCGTGCACCTGACCCGCATGATCGACGGCAGCGTCACCGTCGGCCCCAACGCCGTGCTGGGCCTGGGCCGCGAGAACTACCGCAAGTTCTCGGTGAACTGGCGCGATGTGGCGCAGTACGCCAGCTTTCCCGGTTTCTGGAAGACCATCTGGCAGAACCTCGGCTCCGGCACCACCGAGATGAAGAATTCGCTGTTCAAGTCCGGCTACCTGGAGCAATGCCGCAAGTATTGCCCGTCGCTCGCCCTGGACGACTTGCTGCCCTGCGAGGCCGGTATCCGCGCCCAGGCGGTGATGCGCGATGGCAGCCTGGTGCACGATTTCCTGTTCGCCCAGACCCCTCGCATGCTCCACGTGTGCAACGCGCCCTCACCCGCCGCGACGTCGGCCATGCCCATCGGCGCAATGATCGCTGACCGCCTGTTTACCCCCGAGTAACACCCTGCACGACACGTCCATTTGACAATAACTATAAAGACCCGGAAGGAAGTACAGCATGACGGCATCCGCCTCGATTCCCACCACCGAATCGCCCGAACAAACCCGCAAGCGCCTGCGCAAAGTCGCCGCCGCCACCATCTTCGGCTCGATGCTGGAGTGGTACGACTTTTACCTGTACGCCACCATGGCGGCGATTGTGTTCTCGAAGATCTTCTTCGATAACGGCGACCCCAAGACCGCCACGCTGCTGGCGTTTTCCACCTTTGCCATCGGCTTTATCGCCCGCCCGTTCGGCGGCATCCTGTTCGGCTACCTGGGTGACAAGTTCGGTCGCAAGCAAGTGCTGGTGCTGACCTTCTGCCTGATGGGCGTGTGCACCACGCTGATCGGCCTGATCCCCAGCTACGCCTCCATCGGCATCTGGGCGCCGATCGTGCTGGTGTTTATCCGCATCATCCAGGGCCTGGGCGCCGGCGCCGAGTTGTCCGGCGCGGCAGTCACCTCCTACGAGCACGCCGCCCAGGGCAAACGTGGCAGCCAGGGTGCCTGGCCGGCATTGGGCCTTAACCTGGGCCTGTTGCTGTCATCGCTCACCGTGTACCTGCTGACCATCAACGGCAACGAGTTCCTGCTGGCCGGCGGGTGGCGCATTCCGTTTGTGTGCAGCATCGTGCTGGTGGGCGTCGGCCTGTGGGTGCGCAGCAGCATCCCGGAGACCCCGCAATTCAGTGAGCTGAGCAAAGCAGAGAACAAAGCCAAAGCCTCGCCGCTCAAGGCGCTGTTCAAGAACGACCTGAAAGGCCTGGCCGTGGTGTTCTTCGTGGCGATTGGCTACAACGCGCTGAGCTACATCTTCAAGACCTTTTCCCTGGCGTACCTGACCCAGTTCAAAGGCGTGGACGTACACGTCACATCGCTTTCGGTGACGATTGCCAGCCTGGTTGCCATCGTCGCCGTGCCCTGCTTCGGCTGGCTGTGCGACAAGTGGAGCAGTAAGGCCGTGCTGATGCTCGGCGGGGTGTGCTCGCTGCTGTTCGCCTACCCGTTCCTGGCCCTGCTCAACACCGGCGAAAGCCTGATGATCTACATTGCCATCGGGGTCGGCACCGGCATTCTTGCGCCGATGATGTTCGCCCCCCAAGGCTCGTTCCTGAGCCGTCAGTTCCCGACCCAGACGCGCTCCTCGGGCTTTGGCACCGGGCGTGAAATCGGCACGGCCATCGCGGGCGGCCTGGCACCGTTGGGCGCCCTGTCGATGGTGGCGGGCTCGGCTACCCACTCCACGGATGGCGTTGTCATCATCCTGGCCATTTCTGCGCTGTTAGTGGTGGTGTTTGCCTTGTGCGACCAGGGCCGTAAACACTCGGCATTCAAAAACTAAAGGAAAAAGTTCGGACTAACGGGTGCATGGATGCACCCGGATCGCGCATCATGGGCACTTTCAAGCTCAAGGGTAACGTCCATGCGCGTTCTGTCATTGATGATGGGTCTTACGACGCTGGCCGCCACTACGGTGTTCTGCGCCAGCGCGATGGCGAATGAAGAAAGTCAGTTGGTACAACAGATCAACCAATACCGCAGCCAGGTGCAACGCTGCGGCGACCAGGGTTCCCAGGAACTGCCACCGCTGGCCAGCGACACCCGGCTGGTGCTGCCGGCCACCAATGTGGGCGACTTGCAGCAAGCGCTGGCACGCGCCGCGTACCCGATGGTCAACGTGCAGGCCATCAGCCTGTCCGGACCCAAGGATGCCCAGGCGGCCATGAAGGCCGTGCGCGAGAGCTTCTGCCGCGTGGTGCTGGACCCGCAATTCGTCGATATCGGCGTGAGCAACAGCGGCCAGGACTGGCGCATCGTGCTCGCCCGCCCGCTGCTGACCAGTGGCCTGGGCGATTGGCAGACCGAAGGCAAGCAACTGCTCAACCTGATCAACGCCGCGCGATCGCAGCCACGGCAATGCGGCACCCAGGCGTTTACCGCCACCACGCCCTTGTCGTGGAATGACGACCTGGCCGGCGCCGCCAACAGCCACACGCGAAACATGGCCAACGGCAATTTCTTCGACCACCTCGACCACGACGGCCGTACCCCCGGCGACCGTGCGGAACTGGCCGGGTATATCGCGAAGAACATCGGCGAAAACATCGCCGCCGGCCTGGACACGCCACGCAAGGTGGTCGACGGCTGGCTCGCCAGCCCAGGCCATTGCGCCAACCTGATGAACCCGCAGTTCCGCGAGCTGGGCGCGGCCTATGCGATGGACCCTAAGAGTGACGCGGGGATTTATTGGACGGCAGTTTTCGGCGCGCAATAAGCCGGCTTGCAGATCGCCACGCACGCAGAGTGCATCAAGTTGCTATCACCGCGATAATGCCGCTGAACTGCCAGCGGGGTTTCCGGTCTGTTGCATGTCAGGCCCTCCCTTCAAGGCGTTACGCAGATCGCGGCAAACAAGGTGTTCTTGCAATGATGAATTGGCTGCAGAGTAGCAGCGACATGGCTGAGCGGGTTCGCCAGCATGATTGGGCGAGTACGCCCCTGGGTCCGCTGGAACAGTGGCCGGATGTGCTCAAGACCACGGCCGCACTGTGCTTCGCCTCAAGTTTCCCCCAGGCCATCATCTGGGGACCGCAGTTGATCACGCTCTACAACGATGCGTTTATTCCGATCCTGGGCGATAAACCTGCCGCATTGGGCCGCCCTTTCAGCGAAATCTGGCACGAAGTCTGGGACCAGATCAGCCCGATCGCCGACGCGGCATTCGAGGGGCACGCGACCTACATCGAGAATTTCCCCCTGGTCATTGAGCGTGGTGCGGGGCCGGAGCAGGCCTACTTCACGTTCTGCTACAGCCCGATCCGCGACCCCGATGGCAAGATCGTCGGCATGCTCGACACGGTCACCGAAACCACCACCACCGTATTTCTCACCCAGCGCCTGGCGGCCCTGGACACGATCGGCAATGCGGTCGCCACCGCCACCGATGCCGAACACATCATGGCCACCACCACGCGCCTGCTGGCGCAGCACATGCAGGTGTCCAACTGCGCGTATGCCGACATGGATGCCGACGAAGACGGCTTTACCATTCGCGGCAACTGGGCAGCGCCCGGCTCGCCGAGCATCGTGGGTCACTACAGCCTGGCCTCGTTCGGCGCAATGGCAGTGCAACGCCTGCGCGCCGGCGAACCTTTGGTGGTGCAAGACAATCGCATCGAGTTCGCCCCCGAAGACGCCGCCAGCTATCAGGCGCTGGGCGCGTTGGCCACTGTGTGTTTCCCATTGATCAAGCACGGCCGCCTCACCGCCTTGATGGCCGTGCATGACAAAAAGGCCCGGGTCTGGTCGCCCTATGACCTGGCGCTGGTAGGAGAAGTCACCGAGCGCTCCTGGGCCCATATCGAGCGCGTACGCGCCGACGCCGCCGTACGCGAAGGCCTGGCAGCCTTCACCGAGCTGAACGCCTCGCTGGAACAACGGGTACAGGAACGCACCGCGGCCCTCACCCAGGCCGAGGCCGCACTGCGCCAGTCACAGAAACTCGAAGCCATCGGCCAATTGACCGGCGGCGTGGCCCACGACTTCAACAACCTGCTGACCATCATTCGCTCCTCGGTGGACTTCCTGCGTCAGCCGGGGTTATCCGAAGAACGGCGCCAACGCTACATGGGCGCGGTGTCCGATACCGTAGAGCGGGCCAGCAAACTCACCAGTCAACTGCTCGCCTTCGCGCGCCGCCAACCGCTGAACCCGGAAGTCTTCGATGCGGGCCAACGGGTCAGGAACATCGGCGAGATGCTCGAAAGCGTCACCGGCGCACGCATCCACGTGCAAGTAGAACTGCCTGATGCCCCTTGCCATGTGCGCGTCGACTCCAGCCAGTTCGAAACCGCGCTGATCAATATCGCACTCAATGCCCGGGACGCCATGGACGGCCAGGGCACGCTGGTCCTGCGTGTTGCCACGGTGGATGCAATGCCGCGTATCCGCGGCGACGCAGCGGTGCACGAAGGGTTTGTGAGCGTTTCCCTGACCGACACCGGCAGCGGTATTGCGGGAGACACCTTCGAGCACATTTTCGAGCCATTTTTCACCACCAAGGCCGTGGGCAAAGGCACTGGCCTGGGGTTGTCCCAGGTGTTCGGGTTTGCCAAGCAGTCCGGCGGCAACGTCGATGTGTCCAGCCGCGTGGGCAAGGGCACGGTGTTTACCTTGTATCTGCCGGAAGTGGCCCCACCCGCGATGCCTCTCGCGCCGCGCCCAGAGGATCTTGCACCGGTCCACACTGCGACGCCGCGCCATATCCTCATCGTAGAGGACAACCTGGAAGTCGGTCGTTTCGCCAACCAGATCCTCCAGGACCTGGGCTACCGCACCACCTGGGCCACCGATGCCGAACAGGCGCTCGCCCTGGCCGGTGACGATGCCCTGGGGTTCGATGGGGTGTTCTCGGATGTGGTGATGCCCGGCATGACCGGTGTGGCCATGGCCAAGGTGCTGCGCCAGCGACGCCCGAACTTGCCGGTGGTGCTCACCTCCGGCTACAGCGAAGAACTGGCCGACAGTGGCTACGAAGGGTTCGAGTTCCTGGCCAAGCCCTACTCCGCAGACCAGGTGGCCCGGGCATTGGCCAAGGCGATGCCCTAGCCGAGACCCAAAGCCTTACTCTGCCACGGCCACTTGATTACGACCCAGGGCTTTCGCCCGGTACAGCGCCTTGTCGGCCGTATTCATCAGGCCGTGCAGGTCTTGATCCTGGGCATGGGTGGAGGCAACACCGAGGCTGGCGGTCAAGCCATGCACCGGCGCGGAAGACAGGCTGGAGATCGCCTTGATCAACTGCTCGGCGATAGCCCGTGCGGTTTCCAGCGAAGTGTTGGGCAGCAACACCGCGAACTCTTCACCCCCCAGGCGCCCGTACACATCGGCCTGGCGGAACGAAGCGCTGATCACTCCGCCAATCTGGCGCAACACCTGGTCACCGGCCTGGTGGCCGTAGGTGTCGTTGATTTCCTTGAAGTGGTCCATGTCCATCATCAGCGCACACAGCGGCTGACGATTGTGCCGGCATTGTTCATACAACACCTGGGCATGCTCGAAGAAGGCGCGGCGATTCATCAGGCCGGTGAGTTCATCGGTCTGGGCGGCGCGGGTGGAGATGTTGTGGGCACGTTCCATTTGCCGGGTCAGGCGAAAGGCCTTTTCCAAGGCATCGGACAGCTTGCGCGTGGCACTCACCACAAAGGTGGAAAACACCAATACCGCGATGGCCACGCCGATTTGCATCGGCGAAGGCTGGAACAGCAGCCAGAGGGTGCACGGGAACAAAACCAGGCCCATGGACCCCAGCGTCATATAGCGGTACGCCGAATAGCAAGACACTGCACTCACCGACATACCCACGGTAAACAGCATCACCAGGGCCTGGGACAGTCGGTCATCGGTGGGCATCACCGCCAGCGCGCCGAAGCCCCAGATGCCGGCCGACAGCATCAGCGTGATCCAGTAGCGGCGTTCCCAGCGATCCGGGGTGCGCTCGGCGTTGGGGCAGCGAAACCACTCCATGAACATCTTGAGCCGCAATAACGTCGAGGCCGCCAATGCCAGCAGCCAAACCAGGATGACTTGATGATCAAACCGGTCCCAGCACAGCCAGGAGAGCATTATGGCGCCCAAGTAGCTGCCGAAAATGGCGGAAAATGATTGCCGGAACAACTGGTGCAAACGATCGGTCCGCACCTGCTCTTCTATAACGCAATCCTGGTCCTGCCCACGCCCAAGGCCATTCATGAGATTCGCCTGATTCGACTGCCACGACAAAGGCGCCATTGTGGCACCCTGCCAGTAGCGTGGACAACAGAATCCAGCACGGTAGAGCCTTTAAAGCGGTTCCGGACGCAGAATCAGCACACCCAGGGGCGGCAAATTCAAAGACAGTGACACCGCTTGCCCATGACGGGGCTCTTCCTGGGTAAATACCTCGCCCCCGTTACCGTAATTGGAACCTGCGTACATATCGGCGTCACTGTTGATCACTTCGCTCCAGCGTCCAGCAAAAGGAACACCGACGGCATAACCCTCACGCGGCACCGGGGTGAAATTGGCCACCACCAGCACCGGCTTACCGTCCTTGCTCCAGCGCAGCCAGGCATAGACGCTGTTGATCGCGTCATCGCCGATCAGCCACTGGAAGCCCTGGGGCGCATCGTCCTGTTCATGCAACGCCGGCTCTTCGCGGTATAGACGGTTCAAGTCGCCCACCAGCTTTTGCACGCCTTTGTGTTCGGCATACTGCAGCAAGTACCAGTCCAATTGCTGATCGTGGTTCCACTCGCGCCATTGGCCGAACTCGCAGCCCATGAACAGCAGTTTCTTGCCAGGGTGCATCCACATGAACGCGAGGTAGGCACGCAGGTTGGCGAATTTCTGCCAGCGGTCTCCTGGCATCTTGTCGATCAGCGAGTGCTTGCCGTGTACCACCTCATCGTGGGAGATCGGCAGGATGAACCGCTCGGACCAGGCATACACCAGGCCGAAACTCAGTTCGTTGTGATGGTGGGCACGGTACACCGGGTCCTGCTGGATGTAATGCAGGGAGTCATGCATCCAGCCCATGTTCCATTTGTAGTTGAAGCCCAACCCGCCCTGCTGGGTCGGCTGGCTCACGCCCGGCCAGGCGGTGGACTCCTCGGCAATCACCAGCGCACCCGGCGCTTCCTGGGCCACCACGTCGTTCAGATGGCGCAGGAAGTCGATAGCTTCAAGGTTCTCGCGGCCGCCATGGCGGTTCGGCACCCATTCGCCGGCCTTGCGCGAATAGTCGCGGTAGAGCATGGACGCCACGGCATCCACGCGCAGCCCGTCGATGTGAAAATGCTTGAGCCAGTGCAGCGCCGAAGCCAGCATGAAGCCGTGCACCTCGGTGCGGCCCAGGTTGTAGATCAGCGTGTCCCAATCCTGGTGGAAGCCTTCCAGCGGGTTGGCATATTCGTACAGCGCAGTGCCGTCGAATTGCGCCAGGCCGTGGGTATCGGTGGGAAAATGCGCCGGCACCCAGTCAAGGATCACGCCGATATCGGCCTGGTGCAGCGCATCGACGAAGTAGGCGAAATCCTGAGGAGAGCCGAACCGCGCCGTCGGCGCAAATTGCGACAGCGCCTGGTAGCCCCAGGAGCCGCCGAACGGGTGCTCCATGATCGGCATCAGCTCGACGTGGGTGAAGCCCAATTGCTGCACGTAGGGAATCAGGCGCTCGGCCAGTTCACGCCAGTTATATTGGCGGGCCACTTCGCCGGCCTCGTCCAACTCGCACTGCCAGGAGCCGACGTGCAGCTCATAGATCGACAGGGGTGCCGTGGTCTTTTGCTTGTCGACCCGCGATTGCATCCAGGCGTGGTCCTGCCAGTCCACTTGCAACGGTTCGGCCACCTTGGAGGCTGTGTCGGGCGGCAACTGGGTGGCCAGCGCCACCGGATCGGCCTTGAGCGGCAGGATCCCATGGGCACCTAGAATCTCGTACTTGTAGGCCGCCCCCGGTTGCAGGCGAGGGATAAAGATCTCCCACACCCCGGAAGGATGGCGCAAGCGCATCGGATGGCGACGACCGTCCCAGATATTGAAGTCGCCCACCACCGACACCCGCCGCGCATTCGGCGCCCACACGGCAAAGCGCACGCCCGCCACGCCGTCGACGCTGGTCACCTGGGCGCCCAGGCAACTGCCGAGGTCGCGGTGATTGCCTTCGGCAAACAGGTAAAGGTCCATTTCACCCAGCAGCAGTTGCTGGAAGCTGTACGGGTCTTCGGTGATCTGTTCGCCACCGGCCCACTGGATTTTCAACAGGTACGGCTGACGGGTCTTGAACTGGCCGACAAACAGGCCCGGCACCTGGCTCGCGTCCAGGCTGCCCAGCTGCTCGCCGCCATCACGTGCCAGCACTTGCACACTCAAGGCCTCGGGCAGGAATGCGCGGATAAACTGGCCGCCGTGTTCATCATCGTGCGGCCCCAGCACCGAGAACGGGTCGTGGTGTTCGGCGCGGACCAGCGCTTCGACGTCCCTGGACGCCGGCAATGCAGTCAGTTTCGGTTGCAGCGGTTCTTTATGTGTAAAACTCATGACGTCTCCCCACCGCGTGTAGTGTTCGATATAGGTGCTTCCTTTATGGAAGCAATCCCGCTCAGTAAACCGTGCAACCCTTGCAGGGGCACCGGCAACCAGGTCGGGCGGTTTTCCGCTTCGTAGGCCACTTCGTACGCGGCCTTCTCCAGGCTGAACAACGTCAGCGCGGCGTCCTGGCCTCTGGCATCCTGCCAGTCATGCGCCAGTGTAGCCGTAGCCGCCTGATAAGCCCGGATAAAGGCCTGCCGTGCTTCCTTGAGGTATCGTTCCGTCACGCGTCTGCGCGCCTGGTCCGCCTCGGGCGAGTGATCCACCCCTTGAACATTCAGGGCCATCGCCGCCGCATAGTCGAATGAGCGCAATACGCCGCTCACATCTTTATAGGGGCTGTGCTTGCCACGTCGCTCATGCAATGGCCGCGCCGGCTCCCCTTCGAAGTCGATCAGGTAAGCATCGCCCTTCACCACCAGCACTTGACCCAGGTGCAAGTCACCATGCACGCGGATGCGCAACCCGCCCGCCGTGGCTTTCGCCAAAGCCTGCACATGGCTGACGATGGCTTTTTTCTGCGCCAGCAAATCACTGACCAGCGCTTGATCCGCCGGGTTCAACTGGCTTTGATGAAGTTTGAGCAAGTGCAGCGCACGCTCCAGTTGTGCGCCGACGTCCTTGGCCCAGGCCTGGGTGTCCTTGGCCGTGGTGATTTCGGGTTTGAAGGCCTTGTCGGTGGTTTTTGCGCCGAGCACCTGGTGCATTTCGCCCAGGCGCTGGCCGAGCAGCCCGGCAAAATCCGCCAGCTCGCCCAGGGCGTTGTAGTGTTGTTCCTGCTCGGAAATGGCCTCGGCCAGTTCGTCGCGGATCGCCCGCTCCAGGTTGTTCTGGGTCCAGCTCCAGGCATCGCCCTGGTTGCTCAGGTAGCCCTGGGCAATCATCAGCAGGTTGTCCTGGCCCTCGGCGTCGTGGCGCACCATCGACCCCAGCAGTGGCGAAATATTGGGGTAGCCCGCGGCCGTCAGATAGGCACTCATCTCCAGTTCCGGGTGCACGCCGGAGGCGACTTTGCGGATCAGCTTGAGCACCAGGCTCTCACCGACCACCACCGAGCTGTTCGATTGCTCGGCCGACAAGTAACGCACCTCGGACTGATCCGTCAGTTGCAACCTGGCCAAGTGCGGTGTGGCCGCAAAGCGCAGCTCACCGTCGCCAGTCTCGAGCACGGTGCCCGCTTGCAAGCCCTGGATCACCGCACGAATAAAGTGTTCAAGGCTGAAGGCATCGGTCACCAACCCGACCTGACGCACCCGACGTACGCGGGCCAGCGCCAATTGCTGGGGCAAGGCGCTGGTGAACTGGTCTTCACCGAGGAAACCGAACGGTAACTGGTAGCGGCTGACCTGGCCTGCGGCCGTCACTTCGACCTCGCTGAGCAACACCGGATGCTGCGGGTCGCCAAAACGCACACCGTAGGCAATGCGCACGCTGTCGATGGCCGTGTCCTTGCCAGCAAACCAGCGGCGCTTGGGCAACCACGCCGGCAGAGCGGTCTGTTCCAGGGACGCGCGGCAAGGTTCTTCAAGCAGTTCTTCCATGCGTTTTTTCAATACCAGTGTGGTGAAGTCGGGCATGCTCTGGGCCGGTTCCACATGCCAGCTGGGCATCTGGTTTTCCGGCGCCAGCACAAACCAATAGAAGCCGTAGGGCGCCAGGGTCAGCAGGAAATTCAACTGGCCGATGGGCGGGAAGGCATTACCGCCGAGCATTTCCACCGGCACCATGCCGGCAAACGCCGACAGGTCCAGCTCTGCCGCCTGGGCACTGCGCGACACGTTGGCCACGCACAGAATGATCTCGTTGCGCCCGTCCTCCCCGGTGAATTCGCGGGTATAGGCCAGGATCCGCCGGTTGCTCGGCGAGAGCATTTTCAGGCTGCCCCGGCCAAAGGCCTTGGACTGCTTGCGCACCGCCAACATGCGCCGGGTCCAGTTCAGCAGCGAATGCGGGTCCTGGGCCTGGGTCTCCACATTGACCGACTGATAGCCATATTGCGGGTCCATGATCGGCGGCAGTACCAGGCTGGCCGGGTCGGCGCGGGAGAAACCGCCGTTGCGGTCGATGGACCACTGCATCGGCGTGCGCACACCATCGCGGTCACCCAGGTAGATGTTATCGCCCATGCCGATTTCATCGCCGTAGTACAAGGTCGGCGTGCCCGGCATCGACAGCAACAGACTGTTGAGCAACTCGACACGGCGGCGATCGCGCTCCATCAACGGTGCCAGGCGCCGGCGAATCCCCAGGTTGATCCGCGCACGCCGGTCGGCGGCGTAGTAGTTCCACAGGTAGTCGCGCTCTTTGTCGGTGACCATTTCCAGGGTCAGCTCATCATGGTTGCGCAGGAAGATCGCCCACTGGCAATTGGCGGGGATTTCCGGAGTCTGGCGCAGGATATCGGTGATCGGGAAGCGATCTTCCTGGGCCAGGGCCATGTACATGCGCGGCATCAGCGGAAAATGGAAGGCCATGTGGCATTCGTCGCCGTCGTCGCCCTTTTTGTCACCGAAGTAGAGTTGCGTGTCTTCCGGCCACTGGTTGGCTTCGGCCAGCAGCATGCGGTCGGGGTAATGGGCGTCGATCTCGGCACGGATCTGCTTGAGCACGTCGTGAGTCTCAGGCAGGTTTTCGTTGTTGGTCCCATCGCGTTCGATCAAATAGGGGATCGCGTCCAGGCGCAGGCCGTCGATGCCCATGTCCAGCCAGTAACGCATCACCGACAGCACGGCTTTCATGACCTGCGGGTTGTCGAAGTTGAGGTCGGGCTGGTGCGAGTAGAAACGGTGCCAGAAGTACTGGCCGGCGACCGGGTCCCAGGTCCAGTTGGACTTCTCGGTGTCGAGGAAGATGATGCGCGTGCCGTCGTATTTCTGGTCGTCATCCGACCACACGTAGAAGTCCCGCGCCGCCGAACCGGGCTTGGCCTTGCGCGCACGCTGAAACCAGGGGTGTTGGTCGGAGGTGTGGTTGATCACCAGCTCGGTGATCACCCGCAGACCGCGCTTGTGCGCCTCGGCGATAAAGCGCTTGGCGTCGGCCATGGTGCCGTAGTCACTGTGTACGCCTCGGTATTCAGCGATGTCGTAGCCATCGTCGCGGCGTGGCGACGGGTAGAACGGCAGCAGCCAGATAGTGTTGACGCCGAGGTCGGCAATGTAATCGAGCTTGGCGATCAGGCCGGGAAAGTCGCCGATACCGTCATTGTTGGAGTCGAAATAGGATTTGACGTGAACCTGGTAGATCACCGCGTCCTTGTACCAGAGCGGGTCTTTGATGAAGGTGGCAGCGTTGGGTTTCTTCGCCATTGGAAGCTCCTGAAATACTTGAACCACTCGGTCAATGTGGGAGGGGCGGTGCGACGATTCGACCTGCACCCGATGAGGGTGTGTCAGTTGATGAAGCGGTGGCTGACACACTGCTATCGGGGGCAAGCCCCCTCCCACATTTGTCCCGCGCAGGGTTTAAGAGGTGGTGATACGCCAGATCCCGAACGGCATCTGCGGCTCCAGCCGTGTCCACTGGTGCTTGCCATACCAGGTCCAGCGATGGCCATTCATCAAGTCTTCGCCCTGGGTCTGGGCATCGTCCGGCAACCCCAACTCCCACAGCGGCAACTCGAAATTGGCTTCCTGGGCGTTGTAAGGGTCGAGGTTGACCGCCACCAGAATGAAGTTGCTGCCATCCTCGCTGCGCTTGCCGAAATACAGGATGTTGTCGTTCCAGGCGTTGTAGAGTTTCAGCCCCAAATGCGTTTGCAGTGCCGGGTTCTGCCGACGAATGCGGTTGAGCTGGGCGATCTCGGCGATGATGTTACCGGGGGCGGTGAAATCCCGTGGGCGGATTTCGTATTTCTCCGAATCCAGGTATTCCTCTTTGCCGGGCACCGGGGCCGCTTCACACAACTCGAAACCCGAATACATGCCCCACAGCCCCGAGCCCATGGTTGCCAGCGCGGCGCGGATCAAAAAGCCCGGGCGTCCTGACTCATGCAGGAAGCCAGGGTTGATGTCCGGCGTGTTGACGAAGAAATTCGGCCGGTAGCACTCACGCCATGGCGACTCATTCAACTGCGTCAGGTATTCGCTCAATTCGGCCTTGGTATTGCGCCAGGTGAAGTAGGTGTAGCTCTGGGAGTAGCCGACCTTGCCCAGGCGCGCCATCATCGCCGGCGTGGTGAACGCCTCGGCGAGGAAGATCACCTCCGGGTACTTGGACCGTACGTCGCTGATCAACCATTGCCAGAACGGCAGCGGCTTGGTGTGGGGGTTGTCGACGCGAAAAGTCTTCACACCCTCTTCCACCCAGCCCACCACGATATCGCGCAGCTCGGTCCACAGGCCTGGGATGGCATCCGCCGCATAGAAGTCGACGTTGACGATGTCCTGATACTTCTTCGGCGGGTTTTCCGCGTACTTGATCGTGCCGTCCGGGCGCCAGTTGAACCAGCCCGGATGCTCTTTGAGCCATGGGTGGTCCTGGGAACACTGGATGGCGAAGTCCAGGGCGATTTCCAGGCCATGTTCGGCGGCGGCCTGGACCAGGCGGCGGAAGTCGTCGCGGCTGCCCAGTTGCGGGTGGATGGCTTCGTGGCCGCCCTCTTCGCTGCCGATTGCATACGGGCTGCCCGGATCATCGGGACCGGCGGTCAGCGAGTTGTTCTTGCCTTTGCGGTGGCTGCGCCCGATGGGGTGGATAGGCGGGAAATACAGCACGTCGAAGCCCATGTCATGGATCATCGACAGGCGCGAATGCACGTCATTGAACGTGCCGTGCCGTGCGGGATCGTCAGTGATCGAGCGCGGGAACAGCTCGTACCAACTGGCGAACAGTGCTGCCTCACGCTCCACATCGATCGGGTACACCGTGCTGATGCTCAGGTAGGCACGGTGGTCTGCCTGGGTCATCAAATGTGCACTGTCTTCGTGCAGGAACTGCGCAACCTGCTCGGTTTCCAGCAGGCCGGAGAGTTCGTGGTGCAGCAGCATGAGGCGGTCGCGAAGTTCGTTGTCACTGCGTTCGGCGGCCTGCAGCACCAGGCTGCGGCCTTCCTGCAACTCCAGGCTGACCGGCACGCCGGCCTCATGCTTCTTGCGCAGCTCGTAACAGAAGCTGGCGAAGGTATCGATCCAGGCTTCGATGCAGTATTCGTGGGGGCCTTGCTGGGTCACGGTAAACGCGCCTTCCCAGCCGTTGTTGCCCACGTCGGTCATGACCACGCTGTGCCAGCTTTCGTCCTGCAGCGGGCGCCAGCGGATCAGCACGGCGAGCTTTTCATGGCCGTCGGCAAACACCTTGCTGGTGACGTTGACCCGTTGGCCGACCACGGCCTTGACGGCAAATTCGCCGCCGTCGATCACGGGGGTGGTGCTTTCGATCGCGATCCGGGGCAGCAACAGCGCCTGGGACAGCGGCAATATGGAGGTGTCTGGAACCTGTGTTTCAGCAGTCATCGAGCATCTTCCCCTTACGCCCTGTGGACGCTCTTTGCTTGATCCGAAATTGCGATACGGCTGAGCTCTCCCTGAGCAGCGCCGTATAGGTCCGAGCCTGCACGCCGGTTAAAAGTTCAGGTGGATGTGCTGCCATTGGGCGGGGAATCAATTCGACCTGGCAGCTGTCCACCGATAGAGCAAAGCACAAAGGAGGCCACACCGATGAATATCCCGATCCCGGCTGAAACCCCGGACCCGAATATCGACAACCCCACCCTGCCACCCACCGAACCGGAACCGATTCCGGAAAAGGAACCGCCGGAGCATCAGCCACCGCCCGTCGAGGAACCCCCCACGACAATGCCGCCGGTCATTGCCGGCGTTTTTTCGACCATTTGAGGATTGCTATATGACCGATACAGAAGCTAAGCCTATCTGATGGATTGGCTGCTTCTTTCTCGCTGCCTTTGGCGATTCTTCCCACTCTCAACCAAGATAATGCGCACCCCCTGTGATTTTTGACATGTTCAAACTCCCAAGCATCACGGCCGTAGGAATACGAGACCAATCCCTATCGTCGAGCAACATCTTCAGCAGGAGAAATCATGTCTATAAGCAACGCAGGCTCACAGGGCAGCTCAATCTACCAGAGGATTGAGCAATTCAAACACCGAGATGATCGTGGCGGGGATATTCAGCACAACGGCATGCAGTCCAAATCAACCGATGACGCGGTCAAACGGCTCTGGCGTAACAGCCCAGGTTGGTCAGACAAGAATGGTGACGGCCGCTATGACTTGACCTACGAATTTCGGGCCCCGCCGGAAAAGCCGGAAAACAAGAACACTCGACAATTCGGCAAGACCGGGTTTACACCTATCCTCGAGCATCAGCGAAACCAGACCCGGCGAAGCCTGCAATCCATTGAAGATGTTGCAAATGTCACGTTTACCGAGGGGTCCAAGACAGCTGACAGTGAAGGCCATATCAAGATCGGGAATTATGGTCAAATGATCGATACCAAAGGCCACCCTTACAAGGGCTTCCCCCACTCTTCATTGCCCACCAAAAACCAGGCGGACATTGAAGTATGGTTTGTAGACACCAAGACCGAAAAATCTGTGCCTCTAGCAGCGCCAGGTAACGCGGGTCGCCACACCATTACTCATGAAATCGGTCACGCCATGGGGCTTAGTCACCCTGGCGGTTACAATGGTGACGGCAAAAACAAGCTCGACAAATCAAATGTATCTCATCACGAAGACTCTCAGAGCCATTCCGGCATGAGTTACCGAGGTGAGCGCACCGGATATAGCAACCATGGGGGTTTCCGTTCGTCAGCCCCGCAACTTGACGATATTGCTGCCTACCAAGAGAAATACGGTCCCAATTTCGAAACCCGCAAGGGCGATACTACCTACGGTTTCAATTCGAACACAGATCGAGACTTCCTGACTGTCAAAACCCCTGAAGACAAAATCGTGGCGGCCATTTGGGACGGAGGGGGCAACGACACATTGGATTTTTCCAGCTACGAGCAAAATCAGCAAATAAGCTTGAGGGAACAGACCTTTTCTGATGTCGGCGGCCTCAAGGGCAATGTCGGTATAGCCAAGGGCGCGGTCATCGAAAACGCCAAAGGCGGCAAGGGCAATGATTTGATCGTGGGTAACGACGCCAATAACACCCTGGAAGGCGGTGACGGTGACGACGTTATTCATGGCGGCAGAGGCTGGGACAAGCTGTGGGGCGGGAAAGGCGCGGATACCTTTGTCTACGGCAGTCCGACTGATTCGAGCATGTTCAACGGCGTCGATACCATCATGGATTTCGAAAGCGGCAAGGACAAGATTGATGTGTCGGGTATACGCACAGTAACCGGCGGCAAGCCGGTACGCTTGAACGAGTCCGTCCTCGAGCAGGGGATGGGACACGGGCTGATAGCTGGCGAAGGCGCCATTTACTATGACCCAAAAGAAAACGTCAGCACGCTGATGATAAATTACGGGGCAGGACACGCGACCTTTGAAGTGGAAGTACGAGGCCAACTACAACCAAGCGATGTGGTGCTATGAGGCTGGCCGCCCAGCATAGGCCTACTTCTCCAACATACGCACAAGCCTGGGCATCACGCTGAACACCGCCAAGGCCAGCAATGTACTGAGTACCGCTGTCGATTCCCGGCCCAACCCGGCCGAGACCCCAATCGCAGCGGTCATCCACAGGCCGGCGGCGGTGGTCAGGCCTTTGACATGCCCTTCTTCATCGTCCTTGCCTTTGATGATGGTGCCCGCGCCCAGGAAACCGATCCCGGCAATTACCCCCTGGACCACCCGGCTCATTGCATCCGCCTGATTGCCGGACATCTGCGGCACCATTACAAATAACGCGGCCCCCATTGCTACCAGCATGTGGGTGCGCACCCCGGCGGCCTTGCCCTTGCTCTCGCGTTCGAAACCGAGGATGCCACCCAGCACAGCGGCAATCAGCAGGCGCACGGTGATCTGGGTGAGTTGCCTGGCGTCGCCGATATCAGCGAATTCAGCCTGCAGGGTTTGCCACACTTCATGCCACCAGGCGTCCATGGATGCCGTCCTTTGTCGTTATGGGTAAAGGATGGACAGCGGCGACCGCCAGTCAGTTGCCTGGAACCCCTGTACATCGCAGGTCCCTAACTCTGCATAGCCTAAGAGAAAGGAGATCGGCATGCCCCTACGTATCGAAAACCATCTGTGTTACTTCACCCTCGACGACAACGGCCAGGAACAGAGCTTGCCTGCGACGCGGGTCACTGTCCTGACCGACACCGAAAAGTCCATGTCCTACGTGGAATTGGCGGCCGAGCGGATCTATATCACTGAAGCCGAGGCCGACGCGCTGACGGTCGCCGGAGCCCACGATGGACGCCAGCATGTGAAGGCCGAAGAACCTGGTTCGCTGATTTGATTGATCTGTATCAATACACCCGTTATGGCGCTGCACCCTAGGCGATACGGGGTGCAGCTCATTGTCGCAGCACACCCAACGCAACCCATCTGATCCGCTTTTTATCACGCTACCTGAGTCTGTTATGCAAACAGCCCCCCGCGCATAGTTCATCGGCCTGATGGAGGCTGATGAGCGAACGACATGAGCGAAAGAATCCCCACCGTGGACACCTTTGAGCCCATACACCCGAAGAAGGTGAAGGCCAAATCCAGCGACAATCTGATTCATACCCGCAGTTTCACCGGCCTGTTCCGCACCTTGCGCGTAGGCGGTGCAGGCTTTCTGTTCCTGGCGTTTTTCGGCACCGTGTGGCTGAACTGGGGTGGTCGGCAGGCCGTGTTGTGGGACCTGGCTGAAAGCAAATTCCACATCTTCGGGGCGACCTTCTGGCCCCAGGACTTCATCCTGCTGTCCGCCTTGCTGATCATCTGCGCCTTCGGCCTGTTTGCGATCACCGTGTTCGCTGGCCGTGTGTGGTGCGGCTACACCTGCCCGCAGAGTTCATTCACTTGGCTGTTCATGTGGTGTGAAAAGGTCACCGAAGGTGAACGCAACCAGCGCATCAAGCTGCACGCCGCGCCCTGGAGCCTGAACAAACTGGCGCGGCGCTCGGCCAAGCACGCCTTGTGGCTGGGCATCAGTGTGCTGACCGGGCTGACCTTTGTCGGCTATTTCACGCCAATCCGCCCGCTGGCCAGCGAACTGCTGACCTGGCAGATGGGCGGCGTCAGCCTGTTCTGGGTGCTGTTCTTTACCGGCGCCACTTACGTCAACGCCGGCTGGTTGCGCGAAGCGGTGTGCATGCACATGTGCCCCTATGCGCGGTTCCAGAGCGTGATGTTCGACAAGGACACCCTGACCATTTCCTACGACGTGGGTCGCGGCGAACACCGTGGCCCGCGCAAACGTGAAGTGAAACCCGCCGACGTCGGCCTGGGCGATTGCATCGACTGCCAACTGTGCGTGCAGGTTTGCCCTACCGGTATCGACATCCGCGATGGCTTGCAAATGGAGTGCATCGGTTGTGCAGCGTGCATCGACGCCTGCGATTCGATCATGGACAAGATGGGTTACGCGCGCGGCCTGGTGAGCTATACCAGCGAACATCAACTGCAAGGCGGCAAGACCCACCTGCTGCGCCCGCGCCTGATCGGCTACAGTACGGTGCTGCTGGTGATGATCGCAGCCCTGGTGGTGGCCTTGGTGGAACGGCCCATGGTGTCGCTGGACGTGACCAAGGACCGTGGCATGTTCCGCGAGAACGCCCAGGGCCAGATTGAAAACATCTACAGCCTCAAGGTGATCAACAAGACCCAGCAGCGCCAGGACTACCGCCTGGAACTGGTGGACGCCGAGGGCTTCCAGTTGCAGGGCAAGACCGAAATCAGCCTGGCACCGGGGGAAATCAGCGATGTGCCGGTGTCGGTGGCATTGCTGGCGGACAAACCGGCGAGCAGCTCGCAGACCTTGCGCTTCAAGGTCTCGGATGTGGATGAGCCGTGGATCCATAGCGCTGCCGACAGCCGCTTTGTGGCGCCGCTGAACCGCTGAAAGATACCTATAAAAAGCTAATTGGGCCCCCATGAAACGCTACGAAAAATTCGCCGATGATATTGCAGAACTGATCCGCTCCGGCGTGCTCGGCCCCGGCCAGCGGGTGCCTTCGGTGCGCTACGCCAGCCAGACGTACGGCGTCAGCCCGTCGACAGTGTTCCAGGCCTACTACCTGCTGGAACGCCGTGGCCTGATCCGGGCACGGCCGCGTTCCGGCTACTTCGTCAACACCCACGCACCCAGCCCGTTTTCCGAGCCGGTGGTGAGCGAGCAGGTGCATGAGTCCACCGAAGTGGATGTGAGCGAACTGGTGTTCTCGGTGCTTGACTCGATCAAGGACCCCAACACCGTGCCCTTCGGCTCGGCGTTCCCCAGCCCGATGCTGTTCCCGTTGCCGCGCCTGGCCCGGTCCCTGGCCAGCGCCAGCCGGGAAATGGACCCGCGCCTGGTGGTCACCGACATGTCGCCGGGCAACCCGCAACTGCGTCGGCAAATCGCCCTGCGCTACATGGTCGGCGGCCTGATGCTGCCCATGGAAGAGCTGTTGATTACCAATGGAGCCCTGGAAGCCCTCAACCTGTGCCTGCAAGCCGTCACCGAACCGGGTGACCTGGTGGCTATCGAAGCGCCTGCATTCTATGCGTGCCTGCAGGTGCTGGAGCGCTTGAAACTCAAGGCGGTGGAGATCCCCGTGCACCCGCGCGACGGCATCGACCTCAACGCCCTGGCGCAATCCCTGCAGCGCTATCCGATCAAGGCCTGCTGGACCATGACCAGTTTCCAGAACCCCATGGGCGCGACTTTGCCCGAGTCGAAAAAGCAGGCACTGGTAGAACTGCTACGCGAGCATCAGGTGCCACTGATCGAAGACGATGTGTATGCCGAATTGTATTACGGCCAGCAGGCACCCAAGCCGGCCAAGGCCTTCGACACCGAAGGTTTGGTGATGCATTGCGGCTCCTTCGCCAAAAGCCTGGCCCCCGGCTATCGCGTGGGCTGGGTCGCGGCCGGGCGTTTTGCGCAGAAGGTCGAACGCTTGAAACTGATGACGTCGCTGTGCCCCTCAATGCCGGCCCAGGCCGCAATTGCCGATTACCTGCAGCACGGCGGCTACGACCGGCACCTGCGCAAACTGCGCTATGCCCTGGAGGAACAGCAAAGCGCCATGCTGGCCGCCATCGCGCGCTACTTTCCGGCACAGACGCGGGTCAGCCAACCGGCCGGCGGGTACTTCCTGTGGCTGGAACTGCCGGAGCAGACCGACTCGTTGAAGCTGTTCCAGATGGCCCTTGCGCAGGGCATCAGCATTGCGCCAGGGCCGATCTTCTCGGCGACCCAGCGCTTTCGCAATTGCATTCGCCTGAACTACGGCAGCCCGTGGACGGAGGCGTCGGAAAAGGCGATGGAGACACTGGGGCGGATTGTGCGGTCGTTTTAGTCATGAGCAAGTCATTGGAACCGAACCCGGCATGACACCACCCAGTGACGTCTCCCGATACCGAGCTTCTCATGCCTATCAACAATCACCCTGCAAGGGCCATACACCTCCCGGAACAGAACTGGCTCAAAGCTCCCAGCCACCCTGAAGGTCGATCAGCCGGCGACCAACGCAGCGCCAAACAACTCATCAACGCCAATCCGGCGGTCAAACATCTGTTACGGCGCCGGGACAGCTACCCCACTACCGACCAGCTCAAACGTCAACTGGGTGACTGGACCCGCGCCAATCCCAGCGCCCGTTCGCGCGCGGATGCAGCCTACAACCTGGCTCGGGTGGTCAACTTCCTGGATAACGTGAATGACCGCACAGTGGGCAACAGCGAACCCCGCGATGGCAAAATCAACGGTTTTCACAATGCGGGCTATTCCACCCGCAAGAACTCGGAGGCACGCGTGCTGGTGGCCTTTGCGCAAAAGGGCTATGAGGTGCTAGGAAACCTGGGCGCGTGAATGCTTCAGCGGCCACCGCCCAAATCGAGGAACGTCCCGGTGGCATACGACGCCTTGTCCGACAGCAACCAGATAATCGCTTCCGCCACCTCGTCCGGGCGCCCGCCACGGGCCATGGGGATACCGGATTCGAGTTTGCTGACCCGATCAGGGTCGCCGCTAAGGGCATGGAAGTCGGTGTAGATGTAGCCAGGACGCACCGCGTTGACGCGAATGCCCTCACCCGCCACTTCCTTTGACAGACCAATGGTGAAGGAGTCGAGCGCGCCCTTTGACGCAGCGTAGTCGACATACTCGCCGGGCGACCCCAGGCGCGCCGCCACCGACGACACGTTGACAATGCTGCCGCCCTGCCCGCCATGCTTGGGCGACATGCGCAGCACCGCGTGCTTGGCACACAGGATCGGCCCCAGCACATTGGTCTTCATGACTTTCAGGATGCGGAACTCGGACATCTCATCCACACGGGATTTGTGCCCCACAGTGCCGGCATTGTTGACCAATGCAGTGACACGGCCCAGCTCGGTGTCGACGCGATGGAACAGCGCAATCACTTCATCTTCGATGCTCACGTCGGCGCGCACGGTAATCGCCTGGGCGCCCAGGGCGCGGACTTGTTCGAGCACACGGTGGGCAGCCTCTTCGTCAGACTGATAGTTGATGCAAATGCGATAACCCTGGCGAGCGGCCAGCAACGCCGTCTCGGCGCCGATCCCACGGCTGCCCCCGGTGATGATGACGACTTTGTCCATGCGTGCGGTCTCCTGATTCAACCTGATGTTTAGGGCTGGATCCAAGAATACCCGTCACGCACGGCTTTTGTCAGGCGCCAAGGTGTCTTCGGCACGCTGGATGTCGACCATGAACTCTTCCGCCGGCAACGGATGGCCCAGCAGGTAACCTTGCAGGGAGTTACACCCCAGGCGCGTGAGAAAGTTCTGTTGCACATCGGTTTCCACCCCTTCGGCAACAATACGCAGGCCCAGGGCCTGGCCGAGGGCAACAATGGCCGAGACGATGGCGGCATCATCGCTGTCGTGTTCCAGGTCGCGTACAAACCCACGGTCGATCTTCAACTCGTTGGCCGGCAGGCGCTTGAGGTACATCAGGCTGGAATAACCGGTGCCGAAGTCGTCGATGGACAGATCGACGCCCATGTCCGACAACTGCTGCAACACCGTCATGCTCGCATCGGCGTCGCTCATGGCGGTGGTCTCGGTGATTTCCAGGGTCAGGCTGTTGGCCGGCAACCGATGACGTTCCAGGGCCTCGGCCACGCTCTTGACCAGCCCGGCGTGGCAGAACTGCAGCGCCGACAGGTTCACGGCGATACGCCAATCTTCATAGCCCTGGGCGTACCACAGGCTCATTTGGCGACACGCTTCATCGAGTACCCATTCGCCGATGGGGATGATCAACCCGGTCTTTTCCGCCAGTTCGATAAACGTCGCCGGCAACAACAGGCCCTGCTGTGGATGCTCCCAGCGCAATAGCGCTTCGGCGCCCACCGCAATGCCACTGGCCGCGTCGAACTTGGGCTGGTAGTACAAGCGAAATTGTTGCTGTTCCACCGCATTGCGCAGGTCCTGCAACAACTGCAATTGCTTGCGCGCGTTGGTGTTCATCGACGCATCAAAGAAGCTGTAGCCGTTCTTGCCCACGCCCTTGGCGTGGTACATCGCCGCGTCGGCGTTCATCAGCAGTTCCTGGGGGCTGTTGCCGTTGCCTGGGAACATGGCGATACCCACGCTGGCGGAGATCTTCAGCTCATGTTCGGCCACCTGGAAGGCGCGGTTGATCAGCAGCACCTGACGCTCGGCCAGGCCGAGGGCATCGTCCGGCTGGGTCAGTTGCACCAGCAATACGAACTCATCGCCGCCGATGCGCGCCAGGGTGTCGTGGCTGCGCAAGTCTTCGCGCAGGCGCTGGCCGACTTCGCGCAGCAACTGGTCGCCCAGATGGTGGCCAAAAGCATCGTTGACCGGCTTGAAGCCGTCCAGGTCGATAAACATCAGCGCAAAACAGCCGCCCTGCTCTTTCACCGCCTGCATGGCTTGCTGGATGCGGTCGGCAAGCAAGGTGCGGTTGGGCAGGCCGGTGAGCATGTCGTGCAGGGCCAGGTGGGTCAGTTCCTGGTTGGCCTGGCTCAGGGAGTCGGCGAGAACCGCTGTGCGCGCTTCCAGGCGTGCGTCGAGCAACGACGTCAGCAAGGCGATGGCCAGCACCGCCAGGGTGGTAACCAGCACCAGGTTATCCAGGCCCTTGCCGCTCAAACCGTTCAGTGCCGCGCCGCAGAAGCTCTCATCGGCAAAGCGTGCGGCTGCCATGCCAGTGTAATGCATACCGACGATGGCAAACCCCATCACCACCGCCGCGCCACCCCGGGCCAGGCGCACATACGGCGTATTGCGGCGCAGATTATGGGCGATCCACAACGCTGCACCGGAGGCTACCACCGCAATCAATAACGAAGCGCCAAACAGCGTCGGGTCGTAGTCGATGCCCGGCATCATGCGCATCGCCGCCATGCCGGTGTAGTGCATGCAGGCAATGCCGGTGCCCATGATCAGCGCCCCCAATCCCAGCTGCCAGGCCGGCAGGCGCGGTTGGCTGACCAGCCATAAGGCAAAGCCGCTGGACAGCACCGCAATCAGCAACGACAGCGCGGTAATCCCCAGGTCGAAGCCCAGGGCAAACGGTAAACGTAGCGCCAGCATGCCGATGAAGTGCATCGACCACACTCCCACTCCCATCGCCATGGATCCGCCAGTGATCCATAAGTAAACGGCGCGTCCCTTGGCGGTGGCGATGCGCCCGGAAAGGTCCAGTGCGGTATAGGAAGCGAGGATCGCGACGAACAGTGAGATCACGACCAGTGAGGGCGAATAACTACCGATGAGCATGGGACTTCTCGTGCGCAGCGAGCCCGAGAGGCCCGTGCGAAATGGCAAAGCGGGCGATTGTAGCGAGAATAATTCTCGGGCAGTTGATTAATTACCAGAGGGCCATCAGTGGCATTTTGACGCCAATCATATGACTTAAAAACGACTCAAATCCGAGGGTTTGTCTAGGCCAACTGTGCCAGCAGCCCGCTCACCACAACAAGCCCACCCATGGGATCGAGTTCATCTTCAATTTTTGTCGGCAATCGGCGTCTGCCCGTCCCAGCCACCGCCCAAGGCGGCGATCAGTTGTACACTGGCCACCAGGCGCGTCTGCAGCAAGGTCAATACCGTGCGCTCATTGCTCAAGGCTGTGGCTTGCACAGTGACCACATCCAGGTAGGCAATCAGCCCGGCCTTGTACTGGTTCTGGGTCAGGCGTAACGATTCACGGGCGGCTTCCAGTGCTTCATTGCTGACCACCGCTTCGTCCTCCAGCACCTTGAGCTGCACCATGTAGTTTTCCACTTCGCGGAAACCATCCAGCACGGTCTGGCGGTACTTGGCCACCGTCTCGTCATAGGAGGCTACGGTACGGTCGACTTCCGCCGAGCGCTGGCCACCATCGAACAGCGTCATGGCCAGCTTCGGCCCTACCGACCAGAAGCGGTTCGGCAGGCTGATCCAGTCGGCGTACGTGCTGCTGGAGTAACCACCGGCCAGGCTCAGGGTCAGGTCCGGGTAGTAGGCGGCCTTGGCCACGCCGATATTGGCGTTGGCGGCGATCACCGAGCGTTCGGCCGAGGCGATGTCCGGGCGACGCTCAAGCAGTTGCGACGGCAGGCTCACCGGGATCTGCGGCAGCGCCGGAATGTCCTTGCTCACCGCCAGGTTGAAGTTGGCCGGCGCCTCGCCAATCAGTACCGCAATCGCGTTTTCCAGCTGGGCGCGCTGCCAGATCAGGTCGATCAGGCTGGCCTGGGTGGTCTTGAGCTGGGTCTGCGCCTGGGCCACCGCGTCCTTGCCGGAAACACCGGCGCGGTACTGGTTTTCGGTCATTTGCAGTGAGCGCTGATAAGTCTCCAGGGTCGCTTGCAGCAGGCGCGTCTGTTCATCCATGACGCGCAGTTGCAGGTAGCTTTGCACCAGTTCCGACTGCTGGCTCAGGCGCATCGCCGCCAGGTCCGCCGAGCTGGCTTCGGCACTGGCCTCATTGGCTTCCAGGCCCCGGCGCAGCTTGCCCCAGATGTCCGCTTCCCAGCTCACGCCCAACTGGGCATTGAGGGTGTCGCGGATACCGCTGCTGGAACTGCTCAGGCTGGCGCTGCTGCTGCCGGTGCCCTGGCTGGCGCGCGTTTTCCCGGCACTCAGGTCGACGGTGGGGTAAAACGCCCCACGGGAACTGCGCACCAGTGCCTGGGCCTGGCGAAAGCGCGCTTCGGCTTGGGCCACGGTCTGGTTGGAACTGTTCAGGCGCAGCACCAGCTCATTGAGCTGGCGGTCACCGTACAACTCCCACCAGGCGCCACGGGCCAGGGAATCACTGGGGGTGGCCTGGCGCCAACCCTTGGCTTCCTTGAATTGCGCCGGCTCGACCACTTCCGGGCGTTTGTAGTCGGGGCCGACGGCGCAGGCGCTGAGCAACACGCCGCAGAGCACCAGGCTCGCCACGCGGGAGCCCCGGAACAGGGCCAATCGGGCAAAGGTTGAATCGGTCATAGCGCAGTGTCCAGGGCAGCATCGGTCCGCACGCCGCGCCAGGCGTTGAAGCGGTGGCGCGCGCGGTCGAGATAAAGGTAAACCACCGGGGTGGTGTAAAGGGTCAGGACCTGGCTGAACACCAGGCCACCGATAATGGTCAGGCCCAGAGGACGGCGCATTTCCGCGCCATCGCCCGCCCCCAGCAGCAACGGCAAGGCGCCGAGGATTGCCGCCAGGGTGGTCATCAGGATCGGGCGCAAGCGCAGCAGGCAGGCACTGCGAATCGATTCGAGCGGCCCCATGCGGTCATTGCGTTCCAGCTGCAGCGCCAGGTCGATCATCAGGATCGCGTTTTTCTTCACCACCCCAATCAACAGGAACAGGCCCAGCAGGGAGATCAGGCTGAACTCGCCTCCCGTCAGGTAAATGGCGAGCATGGCGCCGACACCCGCCGAGGGCAAGGTCGAGAGAATGGTCAGCGGGTGAATGTAGCTTTCGTACAGAATGCCCAACACCAGGTACACCGCCACCAGCGCGCCGAGGATCATGAACGGCTGGCCCTTCTGCGTGGCCGCGAAGGCATCGGCGGTACCGGCCATCTTGGCAATCACGTCTTCCGGCAAGCCGACCTTGGCAATCGCCCGTTCGATGGCGGCCGTACCCTGCTCCACCGTCACGCCGGGCGCCATGTCGAAGGCGATGTCTTCCGAGGCGAACTGGCCTTCGTGGCTGACGCGGTCGTCGGCCAGGCTGTTCTCATAATGGGCGATGGTCGACAACGGCACCCGTGCGCCCGTGGACGTGATCACCTGCATCTGGTTGAGGGTGATTGGGTCCTGGGCATATTTCGGGTTGACCTCCATCACCACCTGATACTGGTTGAGGCTGTCGTAGATGGTCGAAATCTGCCGCTGGCTGTACGCGTTGTTCAGTACGGCGGTGACCATGTTCATGTCGATCCCCAGGCGCTTGGCCTGGTCGCGGTCGACAATCAACGTGACCTGCGCCGCACCGCGACCTTCACGGGCGTCGATGGCGGTGAGTTCCGGCAACTCGCGCAACGCCGCGACCACTTTCGGGTACCACAGGCGCAACGCCGCCAGGTCGCCGCTTTGCAGGATGTAGGAATACTGCGCACTGGTCTGGTCGCGGCTACCGCCGAATTGCAGGTCCTGGTCGGCCATCAGGAACAGGCGCCCGCCCGGCACCAGCGGCACATCCTTGCGCAGACGCTCGATCACCGCCTGGGCGGAGACCTTGCGTTCGCTGATGGGCTTGAGGCGTACCAGCATCACCGCGTTGTTGGTGCCGTTGTTGCCGCCGATGAAGCCGGCCACGCTGAGCACCGCCGGGTCCTTGAGCACCGCCTTGCGGAAGGTCTCCATTTTCGGCTGCATCACGCTGAAGGACAGGCCGTCGTCACCGCGCACAAAACCGATCAATTGGCCGGTGTCCTGCTGGGGCATGAAGGTTTTCGGCACCACCACGTACAGCGCCACGTTCATGCCGATGGTCAGCAACAGGCTGAGCAGGGTCAGGCGCCGATGGCGCAGCACCCAGTCCAGGCTGGTGGCGTAGCCGGCGACCATGCGGTCGTTGATCTTCTGGCTCCAGCGTTGCAAACCGGTCATCTGCGTTTTGACGTGGGGTTTCAGCCAGCGCGCGCAGAGCATCGGGGTCAGGGTCAGCGAGACAATCAACGACACAATGATCGCCGCCGACAGGGTGATGGAAAACTCGCGGAACAGGTTGGTGACAATCCCGCCCATGAACAGGATGGACAGGAACACCGCCACCAGCGACACGTTCATCGACAGCAAGGTAAAGCCGACTTCCTGTGCGCCCAGGTACGCCGCCTTCATCGGCGGCACGCCTTCGTCGATGTGCCGGGAGATGTTCTCCAGCACCACGATGGCATCGTCCACCACCAGGCCGGTGGCCAGGATCAACGCCATCAGCGAGAAGTTGTTCAACGAGAACCCGTACAGGTACATCACCGCAAAGGTGCCCACCAGCGACACCGGCACCGCCAGGGTCGGGATCAGCGAGGCGCGGAAATTCCCCAGGAACAGGTACACCACCAGGATCACCAGCCCCACGGCAATCAGCAAGGTCATCTCGGCTTCATGCAAGGTGGCGGTGATCACCGGCGAGCGGTCCATGGCCAGGCTCAGCTTGACGCTGGACGGCAGCACCGCCTGCAACGCCGGCAACTGCGCCTTGATCTGCCGCACCGTCTCGATGATGTTGGCACCGGACTGGCGGTTGATCACCAGCAGTACCGCCGAGTCGTTATTGAAGAAGCCGCTGTTATAGCGGTCTTCCACACCGTCGCTGATCTTGGCCACATCCCCAAGGCGCAGGGCAGCGCCGTTCTGGTAGCGAATCAGCAGCGGCTCGTAGTCCTTGGCCTTTTCCAACTGGTCGTTGGCCTGGATCTGCCAGTTACGCTCATTGTCTTCCAGCGAGCCCTTGGGCCGGCGCTGGTTGGCGTTGGCGATGGTGTTGCGCACATCATCGAGGGCCACGCCGTACTGGTCGAGAGCCTTGGGCTCCAGCTCGATGCGCACGGCCGGCAGGGAGCTGCCGCCGATCTGCACTTCGCCCACACCCGGAACCTGCGAGAGGCTCTGGGAAAGAATGGTCGAGGCCAGGTCGTACAACTGGCCCTTCTGCAACACGTCCGAGGTCAGCGACAGCACCATGATCGGCGCCTGGGACGGGTTGATCTTCTTGTAGGTGGGCATGCTGCGCATGCCGCTGGGCAGCAGGTTGCGCGAGGCGTTGATCGCCGCCTGCACTTCCCGCGCCGCGCCGTTGATGTCGCGGTCGGAATCGAACGCGAGGATCACCCGGGTGGAGCCCTGGCTCGACGAACTGCTCATGGTGGTGATGCCGGCAATCGCGCCGAACGAACGCTCCAGCGGCGTGGCCACGGTAGACGCCATCACTTCGGGGCTGGCGCCGGGCAAGCTGGCCGATACCACGATCACCGGAAAATCGATCTGCGGCAGTGGCGATACCGGCAGCAGGTTGAAGCTGACACCGCCGAGCAACAGGATCGCCAGGCTCAGCAGCATGGTCGCGACCGGCCGGCGGATGAAAGGTCCGGACAGGTTCATGACTCAACCGGCTCCAGGCTTTGCGGCTCTTTGCGCCAGCGGCGGCCGAGGCGATCGAAGTACAGGTAGATCACCGGGGTGGTGAACAGCGTCAACACCTGGCTCACCAGCAGACCGCCGACCATCACCAGGCCCAGCGGTTGGCGCAATTCCGCGCCGGAACCGGTGGCCAGCATCAACGGCACCGCGCCGAACAACGCCGCCAGGGTGGTCATCAGGATCGGCCGGAAGCGCAGCAGCGCCGCCTGGTAAATGGCGGTCTGCGGGTCGAGGCCCTGGTTGCGTTCAGCGTCGAGGGCGAAGTCGATCATCATGATCGCGTTCTTCTTGACGATACCGATCAACAGAATGATGCCGATGATCGCGATCATGCCCAGGTCATTGCCGCTGAGCAGCAAGGCCAGCAACGCCCCTACCGCCGCCGATGGCAAGGTCGAGAGAATGGTGATCGGGTGGATGTAACTCTCGTAGAGCACACCCAGCACGATGTACATGGTGACCACCGCCGCCAGGATCAGCAGCAAGGTGCTCGACAGCGACGCTTCGAACGCCTGGGCTGCGCCCTGGAACTGAGTCTGCACGCCCACCGGCATACCGATGTCTTTCTGGGTCTGGTTGATCAGCTCCACGCCTTTGCCCAGCGCGACGCCGGGGGCCAGGTTGAACGACATCATCACCGCCGGGAACTGGCCGATATGGGCAATCGCCAACTGCGCCTGACGCTGTTCCACATGGGCCAGGCTGGACAAGCGCACCTGGCCGCCATCGGTGGTTTTCACGTGGATCTGGTTCAGCGCGTCCGGCCCGAGGGTTTCGCCGGACTGGGCCTGCAACACCACGCGGTACTGGCTGGCCTGGGTGTAGATGGTGGAAATCTGCCGCTGGCCGAAGGCGTCGTACAGCGCATCGGTGATGGTCGATACGCTCACGCCCAGGCGCGAGGCCGCATCGCGGTCGATCACCAGGTACACCTGCAGGCCTTTGTCCTGCAGGTCGCTGGCCACATCAGTGAGTTCCGGCAACTGGCTGAGCGCATGCACCAGCTTGTCGCTCCACAGCGCCAGCAGCTCGGCGTCCGGCGAGGACATGCTGAACTGGTACTGGGTACGGCTCACACGGTCTTCGATGGTCAGGTCCTGCACCGGCTGCATGAACAGGCGGATGCCCACCAGCTTGTCGATCTCCGGCTGCAAACGGGTGATCACCTGGGCTGCGCTCAAGTCACGCTGGCCGTGGGCCTTGAGGTTGATCAACAGGCGCCCGCTGTTGAGGGTAGCGTTATCGCCGTCCACACCAATATACGACGACAGGCTTTCCACCGCCGGATCGGCCAGGATGATCTTGGCCAGCTCCTGCTGGCGCTGGCTCATGGCGGCAAAGGAAATCGACTGCGGTGCTTCGGAAATGCCCTGGATCACGCCGGTATCCTGCACCGGGAAGAACCCCTTGGGCACCACCAGATACAGGAATACAGTGAGTCCCAGTGTCGCGATGGCCACCAGCAGGGTCAGTGGTTGGTGCTTGAGCACCCACTGCAACATGCTCCCGTAACGCGCAATCAACCAATCGATCCAGGCACCGCTGGCCTTGTAGAAACGCCCCTGCTCTTCCTCCTTTGGCTCACGCTTGAGCAAGCGCGCGCACATCATCGGCGTGAGGGTCAGGGACACCACCAGGGAAATCAGGATCGCCACCGCCAGGGTAATGGCGAACTCACGGAACAGGCGCCCGACCACGTCGGCCATGAACAGCAGCGGGATCAACACTGCAATCAGCGACAGCGTCAGAGAAATCAGGGTGAAACCGATCTGCTTGGCGCCCTTGAGGGCGGCGGCCAATGGTGTTTCGCCTTCCTCGATATAGCGGGAAATGTTCTCCAGCATCACGATCGCGTCATCCACCACGAACCCGGTGGCGATGGTCAGCGCCATCAGCGTCAGGTTGTTGATGGAGAATCCGGCCAGGTACATCACGCCAAAGGTGCCCACCAGCGACAGCGGCACGGCGATGGACGGGATGATCGTTGCACTGACCCGGCGCAGGAACAGGAACGTCACCATGACCACCAGGGCGATGGCGATGAGCAATTCGTGTTGCACATCCTTGACCGAGGCGCGGATGGTCTGGGTACGGTCGGTGAGCACCGTCACATCGAGGCCGGCCGGCAGGTTGTCGGTGATGCTGGGCAGCAATGCCTTGATGCGGTCCACCACCTCGATCACGTTGGCACCCGGCTGGCGCTGGATATTCAGCAGCACCGCCTGGTTTTCATTGGCCCAGGCGGCAAGGCGTTCGTTTTCAGCGCCGTCGACGATCTGCGCCACGTCCTTGAGGCGCAATGGCGCGCCGTTGTTGTAGGCCAGGATCAGTTCGGCATATTGCGCGGGCGAGACCAACTGGTCGTTGGCATCGAGCATCGACACACGGGTCGGCCCGTCGAAGTTGCCCTTGGGCTGGTTGACGTTGGACGCGGCGATCAGCGTGCGCACATCGGACAGGTTCAAGCCGTTGGCCGCCAGGGCCTCGGGGTTGACCTTGATGCGCACCGCCTGGCGCTGGCCGCCGGCGATGCTGACCATGCCGACGCCGCTGATCTGCGCGATTTTCTGCGCCATCCGCGTATCCACCAGATCATTGAGCTTGGGCAGCAGCATGGTCTTGGAGGTGATCGCCAGGGTCAGCACCGGGGTGTCCGCCGGGTTGACCTTGTTGTACACCGGCGGCGCCGGCAGGTCCTTGGGCAGCAGGTTGGTGGCCGCGTTGATCGCGGCCTGCACCTGCTGCTCGGCGACATCCATATTGATGTCGAGGTTGAAACGCAGGGTCAGCACCGACGCTCCGCCGGAACTGGTGGAGGCCATCTGTGTAAGGCCGGGCATTTGCCCGAACTGGCGCTCCAGCGGTGCGGTGACCGCACTGGTCATCACGTCCGGGCTGGCCCCGGGGTACAGGGTCATCACCCGGATCGTCGGGTAATCCACCTGGGGCAAGGCCGACACCGGCAACAAGCGGTACGCGATGATGCCGGCCAGGACAATGGCCAGCATGCTCAGCGTAGTGGCGACCGGGCGAAGGATAAACAGCCGCGACAGGTTCATGAACCGACCTTTTGCGCCTTGCCGGCGGTGGCACCGGTCTCCCCTTTAGCCGCAGGCTTGCCTTGCAAGTGTTCGGTCGGGGTGGTCGGCACTTCGCTGCTGTCGTTGACCACTTCGATCTCGCTGCCGTCCTTCAAGCGGTCGGTGCCTTCCAACACCACGCGGTCGCCAGCCTTGAGGCCCTCTTTGATCACCGTGTTGTCGCCATCGGAATCACCGACCACCAGGGGCTGCATCTTGACCTTCTTGTCACCGTCCAGCACGTAGACGAAGGTTCCGGTGTTGCCAAACTGGATCGCCGCCGACGGCGCCAGCACCACGTTATGCAGGGTATCGGCCAGCAAGTGCACATTGACGAACTGGTTGGGGAACAGCGCCTGGTCCTTGTTATCGAAACGCGCCTTGAACTTCAGGGTGCCGGTGGTGACGTCTATCTGGTTGTCCAGGCTTTGCAGCACGCCGGTGGCCTGCTTCTTCACGTCGCCACGGTCCCAGGCCTCTACCGGCAGCTTGTTGCCGGCGTGGTAGCGGGTGAGCACGGTTTCCAGGGTGTTTTCCGGCAGGGTGAAGGCCACGCTGATCGGTTGTGTCTGGGTGATCACCGCGAGTGAGGTGGTGTCGTTGGCCGCCACCAGGTTGCCTACGTCGACCTGGCGCAGGCCCACGCGGCCGCTGATCGGTGCGCGGATCTTGGTGAATTCGAGGTTGAGCTTGGCGTCATCCACCGCGCCCTGGTTGGTCTTGACCGTGCCCTGGTATTGCAGGACCAGCGCTTCGGCGGTGTCCAGGGTCTGCTTGGCGATGCTGTCCTGGGCGTACAGGTCGCGGTAACGCTGCACATCGACCTGGGCGTTCTTCAACTGGGCCTGGTTCTGCATCAGCGTGCCCTGGGCCTGGAGCAAGGCGTTCTGGTAGCTGCGCGGGTCGATCTCGGCGAGCAGGTCGCCAGCCTTGACCATCTGGCCTTCCTCAAAGGCAATCTTCACCAGCTCGCCGCCTACCCGGCTGCGCACATTGATGGTGTTGAGCGCGGTCACCGTGCCCAGCGCCTTGTAGTACACCGGGAACTCCCCCAGCACGGCGGGCGCCACGCGCACCGGTATCGGGCCGGCGGAGCCGCCGAACCCCGGGCGCATCATCCCCGTCTTGCCGGCATGGCCCGCGGGCTTTTCGGCGCCATCCTTATGGCTGCCGGGCCAGAACTTCCAGCACAGGCCGGCGATAACCAGCAGCACAAGCAGGCCGAACAGCCAGCGGCGGGACTTACGAGGGGAGGATTGCATGGAGTGATCAACCATTGGGCGCGAGAGCTTCTTCTTTGGGAGGCTGAAAGATAAGCACTGGGGCGCATTTAGAAAAGCGCCTTTACCGGCTATTTACCTTGGGCTTACAACTTTTAACTTCTGATCTTAGTCTGCCCGCTATTTCGCTAAGCAGTTGAGACACAAATAAAAACGGCCTGGACTAGGCCAGGCCGCAATCATGCATCACGCGTGTTACTGCAAAACGACAGTAACGTACCGAAACAGTTACTTCAAAACAGCCAGGGCTGCTTCGTAGTTCGGCTCCTGGCCGATTTCGGAAACCAGCTCGCTGTGCAGCACAGTGTTGTTCTCGTCCAGTACCACCACGGCGCGGGCGGTCAGGCCCTGCAGTGGGCCGTCGGCGAGGGAAACGCCGTAGTCGACAGCGAAGTCGGCGTTGCGGAAGTCCGACAGGCTCAGCACATTGTCCAGGCCTTCGGTGCCGCAGAAACGCTTCTGGGCAAACGGCAGATCAGAGGAAATGCACAGCACGACCGTGTTGCTCAGGTCGTTGGCCTGGGCGTTGAACTTGCGTACCGAGGTCGCGCAGGTCGGGGTATCAACGCTTGGGAAGATGTTCAGAACCTTGCGCTTGCCGGCGAAGGTTTCCAGGGTCGCTTGCGACAGGTCGACAGCAACCAGGCTGAATTCAGGAGCGGTGGAGCCGGTTTTCGGCAGTTCGCCTTCAACCTGGACAGGATTACCACGAAGGGTGACTTGAGCCATGAACAGAATCCTTATGCTGGGTTTGATGAAACGAATTCGAGAGGCGGAAGTTAACCACAAAGTGCGATGGCTACCTACCGCCAGACATAAATTCTCATGCCGCCGGTTATGGTTTAATTGCGCGCCGATCGCCCTGCCCTTCAAGGAACCTGTTGTTGATGAATCAGCCTGCCACCAAAGTCCTGGTCATTGGTTATGTCTGGCCGGAGCCGCGTTCCTCGGCCGCAGGCGGGCATATGATGCAGATTCTCGAGAGCTTTCTGACACAAGGTTGGGACATAACCTTCAGCAGCCCCGCAACCATCGGCGAGCACAAGGCCGATTTGCCTGCGCTGGGCATCGCCGAATGCCTCATCGAACTCAATAACAGCAGTTTCGATGATTTTATCCGCGAACTCGCCCCGGATATCGTGCTGTTCGACCGTTTCATGATGGAAGAGCAGTTTGGCTGGCGTGTCGAGAAACAATGCCCCGATGCCCTGCGCGTCCTGGAAACCAGCGACCTGCAAAGCCTGCGCGATGCCCGGCACCAGCACCTCAAGGACCACCTGAGGACGCATCCAGACCGTAACGACTTCAGCGCCCTGTTCAATTTGGCCCTGGAGGAAGAATTCCGGCTCATGGCCGACACTGACATTGCCAAGCGTGAGATTGCCGCGATTTATCGCTGTGACATCAGCCTGATGATCTCCGACGCAGAGGCACGCCTGCTCACCGAGCAGTTCAAGGTGCCCGCCGCCCTGCTCCACTGGTGCCCGCTGATGCTGGAACCGCCGACCGAGCCCTTCGCGCCATTTGAAGACCGCGCCCATTTCCTCAGCATCGGCAACTTCCGCCACGCCCCCAACTGGGATGCGGTGCTGTGGATGAAGAACAGCCTGTGGCCGCTGATCCGCCAGCAACTCCCGGCAGCGCAATTGCACATTTATGGCGCCTACACCCCGCCCAAAGCCACGGCCCTGCACAACCCGGCGCAGGGCTTTCATGTAATGAACTGGGCCGAAGACGCCCTGCAAGTGATGACGGCAGCGCGCATCTGCCTGGCACCGTTGCGATTCGGCGCCGGGATCAAGGGCAAGCTGGCGGATGCAATGCTGTGCGGCACGCCAAACGTCACCACGCCGATCGGTGCCGAAGCCATGGGGGATGAACAGCCGTGGCCTGGCGCCGTGGAACAAAGCGCCCCGGCCCTCGCGGCAGCGGCGGTTGCCCTGTATCAAGACCGTGAACGCTGGAACCAGGCCCAGGAAGACGGTCGCCGACTGCTGGCCCGACGGTATGACCAGAACATCCATGGCCCGGCGCTGGTGGCCTGCCTGGAGCAGTGCCGCGGCCGCCTGTCGGCCCATCGCCGCGATAACTTCACCGGCAGCATGCTGCGCCACCATGCCCACAAAAGTACGCAGTACATGTCCCAGTGGATCGAGGCAAAAAACCGCAACGTATAAACATCGACGCTGGCGAGGTCGTGCGCAAGGGGGCATTATCCTACGCAGCAACCACAATAAAGCGACGGCAGCATGACCCGAGCAACGCGCATCACCGACCCTTCCTACGAACTGATGGACGACCACAACGGCCTGTCCATTATCTATCGCCAACACGGTTTCCCTTGCCCGCTGGTGCGCTGGCACTTCCACAAGGAATACGAGCTGCACCTGATCGTCGCCAGCTCAGGCAAGGTGTTTATCGGTGACTACATCGGCAACTTCTACCCGGAAAGCCTGTTCCTCACCGGCCCCAACCTGCCCCATAACTGGATCAGCCAGGTGGAGGAAGACGAGGTGGTGCCCAAGCGCGACATGTTGGTGAACTTCACCGATGAGCTGTTCGAGCACGGCAGCCACATCTTCGCCGAACTCAAAAGCCTGGCGCCGCTGCTGGAGCGGGCGCAGTCCGGCATCGAGTTTCGCTGCAAAAAGACCATCGCCCAGGCCATGACCTTGATGCAACGCATCGAGGACGCCCAAGGCATGGCGCGCCTGGGGCACTTCTTTATCCTGATGGACGTGTTGAGCGCCTGTGAGGACTACCAACTGCTTTCCGGTGTGACCACGCCGCAACTGGCCGATGAACACAGCATCGACCGCACCAACCGCGCCGTAGACTACATTTTCGCCCACTACGCGCGGGAGTTGCCGCTCGAAGAAGTGGCGGAATACTTGGGCATGAAGCCCACTTACTTCTCTCGCGTGTTCAAACAGGCCACCGGGCGCACATTCATCGAGTTCGTCAACCGGTTGCGTATCAGCAAATCCTGCGAGTTGTTGGCCGATGGGGATAAAGCCGTGACGGATGTGTGTTTCGAGTCGGGCTTCAACAATATCTCCAACTTCAACCGGCGCTTCCAGCAACTCAAGGGCATGACCCCTTCCCACTACCGTCGCCTGGCGGTGCAGCGACTGACTGAGCAGAACCTCGCCTGAAACAGCGACGCCTCCCTAGATAGATCTATTGGGAAATTCAAAAGGAACCTAACAGCGCTGGTTGCCACGTAAGAAAAGTGTCTTCCATTTTCCATTTGCGCGGAATTTCCTGCCTATATCCGCTGCTGTTGAGGACTTCTTATGATCGGGCTTCCAGTCTCAAACCACCGCGCGACCACTGCACAGCGTGATAACCCGAAACCACCGGCTGGCCCGCTCCGCACCTCGGTCACCTCCATCGTCATCGGACTTTTCGCTAACCCCGTCGACCAACGCCAGACACCTTTCACCCCGCCGGTTGATCTGCCGGATCACACGCGTCAGCGCATTGAATCCTTGCTCAGATTCAGAGCGACAAAAGAACAATCAAGCCTGTGCGAGCAGATCAGGCAACGACTGATGGATTCGCCTGATCCGCTGACAGCTCCCGCAGCACGGGCAGAGGTCGAGAAACTTCTTGATCAGCCAAGTGCGCTCAGTCCGCAAAAAACCTACACCCAGTTGATTCAAGAAATAATTGTCAGCCCTGTACCCAGCGCGCCGAAAACTCTCCCTGTTTCTTCGCGCGTACGTCGAGATCTGCAGAACACGCCCCCCAGCCAAGACACAGGCAACGCCTCGCTGCGCAAGTTCGCCGACACGTTGGTTGACAAGGCTGATGCGGAGTTGGCGATCAATACAGCCTACACCGTGATCAACACGTTGCTTAACGATAAAGAGCTGGCTCTAAAAGGCACCCAATACACGGTTCCTGTCGAGCCCGACTCCACTTTTGGCCTGGCCCTTGCCGAGCTGGATGATGCACTGCGCTCGGAGCCCTTCAAATCGTTTGCCCAAACCCATGACATCGATATTGAATCGTTGGTGATCGACCCCGCCGGGCGCCTCTTCCTGCAGCCGGAGGACCACGACCACGACATTGATATCAGCCAGTACGGCAAAGACAGTTTTTCAAAGGCAACATCGGCGGTTTTCAAAGCGGCCACAAAGGTGGCGGGCTCCAGTCGTGAACCTTTCAGATTTTTCGGGCAAGACCGGGCGTTTCCTGAGCTGATTACCAACTTCTATGGCATGCAACTGCCCCGTGATTATTCCCGAAACTACAATGAGGATACGTTATTCAAAATTGGGCAGTTGATTCGTGAAGGAACATTTCCTTCGCTACGTCATTCCGACCCGCTTTACGAGCAACAGTATGCCCCCGTCAAGCAACGTCAACAGCGAGCCAAGCAACAAATCGTGGATCTGCCAGCGGAGCAACTGGATCAACGCCTCGCTCGCTATGCGCCGTTGACCGCAGCCCAAAAGGTTCAGGAGGCCGACGAGGCGCTGGCATGGCAGTGCAGCGAGACGCTGCTAAAACAATTGCCAGCGTTGAATGGCGGAAATGACACACCACCTCTGCTCAATGAAGTGCCCGAGTATTCAACCTTCAATCAAGTTCGCCAGCAGCTTCTGAATGCGCTCACAAGCGCCACTTTTACCGACTTTGCGCAGAAACAAGGCCTTGACCCTAAGACCGCCCGCATCAACCCCGTCGAAGGAGCCCTGACGGCCAAGGTGAAAGGCGTGGAAACCACGTTCACCCTGAACGATGTGTCAGAAGATTGGAGTAATGTCTGGGTCGAAATAAAGGATGTGGTGCAACGGATGGCCGCAGGCGCTGATGCCGATGTGCACTACCCTGCTCCGCCCACTGCAACACTGGACGAGGTGATGCGTTTCTACAATGAAGAAGTTCACCTTCAGCCAGCCCTCCAACAACCGGACTGGAAAGAACGCCAACTGATCACCTTGCTAAGCCGTGGTTTAGCGCTGGTTCAGAAAAAAACGTTCCCCGCATTGGTCGACACCTCGTTGAACGCCCCCAAGTCTGTCGCCGTACGGCAAAACCAGCAGGCCGTGACGCAAATGCTGGCCTCTACACCGCTCTCCCCCTCGCCACTTGAAAAACTGGCCGCCGCCATCAAAGCCAGCCGGGCGGCGCCTGTGGAAGCTGAAGACACCCCCGAAGACCTTTTGGCGCGCGCCGAAGGTGAGCTTGCCACCACTGTTCATCGTGCAATGCTTGAACTGAAACTCGCCCCCGAACAAGCCGCATCGAAAATCATCCAACTGATACCGCCCAACAGCCTGTTCGGTCAATGGCGGGCCTACCTGCACAAAGCCCTCAATAGCCAGGGTTTCAAGGCGTGGGCGCATGAGCAGAAGGTTGACCTGGCTTCCTTGCGTTATGACCCCACGGACAACGCGCTGGTTAGCAAGGTTGGGGCGCAAGAACAGCGTTTCACTGCCACCGCATTCGCGCAAAAGTACCCCAATTACTTTGACGCGCTGGCGCCCGTGCTAACCGCAGCGCAGGCATTCGCGAATCAAACACAACCCATTGCACTGCTTCACGCCGAATCCAACGGTGCTCCCTACCAATGGGTGGCCAACTTTTATAGCCTCAGCGACACCCCCGGCAGCACGAGATTTGACCAACAGGCTGCCTTGATGGGCCGCACCCAACAATTTCCCAATCCACCTGATAACCCAGAAAACACAATGGGCTGGCTGGCCCGGCAAAACACCGCAGTGGGTGACAGCAACGACCGTTACAGACTGATCCAAGCCTTGGAAAACTGGACACCGGACAGCGGCTCCAGGCGCCTTGTGGTCGATCCAGACTCTTCCCATCAACCCAAGGGCGTGACAACGGTTGCCGAATTCATCTCGCACAACAACTGGTACCCAGTGTCATCAAAAGCAGACAACGACAATTTGCTGAAGGCCTTGCAGACGCGGGCTCCCCACTCTCCTCCCCTGGGCAATCGCTGGGGGTTCCTGTCGACGCCACTGCCGCTGAATGCCGCGCAACGCGATCAACTGGTCGAAGAGGTGAAAAAAAAGATCGGCGCCAATAACACCCTCCTCAATTACCTCGGCATGAGGGTTGCCAACCTCAGTACCGATCCTGAACAGGCACTGGAGCAACTGCTTACCAGCAGCGATGCGCTTGAACTCGCCACCGATCTGCAAACCAGCATGAAGGTGGCTGCAACCTCAACCAGCTTGAGGAATTTGCTTTTGACGTACCTGGTACTGGAAGTTGATCCAACGGCCGGCACTCAACACAAGACCATTGCCGGAGCTGATTTGACCGACAACGATAACGTTGGGCGCAACACTCACTTCAGGCGCGAACTCTTCACGCAACACCTGGTTGAGAACAAAGGCATCCCTCGTCACCTTGCACCGGCAGTTGCGCACTTGCTTCTACAAGGGGCGGCACCGCAATTACTGGTGAAGGATGTACCGAAACAAGTAACGCTCGGCTCGCCGGAGGATGTCGAGTTTACGACTGCGGTCAACCGGATCGAATGGACAGCTCCTGGCGCGACCGCAAACATGACGTACCCGGAAATCATGAGTCTTCATAACATCCGGCCTATCTCAGCACTGGAAGCGCAGATATACAGCTACGCGCAAATGAATCCGTTATTGGATTGGGCGGCCATCCATAACAACGTTGATAAGAACAACTACACCCTGGAGCAATTGAAAGACAGCCAGCAGAAACTCCAGGCATCCACCCAGGCCACCGCCGAAGCCGTCCAGTGGCTGAGAACAGTTGAAGCGCCCAATAGAAGGGACATGGCACTGAAAGTACTAAGAGAACAGTTCGGCAGCCATATCGACTATGAAAAACGCTTTATGATTGAAAACGAACTCGCTGGTTTGATCAGCGGGAGACACTATAGCCTGGCAGAAATCTATGAAGCAGGCAGGCTGGATGAAAGCTGGGGGCAGGAAGGCAATCATGTGGATGTCGACAGCCTGCGTAAAAAGGCCAGGGAACCTGGCTTTCCAGTGATCAACGATGAATTCGACAAGGCTATAAAGGCGGATTTCAATCTTCGCAGGCGGCATACCACGACACTGTTCGAGAATATGCTCAACAAGCTGCCTGTCGAAGAACGCAAGAGCCTGCTTTATGGCGACGTAGAGTTTTTGAACGTTGAAGGCGCCGGCAGCGGCATGGTGATCACGTCGATCTACAACGGGGCCAGAAGAGATTTTGCGGTTTACCCGACGTGGGGCCAGATTATAAGAATTGCCGACATTGATCCGGATACCCCCCTAGGCCAAAAAGTCAGCCTGGAAATCGATGCCGAGGCTTTCAAGACCGGCACTGAACCTAAATCGGGGGTTAAATCAGAAGTCGTTTTGAGAGCCACCGATCAACGCCTCCTGGATGACAACAACGAACCCTGGCCGTTACCGGTGTCCTTCCCTGCCCACCAGGAAAATGACGCGTTCTCCCCCCATTATGTGGCTGGAAGACTATCGAAATTGGCCAACGTGATGGTCGACTCCACATACCTGTACAGATCCGACTTTGTCGACCTTCACCGTAATTGGTCCAGCAATACACTTGAAACGGCCACGCAACCCCGTGACTTCTTCAAGGCCATATGGCACTCCTTGCCCGGCACCAGCAGTTTGGAAGACCTTTATCACGGCCAATTCCTGAAAGCAGGCGTAGACCTTGGCATTGATGTCGCGATCCTTGTTGCCACAGAGGGCGCCAACACTTTGTGGAGCTTGGCCAAATCTGCTGCATCTTGGGCGGCTGCCAAGGTATCCGCAGGGTTTATCGAGAAGTTTGGCGTTAAAGAGGTTGAAGCAATTGAGCTCAAGGACTTCACGGCTGCCACTACCACGCAATCAACCCGCTCGTTGAGCCGGCTACAGGATGGCCAGCTAACTGAGCAGACAGCTGACATGGCCAATGGCAGCGTGTGGCTTTCCGGGGCTCAGGACCGGGCCAACATCACCGCCATACGCCAGGGCAGTGAGTGGTATGCCTACGACGCAAAGACCATGGCCGCTTATGGTCCTGCGCTTGAGGGTTTTGTGTCTGACACATCCTCGGTCCTGAAACAAGAAACCTTTTCCGACGGCACCAAAGCCCTGGTCACCGAAAAGCCTTTGGCCGCAGATGCCTATACCGTCACGCGCACCCATGGCTTCGACTTGATCAACGAGGGCAAGGTTTACCGCTACGACTCTCGCCAACCAGGCTTGCTACGAGACCTGGAGTCAGCCGACCACTACACGCCGCTGGAAAGCTTTGAAGCCTGGTGCCCAGCCCCGAGTATCGGCGGCCGCGTCAAGCGCGGTGCCAACGACGTCTGTTTTACCAAGTTCATCGAGGAGGTATCCGGCGAATTGAAGCAGGAACTTCAGGCGCTTGAGCACGTGCGCCTGTTTCCCTCAGCGCCGAAGTTCCTGCGCAAGGGCCAGTTTGTGATTTTCGAACGCCGCCGCTGGAAAATGGTCGACGGCGAAAGGGCGCCAAAATTGCATCCGGTGCCTGGGACCAAGCCCATTGTCTACAAATCAAAAATCACCGGCACACTCAAAAATGAACCCGAATTCGGCTTTTTCAGCGCACAAAACAGTGAGGGGCTGGAGCGAGAAACACGCGTGGTCAAGCTCAACCGCATCACTGATGCTGTCGACGATAAACGTGAACTGCGTGGGGTGATCGTTAACGACACGGCACCCGGCAGTACCGCCAAATACCTGGTGATCGAGGCGGATACCGCCGAGTTCTACTACGCACGATTGGAGGAGACACCCGGCAGCCAACTGACGTTCAATAAATGCACGCCTAGGGAGCTGCCGATGGTGAGGGCTTACCGGAATAAATTCAGCATCCGTCAAGGTGTTGCCAACTTACCGTTTGATGCCAATTTCATTGCGCTGCCAAAATTGAAATTTGCCTTTGAAGATCTGGAGCGCACGGGCTACTTGAAAGAGGACATCGATGAGTTAAAAGCAATGTGCAAGAATCTGACGGATGAACAGCAACGCGAGGTTGTCTATCAGCTACAGCGGGCCAAAGCGATTGATAAAGCGGATATTGCCTTGCAACCCAACCAGGTTACCGCGCTGGACCATCCCGCCAACTTCACATCGTGGACCGCTGAACAGCAAAACAAATTCTACGCACAACAAGCGCGAGACAGCGTGAACCGTTCCATGAAAGCCACCGGCCTGGGGCCTGCTAACCAAATGCACTCAAAAGCGGACCTGGCCCGCGCTGAGGCCGCGGATATGACGATTAACTGGTTGCGCAAGACCGTACCGCCTGGGGCGTTGAACCGTCCAAACCTGATTGTGAAGTCCGGGGTTGGAAACTGTGGGGAAATGGCTTTGCTATCCGAAAACATCATCAAAAAAAGCGGAGGAAAGGCCCAAACATGGTATGTGGAAAGAGGCGACCACGTATTCACAGTTGTCGGCGGACCGGCCTCGGGAGGTAAAGCCACCATTGATTTTTCACAATCCGAATGGAAAGACGCCTGGATCGTCGACCCCTGGGCCGAAACTTCATGCAGGGCATCCGAGTACACCGAGTTAGTGAAGAAGAAGATGGCCGAGTGGGACGCAAAAGGCCTGAAAATTTACACCCGTGGCCAATGGCGCAAGCCTGTGGATCCACAGTGGATCAAAGAGCTGACCACGCATGAAAAAAGATCCTATTAAGCCGTAACGTCGTAACCTGCGAAGACCTGGCCCCACCGCGCTATTCAGGGCGCCAGGTTTTCGGATGCCCGCCGGCTTCAAGCACCCACCTGAACTCAAGTGCAAAAAAGTATCAGTCCTAGTGCTCCCAAGGATTTGTCACATCGCCGTTTCAAGGCTGTAATCGACGCACACTCTTCCTGACTCCTTGTAGGAAGACACAACAACAATAACTGTCCTTCCGTAGCCCCCTGGGCGCGGAAATGGAGTGCGCGATGAAGTTCACAGCAAAAGCACTGCTCGTCTCTACCTGCATGACCACCTGCATGACCCTCAGCGCCGTCAGCTTTGGCGCGCAGACCCTGACCATTGCCACCGTCAACAACAGCGACATGATCCGCATGCAAAAGCTCTCGAAAACCTTCGAGGCCGAGCATCCGGAGATCAAGCTGAACTGGGTGGTGCTCGAAGAAAACGTACTGCGCCAGCGCCTGACCACCGACATCGCCACCCAGGGTGGGCAGTTCGATGTATTGACCATCGGCATGTACGAAGCTGCACTGTGGGGCGCCAAGGGTTGGCTGGAGCCGATGAAGGATCTGCCGGCGTCCTACGACCTCGACGATGTCTTCCCTTCAGTACGTGACGGTTTGTCCGTCAAAGGCTCGCTGTACGCCCTGCCGTTCTACGCCGAAAGCTCGATCACCTATTACCGCACCGATCTGTTCAAGGACGCCGGGCTGACCATGCCCGAGCACCCGACCTGGACCCAGATCGGCGAATTCGCCAGCAAACTCACCGACAAGAGCAAAGAGCAATACGGCCTGTGCCTGCGCGGCAAAGCCGGTTGGGGCGAGAATATGGCGCTGATCACCACCCTGGCCAACGGCTACGGGGCGCGCTGGTTCGATGAGAAATGGCAGCCGGAATTCAACGGCCCTGAATGGAAGGACGCGCTGAACTTCTACGTCGACAACATGAAGAAATCCGGCCCGCCGGGCGCTTCCAGCAACGGTTTCAACGAAAACCTGGCGCTGTTCAACAGCGGCAAGTGCGCGATCTGGGTGGATGCCAGCGTGGCCGGCTCGTTCGTCACCGACAAGACCCAGAGCAAAGTGGCTGACCATGTCGGCTTCACCTTTGCCCCTCATGAAAAGACCGACAAAGGTACGTCGTGGCTGTACTCCTGGAGCCTGGCGATCCCGACCAGTTCCAAGGCGAAGGACGCCGCCAAGGTGTTCACCAGCTGGGCCACCTCCAAGGAATATGGTGCCTTGGTCGCCAAGACCGACGGCGTCGCCAACGTACCGCCAGGCACGCGCAAGTCGACCTACAGCGACGAGTACATGAAAGCCGCACCGTTTGCCAAGGTGACGCTGGAATCGTTGAAAGTCGCGGACCCGACCAAACCGACGCTCAAGCCGGTGCCGTATATCGGTATCCAGTTGGTGACCATTCCTGAGTTCCAGGCGATTGGCACCCAGGTCGGCAAGTTCTTCTCGGGCGCGCTGACCGGTCAGCAGACAGTGGATCAAGCCTTGACCGCCGCGCAGACCACCACCGAGCGTGAGATGAAGCGGGCGGGCTACCCCAAATAAGCCAGCCCCACCCACAGTCAAATGTGGGAGGGGGCAAGCCCCCACCCACATTGACCGCGCTCCGATTCGTATCTGACTGGTCTTGACCCTAATGAATACACCCGCCAAAAACCGCCTGGCCAACCCCGGCTGGTTCCTCGTCAGCCCCTCGGTGGCCTTGCTGCTGCTGTGGATGATCGTGCCGCTGGGCATGACCCTGTACTTTTCGCTGATCCGCTACAACCTGCTCTACCCCGGTGAAAACGAGTTCGTGGGGTTGGAAAATTTCGCTTACTTCGTGACCGACTCGGGCTTCCTGCCCGGCGCCACCAATACCCTGTTGCTGGTGGGCAGCGTGCTGCTGATCAGTGTGGTGTTCGGTGTGTTGATCAGTGCCCTGCTCGAAGCCAGTGAGTTTTTCGGTCGTGGCCTGGTGCGGGTGCTGCTGATCTCGCCGTTCTTCATCATGCCTACCGTCGGCGCGCTGATCTGGAAGAACCTGATTTTCCACCCGGTGTCGGGGATTCTCGCTGCCGTGTGGAAGCTGTTCGGCGCCGAGCCGGTGGACTGGCTGGCGCACTACCCGTTGCTGTCGATCATCATCATCGTGTCGTGGCAATGGCTGCCCTTTGCGATCCTGCTGCTGATGACCGCCATGCAGTCCCTCGACCAGGAACAAAAGGAAGCTGCGCGCCTGGACGGTGCCGGCGCCATCGCGATCTTCTGGCACCTGACCCTGCCCCACCTGGCCCGGCCGATTGCCGTGGTGGTGATGATCGAAACGATCTTCCTGCTCTCGGTGTTCGCCGAAATCTTCACCACCACCAACGGCGGCCCCGGTTACGCCTCGACCAACCTCGCGTACCTGATCTACAACCAGGCGCTGGTGCAGTTCGACGTGGGCATGGCCTCGGCCGGCGGCTTGATTGCCGTGGTCATCGCCAATATCGCGGCGATCATCCTGGTGCGGATGATCGGCAAAAACCTGACTGACAAGCCTTGAGGGCCGCGCCATGACGCTTCAACAATCCCGCCGCCTGCAAAGCCTGTTGCTCGGCACCCTGGCCTGGGCCATCGCGATCCTGATTTTCTTCCCGATCTTCTGGATGGTGCTGACCAGCTTCAAGACCGAGATCGATGCGTTCGCCACGCCGCCGCAGTTCATCTTCACGCCGACGCTGGAGAACTACCTGCACATCAACGAGCGCAGCAACTACTTCAGTTATGCGTGGAACTCGGTGCTGATCGCCTTCAGCGCCACCGCCCTGTGCCTGCTGATCTCGGTGCCGGCCGCCTACTCCATGGCGTTCTACGAAACCCAGCGCACCAAAGGCACGCTGCTGTGGATGCTGTCGACCAAGATGCTGCCGCCGGTGGGCGTGCTGATGCCGATCTACCTGCTGGCCAAGAGCTTCGGCCTGCTGGATACACGCATCGCGCTGATCATCATCTACACCCTGATCAACCTGCCAATTGTGGTCTGGATGGTTTACACCTACTTCAAGGACATCCCCAAGGACATCCTCGAAGCCGCCCGCCTGGATGGCGCCACCCTGTGGCAGGAAATGGTCCGCGTACTGCTGCCGATTGCCAAGGGTGGCCTGGCGTCAACCGTGTTGCTGTCGCTGATACTGTGCTGGAACGAGGCGTTCTGGTCGCTGAACCTGACCTCGTCCGCCGCCGCGCCGCTGACCGCGCTGATCGCCTCCTACTCCAGCCCCGAAGGGCTGTTCTGGGCCAAATTGTCCGCCGTGTCGACCCTGGCCTGCGCGCCGATCCTGATCTTTGGCTGGATCAGCCAGAAACAGCTGGTGCGCGGTCTGTCCTTCGGCGCCGTTAAATAATAATTCCTAGCGGAGGCCCCTCATGGCCAACCTGAAAATCAAGAATCTGCAAAAAGGCTTCGAAGGCTTTTCCATCATCAAGGGCATCGACCTGGAAGTGAACGACAAGGAATTCGTGGTGTTCGTCGGCCCCTCGGGCTGCGGTAAATCCACGCTGCTGCGCCTGATCGCTGGCCTGGAAGAAGTCAGCGAAGGCACCATCGAACTGGACGGGCGCGACATCACCGAAGTAACCCCGGCCAAGCGCGACCTGGCCATGGTGTTCCAGACCTACGCGCTGTACCCGCACATGAGCGTGCGCAAGAACATGTCGTTTGCCCTCGACCTGGCCGGTGTCGACAAGAAACTGGTGGAAAGCAAAGTCAGCGAAGCGGCGCGCATCCTGGAACTTGGGCCATTGCTGGAGCGCAAGCCCAAGCAACTGTCTGGCGGCCAGCGCCAGCGTGTGGCCATTGGCCGGGCAATTGTGCGTAACCCGAAGATCTTCCTGTTCGACGAACCGCTGTCCAACCTCGACGCCGCCCTGCGCGTGCAGATGCGCCTGGAACTGGCGCGCCTGCATAAAGAACTGCAAGCGACCATGATCTACGTGACCCACGACCAGGTCGAAGCCATGACCCTGGCCGACAAAGTGGTGGTACTCAACAGTGGCCGTATCGAGCAGGTCGGCTCGCCGCTGGAGCTGTACCACCAGCCGGCCAACCTGTTCGTGGCGGGTTTCCTCGGCACACCGAAGATGGGCTTCCTCAAAGGCAAGGTCACCCGCGTCGAAGGCCAGGGCTGTGAAGTGCAACTGGATGCCGGCACCACCATCAACCTGCCGTTGAGCAGCGCCACCCTGAGCGCCGGCAGCGCGGTGACCCTGGGCATTCGCCCGGAGCACCTGGAAATCGCCACGCCCGGCCAAACCACCCTGACCGTCACCGCCGACGTCGGCGAGCGCCTGGGCAGCGACACCTTCTGCCACGTCATCACCGCCAATGGCGAGCCGCTGACCATGCGCATCCGTGGCGACATGGCCAGCCAGTACGGCGAGACGCTGCACCTGCACCTGGACCCGGCGCACTGCCATCTGTTCGACACCGATGGCGTGGCCGTGGCCCGCCCACTGCGCGCTGCCGCCTGATTTCGCGAGATTGAACTGATGAAACTGAATAAACACAACCTCACCCAGCTGGCACCGCAAGTGAAGCTGCCCACCTATGCCATTGCCAGCACCACCCAGGGCATCGCCCATATCGGCGTCGGCGGTTTTCACCGTGCGCACCAGGCGTATTACACCGATGCGCTGATGAACACTGGCGAAGGGTTGGACTGGAGCATCTGCGGCGTCGGCCTGCGTGCCGAGGACCGCAAGGCCCGCGACGACCTGGCGGGCCAGGACTACCTGTTCACCCTGTACGAACTGGGCGACACCGATGACACCGAGGTGCGGGTGATCGGCTCGATCAGCGACATGCTGCTGGCCGAAGACGGCGCCCAGGCGCTGATCGACAAACTGGCCGACCCGGCCATTCGCATCGTCTCGCTGACCATCACCGAAGGCGGCTACTGCATCGACGACAGCAACGGCGAGTTCATGGCCCACCTGCCGCAGATCCAGCACGACCTGGCGCACCCGAGCGCACCGAAAACCGTGTTCGGCTTTATCTGCGCCGCGTTGACCCAGCGCCGCGCCGCCGGCACCCCGGCGTTTACCGTGATGTCCTGCGATAACCTGCCGCACAACGGCGCCGTGACCCGCAAGGCCCTGCTGGCGTTCGCGGCGCTGCACAATGCCGAGCTGCACGACTGGATCAAGGCCAACGTGAGCTTCCCGAATGCCATGGTCGACCGCATCACACCGATGACCAGCACCGCCCACCGCCTGCAATTGCATGACGAGCACGGTATCGACGACGCCTGGCCGGTGGTGTGCGAACCCTTTGTGCAGTGGGTGCTGGAAGACAAATTCGTCAACGGGCGCCCGGCCTGGGAAAAGGTCGGCGTGCAGTTCACCGATGACGTTACGCCCTATGAAGAAATGAAGATCGGCCTGCTCAACGGCAGCCACCTGGCGTTGACCTACCTGGGTTTTCTCAAGGGTTATCGGTTTGTGCACGAGACCATGAATGACCCGCTGTTCGTAGCCTACATGCGCGCCTATATGGACCTGGACGTCACGCCGAACCTGGCGCCGGTGCCGGGCATCGACCTGACGGAGTACAAGCAGACGTTGGTAGACCGCTTCTCCAACCAGGCGATTGCCGATCAACTGGAGCGCGTGTGTTCCGATGGCTCGTCGAAGTTTCCCAAGTTCACCGTGCCGACCATCAACCGGTTGATTGCCGATGGGCGCGAGACGGAGCGTGCGGCGCTGGTGGTGGCGGCCTGGGCGTTGTACCTGAAAGGCGTGGATGAGCATGGCGTGAGCTACAAGATCCCCGACCCGCGTGCCGAGTTCTGCCAGGGACTGGTGAGTGACGATGCACTGATCAGCAAGCGCCTGCTGGGGGTGGAAGAGATTTTTGGCACGGCTATTCCCAAGTCGGCCGAGTTTGTGGCAGCGTTCGAACGGTGTTATGCAAGCTTGCGTGATCACGGCGTGACCAAAACCCTGGAGCATCTCCTGAAGAAACCGACTTAAACATGTGGGAGGGGGTTTGCCCCCTTCCACATTGGAATGCATTGCCAACTCGAACAATAAACTGCTGAGCACCCCCTCATGACCCAGCAAAACCTGTTTCTCGGCATCGACTGCGGCACCCAAGGCACCAAGGCCATCGTTCTTGACGCCTCCAGCGGCAGGGTACTGGGCCTCGGCGCTGCGGCGCACACCCTGATCAGCGGCGCCAATGGCCGCCGCGAACAGCACACCCAGGAATGGCTGGACGCCTTCACCGAGGCCACCCACCGCGCCCTGCAACAGGCCGGTGTGGACGGCCAGGATATCCTCGGTATCGGCGTGTCCGGCCAGCAACATGGCTTGGTGCTGCTGGATGAACACGGTGAGGTATTGCGCCCGGCCAAGTTGTGGTGCGACACCGAAACCACGCCTGAAAACGAGCGCCTGCTGGCCTATCTGGGCGGTGAGAACGGCTCGCTGGAACGCCTCGGCGTGGCGATTGCACCGGGTTATACCGTGTCCAAGCTACTGTGGACCCGCGAACAGCACCCGGACCTGTTCGCGCGCATTGCGCATATCCTGCTGCCCCACGACTACCTCAACTATTGGCTCACCGGTGAGGCCGTCGCGGAATACGGCGATGCGTCCGGCACCGGCTACTTCAATGTGCGCAGCCGTGAATGGGATGTGGACCTGCTCAAGCACATCGATCCCAGCGGCCGCCTTGAAGCGGCGCTGCCGGCGTTGATCGAAGCGGATCAAAGCGTCGGCACGATCCTGCCGGCCATCGCCGAACGCCTGGGCATCAACCCCAACGCCATCGTGTCCAGCGGCGGCGGCGATAACATGATGGGCGCCATTGGCACCGGTAATATCGCGGCCGGCGTGATCACCATGAGCCTGGGTTCATCGGGCACCGTGTATGCATTTGCTGACCAACCCAACGTCAGCCCCCAGGCTTCGGTCGCGACGTTTTGCTCATCCAGCGGCGGCTGGTTGCCATTGATCTGCACCATGAACCTGACCAACGCCACCGGGGTCATGCGCGAGCTGTTCGACCTCGACCTGGCCGCGTTCAACACCCTGGTCGATCAGGCGCCCATCGGCGCCGACGGCGTGAGCATGCTGCCATTCCTCAACGGTGAGCGTGTACCCGCACTGCCCCACGCCACCGGCAGCCTGCACGGCCTGACCATGACCAACCTGAGCCGCGCCAACCTGTGCCGCGCCGTGGTCGAGGGCACCACCTTCGGCCTGCGCTACGGCCTCGACCTGCTGCGCGAGACCGGCCTGCAAAGCCAGAGCATCCGCTTGATCGGCGGCGGCTCGAAGAGCCCGGTGTGGCGGCAGATGGTGGCCGACATCATGAATACCGAAGTGGTCTGCACCGAACAAAGCGAAGCCGCGGCCCTGGGCGCGGCGATCCAGGCGGCGTGGTGCCAGTCCGGCGAAGCGCTGGCCAGCCTGTGCGACAAATGCGTAAGCGTCGACCCCGCCAGCCGGACCCTGCCGGTGGCGGGCAGCGTAGGCGCCTACCAGCAGGCTTACGAGCGCTATCAACAACTCGTGGCAACCCTTTAAGAGCGAACGACTATGTATCTGGTGTGTGGTGAAGCGCTGTTTGATTTCTTCAGCGAGGAAGATGCCAGCGGGCAGGCTTCCAAGGTCAACTACAAGGCGATTGCCGGCGGTTCGCCGTTCAACGTGGCGGTAGGCCTGCGCCGCCTGGGTATCGAGGCCGGGTTGTTCGGCGGCTTGTCCACCGACTTCCTTGGCCGCCGCTTATTGCAGGTGCTCAAGGATGAAGGCGTGAGCGAGCGGTTCCTGGTGGAGTTCGCCGCGCCGACCACCCTGTCGATGGTCGCCGTGGGTGCCGATGGCTCACCGCAGTACAACTTCCGAGGCGAAGGCTGCGCCGACCGCCTGCTGGAAGTCGCCCACCTGCCCGCGTTGGGGGCTGACATTCGCGGCCTGCATATCGGCTCGTTTTCCCTGGTGGTGCAGCCGATTGGCGACACCCTGCTGAACCTGGTCAAGCGCGAAAGCGGCAAACGCCTGATCAGCCTCGACCCCAACGTGCGCCTCAACCCGCAGCCGGACATCCAGCTGTGGCGCGACCGCGTGGCGGAGCTGGTCAAGCATGCCGACCTGATCAAGGTCAGCGACGAAGACCTGCACCTGCTCTACCCGGACCAGTCGCCGGAAAGCGTGCTGCAGGGCTGGCTGCAACACCGTTGCCAATTGGTGTTCCTCACTCGTGGCGGCGACGGTGCCAGTGTGTTCAGCCGCCAGCACGGCAACTGGTCGCAACCGGCAGTCAAGGTGGTGATGGCCGACACGGTGGGGGCCGGCGACACCTTCCAGGCGGCGTTGATTGCCTGGCTGACCGAGCAGCAGCTTGACTCGGTAGAGGGCCTGCAACAGCTCACGCGGGCACAGATCGACGTCATGCTGGGCTTTGCCATTCGCGCCGCGGCGATGACCTGCGGCAAGACCGGGCCGGACCTGCCCTATCGCCATCAGCTTGGATGAAGCTTTTGTCAGCCAGGCAAACTTTAATCGATGGTTAATCCCGCAAGCCGAGAGTGAAGTTGTACTCACTTGTTGCGGAGAAACACCATGAAACTGCGCACGTTGATGCTCGGTGCCACCCTTGCACTGGCGGCTGCGTCTGGCCTGGCCCAGGCCGACGATCAAACAGCCGCCGTCAAACCCGTGCCTTACCACTACGGCCTGCCGATGAATATCGACAAGGTGCTGGCCATGAACGAAACCCCGACCGATGAGTGCAAGGTCATCAAGGCGGATATCAAGTTCCTGGATAAAGCAGGCAAGGTAGAAGACGTGAGCTACCGAAAAATGTCCGAAGCCTGCGACTTCCAGAACTGAGGCGTTGAAACAATAGAGCCAGGCTCGCACAAATAGGCGTACGCTTGCGGGCTTGTCATAAGGCTGAAAGGATTCGCCATGCGCTTGAACTTCCGTACCCTCGCCACCTTCACCGCCCTGCTGTGCTTCGCCCTCGCACTGGTCTGGGGCCTGCGTCCCGACCTGCTGCTGTGGTTGTGGAGCGTGGAGTATTCCAACGCCACCGGGATGGTGTCGCGCCGCAACGCCGCGCTCTTCCTGGGCATCGGCATCATGTTCTACCGCGCCCGTCACGCGCCTCCTTCAGACACGCGCCGCGCCCTGACCACCGGGTTTGTCGCCGGGTGCCTGGTGCTGGCGCTATTGGGGTTTGGCGAGTGGATCAAGGGCAATGCGGGGCCAGGCATCCTGCTGGCGGTGGCAACAGAAACCGTATTGGGCCTGGCGTTTATCCAGGCCCACAGGTCTTCGGTCCCTCATACTCAAGCGTCAAGCTAATAGAAGCTGCGCCCTCCCGCGCGTTGCAGGGCGGGTGCATGGGTGTGCTTGAGGTCTTCGCGCAACCCGGCAATCAGGTTGCAAATCGCTCGACTGCTGTCGAGTTTGTCCGCGTTGATACCTTTGACTTCCAAATCCACCCGGTCACGGTCACGGTCGTCATAGATCTTGATCGTCAGCGAGGCATCTTCGGCTTTGGTGCATTCGCACCGTTTAGGCAGGAAACTTCCTTCAATGATGCTGCGAAGCTCTAGTTCCGAAAGCATGGTCAACCTCTCCTTTTCTGAGACTGCCAACAGATTGTCATGAACCTGGCAGGCGCGTGCCCGCCACGTCTTGCCGACCCTGGCAGACGCTTGTAACTCCCAAGCCTACTCGGCAAAAACGGCCCTCGTTGTAACCTTTCCTCATAAGCACTGTGCGTTGTTATAGAGGTTGAACAGTGTCGACGGAATCGTCGTCGAACCGCTGCGATTAATCGTTTAACCCTGGGCTTCAAGTTAAACGGCGCCCTGTGCAGCCACCCTTTCAGCAACATGTCGCAAACTATCGAAGTTGATGTTCGCCCCGGAGTTGATCGCCACCAGGGTATGCCCGCGGAATTGATGACGGGCCACGTAGTGGCGGATGCCCGCTACCGCCAACGCACCGGAAGGCTCGGTGATGGACCGCGTGTCGTCGTAGATCAACTTGATGGCGCTGCACAGTTCGTCGTTGCTGACAGTGATGACTTCATCCACCCAGTCGCGGCAGATCTCGAAGCCATACGCGCCGACCTGCGCCACTGCCGTGCCGTCGGCAAACCCGTCGACGCTGGGTAGTATCACCCGTTCACCGGCCCGCAGTGCCGCCAACAGGCAGCTGGAACCTTCGGGCTCGACGCCAATGATGCGCACCTCGGGCCGCAGGTATTTGACGTAGGCGGCGACGCCGGCGATCAGGCCACCACCGCCCACCGGCACGAAGATCGCGTCCAGTGGCCCTTGCTGCTGGCGCAGGATCTCCATGGCGACGGTGCCTTGGCCGGCGATCACGTCCGGGTCATCGAAGGGCGAAACAAAGGTGCACCCGGACCACTCGGCCAACTGCAGCGCGTGGGCCAGGGCAAACGGGAAGCTCGCGCCGTGCAGCACCGCTTCGGCGCCGCGTGAACGCACGCCCTGCACCTTGAGTTCCGGGGTGCTGGCGGGCATTACAATGCGTGCCTCGATCCCCAGTTCCCGTGCCGCCAGGGCCACACCCTGGGCGTGATTACCCGCCGACGCGGTCACCACGCCACGGGCTTTTTGCTCAGGCGTAAGCTGCACCAGCTTGTTGTAGGCGCCGCGAATCTTGAAGGAAAAGGTCGGTTGCAGGTCTTCGCGTTTGAGCAACACCTGGTTACCCAGCAGCGCCGACAGGGCCGGGGCCGCCTGCAACGGCGTGCGCACCGCCAGGTCGTATACCGGGGCGGCAAGAATCTTCTTCACGTAATGCTCAAGCAGTCCCGGGTCGGCGGTGTGAGGCGCGGTGCAGGTGCTCATGGGTGTCTCCTGGCTTTTTGTCAGAAACCCTGGAGACGGAAAAACAAAACCCGCCTCTAGGGCGGGTTTGGGTACAGCCGTGCGCTATCCCGCCAAATGAGGAATGGCGGTAATAATGCTTGGCTGGCTGCGAAAGGCTTGAAATGTCATGTGACGAAACTAACCGGCGGCCTGCGGGCAAGTCAATGGTCAAGCGCCATTTGGCGCCCAGGGGTTTACTGTCGACATACGAAACATATACGCTTTGTATATTGCCACCACACAGTGAACACCATGGGCATCGTCAAGATCACCGACCAATTGCACGAACAACTGCGCCTGGCCAGCGCCGCGATGGACCGCTCCATCAACGCCCAGGCCGAATTCTGGATCAAGATCGGGCTGCTCGCCGAACTCAATCCGCAGCTGCGCTACAACGAGCTGATCAACAAACTGCTGTTGGACAAGCCCGACCTGATCCGGGGGCGCAGTTGATGATCAAGACTGCCGCACAACTAGCGGTGATGCGTGAATCCGGACGCCTGCTGGCCCAGGTTTTCACCATGCTCGACGGTTTTGTCGCCGCCGGTCGCTCCACCCTGGAGCTGGACGCCGCCGTCGAAGCCTTCATCCGCAATGACCTCAAGGCCCGCCCGGCGAGCCTGGGCCAGTACGACTACCCCTTCTGCATCAACACCTCGATCAATGAGGTGGTGTGCCACGGCATGCCCAGCGCCAAGGACATCCTCAAGGACGGCGATATCATCAACATCGACATCACCCTGGAAAAAGGCGGCTTTATCGCCGACTCCAGCAAGATGTACATGATCGGCACCGTCGCGCCCAAGGCCCGGCGCCTGGTGGAACAGACTTTTGAAGCGATGTGGGCCGGCATTCGCCAGGTCAAGCCCGGCGCACGCCTGGGGGATATCGGCCACGCGATCCAGAGCCACGCGCAGGCCAACGGCTACAGCGTGGTGCGCGAGTATTGCGGCCACGGCATTGGCCGACAGATGCATGAAGAACCGCAGGTCCTGCACTTCGGCCGTCCCGGCACCGGGTTGGAACTGCGTGAAGGCATGGTGTTTACCGTGGAGCCGATGCTCAACCAGGGCAGCTCGAAAGTACGCAGCCTCAAGGATGGCTGGACGGTGGTCACCAAGGACAACAGCCTGTCGGCGCAGTGGGAACATACCGTGGCGGTGACGGCGGATGGGTTCGAGGTCTTGACCTTGCAACCCGGCGCCTGAACGACACAACCCCTGTAGGAGCCGGTGTTCATACCACATTGGCGCCGCCCGCTATCCGCTTCAGCCCCAACACCATCAACCCCGCCCCAAGCCCCATCACCAGCAGGAACAACGGATACGACACCCACCACGGCGTCCCCGCCGTCATCATGCTGAACTCCGACATGCCGCCGATGCTCGCAATCAGGTTGAGCGGCAGGAACACCACGTTGATCAGCGTGAGCTTGCGCAACAGGTTGTTCATGCTGTTGTTCATCAGGTTGCCGCGCGCATCGATCAGGCCGGAAAACACGTTGGAATAGATCTCCGCCTGCTTGTAGCACTGGTGGTTCTCGATGATCAGGTCATCGATCAGCCCGATGATCTCGGCGCTGAAATGTTCCTTTTCCGCGTGGTTGCGCAACCGCGACAACACCGCCCCGTTGCTGTGCAGCGCGTTGATGTAATAGATCAGGCTCTCGCTGAGGTTGAACATCTGCATCAGGTGGTGGTTGCTCATGGACGCATTGAACTGCTGCTGCAACTCGCGGGCGACCAGCTTGATCACCTTCAGGTGGCCGAGGTAATGGTGGATGTTGTTGAGCAACAGATCGAGCAGCACATCCAGCGGCGTGTGCAGTGGACGGCGCTTGCCCAGGCCGCTGAGCGGGGTTTCGTCGGTGGCGATCACCAGCAGGCGGCTGGGAGAAAACAGCAGGCCGCAGGACGACACTTCGAACACCAGGTTGCCGCCGCCGGAGTAGTTCTCCGGCCGTTTCCAGATCAGGAACAGATTGTCGGGGTGAAATTCGATACGCGAGACTTCGTCCGGGTCCAGGGCCGAGGCCAGGGCGTGTTCGTCCAGCTTGTGGTGGTCGCGCAGCCACTCACGTTCGGGCAGGTCAGGGTTGTTGAACAACATGACCGGGGCTGCGTCACTCTCCCCGCCCTGCAGCTTGCCATCGGTCAGGTCGAAACGCTGGATCATCGCCGGGTCACCAGACCTGGCCCTGACGTTTCAACTCCAGGCGTCGCACGAACTCCTCCAGCACCAGGCCATACAAGTCGTCCTGCAAGTACGCATCCTCGATGCCCGCATCCAGGTTGGGGTTGTCGTTGACCTCGATCACCACCACCTTGTCACCGGACTGCTTGAGGTCGACGCCGTAGAGGCCATCGCCGATCAGGTTGGCGGTCTTCACCGCCAGCTCCACCACTGCCCTGGGCGCTTCATGGACCGCCAGGGTGCGGCATTCACCGTTGATGTCCTGGCCGATGGCCTTGTGGTTGTAGATCTGCCAATGGCCCTTGGACATGAAGTACTGGCAGGCAAAGATCGGCTTGCGGTTGAGCACGCCGATGCGCCAGTCGTACTCGGTGTAGAAGAATTCCTGGGCCAGCAACAGCACCGAATGCTCGAACAACTCGGCGGTGGCCTTGAGCAAAGCCTCCTGGCTTTCCACCTTGATCACGCCTCGGGAAAAGCATCCGTCAGGGATCTTCAGCACCAGCGGGAAGCCCAGGCGCTCGCCGACCCGTTCGAAGTCTTCCGGTCGTTCCTTGTACAGAATCTCGGTGGCGGGCATGCCCAGTTGGTGGCTGTTGAGCAAGTCGGTGAGGTAGACCTTGTTGGTACAGCGCAGGATCGACGCCGGATCGTCCATCACCACCAGGCCTTCGCTTTCGGCTTTCTTGGCAAAACGGTAGGTGTGGTTGTCGACGCTGGTGGTTTCGCGGATCAGCAAGGCGTCGTACTCGGCCAGGCGCGAATAGTCCTTGCGCTCGATCAACTCCACATCGATGCCCAGGCCCTTGCCCACGCGGATGAAATTATCCAATGCCTTGGCGTTGGACGGCGGCAACTGTTCCTGAGGATCGTGCAGGATGGCCAGGTCATAACGGGCCAGGCGACGTGAGCGCGGCTGGCGCCAGATCTTGCGGCTGAAGTTATCCAGCGCATGGGCGAATTGATCTTCCTGGTCATCGCGCAACTTGTGCAATACACCGGACTTGATCCCTTCGATATGCCAGCCGTTATTCCTTTTGAAATCAACTAACAGGATGGGACACGGGAACGCTTCAAATAACTGACGGGCCAGGTCCTGCAACGGTTCTATATTGGTCCGGCCGAAGTAAAGTGTCAGGGTAAAGCCTTCGGTATTGCTGTAAAGATGATGACTCAAGGCTTTATCGAGGGTTTTATCCAGGTCGTCCAGGGCCAGCCCGTACAGCGACTTCTTCGTCAGTTCGCTGATGGTGCGCACCGACGGAATCACCTTGTGCCCGCGGGCTTCGGCCAGCAGCGAGCAGTAATAACCGTGCCCCAGGTACTTGTAGCTGCGGCACAGGTTGATCACCTGCACACGCTTGCCAGTCTCGGTTTCCCGGGTCTGTTCCAGGTACTCCTGGGCGGTGACGATGTCTTCGCTGGGGAAGTAGGAGGCCCAATCTTCCTTGCGCTCGACAATGATCACGACTTGACGGGTTCCTTTGAGGGGGGCGAGAAAATAACCCTTGTCAGTTATTGTCGTCGCGACTGTTTGCTCCGATACTTCACGCCAATGACCTTGTACCGCCGACATAATAGTTGATCCGCTTTAGAGAACTCGACCTTTTCTATTAAGCACGATCATTTAGAGAAGTCCCGTTTCGTTACGCAACTTTTACGGCGGTCATATGGCTCTTTGCTTTCGCGTTGCAACCTCCAACGATGTGTCTGAACTGGTGGCACTGGAACAGCGCTGTTTCAGCAGCGACCGGCTGTCATCGCGCAGTTTCCAGTGGATGGTCAGCCGCGCCCACGGCCAGTTGCTGGTGGCGGAAAATGACCGGCAGTTACTCGGCTATGCGCTGGTGTTGTTTCGTCGGGGCGCCTGCTCGGCGCGCCTGTATTCGATTGCCATTGCCGAGCATGCACGCGGCATTGGCTTGGGCAAGCAGTTGCTGAACGGCGTGGAAGCTATCGCCGTGGCACAGGGCTACACCTGCATACGTCTGGAAGTACGCACCGACAACCCCGGCGCCCTCAACCTCTATGAGCGCAACGGTTATCGGCGCTTTGCCCTGATCAACGACTACTACGAAGACCACACTCCCGCCCTGCGCCTGGAAAAACACCTGTAGCAAGCCCGCTCACTACTTGCACGGATCAAGCTCGCACGGATCAAGCCACCTGTTTGATTGCCGCCTTGGCTTCAAGCTCTCGCACCAGCGGCAACACGCGCTTGCCGAAGTATTCGACTTCTTCCTGGAAGTGCAGGAACCCGGCGAGTACCAGGTCCACCCCCACCGCCTTGAGCGCAACGATGCGCTCGGCGATCTGCTGCGGCGTGCCGATCAGGTTGGTCTTGAAGCCATCGTTGTACTGCACCAGGTCCTCGAAGCTGGATTTGGCCCAGTTGCCCTCTCCCTCCGGCGACGCCTTGCCGGCCTGTTTCGCCGCATCGCCGAAGGCATTCACCGCTTCCGGGTCGGCCTTGTCGATGATCTCCGCCAGCACGGCGCGCGCTTCTTCCTCGGTGTCGCGGGCGATCACAAAGGCGTTGACGCCGACTTTGACCGAGTGGTTATTGGCTGCCGCCTTGGCACGGATGTCGTCGACCTGGGCCTTGATGCCTTCCGGGGTGTTGCCGTTGGTGAAGTACCAGTCCGACACCCGCGCCGCCATGTCCCGCGCCGCCCGCGAGCTGCCGCCCTGGAATACTTCGGGCTGGCCCAGCGGCTTGGGCTTGAGGGTGTAGTTGTTGAAGCGGTAGAAGTCGCCCTTGAAGGTGAAGTCATCCTGGGTCCAGATGCCCTTGAGGGCGCGGATGAACTCTTCGGAGCGGCGATAACGCTCGTCGTGCTCCAGCCAATGTTCGCCAATGGCCTGGAACTCACCCTTGAACCAACCGCTGACGATATTCACCGCGATACGGCCATTGGTGAGCTGGTCGATGGTTGCCAATTGTTTGGCCGCCAGTGCCGGCTGCCACGGGCCGGGCAGGATCGCGGCGATCACCTTGAGCTTGGTGGTCGCAGCCAGCAACGCATGACTGAATGCCACGGACTCATGCTGGTTTTCGGCGCCGTAGCCGGCGGTGAAGCGGATCTGGGTGAGGCCGTACTCGAAGCCGGCAGCCTCGGCCAGTTGCGCCAGCTTGCGGTTGTAGTCGATGCCCCAGTGGGTGCGTTGCTCGATTTTGCTGACCACCAGCCCACCGCTGACGTTGGGCACCCAGTAGGCAAATTTCACGGCGTGTTGAGTCATCGGACGGTACCTCGCACAAAAGGGATGTACCAGGGCTTGAGCAGCAAGCGTGCCAGGCCGGCGAAACGCCCAGGCCAGGCGGCTTGGGTCAACGACCCTATGGCGTCGCCAGTGTTTTGGATTGCGCTGGTTTGTCGATCCGCTGTTGCCAGGGCAACAGTGACCCGCTGTTTTTCCCCGGAAATACGCGCCCCGGCACCCGGCACGGACTGTGCAATCGCCTCTGCATCGATCACTGCCCAGGAGCCTCGCCATGACCGAACATCACGTCATCAACCCGCTGTCCACCGGCGTCGACTACCCCACGCTGGCGTCACGCTTTCGCCCGATCTTCCAGCGCATCGCCGAAGGCGCCGTAGCGCGCGAACACAGCCGCACCCTGCCCCATGAGCCGATCCAATGGCTCAAGGAGGCGGGGTTTGGCGCGGTGCGCGTACCGGTGGAATATGGCGGTGGCGGCGCGTCACTGCCGCAGTTGTTCGAATTGCTGATCGAACTGGCCGAAGCCGACTCCAACGTGCCCCAGGCCCTGCGCGGGCACTTCGCCTTTGCCGAAGACCGCCTGAATGCACCGCCCGGCGCCGGACGCGATGTGTGGTTCAAGCGATTTGTGGACGGCGATATCGTCGGCTGTGCCTGGACCGAGATCGGCAACGTGGCCATTGGCGACGTGGTCACCCAGGTCAGCCCCGACGGTGACCACTGGAAGCTCAACGGAGAAAAGTTCTATAGCACCGGCAGCATCTTCGCCGACTGGATCGATGTGTACGCCCAACGCAGCGACACCGGTGGCGACGTGATCGCCGCGACCCGCGCCCGTCAGCCTGGCGTGGAGCACAGTGACGACTGGGATGGCTTTGGCCAGCGCACCACTGGCAGCGGCACGTCACGCTTTACCGATGCGGTGGTGGACGCGGATAACGTCATCGACTTTGCCACGCGCTTCAAATACCAGACCGCGTTCTACCAACTGGTGCTGCTGGCCACCTTGGCGGGTATCGGCCGTGCGGCACTGCGCGATGTGGCGCATCAGGTGCGCAGCCGCAAGCGCATCTACAGCCATGGCAATGCGGCGCATGTCAGCCAGGATGCGCAGATTCAGCAGGTGGTGGGTGAAGTGGCGGCACTGGTGTATGCCGCCGAAGCGAGCGCGCTGAAGGCGACACTGCCCGCGCAACGGGCGTATGTGGCGCGATTCGGGGGCGATGATGCGGTAGAGCGCGAAGCCAATGTGGCGGCCGAGATTGAGTCGGCTACCGCACAGGTGGTGGTGTCGTCGTTGATTCAGCGAGCGACCAGCGAGTTGTTTAATGCGCTGGGGGCTTCGGATGTGCGCCAGGGTAAGGCGCTGGATCGGCATTGGCGGAATGCGCGGACGGTGTCGTCGCATAATCCGCTGATTTACAAGGCGCGGATTGTGGGGGATTGGGTGGTCAATGGGGCTGAGCCGCCGTTTGTCTGGCAGATTGGGAATGGGCCTGGCGTAGTGGGTTGAGGTTTTTGACTGTGTGTATATCCGTTATTTAGGTGATGGCGAAACCCTAAATAGCCGTTACCTAAACAACGGATGTGCCCCCAATCAGAAAGCCAGTTTATAGCCAATAGCCATGAGCATAACCGCCAAACACGGCCGCAGCACCCCATCCGGCAACTTCCCCGTCATATGACTACCGATATAGATCCCCGGCAACGACCCCATCAACAAAAACCCGAGCAGATGCCAATCCATATTGCCCATGCTGGCATGCCCCAACCCGGCTACCAGAGTCAGCGGCACCGCATGCGCAATCTCAGTCCCCACCAGCCGCCGCGTGGCCAGGAACGGATACAGAATAAACAACGCCACCGTCCCCAGCGCACCCGCGCCAATGGAGGTCAGCGCCACCATGGTGCCGAGGATCGCCCCTGTCACCACCGTCAGCGCATTCAGGTTGCGCGGGCTCATGTGATAGCTGTCGCCCGCATGCCGCTGGGCAAACGCCAACAGGCTTTTCTTGAACAGAATCGCCAACGCCGTCAGCAGCAGCACCACACCGAGCGCCTGCTTGATCACTGCATTCATGGCGCTGGGGTCAGTATGCAGGCTGGCCAGAAACCACAACGTCAGCAACACCGCCGGCACGCTGCCCAGGGTCAGCCAGCCGGTGATGGTCCAGTCGATGTTCTTGTTCTTGCTGTGCACCAGCACGCCACCGGACTTGGTGATAGCTGCGTACAACAGGTCGGTACCCACGGCAGTGGCCGGGTTGATGCCGAACCACAACAGGATCGGCGTCATCAACGAACCGCCGCCCACACCGGTCATGCCCACGATAAAACCCACGATCAGGCCGGCAACCACGAAACCAACATTACCCACATCCATTACAGCTACCTGCGGCCTTATAAATTTCTGGCCGCAGGATAGCGATTTTTCTTATAACGACTTATACCAATATGATCTGACTTTATGCCTTTTAGGCCAGTCGATGACAGACATAAGCCTGGGTCTGATACGGAAAGGCCACGGTATCCCGCCCCTTCAACGCCGGATGGGTGTCGATCAGCGCCTGCAATTGCGCGGTAACGCGGGCCTTGGGCTCATCGTCCAGCGCGGCAATAAAGCTCACCGAGAGAAAGCGATCCATGATCACCTCTTGAGGACTGCCGACATGGCTATAGGGGAAACAGGTGACTTCGGGCTGGGAAAAATACTTGCCGCTGAACGCGTCACGCCAGCGACCGGTATGAAAGCGCGGCGTATCGCCCTCGTACGGGGTGATGATGTCGGTGATCGCGGCGACCCAATCCACCGATTCGTCTCGCACATTCCACACCAGGCCAAGGCGACCATCGGGCTTGAGCACGCGATGGATTTCCGCCAGGGCCGCCTCGGTGGAAAACCAGTGGAAGGCCTGGGCGCACACCACTGCATCGGCGCTGGCGGCTGGCAACGGGATGGATTCAGCGGTGCCATTGAGCAGACGCACCTCCGGCATCAGTCGGGTCAACTGCGCGCCCATCGCCGCCACCGGCTCGACCGCGATCAGGGTCGGTGCCAGGGCGCTGAGCAAGCGGGTGAACTTGCCAGTGCCGGCGCCCAGGTCAATCACGCTGGACTGCGCGCTGATGCGCAATGTGTCGGCCAGCCAGCCGGTGAGTTGCCTCGGATAATCCGGCCGCCCCTGGGCATAGGTGACGGCCTGGGTAGAGAAACCTTGTTGAGCAGACGTGTGCACACCAGTCATTGCCAATCTCTCCTCGGGTAAAGCGGGGGAATAGTGTGCGCCTTCCCTGGCCAATTTTCTAATCGACAGTGGGCAACCACACTCGGAACCGCGCCCCGCCCAATGGCGACGCCAACGCCGTCAAGGTGCCGCCCTGGGCTTCCAGGGCGCGTCGGCTGATGGCCAGGCCCAGGCCGAAACCGCCGGTGGCGCGATCACGGCTGCGGTCCAGGCGGTAGAACGGTTCGAAGATGCGTTCACGCTGGTCAAGCGGGATGCCGATGCCATCATCGTCCACCCAGATTTCACACCCCTTGGCGCAGACCTTTACGCCGACCTGAATGCGCTTGTCGCAGTAACGTGTGGCGTTGCGCAGCAGGTTTTGCAAAGCGCGGGCGGTGAGGCGCGGGTCGAGGCTGAAGCGCTCCACGGCACAGTCGAGCGCGACATCGATGACGATCTCGGGATTTTCCAGTTCGTCGTCGACGCTGCCCAGCACGCTGTCGATAAACTCATCGAGCACCACCTCGACCCGCTCTGGCAGTTGCGCCGGGTTTTGCAGGCGGCTGTAGGACAGTAGCTCCAACACCAGCTCATCCAGCTCGCGGATATGTGCTACCAGGCCGTGCAGGCGTTCGCGGCTGGCCTCGGGCAAATCTTCGGACAACGCCAGGGCCAGGCCGAAATCCAGGCGCGTGAGCGGTGTGCGCAGTTCATGGGAAACGGCGTTGAGCAGATCGCGCTGTTGGTTGAGCAGGTGCTCGATGTCGTCGGCCATGGCGTCGAACACCGACGCCAGGCTGCCGATGCTGGAACTGGCCGGAAGACCGGTGCGTTCGGCCAGGTTACCCTGGCCCAGTTGCCCGGCGGTGCTTTTCAGGCGTTCCAGGTCGCGCCAGTGCGGACGCAGCCATATGAGCAGGCAGGCCAGCAGCGCGGCGACGATCAGCACGTTGATCGCCCAATACAGCACGTTCATGTCCATGGGGTCGGGCGGAATGGTCAGCTTGACCACGAACTGCTCATTGATCGGCGAGCTGATCTGCTCCATCCAGCCCCATTCGCCCAGGCGCACCACCGACTTGCCCTGCTCCAGCAGCTGTTCTTCCGCCGGGGTGTAGCTGGCGTCCTGGCGCAACAGCAATTGCACTTTCAGCGGCGCAAAATCGCGGCCCAGTTGCTCGGTCACCTGTGACCAACGCTCTACCGGCGCCCGCTGATATTGCTTGACGATCAGCTTTTGCTGGCCGCGGGTCTGCTCGATGTTGTAGTTCATGTAGCGGTGTTCGAACAGCTGGATCACCAACGAAGGGATCAAATAGATCGCCAGGCTGTAGGTGACGATGGTGATCAGGTAGAGGCGCAGCAATACACGAAACATGGCTCAGCATTCCCACTCGGAACGGCTGAACAGGTAGCCCTTGCCCCACACCGTCTTGATCTTGCGCGCCTCGCCGGCGTTGTCGTCGAACTTGCGACGCAGCTTGGAGATGGCCACGTCCACCGAGCGGTCGGTGCCGTTGAACTCGATGCCGCGCAGGCGTTGCAGGATCTGGTCGCGGCTGAGCACTTCACCGGCATGCCGCGCCAGCACCACCAGCAGGTTGTATTCGCCGCTGGACAACTCCACCGCCTGATCGCGCCAGGTCACGGTGCGCTCCGACAGGTCGATGCACAGGTTGCCCATGATGATCTGGTCGTTGGCCACCTGGGGCTCGGACAGGCTGCTGCGACGTAGCAAGGTGCGCACACGGGCGAGCAGTACACGTGGCTCGCAGGGCTTGGTCACGTAGTCGTCGGCGCCCATTTCCAGGCCCAGCACCTGGTCGTGGCTGTCATCGCGGGCGGTGAGCATCAGGATCGGCAGGCCCGCCGAGTCGGCACGCAGCAGGCGGCACACCTGCAGGCCGTCGAGGCCGGGCAGCATCAGGTCGAGGATCACCAGGTCCGGCGGGTTCAGGCGTGCGCGCTCACGGACATGGTCGCCACGGCTGAGCACATTGACGTGGTAGCCATTGCGTTCCAGGTAGCTGGCAATCAGCTCGGAGAGTGCGGCGTCGTCTTCCACCAGGAGGATGTTGGGCATAAAGGTGTTTCCAGAAAATACAGTTGTTGGTCGTACACAAATCCCATGTGGGAGGGGGCTTGCCCTCGATAGCGGTGGCTCAGTGAAGCGTATTTCGACTGATACACCGCTATCGGGGGCAAGCCCCCTCCCACATGGCATCTCCATGTTTGCAGGATTGTGCAAGGATATACGCCCCCGGCGCCCCGCGCGCCGCACCTTACATTTCTTCACACACGAGCTACACAGCTTCACAGCACCACGGCGCAGGTGACTTTAGGATGCGCCAGTCAATATTGGGATAAGAGCATGTCGAAGAATCTGTTTGCGCCATTTTGCCTGCTGGCCCTCACCCTGGCCCTGAGCGCGTGTGGCGACTCCGCCGCCGAAGCGCCGCAAATGCCCCTGGCCAAAGTGCGCATCGAAACCCTGGAAGCCAAGCCCCTGTCGATCAGCAGCGAACTGAGCGGGCGCATTGCCGCGCCGCGCATCGCCGAAGTGCGCGCAAGGGTCGCCGGGGTGGTGATGCAACGGGTGTTCAAGGAAGGCCATGACGTGAAACAGGGTGACGTGCTGTTTCGCATCGACCCCGCGCCCTTCAAGGCCGACCTCGACAGCGCCCAGGCCAACCTGAGCAAGGCCGAGGCGGATGCGTTCAAGGCGCGCCTGCAGGAGCAGCGCTACAGCCAATTGGTGGAAGGCAACGCCATCAGCGGCCAGGACTACGACAACGCCCGCGCCGCCGTACGCCAGACCAACGCCGAAGTGGCCGCCAACAAGGCAGCCGTGGAACGCGCCCGCTTGAACCTGGGTTATGCCACTGTGACCGCACCGATTTCCGGGCGCATCGGCCGGGCGCTGGTGACGGAAGGCGCGCTGGTCGGGCAGAACGAGGCCACGCCGCTGGCGATCATCCAGCAACTGGACCCGATCCATGCCGACCTGACCCAGTCCAACCGCGAGCTGAACGACCTGCGCCGTGCCTTCCGTGCCGGCAGCCTGAAGCAAGTCGGCCAGGACCAGGCCAAGGCCACCCTGATCGAGGACGACGGCAGCCTGTACCCACTGCCGGGCAAGTTGCTGTTCGCCGAGATCAGCGTCGACCCGGGCACCGGGCAGATCATCCTGCGCAGCGAGTTCCCCAACCCGGACCTCGACCTGCTGCCCGGCAGCTTTGTACGGGTGCGCCTGGAGCAAGCCGTCGACAAGCAAGGCATCAGCGTGCCGCAACGCGCCATCACCCGTGACAGCGCCGGTATCCCGATGGTCTTGCTGCTGGACGCCGAGCAGACCGTGAGCCAGCAGCCGGTGGAGTTGGGCGCGGTGGTCAACGATCGCTGGATCGTCAGCAGCGGCCTAAAAGCCGGTGACCGCATCATCGTCGAAGGCCTGCAGCACGCGCGCCCCGGTGAAAAAGTTGAAGTGGACGACAGCCCGCTCGTAAAGGAATAACCCGCCATGCCGCAGTTCTTTATTGACCGCCCGATCTTCGCCTGGGTGGTCGCCCTGTTTATCCTGCTGGCCGGTCTGCTGGCGATCCCGCAACTGCCGGTGGCGCAGTACCCCAACGTCGCGCCGCCGAAAGTAGAGATCTACGCGGTGTACCCCGGTGCGTCGGCGCAGACCCTGGATGAAAGCGTGGTGAGCCTGATCGAGCAGGAGCTCAACGGCGCCGATCACCTGCTGTATTTCGAATCCCAGAGCAGCCTGGGTTCGGCCACCATCACCGCCACCTTCCAACCGGGCACCAACCCGGAAATGGCCCAGGTCGATGTGCAGAACCGCCTCAAAGCGGTCGAGCCGCGCCTGCCGCAAGCCGTTACCCAGCAAGGCTTGCAGGTGGAGAAAGTCTCTGCCGGCTTCCTGCTGCTGGTGACCCTCACGTCCAACGACGGCAAGCTCGATGACGTGGCGCTCAGCGACTACCTGGCGCGTAACGTGATGAACGAGCTCAAGCGTCTGGACGGTGTGGGCAAGGCCCAGCTGTACGGCGCCGAGCGTGCCATGCGGATCTGGATCGACCCGCAGAAGCTGATCGGTTTCAACCTCACGCCGGCCGATGTGAACGCGGCGATCAGCGCGCAGAACGCCCAGGTCTCGGCGGGCAGCATCGGTGACTTGCCGGGTACCAATACCCAGGAAATCACCGCGGCGATCCTGGTCAAGGGCCAGTTGTCGACGCCGGCCGAGTTCGCCGACATCGTGCTAAAGGCCAACCCGGACGGTTCCACCGTGCGCATCGGCGATGTGGCGCGGGTGGAAGTCGGCAGCCAGGAATACCAGTTCTCCACGCGCCTGAACGGCAAGCCGTCCACCGCCGTCAGCGTGCAGTTGTCGCCTGGCGCCAACGCGTTGAGCACCGCCACCCTGGTGCGAGCCAAGATGGACGAGCTGTCGCGCTATTTCCCGGCCAACGTGGAGTACAAGATCCCGTATGACACCTCGCCCTTCGTCAAGGTCTCGATCACCAAGGTGGTCTACACCCTGCTTGAGGCAATGGCGCTGGTGTTCGCGGTGATGTTCCTGTTCCTGCAGAACGTGCGCTACACGCTGATCCCGACGCTGGTGGTGCCGATTGCGCTGATGGGCACTTTTGCCACCATGTTGCTGCTGGGCTTTTCGATCAACGTGCTGACCATGTTCGGCATGGTGCTGGCTATCGGCATCTTGGTGGACGACGCGATTGTGGTGGTGGAAAACGTCGAGCGGATCATGGCCACCGAGGGCCTGTCGCCCAAGGAAGCGACGAAAAAGGCCATGGGCCAGATCACCGGCGCCATCATCGGCATCACCCTGGTGCTGGTGGCGGTGTTCCTGCCGATGGCGTTCATGGCCGGCTCTGTGGGGGTGATCTACCAGCAATTCTCGCTGTCGATGGCCACCTCGATCCTGTTCTCGGCGTTTCTCGCTCTGACCTTGACCCCGGCCCTGTGCGCCACCTTGCTCAAGCCGATCCCCAAGGGCGAGCACCATGCCAAGGGCGGCTTCTTCGGCTGGTTCAACCAGCGTTTTGAAAGCCTCACCGACCGCTATGAAGGCTGGGTAGCCTATGCCCTCAAGCGCAGCGGCCGCTACCTGCTGATCTACCTGGTGTTGCTGGTGGGCCTGGGCTGGATGTTCAGCCGCCTGCCCTCCTCGTTCTTGCCGGTGGAAGACCAGGGCTACACCATCACCGATATCCAGTTGCCGCCGGGTGCGAGCAAGAACCGCACGGTGCAGGTGGCCGAGCAGATCGAAGCGCACAACGCCGAAGAGCCTGGGGTGGGTGATACCACCATGATCATGGGCTTCAGCTTCTCCGGTTCGGGGCAGAACGCAGCGCTGGCGTTTACCACGCTCAAGGATTGGTCGCAGCGCAGCAGCGATGACTCCGCATCGTCGATTGCCGACCGCGCCAACATGGCCTTCAGCGAACTGAAAGATGCAGTCGCCTACGCCATCCTGCCGCCTCCAGTGGACGGCCTTGGCACGTCCAGCGGCTTCGAGTTCCGCCTGCAAGACCGGGGTGGCGTCGGCCATGCCGCACTGATGGCGGCGCGTACTGAATTGCTGGCCGCCGCCGAGAAAAGCCCGATCCTGGCCAACGTGCGCGAAAGCGCCCTGGCCGAAGCACCGCAAGTGCAGCTGGAAGTGGACCGCAAGCAGGCCAACGCCCTGGGCGTGTCGTTTGCCGACGTCGGCAACGTGCTGTCCTCGGCCATCGGTTCGGCCTATATCAACGACTTCCCCAACCAGGGCCGCATGCAGCGGGTGGTGGTGCAGGCCGAAGGCGACCAACGCAGCCAGGTGGCGGACTTGATGAAGATCAACGTGCGCAACAACGCCGGCAAGATGGTGCCCCTGTCCGCCTTTGTCGAAGCCAGATGGACCCAGGGCCCGACCCAGCTGACCCGCTATAACGGCTACCCGGCCATCGCGATTTCCGGCGAAGCCGCTCCAGGGCACAGTACCGGTGAGGCCATGGACGAGATCCAACGCCTGGTCAGCCAATTGCCCGCCGGCCTGGGCCAGGAATGGACCGGGTTGTCGTTGCAGGAGCGCTTGTCCGGCTCCCAGGCGCCGTTGCTGTTGGGCTTGTCGTTGCTGATCGTGTTCCTGTGCCTGGCGGCGCTGTATGAAAGCTGGTCGATCCCGACCTCGGTGCTGCTGGTGGTGCCGCTGGGTGTGCTGGGCGCGGTACTGGCCGTGGCCTTGCGGGGCATGCCCAACGATGTGTTCTTCAAGGTCGGCCTGATCACCATCATCGGCCTGTCGGCGAAGAACGCGATCCTGATCATCGAATTCGCCAAGGACCTCTACGACCAGGGTGAAGACCTGATGAGCGCCACCCTGAAGGCTGCGCGCTTGCGCTTGCGCCCGATCATCATGACCTCGCTGGCGTTCATCCTCGGCGTGGTGCCGTTGGCGATTGCCACCGGCGCCAGTTCCGCCAGCCAGCAAGCGATTGGTACCGGCGTGATCGGCGGGATGATCACCGCGACACTGGCGGTGGTGTTTGTGCCGGTGTTTTTTGTGGTGGTGATAAAGTTGGTTAAAAAGCGCCGCGACTGATCGACGTCAACCGACGCAAGCCCACTGAAAAGAGCCCTTACAAACTGTCAATGTTGACAGTTTCGCAGGGTTCTTTTTCGTTTTAGTGTGCCTTTGTTCAATCCGAACGATCAGTAAAGAGAAGCTTCCCATGAGCGAACACTCAGGCTTACTGCTTTCCAACGGGTACCTGGCGGTAGGCATTGGAAACAGTTTTTTTGTCAGCGAAGACTTAACAGTAATCCATACGAGCCAATTGCTGCGTATTGAGGCACCGGGCACTGGAAACTCAGCCGGAGAATTCATCATCACGGTCAATAACCCTGGGAATGGTGGAACAGCCATACCGGTTGGTCCTGGCAACCCTTCGCAGCTCACCTACGAACGGTACGGCTATCCTACCCGCCATGCCGGTAGCGGAAGCATAACCTTCGTGTGGGACCCTACACATAAAATGCTTGATGCGACGTTTGAAGCCATCTTGGTTCCTGTCGCGCACTACCCCGCAGTCAAACTCACGGACGGCGCCATCCGTTACGTTGAATAAGCACGGCTGTAACCGCCATGTTTGATGGCCAGGACGTGCAACTGACAAAAAGGAGTGTTCGACGCAGTCAGTCAGGGACTAAAGAATGCGCTATGGTGCTCGCAGAGACATTTCATTGTGAGCCGCCATGCCGTTCCTCGCCCGCACCCACCCTCGCCTCTCCGCCGCCGCCGTGCTGGGTATTGCCGTGGGCATCCTGGCGCCGGCAGACACCGTCGTCAGCAAAATCCTCATCGGCTGGAATGCCGGGGTCTGGACCTACCTGGTACTGATGCTATGGCTGACCCGGCGGGCCAAGGCCGAGGATGTGAAGCGCATCGCCGAAATCGAAGATGAAAATGCCGGGCTGGTGCTGTTCACGGTGTGCATCGCCGCTCTCGCCAGCCTGGCAACCATCACCTTCGAACTGGTGGGCAGCAAAGACCTGGCCACCTCGGAACGCCTGCTGCACTACGGTTTCACCGGGCTGACAGTGATCGGTTCGTGGTTGCTGATCGGGGTGATCTTCAGCGTGCATTACGCGCGCCTTTATTACACCTGGGACGGCAAGGAGCCGGCGCTGCGCTTTGCCGAAGGTTTGCAGACCCCCAACTATTGGGACTTCCTGTACTTTTCCTTCACCATCGGCGTGGCGGTGCAGACCTCTGATGTCGGGGTTGCCACCCGAGGCATGCGCAAGGTAGTGCTGGGTCAATCATTGATCGGGTTTCTGTTCAACACGGCGATCCTGGGGTTCTCGATCAATATCGCCGCTGGCTTATTCGGTTGAGGCTGCACAAACCTTCTAGACGCTTATGCCCAGCTGGGCGCTAATTACCTCACCTATTCCGCCTCGGTGTTTTATGGCCGCGCACAATTGGATCGACCTGTCCCAGGACGCCGACACCGGCATCGAGACCCTGCGCGCGCATTTCGAAGGCCATGCGTACGACCCGCATTGGCACGACAGCTACCTGATCGGCGTGACCGAGCAAGGCGTGCAGCAATTCAACTGCCGCCGTACCCGCCACAACAGCGTGCCCGGCCAGGTGTTTCTGGTGGAGCCCGGCGAACTTCATGACGGCGACGCACCCACCGCAGACGGCTTTACCTACCACATGCTCTACCTCGACCCACAGTGGTTGGCGCGGGAGGTGAGCGCGGTGTTTGAAGAGGCACCACTCGATAGCCAACTGAGTTTCGCCAATACCTTGACCAGCGACCCGCGCCTGGCCATCGCCACCACTCAAGCTTTCCAGACCCTGCACGGCGGCGAACTGCGCATCGTGCGCCAGCGCGCCATGGACCATCTGTTGGAGCGCCTCACCGGCCAACTCTACTGGCGCACCCGCTACCGCGAAGACCCGCGACTGCCACTTGTTGCGCACAAGGCGCGGGAATACCTGCACGCTCATCTGCACGTGGATGTGGGCATGGACGAACTGGCCCTGGCCTGCGGCGTCGACCGCTTCCGCCTGACCCGTGCGTTCAAGAGCGCATTTGGCCTGCCCCCTCACGCCTATCTGGTGCAACTGCGTCTGGCCCGCGCCCGTCATTTTCTGACCAGGGGCGAACAACCGGCGGACGTCGCGATTGCCCTGGGCTTTGCCGACCAGAGCCACTTGGGGCGTTGGTTTGTACGCGCCTACGGCCTCACACCTGCGGCCTACCGCAAGCGCTGCTCAAATCTTCCAGACAGGTAGCAAGCGGGCTTGTGAAGATCGACTCCATCGATTGGTTTATTGGAGTCTGCCGTCATGTTGCCGTTTATGTTGTTCGCCTTTGTGGCGTCGATCACCCCCGGCCCCACCAACATCCTGGTGCTGAGCAACAGCGCACGTCATGGCTTCAAGGCGGCCTTGCCGATCATTCTGGGTGCCTGCGCAGGTGCTGCGGGCCTGGTGTTGGTGGTGGGCAGCGGGTTTGGCCAGTCGTTGGTGCATGTGCCCAAGGTGCAAATGGCCATGCAATGGATCGGCATCGCCTGGTTGAGTTACCTGGCCTGGCAGATCTTCAGCGCGCCCGCCCAAGCCATCCACGTGCAAGCCAGCGAAAAGCCCCTTGGCCTGATCGGCGCCGCCAGCCTGCAGTTGATCAACCCGAAAACCTGGATGATGGCCCTGGCGGTGGTCAGCGTATTCGCTGACAACGGTGCTGAGCGCCAGAGCCAAGTGGTGTACCTGTCCCTAGTATTTTTCCTGATATCGCTGCCGTGCCTGGGCACTTGGGCGTTGCTGGGCGTGGGGTCGGCACGGCTGTTTCGTTCGGCCAGGGCGATGCAACGTTTCAACCGGGGCATGGCGCTGTTGCTGCTGGTGGCGACTTGGCTGAGTGTGGTGATTTGACGCACCGGCCATCCGACTTTGTCCGACAACAGCTTGACGACTTTCCTCATTTGATGGTTTCCTGAAACCGGTTTCAGTCATTCCAATAAAAACAGAAGGTCGATGACCGTGAACACTTTTTCCGCCGCCCAGCGCAGCCGCGTGACCATGCTCGACGTGGCCCAACACGCCGGCGTGTCCAAAGCCAGCGTGTCGCGCTTTATCGGCGACGACCGCGCCCTGCTCTCCGATGCCATCGCCCGGCGCATCGAACAGGCCATCGACGAACTCGGCTACCGCCCCAACCAGATGGCCCGTGGTTTGAAGCGCGGGCGCACGCGCCTGATCGGCATGCTGGTAGCCGATATCCGCAACCCCTATTCCATTGCCGTGATGCACGGCGCCGAGACCGCCTGCCGCCAGCACGGCTACAGCCTGGTGGTGTGCAACACCGACCGCGATGACGAACAGGAGCGCCAGCACCTGGCGGCGTTGCGTTCGTACAACATCGAAGGGCTGATCGTGAATACCCTCGGCCATCACTTGGACCAATTGCTGGAACTGCAACGGGAAATGCCCCTGGTGCTGGTGGACCGCAAGGTCGAGCCGCTGCACAGCGATCTGGTCGGCCTGGACAACCCGGCGGCGGTGCGTATGGCTGTAGAACATCTGGAGCGACAGGGTTACCGCGATGTGCTGATGGTCAGTGAAGCCACCGATGGCACCAGTTCGCGCCTGGAGCGCCTGGACAGTTTCAAGGCTGAAATCGCCAGCCGCCCGGCATTGACCGGCGCTGTGCTGGCGTTGGATGAAACACTGCAACAACACCTGCACACCTTTCTTGCCAAGCCTGGCCCCAAGGCACTGTTCTGTGCCAACGGCGTGGCGGCGCTGGCCTGCACCCGTGCGCTGAAGAACCTGGGTTGCAACCTGTTCGACGACATCGGCCTGATCGCCCTGGATGACCTGGACTGGTATCCGCTGGTAGGCACGGGTATTACCGCCCTCGCCCAACCGACCGCATCCATCGGTGCAACGGCATTCGATTGCCTGCTCAAGCGCCTGCGCGGCGATACCGAGCCAACACGTACCCTGGATTTCCTGCCCGAGCTGATCGTCCGTGGTTCGACCCGGCCCCTCTAAAAAATTTTGAACAAAAATGAAACCGGTTTCAGAGGTAAACAACAATGCATAAATACCCCGTCTCCATCAGCCTTTCCAGCTACGGCGCCGACTTGGTACGCCAGCAAGGCCAGTCGAGTTTTGTCGAGGTTCTCGCCGCCGCCGGCGCCCAGCGCATCGAATGGCGCGAAGAGCTTTTAACCCATGAACAGCCCCAGGAACTGGCCGAGGCCGCGGCGAATCAGGACCTGGAATCGGTGTTCTCATCGCCCCTGGAACTGTGGGTCGCCGGCCGCGCGCAAGCGAATGCCTCACTGGCAGCGACCTTGGACCGCGCTCAGGCTTTCGGCGCGCAGTGGCTGAAAGTCTCCCTCGGCTATTTCACCGACACCAACGACCTGGACAGCCTGCACGCTCTGCTCAACCGCCACCCGGTGACATTGCTGGTGGAAAACGACCAGACCCTGCACGGCGGTCGCATCGAGCCCATGCAACGTTTCTTCAGCGAAGTGGAGCGCCTGGGCCTGCCGGTGAAGATGACCTTCGACATCGGCAATTGGCAATGGCAGGACCAATCCGCCCTCACCGCCGCGCGCCTGCTGGGCCGGCATGTGGATTACCTGCACTGCAAGGCCGTGGCCCGTCGCCCGGATGGCAAGCTGGTCGCTGTGCCGCCGGGCGCCACCGACCTGCATCTGTGGGAACAACTGCTCAAGCATATGACTCAAGGGATTACCCGGGCGGTGGAATTCCCGCTGCAAGGCGATGACCTGGTCGAGGTCACCACCCGGCACATTGCCGCCCTCGCCATCCTTGGCCAACCGCGCGTGGAGAGTGCCCATGTCTGAGATCGATATCCTGTCGTTTGGGGAAACCATGGCGATGTTCGTCGCCGAACAGACCGGCGACCTGGCGCAAGTGGCGCAGTTTCACAAGCGCATTGCCGGGGCCGACAGCAACGTCGCCATCGGCCTGTCACGCCTGGGCTTCAACGTGGCCTGGCTGAGCCGGGTCGGCAATGATTCTCTCGGGCGCTTTGTGGTCGACACCCTGAGCAAAGAAGGCCTGGACTGCCGGCATGTGGCGGTCGACCCGTTGCACTCCACCGGCTTTCAGCTCAAGTCCCGTGAAGAAACGGGTGATGACCCTCAGGTCGAGTATTTCCGCAAAGGCTCGGCAGCCAGCCACTTGTCCGTCGCTGCCATCAGCCCTGCCCTGCTGCAAGCCCGCCATCTGCATGCCACCGGCATTCCGCCGGCGTTGTCCGCCGCCACCCGCGAGTTGTCCGCCGAGCTGATGACCCAGATGCGCAAGGCCGGGCGCAGCGTGTCGTTCGACCCCAACCTGCGCCCATCGTTGTGGGCCAACCAACAGACGATGATCCGCGAAATCAACGCCCTCGCTGGCCTGGCCGATTGGGTCCTGCCGGGCCTGGGTGAAGGTCGCCTGCTGACCGGCTTCGAGGACCCGGCCGATATCGCTGCGTTCTACCTCGACCAGGGCGCCGAAGCCGTGGCGATCAAGCTTGGCCCGGACGGCGCCTATTACCGCACCCAGATGGACCAGGGCTTCGTCGCCGCCGTGCGGGTGGACAAGGTGGTCGACACCGTTGGCGCCGGCGACGGTTTTGCCGTGGGCATGATCAGCGCCCTGCTGGAAAACCTCAGCTTTCCCGAGGCGGTGCAGCGCGGCAACTGGATCGGCAGCCGCGCCGTGCAAAGCCGTGGCGATATGGAAGGCTTGCCCACCCGTTCAGAGTTACCGATTCGATCCGTTGCCTGACCCATTCCCTGTTGCCACAACTACAACAAGCTCAGGAGCAACCCCATGGACACCGTGAAACTCGCCACCCGCCGTTGGTGGTACATCATGCCCATCGTTTTTATCACCTACAGCCTGGCGTACCTGGACCGCGCCAACTATGGCTTCGCCGCCGCCTCCGGGATGGCCGAAGACCTGATGATCACCCCCGGCATGTCGTCGTTGCTGGGCGCGCTGTTTTTCCTTGGCTACTTTTTCTTCCAGGTGCCGGGAGCGATCTACGCGCAGAAACGCAGTGTCAAGAAGCTGATCTTCGTCAGCCTGATCCTGTGGGGCGGCCTCGCCACCCTGACCGGCGTGGTGTCCAACGCCTACATGCTGATCGTGATTCGCTTCATGCTCGGCGTAGTGGAAGCTGCCGTGATGCCGGCGATGCTGGTGTACCTGTGCCACTGGTTCACCCGTGCCGAGCGCTCGCGCGCCAATACCTTCCTGATCCTCGGCAACCCGGTGACCATGCTGTGGATGTCCGTGGTGTCGGGCTATCTGGTGCAGCATTTCAGCTGGCGCTGGATGTTTATCATCGAAGGCCTGCCAGCCGTGCTGTGGGCGTTTATCTGGTGGAAGCTGGCCGATGAGCGTCCAAAGGATGCCAAGTGGCTGAGCGACGCCGAGAAACAGGACCTGGAAACCGCGCTGGCCGCCGAGCAAGTCGGGATCAAGGCGGTGAAGAACTATGCCGAAGCGTTCCGCTCGCCCAAGGTGATCATCCTGGCGCTGCAGTTCTTTTGCTGGAGCATCGGCGTGTATGGCTTTGTACTGTGGCTGCCGTCGATTCTCAAGCAAGGCTTGCAGATGGACATGGTCGAAGCCGGCTGGCTGTCGGCGCTGCCTTACCTGGCGGCGGTGATCGGCATGCTGGTGGTGTCGTGGGGCTCGGACAAGCTGCAAAAACGCAAGCGCTTCGTATGGCCGCCGTTGTTGATCGCCTCCATCGCGTTCTACGCGTCCTATGTGCTCGGCGCCGAACACTTCTGGTGGTCCTACACCCTGCTGGTCATTGCCGGCGCGTGCATGTATGCGCCGTACGGACCGTTTTTCGCCATCGTCCCGGAAATTCTCCCGGCCAACGTCGCCGGGGGCGCCATGGCGCTGATCAACAGCATGGGCGCCCTGGGTTCATTCGGCGGCTCGTACCTGGTGGGCTATCTCAATAGCAGCACCGGTTCGCCTGGCGCCTCTTACCTGCTGATGAGCGGTGCGTTGCTGCTGTCGGTGGTGCTGACGATTTTTCTCAAGCCCGGCGCCAGTGACCGTACGCCGGCGCCCAACCCGGAATTGAAGGTAAAGACCGCATGAAAAAGTCTGTCGTGTTGTACAAGAAACTCTCGGCACCGTTGATGGCCCGCCTGCATGAACAGGCCGAGGTCACGCTGATCGAAGCGTTGGACGAGACCGGCCTGGCCAAGTTGCGCGCCGCCCTGCCCGGCGCCCACGGCCTGTTGGGCGCAAGCCTGCGCCTGGACGCCAGGCTGCTGGACCTGGCGCCACGACTGGAGGCGGTGGCGAGCGTGTCGGTGGGCGTCGACAACTATGATATCGACTACCTCACCGAGCGCGGCATCCTACTCAGCAATACGCCGGATGTGCTCACCGAAACCACTGCCGACACGGGTTTTGCGCTGATCCTGGCCACCGCGCGCCGTGTGGTCGAACTGGCCGACATGGTGCGCGCCGGCCAGTGGAGCAAAAACATCGGCCCGGCGCATTTCGGCAGCGACGTGCATGGCAAGACCCTCGGCATCATCGGCATGGGCCGCATCGGCGAAGCGTTGGCCCAGCGCGGGCATTTTGGTTTCGGCATGCCGGTGATCTACCACAGCCATTCGCCCAAGCCTTTGGTGGAAAAACGCTTTGGTGCCCAGTACCGCAGCTTGAACGAGTTGCTGCAACAGGCCGACTTTGTCTGCCTGACGCTGCCACTGACCGCCGAAACCGAGAAACTCATCGGCGCCGAACAGTTTGCGTTGATGGGCCCGGAGACGATCTTTATCAATATCTCGCGGGGCAAAGTGGTGGATGAGGCCGCGCTGGTGGAGGCATTGCAACAGCGCACGATCAGGGCGGCGGGGCTGGATGTGTTCGAGAAGGAGCCGCTGGATCATGCCTCGCCGTTGCTGCGCCTGAACAATGTGGTGGCCACGCCGCATATCGGCTCGGCGACCCATGAGACGCGGGAGGCGATGGCGACGTGTGCGGTGGAGAATCTGCTGCAGGCTCTGGCCGGCCAAAGGCCGAAAAACCTGGTGAATGCTGCAGCGTGGAAACAGTAGTTCCTGACCCACCCCAAAACAAATGTGGGAGGGGGCTACACCCCGATCTGGGTGGATCAGTTATAGATATGTCGACTGACACACCGCCATCGGGGGCAAGCCCCCTCCCACATTTAAATCACATTATTTCAGCCAGCTAAATAACGAACCTGGCCACCATCCCATTCAGGTCCACCGCCAACCGCGACAGCTCATGGCTGGCCGCGCTGGTCTGGTTGGCACCCGCCGCCGACTGGGTCGCCAGGTCACGGATATTGACCAGATTGCGGTCCACTTCGCGGGACACCTGGGCCTGTTCTTCCGAGGCGCTGGCGATCACCAGGTTGCGTTCGTTGATCAGGCTGATGGATTGGGTGATCTGCTCCAGGGCCACACCGGCGGCGCGGGCCATTTCCAGGGTGTCCTGGGTGCGCTGGTTGCTCTGCTGCATGGACTGCACGGCTTCACCGGTGCCGTTCTGGATACCGGCGACCATCTTCTCGATCTCCTGCGTCGACTGCGCCGTGCGGTGGGCCAATGCCCGCACTTCGTCGGCCACCACCGCAAAGCCACGTCCGGCCTCACCGGCACGTGCCGCTTCGATGGCGGCGTTAAGCGCCAGCAGGTTGGTCTGTTCGGCAATCGCGCGGATCACGTCCAGCACCTTGCCAATGTCCCGGCCTTGGGTGGCCAGGCCTTCGATCATCGCGGCAGTGGTCTGCACGTCCTGGGTCATGGTCTGGATCGCGCCGACGGTTTCCACCACGCGGTCGCGCCCTTCCCGCGCCGCCTGGTTGGACTGGGTCGACGCCTCGGAGGTGGACACCGCGTTGCGCGCCACTTCTTCCACCGCCGCAGTCATCTCGTTGACCGCCGTAGCGGCCTGGTCGATTTCATTGTTCTGTTGCTGCAGGCCCTTGGAGGCTTCCTCGGTGACCGCACTCAGCTCTTCAGCGGCAGACGCCAGCTGGGTGGCCGACCCCGCAATGTGCTGGATGGTCTGGCGCAGGTTGCCTTGCATGGTCGACAAGGCGTTGAGCAAGCGCGCCGGTTCGTCCTTGCCGTCGTCTTCAATGGTCTTGGTCAGGTTGCCACCGGCAATGGTTTCGGCCACCTCCACGGCTTTGCGCAAGGGGGCGACAATGCTGCGGGTCAGCAGCCAGGCCAGCAATACCGTGAGCAATGCGGCGGCAACCGAAACGACAATAGCGCCAGTGATGGCACTGCTGTAATTTTGCCCGGCTTCCTCGTTGGCTTGCTTGGCATCCGCCGCGTTGATGGCGATCAGCTTGTTCAGCTGTTCGCCCATCTGGTCGGTGCCGTCCTTGATCCGCGTGTTGATCAGGGTGCGCATCTCATCGACCTTGTTCTCCCTGGACAGCGCCAGCATCTCGGCCTGAGCCTTGAGATAGTTGTCCAGGGTGGTCGTGAATACCTTGTACAGGGCGGCCTCCTCGGGGCCGGCAGGCAAGGCTGCGTAACTGGCCTGGGCGGTCTTCACCTTGTCGGCGAGCACGCCGATACGCACTTCAGCTTCCTGAAGGCCGGCAGGCTCACGGTTGACCAGCACGCGGAACGAAAGGATGCGCATACGCAGCACATTTTCGGTGATCACCGACAGTGACGTCACGCTCGGCAGCTGATTGGTACTCATGTCCACCGAGGCTTGGCGGATCAGCGTCATACGGTTGACCGCAAATACCCCCAATACAACCACTAACACAGCAATAAACGCGAAACCGAGAGAAGCGCGAGGAGCGATATTCAGATTACGGATGGACATGGGGGTGCTCTCAAAAGTAGTGTCTGCGCGCGTCCCTGCCGCGAAACGATCTGTCAGCGTCAACGCACTGCCAAGACCTTGGTCACCACCGTTGTCATTAGTATGTGGGCCTAACCACGCTATCGGCAGGCGCTGCGGTTTCCCGCAGGGGCTTTATAAATATTTTTTTACACTTCTGACGACAGGCAGTTTCTGGCATCCTGCGCCTCCATTTTCTGACCCGAGCCCGCATTTTGTCTGACGCTCAAGCCCTGCGCCCCCGCTATAAATCCGACCTGATCTACGGCCTGGAAGACCGCCCGCACTTCACCGCCGCCCTATTTGCCGCGCTGCAGCATGTGCTGGCGAGTTTCGTCGGGATCATCACCCCCACCCTGATCGTCGGCGGCGTACTGGGCCTGGAAAGCGAAGTGCCATACCTGGTGAGCATGGCGCTGTTCGTGTCGGGGCTCGGCACCTTTGTGCAGGCACGCACCTTCGGCCCGATCGGCTCGGGGCTGTTGTGCCTGCAGGGCACCAGTTTTTCGTTTATCAGCGTGATTCTCAGCGCGGGCTTCATGGTCAAGGCCCGGGGCGGCGGCACTGACGAGATCCTCTCGACGATCTTTGGCATCTGCTTTTTCGCCGCGTTTATCGAGGTGGTGCTCAGCCAGTTCATCGGCAAGCTGCGCAAGCTGATTACCCCGGTGGTCACCGGCACCATCATCACACTCATGGGCTTGTCGCTGATCAAGGTGGCGGTTACTGACATGGCCGGCGGGTTTGGCGCCAGCGACCTTGGCGCGGCGAGCAACATGGGCCTGGCGGCGCTGGTGCTGCTGACCATCGTGGTGCTCAACCGCTTCAATAACCCCTTCCTGCGCCTGGGTTCGATCGTGATCGGCCTGACCCTGGGCTTCGTCGTGGCCTGGCTGCTGGGCCGCGTGGACATGGCGGCGCTGCCTGAGGTGCCGTTGATCAGTGTGCCGGTGCCGTTCAAGTACGGGTTCTCGTTCGACTGGGTGGCGTTTATCCCGGTGGCGGTGATCTTCCTGATCTCGCCGCTGGAAGCAGCCGGTGACCTGACGGCCAACTCGATGATTTCCCAACAGCCGGTCAAGGGCCCGCTGTATATCAAGCGCATCAAGTCCGGCCTGCTGGCCGATGGTCTCAATTCGGCGATGGCCGCCACCTTCAACAGCCTGCCGATGGTGACCTTCGCCCAGAACAACGGCGTGATCCAGTTGACCGGCGTAGCCAGCCGCTACGTGGCGTACTTCATCGCCGGCCTGCTGGTGCTGCTGGGGCTGTTCCCGATGATCGGTGCGGTGCTGCAACTGATGCCCAAGCCGGTACTGGGCGGCGCCACCCTGATCATGTTCGGCACCGTGGCCGTCGCTGGGATCAAGATCCTTGCCGAAGCCGGGTTGCATCGGCGCAATGTGCTGATCGTGGCGATCTCCCTCGGCATGGGCCTGGGCGTCGCTGCCGTGCCGGAAGTATTGCGCGAGCTGCCCAAGGCGCTGCACAACATCTTCGAGTCGCCGATCACCGTGGGCGCTTTCTGTGCAATCGTGCTGAACATTTTCCTGCCGGAAGAGTTCATAGAGCTGGAAGAAGATGAATTTGATCCGGAGTCCTCTACCCTCAAAGTGATGCAGGACCCGGACGTCACGAAATAGGAGCACCTTTGTATGCGCAGGCTCATGGTTCTATCGCTGTTGCTGCTGAACTTGAGCGCCTGTGCGCTGTTCCCCAACCGTGATCCGGTGAACATCAACGTAGTGGGCATCGAGCCCCTGCAAAGCCAGGACCTGGAAGTGCGCTTCGCCGTGAAACTGCGGGTGCAGAACCCCAATGAAACGGCGATCGACTACAACGGCGTGGCCCTGGACCTGGAGGTCAATGGCCGACCGTTGGCGTCGGGGGTGAGTGACCAGAGCGGCTCCATCCCGCGTTTTTCCGAGACGGTCCTGATGGTGCCGGTAAGTGTTTCGGCGTTTTCCGTGTTGCGTCAGACCCTGGGCCTGAGCCAGACCCAGAGCCTGAACAACCTGCCCTACGTGCTGCGGGGCAAACTGGCGGGTGGGCTGTTCGGTACGATGCGCTTTATGGACCGTGGCACGCTGGACTTGCCCAATACCGCCACCTGGTAATTGACGCGGCTCACTTGTGGCGAGCGGGCGTGCCCCGCGTTGGGCTGCGTAGCAGCCCCAGCCCAGGCTCCGCACAGTGTCAGACAAAAACGGTCGCTGGCTTCAGGGCGGCTTCGCCACCCAACACGGGGCAAGCCCGCTCGCCACAGGATTTTGCTCAATCCGTCAGGTAGCGCACGCCGGGCCTGGCGCGCTCGTCCACCACCAACTCGAAGATATCCGGCCGGGCATAATGCCCCACCACGTCATAGTCATACCGGGCGCGCACCAAGTCATCCGTATTGATTTGCGCCGTCAGCAGCCCGGCTTCGCCGAGTAGCGGCCCGGCGAGAATATCGCCCATCGGCCCGACAATCACGCTGCCGCCCGCAATCAAAGGGCGCTCCGAAGGCCAGTTGGCCACCTCGATACCCAACGCCTCGGGCGAGGCCTGCACCTGGCACGCGCTGACCACAAAGCAACGCCCTTCGTGAGCCACATGACGCATGCTCACCTGCCACATCTCGCGCTCATCCACCGTCGGCGCGCACCACACTTCCACGCCCTTGGCATACATCGCCGTACGCAGCAGCGGCATCATGTTTTCCCAGCACACTGCCCCGCCGACACGGCCCACTGCAGTGTCGATCACCGGCAGCGTCGAACCGTCGCCCTTGCCCCAGATCAGCCGTTCGGTGCCGGTGGGCATCAACTTGCGGTGCTTGGCCACCAGGCCACCCGCCGGCTCGAAGTACAGCACCGTGCAATACAGCGTGCTGCCACTGCGCTCGATCACGCCGAGCACCAGGCTGGCGCCGGTACGTGCGGACAAGCCGGCCAGTGCCTCGGTTTCCACACCTGGGACATCGATGGCATTGGCAACGTAACGGGCGAAGGCTTCGCGGCCTTCCGGCAGGCGGTAACCCAACTGTGTGCCGAACGCCTCGCCCTTGGGATAACCACCCAGCAGTGCTTCAGGCATCACCACCAATTGCGCGCCGCTGCGCAGGATCTGGTCCTCATAACTCAGGATTTGCGCCAGGGTTTCACCCTTGCCGCCGGGCAAGGAACCGATTTGCAGGGCCGCCACAGTAGAAACAGGCATCACGATCACTCCAGGTAAAGGGGGTTGCCCATTCTCCCGCCAGCCTCGATCATGAATAAAGCCCACTTCAGTGCTGAATGATATGAGCCAAATAAATATCGACCAGGTAGATCTCAACCTGCTGAAAACCTTCGAAGCATTGCACGACGAGTCCAGCGCCAGTCGCGCAGCCTTGCGCCTTGGCGTCACGCAATCGGCGATCAGCGCGGGGTTGCGGCGCTTGCGCGAGGTGTATGGGGATCAATTGTTCGTGCGTACCGGGCGCGGCCTGGCGCCGACGTTGCGGGCCAACCAGTTGAAACCGGTGATCAGTGAGGCGCTGGACCGCTGTCGGCAGAGCCTGGCAATGGTCAACCCGGATAACCAGCAATATCAGGGCCGCTCAGTGGTGCTGGGGTTATCCGATGATTTCGAGCTGGCCTACGGCCGCCGATTGATCGAAGCGATTGCACAACGTGCGCCCAAACTGCGGGTGATTTTCCGTCAGACCCACAGCCAGATCGTCGCCGGCGCCCTGCTCGACCGCACCCTGGACCTGGCAATCACCGCCGGCGGTTTTGCCCAGGGCAGGCTGAGCCGCCAGGTGCTGGGGGAAGGTGATTATCGTTGCCTGGTGGATTCGGACCAGGCACACATCAGCCTGGACGAGTTCGTCACGCGTGAGCACATTTTGGTGTCGTCAGGCGGGTTTATCGGCATCACCGACGAAGGCCTGGCGGCGCAGGGCCTGAGCCGCCAGGTGTGCGCGTCGACCAGCCACTTTGCCGCACTGCCCTTTTTGCTCAAGGGCAGCCAAGCCGTGGCGACCATTCCAGGGCATGCGGCCCAGGCCATTGCCGAGATGACCGGCCTGCGCGTATTGCCCTGCCCGCTGGCACTGCCGCGCTACCCGGTGGAGCTGGGCTGGCGCACCCAGGCGCAGCTGGATCCGCTGTTGTTGAAAGTGCGTGAAGCCATCGTGGCGGGCTTTACTTGCTGGCCGCCATCAGCTTGTTGACTTCGCTGCGCACCATGTTGGAAAACTCCGGCGGCGACATGCCGTCAAGCTCTGCGCGAACCCATTCGGCCCACTTGCCCTTGCGCTTGGCGCGCTCACCGAACAAGCGTGCAGCTTCGCCCTTGGCTTTGCCCAGGTTGGTCTGCCACAGGTCGTAGAGGCGGGACTTTTCATCTTCCAGCTCGGCGCGTTCGGCGAGGGTCTTGTTGGCGAGATTGAAGCTCATGTTGAATTACCTGCTGCACAAATAGGCTACATCTTACACTGTAGGTCGAAATTTCCTGATTCGGATTTTGCTCAAGAACAGGCAGAGGCAAAAAAACTGCAACTTTTGCCGCTGGGCAACACTCCATTGTTCACTGCCACATTCACTCGCAAGGAGTCACACAATGGCCCGCAAAACCGCTGCCCAAGCCGTCGAAGACCAAATCAAGGACCAAGCCTTCAGCGAACTCACCGCGCTGATCGAAGAATCGGACAAACTGCTCAAGAGCAGCGCTTCCCTGGTAGGCGAAGAAGGCGAAACCCTGCGCGAGCAGGTCGCCATCAAGCTCAAGCAAGCCCTGGACTCGGTGTCCAACGTGCGCGAGCGCAGCAAGCCGGTGGTGGATGCCACCGAAACCTACATCGGTGGCCACCCATGGCAGACCGTGGCGATTTCCGCAGGCTTCGGCCTGGTGGTCGGCCTGCTGCTCGGTCGTCGCAACTAAGCGGCTACAGGGGCTGCGCCAGCGGCGCAGCCCTGTTCAACCTTGCGCGATTTCCCGCAAGTGTTCCAACTCTTTGCGATCGACTTCGATCCCCTGCTCCTGCGACTTCGCCCGTGTGCGATGGCGCCGATCCCCCGGTAAACGCCGCAACCCTACCGCATGCATCTGCCGCACCAGCTCCTGGCTGCGCTCGGCAAACGCTTGCCCGGCGGTCTTGCTCGGGTCGATCACGATCAACAGTTGGCCGGTCCAGGGTGTGCGCGCCCCCGGATGATCGGCCCAATTGAACTCGAACGAGAAATTGCCGCCGGTCAACGCTGCTGCCAGCAGTTCGACCATCATCGATAACGCCGACCCTTTGTGCCCGCCAAACGGCAGGAGTGCGCCGCCCTCGAGGATCGCCTTGGGGTCCTGGGTCGGCTGGCCCAGGCTGTCGACGCCCATGCCCGGCGGCAGGCGCTCGCCTTTGCGCGCAGCGATCTGAACATCACCGTGGGCGATGGCGCTGGTGGCCAGGTCAAACACAATCGGCAAGCCATCGGCGCGAGGCGCGGCAAAGGCGATGGGGTTGGTGCCGAACAACGGGCGGTCGGCGCCATGGGGCACCACGCAGGTCATGCTGTTGACCACGCTAAGGGCCACCAGGCCTTCTTCGGCGAACGGCTCGACATCCGGCCACAGGGCGGCGAAGTGGTGGGAGTTATGGATCGCCAGCAGGGCAATGCCGGCACTGCGGGCTTTCTCCACCAGCAGCGCACGTGCGGCTTCGAGCGCCGGCTGGGCAAAGCCGTTGGCGGCGTCCACGCGCACAAACCCTGAGGCGACATCCGTCACCTGGGGCACGGCCTTGCCATTTACCCAGCCACTGGCCAGGGTGCTGATGTAGCCGGGAATACGGAAAATGCCATGGCTGTGGGCGCCATCGCGTTCAGCACTGGCACAGTTGTGGGCGAGGATCGCCGCGACTTCAAGGGACGTACCGTGCCGTACGAACACCTCTTGCAACAGCGCGACCAGTTCAGCGAAAGCGACCGTGACGCGGGAACCCTCAACGACGTTGGACGGCGTAGACATCTGAAGCTCCGATTTTATGATTGGAAGGCGCAACAAGACGAAAGACCATGATTAAACAACGCGCCGACGGCCTGCTGTCAATCGACTTTATCGGCATGGCCGTCTCCGATCAGTTATGTACCGCAGTCATCGCACCCTTTGCCCCTAACGTGCTGCTCATCATCGTTGCCATCCCCAGGCCCTTACAGAGAGCAGCTCATGGCCCATGTAGATCCCCCGTATTTTTTTGATGAGTACCTGCGTCCGGTTTCGAGAAAACACCCAACCGACCGAGAGCGGGCGCTGGGTTTGACACTCAAGGATGTCAATTGGCTGAGTACGGTGTACGGCGCCACCCATGTCGGGCGCTATAATCGTGACGCGCCGATGACCGTGGAAACCCTGATGTTGAAAAGGCGCGGCAAGCGTGCAGTCGCGCTCGCCGGTGCGTTCATGATGAGTTCGAGCCCCGAAGAGAAAAAGACTGCGCTCTACACCCCCTATGCCGGTATCGAGGTATTCAATCAGCGCAAGGACTGCCTGGATGAGATAACCCGGCGACTCAAAGACCCAACCTCATACCTTGATTTAATCAGGTTTGTACCTATTGAATGGCGCAACCAGTTCAACCCCGGCAACCCCTTCACGCTCAGCACCGCCACGGTTGAACACGCGGTATTCGAAGACCAGCAAAACACCCTGCGCGCCAACCAGACCCAGGATCTGCAGTGGGCGTTGAAAGAACTGCAAACCCTGCCGACGCTGCCCGACCTGCTGGAAGCGGTCCTCGACCTTGTCGGGGCAGCGAGCCCACACTTTCAAGGGCTCAAGCTCAAAGACACGCGGGTCAACAGTTTCGTCTCATCAACCCCGGACATTCCCGGGAGCACTTCCCACTGGGTGGCTTCGGCCACCCTGGCTGAAACCTTGCTGCAGTACTACGCCAGGCACGATTGGCCAGCGCAGCACACACGCACTTTCGTCAACCCCAGGCATGACACCAGCCGGTTCAGCGCGGCCCAGCATCAACAAGACCTGCAACGCTGGGAAAGCCTGGTTCAGCAAGCCAGCGCAATCTTCTCCAAGCTGCTGAGCGCCCTGCTGCAAACCTGGTGGAATGCCCCCATCAGCCAGAACATGTCACGCCTGGATTTGTTTACTCAAATCATGAGCGACAAGTTCCGCCTGGACATGCTGCTCAAGCGCCAGTCACAAAGCGACATTTTGTCCTCAGACAACGCCTACCGACTGCTCGCCGTCTTCCTCCCCGACGAGGCTGAGCGCAACGCGTGGCAAAATGGCTTGCGCATCGAAAAAATCAGCATCCATGCGCCCTATCAACATCACGTGGAGCTTGCCGCCACATTGTTGATCAGTGACGAGCACGCCTACCTGTACACCCAATCACGCGGGCTGCAGGTGCTCAAGGATGTCGACGACCTGAACGACACGCTGTTGAGCATGCTCAAGGCCGCCGGGCATCAAGACGAATTGTTGAACTTCCTCTCCCTGGAGGAGCGCAGCATTTACCTCGCCATGCGTGGCGTACAGATTAGCGGGCGGGCGACACAGGGCAGTGTGTTCGGTGGGATGCTTACAGACATTCAAGACAAGCAACTGAGCAACCTGGAGCATGCACTGACGCAATTCCGCCGCAGCGAGGGCACCGTGGACCTGGCCGCTTTGCTCGATTGCTCCCTGGACATCCGTCAGATGCTCGACAGCCGCCTGCTGGACCTCGACGCCAGCGGACGCTGGAGCATGCACCCTGTCAGCAGCGGAAACGGCCGGCCATCCACCGTGCAGGCAGAACGCGCCAAGCTGCAACTCCAAGCACTGCAGACCGATGAAAACGCCTTGCTGGCCGCACGGGCCACTCACCCGACGCTGCGTAGCCTGGCCACCAAAGCCCTCAATGAGGAAATGAATAAGCGCCATCTGGGCCTGGATGCCAGCGACGTCTACGTCAATACCTACCCCAGCGAGGCGCAGGACAGGGAAGAGCGACTGCCGCAGTCATCGGTCAACATGGTCGAGCACTTCATCAAGCGCCTGGCCAACGCCGCCGCGGATATAGGCAGCTCACCGCGCATCGGTTTTTACAGCGCGCGGCGCGACGGCGCAGCCTTGAGCTTGAACAACCTCAACAGCCATATTTTCAATGCAGTGATCACGCAGACCACCGCCTACTTCGTCAAACGCGACGTACGTTCGTTGCCCGGGCGATTCATGAAAAACCATGGTGATCAAATGATCGCAAGCCTCCTCCACGGCCTGTGCAGTGAGGCAGAGCTACGGCGGCTCAACAACACCTTGGGCCAAACCCCTTACGCGATGCTGGATACGGTCTTGCGTCGCGACAGCATGACCCGCGATAAACGCCATGGATTGCACGGTTTCTTGCCGGATGTTTTCGAGGTCACGGTCAGCATCAACGGTGACAAGCCGTTTCACCCCCTGGCCAACTGTTTTGTGCTGACGGAACGGGGCGGACTGGACCCGCGCCTCTCCGGTGCAGTCGTGCTGTGGACGCCGCAGCGCGGCCATGAAGCCTTCGACTCGCTGACCAGCCTGCGCAACCGGCTTCAACAGCGCCTGGAACACCCTGGCCGACGCACCGCCCTGCTGCAGAACTTGCCCATCAGCCTGCGCTCCCCGCACCAGCGATACCGACTGGGCCCATTGCAGCGTATTGACGAGCATTTTTTACTCAACCGCCAAAAGAGCCACCTGGTGCATCATCTGGATACCCTCGACTACTGGCTCGCCATGCCTCTGGGACCGATCCAGTTGCAGGACTGCCTGGATGCCGAGATGGGCCGTGTGGCACCGTCAAATATCGGCAGGGCGAAAGCCATTGCCAATGCCATGATCCAACAGCAAGGCCTGCCTGCCTGGCTGGGCATGGCGTCGCCAAAGGATCAGTTGCTGCATGCCGAACTGCTCGAGCAATATCGTCTCAGCGCCCCGGATAACCAAGATTACCTTCATAGCCTGCCGCTTCTGGAGGAACAGGTCGCTGAAACATTGACCGCCCTGCTCAACGCGCGCTTCCCACACCAGGCATTGTCCCCGGACGACATTCTGATCCCGGCACGCTTGGCACTCAATGGGCACACCCAAAGCCTGACTGAGTTTGCCCTGCGCCATTTGCCCGACCTGCAGCCCGATAACCTCACACCGCACGCACGCGGCACAACACCCTTGCCCGCCGCATTGAATGGCGAAGCGATCGTCCAATTGGTACGCCAATTGGACATCGGGAAAATCTACCGCGACCTGTTGACCACCCACCTGACAGCTGACACCGAGGATGCGCGCAAACGCCGCGAGCTATTCTGCCAGCAGCTTCCGTGGCAAGTACTGCTGCATGCCCACGAGGAAAAGCTGGCGGAACGCCTGAGCACGACGGCGTGGGGTTTTATCCAACAGATTTTCGATATGCCAGATGCCGTTGCCCGGGAAGCTGTCAGCGGCGCCACCGCAATGATCCGTCCGCTGGAACTGATTGCCACCCGCGGGGCGACTCCGGCCAGGGTGCCTGGCGTTTATGTGATAGGCGCAAAGGCCGGAACAAGCGGGCCATTGGTGCTCTACGCACCCTATGCCCCGTTGAGCGTTTTGAAGGAATACGGCGACGAAGAAAAATTGCTGGATGACATCAGCCGCCCAGGCCCACTTCAGGCCTGGATCATCAGCCAAATGGGGGATCCCGAACAGGCAACATGGCGCAATCTGTTCGAAGCGTCGAACTCGCAGGAAAAAGAAAAAGAAAAAGAAAACATCAGCCTGGCTTCGAATCCGATCAGAGGCAACCTGCTGCGACTGCTGTTTCATGACAATGCCCTCCAGTTGATCAACATGCTTTCCAACCAATTCACCAAAGAGGGCAAGCATCTGTGGGAGGGCGTAACCAGCCTTGTACGTAAAGGCATTCCCATGGGACTGCAATTCATTGCGGGCAAACTCAAGTTTCCGCTGGTGGTCTGGCGTAGCTTCAGGCTGTTTGAAGCCTCCGCCGAGAATTTGCAAGAGCAGCACTTTGGCGCCGGTCTGCGCCTGTTTATCCAAGGCGTGGCTTCAATGGCGTCGCTGCGCAAAGAGCTCGACGGTGTGACCGCGGCTGAGACTGACACGCAGCCACCCACGACCTGGGAAGGCCCGGTACCTGCCACCACCTTAGAAACCCTGGACATCACGGACCCATTGCGCACTCGGTTACGGCGGTTCGAAGACGTCACGGTGGCATTGACCGATTTGTCACTCGACCGCCAGAACCACGTGTACACCCAGCCGATCAACAGCCGCACCTATGTGCCGGTGGCCGGCCGAGTCTACCCGGTCGCCCGCAGCGGCACACAATGGCGAGTCAGCCTTGCTCGGGAACTGGGGCCCTTTGTCGAACGCAACGCACAGGGTCAGTGGGTGTTCGATCTGTCCATGCGCGAGCCGCGCTTCGGGCCAACCGTGTCCCGTATCAGGGACCGGTTCAGCACCCATCTATCAGAACGCGACGCCATCAATATCGAGGCTGTCGGCATGCCGGCCATTCGCGGGCTTGATCGTGACAAAGGGCTGTCGATCGACCGCGCACTCAACGTTGCGCTGTATTACACCAATACCTGCCAGCGCAACCTTGCGGAGTTTTCACTGCAGCGCCTTACCGAATCCACTGTCGGTCGCTTCTTGAGCGAGATGTTCGGCCTGCTGAATTTCAACCCCGGGCAAGTGGAGAAAATCCGCAACCGGGTCATGGAAGTCATGGAGGAGATGACCCGGCAGGATCTACTCACCCTGGACTCCAATCGATTTGTCACCGGCACTTCACGCTGGCCCATCGACGACGAAATCGCTTTTGTGATTCCTGAGGATGCAGAGCGGAAAATCTATCTGCTGGATCGCTTTTTCAATACCGGCATGGATCAATACCGCGAGCACCTCACTGCACCGTTCGATCTCGAGGATCATGCACGGGCGGCTACCCTTATCCATGAGATCAGTCACTTGGCGTCGAACACCGAAGACATTGCCTACATGGACACCATCCGCCCGTTCGTGGACCTGATCCATCGCGGTACGGCCGAGGGCTTGCGCAAGCACACGAGCCTGTCCACTTTGCAAAGCACTGCCCTCTCCGCGCTCACGCCCGCAACGATGCTGTTCAAGAGCTGGGATGCACTAGAACAACGCTGGGAAGACTTCGGCAAGACCGGCTCCACCAAACTGCGCGACAGGGTACTGCACCTCACGGGCGCCAGGACATTGGATGAGGCGCGGCAGACATTCATGAGCAATGCTGACCTTCGGATGGACATCATCCTGGCCAATGCCGACTCGGTGACCTTTCTGATTACACATCTGGGAAGGCGCTTGGAGCCAGGGGCCTGAACAGGCCCCTGGAGGATGTATCAGTCTTTCTGGTCACGCAGAACGTTGCCTGATGCGCCGTCGATACGGGCTTCATACACGGTGCCATCGGACTTGCGGCCTTTGACTTCCCAATAGCCGTCGTTGTCGGCTTCTGCCGAATAGACCTCGATGTAGCCGGCCTTGGTCTTGGCTACTTCGATGGCTTTTTCAATGGTAATCCAGCCTGCGCCCGGCTTGTCCGCCAAGGCAGCGCCTGCACTGAGCAAGGCGGTGGTTGCACACAGGGCGACTAAGGTTTTCTTCAGCATCTTCGTACTCCATTGTGGGAATGTCCTGAATATTTTTAGGTAGCGCCAAACGAGAATAAGTTCCAATTGATGTGCAATCGCCATGACGGCTGTTCTCGCCGTCCACCTTGGGAGGTTAGAATGTTGGAAATCAGGATGAGTTAATGAGCGAAAAGTCCCTTTCAGAAGCCGAATATGACGCCATCACCGACGCCGCCGCGCATTGGTGCATGCGCCTGCATGCAAGCGATTGCACGCCCGGCGAACGTCAGGCCTTTGCCCAATGGCATGATTCGCACCCCCTGCACGCCTTTGAATACGCCGCGATGCTGGAGATCTGGGACGTCGCCGACCACCTGCCGCGCAGCGACATCCCGCCGGTAACAGTGCCCTCCAAACCCCGCAGCCGGGTGCGCACCTATGCCGTGGCAGCGGCCATCTGCCTGGCCGCCCTGCCCCTCGCCGCCTTCACCGGCTGGGAAGCGGGCTGGCTGCCGAGTTCCTATGAACGCTTCGATGCTGCCAACGGCTTGCGCCAGGTCACCCTGGGCGACGGCAGCCAGGTGGAACTCAACCTGGGCACCGAACTGGTCTACAGCAACTACAAAGACCAGCGCCGCGTCACGCTGAACAAGGGCGAAGCGTTTTTCAAGGTCAGCCATGACAGTACCCATCCTTTCATCGTGCACGCCGGCACAGGCCAGGTGCGCGTCACGGGCACTCAGTTCAACGTCTGGAAATATGAAGACCAGGTGCGGGTGATGCTGCTGGAAGGCTCGGTGCAGGTCAGCAGCGACCAGGTGCACGGCAGCGTCCCCCTCACCCCCGGTATGCAGGCCAGCTATCAACAGGGCGATGCCACACCGAGCGTGCGTGCAATCAGCCCCAATGACTCGGCCCTGGCGTGGCGCCAGGGCAAGCTGATCCTCGACAACCTGGCCCTGGCCGATGCATTGCCGCTGATCAACCGTTATCTCAGCAAACCGGTGATGCTGGCCGACGCCAATACTGGCACGATTCGCATCGGCGGTATCTACAACATCAACGAGGTCAACAACCTCGTGCCCTCCCTGCCCAAGGTTCTGCCGGTCTACCTGACCCAGAACCAGGACGGCAATCCCGTCCTCAATTCCATTCCGCGTAAAGCCCCCAAAGGCTGAGTCTGTTGCGTCGTGCTTTAGGCATCCTTGCGCCAGCACTGTCCATTTTTTTTACACACACCGTCCCTGGATCGCCCGTGCAAAGCGGATTCATCGTTTCGTCATGCACGGTGTTACGGCGCTGATACAACGGGGTGAAGCGGTTGTGCACTGGCTGGATAGCCGGGCCTTCGAGGGCGGTTGTCTCATGGCTGATACAGCACGGCCATCATTTAGCCTTGCAGTTATCGCAAGCCTTTGAAAAACAGTAATAAATCAAAAGCGGCACGGCTTCTGCTCTTTCCCTGACAACGTTGTTTAGGGTCAGCGTTGAGAATAAGGAATGCCGCCGTGATCACATTCACTCAAGGTTCGATGAACGTACTGCTGGCCAGCTGTGTACTCAGCGCCAGTATCAGTCTTCCAGCCCTGGCAGGTGACGGCGTGATCGTGACGGGCCGCAACGTACAGGGCCACATGTATGGCCGTTCCTCCTTTGGTCCTGACCCTTATCCCCAGACCGCCAACGCCAATCCCAGCCGAGAAATCAACAGCGCCCTGTCGGGCGAGCTGAGCGACCGTGACTTCGGTAGCGTCAGCAGCGGCCTGGGCATTACCCGCGCCCTCCAGCCCAACAGCAACCTCACCGGCTTGAGCGCCACGCAAAACGGTATGTCCACGTTGGGTGCCGGCGCAGCAGCCAGCCGCTCGGGCGGCAGCGGCAGCATGGGCGGGCAGATCAGCGATTCGATTCAGCGCGGCATGGCGCCCTTGAGCAACCTGGGCGGCATGCTGGGTGGCAAACCATGAAACGCGCCCTGTTCATTCTGGCCCTGCTGGGCAGCGCCGTGACCATGGCCGACAACACCGCCGTCATCAACAACAGCGGCAAGGACTACACCGGCAACCTGATGATCAACCAGGCGGCGGGCAACCAGCAGCAAACGGCAAACAACCGCGCTGTCACGCTGGGCGGCCAGGCCACCACCGGCAATACCCAGAGGATGGATGGCAAGGTCGACCCTTCCCTGAACGCCAAGGCGGCGATCGAGGGCACTTCTTTTACCAATGGCAACGGCATGTTGGGCGTCAACCAGTCCGCCGGGGCCAATAACCAATCAGTCAATGCCGTGCGGATCAGCGTCAATTCTGGCCCGCAAGCCATCGACGACAGCGTCCTGTTGCAACAGAACACGACGACGCTGGCAACCGACTCAGGGCTCACCCACACCACTGGCAGCCGCCAGGTCGTGACAAGCGACCAGGCCTTCACCGGCAGCCGAGGAGTGATACAGGTGAACCAGAGTGCCGGGGTGGGGAACCGAGTGGCTAACACCCTGGGCATCACTATCAAGTAACCGCTTGGTAGCACACGTTAGACCGTACCAACACTTAACCAACTAATTAGAAGCAAGGAGAAACACCATGAAACCTCAAATGGCTCTGAAACCAATGGTTTTCGCGCTCGCTGCACTCATGGCTGCTGCTGCTCAAGCAGGGGGTGGCTGGCATCCTGCGCCTCAACCTACCGGTGTGGTTGCCTCGGTGGTTACGGACGTGCAAAACAGTATCGGCAACAAGTTCGATGACACCAAGACCGAAAATAACGCGTCCAACGATAATTCGGTGAACAGCAACAGCGGTAACGTCGGCGTTAACGTTCAATCCGGCAGCGGCAACCTGGCTGACAACTCTGGCGCGATCTCCAGCGCCAAGGGCGACTTTGCTACTGTTTTCGCGGTAGTCGATGTCAACCAAAACAGCGCGCTGAACAACTTCATCAACAAGGGCACTCAAAACAACGCCTCCGTGGATAACGGCATCAACGGTAACTCCGGCAACGTGGGTTACAACGGCCAAGCCGGTCAAGGCAACCAGGCTAAAAACAACCTGGTAATCACCACTGCTGATGGCAAAAACATCGCAGCGGCCGCCAACACCGAGCAAAACTCGCTCGCCAACAACTACCTCAACACGGCGGCTACCAGCCACGGCTATGGCTATGGCGGCAAACCTCAGTATGTCTCCAACAACTCGAGCCTCGACAACTCGGTTAACCGCAACTCCGGCAACGTAGGTGTGAACCTGCAATCCGGTGCCGGCAACCAAGGCAGCAACAGCCTCGCTATAGGCGAAGGCTGCAGCGTTTGCGGCAGCGGCGTGCGCTTCTGATCCAACGGGGCCTTGGCAACAAGGCCCCTTTCTTTTTCCGGTGTCTACTAGGTCATACGATCATGCGCCTCGCGACCCTTTCCCTGCTGATGCTGCTCACCGGCCCGACCTGGGCAGGCACCATGGCGATCTCCGCCATGCCTGGCGGTGCAGTCATCTACAAGAAGGTCGAGAGCATCCGTGAACGCAAATTCGCCAACCTGGTGGAACAGAAAACCGATTTCAGCTGCGGTGCCGCGGCACTCGCCACCATCCTGCGCCAGGGCTATTGGCTCGACGTCGACGAAGACCACGTGATCAAAGGCATGCTGGTCAATGCCGACCAGGACCTGGTTCGCACCCAGGGTTTTTCCATGCTGGACATGAAGCGCTACCTCGAAAGCATCGGCATGCGTGCCCGGGGCTACAAGATTTCGCCGGACACCCTGGTGACCGTGAAAATCCCCGTGGTAGTGCTGCTGGAGATTCGTGGCTACAAGCACTTCGTGGTGTTGCAGCGGGCCGACAAGGACTGGGTCTATATCGGCGACCCGGTGCTGGGCCACAAGCGCTATTCGCGCGACGACTTCGTCAAGGGTTGGAACGGCATCGTGTTCGCCGTGCTGGGTGAAGGCTACGACAAGGCCAATGCCTTGCTCGACCCGCCCACACCGCTGACCGCCAAGAACCAACTGAATGAGTTCAGGCCCGTAGGCGATGCCGAACTGATGGACTTCGGTTTCATCCAGAGCGACTTCTTTTAAGAAGCACAATAAGGGGCAGGACGCTCCAGGAGCAGCAGATGAACACTTCCCGTTGGCTGACGGTCTTGTGTCTGGCAGCCTCAATGCCCGCTTATGCTTCATCGGCGTTCAAGCCGATCGAACTCAAGGATTCGGAAATGGCCGAATTGCGCGGTCGTTATGTAATGCCGGGGCGGATCATCAGCTTCGGTATTGTCATGAGCAGTACCTGGACCAATGCCGTGGGCGACACCCTCACCGGCAAGGCCAGCATGCAAGTCGATTCATCGACCATTACACCGCAGTTCTACGTGCAGACCACCGGCTCGACCGGGAATGGCACCAACCCGAACACCGGCACCGGTAACGTCACTGGAGGTGCCGGCCTGGGCACCGGCACAGGCGTGACCCAGAGCGTGCGTGCTGCCGGCGACAAAAACACCGCCTACAACAATGTCGGGATCAACGTCACTGAAAACGGCTTTGCACCTTCCAATGCCGCGCAATCGGGACAGGTACTGGTGGCCGGCGGTACCGTGACCGGCGACAGCGCGGCAGGCCGCGTGAGCGTATCGGCCAACAATGGCGGTTTGCAAATGGCGATCCAGGCCAATCATAACCAAGGCAACAGCCTCCAGCAGATTGGCGGCGGCCAGCTGCTGCAAGGCACGGTATTAACTGGAAACAGTAACTTCGTCAACAACATGACCCAACTCAACGTGGTCATGAATAACGCATTGAACAACCCGGCGTTGAACTGCAATCTGGATCAACTCAAAGGCCTACGCACTCTCGGTTATTGAACTACGCTGACCCTCGACACTTTCGCATTACAAAAGGACGGCTTATTTCATGCATCGATCGTTATCGCTACGTGCGGTGGTCTGTTTAAGTACGCTCTTGCCCGCATCCGTGTATGCCGCGCCAGACGCCGATATCGAAGCCCTCAAGCAGGAACTTCTGGAGCTCAAGCAGCGGTACGAAGTGCAACAGAAAGCCCTGGCGGTGTTGGAGCAACGGGTGCGCCAGGTCGAGGACACGCCGGCGACACCCGCGCCCAAGCGCCTGGCCAAATCCCCGGCGGACTTTCAAAAGGCCAGCGGTGCCACTGTGGCAGGCACGGGAGCGGCGGCGGCCTCCGGCGGTGCAGGCGGCGGCAGCTCCTATGGGCAGTCGCTCAAGGACGATTCGGCGCCTGCGCAAAGCGTGAGCAACCTCTATAACGAGGCCAGCGGCTTCTTCGGCAATGGCAAATTCAGCTTTGAAACCGGCATCACCTATGCGCGCTACGATGCACGCCAACTGACGCTAAACGGCTTCCTGGCGCTGGACTCGATCTTCCTGGGCAATATCAACCTAGACCGGATCAAGTCGGATAACTGGACCCTGGACCTGACGGGGCGCTACAACGTCGACAACCGCTGGCAGTTCGATGTGAACGTACCGGTGGTGTACCGCGAGTCGACCTACCAGTCGGGCGGCGCCGGCAACAATGCCAACGCCACCTCGGAAGAATCGGTGAGCCGTGACCCGACCATTGGCGACGTCAACTTCGGTGTGGCCTACAAGTTCCTCGACGAAACCCCCACCCTGCCGGATGCGGTGGTGTCGCTGCGCGTCAAGGCGCCAACGGGCAAAGAACCGTTTGGCATCAAGCTGGTCAGGTCAACTGCCAACGACAACCTGTATGTACCGGAAAACCTGCCCACGGGTAATGGTGTCTGGTCGATTACCCCGGGTATCTCGCTGGTCAAGACCTTCGACCCTGCGGTGCTGTTTGGCTCGTTCTCCTATACCCATAACTTCGAGGAGTCGTTTGACGACATCAGCAGCGACGTCAACCAGAAAGTCGGCGGCAAGGTCAGCCTGGGTGACAGTTTCCAACTCGGTGTGGGCGTCGCGTTCGCCCTGAACGAGAAGATGAGTATGTCGTTCTCGGTCTCCGATCTGGTGCAGCGCAAGAGCAAGCTCAAGCCTAACGGAGGGGACTGGCAGTCGGTGGTGTCCAGCGATGCCAACGCCGGTTACTTCAACGTGGGCATGACCATTGCCGCGTCGGATAACCTGACGATCGTGCCGAACCTGGCGATCGGGATGACGGATGATGCGCCGGACTTTACGTTCAGCTTGAAGTTTCCGTATTACTTTTAGGGAGAGCCGGGGGGGGCTGCTTCGCAGCCCAACGCGGGGCAAGCCCGCTCGCCACAACGAGCACGTTCGGCACAGCAGCACAAGGAAAAGCCCCGCAACGATAAGGGTCGTTGCGGGGCTTTTCGGTTTACCCGCCCTAGCGGATCTGGTGTTTGTGCAGCAACCGGTAGAACGTCGGCCGGGAAACCCCCAGCACACGGGCGGCGACACTCAGGTTGTCGCTGTGCCGGTCGAGCACATCGCACAGCGCCTGGCGTTCGGCGCGGTGCTTGTAGTCTTCCAGTGTAGCCATCGGCGGTGAAATTGCCTGTTCACTCTGCAATCCCAGATCAACGGCTTCGATCTGGCGCCCTTCAGCCAGCACCAGGCCACGGCGCACGCGGTTGGCCAGCTCGCGCACATTGCCCGGCCAGGCGTGCTTGGCCATGGCCACCAGAGCACTCTCGCTGAAACTGCGCGGGCGTCGGCCCGTCTCCTGGCTGTAAAAGCGCGAAAAATGGTTGGCCAGCATCGCCACGTCGCCATGGCGTTCGCGCAACGGCGCCGTCACCACTTGCAGGACGTTGAGCCGGTAATACAAGTCTTCGCGAAAAGCGCCCCTTTCAACTGCGGCCTCCAGGTCGACGTGGGTCGCGGCCAACACCCGTACATCCACGGGAATGGGCTGGCTGCCACCGACGCGCTCGATCTGTTTTTCCTGCAGAAAGCGCAGCAGGTTGGCTTGCAGTTCCATCGGCAAATCACCGATCTCATCCAGGAACAGCGTGCCGCCGTGGGCCGCTTCAATACGCCCGACCTTGCGCTGATGGGCGCCGGTAAACGCGCCCTTTTCATGGCCGAACAATTCGGACTGGATCAAGTGTTCCGGGATTGCCCCGCAGTTGATCGCGACAAAGGGCTTGGCATGGCGCTGGGACTGGCGGTGCAACGTCCTGGCCACCAGTTCTTTACCCGTGCCGCTGTCGCCACGGATCAACACCGGCGATTCGGTGGGCGCCAGCTTGGACAGCAATTTACGCAGTTCACGGATCGCCCGGCTGTCGCCCAGCAGCTCATGCTCAGGCTCATCCACCAGGGTGTGGCCCTTGCCGCGCAAGCGCGCCATGCCAAAGGCACGGCCCAGGGTGACCTGCACCCGGGCGACGTCGAAGGGCAAGGTATGGAAGTCGAAAAACCACTCGCAGACAAAATCACCGACGTTCTGCAGTCGCAGTACGTCCGGGCTGAGCACGGCAATCCACTCGGTGCCGCTGCGGCCAATCAACTCCTTGACCGCTTCGGGGCGTTCCAGGTGAGAGGGTTGCAGGCGCAGCAGGCCGACATCACAGGACCGCTCGCCGACCCCTTCCAGCGGGCAACTGTCGACCGCCCAGCCGGCCGCGCGCAAACCGGGCAGCAGGTCATGGCAATCGTCACAGGGATCAACCACTAGCAACCGACGTTGAACGGGAGGCATACCCATGACTGTTCCTTGGCGTCAAAATCGTTAAAGTTATTTAGAAACAACAGTTTGTGACGTCTGCTCGTAACCCTAGCAAGATCTTGACGCGACGCTTGTACGATTTCGCTATAAGTGCGGGCAAAAAGCCACTGGTCGGTGTTTTCAACGAAGAAAATTGCGAACCTTGGAAACTTTCATTCAGCTTTCAAAACAGCCGCTTACATGACGTCAATCACTAAAATCCGAAAATAGTTGTTCTAACATGTGACCCGTACCCCGCCATCGTGCATCAGTACAAGTAACCCGCCGCACGGTCAGCCCAACCGCCGGCAGTCACTTGAATGGGCATTTAGAGAGACGACCCACATGAACGCCCCGCTCCGCATCAACGAAGCTCTTTTGATCGCAGACCGTGCTTTCCAACCCTTTCAGTGCGTGGCCTGGCATGACGGCAATGGCGCCCTCAGCCTGAGCGTCATCGACCGCACCAATACCCGCATTGGCAGCCAGCAACTGGATGCCGGCGTCTATTCCGATCCAACTCAGTTGGAAAACTTGCTGTTGCAGGCTCGTGCCGAGCTGGACAAGAGCGGCTATCAATTGCAAACCTGGGCCATGCCGAAGTAATTCAACGCACCGTTGAGCTGACGTCTTCGGTGAAGAACACGGTTTCGGCAACTTCGTGATCAATGTTCGAGCGCAGGGCATTGATCAGAAGTTCCCGGTTAGACGCGTGGTCTTTCATTTTTTGGTAACCGATGTTCCGTTGGGCATAACGTTTAAGATGGCCACGGATAAAGTGGTAACCAATATTGCGCGCATCTTGCGTCCTATAGTGGAAGCGGGCCAGCCATAAGGGCCGACCGGTGGAGGTTTCGTTCACCACAAACTCCCGAACCAATGGACGCACAGATGGCAACTCCAGCACATCCACCTTCTTCGACTTATGAGAAATCTGCAGCAATCCTTCCGACGTGGGCGAATACCTTAGAATCATCCGGTCACGCACCGCCGAGGCCTGCTCCATAAACTGCAGAATCTCGTCATAGAGCTCGCCGGGGGTGTGCTTGAAGAATGCCAGCAGGTCCTGATGCTTGGGTGAAGCCACTGGTACTTTGAGCGCGTCGATAAGCAGGTCCCGTTGCTGGCTCATACGTTTGATCGCGTTAATCCATTCGCTGCGTGCCCGACGAGCCGATATCCTGGGCATGGATTCCAACTCGGAAATCAACCCGTACTGACGCCTGGCATCTCGCCATAGGCGTTGCGCCTCACCGCCGATCACCGCCAACGACTCAGCGACATCGACCGACTCGGCCTGCGGCTGGACATTTGGCTGCATCGTCCATACCGGTGCCTCTTTGGTCCCCAGGCGCTTGAAGGTAAAGGCACGTCGATCATCGAACGGTTCCAGCAGATCAAGATATTCCTGTTTTGCATCAGGTAAGGCAGGGCTGCGTCGATTGCCGATCACCGCCCCTTCAGCAACCTCATCAATCAACATCTTGGCGCTGTTGCGGACTGTACCGGAAATCGCCTCCAGGCTGGCCTCCTCATACTGCCGATACAGGTCGATCAGTTCCTCCTCCACCGATAGCTGCAATTCTTTGACATAGGCGCGAAATCTCCCTAACGCCCGGGGGACGACGTACATTGGGAAGGGACTCAACTGGTAAGCCAGGCGGTGATAGGCCAGCACCAACGCGTCCAGCACGTCATTGGCGACCCGCAGTTTCTGGTCCAGATTGAAACCGCCCGTGGTATACAACTCCCGATAGGACAGCAGCTTCATGCTGCATAGCGTGCTGACCTCCTGAATCAGGTTCAGCGTCGCGTCCCTGGCGACAGTGACCCGCCCATCAAAACATTGCAAGGCCAGGGTACGCAGGTGCAGTTCCCGCCACATCATGGACATGCGCCGACCCGCCCAGTCCGCAGTGTCCAGCGCGGTCACTGCGGTATCAACGACCTTACCGGTGCGCTTCATTTCTTCAAACTGAAGCTCGGCGTCCCGGCACGCTTCAATCGCATTCAACTGCAACGTCGCGTAATCAGGTAATTTGGCTGCAAAACCACGCCAGGTCTTGGCGTCCAGAACCACGACACTCAAGCTCTGTGCGTCGAACGCCTCGGCGTTGAGTTGATCCTCATGGAGCAGTAACGCGCGTTTACTGGCGAGCAACAATGCCCTGTTACGCCGGGCCTTGACCGCACCTGCGCTGAACCGGTTGTACAACGCACTGTACTCTCTGACCAGCTTGAGCTGCCGCCGTCGGGTGAGTGCCTCCATCAAGGCCGTAGAACACCAAAGCGTCGCATCCGCCCTGGCCAACTCATCCTCGATCAACTCCCGAATACCGGGCTCGGCAGTTCGCACTTTCAGCGCCTGCAGCGTAGCGCTGTCGGGGAAGCTCAGGTCTGCAAACTGCAGCACCAGTTTGTCGTACTCCTCATCGAGCGTCTTGCGTCGTTGCTCATCACTCTTAAGCTGCGCCAGCCGTTGTTTTTCCAGGTCGAGGGCTTCCTGAAAGTCGTGGGGTACTGCCGTCTCCGGTGAAAATGACCAATCTCCCTCGGCGTCGGACACCACTTGCGGTCCCAGGCGGTTTGCCAAGTCATCGTTCACCACGCGCGTGATGCCATCGTGCTCTTCAACCTTGAACATGTCTCCATCGATGCTTACGTACAGGCTTCCACCCGCACGGAACAGGCCCCGTTGCTTACCCGTGCTGATGCGTTCGGCAAACGGCGGCACCCTGACCTTGTACAACGCCAACTCCGCCAAACGAATAACCGACAGCCGTCGGTACAAACCACTCCACAACTGCTCCAGGCCAGGGTCCCCCCGCACCAACTCCTGGGCACTGCGTACCGTCGGCAACTGAACCGTTGGCGTCTGCATACGGCTGGTCTGGCCACCTTCGGACAGATACTCCGGCGGCTCACTCCAGCTCATTTCAATGCTTTGCTCCAGATCGGCGCCCTGGGCCAGGTCGAGCAAATCATCCGCCTTTGATCGCCCTGCAACTTTGGTGGAAAGGCGGCCGCGACTGAGCAGCAGCAAACCGATATTCAGCAGCAGGTCCGCCACGCTGGAGACCTTGTCTTCGGAGTCCTTGTCACCGATGCTACTCAGGTCCTGCACCACCGACCACACCAGAAACAGCCAGCCCAACGCCCTTCCCGCCGGGCCGCCATAAAACGTCAGCAGCAGAAGCAGGCCCACCCCTAACAGCCATTTGATCCAGCCCCAGAAGGCATCCAGTTCGGACGACGTCGACAGCTCCGTTACACTCAAGACGGTCTCAACGCTGCTCTCGAACAGCGCCGTCAGATAGTCCCCTTTGACGTCCATATCGGCCAACGTGACGCCCTCAACAGACCACAACGACCGGTTGAAGTCGACCCGCTGGAACGCCGCAAGACTCGGCGCAGTCAGGTCCGGCACCAGGTAGCGCGACCGCGCCGATTCCGGCAACCAGGCCAACACCTGAAACTGCAACTGACCCGGGCTGGCAATAGCAGCCAGCAGCGCATCCCCCGTGGCGAACTCGATGAATTTTACGGCACACATCGGCCGATAGAGGATCTGCGGGCCTTCGCCAAGGCTGCGCGGCCCGATGATGAACATGTTGCGCACTTCATCAGGCGCTTCACTCACTGCCGGCTTGAAGGCTAAAGGGCGCAGCACTACCGACTCGGTGAAAGCAGTGCGCGGTTGAAAAATGGCCGCCACGCTCACATAGGCTTTGCGGGAAAACGCCTGTGGGTACTTGAGGTGGTATTCGAGCGCCAGCATGGGCACCTGCAGGCGTAATTGCTCAGTAAAACGCGCCTTCCGCCAGAGTACCTCGCTCGGGTTGTCCTTGAATTTCTCTTTGATCAACCGACCGTACCCACCCCGAATGTCCGCACGCCCAACCAGGCTTATAGCGTCACTGGGCGTGAGCCACACCGCCGGGTGGCCGGGGGCTGTGGTGAGTGTGACCCGACTCGGATCAAGCTCCGTCAACGCCAACCATGAAAACTCACTGAGGGTCCAGGTGCCATGGGTGTAAAGCGGCGGCAGTTGCCACAACAACCCGGGCTGCGCGTGCAAGTCACGCTCATCGAGTTCGATCATCACCTTGATGCGATCAGGATCGATCACCGGTCGGTCCGGATAGTCCTCGGCCAATTGTGCCGACAGCGCCTGACGGGCGTAATCCAGCAACGAGGGAACGCCTTCGTCAAATGGCCGCCAGTCAGGTTGCCGGATTCGCTTGGCCAGGTCGATGGCATAGCGGCTCATCTGCCATTGCAGGTCGACGGGGGCCTGCAGCAGCCAGCCGGGCAGCGCGTCATACAGGCGTTGCATGAGCCTTGAGCCGATGGGCGCGCTGTCAAAGTCATGGGTGATCACCTCGACTGCACGCGCCAATACGTTCTGCGGCTTGGGTATCTTGGGTATGGACCGGACCAGCGGCAATACCGCCTTGATATCGACTAACTGCTTGGCCAGGAAGGTCAGGCTGAAACTTTGAAAGATGTTCCCGGCTGGTTGGTACAAGCGCCATTGCATCGAATGGCCTGGGGTGATTTTACTCATCAGGTTGACCAGCCAATCGCCCAGTTGCGCCAGGGAGTCGAAGCGCTGGATGCCCCTGGACAGGGTGAACAGCAACACGCTGGTGCGCTCGCCGTACTGCTTGACCAACACAAGCCCGCGCAGCATCTCCAGGTTCGTCGCCCCCCGCTCGCCCCATTGATCGATGATATAGGCGTGCCCATCGACCGGCTGGAAGCGCGAGGTCGGCAACGAACGGCTGACCAGGTTGATCACCGTGTCAAACTGGTGCCCGGTCAGCGAACTGTGGATCGCCACATCCAGCAGTGCATTCCTGAGGGTATCGGCCAGCCACAGGTAGCGAATGGTCTGATCGTCGCCTGGGCTCAGCCAGTAATCCACCAGCGCCTCCTGATAGCGCTCGAGCAACACCGGGCCTTGCTGATTGAGCATTCGCTCGACATGACGGATATCGACGCTCAAAGGCAGCGGCAAACCGGCGGCGTCGCGCGCGATGGAGTGGTCTTGGGCAAAATCGACGAACCGCCCCGTCGCGCACCACTCGATCAGCGCATCCGGCAGGTTTTGTGCGTCATGGCGTTCAATGGTGTAACTGCCGTTGTCATAGCGATACACCGGTCGCAGCAATATCGGCTCGGTGTGATTGATGGGCAGCCAGGGATACTGCACGCCCAAGCTGTGTTGCACCACGCGCAACGCAACCTCCCGCAACGACGGGGGGTCGGCAAAATGTTGGAGGATGTTCTGAGCAAGCTCCGCGCAACGCTCGCGACAGGGAGGAGTAGACAGGGCGACCATGGGACATTCCTTGCTGATGAAGCGCCCCGCCATAGCGGGCGCATTAAGTCAGCTTCCATTGTCGGCGCGGTGCCCCGCCTCATTGCTGTATCTGTCTATCGCACGACGTCGGTGCCTTTGCAGCCCGCCAGGATAAACCGCTCGATCGCCTCGGCAGCCCCCTCCTCGACGTTACTGCCGGTGACCACACTGGCCTGGCGCTTGACGCTTTCTTCCGCCTGCCCCATGGCAATCGACAACCCGGCCACCTGGAACATCGCCGGGTCGTTACCGCCATCGCCGATCGCCGCAGTCTGCTCCAGCGATATACCCAGGTGTGCGGCCAGGGCCTTCAAGGCTTCGCCCTTGTTGGCCAGCATCGCCGTCACATCCAGGTAAACCGGTTGCGAACGCGACACCTGGGCCAGCCCCTGTACCTTGGGCTGCAACTGTGCTTCCAGCTCGACCAACCGCTGGGTGTTGTTGCTCGCGGCGACGATCTTGTCGATGCGATCGAGGTAGGGCTCGAAACTCTCCACCACCACCGGCCCGTAGCCCAGGCCATCGGCTTCGCGCTGCACCATCGGCCCGGGCGGGTCGCGGCGCAGCCAGTCACCATCGGCAAACACCCACACTTCCACGTCCGGCTCGCCGGAAAACAGCGCCAGGGTGACCAGCGCCGCTTCCGCCGGCAAATGGTGGGCAACCAGAATGCTGCCATCGGGGTTGATCAGCGTGCCACCGTTGAAGCCTGCCACTGGCACATCGATACCGAACGTTTCGATCAGATGCAGCATGGCCTTGGGCGGACGCCCGCTGGCCAGGCTGAAGAACACCCCGGCGTCACGCAGCGCATGCACCGTATCGACGGTGCGCTGGCTGAGGCTGTGGTCGGGGTGGAGCAAGGTACCGTCCACGTCACTGAGGATAAAACGGATGGGATGAATCGCTGCATCACTCATCCGAGGCGGTGCCAGGTGCGGCCATCGCGGGCCAGGAGCGCGTCGGCGGCGGCCGGGCCGTCTTCACCGGCCTTGTAGGCCTGGATGCCGTCGTCTTCCTTCCAGGCATCAAGAAACGGCTGCACGGCGCGCCAGCCATTTTCGATGTTATCGGCACGCTGGAACAAAGTCTGGTCGCCGGTCATGCAGTCATAGATCAGGGTTTCGTACCCGGTCGACGGTTGCATTTCAAAGAAGTCCTTGTAGGCGAAACCCAACTGGATATTGGCCATGTCCAGGGTTGGCCCGGGCTTCTTCGCCAACAGGTCGAACCACATGCCTTCGTTCGGCTGGATCTGGATTTTCAGGTAGGTGGGCTTGAGTTCGTCGACTTCGGTGTCACGGAACTGCGCATACGGGGCCGGCTTGAAGCAGATCACGATTTCAGTGTCGCGCACGCTCATGCGCTTGCCGGTGCGCAGGTAGAACGGCACGCCGACCCAGCGCCAGTTGTCGATCATCACTTTGAGGGCGACGAAGGTCTCGGTGCTGCTGTCAGGCGCAACGTTGGCTTCTTCACGGTAGCCCGGCAGTGGCTTGCCGCCGATTTCGCCGGCGGTGTACTGCCCGCGTACCGAGTTGGCCCGCGCATCCTCCAGGGACCAGGGGCGCACAGCACCGATCACCTTGGCCTTTTCACCGCGTACCGCATCGGCACCAAAGGCTGCGGGCGGCTCCATGGCCACCATCGCCAGCAACTGGAACAGGTGGTTGGGCACCATGTCGCGCAGGGTACCGGTCTTTTCGAAGAAGTTGCCCCGGGTTTCAACGCCGACGGTTTCGGCGGCGGTGATTTGCACGTGGTCGATGTAATGGTTGTTCCAGAACGCTTCGAACAGCACGTTGGAGAAACGGCTGATCAGGATGTTCTGCACCGTTTCCTTGCCCAGGTAATGGTCGATGCGATAGATCTGCTTCTCGCTCATCACCTTGAGCAGGCTCGCGTTCAGCGCCTCGGCGGTGGCCAGGTCGGAGCCGAAGGGCTTTTCGATGACCACGCGACGGAAGCTGTCGTCGGTTTCCGTCAACAGGCCTGCACTGCCCAGGCGTTGCACCACTTCACTGAAGAAGCGCGGCGCGGTGGCCAGGTAGAACACCGCGTTGCCGGTACCGCTGTCGGCAATCTTGCGGCCGATGTCGGCGTAGGTGCTGTCGTCGAGGAAGTCGCCCTCGACGTAGCTGATGCCCTTGGCCAACTGCGCCCACAAGGCGGGGTCCAATGCGTTGTCGGCATTGCCCTTGACCTTGCTCGCCGCTTCGGTGCGGATGAAGTCTTCGAGTTTCTTGGCGAAGTCGGCATCGCTGATGGCGTTGTGGTCCACGCCGACAATGCGCAAGCCATCGCCCAGCAGGCCGTCACGGCTGAGGTTGTACAGCGCCGGCATCAGCAGGCGCTTTACCAGGTCACCATGGGCACCAAACAGAAACAGGGTGGTGGGCGGAGCGGGTTCGGCCTTGGGTTTCTTGCCGTTGGCGGTCATTTTTTGGAAGTCTCCACGTGACCACCAAAGCCGAAGCGCATGGCAGAGAGCATTTTGTCACCGTAAGTGCTCTGCTGGCGCGAACGGAAGCGGGCGAACAGCGAAGTGGACAACACTGGCACCGGCACAGCTTGTTCCATGGCGGCTTCGATGGTCCAGCGGCCTTCGCCACTGTCGGCCACGGAGCCCGAGTAACCGTCGAGTTTCGGGTCGGTGGCCAGGGCATCGGCGGTCAGGTCCAGCAGCCAGGACGAGACCACACTGCCACGGCGCCAGACTTCGGCGATGTCGGCGACATTCAGGTCGAAACGCTGGTCTTCGGGCAGGTTTTCCGAGTTCTTGGTCTTGAGAATGTCGAAGCCTTCGGCAAACGCCTGCATCATCCCGTACTCGATGCCGTTATGGATCATCTTGACGAAGTGCCCGGAACCGGCGGGGCCTGCATGAATGTAACCCTGCTCGGCACGCGGGTCGGCGCTGGAGGAACGGTCCTTGGTACGCGGGATATTGCCCAGGCCCGGGGCCAGGCTCTTGAAGATAGGATCAAGACGCTGCACGGTCTCGGCGTCGCCACCGATCATCATGCAATAGCCACGCTCCAGACCCCACACGCCGCCGGAGGTGCCGACGTCGACATAGTGCAGGCCCTTTTCCGCCAGGGCCTTGGCCCGGCGCACGTCGTCCTTGTAGTTGGTGTTGCCGCCGTCGATGATTGCATCACCGTCTTCGAGCAGCGTGCTCAATGCGTTGATGGTGTCTTCGGTGGGCGCGCCCGCCGGCAACATGACCCACACGGTGCGCGGCTTTTGCAGCCCATCAACCAGCGCCTTGAGGTCGGAAACGCCGGTGGCGCCCTCTGCGCTCAGGCCTTTTACAAATGTTTCGTTACGGTCGTAAACAACGGTGGTATGCCCATTGAGCATCAGGCGCCGTGCAATATTCCCGCCCATGCGGCCTAGTCCGATAATCCCCAGTTGCATGTGCTGATGCTCCTAACTACTAAAAAATGTGTGACATAGTTTATAGCGCAATGCGGCTAATGAGGGTTAGTCCAGCGCGGATACCGCTAGTTTCATGGAAAAAAGTTGCCATCGTTTCAGCATCACGGCACAAAAAGTCACACGACCATCAAAAATAAAAAAGTTCCATTGCCCGCAAAAAGAATTCAGAATTGTCTCCGACTGCTGCCGAGAACCTCGACTCAAGCGTTCTGGCACACCGCGACACACCGGCTATTTGCGAGGTAAGCAATGAGCACTGCACAGATGACACGTCCGCCACAGACCCTCTACGTCACTATCCGTCGCGACGAGTTGCGCCAGTTGAAAGACGAGCGCGAACAGCTGCAGCAGGAAGTCCTGCGCCTGCGTGCCCATATCATCCAGGCCCAATTGGACCAGCCCGCCGGTGCGCAACCCGCGCTCTGCTGAGCCGCGTCATCGCTTTGTAAGATAACCGCTACAAAAATCTCACAAAGTTTTCACATGCCTCTCCCGATACTCCAGCCCCCAAGGGCCACCCCATGCAAGGGTGGCCTCCGTTGCGTGCAGCCCTGCGCGTCAACTGGAAAATCATCGGGTTGGAGCGCTGGATGGCGATGTTCAAACGCAGCACCACGTCTGCGAAAGGCTTTGATTGGGCTGGCCTTGGCTGGCTGTTCTTGTTTTTCTGGTACTTCTCGGGCATTACCCAACTGCTGATCCAGCTGACCGGAACTTCCGGTTTCAGTGGTTTTCGCCAAGCGTTTTTCATGAGTGCGCTGTGGCTTGCGCCCATGCTGTTGTTCCCCAGCCGTACACGACTGCTCGCCGCCTTGATCGGCGCAGTACTGTGGGCGTGCTCCATGGCCAGCCTGGGTTATTTCTTCATCTACCAGCAGGAATTCTCCCAAAGCGTCATCTTCATCATGTTCGAGTCGAACATCTCGGAAGCCGGCGAATACGCCACCCAGTATTTTGCCTGGTGGATCGTGCTGGCGTTCATCGCCCATACCGCCTTCGCGGTATTCCTGTGGACGCGGCTGCGCCCGGTCTACCTGCCTCGTGGCCAGTCGATACTGGCGGCGGCAGCGATTGTGCTGGCGGTGGTGGGTTATCCGCTGGTCAAGCAGATCGCCACCAGCGACAACATGGAACAAGCCATCGATCGTTTTGAAACCCGTATTGAACCAGCGGTGCCGTGGCAGATGATCGTCGCCTACCGCCGCTACACCGAGCAGTTGGACAACATGCAAGGCATGCTCGACAGCGCCAGCCAGATCCCGCCCCTGACCAACCTCAAGGACACCATGGCCGGCCAACCTTCGACCCTGGTGCTGGTGATCGGCGAGTCCACCAACCGCCAGCGCATGAGCCTCTACGGCTACCCGCGCAACACCACGCCGGAGCTGGACAAACTGCGCGACCAACTGGCGGTGTTCGACAACGTCATTACCCCGCGGCCCTACACCATCGAGGCGCTGCAACAGGTGCTGACCTTCGCCGACGAAGAAAACCCGGACCTTTACCTCAAGACGCCGTCCATCGTCAGCGTAATGAAACAGGCCGGCTACAAGACCTACTGGATCACCAACCAGCAGACCATGACCAAGCGCAACACCATGCTCACGACCTTTTCCGAACAGGCCGACGAACAGGTGTACCTGAACAACAACCGCAACCAGAACGCCCGCCAATACGACGGCGACGTGCTGGCGCCGTTTTCCAAGGCCCTGGCCGATCCGGCCGAGCGCAAGTTCATTGTGGTGCACTTGCTGGGCACCCACATGAGCTACCAGTATCGCTACCCGCCGACCTTCGACAAATTCACCGACCGCCAGGGCGTACCGGCGGGCATCAGCGACGATCAGTTGCCGACCTACAACAGCTATGACAATGCAGTGCTGTACAACGACTTCGTGGTGTCGAGCCTGATCAAGGACTACGCCAAGACCGATCCCAACGGCTTCCTGCTGTACCTGTCGGACCATGGCGAGGATGTCTTCGACTCGATTGGCCACACCACCCTGGGACGTAACGAAGGCAAGCCGACAGCGCCGATGTACACCATTCCGTTCATGGCCTATGCCTCACCGAAATGGCGCGAAACCCACGACTGGAGCTTCGCCGGTGACTTGCAACGGCCCTACTCCAGCTCGCAGTTGATTCACACCTGGGCTGATATGGCCGGTCTTAGCTTCAATGAACTCGACCGTACAAAAAGCCTGGTGAGTGACAGCTTCACGCCGCGCCCACGGATGATTGGCAACCCTTACGAGCGCCAACAGAAGCCCCTGATCGACTTCAGTCTGATCAAGCCGAAAAAGGCCAGCCCGACCGACGTGGTGCTCCAGGAAAAACCGGCCTTGTAACAGAAAGATAACAATCATTCTCGTTTAAGCCTAAAGATCCCCCTCTCCTTTCGTCTTTGAACCAAGGCCATTCCGACCGGAAAGGCCGCAAAGACGACAAGGAGTCTTCCGCGATGTTCGCGCCTTTCACCCGTTCCATGACGCTTACCATCGGCCTCTTCAGCGTGGTGGCAAGCCCCGATCTACTGGCTGAAACCGACCCCGAAAACAAAGCCCTCGAGCTGCGGGCCACCAGCATCACCGCCGAAGGCCTGGGTGCCACCACCGAACACACCGGGGCCTACACCACCGGCTCGATGAGCACCGCCACGCGGCTGAACCTGTCGGTCAAGGAAACCCCGCAATCGATCTCGGTGATCACTCGCCAGCAGATGGATGATTTCAATCTCAATACCTTGACCGAAGTGCTGCGCCAGACCACCGGGGTCAACGTCCAGCACAACGACTCCGACCGCGTGTCCTATTCCTCTCGTGGCTACGGCATCAACAACTTCCAGATCGATGGGATGCTCAACACGTTCGGCTACATGAAGTCCGATTCCGACACCATCATCTACGACCGCATCGAGGTGGTTCGCGGTGCTACCGGCTTGACCACCGGCGCCGGTGACCCCTCGGCCACGGTCAATATGGTGCGCAAGCGCCCCACCGCCCAGTGGCAGGCGAAAACCGGGGTGAGCGGTGGCAGCCATGACAACTACTACAGTTTCGTGGATGTCGGCGGCCCGTTGGCGTACGACGGCAAGCTGCGCGGGCGTACAGTGCTGGCCTATCGCGACAGCCAATCCTTCCGTGACAACTACGCGCTGCAGCGGGCAGTCGGCTACGGCATCCTTGAAGGCGACCTGTCGGACGACACCGTGCTGGCGGTCGGTTTTGATTACCAGGACAAACAGGTACAGGGCACTTCCTGGGGCACCGTGCCCTACTGGAACAGTCAGGGTGGCAAGGCCGGACTGTCACGTTCCACCAATATGGCAGCGCACTGGAGTTCCTGGCCGCTGACCGACAAGACCACCTTTGCCAGCCTCGACCACCACCTGGGCGGCGACTGGCACTTGAAGGCGGCCTACACCCATCGCCAGAGCGACACGGATGGCAAGGTGTACTACGGCGGCGCAGGTTTCCCCAACGACGACCGCAGCGGCATGATGGCCTGGGCCAGCCATATGCGCGGCACCTCGAGAATGGAGGCGATTGACCTGAACCTGGCTGGCAGCTATGCGCTGCTGGGCCGTGAACATGAACTGATGATGGGTTATGGCGAAGCCACACAGCGGGACGTCTCGCCGGTAATGCGCGACAACATCCCGGACGGCTACTACAGCATCGAAGACTGGAAATACATGGGCGGGATCGGCAAGTTTCCCGACACCGTGACCGGCCTCAAGGGTGAGCACAGCAGCAAGCAACAGAAAGCCGGCTACCTGGCCACGCGCCTGAGCCTGACCGAGCGCCTGCATGCGGTACTCGGCAGCCGTTATGGCAGCTGGGAGCTGGAAAGCGCGGCGCCTGAATACACGGCCAATGACCAATTGCTCAGGGCCAACAAGACCCGCCAGACCCACAATGATATGTGGACGCCCTACGCCGGGCTGCTCTACGACATCACCCCGGAGTACACCGTCTACGCCAGCTACACCGACATCTTCAAGCCGCAGAGCCTCAAGGACGTCAGCAACAAATACCTGGAGCCCGTGGTGGGCAGCAACTATGAAGTGGGGCTCAAGGGGAGCTTGTTGCAGGAGCGCTTGAACGTAGCGGCCGCCTATTTCTGGAGCAAGCAGGACAACGTCGCGGAACGGGATGACTCCGTACCGCCGAACCCGATCACGGGCGAGGAGTACTACAAGTCAGGCGGCAAGGGTAACAAAGTGAGCGGCTTCGAGCTCGAGGTGGCCGGCGAGGTGATGCCGGACTGGAACCTCACGGCCGGCTACACCTATACCCACTCGGTGAATGGCACGGACAAACGCAACAACACCGGCCAACCGCTAAACCTGCTGAAGGTTTCCAGTGCCTACCGCTTACCCGGTGCATGGCGCAACCTGACGGTAGGCGGTGCCGTGAACTGGCAGAGCGATATCCATGAATTCGGCAACCGGCCAACGGGGGCCAGTGACAGCGAGGGAAATCGAATCACCACACGGGCAAAGATCACTCAGCAGGCCTACAGCGTGGTCAACCTGATGTCCCGCTACCAGTTCGACGAACATGTTACGGCATCGCTTAACGTCAACAATCTATTTGATAAAAAGTATTACGAGCGCGTTGGTTTTTATAACGGCGTGTATTGGGGTGACCCACGCTCGATCACCTTGGCATTGGACTGGAAGCTGTAGGTTTTTTTAACCAAAAGTTAACGAAATTGTTAGCTTTTGGTTTTTCTGGCGTTAATTCCTACTTAATAAACTCCCTCCACACTCGCCCCATGAATCTGATCAAGGACAGAGCGGATACCGATCACACTTACCGGAAACACTGCCATGAAACTCTCTACCCTGATACTTGCCAGCCTGATGACCCTGACCTCCGCCGCCGCCTTTGCCGAAGGTGGCTCGGAGCGTTCCAAGGCGTTCTACAAGGACTTTACCTTCGTGCAGCAACAAACCCACGGCACCGCTGAACAAACCGCGCTGGCCGATGGAAAGAGCGTGAAGAAAGAAACCGCTGACAAGTCCGCTGCCGAGCAACAACCAAACACTTGATGTAACCGTAATACCCTTTGCCATCCCGCTCCTTTGGCCAAGGTCAACTTTGGCGCCATTCAATGGCGCCTTTTTTTGCCTGTTATTTATTAAAGCGGTTTTTTCCAGAACAACATGCGCCCGTGGGCCGGGTCAAACTTCGAGTCATCAAAACCAAACTTGCGATACGCCGCTTGAGCCACCGCATTACCCTCCAGTACCTCCAGGGTGATCTTGCAGCAGCCACGCTGACGGGCGATTTCCTCGACCTTTTGCAGCATTTTCTGGCTCAGCCCCAAACCACGGAATGCATCCATCACCACCACGTCGTGGACATTGACCAAAGGACGGCAGGCAAACGTGGAAAACCCTTCAAAACAATTGACCAGACCCGCCGGTTCTCCCCCCACAAACGCCAGCACGCTGAACGCATGGGGCCGTTTGGCCAGCTCGCCCGGCAGTTGCTCCAGGAGGTCGGCGGGCAGGCTGTGACCACCGCCCATCGGGTCCTCAGCGTAATGGTTGAGCACGCGGCCGATGGCGTCGGCATGCACGGGGTTGGTGTAGCTGGCTTGCAGCACCAGGATGTCTGGGGTGTCCATGTCCTTCCTCGATCACGATTACAAGGGATTCGGCTCCCTGTGAGGGGCACGATTGTAAGCGTGGAGCGAGCGCCAGATGAAGGAGATTAACTACAAATATGCGCATGAATACGCGAACGTTGCGTGGTTGAAAAAGCGCAATCAGACGATTCCTGGATTTTTTCGTACGGGCGTCAGCCGAAACGCTGCAACTGCATTTCTTGCAGGCGGCTGAGTGTCCTGCGAAAGGGAAACGCCAGGTAGCCCTCGGTATAAAGTCGCTCCAGCGGCACCTGGGCCTCGATGAACAGCGGTACTTTACGGTCGTAGCACTCATCCACCAGGGCGATAAACCGACGCACGCTGTCATCGTGCACCGACAGCGCCGGCAACTCACGGTCGCCGGCCACTACACGCTGAACGCCATCCTCGGTGCCACGGGCAATCCGGCCAGGACGCTGTTGCGCGCTGAGGTTGGGGACTTCGCCAATCAGGATGGCCTTGAAGCGATCGCACAGCAGCATGAAATCCATGGCCGCCAGCGGTTGTTCGCACAGGTCGGCGTAACGGCACCAGAGCACGGTGTCGCTGGACTGCACGGCGACGATGGCGCGATGCCCCACGACAATCGGCCCGCTGCGGGTTGGCTCGCCCTGGGCCAAGCGCTGGAACACGCACGCCAGCGCTTCGGGTTGATTGACCCAGTAGCGCTGGAGTCCTACACCCGGATGCAACCGGTGATCCTCTCCCCCATCCACCGCAACCACATGCATGTGCTGCTTGATCGCTGCAATGCCCGGCAAAAAGCGCTCGCGGTTGAAGCCATCGGCATACAGCTGGTCAGGTGGTTGGTTGGAGGTGCAGACCATCACGACGCCTTCTTCGAACATCACCTGGAACAGCCGCCCCAGGATAATCGCGTCACCGATGTCATTGACGAACAATTCGTCGAAGCACAGCACACGCACTGCCTGGCTCAGTTCCCGGGCCAGGGCCTGCAAGGGATCGTGGGTGCCGGTCAGTTGGAACAGACGCTGATGCACCCACTGCATGAAGTGATGGAAATGCTGGCGCCGCGCGGGCACTCGCAGGCTTTGATAGAACTGGTCCATCAGCCAGGTCTTGCCCCGCCCCACCGGGCCCCACAGGTACACGCCAGTGATCGGCGCATGGCCGTGGTGCAGGGCTTCGTGGCAGGCTTGCAGAGCGTCCACCGCGCGGCGCTGGGCAGCGTCGGCGACGAAACCCTGTTGGGCAACGGCGTGTTGGTAGGCAGCGAGGGGCGTGTCGAAAGTCATGCCCGCCAGTATGAACTACAGCGAAATATCCAGCCGCGAAATGTTGCCCTGCTCGTTCAAGCGAAAGGTGTAGCGCAGCTCCAATGGGCTGCCCGGAAAATTGCCGGACACGATATTGCTGACCAACACCTTGCCGGTACGGTGTTGCACCTTGAGCACTTCGACCCGCGGCTGATAACGACGCCCGGTGTCTTCCATCCAGCGTGCAATGGCGGCGGCGCCCACCTGGTGCTGGCCTTCATCGAACACATTGGCATCCTCGGCAAAACACTGGGCGATAGCCGAGGTGTCACGGGTATTGGCCGCTGCGATATAGGCCACGATGGCCGGCGCCAACTCAGGGATAGACATGGCACAGCTCCTTTCTTGGTGATTTGTAGTGCCATGCTAAGCCAGGGTCGTGTCAGTTTTTGTCAGGAGTGAAGGGACCGGATTCATTCTGTTCCATCAGCTTGCGCCAGGCCCGCAGCCAATCGCTGCGCCGGCCCGGGTAACGTTCACCAGGCACCTCGGCACTCGCCACGCGGTCGGTGCGAAAGGTGCGATAGGCTCCGCGCAACTCACACCAGGCCACGATCACCCGTACTTCATTCAGAAAGCCCAGGGCCAGGGGCCAGATCAGCCGTTGGCTCTGGGTCTGGCTGGCGTCGGCGTAATCGATCTGCAGCTTGGCCTGGTTGCGAATGGCCTCGCGAAACACATCGAGCGACACGCGGTTTTCCGGGTAACCAAACCCCGGCGGGCCAGGCAGCAGTGTCGGGTTGCGCAAGGCTTCCTGGGCGGCGGGATCGAGTACATCGGCGATCTTCGCCAGGGCATTGGCCGCGGCGCGACTGAGCACCTCGTCGCCACGCTGGTCGACATAACGCAGGCCGAGCACGATGGCTTCGGTTTCCTCGGCGTTCAACATCAAGGGTGGCAGAAACAAGCCACTGCGCAACACATACCCTACCCCCGCCTCACCAAAAATCGGCGCGCCCAAGGCAGTCAATTCGGCGATATCGCGATAAAGCGTGCGCTCGGACACCTCCAACTGCGCCGCCAGCACGGCAGCGGTCACGGGACGTTTCTTGCCCCGCAGGGCCTGGAGCAAAGTCAGTAGACGAGTGGTTCGCGACACAGGAACGCCTGCCGAGAATAGAAAAGTGACGCAGCTTAACAGAGCCCCCTGTCAGAAAACGTCAGCAGTAAAAAAGCCCACCTTGACCGAATACATTACCAAGATCATATTAAATACATGTTACTAAACATGTAAGAAAATCACTGCCTCAGGAGTCCTTGTATGCGCAATAAAGTCTTTGGCCGCCGCAGCGGCCTGCAGGTATCCGAACTGGCCTTGGGCACCGGTAATTTCGGTACGGGCTGGGGCCATGGCGCCGAACGCGACGAAGCCAAGGCGATTTTTGACGGGTACCTCGAAGCCGGGGGCAATTTCCTCGATACCGCCAATGGCTACCAGTTCGGTCAGGCCGAAAAGCTACTGGGGGAATTTATCGCCTCGGAACGCGACAACCTGGTGGTGGCCACCAAGTACACCCTGCGCACCGAACCGTCCGATGAAGGCACGATCCGGCTCGGTAACAACCGCAAGAACCTGGTGCGCTCGGTGGAAGAAAGCCTCAAGCGCCTGAACACCGAACGCATCGACCTGCTCTGGGCACACATGAGCGACAACGTCACGCCCATGGAAGAGATCCTGCGCGGTCTCGATGATCTGGTGCGCGCCGGCAAGATCCACTACGCCGGCCTGTCCAACTTCCCCGCCTGGCGCATTGCCCGCGCCGACCTGTTGGCCGAGGTACGCAGTTTCGCGCCGATCATCGGCATCCAGGTGGAATACAGCCTGGTCGAGCGCAGCGCCGACCGCGAGCTGCTGCCAATGGCCGAAGCATTGGGGCTGGCCGCCACGCTATGGTCGCCCCTGGGCGGTGGCTTCCTGACCGGCAAGTACCGCAACACCCAGGACGACAACCGCGCCAACAAACTCGGGATCCTGGTGCACGCCGAACACACTGCGCGTGAAACCGCAGTGCTCGATACGCTGCTGGCGGTTGCCGGTGAAACCGACGCCACACCGACCCACGTCGCCATCGCCTGGCTGCGGGACAAGGCCCGGCGCTCGACCACCGCGCTGGTCCCGATCCTGGGTTCGCGCACCCGCGCCCAGCTGGACAGCACCCTTGGCGCGTTGAATGTGCATCTGTCGGCCGAGCAAATCACCCGTCTTGACACCGCCAGTGCCATCCCGCTGGGCGTGCCGCACGGGATCATCGCAGAGCGCTTCCCCGTCGATAACGGCCTGGACACCCCGCGACCACCGGTTATCTGAGGCGAAAAAAAACGGCCTGTCGAACAGGCCGTTTTTTATTCAATGATGCAACTCAGGCAAGGCTCTTACTGACCACCTCGAACACATCACTCGACAACTCACCGGACGCCAGAATGCGCTCCAGCTCGGCTTTCATCAGCGCCTGGCGCGCGCTGTCGTATTTGCGCCAGCGGGTCAGCGGCGCCAACTGGCGCGAAGCGATCTGCGGGTTCAAGCCATTCAACTGGATCACCAGGTCCGCCAGGAAGCGATAGCCCGAACCGTCCGCCGCGTGGAAGTTGATCAGGTTCTGCCCGGCAAAGGCACCGATCAAGGCGCGTACCTTGTTAGGGTTCTTGAGCGTGAACGCCGGGTGCTCCATCAACGCCTTGACCCGCGCCAGCCCGCCCGGCAACGTGCTGCCAGCCTGCACGCTGAACCACTGGTCCATGACCAGCGGGTTGTCCTTGAAGTTCTCGGCAAACACCGCCAACGCCTGTGCTTTCTCCGCCTCGAACGGCGAATTCACCAGCACCGCCAGCGCGGTCAGGCGCTCGGTCATGTTGTCGGCAGTGTCGAATTGCTCGATGGTCGCCGCCAACACTTCTGGCTTACCGCTGAGCATCAGGTACGACAGCGCGATGTTCTGCAACGCGCGACGGGCAAAGTGCTCGGCGGCCGCCACGTACGGCGTTTGTCTGGACAGCTCGCGATTGGCCTGGTAACGCAACCACAGCGCCTCGTGCAGGTTGTCCGCCAGTTGCTTGCGCGCAAACTCACGGGCGGCATGGATGGCATCCACATCCGCCACGTCGCTGATTTCAGTCAGGTAGGCTTCACCCGGCAACGACAGCATTTCCGCGACCATCGCCTGATCCAGGCTTTCATCACTCAGCACGCTGCGCAGCGCAGTGATCAAGCGCTGATCCATCTTCAAGGCCTGGCCCTGTTGATGCTGCTCAATCAACTCCTGCAGCACCTGCACCGACAACTGCTGGCCGGCGTCCCAACGGTTGAAACCGTCACTGTCATGCTGCATCAGGAACATCAGTTGGTCGCGGCTGTACGGGAAGCTCAGCTTCACCGGCGCCGAGAACCCGCGCAGCAGCGAAGGCAACGGCTGTTCGGCGATATCAACGAAGGTAAACGTCTGCTCGGCCTCGGTCACCGAAATCACCCGCGACGTGCCTCCCGCAGCCGTCTCACCGGCCAGGCGCAAGGCAATGCCAGCGCCCTTCCCGTCCAGCAAGCCCAGCTCCACCGGAATTACGAACGGCAGTTTTTCCACCTTGTCCGGGGTTTGCGGGCAGCTCTGGCGGAAGGTCAGGCTGTAGGTTTTCGCCGCCGCATCGTAGGACTCGCTCACAGCCAGGCGCGGCGTACCGGCCTGGCTGTACCAGCGCTTGAACTGGGTCAGGTCGGCGCCGTTGGCGTCCTCCATGGCCTTGATGAAGTCGTCGCAGGTCACGGCCTGGCCGTCATGGCGTTCAAAGTACAGGTCGCTGCCCTTGCGGAAGCCTTCGGCGCCGAGCAAGGTGTGGATCATGCCGACCACTTCCGAGCCCTTTTCGTACACGGTCAGGGTGTAGAAGTTGGAGATCTCGATGAAGCTGTCCGGGCGCACCGCGTGGGCCATCGGACCGGCGTCTTCGGCGAACTGATGGGTACGCAGGTACGCCACGTCCTGGATGCGCTTGACCGTGGCCGAGTTCATGTCGGCGGAGAATTGCGAGTCACGGTAAACGGTGAAGCCTTCCTTGAGCGACAGCTGGAACCAGTCGCGGCAGGTCACGCGGTTGCCCGACCAGTTATGGAAGTATTCATGGGCAACGATCGCCTCGACCCGCTGGTGCGCGGCGTCGGAGGCAGTTTCGGCACGGGCCAGCACGGCGCTGGAGTTGAAGATGTTGAGGCCCTTGTTTTCCATGGCGCCCATGTTGAAATCGTTCACCGCGACGATCATGAAGATGTCGAGGTCGTACTCACGGCCATAGGTTTCTTCGTCCCAGCGCATGGACTTTTTCAGGCTGGTCATGGCGTGCTGGCACTTGTCGATGTTTTCCGGCTCGACGTAGATGCGCAGCGCCACGGTGCGGTCGGTCATGGTGGTGAAGGTATCTTCGACACACCACAGGTCGCCGGCCACCAGGGCGAACAGGTAAGCCGGTTTCTTGAACGGATCTTCCCAGGTTGCCCAATGGCGGCCGTCCTCACCCGGACCGCTGGCGATCGGGTTGCCGTTGGACAGCAGAATCGGGTAGCGGTGATGCTCGGCGATCACCGTGGTGGTGAAGGTGCTCATCACATCCGGGCGATCGAGGTAATAGGTGATCTTGCGAAAGCCCTCGGCCTCGCACTGGGTGCAGAACATGCTGCCGGACTTGTACAGGCCTTCCAGGGCAGTGTTGGTTTCCGGATGGATTTTTACCGTGGTATCCAGGGTAAACGTCGCGCTTTGCGGATGCACCGTCAGGTGGCTGTCGGTCAGCTCGTAGTCACCAGCGCTCAGTGCCTGATCGGCCAGGTTCACGCTCAACAGCTCCAGCTGCTGGCCGTCCAGCACCAACGGCGGCAAACCGGCGCCGCGCTCGGGATTGCGGCGCATCACCAGTTGCGCGTGGACCAGGCTGTGGTCCTCGAACAACTCGAAGGTCAGGTGGGTCTCGTCGATCAGGTAGTCCGGCGCCTGATAGTCCTTGAGGTAAATCATCTTCGGTTGTTCGGTGCGCATGGGTGGCATCCTTCTACTGATGCACGGCGAGCTGGTAGGCCGTGTACTTACGAATATTGATCACGCCGGTATCGAAGATCAGGTACTGGCCCTTGATCCCCAGCAGCGTGCCTTCGGCAATCGGGTTCTTGTCCAGGTTGAAGCTGACGATCTTCGCCGGATACTGCTCCACCGGGTAGCGGATTTCGAGCGGCTCGATGTCGGTGACCGGTTGGATGGCCTGCAGGCCAAAGCGTTCCTGCAAACCCAGCAGGCCGTCAGCACAGGCGGCGAACAGATGGTCACGCATCTGCTTGAGGTCGACGGACTGGGCGTCGCCCTTGAGCAGCGCACGCCAGTTGGTCTTGTCGGCCACTTGGCTGCGGAACAGGTCTTCGACAAAACCGGACTGCTGGCGGGTAGCCACGCGCATGATCGGCAGCGCCTGGCTCGCGCCCTGGTCGAGCCAGCGTGTCGGCAACTGGGTGGCACGGGTGATGCCGACCTTGATGCCTGACGAGTTCGCCAGGTACACCACATGGTCGGTCATGCAGAATTTCTCGCCCCAGCCTGGATCGCGGCAGGTGCCGGCGTCGTAATGGCAACGCTCGGGGCTCATGATGCACAGGTCACACTGGGCCAGCTTGGTCATGCACGGGTAGCAATACCCCTGGCTGAAGCTGGTCTTGGTCTTGCGGCCGCAATGGCTGCAATGGATGGCACCGAGGTATTCCAGGCGCACGTGGGTGCCGATCAACGGATTGACCGGCACCTCGGCACTTCCTAAGCGAAACGCGTATTGAACGGTCGGCTCACCGAGTTGCGCCGACATCTTGCTGACTGCACCGCGACCGATTTCAATCAATGGATCGCATCCGACTTGAACAGGATGTTCGGCACGGTGGTCGACTTCGACTGGCATTCCTGCGGGCCCATGTAGCCGGTGCGCTGGTCTTCCGGCAGGTTCTGGATTTCCCAGGCAATCACCGCCTGCAACGACAGCTCACGCTGTTCGGCAGTGAGCTTGCGGCCATCGGACCACTTGCCGATTTCCACGGCGAGCTTGAGGCTCTCGTAGATATCCGGGGTGATGTTTTCGATCATTTCAGCAAAAGAGGACATGAGGCTCTTCCTTATCAAATAGACGATTTGCGACGGCTGTACAGCCCGCCCAGCAAACCTGTCAGGCAACCGATGACCAAGCCGCCGACATGGGCCGCGTTGGCGATTTCGCCGAAACCGATCATCGAGACCAGCCCCGACAGGCAGAGCAGCAGCCAGACCAGCATCATCACCAGTACCCCACGGGGCAGGCGATAGGCCGGGTTGGGCGACAGCAGTTGAAAAATCCAGCAATGCCCGAGCAGGCCATACAACACGCCGGACAACCCACCGAACAGACCGGGGCCACCATAAGCGTATTGAGCGTAGTTGGAGACCAGGCTGAACAACAGGGTCAGGCCCAGCAAGTTGATACTGCCCTGGCGCGCCTCTATCCGCCGGCCCAACTCCCAGTACCACATGCCATTCATGGCCAGGTGCAGGATGCCGAAGTGGATCAGCATCGGCGTGACCAACCGCCACCACTGCCCCGCCGCCAGACTGTCGGCCAGCGGCGTGAACTGGATGTACTCGCCGATAATGCGAAACTGCAGGAATGTCAGCCAGCTCATGGCTTGCAGGTTTTCACCGAGCAAGGTCACCGCGCCGACGATGATGCTTGCCAGCAACACCAGTGCGGTCAATGGGCTGTGCCGCAGTTGCTGGACAAATCCAGGGCGCCTGGTCGCTGCCTGTTCGGGAATATCCAGTTGCCGGTCCGGGTCACCGGCGGGAAAGCGCTGGTACAGCACGCGCACGTCGTCGCTGATGGTCTCGGGCACCCATAACACTTGCTCCCCGGCCTCTTCACTGACGCGATGGGGCACCTGCATGCGGTGCAGCAGTTGGATAAAGCCGCCCAGGTCCACACTCAGTGGCAGGCGCAATACGGCCACAGTACTCATTGGATGACCTCGGGCCGCTCAACGTCGACCCAGACGAATTTATTCGGGTCCAGCCGCGTTTCCTGATCCAGGCGGTACGCCACCAGCTTGCCGTACAGCACCGCGCTGTAGTCCAGGCAGGCCAGGTTCGGGCGGATCGGCGCCGGTTTGCCGCTGCGCCAGTAGTGCCCGACGAACAACAACGGTTCGTCGACGCCGTAGCGCAGCAGGGAATTCTTTTCGGTGGACGACAACGGTGTACGCGCCACCGGCTCGGGCAGTGCATCGGGCTGGAACACGATATCGCCGTAGGTCTTGGGGTCGTCTTCCCAGAACTTGGTGCGGAAGAACGAGCGCGTCAGGCCATCGCCACCGGTCAACGTGAGGCCGTCCGGCAAACGCATGTCGGTGCCGCGCAACAGGCGGTCGAACGCATTGCAGGCAAAACTGCCTGGCACGGCGGCGGCCTGCAGGAAGTGCTGGTCGATGCAGCCGTCCGGGAAGGTGCCACGCAGCGGCTGGATAAAGCCATCATCCCAGCACGCATGCACCACGCGGAAGCGCCCGGCATCGACAAACAGCGGCATGTCGTAGAACCAGCCGAGGAAATCGTGCCAGTCGGCCGGGTGATGTTCGAACTGGGTCAGGGTCTCGTGGATCAACCGCGCATGCCGTGGGTTGTGCTCACGCACGAACTGCCTGCCACTGCCCGGCGGTGCCGGTGTGGTCCAGCCCAGGGCGTTGAACTCGTGGTTGCCCATGATGCACAGCGCCTGGCCGGCCTCGGTCATGTCGTGGACGATATGCAGCGCCTCGCGGATGCGCGGGCCACGGTCGATGATATCGCCGAGGAACACCGCCATACGCGTTGGATGGCGCCAGGTGCCGCCCTGCTTGTGGTAGCCCAACAGGTCGAGCAAGTGCTCAAGGGTATGGGCGCAACCGTGCACGTCACCAATCAGGTCGTAGCTACGCGCGGGATCGAGCATCAGTCGCCTCCACCCCCCAAGCGGCTGCCCCAGCCCAGCTTGGTGCGGCACACTTCGTAGTAGTTGTGGTCCAGCGGGTGGATCAACCGCAACTTCTGTGCCTTCTTGCTCACGGTGATGGTGTCACCGGGGGCGCAGGTGAAATGGTTCTGCCCGTCACACGAGACCTGCGGGTAGATCTGCATATCTTTGGACACCACGATTTTCAGTTCACTGTTGCCGTCGACCACAATCGGCCTGCTCGACAACATATGGGGATACATCGGCACGATCACAATGGCATCCAGCTTGGGATGCATGATCGGGCCACCCGCCGACAGCGCGTAGGCGGTGGAGCCGGTAGGCGTGGCAACGATCAGGCCGTCGGCCTTCTGGCTGCACACGAACTGACCGTCGATATACAGTTCGAACTCGATCATCCGCGTGGACTTGCCGGGGTGCAGCACCACGTCATTGAGCGCATCGCCCTGGCCGATGGCTTCGCCGTGGCGGCGCACTTCTGCCTGCAGCAGGAAGCGGTTCTCCACCAGGTAATGACCGTCGAGCACCTTGGCCACTTCGACTTCCAGCTCATCCGGGCGGATATCGGTGAGGAACCCCAGGCTGCCCCGGTTGATCCCCAGCACCGGCACGTTATGTCGCGCCAGGGCACGGGCCGCGCCGAGCAGGCTGCCGTCGCCGCCGACCACGATGACCATGTCGCACACTTCACCGAGCATCTTGCGCGACGAGGTCTGCAGGCCGTGGCCCGGCAGGATTTCAGCGATGGTGTCTTCGAGGATCACATGCAGGTGACGCTCCAGCAGGAATTTTTTCAGCCGGCGGACGGTGTCCAACACCTGGGTACTGCCCAGGCGACCGATAATGCCGATATTGCGAAATTGCTCCATGGGGCTCCTGCGGGATGTGGAGTGTGGCAAAAAAGAACGATTATGGGCGAAAGGCCGTCTCAGGCAAAATCCTTTGTCGCCGTGAAGCCTTGATGACAACGGTTCTCAGCCACCTTCAGCGCAGTTAAAAGGCTATGCTCGGACCATGACTGTGTTCCCCGATCTGCACAACCTGCCCCGCCAGCTGCGCCACCCTGAGGTGCGCGACCTGGCGTGGGTGATGCTCGCCCCGCCGATGCTCGCGCAAACGCCATGGCCGCAACGTCACCCGCTGGCCGGCAGCGACTGGGTGCAGGCGCCGCATCTGCTGGAACGCTGGCTACGCCAACTGGACCAGGACAGCAGCGCCTTGCAGCAGTGGCTGAGCCTGTCACGTACGCGTCGCCTGGGCCTGTATTACGAACGCCTGTGGCAGTTTGCGGTGCAGCATGCGCCGGGCGTGGAATTGCTGGCCGCCAACCTGCCGATCCGCCGTGCCGGGCACACCCTCGGCGAGCTGGACATGTTGCTGCGCGACCGCGATGGCGTGCATCACCTGGAACTGGCGATCAAGCTGTATCTGGGCCCGCAGGACGGTAATGGCCAGGACACTGCGCAATGGCTCGGCCCGGGCTGTCATGATCGACTGGACCGCAAGCTGGCGCATCTGGCCCAACATCAGTTGCCGATATCGGCGCGAGAGGAGAGCCGTGAAGTGCTGGCCGCGTTGGATGTGCAGCAGTTTGATGCGCATTTGTGGCTGGGCGGCTACCTGCTCTACCCCTGGCCCGGCCAGGCTATGGCTCCCAGTGGCGCGCATCCGCAGCATTTGCGTGGGCGCTGGTTGCATCAGCGTGACTGGCAGGCGTTTGTCAGCCTCAGCCAACCGGGCCGTTGGCAGCCCCTGCCCCGGCATGCCTGGCTGGCGCCGGCGCACTACCCCACGGAAGAAGTGTGGAGCGAACAACAGATGCACGGCTGGCTGGCCGACCTGGACCCGATGGCTCCGGCGCAGCTGCTGGTGCGGCTGGTACAGGTGGGTGAGGATTGGGAGGAAGCCGAGCGGTTGTTTCTGGTGGCGGATCTTTGGCCGAATGTGCCGGGGGCGGGTTGAGGTTTTGTCGTGAATGTCAGGGCCTCATCGGGGGCAAGCCCCCTCCCACAGGGGAATGCATTCCCAATGTGGGAGGGGGCTTGCCCCCGATAGCGGTTGCCCAGGCACTACAGCTGATCGATATGCCGATACTCCAACTGCAACCTCATTGCCAACAGCGGGGACCGACCTAGCCTGATCGGCCCACGCTCGATATCCACCAGCAGGCCCGGGCACTCCAACAGCGGCAGCCCATTAATGTCCTTGAGGCGCCCGTCGGTAATCACCAGCAGCCGCTGCTGTTCGGCCGGATACCGTTTGCGCCGCACCGTCAACCAGTCCCCCGCCTCGGTGAGTGCCGCCAGCAATGGCGTACCGCCGCCCGCGCCCAACTGTTCCAGCCAACCCGCCAAGCCCTTGGCCGCTTTCAACCCCTGCACCTGCCACTTCGGCGCCTGCCCGCTGGCCGTCAACAGTGCCATGCGCGACCGCTGGCGGTAGGCGTCGTCAAACAACTGCGCCAACAAGCCCTTAGCGTCGGAGAGCGCTCGATGTCGTCGGGTGGACGCCGACGCATCGACAATCACCAACCACAGCTCATGGGCCGCACGACTGCGCAGGTGAAACAGCAAGTCCTCTCGCGTTTGCGGCCGACCGCCGAGCAAGGTGCCCGGCCAGTTGATCGCGCCCTGCTTCGCGCTGCGAGCCTTGCCTTGCCTGCCGTTACCTAGTCGCCCTGCCTTGGGTCGCGCATCCGCCCCCGCGTCAGGTCGAGGGCGAATGCCTAGGGCTTTTTTGGCCAGGCGGGCACTTCTCGGCGTGCGCCAGTGGGCAGCGCCGGTGCGGGCATATCGCCCCATTGGCCTTGACCGGGCGAGGTGTCGGAGGGTTTCTGCGACGGCCCTTCGCTCGGCGGGCTGGCCGGTGGAGGAGACTGTTCCTGACGGCGATGGCGAAGAGCGAATTCAGCAACCGCTTGGATATCTTCCTCGGCAATGGCACTGGCTCCCCGCCAAGCGGCATGAGCCCTGGCACCGCGCAACCAGACAAGGTCCGCACGCAGGCCATCGACCCCCGCCGCAAAGCAGCGCTCGGTGATCTGCGCCAGTGCAAGGTCGTCCAGTGCAATGCTGTCGAGCCGCGCCCGTGCCTGGGTACAGCGCTCGCGCAATGCCGCTTGTGGCACATCCCACTGGGCGCAAAAGGCAACAGGGTCGCTGTCGAAATCCAGGCGACGCCGGATGATCTGCCCACGCTCGGCCGGCAAGGTCTGCCCGCTCAAGGCCACATTGAAACCGAAGCGATCGAGCAGTTGCGGGCGCAACTCGCCCTCCTCCGGGTTCATGGTGCCGATCAGCACGAAGCGCGCCGAATGGCGATGGGAAATGCCATCGCGCTCGATCAGGTTGGTCCCGCTGGCGGCCACATCCAGCAGCAGGTCCACCAGATGGTCGGGCAGCAAATTGACTTCATCGACGTACAGCACGCCACCGTCGGCCTTGGCCAATACACCGGGGGAGAATTGCGCCCGGCCTTCGCCCAATGCAGCGTCCAGGTCCAGCGTGCCGACCAGGCGCTCTTCAGTGGCGCCCAAGGGCAAGGTCACGAACTGACCACTGGCCAGCAGGTCGGCCAGACCCCGCGCCAGGGTGGACTTGGCCATGCCGCGCGGGCCTTCGATCAGCACACCGCCAATCTTCGGGTCGATAGCGGTCAGGCACAGCGCCAGTTTCAGGTCATCGGCGCCGACCACGGCGGACAGCGGGAAATGGGGAATATCAGTCATCAGCTGTCTTCTTCTATATCCAGCAACAGGTTTTCCAACGCCTCGCGGTATGCCCCCGGTTCCTGCCACATGCCACGCTGCTGGGCTTCCAGCATGCGCTCGGTCATGTCGCGCAGTGCATCGGGGTTGTGCTGTTGCACAAAGGCCCGGGTGTCGGGGTCGAGCAAGTAGGCGTCGGCCAACAGTGCGTATTGGTGATCGTCAATCAGTGCGGTGGTGGCGTCGAAGGCGAACAGATTGTCCACCGTCGCGGCCATTTCAAACGCACCTTTATAGCCATGGCGCTTCACGCCTTCGATCCACTTGGGGTTGGCGGCGCGGGAACGGATCACCCGGTTCAGCTCTTCCTTCAACGTGCGGATCTTCGGCAGGTCAGGCTGGCTATGATCACCGTGGTAGCTGGCGGCCTTGTCGCCGCTCAGGGTTTCCACGGCAGCGAGCATGCCACCCTGGAATTGGTAGTAATCGTTGGAATCGAGCAGGTCGTGCTCGCGGTTGTCCTGGTTCTGCAAAACGGCCTGCACCTGGCTCAGGCGCTGGGCAAATTGCCCGCGGGCGGCAGTACCTTCGTCGGAACCGCCATAGGCGTAGCCGCCCCAGTTCAGGTAAACCTCGGCCAAGTCTTCACGGCTTTGCCAGAGACGCCCGTCGATCGCGCCCTGCACACCGGCACCATACGCGCCGGGCTTGGCACCGAAGATGCGCCAGCCGGCCTGTTTTGCCGCGGCCTCTGCGTCCAGGCCCGAAGCCAGCAACGCTTCACGCTCACTGCGCACCTTGGCGGCCAGGGGGTTCAGCTCGTCCGGTTCGTCCAGCGCAGCCACCGCCTGCACCGCCGCATCGAACAGGCGGATCAGGTTGGCAAAGGCATCCCGGAAGAAACCGGACACGCGCAACGTTACATCAACGCGCGGACGATCCAGCAGGCTGACGGGCAGGATTTCAAAGTCATCCACGCGCTGGCTGCCCGTCGCCCATACAGGGCGCACGCCCATCAGCGCCATGGCCTGGGCGATGTCATCGCCGCCGGTGCGCATGGTCGCGGTCCCCCAAACCGACAAGCCGAGTTGGCGCAGGTGGTCGCCATGGTCTTGCAGGTGCCGCTCCAGAATCAGGTTGGCGGATTGGAAACCGATGCGCCAGGCGGTGGTGGTAGGCAGGTTGCGCACATCGACGGTGAAGAAGTTGCGCCCGGTCGGCAACACATCCAAACGCCCACGACTCGGCGCACCACTGGGGCCAGCGGGCACGAAACGGCCGCTCAAGGCATCCAGCAAACCGCGCATTTCTGCCGGGCCACAGGCATCCAGCCGAGGTGCCACGACAATACGCAGGCTTTCGATTACGGCCTTCACGTCCTCCCAACCGGGCTCTTCCAATTGCTCAAGCGGCCCTTCCAGGGCTTGCTCGATCAATCGCGCCGCGTAAAGCTCCAAGCGTTCACGGGTATCGCCGGCGGTACGCCACAACTGCCCGTCGATCTTCTGTAGCACCAGCGGCCGGCGTCCAGTCCAGGGTTCGGCCAGGGCGCAGTCCAGCGGGTCGAAGCCCAGCTCGAAGGCCTTGGCCAGCACGCGCAGCAAGCTCGACTGCGGGCCACGGCCATCGCCACGCGGGATGCGCAGCAGCGCCAACAAGGTATCGATACGCAGGCGACCCTCGGGTGACTCGCCAAAAATATGCAGGCCGTCGCGGATCTGCGATTCCTTCAAGTCGCACAGGTAGGTGTCCAGGCGCGGCAACCACACGGCGGCATCGGCGTCGCTCTCCAGCTCAAGCTCCTGGTCGATGCGGGTTTCGCGCACCAGCTTGAGAATGTCCTTCTGCAGCTCCAGGGCGCGGCGCGGATCGAGCAACTGCGCTTCGTAATATTCGTCCGCCAGCAGCTCCAGGTTACGCAGCGGGCCGTAGGTTTCGGCACGGGTCAGCGGCGGCATCAGGTGGTCGATGATGACTGCCTGGGTGCGCCGCTTGGCCTGGGCGCCCTCGCCCGGGTCATTGACAATAAACGGATATATATTCGGCAGCGGCCCCAGCAACGCATCGGGCCAGCAGTTTTCCGACAGGCCCACGCCCTTGCCCGGCAGCCACTCCAGGTTGCCGTGCTTGCCCACATGGATCACGCCGTGGGCGCCGTAGGTGTGGCGCAGCCAGAAGTAGAACGCCAGGTAAGCGTGGGGCGGCACCAGGTCCGGGTCGTGGTACACGGCGCTGGCGTCCACCTGATAACCCCGCGCCGGCTGGATGCCGATAAACGTCAGGCCCAGGCGCAGGCCGGCGATCATCAGGCGACCGTCGCGGCACATCGGATCGTTCTGCGGCGCGCCCCAGCGCTCCAGCACTGCCTGGCGATTGGCTTCGGGCAGGCACTGGAACATCGCCTCGTACTCGTCCAGGCCCAGGCTTTGATGGCAAGGGCGCAAGTCGAGGCTGTGCAGGTCGTTGGTGACGCCGCCGAGCAACTCGTGGATCAACGCCGTGCCGCTGTCCGGCAATACGTCCGGCAGCGGATAGCCTTCGGCTTGCAAGGCACGCAGGATGTTCAGCGCCGCCGCCGGTGTATCCAGGCCCACGCCGTTGCCGATGCGACCGTCGCGGGTCGGGTAGTTGGCGAGGATCAGCGCAATGCGTTTCTCCGCATTCGGCACCCTCGCCAACTCGACCCAACGCCGCGCCAGCTCGGCGACAAAATCCATGCGTTCCGGCGCAGCGCGGTAGCACACCACGTCCGACTGGCTGCGTTCGCTGCGCCAGGCCAGGTCCTTGAAGCTGATGGGCCGGCTGATGATGCGCCCATCCAGCTCCGGCAACGCGATGTGCATCGCCAGGTCGCGGGGGCCGAGGCCCTGCTCGCTGGCCTCCCAGCCGGGCTGGTTGTCCTGGGCACAAATGGCCTGGATCACCGGGATATCGCGGCGAAACGGGCGCAAATGCGGCGCTTCGGGGCTGGATTGGGCGAAGCCGGTGGTATTGAGGATCACCGCCGCGCCGACCTCATCCAGCAGGTCCTCGACCACCGCCAGGCAGCCGGGCTCTTTCAAACTGGCCACCGCCATCGGCAACGGGTTAAGCCCCGCTGCGTGCAGGCGCTGGCAGAACACATTGATAAAACCGGTATTGGCCGCCTGCAAATGGGAGCGGTAGAACAACACCGCCGCCACCGGCCAGTCGGCGTTCCAGTCTGCCTGCCAATGGTTCAGGCGGGCGCTGGCGTGGTGCGGGTGATAGATCGCCGTGCGTGGCAGGGTTTGGGGCTCGGCCCAGGCATAGTCGCGCCCCAGGTAGGCGCTGGCCAGGCAGCGATAGAAATCCAGGGCATTGCCCAGGCCGCCCTGACGCAGGAAGTGCCACAGCCGATCACGCTCTTCGGCACCGACGGTGCTCAGCCCGCTGAGTTCCGGGTCCGGGCGATCATCCCCCGGCACCAGGATCAGCTGCACACCGCGCTCGGCCAGTTCCACCAGACGCTCGATGCCGTAGCGCCAGTAACCGATACCGCCATGCAGTGAAATCAGGATGACCTTGGCGTGGCGCAGCACCTCATCGACGTACAAGTCGACCGAGGCATGGTTCTGCACCTGCATCGGGTTGGCCAGGCGCAGGCTCGGGTAGTCGTCGGGCAACTGCCGGGCCGCTTCGGCCAGCAGCGCCAGGCTGGAATCGCCGCTGCACAGGATCACCAGGTCAGCGGGGGTTTGGCCAAGGTCGGCAATATTGTCGTCCGAGACGAAACCACCGGGCTGGGTCCTGAGCAGGTGCATGGGTCAGACGCTGAGGGCGGCGCGCAGTTGCGCTTCGAGGCCCGCCGCGTCCAGTTCCTGGCCGATCAGCACGAGGCGCGTGGTGCGTGCCTCTTCAGCGCCCCAGGCACGGTCGAAGTGTTTGTCGAACCGCGTGCCCACACCCTGGATCAGCAGGCGCATCGGTTTGTTCGGGATGGCGGCGAAACCTTTGACGCGCAGGATGCCGTGTTGCACCACCAGTTGCGTCAGGGCATCGAGCAGCAGTGCTTCATCGGCTTGCGGCAAGTCGATGGAAATCGAGTCAAACGCATCGTGGTCGTGGTCGTCTTCACCTTCGTGGTGATGATCGTGGTGGCTGTGGCGGCCGTCGATGTGCTCTTCGGAACCGGCGCCCAGGCCGATCAATACGTCCAGGGGCAAGCGACCACTGCTGGCTTCGACGATCTTCACCGCCGGCGGCAGCTCCTCGGCGACTTCCAGGCGCACGCGGGCCAGGTCTTCGGCATTGATCAGGTCGGCCTTGTTGAGGATCACCAGGTCGGCGCTCGCCAGTTGATCGGCGAACAACTCGTGCAACGGCGATTCGTGGTCCAGGTTCGGGTCGAGTTTGCGCTGTGCGTCCACCTGGTCCGGGAAGGCAGCGAAAGTGCCGGCGGCGACGGCCGGGCTGTCGACCACGGTGATCACCGCATCCACGGTGCAGGCACTGCGGATTTCCGGCCACTGGAAGGCTTGCACCAATGGCTTGGGCAATGCCAGGCCGGAAGTTTCAATGAGGATATGGTCGAGATCGCCGCGACGGGCGACCAATTCGCGCATCACCGGGAAGAATTCTTCCTGCACGGTGCAGCACAAGCAGCCATTGGCCAATTCGTAGACGCGGCCGTTGGCCTCTTCTTCGGTGCAACCGATGGAGCACTGCTTGAGGATTTCACCGTCGATGCCCAGCTCGCCGAATTCGTTGACGATCACCGCGATGCGACGGCCCTGGGCGTTGTCGAGCATGTGGCGCAGCAAGGTGGTCTTACCCGAGCCGAGGAAGCCGGTGACGATGGTAACGGGGAGTTTGGCCAGTGTTTTCATCGGATGCCCTTGGGGGCGGGCATATGGGACGATTGGCGCTGCGACGGCGCGCAGCAGCGGATTTCGTCACCGGATCACCCCGCCCGGTTGAAGTAGAAAATCGGTTGCGAGGCAGGTCTCCTGGCTTGGGGCTTGCGGGTCTTGCGACCGGCGCTGGCTGCGCCTTCCCGCCTTGTCGGCAGTGGCGTGGCAGTCAGCTGAACCCTTTACAGTTGCGGGGGCAGCCGCGGCTTGGACCGCGTTCCCTTCTTAGCTTCGGCCTGGGCCGAAGAACCTCGAGGGTGCAAGGCTACGCAGTGCTTGGGGGATGGTCAATGATGGGGTTGGGTTGGCTTGAGTACATATCCATTGCTGCGGTAACGGACATGCCCCCAGAACGCACATCCCCAATTGACTCCCCTCCCACCCCCATGCTCTCCTACACATCTTGTTTCGGGTGCCCTGCAAAGGGTGAAACGGGAAACCGGTGACTCATGCACACACGCATGACAGTCCGGTGCTGCCCCCGCAACGGTAAGCGAGCGAAACGTCATATCCACTGTGCCAGTCGGCATGGGAAGGCGACGTTTTCAGGCATTGAGCCCCTCGCAAGCCCGGAGACCGGCCCGAAAAAATCAGATAACAAACCCGCGGTGGGCGGGCGCTGTTCAAAGCCCTGCGTGCCTGGCTCGCGGGGCTTTCATGCGCTCGTTTCACCCTGACACCTGAAAGGGACGCGCCATGTCGATCATCAGCAGCACTTCGCACGCCACCAGCAGCACCTCTACCTTGGGCCAACGCCTGACCGCCGCCATCGGTGCGTCGATCCTCGGCGCGTGCCTGGTGTATTTCGCCGGCTTCTCGCATATCGAGGCGGTACACAACGCTGCCCACGATACCCGCCACAGCGCCGCGTTCCCGTGCCACTGAGGCTTGCCGACATGATCAAGCGTATTGCGCAAACCGCAGGTTTCACCGGCCTTCTGGCTGCCCTGTTGCTGACTTTGCTGCAAAGTTTCTGGGTCGCCCCACTCATTCTGCAGGCGGAGACCTTTGAAAAGGCCCCGGCAGCGGCTGAGCTGCACGCACACGCCGACGGCGCAGCTGCACATACCCATGACGCCGAAGCCTGGGAGCCTGAAGACGGTTGGCAACGCGTGCTGTCCACCACGGGTGGTAACCTGGTGGTCGCCGTTGGCTTCGCCCTGATGCTGGCCGGCCTGTACACCCTGCGTGCACCGACCCGTACCGCCCAAGGCCTGCTCTGGGGCCTGGCGGGTTATGCGACCTTTGTATTGGCGCCTACGCTGGGCCTGCCGCCCGAGCTGCCGGGCACCGCCGCCGCTGACCTGGCCCAACGGCAGATCTGGTGGATCGGTACTGCCGCGTCTACTGCAGCCGGTATCGCGCTGATCGTGTTCGGGCGCAACTGGCTGCTCAAGGCGCTGGGCGCGGCAATCCTGGTGGTGCCGCACGTGATCGGCGCGCCACAACCGCAAGTGCATTCGATGCTGGCCCCGGAAGCACTGGAAGCGCAGTTCAAGATTGCTTCGCAGCTGACCAACGTGGCGTTCTGGCTGGCCCTGGGCCTGATCAGCGCCTGGCTGTTCCGCCGCAACCGTGACGATCGATACTCGGCGTGAAACTGGTCGTCGGCCTGGGCTGCCGGGAGGGCTGTGATGTCCACACCCTGCTGGCCTTGTTTGATGCCGCCCTCGTCGAGGGCGGTATCGAGCGCCACCGTATCACTGCCCTGGCCAGTCTTGATCGCAAACAGGAAGAACCCGGGCTGCTGGCCTTGGCCGCGCTGCTGAACCTGCCGTTGCAGTGTTTCAACGCTGAACGACTGGCGATTTATGCCGACCGGCTGAGCCATAAATCGGACGTGGCTTTTGCCCACACCGGCTGTTACGGCATCGCCGAAAGCGCCGCCCTGGCCCTGGCCGAACAGCTCGCCAACGCCCCTGCGCGCCTGCTGATCACCCGCCAGAAAACCGCCCAGGCCACCTTTGCATTGGCGTACGCCGACTGAAAACCCGATAATCGCCCTCTCCGATCATGAGCAGATTTCATGCTCGCCCGTTTTTCATCAGGATTTCCCATGACCGTCTACTTCATCGGCGCAGGCCCCGGCGACCCGGAATTGATCACCGTCAAAGGCCAACGGCTGATCCGCAGTTGCCCGGTGATCATCTATGCCGGCTCGCTGGTGCCGGCGGCGGTACTGGAAGGTCATCAGGCAGAAACGGTGACCAACAGCGCCGAACTGCACCTGGAACAGATCATCGACCTGATCAAGGCCGCCCATGCCAAGGGCCAGGATGTGGCACGCGTGCACTCCGGCGACCCCAGCCTGTATGGCGCGATCGGCGAGCAGATCCGCCATTTGCGCGAGCTGGGCATCCCGTTCCAGATCATCCCTGGCGTTACGGCGGTGGCCGCTTGCGCGGCCCTCCTGGAAACCGAGCTGACCCTGCCCGACATTGCCCAGAGTGTGATCCTGACCCGCTACGCGGATAAAACCAGCATGCCGGCCGGTGAGGACTTCGACAGCCTGGCGCGACATGGCACCACTATGGCGATTCATCTGGGGGTCAACCACCTGGACAGGATCGTCGCCGAACTGCTGCCCCATTATGGCGCGGATTGTCCGGTTGCCGTGGTGCACCGGGCGACGTGGCCCGATCAGGATTGGGCGGTCGGCACCCTCAGTGACATCGCTGCAAAAGTGGCGACCAAAGGGTTTCGGCGTACGGCGTTGATTGTGGTGGGTCGGGTGTTGGCGAGTGACAGTTTCAGCGAGTCATCGTTGTATCGGGCGGGGCATGCGCATCTTTATCGACCTTGATATTCAACATCACAAACCAGATACAACTCATTGATTTTATTGAGTAAATTTATTAAAAGAAATCTGACAGCCCAGCTCTCGCAATGAACATTCAACATTAGATAGATAGCGTAACCTATTGAATTTAAAGCACAAAAAACGGCGCTCACGGGGCGCCGTTTTTTATTTCCGCTGCGAACGCCTTACTCAGTAGTAGGCGTTTTCTTTCTGCGTGTGGTCGGTCACGTCACGTACGCCCTTGAGCTCCGGAATACGCTCGAGCAAGGTGCGCTCGATGCCTTCGCGCAGGGTCACGTCCGCCTGGCCACAACCCTGGCAGCCGCCGCCGAACTTGAGCACGGCAATACCGTCTTCAACCACGTCGATCAGGCTGACCTGGCCGCCGTGGCTGGCCAGACCCGGGTTGATCTCGGTCTGCAGGTAGTAGTTGATACGCTCGTTGACCGGGCTGTCAGCGTTGACGTTCGGCACCTTGGCGTTCGGTGCCTTGATGGTCAATTGGCCGCCCATGCGGTCGGTGGCGTAATCGACCACGGCATCGTCAAGGAAAGCTTCGCTGAAGGAATCGATATAAGCGGTGAAGCTTTTCAGCCCCAGGGCGGTGTCTTCAGGCTTCTCTTCGCCAGGCTTGCAGTAGGCAATGCACGTCTCGGCGTATTGGGTGCCGGGCTGGGTGATAAAGACGCGGATGCCGATACCCGGGGTGTTCTGCTTGGACAGCAGGTCAGCCAGGTAATCGTGGGCGGCGTCGGTAATGGTTATGGCAGTCATGGAAACTCCTCACAGGCTTGCCGGCAGTTTACGCCAAAATATTACGCAGGTACAAAGTCCTAGTATTTCTGTCGGGAAAGGACAACCGGAGCCTCCACGCCAAACCAACGCTTGAGCCTGAGGTATGTAGCCTTTTCCAGCCAGTGATAGCTGTAAAAGGCGCCAGATGCCGTCAGTACAATGCAAACAGGCAATATCAAGTAGGGGCTTATTCCAGTGTGCCCCACAACCCATCGCCCAGCACACAGCACCAGGTCGTGGAGCAAATACACCGAATAGGAACAATCCCCAAGCATCTTCATAAAGCGAGAGCCTTGAAAGTAAGGCTCCAGCATCACAAAACTCATCACCAGCATCGCGCTGGGCATCCCCCACTCCAACACGCGCGGTACATCGGCCCCCTGGTAAATCGCCGCACAAGCCACCACGATTCCCAACAACGGCAGCCATGCCCTGGCCCGAAACAGGCCGCGGCGGTACAGCATGCCGATCACAACGCCCATCAGGAATTCAAAAACCATGTCCTGACGATAAAAATCGCTGGTCAAGTCGAGCGCAGGACCGATGTAGCACGCGAGAAACAGTAGCACCGCCACCACCCACAACCGATAGGACGGGGGAACCAACAAGGCGATGGCAAACAGGACATAGAACAGCATCTCGAAGTTCAGGGTCCAGCCGACATTCAGCAGCGGGTAGACCCCATAACCCCCTGGGTGTTCGGCGCAGAGAAACAGCAGCGACATGAGCGCATGACCCAGTTCGAGATGATCATCTGGAAACATCGAGGGGACGAGCGCGATCACGACAGCCGTGACCAGGGTATAGAACCAATACGCCGGAACTATCCTGGCCACTCGCATAAGTATGAATTGCCTGGGTGTCAGTGACTTGTCAGCAGTCGCCAGGAAAATCACAAGGCCGCTGATGACAAAGAATACGTCGACCCCTATACCGCCCTTATCGGCGAACACGAACTCTAGAGGATTATGTGCCTCATAATCGAAAAACGTCCCCATGAAGTGATGCCCTACCACCACCCACGCCGCCAGCGCCCGTAGCGCCTGTACTGAAATCAACATGATCGGAATACCTGTTCCACTCCCGCAAGATAGATATCCGACCGCTTCAGCACCCGCTCAGAGAGATGACTGGATCACTGCCCTTAGTTATAGGTTTTCATAGCGGTTCATGTCCAATACCCCTTCTTCCACCGGCGTGGTTTCGCGGATGTACTGCGATAAATCATGGAAATACTGCCAGAACAACGGATGACTGCGTCGCACACCCCACCGATCCACAATCTCCTCGAAACCCTTGGCATCCTTGGCCTGCTCCATTTCAGCCACGAACTCAGGCACTTCCTGGGCTGGAATATTGAACATGAAGTTCGGGTAGCTGCTCAGCACACCCGGATAAATCGTCACCGTATCCAGGCCCGGCTGGTAGCGATAAGCCTCCCCCAGCAAAAACGCGACATTACTGTGGGCACGATTGCGCAGCATGCTATAGACCACACGTTTGCCACTGGCGGTTTCAACCCGCAGCATCGTAGCTTCAGGCAATTGATCAATCACCTTGAGCCCGGCAGCTGGGCGTGAGGTCAGGCGGCTCAGGGCCTGCTCCGCATCCTGCAAGGCCGGGTCGATCCCATCGCGGGAACAATAGGCGCCGCTGCAGCGGTTGATCGGGTCCGGGCTGGCATTCAAATCGCCATAACGGGTGAGCAACTGGTTGGCAAAGTCGCGCTTCGGATCGTTTTCGTTCAGGTGCAGGCCGGTGGGTTTGTCGTCATCGATTGCCTCGTAATCCAGCCACAGCTTGAGTTTGCCGCTGTTCTGATACCAATCGTCGAGGAAACCGTCGCGGGAATCGGCCGGCATCAAACGCAGGAAGTTCTGCTCGGCACCATTGCGGATCAGGTCGAAGTACAGCCGGGTCTGGGCCTGGTGCGACACATTGCCGAACACGTCGAAATTCACCGCCAGTTGGTAATAGGTGCGCTCCAGCAGTGGATAGTCGAACAGCCACATCGTTTGTGGCACCTCGCCGATCAGACCTTTGTTGACCGCGGCACTGTCGAAGTGGCGGAAGATGCTCAACAAGGCATTGTCATTGCCTGCCCACAGGCTCGACCAGCTCGGCGGCGGCAGGTCGGCGTAGCTGTCGCGGCGCAACGCCTCGTATTCGTTGCGCTTATCGCGGTAGGCCAACCACAGGCTGAGCACGCTGCCCACGTCATCGTTTTGCCCCGGCATGGCCAGCAGCGGCGTGGCCTGGCCACGATAGCGCGCATCGGTGATGTACAGGTCGTGGTCCGGGTCCTGGAACAGGGTCCAGAAATTGTCGCGGATCACATCCGTGGCGATCTGCCCACGGCACACCGGCCCACGGATAAAGGTACGCACGAAGTATTCGGCGTTATCCAGCATGAACTGGTAGCGCGCCTTGGCCGGGATGGCTTCGAAGGTTTCAAAAGGGTTGGCACGGCGGCCCGGACCGTAGCCCGGCAAGGCGTTGACCTGCCAGTTGCCGGCGTAGAACAGCTCTTTGATGCGGGCCATCTTCCCGGCGCTGAACGGGTACGTAATGTGGGTTTTATGCACGATCACGCCCTGCACCGGCCACAGGCGGTAATACACGCGGGTGCCGGGGTCATCATTGGGACGGCGCGTAGCGATCAGGTCAATCGGTTGGCCACTCGGCGTGCGCGAACGCACCCACTGGAAGAAATGCCCGGGCTCGCCATTCTCGAAGTAGATGTGCGCGAGGAATAAATGCTCGAACAACCAGCGCGCCACCAGGCTTTCGCGGGCGCCGGGCTGGTTGAACAGGCTTTCCCACTGCTGCACTTGCAGGGCTTCTTTCGCGCTGGGCGCCAGGCCTTGTTCATCAATCGGCGCGCCGGAGGCAAGCCAGCGTTGCAGTGTCTGGTACTGCTGGTCCGTCAGGCCAGTGACCGCCAGCGGCATGCCTTCCCTGGGGTGGGCGCCGGCATAGGCATTGAACTCGCCGGGCATGGCGCACATGTTCTCGCGGTTCAGGCCCAGCACGATGTTTTCGGGCAGCTTGGCGTTGGGTTGCAAGGGCGCGTTATGCCCCAGCTCCAGCATGCGCGCCATCAGCGCGGCCTGGCTGCCCTGGGCGTCCAGCACCGAATAGAAGCCCTTTTGCTGCCAGGCCTGTTTGCCGAAGGCGTCATAGAACAAGCGAGTGGTCGGCGTGGCCTGGCTGCGTTCGCCATCGTAGACCGGCACTTTGCTCGCGCCGCGTGCCGCGCCCTCGGCACTGCCCAGGTTGAGCTGGCAGGCGGAGTCGTAGCAGGCATGGCAAGCCACGCATTTCTCGGTGAAGATCGGTTGAATGTCGCGGGTGTACGAAATCGCCGGGGCGGCTCCGTCGGCCTGTGCGATGCAGGCGACCAGTGCCAGGACGGCGCTGGTGATGAGGCGAAGTGACATGTATCCGGTCCCGATTCAATGCGAGCGCTGAAAAATTGCCGGTGATTCTACCGGGCCATACGCCTCTGCAACATGAGCGATATTCATGTAAAAGCCGCGCATGCTGCAAAACCACGCAGGTTTGATATGATCCATGCCCTCCGTAATGCCTGACCAGAGTAGTCCCATGTCCGATCGTAGCGTTCGTCTGCAAGCCCTTCATCAAGCCCTCAAGGAACGCATCCTGATCCTCGACGGTGGTATGGGCACGATGATCCAGAGCTACAAACTCGAAGAAGAAGACTACCGTGGCAAACGCTTCGCCGACTGGCCGAGCGACGTCAAGGGTAACAACGACCTGCTGGTGATCACTCGCCCGGACGTGATCGGCGGCATTGAAAAAGCCTACCTGGATGCCGGTGCCGACATCCTCGAAACCAACACCTTCAACGCCACCCGCATCTCCATGGCCGACTACGGTATGGAAGAGCTGGCCTACGAGCTGAACGTAGAAGGCGCACGCCTGGCGCGCAAGATCGCCGACGCCAAGACCCTGGAGAACCCGGCCAAGCCACGCTTCGTCGCCGGCGTGCTCGGCCCGACCAGCCGGACCTGCTCGTTGTCGCCGGACGTGAACAACCCCGGCTACCGCAACGTGACCTTCGATGAACTGGTGGAAAACTACACCGAGGCCACCAAAGGCCTGATCGAAGGCGGCGCCGACCTGATCCTGATCGAGACCATCTTCGACACCCTCAACGCCAAGGCCGCGATCTTCGCCGTGCAAGGTGTGTTCGAGGAGCTCAATACCGAACTGCCGATCATGATCTCCGGCACTATCACCGACGCCTCCGGTCGCACCCTGTCGGGCCAGACCACCGAAGCGTTCTGGAACTCGGTGGCCCACGCCAAGCCGATTTCGGTAGGCCTGAACTGCGCCCTGGGCGCCAGCGAACTGCGTCCGTACCTGGAAGAGTTGTCGAACAAGGCCAACACCCACGTGTCCGCGCACCCCAACGCCGGCCTGCCCAACGAATTCGGCGAGTACGACGAACTGCCTTCGCAAACCGCCAAGGTCATCGAAGAGTTCGCCCAGAGCGGCTTCCTCAATATTGTCGGCGGCTGCTGCGGCACCACGCCAGGCCATATCGAGGCCATCGCCAAGGCCGTGGCCGGTTATGCGCCACGCGTGATCCCGGACATCCCCAAGGCGTGCCGCCTGTCGGGCCTGGAGCCGTTCACGATTGATCGCAGTTCGCTGTTCGTCAACGTTGGCGAGCGCACCAACATCACCGGCTCCGCCAAATTCGCCCGGTTGATCCGTGAAGACAACTACACCGAAGCCCTCGAAGTCGCCCTGCAGCAGGTGGAAGCCGGCGCCCAGGTGATCGACATCAACATGGACGAGGGTATGCTGGATTCGAAGAAGGCCATGGTGACCTTCCTCAACCTGATTGCCGGTGAGCCGGACATCTCCCGCGTGCCGATCATGATCGACTCCTCCAAGTGGGACGTGATCGAGGCGGGCCTGAAGTGCATCCAGGGCAAGGGCATCGTCAACTCCATCAGCATGAAGGAAGGCGTCGAGCAGTTCATCCACCATGCCAGGTTGTGCAAGCGCTACGGCGCGGCCGTGGTGGTGATGGCCTTCGACGAAGCCGGCCAGGCCGACACCGAAGCGCGCAAGAAAGAGATCTGCAAACGCTCCTACGACATCCTGGTGAATGAAGTCGGCTTCCCGCCGGAAGACATCATCTTCGACCCGAACATCTTCGCGGTCGCCACCGGTATCGAAGAGCACAACAACTACGCCGTCGACTTCATCAACGCCTGCGCTTATATCCGTGACGAACTGCCCTACGCGCTGACCTCCGGCGGCGTGTCCAACGTGTCGTTCTCGTTCCGTGGCAACAACCCGGTGCGCGAGGCGATCCACTCGGTGTTCCTGCTGTATGCGATCCGCAGCGGCCTGACCATGGGTATTGTCAACGCCGGCCAACTGGAGATCTACGACCAGATCCCGGTCGAGTTGCGCGACGCCGTGGAAGACGTGGTGCTCAACCGCACCCCGGACGGCACCGACGCGCTCCTCGCCATCGCCGACAAATACAAGGGCGACGGCAGCGTCAAGGAAGCCGAGACCGAGGAATGGCGCGGCTGGGACGTGAACAAGCGCCTGGAACACGCCTTGGTCAAGGGCATCACCACGCACATCGTTGAAGACACCGAAGAGTCCCGGCTGTCGTTCGCGCGTCCGATTGAAGTGATCGAGGGCCCGCTGATGTCCGGCATGAACATCGTCGGCGACCTGTTCGGCGCGGGCAAAATGTTCCTGCCCCAGGTGGTGAAATCCGCCCGCGTCATGAAACAGGCCGTGGCCCACTTGATCCCGTTCATCGAGCTGGAAAAAGGCGACAAGCCGGAAGCCAAGGGCAAGATCCTGATGGCCACCGTGAAGGGCGACGTGCATGACATCGGCAAGAACATTGTCGGCGTGGTGCTGGGTTGCAACGGCTATGACATCGTCGACCTCGGCGTGATGGTACCGGCGGAGAAGATCCTGCAGGTGGCCAAGGAGCAGAAATGCGACATCATCGGACTGTCCGGCCTGATCACCCCGTCCCTGGACGAGATGGTGCACGTGGCCCGCGAAATGCAGCGCCAGGACTTCCACCTGCCGCTGATGATCGGCGGTGCGACCACCTCCAAGGCGCACACGGCGGTGAAGATCGAGCCCAAGTACAGCAATGATGCGGTGGTGTACGTGACCGACGCTTCGCGTGCGGTCGGCGTGGCCACGCAGTTGCTGTCCAAGGAACTCAAGGCCGGCTTTGTCGAGCGCACCCGCGAAGAGTACGTGGAAGTGCGCGAACGCACGTCCAACCGCAGCGCCCGCACCGAACGCCTGAGCTACCCGGCCGCCATCGCCAAGAAGCCGCAGTTCGACTGGAGCAGCTACACGCCGGTGGTGCCGACCTTTACCGGCGCCAAGGTGCTGGACAATATCGACCTCAAGGTGCTGGCCGAGTACATCGACTGGACACCGTTCTTTATCTCCTGGGACCTGGCCGGCAAGTTCCCGCGCATCCTCGAGGATGAAGTGGTCGGTGAAGCCGCGACTGCGCTGTACGCCGATGCCCAGGAAATGCTCAAGAAACTGATCGACGAAAAACTCATCAGCGCCCGTGCGGTATTCGGTTTCTGGCCGACCAACCAGGTGCAGGACGATGACCTGGAAGTCTATGGCGACGACGGCCAACCGATTGCCCGGTTGCATCACCTGCGCCAGCAGATCATCAAGACCGACGGCAAGCCGAACTTCTCCCTGGCCGACTTCGTGGCGCCCAAGGACAGCGGCGTGACCGACTACATCGGTGGTTTCATCACCACCGCCGGCATCGGTGCCGAAGAAGTCGCCAAGGCCTACCAGGACGCGGGCGACGACTACAACTCGATCATGGTCAAGGCCCTGGCCGACCGCCTGGCCGAGGCCTGCGCCGAATGGCTGCACCAGCAGGTGCGTAAAGAGCATTGGGGTTATGCCAAGGACGAGCAACTGGACAACGAGGCGCTCATCAAGGAGCAATACAGCGGCATCCGCCCTGCCCCGGGCTACCCGGCGTGCCCGGATCACACTGAGAAAGCCCAGTTGTTCCAGTTGCTCGACCCCGAGGCCCGCGAGATGCAGGCCGGCCGCAGCGGGGTGTTTCTCACCGAACACTACGCAATGTTCCCGGCGGCTGCCGTCAGCGGCTGGTACTTCGCGCACCCGCAGGCGCAGTACTTTGCCGTGGGCAAGGTCGACAAGGACCAGGTGACCAGCTACACCGCGCGTAAAGGCCAGGACCTGAGCGTGACCGAGCGTTGGCTGGCGCCGAACCTGGGGTACGACAACTAAGCCCGGCTGGATTGTCTATGCTCTCCCTCACACACCTTGTGTCGAGGGATGTATGGACGATCCAGTCAACAACAAACCCCCTACCTTCTGGCAGATGCTGCACAGCGTCGTGGCGGCCGCGTTTGGCGTGCAGAGCGGCAAGAACCGCGCCCGCGACTTCACCCACGGCAAGCCCAGCCACTTTGTGGTGCTGGGCATTCTGTTCACGGCGGTGTTTGCCTTGACGCTGTTCGGCATCGTCAAGCTGGTGCTGCACCTGGCCGGCGTCTAGCGCAGCAGCAGTTGCAGGCTGAAGGGGTACGTCCTTGCCAAGCAATCGCCCGCTCTGTTGAAAGCCTGCATCGCCATAGACCAAATGATGCAGGCGCACCTCGAGGTGCTCGACCAAGCGCGGCGCAGGCCCTGTTCACGCAACTGCGCAGCCGGAGCGGTCTTGGTGCCGGAGAACGCCAGCAGTTCGATGGATTGGCCAGCGGCAACGGGACCGTGCAGACGTAGCAGACCCGTGAGCATCAGGTAGCCGGCCTGTTCATCATCGGTGACCATGCTGGCGATCCGTAGCGCACGCGCAGATGCAGGCCGAGGTCCTTGGCACCGGCCTGCATGAATTGCGCGTAGCTGACCCGGAAGGTTTCCGTCGACATGCCCGGGTTGAGAAACACCACCGACGTGGCATGGGCCATGGCCCCATACGCCGATCCCAGCAACCACACACACGCAATCAGCACCTTCGACAGGGTTATCAAGCCTTGAACATTGACCGCCATGGATAGTGGCAAGGCGACAGTCAATCGAGGCTCTTTACTGGTGGTTCACCCAGAATACGGCGGTTCCCACCACCAGGATGATCAGAAACAGAATGGCCCAGGCATCAACGGTACTGTCAGGTTTACGGGCTTTTGTCGGATTGCTCATCGCATCGCCTCTTGTCGGTTTTATAGGAGATAACGCTTAAACACGCTCACAGTAAAGTTGACGATTGCCCGTATGACAAATGTGGGTATCGCGATAACCGTTCTCATTAGTCAATTTGGTTATTTGCATATACTCAAACATCACTTTTGCGCATAAACGCAAACTGGTATCGTGCGCCGGCTCCGTTGGGAGTGCGCGGCCGTGCGCGCAGATTTGCCGAGAACAGGACCTATATGTACGTATACGACGAATACGATCAGCGCATCATCGAGGACCGCGTCAAGCAGTTCCGTGATCAGACCCGACGCTATCTGGCAGGTGAACTGAGCGAAGAAGAGTTCCGCCCTCTGCGCCTGCAAAATGGCCTTTATGTTCAGCGCTTTGCGCCGATGCTGCGGGTGGCCGTGCCCTACGGCCAACTGACGTCGCGCCAGGTACGCATGATGGCCAAGATTGCCCGCGACTACGACAAAGGCTACGCCCACATCAGTACCCGCCAGAACGTACAGTTCAACTGGCCGGCCCTGGAAGACGTGCCGGATATTCTGGCCGAGCTGGCCACCGTGCAGATGCATGCCATTCAGACCAGCGGTAACTGCCTGCGCAACGTGACCACCGACCAATTCGCCGGTGTCGCCGCCGACGAGCTGATCGACCCACGCCCGTGGTGTGAAATCGTGCGTCAGTGGACCACCTTCCACCCCGAATTCGCCTACCTGCCGCGCAAGTTCAAGATCGCCATCAATGGCTCGACCTCAGACCGCGCGGCCATCGAAGTGCACGATATCGGCCTGGAGCCGGTGTACAACGCGGCCGGCGAGCTGGGCTTCCGCGTACTGGTGGGCGGCGGCCTCGGCCGTACCCCGGTGGTCGGCGCATTTATCAATGAATTCCTGCCATGGCAGGACCTGTTGAGCTACCTCGACGCGATCCTGCGGGTATACAACCGCTACGGCCGTCGAGACAACAAGTACAAGGCCCGGATCAAGATCCTGGTCAAGGCGCTGACCCCAGAGGTCTTCGCCCAGAAAGTCGATGCCGAGATGGAACACCTGCGCGGCGGCCAGACCACCCTGACCGAAGCTGAAGTGCATCGTGTGGCCAAGCACTTCGTCGACCCTGAGTACAAGGTCCTGAGCAATCAGGACGCCGAGTTCGCCGTGCTGGATAAAGAACATCCAGGCTTCGCCCGCTGGCGTGCCCGCAATACCCTGGCGCACAAGAAGCCGGGTTATGTGGCGGTGACCCTGTCGTTGAAACCTACCGGCGTGGCGCCGGGCGATATTACCGACAAGCAGCTGGACGCCGTCGCCGACCTGGCCGAGCGCTACAGCTTCGGTCAACTGCGCACCTCCCACGAGCAGAACATCATTCTCGCGGACGTTGAGCAGAGCCAGTTGTTCACTCTGTGGGGCGAACTGCGCGAAGGCGGTTTCGCCACGCCGAACATCGGCCTGCTGACCGACATCATCTGCTGCCCGGGCGGCGATTTCTGCTCCCTGGCCAACGCCAAGTCCATCCCGATCGCCGAATCGATCCAGCGCCGTTTCGACGACCTGGACTACCTGTTCGACATCGGCGAGCTGGACCTGAACATCTCCGGTTGCATGAACGCCTGTGGTCACCACCACGTCGGCCACATCGGCATCCTGGGCGTGGACAAGAAAGGCGAAGAATTCTACCAAGTGTCCCTGGGTGGCAGCGCCAGCCGCGATGCGAGCCTGGGTAAGATCCTCGGCCCATCCTTCGCCCAGGAAGCCATGCCCGAGGTGATCGGCAAGCTGATCGACGTGTACATCGAACAGCGCACCGAAGATGAGCGCTTCATCGACACCTACCAGCGCATCGGCATTGACCTGTTCAAGGAGCGCGTCTATGCAGCGAATCATTAAGAACAACGAAGTCCTCGACGAAACCTGGCACTTGCTGCCCAAGGACGCGAGCTTCGACGGCATTTCCAACTGCGACGACCTGATCGTGCCGTTGGCCCTGTGGCGCGAACACGGCCACGCCCTCAAGGCCCGCGACGGCGGCCTGGGTGTGTGGCTGGACGCCGATGAAGAAGCCGAGGAGATCGGCGACGACGTGGAACACTTTCAGGTCATCGCCCTGAACTTCCCGGCCTTCACCGACGGTCGCAACTACTCCAATGCGCGCCTGCTGCGTGACCGCTACGGTTACAAGGGGGAGTTGCGTGCGATTGGCGACGTGCTGCGCGACCAGCTGTTCTACCTGCGCCGCTGCGGGTTCGATGCCTTCGCCCTGCGCGCCGACAAAGACCCGTACGAAGCACTGGAGAGCCTCAAGGACTTCTCGGTGACGTACCAGGCGGCAACGGATGAGCCGTTGCCGTTGTTCCGCCGGCGCTGAATCGCTGCAAATGAAAAACCCTGGCATGCCAGGGTTTTTTCATGGGTTGGATTTGATCGACGCCAGCACCTGCTTCTGCCCCATCGAACACGGCACCCCTTCCGGCTGCGCCTGCACTGCCTCGATCACACCCAGTAGTTGCGCCTTGCTGTGGGCCAACTGCGCCTGCATGGCTTCAATCTGCTCCACCTTGCGCTCCAGCGCTTCGAGCAACGCCTCACGCTTGTGCTCCCCTGGCGCGGGCATCAACGCCTTGAGTTCCTGCAAGGTGAACCCGGCCTGCTGCGCGCTCTGGATCAATTGCAGGGTCTGCAATGCTTCGGGTGCATAGCGTCGATAGCCGTTGGCCTGCCGCCCCACTTGGCTGATCAGGCCCTGCGCCTCATAGAACCGGATACGCGACGCCGCCAGCCCACTCTGTTTTGCCAGTTCTCCAATATTCATCGAACTACCTGCTTGACCTTAAAGTTACCTTTAAGCTTAGCCTGAGGCCTCCCCTGCTCAGGAGTCAACTCATGTCGCCCTTTGAAACTCTGCAACTGCCCAATGGCCAAGTCCTTTCCAACCGTATCGCCAAGGCGGCGATGGAAGAGAACATGGCGGACGCCCGGCAAGCGCCCTCCCCCGAGCTGAAGCAGCTCTACACGGCCTGGGCCGATGGCGAGCCGGGCCTGTTGATCAGCGGCAACGTGATGGTCGACCGCCGCGCCATGACCGGCCCCGGCGGCGTTGCCCTTGAGGACGAGCAGCAACTGCAGCGCTTTCGCGAATGGGCCGACGTGGCGCGGCGCAAGAACGTGCACTTCTGGGTGCAACTCAGCCATCCTGGGCGCCAGACACCCGCCAACCTGCGCCAGCAGGCCATTGCACCGTCCGCCGTGGCGCTCGACCTCGGCGGTTTCTCAAAGATGTTTGCCACGCCCAAGGCCATGACCGAGGCCGACATCCAGGACGTGATCCAGCGCTTCGCCACCAGCGCCCGCCTGGCCGAGAAAGCCGGTTTTACCGGCGTACAGATCCACGGTGCACACGGCTACTTGCTCAGCCAATTCCTGTCGCCGTTGAGCAACCAACGGACGGATCGCTGGGGCGGTTCACTGGAGAACCGTGCACGCCTGCTCCTGGACGTGATCCGTGCGGTACGCGACGGTGTCAGCCCGTCGTTTTGTGTGTCGGTCAAACTCAACTCCGCTGATTTCCAGCGCGGTGGGTTCGAAGAAGCGGATGCACGCGCCGTGGTCGAGATGCTCAATCCGCTGTCCATCGACCTGCTGGAATTGTCCGGCGGCAGCTATGAAGCACCGGCCATGCAAGGCGAAGCACGGGACGGCCGGACCCTGGCCCGGGAGGCGTATTTCCTTGAATTCGCCAGCGAAGTCGCCGCCATTGCCCAGATGCCCGTGATGGTCACCGGCGGCATCCGTCGCCTGCCCATCGTGCAACAAGTGCTCGACAGCGGTATCGCCATGGCCGGCATCGCCACCGCCCTGACGCTGGAACCGCAACTGATCCAGCACTGGCGCGAAGGCCGCGACCCCAACCCGCAACTCAAACCCATCGACTGGAAGCGCAAGCCCCTGGCATCCCTGGCCATTCTCGCCGTGGTGCGCTACCAGATGCGCCGCCTCAGCCGCGGCCATCTGCCCAAGGCCCACGTCGCACCTTGCATGGCGCTGGTGCGTGACCAATGGTTTCTGGCCCGGCGCACCCGGCAATATCGCGCGGCCATGACGCAATCTTCACATTAAAGGCGGAGCATTCGCCGTGATCGAACTGTCCCCTATTGATCAGCAGTTTTTAACCTCACTGACGATTGGAGTTCTTCATGGCGAAAATCAACCTGGCCCAGCAATTGGCGACCACCCTTGAACAGGCGGGCATCAAGCGCATCTGGGGCCTGACCGGCGACAGCCTCAACGGCCTCACCGACGCGCTGCGCACCATGGACAGCATCGAGTGGATGCACGTGCGCCACGAAGAAGTGGCGGCGTTCGCCGCCGGCGCCGAAGCGGCTGCTACTGGCGAGCTGACGGTGTGCGCTGGCAGTTGCGGGCCGGGCAACCTGCATTTGATCAACGGGCTGTTCGACTGCCATCGCAACCATGTGCCAGTGCTGGCGATTGCCGCGCAAATTCCATCTTCAGAGATTGGCCTGAACTACTTCCAGGAAACCCATCCCCAGGAACTGTTCAAGGAATGCAGCCACTTTATCGAGCTGGTCACCAACCCCGAGCAGATGCCCCAGGTACTGCATCGCGCCATGCGTTCGGCGATCCTCAATCGCGGCGTGGCCGTGGTGGTAATACCGGGCGATGTATCGCTGCTGGAGGTCGAGGACAAACTCAAGCCGTGGCCCGCCCTGCATGCACCACGTACGCTGCCAGCGGAACAGGACCTGCAACGCCTCACCGATATCCTCGAAAACAGCCGCAAGGTCACCCTGCTGTGCGGCAGCGGGTGTGCCGGAGCCCATGATCAAGTGGTCGCCCTCGCCGACGCACTGGGCGCCCCCGTGGTACACGCGCTACGTGGCAAGGAGCATGTGGAGTGGGATAACCCGTTCGACGTCGGCATGACCGGCCTGATCGGTTTCAGCTCCGGCTACCACGCCATGCTCGACTGCGACACGCTGATCATGCTCGGCACCGATTTCCCTTACCGCCAGTTCTACCCCACCGACGCCAAGATCATCCAGGTCGACCGCAACCCACAGGCACTCGGTCGACGTGCCACGCTGGACCTGGGTATCGCCGCCGACGTCAGCGAAACCGTCGCTGCGCTGCTGCCAAGGTTAACGCGCAAGACTGATCGCAGCTTTCTCGAAACGTCCTTGAAGCATTATGAAAAAGCCCGTCAAGGGCTGGACGACCTGGCCCAGCCGTCGAAAGCCAACCGGCCGATTCACCCACAGTACGTGGCACGCCTGCTCAGTGAGTTGGCGGATGACGATGCGATCTTCACCGCCGATGTCGGCTCTCCCACCGTGTGGGCAGCGCGCTATTTGAAGATGAACGGCAAGCGCCGCCTGATCGGTTCGTTCAACCATGGTTCGATGGCCAATGCCATGCCCCAGGCCATTGGCGCGCAGGCGGCATTCCCGAATCGCCAGGTGATCTCGATGTCGGGTGACGGCGGTTTCGCCATGCTGATGGGCGATTTTATTTCGCTGGCGCAACTGAAGCTGCCAGTCAAAGTCATCGTATTCGATAACTCGTCCCTGGGCTTTGTCGCCATGGAAATGAAGGCGGCGGGCTACCTGGACGCCGGCACCGAGCTGAAAAACCCGGATTTCGCCGCCATGTCCAACGCCATGGGCATCCTCGGCATTCGCGTGGAGCAATCCGAAGACCTGGAACCGGCCCTGCGCCGCGCCCTGGCCCATGACGGCCCGGTGCTGGTGGATGTGGTCACCGCCACTCAGGAATTGGTGATGCCGCCGACGATCAAGCTGGAACAGGCCAAGGGGTTCAGCCTGTACATGCTCAAGGCGGTGATGAGTGGGCGTGGCGATGAGGTGATCGAACTGGCACGCACCAACTGGCTGCGCTGAACCCAACGTGGGAGCTTGCTCCCACTGCTGGACCTGATTGCCCGATCAAGCGAGCTGTTTTTCGACCCATTTACCGTAGGCATCGATGAAGGCCTGCAGGAACGGTCTGGTCTTCTCGGACACCTTGCCCGCCTCATCGAACACACTGCCCGCGCCGCCCAGGTAGGCCTCCGGCTGCTGCATGCACGGCACATCGAGGAATACCAGGGACTGGCGCAGGTGATGGTTGGCGCCAAACCCGCCAATCGCACCCGGCGATACGCTGATGATCGCCCCCGGCTTGCCACTCCAGGCACTCTGCCCGTACGGCCGGGAACCCACGTCGATGGCGTTCTTCAACGGGGCCGGGACGGAGCGGTTGTATTCCGGGGTCACGAATAACACCGCGTCGGATGAGCTCACCTGTTTGCGGAAAGTACTGTAGGCTGCCGGCGGTGATGCTCCGTCAATGTCTTCGTTGTAGAGCGGCAAATCGCCAATTTCCACAATGTTCAACTTCAGGTTGGCAGGGGCCAGTTCAGCCAATGCCAGGGCGACCTTGCGGTTGATCGAGTCTTTTCTCAAGCTGCCGACCACGACGGCGATGGTGTAGACCTTGCTCATTGGGGTTTCCCGACGTCTGACTAAAGGAGCTTGTAGTTATAAAGTCTTCGCGACGGGTTCACCAAAAGGTTTTTGATAATCCTGCGGGCACTTGCATTGCGCAGCATCATGTAGGAAGCATCTTAAAACATCGGCGAATAGTATTTTTATTCCGTAAGTAAACTACCCAGCTCCATGACGGTCTACAGAACCGCAAATCGAGTGTTTATCTCCAGAGGTTCTAAACAGATGGCAGCAGTATTAGTCGGACAGTTTCATGCCAGAGACGCAGAAGGACGCGTGTATTCGGTGCATGAGTTCCAGGAATCCAACCCGGCGCAAGGCGACCTGGCTGGCTCGGCACCTACCATTACCTACAAGCTGGCCATTGGCGACCGTGTAGAGAAACTGGAAGGCGACGAATTCAAGCTGATCCAATCGGGCACCATTCTCGTGCGCGAATCGCAAACCACCCTCGCGTCATAAGATCCCGCCTTATCCACCTGCTCAGTCCTGGCCATTGACGGCGTTGACTGGGCTGGGGTGATCACGGGCGACGGATCTCGGTGACTTCAATGCCCTGCTCGCCCTCGACCTTCTTCACGGTCACCACCAATCGCCCCCGCTCACCCTCCACCGCGAACATGGAACGCTGGTAGCCCGCCGTGTTGTAGCCTGGGTACGCCACCACCTGCCTGACCAGTTCAATACCCAACACCGCCCCCACCTGTTCGATGACCTGTTCCTGGGAACGGATAAACGCTTCAAGTACCAGGTTTTCCGGCGCGGTTTCGTTTTGACTGTTGAAGAGATAAGCAGCCACGCACCCTACGGTCACCAGGACCAGCAGTTGCTTGACCGTTACCCCGAGGAATATCGAGGGTAGAGGCATGTGAGACCAGACCTGTTTTTGTTGTTAATGCCGGCAGCCGGCTTTGGTCGTTAATGATCAGCGCAGCCATTCTATTGAATACCCGGCTCGCTGCACATAGACTCCGGCGATGCGTTTACGTCATATCGAAGTGATTCAGGCCATCTTGCAGACCGGACACCTCGGCACGGCCGCCGAGTGGTTGCAACTTCCCGTGGGCGATGTGGACGCGGCGCTCAAGGACGCCGAGCAACAGCTCGGCTTCATGTTGTTCGCCAGTGTGCGCGGGCGTTTGCAGGCTACCCGGGAAACCCTGGAACTGCAGGCGGAAATTGCCCATGTGTATGAGGCCCTGGAGCCGGTGCAACGCCTGGCCAGCCGCCTGAAAAACCATCATGCCCCTGCCCTGCGCGTGCTCTGCACACCGCCGCTGGCCAATCAGCTGTTGCCGCACAGTATTGCGGTGCTGCGCCGACGCTTCCAGGACACGCCCTGCAACCTGTCGAGCCAAACCACCCGGGAGATCATCAGGAGCCTGCTGCTGCACGAAGCCGACGTGGGTTTGAGCCTGCATGACCCGGAGCACCCGCAGATCCACTGCACCGTACTCGCCCAGGGCAAGCTGCAACTGCTGGCACCCCATGGTTGGCTCAAACCCAAGCAGAAGTACATTGCGCTGCAGGACCTCGCCGGACAATCGATGATCGGCCTGGAGGGCCAGGACCCGCTCAGCCGCCTGCTGGACGCCAAGCTGCAAGCCTTGCGCCCGCTGCCGGTGGTGCAGACGCGGGTGCAGACCTACCAGATGATGCGCAGCATGGTGGAAGCAGGCGAAGGCCTGGCGGTGGTCGACCCGTTCACCGCGTTCGGCGCCCGCGAGGCCGGGCTGGATGCGTGCCCGGTGTCGCCGCCGATCATGATCAGCCTGTATGCGCTGACCCTCAAGGATGGCCCGACCTCCCCGGCGCTGAATGCGCTGCTGGAGATCGTGACGCAGAAGGCCGAGGGTTTGTTGGCGGGTTAAGCGTTGCCGGCTTCGCTCTTGAACAACCGATACCAGAATATCGCCACTTCACGGGTCTGCGGGTCGATACCGCGATAGCGCAGATGGTCGATGCCGCCCATCACATAGCCGCAACGCTCGTACAAGCGGCAGGCACCGAGGTTGTTGTTCTGGGTTTCGAGCATCATGCCGGGCAGGTTTTTCTTGCGGCTCCAGAACTGCGCCACATCCAGCAACGCCTTGGCTACTCCGTGGCGTCGCGCAGGCAAGGCCACCGCCAACTCGTCGACATGGGCAAAGCCGTTCCAGTTGGTGCTGACCACGATGTGCCCCACCGCCCGGTCGTCCAGGTAGGCCATGAAGATCGCACTGTCGGGCGCGTCACGGAAACTGGCGAACTCCTCAGGGTCAATGCCGTAGCACTTGCGGTACGGCAAGATACGCTCCACGGGCCATTGATCGACCCGCTTGCCCATCTGCGGCTCACCGTAGGCGCTGACCTCAAAGCTGAAGTCATTGCCCCACACATAGGCATCAAAGCCTTCATCTGCGACCCGCACACTGAGTCCGGGATACTTCGGGTTCATTACAGCCTGCATAAACATCCTTAACCCTTGATGCAATCGACGGTGTAACAACGACCGCTGCCATCATCCTCGTGTTGCAACCCATGAACATCGGCGACAAAACCGGGGAAACTGCTATCGAACGTCCGGGCAAACGCCAGGTAGTCGATGATCGAGCGCGTCGACTCGGTAAAGCGCTCGCCCGGCATGATCAACGGAATGCCGGGCGGATAAGGCACCAGCATCACGGCTGCGATGCGTCCTGGCAAGGCGTCGATGGAAACCGCCTCCACTTCGCCCCTCACCAATTGGTCGTAGGCGTCGGCGGGCTTCATCGCGATTTCCGGCAATACGGTGTACATGCGCTTCAAATGCCTGGCCGTTGCGTTGCTGCGATAACAGCTGTGCAACTGGTCACACAGGTCGCGCAAGCCCAGGCTTTGGTAGCGCGTCGGCCCTTGGGCAAACACCGATGGCAAACAACTGGCCAGGCTGATATTGGCGTCGTAGCTGCGCTTGAATTCCAGCAATTCGGTGAGCAAGGTACTCCATTTACCTTTGGTAATGCCCATGGAGAACAGCACGAGGAAAGAATACAGCCCGGTCTTTTCCACTACTAGGCCGCGCTCCCAGAGGAACTTGCTGACCACCGCCGCCGGGATCCCGCAATCGCTCAAGGCACCGCCGGCATTGAGACCGGGCATTACCAGGGTTACTTTGATCGGGTCCAGCAGCACATAGTCCTCGGCTACATCACCGAAGCCATGCCAGTCATCCTGGGGATGCAATAACCAATCGGCGGTGGCGACCTTGTCGATCCCCGCCACCGACGGTGGCTGCCAGATGGAAAACCACCAGTCCTCGGCGGCGATATGCTGGCGCAGATTGGCCAGGGCGCGGCGGAAGCTCAGCGCCTCATCAAACATCTCCTGCAACAGCGAACGCCCGGCCGGGCCTTCCATCATTGCCGAAGCCACGTCCAGGGAGGCAATGATGCTGTATTGCGGCGATGTGGAGATATGCATCATGAACGCCTCGTTGAAACGGTCACGGTCCAGTTGGCGGGCACCGCCGTCCTGCACATGGATCATCGAAGCCTGGCTGAAAGCTGCCAGCAGTTTGTGGGTGGAGTGAGTGGTAAACACCAGCGGGCTGTCCGCCGTGCGCGAGGTGCCCATGCCGTAGCGCCCGGCGAAGAACTCATGAAACGCTGCGTAGGCGTACCAGGCCTCGTCAAAATGCAGCACCTCGACGCTGTTACCCAATTGCTGTTTGATCAGCTCGGCGTTGTAGCACAGGCCGTCGTAGGTGGAATTGGTGACCACCGCCATCTTCACTTTCGGCGGGCGACCACGGGTCAAGGGACTGGCGTCGATCTTGGCGCGGATCGACTCGGGGCTGAACTCGCTCAGGGGAATCGGACCGATGATCCCCAGTTCATTGCGCTCCGGGCACAGGTACAGCGGGACGGCGCCGGTCATGATGATCGAATGCAGCACCGACTTGTGACAATTGCGGTCCACCAGCACCAAGTCATCGCGCCCGACCATGGAATGCCAGACGATTTTGTTGGCGGTGGAGGTGCCGTTGATGACGAAGAACGTATGGTCGGCGCCAAAGTTACGCGCAGCACGGGCTTCGGCTTCGGCCAGCGGCCCGGTGTGATCCAGCAGCGAACCCAGCTCGGGCACCGAGACCGATAGATCCGAGCGCAGTGTGTTTTCCCCGAAGAACTGGTGGAACGCTTGCCCCACCGGGCTTTTGCGATAGGCCACACCGCCGCCATGGCCCGGTGTGTGCCAGGAATAGTTCGAATCAGCCGTGTGCTGCACCAACGCCTTGAAGAACGGCGGCAACAGACCATCCAGATACGTACGCGCCGCACGGGCGACTTGCCGGGCGAGAAACGGCACGGTGTCTTCGAACAGATACAGGATGCCGCGCAACTGGTTGAGTTCGCTCATGGCGTCGGCAGGCGCGTTTTCCAGGGTGACTTGCTCGCCCAGGGCGAAGATCGGCAGGTTGGGCGCCCGCAGCCGCGCCAAGCGGATCAGCTCGACCATGTTCTGTAGAAGGTGGGTGTTTTCGCCAGCACCTTCGGCGGCGATCAACATGCACGCCAAGCCATGATGGGTAGACGCCACCAGCCTGCCTTCGGCGTAGTCCACCGCGGAAAATATAGAAAAGCCCTCTTGCTCCAACTCCCGGGCGATGCCTCGGACCCGGTCACCGGCAACGGTGTCGGCCTTGATGTCGCGGTGCACGATCAGGACGGGAAACTTCAGGTCTTTATACATGTGTGCTTGTCGTCCTGAGGGCTATGCACTCAAGGGTAGAAGCTTGGCGGCCATGACGCGAATGAAGATTGACAGGCAATTGAAATCAATTGTGGGAGGGGGCTTGCCTGCGATAACGGTACATCAGTCAACACAGGTTTCGACTGGCCTGCCGCTATCGGGAGCAAGCCCCCTCCCACAGTTTCAATCGAGTTCATCCAGGGGTTATTGCTGGGTCAGTTGGGTCCACAATGCCGGCGCGCCCGCCGATTTGGCGATCGCTTCCAACCGGGCCGCGTGTTCCGCGAGGTCCTGTTCGCTGGCGCGGATGATCGTCGTGGGTTTGCGATCAGCCGGCAGTCGGCGGATTTCCGAAGGACGGTTGCCCGAGCCTTCCGCCGAGCCGCTGCCATCGGAGGCGTTGCCCGCCAGGGACAGGCTGGTCTGCCCGCCGGTCATGGTCAGGTAGACGTCAGCGAGAATCTCGGAGTCGAGCAAGGCGCCGTGGAGCTCACGGCCGGAGTTGTCGACGCCATAACGTTTGCACAGGGCGTCGAGGCTGTTGCGCTGACCCGGGTGGCGCTCACGGGCCATCATCAAGGTATCGAGGATCGAGCAGTGCCGGGAAATGTCCGCGCGATCAGTCTGCCCCATCAGGGCAAACTCGTTATTGATGAAGCCGACGTCAAACGCCGCGTTATGGATGATCAACTGGGCACCGTTGATGAATTCGAAGAACTCATCGGCGACTTCGGCGAAGCGCGGCTTGCCCTTGAGAAATTCGTCAGTGATGCCGTGGACGGCGATTGCGCCTTCGTCACTGTCGCGGTCCGGTTGCAGGTAGACGTGGAAGTGACGGCCGGTCAGGCGGCGCCCCATCAATTCGACACAGCCGATTTCAATGATCCGGTGACCGTCGGTCACCGGCATGCCGGTGGTTTCGGTATCGAGTACAACAGATCGGATGGCCATCAGGGTTCAGCTCTCAACGGTTTGGTGTATTTCAAAGGGCGCGATGTTACCACGTGAGTCGCCTTCAACTCTGCTTGTAGCCCCGCACTTCATCCACGCCACGGTTGGCCAACTGGTCAGCACGTTCGTTGCCGGGATGGCCAATATGACCGCGTACCCATTTCCAGGTGATGTCATGGCGATTGCATTGCTCATCGAGCAATTGCCACAGGTCGGCATTTTTCACCGGTTCCTTGGCGGCGGTTTTCCACCCGCGCTTCTTCCAGTTGGCCATCCACTCGTTGATGCCCTTCATCACGTATTGCGAGTCGGTCACCAGCAGCACATTGCAGCGGCGCTTGAGTTCTTCCAGGCCACGAATGGCGCCCATCAGCTCCATGCGGTTGTTGGTGGTGTTGGCCTCACCGCCCCACAACTCCTTCTCCACGCCTTTGCACACCAGCAACGCGCCCCAGCCGCCGGGGCCCGGGTTGCCCTTGCAGGCGCCATCGGTGAAGAGTTCTACGCTATCGGTCATCGGTTGCTCGGTATCAATTCAAAAAGAGGATTACGCATCGCTTTGCTTGCGGTTGACCTTGGCCATCGGCAATGGCACCAGCTTGCCCATCGGCTCGCGGCGCACCTGCTGCAACGGGCGCAGCCCGACCGCGATCTTGCGCGCCACCAGCAGGTAAAAGCCGCCACCGGACAATTGCCAGGCGCCGGCCCGGCGTTCCCAGCCGGCCAGGCGGCCCTGCCACTTGGTCGACGCAAGCGGCGGACGATAGCACCCGAAGCGGCGTTTCTCCAGCGCGAAGCCCAGCAGGTTCAGCCAGTCGCCCACCCGTTGCGGCGAGATGCAGCGCGCCTGGCGCAGGCCGTCATGGGCGAACACATGACGCAGGCCCCAACTGCTCCAGGGGTTGATCCCCACGATCAGCAAATGGCCACCGGGCCGTACGCTGCTCGCCGCCTCGCGCAGCAAGCCATGGGGCGACAGGCAGAAATCCAGCCCGTGCTGCAGCACCACCACATCGGCAGCATGCTCGCTCAACGGCCAGGCCTGTTCCTCGCACACGATCTCCACACCTGGCAACGGTGCACCCAGGCGAACATTACGTTGCACCTGCGGCGCGCAGGGCGGCGTTTCGGCCGAGGGGCCGTAGTGCACCAGATAGCCACCAAAGAACCGGCCCAGCTCGTCTTCGAGCATGCGCCGTTCTTCGTCCAGCAGAAATTGCCCGATGGGACCGGACAGCCACTCGCGGGCCGCGCCGATCAGGGCCAGCCACTCAGGATCGGCCTGGGCGAACGCTTTATCAGTCATTGCATTCTCCAACTCGCCTAGACGTTCTAAGATGCACCAATGTGTTCAGCTTGGCGAATCGAAGAATGATACAGATCAGTGCCCTGCCCGCCTTCACCGATAACTACATCTGGTTGTTACAGGACCCTCGCACCCAACGCTGCGCCGTGGTCGACCCCGGCGATGCCGCGCCCGTGCTGGCCTGGCTCGAGCAGAACCCTGGCTGGAGCCTCAGCGACATCCTGATTACCCACCATCACCACGATCACGTCGGCGGTGTCGAACAACTCAAGCGTGAGACCGACGCCAAGGTCTACGGCCCGGCCAACGAGAAAATCCCGGCGCGGGACGTGGCGTTGCACGATAACGACCGCATTACGGTACTCGGCCTGGACTTCGACATCTATAGCGTTCCCGGCCACACCCTGGGCCATATCGCCTTTTATCACCCGGGCGTGCTGTTGTGTGGCGACACCCTGTTCGCCGCCGGTTGCGGGCGCCTGTTCGAAGGCACACCGGAACAGATGCACAGCTCCCTCGAGCGCCTGGCCGCCCTGCCCGCCGATACCCTGGTGTACTGCACCCACGAATACACGCAGAGTAACCTCAAGTTCGCTCAAGCTGTGGAACCGGACAACACCGATATAGCCGAACGAGTGGAGAACGTACGCCAACTGCGGGCCAGAGGCGAGATCACGCTGCCTTCCAACCTGGCCCTGGAAAAGCTGACCAACCCCTTTCTGCGCACCTCTGAAACATCCGTTAAACAAAAAGCGGACGAACGGAATGGCCGTGACAACCGCTCTGGGGCCGAGGTGTTTGCTAGCTTGAGGGCTTGGAAAGATAAGTTCTAAAGGGAAGCAATCTGATACGCAATTTCTGAATGGTTGACCGGAACCCAACGGGTTTCTAGAATCGCCCGACATTTTTGCCCGGAACTTACTTCCAGCCAATGTCGTCATCTATTCGTAAATCCAACCATTCAGACGCATTGACCCGCCTGGCTCAAGCTGTGGCGGTGGCTGTGTCCGCCACACTGGCGGGCTGCCAATCAAGCAATTTCAGCGCACAATCCACCGTGCAACCCAAGCCAAACCTCACCGCCAAAATCAAACAGAAACCCGTCATCTGGCTTTCAGAAAAACCGGCTCCCGACGTTCCCCAGGATGTTTGGGAACGCATGCGCCGGGGCTTTCAACTGCAGGACGGTCTAGGTGTCAACCCGCGTATCGAGCAACAGCGCCTGTGGTTCGCCAGCAACCCGTCCTTCCTGGAGAATGCCGGAGAACGCGGCAGCCTCTACATTCACTACATCGTCGAACGTCTTGAAGAACGCAACATGCCCCTGGAGCTGGCGCTGCTGCCAGTGATTGAAAGTGCCTACAATCCGATGGCCTATTCGCGCAGCGATGCGGTCGGCCTGTGGCAGTTCATCCCCTCCACCGGGCGCTACTTCAACCTGCGCCAGACCCGTGCCTACGATGGCCGTCGCGACATCACCGCCTCCACCACCGCCGCACTCGACTACCTGACCCGCCTGCATGACATGTTCAACGGCGACTGGCTGCTGGCCCTGGCCGCCTATAACGCCGGCGAAGGCACGGTGAGCCGGGCCATCGAGCGCAACGAGAAGCTCGGCCTGCCGACCGACTACTGGAACCTGCCGCTGCCCCAGGAAACCAAGGACTACGTGCCCAAGTTCCTGGCGCTGTCCCAGGTGGTGCTGGCACCCGAGGCCTACGGCGTCAACCTGAACCCGATTGCCAACCAACCTTACTTCGAAGTGGTGGAAGTCAAGCAGAGCATGGACCTGTCACGGGTTGCCGCGCTGGCCGAGATCGACGAAGACGAACTGTTCCAGCTCAACCCGGCGCTGAAACAACGCACTACCCTGGACGGCCCGCAGCATTTGCTGGTGCCCAGTTCCAAGGCGCAACTGCTGACCAGCACCCTTTCGACGATGAAGCCTGAAGAATTGCTGGCAATGCGTCCGAAAAAGCAGGTGTTCGACGAGGTCGAGACCGCACGGGTGGCCGGGCGTACTCGCAGCTACAAGGTACGCACCGGCGACAACCTGACGCTGATCGCCAAGGCCAACAAGGTCGACGTACATGACCTGCAACGCTGGAACAAGCTCAACGGCCAGGCCCTCAAGGTCGGCCAGACCCTGGTAATGCAGGACACGCGCAAGCTGGTGGCCAAGGCCGACAGCAAGAAACCGGTGCAATACAAGGTCAAGAAAGGCGACTCGCTGTACATCGTCGCCAAGCGCTTCAATGTCGAGATGCAACACCTCAAGCGCTGGAACCCGCGTACCGGCCAGGCCCTGAAGCCTGGGCAGATGCTGGTGGTCTCCGGGCCACGCTAAGGCCTCTGGAACAATGGGGCCCCCATGTGGGAGGGGGCTTGCCCCCGATAGCGGTAAGCCAGCCAATGAATCTGTTGGCTGATGCATTGCTATCGGGGCAAGCCCCCTCCCACATTGGCCCTGCATCAGCCGACTGGCTTTTTCCCACCGGAACAAGCTGTTACTGTACCCATCATAAAGCCCAAGCCGCCTGGATCGGATCTCTGACTTGAAGCGTCCCCTCCTTCTACTAATAAGTCTGGCCTTGAGCTTTGCAGCGAACGCGACGATTACCGAGAGCCACGGTTATGCGCAGTTCGGCAGCCTCAAGTACCCGGCCAAATTCACCCACTTCGATTGGGTAAACCCTGCAGCGCCGAAAGGCGGGACATTGCGGGTCATGGCCTTTGGCACTTTCGACACCCTCAACCCCTATACCTTCAAGGGCTCCAGCCCGGTTTCCACGCCGAACTTCCTGCAATATGGCGTCAACGAGCTGAATGAGCCCTTGATGGTCGGCACCGGTCTGTACGCGCCCTCCGGCGATGAACCCACCTCCAGCTATGGGCTGATCGCCCAATCGGTGGAGTACAGCGAGGACCGCAGTTGGGTGGTGTTCAACCTGCGTCCCGAAGCGCGCTTTCACGATGGCAAGCCGATCACGGCGTATGACGTGGCGTTTTCCTATCGCACCTTGCTGACCGAAGGGCACCCGCAATACCGCACCAACCTGCAGGAAGTGGCGCGGGTGGATATCCTCAACCGCCACCGCATCCGCTTTGTGTTCAAGCGTGCCGGCAACCCCTTGCTGATCCTGCGCCTGGGCGAGTTGCCGGTATTGCCCCAGCACTACTGGAAAAACCGCGACTTCAAGGCCACCACCTTCGAACCACCCCTGGGCAGCGGCCCCTACCGCATCAGCAAGGTCACGCCCGGACGGCAACTGGTGTTCGAACGTGTCAAGGACTACTGGGGCAAGGACCTGCCGGTCAACCAGGGCTTCTATAACTATGACAAAGTCGAGGTGGAGTTTTACCGCGACAGCGATGTGGCCTTCGAAGCCTTCAAGGCCGGTGAATTCGATATCTACATCGAGCACCAGGCCAAGAACTGGGCCAATGGCTACAACTTCCCGGCGGTGAACCGGGGTGACGTGATCAAGGCGCAGATCGCCCACCAAATCCCGACACAGAGCCAGGGTCTGTTCATGAACACGCGGCGGCCCACGTTCAGCCAGACCAAGGTGCGCGAAGCCCTGGGGCTGATGTTCGACTTTGAGTGGACCAACCGCACCCTGTTCAGCAGCGCGTACAAGCGCACCTTGAGCTACTACCCCAACAGCGAATTCGCCGCCACCGGCGTACCCACCGGCCGTGAATGGCTGATGCTCTCGCCCTACCGCGAGCAGTTGCCGGCCAACCTGTTCACGCAAGCCTTCAGCCTGCCCCAGACCGACGGGCGCGGCATCCCCCGCGAGACTATGCGCCGCGCGCTGGCCCTGCTCGGCGAGGCTGGCTGGAAGCTGTCCGGACAACGCCTGGTCAACAAGGATGGCCAGCCGCTGCGTTTCGAGATTCTGCTGGTCAACCCGAACCTGGAGCGCATCCTGCAGCCCTATGTCGAGAACCTGATCAGCATCGGCGTCGACGCGCGCCTGCGTACCGTCGACCGTGCCCAGTACAAGCAGCGCCTGGACCAATTCGACTTCGACATGATCCTGATCACCCTCAACCAGACCTTGAGTCCGGGCCTTGAGCAGTGGCAGTACTTCCACTCCAGCCAGGCTGCGATCAAGGGCAGCAAGAACTACGCAGGCATCAACAACCCGATTGTCGACCACCTGCTGGAGCAACTGCTGGCCGCCAAGACCCGCGAAGAGCAACTGGCCGCCGGCCGTGCCCTCGACCGGGTGCTGCTGTGGCAGCACTACAGTATTCCCAACTGGTACCTCAACTATCATCGCCTGGCGTACCGCAACCGGTTCGCCTTTGTCACCACGCCGCCCTACAACCTGGGCCTGAGCGCGTGGTGGCTGAAAGCTTCGGAGAAAGCCCAATGATATCTTTGCGTACTGCCCTGCTCGGCAGCCTGCTGCTGTGCACTGCGGCCCAAGCCGCCCCGCAACATGCGTTGACGCTGTACAACGAACCGCCGAAATACCCCGCCGACTTCAAGCACTTCGACTATGTCAACCCGGACGCGCCCAAGGGCGGCACGTTCCGCGAGTCGGCCATGGGCGGCTTCGACAGCCTCAACCCCTATATCAGCAAAGGTGTACCGGCCGACAATCTGGGCCTGATCTATGACACCCTGGCCATGCAAAGCCTGGACGAGCCCATCACCGAATACGGCCTGGTGGCTGGCAAGATCGAAAAAGCCCCGGACAACAGCTGGGTGCGCTTCTACCTGCGCCCGGAAGCGCGCTTCCATGATGGTCACCCGATCCGCGCCGAGGACGTGGTATTTACCTTCCAGGAACTGATCAAGGAAGGTTCGCCGATCTACCGCACTTATTACGCCGACGTCGACGAAGTCATCGCCGAAGACCCGCTCAAGGTTCTGTTCAAGTTCAAGCGCACCAACAACCGCGAATTGCCGCTGATCCTCGGACAACTGCCGGTATTGCCCAAGCATTGGTGGGCCACCCGCGACTTCGCCAGGGGCAATCTGGAAATACCGCTGGGCAGCGGGCCGTACAAGGTCGCCGAGGTCAAGGCCGGACGCATGATCCGCTACGAGCGGGTCAAGGATTACTGGGCCAAGGACCTGCCGATCACTAAGGGTTTCTACAACTTCGACAACCGCATCACCGATTACTACCGCGACAGCACCGTGTCCCTGGAAGCCTTGAAGGCTGGGCAGTTCGACTACTGGCTGGAATTCAGCGCGAAGAACTGGGCCAACGCCTACAACATCCCCGCTGTCGCCCAGGGCCGGCTGATCAAGGAAGAAATCCCCAACGGTAACCCCACCGGGATGCAGGGGTTTGTGTTCAACATGCGCAAGCCGATGTTCCAGGATGTGCGCGTGCGCAAGGCCATCAGCCTGTTGCTGGACTTCGAGTGGAGCAACAAGCAACTGTTCAACGGCGCCTATACGCGTACGCGCAGTTACTTCGAAAACTCGGAAATGGCCGCCACCGGCCTGCCCGGCCCGGATGAACTGGCGATTCTCGAGCCCCTGCGCGACAAGATCCCGCCCGAAGTCTTCACCCAGGCCTTCGAACCCTCCAGGACCGACGGCAGCGGCATGATCCGCGCCCAGCAACGCGAAGCCTACCAACTGCTGCAAGAAGCCGGCTGGCGCATCGTCGATGACAAGATGGTCGACACCACCGGCAAACCGGTGACCATCGAATTCCTGCTGGCCCAGACCGAATTCGAACGCATCCTGCTGCCGTTCAAGCGCAACCTGGCCGACCTGGGCATCGACCTGGTGATTCGTCGGGTTGACGTGTCGCAGTTTATCAACCGTATCCGTTCGCGGGACTTCGACATGCTGGTGGGCAGCTTCCCGCAGTCCACTTCACCGGGTAACGAACAACGGGAATTCTGGAAGTCTTCCAGCGCCGACAAACCCGGCAGCCGCAACTACATGGGTCTCAAGGACCCGGCCATCGACCAGTTGGTGGAAGAGTTGATCGACGCCGATTCGCGCAAAAGCCTGGTGGCCCATGCCAAGGCCCTGGACCGCGTGTTGCAATTTGGCTATTACGTGATCCCCAACTGGCACATCAAGACTTTCCGCGTGGCGTACTGGGATCACCTGGGCCACCCGAAAGTCCCACCGCGATACGACGTCGGCACGGCCACCTGGTGGGCCAAGCCCGACGTCAAACCGGCCGTCATCCCGGACACCAACACCAGCGCCGATCCGGCGAGCGGAGGCGATTAAATGCTGGCCTATATCTTTCGCCGCCTGTTGCTGATTATTCCGACGCTGTTCGGGATCCTGCTGATCAACTTCGTCATCATCCAGGCCGCCCCCGGTGGCCCAGTGGAACAGATGATTGCCAAACTGGAGGGTTTTGAAGGCGCCACCAGCCGCATTGCCGGCGGCGGCGCCGAGGTGTCGGTGGCCGGCTCCAGCAGCTACCGCGGCGCCCAGGGCCTGGACCCGGCGCTGATCAAGGAAATCGAGAAGATGTACGGCTTCGACAAGTCGGCGCCGGAACGTCTGTGGATCATGGTCAAGAACTACGCCCAGCTGGATTTTGGCGACAGCTTCTTCCGTGACGCCAAGGTCATCGACCTGATCAAGGAAAAGATGCCGGTGTCCATTTCCCTCGGGTTATGGAGCACGCTGATCATGTACCTGGTGTCGATCCCCCTGGGGATCGCCAAGGCCACGCGGCACGGCAGCCACTTCGACGTGTGGACCAGCTCGGCGATCATCGTCGGCTACGCGATCCCGGCGTTTCTGTTTGCGATCCTGCTGATCGTGGTGTTTGCCGGCGGCAGTTACCTGGACTGGTTCCCCCTGCGCGGGCTCACCTCCAACAACTTCGATGAACTGAGCTGGGGCGGCAAGATCCTCGATTACTTCTGGCACCTCGCGCTGCCCATCACGGCCCTGGTGATCGGCAACTTCGCCACCATGACCCTGCTGACCAAGAACAGCTTCCTTGACGAGATCAACAAGCAGTATGTGATCACCGCCAAAGCCAAGGGCCTGACCAACCACCGCGTGCTCTACGGCCACGTGTTCCGCAACGCGATGCTGCTGGTGATCGCCGGTTTCCCCTCGGCCTTCATCGGGATCTTCTTCACCGGCTCATTGCTGGTGGAAGTGATCTTCTCCCTCGACGGCCTGGGCCTGATGAGCTTTGAAGCGGCGATCAACCGCGACTACCCGGTGGTGTTCGGCACGCTGTTCATCTTCACCCTGCTGGGGTTGATCGTGAAGCTGATCGGCGACCTCACCTACACCCTGGTCGATCCGCGGATCGACTTTGCCAGCCGGGAGCATTGAGATGAACCTGTCCCCCCTCAATCGCCGCCGGTTCGAACGGTTCAAGGCCAACAAGCGTGGCTGGTGGTCGCTGTGGCTGTTCCTGATCCTGTTCGTGCTGAGCCTGGGCGCCGAGCTGATCGCCAACGACAAACCCCTGGCCGTGCACTACGACGGCGGCTGGTACTTCCCGGCGCTCAAGCGCTACCCGGAGACCACATTCGGCGGCGAATTCCCTCTGGAGGCCAACTACAAGAGCCCGTACATCCAGGAACTGCTCAAGTCCAAGGACGCCTGGACGTTGTGGGCGCCGATCCCGTTCAGCTACCAGAGCATCAACTACGACCTCAAGGTGCCGGCCCCCGCGCCGCCTTCCAGCGTCAACCTGCTGGGCACCGATGACCAGGGCCGCGACGTGCTGGCGCGGGTCATCTACGGCTTCCGCGTGTCGGTGCTGTTTGCCCTGACCCTCACCGTGCTCAGCTCGATCATCGGCGTGATCGCCGGGGCCCTACAGGGCTTCTATGGCGGCTGGGTCGACCTGGCCGGGCAGCGTTTCCTGGAGATCTGGTCCGGGTTGCCGGTGCTGTACCTGCTGATCATCCTCGCCAGTTTCGTGCAGCCCAACTTCTGGTGGCTGCTGGGGATCATGCTGCTGTTCTCGTGGATGAGCCTGGTGGACGTGGTGCGCGCCGAGTTCCTGCGTGGGCGTAACCTGGAATATGTGCGGGCGGCGCGGGCGCTGGGCATGCAGAACGGCGCGATCATGTTCCGCCATATTTTGCCCAACGCGATGGTGTCGACCATGACCTTCATGCCGTTCATTCTCACCGGCGCCATCGGTACGCTTACCGCCCTGGACTTCCTCGGCTTCGGTTTGCCCGCCGGCTCGCCGTCGCTGGGTGAACTGGTGGCCCAGGGCAAATCCAACCTGCAAGCGCCGTGGCTGGGCATGAGTGCCTTTGCCGTGCTGGCGATCATGTTGAGTTTGCTGGTGTTTATCGGCGAGTCCGCTCGCGATGCCTTCGACCCGAGGAAATGAGATGAATCAGGACAATCTGATCGAAATCCGCGACCTCTGCGTCGAGTTCGTCACGGGCGAACACCACCACCGCGTGGTGAACCATGTCAGCTTCGATATCAAGCGCGGTGAAACCATCGCACTGGTGGGTGAAAGCGGCTCGGGCAAATCGGTGACCGCCCACTCGATCCTGCGCCTGCTGCCCTACCCACTGGCACGCCATCCCTCCGGCACCATCGAGTATGCCGGCCAGGACCTGCTGACCCTCAAGGAAAAAACCATCCGCCACATTCGCGGCAACCGCATTGCGATGATCTTCCAGGAGCCGATGACCTCCTTGAACCCGCTGCACACCATCGAGAAGCAGATCAACGAAGTGCTGGGCCTGCACAAAGGGTTGCAAGGCAAGGTCGCCACCCAGCGCACCCTGGAGCTGCTGGAGCTGGTGGGTATTCCCGAGCCGCACAAGCGCCTCAAGGCCCTGCCCCATGAACTGTCCGGCGGTCAGCGCCAGCGGGTGATGATCGCCATGGCCCTGGCCAATGAGCCCGAATTGCTGATCGCCGATGAGCCGACCACGGCGCTCGACGTGACGGTGCAATTGAAGATCCTGGAATTGCTCAAGGAACTGCAGGCGCGCCTGGGCATGGCGCTGTTGCTGATCAGCCATGACCTCAACCTGGTGCGCCGGATTGCCCACCGCGTGTGCGTGATGCAAAAGGGTTGCATCGTCGAGCAGGCGGAGTGCGAGACGCTGTTCCAGTCACCCCGGCACCCGTACACCCAGGAGTTGTTGGCGGCAGAACCCAGCGGCGGCCCGGCGACCAACGATGTTGGCCCACCGTTGCTGGAGGTCGATGACCTGAAAGTGTGGTTCCCGATCAAGAAGGGCTTTTTGCGCAACACCGTTGACTACGTCAAGGCGGTGGACGGTATCAACTTCAGCCTGCCACAAGGGCAGACGCTGGGCATCGTCGGTGAAAGCGGCTCGGGCAAGTCCACCCTGGGCCTGGCGATCCTGCGGTTGATCGCGAGCAAGGGCGGTATTCGTTTCGAAGGCCAGCAACTGGACAAGCTCAGCCAACAACAGGTACGCCCGTTGCGCCGGGAAATGCAGGTGGTGTTCCAGGACCCGTTCGGCAGCCTGAGCCCGCGCATGTGCGTCAGCGAGATCGTCGGCGAAGGCTTGCGCATCCACAAGATGGGCACGCCGGCCGAACAGGAAGCGGCGATTATCGCGGCGCTCAAGGAAGTGGGCCTGGACCCGGAATCCCGGCATCGCTACCCCCACGAGTTCTCCGGCGGGCAGCGACAACGCATTGCCATCGCCCGCGCGCTGGTGCTCAAGCCACGCCTGATCCTGCTCGACGAGCCCACCTCGGCCCTCGACCGCACGGTGCAACGCCAGGTGGTGGAACTGCTGCGCAGCCTGCAGGCCAAGTACAACCTGACCTACCTGTTCATCAGCCATGACTTGGCGGTGGTGAAGGCGCTGAGTCACCAGTTGATGGTGGTCAAGCATGGGCAGGTGGTGGAGCAAGGGGATGCGCAGGCGATCTTTGCGGATCCGCAGCATGCCTATACCCGCCAGTTGCTGGAAGCCGCTTTCCTGGTTCCCGCCTGACACAACTTTGAAAAAAATCTGAGAGAAGGCTTGCCGCCCGCAGGCCTGAGCCTTGCCGCCGTGGCTGACGCAAGCCACGGACTTGCAGGAAACACCTGCTACAAATGCCCTATCCTCGCGGCTGATCATCCGGGGTTTCATCAACCGGAACAGCTCTCATGGATGACATCCACGCCCTCGCCCTGACCTGGGACAGCCTGCCCGGCGACACGCCGCTGCCACTCAGTGTCAGCCCTTCTATCGGCTACCTGAACGAACGCCAATCCCTGCGCAGCGAAGGCGACACAACCCTGATCGCCCACTTGAACCGCCTCCTGGCCATCGCCTCGAACCAATCATTACCGCCTCCCACGCATCCCGTGCCAATGGTCCAGCATTCGCAGTTGGGCCAATGGTGCGAAGTCTTTTGCAAGGCCATCAATCAGAAAGACTTCATTGACTGGGCCAAGGCCCAAGGGTTTGATCTGGCCACGCTACGCGTGCACAACAGCCGACTCAGCGTGGCGGCCCACGGGCAGCCCAGGGTCTACACCCTGGCCGACGCGTCCGCCTGGTGGACGCTGGCCAACCCGATCATCTACATCAGCCAACTGGTGGACCCGACAGAGCTGGGCATGCCGTATATCGAACCTGAACCTCCCACCGGCGTACGCACATTCCCCTTGAACCTGACGCTGGCATTCCATGGCTTGCCGATGCCTGCCAACCGCCTGCAGGCGCAGACCATTGTCGAAGAACTCGACGCCTTGAAGGGCTTTCCCGGCTTTGACGATAACGGGCGCAGCAAGTCGATGAGCTACGCCGAGTTGGGCCAGCAGATGCTCGACTATCGGCAGTTGGCAGAGGCCCTGCAACCGCTGGCCAAGGATGAGAACAGCTTTGACGCGCTGGACATCTACCGCACCGTGCTGTCTCTGACATCCGATTCGCGATTGTCCAGAAACCTCAAGGAGGCGGCTGGCCTGTTGCAGGCGATCATCAATAGCCACGACCTGGGCAGCACGGACGACGCCCCCGCGCCCGCTTACTTCGATTACCAGCGGCAAGTGTTGTGTGTGCTGAGCCCGGACAGCGGGCGCGAAATAAATACTTTGGTGTCAAAGGCATCCGATGAGCGTTGGAACCGGTTGGCCACACTTGGCGAACAACTGGGCAGCCATGTCTATACCGACCAGCGCATCAGTATGGCCGGGGCTTTGCAGGCGTATGCCATCGAGTGCCCGCTCAGCAAGACGGAGGTCAGCCTCCTGAGCCAACGACTGCGCGACTGGCCGGCGCCTGCGGTGCCGGTGATATTGAACAGTGCCCGGTCGTTCGGCGAGTTGTATCGCTATCGGCAGTACATCGGCCTGCTCAATGATCGCCACGTGCTGCGCAACGCCTTGTCGACGGTGATCGCTGGCGGGAACCTGAATGATGCCGATCGGTTTGAGGTAGACGCCAGCGTTGACCCGGACACACTCCAGGCAACCGTTAAAAAAGCCTACGCCCAGATCCACGTGCTGACCGACCACCCTGACTTCCTGGCCATCCGCACCCGGGAACGCGTCGACCCTGCCAGCCACGTATTGCTCACTGCCGAGGGTAGCGTTGGCGCCAATGGCCTGGACGGCACCTGGAAAACCCTGACCGACCCAGTGATGAGCAATGTTGAACTTGCCCCTGTGGTGTCGCGCCTGAAGCTGGTAGCCGCCAAGACAGGCGGGTACTTGCGCAGTCATTTCAAGGTGACGCTCAGCCAGGCACTGAGGCTCTATCACCTTGCGCGCCCCCACACACTGCACGAGGCACGTCTGACGTTGCAACAACTGAGCGTCAGCCAACCGCTGCCGGCGCGTCAGGGCCACTACTGGCGAGCGCTCAAGCCACTGTCTGGTTCACAACCCTCAGCCTGGAAACTATCGGTGCTCCAGCGCACGCAGATTATGCGCATCATCGAGCGCTTCACGGCCGACCAGGACGTGCCGCTATTCGCGTACCTCGCCCAGCCCATCGTCACCGGCAAGTCGGTGGCCGACGTACGGGTGGAAGCGGATTTCCTCATGGTCCGCCTGCTCGCAACACCCTTGGCCCAGCAACTGGCAGACGCTTTGTCGAGCGCCCTGCACTGGCATGGCGGCCACGCCGGCGAGCGCACGGAAAGTGGCAGCCGCAGTGCGCTGATACTGGCAGCGCTGATCCTGAGCCTGGACCCCGAGCCCGATGCGTACCCGAACCGGATCAATCTGGTCGACTGGCACGACGATTACTTCTGGGGTGAGCACGTGCCGTTCATACGCCAGTACATCGACAGCAGCCTGGCCGGGCTCCACCCAGCCCCCGCAGCACTGGCCGCGCACCTGTTGCTGAGCGAAAAGGGTCCACATTTGCTCGTACGCGACATACCCGACGCCACGCCTTGCCTGAGCGCCCAGACCTGGGTGCTGTATCGTCAATACGTCATGTATATGGAAAAGGTCATGCCGGGGTCTTCCCGTCAATTGACTTACAAGCAGATCATGTTCCTGGCCGGGCTGGCGCCACATGGCAGCTGGAAGCGCTTCCTCGAAAGCAGCGAAGCAACGCCGCCGGTGCTGGAATGGGCCGTGGTCAACGGCATGCTGGACCCTCGACCGCATTACGACGTGCTGGCGATCAATACCGCACTGGAAGGCCTCAATCGACAGCGTGCCAGCCTGGCCACTGCCATCGAGACGTTTGCGCAGCCCGTGGTGACCTTGCGCCAGACCGCACTGGACGATCTGCGCCGAGTGTATGCCGACAACACCTTGCTTGAAGAGCCAGTACTGATGTGGCTGCCGGAGCATTCGCCGTTTTCCGAAGACGGCCGCTTCGAGGGCGTGTATACGGGGCCTCTGTACTCGTTCGTCGACCTGCACAGTGCCGGTGCCCTGGATGTCACCTCTAAACGCTGGCACTCGACAAACGCTGGAGTCAAATACCGGGAATTGGCTCGGCAATTCCACTTGCTCACTCCGATCAATCGGCTTTATTTCGACACCTTTGATCGCAAGCTCGGGCAGTTGAAAGAAGCCTACGGGACCGCGCTCCGTTACGGCTTGTCGCACCTGACCCTGCCCAGTCGTGAAGCCCTGGAATACGGCCTGGTGCTTTTTTTCGGTCTCACCCAGAGGCACGGCGACGTCGGCCGGTTCGGTGTACTGATGTATGTCTCGCATTACAGCAACAGAAAGTTCTATGAAGTTTTTCCCCGGCACCTGTTGGTTCGTCCACGTCCAGACCTTGACTACGAGCAGGTCATGCAGGCGGCCGAGGACGGTGCCAGCGGTGCCTGGATGCGTTTCGACTGGCCGGCCTACGCGCAAGGAACCCGACCTGCCGAGGTGGCGCTGACCGCGGCGGCAACAGACCTGACCATCCATCAACTCGACAGCCTTGCGCCCGCCGAAATCCCCGAGCCGGACCTCTTCGGACGCCGGGTGCCGCGCACCTTCGACTCACCACGCACCCGCGCCTTGATGAGTGTGATCGTCGAGCGGCATATGCTGCATGACGGCGAGGCCCTGCGTGAAAAGGCCCGGCAGCCGATCACCCTGGCTGAGGCCGTGGCCGGTTACGATCCATGGGCCGACTACCTGCGCCGCTGTGCACCGCCGGTACGTTGGAGCTTGAATAATGGCGACTTTTAGCTGACGCTGCTCGCCTGCCCGTTCAACTGCTGCGAGGAAGCCCCCGCCCATGACTGCTGCCACTGCTCCGTATTTCTGGCGTGACCCCGCGCTGGCCTTTATCGAGGCACGGACCATCGCCGATGGGCGCAAGGTCACCTACAGCCGGCATGCCCACGAGCATTTTTCCATCGGCGCGATCACCACCGGGCGCAGCTATTACCACTACGGCAGCGAGACATTCCAGATCAGCGCCGGCACGGTGGTGTTGATGAATCCGGGCGATGTGCACGCCTGCAACCCCATCGACAATGAGCCGTGGTCCTACCAGATGCTGTACATCGACACGCCCTGGCTGACGGAGTTGCAGCATCAGTTGGGCTTCAGCACCGACCAGGGTTACCGACCGTTCAATACGCCCCATACCCAGGACGCCGTGCTGTACCGTGGCTTGCTGGAGTTGTACCGCATTCTGGTCGATGAACAGGCCGAGCACTTGCAGAAACAGGACGCGCTGGTGAGTTACTTCAGCGACGTACAACAGCGCCTCAACCCAGCCGGCACCCCGCTGCGCGAGGTCAACCACAAGCTGGAGCGGGCCGCCGAGTACATCCGCACGCACTGCACCGAAGGGGTGAAGCTGGAAGACATCTGCCTGGCGGCCGAACTGTCGCCGTCCTACCTGATCCGCGCCTTCAAGCAATATTACGGGCTGACACCCCATGCCTTCCTGGTCAACCAGCGTATCCAGTTCGCTCGCGCCCGATTGCGTCAGGGCGCGCCCATCGCCGACGTGGCCCTGGCGGCGGGGTTTGCCGACCAGGCGCATTTCCAGCGCGCGTTCAAACGGCATTTCGCCGCAACGCCAGGGCAATACCGCGACGTGCTCAAGCCATCAGCAAATAACCCACACTGGCCACCAGCAACGCGGCCATTGAACGGTTGAATATGCGCACGCCCTGGGGGTTGCCCAGGTAGCGCCGCAGAAACGTGCCGGCATAGGCCCAGCACGCCACCGACAGATAGCAGATCACCAGGTAGAGCCCGGCAAACAACCACACCTGCCGTGCATCGCCATCAGCGACGAACAACCCCATCCCGGCCACACACGCCAGCCAGGCCTTGGGGTTGAGCCACTGCATGATCGCGCCGTACAGCATCGACGGCGCCGTGGCACTGCCATCGGCGTCCAACCGACCATCGTCCACCGCCAGTTTCCAGGCCATGTACAGCAGAAAAGCCACCCCGCCCCACTGGATCAATTGGGTCAGTATCGGCCAACGTATCAGCACCTCATGCAACCCCAGGCCAATCAACACCAGCAGCAAGGTGAAGCCCACGGCGGCCCCCAAGACGTGTTTCTGGCTGGCGACAAAACCGAAACGCGCCCCCGAACTCAGTGCAACCACATTCACCGGGCCGGGGGTGATAGACGTGGCGAGTGCGAAGGCAGCCATGGAAATGATCAGACTCATTGCAGTTCCTTGTTATTCGAGCGGGTGACGATGGGACCACGGTAAAGGGGCCGCTCGGTCGAGGTATTGAAGAAAATGCCCCTCGCTCGCTTAGACGCTTTTATTCCATTGATATAACTGTATTTTTTTCTTTCGCACAGGCGATTGTGATAGGCAAAAATGCGTATTTGCCGTGCGGGGGCCGATGCTAGAGTTCAATTCCTACTGATCAAAAAAAGGAACCGCCATGTCACGTCGCCTGCTGGCAGCCGCCTGTCTGATGTTGTGTTTTTCCGCCGCCCAAGCCGCTGAGCGCTGGGAAACGCTGCCGCCAACACCCGCCCCCGTGGCCGGTGCCAAGACCGGCTATGCCGCCGTCAACGGCATCAAGGTCTACTACACCCGTACCGGCCATGGCTCGCCGGTGGTGCTGCTGCATGGCGGCCTGTCCAACTCCGATTACTGGGGTAATCAGGTCAAGGCCCTGGCAGCCAGGCACACGGTGATCAGTATCGACAGCCGCGGCCACGGACGCAGCTCGCGGGACGAAAAACCCTATGGTTATGACTTGATGGCCGATGACGTGGTGGCCGTGCTCGACCACCTGAAAATCCCCCGCGCCGACATCGTCGGCTGGAGCGACGGCGCCATTATCGGCATCGACCTGGCCCTGCGTCACCCGGACCGCCTCGGCAAAGTCTTCGCCTTCGCCGCCAACACCCAGACCGCTGGGGTGAAGGAAGGCGTCGAGAAGAACCCGACCTTCGCCGCCTTCATCGAGCGCGCCGGCAAGGAGTACGCCAAGCTGTCGCCGACGCCGAAAGAGTACGACGCGTTTGTCGAGCAGATCAGCCATATGTGGGCCAGCCAGCCGAACTGGACTGACGCACAATTGCAAAGCATCAAGACGCCGATCCTGATTGCCGATGGCGACCATGACGAAGCGATCAAGCGCGAACACACCGAGTACATGGCCGCAACCATCCCCGGCGCCGGCCTGCTGATCCTGCCGAACACCAGCCACTTTGCGTTCCTGCAAGACCCGGCGTTGTTCAACGCAGCACTGCTGGGCTTCCTCGACGGCAAATAGGCACCGCCTCAAGCCCCGGGCATCTGGGTGACGATGTCGCCGATGCCCAACACCCGGCCATCCTCGGCGAGGATCTCGACCTTGCGCAGTGGCTTGAGCGAGCGCGCATCCAAGACTTGCGCGCCGACATCCTCCGGCTCGGTATAGGCCTGGCCCCATTGCGCCAGCGTCACCAGCACCGGCATCAGCGCACGGCCCTTGTCGGTGAGTTGGTATTCGCTGCGTGCGCCGACTTCGCTGGTCTGCAACAAACCTTGCTCGACCATGTCCTTGAGCCGTGTGGCGAGGATGTTTTTCGCCACGCCCAGGTGTTTTTGAAAATCACCGAAACGTGTTACTCCGGCAAAGGCGTCGCGGATGATCAACAACGTCCACCAGTCGCCCACCACGTCCAGGGCGCGGGCAACCGGGCAGCCATCGCCTTCCAGGCATTTGCGTTTCATCGTCGGGCCTCCGGGCACTTGCAAAATAAGGTTGCATTATAGGACCAACAGGCTCAGGATAAAAACGGTTTCATTATTAAACCTAATTAACTGTCTGGAGCGCATCATGGATATTCGTGGAAAAGTGGTACTGGTCACCGGCGCCAATCGCGGCCTGGGTAAAGCATTCGTCATTGCCTTGCTGGAAGCCGGCGCGGCCAAGGTCTACGCCGGCGCACGCGATCCAGGCAGCGTGAACCTCCCCGGCAGCACGCCGATTGCCCTGGACATCACCGACCAGGCCAGCGTGCAGCGCGCCGCCGAGCAGTGCACCGATGTAGACGTGGTGATCAACAACGCGGGGTTCCTGAAATACGGCGCGCTGCTGGCTGAAGACAGCGTCGAAAACCTGCAACAGCACTTTGACGTGAACACCTTCGGCACCCTGCGCGTCAGCCGTGCCTTTGCGCCGATCCTGGCCAGGCAAGGCGGCGGCGCGCTGATCAATGTGCTGTCGGTATTGAGCTGGCTCAGCCCGCCCGGCACTGGCGGCTACAGCGCCTCCAAGTCCGCCCAGTGGGGCCTGACCAATGGACTGCGCGGCGAACTGCGCGAACAGAAGACCCTGGTGATCGGCGTGCACCCCGCCTACATCGACACCGATATGGTGGCAGACGTGCAGGCGCCGAAGAGCACGCCCCAGGACGTAGTCGCCATCACCCTCAAGGCCCTGAGCGAAGACCGCGAGGAAGTGCTGATCACCGACATGACCCTGGCCGTGAAGGCCTCGTTGTCCACCGACAGCCCGGTCTACCTCAACAACTGATCAACCCGATGCCCGCCAGCGGCTTATCACCGCTGCGCGGGAATCCGGACGTCGCCATCGCGGCACTGGGTTTTCACACTGCGCGGGCAACCAGCAAAGGCCAGGTCCTTGGTCAGGCATACCCGCACCTCGGACAGCACTTTGCCTTTGCAGATGACTGCCAGCCCATGATTGCCCATGCGCGGGTTGCTCTCACGGAACAACGCCTCGATCTCACTGGCCTGCAACGCCGGCGGCGTATTGAACGGCTGCAGTTGCTGCGGAATGCTCACCACCCCCAGCGCCTGGTCGGTTTTTTCCAGGTAGGCCGACGGTTCCAGGCCACTGCAGGTGCCATGCTTGGACCATTCATGCTTGAGCAATGCACGGGTCGGAAACAGTGTTGCGCCCTTCTCGATTTCTTCACGACTCAACGGCGACTGCGGCGCACAGGATGCCGGCCAGCCGCCACGCGCATACTGCGGCCACAGACCATGCAATACAAAACCGTAACCCTTGCCGGAACATTGCTCGTTGTCCGGGTGCGTCAGGCAAAAGGTCGGCGACCACGACAACGACAGCACATAAAAATCAAACTCCCCCGGTGTGCCTTGGCTGCGCGGAGCCGCCATCGCACTGGTGGCCAGCACCAGCCACATCGCCATCCAGTATTTCATTTGTCTATTCCTTGGAAAAAAACAACCCTAACGCGCCTACTCAGGACGATGGGGGTTACGTTGTAGCACCTTGTCCAGGATCCGATCGGTCTTCAACGCTTCGATACCCAGCGATGGGTGCTCGGCTTCGCCACGGATATGTGCGTTCATCGCCAACACGTGGTGCCACTGGATATGCGCGTGGCACGGCACTTCCAGCACTTCGCACGATTCACCCTCAAGGTGCAGCGGCTGGTCTTCGAAGACCGAGAATCGGATGCGCCCACGGCTGCCGATCAGTTCCACCCGGTCCTCGCGACGGTCCGCGACAAAATTCCAGCAGCCCATGCCCAGTGCGCCCGAACTGAACGTCCAGCACGCCGTCACTGCATCCTCGGCCGCATAGCGCCCGGCTTGTCGCGCGGTAAAGCCTGTGACCTCAACGATGTCCCCGGCCAGGTACTGGAACAGGTCGAAACCATGGCTGGCCAGGTCGGCGAAGTAACCACCGCCAGCGATGGTCGGGTCAGTGCGCCAGTTGGCGGGGCTGGCGTCGTCGGCACCCGGTGGCTTGCACAAGGTCCAGGTCAGGTGGCGCAGTTCGCCGATGCGCCCATCTCGCAACCAGTCGCGCACTTGGTGGAAACGCGGCAGTGAACGGCGGTAATAGGACACAAACAGATACAGCCCGGCACGCTCGAAGGTGCGCTGCATCAACGCGCTCTGCTCGGCGTTGAGCGACATGGGCTTCTCGACGCAGCAATGCTTGCCGGCCGCCGCGACCATCAGGCTGTATTCGAGATGGCTGTCCGGCGGCGTGGCGATGTACACCGCGTCCACCTCGGGGTCGTTGATCAGCGCCTGGGCGTCGGTGTAGAAACGCGCAATGCCATGGCGTGCCGCATAATCACGCACCGCCGCTTCGCGGCGCCCCATCACAGCCACCAGCGCAGAACCTGGCGCTTTGTAGAAAGCCGGTCCACTCTTCAATTCAGTGACACTGCCACAGCCGATCATGCCCCAGCGTACGGTGCTCATCTGCCCTCCTCGTGCGTTTTGATCAATCGGGCAGTATCCACATCCCCACACGTCAGTGCCATAAGCACTTAGCATGACAATTGCATTACACTTTTATGACACTCATCCCGCTGCGGGGGCACAGACGATGAAAATACGTGCAACGGTCATTTGCGAACACGAGGGGAATATCCTCTTCGTGCGCAAGGCCAGATCAAAATGGGCATTGCCGGGAGGCAAGGTCGAACGCAACGAGCGCCCGGTCGGCGCGGCCGAACGCGAGCTGGAAGAAGAAACCGGATTGAACGTGGACGGCTTGCTGTATTTGCAGGAACTCAAGGCCCGCGACACCGTGCACCACGTGTTCGAAGCGTCGGTGGTGAACGTCGCCGATGCAAAACCTTGCAATGAAATAGTCGATTGCCAGTGGCACCCCTATGGCGCCATGGACGAGCTGGACACCACCGACGCCACCCGCCACATCGTCAAATCCTTCCTGCGTCGCCTGTAGTTCAGCGCTCTGGGCGCAGACCTACAAGCGCCACGTTCAAGACTGAGGCTTGCGGCCTGCCGCCTGCCCCCGCAGATACAATGCCTCCACTAACTTCTGCCGCTCCTCCCGAGGCAACGTGCTGGCGAACTGCGCCAACGTCGTGTCCACCAACGCACGCAGCGCCATGTCGGCTTCACGGGCCTTGGCCAGTTCCGCCACCAGCACATCCCGATCCAGGGTCGGCGCTTCCAATTGCTTGATCACGCCCATGCGCGCTTCACGCCCGGCCATGATCAGCGGCTGGCTGTCGGCCCGGTTGTGCCGCAGCAGTTGGCGCAATTCCCGGCGGCGCTCCGGCGGCAGCTTGATCATCGCCTGGCGCAAGCCGTGCTGGTTGACCACCGCCTCCGCGGGCTTGGCGCTGGCCATCCAGTGGTAGAGGCCACCGCCGACGCCGCCGATCAGGAACACGTTGAGCAAGACCGAGGCCAGCAGCCAGGGTTTGAGGGACTTCAGGCTCATTGCTCGGTGTCCTCGGCATTGACGGTAAAGATGACTTGCGCATCGCCTTGATCGAAGACGCTGGGCAACACCTCGGACGACAGCATCGGCAGCGGCACGCTCAGGGAGGCCACCAGCATCCCGGTGACGATGCCCGCGACACCCACGCCTACCAGGCCGGCCGGCGACAACCAGCGGGCATAGCGCGACCAGAATGAATGGCCGCGCGGGGCCGACAGCCGAATCTGCCGCGCCAGCGAAGGATCGACGTAGGCCAGTTGATGGCTGTCCAGTTGACCGTCGAGCCAGCGCGCCTGTTGCTGGGCCTCATGCGCAAGCACATTGCCGCTGTCCAGCAAAGCCTGGGCTGCGGGCTGTTCAGCGCGGGGCCAGCGGTGCAGGTCGGCGCCATAGGCGTCGGCCAGGTAAGCAAAACGTTCGGGTGTCATGGTTTTCCCCTTCCTGGGCGGGCAAGCCCGGGTGTGTCGGCAAGTTGGCTGCGCAACTGGCGTCGGGCCCGCGACAGCAGGCTCTCCAGTGCCTCGACGCTGATGTTCATCAGGGCCGCGGCGTCGATGTTCGACAGCTCCTGGTAGTACTGCAACACAATCGCTTCGCGCTGACGCTCAGGCAGCGCCGCCAGGGCGGCAGCCATCCGGGCGCTGCGGTCGGCGGCTTCCAGCTGTTCATCCGGCGTCAGTGCGCTGTCTGTCAGCGCCAACGCTTCCTCGTCCTCCAACGGGCGCTCCTTGCGCCGGCGCAGACGGTCGTGGCACAGGTTGAGCGCCACCCGGTGCAGCCAGGTGTCGAAGCGCGCCTCGCCACTGCGCCAACTGGCGGCGTGGCGCCAGATGCGCAGGAAGCTTTCCTGGGCCACGTCCCTGGCTTCGTCGGCATCCCCCAGGATCCGGCCGGCGAGCGCCAGCAGACGCGGCAGTTTGCGCGTCACCATTTCGTTGACGGCCGCCGGTTCGTTGTTACCGATGCGCGCCAGCAGTTCAACGTCCGGATCAGTGTCTTTCAATCGGGCAATTCTCGGTCAGCGTATCCAATGCCCTTCACGCCAGTACCAATTGGGGCCGTGAGCCTCCCAATGGCCCGGTTCCCAACGCGCATTGCGCATCACCGGCTGCCAGTGCCCAGGCACCCACCCATAGCCGTGCCCTTCCCAGCGCCAGTGGCCGCGGTCCCAGGCGTAACCCGGGCGCTCCACGGGGATCACTTCCACGCGTTCCGGTGGCGGTGCCTGGCGGATGATGATTTCGGTCTGGGCAAACACAGGGGTGCTGACAAGCGCGGCAAGGGCCAGCGGAGCAAGCAAGGCATAGCGCAATTTGGCCAGGGGTCTCATGGCAACTCCTTCATGCAACACGCGAAAGTGCGGGTGCTGATGGGTTGAACGGCGGGGGCGGGAAAATCCGTCGCAGATTTTTTGGCAGTATTGCTCAGGGGGTGGCAGGGCTTGATGAAATGTTTGAAAGCTTTGCGACGGATTTATGCCGGTGGCCGCGTTGAAGGATTAACGCTGATCAACCCAAGAGGAAACACCATGTATCGCCGACTTTACATGCTGGTTGCCGCACTGCTGATCGTCAGCCTCAGTGGCTGCGTGATCTTGCCGGAACATCGCCATTGCTGCTGGCGCTACTACGGCGCGCTCGATGCCCCGAGCCACACCGTCGATGCCTGACCCAGCGCAGTACACCGGATACCCCGGTCAACAGAGGGTCGCCCCGTCCGGCGACCTCTCGTCTGCTGCACCGCCGAAGGCTTGACTCGGCGCCCCGATCGAAAGACGCTCTTGGCTTTTCGCCATCATCCAGAGCAGCCGCCCCATGAGCATCGACCCTCCGAGCCAGCCCGACAGCGATGTGTACAAGACCTTGCTGGAGTCGACCAAGGCCATTCCCTGGCGTATTGATTGGCAGAGCATGACCTTCAGCTATATCGGCCCGCAGATCGAGGAGTTGCTCGGCTGGACCCCGCAAAGCTGGGTCAGCGTGGACGACTGGGTCGAGCGCATGCACCCGGACGACCGTGAATATGTGGTGGATTTCTGCGTATCGCAGTCCCGCGCCGGGGTCGACCACGAAGCGGATTACCGCGCGCTGACGGTGAATGGCGACTACGTGTGGATCCGCGATGTGGTGCACGTGGTGCGCAAGGACGGCGAGGTCGAGGCGCTGATCGGTTTCATGTTCGATATCAGCGAGCGCAAGAAGACCGAAGAGCACCTGGTGCGCTTGCAGAAACAACTCGAGGAATATTCGTACCAGGATGGCCTGACCGGTATCGCCAACCGCCGCATGTTCGACACCGTGCTGGAACGGGAGTGGGCCAGTGCCCAGCGCAGCCAGTTGCCACTGTCGTTGATCATTCTGGATATCGATTTTTTCAAGCAGTACAACGACCACTACGGCCATATCAAAGGCGATGAGTGCCTGCGCCAGGTGGCACACACCTTGTCCCAGGCGGCCAATCGGCCACGGGATTTCATTGCGCGCATCGGCGGCGAAGAGTTCGTGTGGTTGCTGCCGGAAACCGATGCGCAATCGGCCAGGCAGGTGGCTCAACGCTGTCTGCACCTGATCCGCCAGCAACAGATCGAGCATGGTTATTCGGCGGTGTCGAACCTCCTTAGCCTGAGCCTGGGCGTGGGCACACGTATCGTCAAACCTGATACGCCGATGCTGGGGTTCGTCGAAGAGGTCGACAAGTTGCTGTACCAGGCCAAACGCAATGGACGAATGCGCGCGGAGTTCACCGACAGTGAAGTTTGACGCGAAGGTCAAATCCCAGGCAAAAAAAATCCCAAGTAGCTGATGGAAACTTGGGATTTAAAAATGCATAAACCGTGGGAGGTGAACGCCCGGCTATAGTAACGATTGTAAAAAGCTGTAACAAGATTATTTTAATCCTTTCGTCGGATTAAAAGCGCTGTAAGTCATTCAATAACCACACGTTTTTTAAGGTAGCCAACCCTATAATTGCCACTTTTTGGTGCAACTACTGGTGCTATTTCCACTGATAAGAAAGGGTTATTGAGTTAAGGCGACTTCACACTTTTCGATATACGCTCGCTCAACTGTTCGCAGGCATCTTGTGTATCGAGGCTATTGGGCAACACCGAGCGCGCCACACTTTCCACCTGTCGACACAGCGCCAAGCGCTCATTGGTCGCATCCCGCTCGCGGTCTACCTGGGCATTGAGCTGCACAAAATAGACCCCCAGCAACACCGCCGCGCAAAGCACTCCGATCACGAAGTAGCGAAAGTTGTTGGACGGCGGCTCGGATGGACTCATGGCTCACTGCGCCCTGCTCTTTTCATAACGCACGTCGCCGTCCTCGACCTGCGCCGCCAGCGTCCAGCCCAGGCGTTGGTAAAACCCGTTGGCCCGGATTTCGTCGCGCCCATCGGTGATCAGAAACAACCTGTCATGGTGTTTAAACAGTGCGGCTTCGGCCACCTCCATCAGTCGACGCCCCAGCCCCAGGTTCTCGTGAGACGGCAATACGAACATCGCGAACACCTCGCCGGTTGCCAGGTCGACCATGCTGAAGGCCACGGGCCGGCCATCCACTTCGGCGATCCATACGCAGGGGGCTTCGCGGATGCGGTCAGCCAACACCTCTGGGGTGATGCCCAACTCGGCCATCTGTTCGACACTCAGATGGTTTTGCACCACCGAGGTGCGAAGGGTGAAGAGCGTGTCGACATCGTCCTGCGTCGCCGCGCGGATAAGCGTTTGCATACTGGCCTCCCAATGAAGGACCCAATTGTATGTAAATTGAAACACAGCGATTGTCGTGGATTTGTAAAACCGCCGCCCTACAAGGCCTGGCCATGTTGCTGGCGACGGAATTGCCCTGGGGCCAGGCCATGGGCCTTGCGGAAGCAGCGGGAGAAGTACGCTTCATCGGTAAACCCGCAGCGGTGCGCAATGGGACCGATCATCTGCGCACTGTTGAGCAACAAGGTGCGCGCCAACTGCAGGCGGCGGTCGAGCACCAGTTGCGAAAACGGCTTGCCAGTCTCCTTGCGCAACAGGTGCGTGAGGTAGTTGGGTGACAGGAACGCCGCCGCCGCCGCGTCGGTAAGGTTGAGGGTCGGCTCGTGCAGATGCTCGCGGATGTAGCGTTGCACCCGCGCCAACGCATCCTTGCGCCCGCGCCGGGTGGCATTGTTGGCGGCGAACGCCTGCAACGGCGCGGCATACTGTTCGCAGACCAGGCCGATCAGTTGAAACAGGTAGCCCTTGAGACGCTCGCGGGCGCCAAAGGCACGGTGGGCGTCCAGTTCGCGCATGTGAACGAGCCAGCGTTGCACCTGCTCAAACGCCGCGTCATCGAGGATGAAGTCCAGCTGTTCCTGGAAGCGAAACGGCGAAAGCTCAGGCGCCTGGCCGATGGGAATGTCTTCCAGGTCGAGGGGGTCGCAGGTCAGTTGCGGCAGGAAAAACCCCTGACTGAAGTTGATCAGCATGAACTCGCCGTCTTCGGGATGGGGAATCACATGCAGGCGATGGGGCAGGATAAAGGCAAGGGCCTTGCGCGGAAACGGCCGCACCGCGCCACCAATGTGCTGCACGGTGTCGCCGCCAAGGTTGATCTGGATCTGGAAGTATTCATGCCGATGCGGGCTGGTCAGCGCCGCCCGCCCGCGCTTGTCGCGGATGTAGAAGTCGGAGCGGTCGCTGCGCTGCTGCATGCCGTAGGTGGTAACGCGGGTGCCTGGCATAACGGTCTCTCGGGTGGCCGGGTCACCACTTTAGCCTCAAGCCTGGCCGAGGGTGAACTGCAACTCGCCGATGCCCTCGATGCCCGCCGTAACCATATCGCCCGGCTGCAAGGCACCGACACCTGCGGGGGTGCCGGTGAAGATCAGGTCGCCCGCCTTCAGCGCGACAGACCTTGAGGCATGGCTGATCACTTCGCTGACCGACCAGATCTGGTCGGCCAGGTCGCCCACCTGACGCTGTTCGCCATTGACATCAAGCCAGATTTTTCCGCTGGACGGATGCCCTACCGCGCTCACCGGGCGCAATGCGGTACTCGGCGCAGACGCATCAAACGCCTTGGCCCACTCCCACGGCCGCGAGAGTTTTTTCGCATGGGCTTGCAGGTCGCGGCGGGTCAGATCGACGCCAACGCCATACCCCCAGATGTGGGAAACCGCCTGTTCCGGACTGATATCCACGCCGTCCTTGCCGATGGCCACCACCAGTTCCACTTCATGGTGCAGGTCGGCGGTCAGCGGTGGGTAGGCGATCATACCTTCGGCGGGCACCACGGCATCCGCCGGTTTCATAAAGAAAAAGGGCGGCTCGCGGTCCGGGTCGTGACCCATCTCACGCGCATGCTCACTGTAGTTGCGGCCCACGCAGAACACACGGCGCAGCGGGAAGCGCGCATCACTGCCCTGTACTGCGAGGGATGGGGTTGGTGCGGGGATGAATACGTAGTCAGTCATGGCCTGTGCCTCTGGGTTTGCCTGGCGCCAGTATGGCCAGGGGCGCCGAGGGAAAGTTGGACTGGCTTACGCAGATTTTGCACGGGGCGGTGCTTGCTCGATCATTTGCGTGCGACCTTGTAGCGCACGCAATCCTGATAGAAACCCCGGCGAATCGCCTCGGGCTTGAGCCGCGAACGGCTGTCGTAGGTCTGTTCGGTGATGCCCATGGCCATCATGCGCATCCAGGATTTGTTGAACTTCATGCTCTGGATCTTCTGCCGCGCCGCGTACAGCGACACCCCCGACAGTTTCAACTCCTGGGCCCTGGCCGCGGTGCCGGCGCCCCAACTGCACATGTACTTGTCACCCTCGCGCAGCTCCCGAGCCTGCACGGCTGCCGCGCCGCCGGCCAGGGAGCAGGCGATCAGCATGATTCCAACAGTGCGCATTTGCATCCCCACCTAACCACCTGAAAATAAAAGCGATTCTGGCGAGGATTTAGTTACAAAGGGGCCATTAAATTGCCTTATCACCACTGATAGGTTGCGCTCGCCTGCACAGTGCGCTGCGAGCCATACCAGCACCACGAATAGGAGTAGCAGGACGCGACATACTCTTTATTCGCCAGGTTGGTGGCATTGAGCGCCAGGCGCAGGTTGTCCTTTAGGCTGGTGATGTTGGGGATGTCGTAGTGCACGGCGGCATCGAACAAGGTGTAGCCCGGCACCTTGAGGGTGTTGGCGGTATCGCCCCACGAAGACCCGACATAACGCGCGCCCGCACCCGCGCCGAAGCCCTTGAGGTGACCATCGTGGAAGGTGTAGTCAGCCCATGCCGACGCAGTGTGGCGCGGCACGCCGTAGGTGGTGGTGCCTTCGGCGGCGATGGCCGGGCCTACGCCGATATCGCTGATGGGCGCATAGCGCACAGTGTTGTTGGATTTGCTGATGCGGTTGTCCAGGTACGCGTAGGCTGCCGTGATGTCGAAGTTGTCGTTGAGGCTGGCCTTGCCTTCCAGCTCGAAGCCACGGGATTGCACTTCGCCGTCCTGGCTCTGGCAGCGCCCGGTGCCGCACAGGTGGGTGGGGTCCGGGTCGGTGGTGAGCACGTTGGTCTGGCGCAGGTCGAAGATGGCCGCAGTGATGAAGCTGTTGCTGCCCGGCGGTTGGTACTTGATGCCGATTTCGTACTGCTTGCCTTCGGTCGGTTTGAACACCGAACCGCCGTAACCGGTGCCCGATTGCGGATTGAACGACTCCGCATAGCTGGCATACGGCGCCAGGCCATTGTCGAAGAGGTAGACCAGGCCGATACGACCGGTAAACGCCTTGCTGTCCAGGGACGACTCGGATTTGGCGCCGGTGCGCAGGGTCTTGGTGCTGCTGTCGGTGCTGGCCCAGTCATAGCGACCGCCCAGCAAGAGCACCCATTTGTCCCACTTCATCTGCTCTTGCAGATACACGCCGGTCTGTTCGCTGCGCGAAGTGCCGTCGGTGGTGTAGGCCGGCACCGGGACAGCCGCGCCATAGACCGGGTTGAAAATATCCAGGGTCGGGCCTGCGGTGTACACGCCGGAACCGGACTTGGTGTCGGTGCTGGTGTTCTGGTAGTCGAGGCCCATCAACAAGGTGTGCTGCAAGGGGCCGGTATCGAATCTGGCCTGCAACTGGTTGTCGAGGGTGTAGGCATCCAGGTCGACATCGCTGGCGATGGTCGAACGGCGGATGGTGCGGTAATCCGCCATCAGGTAATTGTTATAGAGGCTGCGGTACTGGCCTTCGCTGCGCAGGTAACGCGCATTCTGGCGCACAGTCCACACGTCATCGAAGTGATGCTCGAACGCCCAGCCGATCGAGTAATACTCGCGGTCGCTTTTCTCGAAGTTCTTTTCGCCATCGTAGAAATCCACATCGATGCTGCGTCCAGTCGGGCTGTGCAGCACCGACCCCCAGGCCGGCACCGAGCCGTAGGAAGCCCCCTTGGGGTCCTTCTGGAAATGCCCGAGCAGGGTCAGCGAAGTGGCGTCGTCCGGACGCCAGGTAAAGGCGCTGGACAATGACTGACGGCGCGTCTCGGTGTGCTCCACCTGCCCATCGGCATCGTCGAAAAGCCCGGCCACACGGTAGGAATACACGCCCTGATCATCCAGGGGGCCACTCAAGTCGAAGGTGGTGCGCTTCTTGTTGAAGGTGCCGTATTCCACGCCCACTTCATGAAACGGCGTGTCCAGCGGGCGCTTGCTGACCATGTTGATGACCCCGCTCGGCGTGCCCTGCCCGTACAGCACCGACGCCGGGCCGCGCAGCACTTCCACGCGTTCCAGGTCGAAGGCGTCTTTCTGCGGCAAGGCGTCACGGCTCGACGGCATGCGCAGGCCATCGAGGTAGGTGGCCGGGGAGAAACCGCGGATGGTCAGTTGATCGAGACGCGATGCGGTGGCGCCACGCGTTTCCGGGATGACGGCGGCGCTGTAGCGCAGGATCTGGTTGAGGCTCTCGGCGTTCTGCGCACGCATCTGGTCTTTGGTGACGATGGAAATCGACTGCGGGGTTTCGATCAGCGCGGTGTCGGTCTTGGTACCCGACAAGCTGCGCGTGGCCACATAGCCGGCCACCGGCCCGGTCGGGCTTTCGGCCTGGTACGCGCCGCTGATGGTGGTGGCCTGGAGTTCCATGGCCCCACCGTTATCCGGGATGGCTTCGAGGCGGTAGCGGTCGGCGGAAATCTTCAAGGCTTGCAGGCCGCTGCCGGCGAGCAATTGGCTCAGTGCCACGTCGGTGTCGTATTGCCCGCTCAAACCCTTGCTGCGCTTGCCCCGGGTCAGGCCCGCATCGAAGGCCAGCACCAGACCCGCCTGCTCGGCCAGGCTATTGAGTGCCTGGCTCAAGTCACCCGCAGGAATCGAGAAACGGCGCAGCGCGCTGCTGCTCTCTTCGGCATAGGAGGATTGGACGGTCAACAACGGCACGGCGGCAAAAGCCATCGCCACTGACAGAGCCAGTGGGTGCAAGGGACGAGCAAGGCGCGACATGGGAAATCCTGCGTAAGGGAGGTTCTATTAACCATGACGGCCATGTCGGGAAATCGGGCAAGGATGCGAGCGATTTTTATTTGGCGGGCAATTTTGCAATCAGGTTTATCGCTTTTCGGTGTAGCACTTCGGGCTGACTTTTCGCGGTTTTTCCCCCTGCGTAGTGGGCTCTTTCTGAATTTTCCAACCGTTCATCCAACCGTATTTTGCTGCGGCATGCTCCGACGCCTTGCCCTTTGCCGAGACGTCATGGATGACCCACGCTGCCCACATTGCCCTGATCGAATTTGAGCTGGATGGCTTTCATCAGAGCCTGGTGATTTATCGCCAGCAGATGAACGCCTGGTATTCGCGCGCGCTGGATTCAGTGAGCCATGCGGCTGACATGCCGTCGTTGCTGGGGATTGACCGGGTATTGCGGCTTGGCGATTCGCAGCGTTCGGTGAGCCTTTCCGACACTGACTTTTCGACCGTGACCCGCTGCCCGATGGGCGGTGAACTGAAGATCGAGAGCAAGTTCGAGTCGGTATATGACGTACCAATCGGCAATATCCCGGTTGAGGTCATCGGCCTGGATGACGGCAGTTCCAGCGTAATCATGCTGGATGAACAGGGTAAGGGCTCACATCACTGCGCGGCGGGTGGGCGCTATCAGGTGCGGGTGCAGGGCGGTGTTTCCAGCGAGCAAGTCGACGCGTTGTTTGCCTCCTACGACGGGTTGATGGGGGATCTGCAGCAGTGGCTTCGGGAGCAGTGGTCTGGCTTTAAACCGCACTGGGAGCGCTCGACCGCCAGTGCGATTGGCAGCGGTCTGTTGGCGGGCAGTTGGGCGGCGATTCACGACGTGTGGGACAGCATCAAGCTGGTACAGGCGATTCTTGAAGACCCGATGCAGTTCGCCGAGCAGTTAGGTGATCAAGCCGCCAAGTTGGCACAAGTCGCCACCGATACGCCAAAGGTCATGGAGCAGGCCATGTTGCTGGCCAGTGACGAGGCGGCGCTGTACCTGATGGTACGCACGGCGATGCTCTGGCTGGACGCATTACCGCCCAGTGAAATGGCCGAGGTAGCGGCAGGGTTTGTGGTGTCGCTGCTGATTGACCTGGTGATTGGCGCCGTGTTGACCATCGCCTTGCCGGCCGCGGGTGTGGCGTATTTGAGTTTGCGGTTGGTCAAGTATGGAGTGCGGATTCTTGAGGCGGCGGTGGGTTTTGTTAAGGGTCTTCTTGCGATTCTGACGAAGTTCATGCAAGCGGTGGATCGCTACAAGGCGGTGGCGGTTCGCGGGGTGGTCGGCGGGCTCAAGCAAGGCACGATGCAGATGCGCTGGAAGGCGCGGCAGAACGCGGTGCTGAAGCAGAAAGAGCATGTGGATGATGTGCCGGTTTTTGCTCGAAACCCGAATGGGGATGCGGCGGCACCTGCGGACAAGACCGCCACCAATGGCTGCCCGGTGTCGATGGTCACCGGCGAGGAATTCCTGACCCTCACCGATGGGACGCTGGACGGGATCTTGCCGTTTGAGTGGACGCGGTTGTATCGCACCAGTGCGGTTGAAGTGGATTGTGGGTTGGGGTTTGGCTGGAGTCATGCGCTGGCGCATCGGCTGGTGGTTGTGGGTGATGCGGTGGTGTGGACCGATCATGAAAACCGCTCCACTACCCTGCCCTTGCCGTCGACTTCTCGCCCTGCAATCACCAACAGCCTGGCCGAAGCGGCGATCTATCTGGGTTCGCTGCCTGATGAACTGGTACTGGCCCAGGCGTCACGTTTCTACCACTTCCGCGACGGTGTGCTGACAGCGATCAGCGATGCGTATGACAACCGCCTGCGCATTTCCCGGGATTTTCTGGGGCGTATTGAGCGGGTGGATAACGGCGTCGGGCGCTCGCTGTTTTTGCGCTACGCGTCGGGCCGCATCGTGGCGGTGGATTACCAGATTCATCGCGTTGTGGATGAGGGTCCGTTTGTTTGGGTGACGGAGCAGACGGTTGTTTCCTACGCGTATGACGACTTGGGACGGCTGATTTGCGCGACCAATGCCGTCGGTGAAAGCGAGGTTTATCGGTACGACGAACAGCACGTCATTCTTGAGCGCGGTTTGGCCGGTGGAGCGAGTTTCTACTGGGAGTGGGAACGGTCGGGCAAGACGGCGCGGTGTGTGCGGCATTGGGCGAGTTTCTCGCAGATGGACACGCGCTATGCCTGGGATGACAACGGCCAGGTCACGGTGTTTAACGCCGATGGTAGCCAGGAAGTCTACGTACATGACCAGCGGGCGCGGCTGGTGCAGCGGGTTGATCCTGACGGGGCCGAGCACTTCAAATCCTACGATGAAAAAGGCCGGCTGACGGTTGAGCAGGATCCGCTGGGCGCGATCACGGCGTATCAGTACGACGAAGCCGGGCGCTTGGTGGCCGTGTTTCCGGGGGACGATGAGCCGACGACCTACGAGCATGACAACGGGTTCGTACGGGTTGTAAGGCGGGGTCAGGCGGTTTGGAAGTATGAGCGCAATGATCAGGGCGATGTAACGCGCAAGACCGATCCTGACGGTCACGTTACCGATTACACCTACAACAAATACGGACAGTTGGTTGGGGTTTGGTATCCGGATCACAGCTGTCAGCGGCTGGTGTGGAACGAGCGCGGGCAGTTGCTTGAGGAGCAGTTGCCCAATGGTGGGATCAAGCGTTATCGCTATGACGATCTGGGGCGACAGATTGCGCGTGAGGATGAGCATGGCGCGCTGACCCAGTACCAGTGGAACGACGTTGGGCGGTTAGTCCAGGTCGTCTTGCCGAGCGGCGACACGCGTAAATATACCTACAACGCTTACGGAAAAATCACCGCCGAACGCGACGAACAGGGCCACGTCACCCGCTACGAATACGCCGACGGCCTGCACCTGATCAGCCGCCGCATCAATGCCGATGGCAGCCAGATCAAGTACCGCTACGACAACGCGCGGTTACTGCTGACCGAGATCGAAAACGAGGTGGGCGAAACCTACCGGCTCCAGTACCACAACAACGGCCTGATCCAGCAGGAAACCGGTTTTGACGGTCAGCGCACGGCGTACGTATACGACCTCAACGGCAACCTTCAGGAAAAGACCGAACACGGCGATGACGGCAGTCAGCTGGTTACCCGTTACCAGCGCGACCATGCCGGACGCCTCATCAGAAAAACCCTACCCGATGGCAATACCGTCGATTACACCTACGACCGCCAGGGCAATCTCCTCAGCGTCGAAGACGGCCACTGGGCCCTGGCCTACGAGTACGACAGCCAAAACCGCCTCACCGCCGAACACCAAGGCTGGGGCACCCTGCGCTACGGCTACGACGCCTGCGGCCACCTGCAAAACCTGCGCCTGCCGGACAACAACCGCCTCACCTTCACTCACGACAAAGGCGGCCACCTCGCCACCGTCGAACTGAACAGCGCAGTACTCACCTCACACCTGTTCCACGCTGGCCGCGAACAGCAACGCCAACAAGGCCAACTGCTCAGCCACTACCAACACGACCACCAAGGCCGCCTGTTCAACCAGAGCATCAATGACGCCGAAGGCCCGGTCTACCGCCGCCACTACGACTACGACAAAACCGGCAACCTCACCCGCCTGCTCGACACTCGCAAAGGTGAACACCGCTACCACTACGACCCACTCAACCGCCTCACCCGCGCCGACCACACCCAAGGCGAGCAGGAACGCTTCGGCCACGACCCCGCCGGCAACCTGCTCATGCAAAACCGCCCCGGCCCCGACATCGTCGCTGGCAACCGCCTGATGATCCAGGGCGACCACCATTACGACTACGACGCCTTCGGCAACCTCATCCGCGAACGCCGCGGTAAGGGCCATCAACTCGTCACCGAGTACCGCTACGACTGTCAGCACCGCCTGATCGGTATTAAAAAACCCAACGGCCAGACTGCCAGCTACCGCTACGACCCGTTTGGGCGGCGTATCAGTAAAACTGTCGACGGTGTAACCACTGAGTTTTTCTGGCAAGGCGACAAGCTCATCGCCGAACACCACAAGGACCGCCACCGCAGCTACCTCTACGAACCGGACAGCTTCCGTCCGCTGGCGCTGTTGGAAGGCTTCGGCCCCAGGGAAACCAAGGCCTATCACTACCAACTCGACCACCTGGGCACCCCGCAGGAACTCACTGCCCAAGACGGCGAAATCGTCTGGTCGACGCATTACCGTGCCTACGGCGAAATCAGCCGCCTCGACATAGGAAAAATCGACAACCCGCTGCGTTTCCAGGGTCAGTATTTCGATCAGGAAAGCGGGCTGCATTACAACCGTCATCGCTACTACAATCCGGATGTTGGTCGTTACCTCACACCGGATCCGGTGAAGCTGGCGGGTGGGATCAATACGTACCAGTACGTGCCAAACCCAACTGGATGGATTGATCCGTTGGGATTGAATAACTGCCCTGGAGATAACGGGTGCAGGGAAGAGGTAAGTGCTAAGGATCCGGTTAAGTCAGCACAAGTGCACCCAGGGGAGGCTGAACTTCCTAAAACTGGGGGGGCTGAACGCGCAGCCAAGTACTCCTCAAAGTGGGAGGTAGCAAGCTTAGATGAAAACATCGTCAAGTTTACCGGCACTCACCCAATCGTGACGACGACAGACAAAGGCAAGAAGATCTACAAGAACCCTGAAAATGGGATTGAAATTGTAGAGGACCTCAACGGGGACTACTTCAGAATCCATGACCCATCACAGCCCGGTAAAAGGCGCTACTTGAGCCTTAAAGGCGTGGTTCCTAACAACAGGTTATCTCCCTCAGGAAAGCAAATCGGTAGAACGCAAAGCGAATATAATGAAGCAACACACTTTAATAAAAAGGCACACAAAAAATGAAAGTAATCTGCACCCCACTCACCTTAGAGGCCATGAGTCTATTAGACGTAGACGAATGCCCAGAATCTTTACTCGAAAGCGTTACCCTTACCCACGAAGAGTACGGACAACTTATTGAGTCCGGCGTGCTTGAAGCGATAAACACCACGCTTGGAAAAATCATCGACGATTACGAAGACGAAGCCATTTACAACTTTGAGGAGCTCACCAAAACCTTAGAGATCCTCAACAACCATTTGACGCACGAAAACTCATCTACTATGAGCAAAATAATTGCTTTAAACACCCTTGCGATCAAAAACAGAACAGGCCTGTTTTTCTTCTTCTAGAATTTTACAAATCCTGCATTAGTCCCCTTTCACCCCCACGCCACCACCAACAACCCCACCCCCAACACCAAACACAACGGCGAATAAAAATAAGTATCCCACCGCGCAAACCTCGACCCACCGACCTTCTTGAAGAACCCGACCAACTCCGAATCCCCAATCGCCCGGGCAAACATCAGCACGGCAATCGCGCTGATGCCCCACTGCAACGCCCCGTGGGACACCGCCGAGAAGTACAAGCCGGCGCGCAGGCACACCAACAGCGCAATGGCCACCAACCCCATCGCCACCAGGAACGTGCCCAGTGCCGAGGGCTTGAATGCAGGTCTGGGTCCGTTGGCAAATTCGCCGGGCAGTTGGGGAATGGCGGCCTGGAAGCCGAGTTTGCCGCCGGCGGCCCAGTACAGGTGGACCATGCTGATACAGGTAAAAACGCCGACAATCCATCGTGCGACAACGAAGCTCATGGCTGGCTCTCCCTGAAAAGGTGCGAAACAGGATAGTCGCCCTGAGATTTTTTGCAGGCATTTCGTCGGCGGCTGATGGTAAAGTGCCGCCCCATGAAACTTGCCCGTGCCGACCGCTCGCTCATTGCCTGGATGCTCTACTGCTGCGTCCTGTTCAATGTGTTCGCCTGCAGTATCGGGCATGGGCAGATGGTCGGGATGCAGCTCAATGGCATCGGCGGCCAGTTTTGTACGGTGGACCCACGTACCCAGGCGCCCAAGCCGTCCAATTCCACTGAAGAGAATTTGCCGACGCTGTCCAAGGCGTTTGGCTGCCCGCTGTGTTCCACGGGCGGCATGGGCCCGGCGCTGAGTTCCAGCCTGAACGTGGCGGTGTTGCCACAGCCCCATGCTCCACCGCCTGCCATCGTCCTGGCTGCCGATCTCCCTGCCCGCTTCACCTGGCCTGCGGCCAATCCGCGCGCGCCGCCTGCCTTCGCCTGATGCCTTCGCTTTCCGATCTGCACTGAGTACCGTTTCCGCAAGGAAGTACGGGCGGCTGTGCGTTGTTTTCAAGCCAAGTTTTTCAGGATTCAACCATGAAACATCTACCCCTGTTGGCAGGCCTGTTCGGCTGCCTGCCTGTCTGCGCCTGGGCCCTAGAGTTGGCCCCGACCACCATCGATGGCGAGCAAACCGCCGAACCCGGCCTGGCCCTGGATCAATCCAGCGGCGTGGCGTCGCGGTTGGGCTTGAGCGTGCGGGAAACCCCGGCGTCGGTGGCCATCGCCAATCGCAGTGACATCGAGCGCCATGGCGCCAAGACCTTCCGCGATGCCGCCAACACCTTGCCCGGCGTCAACGCCAGCGCCCCGCCGGGGTTTGGCGGGTTTGTTTCCTATCGCGGCTTTACCAGCAGCCAGATCACCCAGATGTTCAACGGTATCAACGTCGCCACCGGCCTGGCGCGCCCCGTGGATGCGTGGATCTATGACCGGGTGGAACTGGTGGGTGGCCCCTCCTCGCTGATCAACGGCGCAGGCTCCGTGGGCGGCTCGCTCAACTACGTGACCAAGTTGGCCACCCGTGAGGAACAGGCCGCCGAAGGCCAGCTCACCTACGGCAGCTACGACACCGCCGGCATGGCCTTCGGCGTCAACCATGCCCTGACCGAACCTGGCGCCGAGGTACAGCATTACGCACGCCTGGATGTGAGCCGCAACACCAACCACAGCTACATCGACCGCGATCAGCGCGACGCGTGGAGCCTGGCGTTTTCCCTGCTCAGTGACCTCACGCCCGACCTGTCCCACACCCTGGCGCTGGAATACCAGGATGAGCACGAAGACAGCCCCTACTGGGGCACACCGGTGCTCAACCCCAAGGCAGGCGAGTTGAAGATCGACAGACACAACCGGTTCAACAACTACAACGTCGCCGACGGGCGCTACGAACAACGCACGATCTGGGCACGCTCGATCATCGACTACCGGCTCAACGACAGCACCACGCTGAAAAACACCCTTTACCATTTGGACAGCCAACGCGATTACCGCAACCTGGAAACCTATCAGTACAACGCGAACAACACGGCGGTAAACCGCTCGACGGCCTATCAGGTACGTCATCAGGGCGAACAAAACGGCAACCAGTTCGAACTGCGCCACGACGATAGCCTCTTCGGCCTGTCGACTACCTGGTCCGGCGGCTTCGAGTACAAAGTCAACAGCACCACCAACACTCCGTGGAATGTGCCAGGCAACAGCACGGTAGACCCGAACAACTTCAACCCCGGACACTTCTTTGACCTGCCACGGACCCGGGAACGCTTCGGCAAGGACAAGACCAACGAAGTCACCACCAAGGCACTGTTCGTGGAAAATCGCCTGGGCCTTACCGACACATTGTCGCTGCTGACTGGCCTGCGTTATGACGCCATCGACCTGGATGTGACCAACCACCGTGCGATAACCGCCACCAACCCCGGCCACTTCAAACGCAACTGGGAACCGGTGACCGGCCGTGTGGGCCTGACCTACCAGTTCATCCCAACGGCTAATGTGTATGTGCAATACAGCACCGCCGCCGAGCAACCGAACACCACCACGCAAGTGTTTGATGTCTCGACGGGCAAGCAGTGGGAAGTGGGCAGCAAATTCGACTACCTGGACGGGCGTGGCTCGGCCACCGCTGCCGCATACAAGATCGAGCGCAAGGACTTTGCCGTCACCGACCCGCAGGACCCCAGCAACAGCATTCCGGTCGGTGCGCAGTCATCCAAAGGGATCGAATTGGCCAGCTCGCTGCGCATGACGCCAAGGCTGCTGGCGGAAGGCAACTTCGCCTGGGTAGATGCCGAGTACGATGACTTCAACGAGAAAATCGCCAGTGGCGCCGTGGTGTCGCGCAAGGGCAACACGCCAACCAACGTGCCCAAGCGCGTGGGCAATCTGTGGCTGACCTATGATTTTGCCGAGGACTGGCAAGGGGGTGTGGACGCGCGATATGTAGCCCAGGTGTATGCAGATAACGCCAACACCCAGACAGTGCCGGCCTACACCCTGTTCGGAACGTTCCTGCGCTATAAGGTGGACTCACACACCTCGGTGACGGGCCGGGTGCGCAACTTGACGAATGAGGTGTATGCCGAGTTTGCCCATGTGTCGCCGGCGTATTACTTGGGCTCACCACGAACCTTTGAGTTGGCGGTGCAGACCCGGTTCTGATCCTGGAATGCAGCTAAATGTGGGAGGGAGCTTGCTCCCGATAGTGTTGGATCAGTCAACCATGCCGTGACTGACTCGCTGCAATCGGCAGCAAGCCCCCTCCCACACCTGCTTCGCATTGAACTGAAAGATCCGTGGTTATTTCAGGCTCGCCTCAACCTTCTGCGCCACATCCTCAGTCAACCAGGCCTTCCAGACTTCAGGATGTTCCTTGAGAAACGCCTGGGCCACCTCACGTGGCGCCGTGTGGTTCTCACTCATGCTCGCTAATGCCTTGTTCAACGGCTCAATCGGAAACTCGACCTTCTCGAAAAACTGCACAATCTGCGGATGCTCTTTCTGGAACGGCGTGGAGACCCCGATACTCAACTTCGACGCCAACGACCGGGTCGGCTTCGGATCAGGGTTATCCGCATCCGTCAGGGTTTTCCACGCCTCGGCATCAAACGGCGGCTCTTCCAGCTGGATCAACTTGTAACGCCCCATCAGCGGCGTCGGCGACCAGTAATAGAACAGCACCGGCTTGCCGCGCCGGATCGATGAAGCGATCTCCGCGTCCAGTGCCGCGCCCGAGCCACTGCGGAAGTTCACGTAGCTGTCATCCAGGCCGTAGGCCTTGAGCTTCTGTTTGTTGACCACTTCCGAGGTCCAGCCGATGGGGCTGTTGAGAAAGCGCCCCTTGCCGGGGGATTCGGGGTCCTTGAACACATCCTTGTAGCGTGCCAAGTCCTTCACGCTCTTGAGGTCCGGCGCCAGGGGCTTGATACCTTTGGCGGGGTCGCCCTTGACCACGTATTCCGGCACCCACCAGCCTTCGGTCGCACCCTTGACCGTGTCACCCAGGCCCACCACCTTGCCTTCGGCCTCGGCCTTGACCCACACCGGGCTGCGGCCGGCCCACTCTTCGCCGATCACCTGGATGTCGTTCTTTGCCAGGGCGGTTTCCAGTGTGATGGTGGTGCCGGGCAAGGTATCGGTGGGCAGGTCGTAGCCCTTCTCGACAATCACCCGCAGCACTTCGGTGATCAGGCTGCCGCTTTCCCAGTTCAGGTCGGCAAAATGTACCGGCGCCTCGGCGGCGCTTACCGGCAACGTGGCCACTGACAGCCCCAGTGTTGTCAGGGACGCAGCCAACAGCGTTCTCAATCCTTTCATGCCTTCGCACCTCGCGATATCGCAGCCAATGGCGGACGGCTTTGCTGCGTATGCGCGAAGCCTCTGAATAGTTAAGTCAACTCAACTGTAGTAGAGGTTCCGGGAGATAACGGGTGTTCGCGTTTTTTTGCTGATTATTCACTGGCCTTGAAGGTGACCAGTTCGCCCTTGCGCCATTTGGCGGCCTTGCCGGTGACAGCCTTCAGGGTTTTGGTCAGGCCTTCCTGCAATTGCTCGTTGGCGGCGAACACCAGCATCACGCTGTGGCCTTCCTTGAACACGATGCCCTGGCCTTCGGCCGACGACACAAAGGCGTAGTCGCCCAGGCCGTACACCGTCAACTTGATGTCGCGGAACTTCAATTCGAACTTGCCGCCCTCACGACTGGGCAATACCGCTGCACGAAAATGGTCGCCGACCTTGAGCTCAAGGCGTGGTTTGTCATCCACCACCATCGCCGCCTCGGTATCGATTTCGGCGATGTAAATGCCTTCCGGCGTCTGCTCGGTGATGTAGACAAAACGGGATTGGAACTGTTTGACCAACTTTGCGCGCAAATCACCCAGCACGAACAACGCGTGCATATCCAGATTACTGACTGCCAAGGAAACGCCCCCACATGGAAAAGAGCGCTGTCCGCCAAAGCGGGCAGCACAAAAAACGGCCATCACGGCACGATCACACAACTCATTCTTTGAAAAAACTGAAGAAAATCCTGCTGTCGAGCCGAAAGACTAGTACAGACATGCGCGATGGGCCTTGTGCAAGGTCATCAGGCGCCACAGGAGATCACAGGTTCAACGGCCCGAGAATACGGGTCGACCAACTTCAGAGAATAACCCAATTAAAAATGCAGTTTTCCGACATGCATACACAAATAAACACGCTGTCATGGAACCGGACGCTGACTGCTGACGACAATACTAAAACAGCAGCATGGATCAAGACCACTCAAAACGCTGCAATCCAGTCATCCCGCAAGATCGAAAAGGAGCAGGCCATGCAAAGATCACCCTACAGCGCTATGTCTTCGCAAACCCGTTCATCCTGTCAGGACGAGGCGCAATACTACCGCTTGAACAGCTTCGAGGGGTACCCGGATTCGGTTCTTTACCAAGTCGTACCTGCCGGCCGGAACTTCTTCCACGTGCGCGAAGTGCTCAGTGGCCGCATCAAAGGCTTCCGCAGCGACCATGTCAAGGCCTGCGAACTGGCCAAAAAACTCGAAGCCGTGTTGCACGCCCAACATGGAGCTATCGTTTCGTCCGCCCGGTAACTTTACCGCGCCGCCGACCCGCAACAACTGCCATACTGGCCCGTCCACTGAAGTTTGCGCCCCACGGGCCAGGTTTCTCCAGTGCAGTTATCTCCAAGGGAAGGCTCTACGTGACGGAATTTGATATCGGCGAATTTTTCATCCATGGCGACGCAAGGGAAGTAGAGGGTGAGTTTCAAGCAGTGATCGTGATGCGGGCCAAGCCACCGCTGACCACTGTCAGCACGCACCAAGTGGAAAAAGACCGCTGGTTCAAAACCGTCGACGCAGCCGCCGCCGCTGCAAAAGAGGCCGCCAGGGCGTTAAAGACTGCCGTGGATGCCGGGGCCCTTAATTCCTGAACATTCGATAGAACTCCGCCGCGCTACAACCCTCCCATGCATAACGCCCCCCTGCATGGAGAACGAAATGGACGCGCCAATCCCCACCCTTGAAACCCTGTTTGAACAATTGGGCCTGGATTCAACCCCGGACGCCATCGATGCATTTATCGTCGCCCATCCGTTGCCTGAAGACGTGAAACTGATCGATGCGCCATTCTGGTCTGCACAACAAGCCAGCTTTCTCAAGGAAGAACTGCGTGACGACGCCGAATGGGCTATCGCGGTGGATGAGCTGAACCAGCGCCTGCATCAGTCGCACTAAACAGCCCTCAATGCAGGCTGTCTGACTGCTCCAGGCGCATCAGCGCCTGCCAGGCAGCCCTGCACTCCTCTGCCTCATCGCGACTGGCGAACGCCGTGCCGCGCTGCTCACCGTTGAGCAATACCACCCAACAGGCCTTTTGACCCAATGCCCGCAAGGCATGCGGTACACCACTGCCAATCATCACGGCAACATCGACTTTGTTTTGCATGGGGCTTCTCCACAGCATTAGTTAGCTGGCTAACAATATTGCCCATGCTACGGTTTTACGTCCGCTTGAAAAAGCTATTACCGGAATAGCTCCCTTGCATAAACGGCAATAATCCTAACGCCCGCCTTTCGCGGCCTCGGGCTTGTAACCCAGGCGTAAACCGCCCCAGTGCCGGCCCTTGACCATGATCGGCACCGACAGATCGTGCATCAGCTCACCCGTGTCGCGGGTATAGGTTTGCAACAACACCGCCTGCTGATGGCTGCCGCAGCGGATTCCGGTACGGTCTTCAAACTTGCGTTTGGTGCGGTTCTGCACGGCGTCCACCTGCGCATCGCCGGTCAGCGCCTGGGAAAAAGCCTTGTTGTGGGTCGGCACATAGCCCTGGGGCGTGCAGGCGATGGCGAACACCAACCCTTCATGACGCGGCAACAGCGCCTCCTGGATCGCTGGCAATACCTGGTCGGTGTAGCCGTCGAAGCGGGTGTGGTACTTGATTGGGCTGGTATTGGCGATCGGCGTATAGCTGCGGTCGAACAGGTCGTCCAGGCTGATGCGGTTCTGTTGCACATCGGCTTCGAATTGCGCGGCAATTCGACTGGCACCTTCGCGGGCCAGGTCATAGATGCGCTGGTGATAGTCATCCAGCCCGACTTCCGCCAGGCGCTCGCTGATGGTTTCGGCCTGGCCTTCCATTTGTACGGCAGCATCCGCCAGCTGGCGGGTTTGCTGATCGCTGACGGCCAGGTCGCTGCGCATCTGCTCCACGGCATGGAACAGGCTGTCGAGCTGGGTGCGGTTGGTGTCGGTACCCTGGGCGATTTCATTGACCTGGCCTTCCACATCCGCCGCCAGGCTGGCGATATTTTGCAGCTGCTCGCCAGCGTGCTCTACCTGCTCGACACCGGTGTGCAGGTCCGCCGAGAGCTGGCGAATCTGCTCTACCACCTGAGCAGTGCGTTGCTGGATGTCGGCCACCATCACACCGACTTCATCGGTGGCCGTGGCAGTACGCCCGGCCAACCCACGCACTTCATCCGCCACCACGGCAAACCCGCGACCATGCTCACCGGCCCGCGCCGCTTCAATCGCCGCGTTCAGCGCCAGCAGGTTGGTCTGGCTGGCGATGGACTGGATCACCAGGGTCACCCGCTGGATTTCCTCGCTGCGCTGGCTCAAGGCCTCAATCAACTCACGGCTGGCATTGGCCCGCTGGCTGAGCTGGTGCATGCGGCTGATCGACTGGGCAAGCACTTCACGGCCTTCGGTGCTGCGCTGATGGGCCTGGCTCGCAGCCCCCAACGCCTCACGGCTGAGCTGGGAGGTGACTTTTTCGGTGCCGATCATCACCTCGGCACTGCTGACGATCTGCCTGGCCGCGCTCAACTGCGACTGCAGGCGCGCCGCCAGTTGCTTGACCGAATAGGCCACGCCGGCGGCGGAAAGTGCGTTGTGGCTGGTGGTATACGACAGATCACGAGTCAACTCGCCAATGGCATCGGCGGCGTCGGAAGCTGCAATCACTGGTGTGCGACTTTTCAGGCGAGGCAGCCAGATCACCAATAGGACCAGTGGCAGGCAAAGGTAGAGCGGCAGGCTGGCGAACGCAAGGCCCAGCAGTACCAGCACCAGGGCGGTGCTCTGCAACAACGGCGTGAGCCAGCCGGGCAGCCCGCGCGCCACCGGTTGCGGTGACACGGCTGCGCCCATCAGAGGTCCGTCTCCAGCCATCTTCGTTACCCCACTGCTTGTCATTATTGTCACTGCATTAAACGCCACTATCGGGCCATTATCCATGGGCCTTTAGTGGGGTAGCTTGCAGCAGATCAATAGACGGGGTGTAACGGGTCTTGCCCTGGGGAACCGCGTGGCGGCTCCCCAGCTTCAACGCATCAGGCTTGGCGCTGGTGCTTGTCGATCTGCTCGTGGCGCTCTTGCGCTTCGATGCAGTACTTGGTGGTGGGGCTGATCAGCAGGCGCTTGAGGCCGATAGGCTCGCCGCTGTCGTCACACCAGCCAAAGGAATCTTCCTTGATGCGCTCCAACGCGCGCTCAAGCTGCGGCAGCATGCGCTGGTCGCGGTCGATGGCGTTGACCAGCCAGGTACGCTCTTCTTCAACGGAAGCGGCGTCGGCCGGGTCGGCCGGGGTGTCAAGGCTTTCAATGGCGATACGGTTCTGTTCAATGCGCTCGTGGTGTTCCACTTTCATGTCTTGCAGCAACTTCTCGAAAAAAGCGTGCTGTTCGGCATTCATGTAGTCATCCGCCGGCATGGCCAGCAACTTTTCCTTTGTCATTGATTTCTCTATAAAAAATACGTGCATTAAGGCGAATAAGGGAGCGTTCCGGAAGGCCTCTGCAGGTCTCGGAAAGGCGCCGTCCATTTCAAGCGCCACCCGGCACTCAATTTACGAGGGGCGGCAGTCTAAGGCCGACTTGAGAGCGCAGCAACTGAAATGACAGGCATTTTTTCCCGGATAACCCCAAAAGGCACCAGGACGGGCTTGGCGAATGGTTATCGGAGTGCGTTTATAGCAGGAAAGTTCGTGAAGCAGCTATAAGCCGCAAGCGGCAAGCGACAAGCTGCAAACATCAGCATGCTTGCAGCTTGAGGCTTGCCGCTGCGCCTCAGCGCTTGAGCTTGCGCTTGTTGCGGTATTGGTCGATGACCACAGCCACCACAATGATCAGCCCCTTGATGATGTCCTGGATATACGCATCCACCCCGACAAAAGTGAACCCGCTGGCCATCACCCCGAGGATCAGCGCGCCGATCACCGTGCCGGTAATGCGCCCTACCCCGCCCGCCAGGCTGGTGCCACCGATCACTGCGGCGGCAATCGCATCCAGTTCATAGGACATGCCCATGCCCGCCTGCCCGGTCGCAGCACGTGCCGAAGCCACCACCCCGGCCAGACCTGCCAGCAAACCGGCGATGCTGTACACGATGATCAGGTGGCGCTTGACGTTGATCCCAGAGGTGCGCGCCGCCTGCATGTTGCCGCCGATGGCGTAGGTGTACTTGCCGTATTTGGTGTAGCGCAGGGCGATGTGGAAGATCACCGCCACCACCAGGAAGATGATCACCGGCATCGCGCCGTGGCCAATGGCCGTGTACGAGTCCGAGAGCATGCTCACCGGCTGGCCTTCGGTGTAGTAACGCGCCAGGCCACGGGCCGAGACCATCATGCCCAGGGTGGCAATGAACGGCGGAATGCCGGTGACAGCAATGATGCTGCCGTTGATCGCCCCCGCCAACAGTCCTACGCCCAGCCCCATGGCCACTGGAATCCATACCGGCAAGTCGGTCAGGCTGGGGAACACCGCCCGGGAAAAGTCGGACGTCTGCGCCAAACTGGCAGCAATCATCGCCGAAAGTGCCAGCACCGAGCCCGAAGACAGATCAATCCCCGTCGTGATGATCACCTGTGTCACGCCAATTGCCAGCAGGCCTATGATCGACACTTGCAGGATCATCAGCACCAGGCGCTGGGAGTTCATCAGGAAGCTCTGGTCGCGCACGATCCAGCCGAACAATTCAAACACCAGGCCAATGCCGATCAGCACCAGGAAGATGCTCAGCTCGGTGGGCATGCGTCGACGACTTTTGGTTGGCACCGTCGCAGGTTTGTTATCTGTTATTGCGTTCATAGCCCATCACCTTTTTATTCTGTACGTCAGTGGACTGCGGTCATCCCGGAGGCCAACTGCATGACTTTTTCCTGGGTCGCATCGCTGCGGTCCAGGGTGCCCATCAATTCGCCCTCGTGCATCACCATGACCCGGTCGCTCATGCCCAGCACTTCGGGCAGCTCGGAAGAAATCATGATCACCGCCATGCCTTCACTGGCGAGGAACGAGATCAGCCGGTAGATCTCGGCCTTGGCGCCCACGTCAATGCCCCGGGTCGGTTCATCGAGGATCAGCAGGCGCGGGTTGGTCATCAGCCAGCGCGCGAGCAAGGCCTTCTGCTGGTTGCCGCCGGACAAGGTGTCGATGCACTGCTCAAGGGAGGGGGTTTTCACCCGCAGCTTCTTGCACATGTCTTCGCACAGCGCTCGCAGGGCTTTCTGCTGGATAAAGCCGTTGCCGGTGTAGTGCGGCAGCACCGCCATTTCCATGTTTTCCAGCACCGACAGGCACGGGAACAGGCCACTGAGCTTGCGGTCCTCGGTCAACAGGGCAAAACCTTTCTCGATGGCCATGTGCGGGTCGGTAATGCGCACCGCCTTGCCATCCAGGGTGATCTGGCCGCCGCTGCTGGGGGTGATGCCGAAAATGGTTTCGGCCACGTTGGTACGGCCCGAGCCCATCAACCCGGCGATGCCGAGGATCTCGCCAGCATGCAGATCGAAGGACACGTCCTTGAACACGCCGTCCAGGCTAAGGTCGCGTACCGACAGCAGCAGATCGCCGATGGGCGTCTCGCGCACCGGGAACAATTGGCTCAGCTCACGGCCGACCATCATCGAGATCAGGCTGTCGCTGTTCATGCTGTCGGCGCGCTGCAGGCCGATGTACTGGCCGTCGCGGAACACCGCCACTTCATCGGCGATGGCGAACACTTCGTTCATTTTGTGCGTGATGTAGACGATGCCTTTGCCCTGGGCCTTGAGGTCGGCAATGATCGAAAACAGATGGGCCACTTCCTTCTCGGTAATGGCCGAGGTCGGCTCATCCATGATCAGGATGTCGGAGTCATAGGACACCGCCTTGGCAATCTCGACCATCTGCCGTTCGGCGATGCTCAGGTTGCCCACGTGTTCCTCGGGGTCCAGGTTGATGCGCAGGCGCGCCAGCAACTCGGCGGTGCAGCGATGCATTTCGCGGTGGTTGACCATGTGCAGGCTGTTGAGCTGCTCGCGGCCGATCCAGATGTTCTCGGCGATGCTCATGTGCGGCATCAGGTTGAGTTCCTGGTGGATCATCGCGATCCCGGCCTTCTGGGCCGCCAGGGGGGTTTCAAACACAATCGGCTTGCCGCGCAGGCGAATCTCGCCGGCATCGGGCTGGTAGATGCCAGCGATGATTTTCATCAGCGTCGACTTGCCCGCACCGTTCTCGCCCATCAGCGCCAGCACCGTGCCAGGGCGAACGCGCAACTGCACGTCGGCCAGGGCCACGACGCCGGGAAAGCCTTTGCTGATGTTGACGATTTCCAGCAGGTAGGGTTCGTCCAGCGGCAGCGGCTGGATACCGGGAGGCTGCGAGACAGCGGCTTGAGCGAGCATAGGAAGGTACTCCATCGGCAAGGCGGGCACGACCGCCCTGCCGGCTTATTGTTGTTATGTAGGGACTACTTGAAGTCTTTGACGTTGTCCGGGGTGATCAGCTGGAACGGGATCACCACGTTCTGCTCGATGGGCTCGTTCCGGGCCATCTTGCGCGCGGTCTCCACCGACTTGTCCGCCTGGCCCTTGGCATCCTGGAAGGCCGACACGGTCATGTCCCCCTTGGTGATCGCGTTCAAGCCGTCCGGCGTGCCATCGACACCAGCGATCAACACGCCCTTCTTGCCCGCCGATTTCAGCGCCATGGACGCGCCAATGGCCATTTCATCGTTGTTGGCCAACACCGCGTTGAATTCACGGCCCTGGGTCAGCCAGTCGTTGACCAGGGTCATGCCCTTGTCACGCAACCAGATCCCGGTCTGTTCCTGTTCGATCTTGATGCCCGGGTATTGGGTCAGGACTTCCTTGACCCCCTTGGTGCGGTTGGTGGTGGAGTTGTTCGCCAGATCGCCCAGCAGGATCACGATATTGCCCTTGCCGCCGAGCTTTTCGGCGATGTACTGCATCTGCAGCTTGCCGGCCTCGACGTCGTCGGAGGTCACCGCCGCTACGCCCGGCGCCAGGGTCGGGCTGTCAGGACGGCGGTTGACGAACACCAGGGGGATTTTCGCCGCCGTGGCGGCCTTGATGATGTTGGCTGTCGAGGCGGTGTCCACCGGGTTGACGATGATCGCGTCGACTTTCTGGCTGATAAAGTTCTCGACCTGGCTCAACTGCTTGACCACGTCGGCACGGGCATCTTCGAACTGCAACTGCACGCCGTCACCCTTGGGGTAGGACTTGGCTTGCTTGTCCATGTCTTCGCGCAGGTAGGTGAGGAAGGTGTCATCGAAGGCGGACATGCTCACGCCTATCTTGAGATCGGCAGCCGCGGCAACACCGCTGGCGAGCAGCATGGACAAGGCCAGCGCGGTAAAACGGATCGGGGTCTTCATGAACGGTCTGTCTCCACTTTCTTGTTGGTTTTCTGGACGTTGCGTTTATCAGAGCTCGGCAGGCAGCCGGACGACCGGCGCGCCGGGAATGCAGCACACCAGCGCGCCCTGGTTTTCGACGCACAGCACATTAAGGAAGGAGAAGTAGAACGGCCGAGCGCGGGGCAGTCCGCGTGGCGTTTGGGCAGGGCGTAAAACTCGCAGTACAGCGTTGAAGATTTTCATCTGACGGTACCTGGTTGTTTTTGATCTTGTTTTTGTTGAGTCGCCAGGATCGAGTCCGGACGTACTTTCTGCAACCTGGAAAAGACTTTATTGGAAAATAATTTCCATATCAACACTATTTAGAATTTTGTTCTATTTTTATCGAAATCTCCTACGGCAGAGCTGTCTCGATCACTTGCCGACGCTCCGCGCTCAGGCGCGCGGCGTCCAACAGACGAGTGGTTTCCAGCGCCTCATGCGCATCCACCGGCAGCGGTCCCTGACCTTGCACGGCTATTTGCAACTGGCGATAGAACTGCGTCCAGCAGCCTTTCTCCGACGGCACTCGCTCGCGTTCCGCGCCTTGCTCGAACCAGCCCCAGCGTCGGTGTTCCTCTGCCCCCCAATGCTCGCCTTCGGTTTTCGGCGACTTGCCGGCCAGCAGCGCTTCTTCCTGACCGTCCAGGCCGTCGACGGTGTAGCAACCGGCGGTGCCACTGACTCTGAAACGCGGGGCCTGACAGTTCTGCAAGGCATTGCCCCACAAGTGCGAGATGACGCCGTTGGCATGGGTCAGGGAGACAAAAAAACCGTGGTCCACCGTGGGGTGTTCGGCGGTGTAGTGCAACTGGGCGAACACCCGATCCACCGGGCCGAACAGTTGCAGGGCCTGATCGACCAGGTGGCTGCCCAGGTCGCGCAGCCAACCGCCACCGCTGGCGTTGCCCACGGCTTGCGGGCTGTAGCGCTCCACGCGGGATTCAAAGCGGGTGATTGTGCCCAGGGCGCCGGCGTCGATGAGTTTGCGCAGGGTCAGGTAGTCCGAGTCCCAGCGCCGGTTCTGGTAGACGCTGAGCAGCGAGCCCTGGCGTTCGGCGGCTGTGATCAATGCCTGGGCCTGTTCGGCGCTGGCGGCGAAGGGTTTGTCGCTGACCACGGTTACGCCGTGTTCGATGGCCTCGAGTACCAGCGCGGGGCGGCCCTTGAGGGTGGTGGAGATGACCAGGGCGTCGACGCCAGCTTCGACGATCTGGCCGATGGAGTCGAAGGCATTGAGGCCTGGGTGGTCGGTTGCCAGTTGCTGGCGGCGTTCCGCAGACCTGGTGACCACGCCGACAAATGTGGCACCGGCCAATGTGGCAATCAGCGGCGCATGAAAGAAGCGCCCTCCATGGCCGTAGCCGACTAGTCCGATTCGCATACCTACACTCCTTGCTTGAAGTGAAAACCCGATTCAAATGTGGGAGGGGGCAAGCCCCCTCCCACATTTTTCACAGCATTTCTTCAGTGATTCAGCCGTAGAAACGTGGGCGATCCGGCAAGCTCACCTTCACAATCTGCTCACTGCCCTGCGCTTCAATACACGCATCCGCCGCCACCGCTGCGGCAAAGCCATCCCACGCCGACGGCCCACCGACCTGCCCGGCGCGCACACTGTCGATGAACGCCTGCAATTCCACGTCATACGCGCCGATAAACCGATCCTTCCAGTCCATCAGGATCGCGTTGGACAACTTCGCGCCACTGCGCAGTTGCACCTGGGAAGGCTCCGGCAGCTTGGCGATGCCGGTCTCCCCCACCACTTCACACTGGATGTCGTAGCCGTACTGGCAGTTCACAAACACTTCCACGTCGATGCGCGTGCCCTTGGCGGTTTCCAGCAGCACGATCTGCGGGTCACGCAGGTGGGCCAGGGCCTTGCTGGATTTGCGCGGGAACACTACCTGCACCGACACGTAGTCGTCATTGAGCAGCCAACGGAGCACATCCAGTTCGTGGATCAAGGTGTCGGTGATCGCCATGTCGGTCTTGTAGTTTTCGCCCACCGTCGGGTTACGGTGCGCGCAGTGCAGCATCAGCGGCTCGCCGATCTGGCCGCTGTCGATCACGGCCTTGAGTGCGCGATAGCCTTCGTCATACGGGCGCATGAAGCCGACCTGCACCAGGCGCTTGCCGTAGGCGACTTCGGCGTCGACGATCCTGCGACAGCCCTCGGCGGTGACCGCCAGGGGTTTCTCGCAGAACACCGGTTTGCCGGCGGCAATCGCTGCGAGCACAAACTCTTCGTGGCTCGGTCCCCAGGACGTCACCAGCACGGCCTCGACCTGCGGCGAGTTGATCAGCGCATGGCCGTCAGCGTACACCTCGGCGTCCAGCTTCAAATCGGCGACGACCTTGGCGGCCTGCTCCAGGTTGATGTCAGTCACCGCCACCACCTGGCTGTTGAGCAAGGTCTGGCTGCAACGACGGATATGGTCCCGGCCGATAGCGCCTGTACCGATGACACCTAGCTTCAAAGACATACAAACACTCCTCTTGTTATTAGTACTGCCGGGCCTTCGCCAGGTGTTCATTGAGTTTTTTCGCAGCGGCATTCGTGCGTTCGCTGGTGGACACTTGCGCCACACCCACTCGCCACCACGACAGGTAGCCGTGGACCATGGTCTTGGGCAGCACCTTGATATCGATCAGCGTCGACACCGTTTGTATACGCGCATCCGCCAGCGCGGCTTCGAGTTGCTCCACGGTGCTGACCTTGTAGGTCTTGCAGCCATAGGCCGCCGCGCTCATGGCGAAGTCCACCGGCACCAGGCCGCCGTCAAGCTTGCCGCTCTCGGGGTTGCGGTAGCGGAATTCGGTGCCGAAGCTGTCCATGCCGTTGCCGATCTGCAGGTTGTTGATGCAGCCGAACGCCATGTTGTCGAGCAGCACCACGTTGATCTTGCGCCGCTCCTGGATCGAGGTGGCCAGCTCCGAGTGCAACATCATGTAGGAGCCATCGCCGACCAGTGCGTACACCTCTTTAGTCGGCTCGGCGAGTTTCACGCCGAGCGCCGCGTTGATCTCGTAGCCCATGCACGAGTAGCCGTATTCGACGTGGTAGGTGTTGACGCCCTTGCTGCGCCAGGCGCGTTGCAGGTCGCCGGGCAGGCTGCCGGCGGCGGCGACGATGATCGCGTCGTCGGCCAGGGTCTGGTTGAGCACACCCAGTACACGGCTCTGGGTCAGGCACGAGCCGGTCAGCTCGATGAATTCACGCAGCACGCCACGGTCGAGACGGTCGTCGACCTCGGGCACAAACCCGTCGCCGTCATATTCCACCTGGTGCACACGATCCACTTCGGCGTCCAACTGCGCCTTGGCCGCGACGACCTGCCCACCCCAGCCGGAGCGGTAATCGCCGAGGGCATCGGCCAATGCTTCGAGGGCCACTTGCGCATCGGCCAGCACTTGCACGCCGTCGAGCTTCAAGGCATCGCAGGGGCTGACATTGAGGTTGAGGAACGTCACCTCAGGGTGCTTGAACAGCGATTTGGACGAGGTGGTGAAGTCAGTGTAACGCGTGCCCACACCAATGATCAGGTCGGCCTCGGGCGCCAGCAGGTTGGCCGCCAGGCAGCCGGTTTCGCCAATGCCACCCACGTTCAGCGGATGGCTGGAGACCACGGCGCTCTTGCCCGCCTGGGTCTCGGCGAAGGGAATATCAAAGCGTTCGGCAAAGGCTTGCAGCGCGGCATTCGCGCCGGAGTACTTAACACCGCCACCGCAGATGATCAGCGGCTTGCGCTTGCCCCGGAAGGCGGCCAATGCATCACCGATCATCGCGCCGGTGGCCGGGCGACGCTCGATACGGTGCACACGTTTGTGCAGGAAATAATCCGGATAATCCCAGGCCTCGGCCTGCACATCCTGGGGCAATGCCAGGGTCACCGCGCCGGTTTCAGCCGGATCGGTGAGCACACGCATGGCGTGGATCGCGGCGCTCATCAACTGCTCGGGGCGGTTGATGCGGTCCCAGTATTTGCTGACCGAGCGGAAGGCATCGTTGGTGCTGATGCTCAAGTCGTGGAACTGCTCGATCTGTTGCAGCACCGGGTCAGGCTGGCGGCTGGCGTACACATCGCCGGGCAACAGCAACAACGGGATACGGTTGGCCGTGGCGGTCGCGGCGGCGGTCAGCATATTGGCAGCGCCTGGGCCGACGGACGCCGTACACGCGTAGATCTTGCGGCGCAGGTGCTGCTTGGCGAAACCGATCGCCGCATGGGCCATGCCTTGCTCGTTGCGGCCCTGGTGCACCACCAGGTCGCCGCTGTCCTGCTCCAGGGCCTGGCCCAGGCCCAGCACGTTGCCGTGGCCGAAAATGGTGAATACCCCGGCGACGAACTTGCTCTGCACGCCATCGACTTCGATGTATTGGTTGTCCAGGAACTTCACCAAGGCCTGGGCCATGGTCAGTCGGGTTGTGGTCATGTCGCGCCCCTTATCGTTTCTGCAGGTGGGCGATGCTTGCGCCCAAGGCCTGCTGGATATCCGCCAGCCCGTGCACGCTCTCGGCAAACGGCTCGAACGACAGGTAGCCGCTGTAGCCGGTGCTGAGCAAGGTGTCGATCTGCGCCGCATTGCCGAGGATGTCGCCCTCGCCCACCAGCACGCGGTGGCCGTCGCGAATCGAACTCAGCGGCGCTTGGGCATCTTCGACGCCGGAGATATGCACCAGGCCGGTCAACTCCGGGAAGAACTCATGTTCGCTGGCCAGGTGATGATGGAAGGTGTCGTGCACCAGCCGGAACACATCCAGGCCGCCGATGGACTTGATCGCGTCCACCGCCACGCGTTTGCGCCGCAGCGCACACTCTTCAAAGCCCAGGGGCTCGATAAACCCGAGGATGCCGTACTCGCGCAGGATCGGCGCCAGCTCGCTCAAGGCCGTGCGCAAGCCGGCTGCACGCTGGGCTTCGTTGCGGGTGTCGCCCGGCTCGTTGAGCGGGCACATCACCAGGCCCTGGGCGCCGCACTCGCGGGCATAGGTCGCCATCTGGATTGCCTGGGCACGGCGCTCGTCGTTCCACACATCAAAGGGATACAGCGCGTTGATCGACAGCACCGTGATGCCCTGCACCGCGCACAACTCACGCACGCGGCTGGCCGGGGTGCCGAACTCGATCTGCTTGTCCGCCAGGTCATTGCGCAACTCGATGGCATCGCACTTGAGCGCCGCCGCCAGCTGGATGAAATCCGGCAGGGACAGGTTGGGCGCGACGATGCGGTTAAGGGCGAAACGTAGAGGCGACTTCATTGTTGTTATTCTCCGTCCGGAACCGCTGATTAGAGGTCCAGCAGCCAGCTGTGCTGCGGGTCGTTGTGGAAATGCCAGGCGCGCTTGGGGCCGGCCATCACGTTCAGGTAATAGGACTCGTAGCCATAGGGCACGCTGACCGGGTGATAGCCCTTGGGCACGACGACCAGGTCGCTGTTTTCCACGGCCATGGCCTGGTCAATGCTGCGGTCGTCGGTATAGACGCGCTGGAACACAAAGCCCTGGGGCGGATTGATCTGGTGGTAGTAGGTCTCTTCGAGGAAGCTCTGGCGCGGCAAGTCATCGGTGTCGTGTTTGTGCGGCGGGTAGCTCGACGAATGCCCGGACGGCGTGCGCACCTCCACCACCAGCAGCGAATGGGCTGGCTCGCTGTCGGGCAGGATGTCGCACACGTAGCGGGTGTTTGCACCTTTGCCGCGCACGCTGCGCTTGCAGGTTTCCGGGCGGATCAGCCGCGGTTCGTAGCCTTCGGCGCCGGGCGCGGCGCAGACCGCAATCTGCACATCGCTCAAGGCGGTGACCTGGGCATCGGTGCCCGGCGGCAGGTAAGCGGCGAACGGCGATTTGTCTTCAAACACCGATTGGCGATCCCCCAGGTTCTGCCAGTTGAAGCCCTCCCCCTCGATGTTTACGCGGCCGCTGAGCAATACCAGGCACAACTCCTGGTCTCCGGCGCTGACCGGCAGGGTTTCGCCCAGGCTCAGGCGGTAGGCGGCGAACCCTACGTACTCCAGGCGCCCGGGCTCCAGGGCGACCATGGTCTGCCCGCGTTTGCTGCTTTTGACCAACAAGCTCATTGTCCGGTCCTCTCATTCAGAAGCGCACGCAAGGTGTCGTAGCCTTTTTTCGCATAGATATAGCTGGGCGCCACGGCCGGGTCCTGTTCGGCTTCCACCACCAGCCAACCTTCATAGTGGGCGGCCAGCAGCACATCGAGCAGTTCGGCGAAGTCGATATCGCCATCGCCGGGCACGGTGAAGGTGCCGTTGACGATGCAGTCGGGAAAACTCCACATCTGGTTGCGCGCCAGTTGCACCACCGGTTTGCGCACGTCCTTGAAATGCACATGACAGACGCGGTCGATATGTTTGCGCAGCACCGCGAGAGGCTCGCCGCCGCCCATGTAGCAATGGCCCGAATCGAACAGCAGGCCGACTTCGGGGCCGGTGCGTTGCATCAGTTGGTCGATGTCTTCCGGGGACTCGACGTACGCGCCCATATGGTGGTGATACGCCAGGCGCACACCCTGGGACAGGGTGAACCGCGCCAGTTCGGTGAGTTTGTCGGCATAGTCCTGCCAGGCCTGTTCGCTGTGGAAACGCGGGCGCTCGATCAGGCGGATGCGCGAGCCCTGGATCGAATCGGCCACTTCGCCGTAGACCAGTACCGAGGCGCCGTTCTGTTTGAGCAACTCGACATGGCCGGCGATGGCCTCGATTTCTTCCGCCACCGAGCGCCGGGCCAGGCGGCTGGAGTACCAGCCGGAAACCAGCGCCAGGTCATACGGGCGCAACACATCGCCAACGCCCTTGGCGTCCTTGGGGAATTTGCCGTTGAGCTCGAAGCCTTCGTAGCCGATTTCCTTGCCTTCGCTGAGGGCGGTGCTCAGGGGCGTTTCACCGCCCAGGGCCGGCAGGTCGTCGTTGCTCCAGGAGATCGGGTTGATGCCAATTCGGATTGCGGGCATGGCTGCACCTTTATTATTTTCAGGTATCACTGAGATCTGCTTTTTGCTGTATGTGGGAGGGGGCTTGCCCCCGATAGCTGAGTGTCAGACACCACTGCTGTCACTGAACAACCGCAATCGGGGGCAAGCCCCCTCCCACATTGGATTGCATTTCAAATCAAGAACTGGGTTTAGCCTCGGGAACTGCGCCAGGCGTTGATCAGTTGTTCGAACGTGGCCTGCACCTGCTGGATCAGGGTTTCATCGTCGATCTCCCCCGCCATCCACGCCCGGCTCGGCGCCTGGAAGATCGTGCGGCCCACGGCAAAGCCTCGGCAGGTGGTGCTCAGGCGGGCCTGCTGGAAGCCATCGGCGAGGCATTCGGCCGAGGCATTCAGGCCCAGCAGCACCACGCCACGGCAGTAGGGGTCGCGCTCCTGGATCAGGGCGTCGAGCTTGCGCCAGTCCTCGGCCGATTGCGCCTCGATCTTCCACCACGCCGGGTAGATCCCCAGGTTGTACAGGCGCTTGAGGCTGCGATAGAGCACGTCGGGATAGGTGGACGGGTGGTCTTTGGGTGGGATGACTTCCAGCAGCAGTTCATGACCGCTGACAATCGACGCTTCGTACACCGCTTTCAGTTGCGCTTCCTGTTCCAGGCGCAGCAGCGGTTCGTCATCCGGATGGAATTGCACCAGGCACTTGATGATCTGTTCCTGGGGCCAGGCAATCAGGTTGCTGCCCACCGAACGGCCATGCTCAAACGCCAGCGGCCGCGAGTTCTGCACTTCCACCGGGCGCGCGATCCACCAGCCACGACCGCTGGCGGCGTTGAGTGCGTCCTGGCCGAAGCGCTGGTCGGCGAGCAGGCCGACATCGGCCTCTACGCCTTGTTCGGCGAGCTTTTGCTCGACGCGTTCGATGGCCTGGATAAACAGTTGCTTGGCCTCGCTGATGCGCGCAAGGTCCTGGCCGCCCTTTTGTGCCAGGTCCACCAGTTGCCAGCGGTGGTCGAAGGCAAACACGAACAGCTGCTTCCAGCATTTGCGCGGTACCGTCACACGGTGCAGGCGTTGCAGGGTCACGTCCTGGTCCGGACGGGTAATCGGCACCGGGCTGTTGAACAGGTATTCCAGCTCCGCCGGCGTCGGCATCGCCGGTGCGCAGGCGTGGCGCGAAACCACCAGGCCACCGCAGGCATTGGCCAACTGGCTGCAACGCTCGTCGCTGGCATCGTTGAGCCAGCCGCTGAGGAAGCCCGACATGAACGCATCGCCGGCCCCCAGCACGTTAAGCACTTCCACGCGCACGCCGGGGTAGATGGCGCCGTCTTCCAAGCGTGCGGGGATGGCGCCGTGGATGACCGTGCAGCCTTGCGGGCCAAGCTTGACCACCAGGGTCGCCGGGGTCAGTTCGCGCACCTTGCGCAACGCGGTGAGCAAGTCTTCACTGCCGCCCGCGATGAGGAATTCTTCTTCGGTGCCGACGATCAGGTCGAAGCGCGGCAGGATCTTCTGCACGTGCTGGCTGACATTCTGGTCGGCAACAAAACGGGTTTCGCCATCGGCCTTGCCCGCCAGGCCCCACAGCACCGGGCGGTAATCGATATCCAGCACACGCTTGACGTTGTGCCTGGCCGCGTAATCCAGCGCCTGGATGCTGGCCTTGTACACGCCGTCAGTGGAGAAATGCGTGCCTGTGATCAGCAGGGCTTTACTGGACGCGATAAAGGCTTCGTTGACGTCTTCGGCACGCAAGGCCATGTCGGCGCAGTTTTCGCGGTAGAACACCAGGGGGAAGGTTTCGCGGTCCTTGAGGCCGAGCAACACCAGGGCGGTGAGGCGTTCCGGGTCGACCTTGATGCCGCTGACATCGCAGCCTTCGCGGGCCAGGGACTCCACCAGGAAGCGGCCCATGTGGTCGTCGCCGACCCGGCTCAGCATCGCCGACTTGAGCCCGAGCCTGGCAGTGCCGAAGGCGATGTTGGCGGAGGACCCGCCGAGGTACTTGGCGAAGCTGGACACGTCCTCAAGCCGCGCACCGACTTGCTGTGCATAGAGGTCGACGCCCAGGCGCCCGAGGCAAATCAGATCCAATTGACGCCCACTGGCAAAACGAGTCTGGCCCATGCTGGCTCCTGTTATTTTTATCAGCCTGCGTTGTGCCGCCGTGGGGCGGCAAACGCTCTTGGTAGGAGCAGACTAGAACGTCCGGCGGCACCAATCAATATTTATTCCATATATTTTTTCATTGGAATATTTTTTCCATTAAGCTCGTACAGGGGCGCTTCCACCACACTGCATCGTTTCAGCAGGCCACGCCGGCCGTGATGCCGGGGTATTTTTTTGCGCCTACCCTGTAGACTTGCGCCACCCATCAGCGCAACAGACGAAAACGCCAGAAGGATTGCCCATGTCCCGCACCGATCCCGAGACCACCCTGGAAGACTCTATCGCCAGCCCTCCGATCAATGCCGAGCGCCTGTTGCAGCTGATCACCGACGAATACGAGAGCCTGCCGCGCCAGCTCAAGCGCATCGCCAGCTACATGAGCCAGCAGAGCGACCGGATCATGGTCGACCGCATCAGCGACATCGCCCGTGAATGCGAAGTGCACCCGTCGGCCATCGTGCGTTTCTCGCAGCGTTTCGGGTTCAGTGGGTTCAGCGAGATGCAGGCGCTGTTCCGCGAGGCCTACACCCACAAAACCACGCCGGTGCAGAACTACCAGCAACGCATCCGCAGCATGATCGCCAACAAGTCGCAGAAAGCCAGCGGCGGCGACCTGGCGCGCGAATGCGTCAACGCGACCTTGTCCGGCATCGAGCGTCTGGGGCTGGAGCTCGACGATGCCGCGTTCGACAAAGCCGTGGACCTGGTGGTCAACGCCGACAATATCTACGTGGTCGGCGTGCGCCGTTCCTTTGCGGTGGCCGATTACCTGGTCTACAACCTGCAGCACACCAACAAGCGCATCCACCTGATCTCGGGCCTGGGCGGCAGCTACCGCGAGCAGATGCGCAGCGTGCGCGCCAATGACCTGGTGATCGCCATCAGTTTCACGCCCTACGGCAAAGAGACCCAGCACTGCCTGCGCATCGCCCAGCACCACCAGGCCAAGACGCTGATCATCACCGACAGCAACCTGTCGCCCCTGGCCAAGCGGGCTAACGCGGTGCTGTTGGTGAATGAAGGCTCGTCGTTCGCCTTCCGCTCGTTGAGTGCCACCTTGTGCCTGTGCCAGGCGTTGTTTATTGCGGTGGCGTACCGGTTGGAGTTGAAGGTGGATGAGATTCACGAGCAGGTCGGGTTCGACGACTGAACCTGCCGGCGTTGGAGATCCCTTGTGGGAGGGAGCTTGCTCCCGATAGCGGTGTGTCAGTCACTGGATTTGTGCCTGATCCTGCGCTATCGGGGGCAAGCCCCCTCCCACATGTTTATCGGCGGCGCATCAGGTAGTAGGCTGCGGGAATGACGAACAGCGATAGCAACGGCGCCGTCAGCATCCCGCCAATCATCGGCGCAGCAATCCGGCTCATCACCTCACTGCCGGTGCCGCTGCCCAGCAAAATCGGCAGTAGCCCGGCGATGATCACCGCCACCGTCATCGCCTTGGGCCGAACCCGCATGACTGCGCCTTCGGTGATGGCCGCCAATAGATTGCCATCCTTGCGCTCGGCCCAGGCGTTCCTCAGGTACAGCAGCATGATCACGCCGAACTCCGCCGACACCCCCGCCAGCGCGATAAAGCCCACGCCCGTGGCCACCGACAGGTTGAAGCCCAGCCAGTAAAGCAGCCACACGCCGCCGGTCAACGCGAACGGCAAGGTCGCCAGGATCAGCAACGCCTCCCCCACCCGGCGAAAGGTCAGGTACAGCAGTACAAAGATGATCAGCAAGGTGGCCGGCACCACCAGCTTCAGGCGCTGATTGGCGCGTTCGAGGAACTCGAACTGCCCCGAATAACTGAGGCTCATGCCCGGTTGCAGTTGCACCTGCTGGTTGATCGCCGCACGCAGGTCCCTGACCACCGAGGCCAGGTCACGATCACGCACGTCGATATAGACCCAGCCGGAAGGCCGCGCGTTTTCGCTCTTTAGCATCGGCGGACCATCATTGATCTTGATCCTGGCGACCGTGCCCAAAGTGATCTGGCTGCCCTGCGGCGTGTACACCGGCAGGTTGCGTAGCGCCTCCACCGAGTCGCGCCATTCCTTCGGATAGCGCAGGCTGATAGGGAAACGCGCCAGGCCTTCCACGGTTTCGCCAATGGTTTCACCGCCCACCGCGCCCGACACGATGGACTGCACATCGCTGATGTTCAGCCCGTATTGCGCGGCGGCGGCACGGTCGATGTCGACGTCGATGTAGCGCCCGCCGGTCAGGCGTTCGGCCAACGCCGAACTCACGCCCGGCACGGTCTTGGCGACTTTCTCCACGGCCTGGGTCACCGCATCGATCTGCATCAGGCGGGTGCCTGCGACCTTTACGCCAATCGGGCTCTTGACCCCGGTGGCCAGCATGTCGATGCGGTTGCGGATCGGCGGAATCCAGATATTGGTCAGGCCCGGCACCTGCACCACGCGGTCCAGCTCCTTGACCAGTTTGTCCGGGGTCATGCCGGGGCGCCATTGATCCTTGGGCTTGAACGCGATGGTGGTCTCGAACATCTCCAGCGGCGCCGGGTCGGTGGCGGTTTCGGCACGACCGGCCTTGCCAAATACGTGAGCGACTTCGGGCACGGTCTTGATCAGGCGGTCGGTGCGTTGCAGCAATTCGCCCGCCGTCTGTGTCGACAAGCCCGGCAGCGCCGAAGGCATGTACAGCAAGTCGCCCTCATCCAGCGGCGGCAGGAATTCCCCGCCCAGTTTCGACACCGGCCACAGCGCGCTCGCCACCACCAGCAGCGCCACCAGCAAGGTCATGCGCGGCCAGCGCAGCACCGCCTCCAGCGCCGGCTGGTAGAGCTTGATCAGGCCGCGATTGAGCGGGTTGCGTTGCTCGTCGGGTATGCGCCCGCGAATCCAGTAGCCCATCAGCACCGGGACCAGGGTCACCGACAACCCGGCGGCGGCCGCCATGGCGTAGGTCTTGGTGTAGGCCAGCGGCCCGAACAGACGGCCTTCCTGGGCCTGCAAGGTGAACACCGGAATAAACGACAGCGTAATGATCAGCAGACAGAAAAACAGCGCCGGGCCCACCTCGACCGCGGCGTCCGTCATCACCTTCCAGTGCTCATCGCCCTTGAGTTCCCGGCCGGGATGGGCGTGGTGCCAGGCTTCGATTTTCTTGTGGGCGTTTTCGATCATCACCACCGCCGCATCGACCATCGCGCCAATGGCGATCGCAATGCCGCCCAGGGACATGATGTTGGCGTTGATGCCCTGGAAACGCATGACGATAAACGCGATCAATACGCCCACCGGCAACGAGATGATCGCCACCAGGGACGAACGCAGGTGCCACAGGAAAATCCCGCACACCAGCGCCACCACCAGGAACTCTTCCAGCAGTTTATGGCTGAGGTTATCCACGGCACGGTCGATCAGCTTGCTGCGGTCGTAGGTGGTGACGATTTCAACACCGGGCGGCAGGCTGCTTTTCAACTGTTCCAGTTTGGTCTTGACCGCCGCGATGGCTTCCCGCGCATTCTTGCCGCTGCGCAGGATTACCACGCCGCCGACCGCTTCGCCCTCACCGTCCAGCTCACTGATGCCCCGGCGCAGGTCCGGGCCCAGCTGGATGTTCGCCACGTCGCCGAGGGTGACCGGCACATTGTTGGCGTCCAGGCGCAGCGGGATGGCACGGAAGTCGGAGAGATTCTTCAGGTAGCCGGAGGCGCGCACCACATACTCGGACTCGCCCAGGTTCAATACCGAGCCGCCGGCTTCCTGGTTGGCCTGGTCAATCGCTGCTTTCACCTGTACCTGGGTGATGCCGCGACTGGCCAGGGCCAGCGGATCGAGCTGCACCTGATATTGCTTGACCTGGCCGCCGATGGTAGCGACCTCCGCCACGTTTGGCAGGGTCTTGAGTTCGAACTTGAGGAACCAGTCCTGCAACGCGCGCAATTGCGCCAGGTCGTGCTGGCCGGTGCGGTCCACCAAGGCGTACTGGTAGATCCAGCCCACGCCGGTGGCGTCCGGCCCCAATGACGGTTTGGCTGATGCGGGCAGCCGCGCCTGCAACTGGCTGAGGTATTCCAGCACCCGCGAGCGCGCCCAGTACAGGTCGGTGCCTTCGTCGAACAACACGTACACGTAGCTGTCGCCGAAGAACGAAAAACCGCGCACGGTCTTGGCCCCCGGCACCGAGAGCATGGTGGTGGTCATCGGGTACGTGACCTGGTTCTCGACGATCTGCGGCGCCTGGCCCGGGTACGGGGTGCGGATGATCACCTGCACATCCGAGAGATCTGGCAAAGCGTCGACGGGTGTGTTCTGCACCGACCAGACACCCCACGCGGTGATGAACAAGGTGGCGAGCAGCACCAGAAAACGATTGGCCACCGACCCGCGAATCAACAGGGCGATCATGGCTGGGCTCCCGGCTGCATGTTCATCGCTGCTTCGGCCGCGGTGGCCGTAACACCCTTGAGACTGGCCTCGGAGTCGAGCAGGAACTGCCCGGAGGCGACCACCTGTTGGCCTTCCTGCAGGCCGCTGAGGATCACTGTGTGGTCCTGGTTTTCTACCCCGGTTTCAACCTCGACCGGACGATAGCGCCCGCCCTCCTCGGCCAGCATCACCAGCACGCGCTTGCCGGTGCGGATCAACGCTTCGCTGGGCACCTGCAACAGCGCTTGCCCGTCGGTCTGCGCCAGACTGACCTGGGCGGTCATGCCAGGGCGCAGGGCGCCGTCGGGGTTGGGCAGCTCGACCCGCACTTGCACAGTGCGGCTGTCCATGGCGGTGGCAGGCAAGATCGCGCTGACCGTGCCGTCGAGCGTCTTGCCCGGTAAACCGACAAAGTGGCTCTGCACCCGTTGCCCCACGTTCAACATTGCGCTTTGGGCTTCAGGCACGGCGACCTGCAACCACACCTGATCCAGGCCGTTGAACCGCGCCAGGGTCTGCCCCGGCGTCACCGTCATGCCTTCGCGCACCTCAAGGGTTTGCAGCGCGCCGCTGATCGGGCTGGTCACGGTCAGGACCGACTGCACCTGGCCGCTGCGCTCCATCTGCGCAATCAACCCCGCCGGCATCCCGCTCAGACGCAGGCGTTGGCGGGCAGCGTCGATCAAGCCGCGCTCGCCGCTGCGCCGCAGGGCCAGGAACTCTTCCTGGGCGGCCGCCCACTCGGGTATCAGCAGGTCCACCAATGGCGCGCCAGCCTTGAGCACATCCCCCGGTGCCCGTGCGTAGACCCGCTCGACAAACCCCGCCGCCCGCGCCTGCACCACCGCCACATCACGCTCGTTGAAGGCCAGAACACCCGACAGCTCCAGGCGGGACGTCAGCACGCCGCGGCTCACGCTCGCCAGGCGCACGCCGATGTTCTGCGCCAGGCCTGGGTCAATCTGCACCGCCGGCGTGGCCGCCGATGCGGCCCCGTCGGCGTAGCGCGGCACCAGCTGCATGTCCATGAACGGCGACTTGCCGGGCTTATCGAACTGTTGTTGCGGGAACATCGGGTCGTACCAGTACAGCGCCTGCCTGTCGGCCTTGGCGGGCATGGATGAGGCGCCGGGCTGCCACTGCGCCAGCCCGTAGCCCGCTCCCAGGCCCAGCAGCAATACAGCGGCCACGATTCGGTTATTCATTGGCGGGTTCCCCATAGGCGAAATACAGCTGCGCGCCGACCAGGGCGCGTTGCTCGATGGCATCGATCTGTTTGAAACGGGCTTCGACCAGTTCACGGCGCGCGTTGACCAGCGTCATCAAGTCGCCTTTGCCGGCGCGATAGCCGGCCAGGCTCAAGCCGACTTTTTCCTCGGCCAGCGGCACCAGGCTGTCCTGGCTACGCTGCACCGCACGGTCCAGGCGCTGGTAGTCGGCCAAGTCGTCATCGAGCATCTGGATATGCTCACGGGTAGCGGCCTCGCGCTCGGCGTCGAGCTGGTCCAACTCGGCCTGCTTGGCGGCGATGCCGGGGTTTTGTCGACGGCCGGGGAAGATCGGCAAGTCAAAGGTGAACTGCACGTTGACCATGTCACCGAACTCACGGCTGCGATGCCCGTAATCGACCTCCCAACTCCAGTCCGAGGTCTTTTGCGCCTTGGCCTCCTGCAACCGCGCCTGCGCTTCACGGGTGCGTGGCACGTAGGCTTGCAGTGCCGGGTGCTGATGCAGATTGTGGTTCAGGCTATGGGGGTCGAAGGTCCAGTCGGGCAGTTGCCCGCTGGGGACTTCGTTGGCGGCCGGGCCGATCCAGCGCTTGAGCGCGGCGCGGGCCTGGGTACGTTGCTGGGTCAACTCATCTTCGCGCCCGGCCAGCTCCGCGGCTTCCTGCCGAGGGATGACCGCGTCGGCGGCCTGGCCACGGCCGCCGGCCAACTGCGCACGCACGGTGTCTTGCAACAGGCGGTTCTGTTGGTAGAAGTCCTTGAACAGGGCTTGCTTGCGCGCGACCGCATACGCACGAATCCAGGCCTGGGCCGTGGCCTGGCGCACGTTCAGGCGCTCGATGCGCCCTTCGGCGGCCGCCCGCTCGACGGTTGCATCGGCCAGCTCGACCCGGGCCTTGCGCTTGTCGCGGCTGGGCATCTGTTGCTGGATGCCGATCATCTGTTGCGTCATCTCATCGCCATACAACGTGCCGCGATTGGGCCCGCCAATGGGAAAGTCCTGCAGGCCGACCACCAGCTTCGGGTCAGGCAATTCGCCCGCCGGGATCGCCGCCTGGGTGGCGGCCTGCAACTTGGCCGACTCGGCCAGCAGCGACGGTGCATTGTTTTGCGCCAGGCGCAGGGCGTCATCCAGGGTCAGCGCATTCGCCAACGCCGGCCACGCCAGCACGCCCACCACCAGGGCGCGCAGGTAGGAGGCATTCATGTTGAAAATTCCTGTTCCGTTGCGCTGTGCACCGCGTCAGGCGGCCCACAGCAAAACCATCCCGGTCAGGGGATGCGTCTTGAGGTGCAACAGGAATCAGGCCCGGGGTGGGCGCCAGACGCCGGACGGCGTGCGATCGGGGATAAAATCGGAAGCGGTGCCGACGAGCAGCGGATGGGCCGGGGTCAAGGGAGCCTTGAGCAGCGGCAGGGAGAATTGCAGCACGCCACCGGTCTTGCATTCCTGACCGGGTTTACAGGCCTTGCCATGATCCGCGCCGTCCTGGCAGCAGTCAGGCGACATGTCGCTCATCATCGGCATGTCCGACATCTTCATCGGGCACGGCTCGGTGCTTGATGGCACCCCCGCCATCCCGGTCAGGGGAAGCGTGAGGCTCAACAACAGGACGAGGACTAAATGCAGAAGGCGGGTCATGGGGCGCGAGTCTAGCCAAGCGCGGGTTAAGCCGCTATTAACAATTGCGTGAGAACTCGGCAGGCCCACCGGCTGAACTTAGGGCACGATATCGAACACAACATTGACATGGAAGGGTGGCTCCTGATTCTTCTGTACCATGCAGTCGAGGCTGCCGGCCGCGCGACCGCTGGCAGGCAAAGAGGTGAAGTTCAACGACCCGCTGATGGCATACGCAAACCCAAAGGAGTCCATCATCGCAAAAAGAGCCCAGGCTTCACGGTTGCTCCCCAACATGTAAGTCGAAGCCGTCTGGTCAATGTCCAGCAAGATGGCAACATAGTTCTGAACCCTGAACTCATCGTACTGCCTGCCGATGATTTCAAAGTAGTTCTTGATAATGCCACCACCGTCGACTTCTCTGAGGCTGACAACTTCCGCGTCAAAGTTCGGGTTTGGCAAAGGTCCGCCTACGACATCACCTCGCATATAGCCTGAACCTGTGACCGGCGGCGGCCGTACCGGTACTGGCTGGGTAATAAAGCCCGTCAGCTCGAGCCGACCTTGGCTGACGCTGACTTGATGGCTGCCGTTTTTCCCTGAAAAGCTGAACGCCCCCACCAGTGTGTCGTTCAGGTCCAGTGAAACTTCGATGGTGCCATTTTCAGCCGGGTACGGAGTGATACCTCCATGTTCATGAGCCCAATAAATGCCCTGAGCATCGACATCAAATACGAAAGTTTGCTGCCCACTGCCCGGAATGATGTCCGGTATACGGAAATTGAGACCGTTGTAATCATTGACAGTGGATCCCAACCTTTGCGTTGCGGCAATCTGTATGAAGCCACCTGATCGGTACATCAACATTTCACCCGGATCGCCGATAAAGGGTTGGTTCGGTGGGGTGACTTGTGGGTTGACGACATGTGCCGTCAACGTGCCGGTCGTCTGGTTCATGGCGGTGTACTCGCTGAGTTGGAGGTTGGACCAAACTAAGCACTTTCAACGCCCGACGATACTGTCAAACCTGACAGGTATAAGCCTCGTGCCTGCAGACAGTAAAAAGCCGCGCTTGTAAAAACAGGCGCGGCTTGGGTAAACCCGTAATCAGTGCATGAAGATCGCAATCAGGATGATCACCGGGATAGGCACGCCGAGGAACCAGAGCAGTAATGAGCGCATGTTGTTCTCCTTGAATTGATTAACGAACGAAGTGTTCGGTTTCGACATACACCACGGCATCGCGGCGGCGACCGCCGAAGGTAGCGGCGAGGCTGGCGAAGAACGCACCGATCAACAGCGCGACAAAGGTCCACAGCGAGGTGTACGCAGCGACTTTGGCGGCGGTTTCCGCGGCTTGCTTGGCTTTGAGCTTGGCGTCTTCCACCGCTTTACGGGCATCGCCGTAGACTTTGTCGATACGCGCTTCGGCATCCGCCTGGCTGAGGTTGGTGCGCTGGCTGATCAGCTGTGCCAGGTAGGCACGGTCTTCTGGCGCAAGCTGACCGTCGTTGCTGAGGGTGCGGGTGAAGATGCGCGCTACCACACCGTGGGCGGCGTCATCGCTGACGGCGACCGGGCGATCATCACGGAACAGGCTGTCGACGTAATAGTCGAAATCGCCACCGTTGACGCCTTTGGCGGCACTGCCGGCGGCTTGGGTGATACCACTGGCTGCACCGGCTGCAACGCTGGCGCCGGCTTTCACACCACCGCTGACCACACTGCCGACCGAACCGACTACCAGCACCGCCGTGATCAACGTGGCAACAGCCCAGGCCAGGAAGCCATGGGCGGTGTCGCGGAAGTACACCTCATCACCGTGCATATTGGCCCACTTCACACGCAACCGACCGGCGATGTAGCCACCCAGGCCGGATGCGACGATCTGGGTAAAGGCCAGCCAGACAATCGTGGAAATGCCCAGCCCTTTTGCGCTGATACCGCTGTCAGCCCACGGCGACACCGCCGAAAAGCCCAGGCCGAAGCCCAGCAGCACCAGGATCAGCGACAACGCAGCCGCGGCGGCGGCCCCGGCAAAAATCGCCCCCCAGGAAACCCCGGAGAGCGCGCTCGACTCTTGCAGCGTGGATGAGGATGTGATCATTGTTGTTTTGCTCCAAGGCAGAAAAATAGTGTTACAAGTCTCAAAACAGACAGTGCAGGCACCATGCCAGTCGGCGCAAAAAATAAATCCCTTACATTTCAGATAGTTAAGTAAATTGAACTAACCTGATCCATGCAACTTGCAAGAAATGGCGGTTTGAAGCGGGCGTTATGCACTCCCCGGCCCGGCGATGAAATCTGTGTCAGTTTTGCCAACATGAAGTTTTATTTAGGAAGCATTCAGCCATTTCTTGGCAAAATGCCCCCACTTCTGTAGGAGCCGGCTTACCGGCGATTGCGGTCTTCCAGTGTAAAGGTAATCCCATGACCCGAATTTTGACCATCGAGGATGACGCCGTAACGGCCCGCGAGATTGTCGCCGAGCTGAGTAGCCATGGACTGGATGTAGATTGGGTAGACAACGGCCGCGAAGGCCTGGTCCGCGCCGTGAGCGGCGATTACGACCTGATCACCCTCGACCGCATGCTGCCGGAACTCGATGGCCTGGCCATCGTCACCACCCTGCGCACCATCGGCGTCTCCACGCCGATCCTGATGATCAGCGCCCTCTCCGATGTGGACGAACGTGTGCGTGGCCTGCGTGCCGGCGGTGATGACTACCTCACCAAACCGTTCGCCTCGGATGAAATGGCGGCGCGCGTCGAAGTGCTGCTGCGGCGCAAAAGCACGGTCCAGGAATTCGAAACCGCCCTGCGCGTGGCCGATCTGGAACTGAACCTGATCAGCCGCGAAGCCAGCCGCGCCGATCAACCCCTGAGCCTGCTGCCCACCGAATACAAGCTGCTGGAATTCCTGATGCGCAATACCGGGCAGATTCTGTCGCGAATGATGATCTTCGAGGAAGTCTGGGGCTATCACTTCGACCCGGGTACCAACCTGATCGACGTGCACATCGGCCGTCTGCGCAAAAAGATCGACCCACCGGGCCTCCCGCCGCTGATCCGCACGGTGCGAGGCTCCGGTTATGTCATTGCTGAACCCCTCTAAGGGCTGGCGCTCTTCCAGCAGCCGTTTGCTGGCGCTGTACAGCTCGCTGTTCGTGGCCTGGAGCTGCATCCTCATGGGGGTGCTGTATTACGAGGTGTCCGGTTACCTGGGCGACCTGTCGCGCCACTCCCTTATGCAACGCCAGCACCTGTTCCAGCGCTTCGACGGCGAAGAACTGGTGGAAGCCCTGACCACCAGCATGACCTTCGACATGAAGGGTGTGGATGCCTACGGCCTGTTCGATGAGCAATTCCGCCCCTTGAGCGGGCCGATCCGCGCGGTGCCGCCGGACCTGCCCCTGGACGGCAAGATCCACGCACTGGTCAATTGTGTCGAGTCCGACGACCCCAAGTTGCCCAAGGACAGCTGCGATGCCGTGGCCACCCACACCGAAGACGGCCGCTGGCTGGTGCTGGTGCGGGCCAACGGCTCACTGTTCGGTGTGACCCGCATCATCTGGCACGCCCTGCTCTGGGCACTGTCCCTGACAATTATTCCGGGCGCCGCCGGCTGGCACCTGTTGCGCCGCCGCCCGTTGCGGCGAATCCGTGGGATCCAGGCCAGTGCCGAAGCCATCGTCGCCGGCGACCTGACTCACCGCCTGCCACTGTCCAACCGACGTGACGAACTGGACATGCTCGCGGCCATCGTCAACGCCATGCTCGACCGTATCGAGAAGCTGATGAACGAGGTCAAGGGCGTGTGCGACAACATCGCCCATGACCTGCGCACCCCGCTGACACGCCTGCGTGCGCAGCTGTATCGCATCAAACAGGAGGCCGAAGCAGAGTCTGGCTACGCGGTGAAACTGGATGACGCGATTGCCGAGACCGACACCCTGATGGCGCGCTTTCGCGGGCTGTTGCGTATCTCCGAGCTGGAAGACCATCAGCGTCGCTCAGGTTTCCTGGTCATGGACCCGTTGCCGCTACTGCGCGAATTGCACGACTTCTACCTGCCCCTGGCCGAGGAAGGCGAGCTGCAACTGAAGCTCGAAACCCCGGAGTCCCTGCCGTGGATCACCGGCGACCGCGCCCTGTTGTTCGAAGCCCTGGCCAACCTGCTGAGCAACTCGATCAAGTTCTCCCCACCGGGCGGCACGGTGATCCTGCGCGGGGTCAATGATGCGGGCAGCACGCGCATCGAAGTGCACGACTCCGGGCCGGGCATACCGGCGGCGGAGCGGGATGCGGTATTCCAGCGTTTCTATCGGGTGGATGAAAGCGACCAGCAAGGCGGGTTCGGCTTGGGCCTGTCGATTGTGGCGGCGATCATCAACTTGCATGGGTTCAAGTTGGACGTGGGTACGAGCGAACAAGGCGGCGCCCGGTTAGTCCTGGAGTGCCGCCAGCAACTGATGCCCGAGGCCTGAAACCACTGGTGTCCCAATGTGGGAGGGGACTTGCCCTTCCCACATTGGACTGGATCAGGCCGGAAAGTTGGCGCGCAGGGCCTCAAGGCCACCGCTGTAGACACCGGCAAACAACTCCTCCACCGCCGCATCCGTAGTCCCCGCCACCGGCGTGAACACACCTGACCAAGTCACTTTCGCTGACGCCTCGCCCAACGCCTCGACCTGCAACGTCGCCAGGTACGCACTCACCGGAAACGGCGACTGCTCGATGGTATAGCTGTAGGTACGCCCGACGTTATCAAAGCGCTGCAACCGCTCCACCACCACACTACCGTCGGCGGTCTGCAGATGACGCACACGGCCGCCATCGCCCGCCTCGCTTTTGACAATAAACGGCAACCAGTCCGGCAGGCTGTTGAAGCCGCCGACCAATTGCCAGACCTGATCGGCCGATACCGGGATTTCAATCACAGAAGACGCTGTTGCCACGATAAATACTCCAGAAAATGAAAAACAACTCAGATCGCCATGCTGTCGACCACACCACCGTCGACGCGCAATGCAGCCCCTGTGGTCGCAGAAGAAAGCGGTGAAGCAATGTACGCCACCAGGTTGGCGACTTCATCCACATTCGCCGCCCGCTGGATGATCGACGTCGGCCGCGCATTGCGCACAAACACATCCGCCTCATCCCGCGCACTGCGCCCGGATTTTTGTGTGGCGTCCTTGAGCATCTGCTCCAGGCCGTCGGTAAAGGTCGGGCCGGGCAGCACGGCGTTCACCGTCACTCCCGTGCCCGCCAGGCGCTTGGCCAGGCCATGGGACACCGCCAGGTTGGCGCTTTTGGTCACGCCGTAATTGATCATGTCCGCCGGTGTCGCCACGCCCGACTCCGACGACACGAAGATCACCCGACCCCAGCCCTGTTCGACCATGCCCGGCACATAATGCCGCGCCAGGCGCACGCCGGAGATCACATTGACCTCATAGAAACGCGTCCATTCGGTGTCCGAGGCCTCGAAAAAATCCACATCGTTGAAGATGCCCAGGTTGTTGACCAGAATGTCGGCACGCGGTTCGGCGGCAAACAGTTTCTCTGCGCCCTCTGCGGTGCCAAGATCAGCCACCAGCCCACGCAGGTCTGCGCCCGGGACAGCCTGGCGGATGCTCGCCAGTGCATCGTCGACCTTGCCGGCTTCACGCCCGATCACCACCACCGTGGCGCCAGAGGCTGCAAGCGCCTGGCTGATTCCCAGGCCTATGCCGGCGGTACTGCCGCTGACAATCGCTACTTTACCGCTCACATCAATTTTCATCGGTTGAACTCCTGAATTTAAAGCGGCAGGGGCGCACGGTCCGAAACCAGTCGGGCCTCGCGCAGGGCCTGCCAGAAGGCTGCCGGGATCTGTTCAGACAACGCCGCGACGTCTTCGGCAATCCGCCCCGGACGACTGGCACCTGGAATCACCAGAGGTGCAAAGGGTCGCTGTGGTCGTTGAGCAGATTCTAGACTGCGGAGATCTTCAGGAAGGTGCTGACCAAGCCCACAGTCTGATCACCCCATCAGTTCCCGCAACCGAAACCACATCATCCCCAACGCCAACAGCGGTGACCGCAATGCCTTCCCCCCCGGGAAGGTCATATGCGGCACCTGGCTGAAAATATCCAGGCCAGGGCTCACACCCGCGTGAATCCCCTCGGCCAGCAACCTTGCGCACCAGTGCGTCACGTTCAACCCATGCCCGGAATACCCCTGGGCATAAAACACATTGGGGTACTGCTTGAGCCTACCCACCTGCGGAAAACGATTAGCGGTGATGCCGATCTTGCCGCCCCACTGAAACTCGATGGCGGTCTGCGCCAGTTGCGGGAATACCTTGAGCATATTCGGGCGCATGTAGGCGGCGATGTCCGCCGGATCGCGTCCGGAGTAATGGCAGGCGCCGCCGAACAACAGGCGCCGGTCAGCGGACAATCGGTAGTAATCCAACCCGACTTTCTGGTCGCACAGCGCCAGGTTCTGCGGGATCAACTGCTGGGCGACGGCCTCCGATAACGGCTCGGTGGCGATGATGTAGCTGCCGGCCGGAAGCACCTTGCCGCTCAAACGCGATTCCAGCTCCTCCAAATGCGCATTGCAGGCCAGCACCAGGCTGGCCGCGCGCACCGTGCCGCCGACGCAGCGCACTTGCACCGTGTCGCCGTGAATGAGCTGCAGCACTTCGGTGTGCTCGAAAATCCGCACGCCAAGGGACTCGGCCAACTGCGCTTCACCCAGCACCAGGTTCAGCGGATGCAAATGCCCGGAGCCCATGTCCACCAGCCCCCCGGCATACACCGTCGAACCGACCACGTGCGGCATATCTTGCGGGCCGACCAGGCGCGTTTCATGGGTATACCCCAGCGCCGCCAGGTGCGCTTGCTCGCCCTTGAACGCGGCGAACTGCGCGGGCGTATTGGCCAATTCGCAAAAGCCCCAGCGCAGGTCGCAGTCAATCCCGTGCTCGCGGATGCGCTGGCCCACCAGGGCCACCGACTCAATCCCGGCGCGCTCCAGGTAGCGCACGCCCTCCTCGCCCACGTACTTGGCGAACCCCGACACGTCATGGCCGATGCCGCGAATCAGTTGCCCGCCGTTGCGCCCGCTGGCGCCCCAGCCGATGCGCCGGGCTTCCAGCAGGATCACCGAGAGCCCGCGTTGCGCCAGCTCGATGGCGGTGTTGACGCCGGTGAAGCCGCCGCCGATCACGCACACATCGGCGGTCAGGTCGCCGCCCAGTGCAGGGCGCTCGGGCATGGCGTTAGCCGTAGCCCGGTAGTAAGACCGGGCGTGGTCGGTTGACTGCATCATTTGTTGGTCTTCACTTTGCTCCAGGCGCGGGTCATCAGGCGCATGGTCGCCGGGGTCGGCGTGGTCGAAATGTAGAGTTTGTCGAGCACCGCCTGCGGCGGGTACACCTCGGGGTTGTTCACCAGTTCCGGGGCCATGAACGCCTTGGCCGCCGGGTTGGCGTTGGCATAGCCCACCGAGGCGCTGACCTTGGCGATCACCTCAGGATCGAGCAGGTAATTGATAAACGCATGAGCTTCCTTGGGGTTGCTCGCATCGGCGGGAATCGCCAGCAGGTCGAACCACAGGTTGGAACCTTCCTTGGGAATCGAATAGGCGATGTTCACGCCGTTCTTGGCCTCCCTGGCGCGGTTGGCGGCCTGGAACACGTCGCCGGAATACCCGAACGCCACGCAGATATCACCGTTGGCCAGGTCCGAGATGTACTTGGACGAATGGAAGTAGGTGATGTACGGCCGCAGCGTCAGCAGCTTGGCCTCGGCCTGCTTGTAGTCCTCCGGGTTCTCGCTGCGCGGGTCCTTGCCCATGTAGTTGAGGATCGCCGGGAACAGCTCATCTGCCGAATCGAGGAAGGCCACGCCGCACTGGTTGAGCTTCTTGATGTTCTCCGGTTCGAACAGCACCGCCCATGAATCGATGTGGTCGATGCCCAGCACCTGCTTGACCTTGTCGACGTTGTAGCCGATGCCATTAGTGCCCCACAGGTACGGCACCGAATGCGCGTTACCCGGATCGTTTTTCTCCAGCAGCGCGAGCAGCTTGGGATCGAGGTTCCTGAAGTTGGGCAATTGCGCACGATCCAACGTGAGGAACGCGCCGGCCTTGACCTGGCGCGCCAGGAAGTGATTCGACGGCACCACCACGTCATAACCGGTGCGGCCGGCGAGCAACTTGCCTTCCAGGGTTTCGTTGGAGTCGAACACATCGTAGATCGGCTTGATCCCGGTCTTGGCCTGGAAGTCGGCCAGGGTGGTCTCGCCGATATAGTCGGTCCAGTTATAAATACTGACTGTCGGCGCCGCCTGGCCGGCAGCGCTGAACGCGGCCATCAGGGCCAGCGGGAGAAGCTGTTTCACTAGACGCATATCGACACCCCTTTATTGGTTTTTTAGACGCTCAACAGCAGGAACTCACGCTCCCAGGAACTGATCACCCGCTTGAAGTTCTCGTGCTCGGCGCGTTTGACCGCGACGTAGCCGCGCACGAATTTATCGCCCAGGTACTGCTTGACCGTGTCGCAGTCCTCCATGCGTGCCAGCGCATCCTCGAGGGTGAACGGCAGGCGCAGGTTACGACGCTCGTAGGCGCGGCCTTCCACCGCTGCGCTCGGTTCGATCTGCTCGACCATGCCCAGATAGCCACACAGCAGACTAGCCGCAATCGCCAGATACGGATTGGCATCGGCGCCGGGCAAGCGGTTTTCCACGCGCATGGCGTCCGGGCTGGAAGTAGGCACGCGCAGGCCGACGGTGCGGTTTTCTTCGCCCCACTCGACATTGACCGGCGCCGAAGTGTCCGGCAGGAAGCGGCGGAACGAGTTCACGTTGGGCGCGAACATCGGCAGCAGCTTGGGGATGTACTTCTGCAGGCCCCCAATGTGATGCAGGAACAACGGGCTAATGTTGCCTTCGGCGTCGACGAACACCGGTTTGCCGGTGGCTATGTCGACCACACTCTGGTGCAGGTGCATGGCGCTGCCCGGCTCGTCGGCCACCGGTTTGGCCATGAAGGTCGCAGCCACGTTGTGCTTGAGCGCGGCCTCGCGCAGGGTGCGCTTGAACACGGTGATCTGGTCGGCCAGGTCGAGGGCGTCGCCATGGCGGAAGTTGATTTCCATCTGCGCCGGGCCGTCCTCGTGGATCAACGTATCGAGGTCCAGGCCCTGGGCTTCGCACCAGTCGTAGACATCTTCGAACAACGGGTCGAATTCGTTGGCGGCGTCGATGGAAAACGACTGGCGGCCTGTCTCCGCGCGGCCGGAGCGGCCAATGGGGGTTTTCAGCGGCAGGTCCGGGTCTTCGCAGCGCTGGGTCAGGTAGAACTCCATTTCCGGCGCGACAATCGGCTGCCAGCCTTTGTCGGTGTAGAGCTGCAGGACTTTCTTCAGCACATTGCGTGGCGACAGCTCGATGGGGTTGCCCTGTTTGTCGAAGGTGTCGTGGATCACGATCGCGGTGGGCTCGATGGCCCACGGCACCACATAAGTGGCGTGGGCCACCGGGCGACAGACCATGTCGATGTCGGCGGGGTCGAGCAGGTCGTAGTAGATCTCGTCGTCGACAAAGTCCCCGGTTACCGTTTGCAGCAGCACACTTTCCGGCAGGCGCATGCCTCGCTCATGCAGGAACTTATTGGTGGGCGCAATCTTGCCGCGGGCGATGCCAGTCAAATCACTGATCACGCATTCGACTTCGGTAATCTTGTGTTCTTTCAGCCAGGCGGACAGCTGATCGAAGGGGGCGTTCATAAGGACCTCGTCATGGGTTGGGTGCATGCACCGGCTTGTACTCCTGGCGCATTGAGATCTATCTTGAGGCCGCCGCACCCCGGCATCTATCCACTTTGCACGCACCACAACGCACCAATAGAGTGCGCCCAGGCTTCCCATGACACAGGCAACCGCTTTGCGCGTACAGGCCTTCACCACCGGTGATGTGGCCGCTCAATGCAGTGCGACACCCGGCTGGGTGCAGCAGTACCAACAGATGTCCCCGGGGCATTTTGCCGGGCGCATCCGCTACCTCGACCTGCAAGGCGTGGAGGTGTACGAAGAGTGCATGAACACCCGCGTCGAGCAGCATTTCAATGCGCCCGCCGGCTCCCTGGCGTTCTGTTTCGACGGCAGCGACAACGCGCTGTACCTGCTCAATGGCGAAAGCCGCAACACCTGGATCACCCCGGAAAACTACCGTGAAGTAGCGGTGGTGTTCGGCCCGCAGTTCGTGCAGCGCCATGGGTTGGAGGTGGCGACGCTGGAAGGTTTGTTCATGGCGCCGCTGACCGGCCAGCAGAACGCGTTGTTCGCCCGTTGGCTCAGTGGCACGCTGACACGCTTGTCCACGGTCAGCGACCCTGCCGCGCTTATCCAGCAATTGCTCGACGATTGCCTGTTCATCCTCGACAACGCCTGCGTGTGCCTGGACCGCAGCTCCTTGCAGCGCCGCAACGAAGAACGCCGGCTGATGGCGCGCATCGGCGAATGGGCAGCAGACGCGCCGGACGAAACGGTCAACCTGCTGGAACTGGCGCAGATTGCCGGGGTGCCGTTGCGCCAATTGCAACAGGGGTTCAAGACCTACACCGGGATGAGCCCGGCGCAGTGGTTGCGCTTGCGCAGGTTGAATGGGGCGCGGCGGGAGTTGCTCAATTCAACCGGGACCACCGTGGCCGAGGTGGCGATGAATTGGTCGTTCTGGCATTTGGGGCGGTTTTCCAACAGCTACCGCGCCCTGTTCAAAGAGCTTCCAAGCGAAACCCTGAAGCGTTCCGTTTGAAATCCAATCCAAATGGTGGGAGGGGCTTGCCCCCGATTGCAGTGTGTCAGTCGCCACAAAGATTGACTGAACCACCGCTATCGGGGGCAAGCCCCCTCCCACAGTTGATTGCATTTCAAGGTTGGGATTTGAGGAAGGCGGCCATCACCTGGTTGACCCGCTCCGCCGCCTCCAACTGCACCATATGCCCCTGCCCCGGCAGAATCTCCACCTGGGCATCCAACCCCTCGGCATGCCGGGCCGGGATGATCGCATCGTCACTGCCCCAGATCACCAGGCTCGGCTGCCGGCCCACGCGATGACGTAAGTCCAGCTTCTGTCGTCCGCCCTCGAACAACGCGGTATTGAGCTGCTGCAGCGCCTTGTCCACCCCTTCCAGGCGCTTGAACTTGAGCATGTCCTCCAGCATCTGCCGCGTCACCAGCGCGGGGTCGCTGAACAGTTGGGTCAGTGGCGGCTTGAGCGCATTGCGGTTGCTGGCGTCGGCAAACCCTTGCAAGTAATCGCCGTTGATCTCCTGGCCGAGGCCGGCGCTGGCGATCAGAGTCAATGAGGCAACACGCGCGGGCGCCTGGTCGGCAACGGTCAGTGCGACCAGCCCGCCCATGGAATGCCCGGCCAGGTGTACGCGGTCGAGCCTGAGGTGATCGAGCAAGGCCAGCACCGCAAGGCTCAGCTCCTCGGCATCGCCGCTGCGCAGTTGCTTGCCCGACTCGCCATGCCCTGGCAGGTCCAGGGCAATTACCCGGCGTTCGGCGGCCAATACCGGTTGGTTGAACAGCCAGTTGTTCAGATCCCCCCCGAATCCGTGAATCAGTACCAACGGCGTGCCACCCTCGCCCAGCTCGAGATAGCGCAACAGACGCCCGCCTATCTCGACTTTCTGCGCACTCGGTCCCGAAGCTTCGGTTTCGGCGCTGCTGGAGACAAACCCGGCATTGAAGCTGTCGATCACCGCATCGATTTCCTCTTCGGTGGCTTCGCCCTCCACCACAATCCCCAGCAACGCGCCCACCGGCAGGGTTTCGTCGCTCAGTGCCAACACACGGCGCAGGACGCCACTGAACGACGCCTCGACACTGCTGGAGAGCTTATCGGTCTCCACGTCCAGCACTTCTTCGCCCTTCTCCACCCGGTCGCCAGGTTGCTTGAGCCAGACATCGATGCGCCCCTCGGTCATCGACAGCCCCCACTTGGGCATGGTCAAGGTATGGATCATGCGGCGTTCCTCTTGTCGGCGATCTTCAGCACCGCGGCTTCGATCTTCGCGGCGTTGGGGATGTACAGGTCTTCCAGTGCATCGGAGAACGGCACCGGCGTGTGCGGCGCGGTGACCATTTCGATTGGCGCGCGCAGGAAAGAAAAACCCTGCTGGGCGACCAATGCACTGATATCGGTGGCAATCGAGCAGCGCGGGTTGGACTCGTCGATCACCACCAGGCGCCCGGTTTTTTCCACGCTTTCGAGGATGCTGTCTGCATCCAACGGACTGGTGGTGCGCAGGTCCAGCACCTCGCAATCGATGCCTTGTCGCGCCAGGCTGGTCGCGGCTTCCAGGGCGATGTGCACCATTCGCCCGTAGGTCACCAGGGTCACATCCCTGCCCTCGCGGACAAAATTGGCTTCACCGAAAGGCACGGTGTACAGCTCTTCGGGCACTTCGCCCTGCAGGCTGTAGAGCATCTTGTGCTCGAGGAAGATCACCGGGTCATTGTCGCGGATCGCCTGGATCAACATGCCCTTGGCGTCATAGGGCGTGGCCGGGCACACCACCTTGAGGCCGGGAATGTGGGTCCACATCGAGGTGAGCATCTGCGAATGCTGGGCGGCCGCCCGCAGCCCGGCGCCGTACATGGCGCGCACTACCAGCGGCGTGGTGGTCTTGCCGCCGAACATGTAGCGGAACTTGGCGGCCTGGTTGAGCAACTGGTCGAGGCAGCAGCCGATAAAGTCGACGAACATCAGTTCGCACACCGGGCGCATGCCACGGGTGGCGGCGCCGACGGCCATGCCCACGTAGCCGACTTCGGACAGCGGCGCATCGAGCACGCGGTCGGGAAACTCCGGGTACAGGCCCTTGGTCACGCCAAGCACACCGCCCCAGGCGTCCTGCTCGCCAGGGGAACCGGTGCCGCCGGACACGTCCTGGCCGATGATGAACACGCTCTGGTCGCGGCGCATTTCCTGGGCCAGGGCTTCGTTGATTGCCTGCTGGTAGCTGATTTTGCGAGCCATGAGATTCTCTCCACGAATTGTTGTTATGAGTGGTAGGCGACGTAGACATCGCTGAGCAGGTCGGCGGCCTGGGGCTTGGGATCCGACTTGGCCAGGCGCACGGCGTCGTCGATGAGCTGGGCGACCTCGCCATCGATGCGCTCGAATTGCGCCGCGTCCAGCCAGCCTTCAGTGCTGCAACGCTGGCGGAACAGCGCCAGGCAATCGGCGTGTTCCCGCAGGTTCTTCACTTCATCGGGGCCGCGATAGGTTTGTGCATCGCCTTCGAAATGGCCGTAGAAGCGGCTCAATTTCACTTCGACCAAGGTTGGCCCGTCGCCCTTGCGCGCACGTTCCACGGCAACACCAAGCGCTGCGTGCACGGCGAAGAAATCATTGCCATCGACGATCACCCCCGGCATGCCAAACCCCACGGCACGCTCGGCGATGTCCTTGCACGCTACCGACCAACCGGATCCGGTGGCCTCGGCATAGCCGTTGTTTTCCGCAACGAACAGGCACGGCAGTTTCATGATCGAGGCCAGGTTCATCGCTTCGAACACCGCACCTTCGTTGGAGCCACCGTCGCCAAAGAACGCCACGGCCACGCCCTGGCTGCCCTTGAGCCTGGAGGCCAGCGCCGCACCGGCCGCCAACGGTGCACCCGCGCCGACAATGCCGTTGGCGCCGAGCATGCCCTTCTCCTGGTCGGCAATGTGCATGGAGCCGCCTTTACCGCCACACACACCGGTTTTCTTGCCGTAGATCTCGGCCATCATGCCGAACACGTCCACGCCCTTGGCGATGCAATGGCCGTGGCCACGGTGGTTGGAGGCGATGCAATCTTCATCGTTGAGGTGAGCCATGACTCCGGCGGCACTGGCTTCCTGGCCGGCGTAGAGGTGCACGAAACCGGGGATCTCGCCGGTGGCGAATTCCACGTGCAGGCGTTCTTCGAAATCACGGATGGTGCGCATCACGGTGTAGGCATGCAGCAGTTGATCGGTGGACAGGTGAGTGGACATCTTGTTGTTCTCCAGGTTGTCTCGGCACACAAAAGGCTGATCGTGGTCAGCTACAGGGCCTTCAGCACAGCCTGTGCCAAGGCCGTAAAAAACCTGGCATAACCTTGATCCAGAGCGGTTGTCGCAACCGGGCCGGGATCGCAGAATGAGACGCGGCATTGCGACTCGAAGGCGGCGTCTCAGCCGGTTTGAGACGCTGCGTCTCAGCCCGGGCTGTTGGTCAGGCCGCGCTTGTCGCGCCCGACGCATGCGCGCTTAATGGCGGGCATAACAACAAAGACCGAGAACCGGAGGCCTTATGCTCGCCGCGAACTCCAGGGAGCACGTCGACTGCGTCAGTCGCGTGGTCCGCAATGCCGACCGCCTGCCCCAGGCGCCGGTGCCGTCGCTGATCTTCGATTCGTGGCGGCGCTCCATGGAGCAACACCACCTGGACCCCGGCTCCCTGCAGGGGCCACGCATCCTCAGCGAACCCTTGCTCAAGGAATGCCGCGAACGCGCCGAACTGTTCATGCGCATTGCCGGCGAAGCCGTCGGGCAACTGCATCACCGTGTGCGCCAGGCCGACTACTGCGTGATGCTCACCGATGCCCAGGGCCAGACCATCGACCACCGCGTGGACGCCTCGATCCGCAGCGATTGCCGCAAGGCCGGCCTGTACCTCGGCACCTGCTGGTCGGAAGCCGAAGAAGGCACCTGCGGCGTGGCCACCGTGCTCACCAGTCAATCGGCGGTGACGGTGCACAAACGCGACCACTTCCGCGCAGCCTTCATCGGCCTGACCTGCTCCGCCGCGCCGATCTTCGATCCCCAGGGCAACCTGCTGGGAGTGATGGACGCCTCGGCGCTCAAATCGCCGGATGACCGCCGCAGCCAGCACCTGATACGCCAGTTGGTGGCGCACAGTGCCGAGGCCATCGAGAACGCCTTCTTCATGCACAGCGCCCAGCAGCACTGGGTGCTGCAAGCGCACAGCACGCCGGGTTATGTGGACAGCCAGCCTGACCTGCTGCTGGCCTGGGACCAGGACGGCCGCCTGCAGGCCTTGAACAGCAAGGCGCGCCAGGCCTTGCGCCGGCGCTTTGGCCAGGTGCCGGCGCACATTGGCGAGGTGTTCGACCTGAACGCCTTGCGCACCGTCACCGACCAGTCCACCCAGCAACTGCATTGGCTGGGAGAACCGGGTGCGCTGCACGTGCGGGTCAACGCGCCCCGACGCAAACAGGCGCGTGCGCCGCTGGTGCCTTTGGTGGATGCCCGTGTCGAAGAACACCTGCGCCTGGCCGTGCGGGTCAAGGACCGCAACCTGCCGGTACTGGTGCAAGGCGAAACCGGCGCCGGCAAGGAAGTCTTCGCCCGCCAACTGCACGAGCGCAGCGCCCGGCGCGGTGGGCCGTTCGTGGCGGTGAACTGCGCAGCGATTCCGGAAAACCTGATCGAGAGCGAGCTGTTCGGCTATGTGGCCGGCGCCTTTACCGGCGCCGCCAGCAAAGGCATGCCCGGGCTGCTGGTGCAGGCCGATGGCGGCACCTTGTTCCTCGATGAAATCGGCGACATGCCTCTGGCCCTGCAGACGCGCCTGCTGAGGGTGATGGCTGAAGGTGAAGTGGCACCGTTGGGCGCGGCGAAAACCCGCACCGTCGATATCCAGGTGATTTGCGCCAGTCACCGCGATTTGTCGGTGTTGGTCAATGAGGGCCGCTTTCGCGAGGACCTGTACTTTCGCCTCGGCTGCGCGCGCTTCTGCCTGCCGCCGCTGCGCGAGCGCACCGACAAACTGGCGCTGATCAACCGTTTGCTGGAACAGGAAGCGCGCAACAGCGGTATCACGGTGGGTATCGGCCAGGTGGCATTGGAGTTGCTGTTGGGGTACGCGTGGCCGGGCAATGTGCGGCAACTGCGACATGTGCTGGCGTATGCCTGTGCGGTGTGTGAGGGCGGGACGGTGCAGGTGGCGGATTTGCCGGTGGAAGTGCGTGGGGAACAGGTTGAAGCATTGACGGAAGATCGCGCGAGCCCGGAGCGCCAGGTGGTGCTGGATGCGCTGATTCGGCATCGCTGGAAGCCGATACCGACCGCGCAGGCGCTGGGAATCTCAAGGGCGACCCTGTACCGCCGCGTCAACCAACTGGGCATCGACATGCCGAACAAAACCCGCTGATACAACGGGGTCAACACTGTGGGAGGGGGCTTGCCCCCGATGGCGGTGGACCAGCTAATACTTCCAGTGGCTGACACACTGCTATCGGGGGCAAGCCCCCTCCCACATTGGACTGGGTACATCTGAGATGTCAGCGGTAGACAAGGCCACCGTCGATCAGCGGCGATTGCCCGGTCATGTAGTCCGCATCCGGCCCGGCCAGGTACGCGACCAGCCCTGCCACATCCTCCGGCGTCTGCGCCCGGCCCAAGGCGATGCCATCCACATACTTCTTGTAGGTCGCACCGACTTCGGCGCCGGTGATCTCGGCCATGCGCTTGTCGATCTCGACCCACATATCGGTGCCCACCACGCCCGGACAGTAGGCGTTTACAGTAATCCCGGCGCTCGCCAACTCCTTGGCCGCCGCCTGGGTCAAGGCACGTACGGCAAACTTGGTGGCCGAGTACACCCCCAGCAGCGCAAAACCTTCATGGCCGGCGATGGAGCAGGCGTTGATGATCTTGCCCTTCTGCTTGAGCGCCTTGAATTTCTTGCCGGCGGCCTGGATGCCCCACAACACGCCCTGCACGTTGATGCCCAGGGTGCGCTCGACCTGTTCCGGGCTGACGTCCAACAGCGAATCGATCTGCGCCACACCGGCATTGTTGACGATGATGTGGAAACCACCCAGGGTCAGGTGCGCATGCTCCACCGCCGCCACCACCTGTTCGCGCTTGGACACGTCAGCGACGAACACCGAGGCCTTGCGGCCCAGCGCGACGACTTCGGCGGCCACGGCTTCGAGCTTGGCGCCATTGATGTCCACCAGGGCGATATCGGCACCGTCCTGTGCCAGGCGCAAGGCGATGGCCCGGCCAATGCCCTGCCCGGCGCCGGTCACCAGCGCGACTTTTCCAGCAATACTCATGGGGTTCTCCTGCATTTGATGAGGGACGCCTTGTCTATCGCAGGTGCGCTGCGGGATGTCGAGGTGCACATGGATTGGCATGCGGCCTGAGACGGGATGTCTCAAGGTGCGAATCATTCTTGTAAAAGTGCGCACTTATGCCTAGCTTATGCGCCCCCCGCCCGCGCTTTAAGGCCCTGCCCCCATGGTTTTGCGTTTTCGTCCCGTCGTCACCTCACGTTTCGCCCTCGGTCTGCTGCTCAGCGGCGGCATCGGTCACAGCCTGGCGGCAGACCTTGAACTGCCGGCGGTGAAGGTCCAGGGCCAGGATGCATCCGGCTACCGCAGCGACACCGCCTCGGTGAGCGGCGTCGACGAAGCGCCACTGCTCGACACCCCGGCCTCGATCACGGTGATCAACGCCGCACTGATCAAGGACCAGCAAGCGCGCCTGCTCAGTGAAGTACTGCGCAACGACGCCTCGGTGGGCGACAGCTATGCGCCCATCGGCTACTACGAAAACTTCGTGGTGCGCGGCTTTTCGCTGAATGCGGCGAGCAGCTACAAGATCAATGGACGCACCATCACCGGCGAGCAGAACGTCGCGCTGGAGAACAAGCAGCAGGTCGAAGTGCTCAAGGGCCTGGCCGGCCTGCAGAGCGGGATTTCCGAGCCCAGCGGCGTGATCAACTACGTGACCAAGCGCCCGGAAGATGTGCGCTCAGTGACCGTTTCCACCGATGATCGCGGCAGCGGCTATGTCGCCACCGACGTCGGTGGCTGGTTCGGCAGCGAGCAACAATTCGGCCTGCGCGCCAACGTCGCCCACGAAGACCTCGCCTCCTACGTGGAACACGCCAATGGCCAGCGCGATTTTGTGTCCCTGGCCTTTGACTGGAACATCAGCCCCGATGCCGTATTGCAACTGGACGCCGAGTACCAGGACAAGCAACAACGCTCGGTGCCGGGCTACCAATTGCTGGGCGGCACCGAGGTGCCACACGGGGCCTCACCGAAGAAACTGCTGGGGCACCAGAGCGGGTCCAGGCAGGTGGGCATTGATTCGCTGAATCTCAACGCCAAGTTTGAATACCGCTTCAATGATCAGTGGAAAGGCAGCGTGAGCGCGGCGCGCAGCAAGGTGGTGATCGATGACTACAGTTCGTTCGCCTATGGTTGCTTCTATGTGACCGATTGCGGCACCGCCTTCTTCAGCCCCACCGGCGACTACGACGTCTACGACTACCGCAGCCCCGACGACACCCGCCGCGACGACGAAGTGCAGGCGGCCATGACCGGGCTGTTCAACACGGGCAGCCTGGGTCATGAACTGACGTTTGGCACCAGCGCCTTTCGCCGGATAGTCGACAAGCGCAAGTCGGTCAACGAATACATCGGCAGCACCAATATCAACGTCGACGCCCCAACTTTCACCCCCACCGACAAGCCGCTGAACGACAGCCATCGCAACCTCGACAGTCGCCAGTACGGCCTGTTCGTCACCGACCGCATCCGCCTCAACGAGCAATGGCAAACCATCCTCGGTGGCCGCGAAGTGCGTCTGGACGAACAAGCCTTCGACGGTACCTCTGGTGACGAGGTACGGCATACCCAGCAGTACGTGTTCCTGCCCCAGGCGTCGTTGATCTACAAACCGGTCGAAAACATCTCGCTCTACACCAGCTACAGCAAAGGCCTGTCCCTGGGCGGTCAGGCGCCGTGGACAACCAGAAACGAAGGCGAAACCCTCGCCCCCACCACCTCACGCCAAATCGAAGCCGGGGTGAAATACGACTGGCGCCGCATCAGCTTCGCCGCCGCCGTGTTCCAGACCCGCCAGGCCTATCAGTACGCCAAGCCAGATGGCACGGGCAAATTCGACTACGTGCAGCAAGGCGAGCAAAAGAACACCGGGCTGGAATTGTCAGCCAACGGCTGGGCCACCGAACGCCTGCAGATCGCAACCAGCGTGGCGGCGATTCGTGCGCGAGTGACCGGCAGCGGCACAGCGGACTACGAAGGCCACCAGGCGATCAACGTGCCCAAGCTGCGCGCCAGTGTGTATGCCGATTATGCGTTGCCCTGGGTGAACGGCCTGGCGGTGCTGGGCGGTGTGCAATACAGCGCCAAGAAGTACGCCAACCGCAGCGGCAATGTGCAAGTGGGGGATTACGCGGTGGTGAATGTGGGCAGCCGCTACACCACCCAGGTGAGCGGCTATGACACGGTGTTCCGCCTGAGCGTCGACAACCTGTTCGACAAGCGCTACTGGCGCGACGCGGGCGAGTACATGGGCGATGACTACCTGTTCCAGGGCGCGCCATTGACGGCGCGCCTGAGTGCCTCGGTGAATTTCTGAGGCTTACTTCGGCATCTTGCGGAAACCCACGGCCAGGCGGTTCCAGCTGTTGATGGTGGCGATGGCCACGCTGAGGTCGACCTGTTCCTTGGGGCTGAACTCGGCGGCCAGTGCGTTGAAGTCTTCATCCGGCGCGTGGGTGTGGCTGATCAGGGTCAGGCTTTCAGCCCAAGCCAATGCAGCGCGTTCACGCGGGGTGAAGAACGGCGTTTCGCGCCAGGCTGACACGGTGTACAGGCGACGTTCGGTCTCGCCGCCTTTGCGGGCGTCGGCGGTGTGCATGTCGAGGCAGAAGGCGCAGCCGTTGATCTGCGAGACGCGCAGGCGTATCAGTTCCAGCAGTGGCAGCTCGATGGAGAGTTTGCCCACGGCGGCTTCCAGGGCGAGCATGGCTTTCATGGCGTCTGGGGAAGCGGTGTAGAAATCGGTACGGGGTTGCATGGTGATGCTCCAGGGCAGTGGGGATTGATGGCTAGGTTAGTCATCGGGCCTTGGGGGAGGAATAGCCAATTCGGGGTAAGAATGGGTGACCAATTTTTGTGAGTACATATCCGTTATTTAGGTAACGCCCGCTTATGGTTCCGCCCTTACAGCGGCTCACTTTGGAAAAGCCGGAATGCCGGCCCAGCCCAAAGTAAGCAAAGGGCTCTTGCCCCAACACTCGGCACCTCGCCTAGGCTCGGTGTGCCCGTAATCCGACAGTGATTTGGGGGGCCTAAGATCAAAATCAAAAGCAGATCAAAAGCCAGAGCCAGAGCAAACCACCCTTCAACTGATACATGAAGATCAAACTGTGGGAGGGGGCTTGCCCCCGATGGCGGTGCCAGCCAACTCATCAGTGACTGACACACTGCCATCGGGGGCAAGCCCCCTCCCACACTTTGACCGAGTACCGGCCATTCAATCCGGTCGGCTCTAAGGCCGCCGCGCTCTTGCTTTTGATCTGGGATCGCCCCGTCAAACACGCTGGCCGAACGCAGGCTTGAATCCGTGGGTAACCCGGCAGGACGCCGGGTTAGCCGCACTGGGCCATGGATGGCCCATTGCGGCGGCCCACGGATTCAAGCCGGAGAGAGGGCACACCGAGCCTAGGCGAGGTGCCGAGTGTTGGGGCAAGAGCGTTTTGCTTACTTTGCGCTCTTCAAAAGTGAGCCGCTGTAAGAGCGGAACCATAAGTAGCCGTTACCGAAGCATCGGATATGTACTCAGTCAAACCACCCGAGCCATATGCTCCCCAATCCTGCCCCTCAACCACCGCTCCGCCGGATCATTGTCATGCACCCCACTCCACACCATCGACAACTCCGCCGCATCGATCGCAAACGGCGGGTCCTGCGCCCGTAGCGACGTGCCCTCCGTCAACGCACACGCAGCATAATCCGGCACCGTCGCAATAATCTGCGTACCGGCAAGCAACGCCCGCAACCCACTGAACTGCGGCACCGCCAGCACCACCCGGCGGGTACGACCAATGCGCGCCAGGTCCAGGTCGATGTTGCCGCTCAAATCCCCCGAAAACGACACCATCGCATGGGGCCGTTCGCAGTAGTCGTCGAGGGTCAACGGTTCAACACCGTCATCCCCACGCAAGACCTTGCACGGAATATCCCGCAGTTTCTTGCGCTTGGCATTCGCCGGCAATTCCGTGGTGTAGCTCACCCCCACCGAAATCTCGCCGCTGGCCAGCAGCGACGACATCAACAGGTAATTGGCCCGACGCACCACCACGATGATCCCCGGTGCCTCTTCGCGCAGTTGGCTGAGCAACGGTGGGAACAGGCCAAATTCAGCGTCGTCCGAGAGGCCAATGCGAAACACTGCACAACTGGTGGAAGGGTCGAAATCCTTGGCACGGCTGACCGCGCCGGAAATGGTGTCCATGGCCGGTTGCAACTCCTTGAGTATCGCCACGGCGCGTGGCGTGGGTTCCATGCCCCGCCCGTTGCGCAGCAGCAACGGGTCGTCGAACAGATCGCGCAAGCGTCCCAGTGCCGCACTCACCGCCGGTTGGCCCATGAAGAGTTTTTCGGCGACCCGGGTCAGGTTCTTCTCGAACATCAACGCCTCGAAAATCACCAGCAGGTTCATGTCGACGCGGCGCAGGTCGTTGCGATTCATGATGATATCCACACGGTTGGCAAGCTCACAGATAACCACGCCAGGCGCCGGCCACATTGCACGCCTGTGCTGTCTTTTCCTGGTCGGCACCTGGCGAAATTAACAACGATTAACTCGTCAGCCGGACGGTCCGGCAACAAGATTGGCCACGTCTACACTGCATCCATCCACCGGGAACGCTCCCATCGACTGCGGATATCTGTCATGGCCCGACTCGATCAATACACCCCTCGCTTGTCCGCCACCGGGGGCCTGTGCCCCCGGCGCGAGCGCATCGCCAAGCAACTGATCCTGGCCAATCTCGGCGAAAGCCTGGCCATTGCCGACATCGCCCAGGCCTGCGCCCTGTCGCGCAGCCATTTTTCCCGTGCCTTCAAGTGCACCACCGGGCTGTCGCCGCAGGAATGGATCCGCCAACAGCGCATCCAGCGGGCCAAGGAACTGATTGCCCAGTCATCCTTGAGCCTGACGCAAATCAGCCTGGAATGCGGCTTCTGCGACCAGGCGCACTTTTGTCATATGTTCACCCGTAGCGAAGGCGTCAACCCGATGACCTGGCGAAATCACCACTCTCGCCCTAAACCGCAAGTGATCGCGGCCTAGTGGTCCTGGCCTGCCTGGCCTATGCTGGCCGCTCATCCCGTTCCGAGCATGGCCACCCATGAACGACCTCAGCGACCAGGCCGTGCATTTCGGCCCCTACCGCATCCACCCGCGCCAGCGCCTGGTGCTGGAGGCCGGTCGACCGTTGCGGCTGGGCCGGCGTGCGGTGGATATCCTGCTGATCCTGCTGGAACAGGCCGGCAATGTGGTGAGCAAGCAGGAACTGATTGCCCGCGTCTGGCCCAGGAGCGTGGTGGAAGACGGCAACCTGCGGGTGCACATGGCGGCGTTGCGCAAGGCATTGGGCGATGGCCAGGCCGGGCAGCGCTATATCGTGACCGTAGCCCAGCGGGGCTACAGTTTTGTTGCGCCACTGAGCATCGAGCCGATGACCCTGCCAACCGAAGGTGCCCCCCAACGCCCCTGCCACAATTTGCCGCTGCGCCGTACGCGCATGCTCGGCCGCCAGGCCCTGATCGACAGCCTGGTACAGCAACTGCCCGAGCAACGCTTTATCACCCTGACCGGCGCCGGCGGCATCGGCAAGACCACAGTGGCGCTGCGGGTGGCGGAATTGCTGATCGGGCACTACCGCGACGGCATCCGCTTACTGGACCTGGCGCCACTGAGCGCGCCATCGATGATCCTGCCCAACCTTGCCGCCCTGCTCGACCTTACCCACGCTGAGCACGAAGCCCTGCCCACGTTTGCGCGGCGCTTGCAGGAGCACCAGTTGCTGCTGGTGATCGATAATTGCGAACACGTGCTCGACGACATCGCCCTTATCAGTGAAACCCTGCTGCGCCACGCGCCCCGATTGCACATCCTGGCCACCAGCCGCGAGGCATTGCGCGCCGAGGGCGAACACGTGCAGCGCCTGGAGCCCCTGGCCTGCCCGCCCGCCACCGGCAACCGCGCCCAGGCGCTGGGCTACCCGGCCCTGCAATTGTTGATCGAGCGGGCCATGTCCCATCAGGACAGCTTTGAACTGAGCGAGGCCGAGCTGCCGCTGGCGATTGATATCTGCCAGCGCCTGGACGGTATTCCCCTGGCCATCGAACTCGTGGCGGCGCAGATCGAACGCTTCGGCCTGCCCGGACTGCTGGTGCAAATGGAAGACAACTTTCGCCTGCTCACCCGAGGCCGGCGCAGCGCCCTGCCCCGTCATCAAACCCTGCGCGCCACCCTGGACTGGAGCTTTGCGCTACTGACCGCCTGCGAACAGATCTGCCTGCGTCGCCTGGCGGTATTTCGCGGAGGGTTCAGCCTGGCCAGCGCAGCGGCGGTGATTGCCGGGGAGCAGATTGCACCACACGAAGTGCTGGGTTCGATCACCCAGTTGGTCGCCAAGTCCTTGCTCAATGTGGAAGCCGGCGATGACGAGATGGTCTACCGCCTGCTGGACATCACCCGCACCTATGCCCTGGAAAAACTCAGCGTCGCCCAGGAACTCCACGCTACCCGCCAGCGCCACGCCGAGCGCTGCCTGGCGCAGATGAACCAGGCCCAGGACGATTGGGAGCTGATCGCAACCCAGACCTGGATCGACCGTTATGCGCCGCTGCGCGAAGACATCCGCGCCGCCCTCGACTGGGGCCTGGGCGACCAGGGTGCGCACCTGCTGGGCATTCGCCTGACGGTGAGTGCGATGCCGTTGTGGCAGGAGTTGTCGCTGCTGCGCGAACATGGCTTGTATGTGGGCAAGGCCCTGGCGCGACTGAGGCAATCGAATGCGCCGAGCCAGCGCTTGAACATGGCCTTGCAGCTGGCGCTGGGCAGTTTTTCCTATCACACCCAGGGCGGCACGCCGCAGACCATTGCAGCATTCAGTTGCGCGCGTCGCCTGGCGGAAGCCGGCAAGGACCTGGCTGGCCAGTTACGTGCGGTATCGGGGCACATGGCGGTAAACCTGTGCTGCGGCAACTACCGGGAGGCCTTGGCGCAGAGCCTGCACTTCGACCAGCTCGGCCCCCGTGCCGAGCCTTTGCTGTCCCTCAGTGCCCAGCGCCTGCGGGTGTTGGCGCAGCACTTCGCCGGTCACCAGGCCCTCGCGCAGCACAATGCCGAGCAAGTGATCCAGCGCATGGCCCAGAGCGGCCATCTCAACCGCTTTACCCATGGCTTTGGCGTGCAGTACGACCAGAGCGTCGCCTCGCTGACCATCCTTGCACGCATCCTGTGGCTGCGCGGTTATCCGGAGCGTGCGTGGCGTACGGCGAGCCAGGCGCTGGCGCTGGCCTTGCAAATCAATCACGGTACGTCGATCTGCTACACCCTGGCATTGGCCGGGGTGGTCATCGCTCGCTACAACGGCGACAGCGCCATGGCCCACGAACACCAGGATCAACTGCTGCTGCAGGCGCAAAAGCACTCGGTGCAGTTGTTTCACACCTGGGCGCGTTGTTATGAAGGCACGCTAACCATCGCGGATGTGCAGGGGTTGGGCCTGGTCGAGGATATCCTGGTGACCTTCAATGCAATCGAGGTCAGTGACGCGGCCTTCGAGCGCGCCAGAAGTGGCGCAGCCGGCTGGTGCACCCCGGAAATCCTGCGAGTGCGCGCCGAAAGCCTGGCCGACAGCCGTGCGGCAGAAGCCCTGCTGCTGGAAGCCCTGGGCCTGGCGCGCCAGCAAGGCGCGCTGGCCTGGGAATTACGCAGTGCAACCTCGTTGGCAAGCCTGTGGCAGACGCAAGGCCGCGTACAGGCGGCGCGCGATTTGCTGGGTTCGATCTACGCCCGCTTCACCGAAGGCTTTGCCACCCAGGACCTAGTCCGCGTACGCAGCCTGCTCGACCAGTTGCAGGACAAACGGCCGGCCTGAAAACCGCCCCAGGTAATGCCCGTAGCCCTGTTGCAAACGCGCCACCTGCAACGGGTCGCGCAGTTGCGCCAGGGCGTAGCTGCGCATGCAATTGAGCAGGCGGTAACGCGGGCTGCCTGGGCCCGGTTCCAGGGTCAGCAGCGACGCACCCACCAAGCGCCCCAGCAGGTAGGACAGGTCGGCGTGTTCCAACTCGGTCCCGGCGACCAGTTCACTCAAGGTGGGCACGGTCACGGCCATCTTGAATAAACCCAATTGCAGGAATAGCCAGCGCTCCGGCAGGCTCAGGCGCTGGTAGGTCCAGTCCAGGGCCGCCGTCAGGGATTGGTGGCGTTCCACCGCGGTGCGCCGGCCTCGGGTCAGCACCTGCAAGCCCGCGCGCAACTGCTGCTGCAAACCGCGCACACCGAGGGCATCGACTTGGGCGGCGGCCAACTCCAAGGCCAGTGGGATACCGTCCAGACGCCGACAGATGTCTCGCAGCGGCGCCAGGTCATGGAGGCGCAGCGCGAACCCTTGCTGGCCGGCACGCACCCGCGCAACAAATAACTGCACCGCCGGGTAAGCCATCGCCTGTTCGATACTGCCCATGGCCGCCGGCGCCGGGATCGCCAGCCTCGGCACACGCTGTACCCATTCACCGGGGACTTGCAGGCTTTCACGGCTGGTCACCAGCACGCTGACCTGAGGCGCGGTTTCGCGCAGCACACGCACCAGATGCCGGCAGGCGCCGAGCAGCAGGTCTGCGCCGTCGAGCACCAGCAACAGTTGGCGCGAGGCCAATTGACGGCACAGCTCGCTGGCGTGGGCGCAGGGTTCCAGGTGCAGCGCGGCAGCCAGGTCGCGAAGCATGGTCATCGGTGCTTCCACCGTGGCCAGGTCAACCCACCACACGCCGTCCCGGTAGCGCGGCAACACGCGCTGGGCCAATGCCAGGGCCAGGGTGCTTTTGCCGACACCGGCGCACCCGGTGAGGGTCATCAGGTGTTGCCCGGACAGACGCCGAACCAGCACGCCCAACACCTCGTCACGGCCCACCACCGCACTGAGCCGCGCCGTCAGGTTGTGCCGAGGCAGCGCGGCGGGCTGCGCGCCCTGCACCGGGGCTGCGAAACAGTAGCCGCGCAGAGGGTCATTAAGAATGAACTGCTGCCCATCGAGCACGCGACGCAGTGCGGCGATGTGCACCCTCAGGTTGTTTTCTTCCACCACGCTGTTCGGCCAGACCCGCTCGATCAGGGTGGCTTTGCTGATGAACTGCCCGGGCGCTTCGAGCAGCGCCGTGAGGATATCCAGCGCACGCCCGCCCACAGGCACCGGCCAACCCGACTTGCTGACCAACCGCTGCTGCCGGTGAAACACATAGGCACCGAAGCGTACCGTGCCATCAGCGTCAATCGCCTGAGGATTGTTCATGTGTGCAATAGCGCTGAAACACCCGGCCCTGGGCGTTTGCGCATCCTTTTCCGTGGGCTTGACGCTATCTTGCCAGCTACCCGTGACAGGACAATGCTGGCACAGGGAGCGATACGGACATTCGGGTGCGCGAGACGGACATTCTGTCGTTAACTGAACTGCTGTCGGTATTGGGTCGGGTTGAGGCCCAGTTTTTCACTGAACAGAAAGCGCATATGCCGCACGCTGCCGAAGCCTGCGTGAAAAGCCACGGTCTTGAGCGGCAGGTCGGTGGTTTCCAGCAATTGCCGGGCGCGGTCGATGCGCGCGCCTTGCAGGAAGACCATGGGCGTCATCTGCACCTCCCTGGCAAACAACCGCGCAAAATGACGCGCGCTCATACCGGCCAGCTCGGCCATGGACTCGATGGTGAACGGTTGGTCCAGATGCGCCAGCACATGGTTCTGTACCCGGGTAATCGTGGTTTCCTGCGGTGCCACCGCCGCCGTCATCGGGCTGAACTGCGCCTGGCCGCCCTGGCGTTTCATCACCACCAGCAACACCTTGGCCACGTCCACGGCGACTTGTTTGCCATGGTCCTGGGCCACCACCGACAGCGCCAGGTCGATGCCGGCCGTGACGCCGCCCGAAGTGATCAGGCGCCCGTCCTGCAGGTAGATGCGATCCGTTTCGACCATTGCCTTGGGAAACGCCTTGATCAGTCGCTCGGTGTAGTGCCAGTGCGTGGTCACGCGGTGACCGTCCAGCAGCCCGGCATGCCCCAGCACAAAGGCCCCGGTGCAGATCGAACCGAAGCGCCGCGCCCGCGGAGCCGCGGCCCTCAGCCACGGCAGCAGCGCCGGATGACATTCGTTATAGGCACCGGGGCCGCCGGGCACCAGCAGCAGGTCATAGGCATCCTGGGCCTGGTCCAGCAGCAGGTCAGTCTGCACGGCTACGCCATTGGAGGCGCGCAATGGACCGGGCTCGGTGCCGAGGGTGAGGATCTGGTAGTGCGCCGACGCTGGCAGGTAACGGTTGGCAATGGAAAACACCTCGAGCGGCCCTGCCATATCGAGCAGGAGGAAGTCCGGAAACAGCACCATGGCCACGGTTTTCATAGCGGGAAAGGTCCATCGGGAAGGAGTACGGCAGGCATTATGACACGCTTGAAACTGTCAACTTTAAAGCGACAGTAATTCAGTTTTCATCTTCTTAATGAATATTTCAGTAACCATTAACCTTCTTCTCAACGCAAGAGCCCTGCATGCCGCAGCCCGCTCTCACTTGAGGACAAGACCATGCTGACCCTTCGCAAAGCTTCCGAACGCGGCGCCGCCAATCACGGTTGGTTGAAGTCGTTCCACACCTTCTCGTTCGCCAACTACTGGAACCCGAACGAACAAGGGTTTTCCGACCTGCTGGTGATCAACGATGACCGTGTCGCCGCCGGCAAAGGTTTCGGCCAGCACCCACACCGTGATATGGAGATCTTCTCTTATGTGCTCGAAGGCGCCCTGGAACACAAGGACACCCTGGGCACCGGCTCGGTGATCCGCCCCGGCGATGTGCAACTGATGAGCGCCGGCAGCGGCGTGGCCCACAGCGAGTTCAACCACAGCCAGACCCGTGGCGTGCACTTCCTGCAAATCTGGATCGTGCCTGCCGTGGCCGGTGCCGAACCACGCTACCAGCAGGAACACTTCAGCGAGGCCCAGAAGCGTGGGCGCCTGCAGTTGATCATCTCGCCGGACGGTGCCGATGGCTCCCTCAGCGTGCGCCAAGACGCACGGGTGTATGCCGGGCTGTTCAACGGTGATGAAACCGCGACCCTGGACCTGCCGCCCGATCGCCATGTGTACCTCCATGTGGCCCGGGGCAGCGTTGAAATCAACGGCCAGCGCTTGCGCGAAGGCGACGGCGCCCGGGTGCGGGATGAACGGCAGATCCGCTTGAGCCACGGTGAAGATGCCGAGGTGCTGGTGTTCGACCTGCGCCCGCAGGAACTGCCGCAGATGCCATGACCGGCCCCGCGATGGCTCGCAAAAACGAGCCATCGCTGGCGTCGATAGTCACCATCAGCCCAATGAAGTTCTCTTGAAAAATGCAACGCGTAACATCAACCCCATACCAGGCAACACCCCAACCAACACACTCGGAGCACACTCTCATGAAACGCCAAATCTTGCTTAGCCTCGCTTTCTCGGTACTCGCTGCCAATGCTTTTGCCCACCCGGTCGTGGCTGAAGGCGGTTCGGATCGCCTGATTGAAAGCCGCGTCGCCGAGGGTGGTGCTGACCGCCTGCAAGGCAACCGTGTTGCCGAAGGTGGTTCGGACCGCCTGCTGGAACGCCGTGTCGCGGAAGGTGGTGCTGACCGTCTGCAAGGTAACCGCGTAGCCGAAGGTGGCGCTGACCGCTTGCAGGAACGTGGCCTGGCCGAAGGCGGTGCTGACCGCTTGCAGGAACGTGGTCTTGCCGAAGGCGGTGCTGATCGCCTGCAAGGCAACAACGCATAATCCCGCGCTGTTTGCGGGAACCCCAAACCGGCCTGATCAGCCGGTTTTTTTTTCGCCTTTGGGCGCTTGATGGACCTGATCGGCGCGACCACCAATTAGGCGACACCGACCCGTTAAGATCCAGGCCCTCAGTGCCGGGAAAAATACAACGTTATCCAAGGTCAGCCTTGGCGCATGCAAAACCGGTGGATAATTCGCCCGGACATTAAAAATGCAATTAATTGATATCTAATCAGTTTTATAATTTAACATTTTAATAATTAGGTTAGAACCAATCGGCATTTTACAGACCCCGCCCCTGCCCCTACTTTGGACGCGAATAACCGACCCCCTGCCCGGTGGAGGTGGTAATCACACCCAAGACAAGGACAGACCATGAGCATCGAATTCATCGGCTACATTGGCGGCCATCACGCTTCCGAGATCCATCCGCGCAGCGGCCCTACCCTGCAACCCGACTATGTCGAGAGCGTGGCCCGCGCCCACGAAGAGGCCGGTTTCGACCGTGCCCTGGTGGCCTTCCACTCCAACAGCCCGGACAGCACGCTGATCGCCTCCCACGCCGCCAGCGTGACCACCAGGCTGCAATTTCTCATCGCCCATCGCCCCGGTTTCGCCCAGCCCACACTGGCCGCGCGCCAATTCACCACCCTTGATGTATTCAACGGCGGGCGTACGGCGGTGCACATCATCACCGGCGGTGACGACCGCGAACTGCGCGCCGATGGCAGCCATATCGGCAAGGACGAACGCTACGCCCGCACCGACGAATACCTGAGCGTGGTACGCCAGGAATGGACCAGCGAACAGCCCTTCGACTTCAAGGGCACCTACTATCAGGTCGAAGGTGCGCACTCCACGGTGAAGTCGCCGCAGCAGCCGCATATCCCGCTGTATTTCGGCGGCTCGTCCAAAGCCGCAATCGAAGTGGCGGGCAAGCATGCCGACGTGTATGCGCTGTGGGGCGAAACTTACGAGCAGGTGCGCGAGATCGTGACCCAGGTACGCGCCGAAGCAGCCAGGCATGGGCGTACGATCCGTTTCAGCTTGTCGTTGCGGCCGATCCTCGCCGAGACCGAAGAGCTGGCATGGGCCCGGGCCGAGCGCATCCTGCAGCAGGCGACCGAGCTGGCCGAGAAAAACGGCTTTGTGCGGCGTGAACCGCCCAACGAAGGCTCGCGCCGCCTGCTCGCCGCGGCGGCTCAAGGTGCCCGGCTGGATAAACGCTTGTGGACCGGGATTGCCGGGTTGCTCGGTGCACAGGGCAATTCCACCTCGCTGGTGGGCACCGCTGAGCAGGTCGCGGAAGCCTTGGTGGATTACTACGACCTGGGGATCACCACGTTCCTGATTCGCGGGTTCGACCCGCTCAATGATGCGATCGATTACGGCAAGCGCCTGATCCCCCTCACCCGCCAATTGATCGCAGAACGCGAACAGGCACAACAAGTAGCCTGAGAAAAACGCAAAACCAATGTGGGAGGGGCTTGCCCTCTCCCACATCAAGATCAGTTTTTGTAGTCGGTATCGCTACGCTCCAACTGCCGGACCAGCGCATTCCAATGCCGCGCCACGCCCGGACCTTCGCCGCTGGCGTGCGCCTTGGCCTGTTGCTCGACTTTGCCCACCACTTCCTGCGGCGGGAAGATCAACTCCGCATTCCCCGCTGTCTGGGCTGCAATCTGGATATTGCAGGCCCGCTCCAGTTGCTGCAGTTGCTGAAACGCATGCTCTACGCTGACGCCCGCGGTCAACAACCCATGATTGCGCAGGATCATCACACTTTTGTCGCCCAGGTCAGCGACCAACCGCTCGCGCTCGTCAAGGTCGAGGGCAATCCCTTCATAACCGTGATAGGCCACGCGCCCGGAAAAACCGATGGAGTGCTGGGAGATCGGCAGCAAGCCGTCTTTTTGCGCCGATACCGCAATGCCGTCCCGGGTGTGGGTGTGCAGCACGGCTTGCAGGTCGTGACGCGCGCCATGGATGGCGCTGTGGATCACATAGCCGGCGTAGTTGATGCCCAGGCCCGTCGGGTCATCCACGATAGTGCCGTCGAGGTCGACCTTGACCAGGTTGGACGCACTGATTTCATCGAACAGCAGCCCAAAGGCATTGATCAGGAAATGCTCCTCCGGGCCCGGCACGCGGGCGGAGAAGTGGGTATAGATGTGGTCGGTCCACTTGTATAAGGCCGCCAGACGATAGGCGGCGGCCAGCTTGACGCGCACTTCCCATTCTTCTGGCGTGACGCGTTGTCGGACGGTGTTGCTGGAAACGCTGGAAATCGAGGTGACGCTGCTCATGGCAAAACTTCCTGAATGGCCTTAAGGACTTCCAGGCAAGCCTAGGGGATGCAAAAAAATAATAAAAAGCACATTTTAATCTAAGCTAATTATTATTTTTTTTCATATCATGCAGCCTCCTTGATCTTGTGCAACGAGGCAGCGACCAGCTTGCCAAACGCATCCACCGGCCCCTGCAGGTTGCCCAGGAAGTGCGGATAGATCAGCCATAGGTCCATCACCGGCTTGAAGTCCTTGAGCGGCATCACCGCCAGGTGTTCGCGATGGGCGCTGCGCTCCAGCAACGGTCGCGGCACCAAACCCAGGCCCAGGCCGTCCGCCACCAGGCCCAATTGCAGCTCGGTGCCGAAGGTTTCCAGGTTGACCCGCAACGCCAGGCCCTGGTCAGACAAGGTGCGCTGCAGACCGGCGCGGAAGCCGCAACCATCCGGGTTGAGAACCCAGCCGTTCTGGTACACATCCGCCAGCTTGCACGGTTTCTTCGGCAACTGCGCCTTGGCGCACACCACCACCAGTTCCATCTTGCCGATGGACTCGCCGACGATGTTGTCCGGGAAAATCTTGCCCGCCGGGAACAACGCCGCCGCCGCATCCAGCTCGCCGCGCTCGATCTTGCCCACCAGTTGGCTGCCCCACCCCGTAGCGACCTGGGCACGCAGGTCGGGGTATTCGGTGCGCAGGTGCTTGAGGGCATCCAGCAGCACCACGTCGCCGATGGTCTGCGGCACGCCCAGGCGCAACAGGCCAGTGGGGGGTGCATCGGTGGCCACCAGTTCGCGCAGCGCGTCCATCTCGCGCAGGATCAACCGGCACTGCTCGTAGACGCGGGTGCCGATCAACGTGGGCTTGAGGGGCTTGGTGTTGCGGTCGAACAACTCCACCCCCAATGCCTGCTCGAAGTTCTGCACGCGACGGGTAATGGCCGGCTGGGTCAGTTGCAACGACTCGGCGGCGTGGCTGATGGACTGGCAACGAATCACTTCGACAAAGGCATCGATATCGTCAATTTTCATTTGGGCCGCACATAGAGAACAGTCATTAAGATGTGTGCGAAGCATAGTTGCAGGAAAGCCGCCTGGATAGCCCGCGCTGTGATCGATAACGTCTAACGCTATTCAGACCAGTTCTAAATTACCTTCAGCTATAAGCTAATCATTAAAAAATAGCATATTAACTATAAACATTATGCTTATATAAACCCATCACCACCGACCGCAAGATGGAACTGTCATGACCCAGGCCCGACACCCCGAGAGACTCAGAGCCTTCATAGGCGCCCTGGCGGAATTGATCGACGGTAATCCACGCGAAGGCGACCTGCTGCACCGTGGCGGCAAGCTGCTGGCGCAACTGGTCAGCCACGACGACTGGCTTCCCGACGAATTCGCCCAACCCGATCCCGAGCGCTACCAGCAGTTCCTGCTGCATGCCGATTCACGCCAGCGTTTCAGTGTCGTCAGCTTTGTGTGGGGGCCGGGGCAAAGCACACCGATCCATGACCACCGGGTATGGGGCCTGATTGGCATGCTGCGCGGCTCAGAGTTTTCCCAAGGGTTTGAACGCGCCCCTGACGGCAGCCTGGTGGCTGAAGGCAAGCCGATACGGCTGGTGCCGGGCCAGGTTGAAGCGGTGTCGCCCAAGGTCGGCGACATCCACCAGGTGAGCAACGCCCATAGCGACCAGGTGTCCATCAGTATCCATGTGTACGGCGCCAATATCGGTGCGGTGCGCCGCGCGGTGTACCAGCCCGACGGCAGCGAGAAACTGTTTATCTCCGGTTATTCCAACGCCTTTCTCCCGAATATCTGGGATTTGTCCAAAGAAAAGAGCCCTGCCCTATGACCACCCTCTCCACCCGCAGCTTTGCGCGGATTCGCCAAGCCCTGTTGGACCAAGAAGAAGTCGCCCTGATCGATGTGCGCGAAGAAGCGCCGTTCGCCGAATCCCATCCACTGTTTGCCGCGAACATCCCGCTGTCCAAGCTGGAACTGGAGGTGTATGCGCGCATTCCGCGGCGCGATACCCAGGTCACCGTGTATGACAATGGTGAAGGCCTGGCTGCCCGCGCTGCCGAACGCCTGGTTGCCTTGGGCTACACCCAGGTCAGCCTGCTTGAAGGAGGCCTGGACGGTTGGCGCAACGCCGGTGGCGAGCTGTTCATCGACGTCAACGTACCGAGCAAGGCGTTCGGCGAACTGGTGGAAAGCGAACGCCATACGCCGTCCCTGGCCGCTGAAGAGGTGCAGGCGCTGCTCGACAGCCAGGCCGACGTAGTGGTGCTCGACGCCCGGCGTTTCGACGAATACCAGACCATGAGCATTCCCACCGGCATCAGCGTGCCGGGGGCCGAACTGGTGTTGCGCGCCCGCGAACTGGCGCCGGACCCGGCCACCCGCATCATCGTCAACTGCGCCGGGCGTACCCGCAGCATTATCGGCACTCAGTCGCTGATCAATGCCGGCGTGGCCAACCCGGTGTCGGCCCTGCGCAACGGCACCATCGGCTGGACCCTGGCCGGGCAGAAGCTTGCCCATGGCCAATCTCGACGTTTTGCGCCGACCAGCGAGGAGCATCGCCTGGCCGCCGCCATCGATGCACGCCGCGTGGCCGATAAGGCCCGCGTTGGCCGTGCCACCCTGAGCGACCTGCGTACCTGGCAGCAGGACACCACACGCACCACCTACCTGTTCGATGTCCGCACCCCGGAAGAATTCGAAGCCGGCCACCTGCCAGGCGCGCGCTCCACACCGGGCGGGCAACTGGTGCAGGAAACCGATCACGTTGCCAGCGTGCGCGGTGCGCGGCTGGTGCTGGCGGATGACGACGGCGTACGCGCGAACATGTCTGCGTCCTGGCTGGCCCAACTGGGCTGGGAAGTGCATGTGCTGGATGACCTGCAAGCGGAACACTTCAGCGAGCAAGGTACCTGGGTCGCGCCGGTGCCGGCGCCGCCCCAGGCCGAACCGATCAGCCCCTCTACCCTCGCCGACTGGCAGGCCCACGGCGACACCGTGGTACTGGATTTCACCGCCAGCGCCAACTATGTGAAGCGCCATATTCCCGGAGCCTGGTGGGTACTGCGTGCGCAACTGCCCCAGGCCCTGGCCAAGGTGCCCGCCGCCCAGCGCTACGTGCTGACCTGCGGCAGCAGCCAACTGGCGCGCCTGGCGGTGGCTGAAGTCGAAGCCCTTACCGGCAAGCCAGTGTTCCTGCTGCAGGACGGCACCGCCGGCTGGATCAACGCGCAACTGCCGCTGGAAGAAGGCGAAACCCACCTGGCCTCGCCGCGTATCGACCGCTACCGCCGCCCGTACGAAGGCACCGACAACCCCAGGGAAGCCATGCAGGCCTATCTTGACTGGGAATTCGGCCTGGTCGACCAGCTGGCACGCGACGGCACCCACGGTTTCCATGTGATCTGACCCACCCCGTACATGTGATGGAATCCGACCCCTTCTCCAGGCGGAGGTATCCCTTGAAACACCACAAACGCCTGGAGTTTGCCCCATGCTCTACACCACCCCTTTCAAACGCGTGCTCCTGGGCACCGCCCTCGCCCTTGGCCTGATCGGCAGCGCCGCTGCCGCTGACCTGCAACCGCTGCGGGTGGCCAACCAGAAATCGACGATCAAGGCGCTGCTGGAAGCCTCCGGCGAAACCCGGAACGTGCCTTACACAATCCAGTGGTCGGAATTCCCGTCTGCCTCACCGTTGGGCGAAGCACTCAACGCCGGTGCCGTGGACATCGGCGCCCTCGGTGATGCGCCGTACGTGTTCGCCCTCGGTGCCGGTGCATCTCTCAAGGTGGTCAGCATCATCCACTCCGAAGGGCGCAACACCACCGCCCTGGTCGTGCCCAAGGACTCACCGATCAAGACCGTTGCCGACCTCAAGGGCAAGAAGATCGTCACCGGGCGTGGTTCCATCGGCCATTACCTGGCGATCAAGGCCCTGGCCACCGCCGGCCTGACCACCCGGGACGTGCAGTTCATTTTCCTGCTGCCCAGCGAATCACGCCTGGTGCTGGATAACGGCACCGCCGACGCCTGGGCCACCTGGGACCCGTACACCACCGTAGTGACCTCGCAAAGCCAGGCACGCGTGCTGGTCAGTGGCAATAAACTGCTGAGCAACCACCTGTACCTTGCCGCCACCAGCCAGGCCATCGCCGACAAGCGCCCGCAGCTCGACGACTTTGTCGCCCGCGTTGACCGCGCCTATGCCTGGGCCAATACCCACCCCGATGAATACGCCGCCGCCCAGGCCAGGATCACCGGCCTGCCGCTGGACGTGCACGTGACGGTAGCCAAGGACACCCGCCTGAACCCGGTCACGATCGACGACGCAGTGATCAGCGGCCTGCAAGCGACCGCCGACACCTATCAACAGGAAGGCCTGCTGCTCAAGCACATCGACGTGTCGCAGGGCTTCGACAAGAGCTTCAACGCCAAGCGTGTCCCCTTCAACCAAGCCTCGCGCTAAAAGGAGCAGCACATGAGCAAGCCACGTCATTTGAAACTGGGAGCCATGGTCCATGGCGTCGGTCACGGCTGGGGCGAATGGCGCCACCCGCAGGCCCAACCGAATGCCAGCACCAGCTTCGGCTTCTACAAGCAGCAGACTGAATTGGCCGAAGCCGCCAAGTTCGACTTCGTGTTCATCGCCGACAGCCTGCATATCCACGCCAAGTCCAGCCCGCATTACCTCAATCGCTTCGAACCACTGACGATCCTGTCGGCACTCGCCGCAATCACCACACATATCGGCCTCGTCGCCACGGTGACCGTCAGCTACACCGAGCCTTACCAGGTGGCGCGCCAGTTCGCGTCCCTGGACCATATCAGCGGCGGTCGCGCCGGTTGGAACGTGGTCACCTCGTGGCTCAGCGGCACCGCCGACAACTTCGGCAAGGCCGAGCACCCGCCCCACGCCGTGCGGTACCGCATCGCCAAGGAGCACCTGGATACCGTCAAGGGCCTGTGGGACTCCTGGGAAGACGACGCCTTCACCTACAACAAACAGTCCGGCGAATTTTTCGCCCCAGGCAAGCTGCATGCACTCAACCACAAGGGCGATTTCTTCTCGGTGAAAGGCCCGCTGAACATCGCGCGTTCTCGCCAGGGCCAGCCGGTGATTTTCCAGGCCGGCACCTCGGAAGACGGGCGCAACTTCGCGGCGCAGAACGCCGATGCGATCTTTGTGCACGTGGACAGCATCGAAGAAGGCCTGGCCTATTCCCAAGACCTGAAACGCCGCGCCAAGGGCTTTGGCCGCGATCCGCAAAGCCTGTCGATCCTGCCGGGCATCCGCCCGATTGTCGGCCGCGACGAGGCCGAAGTGGAAAGCCGCTACCAGCAGGCCGTGGAGCTGGTCACCGTGGAAGATGCCATCGTCGCCCTCGGCCGCCCGTTCAATGACCACGATTTCAGCCAATACCCGCTGGACGCGCCGTTCCCGGAACTGGGGGACCTGGGGTCCAACAGCCAGAAAGGCGGCTCCGACCGCATCAAGCAACTGGCCAGGGACGAAGGCTTGACCCTGCGCGAAGTGGCCCTGCGTTTCTCGCGGCCCAAACGTGATTTTGTCGGCACCCCGGAACAGGTCGCCGATGCGATCCAGACCTGGTTCGAGCGCGGCGCCAGTGACGGTTTCATCATCAACTCGGTGCTGCCGGATGGCTTGCAGTACTTCACCGAACTGGTGGCGCCGGTGTTGCAACAACGCGGCCTGCTGCGCAGCGAATACAGCGGCCAGACCCTGCGCGACAACCTGGACCTGGAAGTGCCGGTGAACCGCTACAGCGTCGCCGCCGAGGTTGAAGCGCAGCAAGAGGCGCTGGCATGAGCCAATCCTCGCAGCCCTCCTTGCGCTCCGTGGAAGTCGCCCACTTCGACGCCTTGCTCGAACGCCTCACCACCGAGCTGGCCAGCACCGCCCATCTCTACGACGAGAGCGGCGCTTTCCCTCACGCCAACTTCAAGTTGCTGCACGAACACGGCCTGCTCGCCCTCACCGTGCCCAAGACCCTGGGCGGCGGCGGGGCCAGCCTGTCCCAGGCACGCAAGGCGATCCGTGCGATTGCCAAGGGCGAGCCGTCCACTGCGCTGATCCTGGTGATGCAATACCTGCAACACACCCGCCTGCAAGACAGCAAGACCTGGCCCGTGCACCTGCGCAGGCAAGTGGCCGTAGACGCGGTGCGCAATGGCGCCTTGATCAACGCCCTGCGCGTCGAACCCGACCTCGGCACCCCGGCCCGTGGCGGGCTGCCGGCGACCACCGCCGTGCGCACCGCCGAGGGCTGGCGCATCAGCGGGCGCAAGATCTACTCCACCGGCAGCCACGGCCTGAGCTGGTTCAGCGTGTGGGCCCGCAGTGACGACGCCGACCCGCTGGTGGGCGCCTGGCTGGTGCCCAAGGACAGCCCCGGCGTGAGCATCATCGACACCTGGGACCACCTGGGCATGCGCGCCACCTGTAGCCATGAAGTGGTGCTCGACAACGTGCTGGTGCCGCTGGACCACGCTGTCAGCGTCAGCCCCTGGAGTGCGCCGGCGCCAGAGTTGGACCCCGAGGGCTTCCTGTGGATGTCAGTGTTGTTGTCCTCGGTGTACGACGCCGTGGCCCAGGCCGCCCGGGAATGGCTGGTGAACTGGCTGGAGGAGCGCCAACCGTCCAACCTCGGTGCGGCGCTGTCGACCCTGCCACGCTTCCAGGAAACCGTTGGCCATATCGACACCCTGCTGTTTGCCAATCGCAGCCTGCTCGACGCTGCTGCCGAGGGCCACACCCCGGCCGCCAACGCCGCGCAATTGAAGTACCTGGTAACGAACAACGCGATCCGCGCCGTGGAGCTGGCCATCGAAGCCTCGGGCAACCCGGGCCTGTCGCGCCATAGCCCGCTGCAACGGCACTACCGCGACGTGTTGTGCAGCCGCGTGCATACCCCACAGAACGACGCTGTATTACAAGGTGTCGGCAAGGCCGCCTTCGCCCAACGCCACAAGGAGCGCACATGAGCCAGGTGATTATCGCCAGCCAGCTGGACGAGGATTACAACGAGGTGATCCGCCAGCGCCTGGCGTCGATCCATCCCGAAGCCCAGGTGATCGGGGTGCCCGTCGGGGTGCCCAGCGACCTGCCGCCCCAGGCGAATATCCTGCTGCTGCGCCCGATCAACGTGCGCGGCTACACCGCCCCGGACACTCCGCCACCCGGTTGGCCCTACGGCGCACAGTGGGTGCACCTGGTGTCGTCGGGCATCGACTTCTACCCGCAGTGGCTGTTCAACGGCCCTCCGGTGACGACATCGCGTGGCAGCGCCGCCGACAACCTGGCCGAATTCGCCCTGGCGGCGATCTTTGCCGCGTCCAAGCACCTGCCGGCCATCTGGGTCAAGGATGACCAGTGGCACTTCACCCCGCTGCGCCCGCTCAAGGGCACCACACTGGGCATCCTGGGGTTTGGAGCGATTGGCGAACGCCTGGCGCAGAAGGCCCTGGCCCTGGGCATCAGGGTGGTGGCGCTGCGTCAAAGCCCGGCGCCGTTCAGCGCAGGCGTGGAAGCCGCCAGGGACATCCACGACCTGTTCGCCCGCGCCGATCACCTGGTGGTGGCGGCGCCGCTGACCGAGACCACGCGGCATATCATCAACCGCGACGTCCTCGCCAGCGCCAGGCCGGGGTTGCACCTGATCAATATCGCACGGGGTGGGTTGCTGGATCAGGAGGCGTTGCTGCAAGCGCTGGACAATGGGCAGGTTGGTTTGGCATCGCTGGACGTGACCGAGCCGGAGCCGTTGCCGCTGGGGCATCCGTTGTACACCCATCCGCGGGTAAGGCTGTCGCCGCACACCTCGGCGATTTCCACCCGCAGCAAGGAGGAAATCGCCGATACGTTCCTGGCGAACCTGGCGCGGTATGCTGCCAATGTTGAGCTGTACAACCGTGCCAATTGATCGCCGCTTACTTGATGCGGTAATGAAAGGTATTGCGCACCGCCGGCACCGCAACAGCCTTGCCATCGACGATCCTCGGCTGGTAACGGAAGGTATTCGCCGCCGCCAGTGATGGCCGCATGAACAGCGGGTGGCAGCCGTCCAGCACCCTGGGGTTTTCCACGCGGCCCTGGGTGTTGACGGTGTACTCCACCGAACAATCGCCTTCGATGTTTTTGTCCAGGGCACGCTCGGGGTAGTCCGGCGCTTCCTTGCTCAAGGGCTGGTACTGGCGGCTGTCGAACGCCGGTGCCGCAGCCGGTGTCACGGCCGGTGTCGCGGCCCGCGCTGTTTCAGCGGCCAGGCGCTGCTGGTCAGCACGCTGTTGTGCCTGCTCACGATTGTGCTGTTCAGTGGCCAGCCGTTGCTGCTCCTGCTGCTTTTCTTCGACGCGTTTGCGCGCCAGGGCGGCCTTTTCGAGTTTGCGCGCCTGGATCTGCGGATCGAGCGTGGGCTTTACCGGTACGGGAACCGCGACGGGCTCCGGGGGTGTGACGGCCACCGGTTCAGGCGCTGGAGCTGGAGCTGTCGCCGCCGGCAGCATCACCAGTTGGGTATGCATCACCCTGGGGGCCTCCACTGGCGGTACTTCCGTGGACCAGCCAAGCATCAATGCGGCCAACACCCCCACATGCAGCGCCACCGCCAGGCTGGCCGCCAAACTGTTTCGCCAGAATCCGGAAGGCCTCCGGGAAGGCATCGTCAGCATCGGACTGTGCATGATCATCGCCGTCATTGCGGGGCCTCGGTCACCAGCCCCAGGTTGCTCACCCCACCCTTCTGCAACACCGCCATGGCCGCGACCACACGGCCGTAACCGGCGTTATCGTCGGCGCGGATGTACACCTGGGTGTCGCTGCGCGCCGCCACCACCTGCATGACCTTGGCGCCCATTTCGTCGAGGGTCACCGCGCTGTCGGTCTGGTGCTGGGTGTCGAGTTCACCGCCGAGGTTCCAGTAGTAGCCGCCATCGGCCTTCACCGACAGCGTGAGGATCTGCTGGCGGGTGTCGGTGGCCAGTGCCTCGGCGGCGACCTTGGGCAGCTCGATCTTCACGCCCTGGGTGAGCATCGGTGCGGTGACCATGAAGATCACCAGCAGCACCAGCATCACGTCGATATAGGGCACCACGTTCATCTCGGCCTTGGGCCCGTGCTTGCGTTGCGGCCTTGCTAACATGAAATCGCTCCTGTTCAGGCGGCCACGGCCAGGTGGCTCGACGTGCCGCGCAGCGTGCGGTGCAGGCGTACTTGCAGTTCGTTGCCGAAGGCGTAGTAACGGGTGAGCAAGGTCTGGCCGCGTGCCGCAAAGCGGTTGTAGGCGATCACCGCCGGGATGGCCGCGAACAGGCCGATAGCCGTGGCGATCAGCGCTTCGGCGATGCCCGGCGCGACCGTCGACAGCGTGGCCTGCTGCACCTGGGACAGGCCGATGAACGAATTCATGATGCCCCATACGGTGCCGAACAGGCCGATGTAGGGGCTGACCGAACCCACCGTCGCGAGGAATTGCAGACCTTTTTCCAACTCGATTTCCTGTTCGGTGATCGCCACCTGCACGGCGCGCTCGACACCGTCCAGCACCGCCGGATCATGGCTGTGCAGGTGCTGGTATTCCTGAACGCCGGCGATAAAGATCGGCGCAATACCGCCCTCGCCCGCCTGCACGGTGTCGCGGTACAGCGGTTGCAAGTCCGGCGCAGCACGAAAGCGCTGCACAAAGCCATTCAACTGGCGCTCCAGGCGCCGCAGCACACTGCCGCGCTGGATGATCAGGTACCAACTGAGCAAGGAGGCCAGCAGCAAGGTGATCATCACCGCCTTGACCAACAGGCTGGCGTCGCTGATCAAGCCCCAGATCGTCATATGTTCCATCGTCGCGTGCATGGTGAAGCTCCTATTCGATAAAAAAGTGATGACCGGGTGATGACGGCTCAGGGCAACTTCAGCGCGCGAGTCACCTCGGCCCACGGCACCAACTTGAAGTTCTGGGTCTGCTCGGGCATGCGCTTGCGCCCGTCCTGCACCACCAGCATGCCTTGGCTCCACGGCCCGCCGAGGTTGAGGGCGGTGACTTCCAGGCCATCGGTTTCCGAGGCTCCATCGATCCCGGCCGGCGCATTCAGGCCGACGCGGAAGGCACCGTGGGTCGCGAACGGCGGCTCGGCATCCAGCACCAGGTAGCTGTCATTGCCCTGGCTGGAGATCACCAGGTAGTCGCGCTTGTCGCTCTGGTACAACGCCAGGCCCTCGACATCGGCGTGCAGCTGCGGGCCAACCTTGATCACGCTGGTGAGGGTGGCCGGCTGGTCGGCACGGGCATCCACCGCCCAGACACCGACGTCTTCTTCCCCGATAAACAGGCGCTGGCGCTGGTCATCGGCCACGCAACCCTCGGGCTGGCTGTCGACCTTGAACTGGCGCACCAACTCGCCCTGCACACGACCATCCGGTGCGCTGAGGCGGTATTGCAGGAAGGTGCCGTCCTTGCCGTTGGCGATCGCGTAGATCTCGCCACTGGCGGGCTGGTACAGGCAGATACCGTAGATCTCCTTGAGCGGTGTCGGCACTTCACCGGCTTCGCGCAGTTCGCCGCTCTGGCGGTCAATGCTGAACAGGCTCAGGCTGTTGTGATCGCGATTGCTCGCCACGGCCAGGTCGACAGTCTGCGCGCCGAGCTTGAAGTCGGGGCGTACGTCGACATTGTTGAGACGTCCCACCGCCAGCTCCTGCAACAGCTTGCCGTCAAGGTCGTAGGCCAGCAGGCCCTGCTTCTTGTTGGTGCCGAGTACGCGGCTTTTTTCCGGTTGCGCGGGGTGAACCCAGATCGCCGGGTCATCCGCCGCGTCGCCCTGGCGACCGACCGGGTCGGTCTGGCGTACGGCGGCGACTTCCGGCAGTACCGGTCCAGCCGTCACGGGTTTGGCTTTCCAGTCGAGCCTGCCCTGGTAAAGCTTGCCATTGTCGTCATCGCGCACCAGCAGTTGCTGACCGTTGACGCTGAGTTGTTCCGGCTCCTTGAGGCCTGGCAGCGTCAGACTCGATTGTTCGACCCAGCGCTTGCCGGTGTGCTGGAACAGGTGCAACTGGGCCGTCTTCGGATCGAGGGCGACCATCCCGCCCGGCACCAGCGCCATGGCGCCCGCTTCACGCTTGGGGTTGTCGAACAGCGCTACCGGCGTGCGCTTGACCTCGGCTTCCGGGTGCGCCGGGTAGGCCCACCAGCCGACGTTTTGTTCATTCACCACCAACTGATGGGTTGTGTCATCCACCTGGCAGAACTGCGCCGACGGCGGCAACGGCAGACCGCGTACGCGCTGGGGTTCGCTGAGCAGTGTGGCGCCATTGCCCACCAGCCATTGCTCGCCCTTGCCCTCTTCACCCACCAGGAACACAAACAGGTGGGCGGCGCCGTCACGATAAAGGCACAGGCCGTTTACCGGGTAGTCGCGAGCGGGCAGGTACAGCGGTGTGCCAAAGGTTTTGGCGGACGCGTCAAGGTTGATCAGCACGGCTTGCTGGCGGTCGTTGTCGAGGCTGGCGACCAGTACCTGGGTGCCGGCAGCGCGGGTGTCGAGGCTGCTGAAGTTGCCGTTGAAACGGGCGAGTTCGGTGCCTTTGGCGTCGAGCAGTTGCAGGCCGTTGCGGGTGCTGGCGGTGAGGCGCTCGGTGCTGCTCAGCACGGCCATGGCCTCGGCATTGAGGCTGGGTGACCAAGGGGTCAGGGCCAGGTCCGTGGCCATTGCCGGCGCACAGAGGGTCAAGGCTATTAGTAGGTACAGCTTGGAAATCTTCATGTACGGCTCAATCCGTCAAAAACAATGGAGATCCAATGTGGGAGGGGGCTTGCCCCCGATAGCAGTGTGTCAGTCAACACAGATGCCAGCTGGGCCACAGCCATCGGGGGCAAGCCCCCTCCCACATTGGAATGGAGGTGTGGGTTAGAAGTGGGTGAAGGTCAGGCCCAGCTTGTAGGTCGGGCCGTACTCTTCGTATTGGCCGTTGTAGCTGCGGTGGCCGGTGTAGACGAAGTACGACTCATCGGTGAGGTTCTGCGCTTCGAAGCTGACTTGCAGGTTCTTGGTCAGCGAGTAGCGCGCGCTGAAGTCGACAAAGGTCTGCGCGTCCACATGCAGGTCGTGGGCCTTGTCGTTGATCGACGCCAGCTCAAAGAGGTAGGCCGATTTGTAGTTGGCCGACAGGCGCAGACTGAGCGTGTCGTCTTCCCAACCGAGCATCAGGTTGCCGACAGTGTCGGACTGGTTGGGCAGGCTGATGTGGCGCTTGCGGTTCGTACCACTGGCACTGTCGAAACCTTCGATGTCGGCGCTGGAGCGGCTGAACGTAGTGTTGGCGCCGATCAACAGGCCGTTCCACGGCGCGGGCAGCCAGTCGAATTTCTGTGAGTAGGCCAACTCCAGGCCGTAGAGCCTGGCGCTGTCGCCGTTGGCGTAGGTGTGGGCCTCGGCGAAGTTGGTCCAGGCGCCGGTGCCGGCCAGGTCGGTGTTGTAGACGAAGTTCTTGATGTCCTTGTAGAACACGAACGCCGAGACGGTGCCGGCGCGGCCCATGAAGTGCTCGATGCCCAGGTCCAGGTTGCTCGATTCCAGGGGCTTGAGGTCCGGGTTGCCGAAGGTGGCTTCGTCATCATCGATCACAAAACCCGGCGCCAACTGGCCAAAGGTCGGGCGGACCACGGACTTGGTCCAGGCCGCGCGCACCTGGGTGTTCTTGTCGATCTGGTAGCGCGCATGCAGGCCCGGCAGCCAATGGTGATAGCGGCGCTGGGTGTCGGTCGGGGTGAACACGCCATCGGTGGCGCCGGTGCCCTTGGCTTCGAACTCGGTGCCTTCGTAGCGCAGGCCAGCGATGAAGCGCCAGTCGTCGATGTCGACGGTGTTCATCAGGTAGCCAGCGTTGATGTCTTCGCGAATGGTGAAGTCGTTGACCCGGGATTCGGTCTCGTCGTAGAAGTCCGCCGGGTTGAGGCCGCCTATCAGCTGCTTGATCGCGCTGGGGCTGATGCCGGGGCCGTAGCTGCCCAGGCGGTAGTCGACAGTGCCCTTCTGGAACTGGCTGAGATTGAGCTGGTCGGCAGTGAAGCCGAGGGTGTCGAAGTCTTTGTAGACCCAGGCCTCCAGGTCGTTGTCCTTGTTGCGGCGGCTGACCTTGCCGCCAAATTTGACCTGGGCCGCATAGCCGCTCAGGTCGTAGTCGCGGGCCAGGTCCAGGCGCAGGTTTTTCTCGGTGTCCTGGGTGTTCTGTTTTTCCCAGTCGACTTTGTCGAGGCTGAAGTTGCGCGCGTCGTAGAAGGCGCTGCCGATGATCGGGCGTGGCTTGTCCTTGTCATGGAAACCACTGTTGGCAAAGTCGCCGCCGTCAAAGGTGGCACCAGCGATGTGCGCCGGGCTGTCTTCGCTGGATTGGCTGTAGCCGGCCTGGCCGCTCAGGGTCCACAGGCCGAGCATGCGTTCGCCGCCGAATACGTAGGACTGGATTTCCTGGGTCTCTTCGCGGTTCTTCAGCTTGCGCTTGCCCTCGGCATCGCCCAGTTGGCCGGGGGCCTGCGGGTCGGCGAATTCGAGGCTGGTGGAGTTGCGGGTTTCGGTGTCTTTGTAGCGGCTGTAGAGAGTGCGCAGGTAGTAGCTGCTGAAGTCGTCGGGCTTGTAATCGAAGTTCAGGCCGCCACCGGCCCGTTCGCGGCTGATGTCGTAGTCACGCTGTTCGAACTCGTTGAGCCGGGCGCCGTCGGTGAACTCCCAGGCGCCGCCGGTCTCGACGTTGTCCGAGCCGAAGTCGCGCTTCTGCCAGCTCAGCGCGGCGGCGACGCCGAAGTTGTCGACGCCGTCGCCGAGGCTGAAACGGTTGCTGGCCGCGCCGGAGAATTTGGGGCTGGTCTGGCTCGTGTTCTTGTCGTAGCTGGCCTCGGTGCTGCCGGTGTAGAACAGGCCCTTGTGGTCGAAGGCCGACAGGCTTTGCACATCGACGGTGCCGCCAAGGGAGTTGGCGTCCATGTCCGGGGTGAGGGTCTTGATCACCGACAGTGACTGCACCAGTTCGGAGGGCAGCACATCGAGGGCCACGGCGCGGCGGGCGCTCTCCGGGGCAGGCACCAGGGTGCCGTTGATGGTCACGCTGTTGAGGTCCGGGCCCAGGCCACGCACGCTGACGAAGCGCCCTTCGCCCTGGTCGCGCTCCACGCTGATACCCGGCAAGCGCTGCGCCGCTTCGGCGACGTTTTCATCCGGTAGCTGGGCCACGCCGTCGGCATGCACCACGCTCTTGATGCTGTCGGAATTGCGTTGCTCCTTGAGCGCCTGGTCGATGGCCGCTGCCTGGCCGACCACTTCGACGTGCTCGGTGTTGGCCGCCTCGGCCGCATTGAGCCGCTCACTGGCAATCGCCAGGGCCAAGGCAGTAAGCGTAAAGCTGACGAGCCCGGTGCGCTTGTACATGCAATCCTCCCCAAGAGTCCGTTGGCGCCAGGCAAGAGGCCCGGCAACTGGGAGGGCACGCTAGGGGTGGGGGATGACGGTTCTGTGACAGGGTGTGGTGGGAAGGCCGGTAAACCGGGGGTTTGAGCAGGATCCTAGGTTGGAATGAGCTGAAATGACCTGTGAAGATCAACTGTGGGAGGGGGCTTGCCCCCGATAGCGGTGGTTCAGCCCATGGTTTCTCACTGACGCACCGCTATCGGGGGCAAGCCCCCTCCCACATTTTCTGCTTTTCATTGTCGACGGGATGAGCTGATTCGACCCTCCCCCACCGTCATGCAACCGTCACATCCATCTGCTGTGCTGGCGCCCACGTCTGAACCTTGCAAGGACTCGCGGCCATGTTTTCCGTGCTCAAACCCCACCGCTGGAAACTCTCCCTGCTGCTGATCGCGGCCAACCTGGGGCTGATCCTGCACCTGGCCTGCGGCGAGTTGAAAAGCGTCAGCGAGTGGGCATGGCTGGATATCTTCGGTGAAGGCGGCTCCGCCCTGCTCGCCCTGGTCTGGCTGGGGCTGGTGCTGAAAAGCCGTCCGGCCGGGCGCGTGACCAACTACCTGGCGCTGGGCCTGTCATGCATCTTCTTCTCCTGGTGGATCGACAGCCTCGACGAATTCATCCGCCTGCCCGACAGCATCACCTGGGACCACTGGCTGGAGTCCGGGCCGATGCCGGTGGGCATGATCCTGCTGACCATCGGCATCTACCACTGGCACCGCGAACAACTGGCGATCAGCGCACAGATGGAGAAACGCGAACGGTTGTTCCGCGAGCATCGGCTGTTCGACAAACTCACACCCCTGGCCGGCGCCGACTACCTCAAGCGCCAGTTGGCCGACAGCCTGCAAGACAGCCAGACCCAGCAGCAACCACTGTCCCTGCTGGCCCTGGACCTGGACCACTTCGCCGCCATCAACCAGGCCTACGGGCATGCCGAAGGCGATGCGGTGTTGCAGGCCCTCAGCCATTTGCTGTTGCTCAACCTGCGTCGCCAGGACCTGCTGTGCCGCCTGGCCGGCGACCGTTTTGTGGTGCTGCTGCCCAACACCGGTGAGCGCCAGGCCAAGGAGCTGGCGCTGGAGTTGCAGCAGGCGGTGCGCGGCCTCGCACACAAGACCCGGCTGCACGGGGAACGCCTGCAACTGGTAGCGACCACCGCCGTGGTCATGGCCTTGGACGAGCCGCCCCAGGACTTGCTCAAACGCCTCAACCTGGCCCTGGCCAGGGCCAAGCAACCCCTGGCGAAAAGCGCCTGAGATGGCCGTGAAAACCAGCTGGTATGAAGCCGACAGCCGCTTCATACCAGGGCACTACCAACCCGCCACGCTGATCGACCTGGCCTTGTCCCGGGACATCGACAGCCATCGCCTGCTGCGCGGCACGGGACTGTTTCACGAGGACATCCTGGCCGGCACGGCGCGGTTGAGCCCGCAGCAGTTTTTCGGGTTGATCGGCAACAGTCGCAAATTGCTCGACGCCGACGACAGCAGCTTTCTGTTCGGCCAGCGACTCCTGCCCGGTTATTACGGCGCGGCCAGCCATGCCCTGGGCCATGCGCAGAACCTGCACCAGGCCCTGGAGATCCTGATCCAGCAACAGGTGCTGCTCAGCCCGCTGGTCACCTTGCACCTGGAACTGGATGCGCACCATGCCTACCTGTACTGGCGGGACAGTTGCGGCGCCGGCGAGCATTGGCGGTTTTTACTGGAAGCCGGCATGACCTCGCTGGTTGCCATGAGCCAGTGGCTCAGTGGCGAGCGCTTGCCGTGGGTGTGCTGTTTCAGTCATGCCGAACCGCGCTACATCGAGCAGTATTGGGTGCACCTGGGCGAAGAGACGCGCTTCGAACGGCCGCTGGATATGCTGAGCATCCCCCGCGAGTACCTCACCCGCGCGTGGCCGGGCGCCTCGGCCACCGCCGGCCAGGTCGCACGCCAGCAGGCCCGCGAACAGATCGAACAGCTGGGCTTTGCCAGCAGCTTTCTCGACTGCCTCTACGACTACCTGCGCGAACAGGTGCGCCAACCGCCCAGCCTGGAACAGGCCGCGCAGGCCTTCGCCATGAGCCCGGCGACCCTCAAGCGCAAGTTGCACAAGCATGACACCGGCTTTCAGCAACAGGTGGACCGCGTGCGCAAGCAGGTGGCGCTGCACCTGTACCAGGTCAAGGGCTACAGCAATGATGAAGTGGCGGCGTACCTGAACTTCAACGATGCGGCGAACTTTCGCCGTTCGTTCAAGCGCTGGACCGGCAGTACGCCCAACCTGATCCGCCAGCTGTTCAACAGCCGCTAGCCAGGCGTTCGCGCAGGAACTCCACCAGCGCCTGCACCGGCCGCGAGCTTTGCCGGTGCTGGGGGTACACCGCCGACAGTGTCAGGTCTTCGGGGGCGAACTCATCCAGCACCGTGACCAGGCGGCCATCCTTCAACGCCTCGCCGACGATAAAAGTCGGCAGGTAGGTCACGCCCAGGCCGGCGATGGCGGTATCGCGCAGCAGGTCGCCATTGTTCACGCGCATACGCCCACTCACGCTCAGCGCCTGCAACTTGCCCTTGAAGCGCCACTGCACCTGGCGGCCATGGCCGTAGGGCAGGCAATCGTGGTCGGCGAGGTCATCGGGTTTCTGCGGGGTGCCGCGCAAGGCCAGGTAGTCGGGGCTGGCGCAATACACCCGGGGGATGCTGGCGATACGCCGAGCGATCAGGGTGGAATCTTCCAGGGTGCCGATGCGCAAGACCAGGTCGTAGCCTTCGCCGATCAGGTCCACGGGGCGGTCGCTCAAGTCGACCTCCACCGCCACCTGGGGATGGCGCTGCAGGAACAACGGCAACAGGCAACCCAGATGGGCCATGGCAAACGACAACGGCGCGCTGAGGCGAATGGTGCCGCGCGGTTCGCTGTTCTGGCCGGCGATGCCCTGCTCCACTTGCTCGACTTCACTGAGCAGGCGCAAGGCGGATTCGTAGTAACTCTGGCCGAGTGGCGTGACATCCAGGCGGCGGGTGGAGCGATTGAGCAGGCGTACGCCGAGGCGATCTTCCAGCTGGATCAGGCGGCGGCTGACGAATTGCTTGGACAAGCCCAACTGTTCGGCGGCGGCGGTGAAGCTGCCGGATTCCATGACTTGGCAGAACAGGCGCATGTCTTCGAAGGGGTTCATTGTCGCTTCTCGGTGGACATTTGGTGTTTTTTATAACGGGTATGTCGCCACACCACAAATCAAATGTGGGAGGGGCGGTGCGACGATTCGACTTGCCCCCGATGGCAGTGTGACTGACACACCGCTATCGGGGGCAAGTCGAATCGTCGCACCGCCCCTCCCACAGGGATCACCTACAGACTTGAGAGCCAGTTACTTGGTAAACGCCGAGTAGCTGTTCATCAGGTTGCGGTAGTTGGGAATACGCGGCGACAGCAGGTTGGCCAGGCCTTCCATGTCGTTGCGCCAGTCGCGCTGCAGTTCGCAAGCCACGGCGAACCAGTTCACCAGTTGCGCACCGGCGGCGGTCATGCGCGCCCAGGCGGCTTGTTGCACGGTTTCGTTGAAGGTGCCCGACGCATCAGTGACCACGAACACCTCAAAGCCTTCCTCCAGGGCGCACAAGGTCGGGAACGCGACGCACACGTCCGTCACCACGCCGGCAATGATGATCTGCTTGCGGCCAGTCGCCTTGACGGCCTTCACGAAATCTTCGTTGTCCCAGGCATTGATCTGGCCAGGGCGGGCGATGTACGGCGCGTCCGGGAACAGTGCCTTGAGTTCGGGCACCAGTGGGCCGTTGGGACCGCTTTCGAAGCTGGTGGTGAGGATGGTCGGCAGATTGAAGAACTTCGCCACATCGGCCAAGGCCAGGACGTTGTTCTTGAATTCGTTGGGGGAGAAATCCTGCACCAGGGAAATCAGGCCAGTCTGGTGGTCGACCAACAGTACAACGGCGTCATCTTTGTTCAAACGAGGGCTAGCCATGGTTCAACTCCTTACGGGGGGATGGGTAATCAAAACGCAAAACACGAGCAGCCGAATGCACCCCAGAAACCCTGGAAGTCGCTGACCGGCACGCTGGAATGGCGGGCTTTTTCGTGGCTGTGGGCATGCACGCCGCACGGGCCGCTGCACTGGTGCACCTGCGCCTGCAACGGCGAGCCTGGGCGCCAGTGCCCTGGCACCTTGACCACCGGCGACCAATCCGGCAGTACCGGCACGCGCGGGGGTGCGAAGTCTTCGAAGTCACCGGCACCGTAGACCACCTTGCCGCCGACCACGGTCAGGACCGACTCGATCCACTTGATGGCTTCCTCATCAACACTGAAGAAGTCCGCCGACAGCGCCGCCACGTCCGCCAACTGCCCGACCTTGATCTGGCCCTTCTTGCCCTGCTCGGACGAGAACCAGGCGCTGCCGTGGGTGAACAATTCCAGCGCGGTCAGGCGCGACAGGCCTTCGGCATGCAGTTCCAGGCCACCGACGGTGCGGCCGCTGACCATCCAGTACAGCGAGGTCCACGGGTTGTAGCTCGACACCCGCGTCGCATCGGTGCCCGCGCCCACCGGCACGCCTTCGGCCAGCATGCGCTTGATCGGTGGCGTGGCTTCGGCGGCCTTGGCGCCGTAGCGCTCGACAAAATATTCGCCCTGGAACGCCATGCGGTCCTGGATCGCAATACCGCCACCCAGGGCACGTACACGCTCGATATTTCTCGAGGTAATGGTTTCGGCGTGGTCAAAAAACCACGGCAGGCCATTGAACGGAATGTCGCGGTTGACCTTCTCGAACACGTCGAGCATGCGCGAGATGGACTCGTCATAGGTGGCGTGCAAACGGAACGGCCAGCGCTGTTCAACCAGGTGGCGCACCACCGGCTCCAGTTCCTGCTCCATGGTCAGCGGCAGGTCGGGACGCGGTTCGAGGAAATCTTCGAAGTCGGCGGCCGAGAACACCAGCATTTCGCCAGCGCCGTTGTGGCGCAGGTAATCGTCGCCCTGGTGCAGGGTGACGCTGCCGGTCCAGTTCTTGAAGTCGCTGAGTTCTTCCTTGGGCTTCTGGGTGAACAGGTTGTAGGCGATACGCACCGTCAACTGTTGGTCCTTGGCCAGTTGCTCGATCACTGCGTAGTCATCGGGGTAGTTCTGGAAGCCGCCGCCGGCGTCGATGGCACTGGTGAGGCCCAGGCGATTGAGTTCACGCATGAACTGGCGGGTGGAGTTGACCTGGTATTCCAACGGCAGTTTCGGGCCCTTGGCCAGGGTCGAGTACAGAATCATCGCGTTCGGCCGCGCCACCAGCATGCCGGTGGGGTTGCCGTTGCTGTCACGCACGATCTCGCCACCCGGCGGGTTCGGCGTGTCCTTGGTATAGCCGGCCACACGCAGCGCTGCGCGGTTGAGCAAGGCGCGGTCGTACAGGTGCAGCACGAACACCGGCGTATCGGGCGCGGCCTGGTTCAACTCTTCCAGGGTCGGCATGCGTTTTTCGGCGAACTGGAATTCGTTCCAGCCCCCCACCACGCGCACCCATTGCGGGGTCGGCGTGCGGTCGGCCTGGTCCTTGAGCATGCGCAGGGCATCGGCCAGTGACGGCACGCCTTCCCAGCGCAGCTCGAGGTTGTAGTTCAAGCCGCCACGGATCAGGTGCAGGTGCGAGTCATTGAGGCCGGGGATGACGGTGCGGCCCTTGAGGTCGATGACCTGGGTACCACTGCCGCGCAGGGCCATGGCTTCACCGTCGGTGCCCACGGCGACAAACCGCCCCTCACGGATGGCGACGGCCGTGGCGCGCGGGTTTTCACGGTCCACGGTGTGGAACTGGCCATTGAACAGAATCAGGTCGGCGTTCATAGGGTTTCCTTTACAGAGGCTTCGAGCCAGGGAGCGAACAGGCGGGTGGCCGCCGGCATCAGCAGGTAGACCACCAGCACGACGATGGTCACGGTTACCAGAAACGTGGCGACCACGTAGTTGGAAAGAAACGGGTGCAGGCGCAGCACCGGGCCCCACACGATCGGCACCAGCAGGGTCAGCGGCAGGATCACGCACAGGGTGACCACCGCCTGCTTCCAGCGCGGCGGCTTGGCGGCGTTCGGGGTTTCGGGGTTGAACCAGAACTCGTTCACCGCGCCGATTTCGGTGTTGTCACCGTCGGCAAGCATGGGCGCGGCTTCGGCGATCAGGGTTTTGCGCTCGGGGGAGTCGAGCCAGGTTTGCAGGTCATCGGTGGAACGGTAGCGCAACACACAGGTAAACAGCGCCAGGTTGCCCTGTTTGCCGCGCACCACGTCGACACCGAGGTGGCCAGGGCGGTCGCCGGCGATGCGGACGATGCGGCGCAGCCAGGCTTCGTAGTCAGCCTCCAGGCCGGGTTTGATGAGGTGCTTGACCACCAGAGTGACGACTTCGTCGGGGCCTGGTTTTGTGGTTGGGTCCATGGGGTGTCCCTCTGCCGTGAAGATTCAGCGATGAGGGAGTTTGAGGGGGGATGGGGTGGGGAAAATTGGATGTACGTGCTGTTTGGGGGGGGTTGTGCTGAGTACATATCCGTTATTTGGGTGATGGCGGATATTGGTTCCGCCCTTACGGCGGGTCACTTTTGAAAAGAGCGCAAAAGTAACCAAAAGGCCTTCGCCCCAACACTCGGCACCTCGCCTAGGCTCGGTGTGCCCGTAATCCGACAGTGATTTGGGGGGCCTAACATCAAAATCAAAAGCAGATCAAAAGCCAGAGCCAGAGCAAACCACCCTTCAACTGATACATGAAGATCAAACTGTGGGAGGGGGCTTGCCCCCTCCCACACTTTGACCGAGTACCGCCCATACAATCCGGTCGGCTCTAAGGTACGGATATGTACACAACACGACACCACCCCGCCATCACCCCATCACCCCGGCACCGGAATCACCCGCAACCCCCTCACCGACTTATAGGAAAAACTCGAATAAATCTCCTTGACGCAAGGCAACGTCTGCAACACCTCCCGCGCAAACTCCCCAAACGACTCCAGATCCCTCGCCACCACTTCCAACAAAAAATCATACCGCCCCGACACGTTATGGCACGCCACGATCTCGGGAATCGCCAACAAACGCTGCTCGAATGCCCGGGCAATTTCCTGGGTATGACTCTCCATCATGATGCTGACAAACGCCGTCACCCCATACCCCAGCGCCTTGGGCGAGAGAATCGCCTGGTACCCGCTGATCACCCCGCTCTCCTCCAGGTTGCGCACCCGGCGCCAACAGGGCGAGGTCGTGAGGGAGACGCGGTCGGCCAATTCAGCCACCGTGAGGCGGGCATTGCCTTGCAGCGCGTTTAAAAGCGCTTTATCGGTGCGATCCAGACTAATGGGCATAACATGCCTCTATTCGTTATTTTTATGAGGTTTTCATCCCGGGACGCGGGGATTACCGGCAAATATTGCAAAGTTCATCTCTGGTTATGAGCATAGCATTGTAGGAAATAAGGAGCGTCCGACATGAACAATAAACACAATGCATTCGGCTTTTCCACCCGCGCCATCCACCACGGCTACGACCCCAAGGACCACCACGGCGCGCTCGTCCCGCCGATTTATCTGTCGGCCACCTTTGCCTTCCCCACCGCCGAATACGGTGCCGCCTGTTTTGCCGGCGAAGCCAGCGGCCACTTCTATACGCGTATTTCCAACCCGACCCTGGCGCTGCTGGAGTCGCGCATGGCGACCCTGGAAAACGGCGAGGCGGCGGTGGCCTTCAGTTCCGGGATGGGGGCGATTGCCGCGACGTTCTGGACCCTGCTACGCCCCGGCGACGAGGTGATCGTCAGCCAGACGCTGTACGGTTGTACCTTCGCCCTGCTGCACCACGGCATCGGCGAGTTCGGCATCAAGGTGCGGCATGTCGACCTCACGGACCTGGCGGCCCTGCAAGCCGCGCTCAGCCCCGCAACGCGCATGATCTACTGCGAAACCCCGGCCAATCCCAACCTGCAACTGGTGGATATCGCCGCCGTCGCCACCCTCGCCCACCACCAGCCCAATGTCACCGTGGTGGTCGACAACACCTACTGTACGCCCTACCTGCAACGCCCCCTGGAACTGGGCGCCGATGTGGTGGTGCATTCGGCCACCAAGTACCTCAGCGGCCACGGCGATATCACCGCGGGCATTGCCGTGAGCAGCCAGGCGCTGGCCCAGCGTATTCGCCTGCAAGGCCTCAAGGACCTGACCGGCGCCGTCATGTCGCCCCAGGATGCCTCGCTGTTGATGCGCGGCCTCAAGACCCTGGCCCTGCGCATGGACCGCCACTGCAGCAACGCCCAGGCGGTGGCCGAAGCCTTGCAGGCGCACCCGGCCGTGGAGCGCGTGACTTACCCGGGCCTGCGTTCTTTCCCTCAATACGAACTGGCGACACGCCAGATGAAAATGCCCGGTGGCATGATCGCCTTCGAACTCAAGGGCGGGATCGAAACCGGCCGGCGCTTCATGAATGCACTCAAGCTGTTTACCCGCGCGGTCAGCCTGGGCGACGCCGAATCACTGGCCCAGCACCCGGCGAGCATGACTCACTCCACCTACACCCCGGAAGAGCGAGCCGCACACGGCATCAGCGAGGGCTTGGTGCGCCTGTCGGTGGGGCTTGAAGACATCGCCGACCTGCTGGCGGATGTACAGCAGGCACTGGCCAAATGCACGCGCACGCTGCAACGTCCTTCCAGGCTCGTGAGTCTTTAAATCCGATTTTTTAAGATTGGATCCCCTTCCCGCCGCCAGGCTGTACTAGCATAGGTTCCGGCGGGAAGGACTATCACGGTAGGTTATTCGCATTGGCTTGCATCTTAATCCCCGCTGCTATAAGGCCGAATACCTGCACGCCTCATGGATGAATTGATGAACTCACAGTTGTTTCCGCATATTGGCAAGGTCATCGCCAGCACCGGCAGCCGCCATTTTCCGCGCATGCTGCATGACCTGATCCTCACCCAACTGGCCGTGGACGCCACCCATATCACGCAACTGCAGGTGAGTGCCGAAGGGCACGTCCGGCGCAAGATCAGCCCGGTCTACACCGACTCGGTAGAAGCCTTGGGCGAAGAGCAACCTGCCGCACAATTGCACCTCACCCGCCGCCGCGACGACGTGCGCTATGTGTTGTCGGTGTATCGCTCACACCAGTCCGAAAATTTCTCGCCGCAGGAGCGCAGCATGCTGCAGGACTTCTCCACCCTGCTGCTGCCCATGGTCGAAAAACACATCGCCGCGATCCAGCCTTGCCGCCAGGACAGCGAGCCGGTGCCCCCGGAAAACCAGGGCCTCGAAACCCTGCGCCGGCGCATCGAGGAACGCCTGGTGCAATCGGGGCTGACCCTCTCCAACCGTGAACTCGAAGTGTGCGTCGGCCTGCTGGCCGGGCGCACGGCGCCGGAGCTGGCGGAGCAATTGGCATTGAAGGTCAACACCATCGAGAGTTACCTGAAACGTGCGGCGATCAAGCTGGGGATCAGCGGGCGGCATTCGTTGTTGCGGTGGATGTATGCCACCGAGGAAAGTACGGGGCTTTAAGCTCACACCGATCAAAATGTGGGAGGGGGCTTGCCCCCGATGGCGGTGGGTCAGCAACCGAATTGTGGCTGATACACAGCAATCGGGGGCAAGCCCCCTCCCACATTGGGTTCTCATTGACAAGCAGGACTCAATCCCTCGCCAAGGCCTCGATCGGGTCCAGCCGCGCCGCATTCCGCGCCGGCACAAAGCCAAACACGATGCCGATCAATGTCGAACAGGCAAACGCGGTCAGAATCGAGCCCAGGGAAAACACCATTTCCCATTCCTTCACGAACACTGAAAACAAAAAGCCCAGGGCATAGGACAACGAGATTCCGATCAGCCCACCGATCAAACACACCATCACCGCCTCCACCAGGAACTGCTGGCGAATGTCCGATTGCCGGGCGCCTACCGCCATGCGAATACCGATCTCGCGGGTACGCTCGGTCACCGACACCAGCATGATGTTCATCACCCCGATACCGCCCACCAGCAGCGAAATCACCGCGATCAACGACAGCAACAGCGCCAGGGAGCGACTGGTTTTCTGCACCGTCTGCATGATGCTGTCGAGGTTGTTGGTGAAGAAATCCTTGGTGCCGTGACGTTGCAGCATCAGCTTGTTGACGTTGTCTTCCACCACCTTGCTTGGCTGACCGTCCTTGATGCGCACGGTGATACTGTCCAGATGGCGCTGACCCAACAGGCGCCCCGCCACCGTTTCATAGGGCACCCACACATTCAATGCCTTGCTGGCGGCGAACATGTTTTTATTGTCGGCCGTTACGCCGATCACCGTGCACGGCAGGTTGCCCACCAGGATCACCTGGCCCAGCGGGTCGACGTTGGGTCCGAACAGGCGATGGCGGGTGTTGTGGTCGATCACCACCACCTGGGCCTGGCGCCGTGCGTCGCTTTCGCTGAAGGCGATGCCGGCTTCGAGCTTCAGGCCCTTGACCTTGAAATAGCGGTCACTCACACCGTTGACCTGCGCATCCAGGTCGATATTGCCAAAGCGCAGCAACAGGTTGCGGCCCACCACCGGCGTGGCACTGTCGACGTAATACAGCTGGTTCAACGCGTCGACATCCGAGGGCATCAACGTCTCGATGGCCGAGGCGCGGCTGTCACCGAAACTGGTGCCGGAAAAGATATCGATGGTGTTGCTGCCGATCGCCTGAATGTCCTTGAGCACATAACGCTTAGCGCCTTCGCCGATGGCCGAGATCGACACCACCGAGGTAATACCGATGACGATACCGAGCATGGTCAGCAAGGTGCGCATGCGATGGGACACCAGCGCGACCCAGGCCATGTTGAACGCTTCCTTGAACAACCCCAGGCTCGCCACCAGACGCCTGGCGCCACTGCGCCTGGGTTCGATGGGCGCTTCGCCGGGCAGCTCCAGGCCGACACTGTCGTTGGCCTTGTCGCTGACAATCTCGCCATCGCACACCTCGACGATGCGCTGGGCGTTCGCCGCGACCTTGGGGTCGTGCGTCACGATAATCACCGTGTGCCCGGCGGCGTGCAGCTCAGCGAGGATACGCATGACCTCCTTGCCGCTGTGGGTGTCGAGGGCGCCGGTGGGTTCGTCGGCCAGGATCACTTCACCGCCGTTCATCAACGCCCGAGCGATACTCACCCGCTGCTGCTGCCCGCCCGACAGCTGGCTGGGACGATGGGTGGTGTGGCTGGCCAAGCCCAGGCGGGCCAGCAGCTCCCGCGCACGGCTATGGCGCGCGGTCTCCGGCGTACCGGCATAGATCGCCGGCATCTCCACGTTGTGCAAGGCGCTCAAGTGCGCCAGCAAGTGGTAGCGCTGGAAGATAAAACCGAAGTAGTCACGGCGCAGTTCGGCCAGTTGCTCGTCGCCCAATGAGCGGGTTTCGATGCCATTGATCTTGTAGCTGCCGGCCGTGGCGTAATCCAGGCCGCCGAGGATGTTCATCAGGGTGGACTTACCCGAGCCCGAGGCGCCGATGATCGCGACCATTTCCCCGGCGTGAATCGTCAGGTCGATGCCCTTGAGCGCAATGAACTCACGCTCGCCGGCCATGAAACTGCGGGTGATGCCCTTGAGTTCCAACAGTGGCTGGGTCATCCGTCAGTTCCCCGCCACAGCCGGCGTGGCTTCGCCGATCACCACGTTGTCACCTTCGGCCAGGCCTTCGAGGATCTGCACCTTGACGTTATTGTTGATCCCGGTCTTCACATTCCGCGACACCGCCTTGCCCTTGGCATCCAGCACCCGCAGCGGGTAGCTGCCATCGTTGTTGCGCGCACCGAGCGCCGCCACCGGCACCATCAACGCGGCCTGGGCGGTGTCGAGCACGATACGCACCTGGGCGGTCATGGCGATACGCAGGCGGTGATCGGGGTTGGGCACGTCGAACAGCGCGTTATAGAACACCGCGGTGTTCTGCTTTGGCGTACCGGCGGTCTGGGTTTCCAGGAAATTCTGCGGCGCCGGCTCGGTGCCGCGCAGCTTGGCGTAGTAGCGCTTGTCGGCCTCGCCGAGGATGGTGAAGTACACCTGCTGGCCTGGGCTGATGTGGATCACATCCGCCTCGGAGACCTGGGCCTTGACGGTCATGGTGTCCAGGTCCGCCAATTTGAGCAGTACCGGCGCCAGTTGGCTGGCGATCACGGTCTGGCCTTCCTGGGTGACAATGCCCACCACATCGCCGTCGATGGGCGCGACGATGCGGGTGTAGGCCAGGTTGACCTTGGCGGTGTCGATCTGGATGTGCGCGCTTTTGATCTGCGCATCCAGGGACAGCAGGTTGGCCTGTTGCACCTGGAAGTTGGACTCGGCGTCTTCGAAGTCCTGACGGGATACCGACTCGTCGATCTGCAGGCCTTTATAGCGCTCGTACACGGACTTGGCCTGCTTGAGCTGGGCCGCCGTGGCGCGGCGTTGGGCCTGAAGGTTTTCTTCGTCGACCTGGGCCTTGCGCAGGGTGTTTTGCAGGACCAGTGGGTCGATTTCGGCGAGCCATTGACCCTTTTTCACTTTGTCGCCGACCTTTACTTTCAGGGACTTCAATTGGCCGGAGACTTGGGCGCCCACGTCGACCTGTTTGATGCCTTCGAGCAGGCCGGTGGCCAGCACGGCGTTTTCGATGTCACCGCGTTGAGCGGTGGCTGTGAGGTATTGGGGGGCGTCGGCGGGGGCCTGGACCGTGTAGATGATCAGGCCGATGGCGACTGTGATTACTGTGAGCATTCCTAGTTTGCGTAACTTTGACTTTTCCATGGGTGGCCTTTGATCGAGTACATATCCGTTACTTGGGTAACGGCTGATAGGGGTTCCGCCCTTACGGCGGGTCACTTTTGAAAAGAGCCCAAAAGTGACCAAAAGGCTCTTGCCCCAACACTCGGCACCTCGCTTAGGCGCGGTGTGCCCGAACGCATGCCAGCGTGTTTGACGGGGCGTCTGAGAGCAAAAGCCAGATCACCAGCAGATCAAAAGCAGGCTGATATCTACCTGATGTATGGAGATCAAACTGTGGGAGGGGGCTTGCCCCCGATTGCAGTGGGACAGCCACAGATGCATCAACTGACACACCGCCATCGGGGGCAAGCCCCCTCCCCCATTTGAGCCGCGCTCGACAAACACAATACCGGTCGGCCCTGAGGCCGCCGGGCTAGCCGTTACCGAAGCAACGGATATGTACACCGACAATCCACTCACGAAACCACCTCCCCAACCACCACGCCCCCCAGCCACCACCGTGCCAACCCCGCCACATTCGGTGCCTTGAGCAACGTAAAGTGATTCCCCCCGCCATACCAAACCTGCAACCCACTCCCCTGTCGCCGCCACCCCTCGACCATCATCCCCTGCTCCCGCTGGTTCCCCGCGGCGTCCAGCGCCGGATCCTCAGCCAACACCAACCGCACCACGCCCTTGAACCGCGCACCAGGCCGATACGCCGTACGCAATGCCGCCGCATAAGTGCGCGCCGGCCCCTCCATCGCATCCACCGCAGAACGCCCCGGCAACAACCCCGCCCCGACCATGCCGGCATGTAACCGCTGCCGCTGCGCCTCCTCATCACACGCGGCAAAATCTCCAGGATCAATTCCCAGCGACCTGCCCGCCGACAACTGCATCGCCTCGATCAACCGCAGCATCGCCGCCGTCGTGGTGTACACCTTCGCGGTCCCCCCAGGTGCCTCACTGTCGATCACCGTCAATGACGCCACCTCCCGCCCGGCCGCCTGCAACCGCAGCGCCATCTCCAGCGCGACCCAGCCCCCGAACGAATGCCCCACCAGATGCACCGGCCCGTGCGGACATTCCTGCTCCAAGGCCATCAAGTAACAAGCCGCCGCCGCTTCCACCTGGCTATGGGGCACCGCTTCGCCGTCCAGCCCACGCGGCTGCAAGCCAAACAAAGGCCAGTCACGCCCGAGTGCCTCGCCCAAGCCGACGAACCCGGTGACACTGTCCCCTGCCCCCGGTACGCAGAACACCGGCGCATACCCCGCCCGGCCACTCTGAATGCGCAACAACGGCTGATGCGGCGCCTGGGCCTGCGGCAAACAGGCCGCCAGCACCTCGCTCATCGCTCGCCCCAGTGCCTGGATATGCGGCGTTTGCATCATGCTCTGGTGATCCCCCGGCACCTGTACCTGGCGCAACTGGCCTGGCGCCAACACCTCATGCCACCCCAGGGACTCACTGCGCCGCGACAACTCGGTCGGCCGCTCATCCGCGCTGAACAGGTGCACCGCCACGGGCAACGGGAACAGGCTGTAGTGCGCCAGCGCATGCCCGTGTCCTACTTCCCGTTCGATAAAGCTCAAGAGGTCCGCGTCCGCAGCCGCCGCCATTTGCGCGTATAGCAGACCTTGATCGCGACAGCGTTGCAGCAGGCCCGCAAAGTCCAGCTGTTCAATCTGCGACGCCAACTGCCCAACGTTCGCCAGTTCATCCACACCTCCCTGTGCTTTCCAATACGCCGTGCACTGCAGCAACAAATGCCGCTTGAGCGCGTCCGGCCCACTCCAGCGCGCCTTGCCCTGGTCGGTCATACGCGGCACGTAGCTGTCGATCAAACCGAGGAATGCCACCGGTTCATCCAGCCCCACTAGTTGCATCGCCACTTCATAGGCCAGCACCCCGCCAAACGACCAGCCGGCGACCCGGTAAGGCCCATGGGGTTGAATACCCCGAATCAACCCGACCAGGCGCGCCGCCAGGCCTTCCATGGTATCCAGGTGCGGCTCGCCGAGCGCCAGGCCCGGCAGGCCGTAAATCGGGTAGTCGCCGGGCAGATGCTGGCCCAGCGCCGGGAAATACACATCCATGCCACTGAATTCATGCACAAGGAACAGCGGCGCCTGCGAACCACTGCTGCGCACCGTGATCACCGCAGGATCGCGCACAGGCTCATCAGTGCGCTGACGCAGCATCGCGGCGACGGAGGCCACGCTGGCATGCTGGAACAACTCCGCCAGGGACACGGGCAAACCCGCTTCCTCCATCAGGTTGACCAACCGGATCGCCAGCAGTGAATGCCCGCCCAGTTCGAAAAAGCTGTCGTGACGCCCGACCTGTTCCAGCTTCAATACCTCTGCCCACAGCGCTGCCAGGGTCTGCTCCAGCGCATCCACCGGTGCTTCAAACTCGCGGCGGTGCAAAGCTTCCAGGGCGGGCACCGGCAAGGCTTTGCGGTCGATCTTGCCATTGGCTGTCAACGGCAGGGACTCCAGCGGCACAAAGGCCGACGGCAGCATGTAGTCCGGCAACTGGTCTTGCAGGCAAGCCCGCACGCTGTCGATGCCGACAGGCGTGTCGGCCCAGGTGAAATACGCCACCAGGCGCTTATCCCCCGGGGCGTCCTCGCGGGCCAGCACCACCACATCCTGGATACCCGCAACATTTGCCAGGCGCGCTTCGATCTCGCCCAGTTCGATACGGAAACCGCGGATCTTCACCTGGTCGTCATTGCGCCCGATGCACTCCAGCAAGCCCTGCGCCGTCCAGCGGCCAAGGTCGCCGGTGCGGTACATCAAGGCGCCTGGGATAAACAGGTCCTGCACAAACTTTTCAGCGGTCAGTTCAGGACGGTTCAGATACCCCTTGGCCACGCCATCCCCACCGATGCAGATTTCACCGGTCACGCCCACGGGCACCGGCTGCAACTGCGCATCCAGCACATGCACCTGCGTATTGGAGATCGGCCGGCCGATGGGCACGCTGTCGGCCGTTTCGGCCAGCGACCGCACTTCGTAGGTGGTGGCGTAGGTGGTGGTTTCGGTCGGCCCGTAGCAATGCACCAGGCGCAATGCCGGTGCCTGGGCCAACAGACTGCGGAACGCCGCCGGTTCGGCCCGCTCACCACCGCACAGCAGGATGCGCAGGCCCGCCAGGGCCTGGGGAATCAGCTGCACGTACTGGTTGAACAACGCCGTGGTGACGAACAATACCGTCGCATCCGCCAACGCCAGGCCAAACGCAGCCGGATCGAGCAAGGTGGCGTGGTCGATCACCTGCACCTGGCCGCCATTGAGCAACGGCCCCCACACGTCCATGGTACTGGCGTCAAACGCCGGGTTGGAGGCGAAGGCAACGCGGTCACTGGCGTTGAAGTCTGCGTAGCCGTTATTCAGCACCAGGCGCGTGATGCCGCGATGGGGCACCAACACGCCTTTGGGCGTGCCGGTGGAGCCGGAGGTGTACATGATGTACGCCACGCTGTCCGAGGACTGCGACAAGTCCGGGTTGTGGCTCGGTTGCGGATCGAGGGCCAGGGTGTCGAGGTCCAGGCGTTGCACGGCGTAGTCGACGACACGCTCGCTGCCGGTCAACAACCAGGCCGCGCCGCTGTCCTGCACCATGAACGCCTGGCGCTCCGCCGGGGCGTTGATGTCCAGCGGCACATAGGCGGCGGCGCACTTGAGCACGGCCAACTGGCTGACCAGCAGGTCCAGCGAACGCGGCAACAGGATCGCCACATGATCGCCGGGGCGTACTCCAAGGCCCAGCAAATGGTGGGCCAGGCGATTGGCGCGGCTGTTCAGCTCGCCATAACTGAGTGACTGCTCGCCCTGCAGCGCCGCCAGCGCAGCCGGCCGTGCATGGGCCTGGGCTTCGAACAGGCGTTGCACCGTATGTTCACGCGGGAATGCCCGGGTGGTGGCGTTCAGGTCCAGCAATTGCTGGCGTTCGGCGGCGGGCAGGATCGGCACATAGGCGATGGCAAGCGTACCGCCCTGTTCCAACGCCTGTACCAGTTGCTCCACCGCGATGTGCAGGTAGTCGCACACGCGACGGGCGCCCTGCCCCACGACTTTCAAGGAGAAACCCGCGCCCAGGTCATCCACGCTCACCGACAGGCCATAGTTGCTGTGTTCCTCGGCCTTGAGCAACCGGATGCCCTGCCAGGCCTCGCTCGCCACCTGCGGCGCACTGTGGCGATAGTTGAACAGCGTATCGAACAGCGGCGTGGTCACCGGCACGCCACTGCAGCGCTGGGCCAAGGCCAACGGCGCCTGCTCATGGCTGAGCAATTGAGTGAGGCGTGCGTGGGTGGCGCGCAACGCGTCGCGCACGCTGTGCTGACCCAGGTCGACCCGCAGCGGCAGGGTGTTGATGAACACGCCCATGGCCCGCTCGGCCCCTTCGCCGCCTTGCAGCCGGCCAAGCATCACGCTGCCGAACACCACCTGCTCCCGACCCGAGACCTTGCCCAGCACCTGCGCCCAGGCCAGGTGCATCAGGCTGGCGGCGCTCACCCCGGATTGCCGGGCCTGGGTGCGCAGGCGTTGGCTCAGCTCCAGGTCAAGGGGGCAGTGAACCTGCTCATTGCCGCCAAGGGTTTCCAGGCGGGTCGGCTCGTCGATCTCGCCCAGCATCTCATGGAAGAATGCCTCGTGATCATCAACCCCCAAGCGGGTCTGGGCCACATAGTTGCGATACGGCACCGGCGCGCCCAGGGTGTGTGGCGTGCCCGAGAGAAACGCCTGCATTTCGTGCTGCAAAATCTCCAGGGCGATGTGGTCCATCACCAGGTGGTGGAACAGCAAGATGGCACTGCCGTCACACACCACCAGGCGCATCAGCGGTGCCTGGGACAGGTCCAGACGCTCCGGCACCGGCCCGTGTTCGACCCGCAGCGAAGCCTCGCGCCACACCACCTGCACCGGTTCTTCCAGGCCGTCCCAATGGAACGACGAACGCAGGATGTCGTGACGCTGGATCACCGCCTGCAAGGCCAGGGCAAATGCCTCCAGTCGCTGGGCGCTGTCGAATGCAAACTGCGCCCGTAGCACATAGTCGTCACCGCCCTGCGCGGCGCGATGGTGATAGAGCATGCCGGCCTGCAACGGCGCCAGCGGGTAGATGTCCTGCACATTCGCCGCGCCGCCGGGGATACAGGCGACGATACGCTCGATGGCCGGCTGATCCAGTTGGATCAGCGGCAACATGTCCGGGGTGATCGCCGTGCAATCGGCCGTAATGCCATTGACCGGCACCGCCACTTCACGCCCTGCGCCCAAGGCCGCCGCCAGGGCCGACAAAGTCGGCTGGCCAAACAGCACTTTCACATCCGCCGACAACCCGAGGCCGCGCATGCGCCCCATCAGGCTCACCGCAAGCAACGAGTGGCCGCCCAGCTCGAAGAAGTTGTCGTGACGGCCCACGCGCTCCACGTTGAGCAACTCGGCCCACAGGCTGGCCAGGGCGATCTCCGTGTCGCCCTGGGGCGCTTCGTACTCGCGCACCACCACCGAGTCCAGGCCCGGCGCGGGCAGTGCCTTGCGGTCGAGTTTGCCGTTGGGGCTCAAGGGCAAGTTATCCAGGTGCACGAAGATCGACGGCACCATGAATTCCGGCAGATGCTGCAAAAGATGCGTGCGCAAGGCGTCGATCTCGCTGGACACGCCGGTGTAGTAGGCAATCAAGCGATTGTCGCGGGCGATCACCGCGGCTTCATTGACCTGCGGGTGGTCGGTGAGGCGCGCCTGGATTTCCCCCAGTTCGATGCGCAGGCCACGGATCTTCACCTGATCGTCGTTGCGCCCCAGGTACTCGATCGTCCCGTCCGCCAGGTAGCGACCTACGTCGCCGGTGCGGTACAGGCGCCCCTCGGTGAACGGGTCCTTGAGGAAGCGTTCGGCGGTCAGTTCCGGCCGGTTCAGGTAGCCGCGCGCCACTTGCACGCCACCGATGAACAGCTCGCCGACCACGCCCAATGGCACGGGCTGCATCTGTGCGTCGAGCACGTACATGCGGGTGTTGGCGATCGGTTTGCCGATCGGCGTGTTGTCCGGCGTCACCGGCCCGGCGCAGTTCCATGCGGTCACATCGACAGCGGCTTCGGTCGGGCCGTACAGGTTATGCAATTGGCTACCTGGCAATTGCTGCTTGAAGCGCCGCACCAGGCTGCCCGGCAGGGCTTCACCGCTGCACATCACACGCACTAACCCTTCGGCCTGGCTCACATCGCCATGGGCCAGGAACACATCCAGCATCGACGGCACGAAGTGCAGCGTGGTGATCTGCTCGGCGCCAATCACCTCGCACAGGTACACCGGGTCTTTGTGCCCGCCCGGGCGCGCCATCACCAGGCAGGCGCCGGTGAACAGCGGCCAGAAGAACTCCCACACCGACACGTCGAAGCTGAACGGCGTTTTTTGCAGCACCCGGTCATGGGCTTGCAGGCCATAGGCGTCCTGCATCCACAGCAGGCGGTTGACCACGCCGGGGTGGTCGTTGATCACGCCCTTGGGCTGGCCGGTGGAGCCGGAGGTGTAGATCACGTAGGCACTGACGGCTGGCACGTGAGGGTTGTCGACAGGCTGGTGCTGCCAGCTCGGCTGGTCCAGATCGACCACCGGCACATCCCCCAGCAATGCCCGCGTCGCGCCCTGGGCCAGCACCGCCACCGGTGCGCTGTCCTCCAGCATGTAGGCAATGCGCTCCAGCGGATACGCCGGGTCCAGCGGCACATAGGCAGCACCGGCCTTGAGAATCGCGTACAGGCCGATGACCATGTCCAGGCCGCGCTCCACGCAGATCGCCACCCGTGAATCCGGCTGCACACCCAATTCCAGCAGGTGGCGGGACAGTTGATTGGCTCGCGCATTCAGCTCGGCATAGGTCAACACGCCGTCATCGGCTTTGACGGCAATCGCGTCCGGCGTCCGCGTCGCCTGCGTTTCGAACAGGCCATGCAAGGTCTGCTCGAGGTCATAAGCGACTTCGGTGGCGTTGAAATCAAACAGCAGGTGCTGGCGCTCACGCTCATCCACCAGCGACAGCTGTTCCAGCACCGCCTGGTCGTTATCCACCATGGCCTGCAACACACGGGTGAAGTAGCCGACGTAACGCTGCACCGTCGATGCGTCGAACAGCGCCACTGCGTATTCCAGCGTGCCGATGATGGTGCCCTGCACTTCCGACAGGTCCAGGGACAGGTCGAACTTGGCGAAGTGACTGTCCTCGACGATGCCTTCCAAGGCCAGGTCGCCCAGGGCCAGGGTCGGCGCACTGCTGTCCTGCCAGGTCAGCAGGGTCTGGAACAGCGGGCTGTGGGCCAGGCTGCGCGGTGGCCGGGTGATCTCTACCACTTGTTCGAACGGCAGGTCCTGGTGGGCCTGGGCTTCCAGGGCCTGGGCCTTGACCCGCGCCAACAGCGCTTCGGTGCTCAGCTCGCCCGAGGTGTCGATGCGCACCGCCAGGGTGTTCACAAACAGGCCGATCAGCCCTTCCACTTCGCTGCGCGTGCGGTTGGCCACGGGTGAGCCGATCACCACATCGTGCTGCCCGGAGAGCCGTGCCAGCAGTGAGGCCCAGGCGCTCATCAAGGTCATGTACAGCGTGGTGCCATGGCGTTGGCTCAAGGCCTTGAGCCCGGCGGTGAGGCGTTCGTCCAGGCGCACCTCGACGCTACTGCCGGCGTAGTCCTGCTGCGCCGGGCGCGGGCGGTCGGTGGGCAGCGTGAGCAAGGCCGGTGCACCGGCCAGCGCCTGCTGCCAAAAGGTGCTCTGGCGCTGCAGCACTTCACCGCTGAGCCACAGGCGCTGCCATACCGCGAAGTCGCCGTACTGGATCGGCAACGCCGGCAAGGGGTCGGGCTGGCCGTGGCTGAAGGCCTGGTACAGCGCCATCAGTTCACGGGTGAGCACGCCCATGGACCAGCCATCGGACACGATATGGTGCAGCGTCAGCAACAGCACATGGTGATCGTCGGCCATTACCACCAGACGCCCGCGCAGCAGCGGGCCGCGCTCCAGGTCGAACGGCGCCGAGGCCTCGCCATGAATCAATGCGTCCAGCGCCTGCTGTGGTTGCGGGTGGCGGCGCAGGTCCTGCACTTGCAGGGGCAACACGTCTTCGGCGGGCACGATCACCACCTGGGCCTCGTCGCCGCGCTGGGCAAAGCGGCTGCGCAGGGTTTCGTGGCGCGCAACGATGCGCGCCAGCGCCCGTTGCAGCGCCTCCACATGCAACTGCCCACGCAGACGCAGCCCGATGGGAATGTTGTAGGCGGTGTTGGCGCCTTCCATCAGCGCCAGGAACCACAGGCGCTGCTGGGCGAAGGACAGCGGCGTGGGCTCATCACGATTGGCCGGGAGGATAGCTGGCAAGGTGCTGCGACCGGACTGGGCCAGCACTTCGGCCACCGCTGCCAACTCGGCATTGGCAAACAAATCGCCGAGCAGCAACTCCACACCCAGGCGCTGGCGGATCTGCGAGACCATGCGCATCGCCAGCAAGGAATGCCCGCCCAGTTCGAAGAAATGATCGCGACGCCCCACCCGCTCCACCTGCAGCACATCGGCCCAGATCTGCGCCAGTACGGTTTCGATTTCACCTTCGGGGGCCACGTACTCGCGGGTAAACACTGCGGCCATGTCCGGCGCCGGCAGGGCCTTGCGGTCGAGCTTGCCGTTGGCGGTCAGGGGCAACGCGTCCAGCTTCACATAGGCGACCGGCACCATGTAGTCCGGCAGGTGCGCCACCAGGTGGGCGCGGAGTTCGGCTACCACCAGCGGGTCGAGCTGGCGGTTTTCGGTGAAATACGCCACCAGCCGCTCTTCACGCACCAGCACCACGGCTTCCTGGATACCCGCCAACTGGTTGAGTTGGGCTTCGATTTCGCCCAGTTCGATGCGCATGCCACGGATCTTCACCTGGTCGTCATTGCGCCCCAGGTACTCGATAGTGCCGTCCGGCAGCCAGCGCGCCAGATCGCCGGTACGGTACATGCGCCCGGCGTTGAATGGGTCCTGCAGGAAACGTTCGGCCGTCAACTCCGCACGGTTGAGATAACCCCGCGCCACGCCTTTACCGCCCACATACAACTCCCCCGCCACCCCCAGCGGTACCGGCCGCTGCTGCTCATCCAACAGGTACACCGTGGCATTGGCGATGGGTTTGCCGATGTGCAACGGCTGGCCGGCCTCGACCTTGCCGGAGGTGGCGACCACCGTGGCTTCGGTCGGCCCGTAGTTGTTGATCAGGTCGAAACGTTGGGCGCGACCGAACTGACGCAAGCGATCACCACCGATCAGCAGCGTGCGCAGCGTCGGGTGTTCGAGCTGCTGGCTGAACGCGTACTCGGCCACCGGCGTGGGCAGGAAGCACACGTCCAACGGCTGCGCGCACCACCAGGCCAGCAGTGCGTCGACATCCTCGGTGCCGTCATGGGCCGGTGGCAGGTGCAGGGTCGCGCCCACGCACAGCGCCGGCCAGACTTCCCAGGCCATCGCGTCAAAGCCGAACCCGGCGACGCTGGCGGTGTGGCGCCCGGCGCACAGGTCAAAGGCGTGGCAATGCCAGTCAACCAGATTGGCGACGGTGTGGTGCTCCACCATGACGCCCTTGGGCAGACCGGTGGAGCCGGAGGTGTAGATCACATAGGCGAGGTTGGACGGCGTGACCGCAACCTTCGGGTTGCTCGCCGAATGGTGCTGCCAGGTGTAGCGGTCGAGGTTGATCACCGGCACATCAAGGGCCGGCAGGCGCTCCAGCAAGGCGTGCTGGGTCAACACCGCCACCGGGGCGCTGTCGCTGAGCAGGTAGTTGAGGCGCTCGGCCGGGTGGGACGGGTCCACCGGTACATAGCAGGCGCCGGCCTTGAGAATCGCCAGCAGGCCGGCCAGGGTATCCAGCCCGCGACGGGCGACGATGGCAACGCGGTCGTCAGGCCTGACCCCCAGCGCCAGCAGGTGATGGGCCAGCAGGTTGGCTTGCTGGTTGAGTTCGGCATAGGTGAGCTGGCGGCCCTGATGCACGGCGGCAATGGCGTCGGGGCTCAGCGCGGCCTGGGCTTCGATGCGCCCGTGCAGCGTGGTGCTTTGGGGGAAATCCGTGTGGGTGGAGTTGAAGTGCTGCAACAGCAAGCGCTGCTCGTCGGCGGGAACCACTGCCAGCTGATTCAGCGCGGTATGCGGCGCCTCCTCCAGAGCCGTCACCAGATGGTCGAGGGCGGTTTGCAGGTAGGCGCAGACACGCTGCGGATCGACCTGGGTAGTCGCCAACAGCCGCAGGACAAACCCTTCACCGAGGTCATCGACACTCAAGGTCAGCGGGTAGTTGGTACGTTCATCCGAACGCAGTGTCTCGATGCCCTGCCACGCCGCCACCGCTTCGCTGCTGGTGCCGGTGCCGCTGTGGCGATAATTGAGCAGCGCGCTGAACAATGGCGTCGGCGCCAGCACCCCGCTGCAGCGCTGTGCCAGGGCCAGCGGCGCGTGTTCGTGGCGCAGCAGGCCGGTAAGACGCGCATGGGTGGCCTTGGCCGCACTGCGCAGGTCGTCGTCGCCCAAGTCCACGCGAAACGGCAAGGTGTTGATGAAAATGCCCAAGGCACGGTCCGTGGCGTGCCCGCCCTGCATGCGCCCCATCAGCACGGTGCCGAACACCACCTGGGACTTGCCAGCCAGCACACTCAGCACCCGCGCCCAACCCAGGTGAAACAGACTGGCGACGCTGACCCCAAGCACGCGGGCCTGGACGCGCAGGCGCTGGTTGAGTGTGTCCGCCAGCGGCCAGTCGAGTTCATTGATGCCACGGCCATCGCCTTGCACATCCTGCAGGCCGAAGGGCAAGGTCGGCTCCAGCACATCGCCGAGCATCTGCTGGAAGAACGCTTCGTGCTGCTGCTCGCTGACCCCCAGGCGCGCCTGCGCCACGTAGCTGCGAAACGGCACGGCGTGCCCCAGTTGCCCGGCGTGGCCTTGCAGCAACGCCTGCATTTCATGGCGCACCACTTCCAGGGCGCTGTGGTCCAGGGCCATGTGATGGAACAGCAGCATGGCGACGATGCGCTGCTGTGCCGGGTCGTTGGCCCAGGCCAGGCGCAACAGCGGCGCCTGGGTCACGTCGAGGCGGTAATGGCGGGCGTCGAAACGCGCATGCAACTGGGCGGCGATATCGCCGTCGGCCGGGTCCAGCTCCAGCGCCTGCACCGGCAGCGTTGCCGTGCGCCACACCACTTGCGAGGGTTGCTGCAAGCCGTCCCAGACCACGCCGGTACGCAGGATGTCATGCCGGTCCATCACCCCTTGTAGGGCCAGGGCAAACGCCTCGAAACGCTCGATGCAGTCGAAGGCGAACTGCGACTGCATCACATAGGGGTCGCCATGCTCGGTGCTGACGTGGTGGAAGAGAATGCCTTCCTGCAGCGGCGCCAATGGGTAGATGTCCTGGATATTCGCCACCCCGCCGTCGACGGTGGCGACGATACGGTCGATCTCGTCCTGGCTCAGCTCGGACAGGGTCAACATCGCCGGGGTGATCTGTGCGGCGCCAGCCGGGATGCCATTGGCCGGCACCTCGTTGGCCGCCGAGTAGTCACCGGCCTTGATCAGCTCGATCAGCGCCGGTTTATGTTCGCGCAGGGCGGCGAGGATCAACGGGTCGCTCAGCGCTTGCTTGTTGCCTTGCACCGACAATTGCTCGCCCTTGAGCGCGAGTTGCACATCCTTGGTTTTCAGCGTCGCCAGCAGTTCGAGAATGCTCACAGGACGATCTCCATTCGTTCAGTCATTGCGGCGTAGCCGGCCAGGGTCGGTTGTTCGAACAACCCACGCACATCGGCTTCCATGCCTTCCTGGCGCAAGCGCCCGATCAAGCTCACGGCGAGCAGCGAGTGCCCGCCCAGTTCAAAGAAATTGTCCTGGCGCCCTACCCGTTCGACGTTGAGCAGTTCGGCCCAGAGTTGCGCCAGGAGGATTTCGGTGTCGCCCTCCGGGGCTTCGTAGTCGCGCAGGGTCAAGGCATCGGCGTCTGGCGCCGGCAGTGCCTTGCGGTCCAGCTTGCCGTTGGGGCTCAACGGCAACGCGTCCAGGTGCACGAACAGCGCAGGCACCATGAACTCCGGCAGGTGCTGCAACAGATGTTCACGCAGATCGGCTGAGCGAGTGCCGGTGTAGTAGGCGACGAGTCGCTCTTCGCGGGCCACCACCGCGGCTTCGCTGACCCAGGGATGTTCCAGCAGGCGCGCCTGGATTTCGCCCAGTTCGATGCGCAGGCCACGGATCTTCACCTGGTCATCGTTGCGCCCGAGGTACTCGATATTGCCATCGGCCAGGTAACGCCCCAGGTCCCCGGTGCGATACAGGCGGCCACCGGTGAACGGGTCCTTGAGGAAGCGTTCGGCAGTCAGCTCCGGCCGGTTCAGGTAACCCCGCGCCACTTGCACGCCGCCGATGAACAGCTCGCCGACCACGCCCAATGGCACGGGCTGCATCTGTGCGTCGAGCACGTACATGCGGGTGTTGGCGATGGGTTTGCCGATGGGTGTGTTGTCCGGGACGTCCGGCCGTGCGCAGTTCCATGCGGTCACGTCCACCGCTGCTTCGGTCGGGCCGTACAGGTTGTACAGGCCGATGTCCGGCAACTGCTGCTTGAAGCGCCGCACCAGGCTGCCGGGCAAGGCTTCGCCGCTGCACATCACGCGGACCATTCCGGCGGCCTGGCTTACATCGCCATGGGCCAGGAACACGTCGAGCATCGACGGCACAAAGTGCAGCGTGGTGATCTGTTCTTTCGCGATGACTTCGCACAGATAGGCCGGGTCTTTGTGACCGCCCGGGCGCGCCATCACCAGGCAGGCGCCGGTGAACAGCGGCCAGAAGAACTCCCACACCGATACGTCGAAGCTGAACGGCGTTTTTTGCAGCACCCGGTCATGGGCTTGCAGGCCATAGGCGTCCTGCATCCACAGCAGGCGGTTGACCACGCCGGGGTGGTCGTTGATCACGCCCTTGGGCTGGCCGGTGGAGCCAGAGGTGTAGATCACGTAGGCACTGACGGCTGGCACGTGAGGGTTGTCGACAGGCTGGTGCTGCCAGCTCGGTTGGTCCAGATCGACCACCGGCACATCCCCCAGCAATGCCCGCGTCGCGCCCTGGGCCAGCACCGCCACCGGTGCGCTGTCCTCCAGCATGTAGGCAATGCGCTCCAGCGGATACGCCGGATCCAGCGGCACATAGGCGGCGCCGGCCTTGAGGATCGCGTACAGGCCGATGACCATGTCCAGGCCGCGCTCCACGCAGATCGCCACCCGCGAATCCGGCTGCACACTCAATTCCAGCAGGTGGTGAGCCAATTGATTGGCCCGTGCATTCAGCTCGGCATAGGTCAATACGCGGTCATCGGCCTTGACGGCGATGGCGTCCGGCGTCCGCATCACCTGCGCTTCGAACAGGCCGTGCAGGGTCTGCTCCAGGTCGTAAGCCACTTCGGTGGCATTGAAACCGGCCAGCAGTTGCTGACGCTCCTGTGCCTCCAGCACCGGCAGGCGGTTGACCGCCCACTGCGGTGCCTGCTCCAGCGCGTCGACCAGGCCCTGCAAGGTCACCTGCAGGTAACCGCAGATGCGTTGCGCGCCAATCGACTTCGCGGTCATCGCGGTGAGGCGGAAACCGTCGCCCTGATCGTCCACGTTCAACGTCAACGGGTAGTTGGTGCGCTCCTCGCTGGTCAGGGTCTGGATGCCTTCCCAGGCCTGGGACACCGGCGCCTGCCGGCTGTCGCTGTGGCGGTAGTTGAGCATCGCGCTGAACAACGGCTGCGGCGCGGCAACCCCGCTGCAGCGTTGGGCCAGGGCCAGGGACGCGTGTTCATGGCCAAGCAGCGCGGTCAGTTGTGCATGGGTCTGCTTGACCGCAGCGCGTACGCCGCGCCCATCGATGTCCACGCGCAACGGCAAGGTATTGATGAACATGCCCAAGGCACGGTCACTGCCTTTGCCGCCTTGCATGCGGCCCAGCAGCACGGTGCCGAACACCACGTGTTCCTGGCCTGACGTGCTGGCCAGCACCCGCGCCCAGGCCAGGTGGAACAGGCTAGCGGCACTCACCCCCTGCAAGCGGGCCTGGGTGCGCAGGCGCTGGTTGAGCGACGGGTCCAGGTTCAGTTGCAGCTCTTCAATGGCGTTGCCGTCGCCGCGTACATCCTGCAAGCCAAACGGCAACGTCGGCTCGCTGATATCGCCGAGCATCCCGCGGAAGAACTGCTCATGCTCCGCTTCGCTGACGCCCAGGCGGGCCTGGGCTACGTAGTTGCGGTACGGCGTGGCCGCACCGCTCGGCTGCGGCAGCCCGAGCAGGCTGGCCTGCATCTCGTGACGCACGCCGTCGAGCGCCGTGTGGTCGAGGGCAATGTGGTGGAACAAGAGGATCGCGACCACCCGCTGATGCGCCGGGTCCGGCGCATACACCAGGCGCACCAGCGGCGCCTGGCTCATCGGCACACGGTACTGACGCGGGTCGAAGCGCTGGTGCAGGTGCTCAAGCGCATCCGCCTGCACCGCCAACTCGGCCTTGCGCCACACCACTTGCAGCGGTTGCGCCAGGCCCTCCCAGACCACGGCGGTGCGCAGGATATCGTGACGGTCGATCACCTGCTGCAACGCCTGGGCAAAGGCATTCAGCCGCTCGAGGTTGTCGAACGCCAGGTGGGATTGCAGCAGGTACGGGTCGCCCTGCCCGGCCGTGATGTGGTGGTAGAGAATGCCTTCCTGCAACGGCGCCAGTGGGTAGATGTCCTGCACGTTGGCGGCGCCGCCGGGCACCTGGGCGACCACGTGATCAATCGTCGCCTGGTCGAGTTGCACCAATGTCAGCAAGTCCGGGGTGATGCGTCGGCAATCGGCAGCAATGCGATTGGCCGGCACCTGCACTTCGCGACCGCTGCCGACAGCGGCGGCCAGTGCGGCCAGGGTCGGCTGGCTGAACAGCACGCGCACATCGGCACTCAGGCCGATCTGGCGCATGCGTTCGATCAGGCTGACGGCCAGCAATGAATGGCCGCCGAGCTCGAAGAAGTGGTCATGGCGCCCCACCCGTTCAACCTGCAGCACTTCGGACCAGATGCCCGCCAGAGTGGTTTCCACGTCGCCCTGGGGGGCTTCGTATTCGCGTGTCAGCAGCGCAGCCTGGTCCGGCTCCGGCAGGGCCTTGCGGTCCAGCTTGCCGTTGGCGGTCAGGGGCAGTGCCTGCACCTGCACATAGGCGACCGGCACCAGGGCCTCGGGCAACCGGGCTTGCAGGTCGGCACGCAGGGTCTCGATAGCCAACGGTTGCCGTGCGGTGAACCAGGCGATCAGGCGGCCTTCACTCACCAGCACCACCGCTTCGCCGACGCCTTCCACGGCAGCCAGGCAGTTTTCGATCTCCCCCAGCTCAACCCGCACGCCACGCACCTTGACCTGGTCATCGTTACGGCCCAGGTACTCGATATTGCCATCGGGCAACCAGCGCGCCAGGTCGCCGGTGCGGTACATGCGCCCAGCGTTGAACGGGTCTTGCAGGAAGCGTTCGGCGGTCAGGTCCGGACGGTTCAGGTAACCCCGTGCCACGCCGCTGCCGCCCACGTACAACTCGCCTGCCACGCCCACCGGCACCGCACGCAAGTGCGCGTCCAGCAGGTAGACACGGCCGTTGGCGATGGGCCGCCCGATATGCAGCACCTGCCCGGCGCGTACGCGGCCAGAGGTGGCAACCACCGTGGCTTCGGTGGGGCCATAGTTATTGATCACGGCAAAGCGTCGCTCCTGGGTGAACTGGCGCAGGCGATCACCGCCGATCAGCAGGATGCGCAAGGTCGGGTGTTGCAACTGCTGGCTGAACGCGTACTCGGCCACCGGCGTCGGCAGGAAGCTGACGTCCAGTGGTTGTGCCAGCCACCAGGCCAGCAGTTCGTCAATGTTTTCATTGCCGACATCGGCCGGCGGCAGGTGCAAGGTAGCGCCCACACACAGCGCCGGCCAGACTTCCCAGGCCATCGCGTCAAACCCGAAACCGGCGACGCTGCTGGTGTGGCTCGTCGTATCCAGGCCAAAGGCTTCGCAGTGCCAGTGCACCAGGTTTTCCACGCTGCGGTGTTCCACCATCACGCCCTTGGGCTGGCCAGTGGAGCCGGAGGTGTAGATCACGTAGGCCAGGTGCGCAGGGGTCAGGAGGCTGAGCTGCGGATTGCTGACGGCATGCTGCTGCAGACATGGGTCGTGCAGGTCCACCGTGGCGATGTTGCCCAACAGGTCGCGGGTGCTGGCTTCGGCCAGCACCGCCACCGGCGCGCTGTCCTGTAGCAAATAAGCGATGCGCTCGGCGGGATACGCCGGGTCGATGGGCACGTAACCGGCACCGGCCTTGAGAATGCCCAGCAAGCCCACCAGCATCTGCGGGCCGCGACGACAGCACAGGGCTACTCGGTCGTCGGGCTGTACACCGAGTGCCAACAGGTAATGGGCCAGTTGGTTGGCGCGCCGGTTGAGCTGTTCGTAGGTCAACGCCTCACCGTCTTGCATCACCGCGATAGCCTGGGGTTGGCGTTCGGCCTGCACCTCGAAGGCACCGTGGACGGTGTGCCCCTGCGGGAAATCCTCGGCCGTGGCGTTGAAATCACGCAGCAGGGTTTCTCGCTCTGCCGCCGGCAGGATCGTCAGCTGGTTGAGCAGGGTCTTCGGTGCGTTTTCCAGGCAGGCCACCAACTGTTCTACAGCGTTATGCATATAGGCACACAGGCGCTGGGCGCCGATCTGCGGCAGCGCCAGTACCGTGAGGCCAAAGCCTTCACCCAGGTCATCCACGCTCAAGGTCAGCGGGTAGTTGCTGCGTTCTTCGCCGCCGAGCAATTGCACGCCTTCCCAGATGCCGTGGCCGTCGCGGGCCATTTCACCGGGGCTGCTGTGACGGTAATTGAGCAAGGCGCTGAACAGCGGCGATGCACCTGCCACGCCGCTGCAACGCTGGGCCAGCGCGAGGGACGCGTGTTCATGGCCGAGCAAGGCACTCAAGCGCCCGTGGGTGGCCTTGACCGCAGCGGCGGCAGTGGCTGCCACGTCCACGCGCAAGGGCAAGGTGTTGATGAACATGCCCAGCGCACGGTCCGCGCCATCACCGGCCTGCATGCGCCCCATCAACACGGTGCCGAACACCACGTCGTCACGCCCGGATACCAGCCCCAGCACCTGCGCCCAGGCCAGGTGCATCAGGCTCGCGGCGCTGACGCCCAGTTGCCGCGCCTGCTCGCGTACCCGTTGGGCCAGCGCGGCATCCACGGCCTGTTCGGCTTCCTCGATATCGCGTCCATCGCCCTGCACGTCCTGCACACCGAACGGCAAGGTCGGCTCATCCACATCGGCGAGCATGTCGCGGAAGAACGCCTCGTGTTCCTCCACGCTGACGCCAAGGCGAGCCTGGGCCACGTAGTTGCGAAACGGCGCCGCCTCGGGCAAGTCCCGGGCCTGGTTGAACATGAACGCACGCATTTCCTGGCCCACCACTTCCATGGCGGTGTGATCGAGCGCCAGGTGATGGAACAGCAGGATCGCCGCCACACGGTGATTCGCAAGATCCTGGGCATACACCATGCGCAGCAACGGCGCCTGGGTGATGTCCAGGCGGTAGTGACGGGCATCGAAGCGTGCATGCAACTGCTCGATGATGTCGCCTTCGACCGGGTCCAGGTCGACCTCTTGCACGATCAGTTTCGCCTCGCGCCACACCACTTGCACCGGGCTGTCCAGGCCTTCCCAGACCACGCCGGTACGCAGGATGTCGTGGCGGGCCACCACCTGTTGCAGCGCACCCATGAACCCCTGCAAGCGCTCCAGGCTGTCGAACGCCATGCGCGATTGCAGCAGGTACGGGTCGCCCTGCTCGGCGCTGATGTGGTGATAAAGAATGCCTTCCTGCAACGGCGCCAGCGGGTAGATGTCCTGCACATTCGCCGCGCCGCCCGGCACGTTCGCGACGATACGTTCGATGGCTGCGGGGTCGAGTTGCACCAGCGTCAGCATCGACGGCGTGATCCGGGTGCAACCCTTGGGGATGCCATTGGCCGGCACCACGATTTCCCGGCCACTGCCCACGGCAGCGGCCAGCGCCGCCAGGCTTGGCTGGCTGAACAACACGCGTACGTCGCAGCTCAGGCCGACCTGGCGCATGCGTTCGATCAGGCTGACCGCCAGCAGCGAATGCCCGCCCAGTTCGAAGAAATGATCATGACGGCCAACCCGCTCCAGCTTGAGCAAGTCCTGCCAGATCTGCGCCAGCTGGGTTTCCACTTCGCCTTCCGGCGCCTCGAAGCCACGGCTGAGCAGCGCGCTCTGGTCCGGCACCGGCAGGCCCTTGCGGTCGAGTTTGCCGTTGGCGGTGAGCGGCAGCAGCTCCAGCCACACATACGCCGACGGCACCATGTAGTCCGGCAACTGGCCTTGCAGGTGAGCGCGCAGGGCTTCAATCTCCAGCGCCACACTGGCCGTGTAGTAGGCCACCAGGCGCTTGTCGCCGGGCTGGTCTTCGCGGGCCAGCACCACCACGTCCTTCACGCCCGGGAAACTGGCCAGGCAGGTCTCGATCTCGCCGGGTTCGATACGAAAACCACGGATCTTCACCTGCAGGTCATTGCGCCCCTGATACAGCAAGGTGCCGTCGGCCTGCCAGCAGGCCAGGTCACCAGTGCGGTACAACAGGCCCTCGCCGAAGGGGTTCGGGATAAATTTCTCGGCAGTGAGTTGCGCTTGGTTCAAATACCCCGTGGCCACGCCCGCACCGCCGATGTACAGCTCGCCGACCACACCCAACGGCAGTGGTTGCTGGCGCGGGTCCAGCACGTACGCCTGGGCATTGGCGATCGGGCGCCCGATGGGGATGCCGCCCTCGCCGACCCGGGTGATTTCATGGGTGGTGGAAAACGTGGTGGCTTCGGTGGGCCCGTAGCCATTGAGCAGGTGCCGGGGCTTGCCGTGCCTGAGCACCCGGTCGATCACCTGCGGGTCGAGGACATCGCCGCCGACGATCAGGTAGCGCAACTGCGCGAATACCGGCAACAGCGCGTCAGCGTACTGGTGGAACAGCCCGGCGGTCATCCACAGCACGCTGACGAATTGCTCCTGCAACAACGCGGCGAACGCGGCCTGGGACAACAGCACCGCATGCTCGACCACCACCACACAACCGCCATTGAGCAGGGGTGCCCACACGTCGAGGGTGCTGGCGTCGAATGCCGGGTTGGAGGCGAAGGCCACGCGGTCGCGGGCATTGAAATCGGCATAGCCGTTATTGAGCACCAGGCGCGAGATGGCGCGGTGCGGCACTTGCACGCCTTTGGGTGCGCCGGTGGAGCCGGAGGTGTAGAGGATATAGGCGACGCTTTCGGCAGACTGCGGCAGCTCAGGGTTGCGCGGCGACAACGTGTCCAGGTTCAAGTCGGCCAGGGTCGTGAGCACCCGGTGCGCGCCGCTGTCCTGCACGATGAATGCCTGGCGTTCGACCGGCGCGTTGATGTCCAGCGGTACATACACCGCACCGCACTTGAGGATCGCCAGTTGGCAGATCAGCAGGTCGAGCGAGCGCGGCAGCGCAATCGCCACGCTCTCGCCAGGTTGCACACCCTGGTTGAGCAAGTGATGGGCCAGGCGGTTGGCACGCCGGTTGAGGTCGCGGTAACTCAGGGACAATGCGCCCTGCACTGCCGCGACCGCTTCCGGACGGGCCAGCGCCTGGGCTTCGAACAACTGGTGCACGGTAAGGTGCGCCGGGTACTCACGGGCGGTGGCGTTGAAGTCCACCAGTATCTGATGACGCTCGGCGGCCGGCAGGATCGACACGGCCTGCAACGGCGTGGTCGGCGCCTGTTGCAACGCCGCCACCAGATGGCGCAGCGCGGTGAGCATATAGTCCCCCACGCGCTGTACATCCAGGCTCGCGACGCCTTGTACCGTCAGGGCAAAGCCTGTGCCCAGGTCATCGACGTTGAGCACCAGCGGGTAGTTGCTGCGTTCCTCGGAACTGAGGATCTGAATGCCGGAGGCCGCGAACGGGTTGTCTCCCGGCGCGTCCCCCGGCGCACTGTGGCGATAGTTGAGCAAGGTGCTGAACAGCGGCAGCGAACCCGGCACGCCACTGCAGCGCTGGGCCAGGGACAACGACGCATGTTCATGCCCGAGCAACTGCGCCAGGCGCGCATGGGTGGCGCGCACGCCGGCTTGCACACCCACGGCACCGAGGCTGACCCGCAGCGGCAAGGTATTGATGAACATCCCCAGCGCCCGGTCGGCACCTTCGCCGCCTTGCATGCGCCCTAGCAGCACGGTGCCGAATACCACCGACTGCTGGCCGGACACCTGCCCCAGCACCTGCGCCCAGGCCAGGTGCACCAGGCTCGCGCTGCTCACGCCCAGTTGCCGCGCTTGTTCGCGCAGGCCCAGGCTCAGTGCCGGCTCCAGAGGCAAGTGGGCCTCGATGATGCCGCTGCCATCGCCATTCACGTCCTGCAGGCCGAAGGCCAGGGTCGGCTCGTCGATATCGCCGAGCATCTCGCTGAAGAACGCTTCGTGCTGGGCCTGGCTGACCCCAAGCCGCGCCTGGGCCACGTAGTTGCGGTACTGCACGGCGGCGGGCAGTTGCGCGCTGTTGCCGGCCAGGCTGGCGCTCATTTCTTCCACCAGCACTTGCAAGGCCGTGTGGTCGAGCAGGATATGGTGCAACAGCAGGATGCCGACAAACCGGCCCTGCTCTTCGGCGTAGACAAAGCGCATCAGCGACGCACGGCTCAAGTCCAGTCGGAAGTGACGCGGGTCGAAGCGTAGCTGCAACTGCGCCAGCGGTTCGTCGATACGTTCCACGGTCAGCGCCGCCTGGCGCAACACCACCTGCACCGGCTCGTTGAGGCCTTCCCAGAGGATCGCGGTGCGCAGGATGTCATTGCGCTCGATCACGCTGTGCAGCGCCTGGACAAACGCGTCCACCGCCACCTGGTCGTCAAAGCTGAACTGCACCTGCAACACGTAGGGATCGCCCTCGGTGGTTGCCAGGTGGTGATACAGGATGCCGGCCTGCAACGGCGCCAGGCCGTAGATGTCCTGCACATTGCAGATGCCGCCGGGCACGCTCTGGATGATGTGGTCGAGGCCGGCCTGGTCCAGCTCCACCAGAGGCAGCATGTCCGGGGTGATGTGCTGGGTGGCGGTGGTGATCCGGTTGGCCGGTACCAGCACCTCTTGCTGACCACCCACTGCGGCGGCCAGCGCCGCCAGCGTCGGTTGGCCGAACAGCACGCGCACATCGGCGCTGAGATCGACCTGGCGCATGCGCTCGATCAGCTTGACCGCCAACAGGGAGTGGCCGCCGAGTTCGAAGAAGTTGTCGTCACGCCCCACCCGGTCAAGCTTGAGCAGGTCTTGCCAGATCGCCGCGATGGCCGTTTCCACCGCGCCTTGGGGCGCCTGATAACCCCGGCGCGCCAGGGCATCGGCATCGGGTGCGGGCAGCGCCTTGCGGTCGAGCTTGCCGTTGGTGGTGAGCGGCAATTTATCCAGTTGCACAAAAGCACTGGGCACCATGTAGTCGGCCAGGCTCTGCAACAGATGGTCGCGCAGATCGGCCGCACGCAGCTCGCCCTCGCTTATCACGTAGGCCACCAGGCGCTTGTCGCCCGGCTGGTCTTCCCGGGCGATGACTACCGCGTCACGCACGCCCTCCGCGCTGGCCAGGTGCGCTTCGATCTCGCCCAGCTCGATACGGAAACCGCGGATCTTCACCTGGTCATCGTTGCGGCCCAGGTATTCGACACTGCCGTCGGCCAGCAGGCGGCCAAGGTCGCCGGTCTTGTACAGGCGCTGGCCGGTGGCCGGGTCGACCAGGAAGCGCTCGGCGGTGAGCGCCTCACGGTTGAGGTAACCCCGCGCCACCCCGGCACCGCCCACGTACAGCTCGCCGACTACGCCCAGCGGCAACGGCTCGCGGCGCGCGTCGAGTACATACAACTGCAAATCGGGAATGCGCACGCCAATCGGGCTGACGCCGACCAACTGCGCATCCGCCGCTTCCAGGGCGCGATAGGTCACGTGCACGGTGGTTTCGGTGATGCCGTACATGTTCACCAGTTGCGTGCCGGCGTTGATCGCCCGGGCGTACCACGGCTTCAGCACGCCTGGTTCCAGCGCCTCGCCGCCGAAGATCACCTGGCGCAGGGAATGGGACCGGGGGTTCTGGCCTTGCGCGGCGATCAATTGGCGGAAGGCGCTGGGCGTCTGGTTGAGGATGCTCACGCCCGCTTCGCAGAGCAGCGTGTAGCACTCGTCCGGCGAGCGGCTGACCAGTTGCGGCACGATCAGCAACTGGCCGCCGTGCATCAGCGCGCCCCAGATTTCCCATACCGAGAAGTCGAAGGCAAAGGAATGGAACAACGCCCAGACGTCGTTGCGGTTGAAGCCGAACCAGTGTTCGGTGGCGGTGAACAAGCGCGCGACCTGGCGGTGTTCGATCATCACGCCCTTGGGCTGGCCGGTGGAGCCGGAGGTGTAGATCACATAGGCCAGGTGGGCCGGGCTGAGGTCGACGCGGGGGTTGACGATGGATTCGCCGCGCAAGCCGTTGAGGTCGATCTGCGGCAGGTCGCCGACCAGGTGGCGCGTATTGGCCTGCACCAGCACCGCCAAGGGTGCGCTGTCGGCCAGGGTGTAGGCGATGCGTTCCTGCGGGTAGGCCGGGTCGATCGGCACGTAGCCGGCGCCGGCCTTGAGGATGCCCAGCAGGCCGATGATCATCTCCGGGCCGCGCTCCACGCAGATCGCCACGCGATCATCCGGGCGGATGCCCTGGGCCAGCAGGCGATGGGCGACCTGGTTGGCACGTTCGTTGAGTTGGCGGTAGCTGATGCGCTGATTGTCGAAGCGCAGGGCAATGGCGTCAGGCTGGGCGGCGGCGTGGGCTTCGACTTGAGAGTGGATCAGCGCGGTATCGGCGTAATGCGTGGCGCTGTGGTTGAGGCCGTGCAGCAGGGTATGGCGTTCGGTGTCAGGCAGGATGTTCAGGCCGCTGAGCGGCATATCCGGTCGCTGCTCAAGGGCGTCGGCCATGCTTTCCAGGGCGGTGTGCAGGTAGGTGGCGACACGTTCGGCGCCGATGGAGGCATCGACCATCACCGTCAGCGCGAAATCTTCACCCAGGTCGTCGACGTTGACCGTCAGCGGGTAGTTGGTGCGCTCCTCGGCGCTGAGCACGCGGATGCCCTCGGCCACCTCGATCACCTCGGCCATGTCCGTGGCGGCGCTGTGGCGGTAGTTGAGCATGGCGCTGAACAACGGCGTCGGTGCCGCCACGCCACTGCAGCGCTGGGCCAGCGCGAGGGACGCGTGTTCGTGGTTGAGCAATGCCGTGAGGCGCTCGTGGGTGGCCTTGACCCCGGCCCGCACGCCCTGCTCGCCCACATCCACGCGCAATGGCAGGGTGTTGATGAACATGCCCAAGGCCCGTTCACCGCCCTCGCCCGCCCCCATGCGCCCGAGCATCACGGTGCCGAACACCACTGAGTCACGCCCGGCGACCACGCCCAATACGCGGGCCAGCGCCAGGTGCATCATGCTCGCCACGCTCACGCCAAGCGGGCGGGCCAGGGTGCGCAGACGGCGGCTCAGTGCGCTGTCGACGGGGACCCGTGCCTCGTCGATGCCCAGGCCATCGCCCTGCACATCCTGCAAACCGAACGGCAGGGTCGGCCCGTCGATATCCGCCAGCATCTCGCGGAAAAACACCTCATGGGCCTGCTCGCTGACGCCATGGCGCACCTGGGCAATATAGCTGCGGAACGGCACCGGCTCACCGGCCTGGGCTTGCTCGCCGGCCAGGTACAGCTGGATCTCGTGGCGCACTACGTCAAGGGCGGTGTGGTCGAGGATGGTGTGGTGAAACAGCAACGTTGCCGCCACACGCCCGTCCGCTGGATCTGCGGTATACACCAGGCGCAGCAGCGGTGCCTGGCCCAGGTCCATGCGATCGGTGCGCGCCTCGAAGCCAACGGCCTCGCACGCCAGGGTCGCCTTGCGCCACACCACCTGCAACGGCTCGTCGAGGCGCTCCCAGACCATCGAAGTGCGCAGGATGTCGTGGCGATCGATCACCCACTGCAAGGCTTCGGCAAACGCCTGCAAACGTGCGTGGCTATCGAACTCGAACTGCGCGTGCAGCACGTAGGGATCGCCCTGTTCCGCCGACAGATGGTGGTAAAGCATGCCCTCCTGGAGCGGCGCCAGCGGGTAGATGTCCTGCACATTCGCCGCGCCACCGGGGATGGCAGCGACGATACGGTCGATGGCCGCCTGGTCGAGGCTGACCAGCGGCAGCATGGCCGGCGTGATGCGGTAGGCCGGGCTCAGCCAGTCACCGCCATGTTCGGCGACCAGCTCCAGCAGGCGCGGCTTGTGGGCGATCAGTTGATCCCACAGCGCATCGTCCAGCGCCTCGTCGTCACCCAGGATGACCAGGTCGCCTTCTTCCCGTTGCAGACGGATCGCATGGGTGGAAATCGCTGCCAATAATTCGCTGAACTGCATGGGGGTAACCTGCCTGATAAGTCACGGTTGAGGAGAAAGTCCGTTTTCAGCTGCCGCTTGGATCGGGTCTGCTGGACGCCCGCCATTAAAAAAAGCGGGCGCAGCCGGGGGCCTGGAGAGGCTTCCGGCAGGCTTGGAAAATTAAGGGATTTGGCGGACGGGGGGTGACATGGGAAGCGGGGACAAGGCGGGACGGGGTTGGTTCAATTTAGCTTGCTGTGGCGAGCAGGCTTGCCCTGCGTTGGGCTGCGAAGCGGCCCCATCAAAGCCGCTGGTTCTTTCAGGTAAAACGAGGTGGCCGGATTAGGGCCGCTTCGCGCCCCAACGCAGGGCAAGCCTGCTCACCACAACAGCCCCATTCACCACAGCAAGCCTGCTCACTACAGGTTCAGGCAAGTTTCAGGTGACGGGCATACCACGGTCGTCTCGGCACCCGCTTGAACAGCCCCTGCAGCATGTTCTCGTCTTCACCGAAAGTGATGCGCAACGCGAGCTTCATGGTCTCCGGGTCCATCTCCATCGACCGGCCCATCTGCAACCCAGGCGTGGTGCTGCAGCCATGGGTATCCGGCCCCAGCCAGGGATCGCCGACTTCCACCCAGCGGCCCGGCGCGAACCAGGCTACGCCGTTGACCTCCATGCGGCGGACTTCCCCCGGATTGAAGCGCTCATGGGCGCGAAACCAGTCTTCGATGCGGTCGTCGATCCAGCCGTGGAAGCGCCAGAACACCGGGTTGACGTGGGAGGAAAACGGATCGCCGAGGAAATCGTTTTCCGCCGCGTACCAGCGCGCAGCAAAGTCGGAGGGGTCACGGGCCATGGGCACCGGTGCACCGTTGGACGGGTCGCGGGGCACCGAGGCCCAGCGCATGTGCAGCCAGTCGTGCAGGCCCAGCTCCATTTCGGAACCGAGCTGCCCCAGGGTGAATCTGGCCAGGTAGCGTGGGTCGCGGTACTGCGACTCCCACACCTGGAAGTTGCTGTGGTAGGTCTCAGCGCTCTTGATGTCGCTGACCCACTGGGTGTAGTCGCTGTCGTCCGGCGCCGACCAGGTCGGCGGCAGCGCAAAGCCGTCGTGGTTGTCGAAGTAGCGCAGAAAGCCCAGGCGATCATGCTCCAGGGCCGGTTGCGGCTCGGGGAATTGCGACCATGAGGGCAGGTCCTGCATGGAGCGCGCGGTGCCGAGCATGTGGCGGTGCATGAAGAAGAAATCGATGCCCGAGCCGTTGCGATCCTTGCGCTTGCCCCGGGCGTCGCGTTCCTGGCCCCGTGGCCCGGGTTGCCAGCCGATGCCGCGCAGGGCGTCGCGCTTTTCTTCGGAGAGTTTGTGCCACTGGTCACGGGTAGCGTGCCACAGTTGGTGGAACAGACGGTGTTCGGGGGAAATCAGCCAGGCCAGCAGGGTCGGGTTGAGGCCGATGCGTTGCCGCGCCTCGGGGAACCACTGTTTGCGGGCGATGAAGCGGTTATCGCGCTCGACCAGCGCCAATGGCCGATCAAGGTCAAGGATCTGCCCGCTGAGTGTGCTGCTGCCGGCATTGGCAAAATCCGCCCAGACCTCGTCAAGGGTCATCTTGAATTCATAGGCGGGGGCGCCGTCAATCGAGTCGCGGTCGATCAGGCGCCAGTAGAGCACGGCGCTCTCGCCTGTCAGCAGATCACCCAGCACGCGGTAACGCGGCTCGACCTCGGCGCGCAGGTGGGCGGCGGTGTCCAGGTAACCGCGCAAGCCACGTCCACGCGGGGCGATGTCGAGCAGCAGCTCCAGACCTTCCAACGGCAGGCCCTTGAGGCCGGCGTCGCGGCCCTCCAGGCGCAGGCTCCACACCCCACGCAATGTGTTCGCCAGGTGCTGGCCGGCGGTGTCGGCCAGGTCCACCGTGGCTTCGCCGGGAGTGATGGGGAATTCTTCTTCGCGCGTCAACTCGCGATGGGCATAGAAGGCGGCCGGCACAGCGGCGCCGGTCAGCGCCAGGCCTGCGATGAACCCACGTCGAGAGATGGTCATTGTCTACCTTAGGAAACGGCTTTATCAGAGCTAGAACGTTTGCACGCCAGGGAAATTTACCGGCGCGCCCTGCCCGCCTAAATTTCCCCACCTATCACTCGTTCTTCCCTGATAGCGAAGGCCTCAACTGACTGAGATGGCAATGACAAAACCACGTTCGAAAAAGGCGCTGTATATCGGCTTGCCGCTGGCACTGGCCATCGGCGCCGGAGCCGGCTTCCTGGTCTGGGATCACTGGTTCAAGGGCAATGCCGGTTACCCGCTGGCGGTGATCAAGCAGGCCAATGAAATGCAGGACCGGTTGCTGTCGTTCGACAGCCATATCACCGTGCCCATCGATTTCGGCACCGCCGGCAACGAGGCGGACAAGGACGGCAGCGGCCAGTTCGACCTGGCCAAGGCGGCACGCGGGCGCCTGTCCGGTGCGGCACTGACGATTTTCGGCTGGCCGGAAATCTGGAACGGCCCCAACGCCCCGCACAAGCCCACCGATGGTTTTGTCGAAGCCGCCCGCAACGAACAGGAAGTGCGCTACAAGATCATCAGCGGCATGGTGCGCGACTACCCCAACCAGGTCGCCATCGCCTACACCCCGGATGATTTCCGGCGTCTGCATGGCGAAGGCAAGTTCGCGATCTTTATCAGCATGCTCAACGCCTACCCGCTGGGCAACGACCTGAACCTGCTGGACCTGTGGGCGGCGCGCGGCATGCGCATGTTCGGCTTCAGCTATGTGGGCAACAACGCCTGGTCGGACTCGTCGCGCCCGCTGCCGTTTTTCAATGACTCCACCGACGCCCTCGACGGTTTGTCGGACATCGGCAAGCAAGCGGTGCACCGCCTCAATGACCTGGGAGTGATCATCGACGTGTCGCAGATGTCGACCAAGGCCCTGGAACAGGTCGCGCAATTGAGCCGCACGCCGATGGTGGCGTCCCACTCGGCGCCGCGCGCGTCGGTGGATATCCCGCGTAACCTGAGCGACAAAGAGCTGCAACTGATCAAGCAGAGTGGCGGCGTGGTGCAGATCGTGGGCTTCTCCGCCTACCTGCGCCCGTTGAGCCAGCCGACCCAGGACAAGCTCAACGCCCTGCGTGCGCGCTTCGACCTGCCGCCCCTGCCCAACCTGGCCGTGGCGTTGATGCCAGGCGACGCGATCATCGCCGCGTGGCCGGAACACAAGTTCGGCGAATACGCCAGCGCGCTGTACGGCATCCTCGATGAAGAACCCAAGGCCACCCTCAAGGACCTGGGCGACGCCATTGACTACACCGTGCGCAAGATCGGCATCGACCATGTCGGCCTCGCCTCGGACTTCAACGATGGCGGCGGCGTGCAGGGCTGGAACAACGTCGGTGAAATCCGCAACGTCACCGCCGAACTGATCCAGCGCGGCTACTCCGAAGCCGATATCGCCAAGCTGTGGGGCGGCAACTTCCTGCGAGTGTGGGACCAGGTACAAAAAGCCGCCAAGCCGTTGGCCAACCGTTAATCATCCAGAAGCCAGTCCATGACCGACCGCCGTACGTTCCTCAAGCAGGCCGGGGTATTTGCCGCCAGCCTGCCACTGGGCACCGCCCTGTTGCCCCAGGCCATCGCCGCCCCTGCATCGAATGACCCATGGACGGGTTTCAAGCAACTGTTCAACCAGGACCCGGACTACCTGCACTTTTCCAACTTCCTGGTGGCCACGCACCCCAAGCCGGTGCGAGAAGCCATCGAGCGCTACCGCGCGCAGATCGACCGCAACCCGGGCCTGGCCATGGACTGGGGTTTGCAGGAAACCTGGAAGCGTGAAGGCCAGGTGCGCGAGTGGGCCGGCCGCTACCTGAAGGCCACGCCGGCGCAGATCGCCCTCACCGGCAGCACCTCCGAGGGGCTGGCGATGATTTATGGCGGAATCAAGGTGCGACCCGACCAGGAGATCCTCACTACCGTCCACGAACACTACGCCACCGAGTTCAGCCTGGACTTCCGGGTGCGCAAGGAGCAGACCCGGGTCCGCAAGATTCGCTTGTTTGAACACGCCAATCGCGTGTCCGTCGACGAGGTGCTGGGCAATATCCAGCGCAATATCCGCCCCAACACCCGCGTACTTGGCATGACCTGGGTGCAGTCCGGCAGCGGCGTGAAGCTGCCCATCGGCGAGATCGGCAAGCTGGTGGAAGACCACAACCGCAATCGCGACGACAGGGACCGCATCCTCTATGTGGTAGACGGTGTGCACGGCTTCGGCGTGGAGAACCTCGACTTCCCGGACATGCACTGCGACTTTTTCATCGCCGGCACCCACAAGTGGATGTTCGGCCCCCGGGGCACCGGGCTGGTGTGCGCCCGCGACCCACAAAACAAGTATGTGACCCCGATGGTGCCGACCTTCTCCGAAGACCAGAACTTCGCCACCACCATGACCCCGGGCGGCTTTCACGCCTTCGAACATCGCTGGGCGGCGGATGAGGCCTTCAAGCTGCATCTGCAACTGGGCAAGGCGCAGGTGCAGGCACGCATCCACGCCCTGAATACCGAACTGAAAGACCACCTGCTGGCGCATCCGCAGATCGAACTGGTCACCCCACGCAGTCCCGAGCTATCGGCCGGCTTCACCTTCTTCCGGGTCAAGGGCCAGGACAGCGAAGCCGTGGCCGACTACATGATGAAAAACCGCGTGGTGATCGACGCGGTGGACCGTGATGTCGGCCCGGTGATCCGCACCTCGCCCGGCCTGCTTAATTCCTCCGATGAGATCCAGCGCTTCATGACGCTGCTGGGCCAACGGGTGTAACGCACCGCTTTTCCACTTTGAATGAGAGGCCCCCATGAACAAACCCCTCACGGCATTGGCACTTACCGCCCTGTGCGGCGCCTTGCTGCCCAACCTGGCCCACGCCGCCACGCCGCAACCTGGCAAAGTGTTCAAGGACTGCAAGGACTGCCCGGAGATGGTGGTGCTGCCCGCCGGCACCTTCACCATGGGCACCCCCGAGGACGAAGTCGGCCGTGAGCCGGATGAAGGCCCGATGCACGAAGTGACTTTCGCCAAGCCGTTCGCCATGAGCCGCTTTCATATCACCGCCGGTGAATGGGACAGCTACATCCGCCAGACCGGCGTGAAGATCGCCGACGGCGACACCCGCCCCGGCCGCGAATGCATCGCCAGCAAGCCGCGCTACCCCCAGGGCCCGCGCCAGCCGGCAGTGTGCATGGACATGGACGACATCAAGCAGTACGTGGCCTGGCTGTCGAAGAAAACCGGCCAGCAGTACCACATGGTCAGCGAAGCCCAACGCGAATACGCCGCACGCGCCGGCTCCACCGGGCCGTTCCCCTTCCCGTTCGATGAGGGCAAGGGCTACAGCATCGCCAAGCACGCCAACACCTATGGCCCGGCCGATGGCTACAGCTATTCGTCGCCGGTGGGCAGCTACCCGCCGAATGCCTTCGGCATGTACGACATGCATGGCAATGTCTACGAGCGCGTGGCCGACTGCGAACACCCCAACTACATCGGCGCGCCCACCGACGGCAGTGTGTGGATGGAGCCGAACTGCGAGGGCTACATGATTCGCGGCAATGACTGGGGCGAGGCGCCGGTGTTCTCGCGCTCGGGCAACCGCAACACCATCTACCCGCAGACGCGGGGGGATTGGATTGGGTTTCGCGTGGTGCGCGACCTCTAACCGCACTGGAAATTCATTTGTGGGAGGGGGCTTGCCCCCTCCCACATTTTTTACCGTGCCTGCTTTAGGTTGCCTTCTGCGCCAACAACGCCAACCCTTCATGCAACGCCGGGAACAGGCTGTTATTGAAGTTGTTCCAGCGCAGCTCAAGGATGGTGTCGTCCGGCGCGATCTCGGTCTTGAGCACGTCGTGGAACACTTCGCCAGAGTCGATGCCGTTGTCCACGTAGTGGAACGACGCGCCGGTGAGGTACAGCGGCTCGGAGGGCGTGGTGGCCTTGGTCGCCCAATCCGTGACTGTCAGCCCGCGCGCACCGTACAGCGCGTTCCAGGTGGCATAGGCACCACGGCGCTCGTACGGCGATTCGAGGCGGGTAATGCCGGGGTGGATGTTCATGATGCGGCGCGCAAACGGCGCACCCGGACGTACCAGTTCATCGAGGATCACCAGCAGGCCGTCGAGCACCACGATGTCCGCGTTCAATTCCACCAGCGTGTCGTGCAGGCGGCGCTCGAAGTCCTGCTTGCCGGCAATGTGTTCTGCGCTGCCCCGTGGCAAGCGCCGGTAGGTGGACGGCACACTCAGCAGCAGGTCATTGACCAGCCGCCCCTGCACGCGCAGGTCGGCCGGGTACAGCCATTGGCGGCCCGGCTGGTAGGCAAAGCCGTAGTCGCGGACCAGTTGCTGGTCACGCGGGTTCTGCTCGTCATCGTCGTACACCACGCCCACCAGATGGTAAGCCTCGCCCAGGGGCGTGTCATTCAGTGCCCCTACGAGGGATTCCAGCACTGACATCATGTAGCGTTCGTGGTCCTTGTAGGCCACTGGCTGCCCGGCCTTGTCGGCGGCGGCATTGCGCAGTGACCACACGTACACCAGATTCCTTTTCGTCATTGTTTCGCTCTCGCTGGATAAATCAGGCACGCGCCAAAACGCGTGCGGCTACTCCACAAGAACGAACCAGCCCCCGCCTGATTTATCCATCAACGCCACCGCCGGGCACGCCGCGCTAAATAGTCGCGCCAATCCTTCGTTTGTCATGGGTAAGGGTCTGTGTGCCCAGCCCCCTCTTTTTCATTTTCCGGGAAGTATTTATGACCGACCCCAAGCGCGGCGCCTTCAAAGGTTTGCTCGCATTGCTCAGGCCCTTTCGCACCATCGTGACCGTCTCCGTCGCCCTGGGCATGGCCGGCGGCCTGGCCATCACGTTGTTGCTGGCGACGATCAATAATGCCCTGCACTCGCCACAAGGCATGACCCAGGGCGTGATCCTGACTTTTGCAGCCTTGTGCGTGCTGGCGCTGGTCAGCTCGATCATTTCCGACATCGGCACCAACTACGTCGGCCAACGGATCATTGCCGCCCTGCGCAAAGAGCTGGGTGAAAAGGTGCTGTCGGCGCCCATCGGGCAAATCGAGCGCTACCGCTCCCACCGACTGATCCCGGTGCTTACCCACGATGTCGACACCATCAGCGACTTCTCCTTCGCGTTCACGCCCTTGGCCATTGCCGCCACGGTGACGCTGGGCTGCCTGGGCTACCTGGCGTACCTGTCGGTGCCGATGTTCCTGATGATGGTCGTCGCCATCGTGATTGGCAGCGCCGTGCAGTTCATCGCCGGCGGCAAAGGTATCCAAGGCTTCGACCTTGCACGCAGCCATGAAGACGAATTGCAGCGTTATTACAACGCCATCGCGTCCGGCGCCAAGGAACTGCGCATGCATCGGCCACGGCGCTTTCGCATGAACACCCACCGTATCCAGGAAACGGCGGACCGCATCAGCGATATTCAGGTGCGTTCGGTCAACATCTACATCCTCGCCAAGACCTTCGGCTCAATGCTGTTCTTCGTGGTCATCGGCTTGGCCCTGGCGATGCAGGCCTATAACCCGAACCCGGACCCGACCGTGATTACCGGCTTCGTGCTGGTGCTGTTGTACATGAAAGGCCCGCTGGAACACCTGCTGGGTTACCTGCCCGTGGTGGGCAAGGCGAAGATTGCCTTCGGGCGTATCAGCGAGTTGTCGGAGCGCTTCTCCTCTCCTGAACCGCACCTGCTGATGGATGACAGCGAGGCGCCGACACCGATCGTCAACAGCCTTGAGCTGCGAAACGTAAGCTACAGCCCTCCGGCCGTGGAAGGCAGCGAGCCGTTTCACCTGGGGCTGATCAACCTGAGCATTGCCCAAGGCGACATCGTATTTATCGTCGGCGAAAACGGCAGTGGCAAGACCACGCTGATCAAATTGCTGCTGGGGCTCTACCCGCCGCAGTCCGGCGAAATCCTGCTCAACGGCGAGGCCGTGACCGACCCCGAGCGCGATGACTATCGCCAATTGTTCACCACGGTATTCGCCGACTACTACCTGTTCGACGACCTGGTCCAGGGCAGCGCCACCCAGTCACTGGACAGCGCCACTAAATACCTGGAACGCCTGGAGATCGCGCACAAGGTCAGCGTCAAGGACGGTGTGTTCAGCACCACCGACCTGTCCACCGGCCAGCGCAAGCGCCTGGCACTGGTCAACGCCTGGCTGGAAGAACGCCCGGTGCTGGTGTTCGACGAATGGGCCGCCGACCAGGACCCGGCCTTCCGCCGGATTTTCTATACCGAGCTGCTGCCGGACCTCAAGCGCCTGGGCAAAACCATCATCGTGATCAGCCATGACGACCGCTATTTCCACATCGCCGATCAACTGGTACGGCTGCGCGCCGGCCAGGTAGTGCATGAAATGGAGCCTGCATGAAATTTTCTTTTCCGGTTTTCCGAGGTAGGAACGTCTCACTAGTGGTAATGAGAACTAACCTCAATAAACATCAGAATTTGCCCACTTAAAACATAGAAGAGAAACCATCCATGTCAGCACGACTCGGTCTCAGCCCACTGAGCAAAGCGCTAACCAGGGCCCTGAACATCAACCTTCTGCCGAGCGCGCTTACCCTAGCGGTATCGCTGCCGGTTGCCGGCTATGTGCAGGCACAGGAGATCGAGTTGGATATTCCAGCACAGGCACTGGGGAGTGCACTGCAGGAATTCGGCCGCCAGGCCAACCTGCAGGTGCTGTACAGCCCGACCGACGTGGCGGGAAAAAACAGCACGGCGATCAAAGGTAAACTGGATCCGCAGCAGGCGATCAACACCTTGCTGGCAGGCACTTCGACCACTCACAGCCTCAGTGGCAACGCGCTGACCGTTACCGCCGCCGGCGCGTCCGCCGGGCTGGAGTTGAGTCCGACCCAAGTGACCGGCAACGTGCTGGGCAACATCACCGAGGGCTCCGGCTCCTACACGCCGGGCACCATTGCCACGGCCACGCGGCTGACCCTGACCCCGCGGGAAACCCCGCAGTCGATCACGGTGATTACCCGCCAACATATCGAGGACTTCGGCCTCAACAACGTCGATGACGTGATGCGCCACACGCCTGGCATCACCGTATCGGCCTATGACACCGACCGTACCAACTATTACTCGCGGGGGTTCTCGGTCAACAGTTTCCAGTACGACGGTATTCCGTCCACCGTGCGCAACGTCGGCTACTCGGCCGGGAATACCCTCAGCGACATGGCGATCTATGACCGCGTCGAAGTGCTCAAGGGTGCCACCGGCCTGCTCAACGGCGCCGGCTCCCTGGGCGCAACCATCAACTTGATCCGCAAGAAGCCGACGTCGGAGTTCAAGGGCCATGTGCAACTGGGCGCCGGCTCCTGGGACAACTATCGCAGCGAAGTGGATGTGAGCGGCCCGTTGACCGACAGCGGTAATGTCCGGGGCCGTGCAGTGGCGGCGTACCAGGACAAAAAATCCTTCATGGACCACTACTCGCGCAAGACCGAAACCTACTACGGCATTACCGAGTTCGACCTGTCCCCCGACACCATGTTGACCGTCGGCTTCGACTATCAGGACAATATTCCGAAAGGCTCCAGCTGGTCCGGTTCGTTCCCGTTGGTCAACTCCAACGGCAGCATCAACAAGATGCCACGCTCCTACAACAACGGCGCCACCTGGAGCTCCTGGGAACAGAACACCCGCACCGCCTTTGCCATGCTTGAGCATGATATGGGTGACGGCTGGGTCACCAAATTCCAGCTCGACCACAAGATCAACAGCTACCATGCCGACCTCGGTTCGATCCAGTTTGTCCAGCCGGCAGCCGATGGCACCGCCGAGGTCAACGGTCAGAAATACACCGGCGAAACCAAAAGCACCTCCGCCGACCTCTACGCCACCGGGCCTTTCAGCCTGTTTGGCCGCGAACATGAACTGGTGGTGGGCGGCTCGATCGGCACGTCGCGCTGGCAAGGCAAGGGGTACTGGTCGCCGGAATGGCCAGGCGGCAACAAAGTCGATTTCTATAACTGGAATGGCCACATTGCCAAGCCGATCTACGGCCCTGTCCAGCAATACATCGACGATACCATCCGCCAGACCGGCTACTACGTGACCACACGCTTGAACGTGATGGATGACCTGCACGTGATCCTCGGTGGGCGCGTCGCCAACTACCACGTCACCGGTATCAACCCTTCCTACAAGGAAACCGGCCGGTTCGTGCCGTATGCCGGCGTGATCTACGACCTGAACGACAATCTCTCGGTGTACACCAGCTACACCGATATCTTCCAACCCCAGGAAAGCACGTACAAAGACCGCAACCAGACGTTGCTGGAACCAGACGAAGGCCAAAACTACGAGCTGGGCCTGAAGGGCGAGTTTCTCGACGGTCGCTTGAACACCAGCATTGCCTACTTCGAAGTGCATGAAGACAACCGTGCCATCCCGGACGATGCCTATAACAACCAGACTCCTTCCCCGCAAAACTATGCGTTCAAGAGCTCCAAGGCCGTCACCAAGGGTTACGAAGCAGAAATCTCAGGTGAGCTGGCGCCCGGCTGGCAAGTACAAGGCGGTTACACCCACAAGATCGTGCGGGACGCAGACGACAAGAAGATCTCCACCTTCGAACCTGAGCACCAGGTCAACCTGAACACCACTTACAAACTCAAGGGCGACCTCGACAAGTTCACCATCGGTGGCGGCCTGCGCTGGCAGAGCAAGGGTTGGAATGAAATCTACAACTCGCCGCTCAACACCAACCAGGACATCACCCAGGAGTCCTATTGGCTGGTGGACTTGATGACCCGCTATCAGGTCACCAAGAACCTCTCGGCGACTGTCAACTTCAACAACATCTTCGACAAGTCCTACTACACCAACGTGGGCTTCTATAACTCGGCCGCTTATGGCGAGCCGCGCAACGTGATGTTCAGCACCCGCTGGGACTTCTGATGTGATGCCTTGATCGCCCTGGCGGCGATCAACCAAAAGCCCGATGGAAGCGCTGCTTTCATCGGGCTTTTTTGTGCCCCGCCCTCCCCTGTGGCGAGTCCCCTGTGGCGAGAGAGCTTGCCCCCTCGACACAGGTTCAGTGTTCATCACTTGAGGTGTTATTCCATGGCGGCCACCAGGCTACGAATGAACTCGGCACTGTCGATGATCCCGTCGTGATCAGTCTCAATCACCACTGAACGCTCGATCCGCCCCTGAACAAGGGTGCTTGCCATGTGCTGCTCGATCAGCTCTTTGAACTGCCCGGCGCGGCTCATGGACGCCCACCAGCAACTGACCGGGGCCTTGATCGGCTTGAAGTCCGCCGCCGACAGACGCTCACTGAGCGCGCGGTCGACCTCCCAGGAAATCTGCGCCTCATTGCCACGCAGCAACTCGTTCTTGATACCGGTAAAGGTGTCGCCCAGGGTCTGCTCGGCCCAGGCGATAAACCCTTGCCATTGCCCATCTTCGTCTTGGGCATCGCGCTGACATTGCTGCCAGGCCGCCTGAATCCGCTCGGCAAACGCCGGGAACATCACGCCCAACAACGCCGCACGCCGCTCGTTCGCCGAGACTTCACGGTCATCCTCGGTGACGACCGCCTGCCAATAGGGCGTGAGCCACTGCGGCGGCGCGGAGTCGATCCAGCCGACAAACTCGACGTCGCGTCCCGCTTGCTCCAGCACGTAGGCGACTTCCATCGCCAGGTTGCCACCCAACGACCAGCCTGCCAGGCGGAAGGGGCCCTGGGGCTGGGCCAACAGGAGTTGCTCGGCGTAATCCTCGACCATGGCTTGCCATTGGGGCACCGCTGCACCGTCTTCGGCCAATGCACGGCAAATCACCCCGAACACCGGACGCAGCTCCCGGAGCGCGAGGGCAATCGCGGTGTAGCAATGCACCGAACCGAAGCTTGGGTGGAACATGAACAACGGTGTGCCTTCGGTCTGGCTGTTGAGCTTGACGATCAACGAGCTGCGCGCGTCGCCCTTCAAGCAGTTGACCTGGCTGCGTACCGTCGGGTTAAGCATCAACTGGCTGACGGATAAGCCGACACCGATGACTTTACGGATACGCTCCTTGAGCATCAGCACCAGCAAGGAGTGACCGCCCAACTCGAAGAAGTTGTCGTTCAGCCCTACGCGCTCGACACCGAGGACATCACGCCAGATCGCCGCGACTTGCTGCTCGACGGCGCTTTGCGGGGCCTGATAAGCGTCCGCGCCTTGCGCCTCCGGTTTAGGCAACGCCTTGCGATCCAGCTTGCCATTGGGGCTCAGCGGCATCTGTGTCAACACCACCCACTGCGCCGGTACCATGTAGTCCGGCAACTGCGCCGCCAGGTGCATCGCCACCTGTGCTTTCCAATCCTCGCTCGGCGCCTGCAGCACCAGGTAGCCCACCAGATGCGTGCCGTCCACGGCGAGCACCGCCGCTTCACGCACACACGCGTGCTCCAACAGGCGGGCCTCGATTTCACCCAATTCGATGCGCAAGCCACGCAGCTTGACCTGGTGATCGATGCGCCCGGCGTACTCGATCACCCCATCGTCGCGATAACGCGCCAGGTCCCCGGAGCGATACAAACGGGTGCCACTGCCGAACGGATCGGTCACAAAGCGTTCGGCGGTCAGCGCCGGCCGACGGTGATAACCGCGCGCCAGGCCGACGCCGCCGAGATAGAGTTCACCCAACACGCCAACGGGTGCCGGTTCCAAGTTGCCGTCCAACACGTAGCAGCCCAGGTTGGCGATCGGCCGACCAATCGGCACGGCGTCACCCCCTTCGTCGACGCAGGTCCAGTGCGTCACGTCGATTGCCGCTTCGGTCGGCCCATACAGGTTGTACAACCCGGCACGCGGCAGTTTGGCGAACACCTGTTGCTGAGCATCCACCGGCAGCGCTTCACCGCTGCACACAATGCGCTGCAGGCTGTGACAGGCGCCGACGCCGGCATCCTGCAAGAAGGCCTGGAGCATGGATGGCACAAAGTGCAACGTAGTGACTTGCTCGGCGTTGATCAGGCTCACCAGCCTGGCCGGGTCACGATGGTCGCCCGGCGCGGCCACCACCAGGCGCGCACCGGTCATCAGCGGCCAGAAGAACTCCCACACCGACACGTCGAAACTGAACGGCGTCTTCTGCAAGACCGTATCACTGCCGTCCAGGCCATACGCCTGCTGCATCCAGCACAGCCGGTTGGTCAGCGCCGAATGGCGGTTACCCGCACCTTTGGGTTGGCCGGTGGAGCCCGAGGTGTAGATCACATAGGCAAGGTTTTCGCCATCGACGGCGACCTGCGGATTCCGCTCGGCGTAGGCCTGCAACCCCTCATCGCCCTGCTCCAGCACCAGGCTGTGCAAGCCCGCTGGAATCGGCAGTTGCTCCAGCAAATGCGCCTGGGTCAACAACAGCTTCACGTCGCTGTCTTGCAGCATGTAGGCCAATCGATCGCGGGGGTATTCCGGGTCCAGCGGCACATAAGCGCCACCTGCCTTGAGTACCGCCAGCAGGCCAACGACCATTTCAATCGAACGCTCAACCGCCAGCCCCACGAGGACATCCGGCCTGACGCCGGCCGCCATCAGGCGATGCGCCAAGCGGTTTGCCCGGCGGTTAAGCGCGGCGTAACTCAATACCTGCCCGGCAAATACCAGCGCCGGTGCGTCCGGCGTGCGCACCACCTGGGCTTCGATCAACTGATGCACCGGCAGGTGCAGCGGGTAGTCCGTGGCCGTGTCATTCCAGGCATGCAGGACCGTTTCGCGCTCGGAACGGGCCAGCGAAGGCAACGTTGCCAGACGCTGGGCGCCATCCACTGCCAATGCCTGCAACACCTGCTGGAAGTGCTCGGCCAACCGTTCGATATGCGCCGCGCTGAATGCCTGGCGGTCGTAATTGAACTCCAGGCCCAAGGTGTCACCGATGCCCAGCAAGACCGTCAACGGATAGTGGGTTTGCTCCAGGCTGTGGACGGCGCCAAACGTGAGCCCCGAAGGTGCGCCCTGCTCCAGCGCTTCGGACACCGGGTAGTTCTCAAACACCAGAATGCTGTCGAACAGCGCCTCGCCACCCAGCCCGGCCCAACGCTGGATCTCGAACAGCGGCGTATGCTCCTGCTCACGCAAGCGCACGTTTTGCGCCTGGATCTGCTGCAGCCACTGGCTGACCGTCATCTGTGCATCCGGCGTGGCCACGACGGGCAAGGTGTTGATGAACAGACCGACCTGTTGTTCGATACCGCGCAATTGCGCCGGACGGCCTGCCACGGTGGCGCCGAACGCCACGGTGGACTGCCCGGTGTGATGCTGCAACAGCAGCAGCCAGGCGCTTTGCACCAGTGTATTGAGCGTGACTTTATTGCGCTGGGCGAAGGCCTTGAGCTGAGCGGTCTGGCTGGCGTCGAGGTTCAGACGATGCTCGCCGTTGACGGCCAGCGCCTCGCTGTGCGCAGCCTGTAGGCCACGGGCCAGGCGGGTTGGTTCTTGCAGGTTGAGCAGTTGCTCTTTCCAGAATGCCTCGCTGACCGACTTGTCCTGTGCCTGCAGCCAGGCAATGTAATCGCGGTAACGCCCGATGGGCGCACGCAGCGGTTCACCGGCGTAATGTTGCAACACCTCGCCAAACAACTGCGAACCACTCCAGCCGTCCATCAAGATGTGGTGGTTGGTGTAGATCAAGTGATAACGGGACGCCCCTGTACGGACCACCGTCAGGCTCAGCAACGGCGCTTGTTCCAGCACGAACCCCTGGGCCCGCGCCGACTCGGCCAGGCTATCGAGTGCCGCACTGCTGCCGGGCCGATCTTGCCAGTCCAGCTCGGCGAACGGCATGCGCATCTGCTTGTAGACCACCTGCAACGGCTGCTCAAGCTCGGTCTGCCAGAGAAAACCGCTGCGCAGGATCTCATGGCTGTCGACCGCCGCCTGCCAGGCCTGGCGGAAGCGCGGTACATCCAGGCCCTCGACATCGATGCGCATCTGGTTGATGTAGTCACCCGAGCCTTCGCCGTACAGCGATTGGAACAGCATGCCTTGCTGCATCGGCGACAGCGGGTAAACGTCTTCGATGTCAGCCACCGTCACCGGCAAGCTGTCCAGTTGCGCCTGGGACAAGCGCGCCAGCGGGAAGTCCGAAGGCGTGACACCCTGGTTGACACCACAGTGCTCGATCAACGCCTTGAGTTCCGCGGCGTAGTCATCCGCCAGGCGTTGTACGGTCGCCTCATCGAACATCTGCTGGCTGAAGCTCCAGTTCAACTTCAATTCGCCGGCGTAGACCTGGCCGTTGATTTCCAACCAGTTGCCCAGCGGTGCCTCGGCACTCTGCTCGGCACCACTGCCATCACCGGAGGGGACGAACAAGCCTTCTTGTTCGCCGCCGTCAAAACTGCCATCGAATTGCCCCAGGTAGTTGAAGGTGATGCGTGGGCGCGGCAGTTCACTCAGGGCCTGTTGAGCCTCGGCATTCCCCAGGTAACGCAGGGCACCAAAGCCCAGGCCCTTGTCGGGAATCGCACGCAGCTGCTCCTTGATCTGCTTGAGGGAGCCGGCCAGCGAATCGGTCGGCACCAGCTTCACCGGGTAGAGGCTGGTGAACCAGCCGACGGTACGGGTCAGGTCGATCTCGTCGAACAGGTCTTCACGGCCATGGCCTTCCAGGCGGATCAACATCGACGCGTCACCGGTCCAGCGCACAACGACGCGAGCCAGTGCAGTCAGCAACAGGTCATTGATCTGGGTGCGGTAAGCACTGGGGGCGTCCTGCAACAGACGCCGCGTGAAGGCCTGATCCAGATGGGTGGTCACGCTCAGCGCATGCCGGTTGCTCAAGCTGGCCTGTGGATCGGCCCCCGGCAGTCCGGTAGGGCTGCCTTGCAACTGCGTCTGCCACCAGGCCAGTTCCTGCGCCAGTGCGGCGCTGCGTGCATAGGTTTGCAGACGCTCGGCCCAGGCCCGGGTCGCACTGGTCTTGGCGGGCAACACGACCGTGGCACCTTGGGCAAGCAGGCGGTAAGCCGTTTGCAGGTCTTCCAGCAGGATGCGCCAGGACACACCGTCCACCACCAAGTGATGAATCACCAGCAGCAGGCGCTGGGAGCCGTCGGCGAGGTCGACGAGCACTGCACGCAGCAGCGGCCCTTCGCTCAGGTCGAGGCTGCGCTGGGCTTCCTCACCCAGGGCCTCCAACTCTTCGACCGCATTCAAGGTGGTCTGCCACAGGACCTGCTGGGCCTGATGCTGCTGCGGCCCGCGATACGCCGCGCTCCAGCCTGCCGCGCCCTGGACGAAACCGATGCGCAGGGCGTCGTGATGCACGATCAAGGCCTGCAGCGCCGCCACCAGCAGCGGCGCCTGCAACGCCTGGTGTGGCTGTAGCACCACCGACTGGTTCCAGTGGTGACGCTGGGGAATATCATCGGCAAAAAACGCCTGCTGGACAGGCAGCAACAACAACTCGCCGGTCAATGCCGACTGATCCAGCACCACCGCGCCCTCGCCTTCCCGGGCCACGGCCGCCAGGCTCTGGACCGTCTGGTGCTGGAACAGATCCTTGGGCGTGAAGCGCACACCGGCCTGGCGGGCACGGCTGACCACTTGGATCGAGATGATCGAGTCACCGCCCAACTCGAAGAAGTTATCGTGCAAACCGACACGTGGCAGACGCAGCACGTCGGACCAGATCGCCGCGATCTTCTGCTCCAGCTCACTCTGTGGCGCCACGTACACCTGCTGCATCTGGCTGACATCCGGGCGCGGCAGGCCCTTGCGGTCGAGCTTGCCATTCGGCGTCAGCGGCATGCGCTCAAGGAACATCAGGTGCGTGGGCACCATATAGTCCGGCAAGCGGGTTTTCAGGACGCGGCGCAAGGCTTCGCGGCAAGTCGACTGCGCCACGGCGTCGTCGACGAGCAACGGGTCCAGCGGCACCACATAGGCGACCAGTTGCTTGCCGCTCGGCCCTTCCTGGGCCACCACCACCGTTTCGCCGACACTGTCCTGCTCGCGCAGGCGCGCTTCGATCTCGCCCAGCTCAATACGGAAGCCACGGATTTTCACCTGATGGTCGACGCGGCCGAGGTAATCCACCACGCCATCCGGGCGGCCACGGGTCAGGTCGCCGCTGCGATACACCCGGCTGCCGGGCTTGCCGAACGGGTCCGGTACAAAGCGCTCGGCGGTCAGGGCCGGGCGCTCCAGGTAACCCCGGGCCACGCCCTCGCCGCCCAGGTACAACTCACCGGCTACGCCGATGGGTTGCAGGTTAAGTTGCGCGTCCAGCACGTAGCCGCTGCGGTTGCCCAGCAGTGTGCCGATCGGCGCGTAGACGGCACCGCACGGGTCACCACGGCGGGCCTTCCACAGCAACGGCGTGACCACGGTTTCGGTCGGGCCGTAGCCGTTGAACAGGTAAGTCGGCTTGAGCGCGCGCCACGCCAGGTCATAGCTGGCCTGGGCCACGGCATCACCGCCGAAACAGTACACCCGCACCTTCGGCGGGTTGCCGTCACGCTCGGCATGTTCGGCCAGCTGTTGCAGGTACACCGGCGGGAACACCGCCATGGTCACGTGATGGCGATGCATCTGCTGGTAGGTGTATTCCGGCAGCCACAGGCTGTCATCGCGAATCAGCACGCTGGCGCCGTTGATCAGCGGGTGCATCCAGCCTTCGTGGGAGCCATCGAACGCGAACGACATGAAGTGCAGTTCGCAATCGGCCGGCGACGTTTCATAACGCTCGCCGGTGGCAATGATGTGCGCCACCAACGGGCCGTGGGACACCGCCACGCCTTTGGGCATGCCGGTGGAGCCGGAGGTGTAGATCACGTAGGCGAGGTTGTCGCCGTCCAGCGCCACCTCGGGTGCGGTGTCGTCGTCAGCGGACCAGGCTTGCGCCTGGTCCACGGCAAGGGCTTCCAGGCCATCTGGAATCGGCAAGCGCTGTTGCACCGCCGAATGGGTCAACAGCAATCGGGCGCGGCTGTCCTGCATCATGTACAGCAGGCGGTCACGCGGGTATTCGATGTCCAGCGGCACGTAGACGCCACCGGCTTTCATCACTGCCAGGAACGCCACCATGATCTCGGCGCTGCGCGGCATGGCAATCGCGACGCGCACTTCGGGGCCGACACCACGGGCGATCAACGCATGGGCCAGGCGGTTGGCCTGGCGGTCCAGCTCGCCGTAAGTCAGCTGTTGCTCGCCAAATTTCACCGCCACCGCCTCGGGGGTTTCCCAGGCGCGGTCGGCCACCAACTCGTGCACCAGGCGCTTGGCCGAGAAGCCGGCGTCGCTCTGGTTCCACAGTTGAAGAATCTGTTGCCGTTCGGCGTTGTCCAGCAGGTTTAATTGGCTGAGATTCTGCCGTGGGTCGGCAACCATGCCTTGCAACAGGTTCTGCCAGTGTCGCGCCATGCGTTGCACGGTACTGGCCTCAAACAGGTCCTGGGCATAGCCGAGCGTGGCCCAGATACCTTCGGTGGATTCCTGGATATCCAGGTCCAGGTCGAAATGCGCCGTCTTGCTTTCCCATTCCAGCCCTTCTACCGAAAGATTCGGCAGTTGCTGCTGAACCTGAGCCTGGCCCACGTCGGTCTGGTGGTTGAACATCACTTGGAACAACGGGTTGTGGCTCAGGCTGCGCTCGGGTTGCAGCGCTTCCACCAGTTGTTCGAAGGGCAGGTCCTGGTGAGCCTGGGCGTCCAGCGCCCGTTGCCGGGCCTGTTGCAGCAGTTGCTCGACGCTCATCTGGCCGTGGAGATCGGCCTTGAGCACCTGGGTGTTGACGAAGAAGCCGATCAGACGCTCGGTCTCGCTGCGATTGCGGTTGGCGATCGGCACCCCGACACGGATCTCTTCCTGGCCACTGTAGCGATGCAGCAAGGTCTGGAACGAGGCCAATAGCAGCATGAACAAGGTCACGTCCTGCTGCTTGGCCAGGGCCTTGAGGCCTTGGGTCAACGCGCCGGGCAGTTCGAATGCCAGGCGCGCGCCACGATGGCTTTGCACAGCAGGACGCGGGTGGTCGAACGGCAACGCCAACACGCTCTGCTCACCGCCGAGCATGTCGCGCCAATACGCCAGTTGACGGGCCTTCTCGCCCGCCTCCATCCAGTTGCGCTGCCATACGGCGTAGTCGGCGTACTGAATCGGCAGCGCCGGCCATTGCAACACCTGTCCCTGGCTGTAGGCCGCATACAGTTGCACCAGCTCTTCAACCATCAGCTGCATCGACCAGCCATCGGACACGATGTGATGCTGCACCAATACCAATACATGTTCATCAGCGGCGATGCGCAGCAACGAAACCCGCAGCAAAGGCCCTTGTTCCAGATTGAAGGGTTGGGCTATTTCGGCCTCGACCCGCGCCTTGAGCTGCGCTTCCTGTACCTCGGCGTGCGCTATCGGCAACGACACCTGCGGTGAAATTATTTGAACCGTGCGGTCGCGCTCCAGGCGCAAATGGGTGCGCAGGCTTTCATGCCGGGCCAGCAAGGTATCGAAACTGCGTTGCAGTGCAACCAGATCAAGCTGCCCTTTCAAACGCAAGGCGCTGGGGATGTGGTACGCGGCGCTTTGCGGCTCCAGTTGCCATAAAAACCATTGGCGCTCCTGGGCGTAGGACAGCGGCAACGGCTGGTCCCGCCCTACCGGCAACAGCGCGGGCGCGTTCGGCGCGCCTGGGGCCTGGGTGGTCAGTGCGGCGACAAACCCCTCCAGGCGCGGCTGTTCGAACAGCAATTTGAGCGGCACTTCGAGCTTCAATGCCTGACGAATGCGCGAAACCACTTGCATGGCCATCAGCGAATGCCCGCCCAGTTCGAAGAAGTGGTGGGTCAGGCCCACACGCTCGACGCCAAGAATATCAGCCCAGATCGCCGCAACCTGCTGTTGCAGTGGCGTAACCGGTGCCTGCCAGGCCTGTTGCACCGCGCTGCCATCGGGTTTGGGCAGCGCCTGGCGGTCAAGCTTGCCGTTGGGGTTCAACGGCATGCGGTCGAGGAAGATCAAGTGCGCAGGCACCATGTAATCGGGCAGTTGCTCACGCAAGGTGGCCTTGAGCGTTTCGCCCGCCGCCGCATGCTCGGCGGCGGACAACGGCTGGGCCGGCACAAGGTAGGCCACCAACTGGTTGTCGGCCGCCAGCAGAAAGGCTTCGCGCACCGCCTCCTGGGCCAACAGCAGCGCTTCGATCTCACCCAACTCGATTCGGAAACCGCGGATTTTGACCTGATGGTCGACGCGACCGACGTATTCGATCACCCCGTCGGCGCGATAACGCGCCAGGTCACCGGTGCGGTAAAGACGCTCGCCCAGGGGGCTGAACGGGTCGGCGACAAAACGCTCGGCGGTCAGGCTCGGGCGTTGCAGGTAATGACGGGCCAAGCCACTGGCACTGGCAATGTACAGCTCACCCACGGCGCCAACCGGCAACAGGTCAAGGTCACGGTCCAACACATACAGGCCACGCCCCGGCAACGCGCGGCCAATCGGGCTGGCAGTGGCGCCAATCACGGCGTTGTCATCGCTGCAATCGAGCACGCTGGACACCACCGTGGCCTCGGTCGGCCCGTAGGTGTTGAGCAGGCGTACATGCCCCAGCCCCGCGCGCCGCCACAGCACCGGGCCATCCAGCGGCATCGCTTCGCCGCCGATATGCACTTGGCGCAATGCGCCATAGGGCCGTGGTCCCGCTGCCAGGCAATCCTGCAGGAACAGTTTCCAATAGGCGGTGGGCAAGTCGGCCAGGGTGATGCCTTGGTCGATAATCTGCCGGTACAGGTCAGCGCCGTCCCACAACTGCGGCCCGCGCAACACGACCGTCGCGCCCAGGGTCAGAGCCGGGTACAGCTGCTCAACAAAACCATCGAAGTTCAGGGTCGCGAACTGCAGTACGCGGTCGTCCGCGACCAGGCGCGAATACTCGGCCGCGATACCGGCGAATTCGCTCAATGCCGCATGGCTGATGGCAACGCCTTTTGGTTTGCCGGTGGAGCCGGAGGTGTAGATGACATACGCCAGGCTGCTGGGCTCGAACGCGGTAGGCGGGTTGTGCTCGGCACACTGCGCCAACTGCGCGTCGGCCAGATCGATGTCCAGCGCCGTCAGATCGGCCGGTAATGGCAAGCGGTCGCGCAGGTGGGATTGGGTCAACACCAGTCGCACACCACTGTCGTCGAGCATATGCACCAGGCGTTCACGCGGGTATTCAGGGTCAAGCGGCACGTAGGCGCCACCCGCCTTGAGCACCGCCAACAGGCTGACCACCATGGCAAAAGAGCGCTCGACCGCGATCCCCACCAGCACTTCCGGGCCTACGCCTTGGGCGATCAGGTAGTGCGCCAGGCGATTGGCCTGGCGGTTCAGTTCACCGTAGCTGAGCGTTTGCTTATCCAAGGCCAGTGCCTGGCGCGCCGGATGTTCGCGGGCCTGCGCCTCGAACAACTGGTGCACGGCATGCGGTGCGGCGACGGTGGCGGGGGCATTCCAGTCCTTGAGCATCCGCTGTTGTTCGGGTGCATCGAGCATCGACAGCGCGCAAAGACGGCTGCGTGGTGCACTCACTGCCGCCTGGAGCAGGTTCTGCCAATGCTGCGCCAAGCGTTCGATGGTTGCGCTTTCGAACAGGTCGGTGGCGTAGGTCAGCGCCGCCCAGAGGCCTTCGGCGGACTCATGGGTGTCCAGGCTCAGGTCGAAATGCGTGGTCTGGCTCTCCCAATCCAGTTCCGCCACTTGCAGGCCAGGCAATTGCTGGCCATGGCGCCCGCTCTGGGCGTCGGTCTGGTGGTTGAACATCACTTGGAACAGCGGGTTATGGCTCAGGCTGCGTTCAGGTTGCAGCGCCACCACCAATTGTTCAAACGGCAAGTCTTGGTGCGCCTGGGCTTCCAGGGCGCGACGCTTGGCCTGTTGCAGCAGTTCGGCGAAGCTCATCTGCCCGTCAAGGTCGGCCTTGAGCACTTGGGTGTTGACGAAAAAGCCGATCAGCCGCTCGGTTTCCACGCGGTTGCGGTTGGCATTCGGCACGCCGATGCGGATGTCCGACTGGCCGCTGTAGCGAAACAGCAGGGTCTGGAACGAGGCCAGCAACAGCATGAACGGGGTCACGCCCTCTTGCTGGGCCAGGCGCTTGATACCAGCCACCAAGTCCGCCGGCAGATGCACCTGCAAGCTGGCGCCGCGATGGCTTTGCTGCGCCGGGCGCGAATAGTCGAGGGGCAACTCCAGCACCGGTTGCTCACCGCCCAACAGGTCCTGCCAGTAGGCCAATTGACGGGCCTTCTCCCCGGCTTCCATCCAGCTGCGCTGCCACAGCGCGTAGTCGGCGTAGTGGATCGGTAAGCCCGGCAATTGCACCTCCTGGCCTTGGCTGTGCGCGGCGTAGAACTGCACCAGTTCCTCGACCATGACCTGCATCGACCAGCCATCGGAAATGATGTGGTGCTGCACCATCACCAGCACATGCTCGTCTTCGGCCAGTTGCAGCAAGGTCACGCGCAACAACGGCCCCGCCTGCAAATCGAAAGGCCGGGCTATCTCGGCTTCGATGCGCGCGATCAGTTGGTGTTCGTGGGCAACGTCCTGGTGTATCTCGATGCGCGCCTCGGGCGCTACGTTTTGCAGCAGGCGCTCGCCGTCCTGTACCAGGCGTGTGCGCAGGCTTTCATGGCGGGCCAGCAGGCTGTCGAACGCGCGTTGCAGGGCCGCCAGGTCCAGTCGGCCCTGCAGACGCAGTGCGCCGGGAATATGATAAGTAGCGCTGTCCGGGTCCAGTTGCCAGAGAAACCACTGGCGCTCCTGAGCGTAGGACAACGGCAGCCTCTGGCCGTCCTCGCGGATCGAGGCAATCGGCAGCTGGGCGAAGCTCATGCCCCGGCTTTGCAGGCGCTGATAAAACTGCTGACGCTGTTCCAGAGGCAGGCGAAGAAAGCGCGAAACCAGATCGATATTAGGGTTGGAAAGCATGGGTCAAATCGCCTCTAGTTCGCTCAAAAAGTCACGAAGATCATCAAAGTCTTGCGCGCTGCCGGCGCGGAAGGTGGCGGCGGCCTGCACGTAGGCACGCAGCGTTTCGGTCTGGAACACTTCCACCAGCGGCACTTCCAGGCCCAGTTCGGCCTGGACCCGCGAGGTGATCTGGATCGCCAGCAGGGAATGGCCGCCCACTTCAAAGAAGTTGTCGTTCAGACCCACTTGCGGCAGACGCAGGACATCGGCCCAGATCGCGGCGATCTGTTGTTCCAGCTCGGTTTCGGGAGCCACATAGGCCTGTTGCAGCAGGCTCGCATCCGGCTCGGGCAGGCCCTTGCGGTCGAGCTTGCCATTGGGGGTCAGCGGCATTTGCGCCAGGAACATGAAATGCGTCGGCACCATGTAGTCCGGCAGACGGGTTTTCAGGGCGCGGCGCAGGGTGTCGCGCAACTCGGTTTCGTTGATCAGGCTGCCGTCTGCGGGCACTACGTAAGCCACCAACTGCTTGCCGGTCGGGCCTTCCTGGGCGACCACCACGGTTTCACCGACGTTGTCCTGCTCACGCAGACGCGCTTCGATTTCGCCCAGCTCAATGCGGAAACCACGGATTTTCACCTGATGGTCGACACGCCCCAGGTAGTCCACCACACCATCCGGGCGGCCACGGGTCAGGTCACCACTGCGATACACACGGCTGCCGGGCTTGCCGAACGGGTCCGGCACAAAGCGTTCGGCAGTCAGCGCCGGGCGCTCCAGATACCCACGGGCCACGCCCTCCCCGCCCAGATACAGCTCACCGGCCACACCGATGGGTTGCAGGTTGAGTTGCGCATCCAGCACGTAGCCGCTGCGATTACCCAACAGTGTGCCGATGGGGGCGTAGACCGCGCCGCATGGATCGCCCTTGCGGGCTTTCCACAGCAGTGGCGTGACCACGGTTTCGGTCGGGCCGTAGCCGTTGAATAGATAGGTCGGCTTGAGTGCGCGCCAGGCCAGGTCGTAGCTGGCTTGCGCTACTGCATCACCGCCGAAGCAATACACCCGCACCTTCGGCGGGTTGCCGTCACGCTCGGCATGCTCAGCCAACTGTTGCAGGTATACCGGCGGGAACACCGCCATGGTCACGTTGTGACGGTGCATTTGCTGGTAGGTGTATTCCGGCAGCCACAGGCTGTCATCGCGGATCAACACACTGGCGCCGTTGATCAGCGGGTGCATCCAGCCTTCGTGGGAGCCGTCGAAGGCGAACGACATGAAATGCAGTTCGCAATCGGCGGGCGAGGTTTCGTAACGCTCGCCGGTGGCGATGATATGCGCCACCAGCGGACCGTGGGACACCGCCACCCCCTTGGGCATGCCGGTGGAGCCGGAGGTGTAGATCACGTAGGCCAGGTTGTCGCCGTTCAGTTTCACATCAGGCGCCGTGTCGCTGTAACCGGACCATTCCTCGGTGCGATCAATCGCCAGGCTGTCCAGACCCTCGGGAATCGGCAGTTGCTGCAAGGCACTGCTATGAGTCAGCAGCAACCGGGCACGGCTGTCCTGCATCATGTACAGCAGGCGGTCACGCGGGTATTCGATATCCAGCGGCACATACACACCACCAGCCTTCATCACCGCCAGGAACGCCACCATGATTTCGGCACTGCGCGGCATGGCAATCGCCACGCGCACTTCCGGGCCGACGCCACGGGCGATCAGCGCATGGGCCAGGCGGTTGGCCTGGCGGTCCAGTTCGCCGTAGCTCAGGGTCTGTGCGTCGAATTTCACGGCGACTGCATCCGGGTTTTCCCGGGCGCGGTCGGCCACCAACTGGTGAACCAGGCGCTCGGCCGAGAAGCCGGCCTCGGTCTGGTTCCACAGCCGCAGGATGTGTTGTTGCTCATCCTCGCCCAGCAGGTTGAGTTGGCTGATGGGTTGCTGTTGATCGGCGACCATCGCCTGCAACAGGTTCTGCCAGTGGCCGGCCATGCGCTCGATCGTGGCTGGGGCAAACAGATCAGTGGCATAACTCAGGGACGCACGCAGCGTCGCCTGGCTTTCCTCCACATCCAGCGCCAGGTCGAACTGCGCCACACCTTCATCCCAACCCAGCACCTCGACATCCAGTTCGGCGAGGTGTTGCAAGTGATTGGCGGCCGAGGTCACGCGATGGTTGAACAGCACCTGGAACAGCGGGCTCAGGCTCATGCTGCGCTCGGGTTGCAAGGCTTCGACCAGTTGCTCGAACGGCAGGTCCTGATGGGCCTGTGCCTCCAGCGAACGCTGGCGCACTTGCTGCAACAGTTGCACCACGCTCATCTGCCCATGGATATCGGCCTTGAGCACCTGGGTGTTGACGAAGAAGCCGATCAGCCCTTCGGTTTCCAGGCGATTGCGGTTGGCAATCGGCACGCCGACACGCACGTCTTCCTGGCCGCTGTAGCGATGCAGCAGTGCCTGGTAAGACGCCAGCAGCACCATCGGCAAGGTAACCCCGACCCTCTGCGCCAACTGACGCAGACCGGTCAGCAGCTGAGGTTGCAACTCGATGCCCAGGCGCGCGCCACGCTGGCTTTGTACCGCCGGGCGCAAGTAGTCGAAAGGCAGCTCCAGCACCGGCTGTACGCCGCCCAGTTGAGCCTGCCAGTAAGTCAGTTGACGGGCTTTCTCACCGGCTTCCATCCAGTTGCGCTGCCACACGGCGTAATCGGCATACTGGATCGGCAAGGCTGGCAGGTCGGGCATCCGGCCCTGGTTGAAGGTGGCGTACAACTGCACCAGTTTTTCGACCATCAATTGCATCGACCAGCCATCGGAGACGATGTGGTGCTGCACCAGCACCAGTACGTGCTCATCAACAGCCAGGCGCAGCAACCTGGCCCGCAACAGCGGCCCGCGCAACAGGTCGAATGGCTGCGCAACCACTTCTGCGACCCGCGCCTTGAGGCTGTCTTCTTCGGTGTCGAGCAGGCTGATTTCGATCAGGCCCGAGTCTTCAATCACCTGAACTGCGCCGCCAGCGTCCTGGCGCACATGGGTGCGCAGGCTTTCATGGCGTGCCAGCAAGGTGTCGAAACTGCACTGCAGCGCGGCCAGGTCAAGCGGCCCTTTCAAACGTAATACGCTGGGGATGTGATACGCCGTGCTTTGCGGGTCCAGTTGCCAAAGGAACCATTGCCGCTCCTGGGCATAGGACAACGGCAGCGGTTGATTGCGGTCAGCCTTGAGCAACGCGGGCGCAACCACGCCCTCCTCGCCCAGCGCCTGAACGAAATCCTCCAACCGCGGGTGTTCGAACAGGGTCTTGAGCGCCACTTCCAGCGCCAGCACCTGGCGAACCCGCGAGACAACACGGGTGGCCAGCAGCGAATGCCCGCCGAGTTCGAAGAAGTGATCGTCAAGGCCGACCTGCGGCAGCTCCAGCACCTCGGCCCAGATCGCCGCGACCTGCTGTTCACGCAGTGTCACTGGCGCTACATGGCCTTTGCTCAATCGTGCCACGTCCACCGCAGGCAACGCCTTGCGGTCGAGCTTGCCGTTGGGGGTCAGGGGCAGGCTATCGAGGAACACCAGGTGCGCCGGCACCATGTAGTCCGGCAGGCGCTCGCGCAGGGCCGCCCTGTAGACTTCTGGCGTGTCGGGTGCGGAACTGACCAGGTAGGCGATCAAGCGGTCGTTGTCGGCCAGGACCACGGCTTCGCGCACCCCGGCGCACTCGCGCAGGCACGCTTCGATTTCGCCGAGTTCGATGCGGAACCCACGCACCTTGACCTGATGGTCGACGCGGCCGATGTATTCCACCACGCCATCGGCACGGTAGCGGGCCAGGTCGCCGGTGCGGTACAGGCGTTCTCCCGGCGCACCATACGGGTTGGGCACAAAGCGCTCGGCCGTCAGCGCGGGGCGCTCGTGGTAACCGCGAGCCAGGCCGACACCACCGATCAGCAGTTCACCGGCGGCCCCCACCGGGCTGGGCGTCAAACCGGCATTGAGGATGAACAACGTGGTATTGGCGATAGGCCGCCCCACAAATGGCCGTGCTTCGTGCAGGCGATGGGCAGCCGACCAGATGGTGGTTTCGGTGGGGCCATAGAGGTTCCACAGCGGGCCTTGCAGGTCGAGCATGCGCTGCGCCAGGTCGGCCGGCAGCGCTTCGCCGCCGCACAGGCTCTTGATACCGTGCAGCAGCTGGGCGCGTGGGCTTTCCAGCAGCATGCGCCAGGTCGACGGTGTGGCTTGCAGCACGTTGGCCGATTGGCTGTGGACCAGATCGATGATCGCTTCCGGGTCGAGGGCCAGCTCCTGGCCGCTCAGCAGTACCGTGGCACCCACCGTCAGGGGCACGTACAGCTCCAAGGCGAAGATATCGAACGAGAAGGTGGTCAGTGACAACATCCGTGCGCCAATGCCGATGTCCAGGGTATCGGCCATGCCGCAGGTAAAGCTGCACAGCGCCCGGTGTCGTACCATCACACCCTTGGGCTTGCCGGTGGAACCGGAGGTATAGATCACATAGGCCAGGTGTTCCGGCGTGACCTCGACCTGCGGGTTGTGCTCCGCAGCGTCGGCGGCGTCGACCATCAATACCTGCACACCGTGCGGGTGCGCCAGGCGCCCTATCAGGTGTGGCTGGGTCAGCAGGACCCGTGCACGGCTGTCGTCGAGCATGAACGCCAGGCGATCCGCCGGGAATTGCGGGTCGAGGGGCACATAGGCGCCACCGGCCTTGAGGGTAGCCAGCAGGCCGACCACTATATCCAGGGAGCGCTCGACATGCACCGCCACCAATACGTCCGGCCCCACACCTGCCGCAATCAGGCGATGGGCCAGACGGTTGGCGCGGCGGTTGAGTTCGCCGTAGCTCAGGGTTTGGCCATTGAATTGCACCGCGAGGGCTTGCGGCTGTGCCACGGCCTGGGCTTCGAACAATTGGTGCACGCAGCGTTCGCGGGGGTAGTCGACAGCGCTGTCGTTCCACGTTTCGACCATCTGCTGCCATTGCGGCGCGCTGAGCATCGTCAGTTCATCCACAGCCTGGGACGCGTCCTGCACCACCGCGTGCAACAGGTTTTGCCAATGCTCGGCCAGGCGATCCAGGGTAGCGGCGTCGAACAGATCGGTGGCGTAGGTCAGAGAGGCCCACAGGCCTGCGGCAGACTCCTCCGTCTCGAGATTCAAGTCGAACTGGGTGCTGTGCCCTGCCCAATCCAGCGCTTGCAGGTCCAGGCCGGGTAACTGCAGCGGGGTGGCGCGCAGGCGGTCCTGATGATTGAACATCACCTGGAACAGCGGGTTATGGCTGAGGCTACGCTCCGGTTGCAGGGCCTCCACCAGTTGCTCGAACGGCAGGTCCTGATGGGCCTGGGCTTCGAGGGCACGCTGCTTGACCTGGACGAGCAATTGGTCGAACGCCATCTGCCCGTGCACGTCGGCCTGCAGCACCTGGGTGTTGACGAAGAAGCCGACCAGGCGCTCGGTTTCGAGGCGATTGCGGTTGGCAATCGGCACACCGACCCGGATTCGGGATTGCCCACTGTAGCGATGCAGCAAGGCCTGGAACGACGCCAGCAGCAGCACAAACAAGGTTACGTCCTGACGCTGGGCCAGGGCCTTGAGCCCGGCGACCAACGCGCTGTCCAGGTGCACCTGGCGGCGCGCGCCGCGATGGCTTTGCACTGCCGGCCGAGGGTTGTCCAAGGGCAGTTCCAGCACGGCATGCTCGGTGCCCAGGCGCAGGCGCCAGTAGTCGAGTTGACGTTGTTGCTCACCGGCCGCCATCCAGTCCCGTTGCCACTGGGCATAATCGGCGTACTGGATGAGCTGCGCCGGCAGTTGAGCCTGGCCCTGATACAGCGCCACCAATTCATCGACCATTACCTGCATCGACCAACCGTCGGAGATGATGTGGTGCTGGGTGATCACCAGTACGTGGTGCTCGGCCTCGATCTGAAGCAATTTGACGCGCATCAGCGGGCCATTGATCAAGTCGAACGGGCGCTGGATCTCCTGCGCCACGGCAGGCTCGATCGCCGAGACCTCGACCTGTTGGTGTTCGATAGGCAGCGCAAGGCTCGGGTGAATCCGTTGCCAGGTGTGCTCGCCCTCTTCCACAAAGGTGGTGCGCAACGGTTCATGGCGTTGCACCAGGGCCTGGAACGCCTGTTCCAGCGCCGCGACGTCCAGACGGCCACGCAGGTGCAGCGCGCTCGGCACGTGGTAGGCGGCGCTGGACGGGTCCAGTTGCCAGAGGAACCATTGGCGCTCCTGGGCGAACGACAGCGCCAACGGCCGATCACGCGTCAGCACCACCAGAGGCCGTGCAGTGCTGGCCTGCAACCCAGCACAAGCATCGGCGAACGCCTCCAGCGTCGGTTGTTCGAACAGCGCCCGCAACGGCACTTCCAGTTGCAGTGCGTGGCGCACCCGCGAAATGACTTGGGTGGCCAGCAACGAATGACCGCCACGTTCGAAGAAGTGGTCATTGAGCCCCACCTGATCCACTTGCAACACCGCTTGCCAGATGGCGGCCAAGCGCGATTGCAGCGGGGTTTGCGGCGCCCGGTAAGCCTGGCGCGCCTGGTTCAGGTCCGGTGCCGGCAGTGCGCGACGGTCAAGCTTGCCATTGTTGTTCAACGGCAAGGCGTCGAGGACAACCCAGTGCCCCGGCACCATGTAATCCGGCAAGGACTGGCGCAAGGTGGCCGCCAATGCCGGGGAGTCCACGCTTTGCCCGTTGGCGGCGACCACATATGCCACCAATTGCGTGCCCGTCGGGCTCGATTGTGCGATGACAGCCGCTTCACGCAGCTGCGGCAAGGCTTGCAGGCTGGCTTCGATCTCACCCATTTCCACGCGGAACCCGCGGATCTTCACTTGATGATCGATGCGCCCGACATACTCCAGCGCACCCGCCTGGTTATAGCGCGCCAGGTCGCCACTGCGGTAAAGCCGCGCGCCGGGCACGGCGGAAAACGGGTTTGGCAAAAAGCGCTCGGCGGTAAGCGCCGGGCGATCGAAGTAACGCTGGGCCAAACCGTGTTCGGCGCCGATGCACAGCTCGCCCACGCCGTCGGTGGCCAATAATTCGAAACCACTGTCCAGCACATACAAGGAGCGACCGTCGATGGCCCGGCCAATCGGCACACCAAACGCATCGCTGGCATCCACCAATTGGCAGTCATGCACGCTGGACACCACGGTGGCCTCGGTGGGCCCGTAGGTGTTGACCAAACGCACGTCACCCAACCCGGCGGCGTACCAAGCGCGCAGCCCTTCCACCGACATCGCCTCGCCGCCGACATGCACCTGACGCAGGTTGCCCAGGGTGCGCTGGTCGAGGGCGCACTCCTTGGCGAGCAAATACCAGTAGGCGGCGGGCAGATCGGCGAGGGTCACGCCCTGCTCGACGATTTCCCGCGCCAATTGCCCGGCATCCCATAGCTCATCGCCGCGCATGACCAACGCTGCGCCCACACACAGCGGCGGGTAGCATTGCTCGACAAAGCCGTCGAAGCTGAACGTGGCAAATTGCAGCACGCGATCCGTCGCGCTCAACCGGCTATAGGCCTCGGCGCTGTCGCAGAACTGGCCGAGGGCGGCATGGTCGATGGCCACACCCTTGGGCAGCCCGGTGGAGCCCGAGGTGTAGATCACATAGGCCAGATCGGCAGCGGCGGCATGGTTGGTTGGATTGGTCGACGGGTAGCCAGCCAGTTCTTCGCCGGACGCGGTGAAACTCTCGCGCGCCAGCCCTTGGGGCAACGGCAGGTCGGCCAGCAGCCCGGTTTCGCTGAGCAGCAGGTCAAGCCGGCTGTCTGTCAGCATGTAGGCCAGGCGTTCGGCGGGGTAGTTCGGGTCCAGCGGCACATAGGCGGCGCCACTTTTGAGCACCGCCAGCAGGCTGACGATCAACTGCGGGCCACGTCGTGCCGCCAGGCCGACGCGCTGGCCTGCGCCAACGCCCAGTTCCAGCAGGCGATGGGCAAGCCGGTTGGCGCGAGCATTGAGCTGGGCGTAGCTCAGGCGTGCCTCACCCGCCTGCACGGCCATCGCGTCGGGTGTGGCGCTGGCCTGGGCGGCGATACGCTCGTGCACGCGCAGGTGACGCTGGGCCTGGCTGGGCGACTGGCTGAGGGCAAGCATGTCGCGCCGTGCGGCTTGGTCGAGCAGAAGCAGGTTGCCAATGGGCGCCTGGGCATCCGCGAGCATCTGCACCAGCAGGTGGTGCAGGTTGCGGCTTAATTGAGCGACCTGCCGAGCACTGAAGCACGCCTGGTCATAACCAAACTCCAAGCGCAGGCAACTGCCCAGCTCAATGCCCAGGGTCAGTGGATAATGGGTCTGCTCGTGGTTTTGCAGGCGGCCGAACGTCAGGCCGGCAGGCGCGCCCGGCTTCAAGGCCTCGGCCACCGGGAAGTTTTCGAACACCAGCAAGGTATCGAACAGCGCGCTGCCCTGCTGTCCTGCCCATCCCTGAATGTCATAGAGCGGCACATGTTCATGGTCGCGCAGGCTCAGGTTGAGGGCTTGCAGCTCACTCAGCCAGTCGGCCACCGGCTGGGCCGGCGACGCTGCATTGATGATCGGCAGCGTGTTGATGAACAGGCCCAACTGCTGTTCGATCCCCGGCAATGGTGCCGAGCGTCCCGCGACGGTGGCACCAAAGGCCACGCAGTCCTGCCCGGTATATCGTTGCAGCAGCACGCTCCACGCGCCTTGGAGCAAGGTGTTGAGGGTGACTTTGTGGTGGCGGGAAAACTCACCCAGGGCACGCGTGAAGTCGTCGCTCAGCACGACCTGATGGTCAGCCATGCCCTTGCCTTCGAACGGCACACGCAGCGCCTGCGCAAGCAGGGTTGGCGCTTGCAGCGGCGCCAGCGCAGACTTCCAGAACGCCTCGCCCGACGCTTGCTGTTGCAGCCAGCCCAGGTAATCGCGGAACTGCCCCTGCGGCACCGGCACGGTTTGCCCGGCGTAATGGGCGATCACTTCGCCGAGCAACTGGGCGTTACTCCAGCCGTCCATGAGGATGTGGTGGCTGGTGAAGATCAGGTGCCAGGCACCGCCGGCACCGCGCACCAGCATCAGGCGAAACAGCGGCGCAGCATTCAGCGCAAATCCCTTCTCGCGTTCGGCAGCGGCGAATGCATCAAAATCAGCATCGACATCTTCGATCACTTGCAACTGCACATCGACATGACGCTGAATCACTTGATGGGCACTGTCCAGGCCGAGCCAGTGGAAGCTGCTGCGCAGGATGTCATGGCGATCCAGCGCGGCTTGCCAGGCACGACCGAATGCGAGCAAGTCCAGGCCTTCAATGTCCAGGCGCAACTGGTTGATGTAAGCCTCGGCCTCGGGCGCATACAGGGTATGGAACAACATACCCTGCTGCATCGGCGACAACGGATAGAGATCGGCAATCGCCGGCCCGGCGATGGGCAAGGCGTCCAGTTGCTGCTGGGTCAGGCGCGCCAGGGGGAAGTCCGAAGGCGTGACCTGCCCCGCCGGCGTGGCGCAGCAGTGTTCAATCAAGGCCTGGAGTTCAGCGGCATAGTCATCCGCCAGGCGTTGGACGGTCGCCACCTCGAACATCTCACGACTGAACCCCCACCGCAGGGCCAGCTCACCGCCGTACACCTGCCCTTCCACCGTCAGCCAGTTGGCCAGCGGTGCCTCGCAATCCTGAGCCTGCCCACTGCCCTGGGTCGCCGGAACAAACAGCGCTGCCTCGTTGAACTGGCGGTCGAACTGGCCCAGGTAGTTGAAGGTGATGCGCGGTGCCGCCTGGTTCGACAAGGCTTTACGCGCCTCGGGTGCGCCGAGATAGCGCAGCAGGCCATAGCCGATACCTTTATGCGGCACCGCACGCAATTGCTCCTTCACCGACTTGATCGCCGCCGACAGCTCGCCGCCGGCCTGCAGGCGCACCGGGAACAGGCTGGTGAACCAGCCCACGGTGCGGCTCAGGTCGAGCGTGTCGAACAGGTCTTCGCGACCATGGCCTTCCATTTGGATCAGCGCGGCGGGCTGCTCGCTCCAGCGGCTGATGACGCGCGCCAAGGCGGTCAGCAGCAGTTCGTTAACCTGGGTGCGATAGGCCGCCGGGGCGTCTTGCAGCAGTTGGCGGGTGTGTTCGGCGCTGAGGCGGATTTCGAGTGTGGTGCCCAGGCGGTTTTGCAGGCCGCCCAGGGGGTTATCGCAAGGCAGATCGGCGCTCGCGGTTTGGGCCTGCCAGTACGGCAGTTGCTCGTCCAGCGTCTGCGCGTGGGCCTGTAACTGCTGCGCCCACTGCTGGTAGGCGCTGGTCTTGGCCGGCAGCGCGGCGTTGCGATAGGCCTGTTGCAGGTCTTCGAGCAGGATACGCCACGATACGCCGTCCACTGCCAGGTGATGCACCACCAGCAACAGGCGCTGGGTGCCGTCGGCCATCATTGCCAGGACCGCACGCAGCAGCGGGCCCTGTTCAAGATCAAGGCTGCGTTGAGCCTCGTCGCACAGTGCGGCCAACTCAGCCTCGCCGGCGACCTGGGACTGCCATAACGAAGCCGATGCAACCGGCTCGGCGTGGGCCTGGCGCCAACCGTCCGCTTGTTGCACAAAACGCAGGCGCAAGGCGTCGTGATGGTTGATCAAGCGAGTCAAGGCGGCCTCAAGGCGCATGGGCTCCAGCACCTCACGCGGAGTCAGCAGCAACGACTGGTTCCAGTGCTGGCGTGCCGGGATCGCCTGTTCGAAAAAGCTGTGTTGCACCGGTGTGAGGAGCACATCCCCGGTGACCGGCCCCTGGTCGACGAGCGTCGCCTGTTCGAAGGTCGCCACCCGCGCCAGGCTGCGCACGCTCTGGTACTGGAACAGGTCCCGTGGGCTCAGGCGAATGCCCGCCTGGCGCGCACGGCTGACCATCTGGATGGAGATGATCGAATCGCCACCCAGTTCGAAGAAGTTGTCTTCCAGGCCGACATGCTCCACGCCGAGCACATCGCTCCAGATTGCCGCGAGGGCTTTTTGCACCTCGCTTTCCGGGGCGACATAAGCCTGCTGGGGCGCAGCATCCGGCAATGGCAAGGCCTTGCGGTCGAGCTTGCCGTTGGCGGTCACCGGCAGCTTAGCCAGGGGCACCAGATGGGTCGGCACCATGTATTCCGGGAGGCTTTCGAGCAGCCAGGCCTTGAGGTCGACCGGCGTTTCGTCGGCCAGCACCAGGTAGGCCACCAGTTGCTTGCCACCCTGCACCAGCACCACGGCTTCGCGCACCGAGGGGTGTTGCATCAGGCGTGTCTCGATTTCGCCCAGCTCGATACGCAGGCCGCGCAGCTTGACCTGATGATCAAGGCGGCCGAGGTATTCGATCACCCCATCGGCGCGCAGGCGCACGCGGTCGCCGGTGCGATACAGGCGCACACCGTCACCGAACGGGCTCGGCACAAAACGCTCGGCAGTCAGTGCCGGGCGCCGGTGGTAACTGCGCGCCAGGCCGGCGCCGCCCAGGTACAGCTCACCGCTGACGCCCGCAGGCACCGGGTTGAGCTGGGCATCGAGCACGTACGTAGCGAGGTTGGCGATGGGTCGACCGATGGGCACGCTGTCGGCGCCTTCGTCGACGCAGGTCCAGTGGGTCACGTCGATGGCAGCTTCGGTCGGGCCGTAGAGGTTGAACAGGCTGGCCTGTGGCAATTTGGCGAACACTTGCAACTGCGCATCCAGCGGCAAGGCTTCACCGCTGCACACGATGCGTCGCAGGCTGTTGCAGGCGTGCACCCCCGGCTCATGAATAAATGCCTGGAGCATCGATGGCACGAAGTGCAAGGTGGTGATGCAGTGCTGCCCGATGGTCTCGATCAAGCGCGCCGGTTCGCGGTGTTCGCCGGGCGCGGCGACAACCAGGCGCGCGCCGGTCATCAGCGGCCAGAAGAACTCCCACACCGACACGTCGAAACTGAACGGGGTTTTCTGCAGCACCGCATCGCTGGCGTCCAGGCCATAGGCCTGTTGCATCCAGCACAGGCGGTTGACCAGCGCACGATGGCTGTTGCCGGCGCCCTTGGGCTTGCCGGTGGAGCCGGAGGTGTAGATCACATAGGCCAGGTTCAGCGCCTGCAGGTCGACGCTTGGCGACTGGCGGTTGTAACCGTCGAGCCAGCTCGCGGGCTGGTCCAAGGCAATCACCTGGATGCCCTCGGTCGGCAGCAATGGCAACAGGTCGCGCTGGCTGAGCAGCAACTGGATGCCGCTGTCGTCGATCATGTAGGCCAGGCGTTCCCGGGGGTATTCAGGGTCCAGCGGGACATAGGCGCCGCCGGCCTTGAGAATGGCGAGCAAGCCGACCACCATTTCGATGGAGCGCTCGACGCAGATCCCCACCAGCGTGTCAGGGCCGACGCCTTGCTCGCGCAAGGCGTGGGCCAGCTGGTTGGCGCGGGTGTCGAGCTGGGCGTAGGTCAGCGTGGTTGCACCGAACACCAGCGCCGGTGCATCGGGCGTGATGCGGACCTGGTCCTCGATCAGGTGATGAATGCCGCGCTCGGTCGGGTACGCCTCGGCAGTCTGGTTCCATGCGTGGACCAGCACCTGCTGCTCATCCGCGACCAACATCGGCAGTTCGCCGATGCGCTGCTCACCGTCGGCCACCATGGCCTGCAACAGGCTGAGCCAATGCCCGGCCATGCGCTCGATGGTTGGCGCGTCGAACAGGTCGTTGGCGTAGGTCAACGCGGCATGCAGGGTGCCGGATTTTTCATAGGTGTCGAGGGTCAGGTCGAACTGGGTGGTGCGGCCTTGCCACTCCACCAATGCCAGTTCCAGGCCGGAGGCGGTGCTGACACTGGTAATGTCGGCCACCACCGGCTGATGGTTGTACATCACCTGAAACAGCGGCGTGTGGCTCAGGCTGCGCTCGACCTTGAGGGCTTCCACCAGGCGCTCGAAAGGCAACTCCTGATGGGCCTGGGCGCCCAGGGCGTGCTCCTTGATGCTTTGCAGCAACTCGGTGATGCGGGTTTGCCCGGTCAGCTCGGTGCGCAGCACCTGGGTGTTGACGAAGAAACCGATCAACCCTTCGACTTCAGTGCGGTTGCGGTTGGCGATCGGCACGCCGACGCGGATATCGTGCTGCCCGGTGTAGCGATGCAGCAACACGTTGAAAGCACCGAGCAACAGCACGAACAGGGTGACGTTGTGTTTTTGCGCGCAGCTGCGCAGCTGCATGGCGAGCGCAGGCTCAATCGCGAAATTGTGGCGTGTGCCCTGGTAGCTCGGCATCGCCGGACGCGGGCGGTCGGTGGGCAGCTCCAGCACCGGGTGCTCATCGCCCAGGCGCGCTTGCCAGTAATCCAGTTGCCGCGCCTGCTCCCCCGCTTCCAGCCAGCGGCGCTGCCACAGGGCGTAATCGCTGTACTGGATCGGCAAGGCCGGCAGTTGCGGTGTTTCGTTGCGCTCGTGGGCGTCGTAGCAGCGGATGAACTCGTCGATCAGCACATTCATCGACCAGCCATCGGAGACGATGTGGTGCAGGGTCAGCAGCAGCACGTGTTCCTGCGCGTCGAGCTTGAGCAATTGCACGCGCAGCAGCGGACCGTTTTCCAGGTCGAAGGGCAAAAGCGATTGGCGGGTCGCGGCCTCGTTGACGGCCTGTTCGCGCGCGGGGGCGTCCAAGTGGCTAAAGTCGAGTTGCTCGACGGTCAACGGCGTGTCCGCCGGCACTTGCAACAGGCGCTCGTCTGCCTGGCGCTGGAACGCTGTGCGCAGGGTTTCGTGGCGCGCGACCAGGCTGGCGAACGCCTGCTCCAGCGCGCAGAGGCTCAACGCCCCTTTGAGTCGCACTGCACCCGGCAGGTTGTAGGCGCCGCTGGCCGGGTCCAATTGCCAGAGAAACCACATGCGCTGCTGCGCGTAGGACAGTGCCTGACGATCCTGCGCCTCCACCCCTGCCGGAATCGGAAACCGGGAAAAATCCACGCCTTCTTTCTGCAAGGCCTGCAGGAACAATTGGCGCTTTTCCAGGGGCAACCCGATAAACCGGCGAGCAAGTTTCAAGGAGTCTTCAGCATTCATTTCTTGGAGTCCGGAGCAATAGGCAGGAAGCACAAAGGCACGTCGTCCCTATAAAACGAACCGGAGAGGGAAAAATTAGCGGGGGGATGGCAGGCGCGGGGCACGGTGTCATCAGGGGTTACATCAGTGAACAACCAACTGAAACACAAAGGCTACATCGGCTCCATCGAAACCAGCCTCGAAGACAACTGCCTGTTCGGCAAGGTCTTGTTCATCAAGGCGCTAGTGAGCTACGAAGGGAAAACCACCTGCCAGACCCTGGGGCATGCACCAGAGAAACCTTGCAAAGGTTCCTTCAATGTCCGAGCCGGCCATGACCTGCACCTGGCGGCGACCCGTAAAAAGGTGACACTCAATGACCTGACCCGCCAGGCGTTGAACGAGTTTCTGCAGCATCACAGCACAGACGCCTGCCCCGCGATCGGCTGATCATCCCAGGCGCCGATACCCCAACACCGCAGCCCCCAACACCACTACTCCCGCCGCCAGCGCCACCCGGAACCCGCTGGTGGCGCCAAAGTGGTCGATCATCCACCCGGAGCTGGCCGCGCCGATGGCCACGCCGATGCTGAGGCCGGTGATCAGCCAGGTCATGCCCTCGGTCAATCGACTGGCGGGCACGACCTGTTCCACCAGGGCCATGGACACAATGAGGGTGGGGGCAAAGAACAGCCCGGAGACAAAGACCGCCACCGCCAGCCCCGCAATGTTGGTCACCAGCAGTAAAGGCAAGGTGGTCAACGCCGTGGCGATGCCGCACAACAGAAACTGCCGGGGCAGCGGCGCCTTCAGCTTGAGGGTGCCGAACGCCAGTCCCGCCAGGCACGAACCGATGGCGTAGACCGACAGTACGATGCTCGCAGCAGCCGGCTGGCCCTGATGCTGGGCAAAGGCGACGCTGACCACATCCACCACGCCGACGATCACGCCCATGGCCAACAGCAGGATCATCAGGATCAGCACCGAAGGCGACGCGACCAGCCAGCGGCCGTGATGGCCTTGATGCGCGTGCACCGGTGGCTCGGTCTCGCGCTGCAACACAAAGGTGGTGACGCCCACCGCCAGCAACAACGCGGCCACCAGAGGCCCGGCTTCCGGGAACAGCACCACGCACAAACCTACCGAGATCGGCGGGCCGATGATGAAGCACACCTCATCCAGCACCGACTCCAGGGCAAACGCAGTCTGCAGCTTGGGTTGGCCCCGGTACAACTCGGTCCAGCGCGCCCGTACCATGGCCGACATGTTGGGCATGCAACCGGCCAGGGCGGCGAACAGGAACAACGTCCAGTTCGGTGCCTGCAAGCGAGTGCACAGCAGCAACATCAGCAACGCCCCGCCACCGATCAACGCGGCAATCGGCAACACCCGCCCTTGGCTGTAGCGATCCACCAGCCTGGATACCTGCGGCGCGCAAAACGCCGTGGCCAGGGCAAATACCGCTGCCACCGAGCCCGCCAGTCCGTAACCGCCGTGCACCTGCGAGAGCATGGTGATCAAGCCGATCCCCGTCATCGACACCGGCATGCGCGCCAGCATCCCCGCCAGTACAAAAGCCCGGGCGCCAGGGACCTGGAACAATTCGGCGTAAGGGTTTGCCATGGCTCAGAAACCTTCTGTCCTTAAGGTGCGCAACCTTTTATCACACCAACCGCTTGATCTGCTTGTGTCGCCACACCAGCCGATAATACGCAGTCTGCAACGCCAGCATGGCCAGGTAGGTCAACGGAAACGCCATCCACACCCCTTCCAGGCCGAAGTGGGCGTTGAGCAGGTACGCCATCGGCAGTTCCACGCAGAGCACGCAGAAGATCGAGATCGCCACCGGCATCAACACCACGCCGCTTGCGCGCATGATCCCGCCGATCACGGCCTGGAAGCCGAATACCAAAATGCTCCACAACATGATGTGCAACAGGTGTTCGGCTTTGACCCGTGCCGCGTCATCGGTGATGAACAGGCCGAGCAGCCAGTGGGACAGGACATAACCCAGCACAATCAGGCCACCGGTCAGGCAGGTGTTGATCAGCAGGCCGGTGCGCAGGATCGGGCCGATGCGCTCCAGACGCCCGGCGCCAATCGCCTGGGCCCCGAGGATCGATGCGGTGATGGCAATCGACAGCGCCGGGAACTGCACGTAGTTGACGATCTGCGTCACCGCGCCATAGGCCGCCGTGGCCTGGGAACCGTGACCGTTGACCAGGGCGAGGATGACCAGCTCCGACAGCGACAACACCACCATCTGCAAGCCCGTGGGCAAGCCGATGCGCAGGACCTTGCCGAGAATGATCCGATCCAGGCGCAGGGCCGCCAACAACTCACGGTCCGGCGCCATCACATGGTTCTTGTGGCGCAGCCGCATTATCAGAAACAGCATCGCTGCCGCGTTACCCACCAACCCGGCGTACACCGCGCTCTGGATACCCAAGGGCGGCAGGCCGATCCAGCCACGGATCAGCGCCGGTGTCAGCACCAGGCCGACCAGGGTCGAAACCATCAGCGCGAGCAACGGCGAGATCGTGTCGCTGACACCACGCAGCAATTGGGTGTAGAGGATAAAGACCAGCAGCAGCGGCATGATCAACATCATCATCTGTGCATAACCCACGGCGTCGTCGAGCACATCGACCGGCGTGCCGAGTGCCTGCAAGGCCGGGCGCGCAAACAGGCTGCCGAGCACCGCAGCGATCACCCCAACCAACGCCCCCAGAGTCAGTGTGGCGCCGGTGATCACCTTGACCAGCGCGGTTTCCTGCGCGCCCCAGGCCTGGCCGATCAGTACCGAGGCGCCCGCCCCCAGGCCGATCACCAGGGCGATAAAAAAGAACACGATGGGAAACATCCCAGACACCGCCGCCAGCGCCTGGGTGCCGAGCATCTGCCCGACATAGATACCGTTGAGGGTGCCGGAAAAGCTTTGCAGGAAGTTGGACAGCACCATCGGTGCCAGAAAGATCAGGTAGATCTGCCACAGCGGCCGTTGCTGGGTGACTTCCATGAGGGTTCGGATCCAGGAGTTGTTGTTAAACAGGGAAGGCGTCGCGTGACAGCCAGGCCAGGTAGGCCTGCACGTCTACCGGCCAGTGCGCGATCTTGCGGGAAAAATCCGCTGCATCAAAGGCAAATAACGCGCGCGAGGCGTCTTCGAAGCCGGGCAGGTCACCGCCGATGGCACTCATGAACCGATAGCCGGCTTCCTTGGCCTGGCGTATTCGATCACGGGAAGCGTGGGCAGCGCGCGCTTCATCCACCAGCCGCCGCAACGCCGCCGAAGCCCCACCGCGCTGCTGGCCCAGCCATTCCCAATGACGCGGCAATAACGTGACTTCCCGTGCGACCACCCCCAGCTTCGGGCGCCCGACCGAGGGGGGAGCGGGAGGCTCGTCAGTCATGTCGACCTGGGCAGGTGGTTCGGGCGCATAGCCCGCAGGCCAGGGAAAATCGACCTGGTTGCCGGTGGCATCGTCGAAGACCAGGAAGCTGCCCGTGGGCTGGTCAAGCTCGGCGAGCGTCGTGGCGACGTCGGCATAGGAACCTGCCGCCACACGTTGGTGGCGAACAAAGGCGGTGCAAGCAGGAAGGGGGTGCGTAGGCATGGTTATTACCCGGGTGATATGTGTTTTACCCGGATCATATTAGCCAAAGTTTTACCAGATGCAAGGTTATTGTCGTATGGGTCAGAGCTTGTCGCGCTTCATCTGCAGGATCAGGTGAAACGGCATGCTGGATAGACCGTTTCCGACACCGTAATCAGCCCGCCATCTTCATCACGATACTGGCGGATGATATTGATAGCGACGGTGCTGAATCCCCTGCTGGGTTATGACCGTGTGGCGCAGGTTACCCGAAAGGCGGCGGTGCAGTTGGGACTGATCACCGCCGAAGAGTATGAGCGACAGGTACGGCCGGAAAGAATGATCAGCCCCGACTGGTCACGGAATGTGGCGGCCCACAATCAACCACGCGACGATTGCGCTTGTTTTTCTCTTATTACGTGGTCGACGTTGACCCAGTTAAACCTTTCATCTTCTGCGCCCCTACCGCCTTTGCCATCAGTGCCAATATCGACCTCCTTCATCAGGCCTGGGCGCCGGAGAAGTTCAGCTGCGAGCCGAGACCGATCTGTCGGCGGGGACTCTGCAGCGGCACTTTTTAAACTATCGAAGCTGATGTAGTTATCCGCACTCCAGTACTGTTTGAACTTTTCGTCAAGGGCCTGAAGCAGTTCAACATCGCTCATTTTTTGATAGCTTGGCGCTGCATTCTGCGTGGCTACCCTTTCAATAGTGTCGCGCCCGATAATCCCGTCAGACGTGTCAGCATCATGATCGGAATCCAGTTTTCTATTGAGCCCCGGCCGACTGATGATTTCCTTGGCCAACAGGGCCATTCGGTCATCCACAGGGTTACCAGTCAAAGGACGATTTGCAACTTCACGAAGCGATTGCTGAGTGATCTTGCCATCCTGGTTTGGCTTGAAGTAATCAAAATTATTACCCAACTCCGTCGTTAAATCTGAGTCTTTGGCATGTTTGAAATTATTTGCGACCTCAGCATTCTGCGGGCTCACGCCGCTCTCTGCCGGATAATAATTGCGTGCCCCATTGGCGCCATATCCATTTTCAAAACGACTGCGCTGCATGCCACCGTAATACCCCTCTTGCTGGCTCTGCATATTGCCGTAATAATTCCCCGGCGCTCCTTGCATACCACCATAATTCCCTCCTGGCCCACCTCGCGTGCCACCGTTATACGCATCCGGTCCACCCAGCATGTACGCTCCCTCCTGGTCTTCGTATTCAAAGACCACCGCCTGCGCATCACCCAGGCTGATCAGACCATCTTCATGGCCGCCATGGTTGATACCATCGAGTGACTCAACCATTCCTGGACGGCTAAGAACGTCCCTTGCCAGCTGTGTCATTTGATCGTGATACGGATCACCGGTCGGTAGACGATTGGCAGCATGCTCAAGCGTTGCCCTCGTGACAAAACCAGATTCTCCCTGGAAATAAGGGAAGGCGTCGACAAAGGCCCGTGCAACTGTGGAAGGGGGAGGCAGCTGAGAGGTCCCCAGTAAGTTACTCATTGCGGGCTGATTACCAAACCTGGCGCCACCGTCCAACGGATTAGAGTAAGGGTAGTGAGTTTGTATGAACGGACCGAAAAGAGTAGATGTCATTGCAATACCTCAGATAGTTGATGCAAATAAGCCGACCAACGCGCCAGTTAGCATTAAGTCAACATCCATCTGTGGCAACGTGTAAAAGGACAGTTCCATTAAACATGAACAAAAAAACTTACCTGCTGGATAACTAATTCGCACCCCTGTATATGTGCAGTACTACGGCCAGGTCGGTAGTGTTGGCCGCCATCTGAACTACCTACCAAAGGTTTGTGAGGGCCTGCGTAACGTCGGATCAAACGGATTGATCCGCGGCCCGATCGCCGCCGCTTCGCGCTTGAGCAACTCCACCACCATCGGCAACCGGCTCGGCCCCAGGCGATCGCTGATAGTGGCCACACTGAGCGCCGCCACCGCGTGCCCCTCCCGATCGAGGATGGGCACGGCCAACCCGGCCATGCCTTCCAGCACCCCGGTATTGCGCGCCGCATACCCCAGGTTGCGCACGTTCTCCACTTCCGAGCGCAACAGCACTTCGTCATACAGGTGGAAGTCCTTGAGCCGTGGCAGGTTGTAGCGGATCACGGTTTCGCGCTCTTCCTCCGGCAGAAAGGCCAGGATCGCCAGACTGCCCTGCCCCACCCCCAATGCCACGCGCCCGCCGATATCGCCGGTGAAGGTGCGGATCGGGTACGGGCCTTCGCTGCGGTCCAGACAGATCGCATCGAAACCGCTGCGCGCCAGCAGGAACAGCGAGTCGCCCAATGACGCACTCAGGCGCAGCATGCTCGGGCGCACCAGGTCGCGCAGGTTGCCGGTCTTGCCCGCGTTCGCCGCCAGGGCAAAAAACTCCAGGCTCAGGCGATAGCGCTTGCTGCGTGCGTCCTGTTCGACCATGCCTTCGTCCATCAGGCTACGCAGCAGGCGGTGGGTAGTGGGCTGCGAGAGGCCGACCTGTTGCGCAAGTTGGGTGACGCGTTCGCCGCCCTCCGGCACGTCACCCAAGGTGCGCAGCAGCGCGAACAGCCGGGATACCGCACCGGCACCGACCTCTTTGTTGTTTTCATTTCGATCAGTGGAATCCATGACTTTCAATCTCTTTGCAAATTCCGGTGAATGAATAAATAAGAAAATAATAGTCCGTTCAGTGAAATTCCATCTTCCGCCCATCCTAGTCTTCGCCCTAATCTGCGTCCACAGGGGCGAAATGAACAACAACCGGCAGCCGACTCAAGATCGAGCGCCAACGCACCGGCAACACCTCATTCGCATCTGCCCAAAACAAAAAAGCGCGTTTCGACGCGACTCAAAAAAGGTGGAACGCAGACATGGCATTTCTCCAACTCAACGCCTTGAGCAAACGCTACGGCGCCGTCGACGCGGTGGTCGCCACCGACCTTGCGGTGGAAAAAGGCGAGTTCGTTTCCCTGCTCGGCCCTTCGGGCTGCGGCAAGACCACCACCCTGCAAATGATCGCCGGCTTCGTCGACGTGAGCGGCGGGCAGATCCTGCTCGACGGCCGCGACATCACCCACGCCAAGCCCGCCAGCCGTGGCCTGGGCGTGGTGTTTCAGAGCTATGCGCTGTTCCCCCACATGAGCGTGCGCGACAACGTCGCCTTCGGCCTGAAAATGCGCAAAGTGCCGGCCGCCGAGATCGCCAGCAAGGTCAAGACCGTACTCGAACTGGTGCGCCTGGCCCCCCACGCCGACCGCTACCCGCGGGAACTGTCCGGCGGCCAGCGCCAGCGCGTGGCCCTGGCCCGTGCGTTGGTAATCGAGCCGCCGGTGTTGCTGCTCGACGAGCCGCTGTCCAACCTCGACGCCAACCTGCGCGAAGAGATGCAGTTCGAGATCCGCCGCATCCAGTGCGCCGTCGGCATCACCACCTTGATGGTCACCCATGACCAGGCCGAAGCGCTGTCCATCAGCGACCGCGTGGTGGTGATGCAGGCCGGGCGCGTGACCCAGATCGACGCGCCGTACACGCTCTACGAACACCCGCGCACGCGCTTTATCTCGGACTTTGTCGGCAAGGCCAACCTGCTGGCCGGCGATTACGATCAGTTGGGCACTGCGCAAGTGCGACATGAAAGCGGCGACGGCGAGCTGGTCCTGAGCCTGCGCCCGGAAAAAATCACCCTGGTGGACGCGGGGGCCGGTCGCCTGCAAGGCAAGGTGCTCGACCGCTATTTCTTCGGCAGCCAATGGCTGTACCGCGTGCACACCGACCTCGGCGAAATCACCGTGGTGCGCAGCAACGACGGTAGCGCGCCGCTGGATTGTGGCGCAGCGGTGGGCCTGGACTGGCATTCGGACCTGCTGCGCGTGCTGGCAGCCGATGAGGTGCACGCATGAGTCGTGGTTACCTGCTGTCGCTGCCGGCGCTGGTGCTGTTTGCCGGGCTGCTGGTTTTGCCGCTGGGCCTGACCCTGGTCCTGTCGTTCAACGTGTTCGATTACCAGGTGGGCGTGAAGGCCGATGAATGGACCTTGGCCCATTACCTGTCACTGCTCAGCGACTCGTACTTCTACGAGATCTTCTGGCGCACCTTCTGGATCAGCGCGCTGGTGACCCTGCTGTGCGTGGTGATCGGTGTGCCCGAGGCCTACATCCTCAGCCGCATGGGTACGCCGTGGCGCTCGATCTTCCTGATCCTGATCCTCACGCCATTGCTGATTTCGGTGGTGGTGCGCGCCTTCGGCTGGAGCCTGCTATTGGGCGCCGATGGTTTGGTGAATCAACTGATCCAACTGCTCGGCGGGCGCCCGGTGAAGCTGCTGTACACGCCCTTCGCGGTGATTATCGCGCTGGTGCACGTGATGTTGCCGTTCATGATCATTCCGGTGTGGACGTCCCTGCAGAAACTCGACCCGTCGGCTGAGCAGGCCGCATTGTCGCTGGGGGCCAGCCAGGCCACAGTGATGCGCAAGATCGTGCTGCCGCAGGTCATGCCCGGCGTGCTGTCCGGCACGCTGATCGTGTTCGGCCTGGCCGCCAGCTCCTTTGCGATCCCCGGCCTGCTTGGCGGGCGCCGCCTGAAAATGGTCGCCACCGTGGTGTACGACCAATATCTCTCGGAACTCAACTGGCCCATGGGCGCGACCATCGCGGTGGTGCTGCTGTTGGTCAATCTGCTGATCATGCTGAGCTAGAACCGCATGGTCGAAGGCCGCTATAAAAAGTCCCTGGGGGTTTGAGCGCATGTCCAGAAACGGTCCTTTGGCCCTCGGTTTCCACGGCTTGGTGGTGCTGTTCATGATGGCGCCGCTGGTGGTGGTGTGCCTGGTGGCGTTCACCCCGGAAAACACGTTGAGCCTGCCCACCTCGGGCTTCTCCCTGCGCTGGTTTCGTGCGGTGTTCGAGCGTGCGGATTTTATCCAGGCGTTCTATAACAGCCTGGTGCTGGCCTTCACTGCGGCAAGCCTGGCCACGTTGATTGCGGTGCCGGCAGCGTTGGCGATCAGCCGGTATTCGTTTCCCGGGCGTAATTTTTTCAGTGCGTTGTTTTTGTCGCCGATCATCATCCCGCACCTGGTGCTGGGGGTGGCGATGCTGCGGTTGTTCGCGCTGATGGGGGTCAACGGCAGCTTTACCTGGCTGATGCTGGCCCACGTGGTGATCGTCACGCCGTATGTGCTGCGCCTGGTGCTGGCGGCCGCCATCGGTATTGATCGCAGTGCCGAACAGGCGGCCGAATCCCTCGGCGCCAGCCGCTTTACGCTGTTTCGCCAGATCACCCTGCCGATGATTCTGCCTGGTGTCGCTGGCGGCTGGTTGCTGGCGTTCATCAACAGTTTCGATGAGGTGACGTTGTCGATCTTCGTCAGCTCGCCAGCCACGCAAACCCTGCCGGTGCGCATGTACGTGTACGCCACCGAGTCCATCGACCCGATGATGGCGGCGGTGTCGGCGCTGGTGATTGCGCTGACGGCGGCCACCATGATTCTGCTGGACCGGGTCTACGGCCTGGACCGCGTGCTGGTGGGGAAACATTGATGGCCCTGTTCAAACGCTTGGCCGAGACCGCGCGCCCTGCCCTGTCCTTCACCCTGGACGGCCAACCCGCCAGCGGCTTGCTCGGCGATACCTTGCTCACCGCCATGCTGACCTGCGCCGAGCACCTGCGCGGCAGTGACTTCAGCGCCGAGCGCCGCGCCGGTTTCTGCCTGATGGGCGCCTGCCAGGATTGCTGGGTGCGCCTTGAAGACGGTCGCCGCGTGCGCGCCTGCTCGACGCTGCTGGAAGAAGGCCAGGCGATCAGCCGCGACCCGGGGCGCCAGCCATGAAGCCGGTGGTGATTGTGGGCGCAGGCCCGGCCGGGATCAGCGCGGCGCGCACCCTGCTCGACCATGGCGTCACACCGTGCCTGGTCGATGAAAACCTGCACGGCGGCGGGCAGATCTATCGGCGACAACCCTTGGGCTTTCAGCGCAGTGCCAGGCAGATCTATGGCTTTGAAGCGAGCAAGGCGCAAGCCGCGCACCGCACGATGGATGAGCTGGCGCCGCTGATCGACTATCGACCGCAAACCCTGGTGTGGAATGCCGAGGACGGTCGCCTGGACCTGCTCGACAACGGCCGTGCCGAGAGCGTCGACTACGCCAGGATCATTGTCGCGACCGGCGCCACCGACCGTATCCTGCCGGTGCCGGGCTGGACCCTGCCCGGCGTGTACAGCCTGGGCGCGGCGCAGATCGCCTTGAAATACCAGGGCTGCGCCATCGGTGAGCGCGTGGCGTTCTGCGGCAGCGGGCCGTTGCTGTATCTGGTCGCCTACCAATACGCCAAGGCCGGAGCCAAGGTGGTGGCGGTACTTGACAGCGCGCCGTTCAGTGCGCAGTGCCGTGCGTTGCCGGCGCTGCTTGGGCAGCCACTGACCCTGGCCAAGGGCATGTATTACCGCGCCTGGCTGACGGCCCATGGGATTCCCGTGCATCAGGGTGCCACGCTGCAGAAAATCGACGGAGAACAGCGAGTCAGCGGTATTCGCTGGGATGACCATGTTTTGGCGTGCGATGCCGTCGCTTTCGCTCATGCCCTGCGCAGTGAAACCCAACTGGCGGACTTGCTCGGCTGTGAGTTCGCCTGGAACACCTTGAACCGTGCCTGGTTGCCGCAACGGGACAACGCCGGGCGCAGCAGCGTCAACGGTGTGTACCTGGCCGGCGACGGCGCAGGGATCATGGGCGCGGACGCCGCGAAGATGACCGGTGAGCGTGCGGCACTGGCGGTGCTGGAAGATTCGGGCGTGGCGATTGATCAGCGCCGCCCCGCCGTATTGGAGCAGCAACTGGCGGGCATCCAGCGTTTTCGTCATGGGCTGGAAACCGCGTTCCCCTTCCCCGAGCAGTGGGCGGCCCAAGCGCCGGACGCATTGATGGTGTGCCGCTGCGAAGAAGTCAGCGCCGGCGAGATACGCGCGGTGGTGGATGAAGGCCACTGGGAGCTCAACCGGGTCAAGGCTCACTGTCGCGTTGGCATGGGTCGTTGCCAGGGCCGGATGTGTGGGCTGGCGGCGGCGGAAATCGTCGCCGAGCGCAGCGGTCGCGGGATTGAACAGGTGGGCCGCCTGCGCGGCCAGGCACCGATCAAGCCGCTGCCGTTTGGCGTGGAGGTGCAGCCATGATCGATGTGATCGTCCTCGGCGGCGGCATCGTCGGCGCCTCGGCAGCCTTGATGCTCGCGCAGAAAGGCCAGCGCGTGGCCCTGGTGGAGCGGGATTTCTGCGGTTCCCATTCCAGTGGCGTCAACTATGGCGGCGTGCGACGCCAGGGTCGGCCCCTGCACCAACTGCCCTTGTCACAGCGCGCCCATCAACTGTGGGCCGACTTGCCGGGGTTGATCGGCATCGACGGCGAATACGTGCGCTCCGGGCATTTGAAGCTGGCGCGCAGTCATGCCGACTTCGCCGCGTTGCAGGCGTATGCCGAGCAGACCCGTGGCTTTGGCCTGGGCCTGCAGTTGCTGGACTACGCCGAGTTGCGCGCACGCTTCCCCTGGGTCGGCGATATTGCCGTGGGCGCCTCGCTGTGTCCGGAAGACGGGCATGCCAATCCGCGTCTGGTATCTCCTGCCTTCGCCCGTGCCGCGCAGCGTTGTGGCGCCGCCGTGTACGAGCAGGCCGAGGTGATGCGCATCGAGCATGACAGCCGCCGGTTCCAGGTGCATTGCGCCAACGGCCTGCACCTGCAGGCAGCGTGGCTGCTCAACTGCGCCGGCGCCTGGGCCGGAAGCGTCGCCGCGCAGTTTGGCGAAGCGGTGCCGATCACCTGCGCGCACCCGGCGATGCTGGTCACCGAGCCGTTGCCGGTGGTGATGAACGTGAGTACCGGCGTTGAAGGCGGCGGGATTTATGCGCGCCAGGTCGCCCGGGGCAACTGCATCCTGGGCGGCGGTCGCGGCTTTGCCCTGGGCCCGTTGACCGCGCGCCCAGGGCAGGCGGCGGTGCTGGAGATCCTGCGCAATGCCGGCGAACTCTACCCCTTTCTCAAAGGCGCCCAGGCCATCCGCACCTGGAGCGGCACCGAAGGTTACCTCCCCGATCACGAACCGGTGATCGGCCCCAGCAGTACCCAACCGGGCTTGCTCCACGGTTTCGGCTTTGCCGGCGCCGGGTTCCAGCTTGGTCCCGCGGTCGGTGAAGCCCTGGCAGAGATCGTCTGCGCCGGGGCCAGCCGCCACCCCATCGAAGCGTTTTCCATCCGTCGTTTCCAAGCCTGAGAGGAAAAACATCCATGAACCCACGTATTGCGCTGTCCTGCTTGTCCCTCGCCCTGCTCGCCTCAACGGCGCACGCCGCGCCCACGCTGTACCTGGGCATGAACGGCGGCACCATGGAACGGGTGTACGCCGACAAGGTGCTGCCCGCGTTCGAAAAGGCCAATAACGTCAAGGTGGTGATTGTGCCCGGCACCTCGTCGGACATCCTCGCCAAGGTCCAGGCCAACAAAGACAACCCGCAGATGCACGTGATGTTCCTCGACGACGGCATCATGTACCGCGCGATCTCCATGGGCCTGTGCGACAAACTGGCGCCGAGCCCGACCCTGGAACAGATCCCGGCCAAGGCGAAGATCAAGGACGAAGCCGTGGCCGTGACCCTCGGCGTGACCGGCCTGGGCTACAACGCCAGGATGTTCAAGGAAAAAGGCTGGGCCGCGCCCACCTCGTGGATGGACCTGGCCGACCCGCGCTTCAAGGAGAAAGTGGTGTTCCAGTCCCTGGCATCGTCCACCTTCGGCCTGCACGGCTTCCTGATGTTCAACCGCATCCAGGGCGGCGACGAAACCAACGTGGAGCCCGGCTTCAAGGCCTGGCCAAAAACCGTCGGGCCCAATGTGCTGGAATACATCGCCAGCTCGGCAAAAATCTCCGAGATGGTGCAGACCGACGAAGCCGCGATCTTTCCTTTGACCCCAACCCAGGTCGCCACCCAGAAGCTGCTCGGCGTGCCCATGGAATACGCGCAGCCCAAGGAAGGCGCCGTGGTGCTGAACGTGGCCGAATGCGTGATCGCCCGCAATGACCAGCCAGAACTGGCGCAGAAACTCGCGGCCTTCCTGCTGACCGCCGAAGCCCAGGCACCGGCGCTGGAAGAAGGCGACCAGATTCCGTCGAACCCGACCACACCGACCACCGACAAGACCCGTGCGCGGGTGGAAGCGATGCAGGGTTACTTGCAGACGGCAATTTCGATCGACTGGGACCAGGTGAACCAGGCGCGGCCGGAGTGGAATGCGCGGTGGAGTCGGTCGATCGAGCGTTAATCAAAGGGGCGCAATCGGCAGCGCGCGTTTGTGTGCTGTCTTGCTGTACGCGCCCTCGACAATCGTCCTCACCCGCTCGCTCACCGGTTCGCCCATCAGGTAGGCGTCGATCTCTGCATACGTGCAACCGTAGGCGTGCTCGTCCAGCTTGCCCGGTACCAGCTCTTCCAGGTCGGCCGTCGGGTGTTTGTGCACCAGGTTGTCCGGTGCGCCGAGGGCCGTGGCGAGCAGGCGCACTTGGGTTTTGGTCAGGCCGGACAGCGGGGCCAGGTCGCAGGCGCCATCGCCGAACTTGGTGAAAAAACCCATCAACGCTTCGGCGCCGTGGTCGGTGCCCACCACCAGGCCATTGTGCAGGTTGGCCACGGCGTATTGCGCGATCATGCGCGTGCGGGCCTTGACGTTGCCCTTGATGAAATCGACATGCTCGGCGCTGGCTTCGGCGGCGGTCAGGCTGGCCATCAGGCCGTCGACGCTGGCGGCGATGTTGAGGGTGTCGATGTGGTCCGCAGTGATGAAGTCCAGGGAGGCCTGGGCGTCGCGTTCATCGGCCTGGGTCTTGTAGGGCAGGCGCATGGCGATGAAGCGTGCGGCGTAACCCTCGCTGCGCAATTGCTCTGCCGCCATTTGGCACAGGCGGCCGGCGGTGAGGGAGTCGACGCCGCCACTGATGCCCAATACCAGGGCCTTGCAGCGCGAGTGGCGCAAGGTGGTCTTGATGAAGTCGATGCGCCGTTGGATTTCCTCGGGCTCGCCGCCTTGGGTCAACGCCCGATTGATGTTCAGTTCCCGTGCGATACGTTCTTGCATGTCACACCTCCACACTGCCAACGTTGAACACTTGTGCTGCGTACTGCAAAAACGAGGCGTCTTCGCAGACGTTCTTGATCGGGTCATCGGAGAACTTCACCACTGGCTCGCCGTGCACCCGCACCAGTTTCATCACGATGCTCAGCGGCTCGACGCCGTCCACATCGCAGGCCAGGCTGGTGCCCATGCCGAACCCGAACCTGGCCTTGCCGCGCACGTGACGCAGGATCGGCAGGCATTTTTCGAAGTTCAGGCCATCGGAGAACATCAGGTCCTTGGTCATCGGGTCGATGCCCAGTTGCTTGTAGCGGGCCAACACCTTGTCGGCCCAGGCGATGGGGTCGCCGGAGTCCTGGCGCAGGCCGTCGTAGAGCTTGGCGAAGTACAGGTCGAAGTCCTTGAGGAAAAAGTCGGTGCTGATGCAGTCGGTCAGGGCGATCCCCAGGCGACCACGGTACTCGCGCACCCAGTTTTCCAGGGCGGCGTTCTGGCTCTCGCGCAGCCGGCCCAGTTGCTGGTGCACCATCAGCCATTGGTGGGCCATGGTGCCGATCAGCGGCAGGTCGAACTCGTAGGCCAGGTGCGCGTTACTGGTGCCGACGAACTGGCCGGGGAAGTCGCGGCGCATGATGTCGACCACTTCGCGCTGGGCCTTGAACGACAGGCGCCGACGAGTGGAGAAGTCCGATACACGCAGGTCGGCCAGTTCGTCGCGGCTGAGGTTTTTCTCCAGCCAGTCGAACTTCTGGTAGAGCTTGCGGGTGACGTCTTCCAGGGTCACATCGGGGTATTTGTCGCGGTTGCGCAGCTCGCTGACCAACGCCAGTACCGGTTGCTCGAACATGATGCAGTGCAGCATCGGGCCGACCACGCGGATATTGAGTTGGCCGTCGACTTCACTGACGTGGATGTAGCGCAGGTTGAAACGGAACAGGCCAAGGAAGCGCTCGTAATCCGGGGTGAGGTATTCGCGAAAACGCGGGTTGAACAGGAAGCGCAACTCGCCTTCGCGCATCCGCAGGCTGGCGAGTTTCTCCAGTTCGGCACGGATTTCAGGAATCAGGTGGCCGAGCTTTTCCCTGGAGCGGACGATGAAGTTGTACTCCACATCAACGTTGGGGTACTGGTGCAACACCGCCTGCATCATGGTGAAGGTGTAGTAATCGGTGTCGAGCAACCCCTGGATCACCGGGGATTCGTAGTCGTATGCACTTTCCATGGTGTCTCTCCTTAACGCGTGGCCATTGCGGCCAGTTCTTCGCGGGTGCGGCTGATAGCGGCACCGGCCTTGAGCAACTCATTGACCGCCTGTACACCGCCCTCCTCGCTGATGCCTCGGCACGCCGGCAAGTGCAGCACCACTTCCAGGCCGGCCTTGAGCAACTGCAACGCGGTGGTCTTGACGCAGTAATCCAGGGCCAGGCCGCCGACGATCACGCGAACCACGCCTTGGGCCTTCAAATACTCGATGACGCCGGTGGACAGCTTGTCGTGCAGGTCGTGGTAGCAGGCGCCGTAGGGATGCAGGTCGGGTTCGACGCCTTTCCAGATGAAATAGTCGTAGTCATAAGGCGTGGGCAACTCATCCAGCAGGGTGAAGCCCTCGGTGCCGGGTACACAGTGGCTGACCCAAGTGACATCGGCATGGGCCAGGCCGGTGGGTTGCAACATGTCGCTGTGCTGCGCCACCACCCAGGGCGCGTGCGGGGTGTGGGCGTCCTTACTGCCGACACGATGGCCGGCAAGGCTGGCCATGTAGTTGAGCTCGGCGCCGATCCGGTCACCGCCGGCCACCGGCAACTCGTTGGGGCACAGCGGCGTGAAACTCTTCTGGGCGTCGACGTCGAATGAGGCAATGGCGGTTGTCGCGAGGGTCATGGTGGTTCTCCTGTGGCCTGGAAATAAAAGTACACGTCATGTACTTTCATTGCAACAAACATTTGCGTATCTATCCTGGACTCAGTACATGACATATCTGTTCGATCCGTTAGACTGTGCCGCACTGCTGTTTAGAAGGACATCACATGCCCCGTAGCGCCTACCTCCATACCGTCGACCTGTGCGTGCTGTCTTACTGCCGCATCTCTGGCGAACTGAAACTGCTGCTGAACCAGCGCGACGCCGAGCCCTTCGCCGGGCACTGGGCGCTGCCGGGCGTGGTGGTGAATGGCGGCGTGCAGGACCTGAGCCTCCAGGCTGCGGTGGAGCGCTTGCGGGCGAGTGACAAGGTCGGGCTGGACCTGGCCTGGAGCGAACAGGTGGGGACGGTGGGGGATGCGTTTCGCGATCCGCGCTGCTGGTCATCGTCCACCTATTACCTGGCGATCGTGAACGAGGACGTGACGCTGGGTGACCACCAGCGCTGGTATTCGCTGACAGCGGTGGCGAGCGGCGGCATCAAGTTGCCGTTCGATCACAACAGCATTGTGGCAGCGGTGCAGGACCGTTTGTTTTCCAAGTCGTTGTACAGCAACTTGCCGCTGATGTTTCTGGGCAATGAATTCAGCGCACCGGACGCGACCACGATTTTCTCCCTGGTGCTGGCGCGGCCGGTGTTGAAGACCAGTATTCGCCAGCGGTTGTTGAAGCTGACGGAGGCAGGGTATCTGCGCGAGACCGGGCGCAAGAAACAGGGTGAAGGCGGCAGGCCCCAGGCGACGGTGGAGAACCTGAAGCCTGGAGAGATTTACTTCTTCGACCGCAGTTTTGCGGACTAGCCCCGAGTCAACGAACAAAGAGGCTCAACTGTGGGAGGGGGCTTGCCCCCTCACACATTGGGCCCTAGTTCATCCAGTTGCCGCCATCGACATTGTAGGTCTGCGCCACCACGTAGTCGGCCTCTTTTGACGCCAGGAAGATCGCCATTCCGGTCAGGTCCTGCGCCGTGCCCATCCGTCCAAATGGTACCTCGGCCCCTACCCGCTTCTTCTTCTCTCCCGGAGCCAGCCCTTCATGCCTGGCAAACAGCGCATCCACACCATCCCAATGCTCCCCGTCCACTACCCCGGGCGCAATGGCATTGACGTTGATGCCCTGCCTGATCAGGTTCAACCCCGCCGATTGCGTCAGACTGATCACCGCCGCTTTGGTCGCGCAGTAGATCGCCACCAGTGGCTCGCCGCGTCGTCCGGCCTGGCTGGCCATGTTGATGATCTTGCCGCCATGGCCCTGGTGGATCATCTGCCGCGCCGCGGCTTGCAGGGTGAACAGCGTACCGGCGACGTTGATCGAGAACAGCCGCTCGTAGCTGTTGCGGGTGATGTCGACGATGGGTGCCAAGTCGAACAGCGCAGCGTTGTTGACCAGGATATCCAGCTTGCCGGCCTGGGCCACCACGGCGGCAATCGCGCCGTCGATAGAGGCCTGGTCGGTGACGTCCATGGCCACGGCGTAGGCCTGCGGGCCCAGCTCGGCAGCCGTGGCCTGGGCCCGTTGCAGGTTGATATCGGCGATGGCGACTGTGGCGCCCTCTTCGATGTAGGCCTGGGCGAAGGCGCGGCCGATACCGCGCGCCGATCCGGTGATCAGCGCGCTTTTACCTTCCAGTCGTTTCATCAGTAGGTCCCGTCAAAAGTTACTTCGGATAGCCGGCGCGTTTCATCTCGCGCTCGGTGGTGGACTGCGCTTGCAGCAAGGCCTGGTCAACCGACATGCCACCGGTCAGCGCCGCCGAGAACAGCTTGCCGACCGAGGTGCCGATGGCCTGGAACTCGGGGATGGTCACGTACTGGATACCCACGTACGGCACCGGCTTGACGGACGGATGCGCGGGGTCGGCGTGTTTCATCATCTCCAGGGTCACCTGGGCAAACGGGGCCGCCTGCAGATACGCCTCGTTGTAGGTGGACTGGCGGGTGCCTGGCGGCACGTTGGTGATGCCTTCTTTGTCAGCCACCAGTTGGATGTAGTCCTTGGACGTCGCCCAACTGATAAAGGCCTTGGCGGCGTCCTTGTGTTTGGAAGTGGCCGGGATCGCCAGGGACCAGGCGTAGAGCCAGGACGAACCTTTATCGGTGACCTCGGTGGGCGCGGCAGCAAAGCCTACGCTGTCGGCCACTTTGCTCTGGCTTTTATCGGTGGTGAAGGAGCCGGCGACGCTGGCATCGACCCAGATTGCACATTTGCCACTGTTGAACAGCGCCAGGGTTTCGTTGAAGCCATTGCTGGACACGCCCGGCGGGCCGTACTGCTTGAGGGTGTTGACATAGAAGTTGGCGGCCGCGGTCCACTCGGGGCTGGTCAGCTCGGGCTTCCACTGCTCGTCGAACCAGCGCGCGCCAAAGGCGTTGGCCATGGTGCTGAGCAAGGCGATGTTCTCGCCCCAGCCGGCCTTGCCGCGCAGGCACATGCCGTATTGGCCCTTGTCCTTGGCGGTGAGCTTGGACGCGAACTCACCGAGCTGGGTCCAGGTGGGGTGCGCCGGCATGCTCAGGCCCGCCTGCTGGAACAGGTCGGTGCGGTAGTAGGTGACAGTGCTTTCGCCGTAGAACGGCAAGGCATAGAGGGTGTTGTCGACCGACAGGCCCTGGCGTACCGAGGGGAAGATATCGTCGACATCGTAATCGGCCGGCAGCTGGGCCAAGGGTTCCAGCCAGTGCTTGGCGCCCCAGAGCGGGGTTTCGTAGGTGCCGATGGTCAGCACATCGAATTGCCCACCCTGGGTGGCGATGTCGGTGGTGAGGCGCTGGCGCAGTACGTTTTCTTCCAGCACCACCCAGTTGAGCGTGATGTCCGGGTGCTGGGCTTCGAACACCCTGGACAGGCGCTGCATGCGGATCATGTCGCTGTTGTTGACCGTGGCGATGGTGACGGTGTCGGCGGCGTGGCTGGGCATGGCCAGCGCCAGGCCGGACAGCAGGAACATCACTTGCGGAAGCTTGAACATGGCGGTTTCCACCTGTTGTTTTTGTTGTTGAGCGCCGATTACAGCAGCTTGGCCAGGCCCTCACAAACCCGTGGCGGATGCTCGACTGGTACTTTTTTAACCCGGGCGTGCGAGTTAAAAAAGTATCAGTGCCGGACGCAAGCGGGGGTAGCGCCTGAACGCCCGAGGCGCGTATTTTGAAGCGATTACAAGAACCCCAAGAAGTCCGCTCATGCCCATCAGCCGTGCCACGCTGTTCGAGCACCGCCCCGCCGAACTGGAAGTGATCCTGCCCGAGCCGGACCACTGTTTCCGCTGGTTCGAACACGACTACCCCTACGACCTGGCGCGTTGGAACCACCACCCCGAATTCGAAATCCACCTGATCCGCCAAGGCAGCGGCAAACTCGTAGCGGGCGACTACATCGGTGCATTCAGCGCCGGGCATGTCGCACTGATCGGCCCCGACCTGCCCCACGACTGGATCGGCGAACTGGCCCCCGGCGAATACCTGAACGGCCGCGACGTGGTGCTGCAATTCGACGGCGCCGCCCTCCTCGCCCTGCGCAACACCCTGCCGGAGCTGGGCGACCTGCAGCCGTTGTTCGAACAGGCCCGCCGTGGCCTGGAGTTCACCGGGGACACGGCGCTGCAGGCGGCCCACCTGATGGAAGCCATCGGTAACGCCCAGGGCCTGCAACGCTTGATCCTGTTCCTGCAATTGCTCGACACCCTGAAAAACACCCCGCCCCAGCAGGCCAAGGCCCTGGCCAGCCCCTGCTACGCGCCGACCCTGGATGCACGCAGCGCCGAACGCATCAACAAGGCATTCGACTATTTGATGCGCGAGCTGACCGGCGATGTGCGCCTGTCGGTGATCGCGCAACAGTTGGAGATGAGCGAACCGGGCTTTTCGCGCTTCTTCAAGCGCAACACCGGCCACGGCTTTATCGAACTGATGCGCAAGTTCCGGGTACAACGCGCCTGCCGGCTGTTGCTGCAAAGCGATATGTCGGTGGCGGACATCTGCTTTGAAGTGGGCTACGCCAACCTGTCGAATTTCAACCGGCACTTTCGCATCGAGATGAATCAGACGCCGAGTGACTATCGACGGGAAACCGCGACGCACCTGTTCCACCGCATCGAAAAATGACACCCGGTCAATTCTGACCAAAAGGTCGACTAATCCTATTTTTTTCCAAGCTGATCAATCGATTGAGCAAAGTTGGTACAGCCTGTGCAAACGTTTGCGGTACGAACTTGGCGACCAAGTTCACCTCTACCCGAAGAATCGGGTTCAAACCGCGTACGAATAGGGATTTTCAATGCATTCCACCTCAAGGCGTCCTACCTGCTTTGGTGTTTCCTTGCTACTGACCGCCGTTACGGGACTACTCAGCGCGCCCGTTTTGGCGCAGGAAAAACCCGTCGATGACTCAGCACAGGGCGAAACCCTCAGCCCGGAAGCCAACCCGGCGAAAAAAGGCGTGTACCTGTCGGATTGGTTCAACCAGGACCTGACGCTGATCGGCAGCAAAGACATCAGCTTCGGCCCCAAGCCGCAGGATGACGTCTATCTGGAGTACGAATACTTCGGTCGCAAGGGGCCTTTCGAGTTGTACGGCTATATCGACGTGCCGAAGATCCTCACCATCGGTAACAGTAATGACAAGGGCGTGTGGGACCATGGCTCGCCGGTGTTCATGGAGCATGAGCCGCGGATTTCCATCGACTACCTGGCGGGCCGCAGCCTGGCCATCGGGCCATTCAAGGAATGGTACGTGGCCTTCGACTGGATCTACGACCACGGCAGCAACAAGGCCAACCGCGCCAATACGCTGTACAGCGGCCTGGGCACCGATATCGACACCCACTCGCGGGTCAACCTGTCGGCCAACTTCTACGGGCGTTACCAGTGGGAAAACTATGGCGCCAGCAACGAATATTCCTGGGACGGCTACCGTGCGCAAATGAAGTACATCGTGCCCATCGGCAAATTCGATAACGGCGCCTCGCTGACCTACATCGGCTTTACCAACTACGATTTTGGCTCGGACCTGCACAAGGACAATCCTGCACGCACCGCCAACTCGCTGGTGGCCACCAACGTGCTGCTGTATTCGTTTACCCATCTGCGCTTCACCCTGGTCGGCCGTTACTTTCATAACGGCGGCAACTGGGAAGACGGCAGCGAGTTGAATTTCGGCGAAGGCAATTTCCGCGCCCGCTCGGACGGTTGGGGTTACTACGCCGGCGTGGGCTATCAATTCTGATCAAGGAGCTTTAGATGAACGCATTGACCCGTCTCTCAATGGCCGTTGGCCTGACCTTTCTGCCCCAGGTGGTGCTGGCCGATGCACCCGCGCCGATCAAGCCCAAGGTGATGCTGATCACCATGTTCGCCCCCGAGGCGCAAACCTGGATCGACCGCCTGGAACTCAAGCAGGAAGTGCGCGTGCCGGGCCTGTCCGCCGAGTATCCGGTGATCCGCTGCAATACCCGGGATGTGTGCCTGCTGGTCACCGGCATGGGCCAGACCAACGCCGCGGCCTCCACCCTGGCATTGGCCCTTTCGCCCAAATTCGACCTGCGCCAAAGCTATTTCCTGATCGCCGGGATCGCCGGTATCAGCCCCAAGCACGGCACGATCGGCACCGCCGCGTGGGCGCATTACCTGGTGGAATTCGGCACCCAATGGGAGCTGGACTCACGGGATGCGCCGAAGGATTGGCCGACCGGCTATCTCGGCATCAACACAAAGGGCCCCAACGAAAAACCACCGCTGGACTACAAGACCGAAGTGTTTGAGCTGAACCCCAAATTGCAGGCCAAGGCGTTTGCCCTGTCACAGAAGGTCGAGCTGACGGAAAGCAAGGAATCCAGCGCCTGGCGCAAACACTACCCGGCCGCGCCGGCCAACCAGCCGCCACAAGTTACGCGCTGCGACACCCTGGCGGGCAACACCTGGTTCTCCGGCACGCGTTTGAGCGAGCGCGCCGAGGTGTGGACCAAGCTGCTGACCGACAACAAAGGCGAATACTGCACCACGCAGCAGGAAGACAACTCCACCTATGAGGCCCTGCTGCGCGCCAGCCGCGAAGGTTTGGTGGACATCCAGCGCCTGGCGGTGGTGCGGGCCGGTTCGGATTTCGACCGGCCGTACCCGGGCTACAGCGAAGTGGATAACCTGTTGAAGTACGCGGACCAGGGCGGTTTTGTCCCGGCGCTGGAGAACCTGTACCGCACGGGCAACCCGCTGGTACAGGCGATCCTCAACAACTGGTCGGCCTGGGAAAAAGGTGTTCCCGAGGCATGACCGCCAGGATCAGGGCAGGAAGATGAGCTTGTCTGCGCTGCCCTGGTTCACCTCTTCGAAGCACTGCACCCCATCGGCCAGCGCGACTTCACGCAGGCCGGTGGGCAGCGGCAACAAGCCTTCATCGAAGAGCCGCCCGAACTGCTCCAGCATCACCGCACACTGCTCGCAGTTGTAGAGCAACGAATTGATCCCCACCACCGAACCGCCCTTGCGGTACAACGCCAGGGCCGGCAGTTGTACATGGCCGTCCACCGGTGCGGCGATAATGGCGATGCGGCCGAACGGTGCCAGGCCTGCCACGGCGGCGGGCAGCCAGAAGCCGGTGGTATCGAAGATCACATCCGCACCGCCCTTGAACACGGCGTTGACGTGCGCGCCCAGGTCTTCCGGCTTGCCCAGGACAATCGCGGCGAAGCCCTGGCTCTGCAAGACTTCAACCTGTTCCGGGCGACGTACGGCGGCCAGCACCTGGGCGCCACGGATCTTCGCCAGGGCCAGGGTCGCACTGCCCACCGCGCCATTGGCGCCGATCACCAGCAGGCGTGTGCCCTGGGTCACGCCACTGCGCTCCAGTGCATCCCAGGCGGTGGTGTACGGCACACCAAGGCTCGCGGCCTGGGCGAAACTCAGGTGGGTAGGCTTATGTGCCACGCCCTTGGCCGACACGGTGAGGTACTGGGCATGGGAGCCGTCGGCAAAAAAGCCCAGGTCACGGCCGGTGCCCCACACTTCCTGGCCGACCAGCGCCTGCGGACCTTCAACCACAATCCCGGCGAAATCACGGCCGGGGATGCGCGGCAAGGTGGTATAGGGAAAACGACCGAGCACGTTTTTGACGTCGCTGGGGTTGAGGCCCGCAGCCTTGATCTGGACCAGCACTTCACCCACGGCCGGCACCGGGGTGGCGACGTCGACAAAGCGCAGGTTGTTGAGGTCGCCGGTGGCAGTAAATTGCAGTGCTTTCATGGCCAATATCCATCGAAGAGAAAAAAGAGATCAGGAGAACCAGGTGCCCACCAGCTGCCGCCCCATGGGCCAGAGCTTTTCACCCAGCAACATGCCCATCAGGCCGATCAGGGCGATGGCCGGCGGTGCGGGCGAGCGGAAGTCGAGGGCGCCGTAGATCACGCCGACAAACAGGCCGATGGCCAGGGAAATGAGGTAGTTCATGGGGCAGCGCCTTGTGGGTGGATGCGCTCAGTGTAGAGAGCACCAGCCTGAAGCATCGGCCAAGTGCTTCAGGATTTCGGCCAACCCCTCAGCCCACGTATTGCGAGGGCGCCACACCGAGTTCACGCCGGAACATGTCGCTGAAACTGCTGGGCGAATACCCCAGGGAACGCGCGATGGCGCTGACCGACTGGCCCTGGATCAACTCTGCCACCGCCGTGGCCAGTTGCACCTGGCGGCGCCATTCGGCAAAGCCCATGCCCAGGTGGGTCTGGAACAGCCGCGCAAGGGTGCGCACGCTGGCGCCGGCGGCTTCGGCATGCTGCTCGAAAGGGATCTCCAGGGACGGCGCAGCCATGACCGCCTGACAGGCATTGATCAGCCGACGGTCGGCCTCCACCGGCATGGCGATGCGAATCGGCGAGCGACGCGCCCGTTGCAGCTCCAGCAAAGCCAGGCTGACCAGCGCGTCGTAGTAAGCCACCTCACCGTTGTCGCCCTCGTCCACCAACGTGACGATCAGCTCGCGCAACAACCCACCGACTTCGATCACCTGCACCTGGCTGTCCAGCGTTGCCGCCAGGGCCGGGCGCAGGTAGATATTGCGCATCTGCAAGTCCGAGACCACGCGGATACCATGCTCCACGCCGGGCGGCAGCCATACGGCACGCTGTGGCGGCACCACCAGCGCTTCCTGCGGGGTGTCGACCCACATCACGCCGCTCATGGCATAAAGCAACTGGCCCCAGTCGTGGCTGTGGGGTTCAATGTAGAGCCCACGCGGATAGGTGCGCGCCAAAGGTTGCACGGGAACGGCAGGATCACTGAGGTCAGGCGGCGCGGCCAGGGCCATGGGGTGCACATCATTCGAAGGAGAGTCGCTATGGTAATCACCGCCGCACGACAATCCGAGCGATTTTTGCGGCCCGCAAACCGTGTGGGAGCACGCATGCCCCCACCGGTTCAAACACCGCTAGCCTTTGGCAGACTTGGCACATTCACACCCCGTCGCAGCCGCACACGGCTCACCATGGGCATGGTGCTCGGCACAGCCCTGGCAGCAATAGCCCTTGCCGTCCTTCATGACCGCATCAGGTCCCAGCACGCATTTGCAGTGTGGGCAGGCACAGGTTTTATCTGGCATGGTCAGACTCCTTCTTCATGGTCGTCCCGGTGCGGCGGGCGCCGACACCTTAAGCAGTGACTGCGGCCCGCCTTCGTTGGTTCAAGCCATCAGTCGGTGCGGGTATTGCTGCGATACATGAACACCAGCGCCAACGCCAGGCAGGCCATCGCCACGATGCGGCTGCTCGACAGCTCGATGGCCGGGTTGCCCAGCCAGCCGAAGTTGTCGATCAGCATGCCCATGCCCAATTGGCCGACGATCACCGCGACGGTGGCAACGGCCGTGCCGACCACCGGCACCGCGCCGACCATCACCATCATGTACACCACACCGAACAACGCACCGGTCAGTTGCCATTTCGGCACGTCCAGCAGGCTCACCGCCTGGACGGGTTCAAAGAAGAAAATCATTAACGCGGTGACAATCGCCCCCACCGAGAAGGTCACCAGGCTGCCACGCAACACCCCCACCGCCTGGCCCAGGCGACCGTTGATCGCCGCTTGCACGCTCAACACCGCACCTGCGGCGACCACCACTACCAGTAACAGAATCAGATTCATCGCCTTAACCTCGTGCAATCAGAACAAGTGCCACCACAATCAGTGCCAAGGCAATCCAGCGTTCGCCATTGACCCGCTTGCGCGCCGAGCCGAACCAGCCGAAATGGTCGATCAGCACACTCTTGCCGACCTGCCCGGACAAAATCGCGATCATGGTCATCGCAATACCGATGTGCGGCGTGGCCAGGGTCAGCACGACCACGTAGATCGGTCCCAGGAAACCGCCGATCAGCTGCCAGCGCGGCAGTTCGGAGAGCGCCGGGCCCTTTTGCGGGCCACTGAACAACAGCAGCAGATACAGGATCGCCGAGCCCACCCCGAAAATGCTCAGGGTCGCCCACAAGTGGCCGACCTGCACACCCAGCGGGCCCAGCAACCCGGCTTCTACCGACAGGCCCATGCCGGCCAGGATCACCAGCGGCAGCAACAGCACCCTCAAGACGTTTTTTTTCGGCCTGGCTTGCGCCACACCCTCGATGGAACTTGCTTGCATACATCACCCGCGCTCAAGAAAGGAAACATGGCGCGCATTATCCGGTGGCCGAGCTGTGCGATAAATGGGAGCATGTCGACAACACCTTTGCGCAAAACGCACAGCCTGGAGACATGATGCAAGGCTTGAATGAATTGAGTTTCAAGGCGCTGCGCCTGTTCGTGGCCGTGCTGGACCTGGGCAGCTTCTCCGAAGTGGCTCGCCGCGAAGGCCTGGCACCCTCCTCTATCTCCCGGCAGATACAGCTGATGGAACAGGCTCTTGGCCAACAGTTGCTGTACCGTCACACCCGCGCGGTCAGCCCCACCGAAGCCGGTCGGCTGCTGGGGCGGCATGCGCGGTTGATGCTGGAACAACTGGAAGCCGCCGGCCAGGCGTTACAGGAACAGGAAAGCGAGCCCAGCGGCCTGGTGCGCATCAATGCACCCATGGTATTCGGCCAGCGTCACCTGTCACCGTGGCTGGGCGAATTGTGCCGACGCTATCCGAAGCTGCAACTGGACATCCAGCAGACCGACACTTACGTCGACCCACTGCAGGACGGTACCGACCTGCTGTTCCGCATCGGCGTGCTCAACGATTCCAGCATGCAGGCCCGCATCTTCGCGCCCCAACGCTTTCGCATCGCCGCCAGCCCCGCCTACCTGGCCCGACATGGCACCCCGCAGCACCCCGACGAGCTGAGCAACCATCAATGCCTGGCCTACAAAGGCGTCACCGGCCAGCAGCGCTGGTTCTTTCGCAAGGGCCAGGGCGACTGGACGCCCTACAGCGTCAAGGGCCCGATCACCGGCAACCATGCTGACACCTTGACCCACGCCGCCGAGCAAGGGCTGGGGCTGGTGGTGTTTCCCTCCTGGTTGATCGGCGAAGGCTTGCGCGCAGGCACGTTGCAGGCGGTGCTGACCGACTATGAAGTGGCGACAACCCTGGAACCGCAGCAGATTGCGGCACTGTGGCCGGGCAGCCGGCGCTTGTCGCTGAAGGTGCGGACGGTGATTGATTATTTTGTGGAGTGTTTCGGGGGGGTGCCGTATTGGGATCGGTGAGCAAAGAGGCTCGGGAGAAACATCGCCACATCAGGAATTTTCTTACAGGAGGAAGTAGTTCCATTCTGTTTTTTCGGGCCAGTATTCTTCTGGCCAAGCCTGTTACGGCAGACTTTCGCCACATCTTCCTTTAGAGAACTGCCATGAAAGTCACGTATCACAAACCATCGCGATCTGAGCGTGCCGCGTCCGCCAGTGGTCTGGCCGTCTTTGATAGCGCACCCAGTTTTGGCTATATTTTGGCCAAAATATGGGGATAACCACATGATCACGGTTCCTTTGGGCGAAGCGAAAAACAATCTGTCAAAACTGGTGGATGAGGCCGCTGCGGGCAAGGTCATCACCATAGCCAAACATGGACGTGCGATGGCACAGCTTGTGCCCATGGGGAAATCCAAGGGTCACAGAATCGGTGCCATGAAAGGCAGGTTCATCATTCCCGAAGACTTTGACGCACCTTTGCCTGACGATCTGCTGGATGCCTTCGAAGGCAAGCGTGCATGAGAGTGCTGTTGGGCACCCACATTCTGCTTTGGACCCTGACGGAAGACCCCAGGCTATCCGGCAAAGCCAGGAAGCTGATTGAGAATGCCGCAGAGATCTACATCAGCGCTGCGACATTCTGGGAGATGGCAATCAAGGTCGGCCTGGGGAAACTCGCTGTCGATCTGGATGAAATCCGTGAGTACTGCCTGGAAAGCGGATTTGTCGAGCTGCCCGTCACCTCGGAACATGCCATCGCGGTCAAGGATCTCGAACACCATCACAAGGACCCTTTTGATCGGCTCATCGTTGCGACAGCCATGAGCGAACCCATGAGGCTGTTGACCGCCGATCCCCACATCGCCCAATACACGTCCTTGGCGATCCTGGTCTAACTCATCTCGACGACAGCACCACCTCAACCAAACACCCACTGCCCAATCAACCAGGCATTCGCCCCACTGATCAGCGCAAACAGAAACCACGCCAGCAACCGCGTCGGCAGCCGATTCACGAATGGCCCCATCAGCTGTTTATCGCCGGTCATGCGGATCAACGGATACAGCGCGAATGGCAACTGCAGGCTGAGCACCACCTGGCTGAGGATCAGTAGCTTGCCGATGGCATCGTCGCCCATCAGCCATACCCCCACAAACGCCGGAATCAGCGCCAACCCACGGGTGATAAGCCGACGTTGCCAGCAGGGGATGCGCAGGTTGAGGTAGCCCTCCATGATCACCTGCCCAGCGATGGTGCCGGTAAAGGTAGAGCTTTGCCCGGACGCCAACAGCGCAATACCGAACAAGATACTGGCAAAGGCACCGCCCACCAGCGGGTCAAGCAGGTGGTAGGCGTCCTGGATCTCGACCACCTCGGTGTGGCCGGTCTTGTGGAAAGCGGCGGCGGCGAGAATCAGGATCGCGGCGTTGACCAGCAGCGCCAGGGCCAATGAACCGATGGTGTCGATACGCGCCAGCTTGACCGCATCCACTTTGCTGGCGAGGTCCTTGCCGATCAAGCGGGTTTGCACGATGGAGCTGTGCAGGTAGAGGTTATGGGGCATCACGGTGGCCCCGAGGATACCGATGGCCAGGTACAGCGGCGCCGCGTCGCTGATGGCCGAGAGTGACGGGGCGAAACCACCGAATACGTCCGGCCAGTACGGTTTGATCAGCACCAGTTCGATAAAGAAACACACGCCGATGGTCGCCACCAGCGCCAGCATGATCGCTTCCAGGCGCCGGAAGCCACGGTTTTGCAGGGCCAGGACCAACAGCGTGTCAAAGGCGGTGATCACAATGCCGGTGGTCAGCGATACCCCCAGCAGCAAGTGGAATGCCAGGGCACAGCCCAACACTTCGGCAAGGTCGGTGGCGATGATGGAGATTTCCGCCAGCACCCATTGGGTGCGAGCGGAACCCTTGCTGTAGCGCTCACGGCACAGCTGCGCCAGGTCTTTGCCGGTGGCGATGCCCAGCCGCGAGCACAGGCACTGCACCGCCATCCCGGCCAGGCTGGCCAGCAACACCACGAACAACAGACTGTAGCCGTAGCGCGAACCGGCCTCGATGGCCGTGGCCCAATTGCCCGGGTCCATATAGCCGATGGAGACCAGCAAGCCAGGGCCGGCGAACATCAACATGCGCTTGAAGAACGAGGCCTTGGGGTCAACGGCGACGGAGCCGGCCACTTCCGGCGGGCAGAACGGGGCGGTAGCAATTTTCGGCAGGCTGAATTTCACGCGGTATCCCAGGCAAACATACAAGACAAGGATGCAGCTTATCAGTCGGACACGACCGTGCGCATCACCGTGTCCCTTGGCAGGTCGAATGCCTCCACTACCTGCACCACCAGGTCCATCTCCTGGTTCAGCGCTTCACGCTCCATGCGCTGGCGAATCACGCCGATCACCAGCACGGCCAACGTGGTGATCGAATACGCCGGGCCGGAAAATGCTCGCACGCCGCTCACCACCAGCATCGCCGCCGCCAACGCCTGGCCCACCACCGGGATTGCCGTGGCCGCGCCACGGCGCAGGATAAAACCGGTGAGCCCGGCCAGCGCCGTGCCGCTCAACGCGGTGGCAGCCGAACGGCCTACGTCAAAACGGCTGAACAAGCCCTGCTCCTTTTGCGCGGCAGCCTTGAGTTCTGCGTCGAACACCTGTCGGTCCGCGTTGCTGAGTTTATCCTTGTACTGTTCGATGAGTTTCTCGGCGACCCTGGCTTCGAGATCGGCCAGAGCGACAGTATCCAGCGCCTCGTCGAACTTGATCCCCAGCCGCCGCACCACATCTTCGGCGATCTGGCGGTAACCCACACCATGCCCACGGGCCAGGTTCATGAAGCTGTCGCCGCCCATGCGTTGCAGCTCAACAGCCAACTTGAGCGGCTCGCGCACCGTGGCGTCTATCGATGCACTGCGCTTTTGCGCCATCAATTCGGCGAGGAACTTCAACTCTTCCGGCCGGACCTGCACCAGCGCCGGGAACAAATCGATGTCCTCCTCGGCAAAACGTACTTCAGCACTGCGCTGGTCAGAGCGGATCATGCCGCGCCGCTCGTGCAGCAGGTCGGTGTACTGCACCACCGTCTGCAACTGCGGCCAATAGGCGGCGTGATCGAAAGTCGCCAGGTGCACGTTGGTGACCTTGGCCTTGAGCGCCGGTGTCACCGGGATTGCATAACGGCCGATACAGCGTTCGGTGTCCGGCTTTATGGCCAAGGCCCAGTCCTTGCTGGAGTGGCAGTTGATCACTCGCCCCTTGAGCGGCGCCGACACCACGTCCCACGGGCTCGACGTGCAGATCGCCCCGCCCATCAACAACAGGTTGTCCAACGGCAGCTCACGGGCGGTTTCGGGGCTGGCGAGCAAGCTCTTGACCAGGATGCGCGCCCCCAGGGAATGACCGATCAGGTTGATACGCCGCACATCAAGGGATTCACCGTGCAGGTAGTTGGCCAGTTCCGGCAACAGGCTTTTGGCGACTTCGTCCACCCGCGCCTCGACGCTTTTGTAGTGATCGAGAAAATAGGCAATCGCCTTGCCCACCCCGACGGTCGCCGCGCCCAGGCTGCCGCCGCCCAGCACTGCGCCGATCACCTCCTTGAAGGGTGCAAACAGATTTTCCAGGAAATGCCCGGCCGGCCAGAACAGCATCAGGTTGGTCGAACCTTCGATACTCGCCAACTGCTCCTTGAAGCCACCCAATTGTTGCCGATTGAAGAACGCCGAATAACCGTGAACATAGAGATTGAGCACGTCGCCCTGAGGCTCGCCGCACAGTACGAAGGTGGGCTTGCGGGTGCGGTGCATTTCATCCCACTGGTGCTGCATGGGGCAGTGACTCCTGGCGACAAGGGACGGCGATAGTAACAAAGGACGAGGCTCATCGCCGTACCGCTGGGGGAAAAGGCGCCCGGTTGGCAGTAGGGTTGTATCGCCGGCCAGTGAATCTCGCACCGGTCGGGCAAGTTGCGGTCATGCAAGGCGATTGATAACCGGATAAAACAAAACCCTGCACGTGCCGGGCTTTTGCAATGTTTCCAAATGCACGTCATATAGCTTTTCTGCCATCGGGACCTGTTCCTCATACCATTGGTGTCGCCCTGTCTTGTCTCCACCGATCAGCAACAACGCACATCGGCGGATCAAAGGCATACAACACGCGAAGCGCTCGGAACCTTGAAAAATACTGCGTGTTCCCCCTCCTGCGCCGCAAAAACACAATTATCCAAATGTAAAAAGCGCTCTAATACCTGCCTGTTGATTGGTTTTGAAGATCCTGGAGTTTCCAATGCCCCATGAAGGCAACCTGTTACAAGCAGCCGTGGTGTTCCTGCTCGCCGCCGTGCTGACCGTGCCCCTGGCCAAACGCCTGCAACTGGGCGCGGTGCTGGGCTATCTGTTCGCCGGTGTGATCATCGGCCCCTCGGTGCTCGGCCTGATCGGCAACCCGCAAAGCGTCGCGCAGTTCTCCGAGCTGGGTGTGGTGTTGCTGCTGTTCATCATCGGCCTGGAGCTGTCACCCAAGCGTCTGTGGGTGATGCGCAAGGCGGTGTTCGGCGTCGGCCTGGCGCAGGTGCTGCTGACGGGCCTGGTAATGGGCGTGGTGGCGTTGTGGCTGTTTGGCCAGTCGTGGAACAGCGCTATCGTGCTGGGCCTGGGCCTGGCGCTGTCGTCTACTGCCTTCGGCCTGCAAAGCCTGGCCGAGCGCAAGGAGCTGAACCAGCCCCACGGTCGCCTGGCCTTTGCCATCCTGCTGTTCCAGGACATCGCCGCGATCCCGCTGATCGCCATGGTGCCGCTGCTGGCCGGCAGCGATCACCCGACCACCGAGGCCCAGGGCCTGCAACACGTACTGCAGATCCTCGGCAGCATCGCCGTGGTGATCATCGGCGGACGCTACCTGTTGCGACCGGTGTTTCGCATCGTGGCCAAGACCGGTCTGCGTGAAGTATCCACCGCCACCGCGCTGCTGGTGGTGATTGGTACGGCGTGGTTGATGGAATTGGTGGGCGTGTCCATGGCCCTCGGCGCCTTCCTCGCCGGCCTGCTGCTGGCGGACTCGGAGTACCGCCACGAACTGGAATCGCAGATCGAGCCATTCAAGGGCCTGCTGCTGGGGCTGTTCTTCATCAGCGTGGGCATGGGCGCCAACCTCAGCCTGTTGCTCAGCTCGCCGCTGGTGGTGATTGGCCTGACGCTGCTGTTGATAGGCCTGAAATTGCCGCTGCTGTATGCCGTGGGCCGCATGGTGGGTGACCTCAATCGCGAAAGCGCCCTGCGTCTGGGCGTAGTGCTGGCGGCCGGGGGTGAATTTGCCTTCGTGGTGTTCAAGATCGGCCGCGACCAGGGCCTGTTCGAACCGCACCTCTACGACGTGCTGGTATTGACCATCACCCTGTCCATGGCGGTGACGCCGCTGTTGCTGCTGGTGTGCCCGAAGCTGTTCAAGCCCAAGGCCAAGCCGGTGGAAGTGCCCGAGGAATATCGCACCATCGAAAGCGATGCGCCGCGCGTGGTGATCGCCGGCATGGGCCGTATGGGCCAGATCGTGGCGCGGATCCTGCGGGCACAGAACATCTCGTTCATCGCCCTGGACACCTCGGTGGAAACCATCGAGCTGACCCGCAGCTTCGGCGGCATGCCGGTGTTCTACGGCGACCCGCAACGCCCCGAGATCCTGCACGCGGCCAAGGTCGACCAGGCGGAGTTCTTCGTGATCGCCATGGACGACCCTGAGATCAACATCAAGACCGCCGAGTTGGTGCGCAACCTCTACCCGCACATGCAGATCATCGCCCGTGCACGTAACCGCCAGCACGTGCACCGCCTAGTCGACCTGGACGCCTCGCCGGTTCGCGAAACCTTCTATTCCAGCCTGGAAATGAGCCGCCGCACCCTGGTGGGCCTCGGCTTGAGCCAGGCCCAGGCCGATGCACGCATCACCCGCTTCAAGAACCACGACCTGCAAGTGCTGGCCGCGCAACACGCAGTGTACGACGACGCGGCCAAGGTGATGCAAACCGCCCAGGAAGCACGGGCAGAACTGGCGCGGCTGTTTGAGATGGATCGACTGGAGGAAGAGTCCGACAAGCTGTGAGGCTGCCGGTGAACGAGATTGCGACTTTTCTGACAGAATACGCCGCAATCTTGTTCATCCCCTGGAGCGCTTCATGGCCACTTTCACCAAGACCACCGTCCTGCTGGCCCTCGCGCTGACCGCCGGCAGCGTATTCGCCGCGTCCAAGCCGACCACCCAAACTATCTCCACCTTGGGCGGCAAGTTCACCTTCAACCTGCCCAAAGCCTACGCCGCCGACACCCTGCCGGCTGGCAAGGCGGAGGACGGCACTGCCGATACCCAAGGCACGATGTACGCCAACCAGACCACGAAAAGCGTGGTGATCGTCGCCGAAACCGTGCGCAACGATGGGGTAACTATTGGGGATAACGACGCGAAATTCCTGGACGGCGCCGTGGCCGGCTTCGTCAAGGACCAGAGCGCCGCCCTGCCGGACTTCAAGAAACAGAGCGAGAAGAAGCTGACCTTCAAGGGTCTGGGCCTGCGCCAGGTGGACAGCACCGCCACCCAGGGCGGCGGCAAGACGCTGAATTCGACGTTCCTGGGCGGTTCGGGCAATCACCTGCTGGTGATCCAGGCGATTTCGCGGGCGGATGATGCGAAGGGGCATGCCGCGTTGGTGAAGCAGATTACCGGCGGGAAATAACAATCTTCCAGACAACCCGATCCACATGTGGGAGGGAGCAAGCCCCTCTCACAGTGCTCGACCGCGTTTAATTCAGGCTCTTTTCCAGCCAGGCTTTCAGGTCCTGCACTTCCGTTTCACTGATGGTATGCGGCATGCCCGGATATCCGTGGAACTCCGGCTTCAATCCCAACCCCGTCAACACCTCATTCGCCCGAGTGGCCGACGCATAAGGCAGCGCCTGGTCCAAAGTGCCGTGGCCAATGAAAATCGCCAGCTTGCCCAGTGACGCATCCGGCTTCAGCTCAGCCTTGAGCACCGGCAACACGCTGCCACTCAACGCTGCAATCCCACGCAGCAGTTCCGGCCGACGCAACCCTACCTCGTAAGACATGATCGCGCCCTGACTGAAGCCCACCAGGAACACCCGATCCGGCTGGGTGTGGTATTTGACGGTGGCTTTGCCGACAAAGTCTTCGATCAGCCGGGCGCTACGTTGCAGGTCGGCGGTCTCGCCATCGTATTCGCCGTCACCGGGCGTCTTGGTAAACCAGCGATAGCCGTGGGGGTCCACCAGCATCGGCGCGCGGGCCGACAGGTAAGTCCAGGTGGACGGCAGCGCGTCCTTGATGCCGAACAAATCCTCTTCGTCACTGCCGAAACCGTGCAGGAAAATCACCAGCGGCTGGTTGCGCGCATCGCCCTGGGTCTGTTCCAGGTACGACAACGGCAAGTCGGTGTGCAGCGTATCGTCGGCATGAGCGACGCCGACCACCAGGGTCAGCGCCAGGGCAAACAGTTTGAACATGGGACGTGACCTCAGGGTTTGCGCAGCAGATAAGTGTCCATGATCCAGCCATTTTCCAGGCGCGCCGCCTTGCGCACCCGTTCGATTTCTTCTGCCACTTCACTGACCTTGCCGCTGATAAGGATTTCATCCGGCGTGCCCAGGTAGGCGCCCCAGTAGATGTCCAGGCCTTGATCGGCCACGGTGCGGTAAGAGTCTTCCGCGTCGAGCATCACCACCAGGGTGTCCGCATCACTCGCCTGCCCCGCCGCCAGACGGCGCCCGGTGGTGATCTCGACCGACTTGCCGATACGGTTCAGCGCCACTTTATGCTGTGCGGCCAGCGCCTGCACGCTGGTGATACCGGGGATCACCTCGAACTCAAAGGCGCAACGGCCACTGGCCAGAATCGCCTGCAAAATGCGGATGGTGCTGTCGTATAACGCCGGGTCGCCCCACGCCAGGAAAGCACCTACTTCACCGTCAGCCATTTCTTCGTTGATCATGCGTTCGAAGGTCTGTTGCTTGTCGCGGTTCAGGTCCTGCACGGCGGTGGTGTAGTCGATATCGCCGCGCACGCGCTCCGGGCACTCGGCCTCAACGAAGCGATAACCCGGCTCGGTGATGTAGGTCTCGCAGATCTCGCGACGCAGGTCGATCAACTTGTCTTTGCTCTGGCCCTTGTCCATCAGGAAAAACACGTCGGTGCGGTTGAGCGCCTTCACGGCCTGCATCGTGATGTAGTCAGGGTTGCCGGCGCCAATGCCGATGATCAGGATGCGTTTCATGGGTTGCTCTCATTGCGGGGCGTGGATTTTGCCATGTTCAGGCGCTCAGGCGTGAGTTTCCAGGCGCAGGCGCCAGACGTTGTTGAAGCGTAGCTCGGTGGCGGACAACGGTTCGACGTCGATACGGTAGAACATCGACAGCGGGAACTGCATCACCTGCAACAACACGGCGCGGATCACAAAGGGGTGGGTGATTGCGACGATATGGCCGGGTTGGGTTTCGAGGGTTTTCAGCCACTGCGCTACACGTGCACATAGGTCATCGACTGACTCCCCACCCTGGGCCGCGAAGGTGCTGTCGGTGAGCCAGGTATTCAACTCATCACTATTGAGCTGGTTGATGGCCTGGCCTTTCCACTGGCCGAAATCAGCATCGCGCAGGGCGTCTTCGATCACCGCGTCATTGCCGAACAAGCCCGCCGTCTGCCGAGTACGCAGCTCGGGAGCGCAGAGTAAACGCGGCTTTTTCCTATAACGCCCAGCGAGAGAGCCGGCCGCCCCCTGCCAATCCATCGCCACCGGCTCGTCATCGCAGAAACGCCCCTGTTTTTGCAGGGGCGTGAGGGCATGGCAAATAAGTGTCAGACGTGTGGCTTGCATCGCAGCGTGCTTGGACCCAGGGAATGAGGCCACCAAGACTGGCGCAGTTATCCCAGTCGCGCAACGCCTTGTGCCAGATAGAGCACCTGGTAACCCGTCCCTGGGTGCTGCGCGTCCAGCGCCTTGGCCGACAAGGTGAACCGCACCAGGCGCCACGCTTGCACATCCAGCGCCAGGAACACCGCAAAGGTCTCTGCGCTGTCGGCCACCTGTTGATTGCGCCGTTTTCCCTCGGCCAAGGCCACCGCCCTGTCCGCGCCCGCCTCCAGCGGCCATTCCTCGCGGTACAAACTCACTGCGCCCTGCGCCGGGCCACGTTGTACATCCAGCGGCAACCAGCTCTCGATATGCGGGCGACCAAAGCTGTCGAGCACCTTCTGGAAGCGCTCGCCCAATAAAAAGTCAGCGGCCTGCAACGGGTCGGCCCACAGGTACACCGACGAATACACTTTGCCCCCCTGCTCGCGGGCGATAAACGCCTTGAACAGCAACCCCTCGGCGTCATCCCACAACGGCCCCAATTGCGCGGCGCGCCGGTGAATCACGCCCATGTCATAGTCGGCTGGCAAGCGGTGTGAATACTGTTTGGCAAACATGCGAGAACTCCTGTGCAAGATGAGCGTTCAGCTTGCGCAGCGGCGATGATTTCAACAAGATATCCTTCGATATATGTGCGATAAGGATTGAATATGACTGACGCCCTCAGACCGCTGGATATCGATACCGTCCAGGCCTTTGTGCTGGTGGCGGATTTCGCCAGTTTCACCCGTGCCGCCGAAGCCCTCGACACCTCCCAGGCGGCCATCAGCCTCAAGCTCAAACGCCTGGAAGAGCGCCTCGGCTACCGCCTGCTCGAGCGCACGCCTCGCCATGTACGGCTGTCGCCCCAAGGCGAACAGTTCATCATCGCCGCCCGCGCCCTGCTCAATGCCCATGAACGCGCCTTGGGCGACATGGCGACTCACACGCCCCGGCGCCTGGTCATCGGCATCAGCGACCACGTGGCCGGCCCCGACCTGCCGGCCTGGCTCAGCCGCCTGGCCGCCTACGACCCGCTGGTGATCCTCGAAGTGCGCATCGCCTCCTCCCGCGAACTGGTTGCCGCTTTTGATCGCAATGAGTTGGACGCCGTGATCGTGCGCAACGAGGGCGACCGCCGGGACGGTGAAGTGCTGGCAGTGGAACGCTTCGGCTGGTTCGCCGCCCCCACCTGGCAACACACCCCAGGCACGCCCCTGCGCATGGCGACCATGGCCGCACCCTGCGGTGTTCGTCACCTGGCGACCCGCGCACTGGACGCGGCGCGCATCGACTGGACCGAAGTCTTCGTGGGCGGCGGCGTCATGGCCGTCGGTGCTGCCGTCAGCGCCGGATTGGGCGTCGCCGCCCTCGCCCGCCGCGTGGCGCCGTCTGGCGCGGTAGATGTGAGCGAGCAATACGGCCTGCCACCCTTGCCGGTGAGTGAAGTGGTGCTTTACAGCCGCATCACCGATGTGCGCTCACGGGAGACACTGCGTGCCCTGAGCGCGACCTTTCGCGGCGTGCTGCAACACTGAAATAAGTGTTTTTTGTGGCGAGCGGGCTTGCCCCGCTCACCACAGGGGAATTCGGTGATCTAAGAGAAATCTGTCAGTCAAACCACTCCCGCCGACCTTCAAAGGTGCCAACGATCAGTTCCACAATCATCCGCACCGCCTCCTCATCCCGCACCTGCGCATTCACCGCCAACCACACCTGGCGCTGCATGCTCTCGGTCAATAACCCCGGCAACGCCACCAGCCCCCGGTCAAAGCTGCTGATGTAATGCGGCAGCAACCCAATGCACGCGCCACAACGGATCATCTCCAGCATCAGCGAATACGCCTGCACCTGCACCACTGCCGCCAGGCGCTCCTGTACAACCTGGTTCCACGCCTGCAAAGCCCCCACCTGCGCATCCGGCTGCCATTGCACCAGCATGTAATCGTCGAGGTCCTCCACACTGTCCGGCCGCGTGGTCAACCGCGAATAACGCTTGGCGATATGCGGCAGATACTGCAAGCGCGCCAAGGCTCGGGGTGGCTCAGTGGCAAAGCTCGGACCCGGCACCGGCCCGTCGGCGTCTGACAGCCACAGCACCACGTCCACATCCACCGCCTGCAACGACACCTGACTGTCGATGGAGATGATCTCCAGGCGCACGCTGGCATTGCGGCGCAGCAACGCGATCAGATCGCGCCCAAGGATGTCATGCAGGATCGGCTCGGCCACGGCCAGCCGAATCAGCGGCTGCTCCGTCACCGGCAGGCGTCGTTCATGGGCCAGGGCAATCAGCTGCGCCTGCAGCTGCTGGCCATCTCGACTGAGCACCAAACCATTGCCCTGGTAGCTGAACAGCGAATGCCGCAGGTGTTCCTCCAACTGCGCCAGACGCTTGCGCAACAGCGTGGCCTTGATATTCAAACTGCGCGCCGCCTGCATGAAACAGCCGCAGCGTGCACTCACCAGGAAGTAGCGCGCCACTTCCGGGTCGATCTCATGGGCCAGGGCCAGCCAACTGTTGCGGCCCTCGGCTGGCGCACGATAAGCGGACGGCCCCTGAGGGGCAGACGGTTCTAGAAATGCCATGGGAGACTCCCTGTCTTGTCAGTCTGTGCATCCAATGCGGGTTGACGTGTATTACTCCAGCACTTTGTTCAACTCGGCGCCGTCGATACTCAGGGTGGCGGTATTGAGCATGCCTTCGAGGTAAGCCTTGGCGATCTGCTCCTGGCGCTGGGCACGCAGGGCCTGGGTCAGGCGTTCACGCAGTTCGTCGAGGGTCGCGGTGCGTGCCGGTTGCTGGCCGGTGAGCTTGAGCACATGGAACCCCGCCGCGCTCTGCACCACGTCCGACACGGCACCGACCTTGAGGCGCGACACCGCACTGCGCACTTCCGGCACCAGTTGCTGCAACGGCTGCATGCCCGAGTCGCCACCGCGTGCAGCAGAGTCGGTGTCCTGGGAAAACTGCGTGGCCAGGGCGGCGAACTCATTCGGCGCCGCCTGGGCGCGACGGCTCAGTTCCTGGGCCTGGCGGCGCACACTGTCAACGGCTTGTGGGTCATTCACCGCGAGGAAAATCTGGCTCACGCGATACAACGCCGGCGTCACCCACTGCGATTTACCGCTGTCGTAGGCCTGCTGCAATTCGGCGGCGCTGGGGTAATCGGCCGGCACCTGGCTGACCGACAACATGTAGTCGCGAAACACAATCTGCTCGGCGGCGGCGCGGGTTTGCTGCTCCACGTCCGGGCGCTGGCGCCAGCCCTGGGCGTCAGCCTGTTCGAGCACCGCCTTTTGCGCCAGGCGTGAACGGATCCAGGTTTCCAACGCGCCACGATTGCCGCGCAATTGCTCGCGGGACTCGACAGGCAGGCTGGCCAGCACGGTTTTCAGTTCCATGAGGTCAATCTGCTGATTGCCCAGGCGCGCCACTGCCGGCCCGCTCGCTGCCGGGTTGCTCACCGGCGCCGGTTGCTGCGCAGCCACCGGGTCGCTGCCCGGCCGCAGGCTCAAGCCAACCGCCACCACCAGCAAGGCCAGCGCACCCGCGCCGACCATCAGGGTTGGCTTTTTCACAATACCGGCGCCTCGGCTTCAGCCTGCAACTGCGCCGCCTGCTGGCTGTATTCACGCAGGTAAACAATAAATTCCTGCAACAGACGGTCCCACAATTCCAGCTGGCTGCGCAGGTGCGTAGCGCCGACACCGGCCACCACCACGTCCATTTCCATCAGCAGGAATTCGCTCTGCACCGACAACCGCGCAAAGCGCCGCGAAGCGTTCCACACCTGGGCCAGGCCTTCGGGCAGCTCGCCCTGGATACGCAGTGCGCAGCTGTAGGTGAAATCCACATAACCGCCCTGCTCCGCCGCCGGGTTGCCGAAGCGAACCGCAAAGCCGATGCCCTGGCTGGCGCTGAGCAATTGCACGATGCCGTTTTGCTCAGTCTGGTTGACCCGGTAGCCGGCTTCCTGCAGCAACTCGGTGAGGCTCTGGGGGGTGACGCTGGTGATCAATTCGCTCATGGAGATCTCTTCCCTGTCTATCAATGATTGGCAGTTGCCTGGGGCGCATCGAAACGGCTCTTGTACAAATCGTCGCCGAAGCCCTGGGCCAGTTCCTCGAACTTGACCCGGACGCTGCTGGCGAACGGCTGGCGGATACTCATCACCTCGGCCACGTCGATTTTTTCGTAGGCGGTGAGCAACTGCCGGGCCACGCCGTACATCTGTTGATTCTTGACTGAACATTGCTGCACTTGTGTGTCACGTTCACTCAGTTGTGCCTGCAAGCGCGCTCGCTCGGCCTCTTTACCCTTGGCCAGCACCAGCAGTTCGTCATAGGCCTTCTTGAACTTGCCGATCTGCTCATTGCTGGCCGCCACCTGGGCCTGCGCCTGGCTGTGCAGGCTCTGTTGCTGGCCGGCCATTTGCTCGGCCACGGCGCGGGCCTTGTCCAGCTCGGCCGTCAGTTGCTTGATTTGCGCCTGGGCCTGCCTGGCCTGGTTTTCCGCAGCAAGGCGTGCGGCGCTGGCCTGAGCCTGCTCGCTTTGCAGGGCCTGCAATTGCTGGGTGGTGCTGCGCAGTTGCGTGCGCAGGCGCTCCTCCATGCCTTCAGCCGACGCGCCGCTGGCGACCAGCAGCAGTAACAGCCCGCAGATTCGCGTGTTCATGTGGCATCTCCCTGCGCATCAAAAGCGCGTGTTGAGTTCCAGTTGCATCACATCCACCTCGAACGGCGCGCCATACACTTCGGATGCACTCAACCAACGCGCACTGGCGTAGATGTTCTTTTCGATGCCGTAGTTGGCGCCAATGAAGTAGCCCTTGGCGTTGGTGCCGCCCAGGTGGAACGACGAATCGTTGAAGCCGTCGGGCAAGGCGTCAGGCTGGATGTACTTGTAGCCGGCCAGTACGTTCCAGTCGCCACGCTTGCGCATTTCCAGCGCGCTGCCGAGGGTGAACGAAACCATCAACGCATTGCCGCCACTTTCAAACTGACCGTTGCTGTTGATGTTGTTGACGATCTGGCCTTCGCTGCGCTTGAGCATTTCGCCCTTGTCGTAGGCCAGGTTGTGGATGTAATTGCCCTGGGTGCGCAGTTTGAAGTCGCTCGGCAGCTCGGCATCCCAGGCCAGGTTGAGGTCGAGCACGTCGAACTTGGACGCCAGGCCCACGAACTGCGGCTGCGGGGTCAGGCCGGGCGTCGCCGGGTTGGGGGTGATGTCGCGTAGCAGGAACACGCTGTTGCCCTTTTGCATGAAGGCCAGGCGTGAACCGTCGCTGTCACAGGCCGGCTGGCCGGACCAGGGCTGGCAAGCGCCGGAGCGCTTCCCTTCGATATCGTCGAAGTGGTAGTACGCCAACGCGCCCTTGAGGCTGTTTTCGCGGTTGATTTTCCAGTTGGCGCCGATCTGCCCGCCAAACAGCCATTTGGTATCGCTGTCTTCCTTGTCGAAACCGTTGCTGCTGGCCGAGTCGGAGGTGTACTCCACCGGGAACGCGCCCAGGGTGCCGAACAGGCCCCACTCACTGTTCAGCGCGTGGTTGAAGTTGGCAGCGATACCGTCGAAGTTCAGGTCGCCCGAATACATCATGTCGGTGGAATAGAACGGGTTGGCGAAGCGCCCGGCGGTAAGGGTCACGTCCGGGCTGGCCTTCCAGCTCAGGTAACCCTGGTCGAGCCAGATGTCCTTCTTGCCAAAGCCACCGCCCAGGGTCTGAGTGGTGGACACCGGGTTGTTGTCGGAGCCGGTGCCCACCCGGATGCCGGCGGTCCAGTCCGGCGACAGTACCGCTTTCATGCCCAGGCGCGCGCGCAGGCGGAACAGGTTTTCGCGGTCCTTGGTGGTGTTGAGCAGCGGTGGCAGCTTGGTGTTGGTGTCTTTGTTGGTGTCGTACGGGCCACTTTCATTGAGCTTGGCGTAGTCGACGATCTCGTTGCTGTTGTTGCCCGAGAAGTAGCGCGACTCATCCCGCAGGCGGATATCCCCGTCAAAGCTGATGCGCGAGATCCAGTCCGGGAAAGTATTGGGCTGTGCCCAGTTTTCCTGCTTGGCGGTGGCCATGACCTCGGCCTTGACCTGGTCACGAATCTGATCCTTCACCGCCTGCGGCACGTATTGCACCCGCACATCGCCGGGGGCTGCGGTCGGGCCTGCGGCCACCAGCGGCGCGGCATTCGCCTGACGCGCCTGCCGGGCTTCTTTTTCGGCCTGGGCGATCAGCCCGTTGGCGGTGTCCTGGCTCAGCACGCCCTGCTGCACCAGCAGACGGATCAGGTTGATGGTGACGTTTTCCGAGGGCGCAACCGGGGCCGCAGCCGCCTGGCCGACCAGGGTCGCGATGACCATGCCGACCGCCAGGGTCAGTCGATTCACGGGGGAAATCATGTGTACGCAACTCCTGTAAAAACCGTTGAAAAAAGGATTCAATCAATCCGGGCGCCGGCCCTTGAGGGACAGGCGCATGGGCAGCGTCAGCGACGCCGGTGGTTTCTGTGTGGCACGCGGCGCCTGGATCAAGGCGAGCATCTGCGCATCGGTCTCGGCATCCCCGCTGGACTTGGCCACCAGCGCCTTGGTGACCTGGCCATCGGCGCCCAGCCACAGGTCTATCTGTATCGAGAAGGCCTTCTTGCGCAGCTCAGGATCCTCGCGCATCAGCCGTTGATAAGTGCCGGCCAGGTACTGCTTGTAGGTGCCGGTCCCCAGCCCGCCGCCACCGCTGCCGGCCATACCGCCGCCCTTGCCGGCACCGATGTTGAAACCGTCATTGCCGGACTGGGCGTCGCCATCGATCTGCATCGGGTTGGCCAAATCCTCGTTAGGCGAAGGCGGCGCTTCCTCGACCGGCTTGACCTCTTCGGGCTCGGGGCTCGGCACCGGTTCCGGGACTTTTTCTTCGACCTGGGGCTCGGGCTCCTTGGGTTTTTCCGGCGGCGGTGGAGGTGGCGGCGGCAACGGGATAATCGTCGGCACCTTCGGCGCTTCACGGCGCACGCCGCTCATGTCGTTGGCCCACTGCCACAAGAACCAGGCGGCGACGGCGCCCAGCAACAGGCCGGCGCCCCACTTCAACGGGCGCAACGGCGGCGTGTTTTTCACAGGCGGTGGCGCGATCGGGATCTGTGCAGTCATGACTCAGCCCTGGCTCGGTTTGCCGGTGACCAGCCCGACTTGGGACAGCTCCAGCCGGCGCAGCAGGTCGAGCACTTCGATGACTTTCTGGTACTGCACCATCGCATCGCCGCGCACGATCACCGGGAAGTCCGGGTTCAGTGCTTTCTCGATGCGCAGGCGCTCTTCCAGCTCGCCGAGAGTCACCGGATAGGCGTCGAGGAACACCTGGCCGCCGTCATTCACGGAGATGGCCTTGGTCTTGGCCTGCGACAACGACACCGAGGCGCTGGCCTTGGGCAGGTGAATCTGGATGCCCGACACCTGGGCGGTCGCAGTGAGGATAAACATCACCAGCACCACCATGAGCACGTCCACCAGCGGCGTGATGTTGATGCTGTCGACGGCCGCGTCATCGTCATCGTCGTGGGAGGCATTTACGGAAGCCATGGCGATTCTCCTCAGGCCGGAACCGATGCGTGATGTTCGCGGCGGTGCGCGGCTTCACTGTGCTGGCTCTCGCCGTGCATCTCCGCCAGGCGAGTGATGAACTCGTCGACGAACACGCGCATGTCCGCACTGACTTCCTTGTTGCGCGTGATCAGGCGGTTGTAGCCAAACAGCGCGGGGATCGCCACGAACAGGCCCATGGCCGTCGCCAGCAACGCCGCCGCCATGCCAGGGGCGATCGCGTTGATGTTCACGTCACCGGCCATCGCCGTGCCGAGGAACACCACCATGATCCCCAGCACCGTGCCGAGCAGGCCGATGTACGGGCCGCCGGCGATGGCGTTGGACAGGGTCGACAACTTGGAACTCAGGGCCTGGTTCTCGCGGGTGCGCACGCCGTCCATGGAGCAACGGATGGCTTCGATGGTGGCGGCCGACACCGACGAAGTGTCCGCGCCCTGGGCACGGCGGGTGCGGATCTCCTTGACCGCCACCAGGTACAGGCGCCACAGCGAAGAATGGGTCAGGCGCTCACCCAACAGGGCGTCGTCGGCATACATCTCCAGGCGGGTGCCGATCTGCGCGAAGTGCTCGCGGAAGACCTCGTTGGCACTGCTTACACGCCTGACCTGGCGGTTCTTGCGCAGCATGATGACCCACGACTGGAACATCATCGCTACCAGCACCAGGATGATCACCCAGGCATCCACCGGTACGGCGTTGAGCAAAAAGCCCAGGCTGCCGAAACCGAAGCCGGATTGTTCTTCATCCACCCCGTAGGCCACCAGCTTCGACTCGGCGCCCTGGGCGCTGGCATCGGCCAGCAACAGCGCAGCCGGGCGTGCCACCTTGGACAGGCGCAGCTCATCGATGGCACCGGCGAATGGCAGGTGGGTGCTACCGGCTTCCGGCAGGTCGGCGCCAATGGCGGTCTGAGAATTGAACGCCGGCAGAGCCACTGCCAGAGTCGCGGTTTCGCGGCCATTCACGTACAGCGTGACCTTATCGCCCTCGGCGGTGAACGCCAGGTGCTGCCACTGACCAGGGTTCAGCGGTTGAGTGGAGACGGCGCGCTGGCCGTCGACGTCCACGAACGGCATGCCCTGGTTCAGGCCCAGTAACAGACTATGGCCGCCGTCGCGACGGGCCAGCACCGCTTGCTCGCCGCTGGCCTGGTCCAGGCGCAACCAGGCGCTGAACGTGAACGCGCCGCCCGCAGCGTGCTGTAACGAGGGGCTGGCCGGCAACATCAACGCTTGGCCGCTCAACTGCAAGGCGCGGCCGATCACGCCGTCGATGCTCGCGCCGGTGGCGTTCAACGCGGTGTTGGCGTAGGCCGTGGTGTCCCGGGCCGGGGTGCCATTGACCCCGTCAAAGTGGTAGAGCGCGGTGTAGCTCGGGTCGAAGGTCAGTTGCCCATTGGCCGTGGCCGGGGCCTTCTGGTTGCCGTAGTACATCCACAGGTCCTGGCGCTGGCCGCCTTCGACCTTGGGCACATCGACCCAGATCAGCGCCATGCCCATCAGTGGGTCGAAGCTTTCGATCTGGTGGTTGAACACGGTCTTGTCGTCGGCACTCACAAAACGCAGGTCAGAACCGTCGTCCTTGACCCCGTCAAAAGTGAAGTTGCCGGTGTGCAGGCGCACCAGCAGTGCAGTGCGACCCAGGGCCTGGCTGATCGCGGCGCCTTGGGCGGTGGTGTCTACCGAAATCTGTTTGCGGTAGTGCCAGTCGTCCTGCCACCAGGCATGGGCGGTGGCCGGGAGCGCGAAGCCCAGGCAGATCAACAGGCTCAGGAATAGGCGTTGCATGGGTGAAGTCTCCGGAAGAAAAAGTCAGAAAGTCGCCTGCACACTGAAGTGCAATCGCGAGTCCTGTTTCTGGGTGTTCGGTCCATCGAGCAGCGGGTAGCCCCAATCCAGGCTGCCGGACAACCATTTGCTCAAACTGGCGCGGGTGCCCAGGCCGACACTGGCCAGGCTGTATTCGTCTTCTTGCTCGGGCAGCGGGTCGTGCAGGCGCATGCGCGCGCCTTCGGCGAACGCATAAAAGCGCCACTCCTGCACATAACTGCCGAGGAACTTGGCCAGGGACGGCGTGCGCAGCTCCTGGGAGAGCAAGTAACCCTCATCCCCGGTGCGCTCCGCCGCCAGGTAACCGCGCACCGAAGTGGCGCCGCCGGCGGAATACTGCTCGTTGGAAACCAGCGGCCCCGACGCGAGCTGGAAGCCGCCCTTGGTTGCCGACTGCCAATCGTTGGCAAAGGTGTAGGTGTAATTCAGGTCGCCCTTGAGCACGGCGAAACTGGCGCTGGCCTTGTAGCGCTTGTAGTCGAACTCTTCGGCATCGCTGCCGTAGCCGAAGAACGCGCGGGTGCCCACCACCAGGTTCAGGCCCAGGCCCAACTGGGATTGTTCGGTGTAGCGAAAGCCGTTGTAACCCAAGGTGAACGGTGCGTACTTGAGCGGCACCTGGTCGCTGCTGGAGCCGAATTTCATCTGCTCGTCGAAGTCCTTGAAGTCCACGCCGAACGAGAACGAATGGGCCCAATTACCCGCCGCCGGCAGGTTGTAGATGGCCGACACGCCGTAGGAATGGCCCTTGCCCAACACGTTACTGCCGCCGATGGTGGCGATGTTGCTGTCGGACTGGTAACCCGAGAACTGCAAGGTCCAGCGCTCGTTCAACGGCGCACTGTAGGAACCGGACCAGACCTTGGCGTTGTCGGTGTCCTGGGGCGCGGTGAAGTAGGTCAGGGAAATGCTGTGGCCCAGCTGCCAGAGGTTGTCGTAACCCAGCGTGGCGACCGAACGCAGCTTCTCGGTGTCGGCGCTGTAGTCGTTGTTCAGGCCGAGGGTGGCGTGCCAGGGGTTCTGGTCTTCCACCTGCAGGTCCACATCCATCGTGCCCGGGCGCTGGCCTTCGCGCACCAGCGGCGTGACCTGGCGCCCGGCACTGCGATTGAGGCCGGCCAACTGGGTTTGCACCGTGGCAAAGTCCGGCACCGCGCCCTCCTCCAGGGCCGGCACCTGCTCGCGGATTTCCACCGGTGAATAATGCTTGGCGCCGACCACCCGTACGCGGCCAACCTTGGTTTCGCTCACCTGCAGGTAGACGATGCCGTCATCGACCTTCTGCTCCGGCAGCTCTACAAACACCGACTGGTAGCCACGCGCCTGGTAGATCTTCTGCAATGCATCGCGGGCACCTTCGATATCGTCCAGGGTCTTTTGCGGCCCCAGGAACGGGTACACCGCCTCCTCGATCGTCGCCGCATCGAGCACGGTATTGCCGCGCACGAAGTACTCATTGACGTCGACCCTGCGCGCCGCCGCCTCTTCCTCGGCCAACACCGGTTGCGCCAGGCTCCCCAGCGTTACGCAACACAGCGCCAGCGTTAATTTGAACAGATGCTCCACACCGCCCCCTGACTGTCTGATTGTTTGCACCGTCGCCGAATGCCCGGCGTACGGCCTGCTCAATTGCTGGTGATCGCGGTGTTGCCGTGGCGTGCCAGCCAGGTGTGCAACAAGGCGAAGTTCAACGAGAACTCCGGCATGTGCAGCAAGGCGCCACAAAACACGTCACCGATGATTTTCTGGATGAGTTGCACCGCACGCGGGTTGTTCAGCAGCGTGGCGATGTCGCGAGTCAGGACATGAACACTCCAGACCTTCTGGTTGAGGTCCAGGCCGACGAACCAGCGGAACAGCAGGTTGTAGTTCAGCTGTTCATGCAGTTGCTGCTCGCTGGGCACCGAATACAGCAGTTGCAGCAGCAGGATCTGCAGCACGGTCGGCGCAGGGATCGACATCACGGGTTCGGCGGTGAGCCAGTCACGGTGCTGGTCGAGCACTTCGTCGATCTGCGGGCGCAGCAACACCAGGGAATGGCCTGCCGGGATATAGCTGGCCACTTCCTTGCGGGCGCCCTGCCAGTCCTCCTGGGAGACAATCCATACCCAGGGTGCGCCGTAGCGATAGACCGACACCGGCTTCTTGCGCGCCGCTTCGACGATCTTCGACAGGCGCTGGTCGAGCTCCTGCATGCCCACTTTCGAGTAACGTTCCATAGTTCCCATCGCCCCACTCCTGGCATCCTGCTTGCGGCTGAAAAGCTCACCTTTCTGGTGGGCTCAAGCGCGTTACACAGAGGAGACGGGAGTGGCCATGGGCTACCGAACTTTTGTCATGAAAGCTTCATTTGGGATTGGGTGGGGGGCAATTCTTGGTGGTGTGTATATCCGTTATTTGGGTAACGGCGGCTATTGGTTCCGCCCTTACGGCGGCTCACTTTTGAAAAGCCGGAATGCCGGCCCAGTCAAAAGTAAGCAAAACGCTCTTGCCCCAACACTCGGCACCTCGCTTAGGCTCGGTGTGCCCGTAATCCGACAGGGATTTGGGGGGCCGCCTAACATCAAAATCAAAAGCAGATCAAAAGCCAGAGCCAGAGCCAGAGCCAGAGCCAGAGCAAACCACCCTTCAACTGATACATGAAGATCAAACTGTGGGAGGGGGCTTGCCCCCGATGGCGGTGTGTCAGCCAACTCATCAGTGACTGACCCACTGCCATCGGGGGCAAGCCCCTCCCACACTTTGACCGAGTACCGGCCATACAATCCGGTCGGCTCCAAGGCCGCCGCGCTCTTGCTTTTGATCTGGGATCGCCCCGTCAAACACGCTGGCCGAACCTAGGCGAAGTGCCGAGTGTTGGGGCGAAGGCCTTTTGCTTACTTTTGGCTGGGCCGGCTTCCGGCCTTTCCAAAAGTGAGCCGCTGTAAGAGCGGAACCCTAAGTAGCCGTTACCGAAGAAACGGATATGTACTCAACTTCGAGAACGAAACCCAACCCCCTGCAACGGCAACTCATAAGACTTCTTAACCGTCCTAACCACCAACGTCGACGAATAGGTCCGAATCGGAATATCCCGATAAGTCTCCAGAAACCGATAGATATACTCGGTGTACTCCGCAGCATCCCGAAACTTCGCCACCATCACAAAATCAAACTCCCCCGTCATCAGGTAACAATCCTGAATCTCCGGATGAGTCGAAAGGATGTGCTGCATCTTGCGGTCAATATCCTGGCTATCCCTGTCCAGCTTGATCAGGAAAAACGCCGTCACCTGAATACCCAATTTGCGTTCATCCAGCACCGCTACCTTGGCCTTGATGATCCCCACGCTCTCCATGCGGCGAATCCGCCGATAACAACTGGTGGAAGACAGCCCCACGCTGTCGCTCAACAACTCCAGGCTCTGGTCGCAATCCTTCTGCAACTTGCCCAGGATCTTCAAATCCATGGCGTCTGTCATCGGTTCCGAATCGTCCTTGAAAAAATGCAATGAATACGTCGCAAAGACGGGCCAATTTGCACAAATCCTGCGCAGTGGCTAGTTAACATCGTTCCAGCTTAGCAGCCCGGCCAACACCTGGCCTGAAGGCGGCATGAGAGGGATCTTATGATAGTCGCGAAACCGACATGGACCGGTGATATCAAGGCGCTGTTCAGCGCCCCCTACTGGATACCCGCCGCCCAGCGCGCCGCCGTCGCCGCCACCTGGGTCGGTTGCATGAACGCCTATGAGGTGTTCCTGGAAGACCCGGCCTCGGTCAAGACCTGGTCGCAAACCATCTACCAGCACCTGGCCTCGCGCAACATGCCGCTGACCACCGATCAGCAACAGTTCTGGCCGATGGATGCCCTGGAAACCTTCCGCCTTTGGGTCAACCAGGGTTGGCGGCTGGACAGCATCTCGCCGTTTGACCTGGCCGAGCGCATTCCGCCACCGGCATTGCCACACCCGGTCAAGCGTGTGCGCCAGGACATCCGCTCCCTGAGCCCCGAAGCACTGAACCTGTACCGCGCCAAGCTGGATGACGTAATGCACATCGGCGACCCCGACAGTGGCTCGCCCTGGCAGCGCTATGCCTACATCCACACCAACTGGTGCCTGCATTACCAGGAAGCCTTCGCCCTGTGGCACCGCGCTTACCTGCTGTACCTGGAAGCACTGATCGACTGCGCGATCCCCTACTGGGACTGGATGGCCGCAGACGCCAGTGTCGACGGCAGCCCCCAGGCCGGCTTGCCCCAGGCGTTCCTCGATGAAACCTACGTGCACCCCCGCACCGGTGAGGTGCGGCGTAACCCGTTGCGTTATGCGGCGGCCAAGGATGGCTGCTCCAAGGTCTGCGCCACCGCGCCGGTCGAGGGTGTCGACTGCCTGTACGTGCAGCGCAACCCGCTGTTCTACACCCAGGGCGAGGCCTTTCGGTTCGAGCGCACCCAGCTGTATGGCATGAGCCGGATCTTCCAGCAGCAGGTGGTCGATGCGCTGGCGTTCACCACCTTCAGCCAGCCCCAGGGTGTGCCAGGCTATCCGTGGGCCAACATCACGGCCTTCGACCCGCCGCAACCGGACAACCTGTACCCCAACCGTGCGCTGAATTTCGACGGACTCTACGAGCAGCCCCACGACAACTATCACGGCTGGATCGGCGGCGACATGGCCGACAACGCCTACACCGCCTTCGACCCGGTATTCTGCTCCTATCACGCCAACATCGACCGCATGCTGGAGGTCTGGATCCGCGCCAACCCGGCGGCGCAGTACACCACCCAATGCCTGTTGCAACCCTTCGCCGGGCATCAGGCCGATGACGTGACCTTCACCAGCGCCGACGCCTGGCGCTACACCACCCTCGGCGACATGGCCCAGGACAGCCGGCACATCGGCTACGACTATGGCACGCCAGTCGCCCCGCAGTTCGGCGCGGCCAAGGCTGCGTGCTGCCGTCAGTCCCAGGCGGCAGGCACCGGTCCGTGGGTGGTGTTCGACCATGTGCGCTGCACCCACGACACCTACCTGATCGACGCCTTCCTCAACCAGCCCGACGCCACCGCGCAACACGCCCGCGCCGATAACCCGCATTACGTCGGGCGCTTCAGCCGCATCGGCATGGGCCTGGTCGACGACAAGGGCCGCTGCGTCACCCTGGGCGTGTCGCGGGCGCTGAACGCTGCGCGCAATGCCCGGGTACTCAAGCTCAAACCGACCGACACAGCGCAGTTATCGCTGGTCGTGACCCACTCCGATAGTGGCCAGGTATTGACGGCCGATGCATACGCGCCGCTGCCTGGCTTTATCGCCGAACTGGTGTGGGACGACCCGCGCCAAACCTCTGCCGGCCCCGCTCCGGGCGCCGGTTGCTGCTCCACCAACACCGATGCTGGAGAACCGACATGAGCACACCCTTCACCCAATTCACCTCCCCTGCCGAACAAGCGCCCAAGGACTACAACAAGTTGGGCCTGGAGGACCAGTTGCCGGCGTTCGAAACCGACTGGAACAACAACGTCACCGGCTGGACCCAGATGTCGATCATCGGCAACCCCTGGTCCAACCTCAACGATGCACCGCGCTCGGGCTATTACAACCCGCTGGAGAGCGGCTACGGCACGCTGACGCCAAAGACCATCACCTGGCAGCCCTTCCCCAATCGGCTGTGGACGTTTTTCTATAACGAGGGCGCTGCCGTGGTCCCGCAACTGGGCGGCAAGGCCATGACCCTGGACCAGGTGATGCAACTGACCGACCACGGCCAGATCACCCTCAACGACACCCTCTATTCGCTGTACCCGGACCCCAAGGCCACCCAACTGCAGATCCCCAGCGTGCTGTGCAAATCCATCAACTGGAACGGCCCCTACGCCGACTTTTCGCCCTCGGGTCCACGGGGCTGGCTGGACGAATACTGCGAGTGGTCGATCACCCGCGACCCCGACGGCAACATGCGCAGCATCATGTTCACCAGCGAGAACCCGGCGTATTTCCTGACCATGTGGAACATCGACCCGGGTGCCGTGCTGGGCCTGTACCAGGCGTATGTCGACCCGCAGGTGAAACTCGAAGACCTGTACCTGCGCTACACCGCCGACGGCCCGACCGGCAAAGCCGGCGAACCGGTACTCGACCCCACCACCGGCCAGCCCGCCTACGACACCGTGAACAAATGGAACAGCGGCACCGTGCGCATACCGGGCGTGTCGGGCGGCGCGATGCACCTGACTTCCGGCCCCAATACCCTGAGTGCCGAGATCTACCTGGCGGCGGCGGCCACCATCCTGCGGCCACTCACCAGCAGCCAGAACCAGCAGAGCCTGATCTGCTGCGCGCAATACGGGCAGAACTACCGCAACTCCGACCCGCATATCGGGTTCTCCGCGAACCAGGCGGCGGTCAACAACCTGATCTCGTTGACCAACCCTATCGGCCTGTACCTGCAGCAACCCAAGTCCTTCAGCACCTGGAAAGGCCCGCAAGGCCAGGATGTCAGCAGCTACTGGCGCGTTACCCGTGGCACCGCCGGCACCGGCCCGAACAACTCCGACCAGATTCTCCAGGCGGTCTTCGAGGTGCCGGCCAGCGCGGGGTTTTCGATCAATGAGATCACCATCAACGGCACGCCGATCGACTACGTGTGGGTGATCGCCAACGAACTGAACGTGGCCCTCAGCGTGACCCCTGCGCCGCTCACGGCCCAGCCCAAGGAGTGTGCCTGCGTGGCTGCCAACACCACCGATGCGCAACCCTGGCCCGTGCAGTTGCTGCCGATTGACCTGTTCTACGGCCAATCCCCCAGCGACTTGCCAGCCAGCTTTGCCCCCGGCAGCTCGGGCCAGTTCGTGCTGGTGGTACAAGGCGCCGACCCGAACACCACGGCGGCGGATGCACGGGTGCAGTTCTCCAACCCGGGCATCACGGCCCAGGTCACGCAGTTCCTGCCGGATGCCTCGGCGATTCCCGGCCAGACCGACGGCGGCGGCACCCAGGGCTACATCATGACCATCACCGTCAGCAGCAACGCGGCGCCGGGGCTGGTCAGCGTGCGTGCGCTGAACCCCAGCGAAGCGGCCAACCCGAGTGCCTCCGAGCACCCCTGGGAAAGCGGCCTGGCCCTGGTGCCCAGCGCCTGAGTGCCTCCCGGCCGCCCATGCCTGGCCTGGGCGGCCGCCCCTTGAGTCTTGAGCAAGGAATGCGATCATGAACGGATGGCTTCGCCCGCTGCGCCGGGCACGCTTGCGTATTGCCTGCGCAATCACCTGCACCCTTCTCCCACTGCTGGCCGCCACACCGGCCAATGCCGCCTCGGACGCCCAGAGCTGCGTCAGCCAGCTGGTGTTCGATCCCACCAGCGGCGGCTTCCTGCCGGTGAACAATTTCGGCACCGAGCAGGCTTTTCTCAATTGTTTCGGCTGGCAGTTGTTCATCGCCATGAACTGGCCGGTCAATCCCGGCTGGCCGGCCAACCCAAGCCTGGCCGGTGAGCCGGACACCCAAAGCAGCGCGGCCCAGTTCGGCGTGCCGCCAACCCCCGGCCAACCGATGAGCAATGCCCCGGTGTGGGCCAGCTACAAGGATGCCAGCGAAATCTTCCTGCCCGGCGCGGCCAAGCCGTCCGGCTGGGGCGTGGAAACCCTGGTGCCGTCCAATTGCACCGCCACCGGCAACCTCAAGGCGTTTGCCACGGGGGCGCGTAAATTCATCACCGCCACCTCGGAAAGCGCGATCAACCGCAAGCACCGCTTCCACCTGTCCAGCGGCACCCAGGTGACCCTGCCGGATTCGATCATGGAAGCGTCCGGCGGCTGGCTCACGGACCAGTCGGGCAACCTGGTGTTTTTCGAGCGCAAGGTGGGCAAGGCCGAGTTCGACTACATCGTCGATAACGGTTTGTACGACGCCGCCAACCAGCTGATCGTGGCGCAAAACAGCGACAACCGACACCCCGCCGGCCTGTCACTGCCGGCCGGCAAGCCGGTGCGCGAGCTGCCGGCCAAGGCGCTGCCCCAGGAGGAGCTGGGTGCCCTGGAACTCAAGGCGGCCTGGCGCGTGCTCACCAACAAGCCCGACTTGTACGGGCGCTACCTGACCACCGTGGCCTGGCTGCAACGCCCGGACACGCTGCAATGCACCCAGGAAGTGATAGGCCTGGTAGGGCTGCATATCATCAACAAGACCCAGACCCAGCCGAACTTCATCTGGACCACCTTCGAGCAGATCGACAACGTGCCCGATGGCGGCGCCGCCCCACCCCAGGGCTACAGCTTCAACAACCCCGAGTGCACCGGCGATGCCTGCGCGCCAAACGTCGCCCGCGTGCAGTGCGACGCCACCCACACGCCGCCCGACTGCACGCCCCTGGACCAGCCGGTGCAGGCCACCCGGCTCAACGCCACGCCCCAGGACATGCAGGCGCTGAACACGGCGGTGCAGCAGACCTTCGCCCAGCAGACCCAGGGCCAGTCGGTGTTCCAGTACTACAAACTGGTGAACGTGCTGTGGTCCAAGACGCCCAACGCCCCCAACGATCCAGGCCCTGGGCCGAACGTGAAGGTGCCGCTGTCCTATGGGCCGTTTGTCAGCGACCAGAGTGTCGTGGTCGCCAACACCACGATGGAAACCTACGTGCAGACAGACAACTGCAATGACTGCCACCAGTACGCGGCGATTGCCGGCAAATCCGGGCTGGCGTCGGACTTCTCGTTCCTGTTCGGCAATGCCGACTCGGCGAAAAATACGCGGCTGATCAAACGCATCGAGTCGTTCAAGACCCTCAAGGACAACCCGTAACCGGCGCAAAAAAAGGGGCGATCATTGATCGCCCCGAACGGTACATCGAGAGGTCCCTTCCAACGCCTTACAAACTGATCTGCTTGCGCTCCTCATCCGTCAGCCGCGCTCGCGCCTGTTCGCTCAGCGGCCCGGCGCCCAGCACCTGCACCGGGCTGTTGGGGTTGTAGCCGGAGGTTTTCTGCGCCGGCGCAGGCTCCTGCGGCAACGGTTCGGTGCCCAGGCTCAACACTTCCACGGTCATGATCGACGGCCTGCCCTGTTTGGCGGCCGCCTGCTGGCTGCGCGCCGCGTCTTCCGCGGCCTGGGACGCCGCCGCTCCGGCCGCGCTGGACGACGTCATGGCGTTGGTGTTGACCGCAGCAGACACCGGCACCCCGGACGACTTGCCCTGGCTCTGGATATTCGCCGCGTTCACCACGCGCAAGGCGGCAATGTTGACGTTGCCGGACACACGAATGCCCGCCTCGCCGGCATCGATGGTGCCCAGCGGTGCGATCAGGTCGATGTCCCCCGCCGGCACTTCCGGGATCGGGTTGAGCGTGGCGATCCCCGCACCGGTACTCGGCACCGACGGCGACAGGCCGACGTTGCCCCAGTTGTCATACACACGCTTGGGCGGCGTATACACCACGGTGGTCTTGGAACCGCGCCCGGCGTTGATGTCGCCTTCGCTGGTCCAGCCCATGATCGAGCCGCCGAAGGTGGTCATGATGCGGCTCTGGCCCAGCAGGATGCTGCCCAGGGAATACAGCTGGATATCCCCCGCGCCCTGGGTGATCACCCCCGCCGTCGACGGTGGCGCCGCGCCTTCGATACCGAAGGTCTGGCTGCCGCCCGGCGTGAGCATCTGGATGGAACCCCCGAAGTTGGTGTGCACACCCGCGCCACCGAACATCGTGATGTCGCCTTTGTAGGTGATCGGGTTGCCGGCCACGTCCTTGTCCGGGAACAGCGCCGCAATCGCCGCGCGGCCACGCAGGTAGCTGCCCTGGCGCACGCTGCCAGCGGTGTTGTACTCACGGCCGGCGGCCTTGAACTCGGCGAAGTACACGTCGCGAGCGAACACCCGTTGTTGCTCGGCGGGGAGCGCCGCGTAGTAAGTGCGGGCCTGTTCTGCGTCTCCGGTAAACCCGAAGCGCTCGACCAGCCAGGCGAGCAATTCCCTCTCGTAGGTCTTGGCGACCTTGCTGCCCTGGATCGACTCACCCGGCAGCGCCAGGTTGGCGGGGTTCAAGTAAGCCTCGACAAACCGACGGTAGTCCGGCCCCTTGGGCCCGACACCGGCTTGCAGGACGATGCTGGCACCCGCTCGGTTGTCGCCGGCCGCCACGGCGCCCAGACTGTTCACGCCCACCTGATCGTCCATCTGGATAGTGCGCCCGGCCGTCAGCTCAAGGGTCCCGGGGCCCGCGACATTAAAACTGCTGTAGAGGATGTCGCGCCCGGCGCTGGCAATGGAGATATCAGTCGCCCCCGTGTGCACGAACAGGTTACCGATGAACGTGTATTCACCGGTGCTCACGTCCCCGCCAAGGGCACCATTCAAGCGGGTGCCGCTGCTGACGATATCGCGCCCGGCGAGCATCCAGACCGGGCCTGCACCTTCGTAGTAGGTCTGACCGAAGCGTGGATCGTTTGCCCCATAGAGACTGAGCGCCCGTCCACTGTTGACCCCCAGCAGGTCACCGCTGAGCGCATAGAAACGCGCCGGTTCCAAGGCGCCGCCCCATGCCATGCTCGCGGTGTCAGGGCCAAACGCGAACAGCGGGTGAAGCCCCAGGCGTGCGATGTTGCCATCACTGGAAAGATTGCCGCTGCCTGCGACCGGCAAGCTGTTGATGAAGCCCAGGAACGCCGGACGCTGGATCGTCGCCAGGCTTTGCGGACTTGCGCTGGAACGGCTGATGGTCAAGTCGCCGCCGTAGATCGAATCGCCCGCCAGCAATTCCAGTTGACCGTTGGCCGACGGTGCCAGCACCAGCGCCTGCAATGGCTGCGGCACATTCGGGTTACTCGTCGACGCACGGCCGTAGTACAGGCTGCCGCTGGCGGCGACCGCACGCAATGTGGCGGGGTAGACCGCCGCCATATCGGTTTCCAGCGTCTGGGTCAGTGGTGTGAGGTTACCGCCGGAGGAGAACAGATCGACTGCCGTACGGTCGGTCCACAGGCTGAACCAGGTCTGTCCTACCCCGTTGACGCCTTCCTTTGCGTAGGCCAAGGCATTCATCTGCGGTACGCGGCCTGGATCGGCGACATCCTGGAGGACCAGGTCGCCCCGGGTAGCCAGGCTGAAGGTCGAATCCCCTGGCAGCAGGCTCAAGCCGCCGGCCGCCATGGCCGAGGTGGAGCGCAGCGGGTCGTAGGCGCGCACTTCGCTGGGGCTCTGGTCCCTGGACTGGTTGCCGTAACGCAAGGTCAGGCTGCCCAGGCTGCCGCCCGTCACCTGTACGTGGCCGCGCAGGTTCACCAACGAGCCATTGAGGTGATCGACGGTGACCTGACTGGCGGGGTTCAGCGCATCGCCCACCCGCAGGTTCAAGTCGCCACCACCGCTCAGTTGCACACTGCCATCGGCCGCGACCCGCCCTGTACCGCCGACCGCCAGAACGAGGCCTTGGCTGCGTGGGCTGACATTCTGGGCGGTTGACGACAGCGCACTGATGATTCCCGCATTGCCCCCCACATCAACCGTGAGGTTGCCGCCACCCAGGGTGCCGAACCCGGTAAAACCGACCATCTGGTCCGAACGCACGTTAGCGACGTAAGAACCGAAATTGATCCACCAGGCGGTCGCTTGTGCCTGGCTGCCCTCCAGGTTATTACCCTGTCGCCACAGCCAATTGCCGACATTGGCTGAATCCAGCCCCAGGTCGACAGGCACAGGACGCGCAACGCCATTCTGCGCAGGGCTGGTGATATTGCCGGTCAGGTCGCCCCCCACTTTGACCAGCACATTGCCGCCCGTGTCCGGGTACCAGGCGCGGTACAGGCTGTCGGGGCCACCGTTGACCCACTTTTCGTTACCGCCGACGTTACCCAGGACCTTGCCATTGCCGCCAAGGGCACGCTTGAGGTTATACGGGTCGCCAGCCGAGGTGCCCGTGGAGGAGCTGCCGGCGGTGTAGACACCGTACAACGACTCCATGCTCAGGTTGCCGCCTGCCAGCAAATCCAAGTCCGCAGCGCCGGTGCGGATGACACTGAAACGCGTACTGCCGCCCGCCAGCAAGGTGTAGGCATCGCCCTCGGACGAGCAATATTCCGGCATATCGTCACAAATCCCGGGGTAGGCGTAGCCATCATTCACATCGATGGGCTTGCCCACCATGCTGTTGTCGCCATAGACATCCAAAGAGCCCTGCTCGGTCCAGACCAGCGCACCCTGCCCGTACATCCCATAGTGACTGTCGGCCAACCGAAGGTTGCCGGTGACCGGGTGCGGTTGCAGCAGGCGACTGTCCGCCGCGCCGGTGTCCGCGCCGGCCACCAGCCGAATCGACCACGCTTGCGAGCCTTCCTCCAGCATCGGCGCAATCGCCCAGTTCTTGCCCTGGCGCCCGGCATCGGCGACACGCAGCTGTACCGACGCCGCACCGTCCGGCAACTTGACATCGGTACCCGACGGCAACAGCGCGCCACGGGGCAAGACTTTACTGCCTGCCAGCTTGAGGCTGGTAGCCAAAGGCACTCCCTTGGGCCAGATCAGCCCGTTGACATTGGCCGCACTGCCCAACAAGGTGCCGGCGTCCAGCGTGCTGCCGGCGGCGAGGGTCTGGCTCTGAACCAGCAGCGTGCCCGCGGCGAACAGCACATTGCCCGATGCGTCCCGCACGGCGGCGGCCAACACCGTCCCGGCAGGCAGCACCAAGGACTGGCTGAGCGTTGCCGCGACGGGCAACCGCGTGCCAGCAGGCAGGAACAGCGGCTGCGTCGGCACATCGAAATTGAGCGTCACGCCGCCTGGGAACAGGGTGCCATCCGCCAGGGTCACACCACTGCCCGGCACCACCACCGTGCCGCCGGTGTAGTCGATACCTGCACGCAGGACCCAGCCATTGTCATCATCGGTTTGCGGCGGCGGCGCAAAGCCGTCGTTGATGCTGCCGTAGATATTCAGGTCGCCACCGGCGCGCAGGGTCAGGCTGCCGGCCTCGGTAGGTTGGGTCGACTTGAGGCTGGCGTAGCGATAGCCGGACAAATCCAGGTCGCCCTGTACCACCAGGTCGCCGTCGGGCGTCTTGCTGATAATCTCCACACCAGGCCGCAGGTGGAAAACATCGCCGTAGGTGGCGTTATTCAGGCCTGCCAGTTTGTTCTGCAGCAGGTTGGTATTGCCGAGCGCAGCATTGATGAACGCCGTGCTCAGTGCGTGCTTGCCGTCGAGGTAGGCTTGGTCGATCGCCTGGTACGGACGTCCGTTCGGGGTGGCATCGGTCCTGGTCGGGGCATCGTCGTAGGTGACCATGCCATTGAGCGCGATGGAGCGTGCGCCGGTGATGGTCAGGCGCCCACTGGCATCGATGGCAATGTCATCGCCGCCCAGACGGGGCGCGTTGAGCTCCAGGGTGCCGAGACTGCGTCCGTCATTACCGGCCCCTGCCCCCGTGCCATGGCGCAGGTCGATGCGCACGCCATCGGCCAGGGTCAACTGGCCCTGGCCTGAGCCGAGCACAACGGTGGCGCGGTTCGGCGCGTCGATGACCTTGCCATAACTGTCCACGCGCACTTGCGTGCCATGGGCATCGAGCACCGCCGTACTGTCCAGGACCAGGCCGTTCCTGGCGGCCAGGTTGATGCTGCCGACGCGCTCGCCGCTGGCGTCTACCAGGCCGGTAACGCGCAGGCTGCCATTGTCTAGCGAAACGTTGACGCTGTTGGCCTTCACATCGCTGCCGATGATCAGATCGCCTTGCTTGAGCTGAAAGCTGCGCGAGCCATACACCTGGCCTTGATTGAGGCGTTGATTGAGGGCGGCGAACTGTTCATTCCATGTGCCGCTTGTGCCCAGCCGCTGGGCCTGGATCTCCACCGCGCCCGCCAGGTAAGGCACCCGCGTACCGCCGGCATCGTAGTCGCCGCTGCTGCCAGCGACGATCCTGCCCGCCAGGTCGACGGTGCCCGCCGCGCCCTCTACGGCCACCGCCCGCAGCCGACCCGCCTGGTTGTGCTGCGCCGACAGGTCGATGGTCGAACCGACCGCCTGCAGCACGTTGCCCGCACGGCTTTCCAGCAGGACCTCGCCGCCAGCGCTGTATTTAGTCAGGTCGTTGAAAGCAATGGCCCGGCCGGCCACATCGATCAAGGCCGCATCAGTCAACACCACATCGCCACGGGCGCCCAGGGTGAGCTTGCCGCTGGGCAATACCACCGCGCTGGCCAGGCGGATGCTGTCACCCTGCAAGGACAACTCGCCGCCAATGCCCTTCGCTTCGCCCACCGGCCCCGCCGAGGCGCGCACATCAATCGCGCCACCGGCTGTGATCCGGTTGACTGAGCCGGCTTCACCGCTCATCAACGGTGTGAGGATATTCAGGTTGCCGCCGTTGTAGGCAAAGCCCTTGATCGCGTCATAGGCGCCCTGACGCTGATACACCGAGAGGCTGCCCTTATGGTTGGCGGTGATGCGCTGGCTGGCGTTCAGGTTGACGTTGGCAAAGCCCAGGGCCAGGCGGTCAAAGGACTGGGTGGTGCTTGGCTGGGCAAAATCCCCATAGCCGAACTCGATGCGCTCGGCATGGATATCCAGGCGCCCGCTGCCGCTGCCGGCACCGTCAGTCACTGCCGCCACGGGCGGTGTCGCGGCCCCCTGCCAGATCAGGTTGGCGGTATGGATGGTGGCTACATCGTTGGCGCCGCCCGCACCATAAATAGCCGGCGTGGACAGCATCAGGTTGCTCAGCATCGACTTGCCAGTCGCCGAGTCATAAGTGTCCAGGGTCGTGGTGCCATAGAAGTTGAAGCTGTCGCGTGCCGACAGTTGCAGGGTTTCCAGGGCCGGCGCGCCAAATTGAGTGTCCCCCCGCAGCAGGCGCTCCAGGACTTGCTGGGTGAGGGTCATGCCCGCCGGCAGGCGATTGCCGGCAGCGGCGGCGGCCAAGGCTTCGGGGCTGCCGACGTTGATGCTGGATACGCCCAGGTTCAGGTGACGGGTGCCATAACGCACGTCCGCCCCCATCTGCAGGGTGCTGTCGGTCAAGGCAACGAGTGTGCCTTCGGAATACAAAGCGCTCTGGCCGCTGCACAGCGTGCCAGTGCAAGCCCCCAGCTCGATCCCGCCGCTGGTCACACCGGCCATCGGCGTTGCTGCGACCACGTTGAGCAGGCCGTTGGACACCGCCAGCATATTGGGCATGTTGTACACAAAGCCGTCACGTGCGTCATAACTGGCCTTGCCGCGACCGATGGTGTTGATCGAGGCCCCCTGTTCGACGGTTACCTTGCCGGTAGAGGACACCAGCAACACTTCCGGCGCCGCCAGGTTCGCGCCTTCGCGCAGGTTGATGTTGCTCAAGGCTCCGTTGGCCAGGTTGATGTAGTTGCCGCCCTGACCGTAGGTCACCACGGTCAGGCCACCGATCAACAGACGCGCCGCGCCGAGCGCGTTGAGGCTCTCGGCCTCGACGCTGATGCCGCTGAAACCCGGGGTTGCGCCCTTGCCTGCCGCGACGATCTCAATGTCCTTGCCCGTGCTCCTGTTGCCATTGGTCAACGCCACGGTGCCACCGTAACCGCCGTCGGCGGCCTCGAAGCGACCGATACCCTTGAACGAAAAGGCATTGGCACCCGCCCCCGGGCTGAGGTTCAGTTGCAGGGTCTTGGCATCCACCGGCAACAGCGCACGCGGCACCCCGAGGCGGGCCGCGTCGGCCACGGCGAATTGCGCATAACGGGTCTCGTTGTATTGGGAATAGCGGCGCAGGGTGTCGGCGGCGGTGAGGATCACCTGGCTCGCCGTACTGTTGCCGATGCCGGTATTGGCGATGGACAAGCGCCCCGCAGTGGACCATGAGCCGTTGCGCAGCAACTGGGTCGTGCCTTCGCTGCCGAGCCCCGCCAAGCCGTTGATTTCCAGGCGGAAGGCCCCCGGCATCAGGGCATAAGTGGACGGCATCAAGGTGTAGGTGCCCGCTGTCAGCCCCGGCACACCGGCACCGATCGTGATTTGCTGGCCAATCAACGGGTCGGTCGCCCCGCCCTCCGGCCCCACCGGGGCATAGCCCGGTTGCGCGCCCGGCACAATCGCGTAGACCGGGTTGGTGCCCAGCCCCGGCAACACAAAACCGCCGGTTGCCCCGAATTGCACCAGGGGGTTGTAGCGCGCATCGGTAGATCCGCCGCGCCCGGAAATAAACCCGGCCCCAAGCAGCTCGCCGCCACCGGAAAGGTCCACGGTAGCGTCAGGCTGCACCACCACCGATTCGCCACCCAGGACCATCCCGACATTCAGGCTGCCGTTCGCGTTAGGCAACGCCCCCTGCCCAAGGAACGTCACAGTCTTGCCGTTGTATTTGTAGACCTGGCCGTCTACCGTGCCGCCGTAGGGCAACACCAGTCCCTTGCCACTCACCGAGGTCAGGCTGCCGGGCAGCAGCTCGACGCGGCTGGCCCCGAGGTTGCCGATTTCGATCAGGCCCAGGGGCGCACGCACCACCCCGCCCTGCTTGATCGTCGGGCCGCCCAGTTGCAGGCGGCCAAACGCCGAGTACGGCATGGCGGCATCAGCAGTCCCCGTGCGCGCGATCGTCAAGGTACGGGTCGGGTCGTACTTGAAGCCAGAGAAGGCATCGATAAAACCGGCCAGCACCCGTGCGCCAACGTCCGTCGCCGGGTACAACTGCGCGGCGCGCAGCGTCATATCGCCTTTGGTCATCAACTGAGTACTGATGCCCTGCGCGATCACGTCCGCCCCGGCACCGGCCAGGAAGCGCAGGTCACCCTGGCTGCTCAACTGCACATCATCGAAGCCACGGCGATCGATGCTCTGCTTGCTGGCATCGCTCAGCGTCAGGTCACTCTGGTTGCCGAACAGCACATTGCCGCGCACGTCGATCAGATTGCCACTGGCCTGGAACAGCGCCTGGCTGCCACGTTGCGACAGGTTGGACGCCAGCACCGGATGCAGGTACTGGTCCTTGCTGGGGTCCAGCGGCGCAAGGATGCCGGCCAGCAGCAGATAAGGCGCAGACAGGTTGATGCGAGCGTTGGCGGCGGCGTTTTCGGCAAGGCCCATGGCGCCGCTGTACAGGCGCAGGCTTTGCCCCATGTTCAGCGACACATCACCGTCGAAGCTCAACACGCCGTTGCTGAGCAAGGCCAGGTTATCAAAGCCGCCGGTGGTGACCTGGTCCACACCGAGGCGGCCATGGCCGTACTCGAGGGTGTCCGGGAGGGGGCTGGCTTGATGGGACTGGCTGAGCACCAGTTCACGCACCTTGAGCATCGGGTCGGTGACCGCCGCCTTGAGGTAGTAAGGCGTTTCCAGTGCCAGCGATAAACTGCCGCCCGCCGCCGCGGCACCGCCGGCCCGGGCGACCAAGCTGCCATCCAGATACAGGCCATTGTTGGACGCAACGCTGATGCTGCCGCCATTGCTGGCCACCTGCACCCGGCCCTGGCCCGGAATGTCGAGCATCGCCTGGGCACCGGAAGCGTCCAGGCGCGCGCCGTCGCGCACCACCACAAACAGGTCGCTGGCCTTGACAATGCCGGTGGCCAGGTCAATTTCGCCGCCGAGGCTGATCCTGCCACCCTGGCCGACCTGGCCGTAGAGGCGCCCGCGATTGTCCGCGGCACTGATCGCACGGGCTGCCACATCGATCACCGCGTGGTCGCCGACCCAAATCGAGCGGTTATGCCCGGCGGCATTGGCCACCTCGGAACCGACAGCGGTCAGGCCTCCCAGATTGACGCTGCCGCCCCAGGCATTGAGCGTGCCGTTGACCGTCAACTGGCCGACGCTGCGCAGGTTGATGCTCTGGCCCGGGTCGACGTTGATCACCGCGCCCCGGCCCACTGTCAGGGCCGTGGTAGCCAGTTCGGCCGCCGTGGATTCCTGCCGACCGGCAGTCAGGCTCAGGCTGGCGCCACGGCGCTGGGTCAGCACGCCTTTGGCAGCGTCTTGCTGATACAGCGCAGGGGTCCAGCGCTCCAATACCGTGGCAGGGTCGCCTCCCGTTGGCGCAGCGGACGTCTGCTCGCCAAGGCGATACACCGGCGTGGTGACATCCACCTGGGTGCCGTCAGTGACCAGCAGGCCCTCGTTGCCGGTGATGTCATAGGCCGAGAAGCCCTTGTTGAAGAAGTCTTGCGCCAGTTGCACGGTGCCGACGTCAGGCGCCCCGGTGCTGTTGCCGATCTGTACCTTGCGGGCCTGCAACGCCAGGGTGCCGCCGCCATTGACACCATAACCGCGAATCTCGCCCTCTAGCCCCAGGCTGCCCAGTGCCCCCAAGGTCACGTCACCGCCCTTGCCGCCGATGAGCTTGCCATCCACGCCGAGCGTGGCGCCGGAAGACGCCTCCACCACGCTGCCTGACGCCAGGTTCAGGTTGCCGGTGCTGCGCAGCGACACCTTGCCGCCGTTCACATAGGCCACGCCTTCACCAAGGCTCGGGTCCAGCGCCAGGTTGTTCCAGCGCCCGGCGGCGTCCAGCTTGACGCCTGTCGCCACATCGACCCGTCCGCTGCCCGCGAGGATCACATCGCCGACGGTGTTGCCCGCGTTGAGGTTGACCTGAGTGAGGATGTTGCCCGCGTTGATACTGCCCCCCCGGGCGGTGAGATTGGCGTTGATACCGACCCCCGGCCCGAACAAGGTGATGTCGCCGCCGTCTGCCACCTTGAGCGCACCATTCACCGTGATCTGCTGCTTGGCGCCCACCTTGATCGCGCCCAGTTGGTAACCGTTGAGCGGGTCGCTGTCGAGCACCATCTGGCCCTGGCGATCCGCTGGCAGCGCCGTGGTGAGGTCCAGGCCATCGGCGATTTTCCGGGTATTGCCATCGATCAGCACCTGGTCGGTGGTGCCGCTCAGGGCATAGCGCAGCGTGCCGGTGGTCTTGTTGTAGATCGGAATGTACTGGCCGATGATCAACTGCGCCCGCTGGGCCATGGCCTTCTTGGATTGCTGGTAGCCATCGAGGTTGATGTTGGGCGCCTGGGTCTGCCGATCGCCCTGGAACACATCACTGATCAACTGACCTTCCAACACCGCACTGGTGGTGCCGACCACCAGTTTGCCGGCGTCGCGGCCTACGGTGTAGCCGGCCTCGTAGCGGCGTTGCGGCGCAATCAGCGGGTTGTAGTAATACTCGGTCTGGCCCCAGCGCGCGCTGGTGTCTTCATAGCCCTTGTAGAACCCCGAATAGAGGATGTCGCCGGGCGCCTTGGACAATTCATACAAGCGGCCATTGGGCCCCTTGAGCCAGGTCTGCTGGATGTAACCGGCCTGCACGTCCACGGTGCCGCCGGACAGGTTGATCTGCGCGCCCGTCTGAGTGACCACATCCTTGCCGGTAAAGGTCACCGTGCCGCCCTGGGCCATCCATTCGCCGACCGAATGTCCTTGAGTACCGAGGTAACCGCCCACTTCCAGCAAGCCGCCGGCGGTGTACCAGCGATCCGTCGCGTAACCGTTGGTGCCTGCCGGTACAAACACCAGCTCGCGCAGGTCGACCCACACATCGTTGTTGATCAGTTGCCCGCCGTCACGGTTCACCGGAGCATCACGCTGCTCGTTACCCTGCACGTTGATCTTGATCGTGTTGGATGCCATCGACACCTTGACGCCGACCGCGCCCGAGACGTCGATCATCGCGCCATCGCGCACCAGGCTGCGCCCGGTAGCGCTGACCGCCACCTGGCCGCCGGTGGCCAGGGTGATCGAACCCTTCTGGAAGTCCACGGAGCCACCGCTGACGATCTCGACGCGTGATTGGTCGGTACGGTCAGCCACGGCACTGAGGTGGTTGAACCGGCCGGTGATCAGGTTGGCGGGTGTTCCGTCGAGTTTGACCAGCCCGTTGTCTTTCTGGCTGTTGAGGGCGGTGCTGTCACTGGCGTCCAGCAAGATCGCGGTGGTGCTGCCCTCGCCCAGGGTCACGCTACCGGTGCTGTCGCTGGCAGCGTTGAGCAGATGAATCGTGCCGCGAGTGTCCACCGAGGTGCTGGCCAGCGCCACGCCGTTTTGCTGCACCTGGTGGCCGGTGAGGGTGATATCGCCGGTGGAGGCCATGATCAGGCCGCTGTTGGTGACTTTGCCTGCGCTGCTGCCAGGGTTGAGGCTGGTCGCCACCTCATTGCCACGCGTGGTGGAGCGGTCGTTGCCCGTGGTGCCGACACCCTTGCGGATGTAGAAACTGTCGCCGGCGGCCAGGGTGGTCTGGCCCTTGGCGGTGATGACGGTGCCGGCGTTTTCCACTTCGGTACCGAGCAGCAAGGCATAGCCGCCGGCGTCGGTGGAGGTGGCCGGATTGTGGGTCTGGATCAACGCACCGCGCTGCACCTGGACCTTGCCCGCCGCATCGGTGAAGGTCGGCTGGGTGCCGTTGGCATCGACGTAGAGGCCGCGTTGGGTGAACTGCTCGTCGGTGATGTTCGCGGCGGCCGCCACCAGGTTGCGCACGTTGACCTGGCTGGTGCCGCCGAACACCACGCCGTTGCGGTTCATGATCATCACCGTACCGGCGCCGTTGATCTGGCCCTGGATCTCACTGGGGCGCGCATTGGGATCGTTGACGCGGTTGAGCACCGCCCAACTGGCCTGCTGCTGGAAGTCCACGGTGGTGTTGCGCCCGACGTTGAACGTCTCCCAGTTGAGGATCGCCTTGTCGGCGGTCTGCTCGATGGTCACCGTGGTCTTGCCGCCGGACTGGATCTGGGTCGGGTTCTTGGCGTGGGTCCAACCCTGGGTCAGGCTGTTGTCGACCTGCAGGCCGCCCTTGCCCAGGCCATCGGGAATCGCCGAGACCTGACCGAACGCCGCCTGGCGCCCTGCCGCTTGCGCGGCCTGCTGGGCCGCAATGGCCGCGACACTGGTGTTCAAGGTACTGATGGAGCGCGCCAACTGCTGCTTGACCCGCGCCTGCTGGTTCAATGAAGGAATCCCCGGCACCTGGCCGGCACCGGTACGCGCTGCCGTGGCCGCCTGGGACGCGCCCTTGTCGGCAAACCAGCCGGAACTGAACGCCGTGGCTGCCTGGGCGTTACCCGCCACCATCAATAAGGCAATGGCATGGGCCAAAGGCTTGAGACGCAGGACGGTCTCGGGGGCTTTCAGGTTGACCGGCGATTTGCAGCGGACCATCGGGAATCTTCCTTCTTTGTTATTACGCAGGGAGCAGGACAGGCTCACGTATGAGGATTAGGCGGTTGGCGAGGGACACGACTGAACTTCTGTCATGCAAAGTTCACATGACGCTGTCGGCGCGGCGGTGAACAGCACAAACGCAAAAATCAGCAACGGCGCAGGCCGTTGCTGATCAGGTGTTGCGGGTCTTTGAAAGCGTGGGTTACAGCGGACGACCGATGCCGTTGCAGACGTTGGTGTTGCCGATGCTCAGGGCATTGGTGGCGGTCAGGAAGCTGCCGCGAATAGCGATTTTCCAGTTGTTTGGCAGTGGCACGAACGCGTTGGCTTCGATCGCTGCGTCGTTGTTGGCAGACGAACCGTAGTGCTTGGTGAAGAAGTCACGCACTTGGGTGGTCTGGGTGGCATCGGCGTAGCACTGGCTGAAGATCACGTTGGTGAAGCCCAGGATCGGGTAGCCCGACGTTGGGTAAGGCACCACACCCGCGGTGTTGGCTTTGCCGAACACGGGCACCCAAGCGTCAGGGTTGCCACGGTCAGCGACAGCAGGCAACGGCACGGCATTGATGGCAGCGGATACGTTGCTCGCTTTCGGCGATACACCCTGGACCGCCACACCGTTGACCACGTCCTTGCCCACGCGAGCGACTTTAGTTGCGTCATCCAGACCGGCCAGGGTCGGGGCGGCGAAGTCAGGGCTCATGTAGGTGATACCGCCGTCGGTACCGGCCAGGGTGGTCATCACGCCTTGGCTGCCAGTTGCGGAAACCGCGCCGGCAGGCAAGCCACCGGTGTAGCTGGTGCCGAAGGTGGTGGTGACATTGAAGGTGCCGGTTTCAGCGCACTTGGCATTCAGGAAGCGCGTGAACAGTTCGGTGGTGCCACTGCTTTCGCTGCGGTAAACCACTTTGATGGCGCCACTGCGACCCGAACCTGTGATACCGCTCCAGTCGGCGATACGGCCGGAGAACACACCGCACAGCTCGTTGATGCTCAAGTCAACGGCCGCAGTCCCGCTTTTGTTGAACGGGATGGCAACCGAAGTACCCACCGATGGCACTTGGATCAGCTTGCCCCAGGCAGGTTGCTTGGCCGACGCATACGTCGACAGTTCAGTAGCGCTCAGCTTGGAATCGCTGCCCGCCCAGTGCACGTTCAGGTTGGAAACGCCAGCCTTCAACTTGGTGTAGTCGTTGGTCAGGAAAGCTGCCTTGCCATTGCCGCTGCCCACACCGATGTACGGGGCAAAACCTGCGGTCAACACGCCAGACGTCTGGTACAGCGCTTGTGGCAGGGTTGCGCCGCCGCCGTTGATGTCAGCCATTGCAGCCTGGGCCGAGCACAGTGCAGCGAGGGTCATGGATACCGCGAGAACGTTGCGCTTAAACATGAAGAATCTCCTTTCGTCGTGTTTGTACGTTTGGGGTAGAGGGCTCTTGCATGACGCCATGGCTTCGGTCCCGAGCCGTGTTCAGGGGGGTGGCCAGGGGTTAAAACCATGGGACAGAAATTCGCAGTTTCCGATGACGTTTGTAGGAAAAAACCTCGGGAGGAACACCTTGATTTTTAAAAAGATTCTCGGGTGTTCCGGTCATGATTCCGAGCGCTTTGGGCGCAGGTGACAGTCAGGTTTCAGCGCGTATGGCTGGAGGCGACATGAGCTGTCGGAATGTGACGGAACGAGGAACCCGAGGTTGGACGGGAGCAGGTGCGGTCAGGTGACCAGTTGGTTGATCTCGATGATCGGCAACAACACCGCCATGACGATCACCAGCACCACGGCCCCCATCACCACGATCATCAGCGGCTCCAGCAAGGCGGTCATGCCCATGGCACGCCGTTCGATATCCCGCGACAGTGTCTGCGCCGCGCGCTCCAGCATCGGTGGCAGCGAGCCGGTTTTCTCGCCGCTGGCGATCAGGTGGATCAGCACCGGCGGGAAGACCTTTTCCACCGCCAGCGCCGGGGCCAGGTTGACGCCCTCGCGCACCTTGGCGGTGGCATCGCTGACGCACTGGTCGAGCCGGTCGTTGGACAAGGTTTGCCGCGCGGCCTCCAGGGCACGCAGCAACGGCACCCCGGCACCGCCGAGAATCGCCAGGGTCGAGGCGAATCGTGCCGTGTTCAGGCCCAGCACGAAGCGCCCGATCAGCGGCAAACGCAGTACGCGACTGTGCCAATTCAAGCGCGCCACGGAATTGCGCAGGTACAGGCGCCAGCTCCAGAAACCGCCGACGATCCCGGCAAGACACAGCCAGCCCCAGGCGCGGATGAAGTCACTTGCGTTGAGCATCGCCAGGGTCAGCCCCGGCAGGTCCTGGCGGGCCTGGGAGAACGCACTGACCACCTGGGGCACCACGTAGCTCAGCAAGAAAATCACAATGCCGATGGACACCAGCCCCACCACACCGGGGTAGATAAACGCGGTGAGAATCTTGCCACGCAGGTTGTTGCGCTCCTCGATGTAGTCGGCCAAACGCTCCATCACCTGGGCCAGGTCACCGGACTCCTCCCCCGCCGCAATCAGCGCGCGGTAGATCGACGGAAAATCCCGAGGTCGCGCCGCCAACGCATCCGCCAGGCGCATGCCGCCCCGCACATCGGCGCGCACGGCGGCCAGGGTCTGGGCGATATGCTTTTTCTCGGCCTGCTCCACCGTGGCACTCAGCGCAGCTTCCAACGGCAGGCTCGCGCCCAGCAGGCTCGCCAGTTGCCGCGTGGCCCAGGCCAGGTCGTTGTCCGACAGTTTGGCGCTGAACAGGCTGCTGCCCGTCGCGGCCGGCTGATTGCCTTCGATCTGCACCAGCAACGCGGTCAAACCGCGACTGCGCAGGTTGGCAAAGGCTGCGCTCTGGCTGTCGGCCTCCACATGCCCGGCCTCGACTTTGCCGCTGCTATCGGCGGCTTCATAGCGATAGCGATTCATCAGGCGTCCCGTGTCACACGCAGGATTTCTTCGGGGGCGGTGGCACCGCTGCGCACCCAGCGTTCACCGTCTTCACGCATGCTCAACATCCCGGCGCGGCGCGCGGCCAGGCGCAGGTCCTGCTCGTTGGCGCCCTCATGAATCAGGCTGCGTACCGCATCGTCGACACAGAACAACTCATGGATCCCGGTACGTCCGCTGTAGCCGACCTGGTTGCACTGCGCGCAGCCGACCGGGCGCCAGGTGCCGGGCGCGGCGGGGTCTTCCTGCTTGCAGTGCGGGCACAGGCGCCGTACCAGGCGCTGGGCCAACACCCCCAACAGGGACGACGCCAGCAGGAACGGCTCCACCCCCATATCGATCAGGCGGTTGACCGCCGACACCGCATCGTTGGTGTGCAGGGTCGCCAGCACCAGGTGACCGGTGAGCGAAGCCTGCACGGCGATTTGTGCGGTCTCCAGGTCACGGATTTCGCCGATCATGATGATGTCCGGGTCCTGGCGCAGGATCGCACGCAGGGCCAGGCCGAAGGTCATGTCGATCTTGGCGTTGACCTGGATCTGGCTGATACCCGGCAGGTCGTATTCCACCGGGTCCTCCACGGTGAGGATATTGCTGGTGCTCGCATCCAGCCGCGCCAGGGCGGCGTACAGGCTGGTGGTCTTGCCACTGCCGGTGGGTCCGGTGACCAGCACGATGCCGTGGGGCTGGCGGATCAGCGTATCCAGGCGTGCCAGCAGCTGCGGCTCCATGCCCAGGGTTTCCAGCTGCAGGCGCCCGGCTTGTTTGTCCAGCAGGCGCATGACCACCCTTTCGCCATGGCCGGTGGGCACCGTGGACACGCGAATATCGATGGGCCGCCCGGCCACGCGCAGGGCGATACGGCCGTCCTGGGGCAGGCGTTTTTCGGCGATATCGAGTTGGGCCATGATCTTGATCCGCGAGACCAGCGCGCCATGCAATGCCTTGCGTGGCGAGACCACGTCACGCAGGGTGCCGTCGACACGGTAGCGCACCACGGAATGGGTTTCGTAGGGCTCGATATGGATGTCGCTGGCTTCGTCGCGGGCGGCCTGGGTCAGCAAGGCGTTGATCATGCGGATCACCGGGGCGCCGTCCTGGGTGTCCAGCAGGTCAGTGACTTCGGGCATGTCTTGCATCAGGCGGTCGAGGTCGACTTCGTTTTCGGCGGCGCCCACCACGGCGGCGGCGCTGCCGGTGTCGGCGTACGCGCTGGTGAGCAGGCCGTCGAGTTCGTCGTCGCGGACCTGTTCGAGGTGGGCCGGGCCGAATTGGCGGTGGACTTCGCTGATGGACCAGCCGGGGGTTGAGGGGCAGACCGTCAGCAGCATGCCCTGGTCGCTGGGGCGCAGGAGGATGCGTTGGGATTTGGCCCAGGCGTAGGGCAATAGGCTCATTGGGGTTGCCCTTTGGGTGGGTGTACATATCCGTTATTTGGGTAACGGCGGCTTATGGTTCCGCCCTTACGGCGGCTCACTTTTGAAAAGCGCAAAAGTAAGCAAAACGCTCTTGCCCCAACACTCGGCACCTCGCTCAGGCTCGGTGTGCCCGTAATCCGACAGTGATTTGGGGGGCCGCCTAACATCAAAAGCAAACGCGGCGGCCTAGTAGCCGACCGAATCGTTGAAGTAAACGCGTTCCCCTGTAGGAGCCGGGCTTGCCCGCGATGGTTGTTAACGATGACGTGGGAAACCAGAATGCACACGGCGCGCTCACTGGTATTAGGGCTGCTTCGCAGCCCAACGCGGGGCAAGCCCGCTCGCCACAGTAAGGCGGCGACACAGAACAAAAAACGTATCCACGATGCGCAGCGAGTCGCTCTTGCTCTTGATCTTCGGCGCCCCGTAAAACCACGCTGGCCGAACGCAGGCTTGAATCCGTGGGTAACCCGGCAGGACGCCGGGTTAGCCGCACTGGGCCATGGATGGCCCATTGCGGCGGCCCACGGATTCAAGCCGGAGTGAGGGAACACCGAGCCTGGGCGAGGTGCCGAGTGGTGGGGCGAGGACCTTTTGGTTACTTTTGGGTCCTTCCAAAAGTGACCCGCTGTAAGAGCGGAACCATAAGCCGCCGTTACCGAAGGAATGGATATGTACACGGTCAAAACGTTCAAGGCCGGCCCCCAGGAATCGCCTTGTCCACAGAAGGCAACTGCGGCGCCTGCACATCCGGCATCGCCCAACTGTGCTCCGGCTGCAACCCCCCTTGCGCCCTGCGCATAAACTCATACCGATTCAACGTAATACTGCGCCCCGCCCCACTGTCCCGAATAATGTACGGCCGCAAGAACACCATCAGGTTGGTCTTGTTCACACTGCGCTTCTCATTGCGAAACAACGCCCCCAACCCCGGAATATCCGACAACCACGGCACCGCGTCATTGCTCTGGCTATACCCATCCTGCAGCAACCCGCCGAGCACCATGATCTGCCCGTCATCCAGCAAAATACTGGTATCGATCGCCCGCTTGTTGGTCACCGTACCCGCCTCCACCGACGCCCGCGCATCCACGGTGCTGACCTCCTGATAGATATCCAGCTTCACGGTGCCGCCTTCGGAAATCTGCGGCCGCACGTTCAACTTGAGCCCCACCTCTTCACGCTGCACGGTCTGGAACGGGTTATTGCTGGTGCCCCCGCCGCCGGTCACATAACTGCCGGTGACAAACGGAATGGTCTGGCCCACGAAAATACTCGCCGCTTCGTTATCCAGGGTCAGCAGGTTGGGCGTGGACAATATGTTGGTGCCGCCCTTGCTCTTCAGCGCACGGGCCAACACCTTGAGGTCGAGCACCTTGCCGATGCCGGGAATATCAACCGTGCCGTTGACCACCCCCACATTCAGCCCCTTGGGCAGCACATCAATACTGGTAGGGCTATTGGGCTTACCATTCACGCCGCTACCGCCGAGGTTCACGCCACCAAACCCGCCCTTGCCCCCCAGGTTGCCAGCCTGCCACTGCACGCCAAACTCGGTGGCATCGTCCTCGCCGACTTCCACGATCAGGCTTTCGATCACCACCTGGGCACGGCGCTGGTCGAGCATGTCGATGACTTCGCGCAGGTTGCGGTACAACGGGTCCGGCGCGGAGATCAGCAGGGTGTTGGTGGTGGCGTCGGCCTGGATCGTCACGCCGCCGGCACTGAACGCGGTGTCCTGGTCCTTGGGGGTGCCGTTGGTGCCGGTGGTCGAGCCGGTGACCTGGCCATAACCCGACTGCACGCCGCTGCCGGTGGGCGTGCCGCTGCTGTTTTGCGCATTGCTCGCGCCTTGGGCGGTGTTCTTGCCATTGCCGCCCATGGCGCTGAGCTTGCCCCGGGCATCGTCGCTCACGCCGGAATCGCTCTCGCCGGTGAGCAAGCCGCGCAGTGACTGGGCCAACTTGCCCGCCTGGGCGTTGCGCAGGTACACCACGTGCATATTGCTGGGGTTGCTCTGGGCGTTGTCGAGTTTATAGATGAGGTTGCGCGCCAGTTCCGTCCGCTCCGGGCTGCCGGAGCGGATGATGATCGAGTTGGAGCGCGGGTCGCCGACCACGTTGATTTTCTGGGTCTGGTCGGCGCCCTGGGTGTCCAGCAGCTCGGAGACCATGGCGGCGATGTCCACGGCGATGCCGTTCTGCACCATCACCACATCGGTGTCGATGGCACTGGGGGTGTCGATACCGTTGATGATCTGCGCCACCCGCGCCAGGTTTTCCGCGTAGTCGGTGATCACGATGCTGTTGTTGCCGGGGTAGGCATTGATCGGGTTGTTCGGCGACACGATGGGGCGCAGCACCGGGATCAGGTTGACGGCGTTTTCGTATTGCAGACGGAAGGTGCGGGTCTGCATGCCACTGCTGCCGGCGCTGTAGATCGGCCCGCCGAGCAGCTTGGCATCGGCCTCGGGCACCACCTGGGCGACGCCGCCCACATCGACCACGCTGAAGCCCTGCATGCGCAGCGCCGCCAACAGCATGTCGTAGGCCTGATGCGCCGGCACCTGGCCTTCGCTGACCAGGGTGAGGTTGCCCTTCACACGCGGGTCGACCAGGAATTGTTGGCCGGTGGCGCGGGAGAGTGCGCGCACCACGGCCTGGATGTCGGCGTCGACAAAGTTGAGCTGCACCGGTTGGTCACCCAGCGGGTTGCGGGCCTTGACGGTTGCCGGGGCATGGCCGCGAGCACTGTTGGTGACGCGGTGCTGTACCGGCGCTTTGGGGGCGGGTTGGCTCTGGCGGTCGAGAACGGTCTCGCCACTGCGACGGGTGTCCGCCAGGGGCTGGCCGAGTTCGCTGTCCACCAGCAGCGGCTTGGACGCGTCCTGGTTGCTGCACGCACTCAGGGCCAGCACCAGCAACGGCGCGACCATACGGAAAGGGGGGACTGACCACTTCATGAAGCTTCCTTAGCGCCAAGCGCCTGATCCATGCGAACGGTCCCGGACACAGTGCCGGCCGAGTTGTCGACGGTATCGAGCACGCGCTGCAAATGCGCCTCGGACACCTCCAGGGAAAACGAACGGGCATTGCCCAGCAGCCAGCCCACCACCGCATCGGCCGGGGCGTTGTCCAAGGTCAGGCGCCACCCAGCGGGTTCGAGCGCCTGCAACTGGTAATGCCCCTGCAGACCGGCACTGTCCAGGGCCTGGCGCAACGCGGCTTCGTCGCCCGGCCTGGGCGCGGCGACGTCCTGCAACAACACCTGCAAGGCCTCGGCCTGGGCGCGCAGCTTGGGGGTTTCGGCCTGCCAGTAATCGATCTTCTTCAACGCGGGTTGCACCAGCACCAGCCAGGTCAACAAGCTGGCCAGGACCAGGCCGGCGCCACCGAGCATGCGCTTTTCGCGCAGGGCCAGGCCGCTCCAGAACACCCGGGCCTGGCTGCGCAGTCGCTGCACTTTATTCATCGCCGGCTCCGGCTTTTTCTGCGGGTGGCACGGGAGCAATGGTCCAGGCCTGGCCCTCGCGGCTGGCGGTGAAACCGGCCTGGGCCAACGCCGCCTGCCATTCACCTTCGGCGGTCGGGTGACGACTGTCGGCGAGCAGCTCGACACGCAAGCGCCCCTGTTCAAACGTCAGGTTGTCGACACTGCCGACCATGAACGGCAGGTTGCTGCCCACCAATTGCAGCAGGCCGGGGAAGCGTTGGCCCGGGTCGGCGGCCGCGCCGGTCTGGCGTGCGGCCAATTGCTGGCGGGCCTGTTGCAAGGGGTTGAGCACCACCGGCAACGCCGGAAACGCCTGGCGCACCTGCTGGCTCATCAGCGCCTTGAGTCGCTGGCCTTGCTCCACCTGGCGCGCGGCGTACAGGTTGAGGCCCAGGGTCCAGATGGCCGTGGCCAGCACCACACAGGCCAATGCCCTGCCCCACCCGCCGGTCGAGGGCTGTGTGAGGCGACCGTGCAACCCCCACATGGGCAGCGGCCCACTCCAACGCTGCGCCGCTGCCACCAATGGCAGGTCCAGCGCCTGCAAACCCAACGGGTGCACCGTGCCTTGTTGCAGGCTGTCACGGGTCAGCAGGTAGCCGTCATCCAACGCAGCGGCGCCCACCGGCAACGCATAGGGTGCCGGGTACAGGCCGCGCAGCTTGAGCGGCAACTGCGCCAACCGCTCCAGCCCGGCCTTGGGCAACCAGGCCACCTGCACGCGCCCATCGCTTTCACGCGGGCCGTGGGCGACCTGCATCTGTTCAACCGGGCCGAGGATCAACGCTTGTGCGGCACAGGCCACGGCGGCGGCGGTCTTCGCCGCCGGCAATGGCGGCAGTTCCAGGCTGGTCAGCAGGCTGTCCCGCGGATGCAGGAAACAGTCCGCTGCCTGGCGTGACTGGCCCAACTGCGCCAGGCTGGCGTCGCCCTCTTCAATGACCACGCCACGCTCCACCCAGGCAAACCGGACCTGGCTCTGCGCACTCAATTGATCCAGCGGCGGCAGGCCAATGCGCAAGCGTTTCATACGCCCACCCGCGCCCAGATCACCCGGGGCTGCCGGTCTTCGGGGCGGTGCAACAAGGCGTCGAGGCTGACCCGCCGCTGCTCGCGCCGCGCCTGGCCCCGCACGCGGAACCACTCGCTGGTGATGCCCACCTGCACCGAATCCACCGCCACTTGCGGCAAGTGCAGGCGGTTGACGAAATCACCCCGGTTGATAAACCACTGCCCGCTGTCACGCTCAGCCACCAATCCATGGGCCTGGGACAGGCTGAGCTGGGGCACCACCGCACTGAGCACTTCGGCGCTGGCGGTGTTGCCGTTGACCCAGGTCGGGCCGGGCAGCACGCTGATATAGGCCTGCATGCGCTGCAACACCAGGGGATCAAGGCCTTCGATCCCGCTCAGCTCATCCAGGCTGCGCAGCATCGGGTATTTGGCGGGCGGTTCATAAGAGGCAATCACCCGCTGACTGATGCGCCGACTCACCGCCGGGTCGACACCGATCAGGCGGCACAGCCGTTCAAAACTCTGCAATTGCTCGGTGTCCACCTGCTGGCGGTTGACCAGGTTGCGCAGGTTGAACTTGCCCTGTTCGTCCTCGATCCGCCCCTCGTAGGCCCCCCCGTGGGCACGCGCCCAGGGTTGGTCGAGACGGGTCAGCACGTCCTTCTGGCGGGCGTCCCAGAGCATCTGCCGGCTGCGCTCCAGGCCGCCCTGCAACAACCATTGGCCCTGGATGCGCAACTGCTCGGCTTCGAGGCTGCGGGTAAATACGGTCTGGCGAGTGAGCATGGCGCCGGCCAATACCGCCACCACTGCTGCGATCAGCAAGGCGCTGATAATCGCCATGCCGCGCTGCTTCGCCACTGGGGGCGAATACCGTTTCATGGCGGGCCTTAGAGTTGCCAGGAGCCGATATCGGCATTCACGCCATCGCCATCCGGTTGGCCGTCGGCGCCGAGGGAGAACACATCCACCTCACCATTGGCGCCCGGGTTGAGGTAGTGATACGGGTGGCCCCAGGGGTCGTTGGGCAGGCGATCCAGGTAGGCGCGCCAGTTGCTGTTCTTGGCGTCGGCCGGGCGTTCCACCAACACCTTGAGGCCCTGGTTCATGCTCGGGTAAGTGCCGTGGTCGAGGCGATAGAGTTTCAGCGCCTGCATCAACCCGCCGATGTCCTGCCTGGCCGCCGTGGCCCGCGCCTGGTCCGGCCGGTCAAGCACCTTGGGCACCACCATTGCGGCGAGGATACCGAGGATGACCACCACCACCATAATCTCGATCAAGGTGAAGCCACGCTGCCTGTGAGGGCCTGGCAATGGGGACGTTAGGCGCGCGATATCCATCTCGACATTCCTTGGCTTGAGTGCAATTCGTGGCGCAGTGTTGCAAGAACACATGTCAGTCGTATTGAAATTCCTCGGGAGTTTCAGTCGCCAATCGGTCAACTCCCGGCGCTAGTCTGCGGGCCTGTTTCCCGGCTTTGAGAGCGCCATGTACGGCCGTCGCAAGGAGCAAGGTTTCACCCTGATCGAAGTGCTGGTGGCGCTGGCGATCATCGCCGTGGCCATGGCCGCCGCCGTGCGCGTGGCCGGGTTGATGACCCAGAGCAACGGCCTGCTGCGAGACAAATCCATCGCGTTGCTGGCGGCGCAGAGTCGCCTCGCCGAACTGCGCCTGGAAGGCCACCTGCGCAGCGGCAAGAAGACCTTCACCTGCGATCAAGGCCGCCTGAAACTGCGCTGCGAACAAACCATCAACGCCGACGGCCGCCTGTTCCAGGTCAACCTGCAAGTGCTCGACGCCAGCCGCGAAGCGCCGCCCCTGGCACGGCTGGACACCCAGGTCATGGCCGAGTGAGCAGCGGCAACGCAGGCCCCGGCGGCAACTTGTCGAGGTTGACACGCTGCTTCTCGCCGCCGCGCTCGATCTCCACCCCATCGCCTTCAATGGCCGTCAGCCGCACACCGGGGCTGAGGCGTTCACCCAACAGAAAGCTGCGTGGCGGGCCGTCATTCAGACTGAGGATCGCCACCGCCCCCCGTGCCCCCGCCAGTACGCCGGTGACTTTGACCTGCAACGCCGTCGGCGCATTGGAAAACCATTGCAGCGCCGGGTTATCGCTGCGCGCCGCCAGTGCCTGGGGCGTGGCTTGCGGCGTGTGGGATTCTGCCGTGGTCAGCAGCAGCGGCGTCCATACCGCCACGCCCGCCAGCGCGGCCAGCACACCCAGGGCCTGCACCCCGTGGGCCAGGGTGAAACGAGGGGCAAATGTCATGGGGAGGACCTCCTGTTTGTCCGTCGCACCAGCCTACAGGTCAATTCGCACGCTTTTATTTCACACACTCCCCAGTTCTCCAGGTAGCCCGCGATGAAACAGCAAGGCTTCACCCTGATCGAGCTGATGGTGGTGCTGGTGATCATCGGCATCGCCAGCGCCGCCATCAGCCTCACCATCAAGCCCGATCCTCTGCACCTGTTGCGCAAAGACGCCGAACGCCTGAGCCAACTGCTGCAAGTCGCCCAGGCCGAAGCCCACGCCGACGGCCGACCCATCACCTGGCGCGCGGATGCCAAGGGGTTTCGCTTCAACCGCCAGCGGGACGACGGCCAGGGCCTCGATACCTTTGAAAACGACGACCCGTTGCGCCCACGCCTGTGGGAAAGCACGCCGATGCAGATCAGTCTCGAGCCCCGGCAAACCCTGGTGCTCAACGCTGAATGGATCAACCCACCGCTGCGCGTGGTGCTGTCCGACGGCCAACACAGCCTCAGCCTGCAACGCGACGCCGCCGGTTTGATGCGCGTGATCAGCCAACCATGAAGCCGGCACAGCAAGGCTTCACCCTGATCGAAGTGATGGTGGCGATCATGCTCATGGCGGTGGTCAGCCTGATCGCCTGGCGCGGGCTGGACAGCGTCACCCGCGCCGATCAGCATTTGCAGGCAAGCACCGAACAGACCGAAGTGTTGCTGCGCGCGCTGAACCAGATGCAACGGGATATCAGCCTGCGTGCCAGCGTCGAACTGACGCCCCCTGAAGCCACACAAACGGAGGGATTGGCCGCCGTGACCGTGCGCAGCTCCGACAGCAAGGGCTTTCGCCTCGACGTGATCCGCAGCGCCCCAGCAGCCGGCGATGGCCTGCAACGGGTACGTTGGTGGCTCAAGGGCGACGCACTCTACCGCGCCGCCGCCCCCGCACGGGACCGCTACTCCCTGCCGGCGGCAAAGGACGGCGTGGTGGTACTGACTGGCGTCAGTGACCTGCAGGTACGCGTATGGGAAGCGGACAAAGGCTGGCGGCAACTGAGCGGCAATCGCCGCGAAGACCCGCTGGGGCTGGAGATCAGCCTGGTGCGGCAGACACCGCAGGGGGTGGAAAAATACCGGCAGGTGGTGGGACCCTTGAAATAGAGGCGGCCCTTTGACCGCCCCACCACTGTCATCGTCCGCGCTCGCCGGTCTCGAGCCACACTTTGCTGACGCTCAAGGTTGTCGCCAGTTTCTCCACACGATCCACCGGCAGCCCGCGTGAAAACCAATTGTTGAGGCACTGCGGGCTGACGTGCATCCATTCGGCAAAGGCCGTGGGCGGGATGCCGTAGGTGTTGAGCACCAGACGCAGGCGATGGCCGGAATGAAGGGTCGGGGGTTGTAGTGGGGTGTGGCGCCGGGGGGATTTTTTCCGGGTATGCATGAGGGGGCGGCTCCCTGCCGTGGTGGATTGCTCCGTGAACTATAAAACAGCGCAGGCATGAAACAGCAGGTGTCTGGGAGGGCTGGAAAAGCATAAAACGAAATGACCTACATATTACAGGGAACAATTCCTACGACTCGATAGGAAGCTGAACGCCGGTCACGGCTGATCGACGTTCGGGTTGAACTGACTTGACCACGCATTACAACAATCGGCGTTGCACCGCTTCTTCCAGGGTACTGCGGGTCAAGGCATGCACCACGTCCTGCGTGTTCTTCTGGAAAGGAATGGCGACGATCGATCGCGGGTAACACACCTTGCTTAGGTTTTTGCTGTCATTGCCTCAAGGCTGAGTATGACTAGCGTTATGCTCGTCGAGATCAAATCTTTTCTGCATAAAAAACCGATTGTATCCAGTGACCGGGTAATCTTTGAGTTCTCCAAATATGCTGAAGCCGAGCCGGCGGTAAAAGTCCGGAGCCTGAAAAGAGAATGTGTCCAGCCAGATACCTTGGCAGCCTTTCTCACGCGCCAGCGCTTCCACCTTGTTCATCAACTTTGCGCCCAACCCTTGCCCTCGGGCTACTTCAGGGACTACCAGCAACTCAACAAATAACCACTGCCCAGAAATTTTTGCGTATAGCCCACCTTGCGTCGCCCCCGCGTCATCCTTGATCAAGAACGCAAATTTTTCAGTTCCGATGAGCCCCGTTTGTGCTTGGTTGTATTCGCGCAGCGGTGCCAAAATCGCTTGGTAATCGACCTCTTGAGGCGTCTCATTTATCTCAATCCGTAAGTCCACAGCTTTCTCCTTGAGTGGTTTTTGATTAAACAGGCGCCCAACGATGTGGTAACAAGTTGGTGGCGTCCCCTGTCCGCTGCGTGGGCAGACGAGTCAAAACGTCCTTCATTTAAGCATACGGCTCATGTCCGTTCATTTGCGCAGACTGGATCAAAGTCATAATCGCTGCCGCCCGCTTTCCGCTGTGTAGCGATCCGGCAAACAACCTCTTTTACCTTCTTATACCTTTTGCCCCAACTAAAGTTTAAAGAGAATAGAAAAATCCGGACCGAGCTCATTTCTCAAGTGTTCAGCTAATCGCTCTCCCTCTCGCTTGAATTCGCGCTCTAACTCCTCACTCTCGAACCCAGAGTTTGGCGGGTAATCAGCATTCAGGGTTTCATCGTATATAGCGGCCCACTTTGATAGACGCAGCTGAAGCTCTTCAGAGATAGGAAGCTCGCAGGGAGCTATGTCCCCATACTCATCGGGGGACATATTCCAAAGCGGATGACACTGATAATCCGCCATCAACTTTATATTTTTCATTTAACGCTGCCCCTTGGATTTGCACCGACGACAAAGCCGTTGTCGCCAACAGTCACAGCAATTCGATGCGGCTGCCCATTAACAGTTAACTCATAAATTGGGCGCCCAGCTCCAGAGCCTTGATAACCAACGAGCTGGATCCCTCAGGGTCTGACCCCGTTTTCCAAAGTCAAAAATCACTCTTTTCGACGATAAACGACCCTCGCAGCTTCCGACAAACTAGGTATATCTTCGTTGCCTACAAAAACTTCCGACCTGCATTTTAAATCCGCCCCCTGGTAAGCAGTATATTGACATATGATATCTTCCACCTCACCAACATCATCCTCTATATTTTCTTCAAGATAAAATCTTATTACCCAAACATCACCCTCACAATACAAAACTACCATCCTGAAGTTTGGAGTAACTGCCCACAACATCGCTTGAACAAGCATTAAGACTTGGAAATTCCAAGCTTTCAATTCGGCTTCTGCATTCATTTTTGAGTCCAATTAGGATCCCTCAGGGTCAGACCCCGTTTACCTTTATAAAATTAAGTATTCCCTAGATAAACGACCCCATCCGAGAACTCCATAAGCCAAGGCTCAGTTGATGACGAACAAAATGCATTCAAGACGCGGCCGTCAGATAATTTAAAAAATGGATCGATTGGCTGAGCATCGATAAGCCAACCTACCTCAACAATGGATAAGCCTAACAGCTCAGAAACATGGTCAAGCACATCGTCATCCCAACAAGCGAACAGCAACTCCCCCCCCTTAGACACACGCCACGCACTCTCGGTCTGAAAGCTCCAACCCGCAGAAAAAAGCATCAAAATATCGCCATCCCAAAATACTCTTTCAATTTTCATAGGCAACAAAAGGGCCACAGCTTGCAAGAATGTATTCGTCATTTAGTCCACCTGCTCAATATGCGTACGCTCTCTAATCCACTGCTTCCGTTCAGCCTTCGATAAACCCTGCGGGGCTGCGACGGCTTTCCAGTAGTAGGATCGACAGGTCCACCATTAGCGTTCTCGAATGAGGCGCGCTGGGGGCTTCGACCATCCGCCTGCATCACCCGAACTCGCGAACCATCAGGCAAGATGTATTGAGTTCCGAAAAAAGGGAACGAATTTATTTAGGCTTGGCGCTGCTCGGCAAGCACCAAATAAATCTGTCCCCTTCTCTTATGGCGTGGATCGCCACCTTGGGTAACGAGCCGTCCGCCAGGACGTTTTTCGTGTAGTCCCCTACCAGGTTGAAACTGGCCGCCGCCAAGGTGTTGAACAAGGCATTTTTCAGCGCGTCACTGGCACTGCCGCCCTGCCTCAGGGCTTTGTTCAGTCCCTCAGGGTCTGACCCCGTTTACCCCCCTACCAGGTTGAAACTGGCCGCCGCCAAGGTGTTGAACAAGGCATTTTTCAGCGCGTCACTGGCACTGCCGCCCTGCCTCAGGGCTTTGTTCAGTCCCTCAGGGTCTGACCCCGTTTACCCGGTTTCAACCCGGCAACAGGATGTTGCTTCTTATTAAATCACACACTAGAAAGCTTCCACAGTATCGCGCAAGGCAGCTCATCATTAACAATATCATGCAAGCGAAAATAATAAACAGCCAATGAACTTTCTAAGCCCTTATGAACAAATGCACCATCAGACATAACACGATAAGAGGCGCACTCCATAAACTTGTCAGAACCAAGAGAGCTAAGAGCATTTTTAATCTGACTATAGGTCCCCCCCGCCCCAACTGGAAGCAATTCAGGCGGCGGTCGGCATACGGCCATGTCATCATTTTCAACATCCCTGTAGTAGGCTCTTCTAAATGCAGGCTCTGCAGGCCCAGTAAAGGGATAGCAAACGAAGTTTTTCCTCTCCCTCATCAGAAAAAGCGTCAGCTAAAAAATACTGTTCGTCTGAAATTTTGTATGCGCCGTCGTCCATAGCGATAACGCATTGCTCCCGCACATCAACGGCGTCCCCAACCTTTGACTTGCACAGCGATGACCATTCTTTCATCTTAAATACCTCAAACCTATTGTGGCCATTTGAATATTCGGCCTTCGACCCTGCCAGCCTTAAGCGCACTCTCTGCGGCTGCTTTGGCCGAACCGGCGCGAGGCCGGTGTTGAGGGTGAGCAGTGTTCAAGAAAACTCTATTTTGCAATCTGACAGAGGGATCGAGCGGCCATCAGAGACCATAAATTGATCGCCTTCGATTCTTGCCAACAGTAGACCAAGGCCCTCTGCACCGGCTTCGATGTCTTTTCTCCAGCCGTCAATATCACCGTGATATACGACAGCATGAAAGAGCGGGCCATTTCTCGGTGTGATGCTGCATCCGGCTTCGTTGATCCCACCACTAGTTGCATTCGGAGGTTCAGAAAAACACGTTATATTTTTAAATTGCTTACGAAATTTACTTTTCCCATCATCAGAAAAATAGATAGCCTCCCTGGTGGTCGCACCATCCGTCCCAGGAATGACTCTAGCATCAGACCTTTCTAGCTTCCCGCCTAAAACCTTCTCCAATTCTTCTATTTGGTTAGCCAAAATATCACCTCAGTTTTTCACTGGTGTAATTAAAAACTTAAAGTTTGTGACACCCGCATCAGTAAATACTTTCGAATAGTAACTAGCCAACTCTGGACTATTCGTATGATAAATAACACCGCCCTCGAAGCCGGATGAGTATTTCTTCGCCTGATCTACCATTTTGGTCTGCTCAGCAGCCGACCAAGGCTTTGAGCCCACCGGGCTAGCAGGATTTCGAAGAGAGCTGCTCCAGTCCGCTACAAACTTAGCTTCAACAGCAGTCCGCTGTCCATTAACAATAGTCACATTGTCCGCGACACCGTTAACACGTTGCCCATTGATAACAGTTGTGTACTGACGCTCCGCAGAAGGAACACTACCGTATAGGTCTCGAAGACCACTTTCGTAGCTCTGCGCCTTGTCGATGGCCCGACTACCACTCACAGCAATGGGATTGGTTGTTTCCAGCGCAGTCCCTGCCCCTTTTGCCCCCCTCGCCACAGCCCGCCTATAAGCCACCACCCCCGCCGCAGTCCCCACCCCAACCGCCAGCGCGATCTTCAGATTGTCCGCAATGTCCTGCGCCTGAGCATCGCTCAGTGCCCACTTCGACTTGAGCGACTCGACCATCGCGCCCACCGAGTGCTCGGTCGTGGCGGTCGCCAGCATTTCCTGAAATTCGTAATTGCCGTTGATCAGGCTCTGTACCGCCTCCCGTGCGTCTGGCGAGGCGTAGTCGGCGATGTCGCGGATGGCATTCAGGTTCGCCAGGGTGTTGGCGACTTCTTTGGAGCTTGCCGCGCAGGAACTGGGGTCGGTCTGGCAACTGACGATGGCGTCAATGTCCTGCTGGAGGCTCAGTTCCTGGAATTTGCACGTGGCATCCTGGATGCAGGAGGCGTCGGTGCATCGGGCTATCTGTTTGGCGGCCCGTTCCAGTTGGTTGTGTGACAGGTAGTTGTATTGCGTGGCGTTCTTCGCCACCCAGCTGCCGGTCTCCAGCTTGGCGGCGTCCGTGTCGCTTTGTGCCGCGGCTGCCAGCACGCCGACGATCTGCGAACTCATGGTGAGCAGGGTGTCGTTGCCTTTGACCAACGTATCCAGATGGCCTACCAGCGCTTCGCTTGCCGCCGCCGCCAATGCGCCGGTCTTGAAGTCGCCGCCGGTGGCTTCGGCCAGCAAGCCACCGACCATGGCGTGGATCGCCACCTTGGGTAACGAGCCGTCCGCCAGGACGTTTTTCGTGTAGTCCCCTACCAGGTTGAAACTGGCCGCCGCCAAGGTGTTGAACAAGGCATTTTTCAGCGCGTCACTGACACTGCCGCCCTGCCCCAGGGCTTTGTTCAGCAACACAGAGGTGCCGTTCTGCAGCGCCTGGTTGGCCGCGAATTGGCCGACGCCGCTCCAGGTGCCCAGCGAGCCGGAGGTGGCCACTTTGCTGATGGTGGTATTGGTCTGCGCTCCGGTCCATGGGTCGAAGTAACCCACCGTCAGGCCGGCAGTGATCGCCGAAACCCCGTAGCCCTTCAGGGCATCGGATGACGTCACGTCCTTGAACACGGCACCGAGATTGCCCCGGTTGTTGACCACGCTGACACTGGCATTGGTCGAGGCGCCGGTCGCAACCGCACCGACCATGGCGCCGCCGACACCGCCGCCTGCTGCGGCCGTCGCCATGGGCCCGATGACCGCCGACATCACGATGGCAATGATCAGTTGCGAGGCCGGCCCCAGCCCGGAGTGGCTGTACTTGAAGCTGTCGTGGACCTCCCTGACCTGGCGCCAGTCCACATCCCCGCGCTGTTCTGCGTCCTTGAGCCAAGCCAATTGCGGGTCGGCCTTGACCATCGCATCAATGGACTGGCTGACGCTCTGCTGATTGACCTGCTTGATGTCGATCTGCAAACCGTCGACGGCCTGGATCGCGATGGTGCCCCCGGCAACCAACTGGCTCTGGCGTAGTGTTTCGTCAGTGCTGCCCTTGCCCTTGGATGCCACCCAGAATGCGTTGTTGTTGGTCTTCTCGTGGCTCTCCTGATGCAGGTCTTTCACTGCTTCGAAGGTCACCGCCCCACCACTGGTGATGGCGATATCCGCCGCGCTTTCCAGCCTTGCCCCTTGATACAACTGACCGCCGCCGCTGATCAGGTCGAGGTTGCCGCCTGTGGTGATCTGGCTGCCCACCGCACGCACGTCGGTGACTTCGTCGCGTTGGGTCTTGAGGGCGCCGAAGCTGCCTTTTTTCTTGTAGTCATACAGGCTGTAGTCGCTGTCATTGGCACTCAGCAGTTGCAACTGCCCACCCGCCACCAGGTACGCATCCTTGCCGCTGCTGACCTGGCTGGCGTGCAGCACGATGTCTTGCCCCGCGCTGGCGTTCAGTTTGCCGCCGGCGGTGAGCTGGCTGCCCACGTGACGCACCTGGGTGGTTTGCTCATGCACCTTGGCGCCGCCGCGTTTGCTGTTGACCGCGTGATCGGTTTCGTTGGCGGCGGCCAACAGGTGGAGGTTGCCACCGGCGGCGACGGTCAGGTCTTTGTCGGCGTTGGCTTGGCTGGCCAATAGGGTGATGTCGCGCCCGGCATGCAGGCTCAGGCTGCCGGCGGCGTTGAGATTGGCGCCAAGCTGTTCGGTGCGGCTGTGTTGGGTGACCCGGTGGCCGCCGTTTTCCGTGGTGCGTACCTGTTGGGTGTCGGTGACGGCGATGAGGTTGATGTCGCGCCCGGCGCTCAGGCTGGCATCGCCAGCGCTGTTGATGTCGCCTCGGTTGGTGATGTCGCGCCCGGCGTTGAGCGTGAGTTGCTGTGCGGCGCTGATCTGGCCCGCCTGGTCGAGATGGGTGACAAGGGTGCCGTCGCCCTGATGCTTGGCATGGGCGGTGCGGTCGTTGACGATGTCGCCGGTGACGCTGGTAAGTTCGATATGGCTGCCACGGATCTCGCCGGCCATCGCGTTGCGGATACTGTCGGTGGCCAGCAGGCTGATGCGTTCACCGGCGCTTAGCGTACCGCCATTGAGCAGGCGGCCGTCGGCGATGGCGGTCAGCTCCTGTGCCGCATTCAAGGTGCCGACATTGACGATGTCGCCACCGCTGACCAGGTTGATGTCCCGGCCTTGCACCAGGCTGCCCCCGCGCAGGTTATTGGCGTCGACCGTCGCCAGGTACAGCACCGGCACCAGCACGTCTTCACCCTGCACCTGGCGTTTTTCCATCCACACGATGTCGTGGGTCAGGGCCGCCACCTGCTGCGCGGTGAGGCCGACGCCGACGCTCAATTGCAGGCTGTCGCGGGCGCTGAGGCCGTTGTCCATCAGGTAGCGGAACTGTTCCTCGTCGCTCTCCAGCCCGGCGAGGAAGCGTTGCCCGGTCTTCGCCAGCACGGCGTCACGGATCAGGCGGCTTTCGTAGTAGCCGTCGCCCAGGCGTCGCCAGGCCTCGTCGGTGCTGTAGCCGATCTTGTCGAGCAAGTACTGGGAACTGAGGAAGTTGGCCAGGTGGGTGAACAGGGGATTGGTTTCAATCAGGTAGGGGCTGCCCGGATTCTTGCTGGGGATAAACAGCCCGTATTTACCGCTGGGGAGTTGGAATTCCGGCGGTTGGGTCAGGTCATCGCTGAGGCGATCCGGGCTCAGTTCGAGGTCGTTGGGGTTGTGGCCAATGTCACCGGTCAGTTGCGCCAGGGTGTTTTCCCGCAGGGTGCCGTTTTGCAGGTACTCGGTAGCCTGCAGGTTGAGGCGGCCGCCGGCTTGCAGCGTGGCGGCATAGACTTCGCGGCCATCCTCGCGCCAGGTGGTGAGGGTGCCGGGGTTGCTGAACCCCTCTCCGGTCGAGCGGGCCTTGAGTTCGGCAAAACGCACGGGGTCGAAGGGTGCGTTATTGAAGGCCGGCAGGTCGTGGAATTCCATCTGGTCCCACAGGGCTTTGTCGATGCGACCGGGGGTGCCGATGATGGTGCTGGAGATGCCGGTCTGGGAGGCTGCGCCCTGGTTGATAAGGCGGCTGGCGGAAAGGTGCACGTCGCCATTGGCGGCGAGCAGGCTGTAGCGGTTCTCCAGGGTCTGCGCGTCGATGCGCAGGTCTTTGCCGGCCACCAGTCGCGCCGCCCTGGTGGAGTTGGGCGCGGCGGTTTCGCGCCAGGTTTCGCTGATGTAGATGGTCCCACGCTTGAAGCTGTCGTTGCCGTGGCAGTGCTGGCCGCAGACCCATTGGATACTGCCGCCGACCAGCTCGCGTTCGAGGACAAGGTGGGTGCGGGCGTTTTCAAACTCGCGGGCGTTGATGTGCAGGTTGCCTTCGGTTTCCACGCTGCCGGAGAGGTTGCTGAAGCGCGTGCCGGCGAAACTGAAATCACCGACGCTGTAGAGGTCACCTTCAAGGTTGCTGAAATGCTCGCCACGCACATGCAGGTCGCCGCCGCTGAACAGCAGGCCGCTGTTGGTGACGTTGGCAGTGAGCAGGAGATTGCCTTGGCTGCCGAGCGTGCCGGGGTTATTCAGTTGAGCCGCATTGATCTGCATATGCCGCGCTGCGCTGAGCACGCCGAGGTTATGCAGTACATCGCGCACGCGAAGTTGGATGTCTTGGCCGCTGAGAATCTGGCCGTGGTCTTGGGTAAGGTTTGATGCGCTGATATAGGCATCGCCTTTGGCGGCGATCAGGCCGCGGTTGTTCAGGTCGCCATCGACCTGCAGGAGCAGGTGGTTGTCGCCGAGCAGTTCGCCCGCGTTGGTGAACGTGCCGGCCGCAATACTCAGCGCAGTGCCTGCCCCCACGATCTTGCCGCTGTTGTCGACGCTGTCGGCGACCAGGCTCAAATCGCCTTCGGCATGCAGCGTCCCGGCATGGTTGATGGCCTGTCTGGCAGCAATTTCAAGTTGGCCGGCGGTGACCACCTGGCCAGTGTTTCTCAGGTCCTGGCGGGCTTCGATCCTGGCGCTGTCGGCGGCGATCTGGCCGCTGTTATCGAGGCTGCCGCTGGTGATTTCCAGGTGGCCACTGGCATTGAGTTCACCCGGGTTATCCAGGCGCTGGGCCTTGATGCTCAGCTGTTTGCCCGCGATACGCCGGTCTTCCAGGATGCCGCTGACGACCTTGCCCTGGTTGCTCACCGTACTGCCTTCGAGGCTGACATTCCCGGCGCTGGCCAGAGTCTGCCGTACCACCAGATCGCCCTGGGCCTGCAGGTCGATATCAGCCATCGCAAAGGTCGGGCCTTGCAAGTCAATCGACGCGGCCTTGGCCGTGAGGGCGCCGACGCTGGTGGTGTGGGACAGGCTCAAGCCGCCATTGGCGTTGATCACGATGTCGCCGGCGGTGCTGGCCATATCGCCCGCCAGCCTTACGCCGACGCCCTGCTCAGTGCCCACCAGGCGAATCGTCCCGGCGTACATGCCGCCGAGGGCGCTGGCATCAATGGCCAGTTGCGGTTTGTCCCGGCCATCTTCGGCATGGGCACGGGCCTGCAAGGTGTCGGCACTGACATCGTTACGGCCGGTGATAATGTTGAGCTGGTCGGCATGCAGTTGCGCGTTGAGCTTGGCCGTGCGGGTGATCAGATCGAACTGACTGACATTGCGGGCATTGAGCCCGGCGCCCTCCAGCGCAATATCGCCGCCGTCTACGCGAAAGTGATCCAGCCGCCCACCTTCGATCACGGGCTTGCCGGTGGTCAGCGTCGCGCGCGGCGTATTGATAAACCCGCAGCCATTGCAGGTGATGCCGTGAGGATTGGCGACGATCACCCGCGCGGCATGCCCCGCCACTTCGGTGTAGCCCCCCAAATGGCTGCGGTTGCCACCGGTGACTTCGTTGAGGATCACGCTGGCAGGCCGCCCTTGCAGGCCTGGGTTGCCGAGGATCACACCGCCCAGTTGGGTGCTTTGCGTGGACTGGGTGGCGTTATTGAGGATCAGCCCGTTGCTGCCGACGTTGTAGTCGGTGAACAGGTTATGGGACAGCCCGCTGCCATTGGGCCCGGCGATATTCACCACCGGCACGCCGTTGGGCGCATGGCCGAGGCTGGTGTCGGGGCTGGCCGGGTCCACGCTCAGCTCGGCGGCGGCCGCGACAATCGGGTTGAGGAAGATGATGCCTGCGAGGCTCAGGGCCAGGCACTGGTAAAACGGGCGGCGCACGTCCATAGGCTAGGTTCCTTGTTGTTATTCAGAAAAACAGGTCGATTCGGGCATAGATCGGGTGTTCGCGACGTTCAACGATGGCCGGGCGCTCCAGGGAGCGGGCGAGCACCAGCGAAGCGGCAAGGTGAGTACCGCGTGCGCTGAGCTCCCAGGCATGGCCGGTAAGGCGCCCGGCAACGTCAGGGTTGTGCGGGCCACGGCGGATCACTCCGACGTCGTAGCCAAAGCCCACGCCCACTTCGTGCACCCAGGGCCGCAGCGCGTCCCAGGCCACCGGTTGGCGCCAGCGCACCTGGCTGCGCCAGTAGCCGCCGCTATTGCCCGAAAGGTTCTGTTGCTGGAACCCGCGCACCGCACCGAGGCCGCCGACGCTCAGGCGTTGTGGCCCATAGAGTTCGTCTTCGGCGTGTTGGCCGGTGGCAAGGCTGTCGACACTCCAGTGCTGGCCCAGCCAGCGAAAGGCCTGCAAATAGCTGAGGGTCAGGGTGTATTTCTGATAGCGCGAGGTCGGCGCGCCGCGCTGTGTAGAGAGATCGCGCTGGGCGTCCAGGGCGCCGATGCCCTGTTGCCAGCCGGCATCGAGGTTGAGAAAGGCGTTGCCGATGCGGCGGCCATGGTTGAAGCCCAGTTGACGCTCCGTGATGCGATGGCTGGAGGTGCGCAGCAACGCGTCTTCCAGGTAGTTGCGGGTCCGCAGGTGGCTCAGGCCAAAGCTGAACGCCGTCTTGCCCAGGTTATCGCGGTGCAGCACGCGCTCGGCGCGCAACTGCTGGCTGGACGTCTCGCCCGACAGTGCGAAGGCAAACCCGGAAAGGTCGTTGCGCGTGCGGTAGAAGCTTTGGCTGTGGCTGACATTGAACGTCCACCAACCATACGGCAGGCTGTAGAACAGATTCTGGCTATGGGAATGGCGCCAGCGGTCGCTGACGGTGTCGCGGCTGGCCCGCAGGTTCAATTGATCCGCCAGGCCCAGGGGGCTGTCCCAATCCAGGCCGATACCGGCCTGCTGGCGACCGGTGCTGGCATCGCCATGGTTGTTGCGGTTGGCCGAGACACGCCAGGGTTCGCGGCGCTCACCTTTGAGCGTCACGCGGCTGCCCCCCACTGCCTGCCCCGGCAACACCTCAAGCTGCGGCTGGCGCGAGGGCAAGCGCGATAGTTGATCCACCCACTGCTCCAGCTCGCGCAGGTCGAGCACCTCCCCTACGGTGCCGGGAAAGGTCATGGCGGACTCCAGCGGGCTGGCCAGCGATGAGCTGTCGAGCCCTTCAAGGCGCCCTTCGACCACGATGATGTTCAGTTCGCCATGTTTCAGGTCCTGTTGTGGCAGGTAGGCGCGGGTGGTGACGTAGCCGCGATGCAGGTAGTGATCGGTGAGGCTTTTGAGCACGGCGTTGAGTTGGGGCACCCCCAGGCAACGCCCCTGCCAGGGTTGCAACAGCGCCTCGCGCTGGCCTTCGGGCAGCAATGTCGCGCCTTCAATGTTGATACGCGTGACGGTGATGCACTGGCCGTCTTCCAGCAGCGCGGGAGCCGTTGGCACAGCGATTTGGCCGGGCAGGTTCTGCAGGTCTTCAAGGCGACGACGCTGCTCTTCCAACACTTGCTGCTGACGCTCACGGGCCAATTCGCGGTCGCCGGGCGACACGGGGGACGCGGCAAGAAGCGGACCTGAAAACAGCGCTATCCCCAGCAGCGCAGGTCGAAAAACAGCCGGCATCCTTTCACCCTCATACAGGTACTCAAATGGAAAGAGCACCCATGCTGCCGAGGCTGAAACGCTTAAGGAAAACAGGAAAGGTTACAAAAAATTCGGCGTTCCTGAGGGCGTCGCCCTGTCTGTCACACAGCCACTGGAGGGCTGTCAGATGCTTCCGAACAATGTCAGTCGAAGGAAGAAACCGGATAGGAAGTGAGACTTGAAACGTACATTTCCTGGGTTTTTCTTACGCTGAAAATCCTTTCCCCTACAAACGAGAAAGACAATTCAGAGAGGATAAGAAAGGAGATCTGTCAGAGGAAAAAGACCGGTCGCTCTACCCATGAGCACACAGGCATACCTGAAAGCGACAGGCGTAGATTAGCGTTCTGGCCCGGTCCATTTACATCGTAAAAATTGGAGTTACCCGACGAGCGGCAGCCCCTCAACTCAACAACACCACCCCACCCGGCAACTCCGTGCACTTGGCCCCATACGCATCGCGGATCAACAACGCCACGCCCGCCAACTGCTGCAAACTGAAGCGCGCCTGAACCCGACGCTGGCCCAGTTCCTTGTTCAACAGCAGCAGCATGCCCGGGCGATAACGGTTGATCTCGTCCACCACCGTCGCCAGCGTGGCGTTGTTGAACACCAGCACCTGTTCACGCCAGGCCACCACTGCCTGGGTGTCCACCATTGTCACCTCGCTGACGCCGGACGCGCCGTAGGTGAGTTGCCGGCCGCTGTCCAGGCGCACGCTGCGCCCGGCGATGGCCACCGCGAGTGAACCGTCGATGCAGGTGACGCATACCCGGTGGTCGGTATTGCGCACATTGAAGCGTGCCTGCGCCGCGCTGACCGAGCCCTCGCCAGCCTGGACCAGCAGCGGTTGCGCAACGTGGGTGACCACCTCGACTTCGCCTTCGAGCAGTTCGATGCCCTCGCCCACCCGGCTGATGCGGGTCTGGGTGTTGAGTTCCAGGCTGATGCCTTGGCTCAACAGCACTTGGCGCTGCTCGCCGACTTCGGTGCGATAGTCCGCTGTGAGCCCGGCGAAGCCGCCCGGCACACCGACGCGCACCATCACCACGGCTGCCGAGGCGGCGATGGCCCCGCCGAGGAAGGCACGGCGGCCAAAGCTGCGCGGTTGCGACATTTGATCAAGGGCCGGGGACAGTTGCTGCCACAGCGCCTTGGCCTGTTCGAAAGCCTGGGCGTGTTCCGGGCTCTGCGCGCACCAGGCTTTGAGGGCCTTGGCATCGGCCACGGTGGCGCGGCCCGAGGTCAGCAGGAGCAGCCAGTCGCGGGCTTCATCGTGCAGGGGGCTGGCGGCGGACTGCCGGGCGGTGGAGAGGCTAAAAATATTCAAGCGCGCACGTACTCACGGATTTATCAGGGACTCGACACTAAGACGGTTTTCCGGCCCCGGGACCGAACCGCTGAATCACTTTTCTTTCCAGGCGCTTGGCACAGTGGCCCAGGGCGGCCTTGATTTCCTTTTCGACCATGCGCGTGGAAATGCCAAAACGCTGGGAGATTTCCAGGTGCGGCGCCTCTTCCAGGCGCGCGGCGATGAGGATCTTGCGCCGACGCGCCGGCAGTTCGTAGAGGGCCTTGACCAGGGATTGGATTTCTTTCTGGCCGCCCACCACCCGCGACGGGTCCTGGGCTTCGTCGGCGCTTTGCAGCAGCTCTTCCACCTCGCTGCCGGTGAGCAGGCGCGCATCGGCCTGGCGGCGGTCGGCGGCGATGTTCAGGGCCATGCGGTACAGGTAGGCATTGGGCTGTTGCAGGTTCGGCGGCACGTCCATGCGGTCGACGCGCAGGTAGGTCTCGTGCAGCACGTCGTTGGCCAGGTCCTCCGAGCCCAGGCGCTTGCGCAACCGCACCTTGAAGTCTTCGTAAGAGGCCAGGAACAGGCTGACCATCGTACTGTGCCCGGTATTTTTCATCCCTCCGAGGCTCCTTTTGCGGCTGTGCATTCCATGCGCGTTCCTGTTGTGTCAGGCATCAAAAGTAAAGTCACCGGTTGGCGCAGCGAGCTTGGCGCCGGGCGTTCGACCCGCGCCGCTGCCAGGCTGCGCACCAGTGCTTCATCGCGTTGTTCATCGCCGGTGGAACTCACCAACCGGCTGTGTTCGACCCGCCCATCCGGGTTGACCCACACCTGCACCAGCGCGCGAAAACTGCCGGGCCGGGTCAGCGGCGAGCGGCACAGGCTGGTCTCGATGGCTTGCTGCAACGCCGTCGCATAGCTGTTGTTGATCCGCGCAGCGTTGCGCGCCGCCGCACCCCGCGTAGTAGTAGGCGGAGGGCTGACTGGGGTCTGCAAGGTAAACGCATCGCTGCGTGCATAACGGGCCATCAGGCCACTCCCTGTCAGCAACATCGCCAGTGCCTCTTGCGCCGTGAAGCGCCCGCGCACTGCGATGGAGCGCCGCCCGCGCGTCAACTCACGGTCCACCAGCACCGCCATCCCGGTGGCACGGCTGTAGGCTTGCAGTGCATGTTCCAGGTCCTGCGCCGGCAGGTTCAACGGCAGCAGCGGTGACTCTGCCTGCGCCGCGCGACCAGCGGCCAGCAGCAACAGCAAGACCAGGGCGCGCATGACGCGCCTCCAGGCTCCCTGTTCACCCCCTGTTCTGCATCGCTGCACGGCCGACGCGCCCTAGAAAACCGTCATCCTGAGGCCAGTTTATGAACCTGATGTTACGGTGATAGCAAAAAAAACATCACGGTGATGAGAGACTCGCTGCACTAGACTTCCAAGCCTTACCGGCCCACTCCTTCGGGCCTGCCAGGAGGCCCGATGAAAACCTTGCCGACCGTTGCCAGCCTGTTGCTGTGCGCCACCCTGCCCTTGCTGGGCCATGCCGAAACTGCCGCCGGCACGTGCGCCGAGGTCAGCGTGGATGGCTACAAGGCGCCCGACTATGGCTGCCTGAGCCAGCAGATGGGCAACGACACGAACGCTACCAAGGCGGCCAAAAAGAACCGCGAGGCGCAGAACCTCCCCATCGAAAAACGCCCGCCGAACGCGGTAGGCCTATCCACCCCGGCGGCGACCAGCGTGCGCATGGGCAATACCTTCGGGACGTCGGTGAAACCGCAGCGGCCCTGAGGGCCAACCCTTTCAAAACGGGCGATAAGTCCCCTGTGGCGAGCGGGCTTGCCACAGTTGCAGTGTTCGCTCTTAACGGGAGGGTTTCAGCCAGAGACTGGGAGCACTGGATCGCGTTTACCCTGCTGGTCGGGCTGGGGCTGCACATGATCTGGTGGCAAGCGTGCGGAGATGGTCGGTGGTGTGGTGCTGATGCTAGTGGGGGCGACAATTCTGTACGAGCACCTCTTGGTCCAGGCACACCGCAAAATAATGTGGGAGGGGGCTTGAACTGGCCTAATGATTTTGGACACTTCAATCGGGCGCTATGATAGCGCCCAAATCTGAGGTGTTTGGATATGCGTAAATCTTATTCGAGTGAGTTCAAGCTCAAGGCTGCCAGCATGGTGCTGGATGAAGGTCAGCCGGTTACCGAGGTCTGTGCCAGCCTGGATATTGGTCCTACTGCTCTGCGCCGTTGGGTCGATCAAGTGCAAAAAGAACGCTTGGGCTCGACTCCGGTGGGAGCCAAGGCAATTACCGCTGATCAACGAGAGATCCAGAGACTCAAAGCCCTGCTCAGGGAGAAAGACCTGGACATTGAAATCTTAAAAAAGGCCAGTGCTCTCCTGCTTTTGGACGCCAAAGATCATTCACGCTGATCGATGAGCTGGACGAGCAGTACGGCGTTAAAAGGTGTTGCCGGGCGTTCGGGGTTAACCGCAGCAGCTTCTATGCCTGGCGCCAGCGCCAGGGCAGAGCAAATCCTGAGCGGGAAAAGCTCAAAGCCGCGCTGGTCAGGCACCACAAGGCGTCGAGAGAGTCGGCGGGCGCACGTACCTTGTCCAAGGAGCTGCAAGCCAAAGGACATCGTGTCGGACGTTACATGGCTCGCAATTTGATGCGCGAGGCTGGCATCGCTAGTCGTCAGCGCAGGCGCCATAAGTACAAGTCGCCGGGCGTGGAGGCCTTGGTGGCGCCGCATGTGCTCAAGCGGAAATTTGATGTGACGGCGGTTAATCAGGTGTGGTGTGGCGACGTAACGTACATCAAGGTCGGCAAGCGTTGGATGTACTTCGCCGCCGTTCTGGATCTGTACGCTCGCAGGATCGTAGGCTGGTCGTTCTCGATGATTTCGGATGCCAACCTGACCTGCGAGGCACTACGCATGGCAGTTGAGCTACGCGGCCATCCCGAGGATGTGTTGTTTCACTCTGACCAAGGTTGCCAGTACACCAGCCATAAATTCCGAAACGCGCTTGTGAAGCATGGGTTTAGGCAAAGTATGAGCCGTAAAGGCGAGTGCTGGGACAACGCCCCGATGGAGCGTTTCTTTGGTAGTTTGAAATCCGAGTGGGTTCCTGAAACGGGCTACAAACTGGAGCATGAGGCCCGGGCAGATGTGCAGCGCTATGTCTCGCGCTACAACATCAGCAGGCCTCACAGCTACAACGACTACCGGTCGCCGGTCGCGAAGGAAAGGTTGGCGGCATGAACCTTAATCGGTGTCCAAGATTACTTGACCAGTTCATGCCCCCTCCCACATTTTTTACTGCATGTCAGGCGGCCAGCTTGCCGCTGGCGATAGCGGCTGACGCTGCAACCATCGCCCGCAACAACACCGCACATCCCGCCGCCAGGTCATCCGGTGCGGCATTCTCGATTTCGTTGTGGCTGATGCCGCCCTCGCACGGCACGAAAATCATCCCCGCCGGGCCCAGTTCGGCGACGAAAATTGCGTCGTGCCCTGCCCCGCTGACGATATCCATGTTCGACAAGCCCAGGCCATTGGCGGCATTGCGCACCGCGTCTACGCAGCCCTGATCGAAATACAGCGGCGGGAAGTCAGCGGTGGGCTCCATCTCGAAACTGAGCCCATGCTTGGTGCAGGTGTCCTCAATAACCTTGCGCACCTCACTGATCATCGAGTCCAGGCGCGCCGGCTCCAGGTGACGAAAATCCAGGGTCATGCGCACTTCACCGGGAATGACGTTGCGCGATCCCGGATAAGCCTGCAGGCAACCCACCGTCCCACATGCATGAGGTTGGTGCGCCAATGCGGCTGCGTTCACCGCCGCCACCACCGCTGCCGCGCCCACCAGAGCATCCTTGCGCAGGTGCATCGGCGTCGGCCCCGCATGCGCCTCGACGCCGCGCAGTTTCAGGTCGAACCACTTCTGCCCCAAGGCGCCGAGCACCACGCCAATCGTCTTCTTCTCATCCTCAAGAATCGGCCCTTGTTCGATATGCGCCTCGAAATACGCTCCCACCTTGTGCCCGCTGACCGGCCGCGAGCCCGCGTAGCCAATCGCATTCAGCGCATCGCCCACACTGACGCCATCCACATCGACCTTGGCCAAGGTATCGGCCAGGGTGAATTTCTCGGCAAACACCCCCGAGCCCATCATGCAGGGCGGAAAACGCGAGCCTTCTTCGTTGGTCCACACCACCACTTCCAACGGAGCCTCGGTCTCCAACTTGAGGTCATTGAGCGTCCGCAGCACTTCCACCCCTGCCAGCACGCCAAAGCAACCGTCAAACTTGCCGCCGGTGGGCTGGGTGTCGATATGGCTGCCGGTCATCACCGGCGGCAGGTCAGGGTTGCGTCCGGGGCGGCGGGCGAAGATATTGCCGATGCCGTCGACGGTCACGGTGCAGCCGGCGTCTTCGCACCACTGCACGAACAGATCGCGGGCCTTGCGGTCGAGGTCGGTGAGGGCCAGGCGACACACACCCCCCTTGGGCGTGGCGCCGAGCCTGGCCAGGTCCATCAGCGATTGCCACAGGCGGTCGCGGTTGATGTGCTGATGGGTGGATTGCAGAACGTCCAGGGCAGCGTTCATGGGGATCTCCTCAGGCTACATTTCTTCTTATGGATTGACGGTGACCGGCGTGGCCCCGCGCTTGGCATTCAGGCCGTAATACAGCAACCCACCCAGCGCCGAACCGGTAAACCAGCCATAGCTGTAGAACCAACTGAACGCATCGCTGCCCAACGACAGCAAGGTCAGCACCACCGGCACGCCGAAGGCGATGAAACCGCTCCAGTTCCATGCCGGGTAAACGTCATCGCGATACAGGCCGGCCAAGTCCAGTTGCTGTTTGCGGGTGATGAAATAGTCCACCACCATGATCCCGGCGATCGGCCCCAGCAGGCTGGAATAGCCGAGCAACCAGTTGGAGTAGACGGTCTCCAGGCTCACCTCGGAAACGATCAGGCCGAGTTTCTTCAGCAGCTCATGGGCCATCAACGCCAGCCCGACCAGGCCGGTGAGGATCACCGCCGTGGTGCGGTTGATCAGCTTGGGCGCGATGTTCTGGAAGTCATTGGTGGGCGAGACAATGTTCGCGGCGGTGTTGGTGGACAAGGTGGCGACGATGATCAGCGCCATGGCCACGGCCACCCACACCGGGCTCTGGATATGCCCGATCAGTGTCACCGGATCGGACACGCTCACGCCCACCAGTTTCACCGAAGCGGCGGTCATGATCACGCCGAGGGCGGCGAACAGGAACATGGTCAGCGGCAGGCCGAAAATCTGCCCGAGAATCTGGTCCTTCTGGCTTTTGGCGTAGCGGCTGAAATCGGGAATGTTCAGTGACAAGGTGGCCCAGAACCCTACCATCGCGGTGAGCCCGGCCATGAAGTAACCGGTCAGGCTCGCACCCTCGGGACGCTTGGGCGGGATCGCCATCAATTCGCTGATCGACACGTTGGGCATCGCCCACACCAGCAGGCCGATGCCCACCGCCACCAGCAACGGCGCCGACAAGGTTTCCAGGCGCTTGATCGATTCGGCGCCACGCAGCACCACCCACAGGTTCAGGCACCAGAAAATCATGAAACCGATCACCTCGCCGGTGCCGCCAAGGGACTTCCACCCCTCGAAGATCGAGCCCAGGAACAGGTGGATCGCCAGCCCGCCAAACATGGTCTGGATACCAAACCAGCCACAGGCCACCAACGCCCTGATCAGGCACGGCACATTGGAGCCGAGGATGCCGAATGACGACCGCAACAACACCGGAAACGGTATGCCGTACTTGGTGCCCGGAAAGGCGTTCAGCGTCAGCGGAATCAGCACCACGATGTTCGCGAGCAGGATCGCCATCAGCGCCTCGCCCACCGACAGCCCGAAGTACGCAGTGAGCACGCCACCCAGCGTATACGTGGGCACGCAGATCGACATACCGACCCACAGCGCGGTGATGTGCCACTTGTTCCAGGTGCGTTCGTGCACCTTGGTCGGTGCCATGTCGTGGTTGTAGCGAGGGCTGTCGAGGACGTCGGGGCCGGCGTCGAGTTCGTACAGGCCGTTGCGTTCAATGACTTGCGATCTGTTCTGTTGCATGGCCGCTCCACGGTTTTTTCGAATTATTGTTGCGCGCCTGCAGTTGGGTGCAGGCGGCCGGAGTACCTCGTAAACAACATGACATCACGGGCCCGGCCAGCCGCCTCTGCACTCAATAACCGTGCCGACAAGCGTTACCGCACCCTCACCGCTTATATAACGTGCTGATGTTTATCAGCTTTCCGATTGCGCCTTCGGTACTTGCCGCCTTACTCAGGCTAAATAGTGCGGAAGTTGCCCGAACCATCAGGACTCAATCTGGTGCAACACAATTATTTTTATTTCCCCTACCCGTCAAGAGGCATGTCTCAAGCGTCTGATTTGCAATAGGAAATGTTGCTCAATTCAAGAACCTGTCAAGTGCGTCAAAATGGTGAGAGGTCGCTACATTTTGGTGATTATTGATTTTTATCCTTAAAAATCAATAGGTTGAAAACGATATATGCTTATAAAAAATCTTCTTGCCCAATCGAAAAACTCGGGCTAGTTTCTATTCCTGTCACCGATGACAGGAATTAACCGACCATCGGCAAGCAGCAATACAACACTTAGAACTGGCACAAGCCGGTCAAGCCTGTGAGGAACTCGACATGTCGCTGTTGATCCGTGGCGCCACCGTTATTACCCATGATGAAAGTTACCGCGCCGATGTGTTATGCGCAGGCGGTCTGATCCGGGCTATTGGTACGAACCTGGATATTCCCGCCAGCACTGAAATACTCGATGGCAGCGGCCAATACCTGATGCCCGGCGGCATCGATCCCCACACCCATATGCAATTGCCCTTCATGGGCACCGTGGCCAGTGAAGACTTTTTCAGCGGTACGGCGGCGGGCCTGGCGGGAGGCACCACGTCGATCATCGACTTCGTCATTCCCAACCCGCAGCAATCCTTGCTGGAAGCCTTTCACCAATGGCGCGGCTGGGCGGAAAAGTCCGCCTCCGATTACGGCTTCCATGTGGCGATCACCTGGTGGAGCGAGCAGGTGCGCGAGGAAATGGCCGAGCTGGTCAGCCACCACGGCATCAACAGCTTCAAGCACTTCATGGCCTACAAGAACGCGATCATGGCGGCGGACGACACCCTGGTCGCCAGCTTCGAGCGCTGCCTGGAGCTGGGCGCAGTGCCCACCGTGCATGCGGAAAACGGCGAGCTGGTGTATCACCTGCAACGCAAGCTGATGGCCCAGGGCATCACCGGGCCGGAAGCGCACCCGCTGTCGCGTCCGTCGCAGGTGGAAGGCGAAGCGGCCAGCCGGGCGATCCGGATCGCCGAGACCCTCGGCACGCCGTTGTACCTGGTGCATGTGTCCACCAAAGAAGCGCTGGACGAAATCACCTACGCCCGTGCCAAAGGCCAGCCGGTCTACGGTGAAGTCCTCGCCGGGCACCTGTTGCTCGACGACAGCGTCTACCAACACCCCGACTGGCAGACCGCTGCCGGCTACGTGATGAGCCCGCCGTTCCGACCCCGCGGGCACCAGGACGCGCTTTGGCACGGCCTGCAATCGGGCAACCTGCACACCACCGCCACCGACCACTGCTGCTTCTGCGCCGAGCAAAAAGCCGCCGGGCGCGACGACTTCAGCAAGATCCCCAATGGCACCGCCGGTATCGAAGACCGCATGGCGCTGTTGTGGGATGAAGGCGTGAACACCGGGCGCCTGTCGATGCAGGAGTTCGTGGCGCTGACCTCCACCAACACTGCGAAGATCTTCAACCTCTACCCGCGCAAAGGTGCGATTCGCGTGGGTGCGGATGCCGACCTGGTGCTGTGGGACCCACAGGGCACGCGGACCATTTCCGCCAAGACCCATCACCAGCAGGTCGACTTCAACATCTTCGAAGGCAAGACCGTACGCGGTGTGCCCAGCCACACCATCAGCCAGGGCAAGCAGGTCTGGGCCGATGGCGATCTGCGCGCCGAGCGCGGGGCCGGGCGTTATGTGGAGCGGCCGGCGTATCCGCCGGTGTTCGAGCAGTTGAGCAAGCGGGCTGAGTATTCCAAGCCCACTGCTGTAAAGCGCTGAAACCGCTATCGGGGGCAAGCCCCCTCCCACATTGACCCCATTCCAACAGGATCAACGCGGTCAAGTGTGGGAGGGGGCTTGCCCCCGATGAGGCCAGTGCAAGCAACAACAAAACCAATGCCCATCAGAGGCAGCACCTCAATAACCGTGAGGCCAACACCGTGATCCAGACCCTGACCCACCTCCCCCATCCCGTTGAGGATGGACCGACACTCGCCAGCCATTTCACCGACCTGGCGCCGCCCCTCAACGCCCGCCAGGCCCAACTGGAAGCCTCGCGCTGCCTGTATTGCTACGACGCGCCCTGCGTGAACGCGTGCCCCAGCGAAATCAATATCCCGTCGTTCATCCGCAACATCCACACCGAAAACGTGCAAGGCGCGGCGCAGAAGATTCTCTCGGCCAATATCCTCGGCGGCAGTTGCGCGCGGGTGTGCCCCACCGAAATCCTGTGCCAGCAAGCCTGCGTGCGTAACAACGCCGAAGAATGCGCTCCGGTGCTGATCGGCCTGTTGCAACGCTACGCCATCGACAACGCGCACTTCAGCGAACACCCCTTCCACCGCGCCGCGCCCACCGGCAAGCGGATTGCCGTGGTCGGTGCCGGGCCTGCCGGTCTGTCTTGTGCCCATCGCAGTGCCATGCACGGTCACGACGTGGTGATTTTCGAAGCCCGGGAAAAAGCTGGCGGCCTGAATGAATACGGGATCGCCAAGTACAAACTGGTGGATGACTTTGCGCAGAAGGAGCTGGATTTCCTCTTGCAGATCGGCGGTATCGAGATCCGCCACGGCCAGCGCCTGGGGGACAACCTGACCTTGAGCGAACTGCACCAGCACTTCGATGCGGTGTTCCTCGGCCTCGGCCTTGCCGCCAGCAAACAGCTCGGCTTGCCGAATGAAGACGCGCCCGGCCTGCTCGCCGCCACCGACTACATCCGCGAGCTGCGCCAGGCCGACGACCTCACCCAACTGCCCCTGGCCGATCGCTGCATCGTGCTTGGCGCCGGTAACACCGCCGTCGACATGGCCGTGCAAATGGCCCGCCTCGGCGCTCGCGATGTGAACCTGGTGTACCGCCGCGGCCTGGCGGACATGGGCGCCACCCACCACGAACAGGATATCGCCAAGGCCAACCAGGTGCGCCTGCTGACCTGGGCCCAGCCCGAAGCCGTGCTGCTGGATGACCTGGGTCATGTACGCGGCATGCGCTTCCTGCGCACGCGCATGGAAAACGGCCGTCTGCACCCCACCGGTGAAACCTTCGAACTGGCCGCCGACGCGATCTTCAAGGCCATCGGCCAGGGTTTCGATAACGAGGCCCTGCACGACCCGTTGGCCGAGCAACTGCACCGGGTCGGCGAGCGTATTTTCGTCGACGAACAGCTGCGCACCAGCATTCCCGGGGTGTACGCCGGCGGCGATTGCGTCAGCCTCGGCCAGGACCTCACCGTGCAGGCGGTGCAACACGGCAAGCTGGCCGCCGAAGCCATGCACGCCCAACTCATGCTGACTGTGGAGGCTGCGTAATGGCCGATCTCTCGATAGTGTTCGCCGGTATCAAGGCCCCCAACCCATTCTGGCTGGCCTCCGCGCCGCCCACCGACAAAGCCTACAACGTGGTCCGCGCCTTCGAAGCCGGATGGGGCGGCGTGGTGTGGAAAACCCTGGGCGAAGACCCGGCGGCGGTCAACGTGTCGTCACGCTACTCGGCGCACTACGGCGCCAACCGGGAAGTGCTGGGCATCAACAATATCGAGCTGATCACCGACCGCTCGCTGGAGATCAACCTGCGGGAAATCACCCAGGTGAAAAAGGACTGGCCCGACCGTGCACTCATCGTGTCGCTGATGGTGCCGTGCGTCGAAGAGTCCTGGAAAAACATCCTGCCGCTGGTTGAAGCCACGGGTTGCGACGGCATCGAGCTGAACTTCGGCTGCCCCCACGGCATGCCCGAACGCGGCATGGGCGCGGCGGTGGGCCAGGTGCCGGAGTACGTGGAACAGGTGACGCGCTGGTGCAAGACGTACTGCTCGCTGCCAGTGATCGTCAAGCTCACCCCGAACATCACCGATATCCGCGTGGCGGCGCGGGCGGCGTACCGCGGCGGTGCGGATGCGGTGTCACTGATCAACACCATCAACTCCATCACCAGCGTGGACCTGGAACGCATGGTCGCCCTGCCGGTAGTCGGCACCCAGAGCACCCACGGCGGTTACTGCGGTTCGGCGGTGAAGCCGATTGCGCTGAACATGGTCGCCGAAATCGCCCGCGACCCGCAGACCCAGGGCCTGCCGATCTGCGGCATTGGCGGCATCGGCAACTGGCGCGATGCGGCGGAGTTCGTCGCCCTGGGCTGCGGCGCGGTGCAGGTGTGCACGGCGGCAATGCTGCATGGCTTTCGCATTGTGGAGGAAATGAAGGACGGGCTGTCGCGCTGGATGGACAGCCAGGGTTACACCAGCCTGCAGGAGGTCTCCGGGCGAGCGGTGGGCAACACCACGGATTGGAAGTACCTGGATATCAACTACCAGGTGATCGCCAGGATCGATCAGGCCGCCTGCATTGGCTGCGGGCGTTGCCATATCGCCTGCGAAGACACCTCGCACCAGGCCATTGCCAGCCTGAAACAGGCGGATGGCACGCATAAATATGAGGTGATCGACGATGAGTGCGTGGGCTGCAACCTATGCCAGATCACCTGTCCGGTGGCCAATTGCATCGAGATGGTACCGATAGACACCGGCAAGCCGTTTTTGAATTGGACGCAGGATCCGAGGAATCCCTACCGGGAGGCTGTGTAGGCCTTTAGACCGCCATCGGGGGCAAGCCCCCTCCCACATTTTTGAATATGTTCATAAATCAACGTGTGGGAGGGGGCTTGCCCCCGATGAGGCCCTCAGTCCCAACAAAGATCAAGGCTCCAACCCAATCCCCCGCAAAATCACACTGGTCACCGTCTGGATCGCCTTCTCGAACTGCATATCTGACAACGGCTGGTGATCATTCAAGATTTTTACCTGGTGATCAAAGTCCGCATAGTGCTGGGTCGAGGCCCAGATCATGTACAGCAGGCTCGATGGTTCCACCGGCAGGATGCGTTTGTCCTCCACCCATTGGCGAATTTTCGCTTCCTTCATCTTGGCCCAGTCGTACAGGCTTTCATCCAGCGCCTCACCCAGGGTCGGCGCGCCGTGGATGATTTCGTTGGCCCAGACTTTCGAACCATACGGCCGCGTGCGCGAGCGCTGCATCTTGGCGCGGATGTAGCTGCTGAGCACCACCCGGGGGTCATCGAAGGTCTCGAAGCTCAGGGCGTCCTGCTTCCACACTTCCAGCAGGTCGAACAGCACGGCGCTGTACAGCTCGCTCTTGGTGGTGAAGTAGTAATGCAGGTTGGAGCGCGGCAGTTGCACTTCTTCAGCTATGTCGGCCATGGCGGTGCTGCCGTAGCCTTTTTCGGCGAAGATTTTCTCCGCGGCCAGCAGGATTTTTTCGACGTTGACCCGACGAATTCCGATCTTGTGATTGCCCATAAGGGCTCCCTGACAACAACTTGGCTTAAAGACTACCATCGGCTCTAGATCGGGGCGACAGGCCATAGTGAAACTTCTGACGCGAACCTTTCCCCCGGAAATCGGATTGGTTAGGATCGCGGTCCCCATGAAGGATCATTGCAATGACTATTCGACCTCGTGTGGCCACCGACGACCCCGTGCTGGGAGCACTGTGGGAACGCTCGGTGCGCGCCACCCATGACTTCCTCCCCGAGGATGACATTCAACGTTTGCTGCCCCTGGTACGCGACACCTACCTGCCGATGCCTGCCCTGGAAGTGTGGGTGTATGAAGATCAACAAGGCATCGCCGGTTTTATCGGTACCGGCGGGAACAATGTGGAGATGCTGTTTATCGACCCCGAGCGTCGTGGCCAGGGCATCGGCCGCCAGTTGCTGGACCACGTCCGTGCCCGTCACGACACGCTCACCGTCGATGTAAACGAACAAAACCCACAAGCCGTGAGGTTCTACCTGCACTATGGTTTTATCCAGGTCGCGCGCTCGCCGCTGGATGGCGAAGGCAAGCCCTTTCCCTTGCTGCACATGGCTCTACCGACTCCCTGACCCCGAAGGTATTGAACAATGTTGATCAAGAAAAGCCTCACCACCCTCGCCCTGCTCGCCTCCTTGCTAGGCGCCTCGGCAGCGTTTGCCCACGCCCACCTCAAGGCTGCGGAGCCAGCGGCCGACAGCAGCGTCGCTGCGCCCAAGGACCTGCGCCTGACCTTCAGCGAAGGCGTCGAAGCCACCTTCACCAAGGTGTCCCTGAGCAAGGACGGCACCGAAATCGCGATCAAGGGCCTGGAAACGCCGGACGCCGACAAGAAAGTGCTGGTGGTCACCCCGGCCGCCCCGTTGGCCGCCGGCACCTACAAAGTGGTGTGGAACGCGGTCTCGGTCGACACCCACAAGAGCAACGGCGAATACAGCTTCAAAGTCGGCCAGTAACCCATGGCTACCCTGCTGGTGCTGTGCCGTTTCCTGCATTTCAGCGTCGTGTTGTTGATGTTCGGGGCCTGCGCATTCAGGCCCTGGCTGCTCGGCGCTGCACCGCAACCGGCGCTGGACCGGCAACTTGAGCGGATCACCCGGGGGCTGGCCTGGCTGGGGCTGGGCTCCGGTCTCGCCTGGCTGTTACTGATCACCGCGAGCATGGCCGGCCGCTGGGACGCGGCATTGCAGCCGGCCACCGTACAGCTGGTGCTGGGCAAGACCTTCTTTGGCCAGGTGTGGGTGTGGCATCTGTTGCTGAACCTGCTGCTGGTGATCGTGTTGGTCAAACCATGGCCGATGATGCGCCTGCCAGTGATCGCACTGCTGCTGGCGACACTGGCACCGGTCGGCCATGGCGCCATGCTGGACGGACTCAGCGGCAGATTGCTGATCCTCAATCAGGTGGTGCACCTGGTGTGTGTCGGTGCCTGGCTCGGCGGGTTGCTGCTGTTGGTGTTGATCCTGCGCCAATCCCCGCCTGTTGCGCTGGAGCCGATCCTGCGACGGTTCAGCGGTGTGGGTTATGGCCTGGTCGCCGGCTTGCTGGTGACTGGCTTGATCAACGTGCGTGTACTCACCGGGCAACTGTGGCCTACACCGTTGTTCAACGGGTTCGCCCTGATTCTGTTGATCAAGGTGATGCTGGTGCTGGGCATGTTGGCCCTGGCGCTGCTGAACCGGCTGCGTATCGAGCGCTGTGAAGAACGCCTGGGCAGCCTGAAGGCCAGCGTGAAGCTGGAGTGGGTGCTGGGGATTGCCGCCGTCGCCGCCGTTTCCCTCCTGGGCACCTTGCCGCCGATGCTCATGGTTGACTGAAACACACCGTCATCGGGGGCAAGCCCCCTCCTACATTGAACCTCCACACCGAGCAGGTCATCGTATAACTTCTACTTGACAGCGCCTGAAAACCTCGCAAATATCGCACTCAATGTTGTACGACAACGTATGACAAATAATAAAAACAACAAAAGAAAGGGAGCTTCACTGTGAGTTCACTCGCCCGCAATTCCTCCGTTCGCCTGGGTGTTATCGGCCTCGGCAGCCTGGCCTTCACCTTCCCCCTCGCCGCCTCGGCAGAAGGCTTCGTCGACGATGCCAAAGCCACGCTCAACCTGCGCAACGCCTACTTCAACCGCAACTTCACCAACCCGAGCAACCCTCAGGGCAAGGCCGAAGAGTGGACGCAGAACTTCATCCTCGATGCCAAGTCCGGCTACACCACAGGCACGGTGGGCTTCGGTATTGATGTGCTGGGCCTGTATTCGCAAAAGCTCGATGGCGGTAAAGGCACCGGCGGTACGCAGTTGCTGCCGATCCACAGCGATGGCCGCCCGGCCGATAACTTCGGACGCCTGGGTGTGGCGCTGAAAACCAAGCTGTCGAAGACCGAGCTGAAAGTCGGCGAATGGATGCCGGTACTGCCGATCCTGCGCTCCGACGATGGCCGTTCCCTGCCCCAGACCTTCCGTGGCGGCCAGGTCACGTCCAATGAGATCGCCGGCCTGACCCTCTACGGCGGCCAGTTTCGCGGCAACAGCCCGCGCAACGACGCGAGCATGGAAGACATGTTCATGAACGGCAAGGCCGCGTTCACCTCCGACCGTTTCAACTTTGGTGGCGGCGAATACAGCTTCAACGACAAACGCACCCAGATCGGCGTGTGGTACGCCGAACTCACCGACATCTACCAGCAGCAGTATTTCAACCTGACCCACAGCCAACCCGTGGGCGACTGGACCCTGGGCGCCAACCTCGGCTTTTTCACCGGCAAGGAAGATGGCAGCGCGCTGGCCGGCGACCTCGACAACAAGACCGCCTTCGCCCTGCTCTCGGCCAGGTACAACGGCAACACCTTCTATGTAGGCCTGCAAAAACTCACCGGCGACAGCGTGTGGATGCGGGTCAATGGCACCAGCGGCGGCACCCTGGCCAACGACAGCTACAACGCCAGCTACGACAACGCCAAGGAGAAATCCTGGCAGGTGCGCCATGACTTCAACTTCGTGGTGCTCGGCATTCCGGGGCTGACCCTGATGAACCGCTACATCAGCGGCAGCAACGTGCACACCGGGGCGATCACCGATGGCAAGGAATGGGGTCGCGAATCGGAGTTGGCCTACACCGTACAGAGCGGTGCACTCAAGGACTTGAACGTGCGCTGGCGCAACTCGACCATGCGTCGGGATTTCAGCAATAACGAGTTCGACGAGAACCGGCTCTTTATCAGCTACCCGATTTCGCTGCTGTAGGTTTCGGGTCGGGCGCAAACGTCGAGTCAATGGATATCCCGCATTTGAAACCCCATCGCCTGTATGAGCGTTGACAACCCAGGGAATCCCTAACGATACTTCCCCATAGTCATACGACAACCTACAACAACAATGGAACCCTCATGACCACTTCCACAACCACGCCTGTTCCATTCAACCGCCTGCTGCTCACCGGTGCCGCCGGCGGCCTCGGCAAAGTCCTGCGCGAACGTCTGCGCCCCTACGCCAACGTGCTGCGCCTGTCGGACATCGCCAACATGGCGCCGGCCGCCGACGCGTCCGAAGAAGTGCAGACCTGCGACCTCTCCGACAAGCAAGCCGTGCACCACCTGGTGGAAGGCGTCGACGCCATCCTGCACTTCGGCGGCGTATCGGTTGAGCGTTCGTTCGAAGAAGTGCTCGGCGCCAATATCTGCGGGATTTTCCATATCTACGAAGCCGCCCGCCGCCACGGCGTGAAGCGTGTGATCTTCGCCAGTTCCAACCATGTGATCGGCTTCTACAAGCAGGGTGAACAACTCGACGCCCACTCGCCGCGCCGCCCGGACAGCTACTACGGCTTGTCCAAGTCCTACGGCGAAGACATGGCCAGTTTCTACTTCGACCGCTATGGCATCGAGACCGTGAGCATCCGCATCGGCTCGTCGTTCCCGGAGCCGCAGAACCGCCGGATGATGCACACCTGGCTGAGTTTCGATGACCTCACACAGTTGCTGGAACGTGCGCTGTACACGCCCAACGTCGGCCATACCGTGGTGTACGGCATGTCGGATAACCTCGACACCTGGTGGGACAACCGCTACGCCGCGCACCTGGGCTTTGCGCCCAAGGACAGCTCGGAAGTGTTCCGCGCCCAGGTCGAGACCCAGCCACCGGTGGCCGCCGATGACCCGGCCAAGGTCTACCAGGGTGGCGCGTTCTGCGCGGCCGGGCCATTCGGGGACTGACCATGAACGCTGAATTGATCGTCGACGCCCGCAACGCCGTGGGCGAATGCCCGGTGTGGGTGCCCGAGGAGAACGCACTGTACTGGGTGGATATTCCCAACGGTGGCCTGCAACGCTGGAGTGCTGCCACCGGCCATCTCGCCGCCTGGAAAGCCCCGCAGATGCTCGCCTGTATCGCCCGCACCGATGCCGGCAACTGGGTCGCGGGAATGGAAACCGGCTTCTTCCAACTGACCCCGCACAACGATGGCAGCCTCGACACCACGCCGTTGGCCGGTGTCGAACACCCCCGCGCCGACATGCGCCTGAACGACGGTCGCTGTGATCGCCAGGGCCGCTTCTGGGCCGGCAGCATGGTGCTGAACATGGGCTTGAATGCGGCCGAGGGCATCCTCTACCGCTACGCTTGCGGCGCGGCGCCCCATGCACAACTGGACGGTTTCATCACCCTCAACGGTCTGGCCTTCAGCCCGGATGGCCGTACGATGTACGCCTCGGACTCGCACCCCTTGGTGCAACAGATCTGGGCCTTCGACTACGACACCGACACCGGCACGCCTTCCAACCGCCGCGTTTTCGTGGACATGCACAACTACCTCGGTCGCCCCGACGGCGCGGCAGTAGACGCCGACGGCTGCTACTGGATCTGCGCCAATGACGCCGGCCTGATCCACCGGTTCACCCCCGACGGCCGCCTCGACCGTTCCCTCACCGTACCGGTGAAGAAACCCACCATGTGCGCCTTCGGCGGCAGCCGCCTGGACACCCTGTTCGTCACCTCGATCCGTGACGACCAGAGTCCCCAGTCGCTGTCCGGCGGCGTGTTCGCCCTCAACCCCGGCGTTGTCGGATTGCCGGAGCCCACGTTCACCCTCTAGCTGCATCGCTGTGCCTTGAATACAACAATAACAAGACAGGAGTGACACCCCATGGACTTCAAACGCACCTTGCTCGCCGCTGCATGCTTGACCCTCGCCAGCGCCGCCCACGCCCTGGAAATCAAGTTCGCCGACATCCACCCTGCCGGCTACCCCACCGTCGTCGCCGAAGAAAACATGGGCAAGGCCCTGACCAAGGAAAGCAACGGCGAACTGACCTTCAAGTACTTCCCAGGCGGTGTGCTGGGCTCCGAGAAAGAAGTGGTCGAACAGGCCCAGGTCGGCGCGGTCCAGATGACCCGTGTCAGCCTCGGTATCGTCGGCCCGGTGGTGCCGGACGTGAATGTGTTCAACCTGCCGTTCGTGTTCCGTGACCAGGCGCACATGCGCAAGGTCATCGACGGCGAGATCGGCGATGAGATCCTCGCCAAGATCACCAATTCGGAATTCGGCCTGGTGGCCCTGGCCTGGATGGACGGTGGCACGCGCAACCTCTACACCAAGAAACCGGTGCGCAAGATCGAAGACCTCAAGGGCATGAAGATCCGCGTGCAAGGCAACCCGTTGTTCATCGAGGCCTTCAATGAAATGGGGGCCAACGGCATTGCCATGGACACCGGCGAGATCTTCAGCGCCCTGCAGACCGGGGTGATCGACGGCGCGGAAAACAACCCGCCGACCCTGCTCGAACACAACCACTTCCAGAACGCCAAGTACTACACCCTCACCGAACACCTGATCTTGCCCGAGCCCATCGTGATGTCGAAAATCACCTGGAACAAGCTCACTCCCGCCCAGCAGGACATGGTGAAGAAAGCCGCCAAGGCCGCCCAGGCGGACGAGCGCGTGCTGTGGGACGCCAAGTCCGCCAGCAGTGAAACCAAGCTCAAGGCCGCCGGCGTGGAATTCATCACCGTCGACAAAAAGCCCTTCTATGACGCCACCGCGCCGGTTCGCGCCAAATACGGCGCGGCTTACGCCGATATCATCAAGCGTATCGACGCCGTTCAGTAACGCCCTCCTTCTCTAGCAAGGCCCGGCGCGGTCGGCACCGACGCGCCCGGTTACGGTGAACGCCATGAAGAATTTACTGCTGCGCATCAACGACCGCCTGTACATGACCTGTATCTGGGTCGCCGGCCTCTCGGTACTGGGGGTTGCGCTGATCATCCCCTGGGGCATCTTCGCCCGCTACGTCCTCGGCACCGGCGCCAGTTGGCCGGAACCCACCGCCATCCTGCTGATGCTGATCTTCACCTTCGTCGGCGCCGCCGCCAGTTACCGCGCGGGTGCGCATATGTCGGTGGCGGTGGTGACTGACCGCCTGCCGCCACGCCAACGCCAGATCGCCGGTATCGTCGCGCAACTGCTGATGGCGACCATCTGCCTGTTCATGGCCGTGTGGGGCACCAAGTTGTGCCTGTCCACCTGGAACCAGTTCATGAGCGCCATCCCCACACTGCGCGTGGGCATCACCTATATGCCAATCCCCATCGGCGGGCTGCTGACCCTGGTGTTCGTGCTGGAAAAACTCCTGCTCGGCGACCAGAGCCAGCGGCGCGTGGTGCGGTTCGACCTGGTGGAAGAAAACGAAGGGGCTGCCTGAAATGGATGCATTGATTCTGTTGGGCAGTTTTATCGCCTTGATCCTGCTGGGCATGCCAGTGGCCTATGCCCTGGGGATGTCGGCACTGATCGGCGCGTGGTGGATCGACATCCCGTTCCAGGCCCTGATGATTCAGGTGGCCGGGGGCGTGAACAAGTTTTCGCTGATGGCGATTCCGTTCTTTGTGCTGGCCGGGGCGATCATGGCCGAGGGTGGCATGTCACGTCGGCTGGTGGCGTTTGCCGGGGTGCTGGTGGGCTTTGTGCGCGGCGGCCTGTCCCTCGTCAATATCATGGCCTCGACGTTCTTCGGCGCCATCTCCGGCTCCTCGGTGGCCGATACCGCCTCGGTCGGCTCGGTGCTGATCCCGGAAATGGAACGCCGTGGGTACCCGCGGGAATTTGCCACCGCCGTGACCGTCAGCGGTTCGGTGCAGGCGTTGCTGACGCCACCCAGCCATAATTCGGTGCTCTACTCCCTGGCCGCCGGCGGCACCGTGTCCATCGCCTCGCTGTTCATGGCCGGCGTGGTGCCGGGCCTGTTGATGAGCGCCTGCCTGATGGTGCTGTGCCTGATCTTCGCGAAAAAGCGCAACTACCCCAAGGGCGAAGTCATTCCCCTGAAGCAGGCGCTGAAGATCGCCGCCGATGCTCTCTGGGGCCTGATGGCCATGGTGATCATCCTCGGCGGCATCCTCTCGGGCATCTTCACCGCCACCGAATCGGCCGCGATTGCCGTGCTGTGGGCATTCTTCGTGACCATGTTCATCTACCGCGACTACAAATGGCGCGAGCTGCCCAAGCTGATGCACCGCACGGTGCGCACCATTTCCATCGTGATGATCCTGATCGCCTTCGCCGCCAGCTTCGGCTACATCATGACCCTGATGCAGATCCCGGCGAAGATCACCACGGCGTTCCTGACCCTGTCGGACAACCGCTACGTGATCCTGATGTGCATCAACATCATGCTGCTGTTGCTCGGCACGGTGATGGACATGGCGCCGCTGATCCTAATCCTCACGCCGATCCTGCTGCCGGTGGTGCTCGGGCTGGGTGTCGATCCGGTGCACTTCGGCATGATCATGCTGGTCAACCTCGGCATCGGCCTGATCACCCCACCGGTGGGCGCGGTGTTGTTCGTGGGCGCCGCAGTGGGCAAGGTGAGCATCGAGAAGACCGTGAAAGCGCTGCTGCCGTTCTATGGGGTGCTGTTCCTGATCCTGATGGCGGTGACCTACATTCCGGCGCTGTCGTTGTGGCTGCCAAGCGTGGTGCTGTGATGCTGATCGAACTGGAAGACAACCTGACCCACCTCACCCTGGCCCCGGCCGTGGGCGCAAGCATCGTCAACTGGCGCGTGCGGGCCAGCGGCCAGCCGTTGTTGCGCCACAGCGACCAACAGGCCCTGGATACAGGCCTGCCGGGCAAACTCGGCTGTTATCCGCTGGCGCCCTGGTCTAACCGGATCGCCCAAGGCGGGTTCGATAACCCCGACGGCTGGCTGGCGCTCACGCCGAACAGCCTGACCGACCCGCTGCCCATCCATGGGTCGGCCTGGCAACAGGCGTGGCAGGTAGTCAGCCAGTCGGCGGACGAAGTGGTGCTGGAACTGCTGTGCGACACACCGTTCGCCTATCGCGCCGAGCAGCGGTTTTGCTTGCGCGACGGTGAACTGAGCATCACGTTGCGGGTGACTCATCTGGCGGATAACCCCGCGTGGCATGGCTTGGGATTGCATCCCTACCTGCCGCGCACACCACAAACGCGGTTGCAGGCAAAGGCCTCGCAGGTGTGGATGAGTGATGCGTCGAAACTGCCCACGGGGCTGGCACCCGTGCCGGCCGCCTGGGACTTCCAGACGTTGAAGACCTTGCCGGAAGGCCTGGTGGACAATGGCTTTTGCCAGTGGGACGGGCATTGCCTGATCGAGCAGCCAGAGTTGGGCTACACGCTGGAATGCGAGGCCACCGGCGCCGACTACTTTCTGCTGTACTGCCCACCGGGGCTGGGGTTCTTCTGCATCGAACCGGTGAGCCATCCGGTGAATGCCCATCACCTGGCCGGACGGCCGGGCCTGAAACTGCTGGAACACAATCAGTCGGTACAACTCAACTTCAAGCTCAAATACATACAACATGTAGGAGTGGGCTTGCCCCCGATGGCGGTGAATCAGTAATACAGTGGGTAGCTGACACACCGCTATCGGGGGCAAGCCCCCTCCCACAGTTTTGATGTGTGTTGAGTCAGGGTGGAGCGTTTTTCAGGCGCCCGGCAGTGTCGATACTGACGACCACCGACAACCCAGGCCGCAACCGCTCGCTCTCGGCCTGGTTCGGATCTACGGTGATCCGCACCGGCACGCGCTGGGCGATCTTCACGAAGTTGCCGGTGGCGTTGTCCGCCTGCAACAGGCTGAACTCCGAACCGGTGGCCGGGGAAATATGCTGCACCGTGCCGTGGAATTTGCGGTGGTTCAAGGCATCTACCGTGAAGGTCACCGGCTGGCCGACCTGCACGTTGTCCATCTGGGTTTCCTTCATGTTGGCAATCACCCACAGCTGCGGCGGCACCAGCGCCATCAGTTGCGCGCCGGAGTTGACGTAGGCCCCCAGGCGCACGCCAATCTGCCCCAACTGACCGTCACGCGGCGCAGTGATGCGGGTGTTGGACAGGTCGATACGCGCCAGCTCCACCGCGGCCTCGGCACTCGCTACGGCAGCTTCCAGGGAGCCACGGTTGACGATCACTGTCTGCAGGTCCTGTCGTGCGATTTCCAGGCTGGCCTGGGCTTGCGCCACGGCGGCGATGGTCTGTGCATTGGCGGCGCGGGTCACGTCCAGCTCGCGCCTGGACACTGAGCCGTCGCTGATCAGTTCTTCATTGCGGCGCAAATCGGCCGTGCTTTTGCGGGCTTGTGCCTGGCTGTCCACCAAGGCTGCCTGGCGCAGCTTGATGGTGGCTTCGGCGCTGTTGCGCTGCTGCACCACATTCGCCAGCGAGGCCTTCTGCACCGCCAGTTGCGCCAACGCCTGGTCCAGGCGCTGTTTGTAGATGCGATCGTCGAGGCGCACCAGCAGGTCACCGGCCTTGACGTGTTGGAAGTCCTGCACCGGCACTTCGAACACATAGCCGCTCAGTTGCGGGCCGATGATCGTCACCTGCCCACGCACCAGGGCGTTCTCGGTGGTTTCCACGGCGCTGCTGAACGGCGGCAACTGCCAGGCATACAACACGATCAGCACCCCGACAATGGCAATCGCGGCAAACCCCAGCGATGAGACGATGCGCACCCGCAGGGAACGTGGCTCGGTGACCGAGGCGCCTGGCGGCGTGGTGCCTTCCGGGGTGGCGGCGATGGCGTTGGTGGTCGTGGTGGTGGAAGTCGGTTCGGTCATGAAGAAGCGCCGCTGGGTTGAACGGGAGGGGCTGCTGTTTTGGTCGTGCTCATCAGCCACAGGCTGCGGATAAAGATCCAGATCATGGTCAGTATCGCGATGATCGCGATCAGCATGAAGACATCGTTGTAGGCCATCACGTTCGCCTCGCGGGTCGCCGCCGTGGCCAGGCTGCGAATGCCCATGAGGTTGCGCAACTCGGGGTCGGCGACAATGCCGCCATAGGCCGAACCGCCGCTCGATACCCGCGCGGCCACACGCGGATCGAGCAGGGTCAAGTGCTCGACGATCATGCTGGAGTGGTACTTCTCGCGCACGATCTGGAACGTGCCCAGCAACGCCGCGCCAATCAGGCCGCCGAGGTTCTGGCAGATACCGAACATCACCGAGAAACTCACCAGGTTGCGCGGGTTGGCCAGCACGTTCCTGGTGCCCAGCACCATGGTCGGCCCCAGGAAGAATGTACCGCCGAAGCCTAGCAGGAACTGGCTGACATACAGGTTCTGCGGCCGGGTCAGGTTGCTGGAAAAACTGTCCATCACCGACCCGGTGGCCATCAGAGCCAGGGAGATCACCAGCGGCATCAACAGGTGCGCCGGGTTGATGGTCAACGCACTCACCGCCAGCCCGGCAATCGCCCCCGCGAGCATCACCACGTACAGGGTGTGCATCTGCTGGTAGCTCATGTTCAACATCTGCATGAAACCCACGGCGCCGGTGGACTGCTCGGACAACACCATGCGGATCAGGATCACCGCCAGCGCCAGGCGGATCATCACGCCACTGCCCAGCCAGCGGGTCATCAGCATCGGGTTGGCGCGGTTATGCTCGATGGCCAGGCCGGCCATGATCAGCACCAGGGAACAGGCCGAGGCCACGCCGATCCACGGCGCCTCCAGCCACCAGTCGATGCGGCCCAGGGACAGCACGGCGCAGAGCAAGGCGACACCGGTGGCAAGGATGGCGAAGGTGAGGAAGTCGAGTTTCTCGAAGGTCTTGAAGCGGTCGCCGGGCGGGAGTTTAAGCAGGAATACGCAGCCCAGGCAGATCAGCGCCATGCCCAGTTCAAACAGATACAACCCGCGCCATTCAGCAATTTGCAGCAAGTCTTCGGAGAACAGGCGCGCCAGTGGCAACGCCAACTGCGCCGTACCCAACCCCAGCACCAGGGACTTCAAGCGCCACTTGGCCGGGAACGCCTGGATCATGTAGTACAAACCCAGCGAACTCAGCGCCGCCCCCACCATGCCATGGGCCGCGCGCACCGCGATGGCCGAGCTGAGGTCGTTGACGAACAAGTGGCCGAAAGTCACCAAGGCGTACAGCACCAGGAACACCTCGGTAAATGCACGCAGCCCGAACTGCTGGCGGAACTTCACCAGCAGCAGGTTCATGCACACGTTGGTCATCACATAGGCGGCGGGCAGCCAGGCCATTTCAGCGGTGGTCGCGCCGAGTGCGCCCTGCAGGTATTGCAGGTTGGCGATGACCAGCGCGTTTCCCAACCCGCCGGTAATCGCCACCAGCACGCCCACCATCGCGAACAGCCAACGCTTGTGCGTCGGGTGCAGCGGCGTAGACGGCGAACCGGGCAGGCTCGGGCGCTCGTGGGGCTCCCAGGTGTGGGGGGTGTATTTGTTCATTCGATGACTCAGGTAAACCCATACTCAGAGACAGTAAACCTGAGCGGAGTTCATCTTGCCATGTCGAGGGCATAATTGATGCGAAGAACAGGCATCACCTGAAATGTGCGAGGGCAAGTCGACTCGGCGCCCTGCCCCCCCTGGGATGTCCTGCGTATTCAGATCCAGCCGAGCCAACTCCAGTAGGTCGCAGCGAATACCAGCATCAACAGGTAGCCAACCAGCGTCACCAGAACCCCCACCTTGGCGAACTGCCGCGCCGTGAACGTCCCGGTCCCCAGGCACACCATGTTCTGCGGCGCATTGATCGGCAGGATAAACCCGTAGCTCATCACAAACCCCAAGAGCATGGTCATGCCCAACCGGCTGAAATCCCCCGGCAAGGTCTGCAACACCGCGATCAGGATCGGCAACAGCGCCGAGGTCAACGCGGTGGCGCTGGCAAAGCCCAGGTGGATCAGGATCAGGAACGCACCAAGAATCGCAAACACACCCAGCGGCCCCACCTGGTCAAGCCCGGTATGCGCCACCACTTGCGCGCCCAGCCATTGCCCGGCCTGGGTGGTCAGCAGCGCCGTTCCCAAGCTGATGCCTACCCCGAACACGATCACCGTTCCCCACGGAATGCGCGACTGCACATCCTTCCAGGTCATCACGCCGATACCCGGCAATAACAGGAACACCAGGCCGGCGTAGGTGGTCGAGGTGGTGTCGAAACTGTGCAGGCGCCCTTCCGTGGCCCAGGCCAGTAGCAGCAACACCGAAACGCTCAACAGGCGCTTCTGCGCGCCGGTCATCGGCCCTATCTCCACCAGCGACTGCGCCACCGCCTCTTTACCGCCGGGGATGCTGTCGGTCTCCGGCGGCAGCAACTTGAGCACGAGGAACAGCAACACCGCCGACATGATCAACGCCCACGGCGCGCCGGCAATCAGCCAGTCGATCCACGACACGCGCTGGCCAAGCATCTTGTCCATGAAACCGACGGTGAGCAGGTTCTGCGCGGCGGCGGTCTGGATACCGACGTTCCAGATGCTGGTGCCCTGGGCCACCACGATCATGATGCCGGCGGCGATATTCGAGCGTTTGTCCACGCCGAACGCGGCGATCACGCCCATCATGATCGGCACCACGCAGGCACTGCGCGCCGTGGCGCTGGGCACCACGAGGCTGAGCAGCACCGTCACCGCAATCGCCCCCAGCAGGATGCGCCGGGTGCTGGTGCCGACCCGGCTCAGGGTCACCAAGGCGATACGCCGGTCCAGGCCGGTGTGGGTCATGGCTGCTGCGATAAACAGCGCCCCGGCCACCAGCGCCAGCGCCGGGTTGGAAAACCCGGTGAGCGCCATGCTGATCGCCGGGCTGGTGCCGATCACATGCGCGGGGTCCTGCAACGACGGCGCGGTGCCCAGCAGAAAGGCCATCAGCGACGTGATCATGATCGCACTGGCTTCATAGGACACCGCTTCGGTGATCCACACCACCACGGCAAACGCGAGGATCGCCAGCATGCGGTGCCCGGCGACCGGCAAGTCGGCGGGCACCGGCAACAGCAGCACCCCGGCCATCACCAACACGGCGACGACCAGGCCCAGGGGTAATTTGAAAGATGCCGCACTCATGGGCCACTCCAAGGCTCTAGATCAGGCCTTGAGCATGAGCTAAAAGCACCTGCGACGTGTTGACCTAGGCCAACAACTGGCTCAACACGGCCCGCAACTTGCCGGGCTTGACCGGCTTGTTCAGCAACGGCGCTTCCAACCGGCGCAACGCCCTACGGCACTGGTCGGTGCGGTCGGCGCTAATGATCACGGCCGGGATGTTCAGTTCGAAATGCTCACGCAGGTGCTTGACCACCGCACACCCCACCACCCCATGGTCGAGGTGATAATCGGCCAGGATCAGTTCCGGCGCCCTGCCCTCCAACGCCAGCAACGCTCCGGCCTGGTCGGTGGCGGTGACCACATCACAGCCCCATTGCCCGAGTAGCGCGCGCATGCTGTCGAGGATGCTCACCTCGTTGTCGATCACCAGCAGACGCCGTCCCGGCAGCGGGTTGCCGGTGGTCGGCTGGGCTGGCAATTGGCTGATCGGCAGAGGGATCTCGTTGCTCAACGGCACCTCGATACTGAACATCGAGCCACGTCCCGGCCACGAGCGTACGGCAATCGGGTAGCCCAGGACTTCGGCGATCCGCTCGACAATCGCCAGCCCCAGCCCAACGCCTTTACGGTCCGCAGCGCGGCCGACGTCGAGCTGGTTGAACTCGAGGAAGATCGCCTCCAGCCGGTCCTCCGCAATCCCGCGCCCGGTGTCCCAGACCTCCAGGCGCAGGCCATCGCCCCGCTTACGCGCGCCCAACAGGATGCAACCTTCGTCGGTATAGCGGCAGGCATTGCTGAGGAAGTTACGCAAGATCCGCGTCAGCAATCGCAAGTCGGTGCTGATCGCATAGCAGCCGGTGTGCACCCGCAGGTTCAACCCGGCCGCCTGGGCCACCGACTGGAACTCCGAGACCAGCGGCGCGAACAATTCGTCGAGGCGGTACAGCGCCACATCTGGCTTGACCGCCGCCTGGTCGAGCCGCGAGATGTCCAGCAAGTCGGTGAGCAAGTCCTCGGCGCCCTCCAGCGCCTGGTGCGTGCGCTCCACCAGCACCTGCTCGACGCTGGGCAACGACCGTTCACGCAAGGTGGCGATCAACAAGCGTGCGGCATTCAGCGGTTGCAACAGGTCGTGGCTGGCGGCGGCGAGGTATTTGTCCTTGCTGCGGTTGGCGGCCTGGGCGGCGTCGCGGGCGTCGCGCAGGTCCTGTTCGATCTGCTCGCGCTGGGCGATCTGCTGTTGCAGGTTGTGGTTGGCTTCCAACAGTTCATCGGTGCGTGCGGCGACCCGCTGCTCCAACTCGTCATTGAGACGGATATAGCGCTTGCGCTCAGCCTCCAGCTCATCCAGCCGCGCCGTGAGTTCCGGGTAATGGCTCTTGCGCGCCGACTGGTCGCCCAGCCCCAGCAACCCGGCGAGTGCGCGTTGCTGGTCGTCAGAGAGCTTCGCCATAGACGACCTCGACGTCACGCTGGCTCGACTCTCTCGGGTTGGTGAGGATGCACGGATCCCCCATCGCATGCTGGGACAGGAACGGAATATCCGCCACGCGCACACCATGCAGGCCCAGGGTTTCGTGGAAGCCGATGGCCCGCTTGAGCGCTATCAAATGCTCCACCAGCCGCCCGCAGATCTGCCGGTGATTGAGGCCGCGACAGTCGATGCCAAACGTCTCGGCAATCACCTTGAAACGCTCCGGCGCCGAGCTGTAGTTGAACGCCACCACATGCTCCACCAGCACTGCGTTGCACAGCCCATGGGGCAGGTCGAGGAAGCCGCCGAGGCTGTGGGACATGGCGTGCACTGCGCCGAGAATCGCGTTGGAAAACGCCAACCCGGCCTGCATGCTGCCGAGCATGATCTTCTCGCGCAGGGCGATATCCGTGGGGTTGGCGATCATCTGCACCAGGTTGCCGTTGATCAGGCGCATTGCCTCCAGCGCATGGGGGTCGGTGAGTGGGCCGTGGCCGGTGGAAACGAACGCCTCGATAGCATGCACCAATGCGTCGATGCCGGTGCAGGCGGACAGGAACGGGTCCATGCTGGCCGTGGTTTCCGGGTCGATCAGCGACACATCCGGCACTACCGCCTTGCTGACGATAGAGAACTTCATGCGTTCCTGCTGGTTGGAAATGATCACGAACTGCGAGACATCCGCCGAGGTGCCGGCGGTGGTGGGGATCAGGATCAGCGGCGGGCTGGGCACACGAAGGGTGTCGACGCCCTCGAACTCAAGAATGCTGCGCCCGTGGGCCACCACGATGCCGATGGCCTTGCCGCAGTCCATCGGGCTGCCGCCGCCGATGGCTACGATCACGTCGCAGTGGTGTTCGCGGTACACCTCGGCGCCGGTCATCACTTCTTCGACACGCGGGTTGGGCGAGACGGCGCTGTACAGGCAGTAGTCGATGCCGAGGGCTTGCAGGCTGGCTTCCACATCGGCCACCCAACCGGCGGCGATCACGCCAGGGTCGCTGACCACCAGCACCTTGCGCGCGCCGAAGGTCTTGGCGTAGTTACCGACGTTGTGCCGGCAACCGGCTCCAAAGATGATTTCAGGCGAGACGAATTTACGCAGGAGGCTCAGATTTGGGCTCATTGGAAAGCCTGTTTTTATTATTTTGGAAGAATGCGCTCCACACTAACCGATCCGGCTGCGAATGCAATCAGACCAAAGAGGCATCCTTCCGACAGCTCCCGCGATCAACGGCTGGCGAAGTACATGGTCACTTCGAAGCCGATACGCAGGTCGGTAAACGCAGGTTTGGTCCACATGGGGGCAGTCCTCTTGTTGTTCCGGAAAATTCCGGTGGGGTCATTAATGCATGGGGGAGATGGGGCAGCGAATGCTACTTTCGAAGTATCAAGCGCACTGCATTAGTCGCGAATGTACAGAGGCCAAAATGTGGGAGGGGGCTTGCCCCCGATGGCAGCGGGTCAGTCAACATTTATGTCAATGACACACCGCTATCGGGGGCAAGCCCCCTCCCACAGGGGACCGCGTTGCAATCAGAGGGTCAGAAGAAACCCAGCGGGTTGATGTCGTAGCTCACCAGCAGGTTCTTGGTCTGCTGGTAGTGATCCAACATCATCTTGTGGTTTTCACGCCCGACGCCCGATTTTTTGTACCCGCCAAACGCCGCATGCGCCGGGTACAGGTGATAACAGTTGGTCCACACCCGACCCGCCTTGATCGCCCGGCCCATGCGGTAGGCGCGGTTGATGTCGCGGGTCCACAGGCCGGCGCCCAGGCCGAACTCGCTGTCATTGGCAATCGCCAGGGCTTCGGCCTCGTCCTTGAAGGTGGTCACGCCCACCACCGGGCCGAAGATTTCCTCCTGGAACACACGCATCTTGTTGTGGCCCTTGAGCAGGGTCGGTTGGATGTAATAGCCGCTGGACAGGTCGCCTTCCAGGCGCTCGGCCGCGCCGCCGGTGAGCAGCACCGCGCCCTCTTCCTGGGCGATCTTGAGGTAGGACAGGATCTTGTCGTATTGCTGCTCCGAGGCCTGGGCGCCGACCATAGTCTCGGTGTCCAGCGGGTTGCCGCGCTTGATCTTGACGATCTTCTTCATCACCTCGGCCATGAACGGCTCGTAGATCGACTCCTGCACCAGCGCCCGCGAGGGGCAGGTGCACACTTCGCCCTGGTTGAAGAACGCCAGCACCAGACCTTCGGCCGCCTTTTCGATAAACGCAGGCTCGGCGCTCATGATGTCTTCGAAGAAGATGTTCGGCGACTTGCCGCCCAGCTCCACAGTGGACGGGATGATGTTCTCGGCCGCCGCGTGCATGATGTGCGCGCCCACCGGGGTGGAGCCGGTAAAGGCGATCTTGGCGATGCGCTTGCTGGTAGCCAGGGCCTCCCCGGCCTCGCGGCCAAAACCTTGCACGATGTTCAGCACGCCGGGCGGCAGCAGGTCGCCGATCAGCTCGGCAAACACCATGATCGACAACGGCGTCTGCTCGGCCGGCTTGAGCACGATGCAGTTACCGGCGGCGAGTGCTGGCGCGAGTTTCCACGCCGCCATCAGCAATGGGAAGTTCCACGGGATGATCTGCCCGACCACGCCCAATGGTTCGTGAAAATGATAAGCCGCTGTGTGCTCGTTGATCTCGGCGGCCCCGCCTTCCTGGGCACGGATACACCCGGCGAAGTAGCGGAAATGGTCAGCGGCCAGGGGCACGTCGGCGTTGAGGGTTTCGCGCACGGCCTTGCCGTTGTCCCAGGTCTCGGCCACAGCCAGCACTTCCAGGTTCTGCTCGATACGGTCGGCGATTTTCAGCAGCACCAGGGCGCGGTCCTGGGCCGAGGTCTTGCCCCAGGCATCGGCGGCGGCGTGGGCGGCGTCAAGGGCCTTATCGACATCGGCGGCGCTGGAACGCGGGAACTCGGCGATGACTTCACCGGTGACCGGCGAGGTATTGGTGAAGTACTCACCCTTGAGCGGTGCGACGAACTCACCGCCGATGTAGTTGCCGTAGCGCGGCTTGAAGCTGACGATGGCGCCGGGGGTGCCAGGTTGGGCGTAGATCATGGTGAGGCCTCTGCTTATTGTTGGGTGTTGATGGGCTGCATCTGGGTGCGTTCGTAGTGGGGGTACAAGTGGGTCACGCTGCGGGTCAGTTCATAGCGGCTCAGGTTGATGCCCGCGAATCGCTCGGGGATCGGGCTGCGGATCAGCTCTGGCATGTCGCTGCCATGGGCTGCCCCGTCGCGTAGCAATTGATCGAGCCAGGTGAGGTAGTCACGCATCTGTTCGAAGGGTTTGGCGTCGGTCGCAATGGGGCCGTGGCCGGGCACGATCAGGGTCCAGGGCAAGCCTTGCAGGGTGGCGATATCCGCCAGCCAGATCGCCAGCCCCGGTGAATGGGGCGTGGTGAGTGCGCGCTGGTAGAACACCAGGTCGCCGGCAAACAGCACGCCGGTCCTGCGGTCGAGGATCGCCAGGTCGGCGCCGGTATGGCCGCGCAGGTGCAGCAGTTGCAGGTCGTGGCTGCCGAAGGTTTTCCCCCCCGCTGGCAGGGCTTCGTTGGGCAACACCACTTCGGTGCCACGCATCCAGTCACCCACCATGCGGTACAGGTTCTCGGCCATGCTGTCGCCCTGCTCATGCAGCAAATCCTTGGTGCCGGCCAGGGCGCCAATCGGTACATCCCTGAAGGCTTGGTTGCCCAGGCCGTGGTCGGGATGGTGGTGCGTCAGCAGCACCTGGATCACCGGTTTGTCGGTGACACGGGCGATGGCCTGGCGCAGGGCTTCGCCGTAGCGCCTGGACGGCCCGGTGTCGATCACCACCACGCCGGGCTCGGTGACGATGAACCCGACATTGACGATATTGCCGCCATTGTCCCTGGTGAAGTTGTCGGTGCTGCCTTCCAGCAGCCAGGTGTTATCGGCGATCAACCGAGGTTTGAGGACGTAATCCAGGTCCGCCAGCACCGGCAGGCTGAACAGCAGCAGCCACAGCACAATCCAGCGCAGGCTCATGGGATGGCCGCCTCGAACTGGTTGCCGCTGGTGTCGCGCAGGGTCAGGCGCGTGGGCTCGCGGCCTTCGATGTCGAAGGCCAGGCTGGGGTTTTCGCTGACGGCGGGGAACAGTTCCAGGCGTGCCAGCAGTTGGTTATCTGCGCCACGCAGCTCGGCCTGGTGGATAAAGAATTCGGGAATACCGCTGATCATGCCGTTATCCATCGGATGGGCAACTTGCAGTTTCACGCGGCTGAACTCGGCACGCGGGTAACGGCCGCCGAGCACTTCGCCCAGGTGTTCTTCCCAGCCGGGTTGGGTGCGCACCACGCTGGGCGCGGTGCAGCCGCCACCGGCGGCATCGATCAGGGCCGAGCCGACATGCCACATGCCATCCCGGGTGAGCACCGCTGCACGCAACGGCGTGGCCTGTTCGATACGAATCCGCAGCGACAGCCACGGCAGTACTGGCCCCAACGGCTGGAAATCGACGATCTGCGGCAGCGGGTTCAGCTCGGCCCAGGCAAGGATCTTCACCACGTCCCCCTTGAAGGCGCGGGCGTCGATCTCCAGCGGCACCTGGCGCGCATCCTCGGCGAACGGCGGCGCCAGGAGCTTCACCCGCTCGTCGAAGACAAACGCTGCATTGTCGAGCAAGCGCTGGTGATAGTAGGCCCACATCACCGAGGGCACCGGGTCCACGGGCGCGCCCCAGGCCAGCATCGGCACACAGCACAGCCACCACCCGCGCAGGCCCATGGCTTACTCCTCGACGTGCACGCTGTCGAGGTAGGTGCGCACCGCCCACAGGGCTTCCTGGCTGAGGTAGTCGGCCATTTTCGGCATGTACACCCGGCCATCGCGCACGGCGCCGTGGCGCACACGTTCCACGAACCATTCATCGCCGGCGTCGCCGGCATCGAGCATGCGCAGGTCGGGGGCGATGCCACCGGACTTGGCTTCCAGGCCATGGCACGCCGCGCAGTTCTGGTTATAGGCCGACGCACCGACCTCCACCGCTTTGTCATGTTCGGGCGTGGTGCGATAGGGGTTGGTGGCGGCCCAGCCATCGGCGTCCAGCGGCACGCCTGCGTCCTTGATCGGGGTGAGGCCTTTGGTTTCCACGGCGGTGGGCGTCACGTTGCCATGAGCCCAGGCGGATCCACTACTGATTGCACTGGCGAGCAGGCAGGCGGTAATCAAGGCGTTGCGTTTTGTTGTCATTATTTTTTCCCTCGGGAGTGCACGCAAAACCTCTTGGCAGAGGCTATGGCAACCATCTTAGGAAGCACCCGGCAGGACCCGTATGCTGCTTTGGTGGGCGGGTTCTCATCCGTTGGTAGCAGGCCTTGTGGGGCACTGCTAAATCAGAGGCGGTTCGGGAAATTGTCCCGGCAACACCGGGACTTTTTCCGTATTCGCCACGGCGTTCACATCGCACCCTGTGCAGGCCATAACCTCCACTGGGAACTGCAACCATGACAATAAGATCGCTACCCGCCCTCTCGCCGCTGAGCCTTGCCGTGCAGGCCTTCCTGCTGGTCGGCAGCCTGTCCTTGAGTGCGGCCAGCTTCGCCGCCGCCGAGCCTGCCAAACAGACCCGCAACGTCACCTGGGAAGACATCGCCAACGACCACCTGACCACCAAGGACGTGCTGCAATACGGCATGGGCACCAACGCCCAGCGCTGGAGCCCGCTGGCCCAGGTCAACGACAAGAACGTGTTCAAGCTCACACCGGCCTGGTCTTATTCGTTCGGCGACGAGAAGCAGCGTGGCCAGGAATCCCAGGCCATCGTCAGCGACGGCGTGGTCTACGTCACCGGCTCGTATTCCCGGGTGTTCGCCCTCGATGCGAAGACCGGCAAACGCCTGTGGACCTACAACCACCGCCTGCCCGACAACATTCGCCCGTGCTGCGACGTGGTCAACCGGGGCGCGGCGATCTTCGGCGACAAGATCTACTTCGGCACCCTCGATGCACGCCTGATCGCCCTCGACAAGAACACTGGCAAAGTGGTGTGGAACAAGAAGTTCGGCGACCACGCCGCTGGCTACACCATGACCGGCGCCCCGGTGCTGATCAAAGACAAGGTCAGCGGCAAGGTGCTGCTGATCCACGGCAGCTCCGGCGATGAATTCGGCGTGGTCGGCCAGCTGTATGCACGCGACCCGGACACCGGCGAAGAGGTGTGGATGCGCCCGTTCGTGGAAGGCCACATGGGCCGCCTGAACGGCAAGGACAGCACCCCGACCGGCGACGTCAAGGCTCCGTCCTGGCCGGATGACCCGACCACCGAAACCGGCAAGGTCGAGGCCTGGAGCCACGGCGGCGGCGCGCCCTGGCAGAGTGCGAGCTTCGATGCCGAGACCAATACCATCATCGTCGGCGCCGGCAACCCTGGCCCGTGGAACACCTGGGCGCGCACCTCCAAGGACGGTAACCCCCACGACTTCGACAGCCTCTACACCTCCGGCCAGGTCGGCGTCGACCCGAGCACCGGCGAAGTGAAGTGGTTCTACCAGCACACGCCGAACGATGCCTGGGATTTCTCCGGCAACAACGAGCTGGTGCTGTTCGACTACAAGGACAAGGCCGGCAAAGTCATCAAGGCCACCGGCCACGCCGACCGCAACGGCTTTTTCTACGTGGTCGACCGCAACAACGGCAAGCTGCAGAACGCCTTCCCGTTCGTCGACAACATCACCTGGGCCAGCCACATCGACCTGAAGACCGGCCGCCCCGTGGAAAACGAAGGCCAGCGTCCGGCCAAGCCGTTGCCGGGTGAAACCAAGGGCAAGCCGGTGGAAGTCTCGCCGCCGTTCCTGGGTGGCAAGAACTGGAACCCCATGGCCTACAGCCAGGACACCGGGCTGTTCTACATCCCGGGCAACCAGTGGAAAGAGGAATACTGGACCGAAGAGGTCAACTACAAGAAGGGCTCGGCGTACCTGGGCATGGGCTTTCGCATCAAGCGCATGTATGACGACCACGTCGGTACCCTGCGGGCGATGAACCCGACCACCGGCAAGGTGGTGTGGGAGCACAAGGAACACCTGCCGTTGTGGGCCGGCGTACTGGCGACCAAGGGCAACCTGGTGTTCACCGGCACCGGCGATGGCTTCTTCAAGGCCTTCGACGCGAAGACTGGCAAGGAGCTGTGGAAATTCCAGACCGGCAGCGGCATCGTCTCGCCGCCGATCACCTGGGAACAGGATGGCGAGCAGTACATCGGCGTGACAGTCGGCTACGGCGGCGCGGTGCCGTTGTGGGGCGGCGACATGGCGGAGCTGACCAAGCCGGTGGCACAGGGTGGGTCGTTCTGGGTGTTCAAGATCCCGAGCTGGGACCTGAAAACCGCGCAGAAGTAACCTCACCCTATATGCCGGGGTCATCCTTTGTGGCGAGCGGGCTTGTCCCGCGTTGGGCAGCGAAGCGGCCCCCGGCTTTTCTCCAGCCTCACCGAGTCGTCAGGTTTTGGGCTGCTGCGCAGCCCAACGCGGGGCAAGCCCGCTCGCCACAGCAAGCCCGCTCACCCCAGGATCCCCAGAGGTTTCGCGATGAAATATCTGCCATTTTTAATCCTGCTATCCCTGCCCTTGGCTCACGCCGACGAGGGCGACGACGCGCCGCTGGTCATCAACGGCTGCAGCCTGGCCGCACACAGCCAATGCCCCGGTGCCAACCTCAAGGGCGCCGACCTGAGCAACCAGGACTTGAGCAAAATGAACCTGGCCGGTGCCGACCTGCGCGATGCCGATCTGCGCCACGCCAACCTCGACCTGGCCAACCTGGAAAAAGCCCAGCTGCAAGGCGCCAACCTGACCCGCGCCAGCCTGCAACAAGCCAACCTGCGCCTGGCCGACTTCACTGGCGCCACGCTGATGGCCGTGCAAGGCTGGGGGCTGTTCGCCCAGGGTGCGCAGTTTGAAAACGCCAACCTCAGCGCCGCCTACCTGCAATTTGCCCGGCTGTCGGGGGCCAAGCTGCACCACGCCAACCTGCGTGCGGCCGACCTGGAGATGACCTGGCTGAGCAAGGCCGACCTGCAAGGCGCCGACCTCAGCGACGCCAACCTGCAAGAAGCCAAGTTCGGCGAAAGCAACCTGGAAAAAGCCACGCTCACCGGGAGCCGCCAGCACTATGCGAATTTCCAGGACGCGAATATGGACGGTTGCAAGGATTGCCCGACCACCTGGGATCGTTAACCCGCCACCCGCACCACCCCCATGTCGATACCCAAATGCACCAACTCGGCATGGGAACTCACCTGCAACTTACTCTTGAGCAAGGTCAGGTGATTGGACACGGTCTTGCTGCTGATACTCAACTGAGCGGCAATCGCGCGCGCCGGGGTGCCCTTGGCGAGCATCAGGAAAATCTCCAGCTCACGCTGGGTCATGCTTTGCAGGCGCCGGTCGGTGGGGTGGTAAGCCAGCTGGGTGGCCAGGTCCTGTTCAATATAGGTGTGGCCGTCAAGAATGCGCTCGACCGCATCCAGCATCACCGCCGGCAACGCGCTTTTAGTCAGGTAGCCGGACGCACCGGCCTCCAACGCCTGGCGCACCAGGGGCAACTCGGCATGCTGGCTGAAAAACAGCACGCGCAATTGCGGCAGGCGCTGGCGCAGGCGGCGGGTGGTTTCCAGGCCGCTGATACCCGGCAGGCCAAAGCCGATGATCACCAGGTTGGGTACCGCTTCGTGCACCCGCGTCAAGGCGTCCTCGCCACTCGCGGCTTCGCGCACCACCACACCCGGCAGCCCGCTGCGCAACAGGCTGGCGTAACCCAGGCGGACCACGGCGTGATCATCGACCAGCAGGATGTTCATAGTGCCTCCCATGGCAGTACCTCTGGCCATGCTAGAACCCCGGGGACCAATGGGACCTACTACTTTGGTACTGGTTTTGCTGTCTATCGTCGCATTCCCAAGGCAGCGGGACTGGCGTGTAATGGGGGCATAACGATAAGGACCGGACCCGCCATGCTGCCCGCTAGACTGCCACTTGCGGCACTGTTGTGCCTGTTCATCACGCACGTACAGGCCGACACTCCACTGTTTTCCGCCGATGGCTACCGCATCAGCCTGTACCGCAGCCCCACGCCCGAACACCTGCCCGGGGCCGTCATTGTCGACACACCTGCCCTGCAAACGCTGTTGGCCCAGATGCCCGCACCGGTATTGATCGACGTGTACCGCCGCCCGTGGCTACAGGGTCGTTTCATCGAAGACCAGCCCCACGCCAACCTGCCCGGCAGTCACTGGCTGGCCAATACCGGCGACGGCGACCTCACGCCCGAGTGGCAAGGTTACTTTGTGCGCCACCTTTACAAATACACGGGCGGCAACCTGGACCGCCCGCTGGTGTTCTACTGCCGCGCTGATTGCTGGCTGAGTTGGAACGCGGTAAAACGGGCCGCCAACCTGGGCTATACCTCTGTGTATTGGTACCGCGATGGTTTGGATGCATGGGAAGCGGCAAACCTGCCAGTGATGGCTGCGACACCCGAACCCTTTGAATAAAAAACCACAACAAGAAGGTGAACGGCCATGTACAAAATCCTGATCGCCGATGATCACCCGCTGTTTCGCGAGGCGATCCACAACGTCATCAGCGACGGTTTCCCCGGCAGCGATGTGCTGGAAACCGCCGACCTGGACAGCGCCCTCGCCCTGACCCAGGAACATGACGACCTCGACCTGATCCTGCTGGACCTGAACATGCCCGGCATGCACGGCCTCAACGGCCTGATCAACCTGCGCAACGAGTCGCCGACCATCCCGGTGGTGATTGTCTCGGCCGAGCAGGACAAACAGATCGTGCTGCAGGCCATCACCTACGGCGCCGTGGGTTTTATCACCAAGTCATCACCGCGCCTGCAAATGACCGAGGCGATCCAGCAGATTCTCAACGGCAATGTGTACCTGCCGCCGGACATCATCCGCACCCAGAAAAACACCGGGCAGCGGCGGATGAATGACAGCCCGGGGTTTGCCCCGGAGCTGTTGCAGGCACTGACCCGTAAACAATTGCTGGTGCTGGAGCGGATGACCAAGGGCGAATCGAACAAGCAGATTGCCTATACGCTGGAGATTGCCGAGACCACGGTGAAGGCCCATGTGTCGGCGATTTTGCGCAAGTTGAATGTGCATAACCGGGTGCAGGCGATACTCAGTGCCGGGGATATCTATTTCGGCTCGTACCTGCGCCGCTGACGGTCTGACACACCACCAGTCAACTGTGGGAGGGGGCTTGCCCCCTCCCACATTTGATCTGCATTTTGTCAGGGCCGGCTGAGCAGGTGACTCATGGCGGTTTTCAGCTTCATGGGCCTGACGGGCTTGTGCATCAAGGTATGCCCCAACTCACGTATCTGCTGCTTCAATTCTCGGCTCGTACCTGCGTCGCTGACCCTTTGACACACCACAAATCAACTGTGGGAGGGGGCTTGCCCCCGATGGCAGAGTGTCAGTCAGCACATCCATTGATTGATGCACCGCTATCGGGGCAAGCCCCTCCCACAGTTGATCTGCATTTCGTCAGGGCCGGCTGAGCAGGTGGCTCATGGCGGTTTTCAGCTTCATGGGCCTGACGGGCTTGTGCATCAAGGTATGCCCCAACTCACGTATCTGCTGCTTCAATTCATTGCTGTAGTTGGCGGTGATCATCAACGCCGGCACCGCGCTCCCGCGCCGGGCGTTGATGCGAGCCACGGCGTCCACGCCGTTCTGGTCGTCGTCCAGATGGTAATCAGCAATCAACAGGTCCGCCTCGGCATGGTAGTTGTCCACCTGCCGCGCCAGGTCCTGTTCCGACAGCGCCGTGATCACCCGGCAGCCCCAGCCTTCGAGCAAGGTACGCATACCCGCGCAGATCGCCGCGTCGTTATCCAGCACCCACACCCGGGCACCTTGCAGGCGCTCGAGCAACGGCTCGCTCATGGAAGGCGCAGGCAGCGACTTGGGGGCCGTGGCGCTCAACGGTACCTCCACCGAGAACATCGAGCCTTTGCCCGGCCAGGATCTGACGCTGATGCGATGGCCGAGTATCCCGGCGATCTTTTCCACGATGGCCAGGCCCAGGCCCAGGCCGCGGTCCTGGTCCGGTCGCTGCACGTCGCCGCGTTTGAACTCCTGGAAAATCTCCTCCAAGCGCTCTTGGGCAATCCCCATGCCGCTGTCCCACACCTGGATCAACAGGCGCTGCTGCTGACGCCGGCAACCCAGCACCACCCGCCCCTGGTAGGTGTAGCGAATGGCATTGCTGAGCAGGTTGCGCAGGATCCGCGCCAGCAACTGGATGTCGCTGCGCACCAACGCGGAGCAGCCGACAAAGTGCAGCGCCAGGCCTTCGGCGCGGGCCAGCTGGGTGTACTCGGCGGCGAGGTTGTCGAGCAACTCACTCAAGGCGAACGGCGCGATATCGGCCTTGATCACGCCAGCATCCAGCTTGGAAATATCCACCAGGGTCCCCAGCAGGTTTTCCACGTCTTCCAGGGAGTTGCTCACATTGCGCACCAGGGCTTCGCTGGGACGCTCCAGCAAGGCACTGGTGAACAGCCGCGCCGCATTCAACGGTTGCAACAGGTCATGGCTGACGGCGGCGAGAAACTTGGTTTTCGACAGGTTGGCCTGCTCGGCCTCGAGCTTGGCTTCGCGCAGGCGGGTTTCCATGCGACGGCGCTCGTCAATTTCCTTGAGCAACTGGTCATTGAGCGACGTAAGCTCCGAGGTGCGCTGGGCCACGCGCTGTTCCAGATGCTGGTAGGCCTGGTGCAAGGCTTCGGCCGTGCGGCGGCGTTCGGTGATATCGCGGATCAACACGAAGATCCCCACCACCTCGCCACTGGCCAGCATATTCGGGACATAGGAACGCAGCATGTAGCGTTCCTGGTTGTTGATGTTGGTTTCGGCGAACTCGAAGGTCACGCTCTCCCCCGCCAAGGCACGGGCGACGTAGGCGTCCAGGCGCTGGCAATGCTGCTCGCTGTGCACTTCGCGCAGGCTCTGGCCGAGCATCATGCCGCGCGGCCAGCAGTACCATTCTTCATAAACCTTGTTGGTGAACTCATAAACCAGGTCGGCATTCAGGTAGCCGATCAGCGCCGGCACGTTGTCGGTGATCAGGCGGATCCAGCGCTCGCTCTCCTGGGCTTTCTGCGCCGCCGCCTGTTCGCCACGCAGCGTTTCGGCGCGCAGGCGGGCGTTGATCAGCAGGTGGTTGCTGGCCTTGAGTTCGGCCATCGCCTGGTTCAACGCGTCGGTGCGCTCGCGCACTTGCTCGGCCAGCACCACCGAATGCTGGAAGGTGGTGTAGGGGTTGTTGCCCTGGGGCATGCCGGACTCGATGCGCTCGATCAGCGCCACATTGATCCGCGCCAGCTTGAGGTTGTCCTGTTGCAGCCGGGCCAGTTGAGCGGGCAGGTCAGCGCCGGCCTCGGGCAATGGCGACCCCGGTGAAGGTCTGGTTGATGTGCATGCCATTGAACTGTTCTCCGTAGGTGTTGAAACCCATCACCCGCTGGTCCCGCAAGTAACCGCCGAGCTGTTCGAGGGTGCCGTTGTCCTCCAGCTCCAGGCGGCGCAAAAAGCAATCGCAGCCGATGGTCAGCAACAGGTCGCCGAGGCGCGCTTGCAGGCCGTCGAACAGAGCCTGCAGGTTCGGCAGCAGCGGGCCGGGCGTCATCACCGTCAGCACGATGCCGTTTTCCACCGCGCAGTAGAAACTCAGGCTGAGGTCTTCATGCACCTGCTGGATAGCGCGCACGTAGTATTGGTCGTGGATACGCACCGCCAACGGGTGGGCGGCGAACGTGCGGTGGTCGAGGTCGGCCACCGCCACGCCGATATGCCGCGCGTACTCTTCGGCGGCGGGCTCGGCGTTGAGCTCGAACACGCGGCGTGACGCGCTGTCGGCGCCGGTCACCACCAGCTTTTCCGTGCGCGGCAGGATATGGTGGGTGGTGAACACCTCGAAATCCAGCCAGGTGTTGACCAGCATCACCACCGCCGCGCCGCTGTGGAACACGCCGTTGAAGTACACGTGGGTGTGGGTGAGGAAGTTGTCGTCACCGGCCGAACCGCCGAAATGCGGGATATCCCCAAGGGCCGCGCTAAGGGCGGCGAGGACCATTTCTTCGCGGCTGGACAGGCCGTCAAGCAGGGTCAGCGCAAACGTGTTGCCCTTGATCGGCGCCAGGGTGTTGCTGCGACAGCCGCCGACCAGACGTTCGACCATGTCCTGGGCACCGATCAGGCTGAAGTGCTCGACCTGATCGATCAGCTCGGTGGCGATGGAAAAGTGCGCGTGGTTAAAGCCCATCGCGGTGATGCAATTACGGCCGTAGCCTTGGGGCGTGATTTCTCCGGCGCTGGTGCAGCCGACCACCCGCACCTTGCCGAAGCACTGTTGCAGGGCCTGGCCAAGGGCCTGGAGGTCGTAGGACGCGGAACAGAAAAACAGCACAAAACCCAGGTACGGGTGCAGCAGTTGCTGGGCCAATTCCTCGGCGGCCTGCCCGGCATCGGTGGCCTGGGACATGGCGCTGACTACGCCTTCACTGTTGTGCATCGTTGCCTCCCCCTCTGAAGCATCAGTGTACGAAGGGCCTGGGCATGGGCCTATGCTACTTGGGTACTGGGTGGGGGATTCGATGGGATGAAGGGTCGCAACCTCTGAAGAGACAGGCTGCCGGCGCCCATAAATGGCGAGGTGGCTTGCTCGCTCCCACGCCACAAGTCTCAACGCAAGGCGTTAAACAGCATTCCAGCCGCCACCACGACACACAGGCTGGCAAACCCCACTTGCAAGGTACGCGCAGGAATCACCGAACACAGGCGCCGACCGGCGAGCATGCCGCCGATACTCGCGGCGATAAACACCCAACCCACCGGCTCGATGCGCACACCGGCATGCAACGCGCCGGCCACGCCGATCAACGACAGCAGGCTGATCACCATCAGGGAGGTGGCGACGATGCCGCGCATCTGCACGTCGGTGAGTTGCTTGAATGCCGGCACGATCAGGAAGCCACCGCCGACACCAAGCAGGCCGGACACCGCACCGGTCACTGCGCCGAGAGCGGCCAGGGTCGCGCTGCATTTGGCAGTCCAGGCCAGGCGCCCGGTGTGCTGGTCGAGCATGCAGTTCTTCTGGCCCCAGGAGGCGGTGCCGTGGTCACTCGGCCCTGCCTCGCGTTTTTCCCGCTGCAACATGCGCCAGGCCACCAGCACCATCAATGCGCTGAACAGCCCCATCAACAGGGCTTCCGGCAATTGGTGGGCGAGATACACCCCCACCGGCGAAAACAGCGCGCCAAGCAAGGCGATCAGCAACGCGGCGCGGTAGCGCACCAGGCCATGGCGCAAACCATCGACCGCCCCCACCGCAGCCGCCGCGCCCACGGCGAGCAGTGACACCGGCGCCGCCTGGGTCATGCTCAAACCCAGGCCCAGCACCAGCGCCGGCACCCCGAGGATGCCGCCACCGGCGCCGGTCAGGCCCATGACCAGGCCCATCAACAATCCCAACACACTGGCGAGCAGCATTCAGTCCACCTTGCTCAGGCGGGTCAGCCATTCGCGGCCCTTGAGCATGCCGTTCCAGTAGAACCACGGCAGCAAGGTCGCCTTGAGGAACCACATCGAACGACGCGCCCGGGTCGGGTCCAGGGGAAAGGTCGGCAGCAGCTTGCCGCCATAGCCAAACTCGGCCAGCACCACCTTGCCCTTCTCCACCGTCAAGGGGCAGGAACCGTAGCCGTCATATTTGAGCGGCAACGGCGCCTGTTTGCGCAGGGCCAGCAGGTTTTCGGCAACCACCACGATTTGCTTGCGCACCGCTGCGGCGGTCTTGGCGTTGGTGGTGCCGCACACGTCGCCCAGGCCGAAGATATGCGGATACCGCAGGTGCTGCAGGCTATGGGGGTTCACCTCACACCAACCGGCGGCGTCGGCGAGTGGGCTTTGGCGGATAAAATCCGGGGACACTTGCGGTGGCACCACGTGCAGCAGGTCGAAGGTTTTCTCCTCGACGCGGACGTTACCCTCGGCGTCCTTCACCTCGAACCAGGCCTTGCGCGCAGGGCCATCGACTTTCACCAGGTTGGCATTGAACGCCAGGCGGGCGTTGTATTTTTCCACGTACTTCATCAGCGGCGGCACAAAGGTCGCCACCCCGAACAGTGCGGCGCCGGCCAGGTTGAATTCGACGTCGATATTGTTCAGCGTGCCCTGTTTGAGCCAGTGATCGCAGGACAGGTACATGGCTTTCTGCGGCGCACCCGCGCATTTGATCGGCATGGCCGGCTGGGTGAAGATCGCCTTGCCGCCCTTGAGTTGCTGCACCAACTGCCAGGTGTAAGCAGCGTGCTGGTAACTGTAGTTGGATGTGACGCCATGTTTGCCCAGGGTGTCTTGCAGCCCCTCGACCTTTTCCCAGGCCAGGCGCAGGCCGGGGCAGACGATCAGGTTGTTCCAGGTGACGCGCTGACCGCTGTCGAGCACCAGGGTCTGCGCATCGGGCAGCAGTTCGGTGACGGCGGCCTGTACCCAGGTGACGCCATTGGGCAGGACGTCGGCCAGTGGGCGGCGGGTTTTCTTCACGTCGTAGGCACCGCCGCCGACCAGGGTCCAGGCGGGCTGGTAGCAGTGGTGGTCGCTCGGTTCGATCAGGGTGATATGCAGGTGGGGATCGCGCTTGAGCAGGCTGGCCAGCAGGCCGATGCCCGCCGAGCCGCCGCCGATGACTACGATATCGCCACTGATGGTAGGGCCCCAGTGTTGGTCGGTCATGGTCTATCGCCTTTGTAATACATGCACACAAGGGTCGCTGCCGGATGGCGTCACGCCCAGCTTTTTATGACCGCGCCGCAGTACAGCCCGGACAGGGTCTTCATCACTTGAATCACTTCATGGCTGGCCAGCCCGTAGAAAATGTATTTGCCTTCCCGACGGGTGGCCACCAACCCTTCGTCACGGAGGATGCCCAACTGTTGTGACAGCGTGGGCTGGCGCACGCCGGTCAGGGCTTCCAGCTCGCCGACATTGCGCTCGCCCTGGGTCAGCTGGCACAGGATGAGCAAGCGATCCTCATTGGCCAGGGCCTTGAGCAAGGAGCAGGCCTTGGACGCCGATGCGCGCAACTGGGCAACTTCGCCTTCACTCAGAGTAGATTCCATTTGCCTCGGGTCCTTTGTGTCACTTAAGCTCGAAACATTATGTGAAAACGTAAACTGATTGTAACTACTTTTTTCTCCATCGGGGACGTTCGCCATGCCAGCGTTGATTCAAGCCTTTCTGGACGAGGCATCGTCGACCTACACCTACGTCGTCTATGAAACCGACGGCGGCCCGTGCGCCATTGTCGACTCAGTGCTCAACTACGATCCGGCCTCGGGGCGCACCGACACCGCCCAGGCCGATAACGTCATCGCGTTCGTGCGCGAGCACGGCTTGCAGGTGCAGTGGCTGCTGGAAACCCACGCCCACGCCGACCACCTGTCGGCGGCGCCCTACCTGCGCCGCACCTTGGGCGGCAAGATCGCGATTGGCCAGGCCATCAGCAAAGTCCAGGGTGTGTTCAAGCACCTGTTCAACCTGGAGCCGGAATTCCGTGTGGATGGCTCGCAGTTCGATCATCTGTTTGCGCCGGATGAGGTGTTTCATATCGGCAATATCAAGGCCCAGGCGCTGCATGTGCCAGGGCATACACCGGCGGACATGGCCTACCTGATCGACGGCCGATTGATCCTGGTGGGTGACACGCTGTTCATGCCGGATGTCGGTACCGCCCGCTGTGATTTCCCCGGCGGGGATGCGCGGCAGTTGTATGCATCGATGCGCAAGTTGCTGGCCTTTCCGTTGGAAACCGAACTGTACGTGTGCCATGACTACCCGCCCGAAAGCCGCGAGGCGAAGTGCCGGACCACAGTGGCCGAGCAACGCGCAGGGAATATCCATGTGCATGACGGCGTGGATGAAGCGGCGTTTGTAGAAATGCGCACCCGACGCGACGCCGGGCTGGGGATGCCGACGCTGCTGCTGCCGGCGATCCAGGTGAATGTGCGGGCGGGGAATATGCCGCCGGCGGAAGATAACGGGGTGGTGTACCTGAAGATTCCGCTCAACCAGCTCTGAATCGCGCTTACTCAAAGTACGACGACTTGGAGGGCGCAAGCCCCGACCACAATTCGTCGACATGCTTGAAGCCCCACTCCTCGGCGCTTTCACGGCCGATGATCTTGTCCGGTTGCTCAGCCAGGTTCAGCACCGACTGGGGAATCGGTATGCCTGAATGCGCCGAAAAGAACACCTTGACCTTGGGGGTCAGCAGCGACGCGGGGCTTTGTTCGACGACCACGCCAATGCGCCCGCTTTCCAGGCGCACCAAGGCGCCGATGGGGTAAATACCTACGCAACGGACAAACGCCTGGAACACCCGGGCATCGAAGTGTCCCTTCCATTCGGCCATTTTCTGGATCGCCTCCGCAGGCCCCCACCCTTGTTTGTAGGGGCGCTCCGAGGTGATCGCATCATAGACATCGCACACCGCGCCCATTTGCGCGAACAGGCTGATCTGGTCCTGCGCCAGGCCAAGGGGATAGCCGCTGCCGTCGGATTTCTCGTGGTGATGCAAGCACACATCCAGCACCAGGGCGCTGATCTGCGGGCATAGCCGCAACATCTGCGCGCCTTCCACCGGGTGCTGGCGTACGGTACAGAACTCCGCCTCGGTCAGCCCGGCCGGCTTGCTCAAGATCTGCTCGGGAATGGCCATTTTCCCAACATCATGAAACAGCCCCGCCAACCCGGCTTCCTGGACCAGTTCCGGCGACAGGTTCAATTGCCGCGCCAGCGCGATCATCAAGCCACTGACCGCGACGGAATGCATATAGGTGTATTCATTGGCCTTTTTCAGGCGCACCAGGCTAAGCAAGGCATGGGGATGACGCAGCATGGAGCGGGAGATGTCCTCCACCAGGCTGGCCACTTGACGAACCTCCACCGCCCGCCCCATGCGCAGGTCACTGAACATACTGACCACGGCACGCTTGGCGACCGCGCACACCTTCACTGCGCGCGCCACCTCCGCTTTCATCTCCACCGGGGCAGGCACCCGAGCGCGGGGTGTGGCAGGTTGTTTGACCGTGACCGGCGCCGGTGGGGCCGGTTGGGGTTCGTCGCAGCCTTTTGCGGTATCGATCCAGACCCGCTGGACCTGCGACGTCAGCAAACGCTGCCGGTCCTCTTCACGGTCCAATAAAAAGCTGCTCTTCCAGAACCCATGGCCGATCCACGGGCCGTCCAGTTTGTGTAGATACATTCCCAGCATCACTTGGGAACACGCAATACACTTGAGCATTTATCATCCCCCCAATGGCATGACCTGCCTGGCGATCAACTCACCGCAAACTTCGCCACGATCTGCTTCAAGTCAACGGCGAGCCTGGACAGTTCCTGGCTGGCCACCGACGTCTGACCGGCGGCCGAGGAGCTCTGGATGGACAGATCGCGGATGCTGATCAGGTTCTGGTCAACGGAACGCGCCACTTGCGCCTGCTCTTCCGACGCGGTTGCAATCATCAGGTTACGCTCATTGATGTCGGTAATGGCTTGGGTGATCTGGGTGATTGCCACGCCGGCTTCGTGGGCAACTTTCAGCGAGTCTACCGCTTCATTGCGATTGAGGGCCATGGAAGCCACTGCTTCGCTCGAACAGCTCTGGATTTTCGCAATCATCTGTTCGATTTCCTGGGTCGATGTTTGCGTTCTATGGGCCAGCGCCCGCACTTCATCGGCCACCACCGCAAAGCCCCGGCCTTGCTCTCCCGCCCTCGCTGCTTCAATCGCTGCGTTCAAGGCAAGCAGGTTGGTCTGCTCGGCGATGGAACGGATCACCTCGACGACCCGGGCGATGTCCTGGGCCTGTTTAGCCAGCCCTTCAACTTCCACCCCGGTCTGCTGCACCGTAGTGCTCAACTTTTCGATCGAAGCAATGGTTTGCGTCACACGCTCCATCCCCACGTTTGCCGAACGCTGCGAGTCCTGCGTCGATTGGGAAGCAGACACTGCATTCCTGGCCACTTCCTCGACCGCCGCCGTCATCTGGTTGACCGCCGTGGCAGCCTGATCCGTTTCCTGGCTTTGGCGTTCAATACCGGCAGTGGATTCACGGGTAATCGCACTCATCTCCTCGGCTGCCGACGCCAACTGCCCGGACGCCTCCGAGATGTGCTGCAACGTGCTTTTCAGGTTCATTTGCATGGTGGCGGTCGACCGTTGCAGCTCAGTCAGTTCGTCATTGCCGCTGATGGCAATTGCCACACGCAAATCGCCGTCGGCGATCTTGCCGGTCGACACCAGCAACTCCCGCACCGGATTGATAATGCTGCGGGTCAGCAAGCGAGCCACCACCACGGCGATCAGCACCGAACTGACCATCAACACCCACGTGAACAAACGTGCCGCATCATGCTCACTGGCGGCGGCTTGCACCGCGGTCTTCGAGCCCTGTTCATTGATCGCAATCAAATCGCTGATGGAGGCCTGCACTTGGCGTGCAATGGGGCCGTTGACGTCGCGCAAATACACCGCCATTTGTTCCTCGGAAAAGCTGGAGGCTTGCGCGAGGAATTCATCCATCTTCTGGCTGTAGTTTTTTATCTCGCTCAGTGCCTGGTCGTACTTGGTACGCTCCTCGGGGCTCGATACCAGCGTTCCATAATGCTCGGCAACTTGCAGCACTTCGGCGCGAACCGCCTTGAGTTTTTCCAGGGAGGCGGGGTCCTTGTCCGCGTATTCCATGGCGTAACGCCGCAGGTCCAGACGAAGTTTGTAAAACGTGGAATCGATCTGGCCCGCCAGGCGAATACTGGGCAGCCAGTTGTTTTGTATTTCGACCGTCGATGAATACACCTTATCGACTTTTATCAGCGTCATTGCGCCTTGTATTAACAGCAGGAAACACACCACACCGAAGCACAATGTGGTACGAAAGTTCAACTTCAAGGCTCTCATGGACATCTCGGCTCACCCTTCCCCTTGGCCGTGCTGTACACGGCCTTACGGGTACAACTTTGTTTAACCGAGTGTGAAAAAAACGTGACTACTTACGTATTTTTTTATGAATAGTGGCAAATAAACATGACGCAGATCATTGCTTAGCTAACCATTATAATTAACGGCTGTTGCGACTCTCCGATATTCATACCATTAGTCCATCCCGTGGCAACGGCAGCGCTGTTTTATATCGCACTTGTTTAAGTGCAAAACTGGACCGGATGTTGGCGACGCCTGGCACCTTGGTCAAAAAATCCATCATGAAACGCTCCAGCGACTGGATCGTCGGTACCAGCACGCGGATGAGGTAGTCCGGGTCGCCGGCCATCAGGTAGCACTCCATCACTTCCGGACGGTCCGCAATCGCCCCTTCGAACTGCTGCAACGCCAACTCATTCTGCTTTTCCAGGCTCACGTGAATGAACACATTGACGTGCAGCCCCAGCAGGTCGGCGTCCAGCAGCGTGACCTGGTCGCGAATCAGGCCCAGTTCTTCCATCGCCTTCACCCGGTTGAAACACGGCGTGGGCGACAGGTTGACCGAGCGGGCCAGGTCGGCGTTGGTGATCCGTGCATTCTCCTGCAGAGCGTTGAGAATGCCGATATCGGTACGGTCCAGTTTGCGCATGAGACAAATTCACCTGTTTATTATGTTTATGCAGGTTTTTTATCCGCAAATGACCGCGGGCGCAACGAAACAGAGATAAATATTCTTCTACGCCACGCCTATGATTGTTGTAGGACAAGATTTCCCCTACCCGGGGACTGACTGTCAGCTAGCGCGCCCACTACAAGAAATTCACAAGATAGAGCGTAGAAAGCCATGACCCAGCAGTATGAACCACTGCGTCTGCACGTCCCTGAACCCTCGGGCCGTCCAGGCTGCAAGACCGACTTCACGTACCTGCGCCTGACCGACGCAGGCACCGTGCGCAAACCCGCCATCGACGTAGAACCCGCCGACACCGCCGACCTGGCCAAGGGCCTGATCCGCGTGCTCGACGACCAGGGCCAGGCCCTCGGTCCGTGGGCCGAAGGCGTCCCGGTGCAGATCCTGCGCAAAGGCATGCGCGCCATGCTCAAGACGCGGATCTTCGACAACCGCATGGTGGTCGCCCAGCGTCAGAAAAAAATGTCGTTCTACATGCAGAGCCTTGGCGAAGAAGCCATCGGCAGCGCCCAGGCCCTGGCCTTGAACATCGACGACATGTGCTTCCCCACCTACCGCCAGCAAAGCATCCTGATGGCCCGTGAAGTGCCACTGGTGGACCTGATCTGCCAGTTGCTGTCCAACGAACGCGACCCGCTCAAGGGCCGCCAGTTGCCGATCATGTACTCGGTGAAAGACGCCGGCTTCTTCACCATTTCCGGCAACCTCGCCACCCAATTCGTCCAGGGCGTGGGCTGGGGCATGGCCTCGGCGATCAAGGGCGATACCAAGATCGCCTCCGCCTGGATCGGCGACGGCGCCACCGCCGAATCCGACTTCCACACCGCCCTCACCTTCGCCCACGTGTACCGTGCGCCGGTGATCCTCAATGTAGTCAACAACCAGTGGGCCATCTCCACCTTCCAGGCGATTGCCGGTGGTGAAGCAACGACCTTCGCCGGACGCGGCGTCGGTTGCGGCATCGCCTCCCTGCGGGTGGACGGCAACGACTTCATCGCGGTGTACGCCGCTTCGGCCTGGGCTGCCGAGCGCGCGCGCCGCAACCTGGGGCCCACGCTGATCGAGTGGGTGACCTACCGCGCCGGTCCGCACTCCACCTCGGATGATCCTTCCAAATACCGCCCCGCCGACGACTGGAGCCACTTCCCCCTGGGCGACCCGATTGCCCGCCTCAAGCAGCACCTGATCAGGATTGGCCAGTGGTCCGAAGAGGAACACGCGGCGGTCAGTGCCGAACTTGAAGCCGAAGTGATTGCCGCGCAAAAGCAGGCCGAACAGTACGGCACCCTGGCCGGTGGCCAGATTCCAAGCGCCGCGACCATGTTCGAAGACGTCTATAAAGAGATGCCGGAGCACTTGAAGCGCCAGCGTCAAGAGTTGGGGGTCTGACATGAACGATCACAACAACAGCATTGAAGTGGAAACCGCCATGACCACCACCACCATGACCATGATCCAGGCCTTGCGCTCGGCCATGGATGTGATGCTCGAACGAGACGATAACGTGGTGGTGTTTGGCCAGGACGTGGGCTATTTCGGCGGCGTGTTCCGTTGCACCGAAGGCTTGCAGACCAAGTACGGCAGCTCGCGGGTGTTTGACGCGCCGATCTCGGAAAGCGGCATTATCGGCGTGGCCGTAGGCATGGGCGCCTATGGCCTGCGCCCGGTTGCCGAAATCCAGTTCGCCGACTACGTCTACCCCGCCACCGACCAGATCATCTCGGAAGCGGCGCGCCTGCGTTATCGCTCGGCCGGCCAGTTCACCGCGCCGCTGACCATGCGCATGCCCTGCGGCGGCGGTATCTACGGCGGCCAGACCCACAGCCAGAGTATCGAAGCGGTGTTCACCCAGGTCTGCGGCCTGCGCACGGTGATGCCGTCCAACCCCTATGACGCCAAGGGCCTGCTGATCGCCTCCATCGAAAACGATGACCCGGTGATCTTCCTCGAGCCCAAGCGCCTGTACAACGGCCCGTTCGACGGCCACCACGACCGCCCGGTAACGCCGTGGTCGAAACACCCGCAAGCCCAGGTGCCGGACGGTTACTACACCGTGCCGCTGGACGTGGCCGCCATCGTGCGTCCGGGTTCGGCCGTCACCGTGCTGACCTACGGCACCACGGTGTATGTGTCGCAAGTCGCCGCCGAAGAAACCGGCATCGACGCCGAAGTCATCGACCTGCGCAGCCTGTGGCCGCTGGACCTGGAAACCATCGTCAAATCGGTGAAGAAGACCGGCCGTTGCGTGGTGGTACACGAAGCCACCCGCACCTGCGGCTTTGGTGCCGAGCTGGTGTCGCTGGTGCAAGAGCATTGCTTCCACCACCTGGAAGCGCCGATCGAACGCGTTACCGGTTGGGACACCCCCTACCCGCACGCGCAGGAGTGGGCGTATTTCCCAGGGCCGTCCCGCGTGGGTGCGGCGTTGAAACGGGTCATGGAGGTCTGAATGGGCACGCACGTTATCAAGATGCCGGACATTGGCGAAGGCATCGCAGAAGTTGAACTGTCGGTGTGGCATGTGAAGGTCGGCGACATGGTGGTCGAAGACCAGGTGCTGGCGGACGTAATGACCGACAAGGCGATGGTGGACATTCCCTCGCCGGTGCACGGCAAGGTGATCTCCCTCGGCGGCGAGCCGGGTGAGGTCATGGCGGTGGGCAGTATTCTGATCAGCATTGAAGTGGAAGGCGCGGGCAACGCCAAGGATGCGCCGGTCGTCAAAGAGGCGCCGAAGGCCGTACCGGTGATGGAAGCCAAGCCTGCACCGGTCGTGGTTGAAAGCAAGCCAGCACCGGTTGTCGCGGCCCAGGCCCCCGTGGCACGTGCCGCCGACGAGCGCCCATTGGCCTCCCCCGCCGTGCGCAAACACGCCCTGGACGCCGGGATTCAACTGCGCCTGGTGCAGGGCACGGGCCCCGCCGGGCGGATTCTGCACGAAGATCTCGACGCCTACCTGCAACAAGGCGCGGCAAAGTCTTCGGCAACGGCCAACCCTTATGCCGAACGCAACACCGAGGAACAGATCCCAGTGATCGGCATGCGCCGCAAGATCGCCCAGCGCATGCAGGACGCCACCCGGCGCGCCGCGCATTTCAGCTATGTTGAAGAAATCGATGTTACCGCCCTCGACGAGTTGCGCGTGCACCTCAATGAGAAACACGGCGCCACACGCGGCAAGCTCACCCTGCTGCCGTTCATCGTGCGCGCCATGGTCGTGGCGTTGCGCGACTTCCCGCAGATCAATGCGCGTTACGACGACGAAGCCCAGGTCATCACCCGCCTCGGCGCGGTGCATGTGGGCGTCGCCACCCAGAGCGATGTCGGCCTGATGGTGCCGGTGGTGCGCCACGCAGAAGCCCGCAGCCTGTGGGGCAATGCCGAGGAAATCGCACGCTTGGCCACGGCGGCGCGCAACGGCAAGGCCAGCCGCGATGAGCTATCGGGTTCGACGATTACCCTGACCAGCCTGGGCGCGCTGGGCGGCATTGTCAGCACGCCGGTGCTGAACCTGCCGGAAGTGGCCATCGTCGGCGTCAATCGCATTGTCGAGCGGCCGATGGTGATCAAGGGCCAGATCGTGGTGCGCAAGATGATGAACCTCTCCAGCTCCTTCGATCACCGCGTGGTCGATGGCATGGACGCGGCGCAATTCATCCAGGCCATTCGCGGCCTGCTCGAACAACCCGCCAGCCTGTTCCTGGAGTAAGGCATGACGCAGACATTGAATACCACCCTGCTGATTATCGGTGGCGGCCCTGGCGGTTATGTGGCGGCGATCCGTGCCGGCCAACTGGGTATCCCGACCATCCTGGTGGAGGGCCAGGCGCTGGGCGGCACGTGCCTGAATATCGGCTGCATCCCATCCAAGGCCCTGATCCATGTGGCCGAGCAATTCCAGCAAACCGTGCACCACAGCCAGGGTTCACAACTGGGCATCGAAGTGGATGTGCCGACCCTGGACATCCGAAAGAGCGTGGAATGGAAAGATGGCATTGTCGATCGCCTGACCACTGGCGTCGCGGCGCTGCTGAAAAAGCACAAGGTGCAAGTGATCCACGGCTGGGCCAAGGTGGTGGACGGCAAGACCGTCGACGTCGGCGACCAGCGCATCCAGTGCGAACACTTGCTGCTGGCCACCGGCTCGAAAAGCGTCAACCTGCCGATGCTGCCGATTGGCGGGCCGATCATCTCCTCGACCGAAGCCCTTGCACCGAAAAGCGTGCCCAAGCGCCTGATCGTGGTGGGCGGCGGTTACATCGGTTTGGAACTGGGCATCGCTTACCGCAAGCTCGGCGCCGACGTGAGTGTGGTCGAAGCACAGGATCGCATCCTGCCGGCCTATGATGCCGAGCTGACGCAGCCGGTGAACGAATCCCTCAGGCAACTGGGCGTGAAGCTTTACCTCAAGCACAGTGTTACCGGTTTTGCCGATGGCAGCCTGCAAGTGCGCGACCCGAACGGCGACACCTTGTCGTTGGCCACTGATCAGGTGCTGGTTGCCGTCGGTCGCAAACCCAACACCCAGGGCTGGAACCTCGAAGCGCTGAACCTGGACATGAACGGCGCGGCGATCAAGATCGACAATCGCTGCCAGACCAGCATGCGCAACGTGTATGCCATTGGCGACCTGAGCGGCGAGCCGATGCTGGCGCACCGGGCCATGGCCCAGGGCGAGATGGTCGCCGAGCTGATCAGCGGTAAGCATCGCGAATTCAACCCGGCGGCCATTCCGGCGGTGTGCTTTACCGACCCGGAACTGGTGGTGGTCGGCAAGACGCCCGACGAAGCCAAGGCCGCTGGCCTTGACTGCATCGTGTCGAGCTTCCCGTTCGCAGCCAATGGCCGGGCCATGACCCTGGAGTCCAAGACCGGCTTCGTGCGGGTGGTGGCACGCCGTGACAACCACCTGATCGTCGGCTGGCAAGCCGTGGGGGTGGGCGTCTCGGAACTGTCCACCGCCTTTGGCCTGAGCCTGGAAATGGGTTCGCGCCTGGAAGACGTGGCGGGCACCATCCATGCGCATCCGACCCTCGGCGAAGCCGTACAGGAAGCCGCGCTGCGGGCGTTGGGGCACGCACTGCATCTGTAAAAACGCGGTGAGGCCATCGGGGGCAAGCCCCCTCCCACAGGGGAATGCATTCCAAATGTGGGAGGGGGCTTGCCCCCCGATAGCGGTGGATCGGTCAATACAGGGGCCGAAGGCGTCCACCCAGTGGCTCCCACACAAGCCAAGAATGCAGTATTGTTGCGCCCATCCAGAAAAAAACCGACTTGACCAACGATAGAGGGTGTCATGGGTAACGAAAGCATCAATTGGGACAAGCTGGGTTTTGACTACATCAAGACCGACAAGCGGTTTCTCCAGGTCTGGAAAAACGGCGAATGGCAAGAAGGCACCCTGACCGACGACAACGTGCTGCACATCAGCGAGGGCTCCACCGCCCTGCACTACGGCCAGCAATGCTTCGAAGGCCTCAAGGCCTATCGTTGCAAGGACGGTTCGATCAACCTGTTCCGCCCGGACCAGAATGCCGCCCGCATGCAGCGCAGCTGCGCCCGCCTGCTGATGCCGCACGTCTCGACCGAAGACTTCATCGACGCCTGCAAGCAAGTGGTCGCGGCCAACGAGCGCTTCATCCCGCCGTACGGCAGTGGTGGCGCGCTGTACCTGCGCCCGTTCGTGATCGGCACCGGTGACAACATCGGCGTGCGCACTGCGCCGGAGTTCATCTTCTCGGTGTTCTGCATCCCGGTCGGCGCCTACTTCAAGGGCGGCCTGGTGCCGCACAACTTCCAGATCTCCACCTTCGACCGCGCCGCACCACAGGGCACCGGTGCCGCCAAGGTCGGTGGCAACTACGCCGCCAGCCTGATGCCGGGTTCGGAAGCGAAGAAATCCGGTTTCGCCGACGCGATCTACCTGGACCCGATGACCCATTCGAAAATCGAAGAAGTCGGCTCGGCCAACTTCTTCGGGATCACCCACGACAATAAGTTCATCACGCCGAAGTCGCCTTCGGTACTGCCAGGCATCACCCGCCTGTCGCTGATCGAACTGGCCAAGACCCGCCTGGGCCTGGACGTGATCGAGGGCGAAGTGTTCATCGACAAACTGGACCAGTTCAAGGAAGCCGGCGCCTGCGGTACGGCGGCGGTGATCTCGCCGATCGGCGGCATCCAGTACAACGGCAAGCTGCACGTGTTCCACAGCGAGACCGAAGTCGGCCCGATCACCCAGAAGCTCTACAAAGAGCTGACCGGTGTGCAGACCGGTGACGTCGAAGCGCCGCAAGGCTGGATCGTCAAGGTCTGAGCCACCTGGAAAAACCCGCCATCTGGCGGGTTTTTTCATTGTTCGGGGATATTCACCACTAGCTTCTTGCCCATGCTGATCCTGGGTTCCACCCCATACCCCAATGCCTCGTAGAACCCCACCACCGCCTCATTACCACTGGTGATCTGCAGGTTGATCTTCATGCAGCCCAGCGCCGTCAATACCTGTTCCGCATGCCGCACCAGCGACGATCCCAAACCCTGCCGCCGATAGTCCCCATGCACCGCCACTGAATACAGCCAGCCACGATGCCCGTCATACCCGGCCAGAATGGTCCCGATCACGGTTTTTTTGTCCGTCGCGACAAAGAACAGCCCATCGTCGACCGCCAGCTTCTTATCAATCGCCAGGGCGGGCAGGTTGTGCGCCGTTTCGTAGCCGAATGCCTCCTGCCATAACGCTACCACCTGCGCCCGGTGCTGACGGTCGCGATACGGCCCGATGGGATGCCGGGACAGCAGGGCCTTTTCCATCACCAACGTACGTTCGCTGCCGTGATAAACGTCGCGCACGGTGTGAAACCCCAATTTGGTGTAGAACGGCTCGGCTGTCAGTGATGACGGCACGCTCAGCACCGTCACCCCGGCTTCGCGGGCGCGTAGCTCAATCTCGATCATCAACAATCGCCCAATGCCCTGCCCTTGCAGCGCCGGGTTGACGAATACCGAGCGCACCACATTCGCATCCAGCGCTGCGGTGGCGACGATCACCTGATCCTGAATCGCTACCAGCACCACGCGACGCTTGAGCAGTTCCAGCACCGCCTCCGGCGTGAAGTTAGCGGCAACCCGCGCAATCACATGCGCCGGATAGTCCCGCGCATTGCTGCTGTGCAGGGCGGCCAGGATGACCTGGCTGATGCCCTCGGCATCGGTGGCTTGGGCTAAACGAACGACGGTAGACATAATTCCTCCTGGCTGACACAGCTGCAACAAACACCACTCTACCCATGTGGGAGGGGGCTTGCCCCCGATAGCATGCTTTCAGATATAGATTTTCTGGCTGACCCACCGCTGTCGCGGGCAAGCCCCCTCCCACAGGTTGCGTGCATTTCACTCCGGCAGCCGATTCGGCTGCCCTACCCCACTTTTCAGCTTTCCCGGCTGAACCACCCCTCGGTTTCAGCCGGGATTCATCCCGCACAACCCACAAAATAGCCGCACTGCTCACCCCATGGAATTCGTGCCCCCATGCAAACCACCAACACCGTCTTGATGATTCGCCCGGCGCGCTTTGCCTTCAACCCGGACACCGCGATCAACAACCGTTTCCAACGCCCGCCCCTCGACCCGCTCCACGCACAGCAGAAAGCGCTGGAGGAGTTCGACGGCTATGTCACCACCTTGCGCAATCACGGCGTGGAGGTTCTGGTGGTGCAGGACACCCCGGCGCCGCACACCCCCGACTCGATCTTCCCCAACAACTGGTGGAGCAGCCACGCCGACGGCAGCCTGGTGCTGTACCCGATGGAAGGCCAGAACCGACGACTGGAACGCGACAAAGGCGTGCTGCAAGTGCTGGAGCAACGTTTTGCGATCAACAGCACCATCGACCTCAGCCACCTCGAACAACAGAACATCTTCCTCGAAGGCACCGGCAGCATGGTGCTCGACCGCCAGCACCGCATCAGCTACGCCTGCCACTCCGGGCGCACTCACCACGACGCCCTGCGCCAGTTCGCCGAACGCCTCGACTACCAGCTCTGCGTGTTCCATGCGGTCGACCGCCACCACGCGCCGATCTACCACAGCAACGTGATGATGAGCGTCGGCCGCGACCTCTCGGTGGTGTGCCTGCAAGCCCTGCCGATTGCCGATGAGCGCCAGGCCCTGGAGCGCTCCCTGCGCGACACTGGCAAGGATATCGTCGCCCTCGACTTCGACCAGTTGGAAGCCTTCGCCGGCAACATGCTCGAAGTCCACGACCGCGACGGCCAGCCGCTGCTGGTGATGTCGGCCAGCGCCTGGGGCGCCCTGCAACCGACCCAGCGCCAACACATAGAACGCCACACCCGGCCGGTGGTGGTGAACATCGATAACATCGAACGCATCGGCGGCGGCAGTGCCCGCTGCATGCTGGCGGAAGTGCACCTGCCTGCCCGTCCCTCATTTCAATAAGGAGTCTTGCCATGACCCGCTATATCGACGTCAACGATCTCTGCTACCTGGTCTCGCAAAAAGGCCTGCCCACCTGCATCACCGAGATGGCCAAGTACATTCGCGCCGACTACCTGCGCTGGCAGGATTTCGAGAAATGCGCGCGCCTGGCCAACCACTCGCCGGACGGCGTGATCGAGCTGATGCCGGTGTCCGACGCGTCGCTGTATGCGTTCAAGTACGTCAACGGCCACCCGAAAAACACCCTGGCCGGCATGCTCACCGTGATGGCCTTCGGTGCGCTGGGCGATGTCGATACCGGCCTGCCGGTGCTGCTGGCGGAAATGACCCTGACCACCGCGATCCGCACCGCCGCCACCTCGGCGCTGGTCGCCCGCTACCTGGCCCGCGAGAACAGCCGCAGCATGGCGCTGATCGGCAACGGCTCGCAGAGCGAGTTCCAGGCCCTGGCCTTCCACGCCATGCTCGGCATCAATGAAATCCGCCTGTTCGATATCGACGCCAAGGCCACCGCCAAGCTGGCGGCCAACCTCAAAGCCTTCCCGGCAATCAAAGTGATCCTGGCCAGCAGCGTGGCCGAGGCGGTCAAAGGCGCCGACATTGTCACCACCGTCACCGCCGACAAGGCCTACGCCACCATCCTCACCGACGACATGATCGAGCCGGGCATGCACCTCAATGCCGTCGGCGGTGACTGCCCAGGCAAGACCGAACTGGACCGACGTATCGTCGAGCGCGCCCGTGTGATCGTCGAGTACGAACCACAAAGCCGTATCGAAGGTGAAATCCAGCACATGCCGGAAGACTCGCCGGTGACCGAGCTGTGGCAAGTGATCAACGGCCAGCAGCCAGGCCGCGAGAATGCGCGCCAGGTCACGCTGTTCGACTCGGTGGGTTTCGCCATCGAAGACTACTCGGCCCTGCGCTACGTACTCGACGTAGCCAAGGCGCTGGAGGTGGGCAGCGAATTGGAGCTGGTGCCGGACCTGGCCGACCCGAAAGACCTGTTCGCACGCCTGGCCCAACAGCCACGCGTACAGCAGAAAAAGCGCGCCTGAGACCGCTCTGGCCTGCTGCTTTGCGTCGATGGCAGGCCGGTTTTTCAGGGATGAAAAGCCGATTCAGCGGGTGTCACAGCCGATTCCGCTGCATTGCCGGTTTTAACAGCGCAATTCGCGCTTTATGCACGGGGTAAACGACACAAAAAACGCACCATCATGAAGCATTCTCTGCTCCCAGTTATTCACTGCCCTGACATCAATTACAAAATATAGGGACCTGCACATGACTCCATTGCGATCACTCTTCGCCGCGCTGCTGTTGCCACTCTGCGCAAGCGCCGCCCACGCCCAGGACTGGAAAGAAATCCGCTTCGGCGTATTCCCCGAATACCCACCCTTCGAATCCGTGGCCGCCGACGGCAGCCTGCAAGGCTTCGATATCGAGTTGGGCAACGCGATCTGTGCCAAGCTCGAAGTGAAATGCACCTGGGTCCACAACGAATTCGACGGCATGATCCCGGCCCTGCGTGCGCGCAAGTTCGACGCGATCATGTCGTCCATGGCCGTCACCCCCGCCCGTGAAAAAATCATCGACTTCAGCGACCGGCTGTTCCTCAGCCCGACCTCGGTGATCACCCGCAAGAGCGCCAACTTCGGCGACACCCCGCAATCCCTCAAGGGCAAGCAGGTCGGCGTACTGCAAGGTTCGTTGCAGGAGGCCTATGCCCGTGCGCACCTGGCCAGGCTTGGCGCGCAGATCAAGGCGTACCAGTCCCAGGACCAGAACTACGCCGACCTGCAGAACGGCCGCCTCGACGCGACCCTGACCGACAAGCTCGAAGCCCAGCTCAACTTCCTGTCCAAGCCCGAAGGTGCCGACTTCAAGACCGGTCCGGCGTTCAAGGACCCGACCCTGCCCCTGGACATCGCCATGGGCCTGCGCAAGAACGACCAGGAACTGCGCACGCTGATCAACAAGGGTATCGCTGCCGTGCAGGCGGATGGCACTTACGCGCAGATCCAGAAGAAGTACTTCGGCGATCAGGACATCTACCACGAGTAACCCCCTTGCCCTCTGTGGGCTCTGGCTTGTGTGGGAGGGTGCTTGCCCCCGATAGCAGTGGGTCAGCTGATACAGGTGTCACTGACACACCATCATCGGGGGCAAGCCCCCTCCCACAAAAAGCCTCTCCCACAGTAAATCTGTGCGCGCCAACGAGATTCTTCCCATGAATGAATTCCTCAACTTGCAGGGCTACGGCCCGATGCTCGCCCAGGGTGCGTGGATGACGCTCAAGCTGTCCTTCCTCGCCCTGGCCCTGAGCCTCGCCCTTGGTCTGATCGCCGCCGGCGCCAAGCTCTCCAGCGCCAAATGGCTACGGGTACCGGCCACGCTCTACACCACGCTGATCCGCAGCGTGCCGGACCTGGTGCTGATCCTGCTGATTTTCTACAGCCTGCAACTGTGGCTAAACGACCTGAGCGAAATGTTCGGCTGGGGCTACTTTGAAATCGACCCGTTTACCGCAGGCGTCGTCACCCTGGGCTTCATCTACGGCGCGTATTTCACCGAGAACTTCCGGGGCGCGATCCTCAGCGTGCCGGTCGGCCAACTGGAAGCGGCGACCGCCTATGGGCTGAGCCGCTGGCAGCGTTTTCACCTGGTGCTGTTCCCGCAGTTGATGCGTTTTGCCCTGCCGGGCCTGGGCAATAACTGGCTGGTGCTGCTCAAGTCCACGGCGCTGGTGTCGATCATCGGCCTGTCGGACCTGGTCAAGGCCGCGCAGAACGCCGGCAAGACCACCAACGAGCCGCTGTACTTCCTGATCCTCGCCGGCCTGGTGTACCTGGTGATCACTACCCTATCCAACCGCATCTTCAAGCGCCTCGAACGGCGCTACAACCTCGGCATCAAGGGGATGGCGCGATGATAGAACTGTTCCAGCAATACGGCCTGGCCTACCTGTTCAGCGATGGCGCGGGGCTGTCTGGCGTGGCCATGACCCTGTGGCTGTTCATCATCTCGGTGGTGTTCGGCTTCGTGCTGTCGATTCCACTGGCACTGGCGAGGGTTTCCGAGCACTTCTGGCTGCGCTGGCCGGTGGAGGTCTACACCTACCTGTTCCGCGGGACGCCGCTGTATATCCAACTGCTGATTTGCTACACCGGGCTGTACAGCCTGGAAGTGGTGCAGGACAACGCCCTGCTCAACCAGTTTTTCCGCAACGCGCTGAACTGCACCCTGCTCGCCTTCGTGCTCAACACCTGCGCCTACACCGTGGAAATCTTCGCCGGGGCGATCCGCAATATTCCCCATGGCGAAATCGAAGCGGCCCGCGCCTATGGCTTGCATGGCTGGCGGCTGAACCTGTTTGTGGTGGTGCCGGCGGCCTTGCGCCGCGCATTGCCGGCCTACAGCAATGAAATGATCCTGATGCTGCACGCAACCTCCCTGGCGTTTACCGCCACCGTCGCTGACATCCTCAAGGTGGCCCGCGACGCCAATGCAGAGACGTTCCTGACGTTCCAGGCCTTCGGCATCGCCGCCCTGCTCTACATGCTGCTGTCCTTTGCACTGGTGGGCCTGTTCCGACTGGCCGAACGTCGCTGGATGCGTTTTCTTGTTCCTACCCGAGGCTAACCCATGAATCAGTCCGCGCAGGCCCTGGCCACTTATCCCGTTGACGAACCCGTTGCCACACCCGCCACCGCCGCTATCAAGCTGCAAGTCGAAGGCATCCACAAACGCTACGGCGAACACGAAGTGCTCAAGGGCGTATCGCTGAATGCGCGCAATGGCGATGTGATCAGCCTGATCGGCGCCAGCGGCTCCGGCAAAAGCACGATGCTGCGCTGCATCAACTTCCTCGAACAGCCGGACGCCGGGGTGATCACCCTGGACGGCATCAGCATCGAAATGCAGCAAGGCCGCGCCGGCACACGCGCGCCGCACCAGGCCCAACTGCAGAACCTTCGTACACGCCTGGCCATGGTGTTCCAGCACTTCAACCTGTGGAGCCACATGACCGTGCTGGAAAATATCACCATGGCCCCGCGCCGGGTGCTGGGCGTGAGCGCCGCCGAGGCGGAAAAACGCGCACGCCTGTACCTGGAAAAGGTCGGCCTGCCGGGCCGCGTGGCGGATCAGTACCCCGCGTTCCTGTCCGGCGGCCAGCAGCAGCGCGTGGCGATTGCCCGGGCCTTGGCGATGGAACCGGAGATCATCCTGTTCGATGAGCCGACTTCCGCGCTCGACCCAGAACTTGTAGGAGAAGTCCTCAAAGTCATACAGACGTTGGCCGAGGAAGGTCGTACCATGCTGATGGTCACCCACGAAATGGGCTTTGCCCGCCAGGTGTCCAGCCAAGTGCTGTTCTTGCACCAGGGCAAGGTTGAGGAACAAGGCGACGCCAGGATCCTCGACCACCCCAGCAGTGAGCGCCTGCAGCAATTTCTTTCCAACCGTTTGAAGTGAAACCCATGGATACCAAGGCCAACGGACCCCATTCCTCCCCTGCGCTGGACCGCATCGATGAAGCCATTATCGAAGTGCTGCGCCATCAGGGGCGCATCACCTACGAAAAGCTCTCGTCGCTGGTACACCTCACGCCCCGGCCCTGCCTGGAACGGGTGCGCAAGCTGGAGCGGCGCGGGGTGATCCGTGGGTATGGGGCGATCATCGATGTGCAGATGGTCTCGCCAGGCTTGTCATTGCTGGTGCTGGTGGCCTTGTCCAACCAAAGCGGGCGCTCGGCGCAAAAGGCCTTCGAAGCCTGTGTGAAGGCCTGCCCGCAGGTGTTCGAATGCCAGCTGATCAGCGGGCCGTTCGACTACAGCCTGCGCATGCGTTGCCGGGACATGGAGCATTACCGGGTGTTGACAGAGACCTGGCTGAACAATGATGAGTTGCACATCGATAAGTTGGTGGCGCATCCGGAATTGGCAGTGGTCAAGAACACCGCCACCGAGTTGGCCTGATCTTATCTCTCCAAAACACTGCCGATCGAATGTGGGAGGGGGCTTGCCCCCGATAGCAGTGTGTCAGTCTATGCATCTGTGACTGACACTCCCTCATCGGGGGCAAGCCCCCTCCCACATATTCAACCCTGCCCGCTTAAGATTCTCTTGCCAGGCTTGGCGCCAATCAGCCTGGCCTGCCCATCCTTCTGCTTCCCCGTCCTTGCCTCGCTGATCAACCCCGGTATCAACTTGCCCTCCGGCAGGTTCTTCCAGAACCGGCTGGGCAAATGCCCTTCCATCACCTTGGGGTTCAACCGTGCCGGGTTGAAGATGTGGCTGTAATAGGTCAGCCACATCGCGCTATGGGGGTCCTCGACATTCTGCGCCAACTGCCGCCACGCCTCGGGGCACTCGCGCTGGTGGATCAACTGCTCGCCATCGTAGTAAACCCCATCCAACGGCGTGGCGATCATCCAGCGATGACGGCCCATGCGCCCGATAAAATGTTGGCTGGCGGATTTCAGGATGTCATGGGCCGGTTCATGCCAGGCCACGTATTCCGGCAGTTCCGGCCCCGCTCCCGCCGGCAGCGCGATAAACCGCACAAATGCATGCAGGTGGTGCGCCTCGCGGCTGACCTGCTTGATCCGCCGCTGCAACTCGCTGCCCAGCTTGTCCCCGGCCAGCATCGCGGTGCGGTCGCCATGGCTGACGCGCCACAGCACCTCATACAGCAGGCTCCAGCGTTGGTCGCCGTGGTAGCAGGCAGCCGATTCCAGCAGTTCCAGCAGGGCCTTGGGCACTCGCGTCTGGAAAGGCCCGGGCGCCTCGGGAATCGACTGGTCAGTGGCAAACAGGTCCGCCACCTCCGCCTCGCCCCAGCTCACCTGACTGGGATCGACCTGATGGCTGAGCAGCCAGCGTGCCTGGTCGCGCCAGGTGGCGAACAGGTTGTCGCATTCCAGGCTGATCACCCCCACAACCCCATCTGCTCAGGTTGCGGGCGGTCGCGCAGTTGCTCGCGCAGCAGCACGCTGGTGCTGTCGGCCTGTTGCGGATGGTAGTCGCTGGTGATGAAAAACGGCTTGGCCTTGGCCAGCACGCAGCGCATGCGCGCCAGGTCTTCGAAGCGGATCTTGCGTTCGCGACGCAGGTCCACCAGGCGCTGGGTGGTGCGCAGGCCAATGCCTGGAATGCGTGCGATCAAGGTCGGTTCGGCGCGATTCAGGTCCAGAGGGAACACATCGCGGTTGTCCAGGGCCCAGGCCAGCTTGGGGTCGATGTCCAGGGCCAGGTGGCCGGGGCCTTTGAACAGCTCATTGGCGTTGAACCCATAGCTGCGCAACAGGAAATCGGCCTGGTACAAGCGGTGCTCGCGCATCAGCGGCGGCGCGGCCAGGGGCACGCTTTTCGGGCTGTTGGGGATGGGGCTGAACGCCGAGTAATACACGCGACGCAGCTTGAAGTTGCCGTACAACGCCTCTGCACCGTGGAGGATGGTGCTGTCATCGGTGTCGTCGGCGCCGACGATCAGTTGCGTGCTCTGCCCGGCCGGGGCAAAACGCGGTGCACGCGGTTCGTTACGGACCGTCTGCTCGCCAGTGTAGATGGTCTGCATGGCCTGCTTGATCGAGCCGATCTTTTTTTCCGGCGCCAGGGTCTGCAGGCTGGCCTCGGTGGGCAGTTCGATGTTCACGCTCAGCCGGTCGGCATAGCGCCCGGCCTCGGCGATCAGCGCCGGGTCCGCGTCGGGAATGGTCTTGAGGTGGATATAGCCGCGAAAGTCGTGCTCTTCGCGCAGCAGCTTGGCCACGCGCACCAACTGCTCCATGGTGTAGTCGGACGAACGGATGATGCCGGAGCTGAGAAACAGCCCGCTGACGCAATTGCGCCGATAGAAATCCAGGGTCAGGGTCACCACCTCCTCCGGGCTGAACCGTGCGCGGGGCACGTCGCTGGAGCGGCGGTTGACGCAGTACTGGCAGTCGTAGAGACAGAAGTTGGTGAGCAGCACCTTGAGCAACGACACGCAACGCCCGTCCGGCGTATAGCTGTGGCAGATGCCCATGCCATCGGTGGAACCCAGCCCCGTCTTGCCCTCGGAACTGCGCTTGGGCGCGCCACTGCTGGCGCAGGACGCGTCGTACTTGGCGGCGTCGGCGAGAATGCTGAGTTTTTCGATCAACTGCATGGAGGGCTACCGATACTGGTTTTTTGTACAGTATCAGGCAGCCCTCCCGGTCACAAGCGCAGTTGGTCAGCTGGCGGTGGCAAGCAATCGGTCCTGCACCGAGCGCCCCTTGCCGCGCCCACGGTCCAGGGCATACAACGACGCCGCAATTTCATCGGCGCGGATCGGCAGCACCGACAGCAAGGTGTCGCTCAAACCGTGGCTGGCCTGGCTGAACCCCTGGATGTAGATGCCGGCGTTGCAACGCTCGTCGGTGACGATGCGGTAGTCGCGCGCCACGTCGAAGTCGCCCAGGTAGTCTTCCAGCGGCGCGAGCAAGGCGCGGTGCGTCTGGCGCTCGTAGCCGGTGGCCAGGATCACCGCGTCGTAATGGTTGAGGCTGGTTTCGCCGTTGGCGTTGTTGCGCAGCGCCAACTCGATGCCCAGCGGGCCCGGCGTGGCCTTCTCGACCACGGTCATGGTGCGGAACGCCTGGCGGGCGATGCCGGAAACTTTCTGGCGGTAGAAAATGCCGTAGATGCGCTCGATCAGGTCCAGGTCCACCACCGAATAGTTGGTGTTCTGGTACTCGGCCACCAGGCGCTCGCGCTCGGCGCCCTCCTGCTGGAACACCAGGTCGGTAAAGGCCGGCGAGAACACTTCGTTGACGAACGGGCTGTCATCGGCCGGCTTGAGCGCCGAGCCGCGCAGGATCATGTCGACCTGCACCGACGGGAAGCTGTCGTTCAGGTCGATAAAGGCTTCGGCCGCACTCTGGCCGCCGCCGATGATGGCGATGCGCATGGCCTTGCCGTCGACACACGGCTGGCTGGCCATGCGCTCCAGGTATTGGGAATGGTGGAACACCCGGCTGTCGCCTTTGAGCGCGTTGAACGCCTCAGGAATACGTGGCGTGCCACCGGCGCTGACCACCACCGAACGAGTGGTGCGCACATGCTGCTCGCCCAGTGCATCGCGGGAGATCACGCGCAGGGCTTCGACCTGCTGCTGGTGCAGGATCGGCTCGATGGCCAGCACCTCCTCGCCGTAGCGCGCCTGGGCCTGGAACTGGCCGGCGACCCAGCGCAGGTAATCGTTGTACTCCATGCGGCACGGGTAGAAGGTGCCCAGGTTGATGAACTCCACCAGGCGGTCGTGGGCTTTCAGGTAATTGACGAAGGAGTACGGACTGGTGGGGTTGCGCAGGGTCACCAGATCCTTGAGGAACGAGATCTGCAGCTCGCTCTGGGTGACCAGGGTATTGCCGTGCCAGCGGTAGTCGGCCTGTTTGTCCAGGAACAGTACGTCCAGTTTGCCCTGGGCCTTTTCGCGCTCCTGCAGGGCGATGGCCAGCGCCAGGTTCGAAGGGCCGAAACCGATACCGATCAGGTCGTGAACCGCGGGCGAAGCAATTGCCTGTGTCATTCCAGTGTCCTCTGGATAAGCCCCTTGGCGGTGGGGCGGGAATACCTTTCAAGGCCTGCACATCAGGCCGTGTGTTGATAGGAAACGAGGACAGTGAAATAAAATTTAACTGATCGGTGATCAGTGCGCTTCCCACTCGCGCATGCGCACCCGGCAGTGCTTCATGGCGTTGACGATGTGTTTTTCCACCAACGCGCGGGAAATGCACAGGCGTTCGGCAATCTGCAGGTGGGTCAGGCCGTCGAGCTTGCGCAGCAGGAAGCTGTCGCGACAGGCCGGCGGCAGCTCGGCCAGGGCGCGTTCGAGCAGTTCCAGGCGCTGGCCGTGGTCGTGGGTGGTGTGCGGCGAACTGCTGGCAAAGCGTTCTTCGGCATCGAGTACGTCCAGCGGTTCGACCTGGCGCAGGGCGTTGCGCCGGTGGCCGTCAATCACCAGGTTAAGCGCGGTGCGGTATAAAAAGGCACGGGGTTGTTCGATGGGGGTGTCGCTGGAACGTTCCAGCACCCGGACATACGCGTCATGCACCACATCCTCGGCCACCTGACGGTTGCCCAGCTTGGCGTTGAGGAAACACACCAGCTCGCGATAGTAGTTTTCCAACATGACTCCCGGCCGCGGGGTGGCGGCATTAGGTCCCCGGGTGCAAAAAAGACAGCGTTCAGGTGATGGCAGTTTGAGTGTGTGCAATTTATAGTAATTCTCATCTACTTTTAAAGCAGACTCGCATCAACGGACGATTTTTTTCTTCAAGGGAGCTGTAACTGCTTATGTAACCGCCTAAATCCCCGCGCAATTCTCTCGTTTACTTGTCAGCTCCCCGCAACTGCGGTCCGAACTTTCCTGGCTGGAAACCCACGCATGAAACGCCCTCGACCTGCCCGACGCGCCTTGCTCGTTATCGCGTGCCTGATCCCCATTATCGCCGTCGCGGCCTGGCAGGTGCTGCCGCCGGGGCGTGACACCCTCACCACCGTCACCGTCACCCGCGGCAATATCGAAAACAGCGTGACCGCCCTGGGCACCCTGCAACCGCGTCGTTATGTGGACGTGGGCGCCCAGGCATCGGGGCAGATCCGCAAGATCCACGTCGAGGCCGGCGACCAGGTGCAGGAAGGCCAACTGCTGGTGGAGATCGACCCGTCCACGCAGAAGGCCAAGCTCGACGCCAGCCGCTACGCCATCGAAAACCTCAAGGCCCAGTTGCAGGAGCAAAAGGCCCAGCACGAACTGGCGCGCCAGAAATACCAGCGCCAGCAGCGCCTGGTCGCCGGCAACGCCACCCGCGAGGAAGACGTACAAACCGCCAAGGCGGAACTGAGCGCCACCCAGGCCCGGGTCGATATGTTCCAGGCGCAGATCCTGCAAGCCCAGGCCAGCCTGCGCAGTGATGAAGCCGAGTTGGGCTACACGCGGATTTATGCGCCGATGACCGGCACCGTGGTCGCGGTGGACGCGCGGGTCGGCCAGACCCTCAACGCACAGCAGCAGACACCGTTGATCCTGCGGATCGCCAAGCTGTCGCCGATGACCGTCTGGGCGGAAGTCTCGGAAGCGGATATCGGCCACGTCAAACCGGGCATGACCGCCTATTTCACCACCCTGAGCGGCGGCAACCGGCGCTGGACCAGCACCGTGCGGCAGATCCTGCCGATCCCGCCCAAGCCGTTGAACGAAACCCAGGGCAGCGGCAGCCCCAACAGTTCGAATAAAAGCGGCAGCGGCCGCGTGGTGCTGTACACCGTGTTGCTGGATGTGGACAACAGCGACAACGCGTTGATGGCGGAAATGACCGCCCAGGTATTTTTCGTCGCCAGCCAGGCCCAGGATACGCTGACGGCGCCGATCGCTGCGCTACAGGGCACGGCCAACGCCAACCAGCAGATCGCCCGGGTGGTGGGCAAGAACGGCCGTATCGAGCAGCGCCAGGTGCAGGTCGGCATCAGCGACCGCCTGCGCGTGCAGGTACTCGACGGCCTGAACGAAGGTGATCAACTGCTGGTCGGCCCGGCCGACGGCAACGGGGGTTGAGGTGAACACGCCCCTGATCGAACTCAAGGACATCCGCAAGTCCTACGGCGGCGGCGACAGCCCGCAGGTCGACGTGTTGCGCGGCATCGACCTGGCGATCCATGCCGGGGAATTCGTCGCCATCGTCGGTGCCTCCGGCTCCGGCAAGTCCACGTTGATGAACATCCTCGGTTGCCTTGACCGCCCCAGCACCGGCGACTACCTGTTCGCCGGGGAAAACGTCGCGCACCTGGACAGCGACGAACTGGCCTGGCTGCGCCGCGAAGCCTTTGGTTTTGTGTTCCAGGGCTACCACCTGATCCCCTCGGGCACGGCCCAGGAAAACGTCGAGATGCCGGCCATCTACGCCGGTATCAGCGCCGCCGAACGCCATGCCCGCGCCAACGCCCTGCTCACCCGCCTGGGCCTGGCCGAGCGCACCGGCAACCGTCCGCACCAACTGTCCGGCGGTCAGCAGCAGCGAGTGTCCATCGCCCGTGCGTTGATGAACGGCGGCCATATCATCCTCGCCGACGAACCCACCGGCGCCCTCGACAGCCACAGCGGCGCCGAGGTCATGACCCTGCTGGACGAACTGGCCAGCCAGGGCCACGTAGTGATCCTGATCACCCACGACCGCGAAGTGGCTGCGCGGGCCAACCGCATCATCGAAATTCGCGATGGCTTGATCATCAGTGACTCGGCCAATGACAGCGACACCAGGCCCGTAGCCACCACCGGCGCCCTGCAAGCCGTGGACCTGCGCCAGCGCCTGGCCGACGGCGCCGAGCACAACGGCGCCTGGAAAGCCGAACTGGTGGACGCGGTGCAAGCTGCCTGGCGTGTGATGTGGATCAACCGCTTCCGTACCGCGCTGACCCTGCTGGGCATCATCATCGGCGTGGCGTCGGTGGTGGTGATGCTGGCAGTGGGCGAAGGCAGCAAGCGCCAGGTCATGGCGCAGATGGGCGCGTTCGGCTCCAACATCATCTACCTCAGCGGTTCATCGCCGAATCCGCGCACGCCGCTGGGGATCGTGACGCTCGATGACGTGCATGCGCTGGCGGCCCTGCCGCAGGTGCAGCGCATCATGCCGGTCAACGGCAACGAAGCCGGGGTGCGTTTCGGCAATGTCGACTACATGGCTTACGTGGGCGGCAACGACACCAACTTCCCGGAGATTTTCAATTGGCCGGTGGTCGAGGGCAATTATTTCACTGCCGCCGACGAGCGTGCCGCTGCCACCGTGGCGGTGATTGGTCATCGTGTGCGTGAGAAGCTGTTCAAGGGTGAGGTCGACCCCATCGGCCAGTACATCCTGATTGAAAACGTGCCATTCCAGGTGATCGGCGTGCTGGCGGAAAAAGGCGCCAGCTCCGGCAACAAGGACAGCGACGATCGCGTTGCCATCCCTTACACCGCCGCCAGCGTGCGCCTGTTCGGCAGCTACAACCCCGAGTATGTGGTGATCGCCGCGGCGGACGCGCGCAAGGTCCGCGAGGCCGAGGTGGCCATCGACCAGTTGATGCAAAAACTGCACAACGGCAAGCGCGACTATGAGCTGACCAACAACGCCGCGATGATCCAGGCCGAGGCGCGCACGCAGAACACACTGTCGCTGATGCTCGGTTCGATTGCCGCGATTTCCCTGTTGGTGGGCGGCATCGGCGTGATGAACATCATGTTGATGACTGTACGCGAGCGTACCCGTGAAATCGGTATCCGCATGGCCACCGGCGCACGCCAGCGCGACATCCTGCGTCAGTTCCTCACCGAAGCGGTGATGCTTTCGGTGGTCGGCGGCCTGTGCGGCATCGCCCTCGCGCTGTTGGTGGGCGGCGTGCTAGTGCTCGCCAAGGTGGCGGTGCAGTTTTCCCTGGTGGCGGTGTTCGGTGCATTCGGTTGCGCCCTTGTCACCGGCGTCGTATTCGGCTTTATGCCGGCCCGTAAAGCTGCCCGGCTCGATCCGGTTAAGGCGTTGACCAGTGAATAAACGATCCCTTTACCTGCCCGGCCTCTGCGTATTGCTCAGCGCCTGCACCGGCAACCCGCCTGCCATCGACAGCGGCATTGCACCGCCGGCTGCCTGGCAATATACCGAGCGCAGCGCCGCCCAGGCCACCCAGCAGCAATGGTGGACCCAGTTCGGCAGCCCGCAGCTCAATCGCCTGGTCGACCAGGCCCGCCGGGACAGCTTCGACGTGGCCGCCGCCACGGCCCGCGTGCGCCAGGCCCAGGCCAGCGCAGTGATCGCCGGCGCGCCGCTGCTGCCGGAGGTGAAATTCAACCTCGCCACCAGCCGCCAGAAATTGCTGCGCGGCCCGGGTGGCCCGGACCTGGACGCAACACGCAGCGATGATACCGTCGATAACTACAGCGCCAACCTCACCGCCAGTTACGAAGTGGACTTCTGGGGTGGCCGCGCCGCCGCCCGCGACAGCGCCTTACAGAGTCTGCGCGCCAGCGCGTTCGACCAGGCCACGGTGGAACTGACCCTGCTCAGCAGCGTCGCCGACCGCTACGCGCAAACCCTGGCCGCCCGGCAGCGCGAGCAGATTGCCGAGCTGAACCTGGCCAATGCGCGCAACGTGCTCGCGCTGGTGCAGACCCGCTATGACGCCGGCTCCGCCACCGCGCTGGAACTGGCCCAGCAAAAAAGCCTGGTGGCCAGCCAGCAACGCCAATTGCCGCTGATCCAGCAACTGAGCGAAGAGTCGCGGATCACCCTGGCCGCCCTGCTCGGCCAGCCGGTACAAGGCCTGGACCTGGGCTCCGAGAGCTTCCAGGCGCTGACCTGGCCAACCATCGGCGCGGGCATGCCCAGCCAACTGCTCAGCCGCCGCCCCGACCTCGCCAAGGCCGAAGCACAACTGGCGGCGGCACAGGCCGACGTCACCGTGGCCCGCGCCGCCATGCTGCCTGCCATCACCCTGGGCGCAACCCTGGGCTCGGATGCCTACAAGGCCCTGGATATCCTGCGCAGCCCCTACTACACGCTGACCGCCGGCCTGGTCGGCCCGATCTTCAACAACGGCCGTTTAAGCGCTGAACGCGACAAGGCCCGCGCCCGCCAGGATGAACTGCTGCAAACCTATCGCGGCGCAATCATCAACGGTTTTGCCGATGTGGAAAAAGCCCTCAGCAGCATCACCCGCCTCGACCAGCAACGCGAATGGCAGCGTGAAGAACTGCAACAGGCGCAGACGGCGTTCCAGATTGCCGAAAGCCGCTACCAGGCCGGCGCCGAAGACCTGCTCACCGTGCTGGAAACCCAGCGCACCCTGTACGCAGCCCAGGACCAGAACGTGCAACTGCGCTTGTCACGCCTACAGGCCAGTATCGCCCTGTACAAAGCACTGGGTGGTGGCTGGCAGACAGAGATCCGATAAACAAAACTCCAATTTCATACAACAGACGTTCTTTCAGCCTACATTCTTCGACCCAAGGTCCTTGGTAAAAAAGCCGCTATCACACGGTTGCCCGGGACCTCTCGATGACTGCTGCAAAACACCTGACGGGCGCCTGCCTCTGGCTGATGGCAAACCTTGCTACAGCCCAGCCGTTGATCCCCCCCACTGCCATCGACTGGTTGCTGGACTGTCCCCTGCCCTCCGTTGAACGCCTGGACCCTGCGGTACTGGAACGGACCCAATGCGGCACCGTGAGCGTACCGCGCAATCATGCCGCACCCCGCCAGGGCAGGTTGCGCTTGTACGTAACCCGCGTCGGTGCCCGCGACCCGTTGAACCGTGAAGGCGTGATCATTGCCCAGGCCGGCGACGCGGCCAAGAAGACTCAGGTCGGCACCTTCGTCATCCACCTGGCCAGCCTGTGGGGCTCCCACTCCCACCCGGCCTATCGCCGGCTGGTCGACCGTTATGACGTCATCGAGCTCAGCACCCGCGACCTCAGTACCGACAATGGCATCGAGCAGGCGGCCCAGGACCTGGAGTTCGTACGTACCCAACTCGGTGAAGCTCAATTGCGCTACCTGGGCAATGCCGACAGCGCACGCCTGGGCAACCGCTACGCCACGCTGTTTCCCGAACGGGTCACGCGCATGGTACTGGTCAACGCGCACGCGAGCGAAATGGCGGCACCCTTCGTTGAACAACTGCGCCTGAAAGACTCGTCCACACAGGACGCCAGCCGTTGCATCAACCGCTGGGTGGGCGACTTCCTGATCTACGGCAAGCAACCACCCCGGGCCACCCGCTGCCTGGATTCCGCCGAAGGACAGTAACCCTCGTTTGCGACCTGTTGTCCTCAAAAACGACACCTGGCGTTGACGTTGGGGGTCGATCGTTATTAAGTGCTATTTATCCGCATTAATACGATAAATCGAACCCATGCTAAGCCGCCCGCTACGACGCAAACGCCAGAAGCTGTCCGATGTGATTGTCGAGTCGGTCAAGCGCTCAATCGTCACCGACGCCTTGAAGCCCGGCGACCGCCTGCCCACCGAGCGTGAGCTGATGGAAAGCTTCCAGTGCTCCAAGGGCTCTGCCCGCGAAGCACTCAAGGCCCTGGAAGTGGAAGGCCTGGTGAGCACCCGCACCGGCCCCAGCGGTGGCGCCTACCTGAACCAGGCCGGCACCGAACCGGCCAGCCGCGCATTGCGCAACTACCTGCACTTCCAGCACCTGGACGGCGAACAGGTGTACCAACTGCGCAAAGTCATCGAAGTGGAACTGGCGGTGTCGGTGCTCGGGCGCCTCAGCGAAGACGACTACCAGGCCCTGCAAGACAACGTGGACTTCTGCAGCGCCCCGGAAGACAGCGAGGCCGGCCAGCGCGAACAACGCCTGGCGGAGCTGGAGTTCCACAACCTGCTGGCCAAGGCCTGCCCCAACCCGCTGCTGAGTTTCATGGCGCAGTTTCTCAACGACCTGCTGCGCGACCTGGTGGTGCTGAAAAAAGCCTACAAGCCCAAGCGCAAGCAGTTCGACGCGGCCAACCTGGATTATCACAAGCAGTTGCTGATCGCCTTTCGTGCCGGGGATGAAAGCGCGGTACGCAGCTTGATGCATGAACACATGTGCGATGCCGAACACCACATGACCGCCCTTGAAGGCCAGGTCAGCCCGCATTTTCTACTGGAGTTCGATCACTCTTAAAGAACACCACAGACCCCATGTGGGCAGCATTTCAACCACACATCGTTTCATCCAATAACAGGCCTGCCCACAGGCCCTTGCTCCACCGTATCGCCATTGCCACTCCTGCCAATAACTAAACCAGGGAGTCACCCCATGCAGCGTCGTACGTTGTTGAAAGCCAGTCTCACCGCCGCAGCCGCCCTCAGCCTCCCGCTGAGCGTGCGCTCGGCATTCGCCGCCGAGCCCTTTACCTTTTACGGCCTCAAGTCCATGTCCGGCGCGTTTGCCAGCTATGGCAAGTTTGCCGACATGGGTTCGCGCCTGGCGGTGGAGCAGTACCCGGAGGTGCTGGGTCGCCCGTTGAACTACAAGGTCATCGACACCGAAGGCAACGCCGGCAAGGCGGTGCGCAAGGTCCAGGAAGCCATCCAGCAGGACGGCGCGCGGTTCTTCCAGGGGTGCACCTTGTCCTCGTCGGCACTGGCGGTGGCCAAGGAAGTCGACAAGGTCGGCGGCGTGTTCATGACCCCGGTGGGCGCCGATGAAGTCACCGGCAAGGACTGCAACAAGGCGACGTTCCGCTGGTCCGTGCCCACCTACGGCGCAATCCGCGAAACCATGGTGCCGCTGATCAAACTGCTGCCCGACGCCAAGCGCTGGTACACCATCACCCCGCAATACGTGTTCGGCGAAGCCCTGCTCGAAGGCGCCAAAAACGTGCTCAAGGAACACGGCCTGGAACACGTCGGCAACAGCTACCACTCGCTGCAGGAACAGGAATTTTCCGGCTACCTGACCAACGCCATCTCGACCAGACCCGACGTGCTGGTGCTGCTCAACTTCGGCAGCCAGTCGTCCAACACCCTGCGCCAGGCGGTCAACTTCGGCATCAAGGAGCGCATGAAAGTGCTGCTGGTGTGGTCCGCCGGACTCGACCAATTCCAGGAACTGGGCAGCGATGTACTCGAGGGCGTGTACCTTGGCGCACAGTACTGGCACCAGGTCGACACCCCGCTCAACCGTGAACTGGTCAAGCTGACCCAGGCCAAGTACGGCATCAACCCCACCTACCCGCTGGCCGCCGACTACATCAGCACCAGGGTCATGCTCGAAACCATCATCGCCACCGGCAGCTTCGACGGGCCGACCGTGGCCAAGGCCATGCAGGGCCTGAGTTTCGAAGGGCCCACCGGCAAGGAATCGATCCGCGCCGGCGACCACCAGGTGATCAAGGACTACTACCTGCTGATCGGCAAGGCCAGCAGCGAGATGGCCGACAAGGACGACCTGGCCAAGGTGCTCAGCGCCGGCCAATCGTTCCCGCCGGTGGACGCCACGGGCTGCACGCTCGGCTGATCCCCTGAATTTTGTAGCGCAGGGCCGCGCAAGCGGCGTCCTGCCGAGGGTTCCTGCATGCTTAATCTTTACCTGTTCCAGATCCTCAACGGCCTTGGGCTGGGGATGATCTACTTCCTCATTGCGGTCGGGCTGACGATCATTTTCGGCCTGCTCAACTTCGTCAACTTCGCCCACGGCGCGTTCTTTCTGCTGGGTGCCTACATCTGCTACACCGCCGTGAGCCTCACCGGCAACTTCTGGCTGGCGTTGCTGATCGCGCCACTGGTGGTGGCTGCACTGGCCTGGGTGATCGAGCGCCTGTTGATCCAGCGGATCTACCACTTGCCGCACATGTTCCAGATCCTGGTGACCCTGGGGATTGCACTGATCATCCAGGAGGCCAGCGTGATGATCTGGGGCCCGGTGGGCAAGAGCGTCGCGGTACCGGAACTGCTGCGCGGCGTGCTGGTGGTGGGTGACTTCGTGTACCCCTACTACCGCCTGTTCCTCATTGTGTTTTCCGGGCTGGTCGGCCTGGGCCTGTGGTTGCTGCTGGAACGCACGCGCTTCGGTGCCCTGGTGCGCGCCGGCAGTGAAAGCACCGAAACCGTGTCGCTGCTGGGCACCAATATTTTCCGCCTGTTCTCCATGACCTTCGCCCTCGGCGTGGCCCTGGCCGGCGTCGCCGGTGTGCTGTTCGCACCGTTGCGCGGCGCGCAGCCCTTTGTCGGCCCGGAGATCCTCGGCGTGGCCTTCGTGGTGGTGGTGATCGGCGGCATGGGCTCGTTCAGTGGTGCGCTGGTCGGCGGTTTGCTGGTGGGCGTGGTGCAAAGCCTGATGACCACACTCTGGCCCCAGGGTGCGAGCCTGATGATCTACGGCGCGATGGCCGTGGTGATTCTGATCCGTCCCCACGGCCTGTTCGGGAGAGCCTGACATGAGCGAGAAAAATCCCCTGCCGTTTGCCAAGACGCAATCGCGCGCAATGCTGCTGTGGGTGTTGGCAGTCTTGATCGGCCTGCCGCTGATCTTGCCATCGGCGACCCTGGCCACCGAGATCCTGATCTTTGCCATGGCCGCCCTGGCCTGCAACCTGTTGCTGGGCTACACCGGGCTGCTGTCGTTCGGCCAAGGCATCTTCTTCGGGGCCGGCGCGTACTGTGCGGCGCTGCTGATGATCCACCTGCAACTGGGCCTGTTCACCGCGTTGCTCGGCGCCGCCATTGCGGGTGGGTTCCTGGCCTTGCTGGTGGGTGCCCTGGCGATCCGGCGTACCGGTATCTATTTCGTGATGCTGACCCTGGCCTTCAGCCAGATGGCGTATTTTGTCGCCTACACCCTCAGCGACTGGACCGGCGGCGACAACGGCCTGCTCAGCGTGCCGCGCCCGGAAATCCGCCTCGGCGACACCGTGCTGCTGTCCCTGGCCGACGCCCGCGCGTTCTACGGTTTTGTCGCGGTGCTGTTCCTGCTGATCTTCATCGGTGCGCGCCGGGTGATCGCCTCGCCGTTCGGCAGCACGCTGATGGCGATCCGCGAAAACGAAACCCGCGCCTCGGCCATCGGCTACGACACGCGGCACTTCAAGATCCTGGTGTTCGTGCTGTCCGGCGCCGTCACCGGGATTGCCGGGGCGTTGTACGCCATGCTGCTGCACTTTGTGCCGCTGTCGAACATCGACCTGGCGATGTCCGAGAACATCCTGATCATGACCATCGTCGGCGGCACCGGCTCGCTGTTTGGCTCGTTGCTGGGCGCCGGTTCCATCGTGCTGCTCGGGGATTTCCTCTCCGACCTGTGGCCGCGCTGGCTGATGCTGCTGGGGGTGATCCTGATCCTGGTGGTGATCTTCATGCGCGGTGGTTTGTGGGGCGGCCTGGCGTCGCTGTTCGAGAAGGTACGCGGCAGCCGCAAGAACGTGGTTATCGCCAAGGAGGAAGGGCTATGAGCATCCTGCTGGAAACCCAGGACCTGGAACTGGCCTACGGCGCGTTCCACGCAGTGAATGGCGTCAACCTCAAGGTCGAGGCCGGCACCATCCACACCATCATCGGCCCCAACGGTGCCGGCAAGACCAGCCTGTTCCACTGCCTCACCGGCGAGCGCCAGGCCACCGCTGGAGCAATTCATTTCGACGGTAAAAACCTGATGCGCAAGCCCGCCCACGGCCGTGTGGGCCTGGGCATGGCGCGCTCGTTCCAGCTGACCAGCCTGTTCCAGAACCTCAGCGTGCGCGAGAACCTGCGCCTGGCCGCTCAGGGCCGTGACGGCGCACGTGCCCTCAACTTCTGGCGTCGCGTGGACAGCCAGCGCGAACACCTGGAGATGGCCGACCAGGTGCTCGAACGCCTGCAACTCACCGCCCGCGCCGACACCCTGGCCGGCGAGTTGTCCCACGGCCAGCAACGGGTACTGGAGGTGGGCATGTCGATCTGCTCCAAGCCGAAACTGTTGATGCTGGATGAGCCCACCTCGGGCATGGGCATCGACGATATCCCGATCATGACTCAGTTGATCAGCGACCTTGGCCGCGATCACACAGTACTGCTGATCGAACACAACATGAGCATTGTCATGTCCATCAGCCAACGCATCACGGTGATGAGCCACGGCCAGATCCTGGTGGAAGGCGCGCCGGAATTCGTGCGCGCCGATGAACGTGTGCGCACCGCATACCTTGGGGAGGCTGCCTGATGCTGATCGTCGAGAATATCCATTCCTACTACGACAAGAGCCACGTGCTGGAAGGCGTGTCGCTGACCGTCAACCCCGGCGAACTGGTAACGCTGCTGGGGCGCAATGGCGCCGGCAAGACCACCACCCTGCGCAGCATCCTCGGCATCATCTGCCCGCGCCAGGGCCAGATCCACTTCAACGGCCAGGCGCTGGTCGGGCAGAAGATCTTCGAAATCGCCCGTCAGGGTTTGGCATTGGTCCCGGAGAACCGTGGGATTTTCCGCTTGCTCACCGTCGAGGAAAACCTGCGCATCGCCGCACGCAAGACCAGTCGCTGGCAGCTCGAAGACGTGTACGCCATGTTCCCGCGCCTCAAGGAGCGCCGCAAAAACGCCGGCCACGCGCTGTCCGGCGGCGAGCAGCAGATGCTCGCCATCGCCCGCGCCCTGCTCAACGACCCCAAGCTGCTGATCCTCGATGAACCCACCGAAGGCCTGGCCCCGGTGATCGTCGACGAACTGGTGAAAATCCTGCGCAAGGTCAAGGACGACGGCCTGCCGGTGCTGCTGGTGGAACAGAACCTGATGGTCTGCGACAAGCTCGCCGACCGCCATTACGTGCTTGAACAGGGCCGCGTCGTATACGCAGGCAGCGCCGAAGCCTTCCGCGCCGACCCGACGATCAAAAACCGTTATTTGGCCCTGAGTGCCTGACCGGAGATTGCACATGAACAGTTTTACGCAACCGCTCCAGAGCAACGCCCCGCTGATCAACCGCGACCGCCTGTGGCAATCGCTGATGGACCTGGCCCGACTCGGCGCCACCGCCAAGGGCGGCGTGTGCCGCCTCGCCCTCACCGACCTCGACCGCCAGGCCCGTGACCTGTTTGTGCAATGGTGCGAGGATGCCGGGTGCAGCGTCAGTGTCGACGCCATCGGCAATATCTTTGCCCGCCGCGCCGGGCGCAACCCCGCCCTGCCCCCGGTGATGACCGGTAGCCATATCGACACCCAACCCACTGGCGGCAAGTTCGACGGCTGCTACGGGGTGATGGCCGGGCTGGAAGTGATCCGCACCCTCAATGACCTGGACATCGAAACCCAAGCGCCGATTGAAGTGGTGGTGTGGACCAACGAAGAAGGCTCGCGTTTTCCGCCGTGCATGATGGGCTCCGGGGTGTTTGCCGGTAAGTTCGACTTGCAGGACACCCTCGACAAAGTCGATGACCGGGGCCTGTCGGTGGGCGCCGAATTGCAGCGTATCGGCTATGCCGGCTCGCGCGCCGTGCTCGGCCACCCGGTGGGCGCGTATTTCGAGGCGCATATCGAACAGGGCCCGGTGCTCGAAGACCAGGCCACCACGATTGGCGTGGTCATGGGGTGCCTGGGGCAGAAATGGTTCGACCTGACCTTGACCGGCGTCGAAGCCCACGCCGGCCCGACGCCGATGCACCTGCGCAAGGACGCCCTGGTCGGCGCCGCCGAGGTGGTCAGCGCGGTCAACCGCATCGCCCATCAACAGCAGCCCCACGCCTGCGGCACGGTGGGTTGCCTGAGCCTGCACCCCGGCTCGCGCAACGTGATTCCCGGCCAGGTGCACATGACCATCGACCTGCGCCACCTGCACGCGGACAAGCTGCAAGCCATGGTCGATGAAGTGCGCGGCGTGATCGAAGCCACTGCCCAGCGACACGGCCTGACCTTTGAGCTGACGCCTACCGCCGACTTTCCACCACTGGACTTCGCCCCGGCCTGCGTCAATGCGGTGCGTGACGGCGCCGAAGCCTTGGGCCTGAGCCATATGGACATCGTCAGCGGGGCCGGGCACGACGCGATTTTTGTCGCCGAACTCGGCCCGGCCGGCATGATCTTTGTGCCGTGCGAAGGCGGCATCAGCCATAACGAAATCGAAAACGCCGCGCCGGACGACCTGGCAGCCGGCTGCGCGGTATTGCTGCGCGCCATGGTCAATGCGGCACAGGGGGACGTGGCATGAGCGACATCGGCCAACTGACAGCGGTGCAACTGCTGCAGCATTTTCGCGACCAGACCTTGTCGCCGGTGGAAGTCACCGAGGACGCTTTGTTGCGCATCGAGCGCTACAACCCGGTGGTGAACGCCTATTGCCACGTCGACCCGGAAGGTGCGCTGAACGCCGCACGCGCCTCGGAACAACGCTGGCTCAAGGGCCAACCCTGCGGGCCGTTGGACGGTGTGCCGGCGTCGATCAAAGACCTGACGCTGACCATCGGCATGCCGACCCGCAAGGGCTCGCGCACCTCATCCGCCGAAGGGCCGTGGGACGTCGACGCGCCCTTCACAGCCTTTATGCGCAGGGCCGGCGCGGTGCTGCTGGGCAAGACCACCACCCCGGAATTCGGCTGGAAAGGCGTCACCGACAACCCGCTGTACGGCATCACCCGCAACCCTTGGGACACCCGCACCACGGCGGGCGGCTCGTCCGGCGGCGCGGGCGCAGCGGCGGCGTTGAACCTCGGCGTGTTGCACCAGGGCAGCGACGCCGGCGGCTCGATCCGCATTCCCTGCGCGTTTACCGGCACCTTCGGGATCAAGCCGACCTTCGGTTATGTGCCGCAGTGGCCGGCCAGCTCCATGACCATTCTGTCGCACCTGGGGCCGATGACCCGCACGGTGGAAGACAGTGTGCTGATGCTGCAAACCATCGCCCAGCCAGACCCACGGGATGGGTTGATCGGTGCTCCACGCACCACACCATGGCTGACGCCGGGTACGGATTTGAAAGGGTTGCGTGTGGCCTACAGTCCGAACTTCGGTTACGTGAAGGTCGACCCACAAGTGGCCAAGGTGGTCGCGGAGGCGGTGCGAGGCCTGGAACAACTGGGCGCCCATGTCGAGCAGATCGACCCCGGTTTCAGCGACCCGCTGGACGTCTTCAGCACCTTGTGGGCAGCCGGCGCGGCACGCCTGACCGGCGCCATGAGCGAGACACAAAAACAACTGCTGGACCCCGGACTGTCAAGGATTGCACAACGCGGCGAACAGTTGAGCCTGGACGACTTCAGCGCCGCCCTTGAAGCCCGCGCCGCATTGGTGGCGCGCATGGCCGCGTTCCATGAGCATTACGATGTGCTGGTGTCGCCGATGATGCCGATCACCGCATTCGAAGCCGGGCACGACGTACCGCCCGGCTCCGGCTTGCAGGCATGGACGCAGTGGACGCCCTTCACCTACCCGTTCAACCTGACCCAGCAACCGGCGGCATCGGTGCCGTGCGGGCTGGCGGCGAATGGCTTGCCGGTGGGCTTGCATGTGGTGGGGGCGCGGTTTGCCGATGAGCAGGTGTTGCGGGTGTGCCAGGCGTATGCAAAGGCATTCCCGACCAAGCACCTGCAAGCGCCAATCATCAGAACACCGTAGGACCGCATGTGGGAGGGGGTACACGCCGATGGTCCTGGCCCTATCTGGCTGAGGACGAACACTGCAACTGTGGGTACTTTTCGCCAGTTCTACCTGAAGACCTTGGGAGCAAGCCCCCTCCCACAGTTTCAACCCCATTCCATTACACTGTCCCCCATTCATCCCCGGGGGCTTCATGGACATTGAACTGGCACGCACCTTCCTCGAAATCACCCGCTGCGGCAGCCTCGCCGCAGCGGCCGAGAAACTGCACGTCACCCAGACCGCCATCACCGCACGGGTCAAGAGCCTGGAAAGCCAATTGGGCAGCACGCTGTTCATCCGCAACCGCGCCGGCGCCAGGCTGACCGCCGACGGCGAGGCCTTCGTGGTGTACGCCAACCAGTTGCTGCAAACCTGGGAAGCGGCCAAACGCGACCTGCCGTTGCCCGATGGCTATCGCAACGTGCTGCACATCGGCGGCGAGGTCAGCCTGTGCAACCCGTTGATGCTCGGCTGGGCCCAGGCCCTGCGCCAGAACATCCCCGGCCATGCCCTGCGCACCGAAATCCGCGAAGGCGAATACCTGCTGCGCCAACTGGAGCTGGGTGTGCTGGACGCCGCGCTGGTGTTCCAGCCGCAATACTGGCCGGGCTTGCAGGTGGAGCAGGTGCTGGAGGAAAAACTGATCCTGGTGCAGCTGGTGAGCAACCCGGCGCCCTATGTGTACATCGATTGGGGACCCGGCTTTCGTCAACAACACGACGCCGCCCTGCCCGACAAGGCCCGCGCCGCACTGAGTTTCAACCTGGGGCCGCTGGCGTTGCAGTACATCCTGGAAAATGGCGGCGCCGGTTATTTTCGCACCCGCGTGGTGCAGAGCTACCTGGACAGCGGCGTGATGCAACGCGTGCCCAAGGCGCCGGAGTTCAGCTTCCCCACGTACCTGGTGTATTCACGGGCGCGGGATTCGGCGGTGTTGCAACAGGCACTGGCGTTGCTGCGCGAGGTGGTCAAGGCCGAAAGCGACTGGTCGCAGCGCTGGGACCCGCTGATTTGAAGCAACAATATCCGCCGCGCATGCTAGCCTGCGGGTGTTTCCTTTTGCAGCCTTACCGATGAACAAGAAAAAGTCCGTCACCATCAGCGACATCGCCAAACAGGTCGGCATGACCACCATCACGGTGTCCCGGGCGCTGAGCAAACCTGACCTGGTCAAGCCGGCCACCCTGGCGCGCATCCTCGAAGTAGCGCGGGAGCTGGACTATGTGCCCAACGCATTCGCCCGCGGCCTCAAGCGCAGCGAAAGCCTGATCATCGGCGTGATCACCGCCTCGGTAGACAACCCGTTCTACAGCGAAATGATCAAGGCAATTTCCCGCGAGGCCAAGCAGCACGGCTACACCATCATGCTGGTGGACACCGATGAGCTGGAAGAACTGGAAAGCAAGGCCGTGGACACCCTGTTGGGCTACCGCGTGGCGGGGATCATCCTGTCGCCGGTCTCGGATGAGCCGGGCTACCAGCCCGACTACCTGGAACGCCTGGCCAACGGCAAGACCCCGGTGGTGCTGCTCGACCGCACGATCCACGACAGTCCGTTCAGCCGCGTGGTGCTCGACAACTACCACAGCGGCATCCAGGCCGCGCACTACCTGCTGCGCCAGACGCCCGACCTCAGGCGCCTGCTGGTGCTGACCGGCCCCGAACATTCACGCATCACTGTGGAGCGCCTCAAAGGCCTGCGTGAAGTGCTGGCCGAACACCCGCAGGTGCAGGTCGAAGTGCAGGCCGGCGACTACACGCTGATGCCGTCCTACCTGCACACCCTCGACTACCTGGCCGAACACTCGGCGCCGGACGCGATCATGGGGTTCAACCAGTTGATCACCCTCGGCGCCCTGCGTGCGCTGCGCATGCACAATATCCCCCACGACAGCCTGACCATCTGCGGCATCGACCGCCTGCCCTTCGCCGATATCTTCGGCGTACCCATCGCCTGCGTGGCCCACGACGCGTCCCTGGCCGGCAGCAGCGCGGTACGCCTGCTGCTTGACCGTCTCGAAGACCCGGGCAAGCCCCGGGACAAGGTGGTCATCGCCGGCCAGTTGGAAAACGGCTAGCGGCTGGTATAGCCGCCGTCGATGGGCAGGCTGACGCCGCTGATCATGCTGGCCGCGCAGCTCAGCAGGAACAGCACCGGCAGGGCCACTTCCGCAGTTTCAGCAAACCGCCCCAAGGGAATTGCCGCCAGCGCCGGGTCGCGCTTGGCCGGCGCGGACCACGCCATGGCTGCCATCGGCGTGAGTGTGACCGTGGGGTTGACGCTGTTGACGCGAATGCCGAAGCGGCCCCACTCGGCGCATTGCACACGGGTGATCGCATCCAGCGCCGCCTTGGAGGCGCAGTAGCCAAGGTGATCGTCCAGCGCCACCAATGACGCCTGGCTGGAGACGTTGACGATGCTGCCGGCGATCTGCGCTTCGATCATTTTTGCCGCCACGCGGCTGGCGACCTGCGCGGCGGCGCGGGCGTTGACGTTCATCACCTGGTCGAACGCCTCGGCGCTGATGGCAGCGGCGGGCTCCAGGCGCGAGATACCCGCGCAGTTGACCAGGCCGTGCAGCGGCGGCAGGTCTTGCAGGGCATTGTCGAGGGCGGCGCTGTCGGCGATGTCCAGGCAGAGGCTATGGCAGCCGAGTTCGGCCAAGGCTTGGGCGTCGCGGCCGAGGGCAAACACATCGGCGCCGCTGGCAATCAGTTGCAAGGCGATTTCACGGCCGATGCCACTGCTGGCGCCGGTGACGAGGATGCGGTGGTGGGTGAAGTCGAAGGCTGCGTTCATTCAATTCTCCTGCAGGCTGTGCATGATCGGTTTCAGGGCCGGATACAGCTTCAGGTATTCGCCGAACGCACGGTCGTACGCCTCGACATTTTCCGCCTTGGGCTCAGCACGCAACTCCAGCTGTACCCAGCCCTTGTCCATCTCCCCATCGCTCACCAACCACACCGTATGTGCCGCCAGCAACGCCGCGCCCAACGCCGCCTCAACCTCCTGCACGATGGTGTAAACCGGATACCGCGTAACGTCCGCGATGATCTGCATCCACAGGTCCGAATGGCTCGCCCCGCCCACCACGATCAAGCGCGGGTCCAGGGAATGCGCGCCGCGCGTGCCCGCTTCGATGTTGTGCCGCAGGGCAAGACTCACCCCTTCCAGCACTGCGCGGTACAGGTGGATTCTGCTGTGATACAGGTTCAAGCCGACAAAACTGCCACTGGCGCGGTCGTCCCACACCGGGCTGCGCTCACCCATCAGGTAGGGCAGGAACAACAACCCTTCGCTGCCCGCCGGGATATGCGTCGCACGCTGTTCCAGCAACGCCAGGCTGTCCTGGCCGCTGGCCTTGGCCTGCTGCTCTTCGGCCTGGCAGAACTGCTCGCGAAACCAGCTCACCGAAGCCCCGGCGGTGATCGCACCGCCAAAGATATACAGGTCGCGGTGGCCGTTGTAGACGTGGGGCATGCTCACCAGGCCATGGTGTGCATCCACCTGCTGGTTGAGGTACCCCCAGCACATGCTGGTGCCGATCATTGCCACGTGATTGCCTGGCTGAGTCACTCCCGCCGCCAAGGTTGCCATGGCCGCATCGACGCCACCGGCCAGGATCGGTGTCCCCGCCTGCAGGCACAGACGCGCAGCCCACCCCTCCAGCAACCCACCGACGACCTCCCCGGAATACACCAGGCGCTCCGGCATCATCGCCGGCGGTATGCCCAATGCATCGAGCATTTCGCCAGACCAGCCACGCGTCTTCACGTCGTAGACGCCACCGATGTTGCCGGCACTGCTGTGGTCCACCGCCAACTCACCGGTGAAGCACCAGTTGATGTAGCTGTTCGGTGGCAGCAGGTAGCGGGTTTTCGCCCACACCTCGGGCTGGTGCTGCTTGAGCCAGAGCATCTTGGTGAAACCGTAGTAGCTGTCCACCGAGTTGCCGCTCACCTCGAACAGGCGCTCCAGGTCCACATGCTCACGCACCCAGGCCACCTGCTCGCCGGCGCGGCGGTCCATCCAGATCAGGCACGGGTGCAGCGGTGTGAGCTGCGCATCCACCGCAATCCCCGAGCCGCCGTACAGGCTGCTGATGCACAGCGCCTTGACCTGGTCTTTCGCCACGCCGGCCTTGGCCATGCACTGCGCCACACAGATCTCGACCGCGTCCAGCCAGACCTGCGGCCATTGTTCGGCCCAGCGCACTTTCGGGGTATCCACGCGATACCCCTGGCTGTGCTGGGCGATGATCGTGCCGTGACCATCCACCAGCAGCGCCTTGGTGCTCTGGGTTCCGATGTCGACCCCCATCACGTAATTCATGTTCAAACCACCGGCTTCAACAGCACCTTGATCGACTTGGTCGAGTTGGCCAGCTCGAAGGCTTCGGCCCAGTCGTCCAGCGGGAAGTCATGGGTGACGATGCCTTTGGAGGTGACCAGGCCGCGCTCGAACAGGTCGATGGCGATCGGGTAGCAATAGGGGCCGAGGTGCGCGCCGCGGACGTCCAGTTCCTTGCGGTCGCCGATGATCGACCAGTCGACGCTGGTCTCGGCGCCGAACACGCTGAACTCGACAAAACGCCCGAGCTTGCGGATCAGGTCCAGGCCCTGGGTGACACCGGCCGGTACGCCGGTGGTTTCGATGTAGACGTCGCAACCGTAGTTGTCGGTGAGGCCATTGATGATCTCGCGGGCGTTGTCGCGGGCCGGGTTGATCACCACGTCGGCGCCAAATTGCTTCGCCAGTTCCAGGCGCTCGTCGACCATGTCGATCACCACCAGTTTCTTCGGGGTCTTCAACGCGGCGACCTGGACCATGCACAGGCCGAGGGTGCCGGCACCGGCGATCACCACCACATCATCGAGCTGGATATCGCCACGGTTGACGGTGTGGATCGAGCAGGCCATCGGCTCCACCAGCGCCGAGTCTTCCAGCGACACCGACTCGGGAATCTTGTGCACGATGGCGGTCTTGGGAATGCGCATGTACTGGGCCATGCCACCTTCGGCCACTTCACGCTGGAAGCCGAAGATGTTGTGCACTTCGCACATCCAGTACTTGCCGGATTTGCAGAAGCGGCACTTGCCACAGGGCACGATCTGCTCGGCGATCACTTTGTCGCCGACCGCGACCTCAAAGTGCTCGGCGGCGCCCTCGCCCACTTCCACCACATAACCAAAAAATTCGTGCCCCGGTACCACCGGCGCCTTGACCCAGGGGTTGTCGCCGCCCCAGAACATCGCGGCGCCCGAGTGGCACTTGCAGTCACTGGCGCAGATGCCACAGGCGGCGATGCGGATCACCAGTTCGTTGACGCGGGCCTGGGGTTTGCCGATGCGTTCCAGGCGATAGTCCTTGGGGCCGTGGCAGACGACGGCTTGCATGTCGGTGTGCTTGTCCATGGTGTGGAGTCCTGTGCTTGTTAGGAGTTTATTTGTGGCGCTGACGGCTGATGAAAATCGCCAGCAAAATGATCCCGCCCTTGATCACGCTCTGGACGTAGGGTGAAACGCCAAGCATGTTCAGGCCGTTGTTCAGCACGCCGAGCAGCATGGCGCCGAGCAAAGTGCCAACGATCACCCCGCGCCCGCCGGCAATCGACGCGCCGCCGAGTACCACGGCGGCAATCGCATCCAGCTCGAACGACACGCCGGCATTCGGCTGGCCGCTCATCAGGCGTGAGGTGAGTACCAGCCCGGCAATCGCCGCCGTCAGGCCGCTGATGCCATACACCAGCAACTTGAAGCGCGCGGCGCGCACGCCGGACAAGCGCACCGCTTCTTCATTGCCGCCGATGGCGTAGATGTAGCGGCCGATGCGCGTGTGTTGCAGCAGCACATAGGCGGCGGCGTAGGTGACCAGCATGATCAGGATCGGCACTTCGATGCCAAACAGGCTCTGGCGACCAAAGAAGCCGAACCACTCCGGCAGCCCGGAAATCGGGTAGCCGTCGGTGTACATCAGGCCCAGGCCCCGGGCGATGCCCATGGTCGCCAGGGTCACGATGATCGGTGGCATGTGCAGGTAGGCGACGAACAGGCCGTTGCCGACGCCGAAGGCCACGCCGATCAACATCCCCGCGCCAATCGCCAGGCCCGGCGGCAGGCCCGCGACCATCAACCCGGCGGTGAGCGTGCCGGACAACGCCATCACCGGCCCCACCGACAGATCGATGCCGCCGGTGAGGATCACGCAGGTCATGCCCACCGCGATGATCGCGTTGATCGACACCTGGCGGGCGATGTTCGACAGGTTGCTGGCGGAGAGGAAGGTGTCGCTGGCCAGGATCATCACCAGGGTCACCACCACCAGCCCCACGAACGGGTAGAACGCCGGCGAGCGCACCAGCCGCGCCAGGTTCAGGCGCAGCCGACTGCTGTCGACGGTGTTAATGGACGTATTCACTTGAGCCCCCTGTTGCATGGCGCATGACCTCTTGAGGATTGACGGCGGACGCTTCGAGTACCTTGACGATGGCGCCCTTGTGAAACACGGCGACGCGGTCGCACATGCCGATGACTTCCGGCAACTCGGAGGAAATCATGATGATTGCGTAGCCCTGTTCGGTGAGGCTGCGCATCAGCGCGTAGATCTGCGCCTTGGCCCCCACGTCGATGCCACGGGTGGGTTCGTCGAACACCAGCACGTCGCAGTGGTGGTTGATCCAGCGGGCGATCACCACCTTCTGCTGGTTACCGCCACTGAGGTTGAACACCCGGCTTTCGCCGCTGGGGGCCTTGATCGACAGCTGACGCATCAGGTCTTCGACGCTGGCGCTTTCCCTGGCCTTGTCGATCAGGCCCGAAGCGTTCTGGTATTTGGGCAGGTTGTTCAGCGAGATGTTTTCACGAATGCTGAAATCGGTGATCAGCCCTTCGCTCTTGCGGCTTTCCGGCAGCAGGCCGATGCCGTGGGCGAGCGCTTGTGCCGGGTCATCGAGGGTGATTTTCTCACCGCGCAGCCACACGTCTTTGCTCACTGACGGCAGCGCGCCCATCATGCCCAGCGCCAGTTCGGTGCGACCGGAGCCGACCAGACCGGCAAAACCGAGGATCTCGCCCTTGTGCAGTTGGAAGCTGTTGCGGGGCCCGTTGCGCACCAGCTGGATGTCCCTGACCTCCAGCAACAGCGGGCCGCGTGCGCTGCTCGGTTTGGGCGGAAAACTGCATTCCAGGCGCCGCCCGACCATCATCTCGACCAGGCGGTCGATGTCACTGTCGGCCACCTCGGTGACGCCGACATTGCCGCCGTCGCGCAACACGCTGATGCGGTCGCACACCTGGAAAATCTCCTCCAGGTGATGGGAGATGAATATCACTGCCACGTCCTGGCGCTTGAGCTCGCGCATGATCTCAAACAGCAGCTCGGCTTCGCTGGGCGTGAGGGTGGCGGTGGGTTCGTCGAGCACCAGCAGGCGCGCATCCAGGGCCAGGGCCTTGGCGATTTCGACAAACTGCTGCTCAGCCACGCTCAGGTGCTTGACTGCGCATTGCAGGTCAATGGCCACGCCCAGGCGCTTAAACAAGGCCTCGCTGGCCTCGACCATTTCGCGCTTGCGCAGCAGGCCGAAACGGTTGCTGAGCTCATGGCCGAGGAAGATGTTTTCCACTGCCGTGAGGTAGGGAATCAGGCTGAATTCCTGGAACACGATGCCGATGCCAGCGGCGATTGCATCGCGGTAGGTGGCGAACTGCCGGGCCTGGCCATCGATCAGGATCTGGCCTTCGTCCTGATGCTCGACGCCGCCGAGGATCTTCATCAGGGTCGATTTGCCCGCGCCATTTTCGCCGAGCAAGGCATGGATCTCGCCGCGCTCGACCTGCAGGTTGATGGACTTTAGGGCCTGTACGCCCGGGTAACGCTTGCAGATATTTTCAAGCTTCAGAAGACTGCTCATACCGCCGACCTCGTATTCAGAAGGAGACCGCAAGCCCCACGGATGGCGTGGGGCCTGGGTGATTTACCAGCTGAAATCCTTGGCCTTGTCCCGGTCGATCAAGGTGATGTCCACCGGAATGGTGGCCGGCACTTGCGAGCCCCACTTCTTTGCCAGGGCAATGCCCAGGGCAAGGCGGATCTGGTCGCGGGGGTATTGCGCCGAGGTGGCGATGAACTTGCTGCCCGGCTTCTGGATCGCCTTGATCGCTTCCGGCGCGCCGTCGACGCTGACCAGTTTCACGTCCAGGCCGCTGGCTTCGATGGCCGAGAGTGCGCCGAGGGAGCCGTTGTCATTCACGCTGAAAATACCGTTGAGCGTCGGTTGCGCCTGCAGCATGTTTTCGGTGACGGTCAGCGCCTGGTCGCGCTCCTGCTTGCCGTTCTGGATGCTGACAATCTTGATGGCCGGGTGCTTGGCCACGGCTTCCTTGCAACCGCGCACACGCTCCAGGATCGGCACCACGGCGATGCCGTCGAGGATGGCGATGTTGCCTTTGTCGCCGATGCTCTTGGCCAGGTATTCACAGGCCTGGAAGCCGGCGTCGAAGTTTTTCGAACCGACAAAGGAATCCAGCGGGCCATCCGCCTGGGCATCGACCGCGACAACCACCACACCGGCGGCATGGGCGGATTTGACGGCCGATTGCACGCCGACCGAATCGGTGGGGTTGATCAGCAGGATATCGATGCCTTTTTGCAGCATGTCTTCGACGTCGCTGACCTGCTTGGACACGTCGTGGCGGGCGTCGGTGATGATCAGTTTCGCACCGATGCTCGCCCCGGCTTCTTCCAGGGCGTTTTTCATGGTGACGAAATAGGGGTTGTTGATTTCCTGGAAGGACGCGCCGATGCGGATCGGCTTGGCGGCGTCGGCAAAAGCAGGGGCAGCGGTGCCGAGGGTGATGCTTACAGCCAATAAACACAGGGTTTTCGGGAGCATTTTCATGGCGTGGTTCTCTGTTTTGTTTTTATTGTTAGAGCAAATGTTATCGTTAACATTTTGCGAGAAGCTAACAAGGAAATTCGCGTGACGCAAGGGGCCACTGGTCGGCTTCGGTCGGAATGTGGGAGGGGGCTTGCCCCCGATGGCGGAGTGTCAGTTGGCGATGTAAGTGACTGACCCGCCACCATCGGGGGCAAGCCCCCTCCCACACGTGTTCATGTGCGCACCACAAAACCTCGCACAATCTTGAGTACCAACTAAGCTCAGCCTCCAATAAAAAATACCGAGCTGCCCGCCATGGCCCATCCCACCGAGACCTTTCGCGCCCGTTACCGCGCCCACGTCGCGCCCCACTACAACCCCTGGCTTCACGCCGGTTTCGTGTTCGGCTACGGCATTGTGTGCATCAGCCTGGCCTGGTCATCGACACATCACATTACTGCTCTGCAATGGCTGACCGTGCCGGCGACGCTGGTGTTCTTCAACCTGTGTATCTACCTGGTGCACCGCCACCTTGGCCACCACAAACACGCCTTGGCCCGTCTGTTTTATGCGCGCCATACTGGCGATCACCACAGCTTTTTCACCCCCGGCCACATGACCTACGACAGCCCCCGGGACTGGCGCGTCATCCTGTTCCCGGCCTGGCTGATCGTGTTGCACAGCCTGGCGATCACACTGCCCGCGTGGTGGTTGATCAAGCAACTGAGCCCCAACGTCGCCGGCCTGTTCGCCGGGTGCATGATCCTCGGGTATTTGCTTTACGAATTGTTTCACGCCTGTGAGCACCTGCCCGCCGACCACCCGGTGGCACGCATGCCGTGGATCCGCCAGATGCACCAGTTGCACGCCCTGCATCACCGCCGTGAGCTGATGCAGGGGCGCAATTTCAATATCGTCCTCCCGCTGATGGATTACCTGTTCGGCACCCTGTACTGGGAGCCGGGCCCCCACGACAACCAGGAATCGTCATGAGTACCCGTCCCAAAAAACTGCGTCATCTGTTGTTTGTACTGTTTCTGCTGGTGATCGTCTTCTTGCTGCTGATGCCCACCAAAGTGCAACCGGTGAACTGGACACCGCCCAAGCCACCGTCGATGAAGGACGGCCCCTACGCCGAAAACCAGCGCCTCAAGGGCGTGCAGAAGATCGGCGCCCAGGACATCGCCGGGCCAGAGGCGTTGCTGCTGGATGCACAGGGTTATCTGATCAGCGGCCTGCATGACGGGCGCGTCATCCGCACCGCGCCCGACAGCCGCAGCCTGGAGGTGCTGGCCAACACCGGCGGGCGGCCCCTGGGTCTGGCGCTGCACCCGGATGGGCGCTTGATCATTGCCGATGGCATCAAGGGCCTGCTCGCCCTGGATGCAAACCGCCAACTCACTACCTTGAGCACGGGCGCCAATAACGTCCCCTTCGGTTTCACCAATGACGTCACCGTGGACGCCAGCGGGCGTTATGCCTACTTCAGTGATGCATCGAGCCGCTGGGGTTACGGCCAGGACGGCGAAGCGGTGATCGAGCATGGTGGCGATGGCCGGTTGCTGCGCTATGACTTCAGCAACGGCACCACCGAGGTGCTGCTCGACCAGCTGCAATTCGCCAATGGCGTGGCCCTGGGCCCGGATGAACATTACGTACTGGTCAATGAGACCGGCGCCTATCGCATCAGCCGGTATTGGCTCAAGGGCGAACGTGCCGGCAGCCATGACCTGTTTATCGACAACCTGCCCGGCCTGCCGGACAACCTCAGTTTCAACGGCCAGGACCGTTTCTGGGTAGCACTGTATTCACCGCGTAACCCGTTGCTGGACGGCTTCGCCGGCTACCCCTTGCTGCGCAAAGTGATGGTGCGGGCGTTGATGGTGGTGCCCAAGCCGATCGAGCGCAAAGCCTTTGTGCTGGGGTTGGATACGCAAGGCAAGGTGATTGCCAATTTGCAGGATGGCAGCGCGGGGAATTACTCGCCCATTACTACCGCTCGGGAATATGGCGAGTGGTTGTACCTGGGCTCGTTGAAGGGCACGAGCATGGCGCGGTTGCCGTTGGCACAGGCGTTGGCGGGAGAATAGAAAAGGGGCAGCCTCATCAGGCTGCCCCTCCTCACTCACACCCTAGAATCAGTGAACGATGTTCTGGGTGCAGATGTGCCCGAAAGTCACGTAAGGCACATTCTCGCCGCCAACCCCCACACCGGGGAACTCATCCAGCTCGATACGCCAGCCGCCGAAGTTGAAGGTGGTGTCCCAGGTGTACGTCACACCGGTGCTGCTGTCCGGATACTGCACACGGTAATCGCCGAAGCAGTCACCGATAGCAGCACTGGCCTGGGAGGTACCCGCACTGTTGGTGGTGGCCTTGAAGTCGGTCCAGTTGAACTCGGCACCTTCGAAGCGTTTATCGATGCGCAGTACCGGCGTAACACCCAGCAGCGGCGCACCCGTGGAGTCGGACCAGTTAGTGGTCCAGTTCACCGTACGCGCAGCCTGGGTCGCCATCCAGAATATCGATGCAGGCACCCGCACGATGTTGTCACCCTTCACATCCGACGTGTTCAACCGCGGCGTAGAGCCGAGGCTCAGTTGATAGTGCTTGGTCGGGTCCTGAGCCACAGCCGGGTTGGCCCGCACACGCACCTTCACAGTGGTGCCCGGGGTGACACTCGGGTAGGTCGAGGTCGAGCCCGCAGGAACGGTAACCCAGTTGACGCCGTCAAAACGGTCGAAAATCCACTGGTTACGGCTGCCACTCGCGTCACCGGCCAGGTACATGCTCACGCTCTGGCCACGCACGGCCTTGAAGTCGAAGTAGTCGACATCGTTGGCGTTATCGAGGTTTCCGGAGACCTTGTTCATCGAATCCGGCAGCACAAAGGCAGTCTGTGGCGTGTCATTGGGCTCGTAGGCATCGATGTTGGTGTCCACCGCCACGCCGAAGCTGAACTGCGAGTTGTTCGCGACCTTGGCCACCATGTACCAGTAATAATCACCGGCCGGCAGAACCCCGTTGAGGTACTCATCGGCATTGCCTGCGGCATCCGAGGAACCCACCACGCTCAAATTACCCTGGCCATCGTCCTGAAACAGGGTCAGCGACATGTCGGTGCCCGCGCTCTGGTTGACCAATTGCACTTGGACCCGCGCATTCTGTGGGAGGTTGAAGTGGTAGGCGAACTCTTCGCCCTGGGCCACACCGTTGATGGTGTAGAGCGTGTTGATATCCAAGGTGGGGAACAGCGGCACAAAGTCGGCGACAGCAGCGCTTTTCGGCTCGGCTTGGCTCGGTTTTTTCAACTCGCTGACTACGCTGTTGAACGGTGCGGACTTGACCGCCTGGGTGATGGCCTTGGACTGGCCGGTCTTGGCTGCATGGAGTTTTTGCTTGAGATTGGTCGGCACCTTCGCCGCGTCCAGCTTGCCGCCGGATTTGAGCGCTTTTTCCACGGCCTGCTTGACCGCTTCGGCGCTGAGTGTGTGAGGGGTTTGCTCGGCCAGGGCGAAGGCCGAAACGAAGCAGGAGGCCGCCATGGCCGCGCCCAGCATAAAGGCTTTTTTCGATTTCATTTTTTATCCATCCATAGTTAAAAAGTGAAGCTCAGGTGACGTCCGGTCACCTGGGATGGAATGTAGGATATGACTGGATGGATGTACAGTATTTTTTTGAAGAAATTTTCAGATTCTATGGAATGGGGATGTCGCACCACCAGCGCCAGAAGCTCCAGACAGCTGTTGCAATCAACCACATGAACCCAAGGTAATAGGGCCAAACCACCCAGCGCTTAAGCGATAAGGGAATGGAAGCCAGTTCGGCCTCAGTCACCAACCCAGCTTTCAGATGGCGCTTTGAATCTGAAAGTATTTCAGCAATCAGCATCATGCGATATTGCCTGTCGATCCAACGGTTTCGGCTCCAAAATCGCTTATTGCCGCAGACCATTTCGTTTTGGCTGAAGTAACTCTCCACCTCGTCGAGCTTTGTATATTCGACAAAAAAACCCAGCCCCAAAACGACAAACACTCCTGCAAAATGCACAAGGGTGAAGGCAAGAAAAAACGACACCGTTAAGCTCCCTCCGGTGCAAAGATCACGTCGCCATTGGCTTCTTGGATCTTTCCACCCAATAAAGCACTTTCATGACTAAAAGCATTACCTACGGTCTGCCCACCCGCAGCGCCACCAATGATTGCGCATGCAAGCTCACCGCGCCCCTTCATCGCAATACCCAAAAACATGCGACAACCACGAATCGCAAGTTTGGCACCATACTTCCCCCTCCCACATCCAGCGCCAACCCCACCCTCGAACTGCAGAGGACCTTCCCAGTACGGAGTATTCAGGTCTGACTTAGAGCCAAGTGCACCAATAGCCCCAATAGGCAGCCAAAAATATCGCAAGACGAAACAACCACACAAAACGACGCCTGAGGGGTAAAGGTACGGAGGCTAACTCTGCCTCTGTCACAACACCGTCTTTCACGTGGCGTTTTGGCATAGATAGGATGTCGATCATCAAGCACATACGACTAAATCTAGGGAACCGCTGGTTTTCCCAGCGTTGTTGAAGTTTGCGTACCTCTGAATTTTCACTGAAGTAACTTTCCACCTCTTCGAGTTTTGTGCGCATGGCGTAACGCATCAGTCCCACAAAAGCGAACGTCCCAATCACCATCACGCTGGTGAAGGCAAAAAACCACGACATCGTTAAGCCCCCCTCTGGTTGAAAGATCAAGTCACCATCAATCTCTATGACCGCACCGCCCAGAAACGCCCCACCAGCGCCACCTAGACTCCCTCCTGCGTACCCTCCAGCAGCGCCCCCAATAATTGCGCATGTCAAACCTCCGCTTCCCCTCGCTGCGACACCTAAAAAAATAGTGCACGCGCGACGAGTGAGCTCCGCCCCCAAAAGCCCTACCCCCGCCGCCCCCACGACCCCACCCGTAAATTTTCCCGCCTCCACATACTTCGCCCTTCTACACTGCGCCTCCCGCCCCTCCACACATGCCTCCCTGATCTCCAACCCCGCCACCCCCACGTCCAGCGCCAGCCCCACATAAGTCCCTTTACCCAACCACTTCGACATCTGCGCAATCTCCCGCATCCGCTTCGCATACCCCGCAATCTCACCTTTATGCAGATAGCTCTTGGTCGACAGGCCCAACACCTTTTTCAACGACTCATTACCCTGCAACCCCGTCCCCAACCGCGCCGCGCCTTGCAGTTGCACCTCCAACCGCCGGAACAACGCCTGGCGCCGCTGGATAAACGCCGTCCTGTCCAACGCACCGTCCTTCAAGCGCTGATGCAACCGCTCGATCTCCTCCAGCGTCTGCGCCACGTCATCCAGATGTCGCGCCCAGGCCGACGTCGCACTGCCGATGCCTACCGAGCCCTTCGCCATGAAACTCTGCAGCAAGTCATAGTTGTCGATCACCTCCGTACCGACCGCTGCACGCCTCTGCAAGTGACGACTTACCTCCTCGGCATGCCGCATCAACCAGGCCTCCTCGACCGAGCAATTCACGCTGTGGCTGTCGGGAATAATCACCAGTTGTCCCGGCGCCACCAAACCGGGGCGCAGGTGCCTATTCAGCACGTCAAAATGAGCGGAACGCTGGCGGCCCGGGGCGCCGCCCATCAGTCGGTTTTTCAAGCTCTGATAGTCCGTCGCGCGGTCGTTGATAAAGCTTTGCGCCATGCCTCACATCCGGTGAGCAATGAAGATGGCGTCGAAATATAAGCAAGCGCCTAGGCCCCGGACACACGTCCAGGGGGGGCGATTTACATTTGGGAAGCTGCCTACGCAGCAAAGAAATACAGCCTACGGAAACAATCCTAATACCCGGTCATTTCCAGGTAACCCACCCCACCCTCGAACTGCACCGGGCCTTCCCAGTACGGGATACTCAGGTTCATCCAGGCATTCGGGTTGACTGCTTGCGTAGTGATATCCAGCTGCTTGCCGGGGATTTTCAGCGACCAGCGGGTGGGGATCTTGCGCCCTTCTATGGCCGTCGTTTCCAGCGGCGTCAGTTGGATATCCGCGTTGTGCAGGGTTTGTGTATGGCCCTCGCGATCAATCCAGGTGCCGGTCAGGTAGGACGCGCCATCGGTTTGCCGTACTCGGAACAACATCAATTGCTCGCCCCGGTCCAGGTGCAGGGAAAACCAGTCCCAGCCGGTCTGGCTGGCGGTCAGCGGTTGGCTGCTCCATTCGCGGTCGAGCCAGGCCGGGCCGCTGACTTGATACACCCGGCCATCAAGACTGACGCTGCCGCTGGCGTTGAAAAACGGTTGGCTGTAGTAGTACGAGGCCTGGCCCTGGTCGGATTTGCGGCTGTAACCGCTGTCGCCCTGCAGCACCAATGGACGGCTGGATGTCAGGTGCAGGTCGTAGGCGAATTGCGCACCGCTGGCCTTGAGTTGCATGTCCGACAAGGCGCCCAGTGCACCCGGGCGGGTGGCGAAATTCCAATCATCGATCCAGGCGTTGAACGGCACTGCCTGGGCCCCGGCCTGGCCGACGCCACCGCGTGCGTAACGCTCGGCGGCGTAATGGTGGGTGGCGGACGTGACGGCCGCGTGGCCGAGCCACACGGTGGCGTCATGCCAGCCTGCTTGCACCGGACCGGCCTTGAGTGCATTGCGAAACAACGTCCATTGCACGCCAAATACATTACCCTGCGCGTCCTTGAGATTGGCCGTGACGTACCACCATTCGATACGGAAGTCCGCATGGGGGCCATGATCCTCGGGGAAGCTGAACACCTTGCCCGGTACCACCTGGGCAAAGTCCGCCGCGTCGCTGCCCAGGCCGGCAAAGCTTTCCTGTGGCGCAGGCACTTTGTCGCAAGCAGCCAGTAACAGGCACGCCACCAACAGGGGCTTAATCTTCATGGGCAAACGTCCTCAACAAATCCGCAGGACGGCTGCGGTACAACTGCCACAACGGCCAGGCCGACGCCAGAAGGGTCGCCAGCATCGCCAGCCCGAGCAATTGCGCCAGCTGCCACGGGAACACCTGCAATGGCAGGCGCCAACCAAACGCCTGCACGTTGATCACCGCATCCAGGCACCACGCCAACAGCAGGCCGAGCGGTACGGCCAGCACCAATGTGAGCACCGCCAGCAGCCAGGTCTGGCCGAGGTTGAGCAGCATCAATTGCCGACGCGTGACGCCCAATGCCCACAGCGGTGCGAGCTGGCCCAGGCGGCTCTGGCTCTGGGTCAACAGGCTGATGAACAACGCCACGCCGGCCACGCCCAAGGTCAGGCTGTTCAGGGCAGCGGTGGCGGCGAAGGTGCGCTCGAACACCTGGCTCGACCAGCCCTTGAGTTGTTCTTGATCGACAATACGGCTGTCGTCCAGGACAAAGGCGCGCTGCACCTCACGTACCAGCGGCGCCACGTCCGACGGTGACACCCGCAGGTTGAAACGCGCCGGTGACAGCGTCGGCCAGTGCGCCAGCAGATGTTGTGAGTTGACCAGCACATGCCCCTTGGGATTGCCGTAATCGGCGTAAATCCCCACCACCTTCGGCGACCACACACCCTGGGGCGTGGGGATGTTCACGGCATCGCCCAGTTTCACCCCGAGCCGGCGCGCCAGTTGCTCGCTGAGCATCAAGGTGTTGCCCTTCTGCAACTGGTCCCAGGGTTCGCTCGTGGCCTCCAGCAGCGGCCAATGCTGACGGTAGGTGGGATCGTCGACCACGCCAAACAGGTCCGCCGGCCAGCCCTGCACTTGCACGGCGACCTGCCAGGTGGGCAGCACGGCCTGCACTAACGGCTGTTGCGCCAGCCAGGTGCCGAGTTGTTCGGCCTGGGCAGGGCTTTGTGGGTTGAGATACAACTCGGCAGTCAGGCGCTGCTCCAGCCAGTTGTTGAAGGTATGACGAAAACCCGAGGTCATGGAGCCCGCGCCGATGTTCGCGGCCAGGGCCAAGAGCAGCGCCATCAGGGCCAGGCTCAAGGCCGGCAACTGCTGGCGGCAGTCGGCGAGAAACCACTGGCCGAGCACCGAACGGCTACGCCCCAACACGGCCTTGAGCAGGCCGTTGAGCAGCACCGGCAACTCCAGGGCGGCGCCAAGCAGCAATGCCGCCATCAGTACAAAGCCGGCAGCCAGGCTGTTACCCAGCCACAGCGCCAGCACGGCGATCAGCAACGCAGCCGCGGCCACCCACGCTTGACGACGCAACCAGCGCCCGTGAGCTTCATGCCAGGCCTGGGGGTTGGCCAGCGCCAGCAAGGGCAGGCGCGCCGCCCGCCACAGGCTGCCGGCACCGGCGAGCACCGCACCGAGCAGGCTCAAGCCCAGCCCCGCGCCCCACCACCACGGGCTGAGGCTCAACTGTCCCGGTACTTCAGCGCCATACAAGCCACGCAGGCTGGCGGCCACATCGGGCAATAGCAGACTGGCCAACAGGTAGCCGCTGGCGACGCCCAGCACACCACCGAGCAGCGAGAGCACGCCCAATTCCACGCTCAAGCTCACAATCAGCAGGCGCACGCTGACCCCACAAGCGCGCAACGTGCGCAGCAGCCCGCGCCGTTGCTCCAGGGCCAGGCCGATGGCGGCATGCACGATGAACAGCCCCACCACGAAGGACAGGAAGCCCAACGCGTCGAGGTTCAGGTGAAAGCTCTCGGTGAGGCGAGCGAGGTTATTGTCCTCGCCTTGCTTGAGTTGCAACCCGACGGGCGGCGTGGGTTGGCTGGCGGCGAATGGCTTGTCCACCAGCAGCCGCGACAGGCGCTCAGACATATCCAGCACAGGCTGGGCAAAACCGATGTCGGTGAGCAACAGGCCGGGCGCCATGTCTGGTTGGGCTTGCAATGGCGGCAGTGTGCGGCCGCCCACAGTGGTCGGTTGCTGGCCTTCGCGCAGCCCCAAGACCTGCAAGGTCTGCGGCGCGATCCAGGTACGCCCCGGCGGATCAAAAAACGCGAGCATCTGCGCCTGGCTCAAGCGCTGCCCCGCCACGGCGCCGCTGCCGGGCAACGACAACGGATCGATGCCCATCAACTGCAGGCGTACATCCTCCTGCCCCTTGAGCTGCACCCGCCCCTGTACCACCGGAGACACCGGCCAGCCAGCGCGGCGCAATTGAGCGAAGACCGCCTGGGGGAAACTCGCCCCGTCCGGCGCACCGAGGCTGGCCTGGGGTTCGCCGCCGATCAATTGGCTGGCGCGGGCATAGCTGTCTCGCGCCTGGCTGTTGAGGGCTTGCACGCCAATCAACAGCGCGGTGGCCAGCCAGAGGCCGGTGAGCACGCTGAAAAACTGCACGGGATGCCGTCGCCAGTGGCTGAGCAATGCGCGCAAGGTCCACTGAAATACCGCCATCTCAGGCGGCGCCTGCGGCTAGGACGCGCCCACGCTGCAACACCACCTGCCGGTCCAGTCGTGCAGCGATGCGCGGGCTGTGGGTGACCATCAACAGGCTGGTGGGGCTGTCGCGCAAGAGGTCCAGCAACAGTTGCAGCACTTCGTCGCTGGTCGCCTCGTCCAGGTTGCCGGTGGGCTCGTCGGCCAACAACAGGCCCGGGCGTGACGCCAATGCGCGCCCCACCGCCACCCGTTGCTGCTGGCCGCCGGAGAGTTGTTCCGGGTAGCGCTTGAGCAAATCCCCCAGGCCCAGGCGCTCGACCAATTGCGCCTGCCACTGCGGGTCAAAGCGCCCCGCCAGCCGCGCCTGGAACGCCAGGTTATCCTCGACCGGCAAGCTGCCGATCAGGTTGAACTGCTGGAACACCAGACCGATTTCGGTACGTCGCCAATGGGCCAGTTGCGCTTCGCTCAGTTGGTCAAGGCGCTGCTCGCCCACCTGGATGCTGCCGCCATCCACACGGTCGAGCCCGGCCACCAGGTGCAGCAAGGTGCTCTTGCCGCTGCCCGACTCGCCCATCAGCGCCAGGCTGCTGCGCCGGCCCAGGTGCAGATCGACACCGGCCAACACTGCCAAAGGCCCCTGGGGGGTGGCATAGCTTTTGGTCACACCTTGCACCTGCAACATGACAACACTCGTTTGATGGGCGGCCATCGAGAATAACGGCTACCGCCCAAGGCCACGCAAATTTTTCACATGGATTTCACCGGCTGCCCACCCGCGCCTCTTTAAATTACCCACCAAGCATCACTTGTCGGCAACTTGTTAGTTGCCCTTTTTCACAACTTTTTACATGCAAGGTGTTCAGCGAAAAGACAGCCGTCGTGTGACAGCCTCTGGTCCCACTAAGGACATTCGCTAAAACGTTGCGCCTAACTAATACAACACTGCCAACAATGCCCATGGTGAATGAAGTGGTTGACCTTACCCTGACCAAACCGCGCTCGCCCCGGGACTTTTTCAAGCGTTTGCAACGACTCTGGCTGGGACTTGCGGTGGTTGGCCTGCTGCTGGTTTGCAGCCTGTTCTGGCCGGCGTCGCCACGAGACCTGGGCATCGGCGACCGCCTGCTGACCTCGCAAGTGATGCCGCTGTGGCGCGACGGCGACCTGATCGTACTGGTGCGCCATGAAGAGCGCTGCGACCGCTCCACCAACCCGTGCCTGGGCCCGGTGGAAGGCCTCACAGTGCACGGCAGCCAACAGGCCGAAAAGCTCGGCAACGCCTTTAAATCCATGGGGATGGACACCAGCGATGTGCTTGCCAGCCCGGCTATCCGCACGGCGCAGACCCTGCGTTTCATGTTCGACAAAAACGAGCTGACCTCGGGCCAACAGGCCATCTGCGGCACGGCCATGGGCGAGGAATTGCTCAGTCAAAAGACCCCCGGACGCAACCTGGTGTTCGTCACCCACAGTGGTTGCATCGCCGACTTCGAAAAAACCCAGGGCTTCCCCCATGCCGCGTTCCCCGAATATGGCAGCGCGTTGTTCGTGCAGGCGTTGCCCAACGGCAAATTGAAGATCCTGGGCATCGTCAACAACCCGGATTGGCCCGCCGCGCTAAAACAGACTCACTAACTTACCCCTCGCCCTGTTCAGCAAAAAGACAGCCCTGTTCTGGCATGTTTAGTTGCGCCTTTTAAATAAGGACATCATGAATATTTTCTGCAATTGCGTGAACGCTGTGACTTTTCCAACTATTAATTCACAACTTGAAACCTACATCACTGAGCGTCAGGGAGCGACGTTTGCATGACCCGATTAAAACCCCTGCCGGTGTTATTGCTGGCCTTCGTTGCGTTTTACCTGCTGCCCCTGGGCCTGCATGGCTTGTGGATCCCGGATGAAACCCGCTACGCCCAGATCAGCCAGGAAATGCTCCAGAGCGGTAACTGGGTGGCGCCGCACTTCATGGGCATCCGCTACTTCGAAAAACCCGCAGGCGGCTACTGGTTGATTGCCCTGGGCCAGGCGGTCTTCGGCCAGAACCTGTTCGGCGTGCGCATCGCTTCGGCGCTGACCACGGGCTTGAGCGTGCTGCTGGCCTACCTGATCGCCCGTCGACTGTGGAATGACCCGCGCAAGAGTTTCGCCTGTGCCCTGCTCTACCTGAGCTTCGGCCTGGTCGCCGGGCAGGCGGGGTACTCCAACCTCGATCCGCAATTCACGCTTTGGGTCAACCTGAGTCTGGTAGCCCTGTGGTTTGCGCTCGACAGCACCACACTGCGCGGCCGCCTCGGGGCCTGGGTCATCGTGGGCCTCGCCTGCGCCATGGGTTTCATGACCAAGGGTTTCCTGGCCCTGGTGTTGCCGGTGCTGATTGCCGTGCCATACATGCTCTGGCAACGCCGCCTGGGAGAGCTGCTGCGTTATGGCCCGCTGGCGATGGCGGTCGCGGTATTGGTGGGCCTGCCGTGGGTGCTGGCCATCCATCTTCAGGAACCCGACTTCTGGCGCTTCTTTTTCTGGAATGAACACATTCGCCGTTTCAGCGCCGACAACGCCCAGCATGTGCGGCCATGGTGGTTCTTCCTGCCGATCATCGCCGTTTCCAGCCTGCCGTGGGCCGGGCTGCTGCCGTCCGCCCTGCACAAGACCTGGCAGGAAAAACGCCAGCCGGCGATTACCTTCCTGGCGTTATGGCTACTGTTGCCCCTGGGCCTGTTCAGTTTGAGCAAAGGCAAGCTGCCGACCTACATCATGCCGTGCCTGCTGCCCTTGGCTTTGCTGATGGGTCATACGCTGACCGACCTGGTGAAGCAGGGCAAAGCCCGCACCATCTGCCTCAATGGCCTGTTCAACTTCGTGATCGGCATGGCGGCCATGATCGGCCTGATCTACCTGCAAATCGCCCGGCCGCTGTACAGCAACAGTCACGCCGAGATGTTCAGCCTGTCCCTGGCGTTCATCGTGTTGCTGGTGTGGATTCTGGCCAACCTGCTGCAAGTGATTCGCCCGCTGACGCTGTGGGCAATGCCTGCAATGGGTATCGGCGTTCTGGTGATCCTGCTGCCGGCAAGCATGCCGTCGTGGATCGCGGACAACGAAATGCCCGACCAATTTGTGCTCGAACACCTGGACGAATTGCAACAGACCCAAGCCCTGCTCAGCAACGACCTGGGCAGTGCCAGCGCCCTGGCCTGGCGCCTGAAACGCCCGCAAGTGTCGCTGTACGACACCGAGGGCGAGCTGCGCTACGGCTTGCAGTATGCAGGCTCGGTGCACCGCAAGGTGGAATTGGAGGAAGTCCAGGCCTGGCTCAAGGATGCGCGCCAGCACGGCTCGGTGGGCGTGCTGCTGCGGGTCAACAGCACCAGTGAAATGCGCGAAGCCGGGCAACTGCCGCCCGGCGGAAAACGTTACTACAAGGGTTATCTCGAGCTGATCATCTACCCGAGCCTGCCCTGATGACGACATTCTGCAAGACCGAGCGCGGCGCCCTGCTGCTATTGCTGGGCGTCACCGCGCTGCTGCTGCTCACCGGCCTCGGCGCACGCGACCTGTGGGGCCCGGAGACCCGCTGGGCGAACATCGCCTTGCAGATGCTGCAGAGCGGAAATTACTTCGACCCCTACCTCAAGGGCGCGCCCTATTACGACAAGCCCCTGCCTTCCTATTGGCTGATCACCGCCACGGCCCACCTGATGGGTGGCCTCGGGCCGTGGTCACTGCGCTTGCCCTCGGTGATCGGCGCCTGGCTGAGCGTGTGGCTGGTCTACCTGCTCGGTGAGCAACTGATGCGCAAAGGCACCGGGCTGATCGCCGGCTGGATGCTCGCCACCACCTTCTACTTTCTGTTCTGGGCGCGGGTGGCCACGGCGGATGTGCTGACGGTGTGTGGCGTGCTGGCCGCGGTCTGGTGGTACTGGCGTGGACCAGAGGACACCCGGCTGGGTCGCTATACCGTGTTTTTCCTGTTGCTCGCCGTGACCTCGCTGTTCAAGGGCTTGATCGGCTTTGTGCTGCCAGGCCTGGTCCTGCTGCCGCACCTGCTCGGCGAGCAGCGCTACAAGCAGCATCTCAACCTGCGCCTGGTGCTCGCCCTGCTGATCGCCGCCGCGGTGTATGCCGTGCCGTTCGTGCTGTCGCATGTCTACGGTGCGCCGACCTATGGGCAAAGCGGCCTGGCCCTGGTATTCCGCGAAAACGTGGTGCGATTCTTCGACCCCTTCGACCACATGGGGCCGATCTACACCTACCTGATCTACCTGCCCGCCTACACCCTGCCGTGGCTGCCGTGCTGGCTGCTCGGCCTGCGGCTGGCGCTGCGGCACTGGCGCCAGACCCCGCCCAACGTGCGATGGCTGGTGTGGGGCCTGGGCCTGTTGTTTGTGTTCTTCACCGCCAGTGGCAGCCGGCGCAGCTACTACGTGTTGCCACTGGTGCCCTTCGCCCAGTTGCTCGGCGCCTGGTGGCTCAGCGAACGCCTGCAAGCCAGGCCCGCCAGCCGACCGCGCTGGTACAAAGGGTTCGCCTGCGCCGCGGTGTTGATGCTGCTGGTCATTGGCGTGGCCTATCCATGGAGCAACGGCAATGGCGGCGTCACCCGCCTGGCCGAGGATGTGCGTACCGAAGCGGTCAAAAGCGCGCCTTGGGATGAGTGGCAAATGGTGCTGGTGGAAGTGGACAACAAGGTGCCGATGTACCTGCAAAACAGTGGCAAGCCTTTCTACTACGTGGCCGAGACCCAGGACTTCCCGCGCCAGGGCGACAGCGCGGCGTTCATGGCCTGGCTGCAGAAAACCAGCGGCAAGGCCTTCGACCCGCAGCGCACGATCATCGTCACGCAGTATTCCAAGGATGATCCGACGCCGTTGGCGTACCTGGGCGCGGATCACCAGGTCATCACCACCCAGCCGGACAATGGCGAGCGTTTGTTTCAACAACGGCAGGACGGCAACGTGGCGTTCGTTCCCTTGCCTGAATAGAAGCGGTCTTATCCTTTTGGCAGGCTGGCGGCATGGATAAATGCCTCATCCAGGCTTTGGGCGTCGTAGGCGCCCATGAAGCCTTGCGCATCAGTGAAACGGTTGAATCGCCTTTGGCTCAGCATGTAAAAGTCATCGCAATGCGCGACGATTTCATCGACGTTGTGTGATGAAACCAACACCGCGACACCCTCTGCCGCCGCCCCCTCCAGACAACGCCAGATGTGATAACGAAACTCTGGATCCACACCCGCGGTGGGCTCATCCAGTATCACCAGGTCCGCGTTGGCACAGAGCAACGACAACGTAAAAAACCAGCGTTTCTCTCCATAGCTGCAGAGCGCAGATTTTTTGTTCCAGATCTCGCAATACCGATCGGCGATGCCGGGGCTCCATTTTTTGATTTTGTCGAGTGCATGTTGTTGGGTGACCCTGGTGTCGGAGCAAAACAGCATGGTCATTTTGAAGATGTCGAACATGCGAAATACAGGGGGGGTGCTGATGATCTGTGACAGGTACAGCAGCTTGGAAAAGGCGCTGCTTATTTCACCACCCTCTCTTTTCTTCAGGCCGCACAGCACATCAAAAAAGGTGGTTTTGCCGGAGCCGTTTGGGCCAAGAAGACCTGATATGGAGCCGGCGGTGACTGTCAGAGAAGCCTTATGAAACACGATATGAGTTCCATACCTGACGTCAAGAGAGTCTACGAGAAGCCTTGCCATCAATAACGACTCCAAACAGGATCAATTAATAAATAACGACACATCACTAAAAACAAAAACACAAGTGAAATGGCAACAACCCAGAAAACCAAACCGCATTCAACCACGCCGTCCAACATAATCTTATTCGCCCACCACATCGGGTTAAAAAAACCGACAATAGCTAAGGCGGGACTCACTGGCCCCATACTGATAACCCCGAGAGCCAACATCGTAAGGGACAAAATTGAAAAAAGGGTGCTCGCATTTTGAAAGCCTAATGGGACAAGCGTCAGCAACAGCGCGGGTATAGAAAAAAGAAGAAAGCAAACATAAAATCGCCCTACGATCACAAGATACTCCGCGACATCAAACTCCCCTGAAAAAACTCGAGTGAGCATATAAAATACGGAGCAATACAATATTGAAACAACTGAATATGCAGAAAACTGCCCAATCAAAAAAACAACCTTCGTACGATCCGTGTAAACAAAAGACCGAAGAAAACCACTTTCCCTTCGACCAACTATGTAAAAGGCAAGCCCGAACAGTGCAACATTTGAGGAAACAAAGGCGTAAAACCATGAAGTCTTCGACAGGTAATCCACGGCCTCACTACTCAGTGGCGCACGCGCGTAGGTAAGCAAATAATAGGTAACCACTGGAGATACCACTGTCCAAAATAATGCAACAGGTTCTCTGAGTTGTTCTTTTATGAATAACGCCGCTAGCAAAGCCGGCCTCGATACGAAATAAAAGTCCATGATTGACCTCACGAAAACGGGACCATCATGCCTAGTCTAGAGCTGAGCATCGACGACTCAAGCTTCTGTGAATACTGAATTTACTTTTCTGTCGATGAAGGCTCTATTATGGAGTTATGGCAGGCCCCACCTACCCCATTATACCTGCCGCCCCACCACATCCTCCATTACCACCGCACCCGCCTTGAATGCCTGACGCACCTGCATTACCGGCGTACGGGTTGAAACTTTCTTCACTTTCGAAACTATAAACAAGCGCTCCGAACACTTCACTGTTCATCTCAAATCTCCAGCTTTGTGCATACATTGACTTTGAGCTGCCCTTCATCAAGCAATAAAACCAAATCTAGCCCAGCGTGAGAATATCGCAACAACAATAAAAATCTTATGCGGGAAATATAACTACTAGATTTAGGAAATTTCACTCACGAACTTCGGAAGATCAACCATTGCCAAAAATATCAGGCCCCTCACCAACCGTGCTTCAAAAAATCAATCCATGTAAATTTAACACCTTAGAAACTATCCAAATAATCGAAAAATCCAACACCACCGCAGGTATATCTTGCAAAACGGAACTTATTCCTACAGACGTGAAAAAAAGAACCCGACAAACGGCACTGCATAATGCTAAAGGCCTGCTCTCTGCGCGACGCTAACGCCGGCTTCGCTCATTCATGTAATGACTACAAAAGCAGCGTATTTACGATGCGAAGCGAGTCGCTCTTGATCTTGCTTTTGATCTGAGGCGCCCCGTCAAATCCGCCGCCGCCGCCCCAACTGCGGAATAGCCGCCTGAGGCACCTCCACCCGCTGCACCTGCGTCAACACACACCCCGCCAGTTGCGCCACCGTCGGATGACTGAACAACGCCCGCGCATCCACCTCCACCCCCGCCTTGCGCATCCGCGCCACCAGGTTCACCGCCAACAACGAATGCCCGCCCAGCTCAAAGAAATGATCATGCCGCCCCACCCGCTCCAACTTCAGCACCTCAGCCCAGATCCCGGCCATCAAGCTCTCCACGGCTCCGACCGGCGCGGCATAGGCTCGGCTCACCACCGCCCCCAACCCCGGCTCCGGCAAGGCCTTGCGGTCGAGTTTGCCCGCTGGGTTGAGCGGTAATTCGTCGAGCTGCACAAACGCCGCCGGCACCATGTATTCCGGCAATTGCTCCAGCACATGGGCGCGCAACGCATCCGGGCTCGGCGCCTCGGCACGCACGGTGAAGTACGCCACCAGGCGTTCATCGCGAATCAACACCGCCACTTCACGCAACGCCGGATGCACCAGCAGCCGTGACTCGATCTCCCCCAGTTCCAGGCGCACACCGCGCAGTTTGACCTGGAAGTCGTTACGCCCGAGGAACTCCAGATTGCCGTCAGGCAGGTAACGCACCAGGTCGCCAGTGCGATACAGGCGATCTCCGGCCACGAACGGGCTGTCGATAAAACGCTCGGCGGTCATCTGCTGCAGCCCCAGGTAACCCCGCGCCACGCCGACCCCACCGATGTGCAACTGACCGCTCACGCCCATGGGCGCCGGCGCATCGTGCTCATCCAGAACATACAGGCGTGTGTTGTTGATCGCCCGCCCGATCGGCAACTGCAATGCCGGCACCGGCGCGCCGGGTTCCAGGGTCCAGGCGCTGCTGTCCACCGTGGCTTCGGTGGGGCCGTAGACGTTATGCAGGCGCACCTTGGGCAAGCGCGCCTGCACGCCACGAGCCAGGGCTTCGGTGAGTTCGCCACCGCCGCACAGCACATCAGTGAGGCTGGTACACAGCGCGGACTCTTCCAGCTCAAGGAACTGCTGCAACATCGCCGGCACGAACTTGATCACCGTGATCTTCTGCTCGCGAATCACCTGCGCCAGATAGGCCGGTTCGCGATGACCATCGGGCCGTGCCAACACCAGGCGCATGCCGTTGGAGAGCGGCCAGAACAGCTCCCACACCGAACCGTCGAAGCTGAACGGCGCCCGCTGCAACAGCGCGCCGCCCTCGGCATTGGGGCACAGCTGCGAGCCCCAGTGCATCAGGTTGCCGAGGCCACGGTGTTCGATCATCACGCCCTTGGGCGTACCGGTGGAGCCCGAGGTGTACATCACGTAGGCCAGGTTGGCCACGCTCAGCCCTGGCACCAGCGGGTTGCCGACAGGTGCCTGGCTCCAGGCGCAGTGGTCGAAGTCGATCACCGGGATAGACACGTCACCCGGCACGTCACGGGTGGCGGCGTGTACCAGCAGCGCCACAGGTTGGCTGTCGTGGAGCATGTAGGCCAGGCGCTCGCGCGGATAACCCGGGTCCAGCGGCACATAGGCGCCACCGGCCTTGAGGATGGCCAACAGGCCCACCACCAGCTCCAATCCACGCTCGACGCACAGCGCCACGCGGGCGTCCGGCTGCACACCGCGCTCACGCAGGTGGAAGGCCAGTTGGTTGGCGCGTTCGTTGAGTTCGCGGTAGGTCAGTTGCAACTCGCCGGCCTGCACGGCGATGGCATGGGGGATATGCCGTGCGTGGGCTTCGAACAGCGCCTGCACCGTGAAGGTGTCGGGGTAGTCGGTGTCGGTCGCGTTGAAGTCCACCAGCAGGGTTTTCAACTCGCCGGCGGGCAGTACCTGAACCTCGCGCAAAGGTGTCTGTGGCGCCTGGTCCAGCGTGTCCGCCAAGTTGATCAGTGTGGTTTCGAGGTAGTCGAGCAGCCGACCGGCGCCAATTTGCTGCGGCGCCTTGGCCTTGATCCGGAAACCGTTGGCCGTGTCGTCCACGGTCAGCATCAGCGGGTAGCTGAGGATGTCCTCACTGCTGAGCAAGGCAATGCCCGGCACCAGGGTCAGGTCACGCTCGGCGTCGGTGTGGCGGTAGTTGAGCAGGCTGTTGAACAATGGCGACGCACCGCTGCAACGCTGGGCCAGCGCCAGGGAGGCTTGTTCATGGGCAAGCAAGGCACTGAGGCGTGCGTGGGTATGCGTGAGAGCTTCGGTCACCGTGCGCCCGGCCAGGCGCACCCGCAGCGGCAGGGTGTTGATGAACATGCCCAGGGCGCGATCGGCACCCTCGCCCGCCTGCAAACGGCCGAGCAGCACGGTGCCGAAGACCACGTCATCGCGGCCGGCGATACGGCTGAGCACCTGGGCCCAGGCCAGGTGGAACAGACTGGCGGTGCTCACTCCCATACCACGCGCCTGGGCACGCAAACGTTGATTGAGGCTGTCACTCAAGCCACGTTCGGCTTCTTCGGTGTGCGCCCGATCCGCCTGGCGCTCCTGGAGACCGAAGGCCAGGGTCGGCTCGTCGACATCGCCCAACTGCTCGCGAAAGAACGCCTCGTGCGCCGCTTGACGTGCCGGCGAACGGGCTTGCACCACCACATTGCGATACGGCACCGACGCCGGTAGTTGCGCCTGTTGGCCGAGCAAGTGAGCGCGGATTTCCTGCATCAGGATGGTGGTCGAGGTGGCGTCATTGACCAGGTGATGGAAACGCAGCCGCGCAACCCAACGCGAGTGCTGCGGCTCTTCGGCATAGTCCAGGGCCATCAGCGGCGCCTGGCGCAAATCCAGCGGCGCAGGGTCCTCGCGCAACGGTTCAACACGCAATCGCGCTTGGCACCACACCACTTGCATCGGTTGCTCCAGGGCCTCCCATACCAGGCTGGTGCGCAGGATATCGTGGCGGTTGATCACTTGTTGCAGGGCCTGGGCAAACGCGTCCAACTGCTCGCGCTGCGCAAAGCTGAACAGCGCCTGCTGCTGATACGGATCGCGCTCATCGGTGATGTGGTGGTAAAGCAAACCTTCCTGCAACGGCGCCAGCGGGTAGATATCCTGCACATTGGCCACGCCGCCGGGAATGCTCTCGACGATCAGATCAAAGCTGGCAGGGTCGAGTTCGGCCAGGTCGGGGGCGTCCACGTCGCTGAGCTCACTTGCCGCCGCCAGGGCCGCCAGGGTCGGCTGGCCGAACAGCACCTGCACATCGGCATGCAACCCGACCTGGCGCATGCGTTGCACCAATTGCACGGCCAGCAACGAATGCCCGCCCAGTTCGAAGAAGTGGTCGTGGCGCCCAACCTGCTGCACCTGCAACAGCTCGGCCCAGATCTGCGCCAGTACGCTTTCCACGCCGAGGTGCGGCGCCTCATACAAACGGGTGACGAACGCCTCTTGGGTCGGTGCGGGCAACGCCTTGCGATCAAGCTTGCCGTTGGCGGTCAGGGGCAACGCGTCCAACTGCATGTAGGCAGCCGGCAGCATGTAGTCGGGCAGCGATGCTTGCAGGTGGGCGCGCAAGGCTTCTATCGACACGACTTCACGGGGCACGAACCAGGCCAGCAACTGCCCTTCGCGGGCTTGCACCACGGCGTCCTGAATATGCGGATGCGTGGCCAGGGCCGTTTCGATTTCGCCCAACTCAATGCGCACGCCACGGATTTTCACCTGGTCGTCATTGCGCCCCAGGTACTCAAGGTTGCCGTCCGGCAGCCAGCGCACCAGGTCGCCGGTGCGGTACATGCGCCCCTGGGTAAAGGGGTCGTCGAGGAATCGCTCGGCACTGAGCTCGGGACGCTTGAGGTAACCCCGCGCGATGCCCTTGCCGCCCACGTACAGTTCCCCTGCCACCCCGATGGGCAGCGGCCGTCGCTGCGCGTCCAGCACATACACCCTGGCATTGGCGACAGGCGCGCCGATATGCAATGGCCGGCCGACGGCCATGGGGCCGGAGGTGGCGACCACCGTGGCTTCGGTAGGGCCGTAGTTGTTGATCACGGCGCAGGACTGCGCCTGGGTGAAGGAACGCAGGCGGTCGCCGCCGATCAGCAGGGTGCGCAGGGTCGGGTGGTGCAGGCCCTGGCTGAAGGCGTATTCGGCCACGGGCGTCGGCAGGAAGCAGACGTCCAGCGGCTGTGCCCGCCACCAACCGAGCAGCGCGTCGATGTCTTCGGCGCCATCATGGGCCGGCGGCAGGTGCAGCGTGGCGCCCACGCACAACGCCGGCCAGACCTCCCAGGCCATCGCATCAAAACCGAAACCGGCGACGCTGGCGGTGTGGCTGCCGGCATGCAGGTCGAAGGCCCGGCAGTGCCAGTCCACCAGGTTCGAGACGCTGTGGTGCTCGACCATCACGCCCTTGGGCAAACCGGTGGAGCCGGAGGTGTAGATCACGTAGGCCAGGTGAGAGGGGCTGACCGCGACGCGGGGGTTGGTGCCCAGGTGGAAGGTCGGGCGGTCGAGCTGGATCACCGGCACCGTCAACTGAGGCAAACGATGCAGCAAATCGTGCTGGGTCAGCACCACCACCGGGTCGCTGTCTTGCAGCAGGTAATTCAGGCGCTCGGCGGGATGGGCCGGGTCCACTGGCACGTAGCAGGCGCCGGACTTGAGGATCGCCAGCAAGCCCACCAGCGTATCCAGACCACGCCGCGCCAGGATCACCACCCGGTCGTCAGGCTGCACGCCGCGCTCCAGCAGTTGATGGGCCAGCGCGTTGGCCTGCTGGTTGAGTTGGGCATAGCTCAGGTGCCGCCCCTGGTACACCGCCGCCACGGCGTCCGGTGCGCGCGCGGCCTGGGCTTCGATGCGCGCGTGCAGGGTGTGTGGCTGGGTGACAGGCTGGTTGGTGGCGTTCCATTGCTGCAACCGCGCCTGCTCGGCGGGTGTCACCAGGGAAAAATCGCTGATCGTCAGTGCGGTGTCTTCCAGCCCCTGCTCCAGCAGCCAGGTCAAGCGCTGCGCCAGGGCCGCCACTTCATCGTGCTGGAAGTACGCCTCGTTGTAGACGCAATGCAGGCATGCGGTGTCCTGGTAGCGATTGCTGCGCAGGTGGAGGGCCAGGGGCAGCGGCTCGTGATGGTTGGACACCTTGACCGCACGGGCCACTGTCGTGCCGTAGCGCAGTTCATGGTCGTCCTGCTCGAAGGACACCGACAGGTCGAACAACTGGCCGCGGTCGCTGCGACGCAGGCCCAACTCACGGTTCATCTCGCTGAGGGGGAAACGCTGGTGGCGGAAGTCCTGCTTGAGCTGGTCGCGCACCCCACGCACCACCGCGCTGAACGGCGACTGCTCATCAAATTGCAAGCGCACGGCGCTGACCTGGGTGAACAACCCGACGGTGGAGCGGAACCGTGCATTGGAACGGTTGAGAATCGGCACCCCCACCACCCATTCTTCGCGTTGGGCGGTGCGGGTGAAATACACATACAGCGCCGCCAGCAGTACATGAAACGCCGACGCCTGGTAACGGTTGGCCACCTGTTCCATTCGGTTGAGCAGTGCCACCGGAAACGCCTGCACCAAGGTATTGCTCGCGGCCTTGGCCGTGTGCCGTGGGGTCAGCAGCGGCTCCGGAATCAAGCGGTATTTGTCCAGCCAATAGGCGCGGTCGCGGGCATAACGGGCTGACGCGTGGTAGTGCCGGTCTGCGTCGATAAAATCGATGTAGGACGGCGCCGGCAAGTCCGGTTGCCGGCCTTGCGCCAGGGCCGTGTACAGCTGCGCGAGGGATTGCAGCATCTGGCCGAAGCCCCAGCCATCGAGGATCAGGTGATGCGCCTGGGTGCCGAGGCGGTAATGATCGTCGTCGAGCTTGACCAGGAAAAAGCGGAACAACGGCGCACCCTGCATCGCATAAGGCAGGGCCATTTGCGCCTGCATCAGGGCGTGGCTCGCGGCCTGCGGATCGCAAGCCTTGGAAACGTCATGCAGCGCCAGGTCCGCAGCCAACGTGGCAGCGAAGGTCTGGCGAGGCAGGCCGTCGGCGTCGCTGTGCAGTTGCGTGCGCAACGCATCGTGCCTGGCCACCAGGCATTCAACGGCGCGCTGCATCAGGCCGGGGTCAATGGCGCCGGCAAAATCCACATAACCACCGATGTTGTACAGCGGCGAGTCGCCTGCGCGCAGTTGGTCGAGCCAGATGTCCTGCTGGGCGGCGGTGAGGGGGAAGCTGGGTGAATGCTTCATAAGATCCTTCTCATGGAGGTCAGGCACTGGCCGCGCAGGGGTGCCCATTACGACGAATGGGCCGGATTGGAGCATGGTGGCCAGGGGCTGTCTGTCACCCTAAACCCGGACATCCGAATGGATAGACCGGGCGTGGCTGATGGTTCATTGCTGAAACGATTAAAGAGTTGTAGGACATTGGCTATATCTGGCCGATGCTTTTTTATGCGAATGCTTTCTAAAAACAATATTTTACTTATATATCAAAGAGTTACTTAAACATAAAAATCTCCATTGGCTATTCGTAGTGGGAATTACCTGTCAGAAACGTCGAATTAATGACGCGGTTTTTATGGCAGGTTATGTCCCACGTTTCCGCTACATACGTAGGACAAATCCACTGGCTAAATACACTTTCGAATACCGACTCTGGTGTGTGAGCAACGGATCGCCCCGCAGAGGCCCAGAGGGTCTGTACACGGTTTTCGATATCAAGGATGAGAAGGCTATGAGTTTGACCAGCAGTATTGCCAACACCCAAAGCCCCCATTTCTACGCCGAAATGGGCGAGTTGATTGCCAGCAGTGGCCACCCGGGCTTTGCCGCCCACATGCTGCACCTGGTGGACAAGTGGGTGCCGATCCACCTGGTGGATCTGAGCGAATGGACCCTCGACGAGCTACGCGACCGTGTGCTCGATATCACGCTGCTGGGCAGCGCCGGCCAGACGCAGGACCTGCCGCCCCTGGCCCTGAATTCCATGGACGACCATCCGCTGTTGCGCGAAATGCTCGGCATGCAGGACCCGCTGCTGATCCAGTTGAAAGCCAAGGCCAACAGCGCAGACCCGCGTGACACCTCACACCAGTGCAACCTGGTGTCGCGCCAGGGCAACCGGCGCTGTGTGATTTCGTTTTATCGCCCGCCGACCCAGCGCGGGTTTTCCCTGGCCGAGTTGTCGTTTCTCAAGTGCCTGTCGGACACCCTGCTGCCGCTGATCGAGTGCCACGCCCAGAGCCTGCGTCAGGCACCGCACACCGAGGTCGAACCGGCCCACACGATGCTGGAGCAATCGCAATTGCAACGTGAGTTCTACAAGCGCCTGTCCCTGGGCGACATCACCTTGTCGGCGCGCGAGCAAGAGGTGTGCCTCGGCTTGCTGACCGGCGGCACCGTGCCGCAGATCGCGGAGAAACTCAGCGTGAAGAACAGCTCCATCGAAACCTACCTCAAGCGCGCCGCCGCCAAGTTGGGCGTGAGTGGAAGGCACGGTCTGGCCAAGTGGATGGTGGGCGCCTGATGCATAAATTGAGTACCTTTGCGATGGCCTGGATGCTTGGCGGCTGCTCGCTGATCCCGGACTACCAACGGCCTGCGGCGCCCGTGCCTGCGCAGTATCCCCAGGCGGGCGTGTATGCGCTGGCGCAGTCCGGCACATCGGACTGGCAGCAGCTGTTCCACGACCCGGCGCTGCAAGGGTTGATTGGCGATGCGCTGGTCAATAACCGCGACTTGCGCGTGGCTGCGTTGAACGTCGAGGCGTTCCAGGCGCAGTACCGTATCCAGCGTGCCGACCTGTTCCCGGCGGTGTCCGCTACCGGCGCCGGCCAGCGTCGGCGTGTGCCCGGGGACGTGACCGGCACCGGCAAGGCCGCCATCACCTCCAGCTATTCCGCGACCCTGGGCATCAGCGCCTATGAGCTGGACCTGTTCGGCCGCATCCGCAGCCTCAGCGAACAGGCCATGCTCTCCTACCTGGGCACCGAAGAGGCGCGGCGCAGTGCGCAATTGAGCCTGGTCGCCAACGTCGCCAATGCGTACCTGACCTGGCGTGCCGACCAGGAATTGCTGGCCCTGGCCCGGCAAACCCTGGTGGCCAACGAGCATAGCCTGCGCCTCACCAGCCGCAGCAAAACCGCCGGCAAAGCCTCGGCGCTGGACGTGGTGCAAGCCACCACCAGCGTCGAAAGCACCCGCGCCAGCGTGGCCCGTTATGAGCGCCAGGTCGCCCAGGACCTCAACAACCTCGCCCTGCTGGTGGGCGGCCCGGTGGACGAACAATTGCCGTCGCGTCCACTCGCCGCCGACCTGGTGGCCCGCGTGCCGGCCGGCCTGCCCTCGGACTTGCTGCAGCGCCGCCCGGATATCCTCCAGGCCGAGTACCAGTTGCGCGCCGCCAACGCCAATATCGGCGCGGCACGTGCAGCGTTTTTCCCGTCGGTGAGCCTGACCGCCAACGCCGGCAGCGCCAGCACCGAACTGGCGGGGCTGTTCAAGGGCGGCTCGGGCAGCTGGACGTTCCAGCCGCAGATCAACCTGCCGATCTTCAACGCCGGCAGCCTGCGCGCCAGCCTCGACTACGCCAAACTGCAAAAAGACATCAGCGTGGCGCAGTACGAAAAATCGATCCAGACCGCCTTCCAGGAAGTCGCCGATGGCCTGGCGGCGCGGCAGACCTATACCGACCAGTTGGAGGCGCAACGGGATTTCGTCGCGGCCAATCAGCAGTATTACAACCTGGCCGAGCATCGCTACCGCAGTGGCGTCGACAGCAACCTCACCTTCCTGGATGCGCAACGTACGTTGTTCACCTCGCAACAGGCGTTGATCGTCGATCGCCTGGCGCAACTGGTGGCGGAAGTGAAGTTGTATACAGCGCTGGGCGGCGCGTGGGGTGTCAGCGCAAGCCCGACTGCCGCATTAGGCCTGCTCACCCAACAAATCAGCTCACCACAGTAAGCTCACGTGCCCCTAGCCCTCACTGTATCTACGCCTGCGCAATCACCGCCTCCGCCTCGATTTCGATCAACCAATCCGGCAACGACAACCCGCTGACGATAATCCACGAAGACGGCGGCGGGTTGTGCGGGAAGCGTTCGCGCAGCGCTTGCGCGATCGGCTCCTGCTGGTCACGGGCGGACTCGGTGATGTACAGCCGCAACATGATCACATGGGACAAATCACCGCCTGCCTCGGCCAACACCTTTTCGATGTTGTCCAAAGCGGCGGCGGTCTGTTCCGCAATACCCGGGCCGACGGTGCGCTCGTCGGCATCGACACCCACCTGGCCGGACAGCATGATGCGCCGACCCTCCGGCACTTCCATGGCCTGGCTGAAGCCGTATTGCAGGGCGTTGAATACCGTTGTGGGATTAATGACCTTTCTCTGCATGACATTTCCTTGTTGTCGGTAGGAAAACAAGGCTAACCCAAAGCAATCGTTCAATCCGGCGGTTCAACATCCCGCAACATATCGGGGATCATCGAGGGGTGCTGGCTACCAACTTCCCATCGCCAGACTGAACGGCGAAAACTCCGCGAACTGCCACCGCAACGCCAACGCCGCCGGGCGCCGCACCACATGTTCCACGGTGACGGTCCACAAGCGCTGGGCGCCCTCGAACAGCGCCACTTGCGGGCCGTCGAGGATCAGTGAAGTGCGCCCGGCCACCTGCAGCACATCCCCCGATTCAAAATCGATGAATAACAACCCCGCCACCGGGTTCACCTGCAGATTGCCCAGGGTGTTGAAGAACAGGTTGCCGGCAAAGTCAGGGATGGTCAGCACGTTGCCTTCGACCCGCACAAAACCCGTATTGCCGCCGCGATGGGAAACGTCCACCGAGCGCTGGCCATCCACCTCGACGTAGCTGGCGACGAAGAAGGTGTCGGCATTGCGGATCAGCGCTTGGGCCGCGTCATCCAGGCTGCTGGAACGTTCGGCCACGCTGCCGGGTTTGCGTGCGATGGCATCCACCGGCCGCAATTGGATGTACTTGGGGCAGTTGCCGAACGTGTGCACCACGTCGACCGAAAAGCCTTCGTGATCGAGCGCACCGATATGCCCGTTCATGCGGTTGCGGCGGCGGGTGTTGAGGTCGATGCCCAGCAGGCCGATGGATGCACCTTCACGCAAGGCGTTGCGGGCCGGGTCGTTGGCCGACGGCAGACTGTCGACCTGCAAGGTCTGCGGGTCCGGCGAGTGGGCAAAGCCCGGGGCGCCTTCAAGCAGCGTCGCCCAGGGAATGCCTTGCTCGTCCACCACACCCAGCATCAGGTACGGCAACAAAGGGTAGAAATCCCGATGCTGTTCGGGCAAATGATCACGGATCACCTTGGGCCCGACCACGGCCATGCGCTCGGCGACCCCCACTGCTTGTTGCATGTGCCGTTCACCGGCATGCCAGGGCGATGGTTCGATCAGGTTCATGGCAAGCACCTCATGTTGGATAGCCCGATGCTGCGCCCTGCTCGCCACCGAGGGAATCACCACGCCAGGCAATCCACTGTTACGCCAGTTGAAATGCCGTGTGTTCACGCAGCGCCGCCACGCAGTGGTCGACAAAGCTGCGCACGCGCATCGGTGCGTTGCGGCCTTCGCGGTACACCACGTGCACGGGCAACGGCGGCTGTTCAAAACCCGGCAACAGGCGACGCAATTGCCCGCTCTGCACATGCTCGTGAACCGGGTAACTCAGGCAGCGAATCACCCCCGCCCCATGCACCGCCGCATTGATCGCGCCCTGCACCGTGGCGCAGCCCAGGCGCGCACGGGCCTTGAGTGGGTAGCCCTGGAAATCCCAATGCACCTGGTCGGCAGTGGCGATCAGCCGATGGTGCTGGAGGTCGTCCGGGCGTTGAGGCTCACCGTGAATCGCCAGATAACCGGGGCTGGCGCAAAGGATATGCCGCACCTGCCCCACCGGCCGCGCGATCAACGACGAGTCGGGCAACTCACCGACGAGGATCGCCACGTCCAGCCCTTCTTCGTGCAGGTTGGGATAATAGTCGTGGTAGTGCGCCGCGAGGCTCACCTCGGGATAACGGTCCAGGTAGTCGGCCAAGACCGGCGCCATCACATGAGCGCTGAACAGAAAGGGCAAAAACACCCGCAGGTTGCCCTGGGCCTGCACATGCAAGCCTTTGGCCGAGGCTTCGGCAGCGTCCACGGCGGCGAGCAGGCGCACGCAATCGGCCAGGTACGCGTTGCCGGCGTCGGTCAGGCTCACGCCCTGCGTGCTGCGTTCAAGCAATGGCACGCGCAGGCGCGCTTCCAGGCGGGCCACCGCACGGACCAGGGTCGGCCCGGACACCTGCGCACTGCGCGCTGCGCCGGCCAGGCTCGAGTGTCCGGCCAGTGCGGCGAACAACTGCATATCGCGATAGCGCTCCATCAACCGCGCCGTTTCATCGCAGGGTTCAGGGCGGCGTCCTGGCCCAGGCGATGGCTGAGAAAGTCGACAAAGGTGTTGATCTTGGCCGGCACGCGGCCGCTTTTCTGGAACACCACCTGGATCGGCAACGGCTCGGCCTCATACGCTTGAAGGACGATCTCCAACTCGACCGCTGCCACCGCCGTTGCGACCTGGTAGGACAGCACCCGCGTCATGCCCCAGCCCAGGCGCGCCAGGTTGATCGCGGCATTGTTTGCCGTAACGACCAGGCGCGGTTCGATGGGCACAGTCAAGGGTTGGCCGGCGTCGACAAACTCCCAGCCACTCACCAGCTGGCTCGACGATGACGTGACGAGCTTGGCCTCACGCAACTGCGACGGGTGCTCCGGTCGCCCGTGCTGGTCGAGATAGGCTGGCGCTGCACAGACGACCCGGCGCACTTCGCCGACCTTGATCGCCTGCTGGCCCGGCTCGTGCAGATGACCGATACGCACTGCGACATCGACGCCTTCGTCGACCAGGTTGACCACGCGGTCGACCAGCAAGGCATTGATGTTCACCAACGGAAAGCGGTCCAGGTACTCCCCCAACACCGGCGCCACATACAGCTCGCCAAACAGCACTGGCGCCGTGACCGTCAGGTGGCCGCAGGGGATGGAGTAACTGCCGGCCGCCGCTTCTTCGGCTTCATCGAGGTCTGCCAGGATACGCCGGCAATCCTCCAGGTAACGCTGGCCGGCTTCGGTCAGGTGCACGCTGCGGGTGGTGCGCGCCAGCAGTTGGGTGCCGATACGTTCCTCCATGGCGGCGATGGCCCGGGTCACGCTGGGTGGCGAGGTGTTCAGGCGGCGTGCGGCGGCGGCAAAACCCTCCTCCTCGGCCACCGCCAGGAACACCTGCATTTCATGAAATCGGTCCATCGGCACTCCTCTCAAGCAACTGCATATCGCTATTCCCCTGTGGCAAGCTCGCTCGCCACAACAGGCTCACTGACCACAACCAGGGTTCGCGTTAGTGGGATTGCAAGCCCACGGCTGTGCGAGGCATGCCGACAAATCCCGGCAGCGCTTCGATGCTGGCGAGCCAGGCACGCACCTGAGGGTAGTCGGCCAGGGACACATTGCCTTCCGGCGCATGGGCGGTGTAGGTGTAGAAAGCGACATCGGCGATGGTCGGTTGCTCGCCGGCCAGGAAGCGGTTTTGGCTCAGTTGCGTCTCCATCAGTTTCAGCAAGGCGTGGGAACGGGCAATGGCGACGCAGGTATCGATGTCCGCGCCAAACACCGTGGCCAACCGCGCCGACGCGGGCCCGACGTGCAGTTGACCGGCGGCGGCCGAGAGCCAGCGCTGCACGCGAGCCTGCCCTGCCGGATCGCTTGGCAGCCACTGGCCTTTGCCGTAGGTGTTGGCCAGGTAGACCAGGATCGCATTGGAGTCGGCCAACACCACGCCGTTGTCATCAATCGCCGGCACCTGGCCGAAGCTGTTGATCGTGGCCAGATAGTCCGAGGACTTATGGGCGCCTTGCTTGAGGTCCACCAGAATAAATTCCGTGGGCAAGCCCAGCAGGGACAACATCAGCTCGACCCGATGAGAGTGGCCGGACAACGGGAAACCATAGAGTTTGATCATGAAAGGCTCCAAGAGAATGGGATGGCAACGCCGCACATGCTCTACCGCCGGCCCCTGACGTTGGAATCACCACGCTCTACAATCGAGCATTTCACCCAGTGAAACAATACCGCTCAGCGTTCCTCGAGTCTGTCGCGCAAAAACCGATGGCTCGCAGAAAACAACCGCTGGTAAGTGAGCAACACTGCCCCCACCGTACCCAACGCCGACGACGCGGCAATCAGGAACATGATCACGATCTGATAGCGCACCGCGTCCACCGGGCTTTCTCCCGCCAGCACTTGCCCGGTCATCATGCCGGGCAGGCTGACGATGCCGACCACCGTCATCTGGTTCAGCGTCGGGATCATGCCGGCGCGCACCGCCTGGCGGATGGCGTCCTGCGCGGCCTCCCAGCGTGAGCCGCCGAGGGCCAGGATCATTTCGATGGTGTTGCGCCCCGAGGTCAGTTCCTGGGTCATGCGTTCGATACCCAGGGAGACCCCAGTCAGGGTGTTGCCGAGGATCATGCCAAGGATCGGGATCGCGTACTGCGGCTCGTACCAGGGGTGGATGCGGATCACCGCAAACAGCCCCACGGCGGTGACCAGCCATGAGCTGCCCCACACCGACAGGATGCTGTCGACCCGCTGGCCCCGGTAAGTCCGCCGTCCTCGCCCGGCGGCGGAGAGACCGGCGATCAGGGTCATGGCGCACATCAGCGGCAGCACCACGTACCAATAAGCGAACTCGAAGACCCAGCCCAACAGGTAACCGATGGCCAGCAGTTGCACCACCGTGCGCACCGCCGCCCACAGCAATTGGCGGCCCAGGCCCAGGCGCAACAGCAGCGACAGCGCGCCATTGATCAGGATCAGCGAGGCGGCAATGCCCATGTCCAGCGCGGTGAGGTTCTGGTAATTCATGGCTGGGCCACTCCGCTCAGTACACCGGCGCTCATCTGCAAGTGGATGTCACTCATGCGCCGGGCCTGGTCCAGGTCGTGGGAGACCCAGATGCAGGCACGGGAACTGTCCTCGGCAAACCAGGCGTCGATCAGCGCTTCCACTTCGCGGGACGAGGTGGGATCGAGGGCGGCGGTGGGCTCGTCCAGCAGCAGCACTTCGGGGTTGAGTTGCAGGGTGCGGATCAGCGAGACCACCTGGGACTCACCGCCTGAGAGGTCGGCGGCGTGTTTGGCCAGAAAGTCCGGCGTCTTGCCGGCGTGGCCCAGCAGTGCGGTCACCGTCGCCAGGTCGAAGCTGCGCTTGCGCGAGGTCTTGAGGCTGTAGGGAAAACGCAGGTTGTCTTCCACCGTACCGTCGAGCAGCGCCGGACGTTGGGAGAGGTAGCTGATATGGCAGCGGTAGTGAGGAATCTGCGCGTTGCCGATCGGCTCGCCGTTCCACAGGATCTGCCCGGACATGGGCGCATCCAGCAGCGCCAGTGCGCGCAGGAATACGCTTTTGCCGGAGCCGGATGAGCCGGTGATCGACACCCGGTCGCCGGCCTGCAGGCTGAAATCGGTGGGCTGGAGCAACGGCACCTGGCGACGCTCGTCCAGGCGCGTGAGGGCGCGGGTTTCAATCAGTGCGCTCATGGACGCGGTGTTCCTCTCAATCCGGATGATGCAATGGTGAGGCACACTCGCCAGGATTTCATGCAAAAAATTCAAACTATCGCATCCGGTGTGGCTCAGAGCTTTAGATTCAACGTTACCGAGGAGGCGACATGCAATACCGACAACTGGGCCATTCCGGCCTGCTGGTATCCGAAATCATCCTGGGCACCGTGCCCTTCGGCGGTCGCGCCGAGTTTGAGCAATGCGGATCGGTGGATGTCCCCCAGGCCAAACGCATGTTCGATATCGCGTTCGACGCGGGTGTGAACATGGTCGACACCGCCGACCTCTATTCCCACGGCCTGGCCGAGGAAGTCGTCGGCAAAGCCTTGGGCGCCAAACGCAACGATATCCTGCTGGCCACCAAGGGCCGCAGCCCGGTGGACAACAACCCCAACAACTCCGGTTCTTCGCGCTACCATCTGATTCGCGCGTGCGAAGCCAGCCTGAAACGCTTGGGCACCGACCATATCGACCTCTATCAACTGCACAACTGGGACGGTATGACCCCCATCGAGGAAACCCTCGAAGCGCTGCGGCTGTTGGTAGGTTCGGGGAAAATACGCTACTTCGGCACCAGCAATTTCACCGCCTGGCAGATGATGAAAACCCTGGGCAAGGCCGAACTGCACGGCATGCTCAAACCTGTCACCCAGCAGATCTACTACACCCCGGAATCCCGCGAGGCCGAGTACGAACTGCTGCCACTGGCGCTGGACCAGTCGGTGGGCACACTGGTGTGGGGCCCGATGGGCGAAGGCCTGTTGACCGGGTCTACCCGTCGGGGTCACAAGCCGCCCGCCAACACCCGCCAGGGCAGCGGTTGGCCGGAACCCTATGTGCATGATCAGGAGCGGGCGCTCGATATCATCGAAACCCTTGCGGCGGTCGGCGATGAACACGGTGTCTCGGTAGCCCGCACGTGCCTGGCATGGCTCAAGGATCGACCGGGGATCACGTCGCTGATCGTCGGCGCTCGCACTGAAGAACACTTGCGCGACAACCTCGCTGCGACTGAGTTGAAGCTGACCCAGGAACAATCTTCACGCATCGAAGCCGTGACGCGTCGCCAGCCGTTGTACCCCTACTGGCATCGCTTTACCGCCGGGATCGACCGCTTTGATCCGGCAGAGCAGCCGTTTTTGGCTGAGCATCAGAAGACCATGGATGCGCGCAAGGACAAGTAATGCCTTGGCAGCCTTGCGCCAAGGCTGCCTTTTCCCATTCAAGGAGCCCCCCGTGATAGCCCAAATCATGATCGCCGCCCTCGGCGTCGTTGCCATCTGGTTCAGCCAAAGCAAACGCTTGAAAGTGCGCCGCTACGCCTGCCTGTTCGGCATGGCGGGCCAGCCGTTCTGGTTCTGGTCATCCATCAATGCCGAACAGTGGGGGATTGTATTGCTGAGCTGTTTCTACACGGTGGCGTGGGCGAAGGGGATCAAGACCCATTGGGTTGATCACACGCCAGACGCGCAACACTGATTTGCAAACGAGCGCGGCACTGCCTATATTTCCCGCCTGGCGCTCTCTACGCCACCTTCCGCGGAAAGGGCTGCGCCCAGGACACTGCAACACCCTCTTTTTCTACGACTCCCCACCTTGAAGCGGAAAAGGTTTGTGCAAGGAGATCGTATGTCCCAACCACTCAACACCGATGGCCGTCTCAACCTTGAGCAACAGCGCAAGCGTGCCAAGGAACTGCTGCCACGCCTGAAAGCCGAAAACCCGAACGCTACCCTGTCCCTGGCCCAATGGGCAATCGCCAGGCAGCTGGGTTTCAGCAGTTGGCCAAAGCTCAAGGCCCATATCGATGCCATCGACTTCGCCGCCCGCCACCCCGATTTCACCGCCAGCGATGAAGCCCGTACCACCCATTGGCGCTGCGGCAATGACATTGCCCACAGCCTGCAACTGGCGGGGTTCAAAGGGCAGTTCCGGATGCTCGCCGACCCGCTGTGCATGGGCCCGGTCCGCGATTTGCCCCGCCAGGCGTTCCGCGCCCTGCGCAGTGCCTTTATCAGCCAGGCCTTCGCCATCGATGAAGCCGATGCAGCTCGTCGCGTCGACGTTGAATATGACCACCTCGACGCATTGGCCAGCGCCGACCACAGTGTGCTGTGGTGCGAAGCGGATGCCTATGACCAGCTGTTCCTGATCCGCGCACTCACCGGTCTTGAACAGGTGCCGCACAAACTGGAGCTCATCGAGGTGGACCGCATTCCCGGCGTGCAGCGTTTTATCGGCATCGGCCAACTGGCGCCGGATGTATTGGCGTGGCTATGGCCGCAACGGCGCTTGCTCGAGGAGGACGCCGTGCAACTGGCCAAACAGGCCTGGTCGGCGTACTGCGACAGCTCGCCAGTCAGATGGGCGCAAATAGCCCACGACAGCCACACCGCCTTGCCGTTGCTTGCCCCGGCGTTGTTGCGTCAATTACAGGAATTGCCCGGCCTGCACGACGGCCTGTCGCTGACCGAGCGCCTGGCCCTGACGTACCTCGCCGAGAACGGGCCAACGCCATTCGGTCGAGTGTTCGCCGAACTGATGGCCAAGCGTGAACCGCTGCCGTTCCTGGGGGACATGATGTTTCATGCGCTGTTGCGACCGCTGATCGATGGCGACAACCCTTTACTGACCGCCACCGAGACGCACCTGGACTGGCCACGCCAGGTGCTGGCGTTGACTGCGCTGGGGCAGACCGTGTTGAACGGTGACGCCAACTGGCTGGATCACGCCAGCCATGTGCGATGGGTGGGTGGCATATGCTTGCGACCTCGCCAACCCCACTGGGCGATTGATGAACACATCATGCCTGTATGGCGCCCGTGATTACGCTAACGTGCTGCCCATTCACCCCTCATTTGCGAGACTGCCCATGCGCAACCTGATCTTCGCCAGCCTGCTTCTGCTGGCGGGCTGCCAACAAACGCCGCCGGCCAATGACCAACTCGATGCCGTGCTCTGGACCCAGACCTCCATCGAGCATGAGTTGATTTACCGCCAGCTCTTCGCCAATGCCACCCGTCAACTTGACGTGGCGTTGGCCGATCCCACCTGGGATGCCCTGCCCTTTCCCCCACGCAACCTGAACGGGTTACCGCCGGCGGTGGTGGTCGATATCGATGAGACGCTGCTGGACAACGTACCGCTCAACGCCCGCGATGTGGTCAACAACCAGGTCTATTCCTACGACCGTTGGAACACCTGGGTCGACCAGGCCAGGGCCCAGGCCTTGCCCGGTGCCGTGGCGTTCCTGCAGGCAGCCCGGCAAAAAGGCATCAAGTTGTATTACCTGACCAACCGCGAACACAGCCAGGTCGCCGCCACGGTGAAGAACCTGCGCCTGCGCGGTTTCCCGGTTGAAAGCGACCAACAGGTCCTGGCCGCCAGCACCCCCACCGGCCACTGCGAAAGCGCCGGCTACGGCAAGAACTGCCGCCGCCAATGGGTCGCCGCCCATGCCCGCGTGTTATTGATGGCCGGGGATTCCCTGGGGGATTTCGTGCAGGCCGAGCACAACACCCTCGCGGATCAGCGCAAGGCGGTGGAGCCCTATGTGAACTGGTTGGGGCAACGCTGGTTCTTGTTGCCCAACCCGACCTATGGCAACTGGTACAGCGCGCCGTATGGGGATGATGAGAAGCTGCCGTTCGAGCAAAAGCGCAAGCTCAAGCAGCGGGCGTTGCAGTTGCAGGAGTAATCTGCCTTGACTGGCCCACCGTCCTTGACGCCATCGGCTCACATCTGATTGACACACTAAGGCCATATGGAAATGAAACGAGTACTTATCGCATCGCTCGGCGCTTTATCGCTCCTCCAACCGTCATTCTCTGCAGCGGATAACACCAACGGGAAAACCCTCTTCACCCAGCGGTGTGCGATGTGTCACGGCGCGGATATCAAAGGCACAGGCCCCCTGGCCAACAAGAGCAATCCCCCCACCCCTGACCTGACCACCGCCGCGTTCAAAAAACGCCTGAATGACTACCCAGGCGTTATCGTCTCTTCAATCATACTTCGCCCCAATGGCGACCTGATCCCAAGGACGTTGCGAGAGAACGGCGTGAAGCTAGCGCCGTTCGCATGGAGGGTTAGCGACTTCCGCGATTTGAATCAATACATGAGCGATGTGATTGCCAATACTCGTTGAGCCTCACACCGCTCTTGCAGCAACCGCCTCGACCTCAATCAACGCACCGGGCAATGGCAACGCCACCACTTGCAGCGCCGTACGTGCCGGCTTGTTCGGTTGCTCAGGTGTACCGAAGAACTGCGTGTACCCCGCCTGCAAGCCGGCGAAATCCAGCTTGCCACCCGTCTCATCGGCCCCCACCAGGAACACCCGCAACTGCACGATATCGCCCAGGTCAAGGTCCTGCCGGCGCAGGATCGTGCGCAGTTTGTTGAACACCGACACCGTCTGCACTTCGGTATTGCCATAGGCCGCCGGTGTGCCCGCCGGGGCGCTGGCATTGTGCAGGTCGGGCAAGGTGCCGCTGATGAAGATCAGGCTGGCGGATGCCGGCACCGTGACGGTCTGGGAAATCGGGAAGTCGCCGACGCTGGTACGTTGAATGCTGTCGCTCATGATGAATCTCCTTATGAAGCGGCCAATGCCGCGCTATGACGGTGTTGAGTCACCCGTTCAGCCAGTTGCCCCACCACATGGCGCGCCGAGTTGGCCGCCGATTCCTGCCAGATACCCACGCCGCTTTGCACCAGCCCGTCGCCGGCGAAATAGACCCGACCATGCCCGGCTTCGAGCAAGGCGCTGGCGTCGGCCGGGAAATGCTCGCGCTGCAGCCACGGGCCTTCGCTGTAGGGAATCTGCTCCCAGGACACCGCCAGCGGATTGCGCAGGTGCTTGGAATACCCGGGATGCAGCAGTTCCACGGCCTCCCTGGAGGTGGCGTACTGTTTGTCGAACGGTTGCGCGCCAAACACATCGGCGCCCTCCCCGGTCACATAGCCCGCCACCAGCAGGCCTTCGCGAGTGTTGAGGTCATTGCTCGGGTACCACAGCAGGCGCGCCGGGTGTTCGATCCACGACAGGCCGCCGTAGGTGCGGTAGTCGGTCTCCCAGAAGCGCGGCGACTGCCACGCCACTTTGGTCGCCTGGTCGCTGCGGGTGCTGAGCAGGGCGGCCTTGATCGGGTCGCTGAAGTCGGTGTCGAGCCTGGCCAGCAACGGCAGCGGCAACGTCGAGATCAGGTAGTCGGCGCGCACGACCTGCTCGCGGCCGCTGCGCTGGTCGTGATAGGTCACCGCCACGCCGTCTTCCAACTGGCGGATACGGCGCACCTGGGCGCCCAGTTGTACATGACCGCTGACGCGCTGGTAGAAGGCGTCGGTGATGCGGTCCATGCCGCCCACCGGTTGGAACATGGTGGCAGAGAACTCCGGGAATTCGGTGTGCAGCAACGCGCCCCACAGTTCCGGATGCAGCAGTTGGTCCAGCGCCAACGGGCGGCGGCTGGCGGGCAAGGCGCCGGGGTGGGCTGGCGATTCCAGGTGCCCCGAACGGATCGTGCCCTCGAAAGCCAGCTCCTGGGACAGGTCGCCATACACCCGCAGGAACGCCAGCAAGCGCGTACGCTCTTCACCGCTCAACAGATCATCGAGAGCATCGCGCTGCACGGCCTTGGCGAGCAAGCCGGACAGGTGCCCGCGCGCATCGTTGATGGCCTGGCCGACCGTGAATGCAGGCTTGCCCACATCAGGCCGTACCTGGGCGCCATGACTGCTGTTGACCAGCACTTCCAGCGGCACGCCCAGCTCATTGCAATAGTCGAGAATCGTGCGGTGCTGGCTGGGAATCCGTGCCGGCCCGGCGTTGAAGTAATGCCCTGGGTCGAACGCGGCGGTTTGCGTGCGGCCGTCCTTGTAGTCCACGCGGTCACCGTTGCGGATCGTCCAGGTGCGGCCGCCCACCCGCTCACGGGCCTCCAGCACTTGCACCTCGAAGCCGGCGCGGGTCAGTTCCAGGGCTGTGACAAGCCCCGCAATCCCCGCACCCAGCACCAGCACACGCGTGCCCTGCCCCAGGCCTTCCTTGAGTTTCAACGGTTGCGGACGGCGGTGTGACGACGGCCCCAGGCCCAATGCCGCCAGCGCGTCCTTGACCGCCAGCTCGCCCCCTACCGCAGCGATGCTCGACAGCGCTTCACGTCGTGTCAGTCCCATGCTCGATGCTCCTTAATCCGGCAGGCCCGGTGGGTTGATCAGCGACGTGTCGACCCGCTCGATGTCCAGGCCCCAGCGTTGCAGCACCTGCTCATATTGGCCGCCGGCAATCGCGCCTTCCAGGGCGGTGTGGATCGGCTTGACCAGGCCGTTGTCCTTGCGCGTGGTCACCGCGATATCGGCCTTCAACGGCCAGCCACCATTCACCGTGCCGACGAGCTTGATACCGCCGGTGACTGCCGCCGAATAGGCGTACACCGAGTTAGGCCCGAACAGCGCATCGCTGCGCCCGGACTGCACGGCCAACTGGGCGGCAGCCTGGTCGTCGAAGTATTGCAACAGCGCCGGCTTGCGCCCCTCCTTCTCGTTGGCCTCGTTCCAGGCCAGCAGGACTTTTTCCTGGTTGGTGCCGGAACCGACGATGATCTTCAACCCGGCGATGTCCGCCGCCTGCTTGATCTCGCTGATCTTGCTGGTGCTCTTCACGTAGAAGCCGAGCACATCCTGGCGGTAGGTGGCGAAGTCAAAGCGCTTCTTGCGCGCCTCGGTCACGGTGACGTTGCTGATCACCGCGTCGTACTTGCCCGAACTGACACCCAGGGGCCAGTCCTCCCAACTGGTCTGCACCACATTGAGTTGCAGGCCCAAGCTATCGGCAACAAGCTGCGCGGTGTCAGCCTCGCTGCCGATGGTGGTCTTGTCGTCGCTGGCCAACAGCGCCAGGGGCGGCCCGGCCACGCCGGAGACGGCCACGGTGAACTTGCCCGGCTGGGCGAACTTGAAGCCCGGCGGGATCTGTGCGATGGCCGCCTCGTTACGCGGCACATGGATGCGCGGGCGGTCGGGGCTGAGGTCGACCTGTTGCACGGCGAATGCGTGTTGCGCGGTGCTGACGGCAAGCGCCAGCAGGGCCACGCGGGCAGTAGAGATAAACATGGGCAGTCACTCCTTGAACTACAGCACCTTGCCGAGAAAGGCCACAGTGCGGGGATGTCGCGGTTGGCGGAAAATCTGTTCGGGCGGGCCTTCTTCAATCAACTGGCCGTCGCAGAGGAACACCACGTGGTCGGCCACCTCGCGGGCAAAGCCGATCTCGTGGGTGACGATCACCAGGGTCACGCCCAGTTGGGTCAGGCCCTTGATCACGTCGAGCACTTCGCCCACCAGTTCCGGGTCGAGGGCCGAGGTGGGTTCATCAAACAGCAGCACTTTGGGGTCCAGCGCCAGGGCACGGGCGATTGCCACGCGCTGTTGCTGGCCGCCAGAGAGCTGGCGTGGATAGGCATCGACCTTGTCCGCCAGGCCGACCTTGGCCAGCAACCCGGCCGCCTTGGCCTGGGCCTCGGCCTTGCTCCAGCGCTTGTGGGCCAGGGGCGCTTCGGCGACGTTTTCCCAGGCGGTGAGGTGGGGGAACAGGTTGAAGTTCTGGAACACGAAACCGACGTCGATACGGCGCTTGAGAATCTCCCGTTCTTTGAGTTCGTAGAGCAGATCACCCTTGCGACGGTAACCGACGTATTCACCGTCAATGGTGATATGCCCGCTGTCGATCTTTTCCAGGTGGTTGATGGTGCGCAGCAAGGTCGACTTGCCCGAGCCGGACGGCCCGAGGATCACCGTGACCTTGCCCGGGTCGATGGTCAGGTCGATGTCTTTCAACACCTGCTGGTTGCCAAAGCGCTTGCCCACGCCCTGGATCTGGATGCGCCCGGCGCGTGCTTCAGCCATGGGTCTTCTCCTTGATCCAGCCGCGAATGCGTTGCAGCGGCGTGGGTGGCAGCACCCGTGCGGTGCCCCGCGCAAAGTGGCGTTCGACGTAGTACTGAGCGCTGGTCAGCACGGTGGTGATGATCAGGTACCAGACCGTCGCTACGATCAGCAGCGGGATCACCGCCTGGGTGCGGTTGTAGATGACCTGCACGGTGTAGAACAGCTCCGGCAGGGCCAGCACATAGACGATGGACGTGCCCTTGACCAGACCGATGATCTCGTTGAAACCCGACGGCAGGATGGAGCGCAGCGCCTGAGGCAGGATGATCCGGAAGATGCGCCGCGAGACCGGCAACCCCAGGGCCGCAGCGGCTTCATGCTGGCCGGCGTCGACGCCGATCAGGCCGCCACGGATGATCTCCGCCGCATACGCCGCCTGCATCAGGCTCAAGCCCAGCACGGCCACGGTGAACTGGCTGAGCACATCCACCGTCGACCACTCGGCGAACACCAGGCCGGTGAACGGCACACCGAGCACGATGTGGTCATACAGGTAGGCAAAGTTGTAGAGGATGATCAGCACCAGCAACGCCGGCATCGAACGAAAAAACCAGATATAGCCCCAGGCCAATGCCGCCAGCAGCGGCGAGCCCGACAGCCGCGCCAACGCCAGCGCGGTACCAAGGATAATGCTGAACAGCGTGCTCAGCAGGGTCAGCAATAGCGTCTGCCCCAGACCACGCAGCACCGACGGCGAAAAAAACCACTGGCCGAATACGCCCCACTCCCAGCGCGGGTTGGTGGCGAGCGAGTGCACGATGGCCAGCAGCACCAGCGCCGCAAAGATCGACCCGGCCCAGCGCCAGGGATGCCGGGCGGGCACCACCTGCAGGGCCTTGATCGGCGTGGAGACACGGGCCTGGCGCACCGGACTGGGCGCGTCGATCAGGTCATAGGGTTTGGCGACGATAGGCATGGTGTATTCCTCGGCCTCAGAAGGCATAGGTCAAGCGGGTGTAGTAGTACCCGCCGGTAAAACCGTAGGGCGAATAGACGCCATAGCTGCTGACCATGGTGCTGCTCGGCACCCCTTGTTTCTTGGGGTAGATGTCGAACAGGTTCTTGGCGCCGACGGCGATGTTCAGGTCTTTGGTGAGGTTGTAGCCAAGGTCGAGATCGGTGATCCACTTGGCGCTGTAGATGCGGTCCAGGTCGCGATTGGCCGATGAGTTCACTTCCTTGTAGGAGCCGTAGCGCGTCAGGGCCAGGTTGAGGTTGAAGCGATCGATGCTCCAGTCGCCGCCCAGGATCAACTTGGTGTTGGGCTGCACGCCGGTGATCAGGTTGCGCGCCTCGCGGTTCATCAGCTCGTAGGAGGTGCCGAGGATGTCCGTGGATTCCTTGTAGTTGAGGATTCTGGTCTGGTTCCAGTTGAATGCTGCGGTCCATTTCACCGAACCGTACCGGCCGAGGTCCTGGCTGTAGTTGCTGACCAGGTCCAGGCCTTTGGTACGGGTGTCGGCGCCATTGATGAAGTACTGCCCGCCGGAGGTGGAGTGGATGCCATTGTTCTGCAATACCTGGGTGATCTCGGGGCCGAGCAAGGTGCCCGTGAGGGTGATGCGGTCGCGCAGGTTGATCACGTAGGCGTCGGCGGTGAAGCTCAGGCGGTCGGTGGGCGTGAGGGTGAAACCCAGGCTGAAGTTGGTCGAACGCTCCGGCTTCAATTGCTGGGCACCGAGGGCTTGGGCCGCGGCGGAACCCACGGGCAACACGCCGTAGTTGATCGACTGGTACACGCCGTCCACCACCCCATAGGTGGTGGAGCGTGCGCTGAACAGGCTGTTGGCCAGGGAAGGCGCTCGGAAACCGTTGCTGACAGTGGCGCGCACGGCGAACTGCGGGGTGAAGTCATAGCGGGTGGTCAGCTTGCCGCTGCGCGTGGCGCCGACGCCCTGGTTGTAGTGCTCGTAACGAAACGCCGTGCCGACGTACCAGTCGGGCACCGGGTTGAAGCCCACGTCGACGTAACTGGCCAGGCTGTTGCGCGAGGCGCTGCTTTCTTCGTCCGGCGAAATGCCGTTGGTGACCTGCGCGCCCGACGACGCGCAATTGCCCGGCGCCACGCAATAGCCGCCGTTGGCATAGGATTCATAGTCACCGGCCTGCACCTCATAAGTGTCGCGCCGATGCTCGAAGCCGACGCTCAGGTCCAGAGGCTTTTGCAGGCCGATGTCGAAGCCGCGCTTGAAGTCGAGGTTGGTGGTCAGCTCGGTGGCGATCCAGGTACCGGAGGTAAAGTGATTCGGCGTGGCCTCGCCCAGGGACGGGTTCTGATTATGGGTGGTGCCCTGCTCCGCCTCGTTGCGCCCGTAGGTGGTGGACAGGTCCCAGTCCCACTCGCCCACCGTGCCTTTGCCGCCGAATGCCGCCTGGAAATCATCCTCGTCGATAAACCACGTCGGCGTGTAGCCGCCGGGATAACCGTTGGGCCCGGTGGTGATGGTGTTGGTGATGGTCGGCAGGCGGAAGTTCTGCCCCTGCTCGGCCTTACGGCGTGAATAGGTGGTGAAGGAGTACAGGCTGAAGCTGTCATCGATCGGCAGCTCGGCGTTGTAGCCCAGGGTCAGCAGGTTGGTCTTGGGCGTACCGTAGCCACCATAAGTCGACCGCCCGGCTTGCTCGTAGGCTTGCGCGTAGGTGTAGCCGTTGGCGCTGGCCTTGTTGTCATCATTCTGGCTGCGGGCGTCCAGGGCCAGTTGGACAATGCCGCCGTTGCTGATCTCGAAACCCTTGTTGAGGCTTTGCTGCACCGTCTGTTTCTTGCCGTCATAGCCCTGGCCGATATTGGTCACCGCGGTGCCGCTGGTGTCGGCCTTGAGGATCACGTTGATCACCCCGGCGATGGCATCGGAACCGTATTGGGCGGCGGCGCCGTCGCGCAGGACTTCCACATGGTCGATGGCGCTGATGGGGATCAGGTCGAGGTCGGCCGGGGCCGCACCGATATTGATCCCGTTGATGTTCAAGGTGGCGGCGGTGTGACGGCGCTTGCCGTTGACCAGTACCAGCACCTCGGCGGCACTCAGGCCACGCAGGTTGGGGGCTCGGGCAATACCGCTGGCGTCCCAACCGGTTTTTTCCGGCAGGGTCAGCGAGGGGATCACTGCGCTCAGGGCCTCCATGAGGCCGGGCTTGCCGGTGTTCTGCAATTGCTTGGCGCTGACCACATCGATCGGCACCGGGCTGCTGGTGACGGTACGCTGCTCGGCGCCGCGGTTGCCGGTGACGACCACGGTGGACAGGGTGCTGTCATCCTGGGCGTGTGCGGTGTTGGCCAAGATGGCCAGGGTGAATGCGGCGGTGGCTTGTAGCACTCGCTTCATAGGGGTTCCTGCGTTTCCAAATCGCGAAGTCGGGCCGTCACGCGGGTGGGCGCGGTGCTCGGTTTTTTTCTGGGGTGTCAGGGCGATTTGGGGCTAGGTGTGGGGCGAGGTTTGAATTGGCAACATACGTTGAACTCCCTTCCAACGGTTCTGCTGCGGGGTGGCAGCGCAGAATCCGAGTCTAGATTGGTACCATCCGAGGTCAGGGGTAGGCTGTTGAGTTCAAACATAACGGAATGGGTTTTGAAAATATAATGCTATTTGGGCATAAGCTAATATTCTTGTATTTCATTATTTATGAATTTTGTTATTCATATAAGTAATGTTTTTTGCGATTTGGGGATTGGGGCATATCCGTTACTTGAGTCACGGCGGCTTATGGTTCCGCCCTTACGGCGGGTCACTTTTGAAAAGAGCCCAAAAGTAACCAAAAGGCTCTTGCCCCAACACTCGGCACCTCGCCTAGGCTCGGTGTGCCCGTAATCCGACAGTGATTTGGGGGGCCGCCTAAGATCAAAATCAAAAGCCAGATCAAAAGCAGGCGGATATCTGACTGCTGTATGGAGATCAAACTGTGGGAGGGAGCTTGCTCCCGATAGCAGTGAAGCAGGCACAGATGCATCAACTGACAGACCGCTATCGGGAGCAAGCTCCCTCCCACATTTAACCGAGATCGACAGTAAAATACCGGCCACTCTGGGCTGAGGAATCAACCAGCTCTGCTTTTGATCTACACCACTCAGGTCGGCTATCAGGCCGCCGTGCCCTTGCTCTTGCTCTTGCTCTTGATCTGGGGCGAAGGCCTTTTGCTTACTTTTGGGCCTTTCCAAAAGTGAGCCGCTGTAAGAGCGGAACCATAAGCCGCCGTTACCTAAATAACGGATATGTACACCGCACTACCTACCTCCCCCAGGCCGCAACAACTGCATCTGCTGCCGATAATCATCCGTCACCTGCCGCGCCTGCCCACTACTGGTAATCACCCTGGGCGTAATCAACACAATCAACTCCGTCCGATCTTTCGACTTACTGGTACTCCCAAACAACCAGCGCAACCCCGGGATCTTTCCCAGATACGGTACGGCACTGACACTCTCCCCGTTGTCCTGCTTGATCAACCCTCCCAGCAACACCGTCTGCCCACTCTGCACCGCCACCTGCGTCGACACCGAACGCGTCGAGATACGCGGATTCACCGGCGTATCGCTAGTACCACTCTGACTCTCGGCATCACTGACCTGCTGCTGGATATCCATGTATACCAACCCCCCCGGATTGATCCGCGGCACCACATCCAGGATCACCCCGGTCTGCACATACTCGACACTGCTCAACGTGGTATCGGCATCCCCGGTGTTGACGGTGGTCTGGCTGATGGGAATGTTGTCCCCCACCTGAATCTGCGCCGGCTGGTTGTTCATCACCACCAGCGACGGCGCCGAGAGCACCTGGGTGCGTCCATTGGTTTCCAGCGCATGCAACGCCACCTGCAGATTCGAACTGACAAATGAGTAGAACAACGAGTCCGTCGCCCCCAGCCCTGCCCCGCCACCGCCCAGCGCACCCTGGCTGCCGGAGGCATTGGCCACCGTGGTGCTGCCGGAATTGCCCGCCAGCCGCCCTAGATACCACTGCACACCCAGGTCCAGTTCACCGGTGAGCTTGACCTCAAGAATCCGTGTCTCGATCTGCACTTGCAGGGGCGGATTGTCGAGACGCTTGATCGCCGCTTCGATCTCTTTCCACTGCGCGGGACGGGTGCGCACCAACAGTTGGTTGCTGCTCTTTTGTGCGGTGATACGGGTACCCGCCTCCAGCGCGTTGGTGGGCGCGATCACCTTTTCCTCCGGCTCCGGTTCTTCGGCAGCGGGCGGGTTGTTCTGCAAGCCACCCGTATTGAGTGACGACAGGGTTGTCGTGCGCAGGCCAGGCGCAACCTTGGCCGGCGTGTCGTCCTTGATCGCGCCAGTGCCGTAGATCTGCCGCAGGTACTTGGCCAGGTCGGCGGCCTTCATGTTGCGCACGTCGTAGACGTACATCTGTGGCTCGTTGCCGCCGCCTTCGTCGATGGTGCGGATCCAGTCGCCGACTTCGCTGAGGTACTGGGGCTGGGAAGAAATCGCTACCACCGAGTTGGTCCGTTCAATCGGCAGAAAGCGCAGCATGCCCGCCAGGGGCATGCCGCTGTCCGGGCCGAACAGGCTTTGCAGCTGAGGCATCAGCTCGGCCACCGACGCGCGTTGCAGGCCGAACACGCCCACCGACATGCCCTTGAGCCAGTCCACGTCGAAGGTGTCGATGGTGTCCTGGTAGTTGGCCAGTTCATCCGGCGTACCGGCCAGGCTCAGCACATTGCGCGCCGGGTCGACCAGCAGAAACGCATTCTCGCGGGCGAAGGGCTTGAGCAGTTTCTGCATCTCGGTGGCGGAGATGTAGCGCAGCGGAAACAGCCGCGCCGACAAGCCGCTGGAAGGTTGCGCCACGCTCATCTGCGGCACCAGCTTGCCCGCCACCGCCTGGCTGGCCGGCAGGATCACGTAGCGGTCACCCTGCTTGATCATCGCGTTGTCGGTCCAGGACAGCAGGGTTTCGAGAATCGACAAGGCCTGCTGCTTGTCCACCGGCCTGGAGGTGGAAAAGCTGACGTTGCCCTTCACGCCCTGGGCGATGCTGTAGTTTTCGTGCAGCAGGTCGCCCATCACGCTGTTGATCACCGCTTCGATGGGTTGGTCGGCGAAGTTGAACACGATGTCGCCGCCTTCTGCCTTCACACCCGGCGCGGTCGCCGGCGGACGCACGAACTGCTGGTTGCCCCGCATCAACTGGCGCTGCGCGGGGGGCTTGACCAAGGGCTGGGCAACTTCCACTGGGGGCGCCTCGCCGGGCGGGCGTTGCGAGCCAGTGCCCTGCATGGCCTCATGCAGAAGCTCATCATCCGGTTCGAGACGGTCGGGGAAGCTGCCACAGCCGCCCAGGGCAAGGGCGGTGGCCAGGCATAACGTGGAGGTGCGCATGTCGATCAAGGGAGGGGCTCGCGGGGCAAAGTAAGGGGGGGGCGCTTGGACGGTGGCGGCAAGCGCTTGGCGTAGAAGCTCAAGGTCTGGGTGCGGCCGTCCAGGCTGAAACGGGCGGATTGCGGAGTGAGGTGTTCCAGGCGCCAGCCGTTGGGCAGGGTCTGGCCCAGGCGCACGGTCAGCAGCGGGCCGTCGACCTGCTTGAGCATGGCCATCTGCAGGTTGCCGGTGATCATGATGCCGCTGAGGGTGAGATGGGCCAGGCTGCTGACCTGTGCCTTGCCCACCACACGATCCGGGCTGCGATCCGGGCTGAACAGCGGCGCTTGCCATGTCGCGGCCAGGTTGTCCAACTGCACACTGGGCAGCCCTTGTACTCGAGGAGTGGGATGGGCGCGCACAGGCGCTTCGGGCAGCCATTGCGGTTCATCACCGAGGCTGCTGAGGATCACCGCCATCAACACGCCCAGCAACCCCGACAGGCCGAGCAAGCCCCACTCCACGGGGCGCAACCGGCTCATCATGGCGTCACCCGCGACGGTTGCAGGTAGCCGCGCACCAGCAAGTGCACCACCAGCTTGCCCGCACCACCACTGGCCGGCGCCTGCTGACTGCGGCGGATGCGCAGCTCATCCACAAACAGGAACGGCGGCTGGTACTCCAGCTCATGCAGCAGCGCTTCCAGGGGTTCGATGGCGCAATCGAGTGTCAGGCTGACCTTGACCTGGCGATAAGGCTCGCCATCGTCCTGCTCCGCGGTGATGGGCTTGCGCTGGGTCAGGCTGCACCCGCCGCCGAGGTTGGCGTGGCTATTGATCAGGTCAGCGAGGCGCTGCATCAGATCGGCGGCGACCACGTCCGGGTCGTCCCCCGGCAGCAGGCTGGTGCTGCTGGCGGGGTCCTGGCGGGCTTGCTCAAGCTGTTGGCGTAACGCATCGCGTTGGCGCAACACACCGGCATAACGTTGCTGTTGCTCGCGCAGTTGTTCGGCCTGTTCGCCCATGTCACGCAAGGGGCCGGCAAACCAGCTGTCGACCAACAGCCAGTAGGCCGCGCCGACCACCACGGCCAGTAGCAGCAAGGCCGCGCCGCGACGTTCACGGGGTGTGAGGGGTCGGCGCATCGGCGGTCTCCTGGCGTAGGTGGGCGCGCAAGGCAAACTGGTCCTTGCCGGTGCGCGCATCGGGCTGGATCACCCCTTCGAACTGGGCGTTTTCCAGGCTGCGGCAGCCCTTGATGCGGGTGATCAGCGCACTGGCCTTGGCACTCTGGCCGGAGATGGAAATTTCACCATCCTTCACGTCCAGTTGATCCAGCCAGGTGTCGGCGGGCAGGCAGGTGGTCAGGTCGTTGAGCAGCGCCGCCAGTGGCGGTTGCGCCAGTTTGCGCCGGGTGAGGTACTGTGCGGCGCCGCGGGTATTGAGCAGTTGCTGGCGCAGCGCGTGCACCTCGGCGACCTCGGCTTTTTGCCGTTGGACGCTGGCGTGCATCACGTCGATAACGCGCTGGCGGTCGTTGAGCCAGAGCAGCATCGCCGCGATCAGCAACGCCCCGCACAGCCACGGCAGGCTGCGTTGCAGGCCCATGCCGGTGGGCCGCTGCGGGCGCAGTGGCGCGGGCAGCAGATCAACGCCGAGGTCGGCCGCATCCACGCGGTGGGGATGCAGGCCGAGGGTGGCACAGTCGGCAAGGATCCGGTCCAGGCGCTCGCGCAGGATCGCCACCACTGTCACCTCAAGGTGGGTGGGCGTGCGCCGCTCCTGACGCGCCACAAAGTAGAGCTGGTCCGCCTCGAATGGCGTGTAGCGGTCCAGCTCATAACCGACCACGGCGCTGAGGTTGCGCGCGGCCGCCAGGGGCAGTTGTACGGTTTGCACCAGCACAGCGTCGGCGCCGAGCATCAGCACCTGGCGCGTGCTGGCTGCTGCGACCGGCGCGCTCAATGGCCAGTGATGGATCTGCTCGGGCGGCTCTTGCCACGCCAGCCACGCAGGTACACAGGCGCGCAACTCCGCGATCCATGCCTGCCAACCCTGTTGCAGCAGGCTGCCGCGCCAGTGCCGGGCGATGGGTTCCAGTCGATTCATTCTTGCCAACGCAACACCCGGTAGGGTTGTGCGCTGTCCTCCGATGGGCTCAATAAAACGGTGACTTGCAGCCGCGCCTGATAACCGCCGGGCCGCTCGGCGCGGCTGTCCACCACCAGCACTTCGCCGGGGTCCACGCCTTCGGCGTCCTGGCGCGGCAGGTTCAGCGCCTTGCGCATCAGCGGGCTGGCGAAGGCGGGATCGGGGCGGTCCAGGTCGCTCCACAAGGTGATTTCGGGCAGCAAGCGGCTGTAGAGGGTTTGCGTCATGCCGGGCAACTGGCGTACTTCTTCCAGCACCCGCAACGGCGCCAGGCCCTGGTTGCGTCGTGCTTCGAGGGCCGTGGCCAGTTGCCTGGCCTGGGCCGGCGTAGCGCCACAGGCCAGGGCCAGACGCGTGAAGTCCTGGGCATCAGCGTTGATCAGGTAGAGCTTGCCGCGCTCGCTGCGCAGGCTCACGTGCAAGATGGCGTCGTCAAAGCTCAGGGGGATATCGCGGCCATCGGCAACCCAGTGCCGCTCGGCCATGACCAGCGCGATGCCGGCTTCGGCGGCCAATACGGTCTGGGTGTGCTGGCGCAGCCACAGGGCCTGGCGACTTTCCAGCTGTACCCAGCCAGCCAGGCCGCCGAGCAACACACTGAGCAGCGCCAGTACCCACAGCACCAGCAGCAACGCAGCACCGCGTTGGCGCCTCATTCTTCAACGCTTCCGCTGGACAGGTTCAGGCGCAGGGCAATCACCTGGGTGACCCAGGGCACCGGCCCCTCCACGCTGGCAGCGATACGCACGGCCGAAGGCAAGCGCCTGGGCCAGGGCCATTCACTCACCCAGCCGGTGGGTTGGCCCAGCGGCGACTCACCGCGATAGCTGAACTGCAACGCCTCGATGTTGTTCAGCAGCACCTGGGGTTCACGTTGAGAAAACCGCACCTGCAACGCCTGTTCGACCCATTGCAGGCTGAACCGATGGATCCCGCCACCGAGCACGCCGGGCAAGGTCGAGACGAACTCCAGGCGCTGCGCCGTGCCGACAAAGAAACCATCGCCCTCGCCCACCGCCAGCGGCAACGCTTCGCTGATCGCCGTGCGCAAGAACTGTTGGGCGGCACGCACTTCATCCAGGTTCACTGTGTATGCCTGGGCCTTGGACACGGCACGATTGGCCCCCAGCAATGCACCGCCGACCAGCACCAGCAACACGCCGAGCAAGCTGAGCACCACAAGGATTTCCAGCAAGGTGAAGCCCTGTTCACGGCGCTTCACAGGCGCGCCTTCAAGGTGCTGAAGCGGGCCTGGTGCGAGCCTTCGCTGAGGACCAGGTCGAGGCGCACAATCCGTGCCTGCTGCCGGGTGCTGGTCAACTGCCAGTGGATGCCGTCGAGTTCGCCCTGACTGACACCGTTGCTCAAGCGCCCCGCCGCTTCCTGGTCGAAAATCGTCAGCGCCGCGTGGGTCAACCGGTCGCTGTGGGCCACTTGGGACAACGAGCGCGCACTCTGGCCAAACGCAACCAGCAGCACCGTGCTGCACACCGCCATCAGCGTGAGGGCGGCGAGCATTTCCAGCAGGGTGAAACCGGCCTGGCGCTTCATGGCAGCGCCTTGGATTGCACGCTGCCGGTGAGCCAGCCGATATCGATACGCCAACGCCGGGCGCCGCTGGCCACCAGAAGATTGCCGCCGGTGGAGCTGCCGTCGGGGTAGAACTCGACGCCAGGGCCGATCTGTTCGGCAGTGTGCAGCGTGACATGCAACCGCGACGGCCACCGTTGCAACGCACGCCCCGGCGCCTGGAACGTACGGTCGCTCAGATCGAATACGGTACGCGCAGGCTGCCCGCTGACAATCGCCCCCGCCCGCGTGGTACGCAGCGCCTCCACCATCTGCCCCACCGCACGGCGTTCCTGCGCCACCTGCAAGCCCTGGCGCACGCCCAGCCCCAGCACGCTGGCAGCCAGGCCGATCAGCAGGATCACCACCAGCATTTCCAGCAGAGTGAAGCCGCGCTGCAACATGGCGGCCCTACTCCCAATTGCCCAGGTCGGCGCTGTAGCCTTCGCCGCCCGGCTGGCCGTCCTGGCCATAGAAGATCAGATCGAACGCGCCGTGTTCGCCGGGAAAGCGATAACCGAAGGCGTGTCCGAACGGGTCCTTGAGGTCCGACGGCTTGGCATAGCCACCGGGCCTGTCCACCAACTGTTGCAGGCTGGTGGGCGGTGCGCCGACGTCGAGGGCGTAGCTGTCGATCTTCATGCTCAGGCTGGCCAACTGGGCCTTGCCCGCACCGTACTTGCCCTTGTCCACATTGCCGCCGACCTGGCGCACGACGATGGTGGCGACGATGCCCAGCAGCACGATCACCGCGAGCATTTCCAACAGGGTGAAACCGCCTTGGCGGCGTGGTTTTCTCATGGGGTCAGCTCCTTTATAGATTGCTGGTCAGGCTCATCAGCGGCAGCATGATCGCCAGCATGATCACCGCCACCAGCACCGCCATGACCACTGTCAGGGACGGCACCAGCGCGGCCAGCAGGCGGTCGATGCCGCGCTTGGCTTCGACGTCGAAGATGTCGGCCACCTTGAGCAACATGCCGTCGAGTTCGCCGGCCTGTTCGCCGACTTCAATCATTTGCAGGGCCAGTTCGGGCAACAGCGGCTGGCTGCCGAACGCGCTGGCGAGGGTGCCGCCGCCTTTTACCGATTCCGCCGCACGCCCGACCTGCGCCTGTAAAGCGTGGTTGGTGCAGACTTGCCGCGCAATCACTAAAGCCTGCAGCAACGCCACGCCATTGCTCAGCAGCGTGCCGAGGGTGCGTGCCAGACGCGCCGCCTCGACGCGTTGCAGCAACGGGCCGACCACGCGAATACCGAGCAGCCGCCGGTCGCAATGCTCGCGAAACAGCGGATCGCGCAAGCGCGCGGCCCCCAACCAGACGATCACGATCAACCCGGCCAACAGCGCCAGGCCATAGGCGCCGAGAAACGTTCCAAGGGCCAGGATCACCTCGGTGATCAGTGGAATCGGCACGCCCAGGTCCTGGAAGATCGGCACGAACTGCGGCACCACATACGCCAGCAGCAACGCCAGGGATCCCAGCACGCCCACCACCAGGAACGCCGGATAGATCAGCGCATTGATCACTTCGCCACGCAGCAATTGGCTGCGTTCCAGGTAATCACTGAGTTGGCGCAGGGTTCCTTCCAGCGCGCCACCGGCCTCACCGGCGCGCACCATGCTCAGGTACAACGGCGAGAACGCCGCACCCTCTTCCTCCAGCGCGGCGGACAATGGCTTGCCGGCCTTGACGCGGTCGCGCAGGCGCTCGATCAGCGCACGTACCTGGGGTGGGCCGGGCTGCTTGAGTAGCAGGCTCAACGAGCGCTCAAGCGGCTGGCCCGCTCCCAGCAGCGTCGCCAATTGCTGGGTAAAACTCACCAACGCCTGGCCCTTCAACGGCCTGTGTGCCGTGCGCAGGCCAAGGCTGCCGGCCGGTTCGATGTGCAACAGCAGCCACCCGCGCTTGTGCAGCGCCGCCACCGCAGCGGTTTGATCGGTGGCCTCCAACGTACCGTTCTGCGGCGTGCCCTGGCTGTCCAGGGCGCGGTATCTGAACAGGCTCACGCGTCCTCTCCACGGGTCACGCGCAGCACTTCTTCCAGCGAAGTAATCCCCGCCAGTGCCTGGCGCAAACCTTCTTCATACAAGGTACGCAAACCGGCGCGGCGCGCGGCCTGCTCCAGGGTCGAGGCATCGGCGTGGCGCATCAGCAGGCTGCGCAGTTCGTCGTTCATCACCAGCAGTTCGGTGAGGGCGCTGCGGCCGTGATAGGCGCCGCGATAGAGCAGGATCGGGCGTTGTTCGGTGAGGCGATCCAGGCCGTGTTCGGCGATCAGTTCGGGCGGCGCTTCGAAAGCGACACGCGTGGCCGGGTCCAGGCGCCGCACCAGGCGCTGGGCGAGGATGCCGCTGACGGTCGAGGCGATCAGGTAGCTTTCCACGCCCATGTCCAGCAGCCGCGTGATGCTCGCGGCGGCGCTGTTGGTGTGCAGGGTGGAGAGCACCAGGTGCCCGGTAAGGGAAGATTGGATGGCGATGCGGCAGGTTTCCAGGTCGCGGATCTCGCCGATCATGATCACGTCCGGGTCCTGGCGCACGATGGAGCGCAACGCCCCGGCGAAGTCCAGGCCGATGGCGGGCTTGACCTGGATCTGGTTGATGCCTTCGAGCTGGTACTCCACCGGGTCTTCCACGGTGATGATCTTGCGCTCGGCGGTGTTGAGCCGCGACAGCGCGGTGTAGAGCGTGGTGGTCTTGCCGGAGCCGGTGGGCCCGGTGACCAGCAGGATGCCGTGGGGCCGTTCCAGCAGGTCGAGGAAGGCGGCCAGCCGCTGGCCGTCGAAGCCCAGGCTGGGAAAGTCGAACTGCACGGTTTGCCGGTCCAGCAGGCGCAGCACCACCGACTCGCCGAAACTGGTGGGCACCGTGGACACCCGCAGGTCCAGTTCCTTGCCCTGGATACGCAGCATGATGCGCCCGTCCTGCGGCAACCGGCGCTCGGCGATGTCCAGCCGCGCCATGATCTTCACCCGCGAAATCACCGCCGCCGAGGAACTGGCGGGCGGCGCTTCGGCGTCATGCAGCACACCGTCGATGCGGTAGCGCACCTTGAGTTGGTGTTCGAAGGGTTCGATGTGGATGTCCGAAGCACGTTGCTCCACGGCGCGTTGCAGGATCAGGTTGACCAGGCGGATCACCGGCGCTTCGGAGGCCAGGTCCTTGAGGTGTTCGATATCGTCCTGGGCGCCGCCCTGTTCATCGAGGTTTTCGATCAGCGTGCCCATGGCCGAACGGCCCTGGCCGTAGTAGCGCTCGATCAGTGTATCGACCTCAGTGCGCGGACCGATGGCCAGCCACACCGGCACCTGGCATGCATAGGCCAGGGCCTGGAACGGATAGCGCAGCGCCGGGTTGGCGGCCAGCACGCGCAGGCCACCCTGGGTCCAGCCCATGGGCGCGACCTGGTAATGGCGCATGAAGCGTTCAGTCAGGGCAGGCAAGGGATCGAGCAACGGCGGCGCGGCGTCCGCCAGCAACAGCGGCGCACCGAGCAACGCCGCCCAGGCGCGGGCCAGTTCGATATCGGAAACCAGGCCCAGGCGGGTCAGCAGGCTTAGCAGGTCATCCGACGGCAAGCGCCGGGCGCGCTCCAGGTCTACCGTTTTCAGCCCAGCATGCTGCATCAACCACTCACACACCTGGTCGGTGTGCGGGATCTGCATCTGGCAGGCATCGATAGGCGCTGACGACATAAGGTTGAGGTATCTAGTATTACGAGAAAGTATGGCTATTTGGAACTACTTAAACATGCCATTAGTTAGCCATAACCCAAGCGAGAGCAAGCCGGGGTTATCGACTGGAAGTTATAGCGCTAGTTCCTGAAAGAGGGGAATAAAATAAACACAATGACCAAGAACCCCGTGACAGAGCCTTAGCAGCTAATAGCCACTACTTCGCTAGTTGCAATTAGCCACTTGTGCGCTTTGCCACAATTAAACGGCAGCCCAATAAATTCACAGGACTTACTTCACCTGCGACGCGGAGCACACTCGCACTTTCGAGTGGCCGTTCACCAGGATTATCGAGCGTTGAAATGTGGGAGCGCGCTGATTGGATTGCGTGACTGTTTTTGGGGCTGCTTCGCAGCCCAACGCGGGGCAAGCCCGCTCGCCACAGCATGCCGGCTACACAGAACGAAAACCGTAGCCACGATGCGAAGCGAGTCGGTCTTGATCTTGATCAGGCCTTGGCCCGAGTGCTTTTTTCAACCAGGCACATCGGCGTGCCGGCGACCGGCTCTTGCATCACCTGCACCTGCACCTCAAATACCCGCCGCATCAACTCGGCACTGACCACCTCCGCCGGTGTGCCATCAGCGACCAGTTTGCCGCCGTGCATCACCGCCAGGTGATCGGCATAACGGCAGGCCTGGTTGATGTCATGCAGCACGGTGATCACGGTTTTACCCTCGGCAGCCAGTTCGCCCATCAGGTCGAGCAGTTCGACCTGATGGCTGATGTCGAGGTAAGTGGTGGGTTCATCCAGCAGCACCACCGGCGCATTCTGCGCCAACACCATCGCCAGCCAGGCACGCTGGCGCTGGCCGCCGGACAGGTCCGCCAGGGCGCGATCAGCCAGCACGTCCAGTTCCAGGCGCTGCATGGCTTGACTCACGTGAGCTTGATCACTGCCGCTCAGGCGTCCCCACAGCGAGTTATGCGGGCTGCGGCCATAGGCAACCAACTGGCGCACGCTGACGCCTTCCGGCACCGGCAACACTTGCGGCAAGAATGCGATGTGCCGGGCCAACTGGCGGGCAGACAGGCTGGCATAGGCCTGGCCATCCAGGGTCAGCTCGCCCTGAGTCGGCTTGAGGATGCGCGCGAAGGCCTTGAGCAAGGTGGACTTGCCGCAGCCATTGGGGCCGATCAACGCGGTGACCTTGCCGGCGGGCGGTGCAAAGGACAGACCTTGCACGATACGGGTGGCGCCGTAGCCGATGTCCAGCTCACGTGCCTGGAGAATACTCATGTCATCAACCCCTGAACCGTGCCAGCAACCAAAGAAAATACGGCGCGCCGATCACCGCCGTAAGCACCCCGGCGGGGATTTCGCTGGGCGCGATCAGCGTGCGCCCCAGCGTATCGGCGAGCACCAGCAGCAACGCACCGATCAGCATCGCCGCCGGCAGCAGGTACTGGTGATGCCCGCCCACCAGCCGGCGCGCCATGTGCGGCGCGACCAGGCCGATAAAGCCAATCGGACCGATCACCCCCACGCCCAGGCTGGTGAGCAACACCGCGCAGGCCATCGCCGACCAACGCGTACGGCTCAGCGCGGTGCCCAGGCTGTGGGCCGCCTCATCGCCCAAGGCGATCAGGTTGAGCGGCTTGGCCAGGCACAGGCCCACGGGGATCAATACGAGGAACGGCAACACCAGCGCCACATGGTGCCAGTTGCGGCTCCACAGGCTGCCGGTCAGCGCGAGCAGCGCGGTGTTGATATCCAAGGGGTGAGAGAGAATCAGAAACTCGGTGACACTGGACAAGGTCACCGCAATCGCCACCCCGGACAACGCAAAGCGCACCCCGGAAAAACTCACGCCGGTGTTGTACAGCGCCAATAACAGCGCACCACCCGCCCCGCCCAGGCAAGCCACCAGCGGCAGCCACGCAATCGGCAGGTGTGGCCAACTGATGATCGCCACGGTCAGCGCGAGCCCGGCGCCTTGGGTTACGCCGAGGATCTCCGGCGAGGCCAGCGGATTACGGATCACGCCCTGCACAATCGCCCCGGCCAGGCCGAAGGCCGCACCGGCAAGAATCGCGATCAGGCTGCGCGGCAGGCGGTGGTTCCACACTTCGAAGTCAAGGACGTCGTGGGCCAGCAGGCGTTCGAAAACGGTGTGCGGCGTGAGCCACAGGGTGCCGGCGCTGAGGCTGACCCCGGTTGCCAGCAGCAACAGGCCGAGCAGCAGCCACAAGCGCAGTCGTGGGCGGATCATAGGGCGCGCCTGGCAAGAAAGAGGAAAAACGGCGCGCCGATCAGCGCGGTGACCACCCCCGCCGGCGTTTCCACCGGGAAGGCAACGGCGCGGCTGAGCAGGTCGGCCCCCAGCACGATCACCGCGCCCAATGTGGCGCTCAGCGGGATCAGCCAGCGGTAGTCATTGCCCAGAAACTGACGCAGGATATTCGGCGCGATCAGCCCGACAAACCCGATCGGCCCCACCGCACAAACGGTGGCGCCCACCAGCAGCAAACTGGCGACAAACACCTGCAGCCGCAGGCTGGCGATGCCGACGCCCAGCGAGCGTGCGGCGTCTTCGCCAAGGTTGATCAGGTTCAGGCGCGGCGCACACCAGAGTGCCCACAGGCCGCCGATCAAGGTGCATGGCCAGAGCAGTTGCACCTGCGCAGCGCCGACATTGGCCAGTGAACCGGCCAGCCAGTTGAGCACGCTTTGCGCCTGGGCCTCGACCAGGATCACTGTGAGCCGGGTCAACGCGGCGCACAACGCCGCCACGGCCACGCCAGCCAAAACCAGACGGCCCTGGGCCGTGGTCGGCGACCAGGCACCGCCCAGGCTGAACACGGTGAACCAGGCCAGCGCGCCGCCCAGGCAGGTCATCAACAGCGCACCGCCGGCAAAGGGCGGCGCGACCAGGCCGGTGGAAAACAGGGCCAGTCCCAGCGCGGCGCCCGCCGTCACGCCAAACAGCGACGGCGAGGCCAGGCGGTTGCGCGTAATGCCCTGCATCAGCGCCCCCGCGAGGCCCAGGCAGGCACCGACCAACGCGGCACACACGGCCCGTGGCACACGTAACTGGGCGACGATATAGGCCATGTTGCCGCCGACGCGGCCCTGGTGAACCAGGCCATTCCACGCATCCGTCGCTGTCAGGGTAAATGGCGACCAGCTGTACAGCGACAGCCAGAACAACCCGGCACCCGACAGCAGAATGCCAACGGCGGCGAAACTGCGTTGCACGGTTATTGGCTCAATACGGCTTTACCGCCCTTGAGAATCGCCAGCGCATCCTCGGCGATCTGCTCCGACGCCAGCACGCCACGGTTGCGCGCCCAGCTGTCGCCATCCACTTCGGCCACATGCTTATTGCGCACGGCGCCGAGCACTTGCCACAACGGCTGCTTGCTCCAGCTGTCGACGATGCTGGGGCGACGGTAATGACCGACCAGCAACCAACCCGGGTCGAGGGCCAGCAACTGTTCCAGGCTGACGAACTCGGTGGGCGCGGCGTTGGCGCGTACCGATGGGACTTTCAGGCCGATGGCCTCAAGCACGCTGCCGGCGTAGGAGTCCGGGCCATGCACGGAGAAGCTGTCCTCACGCGCCACACCGAACAACACGCTGGCGCCGGCCGGGATCTGTTGCGCAATGGCCTTGAGGTTTTCACGGTTCTTCTGGATGCGCGCCTCCATCTGCGCGCTCTTGCCGAGGGCCTTGCCAATCAGTTCGGCGGATTTGAGGCTGCCCTGGTAATCCTCGCCACGGGACGGCAGCAGCAAGGTCGGCGCGATGCTCGCCAGGTCGCTGTACAGCGCCTGGTGGCGATTGAGGTCGGCCACGATCAGATCGGGCTTGAGCCGGGCGATCTCCTCGATGCTCGGCTGCGAGCGCAGGCCCACCGACTGCCATTGGCCGATGGCCTGGCGTACGCGGGGCAACACGCGGTTGGCATCGCCATCATCGGCGGCGCCGACCGGGGTGACGTCAACGGCGGCCAGGCTGTCGAGAAAGGAAAACTCCAGCACCACCACGCGCTTGGGGGCATCGGGCAGATGCACGGCGTGCTGGCCGTCGTTGAGGTCGATGGGGGCGGCGCTCAGCAGGCTGGACGAGAACGCCAGGACACAGGCGGCCAGGGTGGGGATGGAACGCAGCATTCGCATGACAAGGACCTCGGCGTTAAAACACCCCGGCTAGGCAGGCCGGGGAAAACGGCGGGTACTATTCCATATCGGCGCGGCGTGATCAAAAAACATTCTCATTTATAACCTGCACAGCCCAGTGTCAGAAGTCGACGGTGGCCGACAGCAGGTAGGTGCGCGGTGTCGACAGGGTCAGCCCCGGCTCGCTGTCATCCGATGCACCGGCCGAGCTCCAGTAGCGTTTATCGGCGACGTTCTCCACATTCGCCCGCAGGGTGATGTGCTTGTCATCCACCTTGAAGCCATAGCGTGCGCCGACGTCGAGGCGGTTCCAGGCGTCGATTTCCTTGACATTGGACTGGTCCAGGTACTGCGAGCTGGAGTAGATGCCACGGCTGGTCAACGTCAGGCCTTCCAGGCCCGGCACGTCCCATTCGGCGCCGAGGTTGACGTTGTACTTGGGCGTGGCCGGCGCACGGTTGCCGTCCCAGGTGCCATTGGTGGTGTCTTTGAGTTTGCTGTCGATGTACATCACCCCGCCCAGCAGGCGGAAGCCCTTGAGCGGTTCGCCGAACACGCTCAATTCCACACCGGCATTCTCGCGCTTGCCGTTGGGGCCAAACAGCCGCGTGGTCGCATTGGTTTCATAGGCCGGTTGCTTGATGCGGAACACGGCGGCGGTCACCGCGAAGGCACCGGCATCGTACTTGGCGCCCACTTCCACCTGGCGGCTGATGAACGGCGGGAAGATCTCGTCTTCGTTTCTCGAGGTCGACGGCGCGATCTTGCCCTGGCTCAGGCCCTCCATGTAGTTGGCGTACAGCGACAACTTGTCGGTGGCCTTGAACAGGAGGCCGCCCGACGGCGATACCTTTTCTTCGTCATAGGCGGTGTCGCCTTTGATCCCGTCGCTCCAGTCAGTCACCTTGACCCGCTGCCAGCGCGCACCGAGGGTGAGCAACAGGCGGTCGTCGAAAAAACCCAGGGTGTCGGACAAGGCCACGCCGCTGAATTTGTTTTCGGTGTAGACCTTGGGATCGAAGCGCGTCGGCCGTGACGGCGTCGGCGACTGCACAGGGTTGTAGAGATTGCTCGACGGCGCCGTATACCGCGCACCGCCGTTGGTGAAGTCCATGTCGAAGTAGCTGGCGGCCAGGTTGACCTCATGGCTCACCGGCCCGGTATGGAACCAGTTGCGCACGCCAGCGGTGTAGGTGCGCACGTTTTCATCGCGGGTGAAATCCCGCGGCTGCACGCTGAAATCGCCGGCCGCATTGGTCACCGAAACCGCGTGGCGCAGGAAGTCGTGGTTGCTTTTGCGCGCGCCCACGCCACCGTAGAGCATCACGTTGTCACTGAGGTCGTACTCGGCGTTGACCGTACCAAAGGTGTCATTGGTGCGAGCCTTGCTCCACGACTGCGCATAGTTGCGGCGCACATCGCTGGCACTCGGCACCGGCGCAGCGGCCGCCACCTGCACGCGCTCCTGGGGGGCATCGGTGTCGCGCTCGGTGTGGCCGATATCGGTGGAAAGGCGCAGGCGCTCGCCGCGAAAATCCAGGCCCAGCACGGCCATTTCGCGGTCGACGCTCTGGTGGTCCCAGGCGGTGTCGCCGGATTGCTTCACGCCGTTGAAGCGAATGCCGTACTGGTTGTCCTCGCCAAAGCGTCGGCCAATGTCGACCGCACCGCCGGCCTGGCTGTCGGACGCCCAGTTGCCGGTAAACGAGTTGATGTCCTTGTCGGTGGCGCGCTTGGGCACCACGTTGATCCCGCCGCCCACGCTGCCACGCGGCGAGATGCCGTTGATCAACTGGCTCGGGCCTTTGAGGATGTCGACGCGGTCGGCCATTTCCATGTCGATGGTGTACGTCGGCAGCACGCCGTACAAGCCGTTGTAGGCCACGTCACTGTTGAACAGGCTGAACCCGCGAATGGTGAATTGCTCGTAGCGCCCACCGGCCGGGTTGGTGGCGCGCACCGAGGGGTCGGCGGCGATCAGGTCGCCGAGGGTGCGTGCCTGCTGGTTTTTCACCGCCTCCTGGGTGTAGGTGGTGATGCTGAACGGAGTCTCCATGAAATCCCGCGTGCCCAGCAAGCCCTGCGCCGTGCGGCGCGCCACCTGGCCACCGGCGTAGGTGTCGCCGTCGTACAGGCCGGTGGTGCCAAGGATCGACGTGGGCGCCAGTTCCAGGCTGCTGCCCTCCGGCACCGGCACCAGCATGTAGGCCTGCTCGCCCATGGCTTGCAGTTGCAGGCCGGAACCTTGCAGCAGGCGGGCAAAGCCCTCCTCCACGCCGTATTCGCCGGACAAGCCAGTGCTGCTGCGCCCGCTGACCAGCGCCGGGTCCACCGACAGGTTGACCCCCGACAGCCCGGCAAAACGCGTCAGCGCCGCGCTCAGGCTGCCCGCCGGCACTTGGTAGCTGCGCCGGGCGGCGGTGTCTTCGGCGTAGCTGACGGCGGCGAAAAACGGGCTGGCGCTGAGGCTCAGCATCAGGCTCAGTTTGAGCAAGGGGCGGACTGCGGGCATTGGCGGAAGCTCTCGATATTGTTCACTTGCCTGGAATGACAGGCGAGGTGAAAAAAAGGGACAGGCTTCAGCCAATTTTTTTCGCTTACCACACTGCGATCGTTGAATCCGTCCTTGGCTCCGTTCCACCGCACAATACACCACTGACCGGATCACGCAGGATGATCTGGCCACGCCCGTAGTCGGTGAGGTCGCTGGCGATCTGCACCTGGTGCCCGCGTCGCGCCAGGGCATTGGCCAGGTCACTAGAGGCACCGTGTTCGATGCCGACCTTCATGTCGCCCAGCCATTGCCAGCGCGGCGCGTCCAGGGCCGCTTGCGGGTTGAGGCCGAAGTCCACCAGGTTCATCACCATCTGCACATGGCCCTGGGGTTGCATGTAGCCGCCCATCACGCCGAATGGCCCGAGGGCCTGCCCGTCCTTGGTGAGGAAGCCGGGAATAATGGTGTGGAAGGTTTTCTTGCCCGGTGCCAGGCAGTTGGCGTGACTTGGGTCGAGGCTGAATTCCTGCCCACGGTTCTGCAGGGCGATGCCGCTGTCGGGCAGCACCACGCCGGAGCCGAAGCCGTGGTAGTTGCTCTGGATGAACGAGACCATATTGCCCTCGGCATCCGCCGTGGCCAGGTACACCGTGCCGCTGGCATGGGGGTCGCCGGGCTTGGGCGGCTGCGCCTGTTCGCCGATCTGCCCACGGCGGCGGGTGCTGTAGGCATCGCTGAGCAGGTCGGCGACGGCCACGCGCATGTGCAACGGGTCGGTGATGTGGTGCAGGCCGTCGCTGTAGGCGAGTTTCATCGCCTCCAACTGGCGGTGCCAGGTCTGCTGGCTGTCGCGGTGATCGAAGCTGAAGCCTTCAAGGATTTTCAACGCCATCAGCGCCACCAGGCCCTGGCCGCTGGGCGGGATTTCCCAGACGTCCACCCCTCGGTAGTTGACGTGGATAGGGTCCACCCATTGGGCGCGATAATCCTGGAGGTCGCTGGCGCGCAGGTAACCGCCACTGGCCCTGGAATGCACATCCAGGCGTTCGGCCAGGGCACCGCGATACAAGCTTTCGCAACGGGTAGCGGCGAGTTCTTCCAAGGTACGTGCCTGGGCCGGGTTGCGGAATATCTCACCCGCCCGGGGCGCACGGCCGTCGATCAGGAACGTGTCGAACCAGGCGTCCAGGGCCGGGTCACGATGGGGGCCGAATTCATCCAGCGCGGCCTGCCAGAGCTGGGCGATCACCGGCGACAACGGGAAGCCGTCACGCGCCAGGCTGATGGCGGGCTGCAGCAACTCGGCAAACGGCAACTTGCCGAAGCGCTCGGACAGCTCGGCCCAGGCCGATGGGCAACCGGGCACGGTGACCGGTGTCCAGCCATACAGCGGCATCCGGTCGTGCCCCGCCGCCTTGACCGCCTCGATACTCAAGGCCGCCGGCGCGTGGCCATTGCCGTTCAGGCCGTGCAGCCGGCCCTTGCACCAGACCAGCGCGAACGCGTCGCCGCCCAGGCCACAGCCGGTGGGCTCCACCACCGTGAGCGCGGCCGCCGTGGCAATCGCCGCATCAATGGCGTTACCGCCCTGTTGCATGATCTGGATACCGGCCTGGGCCGCCAGGGGCTGGGACGCCGCAACCATGCCGCGACGGGCAAACACGCTTTGGCGCTGCGAGGGATAGGGGTACTCGTGAGCAGAAAATTTCAACATGGCTAAGACTCGTCAACACAGGGTGATGGAAAGACTCACAACACACGACTGAGAAAGGCCCGGGTACGGGGATGGCTGGGGCGGCTGAAAATCTGTTCCGGCGGCCCTTGTTCGATGAGTTCGCCCTGGTCGAGCACCACCACGCGGTCGGCCACTTCACGGGCAAAGCCCATTTCGTGGGTGACCACCACCATGGTCATGCCCTCCTCGGCCAGCTCCTTCATCACCTGCAGCACCTCGCCGACGGTTTCCGGGTCGAGGGCGCTGGTGGGTTCGTCGAACAGCATGGCCTGGGGTTTCATCGCCAGGGCGCGGGCAATCGCCACCCGCTGCTGCTGGCCGCCGGAAAGCATCGACGGGTAATGGCTGGCCTTGTCCGCCAGGCCGACCCGCGCCAGCAATCCACGGGCTTGCTCCAAGGCTTCGGCGCGAGATGTGCCGAGCACCTGGATCGGCGCTTCGATGATGTTTTCCAGCGCGGTCATGTGGGGGAACAGGTTGAAACGCTGGAACACCATGCCGATGTCGCGGCGTTGGCGCGCGATGTTGCGCTCCGAATCGCGTACCAGGCTGCCATCGCTGCGCTCGCGATAGCCCATGGCACGACCGTTGACGCGGATGCGCCCACTCTGGATGTCTTCCAGCAGGTTGATGCAGCGGATAAAGGTGGTCTTGCCCGAGCCGGAGGCGCCGATCAGCACCACCACTTCGCCGCGCCGCACTTGCAGGGAGATGCCCTTGAGGATCTGCAGGGTGCCGAACGACTTGTGGATGTCCAGCGCCTCGATGATCAGTTCTTCACTCTGGTGCGCCATGGTTATCGTCCCCTCAGCAGTTTCAAGGTGCTGCGCCCGAACATGCGGCTGGACGCCGGTGGCGGCGCGGATGGCCGGTCGGACTGGCCGAAGCGCGCCTCCAGCCAGCGCTGGAAAAAGCCCCACAGCGTGGTAAGCATCAAAAAGTAAATCGCCACGACCAGGTACAACTCGAACACGCGGAACGTCGCCGAGGTGACCATCTGCGTGCTCAGCAGCAATTCCTGCACGCCGATCACGCTGACCAGGGTGGTGTTCTTGAGCATCACGTTGAACTCATTGCCCAGCGGCGGCACGATCACGCGAAACGCCTGGGGCAGCACGATGCGCCGCATCAGCTTGGCAAAGCCCATGCCCAGGGAACGCCCGGCTTCGTATTGGCCCTTGTCCACCGCGCCGATGCCGGCGCGGATGATCTCGGCCATGTACGCGCCTTCGTTCAAGCCCAGCGCGATGATCGCCGCCTGGATATTGCCGGGGATGACCAGGCCGAACAGCGCGATGTCCTCGAAACGGAAAATCCCGCCCGCCGCCAGCGCGGTGTACAGGAATACGATCTGCACCAGCAGCGGCGTACCACGCATCAGCCACACATAAAAGCGTACCGGCAAGTGCAACAGCGGGTTCTTCGACAAGCGCAGCAGCGCCGCCGCCAGCCCCAGCACGCAGCCCAGCAGCATCGCCGACACCGCGATCAGGCAGGTCAGCCACAGCCCGGTGAGGTACACCCCGCTCGGCTGCAACAGGTACTGCCAGAACACATCCCAATTGAAATTCATCGCCGGTATGCCTCAGTCGAGTGTGTCGCTGCTGACATGCCATTTGTTCAGCAACTGGACGTAGCTGCCGTCGCTGCGCATGTCGCTGATCACCTGCTGCACGGCGGCGGTGAGTTGCGGGTCGTCCTTGCGCATGCCCAAACCGGTGAGGATGCGGCTGAACGCTGGCACGCCTTCCTGGAACAGGTCCGGGGCCATGGCGGCGTAATAGCCGGCCGTTTCCACGGTGGTACCGTAGGCGTCGACCTGGCTGATGCGCAGGGCCTGGAAGGCGTCGGTGTCGGTGTTGTACACCACCAGTTTCATCGGCGGTTTGCCGGCCTTGGCCAGGCTGTCGTTCTGCGCGTCCAGCAGGGTCTTGATGGTGGAGCCGTTGAGCACCGCGACCTTGTGTCCGGACAAGTCATCCAGGGTCTTGATGCCCTTGGGGTTGCCCTTGGGCACCACCACCGATTGGCTGGAATACATGTAGTTGACGATGTCGATCACCTGGCGTCGCTCAGGCTTGTCGAACAGTTGGTCGACGATCATGTCGCACTGCTGGGCGAGCAATGCCGGCACCAGGCCAGAGAACGGAATCACTCGCCACTGCACCTGCTTGTCGCCCAGGCGCCTGGCGATCTCCAGGCCCAGGTCGATGGTGAGCCCGCGGGGTTTCTGTGCTTCATCGAAGGACACCAGCGGCGGTGAATCCATCCCCGAGCAGTAGATGAGTTTGTCGACGTTCTTCAGGCGCTCCGGCACCTGGGGCGCGGCAACGGCCCATTGGGTACAGAGGCCGAGGGAGACAGCCACCAGCAAGGCGCGGTGTTTATGCATGACCAGACACTCCAGTTCGTTGATTAACGGGGCAGGACTCAACGTCAACACACAGCAGGTGTTTCTTATTGTTGTTCGGTTTGCAGGAACTGGATCAGTGCAGGCACGGTGCCTTCGATGTGTTCGCGCACCACGGCCTCGGCGCGGGCGGCGTCACCGGCACGGATCGCGTCGAGGATCACCGCGTGTTCCTGGCGGGCACTGAGGGGTTTTTCGCCGTGCTGCAACCACAGGCGCATGGGCGCTTCGACCAGTGAGTACAGCGCCGAAATCTGCTTCATCAGGCGTGGGCGGCCACTGAGGCTGCACAGGTATTCGTGGAAAGCGCGGTGCCGGCTGACCCAGGCGGCGCTGTCGTCGCGGTAGTCGTCCATCGCGTCGAGCAAGCGCTCCAGCGCGGCCAACTGGCGCTCGCCGATACGCCCCACCGCGACGCGCACCGCCAGGCCTTCGAGGGCGCTGCGCATTTCGAACACTTCGTGCAGTTCATCGATATCCAGGCCGCTGACGATGGCGCCGCGATTGGGCCGCAAGGTCACCAGGCCCTGGGCGTCCAGGCGGCGAAAGGCTTCGCGCACCGGCATGCGGCTCATGCCGATTTCGCTGGCGATATCTTCGGCGATCAGACGGTCGCCTTTGCGGTAACGACCGCCGCAAATGGCATCGAGCAGGAAGTTGTAGGCCTCCTCCTCGGCGGTGAGGGGCTGGCGGTCAACGTAAGCGGGGGCAAATTGCATCGGCAGCACCTTTTGAATTTTTGTATCCAATTATCCATGGATACGAAAAAGCAGGAAGCATGCCAAATCACGGCTCTATGATCCAAGCGCTTGATTCAAATGAAATAGGCCCATTGCATCAGCGGAAACCGTGAAGGGATCGTGCACAAGCTTGCTACCAGACCGCTCAGAAAACGCCCCCTCAGTGGGCAGAAGTAACAACTCAGAGCATGCCCACCTCGCATTCATGACGATGACCGCCGGCGAACGGCAACACGCGGCCGGTCACTGTGGCCATTGCTCAAGCAGTATCGAGACGAATTTTTCCGCCGCCGGCGAAAGCGATGACCCTCGGCGGTAAACCAGGCCCAAAGAGCGGTTCACCACGGGCTCGATCAATGGAACGCTGACCAGGGTGGGATGATCATCAGCCGGCATGGCCAGGCTTGGCATCGCCGAAACCCCCAGGCCGGCCTCCACCAGGCCCAATGAAGTCGAAAGGTGCTGGACTTCATAGAACCATTGCGGCCGCCAACTCAAGCCCGACAAAGCGTGGTCGAGCAGCATGCGGTTGCCGCTCAAACGCCCTACCCCGATAAGGCGGTAATCGCTCAATTCAGACCAGGTGACCGAACTGCGCCCTGCCAGCTCGTGATCACGCCGGCACGCCAATACAAAGGGCTCACTGACCAATGGCACGAACTCAATGTCCGGGTGCTGCCCACTCATCATGTTGATACCGAAGTCGGCTTCCCCGCGCAGCACCGCTTCAAGCCCCTCATTCGCACTCAAATCCAGCAGACGGATGCGGATTTTCGGGTAGCGCTCGTTGTACAGACGGATCACTGAAGGCAGGAAATAGAACGCGGCGGTAGGGATACACGCCAGGGTTACACGGCCGATCTGGCGTTCGGCCAGTTCACGGATATTAAGAATCGACTCGTCGAAGTCATCCAGCAACCGGCGCGCCTTGGGAAGAAAGTCACGCCCGACGCTGGTAAGGCTGACTTTGCGGGTGGTGCGATCCAGCAACGCCGTGCCCAGCCCCTCTTCGAGTTTTTTTATCCGCCGGCTGAGTGCAGGTTGAGACAGATGCAAAGCATCGGCCGCTTCGTGAAAGCTCCCCAATTCGGCGATTTTCACGAAAGATCGTATGTCATTCAGCTCATAGTCCATGTCCAGTCTCATCAGCCAAGGAAATTGGGAAGTCGTTTAGCGCACATTCATCATTCGCCAAACGCAATAATAACGTCAATTTTTGCATTGGAAACATTTTTCAAAGCTTGAGACTCTTGCTCACAGAGCATCAATTACCTCGATTGATCAACAAGAGTCAGTATTATGCAAAGAATCCCCTGTGTGCTGATGCGCGGTGGTACCTCCAAAGGTCCGGTTTTTCTCGACTGGGATTTGCCGTCGTCCATCGAGGCCCGCGACGAACTGCTACTCAACCTGATGGGCTCCGGTCATGAACTGGAGATCGACGGAATCGGTGGTGGCAGCCCGCAAACCAGCAAGGTTGCGATTGTCAGCCCTTCGCTGCACCCGGATGCGGACGTCGATTACTTGTTTGTCCAAGTGATGGTGTCTCAGCGCAGAGTCGACAGCGCACCCAATTGCGGCAACATGCTGTGTGCGGTTGGCCCATTCGCCATCGAACAGGGCCTGGTCAAAGCCACCCCCGGACGCACCCGCGTGCGCATTCGCAACGTCAACACCGGGACCTTCATCCATTCCCAGGTGTACACACCGGATGGCAAAGTCAGTTATGAGGGCGATACCGCCATTGATGGCGTGCCCGGTACTGCGGCGCCGGTGCAACTGACCTTCCTGGATGCAGCCGGCAGCAAGACGGGCAAGCTCTTTCCCACCGGCAACACGCAGGACGTCTTTGATGGCATTGCAGTGACCTGTATCGACATGGCGATGCCCATGGTGCTCGTCGAAGCCAGCCAACTGGGCAAGCGAGGCGATGAGAGCCCAGCGGAACTGGACGCCGATAAGGAGTTCCTGCGACGCCTGGAGACATTGCGGCTCCAGGCCGGCCTGGCCATGGGCCTGGGCGATGTCAGCGGCAAAGTGATTCCCAAGCCGGTGCTGGTCTCGCCCGCGAAAGCTGGCGGTACGATTCAGGTTCGCTATTTCATGCCGCACAACTGCCACCGCGCGCTCGCCATTACCGGCTCGATTGGTCTGGCCACCGCGTGCGTGATAGAAGGCAGTATCGTCGCGCAGATGCTTGGCGGGGTCAGCACGCCGCGTCGTGAAGCGGTGCGTATCGAACATCCAAGCGGCGGGATTGATGTCGTATTGTCCTACACCGGCAGCAATGGTGAGACAATTCAAGCGTCCGTCGTACGCACCGCGCGCAGGCTTTTCTCCGGTTACGTCTACGCCACTGAGTCACAGCGCCTCGCCGGATAATTCCGGCGGTCGTTGGCATTTTTGCATCCGCACAATTCTAAAAATGGGTGATGCCATGAAAGTTGTTAAATCGCTCTACTTCCAGATCCTCTGCGCCGTGGTGCTGGGCATTGTGGTCGGGCATTTCTGGGCTCAGCAGGCCATCGCGCTCAAACCACTGGGTGATGCGTTCATCAAGCTGATCAAGATGATGATTGCCCCCGTGGTGTTCTGCACCATCGTCACCGGCATTGCCGGAATGAGCGACAAACGCTCGCTTGGACGCCTGCTCAGCAAGACCATGCTGCTGTTTTTTGGCCTTACGGTGATCAGCCTGGTGATTGGCCTGGTGGCGGTGTATGTGTTCCAGCCGGGCGTCGGCATGAACATTGATCCCACCCAACTGAGCACCAAAGGCTTGGCCCAGTACACCGAGTCGGCGGCAAAGCTTGGGGTTGTGGAGTTCTTCATGCACATCATCCCCGAAACCTTCGTGGGTGCCTTCAGTAAGGGGGAAGTGCTGCCGGTGCTCTTTATTGCAGTGTTGTCCGGGTTTGCCTTGTCATCCCTGGGCGAGCGTGGCAAGCCGGTACTCGACGTACTCGAAGCCGCTTCGCAGATGGTCTTCAAGATCTTCGCGTACCTGATGCGTTTTGCCCCGGTCGGTGCCTTCGGCGCCCTGGCGTTCACCGTGGGTCAGTACGGCATCACTTCGCTGGGTTCGCTGGCGAAGTTGATCATGACGTTGTACATCGCCTGCGGCTTCTTCGTGTTCGTGGTCCTGGGCAGCATTTGCCGTAGCAACGGCTTCAGCCTGTGGAAACTGTTGCGCTACTTTCGCGAAGAATTCCTGGTGGTGCTGGGCACGTCCTCCACGGAACCGGTCATGCCACGCATGCTGGAAAAACTCGAAGCGCTGGGCTGCAAGAAAGGCGTCGTAGGCCTGGTACTCCCCACCGGCTACTCGTTCAACCTGGACGGCACGGCTATTTACCTGTCGTTGGCGGCGATTTTCATTGCCCAGGCCTGCAACATTGACCTGAGCCTGACGCAAATCATCACCATGCTGGCGATCATGCTGTTGTCCTCCAAAGGTGCCGCCGGCGTGACGGGCAGCGGGTTCGTCGCGCTCGCTTCGACCTTGACGGTCATTCACGATATCCCGTTGGCCGGCCTGGCGCTGCTGATCGGGGTTGACCGCTTCATGTCCGAAGCGCGCGCCCTGACCAGCCTGGCCAGCAACGCCGTCGCGACGGTAGTGATTTCCCTATCGGAAAATGCCTGCCATCGCGAAACGCTGCACCGGATGCTCGACGCAAAACCCTCTGCGACGCCGGTAGAAGCCTGGGAAGACTTGAAAGTCCCCAAGCGCGCTTAACAATAACCGGGCAACGCCCCTCCCTGACTTGACCCCTCCTCCGCCAGGCGCCTTCGGCCGCCCGGCGGATCAGGGCGCGTGCGCCTCGGCGTCAGCCACTATTACGATAACAACAAGAGAATCGTCCTATGCTCGCTTTCCTTGGCCTGGCCATGGTGGTCGTATTTACCGTCCTCATCATGACGAAGCGTTTGTCGCCAATCGTCGCGCTTACCGTTGTACCTATCGTCTTCGCGGTGCTTGGCGGTTTCGGCGGCACCACCGGCAAGATGATGCTCGACGGCCTGAAAATGGTCGCACCGTCTGCCGCACTGCTGTTGTTCGCGATCCTGTTCTTTGGCCTGATGATCGACGCAGGCTTGTTCGACCCGCTGATCCGCAAGATCCTCAAGCGGGTCAATGGCGACCCGATGAAGATCGCGGTCGGCACTGCCCTGCTCTCGTTGCTGGTCGCACTCGACGGCGACGGCACCACGACCTACATGATCACCTGTGCGGCAATGCTGCCGCTGTATAAGCGCATCGGCATGAACCCGATGATCCTGGCGACCATTTCCATGCTGTCGCTGAGCATCATGAGCGGCATGACCCCCTGGGGCGGCCCCGCGACACGGGCTATTGCCGCGTTGGGCCTGGATGCCGGCGAATACTTCGTGCCGTTGCTGCCGACCATGATCGGCGGCGCCCTGTGGGTGATCTTCACCGCCTTCCTGCTGGGGCGTGCCGAGCGCAAGCGGATCGGCAACGTCCAACTGCAGAGCGGTGGCGGCGATTGCTACATCAACGCGATTCTTGAGGACACCCCCCACAAGCGTCCGAAACTGGCCTACGTCAACCTGGTGCTGGTCATTGCGGTGATGGCGGCCCTGGTGATGGGGTTGATGCACTCCGCGATCCTGTTCCTGATCGGCTTTGTGCTCGCGCTGATGATCAACTACCCGCAATTGGATATTCAGAAAGAACGCATCCTGGCGCACTCGGGTAACGCCATGACCGTGGTGTTGCTAGTATTCGCCGCCGGGATCTTTGCCGGGATTTTTTCCGGCACAAAGATGGTGGACGCCCTGGCGCAGACCCTCGTCGACTGGATCCCGCCGTCCTGGGGCCACCTGTTTCCATTGGTGGTGGCGATCACCAGCATGCCGCTGACGTTCGTGCTGTCCAATGACGCCTACTATTTTGGCGTGGTGCCGATCCTGGCCAATGCCGCCGCGGCGTATGGCATCGACCCGGTTGAAATCGCGCGCGCCTCGATCCTGGGGCAGCCCGTCCACCTCATGAGCCCGCTGGTGGCCTCGACCCTGTTGCTGGTGGGCATGGTCGATCGCGATATCGGCGACTTCCAGAAGGCCACCGTCAAATGGGCCGTGCTGACCTCGCTGGTCGTCACCGCGCTGGCCTTGTTGACCGGGGCCATCAGCCTGTTCACCTGATCCACCCACAACCTCCGCTGTCTTTCAGCGCGCCTCGCTCACGGGGCGCGTGTCGCCCTGCACCCCAAATAACAACAAAGAGTCATTTGCCATGAACCATGTGTATGCCCATCGGGCGTTGTTTTGCGCGTTTGCCCTGGTACCGGTCGCAAGTGCGAACGCCGAAGGTTTTATTGACGACAGCAAACTCAAGCTGCAACTGCGCAATGTGTATTTCAACGAGAACTTTCGCGACGAGCACGGCTTGAGTGCGCGAGCCGCCAGAACGGCAAAAAGCGAGCGTACCGAGTGGGCCCAGGGATTTCTGCTGGACTATCAGTCCGGATTCACGCCGGGCACCCTTGGCTTTGGTGTGGACGCCCTGGGGCTCTATGGCGTAAAGCTCGATTCGGGGCGCGGTCGCAGTGGCACCGGGCTCATGCCGGTGCATGACGATGGGCGAGCAGCCGACGAGTTCGCCAGCGCCGGCGCAACCGCAAAGGCCAGGTTCGCCAAAACCACCGTCAAGTACGGCACCTTGCTGCCCAAGACGCCGGTACTGATTTACAACGATGCACGCTTGTTGCCCCAGACCTACCAGGGCACTCAGGTCAGCAGCACCGACATCGACAACCTGACCGTCACCGGCGGGCACCTGGAGCGCTTCAAGTTACGCGACTCCACCAACAGCGTGCCGATCGTGCCCGATGGCTACAGCGGGGAAAAATCGGGGGATTTCAACTACGCCGGGGCTGAGTACAAATGGGGCAAAAACCTTCGCTTGAGTTATTTCTATGGAGAACTCGAGAACTTCTACCGACAGAATTTCGCCGGTATCCAACACGACCTGCCACTGGCCGGTGGTGTGCTGACCAGCGACCTGCGCTACTTCAACAGTGTCGATAGCGGCTCTGCCTACGCAGGCAAAATCGACAACGACATGTTCAGCGGCCAGCTGTCCTACGTGATCGCAGGCCATACCGTCGGCGGCGGCTACCAGACCCTTCGCGGAGATGCCGGTCTGCCCTACATCAGCGGCGCCACCGTCTACTCGTTCAGCAACGCCGGCATCGGCAAATTCATCGAGGAGGACGAGAAGACCTGGATGCTCAACTACGGCTACAACTTCGCCGCCGTCGGCGTGCCCGGCCTGACCTTTTCAACGCGCTACCTGAGCGGCAATGACGGTAAGTCCGCAACCACCGTCAAGGAATGGGAGCGTGATACCGAGCTGGCCTACGTGGTGCAGGCCGGCACGTTCAAGGGGCTGGGGGTGCGCATGCGCAACTATGTCTATCGCTCTGAATTCTCCCGGGGCCGCGACAGCAACCGCCTTTACCTCACTTATGACATTGCCCTCTGGTAAGTCGACGATCGCGGCCCTTGCGGCCGCTTTCCTTCAGGTTCAGGTGAGGTCATCCGAACATGCTGTTCAAGAACAAAGCGCTGATCCTGGTGCTGTTGTTCACGGTGCTGGCACTGAGCACTGGCGCCAACCTGCTGGCAAGCGCCGAGCAGGAATATTCGGGGTCTTGATCAATCAGGTATAAAGGTTGTTCAGATTGAAAATGATGGCCTAGTGGCACTTCTTGAAGATGCGCAGGTCAACCGTGCATCACTACCCACGTCAGTACGTCATCATGCACAGCTGGAAGAAAATATCGCTGACCGAGGGTCTGGAGCAGAGTCTGCCGGGGCATAAGGTCGATTGCGTTCTGATCAATGGCTGGACTGCTACCGTCTTTGTCAGGCAGCCAGATACTGAATCAATGTTCTGCACTACGGGTATCAACCTGGCCAAGCTTGCAGACAGCTCGAGCGTACAGCAGCTTGCAGAGGAGATAACGTTTGAGGTTGATATGTCCAGGAACAGGAGCGCAGGCTAGCGCTCCCCCTGCTTGACCCTATTGCATTGACCGCTCATTTCCTTGGATAAGCCCTCTCAATTTCGCTGCAACAGGGTGTTAGGCGCGACGCCGAACGCTTTGCGGAACGCATGGCTGAAATGGGAGAAGTCAGAAAACCCGAAGTCCAGTGCGGCTTGCGAGATACTGCGCACCTGGCCGCGCTCGATCGCTTCACGGCTGGCATTCAGGCGTTCCCTCCAGATTTCTGCGGCGGGGGTTTTCTGGTGCCGCGCGAAGGCGCGCGTGACGGTGCGGGTGGACACATTGTGGGCTTGGGCGATGACCTCAATCGACAGGTCCGGCTCGGCCAGATGCCGTTGGATGTACTGCATGATGCGGCCGTAAAGGTCCAGTTCCTGGTGAGTGGCCTTCAGGTCCTGGAGTTCCAGGCTGATCACCAGAAGGTCGAGCAACGCCCCTGAATAGCGACTGGAGATGCCCTGATCCTGTAAGGATGCCGGCGTAATCGCTGCTTGGCGCAGCATTTCCCGCAAGGGAATCACACCAGGCCGCCGATCATCGAGGACCATCGCGGTGTGCTCCGCAATACGCGGCAGGCGTTCGGTCAGCAATGCCCGCGGAATACGCACCAGGTGGTTTTCGGTACCACCAAGGCTGAATCGGAACGGTTGCGTTGCGTCATAAAGAAACAAATTGCCCGTTGCCAGGCTGGCTTTTCTTCCGCTCTGTTCGATCTGTCCATAACCGTTTCGGGCAAACCCCAACCATAGATCGTCGGCCGGACCGCTGCGCAGATGCTGCTCGGAACGCTCCCAGTAATGCAGGGGCGATGACAGGGAACAGAGATCGAGAGCGCCCAGGGAATTGACCGCAAGAACGCCATCGAAACTGCTCTGGGACAGGGGTTTGCTATCGGCCGCCAAGCAATGGCGACAGACCACTTCTTTCCAGTAATCAAATCGACGTGGTGCAGCAACGGCAAGGGTCGAATACTGAGTGCTTGGATTCATGGCACTGACCTCGGTACAGCGATGCAGTAAGAGCTCGAAAAGGTGTTACCGGCTTTTCAGCGCTAGCAATTAACAGGCCAGGCACATTGACGCTCGCCCTCACGTACGCCTATCGGTTTCCTGCACCCAAGCGTGGCTTTCAACGCCCTCGTCGTCCCCAATAAGAGGCACAGAGGCCTGAGCTTTCGACACGGGCGCACCAACGCCGATCACCCGTGGCAGTCCCCACCGGAGTTGTCTCTTCCAGCCAAACGGTTGTCTCGACGAACCAAGCGCCGCCTTGCCGTCACGCCTAATTTCCACCTCACAGCAGCTCAACTCCCCGCTGATGAGGCACGCCATGCATCGACACTGTTCACACCCTTCGGCTGATGCCTCCTGGCTCTTGCAGAGGCGCGACCTCGTGCCTGAAGAGTCGGCTTATTGGTTGATTGAGTGGGGGGCCATGAAGCTGCTGCGCCGACGACAGACCGCCAAGCGCGACCCGTCGCCCCAGCACTGATGCCCGCCCGTAGGCCTGAACGAAAATAACGAGGAGCTCAACATGGAATCTGCAATCGACACACATCTCAAATGCCCACGCACCCTGTCTCGCCGTGTGCCCGAAGAGTACCAGCCACCCTTTGCCATGTGGGTTGCACGCGCCGACGAGCAATTGGAACAGGTGGTGATGGCTTACTTCGGCGTGCAGTACCGAGGGGAGACGCAGCGCGAAGCCGCGCTCCAGGCCATGCGTCACATCGTCGGCAGCTTCAGCCTCGCCGATGGCCCGCAGAACCATGACGTGACCCACCACACCGACAACAGCGGCTTCGATAACCTGATGGTGGTCGGCTACTGGAAAGACCCGGCAGCTCACTGCCGCTGGTTACGCTGCGCACCGGTCAACGACTGGTGGGCCTCCCAGGATCGCCTCGACGACGGGCTGGGCTATTTTCGTGAAATCAGCGCACCGCGCGCGGAGCAGTTCGAGACGCTGTACGCCTTCCAGGACAATCTGCCCGGTGTCGGCGCAGTCATGGACAAGACCAGCGGCGAAATCGAAGAGCACGGTTACTGGGGCTCGATGCGCGACCGCTTTCCGATCTCCCAGACCGACTGGATGAAGCCTACCAGTGAGCTGCAAGTGATCAGCGGTGATCCTGCCAGGGGCGGACGGGTGGTGGTGCTGGGGCATGACAACCTCACGCTGATTCGTTCCGGCCAGGATTGGGCGGACGCCGAGGCGGATGAGCGCGCGCTGTACCTCGACGAAATTCTGCCAACCTTGCAGGACGGCATGGACTTCCTGCGTGACAACGGCCAGCCGCTGGGCTGCTACAGCAATCGGTTCGTGCGCAATATCGACCTGGACGGCAACTTTCTCGACATCAGCTACAACATCGGCCACTGGCGCTCGGTGGAAAAACTCGAGCGCTGGGCCGAATCCCACCCGACCCACCTGTGTATTTTCGTGACGTTCTTCCGCGTGGCCGCCGGTTTGAAAAAGTTGCGGCTGTACCACGAAGTGTCAGTGTCAGACGCCAACAGCCAGATCTTCGAGTACATCAACTGCCATCCGCACACCGGAATGCTGCGCGATGCCGCTGCCGCACAAGGAGAACGGCCATGAACGTGAGTCGACTCGTGCTGGTGCTGGGGATGTTGCCATTTGCCAAAAGCCAGGCCCTTGAAGTCGCGCCGGGGGATTTCGAGCCGCTGCCCGCCGGGGCCGATGCGGTGCTGTTTTACTACCAGCACACCGACCGGTCCGAGCTGTATCAGAACGGCCATCGAACCTCGGACAACGCCAAGCTCAGCTCCGATGTAGGGATCCTGCGTTACATCCATGCCGTAGGCCTCGGCGAAAACCTTTCATGGGAACCGCAGATATTGCTGCCGTTCGGCTACATGAACGCCGCTGGTGATGTCGGCGCACTGGGCGATGCCCACGGCGTGGGCGACCCAATTCTCACCGCCCCGCTCAAGTGGACACTGCCCACCGCCAACAAAGATGTATTTGCCCTGGCCCCCTACCTGTACATCCCCGTGGGCAGCTACGACAAAAACGATGCCTTGAACCTGGGCGAGAATCGCTGGCGGGCGACGCTACAAGCAGCCTACATCCACCACTTCTCAGCGCAGTGGGCATTGGACACCGTAGCAGACGTGTCCTGGGTTTCGACCAATCACGACTACGGCGCCAGCAGCGCAAAACTCGAAGAAAACACGCGCTACGAGTACCAGGCCGCCGTGCGCTACAACTGGACCCCAAGCACCACGTTCGCCCTCGGCGGAGGCTATGTCATCGGGGCCGCAACCAGCGTCGACGGCGTTGACCAGCACGATGGCGTATCGACGTCCTATGCACGTTTCACGGTCACGCACTTTATCGATCCAACCTTGCAGGTCCAGGCGCAGCTCGGCAGGGATCTCGAGGTGGAGCAAGGCTTCAGGGAAGGTGCACGCCTGAATCTGCGCGTCTTGAAAGTGTTCTGAGTGCCGCTGTCCTTTTCAGCCAAATGCGTGTCCTGCTCAACCATGCGAACACAGTGATAGAGGCCTAATTTGGTGTCCATTGCTACCCGGACTGAATCGATAAAAAGACAGGAAAATCATGGCCATTACTCGTCCCACGCTTGATCAGCTGTTAGCCATTGCGGCCCAGTTGAACATGCAACTGACCCACGAACAGGCAGCGTCCTACCTGGACCTGATGCAACCGAGTTTCGATGCATACGACCTGGTCGACGAACTGTGTGATTTCGTTCCGCCGATACGTTACGAGCGCAGCTCAGGCTATCGTCCCTCGGCCAAGGAAAACCCGCTCAACGCCTGGTACTACCGGACTGAAGTAAATGGCGCCCGTGGCGGCCTGCTGGCCGGTAAAACCGTCGCGCTCAAAGACAACATCGCCCTGGCCGGCGTCCCGATGATGAACGGCGCCGCACCGCTGGAAGGGTTTGTGCCGGGCTTCGATGCCACCGTGGTCACGCGTTTGCTCGATGCCGGCGCGACCATCCTCGGCAAAGCCACTTGCGAGCACTACTGTCTGTCGGGCGGCAGCCATACCTCTGACCCAGCCCCGGTACACAACCCCCATCGTCACGGGTATGCCGCCGGCGGGTCTTCATCGGGCAGCGCGGCATTGGTCGCCACTGGTGAAGTCGACATCGCCGTGGGCGGCGATCAAGGCGGCTCCATCCGCATCCCGTCGGCCTTCTGCGGCACCTACGGCATGAAACCCACCCATGGCCTGGTGCCCTACACCGGCATCATGGCGATTGAAGCGACGATCGATCATGTCGGCCCCATTTCCGCCAACGTGCACGACAACGCGCTGATGCTGCAGGCCATGGCCGGTTCCGATGGCCTCGACCCACGCCAGGCGGCGCCCCAGGTCGATGACTATTGCAGTTACCTGGCGCGGGGCGTGAGCGGGCTCAGAATCGGCGTGTTGCAGGAAGGGTTCGCGCTGGCCAATCAGGACCCGCGCGTGGCGGACAAGGTGCGCGACGCTATCGCCCGTCTCGAAGCGTTGGGCGCCCATGTCGAGCCGGTGTCCGTTCCCGAACACAACCTGGCAGGTTCGTTGTGGCATCCCATCGGTTGCGAAGGCTTGACCATGCAGATGATGCACGGCAACGGTGCGGGCTTTAACTGGAAAGGCCTGTACGACGTCGGCCTGCTGGACAAACAGGCCGGTTGGCGCGAACAGGCGGACCAATTATCCGCGTCGCTCAAGCTGTGCATGTTCGTCGGCCAGTACGGCCTGACCCACTACAACGGGCGGTATTACGCCAAGGCCCAGAACCTCGCCCGCTTCGCCCGGCAAGGCTATGACAAGGCCTTGCAGAGCTATGACCTGCTGGTGATGCCGACCACGCCCATCACCGCCCAGCCCCACCCGCCAGCGGGCTGTTCGATCACTGAATACGTGGCCCGCGCCCTGGAAATGATCGGCAATATCGCGCCACAAGACATCACCGGGCATCCGGCCATGTCGATTCCCTGCGGCCTGGTGGACGGGCTGCCCGTCGGGCTGATGCTGGTCGCCAGGCACTACGGCGAAGGCACGATCTACCAGGCCGCGGCGGCGTTCGAAGCCACGGTGGACTGGCGCACGCTCTGAGCGCCCAACCTGGAAAACAATAAGAAACACCGGCACGTTTCAACCACTCCACAACCGCGTTGACTGATAGGAGATACCCCATGAGTCCATCCAATTCCACGCCTGCGGGCACTTCAACCCCGGGTGAACGAGCCTGGGCATTGTTTCAAGTCCTCAAGAGCAAGGACCTTATCCCAGAGGGCTACGTCGAGCAGCTCACGCAATTGATGGAGCACGGCTGGAGCCCGGAGAACGGCGCCCGTGTGGTCGCCAAGGCCTGGGTCGATCCGCAATTCCGGGCGCTGTTGCTCAAGGACGGCACCGCTGCGTGTGCCCGGTTCGGCTATACCGGACCGCAGGGCGAATACATCGTCGCGCTGGAAGACACGCCGCAGGTGAAGAACGTCATTGTCTGCAGCTTGTGCTCCTGCACCAACTGGCCGGTGCTCGGCCTGCCGCCCGAGTGGTACAAGGGCTTCGAGTTCCGTGCACGCCTGGTCCGGGAGGGGCGCACGGTGCTGCAAGAACTGGGGACGGAGCTGCCAACCGACGTGGTGGTCAAGGTCTGGGATACCAGCGCCGAGACCCGCTACCTGGTGTTGCCGGTAAGGCCTGAAGGTTCCGAGCACATGAGTGAGGAGCAGCTTCAGGCACTCGTGACCAAAGACGTGCTGATCGGCGTCGCCCTGCCCCGCGTTGGCTGAGAAAAACCACGCATCATCGTTCAACTCCCGGAGTTTCTATTATGGATGGCTTTCACGATCTCGGCGGTTTCCAAGGCTTTGGCAAAGTCCCTCACACCATCAATAGCCTGGACTACAAACAGGTATTCAAGCAGGACTGGGAGCACCTGGCCTACAGCTTGATGTTCGTCGGGGCCGATCATTTGAAGAAGTTCAGCGTGGACGAAGTGCGTCATGCCGTCGAACGCCTGGACGTTCGCCAACATGTCGGCACCCAGTACTACGAACGCTACGTCATCGCGACCGCCACCCTGCTGGTCGAAACGGGCGTCATCACCCAGGCGGAGCTCGACCAGGCCTTGGGTTCTCACTTCAAGCTGGCAAACCCGGCACAGGCTGGAGGTCGTGCGGCGATCACCGGTCGAGCGCCGTTTGAGGTCGGTGACCGCGTGGTCGTGCGCGACGAGTACGTGGCCGGGCATATCCGCATGCCGGCCTATGTGCGCGGCAAGCAAGGCGTGGTGTTGCATCGCACGTCGGAAAAATGGCCGTTCCCGGACGCGATCGGCCACGGCGATACAAGCGCGGCGCATCAGCCGACCTACCATGTGGAGTTTTCCGTGAAAGATCTGTGGGGCGATGCGGCAGACGACGGCTTCGTGGTGGTCGATCTGTTCGAAAGCTACCTGGACCGCGTCGATGCCCCTCGAGCGGTGAACGTATGAGGGACGGCACCCAGGCGGGCCGACTGCCGGTGACGGTGCTCTCCGGCTTCCTCGGTGCCGGCAAGACCACCCTGCTCAACCATATCCTGCGCAATCGCGAAGGCCTGAAGGTGGCGGTCATCGTCAATGATATGAGCGAGGTCAATATCGATGCCGCCGAGGTGCAGCGCGACGTGTCGCTGCACCGTGGTCGCGATGAACTCATCGAAATGAGCAACGGCTGCATTTGCTGCACGCTGCGCGCCGATCTGCTCGAACAGATCAGTGCCCTGGCGCGTCAGCAGCGTTTCGATTACCTGCTCATCGAATCCACGGGCATCTCGGAGCCAATGCCGGTCGCCGAGACGTTCGCCTTCCTTGACGCTGAAGGCTTCAGCCTCAGCGAACTGGCACGGCTCGACACCCTGGTGACGGTGGTCGATGGCAGCCGTTTTCAGGCATTGCTCACGTCACCGGACACCGTGGCCCGCGACGACACACAGGAGAGCACCCCTGCACGTCCTCTGGCGGACCTGCTGATCGAGCAGGTGGAATACGCCAACGTCATTCTCGTCAACAAACGGGACCTGATCGACGAGCCGGGTTATCAGGCTGTGCGGGCGATTCTCGCAAGCCTTAATCCGACCGCCCGGATCATGCCGATGGCCCACGGCCAGGTCGAATTGACCCGCCTCCTCGACACCCATCTGTTTGACTTGCCCAGCCTTGCGGCGTCGCCGGGCTGGATGAGGAAAATGAAGGTTGAAGACGCTCCGGCCTCCGAGTCGGACACCTATGGCGTGACGTCCTGGGTATACCGCGAACGCGCGCCCTTCCATCCACAACGCTTGCTCGATTTCCTCCAACGGCCCTGGAGCAACGGCCGCCTGTTACGCAGCAAAGGGTATTTCTGGCTGGCCAGCCGACACTTGGAAACCGGCCTGCTGGCGCAAAGCGGCGCGCAGTTCCAGTGGGACTACGTCGGGCACTGGTGGAACTTCATCGAGCAGTCGCAGTGGCCGCGGGATGAATACCGGTTGCAGAGCATCATGGCCAAGTGGGACAGCATCGTCGGTGACTGTCGGCAGGAGTGGGTGTTCATCGGCCAGGATCTCGACACCCATGCTTTGCAGCGTGAACTCGACCACTGCCTGCTCAGTGCCGAGGAAATCGCCGCCGGGCCGTCGGCCTGGCGAGCCCTGCCGGGGGCGGCTGCCTTTGACGCACAGGCCCTGTCGGCCGCCTTGCACGCTGGGGCAACCTCCCCCCCGCACCATGGGCGTGGGCAAAGCACCTAATCCAACAATAACAATCAGGTACGTTATGCGCGATTACGACTCAGCAGTGAGCTCCTTCGATTTTTTACGCCTGGCCGCGCAGGATTTGCAGGGCGAGCTGAATGCCTTGAATGCCTGCGTCGAATGCTGCGACCGCCACGCCGACGCAAATGCCGTGGCGTTGTATTGCGAAACGCGGGATGGCCGTGCCACGCATTACCGCTTCAGCGAACTGCAGGCCCATGCTGCGCGCTTCGGCAACTTTCTGCGGGAACAGGGAGTCAAGCCCGGAGAGCGTGTCGCGGGTCTGATGCCACGCACGGTTGAACTGTTGATCGCCATCTTGGGCACCTGGCGTATCGGCGCGGTCTACCAGCCGCTTTTTACCGCATTCGGTCCCAAGGCGATCGAGCAGCGATTGGGCTGCTCCAAGGCACGCTGGATCGTGACCGACGCGCACAACCGTTCCAAGCTGGATGACATCCCGGACTGCCCAGGCATCCTGGTGACCGGCGACCATGCACGGGCCCCAGGCGATTACGATTTCTGGAGTGCACTGGATCATCAACACACCGAATGCGCACCCGAGTTGCTGGATGCCAGTGCGCCTTTTCTGCTGATGTGCACCTCGGGCACCACCGGGCCGGCCAAACCGCTGGAAGTGCCTTTAAGCGCCCTCCTGGCCTTCAAGGGCTATATGCGTGATGCAATCGACCTGCGTGAGGACGAGCCATTCTGGAACCTCGCCGACCCTGGCTGGGCGTATGGCCTGTACTATGCAGTGACCGGTCCATTGGCATGTGGCCATGCCACATTGTTTTATGACGGGCCGTTTTCGGTGGAGAGTACCTGCCGGATCATCGCCAAATACGGCATCCGCAACCTGGCCGGCTCGCCGACAGCCTATCGCCTGCTGATCGCGGCAGGAGCCGAGTTCGCCGACGCCGTGCGCGGCCACCTGCGTATCGTCAGCAGCGCCGGCGAGCCGCTCAACCCGCAAGTCATCCGTTGGTTTGCCGAACAGCTCGGCGTGGTCATCCACGACCATTACGGCCAGACCGAAATCGGCATGGTGCTGTGCAATCATCATGGGCTATGCCACCCGGTACGTGAGGGCTCGGCCGGCTATGCGGTGCCGGGATACCGGATTGTCGTGCTGGATGACGCCCACCGGGAATTGCCGACTGGCCAGCCTGGCGTGCTGGCGGTGGACCGCGAGCGTTCGCCGCAGTGCTGGTTCAACGGCTACTTCGCGATGCTGACCAACGCCTTCGTCAGCCGCTATTACTTGAGCGGCGATATCGTGGAGTTGAATGACGACGGCAGTATCAGCTTCGTCGGCCGTAACGACGATGTGATCACCACCTCGGGCTATCGCGTCGGGCCTTTCGATGTCGAGAGCGCGTTGATCGAACACCCGGCGGTGGTCGAGGCCGCGGTGATCGGCAAACCCGACCCGCAGCGCACTGAACTGATCAAGGCGTTTATCGTATTGCATGGCCAGTATTCGCCCAGCGCCGAATTGGCGGAAATCCTGCGCCTGCACGTGCGAGAGCGCCTGGCTGCACATGCTTACCCGCGGGAAATCGAATTCGTCGAACAAGTACCCAAGACACCGAGTGGAAAGTTGCAGCGGTTTATTTTGCGTAACCAGGAAATAGCCAAACAGCACGCACTCGACACATGACTTAGGGGCGGATGGTTCCTGTGCTGAGCCGGCCGGCGTTTCAGCGCAGGGCCGTGTCCAGGCCCCATCCTTGATGACAGCTTTGGCGCGCCCTTTCGCTCCCTAAGCCAACTGGGTCGCAAACCTGCCCACGGCGTCGACTACTTGCTTGGCACCGTCCTGGATTTCAACAATCACCTGGCCTGCCTGAGTGGCAAGTTCCAGGCCTTGCTCGGCTTGGGACTTGCTGTTGGCCATCTCAGCGACGGTCTCATCGACCAACTTCTGATTCTGCAAGACAACCGACGCGATTTCTTCAGTCGCCGTGCTGGTTCTGCCCGCCAATTGTCGAACCTCATCAGCCACAACGGCAAATCCTCGACCTTGTTCACCTGCGCGAGCCGCTTCAATCGCAGCATTCAAAGCAAGAAGATTGGTTTGCTGCGCGATGCTGCTGATCGTCTGAATAATTGAGCTGATCAACAATGACTGTTTGCCCAGCGCTTCTACTCCCCCGGAGGCCGCCTGCATATCAACGGCGATCTTACGCATGGTATGCATCGTATCGTTGACGACGACTGCGCCTCGTTGAGCGCTGACATCCGTTTGCTGAGAAATTTCAAATGCCGTCTGGGCGGCCCCGCTCACTTCTTGCTCACGGGCCACCTGATCGGTCACTACCGTGGCGAACTTCACCACTTTGCAAAGATTGCCTTCGGTGTCGTAAACCGGGTTGTAGGTCGCTTCCAGCCACACCGTTTGGCCGCGACTGTCTATACGTTCGAACCGGCCGGCAACAAATTCACCTCTGTTCAGCTTTGCCCAGAAGTCCTTGTACGCCTGGGACGAAGTCAGCTCCGGTTTACAGAAAACCCGGTGATGGCTCCCTTTTGCCTGTCCCAGGTTGTAGCCCATGGCTTGTAGAAACTGATCATTCGCCATCAGTACATGCCCGGAGAGATCAAACTCGATCACCGCAGTAGAACGTAATAACGCCTCAATGAACGACGCGTTTTCCGAGGCTTTTTCCACTCGGGAGGTAATGTTCGTCGCGTAGCAAGTGACATGACTCAACTGGCCGCTCGCGTCCATGATTGGCTGCCAATGTGCATGAATCCACACCAACGAACCATTGGCATGAAGGTATCTGTAATCGTCGCTGATTGACTTACCCGCGGCCACCGCCGCTCGAAAGTTATGAAAGCACGGCAGTTTGGAGACATACGAGGGAACAATCTCGGCCATGGCGCGACCGACAAGCTGATCCGGAGCGTAGCCCAGCGTATTTCCAAAGTTTTCGTTGCAGGCCGTGATGTTAAACGACGAGTCGATACTCAACGTCAGCATTTCACGGTTCAGACCATCGCGCAGTTGGCGAAGCTCTAACAGTTCACTGGTCTGAGATTGAAGCTGTTTCTTAAGGCTTGCATTGAACATAGGACACCGCCTCTTGGGTCATACCTATCGTATCGGCGTCTCATGGCGCAAATTGAGGGCATGACCAAGAACTATCAGCGGGACCCATGGGGAAATCATCTGGTCCGAGGCAGTTCCGGATCTGAACATCAGCGAAATCAACGAGAAGTTTTGTGCAGGCACAAAAAAGCCGATCTAACTGATCGGCTTAAGAGTCTGATTTTACTCAGGAATAATGGTCGGCACGGAGTGATTCGAACACTCGACCCCTAGCACCCCATCTTCTTTTTTACACTTCTTGATAGCTTCGAAAATTCTGCTCTGGATTTTTCTAAGCTAGTATTTACTTGAGCTCCAGCGGTGTTCTGCTCTACGAGACTCCAGTAACGTCCATCAAGAGCCGGCGTTTTTGTGGGGGTAAAAGTAGGGGGAGTCCGTTTCATCGCCAAAATCACCATAAAGAACTCGAGTCGCTGACCGCCAATGATGCCGGCCGAATCCTCCGAGAGGATGGCAATCTGGCCGGTCGAATCTCAGTCCGCAAGAACAGTGTGTCGATCAGCCTCTTCTATCGCTATCGGTGGGGCAAGCAGAACAAAGAGTACGCCCGCGAGTCTTGGGAGTGCCAATCCTTGACGGACATCCGCAAGGCACACAACCAAGTCCAAGCGCTCATTTAACAGGCTCATGACATTTCATGCGCAAGTAGACAAAATCCCCCCGCGAGAACACAAACATACACCAGTCATTGCCAACGTGAAGAAACGCTCTATATTGTGCTTACGACAAGCACAAACCACAACATGATGTATTTTAGTGTAAGTCAGCTTAGGAGATTAGGTGTAAAAACCCCACACTCGTAGGAGATTTACGATGACAGATCGACGCCCTATCAAAAGATGTGACCGTTCCGAAGCCCGGCGGTGGCCAACAGCCTCGCTCGCGAAATCAAGATGGTCAAATTCGAGACAAGCGGAGTGACGCGGGTAAGCCTCGGGGCAAATAGATCAATGCTGAACTGCGTCGCCTGGTATCCATGACGTTACCTGGCGATGCAATACCATGGAACCGTGTCAATGTGACTTGGATTCAACCTTGCCGTTTACCAAGGTCACCGCCATATATACGTACACCTCCGTCCCCCACGTATAGATCTGCACGTTGCCGCCACTGGAGGCCTCCTTACCAGGAATCTTGACGATATCCAGCACCTGTTCATATGTCATGCCGGGCATAATTGCAGCGTATTGTTGGTCACTGATGTTGGGACGCTGGGCTCTTATCGTTTCAAGATCGGGAAACCCGGATTGATAGCTGACGTTGTTGCCGTTGCCAGAAATGACCGGACTGTTGTTACCGCTGGAGCTGTGCGAAACCGCCTGGGTCGGCAGGACGAGCGCCGCCACTGATGCCAAGGCTCCCGATATGCCTGTGTACAAGCCAATTTGTTTCATGTTTGCCATTTCATTCTCTGGATTCTCAGATGATTCAGTTATACGGTTAGGGCGAAACGCTGAGCATCAAGAGCAGCAACGGCCGAGAATCCAGCACCCTTCTTGAAGCTCATGTTATGGACGAAATTCTTCATCGCATCAGACGGGTCGATGGTTTCGAGGTTAAGTCCGTCAACAGTTGGCCTAGAGAACGCAGCACTCAGAATTGGCTGCTCCTCCATATGACCTGTCGAGCTGTTGAGCAAATTGTCCAGAGCGGTGACGATGACTAGGTCATCCGGCAGGATTGCCAACAACTCTCGACCTACTCGCAGAGCGCAGCTGCACACGTAGTCCTGGTGAAGCTCGTTGAACCGCCCAGCAGGCATAGCTTTAGTCGACAGCTTGCCGCTTTTGAGTAGAGATTTGATTTCAGTCGGAATCACGTCGGAGCCATGGATAGCGAGTCTGGCTTCTAGGACACCACCTTCATGAACAATCATCTGAATGGCTGAGCCGAGGTGCGAGATTTCTGCAAACGACTCAAAAGCTTCGATGGCATCGAGCTTGGCTTGACGGTCACCATCAAGGATACGGATCGCAATGTCCCGCTCCTCTGCCCACTCGGTATTGGCAGTCTTCCATTCATCAAGCTGAGCCTGATACTGCCTTTCATCTTCCGCCTGTGCGGTGCCAATCTTGCCGAGCAGGACTGCGCGTTGACGAGCCTCTAGCTTGAAGAGCCGAGCCCAGAAATTGGGGTGATACGTAGCGGCAGCATGCTTAGCTTCTTGCTCAAGAGTATTGCTCTTGAGTGGCTGTCTAGGTTCAGGATTGGAGAGAAGCCGCTTCCATTTCACAGGCTCTGCACACTCCTTGTGCATCGAAAGGAGGATATCTATGTGATTTTCGTACACCTCAACTTCATACGCTGCTTGTTCCAGCGCTTCCATCTTTGCGTACTCTTTCTGTCGTTTTTCAAGTTCACGCTGCCGGCGATGAGCGTTGCGCTCTGATCGCCGTGCAGACGCTTGCAGCGAACGTACAGTCCCTTTCCAACCCATCACGACTCTCCATACCGTTAATGTGATGGCACATTAACATAGCTCCTGGATCTGCCTGAATCACCTGAACACCTGGAAACTGAAAATACCAGGGAACCCAGAAGGAGGGCATATGTACTCCACGCATCACAGAGCGAGGGCTGGGCCATTTATTCACAAATAAGGGGTACCTTCACGGCCCCCCTTTCTTCTCGCTACTCCGCCGTTTGACGTATGGCCTTCTCAATTCGCTGACGTCCTGCATGAGCAAGCTTGCTTACACCAGCTTCCTTCGCGACCGCGTATATCAAGGACTCCCCTTCGTGCCCCCGTTGCACCATCTCATCAACCAAAGCACGCAGTTCTGGCAGGCAGATTTCAGATAGCCCTCTCGTGGAGTCTTCGTCGCCGGGCTTACGGAAGACGACACTGGCGTCCGACTCGATATGAGTAGGCCAGAAAAAGACTCCTGTCTGCTCCTCTTCATGTGAGCGGAATCGAGCCCGGGCAAGTTGGTCAACGCGATCACGTATCCGTGAGCCGGTTCGTACCCAGCCATGAGCACGTGCAATGCGCCTTGCAAGCGCCGTGTCCAGAACCGGTCCCTCTTCCGCCACGACATGAGCAATCATCTGCTCCAACGTTTCCGTGTAACTCGCCTCAAAGAACCGATCTGGATCGACCAACCCTACAGCCTGACGAGGGTCGGATTCTTTATAAATCAAATATTCAAGGGGACGAGCAAAAGCCAGGACATCCTCATCTGGTTTGATAGATGCAGCCTTGGCGTACTTCAAATCAGGGAATGCACCTGAGGGGTCATTGGATGACCCCACACTATCCACTGTGGCGACCACAGTAACCTGACTTACTACCTCAATGACCTCAGCCATAGCTGCGTCGATTTTTAGTCGCTCTGCCTCTTGAGCGGCATCGATGACAGCCTGCTTGGCTCGGGACTCAGCAAGGAGTTCGGTCAGACGTTGATGTACCTTTTCGGCAGTTCCAATTGCATCAACCCACCAGTCCGTCGACCATATCCTAACGATCTCCCAGCCAAGTCCACGCAGTACAAACTCACGGAGCTTGTCACGATCACGAGCGGTCGCACTGCGGTGATAGGTAGCACCGTCGCATTCAATCCCGGCAAGGTATCGTCCAGGTGCGTCAGGGTGAACAACTCCAAGGTCTATCCGAAAGGAGGAAACGCCAATCTGGGTAAATATCTGCCATCCCTTTTTAGCCAAGGCCGCTGCAACCGCCTCTTCGAATGGGCTGTCGAAACTACCCACGCTACCAAAGTCAGCCTCTGCGAGAGCCCGTGGGCCACGCTCTGCAAACTCCAAGAAGTGCTTAAGATCTCGAACCCCGATCGCTTGCGTACGAGCTAGATCAATATGCTCTGGGCGCAAGGTCGAAAACACCACTAGCTCCTGGCGAGCACGGGTTATTGCCACGTTCAGTCGACGCTCACCACCAGGGCGGTTCATCGGACCGAAGTTCATGGACAGCACACCGGCAGCGTCTTTTCCGTAGGTGGTCGAGAAATAGATGATGTCTCGCTCATCGCCTTGAACGCTCTCAAGGTTCTTGACGAACACAGGCTCCAGCTCGGACTCAGCGAAATACGAATCGAGTGATGGGTCTTTCCGGCAAGCCTCATCCAGCATGTCCATGATGAGTTTCTGTTGCTCGCCGTTAAAGGTTACGACCCCCACGGTCCGCCCGCTTTCGCGGAAGGCCGGAGACTGTAGGCGAGCAACCAAATCAGCAACTAAATATCTTGCTTCAATTAAGTTTGTTCGCGACCCGCCCTTGTCATATACACCCGGGACTGGGCATAACCGTACTGCTTTGTCGGCCGTAAACGGTGATGGGAAGGTCACCAGCTTCGACTGGTAGTATCGCTGGTTCGAGAAAGCGATCAGACTTTCGTGGCGGCTACGGTAGTGCCAGTTAAGATTACGCATTGGCAGATTGGCACTGATGCACTCGTCCAGAATACTCTCGAGATCAGCCTCTACATCCTCATCTTCAGCGGTCGACTCAGCGCGGTTAAAGAACGAAGTTGGAGGGAGCTGTTTGGGGTCGCCCACCATCACCACTTGCTTCCCTCGGGCCATGGCGCCGATGGCATCCCAGACAGGTATTTGAGATGCCTCATCGAAGATAACGAGATCGAATGGCGTTGAGGCAGGAGGCAGATACTGAGCAATGGATAGAGGACTCATGAGCAAGCATGGAGTCAGCTTGGTTAGCGCTTCTGGCGCACGACTCATCAGCTCCCGCAATGGAATGTGCTTGGTCTTCTTGCCCATCTCATGTCGCAGGACTCCCCACTCTGAAGAGCGACTTACACTGTCTTGGCTTGGTAGGTCGGAACACAGCCGAGCTCGGAGCCAGTCTTTGGTCAACTCGGTGAACTTGTCGTCCAAAGCGCGGAAATCGCGAATGCGTTGCTCATGCTCCACGCTGACGAACGTCCGGATCACCTCTTCGTTGTCGACCGTCGTATTCAGCCACCAGCGAGCATAATTTACTTCCAATACACGCCGGACTTTTCCAGAGCTGATAGCTCCTGCTTCCATCGCTTGAACAATCGGCGCCAGGCCGACAGCGTAGGCTTCATCGCGAACCTTCCGCCAAGCGCACCATGCCTTAAGGCGCGATTCAGACGAGACGACAGTTTCGCAGTTTGTCTTGATATCACTTAGCGCCAGGTGAGCAGTTTCGATGACGCCCATTTCGGTGAAATGACCGACAGCCGTCAGGTGCGCCGCTCGCGCCTGTAGCAACTCAAGCTTTTCTCGAAGAGCAACACCGGCATTGGCTATAGCAGCCTCCGGTTCAAGTAGTGCGTTACCATCCCCCAACAGAGTTTGAAGCGGTGTTTTGTAGGCCGCGACCTGCTCAGGATTGAGTGCCAGCTTCGCCACCGCGGTAGCCATCTCCCCCTGAAACGCTGCCGCACTACGCACGACATCAACTTTCGTTTTCAAGTCATTCCAGACAGGAACGATTTCTCGCAGATCGGCCAGATCCACCAACTCTCGCTCAACTGCTGCTCTGTTCTTGAGCAACTCAAAATCAGCTTTTAACGACGAGCCACAACGCCCCTCCTCTACATGAGGATGGTCGTCGACAAGCCGACCGCGTTCTTCTATGCCACGTCGTTCAGCCTGGAAGCGCAGAGCTGCAGTCAGCACGTCAATATCCGTGGTCAAACCGCTCCAGAGAGAGCTAGTTGCTGAGCTGAGATCAACCAGCTCATCTAACCCAGCATCGAGACGAGTCAGCGCACGCAGCCGGCGGAGTTCCTCCTTCAGGCCATCACCTAGCTGGCCCTGCTCAACCAACTGCAAGCCGTCATCGATCCAGGCAGAATTACTTTTCTGAAGTCGCATAGCCTCTTGCAGCTTGATCGCTGTCGCGAGATGCGTTGCTTCGGATTTGGCACCTTGCCAAACAGCAACACACTCATGACCTGGCTCCAGCTCATCGATTGCTCGACGCACCGACCGAATCTCTACCCAAGTAGCGAGATCCTTGCCATTGTCGACTTCACCTGTTGACGTCTGCGTCGGAGCCAATAGCCCAGCAATGCGGCGTTTTCCGAACCAAGACTTAGGCCAGAAAGACTCCTCCGCGTCTTTCCACTCGCGCAGCAGGAGTTCGGTATCAAGTACTTCAATCGCATCAACGTAGGACGCCGTTAGCTGGTGCTTGAGGTCGTCTATCTGACACAGCAATGTGACAGCTTGCCCGAGAACGTCAGTGACATTTTCTGGCCAGGCCGAGCCTAGATCAACGAACGTAGCGCGGCGTTGCTGCAGCAAATCAATGCCTTGTTTAGCTTCAGCAATAATACGAGAGGACCAGAGGGATGAGAGTCTGGAGTTAATGTCCCGGTGTTCGTCGACCCAAGTGCAGCCGTCACTCAGACGTTTAGAAATCGAGCGAGCATCGGGGCGCAGTGCGAAACGCCAATCATGCCCAGCGGCAGCGGGAAGTGCTCGAGAAAGGATCGATAGCCCCTCAAGCGCTGTTGGGGTGTACTCCGTAACAGGAAGCCCAGACAGCTCAACAAAGCGATCGGCAGCTCTCTGGACTTCAAGCACAGCGGGAAGCACGTCACGAGCCGCCTGCACGAATTGTTGCTGCCAATGAGGCGACCACTCTGCTTGGCCTACCCCGGACAAAGCGTTGCCTGCCAGCTGACTGTAACCCACAGCCTGTGCGTTCACTTCAAGGCGGTCGCCCAGCTCTCGAAGTTCAAGCATGGCCTTCTGATCATGCGTTTCCGGAGATGGCCAACCAAGTGGAGCTACTGCCTCATCAACACCCGATGTCACCGTCCCGATGGCATCGTAGATGGTGTAGCCGTTGCGGTGCCGGCGATGCAGACGCTCGACATAAATATTGAGGCTGTCACGCAGGGACGCGAGCCGCTGCGCTTCCACCTCCCATGCGGCAGCATCTACCTGCCCTTTCGCTTCCCAAGCCGACTGTAACTGAGCAAGGACATCCGTTTTCCGAGCTTTGCTAGAGTGAAGTTCAAGGCAGAACTCACCCAGACCGATTTCACGCAAGCGCCGGTACACGACATCCAGGGCAGCAATTTTCTCAGACACGAACAGCACCCGGCGCCCTTGAGCGATCGACTGGGCGATCATGTTGGAAATCGTTTGGCTTTTACCCGTGCCAGGTGGGCCGATGAGAACGAAGTCTTTACCCTTGGCTGCGGCCATCACAGCCGCAAGCTGAGATGAATCAGATGGCAGTGGGCAGAACACATCAGTCGGGCCGTAATCACGGTCCAGAGACTCAGCCTCCGGAAACGGGGTATCGGAGATGAACGAATCACGTGGCGTATCCAGAAGGTGCTGGACTACAGGGCTCTGTCGAAGGTGCTCTGCATTCTCGGCAAGATCCTTCCACATAAGATACTTGGCAAACGAGAACATCGAGAGCACAACGTCCTCGTTCAGCTCCCAGCCAGCGATGTCCTTAATCGCATGACCAACTTTGTTCCAAATGCCTACGATATCCAGACCGGAGTCGTCCCGAGGCAGCTCCTGCTCCAGCGAACCTAAGCCCAGCTCAAAGTCTTGACGCAGCATCTCGATCAGAGTCGGGTTAAAACGAGGCTCATCATCGTGCAGCACCATGGTGAATCCGGAGCGTGCGCTCTTACGCTCCAAAGTGACAGGAACCAAGACCAGTGGCGCTTTGTACTTCTGCCCAGCTCTATCCTCACGCGTCCAACTAAGGAAACCGATGGCCAGGAAAAGCGTGTTGGAGCCACCTTCCTGCAAAGCAGTACGAGCGCTTCGATATAACTCAGTTAACCGGACATCCATTTCGGCGGACGTCAGCGCAACGAATACTTCCCTACGCTTGAGAGCATCTTCAGCATGACGACGGCGAACATCTTCTCGCTCACGCTGTTCATAGAGTGTGCGCTCACGCGGATCTGCGCCATCCATCAGTTCAGGCCTGGTAAGCAGCTTCAGAGACTGTCCACTTGCAAGAATGTCCTCGAGAGCACCGGGATCAGGAGATTCAAGCTTCAGCGCTCGCTTACCCATTTTGAAATTGAGCAAGTTATTTCGAAGCGACAGATCCAGAAGCTTTCGCTGCCACCGGCCGAGGCGATCTGCTGGGTCGAGCTTAGACAGATCCTCAACCTGCACCTTAATATTGTCATCGGCGATGCCAATCCCTTCCTCCACAAGAAGCGATGGGGCTTCATCAGACTCAGCAACGGCGACACGTGCAATCTGAGCCTCTGAGCTGGCGAGCGGTTTGATACGTTGCAAACGGGCGCGACGGATATCTAGCAGCATCTCGAAAACACTTTCAGCGTCTTCGGCTACCTGTTTCGTGCCCATCTCTACCGCATAAGAGAATGGCGGTATCGAGGCGTGGGTAATAAGAGTGGTCTCAAACAGCACGAGCTCCTGAAGCTTCACCCGCTTACGTACTGCAGTGACATCATCCACCACGGCAGTCGTAAACTCTTCTGGCTTAAGCCACAAACCAGCAAAAGCATGACCATGGGTGAATACGATCACGGGGTTAAGACCAATCTGCTCCAATGCTGCGCAGAAAAGCAGAGTCAGGTCGAGACAAGTAGCCAACCCGGAGTCAGCAAGCTGACTGGGGCTACGAATCTTCTGTCCTGATTGTTCAAAGCTGGCCGGCGGCAACGCATAGTCGAGCTTCATGCGCGCCACCGCGCCCCACACTGCCGACGCCAACTGCCAAGCTCTTTTGGGGCCACCCTCATATCCGTCAAGTGCGGACGGCTTATCGCTAAGACGAAGCAACTCGGCTGCCTGTTTGAGCAACCGCTCAACCGCTGCATCATTCGGCTGAACAAAAGCCGCAGTCATATCTGGTAAGTGCCGCAATCCGCCCCACTGGTTTCTGGGCAAAAGGTCTACGACCTGTTCAAGCCGAGCAACTTCCTTGCGACCGCTCTCCGCCTCCTTGTCATCGGCTTCGAGGACAAATGTAAAGGTCGACATTTCTGACTCTGTCAGGCGACTCAACAACGGGCCGTCCAAGACAAGATCAAGCCCAGGTATGACCCGGAAGCTATCTGCAGCGATCTCGTCGATCCGCCAGATCTTGGACTTAAATACCTCGGGGGCCGAGCTAAGCGTAAGAGTGGCATTGACGAAACGATTACTCGTTTCGTTCGAGATACGAAGCTCGCGAATCACAGGGATAGCGTTCTGGAAATCTGCAAGATTTAGCTTTGCTACCAAGGTGGCAAGGACCTTTACTTCCTTAGGCGGGGCTTCTTCTTGGGGTGTGAGGGGCTGAACGATATCGTCCATGCGCAACAATCCTTGTCGTTATGCTCAAGGGAGTGCCGAAACTGAACGGCCAGGGAGCTCCTATTGAGCTGATGGCGGGATGATATCTCTTATAGCGACAGCCGTAATGTGCCTTTGGTCGTCACTGGTTTCTCTGCCCATCATCGAACGTCACATATTACGACCGACGCAGCTCAATATCGAAAAAGGATCGAAGTCCACTGGGCAAACTCCGATAGTGGTATCACATCGAAATGTCCATCAAGAGCCGGGCGTTTCGTGGGGGTAAAAACACCTGAAAATAAAAAAGGGTCGCGAGATAAAATCTCGCAACCCTTTGAATTATATGGTCGGGACGGAGTGATTCGAACACTCGACCCCTAGCACCCCATGCTAGTGCGCTACCGGACTGCGCTACGCCCCGACTAGGCGTGTTACTGGGTTTGCTTCTTGACGAAGCGAACCGGAATATACCGCAAGCTTTTGAAATGTGGAAGTATTTTAAAAGCCGGAATTACTTTTTCAGCACCACCAGCACATCTTCGAGTTCGGCGATCATCTGGCGGATCATTTGTTTGTATTGGGTGGTGTCGTCTTTGGCTTCATCACCGGACATACGCTGGCGCGCGCCGCTGATGGTAAACCCCTGATCGTAGAGCAACGCTCGGATCTGTCGGATCATCAGCACATCCTGGCGCTGATAATACCGACGGTTCCCGGTGCGTTTGACGGGGTTGAGCTGAGGAAACTCCTGCTCCCAATAGCGCAGCACATGCGGCTTTACCGCACAAAGCTCGCTGACTTCACCAATGGTGAAGTAGCGTTTGCCTGGGATGACGGGTAGCTCGTCGTTATGACTTGGTTCCAGCATAAGCCTCAACTCGGGCCTTCAACTTCTGCCCTGGACGAAAGGTGACCACACGGCGAGCCGTGATCGGGATTTCTTCTCCCGTTTTTGGATTGCGGCCAGGCCGCTGGCGTTTGTCCCGCAGGTCAAAATTGCCGAAACCGGACAATTTGACCTGTTCGTTGTCTTCCAGAGCGTGTCTGATCTCTTCAAAAAACAGCTCGACCAATTCCTTGGCCTCGCGCTTGTTCAGACCCAACTCTTCGTACAGACGTTCCGCCATCTCAGCTTTCGTCAAAGCCCCCATACGTCACTTCCTTAACGTGGCGTTCAACCTTTGTTCGAGCGAGGTGAGTATATTTTGTGTCGTGGCATTCACCTCATCGTCATTAAGAGTGCGCGATGGATGCTGCCAGGTCAAGCCAACTGCAAGGCTTTTTCTATGCGGATCAATACCTTTACCCTGATAGACGTCAAATAGCCTGAGGTCTGTCAGCCATTCCCCTGCATTTTCACGGATTACATCCAGAACGGCAGTGGCAGCCACGTCACGGTCGGCAATCAGCGCCAGGTCACGGCGCACTTCAGGGAAGCGCGACAGTTCGCTGAATTTAGGCATTTTGCCCGAAGCCACTTCAGCCAGGACCAGTTCGAACACAAACACCGGACGATCAAGACCGAGGGTTTTCGACAGTTCAGGGTGAAGGGCGCCGACGAAACCTACCAAACGCCCTTCGCGCTCGATGCGTGCTGTCTGGCCTGGGTGCAACGCCGGATGGCTGCCTGGTACGAAGGTGAAGGCGTCCAGTGCACCGGCAAAGCCCAGCACCGCTTCCACGTCAGCCTTGACGTCGAAGAAGTCCACGGCATCGCGGCCCTGTGCCCAGCCTTCCGGCAGGCGACTACCGCACACCACGCCAGCCAGCATTGGCTCTTGTTTCAGGCCATCGAGCTGGCCAACGAAACGCAGGCCGCTCTCGAACATGCGCACGCGGTCTTGCTGACGATTCAGGTTATGGGAAAGTGCTTTCACCAGGCCTGGCCACAGGGACGAACGCATGGCCGCCATGTCGTTGGAGATCGGGTTCGCCAACAGCAGCGGCTCGACGCCAGGGTTGAACAGTTCGAACTGCTTGGGATCGATGAAACTGTAGGTCACCGCTTCCTGGTAGCCACGGGCAACCAGCAGGCGACGCAGCTCAGGCAGGTGCGCACGCGCCTCGGCCTTGGGTTGCGGCGCCAGGCGCGCTTGCGGGTAACGAACCGGCAGGCGGTTGTAGCCGTAGAGGCGGGCCAGTTCTTCGATCAGGTCGACTTCCAGGCTGATATCGAAGCGATGGCTTGGTACTTCAACGCTCCACTGCCCTTCCCCACCGGCGGAAATACCCAGGCCGAGGGCGGACAACAGTTGCTCGATTTCAGCCGGTTCGATCACCAGGCCAAGCATCTGCTCAACACTTTTGGCACGCAGGGTGATCGGCGCAACCGATGGCAGGAACTGCTTGTTGACGGTTTCGGTGATCGGGCCGGCTTCGCCGCCAGTGATTTCCAGCAGCAGGCCAGTGGCGCGCTCCATGGCTTCACGGGCGAGGTTCCAGTCCACGCCGCGCTCATAGCGGTGCGACGCGTCGGTGTGCAGGCCATAGGAACGGGCCTTGCCGGCGATAGCGATCTGGTCGAAGAATGCGCTTTCGAGGAATACGTCGCGAGTGGTAGCGGATACGCCGCTGTGCTCGCCACCCATCACGCCGGCAATCGCCAGGGCGCGGGAGTGGTCGGCGATAACCAGGGTGTCTGCGCGAAGGCTGACTTCCTGACCATCGAGCAACACCAGCTTCTCGCCTTCTTCCGCCATGCGCACACGGATGCCGCCGTTGATTTCGGCAAGGTCGAACGCGTGCAGCGGTTGACCCAGCTCCAGCATCACGTAGTTGGTGATGTCGACGGCAGCGTCGATGCTGCGCACGTCAGCGCGGCGCAGGCGTTCAACCATCCACAGCGGGGTGGGCCTGGACAGGTCGACGTTGCGGATCACCCGGCCCAGGTAACGTGGGCAGGCGTTGGGGGCCAGCACGTCGATCGGACGTACTTCGTCGTGCACAGCGAGTACAGCTGCAACGACCGGACGAGTGACCGGGGCGTTGTACAAAGCGCCCACTTCACGCGCCAGGCCGGCCAGGGACAGGCAGTCGCCACGGTTCGGGGTCAGGTCGACCTCGATGCTGGCGTCTTCCAGTTCCAGGTAAACGCGGATGTCCTGGCCCACGGGCGCGTCGGCCGGCAGTTCCATCAGGCCATCATTGCCCTCGCCGACCTGCAACTCCGCCTGGGAACACAGCATGCCGTTGGATTCAACGCCACGCAGCTTGGCCTTCTTGATCTTGAAGTCGCCCGGCAACTCGGCACCGATCATGGCGAACGGGATCTTCAGGCCCGGGCGCACATTGGGCGCTCCGCACACGACCTGGAAGGTTTCCGCGCCATTGCTCACCTGGCATACGCGCAACTTGTCAGCGTCGGGATGTTGCTCGGTGCTCAGCACCTCGCCTACCACCACCCCACTGAAAACACCGGCGGCCGGCGTAACGCTATCGACCTCAAGACCGGCCATCGACAGACGCGCAACCAGCTCGTCGCGACTAACCTGCGGGCTTACCCAGCCACGCAGCCATTGTTCACTGAATTTCATCCTGCTCTCCTAAAGATTCGTTACGACTAGCGAAATTGCGCGAGGAACCGCAAGTCGTTGTCGAAGAACAGACGCAAGTCGTTCACGCCGTAACGCAGCATGGCCAGACGCTCTACACCCATGCCGAAGGCAAAGCCCGAGAATTCTTCCGGATCGATGCCGGACATGCGCAGCACGTTGGGGTGAACCATGCCGCAGCCCATCACTTCCAGCCAGCCGGTCTGTTTGCAGACGCGGCAGCCTTTACCACTGCACATCACGCATTCCATATCGACTTCAGCGGACGGCTCGGTGAACGGGAAGAACGATGGACGGAAACGTACCGCCAGCTCCTTCTCGAAGAACACCCGCAGGAATTCTTCGATGGTGCCCTTGAGGTCGGCGAAGTTGATATCGCGATCAACCAGCAGGCCTTCGACCTGGTGAAACATCGGCGAGTGGGTGATATCGGAGTCGCTGCGGTATACACGGCCTGGGCAGACGATGCGGATCGGCGGTTTGTTCGCTTCCATGGTGCGGACCTGTACCGGCGAGGTATGGGTGCGCAACAACATGTTCGCGTTGAAATAGAAGGTGTCGTGCATCGATCGGGCCGGGTGGTGGCCTGGGATGTTGAGCGCCTCGAAGTTGTGATAATCGTCTTCGACCTCAGGGCCTTCGGCGATGCCGTAGCCGATATGGGTGAAGAACTGTTCGATACGTTCCAGAGTCCGGGTGATCGGATGCAGACCGCCCGATGCCTGACCACGGCCAGGCAGGGTTACGTCAATGGACTCGGCGGCGAGCTTGGCCGCAAGATCGGCCTCCTCGAGCGACGCCTTGCGCGCATTGAGCACCTCTGTGACACGCTCCTTGGCGACGTTGATCAGCGCACCGACTTGCGGGCGCTCTTCAGCCGGCAAATTCCCCAGGGTCTTCATCACCTGAGTCAATTCACCTTTCTTGCCAAGGTAGTGAACCCGGATTTGCTCCAGGGCATTTACATCTTCAGCGCTTTGCACAGCCTCAAGGGCTTGAGCGACGAGCGCGTCCAGGTTTTCCATGTACAGACTCCAGATACAAAATAGGGGAAGAGCTTGAAGGCTCTTCCCCTATTTATGACGTTTAACACCTTGGGCTACAGCGTAACCCAGGGTGACTGTCGGGGGTACTTAAGCCAAGGTGGCTTTAGCTTTCTCGACAATCGCAGCAAACGCCGCTTTTTCGTTCACTGCCAGATCAGCCAGAACCTTACGGTCGATCTCGATGGACGCTTTTTTCAGGCCAGCGATGAAACGGCTGTAGGACAGACCGTTAACACGTGCACCAGCGTTGATACGAGCGATCCACAGAGCGCGGAACTGACGTTTTTTCTGACGACGGTCACGGTAGGCGTATTGGCCTGCCTTGATTACCGCTTGCTTGGCAACACGGAATACGCGCGAACGCGCGCCGTAGTAGCCTTTAGCAAGTTTCAGAATTTTTTTGTGACGCTTACGGGCAATGACGCCACGCTTTACACGAGCCATGAGTTACTTCCTCTATTCTTGATCCAAAAATTAACGAAGGCGCAGCATGCGCTCGACTTTTGCCACGTCAGACGGATGCAGCAAGCTGCTACCGCGCAGTTGACGCTTACGCTTGGTCGACATTTTGGTCAGGATGTGGCTCTTGAAAGCGTGCTTGTGCTTGATACCGTTAGCAGTTTTCAGAAACCGCTTAGCAGCACCACTTTTAGTCTTCATCTTTGGCATGTTCGGATACTCCGCATTCAGTTGATAAACATAATCAGAAGGCCTGCCGTGCCCTGTTGATTACTTCTTCTTTTTCGGGGCGATGACCATGATCAGCTGGCGTCCTTCCATCTTAGGATGCTGTTCGACCGAACCGTACTCGAGCAGGTCAGCTTCAACCCGCTTGAGGAGTTCCATCCCCAGCTCCTGGTGGGCCATCTCACGGCCGCGGAATCGCAAGGATACCTTGGCCCTGTCCCCATCACTCAGGAAACGTACCAGGTTGCGCAGTTTTACCTGGTAATCCCCTTCCTCCGTCCCTGGACGAAACTTGATTTCTTTTACTTGAATCTGCTTCTGGTTCTTCTTCGCCGCAGCAATCTGCTTCTTCTTTTCGAAGATCGACTTGCCGTAGTCCATCACCCGGCAAACAGGCGGGACTGCGTCGGCGGAGATTTCCACCAGGTCCAGTTTGGACTCTTCAGCGATACGAAGCGCTTCATCAATCGAGACGATGCCAATCTGCTCGCCGTCAGCGCCAATTAACCGAACCTCGCGTGCCGAGATATTCTCGTTGATCGGGGCTTTCGGTGCAGCTCGTTTATCTTGTCTCATTTCACGCTTAATAATAATTACTCCGAATCTGGGCGACCACGCCGGGAAACCGCTTGCGCGAGGAACTCAGCGAACTGGGCGACGGGCATCGAGCCCAGGTCAGCACCTTCACGAGTACGCACAGCGACAGTCTGCATCTCGACTTCCCGATCTCCGATAACCAAAAGATAGGGAACCTTGAGCAAAGTATGCTCGCGGATTTTAAAGCCGATCTTTTCATTTCTCAAGTCGGACTTGGCACGAAATCCGCTTTCGTTGAGTGTTTTTTCAACTTCAGCGGCAAAATCTGCCTGTTTATCAGTGATATTCATGATCACTGCCTGGGTCGGAGCCAGCCACGCAGGGAATGCACCCTCGTAGTGCTCGATCAGGATCCCGACGAACCGTTCGAACGAGCCAAGGATCGCCCGGTGCAGCATAACCGGGTGCTTACGGCTGTTGTCTTCGGAGACGTATTCGGCTCCCAGACGGATCGGCAGGTTAAAATCGAGCTGCAGGGTACCACACTGCCAGACGCGGCCAAGGCAATCTTTCAGCGAGAACTCGATCTTCGGACCGTAGAAAGCGCCCTCGCCCGGTTGCAGGTCGTACGCAAGGCCCGCACTGTCGAGCGCAGCGGCCAGTGCCGCTTCGGCGCGGTCCCACAGTTCGTCGGAGCCGACGCGTTTTTCCGGACGAGTGGACAGCTTCATCTCGACTTCGGTAAAGCCGAAATCACGATAAACGTCCATGGTCAGCTTGATGAACGCGGCGGATTCGGCCTGCATCTGCTCCTCGGTGCAGAAGATGTGGGCGTCGTCCTGGGTAAAACCACGCACGCGCATGATGCCGTGCAGCGCACCCGATGGCTCGTTACGGTGGCAGGCACCGAACTCGGCCAGGCGCATCGGCAACTCGCGGTAGCTCTTTAGGCCCTGGTTGAACACCTGCACGTGGCAAGGGCAGTTCATGGGCTTGATGGCGTAGTCGCGGTTTTCCGACTGGGTGGTGAACATGTTGTCGGCGTAGTTGGCCCAGTGCCCGGACTTTTCCCACAGGCTGCGGTCAACGACCTGAGGTGTCTTGATCTCCAGGTAGCCATTTTCGCGCTGAACTTTGCGCATGTATTGCTCGAGCACCTGGTACAGGGTCCAGCCGTTCGGATGCCAGAACACCATGCCCGGCGCTTCTTCCTGGAGGTGGAACAGGTTCAGGCGCTTGCCGATCTTGCGGTGGTCGCGTTTCTCGGCTTCTTCGATGCGCTGGATGTAGGCCGCCAGTTGCTTCTTGTCAGCCCAGGCAGTGCCATAGATCCGCTGCAGTTGCTCGTTCTTCGCGTCGCCACGCCAGTAGGCGCCGGACAGCTTGGTCAGCTTGAAGGACTTGAGAAAGCGTGTGTTCGGCACGTGCGGGCCACGGCACATGTCGACGTATTCTTCGTGGTAGTACAGGCCCATGGCCTGCTCGTCCGGCATGTCTTCCACCAGGCGCAGTTTGTAGTCTTCGCCACGGGCGGTGAACACGTCGATCACTTCGGCGCGCGGCGTGACCTTCTTGATCACGTCGTAGTCTTTTTCGATCAGCGCGTGCATGCGTTGTTCGATGGCAGCCAGGTCGTCCGGAGTGAAAGGACGCTCGTAGGCAATGTCGTAATAGAAGCCTTCTTCAATGACCGGGCCGATCACCATCTTCGCGGTGGGGTACAGCTGCTTGACCGCATGGCCAATCAAGTGCGCGCAAGAGTGGCGAATGATCTCCAGCCCCTCTTGATCCTTGGGCGTGATGATTTGCAGGCTGGCGTCGCTGGTGATCAGGTCGCTGGCATCGACCAGCTTGCCGTCGACCTTGCCGGCTACAGTGGCCTTGGCCAGGCCTGCACCGATGGATGCGGCGACCTCGGCTACGGAAACCGGATGATCGAATGAACGTTGACTGCCGTCGGGAAGAGTAATAGTTGGCATGGCGCCTCCTCTCCTAGTGGTGACCCCTACCAAAGGTCACGTGGGTTGGGATGAGCCAGTACAAGATCCAACACCAGGCCGTTCAATGATGAACGCCTGCCTTACAGCGGCAGGAGCCTTTCGGCCAACCGATAATCGAACCAGAGTGACTGGAGTGAGCTAAAAAGAACCTGGCAAGGCGGCAATTAGCACGCCTGGAAATAGCCAAGCGCAAGATGCTAGCACAGATGAACGGTCATCGCGGCGCTGCTATCTTGCGTTACGACAAAATCCGCCATTTATAGCTGCAAAAGTGAACTTGAGCTGTACGCAATGCCTCAAACCCACTGAGAATCGCCGTTCGTCCTCGACCCAAAGGAGCATCCTCATGATGCGTTTTACCTCTACCCTCGCTCTCGCCGCTTCCCTGACCCTTCTTTCCCTCGGTGCACAGGCGGCCGCTCCGTCCAACTGGCCTGCCGGTGCCCGTGACAGCTTCGTCAGCGATTGCAGCGCAGCCGCCAGCCAGAACGTAGACGTCAAAACTGCCAAAGCCCACTGCGAATGTGGCGCCGACAAGATCAACGCCGAATTGAGCACTGCGGAAATCAAAGAGCTCATGACCAACCAGAACGCCAGCCCGGAGCTTAAAAACAAAGCAGTCGCGGCTATTTCGTCCTGCAAAGTCGTGAAGAAAAAGTAAGATCTGCCACAGATCAGACGGTTTTTTTACCGGTAAAACGGCTGTAAAACTGCCATTTCTCACAAATTACGCAGCTTTTACGGCTTTTTTTACCAGTTGATATTTCGGGCGCAAGCCCCGTAGATCGGGGCTTTCAGCCGGAACAGGGACTAAACGCAACGCTATTGATTAGCAAACAATGCCTTGGGGGGGCTCCCAAGCCGAACATTTCGACTATGATAGCCCGGTGTGCCCAGTTGGCCTGAGCAGCACAGCACTACTGAAAATATATGTTTCTTGGAGATACACCATGTCTAATCGCCAAACCGGCACCGTTAAATGGTTCAACGATGAAAAAGGCTTCGGCTTCATCACTCCTCAAGGTGGCGGTGACGACCTGTTCGTACACTTCAAAGCTATCGAAAGCGACGGTTTCAAAAGCCTGAAAGAAGGCCAAACCGTTTCCTTCGTGGCTGAGAAAGGCCAAAAGGGTATGCAAGCTGCACAGGTTCGCGGCGAGTAATTCTCCGCTGAGCTAAAAAAACCCCGTCCATGTGACGGGGTTTTTTATGGGTACTGCAAAAGCCTTGAGAGACTTAGCCGCAATTGACCCGCGTGATCACCAGGTTGTCATCGGTGTTCAGGTTGAGGCGGTCGGAGCGGTATTCCAGGGTGATCATGTCATTCGGCTTGAGGATCCGCGCGTTCTGCGCGCCGGCACGGGTACGCGCCTGCTCCAGCAACTGGGGCGAGGCTTTCTGGCCGATCGTGAATTCGGCGGCCTTCGACTCACAGCGGCTATGACCGGCGTCGGTCACCGTGGCGTCTTTGGCTGGCTCAGAGGCACCCGGGGTGCTGCAACCCGCCAACGCAAGTGCCGCCAACAAAGTACCGAATGATGCGAGCTTCCAAGGCATGAAGCCTCCTATGATAAAAATGGACAGAGATCGTGCGACAGCGATTGTGCGGATTGGTTTCAAGACGTAAACCGCCACCGGGCAAGTTTGCCTGAGTCGGGACAGGCATTCGCCCGCTCAATCGTGACCGGATATGAATGTGCTCAATAGATATCGATGTAGTCGAACGCAGGCTTCGGCCAGTTTTCCTTCAGTGCATTGAAGATCTGTGTCACCCAGACTTCATCACTGGCGGCCACATTCCCTACGTATCCGGAACCCTTGGCCCAAGTCTCCAGCCGGAACAGCAGCCCATCGATATCCACGCCACCGACAACCCTCCCTGAAGAGATATAGGCAATTCCGGCCTTGGTCACCCGCAACTGAGCATGTTCATCGTCACTGGCACTGGCGAGGAGCTGGCGCACATTCGCCAGCGTCAGGTTCTCGGGGTTGTTCAAATCGATCTGCACGTGGTGTCCCCGGCAATTAAACAGGCGGACAGTGTCGCACAGCAGCAGCGTCATGCCGAATCGACTCATGCCTAAGTATCAGTGCCAAACGCGATGCAAAATGGTTAACTGGCCCGGTAAGAACCGCGTTCCAGCGCATTGCCCAGTACTTTCAGCCCCGTGAGACCTACATGACCACCGTAACGCTCCAAGCCGATATCAAAGCCAAGTGGCCCCAAGGACAAAGCTCCTACAGCCCCGGCAGCCCAGAGGAATTGGCAATCATCGGCATCGACCTGCTGGTCAAGGAACTGGGTACGCAGGCAGCCCAAGCGTTCATCGGCCAGATATTCGAGAAATACCCGGCCGATCACATGGGGGCACACAACCCCGAGCGCGAATAAAAACCGGCCGGACCGGTCAACCCATTACTTCAGACGCGCCAGGCGCTCGGTCAGCAGATCGAAGAAGCCCTGGGCATCACCGTTCTCCACCCAGAACGCGTTCTTCGGTTGTTTCAGGCCGTCGTACCAGTCGACGATGGTCTGGCCGAAGGTTGGGCCTTCACGGCTGTCCACCACCACGTTGACCTCACGTCCGCTGAACAGCGAAGGCTTGAGCAGGTAGGCAATAACGGTTGCATCATGCACCGGGCCGCCGGGAATACCGTAGTGCTCCATGTCGCCCTTGACGTATTCATTGAGAATATCGCCAACCACCTTGCTCGCGTTGTTCTTGAGGTCGGCGATCTTTTTCAGGCGCGCTTCGCTGGTCAGAACCTTGTGGGTCACGTCCAGCGGCAGGTAGGTCAGCTTGACACCGCTCTTGAGCACAATCTCAGCCGCGACCGGGTCGGCGAACAGGTTGAACTCCGCCACCGGCGTGATATTGCCGCCGTTGAAGTGCGCGCCGCCCATTACCACCACTTCCTTGATGCCCTGAGTGATTTCCGGTGCCTGGGTCAGCGCCAGCGCCAGGTTCGTCTGCGGGCCGAGCATCGCGATGGTGATGCTGTGCGGCTTGGCAGTGCTGAGGGTATTGATCAGGTAATCAACGGCATTGCCGTCCGCCAGGCCCTTTTTCGGCTCATGCACGGTGACGCCGGAAATGCCCTCCTTACCGTGGATATTCTCGGCGTAGATCGGCGTGCGCAGCAGCGGTGCGGGCGCACCGGCGTACACCGGGATGTCCTCGCGCCCCGCCCATTCACGGGCCAGGCGTGCATTGCGGGAGGTCTTGTCCAGGCGCACGTTGCCGGCGACGGTGGTGAGCGCGCGAATGTTCAGCTCATCCTGGGAGGCCATGGCAAACAACAATGCCACCACATCATCGGCGCCTGGGTCGGTGTCGATGATCAGGTCGATTTTTTCCGCCGCCTGGGCGCTTGCAGCAGTGAGTGCAGACAAAAGCAGAACACTCCGGAACAGGTTTTTCAGGGTGGGAAGACCATATTGCATAAAACACTCCTTGTCGTTGAGAACGCTAGAACGTTACGCCGGACACCAGCGCGATATTGCAGTAAGGCTGGCATTCGCCAGTGCGCACCACCGCGCGCGCCTTGTGGCTGAGCTGCTTGAATTCGTCATGGCTGACCAGGCGCCGCTCACCGAGGGCCGCCTGCTCTGTGAGCGCATTGAGCTCGACCAGCGCCGGTGGTTGCTTGAGCAGGATTTCTTCCGCCAGCACATGGCGTTCAACCTGCATCTCGCTGAGCACGATACGCAAGGTGCTGATGAAATCCGGAATGCCCTGGGTCAACGCCAGGTCGATCAACTCGACACCCGGCGGCACCGGCAGGCCAGCGTCACCGATCACGAGGATGTCACCGTGCCCCAGGGAGGCGATCACACGCGACAGGGCAATATTGAGCAGAGGTGTCTTTTTCATGAGGGCACAAAACCTTGTACGTCATGCAGCGTTGGAATAGAGGGCTGCGCACCGGCGCGGGTGACCGACAATGCCGCCGCGACCTGGCCAAAACGAATGGCCTCGGCCTCGCTCTTGCCGTTGGCCAACGCCGCAGCAAAGCCACCGACGAACGTATCACCCGCTGCCGTTGTGTCTACCGCCTTGACCTTGGGCGCATGCAGGTGCTCGAAATTCTGGCCGTCGGTAAACAGTGCGCCCTGAGAACCCAGGGTGACGATGACTTTGCCGGCGCCCGCCTGGATCAGTTGGGTGGCCGCGGCCTTGGCACTGTCAATGGAGTCGACGGCCACGCCACTCAGTGCGCCAGCTTCGCTTTCATTGGGGATCAGGTAGTCGATCGAGGCGTACCACTCGGCCGGCAACGGCGCGCTGGCCGGTGCAGGGTTGAGGATCACCGTCTTGCCCAGCTCACGACCGCGCTTGAGGGCATAGCCTACCGTATTCATCGGCACTTCCAACTGGCAGACGATCACCTCAGCCGTCTGCAGCACCGCATCAAACGCCTGCAATGAGGCTGGCGTCAGTTCGCCGTTACTGCCCGCCACGATCACAATCGCGTTCTGACTGCTGTCGTCGACCACGATCAAGGCCACGCCACTGGAACCGTCCACGGTGCTGACGGCCTGGCAATCGATGCCTTCCACCACCAACGCATCGCGCAACTGGATGCCATAGGCATCGCTGCCGACACAGCCGATCATCGACACATCGGCCCCCAAGCGTGCGGAGGCTACCGCCTGGTTCGCACCCTTGCCGCCAGGTACGGTTGAGAATGTCTGGCCGATCAAGGTTTCACCGGCACGGGGCAAACGGCTGGCACGGGTGACCAGGTCCATGTTCAAGCTGCCTATTACCACTACTTTTGCTGGCATACATCAGTACTCATCAATTCGGTTCAGCGGTATTGGGCGAACGTACCGGAGACAGGTGTCGTCGACTCACGCAACACGATGCTCGGCGTCACGATGCGTTGATCGAATGGCATTTGGGGTGTTGCAATTCTTCGCAGTAAAAGCTCGGCGGCCGTCTCGCCCAGCTGCACGATCGACTGCCCGACCGTGGTCAGCGCCGGGTAGACGTAACGGCTCATTTGAATGTCATCGAAACCGATCACAGACAGCTCGCCGGGTACGCGGATATTGCGCTCTGCCGCTGCACGCAATACGCCGAAACCTATCATGTCGTTACTGGCAAAAATCGCACTGGGCGGGTTTTGCGCCAGCAATTGCACAGCGGCGGCATAACCGCCCGTGCTGGTGAAATCGCTTTCCTGGGTGCGGTTGGCGGCCACCTCGACACCGGCCTCGCGCAGCGCACGGTGAAAGCCCGCCAAACGCATTTGCGCGACACGGGTATGGGCAGGGCCGCCAATGCAAGCAATGTCGCGATGGCCCAATTCGAGCAGGTGCCGGGTCGCCAGGTAGGCGCCCTCCTCGTGATCGATACGCACCAGGTCCACATCAATGCCATCCAGCGCCCGGTCGACGATCACCATGGGCGTGCGCACTGCGCTCAAGCCGGCGGCGAGGCCACTGTCATCGCCGCCCACCGATGTGACGATCAGGCCGTCGATGCGCTTTTCCAGCAACACGCGCAAATAGTTGCGCTGCTTTTCAGCGTTGTCGTCGGAGTTGCACAGGATGACGCAGTAGCCGTTACGCTCGCAGTAATCCTCGATGCCGCGAGCCAACTCCGCAAAATACGGGTTGAGGCTGTTGGGCACCAGCAAACCGATGGTGGCCGTGGTCTTGGCCTTGAGTGAGCGCGCGACGGCACTGGGCACGTAGTCGAGCTGCTTGATCGCCGCTTCAACCTTGATGCGCACCGGCTCACTGACCGGGCGGGTCTTGTTCACCACATGGGACACCGTGGTGTAGGAAATACCCGCAAGCGCTGCCACATCCTTGATGGTTGCCATGGTTCAACCCCGCCGACTGGCGCGCCGGCTGCGGTAGGTATCGAGTACCACGGCAATCACGATCACGGCACCGGTGATGATGCGCTTGGTCGGTTCCGTGGCACCGATCTGCGCCAGGCCAGCCGCCAGTACCGAAATAATCAACACACCAAAGAAAGTACTGATTACCGAGCCGCGCCCGCCCATCAGGCTGGTGCCGCCGATCACCACAGCCGCAATCACTTGCAGCTCCAGGCCGGAGCCGGCGTTCGGGTCCGCCGCTTCCAGGCGCGAAATCTGGAACAGCGCCGCCACGCCGGCCAGCAGGCCCATGAGGCTGAACACCAGGATCTTGTAGGGCTTTGGATTGATCCCCGCCAGGCGCACGGCCTCTTCGTTGGTGCCGATACCTATCAGGTAACGACCAAACACAGTACGGGTCAACACCAGCTGCGCGACGATGATCACCAGCAACGCGATGATGAACGACGGCGAGATACCAAAGGCAATCGGGTTGGACAGCCAGGCGAACGAATCCCCGATGTAGGCGGTGCGCGAGCCGGTCATCTGGTAGGCGACGCCCCGGGCCATTTCCAGCACGCCGAGGGAGACGATAAACGACGGAATGCGCCAGGCCACGGTGATCGAGCCGGTGATGGTGCCGGCCAAGGCCGCACAGCCCATGCCCAGTACGGCAGCCGGCAACACGCTCCAGCCCCAGCCGAGGATCGCCACGCTGACGGCCGATGCAGCCAGTGCCAGCACCGAGCCCACCGACAGGTCGATCCCGCCGATGATCAGGATGAAAGTCATGCCCACCGCCAGCACCATGAGGTCCGGAATCTGGTTGGCCAGGGTACTGAAGGTGTCATAGGACAGGAAGTGATCGCTGAGCACCGAGAACAGCGCAATCATCGCCAGCAAGGCACCCGCAAGACCCAGGTAGGTACCCAGGCCATAGAAGTTGCCGCCGGTCTTGCCAGGGGAAGTTGTGGTTTTCATGGGGTATCCCTAAGCACTGCGTCGTTGAGCAGCGCATCACGTTTCTGATAGCCGGCGAAGGCGGCGGCGAGCAATTCATCCTGGGTCCAGCTGTCGCGCTCGAACGTCTCGATCAAGCGCCCGGCGGACAATACACCGATGCGATCGCAGATCAGCATGAGCTCACGCAGGTCGCTGGACACCACCACCAGCGCTTTGCCCTGGCGGGTCAACTCGCCCAGCAAGGCATAAATATCGAACTTGGCACCCACGTCGATGCCGCGGGTTGGCTCGTCGAACAGCATCACCGAGCAGTCGCGCTCCAGCCAGCGGCCAATCACCACCTTCTGCTGGTTACCGCCGGACAGTTCGGAGACCAACTGCGCCGGACTGGAACTGCGGATGCGCATGGCGTCAATCTGACGCTTGGCCAAGGCGGTTTCGTCGCGGCTGTTGACCACCCCACCGCCAGAGATTTCCGGCATATTGCCCAGAGCGATGTTGGCGCTGATGGACTGGGTCAGCAGCAGCCCTTCACCCTTGCGGTCTTCGGTGATCAGGGCAATGCCGTGGCCTACCGCGTCCACGGGCGAGCGGATGCTCACCACCTGGGCCGGCGAACCGAGCGCCACGGTGCCGCTGTCGGCCAGGTCGGCGCCGAAGATCAGGCGCAACAATTCAGTACGGCCGGCACCGATCAGGCCGGAGATGCCATAGATCTCGCCCGCACGCACTTCAAAGGACACGTCGCGGACCTTGTCCGAGCGGGTCAGGCCTTTTACGGTCAGCGCCGGCCCCCCGATGGTTCGCGGGCCCAGGTCGATGTGCTCGCCCAGCTCACGACCGACCATCAAGGTGACCAGTTGCTCGCTGTTGTAGTTGGCCATCGGCTCGACACAGACCAGCTTGCCGTCGCGCAGTACCGCAATACGTTGGGCAACACGGGCCAGCTCTTCCAGCCGGTGCGAAATATAGATGATCGCCACGCCCCTGGCCTGCAGACGGGTGATCTGTTCGAACAGCATCTCGACTTCACGGGCCGTGAGCATGGCCGTGGGTTCGTCAAGGATCAGTACGTGACAATCGCCGATCAGGTTGCGTGCGATTTCGACCATTTGCTGATGACCAATGCCCAGGCTGCCAACCAGAGTGTCAGGGTCGATAGCGTCCAGCCCGACCTGGGCCATGGCCTCGACCGCCGCCTTGCGCAGTTGCTTGCGGCTGATCCAGCCGCAGTGGCTGGGCAGGTTATCCAGGAACAGGTTTTCGGCAACGGTCAGCGTCGGCAGCAGGTTGAGTTCCTGCATGACCATGCGCACGCCCAGCTCTTCAGCCTGGGTGCGGCTGCCAGGGCGATAATCCTGGCCGTTGAACTGCATCTGCCCGGTGGTCGGCGTGACCAGCCCGCCGATGATCTTCGACAAGGTACTTTTGCCTGCGCCGTTTTCACCGGTCAGCGCCAGCACTTCCCCACGATTGAGCGTCAGGGTGATGTCGGACAGAACCGGTTGGGCATAGGTCTTGCCGATACCGCTGACCGAGAGGACAGCGTTCGGGGCGGAAGATGACATAGGAAAATCTCCAGGCGCCCGCCCAGGACGAGCGGGCGCTGTTGGGGTATTGCCGGAATTACTTCTTGAGGACGAGTTCGACCGGGGTCTCGATCACGCCGTCCTTGGCATCGACTTTCTCACCCTTGACCAGCTTGAGCGCATTCTGGATACCGAACACGGCTTGCTGCGCAGCGGCCTGGTCAGCGGTCGCCAGCACACGACCGTCCTGCAGCATCGGCTTGATGGCTTCGATGTTGTCGTAGCCTACGACCAGCACCTTGCCGGCTTTGCCTGCCGCACGCACGGCGGAGACCGCGCCCAGGGCCATGTTGTCGTTACCGGCCAGCAGGGCCTTGAGGTCCGGGTATTCGCTCAGCATGGCGGACGCGACTTTCTGGCCCTGGTCGATTTCCCAGTTGCCGGATTGAGTGGACACAATCTTCATGCCGGCAGCGTCCATCGCGTCCTTGTAGCCTGCGGTACGTTGCTGGGCGTTGGTGGTGGTCGGCACACCTTCGATGATGCCGACCTTGTCACCCGAGGCCAGTTGCTTGGCCAGGTAGTCACCCACCAGTTTCGAGCCTTTACGGTTGTCCGGGCCTACGAACGGGATATCGAGGTTCTTGCTTTTAAGCACATCCGGGTCGAGGCGGTTATCGATGTTGACGACCTTGATACCGGCATCCGAGGCCTTCTTCAGCACGGTGACCAGTGCCTTCGAATCGGCAGGCGCGATCACGATGGCGTTGACCTTGGCGAGGATCATCTGGTTGACGATATCAATCTGCGCGCTGGTGTCGGTTTCGTTCTTGATCCCGTTGGTGATCATGTCGAAATCGGCGGCGTGCTCTTTCTGATACGTCTTGGCACCGTCCTGCATGGTGACGAAGAATTCATTGGCGAGGGATTTCATGACCAGGCCGACCTTGGGTTTGGCGGCGTCATCGGCAAATGCAGAGGAGAGAGGCAGGGCAGCGGATGCGGCGGCAAGCACAGCGACAGCAAGAAGACGTCCAGCGAATGGCAGCTTCATGGGTTCACTCCGATCTTATGATTATTGTGAGCAACGCTTGCACCGAAGACCCCTTCGGCAGCCTTCCCACCCGGGGGACTGATACGAGCTGTCACGATACTCAATGAGTACTCCGTGAAACATCTCGCAAACGTTTGCGTTGTTCAAACTATGAGAACCTTGTCGAGATTTGTCAACGGTTGAAAACAGCCTTTCATCCAGGCCGTCCCTCACGCTTGGGCATAGATGCAGCTAAACATCACACACTTCCTATCGTTGTCTGAAACGACAGGCTGGAACGCACCATTCATGCATCCCCCAGAGCCAGGCGATCAACTTTTTCGGACAACCGAACGCAATGCAGTGCGATGTTCGGAAAGCCGGACACCCACATGATCAACAAGCTCGAAAAATCAATATTAACTGTTATAAATCAATAATTTAAATTGTTTTAGCGTTTACGCTGAGCCTGGTATAGATCCTGCTCTACCTCATCACCTCGTGGCATTCAGAACCGCACGGGTGTTCTAGATGAACCTGCTACAGCACTCATCAAAAACCAGAGAGAAAAATAATGAAATCTGCACTGAAGACTTTTGTTCCGGGCGCGTTAGCCCTCCTGCTGTTGTTCCCCGTTGCCGCCCAGGCAAAGGAAGTTGAAACCAAGACCAAACTGTCCAACGTGGTGATCCTCGCCACCGGCGGTACCATTGCCGGCGCCGGTGCCAGCGCAGCCAACAGCGCCACCTACCAGGCAGCGAAAGTCGGTATCGAGCAATTGATCGCTGGTGTTCCTGAGCTTAGCCAGATCGCCAATGTGCGTGGCGAGCAAGTGATGCAAATTGCGTCCGAAAGCATCAACAATGACAACCTGCTGCAACTGGGTCGCCGCGTCGCCGAACTGGCCGACAGCAAGGATGTGGACGGCATCGTGATCACCCACGGTACCGACACCCTGGAAGAAACCGCCTACTTCCTGAACCTGGTGGAGAAAACCGACAAGCCAATCGTGGTGGTCGGCTCCATGCGACCAGGCACCGCCATGTCGGCGGACGGCATGCTCAACCTGTACAACGCTGTGGCCGTGGCCGGCAGCAAGGATGCACGCGGCAAAGGCGTGCTGGTCACCATGAACGACGAGATCCAGTCGGGTCGCGACGTCAGCAAGATGATCAATATCAAGACCGAAGCGTTCAAGAGCCCATGGGGCCCACTGGGCATGGTGGTTGAAGGAAAATCCTACTGGTTCCGCTTGCCGGCCAAGCGTCACACCATGGATTCGGAATTCGATATCAAGAACATCAAGAGCCTGCCGGACGTCGAGATCGCCTATGGCTACGGCAACGTGAGCGACACTGCCTACAAGGCCCTGGCTCAAGCAGGCGCCAAAGCCATCATCCACGCCGGCACTGGCAACGGCTCCGTGTCCTCCAAAGTCGTACCTGCCCTGGTGGAACTGCGCAAACAGGGTGTACAGATCATTCGCTCTTCCCACGTGAATGCCGGTGGCATGGTTCTGCGCAACGCCGAACAGCCTGACGACAAATACGACTGGGTGGCTGCACTCGACCTGAACCCGCAGAAAGCCCGCATCCTGGCCATGGTCGCCTTGACCAAGACCCAAGACAGCAAAGAGCTGCAGCGCATGTTCTGGGAATACTGATTCCTGACTGTCCCCCTGCAGGAGCGAGCATGCTCGCTCCTGCACCATCCCGCCCCGCCCTACACCCAATTGCCTGAATTGCTGTAAGACGAACTTCTTGAATTTTAAGTAGTTGCGAAATCGCCTACAGTTAAATACTGTATGTGCGTACAGCCTATTAAGGAATACTCCGTGGCAAAGTCCTCTTCCGCAGTGCCAACCGCACCTGATGCCTACGAACGCCTGGCTATTCGCGTGCAAAAGATCATCAATTCAACCAACGCCCAGAAAGCCAAGGCAGCGTTGATCTTCCGTTTGCCGGACGAGCCCGAGGATGAATGGGCGCGCTTGCTGGAGGAAATAGCAGAGAACGACAACGTCACCCTCGCCTATCGTGACGACGGTGGCGTACAGATTTTCTGGGTTGTACCGAAGGAAGATTGATTCAATGAGTGTCCGTTTTATCGCGGTGTGCTGCCTGTTTTTTGCTGTCACCGCCCACGCCCAGGCGCCACGCACGTTCAGTGAAGCCAAGAAAATCGCCTGGAAGCTCTACGCTCCACAATCCACCGAGTTCTATTGCGGTTGCAAGTACACGGGCAATCGCGTGGACTTGAAAGCCTGTGGCTACATCCCCCGCAAAAACGCCAATCGTGCCGCACGCATCGAATGGGAGCACATTGTTCCCGCCTGGCAGATCGGGCATCAGCGCCAATGCTGGCAGGACGGTGGGCGTAAGAACTGCACGCGCCATGATGACGTGTTCAAGCGTGCCGAAGCGGACCTGCACAACCTGGTACCCAGCATCGGTGAGGTCAACGGTGACCGAAATAACTTCAGTTTTGGCTGGCTGCCGGTACAAAGCGGGCAGTATGGGTCTTGCCTGACTCAAGTGGATTTCAAGGCCAAGAAGGTCATGCCGCGCCCTTCCATCCGGGGAATGATCGCCCGCACCTATTTTTATATGAGCAAACAGTACGGCTTGCGACTGTCGAAACAGGATCGCCAGTTGTACGAAGCCTGGAACAAGACCTACCCGGTGCAGGCCTGGGAGCGCCAGCGTAACCAGACAGTGGCGTGTGTGATGGGGCGCGGCAATGAGTTTGTCGGCCCGGTGAATCTGAAAGCCTGTAGTTGAAAATGGGCGAAACTCCCGCCCACCCGGCGCGTTACTGTGCCGCCTTGTGCTCGATAACCTGCGATTCGGTATCGGTTTTCTTGGCGCGCGCCATTTTCTCGTTGAGCAGTGCCTGCTTGGCCTCCGCTTCAGCCTTGGTCGCGAACGGCCCCAGCAAGACTTCGTCCTTGCCGTCAACCTTCACGATGTAAAAGTTGAAACCATGTTCCAGCAACCAGGCCGTAAGGTCGGTGATGGCCTGTAGCTTGTGGTCCGGCGGCCCGACCCACACATCCCATTCCTGGGCAGCAATCGCGCCGGTTCGAGGCTGGTTTTCGGTCACGACAGGCTTGCTCCTGGGGGCCTCCACGCGTTTGCCCTCACCGCAACCGGCCAATGCCAACACCGCCATTGCCATCGCTACTTTACGCACTGCCCTGCTCCTTTAAAGATAAAGAGGCGACTTTATCATTCACTGTCTATTCTGGCCGTCATAAACGTTGGCTTAAACAATGCGAATCATGTATCGCAGACCTGTATGATGCCGCCATGGGAATTAATGTCGCCTCTATGCGTCCTAAAAAGAGGCAGTCACAGGGAAGCGCTTAGCAGTAAGCTACACACATCCGACACCTGCCCTGTCTGAAACATGTGTCCTTAAAAGTAATCAAGGAGAAGTCCATGCTGATACTCACCCGCAAAGTTGGTGAAAGCATAAACATCGGTGATGACATCACGATCACCATCCTGGGCGTCAGCGGCCAGCAAGTAAGAATCGGCATCAACGCACCCAAGGATGTTGCCGTGCATCGCGAGGAGATCTACCAGCGCATCCAGGCCGGTTTGACTGCCCCGGACAAAAACCAGACGCCTTGAAGCGCCCTCAGTAGCCAGCCCTTTCGTGCACTGTAATGGCTGGCGAAAACCTCTTCACACCGCTCTTGTCATTGCTGCGTGACTGACGCCACCAATGCGTTCATCTTCATGGAAAGATGAAACTGTCTTCACGCCCGGAACTTGTTGTTTCATTCTCAGCCGAATCTTCTGACTGACACTCAGCCATCCGTGTGCATTCAGGAGCATGTCGATGCGGCCCAGGCCCCCACCGCCATTTGCCTACACGTCTTGGATGATCGCCTTATCGATAGGATGGGTCTTCGCAGGGCTGGCCTATGGTTTGAAGTATGCAATCGAAGGCTCCGGCTCCGCCGCTCCTCATTCGGGGCTGGACTTGGCGCTGCTGCTTTGCGGGTACTTGTTCCTGTTTTGTCTCAAACCTATCCAGAAGTCCGTGCAACGCAGGTTGTGCCGGCAAACGCGTCAGTGATATCGCGCTCATCGCTAGCAGGCACCGCTATCAACAGCGTCACAGCACGAGTTTGGCCTTTTCGTATCAGCCCGCCCGACTCTGCAAGTACAACAAGCCGTCTGCGTCACGCTGTACGTCCAACTGCTGGTACCCGTCTATCGAAGGGTGGTCAGTGGCCACAGGCGTGTGATGCGTCGACGTCACGACCATCACATCCGCGCCTGCGGCCTCTCCCGCACGAATACCCACCGCCGCATCTTCAAACACCAGGCATTCCTGCACCGGCACACCCAGGCGTTGCGCCCCCAAAACGTAACAAGCCGGATTCGGCTTGCCGACGGCCACGTCTTCAGCCGTCACCAATACCGCCGGCGGCGCAATGCCCGCTGCTTGCAGTCGGCGCAACGCCAACTCCCTGGGGGCAGAAGTGACCAACGCCCATTGATCACCCGGCAGACGGTTCAGAAACGCCACGGCGCCGGAAATCGCCACAACACCTTCGACATCATTGATTTCAGCCTCGGTGATCCACTGCGCTTCAACCTCGGGATCGACGCCCGGCAATGCCTGGCGCGTAATGGTGTCGATCGCGCGGGCGCCGTGAATAGTCGTCAAAAAAGCCGCCACATCCAGCCCATGACGTTCAGCCCAGATGCTCCACACCCGCTCGGCAGCGGCAATGGAGTTGAGCAAGGTCCCATCCATATCAAACAAAAAGGCACGGTAACGGCGGTTGAACACGGCTGAAGCTCGGATAGACACTGAGCGAATTCCTCATGGGCGGAAAAATGATAGGCCGATGCAATCTACGGATCACCTCGGTGCTTGTAAACGCTACCGAGGTGATCCGTAGATTGCATTACAGGTTTGTAATGGAGCGGTAAGTCTTACCAGCACCCTCACTTCATACAGTGGAATCGTCAGTCACCCACACCGGATGACGCCACTTCCTACTGATGAAAAGGGTCCCCCCATGAAACCTGCAAGCAAACTCTGCCTGATCGCCGCCAGCCTGCTGATGCTGGGCACGGGCACCGCCATGGCCGGCAACGTGGCGCCAGTCAAAGCCGATAACGTGGTGCTGGTGCATGGTTCCTGGGCTGACGGCTCGAGCTGGTCCGAGGTGATCACCCGCCTCCAGGCCGCCGGTCTGCATGTCACTGCCGTGCAGAACCCGCTGACCTCGGTGGCCGACGACGTGGCCGCCACCAACCGTGTACTGGACCAGCAAGACGGCCCCACCGTGCTGGTCGGCCACTCCTACGCCGGCACCGTGGTCAGCGACGCCGGGGCCAACCCGAAGGTCAGCGCCCTGGTGTACGTGGCCGCCCGCGCGCCGGACGCCAATGAAGACTTTGTCGCACTCTCGGCAAAGTATCCGAGCATGCCGGTGCGGGCCGGCGTTGAAGACCACGACGGCTACCTCACCCTGAGCCAGGAGGCCTTCCTCAAATACTTTGCCGGCGATGTGCCGCATGCCAAGGCCATGGAGCTGTACGCCGTGCAGCAGCCCATCGCCAAGACCCTGTTCAGCGGTCGCACCGTCAACGCCGCCTGGCACACCAAGCCTTCCTGGTATGCAGTGTCGGCGAATGACCAGACCATCAATCCGGACCTGGAGCGCTTCCTCGCCAAGCGCATGAACGCCACCACCATCGAGCTGCCTTCGAGCCACCTGTCGCTGGTGTCCCACGCCAAGGAAATCACCGACCTGATCCTCGAGGCCTCTGGCCGCCAGCCCTGAGCCGCGCATTACAAACTTGTCATCATCCTGTTGGTTGGCTGTTCGGGGTGCCTGGTTACCGTGAACTCACTGTCACGATCTGGCAGCCAACCCTTTAAGAGAGATACCACCATGAAACTGTTTGTCCTCGGTTTTACCGCTCTGCTCGCTACCGGTTCCGTGCTTGCCGCAGAACCTGTGATCCATGACAAAACCGGCTTCTTCGTGCACCTGGATGTGGCCAAAGTGCTGTCGAGCACCGACACCTACGGCCAATGCGGCATCGTCCCGGCGCGCCTCGACTACCTGGACAGCCAGGGTCGCGAACATGTGTTGGACTACCAGGTCCAGGGCATCGGTTGCGCCAGCGACAATTGATCGGGCTACACTTGCGCCACGCATTGAGACAGGGCACTTCCCATGAACATTCTTGTAGTCGAAGACGAACCCAAGGCCGGCAATTACCTGCTCAACGGCCTGCAGGAACTGGGTTACTCCGTCAGCCTCGCCCGTGACGGCGTGGACGGTTTGCATCAGGCCCTGGAAACAGCGTTCGACGTGATCGTGCTGGATGTGATGATGCCGAAAATGGACGGCTGGGAGGTGCTGCGCCGCCTGCGAAAGGAAGCCGATACGCCGGTACTTTTCCTGACGGCTCGCGACGACATTGCCGACCGCATCAAGGGCCTGGAGCTGGGTGCCGATGATTACCTGATCAAGCCTTTTTCCTTCGCTGAACTGGTGGCACGCTTACGAACCCTGACCCGTCGCGGCCCAAGCCGGGAAGAGGAACAACTGCAGATCGCCGACCTGCAAATCGACGTGCTCAAACGCCGTGTCACCCGCGCCGGCACCCGCATCACCCTGACCAACAAAGAGTTCGCCTTGCTGCACCTGTTCGCCACTCATCAGGACCAGGTGCTGTCCCGCTCGCTGATCGCCTCGCGGGTGTGGGACATGAATTTCGACAGCGACACCAACGTGGTCGACGTGGCCGTACGGCGCCTGCGCCTGAAAATCGACGACCCGTTCCAGCTCAAGCTGATCCACAGCGTGCGTGGCATCGGCTACCGTTTCGATACCCAGCCATGAACACACGCCGTCATTACTCCCTGACCCTGCGCCTGGCGTTGATCTTCGCCCTCCTCGCCTTCGCCCTGCTGGCGACCCTCGGTGTGGCGCTGTATCGCGAACTGGAGCGGGAATTGATCATGCGTGACGACGCGGCCTTGATCTACCGCATCGATCAGTTGCGCAACCTGCTCAATGACAGCAACACCCTGGACCTGATCAAGACCAAGCCGGAGTTGTTCCAGAACATGCTCGGCAACCGCGAATCGGTACTGAGCATCGCCGCGCCAGGACAGAAGCCATTGCTGACGGTCAATCCCGGCAATATCGACCTGCCTTCCATACCCCCGGTCCCCAAGAACCACGAACTGACGCTCGCCGACGTACACCATTTTCCCAGCATCAACGGCGTACCCTTCGCCACCGTCGCCGCGTCCATCGACTCCGGCGACCTGGGCAGCCTGCAAGTCACCACGGGGCGCCTGATGACCGAGCGCACCAGCGTACTCGCCAGCTATCGCCTGAGCGTTTATATCCTGGCGAGCATTGCCGCACTCATCCTGGCCCTGGTCGGCTACCTGCTGGTTCATCGCGGGCTGTTACCGTTGCGACGCCTGGCCCGGCACGCTCAAGGCATTGGCGTCGGCAACCTCGCTGAACGCCTCGACAGCCACGGTGCGCCTAAAGAACTGCTGCCGATGATTGATTCATTCAATACCATGCTTGAGCGGCTGGCCAAGGGCTTTGTCCAACTGGGTCAGGTGTCCACCGACATGGCCCACGAGCTGCGCACCCCCATCAACAATTTGCTGGGGGAAACACAGGTCGCCCTTCAACAGCACCGCAGCATTGAAAGTTATCAGCAGTTGTTGGCGTCCAATGTGGAAGAGCTTGAACGCCTGGCGCGGATGCTCGATAACATGCTGTTCCTCGCGCGCACCGACCCGGCCAGTGCTTTGCGGCAACGCCAGGAACTCAGTGCCTGGGACGAGGTGGAGCGCATCGCCGAGTACTTTGAGGGCTTGGCGGGTGATGCGGATATCAGCATTCACGCCGAAGGTGAAGGCGTGATCTGGGCGGAGCCGATGCTGCTGCGCAGGGCGCTGGCGAACCTGTGCGCCAACGCCATCAAATATGGTGCGCCACGTACCGAGCTGGAGATCCGCGCGGTGCCAAGCGCCGATGGCATTCACCTGAGGGTCAGCAATCAGGGCGAGACCATCGCCGCCGAGCATCTGCCGCGGCTGTTCGAACGGTTTTACCGGGTGGATGAGTCACGGGAACGTTCTGCACAGTCCAACGGGTTGGGATTATCGATTGTGGCAACCATCATGCAACTGCATAACGGGCGGTACAGCGTAAGCAGTGAGGCAGGTGTGACGTGTTTTGAGTTGTTCTTTCCTAGACGGGAAGATTGAGCGCAAACGCCCGGTGTTATTTTGCAAAGGTTTGTCTCTTAACACTGGTCGCGAGCCAGACTAGTCTCGCTTCCCAAGGGGCTCAAGGGAGAGCCGGCAGCGGTAAAATTATGGAGATCCTGAAATGGAAATGCGATTAGGTTTACTGGAAAAGGGGCTGGCTGAAATGAATGAGAAGCTGATCACCGTTTCGAGCAAGGCAGACGCCATGGACAAGCACTTCGCTTCCAAGGCAGACCTGGCAACTACTGAACTGAACCTTATCAAATGGTACGTGGCAACCGCATTCGCCATGACAGGCCTGGCTTGCGCTATCACCTTCGGGCTTACCCGACTGTTTGCGATTTGAGGAGCGTCGGGGCGATCAGCTGACCTGCCCGCCCGCTTCCTCTGCATCCACCGGTGTTTGCCACGCCGCCAGCACAGCTGTCTGCAGCCCCGCAACCAATGTATCCAACGCCATTGAGGGCCGCTGTGAATCTGCCACCTGCTCTGGCAGAAAAGGTACGTGGATAAACCCACTGCGTACCCCAGAACCTGCGAGCGCATGCTGCAACAGATAAAACACCTGGTTGCACACAAATGTCCCAGCCGTCTGCGATACCGAGGCCGCGACTCCCGCGTCGCGCACAGCCTTGACCATCGCCTTGATCGGCAAGGTCGTGAAGTAGGCCGCCGGGCCGCCGGCTACGACAGCCGTATCGATAGGCTGCTCCCCGAGGTTATCGGGGATGCGTGCATCATTGATATTGATCGCCACCCGTTCGACTGAGATATCGCTACGCCCAGGCCCCAGGCCAGTCGCAATCACCATCGCCGGGTGCAACTCGTCGATCAGCCCGGTCAGGCAAGCGCCCGCCGTGGCAAATGCGCAAGGCAGCAATCGCGCAACAATCTGCACATCGCTTCCCAGTCGCACGCCGTCCAGTTGGCGCACGGCTTCCCAGGAGGGGTTCACCCGGTCTTGATCAAAGGGCTCGAAACCCGTCAGCAGTACAATTTGCATCACGGCCTCACATCAACAGATAAAGCAGCACAATATTGACCACCAGCATCATCAACGCGGTCGGAAGCTGGGCCTTGATTACCGCATTCTTGTCCGGCAGCTCGAGCAACGCCGCCGGGACGATATTGAAGTTGGCTGCCATCGGGGTCATCAGGGTACCGCAGTAGCCGGAGAACATACCGATCGCCGCCATCACCGCGGGGTTACCGCCATAGATACCCACCAACACCGGCACGCCGACACCGCCGGTCATTACAGGGAAAGCTGCAAAGCCATTCCCCATGATCACCGTAAACAACGCCATGCCCAGCACATAGACGATCACCGCCACCAACTTGAAATCAAGGTTGATATAGGTAGTGGTGACATGCGCGACAGCCGTACCAACCCCGGCTTCGTTGAACAGTAAACCCAGCATTGCCAGCATCTGCGGCAGCACCATGGCCCAGCCCAGCGCTTCAGTCAGGCGACGGGATTCACGCAAGGCCTGCACCGGCGTATCACGGGTCAACCAACACGCCAAGCCAAGGGCGATCAGGCAGCCGATACCGAGAGAAACGAAGGTCGTGTTTTTCGGGTCCAGCAACGGCACTCCGCCGATCTCGGTGTGCTTGAGCAACACCGATCCGATCACCGTGGTCAGCGGGATCGCCAACGCCGGGATGAACAGCTTGTGCCCCAGGCGACCAGCACTGGCACGGGATGCCTTGTCGTGCAGCTCGGCATGCTTGCCACGGCCGACGCCGCCCATGCCGGCTATCAAGGCCATGACCACTATGCCTACCCCGATAGCCACCGACGGCAGACGCTCACCGATCAGGAATGGAATGGCGAACAACAGCCAGAACAATGCACTGGTCCAGCGTTTGGGATGGGTGCGATCCATCAGGATCATGCCCGCCGTGATCAGCAGCAGAACCCCGGCCAGCCAATACAGGTATTGAATGGAAATAATCATTGTGCGGCCTCCACGGGTGCAGCGGCCGGCGTCATCTCTCGGGTGAGCCTTCGGTCAAACCGATGCAGGCGGATCGCGTGAATGATGAAGGCGCAGATCGCCGTAGGAATCCCCCATACCGCAATATGCAGCGGCTCCACATCAATCCCCGAGCCCAGCAGGAAGGTGTGCATCAAGGCGATTGCACCGAAGGCGACAAAGATATCCTCACCAAAAAACAGGCCGACATTGTCAGTTGCCGCGCACATCGCTAGCACTTTATGACGCAGTTTGTCGGGAAGTTTGCCGTAGCGTTTTTCCGCTGCACCTTCAGCCATCGGCGCCAGCAGCGGACGCACCATCTGCGGATGCCCGCCCAGGCTGGTCAAGCCCATGGCGGCCGTGGATTCACGCACAAACAGATAGATGATCAACAAGCGCCCGACCGTGGCGCGCTCGAACCGTGCAATCCAATTCTGCGCATGCAGGCGCAGCCCATGCCGCTCCAGCAGTCCAATGACCGCCAAGGGCAGCAACAGAATCAATTGCAGGGCACGGGTCTGAAGGAAGCCATCGCCCATGGTGGCGAGGATTTTTTCCAGGGGGAAATGGGCGGCAAGCCCGGTGGCGATAGCGGCGGCGGTGACCACCAACAGAGGGTTGATACGCAATACAAAGCCAACCACGATCACCAGTACGCCGATCAACGGCCATAAGTTCACAACAGTTTGCATGGCGGTGAGGTCCTTAAGTGCGCGCTGCGGCGCCATTACAGCAGGATGTGAACAAAGGGTTCACAGCAGGAAGTGGCGTGCAGTCGGCTCGGTTTTTTTATTGTTGACCCAGAAGGTCGAGCGTCAGTGGCGGCAACTTTGCTGCCTGGGGGCGGGAGGTGTCCAACAAGAAAAATTGTTGCTGCGAACCAATAAATTTTGTGGGTGATTGCACAGCCTGCATGTAACGAGATGTGGACAGACCCGCAGGGATTCGCGCATCTTGGCGCCGCTTATTTAACAGGCCTGCGCGAATGGCCTGCGCACGCCTCTCCCTCCTAACTGCTGTGGATACGGAAATTCAATGAAAACCCAAAAGGCCCTGATCGCCCTCTCCTGCGCAGTTGCGCTGTCCATGCTGGGTGGTTGCGCCGCCAAGGTAAAAAGTGGCAGCAGCGCAGCGCTGGCGATCCCGGACTCCGCGAAACACAACCTCGTAGTGAGCATCAAGGGCGAAGGCCAAGTCGAGCAAAACCCGGACTGGAACCTGCTCAAGCGCGACTGGAACAACGCGCTTCAGGTCGAAGCCCGACAGGCCGGCTTCAACGTCACCGAAAGCACGGCGGTAGCACCAAGTGGTGAAGAGGGTGTCGGCATCAAGATCAATGTGAGCAAGTTTCGTTACATCGAGCCGGGCTCACGGTATGTAGCCGGTGCGCTGGTAGGCAACGCCTGGGTGTTCTCCCGCGCGGATTACTTCGACCTGAAATCCGGCACGCCGATTGGCTCGCGCACCTACGACACCTCGTCATCCGCCTGGGAAGGCATTGCCTCGGCCATGACGCAGAAGCAGGTGCAGGCGATTGCCAAACAGATGATCAGCGATATCAAGAACGCCAAGGCCAAGTAAGCCCTCATCATGAGCGAGTTTTTCGAATTCATCTGGAAGCTGCTTGAGTTCGCAGGCGACTACACCCCACCACGGCGAAAACGCGTGTTCTCACTCGGGTTCGTGATGTTTTTACTGCTGGTGGCGGTAGTTGAACTGGTGTTGCTGCAGATTTTTCTTGGAGATACGGGCTGAAGAGAGGGTTTGCAAAAGTTTTTCAAATCGCAGGCAACAAAAAAGGGCCCACCTTTCGGTGAGCCCTTCTAGACCGCCCAGCAGAGCGGATTTTGTTTGGTAGGCGCGATTGGACTCGAACCAACGACCCCCACCATGTCAAGGTGGTGCTCTAACCAACTGAGCTACGTGCCTGCTGTGAGGCGGCATTCTACGGAATTCCGGAGGGGTGTCAACATCTTTTTTGCAGCTAACCCTATGAATATGCGAATTTTTTATTTGCGTGGGGTACACCTGCGGATTTCGGGTGGCTGGCAGGCAATTTTCAACTCAGGTAGGATCGGCGCACTCGTAAAAAATATAAAACAGAGGTTCCAGGATGGCGAACACCCCCTACCCCCAGTCGTATTACGCCGCTTCCGCGAATGCAGCTCCACCTCGCCCAGTCCTGCAAGGCGACGTCGAAACCGATGTGTGCGTGATCGGCGCTGGCTACACCGGCCTCTCCAGCGCCCTGTTCCTGTTGGAGAGCGGTTTTCGCGTGACGGTGCTGGAAGCCGCCAAGGTGGGGTTTGGCGCCTCGGGCCGCAATGGCGGGCAGATCGTCAACAGCTACAGCCGTGATATTGATGTAATCGAGCGCAGTGTCGGCCCCAGGCAGGCGCAACTGCTGGGGCAGATGGCGTTTGAAGGCGGCAAGATCATTCGTGAGCGGGTGGCCAAGTATCAGATTCAGTGCGACCTGAAGGATGGTGGTGTTTTCGCCGCGCTCAACAGTAAGCACATGGGCCATCTGGAGTCACAGAAGCGTCTATGGGAGCGCTACGGCCACACCCAACTGGAGCTGCTGGACGAACGCCGTATTCGCGAAGTAGTAGCCTGTGACAACTACGTCGGCGGCTTGCTGGACATGAGCGGGGGGCACATCCACCCACTCAACCTGGCACTCGGCGAAGCGGCCGCCGTGGAGTCCCTGGGCGGCACGATCTACGAGCAATCCGCTGCCGTGCGTATCGAGCGCGGCGCCAACCCGGTGGTGCATACCGCCGAGGGCAAGGTCAGGGCCAAGTTCATCATCGTCGCGGGGAATGCCTACCTGGGCAACCTGGTGCCGGAGTTGGCCGCCAAGTCCATGCCGTGCGGCACACAAGTGATCACCACCGCCCCCTTGGGCGATGAGCTGGCGAGAACGTTGCTGCCGCAGGATTACTGCGTCGAAGACTGCAACTACCTGCTCGACTACTATCGCCTCACCCGCGACAAGCGCCTGATCTTCGGCGGCGGCGTGGTGTATGGCGCGCGCGACCCGGCGAATATCGAAGCGATCATCCGCCCGAAGATGCTCAAGGCCTTCCCGCAACTCAAGGACGTGAAGATAGACTACGCCTGGACCGGCAATTTCCTGCTGACCCTGTCGCGTTTGCCGCAGGTGGGTCGCCTGGGCGACAACATCTACTACTCACAGGGCTGCAGCGGCCATGGCGTGACGTATACGCACCTGGCGGGCAAGGTACTGGCAGAGGCACTGCGAGGCCAGGCAGAGCGTTTTGACGCGTTTGCCGACCTGCCGCACTACCCGTTCCCGGGTGGGCAACTGTTGCGCACACCATTTGCGGCAATGGGTGCCTGGTACTACGGGCTACGCGACAAATTGGGATTCTGACTCGAACCTGTAGGAGCCCGTTTGCAGGCTCCTACAGGTCGCACTTATCAAATCACAGGCACAAAAAACCCCGGTCTTTCGACCAGGGTCTTTGCTATCGGATCAAAGTAGCCAGAGGCTTGCTTTGTGCTCCAAGGCGTTCAGTAGGCCTTGAGACAGATATGGCGCAGCGGACGGGACTCGAACCCGCGACCCCCGGCGTGACAGGCCGGTATTCTAACCGACTGAACTACCGCTGCGTATCGCTTGACCGGCTGAACATAAGGACTCAACCGTCTTTAAACATCTGATCGATCAGCCTTGGCTGTTCAATCTCAAGTCCGACACATCGAACCTGGAAAATATGGCGCAGCGGACGGGACTCGAACCCGCGACCCCCGGCGTGACAGGCCGGTATTCTAACCGACTGAACTACCGCTGCGCGTCGGTGCAACCTTTAACGTTGCGTCTTGCCCTGAAGCAAAACTCTCAAGAAGTGGTGGGTGATGACGGGATCGAACCGCCGACCCTCTGCTTGTAAGGCAGATGCTCTCCCGGCTGAGCTAATCACCCTTTGCTTCGTTGAGGCCGCGAAATTTACGCAGGTAGCGGACCTAAGTCAATAGCCCGCTTGAAGTTTTTCTGAAAAAGACAAAATTGCTTCAAGACAGCTATCCACCCTACTCGCTGTAAATCATCTTCTTGCTCATGCCGCCATCCACAACAAACTCTTGCCCGGTAACAAACCCCGCCTGGCGCGACAACAGCCACGCCACCATTGCCGCCACGTCTTCCACGGTGCCTACCCTGCCCGCAGGATGCTGGGCGTGATCGGCGTCACTCAACGGCTCGGCACGCCGGGCCGCCGGGTCACGCGCATCGATCCAGCCGGGGCTGACCGCGTTGACCCGCACTTCCGGCCCCAGACTCATCGCCAGGGCGTGTGTCAGGGCCAGCAAGCCGCCCTTGCTCGCAGCATAGGCCTCGGTGTCCGGCTCCGATTGGCGAGCCCGCGTCGACGCCAGGTTGACGATAGCGCCGCCGTGGGCGCGCAGATACGGCGCACAGTGCTTGGCCAGCAACATCGGCCCACTGAGGTTCACCGCCAGCACCCGATTCCAGTACGCGAGGTCCAGGCTTTCCAGCGTGATGTTGCGCGGGTCGGCCACCGCCGCGTTGCAGACCAACGCGTCCAGGCGCCCGAACTGCCCCAACACCTCGGCGACCCCCTGGGCGACTTGCTTCTCGTCGGCCACGTCCATGCTGATAAACCAGGCATTCTCACCCAGCACCTTGGACACCTTGGAACCGCGCTCACGGTCCAGGTCGGTCAATACCACCTGCCAGCCTTCGCTGATCAGCCATGCGGCAATCCCGAGGCCAATGCCCCGTGCCGCGCCGGTGACCAGCGCAACACGGCCGTTACTGGCAACTGCGGCTTCCATGGACCACTCGATCACAAGGCTGCCAGCCCGCGAGCCAGGTCAGCCTGCAAGTCCGTCACGTCTTCCAGGCCTACCGCAATGCGGATCAGACTGTCACGAATGCCCGCAGCCTCACGCTCCTGCGGCGCCAGGCGGCCGTGAGACGTGGTGCTCGGGTGGGTAATGGTGGTTTTGCTGTCACCCAGGTTGGCGGTGATGGAGATCAGGCGTGTCGCATCGATAAAGCGCCAGGCGCCCTCTTTGCCGCCCTTCACTTCGAAACTCACCACAGCACCGAAACCGCGCTGCTGACGCTGAGCCAATTCGTGTTGCGGATGGCTCTTGAGGCCGGCGTAGTGCACCTTCTCGATGCCGTCCTGTTGCTCCAGCCATTCGGCCAGGGCCTGGGCGTTGGCGCAATGGGCCTTCATGCGCAGGCTCAGGGTTTCCAGGCCTTTGAGGAAGATCCAGGCGTTGAACGGGCTCAAGGTCGGGCCAGCGGTGCGCAGGAAGCCGACGACTTCCTTCATCTGTTCGCTGCGACCCGCCACCACACCGCCCATGCAACGGCCCTGGCCATCGATGAACTTGGTGGCCGAGTGCACAACGATATCCGCGCCCAGCTTCAACGGTTGTTGCAACGCCGGAGTGCAGAAGCAGTTGTCCACCACCAGCATTGCGCCCTTGGCGTGCGCCACTTCGGACAACGCAGCGATATCCACTAGTTCGGCCAGAGGGTTGGACGGCGACTCGACGAACAGCAGCTTGGTGTTGGCCTTGATCGCCCCATCCCAGCCGGACAGATCCGCCAGGGGCACGTAATCGACTTCGATGCCGAAACGCTTGAAATACTTCTCGAACAGGCTGATGGTCGACCCGAACACGCTGCGCGACACCAGCACATGGTCGCCAGCGCTGCACAGGCTCATCACCACCGCCAGGATGGCGGCCATGCCGGTCGCCGTTGCAACCGCCTGCTCAGCGCCTTCCAGCGCCGCGATACGCTCTTCGAACGCACGCACGGTCGGGTTGGTGTAACGCGAATACACGTTGCCCGGCACTTCGCCGGCAAAGCGCGCAGCGGCATCGGCCGCAGTACGGAACACGTAGCTGGAGGTGAAGAACATCGGATCACCGTGCTCACCTTCCGGGGTGCGGTGCTGGCCGGCGCGCACAGCCAGGGTATCGAAAGCTACGCCATCGAGGTCGCTGTCCAACCGACCGGCATCCCATTCCTGACTCATGCTGCCACTCCTTACTCAATTCTTTATTTAAGATACAAAACCGGCCCCTCAGGGCCGGTTGTCACTCAGTTGTTGTACAGGTCGATGATCGCGCTGACCGCCTGGGTCTTGATCTTCGACGAGTCGTTGCGCGCCTGCTCGATCTTGTTCAGGTAGGCCTCGTCGACGTCGCCGGTCACGTACTTGCCGTCGAACACCGCGCAGTCGAACTGCTCGATCTTGATCTTGCCACCGCCGACCGCCTCGATCAGGTCTGGCAGGTCCTGGTAGATCAACCAGTCGGCGCCGATCAGGTCGGCCACGTCCTGTGTCGAACGGTTGTGCGCGATCAGCTCGTGGGCGCTCGGCATGTCGATGCCGTACACGTTCGGGTAACGCACGGCAGGCGCTGCGGAACAGAAGTACACGTTCTTCGCACCGGCTTCGCGGGCCATCTGGATGATCTGCTTGCAGGTGGTGCCGCGCACGATGGAGTCATCCACCAGCATCACGTTCTTGCCGCGGAACTCCAGCTCGATGGCATTGAGCTTCTGGCGTACCGACTTCTTGCGCGCTGCCTGGCCCGGCATGATGAAGGTGCGGCCGATGTAGCGGTTCTTCACGAAGCCTTCGCGAAACTTGACGCCCAGGTGGTTGGCCAGTTCCAGCGCAGCGGTACGGCTGGTGTCCGGGATCGGGATCACTACGTCGATGTCGTGCTCTGGGCGCTCGCGCAGGATCTTCTCGGCCAGCTTCTCGCCCATGCGCAGGCGCGCCTTGTAGACCGAAACGCCGTCGATGATCGAATCCGGACGCGCCAGGTAGACGTGTTCGAAGATGCACGGGGTGAGCTTCGGCGCCACGGCGCACTGACGGGTGTGCAGCTTGCCGTCTTCAGTGATGTACACCGCTTCGCCTGGCGCGAGATCGCGAATCAGGGTGAAGCCCAGCACGTCCAGGGACACGCTTTCGGAAGCGATCATGTACTCGACGCCTTCGTCGGTGTGACGCTGGCCGAACACGATCGGGCGGATGCCGTGCGGGTCACGGAAACCGACGATGCCATAGCCGGTGACCATGGCCACTACCGCGTAACCACCGACGCAACGGTTATGCACGTCAGTAACGGCGGCGAAGACGTCTTCTTCGGTCGGCTGCAGCTTGCCACGCTGGGCCAGCTCGTGGGCGAACACGTTGAGCAGCACTTCCGAGTCGGAACTGGTGTTGACGTGGCGCAGGTCAGATTCGTAGATCTCCTTGGCCAGTTGTTCAACGTTGGTCAGGTTGCCGTTGTGCGCCAGGGTGATGCCGTAAGGCGAGTTGACGTAGAAAGGTTGAGCTTCGGCCGACGTCGAGCTACCGGCAGTCGGATAACGCACATGGCCAATGCCCATATGCCCGACCAGGCGCTGCATGTGACGCTGATGGAACACGTCACGTACCAGACCATTGTCCTTGCGCAGGAATAACCGGCCGTCGTGGCTGGTCACAATACCGGCAGCGTCCTGGCCGCGGTGCTGGAGGACGGTTAGCGCGTCATACAGCGCCTGATTGACGTTCGACTTACCGACGATACCGACGATGCCACACATGCGACGCAACCCCTACTTAATGAATCTTGACTGAACACAACTTACTGAGGCGTTTTGGCCGGCAAGAGGTGTTCCTTGAACGGAAGATCAGCGGGTACGCTGATTCCGCTGGCCAGCCACTGACTGCTCCACCCCAGAATGAGGTTCTTGGACCAGTCTGCAACCAATAGAAATTTTGGCACGAGTACCGACTCCTGCCACCACGAATCCTGCTGTACCGGCCCCAGGCTCAAGAGCCCGACCGCCACGACCACCAGCAACGCGCCACGCGCGGCGCCGAAGGCCATGCCGAGAAATCGATCGGTCCCGGAGAGGCCGGTGACACGTATCAACTCGCCAATAAGATAATTGACCATTGCCCCCACCAGCAGCGTGGCGATGAACATGATGGCGCAGCCCGCGATGACGCGAGCCGAAGGTGTCTCGATGTATCCGGCCAGGTAGACCGACAATGAACCACCGAACATCCAGGCTACGACTCCTGCGATGATCCAGGTCAGCAACGACAGTGCTTCTTTGACGAAGCCGCGGCTTAGACTGATCAAAGCGGAGATGGCGACGATTGCAACAATCGCCCAATCAACCCAGGTAAATGGCACGTTGGAGCCTACGGACAGATGAGGCGGCGCATTTTAGCAGAGCGTCGGGCTGTCGGTAAGCTGTGATTGTGGCTGCCTTGCAAATCAGTAGTTTGGGGTGAGCAAATCCGCTTTCAACCCCGCTCAGGCTGGAACCGGGTCACGAAACCCTTGAGGTTCTGCTGGCGATCCAGCAAATCCCGCAGGCGGTCTGCCTCGGCACGCTCGATCAGCGGCCCGATAAACACCCGGTTCTTGCCATCGGCACTACGGATATAGGCGTTGTAGCCTTGGCTACGCAGCTTCTTCTGCAACGCGTCGGCGCCCTCGCGGCTGCCCAGGCTGGCCACCTGGATCGACCAACTGATCGGCAAGCCATTCGGATCGATGCGGCTCTGGCCGACATCCGGCTTGCCCGGCGCGACGGGCTGCGGCGCTACCGGCTTGGGCGCAGGTGCCGGCGCAGCAGGCTTGGCCGCTACGGTCGGCGCAGGCGCCGGCTTGACCACCGGCACGCTCGGCTGCACCGGCATCGACGGCGCTTGCTGTGCGGCTACCTGAGCCTCAGTCGGCACCGGCTCCTCCTCCGGCAAGGCCTGAGGCTCTGGAACCACCACTGGCTCAACCTGCACCTGAGGCACCGTGGGCGCCTGGGGCGCGGCCGGCGCCTCGACAACGACCTGACGCTCTTCATCCTGGCGAGAAAACAGCATTGGCAGGAAGATCACCGCCAATGCCACCAGCACCAGGGCACCGACCATTCGCTGCTTGTATGCGCTATCCAGTAATGCCATGTGCAGCTTCCTCCGTGGAGCGCCGGGCTAACCACTCAAGCGCCTCGGCAACACAATAAAATGACCCGAACAACAGAATCTCATCGTCGGGCGTGGCAATGGCGCACTGTGCTTCAAGGGCATCGGTCACGCTTGCATACGACGTCACCGGCGCAGCAAGGTTCTGCAAGGCCGCTTCCAGCTCGGCGGCCGGGCGGCTGCGCGGTGTATCCAGCGGCGCGACGGCCCAGGCCTGGACACTGCCCAGCAAGGGCGTGACCACACCTTCCAGGTCCTTGTCGGCCAGCAGGCCGAACACGGCCAAGCGACGACCGACCGGCGGCGTACGTGACAGACGCTGCGCCAGGTACTCGGCCGCATGGGGGTTATGCCCCACGTCCAGCAGCAGGTTCAGGCGCTTGCCCTGCCATTCGAATTCACGTCGGTCCAGACGCCCTACCACGCGAGTCGCCAGCAAGGTGGCCGCGATCTGTTCGGCATTCCACGGCAGATCCAGCAGCAGATAGGCTTGCAGCGCGAGCGCGGCGTTTTCCATCGGTAGGTTCAGCAGCGGCAGGCCGCTCAGCTCGACGACCTGGCCACGGGCATCACGCCCACGCCACTGCCAGTCAAAGGCGCCGATCTGGAGATTGAATTCGCGGCCACGCAGGAAAAATGGGCAATCCAGCTCACGCACCTTGTCCAGCAAGGTGTGCGGAGGATCGATATCACCACATAACGCCGGCTTGCCCTGGCGGAAGATCCCGGCCTTTTCATAGGCCACGGACTCACGGGTATTGCCAAGATAGTCGGCGTGGTCCACGCCAATACTGGTGATCAACGCCAAATCGGCATCCACCACGTTGACCGTATCCAGGCGCCCACCCAAGCCGACTTCCAGCACGACCACATCCAGTTGCGCACGCTCGAACAGCCAGAACGCCGCCAGGGTGCCCATCTCGAAGTAAGTCAGGGAGATCTCGCCCCGGCCCGCATCGAGTGCGGCGAAGGCTTCGCAGAGTTGCTTATCCGTGGCTTCGACACCATTGAGCTGCACCCGCTCGTTATAACGCAGCAGGTGCGGGGAATTGTAGACGCCGACTTTCAGCCCCTGGGCCTGCAGCAGCGCCGCGACAAAGGCACAGGTAGAGCCTTTGCCGTTGGTGCCGGTCACCGTGATCACTCGCGGCGCCGGGCGGCCCAACCCGAGGCGGGCCGCTACCTGTTGCGAGCGCTCCAGGCCCATGTCGATGGCGGACGGATGCAACTGCTCAAGGTAGGCGAGCCACTCGCCCAGGGTACGTTGGGTCATAGGTTTGCAGGCACCGGCGGCACGACGATCGGCTCGACTTTAGGCGCGACGTACACCGGAGTCGGCAGGCCCATCATTTGCGCCAGCAGGTTGCCCAGGCGTGGACGCAGCTCACCGCGCGGGATGATCAGGTCGATCGCACCGTGCTCCAGCAGAAACTCGCTGCGCTGGAAACCTTCCGGCAGTTTTTCACGCACGGTCTGCTCGATCACGCGCGGGCCGGCAAAGCCGATCAGCGCCTTGGGCTCACCGACGATCACGTCACCCAGCATCGCCAGGCTGGCGGAAACGCCGCCGTAGACCGGGTCGGTCAGCACGGAGATGAACGGGATGCCTTCTTCACGCAGGCGTGCCAGGACCGCAGAAGTCTTGGCCATTTGCATCAGGGAGATCAGGGCTTCCTGCATGCGCGCACCACCGGAGGCCGCGAAGCAGATCATCGGGCAACGGTTTTCCAGGGCATAGTTGGCGGCGCGGACAAAGCGCTCACCGACGATGGCGCCCATGGAGCCACCCATGAAGGAGAACTCAAATGCCGACACCACGACCGGCATGCCCAGCAGCTTGCCGCTGACGGAAATCAGGGCGTCTTTCTCACCGGTCTGCTTTTGCGCAGCGGTCAGGCGGTCCTTGTACTTCTTGCCATCACGGAACTTCAGACGGTCAACCGGCTCCAGGTCGGCGCCCAACTCGTTACGGCCTTCGGCGTCGAGGAAGATGTCGATGCGGGCGCGGGCGCCGATACGCATGTGGTGGTTGCACTTGGGGCAAACGTCCAAGGTCTTTTCCAGCTCCGGGCGGTACAGCACCGCGTCGCAGGAGGGGCACTTGTGCCACAGACCTTCAGGAACCGAGCTTTTCTTCACCTCGGAACGCATGATCGAAGGGATCAGTTTGTCTACTAACCAGTTGCTCATGCTTTCTTTCTCCAGTACCGGTGGCCTGAACACAGCCCCGCGTATGCCCTTGAGCTAAATTCATATGTGGCGATGACACAGGCTGGACGGGGTCAGACGTTCGACCGGCCTTTTCCTGCCTGTATCCTCAGCCTTCCAGACAACCTGCCAGCGCAGGGTTGCCACTTCGTTTCCGGGCCACCACAGGCGGCGCCGGGCTGTTTTACACAGTGGTAGTTATGGACGGCGGCAGACTGCCAGCCGTCACATTGCACCCCTGCTGTTGCGCACACCCTGCATGAATGCGCGAATCTTGCTGTGATCCTTGATGCCCTTGCCCTGCTCCACCCCACCGCTGACATCCACGGCATACGGCCGCACCTGTTCGATTGCCGCCCCGACATTTGCGGGGTTGAGCCCGCCGGCCAGGATGATCGGCTTGCTCAAGCCTGCGGGAATCAGCGACCAGTCGAACGCTTCGCCAGTACCGCCGGGTACGCCTTCGACATAGGTGTCCAGCAAAATCCCGCGGGCACTGCCGTAGGCGGAACACGCCGCCGCGATATCATCCCCGGCCTTGACGCGCAGCGCCTTGATATACGGCCGCTGGTAACTTTCACATTCCTCAGGCGTTTCGTCGCCATGGAACTGCAACATGTCCAAGGCTACGGCATCCAGGGTTTCGTTGAGCTCGCAGCGACTGGCATTGACGAACAGACCCACGGTGGTCACGAACGGCGGCAATGCGGCGATGATCGCTCGCGCCTGCAGCACGTTCACCGCCCGTGGGCTCTTGGCATAAAACACGAAACCGATGGCATCCGCCCCTGCCTCGACCGCCGCCAGCGCGTCTTCTATGCGGGTAATCCCGCAAATCTTGCTGCGAACGGCTGACATGTCGTGGAAACCTCCAGGGTTGGACCGAGAAAGCCCCGGATGGTAACAAAAGCTTTTCCGGGCGTCAGCCGCCAAGTTCGCTGAAACCTGTGAGGAAGTGTGGTCCGATGAAACGCTCCGGCAACTCGAACTCGTCGCGGTACTCCACATCCACCAGGTAAAGGCCGAACGGGTGTGCCGTGACCCCTCCCGTGCGACGAACGCGGCTTTCCAGCACTTCCCTGGCCCACTCTACCGGACGCTCGCCAGTGCCGATGGTCATCAGCACCCCGGCGATGTTGCGCACCATGTGATGCAGGAAGGCACCGGCACGGATATCCAGCACGATCATCTTGCCGTGACGAGTCACCCGCAGGTGGTGGACCTCCTTGATCGGCGACTTGGCCTGGCACTGGCCGGCACGGAAGGCGCTGAAATCATGCACACCCACCAGGTGCTGCGCGGCCTCGGCCATGCGCTCGGCATCCAGCGGGCGGTGGTTCCAGGTAATTTCTTCGTTGAGGTGCGCCGGGCGGATCTGGTCGTTGTAGATCACATAGCGATAGCGCCGGGCGATGGCCTTGAAACGCGCATGAAAATGCGCCGGCATGACCTTGGCCCAACTGACGCTGACGTCATGGGGCAAATTGATATTTGCGCCCATCACCCAGGCCTTCATTGACCGCTCGGCCTGAGTGTCAAAATGCACCACTTGGCCACAGGCATGCACACCGGCGTCGGTACGCCCGGCGCACATCAGCGATACCGGTGAATCGGCGACTTTCGACAGGGCGTTCTCCAGGGTCTCCTGCACCGTCAGCACGCCGGACGCCTGACGCTGCCAGCCGCGATAGCGCGAGCCCTTGTATTCCACGCCCAAGGCGATGCGGTAAAAGCCTGCGGCCGCCATTTCGGCGGTCGGGTTATCTATATTTGCCAAGAACTGAGAGCCTGATGAGTTGCGCGAAGGCGGCCATTATGCCGGTTTGCAGGAGAGCCCACAAAAGCAAAACGGCGACCCGAAGGTCGCCGCTGTTTGAACAACGGGCTGTCAAGCCAACCGACCGAGCATTTCCTTGGCTTCGCCGCGTTGAACCTCATCGCCTTCGGTCAACACTTCGGAAAGGATATCCCGCGCGCCGTCCGCATCGCCCATGTCGATATAGGCCTGGGCCAGGTCGAGCTTGGTAGCCACCTCATCCGTGCCGGAGAGGAAGTCGAATTCCGGCTCATCATCGCCCAGCGCCGCGTCTTCCGCGGTAAAGGACGGCTCGATGGACGGATGTTCCAGGCTCTGGGACAGGCGATCCAGCTCGGCGTTGACATCATCCAGTTCCGACGTGAAAGCATCGGGCTTGGCGGCCGCTTCCGGCTCATCGGCCAAGGACAGGTCGAAGTCTTCCGGCAAGTCGAAGTCGTCCAACGCCGCAGGCGTGAGGGTCGGCGGCTCGACGGCCGGCACGTCCTTCATCTGCTCTTCCAGGCCCGAGAGGAAGTCGTCGTCGGATTGTGCCGAAGCCGGGGCATCCAGTTGCAGGTCGAGATCGAAGTCCGACAAGTCGTCCGTCGCGGCCTTGGCTTCGGTCTGCTGCTGCAACAGCGACTCGAAGGTCTGCTGATCGTCCTTGATCTGAGCCGGGGAAGCTTCTTCAAGATCGTCCAGGCTGAGATCGAAATCAGTGTCAAAGGCCTCCGGCTGCGCAGGCGCCGGTTTGTCTTCGAGCAAATCCTTGACGTATTGAGCATCCAGGGCAGCAGCCGCCACCGCGGCACTGACACCCGCCGCCAACACGGCCATGGCCGGGAAGCGAGTCTTGAGCTGCTCGACCTGGGCGTGGTTTTCACCATTGGCCACCAGTTGACGCTCCTGGGTCACGAAGCCGTCCTTGTCGTTTTGCAGGCCGTAGACTTCCATCAACTTCAAGCGCAGGTCGCTGCGCTTGGGCTCATGCTTGATCGCTTGCTCCAGCACGTCGGCAGCCTGGTTCAGGTGGCCACGATCGATATGAGACTGAGCCTGGGCCAGCGCATCGTTTGAATTCACCGGGGCCACGGCAACCGCCAGCGGCGCAAGTACGGAAGCAACAGTCGGCACAACAACCGCCGGTTCAACCACCGGAGCCGGGGCCGGTGCGGCGGCCAGCTTTACGCTGGGCGGCGGCGTCTCCAGGCCTTCGAAGCTGCTCGGCGGCAGGTCGTCATGAAGGTTCGAGGTGAACTCCGGCTCTTCAGCCAGGGCCCGCGCCATGCGCAGGTGTTTTTCCTCTTCGCGGCGCGCATTGCGATGGCGCGCCCACAACAGCAGGAGCAGCAGCACCAGCAGGCCCGCCGCCCCCCCGATCACACCGAGAACAATCGGGTTGGTCAGCAGTTCATTGAATTTGCCGTCGGCGCTGGCCGGTGCCGCGTCCGCCTTGACCGGCTCAGGCGCTGGCGCGACGGGTGCAGGGGTGGCGACCTCGGGCGTAGCAGGTGCAGTGGATGGCTCGCCTGCCAACTGCGCGGGCATCGCGGCAGTCGCCGGAGCAGCCGGAACACCCTTTTCAGCCTGCAAGCGGGCGAGCTGATCGTTTTTCAGTTGAATCAGTTTTTGCAGCTTGTCCAACTGGCTTTGCAGGTCTGCCGCGCGGCTTTTCAGCTCTTCGTTGTCGCGACGGGTGGTGTCCAGTTGCTCCTGGGTCATCGCCAGCTTGTCGCTGAGTGCCGCGCTGTCGCCCGCCTTGCCCTTGGCGCCCTTCTTGGCGGCCTCGGCCGACACCAGGCTCAGGTTGTCTTTGGTGTTGGTACTTGCGGGCGCGTTACCGGCCTGGGTGCGCTTGGTGGCGTCCAGTTGCTGCTTGCCCGCTGCCGGGTTGGTGGCGGCGCGTCGGCCCTGGCGCCAGGCGGCATTTTGCGCGCTCACCTCAGCAATTGCCTGGGGTTGCGGCAGTGCAGTGCTTTGTACGGCATCCGGCAGACGCAGGACCTGGCCGGTTTTCAGCCGGTTGATATTGCCGTCTATGAACGCATCCGGGTTCAGCGCCTGGATCGCCAGCATGGTCTGCTGCACGGAGCCGCCATTACGGTGCTTCGCGGCGATTTCCCACAGGGTGTCGCGGGAGGTGGTGGTGTGCTGTGCCGGTTTGCTCGCGGCGGGCGCGGCGGGCGCGGCGTTGGTCGGCGCAGCCAGACGCGGCGCAGGCGCGGCAGCGGTGGGTGCCGGCTGCTCGAACTTGGCCGGGTCGAGCAACACGCTGTAGTCACGCATCAAACGGCCATTAGGCCATTGCACCTGCAACAGGAAACGCACGTAGGAATCAGGCAACGGCTTGCTGGAGGTGACGCGCACCACGCTGCGGCCGTTTGGATTGACCACCGGGGTAAACGTCAGGTCATCGAGAAACGCCTGGCGATCAACGCCCGCGTCCACAAATGCCTGGGTCGAAGCCAGGCTTGGCGTGATCTCGGAGGCCGTGAGGCCACCGACATCGAGCAATTCGATTTCCACCGCCAACGGCTGGTTCAACTTCGACTTGAGGGTCATCTCCCCCAGCTGCAGCGCCTGCGCCATACCGGAGGACAGCGCCGAGGCGGCCGCTATTGCTAACACCAGTTTGCGAACTTGAACCATAGCCTCATCCTTTGTTTGAACACTCCCCGGCCTGCGAGAAGGTTGGTAACCGCTGCCATAAGGCATGGCGAGCCGATAGGTCACCGACGCGCAACTTTTCCTGCCTGGGACCAAGCATAGCGCCTGGCTAGAATCAATCTACAAATTGCCGCCAAGTATCTTTTACGCAAGGCCTTTTATCAACAACTGCGCCAGCTGCACGGCATTCAGTGCGGCGCCTTTGCGTACGTTATCTGACGTCAGCCACAGATTTAGTTCCGCCGGGTCATCCACACCTGCCCTGACGCGACCGACGTAGACCACATCCTGGCCCACTGCATCGCCGACGGCTGTAGGAAAATCCCCTTCATCCACAAGCTCGATGCCCGGCGCAGCGTCAAGTGCGCGGCTCACCGCCGCCAGATCGACCGCCGCCCCCAGTTGCAAGGACACTGTCAGGCTATCGCCAAAAAACACCGGGGCTTGAACGCAGGTTGCGGAAATCTTTAGCAAAGGTAATTCCAGCACTGCACGCAACTCATGGACCAGGCGTTTTTCCAGGGCCGTATGCCCCTGGGCGTCTGGCGTGCCAACCTGCGCCAACAGGTTGAAGGCGACCTGCCGATCAAAGAACTTCGGCTCCAGCGGGCGCATATTCAGCAGCTCGGCGGTTTGCCGGGCCAGTTCGCTGACGGCTTCACGCCCTTGGGCCGACATCGCCAGGCTGGCGGTGACGTTCACCCGCTGGATATCCAGCAAGCCCCGCAGAGGCGCCAGCACCACCGCCAGGTTGGTCGCCGACGGGCTGGGGCTGCCGAGCTGGAACGGCTTCTTCAGCCCCTCCAACACGTGGGCATTGGCCTCCGGCACCACGTGCGGAGCCTGCGTGGCCGGCAAGGCGCCGGACAAGTCGATCACCGAGCACCCAGCCGCCGTGGCACGCGGCGCAAAACTCAGGGTGACCGCCGGCCCCGCCGCAAAGAACGCCAACTGCGCCTTGCTGAAGTCGAATTCGTCGACCTCCTTGACCCGCACATTCCTGCCACGAAAGGGCACGGAGGCGCCCGCCGAGTTGTTGCCCGCCAGCAAATACAGAGTGCCCACCGGAAAATCCAACTCTTCCAGGATCTGCACCAGGGTTTCGCCGACGGTGCCGGTGGCGCCGATCACGGCGATTTCAAAGGTCTGGGTCATGGGGGCTGCCTCGGGCATTGCGGGGGGGAGCGGCACTTTACCGGGTGGTGGGGGGTGAGGCAATTAAGCTGGCATTTGTGGTAGGGCTGATGGCCTTATCGGGGGCAAGCCCCCTCCCACACTCGAACGGGTTCGCAGGTCAAAATGTGGGAGGGGGCTTGCCCCCGATGAGGCCCGACCAAACAACAAAAAACCCGCGCCTGTCACCAGAGCGCGGGTTTCCATCATTGCTTCACGCGATCAACGCTCCAGCAAGATCCGCAACATGCGGCGCAGCGGCTCGGCCGCGCCCCACAGCAGCTGGTCGCCCACGGTGAACGCACCGAGGAACTGGCTGCCCATGTTCAGTTTGCGCAGACGACCCACCGGTACATTCAGGGTGCCGGTGACCTTGGTCGGGCTCAGTTCCTGCATGCTGATATCACGGTTGTTCGGCACCAGCTTGACCCACGGGTTGTGCTGGCTGATCAACGCTTCGATATCGGTGATCGGCACGTCTTTGTTCAGCTTGATAGTCAGCGCCTGGCTGTGGCAGCGCATCGCGCCGATGCGCACGCAGATGCCGTCCACCGGGATCGGGCTCTTGAAGCGGCCGAGGATCTTGTTGGTCTCGGCCTGGGCCTTCCACTCTTCGCGGCTCTGGCCGTTCGGCAGTTCCTTGTCGATCCATGGGATCAGGCTACCGGCCAACGGCACGCCGAAGTTTTCGGTCGGGTAGGCATCGCTGCGCATGGCTTCGGCCACGCGGCGGTCGATGTCGAGGATCGCGCTGGCCGGGTCGGCCAGTTGATCGGCGACCGCGGCGTGGGTCGCACCCATCTGCTTGATCAGCTCACGCATGTTCTGCGCGCCGGCCCCAGAGGCCGCCTGATAGGTCATGGCACTCATCCACTCGACCAAGCCAGCTTCGAACAAGCCGCCCAGGCCCATCAGCATCAGGCTGACGGTGCAGTTGCCGCCGACGTAGTTCTTGGTGCCGGCATCCAACTGCTGGTCGATGACCTTGCGGTTCACCGGGTCGAGGATGATCACCGCGTCGTCCTGCATGCGCAGGCTCGAGGCGGCGTCGATCCAGTAACCCTGCCAGCCGGCTTCGCGCAGCTTGGGGAAGACTTCGCTGGTGTAGTCGCCACCCTGACAGGTCAGAATCACGTCGAGGGTTTTCAGCTCTTCAATGTTGTAGGCGTCCTTGAGCGGAGCAATATCCTTGCCCACGGACGGCCCCTGGCCACCCACATTCGAAGTGGTGAAAAACACCGGCTCGATAAGATCGAAATCCTGCTCTTCCAGCATCCGCTGCATGAGCACGGAACCGACCATACCGCGCCAACCGATCAGACCTACACGTTTCATCGCAACTACACCTTGTTAAAAAGTGGGCCGCCTTGCAGCAACAACTGCAAGCGGGCCCGAGAGATTACAGATTCCGCAGCGCGGCGACTACTGCGTCGCCCATTTCTTGCGTACCGACCTTGGTGCAACCCTGCGACCAGATGTCGCCGGTGCGCAACCCCTGATCCAGCACCAGGCTCACGGCCTTCTCGATGGCATCCGCCGCGTCGCTCAGGTTGAAGCTGTAACGCAGCATCATCGACACCGACAAAATGGTCGCCAGGGGGTTGGCAATGCCCTGGCCCGCGATGTCCGGCGCCGAACCGTGGCAAGGCTCGTACATGCCCTTGTTGTTGGTGTCCAGGGACGCCGACGGCAGCATGCCGATGGAACCGGTGAGCATCGACGCCTGGTCGGACAGGATGTCGCCGAACAGGTTGTCGGTGACGATCACGTCGAACTGCTTCGGCGCACGCACCAGTTGCATGGCGGCGTTGTCGACGTACATGTGGCTCAGTTCGACGTCCGGGTAGTCCTTGGCCACTTCTTCGACGATTTCGCGCCACAGTTGGCTGGAGGCCAGTACGTTGGCCTTGTCCACCGAGCAGACCTTCTTGCCACGCACGCGGGCCATGTCGAAGCCGACACGGGCGATACGGCGGATTTCACTCTCGCTGTACGGCAGGGTGTCGTAGGCCTGGCGCTCGCCATTTTCCAACTCGCGCACGCCGCGTGGCGAGCCGAAGTAGATACCGCCGGTCAGCTCACGCACGATCAGGATATCCAGGCCCGCGACCACTTCCGGCTTGAGGCTCGAGGCGTCGGCCAGTTGCGGGTAGAGGATCGCCGGGCGCAGGTTGCCGAACAGGCCCAGTTGCGCACGGATTTTCAGCAGGCCGCGCTCAGGGCGGATGTCACGTTCGATCTTGTCCCATTTCGGGCCGCCCACGGCGCCGAGCAGTACGGCGTCGGCCGCACGCGCACGCTCCAGGGTCTCATCGGCCAGCGGTACACCATGCAAGTCGATGGCCGCGCCGCCGATCACATCGTGGCTCAGCTCGAAACCCAGGCTGTACTTGCTGTTGGCGAGTTCCAGCACCTTGACCGCTTCGGCCATGATTTCCGGACCAATACCGTCGCCAGGGAGAATCAGAATCTGCTTGCTCATGCGTTCCTCATTTCATCAAGCGACCCGCCCGTGGGCAGGTCGGGAAAAAACAATCAGCGTTCGGCGAAGACCACCAGCACGTCGGTGCTGAAGGTGCCGTCAGCCTGAATTTCGTAATAATCGCGCACTTCCTGACCCATCGCCTGTTGCAGCTCGAGGATCGCCGCGCGCAGCACCTGCGGCGTGCGCATGCGCTCGACCCACGAGGTGTATTCCAGGCGCAGGCGCTGGCGACTGCTGGTTCGTACATGCAGACCGGATTCGCTGAGCTGCTGCATCCACTCGGCGGCAGAGTAATCGCGCACGTGGCTGGTGTCGCGCAGCACTTCAACGGTTTGCAGGTAAGTGTCCAACAGCGGGCTGCCCGGTGACAAGACATCGACGAAGGCCGCCACGCCACCCGGCTTGAGCACCCGACGCACTTCACGCAGGGCCAGGCCGAGGTCGCTCCAGTGGTGGGCCGAATAACGGCTGAACACGAAGTCGAACTCGCCATCGGCGAACGGCAGGCGCTCAGCGGCGCCGTTCACGGTGCGGATATTGTCCAGACCACGGTCCGTCGCAGCGGCGGCGACCACGTCGAGCATCTGCTGGGACAGGTCGTAGGCGACCACTTCATTGACCAGCGGCGCGACGTGAAAGCTGACATGACCGGCACCGCAGCCCAGGTCCAGCAGTCGCGCACTGCCCTGCCCGGCCAGTTCGGCCTGGAGCAGCGCGAATTCGGTGCCCTGGGCGTGCACGGCACTGCTCAGGTAGGCGGAGGCTTGCTCGCCGAATTGTTTTTGCACAACTTGGGTGTGGGCGGTGGTGGTCATGGTGGTTTCCTTGGGTTTTGGGGTGTTGGTACTGGCGCTATCGCAGGCAAGCCAGCTCCCACAGTTGGAATGCATTCCAATGTAGGAGTCGGGCTTGCCCGCGATGGGGCCCGCACGGTTACCGCCAATCAGGCATCGCGAAACAACCAAGGCTGGCTCGCCCGGTGTTTGGCTTCAAACGCGGCAATCGCATCGCCGTCCTGCAAGGTCAGGCCGATATCGTCCAGGCCGTTGATCAGGCAGTGCTTACGGAACGCATCCACTTCAAAGTGATACACCTTGCCGTCTGGACGGGTCACAGTCTGCGCGGCCAGGTCGACGGTCAGTTGGTAGCCCTCTTCGGCTTCCACCTGCTTGAACAGCTCGTCCACTTCGGCATCGCTCAAGATGATCGGCAGCAGGCCGTTCTTGAAGCTGTTGTTGAAGAAGATGTCGGCATAGCTCGGCGCGATGATGCTGCGAAAGCCATACTCTTCCAGGGCCCATGGCGCGTGTTCACGGCTGGAACCGCAGCCGAAGTTTTCCCGGGCCAGCAAGACGCTGGCGCCCTGGTAACGCTCGGCGTTGAGCACGAAGTCCTTGTTCAGCGGGCGCTTGGAGTTGTCCTGGTAGGCGTAGCCCACATCCAGGTAGCGCCACTCGTCGAACAGGTTCGGGCCGAAGCCGGTGCGCTTGATCGACTTCAAGAACTGCTTGGGAATGATCTGGTCGGTGTCGACGTTGGCGCGATCCAAAGGGGCGACAAGGCCGGTGTGTTGGGTAAAAGCACGCATCGGGTATTCCTCAGATCAATTCGCGAACGTCGATGAAACGACCGTTGACGGCAGCGGCGGCGGCCATGGCCGGGCTGACCAGGTGGGTACGCCCACCGGCGCCCTGACGCCCTTCGAAGTTACGGTTGGAGGTAGACGCGCAGTGCTCACCCGACTCCAGGCGGTCCGGGTTCATCGCCAGGCACATGGAGCAGCCCGGCTCACGCCATTCAAAACCGGCCTCGAGGAAAATCTTGTCCAGGCCTTCGGCTTCAGCCTGCGCCTTGACCAGGCCCGAGCCCGGCACCACGATGGCTTGCTTGATAGTCGAAGCCACTTTGCGGCCCTTGGCGATCACCGCCGCGGCGCGCAGGTCTTCGATCCGCGAGTTGGTGCAGGAACCGATGAACACGCGATCCAACTGAATGTCGGTAATCGCCTGGTTGGCCTTCAAGCCCATGTACTTCAAGGCGCGCTCAATGGAGCCGCGCTTGACCAGGTCGGCTTCCTGCGCGGGGTCCGGCACGTTCTGGTCGACAGCCAGGACCATCTCCGGCGAGGTACCCCAGCTGACTTGCGGCTTGATCTGGGCAGCGTCGAGCTCGACCACGGTGTCAAACACCGCATCGGCATCGGAGACCAGGTCTTTCCAGGCTTGCACAGCGGCGTCCCAATCTTTGCCTTGTGGGGCAAATGGACGGCCCTTGACGTATTCAACGGTCTTTTCGTCCGCCGCCACCATGCCCACGCGGGCACCGGCTTCGATGGACATGTTGCAGATGGTCATGCGGCCTTCGATGGACAGGTCGCGAATCGCGCTGCCGGCGAACTCGATGGCATGGCCGTTACCGCCGGCGGTGCCGATCTTGCCGATGACGGCGAGCACGATGTCCTTGGCGGTCACGCCGAACGGCAACTGGCCTTCGACTTTAACCAACATGTTCTTCATCTTTTTGGCGACCAGGCACTGGGTGGCGAACACATGTTCCACCTCGGAGGTGCCGATGCCGTGGGCCAAGGCGCCGAACGCACCGTGGGTGGACGTATGGGAGTCGCCGCACACCACGGTCATGCCCGGCAAGGTGGCGCCCTGCTCCGGGCCGATCACGTGCACGATGCCTTGACGCACGTCATTCATCTTGAATTCAGTGATGCCATATTCGTCGCAGTAGTCATCGAGGGTCTGCACCTGCAAACGCGACACCTGGTCGGCAATGGCTTCGATGCCGCCCTTGCGCTCAGGGGTGGTCGGCACGTTGTGGTCCGGGGTGGCGATGATGGAGTCGACGCGCCAAGGCTTGCGCCCGGCCAGCCGCAGGCCTTCGAACGCTTGGGGCGAGGTCACTTCATGGATGATGTGGCGGTCGATATAGATCAGCGACGAACCATCGTCGCGCCGTTTCACTTCATGGGAATCCCAAAGCTTGTCGTAAAGCGTTTTGCCGGCCATCAGTCGGTCCTCATCAGCGGTGTTTCTCTATGCCGGGCTTTTCAATAACCCTTTGGCTTGTGAGGCTGATGGTATGGCGCTACATTAAATAACTCAAATTCATATTTTTTATGCTTTGGATTACCAACTGGAATACACCATGGACCTGGCCAACCTCAATGCCTTTATCGCCATCGCCGAGACCGGCAGCTTCTCCGGCGCCGGTGAGCGCCTGCACCTGACCCAGCCGGCCATCAGCAAGCGCATTGCCGGCCTGGAGCAACAATTGAAGGTGCGCCTGTTCGATCGCCTGGGCCGTGAAGTCGGCCTGACGGAGGCCGGACGGGCCTTGCTGCCACGCGCCTATCAGATCCTCAACGTGCTGGACGACACGCGCCGCGCCCTCACCAACCTCACCGGCGAAGTCAGCGGGCGCCTGACCCTGGCCACCAGCCACCATATCGGCCTGCATCGCCTGCCGCCGGTGCTGCGCGCCTTCACCCGGGCATACCCGAATGTGGCGCTGGATATTCAGTTTCTCGATTCGGAAGTGGCCTACGAAGAAATCCTCCACGGCCGCGCCGAAGTGGCGGTGATCACCCTGGCGCCCGATCCCCACAACCTGGTGCGCGCCACCCCGGTGTGGGACGACCCACTGGATTTCGTGGTGGCGCCAGAGCACAGCCTGATCAGCAACGGCCACGTCAACCTGGCCGATATTGCCGGCCACCCGGCAGTGTTTCCCGGCGGCAACACCTTCACCCACCATATCGTCAGCCGGTTGTTCGAAGCCCAGGGCCTCACGCCGAATATCGCGATGAGCACCAACTACCTGGAAACGATCAAGATGATGGTGTCGATCGGCCTGGCCTGGAGCGTGTTGCCGCGCACCATGCTCGATGATCAGGTGGCAAGTATCGCTTTGCCGGGCATACAGCTCAGTCGCCAGCTAGGCTATATCGTGCACACCGAAAGGACGCTGTCGAATGCTGCGCGGGCTTTCATGAGCCTATTGGATGCACAGGTCGATCTGCCAGGGATACCGGCATGAAACCGTGCGGCCTCAAGGTCTGAACTGTACCGCGCCATACGCCCATCGAGCCAAGGCCCTTTGATAATGCGCAACCCCGTCGACTCCGTGCCACCCCTGCCCCGCATTTACGCCCTGGACCCCCAAGAGGCGGAACAAAGCTGGGACAGTGCCCCGCAACTGCTGGCCGCGCTCAACGCTGCCCGGCTGGGCGCCTGGTGCTGGGAAATCGACACCGGCAGGATAAGCTGGTCGCGGGGCACCCAGGCGCTGTTCGGCTTTGACCCGCGCCAGCCACTGCCCAAGGACCTGGACTATCTGGACCTGCTGGCACCGGCGGATCGCGCCAGGGTGGTACGGGCCTTTCACGCGGTGCTGGCGGGCGAGCCGTTCGAGCAGGCCATGCACCACCGTATCCAATGGCCCGACGGCAGCTTCCACTGGCTGGAAATCAACGGCAGCCTGTTACCGGACAAGGCCGGACGCCGGCGCATGATCGGCGTGATCCGCGAAATCACCCACCAACGCGAGCGGGAAAGCGCCCTCAGCCACTCCGAAAAGCGCTTCGCCACGCTGTTTCACTTGTGCCCCAACATGGTCTTGCTGACGCGCCAGTCCGACGGACTGATCAGTGAAGCCAACCAGTATTTCGAGATGCTCTTCGGCTGGCCGGTCGCCGATGCCATCGGCCGCACCACCCTGGACCTGGGCCTGTGGCGCCACCCCGAGCAACGCGCGCAGCTGGTCAAGGCCACCCAGCGCAAGGGCGAGCCCATCACCATGGAGGTGCAATTTTGCGCCAGTAACGGCCAAATCCACGATGGCACGCTCAGCGCACAAAAAGTCGAACTGGAGGGCGAGGCCTACCTGATCAGTACGTTTCTCGACACCACTGAGCGCAAAAACGCCGAGCAGGCCCTCAAGGACAGCCAGGAGCGCCTCGACCTGGCCCTGGACTCGGCGCAACTGGGCACCTGGGACTGGCACATTCCCACCGGCATGCTCTACGGCTCGGCGCGCGCCGCCCAACTGCACGGCCTGCCGCCGGAGCCATTCCATGAGTCCTTCGACGCCTTCTTCGAGGGCATGCCCGATGAAGAGCGCGATAGCATGCGCAACGCCTACCGCACCCTACGCGAAGGCCCGGCCGGCAACTATCAGCTGACGTATCGCGTGCCCATGGAAGACGGCAGCTCACGCTACCTCGAAAGCCGCGCCCGCCTGTACCGCGATGAGCACGGGGCGCCCCTGCGTATGGCCGGCACTCTGCTGGATATCACCGACCAGGTGGAACGCGAACAACGCCTGACCGCTTCCGAAGAAAAATTTGCCAGCCTGTTCCAGGCCAGCCCGGACCCGATCTGCGTCACCTGCCTGGAGGGCGGCGCGTTTATCGAGATCAACCCCGCGTTTACCCAGACCTTTGGCTGGACGGCCGCCGAGGTCATCGACAAAAGCGCCGAAGAGATCGGCCTGTGGGACGAGTCGAGCAAGCGCCTGCAGCGTATCGAGCGGGTGATCCGCGAGCAGGCATTGAACAATGTGGCGATCGTGGTGCATCACAAGAGCGGCCAAAGCCTGACCTGCGTGATATCCAGCCGTCTGATCAAGGTGGGCGACCAGTCGTGCATCGTCACCACGCTGCGCGATATCACCCAGCAGCAGCGCTCGGAAGCGGCGCTCAAGGCCAGCGAAGAGAAGTTCGCCAAGGCCTTCCATTCCAGCCCCGACGCCATTTCCATCACTGAGCGCGACACCGGTCGATATGTGGAGGTCAACGACGGCTTCTGCCGCCTGACCGGCTACCGCGCCGAGGAAGCCATTGGCCTGACGCTGTATCAGATCGGCATCTGGGCCGATGAAAACCAGCGCGCCGCGCTGCTGGCCGAGTTGCAGATCAAGGGCCGCATTCATCACCTGGAAATGCTCTGGCACAACAAGCGCGGCGAGTTGCTGGCGGTGGAAGTCTCGGTGGAGCCCATCACCCTGAATGAAACCCCGTGCCTGTTGCTGACCGCCCGCGATGTGAGCCTGCTGAAAAACGCCCAGGCGCAGATCCGCCACCTGGCCTATCACGACCCGCTGACCAACCTGCCCAACCGCGCCCTGCTGATGGACCGCCTGAGCCAGCAGATCGCCTTGCTCAAGCGCCACAATTTGCGCGGCGCACTGCTTTTCCTCGACCTCGACCACTTCAAGCACATCAATGATTCCCTCGGCCACCCGGTGGGTGACACGGTGTTGAAGATTGTCACCGCGCGCCTGGAAGCCAGCGTGCGCATGGAAGACACCGTGGCGCGCCTGGGGGGAGATGAGTTTGTGGTGCTGCTCAGCGGCTTGGAAGGCTCGCGCATGGAAGTCAGCGGCCAGGTGCAGGAGTTGGCCGACACCCTGCGTGAGTTGCTCTCGGAGCCGATGTTCCTGGACGGTCATCGCCTGCAGGTCACGCCAAGCATTGGCGTGGCATTGATTCCCGATCACGGCTCCACGCCAGCGGACTTGCTCAAGCGTGCCGACATCGCCCTGTATCGCGCCAAGGATTCAGGGCGCAACACCACGCAGATGTTTCACAACAGCATGCAAAAAACCGCCAGCGAACGCCTGCGCATGGAGACAGACTTGCGCCTGGCCTTATCACGTGGCGAGTTCAGCGTGCATTACCAACCCCAGGTGGACGCGCGGGGCAACAAGATCGTCGGCGCCGAGGCCCTGGTACGCTGGCAACACCCGCAATTGGGCGCTCAGTCACCTTCCGAATTCATCAAGGTGCTGGAAGACAGCGGCCTGATCCTTGAGGTGGGCACTTGGATCCTGGATGAAGCCTGCGCGGCCTTTCAACAACTGATCCACGAAGGCTTGGTAGACCCACTGAATTTCAGCCTGTGCGTGAACATCAGCCCCCGGCAGTTTCGCCAGAACGACTTCGTGGAGCGGGTGGAGCGCAGCCTCAAGCAACATCAGTTGCCGTTCAGCCTTTTGAAACTGGAGATCACCGAAGGCATCGTGATCCAGAATCTGGACGACACCATCAGCAAAATGCGCCGCCTGAAAAAACTCGGCGTGAGTTTTGCCATGGACGACTTCGGCACCGGCTATTCATCGCTCACTTACCTCAAGCGGCTGCCGGTGGATGCGCTGAAGATCGACCAGTCCTTTGTGCGCGACGCGACCCATGACCCCAACGACGCTGAAATCATCCGTGCGATTGTGGCAATGGCCCGCAGCCTGAACCTGGAAGTGATCGCCGAAGGCGTGGAAACCCCGGAGCAACTGGCATTCCTGCAAAAACTGGGCTGCCATTTGTTCCAGGGTTATTTGCATAGCCGACCCTTGCCGATCGAGGGATTCCGGCAACTGTTGAAGTAGCCCCTCACACCAGCTTCAATGCCCACATTGCTCTATCGGACCACCCCGATGCCATCAAGCCGAGCTTTTGGCCGTAGTTGTCCACCGAGCCGCCTATGGCCACAACCGAATGCCAGTGGTCTGCGAGGGTGCCAATGGCGCCTCTGGCCAACTCTTGTGGACTGCTCTGCCGCACGTAGGCAGACAACCCCAACCTGCGCAACACCTGGCCCGGCGCTTCTCCGTCGTTCAACGAATGCATGGCGTCCTCGAAACTGCGGCCAGCACGCATGTCATTGTTCTCCATTTGCGCACGCTTGGCGCTCACGGCATACAAAAAAATAGCGTCGTCCTTGAGCGCCTGGTCAGAACCATCCAGGTTTGCCCCATGCTCGGCCTTGCGCCGCTCTTCATGGCTGAGAAACACCTTGTAGCCATCACGCATGATCACCTCAAAACCACCGGGTACAGCGCTGAGACTTTTGTAAATGCCCGCGGGATTCTGGCCAAACCTCATCATCGCGGCTTTGATCGCCGACACCGCGACACAATTACCTTCGGCACCTTGATAAAAGCCGCTCCATATATTCTTGGGTTTCATGCCGACCGGCATCTGTGAAACAACCGTGTTTCTGCCATTCGGCGAAGCCGTGCCGGGTTGGGCTTTGTCGTTGAACAGCCGGTAGCCGTACCCGCGGTCAACACGGCGCCTACCGTTGCAGTCGTGCCTGACGCCATCGAGAACAAACGCACTGCCTCGGCTATGCGTCTCGAGCACACCCGCCCCCCCATCACCCACCATCTGATGTGCCGGAACATATTGCGACAGCCCGTACACACCCATGCCCTGCAGCCCTCGCAGCGTCGTCTCACCCTGCAGAGTGTCAGCCAGAGCGTCCTCAAAGCGGTGATAGCCGCCCATCACCTGCTTACGTTTAACATAGGCGGCGAGCGCGACGTTGGCGCTGTCGACTGCGTCGCTGTCTGCGCCGGTGAAACGGGAGGCGCGCCTTGTCTGTTCGAGTTCGTGGTGGGAAATCTTTCCCTTGAACTCATCCTTCATGGTGAAGGCATACCCCCCGGCAGCCGGTGCGAACCAGGCAAACATGTCTTCAGGTCTTGGCCCAAAGGTTGCCATCATCATCTTGATGACCGCCGCAAGGGTGCTGGTATCAAAGTTCTCGCCAAAATGCCGCCGAGAAGCCTCAAAGCCAACGCCCTTTGCGGTCGGTTTGGCAACCGCCTGCTCCGTAGCGTGGGTAACGTGCCTGTAGTCCGGTGAATTTCCCCAGCCGACAGGAGGAGCAAAGACAGCAAAGGTCATAAACCCTCCGAAACCAAATTGAATGAGTGAAAAAACGCTGCCCCCCAACCAGCCCTCCCCAATCGCACCTGTGATCGGGGAGGCTGGATCCCTCATCAAACCCTTAAGACGAGCCGGGTGTTATCAAGGCTCGCCTGCACATCAGGCCCTTACCCCCTCCAGTCGAGGATTCATGACCCGGCGCGGGGCGGTGGGGTTTTTCACTTCGACAGTTGGCCCTGCATCAACCTTGTCCGAAGGTTTTTGCTCTGGATTAGGCGGCGTCTGTACCTTGGGTTCAGACTCGACCTTCACCTCGACCTTTTGCTCCGGGTTCGACTCGCCATTCACCTTGGATTCAGTCCCCACTCTCGCCTCTGCCTTCAACTGAGAAATGGTCTTTACTTCCGCCTCCGGCTGCGTATCCAGCGACACACGCGTCGACTGCCCCGGGGTAATGTCACGGATTTTTACTGGTTGGTTCTCCCCCCAACCCTCCGAACTGATCCGCACGTTGACACCGGCCTCCACACGCACCCTGAATTGTTTGCCTTCCTCAGGTGTAAGGCTCACTTGCGTACTGCCATCTGGCATGACCTGCACTTGGGCATCACTACCCGACGTGCCCACCTGCGCGTCACTGCCAACTTTGCCCTGAACGCTATTTCCGACAGTCTCCGCCGACGAACTATTGCTAAAACCAGTGATGTTCATCTGCTTGCCGCCACTCGCGTTCGCTTTAACATCACCGTCCTTGCCGGCAGTCACTGAGGTCGATTTTTTACCGCCCGCCGTATTGACGTGTGCACCGCCGCTGGAATCAACATTGACTTGAGCGTCCTTACCCGCAGTGACTGTCGGCGATTGAGTATGATCGCTAGCAGTCTTCACTCCCATGGAGGCATCAGCACCAACGCTTACATTGCCGTCCTTGCCCACAGTGACTGTCGCCGCTTTATTATCGCCTGTGGTTTTAACTTGCACGGAGCCGTCAGCACCAACATTGACTTTAGCGTCCTTATCTGCGGTGACTGTCGATTTAGTACCATCACCAGCAGTCTTCACTTGCACAGAGCCGTCAGTACCAACATTGACTTTGGCGTCCTTATCTGCGGTGACTGTCGATTTAGTACCATCACCAGCAGTCTTCACTTGCACGGAGCCGTCAGCACCAACATTGACTTTAGCTTCCTTATCTGCGGTGACTGTCGATTTAGTACCATCACCAGCAGTCTTCACTTGCACGGAGCCGTCAGCACCAACATTGACTTTAGCTTCCTTATCTGCGGTGACTGTCGATTTAGTACCATCACCTCAGTCTTCACTTGCACGGAGCCGTCAGCACCAACATTGACTTTAGCGTCCTTATCTGCGGTGACTGTCGATTTAGTACCATCACCAGCAGTCTTCACTTGCACGGAGCCGTCAGCACCAACATTGACTTTAGCGTCCTTATCTGCGGTGACTGTCGATTTAGTACCATCACCAGCAGTCTTCACTTGCACGGAGCCGTCAGCACCAACATTGACTTTGGCGTCCTTATCTGCGGTGACTGTCGATTTAGTACCATCACCAGCAGTCTTCACTTGCACAGAGCCGTCAGCACCAACATTGACTTTGGCGTCCTTATCTGCGGTGACTGTCGATTTAGTACCATCACCAGCAGTCTTCACTTGCACGGAGCCGTCAGCACCAATATTGACTTTAGCGTCCTTATCTGCGGTGACTGTCGATTTAGTACCATCACCAGCAGTCTTCACTTGCACAGAGCCGTCAGCACCAACATTGACTTTAGCGCCCTTATCTGCGGTGACTGTCGATTTAGTACCATCACCAGCAGTCTTCACTTGCACAGAGCCGTCAGTACCAACATTGACTTTAGCTTCCTTATCCGCAGTGACTGTCGATTTCTTACTATCGTCAACAGTCTTCATTTGCGTGGAGCCGTCTGCATTGATAGTCACGCCCGCAATGCCGCCGGAGACCCGTTCACCTTTCCTGGCAAAAGGTGACGACTTCCCTTGGGAATTCGAACCACCCTCCACAGACACTTCAACACCACTCTCCGCCTTGGCTGCATGCGGTACTACTGTCGTGGCATGAGAACTGAATCCCCTGCCGGACAACAGGCTGCGCATGGCTTTGAAGACCAGATCAAACATCTCAAATAATTTTTCCAGCGCATCGGAGTTAACGGAAATCTCCTTTGCCTCCGTCACAGTTTGATTAACGTCTCGTGCAACCCCTTTAATACCGAGATCCGTAGCGAGCGTGCCGACGCGCTCAACATCTTTCACAAGACCGGTCGAACTTTTGCTCGCCGACGGGAGTTCCGGAATAAAAGCCTTAGGAGTGCCAAGCGATACATTAGACATCTTGTAACCTCATGATTAGTTATGTGCTGCCTCGAAGCATTTAGAAATCCGGACAGCAATTAATGTAAAACTGGAAACAATCATCATCTCGCAGTCCCTATTTTCGTGGACCGAAACGCAATCAAGTTCCAACAATCCAACTTCACAAAAGGCAAACAAAATCAAGAATCAGGTTTTAGCCTATGACTATTCAAGAAACCGCTCTAAATCCACTGCACCAGCGAGTATTCCATGGACAAACAAGGTAACAACCAAGCCCAAATCTAAAATAATGAAACCATTTACTCCGGAAAGATTTCACACTTATGTTAATTGCGCACAAGCGCGTACCAGAAGTTAATTAAACTGTATTCTTCCTGAAAATCAAGGTATCAATCAAATAACTGCATACATTCAGAACGCGCTATCACCCTCGATAAACATTAATGCTGCACCCCTGACAACCCGGAACTTTCACTTAAACACAGCCCAAAAAAAGGGCGCCAAGGGCGCCCATTTATCGATGTATTTGAAAACTTATTAAATATCAACGCTATTTTTCAGCGCCGTCACTCACTGACTGTCTACCGGCACCATACCGAGCAAACGGCTCACTTGGGCCAGCTCGGTTTCCCGACGCATCGCCGTAAACAGCTCCACCGCTTCCGGGTAGTTGCGCGTGAGCATCGCCAGCCACTGCTTCAATCGACCTGGCGCCTGTCGCTCGGTCAGTTGCGCCACCGACTGGGTCCAGAAGTCCTGGAGCAGGGGCTGCATCTGCGCCCAGGTCATTTCGACCACCTCCTCACCCGCCCGCGCGGCAGCGATCTGCCGCGCCAGGTCCGGACGCGCCACCAGGCCCCGACCCAGCATGATGTCTTCGGCACCGGTGATTTCACGGCAACGCTTCCAGTCTTCGACACTCCAGATATCGCCATTGGCGAACACCGGCACCTTGACCACATCCTGCACACGCGGGATCCACTCCCAGTGCGCCGGTGGCTTGTAGCCGTCGGTCTTGGTACGCGCATGCACCACGATATGCGCCGCGCCGCCTTCCGCCAGGGCCGTAGCGCACACCAGGGCGCCGTCCGGGCTGTCGAAACCCAGGCGCATCTTGGCAGTCACCGGGATGTGCGCCGGCACAGCACGCCGCACGTGCTCGACGATCTGGTTGAGCAACTCCGGCTCCTTGAGCAGCACCGCACCGCCACGGGACTTGTTGACGGTCTTGGCCGGGCAGCCGAAGTTGAGGTCGATGACCTGCGAACCGAGCTCACACGCCAGCGCAGCGTTTTCCGCCAGGCACACCGGATCAGAGCCGAGCAATTGCACGCGCAGCGGCACACCGGCAGCGGTGTGGGCACCGTGCAGCAGTTCCGGGGCGAGTTTGTGGAAATACGCCGGGGTGAGCAGGCGGTCGTTGACGCGGATGAACTCGGTCACGCACCAGTCGATACCACCGACACGGGTCAGCACGTCCCGCAGGATGTTGTCGACCAACCCCTCCATGGGCGCCAAAGCAATTTGCATGGAAAACACTCAACAAAAATCGTGGCGCAGTTTACTGGGTTTCCCACAGCAACCGTTAACCCCCTGTCAGGGCGGGGCCATAACCGTCGAGGAATTCAGCCGGCATGCGCTTGGGCTTGCCGGTGGACAGCTCAATGCAGACGAAGGTGGTTTGCGCACGCAACAGGGTCGCGCCGTCACGGGGGCGGACCAGTTGGAAGCGCCGGGTCATTTTCAGGCGCTGGTCCCAGTCGACGATCCAGGTGGCCAGTTGCAGCTCGTCGCCTTCATAACCGGCGGCCAGGTAGTCGATCTCATGACGCACCACGGCCATGGCGCGGTCCAGGCGCCGATATTCGGTCAGGTCCAGGCCCAGGCGCTGGGAGTGGCGCCAGGCGCAGCGCTCCAGCCAGGACACGTACACCGCGTTATTGGCGTGCCCCAGGCCGTCGATGTCTTCAGGCGCAACCTGCAGATCGATGATGAATGGCGTTGCCAAATCCCAGCCCATGCCTTGCTCCCAGTCGATTAATGTCGGCGAGGAGAGTGTATCAGGCGCTCTGCCGCTCCTGTAGACGACAGCCGGCCAGCAACGCCAGTACAGCGTCGATCACACGCGGATCGGCCAGGACTTTCTGGTGACCGCCCTGCTCCAGGCGTAGCAAGCGGCTGTCGAACCAGGCTTCGTGGATGGCTTGCGAGGCTTTGACCGGAACGAAGGTGTCATCTTCGGCGTGCACGATCAGGCCGGGAATATTCATCTGGTAATGCGCCACGTCCAGGTGTTTGAGCGGCATTCCGAAAGTCAACTCGACCTCCTGGATAAACGCCGAACGCGCCCGCGCTGGCAAACCGACCATCCTGGTAAAGCCGCGCAGCACATCCAGAAAGCGCGACGGCGCGGCGATACTCACCAACGCCTCGGTGCGCAGCCCCAACTGCACCGCCAGCATCGCACTGGCGCCGCCCATGGAATGGCCGATCACGGCGTGCAGCGGCGGCAACTCGGCGGCAGCTTCAAGCATGGCGCGGGCAAACAGCAGCACATGGGCTTCACGCCCCGGCGAACGGCCATGGGCGGGACCATCAAGGGCAATCACGGAATAACCGTTGTCGACCAATGCGCTGATCAAGCTGGCAAATTGGGTAGGACGCCCTTCCCAACCGTGCATCAGCAACACCGCCGGCCCCTGGCCCCAGCGCAACGCGGACAAGCCGAAACGCAGGGTGATGCGCTCCGATTGCGCCAGCAGCGGCAGTTCCCAGTCACGCGGCGGCAGGTCGCGGGGCGTCATGAAGGCGCGACGCATGCGGTTGGCCACCGTTTGCGGTACCAAGTGGCCCAGCGTGCTGTTGAAGCGACGAACCCAGGTAAGCGTGCCCATCATGCAGCCCTCTTCTAGCGCACGGCCGACTTGGCGGCGCGCAGCACACGGTCAGACAACTCACCCGGCCCCAAGGCGCGGGCCAGGGCCAGACCACCGATCATCAGCGCCATGTCAGCCAGGGCTTTGTCGGTGTCTTCGGGGCTGGCAGCCAACTGCGCAGCCATCAGCTCACAGTGCTCGTTCAACGCCTGGCGGAACTCATCCGGCAGGCGGCTCATCTCGCCGACCGTGGCGGGAATCGGGCAAGCCTGGGCAGTGGAGTCGCGGTGCTTGCGCGACAGGTAGAACGCCGCCACCAGGCTTCTGCGCTCCTCTCCGGTCAGCTGTGAGTCCATGTCATCAATCGACGCTCGACGCTTGGCCAGCAACTGGGTGAAGGCCTCCAGCATCAGCGCATCCTTGCTTTCGAAGTGCGCGTAGAAACCACCGACGGTCAGCCCCGCCGCGCCCATCACTTCGCCCACACTCGGTTCAGCCGGGCCACGCTGGATCAGCGCGGCGCTGGCGGCCTGCAAAATGCGTTCGCGGGTTTGCGCTTTTTTATCGCTCATCATCGCCTCCGATGTTCATGGGTTGAATATTATTACCATAATAATATTTGGCAAGCGACGGGCATGACCGCTGGTCAGAAGAAAAGTAGGAAAGGAAAAAGAATTGGCCAAACGCCAGACAAACAAAAGGGCCATTCAATAATTGAATGACCCTTAAAAATCCCGCAGAGCGGGTAATCGTGGCGTCCCCTAGGGGACTCGAACCCCTGTTACCGCCGTGAAAGGGCGGTGTCCTAGGCCACTAGACGAAGGGGACACAAACCTTCTGTACACTGATCAGGCTGAGACTGATCGATCCAAGGACGGTGTGGCCGGAACCTTGGAACTGTAAATTGGTGGAGCTAAACGGGATCGAACCGTTGACCTCTTGCATGCCATGCAAGCGCTCTCCCAGCTGAGCTATAGCCCCGGATTTTTCGTCTCGCGACGCAGCAGACCTTTCGAACTGCTTGGTGAAACTGGCGTCCCCTAGGGGACTCGAACCCCTGTTACCGCCGTGAAAGGGCGGTGTCCTAGGCCACTAGACGAAGGGGACAAAACCTTCTGTACATCTGATCAGCGCTGAGAACTGATCGATTCAAGGACGGTGTGGCCAGACCTTGAACCTGTAAATTGGTGGAGCTAAACGGGATCGAACCGTTGACCTCTTGCATGCCATGCAAGCGCTCTCCCAGCTGAGCTATAGCCCCTCATCGGTGAGGACGGGGCGAATCTTAATGGCGGTTTGGAAACGTGTCAAATTTATTTTCAACAATTTCCAAAATTTTTTGCCGGGATAACAATCACTTACCAGCGAAACCCCGGAAAACCGGGGTTTCGTCGTTTCAACCGTGTGCTCAGGCGATGGCGCCCAGCAGCTTTTCCCACTCTTTGTTTTCTTTCTTCGATACACCACCAAGCAAATCAAGGGCTTGGCGCAGGCGGAAACGGGTCAGGTCCGGGCCGAGGATTTCCATCGCATCAAGCACCGACACGGAACTGGCCTGCCCGGTGATCGCGGCAAACATCAGCGGCATGGCATCACGCAATTTCAATTCCAGGGACTCCACCACCGCCTGGATCGTGGCAGTGATCGCATCCTTCTCCCACTGGCGCAGGCTTTCGAGCTTCCACAGGATCAACTGCATCAGTTGGCGAACCTGGTCGCCCGAGAGTTTCTTGGATTCAAACAGCTTGGCATCCGGGTTCACGCCTCCGGCAAAGAAGAAGTTGGCCAACGGTGCGACCTGGCTGAACGTCTCCACCCTGCCCTGCACCAGCGGCGCGATCTTCATCATGTACTCGGGGTTCAACGCCCACTGCTGCACACGGCTGGCGAACTCTTCCACCGGCAGATCACGCAGCCACTGGCCGTTGAGCCACGACAGCTTCTCGATGTCGAAGATCGGCCCGCCCAGTGACACGCGGGACAGGTCGAAATTATCGACCATTTCCTGCAGCGAGAACTTCTCGCGCTCGTCCGGCATCGACCAGCCCATGCGGCCCAGGTAGTTGAGCATCGCTTCCGGCATGAAGCCCATGCGCTCGTAGAAGGTCACCGAGGTCGGGTTCTTGCGCTTGGACAGCTTGCTCTTGTCCGGGTTACGCAACAGCGGCATGTAGCACAGCTGCGGTTGTTCCCAGCCGAAGTACTCGTAGAGCAGGATCAGCTTCGGCGCCGACGGCAGCCATTCTTCGCCGCGCAATACGTGGGTGATGCCCATCAGGTGGTCATCGACCACGTTGGCCAGGAAGTACGTCGGCAGGCCGTCGGTCTTCATCAGCACCTGCATGTCCATGCGGTCCCACGGGATCTCGACGTCACCGCGCAGCATGTCCGGCACCACGCACACGCCTTCGCTCGGCACCTTCATGCGGATCACGTGAGGCTCGCCAGCGGCCAGGCGACGGGCCACTTCTTCTTTCGACAGCAGCAGCGCGCGGCCATCGTAGCGCGGGGTTTCGCCGCGGGCCTGTTGCTCGGCGCGCATCTGGTCCAGTTCTTCTGCGGTGCAGAAGCACGGGAACGCATGGCCCATGTCGACCAGTTGCTGGGTGTATTGCTTGTAGATATCGCTACGCTCGCTCTGGCGATACGGGCCATGCGGTCCGCCAACGTCCGGACCTTCCGCCCAGGTAATGCCCAGCCAGCGCAAGGCATCGAAAATCTGCTGTTCCGACTCACGGGTGGAGCGCAGTTGGTCGGTGTCTTCGATCCGCAGGATGAATTCACCGCCGTGCTGCTTGGCAAAGCAGTAGTTGAACAAGGCGATGTAAGCAGTGCCGACGTGGGGATCCCCAGTAGGCGATGGCGCGATGCGCGTGCGGACGGTGGTCATGGCAGGTCTCGAATGGGCGATAAAACTGAAAATTGAAACAAGGGGCGAATGGTAACAGCCTGGGGGATTTCTGGAAAACCGAGGCGCGGCTATCGGGGGCAAGCCCCCTCCCACAGTCGATATGTGAACACCGTCAAATGTGGGAGGGGGCTTGCCCCCGATGAAACCACCACCAATCAAACGGCCAGCAAGCGCTCGCGCAACTTGCCAATCTCATCCCGCGTCTGCGCCGCCGCCTCGAACTCCAGGTCACGCGCCAGCTGGTACATCTTCTCTTCCAGTTGCCGAATCCGCTTGGTGATCTCACTCGGCGAGCGCAGTTCGTTCTCGTACTTGGCACTCTCCTCGGCAGCCTTGGCCATGCCCTTGCGCTTCTTGCTGCGCGAGCCTGGCACGGTGGCGCCTTCCATGATGTCGGCGACGTCCTTGAACACGCCTTTGGGCGTGATGCCATTTTCCAGATTGAACGCGATCTGCTTGTCGCGACGGCGCTGGGTCTCGCCAATCGCCCGCTCCATGGAACCGGTGATGCGGTCCGCGTACAGGATCGCCCGGCCATTGAGGTTACGCGCGGCACGGCCGATGGTCTGGATCAGCGAGCGCTCCGAACGCAGGAAGCCCTCCTTGTCCGCATCGAGGATCGCCACCAGCGACACTTCCGGCATGTCCAGGCCTTCGCGCAGCAGGTTGATCCCCACCAGCACATCGAAGGTGCCCAGGCGCAGGTCGCGGATGATTTCCACGCGTTCCACGGTGTCGATGTCCGAGTGCAGGTAGCGCACGCGCACGCCGTGGTCGGCCAGGTAGTCGGTCAAGTCTTCGGACATGCGCTTGGTCAGCGTGGTGACCAGCACCCGCTCATCCAGGGCCACGCGCTTGGTGATTTCCGACAGCAAGTCGTCGACCTGGGTCAACGCCGGGCGGATTTCGATTTCCGGGTCGACCAGGCCGGTCGGCCGCACCAATTGCTCGATCACACGGCCGGCATGCTCGGCCTCATAGTTGCCCGGCGTGGCGGACACAAAAATAGTCTGCGGGCTGATGGCTTCCCACTCATCAAAGCGCATCGGCCGGTTATCCAGCGCCGACGGCAGGCGGAAACCGTATTCCACCAAGGTTTCCTTACGCGACCGGTCGCCCTTATACATCGCGCCGACCTGCGGCACGCTGACGTGGGATTCGTCGATCACCAGCAATGCATCCGGCGGCAGGTAATCGTAGAGCGTCGGCGGCGGCGCCCCGGACTCGCGCCCCGACAGGTAGCGCGAGTAGTTTTCGATGCCGTTGCAGTAGCCCAGCTCCAGGATCATCTCCAGGTCGAAACGGGTGCGCTGTTCCAGGCGCTGGGCTTCCACCAGCTTGTTGTTGGAACGCAGGTACTCCAGGCGCTCGGCCAACTCGGTCTTGATGCCTTCGATAGCGCCCATCAGGGTTTCACGCGGGGTCACGTAGTGGCTTTTCGGATAGAACGTGAAGCGCGGCAGCTTGCGGATCACCTCGCCGGTCAACGGGTCGAAGGCCGACAGGCTCTCGACCTCATCGTCGAACAACTCGATGCGGATCGCTTCCAGGTCGGATTCGGCCGGGTAGATGTCGATCACATCGCCGCGCACCCGGAAGGTGGCGCGGGCAAAGTCCATGTCGTTGCGCGTGTATTGCAGGCTGGCCAGGCGACGCAACAGTTCGCGCTGGTCGAGTTTGTCGCCGCGGTCGACGTGCAGCACCATCTTCAAATAGGTTTCCGGGCTGCCCAGGCCGTAGATGCACGACACCGTGGTGACGATGATCGCGTCCTTGCGCTCCAGCAGCGCCTTGGTCGCCGACAATCGCATCTGCTCGATGTGGTCGTTGATCGACGCATCCTTCTCGATAAAGGTATCGGAGGACGGCACGTAGGCTTCGGGCTGGTAGTAGTCGTAGTAGGAAACGAAGTACTCCACCGCGTTGTTCGGGAAGAACGCCTTGAACTCACCATAGAGCTGCGCGGCCAGGGTCTTGTTCGGCGCCAGCACCAGGGTAGGACGATTGATCTGCGCGATCACGTTGGCGATGCTGAAGGTCTTGCCCGAACCGGTCACCCCGAGCAGCGTCTGGTGGGCCAGGCCGGCCTCGATGCCTTCGACCATCTGGCGAATGGCTTCCGGCTGATCGCCGGCGGGTTCAAAACGGGTGACGAGTTGGAAATCCGACATAACGTACCTCGTGAAGTCACCCCAGACTCGAAACCGCCAGGGACGAAATAGCTCGGCAACCCGCGAATGATCATCGCAGGTTGCAGGAAAAAACCATGATAGCTGTAGAAGTGGTGCCGAATGTGACGGGTTTCAAGACCATCGTCCTACGTGCCGTGCCGGATCAATGTTGCAATAAGACTAACGGTCAGCAAATAAACCGAAAAACTTGGCCGAAAAGCCATTTCGGCTGTCGCCCTCGACGGTGATGGCCTCTATACTAGCTCCCCGTTTGTGCACCGCTCTAGTGCATTCGGCTGGAGCGCGACACGTCCCTCCTACCCCCCATAGAGCTGCCGCAAAAATGAGCCTGTTCTCCGCTGTCGAAATGGCACCACGCGACCCTATCCTGGGCCTCAACGAAGCATTCAACGCCGATACACGAACCACCAAGGTCAACCTTGGCGTGGGCGTTTACTGCAACGAGGAGGGGAAGATTCCACTCTTGCGTGCCGTTGCCGAAGCGGAAGCCATTCGCGTGGCGCAACACGCCGCCCGTGGCTACCTGCCGATCGATGGCATCGCAGCCTACGATAAGGCTGTGCAAACCCTGCTGTTCGGCGCTGAATCGCCACTGCTCAGCGCTGGTCGCGTCACCACCGTACAAGCGGTCGGCGGCACTGGCGCGCTGAAGCTGGGGGCTGACTTCCTCAAGCAACTGCTGCCCAACGCCGTCGTCGCCATCAGCGACCCGAGCTGGGAAAACCACCGCGCGCTGTTCGAAACCGCCGGCTTCCCGGTGCAGAACTACCGCTACTACGACGCCTCCACCCATGACGTGAACCGCGCCGGCCTGCTCGAAGACCTCAACGCCCTGCCGCCGCAATCCATCGTGGTGCTGCACGCCTGCTGCCACAACCCGACCGGCGTCGACCTGAGCCCGGCCGACTGGCAGAACGTGCTGGACGTGGTCAAGGCCAAGAACCTGGTGCCGTTCCTCGACATGGCCTACCAGGGCTTTGGCGACGGCATCCACGAAGACGCCGCCGCTGTGCGCCTGTTCGCTGAATCGGGCCTGACCTTCTTTGTGTCCAGCTCGTTCTCCAAGTCGTTCTCCCTGTACGGCGAACGCGTGGGCGCACTGTCCATCGTCGGCGAGTCCAAGGAAGAAAGCGCGCGCATCCTGTCCCAGGTCAAGCGTGTGATCCGCACCAACTACTCCAACCCGCCAACCCACGGTGCGGCCATCGTGGCAGCGGTGCTGAACAGCCCTGAGCTGCGCGCCCAGTGGGAAACCGAACTGGCTGAAATGCGCCTGCGCATCCGTGGCATGCGTGAGCAGATGGTCGCCACCCTGGCCAAGGCTGCTCCGGAGCACGACTTCAGCTTCGTCGGCCGCCAGCGCGGGATGTTCTCCTACTCCGGCCTGACCGTTGAGCAAGTTACCCGCCTGCGCAGCGAATTCGGCATCTACGCACTGGATACCGGTCGTATCTGTGTGGCGGCGTTGAACCAGTCGAACATTGATGCAGTCACAAAGGCAATCGTTCAGGTGCTGTAAACCTGTAGCCGTTGCACCAGAAGGGGAAGCCGATGGCTTCCCCTTTTTCGTCTCCAGCCCCTAGACTGAACCTCGACCGCCCCTTTGCTGTGAGTACCTTATGAGAAACGACGACCTAGACCTGCGTGCCGACCGCGACGAGCTGGACCACTTCCCCCCGCGTGCACCGCAAGCAAAGCGCCAGAAAAGCCTGGTACTGCAAGTGGCGCTCGGTGTATTCCTTGGCGGCCTGGCGCTGTGGCTGGTGCAGTTGGGCGCAACTGCAATCATGGCAAAACTGGCCATGGGCACCCTGCAATTCGGCGGCTGATACCAATCACAATCTAGGAAGCAACCAGATCGCGTTCCTCCAACAGCTTTACAAAGCTGTTGAGGCTCTGCGACACCGTCCCGCGCCGCCAGATCAGCCAGGTATTCAAAATCCGGAAGTTGTCCGTCAGCGGCCACACACTCACCGCCGCCGACCCCGGCATGCTCTCGAGCATGCTGCGCGGCATCAGCGCCAGCCCGGCGCCGGCACTGACGCAGGCGAGCATGCCGTGGTACGACTCAATCTCGAAGATCTTGCCCGGCACCGCGCCATCCTGTGAGAACCAGCGCTCAAAATGGTGCCGATACGAGCAGTTGGAGCGGAAGGTGTAGATGTTCTCGCCATTCACATCCTGCCCCCGGGTGATCGGCGCGTGATGCAGCGGCGCGATCACTACCATCTCTTCCTCGAATACCGCCACGCCTTCCAAGGTGGCATGCAGCACCGGCCCGTCGACAAACGCCGCCGCCAACCGCCCCGATAACACGCCTTCGATCATCGTGCCCGACGGCCCGGTGCTCAGGTCCAGCTCGACCTTGGTGTGTTTCTGGTTGTACGCCGCGAGCAACGCCGGGATACGCACCGCCGCCGTGCTCTCCAGCGAACCGAGGGCAAACGCACCCTGGGGCTCCTCCCCCGCCACTGTCGCACGGGCCTCCTGCACCAAGTCGAGGATGCGCCGCGCATAGCCGAGGAAGTTCCAGCCCGCCGGCGATAGACGCAAGCGGCTTTTCTCGCGGATAAACAATTGCACGCCCAGGTCCTGCTCCAGTTGCTTGATGCGCGTGGTCAGGTTCGACGGCACGCGGTGAATCAACTGCGCGGCGGCGCTGATGCTGCCTTGCTCGGCAACGGCCTTGAAGATTTCCAGCTGCACCAGGTCCAAGTCATTCTCCAATCGTGAATATATTGCTTAATATTATTCAGTTTCCAGAAAAGATATAGCCCCGTAGGCTGAACCCAACCTCATCATTCAGCAGGACGGTGCCATGAACGCGACTACCCACGCCCTCTCGATCAACCCGGCCAACGGCGAAACGGTCGGCAGCTACCCGTATGAAACCACGCAGCAACTGGATGCCGCCCTTGAGCGCGCCACCCTCGCCTTCCGCACCTGGCGCCGCCAGCCGGTCAGCCAGCGCGCCGAGTTGCTGCTGAGCCTGGCCAGCGCCCTGCGCGAACAAGCCGAAGACATGGCGCAGATGATCACCCTGGAAATGGGCAAACCCATCGCCCAGGCCCGTGCCGAAATCGAAAAATGCGCGCAGCTCAGCGAGTGGTATGCCGCCCACGGCCCGGCCATGCTCGCCCCGGAACCGACGCAGGTGGACAACGGCAGCGCCCAGATCGAATACCGCCCACTGGGTCCGATCTTCGCGGTGATGCCGTGGAACTTCCCGGTGTGGCAAGTGCTGCGCGGCGCCGTGCCGACCATGCTGGCCGGCAACACCTACGTGCTCAAACACGCACCCAACGTGATGGGCAGCGCTTACCTGATCCAGCAGGCGTTCCACACCGCCGGTTTTGCCAAAGGCCTGTTTGAAGTGGTCAACGTGACCAACGACGGTGTCTCCCAAGCCATCGCCGACCCACGCATCGCCGCCGTCACCCTCACCGGCAGCGTGCGCGCCGGTATCGCCATCGGCTCCCAAGCCGGTGCCGCATTGAAAAAATGCGTGCTGGAACTGGGCGGCTCCGACCCGTTCATCGTGCTCAACGACGCCGACCTCGATGCCGCCGTACAAGCCGCCCTGATCGGCCGTTTCCAGAACAGTGGCCAGGTCTGCGCCGCCGCCAAGCGCCTGATCATCGAGGAAGGCGTGGTGCAAGCCTTCACCGCCAAATTCCTCGAAGCCAGCCGCGCCCTGGTGATGGGCGACCCGACTTCAGCCACCACCTACATCGGCCCGATGGCCCGCTTCGACCTGCGCGACGAGCTGCATGGCCAGGTCCAGGCCACCCTGGAAGAAGGTGCGACCCTGCTGCTGGGCGGCCATAAAGTACCCGGCACCGGCAATTACTACGCGCCGACCGTACTGGCCAACGTCACCGACCAGATGACCTCGTTCAAACAGGAACTGTTCGGCCCCGTGGCCTCGATCATCACCGCCCGCGACGCCGACCACGCCGTGGCCCTGGCGAATGACAGCGAGTTCGGCCTCACCGCGAGCATCTTCACCCGCGACCCGGCGAAGGCGCGGGACATCGCCAATCAGCTGGAAACCGGCGGCATCTTCGTCAATGCCTTCAGTGTCTCCGACCCTCGGGTGGCGTTTGGCGGGATCAAGAAAAGCGGGTTCGGCCGCGAGTTGTCGCACTTCGGTGTCCGCGAATTCTGCAACGCGCAGACCGTGTGGCTGGATCGCACATAAATCAGAGCAGCGCCTGACCTGTGGCTCACTACAGGCATGCGGTGGCCTGAAATTGTTTATGCACGAATATGCCGCCGCACACACTGCACCAACCCCTCCAGCGCCTGCGACTTCACTGGCGCGAGCACACAGACCGTGTGTTCGCGCTGGTCCTCCTTCACCGTCAGGGTGTAATGCACCTGGCCCGGGTTACCGGGTGCGGGTTCACTGCTTTGCGGCAGTTGAAAGAAGTCGCACGCCTCGACCAACTGCCGCAACTCCTGCTGGTCCTGCTCGGGCAGGCTGTCCAGCTCAACCGTACGCGGCTTGGCCAGGCCCGGAAAAAAAGCAGGCCCGCCGTTTTCCTTCAGCGAAATTTGCATGGTTGCTCCTCACGTCAGACTGAAATACCGACCGCCTTCCAGCCCTCCTTGACCGCCTTCTGCTCATCCTTGTTCGCGCCGTAGAGGCGACCGGCAACATCGTAGGTAATGCGTGCAAAGCGCAAAAACCCTGAGTTCGGCCGCAACCGCGCATCACGCAACGCGTCGTACCAGATGCGCCCGGCACGTTCCCAGGCAAACCCGCCGATTTTCGTCGCCACCTGGTAAAACGCATGGTTGGGAATACCGGAATTGATATGCACCCCGCCATTGTCCTCGTAGGTCTGCACAAAATCATCCATGTGTCCGGGCTGAGGGTCCTTGCCCAGCAGCTTGTCGTCAAACGCGGTGCCGGGGGCTTTCATCGAGCGCAGCGCGGTGCCTTTGATCTTCTTGGTAAACAGCCCTTTGCCGATCAGCCAATCGGCGTCCTCGGCCTTTTGTTTCAACGAATATTGCTTGATCAACGAACCGAACACGTCCGACAACGACTCGTTCAACGCGCCGGACTGATTGAAATACATCAGCTTGGCCTCATCCTCGGTCACACCGTGGGCCAGCTCATGGCCAATCACGTCGAGGGCGACCGTGAAGCGGTTGAACAGCTCGCCGTCCCCATCCCCGAACACCATCTGGGTCGAGTTCCAGAACGCATTGTTGTAGTTCTGGCCAAAGTGCACGGTAGCGTCCAGGGCCATGCCGGCATCGTCGATGGAGTTGCGGTCGAAGACCTGATCGAAAAAGTCGAAGGTGGCACCCAGCCCATCATAGGCCTCGTCCACCGCCGCGTCGCCACTGACGGGCTGGCCTTCGCCACGGATGAGTTTGCCCGGCAGGCTGTCGCTGCCCTCGGCGCTGTAGATCGAGCGTCGCTTGTCGGCGCCCATGGCCAGCGCCAGGTGCGCCGGGCCCTTGGCGGGCACCGCGACCATGCGCAGCGAGCGGAAGGTGCTGTCCTTGGCGCGGGTACGCAGCGCGACATCCCGTTGCGCTTTGTCACCGTTACGCGCGATCTGGTCGAGCATATAGGGCGGGATCAGGCAGAAAATCGGGTTACGGTAATGGCGATCACACATGGGCTGGCTCCTTGTTGGCGTGTGCTGAACGTCCGGGTGACCGTTTGAGGATAGCCCCCAGGGGTTAGTGCGTATGATCAATTGTCATTAATCTATGTTGCAGTCGTGTTTATCCAAGGAGGACTGACCGATGCCCGCACGTAAAACCAAAATCGACCTCGCCTACCGCCCCCGGCTCGCCGACCTGCGCCCGTTGATCGCGCCGAGCCCCACGCTGCTGGAGGCCAGGGCAGCGACACCCCGCGTCACACCGGCCAAAGACTTGAAGGACCGAAGTGGCTACGCAGAAGACTTTCTCGGCAGCTTCGGGGTGCCCTGGCCCACACTGGAAGAAGCATTGGCGAGCGATGCCCAGAAGCGCCTGGACTACACGCACTTCTCCATAACGATGTCACGCGCCAAGCGCCTCGCGCTGTATGTGGGCGTCAACATCGACGGCGGCCAGCATGTGGACATCATCCGCAGCAACGACACCTGGGCCTACGATGGCCGCCTGCCGGTCGACGCCCAAGTCGGCGAAGCGCTCTACGCCGGCAATGGCCTGGACCGCGGCCACCTGGTGCGCCGCCAGGACCCCAATTGGGGCGACGTGGCGCAAACCGCCAACCTCGACACCTTCCACTTCACCAACTGCTCGCCGCAGATGAGCGGGTTCAACCAGAAGACCTGGCTGGAACTCGAAGACTACATCCTCGACAACACCCAACGCTGGAAAGCCCGGGCCACGGTGTTCAGCGGCCCGGTGTTCGCCGACGACGACCGCATTTACCGGGGCGTGCAGATCCCCAAGGCGTTCTGGAAGGTGGTCGCCTACCTGAGCGATGACGGCAAGCCTTCGGCCAGCGCCTACATGATCGATCAGAGCCGCGAACTGGGCCAATTGGATCTGGTATTCGGCCAACTGCGCACCTACCAGCGCAGCGTGATCCAGATCGAGCGCCTGACCGGCATCCGCTTCGGCAACCTGGCCGACTACGACGGCTTCAGCAACGAAGAACGCGCCACCGGCACGCGCATCGAAGCGCTGATCCAGGGGCCCGAGGACATTCGTCTCTGACCGGGCACGCCGTGGGCTATGTCGCCCCGCCTTAATCAACTACCATACCGCGCCGGTTCCCAAACGGGACTAATAGGGAATCCGAGGCGCGGTACACCCGCGCCAACCGGAACTGCCCCCGCAACTGTAGATGCCGAGCCTGCTCCTCGATGCCACTGGACCTCGTCCGGGAAGGCTGGAGCCTGGCGACGACGCATCAGTCAGGAGACCTGCCGGCCCAAGCTCAATCACTAACCGGCGGGGTGTCCGGGAAGGACATTCTTGCCTGTCGCTCCCCCGGAGCCCGAGAGTGAATTTCCGAATGGCACGTACGCTTCACTCGGAGATCGCCCCATGCTGCCACGCGTTACCGCCCTGCTCACAGGCGTTGGCTTCTGTGCCCTGGCCCAAGCCGCGCCCACTCACTACCCGCTGACGGTGGAAAACTGCGGCAGCCAGATCACCTTTGCGCAAGCTCCCGCCCGCAGCGTGACCATCGGCCAGGCCGCCACCGAGATGCTGTATGCCCTGGGCGTGGCCGATAAAGTGGTCGGCACCTCGCTGTGGTTCAACAGTGTATTGCCGCAGTACAAGGCACAGAACGATAAAATCGAGCGCCTGGCCAACAACGAACCGAGCTTCGAAGCCGTGATCGCCAAGCGCCCGCAACTGGTGGCCGCCGAGCTGGAATGGGTGGTCGGCGCGCAAGGTGTGGTCGGCACCCGCGAGCAGTTCCATGAACTGAAGATCCCCACCTACCTGCTGCCCTCCGACTGCGAAGGCAAGGACAACCTGGTGGGCGCCGACGGCACGCGGCTGGAGCCGTTTCGCATCGAGACTATCTATAAAAGCATCCGCCAACTGGCGCAGATATTCGACGTGCAGGAGCGCGGCCAGCAGCTGAACGACGAACTCAAGGCGCGCCTGGCCAAATCCGTCGCCACCGTGCAGGGCAAAGGCCTCAAGCAGGCCAGCGCGCTGGTGTGGTTCTCCAGTGCCGAGATGGCCAGCGATCCATACGTGGCCGGCCACAAGGGCATCCCCGAATTCATGCTGCAAACCCTGGGCATTTCCAACGTGGTGCAGTCCGATGAAGAGTGGCCCGCCGTGGGTTGGGAAACCATCGCCAAGGCCAACCCGACCTTCCTCGTCATCGCGCGCATGGACCGCCGCCGCTACCCGGCCGACGACCATGAAAAGAAACTCGCCTTCCTGCGCAGCGACCCGGTAACGCGCAACATGGACGCGGTGAAAAACAACCGCATCATCATCCTCGACGCCCTGGCGTTGCAGGCCAGCATCCGCATGTTCGACGGCCTTGAACAACTGGCCACGGCCATCGACGGCTACGACCTGCCAAAATGATGCGCACCCTGCTCGCCCTGGCCCTGCTCCTGGTTGCCGTCCTCGCCGGCGTGGCCATTGGTGAAACCGCCATCTCGCCACAGGTGGTGCTCCAGGTACTCGCCAACAAACTGTGGGGCGCCGGCTACGTGCTCGACCCCATCGATGAAGGCGTGGTGTGGAACTACCGCCTCACCCGCGCCCTGGTCGCCGCCGCCTGCGGTGCCGGGCTGGCCACCTGCGGGGTGATTTTGCAATCGCTGTTGCGCAACCCGCTGGCCGATCCCTACTTGCTGGGCATCAGCGCCGGCGCTTCGACCGGTGCGGTGCTGGTGGCGTTGATGGGTGTGGGCGGCGGCTTGGTGTCGTTGTCGGCGGGCGCGTTTATCGGCGCGATGGCGGCGTTTGCCCTGGTGATCCTGTTGGCGCGGGCCAGCGGTTCGGTCAGTGGCACCGGCCAGATCATCCTCGCCGGTATTGCCGGCTCGCAATTGTTCAATGCGCTCACCGCGTTCCTGATCACCAAGTCGGCCAGCTCCGAACAGGCGCGCGGCATCCTGTTCTGGCTGCTCGGCAATCTAAGCGGCGTGCGTTGGCCCTCGGTGTGGCTGGCGGTGCCGGTGGCGGTCGCCGGCTTGGCCGTGTGTCTGTGGCACCGCCGGGCGCTGGATGCGTTTACCTTTGGCAGCGACTCGGCGGCGTCACTCGGTATTCCGGTGCGCCGCGTGCAATTTGTGCTGGTGGGCTGCGCGGCGCTGGTGACGGCAGTGATGGTGTCGATTGTCGGCTCTATCGGCTTTGTCGGGCTGGTGATTCCCCATGCTGTGCGCCTGTTGCTTGGCACCGGGCATTCGCGGCTGTTGCCCGCCAGCGCCTTGGGTGGCGCGTTATTCCTGATTGCGGCGGATGTGCTGTCGCGCACGCTGATCAAGGGCCAGGTGATTCCGGTCGGCGTGGTCACCGCGCTGGTCGGTGCACCGGTGTTTGCGCTGATCCTGATCGGCCGGAGGAATGCGCGATGACGGTACTCAGTTGCAGCGGGTTGGGCTTCAAGGTGCGCGAGGCCGAGTTGCTGCGGGATGTTCATCTGGACGTGCAGTTGGGTGAAACCCTCGGCATCGTCGGCCCAAATGGCTCCGGCAAATCCACCTTGCTCAAGCTGTTGGCCGGGCTACGTGCACCAGCGTCCGGCGAAGTGCTGCTGGGCGGCCAGCGCCTGGGCACGCTGTCCCGCCGCGCCATCTCCCAGCAACTGGCCGTGGTGGAGCAACAGGCCGACACCGACGACGCCATCCGCGTATTCGACGCCGTGGCGCTGGGCCGTACGCCATGGTTGTCGGCGCTGAGCCCGTGGTCCAGCGAGGACGATGCCATCGTGCGCCAGGCCCTGCACGACGTCGACGCCACCCACCTGAGCCACCGCGCCTGGCGCAGCCTCTCGGGCGGTGAACGCCAGCGCGTGCACATCGCCCGCGCCTTGGCGCAACGGCCGCAGATTCTGTTGCTGGATGAGCCGACCAATCACCTGGATATCCAGCATCAGCTGGCGATCTTGAAGGGTGTGCAGGCGCTGCCCGTGACGACCTTGATTGCGCTGCATGACCTTAACCAGGCACTGACCTGTGACCGCCTGGCAGTGTTGGATCGCGGGCGGTTGGTGGCGCTGGGCAAACCGCTGCAAGTGCTGACGCCGCAGCGGTTGCACGAGACATTCGGCGTGCAGGCGCATTACCTGACGGACCCGTTTGATGGGGCGCAGATCCTGCGGCTGCGTTCCGCTTGATACTGGAATAGCGGTTTATCGTGGCGAGCGGGCTTGCCCCGCGTTGGGCTGCGAAGCAGCCCCAATAAGGCCGCTGCATTCCTCCAGGTCGAACTGGGGCGCAGGGTTTCAGGGCTGCTGCGCAGCCCAACGCGGGGCAAGCCCGCTCGCCACAACAGGCCTACAGGGACCGCTGCATATGCGTCGTCCGCCACACCGGGTCTGCTTCCACATCCACCACCTCGAACCCCTGCCGAACCCAGAACTCAATCGCCCCCGGCAAAAATGGGTGGGTATGCAGGTACATCACCTCAACCCCATCCGCCTGCGCCAGCGCTTCCAATGCGCGGTACAACTGCCTCGCCAGGCCAAAACGGCGACACCCTGGCGCTACGAACAAGCGCACCACTTCCACCGTCTTGCGGCCTTGGTAATCCAGCTGAGGGAAACGCCCGTCATAGGGCAGATAGCCAATAGCCGCGACGACCTGGCCTTGTTGGCGCACAATCAAGAAACGTCCGTCACCGTGAAGGTAGCTGGCCTCAAACTGCGCCAGATCAGCCGGTAGACCAGTTGTGCCGAGCTTGGGGAAGAGTTCGGCACGGGCCTGCAGAACAAAATCCAGCACGTCGGGAATATCGCCGGCGGTGACCACTTGAACGTCCATCATCCGACCATTCGCTCATAACGCAGGTAGCCATTGGAGTCAGTGCCCACACACACGAACCCCGCGCCCTCGTACAACCTGCGGGCGGGATTATCCGGGTGCACGCTCAAACGCCATCGGGTAAAACCCGCCCGCCCCGCTGCCAGCACATAGGCGTCCAACAGCACGCGGCCGATGCCCTGATGCCGGAATGCGGCGCCGACATTGATCGTGCTCAGTTCGGCAAAACCGTCCTCCGCAGCCCACAGCGAATATCCGGCGAACTGCCCGTCCCGCATCACTACGGTCATACGCTCAAAGTTATCGACCCAACGGGTCAGGTGACGCTCCATCTGGCGCCGCCATCCGACTAGGTGGGCCGGCTCCCATTGCTGGATGTAGCCCAGTTCGCCGCGGTAGATCGAAGGGAGGTCAGTCACTAGGGCCGGGCGCAATACCAGTGCCGTCATTTGTTATTCCCGAACATGGAAGTTAACTGCTTTCGGCGAGTCAAATAACGCTTGTACTCCTGCTGGTACTCGAGAATGGCCGTGGAGTCGCTACCAAAGGTAATAATCTCGGACAACTCCGACGACTCGGCATACGGCAAAATGGCATTAAGGGCCGCTTTTCTGGAATCCATAACGACGTAATTTCCAGAACTCAAGATATCGAGAATAAACACCGACAAACTCAACGAATCATGCACAGCACTCGTCTTGGACAGCGAGCCTTCTGACATAACACTTGCGACACTTTTTACGGTAGCGAATCGCGGCTCCGGCAAATCATTTTGCGAGTCACAATGATAAAAAATAAACGAAGGATTGCATTTCGATTTCGCCAGGACAGCCACCTGCGGCCCCGACTCGGTATTTGACTGGCTGATGTCCACGTCTATGGCGTCGGTTCTTTTAGCCTGAAAAATCACTGGGCACACCTTCAGCGTGCCCTGCACATCTTTCCACTCGAAAAGCAATGCGAAATCCCCGCCGGTTTTCTTCTCCCTTTTCTTGACCTGCAGCTCCAGCTTTTGAACATTAAGCTGAGCGCCCGATGCGGCAAAATATTTTTCATACCGAAGTTGCACAAGGTCAGCCTTGGAGGCCAGCAGTTGGATCAAGTGCCCGGAGAGTTGAACTTCAATGTTCTTCTTGGAGCAAACTTCTATAAATGCCAACTCCGCTTCTTGCACCACTTGAATAATGGCCCACATCTCAAATGAAACGAACGCAATCGGACAGGACAAGTAGTCTGTGTAATAGCGTGAAAAGTCACGCGTTTCATCCTTCAGCTCGCGCAAAAAAATCTTTCCCGGCTCAGCCGTGATACTAATCGAGCGACGTATGGCTTTTACTGTATGTTCTGCCAACTGCGGATGTTGGATATAGCAGTTCAAAAACGTGCGTGAACGTGGCGCTTTCAAAAAATCGACAACCACTCTATCCCACAGCACGCTTAGCTCATCGACGTCGAGCTCAATCCCTGATAGTTCGATGTTCCCCATTTCAACAGCCTCTGCGCGTACTTTAGTCTTCCAATCGGTTCCGCGAACTCAGGCCATCCATCTGTGCCGTAATCCACCGGCGACTATATTCCAGCACCTCGCCCCCCATCACCACCGGAAAATGAATAAACCCATGCGCCGCCTCCGGCAACAAATGCGCCTCAGCCCCCGGCCACCGCTCCGCGATCAACAGCGTGTCATCCTTCAGCGGGTCCAATTCCCCCACAAACATCAACGCAGGCGGCAGGCCCTCGAAGTCGCCATACAACGGTGACAACGGCGGCTGCCGACGCTCGTCATCACTCAACCCCGGGGTCAGCATGCGAAGCGCCTCGACCATGCCCGGGCCGTCCAGCAACAAGGTGTCCGGCCCCGCCGCGCGCACGCTTGGGGTGCCGGTAAGGTCGTAGACGCCGTAATACAACACCGCCCCGCATACGCGCTGGAGCAGTTGCGGCCATTGCTTCAACGCCAGCAATGTCGCCGCCGCCAAGTGCCCGCCGGCCGATTCGCCGACCACGAACACCGGCAGGCCGACAAATTCATCGGCCGTGAGCAACCAACGCGCCGCCGCCAGACAGTCATCCATCAGCCCTTGCACCGGCGTGTCCACCGCCAGCCGATAATCCACCGACACCACCGCCACCTCGCAGGCGTTGACCATGCCCAGGTTGAGGTCGTCATCCATCTGCGCATTGCCGATCACCCAACCGCCACCGTGGATATCCAGCACCACGCCCTTGGGCTTGCCGCTCGGCCGCAGGATGCGCACGGGTACGGAGTCGACCAGTTTGCATTCAGCAGCCGGCGCTTTCTTAAGCATTTGGCTGGTGCGCAACAGCGCCTGGATCAGGCGCGGTGTGACGCGATTACGGATCTTGAAGCGCGGCATCCAGGCCAGCTTCTGGTTGAAGCGGCGCATCTCGGCCAGTTCCGGGTCACTGGCGGGCCAGATTCTGTGGGCCATCAGCGGTTATTCCGCAGGATCGAAAAGTTCAGCGCCGCTGCCACGCACAGCCACGCCAGGTAGGGGAACAGGATCAAGCCGGTGATCAAATCCAGTTGCACCGCCAGTACCACCATGGTCGCCACGGTCAGCCACAGCACCGCAATAATCACCATCCCGGCCAGGATGCGATGGGCGCCGAAGAACACCGGCGTCCACAAGGTGTTCAACGCAATCTGCGCGGCCCACAAGGCCAGCACCATTTGGCTGCCCGGGATGAGGCTGAGGCGGTAACCGGCCCAGGCCAGTAAGAGATAGATGATCGTCCAGGCCACCGGGAACAGCCAGTTGGGTGGGGTGAAGCTGGGTTTGACCAGGGATTCGTACCAGGCTCCCGGCTTGAAGATAATGCCGGTACTGGCAGCGGCGGCGCAGGCGAGCAGGAAGATGAAGAAGGTCATGGACGGTCCTTGGCTGGGTATTTCAACTTTGACGCGTAGGACGCGGGTAAAAGTTCACTGCGATTCAGGGCATCACGATGTTCAGCCAAGGCCAGCGCGCCTGATAACTGCGGGCCTTCTGCACAAACAACGCCCGCTCAGGATGCAGTGGGTTGATGCGCAACACGCCCTGCTCCACATCTTCCAAGCCATAAGGCGCATACACCTCGCCCGTGGCAATCTCCAGGCCGATGCACGTGCCCGCCACCAGGTAACGGTCAATCCCCTGCCTGGCCGTGTGCAACTGCGGGTAAGGCCGGCCAAAGCGCTCGCCGTACCACAGATGCACCCGCGCCTGGTTCTTCACCTCGACGTTGACGCCCAGGTCCTGGAACAAGCGCTCGGCCGCACGGATCACTGCGTCTTCAGCCTCGTAGGACAGGTCGGTATCGAAGTAGAAAACGTCGTAGTCCTTTACGCCATGGGCCGCCGGCAAATTCGACTGATGATTCCACACCGCCTGGAACAGGCAGCCCGCCGTGAGAAAGCACTGGTCCACACCCAGGTCGGGCAGGCGCGCGGTGATTTCGGCGTTGATGGGGTTGGCCATGGCCAGGTTGAGCAAGGTTTCGACAGTCAATGTCATGGGCTCTCCGTTATCCGTGACGCGCTCGAACGGCAGAGGTTACACCACGGTGTGGAGGGTTTCGTGACAGCAGGATTTCTATACACTTTGCCGCGGGCTAAAAACCGGCCCCAATCGTCAAGGATAAAACGATGCGAATCACCACCATGGCCCTCGTTGCCACCAGCAGCCTGTTGCTAACCGCCTGCAGCGAGAGCCCTTCCGACACCGACATTCAAGCCGCCCTGCAACCCCGCCTGGAAGGGGCTTCCTGCATCAGCGCGCCGATGTTCAAAGACTTCCCCGTAACCCTGGGCGACAGCTTCACCCGCAGCGTGTCCAAGGGCAACGCACCGGCCTTCGATGCGCTGGTCGATGCAGGCCTGTTGGTCAAGAGCGACCAGACCTACACCCTCACCGAACCAGGTAAAGCCGCCCACGTGCCCCAGGCCTCCGGGTTCTGCTACGCCCAGGGCTATGAAATCGCCAGGGTCCAGAGCACCGAGGTCAACACTGACCAGATGGGACCGGCCGTGGAAAAATCCTGGCAGGTGACCGTGGACATCCGCCAGAAGCCCGTCGCCCCGTGGGCGAAAAACCCGGCGATTGAGAAACTCACGCGCCACCCGGAAAACCTCTCCGAAGCGCCAAAGACCTACCACGTGACCGTCGGCCGGGTGAAGGGTGAACCAGGGTTGCAGTTGATCGACCCGCGCTTTTCGATCTCACGCGGGATCAGCGTCAGCCAGGGCTTCTGATCTCAGCCCTTCAACTCACTAGCCCGATGCGCCGCCGCGTCGTCGTAAACCACATACAACGACTCGGCGACCTGGCTCTTGATGGCCTTGGTGGACTCGAGGCCCAGCACAAAACCCTCGGCCTTGCCGCCGGCGCGATTGAGTTCCTCAGGGGTGGCGGCGCCGGTGATGGCGTCGAACAGCTTGGTGGCGTGGGGGCCGACGCCCTTGGGCAGGCTGATCTGGTCGATGGACATGGGCGATACCTTAAAAGAGAGAATTCGGTAGCGCGTGGAACCACTGCCGGGGTGGCATGGTAGACCGGCTGGCACAGAAAGGCGCGGCTTTTGCGCATATCGCGCTCACCGAGCGGCCTTTTTTCATGACACTGCCCCACAACACCGTGATAGCGCTAAGCTGGATCCCCCACCCGCCCCGCAGGCCCTGCACCATGACGCTCTCCCCCGACTTCACCCCCTGGGCCTCCCTGCTCGGCGGCACACTGATCGGCCTCAGCGCCGGCCTGTTCATCCTGCTCAACGGGCGCATCGCCGGTATCAGCGGCCTGCTCGGCAGCCTGCTGGCCAAACACGCTGAAGGCCGCGCCGAAAAAGCCCTGTTCCTGCTAGGCCTGCTCGCCTCGCCCTGGCTGTGGTCACTGTTCGCCACCTTGCCCGGCGCGTCGATCCAGGCCGGTGGCGCCGCGCTGGTGCTGGCGGGGCTGCTGGTGGGCCTCGGCACCCGCTACGGCGCCGGCTGCACCAGTGGGCACGGGATCTGCGGGCTGTCACGCCTGTCGCTGCGCTCGCTGGTGGCGGTGGCGTGCTTCATGGGCAGCGGGTTTGCCACTGTCTACATCATCCGCCATCTGATGGGAGCCTGAGCGTGCGCAAACTGACCGCCTTGATCGCCGGCCTGCTCTTCGGCCTGGGGCTGTACCTCAGCGGCATGACCAACCCGGCCAAGGTGCTCGGGTTTCTCGACCTGGCCGGCGAATGGGACCCGTCCCTGGCGCTGGTCATGCTCGGCGCGCTCGCCGTCAGCAGCGTGTTCTTCTACGTCGCCAGGCAGCGCCGCACCGCGTTGATGGGCGCGCCGATACAGATGCCGACCAGGCGCACCCTCGACCGGCGGCTGGTGCTCGGCAGTGTGGTGTTTGGTGTCGGCTGGGGGATCGCCGGGCTGTGCCCCGGCCCGGCGGTGGCGTTGTTGCTGACCGGGCAATGGCAGGTGGGGGTGTTCGTGTTGGCGATGGCGCTGGGGATGTGGCTGTTTGAGCGGATTGAGGCGCGCAGGTTGGCCAAGGCTTGAGGCACGGGCAGGCGTTTGTGCTTTATCTCCACCCGCCTGCGGCCTACATTGAACGCCTTATCGATCAACCCCGAGGTCAGCCCCCATGGCACGCATCGTCCGGATTCACGCCTACGGCGACGCCAGCGTCTTGAAACTCGAAGACGTAGACGTCCCCGCCCCCGCCGCCGATGAGGTCCAAATCGACGTCAAAGCCTTCGGCCTCAACCGTGCCGAAGTGATGTTCCGCAACCACGCCTACCTGCAGGAAGCCGAATTCCCCAGCCGCCTGGGCTACGAAGCGGCCGGTGTGGTGATAGCGGTCGGCACCGGTGTCACCGACCTGCAGGTGGGCGACGCCGTCAGCGTCATCCCACCGCTGGACATCGCCCGCTGGGGCACCTATGGCGAAGTCGCCAACGTGCCCGCCCACCTCACCGTTAAACACCCGCAAAGCATCAGCTTTGTGCAAGCCGCCGCATGCTGGATGCAATACGTCACCGCCTGGGGCGCCCTGGTGGAACAGGCCAAACTGACCCAGGGCGACACCGTGCTGGTCACCGCCGCCTCCAGCAGCGTCGCCCTCGCCGCCTTCCAGATCGCCCGCAGCGTCGGCGCCACCGCCATCGGCGTGACCCGCACCCGTGCAAAAAAACAGGCGCTGCTGGATGCCGGCGCAGCGCACGTCATCGTCAGCGACGAAGAAAACCTGGCCGAACGCGTGATGCAACTCACCCACGACCAAGGCGCCCGCGTGGTGTTCGACCCCATCGGCGGGCCGGGCTTCGAAGCCCTCACCCAGAGCATGGCCCGAGGCGGCATCTTGCTGGAGTACGGCGCGCTGAGCTCGGAGCCGACGCCGTTTCCGTTGTTTACCGTGTTGGGCAAATGCTTGACGCTCAAAGGGTATCTGTACGCCGAAATCGTCGCCGACCCGGCGGCGTTGACGCGGGCCAAGGCGTTCATTCTGGACGGGCTGGCGTCGGGCGCGTTGGCGCCGGTGATTGCGAAGACATTTGCGTTGGATGAGGTGCAGGAGGCGCATCGGTTTTTGGAGGCGAACCAGCAGGTGGGGAAAATCGTGGTGACGGTGTGAGGGCGGTGTCCTAGGACAATTCCCAAAGCTGGGCAGTGGCTTGCCCGATTGCCTACGCGTGGGTCAGAATCCGCCGGCTTGTGCGCTGGGATGGTCGAAACTAAGGTGGCGCGGTCGCTGAATTTCTCGGTGATCGGGTTTAGTAGCCTGATGGTTCAATTACGTTGAGTGCACAAGCTTCATCCATCTGACGTTCCTGTCTGTGCTTGATGGTGGCTGTGCGTAGGGCGCCCTCGGGCGCGCCGGCTTTGCGTAATTCCCCGGTCTACTAACCTGCGTACAGCTGCCACCCTCTCGTTTAGTAGCGATGGGGTGACGGCCAAACTAGGGAATTACGAATATGTGCAAAGCCTCATCTGACCCAACCATCCTCTTTACCGTCAGTTCCGACGCCAGTACTGAAAGCCTCATTACCAATAGCTACGAGACCTTTAGCTCGGTTAGCACTCTTCTGCTCGATCTCTCGGAAGACCTCAGCGGTAAGCACCGTGACATTGCACTGGCGATTCACCAACTGAGCGAATTGGGTGTGCTCATGACGGCAAGACTCCTCGACCGCGAAGAACCGTGCCTTCGTTGAATAACACAAATTCCAGCCACTAGCTGAGTGCTCGCCGAATCGTCGTATGCGGCAGTTATGATTCGGCGACTTTGCTACCCATGAAATTGATCAATTCCGGAGCCGGGCTAAGCCTTCGACTTTACCGATGAAGTTCCGGGTCTGCTTTCGGCCAGGAGCAGACATTCGAACCGCTGACCAATACACTGCCGCGACAATCGTACTCAAAACTTTTAGTGCAAATGCTCCCGCAGGAAGAAGGGTTTCAAATGAGTCTTGATCTGTACCTGGAAGCTGATAATGCGCTCACAGCCCCGATACTGGGAAAAGCCTTACAGAATGCTGGCGCCTGGGAAATCAACGCAGTTGGCGGCGGTTTGGAAGCTGCCTTTATCTCGGGACTAATGCTGAGTACCGATGGCGTAATCGCTGACTCTATGATTTACGCTGAGGATATGAAGGGTGTCGACTTCAGTGTCGCTATGCGTTGTACCATCAGAATCAAAGGCCCTGAGCCGGAGGGGCAGTCTGCTATGGAAGATCTGGACAAAATAGCCCAATCCATCGCTCAGGTGTGCTCGTCCCTCTTCCTGATAAGCTTCCAGTTTGAAGAAACATTGTACTGGCGGGATGCTACGGGGCTGCATCGTCCTTAATGCCAGAGCCTCCAAAAACATTGACGAATCTGCCTGACCGCACCCTGTCTACTATTGGGCATTTGCTGCCCATCTCGACGGAATTGGCTATTAATTGCTTTCCGTGAAGGGCCGCTTTGGGTCGATTTCTGCCTGTAGCCACCGTCAGCTTCTGGCCGATCGCTGCCCTTGGCGAGAGGCAGAAAACGGCTAAAAGCAGCTGCTCATAGGTGTCTAGGAGACTAGGGACCATTCAATCATAGGCTGGAGATGTCTACGGTGCCGGGGGTCAGGTGCCGGGGGTCAGACCACGTTTTCAATAATGATGGTCTGCCCCTATTTCTGCGTTTTCCACACAAGGCTTACAACCCAAGCCCATACTGAAACAACGCCATATCCATCACCCGCGCCGTAGGATACGGCAGCTCCAGACGCCCCGTTTTCAACGGCAGGGGTGAAGGATTCAGTTGCTCCACCACGCCCGCCAACGCCGTCAGCCCCTTCCCGCTGGCGGTGGTGATGAACGCGCGACGTGGGAACAGATCGCGGCAGGCGGCAATGTAGAAACGGTCCAGCGCCGGGCACTCTCCCCAGACCCCCATCAGGATTTTGGTCTTGAGGGTGTCGGTCCAGGAGACGTTGGTGGCCAAGGTCTCCATGGAGGCCAATACGCTGTCCAACAAGGCTTGGTTGTACGCCAGGTCCGGTGCGCCGGGTGCGAAATTATCCAGGGACAGTTCAAACAACTCCGGGCCCTGGCCGGTAAAAAGGCGCTTGGCCAAGGCTTTCATCAGGTCCAGGTTGCTGTTCTGCAGCAGGCCCGAGGAGCCACGGAACATCCCCCAGTTCGCCAGGTAGAAGCCGATATGCAGGGCGGTGGTGTCGATCTGTTCTTCGCTGATGAGGTCAGCCCAGCGAGGACGGGATTCGTCCCAGATGTATTCATAGAGAAACTCCCACGCCTTGAGTCGGGGGTAGTCGTTACCCGGTGAGGGCTGGATATTCTGGTAGTAGATCTGGGCGTAGCGATTGACATCGAAAATCATCATCTGGCTTCCTGCGCACGGCGTTCCTGTTGATCACATCAGCAGAGGTTATCGACAGCGCGGGCGAGATATTGAATACGCCCTCCCCCAAGCACCCGCCCCACGTTTACACTGGCGCCTTTTGCGCCGCTCACGCAGGGAAGCACTCGATGTCCACCGATCCGCTATGCCTGGTTTTTGTCCCCGCCCTTGTGGCTGTACTCACCGCCGCCGAGGCGAAAAAAGGCACGCCGCTGACCGAAGCCGAAGTGTGTGAAATCCGCGATGCAGCCACCTGTATCGCGCTGCCGTTCAGCACCGCGCTGGCGATGGAAACCGAGCGAGGTTATCCAGATATCGTCGCCGAAGACTGCTGGAGTGAGTGGCAACGGCTACGTGCTTCGGTTGCCTGACCCCGCTTATCGACCCCCTTACGAATGGAATCGACACCATGCTCAACTCCCCGCGCCCGTTCAAGCCACTCATCTGCCTCCCCCTCCTCGCCGCCCTCACCGGCTGCGGCGCATTGACGGATGTGCGCTCGTTCTCCACGCCCTACGCCACGCCCACCAGCGCTGAAACCGTGCGCCTGCGTGTGATGAGCGATGGCATGGTGCGCGCCGTGCCCAATTCCAACTGCATCAACTTCCGCCTGCCCGGCGCGGGGGTGATGGTGGCCAATCGAGAGGGCTATGCAGACCGCAACGGCGAAAGCCTGGGGATGGCGCCCGTGGAGCGGTCTTCGGAGGCCACGGTGATGAGTGAACTGCGGGTGCCGGCCGGGCAGCCCATCGCGTTTCACTACATCGGCAATCGTTGCTACAACATGTTCACTTTCGTGCCTGAGGCGGGGATGGACTATGAGCTGGATGCAGCGGGTCGCTATAAGTGCGGGGTGACGCTCAAGCGCATGTTGGTCGGCAAGATTGAGGGCACTCGGGTGCCGTTGGGTGAGAGCAAGTTGTGCAATTGGGGCGATAACTTCTGAGCCACGTCTCGCCCTCAGCTATGCAACGGCAACGCCACCCCGAACAACACAAAGAACCCACCACAGACTTTATTGAACCGCCGCCCGGTGCGGGCCAACCATGGCCGCACCCGGTGCGCGGCGCTGGCCACCAGGTATTCGACGACGAACTCCACCACGGCGTAGGTCAGCGCGATGATGGCGGTCTGCGTGATGATGTTTCTGTGGGGGTCGAGGAAGGGTGGGATAAACGCGGTAAACAGCAGCAACGCCTTGGGGTTGGAGAGGGCCGAGACCAACCCTTGGCGGAACAGCGACCAGCGTCGCAGGCTGGAAGTGGCCGCTGTTTCCAGGCTGACGGGGGCGGCGCGCCACAGTCCGTAGCCCAGCCAGATCAGGTAGAGCCCGCCGGCAATCTTCAAAGCCGTGAACGCGGTGGCCGAGGCCTGGATCAGTGCGCCCAGGCCCAGCGCGCACAGCGCAAGCACCAAGGCAAAACCGAGCACGCCGCCGCTGATGGTGAACAGGGTTCTGCGACTGCCGTGCAGCGCGCCATGGGTCAGCGCCAGCAACGCATTCGGACCTGGCACCACGGATATCCCGCAGCAGGTGATCAGGTAGAGCAACCAGGTCTCGAAGGGCATGATCAAGTCCGCAATGGGTGGTTTTGACTGCTATCTTGCAAATGAACAACGACCGTGAAAAGCGCATAATTCACGTCGCAGCCATTCGATTAACGAATAAAGGTTATCGCCATGTCTTCCAGCGATTTGCAGATCGATTGGCTCAAGTGCTTCGTCGCCGTGGTGGATGCCGGTTCGCTGTCGGGGGCGGCCCATGAGGTGAACCGCTCGCAGTCCGCCGTCAGCATGCAGATGAAAAAACTCGAGGCTGCCCTGGGCCGGCCCTTGCTCAACCGTGGCCCGCGGCACCTGCAACTGACCGATGACGGCCAGACACTGCTGGGCTATGCCCGTCGCATGCTCGCCCTGCACGCCGAGACCCAGGCAGCGTTTCACGGCGAGGCGTTGACCGGGCGTATCCGCCTGGGGGTGGCCGAGGACTACGCAGCCAAGTACCTCACGCCGCTGCTCAAACGTTTTGCGCCGCGTTATGCGGGGGTCGACATCGAGCTGACCTGTGAACAGTCGACCGCCCTGATCCCGCGTTTGCGCAGCGGCGACCTTGATCTTGCGCTGGTGTCCAGGGACTCGCCGCACACAGGGACGTTTCTGTTCAAGGAGCCGATGGTGTGGGTCGGCTCCGCGCAATTCGAGCTGTGGCGCCGCGACCCGGTGCCTATCGCCGTCTACGAAAGCGAAAGCCTGGCGCGCCGGTATGCGGTGAATTCACTGGCGCAACAGGGCCGCCAGTTCAAAGTGGTGTACAACAGCTCCAGCCTGGCCGGCCAGCTCGCCGCCGTGGAAGGTGGGCTGGCGATTGCTGCGATTACGGAGTGCACCGTGCAGCCGTCCTTGCAGGTCTTGAGCAGCGAACACGGCTTGGGCGCTATCGAACCGATGGAGGTGTCGATTCTACGTAGTCGGGCTTCGCGCGGATCCAAGGCGGTCAACAGCCTGCATGGGTTTATCATCAGTGCGCTTAGAGCTCAGGCGTAGCCCTGGCGCGTCGCGCTATCTGGACACCGAGGTGATCCCATAGCAGCCTCGCTGAAGCTCGACAGCGCCTATAATTGATCTGCATTCGGAGCTATACATGGCCCTGTCCAAACGTGAAACCGTTGGTATCGAACGCCAACTGGTCGCAGCACTGACTGACGCCTGCGAAACAGCGAAGGCTGAAATCCCGGGGTTTGAATGGCTGACGCACACGGTCAACTACGCCGACTTCCCTCAAAGCCTGCGCATCACCTGGGTCTTCGACACCCGCGCCAATAAAGACCACGCGGTGGCGACCGGGTTGGACGCACGCATCCGCGAACTCACAGCCGCGGCCCTGCACGATGCCGACATCCCACCCGTGCCGTTGCCGCGCTGCGTTCAACTTGACTCCGAAGAAGCCTGCCAAACCCAGCACGGCGGCAATTGGCGTTTGCGCCTGACCCGCTCAGCCAACTAGAGCCTGGCGCCCAACTGCTGGATAATGCCTCGCCCTGCTCTCCGCCCGCTGAAAAGGAAATCCCGCCCCATGAAGTTGCCGCTTTCCGCTGCCCTGCTCGCGTCTGCCCTGCTGTCGCCTTCGATGGCCCACGCCGACGACGCCGCCCTGGTCGACACCCTCAAGGCCTTCACCCGCTGCGACGCGAGTTTTTTCAGCAGCCTGAACACTCACCGCGACGCCTGGCAGGCCTACGCGCCGCTCAAGCAAGAGAAGGACTTCAGCTGGATCGCGGTACGCGATCGCACCGACCCCAAGGCCACCGCCGTGCCGGTGAGCGCGCCGGCCATCGCCGGTTTGAAGTTGCTGTCCTACAACGATGAGGTCAGCGATCTCGGCCCGTTGGGCCTGTATTACTTCTGGGGTTTCACGGTGGACGGCAACATTGATGAGGTCGCGCAGCGCTTTGCCGCACTGCTGGACCAACCCGCAGCGCTGCAAAAAGGCGAAGGGCAATACACGCGCAGCGAGCTGAAGGTGGGCAACAGCTGGCAGGCGATCAAGCCGATGCCGGGCAAGGCACCGGGGCTGCGCCATGTGGAGCGGGTGCTGATCGTGGAACCGGAGGGCCAGCATTCCCGTGTGAGTTGTTCGGTGCAGGGCGGTGTGACTCCCGGCCTGGTCGCGCTGCTGCGGCCGGACATCGCGCCGGTCGATTACCCGCGCACAGTGGCCGACACCAATCTCGCCGATGTGCCGGTACCGCCCACTGTGCTCCAGAGCCTCGATGCACCGTTGTTGCAGCCCAGGTTCAAGACGTTGAGCTACACCTACCTGTCGAGGAATGCCGCGGGCAAGGACGCGCCGATCACCATCCGGTTCAAGGCCGAGGGCGGTTTACTGGTCAAGAATGAGGCCTACGGCAGCGCCTTCAATGTGGACCGACTGATGTTGGCGGACCTGATCCAGCTGAAATCGAAAATGAACGGTGTAGGCGAAGGCCAGGTGCTGCAGACCCGCGAGGCCGAGGTAAAACTGCCGACCAGTTGGGCAGCGGGCCAGACCCTGAGTGCGCACCTGAAGATGGCCAATGTGCCGGTCAAGCCCACTGACAAACCGACCGAGACCACCTTGACCTGCAAGGTCGGCGAGCGCTTCCCGGCGCGCCAGGTGTTTGCATCGTTGACAGGCGATGCCATCCGGCTGGCCTGCGAACAGGACGGCTACACATCGTCGCGCGCGTTTATCGAGGACCTGGGGGTGGCCCTGACGCTGGAGTCGACGTCGAGCCAGACCCACTATGTGAATGAAATCCAGACGCTGGATGTGGTGCGCTGATTAGGCGCTCCACCCCACGCAAGAACACACCGACGCGCCGGCTGATCGCCCATTGTGTTTTAGCCGCAGTCGTACTCAACGTGTGATGAACGGGCCTGTCCACCACAATGAGCCCGCTCACCACAAGGAATGAAGAGGCGGTTAGAAGTGCCGTATGAGCGAACCAAACAGGTCGCCCCGGGGCATTTGGCTCAACGGGATTTCAGCGTTCTCGAACCACTGCGCACTGGCTTCGGGATGGGGGCCGCTCAGGATCACCACGCCCTTCTCGAAGGTATACCGCGCCGCCGCGATGTCGCCATTGCGGTAGGTGGCGATGGCCGTGTAGGGCGCGACCTTGGGGAAGTACGGGCCGTCCTGGAAGAACACCTGGTCGGGCTTGCCGTCCCATGTGACCTGCACGGCGGCGTCGGCGCTGTCGGGCACTTCGAAACCGGGGCGGCCGGCTTCGCCGTCGAGGTCCACCGGGATCAGGCCGAGGTTGTTGTCATCCGCCAGGTAGGCGCCCATGCACAAGCCCAGGTAGCGCCCGCCGTTGGCCACGTAATCGCGGATCGCTTCGCTGCGCGCATCGCCGATGCTGCGCAGGGCGCCGGGGATGTCCTGGCCGCCGCCGGGTTGCACGTAGAGGTCGTAGCGCGCCAGGGTTTGCGGGGTGATGTCGATGGGCTCGTCGGCGCCCACGAAGTCGATACGGTAGTTGGGGTTGATGCGCTGCAGGGCCTTTGCCACGTTTTCCGAACAGTCATCGCAGCCTGCCGGGCCACGATAGATGGCGACACGGGTGATAGGCGCCGAGGCTTCGGCCGGTGACGGCAGCAAAAGGGCAAAGGCAAACAACGTGGCGACGACAGCTCGCAGGTTCATGGTCGAGGGCTCCTGAAGGACCACGCAAAGCCTATAGCGATTGCGCCGTTGAATCCGTTAACAGTTGTAAACAACGCTCAGTTGGGGATAACTGGAGGTCGAGCCCCGTTTTTGATGACCTTGGTTAACGCATTCAACGCGGTGAAGTGGGCGGGCGCGGTTTACCTGATCTACCTGGGCATCCGCTCAAAACCGGCACACAGAAAGGGCTGACGCAGCGCTAGTCACTTGGCAAACGCATACTCCCCACCCTGCTCCACTGCCTTGCGATACGCAGGTCGGGCCTGGAATTTTTTTACCCAAGCCGCCAGGTGCGGGTAGGCCTGCAATTTGCCCTGGGCCCCGGCGACTTCGCCGATAAAGCTCATCTGGATATCCGCACCGCTCAGCTCGTCGCCCAGCAAGTACGCTTTATCCGCCAGCGCGTCGTTCAGATAACCCAGGTAGTTGGCCACTTCCGATTCAATACGCGGATGCAACGGCGCGCCGGCTTCACCCAGGCGGCCAACGTAGAGGTTGAGCATCAACGGCAACATGGCCGAGCCCTCGGCGAAGTGCAGCCATTGCACGTAGGTGTCATAGGCGGCGCTGGTCGGGTCCGGTTGCAGGCGGCCCTGGCCGTGATGGCGGATAAGGTAGTCGATGATCGCGGCGGACTCGATCAACACCTGGCCACCGTCTTCGATCACCGGGGATTTGCCCAGCGGGTGGATGGCCTTGAGTTCCGGCGGCGCCAGGTTGGTCTTTGGGTCACGCTGGTAGCGCTTGATCTCGTAAGGCAGGCCGAGTTCTTCGAGCAGCCACAGGATGCGTTGCGAACGTGAGTTGTTGAGGTGGTGGACGATGATCATTGAGTACTCCGCGGAGCGAAAGGATGTCTTGGAAACAGACTACGCCAGCGTCCGGGAGTGCCGACAATTAAATTTCAACGCGACAAACACGCGTGGTTACCATGGGGATCGATTTCACAGGAGTTCCTCCATGGACCTGAAATTCAGTCACGTCGACATACTGGTTGAAAACCTCGAGGAGGCTTGCGCCTATTACGCGCACATCCTCAACGCACGCATCTCAAAGACTTTCGTGTGGGAACGCGGCGGTCTGCATGTGCGCTATGCCGTGGTGCTGATGGGGCAAGAGCGGTTCATGCTGGTCCAGCCGATTGTCGGGAATCTGCGCGAGCTGTTGGACGCCCACGGCGAAGGCATGATTTACCGCCACTGCTACACCACGCCGGACATCGAGGTCGCCTATGACGAGCTGATCGCCGCCGGTGTGCAACCCGAGAATGAAAACGGCGTGCCCCTGGCCCGCGAGAACCTGCAGTCACCTTCTGGCGGGCGCATTATCTGGCTGCCCAAGCGCTTCGGGCACTTCTCCATGGAGATCCTGGAAGAGAAGACACTCGAGGCGTTTATTGAGGAGGCGTTTGGCTGATCGACGCCCACGCCGCCTGGGCCAACAACGACGCATAGGCATTCGGGCTTTTCTTGACCCGCCCGGACAACCACGCCCGGGCGTAGTTTTCCGCTGCGCCAAGGATCAGCGAGAGCAAAAGCTCGGCGGGAATGTGGCTGAACGCTTCAGCGCGGCCCTCCTCGCTCATCCACTCGGTCAATTGCCGATTGCGCTGTTTGTTGCGGGTGAGCAATTCATCCTTGAACGGGCCGTTGGCCACGGCGAAACGGCTCTGGAACACAAAGCGCGCCCAGTCGGGTTGTGCGTCCACCCACTCCACATAGCTGCACACCAACGCTTGCACACCTGCCTGGGCGGTTTGCGCCTGCGTCAGGTAGTGCTCACGCAGGGCGGCCTGGTCCTCCAGCGCGGCAAAAAACAGCGCGGCGACGATGCCTTCCTTGCTGCCGAAATGGTGGTAGATGGCACCCACGCTGGTGTCGCACCGCGCGCGGATGGTTTCGATGTTCGTGGCTTCAATACCCACTTCGTTAAAGCAGGCCAGCGCCTCGCGCAGGATGCTGCGCTTGAGGTCGCTGCGTCGGCCCGGGAAGGTGCGCTCGATCAGATCAGGTGCGTGCATGGAGTCGCTCGCCAAATGTGCGGAGTCTAAAGGTACAGCAGCCGCTAGAGAAGGCATGGCTTGACACCCTTGGAATTAACAGAATATTGTTCCGTCACAGAATATTATTCTGTAACCCTATCAGGAGGAAATCCATGAGTCAGTTTCTCAGCATGTTCAACAGCGTAGGCCCAGCCGCGTTCAGCCAGATGGCCTGCCAGGTGGCGCCCTACTTCAGCACCATCAACCCTGAAATCGCCGAACTGCGCCCAGGCCACGCGGTGGTCAACGTGCCGTTTCGCAAGGAAATCACCAACCACCTGGCCTCGGTGCATGCGATTGCGTTGTGCAACGCGGCGGAATTGGCCGGTGGGACGATGACGGATGTGTCGATTGCCCAAGGCGCCAGATGGATTCCCAAGGGCATGACCGTGGAGTACCTGGCGAAGGCCAAGTCGAACATCCGTGCGGTGGCGGATGGCAGTGGCATTGACTGGTCAACGGCTGGCGACAAGATCGTGCCGGTGGATATTTTCGATGAGGGCGGGGTGAAGGTGTTTACGGCGAAGATCACCATGAATGTGAAGATCGCCTGAGGCCGGGACGGTAGGCTCGGCGTTTGCCGAGCCATGCGTCACCTCACCATCGACCACAATGAAGCACCGACGCCGGTGATGCTCTCCCCCGCGATCAAGCCGGCAGCGGCGGTAATCGCAAAACGCTCGGTGAGGCTCGGCCAGCGGCAGCTCACCAGCCAGGTCAGTATGGCGCCCAGGGCCATCATCAGCGAAACCGAAGCCGGCAGCACGAAGGCCAGGCCCAGTGCCGCGGCACTCGGGAGGAAGCGGGAGCGATGGGCAGGCAAGGTGCTGTCCAGCACGCCGAGCAGCACGCCAACCAAGCCGCCGATGGCAATCGCCCAGCGGATGCTGGTCGACAGCGAGTCGAGCCCATGGGTGAGGGTTTGCGCCACGGCTTTCCAGGTGACGACCGCCGGTGCCGGCCACTCTTCGGTGAGCAACATGGATTGCGGGTCGGGGATCAGTGCCAGGTAGGCGAATACACCGACGATACTGCCGATGAAAATCCCCAGGATCTGCGCGATCACTTGTTTGTGCGGTGTGGCGCCAATGGCCTTGCCCACCTTGAAATCGTTCATCAGGTCCGTGCATTGCCCGGCTGAACCGCCAGCGGTATTGGCGCTCATCAGGTTGATCGGTACCTGCCCCGGCGCAACGATGCCAAAGCTCAATTGGGACAGTTGGCCGATGGCACCGATGGGCGGGATGCCGGTGGCTCCCACCACGCGCGCGGCGACGGCAGCCAGGCAGATCGCCAGCGGAATGGTGAGCAACGCCATCCCCAGGTCGATGCCGAACAGCAGCGCCTGCAGGCTCACCACCAGCCCGATCGACAGCGCGAACCCAGCGGCGGGCCCGGGCTTGGGCAGGGTCCACGTCGAGCCGCCGCTGGACTGGGTCGATCGGTACAAACCCCACAAACGTATCGTCAACGAGGCCAGGGTGGAACACACCATCAGGCTCACACCCGGCCACAGCAACCACTCCACCAACGCGGCGAACTGTGGGCCGCTGCTGTCCGCAGGCAATGTCACCAGGTGTTGTGCCAACAACCAGGGGCCCAGCCCGCCCCAGGCGAGCAGGGCGCCGAGCAGCAGGGTCAGGCCCACGCGAATGCCGATGATGCCGCCAAAGCCCACCAGCAACAGCGAAGGGTCGGCAGTGAACGTCAGGCGCTCCAAGTGCGCGCTGGGCGACCAGCGCGGGAACGCCCACATAAAGGTATCGACCCACTTGACCAAACCGGAGAGCAGCGCGGCGCTGAGCAGCACCTTCAAACGCGTCGCGGCTTCGCGACCGTGGTTGTAAATGTGCAACAGGGTTTCCAGGGTGGCCATGCCTTCGGGGAATTTCAACGCGTGGTCATTCAGCAGGGAGGGCCGTAGATACCAGGCGATCCAAATGCCCAGGAAACTGACCGAGAACACCCACGCGATCATCGGCACAGCGTCCAACTGGTTGCCCGTGAGCAAGGTATAGGCCGGGATCGGCGCCACTAACCCGCCGGAAATGATCGACGCGGCGGCCGATGCGACGGTCTGGTTGATATTGCTTTCGTGCAAGGTCCACGGCAGTGGTTCGGCGGCACGCTTGGCCAATCCCTGGAAGATGGCATAGCCGATCAGCAAGGCAATGATCGACATGTTGAACGACCAGCCGATCTTCAACCCGGCGTACACATTGGAGGGCGTGAGCAGAATGCCGAGCACGGTGCCGGTGATGACGGCGCGCAGGCTCAGTTCGCGAATCACGGGGCCGTGCGGGAGGGTCGTGGCGGGCATGCGGATTCCTTTCGGCAAGAACACAGGGCTACCTGACAAGTGAGCCCCATATCCGCCGAAGGTTCATCCCATTGCTCAGCCCAGGCGGAACCGCGCCGTGTTATCGCTCAACGCCTGGCTGCCTTTGCTCAGGGTGTCGGCTGCGCGATTCACTGCCCGCGCACCGTCGAGCAAGCGCCCGGCGGCCTGGTCCACTTGCTGGATGTTGCCGCTCACTTCATCCGCCGTCGCCGCTTGTTCCTCGACGGCGGTGGCGATCTGCGCCAGGGTGTCGGTCACCTGCTGCACCGCCCCGGCGATCTCGCCCAGACGGGTGCCCAGCCCGGTGACGGACTCCGCATCCGCCAGCGCTTGTTCACACGCGGCGCCCATCAGGGTGACCGCCTGGCTGACCGTGGCGCGCAGGCTGTCCACGGTGCCGGCGATCTGTGCGGTGGAGGCCTGGGTGCGCTGCGACAAACTGCGCACTTCATCGGCCACCACCGCAAAACCACGGCCCTGCTCGCCGGCGCGCGCGGCTTCGATGGCGGCGTTGAGGGCCAGCAGGTTGGTCTGTTCGGCGATGCCGCGAATGGTGTCGACCACCGACTGAATCTGCTGGCCCTGCTGGCTGACTTGCTCCAGCGCATCCGCGGTATCAGTCAGGCGTTGGTTGAGTTGCTGGATGCTGGCCGTGGTGCGCTGGCTGTCACGGCTGCTGTCTTCGGCAATACGCCGGGTCTGCTGGGCACTGCCCGAGGCGTGCTCGCAGCTTTTGGCGACGCCCAGGGAAGTGGCGGCCAGCTGGGTCGCAGCGGCGGCAATCTGGCTGATTTGGTGTTGCTGGTCTTCGACTTCGGTAAGGGTGCTGCCCGATTGCGAATTGAGGGTGAGCACCGCCGAGCCGAGTTGCTGCGTCTCGTGATTGACCCCCAGCAGGCTGGTGCGCAGTTGCACCACCGCCACGTTCAGCGCGGTGCTGATGGCCGCGAGTTCGTCGCGCCCTTCCACCGCCACCTCCACGCACAGGTTGCCATCGCGCAGGGACTCGGCCAGGGTGGTGATGCCGCTAGCGCTGCGGCGGATCGAGGCTTGCAGGCACATGAACAGGTACAACGCGGCCAGGGCCAGCAGACTGAATAGGGCCGCGACGGGGACAAATTTCTGCAACGAACGGTCACGGTAGTGACCCAGGCGCGCATCCAGCGAGTCGAGGGATTGGTTACGCAGCGCGCCCAGGCTGTCGAGCATGCCGTCGACACTGGTTTCAAAGGCCGCGGTATCAAGCTTGATGGTGCCGCCGAACACGCCGTCGTCGAGCACTTTGAGTTCGTTGTCCAGGCGTTGCAGGCTGGTGTCGTACTGGGTGGTCCAGGGTTCCAGGCCGGCATATTGCTTGGCCTTGAGCGAGGCCGCCGCCTTGACCAATTGGTCCCGCGCATCGCCGATACGGCCGCGCAGGTCACGCATCTGCAAACGGCTTTGCAAGGTGAATTGCCCCGAGGCGATGGACGACTGGCCGACACTGGCCATGCGCCCGATGCGCTCGATCAGGTCCGGTGTGTACTGGGTGGAAATCTGCATCAACAGGTAGGTTTCCAGCCACGGGTCGAGAATCAGGCCGGCGTCCAGGGTGATCTGTTCGCGCAGGGTTTGCATGGCGGTCAGGGCCGAGGTGAAACGGTCGTAACCGTCCGGCCACCAGCCCACGGTGCGCAGAGACTGGGAGTCCATGCCCTTGACCGTGGCCTGCAACGCATCGAAGCGGGCCAGCACGTCGGCGCCGGCATTCCGGGCCTTGAGTGAATCCCCCAGGGCTTGCAGGCTCTGCAGGATCAGTGGGAAATTCGCATCGACCTTGTCCATCGCCGCCTTCGCCGCCGGGGTCGGGGCGTGCAGGATATCGGCGGCTTTCCAGCGTGCGGCCAGGTTGCGCTGCGCCGTCAACTGGCCGTCCAGCCCATCCAGGGCCAGCAGTTGGCGAACGCCGGATTGCTCGCTGGAAATCACGGTCAGTTTGTCGCGGTAGTCCGAGCCGATCATCCACAGGCTGCCCGCCAGGGGCAGCATGAACAGGAAGAATAGAATCTGGAACTTGCGCGCAAAGCCGAACCGCCCCAGCAGGCGGATACCCGGTGATAAAAGGCTGTGCATGTGCGACCACTCCCCAAAAACGACCCAGGCGGTGCACCGCCGGGTGAAGCCTTGAAATGACTAACAGCAAAATGCCATGTCATTGATTGGGAAGGCACTAGCAAGATGTGGGCCGTTGGTAGAGAGGCCGGATACAGACGGGTTGGCACCTGACGGTGCACGCAAAGCGCCCTGAAATGGGGCAAAACCACCCATCACTGAGCGCAGATTTGTAACCACGCCACAAATCCAAGCCCCCCTCCTACATTTTCACTCCCCGACAGCCTCGCTTACCCTTGCGTCTGTCCGGCCATGTACCGGCTGAAGTTATTGATGTGATCATCCAGATTATCCTCAAGCATCATCCGGTACTGGTCGCAGAAGTACTTCAACATCGCCTCCCGTGCATCGGCCATTTCCGCGCCGGACTTGAAGTTGCGCGCACTCGCCCAGGCGTTGAAGCGCGTGGTGCCAAACATCATCGAGGCGCTGACCTGGCCGAGGTTTTCGTGGGCCTGGAGCTGCGCGTTCGACAGCTCGATATGCGCGTCGGCGCGGTCGTAGAAGGTGGGGTCGATGGCGTCTGCCATGGTGGTTTTCCTTGGTCATCAGGTTTGAATGAGGGTCGATCAAGCCAGCAGCGCGGTGATCCACCTGGCCTGTTGGGAAATCTCCTGCCACTTTTCCTGCGGCACCGCCTGCCGCGCCTGCTCGAAGCTGGCCAGGGTCTTGTGCTTTTGCTGCAACAGGCGCTGCCACTTGGCCAGGAACGCCGGGCTGCGCGCCTGCATTTGCAGGGGGCCGAAGTACAGCTGTTCGGCGGTGTAGGCCACCGGTCCGGTGCGCTCGGCCACGATGATCTCGTAGTAGAAACGGTTCTCGCGCAGCAGCTCTTCATGGAGGATCGCGTAGCCGTTGTCCATCAGCCACTGGCGCAGCGGTTGTTCGCCACCGTTGGGTTGCAGGATCAGGCGCTCCTGGCCGCTCAGGTGCCGTTTGCCGCTTTCAAGAATGTCGCGGATCGTCTCGCCGCCCATGCCGCAGACGCTGATAGCGGTGATGCCGTCATGGGGTTCGATGGCCGCCAGCCCATCGGCCAGGCGCACGGTGACCTGCTGTTCCAGGCCGTTGTCGCGCACGGTACGTTGCGCCGCATGGAATGGCGTGGTCGCCACCTCCCCCGCCACTGCCGCCGTGATCAGGCCGCGACGCAGCAACGCCACCGGCAAATAACCGTGATCGGAGCCGATATCGGCCAGCCGCGCACTCGCCGGTACGTTAGCGGCCACGCGCTCCAGGCGCAGGGATAAGCTGTGTTCGTTCAACGGCCCTGCTCCCCGGAAAAACGATCGCGGCTGTTGGTCAGGTGCAGCACCATGGCGGCGCGGGCGGCGTCCGGGTCCTGGCGTTTGATCGCGTTGAAGATCGCCTCGTGTTCCAGGTTCGCCAACTGGCCCAGCCTGGCGAAGTCGGCACCGCCGCGCTCATCGCCCTTGACCTGGGTGCGCGGGATCATCGCATTGCCCAGGTGCAGCATGATTTCGGTGAAGAAGGTGTTGCCGGTGGCCTCGGCGATCAGTTGGTGAAAGCGTTTGTCTTCCTCCACGCAGCTGTCGTTACTGGCCAGGGAAGCCTGGTAGTCGTCCAGCGCCTGGCGCATGTGGGCCAATTGGGCGTCGGTGCGGCGCACGGCCGCCAGCGCGACGGCTTGTACTTCAAGGCCCAGGCGCAACTCCAGCATGTTGCGCACGCTGGCCACCGTGTCCACATGCAGGCGCAAACCTTGCTGGGCCTGCTGCTCCAACACAAAGGTGCCGATGCCGTGGCGGGTCTCGACCAGGCCGGACGCCTGCAACTTGGAGATAGCCTCGCGCACCACCGTTCGGCTCACGCCGTGCTCGTGCACGATGGTGGATTCCGAGGGCAGTTTTTCACCGGGTTTGAGTTGGCCGAGCAGGATGCGCTGGGTCAGCGCGTCGACCACGCCTTGGGCCAGGTTGGTGGAGCGTCTGCGGACAGAGCTTCCATTATCGATGGGCATATTACGCGTCCACAGGGTTGAGCAGCCGCAAGCTTAACATCCCCACCTGGCCCTCGCGCCTACTGGGTGGTTGATGCGCAAAAAACCGCCAACTTGTATGACAACCAATTTGTAAAGCTCTCTAAAACCAAGAAAAACCAAGGATGTTGCAGAAAAAATAAAACAGCTTGTATGATGTCTGGCAACTCAACACGCAAACCCACATAAAAACAATCAGGGGGAGTCTGGAATGGTGACCACTTCAAGCCATGCATCTGCCACACCCGAAAATGATGCCGTCCTCACGCGCGCCGTGAGCAAGGTGAAGGGCCATGTGCTCCCACTGTTCGTGATCATGTTCATCCTCAACTACATCGACCGGGTCAATATCGGTTTTGTGCGCACGCACATGGAACACGACCTGGGCATCGGCGCAGCGGCGTATGGCTTCGGTGCCGGGTTGTTCTTCATCGGCTATGCCCTCTTCGAAGTGCCCTCCAATATGCTGCTGCAAAAGGTCGGCGCGCGTATCTGGCTGACCCGCATCATGTTCACCTGGGGCATCGTCGCCACGCTGATGGCGTTCATTCAGAACGAAACCCACTTCTACATCCTGCGCTTCTTGCTGGGCGTGGCTGAAGCCGGCTTTTTCCCGGGGGTGATCTACTACTTCACGCGCTGGTTGCCCGGTGTGGAGCGTGGTAAAGCCATTGCGATTTTCCTCAGTGGCTCGGCGGTCGCGTCACTGATTTCCGGTCCGCTTTCCGGCGCGCTGTTGCAGATCGAAGGGTTTGGCTTTCACGGCTGGCAATGGATGTTTGCCATTGAAGGCCTGGCCTCAGTGGCGCTGGGGTTCTTTGTGTGGTTCTGGCTCGACTCCAAACCCCACGACGCCAAATGGATGACCCGCGAGGAACAGGACGCACTGGTCAATGCCATCGACCAGGAACAACGCGACCGCGAAGCCCTCACCCGCGTCAAGCCGACCCTCGGCAAGCTGCTCAAGGACCGCCAGATCCTGCTGTTCTGCGCGTTGTATTTCTGCATCCAGCTGACGATCTATGCCGCCACGTTCTGGCTGCCAAGCATCATCAAGAAGATGGGCGACTTGAGTGATGTTCAGGTCGGTTTCTTCAATTCGATCCCGTGGCTGATCTCGATCATCGCCATGTATGCCTTCGCGTCGTTGTCCGGCAAGTTCAAGTTCCAGCAGGCCTGGGTCGCGGCAGCACTGCTGATTGCGGCGGCGGGGATGTTCATGTCGACCACCGGCGGGCCTATCTTCGCGTTTGTGGCGATCTGCTTTGCGGCCATCGGCTTCAAGTCGGCGTCGTCACTGTTCTGGCCGATCCCCCAGGGCTACCTGGATGTGCGCATTGCCGCTGCGGTGATCGCGCTGATCAACTCCATCGGTAACCTGGGCGGCTTCGTCGCGCCGACCACCTTCGGCTTTCTGGAGCAGACCACCGGTTCGATCCAGGGTGGCCTCTATGGCCTGGCCGGCACCTCGGTGCTCGCCGCGGTCCTGGTGTTTTTTGCCAGGACGGCCCCCTCTGCCGCATTGAAGCCACCGAGCGGCGTGCCCACCGCCGCCCTCGGCAAACCACTTTGAGACCCGTCAGGAACCTGCCATGAATACTCCCGTCGTTACGCACTTCCAGGTCATCCCCGTCGCCGGCCACGACAGCATGTTGCTCAACCTCAGCGGCGCCCATGGGCCATACTTCACGCGCAATATCGTCATCCTCAAGGACAGTTCGGGCAACACCGGCGTCGGCGAAGTGCCCGGCGGCGAGCGCATCCGCGAAACCCTGGAAGACGCCCGCAGCCTGGTGATCGGCCAGCCCATCGGCCAGTACCAGCGCATCCTCAACCAGATGCGCAGCGCCTTTGCTTCACGCGATGCCGCCGGTCGCGGCCTGCAGACCTTTGACCTGCGCATCACCATCCATGCCGTCACCGCCATGGAAGCGGCGCTGCTCGATTTGCTGGGCCAGTTTCTCGAAGTGCCGGTGGCGGCCTTGCTCGGCGAAGGACAGCAGCGTGATGCGGTAAAAATGCTCGGCTATCTGTTCTATGTCGGCGACCGCAACGCCACCACGCTCGCCTACCGCAACGAAGCCGACAGCTACGACGACTGGTTCCGCCTGCGCCATGAAACGGCCCTGACCAGCGACGCCGTGGTGCGCCTGGCCGAAGCCGCCCAGGCCAAATACGGCTTCAACGACTTCAAGCTCAAAGGCGGCGTATTGAGCGGCGACGCCGAAATCGAAGCGGTCACCGCCTTGGCCGAACGCTTCCCGGATGCACGCATCACCCTCGACCCGAACGGCGCCTGGTCACTGAAAGAGGCTATCCGCCTGTGCCGCGACCAGCACCACGTACTCGCCTATGCCGAAGACCCCTGCGGTGCAGAAAACGGTTACTCAGGTCGTGAGGTCATGGCCGAATTCCGCCGTGCCACCGGCCTTAAGACCGCCACCAATATGATCGCCACCGACTGGCGCGAGATGGGCCACGCGATCCAGCTGCAATCGGTCGACATCCCCCTCGCCGACCCGCACTTCTGGACCCTGCAGGGCTCGGTGCGTGTTGCACAGATGTGCCATGAGTGGGGCCTCACCTGGGGCTCGCACTCCAATAACCACTTCGATATTTCCCTGGCGATGTTCACCCAGGTGGCCGCCGCAGCACCGGGCGACATCACCGCCATCGACACCCACTGGATCTGGCAGGACGGCCAGCGCCTGACCAAAGCGCCGCTGAAAATCGAAGGTGGTTACGTGAAAGTGCCGAGCAAGCCAGGCCTGGGCGTGGAGATCGACCTGGACGCCGTGGCCCAGGCCCACGAAGTCTACAAAGGCATGGGCCTCGGCGCGCGGGATGACAGCGTGGCGATGCAATTCTTGATTCCGGGGTGGCGCTTCAACAACAAGCAACCCTGCCTGGTGCGATAACCCCTTCCTGCAGGAGCGAGCTTGCTCGCGAAGATCGCCAACGATAACGCGTCCTCTCCGGATAAACGCAATGCCTAGGTTTTCTTCGCGAGCACGCTCGCTCCTGCAATTGGCTGTACCGTCAGCTCGACGCCCAAGGCCAGCATCAGTTTCTGGATCGTCTCGTAGCGGGTCTTCGAGCCGCCTTTCAACGTTTTATAAAGACTCTCCCGGTTCACCCCAGCCGCCTCGGCCACTTTGTTCACACCTTGGGCCTTGGCAATCTCGGCAAGCGCCTTCATCAGCACCTGCATGTCTTGAGCCTTCATACTTTGCGCCAGATACGCACTGATGGTCTCCGGGCTGTCAAGAAAGCGCGAAGCCTCATAGACGCTGGTTCCGGACGTATCCAGATCGAGGATCGGCATATCCTCGGCTACTCCCTGTCGATGCCAATGGATTTTTGTTTCCGGCGAGCGCCGGAACAAAAAACCCTGGTTCAGCACCTGCACAACCATCGGATGGATACTATGAGCGCTTGTTTCCCCAATGTTTAAAGCACCCGATCAAACAACGGCGCCACGTCATACCGCTGCTTCAACATCTGTGCATCCACCAAAAAGTCCGCCGTGGCCTGGGCCTCGCTGATAATCGTCGGCGAGATCGGCAGCACCTTGATTGCATCGCGCTTGAACCACACCTTGGCGATTTCCGGCGCCGACTGGTTGGCCTTCGCCCAGGCTTCGGCGTATTCATCGACGTGGGTGTTGCTCCAGGCTCGGGCGCGAGTCAGGCGGGCAATGAAGTCTTTGATGATCGCGCTTTTCTGCGCCAGGGCCGGCTCGTACGCCACGATGTAGGTCGGCGCACTCATCAGGCCCTTGGCGTTGCGGATCAGGGTGCTGCCTTCTTTTTCCTGCAACGACACGTAGGGTTCCCAGGTGCCGAAGGCGTCGATGTCGCCCTGGGTCAACGCCAGGCTGGCCTCGGCCGGCAGCAGGTATTTGAAGTTGACGCTGCTGCGTGGCACCCCCGCTTCATCCAGCGCCTTGTACGCCAGTTGCTGGCTCCATGAGCCGTTCCAGATGGCGACGGTCTTGCCTTTGAGGTCGGCCACCGAGTGAATGCCCTTGCGCGCCACAATGCCCACGCCATCAAGGCTGGTCTGGGTGCTGGCGACGACTTTTACCGGTGCGCCGTTGGCGGCCAGGCTGATCACCGGGGTGTCGCCGACGATGCCCACATCCAGCGCGCCGCTGGCCACGGCCGAGGCTACCGGGGAACCGGTGTTGAAGCGCTTGAAGTCGACTTTGTACGGCAGGTCCTCCAGCTCGCCCGACAGCTCCAGCACGATGCGGTTGGAAAAGAACTGGTCACCCACGACGAGGGTCAACGGCTCGGCGGCGCTGGCCGACGGACCATAGAGCGCAAGGGAGGCCACGCCCAGCAAGGACAGCAGTGTTCGACGGTTGATCATGAAAAATCCCACAGGGTTAGAGGGTTGGTTTAACCATCTGTGGGCATGCAGTCTGGTCGCTTCAGGTAGAAGCTAACGCAATAAAAGCGCGGGGGTTTAATACTGTTGGGCACTATCGATAGAACCGTCCCACAGGTCGCTAGTTGCTTTTCGTATTAAAACCTTCGCTGCCGCTGGGTTAGGGTGACGTCACCAGACCACTGGACCCCAGCACCTGAACCACTTTCAGCAAGGTCCATTGCATGTCGATTCCCGCTTTGAATATCTGGGGCGCTCCGCCCACTGCCCGCTACGAACAACTGGCCGCGCCGTTTCGCCCACTGTTTGCGCACATTCTCGCGCAGGCCGCCGAGGCGGATCAGACACGCGCCAGCCTCGCCACGGTGATCCAGCAACTGAACGCCCTGGGTTTGCCGCGCTGGCGCCTGCCGGCCAGTTATGGCGGCCAGGATGCGACCCTGGTCGAGCTGCTCACGCTGCTTGCGGAACTGTCTGCCGCCGACTCCAACATCACCCAGGCCCTGCGCGGCCACTTTGGTTTTTGCGAAGACGTACTCAGCGCCAAGGACCTCGACTGGCGCGCCAAGTGGCTGGACCGCCTCGGCCAAGGCGCCCTGCTCTCCCCCGGCAGCACCGAAGTCGGCAACGGAGCCCGTGGCGATTTCGACACCCGCCTGCACCGCGATGCCGCCGGCGCATTGCGCATCAGCGGCAAGAAGTTCTACACCACCGGCGCGCTCTACAGCGACCTGATCAATACCATCGCGACCGGTGAAAACGGCACCGTGTATACGGTTGTCGTCGACCTGAAAGCCCCCGGCGTGAAGATCGTCGACGACTGGAACGGCTTCGGCCAACGCCTCACCGCCAGCGGCACCTGCATCTTCGATCACGCACCGGTGATGGACAACGACGCGCGCCCCACCCAACAGCGCTTCGGCCATGGACAGTCGTTCTTCCAGCTCTACCACCTCAGCACCCTCGCCGGAATCGCCCGACGCGCCGCCCTCAGCGGTGCCGAAGAACTCAGCCAGCGCGCCCGCACCTTCACCACCGGCAATGCCGACAGCGCAGGCCAGGACGTGCAACTGCTACAGGTGATTGGCGAAGTCGCGAGCCAAGCCTACGCTGCTCAAGCGATTGCCCAGCAAGCGGCGCAACGCCTGGAATACACCGCGCAGTCTGTGATTGCCCATGACCAGTCACTGCATGACGATGATCCGCAGGTTGCATTGGCCGAGCTGGAAGTGTGCCTGGCGGTGAACCCGGTGGTGGATGCGACGCTGGCCGCGACCACCGCCTTGTTCGACGCCCTGGGCGCCAGTGCCACCGCCAGCAGCAAGGCGCTGGACCGGCTGTGGCGCAATGCGCGCACCCTGGCGAACCATAACCCGCGGGTGTACAAGTCGCGGATCGTAGGCAATTACCTGGTCAATGGAGTCCTGCCGCCTGCGCAGTGGCGGGTGGGTGTGGCAAAAAGCACTGACAGTTAGAGGGCACAACAAAGATCAAATGTGGGAGGGGGCTTGCCCCCGATTGCGGACATCCAGTCACTGCATTGTTAGTTGACCCATCGCCATCGGGGGCAAGCCCCCTCCCACAGGTAACCTACACGCTCACAAACTTCAGCACCCGCGCCAACATCCGGTCGCAGGCCTGCAACTGCGCCAGGCTGATGAACTCGTCCGGTTTGTGGCCCTGCTCCATGCTGCCAGGCCCACACACCACCGTAGGAATACCGGCCTGGTCGAACAGACCACCCTCTGTCCCAAAGGCCACCGTGCCAAAATCCTGCGAGCCACAGAACTGCGCCACCCATTCGGCGGCCTGGCTTTCAGGCGATGTAGCCAGCCCGGGATAGCTCGACAACTCACTGATGCTGATCGCCGATTGCGCACTCACCGCGCGCATCGCCGGCAACAGGGAGTACTCGGCGTAGTCGCGCAGTTGCTGCACCACCTGCCAGGGATCCTGGGCCGGCAGCGAGCGCACTTCAAAGTCGAAACTGCAGTCCTGCGGCACGATATTGAGCGCCTTGCCGCCACTGATCAAACCAGTCTGCACCGTAGAAAACGCCGGGTCGAAACGCGCATCCAGATGCTCTGGCGCCTTGAGCGTTTCGCCGAGCCGCACCCATTCGCTGACCAGGCGCGCCGCGTATTCAATGGCGTTCACGCCCGCCGGCGCGTACGCCGAATGGCACGCCGCGCCATGCACCTGGCAGCGCATCGCCAGCTTGCCTTTGTGGCCCAGCACCGGCTTGAGTTCGGTGGGTTCGCCAATCACACACAGCAGCGGCTTGACCGGCTGCCCGTGGAACCGCTCGATCAGCGAGCGCACGCCCAGGCAACCGACTTCCTCATCGTAGGACAGCGCGATATGCACCGGCATGCGTAACGGCGCCTGCACCAACGCCGGCACGCACGCCAGCACACAAGCGATGTAGCCCTTCATGTCCGCCGTGCCACGACCGTACAACTTGCCGTCCTGTTCGGTCAGCTCGAACGGCGCCACGCGCCAGCGCTGCCCGTCCACCGGCACCACATCGGTATGCCCGGACAACACGATGCCGGGCACCTGCGCCGGACCAATCGTCGCAAGCAGGTTGGCCTTGCTCTTGTGCGCGTTGTACACCAGCTCACAGGCCACGCCGTGGTCTTGCAAATAGGTGCGCACGAAGTCGATCAAGGCCAGGTTGGATTCGCGGCTGGTGGTGTCGAAACGCACCAGTTGCGCCAGCAGGTCGCGGCTGTTCATCGGTCATCTCCCGGCACCGCATAACCCGGTGCGATCTGCGGGTTGAGGGCGCGGTCGATGTAATCCTGCAGTTGCCCGCGATAGGCTTGCCAGAGTTGGTCGAGGGCGCTGATCGGGTCCGCATCGGCCCAATCCACACGCAGATTGACCACTGGCCACAGCAGGTCATCGACAATCACCAGCGCCGCCGAATGCACCGGCCCCGCTTCACCACCACCTGCCACACCGGCGTGCATCGCGGCCAGCAGGCGGTCGGCCAGGTGCCCCGGGGCCGCTTCGAACGCCGCCACCATGGCCTCGATTACGCCGGGGTTGGCCAACATGTTCCCTGCCGCCACGCATTGCTCGCCACTCACTGCGTGGTGAATACCCAGGGTCTGCGCACCGCTGAAATGCGCGGTGCGGCCCAAGTGATCAATCACGCTGACCTGGCGATACTCGCTGTGATCCTGACCGGCCAACGTCGCCAGCGCTTCACTCGGTGTCAGGCCCTGCTCCAGTAAATCCAGCACCTGAGGCCCCAGGCTCGGCAAGGTAATGTTCTGCGATGCCACCGCGCCCACGCCGGGACGCAGCCATGGGCAACGCGCGCCCACGGCAATGCTCGATGAGCTGATCGCAATGCCCAACTGGCCCGTCTCGGCGCAGCGGGCGACAACGGAAAACGTCATGGAGGTGTCCTCAATCGAGCACGGAAGGGTCAGCGTCGATCATCAGCTGCTTCATTTCTTCGAAATGCTGGCGCGAAAAGTCCGCGATGCCTTCCCAGCCCCGCGCGGTTTTTTCCGCCACTTCATCGGACAGCACCCGCAACGGCTGTCCGGTGGACCAGGCCGTGACGAGGATCTGGCAGGAACGTTCCAGGGTCCAGATGTCGTCGAACGCTTCACCGATGGAACCGGCCGTGACCATTACGCCGTGGTTACCCATCAACAAGCGCGTCTTGCCGTCGAGCAACCCGGCCAGCCGTGCGCCTTCGGCCTCGGTGTCGGCCATGCCGCCGTACAGCTCGTCCACGGCTACGCGGTTGAAGTAACGCGCGGTGTTCTGGTCGATCGGCGGGATGTGCGGCCTGGCCAGGCACGCCACCGCGGTGGTGTACACCGGGTGCAGGTGCAGCACCGCACGGGTCTGTGGCAACAGCCGGTGGATCTGCCCGTGGATCGACCAGGCCGTGGCGTCCACGTTGGGGTGATCGGCACAGGCCGTGTCGTGCGCATTCAACAGCAACAGATCGCTCGCGCGGATACGCGAAAAGTGCTTCCACTTCGGGTTGAGCAGAAACTGTTTGCCATCGGCCGAAACGGCGGCACTGAAGTGGTTGGCCACCGCTTCATGCATGCCCAGATGGGCGATGATGCGAAAGGTCGCCGCCAGGTCGATGCGCGTCTGTTCTTCGTGGGATAACGCCATGGATCGCTCTCCGCAGGGCGCGGCCGCAGGCGAATGCGGCACGCGCGTGTAGGTTTACTTCGGCATCAGTGCGGCGATGTCGGCATCGGTCGGCGCTTGGAAGTTGTACTTCTTGAGCAGGGCGGCGTACTCCGGCGTGGCGCGGTATTTTTCCAGGCCGTCGAGCAGGGCTTTTTTCACCGTGTCATTGCCTTTCTTCACGCCGAAGCCGTTGAGCACCGGGTAGATCAGGGTGTCGGACGAGATCACCACGCGGCTGCCGAGCTTGTCGATCACGCCTCGGGCCACGGCGGCATCGGTGATCTGCGCTTCGACGGCGTGGGCCAGCAGCGCCTGGGTGGTTTGCGGGTCAGTGCTGTATTCGCTGATCTGGATCGGCTTCAGGCCCTTGGCGACGCAGTATTCGGTGGACAGCTTGTTCATCTGCGCCAGCCACGAGGTGGCCCCCATGGAGCCGATCTTGTGGCCGCAGAACTCTTCCGGGGTCTTGGGCTGGAAGGCGCTGTCCTTGAGGGTGAGGATCGACTCGCCGCTTTTCAGATAAGGGATCATGTCGATCACTTTGACCCGCTCGGCGGTGATGTACATCGACGAGTTGGTCACATCGAAACGCCCGGCCTGCAGGCCAGTGATCAGGTTGGGGAAGCGTGTGTCGAGGGTCTCGACCTGGCGGCCCATGACCTTGCCCAGGCCGTCCATGAACTCGATATCAAAACCCGCCGGCTTGTTGTTATCCATGTACTCATAGGGGAAGAACGTCACGTCGGAACCGGCGATGATCTTGCCGTCCTGCTGGAACGCCGAAGCGGCCAACGAGGTCAGTGCAACGGCTGCGCCCAGCAGGCACACGGCAAGGGGACGAACACTTTTACGAAACGCTGTCATGGTGATTACCTGCAAGGGTTTAGGGGGGTTAGGCAGTGGCTGAATCTTGTCCCGCCTGTTGCACGAAGAACGAGGCACCACGGGGCTTCTGCGGCAGGCGCATGTGGTTGTCGGTGGAACGCACCAAGCCACTTTCTTCACCGGCCACCAACAGGCCGGCATGTGCGCTGGGCAACGGGTTTTCGCCGAAGGGCAGCGCGTCTTCAGCGGCATAGACACTGATGAACAGCGTGCGCGGCAGTTCGGTCTCGTTTGGGCTGGAAGCATGCAAAAGCCGGGTGTGCATGAAGCACACCGAGCCGGCCGGCCCGTAGCAGGCCACCGGTTGCTGGCAGTGTTGCGCGACCACGCTGTCGTCCACCGAACCGGTGAAACGCTGGTGCTGCCAGTGCGACCACAGCGGGCCTTTGTGGCTGCCGGGGATCACATTCAGCGGGCCGTTCTGCGGGGTCACTTCGCTGACCATCAGCAAGGCGGTGACGATGTCGTCGTTGCTGTGGGGCGTGAACAGGAAGTCCTGGTGCCACTTCACCTGGGTCGCGGTGTGGGGCAGTTTGGAGTTGATCTTGCTGTGGTGAAAACGCGTACCCTGGGCGCCGATCAGTTGCGCGGAAATCGCCGCCATGCGCGAGTGCAACGCCACGCGCTCATAGGCCGGCGAAATCTCCGTGGGCGAGCTGACCCGGCGCAGGGACGGGTGGTCGGCGCGGTGGTCGCCCTCCAGGTCAAAGCGCTCACGGCCATCGACAGTGGCGCCCCAGCCCCGGTCATGGCTGCGGCTTTCTTCCACCCATTGGTCGAAGTCGTGCTGCAACGCGGCCACTTCATCCTGCGACAGCACGCCTTCGACCACCAGGAAGCCGTCGCGCTGGAATTGTTCGATTTGCGATTGCTCGATCATTTTAGTGTTTCCTGAACGTTAAAGAGATCACGCCAGCGAGACGTCCTTGAGGAACGCCTCCACGCGTGGGTTGTGGCCGCTGCGCAAGACGCCCGGCGTGTCGTCGCAGACCACGCGGCCCTTCTCCATGAACACGATGCGGTCGGAGACCTTGAAGGCAAAGTTCATCTCGTGGGTGACGATGACCATGGTGATGCCCTCCTCGGCCAGGGCTTCGATCACCTGCAGCACCTCGTTGACCTTCTCCGGGTCCAGCGCCGAGGTAGGCTCATCGAACAGCATGATCTGCGGGCGCATCATCAAGGCGCGGGCGATGGCTACGCGTTGCTGTTGGCCGCCAGACAACTGGTGCGGGTACTTCCAGGCGTGGTCGAGCATGCCGACCTTGTGCAGCAGCGCGTAGGCCTGTTGCTTGAGTTCGGCGGTCGCGCCCAGGCGGTGGTACTTGGGCGCCATCAGCAGGTTGTCGAGCACGCTCAAGTGCGGGAACAGGTTGAAGCTCTGGAACACCATGCCGATGTGCAGGCGATGCTCGGCGTGCTCGATGTACTGGGGTTTCTGCGCGCCGACTTTGTTCAAGTGGATGAAGGGTTGGCCATTGATCCTGATCTCGCCGTTGTCCAGTTGCTCCAGACCATTAAGCAGGCGGATCAGCGTGGTCTTGCCGGAGCCCGACGGACCGATCACAGACACCACTTCACCGGGCTGGATCTGCAGATTCACCGAGCCCAATACCTCGATATCGTTGTAGGCCTTGTGCAACCGCGTGGCCTGCAACGCCGACTCGCCATTATTGGCCGGGCGCGCCAAGGCAGTGCGCTGCTGGGTCGCCAGGGCCAGCACCGCCGCATCGGGAACACGGGACACGTTGCGCTGGTTGACGTCGAGAAAGCGCTCCAGGCGCTTGAGCAGGAAGTCGAACACCGTGACGATAAACACATAGAAGAACGCCACCGCCGCCATGGTTTCGATCACCAGGAAGTTCTGCGAATACAGGCGCTGGCCGACCATCAGGATCTCGGTCAGGGAGATCACCGACACCAGGGAGGTGAGCTTGACGATGGAGATGTATTCGTTGGCCAGCGACGGCAACGCCACCCGCAGCGCCTGGGGAATTACCACGCGCCACTGGGTGCCGAAGAACTTCAGGCCCAGCGCACGAGCCGCCTCGCCCTGCCCTTTGGGAATCGACAGCAGGCCACCGCGATGGATCTCAGCCACGTAGGCGGTCTCGCAGATCACCAGGGCCAACAGGCCGGACCAGAACGGGTCGGCCAGCACCGCCGAGGTACCGGGCAACGCTTGCGGCAGGTTGTAGATAAAGATCAGCAGCACCAGCAACGGCAGGCTGCGAAATAGCCAGATGTAGCCGCGGGCCGGCACGCTCAGCAGGCCATGTCTGGATTGCTTGGCCAGGGCCAGCAGAAAGCCCAGGCCAATGCTCAACACCCAGGTCAGGGTGCTGAGCTTGATCACCGTCCACGTCGCGCGCCAGAACTCGGCATCGCCCAGCAAACCCAACATGTAGTTCCAGTCGAATGTCATCGTCGCTGTGCCCTGAGAAGTTGATCTACATCGATGGGTTCAGAGTCGTGGCGGGAGGCGGTTGGGGTCAATTCGTAAAAGCCGGGGCACTGGGTAGGCAGAACCTATGCAGCCTGAGAGCAACCAAAATCCAATGTGGGAGGGGGCCCCCTCCCACCTTTGGTGCAGGCTTGAATCGGCCGTATTGCGCATGCCACTTACTGGTGCAAGCTCAGCCCACACCGCTCAACACCCGCACCGCATGCGGGTCAAAAAAGCTCGGCGGCGCCATGCCGGGGATGTACTGGTCGGACACAAACATGCGGCACCGCTCGGCAAACGCCGACACCACCCGCGACAGCTGGGTGTTGCTGGCCGTGGCGTAGCCCAGGCGCATCGGCCGGTGTGCACCCGCCAGGCGCAGGCGGATCACGCGCTTGCCGTCCTGGGACATGTTCGATTTGGGCCGCGCATTCGCGAAGGAATAGCCGATACCGTTGCCCACCATGGCGCGCACCGTTTCAAGGTTGGTGGAGCGCATGATGATGTTCGGTGTGGTGCCGGCCTGGATGAACAGGCTGAGGAAATAGTCACGGCTCCACGGCGTGTCGAGCAGCACCACCGGGAAGGCCTCCAGGTCCTGCATGCTCACGGCCGGTGAGTTCGCCAGTGGGTGGTACTCGCCCACCATCACGTAGGGCGGCAGTTGCGCCAGGGGTTGGAAGTCGATGTCCGGGCTTGTCACCAGGTCGTAGGTCAGGGCGATATCCAGCTCGCCGCTGCGCAGTTTTTCCAGCAGCTCTTCATGGTTGCCCTCGGCTTGCGTCAGCCGTACGCCGGGAAACGCACGGCCGAAACCGAACACCAGCTCTGGCGTGATCATCGGCGCCAGCGACTCCAGGCAACCCACGCGCAACGGCCCGCGCACCGTGTTCAAGGACTCCGAGGCGATGGTGTAGAGGTTGGTCATCTGCTCCAGGATCAGCTTGGCTTCTTGCATCACCAGGCGCCCCACCGCCGTGAGGGAAATGCCCTGGGCGTGATGGCGGATGAACAACTGAATGCCCAGCTCCGCCTCCATATGGGTGATCGCCGCCGAGATCGACGGCGACGACACATGAATGCGCTCGGCGGCCGCACTGATGCTGCCCGCCTCTCCCGACGCGACGAAATACTCCAGTTGACGCTGAGTAATACGACTGAGCATGACGCCTGCCCCTCAACAATGACTGTACCGGTGGTGTTGCAGGGTTCGTGCCGGGTCAGGCGCAAACCGATGACCTGCACGGGCTTCGGTTTTTCCTAAGCACTACCCCGCGCAAATGCTGGTTTCGCCGCAGCCGGCGCGGTGTGAAGCTGGATCTATCCCGCTTCCCACGAGTTGCCGTTATGCCGACCCACACCCGCATCCGCATGTTCAATACCCAACAGACCTACCCCAACCAGGCGCTGGACAACGACCTGTGCCAGGCCGTGCGCGCCGGCAACACCATTTACGTGCGCGGCCAGATCGGCACCGATTTCGACGGCAACCTGGTCGGCCTCGGCGACCCGCGCGCCCAGGCCGAGCAGGCGATGAAGAACGTCAAGCTACTGCTGGAAGAAGCAGGTTCGGACCTGTCGCACATCGTGAAGACCACCACCTATCTGATCGACCCGCGCTACCGCGAGCCGGTGTACCAGGAGGTGGGCAAGTGGCTCAAAGGTGTGTTCCCGATTTCCACTGGGTTGGTGATCTCCGGGCTGGGCCAGCCGGAGTGGTTGATGGAGATCGATGTGATCGCCGTGGTGCCGGACGATTGGGCCGTATGAAAGCGCTGATTGCCTGGAGTGCCCCATGACTCATCGTGTGTTTTTCCTCAACGGGCCTAACGCCAACCTGTATGGGCTGGATGAAAACGGCACCTATGGCAGCGAAAGCTTCGCCAGCATCGACGCCCGCTGCCAACGCCACGCCGCCGCCCTGGGCCTGACGCTGGACTTTCGCCAGAGCAACCATGAAGGCGTGCTGGTGGACTGGATTCAGGAAGCACGCCTGCACGCCGACGCCCTCGTGATCAACGCCGCCGGGCTCAGCTACAGCTCGGTGCCGATCCTCGATGCGTTGCTGGCGTTCGACGGCCCGATCATCGAAGCGCACATGAGCAATATCTGGCAGCGCGAAAGCTTCCGGCACCACTCCTACGTGTCCAGGGCCGCCACCGGTGTGATCGCCGGGTTGGGGGCGCTGGGTTACCAACTGGCAATCACGGCTGTGGCCGAATTGCTAGGCCAAACCGCCTAATGACTGTTCAGGAACCGCCTATGTCCGTCGAAAAAATCAACACCCTGGTCGTCGGCGCAGGCCAGGCCGGCGTCGCCATGAGCGAGCACCTGTCCTTGATGGGTGTGCCCCACCTCGTGCTGGAACGCCACCGCATTGCCGAACGCTGGCGCTCGGAACGCTGGGACTCTCTGGTCGCCAACGGGCCGGCGTGGCATGACCGCTTTCCCGGTCTCACCTTCGAAGGCCTTTCGCCGGAAGCCTTCCCGCCGAAAGAGCGCATGGCCGACTACTTCGAGGCCTACGCGGATAAGTTGCAGGCCCCTGTCCGCACGGGCGTGGAAGTCCAGTCGGTGGAACGCCACGCAGGCCGCCCCGGCTTCAAGGTCACCACCTCCGCGGGCGTGATCGAAGCCGCCAACGTCGTTGCTGCCACCGGCCCGTTCCAGCGCCCGTCAATCCCGAACATCGTCCCCGCCAGCGCACCGTTGCACCAACTGCATTCCTGCGCCTACAAGAACCCCGGCCAACTCCCCGAAGGCGCCGTATTGGTGGTCGGCGCCGGTGCCTCCGGCTCGCAGATCGCCGAAGAACTGCAAAAGGCCGGCAAGACCGTGTACCTCTCGGTGGGCGAACACTACCGCCCGCCCCGCGCCTATCGTGGCCGCGACTATTGCTGGTGGCTGGGCGCGTTGGGCTTGTGGGATGAAGTCAAGATCCAGCCGAAGAAAAAGCACGTGGCGTTTGCGGTGAGTGGTTACGAAGGCGGCAAGACGGTGGACTTTCGCCGACTGGCACATCAAGGCATTCAATTGGTGGGCGTTACCCAGGACTGGGCGGAAGGCGTGATGAGGTTTCAACCGGGGTTGGCCGAGAACGTGGCTGAAGGCGACCGCGCTTACTTTGACGTACTGCGCGATGCGGATGCGTATATCGAGGCCAATGGCTTGCCGTTTCCGCCGGAGCCACAGGCCTGGGAACTGTTGCCCGATCCAGAGTGCCTGGTGAACCCGATGTTGAGCCTGGACCTGGCTGAAGCGGGCGTGACCACAATCCTTTGGGCCACCGGCTTCAAGTTCGATTTCAGCTGGTTGAAGGTGGACGCGTTCGACGAGAAAGGCGAGCCGTTCCACAAACGCGGGATCTCGGCACAGAGCGGAATTTACTTCCTGGGTTTGCCGAACCTGGTCAACCGCGCATCTTCATTTATCTATGGGGTTTGGCACGATGCGAAGTACGTGGCGGACCATATCGTGCTGCAGAACGCGTACATGGCGTACGACAAGTCCTAATCCTGCCGGGACGAAAGGCGCGAGCCTTGCTCGGTTGCCTACGCTTGCGTCAGAATCCGCCGGCTTGTGCGCTTGGGTGAGCGTCTCTAAGGTGGCTCGGTCGCTGAACACTCAGTGATCGGGTTTAGTAGCCCGAGTGACAACATAAAGTGCATGAGCCTCATCGATCAGATGTTCTTGTCTGTGCTTGATGGTGGCTGTGCGCAGGGCGCCCTCGGGCGCGCCGGCTTTGTGTGTTTCCCCGGTCTACTAACCTGCGTACAGCCGCCACCCTCTCGTTTAGTAGCGAAAAGGTGTTGGCCCTAAAACAGGTACAACACACATGTTCAAAGTCACGCCCAATCCTCCAAACGGTCCGGACCTGAAGCTCAATCATGCGGCGAATCGTGCGATTGACCATTACCTCAACCCCGGTGCCGAAGCACCACCTGCGCCACTCTTCAGCATCGCCAGCGATGCCAGCAACGAAACATTGATCGTCAACAGCTACGAAACCTTTTCCTCGGTCAGCGCCTTGCTGCTCGACCTGTCGGAGGCGTTGACGGGTAAACAGCGGGATGTGGTGCTGGCCATTCACCAGTTGAGTGAGTTGGGGGTTTTGTTGGTGGATAAGCTGATGGAGCGCGAAGCTACGCTAGCCGATCCAGGTCTTTGAGAAACCGGCCATATCCGGCTGATGCCGTCCCATAAGGGCGAACACTGCAACTGTGGCGAGCGGGCATGTCCCGCGTTGGGTTGCGAAGCAACCCTGGAAGGAGGAATGCGCGGAGTCAGGCCCTCTTCGGCCGCGGGTTTTGGGGCTGCTTCGCAGCCCAACGCGGGGCAAGCCCGCTCGCCACAGGGTACTTATCGTCAGTTCTACCTAAAGACCTTGAAGTGCTGCCCCTTACAACGACTCGCGCTTCCAGGCAGTGCTTTCAGCCACGCTTGGGCAACTTCCAATTCGGCCGAATAAAGTGGCAGGTATAGCCATTGGGAATCCGCTCCAGATAATCCTGATGCTCCGGCTCCGCCTCCCAAAACGGCCCCGCCGGCTCGATCTCCGTCACCACCTTCCCCGGCCACAGCTTCGATGCATCCACGTCCGCCGCCGTATCTTCGGCCACCTCCCGCTGCTGCTCACTCAGGTAATAAATCGCCGAACGATAACTGGGCCCCAAATCATTGCCCTGCCGATTCGGCGTGCTCGGGTCATGGATCTGGAAAAAGAACTCCAGAATCTGCCGGTAGCTGATCACTGCCGGGTCAAACACGATTTCAATCGCTTCGGCATGGTTGCCATGGTTGCGGTAGGTGGCATTCGGCACATCGCCGCCGGTGTAGCCCACGCGGGTGTGCAGCACGCCGGGGTAGCGGCGCAACAGGTCCTGCATGCCCCAGAAGCAACCGCCGGCGAGGATGGCGGTTTCGGTTGGTTTGGTCATGGTCTGCCCTTGCGTTCAGTGGATACCCGCCTAGTTATGGGGCCGTGTTGGCCAATAGCAAGATTCACGGGTTTGTCATGCAGTGCGCCGGCACCTCAGGGTTTGAAGTTTTTCATCAGTTTGAACAGGTGGCCGGGCCGGACCCAGCGCGACTGGGGCGGGTTGCGGGTGTCGGCGAGGGCATCCAGAAAGGTGTTGTTGGAAGCATCACCGTCAGGCCCGTTCAGGTTTGAAACCGGGTGAGTTGGAACGCTTGCTGGTTCCTCTGGCTTATAGACACGGCGGTTAGCCACATCCAGTACATAGCCGGCGGCCTTGCCGTATTCGGTGAGGTTCCACACCCCGTTGACGACTTCGAAGAGGGCCTCGGAGGGGGGGAGTTTTATGTCCTTGTGCGTGGTGGTGACGATATGGTCCGCCGCCTTGGCGTAGTTGAAGGTGACGTACTCACTGCCGAGGGGGGGTTGATCCGCACCTTCACTGGAGAATTTTTTCACCATACGCTCCAGGAACGGTATGCCGCCAAAGTGGGAGTACACCCCAATGCCCGGATCCAGGATGTGCTTCACAAAATCCGGGTCAATACGGCTGCTGCCGAGCGCTGAACTGGACAGTATCCGTGAAGCGATGGTGGCGTCCTCCGGCTTGAAATCGAACGTCGTCCAATACTCATCGACGTAATAGCCATTATTGCTAATGAGTTGGCGACCGTCGCTGAAATAACGATAGTCAGCGAGTGCATAAACCAATCGGTCGACGTGACGTAGATCCGCACCTTCTGAATGTGCATAAGCGTACATATCCGAGATCAAGGCACGGTCATCGAGGGTGAGAAAGTCGTTGCGATTTTGAGTGCCGTTTTCAAAGGTCGCGGGTGGAAGGGCAACGGGTGGTTCGCCATTGTGAAACATGCGCGAAATGAAGGTCTCACGACCGTTAATGGGGACTGGCTCAGGATAAGAAACACCTGAAGGCGCCATCGACTGGACGGTTTCCCACGCCACCCTGCGCTCGTTAACCGTGAAGGCGCCGCCGTTGTCGCGGGCGATCAGGTTGAGTTGATCTCGCCCTAGTCCCTTGAAGGGGTTGCTGTCATGACCGTTGAGGAAACCGGTCGCTTGTCGCGCACGGGCCAGGAGTTCTGGGTCATTGGCCGTTGGAGTCTCTGCGTCGTGTTGTGCCTTGTTGGCGAAATACTGTTCGTCGGTGATGGGTTCTAGGGAGTCGGCGTTCTTTTGGCCAACGGGTGTCTCCGCCCGCTGTGCCGCATCACTCAGTTGACGCGCCAGGATTGAGACGGTGGTGGTGCCGGCATTACGTGTAGAGAGGGGGGCATCAGCCTGGGCGTTGTCAGGCGAGACTGTTGACGGAATAACAATGCCGCCGGATTCATTCGTCACGCGACTGTTAGACGAGGAGGTATTAGGGCTGATAGTGATCATTAGTATTCACCTTGCGTTAGGCATGTGAATGGTCATGTAAAAGTTTCTTACCTATCCAAATACCCGTAGCCAAATTGGCTGCGGGCATCACACCACACTAATAGCTATATTTAATTGTCACAGAATCAACGCCGGCAGGACGAGCGTAAGGTGGAGTGCCGCCCAATACCGTATGAAAAATCGTAACTTTTGAACCATGACCGAATGACTGATTGTTAAAATCCATCAGCACACCCGAAGAACTCGGAAAGATATCACGACAATCTTTTTCAGCACTGAAGGAGCGAAAGTAACACAGCTCAACCTTCTCACTCAGTGTCCCAGGATAGTACGTTGTACTCCACCGAATTTCTGATATCTGCTTGGGGTCTTGGAGTGTTCCTGAGGGAATATCCGCAGCCAGCACACTAAAGTTTGCGAATTCACGACTCGGCACAGTATTAGAATTGGACAGTACCAATACGGGAGTTGGTGCCACCGTTTTAGTAAAGACGCCCTCCGCCGCCAACACGGAATTTTTTGTAAAAATAGTTAAAACTACACCCACAGCAAGCCAAACCTTATTGATACTTTTCGAGCTCTTCATAATCTTCACCCTAGTTCACAAATTAATACCTGAGGTTCCAATCATTCCAGCAGTAGGAATCACACCACTACCCTTGCACGATTTTTCAATTCAAGTAAGGCACCCGCTTCCTAAAAACATGAAGCCCTTATCTGTAATACTTACAAGTAGGACTTTGTCAGTAACTTCCTAGTCCCGCCTCCCCTCTATTAAAAACCCCTGTTCCAAGGCATGATGCCGCCCTCACATCAAGGACGATAAAACCGTGAAAACCACCCTCACCGCGCTGCTGTTGATTGGCTTGGCGATGCCTGCATTCGCCGACACCACGCCCATCGGCTTCAAGAGCATCAACGTCCCTGATGCACAACGCCCGCTGCAAATGGTGGTCTGGTACCCCGCCGCCACCGCAGCTACGCCTGAGTGGATCCGCGATGACGCCGTGTTTTTCGGCGCCCTGGCGGTGCCCGATGCGCCGGCAGCGAGCGGCGAACATCCGCTGGTGGTGCTCTCCCACGGCTACGGCGGCAACTGGGGCAACCAGGTGTGGCTGGCCAGCGCCCTGGCCCATCAGGGTTACATCGTGGCGGCGGTCAACCATCCCGGCACCACCAGCAAGGATCGCAGCCCCCAGGCCGCTGCGCAGTTGTGGCAACGGCCCAGAGACTTGAGCCGGGCCATCGATGCGGTGATCGCCCAGCGGACGCAGTTCGGCACCGTGGCAAACAACCGTATCGCCGTGGTCGGCCACTCCATCGGTGGCTGGGCTGCCATGGAAATCGCCGGCGCGCGTTTCGACCCGGACCTCTTCGCCCGCGACTGCAACACTCACCCTAAATTGGGCGGCTGCATTGGCTACCAGCAGATCAAACCCGCCGCGACACCGGCGGCGAAGGCCCAACTGGCCGCTGACCTGCGCGACCCACGCGTCGGCGCCGTGGTGACCCTGGACCTGGGCCTGTCACGCGGCTTCACCGACGCCAGCCTGGCCGCCCTGCCGGTGCCGGCGCTGGTGATTGCGGGGGGCGTGCCAACGGAAGATATGGACCCCAACCTGGAGTCCGCCGACATGGTCAGGCGTATGCCAAAGGCCTCGACCGAGTATGTGGAGATCAGCGACGCTACGCACTTCAGCTTTATGTCGATCTGCAAGCCGGGTGGCATGGCGTTGATCGAAGAAGACTCGCCGGGCGATGGCATGATTTGCCGCGATGGCGAGGGGGCTCGGCCAAGGGCGGTGATTCAGCAACAGGTGCTGGATCTGATCACCGGTTTTTTGGGGCGGACAGCGGCACGGCGCGCGGCGGCCGATTTTTAGCTGGTATCATCCCGGGCCTGTACAACCCGGGGAGAACCACATGAACCGCCAGAAAAAACTCCAGCAGCTCTTCAAGGAAAAAGCCAGGAAGGCCAACGCCAAATTGGCGCCGAAGAAGAAGGACAAGTACATCAGCAAGGCAGACCGGGAAAAGCTCGCGGCCGAAGCTGCCCAGGACCCAAGCCTTTCCCCGGAAAGCTGACTCAGCAACCGCTCAACGCCACCTGCCGCCGCTCCCCCGCAAAGAAAAACGGCCGCAACCGCACGCCCACGCTGTTGCCGATAAACGCCGCCACCAGCCATACCCAGCCATGCAGGCTGCCCGAGGCGATGCCGCTGAAGTACGCGCCGATGTTGCAACCGTACGCCAGGCGCGAGCCGTAGCCGAGCAGCAGGCCGCCGATCACAGCCGCCACCAGCGAGCGCGCCGGAATCTTGAGGCTGGGGGCAAAGCGCCCGGCAAGGCCGGCGGCCAGCAGCGCACCGAGGACGATGCCGATGTCCATCACGCTGGTGATGTCTTCCCACACCGGCGCGGCCAGGGCCTTGGCATTGCCCGGCATCTGCCAGAACGCCCAGCTGGCCACGTCCACACCCAGGCCGCTGGCGACTTTGGCTCCCCACAGCGCGAACGCCGAGGTGATGCCCCAGGGCCGTCCCGCCAGCGCCAGGGTGGCGTAGTTGAGCAGGGCCAGGCCGATGGCGCCCCACACCAGTGGCCACGGCCCGCGCAGAAAGCGGCGCAGGCCTCGGTGTTCGCTTTTCACGCCCTCTTCCAACTGACCATGGCGACCCTTCTCCAGCCGTACGGTCACCAACGCAATGATCGCGAACACCACCAGGCTCAAGCCCAATGCCGGCACCACGCCGAAGCTCTTGACGATGGACACCGCCGGGAGCGCCGGCAGCCCGAACCACCAGTCAACATGGTGCGTGGCGATCAACGAACCGCAGATAAAGAACAGCAACGTGACCAGCATGCGCGCATTGCCACCGCCGACGGTGAACAGCGTGCCCGACGCACAACCGCCGCCCAGCTGCATGCCGATGCCGAAAATAAATGCCCCGAACACCACCGACACCCCGGCCGGCGCCACCAGCCCGGTCACCGGCTGCCCGAACAGCGTGCCCGCCCCCAGCGCCGGGAAGAACAGCAGCACCGCCAGCGCCAGCATCACCATCTGCGCGCGCAAGCCAGCGCCACGGCGATCATTGATGAACACGCGCCAGGCCGAAGTGAAACCGAAGGCGGCGTGGTAGAGGGTCAAGCCCAGTGCTGCGCCGACCACCAGCAACAGCACCTGGTGCGAACCGACGCTGTTTTGCAGGAACAGGGCGCCCAGCACCAGGATGATAAAGGCCACCAGCGGCGCGACGGGTTCGCGCGCGGGGGTGAGAGGCAGAGAGGTACTCATGGGGAATCTCGGTCTGTTTGAAAGGAGTAGGCTGCGAGGATGGCGAGTATACCCTTGTGTGTAGATAATCCCGGGATGCGTGTGGCCTGACGGCGCCCCTTTCCTCCATCAGCCGGTGAACCCGTGGCCAAAGACATCGAGACCCCCTGCGTTTCCCTCTGCCAGCTCAGCGGCGACCTCTGCGTCAGTTGCGGACGCACCAAGGATGACATCCGCAAATGGAAACGCATGAAACGCCCGGAGAAGATGGCGGCCGTACAGCGTGCGACACAGCGCCTCAAGGCGTTGAAAAAAGCCAGGTAGGCTGTTCATGCATCTGTGGCGAGCGGGCTTGCCACAGATGCCTGCTCACCACAATTGGCCCGCAAGATGGGGGTCAACCCCGCCCCACCGACCCCGACACCGGAAGATCACCCAGCAGCTTGAGCCCGGTGCTCTTCACAAACGTCGCGTAGTCCATCGGTTTCTGGATGCGCGTCTCGGCGTTGGGCAGCACATAGGCCCAGGCGCGCTTGCTGGAGGCGTCATACACCAGCTTGAACAACCGCGTCGGCACCCAGACCTTGTTGTGGCCGATGGTGCCGTAGCCCGGGTCGAACAACGGGCCGGTGAACACATACACGTCGCCACCGGCACGCACGGCAAACTTGCGCACGTCGGCCTCGACCTTGCTCCAGACCTTGCGGTTGTTGGTGGGGTCCTGGGGCACCATGTTCGACAGGGCAAAAGACTGCGCCATGGCGTGCGCGTCAGGCGCATCGGCGGCCGGGGCCTGGTGGCCACGGTCCACGGCCGGGTGCTGGCTGCGGTAGTCGCTCAGCTCCGCGCGGCCACCCTGGGGAATGCGCGGGTCCGCATAGAACTGGTTGGTGCGCTCCTCGCCTTTGGCGTCTTTCAACTGCGCGGCATTCAAGCGCTCGACGACCACCAGCGGGGTCTTGCTGGTTTGCGAGTACAGCACCGCAAAGGTGTCCGAACACAGGGCCAGAGGCTTCATAGACGCCGGGACGGTGGCGGTGTTGATCGGTCTGGTGGCAGGAAAGAGTTGGGCGCAACCGTCAAACGAACTGCGCTGCTGGGTGGGGGTATAGGGATTGGCGAGGCTGCGTGCGTCTACAGCGGTGGAGAGCAAAACGAGGGCCGACAGCCCGACTGCAACGTTGCGTAGGTACATGCGTTAGATCTTATGGTAAGGGTAAACGGACACGCGCGAATATTCGTGCGGGGCCTATGGACCCTCAGATACCTGTTTGGTGCCGCCAGGCTTTCGGTAAAGGTTGAACCTCTCCTACATGCAAGGGTTCAGAACCCTACATCCTCGGAGGAATTTTATGACCCAGACAGCCTTAGTCGTCGGCGCCAGCGGCATCGTTGGTAGCGCCATCACCCAATTACTGCTGGACAACCAATGGCAGGTTGCCGCGCTCTCACGCAGCCCCTCCCAGGTGCCCGGCGTGATCCCGATAAGCGCCGACTTACAATCCCCGGCCACCGTACAGCAGGCACTGACCGCGTTAAAACCCACCCACGTATTCATCACCACTTGGTCGCGCCAGGCCACGGAAGTCGAGAACATCCGCGTCAACGCCGCCATGGTGCGCAACGTGCTGGACGCCGTACGCCCCACCGGCAGTGTGCAACACGTAGCGCTGGTCACCGGGCTGAAGCACTACCTCGGCCCCTTTGAAAGCTATGGCAAGGGCAGCCTGCCGCAAACTCCGTTCCGCGAAGACCAAGGCCGCCTGGACGTGGAGAATTTCTACTACGCCCAGGAAGACGAAGTGTTCGCTGCGGCCGAGAAAGATGGTTTCACCTGGAGCGTGCACCGCCCGCACACCGTCACGGGTGTCGCTGTGGGCAATGCGATGAATATGGCGACCACCCTCGCCGTCTACGCCAGCGTGTGCAAATACACCGGGCGCCCATTCGTGTTCCCAGGCTCCCGCGTGCAATGGGACAGCCTCACCGACATGACAGATGCGCGGCAATTGGCCCAGCAACAGCTATGGGCAGCCACCACGTCAGCGGCTGCCAACCAGGCGTTCAACATCACCAATGGCGATGTTTTCCGCTGGCAATGGATGTGGGGGCAGATTGCCGATTACTTCGGCCTTGCACCAGCACCGTTCCCAGCCGCGCCTGCCCCACTCGAGCGCCAGATGGCCGACGACCAGGCCACTTGGAACCAGATCGCGGCGCAGTACGGGCTGAAAGAAGCCGACATCAGCCGACTCATTTCGCCATGGCACACCGACGCCGACCTGGGACGGCCGATCGAGGTGGTCACCGATATGTCCAAGAGCCGCCAACTGGGTTTCACCGCTTACCAGGCCAGCAACCAGGCCTTTTTTGACGTGTTCGATCAGTTGCGCGATGCACGGCTGATCCCTTGACTGGATAGCGGCAGCACGACCACAAACTCGCTGCCCCTGCCGTGTCCTTCACTGATGCCCGTCACTGTACCGCCGTGGGCTTCGACCAGTTCGCGCACCACGGTCAAGCCAATACCCAGGCCGGCGCTGTTGAAACCGATGGCGTGGGCATCTTGCACATAAGGATCAAAAATGAACGGCAAGGCCTTGGCGGTCACGCCAATGCCGTTGTCGGCAATGCTGATCTTCAGTTGCCCGGTCTCTACGCTCACCACCATCGCGATACGGCCAGCCGCTTGCGTGTACTTGGCTGCGTTGCCCAGCAGGTTGTGCAGGATCTGCGCAAGCCGTACGGGGTCGCCGTACAGGCTCGGGATAACATCCGGCAACACCACATCGAATTGCTGCTTTCGACCGATCATCACTGGGCTATAGGCCTCGACAGCGGCATTCAGGATACGCAGCATGTCCACCTCGCGACGGTGGATGCGCAGCTTGCCGGTGCTGGCACGCGAGACATCCAGCAAGTCATCGACCAGTTGGGAAATATGCTGGACCTGGCCCTCTATCAATTCAAGCATACGCGGCAGTTCGTCGCTGGGTAGCCGGACCATGCGCTCGGCAATCAGACTGATAGGCGTCAGCGGGTTGCGCAGTTCATGGGCGACCATCGCCAGGATGCGTTTCTGCTGACCTAGCGCACGTTCGGCGGTGACCTGCAGGTCCTGGGCGCTGAGTGCGGCGAACACCAGTTGCGCATTGGCTTCGCGCAGCTTCTGGAACAGCAGTTGGTCCTCTACCTTCGGCGCCGCGACAGTGTCGGATTGGGCCAGGAGCAGTGCCAGCACCAACTGCTGGTTGGCCTCGATCAGTTGCTCGACATGCTGGGTATCCTCTAGGCGAGAGTTGGCGCCTTCCAGTTGTTGCTGCAGCGCAGCCAGTACGGCACGGGCTTCTACGATTTTCTGGCCGAGCAGGAACAGCTCATGGGCCGCATTGGCCACTTTACGCGCGTCCTCTCCCGCCGAATTACTCATGGGTCAGTTCAATCATTGTGGTCTCCTGTGCGCTGGGTCGTCGGACGCCCACCCAGCAGCCCCTCCTGGTCAGCGAGCATCTCGCCGATCTGCAGGCCATCGTCATTGATGTGGTATTGGCGCAGCTCGTCGCAGTGGGCACTGGCGCGCACTTTGACCACGGCCATGATGCGCAGCAGGCGGCTGCGGACTTCGATGTAGCGCTGCACGATGATCGCGTCCGTCAGGAACGCGGTGCCGTAGGGGCTGAAGCGCAGGTCGGTGTAGCGGTCTTCCAGCTCTGAGGTCATCAACACGCTGACCCCGGCGCGGGTCAACGCGGTGACCATACGTGACAACGACTCACGGAAGTCTGCGCGGAAGGTCGGCGCCAGGGCCAGCTCAAAGCCCGACAGCGAATCGATGACCACCCGCGTGGCGTTCAAGCGGCTGATTTCGCTGAGCAGCAGTTGGACAATTTCGTCGATCGACAGGTCCGGCGCCCGGCTGTCTACCAGGCTGACCTGGCCGCTGCGGATCAAGTCGGCCAGCGTTGCGTTTTGCGAGTGGTTGGGCCGTTGCTCGAACACCGCGATCACACCGGCTTCGCCATTGCGCGCGCCCTCGGCCAGGAAGGTCGCTGCCAGGATGCTCTTACCCGACCCCGAAGGCCCCGCCACCAGCAACGAATAGCCACGGGGCAGGCCGCCACCGAGCATCTCATCAAGGCGTGGCACGCCCATTTTCAGGCGCTGCATGGGCAGCGATCTCGGCGTCTCGTCCGGGTTGAGCGGGGCCGGTGCGAACACCCTGATGCCTGAACTGGCGATACGAAAGGTGTGCAGCCCCGGCAAGGTCGGTTGGCCGCGCATCTTCATGATTTCCATCTTGCGCACCATCGAATTGCGCTCGACGCTCTGGCGCAACCAGATCAATCCATCGGCCACGGTGAAGATCGGGTTGGTGTCGGTCTCGGTGAAGTACTCGCCGATCAGGAAGGTGGTCGCTTGCCACGTGGTCATCAACATACCCAATTGTTGTACGAACTGCGGCAGGTTGTTATTGGGGTTGTGCTGGGTCTGGCTGGCGAGCACCACCGAACGGAAGGAGTCGACAAACACCAACGACGGCGCATGCGCCTCCACTTCGCTGACAATCCGGCGCAGCACTTCGTCCAGGTCGCCGGCCAGGGTGTCGTCGGCCAGGTTGATATAGCGGATCGACTGGTTGATCGCGTCGCTGTCGAAGAAGTCGAACTGCTGCTAATAACGGAGCATCTTCAGCGGCGGCTCGCCCAGCACGGTGAAAAACAGCGCCGGACGCTCGGGTGTCGCCAGGGCAAACATCATCTGATGCGCCAGGGTGGTCTTGCCACAGCCAGGCGGACCGGCGATAAGGTTGAACGAAAACTCCGGCAAACCTCCGCCCAGCACCTCGTCCAGCCCTGGCACACCGGTAGCCAGGCGGTTGATCGTTACTTTGGTGCTCATGGCGAATTTTCCTGCGAAGGGGTGTCGCTCAAAGAAGGTTCCCACACGTCGCGTAGTAAACGCGCGGTCAGCGAAGGCCCGATCAGCGTGGTGAGCAAAGTGTAAAAAGTGGTCAGCAGCACCTCACCGAAAAACAGCGCATCGGCCTCAGTCTGCTCAAGCAGTACGGCTTTGAGCCCGGATCTGTCAGGCGTGGCTTGCACACGATCGTGCATGCCGGCCAATCGCGCATGGGCCGAGGCGCTGAGGTGCAGGCTGCGGCGCAGCAAGGCGACACAGCCTTGCTGCCCGATGATGGGCGTGAGTGCTGCGTCCATGTCCTGCAATATCGACGTGATCGCCTCGGCGATGCCTGCGATATCCGCGGAGGGACCAACACGGTGCGCCAGAGAAGCTACGATCTGGCGGCTCTCTTCGCTTAGCGTGGACATGAAGGGCTGATATCCGATGAATTGATACCCACCGTACACCCTCTGGCATTCGTCCGAGGGTTTAATGAGCCATTATCTGCGCCCCCATGCGCCGCCCAGGTTTGAAACCATGGGCACGGGCGCTCCAGGCAATCGCCAGCGACACACCGATCAACAGCAACATCGCCCACGGAAACGAGGCCACGCCCCAGGTCTCGAGCAACACCCCACCGACGACACCGCTGCCGGCGATAGCGCTGTTCCAGGCCACCACATTCAGCGACAGCGCCACGTCGGCGCCATCGCCCGCCGCATCGGCCAGGGCGGTCTGCAGCAGGGTCGCGGCGCCGCCGAAACTCAGGCCCCACACGGCCACGCCGAGGTAGACCACTTCCGGCAGGTTGCCAAAAAGACCCAGCCCAAGCGAGACGACCGCGAACACCGCCAGGCTGACGAGCACGGTCTTGCGCAACAACGACTCAACGAGCCTGGCCGTGAGCCAGATCCCTGCCAGCGCGGCAACCCCGAACACCAACAGCACCAGGTCGACCCGCTCGGCCAACCCCGCCGGCGCCACGAAGGGTGCAATGTAGGTGTACAGAATGTTGTGCGCCAGCATCCAACTGATCACCACCGCCAGCACCGGCCGTACGCCCGGCGTGCTCAGCACCTGGCCCAGCGACATACGTTGATGGGCGGGCTGGGGAGCGTAGTCCGGGACTTTGACCAACACCCACGCAATCAACACCAGACTCACCGCCGACATCAGGCCAAACGTGGTGCGCCACCCCACCAACCCACCCAGCCAAGTGCCGAGCGGTACACCCAACGACAGCGCAATCGGCGTGCCGACCATCGCCAACGCCAGCGCCCTGCCCTGCTGGTGCGGCGCGACCATGCGCCGGGCGTAACCGGCCAGCAGGCTCCAGGCCAACCCCGCTGCCACACCGGCGAAAAAACGCGCCACCAGGGTCACACCATAGTGGGACGACAGCGCGGTGATGGAGTTGAACAGCAGGAACCCGACGATGGTCAGCAACAGCACATTACGCCGGCGCCAGCCACGGGTCGCGATGGTCATGGGGATCACCGCCAGCACCGAGCCCAAGGCATACGCGGTGACCATCTGCCCGGCCATCGACGGGGAAATCGCCAGGCCGTCGCTGATCAACGGCAACAGGCCGGCGGGCAGGGTTTCGGTGACGATGCAGATAAAGCCGGTCATGGCCAGGGCTAGCAAGGCGCCGATGGGCAGGCGGTCGGATGACGCCGATAAAGTGAGTGAAGGTGTCACGGGTAACTCCTTGAGCGGGATTTAAATACTGATCGATACAAATGTTGCGTCTGGACATAGCGCGTTGTCAACGACTTATGTATCGACTAGTATTTATCTCGCTTCCTCCACCGGAGATCCGCCATGGCACAAATGGGCCGCCCCCGCACCTTCGACCGCGATCACGCCGTAGACCAAGCCTTGCACCTGTTCTGGCAGCACGGCTACGACGCCACCTCACTCGCCCAACTCAAGGCTGGCCTGGGTGGCGGTATCTCCGCGCCGAGTTTTTATGCGGCGTTCGGTTCCAAAGAGGCGCTGTTCGACGAATGTGTACAGCGCTACCTGACGACCTACGCACAGGTCACCGAATGCCTGTGGGACGAAAGCCTGTCGCCGCGTCAGGCGGTTGAAACGGCGCTGCGCCAGTCGGCACGCATGCAGTGTGAAGACGGGCATCCCAAGGGCTGCATGGTGGCGCTGGGCGTGATGAGTGCGCCGAGCCCCGAGAATGCGCGGGTGGCGAATGGATTGACGCAATCGCGGCTGCGCACACGGGCGGGGATTGTGGCCTGTGTGCAGCGTGCGATACGTGCAGGGCAATTGCCAGGCACGATTGACCCGGCGGTGATGGCGACGGTGTTTGACAGTTTCCTGCAGGGCATTTCGATCCTTGCGCGCGACAACGTTCCCCACGCCAGCATCGACGCGGCGATCAGCCAACTGCTGCTGACCTGGGATATTGCCGCGTCTACGGCGCCGCCGATTCGTCCCGGCATTGCATCAGGAAATCCACAAACGCCCGCACCCGATGCGGCACATAGCGACCATGGGGATACAACAAGGTAAACGGCCGTGAACGCCCACCGAACGGCTGCAGGACTTCTACCAGGCTGCCGTCAGCCAGTTCCTGCTCGACAATAAACTTGTAGGTCTGAAACAACCCCGCGCCGTGCCTGGCCAGGGTCACCCCGCCCAGCACATCGTCGGAGCAGCTGTACCCCGCCTGCCCCGCATACTCTTGCGCCTTGCCATCCACCTGAAACAGCCAGGAGATACGCCGGCCATTGCTGGGCAATTCGTACTGGATGCATTCATGGGCGGGCAGATCTTCCAGCGTCTGTGGGATGCCAGCGCGTTCAAGATAGGACGGTGCCGCGACCACCACCAACTCGGCGTCTTCCAGCAGGCGCGCAATCAGCGATGAGTCGGGCTGGGCGCGCACACGGACCGCCAGGTCGTAGCCTTCGGCGACGAAGTCGATATTGCGGTTGCTGATGTGGATATCCACCGTCACCTGCGGGTACAGCGCACGAAACTTCGGCAGTAGCGGCAGCAGACGGTGATGGGCGTAGGTGGTGGGAATACTGATGCGCAACAGGCCGGACGGCACTGCTTGCGCGCCCATCACCTCCTGTTGCGCTTCCACCAGTTGGGTCAGGGCCTGGCGGCATTGTTCGAAGAAGGTGCGGCCACTGTCAGTGAGGCGGATGCTGCGCGTGGTGCGCACAAACAGCCGCGAGCCCAGGCGCTCTTCCAGGCGTGAAATGCTGCGGCTCACGGCCGCCGGCGTGACACCGGCAACCTGCGCGGCGGCGGTGAAGCTGTTGGCTTCGGCGGCGAGGCAAAACAGCTCGATGCTGCCGAGCTGCAGGTCTTCGAAATGGCGTTTCACACTGGGTCCACCCGGTTACGGCTGCGGGGGATTGCAACACGTCCGCGCCCAGTGTGCCACTGCTTGCTTACGCCGTTGGCTCGATCAGGGTTGTCAGCCGCGCGGGGTTTGCAAGGCGTGGTACCCGTAGTCTGCGCGCGCTTGCCGCAATGGGACACCGGCGTCGATGGCCGCACGAATCTGTTCCTCGGCCTGGTGGATTTCTTCGGCGACCGTCAGCACCTCGCTCACTGAAACCGCAGGAATGACCACTAGCCCGTCACCATCGCCCCGTAGCCAGTCATCCGGTCTAACCCGCACGCCCCCCAGCGTCACCGCCTCCTGTATCGCCTCGACACGCACGCGATCCTTGCCGGTGCGCATCCAGTTGCCCCGGGAAAAGATCGGGTAATGGAGTTCCAACGCACGATCGACATCGCGGCAGATACCGTCGATCACCGTGCCGGCCAATTGTTTGCGGGCAGCCGTAGAGGTCAGCAGGTCGCCCCATACGGTGGTGTCGAGGCGTGCCTGATTGTCGATCACCACCACTTGCCCTGGGGCAAGGTCGTCGATGTAGTCGCCCACCGAGCCCCCCTCCAGGCCAACAGGTCCGTAGCGCAGGGTCCAGGCTTTGCCCGTAAGGCTGAAGGACCGGTCCAGCGGCTTGATGTCGGTACATTGACAAAGGATTTTCAGGCGATCCATGGCATCGCTGAGGTCGGTACAACTGAGGGCGTCCAGGCGTTGATGAATAGAGCGTTGCATGAGGAAGGCTTCCTTGTGTTGAGGGGTTAACCTGCGTTCGCCGCCAAGCTGAGCGCGTGGATCTTGTCGACAATCTGCCGCGAAGCCTTGCGGATCGCCGTCGTTGTGGTGCCTGCAATATGCGGTGTGAGCTGGGCATTGCCGACGCCTGCCAGTGGCGAGTGGAAGCAGTCTTTTTCCAGGGCGAAGGTATCGATGGCGGCTGCTTTTATATGCCTGGGAAACGCCGTCATGAAACTCGCCAACTGCGCTTCATCGACGATGCCGCCGCGCGCGGTATTGATCAGTATCGAACCTTGGCGCATCTGCCTGAACTGGGTCAGCCCAAACAGGCCACGGGTCAGCGGGGTCAACGGTACGTGGATCGAGACCACGTCGGCCTCCCTCAGCAATGCTTCGAGGGTTTGCCGGCGCTCAAGGCCAAGGCTGCGCGCGACCTGGTCGGTAAAGCGTTCCGAACCGGTGGCGATGACCTTGAGACCAAGCGCTCCCGCCTTGCGTGCGACCTCTTGAGCGATGCTGCCCGTGCCGACCACCCCTAGCGTGAGTTCACCGAACTCCAGGCCTGGCGCCAAGGTGCCCTTGGACCAGCATCCCTTGTGCGTTTCAGCGTTGTAGTGGTCCAGGTCCCGGGATAAATACAACGCCTGGGCCAGGACATATTCAGCAACCGCAGCCGCGTTGGCGCCTGGAGTGTTCAGCAGGGTCACGCCACACTGCTGGGCCGCTTGCCGGTCGATATGGTTGACGCCCGTACCGGCTTGAGCGATAGCGCGCAGCGGCGTTGGCAGAGCCGGTGACGCAGCGTTGCGAATCAGTTCGCCCTCAATGGGAATATTCAGGCGCGTCTTGAACACGCTGTACCCTCCGGCCAACATCACGGCCCCCATCAAAGCCTGCCGGTCGTGACCGTTGATCTCGGTGTAGTGAATGCGCTCGCCATAGTGCTCGCGGATACCATCCTTATCAGTGAAATAGTAGAGATTCAGGGTGACGACCAGGCCCAGCGCGAGGAATCGGTCGACTTCCTCGAATAACAACGGCGGGCCGGGTGCATCGAGTATCAGGGTGGTAAATGCCATGCTTGTGATCCTCTTGAACGGCGCACAACCGCGCCGACAGCCAGGTCGCCCCGGCTGTCGGCGGGTGCTTTACCAAGTGAAGTGGCAGGCGCTGTCAGGATCGACCAAGCCTGTATCGGTACTGGCTGCCGCCAGGAACCCACTGTAAAAATCGTTCAGTGAAGAGGCCTTGATAAAGTCTGGGTTGCTTTTGGCATAGATGAGGAACAACCGATAAATGCGCAGGTTTTTCTCTTTGCGGTAGACCTCGGCCTTGAGGCTAGGCCACAGATTGAGCAGGGAGTTTTCCTTGATTTTCCACGGGTCCTGCGGCTCTACGCCGGTGGTGGCCTTGTGCACAAAACGCTTACCCGCCACCACTTCCAGATGCAGGCTGGCCAACAGTTGCTCGCCGGTACCGACAGCTTCGGTGTGCAACGCCTGCGCCAGCGACAGGATGTGCGTTTTCTCTGGAACGCTGCCCGCCAAGGTCAGCCAGGCGCACGTGAGGTCGGTTCGGGCGATGGCGTACGCCATGCCTTTGACATAGCTGCGAAAGCTGTCGTCCTCCGTAAAGGCTTCCAACAATTTCGCCGCGGGCTCATCGGCGAACTGCCCGACCCCGATCAGTTCGCTGTGCAGTCCACTGGCCAAGAGGGCGCGAGTCCAGGGAATCGCACGAATGGCATCCGGCCTGGACTCGAAGACCTTGATATTGAAGAGGCGTGACGGCGGCCGAGTGCCCTTGGCGGTGGCCCTGACCACGTCGAATCGCGCCATGTCCCGCAGCAAGGCTGGCAGCGCCGGATGCTCGAAAAAACGCGACTGGTAGCGGCGCACGACATCGGACCAACGCTGGATCCTGTCGGCGATTACCGCCTCCGAGGGCTGCGTGCGGGGCTCAGCATGCATGCGGTAGAGTTGGCTGAGAAAATTCACCGATTGATTGCGGGTCAACAAATGGCCGCGCATTTCCGCACACCCGGCCAGCATGAATCGGGTTTCCGGTCCGTCCAGGGCGCCGAACTCTTGCAGGGTATCGGCGATCACTCCATTACAACGCGCATGCTCGCCCCCCATGATCACGTGGGTAACCACCTCGATACCGTACCGAGCCGCGATCCGCTGGTGCTGGTGAGCGATAGCCATGTTCAGCTTGTGCATCCCCTTGCCACCCTGCTTGCCAGTGTCGCTGGGGCCGAAGGTGATGTATTGGCGGTTGCCCCGTGATGCCAAGTGCTGCCTGTAAACCGGGCTTTCATAAATCTCATGCACCGTGGCCAGGGTTTGCTCGGCGCCCGCCAGGTCTTCGGGTTGCAGGGCGATGTCGATGCCCTCCCGCACCTGGGCCGCCCTCATCAAAAACAGGACTTCCAGCACACTGAGGCTCGATGTGTACTCGGCGATCCCGTGGATGTTCATGCGGTCGCGATAACGGTCGATCATCTCAAAACGTTCGACCGCATTGCGGGCGTCGTACATGCGAATGTAGCCCGGGTCCTGTTCCATCAATGCGATGTAGTCCTGGCCCTTGTAGCGCAGGGCTTTCTCTTCATAAATCGCAGCGGTGCGCCGCAGGTAGGCCTGCCAGAAATCCGTGGGCGGCTGAACGCTGTCGTCCGCCAGCGCGGCATCAAGCACCGCCCGGCGCTCCCGCTCATCCATGTCACGATAGGGGCGGGATGTGCCTGCGTCAGGATCCTGTTGCCATTGGCTGGAAACAATCTCATCGACCACGCTGCTGAACATCTCGGCGTTTTCGCGGAACTCGATCTCCACATAATGAAAACCAAAGGCCTGCACCCGCAGCAACAACGGGTCGATGCCCGCAGGCTGGGTGAAGCGGATGCTGCTCAGCGCTTCGATCAATTCGGCCGGGGCGGCAAAGGCATCGGCGTGATCCTTGTCCAGTCGGGCACGAATCTCTTCCAGGCGATGCCGTGCGCCACCGTCTTTGATCAGGCTATTGATGTCTGCGATATAACGGCTGCGCAGCGCTGATTCCAGGGCGATAACCAAGGTTTCGGTGTGCTGGTTTGTGTCGTACGGCCGCCCATCCTTGTCGCCATACAACCAGGTGAACACCGTGAGCCACTGGGTCCGGGCCGCCAGACCCAGGGCCTGATAGACATCGGGCAATGCGTCGTACACGCTGTTGGCATAGAAGATCTGCGACTCGATATCGACACCCTGGTTGCCCGACCACACGGCGTTGTACAGCGCCAACAAAATCTCTTGAGTGGCCTGGGGTTTCTTGAGCCCGTGGTCTTCCAGATGCTGGGCGAGTTTTTGCAACACCTGGACAACGGAGTGCTTGAGTTGATCGGTCTCCTTGCACAGCAGGCCCAGGCTGACGTTCACCCTGGACGACCCGGCAAAGGTCGGCGGAGACACAGGGTTATGATTGGCCTGCGAAGAAATATGGGAAGCGACGCCCCTGACAGATACTTCAAACAGCAGTTGCTTGATCAACAACAATTTCCAGAACGCCTCGACGTCTTTACTGGAACGCGACTCAAAGAAGGCCTTGCCCAAGGCGGCGGCCAATTTCGAATCTGCTTTATCCAGATAAGACAGGGTATCGATTTCGGCGTAGATCCTCAGGCAGGCTCGGGTATGCGGACTGTGAGAAACATCATCGGTGCTGGTCTTCAGTGCCTGTTCCAACGCGCGCCACAACACATCATGCACAAGAGCGGGGTGTGTATGGCTGATAGAGGAACGGGTTGACGCATCTTCAAGTATGGAGTTGATCATGTGGTTCATCGGTTCAAGCCTCGATAATTAATACAGATCCCTTGTTTGCACTCCACCGCGTGGGTGGAAGCAAAATCATCAATGTCACAGGCCGAAACCACTGCGTCGCAACGAACGGATATCCCCTGTTCGCCGACAGAAAGCCCCCAGATCGGTACCGAAAAGCGGCAAAAAATCTGAAACAAGTTGTTACACTTCAACTTGAATAAATCATGTCGCCGCTTTTTCGACAAAAGACCTTTTTGGAATAAAACGCGCATAAAAAGATAGCCAGCTTATGAACGGTTTCCCGATCCGACACTGACTATTCTTTTTCAAGCAATTGATTATTAGGGGTTAATGAAGGGAGTCAAAAACGCGGTACGCCCAGAAAGCACTCACGCCGACAGGATGTGCCAGGTCATTCTTAAATAATTCTTCATAAAGGCCTGACCACGTATGCAGCGGACGATCCCGAGCCCTTGGCATCGTGCCCGGCCGCGCAGGGGTGGACTCGGGCTCAAACGACGAGCGCAAATAAGATAGAAAATGACTGTTAATCATTGGGCAAAATAAAGGCGCTCCAAAGAGCGCCTTTATTCATTTCAACTCACTGCTCGCTGATGGATTTCACATCCGCCTTGGCAGCGCCACCAATCGCAATGCGTTTTGGCTTGGCTTCCTCCGGTACCACCCTGAGCAGGTCGATGCTCAGCAGGCCGTTGGAAAGCTGCGCGCCCTGCACTTCGATGTGGTCGACCAGGCGGAACGACAAGCGGAACGCGCGCTGGGCGATGCCCTGGTGCAGGTAGGTGATGCCCTCATCGTGTTCGCGCTTGCCGCCGGCGACGGTCAACACGCCTTTTTCCACCTGGATTTCCAGGTCATCCTCCACCAGGCCTGCGGCCGCAATCACGATACGATAATGATCGTCACCGTGCTTTTCGACATTGTGAGGTGGGTAGGTGGTGCCGGCCTCGCTGCGAAGCGCCGATTCGAAAAGGTCGTTGAAACGGTCAAAGCCGACAGAGTGACGGAACAGTGGGGCCAACGAAAGAGTAGTAGCCATTGCAAAATCTCCTGAGGTTTCTCCAAGTGATTTGATACGCGACCCGCATTCGGCATCGCGTGAAACCTAAGTAGGTTCAGGCTGGAAATTTTCAAGCGGCGCTCACAAAATTTTTTTATCCGACACGATGAGCTCCCGACGAAAGGCTGACACAACGGCGCGCCAGGACCGTCGTGGGGTCAACCAGGGCGACCCGGTGGGCGCCGATCTCGAACGCCTCGCAATGCGCCAGCACCAACGGCAACTCGGTACACCCGAGAATCAACACCTTCGCCCCTTGTTCACACAAATGCTCCGCCGCCAGCAGCAACTGCTCACGGCACACGCCAGCGGTAAACCCCGCCTTGATCCCCCGTTCGCCGTAGATCGCCTCCATCACCAGCGCCTGGTAATCAAAGCCAGGTGTGATGAGTTGCAAGCGGCAGTCTCGCGCGGCCTGGTGGTAGACCTGGCTTTGCAGGGTGCCGGACGTCGCCAGCAAGCCCACGGCCTGGCCGCTGCCGTAGGTCTGCACGATCCACTCCACCGTCTCGCTGAGCATGTTGACGATGGGCACGCGCAGGTGCGCCTGGATGCGTTCGACAAACGCATGGGCGGTGTTGCACGGAATCGCGATGGCCTGGGCGCCGGCGCTTTCCAGGCGTTTGCAGGTGGCGTACAGGGCCAGGGTCGGGTCGGTTTCATCGCGTAGCAGGTTGGCGGTGCGGTCGGGGATCTGCGGGTTCTGTTCCACCACCATCTTGATGTGGTCCTGGTCTTTGCCGGCCGGGGTATGGGCGACCACCTTGCCCATGAAGTCCACGGTAGCCGCCGGGCCGACGCCGCCGACGATGCCCAGTTTGAACGGTGGCTGACGCGCCGAGCCATCGGCCTGGGTGGCGAACTCGGCGTAGATCTGGTTGATGTCGAGGGCGCTGATGCCACGCCGTTGCAGGTCGCCGCAGACCAGCGACAGCTCGGTCATGCCCGGCACAATCACCGTGGCGCCCTGCCCTTGCAGCGACAGGCACGCCTGGTACACCGACTCCAGCGGCACACCGTCAAGGTGGCCGTCCTTGATGCCGTTGACGCCGTACATCGCCTCCATCAAGGCGGCCTGGGCGTGGTCCTCCGGGTACACCAGGTTGAAGTGCTGACCGAGGTGCTGTTCAAACAAGCCGCTGTGACGCACGAAGTCCGATGCGATCACGCCGAGGGTGGTGCCCGGCGCTATTCGACGGGTGATGTGCCGGACCAGCGCGTGCATCATGTCCAGCACGGGAATGCCCAGTTCCTGCTGGATTTCAGCGCGAAAGGTCTGGCTGGCGAAACACGGCAGCAGCACCGCATCCACCCCGGTATTTTCAAAGGTCTTGCATACCTGGAACACATAGAACTTGCGCGCGGTCATGCTCGCGTTACGGTCCAGGGGCAGCAGTACATCCTTGAACGGGTGCTGCTCGAACAGGAAGTGATAGCGCCGCTGGTCCTCCAGCACGGCACGGGACTTGACCAGTTTGTAGAACAGATCGCCGCCCGCCAGCGAACCGAGCCCGCCGACGATGCCCAGCCGGGAGGTGGTTTTCATGCGTGCACTCCCTGCGGCAGTTCAGCGGGTTCTTCCGCGCTCTCGGATTTGGCCACCACCGCCGTGGCGATGCTGTTGCCCACCACGTTGGTGGCGGTGCGCGCCATGTCGAGGAACTGGTCGATACCGATGATCAGCAACAAACCCGCCTCGGGCAGGTTGAACATCGGCAGCGTCGCCGCCACCACCACGACCGACGCCCGCGCCACGCCGGCCATGCCTTTGCTGGTGATCATCAGCGTCAGCAAAATCAGCAGTTGCTGGGTGAAGCTCAGGTCGATGTTGTAGGCCTGGGCGATGAACATGATCGCGAACGCCTGGTACATCATCGAGCCGTCAAGGTTAAAAGAATAGCCCAGCGGCAACACAAAACTGGAGACCCGCTTGGGCGCGCCGAACTTCTCCAGCGCCTCCATGGTTTTGGGGTAGGCCGACTCGCTGCTGGCCGTGGAAAACGCCAGCAGGATCGGCCCGCGGATCAGCTTGCCGAGGGTGAACACCGAGCGTCCGAGAAACAGGTAACCGGCGGCGAACAACAACACCCAGAGCAGGGCGATCCCCAGGTAGAACTCGGCAATCAGCTTGGCGTAATCGGCCAGCAGGCCCAGGCCGTTGGTGGTGATCGCCGAGGCAATCGCGGCGAACACGCCGATCGGCGCAAAAGCCATCACGTAGTCGGTAATCTTGAACATTACCTTGGCCAGCTCGTCCACGGTGTCGGTGATGCGCGTGTAGCCGGCGCGCTTGACCCCGGCCAGGGCGAAGCCGAAGAACAGCGAAAACACCACAATCTGCAGGATCTCGTTGTTGGCCATCGCCTCGGCAATGCTGCGCGGGAATACGTGGCTGGTGAAGGTCTTGAGGCTGAAGTCCCCGGTGTTGACCGGCACCGCTGCCGTCGCATGTTGCACCACCTGCATGTTCAGCCCGGCCCCCGGCTGGAACAGATTGACCAGGGCCATGCCAAGCATCAGCGAGACCAGCGACGCCGTGACGAACCACAGCATCGCACGCAAGCCGATGCGCCCTACCGAGCGCGAACTGCCCATGCTCGCGATGCCGCCCACCAGGGTGGCGAACACCAACGGCGCAATGATCATCTTGATCATGCGCAGGAAGATGTCGGTGACCATCGAAAAGTACCCGGCCAGCGCCTTGGCGGCCTGCTCGCTTCCTGCATAGTGGTGACATGCCCAACCCACCAGCACGCCCAAGACGATGCCAACTGCGATTCGACGGGGGAGTTTGTTCTTCTTCACAGGTGCGGCCCTCAGATGGCTTTTGTTGTATGGAGCGGATTCTAGGGACCCACCCCGGCCGCCATGATGAGTAATCCAGCTAACCCCATGCGCTTTTGGAATAGTTTGCAGAAAGCCCAGCCCAGGCTGCGCGCGGCGGCATACACTCAGGGCTCATCGCCTGGAGAACCGGCATGCAGATCAAATGGTTGGACGACCTCTTGGCCATCGCCGAGTGGAAAAATTTCTCCCGCGCCGCCGAAGTGCGCTGCGTGACGCAATCGGCGTTGTCGCGGCGCATTCGTTCACTGGAAGAATGGGTGGGCGTCGAACTGGTCGACCGTGGCACCTACCCGGTGCAACTGACCGCCGCAGGCGCAGCCTTCTGCAGCGAAAGCCGCGAAGCCCTGGCCGGTCTGATGCGCCTGCGCGCCAGCCTGCGCGAGGTGGAACGCATGCCGGGCCGCTCGATCCAAGTGACCGCCGGCCACAGCCTGTCGATGACCTTCCTGCCCAAGTGGCTGGCGCAGTTCCAGCGCCAGACCGAGCAGTTCAATGCACGGGTGGTGGCGGCGAATATTCATGACGCGGTGATTGCGCTGGAAGAAGGCAGTTGCGATTTGATGATCGTCTACCACCATCCCCTGGCGCCGATCCTGCTGGATGCGCAACGCTTCGGCAGCCTGGCCCTGGGGCATGATGCGTTTATTCCGTTGTGCGCGCCGGACAAACGCGGCCGACCGCTGTATCGCCTGCCGGGGAGCACGGGAAAACCCGTCCCGCATCTGGCTTACACGGCCACCACGTTCCTGGGCAGGGTCGCGGAAATCGTGATCAAGAACGGCCCTGCACCCGCCGTGCTGGAGCGCTGCTACGAAGCCGACATGGCCATGCTGCTGATGCGCATGGCTATCGAAGGTTACGGTGTGGCGTGGTTGCCACAGAGCGCGGTGGTGGATGAGTTGGAGCGTGGGCTGCTGGTGCGGGCGGGTGGCGAGGAGTGGAGTACGCGGTTGGAGATTCGCTCGTACTGCGCGATTGAAAACCAGAACCCGACGATGAGGAAGTTGTGGCGCACGCTCGAAAGGCTGCGCTGACGTCAATGCACCTGCGGCATCGCCATTCGCAAACGCTGGGCAAGTAAATCGGAGAACGCTTGCGCCAGGGCCGTACGGGGAACATCACTGCGAAAAACCAGGCCGAATGAATACGGCAAAACCGGTAGAAAAGGCCGCGTCACGATCGGCAAGTCCAAGAAATCATTGGCCAGCAATTCGTTGATGATGGACACGCCGATGCCCTCGGCGACGAAAGCGCAGGCGGCACCTGCCGAATGCACTTCCATGCGCACGTTGGGAAGAATGGACGCCTGCCGAAACACCTGGTCAAGCTCCGTGCGCAGGTTGCGCTGGCGGCCCAGCAGCACCAGCGGCACACCGCGCAAATCACTCACCTGGATAACGCGCTTTTCGCACAGCGCGTGCGCTTGGGGAAGCACGCATACGCCTTGCACCTGCAACACCGGCACCACGTCGAAGCCCGGCAATTCGGTGGGCAGGCGCACAAAGGCAAAATCGACGCTGCGGTCCAGCACCGCGCGCTCAAGCGCATCGTAGGAACCGGTGACCAGTTCGATAACAAGGTCGTCGCGGCCCTGCATGAATTCGGCAACCACACGGGGCAACCATTGGTGGGTCATGCTGGTGGGCACCGCCACGCGCAGCAGCGCCCGGCCAGCGTGACCCAGGCGCAGGTCGTCGGCCATGCGCTGGACGCGTTGCATGTTGTCGACCAGCCCCGACACCTCCGGCAAAAACGCCTCGGCCTCGGAGGTCGGCGTCAGCCTGCCCTTCCTGCGCAGGAACAAGGCAAAGCCCAGTGACTCTTCGAGCTGGCTGAGCAAACGGCTGATGGCCGACTGGGACAAGCCCATGCGAGTGGCGGCATCGATGGTCGAACCGGTCGACATGATGGCCTGGAACGCTTCCAGTTGTTTGAGATTCACGCTCGGGCTCCAAGCAGACACGACTGGGCGCAGTTTCCGCTGGCAACACCGGCGGCGTCCAGCCTTGCAGCCCTACCAGAGCTTGATGTCGTAGGTCAGGTACAGGCGATTGTAGTCCCAACTGGTGAGCACATTGGAGCGGTACGCCGTGTTGCGAAATTCTGCCCCCAGGCCTTTGAACGTGCCGTCCTGGATCACGTACTTGAGGCTGGTATCCAGCTCGTGCTCATCGGCCGGTTTGCCAGAATACTTGGCGTCGAATCCTTTGTAGTAGCGGATCATGAAACTCAAGCCCGGGATCGCCAGGGCGGAAAAGTCATAGTCGTAGCGCAGCATCCAGGTTTTCTCATCCTCCAGGATGAATTTGCTCACGCCCGGACTGGTAAAGGACGTGGTGGCCGCACCATTCAAATACGGCAATGCGGCGTTACCGGACAATTGCTGATAGCCGCCTCCGAACGTATGCCCGCCGAGCCGATAACTCAAGGAGCCGCTGAACATGTCGGCGTCCGCAGCACCGTTATAGGCCGCCCCCGTTTCAAGACTGTTGTAATAACGCACGTCCGTCGTCAAGTGACCTGGCCCGACAGCCACTTTATGCACAACCCCGAAAAAGTGCTGGCGATAGAAGTTTTCAAGTTCACCGTAGTAATAAGACAGGCTGATGGTTTTATTGAGTGCATACGTACCACCCACAAAGTAAAAATCACCATGCTTCGGACCTTTGTAACCGCTCGGTATCAGATCGACGTTATCGCTGGAGTTACGCAACTTTGATTGATCCAGTCGCCCACCTTGCACAAATAGATGTTCGATACCGGTGTATTCAAACTGCGTACCTTGGAACGTCTGTGGCAGTAAACGCCCATCGTTGTAACTGACCACCGGGTTCTTGGGCAACAACGTGCCCGTCTTCACCACGACATCGGCGAAACGCAGCTTGCCGGTCACGCCTAGGCTGGAAAAATCACGGGCGGCGCGGCCATCATCATGCACTGGCAACAGGCCTGTACCGGCGTGTGCAGGGCTGGAGTCAAGCCTCAGCCCCAGCAGGCCAAGGGTGTCAAGGCCAAACCCGACGGCCCCGGGCGTGAATCCGGAACGCATCGTCAGCAACAACCCCTGTGCCCATTCGACACGGTCGTTGCCGCCGCTGCGGTTGTCATGATTGAAGGCGTAATTACGCAACGCAAGGTGGCCGGTGGAATCCCCGAGGAAACCTTCGGCGCGCACGCTTGATATACCAGGCACCATTAAGCTGGCGCACAAAAGCCCGCCGATCGTTATAAACGCACGCATAGTTAAGCCCTCAGCTGTGTTTTATTTTTTGTGGCAGAGAGTAAGAAAAGTAACTTGACCAAGTATTTCCTGGCCGATGTTCTTCGGTGTTAATGACCTGAATGAGCAAACAACGCTATCGAATTAAAACAGGGGCGACAAGCTTATGACAAAAGCGCATCAGGCTATGACAGATAACCCGACAACACCTTGAAACGCATAGCCCAATACGCGTTCTTCATAACGTTGTGAGGTATTTATGATTGCCCTACTGTGCCGATGTAGCCGTTGGCTATCCCCATAAAAAAAGATGAGAGCACCGCTATGTCATCCACTGCGCCAACAGTCACCGACACCGCGCCACCCAAAAACACCCGCCAACTCAACCCGGCAATCATCTTGCTGAGCATTGTGTTCCTGGCCATGGTGCTGACTTATGTGGTGCGCTCCGGCCAGTTTGAACGCCAAGACGTCCGCGTGATTCCCGGGACCTATCAGGTACTGGAAAAAGACACCTCGCTCAGCCAACTCTTCGCCCTGCCGCCGCGCTCGTCGAATAAAACCGTGGCACAACCGGTATCGCTGGCCGAGACCTTTCTGGCCATTCCCCTGGCCATCGAGAAACGCGCCGGGCTGATTTTCATGGTGCTGTTCATCGGTGGCATGTTTGCCGTGCTGAACAAGACCGGCACCATCGATGCCGGCCTGGACCGGCTGCTCGGTGCCACCAAAGGCAACGTCTACATTCTGGTGCCAACCCTGATGCTCGCATTGTCGGCAGGCAGCACCTTCATGGGGCTGGCGAAGGAATACATCATGTTCGTGCCCGTGATGGTGGCCATGGCAAACCGCCTGGGCCTGCCCAACATCGTCGGCTTGGCAATCGTCGCGCTGGCGGTAAAGACGGGGTACATGGGCTCGATTTCCAACCCCATCGCGCTGTCTGTCGCGCAACCCTTGGTCGGCCTGCCAGTGTTCAGCGGGCTGAGCATGCGCATCGTCGCGTACTTCATTTTTGTCACGCTGGCCGTGGGCTACATCCTGTTCTACATCCGCCGGAGCGGCTTCGATACCTCGGCCACATTTTCCCACTCGGGCAAAAAACTCTCCGTGCGGCACACTCTCAGCCTGATCACACTGGGGGTTGGGGTCGGCTTCCTGGTGTACGCCTCCAACACCTGGCACTGGAAGTACCCCGAGCTGTCCTCGTATTACCTGGCGCTGACCATCGTCTTCGCCGCCATCGCAGGCATGAGCCCGAGCACCACGGCAAGCACCTTTGTCGAAGGCATGAACAAGATGCTCATGGCCGGCGTGCTGATCGCACTGGCCACGGCCGTGGAGTCGATCCTCGCCAGCGGCCAGGTGCTGGACACCATCGTGCACGGCCTGTCGCAGATCATTGGCCAGCACGGCCAACTGCCTGCGGCGTTCGGCATGTTCTTCGCGCAGATGAGCCTGGATGTGGTGATTCCATCCACCAGCGGGCAGGCCGCCGTGACGATGCCGATCTTCGGTCCGCTGGGCCAACTGGCCGGCGTGAGCCCGCAGACCACGGTGTATGCCTTCCTGCTGGGCAACGGCTTGACCAACATGATCACGCCCACTTCCAGCGGCCTGCTGGTACTGCTTGCTGCGGCCAATGTGGGCTGGGTGCAGTGGGCTCGGTTTGTGCTGCCGCTGTTCCTGATCTGCACCGCGGTGGCGTTGCTCCTGCTCGCCTGCGCCGCCCTCACCGGCTATTGAATTCGACTGACCAAGGCTTTGTCATGACCCTCCCTGCATTCGAAAACATGCACATCGTACGCAACCAGATGATCACCCTGCGCGATGGCGTGCGCCTGGCCACCGACATTTATCTACCGCTGGGCAGCGGGCCCTGGCCGGTTGTCATCGAGCGTACGCCCTACGACAAATCCGGCCCCTCACGCTCGGAAAAACGCCTGGACGGGCTGCACCTTACCCGCGAGCAAATGGCCGCAGCTTTTACCGAGCAGGGCTTTGTGGCGATCTTCCAGGATTGTCGCGGGCGTTACCGTTCCGAAGGCGTGTTCACCAAATACATCAATGAAGGCGAAGACGGCTACGACACCTTGCGCTGGATCGTCGAACAGCCCTGGTGCAATGGCCACATCGGCAGCATGGGCCTGTCCTATGCAGCGCACACGCAGATGGCGATGGCCTGCTGCAATGCGCCAGGTCTCAAGACCATGGTGCTGGACTCGGGGGGGTTCGCGAACGCCTACCAGTGCGGCATTCGCCAGGGCGGCGCGTTCGAACTCAAGCAAGCGACCTGGGCCTACAAGCAAGCCCAGCAAAGCGCCGCCGTGCAGGCCGACCCGCAGTTGCGAGAGGCGTTGGCCCAGGAAGATATTCTCGATTGGTTTGCACGCATGCCGTGGCGCCCAGGGCATTCGCCATTGCGCCATGTACCGGAGTACGAAAACTACCTGTTCGAGCAGTGGTCCCACGGGGACTTCGATCAGTACTGGAAGCAACTGGGTATCTATGCCGAAGGTTTCTACGAGCAGATCCCGGACATCCCCGTGTTGTTCATGTCCAGTTGGTACGACGCCTATGTCAGTTGCACGCTGGACAACTTCACGGCGTTCACCGCACGCAAGCAGTCACCTCAACGCCTGATCATGGGCCCGTGGCTACACGGTGACCGCAACATCAGCTACAGCGGCAACGCCGAATTTGGCAACGCCGCGCCTTTCGACGGCAACCTGGGCGAAGACTGGTTGAGTTGCCGAGTGGAATGGATGCAACGCTGGCTCAAACCGACCGACGCCGAACGGAGCGCCACTCATCAGGTCGATGTGTTCCTGATGGGCGGCGGCAGCGGCCGAAAAAATGCGCAGGGTCGGCTGGAGCATGGCGGGCGTTGGCTCAAGTCGCCGTGTTGGCCGCTCGCGGGCAGCCAACAGCTGAACCTCTACCTGACACCACAAAAAGCCCTTTCGCCGCTCGCTCCTGTGGGGCCGCCCAGTTCATTGAGCTACTTCAGCGATCCCGCCCACCCGGTACCGACCATTGGCGGCTCGCTGACATCGGGCGCTCCGGTGTTCGTGGGTGGCGCTTTCAACCAGATCGAAAGCCCGGACTTTTTCGGCACCCGGGGTGACCACTCGGCACTGTGCGACCGAGATGACGTAGTGAGCTTCGAAACCCAACCGCTTGAGCACGACTGGGTGGTCGCCGGCCCGGTGAAAGTCGAACTGTGGGTGCACAGCAGCGCGCCGGATACCGATTTCACCGCCAAGCTGGTGGACGTCTATCCGCCGAGCGACGATTACCCGCAGGGGTACGCCATGAATATCACCGACGGGATTATCCGGTGTCGCTACCGCGACTCGTGGGAACACCCTGCTCCGCTCACGCCGGGAGAGCCCTTCAAGGTGGTGATCGAACCCTTCGCCACCTGCAACCTGTTCAAGCGTGGCCACCGCCTGCGCCTGGATATCGCCAGCAGCAACTTTCCGCGCTTCGATGTAAACCCCAACAGTGGCGAGGCCGAAGGCATGGGCGAGCATCCGCAGGTGGCGCGCAATACCGTGCATATCGGCGCCGGGCATCCGAGCCGTTTGATACTCACGGTCGTGAACAGCGCGCTATAGGAGGCGGATCAAAACTCTGATACATAGCGCAGCCGCAGAACCTGGTCCAGGCCTGGGGCAAGAACGCGAGCTACCACTTTGTGTTCACGCGGCAGAATCGCGGCAAGCTGGATGAGTTGAGTACGTTGGTTGCGCAGGGCCAACTGCGGGCGCATGTAGGGGCGGTCTATGCGCTGGCCGACATTGGACTTGCCCATGCCCGATTGGAGAGTGCTCACAACGGTATCCAAGGAAAATCGCGATCGCCGTCGTGCCCACTCAGGAAGCAACGCCATGATTTACGAGATCGCCGTGCTGCCGGTTCATAAAGAACACATCGACGCGTTCAGGCGGGCCTTTGCCGAGGTGGCGCCGTTGCTGAGCCGTGCCAAAGGCTACCTGGGCCACATGCTCGCGCAAGGGATCGAGACGCCTGAGCGATTCAACCTGATTATGCGCTGGGCATCGCTGGAGGATCACACGCCGGGGTTTGAAGCGAGTGAAGATCATCGGGTGTTTAGGTTGGGACTGGAAAAATACTTTTCGGAGGAGCCGCAGGTTTATCACATTGAGGGGGCGGTTTTGAGCGACTAGAAAAATCCAAGACAAAAAAAGCCTGCATCGCTGCTGGCTTCTTTTTATGTCGCTATCTGGCTCCACGACCAGGACTCGAACCAGGGACCCAATGATTAACAGTCACTTGCTAGCTGTTAGGCGCACTGGGGCCACGACGAAATGTGGCGCAGAAAATAGGTTAGCTGCATAGCGTGGGTCGCATGAATGCGTCACGCCAGGAAAGTTAGTCGGGTTGGGGTGGCTTGTCAAAGCAGGACATTTCAATGACCTGTAGGAAAAGGAGGCGGCGGCAGTCAGCTACCGGATCACCTACAATGCGTGTCTGAGCGGTTCGACCTCCAGATGGCGTTACTTCGAAGTTGTGGCAATTCGTAGCTACAGTACTTAAGGACAGACTATATTTAAAATTACTTAACCACCAAAGAATGGAATCGTGAGCTGACCTCGTTTGCTGACGCCCTATCCAGCAGCCTTACCTACCTACAATGACAGGAGAAAGTCCTTTCAACCGCGTAAAGCCCGTTCGAAGTCATCCAAACTTATAGTTATTGAGAAGTCCTCATCATAAAGTGAGTAAATTTTAACTCCACTTTTCGAAATATGGGTTGCCCAGGCATCGCGGGCCCATTCAGTGGAGACCTCATCCTCTCGCCTCACTGCTCTCAATCTATTCAGGCCCTCATCTAGCCAAGGAATAGTTTCGACAAAAGGTCCCCCCCATCGTCGATCAGTAGGCAAGCAAGAATATCTACATCATCAGGCCCCAACGCATCCGTGCTACACCAAGGTATCGCTACCCCAGTTGATTCTTCCAAAAAAAAAACGAATATTCATCTTATTCCTTACATCAATGGATATACGGTGGTTTTAGGATTTAAATACCCTCTAACTTTTACTCCGCCAGGGGTGGTTCCAGTCGAAATATTACCCACCACTGATTTATTTTTGAATGCGACATCAACTTCTACTTTGATTCTATCTGAAAGTAAATAGGGGTCAGACCCTGAGAGATCCAGATTTATTTTTTGGAAATTAAATAAATCCGTCCCCTTTTCTCTGTTGGATTAGCTTGTCAAAGCGTGGCAAAGCAATGACCAGTAGGAAAAGGAGGCGCACTCTGTCAGCGACCGAGCAATCGTCATGCCTCACTTAACTTCCTGACCAACGTAGCCGCCATTAGCTTCAACGTTCTGCTCTCTGCCTCAAACCTCTCATCTAGAGCGCGTGTGACCTGCGCCCTGTCATGAATGTAGCCAGCCAAAAAAACTGATTCAATTGATTCAATTGCATGAATGACAACCGACTCCTCTTCAGCTTTTAGAAGCGCTAGCAAAACGCGCAACGCCCGCTCATCATTCGAGTCACCGAGAGACTCCGCGCACCGGCCTCGCCAGACTTCAGACTTCGCCAGAAGAATAGATTCAAGTTCGTTCCAGCTTGAATTATCAAACTGAGAGATCTTGGAGACCGCAGCATCAACTCCTACATCCGACCAGTAATCTTCTGACCTTATCGACTTCAGCAGAAAATCATATTCTTTAAACATACATCCCCCATCAGAACTTCGTCAGACCCGAGAAGCAACGGGGACGGACCTATTTAAATTCCGACCTAAAAGCCTCCATAAAAAATCTCAAGGACAATACTCAACGTTATAGCTACTCCCTAACTCAGCCTGCATATCTCTCTTGGGCCAATCCACGCCCATCATTTACATGGCGTACCTTCTCCTGCGGAGAGCAAAATCCAGAGTCAGGAGGATATTCGTCATTGAAAGTGCTTTGATACTCATCATCCCACAGCTTGATTTTATCGCTCAGACTTCGCGAAACAGGTAAGTCTCCGATGTCAACGTGCCCCATTTGATCTGAATCAGGGCAAAATATCGGCCCTGCCATATATTCATTCGCCAGTCTTAAGTTGATCATTCTAAAATCCTACATGTACTTACCTAATTCGCGCGCACTACAAGGCCATTAGTGCTGACTCCTACAGCGATATTTTACTCAATCCCATTATGACTGATACGATACACATTTGCCGAGCCTGCGGTTTCCTACGATCTAAAAACCACCTTTATACAGAGCTTAACAAACCCCTAATACTCGAAGATCATCTATAAAATCTGCGGCTTCTTCCGGCGGCAACTCTTTCAACACAGAGGAAAGGCCAATCTGCTCGATCAGCTTTAAGGCAGCATCCATATGATATTTCTTGACACTCTCGGAAGATCGACCCGCTGAAAGAACAAGGGCTAAAATTTCAAGCATCAATTTCTCAACTGGCAGATCGAAGGAGTTTTCGAGTTCGCTATAGGCAAAGCCTACCTCGCTTTCACCTTCGACCCAAGCGCTTCGATGCCTAAGCTTTACTCTGCAGTAGCTGTAATAACTGCCCAAAAACCAAGCCCTAATTTCAGCGTAAGTCACTCTTTCTTCCATCGCGGAGTATTCCTAGGCAAACGCAACATGACGCCCTGATCCTCGACAACATTCACAGCGAGAAAAAGGGTCAAATTCATATATTAAGAAAATTTAAATCCGTCCCCCTTCCCTCTTCCCTCTCCTTCAAGATATGCCCACTACACCAGACCCAATATCGGCTTGATCTGCTCATTCATTTGTACAAAAGTCTCATAGGACATGCTCGGGTCATCGTTGAGAATTAAATAGACCCCCCCCATCAGCCGTACCGCCTTACGACACTTTCCTACCAATCGTGCAATTACTTCATCAGGACTATAGCCTAGAGCACTCTGACAAAGTTCTGCATCCCAGAACTGGGCAGGATATAGCGTATAGATATTATTGCGCCCATCAACATCTAAAGTTTTGTCCTCACGCAACCGATTATAAACCGCGTTATCATCGCTCAGCCCTCCTTGATAATACAGACCATACAGGTCATAGGATACATGAGCCCTATACCCCTTGAACGCCTCAATCACTTTTGGCAAATACTCATTCACAACAAGCGTATAATCAATAGCCTTATTTGATATTTTAAATCCAAACCGCAAGTGCTCGTCAAAGGAGGCTCTATCTTCATATATGTATCGATCACCACGATACGCATAGTCCCCCACACACCGGAGCCCTCTGATGGGAAGTTTAATCGTATAGGTTGCAACCAATCCGTCGCCGCAACTCGGGGTAGCCGGAAGCTCAAGACCTGCAAATCCTAAAGGAGCACCAATCCGAGACATTCTATCCATGACTTCAGCATGTCGCTGATTTATAGATTGAGCTTTATCAGGGCGCGCATAAAACCATAACTCTATATCTGCTGCACTCATGGAATTCTTGTCCTAGTACTAACAATGTTATCATAACCATTGGACCGAATGAACGCTTTAGCCTATACCTCAACTTTTTGATTCGAAAACTCATATAAAACTTTATATCCGGGATTCTTGACTCCCCAGGGTCAGACCCCATTAACCGCATGCCCCACACGGGCGTTATAACTTGACCATGGATAATCTACTGCATCAGCTACCATGCAGGCACGTACTGGATTCAGTTCAATATACCGACAGCACGCAAGCAAATAATTCGCTGTTTGTACCAAACTTGATTTATATCGACTCTCCCATAACGTACCTGTACGACCCTCTAACTTTTTTCGATATCGAGTAGCCCGAGCGGCAAGCACCTTGATTAACTGCCCTAGTCCCGCCACTGATTTGCCTAGTGCCACTAACAAATGGACATGATTTATCGTCAAACAATAGACATATAGTTTTATTCCAAATGCGTTCTTGAGCTCTCGGAGGTCGCTCACATAACGCTGGCAATTTTCTTCAGCAGCAAACACCACGCTGTACAACGTGATGCGGATAGTCTGCCGAAACGATGCGTCCCATTCTGGGCATAGGTAACCTCCTTTCTTAAAAAATTACAGCCTAGCAAATGGATAAAAAATAAATCCGTCCCCTTTTCGCTCCCATTCAGCGATTAAAGGAAACTAGCTACAATACGAAGACATCAGAGCTTTTGCTGTTTTACCTTCTACTGAGGAACCCGCTGCCAACTCAGCTAACGTATCCTTCGAAATAAAATTTAAATCCAAATACTCATTAAATTCTTCATTTAGCGCTGAATCCCTTACAGCAATTACACCAAATTCCTCATATGCACTTTCAAAGACGATCCAATCGCATGCGCTATCGCATAGAATAATTGGATAACCAACCGCGCCATCAAAAAAACTTTCAAACCGTTTATTCAACCAAAAAACGTCTCTCTCCAAATCACTTCCATCGACAGAAAAACAAGTTTTTTCCAATGCTTCACCTCCTGAAAACTTTATAAATACATCTGACTTAAAACTGGAAACACTCTTCAAGATCAACCCGACACACACATCAACATAACACAACAATGGTCTCTCAAAGAACCAAAACGAAAGCCCTCCACTAGTAAACACTTTCATCGGCAGATCTTTATTAAAGTCAATAATACCTGTCAACCTATCAAGGAAAAAAGTCAATTCTAAATCTTCAACTCTAGAAATAGCCATCACTACTCCTCTGTGAATCTGATTTTCGCGGTGGGTTTTTTCAGCCCTTCTACAGTCAACGAGGCGGAGGGTTGCCCAGTGGACGTCGAAGCTGGATAGAAACGATATGTTTTCTCACCGTTAGTTAACACAGTAACTGAGCCATCCTGGGAAATAGATTTTATATAACCATTAGACTCAAGGGTCTTTATGGCGCTGCCTTGGCTAACATTGGCCTCAATCTGTCCTGCACTATTTCGGGTAGCCTTCGGCAAAAACTCAATCGCCGTTGCTTTTGCACCCCACAATCCCATCTTACCTAAAACTGCCGCAATGCCTACACCTGTCAGCTCTCCGGCCATGAACATGGCCCACGCCTTCACAAACTCATTCGCAGGCTGTGGCCCATCAAAACCTTGACCTTGTGCAAGGGCCAACTGCGCTTGCGCAGCTTCTTCAGCAGAATACCCCTGTTTCTGCATGTATTCGGCGAGGGTAGTTGACGCCTGCCCGTACTGCGCCAATCCTGCCGGAAGATGCTCCCCGAAATTGTATTGCGTAGCATTCTTCGCAACCCAGCCACCCTTCTCGATCGACTTAGCATCAGCATCCTTCTGCGAAGCCGCTGCCAGCACTCCCACAATCTGTGAGCTCATGGACAACAAGGTCTTATCGCCTTTAACCAAAGAGTCCAGATGAACGACTAGAGCTTCGTTGATCCCGGCTGCCAAAGCCCCCGTTCTGAAGTCCCCGCCTGTGGCCTTAGAGAGCAAGCCACCCACCATTGCATGAACCACAATTTTAGGAGGGTAGCCTTCCGTCAGTACCCCATGGGTGTAGTCGCCAATGGCATTAAAACTTGCTGCAGCCAATGTATTGAACAATGCGCCTTTGAGTGCATCACCAAAGTCACCACCTTGTCCGAGCGCTTTGCTCAGCAAAGTCGACGTACCGTTCTGCAAGGCTTGGTTCGCCGCAAACTGGCCAACGCCGGTCCAGGTGTTGAGGGCTGGCGAAGTGATAACGGCCCCTGTGTTTGGATTGGTCTGCGTGCCTGTCCAACCATCGAAAAGCCCTTTCGTCAGGCCTGCCGTCACGCCCGATATCACGTAGCCCTTAATCGCATCCGATGAGGTGACGTCCTTGAACACTGCCCCCAGATTGCCCCGATTATTGATAACGCTGACGGTTGCATTAGTCGCGGCACCTGAAGCAACAGCCCCCACCGCCGCCGCCGTGACACCACCACCACCCGCCGCAGTCGCAGCCATAGGCCCTACGACAGTAGCCATCACGATCGCGATAATGATCTGCGACGCAGGACCAAGTCCGGAGTTGCTGTATTTGAAACTCTCGTGAATTTCCTTAACTTGATGCCAATCTACATCGCCACGCCTTTCTGCATCCTTTATCCATGCCAATTGCGGGTCAGCTTTGACCATTGCATCAATGGACTGACTAACCGTTTGCTGATTGACCTGCGTTACATCAATTTTCAAACCATCCACCGCTTTGATCACAATAGCGCCTGCGGCAGCCATTTGCGTTTGACGCACGGTTTCGTCGGTATTGCCTTTGCCTTTGGATGACACCCAAAAAGCATTGTTATTGGACTTCTCGTGGCTTTCCTGATGAAGGTCCTTAACACCTTCAAACGTCACACTACCGCCACTGGCAATGGTCAGGTCATTGCCACTTTGCAACTTGGCAGCCTGGTACTTCTGATCACCCTGGCTCTGAATCGTAAGATCGCCACCGGTTTTAATTTCACTACCGATGTTGGTGACTTTAGTCACCTCGTCACGCTGGGTTTTCTTGGTGCCCCAACTCCCCTTCTTCTTCATGTCATACAGCGAATAATCGCTGTCTTCTGCCGACAGCAGAACCTCATCAACAAAACGAACAGTGGATCCCTCAGGGTCAGACACAGTTTACCCCATCAGCCCGCCATTCAGCGCGAGGCGATTGCCGGCCCTATTAGATACAGCATCATCACTCAATTCGTTTCGTCACCCACCTCAAATTCAATAAATCCGCCCCTTAAGGATCCCCTTTATCAATTTTACTCACCACGCAGCTTGACGGTTCGAGGGTGTCGACTTTCCGGAATGCTTAATTTTTTCAATTTCCGCGTTGACCGCTAAATACTTATCAGCATATTTCTCCGGAGTGCGCTTGTGAAGTTCCCTCAAAATCGACACCAGACTTTCATGAATAGCCAAGTCTGTAGGCTTTATTTCCATAGCATCCTCATAACACTGCAAGGCGCCTTCAAGATCTCCCACCTTAACCAACATCGCACCTAGTTCAAGATACGTATCGACAAATGAAGGTTCGGCTTCAATGGCGGCCTGATAATACTTGAATGCGTAGACAACATTTGACGCACGCTCATTCGATACGCCTGCAAGGAAAAGATATCGAGCTATGACTTGATCAGCGGCCAACTGGGTAGCGACTTCATAATGCTTAATAGCCTGGGCAAAGTCACGCTGATAGAAACATATATCACCTAAACATTCAGCACATGCATAATCAGACAGTGAATGCGAGCAGGCCTTGAAATATTCAATTGCATTTTCGACAAGCCCGGTTGAGAGGTACCGAATCAGTTGTCTCTTAACATCATTAAAATCAGACTCGTTCACAGCTACTCTCCAACTACTCTAACGGGACTGCTCAGGGTCAGCCGCCATTTACTGCGCGCGGGCTGCCCCCCCTTTAAACTCTTTATTTTATCGCCCAGCATACTTGGTTCAAAATTTACTTCTATTGAAACGACCAGTCATGCACCGATATCAATTCGATCTTCTGATTAGACTCATACTCCAACGGTGCTCTATAGTCGGTAATAAAGCTGACCCCCTCTATATATTCACCATTTTCAATAATCAGAAACTCATCATCCACATCATTAAAATCCAACTCGTAAAAATCCTCAAGCAGCAGTAGGTCACTGCCAGGCATAACCACTTTAAACTTTCCTTGATAGCCTCTACCAACCACAATCCTATATAGCTTATTGCCCTCTCCGAAATCCAATGAAACCCAGTCATTCCGATAGCTGAAAGACTCCACGACTGCACCTACATCGATGGCGGAGCCCACCGGCGTTCGAACGCCAATCCAACCTGAACTTTCGAGCAAAATTTTATTAAGAGCGGAGTTTGAGTCGTACCACTCCACAGCGCCAATTTTTTCCTGAACACAGGAAAAGTCTTCGCCCAAATAAAAACCAGCCGCACTCAAGCCAGGACTCAACTCAGCCATAAGATCAGGAAATAATAAAGTCATTCACCATCACTCCTAGTTTTTCCATTCCCCAGCTTCATATTTTAACCGACTTCCCTGCTTATCATAATACTGCTGATAGCTGGTTATCGTTCTAGGCTTGAAACCTGTGAATGACAATCGACTCCTCTCTAGCTTTTAAAAGCGTTAGCACAACGCCCGCTCATCATTCGAGTCACCGAGAGACTCCGCGCACCGACCTCGCCAAGCCTAAGACTTCGCCAGCAGAGCAGATTCAAGATCGCTCTCCGGGGTTTAGGGTGAATGTGTGGGAATCCCTCAGGGTCCGTCTGCTTTTTTGATTTATTTACCATGCGGCGTGACGATTCAACGGTATAGACTTTCCGGAACGCCTCATCTTTCAACTGTCGCTTTGGATGCTGAGAACAATAGTCAACGGCCTTTTCGCCAAGCCCGCTTTACCCATGCGTTGCTAACAGAAACGGGACTCACTAATGCCTAAAGATGATTGATTTTGCGAAGTCTGCATACTTATAAAACCAACTTAACGCAAACAAAATCGAGAATGGCATTCCCAACCATACAAATACCACATCAAATTCCACCTCAAACCCTGCAGAAATAAACAGGACTGGCAACAATGCCAGCAGGCATCCTATGGAAAGCATTACGACTAAAACACCCGCCGCCATTATTGCCGAGAACATCAACTTACTTACCGTCACCCTTAGCCTCCTCGTAAAAGCCGTAGCCCTTATAACCCACTCCGCCGACATACACACCTAGCGCCGTACCAAATGGGGTTTTCGTGCCTAACAACGGAATGAAAAAATTATTATCCATCTTCGGAACCAAAACCCCGAAGATCGAACCCTTCCTCAATCCATCTGAAGCTCCCATCACGAGAGGGACCTTCCCAAAGCCAGCACCGGCGGAAAGTAACGTATCCGCCCCCTGGTAGACCAATGGACCATAGCCACCGGGAATCAAGTCAAAAGCCGACTTAACAGGGTTGTAACTCTTAGGCTCATCCCCCCAAAAATGGTTGTACATCCCCGTGGTTCCTTCCAAGACATTACCTGCCCCAAACGCACTCATGGGAGCGCCCACGAAGCAGCCCGCTGCAGTTGCGCACAGGGTAACGCCTGCACTCACGGTCATGCCACCTAAACCCGCTGTGACTGCATTTTTTCCGACTGGGATTACATCGGACGTTGTTCCGTCAGCCAGACGATCAAAAAAACTATAGTTAAACAGCCCTTTTTCTTGCTGCACTTGCGCCCACGTAAGTTCATTACTGAGTCCAGCCATATCTGATTCCGTAAGGTATTTATTACGGTACTCTTCGCCGCCTCGTTCAAACTCCGCCCAGCACTTCGTCAGAAAACAGGTCGCTTTTTCGAGATTTTCTTTTTTGAAATCTCCTTTTTCAGTCTCTTGCTGTATAGCGTCAGTTTCATCTTTATGTGCAGAACGATTGTAGAGGGTAGCATTTTTCGCAATCCATCCACCTTTCTCGATGGACTTCGCATCAGCATCTTTTTGCGAAGCTGCCGCCAGAACACCGACTATTTGAGAACTCATAGCTAGCAGATTCTTATCACCGCTAACCAACGAATCCAAATGAACTACAGCCGCTTCGTTAATACCCGCCGCCAACGCGCCGGTCTTGAAGTCCCCACCGGTCGCCTGGGCAAGTAATCCACCGACCATCGCATGCACCAATATCTTCGGCGGGTAGCCATCAGTCAGTTTGCCCTTGGTGTAATCCCCCACAGCATTGAAGCTTGCGGCTGCCAATGTATTGAACAATGCGCCTTTGAGTGCATCACCAAAGTCACCACCTTGTCCGAGCGCTTTGCTCAGCAAAGTCGACGTACCGTTCTGCAAGGCTTGGTTCGCCGCAAACTGGCCAACGCCGGTCCAGGTGTTGAGGGCTGGCGAAGTGATAACGGCCCCTGTGTTTGGATTGGTCTGCGTGCCTGTCCAACCATCGAAAAGCCCTTTCGTCAGGCCTGCCGTCACGCCCGATATCACGTAGCCCTTAATCGCATCCGATGAGGTGACGTCCTTGAACACTGCCCCCAGATTGCCCCGATTATTGATAACGCTGACGGTTGCATTAGTCGCGGCACCTGAAGCAACAGCCCCCACCGCCGCCGCCGTGACACCACCACCACCCGCCGCAGTCGCAGCCATAGGCCCTACGACAGTAGCCATCACGATCGCGATAATGATCTGCGACGCAGGACCAAGTCCGGAGTTGCTGTATTTGAAACTCTCGTGAATTTCCTTAACTTGATGCCAATCTACGTCGCCACGCCTTTCTGCATCCTTTATCCATGCCAATTGCGGGTCAGCTTTGACCATTGCATCAATGGACTGACTAACCGTTTGCTGATTGACCTGCGTTACATCAATTTTCAAACCATCCACCGCTTTGATCACAATAGCGCCTGCGGCAGCCATTTGCGTTTGACGCACGGTTTCGTCGGTATTGCCTTTGCCTTTGGATGACACCCAAAAAGCATTGTTATTGGACTTCTCGTGGCTTTCCTGATGAAGGTCCTTAACACCTTCAAACGTCACACTACCGCCACTGGCAATGGTCAGGTCATTGCCACTTTGCAACTTGGCAGCCTGGTACTTCTGATCACCCTGGCTCTGAATCGTAAGATCGCCACCGGTTTTAATTTCACTACCGATGTTGGTGACTTTAGTCACCTCGTCACGCTGGGTTTTCTTGGTGCCCCAACTCCCCTTCTTCTTCATGTCATACAGCGAATAATCGCTGTCTTCTGCCGACAGCAGCGCCAATTTACCGCCAGCAACCAGGTATGCCTCGTCCCCCGCAGTGATCCGGCTGGCAATCATCGCCAGATCCTTACCCGCACCCAGCGATACATCCTCACCCGCACTCAGCGCGGTCGAAACCTGACTGACATGATCTTCCTGACGTTTCTCCTTTTTGCTTTTGCGGGAGGAATGTTCCTCATCTGCAGCCGAAGCCAGAATCAAATCACCGCCAGCACGCATGTTGATGTCGCGCTTGGCATCGATCTGACTGGCGATCGCTGCGATGTCTCGTCCCGCCTTGACATTCACATCGCGCCCGGCATCCACATCGGAGCCGTGTTGTGTGGCGCTGCTGGATTGCAGGCGCTTGCCCATATCCATCGCATTGCGTTCTTCGGCGGCGACTAAGCTGGCATCGCGCCCAGCGACAATGGTCGTGTCGCGACCGCTTTGCAGAGCACCACCGACACTGGCAAAGTCTCGCCCGGCGCCGATGTCCAGATCATTCGCCGCCTCAACCCGCGCAGCGCTGTCCACATAATCGCGATGCTGCGAATACCCTGCCCCTTTGTCATCCCAACCGGTCACGCTGCGCTCGTTGATCACATCGCCATTGATGGCGGTCAGCGTCACATCGCGCCCTTTGATGATGCCGCCGGCTTTGTTGACGATGTTGTTGCCCGCCAGCAGGTCCAGGCGGTTGCCTGCTTCGATCAGCCCGCTGTTGGTCACATCATTGGCGGCCTTGGCCGACAGGTTGTTGGTGGCGCGCAGGGTGCCGGCGTTGACCAGGTTTTCACCGGCAATCAGGTTCAGGTCGTTACCGGCGATCAAGGCGCCGGTGGGGGCAAGACGGTTATTGGCCTGGGCCAGGTACAGCACCGGCACCAGGACTTTTTCACCGTTCACTTCGTGCTCTTCCAGCCACACGATGTCATGCGTCAGGGCTGCGACCTGTTGTGAGGTGAGGCTGACGCCCATCGACAGGTTCAGCTGCTGCTTGCTGCTGATGGCGTTGTCCATCAAGTACTTGAACAGTTTTTCGTCGGTGGTCTGGCCGTCGATAAAGCGTTGCCCGGTGCGCGCTTGCACGGCCTGCTGAACCAGACGCTGTTCGTACAGGCCATCGCCCAGGCGCTTCCAGCTTGTGTCTGGGTTGTAGCCCAGGCCTTGCAGCAGGTAGTCCGAGCTCATGAATTGCTTGAGGTCGGTGAGTACCGGGTTGGTTTCGATCAGGTATTTGTGCGGCTGCGAGACGGCACGGCTGTCCGGCAGGCCCTGGACGCGGCTGATGGTTTGGCCGGCCAATGCCGTGGGCTGGCTGACGACGGGTGGTTGTATGTGACCGCCAGCGAGTACGTCCTGGACAGCCGGGGTAAGGCCGGGCAGTTGGGTCTCCGACGCAGCGATCGCCGCAACGTCGGTACTGCGCGCATTGGTCGACAAGCCCGGCACACTCAGATCAGGGAGAGCCCCGTCTGACGACGTATGCACAACCCTATCGCCTGGCGTGACGGCAGGCAGGCCGATGCCCGGCCGCGAACCATCGACCGCAGGCTGGGAAACATCAGCGGGATTGCGCGCGTCAATGCCGTCGACGCGGGTGGTGTCGGCACCGTTGGTGCGTCCCGGTAGCCGGACTTGCACATCGGCGCTGCCTACACCGCCGGTATCGATGGCGCTGGCGACCGCATTGAGCAAACCCGCTTCACGGGCCGCCACGGCGACCTGACGCGTGCTGGTGGCGACTTGCGCCGCTTCGCCGACTTGAATCACGCGGCCATGGGTGGATGGCAGCGCTTGCTGGCGCTGGCTCGGATCGAGGCTGGCGCTGCCCAGCGTCCAATTCTGATTAACAGTGCCCGCCTGCCCCGTCGTGCCGCTTTGGCCACTTAAACGAAACAATCCGTTCTGCCCGCTGGGCAAACCGAAGCCCGGCAGGGTCAGCGGGTTGACCTGCTGTTGGGCAAGGTCGGGTGGCAACTGTGCATTGAGCACCACCACCTGGGTTTTATTGGCGCCTACGCCGGTGTCCAGCGAACGCCCACCCACCGCCTGCGCGGTCTTGATCACGTTGATGTTGTTGATGCTTTTACTGGCGGTGAGCGCAGCGTTGCCACCGGCCTGAATAATCGCCGGGGCCACCACTTGGGTGCCGCCTTGTACGGCGATGGGCTGGTTGATACCGGGAAACAGCGACGGACTGAACCGCGCCATCAAGTCCGCAAACGCCGCCTCATCCACTGGAGAACCCTGCGGGTGCGCGCGGTTATAGGCCTGCACCGCGGCGACCATCTGGTTGTACTGCCCCTTGGAGATTTTGGTAATACCGCCGTATTCCTGGCTCTGAGAACCGGAACCACCGGTAGCTGCCTGGTTGAGGATGTTTTCGCCAGTAATCGATAGGTCATTGGCGGCCGACACCACGCTGTAGCGGTTGGTGAAGTTCTGCCCGGTAACCACCATGTTGCGCCCGGCGCTGAGGGTGGCCGAAGGCGAGTCGATCTCAAGCACACTCGACACGGTACGGCTCAAGGTCACCGCAGGGCGTCGGTCACTCCAACCGCCGCTGCAATGCTGGGTGCACCGAATGCCCACGCCCACGGACGTCAACTGCTGGTTGAGCTTGAATTTCTCGCGCTCGTTGATCACGTCGTTGGCCGCGATTCGGAGGTCGCCCATGCTCTCGATGCTGGCGGAAACGTTACGCACGCTCTGCGCCTGGGTTCCACCGGCTACACCCGCTACCGTGAGGTTGCCCAGGCTGTAGATGTCCGAATAGTTGTTGGTCAGGCTGCCCAGGTTGAAGGTCGAGTCCTGGCCGCTGAACAGGAATCCGCGTGCGCCGACACCGCTTGCAGCGTGATCGTTGAGCAGGCTTTGGGCCGTCAGCACCAGGTTTTGCGAAGCCCCCAACGTGCCGGTGTTCACAATGCTGCCAGCGTTGATGCGCAAGTCGCCGCTGGAGGTCAAACGCCCACGGTTGAGCAGTTGGCCCCCGGTGGTCAGTTGGGAAGTGCCACTGCCAGCCACGCTGGCGGTTTCATTCACGGTTATCTGCGCAGCGCTCAAGCCCAGGTTGCCCAGGCTGCTATAGCGCCCGTTACCGCCGTAGCTACCGGCCAGCGTCAGATTGGCCGTACCGTCACTGGCGATCAGGCCGTCGTTGTTCCAGTTGCCGCCGTTGCCCGTCAGGCTGTCGGAGGCGAGTAACTGGCCGCTGGCGGTCTGGTTCAGGGTATTGACGTTGACCGTCAAGCGTCCGGCCTGGATCACGCTGCTGTTGGTCCAGCTGTCTGCGGCCAGGGTCAGGCCGCCACGGGTCACCAGGTTGCCGCCGGCATTGATCAGGTTGGCGGTGGCGATATCAAAAGTGCCGGTGCCGCCGTGCAACAGGCTCCCGCCCTGGTTCAGGAAGCCGCCGGCATTCAGGGTCAGGTCAGCGTTGGAGGTTTCCAGTCGACCATTACGGTTATCGAATGCACCGCCGAGCTGGAAGTTGGTTTTGCCGCTGCGGCCCAGCGCGCGCAGTTGCCCGCCTTGGTTGTCGACGCTGCCGCCCGTCACGCTCAAGGTATTGTCGCTTTCAATCACACCGCTGCGGTTGATCAGCGCGCCACCGGCGTTCAGCTCAACCGCACGACCTGCAATCTGCCCGGCGCTGTTGTCCAGTTGCACACCACTGACTCGCATCAAGCCGGTGGCATACGCCCCGCCATTGGCATTGGCGAAGTAGTTGGCGTTGACCACTGCATCGCCGGTCTGCGCAGCGATGAAGCCGCTCTGGTTGTCGAGGCGGTTGGCATTCAGGTTCAGGCTATGGGCCTGGAGCGTGCCGCCTTGGTTATTGAGGTCGCCGCTGATGTTCAGGCCCAGGCCGGTTTGACCCTGCACCTTGCCTTTGGCGTTGTTCAATCCCACCGCGGTCAACTGCACATCGGCGTCCTGGCTGTAGATCAGACCGTCGCTGTTGTTCTGCACGATACCGCTGCTGGTGATCGCTACGCGGTCTTTACCAGCGAGGGTGCCGCTGCCGCTGTTGTTCAGGCCACCGCTGAACAACGTCAACAGACTTTGGCTGATGATTTTACCCTTGGCGTCGTTGTTGACCTGCATCGCCCGTTGCAGCAACAAGGGGCCGGAACTGGCAATGCTGCCGCCGCTGTTGTTGAGGGTGCCGAGCAGGTTGAGGGTCAGGCGGCCGTTGGTCGCCAACGTGCCGCCGTTGTTGTTCAGGTCGGTGCCGACGACAGTCATCGCTTGTTGGGCGTTGATCGTGCCTTGGTTGGTCAGCGTTGCCGCCTGCAGATCCAGCGTGTTGCCGCTTTCGATCAAACCGCCATCGACGTTGGTCAACGCACCGGCCACGGTGAGCGTTTGCCCGTCGCCACTGGACAGCACGCCTTTGCCACTGTTATCCAGGCTGGCGGCACTGACGCCCAAACGGCCTTGGCTAACCAGCGCGCCTTCGTTGTTGTTCTGCAGCGCGCCACTCAGGCGCACGTCAATTGCACCGCTGCGGCTGGAGAGCGTGCCGTTGTCACGGTTGTCGAGGTTGTCACCCCTGACGTTCAGACCTTGCCAGCCGGACAGCAGGCCTCTTGCGGTGTTGTTCATCGTGGCCGCGTTGACAGTCAGCACTTGGCTGCTGATCAGCTTGCCGGCGCTGTTGTCCAGGCTGCGCGCCGTCAGAGCGAAGCTTTGCTGGCTGGAGATTTCGCCGCCTTGGTTATTCAGGTCACGCAGGTTTTTCAGGGTCAGCGGGCCGTTAGTCAGCAGCAGGCCGTTGCGGTTGTCCAAGTCACTGTTGTTGAGGTCCAGGGTCATCCCCTGCTCGCCCACCACGCGGCCGCCCGCCAGTGCCAGAGCGTTGAGGTTCGCGGTCAACGCGCCTTTGGCCGAGACTTCACCGCCATTGCCCGTGTTGAGGCTGGCAGCGTTGAGGTTCAAGGATTGCTTGGCACTGATCAAGCCTTGGTCCTGGTTGCTCAACAAGCCATCGCTGGTCAGTTGCAAGTCGCTGCGGCTATTGAGCGTGCCGCCACGGTTGTCGACGGAACCTGCGTGAGCGTCGAGGCTGGCGCCGCCGATCAGGCCTTTCAGGTTAGCCAGGGTTTGATTGACGCGCAGGGTCAGGCCCTGGTTACTCAGCAGCTTGCCGTTGCTGTTATCCAGACTTTGCGCGGCCAAGGTGAAGGCTTGGGCGCTGGAGATTTCACCGCCCTGATTATTGACGCTACTGAGGTGGTTGAGCATCAGTGGGCCAATAGCGTTGATCAATCCGCCTTGGTTGTTCAGTTGAGCGTTGTTCAGGTCGAGACTCAAACCCGCGTTGCTGAACAGCTTGCCGCCCTGCTGATCCAAACCGGTGACGCTGGCGGTCAGCGCCTTGGCGCTGCCGATGCTGCCGCCGTTGTTCAACTGTGCGGTGGTCAAGTCCAGGGTATCGCCGCTGTTGAGGCGGCCGTTTTGGTTGTTCAGCTCTCCGGTGCTAACCGTGACCGGGCCTTTGCCGCTGATGATGCCTTGCTGGTTACCCAGATTGGCGCTTTGCAGGGTCAGGCCGCCGTCGGTAACCAGTTTGCCTTCGCTGTTGTTGAGGCTGTCGGTGACGGAGACGCTCAAGCCCTTGGCGCTGGACAGGCTGCCTTTGCTGTTGTTCAGGCTACGGGCCTTGACGGCCAACGCATCTTCACTGCTAAGCACACCTTGGCTGTTGTCGAAATCACCTGCGAGATCCAGCTTTAGCGATTCCTGGCTGAGCAGTTTGCCGCCGTTGTTATCCAGCGATGTGCCGGTCAGGATCAAGCGTTGGCCGTTGAGTTCACCGAGGGTGCGGTTGATGAGCTGATCAACGGCAAGGTTCAACGTACCGCCTGCGAACACCACGCCCTTGTCGCTGTTGTTGAGTTGTTGGCCGGTGACGCTGACGTCGGCGTTGCCGGTCAATTCGCCGCTGCGGTTGTCGACAGTCGCCACGTCGAGTTTCAGCGCTTTTGTGGCGCCTACCAGACCGTTGCGGTTATCGAGATTTACGCCGCGCAGGTTGAGGGCGTCGGTGCTGATCAGCTTGCCGTTCTGGTTGTCGAGTTTGCTGGCGTTGATCATCGCAAGCGCCTTGCCCGCGATCTCGCCATTGCGGTTGTCCAGCGCTGCGCTGGTCAGCAACAAGGCACCGTCGGCGATCACGCTGCCACGTTGGTTATCGAACCATTCGCTGGCACTGAGGGTGACATCGCCACGCCCACTGAGCAGGCCTTCGGTGTTGTCCAGGCGAGTGCTGCGGGCATCGAGGCTGGCGGCGTTGATATGGCCTTTGAGGTTGGCCAGCAGTTGCTCCACACGCAGGGTCAGTGCCTGGTTGCTGATCAGTTTGCCGTTGCTGTTATCGAGGTTTTTTGCGACCAGGGTGAAGGCGTTTTGGCTGGAGATTTCGCCGTACTGGTTGTTGACAGTGGCGAGGTTGTCGAGTGTCAGCAGGGGTGCGTTGATCACCCCTGCGTTCACCAGTTCGCCATTGTGCAGGTCAAGGTTGAGTTGCGTGGTGCTGACCAGTTCGGCGCCGCCCAGCTGCGTCAGGCCGGTAAGGCTGGCATTCATGGCGCCGACGCTGCCGATATGCCCGCTGTTGTTGAGCTGGGTGGCGCTGAGGTCGAGCTTGTCGGCGCTGATCACGCGGCCGTCGATGCCGTTGGTGAACAGTCCGGTGTTGACCGTCGCCAGGCCTTGGCTTTTGAGCAGGCCGTTGGTGTTCTCCAGGCTGGCACTGGTCAGTGTGAGGTTTTGGCCGCTTTCGACGGTGCCACCTTGGTTGATTAGCGCCGCTGCGCTCGCAAGGGTCAGCGGTCCTGCGCTGGAGATCTTGCCGTGGGTGTTGTCGATGCGCTGGCCTGCCAGCTCCATGGAGCCTTCGCTGGTGAGCTTGCCGCCTGTGTTGTCCAGGCCTGCCTTCAGTTGAAGTGCCAAAGCACGCTGAGCGCCAACAGTGCCATCGGTGTTATCTAGAGCAGTGCCGGTAAGCCGAGCGTCCTGGGCAAAGATCAAGCCTTTGGCCTGATTGATCACCTCGGCCATGACCAATTCCAGCCCAGTACCGGCCAACAACTTGCCGCCGCTGTTATCCAGGCGCTGGCCGTTGAAGTCGATGTTCTGCTGACTGGAGATTTCCCCGGTACGGTTGTCGGTATTGCTGACCTTGAGTTTCAGCACTTTTGTCGCGGCGAGCAGGCCGCCATCTTGGTTATCCAAGGTGTCAGCGTTGAGGCTCAGATTGCCCTGGGCGACCCACTGACCGCCCTGCTGATTCAGCACGCCAACCGTGGCGTCCAGATCATCCTGGCTGGCAATGCGTCCCTTGGCGTTTTCGACGGTATCGAGGGTCAGGCGTACCGGGCCAATCGCGCTGGTCAGGCCGTTCTGGTTGTTCAAGGACTGGCCGGCAAGCACCAGCGCCTGCTTGCTGTTTAGCACGCCTTCGCGGTTGTCGACTTGGCCGACATGCAGGTCCAGGCCCTGATTGGCGCGCACCGCGCCGCCACGGTTGTCCAAGCTATTGCTGCGCAGGGTCAGCAGGTTCTGTCCGGACAGGCGACCGGTGCGGTTGTCCACACTCCCCGCCTGGATGTCCATCACGCCTTTGGCGAGCACGGCACCTTTGGCTTGGTTATCAAGCAGGCCATCGACCTTCATCGTCAGGCTGCCATCGGTCGCCAGACTGCCGGACTGGCTGTTATCCAGGCTGGTCGCGGTCACGTTCAAACGCTGGCCGGCACCCAAGGTGCCGCCTTGGTTGGACAGCGCGCCGGTGGTGGTCAGGTCGAGGCTGATGTCGCCCATCACATGACCGTCGTTGCGGTTGTTCAGGGTCATCGCGTTGACCACTGTGGCGCCGCTGCTGGAGACTTCGCCGTCATCGTTAAGCAGGTCGGCCCCCAACGTTAACGCCAGGTCTTTGGAACTGCTGAATACGCCGCTGGTGTTATCCAGTCGCTCTGCTTGCACAGTCAGGCCTGCGGCAGCAATGACGCCCTTGAGGTTGATCAGCGCTTGGTCGACTTTGAGGGTCAGCGCCTGGTCACTGAGCACATGGCCGTCGCTGTTATCCAGACTTTTCGCAGCCAGGACAAAGCTACGCTCGCTGGAAATTTCGCCGTGCTGGTTGGCGACGGAGGCGAGGTTTTTCAACAGCAATTGCCCTGGCGCGTGGATCAGGCCACCGGCGTTGTTGAGAACGCCGAGGTTCATGTCCAGGCTTAAATCGCGGGTGCTGTAGAGCTGGCCACCGTTGCGCTGATCCAGGCCGGTGAGGCTGGCGGTCAGTGCCTTGTTACTGGCGATATGGCCGTCAAAACGGTTATCCACCTGCCCTGCCGTCAGGTCCAGGAGATCGGCACTGGTGAGGCGCCCGCCGCTCTGGTTATTCAACGCGCCGGTCGTGATGCGCACCGCGCCGTCACCGATCATTTTGCCGCCGCTGTTGTCGATGCTGGCGCTGCTCACGGTCAACGCCATTGCGCTAAGCAGTTCGCCGCTGCGGTTGCTCAGAACGCCGTTGGTGCTCAGACTCAAAGCCGCGCCGCTGCTGAGGCGACCGCCGTCGTTGTTCAGTGTGGCGGTTTGCAGGGTTAGGCGCTTGTCACTGCGCACGGTGCCTTGCTGGTTGTTCAGTTGGTCGAGTTCCAGACTCAGTGCGCCGTTCGCCAGAAGGCGACCTTTGTGGCTGTTGTCGAACTGCCTGCCGTTAAATGACAGGTCGGAGAGGCTGGAAACTTCGCCGCTTTGGTTGTTCAGGTTATCAACCTTCATCACCAGCGACTGGCGTGCATTGAGCAAGCCACCCTCGCGGTTATCCAGCTGCGTGCCGCTTACCTGCATCGGCCCGGCTGCCGTTACGCTGCCGCCACGGTTATCGAATTGACCCATCGCCAGGTCCGCCTGCTCACCGCTGACAAAACGGCCGCCACGGTTGATCGCGATACCACGGGTGGTGACGTTAAGTAACCGATCCCCTTGCAACAGCCCCTGGCTGTTATCCAGGCTCATACTGCTCAAGGTGGTGGTAGCACCGACGATTTCACCGTGGCGATTGTCAAGGGCCGTGTCGACGGACAGCGTCAGATCATCGCGGACTTTGAGCTGGCCTTCGGCGTTAACCAGGCTGTTTGCGTGCAGGTCTAACCCCGTGGCGGCGACCAAGCCTTTGGTGTTATCCAACGCGTTGGCAACGCGCACCACAAGCCCTTGCTCGCTGAGCAACTTGCCGCCCCGGTTGTCGAGGCTGCCTGCGGTAAACACCAGGGCCTGGGCACTGGAAATTTCCCCGCCCTGGTTATCAACACTGCTTAAGTTGCTCAGTAGCAGCGCACCCGGCGCATGAATCAAACCGCCTTGGTTGTTCAGATGGCCGTGGTTCAGGTCCAGGGCTACACCCGCCTGGCTGTGGATATTGCCTTTGGCGCTATTGTCCAGGCTTGCCGTGCTCACCCGTAATGGGCCGGTTGCGCTGAACAGACCGGCCTGGTTCAGCAGATACGCGCTGAGCAACGCGGTAAGGCGACCGTCGCTGGTCAGCTTCCCGCCGCTGTTGTCCAAGCGCGTCGCGGTGATGTCCATCGCCTGCCCGGCGAACAGCGTGCCCTGGCGATTGTCGATCAGGCCCACGCTGTTGAGCGAGAGCATCGCGTCGCCTTGCAGCAGGCCCTCGCGGTTATCCAGCGACGTACTGTTGACCGATGCCGTGCGCGCCAACAGCTTGCCACTGCGGTTATCCAGTGCTCCGTCGATCTGCGCGATCAAGCCATCGCCGGCGCTGAGCGTGCCACCTTGGTTAGTCAGGCTGGCGGCGCGCACGTCCAGGGTTTTAGCCGAGATCAAGCCTTGCGTGTTATCGAGTGCGTGGGCGATGCGCACGGTCAAACCCTGCTCGCTGAGGAGCTTAGCGTGGTGATTATTCAGGGTGTCCGCGGCCAGGGTGAACGCCTGGGTGCTGGAAATTTCGCCGCTCTGGTTATCGACGCTGGCGAGGTTGCTCAGCAGTAATTGGCCTGGGGCGTTGATCGTGCCACCCTGGTTGTTCAAATGACCGTTATTGAGATCGAGGCGCACATCCCCCTGGCCGAAGAATCGGCCATCGTTGTGCTGATCCAGACCACTGACGCCAGCATTCAGCATTTGGCCCGCGCTGATGCGGCCGCCCTCGCTGTTATCCACTTGGCCAGCGCTCAAGTTGAACGCGACATCACCGCGCAAGGTGCCACGCTGGTTATTCAGCGGGCCGCTCGATTGCACAGTGAGGTTATGGGCGACAAGCGTGCCTTGTTGGTTATCAAGGCGACCCAGGTTGAGGCGTGCATCACCTTTGGCGACAAACAGACCGGTCTGGTTGAGCAATTGCCCGGTGATCGCCGCGACCAACGCGCCGTCGCTGGTGAACGTGCCTGCGCTGTTGTCCAGGCGGGATGCATTGAGGGTAGCGGTTGCACCTGCCGCCAATGTCCCGCGCTGGTTGGACACCACGCCGCTGTTGAGCACCAGGGAGCGATCGCCTTGCAGGCGGCCGCGGTCGTTGTTCAGTTCACCGGTGGTGGACGCAAGGTCGGTTGCCAGAAGCTCGCCGGTGCGGTTATCCAGCAGACCTGTGATGTTCGTTGTCAGATGATTACGTGCGCCGAGCTTGCCGCCCTGGTTGTTCAGGCTCGCGGCGTTGATGTCGAGGTTAGACGCCGAAACCAGGCCCAAAGCAGTGTTCATCGCTCCGGCGATACGCAGGGTCAAGTCTTGGTCGCTGAGCACTTTACCCGCGTCGTTGTCGAGGCTATTGGCGGCCAGGAGGAATGACTGCGTGCTGGAGATTTCGCCTTGACGGTTATCGACGGTCTTGAGGTTGTTAAGGGTCAATTGACCGCTGGCGTTGATCAGACCGTTGCGGTTATCCCAGTGCCCGTGGTTGAGATTCAACGTCAGAGAGTCTTGGCTGTTGAGCGCGCCCTTTTGACTGTTGTCTAGAGCGCCGGTATTGACCTGTACCGACTGACGCGCTGCAATTCGACCGCTCTGGTTATTGACCAGACCTGATGCGTTGAGGCTCAACGATTGACCTGCCGACACCAGGCCCGCCACATTGTCCAGCGCTGCCAATTGCAGCACGACTTGAGCCTGGCTCGACAGCTCGCCACTGCGGTTGATCAGTTGCCCGATGCCCGCCGTCAAGTTGCCCGTGCTGGTGACCAATCCGCCTTGGCTGTTAAGCAGTTGATTGGCGTCGATTCCCAGGTTGCCCGCGCTGAGGATGCGGCCCTGGTTCTGGTTGTCCAGAGTCGACGCGTTCAGTTGCGCATCGCGTTGAGCGCTCAAGGTGCCACCCTGGTTGGCCAGGTTGCCCGTGTTGATGGTCAAGTCACGGCTGGCGATCACCGTCTTGCCGCTGTTGTCGATGCTATTTGCTTTTAAGCGCACATCGCCTTGGGCATTGCGGCTGTTATCCGCATTGACGCCCGCTTCGATGATCCCGTTGTTGGTCAACCGCCCAGCAGCGTCCAGTGTGATGCTGTCCTTGGCCGCCAGGGTTTGCTGATTGGTCAGTGCGCCTTGGGTGGTCACCGACAAGCCAGTACCGGCATACACGGCGCCCTTGGCCTCTACGCTGGCTGCTTTGACCGCCACTGCCGTACCGGCCGAGGTCTGGCCCATGACCACATTGCCCGCTGCATCAATCTGGATATCACCACCGGCGACCATGTCCCCGGACAGTTTCACCCCTACGCCGGCCTCGGTCCCCACCAACCTGACCGCACCCACATACATGCCGCCCAGCGCCGACGAGTCAATCGCCAGGTCCGGTGCCTTGCTGCCGTCCGCCGCACGCGCCGTGGCGTTCAGCGTGCGCGCATCCACATCATTGCGACCCGCTACGATGGTGAGCTTTTTCGCCTGGATCTGCGCGTTGAGGGTGGTGGCGCGGGTGATGATTTCGAACTGATCGACGTTGCTGGCGTTCAGGCCAGTGCCTTCGATGGCGACGTTGCCCTGATCCACTTGGTAGCGGCTGATCTGGCCGTTTTCGATGACCGCCTTGCCCGTGGTGAGTGTGGCTTGAGGGGTGTTGATAAAGCCGCAACCGTTGCAACTGATGCCATACGGGTTGGCGACAATCACATGGGCCGACTGCCCCGCCACTTCGGTGTAGCCACGCAATTGGCTGGGGCTGCCGCCATTCACCTCGTTGAGGATGACGCTGGCGGCGCTGCCATTGAAGTTTGGGTTACCCACGATGATGCCACCCAATTGGGTGGATTGGGTCCGGCTGGTCGCGTTATTGAGAATGACCCCGTTGGCGCCGACGTTGTAGTCGTGGAATTGGTTGTGCGATAGCCCGTTAGCGTTGGGCGCAGCGATGTTGACGATCGGAACGCCGTTACCCGCCTGCCCAAGGCTCGTACCCGGTCCGCTCACGGCAATGCCGTCCGCCTGAGCCAGCAGGGGCTGCCAGAACATGGCGTTCGCCAGCACCAACGCCAACCCGCGCTTGGGCAAGCCCAGGAAGGTAGAACGGCTTTTCAAGGCAGCAGAAGGTTGGCGCGCAAGGAAGGCGAGCTGGCGAACGTCCATGTCATGTCCCGATGCCCAAGGGGCGGTAAAAATTTAAAGAAAGAAATCCATACGGAAGTAGATCGGCGCTTCACGTTCAGTGATCGGCCCCGGTCGTTCCAAAGAGTGTGCAAAGGTCACTGTGGCCGCGACGTTCTTGCCGCGTGCAAACAGCTCCAGGGAATTGCTGGTCATGCGCCCATGCTGCTCGGCGTTGTAGCGACCGTGGCGGATCACGCCCTGGTCGTAGCCGAGGCTGGTGCCGTATTCGCTGAACACCGGCTGCATCCAGGCCCAGGTCACCGGGCGGCTCCAGCGCAGGTCGTTGCGCCAGTAGCCGCCGCTGTCGCCGGACAGGCTTTGATCCTTGTAGCCGCGAATCGAGGACTGCCCACCCAGGCTCATGCGTTGCGGGCTGAACAGCACGTCTTCGCTGCGTTGGCCGGTCATCAGGCTACTGAAGCTGAATGACTCGCCCCACAACTTGAACGGGTACAGGTAGCTCACTGTCGCGGTGTATTTGCGGTAGCGCGCATCGGCCTGGCCGGGCCGTGGGTTGTGGTTGGCCTGGGCATCGAGCGCGCCGATGCCGTCCTGCATGCCCAGATCGACGTTGAGGAACGAGCCGCCGATGCGCCGGCCGTGGTTGATGCCAAACTGGGCTTCGCTGAGGCGGTTGCTGCTCAGGGCGAGCTTGCTGTCTTCGATGAAGTTGTTGGTGCGCAGGTAGGCCACGCCGGTACTGAGGGAGGTCTTGCTCAGGGCGTCGCGGTGGACGACCCGCTCCAAGCGCAACTGGTGGCTCTGGCTGTCACCGGACTGCTTGAAGTTGAAGCCGCTGGCCTGGGCGAGGGAGCGGTATTCAGTCTCGCTGTAGCTGTAATTGAGGTTCCACCAGCCAAACGGCAGGTTGTAGTTGAGCATCGAGTTGCGCGAGGTCTTCTGGTGGTCGCTGACGGCATCGTGGCCGCCGCGCAGGGAGAGTTGGTCAGCCAGACCGAGAGGGTTATCCCAATCCAGGCTGGCGCCCCACTGCTGCTCGCCAGTGGCGCGCTGGCCGCCGTTGTGACGCGACAGGCCGACGCGCCAGGGTTTCTGCGGGGTGTTTTTGACCAGCACTTCGCTGCCGCCTACTTCTTTGCCGGGAGCCAACTCCATCTGGGCCTGGTTCGAGGGCAGACGATTCAGTTGATCCACCATCTGCTCGATTTCACGCAGGTTGAGCAATTCACCCTTTTTGCCTGGAAAACTCATCGCGAGTTGCCGGTCGGTGATGCCGCTGCCCTGCTCGCCCTTCAATCCTTCGAGCCTGCCTTCGACTACCTGGATCTTGAGCACGCCGCTGGAGAGGTCTTGTTGCGGCAGGTAGGCACGGCTGGTGACCAGTCCTTTGGCCAGGTAGTGGTCGGTGATGAGCTTAAGCACCTCATTGAGTTGCGGTACGCCCAGGCATTGCCCGATGTAGGGTTGGACCAGCGCGTGGCGCTCGCTTTCAGATAACGCATCGGCACCGGTGAGTTCGATGGCCTTGATGGCGAAGCAGCGGGTGTCAGCAGGCGCCGTCGGTTTGGCAGGAGCGGCGGCTTTGCCGGGCAGGTCCTTGAGTTCTTCAAGGCGGCGTTGCTGCTCTTCGAGCAGGCGATCCTGGCGGTCGCGGATCAGGTCGGTGACCCCGGGCGTATTTTGCACCGGTGCGGCGTGGGCCAGCCCAGCGGTCCCCAGGCAAAAAAATGCGGACAGCAGGCTGAGCCTGGTCCGACGTACAGAACGCCACATTTCTAGATCCCTCTATATGGCGTAGTGCCATCAATGAGCGGCGATCTTAAGATGGCGATATAGTGGCGTCAATTAAATGTACAACTTTGTACCACTACCGACTCCAAGAGAATGGGTATTGCCGGCCTTGGGTGGGCCGACTGCTGCCTCTCACAACATCGGCCCTAAGCGGTCGCTCGCCGGTTAACGACGGACCATCGATTCGCCCAGACGTGTCAGAGCTGCACGTAGCTCTCGGTCATTACCTCCGAGCGCATTGCTGGCGATGGCTGCGTTTCTCAACAGGATCGACGCCGCATGTTCGATGTGTTCCTTGAGCAGACGGTCGGACGGACCGGACAAGGTCAGCGCCCCTTTCAACTCATGGCCCATGGCAAACACCGGCACTGATACGGCGGTAGTTTCCGGGTCCCGCTCGCCGAAGGAGCAGGCCCAGAAGCGTTCGCGGACCTCGGTCAATGCAGGCTCCGCATCGCGGGAAAAGGCCCGAAGGATCTTGCCTGACGCTCCGGCCTGCAACGGAAAGCGCGCGCCTTCCAGCACCGAAACCCGCACCGCACGCTTGGGCTCGACCCGAAACAACACGACGCGGCTGCCGTTTTCCAGCACGTAGAACGAAGAGGTTTCACCGCTTTCCTCAGTGATCGACTCCAGCAAGGGGTGAATCACGTCGCGCAGTCGGAACGAGGTCTGGTACAGCTGCGACAAACGCAGAGGCTCAGGGCCGACCGAGTAACGACCATCGGTGAGGCGACGGACGAACCCGGCTTTTTCCAGCGAGGCGATCAGGCGCAGGATGGTGCTTTTGTACAACCCCGTCCGCCGCGCGATTTCGGCCAGGGCCAGACAGTCCTGCTCGATGCTGAAGGCCGACAAAATGGCAAATGCGCGGTCGACGGCAGCCACGCCGCCTTCGGCATTGGCGGCCTGGTCGGAAAGGTTTTTTTCAGATTCGGTAGTCATAGACACTCATTGTCGATTCGTCGCTCGCAGGCGGCGGATGATTCGCAAACCACCCCGCCAACCCGCAAGACAATATCAGAGCCGCCCGATCCCTTCTGAAAAAAGTGCAGCCGCTGCTCACTACTCGCGCAGGAAGAAGCGAAGCGAGACGACCATTGCTGCGGCAACGAACATGATGCAGCCCATGACCATCAGACCTGCGGTGAACGACCCGGTGTAGTCCTTCAAAAAGCCCATCAGGTAAGGCCCGACAAACCCGCCAAACGCGCCAATGGAATTGATCAGTGCGATTCCACCCGCTGCGGCTTGCCCGCGCAGGAACTTGCCCGGCAAAGTGTAGAAAATCGTCTTGCCAGCGATCGTACCGATCAGCGCTAAAGTAATCCCTGCCAGTGCCGGAACCAGCGCGTCCATTCGCAGCGCCAGGATTAACGCAAAGCCTGCCAGCAGCATGGCCACGGTCAGGTTGAAAATGCCTTTGCCGGTACGGTCCACATGTTTGGCCCAGATCAGTAGCGCTACAGTGGCAAAGAAGTACGGAATGGCCGCAACCCAGCCGATCATGCTGACTTCGACACCATGGGCCTTGAGCATCTGCGGCAACCAGATACCGATGCCGTAGGAGCCCAGGGTGAAGCTGAAGGTGATCGAGCTGAGAATCCACACGCGTGGGTCTTTGAGTGCGGCCTTGAAGCCATGGCTGTGCTGACCTTTGCTCTGCTCTTCGGCGAGCATGCCGGTCAGCACATGGCGTTCTTCGGCGGTCAGCCATTTGGCCTCGGCCGGGTGGTTGGTCAGCACCTTCAAGGTAATCAAACCGAGGATGCACGCTGGCACCCCTTCGATGAGAAACATCCACTGCCAACCCGCAAGCCCGAGCAAACCGTGCATCTGCAACAGCCAGATCGACAGCGGCCCACCCACCAGAAACGAGATCGGCGTGGCCACGGTAAACCAGGCCAACACCCGCGTGCGGTATTGCGCGGGGAACCACAGGGTAAGGAAGAAAATCACGCCGGGAAAGAAGCCGGCTTCAGCGATGCCGAGGATCAAGCGCACAATATAGAAGCTGTACGGCCCGACGATCATCGCGGTGGCGGCAGCGGCCAGGCCCCAAGTGATCATGATCCGCGCCATCCAAAGGCGGGCGCCGAAACGGTACATCGCCAGATTGCTCGGCACTTCGCACAGGCAGTAGCCGAAGAACATGATGCCCGCGCCAAGACCGAACTGCGTGGCGGTCAGGCCCAACTGCTCGGTCATCTGCAACGCGGCGTAGCCGACGCTGGTGCGGTCCAGGTAATTGAAGAAATACGCCAGCGCGAGCAAGGGGATCAAGCGCCAGGCGGCCTTGTGCAGGACGCGGGTCTGCTCGGCATCCAGGGAGCGCACGCTGCTGATATCGCTGCTGTGCGGGGGTGTCGTGACGATGGCCATGACGGGTTTCCTCAGCATTTATTTTTATAAGGCTGACGGCGGGAATGTCCGTCAGCTACAGGAATCAGGAATCCCTTCCAGCGGTATCAGCGAACGATGCCACGCCCGCGCAACGCTTCGATGTCACCCGACGCGTAGCCCATTTCTTCGAGCAGCTCGGCAGAGTGACTGCCCATTTGCGGCACATTGAGGCGGGTATTGAAGCGACGACCATTCATCTCGAACGGCAGCATTGGCACCTTGACCGCGTCGCCATTCTCCAGCGTCAGATGGGCCAGCCCACCCGACTCGTTCAGGTGCCGGTCCTCGAACAGGTCCTGCGGCCGCTGGATCGGCGAAAACGGCAGGCCCGTCTGCTCGCACAGGTCCATGACCTCCTGCTTGCTCATTTGCGCCAGACGCTCGCGGACCTGCGGCAGAATCCTCGCCCGGGCCTGCACGCGCTGGGTGTTTTTCGCCAGTCCAGGGTCGCGCCCCAGCTCTGTAAAGCCAAAACCCTGGCAGAAATTGACCCACTGGCTGTCGCTCACCACGCCCATGAACACCTGCTCATCGCCCAGGGTATTGAACACGTCGTAGATCGCCCAGGCTGACAAACGACTGGGCATCGGCGCGGCAGGCTTGCCAGTGGTTGCCATCTGCATCATGTGTTGCCCCACCAGAAACGCTGAGTTCTCGAACAGCCCGGTCTGCACGAACTGCCCTTCCCCGGTGTTTTTGCGTTGCCACAGCGCCGCCAGAATCGAGATGGCGCTGAACATACCGCCCATTACGTCATTGACCGAGGCACCGGCGCGTAACGGGCGGCCTTCGGGACCCGTCATGTAGGCCAGGCCCGTCATCATCTGCACCACTTCGTCCAGCGCAGTGCGATGTTCATACGGCCCCGGCAGAAAGCCTTTCATCGAGCTGTAGATGATGTCCGGCTTGATCGCCTTGACCTGCTCGTAGCCCAGGCCGAGCTTGTCCATGGCGCCGGGACGAAAGTTCTCGGTGACCACATCGGCGCTTTCGATCAGCTTGCGCACCGCGGCCATGCCTTCCTCGGTCTTGATGTCGACCGCGAAGCTTTTCTTGTTGCGGTTGTAGGTCATCCAGTAGCCAGCGCCGGAGCCGGTCAGGCGACGCGTGTTGTCACCCTCGGGCGTCGGCTCGACCTTGATCACTTCAGCGCCGAGGTCCGCCAGCACCAGCCCACAGGTCGGGCCCATGACCATGTGCACGAACTCGACCACGCGCACGCCTGCCAGCGGCAGCGCCTGAAGGTTCCGATTGAGCAGGCTCATCGCGCACCTCCGGCGTAATGGAAATTCTTGCCGACGCCTGCGTCAGGGATGAAGCCATACAGCGGCTCTCCCGGCAGGCCCTGTTTCAGCCAGGCGCGAGCGGCCACCAGCTTGTCGATGTCCACGCCGGTGCGCAGGCCCATGGACTCGAGCAGGTAGACCAGATCCTCGGTCACGATATTGCCCGACGCCCCCGGCGCATACGGGCAACCGCCGATACCGCCCTGAGAGGCATCGATGGTGGTGACGCCAACGTCCAGCGCCGCGACCACATTGGCCAGGCCCTGCCCACGGGTATTGTGAAAATGCGCGCTGCCGGCCTTGCTGCCGATCTCGTTGCGCAGACGGGTGAACACGCGACGCACCTGCGCCGGATTGGCGTACCCCACAGTGTCGGCGAGCCCGACTTCATCGACGCCCAGCTCGACCATCGTAAGGGCCATGCGCAGCACGTCGTCCTCGGGCACCTCGCCCTGAATCGTGCAACCGAACACCGTCGACAGCCCGGCCTCGACCTCGACGTGCGGGAAGCGCTCGTTGCGCAGGGCCATCACCGTGCGCACTTCGTCGTAGACCTGTTGATGGGTCTTGCGGATGTTGGCCAGTGAATGGGGCTCGCTGACGGAAATGGGCAGGGTGATCTTTTGTACGCCCGCGTTGAACGCTGCCTCGGCGCCCTTGAGGTTCGGCACCAACGCGGTAACGAACACGTCCGAACGCTGACGCATGTGCGCCACCAACTCGGCGGCATCGGCCATTTGCGGCAGCAGTCGGGGGGACACGAACGAGCCGACCTCGATCTCCTTCAAGCCCGCGTCGGCCAGGGCCGTCAGCCATTTAAGCTTGAGCGCAGTGGGCATGGTCGCGCTAATGCTTTGCAGGCCATCACGGGGGCCGACCTCGCTGATCAGGATGTCCAGGTTGTTATTAGAGTTCATCGCCGGGTCTCCGGGTGGTGGAATGCAATAGTTCTATCTGACAGAACACTGTTCTGAAATAATCATGAGCCGACAAAATCCTACTGTCAACGCCTCTCATCCCGAGCGATGCGTCAGGGCGCTCCCGAGAGCGTTGGGAGTGCCTGGTGATGAATTGCGAAATGAAAAACAGACAATCCCGGTGGGTTGACAGCTGAAAAAATAAAGTCGAACCTTGTTCTATCTGCAAACACAACGTTCTGTCAGATAGAACAAAAACAATAAGGCGAAAAGGTCTCGTCACCAGCAAGATCGGTGCTTTCCGTTCGCCCCCGTAGGAGCTGATCCTGTGAGCCTGTATGCCCCGCCTCGCGATTTGTCGACCCGCGTGTTCACCACGCTGCCCGAAGAATTCTGGAAAGACGGCGACTCCGACTGGGTACGCGCCAACAAACCAGGGCAGAAGGTCAAAAGCTTTCTCGAAGGGCCGTCCTTCGACCGGGACGGCAACCTGTACGTCACCGACATTCCCTACGGCCGCATCCTGCGCATCGACCCTCAAGGCCACTGGACGTTGATCGCCGAGTACGATGGCTGGCCCAACGGTTTGAAAATCCACCGCGACGGGCGGATTTTCATCGCCGATTACAAGCAAGGGCTCCTGACGCTCGTTCCGCACACCGGCGCGGTGACACCGTTCCTCACTCACAGTCGCAGCGAAGGCTTCAAGGGTGTCAACGACCTATTCTTCGATGCCGGCGGCAAGCTGTACTTCACCGATCAGGGCCAGACCGGGCAGCAGGACCCGACCGGTCGCGTCTACGCCTATGATCTGGAAAAGCAGACCCTCACGCGTCTGATCGACAACGGCCCGAGCCCCAACGGCCTTGTCATGGACCTCGCGCAGAACGCGCTCTTCGTGGCGATGACTCGGGGCAACGCTGTCTGGCGCCTGCCGATCCAACGCGACGGCGGCACCAGCAAGGCGGGCATTTTCACCGCCATGGCCGGGGGCGTCAGTGGCGCCGACGGCATGGCGCTGGACAGCGAAGGCAATCTGTATGTGTGCGATGCCGGTAACGGCTGCGTCTGGGTGTTCGACCCTCACGCCGTGCCGCTGTACCGCATTCGCTCGTGCACCCAAGGCCGCACCCTGACCAACCTGGCGTTCGGTGGCGAGGGCAATCGGCAATTGTTCATCACCGACTCTTCTACAGGTTCCATCCTGGTCGCCGACCTGCCCCACAGCGGCCAGCCGATGTTCTCGCACCACTAAACCCGCAACACGCTGAATCCTGTGCGCCTGCTGCACCGGCTTCGTTCGGCCCGAAGAACGCGAGCCGTCCCGCGCTCGCCCCCTACAAAACCAATAAAAGGGATGCCCATGTTGATCTTTCTGAGCTACGCCATGATCGTCTGCTTCATGTACCTGATCATGAGCAAGCGCCTTTCACCGCTGGTGGCGCTGCTGCTGGTGCCGATCCTCTTCGGTTGCCTCGGCGGTTTCGCCACGCAACTGGGCGGCATGATGTACGACGGCGTGAAGATGCTCGCCCCCACCGGCATCATGTTGACCTTCGCAATCCTGTATTTCTGCATGATGACCGACGCCGGTCTGTTCAACCCGCTGATCAAGGTGCTGTTGCGGCTGGTCAAGGGCGACCCGCGCAAGATCGTTGTCGGCACCGCCGTGCTGGGGTTGTGCGTCGGCCTGGACGGCGACGGCGCAACCACGTACATCATCGCCACAGCAGCTTTTTTGCCGCTGTATCGTCTGACCGGCATTCGTTTGCAGGTCATGGCCACCGTGCTACTGCTGGCCATCGGGGTGATGAACATCCTGCCGTGGGCCGGGCCGTTTTCGCGAGCGGCCAGTGCCATGCACGTCGACATCACCGAGCTGTTTTTACAGATGGTTCCCATCATGATTGCTGGCGGTGTATGGGTGATTTTTGCCGCCTGGTGGCTAGGTCGAATGGAATACCGCCGTTTGGGTATTGTCAGCGTCAGCGAAGACAAGGTGCTCGAAGGCTACGCACACGTTCGCCTGAGCGACCCGAAATTTCTGTTCAATGTGGTCCTGACGGTCGCCCTCATCAGCTCGATGATGCTCAGCCTGATGCCGCTGCCGATCCTGTTCATGGTCGCCTTCGGCCTGGGTTGCCTGATCAACTACCCGACGCTCAAACAGCAGAAGGAAGTCATCGGTCGGCACGCCGACAATGTGTTGGCCGTGACCCTGCTGATTTTTGCGGCGGGCATCTTCGTCGGCATCATGGGCGGCACCGGGATGATCAAGGCTATCTCCGATAACCTGATCGCCATCCTGCCAGAGCAGGCTGGCCACGGCATGTCAGTCATCACCGCGCTGCTCAGCATGCCGTTCACCTACGTCCTGACCAACGACGCGTTCTATTTTGGAGTGCTGCCCATCCTCGCCGAAACCGCTGCCCACTACGGCATCGGCCCCCACGAAATGGCCATCGCCTCGTTGATCGGCCAGCCAGTGCACCTGCTCAGCCCGCTGGTGGCCTCCACTTACCTACTGTGCGGGCTGCTGGACATTGACTATGGCGATAACCAGCGGGTCTCGCTGAAGTGGACCTTCGGCACCGTGCTGGTGATGTTGATCGCGGCCATCGCAACTGGCGCGATCACGGTCATAAACTGAATGCTCAACAGGTTGATTTGCGGATCTGGATGTCAATGCAGCGAGGCAATTTCAACAACCCTGAACCGGCTCTACCGTACAACCGCTCAGGAATCGCGCTGAGTGCCCTGGCGCAGCGCATCAAGATGTTGTTGGGCCTGGGCGGCTTGGCAATAGGCGTTGAGGATGCCTGCGATCTGGTCGTCATCCAGGGTATGGCCCTCATGCATCACGCCGGCGGATTGAATCAGGATCTGCGGCTGGGGTTTGTTCAGGGCCAGCGCCTGGTTGCCGAACAGCTGTCGCGTGGCGCGATGCACAGGCAGGGGCGCACCGGGTCGCAAAATCAGTTTCTGCACCGTCAGCCAGCCTTCCTCACTGACGCTGACGTCGGCAATTTCGACGAGATCGACCGGCGCACTCAAGGTGTCCACAAACAACTGGCGGCGGGTCAGGCGCATAAAGGCATGTTGCCCGGCGTTGCGGTGCTGCCAAGTGAGCAGTACGAACACCACGGCCATCACCGCGGCACACACGGCCAAGCCGTTGTAACCTCGGTGCAGCCCGAAGCCCAGCAAGCCCAGGGCAATCAGCAAAAACAGCGGACCGCGCACCTTGTAACGGCGCGAATTGGTGAATTCGGTCTGCTCGGGCACGCGATGGATGACCTGCTCGAGTTCGGCGATCGCACGCTCGCGCTGAGCTTCGCGGGAGTCGGCATATTCCTGACTGAGTGTGCTGGCGAGATCCGACAGCGGATCGGAGGGTTGGGTCATGGGTCATTCTCCTTGAGCGATTGATATAGGCGGTGATACAGGCAGCCCGACATCGGAGGACGATGCATGGGTGAGTTGGCTGAACCAGTGGCGGTCGTGCTCGGTAGGCACGCGAGTGGCCTGGGCCAGCAGGTCGTCATCCAGTCGCACGCCCAGTTGCTGCATGCGCAGTGATGTCGGCGGGTGCGTATCGAACGGGTGCGCGATGGCATGGTCCAGCGCTGCCTTGTCCAAGCGCAGCGGTGTATGAAGCAGGTGGTCGGCAAGGGCCTGGATCAGGTTCGGGTGGCGCTCGGTGAGCAGCGTGTGGATCTCACCGTCGAGCGCGATAACGCGTAACAGTGCCTGGCAGAATAAGCGCTCACCGCCGATGTTGCCGCCCACCCTATCTGCGACCAATTCCTGGGCGCGGCCCCAGTGGTGCACCGCCAGTTGAAAGTGGTGCAGGAAACGCTGCGTCATCCAGATTGCCGGGCGCTCGACCCACGCCGGGTCGGCATCCCCAGCGCTGATATACGAAAAGTGCAGGCACATCAGGCTGAAATGCGCCCCGATCTCGCTGCCCCGTTCGGTGTCGCGACTGCTGAAATGGCCCAGCTCATGGCCGATGATCGACGCCGCTTCGGCCTGGCTCAGGCTAGAGAGGTAGGTCAGCGGCAAGTAAAGGGTGCGCCCGCTGAGCACGTCACCGGCGGGTTGCAGCGCGACATCGACGCTGGTGACGAAAAATGCCTGGTCGATGCCCACCACGATATGGTCGGGCACCGGCGCACCGGCCGTATTGGCCAGTTGCTCAACCCACGCCCATAAGGCCGGTGCCTTGGCGCGCCCCAGGGTTTGGCCCAGAAACGCCGAGGAAGGCCGGTCCAAGGCGTGCCATTGCCGGCGCAACCGCTCAATCAACAGACAGCCTGTCCAGAGCACGGTAATCACTGGCACCGCCACCAACAGCATGAACCAGCCGCCGGCCTTGAAGTGGCTCCAGCCCCAGCTCAGTTCATACAGCAGGCACAGCGCCATCGCGCAGACCAGCAGCCCGGTGTAGGCCACCAACCAGTGGCCCAGAGCACGCCAGCAGAGGAACAGACGGCCGTAGAGAAAGTCCTTGGATTGCCGCGCGCGCCATGCGTCCAGCCGCATCTTGAGCCATGTTGAGAGCCCGGCCACCAACGCGGCGATGGCCAGCCAGTACGCCAACCCCGCCAGGGCCTGACGCACACGCAGCCAGGCGTAGTCGCCGTCGATACTTTGCGCGTCCCGCAGCACTTCATCGGCGCGCCAGCTCTGCAGACTGGCCCACCCCATCAGGGCCAGCGGCAGTACCAGTATCGTTAGCGCCCACGACCACCGTGCGAATCGACCCACTGCTCAGTTGGCCTGCAAATAATCGGTCAGGAATGCCTGCGCATTGCCTTGGCTGGACAGGAACTCGTCATAGCCAACGTTCAACGCTTGAGCGTCGCCGGGCAAGTACAGCTCGCCCCAGCCTTGACGCAGCACCAGCACGACGAACTTCTGGCCGTCCACGGTGGTGGAATAGCGGGTGTCCTTGCCGGTCTTTTCCACGGCCATTTTCTGGATCTTCATGTTCCAGTCGTGGTCCACGCCCTCTACCTGCACCAGCGCCTGATTGTCACTGCGCGCGCCGATGCGCAGGGTCCAGACTTTCACGCCGCCTTCGCCGGCATAGGCCAACACTTTTTCCGCGACTTCCGGGCGGTTGTCAGCCTGGGCGATCCCCGCGATCACGGCCAGAACCAGGCCCAGCAGCGCTGCCCACTTGCGATATATCAACATTTACGGCTTCCTCGACAGTTCAAAGCCGACCATTGAAATCAACGCGCCGACGCCTGCCAAGCGGTGCGGCCGTGGCGCACAATAATAAGGCCGTGGCTCACAACAACTGATCGGCCTGCCCGATGTCGATATCATGCAACGCTGCCCACCCGCTCTGACGGACGCTTTTGCCAATGGACCGCCGCAACCCCTATCTGGACACCCACTTCTGCTTCGATCACCCAGAGGCCCTGGACCAGGCCGGTGTATTCGATGACAGCGCGCAGCAGGTCATGGGCAGCGCGATCGGCCATTACCGTGCGCAGACGGTGCGGCCGCACCTGCAGTATTTCGACTGCGATTTGCAGTTCCCCGAACCGTTACGCATCCACAAGGTGCTGCCCGACAGCGTGTGCATCGTGCAGGTACTGGGTGGGCAATGGCAGCATCAGGTAGACGGCCGGCTAAATGAATACACCCCCGGCGCGCCCCATGTGCTGGGCTTGAGCGAAAGCATGGAAGCCATGGACCAGATGCCTGCCGGCAGCCGTGCGCGCATGGCCGGGCTGCGCATCGGCGGCGACTACCTACGCCAATTGGCCGAAGAAGACCCGTCACTGCAATCGCTGGCCAGGCTGCTCGACGATGGCATGCACTTTTCAGAACTGCACGGCTGTCGCGCCGTCGGGCGTTTGTTCGAGCGCCTTTATCACTCGCCCTACCAGGGGGCGTTGGAACGGCTGAACCAGGAAAGCCTGAGCCTGGCCGTGCTGGTCGAGCTGGCCACGCACCTGGCGCCACAACCGGCCAAGCCCACGGCCCCGTTGCGCAGCCATTCGGACCTGGCACATGAAGCACGCTTCAAGCTCGACGCAAACCTGATGAAACCACCCGGCACGCTGGCGCTGGCACGGGAACTGGGCGTGGGTGAAACCACCCTCAGACGTGCCTTCAGCCGGGTGTACGGCCAATCGATGCTCGATTATGTGCGCCAGCAGCGCCTGGAGTTGGCGCGCACCCTGCTGCGCCAGCGCAAATGGCACGTGGCGCAGATTGCACACCGCCTGGGGTACGCCAACCCTGCCAACTTCAACCACGCCTACAAGGCGTATTTCGGTCATCCGCCAGGGGCTGAATCCTGACGTTCGCTACGCCGACTCTGCCGTCTTTGGTTGAAACCACTGCAGCGACTTTCATGGGGCTTCCCTCTGAATCGTAGGATTAGAGACGCCTTCATGCCTATCACGCTGTGCGCTTTGATCCCCCCCAGAGAAATCCAAGGCAAAAAAAAGCCTGCATCTCTGCAGGCTTCTCTTTATGTCGCTATCTGGCTCCACGACCTGGACTCGAACCAGGGACCCAATGATTAACAGTCATTTGCTCTACCAACTGAGCTATCGCGGAATGCGCCGTATGTTACTGATTGAAAAGGAGAAGTCAAGCTTTCTCTGGCACTCGGCGTGATTAAACCGGATGGCCGGTTGAAACGGCGTGCTCCCTAGCCAGTTCCAGCCAGGCCAGGGCGGCGGGTGGCAGGTGGGCGCTGGCGCGCCAGGCCAGGGCGATGTGCCAGTCGGTGTGGGGTTCGTCCAGGGGGATCAGGGCGATGCCGGGGTGTTGGTGTTTGTGCGCCAGCATGCGTGGCACGAAGGCTACGCCCAGGCCGGCGGCGACCAGGTCGATGATGAAGTCGATCTGCCCGCTGCGGGCGGTCACCTTGGGGGTGACGCCCTTGCGCTCGCAGGCGGCGAGAATCTTGGCGTTGAGGGCGAAGCCGGCTTCAAACAGGATGAACGGCGAATCGGCCAGGTCGGTGAAGTCGATACGTTCAAGGCGGGCCAGCGGGTGGCTGATGGGCAGCACCGCCATCAACGGTTCGTTGCGCACGGGCTGGAAGTCGAAGTCTTCGTCCACCGGCAGCAGCAGCGCAGCCAGGTCGACCTCCCCTGCTTCCAGGCATTCGCGCAGTTTTTTGCTGCCATATTCGGTCAGTTCGATGTCGATGTCCGGGTAACGGCTGCGGTAGGTGGCGAACATGGTCGCGAACAGCACGCCGCAACCCACCGGCGGCAGGCCGATGCGCAGTACGCCGCGCTTGAGGCCACACAGGTCGTTTATCTCGGCCACCAGGTCATTGCGCTCGGCGAGCAGCACCAGGGCGCGACGGTAGGCAATTTCGCCGGCCGCCGTGAGTTCGTTGCGATGGCCCAGGCGATTGAGCAGCGGCGTGCCCAGTTCGTCTTCCAGGGTCTTGACCGCCTTGCTCACGCTGGATTGAGTCAAGGACACCACCTCGGCAGCCTGGGAAAATCCGCCCTGGCGCACCACTTCAACAAAGGCGCGCAATGTTCTCAGGTTCATCAGTATTCCTTTGGCGACTGGCTGCCAGCGATAAAAGTTGTTTTTATCATGCCAGAGAATTGCCTATCCTGAAGCCACCTTGCCCGTGGAGCCTCTAAAAATGATCATCTCGTCCGCCTCCGACTACCGCGCAGCCGCCAAGCGCAAGCTGCCGCGCTTCCTGTTCGACTACATCGACGGCGGCGCCTACGCCGAGCACACGATGCGTGCGAACAGTTCGGACCTGGCCGAGATCAGCCTGCGCCAGCGCATCCTGCGCAATGTAGACAATCTGAGCCTGAAGACCACGGTGTTCGGCCAGGAACTCGACATGCCGGTGATCCTCAGCCCGGTCGGCCTGACCGGCATGTATGCGCGGCGCGGTGAAGTGCAGGCAGCCAAGGCGGCGGCGAACAAGGGCATCCCGTTCTGCATGTCGACGGTGTCGGTGTGCCCGATTGAAGAAGTGGCGTCGCAAAGCGCGCAAGCGATCTGGTTCCAGTTGTACGTGCTCAAGGACCGCGGCTTCATGCGCAACGCGCTGGAGCGCGCGCAAGCGGCCGGTGTGACGACGCTGGTATTTACCGTGGACATGCCCACGCCCGGCGCACGGTATCGCGATGCCCATTCGGGCATGTCCGGCCCGTTCGCCGCACAGCGACGCATGCTGCAAGCCGTCGCCAAGCCGCAATGGGCCTTCGATGTGGGGTTGATGGGCCGTCCCCATGACCTGGGTAATATCTCCAAATACCTGGGCAAACCCACCCACCTGGAAGACTACATCGGCTGGCTGGCGAACAATTTCGACGCGTCGATCAGCTGGAAAGACCTGGAGTGGATCCGCGAGTTCTGGAAAGGCCCGATGATCATCAAAGGCATCCTCGACCCCCAGGACGCCAAGGACGCGGTGAGTTTCGGCGCCGATGGCATCGTGGTCTCCAATCACGGCGGCCGCCAATTGGACGGCGTGTTGTCCACCGCCAAAGCCTTGCCGCCGATTGCCGATGCAGTGGGCGATGACCTCACCGTATTGGTGGATTCCGGCATCCGCTCCGGGCTGGACGTGGTGCGCATGCTCGCCCTGGGTGCCAAGGCGTGCCTGCTGGGACGCGCCACCGCCTACGCGCTGGCCGCCGATGGCCAGCACGGCGTGGAAAACCTGCTGGACATCTTTGCCAAGGAGATGCGCGTGGCCATGACCCTGACTGGCGTCACGTCCATCGCGCAGATCGACCGCACCACCCTGGTCTAACCCTGCTGTTCAACGATCCCGCGGGCCTTGAGTCGGGCCAGTTGCTCCGGTGACAAGCCCAACCGCTCGCCGAGGATGTCGTCGGTGTGCTGCCCCAGCCTCGGCGCCGGCCGCTGATACTCCACGGGGGTGCCGGACATTTTGATCGGGCTGCCGACCATGGCGAACTCCGGGTTTTGCGGATGGGGGATCTTCACCATCAGGTTGCGCGCGATCACCTGGGGTTCTTCCAGGGATTGCGCGATGGAGTTGATCGCCCCCACCGGCACCTTCGAGGCATGGATACACGCCACCCACTCATCGGCACTGCGCCCCAGAAAGTGCGCCGAGAGCAGCGCGACAATCTCTTCGCGATGGGCCACGCGGTCGGCGTTGCGGCGAAAGCGCGGGTCGTCCGGCAGATGCGCCAGGCCGATGCTCTGGCACAGCGCGACAAACTGGCTGTCGTTGCCACAGGCGATGATGAAGTCGCGGTCGGCGGCACGGAACACCTGGTAAGGCACGATATTGGCGTGGGCATTGCCATAACGCTGCGGCACCTTGCCCGAGGCCAGGTAGTTCATGCTTTGGTTGGCCAAGGTCGCGACCTGCACATCCAGCAACGCCATATCAATGTATTGGCCCACGCCGGTGCGCTCACGGCTGAGCAGCGCGGCCTGGATCGCCACGGTGGAATACAGGCCGGTCATCAGGTCGGAGAACGCCACGCCGACCTTTTGCGGGCCGCCGCCGGGCAAGTCATCGCGCTCGCCGGTGATGCTCATCAGGCCGCCGATGCCCTGGATGATGAAGTCGTAGCCCGGCTCCTCGGCACGCGGGCCGGTCTGGCCAAAGCCGGTAATAGAGCAATACACCAGGCGCGGGTTGAGCTCGGCCAGGGTCGCGTAGTCCAGGCCGTAGCGGGCCAGGGAGCCGGCTTTATAGTTCTCGATCAACACATCGGAACTGGCCGCCAGCGCCCGTACCAACTCCTGGCCTTCGGGGCTGGCGATGTCGATGGCCACGGATAACTTGCCACGGTTGGTCGACTGGTAATACGAAGCCTCGCCGGACGACTCACCGGTGTCGGTCTTCATCCACGGCGGGCCCCAAGCACGGGTGTCGTCGCCGCTTTTCGGGCGTTCGATCTTGATCACTTCCGCGCCAAGGTCAGCCAACACTTGCCCACACCAGGGGCCGGCCAACACACGGCTCAGATCCAGCACCCGCAAACCTGTCAATGCACCCATTGTTCTTATCCTGTGAGGTTGGGAAATCAGCCGGCTTTCGGCGCTTCATGGCGCAGGGAAATACCCAGCAGCGCCCGCCGCCGCAACCACGGGCTGGGGCGGTAGCGCGGGTCGTGGGTGAGCTCGCTCATGCGCTGTAAAATCGTGAGCAGGCGTCGTGGCCCGAGGGCATCGCCCCAGGCCAGCGGGCCGTTGGGGTAGCCCAGGCCGAGCTGCACGGCCTGGTCGATATCCTCGACACTGGCGATGCGCTGCTGGGCAATGTCGCAGGCGAGGTTGACCACCATCGCCAAGGTGCGTTGGGCCACAAAACCAACGCTGTCGCCGATCACCGTGACGCCCACGCCATCCGCTGCGAGCAAGGCGTGAGCGGCATCGCGCATCGCCGGGGCCGTCAGCGGGTTTTGCATCAGCGTGCGGTGGCGCGACAGGTCCGTCAGCACATCGATGCACAGCGTGCGCGCCGGGTCGGTATCGAAGTGCACGCACGTGCTGGTGGCATCGCGGCCGTAAGGCGCCAATAGGCATAACGCCTGTGGCGACGGTTGCGCAGCGTGTTCCAGATGGGCGCCCAGGTCGATCACCAGGGCACTCAAGCGCTCGTAGTCTTCACTGTTTTCCGTGGCGATCCACACCGGTGGCAGCGGTTGCACCGTGGGCACCGGCTGGGGTTGCGGGCCGTTGATGAGCTGGCCGTGTTCATACTGATAGAAGCCGTGCCCGGTCTTGCGCCCCAGGCGGCCGCCCACCAGCATCTGCCGGGTCAGGGCCGACGGTTTGTAGCGGGGCTCCTGGTAGAACTGGTTGTAGATCGACTCCATCACCGGGTGCGACACGTCCAGGCCGGTGAGGTCCAGCAGCTCCAGCGGCCCCATGCGGAACCCGGCGCCGTCGCGCAGGATACGGTCGATATCGCCGCGCTCGGCGATGCCTTCTTCCAGCATCTTCAGGGCTTCGGTGCCGTAGGCCCGGCCGGCGTGGTTGACGATGAAACCAGGCGTGTCCTTGGCGCGCACGCCGCGATGGCCGGTGCGTGCAACCAGGGCCAGCAATGCCTCACCGACCTTGGGCGCGGTGGCCAGGCCATCGATCACCTCCACCACGCGCATCAACGGCACCGGGTTGAAGAAGTGCAGGCCCGCCACACGCCCGGGGTGCCGGCAACCAGTGGCGATGGCCGTGACGGAGAGTGAAGACGTGTTGGTCGCCAGGATGCACGTGGGGCTGACAATACCTTCAAGCTGTTGCAAGAGGCCGCGTTTGGCGTCGAGGTTTTCCACGATGGCTTCGACCACCAGGTCGCAATCGCGCAGGTCCTCAAGGCGGTCGATCACCTGCAAGTTGGCCAACGCTGCGTCCACCGCCGCCTGGCTGATCTTGCCCTTGCCCACCAACTTCGCAAATGTACCACCGAGGCTGTCACGGGCCGCTTGCGCAGCGCCGTCGCGAGCATCGAACAGGCATACCCGAACACCGGCCTGAGCAGCGATTTGCGCAATGCCCGCGCCCATGACACCGGTGCCCACCAGGCCCATCGTGTTGATAGCGTCGCTCATGCTTATTCCCCCCGGTACTGCGGCGTGCGTTTTTCGAAGAACGCCGCAGCGCCCTCCTTCTGGTCCTTGGAGTCGAACAACAATTGGAACGCCTTGCGCTCCAGCACCAGGGCGCTCTCCAGCGGCAGGTCGGCACCGGCCAGCATCACCTCCTTGATCTGCTCCACCGCCAACGGCGGCAGCGCGGCGATCTGCGCGGCCAGTTCCAGGGCGCGGGGCAGTGTCTGATCGTCGCTGACCATCTCGCTGAGCATGCCCATGGCCAGGGCTTCCTTCGCGCTGACCATGCAGCCGGTGAGCGCAATGCGCATCGCCTGGAATTTACCCACCGCCCGCACCAGCCGCTGGGTGCCGCCCGCCCCCGGCATCAAGCCCAGCTTGACCTCCGGCTGGGCAAACCGCGCCGACTCGCCCGCCACGATCAGGTCGCAATGCATCGCCAGCTCACAGCCACCGCCCAGGGCAAAACCATTGACGGCCGCGATCACCGGCTTGGGGCAGCGACTGATGGCTTCCCACAGATATTCGGTGTGGCGGCGGTACATATCGATCGCCCCGGCAGCGGCGAACTCCTTGATATCCGCACCTGCGACGAAGAACTGTTCGCCCCCCGTCAGCACAATGGCACGCACATCCTGACGGCGAGCCAAAGCGCGAAAGTGCTCGGCGAGCGCTTCACGCACCTGGGTATTCAGGGCGTTCTTGACTTCGGGGCGATGGATACGGACCACGGCCACGCCATTGTCCTGGACGTCGAGGGTCACCACGGGTGGGTTAGCGTTGGTCACATTGACTCCTGCTGCACAGTTCTTGTTAGTTGGATTGCACTTGTTTCGCTATGCGAAATAACATTCCGTATTTATCGATAATCATAAGTATCGTCCCCACAGGTGTAAACGTAAAAACCCGAACTCATGCACATACAGTCTTTAACCTGCTGTTTTATTGGGGTTTATCGTATCAAATAATCGCTAGGCAAAAAGTTGCTTAGTTTCGCTGTGCGGAATACTATTTTGTTTTGTTGATTTTATAAAAAAATGAGGCTTAACATGCGCCGTCGAAACCCGGACTCGGACAACAACCAAGTCCCAGCAGGCAACAACGCCTTCGAGCATTTGTTGATTGACCCGATGCACAACGATGAGGAGGAAGACAAGGACCGCCAGTTCGTCACCGCCCTGGCCCGTGGCCTGGAACTGCTGCGCTGTTTCACGCCGAGCGAGAGTGTGCTGGGCAACCAGGAACTGGCGCGCAAGACCGGGCTGCCGAAACCGACGATCACCCGCATGACCCACACCCTGACCCGCTTGGGTTACCTCAGGCACCTGCCGCAGTCGGGCCGGTACCAGTTGGAGGTGGGCGTGATGGCCTTCGGTTACGCCATGTTGTCGAACCTGTCGATCCGCGCCGTGGCCCACCCGTTGATGGAGACCATGGCCAAGTACGCCCAGGCGGCCGTCGCGATGGCCACCCGCGACCGCCTCGACGCGGTGTACCTGGATGTGGTCCAGGGCGAAGCCAACATGACCATGCGCCGCCAGGTCGGTACACGGTTGCCGTTGCACTTGAGTTCAGCAGGCCGCGCCTGCCTGGCAGCGATGCCGGAAAACGAGCGGGAGTTCATTCTCGACCACATCCGCCAGCGCCATCTGGAGGACTGGCCGAACATCCGCAAGGGGCTGGAACGCGCCTTCCGGGACTACACCGATTTCGGCTATTGCATGTCGATCGGTGAGTGGCACCGCGATGTCAACGCCATCGCCGTACCGCTGCGACACGCACAACACGGCTTGCTGGCGTTCAACTGTGGCGGACCGAGTTTCCACCTCTCCCGGGAGAAACTCGAAGACGACATCGGCCCCCGCCTCAAGCACATGGTGAACAATATCGAGGCCGCCACCCGCTAGCTGGACAGGTGCATGGCCTCGGCAGATTGACGATAACAGGCCCGCCGAACGGGCCGCTGAGGGCTGCACATGATCCGAGACGCACAAACCCTGCATATCCTGGTGGACGCCATTGCGCAGTTCGTCGATGAAGCGCTGATCCCACGGGAAAACGAAGTCGCCGAAACCGATGAAATCCCGGCGGACATCATCAGCCAATTCCAGGACATGGGCCTGTTCGGCCTGACCATTCCCGAAGCCTACGGCGGCCTGGGCCTGACCATGGAAGAAGAGGTGACCATCGCCTTTGAACTGGGGCGCACCTCCCCGGCCTTCCGCTCGTACTTCGGCACCAACAATGGCATCGGCTCCATCGGCATCCTGCTCGACGGCACCGACGCGCAGAAGGAACATTACCTGCCGTTGCTGGCCAGCGGTGCGCTGCTCAGCTCGTTCTGCCTCACCGAACCCGACTCCGGCTCCGACGCCGCCTCGCTGAAAACCACCGCCGTACGCGATGGCGACCACTACGTGATCAACGGCACCAAGCGCTTTATCACCAACGCACCCCACGCCGGGATTTTCACGGTGATGGCGCGCACCGACCCGGCGATCCGCGGCTCGGGCGGTATCAGCGCGTTCATCATCGAACGTGACACGCCAGGCCTGTCCCTGGGCAAGCGCGATCACAAGATGGGCCAGCACGGCGCGCACACCAGCGACGTGATCTTCGACAACGTCCGCGTGCCAGCCAGCCAGTTGATCGGTGGCGTGGAAGGCGTGGGTTTCAAGACCGCCATGAAGGTCCTCGACAAAGGCCGCCTGCACATCGCCGCCGTCAGCGTGGGCGCCGCCGAGCGCATGCTGGGTGACGCGCTGAACTACGCGATCGAACGCAAGCAATTCGGCCAGCCGATTGCCGAGTTCCAGCTGATCCAGGCCATGCTCGCCGACAGCAAGGCCGAAATCTATGCGGCGCGCTGCATGGTGCTCGACGCCGCCCGCAAGCGTGATGAAGGCCGGGACATCGGCACCGAAGCTTCTTGCTCGAAGATGTTCGCCACCGAGATGTGCGGTCGCGTCGCTGACCGCTGTGTGCAGATCCATGGCGGCGCCGGCTATATCAGCGAGTACGCCATTGAACGTTTCTACCGGGATGTTCGCCTGTTCCGCCTCTACGAAGGCACCACGCAGATCCAGCAACTGGTGATTGCCCGCAACATGATTCGCGCGGCGCAACGCTGAGCACCACCCATACCCAATGCCCTAACAACTACAACAAGGTATCGCTATGGAAGTCGCCGCATCGGCGGGCGCGTTGTCGCCTGCAAAAAGCAAACTGTGGATCATTGTCTTTATCTTCTGCTTCCTCGGTCTGTTGATCGATGGCGCAGACCTGATGTTGCTGTCCTACAGCCTCAGCAGCCTCAAGGCCGAGTTCGGCCTGACCAGCGTCGAGGCCGGCAGCCTGGGCAGTTTCACCCTGGCCGGCATGGCCATTGGTGGCATCTACGGGGGCTGGGCCTGTGACCGCTTCGGCCGGGTCAAAACCGTCGTGTGGAGCATCGTGCTGTTCTCCGTGGGCACGGCGATCCTGGGCATGACCCACGGCTATTGGCAGTTCGCGAGCACGCGGTTTTTCGCCTCCCTCGGCCTGGGTGCGCTGTATGTGGCGTGCAATACGCTGATGGCCGAATACGTGCCGACCCGCTACCGCACCACTGTGCTCGGCACCCTGCAGGCTGGCTGGTCGGTGGGGTACATCGTCGCCACGCTGCTGGCAGGCTGGATCCTGCCCGAACACGGCTGGCGCTGGTTGTTTTACGTGGCGATCATCCCGGTGATCCTCGCCGTGTTGATGCAACGCCTGGTGCCAGAGCCTCAAGCCTGGCTGACCGCACGCGCCGAGCGCGCGCAGGAGAAAGCCAATGGCACCCGGCAAGCCCAGCAGAAAAAGCCCGACGGCATGTTCAAGCTGATCTTCAGCGACCCCAAAGCCAGCCGCATGTTCCTGCTCTGGGCCTTGACCGCAGGCTTCCTGCAGTTCGGCTACTACGGTGTGAACAACTGGATGCCGTCCTACCTGGAAAGCGAACTGGGGATGAACTTCAAGTCGATGACCAGCTATATGGTCGGCACCTACGCCGCGATGATCTTCGGCAAGATCCTTGCGGGGTTGGCGGCGGATCGCCTGGGACGTCGCGCCGTGTTTGCGTTTGGCGCCCTGGGCACGGCGGTCTTCCTGCCGGTAATCGTGTTGTTCCAGAGCCCGGAGAACATCTTGTGGATGCTGGTGGTGTTCGGTTTCCTGTACGGGATTCCCTATGGCGTGAATGCCACCTACATGACCGAAAGCTTCGAGGCGAAGTTTCGTGGTTCGGCAGTGGGCGGGGCCTACAACATCGGGCGCATTGGTGCGGCAGTGGCACCGGCAGCCATTGGTTTCCTGGCGTCCCATGGCTCCATCGGCATGGGGTTCCTGGTAATGGGCGGCGCGTACTTCATCTGCGGCGTCATCCCGGCGTTGTTTATTCGCGATAAACAGTTCGATCCGCAAAAACAGTAAGCGCGGCGCCCGCTTGCCAAATAACTGGCGTCATCCTTCGGCGACTGTTTTTAGCGATAAAAACAGTCGCTTGATTTGTAAGGCTTTTTATTTAATTGAACGAATGTGGCATGAAACTCGCTCTAACCCTCTCCAAGCAGGTTAAGCGATGACAAGACGTGCGGCAGTGCCCAGGGGTTATAACCCACGGTAAAGCGGTCTAGACTGTAATTCATGTTTTACGGAACTGAAGGAACAGTAAGACGCCTGGCATTCGCCACTCTCATCGAGCCTGTAAGACAGCTGAGCGCTTAGAGGCCGAACGGTTATGAAAACACCTACCCAGACCCATGCAATTGACTTTGACAGTGCCAAATTGCAACGCCTGGGCTTTGGTCAACCCGCCCTCCTGCCGCGCCGCCCCACCACCGTTATCGAACTTCGCCAGCAACTGGGCCAGCAACTGCAAACCAGCCTGGAACCGGAGCGCATTCTGGCGCTGTTCTTCCGTGAGATCCAACGCCTGGTGCCCCTGGACGCCCTGCACTACCGTCACCAGGCCAGCGACCTGCGCCTGGAGTTCGGCCATCGCGGCCATCACTCGATGAGCTACAGCTTGAGCCATGAAGGCGAGCACCTGGGCGAGCTGATCTTCCGGCGCAACCAGCGCCTGGCGGAAGAAGAACTCGGCCAACTTGAATCGCTGCTGGCGACCCTGCTCTACCCGATGCGCAACGCCCTGCTCTACCGCGCCGCCACCCGCAGCGCGCTGCGTGACCCACTGACCGAGACCGGCAACCGCATCGCCATGGACCAGACCCTGCAACGGGAAATCGACATGGCGCGCCGCCACCTGAACCCGCTGTCCTTGCTGATGCTGGACATCGACCACTTCAAGACCATCAACGACACCCACGGCCATGCCGCCGGCGACAACGTGCTGCGCACTGTGGCGGCATCGATCAAGAGCCAGCTGCGTAACGTGGACATGGTGTTTCGTTATGGCGGGGAAGAGTTTCTGATCCTGCTGTCCAACACCGGCCGCGATGCGGCGAAGATGGTTGGCGAACGCCTGCGCCAGGCGACACAAGCCCAGGATTATTGGGCGGACGGAACGCGGATCGAATTGACGGTGAGCCTGGGTTGCTCGACCCTGCTGCCCGCCGAATCTGCCGAAAGCCTGCTGCGCCGGGCCGATAGTGCGTTGTACGTGGCCAAGCGCGAAGGCCGCAACCGCCTGGCGATGGCGGGGTAACCCCCTTCAGCTGTAGCGAACTGGCTTGCTGTGGCAATAAGGCTTGTTGGGGTAATCGGGCATGTTGTGGCGAGCGGGCTTGCCCCGCATTGGACTGCGCAGCAGTCCCATGCTTTTTGAATAAAAAGCGGGCCGCTTCGCGGCCCAACGCGGGGCAAGCCCGCTCGCCACAACGGTTACATCAAGCCTCGCTGGCAACCCGCGCCTGACGCTCACGCATCACCGCTGGGGCTTTTTCTTTCTCCAGACGCATGCAGCTTTCCAGGAACAAATACATGTAGTCGTAGCTCTTGCACACGGCTTGGCGCAGTTCCGCCTGCAATGCCTTGGTGGGGTTCATCCCGGCCAGGGTGCAGATGATTTCCAGCGCTTCCCACGGGTGGGCGTCATCGTACTGGGCATGCATCTTCAGCCACTTCATCGCACGCTTGCGTTCTTCCTCGGGGAAGGCCGCCGCGTAGACACCGGTGGAACACACCACGGCGGACCACTCGCCGGTTGCGCCTTCAATCGCGTAGTTGGTCGCGGCAATGGCCACGATCAACGAATCGGCCGAGCTGGTGTGCCAGCACCAATGGCTGAGGGCATGCAACTCCGGCGGTACGTCCTGGGCTTGCAATTCGTCCAGGCTCACGCCGTGGGCACGGGCCCAATTGACCCAGTAATCGGCGTGGTTGAGCTCCACGCGTATATTGCGCATCAGCCAGCGGCGCGCCATGTCCTCCCCAGGATGGCGGGCAAATTTGGTCTTGGTGAGGTTCTGTGCCATGTACAAGGCAAACTGCTCCACCACCGGCCAGCCACCGATCAGGTAGTGGCGCATGGTCCTGGCGCTGAGCGTGTTGTCGCGCATGCGCTGGTACAGTTCGTGTTCGACAACTCGGCGCTTGCTCTCGCTACAGTCCAGGATCAGTTTCTGAGCCCAGGCGGGGTAACTCGAGGCTTCCATAAGCGGGCCGGTTCTGTTGAATGTGTCGATCACTGTAAGGCTCCTTTTTAAGTGTGATTGTACAGACCAGCAAAGTTTTCAGCGGAATGTGCCGGGCGCCTTGAATAACAGAGGCTGCGGCCGCACAGGTCGACACTGCAAGCTATCAAAGGTAAACAATTGCGGTCGTTCAATCAGGTAGCCCTGAGCGTAATCCACACCAATTTCGAGTAACGCCTGTTCGATGTGCGGTGTCTCGACAAACTCTGCAATTGTGCGCTTACCCATGACATGGCCGATGTGGTTGATCACTTCGACCATCGCGCGGTTAATCGGGTCGTCCAGCATATCCTTTACGAAACTTCCATCGATCTTCAGGAAGTCTACAGGTAAATGTTTGAGATATGCGAACGAGGACATTCCGGCACAAAAGTCATCCAGCGAAAAATGACAACCCAAGGCTTTGAGTTCATTGATAAATCGGATCGCACTGCCCAAATTTGCAATTGCGCTGGTTTCAGTAATTTCAAAACAGATCATGCCCGGCGGAATATTGTATGTATGAAACTTCTCACGCAAAAACCCGAGGAAGTCATCATCGCCAATGGTGATGCCTGACAGGTTGATCGCACACATCGCCATGGGACGCCCCGGGCGCTCCTGCAGACATCGGCTGATGATCTTGAACACATTTTCTACTACCCAGCGGTCCAGGGACGTCATCAAGCCATAGCGTTCGGCGGCCGGAATAAAGCTGTCCGGCAGGATGATGCGGCCAGACTCGTCATGCAGGCGCAGCAGGATCTCGATATGCCCATCGCCACCGTCAGTGTGCCCCAGGGGTGAGATTTCCTGGGCATAGAGGCAGAACCGGTTTTCTTCCAGGGCCATATGCAGGCGCTGCACCCAGGCCATTTCGCCGAAGCGCACGGACAATTCCGAGTCGTCGGCGTGGTAGACCTGCACGCGGTTGCGGCCCTTTTCCTTGGCCATGTAGCACGCCATGTCGGCGGCGCGCAGTGAGGTTTCCAGGGTCGTCGGGGTGTGCCCAAGGTGCACCAGACCGATGCTGACGGTGGTCATGAACGGCCGGCCCTTCCATACGAAGTGCAGGCTTTGCACCGTATGACGCAGACTCTCGGCGATTTTTTCAGCCGCGGCCGCCGGGCAGTTCTCCAGCAGAATGCCGAATTCATCGCCGCCCAGGCGCGCCAGGGTGTCACCTTCACGCAGGTCCGATTGCAACAGCGCGCAGATATGCCGCAACAACTCGTCGCCTGCCGCATGGCCACAGGTGTCGTTGACCAACTTGAACTGGTCCAGGTCGAGGAACATCAGCGCATGCCGCCCGCCCTGCTGCGTCCCCATGGGGTGGAGCACCTGCTCCAGGCGGTACTCGAACTCACGGCGGTTGGCCAGGCCGGTCAGGGCGTCATGGGTCGCCTGCCAGGACAGGTTGGCGATGTATTGACGCTCCTGGGTCATGTCGTGCAGCACCAGCACCGCCCCGGTCACCTTGCCGGCGCTGCGGATCGGCGCGCCTACCAGGGTCACCGAGACCGTGCTGCCATCCAGGCGCTGGATGGTTTTCGAATGCTCCCTGCCGCCGCCGAGCTGGCCCTTGACGATATGTTCGATCAGGGTAAAGCCATCGGGCTGGGCATTGTCATCCAGCAGATTGAACAGCGCCGCCAGGGGCAGCCCCTGGGCCTGGGCAGAATTCCAGTGGGTCAGCGCCTCGGCCGCCGGGTTCATGTACGTGATGGCGCCATCGACATCAGTGGTAATCACCCCGTCGCCAATCGACTCCAGGGTGATCTGCGCCCGCTCCTTCTCTTGCTGCAGGGCGTCGGCGAAGGCATGGCGCTGGGCCAGCAGTTTATGCGTGCGCAACAGCGCCAGCACAATCAGGCCCAGTGCCGTGGCCAGGTTGGTGATCACCAGCAGCCGCAGGATCATCCGCGAACCTTCGCCCAAGGCATCGCTGAACGCCTTGGCAGCGGGCGTCACACCTTCGTTGATGGCGATGATATGCGCCTTCCATTGGCGCACATCGTTGGCGCTGACCTGGTCACGGGTGATTGCACCGTGCATCTCTCGCGCCAGGTCATCCAATTGCACCAGGTAGCCATCGCCCACGGTCCAAAGCTCGATGGCTTTTTCCAGGTAGCTGAAATGGCGGAAGTTGAGGTACAGCCAGATCAGACTGGCGACGTCATCCGGGTGGTTGCCGCCCTTGAGGATACCCAACCGAGCGGCAGCAAGATCAGGGGTGGAGCGGTCCAGGGCGACACGCAGTTCATGCCCACCCTGGGGCACGGCGATCGCCTGCTGGTATTTGAGGTAAGTGGTTTCGTCGCGGTTGTCGGCATACAGCGTCAGGTAGTAGATCGCGTCTTTCTGGCCCTTGGACCACAGGCTTTCGCCAGCCACATAACCGCGCACCGCCGAGAGCACGTAGAGGCTGACACAACCCAACAATGCCTGGAACAGCACCACGGCGATAAAGGGCCAGACAATGCCCAACAACCGTGGCGTTCCGAGAGTCCGCTTTTGCTTCATGAAGCCCCTTGCACATGCACTGCTGGATACGCACGCGAAACACCGCTTCCGATAGCTCAGCCTAGGCTAAATCAACGTACTTGTTGCAAGTGCCCATAGAGTTTGGCGTACAAACCACCGTCAGCAATCAATTGCTGATGGTCGCCATCCTCTGCAATGTGACCGCCGTCGAACACTAAGACTCGATCTGCCTGCTTAACCGCCGACAGGCGGTGGGCGATGATCAGTGTAGTACGGCCGCTGAGGAAGCGCGCCAGCGCCTGGTGCAGGTTGTACTCGGTGGCGGCGTCCAGGGCGGAAGTCGCTTCGTCGAGGATCACCACTTTCGGTTCGGCCAACACCATGCGCGCAATCGCCAGGCGCTGACGCTGGCCGCCGGAAAACCGCACCCCGGAACGCCCCACCACACTGTCCAGGCCCATGGGCAACGCCTTGACGGTCGCCTCCAACTGCGCGATTTCCAGTGCCTGCCAGCAGGCCTGGTCACTGCGCTCGCGGCCCATGGTCAAGTTGGCGCGCACGGTGTCGTTGAACAGCGCCGGGTGTTGCAGCACCACGGCGACGTGCTCGCGGATGGTCTCCAGGCCGATTTCCTGCTGGGTGGCACCGCCAAAGCGGATCGTCCCGGCCTGGGGCGTGTACAGGCCCAGCAGCAGTTGCACCAGGGTGCTTTTGCCACCGCCGCTGGCGCCGACGATTGCGACCTTCTCGCCGGGCGCGATGGCCAGGTTCAACTGGTCGAGGACCAGGTCTTCGCCATAACCGAAATTCAGGCCACGTACTTCGATGCCGACGGTTTCGCGCCCGGTAAACGGGTCTTCGCCGCCCGTGTATTGCGGTTCATCGGCCCGCGCCAGCAGTTCGTTGATCCGCGTCAGCGCCCCGCCCGCCGCGTAATAGGCGTACTGCAGGTTCAGCAACTGCTCCACCGGGCCGATCATGAACCACAGGTAGCTGAACACCGCGAGCATCTGGCCGATGGACAGGTCGGAGAACAGCACCGTGAGCATGGCCGCCGCACGGAAGATGTCGATACCGAACTGGAACAACAACCCGCTGGCGCGGCTCGATGCGTCGGTTTTCCACTGGGAATGGATCGCGTAGTCGCGCACTTCCTGGGCCCGCTGGCCGAGGCGCCCGAGGAAGAAGCCCTGGCGGTTGCCGGCGCGCACTTCCTGGATGGCATCCAGGGTTTCGGTCAGGGCCTGGGTAAACCGCGAGGTGCTGTCGTTCTCCAGTTTCTTCAGGTGTTTGACGCGTTTGCCCAACTGCACCGTGGCGTAGATCACCAACGGGTTGAACAGCAGGATCAGCAGCGCCAGTTGCCAATGCATCCACACCAGGATTGCCGACGTGCCCACCAACGTAAGCATCGCCACCAGGAACCGGCTGAGGGTTTCGCCGACGAATTTGTCCAGCGTGTCCAAGTCGGTGACCAGGTGGGTGGTGACCGTGCCACTGCCCAGGCTTTCGTATTCGCCGAGGGAAATACGCTTGAGCCGCTCGATCAGGCGCACGCGGATGCGGTACACGATGTCCTTGGCCAACCGCGCAAACAGCCGCGCCTGTACCACATTGAACACCAGCGCGCCGCAGCGCAGGAACAGCGTCACCAGCAACATCAGGCCGATATAGCCGGCGGCTTTCTGCCAGCCCAGGGGCAAGGCGTGGTTCATCACCTTGAGCGCGGCATCGCCACGGCCCAGCAACACTTCATCCACCAGCAACGGCAACAACAGAGGGATGGGCACGCTGCACAGAGTCGCCAGCACGGCGACGCCATTGGCGATCCACAGGGACTTCTTGTGGCGCAGGGCCAGGCGGCGGATTTCCGCCCAGGTCAGGCGGTCGGTGCGTTGAGGTTGCTCATGCACAGGTGGCTCGCTCCAGCCATCGGCCCAGCAAAGGCGAAAGCTCGGACAGCGGCTGGTAACCGTTGGTCAGCAACGCCAACTGGCCATTGCGCTCGGCCAGCAGCGTCGGGAAACCGGCGATGCCCAGGTCCTGTACCCAGGTAAAATCGGCAGCGGTGGCGGCGTGCTGTTCGGCGCGGTCGAATTCGCCGGCAAACTCGATGCGCGGGATGCCTGCCCGTTCGGCCAGTTCCACCAGCACACTGGCGAGAGTCACGTCGCGGCCCTCGACATAAAACGCGCGCTGGATCAGCCCCAGCAGCTTCCATGCACAATCCGGCGCCAGGCTGCGCGCCGTGACGATGGCGCGGCACGCCGGCTCCGTGTCATACACGAAACCGTCGGGCAATGCGCCGTCACGCTTGAACGGCTGGCCGGTGGCGTCGGTCACCGCCTGCCAGTGCTCCAGGATGTAGCGCCGCGTGGTCGGCTCCAGCGCCGCGCCACTGCCGGTACGCAAGCCGCCCACCACCAGGTGCAGCTCCACGCCAGCCGCCTGGGCCTGCTCCACCAACGCCTCGCCCACCGGGGCAAAGCCCCAGCACCAGGAACACATCGGGTCCATCACATAGAGCAGGCGCGCGGACATGGCTCAGGCCTCGGAAGGAGTTTGCTTGTAGTTGAAACCAATCGGGTGCGGCATGTTACGGGCCTTGGCCAGCTCGATCTGCTTCTGCCGGTCGATCGCACTGCGGCGGGTTTTCTCCGGCAGCTTATCCCAGCAATGCGGGCAGCTGATGCCCGCCACATAGTGCTCGGAGGCGCGGTCCTCAACACTCACGGGTGTGCGGCAGGCATGACATTGATCGTAGTCGCCTTCGCTCAAGTCGTAGCGCACGGTGACGCGATTGTCGAAAACAAAGCAGTCGCCCTGCCATTTGGTTTCTGCCTGCGGCACCTCTTCGAGGTACTTCAGAATGCCGCCCTTGAGGTGGTAGACCTCATCGAAACCCTCACTGAGCATGTAGCTCGAGGCCTTCTCGCAACGAATGCCGCCGGTGCAGAACATGGCGACTTTCTTGTGCTTGGCCGGGTCGAAGTTGGCTTTGATATAGTCGGGAAATTCGCGAAAGCTGGTGGTTTTCGGGTCGATCGCGCCTTCAAAGGTGCCGATGGACACTTCGTAGTCGTTACGGGTGTCGATCAACAGCACTTCCGGGTCGCTGATCAGCGCGTTCCAGTCCTGCGGGTCGACGTAGGTGCCGACCTTCTTGTTCGGGTCGACGCCTTCGACGCCCAGGGTCACGATCTCTTTCTTGAGCTTGACCTTGGTGCGGTAGAACGGCTGGTCGTCGCAGTAGGATTCTTTGTGGTCGATGTCGACCATGCGCGGGTCGTTCTTCAGCCAGGCCATCAAGCCATCAATGCCTTCGCGGCTGCCGGAAACGGTGCCGTTGATGCCTTCCTCGGCGATCAGCAAGGTGCCTTTGATGCCGTTGTCGAGCATCGCCTGCAACAGTGGCTCGCGCAGGGCGACGTAATCTTCGAGGGTGACGAACTTATACAGTGCCGCCACGACAATCGGTTGAGTCATGGGTGTTCTCTCCAGGTGGCTACCCTCGTAAGGGGTGAACCGGATGCAAAAAAAACGCGCCGTCTAGGCGGCGCGTCGCGGATTCTAACAAATGCCCGGTGTCAGAGACACCCGATCATCAATCATGCCCGCCGGCGCAGGTCGGCGAGGCCGGGGCTGCGTCGATTTTCGCCCACTCTTCAGGCGTGTAGGTATGCAGCGCCAGCGCATGAAACTCGCTCATCAGGTCACCCAGGGTGGCGTAGACCTTCTGGTGGCGCTTGACGCGGTTGAGCCCCTCGAACTGCGGGCTGACCAGCACGGCCTTGAAGTGGGTCTGCAACCCACGGCTGTGCATGTGGCTTTCGTCCAGCACACTCAGGTGGTCGGTGCCCAGGGCGGCAAGCGCCGTTTCGATACGCTGTTGCATGGTCATTCCTGCTTACTTCTTCTTGGCCGGGGCGGCGGCTTTAGGCGTCAGCTCGTTGGTCATGTCTTCCAACAGCTTGTTCACCACCGGCACGGCGCTTTCCAGCTTCGCCTGGGTCATCTGGGCCGATTGCTGGGTCAGTTGCGGCATTTTTTCCAGGACTTTCTTGCCCAGTGGCGACTGGTAGAAGGCAACCAGGTCCTTGAGCTCGGATTCGCTGAAGTTGGTGGTGTAGAGCTTGACCATGTCTGGTTTCAGCTTCGGCCAGCCGATGGCCTGGTCGAGGGCGGCGTTGGCCTTGGCCTGGTAGCTGTCCAGTACGGACTGCTTGGCGGCAGGCGCCTTGGTCTGTTCGAAACGCTGGGCGAACATTTGTTGCACTTGCATGTACACCGGGGTACCCAGCTTGTCGGCGTGGGCCAGGGTAAGGAAGGCTTCGGCACTGGCGTTGTGGCTGGCGGTATCGGCAAGAACCTGGCCGCTGGCGCAAACCAGAGCAACCGCGGTACAGATGGCACGAAGACGAGTCATCGAGTTTCCTTTTCTAGCAGGCGAGGTAAGACCCCAAGGGCGCCCATTCTGCGCCTAAAAAACCTTAGGGCTCAACCCCGGGCCTTGTCGGACAGGGATTGCCCGATGAAAAGTCTTTCAGGGGAACCCCCGAGGCTCTTCACAGCCTAAACTGCGCAAACGAACCTGAAGGAGTGTGCCCGATGAGCCGTATCGAAACCGACAGCCTGGGAGAAGTCGATGTCCCGGATGACGCTTACTGGGGCGCCCAGACCCAACGTTCGCTGGTGAACTTCGCCATCGGCGAGCAGCGCATGCCCCTGGCGGTGTTGCACGCCCTGGCCCTGGTCAAGAAGGCGGCGGCACGGGTCAACGACCGTAACGGCGACCTGCCCGCCGACATCGCCCGCCTGATCGAACAGGCCGCCGACGAAGTGCTGGCCGGTCAACATGACGACCAGTTCCCCCTGGTGGTGTGGCAGACCGGTAGCGGGACCCAGAGCAACATGAACGCCAACGAAGTGATCGCCGGTCGCGCCAACGAACTGGCGGGCAATAAGCGCGGCGGCAAGAGCCCGGTGCACCCCAACGATCACGTCAACCGTTCCCAGAGTTCCAATGACTGCTTCCCTACCGCCATGAGCATCGCCGCCGTGCAGGCGGTGCATCAACGGTTGCTGCCGGCGATTGCCACCCTGTCCGGCGGCCTGGCAGAGCAAGCCGCCAAACATATGAAGCTGGTGAAGACCGGGCGCACCCACATGATGGATGCCACCCCGATCACCTTCGGCCAGGAGCTGTCGGCATTCATCGCTCAACTCGACTATGCCGAACGTGCGATCCGCGCCGCGCTGCCCGCCGTGTGCGAGCTGGCCCAGGGCGGCACCGCCGTGGGCACCGGGCTCAATGCGCCCCATGGCTTCGGCGAGGCGATTGCCTCGGAGCTGGCGGCGCTATCGGGCTTGCCGTTCGTCACCGCGCCGAACAAATTCGCCGCCCTCTCCGGCCATGAGCCTCTCGTGACGCTGCACGGCGCGCTGAAAACCCTGGCCGTGGCCCTGATGAAAATCGCCAATGACCTGCGCCTGCTGGGCTCCGGGCCGCGCACCGGGCTGGCCGAAGTGAAATTGCCGGCCAACGAACCGGGCAGCTCGATCATGCCGGGCAAGGTCAACCCGACCCAGTGTGAAGCACTGTCGATGCTGGCCTGCCAGGTGTTGGGCAATGACGTGACCATCGGCATTGCCGCCAGCCAGGGTCACTTGCAGTTGAATGTGTACAAGCCGGTAATCATCCACAACCTGCTGGAGTCGATCCGCCTGCTGGCCGACGGCTGCAACAACTTCCAGGAACACTGCGTGGCCGGGCTGGAGCCTGACCCTGTGCAAATGGCGGAACACTTGGAGCGTGGCTTGATGCTGGTCACCGCGCTCAACCCGCACATTGGCTACGACAAGTCCGCCGAGATCGCCAAGAAGGCCTATGCCGAAGGGCTGACGCTGCGGGAAGCCGCGCTGGAACTGGGCTACCTCACCGATGGGGAGTTCGACCAGTGGGTTCGCCCCGAAGACATGCTGGGCACCTAGCCTAGGACGCCAGGCGCAACCGCCGGGCCCTGAGCCCGGCGAGCAACGACGGCGCCAGCGCCACGGTTGCCGAACCCAGCACCACCACCAACGCCCCGGCATAGCCCAGGGCGTTGATCTCTTCGGCCTGCACATAGTCGGGCCACAGCCAGGCCGCCACGGCCACCGCCACAAAGGTCACCAAAGGCGTGAGCGCCAGGGTCGCACTGACCCGCGAGGCCTCCCAGTGGGCCAGCGCTTCGGCAAAGGCGCCGTAGGCCACCAGGGTATTCATGCAGCACGCCAGCAATAGCCAGCCTTGCAGCGGGCTCAGGTGCAACGCCTCCAGGGGATGTGCCCAAGGCGTGAGCAACACGGCGCAGGACAGGTAGATCACCATCATCACCTGCAGCGAGTTCCACACCGTCAGCAGTTGTTTCTGGCCGAGGGCGTAGAACACCCAGATCGTGGTGGCGAGCAGGATGGTCAGCACGCCGGCGGTGTAGGCGCCGAGCGAGGTCAGCAGTTCTTCCAGGCGCTGGTTGAAAAACAGGCCGAAACCAATGATCAACACCACCAGCCCCACCCCCTGTCCCAGGCTGAAGCGCTCCTTGAAGACGAACACACTGGCGACCATCAAAAAGATCGGCCCCATCTGCACCACCAACTGCGCGGTGCCGGGGCTGAGCAATTTCAGGCCCACCAGGTACAGCACGTAGTTGCCCACCAGTCCGCACACCGCCATCGCCACCAGCCAACCACCCCGGGGGCCAAGCACCTTGCGGCTGGGCAAGCGTTTGGTCAGCGCCAGGTAGACGAACAGGCAACTGCCGGCCACGATCAGGCGAAACCAGGTGACGGTGATCGGGTCCATCACCTGCAGCACCTGCTTGAGTTTGATCGGCAGAATGCCCCACAGAAACGCGGTCAGCAGGGTCAGGAGAAAACCATAGACCCAGCGGCCGGAAGAGATGTGCATGAGTACCCCAGAAGCTGGAGGAAGTGGAGCCGCATTCTAGGGGCACCCGATGCACTTTGTGTAGCGAACACTTAATTTGCCGATCAGCGCACCGCTTCGAACAACCCGGTGGCCCCCATACCGCCGCCCACGCACATGGTGACGATGCCGTAACGCAGGTTGCGTCGCTGCAACTCACGCACCAGGTGCCCCACCTGCCGCGAGCCGGTCATGCCGAATGGATGCCCGATGGAGATCGAACCGCCATTGACGTTGTACCTGGCATTGTCGATTTCCAGGCGATTGCGCGCATACAGGCATTGCGAGGCAAACGCTTCGTTAAGCTCCCACAGGTCGATGTCCGCCACCTGCAACCCTTTGGCCTTGAGCAACTTGGGCACCGAGAACACCGGGCCGATGCCCATCTCGTCCGGCTCGCAACCGGCCACGGTGAAGCCACGGAAAAACGCCTTGGGCTGGAGCCCCAGTGCCAGGGCTTTCTCCAGGCTCATCACCAGCGTCATCGAGGCGCCGTCGGAGAGCTGCGACGAGTTGCCCGCCGTCACCGAACCATCCTCGGCGAACACCGGCTTCAAACCCTGCAGACTGGCCAGGGTAGTGTCCGGGCGGTTGCAGTCGTCACGGTCGACCACACCTTCCAGGATCTGCACCTCACCGGTGTTCTTGTCTTCGACTTTGTACTTGACCGCCATCGGCACGATTTCATCTCTGAAAAGCCCATCGGCCTGGGCCTGGGCGGTGCGCTGCTGGCTTTGCAGGGCGTACAGGTCCTGTTCTTCGCGGCTGACGTGGTAGCGACGCGCGACGATCTCGGCGGTCTGGCCCATGGGGAAATAGATACCCGGCACCTGCTCTTTGAGCAGCGGGTTGATCAGGTTGTCGGTATTGACGCTTTTCATCGTCAGGCTGATGGACTCGACACCGCCGGCCACGATGATATCGCTGCAACCCGACGCAATCTGGTTGGCCGCAATGGCAATCGCCTGCAAGCCCGAGGAGCAGAACCGGTTGAGGGTCATGCCGGCCACGCCGGTGCCCAGTTGCGAGAGCACCGCCACATTGCGCCCGATGTTGTAGCCCTGTGCGCCCTCGTTGGAGCCGGCGCCGACGATGCAATCCTCCACCGTCGCCGGGTCGATGCCGTTGCGGGCGAGCAGCGCGTTGACGCAATGGGCCGCCATGTCATCGGGGCGGGTCTGGTTGAACTTGCCGCGAAAGGACTTGGCCAGGCCGGTTCGCACACTGTCGACGATCACTACTTCACGCATGGGCTACCTCGATCTTGTGGTTGTCGGATCGAGCATAGATCCCGCCCCGCGCCACCGCGACGATCATTCACCCCATAGATACAAAACCATGGCGAGCCGGCTCACTGCGTCATTTTTTCTTTTTCTTTTTGTCGTGCTTGTCGGTCTTGGCGAACGCTTCTTCCAGCGCCAGGTTGATGGTGCGCAACACCTTGACCCGCGCCCAGCGCTTGTCGTTGGCCTCCACCAATGTCCAGGGCGACACCTCGGTGCTGGTACGGTCGACCATATCGCCCACGGCCGCGCGGTAGTCATCCCATTTGTCACGGTTGCGCCAGTCGTCTTCGGTGATCTTGAAGCGCTTGAACGGGATTTCCTCGCGGGCCTGGAAGCGCTCCAGTTGCGTGTCCTTGTCGATGGCCAGCCAGAACTTGACCACGATCACACCCGCATCGCGCAGTTGCTCTTCGAAGTCATTGATCTCGCCATAGGCGCGCATCCAGTCCGCCGGGGTGCAGAAGCCTTCAATGCGCTCCACCAGCACGCGGCCATACCAGGAACGGTCGAACACGGTGAACATGCCGCGCGCCGGGATCTTCTGCCAGAACCGCCACAAGTAAGGCTGGGCGCGTTCGTCTTCACTGGGCGCGGCAATCGGCACGATGTGGTACTGACGCGGGTCCAGCGCCGCCGCCACCCGACGGATCGCCCCGCCCTTGCCCGCCGCATCGTTGCCCTCGAACACCGTGACCAGGGCATGCTTGCGCATGCGCTTGTCGCGCATCAGTCCGGAGAAACGCGCCTGTTCGGTGATCAGTTGTTCTTCGTAATCGTCCTTGTCCAGGCGCTGGGACAGGTCGAGGCTGTCCAGCAGGCTCTTCTTGTCCACCGAGGCGATCAACGGCGCCGGGTTCATGCCGCTGGCCTTGCCCTTGGACAGCTTGAGCGCATTCTGCAGGCCTTCGAGCAGCAGTTTGCCCACGGTGAGGCTGCGGTAGTTGCTGTCCACGCCTTCGATCACATGCCACGGCGCATAGTCGCGACTGGTGCGGCGCAACACGCGCTCACCGAAGTGCACGAATTTGTCGTAGGTCTCGGATTGCTGCCAGTCCAGCGGGCTGATGCGCCAACTGTGCAGGGGGTCATCGGCCAGGGCCTTGAGCCGCGCCTTCATCTGTTTCTTGGAGAGGTGGAACCAGAACTTGAAGATCAGCGCGCCTTCATCGCAGAGCATTTTCTCCAGGCGTTCGGCGCCGGCGATGGCCTGGTCGAGGCGGGCGTCCTTGATCTGCCCATGTACGCGGCTTTGCAGCATCTGGCTGTACCAGTTGCCAAAGAAGATGCCCATGCGACCCTTGGCAGGAAGTTGGCGCCAATAGCGCCAGGCCGGCGGGCGCGCCAGTTCTTCGTCGGTCTGCTGGTCGAAGGTGCGCACTTCGATCAGGCGCGGGTCCATCCATTCATTGAGCAGCTTGACCGTCTCGCCCTTGCCGGCGCCTTCGATACCGTTGATCAGGATAATCACCGGGAAGCGCTTCTGCTGCTGCAGCTCGTACTGCACTTCCAGCAGGGCCTCGCGCAGGGCCGGCACCTCGGCCTCAAAGGTGTCTTTGTCGATGGCGTGACCGATTTCGGCGGATTCGAACATGGGCAGCTCCGTTTCAAGATGGCTCAAGACTAGCGGATTAGGCAGCAACACGCGGGAGGAAATTCCACCGGCGCTTGCCATGGATCAATTCAACGCCGGTTGATCGGCTAGAATGGCGGCCTTGCCTTTACCGAGCCGCCCATGAATCCCATCACCCACGCCCAACTCGACTGGGATGACCAAGGTCGCCCGCACTCGCGGATCTTCGACGATGTGTACTTTTCCGATAAGTCAGGCCTTGAAGAAACCCGCTACGTGTTCCTGGAACAGAACCGTTTGCGGGAGCGCTTTGCCGCGCTGCCCGCCGGTGGGCGGCTGGTGATTGGCGAGACAGGGTTCGGCACGGGGTTGAATTTCCTCTGCGCCTGGCAACTGTTCGAACAACACGCCGTGGCCGGTGCGCGCCTGCATTTCGTCAGCGTGGAAAAGTACCCGCTCAGCCATGCCGACCTGCAACGCGCCCTGCTGCTCTGGCCGGAACTGCAACCCTTCGCCGAACAACTGCTGGCGCAATACATTGCCATCCATCCGGGCTTCCAGCGCCTGGTGCTGGATAACGGCCGCGTGACCCTGACCCTGCTGATCGGCGACGCCCTGGAGCAACTGCCCCAACTGGACGCGCAGATAGACGCCTGGTTCCTGGACGGCTTCGCCCCGGCGAAAAACCCGGATATGTGGACCGCCGAGCTGTTTGCCGAACTGGCACGCCTGGCGGCACCGGGTTCGACCATCAGCACTTTTACCAGCACCGGCTGGGTGCGTCGGCTGATCAATGCCGCCGGGTTCAAGATGAAACGTACGCCGGGCATTGGCCACAAGTGGGAGATCCTCCGTGGGGAGTTTCTCGGTTGGCCGACCGACACGCCGGTACCGGCCGCGGCCAAGCCGTGGTTCGCCAGGCCGCCCGCCATTACGGGTGACCGCCACGCACTGGTGATCGGCGCCGGCCTGGCGGGCTGTGCGACGGCGGCCAGCCTGGCGGCCAGGGGTTGGCAAGTCAGCCTGCTGGAGCGCCATGACGGCGTGGCGCGGGAAGCCTCCGGCAATCCCCAGGGCGTGCTATACCTGAAACTGTCGGCCCACGGCACTGCCTTGTCGCAGTTGATCGTGGCCGGGTTCGGCTATACCCGTCGAGTGCTGGAGCACTTGCATCGCGGCGTCGACTGGGACGGTTGCGGCGTGCTGCAACTGGCCTTCGATGCCAAGGAGGCCCAGCGCCAGGCGCAACTGGCCGCTGCCTTCGCGCCGGACTTGCTGCACCTGCTCGACCGCGACCAGGCCCAGGCCCGCGCCGGTATCGCACTGGCGCACGGTGGGCTGTTTTTCCCCGAAGGCGGCTGGGTGCACCCACCCGCATTGTGCGAGTGGCAAGCCCATCAACCGGGCGTGACCGTGCTAACCCACCACGATGTGCTCGACCTGCGTCATGTCGACGACCAGTGGCAAGCCTGGGACGGTGAACACCTGCTGGCCAGCGCCTGCGTGGCGGTGCTGGCCGGCGCCGCCGAAGTCCAGCGGTTCGCCGACCTGCCCCTCAAGCGCATTCGCGGGCAGATCACCCGTTTGCCGCAGACCGCCGACAGCCAGGCCCTGGCCACGGTGGTGTGTGCCGAAGGCTACGTCGCCCCGCCACGCCTGGGCGAACACACCCTGGGCGCCAGTTTCGACTTCAAAAGCGATGACCTTACGCCCACCGCCGCTGAACATGCCGAAAACCTGGAGCTGCTCATGGGCATCTCCGAGGACCTGGCCCAGCGCCTGGGCGCCGACACCCTGGAGCCGGCGACCCTGGAAGGTCGCGCCGCGTTCCGCTGCACCAGCCCGGATTACCTGCCGATTGTGGGACCATTGGCTGACCGCCAGGCGTTCGACCAGGCCTACGCCGCCCTGCGCAAGGACGCCCGGCAAGTGCCAGGCACCGCTTGCCCCTGGCTGGACGGGCTGTACGTCAACAGCGGCCATGGCTCAAGGGGGCTGATCACCGCCCCGTTGAGTGCGGAGTTGCTCGCCGCCTGGCTGGACAACGAGCCGCTGCCGGTGCCGCGCGCCGTGGCTGACGCCTGCCACCCCAATCGGTTTGCCGTGCGGGCGCTGATCCGCGCCACCACCGGCAAGGTCGAGTGATCAACCGGCTGGGACCTCACACACGGAGCCCAGCGCTTCGGCCTTGATGGCGTCCTCGGTCAAGCGCTCGATCAGCACGCTTTCGGCCTGCTCCCGTTCACTGAGGACGGTGTGCATGCGACTACGGTAATCGGCATCGCTCAGTACCAGGCTTTGCTCGAAGATGTCATTGAGGCGCTCGTCATAGGGCGAGCTCAAGGCCTCGAAGCGAGCCGCATGGGCACGCTTGAGGTAGTCGGTCCAGAACGGCAGCTTCTTGAGATACGTCATCAGCTCGGGGGACAGCTCGGCCAGCGTGACTTCAGCCTTGGCTTCATCCAGCGCCAACTGAGTGACCTCCCCCAGCCGCGAATAACGCATGTGCCGAGGCTGGCCGGGCAAATAGAATTCGCCGACCAGCCCTGTGCGGAAAGCCAGGCTGACCTCCAATGGATCGGCGGCAGGATGCAGGCCACTGTGACGGCGCGCAATCGCCTCCAACTGCTCCAGGCGAAACAGGCCACGACCCAGTTTCAACAGCGGCCTGGGCGTCAGCGCACGCCCCTGGATGAGGGCCTTGGCATCGCTGATTTCCACCAGGACTTCCAGGCTGCTGAAGTTGACGGCGGCGGCATCGTCACAATTGATCGGCGTGGCGGCCCGTTCGAATACTTCCTCACGCAGTTCGCTGTTCATTGCGGCAGCCTCCAGCACCCGCCATACGCGGCGCTGCAGGTCCTCACGCACGAACTCGGCGTCTTTGGTGCCGCCCAGTTCCGCGAGCAACTTGAACAGGGCGTCCGACCGGTGATCGTCCTTGAGGCCCGTCCACGTGACTTTCTTCGCCGCATAGCCCGCCATCCGTTCGTCCGCCAGCCACAGTTCGCGTGCGCTCTGCTCGTTCAAACGCGCAATATCATCTTCCAGGAACCCCATGCCCGGACCGTACGCCTGCCGGTAATTTTTCAGGGCCAGTTGGCTTTGAGCCGATAACGGGTTGTGCCGCAAGTTGACACCCAGGGCAACGTTTCGCGGCACGCGCAATAGCCACTCCGGCAGCACGCTGATGTCATTGGCGCGCAAATTGATGTGTTCAAGATAAGGCAGACGCCACAGGTCCCTGGGCAGTTCCTTGAGCCGGCAGTTGCGTAACACCAGGCTGCGCAGCGCGAACATACGGCTGATATCCGGCGGGTCCAGCAGCGGGTTATCCGCCAGGCTCAACACCTTCAGGCGCGTTAGATCGGCCAGCTTGGCACGGGTGTATTCGGTGAGCTGGAGTTTGTTGTTGCTCAGGTACAACCGCTCCAGGCCCGGCATGTGCGACAGGGCTTCAGGTAGCCGGGTAATCTGGTTTTCGCCCAGTTCAAGGGTGCGCAGCCCCTTGAAGTGGCTGAGGAAATACGCCACATCGTCGGTCAGGTTCAAACGGCGCAATGACAAATGCTCGACGTGATCGAAGCGCACCTGTGCGGGTAATGTCGGCAGAGGGCCGATGACCATATCATCGAGCAACAGCCCTGGAACCTGGCTGGCGCGCTCATCGGGCAGGGTCGACATCCGTCGCCAGCATTTTTCGATGCTTTTCGCCGCCTGGTGGCGACTCAATCGATAGTCCCACAGGGGGTCGGCCTGCACGATATTGACAGACCTCTCGGCACGCCAGCGTTTGAGTGCCGTGTGCAGCGCTTCAAACTCCTGCTCACGTGCCTGGACCGCCTTGGCACGAGACAGGTGATCATGGCCCGCATCGCGCAAGAAATCGTTGACCTGCGACGGACTGAACAAGGGATAAAGCTTGTTGACCTTACGCACCAACGCCGCCGGAAAATGCTCTGCCTCGCCCCGCGCCGACTGGGTACAGATCAGCGGTTCTTCTTCCAGCAGCCCGCGTTCCGGCCACAGGTAACGGGCGACGCTTTCACGCTCATGCACCGTGGTGGCACGCAGGCGGCCCCGCAAGTCGGCGGCCTCATTCTCGGCCTGGAGCTTCAATGCAATACGCTGGCGTGGCAGCAGGCTATCGAAAAGCGCCGTGTACAAGCCGTCCGCGCCTGTCGCGACCGGCCCCAGGGCCTTGCCTTTTTGATCGAATGCCTGATACCCCTGGGGCGTACTGACCAGGGTCCTCTGCGTCGCAGCTGTTGAAGCGCCCGTCTCGGCCAGCACCTCCCCGCTCAGGGTGTGCCTGCGTACCTGCAATGCCAGGTCTCGGGGCCAGCCGGGCATTCGCTCCAGCATACCGACGGCCACGCGTCGGGTGCCGTCCCCCGCCAACTCCGGCCAGTACAGGCCCATCAGCGCGCGGTCCTGCTCCAACTGGTCCACCGCCTCGCGTGCCCGCTGGGCAAGCACCAGTGGTACTCGGCCAGTGGTGCGCAAATACCGGCGCTCCCACAATGTGGCCTGTGAGTACAGCTCCCACGCCACACGGGGCGGCAGTTGTTTGAAGCGTTCGCACAACGGCACCAACTCGTTCAGAGCAACACCGGCGTAATAGGTGCACAAACGATCAAGCACGGTTTGATGCCGGCTACGCAGGGTGTCCAACAGACGCCGCTCCAGTGTGCTGCGCATGTCGTCTTCCGCCACGCCCTTGCCCAACAGGTCGACACGCTCTTCGTCGCTCAGATGCTCCAGCAAGGTGTCCATGACCCGCCCATCCCTCAACTCCTTGCGGGTGATATGGATGCTCAGGTCCTCATAATCGAAAGGTGCTGTTTCCGGATGCCTTTCCAGCAGTTCGCCCTCCTCGTCCAGCACCTCGAAAAAACGTCCCTGGGGCCAGCCAGGCACCAGCGGCAATGCAAACAATTGGACGCGTGCGGTACTCGCATCCGGACGTTGACCACGCGCCAGGTACTCCATCAGTTCACGGACCCTGTCGTTTTGCTTGTAGCGCAGCACGCTGTCATGAAAACGCTCGGGTAACGGCTCGTAGGCACTGCCCAATGCCCGCAAGTGTGGCAGGGTCATTCCTGTGAGGGTTGCCAGGTTCGACAACGGCTCAGCGGGCAATTCCTCAAGGCTTGGATCCAGTCGCCTGAGGCTGTAGACGGGATCGTCCCATTGCAAGGGGCGCTCGTAGACATGCTGCCAGCCACCACGGAAGTTGTGCTCCAGCGTCGGGCGGTAAGCCTGCGGGCGCTGTGGATGAATAACCCGCCACTTCTGCAGTTTGGTATCGAAGGCAACCGAATAGTGGTTTCCCCCCATCCGGATGTAAGAGCGGCCGTTGACTTGGTAGACGCCGCGAGAACTGGCCACGGTCTGGCGTGCGACCGGCTCAGGCTGTCGATAGGCATTGAGCCGTGGCCGCCAGAGTTTCTGGCCCTGGTCGGCAGTGGTGACGGTTTCGAACTTCTCGAAGAACTCCGTAGAGGTTGTCAGGGTGCGCTTCAACGTCCCCACGACCCGCCCCCCTGCCACAAACAAAGCCATGGCCGCGACGTTTTCGGCCACATTCACCAGATGCCTGAGGGCCTCGGTATGTTCATCGTGCTGCCAGTCCTCGACGGCCTCGAACACTTCCCCCAACAGCTGTCCGATGGCTACCCCGAGCATCAACTGACCCAACACCGGCACCACCAACGCCGCCACATTCAGCAGGTCCAGCCCCAGGTCCAGATAGCGCTGCGTGCGCTCTTCACTGGCTTGCTGGTCGACCTGGGCCTTGGGCACCGCCAGCACTAACGCATCCAATTGAATCTTGCCGACGAATGCCTGGAAGAAGAACCCCGTCAGGCTGGTCGTGACGGGTAAGGCGCGCAGCTGGCCAACCTTGCGCGTCATGTCGAACGATTCGAAAAAATCCAGGCGGTTGGACTCATCCAGGTACCCTTCGAAAAACGTCCGGTAGCTCTTGATTTGCAGCTTCAAGGACAAGTACAGCTTGAAGTCTTCCAGCGTCGGGTACTCGTACCAGGGCCTGGAGGGTTCGTTAGGCATGTAGACAATAAAGGGGCCGGTATCCAGGCTGCCCGGTACGCTGTCGGAAAACACCAATACACTCCACACACAGGTGTCATCGATGTTCACGCCTTGCCACGTAGTCAGACCGTTGCCCGGCACCTTGCTCTTGAGCTCACTGGCCGGACGGTCGAAACCGATCAGCTTGAGCAACCGGGCATAGGTCCCGGCTTCGATATGCCCCTTGCACAAGGCAATATGCAGATCCGTGCGCATGTCCATGAGTTTGCCCAAGCCAATACTGACGGCAGCCTGGTTGTAGGAGCTGACTTCCTCTTTGCTTTTCGGGTCGGGCAGGTCGAAGACCTCTTCGATGTGTTTTTGATAGAGGGCCCCCAGGTCCAGCTCCCGGCAATAACCGACAAATTCAGGCACCGTCATCCCGACCATCGGCTGCCTGGTGGCCGCAGAGCGCACCACCGCTGCGACGGACATGCCCCCCGGCTCGGCGCGCTCTTCGGAGAAATTCTGCATCGCCGCGTGCAGCAGGCTCTGCTTGGTGTAGGTAACGGTCTGGTGCAAGCCGCCGCCCAGGTCAGGGCTGACGCCGGTGAGCTTACGTTTGGGCAACTCCAGCAGGTCTTGCCTGACATCCGGCGACTCAACCCCTTTGGCCCGCAGAAAATTGGTCAAGCGCTCTGCGCAGTATTGATCCAGCGATTCCAGGCGCTGTATTAGATAACGGACGTTCTCACGGATCGCCTTGCTGTCGATATGCGCCTGCTCAAGGGCCGTGAGTATCGAAGCGTCGGCCTCAACCAACCAGTGCGGCAGGGTTTTGCGCAAAACCTGCGCCTTGTCCAGGTCGGCAGTCATGTCGAGCAATGCCCTGTCCAGCTCATCCTGGGTCGCCCCTGCGGCGACCTCACTCAAATCGCGGTTTTGCGTCATCGGCATGTTTCCTCAGCCAGCTGAACATGACGCCAAACGATAAGCCTTGCCTGGGTCAAAACCGGGTATTTGTATACCGCCTTGCGACAGGCCCACTCCGCTTATAACCGATTGATCTAAAACTCCACGAATAGCCCCGTGTCAGTTTCTGGGTACGCGCCCTTTTGGGCGTATTGAGTTTTATGCTCCCCAACGGAAAAACCGGTAAGGAATTTATGTGCGGATTAGCTGGAGAATTACGTTTCGATGCCCAACCTGCCGACCTGGCGGCGATTGAACGCATCACCCATCACCTGGCCCCGCGAGGCCCCGACGCCTGGGGCTTTCATGCCCAGGGGCCGATTGCCCTGGGCCATCGGCGCCTGAAAATCATGGACCTGTCGGACGGCTCGGCCCAACCGATGGTCGATTCGCACCTGGGCCTGAGCCTGGCCTTCAACGGTGCGATCTATAACTTCCCGGAATTGCGCGAAGAGCTGGAAGCCCTGGGTTACGCCTTCTATTCCGGCGGCGACACCGAAGTGTTGCTCAAGGGTTACCACGCCTGGGGTGAGGCACTGTTGCCCAAGCTCAACGGCATGTTTGCCTTCGCCATCTGGGAACATGATGCCCAGCGCCTGTTCATCGCCCGCGACCGCCTCGGCGTGAAGCCGTTGTACCTGTCGCGCACCGGCCAGCGCCTGCGCTTTGCCTCGGCCTTGCCGGCGCTGCTCAAGGGCGGCGATATCAACCCGATCCTCGATCCGGTAGCCCTGAATCACTACCTGAATTTCCATGCGGTGGTGCCGGCACCACGCACCTTGCTGGCGGGCATCGAAAAACTGCCGCCGGCCAGCTGGATGCGTATCGATGCCAGCGGCAAGACTGAACAGCAAACCTGGTGGACCCTGCCCTACGGCCCGCGCGAAGATGAAAAAAACCTGAGCCTGGAAGACTGGACCGACCGCGTGCTCGACAGCACTCGCGAAGCCGTGGCCATCCGTCAACGCGCTGCGGTGGATGTGGGTGTGCTGCTCTCCGGTGGGGTCGATTCGAGCATGCTCGTCGGCCTGCTGCGTGAAGTCGGCGTACAGGATTTGTCGACCTTTTCCATCGGTTTTGAAGACGCCGGTGGCGAGGCCGGCAACGAGTTCCAGTACTCGGACCTGATCGCCAGACACTACGGTACGCGCCACCACCAATTGCGCATCGCCGAAAGTGAGATCATCGAGCAACTGCCTGCCGCCTTCCGCGCCATGAGCGAGCCGATGGTCAGCCATGACTGCATCGCCTTCTACCTGCTGTCGCGGGAAGTGGCCAAGCACTGCAAGGTGGTGCAAAGCGGCCAGGGCGCCGATGAGTTGTTCGCCGGTTACCACTGGTACCCGCAGGTCGACGGTGCCGCCGATCCCTATATGGCTTATCGCGATGCATTTTTTGACCGCAGCTACGACGACTATGCCGCCACTGTCGCGCCCAAATGGCTGACCGCCAACGACGCGGCTGGCGATTTCGTGCGCGAACATTTCGCCATGCCCGGCGCCGATGCGGCGGTGGACAAGGCCCTGCGCCTGGACAGCACGGTGATGCTGGTGGACGACCCGGTCAAACGCGTCGACAACATGACCATGGCCTGGGGCCTGGAAGCGCGCACGCCGTTCCTGGACTACCGCCTGGTAGAGCTGTCGGCCCGCGTGCCAGGTAAATTCAAGTTGCCCGATGGCGGCAAGCAAGTGCTGAAAGAAGCGGCGCGCCGGGTCATTCCGAGCGAAGTCATCGACCGCAAGAAGGGCTACTTCCCGGTGCCGGGCCTCAAGCACTTGCAGGGCGATACCTTGAACTGGGTACGCGAACTGCTGCTCGACCCGAGCCAGGATCGCGGCCTGTTCAACCCCGCCGCGCTGGACCGCTTGTTGACCGACCCGCAGGGCCAATTGACGCCGTTGCGTGGCTCCAAGCTGTGGCAACTGGCAGCGCTGAACCTGTGGCTCAGCGAACAAGGAATCTGATTGATGAAACCTCTCGCAGCGGCCTATAGCCAACGCTTGATCAAGGGCCAGGCGCCGACCTACGAGCGCCTGCAGGCGCGCCTAGCGGAAGACGGCAGCCCATTGGCCGCCGAGCCGATTGCGGTGCATTGCGGCTGGGGCCGGTTGCTGATCGGGCATACCTTTCCCGACCCGGCCAGCCTGGCCCAGGAACTGCTCCATGAGCAGCCGGGTGAGCGTGACATTGCTCTGTACGTGGCGGCGCCCCAGCAGATCCTGGGCATCGATCCCCAGCAGCTGTTTCTCGACCCCTCCGACACGCTGCGCCTGTGGTTCAGCGACTATCGCCCGGCTACCCGGGTATTTCGCGGCTTCCGCATCCGGCGGGTGCAGACCGAGGCCGATTGGCTGGCGGTGAACCAACTGTACCAGGGGCGCGGCATGTTGCCGGTCGACGCTGAACGCCTCACGCCGCGCCATCAGGGCGGCCCGGTGTACTGGCTGGCGGAAGATGAAGACAGCGGCGCAGTAATCGGCAGCGTGATGGGGCTGAATCACCAGAAGGCGTTTCATGACCCGGAAAACGGTTGCAGCCTGTGGTGCCTGGCGGTCGACCCGCTGTGTACGCGCCCCGGCGTGGGCGAAGTACTGGTGCGCCATCTGGTGGAACACTTCATGAGTCGTGGCCTGAGCTACCTGGACCTGTCGGTGCTGCACGATAACCGCCAGGCCAAGAATCTCTACGCCAAGCTCGGTTTTCGCGCACTGACCACCTTTGCGATCAAGCGCAAGAATGGGATCAACCAACCGTTGTTCCTCGGCCCTGGCCCGCAGGCGGGGTTCAACCCCTATGCGCGGATCATCGTCGAGGAAGCCCATCGGCGCGGTATCGATGTACAGGTGGATGACGCCGATGCCGGGCTGTTCACCCTGAGCCATGGCGGGCGCCGTGTGCGTTGCCGTGAGTCCTTGAGCGACCTGACCAGCTCGATCAGCATGACCTTGTGCCAGGACAAAAGCCTGACGCACAAGGTGCTGAAGGCCGCCGGTTTGAAAGTTCCCTCGCAGCAACTGGCGGGCAGCGCGGATGACAACCTGGAGTTCCTCGATGAGCACCAGCGCATCGTGGTCAAGCCGCTGGATGGCGAGCAGGGTCAGGGCGTCGCCGTGGATCTGCAAAGTATCGAAGAGGTGCAGCAAGCCATTGAAGCGGCGCGGCAGTTCGACAGCCGCGTGTTGCTGGAAAGCTTTCACGAAGGCCTGGACCTGCGCATCCTGGTCATCGGTTTCGAGGTGGTGGCCGCCGCGATCCGCCGTCCTGCGGAAGTCACCGGTGACGGTCATCACTCCATTGGCGCATTGATCGAAGCCCAGAGCCGCCGTCGCCAGGCCGCCACCGATGGTGAAAGTAAAATCCCTCTGGATGGTGAGACCGAACGCACATTGAAAGCCGCTGGCTATGACTACAGCAGCATCCTGCCCCGTGGCCAGACCCTGGCCGTGCGCCGCACCGCCAACCTGCATACCGGTGGTTGCCTGGAAGACGTCACCGCCATCCTGCACCCCACGCTGGTGGACGCCGCCGTGCGCGCCGCCCGCGCCCTGGATATTCCCATGGTGGGGCTGGACCTGATGGTGCCCGCCGCCGACCAACCCGAGTACGTGTTTATCGAAGCCAACGAACGGGCCGGCCTGGCCAATCACGAGCCGCAACCGACTGCGGAGAAGTTTGTGGATTTGTTGTTTCCCCATAGCCAGCCTGCCACTCAATAACCCTGTGACCAGGGGACCTCTTGTGGTGAGCCAGCTAGCCACAACACGGCTGCTCGCCACACCTCATCAGGAGTCTTTATGAGCCGAAACATCCCCGAACCGGATCTGAACTACCTGCAAAAAGTGCTGCTGGAAATGCTCGCCATCCCCAGCCCCACCGGATTTACCGACACCATCGTGCGCTACGTCGCCGAGCGCCTGGAAGAGCTGGGCATCCCCTTTGAAATGACCCGGCGCGGCACCATCCGCGCCACCCTCAAGGGCCAGAAAAACAGCCCCGACCGTGCGGTATCAGCACACTTGGACACCATTGGCGCCGCCGTGCGCGCCATCAAGGACAATGGCCGCTTGAGCCTGGCGCCGGTGGGTTGCTGGTCGAGCCGCTTTGCCGAAGGCAGCCGCGTCAGCCTGTTTACCGATAACGGCGTGATCCGTGGCAGCGTGTTGCCGTTGATGGCCTCAGGGCATGCGTTCAATACTGCCGTGGATGAAATGCCGGTGAGCTGGGACCATGTGGAATTGCGCCTGGATGCCTACTGCGCCACCCGTGCCGACTGCGATTCCCTGGGCATTGGCATCGGTGACTATGTCGCCTTCGACCCGCTGCCGGAATTCACCGAGAGCGGGCACATCAGCGCCCGGCACCTGGACGACAAAGCCGGCGTTGCCGCGCTGCTGGCCGCGCTCAAGGCCATCGTCGACAGTGGCGAGCCGTTGCTGATCGACTGCCATCCGCTGTTCACCATCACCGAGGAAACCGGCAGTGGCGCAGCGGCCGCACTGCCCTGGGACGTCAGTGAGTTTGTCGGCATCGACATTGCGCCGGTCGCCCCCGGCCAGCACTCCAGCGAGCATGCGGTGAGCGTCGCGATGCAGGATTCCGGCGGGCCGTACGACTATCACCTGTCGCGGCATTTGCTGCGCCTGGCGTCGGACAATGAGTTACCAGTGCGCCGCGATTTGTTCCGCTACTACTTCAGCGACGCGCACTCGGCCGTCACCGCCGGCCACGACATCCGCACCGCGTTGCTGGCGTTCGGGTGCGATGCGACCCACGGCTACGAGCGCACGCATATCGACAGTCTGGCGGCGCTGAGTCGTCTATTGGGCGCCTACATTCTCAGCCCGCCCGTGTTCGCCAGCGATGCACAGCCGGCACAGGGTTCCCTGGACCGGTTCAGTCACCAGATCGAGCACGAGACGCAGATGGAAAGCGACACGCGAGTGCCGTCGGTGGATAGCCTGGTGGGCAACAAGTCCTGAGACTGGCAACTACGGTCCCGGCGCAGTAGGATCGCCGGGATCCATCACCCGAGGCTTGTATGCTGATTCCCTACGATGCACTTGAAGTCGACACGCTCACACGCCTGATCGAAGACTTCGTGACCCGCGACGGCACCGACAATGGCGACGACACGCCGCTGGAAACCCGCGTACTGCGTGTGCGCCAGGCACTGACCAAGGGCCAGGCGCTGATCGTGTTCGACCCGGAAAGCGAGCAGTGCCAGTTGATGCTCAAGCACGACGTGCCCAAGCATCTGTTCGACTGACGTCAGAGATTGGGCACCTGCACCGGATGGGTGCTGGCGGCCTGGCGCTCGCGGATTTTCTGATGCACCTCCGCGCGATGTACATGCACCCCGGCCGGCGCTTCAACGCCAAACTTCACCTGGGTACCGTTCAACTCGAGGATATGCACGGCGATGTCATCGCCAATGGAGATGACTTCGCCTATGGCGCGGCTTAAAACCAGCATGGCGGTTGTCCTTTTAACAGTGAAAGGACCTCGACCATGCGCGCAGGCTGTGGTGTGCATCAATGGCGTGCCGTGAAATCAGGCACTACTTACATGTGTAGGTAAAATGCCTGACAGACCACTTCCCGGTCAGCCTTTGGCGGCCTGTGCCTTGGCGCGCATTTTGTCGGCCATGCTGGTCATTTCGTCATACAACAACTGCGGGTTCTTCTGCTTCAACGCCCATGCCATGCGCCCTTGTTCGTGGGGCAGGATCATGAACTCACCTTCCGCGACCCGCTGATAGATGTAATCGGCGATATCCGCCGCCGAAATCGGCGAGCTTTCCAGCAACTTGCCCACCTGGGCCTTCATGGCCGGGGTCGGCCCACGGAAGGAATCCAGCAGATTGGTCTGGAAGAACGATGGGCACACCACATGTACACCGATTTCCTGCTGCTTGAGCTCCACCAGCAGACTCTCCGACAACGCCACCACACCCGCCTTGGCTACGTTGTAGTTGCTCATGGCCGGCCCCTGCATCAGCGCGGCCATGGAGGCGATGTTGATGATGCGGCCCTTGCTCTTTTCCAACAGCGGCAGGAACGCCTTGCAGCCCTTGACCACGCCCATCAGGTTGATTGCGATCTGCCAGTCCCAGTCCTCCAGGGACAACTCGGCAAAGAAACCGCCTGACGCCACGCCTGCGTTGTTGACGATCACATCGATACCGCCCAGCTTGACCTCACAGGCCTGGGCGAACGCGGTGAGCTGGCTGTAGTCGCGCACGTCGCAGCGCTGGATAAAACCTTCGCCACCGGCCTCGCGCACCAGCCTGAGGGTTTCCTGCAGGCCGGGCTCGCTCACGTCCGACAAGGCCAACTGCCAGCCCTCACGGGCCCAGCGCAGAGCGATTTCACGACCCAGGCCGGACCCGGCGCCAGTGATCATCATGCGATTTTGCATAGGAAGTTGCCTTGTGGTTCACGGAAGAAGTGACCGGCAGTGTAGCGAAGGTTTTTCCTGCCCCCATCCACCATCAGAGTGATGAATGCCCCTGGCAAACCGTGGGCCGGGTCGGATGTTCGCGTATAGCCTAAGTTCAATATTTTTCAACTAATAGGTTTAGTTGCGAGCGCATTAAAAGAAATAAGCCTGTGTGCGAAATGCTTTAAAAAAATACTGAATTTTCTGCGAAGAACCAGAGTCGGAGTTGTTAAGGCGTCTGTCTTTAATATGCGGGCCTATCGTTAAACAACCGGTCTTTGCAGAAGGCCAATAAGGAAAAAAACCATGAGCCTCATTCTGATCATTATCTTGATCCTCCTGCTGGTCGGCGGTCTGCCAGTGTTCCCTCACTCACGTAACTGGGGCTATGGCCCGTCAGGTATCCTGGGCGTTGTCCTAGTGGTGCTGCTGGTACTGTTGTTGCTAGGGCGTATATAAACGCCAGGCAAAAAAAGAGGCCCTTTAAAGGGCCTCTTTTTTATGGCCGGTTAATTAGTCCGGCTTGCCGTTGACCACACCGGCGGTGTTATCCAACAGGCTCTTGGTAGCGGTCTGCAGGAACGACTCAAGTTTCTGCTTCAGTGCCGCCTCGTCCGGCGACTCGGGAATCACTTTACCGGTCGGGTTGGCGCCCAGTTCGTATTCCCACAACTTCGGTGGCATTTCCTTCGGCAGCACCAGAATGCGATCTGCCGTCACCAATGCCACGGTTTGATCGCTGCCCGATGGCTTGATCACACCAAAACCCTTATCGCCTTCCGGCAGGTTCAACAGGTCACGGCCCCAGCACTGGTGCAGGGTATCGCCACCCAGGCGGCCCATGATGGTTGGCACGATGTCGATCTGGGTGCCCACGGTGTGGTCACGCTCGCCGAACTTTTCCTGCATGCCTGGCGCGATCATCAGCATCGGCACGTTGAAACGGCCCAGGTCCATTTCGGTGATCTGCTGCTCGTTGCCGAAGCCATGGTCACCCACGATGACGAACAGGGTTTCCTTGAAGTAAGGCTCCTTGCGGGCCTTCTCAAAGAACTGGCCCAGGGCCCAGTCGGAATAGCGCATGGCGGTCAAATGCTCGTTGAGGCTGCCACGGTCGGTGACTTTCTCAACTGGCAACGGCGTCGGCAACGCGTACGGCGTGTGGTTGGACAGGGTTTGCAGCAACGCATAGAAGGGCTTGCCGCCTTCACGCGCCTTGAGCTCTTCCAGGCCACGGTTGAACATATCCTGGTCAGACACGCCCCACGTCGGGTCGGAGAACACCGGGTCGACGAAGTCATTGCGACCGATGAAGTTGGTCATGCCCTGGTTGCTGAAAAAGCCCGACTGGTTGTCCCAGGCGAAATCGCCGTTGTACACATACACGTCGTCAAACTTGCGCGCGCTGAGCAACTGCGGCAGGCCCGACAGCTTGTGGCTGCCTTCCGGGGTCTGCATCAGGTATTCGAAGCCCGGCAGGTTCGGGAAGCACGCCATGGTGGCGAACATACCCTGGTGGGTATGGGTGCCGTTGGAGAAGAAACGGTCGAACAGCAGGCCTTCCTTGGACAGTTTGTCGAAGTACGGCGTGATGTTGCCCGGACGACCCAAGGCGCCGACCGAGTGACCGGCGAAGCTTTCCATGAGGATCACGACCACGTTCTTGATCGGCAGGGTCTTCTCGGCCGGCGGCATGTAGTCGCGGCGCACGGCGGCGATGTCGGTATCCACCAGTTTCTCTTGCGGCAGCACCAACATGTCACGCACGGTCTGGGTGGCCAGCGGCTGGTCGAGGGTGGCCTTCCAGATATTGGAGCGATCTTCGGAGAACCGTGACTTGGCCGCGGCGATCAGCGACAAGGTGCCGTTGAGGCCCAACTGGTTGGCGAAGTTCGAATCCGTAGTGTAGACATCCCCCCAACGCAGCGGCGGCCCCTGGCGCAGGGTGCCACGGATGGCGACCACGGCGATCAGCAGGCAGACCACGAACACCGCGATGCGCGTGTACCACGGCGCGACCTGGCGAGTGCCGATGCTGCCACCGCTGAACGGGCCACGCGGGCGTGTGGCGCGGTCGGCGCCTTTGAACGCCATGCTCAGGATCAACGTACCCACGGCCCAGGCCAGCAAGTAGCGCACCACCGGGAAACCGTACCAGAGCATGCTCATCACGGTCTTCGGGTCTTCCTTCACATATTGGAAGACCAGGCCGTTGAGGCGCTGGTGGAACTCGCGGTAGAAGTCCATTTCCATCAGGCCCAGGAACAGGGCGATGCTGGACGCGACGGTCAGCCACAAACGGAAGAACCCACGCGCAGCCATGGCGCGGACGCTGAACAAGGCCAGCAGCAGCGGGACCAGCAGGTACATCACCAGGCGAATGTCCAGGCGCAGGCCATTGCCGAACGCTTCGAGGAAGGTCGAGGCCGGCGTGTCGAGGATCATTTCGCGGTTGTACACCAGCAGCGCCAGGCGCAGCAGGGAGAACATCACCATCATGACCAGTGCGCAGAGCAGCGTGTACGCCAGATGGGATTTGACGGTCGGTTGCAGCAGGCGATTAGAAGCTCGCTGCTGACTCAGGGCGTCCGGGTTTGCCATGTCGTTTCAGGACCCATTGGAAGTTTAAGTGACGAAGTAGTGCAGTGGCGCGAATGGTGCCCGATCAACGGCGGCAAGGCTATTAATTACTGAACGTGCACCGGCGCTCCGCCTTTAGTGGCTCTTGGGACAGGGCCTTGGCAGGAAGATAAAGCCGGCGAATTGTCTTGGAAGGGATGTGAAAATTTTGTGCAGCGAATATTTCGAAACACAAAATGAATTGAAGGGTAAACCCGTGGCCCGACAGCGGCCGAGCCAGGGTTCGACAGCTGCCAGGTGGTGTGCGAGATCAGATCCGCACATTACCCCGTGGTCCGGCAATCGCCCAGATGATCAGGCCCAGCACCGGCAGCAGCAGGATCAACAAGATCCACAACACCTTGGCGCCCGTGCTTGCGCCGCTTTTGAATACGTTGATGATCGCCCAGATATCCAGCGCGAGGATGATCAGCCCGATCAAGCTATTAAACGTGGAACCCATGGTGTCGCTCCTAAGTGAGGGCATGCCCTTGTAGGATAGTCAGCCCTGGCGGGGGTTCCGTTTTATTTCAGACGTGAACCGCGACTTTCAGCGCTTCCAGGGACGGTTCGCCCTTGATGCCGACTTCGGCGCACAGCTCCAGCACGCGCGGCAGGTCGTTGCCGTAGACCAGTACCGCCTGGATCTCGTCATCCAGCAGCTGGCTGAAGTTGAGCAGCACATAGCCGCCATCCTCCGGGCTGAGGGCGCTCATCTGGATCTGGATGCGGTTGAGTGCGGTCAAGTCTTCGGTCTTGGCCAGTTGCTTGGGCTTGAGGTTGAACGCAACGCCCGGGCCGAACGACGCGACGATCTGCGCGAACAGGTCACCATAGGTGTCGGCCTGGAACAGCACGGTGTCCGGCAGGCTGCCGACCACCACCCACTCACCCAGTGGGATGGGGAAGGTGTCGTCATAGTTGATATCCGGGTTGGCCGCCAGAAACGCGGCCGGGTCGGCGTAGGCCTGGGCTGCCTCATCGGCGATGCGCGCCACCTCGTCCTCGCCCATGACGCCGGCGCTGATTTTGCTGATCAGTTCGACGAGGGCGGTTTTCATGGGAATGGTCCTGTAGCGGGCTGGCTTTTGAGGGCGCGTAGCCTACACCAGTTTCTGCAACTGCGCCGTCGTATCCACCGCGCCCATGGTTTGCGCGGCAGCCAGTGCGGTGGCGCCATTAGCGTCGGTGGCCTTGGGGTTGGCGCCCTGCCCCAGCAGGTAATCGACCATTTCCACGCGGTTGAACATCGCCGCCATCATCAACGCCGTACGGCCGTCGGAAGACGCGGCGTCCACCGGCGCGCCTCCGTCGATCAGCGCCTTGACCACGTCCAGGTTGCCCTTGAACGCTGCACCGGCCATCGGCAGCTGGTTCTTGTCGTTGGCGATCTGCGGATCGGCCTTGAACTCCAGCAGCACTTTTACCGCCTCGGCATGGCCGTGATAAGCCGCGAGCATCAGCAAGGTGTCGCCGTTGTGGTTGCGCAAGTTGGCCGGCAAGCCTTTGGCCAGCAGCGCAGCGAGCATGGCGGCGTCGCCTTTGCGGGCAACGTCGAAGACCTGCTCGGCAAATTCGGCGGCTTCGTCTTCGGTCATTTGTTTGGCTTGGTCTGACATGTGGGGCTCCTTGTCTGGTCCTTTATATGGCGCCCAGTGTCACGAGGGAGTTCCCCCCTGTCATTGCTTTTTTGTCAAAAGCGGCCATAGGCAGAATCAATAGCGCTACTTTAATAACGAAAATGCCCACCCTGGATCTGCGCCAGCAATTGCCCGGTGACCGGCACATAACTGTCCGACCCCGGCAGCCAGGCGTAGACCGGGTCATTGCCCGCCTTGTCCGGGTCGAAGGCTTCCTCCTTGAGCCGCACCTTCTGATATTTGAAGGTGCCGGTGGTTTCCATCTTCACCTTGATCCGCAGGAACAATGGCACGGCATAGTGCGGCAACTGGCCGTGGGCGAACTGCAGCAACTCACGCATGTCCAGGGCAGCCAGCGATTCGCTCGGGGTGATGGCGACCATGCCGGCACGGCCGTTGGTGTTTTCGATTTCCACGCCATAGGCCACGACTTCAGCGATCTGCGGATGTTGCAACAGGATGTTCTCCACTTCGGTGGTGGAGACGTTTTCTCCCTTCCAGCGATAGGTGTCGCCCAGGCGGTCGACGAACTGTGCATGGCCGAAGCCGATACTGCGCACCAGATCGCCGGTATTGAAGTAGCGGTCGCCCTTCTCGAACACATCCGTGAGGATCACCTTGCGGTTTTTTTCCGGGTCGGTGTAACCGTCATAGGGCGACTTTTCATCGATCCTGGCCAGCAACAAGCCCTGCCCGCCGGTCTTCACTTTGTGCATGAAACCATCGCCGCCACGGATCGGTTCACCCGTGTCGTGGGCGTAGTCCACCAACGCCCAGTGTTGCAGGCAAAAGCCGACGGTGTTGTCGAAATTCAATATGTTGGTAAAACCGATATTGCCGTCGCTGGCGGCGTACAACTCGCAGACATGCTCCACGCCGTAGCGCGCCTTGAATTGCGCCCACACGCCAGGGCGCAGGCCATTGCCGACCATCTTGGTCACGCGGTGATCACGGTCGTTTTCGGCCGCTGGCTGGTCGAGCAGGTAGCGGCATAGTTCGCCGACGTAGCCGAGGGTGGTCGCCTTGAATCTGCGCGCATCCTCCCAGAACTGACTGGCGCTGAACTTGCGCCGGATAGCGAAACCGGACGCCCCGACAATCGCCGAGCCCCAGCACACACAGAGGCCGGTGGCGTGGTACAGCGGCAGGGTGCAATAAAGAACATCCTCCGGCCCCATGTCCAGCGCAATGCTGCCGAAGCTGATCGCGGTCTTGGTCCAGCGGCCATGTTTCATGATGCCGGCCTTGGGCAGCCCGGTGGTGCCGGAGGTATAGATATAGAAGCAGGGGTCGTTGAAGAAAATCTGCGCGGTACTCGGCAGGTTATCTACCGGCCCACCAGCGCTGGAAGCCATCAGGTCACAATACCCATCGGGCAGCGCAGTGGCTTGCTGGTCCGCGACAAACCAGGTGCGTTCAGCGGGAATGCTCACCTGCTCACGTACCGCGTCATAGGAAGCCACCAATTCCGCACCGGCCACAATCGCCACCGGGTTCACCAGGTTGAGGCTGTGCAGCAGCGCCGCCTGGGTCTGCGCGGTATTGAGCATCGCGCAGATGCCGCCCAGCTTGGCCACGGCCAGCACACTGAGCAGCAACTCGGGACGGTTTTCGATAAAGATCGCCACCACATCGCCCTTGCCGATGCCCTGGGCTTGCAGATGGTGGGCAATACGGTTGGCCTGCTGGTTGGCTTCGCTGTAGCTGAGCACGCGCTCTCCGTACAACAAGGCGGTGCCATCCGGGTTGCGCAGGGTGGCTTGTTCAAACTGCCAGCCCAGGCCACAGGGCTGAGCGGGGTCGGTGACATTGGCGGCCCGCATGCCGCGCACCACCCGAGGCAGAGCACGAACAATGGCCGGCACCTTACGCAGCATCATGCCCCAGGTGATCATGTCGTTTTGCGGGTGGCTCATGGGAACGTCCTTTTTCTTATTGTTCGTAAACCTTGCAGAAAAGTACGTCAGGCCCTCTTCGGCTGTACACGCAGGATTTGAAAAGTTTTGTATCCCGATAAGCGAACGCTGAAAAAAGGAATTAAGCCAGGCAGAGAGAGTCATTATGAGTAATAAGGCACCTGCCCGAGCGCGCCCAGCAACGCAAAATGCAGGATGCATGATGGCCATTCATGCAAATTGCACGAATCCGGAAATTTTATATTTTTATAACTCCTTGATTTATAACGATATTTATCTAAATCACTAGCTGGCACAATCACTGCACCTATCTCTCCATGCTTGCCCACTTGAGCCAACGGAGCTGATAGACATGAGCCTGATCCAAGATAAATTCGCTTCAGTATTCTCCAACTACGATGTCACCACCCAGCCTCGTCCAGACGGCGGCATCCTGCTGACCCTGCGCAACAGCGAAGGTAAACAGGTCAAGCGTTCGATCTCCTATCAGCAGTTGCACACTGCCGATCAGCTGACCTGGGTCATCAGCGCCATTCGCCGCGACCTGGCTGAACAGGCCAGCGAGTTGCCGCAGATTTCGATGCTGCAAAGCCAGAACCGCTTTGCCTTGCCGACCTACCACTCGGCTTAAGCCTGAAATACCCAAAAGGGCCGCGACGCATTGAGCGTCGCGGCCCTTTTTCATGGGTTCAACACAGCCCCTGGCGGCTGGCTTCATTGACGGCTTGTACCCGATTGGTCACTTGCAGCTTGCAATAGATATTACGCAGGTGGAATTTCACGGTTGCTTCGGACGTGGCGCGTATCTGGCTGATCTCCCAGACGGTCTTGCCTTCCGAAGCCCAGCGCAGGATTTCCAACTCCGCCGGAGTCAGGGCCTTGCCAGCCAGGTTCAAACGTCGCCTGATTGCATTGGGTACCGAATATGGCGGTAGAAACGATTCCTTGGGGCCACTCATTAGTTCCTCTCCTTTCTCTGGCTCATGCCGCCCCCTCTTCGGATTCCTCCTATTGACAGGTGACATAAACATTGATGTCGCAGAGGGTTACATAACGAATGGTATTAAGGCGCAGGCCCGCGCATAAACATCCAAGCCTTACAGAAGTTTAAGTTTCTTCCCACAGCAACTTCCAACCTTCAGGGGTTGTAGTTTTTGATCGGTGGGGATTAGTCGTCCAGGCCGGGGAAACGACTGGCAATATCGTCCTCGATGAACTCCGGTATGCATTCTTCAAGCGTATTGAACAGGCGCAGTGTGACAAAGTGCGGGTTCTCCCCCATGTCAATCCAGTGCGGCATACCGGCCGGGATCACAAGCAGGTCGTTTTTCTCGCAACGCACGGCGTATACATAATCGCCTATGTGCAGGGAAAACAGCCCCTGGCCAGCGATGATGAAACGTGCGGCAGCTTCGCTGCAGCGGCGCTCGGCAAGAAAGCCCGCACGCACCTCGGCCTTCTGGAGATGATCCTCCGTCACCCTGAGCACCTGCGCATCCGCGTAGCCCAAGGCTTGAATCTGTGCCTTGTACGCCGCAATCAGTTGCGCATCTGTGGCCCCCTTCTCGATAGAAACCGGTTGCCAACGCTCAAAACGCACGCCGTGCTCGGCCAGGGTCGCAGCAATATCCTCGGGGTGGGTCAGCACCTTGTTCGGGGTGTCCGGTGAAGCAGCGCAGTAGACGGCGACATAACTCATTGAAGGGTTCCTTGGTTCTGCTCGTGCAATCGAAGACCGATGATAAGGGCGGCGGCCAGGGCCGCGACGCTCGCGATACTGAAGGTCAGGGTCGGCCCCAACAGGTTCCAGCTGTAGCCGGCATACAGCGCACCCAGCGCACCGCCGGTGCCGGCCAGGGCGGCGTAGAGCGCCTGGCCCTGGCCTTGTTGCCGGTCACCAAAACTGCGTTGCACAAAGGCAATCGAGGCTGCATGAAAGCTGCCGAACGTGGCAGCGTGCATCACCTGCGCCAGCAACAACACCCAGAAATACTCGGCAAACGACCCCAACAGCAGCCAGCGCAATGCCGCCAACAGGAAGCTCGCCAGCAGTACACGACGCACCGAAACGCGCGTGAGGATGCGGCTCATGCCCAGGAACATCAATACTTCCGCCACGACCCCCAGCGCCCAGAGCATGCCGATCACGCCCCGGCTGTAACCCAGGTGTTCGAGGTGCAGCGTGAGGAAGGTGTAATACGGGCCGTGGCTCAGTTGCATCAATGCCACGCAGGCATAAAACGCCAGTACGCCGGGGCTGCGCAATTGCTTGAGGAAGCCGTCGCCCGCCAGACGATTGCCGTGGGTCGCGGGCTGCGCATTCGGCACCCACAGGCTGGCGCCGATGATGCCGGCCATGATGACTACGACCACCACCGGGTAGATGTCCAGGCTCAACCAGTCGAACAAGCGGCCCATGATCACCACGGTGAGGATAAACCCGATGGAGCCCCACAGGCGGATCTGGCTGTAGCGCGCCGTCTGCTTTTGCAGGTGCGCGAGGGTGATCACTTCAAATTGCGGCAGTACCGCATGCCAGAAGAATGCATGCAGCGCCATGACCAGGGCCAGCCAGGCGTAGGTATGGCTGACGAAGATCAGCGAAAAACTCGCCAGGGTGCACACCGCACCAAAACGCACGATGGCCAGGCGCCGGCCGGTGTAGTCGCCCAGCCAGCCCCACAGGTTGGGCGCCACGCAACGCATCAGCATGGGAATGGCCACCAGCTCGCCGATACGCGCGCTGGAGAACCCGAGGTGATCGAAGTACAGCGCCAGGAACGGCGCGGTCGCCCCCAGGAGGGCGAAGTAGAACAGGTAGAAGCTGGAGAGGCGCCAGTATGGGAGGGCTGTCACAGCAGCGCCGTCACAACTGGGCCAGCACCGGCGTACTCACGCGCACATCGGCGTTTTGCCCACGATTGCGCAGCAGGTGGTCCATCAACACGATGGCCATCATCGCTTCGGCGATCGGGGTGGCACGGATGCCAACGCATGGGTCGTGGCGGCCCTTGGTGATCACGTCCACCGGGTTGCCGTGCACGTCGATCGAACGCCCTGGCGTGGTGATGCTCGATGTGGCCTTGAGCGCCAGGTGCGCCACGATCGGCTGGCCGGAGGAAATACCGCCGAGGATGCCGCCGGCGTTGTTGCTGAGGAAGCCTTGCGGGGTCAACTCGTCACGGTGCTCGGTGCCACGCTGGGACACACAGGCAAAGCCGGCACCGATTTCAACGCCTTTGACGGCGTTGATGCTCATCAGCGCGTGGGCCAGTTCCGCATCGAGGCGGTCGAAGATCGGCTCGCCCAGTCCCGGCTTCACGCCTTCGGCCACCACGGTGATCCTGGCGCCGACGGAATCCTGGTCGCGGCGCAACTGGTCCATGTAGGCTTCCAGTTCCGGCACCTTGTCCGGGTCCGGGCTGAAGAAGGCGTTGTCCTCGACGCTGTCCCAGGTCTTGAACGGGATTTCAATCGGACCCAGTTGGCTCATGTAGCCCCGGATCACGATGCCCTGGGTGGCCAGGTATTTCTTGGCAATGGCACCGGCGGCCACGCGCATGGCGGTTTCGCGGGCCGAACTGCGGCCGCCGCCACGGTAGTCGCGCTCGCCGTATTTGTGGTGGTAGGTGTAGTCGGCGTGGGCCGGGCGGAACAGGTCCTTGATCGCCGAGTAGTCCTTGGACTTCTGGTCGGTGTTGCGGATCAGCAGGCCGATGGCGCAACCGGTGGTGCGGCCTTCGAACACACCGGAGAGGATCTCGACTTCGTCCGGCTCCTGGCGCTGGGTGGTGTGGCGGCTGGTGCCGGGCTTGCGGCGGTCGAGGTCACGCTGCAGGTCTTCCAGGGACAGTTCGAGGCCTGGCGGGCAGCCGTCGACAATGGCGACCAACGCCGGGCCATGGCTTTCGCCCGCGGTGGTGACAGTGAACAGCTTGCCGAAGGTATTGCCGGACATGCAGGGCGCTCCGTGAAATCAGTTGAATCAAGTCAACCGTAATAACTTAAGGCGGCCAGTATACGCAGGCTAACCGAGTAGTTCATCCTCGAAACCTTCCCGGTAGACCTTGGTCCAACCGGCACCTTCCCCATGATGGCGCGATGATGCTGCGAGTTCTGCTTTTGACCCTCACCCTGTTTTCCAGCGTTGGCTTCGCCGCCTCCCCGGTCGTGCTGCAAAGGCCCATCAGCCTCGACACAGGCAGTGGCGAGCTGTTTGGCTCACTCTTGTTGCCCAAATCCGATAGGCCAGTCCCGGTTGTACTGATCATCGCCGGCTCCGGCCCCACCGACCGCAACGGCAACAGTGCCGACGGCGCGCGCAACGACAGCCTCAAGCGTCTGGCCTGGGTACTGGCGCGGCACAATATCGCCAGCGTGCGCTACGACAAGCGCGGCGTCGCGGCCAGCCTGGCGGCCACGCCGGATGAGCGCAACCTGACCCTGGATGCCTACGTGGCCGATGCCGTGGCCTGGGGCAAGCGGCTCAAGGCCGACACACGCCTGGGGCCGTTGATTGTGCTGGGTCATAGCGAAGGCGCTTTGGTGGCGACCCTCGCCGCGCCGCAACTGGACCCGGCCGGCGTCATTTCGTTGTCCGGCAGCGCACGCCCGGTAGACCAGGTGATCCGCCAGCAGTTGGCCGATCACCTGCCCCCCGCCCTGCTGCTGCGCAGCAACGAGATCCTCGATCACCTCAAGGCCGGCCAGGTGGATAACGACGTGCCTGGCCCGCTGGAAGGTATTTTCCGCCCCAGTGTGCAGCCGTACCTGATCAGCCTGTTCCGTGCCGACCCATCGGCCGCTTTCGCCCAGTTGCGCATGCCCGCGCTGATCATCCAGGGCACCCACGATATCCAGGTGGGTGTGAGCGACGCCCAGCAATTGAAAAAGGCCAAGCCCGACGCGCAGTTGGCGGTGATCGAAGGCATGAACCACGTGATGCGCATCGTGCCCAACGATGTGAAGCAACAATTGGCCTCCTACAACGATCCGCAACTACCCCTCGCCGCCGAGCTGGGCAGCCGCGTCGTGCGTTTTATCGAAGGACTTCAACCCCATTAAGCGACTATTTGCCTCCAGTCCTGGGAAAACCGGCCGATAAGCCCTGGGTCGACAGTAAAAAGACTGTCGGCTCGCTGGGCTTGGACAGGATCGCGCCGCATGACAACCACTGAAGCAACACCGGAATCCACCGCCGACACCCCGGCTGAAAAAACCGAGGCCGTCGACGCGGCGCCCCTGCCGTGGGCGGATGTCCAGGCCGAGCATTTCAAGATGCTGCGCCTGGCGCCCCTGGCCACCGACCGTGCCACTGGCGTGCGACCGTTGCGGTTCGTGCAGTTCGGCTACGCCGAGCGCAATGACAAACACCACAGCCTGCTGCGCATGGTCATCCAGCTGCCAGGGCAGCGCGTGCGCCGTGAGCAGAACCACCTGGATATCTGGGTCGACCACGACAAGCACCGTGTGCACTTCGGCCCGGGCAACAGCCTGGAAATCGAACCAGCCAACCGGGGTATCGGTCGCTTCCTGGTGGCCCAGGGCGCCGCGTGGGCGAAGAAGAAGTGGTCACACTATCGCGTCGACGGCGTCGACCTGGCCAACAAAGATGCCTTGAACGAGGCCACCCGCCTGCGCCGCGATCACTTCCTGCGCATCCAGGGCTTTGATGTGGCCTACGCCGATGTGCAACACCTCAAAGGTAATGTGCAGCCGGGCAAGGTCGGTGATGTGCTGGACAGTTGGAACACCGAGAAGGTGCAGTTCGTGGAGATTCTCGAAGCCGCGCAGATGCTGCAACAGGCTGAGCAGAACCTGGCGGAGCAGGAAGTGAAGCTGCGCAAGGAAGAGGAAAAGGTCACCAAGTTCAAGCGTGAGGACAGCGGGTTGCGCTTTACCATCACCTGCCTGGTGGCGTTTACGGTGTTTCAGGCGGGGTTGTTGATCTGGATTGCCACCCACCGCTGAAATGAGTCTATGCCTTGATGAAATAAGGTCTGAATGTGGGAGGGGGCTTGCCCCCGATAGCTGAGTGTCAGTATTTGGAGTAGCTGACTGATCCACCGCCATCGGGGGCAAGCCCCCTCCCACATTGGCCCTATTCGTTCAGTAAGGTGGGTTAAACGCGGGCGGCAAACACCGCCTGATGTTGGCGGCACTGCTCCGCCGTCAACATGAACACCCCATGCCCACCACGCTGGAAGTCCAGCCAGGCGAAGTCCACTTCCGGGTACAACGCCTCGACGTGCACCTGGCTGTTGCCCACCTCCACGATCAGTAAACCTTTCTCGGTCAGGTGGTCCGCCGCTTCGGCCAGCATGCGCCGCACCAGGTTCAAGCCATCATCGCCGCAGGCCAGGCCCAGTTCCGGTTCGTGCTGGTATTCGTCGGGCATGTCGGCGAAATCTTCCGCATCCACATACGGCGGGTTCGACACGATCAGGTCAAAACGCTGGCCCGGCAGACCGTCGAAACCGTCACCCTGAACGGTGTACACGCGCTCATCGACGCCATGGCGCTCGATGTTCTGGTTGGCCACTTCCAGGGCTTCGAACGACAGGTCGCCCAGCACCACTTCGGCGTCCTGGAACTCGTAGGCACATGCAATGCCGATACAGCCGGAGCCGGTGCACAGGTCGAGAATGCGTGCCGGCGGTTGCGCCAGCCAGGGTTCGAAGCGGTTTTCGATCAGCTCGCCGATCGGTGAACGGGGGATGAGCACGCGTTCGTCGACGATGAACGACATGCCGCAGAACCACGCCTCGTTCAACAGGTACGCGGTGGGCACGCGCTCATGGATGCGCCTGTGCAGCAAACGTTGCACATGGGAAACTTCCTCTTCCTCCAGGTTGCAGTCCAGATAACTGTCGGCAATCTCCCACGGCAAGTTCAACGCGCCGAGCACCAATTGACGGGCTTCGTCCCAGGCATTGTCAGTGCCATGCCCGAAAAACAGGTCTTCCCCATGGAAACGGCTGACAGCCCAACGGATGTGGTCGCGCAACGTGCGCAGGCGGGATGTGATCACGGGGGCAAGCTCCTGGAAAAAACGACTGGTGATTCTAACAGCGTTCACCTGTACCGACGATGTACGAAACCCAGCGCCCATCCGTCGGATTTCATCCGAATTGCCATCATTGTGTCAAACAGGCCCACCTCTTGACATGGCTACACGTCAACAACGGCGTACCTTACGATGGTAGCGATTCACAGAACCGCTCAGCCAGTGGACAATGTCGCAAAAGCCCCCCTCACAGGAGCCCCAGAATGTCCGTTCCAAAGACGATGTTTCAACTCAGCGGTCGTGGTTACGCAGCTGCGAACCTCAGCCATGCGACCCTCGTGATCATCGACGCCCAGAAGGAATACCTCAGCGGCCCGCTCGCCCTCTCGGGCATGGACGCGGCCGTTGGTAACATCAAGCAACTGGTCGCCGCAGCGCGCAACGCCGGGCGCCCGATCGTGCATGTGCGTCACCTGGGCACCGTTGGCGGCTTGTTCGACCCGCAAGGCGAACGGGGTGAGTTCATCCCGGGCCTTGAGCCTGCAGGCGACGAAACCATCATCGGCAAACTGCTGCCCAGCGCATTTCACGGCACCGGCCTGGAAAAACACCTGCAGGACCTCGGTTCCCTGGACCTGATTGTCTGCGGCTTCATGAGCCACTCCAGCGTCAGCACCACCGTGCGTGCCGCCAAGAACCTGGGCTTTCGCTGCACCCTGGTGGAAGATGCCTGCGCCACCCGTGACCTGCCTTACAAAGGCGGCATCCTGAGCGCCGAGCACGTACAGCAGACCGAAATGGCCATCATGGCCGACAACTTCGCCACCCTGGCGTTGACCAAAGACCTGATCTGATCGACCTTCTGATGAGCGGTGCGGCAATGTTTATTGCCCCGCTCATCCGCAAAGCCTTTTCATTTGGCGCATTTACCCCTCGCCCCGGAACAACCTGTGTATTGTCCGGTCGAAGGGCCGATACCCTGGAGGAAAGGTCGGAATGAAGATATCCGATGGTTTTGATGCTCGTCGCTTGCGCCCCAAGGGCCCGAGCAACTGGCGTCTGCGCCTGGTTGCCGGCATCGCCGCGCTGCTGGCGATCGTAGGTCTGCTGTTGGCCGGCGCTGGTGGCGCTGGTCTGTCTGGTCACTCCCCGGCCCTTGGCGAGCTGAATGCCAGCCCTGGCGGCTCGGCTATCCTGTTGGGGATCGGGCTGCTGGTACTGTGGTTGGGCGTATGGTTGTGGCGGCGCAGCCGTCGGAAAATGCGCCAGCCGTTGTCGCTTAATATCGCTTCGCACCTGATGAAAAAACACGACTGATGGCGCTTGGATAGCGTTTCCTGCGCCCCGGCCGCCGCGATTTAGGTAAACTGCCCGCCCTTCGCGGAGGCTGATATGCAAGACGACGATTTTTCCCTGTTCAAAAACGAGCTGCGCGGCGTCAAGCCGATCAAGCACGACCGCGCCGACACCGGCAAACCCAAGGCCGACCGCGCGCAGATCGCCAAGCTACGCCAGGCCGCGACCGTGCGCACCGATGCCACCACCGTGGACGGCCTGTCGGACCAGTTCGTAATCGACGTCGGCCCCGAAGACGAGCTGATGTGGGCCCGCGACGGTGTGCAGGAAAGCCAGATGCGCAAGCTCAAGATCGGCCAGATCCCGTTCGAAGGCAGCCTCGACCTGCACGGCATGACCGTGGAAAAAGCCCGGGAAACCCTGTGGGCCTTCCTCGCAGAAGCCACCAAATTCGAAATCCGCTGCGTGCGCGTCACCCATGGCAAGGCCGTGCGGCTGGACGGCAAGCGGCCGATGATCAAGAGCCACGTCAACACCTGGCTGCGCCAGCACGCCCAGGTACTCGGCTTTACCTCGTGCCAGGCCCGCCACGGCGGCGCGGGGGCGGTGTATGTGATGCTCAAGCGGACCATGATGGAAGGGCGCGACGAGTAACAAGTGCCATCGTCAGGCTTGCAGCGATGTGCCCGCCACCGTAACCTTGCGCTTTGCGAAAATCCCACAGGTAGTTTCATGTCCCTGGAACAGAATTACACCGCGATCCTCGGCCAACTCGGCGAGGACGTTTCCCGCGAGGGCCTGCTCGACACGCCAAAGCGTGCCGCCAAGGCGATGCAGTACCTCTGCCGCGGCTATGAGCAGACACTGGAAGAAGTCACCAACGGTGCCTTGTTCAGCTCCGACAACAGCGAAATGGTGCTGGTCAAGGACATCGAGTTGTACTCGCTGTGCGAACACCACCTGCTGCCGTTTATCGGCAAGGCCCACGTTGCCTACATCCCGAGCGGCAAAGTGCTGGGCCTGTCCAAGGTCGCGCGGATTGTCGACATGTATGCCCGCCGCCTGCAGATCCAGGAAAACCTCAGCCGCCAGATCGCCGACGCGGTGTTGCAAGTCACCGGCGCCCTGGGCGTGGCCGTGGTGATCGAGGCCAAGCACATGTGCATGATGATGCGTGGTGTGGAGAAACAGAATTCGTCGATGATCACTTCGGTGATGCTGGGTGAGTTCCGCGAAAACGCGGCGACCCGCAGCGAATTCCTCAGCCTGATCAAGTAACGGGCTGCGTAGGAAAAGACCGGCGTTCATCGCCGGTTTTTTTTTCGCCCGCAGAATTCAGGTAAGCTGCCGCCCCTCAGTTATGGGCAAGAGGTTTAAACCATGTTGGTCAAAGCACTTCGAGTCGGCCTCGGCCAGATCATCATCGCGGGCGACTTCCTGACCCGTCCCCGTAAAAAACAGCGCCCCGCCGAACAGCAGGCGCAGGTGAATGCAGCGGCCAAGGAACTGACCCTGTATCAGTTCCACGCCTGCCCGTTCTGCGTGAAGACCCGTCGCACCCTGCACCGCCTGAATGTGCCGGTGGCGTTGAAGGACGCGAAGAACAACGAGCAAGACCGCCAGACCCTGCTGGAGCAAGGCGGCAAGATCAAGGTGCCGTGCCTGCGCATTGAAGAGAATGGCCAGACCACCTGGATGTATGACTCCAAGGTGATCATCGATTACCTCGACAAGCGTTTCGCTGCGGTCTGACAGACACTGGACGACCCATGTGGGAGGGAGCTTGCTCCCGATGGCGCTGTATCAGTCAACTTAGTGTGTGACTGACACTCTGCTATCGGGGGCAAGCCCCCTCCCACACTTAGTTCATTATTGGCAAATCAATGTCCAGCAGTGCAGAGCCCAGGCACTTGCCATGGGCATCCAGCGCCAGCGAGCGGGTCACACCGCCGCGCAGGATGCCCGGCAGCACGAAGTTCAGTGCCTGCACATTCGCCAGCTCATAGCGCCGCACCGGTGCGGCGCCTGGCTCCAGTAGATCCGCAAAAAACCCCGCCACACGCTCGACGGTCAGTTGTTCGCAGAGCCAGGGGTAATCCTCGGCACGATAGGCAATGATCGAAATGTTCGACGTATCGCCCTTATCCCCCGTGCGGGAATGGGCCAGTGTGTGCAGCTTCATGCTTCGATCCTCGGGTTGACCGCATCACGCGGCAGCAGCAACGACGCCACCGCCACCACCTGCCGCACGCTCTTGCTCGCGCCGCCGCCACCGGACGGGCCATTGGTGTAAAGGGTTTCCACTTCGTTGCCCACGCGCACCGCTTCGCTGCGCTCTTCACAGCGAGCCGCCACGCGCAGGCGCACTTCCCAGGGCTCCACCGTGCTGCGCGGGCCGTGCAGCGAGTCCATGCCGATCAGTTCGGCACGCACGTCCTGCATCTTCACGCCTATCAACTCAAGGCGCTTGAGCACGACATCCCGCGCCAGCTGCGCCCGTGCGACAGCACCGGGCCCACCGTAGGACATCTGCCCTTCGCCGATCCAGCCGTCCAGATAGCCAACACTCACCTTCAACCGTTCGGGACGCGAGCGACCACCAGCACCTTGGGCACGAACGCGATCAGCGCCCTCCTCGACAAAGCACACCCGGGAAAAATCGGCGGTTACATCCGGCGTCAGATAGGCCGCAGGGTCATGCACTTCGTAGATCAGTTGCTCGGTGCAGGTGGCACGGCTGACCCGCCCACCGGAGCCGGTGACCTTGGTGATCACGGCCTGACCGTCAGCATCAATCTCGGCCAGCGGGAAACCCAGGCGCGCCAGGTCATCCACATCCTTGAAACCCGGGTCGGCAAAATACCCCCCGCTGACTTGCCCGGCACATTCGAGCAAATGACCCACCAAGGTGCCGCGCCCCAGCCGCGGCCAATCGTCCGCCGCCCAGCCGAACTCAACCATCTGCGGCGCCAGGAACAGCGAGGGGTCGGCCACGCGCCCGGTGATCACCACGTCCGCATCGGCGTGCAATGCCTGCAGAATGCCGTCGACGCCCAGGTAGGCATTCGCAGAGATCAACCGTTCGCCCAAAGAGCCGACGGTCTGGCCGTTATCCAGCAGAAACTCGGGCTGCAACATCGTCAACACGTCGTCGCCCACCACAGCGAGCACCTTGAGATCCAGGCCCAACTCAACAGCAATTCGCCGCACTTCGGCCGCCGCCGACACTGGATTGGCCGCGCCCATATTGGTGATCACCCGCAGGCGACGGCGCCCGATCTGCACACCCACAAACGGCAGCACCCGGCGCATGCGCTCACTCAACAGTGGATCGTAACCGCCCTGCGGATCGCTGATCCGCGCCTGTTGCGCCAAGGCGATGGTGCGTTCAGCCAGGCATTCGAATACCAGGTAATCCAGGTCGCCGTGTTCGGCCAACTCGACCGCCGGTTCGATACGGTCGCCGGAATAGCCGGCACCAGAACCGATGCGCAAGGTTTTCATCTCAAATCACTCCCAGGAGCAACGCGGTCAGGGTCATCAACACCGACGCGGCAAACAGAAACGGAATGGTGAAGCGCTGGTGATCGGCCAACTCGATCTTGCACAGGCCCACCAACAGGAAAGTCGCAGGGGTCAGCGGGCTGACCGGGAAGCCGGTGGTGTGCACCCCCAGCAACGAGGCCTGGGCCACTTGCAGCGGGTCGACGCCCAGGGCCTTGCCGACTTCGGCGATCACCGGCATCACGCCGAAATAGTAGGAATCGGGGTCGAACAGCATGCTCAACGGCATGGAAATGAATCCCACCACCGCCGGGATCAACTTGCCGTGACCCGCCGGAATCTGCGCCACCGCTACTTCGGCGATAGCCTTGAGCATACCGGTGCCTTGCATGATGCCGGTGAACACCCCGGCGGCCAGCAGGATACTGGCCATGGTCAGGGCGGTCTTGGCATGGGCATCGATGCGGGCACGCTGGGCATCTACGTTCGGATAGTTGATGCACAACGCCACTACGGTGCCGAGCATGAACATCACCACCGGGTCGACCCAGCCGGCAATCATCACCACCATCACCAGCACGGTCAGGATCAGGTTGACCCAGAACAGGCGCGGGCGACGCAGCTTGATATCGTCTTCACTGAGCACCCGTTGCGGCACCGCATCCACCGTGGAGCCGGCGCCGAGGCCCAGGCGTTTTTCTTCGCGACGGCCCAGCCACCAGGCACAGGCAAACACAAAGATCAGGCCGACGATCTGCACCGGGATCAACGGCTGGAACAGGTCCGCCACCGGCACGTGCAGGGCCGCTGACGAGCGCAGCACCGGACCCGTCCACGGCAGGAAGTTGACCCCCGCCGCCATCGCGCAGACACAGGCCAGGATGCGCTTATCGATACCCAGCCGCGTATACAGCGGCAACATCGCCGGCACCGTCACCAGGAACGTCACCGCGCCGGAGCCGTCCAGGTGCACCAGCAGCGCCAGGGTCGCGGTGCCTACAACAATGCGTGTAGGACGCGTCCCTACCGTGCGCAGGATGCGATCAATGATGGGGTCGAGCATGCCGGCATCGGTCATGATCCCGAAAAACAGGATCGCAAAGACGAACATGCCGACCACGGGGGCGACGTTCTTGATACCGGTGATGATGAAGGCGCTGGTTTGCAGGCCGAACCCACCGAGCAGCGCGGCGATGATCGGCAAGGCGATCAGGGCCACCAGCGGCGAGAGGCGTTTGCTCATGACGGCAGCGAGCAGGCACAGGATGGTGATGACACCCAGGGTAGCGAGCATGGGTTACTCCAGAGCGACCTTTTTGGCCGGTTATTGTTTTCCCTGGAGTATTGGAAGCAGGTTAGTCTTTGTAAATTGGAATATTCACCCGCTAGTGTTCGGAAAAACAAAATGAAGAACAGTATCCAACACATTCAGGCGTTTCTTGCCGTGGCCCGTACTGGCAGTTTCACCAAGGCGGCCAATGAGCTGCATCTGTCGCCTTCTGCGCTGACGGTGCAGGTGCAACAACTGGAAGACTGGCTCGGCGTCGCCCTGCTCGACCGCAGCCCGCGCCACGTCAGTATTACCGCCGCCGGCCAGGAGGCCCGCGGGCCCATGGAAAAACTGCTGCTGGACCTGGACAACATCGTCAGCGGGTCCCGCGACCTGGCGGCGTTGCGCCGAGGCGTGGTGACCATCGCCGCCCTGCCCTCGGTCTGTGCCGGCAGCCTTCCGCCGGTGCTGCGCCTGTTTCGCGAACGTTTTGCCGGAATCGAAGTGCGCCTGCATGACCTGGTGGCCCATCGCATACACGCCCAGGTGCGGTCCGGCGAGGTGGATTTCGGCATTGGCGTGCGTGCACGGCTCAGCCATGGCCTGGAATTCGTGCCAGTGCTGAACGATCGCCTGTGCGCGTTTGTACCGGTCGGTCATCCGCTGACCCGCCATCGCAAACTGACCCTGGCACAACTGGCGGACCAACCGATCATCCTCACTGGCCGCGACAGCAGCGTGCGCGAGCAAGTGGATGCGCTGTTCGACGAGACGCGCCTGACGATGAACGCGGGCATGGAGGCCAACTACATGTCGACGGTGCTGGCACTGGTGCGCCAGGGGTTGGGGATCAGTGTGCTGCCGGAGTCGGCGGCGGACAGCCTGGCGGGGTTGAAGCGCATCCACATCGAGCATCCCGGCGTAAACCGGGAGATCGGGTTGATCAGTCGCAGCGGGATGGGCCTGAGCCCGGCGGCGCAACGCTGCTTTGACTTGCTGAACGAAGAACTGAATGTGGAAGGAGCAAGCCCCCTCCCACAGGTTTAACCGAGCATGGCCACATGCTTGGGATGGCTGGCAACCCTCTTCAACCACGCCTGCACAGCCGGATAAGCCTCCAGCTCAAAACCACCCTCATGGGCCACATGGGTATAGGCATACAAGGCCACATCGGCGATGGAGAACTGCTCGCCCACCAGGTACGGCGTCAGTTGCAGTTGGCGCTCCATGACCTTGAGTGCCTTGTAACCGCCTTTGTGCAGTTTCTTGTATTCCTCCTGGCGGTCCTCGGGCAGGCCCAGGTAAAACTGGATAAACCGCGCCACCGCAATGTACGGCTCATGGCTGTACTGCTCGAAGAACTGCCACTGCAACACTTGGGTGCGCAGGCGCGGTTCGGTGGGTAGGAACTCGCTGCCATCGGCAAGGAAGTTGAGGATCGCGTTGGACTCCCACAGGCAGGTGCCGTCTTCCAGCTCCAGCACGGGGATCTTGCCGTTGGGGTTCTTCGCCAGGAACTCGGCGGTCTGGGTGTCACCCTTGAGGATGTCCACATCGATCCATTGGTACGGGATGCCCAGCAGGCTGAGCATCAATTTGACCTTGTAGCAGTTGCCCGACTTGTAATCGCCATAAACCTTGTACATGGGGCTCCCCTTATGCCGCTTGCGCGTGCTGTGCTTGACGGACCACCGCGGCCAGGCGCTTGAGACCTTCGTCCAAACGGGCCGGGTCGATATGGCTGAAATTGAGCCGCAACGAACCCAGGTGTCGGTCGGGCTCGGAAAAGAACGGTTCACCGGGCATGAACGCGACGTTCTGGTCGAGCGCTTGAGCCAACAAGGTGCGGGTGTCGAGCGGCTGTTTCAAGGTCAGCCAGAAGAATAAACCGCCCTCGGGCACCTGCCAGTCGGCCAGCTCGACGAAGTGACGCTCCAGCGCCGACTGGAAAGCATCGCGGCGCTCGCGATAAAAGCCGCGCAGTTGAGTCAGGTGCTGCTGGTATTGCTCCGTGCCGATCCACTGCATGGCCTGCCATTGGCCGACGCGGTTGGTGTGCAGGTCCGCCGATTGCTTGAGCTTGAGCAGGTGCGGGAACAGGTCCGGGCTGGCGATCAGATAGCCCACGCGCAGGCCCGGCAACAGGGTCTTGGACACGGTGCCGGTGTAGATCCAGCTGGCTTTTTTCAGGCGCCCGACGATGGGTCTGGCGCTGCCGCCGTCGAAAGTCAGTTCGCGGTAGGGTTCGTCTTCGATCAGGGTCACGCCGAATTCGTCGAGCAAGGCGGCGACGGCTTCGCGCTTGGCCTCGCTGTAGCGCACGGCCGAGGGGTTCTGGAAGGTCGGGATCAGGTAGATGAACGCCGGGCGATGGCGTTCAAGGTTGGCACGCAACGCGTTCAGGTCCGGGCCGTCGGCGTCCAGTGGCACGGTGAGGCAATCGGCGCCGAACAGTTGAAAGATCTGCAACGCGGCCAGGTAGGTCGGGCCTTCCAGCAGGATCCGGGTGCCCTTGTCGATGTACAGCTTGGCCGCCAGGTCGAGGGTCTGCTGGGAGCCGCTGACCACCAGCACCTGGCTGGCCTGGCACGGCACGCCCAGGGCACGCGCCTCGGCAGCGAGCAGTTCGCGCAACTGCGGTTCGCCTTCGCTCATGCCGTACTGGCCGATGTTCAGCGGCATGTCGTCCCAGTTCAAGGCAGGCAGCATGGCTTCGGCCGGCAGGCCACCGGCGAACGACATCACTTCCGGGCGCTGGGCCGCCGCGAGGATTTCACGGATCAGGGAGCTTTTGAGGCGCGTAACACGTTCAGAGAAGGCCATGGGGTCACCGGTAGCGAAGACTATGGGAAATACGTCAAACTGGTTGACCTAAATTACGACGACTCGCACGGATACGTCAACATGCTTGACCTTAAAAACCCAACCGCCCAGCAGGCCGCGATGGAAGCGTTTTTCTTCGGCTACCAGGCGTTTACCGCCAAGGCCGACGAAATGCTCGAGCGCCGCGGGCTGAGCCGAGTGCATCAGCGCATCGTGTTTTTCATCGCGCGCTACCCGGCGCTGAGCGTGAAGGAACTGCTGGAACTGCTCGGTGTGAGCAAGCAGGCACTGAACATCCCTCTGCGCCAATTGCAGGAGATGCACCTGGTCAACAGCGTCGCGTCCGAGACAGACAAGCGCAAGCGCCTGCTGGAATTGACCGAAGAAGGCCTGCGCTTCGAACAGTCACTGCGCCGCGAACAGGTGAAGTTGCTGCAACGTGCCTTCAGTGACGCCGGTGAAGACGCGGTGGTTGGGTGGCTGGCGGTGAATCAGGCGCTCGCCAAGCAGCCCTGACCCTGTGGTTGCCTTTCATCTATTTGGCGCAGCAGATAGAAAACATTATTTGCTTTATTTGTATACAAAAGCATAATTCGCTTCGTGCGAGTTCCTGACCTATTGGTCAACAAACCCGCCAGTACCTCTCAGCGCTTCCGCGCTGGCCATAACAATAAAATGCTTGAGGAGTACTCGCTGTGGATAGCCGCAAATCCGAAGCCCCGACGCTGGACCTTGCCCCCTCACCAAATGGCTGGCTGGAACGCCTGTTCAAACTGCGCTTGCATGGCACCACAGTGAAGACCGAGCTGATCGCCGGCCTCACCACCTTCATCACCATGGCCTACATCATCTTCGTCAATCCCAACATCATGGCCGACGCGGGCATCGATCACGGTGCGGCGTTCGTCGCCACCTGCATCGCCGCCGCACTCGGTTGCCTGTTGATGGGGCTGTATGCCAACTGGCCCGTGGGCCTGGCGCCGGGCATGGGTTTGAATGCGTTTTTCACCTACACCGTGGTTGGTACCATGGGCTACACCTGGCAGACCGCCCTCGGCGCCGTGTTTATCTCCGGTGTGCTGTTCATGTTCCTGACCCTGTCCCGGGTGCGTGAATGGCTGCTCAACAGCATCCCCGTCAGCCTGCGCCACGCCATGGGTGCCGGCGTGGGGTTGTTCCTCGGGGTGATCGGCCTGAAGACCGCCGGCATCATCGTCGACAGCCCGGCGACCCTCATCAAGCTCGGCTCCTTGCATGAGCCTGCGCCGCTGTTGGCGGCGGTGTGCTTTTTACTGATCGCGATTCTCAGCTACCACCGGGTTTTCGGCGCGATCCTGATCAGCATCATCGCCGTGACGCTCGCCGGCTGGGGCCTGGGCCTGGTGCATTACAACGGTTTCATCTCCACCCCACCGAGCCTGGCGCCGACCTGGATGGCAATGGACGTAGCGGGTGTGTTCAATGTCAGCATGATCAGCGTGGTATTTGCCTTTCTTTTTGTACACATGTTCGACACCGCAGGTACACTGATGGGCGTCGCGCAACGGGCCGGGTTGGTCAATGCCGACGGCAAGATCGACAACCTGTCCCGTGCATTGAAGGCCGACAGTGCCTCCAGCGTGTTCGGTGCCATGGTCGGTGTGCCGCCGGTGACCAGCTACGTGGAAAGTGCTGCCGGGGTGGCCGCAGGTGGCCGTACCGGGTTGACCGCCGTCACCGTCGGCGTGCTGTTTGTGGCCGCGATGTTTTTCGCACCGCTGGCCGGGATGATTCCGGCCTATGCCACCGCAGGTGCGCTGATTTACGTGGCAATGCTGATGATGGCGAGCATGGCCCATATCAATTGGGATGAGGCCACCGACAGCATTCCGGCGATTGTCACCGCGATCATGATGCCGCTGACGTTCTCGGTCGCCGATGGGATTGCCCTGGGGTTTATCACCTACGTGGCCCTCAAGGCCGGTACCGGCAAGTACCGCGAGATCTCCGTGAGCCTGTGGGTGCTGTGCGCGATTTTCATCGCGAAATTCATATTTCTATAAAGAGGAGCAAGGCATGAGTCTGGAAACCTGGTTGTTGTTCAGTGGCGCGGCATTGGTGGTGATCCTGATCCCCGGGCCGCTGTCGTTGTTGATGATCAGCAACAGCCTCAACTATGGCTTGCGCCGCTCCTACCCTGCCTTCCTCGGCGGCGTAACCGCCTCGATCTGCCTGCTCAGCGCCTCGGCCCTCGGCTTGGGCGCGCTGTTGCTGGCGTCGGAACAGCTATTCAGTGCGCTCAAGGTGGTCGGCGCAGCCTACTTGTTCTATTTGGCCTGGCAGAGCTGGAAGCAATCGCGACAACCGGCCCTAGGCGCCGAGGTCATGATATCGGCTGCCACACCGCGCTTTCGCAGCCTGTTTGGCCGCGCATTTGTGCTCGGCGCGAGCAACCCCAAGGACATTCTGTTTTTCGCCGCCTTCCTGCCTCAGTTTCTCAGCGCCGAAAGGCCATTTCTGCCGCAATTGCTAATGATGATCGCCACCTGGACGCTGCTCGACCTGCTCTGCAAGCTTGCCTATGGCTTGAGCGCCCAGGGGGCCGCACGGTATCTACGCAGCGGCAAAGGTCAAGGCTGGTTCAACCGCGTCAGCGCAGGGTTGTTTGGCGGTGCGGGGCTGATGTCGCTGATGAAGGTCAGGATGGACTCACTTTGACAAAATAAATGCTCGGGGGAACCGTACCCGTGGTGGGCCATTGAATGCCTGCCACGATCCGGACCAACCGCCCTTCCTCCATAGCTGTTTTGACGGGCAAGAATGCTGGGTTCTTTGAGTTTCTGCGAATGGTAATGTTGAGCCATTCATCGGTCAGTCTTTTTTGTAAGTGGATACTCCCTCCCTCTACCCAGTGAACTGACACGTAATAAAGTGAATTCGACCCGGGGTGCGTCGCCGCCAACTCACATGATGGGGAACCGGGACGCTTAACGTCTAGTTGATGAACCGTGAACCCCCGCTGCAGCAGCCCCCCCTCGACGGCAGTCATCATCACAGTGCGGCGCTCGGGGGAGATACGAGACTTAACGATCCGCAATGAGGGGTCTAATCCCCTCATCTGAAAGTCAACACGCGTGAAGCCAGGGCTAGCACCCTGATAACCAATAAAAAAGTTCCCGGTGCCCCTCTCAACGGGCCTTAGCATTCTCAACAAGTCATCCGTTTGCCCCGGCCGAGCAGGCAGTGGCGGCAACCATTTGTCCAACGTTGTGCGGATGTTAAGCAAATGAGTTGCCGTTGCAGAACCTTCTGGCCCAGACAACTCAATCATGCGTATGACAGTGAGATCTCGATCCCTGATTGTCATGGAGGGGAAGGCCTCACCTACAGACTGAGCCAACGGTCTGTCGAACAGCGGAGCATGGGGTATCCATTCGCCCTGGGCAGAGAAGGACATTGGAAGGGGTTGTTCATGCCGCGCCGTGCTTGTCCAGCGCACGATATCAACGGCAGCCTTTGAAGCCAGAGGCTCATTCTTTGTCATAAACACAATACGGTTCAAAGGCGCCTGCTGTCCCTCAGGTAGCAACCTGTAAAAACCACTTGTCAGGTGGTCGAATGGAACATTCGGCGGGGCGATTCGCGCAACATTATAGGAACAACCGGGGGCCTCACCGGGAACGCGGAAAACGCCAGGTGCAGGAGAAACCACTTGTCGAGGATCAGGGGCTGGTATACGCCAACTTGTCCAATGATCAGTCGTGCTAGTTGATCGAAGAATCGTATTTTCCGTCGCCGTGCGCACAATGGGCGGCCACCAATCAGGCGGGGGCGACACCGGCGAGCGCCATGGATTCAACGTTCCTGAACTCGTCCCCGCCACGGGCTGGGGCGCGTCCGCACCGAGCAACCACTCGCCCGACTCATGGATGTTCAGGATCAGTTCGTCCTGGCCCGCGACCTGCTGGTTTTTCAGGCGAAGAAACGGTTCGTTGTTGCGCCGATAAACAGGGTAATGGTGGGTGCCATCCGCCATGAAAAGCGTGCCCCCCTTCGCGTACACACCCTCCTCGCCCAGCCCTTTGAGCGCCACGGCCCCTTCGGGCACCGATTTGATTTTGAAACGCTCCAGCGCCGGAAGTTGCTTCACCGATGACACCGGACGGGGAACGCCACTCAGTTCCCCACGCCAACGGCGTATCCGTCCCAACGCCGGCGGCAAAGCAGAGCGTATAGCAGCATTCGCCACATTACCGACTCTCTTGGGGCCGGGTACGAAGGTCATCACAAGACCAACCATAGAAAGCTTTATCGTATCGGCCAACACACGTTTATCACGGGGATCGCCAGAACGCTGATAGCGCCGCACCGCCAGGTACAGTTCAACGATGTCATTGAACGCCCCGGCAATCGGAAAAAAGACACCTAACATCATCCGTATTTTAGATACGCTATCGTCGCGAAGGCGCCGGGTTCGATATTCCTCCAGCGCCTTATTGGAATAGCTGGCGGCCTGTGTCTGTCGTTGCAGGCACTGCACATGGCCGTGGTACAGCAACGCCTGGGCATCGCTGTTGGACCGGGGGACAATCGCCAGCCAATCCTTTGGGTTGCTGGCAATCTGCTCGAACACCTGCGCTTCTATCTCATCAAGCGACAGCGATGGCTCCAGATGCTTTGCGCGGGTCACACGAGACAACAGCCATTTCCCGATCACAAAAAACATCCCAGCCTTCGCTTTAGCCAGGCTGAAGACATTGCGTTCAAACAGAGCGTCGAACGTTGCCTCAAAGGCCCAGCCGGCGGCGACCTGCCGCGCCAGCGTCTTGGCGTTATCGGGCAATGCGCCGAAGCGATTCAATTCAGCCGTGGCTTGTTCAAGACTACTGTACTCAGTGAGCACCCAGGCGTGCGGGGCCTGCGGCCAATAGACCACGCAAAGCTGCGAGTGCTTGTCTTGCACGACCACTATCCCGGTGACATAGCGATCATGCTGCAGCGTATGCCCCACCAGATGAACCACGTGCAGTTGTAATTCATGCTGGTTTTTCAACAGGTCCTGCGGCGTTCGCGCGGCCATTGCAGTGCTGAATACGCTCTGCGCTTGCGCCGACAGCCCCTGTTGAACCGCTGAAAACAGATGATAGTCAACGCCCGCGCGCAACACTCGATTCAGTAACTCAGGCATTCGGCCTTCGCTGAGCGACTGGTCAGGGCTAACGGGTGGATAAAAACTGTCTTTGATCAGCACGCCGTACCGACCGCCGATATCCAGCGAAGCGATTATTTGCCTCAGATGGTTAACATGAAAGCCTGGCCACGGCACTCGCAGAAGACAGGCACGGTTTAATTTGTACTGGGTCCAGGATGCCAGCGGATCCAGGTTTTGCAGCGCCACCTCCATCAGACTGAAGGCCCTGCATGCAGAAGACAGAGGCAATCGGGTTTTCGGGTCCTTCAGTAGGCAGGCCTCTTCGTAATCACAATAGGTGCCGTGAATATCGCCAGACATCGCGATAAAAGGCTCGTCCATATCAATCTCCAGGGCGATCCCCTCGCTATACAAGCGGGCGGTCAACGCCTGCCTGGCATATGTGTGTAAATCTGGCAGACGCTGTTCTTGCCGCGCTAACAATGCCCAGGCGCTGCTCATGTAGTGCTTTTGCACGCGCCTGCAGTGCCTACGCTGCGCACGCGTTGCCGCCGTCAACCATGTCGGCAGTTTTTTCGCTTCAAGCGCAACCTTGCGCAACAGCTCAATATTCGCCTGCGCGCGGCTCAGGGCGCTGTTGACAGGAGCCTTCAGTTGTTGCTCCAGCTCAGTCAGCAGCAGCGCACGGCTCAACTGCGCATCCTTTACCTCACTGAAAACGCGGGTGATATCTTCGCTGCTTTTGTGCAATCGGTCGTAAGTCCCCAGCAACTTCTTGAGAGTGGCCAGCGCGGGCTTACCAGGGATGTCTACATAGCGCACGCTCAGGGTTTCACGGGCAGCATGTGCACGTAAGTCGCGACGCTTATCGTGCTCGACACAGCCCCACAGCACAGAGTCGTCCCGACTGCCCAGGCTTGCCTTGAGACTGCGTGTTAGCCCGTCCACCCCGGAAAAAGCCAATACCCCACCCTCTTCCCCAAAGGCGTACAGAACCACGGGAAGCTGGCGTGTCGGCCTGCTCAACGCCGCTGCCGTGGTGATCACCCACACGTTATGGAGCGGATAGAAGGCGTCTGGGTCGTTGCCAATGGCGACTGACATCACCTGGGTTTGACTGCCGGGGCGCTTGCTTGCCAAAGGCTGATCTATCACCTCAATCATCAAGTCCCGATGTGCCGTGCTGAGGAGCTTGAGCCGGTGTTGCAATTGAACCTCACAGCGCAGAGCCTCGGCCTGGGCGTTCATGAACAGCGAAACACGCCTGGGAGTACCCGCCCCGCCGGGTCGTTCAGCCCAAAAAGCCAGATCAAGCGACCTTTGCGGTGCCTCCTTCATCAACGTCTTTAACGCCTGTGTACGAATCTCCAATTGGCTCATCAGCGACAGGTGATCTTGGTACGCAGGTGTCTGAGCAGCGGGATCATTCGGAGCCAACAGCGCGACCAGGCCTTTTTCATAGCGCTTGACCTGATGCTTTACGGTAAGGAATGCGAGGCCGGGTGGCATGCTGGCAAAAATTATTTCTGCGTGTCGTCGCTGATGATCCCATTCAAGTAACGAGTCGCGGATGGCCCCCAGGCGAACGCCGCCGATCAACTGCTTTCTGGTGCGCTCCATGAACCTGAGAAAGGGCGCTACCTCCAGCGATTGAGACTGGGGGGGCTCTGCGGAGAAGACCTGGGCCAGATTAATCGTAAAGGCACAAGCGACTTCATTGGCCCATTGCCCCTCCAGCAACATCTGCGTGCCTTGCGTCAGCGCATCTTCCACAATCTTCGGACCACACGCGAATCCAGTTGCCGACGACAGGCCGGCCGGTGAGCACAATCCATTGCGCCGCTTCAACGGCATACACTGCCACAACTGGTGAAAGCGCTCTCTGTCCAGCTCCAGCAGGCCGCACTGAAGGTCGTTGAAGCTCGGGTACTCGTAGAAGTTGCGTACCACACCTGGAAGGTAAGTCACGTGGAGGGCTTCAGCAGACTCACCCTCACGGTAAATATGCAACGCTCCGGGGATCGCTTCAGCCGGCGAGCCCGGCCACATCAATTGGCTCACGTGCACGTTGGCCCAATGCCCACCTGCCCGCTGGCGTGCCTCAGCAGTCGGGGCATCGATCACGGCCTGGACCATCAGCATTGCCGCACTCGACAGTTCGTTGAGTTGCCACGAGATAAAGGCCCGGTCAGCGAACAGTCCTGCATGCAGCTCGATCCAGCGCTCACGCCGCGTCAGCCAGGAACCCTCGGCCAGGGTATTCCAATAGGTGTCATGCGCACGCGCCAGCCGGTCAGACAGCCGCATCTCGACTACCCGCTGCAATACCTCCAACGGCGTGTAGGACAATCGACGACTCGGCTCACCCTTGACGCTCAGGACGGTAAAGGCATTGACGTTGATTTCCACCACCGGCTTGACCAGCAACAACAATGCCAGCTCGGTCAGCGTCTGGACCTTCTCAGGTACAAGCGGCGGTTTGGGCTCGGTAAACAACAGTGTGTCCGGGTCAATCTCGAACGCCTTGTGCAGCTCGGCGCGGATGACCTTCAACACTGTGGGCGAACGTCCTATCAGGTGGGCAAGCGCCCGAGTCGACTCGACGCACCGAAGGTCGGCAAAGGCAATCTTATTGATCAAGCGGCTGGGATGCGTACTGGCGTTTATTCGCCACCGCAGTGTTTTGCGTATTTCCTGCGACGCCGCTTGGGCGGCCATGTCTGCATCATCGGTATCGGGGGGCGGGCTCATGGTGTTTTCTATCAATGAGAAAAACCCAGCCTAAATAGGGCGCACACGCGAAAGGAGCTAGATAGTTAAGCCCAGAATCGAAAAAAGCCCGCAGTGTGGGCGGGCGAAAAACCAACGAAGCGCTTTGGGGGTGTGAAGCGAGTTGACGCTCAGCTACCGCGATAGGTGGAGTAGCTGTAGGGCGAAATCAGTAGCGGGACATGGTAGTGATCCTGTTCGGCGCTGATGCCGAAACGCAGCACTACCACATCGAGGAAGGCCGGCTCCGGCAGTTGCACGCCACGGGCGCGATAGTAATCGCCAGCGCTGAATTGCAATTGGTACACGCCGCTGCGGTAGTCATCGCCTTGCAGCAACGGTGCGTCGCAGCGGCCGTCGCTGTTGGTCTGCGCGGTGGCGACCAGTGCCAGCTGCGCGCCTTCGACGCGGTACAGCTCAACCTTGATTGCGCTGCCGGGGCAGCCGTGTGCGGCGTCCAATACGTGTGTGGTCAAGCGTCCCATGGCGTCTACGCGCCTCCTGTGGTCAATAGAAGAGTGATCCGCACTTTTTCAGGGCATCGAAAAAGCCGGCGATGATCGATTAAGACACTTTTTAAAAAAATTGTACACAATAAAAATCACAAACTCTCAGATCCGCCTGCTGCCATTGCTCAACAGGGCAATCTGCGCGTTATCCTTGCTTTTAAACGACCTTTTGTCCATTAGCTGACCAACCAGGCAAGTTTCTTGCTACACCACTGGTCTAGCGCTACGCCGAAAAAATGCAGAAATGTAGGCTTACAAAGTGCGCGATAAGTTGTATACAATCACTCATCGCTACTACGACGAACAAGAAGGAAGACTGCAGTGAGCGCTGACTACCCACGCGACCTGATCGGTTACGGCAGTAACCCTCCTCACCCCCACTGGCCGGGCAAGGCGCGCATTGCGCTGTCTTTCGTACTCAATTACGAAGAAGGCGGCGAGCGCAATATCTTGCACGGCGACAAAGAATCCGAAGCCTTTCTCTCCGAAATGGTTTCGGCCCAGCCCCTGCAGGGCGAGCGCAACATGAGCATGGAGTCGCTGTACGAATACGGCAGCCGTGCCGGCGTGTGGCGTATCCTCAAGCTGTTCAAAGAATTCGATATCCCGCTGACCATCTTCGCCGTGGCCATGGCCGCGCAGCGCCATCCGGATGTGATCCGCGCCATGGTCGACGCCGGCCATGAGATCTGCAGCCACGGCTACCGCTGGATCGACTACCAATACATGGACGAGGCCCAGGAGCGCGAGCACATGCTCGAAGCCATCCGCATCCTCACCGAACTCACCGGCGAACGCCCACTGGGCTGGTACACCGGGCGCACCGGCCCCAATACCCGGCGGCTGGTCATGGAGGAAGGCGGCTTCCTCTATGACTGCGACACCTACGACGACGACCTGCCCTACTGGGAACCCAACACCCCGACCGGCAAGCCGCACCTGGTGATCCCCTACACCCTGGACACCAACGACATGCGCTTCACCCAGGTGCAGGGTTTCAACAAGGGCGATGATTTTTTCGAGTACCTCAAGGACGCGTTCGACGTGCTCTACGCCGAAGGGGCCGAGGCACCGAAGATGCTTTCCATCGGCCTGCACTGCCGCCTGATCGGCCGCCCGGCGCGCCTGGCGTCGTTGAAGCGCTTTATCGAGTACGTCAAAGGTCACGAGCAGGTGTGGTTCACCCGCCGCGTCGACATTGCCCGCCACTGGCAGGAAACCCACCCCTACACGGGAGCGGCGAAATGACTGCGTTCCACGGCCTGAAACCCTCGACCTTGAGCCGAGATGAGTTTGTCGCTGCCTTCGCCGATATCTACGAACACTCGCCATGGGTGGCCGAAAAGGCCTTCGACCTGGGCCAGGATGCTTCGATCGACCAGATCGAAACCCTGCACCAGCGCATGAGCGACATCCTGTTGAGCGCTGATCATGCCAGCCAGCTGGCGCTGATCAACGCTCACCCGGACCTGGCCGGCAAAGCCGCCGTCCAGGGCCAACTGACCCAAGCCAGCACCGATGAGCAAGCTGGCGCGGGGATTCACCAATGCACGGCCGAAGAGTTCTCGCGCTTCACCGAGCTGAACGACGCCTACAAGGCCAAGTTCAAGTTTCCCTTCATCATGGCGGTAAAAGGCAGCAACCGGCATCAGATCCTGGCCGCGTTCGAAACGCGCATTCACAACTCAGTCGAGGCCGAGTTCAAATGTGCACTGGCCGAGATCAACAAGATCGCGTTGTTCCGCTTACTGACCCTCTAAACGACCATCCCCAGCCACTTTATCTAAGGCAGACAAGAAGAATGAAAGCTTACGCCGTACCTTTCGAAAAGTTCGTCAACCTGGCCGACGCCCGCCTGGGCACCAAGATCATCTCCGTCACCGATGACTGGTTCGCCGACGCCAACCGCCTGTTCCAGCCGACCCCGGCCGTATGGAAGGAGGGCGTTTTCGATGACAACGGCAAGTGGATGGACGGCTGGGAGTCGCGCCGCAAGCGCTTCGAAGGCTACGACAGCGCTGTGATCCGCCTGGGTGTGCCAGGCTCGATCAAAGGCGTGGACATCGACACTTCATTCTTTACCGGCAACTTCCCGCCATCGGCCTCCCTGGAAGCCTGCTTCCTGACTTCGGGCGAGCCGGATGACAACACCCAGTGGGTCGAAGTGCTGTCGGCCGTCGAGTTGCAAGGCAACAGCCACCACTATCACGAGATCCACAACGACCAGGCCTTCAGCCACCTGCGTTTCAACATCTACCCGGACGGCGGCGTGGCGCGCCTGCGCGTATACGGCGTGCCGTTTCGCGACTGGTCCTCGGTGGGCGACAACGAACAGGTCGACCTGGCGGCAGCACTCAACGGTGGCCGTGCCCTGGCCTGCTCCGATGAACACTTCGGCCGCATGAGCAACATCCTCAATCCAGGCCGCGGCATCAACATGGGCGACGGCTGGGAAACCGCGCGTCGTCGCACACCGGGCAATGACTGGGTGATCGTGGCGCTGGGTCACCCGGGCGAGATCGAGAAGATCATCGTCGACACCCTGCACTTCAAGGGCAACTACCCGGACACCTGCTCGATCCAGGGCGCGTTCGTGAAGGGCGGCACCGACAACCAGATCGAAACCCAGTCGCTGTTCTGGCGCGAACTGCTGCCGGCGCAGAAGCTGGAAATGCACGCCGAACACACCTTCGCCGAGCAGATCAAGGCGCTGGGGCCGATTACCCACATCCGCCTGAACGTGTTCCCGGATGGGGGCGTAAGTCGCCTGCGGGTCCTCGGTAAGGTAGCGAAATAAGGGTGGACCCCATCGCGGGCAAGCCCGGCTCCCACAGGAGTATGCGGTCAAATGTGGGAGCCGGGCTTGCCCGCGATAACGGTAGACCAGACACCATCACACTCGAAAATTTAAGAAGACAGCCATGCGCACACTGATGATCGAACCCCTGACCAAAGAAGCCTTCGCCCCTTTCGGAGACGTTATCGAAACCGATGGCAGCGATCACTTCATGATCAACAACGGGTCGACCATGCGCTTTCACAAGCTGGCGACGGTGCAAACCGCGACGCCGGAAGACCACGCAATCATCAGCATCTTCCGCGCCGATGCGCAGGACATGCCGCTGACCGTGTGCATGCTGGAACGACACCCGCTGGGCAGCCAGGCTTTCATTCCGCTGCTCGGCAACCCCTTTCTGATCGTGGTCGCGCCTCTTGGCGATGAACCTGTATCGGGCTTGGTCCGCGCCTTCGTCACCAACGGCAGGCAGGGCATTAATTACCATCGCGGCGTCTGGCACCACCCGGTGCTGACGATCGAAAAGCGGGATGACTTCCTGGTGGTTGATCGCAGTGGCACAGGCAATAACTGCGATGAGCATTTTTTCAAAGAGGATGAGCGGTTGATCCTCGCCCCCCACCAATAAGAGAAGGTCTGATCACCCGACAACAAGGGTGACAGGCGAGAGGTAAAGACTGTGGAAGCACATTTGATGGAATGGCTGAACCTGAGCGTGCGCTGGGTTCACATGATCACGGGCGTCGCGTGGATCGGCGCTTCTTTCTACTTCGTCTGGCTGGAAAACAACCTCAATCGCGTCAACCCCAAGAGCGGCCTGGCCGGTGACTTGTGGGCGATCCACGGTGGCGGTATCTACCACCTGGAAAAATACAAACTGGCCCCACCGACCATGCCGGACAACCTGCACTGGTTCAAATGGGAGGCCTACTTCACCTGGATGTCGGGCATTGCGCTGCTGTGCGTGGTGTTCTACTGGAACCCGACGCTGTACCTGCTGGCCCCGGGCAGCAGTCTCAGTGGCCCGGAAGGCGTGTTGCTGGGCATTGGCTCACTGTTCGCCGGCTGGTTCATCTACTCCTTCCTCTGCGACTCGGCCCTGGGCAAGCGCCCTGCCCTGCTCGGTTTCATCCTGTTCGTGCTGTTGATTGCCGCCGCGTACGGCTTCAGCAAAGTGTTCAGTGGGCGGGGTGCGTACCTGCACGTGGGTGCGGTGATCGGCACCATCATGGTGGGCAACGTGTTCCGCATCATCATGCCGGCACAACGTGCGCTGGTGGCGGCGATCGCGGAAAACCGCACGCCGGACCCGGCGCTGCCCGCCAAAGGTCTGCTGCGTTCGCGTCACAACAACTACTTCACCTTGCCGGTGCTGTTCATCATGATCAGCAACCACTTTCCGAGCACCTACGGCAGCCAATACAACTGGCTGATCCTGGCGGGCATCGCGGTGGCGGCGGTGTTGGTGCGCCACTACTTCAACACCCGGCATAACAGCCAGAAGTATGCGTGGACGTTGCCGGTGGGTGCACTGGCAATGATCTGCCTCGCCTACGTGACCGGCCCCAAGCCGGTGGCCGAAGTGGCCAAGGCCCCGGCGGCCATCGAGTACCAACCGTTGCCGGAAACCGCACTGGGCGGTGGCTTGAAACCGGCAGCGCCTGCCGCCCCCGCCGCTGAACCTGCTCCGGCCCAGGCGACGATTGATTTCGACAAGGTCCACGGGGTGATCCAGGAGCGCTGCGCCGTGTGTCACTCGGCCAAGCCCACCAGTCCGTTGTTCAGTACGGCTCCAGCGGGTGTGATGTTCGACACCCCGGCGCAGATCCAGCAGCAGGCCGCACGTATCCAGGCGCAGGCCGTGGCGAGCCAGATCATGCCGCTGGGCAACATCACCCAGATGACCCAGCAGGAGCGGGATTTGATTGGCACCTGGATCAACCAGGGGGCGCGTACCAACTGACAGGCTGGCGCAGATCCAAAGGTGGGAGGGGGCAGGCCCCCTCCCACAAGGGTCTCCAGGGTTTTGAAGATCAAGTTCCACCCGGCAATTGAATGCCGAACAACACAACAATAAAAAGATCCGAGGTGTTGCATGACCGAGTTAGCCGAACCGCAGATTCCCGCCGCACCCGCCCTGGTGCGGCTGCCCCTCTTGCAACTGATTCTGGTAGGCCTGCAACACGTCTTGCTGATGTACGGCGGCGCCGTCGCCGTGCCCTTGATCATTGGCCAGGCCGCAGGCCTCGGCCGTGAAGAAATCGCCTTTCTGATCAACGCTGATCTGCTGGTCGCCGGCATCGCCACCCTGGTGCAGTCGTTCGGCATCGGCCCGGTGGGCATTCGCATGCCGGTGATGATGGGCGCCAGTTTTGCCGCCGTCGGCAGCATGGTCGCCATGGCCGGCATGCCCGGTATCGGCTTGCAGGGCATCTTCGGCGCGACCATCGCTGCCGGGTTCTTTGGCATGCTGATCGCACCGTTCATGTCCAAGGTCGTGCGTTTTTTCCCGCCGTTGGTGACCGGCACGGTGATCACCGCGATTGGCCTGTCGCTGTTTCCCGTGGCGGTGAACTGGGCCGGCGGTGGCAGTGCCGCCGCGACTTTCGGCTCACCGGTCTACCTGGCGGTTGCCGCGCTGGTATTGGCTACCATCCTGCTGATCAACCGCTTCATGCGTGGCTTCTGGGTGAACATCTCGGTGCTGATCGGCATGGGCCTGGGCTACGCCTTGTGCGGCGCCATCGGCATGGTCGACCTCAGTGGCCTGGCCCAGGCGCCGTGGGTGCAGGTGGTGACGCCGTTGCACTTCGGCATGCCCAAATTCGAGTTGGCGCCGATCCTGTCGATGTGCCTGGTGGTGGTGATCATCTTTGTCGAGTCCACCGGGATGTTCCTCGCGCTGGGCAAGATCACCGGCCAGGACGTCACGCCGAAAATGCTGCGCCGTGGCCTGCTGTGTGATGCCGGTGCGTCGTTCTTTGCCGGGTTCTTCAACACCTTCACCCACTCTTCGTTCGCGCAGAACATCGGCCTGGTGCAGATGACCGGCGTGCGTTGCCGTTCGGTGACGATGATGGCCGGCGCATTTCTGATCGTGCTCAGCCTGCTGCCCAAGGCGGCGTACCTGGTCGCGTCGATCCCGCCGGCGGTGCTGGGCGGCGCGGCGATTGCCATGTTCGGCATGGTGGCGGCGACCGGGATCAAGATCCTGCAGGAAGCCGATATCGCCGACCGGCGCAACCAATTGCTGGTGGCGGTGAGCATCGGCATGGGCCTGATCCCGGTGGTGCGCCCGGAGTTCTTCGCGCAGCTGCCGCTATGGATGAGCCCGATTACCCACAGCGGCATCGCCATGGCCACCCTCAGCGCGTTGTCGCTGAATATCCTGTTCAACATTCTCGGCGGTTCTGAACGACCAGCCGTTGCTCCTACGCATTGATTCCTTCGTTCGCACAAAAACAATAACGAAACAGGGAACATCAACATGCACACCGCTCACCTGGGGCCGGTCACAAGCCGTGCCCCATTCTCGCCCCGCGCGCGCTGTAACGGCGCACTTGAGCCCAGGCCTGGGAGCCAGTATTCTCCGCGCCCGCTCGAATCGACTCAAAAAAAAACAGCGAATGTAAAAGCTGACTGCAAGGCCAACTTATCCCGGCCTAATGTCTGCGGCCAAAGTGCGCAAATGTCCTCTGAATTCGACTGCATCTCATGCAGCCGACGGGGATTTTTTGGCTTTTTAAACACCTTGGCGCAGCTCTTGCTAAAAGCACTAAAGCTGACCGAACAGACGATTTTTGCAGCGAACCAAAAGGCGCCACACCAGAGCGCCTGCGTAGAAGAAAAACCATAAAACTTTAACTCGGGAGCAACCGAATGAAACCTATGTTCAAAGGCCTGATGCTGGCGGGATCCCTGCTGGCCGGTGGCCAAGCCGTGGCCGGTGACCTGTTGCAGTGGCAGAACAACAGCCTGACTTACTTGTGGGGCAAGAGCTTTACCGTCAACCCGCAGATTCAGCAAACCGTCACGTTCGAACATGCCGATGCGTGGAAGTACGGTGATAACTTTATCTTCGTCGACCGCATCTTTTACAACGGCAAGGAAGACGGCAACGTCGGCCCCAGTACGTATTACGGCGAAATAAGCCCACGTCTGTCATTCGGCAAGATCTTTGATAAAGACCTGTCCTTCGGCCCCATCAAGGATGTATTGCTGGCGTTCACTTACGAGTTCGGCGAAGGCGACAACGAGTCGTACCTGCTCGGGCCTGGCTTTGACTTGAACATCCCCGGTTTCGATTACTTCCAGCTGAACTTCTACCAACGCCAGACCGAAGGCAATCGCCCAGGTGACGGCGTCTGGCAGATCACGCCGGTCTGGTCCTACACCATCCCAGTGGGCAATTCCGACGTGCTGATCGACGGCTTCATGGACTGGGTGACGGACAACGACAAGAACGCCCGTGGCACCTACCACGCCAACCTGCACTTCAACCCGCAGGTCAAATATGACCTGGGCAAGGCGCTGCATTGGGGCGACAAGCAGTTGTACGTGGGTTTTGAATACGACTACTGGAAGAACAAGTACGGGATCGAAGATTCCGGCGCGTTCAAGACCAACCAGGACACGGCGAGCTTCCTGGTCAAGTATCACTTCTGACCGTCAGGCCAGGCCGAGGAATTTCGACAATTCCTCGCGCTTGGCCAACGCATCCCGTCGCCCCAGCTCGATCAATTCACTGCAATACCCCGCCTCGAACAGCAGGTAACTCAACACCCCCGCCCCGCTCGTCTTGGTCGCCCCCGGCCCGCGCAGAAACAAGCGCAACGCCGCCGGCAGTTCCTGGCGATGCCGCGCCGCGATCTCGTCGATCGGCTGGCTGGGTGCGATCACCAGCACCTCCACCGCCGCCACCCCCGGCGCGACATGGCTGAACTGGTTCAAGCGTTCGAGCAATTCGATATCGCTTTCCAGGCTGTCAATGAACGTGCTGTTGAGCATATGCCCACCGATCTGCGCCAGGGTCGGCTCCTGGCCGGTGTAGCTGCGCTGTACCGCCGGCTCATTGCCCCGCGGGTTGCCGCTGACACCGACCACCAGCACGCGGCTGGCGCCCAGGTGCAACGCCGGACTGATCGGCGCCGACTGCCGCACGGCGCCGTCGCCGAAGTATTCCTGGTCGAGTTTGACCGGGGCGAACAACAAGGGGATCGCCGAACTGGCCAGCAGGTGTTCGACCGTCAGTTGAGTCGGCAGGCCGATACGGCGGTGGCGCAACCAGGCGTCGATGGTGCCGCCGCCCTGATAGAAGGTCACTGCCTGCCCGGACTCATAACCAAAAGCCGTAACCGCCACCGCATGCAGGTGTTTGTTGCGGATGGCTTCGTCGATGCCGTCCAGATGCAGCTTGTCTTTGAGCAGCGCCTTCAGCGGCGTGCTGTCGAGCAGTGCCACCGGTACTTGTGCGCCCAAGCCCAGCAGGCTGTGGATCAGGAAACGGCTCGCCTGGCGGATCACCCCCGGCCAGTCACTGCGCAGCACCAAATGGCTGCTGAAGCCCTGCCAGAAAGCGGTCAGGCGTTGGATCGCGGCGGTGAAGTCCATGGCGCCACTGGCCAGGCTTACCGCATTGATCGCACCGGCCGACGTACCGACGATCACCGGAAAAGGATTGGGCGCCCCCGGCGGCAGCAACTCGGCAATCGCCGCCAATACCCCCACCTGATACGCCGCTCGCGCCCCGCCGCCGGAAAGAATCAAGCCAGTAACCGGTTCAGCTGGGCGCATTGCGTCACTCCATGTGGGGAAATGTCTGTCTTATCGACGGCGTTTTTCGTACAGCTTGGGTTCACCCGGTGGCCGGCTCTTGAAGCGGCGGTGGGTCCACAGGTATTGCTCGGGGCATTCACGCACGGAGGCTTCAACCCATTGGTTGATGCGCAGGCAGTCGACTTCATCGCTTTCGCCGGGGAAGTCGGTGAGCGGCGGGTGGATCACCAGACGGTAACCGCTGCCATCGGCCAGGCGCTGTTGAGTGAACGGCACCACCAGTGCCTTGCCCAGCTTGGCGAACTTGCTGGTGGCCGGCACGGTAGCGGCCTGGATGCCGAACAACGGCACGAAGATACTTTGCTTGGCGCCATAGTCCTGGTCCGGTGCGTACCAGATGGCACGGCCGGCGCGCAGCAGCTTGAGCATGCCGCGCACGTCTTCACGCTCCACGGCCAGGGAATCGAGGTTGTGACGTTCGCGGCCACGGCGCTGGATATAGTCGAACAGCGGGTTGCCGTGCTCGCGGTACATACCATCGATGGTGTGCTTCTGCCCCAACAACGCTGCGCCAATTTCCAGGGTGGTGAAGTGCAGGGCCATGAGGATCACACCCTTGCCATCCAACTGCGCCTGCTTGAGGTGTTCCAGGCCTTCGACGTGGGCCAGGCGCGCCAGGCGCTGGCGCGACCACCACCAGCTCATGGCCATTTCAAAGAACGCGATGCCGGTGGAGGCAAAGTTTTCCTTGAGCAACTGTTTACGCTCTTTGGCGGATTTTTCCGGGAAGCACAGTTCCAGGTTGCGTGCGGCGATGCGGCGGCGTTCGCCGGCCACGCGATACATGCCGGCACCCAGCAGGCGACCGATGGTCAGCAGCGCGCGGTACGGCAGTTGGGTGACCAGCCACAACAGGCCGAGCCCCAGCCATAACAGCCAGAAACGCGGGTGAAAAAATACAGCTCGAAAACGCGGGCGATCCATTACAGATTCCGGTAAAGACAAGGGCCGCGCATTCTACAACGGTTCGACCCGGCTTGCGGCCAGTGAGTGTTCTCGTTATAAGTCTCGACACTTTTCGCGACAAGCCGCTTTTGCCGACCATGAGCCAAACCGAACCGCTAGACCAAGATCCCGTGTTCCAGCTGAAAGGCAGCATGCTCGCCATCACCGTACTGGAACTCGCCCGTAACGACCTCGACGCCCTGGACCGCCAACTTGCGGCCAAGGTCGCCCTGGCGCCGAACTTCTTCAACAACGCCCCGCTGGTGCTGGCCCTGGACAAGTTGCCCGCCGACCAGGGCAGTATCGATTTGCCCGGCCTGATGCGCGTGTGCCGCTCCCATGGCCTGCGCACCCTGGCGATTCGCGCCAGCCGTATCGAAGACATTGCGGCGGCCATCGCCATTGAACTGCCAGTACTGCCACCGTCCGGCGCGCGCGAGCGTCCACTGGAACCATTGGTCGGCGAAGAGAAGAAAAAACCGGAAAAACCACCCGAGCCTGCGATCAAGCCTACAAAGATCATCACCTCGCCCGTACGCGGCGGGCAGCAGATTTACGCCCAGGGGGGCGACCTGGTGGTGGTCTCCTCGGTCAGCCCGGGGGCGGAACTTCTCGCCGATGGCAACATCCATGTATACGGCCCGATGCGCGGACGTGCCCTCGCCGGCATCAAGGGTGATACCAAGGCCCGTATTTTTTGCCAGCAGTTGACCGCTGAGCTAGTGTCCATCGCAGGCCAGTACAAGGTTTCAGAAGATTTGCGCCGTGATCCGCTGTGGGGGGCTTCGGTGCAGGTCAACCTGTCGGGCGATGTGTTGAACATCATCCGTCTTTAACGGATACTGCCGCATTTTCCAAGCATCTCTAGACTCTGATAGCACAGCGAAACCGGCATTACTTATGTAGGAATTTTTTATTCCTACAAGGCTGTCCGCCTGCAGCGAGTTCCAAGAGATGTTTTTCAGGGACTGAAAAGTCCTTTTTCCTTAGGGGTGAAACACCTTGGCCAAGATTCTCGTGGTTACATCCGGCAAGGGTGGTGTGGGTAAGACCACCACCAGCGCCGCTATCGGTACCGGCCTCGCTCTGCGCGGCCACAAGACAGTTATCGTCGACTTCGACGTCGGTTTGCGTAACCTCGACCTGATCATGGGCTGCGAACGCCGCGTGGTGTATGACTTCGTCAACGTGGTCAACGGTGAAGCCAACCTGCAACAGGCCCTGATCAAGGACAAGCGCCTTGAAAACCTGTACGTGCTGGCCGCCAGCCAGACCCGTGACAAAGATGCGCTGACCAAAGAAGGCGTGGGCAAAGTCATCGCCGAACTGGCAGAAACCTTTGAATACGTGGTGTGCGACTCCCCCGCCGGCATCGAGACCGGTGCTCACCTGGCGATGTACTTCGCCGATGAAGCCATCGTGGTGACCAACCCGGAAGTCTCCTCGGTACGTGACTCGGACCGCATGCTCGGCCTGCTGGCCAGCAAGTCCAAGCGCGCCGAAGAAGGCCGCGATCCGATCAAGGAGCACCTGCTGCTCACCCGCTACAACCCTGAGCGTGTCAGCAACGGCGAGATGCTCGGCGTTGAAGACGTAAAGGAAATCCTCGCAGTGACCCTGCTGGGCGTGATTCCAGAATCCCAGGCGGTGCTGAAAGCCTCCAACCAGGGTGTGCCGGTGATTCTTGATGACCAGAGCGACGCCGGCCAGGCGTACAGCGATGCCGTCGATCGCTTGCTGGGCAAGACCGTGGAACACCGCTTCCTCGATGTCAAGAAGAAGGGATTCTTCGAGCGTATCTTTGGAGGCAACTAAACAATGAAATTTCTCGACTTCTTTCGCGCCAACAAAAAGCCTACGACCGCGTCGGTCGCGAAAGAGCGTCTACAGATCATCGTGGCGCACGAACGCGGCCAACGCAGCACCCCGGACTACCTGCCAGCCTTGCAGAAGGAACTGGTCGAGGTGATCCGCAAGTACGTCAATATCGGCAACGATGACGTGCATGTCGCCCTGGAAAATGACGGCAGCTGCTCGATTCTGGAACTCAATATCACCCTGCCTGATCGTTGATCGAACAGGCGGCCGCCACGGCGGCTCGGTCACCTTGATCCCTTTTCGGGAACCGGGTGGGCGAGCCGCCGTTGGCGTTTGTTACGAGGCTGTTTAATGCCGCTGTCCAATATCCACATCCTGTATCAGGACGCCGCCGTCCTGGTGGTGAACAAGCCCACCCTGCTGCTCTCGGTGCCTGGCCGCGCCGACGACAACAAGGACTGCCTGATCACCCGCCTGCAGGAAAACGGCTATCCCGAAGCCCGTATCGTCCATCGCCTGGACTGGGAAACCTCGGGCATTATCCTGCTGGCGCGGGATGCCGATACGCACCGTGAGCTGTCCCGCCAGTTTCATGACCGTGAAACCGAAAAGGCCTACACCGCCCTGGCCTGGGGCCAACCGGAACTGGACAGTGGCAGCATCGATTTGCCGCTGCGCTACGACCCACCGACCAAGCCGCGGCATGTGGTCGACCACGAGTTCGGCAAGCACGCGCTGACGTTCTGGAAGGTGCTGGAGCGTTGCGGGGACTGGTGCCGCGTCGAACTGACGCCGATCACCGGGCGCTCGCACCAGTTGCGTGTGCACATGCTCTCCATCGGCCACCCGCTGCTGGGTGACGGCCTGTATGCCCATGAGCAAGCCCTGGCCGCCTGGCCACGCCTGTGCCTGCATGCGAGCATGTTGAGCTTCACTCACCCGCAAAGTGGCGAGCGGTTGCGCTTCGAGTGCCCCGCACCGTTCTAAAGCTGTCAACGCAGTCAATCTGGGAGGGGCGGTGCGATGATTCCACTGGCCTGCGATGGCGGAGTGTCAATCACTGTATGGGTTGGCTGACCCACTGCCATCGGGGGCAAGCCCCCTCCCACATTTGTGCTGTGCACTTCTTGCCATCGAACGGTAAACTCCGCGCATTGCTGTCTGGAGCTATTTATGCGCGAAGCGTTGAATCAAGGCCTGATCGACTTCCTCAAGGCCTCCCCTACTCCTTTTCATGCCACTGCCGCCCTGGCCCAGCGCCTGGAAGCGGCCGGCTACCAGCGTCTCGACGAACGCGAAACCTGGGCCACCGAGGCCAACGGGCGCTATTACGTGACCCGTAACGACTCCTCGATCATCGCCTTCAAGCTTGGCCGTCATTCGCCGCTGCAGGGCGGTATCCGCCTGGTTGGCGCCCACACCGACAGCCCGTGCCTGCGGGTCAAGCCCCAGCCCGAGCTGCAACGCCAGGGTTTCTGGCAACTGGGCGTGGAAGTCTACGGCGGCGCGCTGCTGGCGCCGTGGTTCGACCGCGACCTGTCCCTGGCCGGCCGTGTGACCTTCCGCCGCGACGGCAAGGTCGAAAGCCAGTTGATCGACTTCAAGCTGCCGATTGCCATCATCCCCAACCTGGCCATTCACCTGAACCGTGAAGCCAACCAGGGTTGGGCGATCAATGCCCAGACCGAGCTGCCGCCCATCCTCGCGCAATTTGCCGGTGACGAGCGCGTGGACTTCCGCGCCGTGCTCACCGATCAACTGGCACGCGAACATGGACTCAACGCCGACGTGGTACTCGACTACGAGTTGAGCTTCTACGACACCCAAGGCGCTGCGGTCATCGGCCTGAACGGTGACTTCATCGCCGGCGCACGCCTGGACAACCTGCTGTCGTGCTACGCCGGCCTGCAAGCCCTGCTCACCAGCGACAGCGAAGAAACCTGCGTGCTGGTGTGCAACGACCACGAAGAAGTCGGCTCCTGCTCGGCGTGCGGCGCCGATGGCCCGATGCTGGAGCAGACCCTGCGTCGCCTGCTGCCGGAAGGTGATGAATTCGTACGCACCATTCAGAAATCCCTGTTGGTCTCAGCCGATAACGCCCATGGCGTGCACCCGAACTACGCCGACAAGCACGACGCCAACCACGGCCCCAAGCTCAACGCCGGCCCGGTGATCAAGGTCAACAGCAACCAGCGCTACGCCACCAACAGCGAAACTGCCGGGTTCTTCCGCCACCTGTGCATGGCCCAGGAAGTACCGGTGCAGAGCTTCGTGGTGCGCAGCGACATGGGCTGCGGCTCAACCATCGGCCCGATCACCGCCAGCCACCTGGGCGTGCGCACCGTGGACATCGGCCTGCCGACGTTCGCCATGCACTCGATCCGCGAACTGTGTGGCAGCCATGACCTGGCGCACCTGGTCAAGGTGTTGGGGGCGTTCTACGCGAGCCACGATCTGCCCTGATCTGAATGTGGGAGGGGGCTTGCCCTCTCCCACATTGGTGTTGTGTACCCCTGATCTATATCACCTGCACTTCTCATAATCCGACCTAGACTTGTCAGTATTCCCACTCCGACAAGGCCGTCGCACCATGATCTCCATGTCTTCCTTCCACGCCATGCTTATCCCTATCCTGATCGGCATGATCATGTTGGCCGTGGGTTTCAACTTTCGCGACAAGCCCCTTGGCGTGTTCGGCATGTGGCTCGGCATGCTGCTGATCCTGGGCACCGTGGTGTACAAGATCCTCGCCAAACTGGCCGAATGACGCTTGCACTCGTACACTCGCTCAACCCGTCGTTTCCAAGGTTGACCGCCTCGTGCTTTCCCGTCTGTTTGCCCTGCCCTGCTACTGCTTGATCGCCCTGCTCACCTTGCTGCCGCTCACGCCTGCCCATGCCGTGGGTTTGCCCGGCCTGCTCGGCACCACCAACAAGACCCAACCCCAGGCCGAAGTGCCGCTGGGGCAGTCGCTGGACGAGGTGATCAAGACCCTGGAAAACGACCAGCAGCGCACTCAGTTGCTGAGCGACCTGAAAAAGCTGCGTGCCGCCACGCAAAAGGCCCAGCCGGCCGCCGAGGAAGGTGTGCTGGGCTTGATCGGCGGCACCCTGGCCAATCTCGAGGCACAGTTTTCAGGCGCCGACAGCCCGCTGGGGCGCTGGTCCAACGAGGTCGACCTGGCCAAGGAAGAACTCGGTGCGCTGATGCTGCCGGCCAACGAATGGCTGCCGATCATTTTCGGTTTTGCCCTGATCCTCGCGGTGTGGAGCCTGCTGGCGTACGCGCTGATCTGGCTCAGCCATCGAGTGCGCGAACGTTTCGGCCTGCCTGAAGAATTGCCGCAACATCCACGCACCTGGGACATGGTGCGCTTCGCCCTGCGCAAGCTCGGCCCGTGGATGATCGCCCTGGTGATCACGGTGTACCTGAGCTACGCCCTGCCCTCGTCCCTGGGCAAGTCCCTGGCGATGGTGCTGGCCTACGCACTGGTGGTCGGCACCTGTTTCTCGGCGATCTGCGTGATCGCTTTTTCGGTACTCGACGGCCCGCACCGTCATCGCGCGCTGTATATCCTGCGCCACCAGGCGTTCCGCCCGCTGTGGTGGATCGGCAGTTTTGCCGCCTTTGGCGAGGCCTTGAGCGACCCGCGACTGGTCCAGGCCCTGGGCCAGCACCTGTCCCACACCGCCGCGACAGTCGCCAATGTGATGGCGGCGCTGTCGACCGGTGTATTCATCCTGCGTTTCCGCCGGCCCATCGCCCACCTGATCCGCAACCAGCCGCTGTCGCGCCGCCTGACGCGCCGCGCCCTCAGCGACACCATCGAAATCATCGGGTCCTTCTGGTACATCCCGGCCTTGCTGCTGGTGGGTATCTCGCTGTTCGCCACCTTCGTCTCGGCTGGCGATACCAGCACCGCCTTGCGCCAGTCCCTGCTGTGTACGGTGCTGCTGGTGCTGTGCATGGTGATCAACGGATTGGTGAGACGCCACGCGCTCAAGCCGCAACGCGGTCACAAGCGCCACGCGCTGTATTCCGAACGCCTGAAAAGCTTCGTCTACACCCTGGCCCACCTGATCGTGTGGCTGGTGTTTATCGAGTTGGGCCTGAGGGTGTGGGGCCTGTCGCTGATCCGATTTACCGAAGGCGATGGCCATGAAGTCAGCGTCAAGCTGTTCGGCCTGGCCGGGACCTTGTTGTTCGCCTGGCTGATCTGGATCCTCAGCGACACGGCGATCCATCATGCCCTCACCCGCTCGCGCAAGGGCCTGGCCAATGCCCGTGCGCAGACCATGATGCCGTTGATCCGCAACGTGCTGTTCGTGACCATCTTTATCATTGCTGCCATTGTCGCCCTGGCGAACATGGGCATGAACGTCACGCCGCTGCTGGCCGGTGCCGGTGTGATCGGCCTGGCCATCGGTTTTGGCGCGCAGTCGCTGGTGGCGGACTTGATCACCGGCCTGTTCATCATCATCGAAGACTCCCTGGCCATCGACGACTACGTGGATGTGGGCGGCCACCTGGGCACCGTGGAAGGCCTGACCATCCGTACCGTACGCCTGCGGGATATCGACGGCATTGTGCACACCATCCCGTTCAGCGAGATCAAGAGCATCAAAAACTACTCGCGGGAGTTCGGCTACGCGATCTTCCGGGTGGCGATCCCGTACAACATGGAAATCGACGACGCCATCAAGCTGATGCGCGACGTCGGCCATAAAATGCGCAACGACCCGCTGCAACGCCGCAATATCTGGTCGCCCCTGGAGATTCAGGGGGTGGAGAGTTTCGAGTCGGGCAGCGCGATCCTGCGGGCACGGTTCAAGACGGCGCCGATCAAACAGTGGGAAGTGTCGCGGGCGTTCAACCTGTCGCTGAAACGGCATCTGGATGAGGCAGGACTGGATCTGGCTACGCCGCGTTTGAGTGTGCAGGTGGTGACCGCCGGCACGGTGCAGGAGAAAGATCAACAACAATAAACTCAGGAGAGGTCCTTATGCGTTTAACCGGTCTGACACACCAATGGGCTTTCGGCATGCTGTGCGCGGTAGCCAGCAGTGTCGTGATTGCCGCCAGCAGCGACCAGGACAGGGCCCGGGAGACAATCGCCACCCAGGCAACAGCACTCGAGCCGGCGCTGCTGGAAACCCGACGCGACATTCACGCCCACCCTGAACTGGGCAACACCGAGACTCGCACGGCCGAGTTGGTCGCCAAGCAACTGCGTGACCTGGGCCTCGAGGTCAAGACCGGCGTCGCCCGCACGGGCGTGGTCGCCGTACTCAAAGGCGCCTTGCCCGGCCCGACCGTCGCCTTGCGTGCCGACATGGATGCACTACCGGTGAAGGAAGTCGCCGACTTGCCTTTCGCCTCCAAAGCCAAGGGCACCTACTTGGGCAAGGATGTCGACGTGATGCACGCCTGCGGCCACGACGCCCATGTCGCCATCCTGCTGAGCACGGCGAAGATCCTGACCGGCATGCGCGAGCGCCTGCCCGGCACCGTGGTGTTCTACTTCCAACCGGCCGAAGAAGGCCCGAGTGATTTCATCCCCGACGGTAAAAATACCTGGGGAGCCAAAATGATGGTGCAAGAAGGCGTGATGAAGGCGCCCAGGCCGGACGCGGTGTTTGGCTTGCATGTGTGGGCGGGTGTACCCGCCGGCCAGATTGCCTACCGCCCGGGGCCGACCCTGGCCAGCTCGGATGACTTGCGCATCAAGATCCTCGGCAAACAGACCCACGCCGGTCGCCCCTGGGACGGCATCGACCCGATCACCGTGGGCGCAGAGACCATCGTCGGCCTGCAAACCGTGATCAGCCGCCGCACCGACATTTCCTCGTTCCCCTCAGTGGTGAGCATTGGCACCATCAACGGTGGCACGCGCTACAACATCATCCCTGAGTCGGTGGACATGACCGGCACCATTCGCTCCTACGACTACGGCATCCGCCAGAAACTGCACGCGGATGTGCGGCAGACCGTGGAAAAAATCGCCGAAAGCGGCGGCGCCAAGGCTGAAGTCACCATCATCGAGAAGTACGACCCCACCATCAACAACCCGGCATTGACCGAGAAGATGCTGCCGAGCCTGCGCTGGGCGGCCAAGGATGACGTGGTGCACAGCCCGCTGGTGGGCGGCGCCGAAGATTTCTCGTTTTATGCCAAGGAAGCACCGGGGCTGTTTGTGTTCCTGGGGGTGACGCCGAGAGATCAGGATATGAGCAAGGCGGCGCCGAACCACAACCCGGGGTTCTTTGTGGATGAATCAGCGTTGGTGGTGGGGGTGAGAACGTTGGCGGCGTTGGCGACGGATTACCTGTACGCCAACCAGGCACTGTAAAGCGTTTCTGTGGGAGCGGGCTTGCCCGTGATGGCGGTGTGTCAGGCGATGTATTCGATGACTGATAAACCGCTATCGCGGGCAAGCCCGCTCCCACATTTGATTTGCGGTGCTTAAGCGAGCGTGGCGCCATCCATCTTCTGGCGCAGGCTCAGTGGACGCATGTCGGTCCAGACTTCTTCGATATAGGCCAGGCACTCTTTCTTCAGGCCGCTCTTGCCCACGGTGCGCCAGCCTTCCGGTACGGCCTTGTAGTCGGGCCAGATGGAATACTGTTCTTCATGGTTGACCACTACCTGAAACAGGATGTCGTCGCGGTCAAATACTGAGGTCATTGCTGTTCTCCATCGCTATAAGGCTGGCTGCGCACCGTGCGCAGTACCGATATCTGTAGAAACGTACCAGGCTGGCAAAAAATTAGAGGCTGGCGACCGCCGCCGCCAACGCACGTCCGAAGATGTCCGCCACCCGGTCCACTTCGCTGGCGGTGATCACCAGCGGCGGCAGGAAACGCACCACGCTGCCATGCCGACCGCCCAGTTCGAGGATCAGCCCGCGCTTTAGGCATTCACGCTGCACCAGCGGCGCCAATTGGCGATGCACCGGCGGATGACCTTGAATGTCCGGCGTGCCAGTCGGGTCGACCAGTTCCACGCCGAGCATCAGCCCGCGACCACGAATATCCCCCAGGTGCGGGAAGTCGCGCTGCAGGATGCGCAGGTGTTCACCGAGGCGCTCGCCCATGGCCGCCGCATGACCGGCCAGGTCATGGTCCTTGAGGTAGCGCATCACCGCCGACCCCGCCGCCATGGCCATCTGGTTGCCACGGAAGGTCCCGGCATGGGCGCCCGGCAGCCAGGTGTCGAGCCAGTCGCGGTACACCACCACCGCCAGCGGCAGGCTGCCGCCGATGGCCTTGGACATCACCACCACATCCGGGATGATCCCGGCGTGCTCAAAGGCAAACATCTTGCCGGTACGGCCGAAACCACTCTGGATCTCATCGACGATCAACGCCACGCCCGCCTGCTCGGTGATACGGCGCAGGCCGCGCAGCCAGTCCAGGTCAGCCGGAATCACACCGCCCTCGCCCTGCACCACTTCGACAATCACCGCCGCCGGCAGTAATACACCGGCCTCCGGATCATTCAGCAGGTTTTCCAGGTAGTGCAGGTTGACCCGCACGCCTTCCGCGCCGCCCAAGCCGAACGGGCAACGATAGTCGTAGGGGTATGGCAGAAATTGCACGCCACTGCCGAGCAAGGCACCCAGGGGTTTCTTCGGCCCCAGACTCCCCATCAGGCTCAAGGCGCCCTGACTCATGCCGTGATAACCGCCCTGGAATGACAATACGGTGCTGCGCCCGGTGGCAGTGCGCACCAATTTCAATGCGGCTTCCACCGCATCGGTGCCGGTGGGGCCGCAGAACTGGATTTTCGCTTCCCGCGCCAGCGCCGGCGGCAACAAACCGAACAGGTCCTGCACGAACTGGTCCTTGACCGGGGTGGTCAGGTCCAGCGTGTGCAGGGGCAATTCATCAGCCAGCACCTGTTGAATAGCCTCGATCACGACCGGGTGGTTATGCCCCAGCGCGAGGGTGCCGGCGCCGGCCAGGCAGTCGATGAAGCTGCGCCCTTCGACGTCCTCCACGTAAATCCCCTTGGCACGCTTGAGTGCCAGGGGAATGCGCCGCGGGTAGCTGCGGGCATTGGATTCCTGTTGGCGCTGACGGGCCAGCAGCGGGGTTTCGTCGAACTGGTAAAGCGTTTCATGCACCTGGGCGTCTTCGATACGGCTGGTAGCGACTGACATTTCTCGATCCCTCAATACGCTGATGATGGTGACCAAACTGCCGATCCGCTGGCGTCTGGCCCCAAGGGGCATGCGCACGGATTTCCTGTTCTGGAAACGCACCAGCGTCGAGGGGATTTAGGGCCTTTGATCACTCACCAATGAATACAAAACCAAATGTGGGAGGGGGCTTGCCCCCGATAGCAATGGATCAGTCACTGGTGTCGGGACTGACAGAGCGCAATCGGGGGCAAGCCCCCTCCCACATTGGAATTGCGTTCGGCGTCAAAGACCGCGGTATTTTTCGTTCAGTGCATACAAAATCGCGCAGGTCTCCGCATCCAGGAACCCGCAGTAATCCCGCGCCCGAAAGTGCATCTGAAACGCCCGCGTCCTCTGTTCAAACCCTTGCCGGTTCTTCGCCGGCGCATAGCCATAGCGTTGAAACGCCCGCTCCACCTCGACCTCCGGCGGCAGGCCCAGGCAAAACCGGCGCTGATACATCGCCCGTGTCGCCTCATCAAACCAGGCCCCCACTCCCGCTTCATGCAGACACCGCCACGGCAGCCGCGGCCCAGGATCACTCTTGCGACCGAACGCCACGTCCGCATGCCCGAGGATGTCGGTGGGCCCGATCTGCGGGTATCGCTCAAGAATGTCGCGAACCAGTGCAATCAACACGTCGGTCTGTTCCGGCGCATAGGCCGCAAAGGTGAACACACCGCCGTCATCCCGCGCCTGGTTGACGATCTCGATGCCAATCGAGCGGCTGTTGAGGTTGTCGCGCCCCGCCCAATGGCTCACCCCGGCGTGCCAGGCGCGCTGGTCTTCCTCCACCAACCGGAAGACACGCAGCTCTTCATAGCCAGCCGCGCGATAGTCGGGCTCATCAGGGTCGGGCAGCAAGTAGTGTGCACTCACCCCATCCTGAGTCAGGGTGCGCAGTGAGGCACCAAAAGGCGCTGCGGTGTAATGCAGGATCACCTGCCGCACGGGCTCGCCGTTGCGATCGTTGAAGCCTCTGGCAGGGAAACTGGTATCGATGACCAACATGAGAACCGTCCTTTTTCAATACAGGCCGAGTCATTCAGCCCGTTCAAGCGCAAAAAATTACCGCCATCCTGAAGGCTTCAACTTCAGGAGGGCGGTAGCTATTTGGCACTTGAAAGAAAAGTGATCAGCAGCGCAGTGGCATACCCAGGTCAACGCGCAGGCCGTCCGGCCCGCTGTCGAACTTCAACGAGCAGGAACAGCGCTGCACGATCGCTTGCACGATCGCCAGGCCCAGGCCACAGCCTTCGCTATTACCGTTGCGCCAGAAGCGTTGGGTCAGGTACTGCAGGTCCTCGGGGGCAATCTGCTTGCCGTGGTCACGCACGCGGAACACCACATTATCGGCGGCGGTGAATACGCTGAGTTCCACCCGGGTATCGGTCGGCGTGTGGCGCAACGCGTTGTCCAGCAGGTTACGCAAGGCGGCGACAGCGAGGCCCACCGGCATGTCCACCGGGGTGGCCGACAGGTCGTCCGGCAGGATCAGGTCGATGCGCGAATTGTCACCGGCATTGGCATCCTGGATCGCCAGGCGCGCTACTTCTTCGGCGCTGGAGTGCATGCCATCGTCAAACGACAGGTTACCCTCGACCCGTGCCAGCAACAGCAATTGCTCCAGGGTCCGATGCAGGCGGTCGGCGCCCTCCTCGGCATGGGCCAGGGACTGGTCGCGGGCCGCGCCTTCGGTCATGCGCGCCACTTGCAGGTGGGTCTTGATCGCGGTGAGCGGGCTGCGCAGTTCGTGGGCCGCGTCACCGGTGAGGCGGCGCTCGCGCTCGATGGTCTTGGCAATGCGTTGCAACAGCTGGTTCTGGGTGTCCAGCAGTGGCTCGAGTTCGCTGGGCAACGGGTGGATCTGCAACGGTTCAAGGGAATCGGCACTGCGGCGCATCAAGGCGTCACGCATGCGGTTGAGCGGCAGCAGGCTCTGGCCGATGCCCAGCCACAACAGGCACAGGCAGCCGAGCATCGCCACGCCCACCGGCACCGACGCCGCCAGCAAGATCGACAGGTTCAGCGCCTCGCGTTCCACTTGTCGGTCGGCCGTGGTGATCAGCAGGTCGCCACGGGACAGGGTGAAACTGCGCCAGCCCACGCCATCGACGACCTGGTCGCGAAACCCGCTCTTGCGCGACTCCAGCCCCTCATCCGGCGTGGTGTGGCTGCGCGCCAGGATTTCCCCGCGCAGGGAACTGACCTGGCAGGCCATGCCGCCGGGCACATTCAATTGTTCAGCGCTGAAATGCGCGCCGCCGCTGACGCTGGCCAGGCCGGGCATCTGTTCGGTCAGCCCCGCCACCATGCGCGCCGACGCCACCAGGCGCTGGTCGAGGGAGAACATCATCTGGTTGCGCAGGTCATTGAGCATCCAGGCCGCCGCCAGGGCCCAGATCAACACAAAAGCGGCGCCGAGCTTGAACGTCAGGCGCAGGCGCAGGCTTTTCACGATGCGTCCTCGCCCCCATCGGCTGGGCCCAGGCGGTAGCCAAGGCCGCGCACGGTCTCGACAATGCCGTTGCCCAACTTGCGCCGCAGGTGGTGGATATGCACGTTGAGCGCGTTGCTTTCCAGTTCGTCGTTGAAGCCGTAGACGCTGTCCTTGAGCTGTTCGCTGGAGAGTACCCGGCCTTTGTTGTGCAGCAGGGCTTGCAACAGCGCCTGCTCGCGACGCGACAGGTCAACCGGCTCGCCGCCCAGGAAGGTTTCGCGGCTGCTGGGGTCGTAGGCCAGGCGGCCATGCTCGATCAGGTTGACACTGCGCCCTGCCACCCGTCGCAGCAGGGTTTGCAGGCGCGCGGCGAGTTCGCGCAGGTCGAAGGGTTTGAGCAGGTAGTCATCGGCGCCGGCTTGCAGGCCGTCGACGCGATTGGTCACCGAGTCCCGCGCGGTGAGGATCAGCACCGGAATCTCCAGGCCCTGGCTGCGCTGTTGCTGCAACAACTTGAGCCCGTCTTCGTCCGGCAGGCCCAGGTCGAGCACCATGATGTCGAACGTCGCCGCCTTGAGCATCGCGCGTGCGGCGCCCGCCGTGGCCACGTGTTCAACGGTGAAACCCTGGGCGGTGAGGCCGGCCACAATGCCGCTGGCGATCAGTTTGTCGTCTTCACAGACCAGTACGTGCATGGTGAACCCTTCATGAAAGATGGGGAGATTAAAGGGGCAGCGGATTAAGCGCAGATTATGCCGCTAAACACCCCACACTCAATCTAGAATAGCCGTGGTTAATCATCGGTTAATCAACGCCACACATTGTGTGCCTACTTGCATCGAACTAAGGCTTGACCATGCGGCATCTGTTTACCTTTCTGCTGGTGTTGTTCGCGGGGCTGGCCCAGGCCGCGCCGGGCAACCCGTTTGAGACCAAACCCGATTTCCTCCCGGTGGGCAAGGCCTTCATCTTTACCTCCGAACGTCTTGAAAGTGGCGAGATGCAGCTGTATTGGCAGATTGCCGACGGTTACTACCTGTACAAGCAGCGCATGAAGTTCGACGGCCTGGCCGAAAAACCCGTGCTGCCCAAAGGCGAGGATCACAGCGATGAGTTCTTCGGCGACCAGGAGGTCTATCGCCAAGGCCTGGAAGTGAAGATTCCCGCCGGCGCCACCGGCCAGGTCAAGCTGGGCTGGCAGGGCTGTGCGGATGCGGGTCTGTGCTACCCGCCGCAGTCGATCACCGTGGACCTGGGTGGCAACCCGGCCGTCGCCGCCACCGCACAAGCCCAGGACCAGAGCCTGGCCAGCGGTTTGCAACAACGCAGCCTGGGTTGGAGCCTGTTGATATTCTTTGGCTTGGGACTGCTGTTGGCCTTTGCACCGTGTTCATTGCCGATGCTGCCGATTCTCGCCGGCCTGGTGGTGGGCAGTGGTGCCAGCCCGCGTCGCGGTTTTGCCCTGGCCAGCAGCTATGTGGTGTGCATGGCGCTGGTGTATGCCGCGCTCGGCGTATTGGCTGCCTTGCTTGGCGCCAACCTCGCCGCGCTCCTGCAAACCCCATGGATCCTCGGCAGCTTCGCTGCGCTGTTCGTGATCCTCGCCTTGCCGATGTTCGGCTTCTTTGAACTGCAACTGCCAGCGTTCCTGCGCGACCGCCTGGACAACGTCAGCCGCCAGCAAAGCGGCGGCAGCCTGGTGGGCGCAGGGATTCTCGGTGCGCTGTCCGGCCTGCTGGTGGGTCCGTGCATGACAGCGCCCCTGGCCGGTGCCCTGCTGTACATCGCCCAGAGCGGAAATGCGCTGCACGGCGGCCTGATCCTGTTCGCCATGGGCATCGGCATCGGCATTCCGCTGTTGCTGCTGGTGACCGTGGGCAACCGCTTCCTGCCCAAGCCGGGCACCTGGATGAACGTGCTCAAGGGCGTCTTCGGCTTCCTGTTCCTCGGTACCGCCGTGCTGATGATCCGGCCGGTGGTCGGCGAAAACCTGTGGATCGGCCTGTGGGGCGTACTCGCGCTGATCATGGCCTACTGCGGCTGGACCCTGGCCCGCGAATACGGCCTGGCCGCCAAGGTGTTTGGCGCAGGCTCCCTGGTACTGGGCCTGTGGGGCGCGGTGCTGGTGGTGGGCGCAGCGGGCGGCAGCGACGACCTGTGGCAACCGCTGAAGGTCTACAGCGGTTCACGGGTCGCTGGCGCAGCCTCCGCCCACGATGCCTTCATGACCATCAACGACCCGGCCGTGCTGCAAAGCCAGCTCGACAGCGCCAAGGCCCAAGGCCAATGGGTGCTGGTGGACTACTACGCCGACTGGTGCGTGTCGTGCAAGATCATGGAAAAACAGGTGTTCGGCAAACCCGAAGTCATGCAGGCGCTGAAAGACGTACGCCTGCTGCGCCTGGACGTCACCGCCGACAACGCCGCCAGCCGCGCGCTGCTCGGCCGCTACAAAGTGCCTGGCCCACCGAGCTTCGTGTGGATCGGCCCGGACGGTGAAGAACGCCGCGCCCAACGCATCACCGGCGAAGTGGATGCCGCCGCTTTCCTGCAACGCTGGACGCAAACCCGAGACGCTCTCTGATGCTGACCCTGACCATCGGCACCTTCGCCATCGCCCTGAATCACATCCTGCTGATCAGTGCGCTGATTCTCGCCACCCTGGTGGGCTGGCGTGTGGCCAAGCGTGGCGGGGAAAACCCTGAGTCGGTGCTGTTCAGCCTGTTCCTGCTGGGCATGCTGGTAGCACGCCTCAGCTTTGTGCTGATGTACTGGAGCGAGTACAGCCACGACCCGCTGCAAATGGTCGACCTGCGCGATGGCGGTTTTCTCCCCTGGCCCGGCGTGATCGCCCTGATACTCGGCGCGCTGCTGTATGGCTGGCGCCGCCCTGCCCTGCGCGCACCGCTGAGTGCCGGCGTGGTCACCGGGCTGGTGTTCTGGGGGTTGGCCAGCCTGTCCCTGAGCCTGTACGACAAGGGCGCGCAACTGCCGGACATCACCTTGCGCAACGCCAATGGCGACGTGGTGCAACTGGCCGACTATAAAGGAGGCCCTTTGGTGATCAACCTCTGGGCTACCTGGTGCCCGCCGTGCCGCCGCGAGATGCCAGTACTGGAGCGCGCCCAACACCAGCGGCCCGACGTGACCTTCCTGTTCGTCAACCAGGCCGAAAGCATGCAAAGCGTCAGCACCTTCCTCGCCACCCAGGGCCTGACCCTCGACAACGTGCTGTTCGACGCCAGCGGCCGCCTCGGCCAGGCCGTAGGTTCCATGGCCTTGCCGACCACCCTGTTCTACCAAGCCGATGGACGCCTGATCAACAGCCACCTTGGTGAACTGTCCCAGGCCAGCCTGGCCCGCGCCATGGAACCCTTCGACAACGCCCCTGCCGCCACAAGGAAACCGACATGCCTCGCCTCCGCCACCTGCTGACCCTGCTGCCACTGACCTTGGCCGCTACCCTGGCCCAGGCCGAAGACTGGCCGGCGCCGATCAAACAGATCGAAGCCAAGGGCGCCAAGATCCTCGGCAAGTTCGACGCCCCCAGCGGCCTCACCGGCTACGCCGCCCAGTACCAGAACCGCGGCATGGCCCTGTACCTGACCGCCGACGGCAAAAGCGTGCTCGCCGGCAACCTGTACGACGCCCAAGGCAACGACCTGAGCAGCGCGCCCCTGGAAAAACTGGTGTACGCACCGATGGCCAAGGAAGTCTGGGCCAAGATGGAAAAAAGCAGCTGGATCCAGGACGGCGACGTCAAGGCGCCACGCATCGTCTACCTGTTCAGCGACCCCAACTGCCCCTACTGCAACATGTTCTGGGAACAGGCCCGCCCCTGGGTGAAGGCCGGCAAGGTGCAGTTGCGCCACATCATGGTCGGTATTATCCGCGAAGACAGCCCAGGCAAATCGGCCGCGCTGTTTGCCGCCAAAGACCCGCAGAAAGCGTTGGAAGAACATGAGGCCGCCGGTAAAGGCAGCAAGTTGCAGGCGCTGGCCAAGATTCCAGCGGATATCGAGGCCAAGCTTGATAGCAACATGAAGTTGATGGATGAGCTGGAGCTGTCGGCGACGCCGGCGATTTTCTATCTGGATGACAAAGGGGGGTTGCAGCAGCAACAAGGGGCGCCTTCGCCGGAGAAGTTGGTGAAGATACTTGGGCCGAAGTAGGCGGCGCCTTGACTGACGCCATCGGGGGCAAGCCCCACTCCCACATTAGAAATGCGCTCCAAATGTGGGAGGGGGCTTGCCCCCGATGAGGCCTGACTGACAGCGAAAATTAAAGCCCCTCCAACTCCGCCATCAAATCACTCAACCGATCCACCTTCTCCGCACTGATCTCATTGGCCGCCAGCCCCTCGATATACTCAGCCAACTCCGCCACCGTGCTGCACTCGAACATCGCCCGCAGCGGCACATCCCGCTGCAAGGTCTTCTGCACCCGCGAGGCAATCTGCGTGGCCAGCAACGAATGCCCGCCCAGTTCGAAGAAGTTGTCCTCTACCCCTACCCGCTCGACTTTCAATACTTCGGCCCAGATATCAGCCAAGGTGGTTTCCAGTTCGTTGCGCGGCGCCAGGTAGTCCTGGCTGTGCAACTGGCCGATCTCCAGGGCCGGCAGGGCCTTGCGGTCGAGTTTGCCGTTGGCGTTGAGCGGCAGGCGGTCAAGCCACAGCCAGTGCAGCGGCACCATGTATTCCGGCAGTTCGGCGCGCAGGCGTTGCTTGATGCGGTCCAGGCGTTCGCCTGGGTTAAGCACTGCATCCGCCGCCACCAGGTAGCCAACCAGGTGCTTGCCGTTGACACCTTCCTGCACACCCACCGCCGCATCGCGTACTTCCGGTTGTTCGTGCAGGCGCGCTTCGATTTCACCCAGTTCGATGCGGTAGCCGCGAATCTTCACTTGATGATCGACACGCCCGACATACTCCAGCACGCCGTCACTGCGACGGCGCGCCAGGTCGCCCGTGCGGTACAGGCGCTCGCCCGGCGCACCGAACGGGTTCGGCACAAACACCGGGGCGGTGCGCAGCGGGTCACTGACGTAACCGCGACCTACGCCGGTGCCGGCGACGCACAACTCACCCACAGCACCCTGGGGCACCAGCTCCAGCGCACCATCCAACAGGTACAAACGGTTGTTGTCGGTCGGTGTACCAATCGGCAAGTAGGTGCCACGGGTAGACGCCAGGTCGACGCGATAGAACGCCACATCGTCCGAACATTCCGCCGGACCATAAGCGTTCACCAGCCCGATCTCGGGGTAACGCAACAACCACTGATGCGCCAGCTCCGGTGGCATCGCTTCGCCGGTTGGCAGCATCCAGCGTAGGCCGTCCAACCCGATACGGTCCTGAGCCAGCATGCCCTGGATCAGTGATGGCACGCTTTCCAGCACGGTGATGCCCTGGGTCTGAACGTGTTCCAGCAGACCTTGGGGATCATGCGCAATAGTGTTCGGCACGATATCCACCCGCGCGCCAAACAGCGGCGCGGCAAGGAACTGCCACACGGAAATATCGAAGCTCTGCGACGCGGTCTGCGCAATCACATCCGCGTCACTCAAGGCCAGGTACGGTACCTTGCTCAACTGGTTATTGAGCATGCCGCGCTGCTCCACCATCACGCCCTTGGGCAGGCCGGTGGAGCCCGAGGTGTAGATGACGTAGGCGAGGTTGTCCGGGCCACTGTAGATCCCCGGGTTTTCGCCACGTGCCGGTATCTCTTCCCACACCAACAGTTGGCAGTCGAAGCCGTCCAGCAACTCGATGGCCTGCTCGCGGCATGCCTCGGTGCATACCAGCAACGGCGTGCGGCTCAAGTCGATGATGCTGCGCAAACGCTGGCTCGGCAGACCCGGGTCCAGCGGCAAGTAACCGGCACCGGCCTTGAAGCTGCCGATGATCATGCCCAGCAGGTCAAGGTTACGTTCGGCCAGCAACGCCACCGGTTGATCCAGACCCACGCCGGCTTCAATCAGCGCATGACCCAGTCCGTTACTGCGCCGGTTCAGCTCTTCATAAGTCCATTGCAGGTCGAGGCAACTGGCGGCGATGCGCTGCGGATGCGCGGCCACCTGTTGTTCGAATAACTCGATATAGCTGCGCTCAAGCGGGTAGGCATGCTCGCTCTGGTTACAACCCTCCACCAGGAACTCACGCTCCTGCTCGCCAATCAGCGGCAGGTCGGCCATGTCGCCATGGAAGCCCTGAACCAGCGCCAGCAGCAGGCGCTTGAACTCACCGAGCATGCCTTGCACGGTGGTTTCGTCGAAGTAGCGCTGGTCATAGGACAGGTGCAGCCCCAGGTCATCCCCCGGATAGCACACGGCGGTCAGCGGGAAGTTGGTGTGGGTGCGACCGGAGTCCGAGGTGGCATTCAGGCTTTGCGCACGGTCCAGCACCGAGACTTCCACCGGGGCGTTTTCGAACACGAACAGGCTGTCGAACAGCGGCTGGCCCTTGGGCAGTTCGCTGAGTTCCTGGATCGTCACCAGCGGCAGGTATTCGTACTCGCGCAGTTGCATATTGCTGTCGAGCAAACCGCTCAGCCACTGGCGCACGCTGCAACGCTGGTCGTCCTCGGGCAGCTTCACCCGCAGCGCGATGCTGTTGATGAACAGGCCAACGGTGCGCTGCATCTCGGGCATCTCTACCGGGCGCCCAGCCACGGTGACGCCAAACAGCACGTCACGGTCGCCACTTAAACGGCGCAATACCAGCGCCCACGCTGCCTGGGCGAAGGTATTGACCGTCAGTTGGTGAGCCTGGGCCAGCTCACGCAATTGTGCACCGTCGCGAGCGTCGAGGCGGGTGTAGCAGTCGCCGACCAGCATGCCACCGTGGCCGGCGTGGTCGCGCAGGAACGGACGGTCGCTCGGGATCGGCGTGGTGCGCTCGAAGCCTTGCAGGTTCCGCTGCCACCACTGGCGTGCTTCGCTCAGGTTCTGGCGTTGCAGCCAGGCGATGTAATCGCGATAACGCGGCGGCGTGGCCAATTGCGGGGCGCGGCCTTCGCCCAGGGCCATGTAGATTTCGAAGAAATCATTCATCAGCAACGAACGGCACCACGCATCGATGAGGATGTGGTGGTTGCTCATCATGAACCAGTAGCGCTCGGCGCCGACGCGGATCAGCCGCAGGTGGAACGGCGCCTGGTTGAGCAGATCGAAACCGGCCTCGCGCTCCTGCTTGAGCAGTGCTTGCAGGCGCGGTTCCTGTTCGCTTTCCGGGTCGTTGCTCCAGTCCAGGTACTCAATCGGCGTGCTGCCCGGTGTGTGGATCACTTGCAGCATGTCTTCGCCGACGTTCCAGCAGAACGACGCACGCAGGGCTTCGTGGCGGGCGATCACCGCCTGCCAGGCCTGGGCGAAACGCTCGGGGTCGAGGGCGCTGTTGATGCGGTAGCGGTCCTGCATGTAGTAGAGGCCGGTGCCCGGCTCCAGCAGGGTATGCAGCAACAGGCCTTCCTGCATCGGCGTCAGCGGGTAGACGTCTTCGATGACGCTGGCGGGCACCGGCAAGTTGTCGAGTTGCGATTGGGTCAGGTGCGCCAGCGGGAAGTCGGACGGCGTGAGGCCACCGGCATCGTCTTGCAGGCAATGCGCGACCAGGCTTTGCAGCTCAGCGAGATAGGCATCTGCCAGTTCATGGATGCTCTGTTGATCATGGCGTTCGCGGCTGAAGGTCCAGCGCAGCACCAGTTCACCGCCGTACACCTGGCTGTCGACGCTCAACTCGTTGGACAGCGGTGCGTCCGGGTCATGGGCCAGGCCGGCGGGCTCGTCCAGCGGATGGAACAGCGCATCGGCGCCGAAACTCTGGTCGAACTGACCGAGGTAGTTGAAGGTGATCTGTGCGCTGGGCAAGGCAGCCATGCTGTGTTTGCACAGGTCATCGGCCAGGTAGCGCAACACGCCATAACCCAGGCCCTTATGCGGCACGCCGCGCAGTTGTTCCTTGATCGCCTTGATCGAATCGCCCTGCCCGCCGTGCGGGGTCAGGCGCAGCGGGTAGGCACTGGTGAACCAGCCGACGCTGCGGGTCAGGTCGATATCATCGAACAGGGTTTCACGGCCGTGGCCTTCCAGTTGGATCAGTGCCGAAGCATGGCCAGTCCAACGGCACAGCACACGGGCCAGGGCGGTCAGCAACAGGTCGTTGACCTGGGTGCGATAGGCGCTCGGGGCCTGTTGCAGCAACTGGCGGGTGTGCTCGGCATCCAGGCGCACGCTGACGGTGTCGGCATCGCGATTGCGCCGTGAACCGTGCGGGCGAGTCACCGGCAACCCCACTTCCGGTCCGGCCAATCGGGCCTGCCAGAGGCTCAATTCTTCGCGCAGGGATTCGTTGCCGGCATACGCCTGCAAACGCGCAGACCAGTCACGCAGCGCGCTGGTCTTGGCCGGCAGGCTGACGGAGCGGCCGTCGCTCAGTTGGCGGTAGACCGTTTGCAGGTCTTCGAGCAGGATGCGCCAGGACACGCCATCCACCACCAGGTGATGGATCGCGATCAGCAGGCGTTGTTGCCCTTGGGGGCCGTCCATCAGCAAGGCGCGCAGCAGCGGGCCACGTTGCAGGTCGAGGCTGCGCTGGGTGTCGGTGAACAGCGCGGTGCACTGCGCCATATCACGCACTTGCGCCTGCATCAGCACGCCACCTTCCGGCACGGCCAGATGCTCGGCGTGCCACTGTGCATCGCGCTGGGAAAAGCTCAGGCGCAACGCATCGTGGTGTTCCAGCACCGCCAGCAGCGCTTGCTCCAGGCGATGAGGGTCCAGCAGTTGCAAGGGTTTGAGCACCAGCGCCTGGTTCCAGTGTTGACGGTTCGGGATCTCGGTGTCGAAGAACCAGTGCTGGATCGGCGTAAGGCCCGAGCGGCCGGTGAGCACGCCTTGCTCGGCGCAGATGAGCTCGGAGCGCGTGGCCACGGCAGCCAGGGTTTGCACGGTCTGGTGCTGGAACAGGTCGCGAGGGCTGAAATGAATCCCGGCCTGCCGCGCACGGCTGACCACCTGGATCGACAGGATCGAATCACCGCCCAGTTCAAAGAAGTTATCGTCCAGGCCGACTTGCTGCACATTCAGCACGGCGCACCAGATCGCTGCCAACGTCTGTTCAAGCTCGTTGCGTGGCGCAACATAGGTCTGGCGATTCGCCTCGGGATCCGGCTGCGGTAACGCACGACGGTCGAGTTTGCCGTTGGCGGTCAACGGCATGCTGTCGAGCACGATCAGGTGCGCGGGCACCATGTAGTCCGGCAGTTGCGCCTTGAGGTGCGCCTTGAGCGCATCGCGCAATGCGCCGTGCTCGGCATCGCTGACCAGGTAAGCCACCAGCTGTTTGCCACTCGGCGAATCCAGCGCCAGCACCACTGCTTCACGCACGGACTCGTGCTCCAGCAGGCGGGTTTCGATTTCGCCCAATTCGATACGGAAACCGCGAACCTTCACCTGATGGTCGATCCGCCCCAGGTACTCCACCAGGCCATCGGCGCGTTGGCGCACCAGGTCGCCGGTGCGGTAAAGGCGCCCGCCGTTACGCGCAAAGGGATCGGCCACGAACCGCTCGGCGGTCATGCCCGGACGCTGGTGATAACCCTGCGCCAGGCCCGCACCACCGACATACAACTCACCGGTCGCCCCTTGCGGCACCAGGGCCAGGTCGGCATCGAGAATGTACGCCACACGGTCGCCGATGATGCTGCCGATCGGCACGCTGGCGGCGCCCTCCTCCAACTGCTCCGGTGCAAGGCTGGCCAGCGGCATCACCACGGTTTCAGTCGGGCCATAGGCGTTGAAGAACACCTGCGGCTGGAACGCCGCGCGAATGCGCTGCAAGTGTTCGCCGGTCAGGGCTTCGCCGCCGGTGATGCACATGCGCACCGGCAAGGTCTGCTGCTGAGTCGCCAACCACTGCGCCAACTGACTGCCGTAGCTCGGGGTGAAGCCCAGGATGTTGATGCCATGGGTGCGGATCAATCCGCAGATTTCCTCGGCATCCCACTGGCCCTGGGCACGCAACACCACCTGCGCACCGCTGAGCAACGGCACCAGCAGGCGCTCAGTGGCGGCGTCAAAGTTGATCGAATAGAAGTGCAGTTCGCAATCGTCCGGGCGCATGCCAAACCGCTCGATCACCGCCGCGCAATGCATGGCAATTTCACCGTGGGCCACCACCACGCCCTTGGGCTTGCCGGTGGAGCCGGAGGTGTAGATCAAGTACGCCTGGTGTTGCGGCAGGCTGATCAACGGCAGCTCATCGGTCGGGTAGTTGGCGAGTACCGGCAAATCATCTTCCAGGCACCAGCACGCCACGCTCGCCGGCAATTCGCCAAGGGCATCGAACATCGCCGCATCGCTGAGCAGCAGGCCGATGCCGCTTTCTTCGATCATGTAGTGCAGGCGGTCCAGCGGGTATTCCGGGTCCAGCGGCACGTAGGCGCCGCCGGCCTTGAGGATCGCCAGCAGGCCGATGACCATTTCCAGCGAACGCGGCAACGCCAGGCCGACCCGCACCTGCGGGCCGACGCCACGCTCGCGCAGCATCCAGGCCAGGCGATTGGCGCGGGCGTCCAGTTCGCGGTAGCTGAGGGTAACGCCGGCGAAGGTCAGCGCGGGCGCATCGCCACGGGCTTTCGCCTGCTGGCTGAACAGCGTGTGAATGCACTGATCAAGGCGATGTTCACCGGCTTCGATGCCCAGGCTGTCCTGCAACGCGCGCTGTTCCGTGGCGCTGAGCAACGGCAATTCGCTCAGACGCTGCTCGGGATTGGCGATCAACGCTTCCAACAGGTTGCGCCAATGCTCGGCCATGCGGGCGATGCGTGGCTCATCAAACAAATCGGTGCTGTAGGTCAGGCAGCAACCCAGGCGATGGTCGAGGTCGGTGACTTCCAGGTTGAGGTCGAACTTGGTCGCGCGGGCATCGTTGGCCAGGTACTCGACGGTCATGCCGGCCAGTTGGCGGCTCTGCTGGAATTCCCAGCGCTGCACGTTGCACATCACCTGGAACAGCGGGTTGTAGGCCGCGCTGCGCGGCGGTTGCAGGGCTTCCACCAAGTGGTCGAAGGGCAAGTCCTGATGGGACTGGCCTTCGATCACGGTGTGGCGCACCTGTTCGAACAGCTCAGCCACGTTCATCTGCCCGTTGAGCTGGCAACGCAGCACCTGGGTATTGAGGAACGCGCCGATCAGCCCTTCGCTTTCCGGGCGAATACGGTTGGCCACGGGCGCACCGATGCGCAAGTCGGTCTGGCCGCTGTAGCGGTAGAGCAACACGGCCAGGGTGGCGGTCATGGTCATGAACAGGGTCAGGCCGTGTTCGGCGTTGAAGGCACGCACTCGGGCGGCGAGGTCATCGCTCAAATCGAAGCGGTACAACTCGCCCCGATGGCTTTGCACCGGTGGGCGTGGGCGGTCGCCAGGCAGTTCGAGCAGCGGATGTTCGGTGCCCAGTTGCCGAGTCCAGTAATCCAACTGGCGCTGACGTTCACCCGCTTCCATCCACTGGCGCTGCCACACGCTGTAGTCCAGGTATTGCACCGGCAACGGCGCCAGCGGCGACAGGCGTTCGTCGATAAAGGCTTCGTACAACGCGCTGAGTTCACGGGCAAAGATGTCCATGGCCCAGCCTTCGGTGACGATATGGTGCAGGGTCAGCACCAGGTAATGCTCACGCTCGGCGGCCTTGACCAGGCAGGCGCGCAGCAACGGCCCGGTTTCCAGGTTGAACGGGGTATGCGCCTCGTGATCGGCCAGTTGCTGCAAGCGTTGCTGGCGTTCGGGTTCGGCCAGCGCGGAGAAGTCCTGCCAGCCCATGCGCAAGCCGGTCTGTGCCGAGACCTTCTGACAGGCCACACCGTCGACGCTCGGGAAGGTGGTGCGCAGGGTTTCGTGACGCATGATCAGCGCTTGCAACGCCGCCTCGAAACGCCCGACATCCAGCACGCCACGCAGGCGCGCCATGCCACCGACGTTGTAGGCCGGGCTGTCCGGTTCCATCTGCCAGAGGAACCACATGCGCTGCTGGGAATAGGACAACGGCACCGGCCGGCTACGGTCGACCTTGGCGACGGCGGTTTGCTGGTTGCGTTGGCCCGAGGCCTGGATCAGCCCGACCTGTTCGGCGAAAGCGCCCAACTCGCTGGCTTCGAACAAGGCGCGCAACGGCAGCTCGACATCACAGGCCTGGCGGGTGCGGGAGATGATTTGCGTAGCCAGCAGGGAGTGACCGCCCAGGGCGAAGAAGTCATCGTGCAGGCCGATTGTCGGCAGCCCGAGGACCTCGCGCCAGATTGCAGCGATCTGCTGTTGCAACGGCGTTTCGGGCTCGACGTGCTCACGGGTTTGCCACACCGGCTCCGGCAATGCGCGGCGGTCCAACTTGCCGCTGGGGCTCAACGGCATGGCGTCCAGGCGCATCAACAGCGCGGGCACCATGTACTCCGGCAGTTCGGCGGCCAGGGCGGTCCTGACCTGCTGTTCGTCCAGTTCGGCATGGGCGGTGTAGTAGCCGATCAACTGGGCGTCACGCACCAGCACCACGGCCTGGGCGATGCCATCCAGGGCGAGCAGGCGCGCTTCGATTTCCTCCGGTTCCACGCGGAAACCGCGCAGCTTGACCTGCTGATCGAGACGGCCGAGGTACTCGAGCACACCGTCGGCGTTCCACCGGGCACGGTCGCCGGTGCGATACAGGCGGGTGCCATGGTGGTCGGCAACAAAGCGTTCAGCGGTCAACCCAGGGCGTCCGAGGTAACCCCGCGCCAGGCCAATCCCGCCGATGCACAGCTCACCCGGCACGCCCAGCGGCACCGGGTTGAGCTGCTCGTCCAGCACGCGGCAGATCACATTGCCCAGCGGACGGCCAATCGGCGAGCGCTCGCCGTCTTCAGCGTGACAGTGCCAGTGGGTCACGTTGATCGCGGTTTCGGTGGGGCCATAACGGTTGTGCAATTGCACCGCTGGCAACTGTGCCAGCACGCGGTTGCGCAACTCGGCAGGCAAGGCTTCGCCACCGGAGAACAGGCGGCGCAGGCTGGTGCATTCGGCCACCTGCGGCTCATCGATAAACAGCTGCAACAGCGGCGGCACAAAGTGCAGCGTGGTCACGCCATGCTCCTGCACCAACTGTGCGATGCGATGCGGATCGCGATGCTCACCGGGGCCGGCCAGCACCAGGCGGCAACCGCTGATCAGCGGCCAGAAGCATTCCCACACTGACACGTCGAAACTGATCGGCGCCTTTTGCATCAGTACATCGGTGGCGTCGAGTTGATAAGTGGCCTGCATCCACTGCAAGCGCTCGGCGAGCGCCGCATGGGTATTGCCCACGCCCTTGGGCTGACCGGTGGAACCGGAGGTGTAGATCACGTAGGCGAGGTTATCGCCGTGCAGGTGCAGGCCGGGCGGCTGGGTGGGCCAGCTGTCGAGGTGCAGGCTGTCCATCGCAATCACGCAGACGCCGTCAGCGCTCGGCACCCGTTCCAGCAATGCAGTCTGGGTCAGCAGCAGGTGGACGCCGCTGTCCTTGAGCATGTAGGCCAGGCGTTCGGCGGGGTAGTCCGGGTCCAGGGGGACGTAGGCGCCACCGGCCTTGATGATTGCCAGTAGGCCGATCAGCAGTTGCGGCGAACGCTCGGCGGCGATGGCCACGCACACGTCCGGACCCACGCCTTTATCGCGCAGGTAGTGGGCCAGACGGTTGGCCTGGGTGTGCAGTTGAGCGAAGGTCAGGCTGCCGCCGTCCCAGACCAGCGCGGTGCTGTCCGAGGTCTGCTGGTTGAGCAGATCGGGCAGCCACTGTTGGGCGGGCGCGCAAGGGGCTTGGCTGTATGGCGCCTGTTCGTCGTGCTGCATCAGCATGAGGTCGCCGATGGCTTGCCGGGGCTGTTCGCAAACGGCATACAGCAGGTTGATGTAGTGCTCGGCCAGGCGCTGGATGGTCGCGTTTTCGAACAGTTCATCGGCGTAGTCGAACGACAGACTCAGGCGCCCGTTGCGGTCTTCTTCGGTGTGCAATTGCAGGTCGAACTTGGCTTCGCGGCTATGCCACGGCAGCTCGTCGGCGAGCATGCCCGGCAGGCGGCGCAAGGCGCTGAGGTCGCGTTGCTGGTGGTTGAACATGACCTGGAACAGGCCCTGTTCGCGGGCTTGCGGGAAGGCTTCCAACAGTTGCTCGAAGGGCAGGTCCTGATGGGCTTGGGCGCCCAATGCCGTTTGGCGTGTCGCGGCCAATAGCTCGTTGAACGGCAGGCGCCCATCTAGCTCGGCACGCAACACGAGGGTGTTGATGAAGAAGCCAACCAGGCCTTGGGTTTCCTGGCGCGGGCGGTTGGCGTTGGGCACGCCGATGCGGATATCGCGCTGGCCGCTGTAGCGATGCAGCAGGCTTTGGAATGCCGCCAACAGCAGCATGAATGGGGTGGACTCGTTGGCCTGGGCGGCGTGGCGAATCGCTTTGCTGAGGCTGGCGCCAAGCCGCACGGTGTGGCGTGAGGCACTGTGACAGTGGTGTACCGAGCGCGGGTGGTCGGTCGCCAGGCTGAGGGTGGGATGCTCTTCACCCAATTGCGCTTTCCAGTACGCCAGTTGGCGCTGGCCTTCACCTTCGGCCAGCCATTGGCGCTGCCAACTGCCGTAGTCGGCGTATTGCAGGACCAGGGGCGGCAGTTCCAGGGTCTGGCCTTGGGCTGCGGCGGCGTAGAGGCGCGAGAATTCGTCGATCAAAATATTGAGCGACCAGCCGTCGGCGATGATGTGGTGCAGGGTCACCAGCAGTTGGTGATCTTCGTCATCCAGACGCACCAGGGTCACCCACAGCAGCGGGCCTTTTTCCAGGTCGAACTGGGTGCGCGCTTCGTCTTCACGGATCTGTTGCGCACGGGCTTCGCGCTCGGCAACGGGCAGGTCGCTGAGGTCGATGATTTGCAGGTCGAAATCGGCCTTGGCGTCGACACGCTGGAAAGCCTGGCCGTCGCGCTCATAGAAGCGCGTACGCAGGGCTTCGTGGCGCTGGATCAACTGCTGGAAGCTGGCGCGCACCGCGTCTTCGTCCAACTCGCCGCGCAGGCGCAGGGCACCGGGGATGGTGTAGGCGCTGCTGTGCGGGTCCAGTTGCCAGGTGATCCACAGGCGGTTCTGTGCCAGGGATTGGGGCAGTTCCTCCTGACGGGACAGCTTGTGGATTACACCTTGGGCGACACCGCCATCCTGCTGCAATTGCGCGACAGTCGCGGCAAAGCCTTGCAGGGTCGGCGCTTCGAACAGCAGGCGCAGGCTCAACTCCAGGCCGAGGGTTTCACGCAGGCGCGCGACCACTTGGGTGGCAGTGATGGAGTTGCCGCCGAGCAGGAAGAAGTGGTCATCGGCCGCAACGGTCGCGACCTGCAACTGTTCGCACCAGATCGCGGCGATCTGGTTTTGCAGGTCGGATTCCAGCGCTCCAGTGCTCACCTGCGCTTGCAGATCGGGGAACTGCGCATAGCTGTCGAGGCTGCCGTCCCTGTGACGAAGCGCACACGCCGCGCGTTGCACCTTGCCGCTGGAAGTCTTCGGCAAGGCACCGGGATTGAGCAACACCACCACGCTCGGCGCCTCTTGATAGGCCTCGGCGACAGCCTGGCGGATCGCCTTGATCAGCGCATCGGGCGGCAGGATCTTCTGCACGCTGCGGCTGATTTCGGCGGCAATGCCGATGCCTTCCAGGCCCTGATCATTCACCGCGAACGCGGCGACCCGGCCTTTGCGTACCACTTCCACTTCGCGCTCGATGGTCTGCTCGATATCCTGCGGGTACAGGTTGTGGCCGCGCACGATCAGCAGGTCCTTGAGGCGGCCGGTGATGTACACCTCGCCGTCACGGATAAAACCCAGGTCGCCGGTGCGCAACCAGGTACGGCCGGCATGTTGCACGAAGGTCTTGGCGGTGGCCTCGGGGTTGCGCCAGTAGCCGTGGGCGATGCTCGGCCCGCTGGCCCAGAGTTCACCGACGTGGTTATCGGGCAGTTCGGTGAGGCTGTGCGGATCGGCGATCAGCACTGCGTGTTCGGGCTGGCTGGTGCCGCAACTCATGATCGCACTGCCGTGCCCTGGCTCGGCACGGTTGGCGGCCAGGGCCTGTTCGTCGACGCGCAGCGCGGGAATGCCATGGCCACGGCTACCGCCGGCGACGAACAGGGTCGCCTCGGCCAGGCCGTAGGAGGCGAAGAAATTGTTCGGGGTGAAACCACAGGTGGCGAACTTTTCGGCGAAGCGTTCCAGCGTGTCGAGGCGGATCGGTTCGGACCCGGAATAGGCCACGCGCCATTTGCTCAGGTCCAGGCGGTCCAGGGCCGATTCACTGACCCGCTCACTGCACAGGCGATAGGCGAAATCCGGCCCGCCACTGATGGTGCCGCCGTATTCGCTGATCGCTTCCAGCCAGCGTAACGGCCGGCCGAGAAAGTAGGCCGGCGACATCAGCACGCACGGTACGCCACTGAAGATCGGTTGCAACAGGCCGCCGATCAGGCCCATGTCGTGGTACAGCGGCAGCCAGCTGACGATCACGTCGTCGGGGTGGAGGTCGATGCCGAAACCGCGCCGGATCAGCACTTCGTTGGCCACCAGGTTGCCGTGGCTGACTTGCACGCCCTTGGGCAAGGCGGTGGAGCCGGAGGTGTATTGCAGGAAGGCGATATCGTCCGGGTGCAGGTCAGGGCCGACCCAATTGCCGACACCTTCCAGGCTATCGACGCTTAATACCGGCGGCGCATTTTCGATCTGCGCCAGGCCATCGGCGAGACTGGCGATGGTCAGCAACAGGCGCGGCTCGGCATCGCTGATGATCGACAGCAGGCGCTCCTGGTGATGGCGGCGGGTGGACTCCGGCGGATAAGCCGGCACCGCGATCACCCCCGCGTACAGGCAACCAAAGAACGCCGCGACGTAATCCGGGCCGCTGGGGAACAACAGCACCGCACGATCGCCCAGCTCGGCATTGGCCTGCAAGGCAGCGGCGATGGTGCGGGCGCGCTGGTCGAGGTCGCGATAACTGAGCACAACGCTGTGCTCGGCGGATTCGGCGAGGAAGCGCAAGGCGACCTGGTCCGGGGTCTGCGCGGCGCGACGTTGAAGGGACTGGACCAGGGTGCGGGGAAGTTCGAAGGCGTCCATCATGGGGTTCCTGCCTGAAATCGGCTTACGGGAAATTCAAGAATTCGGGGGTTTGTTCAGCCGACGGCGAGTGGCCGCGCCGCGCCATTGCGCCAGCGGGCCAGGTGTTCGTCGGCGTAGCGCCGCACGCAACGCAGCACCGCGCTTTCGTGTTGCACGAGGAAGAAGTGGTGACCGTCGAACATGTCCAGGGAAAAGCCGCTGGCGGCGTCAAGTTGCCAGTCGAGCAACTGGTCGGCGCGCACACTGTCCTGCTTGCCGCCGAACACATGGATCGGCATGCCCAGCGGTGCACGTTCGCCGTAGGTGAAACTGCCGCACAGCAGGAAATCGGCGCGCAGGATCGGCAGCATCAACTGCATCAATTCGGGGTTGGCCAGGGCTTCTTCGGTGGTGCCTTGCAGTTCGCGCAGGCGGGCGATCAGTTGTTCGTCGGTCTTTTCGATGGCGTATTCGCTGACATCACGCCGGGCTGGCCCGGCTGTGCCGGAGGCGAACAAGGCGAGCGGCGCGGGCACACCGCGAGCGTTCAAGGCGTGCGCCAGCTCAAAGGCGAGCAGACCACCAAGGCTGTGGCCGAACAGGGCATAGGGGCCGTTCAAGTCGCAGCTGATTTCATCGGCGAGCTGCGCAGCCAAGGCCTTGATATCGCGTTGCAACGGCTCGTCCATGCGCATGCCACGGCCGGGCAATTCCAGCGGGCAGACCTGCAACCACTCAGGCAGGGCCCGGCGCCAACGCGCATAAACCATGGCACTGGCGCCCGAATAAGGCAGGCAGAACAGGCGCAGTCGAGTCGGCGTACTCATCAGGCGACAACTCCAGACCGATACACGCCGCTTGCACGATAGAAACCCATGTCGTCCTCCTCCTTGGTCGTTTTACTAACGGACCTGTCACCCAGAAGAACGGACGGCACCGGCAAATAATTAGTCGCCAGGTATGGGCGAGACGTGGTTCACACCAAACGAGAAAGCATAAGATTAGTTCGCCTTCTCATTTGACAATCATTATCATTCAGCATAATTTGTTGCCCGATGTGTAGGAGGCCCCGGCACGGACGCCCTCCCCTAACCTATTGGCAGTAAGGTGATTTCCATGACGGAACAAGTATCCACAGGCAGGTGCGACTCACCGCTTCTCCAGGCATTCGTCGATAATCGGCTGATTCTGGTGAAGATCGCGGCACGCATTACCGGCTGCCGCTCCCGCGCCGAGGACGTGGTGCAGGACGCCTACTTCCGGCTGCAATCGGCGCCGACAATCACGTCTTCGTTCAAGGCTCAATTGAGTTATCTGTTCCAGATCGTGCGCAACCTGGCGATCGATCACTACCGCAAGCAGGCCCTGGAGCTCAAATACTCCGGGACGGAAGAGGAAGGCTTGAATGTGGTTATTCACGGCGCTTCACCGGAAACCTCGCACATCAACTTCAACACCCTGGAAAACATCGCCGACGCCCTGACCGAGTTGCCCCAGCGCACCCGCTATGCGTTCGAGATGTACCGCCTGCACGGCGTGCCGCAAAAGGACATCGCCAAGGAGCTGGGCGTGTCGCCGACCCTGGTGAACTTCATGATCCGTGATGCGCTGGTGCACTGCCGCAAGGTGTCGGGCAGCCATAGCGATACGTTTGCGCGCAGGGTGTGATGCTGCACCGGTGGTGCCTCAGGGCACCGCCATCACATCAATGCGATACGGCTCGAAAATCTTCAGCATCTCGCCATCGTCGCGCAAGCGCTTGAGCAACGCGGCAAACGCGTCCCCCGTGATCGGCGCCTTCGGGCGCAGCAGTGCGAAGTGGTGATAGACCTGGTCAATGCGCTCCGAGACCAGGAACTGCCCCGCCATTTGCGCATTGCGCACCATGAAATCACTCAGGTACGAGCGCGTCACCAAGGCAATATCGGCACGCCCGCGCGCGACCATCAGCAGGTTGCTGTCATGGGAGTAAGTCAACGTGGCGTTGAAGTGCTCGGCCATGTACTTGGGGTCGGGGTTGAAGTTGGCGAAGGCGTAGTGATAACCGCTGAACACGGCCAGGCGTTTGCCGTTGAGGTCGGCGAAATAACTTTGGTCACGACCGGGCTCACGCTGGGCGACGAAGATTTCCGCATCTTCCAGGCCCATGTCGACGCTGGTGTGGGGAATGTTCTGCCAGCCCCAATCGGGATTTTCGAAGATCGCCATATCCACACGGCCCTGCTCGAAATCACGAAAGCGTCGGGGGATGGAGGTGGGCACCAACACAAACTGGTAATCGGTTTGCGCGGCGTTCAGGGCTTCGACCAGTTGCGGCAGCAAACCGGTGTCGGCGCCCTGCTCCGGCCGTACGGTGTAGGGTGGGAAATGCGCCGCGCCGATGCGTACCAACTGCGCAGCCGAAGCTGGCATCCACCACGCGGTGCCCAGTGCCCAAAAGGTAAGTCCTGCAGCCAGCCGCCATGGCGAAAACATCAAGGCACACACCGTTCAAAAACGCTCATGGCGATAAGCTAGGCGTTTTTGTCTGGAGAGACAACTTTCCAGCGGTAAATTAATAGCTTGCGCCTCAGTCGGCCTTCAAAACCATCAGCAGGGCCTCTTCGGCCAACTGCTCAAGTGTCAGGCTGCCCTCGGCGCGAAACCAGGTGGTGGTCCAGGACAGCGCGCCGGTGAGGAAACGCCGCGTGATGAATACATCACCACGAATGTAGCCCGCGTCCTTGGCCTCCCCCAGCACTTGCAGCCAGAGCGCCTCGTACACGTCGCGCAGGGCCAGCACCTGGGCCTGGCCTTCGGCCGACAACGAACGCCACTCGTACACCAGCACCGCCATGGCCTCGCCGCTGCCGCCCATGATCGACTGCAATTCGCAGCGGATCAGCGCCAGCACGCGTTCGCGCACGTTGCTCGCCTCTTCCAGCGAAGCGCGCATCATCGCCGTGTTGTAGTGGATGGTTTCTTCCATCACTGCCCGCAGGATCTCGTCCTTGCTCTTGAAGTGATGAAAGATGCTGCCGGACTGGATGCCCACGGCGCTGGCCAGGTCGCGCACGGTGGTACGTTCGAAGCCCTTGTTGCGAAACAGATGGGCCGCGGTTTGCAGCAGCTTGCCCCGGGCGCTGTCGGGGTCGGTCAATTGGCCGCCATCGACCATGGTGCGCATGACCCGCAGGGCTTTGTGCTCATCCATGCCTCTCTCCTCTACTTCCACGGACGTCTTGGCCCGCAATTTAGGCCGTGGCGGCCACCCAAGCAAGCGCTTGGCTGAAACTTGTATCCGCAGTTTACAAACCAAGCGCTTGCTTGGTAGTCTCGACCCCAGCCATTCGAGGAAGGATTTCTCATGAGCAAGACGGTTCGTATCGGCTGTGCCAGCGCCTTCTGGGGCGACACCGGCACCGCCGCCGCCCAACTGGTGCAAGGCGGCAAGCTGGATTACCTGGTGTTCGACTACCTGGCGGAAGTCACGATGTCGATCCTGGCCGGTGCGCGGATGAAAGATCCCCAGGCCGGCTACGCCACGGATTTCGTCGACGTGCTCACGCCGCTGCTGGCGGATATCCAGCACCAGGGCATTCGCGTGATCAGCAACGCCGGTGGCATCAACCCCCAGGCCTGCGCCGCCGCCCTGCAAGCCGCCTGCGACAAGGCCGGTATCCCCCTTAAAATCGCCGTGCTGCTGGGCGACGACCTGCAACCCCAGCTCAAACACCTGCACGGCATCACCGACATGTTCAACGGTGCGCCGTTGCCGCCGCTGTGCGTGTCCGCCAACGCCTACCTGGGCGCGCCGGGCATCACCCAGGCGCTGAAGCTGGGCGCGGATATCGTCATCACCGGCCGCGTGGTGGACAGCGCAGTAGTCAGCGCGGCGCTGGTGCATGAATTCGACTGGTCCTGGCAGGATTACGACCGCCTCGCCCAGGCCGCACTGGCCGGGCATATCATCGAATGCGGCGCGCAGTGCACCGGCGGTAACTTCACCGATTGGCGCGACGTGCCGGACTACGAGCACATCGGCTTTCCCATCGTCGACGTCAGCGCCGACGGCCAATTCACTGTCAACAAGGTCGACGGCACAGGCGGGCTGATCAGCGAACTCAGCGTCGCCGAGCAACTGCTGTATGAAATCGGCGACCCGCATGCCTACCTGTTGCCCGATGTGATCTGCGACTTCAGCCAGGTCAAATTGCAGCAGCAAGGCAAACACCAGGTACGCCTGCACGGCGCCAAGGGCTTGCCGCCCACCGATCAATACAAGGTCAGCGCCACTTACCCGGACGGTTTTCGCTGCACCGCCAGTTGCCTGATCGCCGGCATTGATGCGGTCGCCAAGGCCGAGCGGGTCAGCCAGGCGATCATCAACAAGACCTCGGAGCTGTTCCGCCAGCGCGGCTGGGCACCTTACACCGAAGTGAATATCGAACTGCTCGGCAGCGAAGCCACCTACGGCGCCCACGCCAGGCGCCAGGACTGTCGCGAAGTGGTGGTGAAACTGGCGGTGCGCCACCCCAACAAACCAGCACTGGTACTGTTCGCCCGCGAGATTGCCCAGGCCGCGACCGGCATGGCACCGGGCCTGACCGGCATCGTCGGCGGGCGGCCGACGGTGTACCCGTTGATCCGACTGTTTTCGTTCCTGATCGATAAAACGGCCTGTGACGGGGTGATCGACTTCCAGGGCGCACGCCACCCCTGCGCACTGCCACCTGCCGACGCCCCGCGCCTGCCCGATGCGTCCATCGATCCGCCCAAGCCCCAAGGCCGCGCCGACGCCAGCGTGCCGTTGGTGAAACTGGCCGTGGCGCGCTCCGGAGACAAGGGCAACCACAGCAATATCGGCGTGATCGCCCGCCACCCCGATTACCTGCCATGGATCGCCGAAGCACTCACCCCGCAGGTGATCGTCGACTGGATGGGCCATCTGCTCGACCCCGTGCACGGCCGTGTCGAGCGCTGGTATCTGCCCGGCAGCCACAGCCTCAACTTCCTGCTGGAAAACGCCCTGGGCGGCGGTGGCATCGCCAGCCTGCGCATCGACCCGCAGGGTAAAGCCTTCGCCCAGCAACTGCTGGAGATCCCGATTGCCGTGCCGCAACACATTGCCGATCAACTCGCCTAACAGGAGCATTGCCGTGGCCTTCGACTCGATCTTCAAAGCCGACCTGTTCCAGGGGCAAACCGTGATGGTCACCGGCGGCGGCAGTGGCATTGGCCGCTGCACCGCCCATGAATTGGCGGCGCTGGGTGCCCAGGTGATCCTGGTGGGACGCAAGCCGGACAAGCTGCAGAACGTCGCGGCGGAAATCGCTGAAGACGGTGGCCTCGCCCATTGGCAGGCCTGCGATATTCGCGATGAAGAGGCGGTGAAGGCACTGGTCGGCCAGGTCCTGAATGACCACGGCGCTATCCATGGCCTGGTCAACAATGCAGGCGGCCAGTACCCCTCGCCACTGGCCGCAATCAACCAGAAAGGTTTCGAAACCGTACTGCGCACCAACCTGGTCGGCGGTTTCCTGATGGCGCGGGAAGTGTTCAACCAATCCATGAGCAAGCACGGCGGCGCCATCGTCAACATGCTCGCCGACATGTGGGGCGGCATGCCCGGCATGGGTCACTCGGGGGCAGCACGTTCGGGCATGGACAACTTCACCAAGACCGCCGCCTTCGAGTGGGGCTATGCCGGCGTCCGGGTCAACGCCGTGGCGCCGGGCTGGATCGCCTCCAGCGGCATGGACACCTACGAAGGCGCGTTCAAGGCGGTGATTCCCACGCTGCGCGAACATGTGCCGCTCAAGCGTATCGGCACCGAATCGGAAGTCAGCGCGGCCATCGTGTTCCTGCTCAGCCCGGCCGCTGCCTTTATCAGCGGCAGCACACTGCGTATCGACGGTGCCGCCAGCCTGGGCAGTCGTGCCTGGCCGTTGCACAAGGCGCAGGCGCCGAGCGAACCCTTCAATGGCTTCCACCGCGCCTACCTGCCCGATGTGCTCAAGGCGGGGCAATAGACCATGCCGGCGATTGAATCCCTGATCGACGCCCACAGCGCCCCATTCGCGCAAAACCGCGAGGCCATGTTGGCCGCCATCGCCCAGCTGCGGCAGTTGGAAGACACCCTGTTGAGCAAGGCACAGGACGCCAAGCCCAAGTTCGACAAGCGCGGCCAACTGCTGCCCCGCGAGCGCCTCAACCTAATGCTGGACCCCGGCGCGCCGTTCCTGGAACTGGCCAGCCTGGCCGGCTACAAGCTGCACGACGACAAGGACGGCAGCGCCGCCGGTGGCGGGTTGATCGCCGGCATCGGCTACGTCAGCGGCGTGCGCGTGCTGGTGGTGGCCAATAACAGCGCGATCAAGGGCGGCACCATTTCCCCCACCGGCCTGAAGAAATCCCTGCGCCTGCAACAGATCGCCCTGGAGAACAAACTGCCGGTGGTGACCCTCGCCGAAAGCGGCGGCGCCAACCTCAACTATGCCGCCGAGATATTCGTCGAAGGTGCGCGCAGCTTCGCCAACCAGGCGCGCATGTCGGCCATGGGCCTGCCGCAGATCACCGTGGTGCATGGCTCGGCCACGGCCGGCGGCGCCTATCAGCCGGGGCTGTCGGATTACGTGGTGGTGGTGCGCGGTCGGGCCAAACTGTTCCTCGCCGGCCCGCCGCTGCTTAAAGCCGCGACCGGCGAAGTGGCGACCGATGAAGAACTGGGCGGTGCCCAGATGCACGCACAAACCGCCGGCACCGCCGAGTACCTGGCGGAAAACGATGCGGACGGCGTGCGCATCGCGCGCGAAATCGTCAGCCTGTTGCCGTGGAATGATCGCCTTCCACAGGCGCCGAAACGTGCCTACGCAGAACCGCTGTACCCCATCGAAGAGCTGCTGGGCCTGATCCCGGACGACCCGAAAAAGCCCTACGACGTCCGTGAAATCATCGCGCGACTGGCCGACGGCTCGCGCTTTCTCGACTTCAAGGGCGAATTCGACGCCCACACCGTCTGCGGCCACGTGCACATCCAGGGCCGCGCCGTGGGCGTGATCGGCAACAACGGTCCTATTACACCGAAGGGCGCGAGCAAGGCCGCGCAATTTATCCAACTGTGCGACCAGAGCCGCACACCGCTGCTGTTCCTGCACAACACCACCGGTTTCATGGTGGGCACCGAGTCGGAACAACAAGGCGTGATCAAGCACGGTGCGAAGATGATCCAGGCCGTGGCCAACGCGCGGGTGCCTAAACTGACCATTGTGGTCGGCGGCTCCTACGGCGCGGGCAACTACGCGATGTGCGGCCGTGGCCTGGACCCGCGCTTTATCTTCGCCTGGCCCAACAGCCGCACGGCAGTGATGGGCGGTGCCCAGGCGGGCAAAGTCCTGCGGATTGTCACTGAGGCCAAGCAATTGAAGGATGGCCTGGTGCCGGATCCCAAGGTGCTGGACATGCTGGAACAGGTCACCGCACAGAAGCTCGACAGCCAGTCCACCGCGCTCTACGGCAGCGCGAACCTGTGGGATGACGGGCTGATTGACCCTCGGGATACACGGACCTTGCTCGGTTTTCTGCTGGATATCTGTCATGAGGCTGAGGTGCGGCCATTGCAGCCCAACACCTTTGGTGTGGCGCGTTTCTAATCAGGAGAACAATAAAAATGATCTTCACCCAGGAACACCAGGAACTGCGCCGCACCGTCCGCGCCTTCGTCGACCGCGAGATCAACCCCCATGTGGACGAATGGGAAAAGGCCGGGCGCTTTCCCATCCACGACATTTTCCGCAAGGCCGGCGACCTCGGCCTGCTGGGCATTTCCAAGCCGGAGAAATTCGGCGGCATGGGCCTGGACTATAGCTATTCCATTGTCGCCGCCGAGGAGTTCGGCACCATCCGTTGCGGCGGTATCCCCATGTCTATCGGCGTGCAGACCGATATGTGCACCCCCGCCCTTGCCCGCTTCGGCAGCGATGAACTGCGCGACGAATTCCTGCGCCCGGCCATCAGCGGCGAGCAGGTCGGCTGCATCGGCGTCTCGGAAACCGGCGCCGGCTCCGATGTGGCCGGGTTGAAGACCCATGCGCGCAAGGACGGCGACGACTACGTGATCAACGGCAGCAAGATGTGGATCACCAACTCACCCAGCGCCGACTTCATTTGCCTGCTGGCCAATACCTCCGACGACAAGCCGCACATCAACAAGTCGCTGATCATGGTGCCGATGAACACCCCCGGCATCAGCGTCAGCCCGCCCCTGGAAAAGCTCGGCATGCACAGCTCCGAGACCGCCCAGGTGTTCTTCGACGGCGTGCGCGTGCCGCAACGCAACCGCATCGGCCACGAAGGTGCGGGGTTCATGATGCAGATGCTGCAGTTCCAGGAAGAACGCCTGTTTGGCGCGGCCAATATGATCAAGGGCCTGGAGCATTGCATCGACAGCACCATCGAGTACTGCAAGCAGCGCCAGACCTTCGGCAAGGCGCTGATCGACAACCAGGTCATCCACTTTCGCCTCGCTGAGCTCGCCACCGAAATCGAATGCCTGCGCGCGCTGGTCTACCAGGCCACCGAGCAGTACATCAAAGGCCAGGACGTGACCCGCCTGGCGTCCATGGCCAAGCTCAAGGCCGGGCGCCTGGGCCGCGAAGTCAGCGACAGTTGCCTGCAATACTGGGGCGGCATGGGCTTCATGTGGGACAACCCCGTGGCCCGGGCCTATCGCGACGTGCGGCTGGTGTCGATCGGCGGCGGCGCCGACGAAATCATGCTGGGCATCATCTGCAAGTTGATGGGCACCTTGCCGGGGAAAAAGCCATGAACACCTTGTTGCTCGAACCCCACAACGGCGTGCTGCACATCACCCTCAACCGGCCCGACTGCCGCAATGCGATGAGCCTGGAAATGGTCAATGAATTGCGCACGGTGCTATCGCAGTTGGACATCCAGACGCGCGCGGTAGTGATCAGCGGCGCGGGCGGACATTTCTGCGCCGGGGCGGATGTGAAGGACCTGGTCACCGCAGGCCATCAACTGCAGGCGCTGAACCGCGCATTTGGCACCTTGCTGCAGGAAGTGCAAGCGCTGTCGCAAGTGGTGATCGTGGTGCTGCAAGGCGCGGTGCTGGGCGGTGGATTTGGGTTGGCGTGCGTGAGCGATATCGCCATCGCCGATCACCAGGCGCAATTCGGCTTGCCGGAGACCAGCCTGGGCTTGCTGCCCGCGCAGATTGCGCCGTTCGTGGTCAAGCGCATCGGGCTGACCCAGGCGCGGCGGCTGGCGCTGACAGCGGCACGGTTTGACGGGCTTGAGGCTGAGCGGCTGGGGGTGGTGCACTTTACCGAGCGCGACCCGCAGGCGTTGGCGCAGCGGTTGGATGAGGTGCTGGGGCAGGTGCTCACGTGCGCGCCGGCGGCGAATGGGCGGACTAAAGCGCTGTTGCTGGCCAGTGTGGATGAGCCGCTGGAGGCGGTGCTGGATCGGGGCGCGCAGTGGTTTGCCGAAGCGGTGCGCAGTGAGGAAGGGATTGAAGGAACGCAGGCGTTTGTGCAGAAAAGAAAGCCTCGGTGGTGCAAATGACGCCATCGGGGGCAAGCCCTCTCCCACACTGTGGGAGGGGGCTTGCCCCCGATGAGGCCCGATCAAACACCCCATCAGCCAAGGGATAAACCCATGCCCGCCTTCAACAAAATCCTGATCGCCAACCGCGGCGAAATCGCCTGCCGCCTCCAGCGCACCGCCCAAGCCCTGGGCTACCGCACCGTCGCCGTCTACAGCGATGCCGACGCCCAGGCCCTGCATGTGCAGATGGCCGACGAAGCCGTCAATATCGGCCCCGCCCCGGTACAACGGTCGTACCTCAATATCGAGGCGATCCTCGCCGCCGCCAGACTCACCGGCGCCGATGCGATCCACCCCGGCTACGGCTTCCTCTCGGAAAACCCCGACTTCGCCCGCGCCTGCCAACACGCCGGCCTGACCTTCATCGGGCCCAGCGTCGAGGCCATCGAACTGATGGGCAGCAAACGCCTGTCCAAACTCGCCATGCTCGACGCCGGCGTGCCGTGCATTGCCGGCTATCAGGGCAGTGCCCAGGACGACAACACGCTGCAACAGGAAGCTGAACGCATCGGCTACCCATTGATGATCAAGGCCAGCGCCGGCGGCGGCGGTCGCGGCATGCGCCTGGTGCACCAACCCGAAGCCCTGCTGGACAACCTGCACACCGCTCGCTCGGAAGCCAAAAATGCCTTTGGCAGCGATGAACTGATTCTTGAGCAAGCGCTGATCGAGCCGCGCCACGTCGAGATCCAGTTGTTCGGCGACAGCCACGGCCACTTGATCTACCTCGGCGAACGCGACTGCTCGGTCCAGCGCCGCCACCAGAAAGTCATCGAGGAAGCCCCCTGCCCCATCATGACGCCCGAGTTGCGCCAGGCCATGGGCGAAGCCGCATTGAAGGCCGGGCGTGCGGTGAATTACGTGGGCGCCGGTACCGTGGAGTTCCTGCTCGACCGCAATGGCCGGTTCTACTTCCTGGAAATGAACACCCGCCTGCAGGTGGAACACCCGGTCACCGAGCTGATCACCGGCCTCGACCTGGTGGATTGGCAACTGCAGATCGCCGCCGGGCAAGCGCTGCCGCTGACCCAGGCAGACGTGACCCTGAGCGGCCATGCCATGGAAGTGCGCCTGTACGCCGAAGACCCGGCCCAGGGTTTCCTGCCGCAAACCGGCGAGGTGCTGCGCTGGGAACCGGCGACCGGCGTGCGCATCGACCATGGCGTGATACAAGGTCAACGTATCAGCCCGTTCTACGACCCAATGCTGGGCAAACTCATCGCCCACGGCGCCACCCGCGAAGAGGCGCGGCGCAAACTGCTGCGGGCGGTGGAAGACACGCTGTTGCTGGGCGTCGCCACCAATCAGCAACTGTTGGCTGATTTACTCAAGCATCCGGCGTTTATCAACGGCGATTTCAGCACCGGGTTTATCGCCGAGCACTTCAGCGAGATCCCACGCCAGCCTGTATCGAGCGAACAGCTAGCCCTGGCCGCTGCGCTGTTCTACACCCACAGTGCCGAGCAACATCCCCACGGTTTGTCGGGCTGGCGCAACACCGCGAGTAGCCCTTGCACCTATCGGCTTGAGGTCAATGGCGAAATCCACACCGTCAGCACCGCCCCCCTGCTGCTCAGCGCCGACGGCCGCCACGCCACCCTGGTGCTCAACGGCATCCGCCGGCGCATGGCCTATCACCTCGACGGCGACCAACTATGGATGCCCGGCCTGTGCGTGACCAACCGCACGCAGCAAGTGGCCAGCCGCCAGGCCGATGCCAGCAGCGGCACGGTGAAGGCGCCGATGGACGGTGCCATCGTCGATGTGCGGGTCAGCACCGGTGACAGCGTCACCAAGGGCCAACTGCTGCTGGTGCTCGAAGCCATGAAAATGGAGCATCCGCTGACCGCCGGCATCGACGGTGTGATCAAAGGCGTGCAGGTGAGCGCCGGTGACCAGGTGCACAATCGTCAGGTGTTACTCGAGATCGTCTAGCCCCTAGGCGGAACTACAGGGCCGGGCTACGCTCTATCCCCAACAGAAAGGGAAGAGTACGGGAACCTGCGCGATGCCCCATTGGCTGATTATTGACCTTGAAGCCACAACGGATGAAGGCGGCTGGCCCGTGACGGAGATGGAAGTCATCGAGATCGGCGCAAGCCTGGTCAACCGCGAGGGCCGCGAGCTGGATCACTTCCAGCGTTTTGTGCGGCCGCTGCGCCGTCCCTTGCTGACGCCTTTTTGCCGTCAGTTGACCCACATCACCCAGGCCAACATCGACGGCGCGGTGCCGATCACCGACGTATGGCCGCTGTTCGAGCGCTGGCTGGGCCAACACCAGGCGCGCCTGGAAGGCTGGGCCAGTTGGGGCGATTACGATCGCAGGCAGCTGGAGCTGGAATGGCAGCGCCATGGCCTGGCCAGCGCACTCGCCACCACGCCCCATGTGAACCTCAAGCAGCGCTTCGCCAAGGCCCGGCGCCTGGACAAGCCCCTGGGGCTCAACGGTGCCCTGCAATTGGCGGGGATGCAGTTCCATGGCCAGCAGCATCGGGCGCTGGAAGATGCACGCAACACCGCGCGCCTGCTGCCACTGATTCTGCCGGTCTAGGCAGCTTCCCTGCCCTTGGGCATACTGGCCGACCTTTCCAGACCCTTTTCCGAGGAATCGCCCATGTTCAAAGTCAACGAGTACTTCGACGGCACCGTCAAGTCGATCGCCTTCGGCACCGCAGAAGGTCCGGCGACCATCGGCGTCATGGCCCCGGGCGAATACGAATTCGGCACCGCCCAGCGTGAAATCATGCACGTGGTGTCCGGCGCCCTGACCGTCAAGCTGCCTGACGCCAGCGACTGGGAAACCTTCGCCGCCGGCAGCCAGTTCAACGTGCCGGCCAACAGCAAGTTCCAACTCAAGGTCGCCGTGGACACCGCTTACCTGTGCGAATACCGCGGCTAAGGGTTTCCCGGAAACAAAAAATGCCCGTTTCCTGAGAGACGGGCATTTTTATTCGCGTCGAACACTATTCGAGAATGGTCACCGGCATCCCGACTTCCAGGCGGCCAATGCCATCGTTGACCAGGTTCTGGCCGAAAATCGCGCCATTTTCAGTCTTGCGATAGGTCTCCAGCGTCGCGAAGGGTTCACGGTCGGCACTGCGTTCGCCGGTCTGCGGGTCGATGGTGGTGAGGATGCAGCGCGAGCAGGGCTTGACCGCACGGAATTCCACATCGCCGATGCGCAGGCGCTTCCAGTTATCTTCGGCGAAGGCGGCGCTGCCTTCGATCACCAGGTTGGGGCGAAACCGCAGCATCTCCATAGGCCGGCCGATGCGTTGCGAAAGGTCGTCCAGCGAAGCCTGGCCGATCACCAGCAGCGGGTAGCCATCGGCAAATGCGACCTGGTCATCGTCCCTGCCATAACCGGCTTCGGTGGTGCGGGCGCGTTCGAGGGGGATCTGCACCAGCCGCGTCGGCTTGCCGATAAAGTCACTGACCCAGGCCGCTGCCGCGTCGCCCGCGTCCGGCACCCGCAGGGTGTCGCGCCAGATGGTCACGCCGCGCAACTCGGCATTACCGCCCGGCAGTGCGACATCCAGCGGCGGGTAACCGGGCGAACTCAAGGTGAGCCCGCCTTTGCTGTTCCACAATGCCGACAATTGGCTCATCCTGGCCACGGCGCGTTGCGTGAGGAAGCGCCCACTGGCTTCATCCACCAGCATCCAGCGTCGATCCCCGTCCACCCCGAGCTTATCCAGGCCGACCTGCTGCAATATCTCGGCCTTGCCGGACTTCAAAGGGTAACGGTACAACGCGCTGAGACGAAGCATGGGCCTGCATTCCTGAGGGGCAAAGCCATAACCCTAAGGTCAAGCAGGCACTTCGTCCAGCATCAGACGCTGACGGACCACGTCCACCAGCTTGTCGGGCTGGAACTTGGACAGGAAATTGTCGCAGCCGACCTTCTTCACCATCGACTCGTTGAAGCTGCCCGACAGCGAGGTGTGCAATACCACGTAAAGACTGCGCAAACGCGGGTCATTGCGGATCTCGGTGGTGAGACGATAACCGTCCATCTCGGGCATTTCGGCGTCGGTAAAGATCATCAGCAACTTGTCGGTCATCACATGGCCAGCGTCGGCCCAGGCCTTGAGCATGTTCAAGGCCTTGAGGCCGTCACTGGCGATGTGCATCTTCACACCCAGCTGGCCGAGGGTGTCGCGCAGTTGAGACAGGGCTACGTTGGAATCATCCACCAGCAGCACTTCGCGGCCACGGGCACGCTCCAGCACCGGGTCTTCGAGTTTCTCGCGGGAAACCTTGGCGTTGTACGGCACGATCTCGGCCAGGACTTTTTCCACATCGATGATTTCCACCAGCTGGTCGTCGACCTTGCTGATGGCGGTGAGGTAATGCTGGCGCCCGGCACTGGTCGGTGGCGGCAGGATGGCCTCCCAGTTCATGTTGACGATGCGGTCCACACCGCCCACCAGGAAGGCCTGCACCGAGCGGTTGTACTCAGTGACGATGATGGTGCTGTTGGGGCCCGGCACCAGCGGGCGCATGCCGATGGCCTGGGACAGGTCGATCACCGGCAGGGTCTGGCCACGCAGGTTGACCACGCCGCATACAAACGGGTGGCGCTGGGGCATCAGGGTCAACTTGGGCAGTTGCAGCACTTCCTGCACCTTGAACACGTTGATCGCGAACAGTTGGCGCCCCGCCAGGCGAAACATGAGGATCTCCAGGCGATTCTCACCCACCAGTTGCGTGCGTTGATCTACCGTGTCGAGAATGCCGGCCATTAAAAGCTCCTGATGCGCTAAGGAATTTGTGCGGTTCACATAACGTGGGTTATCGGCGGCGAGTGCCAGACCTTGACCCCTGTAAAATGCCACGTAAATCCATTGATGTCACACTGACATCATGCTTTACTGCGCTGGCCTCTCCGTATGGCAATAAAGCGACGTTGCGCGACATTCAATTCGACGCAAGGTTCCGCTATGTAAGGGATTCCCCTACACGCAATCAGGCCCAACCTGATATTCGCAATATCTAATAGCCATTAATGTGACGCCATTCTCAATGCATGAATGGAGTCAGGCTTTTGTTTGCCATCCCAAGCCCTCGGCCCACGGGCCTTCCAGACATACAGATGTCGGCAATCGAAGGTACGCAATTGACCCCGCTCATGAGGGCAGCGCACAGCCGTTGCCGTCACTCTAATAAACGTCCTACTAAAAACTCAGAAGCCACCTACAGGTCCCAGTCATATTTCGGCGCTATTTTTAAGCCATTCACCCGGTGCGACATCTCATCACCCGACCTCATGTTGTGGAGACTTGTATGATGAACAGCGCAAATGAATGGCAGACCACACTTCCCGAGTTCCTGCTTGAAGCAGAAACGCTGCTGGCCAAGTCGCAAGAGTGCCTAAACCATCTGCATCTGATTCGTGACGACAGCGATGCCATCGACTGCATGAAGGCCAGCCTGGCCACACTCGCCGAAAAGGCCGACAGCCTGGCCCTGCAGGTGATCAGCGAATTCTCCCGGCATATCCAGTACGTGATCGCCAATGCGGCAAGCCCGATGCAACTGCATGACCAGGCGTTGGATGCACTGCACGCGTGCCTGACGTTGCTCGCGTGGCAACTGGAATTGATCGATGTGCGCACCGGCGAACTGAGTATGGACGAGAGTGAGCAGGCGACATTGATTGCAACCGTCACGCTTCAGATCCCGCAGAAGGATTTCACTTATAAACCGCAGCAGCGTGTACACCACGCCTCTTGAATGGATACCAAGTCGTATTCGAACCTGAAGTTATCCAAAAACGACACGGCTATTAATTGGCTGGAATTGAACCGCGCACACGAAGATATCAATTAGCTATTAACGGTAATAACGATACAACCAAACAGAAATAATATAACTCCCCACTTCATGAACTCTGGGAATACCGCCCGGAGTATTTGCGCGGTCAATAATCCGGTAAGGCACGGCACCAGGCGACCAACGGTAATAGTGGTGGTACTATGCCCCGCTCGAAGTGACTCAACTTCATCATGCATAAAAACGATTCGATAACGCATCCCAAACAGAGCCCCGTCAGCCCCAGTGACCGGGCTTCCCGCAGCGCACCCTCATTGGCTCCATCCGCTATGTACGCCAGCCTCAAGACACTCATCGCAAGGTCCGCGTCCCGCAGCAATGCACGCCGCTTGATCCTCGCCCTGTGCCTTGGCTCGCTGCTGCTGAGCCTGTGGGCCTATGCCAGTTCAGAACCGCTGCCGTTGCTGGTGATTGTGCTTAACCTGGCCACTCTCGTAGTGGTCGGCCTGCAACAATGGCGTTCACGCAAGTCCATCAAGTTCCAGCCCCAGGAACTGGCCGATCGCCTGTTGCAGGTACAGGAAAACGAACGCCATCGCCTCAGCCGTGAACTGCACGACGATATCGGCCAACTGCTCACCGCGGCCAAGCTGCAAAGCGAATGGCTCAAGCGTCGCCTGCCCGACGACCTGCAAAGCCAATGCACGGTGCTGTGCAACACCCTGAACGAAACCCTGGCCAAGGTGCGTGACGTTTCCGCCATCCTCAACCCTCGTCAGCTGGCCAGCCTGGGCCTGGAAGCCAGCCTGCGCGCGCACCTGCTCAAGACCCTGGAAAACACGCCGATTCACTGGAGCCTGGAATGCCAGCAACGGCTGACCGGAATCCCGGAAGAAATGGCGGTGGCGGCCTTCCGCATCACCCAGGAAGCGGTGACCAACATGCTGCGCCACGCCCAGGCGCAGAACCTGCTGGTACGCCTGCAACGTTTGCCCGAAGGCCTGTCGCTGACTATCCGCGATGACGGCCAGGGTTTTTCACCGGCCGTCAATCCCGGCCTGGAAGGCCAACGGGGCATGGCCGGCATGTCCGAGCGGATAGATCAGCTTGGCGGTACGTTGTCCGTCAGCAGCCAGCCAGGCAAAGGGACACGGATCGAAGCGCTTTTCCCCTGGGCGCCCCGCGCCCTCGAACGGGCCAGTTCCCCTAAGGTTCTCGAGTGAGCTGCAAATTACTCCTGGTGGATGACCATGCACTGATCCGGGCCGGCGTACGCGCGCTGGTCCAGGACATTCCCGGCTACACGGTGATCGGCGAAGCCAGCGATGGCGAGCAGTTGCTGGAGCAGTTCAGCGCCCTGCTGCCGGATATCGTGCTGCTGGACCTGTCGATGAAGCACACCGGCGGCCTGGACGCCTTGCAGCAGCTCAAGCGCGCCTACCCCAAGAGCAAAGTGCTGATCCTGTCGATGCACACCGACCCGGAACTGATCATGTGCGCGCTGGAGTCCGGCGCCCATGGCTACCTGCTCAAGGACACCACCGCCAACGAGTTGGAACACGCGCTACTGGCTTTGCGCAACAACGAGCGCTACCTGAGCCCGGCGATCGCCCACACCGTGATCAACCAGGCGCTGGTGCGCAGCCAGGGGCCCACCACTCCCGCCTGCCACAGCCACAACCTCACGGCGCGGCAGTTGGAGATCCTGCGCCTGATCGTGCGCGGCAAGTCCACCCGGGAAATCGCCCACGGCCTGGGCCTGAGCATCAAGACCGTGGAAGCCCACCGCTCGCAAATCATGAAGCGCCTGCAGATTTTCGACGTGGCCGGCCTGGTGCTATTCGCGGTGCGCGAGCAGATCATCAGCCTGGACGACTAGCGGCGACCCCACCGGCAAGTGCACGCGCAAGGCCTTGGGCAAGGCCTGGAAGTGCAGGTCATCGCCCTGCAGCGGCTCGCCATCCAGGTTGATATACAGGCCCTGTGCAACCTTGATGTTCACCCACGGCAGGCGCGCCCGGACGAACATGGTGTCCAGGCCCCAGCCGTTGTTCATCAACTCTCGCAAGGTGCCAACCACTTCCTGGGGCGCCGGCAGGATGCTGACGTCCAGCAGGCCATCGTCGGCCATGGCGCCTGGGCATAGCTCATGCCCACCGCCTGCCTGGCGACCGTTGCCAATGCCCAGCGCGAGCAACTCGCCTTTCCAATGAAAATCAGGGCCATCCAGCTCGGCGTAGGCAGCCTTCAACTCGCTGAACCGCGTCAAACCGGTGAACAGGTAGGCGGCGCCACCCAGGACTTTTTTCAAATCTTCGGAGGTGTTGGCGGTGACCTGGCTGCCGAAACCGCCGGTGGCCATATTGAGGAAGATCTGCCCACCGACCTGGCCCAGGTCGATGGCCCTGGGTGGCACGTCCAGCAGCGCCAGGGCCTGGTCAGGCTCCAACGGCACGCCGGCAGCCTTGGCGAAATCGTTGGCGGTGCCCAGGGGCATCAGCACCAGGCTGGCGTCGGTCTTGGCCTGGGCCATGGCTTCGGCTACATCGCGCAGGGTGCCATCACCGCCACCGGCGATAATGTGGGTGTAGCCGTCAGCCAGGGCTTCGTTGACCAGGCGCTGGGCGTCGCCGCCTTCCCAGGTGACCCGTACTGCCAACTCCCCACCCTGCTCGCGCCGGGCCTTCACGGCAGCGCGCACGTCCTCGTTGAGGGCTTGCTTGCCGTGGAGGATCAACAGTGCCTTGGGGCTGGTCATAGCGGGCTTACTCCTGGATTCAAAGGTGCATGAAGGATGTGGACCTTTGGCAACCGAAAAAAAGCCATGGGCAACGTAAATTAATTGGCCGCCCTAGAAATTGTCCATCGCGTTGCACATCGAGACTTTGCCCACCGGCGTCGGCTCGATCCGCACCCATTGCCTGCCGTCCGCCGGCAACTCGTCGAGCAGGAACGAACAATCCGCCGACATCGACGCCTGCACCATGTAGTCGCGCCCGGGCTTGGGCACAAAAGTCATGGTCTTGGCGCACTGGCGGGAGTATTGCAACCGCCCCAGGTAATGGAACGCGATCGGTTTGCCCGCTGGCACCACCAATTCGGACGTAACCGCCCCGGCCCACGAGTAGATCGGCCCGGGCATGCCGAGATTTTCGCCGTTGTGATCGGGGAAACCGCCTTTCACCGAGGCCATCACCCCGGCGCCCGGCACGTTCCAGTCCAGGCAGTCACGCCCCGGCACCGCGCGTACCAGGCCGTCGGTGACGACACGCACCCGGGCGGTCTCACCGCTTTGCGGCGGCACGTAGCCGGTGGACAGCGAACGGATGTTCGCCACCTGGCCGCAACCGCCCAGGGCCAGCAACACAACAGGTATCACCATTAACCTTTTCATCAGCCATCCTTTCGCATCGGGGGTGTTTACGGCTGGCGGCAATTCTGCTTGACCGACAGGTGCGGCGCCGGCTCGTAGCTCACGCGCTGCAAGCCATCAGCGTCCTGGAACAGGAAGTACTTGACGCGGCAGTCCTTGAACATCGCCGAATAACCCTCGGCGCGAAAGCCCTGGCCATCGACCTGCTTGGTCACAGTGTTGTTGCGGCTGACCACGGCGAGCACCTGCTGGTAGCTGTCGCCCATATTCACCCCCGGCTCGCCAGTGACGGCGGCCGACGAGGCGCAACCGCCCAGAGTGGTTGCCGCCAGCACCCATGCGGCGCCGTACAGTCCTTTGCGTAGATCGATCATTCCTTGGTTCCTTTTAGTGATGGATTAGCGGCGGCCTTCGCACACCGGCGATTCGCCGATGCGGCCTTCCTTGCACAGGTCCAGATTGTCCTTGCGGGTAAAACCTGCATCCTTCATGCAGTAGAAGCGCGTCAGCACCACATCAATTGGCGACTTGTCTCCCACACCATCAAGGTTGGTGTACCCGCAAGCACGCATTGCTTCGTCGACGCCCTGCTGGGAGACCCCCTTCTTTTTCCATTGGGTGTAGGACCCAGGCGGAGGCTGGAAGGGCGTACACGCGCCGAGTGCCAAAAGGCACAGACTCAACATGACGGTAATCTTGAACATATTCGGATTCCTCATGATTGCGGGACCTTGACGAACTCTGGCTTGCCCGTGGGGGAGTGGCTCCAGTATTTGCGGCACGCTTCTCCGCCATTGGCGTAGCAGTTATGCACGGTGTTCTCAGCACCAAATACCTTCAACCACTCCCACAAGCGATTACTGCCATCGGGAATGTTGCCGCCAGTCCCCGGGTTGAACCCTACGCCCGGTGTGCGGGCAACGGGGTCGAAGTCATGGTTCTGATACTGCAAGATCAACCCGTCGCGCTGTTCCGCCGAGGTGATTTTTGTACGGTCCTGCAATATCCCCAATAGCGTATCGGCCTTATTCACCCCATACGCCGCCCCGAAGAAGTTCATCGATGTATCACCCAACAGCCCAACGTTCGCTTGATCACGTACCAACGACTCCATGGCATTGCCCGTGGTCATGGTGCCACGGCTATGCCCGTCGATATGCAACCCGCTCTGACCGAACTGGACCATGTATTCCTTGGTCTGCACCGTCGCGTTGGACAGGCCCCAGAAATCGTTTTCCAGGTTCTTCTGATACGCCGCGATCATCAACTCCGACGTGAAGTTGTTGGCCTTCTCGAAATGGATCAGATACTGCGGCCCAGTGTCGGCCGAACTGTGTTGCTCGGCATATTTGGCGGCACCGTCGGCGTCGTTGAAAATGCCGTTGTTGGCGATATGTACCTTGCCGTCCGGGCCAGGCTTGAGGTGCTGCTTTTCTTCGTCGCTCAACTCGCGGTACTGAACCTTCTTGCCATCGAGCAGCAGTGCCTTGCCATTCTCGTCCTTCAAGACCTCATACACCCGCGCCTTCTCGATAAAGATCTTGCGATACGCCTCATCCGCCAGCAGCGACACCTGGTTGTAGAACTCACGCTTGATCTCCTGCTCTGCCTCGACCTTGCGCCCCATCTCCGCCACGTCCAGGCGCTCCACGGCAGCATGGGCAGCCTCGGTATTGCGGTTGAGGTTGGCAATCGTCTGGTCGACGCTCATGCCCGCCACCACGCGCTGGCGCTCGGCATTGGTGATGACCAGGGTGCCAGCGCTGATCGCGCTGCGGGTGTCGCTGGAGTCGGAATCGGAGTCCGAGCCGTTGGCGAGGCTGTTGGCGAGCAGCGCCTTGGCCGTGCCGAGCTTGCCGTCGAGCATGTCCGAATTGAGTTCCACCCCGGAAGTCTTGACGCTGGCTTCGGACACGTTATGGATGTCGGCCACGGTCAATGTGCCGGTGGTCAGGTTGTTCTTGCCGTCGGTAATGGCCTTGTCGGAACTGGCGATCACGCCGCCCTTGAGGTCGGTGTTGCCACGCACGTTGAGGTCGAAACCACCGTCGCCGGCGCGGATGCCCGATTGCTCGATGACGCTGGCGAAGTTGGACTTCTGCTGGGTATTGCTGGAGCTGAAGCTGGCCGTCGCCGCACCCGCGCACACCGGCGGGATGCAGATGCTGATGCCGGCACTCACGCTCTTCTGTTTGGAGGCAAATGTGCTGGTGTCTTGCAGGCTCTCGATGTTCAGGTCGCCGCCGACATCGGCCTTGACCTTGTCGGCCGAGACCACCGCTCCGCGCAGGGTGGTGTCCTTGCCGGAGATCAGGCTGGCCTGGTTGCCTGCTGTCACGTGGGTGTTGCTCCACACCAGGTCGTTGCCATCGGCATTGCCGCGGCTCTGGGAGGCTGAAGCGTTGAAACTCAGGCCGTTTTTCTCGCTGCCGAAAGAGATACCAATCCCCAGGCTGCCGTTCACGCTCTTATTGGTGCTGTGCTGCTCGATGGTGTTCTGCGCACCCGCCAACAGGATATTGCCGTCGGCCTTGAGCAACGCATCGTTGCCGGCAGTGATCTGGCTGCCCTGCACGGTCAGGTCGTTGTTGCGCTTGCCGCCGGTAGCCACAATCGACACATCGTGCCCCGCCGCCACCGTCGAGCCGGCCGCTGTGTTGGAAGTCTGCTCGCTTTTGTTCTCGCTCTTGTTCATGCCCAGGGCGATGCTCAAGTTGATCCCGCCCGCCGCTGCCGGGTCGGCCATCACCTGGGTATGGGCTTCGCTGGCGGCCCACGCGGTGTTCAGCGCGGCGAGGGTTTTCATGCGCTTGTCGTCGGTGCGCTCGGCGGCCTTGTTCATGCGCTGGCCGGTTTGCACCGCGTTCACGACCGGGTTGGTCAGGGTCAGGCTCACGCCGGTCTGCTTGAAGCGCTGCTCCTGCTGCTGCGCGGCGAGGTTGCGCGCTTCGAGGATATTGACCTCGGATGCGTCAATCGACACATCACCCTTGGGCGCACTCACATTGCTGCCAACCTGGCGGTATTCGCCGCCCGCGCTGATCAGCACATTGCCGTCGGTGGCGCCGACACTGCTGGCGGCGGCCGTGGTCTGCTGGCTGCTGTCCTTGTTGGTCTGCTGCTGCGAGCCGATGGTGACGGCAATCGCGCCGCCGCTGAACATGCCGCTGGTCTTCACGTCCTTGGTGTGTTTCTCGTCGAGCGTCTCGGTACCCGCCAATACCTTGATGTCATTGCCCGCCACCAGCGCCGTGCCCGAGGTCGAGACCACGTTGCTGCCGGTGAGGGTGATGTTGTTGCCCGCCTGCACCACCGCTTGCTCGCCGCTGAAGGTCGAGCCTTGCGCGGTGGTCTGGGCGACCGTATCGCGGGTGGTGGTGGTCTTGCTGGAGAACAGGCCGTTGCTGCCCTTGACCTTGTGCGCCTCGTCCGCACTGTTCAAGCGCTCGCCGGCCTCGACGTTGATGTCGCGCACCGCGCTGACCGACACCGCGCCCGCGTCACTGTTGACCAGCGCACCGCGTGCCTGCACGTCACGCCCGGCGCCCAGGCGGATATCGCCGTTGGCCTGCACCGAACTGCCGACCTCATTGCGCCCGGCTTCCTTGCGCCAGTTGTCGCCGTCCCACTGGTTGGCCTGGGTGTAGGACTCTTTCACGGTGCTCAAGGTGACGTCGTTGCCCGCCACCAGCGCGGTCTTGCCGCCCACGCCGGTGTTGCTGACCTGAGCCGCTTGCAGGTTGATGTCATTGCCCGCCGTGGCAATCAGGTTCGCCGCCGGGGCCGACACGTACAGCCCGGCCACCCGCGACAACGCGGTGCGGGTGCCCTGCTCGCTGGCGCTGTCGGTGGTGATCGAGCGCACGTTGATGTCATTGCCGGCGCTCAACGCCAGGCGACTGTTGGCGCTGATCAGGCCGCCGATGTTGTTCAGGTCCTGGCTGGCATTGAGCGACACATCGTTGCCCTGGATGCGGCCGCCGAGATTGTTGAGGTTCTGCACGCTGATGGTCACACCGTCGCGCCCGGCCAGGCTGCCCGAGTTGACCAGGTCACCGCGCACATCCAGATTCAAGGTGCGCCCGGCCATCAACGCGCCCGAGCCGTCCACATCGCCTTCGCGAACCCGCACATACACTTGCGGCACCAGCACCTGGCGCACTTCGCCGCTGGCCAGGGTGACGTCCCTGGACACCAGCCACACGATATCGCTGGTCAACTGCGCCATTTGCCCGGCGGTCAGCGCCACGCCCGGGATCAGTTTCCACTGCTCGGCCAGGGTGATGGCGTTGTCGATCATGCCGCGATATTGCGCTTCGTCGCTGGCGTAACCATCGACAAACCGGCGCCCCGTGAGTTGCGCGACTTGTTCGCGGATCAGCTTCTGCTCGTAGAAGCCGTCGCCCAACCGTTGCTGGGTGGCGGCCGGATCGAGGTTCAGGCGGTCGAGCATATAGTCCGACGACAACCACCGACCGTAATTGGTAAAACGCGGATCCGTCTCCACCAGATAGCCAGCCGTACTGTTGGGGTTGGTGCGGAACAGACTGCTGTCCGGCAGGTCGGGGTTGAACCCGCCGGTACGGATCTGCTCCACCGCGCCTGCACCGTTCTGTTGGGTCAATGCCTGCACCTGGCTGATCGGGCTGACGGTGTGGGTTCTGCCCGCACCGGCAAGCTCACCGGTACCGCGGGTGGTATCGCCGACGTTGGCCATTACCCGCGCACCCACCTGTGTGCCGCTGCCATTGATGGTCGCGTATTCGGTAAATACCGTCGGTCTGAGGGCGATCTGCTCGATCAAGGGCGCAGGCTTATAAGCCGTGACGCTGGTCCCCTGGCGATCACGCCCCTTGCGTTGGATGCGATAGAAGTTGGTCAGGGTACCACTGTCGGTGGTAATCCGTTCGCCGGTCACTTCGGTGTTGTCCACACGGCCCACACTGGCCGTCAGGGCCTGGCCGGCGATGATCCGGCTTTTGTCGTTGAGCAGGTGGTCGGCAGTCAGGTTGATGGCGCCACCTGCGAGCATTTGCCCAGGGTCGGAACTGACGATCCGGGTCTCGGTCACCGTGCGGTCGTAGTTATAGAGGTTCCAACGATCCTTGCGCCCTTCCGGGGTCACCAGGTACCGCACCTCATCCTTGTAGGTCGATATCTGCGAAGGCGTATAGCGGTTGGTCGAGCCCGACAGTTGGTATTCCTGCAGTGCCTCATTGGAGACGAGTACCCGCTCGGTGGCGAAATGTTCATTGGTGTTGCTGATGAGCCGGGCATTGGCACTCAGGCTGCCCAGCGCTTCAATCGTGGCGCTGGCATTGCTCAGCGCCTGGGCCTGGCCGGTGGCGTGGTCATCGACATCCAGTGTGCTACCGATCACCAGGTCGCCGGCACTGAAGATCAAGCCGTGCTCACGGTTATCGAGAGTCTGGCTGGCGATATCCAGGCGGTTGCGTGCGGCGATGGTGGCTGCCGTCGAACCTTCCACGCTGTTCATGACGTTGGTGGCGGCAATCGACAAGTGATCACCGTATATACGCCCCGTGCCGAGGTTGTTCAGGTTCGCGGCGCTCAGGCGCGTGGCCTCGCCATCGATCAGGCCGCGGTTGTCGAGTTGATTGAGCGCATTGACCCGGACCCGGCGGGCACTGATCGAACCGCTGGCGGTGTTGTCGAGTGCGCTGGCGTTGAGCCGCAACCCATCGCCCGCCTGGAAACTACCCTGGTTGGTCAAAAGCCCAGCCGTTTCTACAGACAGGTTGCCATTGGCCTGGAACAGGCCGGTGTTGACGAAATCATGGCTCAGCTTGAACGCCAGGTCTCTCAGGCTCAGGGCTTTACCGCTGCCACTGTAGCTGGCGCTGTCGACCTGCAGCGACTGGCCCGCAATCAGCGTGCCCGTGCCGTTATTCAAGGCCTGGCGCTTCTGCGCAAGGTCGCGGTCAGTCACGCTCAGCACGCTGCCGGCCGAGATAATGCCCTGGTCGTTATCCAGCGCACCGCTGCCCGTGATGCTCAACGCCGCATCGGCAACCAGCGAGCCGCCACGGTTATCGAGGGTATCGACGTTCATCTCGACGCCCAGGCCCTTGATGCCCTGGTTGGCCCCCTGGGTCGAACGGTTATCCGCACTGGCGGCAGTCAGCAACAGATGACCATCGGCACGCAACAGACCCGACTGGTTGCTCACCTGTCCGGCGTCAACAGCCAGACTGCCGGCGCTACCGATAAACCCTTGGTCATTGATCAACTGGCCGGTACGCACCGTGACGTCACGCTGCCCAAGAATGCCGCCGGTGCTACCGGAATTGCGGTTGCTGAGTTGCTGGCCATGGGTATCCACCCACAGGTTCGACTTGGCTTGCACGATGCCGCCGTCGTTGTTCAGTACACCACTATCGAGTGTCAGCGTATCGCTGGCGTCGAGGGTGCCCTGGGCGTTGTCCAGTCGCTGGCCTTGCGTATCCAGCAGCAGTTGGGCCCCCGTGATGACGCCGCCTGTGTTGTTCAAACCTTGTGCGTTGAGGGTCAAGGCTTTGGCGGCCTCAAGGCGGCCGCCACGGTTATCGAGCACGGCAGCATCGCTGTCGAGGATCAGGTCGCCCGCCACCGAGCCCAGGGTGCCGCCCTGGTTCAACAGGCTGTTGGCCCTGACTGTCAGGGTTTGGACGGCGGCGACGGTGCCCTTGGCGTTGTTCAATTGTGCGGCGTTGATATCCAGCACACCGCCCGCCGTGACCTGCCCGCGCTGGTTATCGAGGTTGCCGCCGTTGAGGGATAGATTCGCGGCGGTCACCAGCTTGCCGTTGCTGTTATCCAGCGCATCCTGTGCCGTTATGTACAGGTCACCGCCATCACCGGACTGCACCAGGCCATCCGCGTTGCCCAGGGTCTTGGCGCTCACATCAAGGCGACCACCGCTGGACAGGATGCCGCCATGGTTGTCCAGATTGCGCGCGAGGGTCACCCGCATGCCCGCCTTGCCGGTCTGCACCCACTTCCCGGCGACGTTGGACATATCCATGGCGACGATGCCGATATGCGCCGCGCCCACCTGTGCAGCATCGCTGAACAAGGTTTGACTGGCATTGGCCGTCAGCGATTGAGCGGCAGTGACGTGGCTGCGGCGCAGGTCCAGATGGCCAGCGGTGCTGTTCAGTTCGACCGTGCCAGCCGATGTCTGGCTGTCACTCAGGTCGACCTGGGCGGCAGTGGCCTTCATGGTTTGCGCCGCCAGGTTCTGGCCCTTGGCCGTGAGGGTGCCGGCCGCCGTCAGGGTCAGCGAACCGCTGCTGCCCAATTTACCCGTGCTGTCTACACCTGCGGCGAGTGCAGAGCCGGCATCGCTGCGAATCGCCGAATTCGCGCCTTTGGCGCTCAGGCGGGTATCGCCCTGGGCAGACACGATGCCCTTGTTGTCGATATTGCCCGCCGTCTCCAAGGCCAGGTTACCCTGGGCGAACAGCGTGCCGTTGTTATCGATGCCTTTGTCGGCCTGAGCGGTCAGGTGCGTGGCGCTGCTGATCTGGCCCTGGTTCTCGATACGCCCATCGCTGCCGATGACCACTTCACCGGCACTGGAACCAATCTGCCCGGCATTGCGTACACCGACACCAGCGCCGGTGCCTACCAGGGTGATCTTGCCGGCGTACATGCCCCCCAACTGTGCCACGTCGATGGCCACGGCGGGGGCGTCGGCCGGGTTCTGGCCTGCTGCGCCGGTCTTGATAGTCAAGTCTTTGGACCAGATGCCCGCGTTCACTTCGACCGTGCGCGCGATGATCTCGGTGTAGTCGGCGCGAGTGGCGTCAAGGCCCGCGCCGCCGATGCTGACCTTGCCCCCAGAGACTTGATAGCCGGTAATCAAACCGTTCTCGAACTGCGCCCGCCCGGTAGTCAGCGTCGCGCGGTCAGCGTTGATAAAACCGCAGCCATCGCAGGCGATTCCGGAGGGGTTGGCAATCACTACCTGGGCCTTGGAACCCGCCACTTCGACAAAACCGCGCAACTGGCTGGGGTTGCTCGAATTGACCTCGTTGAGAATCACCCGTGCGCTGCCGTTGGCCAGCGCGCGGTTGCCTTCGACCCAGCCGCCCAGTTGGGTCTGGCTGTTGGTGACGGCGTTATTGAGGATCACGCCGCGCTTGTCGACGTCGAACTGCTGGTAAGTGTTGCGCGATACGCCTGCCCCGCTTGGCGTGGTGATGTTGACCACAGGCGCCCCGTTGCCCGCCGCGCCGATGCTCGGGCGTTGGCCTGCGGGGGCCGAACCGTCAGCCACAACCTGGGCCTGGGCCGGCATGACCAGCGCAACCCAGCCCATGCCCACCATCAGCGCAAAGCGCAAGGGCGTGAGTGTGGCCACGGCACCGCCGGCCCGGCCAACGCTACCCGTGGTGCCGGGTGCCTTGCTGGCACTCTTGACGTTTTCCGCCACGACCATCAACAGGCCGCGAGCCTTGTTAAACACAATTCGATATAGCTGCTTATTCATGCAAATCCCTTGCGCGGTGGCTGATCAGAGCGCGTGAAGAGGTAACGGGTGGCTGGCAAACCAGGCTTGCGCCTCCAGGTCGAGCACGGCGATGCCCTGGAAATCGATGACGCGCAAACCGCGTTCTTCGCCCTTGTGGTACAGCGCACGGAAGATCCTTCCAGGCCACAGGCGACGGCGCAGCAAACTGCTGACGCGCCGGGTGTGACCAAACGGCGCGACCCAGTCGTTGATCCACAGGCGGTCGCCACTGTCCCAGTCCGCCGCCGGCAGGCACACCGCAGGTTCGCGCAGATAGCGCGCCTCGGCCTCGGCACTGAGGTTCAACCACGACATGAAAAACACCGGCTGCCCGGCTTCACTGATCAAGATGAACTGGCGCCGCTTGATCGCCGGCAACAACAAGGTCGACAGGCTGTGCAACGGCGCATCGCGATGGGCCGCCGAGTGCATCCACAGCCACACCGCCGAGCCCAGCACCTGGGCTTCGTCGATGGCGCTGTCGGCGCGCTCGGGAGCAAGCACCTCCAAGGTGTCGTGATGCATGCTGGGCTCCTTCAAAACGACCAGTTGGCGCTGAAGCCACTGGTCACGTCGGCGGTCTGGAAGCCCTTGGGTTTTTCCAGGGGTTTGCCGGTGTAAATGTCATAGGAAAATTGCTTGTAGCCCCCGCGCAGGCCCACCACCGCACCAGCCAGGCGCCGGCCTGAAAGGTACTGGGTGGAATGCCCGCCGACTTCGCCGTAATCCACGCCCAGGTACAGTTCCTGGCCGGTGTTGGCCAGGCTCAGGCCCAGGTCGTTGCTGAACGTCCAGCCGCGTTCGGCCGACAGGATCTGCTCGCCGTCGAAGCCGCGCACGGTGTAGCGCCCGCCAATTGAAAAGCGGTCCTGGGGGATCAACGGTGTACGGTTCCACTGCCCGCGCCAGCCAGCGACGTAACGCAGACGTTGATCCGACAGGGTGAACGGCACCTGCAATTGCGCGTTGGCGGTGATGATCTGCGAACGCGAGGTGCCTTCGCCGTTTTCCTCTTCAGGCGCACGCAGCGCATCACGGGCACCGGTACCACGGCGATAACCGACACCGAGGTCGAGGGTGTTGGCGCCGATGAATTCACGGTGATTGATCCCGGCCTGCCAACCGGCCATGCGGCGACGTTGCAGTTCGATTTCGGTGTCTTCGATGTAGTTGCTGGACGTACGACTCCAGCCACCAACCGACACAGTGGTCTTGCGCACCGCGTCGCGGTAGATCACCCGTGACAGCTGCACCTCGTTGGTCCGGCTGCGGCCACTGTAGGAATAGGCCTGGTTCACCCCGGCAATCGTCTGGTGGTAGTCATACTCGCTGGACGTCAGGCTCAGTTGCCAATAGTCGTAGGGCACCGAGTAGTGCACGGTGTGGCCTTTCGAACCACGGTCACCGCTCTGACCGCCGCCCAGGTCGTGGTTGAAACTGATGTAGAACAGGTCATTGAGGGTCGCCAGGTTATCCAGCGACAGAGCGACGTTGCCCTGATACTTACCGGTCTGCTTGCTGCCGGAGTCATCCACCGACAGGCTTACGCGTACTGGAATCGCCTGCTTCCAGGCAATCACGACATCACTCTCCCCCGGCTGTGCATCCGCGCCCTCGGCTGGCGTGATCTGCACATCGGCTTCGGCGGTGGGCACGCGTTTGAAGTTTTCCAGCGCCTGTTCGATGTCGCGCAGGTTGAGCACATCGCCAGGCGACGCGGGCATGGCGTTCCAATAGTTGGCGCGCGTGGAGGTGCCCGGTGCAAAACGGATGTGCTTGATGCGTCCGGGCACCAGCACCAGCGCCAGCGTGCCCTGGTTCAAGTCCTGGGGCTGGGCGAGGACGCGAGTGGTGATGAAGCCCTTGGCGATGATCGCGTTCTGGATGCGCTTCATCGTCAGGTTGATCCCGGCGGAGCCGACGCATTGCCCCTGCACCGGATCGTCGCTCGGGTTGGCGGCACGCAAGGCCCACTGGAAATCTTCGGACTGGTCGCCGCCAAGGACCACACGGTCGATCTTGAAGCACGGCGTTTCGTTGCGCGGCAGACGCAGAGTGCCGGAGCTGTCTTGCGGAGTTTCGAGACGGACGTCGGGGGACGGTTCCAACTGCTCGCGCTGGGCACGTTCACGTTGTTGTTGCAGGAGCAATTGCTGGGCAGGCGCTTGAGGCTCAGCGGCCAGTGTCGCTGCACTGGCAAGCAAACCGACAAGGGAGCAGGTGGCGACGCAAGACTGCAGCAAAACAGAGGGTTTTGTTCTAGGTAAAGCGTCGAAAGACATTTCGCATCCTTGTGAGTGAAACTTCCTACATGCGCAGGTTGGTCACCACAAAGACATAAAAGTGCCATCAGGGTGTATGGCCCTGTGACACATTTCGCAAAAAAAGACCGCCCTGGACACCTTCATTTTTTTCTTGAAGGCTCTACTTCAAGGCTTTTAGGGTATCTCAGCGAATTTGCCAACAATTCGTTTTTGTACTGTTTTGTTGTAGAAGGGCTCAGCCCCCCTGCAAGTTTATGGCGGTACGACCAGACATCAGCTCTTGTGCAGCTTGCTCATCAACTGCGCCTCAGCCTGGGTCAAGCCGCAAGACTGCGTCAATTCATCCACCGTAGCCCCCATGCCCACCAGCTTCGCCGCCTGGGCAAACGAAAGGCTCGAAGGGTCGCGTTGCTCGATCTGCGCCAGCTTGTCCGGCAACGGTGCAAGAATGGCGCGCAATTCGTGCACCTCATCCCCCACCCTCACCGCACTCTGCTGGTAATGATCGACCCGCTTGACCAACTCCAGGATGCGGCGGTCACGCACCGCATCACGCTCGGCCTGTTGCAACAACAGTTCGCGCTGCTGGCTCACATGGCGCAGCAGAAATGCCAACGTCCCGGCCCACAACAGGGCCAGGACGATCACCGCAGCCTCAAGGAACAATCAGATACTCTCCAGTTCCGACCACTCTTCTTCGCTCATCATCTTGTCCAGCTCAACCAGAATCAGCAGTTCGCCGTTCTTGTTGCACACGCCCTGGATGAACTTGGCGGATTCTTCGTTACCCACGTTCGGCGCGGTTTCCACTTCCGATTGGCGCAGGTAGACCACTTCGGCCACGCTGTCGACCATGATCCCGACCACTTGCTTGTCGGCCTCGATGATGACGATACGCGTGTTGTCGTTGACCTCGGTCGGTACCAGGCCGAAACGCTGGCGGGTGTCGATCACCGTCACCACGTTGCCGCGCAGGTTGATGATGCCCAGCACGTAGCTCGGCGCACCCGGTACCGGGGCGATTTCGGTGTAGCGCAGCACTTCCTGCACGCGCATCACGTTAATGCCGTAGGACTCGTTGTCCAGTTTGAAGGTTACCCATTGCAGGATCGGATCATCCAAACCTTGTGCGGACGCTGACTTGTTCATACCCCTGACCCCTTCAAGATTGGCCACGCACCAGCGTGGACCTTATTGTTCAATCAACTGCGTTTAGTAACCGGCATCGTTTTGACGGCACCACTGGCGATCAACTCGGCCAGTTCGGCGACGTCGAGCAACGCGCACATGTGTTCGATCACGGTGCCCGCCAGCCAAGGCCGTTGGCCCCGGTGGCTGCGCCATTTGATTTCGTTCGGGTCCAGGCGCAACGAGCGGCTGACTTGATGCACCGCCAGCCCCCACTCGTAGCCCTGCACCGAGATCACGTATTGCAAGCCCTGGCGGAAGTCGTCGCGGTAGCGATCGGGCATGACCCAGCGCGCGGTATCCAGCACCTTCAGGTTGCCGGCCTGGCTCGGCAGGATGCCGAGGAACCACTCCGGCTGCCCGAACAGCGGCGTCAGTTCCTGACCTTCCAGGGAATAGATCGAGCCCAGGCACACCAGCGGCACCGCCAGCGTCAAGCCGGCGACGTCGAACAACAGGCATTCGAACGGCTCGGCGGCCCAGCTCGGGCGATCATCACCGGTGACCGGCGGCGGTGTGATGCTCGGCGGCAGGTGCACTTCCACCACCGGCTCGACCACTGCCGGGATCGCCACGGCCGGCATAATCGGCACCACGACCTGCGCATCCCGGGCTTGTTCTTCCAACACCGCCAACTGGAATTCATCCAGCGCGGCTTCTGGCTCGACAGCAGGCTCCAGTACCAGGATCGGTTCCGGCATGGCTTCCTCGGTCGCGTCCTGCAGCAGGGCATCCAGGTAGGATTCCAGTGCCAGTTGCGGCCGGGTCTTGAGTTCGACGGGACGGTTCATCACGCCACCTGCGCCACAAGCTGCTGGGACAGCAGGTGTTTGAGCAACGCGCGGTAGGCCAGTACGCCACGGCTTTTCGGGTCGAACTGCGACGGCGCCAGGCCGGCGCGGCTGGCGTCACGCAGGCGCGTGTCCACCGGGATATAGCCGTTCCAGATGGTGTCAGGGTAGGCATCGCGCAATACGCGCAGGGTGCCGAGGGACGCCTGGGTGCGGCGGTCGAACAGGGTCGGCACGATACTGAACGGCAGCGCCTGTTTGCGCGAGCGGTTGATCATCGCCAGGGTGCTGACCATGCGCTCCAGGCCTTTGACGGCCAAATGCTCGGTCTGCACCGGGATCACCAGTTGCTGGCTGGCCGCCAGGGCGTTGACCATCAGCACGCCGAGCAACGGCGGGCTGTCGATGATCGCGTAGTCGAAGTCCTGCCACAGTTGCGCCAGGGTCTTGGCGATCACCAGGCCCAGGCCGCTCTGCCCCGGCGACTGGCGCTCCAGGGTGGCCAGCGCGGTGCTGGACGGCAGCAGCGAAATGCTTTCGTTACTGGTGGGCAACAACAGTTGCCCGGGCAGATCGGCCGGCACACTGCCCTTGTGCAGGAACAGGTCGTAGTTGCTGTGTTCCAGCGCATCCGGGTCGTAGCCGAAATAGCTGGTCATGGAGCCGTGAGGGTCCAGGTCCACCACGACCACACGCTTGCCCGCCTCGGCCAGCAAGCCGGCTAAGGCGATGGAGGTGGTGGTCTTGCCGACTCCACCTTTTTGATTGGCAACTGCCCAGACTCTCATTCGGTTGGTTCCTCCCGGCAGGCACAGGCGCGACCGAGACATTGCATGGGGTTATTGAGCCAGCGACGGAGAATTGACGGCACTCTGTCGAACCGGCGGTTTTACCGGGGCCGGTGCAGTTTGTGTGCCAGCCCGCTTCAAGGCCGCATCCGGTGTTGCATTGGCGGTGCCGGTGCCGGTCAGGCTGCGGCGCACATCCAGGTTGCGCGAGACCACCAGCACCACCCGACGGTTACGCGCGCGGCCTTGCGCCGTGGCGTTGTTGGCCACCGGCTGGAACTCACCGTAGCCCACCGACGCCAGGCGTCCAGGGTTGACGCCCTGCATCGCCAGCATCCTGACGATGCTCGCCGCTCGTGCCGACGACAGCTCCCAGTTGGTCGGGTACTGCGCGGTGCTGATCGGAACGTTGTCAGTGAAGCCTTCGACGTGGATCGGGTTCTCGAACGGTTTGAGGATCGCCGCCACTTTGTCGATGATGGTGAATGCCTGGTCGCTGGGCATCGCATCGGCGCTGGCGAACAGCAGGCTGGAGTTCAACTCGATCTCCACCCACAACTCGTTGCCGCGCACGGTCATCTGGTTGGAGCTGATCAAGTCGCCAAACGCGGCGCTGATGTCGTCCGCGATGCTTTTCAGCGGGTCGCTGGTGCCGCCCACGCCGGCGGCGGTTTCATCGCTGTCGTTGACCAGCGGCTTGACCGGGGTCACGGTCTTGGGCCGTTCTTCACCAATAGGGATCGGCTTGAGCGCACGGTCGGCATCGTTGAACACGCCGATCAGCGCCTGGGAAATGACTTTGTACTTGCCTTCGTTGATCGACGAGATGGAGTACATCACCACGAAAAACGCGAACAGCAGGGTGATGAAGTCCGCATAGGACACCAGCCACCGCTCGTGGTTGACGTGTTCTTCAGGCTCGCGACGGCGACGGCTCACAGGCAATTACCTCCCTGCACACAGTACTCACTGCCAACCGGTTCATTGTGGCGAGCGAGCTTGCTCGCGTTGGGCTGCGGAGCAGCCCCAAAACCCGGCACCGCAATCTTTCTGAAAAAACACGGTGCCTGGATCAGGGCCGCTTCGCGCCCCAACGCGAGCAAGCTCGCTCGCCACAAGTAGATACTCATGGTCATCAATCCATGAAGCCCTGGAGCTTCAATTCGATGGAACGCGGGTTCTCGCCCTCGGCGATCGACAGAATGCCTTCGAGCAGCATCTCGCGATAACGCGACTGGCGCATGGCAATCGACTTGAGTTTGCTGGCCACCGGCAACAGCACCAGGTTGGCACTGGCCACGCCGTAGATGGTGGCGACAAACGCCACGGCAATGCCGCTGCCCAGTTGCGAGGGGTCGGCCAGGTTGCCCATCACGTGGATCAGGCCCATCACCGCACCGATGATGCCGATGGTCGGCGCGTAGCCGCCCATGCTTTCGTAGACTTTGGCGGCGTTGATATCGCGGCTTTCCTGGGTGTAGAAATCCACTTCCAGAATGCTGCGGATCGCTTCCGGCTCGGCACCGTCCACCAGCAATTGCAGGCCTTTGCGCGCGTAGCTGTCAGGCTCGGCATCGGCCACGCCTTCCAGGCCCAGCAGACCTTCCTTGCGCGCGGTGAGGCTCCAGTTGACCACGCGGTCGATGCCACCGGGCAGGTCCACGCGTGGCGGGAAAATGATCCATATCAGAATCTGCATGGCGCGCTTGAACGAGCTCATGGGCGATTGCAACAACGCCGCGCCCACGGTGCCGCCGATCACGATCAGCGCCGCCGGGCCGTTGGCCAGGGCGCCGAGGTGCCCGCCCTCGAGGTAGTTGCCGCCGATGATCGCGACAAACGCCATGATGATGCCGATCAGGCTCAGTACATCCATCAGAGGCAGGCCTCCACCAGATGCTTGCCGATGTCGTCCAGGCTGTAGACGGCGTCGGCCAGGTCCGCCTTGACGATGGCCATGGGCATGCCATAGATCACGCAGCTGGCTTCGTCCTGGGCCCAGATGGCACTGCCGCCCTGCTTGAGCAGGCGCGCACCTTCACGGCCGTCGGCGCCCATGCCGGTGAGCACCACCGCCAGAACTTTGTCACCGTAGGACTTGGCTGCCGAACCGAAGGTGATGTCCACGCACGGCTTGTAATTCAGACGTTCGTCGCCCGGCAGGATTTTGATCGCGCCACGGCCGTCGACCATCATCTGCTTGCCACCGGGGGCCAGCAGCGCCAGGCCAGGGCGCAGGATGTCGCCATCCTCGGCTTCCTTGACGCTGATGCGGCACAGCTTGTCCAGGCGCTCGGCGAACGCCTTGGTGAACGCCGCCGGCATGTGCTGGATCAATACGATCGGCGCCGGGAAGTTGGCCGGCAATTGGGTCAATACGCGTTGCAGCGCAACCGGGCCGCCGGTGGAGGTGCCGATGGCGACCAGCTTGTAGGCCTTGCGCTTGGGTGCGGGCGAATGCGAAGACGCAGGCGCCGCCGTGCGAGCGGGTGCCACCGCAGGCCGTGCCACCGGCGCAGGCGCAGGGCGCGCAAACGACGATGTCGGTGCCGCTGGAGCCGGTGCTGGCGCAGCGGTTGGCGCAGGCGCGCTGAACAGGCTGCGACGGTTACTGCGCGAAATGCTGTGCACTTTCTCGCAGAGCATCTGCTTGACCTTCTCGGGGTTGCGCGAGATGTCTTCGAAATTCTTCGGCAGGAAGTCCACCGCGCCGGCGTCCAGCGCATCCAGGGTGACCCGGGCGCCTTCGTGCGTCAGCGAGGAAAACATCAGGACCGGGGTCGGGCAGCGTTGCATGATGTGCCGGACTGCCGTGATGCCATCCATCATCGGCATCTCGTAGTCCATGGTGATCACGTCCGGTTTCAACGCAATGGCTTGATCAATCGCCTCTTTGCCGTTGGTGGCCGTGCCGACCACCTGGATCGTTGGATCGGCGGAAAGAATTTCCGAGACGCGGCGGCGGAAGAAACCCGAATCGTCCACCACCAGGACCTTGACTGCCATAAACACTCCGTTAGGCGGGGCGGGCACTACCGCCCTGCCCCACCAGAATCAAATACGCCGAGCGGCGTAACGCTTGAGCATGCTCGGAACATCGAGAATCAGCGCGATCCGACCGTCACCGGTGATGGTCGCACCCGACATGCCCGGGGTTCCCTGCAGCATCTTGCCCAAAGGCTTGATGACCACTTCTTCCTGGCCAACCAGTTGGTCGACGACAAAGCCGATGCGCTGAGTGCCCACGGAGAGAATCACCACATGGCCTTCGCGCTGCTCTTCATGCTTGGCCGATGCCACCAGCCAGCGCTTGAGGTAGAACAGGGGCAATGCCTTGTCGCGCACGATCACCACTTCCTGGCCGTCCACCACGTTGGTGCGCGACAGGTCGAGGTGGAAGATTTCGTTGACGTTGACCAGCGGGAAGGCGAACGCCTGGTTGCCCAGCATCACCATCAGGGTCGGCATGATCGCCAGGGTCAACGGCACCTTGATGACGATCTTGGAGCCCTGGCCCTTGGTCGAGTAGATGTTGATCGAGCCGTTGAGCTGGCTGATCTTGGTCTTCACCACGTCCATGCCGACGCCACGGCCGGACACGTCGGAAATCTCGGTCTTGGTCGAGAAGCCCGGGGCGAAGATCAGGTTGTAGCACTCGGTGTCGGTCAGGCGGTCGGCGGCGTCCTTGTCCATCACGCCGCGCTTGACCGCGATGTTGCGCAATATGGTCGGGTCCATGCCTTTGCCGTCGTCAGTGATCGACAGCAGGATGTGGTCGCCCTCTTGCTCGGCGGCCAGGATCACCTTGCCGTTGCGCGACTTGCCCGAGGCTTCGCGCTCTTCCGGGGTTTCCACGCCGTGGTCCACGGCGTTGCGCACCAAGTGGACCAGCGGGTCGGCCAGGGCCTCGACCAGGTTCTTGTCGAGGTCGGTTTCTTCGCCCACCAGTTCCAGGTTGATTTCTTTCTTCAGCTGACGCGCGAGGTCGCGAACCAGGCGCGGGAAGCGCCCGAAGACTTTCTTGATCGGCTGCATCCGCGTTTTCATCACGGCGGTCTGCAGGTCGGCGGTCACCACGTCGAGGTTCGACACGGCCTTTTGCATGGCTTCATCGCCGCTGCTCAGGCCCAGGCGCACCAGGCGGTTACGCACCAGTACCAGTTCGCCGACCATGTTCATGATGTCGTCCAGGCGCGCGGTATCCACCCGCACGGTGGTCTCGGCTTCACTGGCAGGCTTCTCGGCTGCCGGTGCCGGGGCGGCGCGCGCCGGAGCAGGTGCGGCGGCCGGAGCCGGTGCTGGCTTGGCGGCTGGAGCAGGCGCAGCGGCCTTGGCGGCGGCCGGTGCAGCTGTCGCAACCGCAGCGGCCGGGGCCACTTCACTGAACTTGCCCTTGCCGTGCAATTCGTCCAGCAGGGATTCGAACTCGTGATCGGAGATCAGCCCATCGCCCGCAGGAGCGGCACTGGCAGCAGCCGGTGCCGCAGCCGTGGCGGCGACTTCCGGCAAGGCGTCGGCCGCGAAGGTGCCCTTGCCATGCAGTTGGTCGAGCAATGCCTCGAACTCATCGTCGGTAATATCGGTGCTGGCGCTGGCCGCCGGTGCATCCGCAGCCGCAGCGGCGGGTGCCACGGCGTCAGCCGCAAACTGGCCTTTGCCATGCAACTGGTCGAGCAGCGATTCGAACTCAGCGTCGGTGATGTCTTCGCTGGTCGGTGCGGCGACCGGCGCGGCCGGTGCTTGCGCCTCGGCCTTGACGGCACTGAGGGAGTTGAGCAGCTGCTCGAACTCGCTGTCGGTCACATCCGGTTCGGCCTCAACCACAGGCTCCGGCGCGGCTTCAACCACCGGTGCGGCCGACGTGTCAGCAGGCTCCGCATAGCGCGCCAGGGCGGCCAGCAGTTCCGGGGTCGCCGCCGTGATCGGGGCACGCTCACGCACCTCGCTGAACATGCCGTTGACCGCATCCAGTGCTTCGAGAATCACGTCCATCAACTCCGAATCAACGTGACGCTCACCCTTGCGCAGGATGTCGAACACGTTCTCGGCGATGTGGCAGCACTCCACCAGCTCATGGAGCTGGAGGAAGCCGGCGCCCCCTTTTACAGTGTGAAAACCGCGAAAAATTGCATTGAGCAGGTTCGCATCATCCGGTCGGCTTTCCAGCTCGACCAGTTGCTCGGACAACTGCTCTAAAATTTCGCCGGCCTCTACAAGGAAATCCTGAAGGATTTCTTCATCGGCGCCGAAGCTCATGTGGGTGCTCCTTAGAAGCCTAAACTGGATAACAGGTCATCGACATCATCTTGACCCGATACAACGTCTTCACGTTTATCGGCATGAATCTGCGGACCTTCACCCTTGGCGAGATGTTTTTGTGGATCTTTTTCCGAGAGGATCGCTTCGCGGTCATGTTCGATGCCGGCGAAACGGTCAACCTGGCCTGCCATAAGCACCAATTTGAGCAAGTTGCTTTCCACTTCGGTGACCAACTGGGTCACACGCTTGATCACCTGACCGGTGAGGTCCTGGTAATCCTGGGCCAGCAGAATGTCGTTGAGGTTGCTGGAAACCGTACGGTTTTCCTGCTCGCTGCGTGACAGGAAACCGTCGACCCGACGCGCCAACTCGCGAAACTCCTCGGCCCCCACTTCCCGGCGCATGAAGCGGCCCCAGTCGTGGCTCAGGGCCTGGGCCTCAGTGGCCATGCCGTTGACCAGGGGCGTGGCGTTTTCCACCAGGTCCATGGTGCGGTTGGCCGCCGCCTCAGTCAGCCTGACCACATAGGACAGGCGTTCGGTGGCATCGGTGATTTGCGAGATTTCTTCGGCCTGGGGCATGTGCGGGTCAATCTGGAAATTGACGATCGCACTGTGCAGCTCGCGTGTGAGCTTGCCCACTTCCTGGTACAGGCCGCGGTCACGGGTCTGGTTGAGCTCATGGATTAACTGCACCGCGTCGCCGAACTGGCCTCTTTCAAGGCTGTCGACCAACTGGTGAGCATGCTTTTTCAGGGTCGACTCGAAGTCTCCCTGTGACGTTTCTTTATGCTCCATAGCTCCCCCGCGATGGCATTAGCCGTGGATGCGTTCGAAGATTTTTTCGATCTTCTCTTTCAAGGCCAATGCCGTGAATGGCTTGACCACGTAACCGTTGACCCCGGCCTGGGCGGCTTCGATGATCTGCTCACGCTTGGCTTCGGCGGTGACCATCAGCACAGGCAGGCTGCGCAGCTTTTCGTCAGCGCGCACGTGGCGCAGCAAGTCGATACCGGTCATGCCCGGCATGTTCCAGTCCGTTACCAGAAAGTCGATGCTCCCGCTGTTGAGGATCGGAATGGCCGTAATGCCGTCATCCGCCTCGACCGTGTTTGTGAACCCAAGGTCACGCAACAGGTTTTTTATGATCCGCCGCATCGTTGAGAAGTCATCAACGATGAGGATTTTCATGTTCTTGTCCAATTCGACCTCCAAGCAGTCTTAAACGCGCCCAGCACCTGGACGCGCCATTTCAATCAACAGGCATTACACAAAAAGGACTGCCGGGGGCACCACGGGTCGAACCCGCGAAGGCCGGTTGCCCTCGCGGTATCGTCTGCAGTGTCCCCACACTGCCTGTTCAGCGCGCTCGCCACTCTCCCAAACGCCCCCGCAAGCGGGCTGCGCACTGGCTGTGCAACTGGCTGACCCGCGATTCGCTGACACCCAGGACCTCACCGATTTCCTTGAGGTTCAGCTCTTCGTCGTAGTACAGCGCCAACACCAGCCGCTCACGCTCCGGCAAATTGGCAATCGCGTCCGCCAACGCTCCCTGGAAACGCTCATCTTCCAGGTCACGCGATGGCTCCATATGAGCACTCGCGCCGTCCTCGTGCAGCCCTTCATGTTCGCCGTCCTGCAACAGGTCGTCGAAACTGAACAGGCGGCTGCCCAAGGTATCGTTCAAAATCCCGTAGTAATCGTCGAGACTCAATTGGAGTTCGGCCGCAACTTCGTGATCTTTAGCGTCGCGACCGGTTTTTGCTTCAATTGCGCGAATTGCGTCACTGACCATGCGTGTGTTGCGGTGTACCGAACGCGGCGCCCAGTCACCTTTGCGCACTTCATCGAGCATCGCGCCACGGATGCGGATGCCCGCATACGTCTCGAAACTCGCCCCCTTGCTCGCGTCGTATTTGGTCGACACTTCGAGCAGGCCGATCATGCCCGCCTGGATCAGGTCTTCGACCTGCACGCTGGCGGGCAGGCGTGCCAGCAGGTGATAGGCAATGCGCTTGACCAGGGGCGCGTAGCGCTCGATCAACTCGCCCTGGCTGTCACGGGCAGACTTCTTGTAAGCGTTGTAGCCGGTCGCTGTCATAGCACGGGTCCTGCGCTCGTCTGATGCACCAATCGCTCGACGAAAAACTCCAGATGCCCCCGGGGGTTGGCGGGCAACGGCCAGGTATCGACCTTCTGGGCAATAGCCTTGAACGCCAATGCACACTTGGAACGAGGGAATGCTTCGTAGACTGCACGCTGCTTTTGCACAGCCTTGCGCACACACTCGTCGTAGGGAACTGCGCCGACGTATTGTAAGGCGACATCGAGGAAACGATCCGTGACCTTGGTCAACTTGGCGAACAGGTTGCGCCCTTCCTGCGGACTCTGGGCCATGTTGGCCAGGACGCGGAAGCGGTTCATGCCGTAATCACGGTTAAGCAGTTTGATCAGGGCGTAGGCGTCGGTGATCGAGGTGGGTTCATCGCAGACCACCAGCAACACTTCCTGCGCGGCGCGCACGAAGCTGACCACGGATTCGCCGATCCCGGCGGCGGTGTCGATCACCAGCACGTCGAGGTTGTCGCCGATGTCACTGAAGGCCTGGATCAGGCCGGCATGCTGCGCCGGGCTCAGGTGCACCATGCTCTGGGTGCCGGAGGCGGCCGGGACGATGCGGATGCCACCGGGCCCTTGCAGCAGCACATCGCGCAGCTCACAACGGCCCTCGATCACATCGGCAAGGGTGTGCTTGGGCGTCAGCCCCAGCAGAACGTCGACGTTCGCCAACCCCAGGTCAGCATCCAGCAGCATGACGCGACGGCCAAGCTCTGCCAGGGCCAGGGACAAATTCACTGACACGTTAGTTTTTCCGACGCCACCTTTGCCGCCGGTCACCGCGATCACCTGTACGGGATGCATGCTGCCCATTTTATTTCTTTACCTTGTCTTGCTTAGACGCAGGCTACATGGCTTGGCCGCGTGAATCGCTTGCAGACCATCGATGTAGATACTTTTCACGGTGTTCATACCGTCCTCAACCTACCCGCTTCGCCGGGTTGTGGTAGAGGTCGGCGAACATATCGGCCATCGCTTCCTCGCTAGGCTCGTCTTGCATTTGCACGCTGACTGCACGGCTGACCAACTGATGACGGCGCGGCAGATGCAGATCATCCGGAATCCGCGGCCCGTCGGTCAGGTAGGCGACCGGCAATTCATGACTGATGGCCAGGCTCAGCACCTCGCCCAGGCTCGCGGTTTCGTCGAGCTTGGTGAGGATGCAACCGGCCAGGCCGCAGCGCTTGTAACTATGATACGCAGCGGTAAGAACCTGTTTCTGGCTGGTGGTTGCAAGCACCAGGTAATTTTTCGACTTGATGCCACGCCCGGCCAGGCTTTCCAACTGCATGCGCAAGGCCGGGTCGCTGGCTTGCAGGCCGGCGGTATCAATCAGCACCACGCGCTTGCGCAGCAGCGGGTCGAGGGCGTTGGCCAGGGACTGGCCCGGGTCGACATGGGTCACCGGCACATTGAGAATGCGGCCCAGGGTCTTGAGCTGCTCCTGGGCACCAATACGGTAGCTGTCCATGCTCACCAGCGCGATATTCTGAGCGCCGTACTTGAGCACGTAACGGGCGGCCAGCTTGGCCAGGGTGGTGGTCTTGCCCATGCCGGCAGGGCCGACCATGGCGATCACACCGCCCTCTTCCAGAGGTTCGATTTCCGGGGTGGCAATCATCCGCGCCAGATGGGCCAGCAACATGCGCCAGGCCTGACGAGGCTCTTCGATCTCGGTGGTCAGGGCCAGCAGGTCGCGGGACAACGGGCCGGACAGGCCGATGCGTTGCAGGCGGCGCCACAGGTTGGCCTGTTGCGGTTTGCTGCCTTGCAACTGGTTCCAGGCCAGCGAGCCCAACTGCACTTCGAGCAGCTCACGCAAACCGTTGAGTTCAAAGCGCATCGAATCGAACACGCGCTGGTCAACCGCCGCTGCCGGGGCTGGCGCAGCGGGACGCGGCGGCTCTTTGAAGGTCGGCTCAACCAATGGCTCGGCGGCGGTCAGCGGCAGACCGGCGAACAACTGACGATTGGTGGTGGCATCGCTGTCGCCACGCATGCTCAGTTCAGCCTGGGCCGAGACGATGCGCGAAGCGGTCTTGCGCAGCTCGTCTTCGAGCTCCATGTTCGGCACGCGCGGCGCCAGGGCCGAAGGGGTGTAATCCAGGGCAGCCGTCAGCTCGACACCGCCGGCAATACGACGGTTGCCGATAATCGCGGCGTCGGCGCCCAGCTCATCACGAACCAGTTTCATGGCCTGACGCATATCGGCGGCGAAAAAACGCTTCACTTGCATAACCCACTACCCTCAGCCGTTGGGCCCTACTGTCGCGACGATAGTCACTTGCTTGTTGTCAGGAATTTCCTGATAAGCCAAAACGTGCAAATTCGGTACTGCCAGGCGCCCAAACCGCGACAACATCGCCCGGACCGGGCCTGCCACCAGCAGGATCACCGGTTGGCCTTGCATTTCCTGGCGTTGCGCGGCGTCGATCAACGAACGCTGCAGCTTCTCGGCCATGCTTGGCTCCAGCAGAACGCCCTCTTCCTGGCCTTGTCCTGCCTTCTGAATACTATTGAGCAATATTTGTTCCAACCTGGGTTCCAAGGTGATCACAGGCAGCTCGGAGTCAAGCCCTACAATGCTTTGCACGATTGCACGCGACAATCCGACGCGCACCGCAGCCACCAGCGCGGCAGTATCTTGACTCTTGGCGGCATTGTTGGCGATAGCCTCGGCAATGCTGCGAATGTCGCGCACCGGCACCTGTTCGGCCAGCAACGCCTGCAATACCTTGAGCAACTGGGACAGCGACAGAATGCCCGGCACCAGCTCTTCGGCGAGTTTTGGCGAGGCTTTGCCGAGCAAACCCATCAATTGCTGGACTTCTTCGTGGCCGATCAGCTCGTGGGAGTGCTTGTACAGGATCTGGTTGAGGTGGGTGGCGACCACGGTGCTGGCGTCCACCACGGTGTAACCCAGGGACTGCGCCTGGCTGCGCTGACTGATTTCGATCCATACCGCGTCCAGGCCAAAAGCCGGATCTTTGGCGGTAATGCCGTTGAGGCTGCCGAACACCTGCCCCGGGTTGATTGCCAGCTCGCGGTCCGGGTAGATCTCGGCTTCCGCCAGGATCACGCCCATCAGGGTCAGGCGGTAGGCGCTGGGCGCCAGGTCAAGGTTGTCGCGGATATGCACGGTGGGCATCAGGAAGCCCAGGTCCTGGGACAGCTTCTTGCGCACGCCCTTGATCCGCGCGAGCAATTGACCACCCTGGTTGCGGTCCACCAGCGGAATGAGGCGGTAGCCGACTTCCAGGCCGATCATGTCGATCGGGGTCACGTCATCCCAGCCCAGCTCCTTGGTTTCCTGGGCGCGGGCCGGGGATGGCAGCAGTTCCTGCTGACGCGCAATCTCCTGCTGGGCCTGGACCTTGACCGCATTCTGCTTTTTCCAGAACAGGTAGGCCGCACCGCCGGCCAGGGCCGCCATGGTCAGGAACGATACGTGGGGCATGCCCGGCACGATGCCCATGATCGCCATGATGCCCGCCGCCACGGCCAGGGCCTTGGGCGAGGCGAACATCTGCCGGCTGATCTGCTTGCCCATGTCTTCGGAGCCCGAAGCACGGGTCACCATGATCGCCGCTGCTGTGGATAACAACAGTGATGGCAATTGCGCCACTAAACCGTCACCGATGGTCAGCAAGGCGTAGACCTTGCCCGCATCGCCGAAGGTCATGCCGTGTTGGAAGATACCGACGGCCATGCCGCCGATGAGGTTGATGAACAGAATCAGCAGGCCGGCGATGGCGTCACCGCGCACGAATTTGCTGGCACCGTCCATGGAGCCGTAGAACTCGGCTTCCTGTGCCACTTCCAGGCGGCGTGTCTTGGCCTGGTTCTGGTCGATCAGGCCGGCGTTGAGGTCGGCGTCGATCGCCATTTGTTTGCCGGGCATGGCGTCGAGGGTAAACCGCGCGCTCACCTCGGAAATCCGCCCGGCGCCCTTGGTCACCACCACGAAGTTGATAATCATCAGGATCGCGAACACCACGATACCCACCACATAGTTACCGCCGATCACCACCTCGCCGAAGGCCTGGATCACCTTGCCGGCGGCGGCATGGCCGTCCTGGCCGTGGAGCATCACCACGCGGGTGGACGCCACGTTGAGCGCCAGGCGCAACAAGGTCGCCACCAGCAGGATGGTCGGGAACACCGCGAAATCCAGCGGCCGCAAAGCATACACGCAGACCAGCAGCACCACGACGGACAGGGCAATGTTGAAGGTAAAGAACACGTCGAGCAGGAACGGCGGCATCGGCAACATCATCATTGCCAGCATCACCAGCAACAACAACGGCACACCCAGATTGCCCCGCGAGAGGTCAGTCAGGGTGCTGCGCGCCGTGCCGAGCATTTGAGAGCGATCCACCAGTATTCCTCGTGTCCTTTGAAGCAAAGTTTTGACGCGGCTGGGCGTCCTGGAGGCGGTATTGCAAGAAGCCTTCCAACTTTTGTTTTGGAACGTCGATCGCTATGAACGCCCACGTTTTTTCGGAAAGAACACATTTTAAATGTGGGAGGGGGCTTGCCCCCGATCGCAGCTTGCCAGACTAAGAGTTGGTGACCGACACAACGCCATCGGGGGCAAGCCCCCTCCCACACTTGGATGTGCGCGCAGACAGTACTACTGGGGAAATTTCCGATAAGGTTTTGCGGTTGCCCCTAGGAAACTCGCTCTCTAGTCTCCGTACACCGCTGCAAACGCAGTGGGCGGGCGTCGCGGCCCGGCTTACCAATGCGCAGAAGCGCCATTGTCCGCTTTCAGTTGACGCCTTTTTATCGTCTACTGTGCGGCCTTATGGTGGCTGTGCGCGGGATACCCTCGGGTATGCCGGGTCCATTGGTAACCGGTCCGCGAACCTGCGCACAGCTGCCACCCTCCATCGCGTCGCGGCGATCAGTGGCGGCTCCACTTACATGAGTGACTTTGCCTTCGAGTTGGACCGGACAAAACGTGAAGGTGCGCTGGGTGTTGCGCAGTTGATCGGGCTGGCGAAGCTGCTGGCTGACAGAGTGCTGGAGGACAGCGAGCACTTGATGGCCTGATGGCTGATCGTTCCTGTATCACCCTGCAGGAACGATCATCAAGCTCATAGGACGCGGACGTTCTCGGCCTGAGCGCCTTTGGGCCCTTGCGTAACGTCGAACTCCACTTTTTGGTTCTCTTCAAGCGTCTTGAAACCTTCGCACGTGATGGCTGAATAATGGACAAAAACATCAACGCCATCTTTTTGGGCAATAAACCCAAAACCCTTCTCCGCGTTAAACCACTTCACCGTACCTGTTGCCATTGCCGTTCTCCTGATATCTCACTCAAGGACTTGCTGGATGACCCTGACATCGGACGCAAAAACGCCGTCAGGTCGATGGATCTTCTGAAAGACCACCTGCACCCCCACCGCAAGCCGGACGTCCCGCGAACCAATGAGATCCACCGGAACGGCCTCGCCATCCACGACAATCAAACCCTTTCCAGTTTTCCGGTCATAGGATTTGACGATGCCTCTGATAACCCGATTCAAAACCACTCTCCCTGCATCTCGTTTACAGCCTGCGCGCAGTGCATAGGGCAATAGAACCGCGAGCAGCGCGCTTTGGCTACTGTGAAGTCTGACAGGTAGACGACAGTTATCGATGAGTGGTAGGCAGAGCGGGAGTACGTCAGGAATCGCGGCGCAAATCCGGCGGAATCGGCAAATCCTTGAGCGGATCCGGGCGCTTGCCTTTGCCGGCGCGGTATTGGCGAATCTGATAGACATACGCCAGCACCTGAGCCACCGCCAGGTACAACCCGGCGGGAATCTCCTGGTCGAGGTCGGTGGAGTAGAAAATCGACCGCGCCAGCTCCGGCGACTCCAGCAACAGGATGTCGTTGGCCACCGCGATCTCGCGGATCTTCAAGGCGGTAAAGTCACTGCCCTTGGCCAGCAGCATCGGCGCGCCGCCCTTCTCCGGGTCGTATTTGAGGGCGACGGCATAGTGGGTCGGGTTGGTGATGACCACATCGGCGTCGGGCACCGAGGCCATCATCTTGCGCTGGGACATCTCGCGCTGCAGTTGGCGGATGCGTTGCTTGACCTCGGGGCGCCCTTCTTGGTCCTTGTGCTCGTCGCGCACTTCCTGTTTGGTCATCAACAGTTTCTTGTGGCTTTCCCACAACTGGATCGGCGCATCCACCGCCGCGATGATGATCAGCCCGGCCGCCATCCACAGCGCACTCCAGCCCACCACCTGCACGCTGTGGATGATCGCCGACTCCAGCGGTTCATGGGCAATGAGCAGCAGATCATCAATGTCGGACGACAGCACCATCAGCGCCACGAACAGGATCAGAATGAACTTGGCCAGCGCCTTGAGTAGCTCCACCAGGGCCTTGGTGGAGAACATGCGCTTGAGCCCGGCGCCAGGGTTCATGCGGCTGAACTTGGGCGCCATGCTGCCGGCAGCGAACAGCCAGCCGCCCAAGGCGACCGGGCCGATCAGTGCGGCGAGCAGCAAGGTGATCAGAATCGGCTGCACCGCCAGGATCGCGATCTTGCCCGAATGCAACAGGTACCGGCCCATGGCGTCGGGGTTGAGCAGCACCTCGCGAGGCAAGGCGAAGTTGTGTTTCATCAACTCCATCAGGTCCAGCGCCAGGCCGCCGCCGTAGATGAGCAACGCGCCGGCACCGGCCATCATGGTGGCGACGGTATTGAGCTCTTTTGAGCGGGCAATCTCACCCTTTTCCCGGGAGTCCTTTTTACGTTTCTCCGTGGGGTCTTCTGTTTTGTCCTGACCACTCTCGCTCTCAGCCATGGCTCAGCGCGCCCGTGCCAGATCACGTAAGAACTGCAAGGCGTCGGTCGCCAGTGGTTGATACTGATTGAGAATGTCGGCCAGGCCGATCCAGAAAATCCCCATGCCCAACACCAGGGTCAACGGGAAACCAATCGAGAAGATGTTCAATTGCGGCGCCGCACGGGTCATCACCCCAAAGGCGATGTTGACCACCAGCAACGCGGTGATTGCCGGCAACACCAGCAACAGCGAAGCCCCCAATACCCAGCCGAGCCGCCCGACCACCTCCCAGAAGTGATTGACCACCAGCCCAGACCCCACCGGCAAGGTGATAAAGCTTTCGGTCATCACCTCAAAGGCCACCAGATGGCCGTTCATGGCCAGGAACAGCAAGGTCACCAGCATGGTCAGGAATTGCCCGATCACCGCCGCCGACACACCGTTGGTAGGGTCGACCATAGAGGCGAAGCCCATGCCCATCTGGATCGAGATGATTTGCCCGGCGATCACAAAGGCCTGGAAGAACAGCGTCAGGGAAAAGCCCATCAGCGCGCCGATCAGGATCTGCTCGGCAATCAGCAGCAACGCACTGAGGTCGATGGCATTGACCGGCGGCATCGGCGGCAGCCCGGGCACGATCACCACGGTAATCGCCACCGCAAAGTACAGGCGCACGCGCCGTGGGACGAGTGTGGTGCCGAACACCGGCATGGCCATGAGCATGGCCGTGACCCGGAACAGCGGCAGGATGAAAGACGCCACCCAGGTGCTGATCTGGGTGTCGGTCAACGCCAGCAAGGACTGCATCGGGTCAGCCGATCAACTGCGGAATACTGCCGTACAACTGCAGGATATATTCCATGAAGGTCTGCACCAGCCACGGGCCGGCCACGATCAGGGTGACCAGCATCACCAGCAGGCGCGGCAGGAAGCTCAAGGTCTGTTCGTTGATCTGGGTCGCCGCCTGGAACATCGCCACCAGCAGGCCGACCAACAGGCTCGGCACCACCAGCACGGCGACCATCACGGTGGTCAGCCACAATGCTTCACGGAACAGGTCGACGGCGACTTCTGGCGTCATTGCGCTATACCCCGCCGAAACTGCCGGCCAGGGTGCCGATAATCAGCGCCCAGCCGTCCACCAGCACAAACAGCATGATCTTGAACGGCAGCGAGATGATCAGTGGGGACAGCATCATCATACCCATGGCCATCAGTACGCTCGCCACCACCAGGTCGATGATCAGGAACGGGATAAAGATCATGAAGCCGATCTGGAACGCGGTCTTCAACTCCGACGTGACGAACGCCGGCACCAGGATGGTCAGCGGCGCCTGGTCCGGGGTGGCGATGTCGGTGCGCTTGGACAGGCGCATGAACAACTCAAGGTCGCTGGAGCGGGTCTGCGACAGCATGAAATCCTTGATCGGCCCCTGGGCCTTGTCGATCGCATCCTGGGCGGTCATTTTCTCCGCCAGGTAGGGTTGCAAGGCTTGCTGGTTTACCTTGTCGAACACCGGCGCCATGATGAACAGCGTCAGGAACAGGGCCATGCCGGTGAGGATCTGGTTCGACGGCGTCTGCTGCAGGCCCAGTGCCTGGCGCAGGATCGAGAACACGATGATGATCCGCGTGAAGCTGGTCATCAGCATGACAAACGCCGGGATAAAGCTCAGCGCGGTCATGATCAGCAGGATCTGCAGGCTGACCGAATACTCCTGCGCGCCCGCCGCGTTGGTCCCCAGCGTAATGGCCGGGATCGACAACGGATCGGCGCCGAACGCCAATGGCGCGGCCAGCAACAGCATGAGCGTCAATAAAACGCGCATTACTTCTTATCCTTCTGATCCTTGCCCAGCAACTCCATCAGGCGCTGGGCGAATTCTGGCGTGGCGGACTGGCCCTGATCCACGCTCACCGGGGTCTTGAGCACGTGCAACGGGGTGATGCGGCCGGGGGTGATACCCAGCAGGATCTGTTCCTCGCCCACCTGCACCAGCACCAGCCGATCACGCGGGCCGAGGGCGCGCGAACCGATCATCTCGATCACCTGGCCGTTGCCCGGCCCTACGCGCTGCACGCGGCGCATCAGCCAGGCCAGCACGAAAATCAGCCCGACCACCAGCAACAGGCCCAGCACCAGCTGGGTCAATTGTCCGCCGATACCGCTGCTCACCACCGGTGCGGCCGCCGCCGTCGCTTGCGCGGCCGGCTCAGCCGCGAGGGCGCTCAATGGCAGCGCCAGAAACAGTCCCGCCATCGAATACTTCATATCAGCGCAACTTCTTGATGCGTTCGCTCGGGCTGATCACGTCGGTCAGGCGGATGCCGAACTTTTCGTTGACCACCACCACTTCGCCGTGGGCGATCAGGGTGCCGTTGACCAGCACGTCCAGCGGCTCGCCGGCCAGGCGGTCAAGCTCGATCACCGAACCCTGGTTGAGTTGCAGCAAGTTGCGGATGTTGATTTCGGTGCTGCCGACTTCCATGGAAATCGACACCGGAATGTCGAGGATCACATCCAGGTTCGGGCCATCGAGGGACACCGGCTCGTTGTTTTTCGGCACGCTGCCGAATTCTTCCATGGGCAGGCGGTTGCCGGCCGGAGCGGTGGCGGCGTCAGCGGCCAGCAGCGCGTCGATATCGTCCTGGCCAACATCGCCGGTTTCTTCCAGGGCAGCCGCCCATTCGTCAGCCAGGGCCTGGTCTTCGGCGGAAGTGTTTTCGTGTTCGGTAGCCATTACATGTCCTCGGCGGAGCAAACATTCATAAATAGGGGTGCATCAACGACGGGTGATCGGCTCGACCACCTGCAGCGCCAGGTTGCCCTTGTGGGAACCGAGCTTGACCTTGAATGACGGCACGCCGTTGGCGCGCATGATCATTTCTTCCGGCAGTTCGACGGGGATGATATCCCCCGGCTGCATGTGCAAAATATCGCGCAGGCGCAGTTGCCGACGGGCCACGGTGGCGCTCAACGGTACGTCGACGTCCAGCAGGTCCTCGCGCAAGGCCTTGACCCAACGTTCGTCCTGGTCGTCCAGGTCGGACTGGAAACCGGCGTCGAGCATTTCGCGCACCGGTTCGATCATCGAGTACGGCATGGTCACGTGCAGGTCGCCGCCACCACCATCGAGTTCGATGTGGAAGGTCGACACCACAATGGCTTCGCTGGGGCCGACGATGTTGGCCATGGCCGGGTTCACTTCGGAGTTGATGTACTCGAAGTTGACTTCCATGATCGCCTGCCAGGCTTCCTTCAAATCGATGAAGGCCTGCTCCAGCACCATGCGCACCACCCGCAACTCGGTGGGGGTGAACTCACGGCCTTCGATCTTGGCGTGGCGGCCATCGCCGCCGAAGAAGTTGTCCACCAGCTTGAACACCAGCTTGGCGTCGAGGATGAACAGCGCGGTGCCGCGCAGTGGCTTGATCTTGACCAGGTTGAGGCTGGTGGGCACGTACAGCGAGTGCACGTACTCGCCGAACTTCATCACCTGCACGCCGCCCACCGCCACGTCCGCCGAACGACGCAGCATGTTGAACATGCTGATGCGGGTATAGCGGGCGAAACGTTCGTTGATCATCTCCAGGGTCGGCATGCGTCCACGGACGATGCGATCCTGGCTGGTGAGGTCATAACTTTTGACGCTGCCGGGCTCGGCAGCCATTTCGGTCTGTACCAGACCATCGTCGACGCCATGCAGCAGCGCGTCGATTTCATCCTGGGACAGCAGGTCTTGCACGGCCATGTCGTGATCCTACTGCAATACGAAGTTAGTGAAGAGCGCCTGCTCGACCACGACTTTGCCGAGCTCCTTCTGGGCCACTTCCTGCACGCTGGCCGTGACTTTCTGGCGCAGCATTTCCTGGCCCACCGGGGTGGCGAGTGTGTCGAAGCTCTGGCTGGAGAACAGCATGACGAGGTTGTTGCGGATCACGGGCATGTGCACCTTGAGGGCGTCCAGGTCCGAAGCGTTACGCGCCAGCAAGGTGATGCTCACCTGCAGGTAGCGTTGACGACCGTTCTGATTGAAGTTGGCGACAAAGGCCGGAAGCATCGGTTCGAAGATTGCCGGTTGCTTGACGTTAGTGGCGGTTTCGGCGGCGGGTGCCGGCTTGCTGGCACTGCTGTGCATGATGTACCAGGTGCCACCCACCGAGGCGCCGATAGCCAGGAGCAGGCCCAGGACTATCAACAGGATAAGCTTGAGCTTGCCTTTGCCTGCGGGTGCTTTTGCTGCGTCGTCGCTCTTCGCCATGCCAATAATCCGTCACTATTCGGGGATTCATAGATCTACGGAGAGGCAAGAGCAAGTGTTATGCCAGAGTTGTCTGGAAGTCGAGGACGTACGGGCGTAGCAAATCAAATTGTGGGAGGGGGCTTGCCCCCGATAGCGGTGTATCAGTCACCCATGTTTCAGCTGACACACCCTCATCGGGGGCAAGCCCCCTCCCACATTTCGTCCGGATCAGGCGTAGTAGTCGACCGCACTGGAGCCGATTACGGTTGAGGTGACCGGCGTCACGGCTTCAGCCACATCAAGGTGGTTGCCGCTGTCGCCATTGTCACCCCCGCGCCCGCCGCTACCGCTCACACCACGGGTCTGGGCCTGCTGCTGTTGTTGCTCCTGCCCACGGGACTGGTCCGACACGTTCACGTCCACCTGGCCCATGCCCTGCTGGGCAAACATCTCCCGCAAGCGCCCGGACTGGCTTTCCAACGCTTCACGTACCACCGGGTGGGCGCTCATGAAGTTGACCTGGGCCTGTTGGTCGGCGGTCATGTTGACCTTGATATCCAGGCGGCCAAGCTCAGCGGGTTGCAACTGGATCTCCGCCGACTTGAGGTTGGCGCTGGACAGGTACATCACCCGGTTGACGATTTCATCGGTCCAGCCGCTCTGGTGCATGGCCAATGGCGCATTGGTCACCGGTGGCAAGGCGTTGGCGGTTTTCGGCGTGGCCGCCTGGGTCAACGCGGCGAGGCGGTTGGCGAAGTCATCGACACGGGTGTCGCTGCTGGCGTTCTTCAGGTCCTTGAGACCGTCTTCGATCAACCCGCTGAAGGCCTTGTCGCCGCCCTGGTCGGTGCTGTCCTTGGTGGCTTGCTGGTCGACCATATTGGCCAGGCCGGCGGCGAAATTCTGTGCGGCGGTGGGTTGATCCTGAGTCGGTGCCGGAGCGGTTTTTGCCTGGGCCTGGCTGCTGGCCGATACGTGACCGCCCTGCTCCATCGCCAGGCGCACGGCGGGCATGGCATCCAGGGGATCTGCTTCAGGATCGAAAGCCGGCTTGGCTTCCTCAGTCGCTGCGACCGGCGCAGCAACCACCGGCTGAGCCTTGTCATCCTTGGTCGTGGTGGCGGGCGCGGGTGTTTCAACCGGCACCGGCACGGCTACCGGGGTGACGGTGGCAATCAGTGCCGGGTCGACCACCGGGTCAGCCGGAGGTTGCTGCACCAAGGCAGGGTCGGCTGGCGCGTCGTCATCCTTGCTCGCGCTGTCGTCGGTTTTGGCCGGCGGCGTGGCAGGCAAGGTATTGCCGCTATCGGCAACGGCTGGCGTGCTGGCGGCAGGCTTGTCATTGCCCGCTGCAGGCTTGGCGCTGGCATCGGACGACTTGGTTGCGGTGGGTTTGGCCGAGCTGTCGTCGGTCTTGACCGTGGGCTTGGACGCCTGGCTGGCAAACACTTGAGCGAAGCCAGGGCCCTTGTCCCGTGGGTCCGCAGCCACTGCCGATGGGTTGGCAGAGGGCGCTTGAGGCTTGGCCGCGGGGGCAGCCTGAAGGAGCGAATTCGGGGCGACTGGCATAGGTAAAGGTCTCCACTGCATGGGGGTCGGGGATGCAGTATTGAGAGGTATAGCAAGAGTTGGGCCAGGTTTTGTGTGTATATCCATTATTTGGGCAACGGCGGCTTATGGTTCCGCCCTTACGGCGGGTCACTTTCGAAAAGCGCGAAAGTAACCAAAGCGCTCTTGCCCCAACACTCGGCACCTCGCCTAGGCTCGGTGTGCCCGTAATCCGACAGTGATTTGGGGGGCCGCCTAACATCAAAAGCAACCGCGGCGGCCTAGTAGCCGACCGAATAGTTGAGGCGTACGCGCTCCCCTGTAGGAGCCGGGCTTGTCCGCGAAGGTCATTAACGATGACGCGGAAACCAGGATAAACGCGGCGCGCTCACTGGTTCTAGGGCTGCTTCGCAGCCCAACGCGGGGCAAGCCCGCTCGCCACAGTAAGTCGGCAACACAGTAAGTGGGTTACACAGAACAAAAAACGTATCTACGATGCGCAGCGAGTCGCTCTTGCTTGTGATCTTCGGCGCCCCGTCAAACACGCTGGCCGAACGCAGGCTTGAGGGACCACCGAGCCTAGGCGAGGTGCCGAGTGTTGGGGCGAAGGCCTTTTGGTTACTTTTGGGCCTTTCCAAAAGTGACCCGCCGTAAGGGCGGAACCCTAAGCCGCCGTTACATAAAAAACGGATATGTACTCAATCACATCTGAAACCGCTGCCGCTCCGACTCATACAACGGCTTCACCAACGCAAACTCCCGATCAATCTGATCCACCAACTCCCCCAGATCCCCAACCACAGGCCCAACGGACTCAACCTCCAACCGCTGACACAACTGCGCCAACCTCACCGCCCCAAGGTTCCCACTGCTGCCCTTGAAACTATGCGCAATCCGCCCCAACGCCTTCGCATCATCCCTGGCCTTGCGCAGTGCTTCGACGCGCTTCTGGGAATCATCGAGAAAGGTATCAAGCAACTTGGGATACTCGCCTTCCATGACTTCCTGCAAACCCGACAGCACCTCCGGGTCCAGATGTAGATCAACCACTTGCTCGCTCCTTGATCAAGAATCGGCGGATTATGCCAGAGCCTCCCAGGAAAACTCCACGCAGACACTGCGCCCGCCATCCGACCAGCGTACATCGCTGCTCAATTGGCGCACCAGGCTCAAGCCCCGGCCAGACAGACGGTCGATATCCAACGGCCGCGCCAGCACCTGTTCCACATCGAAACCGGGGCCGCTGTCCTCGACGCGCAGGGTCATCCTGCCACCCGCCTCCGTCGGTACCACCTGCACATGCACCCGTATATAGCCGCTGTTGAGTTGTGCCAGGCGGTCATTACGCAGACGGTAATACTCGGCAAACCCCTGGGCGTCACGCTTGAGCCGTGAATCCAGGCCCAGCACGCCATGCTCCAGCGCATTGGAATACAGCTCCGCCATCACGCTGTACAGCGCCCCGCTCTGCTCGCGCAGGCCGTGGATCTCCAGCAGCAGTTGCAGCAGGTACGGCAATGGGTTGTAACGCTTCAAGGTCTCTGCACGGAATTCGAAACTCACCGACCAATCCAGCGGACAAGACTGCCCACTGTCGGCATACAACGGCCCGCTCGCACGCAGCTGCTGGTCGACTTGCAGGGTGATCTCCACCATGCTCACGTCATCCCGCGCCTTGCCTCGGAACGCCGCCAGCGCCCGTTCGATATCTTCAAACAGCCGATCAGGCTCGCGGTTGGCGGCGAACACCTGCTGCAAACGTTCAGCGCCAAACAGCTGCTCATTGGCGTCAGCGGTATCCAGCACGCCATCGGACAACAGGAACACCCGGTCACCCAGGGCCATGGGCCAGACCTCGGTGCGATCATCAAAGGCTTGCGCCGACAGCACACCCAACGGCAAATGCCGCGATTCCAGTGGCGTGCGTTTACCCGTGGCGATTTCATGCACATAGCCTTCGGGCATGCCGCCGTTCCACACCTCCACCACCCGCCGCTGCGTGCTCAGGCACAACAGGGTGGCGCAGCAGAACATGTCCACCGGCAGGATGCGCTTGAGCTTGGCGTTCATCTCCCGCAGGGTCTGTGCCAGGCCGTAGCCCTTGGCGGTCATGCCGTAGAACACTTCTGCCAGGGGCATGGCCCCCACCGCCGCCGGCAGGCCATGCCCGGTGAAGTCACCGAGCAGCACGTGCATGTCGCCGGACGGGGTGTAGGCAGCCAACAGCAAATCGCCGTTGAACAACGCGTAGGGCGATTGCAGGTAGCGAATATTCGGCGCGGCGTTGATACAACCGGAATGGGCAACCTTGTCGAACACCGCCTTGGCCACCCGCTGCTCATGCAGGAGGTAATCGTGGTGTTTGGCAATCAGGTCGCGTTGCTGCAAGACCGTTGCCTGCAACCGACGCAGGCGGTCCATGGCATTGATCTTCGCCGCGAGAATCAGCTGGTTGTAGGGCTTGGGCAGGAAGTCATCACCACCGGCATCCAGGCACTGGGCCAGCGCTTCGCTCTCGCGCAGGGAGGTGAGGAAAATCAGCGGCACCAGCTCTTCACCCGCCAATTGCTTGATCCGCCGCGCCGCCTCAAAACCGTCCATCACCGGCATCAGCGCATCCATCAACACCAACTGCGGTCTCTCACGGGTAAACACCGCGACCGCTTCAGCACCGTTGGTGGCCGTGAGCACCTGGTGGCCCTGGCGTCGGATGATGGTCGACAGCAACAGCAGGTCGGCGGTGCTGTCTTCGGCGATCAGGATCGTCAGCGGCTCAAGGACCGGGGCCAGGACGCTCAACTGATGTCGAACAGTTTGTCGAAGTTGGAGATACCAAGGATCTTGCGCACATCCGAATTGCTGTTGATCACCCGGATATCGGCGTCATCGCCGGCATGATCGCGCAGCAGCAACAGCATGCCGAGGGCGGAGCTGTCGAGGTAGGTCGTCTCTTTCAAGTCCACGACGTAGGTAGTGGGCACCTTGTAGAAACGCTCGTAGGCGTCACGAAACGCTTGATGGCTGCCGAAATCAAACCGGCCCTTGACCGCGATCGTCAACTTATTCCCATCCAGGGATACTTCTGACTCGACTGACATGTGACTGCTTCCTTGTCATTGGCAATGACACAAGGTTTAGCAGGTGCAGGGGATGTGGGCAACCTTCAATAGACGTCTTTGCGCGGCAAGCGCTGGGACAGCTCGTCGAGCAGCTTCTGCTCGCGCTTGTCTTCAAGCGCCCGCGCTTCGTCGATATAGCGCTGCACCAGCTTGCGCAGACCTTCGACCCGGGCAAACGCGGCCTGCCAGCTCTCACGCGCCTTGTCGAGGTTGTTCTGGTGCCACGCCAGGCTTTGGCGCTGCTGGCCGACGGCGGTTTCCAACTGGTTGAGAAAGCCCTGGTAACCCATCAGCCATTGGCCGGACACGCCCTTGCTGCCGCGCTCGATCCATTGCTGCTGGTACTCGCCGCGAAAACGCTCCAGGTCGCCCAGCTTGCTTTCCGCCAGGCGGACTTGCCCCTGGAAGTAACCCAGGCGCTGCACGGCGGTTTTCTCGGCCTTTTCGGCCATGTCCACCACCGGAGCCAGGCGCGCGGCGCGGCTGTTGGCCATGGCTTAGCCGCCCGGCGCCGGGGCGAAGATCGACTGCAGGTGCGCTTCGCTTTCGCCCATGCTGATCTTGTCGTTGAGGCCCTGGCGCAGGTACGTCACCAACTGCGGTTGCAGGGCGATGGCCAGGTCGGTGTCGCGATCACCGCCCGCCACGTAGGCGCCGACGCTGATCAAGTCGCGGCTCTGCTGGTAGCGCGACCACAGCTGCTTGAACTGTTGCGCCCGGGCCATGTGTTCCGGCGTAACCACCGCTGGCATCACCCGGCTGATGGACGCTTCGATGTCGATGGCCGGGTAGTGCCCTTCTTCCGCCAGGCGCCGTGACAGCACGATGTGGCCGTCGAGCACGCCCCGCGCCGAGTCGGCAATCGGGTCCTGCTGGTCATCGCCTTCGGACAATACCGTGTAGAACGCGGTGATCGAGCCACCACCGGCCTCGGCGTTACCGGCGCGCTCCACCAGCTTGGGCAGTTTGGCGAACACCGACGGCGGGTAACCCTTGGTCGCCGGCGGTTCGCCGATGGCCAGGGCGATTTCCCGCTGGGCCTGGGCGAAACGCGTGAGCGAATCCATCAGCAACAGGACGTTCTTGCCCTTGTCGCGGAAATATTCGGCGATGCGCGTGCAGTACATGGCGGCGCGCAACCGCATCAGCGGCGCATCGTCGGCTGGGGAGGCAACCACCACCGAGCGCTTGAGGCCTTCTTCGCCGAGACTGTGCTCGATGAATTCCTTCACCTCGCGGCCCCGTTCGCCGATCAGCCCGACCACGATGATGTCGGCCTCGGTAAAGCGCGTCATCATGCCCAGCAACACCGATTTACCCACGCCGGTACCGGCGAACAGGCCCAGACGCTGGCCACGGCCGACCGTCAATAATCCGTTGATGCTGCGAATGCCAACGTCCAGCGGCACACTGATGGGGTTGCGGTTGAGCGGGTTGATAGTGGGACCGTCCATCGGCACCCAGTCCTCGGCCTTCATGCCGCCCTTGCCGTCCAGCGCACGACCGGCGCCGTCGAGTACGCGACCGAGCATGCTCATGCCCATCGGCAGGCGGCCGGTGTCGGCCAACGGCACCACGCGGGCACCAGGGGCAATGCCCGCCAGGCTGCCCACGGGCATCAGGAAAATCTTGCTGCCGGAAAAGCCCATCACTTCGGCTTCGACCTGCACCGGGTGGTAGCTGTCGTCGTTGATCACCATGCAGCGGCTGCCCATGGCGGCGCGCAGGCCTTCGGCCTCAAGGGTCAGGCCGACCATGCGCAGCAGGCGTCCTTCGAGGATCGGCTGGCCGGGCAACTCCGTGGCCTCGGCGTAACCGGCCAGGCGCTTGGCGAAGCTGGTGCGGTCAAGGCGCATCGACGGCGTCCAGGTCCACGCTCAGATCAGGCTCGGCCGGGTGCAGGGCCTGTTCGTGCAGCTGATCAAACAGCTTGGCCATGATCTGGCTGATGCGGGTCTCCACCGTGGCATCGATGCGACTGTGTTCGGTTTCGACGCGGCAACCACCGGGCTGCAACGACGCGTCTTCGACGATGCGCCAGGTTTCTTCATGACGCTCGCGCAGGGCCTTGACCTGTTCGAAATCCTGCGGGTTGATGTACAGCCGCACGTTGCCGACGCCCAGGGGCAGCAGCTTGAGGGCTTCGCGCATCACGCTTTCGATATGACTGGAATCCAGCGCCAATTCGCGCTGGATCACCTGGCGGGCGATGTGCTGTACCAGGTCGACCATGGCCTTTTCGATCTGCGAATCCTGCTCGGCGATGGGGTCGAACAGCGTGCCCATCAAGCGTTCCAGGCTGGCCAGCTTGACGCTCAGGGCCTCTTCGGCCTCCTGGCGCACCTTGAGGGTGGTGCTGCGAAAACCGTCTTTTTCACCCGCCGCGAAGCCTTCGTTGTAGGCCTCCTGGCGGATGGCTTCCAGTTCTTCCAGGGTCAGTGGCTGGACTTCATCCAGCGGCACTTCTTCCATTTCCACCGGAGGTTCTTCGACCGGTTCCGGCTCGGGTTCGGGCACATGCGGGTCGAAGCTGGGCAACGACCAGATGTCGAACCCACCGACGTCCCGTGCGCGAATCAGATCGCTGGGCGCCTCATCTTTGTTCGACATGGGAAGCGCCTTAGATCATTTCTTCGCCGCCCTTCCCGCCGAGAACGATTTCTCCGGCTTCGGCCATACGGCGGGCAATGGTGAGGATTTCTTTCTGCGCGGTTTCCACGTCGCTGACGCGTACCGGGCCCTTGGCTTCCAGGTCGTCGCGCAACAGTTCCGAGGCACGCTTGGACATGTTCTTGAAGATCTTCTCTTTGACGTTCTCGTCCGAACCCTTGAGGGCCAGCACCAGCACGTCCGAGGACACTTCGCGCAGCAACGCCTGGATGCCGCGGTCGTCGACATCGGAGAGGTTGTTGAACACGAACATGAGGTCTTCGATCTGGCCGGACAGGGTGTCGTCGATCTCGCGGATCGAGTCCATCAACTGGCCTTCGACCGAGCTGTCGAGGAAGTTCATGATGTCTGCCGCACGCTTGATACCACCCAGGGTGGTGCGCGAGGCGTTCGAGTTGCCGGAGAACTGCTTCTCCAGAATCGTGTTGAGTTCTTTCAGCGCCGCCGGCTGCACGGTGTTCAGCGACGACACGCGCAGGATGATGTCCAGGCGCACTTTATGGTCGAAGTGGCCGAGCACTTCACCGGCCTGGTCGGGGTCGAGATACGCCACCACGATCGCCTGGATCTGCGGGTGTTCGTAGCGGATCACGTCGGCAACGGCACGCGGCTCCATCCATTTCAGGCTGTCGAGGCCGCTGGTGTTGCCACCGAGCAGAATGCGGTCGATCAGGCCGTTGGCCTTGTCTTCGCCCAGGGCCGAGGTGAGCATCTTGCGGATGTAGCTGTCGGAGCCGACGCCCAGGCTGGTCTGGTCGCCGACGATCTCGACGAACTCGCTCATCACCTGCTCGACCTGCTCACGGTGCACATTGCGCATCTGCGCCATGGCCACGCCCACCCGTTGAACCTCTTTGGGCCCCATGTGGCGCAGCACTTGGGCGGCGTCGGTTTCACCCAGGGACAGCAGCAGGACTGCGGCTTTGTCGACCTTGGTGAGCTTGGCAACAGCGGCTCGATTATCACTCATCTGCGTTGATCCACTCTTTCACGACCTGGGCCACACGGCCCGGGTCTTCTGCCACCAGACTCTTGATTGCGTTCAGCTGAGCGTCGTAACCCTCGCTCGGGCTTGGCAACAGGATGCTTTGCGGGCCGCCGAGGCTGACGCGGTCGTTGGCCAGTTCGCCGTCCAGGCCGCCCATGCCACCCAACTCGACGTCGCTGCCACCATAGGCCGCCAGTTGTTTCTTGCCGTTGCCGGTGATGTTGTTGAGCACCGGGCGCAGCACGCCGAACACCAGCACCAGGATGAACAACACACCCAGCACCTGCTTGACGATGTCCCAGAACCACGGCTGCGAGTAGAACGCCGGCTCGGCGATCACTTCGCCACGCTCGGCAGAGAACGGCATGTTGATCACGCTGACGCTGTCACCCCGGCTGGCGTCGAAACCGACGGCATCCTGCACCAGGCGCGTGAAGCGCGCCAATTCGTCGGCGCTCCATGGGGCACGGGTAACGGCGCCATCGGCGGCATTGACCTTGACCTGGTCATCCACCACCACCGATACCGACAGGCGATTGACGCGGCCTTGTTGCTGCTTGGTATGGCTGATGGAACGGTCGAGTTCGAAGTTCTTGGTCGACTGGTTACGCTTGTCCGCCGGGTACGGCGCGAGCATCGGCTGGCCGGTGGCCGGGTCCATGATCTGTTGGCCATTGGCGTCCAGCAGCGGCTGGCCCGGCTGGATGGCGCCAGCGCTGGCCGTAGCGCCACCGGTGGTTTGCGGAGCCGAGGCCGGAGCCGGCGGCTGGTTGCTCAGGGCGCCCGGTACGCCTTGTGGCGGGCCATTGGCAGCGGTGCGTTGTTCGCTGGTGGACTGCTCGCTGCGCAACGCCGGCTGGTCCGGGTTGAACTGCTCGGAGGTCGATTCGACGGCGCTGAAGTCCACATCGGCGGACACTTCCGCCTTGTAGCGGTCGTTGCCCAGCACCGGCTGCAGGATGTTGTGCACACGCTGGGTGAGCATGCTTTCCACACGGCGGCTGTAGTCAAACTGCTTGCCGGCCTGGGTCAGCGCGGAGTTTTCCGCCTGGTCGGACAGCAGGTTGCCCTTCTGGTCGACCACGGTGATTTGCGACTTGCTCAGCTCAGGCACGCTGGTGGCGACCAGGTTGACGATCGCCAGCACCTGGCCTGGCTCCAGGGAGCGGCCGGCAAACAGTTCCACCAATACCGAGGCACTGGGCTTGCGTTCATCGCGCACAAACACCGAGCTTTTCGGAATGGCCAGGTGCACGCGGGCACCCTTGACGTTGTTCAGGCTGGAGATGGTGCGCGCCAGTTCGCCTTCCAGACCGCGACGGTAGCGGGTGGCTTCCATGAACTGGCTGGTGCCCAGGCCCTGGTCCTTGTCGAGGATTTCGAAACCGATATTGGCGTCGGACGGGGTAACGCCGGCCGCCGCGAGTTTCATGCGTGCACGGGCCACATCGTCGGCCTTGACCAGCAGCGCCCCGGAGTTGGGCTCCACGGTGTAGGCGATGTCGGCGGCGGCCAGGGTTTCCATGATCTGCTTGGAATCCATGCCCGCCAGGCTGCCGTACAGCGGCCGGTAATCCGGTTGCTGCGACCACAGCACCACGGCAAAACCAATCGCCACGCTCGCTGCCAGGCCGACCATCAGGCCCACCTGACGCAACATGGTCATTTCGGAGAGGTTTTCCAGGAACGACAGGCCAAACAGCGGCGGCTTGCCGTCTGCCTTGGCGGGTGCGTTGTCCACGACTGCTTCTGCCATGACTTAAATCTCGTCCTTAAACCGGCATCTGCATGATGTCTTGGTAAGCCTGAACCAGCTTGTTACGCACCTGGGTCAACGCCTGGAACGACACACTGGCCTTTTGCGAGGCGACCATCACATCGGTGAGGTCCACGCCGCTTTTGCCGATCTCGAACGCGTTGGCCAATTGGCTGGAGGCTTGCTGGGTATCACTGACTTTGTTGATGGCCTGGCCGAGCATGTCGGCGAAGCTGCTTTGGCCCAATTCCGGCGCAGGCGCGACGGATTTCGGTTGAGCCATGGCATCCATTTGCATGGAGCGCATATCCAACATCAACCGATTGAACTCAATACCCTGGCTCATGAACTTCTCTCTCCGACAACCCGCATGTTTTTTGACGCTACGCCGCAATTACTAGGTGAAGTAGCAACAAGGGTGCCAGCTCTGGTTCAACTCGTAAGAAAAGGCGACAAACCTTGTCCGCCTTGTTACCGATTATGTGGCGAACAGATACGCCTCGACGTCCATGCCGGCGTCACGCATCTGCGCCAGCTTGTAGCGCAAGGTCCGCGGGCTGATCCCCAGGCGCTCGGCGGCCTCTTTGCGGCGGCCGCGCTCGGCGCGCAGGGTGTCGATGATCATCTGGAATTCGCGACGACGCAGGTCGTCGCCCAACGCACCGGCGGTTTCGGTTTCGACCATCACGGGCGCAGGCGCCAGGGTCGGCAGCGGCGCAACCCCGCTGCCCATGGCCAGGCAGAAATCCTGGGGCTGGATCAGGCCGCCCTGCTGCAGGATCAACGCACGCTGGATGGCGTTGTCCAGTTCCCGGACGTTTCCCGGCCACGGATAGGCGACCAGGCAAGCCTGGGCCTCGGCCGACAGGCGTGCCTGGGCATGCTTCATTTTTTTGACGTGGTTGCCCAGCAGGCGCTCGGCCAGTGGAATGATGTCCGCCGGGCGCTCGCGCAACGGGCGCCAGGCCAGGGGAAAGACCGAGAGACGGTAGAACAAGTCTTCACGGAAGCGCCCCGCCGCCACTTCGCCCGCCAGGTCACGGTTGGTGGTGGCGACCACGCGGATATCCAGCTGGATCGGCTTGCGTGCGCCGACGCGCTCTACTTCGCGCTCTTGCAGCACCCGCAGCAACTTGGCTTGCAGGCCCAGGGGCATCTCGGAAATTTCATCGAGCAAAATCGTGCCGCCATCCGCCTGCTCGAACTTGCCCGCCTGAGCCGCAATAGCGCCGGTGAACGAGCCTTTTTCGTGGCCGAACAGCGTGGCTTCGAGCATGTTGTCGGGGATCGCCGCGCAGTTGATTGCGATAAACGGCTGCTTGGCGCGGGTCGATTGCTGGTGGATGTAGCGGGCCAGCACCTCCTTGCCGGTGCCGGACTCGCCGGAAATCAGCACGGTGGAATCACTGCGCGCCACGCGGGCAGCCAGCTCCAGCAATTGTGCGCTGGCCGGTTCGAAGGCAATCGGACCTTCGCCGTCGCTGGCCGGGATCACGCCCAGGGCATGCCGTGCGACCAGTTCGATCAAGGCTTTGGGTTCGAACGGTTTGACCAGGTAATCCGCCGCACCCTGGCGCATCGCGTCGACTGCACGTTCCACAGCGCCGTGGGCGGTCATCAGCAACACCGGCAACTGTGGCTGACGCGCGCGCAGCACACCGAGCAACTGGTGGCCGTCCATGCCCGGCATGTTCACGTCGCTCACCACCAGGCTGAAGGACTCTTGCTCCACCGCCTCCAAGGCGTCCTCGGCAGAACCGACCGCCCGGTAGTCATGGCCCGCCAACAGCAGCGTGTCAGCCAATGCTTCACGCAGCGCGCGATCGTCTTCCACCAACAGAACCTTGATAGCCATAACCTCTTACTCCGTGCTTGCCGCGCATGAAAACAGCGGCAAGGTCATCAATGCACAGGTGCCACGCCCGACACGGGAATGCAGCTGCAATTCTCCCTGATGGGCACGCGCCACTGCCTTGACCACGGTCAGGCCCAGCCCGGTACCGTTGGTCTTGGTGGTGAAAAAAGGTTCGCCCAGGCGCTGCAATACGGCAGGCTCGATACCGCTGCCGCTGTCGCTGATGCATAGGCGCAGGGTTTGCTCGCGGTTGTACAGGTGCACCTTGAGCCGCGCACCAGGGCCGCTGGCCTGGGTGGCGTTTTCGATCAGGTTGAGCAGCGAACCGACGAGGGTGTCGCGGTTGCACAGCAGCTCGCCGAGATGGCTGTCGCACTGCCAACGCACTTGTACGTCTTGAATGTGGGTGGCGGCCGCCGCTTGCAGCGCCTGCATCAACTCGGCAGGCGTGATGCGGTCGGTCAGCGGCAATTCACCACGGGCAAACACCAGCATGTCGCGCACCTGGTGCTCCAACTCATGCAGGCGCTCCTTGAGGCGCCCGGCAAAACGCTGGTGAGTGGCCGCGGGCAATTGTTCGTCAGTCAAATGACTGGCGTAGATCAACGCCGCCGACAGTGGCGTGCGGATCTGATGCGCCAGGGAAGCGACCATGCGCCCCAGCGAGGACAAACGTTCGTGGCGCGCCAATTGATCTTGCAGGTGACGGGTTTCAGTCAGGTCGTTGAGCAGCACCAACTGGCCCGGCTCCGCGTCCAGGGCGCGCGTGGCGATGGACAAGCGGCGACCGTCCTTGAGCGAAATTTCATGGCCATCGTCTTCACGCGGCGCAAAGCAGCGGGTGATTACGTGACGCCACAGCTCGCCTTCCAGAGGCAGGCCAAGCATGTCACAGGCCGCCGGGTTGGCTTCACGCACGCGGCCTTCTTCGTCGATGACGATCACGCCACCGGGCAACAGCGACAGCAGGTTTTGCAGGCGGTTGGCCAGGCGCTCCTTCTCGGCCAACTCTTCCATGCGCTGGGCACTGACCACCGCCAACTCGCCCTTGAGCTCCGAAACACGGGCTTCGAGCAGGCTGTAGGAATCGGTCAATTGGCTGGACATCTGGTTGAACAGCGAAAACGCCTGCTCCAGGCCCTGGCGGCTTTGCTGTTCTACAGAGGGAACCAGGCCTGCAATGGCAGGACTGGAAGAATGTTGGGCGGCGTGGGGCATCATGCTCTCTCGCTTGGCTGACCGTCAGTTAAACGGAACGTTGCGAGGGCTGTAGCAATACCCGTGCCGAAAAAAAACCACTGAAGTTTCAGTGGTTTAAAAAACAGGCGTCAATCATCCGCCTGTTCGTCACCTTCTTTGCGGCTCATGCCGTACTTGCGCATCTTCTCCACCAGGGTAGTGCGACGGATGCGCAGGCGCTCGGCGGCACGCGCGACGATGCCGTTGGCATCGTCCAGAGCCTGCTGGATCAGGCCTTGTTCCAGGTTGCCGAGGTAGTCCTTCAGGTCCAGGCCTTCGGGCGGCAGCATAGCGGTAGAGCCGAAGTCCGGGGTATGACCGTTGATGGCCACCCGTTCTTCCAGGTCGCTGCGCAGGCTGTCGACCAGTTGCTCGTCTTCGTCGTCGACGTAGCGGAATTTCTTCGGCAGCTCGACCACGCCGATCACACCGTAGGGGTGCATGATCGCCATGCGCTCCACCAGGTTGGCCAGCTCGCGCACGTTGCCCGGCCAACCGTGGCGGCACAGGGACATGATCGCGGCGGAATTGAAACGGATCGAACCGCGCTTTTCGTGCTCCATGCGCGAGATCAGTTCGTTCATCAGCAACGGGATGTCCTCCACGCGCTCGCGCAGCGGGGCCATCTCGATCGGGAATACGTTGAGGCGGTAGTACAGGTCTTCGCGGAAGCTGCCGACCTCGATCATGCTTTCGAGGTTCTTGTGGGTGGCCGCGATGATGCGCACGTCGACGCTCTGGGTCTTGTTGCTGCCCACGCGCTCGAAGGTACGCTCCTGCAACACGCGCAGCAGCTTGACCTGCATCGGCAGCGGCATGTCGCCGATCTCGTCGAGGAACAGGGTGCCGCCGTTGGCCAGTTCGAAACGCCCGGCACGGCTGGTGATCGCCCCGGTAAAGGCGCCCTTCTCGTGGCCGAACAATTCGCTTTCAAGCAGCTCTGCCGGAATCGCCCCGCAGTTGACCGGCACAAAGGGCCCGTCGCGGCGCTTGGAGTGATAGTGCAGGTTGCGCGCAACCACTTCCTTGCCGGTGCCCGACTCGCCGAGGATCAACACGCTGGCGTCGGTATCGGCCACTTGCTGCATCATCTGGCGCACGTGCTGGATGGCGCGGCTGGTGCCGACCAGGCTGCGGAACAGGTTGGGTTCGCGATGGCGACCGCGCTCGCGGGCCTGGTCGTACATCTCGCGATAGACCTGGGCACGGTGCAGGGAGTCGAGCAATTTGCTGTAGCTGGGCGGCATTTCAAGGGTGGAAAGCACCCGGCGGCGCTGGTCTTCTGGCAGTTCGACAGAAGAAATATCGCCCATCAGCAACACGGGAAGGAACTCATCCCAGGTTGACAGTGTCTTTAACAAGCCCAAAACAGCGCCAGGAGCGTTTACCGTCCCGATCAGCACACAAATGACTTCACGGCTCGATGACAATGAGCTGACCGCCTGCTGCCAGTCATGGCTGCCGCAGGGCAAATTTTCTTCGCCAAGAAAATTCAAAATCACCGCTAAATCGCGGCGGCGGACGCTATCGTCATCAATCAGCAGAATTTTGGTTTCACGCCACATGCAATAGCAACTTCCCTAGTAAAACTTCCTGCCCCGAAGTGAGGGCAATCGAGACGCCTGTACGACTTTGTACCTTACTAGACGTCTGAAATCTGAAAACAGCACTAGTTAAGTCAAAAATGCTGGCACAGTCAAATATATGACGCGCCCATCGGACCAACTGCGGCTCTTCAGCCGAACAGATGGTAAACCTTTGACGCATTTTTCGCTCGGTTGATCAGCGACATCTCTTCAAAAATCGCCTGGCGCTCGCCGGTCGTCACCTCAAGCAACTGCTGATACACCTTCAGCAAGCTTTCCAACTTCTCTCGCAGCACGTCCTCGTTCACTGGCGCTTCGCTAAGCACTTCCTCGATCACATTGCGGCAGCCCAGGTCGAGTTCGCCAATAGCGTCCCAGTTCCGTTCTGCCAGCGCGCCGATCAGGGCTTCGCGGGTTTCATCGATGCGTTGCAGTGCGTGGCTCATGATGTGTTCCTCAAGGCCCATGGCCTTATTGTGCGGCACCTTGTGGTGTTGCAATGGCATCCCAGCCTTCTTTCACGGTAATCAGCAAGCGAGCGACTTCGTCGATCATGCTGACATCGTTGTGCAGATTGGCTTCCATCAAACGGTTGGTCATGTACGCGTATAGACTTTCCAATTGCTGGACGTAAGCCGGATCTTCGCTCTTCTCCGCGTCCAGGCCATCACGCAGGCCGATGATGATGTCTACCGCCTTACCGAGCATCAGGCCCTTTTGTGCGATATCCCCACGAGCCAGTGCACCTTTAGCCTGTGCCATGCGGTCGAGCCCGCCTTCCATCAGCATTTGCACCAGGCGATGCGGGCTGGCTTCGGAGATCTGCGCATGGGAATTGACCTTCTGGTATTGGCGAAGGGCTCTCATGGGATTCATGGTTCTACCTCGTGACAGGTAACAGCGAAAAGGATTTCAGTAACCATTATGTCGACTGGGTCGCAAAAAACTTTAACCCGATGGTCTTCTTAAGAACAAAGCCCAGGTCAACGGACCTGGGCTTTTTCATGGGCGCGCGATCAACTGTTTTTCTGGTTGTTCAGCGCGTTAAGGGTACCCATGATGTTGTTACTCTGCTGGCGCAGTTGGGCAACCAGGGAGTCCATCGCCGCGTATTTGCGGGTCAGGCTGTCGGTCAGGTCCTGGACGTGGGCGTCGAGGTCGGACTGATCCTTGGTCAGCTTCTTGAGGCTGTCGGAGAGCGCGCTTGAGCGGGTCGCAAAGACCCCAGTGGTCGGTTTTGCATAGCCGTCGGTTGCAGCGGTCATGCGCGCCAACAAGCCATCCTTACCGCCCAGCATACTGTTAATGTCAGCAGCGTTGGTCAATGCGGCCTTGTCAAAGGCTTTGTCATCCATGGTCAACAGACCGGTATTGGAATCGGTGCCGATACCAAATTGCGCCAGGGATTTGAACTGGCCATTCCCCGACAAGGCATTGAACTCGGTACGCAAGGCGCTCTGCAGAGAGCGCATGTTCGCATCACCGGTCAGAGTCGCCGACACGGAGTTACCCGCAGCATCCTTCGTCACCTTGGTTTCAGCATTCATCGCCTTGAGCAGGGCATTGTAGCTATCGACGAAACCCTTGACCCCGGACTTAAGCGCTGCGGTGCTTGTCGAAACAGAAATAGTAGTGACCGCTTTGGTCGGGTCGGTGCTGCTGACTGGTGGCGATACCGAGAGCAGCTTGATACTGACACCACTGACCGCATCCGTAATATTGTTGGTCTTGGCCGTATAGGCAACACCGTCAATTGTATACTCGGCATTCTTTGGCTCATCGATCACCTTGTAACCGGTATCGATACCCGAGTTGCCCGAAAGGGTAAGATCCGACCCCACACCGCCGGTGGTAGAGGTCAATACCATGCGTGAACCACTGGCATCCGTCACGATGTTGGCACTCAGGCCGGAGGTGCCAAACTGCGAGTTGATCGAGTCACGCACCTGCTGCAAGGTTGCACCCGGCGGAACACTCACGTCGAACTTCTTGCCCGACTGGGAGATGGACAATGTCGTGGCCGTATCCCCCTTGTTGACCACCGTAGAGGCACCACCCGTAAGCGTTGTAGTCGACAGCTTGGAAGGCTGGGCCAACTGGTTGACCACCAGGTTGAAGCTGCCATTGGCTGCCCCCTTCCCCGTCGTCATGGTGGCGACCTTCTCGTTCGACGACGTCCCCGTCAAACCACTGAAGCTATTGTCATCAGTCATGCTTTTGATGGCGCCTCGGAAAGCATCCAAAGCCGACTGAATCTTGCCGATCGACGACAGCTGAGTAGTTGCTTTCTGTGACTGAGTGTTGATCTGGGTCTGCTTGGGCGCACGGTCAGCGTCCACCAGCGACTTCACAATACCCTGAATGTCGATACCCGAACCAACACCGTTAACCGTCGTACTCGCCATCGTCTTTCTCCTAATTCGATTGTTGTCGCTTTCTTGACGAACAACACTTCAAGCCGTCAGCGCAACAAGTTTCATGCCAGCTCAGACCTTTTCGTCGAACAACACGTGGCTAGCAGTCGCCAGGCTCCGCGCCAACTTCAAGGCAGTTTCCGACGGGATCTGGCGGATCACCTCACCACTCTCAGTGGCGATAACCTTGACCACAACCCGATGGGTGGAATCATCAATGGAAAAGTCCAGTTTGCGCTGGGCCGCCTGTACGAATTCTCGAATATCCGTGACTGCTTTTTCCAGGTCAGCCCGCTCAGGCTCACCGGCGGTCGGCGCAATCGCCTCGACCCTGGTTTTGTCATTGTCCGCAACAGCCGGGGCGGGTGCGCTTTGAGGTGCAACCGGTGGATAAGACGAGGCCAGCTTTACACTCATATCCATGTCCAATCTCCTCTAAAACCGAAAAAACGAAAGGGCACGTAAACGCGCCCTTCCGTCAGTGACCAAGCGCTGTTATTACTGAAGCAGCTTCAGTACAGCGGATGGCAGTTGGTTGGCTTGCGACAGGATCGCGGTAGCAGCCGACTGCAGGGTTTGTTGCTTGGTCAGCTCAGCTGTTTCAGCAGCGAAGTCTGTGTCTTGTACAGTAGAACGTGCAGCGGTGGAGTTCTTCTGAATGTTGGTCAGGTTGTCTACAGTTGTGGTCAGACGGTTCTGAACAGCACCCAGGCCCGAACGTACGCTGTCGATGCCGCCGATGGCTTTGTCGATTACAGCGATGGCGGACTGTGCGTTGAAGGCACTGGTCACATCGGTTTGAGCGACAGAGGTCTTGGCCGAAGCAGCGGCAGTGCCGGTAGCAGCGAACAGACCGGTTACACCAGCGCCGTTCAGAGCGTAGCCTTTGGACGAATCCAGGTTCACCGCGCCAGTGGCTTTCAAGCCGTTGGCAATGGCGACGGCGCTACCGTAGGCACCGCTACCATCTTTGGTAGCAACAGTGATCGAACCAGCGGCGGTTGCAGCGCTGAACTCGAGGTTTTCACCGGAGTCGGATTTAACCGACAGGCTTTGCTTGGCTTCGTCAAAGTTAACGCTAATACCCAGTTTGGCAGCGTTAGACTTCAGTTGGTCAGCCAGGCTAGCGGTATCGGTCACGCCGGTGAAGGTGGTGGTTTGGCCACCAACGGTCATCGAGAAAGTGGCCGGTGCAGTCTTGGCAGCAGCGCCGACTACAAACTGAGCTTCAGTGCTAGCGGAAGCGCTCAGGCCACCTACAGCGCCGTTCAGTTGGCTGGCAATCGTTTTAGCCGAGCTGCCGGCAGCTACGGTTACGCTGTTGGTCTGGCCGTTACCGGTGATACCGATCACGCCGCCAGCAACACCCGAAGCGCTAGGTGCAACACCAACGCTCTTGATTTGCTGCGAACCAATGTTGTTGGCTGCAACGTTGTCCAGGGACAGGTTGATGGTTTCGTTAGCGTTGGCGCCAACCTGGATAGCTTTGGTGCCGTACGAACCGTCCAGCAGTTTCTGGCCACCGAAAGTAGTGGTCTGCGAGATACGGGTCAGTTCCGAAGTCAGCGCTTGGTATTCTTCCTGGTTGGAAGTACGGTCAGCGTCGCTCAGGGAGCCGGTAGCCGAGGACAGAGCCAGGGTACGCATTTTTTGCAGAATGTCGGTCGATGCCTGCATTGCGCCTTCAGCGGTTTGCGCGATGGAGATGCCATCGTTGGCGTTCTTGACTGCCTGGCCCAGGCCGTTGATCTGGCTGGTCAAGCGGTTGGAGATCTGCAGGCCCGAAGCGTTGTCTTTAGCGCTGTTGATGCTCAGACCAGTGGACAGACGCTGCATGGAGGTTTGCAGCGAGTTGGCCGCTTTGCCAAGGCCGTTCTGGGTAGTGATGGAAGCAATGTTAGTGTTTACTGTTAAAGCCATGACGAAATCCTCGTTGGATGGATACTGCGGCTTCCGGCCCTGGCAACCGCCGGGTGTGGCCTGAGAACCTACGTAATAGTTATCGTCGTGCTAGCCGGTTGCTTGAGGATTTTTTTTGATTTTTTTACTGGCGCCGTGCCACCCCTTGCAATTCAAGGGTTTACGCGGGCCCCTAACCCCGTTTTCATTGGGTTTTCTGGCGCCAAATAAAAAACGCCGAGGCTCTTTCGAACCTCGGCGTTTTTTATTGAAGCTATCAAGGCATCAAGGGCGATAGAGAATCGCCGAGCCCCACGACAGGCCCACACCAAAACCGCTGATTGCTACGCGCTTCCAGGTAGCGTCCATCACGTGCTTTTCCAGCAGCAGCGGAATACTCGACGACACAGTATTACCAGTCTCGACCATGTCCTTGATGAACTTGTCCACGGGTGCATCTTCAAAACGACGCGCCACAGCGTCGACAATCGCCGCACTGCCCTGGTGGATGCAGAACGCATCGATCTCATCGGCCTTGAGATCCGACTCATTGAGCAGCTCATGCAAATGCGCCGGCACCTTGAGCAGGGCGAAGTTGAAGACCTGGCGGCCGTTCATGAAGAACACCCCATCACTGACCTTCAGGTGCGGCGCACCGGAACCGTCGGTGCCGAACTTCGACTTGCCCAGCAACCACGGCGCGTCTTCACCCATCCAGGTGGCAGTAGCGGCATCGCCGAACAGCATGGTGGTGTTGCGGTCTTCCGGGTCGACGATCTTGGAGTACGGGTCAGCGGTGATCAACAGGCCGTTTTTCAGGCCCGCGGCTTCCATGAAGCCTTTCATTGCGTAGATACCGTAGACGTAACCGGAACAACCCAGGGAGATATCAAAGGCCGCGACGTGGGTCGGCAGGCCGAGCTTGTCCTGGACGATGGCCGCCGTGTGGGGCAAGCCCTCTTCATCACCGTTCTGGGTGACGACGATCAGCGCGTCGATCGACTCGCGTTTCAAATCCGGGTTGTTGGCAAACAAAGCGTTGACCGCCTCGACACACAGATCGGAGGTTTCCTGCGCGGCTTCCTTGCGCGGCAGGAACGCCGAACCGATCTTGCCAATGATGAATTCTTCATCCTTGGCGAATTTGGCACCCTGGGCGTAGTTATCGATCCCGTCTGCCGGCACGTAACTGGCGATGCTTTTTATGCCAATCATTGTGGCTTCCCAATACTAAATAGCTGGAGAACACCCCTGGGCCACGCCCGGAGTGCTGACAATAAAGGGGATAACCCCATAAAAATCTCGCTGAAAGCCGCCACGCAAGGACCCTGTGACGACTTATCCTTTTCACACGATACAGTGAAGATGCGCTTTATGACTCACAGGTCACTCAATTTTGTGTGCTTTATGCAAAACCTTCAAACAATTAAATCCCGGAAACGACAACGGCCCGCCCTGTTTCCAGGGCGGGCCGCTTGACGTAAAGGCACTTACATCTTGTTGAACAGGCTCAACTGCGAGATTTTCACGAAGGCCAACTGGGACGCCTGCAGCATGGTTTGCTGCAAGGTCAAGTTGATCGCGGCTTGAGCTGTATCGATATTGCCCAGATCACTCATGGTGCTGGTGTTAGCCAGGCCGATACTGGTGTTCTCGCTGGTCTGAATATCCAGTGCATTCTGCCGGGCGCCAATGGATCCACGCACATTATCGACCTGTGTACGGGTATTGCCAAAGTTGGCGATGGAAGCATCCAGGGCATCCTTGAGCTTGACCATCGCCGCCGGATTACCGTCGGCCGGTTGCTCCAGGGCATGACGCAATTGGCTGAGGGTATCCAGCGCATTCTGAGTCTTCTGCGTCGTTGCAGCGACTGCAAACTGATCTCCGCTTTGAGGTGTACCGCTGACATCAAACGTCACCCCGGCAGCCGTGACCGTCGTGCCGCCGCCCGTATCACCTGTGGCAATGGCTTTACTGTCAGCCGTGTAGGGTTGGGCATATACCTCGTACGCAGTACCGGAGGTGAATTTGATCACCGCACCGCTGTTCGCCGGGAATGTGCTGGCATACGCCGCCTGATTGGTCACCGAGGCATTGGTCAACTGCGCAGTGGATGGGTTGCTTGGGGTACGCGACACACTGAATGTGTCCGGCTTGGCGGCCAGGCTGAAAGAACGGTCCTTGACCATTGCATCCGCGTTCGGCCCCGGCGCAACATCCTTGAGGTCCAACGTGATATCGAACTTCACGCCACGCAGGTTCACGCTGGCACCGCCTTCCTTGGTGGAGTCGAACGTACCATTACCCGGTATTTCCGAGGTAATGTCGTTACCGTTCTTATCGGAGACCTTGTATTGCGTGCTGCTGGTAAAGGTCAACTTGTAAGGTTGGCCGTCGGCAAATTGCTTGGTGTATTCAGTGCCCGATGTCACCAGGCCTGCCGACAATGAGACTTTATTGTCGTTCGGCACTGGCGCCGTCGCAGGCGGGACGATCGGTGGTGCTATCCAGGTAGCCTGGGTGCGCCCCGAATTCGCCGCCCCCCCAATGATGCTCTTGCCGGTATCGCCCGCCTGGATCTTCAGCGTATCCGAAACCTGCAGGCTGAGCGCAGTCTCGTCCCCTTGATAACTATAGGTGCCATCGCTGTTGCGGCTATAAGGTGGGGTCGCCGTCTTGGACCCGGAGAACAGATAGTTGCCCGACGCATCCTTGCTGTTGAGCAAGCCCAGCACCTGATCCTCTATCGCACCGATTTCACCGGCAATTGACTTGCGATCGGCATCGCTCAGCGAGCCGCCCGCACGCAAGGCCAGCTCACTGGCTTTCTGCAGCGCGTCGTTGATCGAACCGAGCACGCTTTCTTCGTTGGTCAGCGAGTTCTTCAAGCTGGTGATGTTGCCGTTGAACTGGCCCAACATGTCTTTCTGTTGCTGCAGCATCAACAGACGCGCAGCCGCCACGGGATCATCAGCGGCGGTTTCCACACGCACACCCGTACTGGCCTGGTTCTGGGCCTTCACGACGCTTGAGTAGTTATCCGAATACTTGGCGGAAGTGGTTTCGAAGTATTGTGCTGTGGAAATGCGCATCGTCCCTGGCTCCCTTAAAGACTATTGATCAGCGTACTGAAGGTTTCTTGCGCAGCTTTGATGATCTGCGACGACGCGGTGTAGTACTGCTGGAACTTGATCATGTCGCCCGCTTCTTCATCCAGGTTGACCTGGGATACCGAGTTGCGTGCGTCCTGGTTGGCCTTGAGCAGTGCGCCCGTAGCGGTGGTGTCGGTAATGCCCGAAGCAGCCTTGGCACCGACGGTCGATACCAACCGGCTGTTAGCCGCCACCAGGCTCACACCGCCGCCACTACCATCTGCCAGGCCGACGGTGGCCTTGGTCTGCAGGTCAAGCAGCGCCTGGGCGTTACGGTTATCCGACTTGCCCGAAGCATTGAAAGAAAAAGTCGTGCTGTCGCCATCGGCGGGCGCTCCACTGACAGCGGTATCGAACTTGAAGCTCTTGGCCGGCACCACCAGTGCACCGTTGGCGTCACGCATCGGCACATCAATGGTGATCTTGTTGGTTTGGCCTGGAATGATGCTGCCCGTGCCGATCGGGTTACCTTGGGCGTCGTTGACCGTGTAGGTCTGGGTGCCGTCGGCTGCGGGTTTACCAAACACCATTTTTACCGGCATCGAGTGCTCAATGCCGGTCCGCAGCTGAGCCGTATTGGCGCCACCATGAATATCGATAGGCACCGTCAGGGTTGGCGGCGTGAAGGTGCCGGTACCCTGGTTGGTCTTGCTGCCCTCACCCAGCAACGGCCCGGCGAACGCGATTTTATTCGCATCCTTCAAATCCGTGCCGATGTTGGTGGCGCCGTTGGCGGTAGGGCTGACCTTAAAGCTGTCGCCCGCGGCCATCGGCCCCTTACCGTCCAGGGCCAGGGTAAAACCATCAATCACCGGCGGCGGCGTGGTATTGGTGTCGAACGCGCCCATGGATTTGCCGTCGGAACGCGTGACGGTGTAGTTGTTGCCGCTGGTGAACGTAACTTTATAGTCGTAGGGAGTCAGCTTGCTGGTATCGCTGATGCTCACATTCAGGTTACCGGAGCCCGCACTGTTACCAGCCGCGCCCACGCTACGCTGCGCAATGGCAGCGGCGCTGTTGATGTCCGTGAACAACGACGAACCAAAGTCGCCATTCAGGTCAACGCCCTGACCCAGCTGGCTGTTGATCGTGTCCGCAGTAACAATTGCGATACGCCCCAGGTCATTGATGGCAGGCATCAAGACATCGCTGCGATAACGCAGCAAGCCGCCAATACTGCCGCCGCTGAGTACATTGCCCAGATCCACCGAGGTCCCACCGCCCGCATTGAGCTGGATGGTGTACTGGCTCGGGTCGCTCGAACTCGGCACTGCTGAAATGCTGTTGGATTGATCGCCCAGCACCAGGGACTGGCCTGTGCCGGTACTGACACTGAATACGCCGTTCTTCTCGACGGCAGTGACGCCCACCAGCTCATTCAGCGAGCGTACTGCCTCATTACGCGCATCCAGCAAGTTGGCTGGAGCGCTGTTGCTTGAGCCTTGTGCCTGGGTGATCTGCTTGTTCAGGGAGGCAATCGAAGAGGTCAACTGGTTGACCTGATCGCTCATGGTCTTCAACTGACCGTTGATCGACTCTTTTTGCTGGTTCAGTTGGGTCGAAATCGAGTTGAAACGATTGCTCAACGTCTGGGCACTGGTCAGCAACACCTGCCGCGCGGAAACATCGCTGGGATTTGCCGCAGAGGTCTGCACCGCAGCGAAGAACGCACTGAGTACCGAAGACATGCCGGTGGTCTTATCCGACAGGGTTTTGTCGATGGCGCTGGCCTGGCTCGAATAAGCCTTGGCATCATTGTTGAGCGCCGTGCTGTTCTGGTAGGCCGCATCGAGGAATTCGTTATAGACCCGGCGCACGTCAGCCAAGGTCGTACCGCTGCCGATGAAAACGCCACCGTACGGGTTTGACGCACTCGCATTCTGAGTGGTCTGCTGGCGCGAGTATCCCGAGGTATTGGCGTTGGCAATGTTATTACTCAAGACCGACAGCGATCCTTGAGAGGCATTGAGCCCTGACATCCCGATACTGAGCAAACTCATGGTTCAGACCTTATAAATGTGTGGTTGCGCCAGCGGCAGCGTAATTCTGGTAACTGTCCATCGTTTTGGCGATCTGCGAAATCTTGCTGGCATAGGCCGGGTCGGTGGCGTAACCGGCTTTTTGCAACTCGCGGACAAACTGTTCCGGGTTGTCGGCCGATTTGATGACTTCTTTATAGCGATCATTGCTTTGCAGCAAGGTCACCAGATCATGGAAGCTGTCCTGGTATGAGTCGTAGGAACGGAACTGCGCCGTTTCCTTGACCATCGCCCCATCGCGGAACTCGCTGGTGATCGCACGCGCCTGGCCGCCCTGCCAACTCTGGCCAGCCTTGATGCCGAACAGGTTGTGGCTGCTGCTGCCGTCTTCGGCGCGCATCACCGATTTACCCCAACCGGTTTCCAGGGCGGCCTGGGCCACCAGGTACTTCGGGTCGACACCGATGCGCGCGGCGGCCGCCTTGGCCATCGGCAACATGGTGGCGACAAATTCATCCTGCGAGCTGAAGGCCTTCTTCGCCGGCGCCAAGGGTGGCTGGGCCACGGCGCGACCGTAGACCTGCATGCGCCCGCTCGGCACGGCGAAGGTGCGCGCGCTGCTGTTGATCACGTTGTCATCGGCCACGCTGTTGCGCAGCGGCGCGCTTTTGGCATCGATAGCAACGGGCGCGTTCGGCACGATGCCGGCCAGCAGGCGATCGGTCAGCTTGCTCGGCAAGGCGATGCGACGCTGGTTCATCAGCTCCATGTCATTGCTGTGGGACGCCGCAGCGCCGACCTGCGGCTCAGCCACGCGGTACGCCCACAACGGACGCTGGCCATTGGAGCGGCCCAGCGGCCCTTCGGCCTGGGTGCCTGCCGCGATTTCCGTCGGCACGTCGACCTTCTTCCCGGGTTCAGCGCCTGCCGGCCCCTGCAGGGTGGCGGCCTGGGCCTCCACCGGTTTGTTTTTCTGCATCTGGCGCATCAGCACGTCGGCCAGGCCGATACCACCGCCCTCGCGGGACATCGAGACGGCCAGCTGCTGGTCGTACATTTCCTGGTATTGCTTGGCGGCCGGCGTGTTCATCGGGTTGTCTTTACCCAGCGCCTCGGTAGCCGAACGCATGGACTTGAGCATCTCGCTCAAGAACAGCGATTCGAACTCCTGCGCGACCTTGCGCATGTTGCCTTCGCTGTTCTTGTCGGCACCGACCTTGAGCTGGTTAAGCCGGTTCAGGTCGGAGTAAGACCCCGAATCCGCCGTGCTGCTGATCCCGCTCTTGCGCATATCCATGACCATGGCCTCAGATCACGATCAGGTCGGCTTGCAAGGCGCCGGCCTGTTTCAATGCTTCGAGGATCGCCATCAAGTCGCCGGGCGCTGCGCCCACCTGGTTCACCGCGCGGACAATCTCGTCCAGGGTGGTGCCAGGGCCGAACTTGAACATCGGCTTGGCTTCTTGCTGGGCGTTGACGCGCGAACGCGGCACCACCGCCGTCTGGCCGTTGGACAACGGCCCAGGCTGGCTGACGATCGGGTCTTCGGTGATGGTCACGGTCAGGCTGCCGTGGGTCACGGCCGCAGGCGAGACCTTGACGTTCTGGCCGATCACGATGGTGCCGGTGCGCGAGTTGATGATGACTTTGGCCACGGCCTGGCCGGGGTCGACTTCAAGGTTTTCCAGGATCGACAGGTAGTCGACGCGCTGGCTCGGGTCCAGCGGCGCCGTCACACGGATCGAGCCGCCGTCGATGGCCTGGGCCACGCCCGGGCCGAGCATGTCGTTGATCTTGTCGACCACGCGCTTGGCGGTGGTGAAGTCGGAACGGTTGAGGTTCAGGGTCAGGCTGTTGCCCTGGTTGAAACCACTTGGCACGGTACGTTCAACCGTGGCGCCGCCCGGGATACGCCCGGCCGACGGCACGTTGACGGTGATCTTCGAACCGTCGCGACCTTCGGCGTCAAACCCGCCTACCACCAGGTTGCCCTGGGCGATGGCGTAGACGTTGCCGTCGATACCCTTGAGCGGCGTCATCAGCAAGGTGCCGCCGCGCAGGCTTTTCGAGTTACCAATGGACGACACGGTGATGTCCACCACCTGGCCCGGTTTGGAGAACGCCGGCAGGTCGGCGCTGATCGACACTGCCGCGACGTTTTTCAGCTGCACGTTGCCCGACCCCGCCGGCACCTTGATGCCGAACTGCGAGAGCATGTTGTTGAAGGTCTGCAGGGTGAACGGGGTCTGGGTGGTCTGGTCACCCGTACCGTTGAGCCCCACCACCAGGCCGTAGCCGATCAACTGGTTGGAACGCACGCCGGAGATGCTGGCGATGTCCTTCAGGCGCTCGGCCTGGGCGACAGCGCTCAAGGAAAGCAGGAGTGCGGCCGCCATCAGCTGTTTGAAGTTCAAAGTGGCCACCTAGAAAGGGAACAGCGGGCTAAGGAAGAAACGGTCGAACCAGCCCGGCTGGCTTGCATCAGCAAACGAACCCGTACCCGAGTAGGTAATGCGTGCATCGGCAATCCGTGTGGACGGCACAGTGTTGTCGGTGGAGATGTCATCGGCACGGACCATGCCGGCAATGCGCACCAGCTCGTCACCGGTGTTGAGGGTCATCCACTTTTCACCGCGCACGGCGATGATGCCGTTGGGCAGCACATCGGCCACGGTAACGGTGATCGAACCGGTCAGGCTGTTGCCCTGCCCCGCCGAACTCTTGCCGTTGGTGGCGCGATCACCGCTGTAGCCGGCGCTCAGACTCAGGTCGCCATCGCCCAGCGGGTTGTTGGTGTTCGGCACGGCACCGAACAACGAGGTCAGGCCGATACCGGTCTTGCTGGTCTTGCCCACCTGGGAGTTGGCGTTCTTGCTGGCCTGGGTCTTCTCGTTCAGGGTGATGGTGATGATGTCACCGACCCGGAACGCCTTGCGGTCGCTGTACAGGTTCTGTTCGAAACCGGCCTGGTAGATCGAGCCATTGTTGGCCGCCGCCGGCAACGGCGTGCGTGGCAACACCGGCGCGTAGTACGGGTCATTGGGTTTTGGCGTCGGGGCGACACAGCCCGCAAGCACGGCAATCCCACTCAATGCCAGAACAGAAACATAGCGATTCATGACCCTTACCTCACGGTGTTGCAGGCGCCGTCAAGAGCGCCCCATAGACTTGATTACAGATTCTGCGTTACGAACGAAAGCATCTGGTCGGCGGTGGAGATCACCTTGGAGTTCATCTCGTAGGCGCGTTGGGTGGTGATCATGTTGACCATCTCCTCAACGGTGCTCACGTTGGAGGTTTCCAGGGTGCTTTGCAGCGTGGTGCCAAAACCGTTCAGGCCAGGGGTGCCGATTTGCGGCGCGCCGCTGGAGGCGGTTTCCAGGAACAGGTTGTTGCCCATGGCCTGCAGGCCGGCCGGGTTGATGAAGTCGGCGGTCTGCAGGTTGCCGATCACTTGCGACGCGGGGTTGCCGGCCACGGTGATCGACACGGTACCGTCGTTACCGACGGTGAAGGTCTTGGCGTCGGCTGGAACGATCACGGCCGGCTCCAGGGCGAAACCGTTGGCGGTCACGATCTGGCCGTTGGAGTCCAGGTGGAAAGTACCGTCACGGGTGTAGGAAGTAGTGCCGTCCGGTTGCAGGATCTGGAAGAAACCACGGCCGTTGATGGCCATGTCCAGCGGCTGGCCGGTCTGCTGCAGGTTACCGGCGCTGAAGTTCTTCTGGGTGCCGACGATCTGCACACCGGTACCCAATTGCAGGCCGGACGGCAGTTCGCTGTCCTGGGTCGACTGGGCGCCTGGCTGCTTCTTGATCTGATAGAGCAAGTCCTGGAACTCGGCACGGTCACGTTTGAAACCCGTGGTCGACACGTTGGCCAGGTTGTTGGAAATGGTGGTCAGGTTGGTGTCCTGGGCGGACAGGCCTGTTTTGGCAACCCATAGAGCCGGAAGCATGCTGTTCTCCTTCGTGCGCCTGTTTGTTGGCGCTGCGCCGCAAAATTAGTGTGTTGGATCAGCTCATCTGCATGACGCGTGTCATGGCCTGATCGTCTTCTTTAGCGCTGTTCATCATCTTGATGTGCAGCTCGAACTGCTTGGAAAGCGCCAGCACCGCAGTCATCTCTTCCACGGCATTGACGTTGCTCGCCTGCAGGAAGCCCGAGGTCAGCTTGACGTTCGCGTCGGCCTGGGCCGGCTGGCCATCCTTGGTGTGGATGGTGCCGTCGAGGCCTTTATTCATGTTCTTCAGGTCCGGCTGGACCAGCTTGATGCGGTCCACTTCGGCCATCACCCGCGGGCCTTCGCCCATGGCACGGATGCTGATGGTGCCGTCGGCACCCACTTCGATTTTCTGCTGGGGCGGCACGGCAATCGGGCCACCGTTGCCCATGATCGGCATGCCGTTGCCGGCGCGCAGCACGCCCAACGCATCGACGTTCATGCTGGCGCTGCGCACGTAGGCTTCGCTGCCATCAGGGGTCTGCACGGCCAACCAACCGTCACCGTTGACGGCCACGTCCAGGTCACGGCCGGTCTCGATCATGGCGCCAGGGGTGAAGTCGGTGGCCGGACGCTCGGTCATGGCAAACGCCCGCGCCGGAAAGCTGTCACCGAACACCGGCATCGAACGCGCCTGCTCCAGGTCACGTTGGAAACCATTGGTGGAAATGTTCGCCAGGTTGTTGGCATGGGCCTTCTGCGCCAGAGCATTCTGGCTGGCGCCGGTCATTGCCACATAAAGGTACTTGTCCACGCTTCTTCCTCTTTCTGACGGACGCTTGCCGCCCACCGCTGTACTGATGAGGCTTAAGCAATTTGCGAACCAACTTTTGAAAATAGCGAGAAGTGCAGGCGGGGCGGGGCTTTGCCGTGAGGTGGGGTGAATTCCGCATTGAGCGCGAGTCGAAAAAACGGCGGACTACTGCCGCCTGCGGCAAGCCCCGTCCTTGAAAACGACAAAGATCAAATGTGGGAGGGGGCTTGCCCCTCCCACATTGGGTTATTTATCGGTCTTGAGGATTTCGTAGTCGCGCAGCTTATTGGCGATGGTGGTGTGCGACACCCCCAGGCGCTTGCCCATCTGCCGACTGCTGGGATGCTCGGCGTACAAGGCTTCCAGCACCGCCTTCTCGAACCGCCCGACAATTTCTTCCAGGCCACCCTCCAGCGAAAAATCGCCAAGCGGCTGACGCACGCCATAGTCCGGCAACCGGATGTGCTCGACCTTGACCGTCCCGCCGTCGCACAACGACACCGCCTGGAACAGCACGTTTTCCAACTGCCGCACATTGCCTGGCCAGTGGTAATGACTGAGGCGCTCCATTGCGGCGGGCGCCAACCTGGGCAGCGGGCAACCGATCTGTCGGCTGGCCTGGTCGAGAAAGTGCTCGACCAGCGGCGCCAGGCCGTCCAGGCATTCGCGCAACGGCGGGATATGCAAGGACAGCACATTGAGGCGGTGATAGAGGTCCTGGCGAAATTCGCCACGGGCGCACAGCTCGGACAAATCCACTTGGGTGGCGCAGATCACCCGCACATCGAGGTACACCTCTTCATCGCTGCCGACGCGACGGAAGCAACCGTCCTGCAAAAAGCGCAGCAGTTTCACCTGCAAGCGCGCGCTCATTTCCCCTACACCGTCGAGAAACAACGTACCGCCCGCCGTCAGCTCCAGCAGGCCGAGCTTGCCTTCGGCCCGCGCGCCCTCAAACGCGCCAGGGCCGTAGCCGAACAGCTCGGTTTCGGCCATCGACTCAGGCAGGCCGGCGCAGTTGAGCGCCATCAACGGCGATTGCCCACGCGGGCTGGCCAGGTGACAGGCCCGCGCCAGCAGTTCCTTGCCGGTGCCGGTTTCGCCTTCTATTAATAGCGGCGCGTCCAGCGGCGCCATGCGCCGGGCTTCGCGCACCACCGCGGCCATGACTTTGGAGCTCTGGAAGATGCTGTCGAAGCCACGCAGTTCCTGCTTGCGCACGTTGTAGATGCGCTCACCGACGCGGTCGGCGCGGTGCAGGGTCAATACAGCACCGGCCATGGCCTCGCTGTCGTCATGCTCGGAGGATTGCAGCGGCGCGATGTCCGCCAGGAACACGTCGCCCTTGACCTTGACCCGCAGGCCGTTGATCCGCGACTTGCTCGCGCGCACCAGTTCCGGCAAGTCGAAGTCCTCGGCATAGCGCGACAACGGAATGCCCGGCACTTCATCCACCCGCACCCCGAGCAACTGCGCCGCCGCGCGGTTGGCGGCGACGATGGAGCCGCCCATGTCGATGGACAATACCGGAAACTCCAGGGCGCCCAGCAGTGCATTGAGTTCCATATGCCGGCGCTCGCTGGGCATCAGCCCGACTCTTTTGACGCCAAACACCCCGGCAATCGCCTCGAATTGCGGGCGCAGGGCCTGAAACTGCATGTTCACCAGGTTCGGGCAGTACAGGTAAATGGCGTTGCCATGCTCCCCACCGACCTCGCCCTTGGCGACGTTGACGCCGTATTCCACCAGCAGGTTGAGGATGTCCCGCAGGATGCCGATACGGTTCTGGCAATGCACTTTGATACGCATGAGGAGGCCCGAAAAATGGGGAAGCGCCGCGTCTTTTTGTCGCTGGGCGCAGATAGTCGTCAAGATTATGTGACAGGCGGAGTGACTTTCCCAGCCCAATGCAACGGCCAGCCCCACAAGCGTAACGAATACTTTACGGAAAATGGTAAGTTTTCCTACGCCAAGGCGTTTTAAACAGATGGAATCCGGCCTCGCCCGGGTTATCAATAGGCTCATCGCAGGACATAACAAGAACGAATGCCTAGCAGGAGAGCCGTATGAAGCAGACGCAGTACGTGGCCCGCGAGCCCGACGCGCAAGGTTTTATCCACTACCCGCCGGAAGAACACGCGGTGTGGAACACCCTGATCACTCGCCAGTTGAAGGTGATCGAGGGTCGCGCCTGCCAGGAATACCTGGACGGCATTGATAAGCTCGGCCTGCCACACGATCGCATCCCGCAACTGGGTGAAATCAACAAGGTGCTGGCCGAGACTACCGGCTGGCAGGTCGCCCGTGTGCCGGCGCTGATTCCCTTCCAGACCTTCTTCGAATTGCTCGCCAGCAAGCAGTTTCCAGTGGCGACCTTTATTCGTACCCGCGAAGAACTGGACTACCTGCAAGAGCCGGATATTTTCCACGAGATTTTCGGCCACTGCCCGCTGCTGACCAACCCCTGGTTCGCCGAATTCACCCACACCTACGGCAAGCTCGGCCTGGCGGCCACCAAGGAGCAACGGGTGTATCTGGCGCGCCTGTACTGGATGACCATCGAATTCGGCCTGGTGGACACGCCCGCAGGTCGGCGCATCTACGGCGGCGGCATTCTGTCATCGCCCAAGGAGACCGTGTACAGCCTGTCGTCCGAGCCCGAACACCAGGTGTTCGACCCGCTGGAAGCCATGCGCACGCCGTACCGCATCGACATCCTGCAACCGTTGTATTTCGTGTTGCCCAATCTGAAGCGCCTGTTCGAAGTGGCGCAGGAAGACATCATGGGCATGGTCGAACGCGGTATGCAGTTGGGTCTGCACGCGCCGAAGTTTCCACCGAAACCCAAAGCGGCTTGAACCTTACATCTTCAGGCCAGGTGAGTCTGTTCCCTGGCCGCGCGTTGCTTTAGGGTGACGCTACTGATCTTCAAACACTCGAATTCAGGACACCATCATGACCACCTTGAACCAAGCCCATTGCGAAGCCTGCCGCGCCGATGCCCCGCAAGTCAGCGATGAAGAACTGCCGGTACTGCTCAAGCAGATCCCTGACTGGAACATCGAAGTCCGCGACGGCGTGATGCAACTGGAAAAGGTTTTCCTGTTCAAGAACTTCAAATTTGCCCTGGCGTTCACCAACGCCATGGGTGAAATCTCCGAAGCCGAAGGCCATCATCCTGGCCTGCTCACCGAGTGGGGCAAAGTCACCGTGACCTGGTGGAGCCACTCCATCAAGGGCCTGCATCGCAACGACTTCATCATGGCCGCCCGCACCGACGAAGTGGCCAAGGACGCCGAGGGCCGCAAGTAATGCACTTCGATGCCATTGGCCGCGTACCCGGCGACCCGATCCTCGGGCTGATGGACCTGTACGCCCAGGACGCCAACCCGAACAAGTTCGACCTGGGCGTGGGCGTCTACAAGGACGACCAGGGCCTGACGCCGATTCCGCACTCGGTGAAACTGGCCGAGCAGCGCCTGGTTGACACACAGACCACCAAGACCTACATCGGCGGCCACGGCAATGCCGCATTCGGCAAGCTGATCAGCGAACTGGTGCTCGGCGCCGACTCCCCGCTGCTGCGCGACCGTCGTGCCGGCGCCACCCAGACCCCAGGCGGCACCGGTGCCCTGCGTTTGAGCGCCGACTTTATTGCGCACAACCTACCGGGCCGTGGCGTGTGGCTGAGCAACCCGACCTGGCCGATCCACGAAACCATCTTCGCCAAGGCCGGCCTCCCGGTCAGTCATTACCCCTACGTGGGCGCTGACAATCGCCTGGACGTGGCGGCGATGCTCGCCACTTTGTCCCGCGTGCCCCAGGGCGATGTCGTGCTGCTGCACGCCTGCTGCCACAACCCGACCGGTTTTGACCTGTCCCAGGATGACTGGCGCCAGGTGCTGCAGATCGTGCGCGAGCGCCAACTGCTGCCGCTGATCGACTTCGCCTATCAGGGCTTTGGCGATGGCCTGGAGCAGGATGCCTGGGCGGTGCGACTGTTCGCGGCCGAGTTGCCGGAAGTGCTGGTCACCAGCTCCTGCTCGAAAAACTTCGGCTTGTACAGCGACCGTGTCGGCGCGCTGATCGTGTGCGCAGCGGATGCCGAGAAACTGACGGATGTGCGCAGCCAACTGGCGAACACGGCGCGCAACCTGTGGTCAACGCCGCCGGACCATGGCGCGGCGGTGGTGGCGACGATCCTGGGTGATGCCGAGCTGAAAAAGCAGTGGAGCGACGAGGTCGAGGCCATGCGCTCGCGGATCGCGCACCTGCGTTCCGGGCTGGTGGAGGCGTTGGCCCCCCATGGTCTGTCGGAGCGGTTTGCGCACATTGGGGCGCAGCGTGGGATGTTTTCCTATACCGGCCTGAGTGCCGGGCAGGTTAAACAACTGCGGGAGAAACACAGCGTGTATATGGTGAGTTCTGGCCGGGCGAATGTGGCAGGGATTGATGCCACGCGGTTGACGCTGCTGGCCGAAGCCATCGCCGACGTTTCCCGCTGACGAAACCCGGAATGAATATGGGAGAGGGCTTGCCCCTCCCACATCTGGCTTGTGTGCAACTTCAGCCCGCGACCATTTCGGCCTTGAGCTGCGCTTCCTTGGCCTGCGCATCCGCCAACCGATACAACTCGATACTCCCATCCCAGTGCTCGATCAATGCCGTGCACGACTCCACCCAATCCCCGCAGTTGAGGTAGTCCACCTCGCCCACCTTGCGGATCTCCGCATGATGAATATGCCCGCAGACCACCCCGTGCAGCTCGCGCTTGGTCACTTCGTGGGCGATGGCTTCTTCGAAATCGCTGATGAAATTCACCGCCGTCTTGACCTTGTGCTTGAGGTACGCCGACAGCGACCAGTAGCCATAGCCATAGCGCGCCCGCCAATGGTTCAGCCAGCGGTTGAGCGTGAGGGTGAATTCGTAGGCCGAATCGCCGAGGAATGCCAGCCAGCGGTGATAGCGGGTGATCACGTCGAACTGGTCGCCGTGGATCACCAACAGATGGCGGCCATCGGCAGTCACATGAATGGCTTCGTCTACCAGTTGGATATTGCCCAGGATCAGCTTGGAATAACGGCGCAGGAATTCGTCGTGGTTACCGGTGACGTAGATCACCTCGGTGCCGCGCTTGGCCATGGTCAGCAGGCGACGGATCACGTTGGTGTGAGCCTGGGGCCAATACATGCCGCCACGCAGTTTCCAACCGTCGATGATATCGCCCACCAAGTAGACCTTGTCGGCGTGATAGCCCTTGAGGAACTGCGACAGATGCTCAGCCTGGCAATCCCGCGTGCCCAGGTGCACATCGGAAATCCACAGGGTACGCACCCGTTGCTTGCGGCTGGGCTTGGTGAACTCGGCACTGGTCATGGGCATCCCTCGACGGTGTTTTCGCGAGCTTGCGCCCTGGCGATTAATAGCCCATGACAACTGTGCGTCAGTCTGATGACAGCGCCTGCCGGCCGCAAAGCGTTGTAGACTGCCGGCTTGCCAGCATGGAGACCACTATGGGACCCGCCCTCACCCTGCGCCATTACCTCGAAGCGCCCCTCGCCCACAGCCATGACCATGCGCAGTTGGTGTTCGGCCTGTCCGGGCACCTGGACCTGGAAGTCGATGGGCGTGGCAGCCAGGTCCGCGAAAGCAGCGTGATGGTGCTGCCCTTCTCCGCCCACCATGCGTGCGGCAGCCGTGATGGCAGCCGCTGCCTGGTGCTGGATGTGCCCACCGAGCATTGGTTGCTGCAATCGCTGGGCGAACATGCCGACGCCAGCCGCCGCTTGCTCGACCAACCGGCGCGGCTGGCCCTGGATACGCGGCAGAACCAGTTGGTGCAATGGCTGGCGCACAGCCCGGTGGATGACCCGCTGATCGTCCAGCAAGGCGCCGTGCTGTTATTGGCCAGTCTCAATCATCCCCAGGCCCAACCCCTTTCGGCACGGCGTCTGCCGTACGCGGCGTTCAATGCGCACATCGAGCGCCACCTTGCGCACCCGCTGCAGGTGGCGGACCTGGCGCGCATCGCTGACCTGTCGGTGGCACGCTTGCATGCCCGCTTCATCGCCGAATGCGGACAAACGCCGATGGACTACATCCGCAGTCGGCGCCTGCACATGGCCTTGGACCTGCTGCGCCAAACGCCGTTGCCCATCGGCGACATCGCCGATCGCGTCGGCTACACCTCGCAAAGCGCCTTTGCTGCCGCGATGCTGCGTGAGTTTGGCGCGTCGCCGGGGGCTTTGCGACGCAACGCGTAGGAAGAGTCCTGCGATAAAAAACGCGAGCCGCACGACAGACATCCGCACCGGCGACCCACTAGACTGCGCACTTGCCACCCGCTTGTCTCAAGGATCGCAATGACTCCCCGCTCAGCCCTCGGCGCCCTGCATATCGGCGCATTGATGTTTGGCCTAACCGGCGTATTCGGCAAACTCGCGGCCGCTTCGCCAGCCATCATCGTGTTTGGTCGCGCGGCGTTTGCCGTGGTGGCCCTGGCGGTGTTTGCCCGGTTCGCCAGCAACACGGCGTGGAAGATACTGGAGCTGCGCGACTGGCGCCGGCTGCTGGTGAGCGGTGTGTTGCTGGCGGCGCACTGGGTGACCTTCTTTATTGCCGTCAAGGTAGCCGGTGTGGCCGTCGCAACCTTGGGCTTCACCGCGTTCCCGGCGTTTACCGTAATCCTCGAAGGGCTGATTTTCCGCGAGCGGATCCGCACCAACGAAATTGTACTGGTGGCGCTGGTCAGCGTCGGGCTGGTGCTGGTCACCCCGGACTTCAACCTTGCCAGTGAAGCCACGGGCGGCTTGCTCTGGGGGATCGCCTCGGGGCTGTTGTTTTCACTGTTATCGCTGAACAACCGCGCCAGCTCCGGCCGCATCCCCGCAGTGCAGGCGGCCTTGTGCCAGAACGTGGTGGTCGCGGTTTGCCTGTTGCCGGTGGCGGCACCGGGGTTAACCGAGGTACGGGCAATCGACTGGCTATGGATCGGTTTGCTCGGCGTGTTCTGCACGGGCCTGGCCCACAGCCTGTTTGTCGCCAGCCTCGCGGTGATCAAGGCGCGCACGGCTTCGGTGGTATTTGCCATGGAGCCGGTCTACGGCATCACCGCTGCCTGGTTGCTGTTTGCCGAAACGCCGACGCTGCGCATGCTGCTGGGCGGCGCACTGATCATCGTCGCCATTGTGCTGTCGGGGTTGATGGGCAGCGCCAGCCAGGCCAAGCAGCCCACTGCAACGGCCTGATCTATACTTTAAACATCCGCAACAGTCAGCAGTCGTTCAACGGATATCCGACAGCTCGATGACAGCCTGGGTGTGTTCTGAAGTTGCTGCAAGCGAGTGGTCACAACCTCAACGCGATGCGGGAGCTTTACCATGGAAATGCTCATCAGCTTATTGGTACAGATCATCAGCGGGGCAGTCGGCGGCAACGTCGCCGGCATGACCAAACAGAGCCTCGGGACTGGGCTCAATACACTGATCGGGGGTGTCGGCGGACTGGTGTTGGGCCAGGTCGTCGCGGCATTCACGGGCACCTCGGGCGGTGAAGCGCTGGATGTGGCGGCAGTTGGCAGCAACATTGTAGGGGGTGGTATAGGCGGCCTCATACTGACGTGGCTGATTGGCTTCATCAAACAAAAGATGGCCGCCAAATAGGGCCGCACCAGAGGGTCACCGCCCTTGATAGGGCGGTGACGTTCACTGCGTACGGTCGTTGTGCCCCAGGTCACGCTGCGGGTCGATCCGGTCGCGTACGCGCTGCTTGAGCACCTTGGCTTCGGGAAAGCCCCCGTCCGCCTTGCGCTCCCAGATCTGTACGCCATCACAGGTGATGCGAAACGCGCCGCCGGTGGCCGGCTCCAGTGAGACCTTGCCCAGGTCATCGGCAAACGTACTCAACAGTTCCTGCGCCAGCCACGCGGCACGCAGCAGCCACTGGCACTGGGTGCAATAGGTGATGACGATCTCGGGTTTGCTTGTGGACATAATTTGAAAGGCTCCTGGCATGACGGGCTCGACGGATCGAATGGCTATAATACCGGCCTTTATCGCCCAGCCCCGAGATTCCTGATGCGCCGCCTGCTGTCCTGCCTGTTGCTGTGCCTGTTCCCTCTGCTTGCCGACGCCGTTGAACCGCCCCGTCCGAAAATCGGCCTGGTGCTGTCTGGCGGCGCCGCCCGAGGCCTGGCCCATATCGGCGTGCTCAAGGCGCTGGAAGAACAAGGCATCCAGATCGACGCGATTGCCGGCACCAGCATGGGCGCGGTGATCGGTGGGTTGTATGCCTCTGGCTACAAGATCGATGAACTGGAAAAGCTGGCGCTGAGTATCGACTGGCAACAGGCCCTGTCCGACGCACCGCCGCGGGAAGACGTGCCGTTCCGGCGCAAACAGGATGACCGGGACTTCCTGGTCAAGCAGAAACTCAGCTTTCGCGACGACGGCAGCCTGGGCCTGCCACTGGGTGTGATCCAGGGCCAGAACCTGGCGCTGCTGCTGGAAAGCATGTTCGCCCACACCAGCAACACGCGTAACTTCGACAAGTTGCCCATCCCCTTCCGGGCGGTGGCGACCGACATCACCACCGGCGAGAAGGTGGTGTTCCGCAAGGGCCACCTGCCCCAGGTGATCCGCGCCAGCATGTCGATCCCGGCGGTGTTCGCACCGGTGGAACTGGACGGTCGGCTGCTGGTGGACGGCGGCATGACCGACAATATCCCGCTGGATGTGGCGCGAGAGATGGGCGTAGACATCGCCATAGTCGTGGACATCGGCACCCCGCTGCGTTCGCGCAAGCAACTGGCCACGGTGGTGGATGTGCTCAACCAGTCCATCACCTTGATGACCCGGCGCAATTCCGAGGAACAACTCAAGGACCTGCACCCCAAGGACGTGCTGATCCAGCCGCCTCTCGCCGCCTATGGCGTGACCGACTTCGGCCGCGCCAAGGACATGATCGACGCCGGTTACCGCGCCACCCGTGCCCTTGACATGCGCCTGGCCCACCTGCGCCCCGCCGAGCCGGTCGACCCGCAATTGGTGGCCGCGCGCACGCCGGGCGAACGCACCCCGGTGATCACCGCGATCAGCGTGGAGAACGACTCGAAAGTCAGCGACGACGTGATCCGCTACTACATTCGCCAACCCCTGGGCGAACCGCTCAACCTGGGACGCCTGCAAACGGACATGGGCACCCTGTACGGCCTGGATTATTTCGAGCAGGTGCAATACCGCGTGGTCAAGAAGGGCCAAGACAACACGCTGGTGATCAGCGCGCGGGGCAAGCGCAGCGGCACCGACTACCTGCGCCTGGGCCTGAACCTGTCGGATGACATGCGCGGCGACAGCGCCTTCAACCTCGGCGCCAGCTACCGCATGAATGGCATCAACCGGCTCGGTGCGGAATGGCTCACGCGGGTGCAGATCGGGGATCGCCAGGAGCTGTACAGCGAGTTCTACCAGCCGATGGACACCGGCTCGCGCTACTTTGTCGCACCGTACATCAGGGCCCAGGCGCAGAACGTCGAGCTGATCCTGGACAACGACCCCATCTCCGAATACCGCTTGGAACGCTACGGTTTTGGCTTGAACGTCGGCCGCCAGATCGGCAACAGCGGCGAGATCCGCTTCGGCGTCGGCGAAGCCTGGGGCAAGGCGGACGTGCGCATCGGCGACCGCGACCTGCCCAGCGTGAGTTTCAGCGAAGGCTTCTATGAACTGAAGTACTCCTTCGATTCCCTGGACAACGTGTACTTCCCCCACAGCGGCGAAGACATCGGCCTGGCCTTGCGCGAATTCGAACCGGGGCTGGGCTCGGACCAGCGCTACCGCCAATGGGAGTTCAAGCTCGACAAAGCCATGAGCCACGGCCCGGACACCCTGGTGCTGGGTGGACGCTACGGGCGCACCCTGGATGATTCGGATGTGGTGATTTCCAGCTTCCTGCTGGGCGGGGCGCGACAGCTGTCGGGCTTCCGCCAGGATGCGATCTCGGGGCAGAACGTCAGCCTGATGCGGGCGGTGTACTACCGCAGGCTTACGCCCCGTTCGTACTTGCCACTGGATTTCCCGTTGTACCTGGGCGCTTCACTTGAACGCGGCCGGGCGTGGAACAACGACAACGAATTCGACAGCGGCTATATCAACGCGGCGAGTATTTTCCTGGGGTTCGATACGCCGTTGGGGCCGCTGAATTTCAGCTATGGATTCAACGATGACAACCAGAAGGCGGTGTATCTGAACCTGGGGCAGACGTTTTAGCGTCTTGCACAGAACCCGTGTGGAGAGCGGCGCTATTGTGGCGAGCGGGCTTGTCCCGCGTTGGGCTGCGAAGCGGCCCCAAAAACAGACGACTGATTTCTAGCTGAAAAAACGCGGTGACTTTAGTGGGGCTGCTTCGCAGCCCAACGCGGGACAAGCCCGCTCGCCACAACAAATCTGCTCACCACCACAGCACCGCTGGCCACAGCAAGCCCGCCCGGTGGTTTCTTCAGGACTTTTCCAGATTCGCCAGGATGTGCCCGTGCACGCGCATGCACACGCTCAGGTCGGCTTCGTCCACCCCCACAAACAGCTCGTGGCGCAGGGCGGTGGCAATGGTTTCGATTTGTTCGATCAGGGGGCGTGCGGTATCACACAGCACGATGCGCTTGGCACGACGGTCTTCCACCACCGCCTGGCGTTGCACCAGGCCTTGGCCTTCAAGGCTGTCCAGCAGGCGAGCCAGTGTAGGCCCTTCGACGCCGACGCTTTGCGCCAGCTCACGCTGGGTGGGTGCTTCTTCAAAACGAGCCAAGTGCAGCAGAACCAGCCAGCGCGCCTGGGATAAACCAAGCCCCGCCAGACGGCGGTCCAGCTCGGCGCGCCACCCACGGGACATTTGCGCCAGCTGCATGCCAAAACGATGTTGATCGGTTAAAGACATAAAAAACTCATTGTTTAGACTGAAAATAAAGTGTGGCTAATTATTAGTCAGCTAAGCATGAGCTTTGCCCATAGGCAAGAGTTGCTATGTACTGATTCGTTACATTGTCGTAATTGCCACACTAAATTTCGAACTCAGACTGCAAAGCCGCGCGCACGCAGTACAAAACCCCCTCTGGAACACGCCCGGTAAACAGCGGCGCAATCTCCGCAACAGGTGGTAATTCACCCTCGCCGTCGAGGAACGCATCCTGGATCTCGCCGAGCAGATCCTCTGGCAAATCAAGGGCCTGCTCCAACGACAACTGCTGCTTGCCGATGGATTCGGCAAGCAAGGTGTAGACGTTTTTTTCCGAACATTGCAACTGACCGGCGATCTGGATCGGGGTCATGCCGGCGCGTGCCAGGCTGATCAGTTCGTGGCGGATATCGGCGACCTCCTTTGGCGCTTCGGCCTGGCCGCCGAGCACTTCGAGGAACGCCTGGCCGTAACGCTCCAGCTTTCGCGCACCCACGCCGCTGACGCGCGCCATCTCGGCCATGGTGGTGGGCTGTTCGCGCAACATTTCCAACAACGTCGAGTCGGGGAAAATGACGTACGGCGGCACGCTGTGTTCCTGGGCCAGTTTGCGGCGCAGGGTGCGCAGGGCTTCCCACTGTTCGCGTTCCTCGCCACGCACCAGTTGGCTGGCCTGACTGGTGCTGGTCTTGGCGGTGGTCTGCGGCTTGAGGTCGCGGCGTAATTCCAGGCTGACCTCGCCTTTCAGCAAGGGCCGGCAACTGTCATTCAGACGCAAGCCGCCGAATCCTTCGATGTCGATGTCTACCAATCCACGCGCGACCATCTGCCGGAAAAGAGAACGCCATTCGCCTTCGGCGCGGGCCTTGCCAACGCCAAAGACCGAGAGTTTCTCATGACCAAAGCTGCGCACTTTCTCGTTGTCCTTACCCAGCAAGACATCCACCAAGTGGCCCACGCCATAACGCTGGCCGGTGCGGTAGATAGCGGACAAGCCCTGACGCGCCGGCTCGGTGGCATCCCAGGTCTGCACGCCATCGACGCAGTTATCGCAATGACCACAGGGTTCAGGCATGTCTTCATCGAAATATGCCAGCAGGGTCTGGCGCCGGCAGCGGGTTTCCTCACACAGCGAGAGCATCGCGTCGAGCTTGTGCTGCTCCAGGCGCTTGTGTCGCTCGTCGCCTTCGGAGTTCTGCAACATCTGCTTGAGCATCACCACGTCTTGCAGGCCGTAGACCATCCACGCATCCGCCGGCAAACCGTCACGGCCGGCACGCCCGGTTTCCTGGTAGTACGCCTCGAGGGATTTGGGCAAATCCATGTGCGCCACGAAGCGCACGTTGGATTTGTCGATGCCCATGCCGAACGCGATGGTGGCCACCATGATCAGGCCTTCCTCGTTGAGAAAGCGCTTCTGGTGCGCCGAACGCGTTTCGTTGGGCAGGCCGGCGTGGTACGGCAGCGCCGGGTAGCCCTGCTCGCAGAGAAACGCAGCCACTTCATCGACCTTCTTGCGCGACAGGCAATAGACGATGCCCGCGTCGCTGCGCCGCTCGGAGAGGAACGCCAGCAACTGCTTGCGCGGCTGCTCCTTGGGCACGATGCGATAGAAAATATTCGGTCGGTCGAAGCTTGAGAGGAAGCGTTCGGCGTTCTGCAAATGCAGGCGCTCGACGATTTCTTCCCGGGTGCGCTTGTCGGCGGTCGCGGTCAGCGCAATGCGCGGCACATCGGGAAACAGCTCCGCCAATTGGCCGAGCTGCAAATACTCGCGGCGGAAGTCATGACCCCATTGGGAGACGCAGTGGGCTTCATCGATGGCGAACAGGGCGATTTCCAGGCTCTGCAAAAACGCCAGCATGCGCGGCTGTACCAGGCGCTCGGGCGCCAGATAGAGCATCTTCACTTCACCGCGCTTGATGCGCGCGGCCAGGTCACGCTGCTGTTCGGCACTGAGGGTGGAATTCAACGATGCGGCGGCGACACCCAGCTCTTCCAGGGTTGCCACCTGGTCGTCCATCAATGCGATCAAAGGCGATACCACCACCGCCAAGCCATTGCGCAACAGCGCCGGCACCTGGAAGCACAATGACTTGCCGCCACCGGTAGGCATCAGGACCAGTGCATCACCGCCACTGGCCACGCGCTCAATGATCGCACCCTGGCGGCCACGAAAACTGTCGTAGCCGAAGATGTCCTTGAGGACGCGTTGAGCCTGCTCGAGCATGTAAAACTCCAAAATGGTGCCGAAATCCCTCTGTACAGGCTGGCCGAAAAAACACGCTTTCACGGGAAATAATCCGTAAGCGAAGTTTTCGCGGGCTGGCGCTTGGCCTGCAAGGGCATCACAAAACGCGGCAGTATACCCGAGCGATCTGCGGCAAAGGGCATCACTGACGAATAGCCGCCACGATCTAAAATGCCGTGCGGCTGGCCTGGGCGCTCAAGAAAGCCTAGAATTCAGCATCGTTTATTCCCAAGGTAACTCTTCAATGTCCTTCGCTGAGCAACTAACCCGCCTGCAAGCCTTCCTCGACGCCGATGAGCTGCATGACGAGGCGCTGGACTACGTGGCCGCCCACGGCTACCTGACCGCCTTGTCGATCTGCTCCGAGGTCGTGCCTGACCGTGAATGGATCGACGCGCTGTTCGCCGAAGAGCCGCACTACACCGACGCCGCCCAACGCGAAGAAATCGAAGCGACCCTGCTGGCCCTCAAGGCCCACATCGGTCGCCAGTTGGCCTCCGACGAAGAGTTCGAGCTGCCGTGCGAACTGGACCTGGGCGAAGAGCCGGATGACTCCGACCTGCGCGGCTGGTGCATCGGCTTCATGGAAGGCGTGTTCCTGCGCGAAGCCGCCTGGTTCGAAACCGCCGAGGAAGAAGTCAGCGAAATGCTGCTGCCGATCATGGTCGGTTCGGGTCTGTTCGACGACCAGCCGGAGTTCTCCGACATCGCCGCCGACGCCAACCTGATGGACGACATGATCGTGCAGATCCCGGAAGCCCTCACCGCGCTGTACCTGCTGTGCAACGCCCCTGACGAAAAACCGGCGATCCTCAAGCCACGTCACCACTGAGTCGTTTGCCCGTGACACCCATGGGCAACCGTCCGCTGCTCCTGCGCTACCTGCTGCTGGCCATTGGTTGGCTGAGCGTAGCGCTGGGGGTCATCGGCATTTTCCTACCGGTATTGCCGACCACGCCCTTCCTGCTGCTCGCCGCCGCCTGCTTCGCCCGAAGCTCCCCGCGTTTCTACCACTGGCTGGTGCAACACCCGCGCCTTGGCCCGTGGATCCGTGATTACCTGGACGGCAACGGCATCCCGCTCAAGGGCAAGGTCTACGCCATCGGCTTGATGTGGCTGAGCATCGGCGTGTCCTGCTATTTAGTGCCCCTACCGTGGGCGCGCGGCTTCATGCTGACCAGCGCCGTGCTGGTGACAATCTACATCCTGCGCCAGAAAACCCTGCCACAGCGCTGAATGACCTGCGACATTCGATCCCACACGACCTTGGTCGACACTGACTAACCCCAGGCATCATGCGAGACTGTCCAACCGGGCCTGGAATGCCCGGGCGTTCCTATGCTCGGAGTTACCATGACGCTGTCCAGCGGGCTGATCGCCGCCGTTGCCCTGGCCTATATGGCCATTATGTTTGCCATCGCCTTCTACGGTGACCGTCGCCGTGCGCCACTGCCGCCGCGCATGCGTGCCTGGGTGTACAGCCTGTCGCTGGCAGTTTATTGCACCAGTTGGACCTTCTTTGGCGCCGTAGGCCAGGCCGCCGAACAGCTGTGGGCGTTTTTACCGATTTACCTGGGGCCGGTGCTGCTGCTGGTGCTGGCACCCTGGGTGCTGCAGAAGATGATTCTGATCAGCAAGCAGGAAAACATCACCTCCATTGCCGACTTTATTGCCGCACGCTACGGCAAATCCCAATCGCTGGCGGTGGTGGTCGCACTCATCTGCCTGGTCGGCGTATTGCCTTACATCGCCCTGCAACTCAAAGGCATCGTGCTGGGGGTGAACCTGTTGATCGGCGCGGGCGCGGACACCACCGGCACCCGCGCCCAGGACACCGCGTTGATTGTGTCGCTGGTGCTGGCGCTGTTCACCATCGTGTTTGGTACGCGCAACCTCGACGCGACGGAGCACCACCGGGGCATGGTGCTGGCGATCGCGTTTGAATCCCTGGTCAAGCTGTTCGCCTTTCTGGCGGTCGGCGCGTTTGTGACCTACGGCCTGTACGACGGTTTCGGCGACCTGTTCAGCCAGGCCATGTTGGCGCCACGGCTGGAGGAATACTGGAAAGAGACCGTCAACTGGCCGTCGATGGTGGTGCAGACCGGCGTGGCAATGATGGCGATCATCTGCCTGCCGCGGCAGTTTCATGTCACGGTGGTGGAAAATATCGACCCTCAGGACCTGCGTCTGGCCAAATGGGTGTTCCCCGCCTACCTGATCCTGGCCGCTCTGTTTGTAGTACCGATCGCCCTGGGCGGCAAGATGATGCTGCCGGGCTCGGTGCTGCCGGACTCCTACGTGATCAGCCTGCCCATGGCCGAAGCCCACCCGGCGCTGGCGGTGCTGGCCTTTATCGGCGGCGCCTCGGCGGCCACCGGCATGGTGATTGTGGCGAGCATCGCCCTGTCGACCATGGTCTCCAACGACATGCTACTGCCGTGGCTGCTGCGCCGCTCCAGTGCCGAGCGCCCGTTCGAAGTGTTCCGCCACTGGATGCTGTCGGTACGCCGAGTCAGCATCGTCATCATCCTGTTGCTGGCCTACGTCAGCTACCGCCTGCTGGGCTCCACCGCGAGCCTGGCGACCATCGGCCAGATCGCCTTTGCCGCCGTGACTCAACTGGCACCGGCGATGCTCGGTGCGCTGTATTGGAAACAGGCCAACCGACGCGGCGTGTTTGCCGGGCTGGCAGCGGGCACTTTCCTATGGTTCTACACCTTGGTCCTACCGGTAACGGCGAAAAGCCTGGGCTGGTCCCTCAGCCTTTTCCCAGGACTGACGTGGATGCATTCCCATCCACTGGGTCTGTCCGTCACGTCGTTGACCCTGGGCACCGTGTTCTCGCTGGCGGGCAACTTCACGCTGTTCGTGTGGGTGTCGATGCTGTCGCGCACACGGGTTTCCGAACACTGGCAAGCCGGGCGTTTTATTGGCCAGGAAATCAGCCAACGCGTCAGCGCCCGCTCGATGCTGTCGGTGCAGATCAGTGATTTGCTCAGCCTGGCCGCGCGCTTTGTGGGTGAAGAACGCGCCCAGCAGAGTTTTATCCGCTTCGCCTATCGTCAGGGCAAAGGCTTCAACCCCAACCAGAATGCCGACAACGACTGGATCGCCCACACAGAGCGGTTGCTGGCCGGTGTACTCGGTGCCTCCTCGACCCGTGCCGTGGTGAAAGCCGCCATTGAAGGGCGGGAAATGCAGCTGGAGGACGTGGTACGCATCGCCGACGAAGCCTCGGAAGTGCTGCAGTTCAACCGCGCCTTGCTGCAAGGCGCTATCGAGAACATCACCCAGGGTATCAGCGTGGTCGACCAGTCCCTCAAGCTGGTGGCCTGGAACCGGCGCTACCTGGAGCTGTTCAACTACCCGGATGGACTGATCAGCGTCGGTCGGCCGATTGCCGACATCATCCGCTACAACGCCGAACGTGGCTTGTGCGGGCCAGGTGAGGCCGAAGTGCATGTGGCGCGACGCCTGCACTGGATGCGCCAGGGCCGTGCGCACACGTCTGAACGCTTGTTTCCCAATGGTCGCGTGATCGAGCTGATCGGCAACCCGATGCCCGGCGGTGGCTTCGTGATGAGTTTCACCGACATCACTGCGTTCCGTGAAGCCGAGCAAGCCCTTACAGAGGCCAACGAAGGCCTGGAACAACGGGTCACCGAGCGCACCCACGAACTGTCGCAGTTGAACGTGGCGCTCACCGACGCCAAGGGCGTGGCCGAGTCCGCCAGCCAGTCGAAGACGCGTTTCCTGGCGGCGGTCAGCCATGACCTGATGCAACCCCTGAATGCCGCACGCCTGTTCTCCGCCGCCCTCTCCCACCAGCAGGACGGCCTCTCCAGCGAAGCCCGGCAATTGGTGCAGCATCTGGACAGCTCACTGCGTTCCGCCGAAGACCTGATCAGCGACCTGCTGGATATTTCGCGCCTGGAAAACGGCAAGATCAATCCGCAGCGCCAGCCTTTTGTGCTTAACGAACTGTTCGACACCTTGGGCGCCGAGTTCAAGGCGCTGGCCCAGGAGCAAGGTCTGCGCTTCCGCCTGCGCGGCAGTCGTTTGCGCGTGGACAGCGACATCAAGTTGCTCCGCCGGATTTTGCAGAACTTTCTTACCAACGCATTCCGTTATGCCGACGGCCCGGTGCTACTCGGCGTACGCCGACGTAAAGACGAGCTGTGCCTGGAAGTGTGGGACCGTGGCCCGGGAATCCCACCGGATAAACAAAAGGTGATCTTCGAGGAATTCAAGCGCCTGGACAGCCACCAGACCCGCGCCGAGAAAGGCCTGGGGTTGGGCCTGGCGATCGCCGACGGCCTGTGCCGCGTGCTGGGCCACCGCCTGAGTGTGCGTTCATGGCCCGGCAAAGGCAGCGTATTCAGCGTGCGCGTGCCGCTGGCCCGCAACCAGACCAGCCCGCAGGTCAGGACGCCGCAGGAAACCGGCCTGCCGCTGAGCGGTGCGCAGGTGCTGTGCGTGGATAACGAAGAGAGCATCCTGCTCGGCATGCGCAGCCTGCTGACGCGCTGGGGCTGCGAAGTCTGGACCGCCACCGACCAGGCGCAATGCGCGGCATTGCTGGCCGATGGCGTGCGTCCGCAACTGGCGCTGGTGGACTACCATCTGGACCATGGCGAAACCGGGACTGAATTGATGGGTTGGCTGCGTGCGCAATTGGCGGAGCCGATTCCCGGCGTGGTGATCAGCGCCGACGGCCGTCCGGAGATGGTGGCCGAGGTGCATGCGGCGGGGTTGGATTACCTGGCCAAGCCGGTGAAACCGGCAGCGTTGCGAGCATTGTTGAGTCGGCATCTGCCTTTGTAGGAGACGGCAGGCCGACGCCTACCGTTACTCGGGCAGATGGGCCACGCCATCTGAGTCGGTCATCGCCCGTTCCAGCAAATCAGCAGGAAGACTCTTGCTGGCCCGCGCACCGAGCAACCTCAATTGCTCAGTCCGGCTGACCAGATTTCCGCGCCCATCTGTCAGCTTGTTACGCGCAGCGCTGTAAGCCTTATCCAACTGCTGCAAACGGTTACCCACTTCATCCAGGTCCTGGATAAACAATACGAACTTGTCGTACAGCCAACCGGCGCGCTCGGCGATTTCCCGGGCATTCTGGCTCTGACGTTCCTGCTTCCACAGGCTGTCGATCACGCGCAGGGTGGCCAGCAACGTGGTCGGGCTGACGATCACGATATGGCGGTCGAAGGCTTCCTGGAACAGGTTCGGCTCGGCCTGCAACGCAGCGGAAAACGCTGCTTCAATAGGTACGAACAGCAACACGAAATCCAGGCTGTGCAGGCCCTCCAGGCGCTTGTAATCCTTGCTCGCCAGCCCCTTGACGTGATTACGCAGCGACAGTACGTGCTGTTTCAGGGCCGCCTGGCCGATGACCTCATCATCCGCCGCCACGTATTGTTGATACGCGGTGAGGCTGACCTTGGAATCCACCACCACCTGCTTGTCACCAGGCAACATGATCAGCACGTCCGGCTGGAAGCGCTCGCCATCCGGGCCCTTGAGGCTGACCTGGGTCTGGTACTCACGGCCTTTTTCCAGGCCCGCGTGCTCCAATACCCGTTCGAGGATCAGTTCACCCCAGTTGCCTTGGGTTTTCTGGCCCTTCAACGCACGGGTCAGGTTGGTGGCTTCATCCGACAGACGCAGGTTCAGTTGCTGTAGGCGCTCCAGCTCTTTAGCCAGGGAAAAACGCTCGCGCGCCTCGTTCTGATAGCTTTCTTCCACGCGCTTTTCGAAAGACTGAATGCGCTCCTTCAGCGGGTCGAGCAATTGGCCCAGGCGCTCCTGGCTGGTTTCGGCAAAGCGCTGTTCGCGCTCATCGAAGATCTTGCCGGCCAGCTCGGCAAACTGCGCGCGCAGCTCATCCCGCGAGCCTTGCAGGTCGGTCAGGCGTTGTTGATGGCTGTCCTGTTGTTCGCGCAATTCGGCGCGCAAGGCAGCTGAAAGAGCGTCGAGGCGGCGCAGCTCAGTCTCCTTGGCGCTGCGGTCGAGGCTCCAGGCGTGGGCGGCGTCGCGGGCATTGTCGCGGTCGATCTGCAGCAGCTCGACTTCGCGGCGTAAGGCAGCCAGGTCGGCCTGCTTGGCGGCGTTGGCCTGGCTCAGATCGCTGATCTCGTCGCGGCTGGCATCCAACTGCGCGGCGAGGCCCTCCTGGGCCAGTTGTGCGGTGGCCAGGCGCTCTTCGAGCAGTTCCCAGCCGGTCATGCGTGCGGTCAGACGCCGCTGAAGCTGCCAGCACACCGCCAATAAAGGCACGGCAGCGCCTGCGAGGCCCAGGGCGATACTGGTCCAGTCAAAAACCATAGACATGTCTGCCATCACCGAAAAAAAGCAAGGTTAGCGGAGCCCAGGGCCTGAGGACAGCTCAGTCTTCGACCTGGCCCAGTTCACGCTGGGCGCGACGGTCGCCGGCACGGGCCGCCAGGCGCAACAGGTCGTGGCCGATGCGGCGGTCGCGGGCATTCCCACATTCACGGCACATCAGTTGGCCCAGGCGACTTTGGGCAGCGACCACGCCTTCACGGGCGGGCTGCTTGAGCAAGCGCCCGGCGAAGTGTTTGACGTTGGTGTTATGACCCAGGCGCGGACTGTCGAGCAGCCACAAGGCAACTTTCAAGGAGAAGCGCTTGGGGGCGGTAACAGTTTGAGGGGTATCGGTAACAGAAGGTGATACTGAGCGAAACTTCATAAAGCACTGTGGGACAGATCAGAAGGCGCGCCACTCTACTCTTTTTTTCGTACAGGTAAAGCTGAAAAAACTCTGCACGCCCGTTCTAGAGCAAGCGCTTGGGACAATCCACAGAAGCTGTGGATAACTCAGTGGACAACCCCCCTTTAACTCGCGCAAAGCCCCATGGAATGGGGGCCGCAGTCAAACTGACGATTTTTTCACCAATAAAAAAAAGCCAGATTTTTCATTGACTTAAATTTCCATTGCAGGCAAATGGCAGCCCCTCAGAGCAGTTGACAGCATGGTTACACACCCCGCAACTAATGTGCACAAGTACCCATCCGACGGTTATATCACCGGCGTTTTTTGAAGCAACTTGCTGCAAAGATGTTACCGCCAAGGCCAACCAGGGACTTTTCAAATCTTGCCGGGCTCGCCACACTCCCCGACCTACAGCGCAACGGTGGAGGGGTCGATGAAGGGAATTCTGTTGTTCGCGGTGCTGCTCCTGGCCATCTGTGCCATTTCCTTGGGAATCAATGCGGCGCTGCCCTCTCCGGACGGGGCACTGTTCGCCATCGCCATTTTGCTGTCGGCGGCGTTCACGGCCGTGAGCTTGTGCATTGAGCTCGGCGAAGGCCGGATCAACGATATGGGTGACGTGATGAAGGTGGTCGAGACCGGCCAATCCCTGCGCTTGACCCTTGCCGCCTACGGGCTGGGTTGCTCGCTGGCAGCGGCAGCCACGGTACTGGTTTATCGGGGCCTGCCGGGCGGCTGATTGAAGTTTTTTCGCTAACACACTTCCCTTACCCGTTTCAATCCGTTACTATCCGCGGCGTTAGTACCAAGCTGAAAGTCAATTCTGGTCGAACAACTCCCTTGTACAACACGGGATCGACCACCTCGATGGTTTCCAGGTATCACTTGCGACGACACTGCCTTTGAACAAGCAAAGGGTGCCGCGAAGTTTCCATACTCTGACCGAACCAACCTGCAAATTGATCAGGATCTTCACCCTGGGCCCAGAACCTTTGCCCCTGTTGTGTCGCCTGCCCTCCTAAGTACCTACCTGCCAGCCCAAGCGCGCCTAACTTAATAGCGCTTCAAACTGGCTGCTTTGTTCCAGTCGGGTTCTTCGTTCGATCAATGGTGATCAACGTCACTGGAACGTTTTAATACGGCACAGTTCTTATCTGTGTCATTTGTAGGAACACCAATAATTATGAACGCTCAAATCCATACTCAGGATGCCATTCGCACCCTCACCAACGCTTTTGCTCCAATGAACTGCCTGATCATGGCCGCTCGCAAAGGCTGCTTCAGCTTCACCCTGGTCAACGAACACGGCATCGCTCGTCACAGCGAACGCCTGTACCCCGATCAATACTCCAGCGCAGAACCGCTGCAGGCCGTGATCGAGCGTACCCGTCAGGCACTGACTGCCTGATCGACCTGAGTCGCTGAAACACAAAAACCCTGTTTAAAAAGCAGGGTTTTTTATTGCCCGGAATTTGCCCATCGAGCTTTTGCACTAAGTTCAAATAGATATAAACGTTATAACTAAATGAATAAGATGTTTTAAAAACAGGCCTTTACATCGCAAATATGACACTACACTTCAACTCAAGCGGCATGATCCGCTTCCGGCGAGCCTGAGATCCGATCCACTGCTGCCAAGCCCCCACCTTCTCAGGCCTCGTCGACCACTTTCACGGATTGAGGCTTGTATGGGTATCGCTGCCAGCGAATTATGTCGTTATGTGATCAGGCCGACGTTGATGTACCTCGGCCGACATAACCCGACGGCCGAGTCCCTGCTGCTGGGCATTGCCGCCAGCCAGTCGGAACTCGGTTCCGCCTTGCACGACCGGCGTGGACACGGCCTGTACAGCATCACCGAACCGCGCCACCGCGCGTTGTGGGACGACTACCTGGCGCTGGACCCCGAGCGCGCCAGCCTGGTACGCGGCCTCGCCAGCCAGCACGCGTTCCTCAGCGCACCGCAACTTGAGCTGACGGTCAACCTGCGTTATGCCACGGCCATCGCCTGGCTTTTGGTGGAACAACACACCCCTGCACTGCCCCCGCCCGGTGATGTGCTGGGCATGGCACGTATCTGGAAAGAAATTTTTCATCCACAAGGAAGGCTGCGCGATTTCACTCAAGCCTGGCAAACCTGTGTTTCACCCATGAATCAGGTGGTTTGCTGACCGGGCAATTTGCAAGATTCGCCAAAAAACCTGAAATTTGGTCGGATTGTCCTACAAAACCGCTCTATCTCCTGCATTACAGCCTATAGCGCGATGTTAAATTTATTGTTACTTTCCGCAGCGGTGATCACCACGGAGTTCTAATAATGAAAAAAGTAATGCTCAAGACCACACTTAGCCTCGCCGTTGCAATGGCCTCTTCCCACGTGTTCGCAAGTGGCTTCGCCCTTAACGAACAAGACGTCGCGGGAATGGGAACGGGTTTCGCAGGCCGCTCCTCTTCTGCCGAAAATGCAAGTACCGTTTATGGTAACCCTGCCGGTATGGCTCGCCTTGAAGGCCAGCAAGTCACTGGCGGTGTTGCAGCGATTGATGCCTCAAGCAACATCAAGGATGTCAGCGGCCGCTCCTCAGGCACGAACAAAGGCGATATGGTGCCTTTCACTGCCGTTCCTTTCGGTTTCTACACCAATAAACTCAATGAACAATGGGCTGTCGGTTTCGGCGTCTATGCTCCGTTTGGCCTCGTGACAGACTACGAAAATGGCTTCCAAGGCAAAGCTTTTGGCAGCAAAAGCGAAGTGACGGTCATCACCTTCCAGCCTACGGTGAGCTACGCCTTCAACGATCGGGTTTCCATTGGTTTTGGCCCGACCATCAACCGTATCGCTGGTACGCTCGAGTCCGATATCAACCTGCCAATCAATGGTACCGGCTCCAACAACATCAAGATCAAGGGAGATGACACCGCCGTCGGCTTCAATGCCGGCCTGCTGGTTCAAGCCACTGATACAACTCGCGTGGGCCTGACCTACCACTCGAAAGTGAAGTACAAGCTCGAAGGCCATACTGAAGTGACCAAAGGCACCAACGTTCCGGCTTTCGCGCTGAACAATGGTCGCTACGACGCGTCGCTGAAGATCGACACGCCTGAATCCTGGGACTTCTCGGTTACTCAAGATATGAGCGACGCGTGGAAACTCTACGCAGGCGCTACTTGGACCCGTTGGAGCCGTTTGAAAGACATTACCGTCAACAACGAAGGTGTATCGGCCGCAGCCGGTAGCGGTGCTTTGGCTCCGCAAATTGTCGGTACCATCAAAGAAGACCAGAACTGGCACGACACTTGGGCCTATGCCTTGGGTACCTCGTATCGCGTCACCAAGCAAGTGGTGCTGCGTACCGGCCTGACCTTCGACCAGTCGCCGACCAACAACAAAGACCGTTCGCCGCGCATCCCAACCGGTGACCGGACTATCTTCAGTCTCGGCCTTGGTTACGATGTAATGCCGAATATGACCGTTGATCTGGCTTACTCCTACCTCAAGGAAGAACCAGTCAAGGTCGCTCGCGCCAACGCATTGGGCCAGTCCTACAATGCTAAGTACGAGAACAGCGCCAACGGTTTTGGCCTGGGCGTAACGTACAAGTTCTGATCTGACACCGCATTAAAAAGCCCCGCTCTCCTGCAAAGGAAGCGGGGCTTTTTAATGGCTGGCCCTCAAGGTTTGGAGGCGATCGCCTGTTCCACCGCCTTGATCAGATCCGGATTGTCCGGCTTGGTCAAACTGGAGAAATTGGCAATCACCTTGCCCTGCCGATCCACCACGTACTTGTAGAAATTCCACTTCGGCGGCGTGTCGGTCTGCTGCGCCAGCACCTTGAACAGGTGCACCGCATCCGGTCCCTTGACCTTCTGTGGCTCGGTCATGGTGAAGGTCACGCCGTAATTCACGTAGCAGACCTTGGCAGTCTCTTCGCCAGTCTTGGCTTCCTGCTTGAAGTCATCGGACGGCACGCCGATCACTTCCAGCCCTTGGCCCTTGTAGCGTTGGTACAACGCCTCAAGGCCTTTGAACTGCGGGGCGAACCCGCAGAAGCTGGCAGTGTTGACGATAACCAGCGGCTTGCCGGCAAAACGCTGGCACAGGTCGATGGATTCCTTGGCGCGCAGCTTGGGCAACTGGCCCTCCAGCAGCGGCGGGCAACTGGCGGCCAGGGCAGCACTGCCAATGGCCATCAGGACGGGTACAGCGAGCCAACGCATCTGCATGTCGTGTGTCCTTAAAAGTATTCAGACCACGAACTTAACAGATCGCCATACCCAGTTGCATCAACGCCAGCCCGCCATGCTGCCAGCCCCACCAGGCCAGCAGCACCAGGAGCAGCCCCGCGACGAGGGTCAGACCGCGTAACGCTACACTCATGCCGCCTCCATCTGCGCCTGCAAGCGCGCCACCGGCCGCTCACGCACCGGCCAGTTCAAGGCGGCGGCGAGCAGGCTCAACAGAATCGCCACCTGCCAGATCAAATCGTAGTTGCCGGTTCGATCATAGACCACCCCACCCAACCAGCCACCCAGGAACGAACCCAACTGGTGGAACAGGAATACGATCCCACCCAGCATGGAAAGGTTTCGCACACCAAACAGCGTTGCCACGGTGCCGTTGGTCAACGGTACCGTGGATAGCCACAGGAAGCCCATCGCCATACCAAACAGGTAGGCCGTGATCTCGGTGACCGGCGCCCACAGAAACAGCACGATCACCACTGCACGCAACAGGTACAACCCGGTGAGCAAGCGCGGTTTGGACATGCGCCCGCCGAGCCAGCCGGCGGTGTAGGTCCCGAAGATATTGAACAGGCCAATCAGGGCCAGCACCGTGGTGCCAACCGTGGCCGGCAAGTGCTGGTCTACGAGGTAAGCCGGCAGGTGCACGCCGATAAACACTACTTGAAAACCGCAGACAAAAAAGCCGAACGCCAGCAGCCAGAAGCCGGAATGGGAGCAGGCTTCCTTCAAGGCTTCACGCAGGGTCTGCTGGCCGGCCAGCGCTGGTAGAGGCCGGTCCTTGAGCATGGCGACCAGCGGCAGGATCAGCGCCACCATCAAGCCCAGTGCGAGCAATGCCGCCGACCAGCCCAGCCAACTGATCAAACCCAGCGTGCCCGGTACCATCGCAAACTGGCCGAACGAACCGGCCGCACTGGCGATCCCCATCGCCATGCTGCGTTTTTCCGGCGCCACCGCGCGGCCGACCACACCCAGAATCACTGAGAACGAGGTGCCGGACAGGCCGATACCAATCAACAAGCCCGCACTGAGGGACAACGACCACGCCGAATCGGACATGCCCATCAACACCAGGCCAACGGCGTACAGAACACCGCCGACAAATACCGCTTTGGTGGCACCAAAACGGTCGGCCAGGGCGCCGGTGAACGGCTGCGCCAGACCCCAGATCAGGTTCTGCAGGGCGATGGCGAAGGCGAAGGTCTCGCGGCCCCAGCCAAACTCGCTGCTCATCGGCGCCAGGAACAGGCCGAAACCGTGGCGCACGCCCAACGACAACGCCAGGATCAGCGCACTCCCCACAAGAATCCAGCCACTGGTGCGCCACATCGAGGTCATTTCTTATTCTCCGCTCGCGGGTATATACCCGCTTGTATTCGAACAAACTCCCATTCAGGCGAGTTCGTCCAGCAAGGCCAACAAGGTTTCGCGTTTTTCCGCGCCGAGTTGATCGATCAATTTCTGCTGCGCCGCTTCCCAGGCGGGTAATGCGGCGGCGAGTCGCGCCTCACCCTCCCGGGTCAAGATCACCAGGCGATTGCGCAGGTCGTCGCCTTCCACCAGTTGCACCAGGCCCTCGCCTTCCAGCACCCGCAGGTTGCGGCCCAAGGTGCTGCGATCCAGGCCCATGGCGTCCGCCAGGCTGGAAATGCTCGGCTGGTCGAGTCGTTGCAGGTTGCACAGCAAAGAATACTGGGCGACGTTGATCCCGAAGCCGTCGAGAGCGCCGTCGTAATGCCTGCTGACGCCACGGGCGGCACGTCGCAGGTTGGTACATAAACATTGGGAGGCAAGCATGGAACGTGTATATACCCGCGATTAAGGAAATGCAAGAAAGTGTTACAGCGCCAGGCCGACCAACACCACGACTTCCAGCAGCTCCAGCAAGGCCCCTGCGGTGTCACCGGTGGTGCCGCCCAAGCGATTGACCATCAGTTGGCGCAGCCCCAGAAAGCAGATCGCCGCGAGCAATACCGCAACCCCGCCGCTGAAGCCGCCAATCAGGATGCAGGCAAGACCACTGAGGATCAGTACCTGTTGACCGACAATCCTCGGTAAATGATCCGACAGAGCCTGGCCCAGTCCCCCTGCACGCACATAGCGCGTGGTGAGAAACAGCGCCAGCATCGATGCGCGGCCGATCAGCGGCGCCAGGATCAGCGCGGCGCCATTGTGTTGCTCGATCAAAGCCACCAGCGCAGTGAACTTGAGCAACAGCACCAACCCCAGCGTCACCACGGCAATCGGCCCGCTGCGCGGGTCCTTCATGATCGTGAGCGTGCGCTCGCGGTCACCGAAGCCGCCCAGCCAGGCATCGGCGCTGTCCGCCAGGCCATCCAGGTGCAAGCCGCCGCTGAGCAATACCCAGGCAGTCAGTAACAGTGCGGCATGCAGCAGCAATGGCGCGCCCATCAATACGCTGTTCAGCGCCCACAACAGCACGCCGAACAACAGGCCTACCACCGGATAAAACAGCAGCGAACGCCCCAGTTCCTGAGGCTGCGGCATGCCCGGCAGGCGAATCGGCAGACTGCTGAGAAATTGCAGGGCGATCCAGAATGGCAGCACGTCTACTCCCCTTCCTTCAGAGTTCCGTCAGCCGCAACCTGCAGACTGAACAGCCCACCATGACCGACCTCGACGTTCAACAACTGCTCCCGGGGCAAGCCACGCGCCTGCGCCAGTAACAGGCGCATCACGCCGCCGTGACTGATCAACAACACTCGTTCACCGGCATATGCCTGATGCAAACGTGAGACAGCCCCCAGAACCCGTTCGGAAAAGGCGCTGACCGGCTCCCCGTCCGGCGGTGTAAAGCTATAAGGATCGGCCCAGAACAGCCCCAGCCCTCCGGCGTCGGTCTCCATCAAGGTCGCCGCACTCTGCCCTTCCCACGCACCGAAGTGCAGCTCTTGCAGGTCCTTCTCCAGCGTCACCGGCAGCTTGAGCCGGGCGCCCAATTCTTCGGCAAATCGCGCACAGCGTTGCAGCGGCGAACTGATCAGGCGGTCCCACGGCCCCCGCGCCACCACGGCCTCGCGCATCTGCACCCAGCCATTGGCGGTGAGTGCATCGTCCAGGCTGCCGCGCAGGCCGCCACCCAGCTCGGTTTCGCCGTGGCGCAGCAGGTCGAGGTGCAAGATCATGCCGGGCGGTCCGCCACGGCGGCTTCGGCGAAGGTCGCCATTTGCCCGTGCAATGCACAGGCAAGGCGCAACAACGGCACTGCCAGCGCCGCACCACTGCCTTCGCCCAGGCGCAGGCCCAGTTCCAGCAACGGCTGCGCGTCGAGGTGTTGCAGCACATGACGATGGCCAGGCTCGGCGCCACGATGGCCGAACACCAGCCACTCGCGGCATGCCGGGTTCAGGCGCGTGGCGACCAGTGCCGCGACGGTGCAGATGAACCCATCCACCAACAACACGATGCCTTCCTGGGCACACGCCAGGTATGCACCGACCAGCGCGGCGATCTCGAAGCCGCCGAGATTGAACAGGGTCTGCAAGACATCGCCGCGTTGGGCGGCATGCACCGCCAGTGCGCGCTCGATCACGGCCACCTTGTGGCTCACGCCCTGGGCATTCAAGCCGGTGCCCGGCCCCGTCAGGTCACTGACCTGGCAATCGAGCAAGGCACACGCCAGGGCACTGGCGGCGGTGGTGTTGCCGATGCCCATCTCACCGCCGATAAACAGCTGAGCACCGCTAGCCAACGCACGCCGCGCACTGTCGCGACCGGCTTGCAGGGCACGTTGCCCCTGGGCCTCGGTCATGGCCGGGCCGTCGACAAAATTGGCGGTGCCCGCGCCGATGTTCAGGTGACGCACACCGGGCAGGTCCAGGGACGGGTTCACCGTGCCCAGGTCGACCACTTCCAACTGTGCTTCCAGCTGCCGCGCCAAGACGCTGATAGCCGCACCACCGCTGACGAAGTTGTGCAGCATCTGCCCGGTGACCTCCTGGGGAAACGCCGACACACCTTCCGCGACCACGCCATGGTCACCGGCGAAGATGGCGATCCACAGCGCGTCCACCGACGGTTTGACCTGGCCCTGCAAGCCGGCCAATTGCACCGCCAGCGCTTCCAACTGGCCGAGGGAGCCGGCCGGTTTGGTCAGTTGCTGTTGGCGTGCCAGGGCGTGTTCGTAGGCTTGAGTGTCAATCGCCTTACACGGGTTGAGCCACCAGGTGTCAGTCATAACGCAGTACCTTTCAAAGTCAGGGGCAGGCCGGCGACGGTCAGGAGAACACGCTGACATCGCTCGGCCAAGGCTTGATGCAGCCAACCGGCTTCATCCACATAGCGGCGAGTCAATTCGCCCAGCGGCACGACACCCAGACCGGTCTCGTTGCTGACAAAAATGATTTCACCCGGCAGCGCGGCCAGGGTTTCCAGCAGTTGATCGCGCTCGGCGGCCAGACGATGCGAATCCTCAAGCATCAGCAGATTGGTGAGCCACAGGGTCAGGCAATCCACCAGCAGGCAGCGCTCGGTTGCCGCGTTGTCGCGCAGTACCCGCGCCAGTTCAACGGGTTCTTCGATCAGCCCCCAATGGTCGGGGCGACGCTGGCGATGCAGGGCGACACGCGCGCTCATCTCGCCATCCAGCGGTTGGCTGGTGGCGATGTACGTGACGGGCAAGCCACTGTCGCTGGCAAGCTTTTCGGCGAGGCGGCTTTTGCCGGACCGGGCACCACCGAGGATCAGCTGGAGCATGGGGTGACTCCACACAAACTGCGCAACAAATCGGTATCCAGGTGGTTCTCTACCAAGTCTGCCAGGCGCTCGATATCGCGCTCGCGCAGGGCGTGGTAATCCACTTCCTGCACGTCCTGCAAACCGGCCCAGCGCAACAAGGCGCTGCACGCGGCCGGGCTTTCGAACAAGCCATGCAAGTAGGTGCCAAGGATCTGCCCATCGGCACTTTGTGCGCCATCGCTGCGGCCATCATCCAGCAGCACGGCGGCATTCGACAAAGCATCACCGCAGGTCACGCCCGCATGGATCTCATAACCGCTGACCTCGGCATTCTCCAACAACAAACGCCCACGCACGTTGCGCAACTGCTTCTCTTCTTCCAGCGTGGTACTGAATGCCAGCAGCCCCAGGCCATCGCTGGAACCGGCAGGCCCTTCCAGGCCCAACGGGTCGTGCACTTGCTCGCCGAGCATCTGCAAGCCGCCGCAAATGCCGAGCACCTTGCCGCCATAACGCAAGTGACGCGCCACGGCGGCGTCCCAACCGTTGGCACGCAGATAGGCCAGGTCGCTGCGCACACTTTTCGAGCCGGGCAGGATGATCAGGTCGGCGGCCGGGATCGGCTGGCCTGGCCCGATGAATTGCAAATCCACCTGGGGGTGCAAGCGCAGCGGGTCGAAATCCGTATGGTTGCTGATGCGCGGCAACACCGGGACCACCACCTTGAGCACCTGGGCCGCCTTGTCGATCTGGCGTTGGTCGATGCCGTCCTCGGCTTCCAGGTGCAGGTCCATCACGTAAGGCAGAACGCCCACCACCGGTTTGCCGGTGCGTGCTTCCAGCCAGTCCAGGCCGGGTTGCAACAGCGCGATGTCACCGCGAAAACGGTTGATGATGAAGCCTTTGACCCGCGCCTGTTCCGTGGGTGACAGCAGCTCCAGGGTGCCGACCAAGTGGGCGAATACCCCGCCGCGATTGATATCGGCAATCAGCAACACCGGGCAATCCACCGCCTCGGCGAAGCCCATGTTGGCGATGTCGTTGGCGCGCAGGTTGATTTCCGCCGGGGAGCCAGCGCCTTCCACAATGACCACGGGATAGGCCTGGTTCAACCGGGCGTGGGAGGCCAGCACCGCCTGCATCGCAATGGCTTTGTAGTCGTGATAGGCCACGGCGTTCATGGTGGTCACGGCACGGCCGTGGATGATCACTTGGGAGCCGGTGTCGCTGTTGGGTTTGAGCAGCACCGGGTTCATGTCGGTATGAGGCGCCAGGTTGGCGGCCTGGGCCTGCACCGCCTGGGCGCGGCCGATTTCACCACCTTCGGCGGTCACGGCGCTGTTGAGCGCCATGTTCTGCGGCTTGAACGGCGCCACGGCCACACCCTGGCGCACCAGCCAGCGGCACAACGCGGTCACTAACGTACTTTTGCCGGCATCGGAGGTGGTGCCCTGCACCATCAGCGTACTCATGTTGCGTCCTTATAGGCGGCCAGGGCGTCGTCGAGGCGCTGCCAGTCGGCCTCAGTGTCGGGCAGGCCGAAACGCAGGCTGCTGTCGTGGACGAACAGGCGCAGCAGAATGCCGCGCTGGGCCATGAATTCGTGCACACGTTCGGCATGGGGCGTGATCAGCCATTGGAACAAGGCACAGCCGCCCTGAGGTGGAAAGCCGTGGCGCTCCAGCAACGCGAACAAGCGCTGGCCCGCCTCTATGCAACGCGTGCGTTGCCGCGCATGCCCGGCGGTGTCGCGCAGGCACCCTTGGCCCAGCACCCGCGTCGGTCCGCTGACCGCCCAGGGGCCGACCTGCTCGGCGAGCAACTTGAGCAACTTGCGCTCGGCCAACACAAAGCCCAGCCGCACGCCGGCCAGGCCGAAGAACTTGCCGAACGAACGCAGCACGATCAAACCGACCTGATGCGCCTGGCCGGCCAGGCTCAGTTGCGGGGTGACGTCCATGAAGGCTTCATCCACCACCAGCCAGCCGCCGCGCTGGGCCAGCCGCGAGTGCCAATCCAGCAGGCGTTGCGGGCTCAGGCTCAGGCCGGTGGGGTTATTGGGGTTGACCACCACCAGCACGTCGAGGCCATCAAGAAAGAAGTCGACTTCCTGTTCCTGCACTTCGCGCACCACGTAACCGGCACGGCGCCAGGCTTCGGCGTGTTCGGCATAGCACGGCGACAGCACGCCGACCTTGCCGGCGCGACGCAGGCGCGGCAACAACTGGATCGCCGCCTGGGAACCCGGCACCGGCAATAGATGCGCAGCGCCGTAGTATTCGCTGGCGGCCTGCTCCAGGCCGTCGTCGGTTTCCGGCAGGCGCGCCCAGGCACGCAGGGGAATCTCGGGGATCGGCCAGGGCCAGGGCGCGAGCCCGCTGGACAGGTCGAGCCAGTCGGCTTCGGCTATCCCGTACTGAATCGCTGCCTTGCGCAGCCGGCCACCATGCTCAAGCATAGAATTGCGCCCCCGCGCACAGGATCAACAGCCACAACCATACGCCGCGCTGCACCAGTTGCCAGCCCCGATCGATGGAATCGGCATCCGCCGCCGGGCCTTCGCCCAGTTGCGGACGATGGTGCACTTCGCCGTGATAGATCGCGGCACCGCCCAGCTCCACGCCCAGGGCGCCCGCACCAGCGGCCATGACCGGGCCGGCGTTGGGGCTGTCCCAGGTCGGGCCCTGGGTGCGCCAGCATTTGAGCGCCAGCCGGGTCTTGCCCAGCAACGCGTAGGTCAACGCCACCAGGCGTGCGGGAATGTAGTTCAGCACATCGTCGATTTTTGCCGCCGCCCAACCGAAGCGCTCAAAACGCTCGTTGCGATAACCCCACATGGCGTCGAGGGTGTTGCTCAGGCGGTAAAGCACCACGCCCGGCACACCGGCCACCACAAACCAGAAAATCGCAGCGAACACCGCATCGCTGCCGTTCTCCAGCACCGATTCGGTGGCGGCACGGGCGACTTCGGTGCGGTCCAGCTCGCTGGTCTGGCGGCTGACCAGGTAGCTCACGCGTTTGCGCGCCGCCTCCAAGTCATCACTGCGCAGGGCCTGGGCCACCGGGATCACATGCTCGCCAAGGCTGCGCATGCCAAGGGCGCAGTACAACGCCAGGATCTCCAGTACCCAGCCAATGTAAGGCGCCCACGACAAGGCCGTAGCCAGCAGCGTCAGCGGCACCACGGCGATAAACCACGCGGTCACGCCATGGCTGCGCCAGCCACGGCCACCGGTATTGAAACGTTGCTCGATGCGCCCGGCAAAATCGCCGAACGCCACCAGCGGATGCCAGCGCCTGGGTTCGCCCAGCAGCGCATCCAGCGCGACTGCAGCGACACACAGCAAGGCCACACTCATTGACTCACTCCCCACGCATTTTCATACAACATGTCACTCAAGGGCCGAGGCTCGGTCCAGCCTTCGAGCTGCAACATCGGTGCCGGGTAGAACTCGGCTACCGGCCCCAGGCACAACACGGCCAGGGGTTTCGCACCGGGCGGCAAACCCAGCAGATCGGCCAGCGCCTGGGGTTCGAACAACGAGACCCAGCCCATGCCCAGGCCTTCGACCCGCGCCGCCAGCCACAAATTCTGGATAGCACAGGACAATGACGCCATGTCCATTTCCGGCAGGGTGCGACGCCCGAAGATGTGCCGCTCGCGATCATCCATCAACGCCGCTACCAGCACTTCGGCACAGTCGTGAATGCCTTCGACCTTGAGCTTCATGAACTCATCGGAACGCTCGCCCAGGGCTTCGGCGGTGCGTACGCGTTCTTCTTCCACCACCTGTTGAATCTGCCCACGCAACTGGCGATCGCTGATGCGAATAAAGCGCCAGGGCTGCATCAGGCCGACGCTGGGCGCCTGGTGTGCGGCCTGGAGCAAGCGGTGGAGCAGCTCGGGGGCGACAGTGCCGCCGCTGAAGTGGCGCATGTCGCGGCGTTCGGCGATGGCGCGGTAGACGGCGTCGCGGTCGGCCTGGGGAAAAGCGTTGTCGCTCATAGTGCTGGATCGGGCGCGAACAATGCGGCCACCGCCTGGGGATTGGAGGGGAAATAGAAGTGTACGTAGGACGCCGTCATCCGCCCCTGCCGATACACCGCCTCGGCACCGCGCCCGCCATTGGGGCTCAGGCCACGGGCAATCGGTTGCCATTCAGTGGTGGTCAGGGAATGGTGATAGGTATGGCCACGCAGGGTGCCTTCCGGCAATTCGACGCTTTGCAGGGCCAGGGCCGCCAGTTTCTTTTGCATCACCGCGTCGCCCTGCAACAGGCCGAGCAGTTCAGCGCGGATGCCGTCGACATCGGTCAGCGAGTCCAGCAGGTAGAGCATGCCGCCGCATTCGGCAAGCAAGGGTTTGCCGGCCGCGTGGTGAGCGCGAATGGCGTCGAGCATCGGGATGTTTTCCGACAGCGCCTGGTGGTGCAATTCGGGGTAACCACCGGGCAGGTAGAGGCTGTCGGCATCGGGCAATTGGCGATCGTGAATCGGCGAAAAAAACTTCAGCTCAGCGCCCATTGCGCGCAGCAGGTCGAGACTCGCGCCGTAGGTAAAGGCGAAGGCCTCATCGCGGGCCACGGCAATGCGCACGCCCTTGAGCAACGGCTCAGCCTCGATCACTTGGGGCGCAGCGAACGTCACCGGCGGCGGCAAGGCGACTTCGCAACTGCTGCCCAACGCTTGGGCGGCGGCGTCCAGGCGTACATCGAGGTCATTCAGTTCGCTCGCTTGCACCAGGCCGAGGTGGCGACTGGGCAGTTCGATACCGGTCTCGCGTGACAATGCGCCATACCAGCGCAGGCCCTCGGTGAGGCTGCCTTCGAGCAGTTGCGCATGACGCAGGGTGCCGACACGGTTGGCCAATACGCCGGCGAATGGCAGATCCGGCTGATAGCGCGCCAGGCCCAATGCCAACGCGCCGAAGGTCTGCGCCATGGCCGTGCCGTCGATCACCCCCAGCACCGGCACGCCGAAGTGTCGCGCCAGGTCGGCGCTGGAGGGTGTGCCGTCGAACAGGCCCATCACGCCTTCGATCAGGATCAGGTCTGCCTCCCCCGCCGCTTCCCACAGCAAACGACGACTTTCCTGCTCGCCCACCATCCACATATCCAACTGATACACCGGCGCACCGCTGGCGCGTTCGTGGATCATCGGGTCGAGAAAGTCCGGGCCGCATTTGAACACGCGCACCTTGCGCCCCAGGTTGCGGTGCAAACGGGCGAGCGCGGCGGTGACGGTGGTTTTGCCCTGGCCGGACGCCGGAGCGGCGATCAAAACGGCAGGGCAATGACGGGGCTGATTCAAAGTTCGACGCCCTTCTGTGCCTTGATACCGGCCTGGAACGCGTGCTTGAGCATGCCCATTTCGGTGACGGTGTCGCCCATTTCGATCAACTCGGGCTTGGCGCCACGGCCGGTGACGACCACGTGTTGCATCGGTGGACGGGCTTGCAGATCGCTGAGGACCTGGTCCAGGTCGAGGTAGCCGTGCTTGAGCGCGATGTTCAGCTCGTCCAGCACCACCAGGCCGATGGAGGGGTCTTGCAGCAATTCGCGGGAGACCGCCCAGGCGGCCTCGGCGGCGGCGATGTCGCGCTGGCGGTCCTGGGTTTCCCAGGTGAAGCCTTCGCCCATTACATGGAAGCGCACTTGCTCGGGGAAGCGGCGGAAGAACAATTCTTCTCCAGTGCTGTTGCGCCCCTTGATGAACTGCACCACACCGCACTGCATGCCGTGGCCCATGGCACGGGCCAACATGCCGAACGCGGAGCTGCTTTTACCTTTGCCGTTGCCGGTCAGCACCAGCAGCAGACCGCATTCGTTGGGGGAGTTGGCGATGCGCTCGTCGATCACGGCTTTTTTGCGCAGCATGCGCGCCAGGTGGCGTTCGTCGCGGTCGGGGGAATCGGTCATGGCAGCTCTCCGTTGGGGCTGGACAAAAACGGCGGGCAGGAAAAAAGAAAAGCAGACAGCCAAGCATCGCCCACCGTGATGCTGTTGGATGTTGCAGGCCGGTCTCCGGGCTCATGAGTGGCGTGCTGGCTGAAGGCAGGCCAACGCTGCGCCTTCCCATATCGCAGGCGATACAGTGGCAGAAGGCAGCGTCTTGACTCATTTACCGTTGCGGGGGCAGCGCCGGAATCGCGGCGGCACTGTGTAGAAGTGCGCTCACTCACCGGCTTCCCTGTTTCACTCTGTCGACCCGTGGGTCACAGAGCACCTGGAACAAGCGGCGAAGGGTAGTAGGTTGGGGGTGGAGCGTCAATTAAAGCAACTTGAAGTCGACACAAAACAACTGTGGGAGGGGGCTTGCCCCCGATGGCGGTGGATCAGCCCAGTTATCTTTAGCTGACACACCGCTATCGGGGGCAAGCCCCCTCCCACATTTCGATTCGAGTCTGGCGCTAAGGATTGCGTGCCAGGTTGCCCGGCAACACGCGCTTGGCGCTCAAATAGGCATTCTGCCAATAGGCCTTGGACAACGTGTCCAGCTTCACCGTACCGCCGGTTTGTGGCGCATGCACAAAGCGCCCTTCACCCACGTAGATTCCGGCGTGGCTGACCTGGGAACCGCCACCGGTGGCGAAGAACAGCAGGTCGCCGGTCTGCAGGTTCTGCTCGCTGACGTCCTGCGCGCGCATTACGATCAACTCGCGGGTGGTACGCGGCAGGGAAATCCCGGCGGCATCGCGGAAGACAAACCCGATCAGGCCGCTGCAATCAAACCCGGAGTCCGGCGTGTTGCCGCCCCAACGGTAAGGCGTGCCGACCAGGCCCAGCGCGCGGAAGAGTACGTCTTCGGCTGCGGGCGAGAAATTCTGGGTGGAATAGTTGAACACCGGCTTGGGCTTCACCGCTACAGGAGCGGGCGGCGGTGTGCGGCTTGCACAGGCGCTGAGGAGCGCGGCGCAAACAATGAGAATCAGGCGGGCCGAGGTCGACATGTGCAGAACAATCCTGGTCTGGATGCGGCTTTCGCTGCCGAACGCTGAAAACCAGAACGCGCAAGCAAAGCTCGCGCGAACGGATTACAACAATGTCCAGGGATTCTAGCGCTTACACGTCAAACTTCAAGTATCACTTTAAGTTTACTTGCTAGCGGTAACCGTCGTCGGGGCCATGGCGAGTGCGCGCTTGGCTTCGATGAAGGTTTTGCTCCAGTAGCTGTCACCCAGGTTATCGACCCGGACACCGCCACTGCGACGGCTGCTGGAGTGGATAAACTGGTTATCGCCCAGGTAGATACCGGCGTGGCTCACACGACCACGGCCTGCCGTACTGAAGAAAAGCAGATCACCAGGCTTGAGGTTGTTGCGTGCGACCAACGGTGCATTCACGTTGATCATTTCGCGGGTGGAGCGCGGCAGATTCATGCCGGCCTCTTCACGAAACAGGTAGCCGATAAAACCGCTGCAGTCGAAACCGGCTTCAGAGGTACCACCGAAACGGTAACGGGTACCGATCAGGGACATGCCGCGTTCGAGGATGCTGTCGGCCAGGACTGGAAGCTGATAAGGCTTGTTGCCGGCGAAGTCGGCCAGTTCCTTTTCCGTTGCGACTTCTTCCTCATAAACAGAGGCAGATTGTGCAGCAACGAATTTTGCCTGATTTTGAACCTGTGGTTTCTGCTGATCTGCCACCTGCTGAGGGTGGGAGGCGCAACCAAACAACAGGGTAACGAGTGCGAGGGGCACGAGGGGTGCGAAGCGATTTAGCATGGGCACGACCGTGGCTGATATGTAAAGAAGACGAGACTATGCCCTCTATCACATCGATTTGCAAATTCAATCGTGATCTATGTGACTTCTTGTTTGGACTATGACATCTAAGCCCTTAACACCCTATATCTGCCTTTTGCGTAGCCAAACCGGCTCAAACGCAGGTTTTCTGGCGCCTGGAATTTGCCGAAAGCCGTGAAAACAGCTGGCTGGCTACCAACCCAAGGTTTCTTTCAAGAAGGGAATCGTCAGCTTGCGCTGGGCCTGCAAGGAAGCCTGATCGAGCTGTTCGAGCAGGTCGAACAACGCGCTCATGCTGCGCGTACCGCGGGTGAGAATAAAATGCCCGACTTCGTCGGTGAGGTGCAGGCCGCGACGGGATGCGCGCAGTTGCAAGGCACGCAATTTGTCTTCGTCGGACAGCGGGCGCATTTGGAAGATCAGCGCCAGAGTCATGCGCGACTTGAGGTCGGCCAGCTTGATCGGCAACTCGCGCGGCGAGGTGGACGCGGCAATCAGCAGGCGCCGGCCACTGTCACGCAAGCGGTTGAATAAGTGAAAAAGCGCCTCTTCCCACTCTGCCTTGCCAGCGATGGCTTGCAGATCGTCCAGGCACACCAACTCGTACTGCTCAAGATGGTCGAAGATGCCGATTCCGCGATCCATCAGCTCAGCCAAGGGCAGGTAAACCGCCGGTTCGCCCATCTGCTCGAAACGCAAGCACGCGGCCTGTAACAGGTGGGTACGCCCTACGCCGTGCTTGCCCCACAGATAGATCAGGCTTTCGGTCCACCCGGCGTCGGCTTCGCAGAGCCGCTCGACATAGCCGAGTGCAGCGGCATTGGCGCCTGGGTAGTAGTTGATGAAGGTGGCGTCGTCACGCAGACGCACACCCAAGGGCAGCTGAATCGGTTTCATGCTGACTGAACGGCTCCAAACGAACCGTTAGTGGCCTCTGTGTAAAGTTTGCAAAGTTTATACCCGTGACGCCGGGCGCACAATGCAACAGACCCCAAGCAAAATCAAAGGTTTGCGTTAACTTGTTGGATTTATGCAGATTGTTTGATGCCGCCGATCACCTGTCAGGCCGTAAACCCACCAGGCCGACCCGTTTCTACATTGGTATGTTTCCTGCTTTGCCTCGTCATATAGCCTAGAACGACATTTCATTGACGGTTGTGCGTACCATGAAAAACATCATCAAACTGCTCGTTCCGGAAATGCCCAAAGTCGAGCAGATTCTTGCCTACTGGAAGCAAATCGATGAAAACCGCTGGTACACCAACTTCGGCCCGCTGGTGAATGAGCTAGAGGGCCGGTTATCGCGCTCTTTTAGTCGCGAGCCCGCGCAAGTCCATGTTGTGTCTATGGCGAATGGTACGTGTGCGCTGCAAATTGCCTTGGAAGCCCTGAAGCTACGTAAGAGCGGGCGCGTATTGGTTCCCGGATTGACGTTCGTTGCCACGGCAACCGCAATCATTCGGGCCGGACTCACACCGCTTATCAGCGACGTCGATCCCGACAATTGGTTGCTGACCCCCGCCATAGCACGCGCGGTGCTCGCCGAAATGCCGTTTGATGCCGTGATGCCCGTGTCAACGTACGGTTGCGCTCAAGATGTCGCTGGTTGGGATCTGTTCAGTGCCGAAACCGGAATTCCTGTGGTCGTCGACGCCGCTGGCGCTTGGGGTAACCAACAGATTGGACTGACGACCAAGGTTGCCTTCAGCCTGCACGCCACCAAGGCACTCGGGGGAGGTGAAGGCGGTTTCGTGGCTTCACGCCACCATGCCTATGCCCAAAGTATGCGAGCGTTAAGTAACTTCGGCATCGACGCACAGAGTGGAGGCTTGGTGTTCGAGGCGGGCGAGAACGGCAAGATGAGCGAATACCACGCCGCCGTTGCACTGGCCGCGATGGACAATTGGCCAACTGTCGCAGAAGCACGACGTACTCTGCATCAACGCTACGTCGAACGCCTGAAGGAAAAAATCCCTGCACTGAAACTCCAGTCCAAGCCCGTTGATGGCGTGTACAGCCTGATGCCCATAATGTTGCCCGCGGGGTTGCGCGGTGTAGACATTCAGTTGCGTCTGCTAGGTAAAGACATCGAAACCCGCCGCTGGTACTGCCCTCCGCTGCACGGCCACCCAGCTTTTCAAGCGTATACGGCTGGCCCGCTGCCAGCGGTTGACCAGTTGGCGGAGCGTTTGCTGGGATTGCCGTTTCACCTTTCACTCACCGATCAATGCGTCGATAGAGTCATAGACTGCCTGGCCGACTTGCTTGCTGAACAACTGGCCGCGCGATGACGATGACACCCGCTGAAAAGCCTTTGGTGATCCTGTTCACCGGGGCCAACGAGCGCGCAGTCGGCGCTTTTTGTCGCTCCCTCGAGCGCGACCACATCGACTTCGTCTTGATCACACGCAACGCTCAAGATGCGCTATATCGCACCCGCCTTCGCCGCCACTTGTTTGCACAACGCACTCAGGATGCCCTGGATGAAAATGAATTCAAGCGCCTACTGCTCGATATCAAGGCTCACCACCCCACACGACCGCTGACCATAGCCCCGAGCGCAGAGTCGATAAACCGCCTGCTGATGGGCATGCAGGACTGGTTATGCCAGGAAGGTATCCGGGGAATATCTGTCAGCCCGCAGATTTACCATCTGTTTTCCGATAAGGAAAAACTCCTGGCGGCGGCAAAAGTCGTTGGCCTGGAAATACCCGCGCAAATCGAGCAATTGTCTGAACGTCAATTGCCCCTTGTACTCAAGCCCAGGGTCGAAAGCGGCCCCCATGGCCAGCGCCTTTACCCACTACTGGTACGTAATGCTGCGGAGTACGCTGAACATGCGAGCCACTACGATGCCGCACACTACCTCATTCAACGTTATATAGACGGGCAAAGTTTTTACTACCTCTATTTCCGCAACGATGCGGGTGTCGTCGCGCTCTATCAACGCAACATCGCCCAACAGGCGGCAGGCAAATCGATGGTTGCCGCCGAGCTGGTGCGCTGCCCCGATGCAGATACCGACCAGCGCCTGCGGGCATTGCTTGAACAGCATCAATATTGTGGCTTCATCATGTTTGAAGTGATGGAAAGCGCTGGCCAACACTTCATCATCGAGGCAAACCCACGCCTTTGGGGGCCCATGCAACTGGCGCTTGAAAATGGCTTTCGCGCCAGCTGGTTGGTGCAAGATCGGCACCAGGCGCCGCAGATGGCCGCGCAGCAGCGTTTTTTAGGCATCTGGCAACGGGACAAGTACCTCTGGCTTGGCGGTTTTGTCGGACAGCCACGCAGTGACATGCGCTTTTTCGCCGGGGCTCGCAGTTGGCTGATCAACGCCTGCTGTTGGCTGCCGCGCTATGACATCTGGTTCGCTACTGACAGCCTCAGGCTGTTCTTCTTCGAATTCCTTCGTTCAGGCAAACGCCAATGACCAGAGAACAATTACTGGCGCTGTACATGCACTCCGGTAAACACGCCTGTTACCAACCGCTGCCTGCTTTCGTAACCGAGCGACTAGGCTTTGACGTACCGGTAAATCCGCGCTGGCGAGCCGACCACGGCCGCCTGGAATACCTGCAAGCACACTTCGACTTCAGCGGCCAACGGCTTCTGGACGTCGGCGCCAATACCGGACTGTTCAGCACCACCCTCGCTCATGCGTACCCCAGCAGCCAATGTGTTGCCTGGGAGCTGGACGAGACCAGCGCAAACTTTATTCGCGCCTTGAGCGTCGAGTTTGATTTGGGCAACGTCGAGGTCGTGCAGCAAGCTCTCGACTACGCAGTCGCGCAGGCGATGCCGGGGCATTTCCATACGTTGTTGCTGTTCAACGTATTACATCATGCCGGCGTCGATTTCGATGCCGCGCTAGTGCCCGACAGACATGCCCTGCAAGGGTATATCCAGGGTTTCCTGAAGGCGCTTCGCCCGTCAGCCGACTGCCTCCTCTACCAGATGGGTTTCAATTGGGGCGGCGACACAGCGCAACCCGTGGCGGGTCGCAACGTACTGGCCGAAAAACTCGCTTACGTCGATGCAGCACTTACAGGCACCGGCTGGAGGATCGAACACATCGGGTTGGTATTGGACCCCCACACACGCAAAATCGAGCTGTTCGATAGCCCCGGCGCCCTCGCCCAAGCTGAAACCTGTGATCGCCTAGGCCGTGAAGGCGGCCTCAGCGAGTTCTACCTTCGCCCCCTGTTCAAGTTGGTGTGAGCATGACCAATACCCTCGCGACCGGCCGCTTGCCGCTGGTCAGCATTGCGATACCTGCCTATAACCCGCGGTTCTTTGAGGCCGCACTGAACAGCGCACTGAACCAGAGCTACGCGAATCTGGAAATAGTGATCACCGACGATTGTCGTGGTGACGGCATCCGCCTGATCACCGAGCGTCTTGCTGCACAGACGGTGGTGCCGGTGCGCTACCTGCACAATGAACAGCAGTTGGGTGGACAGCTCAACCTCAGTCGCTGCCTGGAGGAATCCCGGGGCGAATACATCAAGTTTCTGAATGACGACGACCTGCTGCTGCCCCACTGCGTCGAGCGCCTTGCCGCTGTGCTTGAGGCACGTAACGATATCTCGCTGGTCACTTCGCGTCGTCGTCTGATAGGCACCGAGGATGAGCCGCTGCCCGACATCCTCCAGACATGCGAAGTGTTTGACGCAGATGCCTGCCTGCATGGCGCAGATCTCATTTCTCTACTGTGCGACTGGCCTGTCAATTTCATTGGCGAACCCAGCACGGTGATGTTTCGCCGCGCCCAACTGATCGACCAAGCGCCGCACATCTGCGCTTTGGGCGGCGTCGTTATTCGTGCCATTAACGACCTGGCCTTATTTGTGAATCTGCTGCAACACGGCCACCTCGCTTTTATACAGGAGTCCCTGTCACTCTTTCGCCGGCATGCCGAGCAACGCCAGAACCAGCCGGATATGCAGGCGCTGTTCGATCAGGGCCTCGCCAATTTCACCCAGCAGATCCACGCACTGGGGCTTTACCACCCGCAGCCTGCATCGCAGGTACGGCGTGCTCACTTGTCAACCCCTGAAGCCTTTGAGCTGTTTCATTTGCAGGGCGCTTACCTGGCTTGCGATTTCCAGCCACTCATTACCTCACACAGTGCCACCCCGCTGGTCGGCGAATGCGAAGTGCTTGTCGCCGAACAGCCCGTTCTCGAAGACGGCGAGCCTCCCATTGGCGTGGTGATCCATGTGTATCTTCCCGGCGTGCTGCAAGACATTATGCGCCGCCTGGTCCTGCTGCATGAACGCTTGCACCTATACGTAACGTGCGTAGCCGGCCTGGAAGACACCGTAAACAGCCACCTTGCGGCGAGCGGGCTGAAATATTCGCTCTATCGGGTGCCTGATCACGGTAGGGATGCCCTGCCATTCCTAAATGTTCTGGCGTACTTGCGTGCCGACAACATCAACACCCTGGTCAAGTTGCACACCAAGCGCTCGGCACATAGGGGCACCGAAAGCTCTTGGGCGCATGACCTTTTCGATGACTTGCTCAGCCCTGTCCGATTCCGGCAGTCGGTAGAATATCTTGCCGCCCCGTCGCACCATCCACTGCTCGGCACAGAGCCGTACCGCGTGCCAGTCACTCAGGACCTTGAAGAAGGCGACCGTCAGCGCCTGCTGGCCCTGGCCGAACGCGCCGGGATTGATTCACAACGAATCGACGATGCGGATTTTTTTGCCGGTTCCATGTTCTTTGTACGCACTGAAGCGTTGGCCCCCTTGGAACGGATGAACCTCACCGGCAAAGACTTCGAAACCGAACGCGGACAACTTACCGGCACGCTGGCACACACCCTCGAGCGCTTCTTCGGCGTGCTGGCGAATGCAGGCAAACACCAGCGCAATATCGACCAATATCGGCGCTGGCTGGATACCCGACAGCTGTCTGCCACAGACTTCGAAGGTTTGCCAACACGGCTGGCTGGCTGGCCACAGCACACCGACGTATTGGTGGTGTTGACCGATACAACCGGTGATATCGCACAGCTACGCGCCAGCCTGGAAAGCATCGACCGCCAATTCTACAAGGCGGCGGCCATCGTGGTGCTGTCAAACGCCGAGCCGACCGGGGTGACACCGGCCGATAACCTGGTCTGGCTACCGCGAGCGGAGTCCTGGCCCAGCCAGCTCAATGAACTGCTTCATGCCGTCCAGGTCGACTGGTGCTACCTGTTACGTGGCGGCGACCGACTTGATCCGCACGCACTGCTATTGCTTGCAGAGGGCATCGCCCTTAACCCTGGCATCAGCCTGTGCTACACCGATGAAGATTCACTGACGGCAACCGGTTACCAAGACCCGGTCTTCAAGCCTGACCTGAACCTGGACCTGCTGCGCAGTTATCCCTATGTTGGCCGAGCCTTGGCATTCAGTCGCGAGTCAGCGCTGAGTCTCAATGGCTTCGATCCCACCTTCGCCGAGCTCGCGCCCCATGACCTGCTCTATCGGCTGATTGAAACCCACGGGCTGGGCACCGTCGGACACCTCGCGGATGTACTCGTGCACCAGTTAATCAATTTCGGTCAGTGGCTCGGCGAGCCCCAGGTCATTGCACACTCAGCAGCGATAGTCCAAGCGCATTTGCAGCGCTTGGGCGTGGCTCATGAAATGCGTGCGGGGCCTTTGCCGATGGTCAATCGCGTGATTTACCAGCACGCCGGGCAACCCTTGGTGTCCATCGTGATCCCGACCAAGGACCAACTGCCGATGCTGATGCGCTGCATCGAAAGCGTAATGGAGAAAACCCGCTACACGAACTACGAACTGATCATCATCGACAACAATAGTGAAACGGCCCAGGCCCGGGAGTGGTTCGCCGGCATGGAGCAGTTGAACGACGCCAAGGTACGCATACTGCGCTACCCGCATCCGTTCAACTATTCAGCCATCAATAACTACGCCGTCAGCCAAGCCCGTGGCGAATACCTGGTGCTGCTCAACAACGACACTGCAGTCATTGATGGCGACTGGCTCGGCGCAATGCTCCATCACGCCCAGCGGCCGGAAGTGGGGATAGTCGGTGCCAAGTTGTTGTTACTCAACGGGACGATTCAGCACGGGGGTGTGGTGCTCGGCTTGCACGGCGTAGCTGACCATCCATTTGTCGGCGACCCCATGCAGTCCAACGGCTACCTTCATCGCTTGCAAGTTGACCAGAACTACAGCGCGGTTACCGCCGCCTGCCTGATGATTCGCACCGACCTGTACCACCAGGTGGGCGGAATGGACGAGACCAGCCTGGGGGTTTCATTCAACGACGTAGACCTCTGCCTGAAAGTGGGCCAGGCCGGGCAACTGATCGTCTGGACACCTTATGCATTGCTTATGCACGAAGCCAACGTCAGTCAGGACAAGGTCGACACGACCAGACTGGACGCCAAGCGCGAGCGCTTCAAACGCGAGCAATCGGTGATGTACCAGCGCTGGCTGCCGCAACTCGCCAATGATCCAGCCTATAACCGCAACCTGACACTGGAAGGCCGCGGTTTTGCTTACGAATGTCGCAGCGATGCAGGCTGGCATCCGTTCGCCAGCCACCAATTGCCTTACGCCCTTTGCTACCCCGGCGACTTTTTTGGCAGTGGGCACTATCGTGTGCGCCAACCTTTTGCTGCCCTCAAAGCAGCGGGGCTGATCGAGGGTGCGGTCAGCGACTGGCTGCTCCAACCCGTAGAAGTGGAGCGCCATGCGCCGGATACGATCATTTTCCAGCGGCAATTCACTACGCCTCAACTGGAGATCATCGAGAACACCAAAGCCTTCTCCAGGGCATTCAAGGTCTATGAACTGGATGACTATATTCTCGATGTACCTGCCGGCAACGCCAGTCGCCAACTTTTTCCCAAAGACACCGCAATACGGCTGAAACACGCTATCGGCCTCTGCGACAGGCTGGTGGTGTCGACCCAGCCGCTGGCCGAAGCGCTGGAACACTTCAATGCCGACATCCGCGTGATGGAAAATCGCCTGCCAGGCGCATGGTGGAACGGCCTGACCAGCCATCGCCAGCAAGGCCGCAAGCCACGAGTCGGCTGGGCAGGTGGCTCAAGTCACGGCGGCGACCTGCACGTTATCGCCGAAGTAGTTCGCGCGCTGGCGCATGAGGTGGAATGGGTATTCATGGGCATGTGCCCACCGGAACTGCGCCCCTATATCCACGAATTCCACCAAGGTGTAACAATCGAAAAGTACCCGTCACGATTGGCCGGCTTGAATCTGGACCTGGCTTTGGCGCCGCTGGAAGATAACTTTTTCAATGCCTGCAAAAGCAATTTGCGGTTATTGGAATATGGCGCCTGTGGTTTCCCGGTCATTTGCTCGGATATTCGTTGTTACAACGGTGAGCTGCCGGTGACCCGGGTCAGAAACACACCTAAAGACTGGATTGCTGCCATTCGCGAGCACCTTGCGGAACCCGACGCCAGCGCTCAAGCCGGAGACGCCCTGCGTAGCGCGGTGCTCCAGAACTGGGTACTCAAGGAAGACCACCTAGTGGCGTGGAGAAACGCCTGGCTGAAAGCGTGAAAACTGTGGCTCGACGACGTTCTGAGCTGCGAAGGGGTTCAGAGCCCCACGCATAAAAAAATCGGAATCCTTAGCGGATTCCGATTTTTTTTGACGACTACATTACAGATCGGGGTCTTCAACCCCCGTATACACATCCGAATCCTTATACAAATCGTGTACATGGCGCACCAGTACCATGATCACCGCCGCCACCGGCAGCGCCAGCAAGATACCCGTAAAGCCAAACAGCTCACCGCCCGCCAGGATCGCAAAGATCACTGCCACCGGGTGCAGGCCGATTCGATCACCCACCAGCAACGGCGTCAGCACCATGCCTTCGAGGGCCTGGCCGACCATGAACACCGCCACGATCCCCAGCATCGGGTAGAGGTCGCCGCCAAACTGGAACAGCCCCGCCACCAATGCCGCGCCGATACCGATCACAAAGCCCATATACGGCACGATTGCGGCAAGGCCGGCAATCAGGCCGATTAACAGGCCCAGCTCCAGGCCGATGGCCATCAAGCCGGCCGCGTAGATGATCCCCAGGGCCAGCATCACCAGCAACTGCCCGCGCACGAAGGCGCCGAGCACCTCATGGCATTCCTCAGCCAGAGACACGATGCGCTCTTCGCGATTACGCGGCAGCAGGCTGCGAATCTTGGCCATCATGATGTCCCAGTCGCGCAGCAGGTAGAACGCCACTACCGGGATCAGCACCAGGTTGGTCAGCCAGCCGATCAACGCCAGGCTCGACGCCGTGGCCTGACTGAGGACCACACCGACGATATCGGTGGTCTGCCCCATATGCTCGCTGATGGCCGCCTTGACCTTGTCGAACTTCCAGAAGCCATCCGACAACCCCAACTTCGCCTGAGCCCACGGCATCGCTGTGTGCTGCAACCAATCGAGCATCTGCGGTGCCAGCTCATACAGGCGGAACAGTTGCTTGGCCAACATCGGCACCAGCACCAGCACCAACGCCGTGATGATCAAGGTAAACAGGGCGAACACTGCCACTACGCCCCAGGTTCGCGACAACCCGGCTTTTTCCAGGCGATCCACCACCGGATCGAACAGATAGGCCAGCAGCAACGCAACCAGGAACGGCGTCAGGATCGAATGCAGCAGGAACACAAACGCGCACAGCAGGACAATCCCGCCAAGCCACACCCAACGACGCGTATCGGCCATAAACCACTCCACCTATATAAAGAAGAAAACTGCTACCAACGAAAACGCAGTTGCGCCTGAGGTTCGGGAGCAACCGCAGGCTGAGTGCCGTCTACTACAGGCTGCTGGACCGGCGCTTCACCTGCGGGAATCTCCTGCAACTTGGCCAGGCTCAACTGGGTACGCAACTGATCGGCACTGCCATTGACGCGGTATACGATGCGATTGCCATCCACTAACTGCGGCTGACCATCGAAAGGCTCCAGCAGGTGACCCAGCGCGGCATAACGCTCAAGGGTCATGCCCTGCACTTCCAGCAATTGTTCGGTGCTCACGCCGGGTTTGACCGCAAAGCGTGGCGCGAGCTTTTGGCTGACCGCCAGCATCACCGCGTCGGCTACAGCGCCGGTGTCGGCCCCTTGCGCGGTGCCCTGCTCGCTCTTGTCGCCCAGCCACAGGCGCCATTTGGCTTGCCATTGGTTGCCTTCCTGACGCGCATGCACGGCCAGCAAAGCGTCGGCGCCGTAACGTTCGGAAGCGGCGCGCAACGGTGTGGCGTCAGCACTTTCCAGGTTCGGTGCGGTGGCGACCACCTGCTCATCCAGGTCGCCCAGCGGCAGGCGCAGCGGCAAGCCACGGTGTTGCGCGGCACGGCGCAGCGCCTGGGCGACGGTCTGGCCATCACCCACCAGGCTGCTGCCTTCGGTGGAGTCGTTCAGCCACCAGCCAAGGATCGACGGCCGATTGCTGCCCCAGATCGACAGACCCGCTTCACGCAGCACGCGATCGGTGCTCACCGGGTCGAAATCCACTTGCAGGCTTTCCGGCGGGCCGGCGTCGTAGCCGTACTGGCTGATGATTTGTTGCGGATCCTTGCGAACGGCCGCCAGACCCGGCCCCTCGGCGGCCTTGGCGTCGCCGGTCAGGCGGATCACCAGGGTCTGCACGGCGCGCTGGGTCGCCTGGTCACGCTCTTGCGGCGACTGACTGCTGACGGGTTCGAGTACTTGATAAAGGCCATTGAGGGTTTCGGCATGACTCGCCAGGCTGACCAACGACAAGCAGCCTACAAAGAAGAATTTACACAGACGCATGGAAGATTCCCGAACGACAAATTTAGCGGCTGGAACAGACCGCGCGAACTCGGTTTGCCAAGGCTGTGACCACGGCGACCGATAAAACATTCACAGGGTCTTGGTAAGTTTTCGTACTGTCACAACGCTAGCGCAGTAAAGGCTATACCTTAATACGCACCAAAGCAGACCCGATTAGCATTTTTTTAACGCCATATGCCCCTGCCCGTCGGCCCGAGGATGGCCGCTGCCCCTCAAGCCTGATAAAATCGCGCGCCTTCGCAGACCGTCAACGGCGTGGCCTTTATAAAAGCCCCCGCTCGCTCGGTCGTTACCCAGAAATCCCCCCTAAAGGCCTGGATCATGAGCAAGCAACCCTCCCTGAGCTACAAGGACGCCGGTGTAGACATCGACGCCGGTGAAGCATTGGTCGAACGCATCAAGAGCGTCGCCAAGCGCACTGCGCGCCCTGAAGTCATGGGCGGCCTGGGCGGTTTTGGCGCCCTCTGCGAGATCCCGGCCGGCTACAAGCAGCCTGTACTGGTGTCCGGCACCGACGGCGTGGGCACCAAGCTGCGCCTGGCGCTGAACCTGAACAAGCACGACACCATCGGCATCGACCTGGTCGCCATGTGCGTCAATGACCTGGTGGTGTGCGGCGCCGAGCCGTTGTTCTTCCTCGACTACTACGCCACCGGCAAGCTGAACGTGGACACCGCGGCCCAAGTGGTCACCGGCATCGGCGCCGGCTGCGAACTGTCGGGTTGCTCACTGGTCGGCGGCGAAACCGCTGAAATGCCAGGCATGTACGAAGGTGAAGACTACGACCTGGCCGGCTTCTGCGTCGGCGTCGTGGAAAAAGCCGAGATCATCGACGGCTCCAAGGTTGCCGCCGGCGATGCCCTGCTCGCCCTGCCATCCTCCGGCCCGCACTCCAACGGTTACTCGCTGATCCGCAAGATCATCGAAGTGTCCGGCGCCGAGATCGAGAACACCCAGCTCGACGGCAAGCCGCTGACGGACCTGCTGATGGCCCCGACCCGCATCTACGTCAAGCCGTTGCTCAAGCTGATCAAGGACACTGGCGCCGTCAAGGCCATGGCCCACATCACCGGCGGTGGCCTGCTGGACAACATCCCGCGCGTGCTGCCAAAAGGCGCCCAGGCCATCGTTGACGTGGCCAGCTGGCAGCGTCCGGCAGTATTCGACTGGCTGCAAGAGAAAGGCAACGTCGACGAAACCGAGATGCACCGCGTGCTGAACTGCGGCGTCGGCATGGTCATCTGCGTGGCTCAGGAGCACGTTGAAACCGCACTGAACGTACTGCGCGAAGCCGGCGAGCAGCCTTGGGTCATCGGCCAGATCGCCACCGCTGCCGAAGGCGCGGCTCAGGTTGAGCTGAAGAACCTCAAGGCTCATTAATGTCTCAGACCTGTGATGTCGTGGTGCTGCTCTCCGGCACCGGCAGTAACTTGCAGGCCCTGATCGACAGCACGCGCACCGGCGACAACCCGGTGCGCATTGCTGCGGTGATCTCCAACCGCAGCGACGCCTACGGCCTGCAACGCGCCAGGGACGCGGGTATCGACACCCGCTCGCTGGATCACAAGGCGTTCGACGGTCGCGAGGCCTTCGACCGCGCCTTGATCGAACTGATCGACGCCTTCAACCCCAAGCTCGTAGTACTCGCCGGCTTCATGCGCATCCTCAGCGCTGACTTCGTGCGGCATTACGCCGGGCGCCTATTGAATATCCACCCTTCCCTGCTGCCCAAGTACAAAGGCATGCACACGCACCAGCGTGCGCTCGAGGCCGGCGACAGCGAGCATGGCTGCAGCGTGCACTTTGTCACCGAGGAACTCGATGGCGGGCCTCTGGTCGTACAGGCAGTGGTTCCGGTAGAGTCTGACGACTCGGCGCAGACGCTTGCGCAACGGGTTCACGCCCAGGAACACAGGATTTACCCGCTGGCCGTTCGCTGGTTTGCCGAGGGGCGGTTGATTCTTGGTGACCAGGGTGCATTATTGGACGGTCAGTTACTCGCGGCCAGCGGCCACTTGATTCGAACCTAGGAGATTTTATGCGTCGCGCCTTGCTCTTCGCTTTTGCGCTGTTCGCCTTGCCAGCCGTGCAAGCAGCAGACCTTCACCCCTTCTCCGTCAGCTACACCGCCGACTGGAAACAGTTGCCCATGAGTGGTTCGGCCGAACGCAGCCTGGCCAAGAACGGCGACGGCTCCTGGACCTTGAATTTCAAGGCTTCCATGATGATCGCCAGCCTCACCGAAACCAGCGTGATCCTGTTTGACAAGGACACCCTGCAACCGAAGAGCTACACCTTCGAACGCGGCGGCCTGGGAAAGGCGAAGAAAATCAATCTGGACTTCGACCAGACCGCCAAGAAAGTCACCGGCTTTGAAAACAAAGACCCGGTCAACGTGCCCCTGCAAAGTGGCATGCTCGACAAGTCGACCTACCAGTTGGCCTTGCAACGCGATGTGGCCGCCGGCAAGAAAAGCATGAGCTACAACGTGGTTGAAGGCACCGACGTCGACACCTACGACTTCCGCGTGATCGGCCCGGAAAAAGTCCAGACCAAGGTCGGCTCCATCGACGCCATCAAGGTCGAGCGCGTGCGTGACCCGACGCAAAGCAAGCGCATCACCCAGATGTGGTTTGCCAAGGACCAGGGCGGCATTCTGGTTGCCCTGCGCCAGGTAGAAACCGATGGCAAGGAATACAACATCATGCTGCAGGACGGCACTGTTGACGGTAAGGCTGTCAAAGGTAGCTGATCGGTAGCTGGAACAACGAGCCTCGCGAATGCGGGGCTTTTTTTCGCCTATGGATTTGGTGTTCAAACCTCTACCGCTATCGGGGGCAAGCCCCCTCCCACACGTGGTTGTGTTCACCGATCAAAATGTGGGAGGGGGCTTGCCCCCGATGGCGATAGCCGGGCCAACAAAGGGTTCAATGCCTGACTTGAACATGAAACTTTCGTCATAAAACTCAGCACCCTGCGGCGCAATGTCGCGGTTTACGCGGCCTGCAGCACTGTTGCGTTTGCTGCAATGATTTGTTGCGCGAAAAGTCGGTTTACTTAGCAAGCTAACAAAACATATAACAAAGGCCTGCGACGACTTGCCGCAGATCCACCAGAGATTGGAGCAAGCAGATGACTGTAAAAGTAACTGAACGCGACGACGAACATATGTCCCACGAAGCACTGGGCCATGGGATTCACATCTGGGATGTACACCAGCAAGACCTGTTGGTCGGCATGTTTCACAACGAGAGCGACGCTCATAATTATAAAAACGAGCTCGAAGCCCTTGAGATGAGACGCCAGACACAAAGCTCCTGAACACCTGAAATCTCGTAGGCCCCAGCCCCACGCAGCTGTAGGGCCTACCCCCGACGACCCCGCCTTCGAGCGGGGTTTTTCGTTTTGGCAAACTGCACGGCGGGCATAAACGATTCAGTAAAATTGTATCAGTAAATAGACAATTGGAAATGATTCTCGATAATATCCACCACCTTTCAGCACGCCCATGAAAACGGAATTCATCATGACGAACGGATGCAGCAATACGCCAGACCAACAATTGCTCAAACGCTGGGGTGAAGCACTGGTTACGCCCCAGTTCCAGACTCACAACGTCACCCTCGAAGCCCTGATCGACACCCTCGCACCCGCCGCCGAACGCAGCTTTCAACGCCTGATCCAGGCCCTGTTCCGTGAAGGCCTGCTGGCACCCGATACACTCACCCAAGACGAACAAGGCCGCCACCACCTACCGCTGTCCGATCACGCCTGCCTGCGTTTCGACCACCTGCGTGCCGGGCGCATGGCCAGCTGGGACCTGCGTGGCGCGGTGACGCTTGTGCAAACTGGACAGGCCGCACGGAAGATCCAATTCCCATCGCAGTTGCTGACGCTGCTCAACGACACCCTCGAAACACCTGCCGCCCCGCAGGTATTGAGCCGCCTGAACAGCGAGATCGACGACAGTTTTGTCAACGATACGCTCTGCCTGGCCTTCCACGAGCAATGGAGCCTGAGGCTGCACGCCTCGATGGGCCCGTCCCATCAGGACAACCTGCTGAGTCACCTCAAGGATGAGCCAAGCGTTACCAACCCGACTTCCGTGCTTGAGCAGTGGGGCACGCTGGGCCACCCCTGGCACCCCAACTACAAAACCAAACTGGGTCTGGACACCCACCAGGTCATCGACTTCTCACCGGAGTTCGAAGCGCGCTTCCCGGTGTTGCTGTGCGCGCTGCACCACCAGTACGCCCACGTGGAAACGCTGGCCGATACCGCTGATTACTGGCAATGGTGGCAAGCCCACTTTCCACGTGCTGCACAGCAATTGACCGCAGCGCTGACGGCCCAGGGCCTGGAAGCCAGTGAGTATCTGCCGCTGCCTGCGCACCCTTGGCAAGCCCAACGGGAACTGCCTCAATTGTTCGCCAACGAAATCGGCGACCGACTGCTGGTGCTGACCGACATCGTCGCGTTTACCGCCCACCCCACCATGTCCTTCCGGACCGTATTGCCTGATGGCCAGGACGGCGCGCCCATGGTCAAGCTCCCGGTCTCACTGCGCCTGACCAGCGTACAGCGCACGGTATCGCCGCGCTCGGCGCGCATGGGGCCGCGGATCAGTCACTTGCTGCAAACGATCCTCGCGCGCGAACCCGCGATCCAGAACATCCTGAACATCGTCCCCGAGCGGATCGGCGTGCATTTCAACCCCCAACCGGTAAATGACGAACACGCCCGCCACCTGGCCGTGCTCTACCGCGACAACCCCCAGAGCCTGCTACAACCGGGGGAAATGGCCGTTCCGGTAGGTAGCCTGTTTGCCATCGACCAACACGGGCAGCCTTTGCTGAGACAGTGGGTACGTTTGAGTAAAGGCCAGGACAATGCACCGGCCATGCTCGCGTTCTTTCGAGACTATGCAGCGATCACTGTGCCGGCCCTGCTGGGGATGTACCTGCGCTACGGTGTGGCGTTCGAGGCCCATCAGCAGAACGCCTTCATGGTCATGGCCGCAGACGGGCAGTTGAGCCGCCTGCTGTTGCGTGATTTTGGCGATATTCGCATCGACCGCCAGACCTTGCATGCGCACGGCCTGGACGTCGAACTGCATGACCCCGGGATGACCCTTTACGACGATGCCGGTTTTGTCCGTGACAAGCTGCTGCACACGGTATTCATGTGCCACCTGGGCGAGCTGGTGCTGCTCAGTGCCCGCTACTTCGATATTCCCCAGGCACAACTGTGGAACGAACTCGCGGCCCAAGTCAGCCAGTGCTTTGATCGCATGCGCAACGAAGTCGCTCCCCAACGCTGGGAAACCGAACGTGCAGCGCTGCTGGAGCAGCCGTGGCCAGCCAAGTCGTTCATGCGGATGCGGCTGCTGGACAGTCACGCCGATATCGTCGGGCGCCTGCCGAACCCGCTGAGCGGCGCCGCACATGCCGGCTAACAGCACTGCACTGCGTTTGTTGGTGGTCATCCAGTTGGTGTCGATGGGTGCCATGGAAATGAGCGGCCCCTTCTGGCCTTTGCAGATCCAGAGGCTGCTTGGCGATGCCGGCGCCCATTACACCGGCCTGCTGTCGTCGCTGGTATACGCCGGACCGATGATGGCAGCGATGATCCTGACGCCCCTGTGGGGTCGCCTGGGCGACCGAACCGGGCATAAGCCGATGATCATTCGGGCGCTGCTGGCGCTGGCGGCCTGTCAGGCGCTGGCCGCCCTGACCTTCGATCCCTGGCTGCTGGTCGCGATCCGCGTGGCACAAGGTGCACTGGCGGGTTTTATCGCGGCCGCCCAAGCCTATGCGCTGGCGTGCTGCGGCGACAGTGGGCGCGGACACATAATGGCCCGCCTGCAATCCGCCACCGCCGTGGGTTCGCTGGCCGGTCCGGTGTTGGGTGGCTGGCTGATGGATATCTCCGGATTCGCCCTGCTGTGCTACAGCGCTACCGCCGTCTGCCTGGTATGCGCGCTGGTCAGCCTGTTCTTGCCCAGCGACACCCAGCGCCTGCGAAAGACTCATGCCACCACGCCCACCGCCCTGCCCAAAGGCTGGCTCGGCGCAATGTTGGGGATCATCGTACTGATCCAGGCTGCCAAAATGATGCCCCAGCCGTTTTACGCCCTATACGTCGCGGACGTCCTGCATGCACCAGGCTGGTTGATCGGTGCCAGCTATGCCGCCAGCGCACTGACCCTGGCCCTGTCCGCACCGCTCTGGGGTCGCCTGTTCGACCGACACCCGCCTGCACACACGCTGCGCATCATCGAATGGGTCACCTGGGCCTGCGCCTTGACCCTGGCGTGCACGGCGCTGGCCAGCGAATGGCTGGGCTTCATCGCCAGCCGGCTGCTGTGGGGCATGTGGCAAGGCGCATTGCTGCCGGTCGCCTATACGTTGATCGCCAATACCGTTGCGCCCGCCCAACAGGGGTTTGCCCTGGGCATCGGCAACAGCGCCGCCAAGGCGGGAGCGCTAGGCGGTGCCTTGCTGGGTGGTATCGGCATGGGGATGGTAGGCCTGGCACACAGCTTCTGGCTGGTTGCACTCACGTACGCCTTGGCCGCCCTGGGTATCCGCATCATCCGCTCGTTCACCCGAACACCCGCTATGCCTGTTTTTTCTGTCAATACGTCTAATAATTGAAAGGCAAGATCATGAGAAAGTCGCAATGGGCAGCGCTGCTGCCACTGATGGGATCGATAAGCGCACCGGCCTGGGCCGATCAGTCCGAGGCCGAGCCCACCAACCTGCAATTGCAGGCCACCGTCGTCTCGGCCACGCGCAGTGAAACCAGCATTGCCGCGATTCCAGGCTCCGTACAGGTCATCGACGAAACCCAGATCCGCCAGCAAACAGCCGCAGGGCGCCGGGTCGCGGATATTCTCGGGCAATTGGTGCCAGGCATTGCCCCTTCCAGCGGTGGCATGAGCAACTTCGGCCAGACCCTGCGCGGACGCAATACGCTGATCCTGATCGACGGCGTGTCCCAGAACGCCACACGCGACAACTTCCGCCAGCTCAACAGCGTTGCGCCGGAAAGCATCGAGCGCATCGAAGTGATCTCCGGAGCGAGCAGCGTTTATGGCGCGGGCGCCTCAGGCGGCATCATCAATATCATCACCAAGCGTAACCAAGGTGAAGACCTCGCCTTCAGCAGCAAGATCGGCATGACCAGCGGCAATAACTTCAGTCACAAGGGCTTTGCCTACGAGGCGTTCCAAAGCGCTACTGGGCGCAACGGCCCGGTGGACTGGTACGTATCGGCGAACGGCGTGCAGCGCAACGACCAGTTCGACGGCAACGGCAAGCGCATTCCCCAGGACACGTCCCAGGGCAGCAACATGGATACCCAGACCTACGACCTGCAAGGTCGCTTCGGCTACACGCTGGATGACGACAAGAAGATCAGCCTGTCCCTGCAAGATTACAAAGACGAACAGGACACCCGTTACACCAAGAACCCACGCATCACCACCACCGCCGTTGCGGTCAAAGGCCTGGACCTGGACGATCAACCGTTCACACACAACCAGGCGGTCAACCTCAACTACTCCGACAAAGCGTTCTTCGGACAGGGCTTGCAGGTCGAAAGCTACTGGCGCCGGGCCGACGCGCTGTTTTTCCCGGACCTGTCCCGCGGTCGCGCAGGGGTTTCCGACAACAACAGCGTGCAGGACGTCTATGGCGTGCGCGCAGCCATCGACACGCAAATGCCGGATATCGGCCCGGCGACCGGCAACCTGGTCTGGGGCGCTGACTATGATCACGAAACCTCACGCCAGCGCGGCGACCAGTACCGGGTCAATGGCCTGACCTACACCAAGACCGGCACCACGTTCGAGATGGGGCCGGACATCACCACTACCACCAAGGCGATTTTTGGCCAACTGTCCTACGACATCGACGACTGGACCTTGCGTGGCGGTGTGCGCCGCGAGTGGATCGAGAGCCGGATCGACGACAGCATTGCCTATGGCGAAATCGTTCAGACCGGTAACCGCGCTACCCTGCCGGGCGGCACCCTCAAATATGACGACACCCTCTATAACCTCGGGGCGGTGTATCACCTGAGCGAAAACCAGGATGTATTCGTCAACTACAGCCAGGGCTTTTCCCTGCCGGACATCCAACGTTTCCTGCGGGACGTCAACAGCCAGTACGACATTCAGAAGCTCAATGCCCAAGCCCTCAAGGTCGACAGCTATGAGCTGGGCTGGCGTGGCAACTGGGACAAATGGCTGGCCAACGTCACGGCGTATGAAAACACTTCGGATGTCACCCAGTTCTATGACGCCAATGATCGCGTGCTGCGCCTGATCAACCAGAAAGAACGCGTGCGCGGCATTGAAACCAGCCTGACGTACAACGTCACTGACCAGTGGTCGGTCGGCGGTACTTACGCATATGCCAAAGGCGAGACCCGCCAAAACGGCAAATGGATCGACTTGCCGGCCACGCGCATCTCCCCCGCCAAGACCACCGCCTTTGTCGGCTATGACCACGACGACTACAGCCTGCGCCTGCAAGCCATGCGCCTGGCCGACTATGACGCCGCGTTCAAGGACAACAACGGCCGCGATATCCAGGGCTACACCCTGGTCGACCTGCTGGGTTCGGTACGCTTGCCTGTGGGTCGCATGGAGGGGGCGATCTACAACCTCAGCAACCGCAATTACCAGAACATGTTTGCCCAGGCCAACGCGCGAGCACCGTACCCGAATGCCGAAGGTCGGACCTTCAGCGTGAGTTATGCCGTGGACTGGTAACACGCGGCGCTGAAAGCACAAACCCCGCCTTTTGAGCGGGGTTTGTGTTTTGGGGCCGCTTCGCGGCCCAACGCGGGGCAAGCCCGCTCACCACAGGCAAGCCTGCTCACCACAATTGAGGCTTGCAGCCTTACCACATCAGATCATCCGGGATCTGGTAGGCGGCGTAGGGATCATCTTCATCCGGCACCTGGCTTTCGGTAAGGATATTGAGCTGCACGATACGCTCCGGTGCGCGCTCCTGGATCTTCAGCGCCGCTTCACGCGGGATCACCTCATAACCGCCACCGTGGTGCACGATCGCCAGGGAGCCGTTGCTCAGCTTGTTGCGCATCAGCGTGTTGACCGACAGGCGCTTGACCTTCTTGTCGTCCACGAAGTTGTAGTAGTCCTCGGTGGTCAGCTTGGGCAGGCGCGAGGTCTCGATCAGTTGCTTGACCTGGGCCGTGCGGGCCTTGGCCTCGGCTTTTTCCTGCTGCTGGCGGTTCAGCTCCTGGTCGCGCTTGACCTTCTCGGCGTGCGCCTCGGCCGCCAGGCGGGCCTGGGTGTCGTCGGCCTCGATCTGGCCTTTATGGACCAGGCGCTGCTGTTTCTGTTTCTCTTTGCCGACCTGCTTGGCCTGCTTTTGATTGACCAGACCTGCTTTGAGCAACTGGTCGCGAAGGGAAAGGCTCATGGTGCTTACTCACTTAGGCAACTGCTCAACCGCAGCTGGACACATTCTTTTCCTGACGTTTGGCTTCGCCCCACAGGGCGTCCAACTCTTCGAGGGTGCAATCTTCTATGGGACGGCGGGTATCGCGCAATGCCTGTTCGATAAATCGGAAGCGTCGTTCGAACTTGGCATTGGCGCCCCGTAGCGCGGTTTCCGGGTCGACCTTGAGGTGACGGGCCAGGTTGACCGCCGCAAACAGCAGGTCGCCGACCTCATCGGCAATCGCCGCCGGGTCGTTATCGGCCATGGCTTCGAGCACTTCATCCAGCTCTTCGCGCACGTTATCCACCACCGGCAAGGCGCAGGGCCAGTCGAACCCGACCTGGCTGGCGCGCTTCTGCAATTTGGCGGCACGGGAAAGGGACGGCAACGCGGTGGGTACATCGTCCAGCAGGGAAAGCTGCTCCGGCGCGTCGGACTTCTGCGCGCGCTCCTCGGCCTTGATCTGCTCCCAGCGTTCCTTGACCTGTTCTTCGCTCAACTGCGGGATATCCAGCGGCGCATACAGGTCGCCGGTGGGGAACACATGGGGATGGCGACGGATCAGCTTGCGCGTGATGCTGTCGATCACCCCGGCAAATTCGAAGCGCCCTTCTTCCCGCGCCAACTGGCTGTAGTACACCACCTGGAACAGCAGGTCGCCCAACTCACCTTGCAGATGATCGAAGTCGCCGCGCTCGATGGCGTCGGCGACTTCGTAGGCCTCTTCCAACGTGTGCGGGACGATGGTGGCGTAGGTTTGCCTGATGTCCCACGGGCACCCATATTGCGGGTCCCGCAGGCGACTCATCAGGTGCAGCAGGTCTTCGAGCGTATACATCATGGGGTACGGTTACGCCGCGTCTCGATGATATTCGGCAACTGGGAAATCCTCCCCAGCAACCGTCCCAGTGCGTCCAGCCCCGGAATCTCGATGGTCAGGGACATCAGCGCGGTGTTGTCCTCTTTGTTCGAGCGGGTGTTGACCGCCAGTACGTTGATCCGCTCATTGAGCAGCACCTGCGACACATCACGCAGCAACCCGGAACGGTCGTAGGCACGGATGACGATGTCCACCGGGTAAGTGAGCACCGGCACCGGCCCCCAGCTGACCTGGATGATCCGCTCCGGCTCACGCCCGCCCAGTTGCAGCACCGAGGCGCAATCCTGGCGGTGAATGCTTACACCGCGGCCCTGGGTGATATAGCCGACGATGGCATCCCCCGGCAGCGGCTGGCAGCAGCCGGCGATTTGAGTCATCAGGTTGCCCACGCCCTGGATCTGGATATCGCCACGCTTGCCAGGCTTGTAGCCGGTGGCCTTGCGCGGGATCAGTTCCAGCTGTTCGCTGCCGCGTTCCGGCTCGACCAGTTGCTGGGCCAGGTTGACCAGTTGGGCCAGGCGCAGATCGCCGGCACCGAGGGCGGCGAACATGTCTTCGGCGATCTTCATGTTGGCCTTTTCGGCCAGCTTGTCGAAGTCCACCTGAGGCAGGCCCAGGCGTGCCAGTTCGCGCTCGAGCAAGGTTTTACCGGCAGCGACGTTCTGGTCGCGCGCCTGCAGTTTGAACCAGTGGACGATCTTCGCCCGCGCCCGCGACGTGGTGATGTAGCCCAGGTTCGGGTTCAGCCAGTCGCGGCTCGGCGTACCGTGCTTGCTGGTGATGATCTCGACCTGTTCACCGGTCTGCAGGCTGTAGTTGAGCGGCACAATGCGCCCGTTGATCTTGGCGCCCCGGCAGTTGTGGCCGATCTCGGTGTGCACGCGGTAGGCGAAGTCCAGCGGCGTGGCACCCTTGGGCAGGTCGATGGCGTGGCCGTCTGGGGTGAAGATGTAGACCCGGTCCGGCTCGATATCCACGCGCAGCTGTTCGGCCAGGCCGCCGATGTCGCCGAGTTCTTCGTGCCATTCCAACACCTGGCGCAGCCAGGAGATTTTCTCTTCGTACTGGTTGGACCCGGCCTTGACGTCGGTGCCCTTGTAGCGCCAGTGCGCGCATACCCCAAGTTCCGCCTCTTCGTGCATGGCGTGGGTGCGGATCTGCACTTCCAGCACCTTGCCCTCGGGGCCGATCACCGCCGTGTGCAACGAGCGATAGCCGTTTTCCTTGGGGTTGGCGATGTAGTCGTCGAACTCCTTGGGAATGTGCCGCCACAGGGTGTGGACGATCCCCAGCGCGGTGTAGCAGTCGCGCATTTCCGGCACCAGCACGCGCACCGCACGCACGTCGTAGATCTGGCTGAAGGCCAGGCCCTTGCGCTGCATTTTGCGCCAGATGGAATAGATGTGTTTGGCGCGGCCGCTGATGTCGGCTTCGACGCCAGTGGCCTGCAACTCGGAGCGCAGCTGGTTCATCACATCGGTAATGAAGCGCTCACGGTCCAGCCGCCGCTCATGCAGCAACGTGGCAATCTGTTTGTATTGATCGGGTTCGAGGTAGCGGAAGGACAAGTCCTCCAGCTCCCACTTGATATGGCCGATGCCCAGGCGATGCGCCAACGGCGCATAGATGTCGAAGACTTCGCGGGCAACACGGTTGCGTTTTTCGTCGTCGGCGGTCTTCACCGCACGGATCGCGCAGGTACGCTCGGCCAGCTTGATCAGGGCGACGCGCACATCATCGACCATCGCCACCAGCATCTTGCGCAGGTTCTCGACCTGGCCCTGGGTGCCCAGCACCATGGACTGGCGCGGGCTCAGGCTGGCACTGATCGCCGCCATGCGCAGCACGCCGTCGATCAGCTTGGCCACCACGGTGCCGAAACGCTGGCTGACGGTGGGCAACGGGATATGCCCTTCACGCACGCCGCGATAGAGCACGGCGGCAATCAACGAATCCTGGTCCAGCTTGAGATCGGCGAGGATCTCAGCGATTTCCAACCCGGTGCGAAAGCTGGAAGTGCCTTCGGCCCATAGGTTCTTGGCCGCATTGTCTTGCTGCTCAGACTCACGAGCGAACTCGCAGGCTGCTTTCAAGGCTTCACGGTCCAGTGCCGGATCGACACTGATGGCATGGTCCAGCCATGCCTCGAGATTGATACTGCCGTCGGTGTTGATCGGCTGGTGTGCTCTCACCTGTACCATCTTGCTTACCTTCCCTACGACGCACCTTCGATGCGCCAAAATCATCGCCGACGTTTACTGCGGACTCCCTGGCAGATCAGAGGCCCTGGAGAACGCAGGCCAGTCGGATTAAACAGGCATCCTAGCCCGCTTCAAATAACGCCATGGCCTCGACATGCGCGGTTTGCGGAAACATGTCGAGGATCCCGGCACGTTTTAGCCGGTAGCCTTGCCTGACCAACTCAACCGTGTCCCGCGCCAGCGTGGCCGGGTTGCAGGACACATACACCAGACGCTTGGCACCCAAGGTCGCAAGCTTGCGCACAACCTCCAGGGCACCGTCACGGGGTGGGTCCAAGAGTACCGCAGAAAAGCCCTGTTTGGCCCATTCTGCGTCAATCAAAGGCTGGGACAAATCGGCTTGAAAAAACTGCGCATTGTGCAAATCGTTGCTGACAGCATTCACGGCCGCCCGGTCCACCATGGTCTGCACACCTTCCACCGCCACCACTTCGCGTACCTGGCGTGCCAGTGGCAAAGCAAAATTGCCCAGGCCACAAAACAGGTCCAACACCCGTTCGTCGGGTTGTGGCGCCAGCCATTCCAGGGCCTGGGCAACCATCGCGGCATTGACGCCGGCGTTGACCTGCACAAAGTCGCCTGGCCGGTAAGCCAGTTCCAGATTCCACTGTTCCAGTGGAAAGCCCAACACAGCATCGGTGTCGACCGGCGCCGGCTGGCCCTCGCCCTGCAGCCACAACTGGGCCTCATGGAAAGCGCAGAATTCGTTCAATACCTGCAGGTCCGCTTCGGACAGCGGTGCCATATGCCGCAGCAACACCGCAATGGACGTGCCGCTGAACAATTCCACATGCCCCAGGGCCTGCGGTTTGCTCAGGCGGCGCAGCATGTTCGGCAGGCGCTGCATGATCGGTTGCAAGGCCTGTACCAGCACCGGGCAATCATCAATAGCGACGATGTCCTGGCTGGCCACGGCGCGAAAACCGACGTCCAGGTGTTTCGCCTTGGCATCCCAACGCACGGCCACGCGGGCGCGGCGACGGTAGCCGAATTCCGGCCCGCTCAACGGTGCGGCCCACTCTTGCGGTTCCACGCCCGCCACGCGGGACAGTTGCTCGGCGAGCATGCGCTGTTTCAGGGCAAGCTGTTCGGCATGGGGCAAATGCTGCACGCTGCAACCGCCGCAACGACCGACGTGCGCACAAGGCGCCGGGCGGCGCAGCTCGCTGGCCTTGAAGACGCGCTCGGTGCGCGCCTCGACGATTTTGCCGTGGGCACCCAGCACCCGCGCTTCGACTTCTTCGCCGGCCAGCGCGCCGTTCACAAACCAGGTGCGCCCTTCGAAGAACACGATGCCACGGCCGTCATTGGCCAGGCGCTCGATGGTCAGGCGTTGTTTCTTGCCCACCGGAATCTGCGGGGCGCGGCTGCCGCCCGTCGGTTGGAAGCGCAGGCCTCTCTCGTGCCTGGCCATCAGTTGGGTTCGTCGAAGATGCCGGTCGACAGGTAGCGGTCGCCTCGGTCACAGATGATCGCGACGATCACCGCGTTTTCCACCTCCTTGGACAGGCGCAACATACCGGCCACGGCGCCGCCGGAGGATACGCCGCAGAAGATGCCTTCTTCACGGGCCAGGCGGCGAGTGGTGTCTTCGGCCTCGCGCTGGGCCATGTCGATGATGCGGTCCACGCGCGTGGCGTTGTAGATCTTCGGCAGATACTCTTCGGGCCAACGGCGGATACCCGGGATGGCCGCGCCTTCCATCGGTTGCAGGCCAACGATCTGGATCGCCGGGTTCTGCTCCTTGAGGTAGCGCGAGTTGCCCATGATGGTGCCGGTGGTGCCCATGGAGCTGACGAAATGGGTGATGGTGCCCTGGGTCTGGCGCCAGATTTCCGGGCCGGTGCTGGTGTAGTGCGCCTCGGGGTTGTCGCCATTGGCGAACTGGTCAAGCACCAGGCCACGGCCTTCGGCGGCCATGCGCTCGGCGAGGTCGCGCGCGCCCTCCATGCCTTCTTCCTGGGTAACCAGCACCAACTGCGCGCCATAGGCAGTCATCGCCGCCTTGCGCTCGGCACTGCCGTTGTCGGGCATGATCAGGATCATCTTGTAGCCCTTGATCGCGGCGGCCATGGCCAGGGCGATACCGGTGTTACCCGAGGTGGCTTCGATCAGAGTGTCGCCGGGCTTGATCTGCCCGCGCAACTCGGCGCGGGTGATCATCGACAGCGCCGGACGGTCCTTCACGGAACCGGCCGGATTGTTCCCTTCGAGCTTGAGCAGCAGGGTATTGCTGGTTTCACCCGCCATGCGTTGCAAGCGGACCAGGGGCGTGTTGCCGACGCAATCGGCGATTGTAGGGTACTGCAAGGTCATGGCGTATTCGCAATCCAGACTGCGGGGCGCACATCATACCGGGAAAGGCCGGCGGGCCATATCACGCAAAGTGTGGTGCTTATTGCGTTAGGATATAAGCACGAAAAATCATCCGATCACGAACGCCGTCCACTCCTGGCGGGTAAGTTCCCGAATCCGCTTGTTTTCGGCTGATGCCCTTGCGTCCCGCACGCCATTGAGACGATTCACGTACTGCCCTTCACTGATCAAGCCGCTCGCCAGTTGTTGATCAGCAACCTCCAACAGCCTCTGGAAACGGCGGAGTTTGAATTCGAGATCTGCGGCATATTTATGCTGAATAAAATGCACCCAGAAAGGCTCATTCTGTAACAACTCAGGCCAGTTCGTTCCCGTCTCATTATTCAGTACAGCCGTGCGCACGGTATTGACTGAATGGGCATCCGGCACAGCCGCCTCAAAACGCTGGGGAAGTACTTGCGGCAAATTCAGGCTCGATGCCAGGGCGATGCGATAACTCAGGACCCGCGTGCAAGCGAATGCCATGCCCTGGGGCTCAAAGTGCCTGGAAAGATACTGATCTATGTATTCAAGGCGACGCCGTGCCCGGTAGTAATGCAACAGATTTGGCCCTGCCGTTTGGACGCCGGCATCGAGTATCCGTAAAGGAACTATTTGCAACTCAAGTTGATGCAAGCACAACAGGCAACCATCAATCCCTCCGCGAAGGGTGCGATAACACGGTAAGTAAGCAATCCGCTCCATGCCCTCATGGGACATCGCATCGTCAATCACCCCCCAGACTCGGTGTGAAATGATCTCTCTCATTACACGGTGGTGAGGGTCAATGAACTGCGGGTATTCGGCAATGCTTGCCAGCAACTCAAAGAAATAATCCGCCATTGGCTGGTTTTGCAAGTACGCCCAATCGAGTTGGCGCGCTTGTACTTCTCCAGGAGGGAGCAGCGCCAACCAGCGGTCGGGACGCTGATCAAGAGGAACCGTCGGTTCCCATAGTCCGAAATCAATACCGGGTGGTCCCCGACGCTCGCCCACTCGGCGTAACAACTGCCGTGCCTCGGCGGAAAGCGGATTACCTCTCAGGTTCATCCCTCGATGGACATCGGGATAAATGAACAAGTCCGTCTCGGCCAATTCCTGTAGTTGATTGTCACGCAGGTCAAGGCTGCCCAAGGTAGGGAGGCTCACGGCGCCGCGCGGCAATTGCTTCAACTCGCAATTGCGCAGGTTCAGCTCCCGCAGGCTCTTCAACTTATAGACATTCAAGCGTCGGCCCTGCCCAAGCGGGTTTCCCGACAAATCGAGGCTTCTGAGTCGGGTAAGCTCAGCCAACCGTTCCTCGTCTATGTAGTTGAACCGCAAGTGGTTGTTCGACAAATTGAGCACTGCCAGGTGAGCGTGGACGTCCAGATTGGGAAGATGAGTGAGTTGGTTACCATTCAGATAAAGAATGCGCAGGGCCGGAAAGTTGAACAGAAAGCGCTCCGGCAACGCCGTCAATCGGTTGTTTCTCACGCTCAACATCGTCACATGACCAAAGTACGCGCCCAGGGTGGGTAAACTTGCCAAATCCAAATCGTCCAGGTTGAGTTCCTCGGCCACTCCCGGAGTGAACCCTTCCTTGGCCCAGCAACGCTGAATCCGCTCGGCCGCCAAGGCCCGCGAACGGGCCGATACGCTGTCCGGCTGGACTGTCGACGCCTGATCCCGCCACGCCTGCAAATCCCTGTACAGCCGATCACGCTCCCTGACCTGATAGTTGATCAAGTCTTCGCGCTCTCTGACCGTGTCACCCGCCTCCGCCAGCATCGCCCAAACCTCGGCATCCGTTTTAGAGGGGTACAGCTCGCGCATGCGTGAGATCTGATCACGCTCTGTCGGCCCAAACTCAGTTCCACCACTGAATGGATAGCCTTTGCGACCATTGATCAGCCGGAATGGCCCAAGCCTCAATGGCATTTGCCGCATGTTGAGTGTCGCTTGGATTCCCGACCAATCCTGCCCCAGGCGGGCGCCCATGTCGGCGCGCAATTCCTCCAATGCGCCGGCGTGGGTATAGCCCAACGACTGGCGCTCAGCCGGGGGTAATGCGCCGAACAAAGCCTCCAGGAACGGCGCGCGCGCGCCCACCGCCTGCAAGGTGCCATCTGCCCGTTGGACGTAAGCCAGGTACTGCCCGACGCTTGGTTTCAAGACCCGCCGAAGGTCCGCATCATCAGGACCGACACTGTCGATCACGCGATGGGCGTCCCAGAGTTCAACCCGCAGCGATGTCGGCCAACCCTCGAGACCGGCCAGCTCATGGAGCATCAGTCGTGAACTGTCGTCATTCGCCAACGGGGACAGGTAGACGCCTTCCAGGGCGCCACAGACCCGTAACCAACGGATCCACCAACGCGCCTCTTGCGCCAGAGAGTTCGGTACACGCCCCGCCCTGAGGCGCTCCAACTCCGATGCAGAGGCGTGTTGCACCCAGTCTTGCGCGATACCCAGTGTCAAGCCGGGATACTGGCGCAATATCACCTGTACCAAAGGGTCGTCGGAACGCTGGTTCTTGCGACGCAGCACATCGAAAAACCGTGCATGCATCTGCAGTTTGTCCATATTCACCTTGGCTTCCAACGCCGTGACCTGGTCTTCACGGGCAGCTCCAGGCAGGCCTACCAACACATCAGCGTTGTCGGGCGTTATTTCATCGAGCACCTGGACGATAAATTCCGCCCCAGCCTCCAGCCCATGCTTGACCCGTTCAAAAATATTCAGCCGCTCGAACGTCTCCACCAGCAGCACCGGCGGCGGTTCGCCGCGCACATGCACCTTGCGCAGCATGTCCGGCGTCACGCCGCTGATCTGCTGAACCTTGTCGATGGCATCAGGGGTCAATGCGCGAAACCTGGGCCCTAGGCGGTAAAAGGGTTTCTGCCCATCCCACGTCAGCGGGTTCTCCCATTCATGGCGCCAGGCGCCCGCACCGTTATGGCTCAATACCGGCGCATACGCGTCGTCCAGGGAAGGATGGCGGATACGCCAGGGTTGGGTCTGATCCGCTTGGGTCACTTTGAAATATTGGCTGTCGATAAACAAATAGCGGTCCGACTCCAAACGGTACACACCCATCGCATCAGGCTCGGAGGCCATACGCGTGGCGTCGACGTGGCTCGCATACTGGGTGATCTCGCGCAGCACGGGGTAAAACGTGCCTTGCGGTGCACGATTGCGCAGCATGGCCTGCGCCACCTGATGACGAAACCCGGTGATGGCTGCCGGAATATCGGCGCCGAACCTGGCGCGATCATGCTCGGAGAGTTGGCTCAGCATCACCCGGAAAAACGCATCCGCGCCACCCTGCTGCACACCGGCACTCTGGCTATCCGGATCGTAGGGCGAAAATTCTCCCTCGCCGTGGTCGAGGACCAACACGGCATGTCTGTCACGGTCCAGGGGCACATAGGTTGGAGGGCCGACAATCAGGCGTTTGCCGAGAGTGCCCAAGGCACTGCGGGCGAACGCCTGGACCCACGCCTGGGTTTGCGGGTCAAACCTGCGGCGGTGGTAGATCCGGTCAATGAGGGCCTCGGCGCGCGCCATCTGCGCGGCGGCCTTGAGCCCATCGTACAGTCCCTCGGGTTGTTGTCGGACCTCAAGCAGACGGGCTTGCTGATCAGCCGACAGCGGATGCTGATCCAGCACCTCCAACAATCTCGGCAGGCTGACGTCGGGATGCAAAGCGCGCAGCACCTCGATCACCTCGGGTACCGGGTAGTCATGCCCAACGCTGTCGGGCAACCACTTGCGCACGGACACCGACGCGCGGATAGCGGCCGACCGATGGATATCGGCAAACCGGGTCAGGGCTTCGAACAGATCGAACCGCGACGCCTGGGCCTGGGCTGACAGTTGCCGACGAACCGCGTGCTCGTCGGCAAAACGATTGGGTAATAGCCGCATGACCGCCTGGGTCAGGTCCATCGTGATGCGCTGAGGGATTGCGTAGCCAAACTGATAGTTTTCCAGCGCTGTCACCGTGACCACCGCGGTCGTCGGATGGTCGGCATCCTTGCTGTAGCGCCGCAGCTCCAGGCCCTGCGCATTCACGATACGCAGCGTGGTGTCCACCGGCCATGCGGGCAACTGCACGAGCAGCGGGCCCGCCACGGCAAAACTATCGACAGGCGCCGGCCCGCCTGCGCCGGCGGGATCGGCGATCCAGTCAATCAGGCGGTCGGCATTGAACCGTACGGTAGCCTCGACCAGCGAAGCCGACGGTTTCTCACCCGCCCACACACGCTCAAGGTCAGCCCGTGAGGTACCGCTGGTGTCGAGCAGCGCCTGTATTTCACGCGCCGGTGCCTGAGCGGGCAGCAGCATGCGCTCCACCCACTGGGAGTCGCTCAGGTCTTTGGTTTCCTGGGCGCGGGTGGCTTCAGGCAGTTGCGACAGGCGTCTATACAACGCGTGATGACGCCGCCGTACACTGATTGCCAGTCGGGAGTGCAGCCGCCCGCTGATAAGCAAGTCGGCCAAGTCGGCAAAGGCCAGGACCAATTCGCCGGCGTGCCCCTCCAACATCCTGGAAACACCATTGAGCAGCCCTTCACCGAGTGCCGCAAACAATGCAACAACCCGTATGCGCGCCAGCCCTTTTAGCGCACCAGGCACCGGCAGCAGCAATATTTCCAGCACCTCACTCAACACCACCCGAGCAACACCGGTAATAGTCTGCAGAAGCCCGGGAGTCTCATTAGCCAGGCATTTCAGGTTGGTGCGGATACGCGTCAGGTGGAGGTCTCCCAGACTGACGGGGGGCGCTTCGGTCACAGTCTTGCGGACATACCCGGTCCTGTCCTCCAACCGAGACTCGAACGTGCGATGGACAAAGTCCTGTAGTATTCTGGCATGTTCATAAAGGCCTTCTTCACGAGCGTAACCTCGCCTGAGTCTCGTCAAGCGCTCTTGGTCAGGGTATGCCATGACCGTGTAAAGCCACGCCACCTTACCCTGCCTGTAGAAAGCGCTGAACACGACATAGAACTCCTGGCAGGCTTCCCGGTGACTGTCGTAATGACGCAAATCGCCTCCGCCTGGCCTTCCGGGGAAGTAACTGAAAGCGCCTTTGCAACCGATAACGGCAAATACCAAGTGAGGAATCTCCAGGCTGTCACCGGGTGGCCTGCTAAGGATCTGCCCGATATACCCGACAAACTGAGGCACCCAACCGATGACGTCTTTATCTTTGCCATCGGGGATGAACAGTTGCATTTCTTCGCAGTGCCCCCAGCGTCCCTCTTGCTCCAACGCTTGCTTGATATACCGATATTTTTCCCGATCAACCCGGGTGGTTTTCGAGTCTCTCAGGGCCTCGATCAGGGCGAACTCAAATTCCAGGCGCCCCAGGCTCGCAATCGCGACACCCAACGGCTTATCCTTGCCCAGGTTGTCGTCGAGCAGAGTGCGGAGTTGACCGCCGAGGTTGAGTTTACGCACCAACGCAATGAAATCCTCAGGGCTGATATCAACACTCAGCCTGCTGGATTTCGCCACCCCGGGCTCGCCTGGGCGCTCCCAACTGGTCAGGCCGTCGTAATTCATGCACGCGGCCACCCAGAGTGTCAGGTGAAGTTGTCCGTGAGAGGGAGGCCCCGAAGGCGCGCGACGATAACGACCAGACCGCAAGGAATACACCGTGGTGATATGCTCGGCCTTCGGGTCGATATCCTTGCCGACCAGGTCTTTGAGGCCTTTGCGCAAACGCTCCAGGCCTTGGCGTTCAAACTGCGCCACCAGTTGACTTACATCTCGCGACACCGTCGTCTGAATCTCGATCAAGGCCCGCTGCGCGCGCACATACTCACGCCGCTCACCTTCTTCGAGCCCACCGAGGAAGGCCGCGAACTTCTCACGCAAGGCGTCCACGGTTTGCAGGGTCGCCCACTCGTCGCCTGAGACCAGGGGCAGCCTCGCTCGCTGCTCCGTCATGAACGTGGCCAACGGGTCTGCCTGCTGGTGTGTCGCTAACGGCTCGATCATTTCACACTCCTTGAAATGATCAGCCTATCCACTACTTGTCGACGGCTCCGGTAACTATGTAGCGCGTTGATTCAGCCATGGTTCTTCTCGAAGACCGCTGCGCCCATCGCTGCAATCTGCCGCTCGATCAGTGCGTCGAACGGGCGCAGCAATGGCTCGAAGGAGGCAGGCGCTTCCAATACTTGCAGGGCCTGCGCAATCGCTTCGACGGTGGACAACGCACCGGGCCCGGGCGCCTTGCGCAATCGATAGCGTGATACGGCGTCGCCCATCAAGGTCACTCGCGGCAACGCCGCCAGCAAAGGGTTGAGGTGCAGCAATTTGCGCGCCTTGCGCCAGGTGCCGTCGGGAACCACGAGCAACATCGGCTGTTCGTCCGGCGCATAGCGTTGCAAGGGTTGCGCATCGTCCGACGGAAACAACAGCCGCGCCTGATAACCGGGTGGGTTCAACAATGTCGCCAGATCGTCGAACACCTCCCCCACCACCAACTGCGCGTTGTTCAAACCCAGCGCGGCCAGCCTTGCGGTATTCAGCGCGTGGTTGACCTCACTCGGGTGCTGCAACAGCAAGACGCGGGTGCGGCTTTCCAGGCTGGGGATCAACGGGCACAGGCAGTGGGTGGCAGGCCTGAGACAACGGGAGCATTGGGGTCTGGACATGATTTTCAGGCCTGGTTGAGCTGGGCTTTGAGGAGGTCGCGAAAGGTCTGGATCAGCGGTTCACGGCTGCGACCACGGCGCATGATCATCGAAAACGGCGCCTGGTAGCCGAAGGTCGCCGGCAGCAACACACGCAAATCGCCCTTGTCGGCCCAGGCCTGGGCATAGTGTTCGGGCAAGTACCCGATATAGGCACCGGACAACACCAGGATCAGTTGCGCCTCCATACTTTCCACTGTCGCCGCGCTGTGCTTGAAGCCATGGCGCGCCAGTTCGGCCTGGCTCCAGTAGCCGCGTCCGACCATGCGTTGCTGGGTAATCACTTGTTCCGGGATACGTCGTTCATTGAATAAAGGATGCCGGGTGCTGCAATACAGCCAGTGCTGTTCGCGGTACAGCGGCATGTAGATCAGCCCGCTCATGCGGTTGGAGAAGGCGCCGATGGCCAGGTCCAGGCGGTTGTCCTGCACGCCCAGTTGCAGCTCGTAGGGGCTCATCACCGATAAGTGCAAATGCACCGCCGGGTGCTCCAGGCTGTAGGCGCCGATCACCTCGGCGAACGGCAGCGCCTTGTCGCTGACGGTGGAATCGAGCACGCCGAGCTTGAGGGTGCCGCGCAACTCGCCCTTCAACGCGGCAGCATATTGCTCGAAGCCTTCCAGCTCACCGAGCAGGCGCAGGGTTTCCTGATGGAACAGCTCGCCCTTGCTGGTGAGGCTGAACCCGCCGCGGCCGCGATGGCACAGCACCAGGCCCAACGCCGACTCCAGCTGGCTCATGTAGGTGCTGATGGCCGAGGTGGACAGGTTGAGTTCGTGCTGGGCATTGGCGAACCCCTGGTGACGCACGACGCTGACGAAGATGCGCAGGAGTTTCAGGTCGGGCAAGGCGTTGGCCATGGGCGGCTCCAGAGGCACACACAAAATCCTGTGGGAGGGGGCTTGCCCCCGATGAGGGCGTGTCAGTCGGCACAACATTGACTGACCCACCGCCATCGGGGGCAAGCCCCTTCCCACATTTAAACGCAGTTTACCCCAGGCATTAGTTTAGAAAAATCTGAACTAAGTATTTGCCCCTGCCGATTCTTTCGTTTCCCTGTATTTCGCAGAATCGACCCCTAATAAACAAAACAACGATGAGGCACTCCCGTGGACAAGATTTTCCACCAACCACTGGGCGGCAACGAAATGCCGCGCTTTGCCGGCATCGCCACCATGATGCGACTTCCCCACCTGCAAACCGCCAAAGGCCTGGACGCTGCCTTCATCGGCGTGCCCCTGGACATCGGCACCTCGCTGCGCGCCGGCACCCGCTTCGGGCCGCGTGAAATCCGCGCTGAATCGGTGATGATCCGCCCGTACAACATGGCCACCGGCGCCGCACCGTTCGACTCGCTGTCGGTGGCGGACATCGGCGACGTGGCGATCAACACCTTCAACCTGCTCGACGCCGTGCGCATCATCGAAGAAGCCTACGACGAGATCCTCGAACACGACGTGATCCCGATGACCCTGGGTGGCGACCACACCATCACCCTGCCGATCCTGCGGGCGATCCACAAGAAACACGGCAAGGTCGGGCTGGTGCATATCGATGCCCACGCCGATGTGAACGACCATATGTTCGGCGAGAAAATCGCCCACGGCACCACCTTCCGCCGCGCCGTGGAAGAAGGCTTGCTGGACTGCGACCGTGTGGTGCAGATCGGCCTGCGCGCCCAGGGCTACACCGCCGAAGACTTCAACTGGAGCCGCAAACAGGGTTTCCGCGTGGTCCAGGCCGAAGAATGCTGGCACCAATCCCTCGCACCGCTGATGGCCGAAGTGCGTGAAAAGGTCGGCGGCGGCCCGGTGTACCTGAGCTTCGACATCGACGGCATCGACCCAGCCTGGGCACCGGGCACCGGCACCCCGGAAATCGGCGGGCTGACCACCATCCAGGCCATCGAGATCATCCGTGGCTGCCAGGGCCTCGACCTGATTGGTTGTGATCTGGTAGAAGTTTCGCCGCCCTATGACACCACTGGCAACACCTCGTTGCTGGGCGCCAACCTGCTGTACGAAATGCTCTGCGTATTGCCGGGCGTGGCGCACCGCTGATGAGCACGCACGAGGTGCTGCAAGCCGCTGCCGAGCTGGTGGCGGCCTTCGCCCGCAATGACCGCGCCGCCTACTTCGGCGCGTTCACGGCCGATGCCAGCTTTGTGTTCTACACCCTCCCCCAGCCGCTGCTCAGCCGCGATGCCTACCAGGCGTTGTGGGACAGCTGGCGTCGGGACGAGGGGTTCGAGGTGCTGTCGTGCACCTCGAGCAACGCCGTGGTCAGCCTGCAGGGCGACGTGGCGATATTTATCCATGACGTGGCCACCGAGCTGCGCATGAACGGGGAGCAATTCAAAAGCCAGGAACGCGAGACCATTGTCTTCACACGGCAAGGATCTGGCGCACAACAAAAACAAGGCCTGTGGCTGGCCTGTCACGAACATTTGTCCGCTATGCCGGAAGGGCTGCCGCACCCTTAGCCAATGTGATCGGAGCTGATCATGAATAATAAAAACAACGATAAAAGTATTCGAAAAATAGAAACCAACGGGGTCGAGCAGATCCCGGATCACGAACGTACCGCCGGCCCCAAGGATCTGTTCCGACTGATCTTCGGCGGTGCCAATACCTTTGCCACCGCCGTGCTGGGCTCCTTCCCCGTGCTGTTTGGCCTGTCATTCCAGGCCGGCGTCTGGGCGATTGTGCTGGGCGTGCTGGTGGGTGCACTGATCCTGGCGCCCATGGGCCTGTTCGGGCCGATCAATGGCACCAACAACGCCGTGTCTTCCGGTGCGCACTTTGGTGTGCACGGGCGGATCGTCGGCTCGTTTCTGTCGCTGCTGACGGCGATTGCCTTCTTCTCACTGTCGGTGTGGAGTTCGGGTGATGCGCTGGTGGGCGGTGCGAAACGTCTGATCGGCCTGCCGGAAACCAACCTGACCCTGGGGCTGGCCTACGGGGTGTTCGCCATTCTGGTGCTGACGGTGTGCATCTACGGCTTTCGCTTCATGCTGTGGGTCAACCGCATTGCGGTGTGGGCGGCGAGCCTGTTGTTCCTGCTGGGTATCTTCGCCTTCGCGCCGGCTTTCGACAGCCACTTCGCAGGCTCCGTCGCGCTGGGGCAGACCGGCTTCTGGGCCGCCTTCATCGGCGCCGCGCTGGTCGCCATGAGCAACCCGATTTCCTTCGGCGCGTTCCTCGGCGACTGGTCGCGCTACATCCCGCGTGAAACGCCGAAAATGCGCATCATGCTGGCGGTGGTCCTGGCACAAATCGCGACGTTGATCCCGTTCCTGTTCGGCCTGGCCACCGCGACCATCGTGGCGATCAAGGCACCGGACTACATAGCGGCGAATAACTACGTCGGCGGTTTGCTTGCAGTGGCACCGACCTGGTTCTTCCTGCCGGTGTGCCTGATCGCGGTGATCGGCGGAATGTCCACCGGCACCACCTCGCTGTATGGCACCGGGTTGGACATGTCCAGTGTGTTCCCGCGCCTGCTGTCACGGGTCAAGGCCACCTTGCTGATTGGGGTGATGTCGATTGCCTTCATCTTTATCGGACGTTTCGCCGCCAACCTGGTGCAGAGCGTGTCGACCTTCGCCGTGCTGATCATCACCTGCACCACGCCGTGGATGGTGATGATGATCATCGGACTGATCGTGCGTCGCGGCTTTTACTGCCCGGATGACTTGCAGGTGTTCACCCGTGGAGAAACCGGCGGTCGCTACTGGTTCAGCCATGGCTGGAACTGGCGCGGGCTGGGGGCGTGGATTCCGAGTGCGCTGGTGGGTCTGTGCTTTGTCAACCTGCCGGGGCAGTTTGTCGGGCCGCTGGGCAACCTGGCCGACGGCATCGATATCAGCCTGCCGGTGACGCTGGGACTGGCCTCGGTGGTGTACCTGACCTTGCTGCGTGTGTTCCCGGAACCGGCGGCCGTCTACGGGCCCGCCGACCCTCGCAGCAAGCGCACGGATGCGCGCGTTAAACCGGCGCTGCAACCCGCCGCCTGATCGCCCATAAAAAAGATAATCGGAGAACCGCCGTCATGGCTTTGGATTTATTCGTCGTACTCATCTACGCCGCCGGCATGCTCGTGCTCGGCTACTACGGCATGCGCCGCGCCAAGACCCACGAAGACTACCTGGTGGCCGGGCGCAACCTGGGCCCGTCGCTGTACATGGGCACCATGGCCGCCACGGTATTGGGCGGTGCGTCCACCGTCGGCACCGTGCGCCTGGGTTATGTGCATGGCATTTCCGGCTTCTGGCTGTGTGCCGCGCTGGGCATGGGCATCATTGCGCTGAACCTGTTCCTGGCCAAGCCGCTGTTGAAGCTGAAGATCTTCACCGTGACCCAGGTCCTGGAAAAACGCTACAACCCCATGGCCCGCCAGGCCAGCGCTGTGATTATGCTGGCTTATGCACTGATGATCGGCGTGACGTCGATCCTGGCCATCGGCACTGTGTTGCAGGTGTTGTTCGGCTTGCCGTTCTGGATCTCGGTGCTGCTCGGCGGTGGCGTAGTAGTGGTGTACTCGACCATCGGCGGCATGTGGTCGCTGACCCTGACCGACATCGTGCAGTTCGTGATCAAGACCGTCGGCCTGATGTTTATCCTGCTGCCGATCTGCCTGTACCGCGTCGGCGGCTGGGATGAGTTGGTCGCGAAGCTGCCGGCGTCGAGCTTCAGCTTCACCGCCATCGGCTGGGACACGATCATCACCTACTTCATGATCTACTTCTTCGGCATCCTGATCGGCCAGGACATCTGGCAGCGGGTGTTCACCGCCCGTGATGAAAAGGTCGCCCAGTACGCCGGCACCTTCGCCGGTTTCTACTGCATCCTCTACGGCCTGGCCTGTGCGCTGATCGGTATGGCCGCGCATGTGCTGATCCCGGACCTGGACAACGTCAACAATGCGTTTGCCGCTATCGTGAAAGCCTCGCTGCCAGATGGCATCCGTGGCCTGGTGATCGCCGCAGCACTGGCGGCGATGATGTCCACCGCCAGCGCCGGCCTGCTCGCTGCCTCCACCGTACTGACCGAAGACCTGCTGCCGCGCCTGCGTGGCGGCAAACAGTCGAGCCTGGCCGTCAACCGCCTGTTCACGATGCTGACCGGTGTTGCCGTGCTGGGCATCGCACTGGTAGTCAGCGATGTGATCAGCGCCCTGACCCTGGCCTATAACCTGCTGGTGGGCGGCATGTTGATCCCGCTGATCGGCGCGATCTTCTGGAAGCGCGCCACCACCTCCGGGGCAATTACTTCCATGACGCTGGGCTTTGTGACCGCGCTGGTATTCATGATCAAGGATGGGCTGGATGCGAACACGCCGATCTATTACAGCCTGGCGGTGGGGCTGGTGAGCTTTGTGGTGGTGAGTTTGTTGTCGCGTCGACCAGAGGGCGTGGCGGCCAGCGCGGTTTGAGAGACAGCGGGGTTTAGAGGGGTTTCTTCAGCGGGCGCGACGTCGGATGTCGCGCCCGTTTTTTTCATTCAACCGCAAGGTTCTGGTTTGCCTGGATGATCTCCTGGACCAGGGAGGCCCATAACAGTCCTTGCGTTGTGCCGGCGGCGTAGGTTCCTCCGGCTGCGATGTGGTGGTGGGCCGACCAATGCACTATCGAAAGCCCATCCGAGGTGCCGGGCCTGGCACATTCGATAACTTGTAAATCACCACGTTCGATTGCCCTTCGGTAGGACTGTGGAAAGTGCCGAGAAACAGCCGCCAAGCATGCCCCCAATATCTGCTCTTTGCGTTCTGGCGCCGAATCAGGAGGAACCTGCCCGCCGGAAACAAGAATGCAGTCTCCGTCCAATCGGCAATTCATAACCCCGATTGGTAAATCGTACTGCAGTTTGAGCCCGCGTATCCCGGCGCCTTCATGACCCACTGCGCGCAGCTTGAAAAACCAACCAGTGATGGCGATTATCTCTGACTCCTCGACCCCCATAGCAGTAACAACGAAGTGTTCTCTGCTTAGCTCACCAATTTGCATCGGAGTCAGGTGCCCGGGCATGAACTGAACTCCAGAGTTCAGCAACAGCACCTCTATTTCATGCTTTAAATCGATAAAATCCAAATCGTAGCCCGACACCTCAATAGCGCGACCGACCCCGGGAACGCCAAAAGTCTCCAAGAACGTCTGCTGACTGATTTCTGTGAGCTCACCTCCTGGCTTGCCACTCGGCCAAGGTCTGTTTTCTATATCGCGTTGCTCGCGTATCGCAGTCTCTACCCCGCTGGCGTCGTCCATATAAGCGCGTACTACCCGAGCCCGCGCGAATGGTGCCAGCGTTGGGTTGTCAGCCAGAAACTTTTCAAACAGCTCGATACCTGCACGGTTGCACTCAACAGCCAAATATTGATTGGCGGGAAGTAGATAGTCGTTATGCAGTGGCTTTGCAGTCGTCTCCGTTGCCGACATATGGCGCATGTTTACAGGCTTATGACTGGCGCCATCGCTCTTCTGATTTCCCCCATACACCGTGACCTGATAATTCGCCAACCGGAGCATCACGGCCTGGAACAGGCCATTAATGCCTCTGCCGATGATTGAAACACGCGGCGCACTGGCCGCTGCGGGCAGAGAAGGGAGCGTCAATGACTGTGCAAGTTTACGCCTCACCAGACCGCGCAAGGCCATCAAACTCAGCTGTATTGAAACGGCATAGTCAAGGTCGCGGTGGCAGGCCTCGGTGGTTGACGCCTGGGTAGTGAGCGTCGCAGGCCGGTACCAAGTGGAGACCTCACAGCCGAGCCTCTGTGTGCGTTGTCGGAACTCATCCAGTGTCGCAGGCCCATAGTCCAATACCAGCTGGATATGTTCAGCCTCGGCCAGGGCGTGCAACGCACCGTCGCTGAAGACGTCCGGCTTGGCGACACAGATCAGGCGGGCTTGTCGGTGCAGGCACTGAATGAGGACCCGATCGAGGCGATGAACGGACTCGTCATTGAGGGATACGCATACAGCGACAGCGGCGGCGCCCTCCAAGGCCTCGAACCAGTCCACGACAAATGACACTCGACTGTCGGAGGCGGCATTACCGAGAGTATCCGACGCTCGACCTGGCCGGACCAGCACTCTGATCCGAACATCGGGATCTCGATCAAGCAACAGGTTGACCAGTTCTTTCCCCACATTGCCGTATCCCAGTACACGCACGTCACGGGGAATGGAACCATCAGCCAGTCTCAGCCAACGCAGGATATAGGCGGCCACATGCGGCGCATTCACCCCTGGGGTGTTGAGTACTTGAATGGCGTGGGATTCACACAGGTCCTGTCGTATCTTGTCCAAACTCGTACCCCTGCGGATCAAACAGAGGTTTCCAAAGGGGTGGGAGGTACGCCATTGCTCCAGGACATCTGCATCGATGGGTTGGTCTCCAACAATGATGGTTGTTGGACGCAGGAGCGCGATCTGTATCAGCAGCGCCTGCCTGGTCAATGCCGGCGAAAGAAACACGACGTTTCTGGGCGCGTCGGCCCTCCAGCTTTTCGACACAGGCGCAGCCTGTAAAACACAATCGGTTGTGGTGATGAGTGACGCGGCGACCGGAGGAACTGAAGAGAGCAACATAGCTTTGTCTCCAACAACTCTGACTGACACCTCGAAAAGAGGCACTCAACAACGTTGGGGCGCTATGAAGAGGCGCTTGAATTTCAAGCTATGGGTATTTCTAGAATTAGATAAGCCAGCTGATTCCGACTGACAGGTAGTCCGATTCTGACCATTAGTCAAAACGCTTGAAGAGAGGCGGATGCTCACCCTAAAACGGGGCGACGTTAGCTGTCGCACATTTCTTTGGCCTGGTACAAAACGACTGTGGGAGCGGGCTTGCTCGCGAAGGCGGTGTGTCAGTACATAAAATGTTGACTGACACACCGCCTTCGCGAGCAAGCCCGCTCCCACATGGATTCTGAGGCGATTTACAGGTCGCGTTTTATCGCCGACGTGGACGACGCTGCTCGTCATCTGTGCGAATCGGCACCGGCTGCAGCGGAGGCTCGATCAAGCCCAGTGCAACACCCAGGTCATGGAGCCAGTTTTGAATTTTCTCTTTCATGGTTGCCCCCTTTGAGGGTAATGCGGGTAGGCGCAAGTTCTGTCGCCCTTTCCTACAGTGATAGTAGCCCTAAGTCCTACGTATTGCTTGAACGAAAACACAACGAACTATTACTGAATTCATCAAAATCCTGACGGATCGCTCAAGCAATGGCGCGCGTGTCTTGCACCACCGCAGCCTTGCCAGCTTGCTGCAGGTCGATCCATGCGTTGAGGTTAGCGCCGAGCATACCCTTTCGCCACATCAGCCAGGTGGTCGCAGTGGCAAAAGGCCCTGTCAGCGGATGAACGGACACGCTGTCCTTGCCAGGCAGGCTGTCGAGCATCGATTCGGACATTAGCGCCACGCCCGACCCGGCGATCACACAGGCGAGCATTCCTTGGTAGGACTCGATCTCAATCGCCCGGCCCATGGCCACGCGCTCATGGGAGAACCAGGTCTCCAGGCGGGTGCGGTAGGCGCAACTGCGACGGAAGGTGAACACCGAGCGCCCCGCTACATCCTGAGGCCCACGCACGGGGGGATGATCGGCTTCGCAAATCAGCACCAGACGTTCTTCGCACAGGGCGATGCCGTCCAGGGAGGCGATGGTGATGGGGCCGTCCACAAAGGCCGCATCCAGGCGACCGGTGATCAACCCTTCGAGCAACTCCCCGCTGGGCGCCGATTGCACCTGAAGGTTCACCATCGGATAAGCCTTGTGATAGCCCGCCAACAGCTTCGGCAAATGCACCGCGGCCGTGCTGTACATGCTGCCCAATACGAAATCGCCAGCCGGTTGCCCACCTTGCACGGCACCATGGGCTTCATCATGCAGGGCCAGTAGACGGGTGCTGTAGTCCAGCAGAACCTTGCCCGCAGGAGAAAGCTGCAAGCGCTGGCGTTCACGCACGAACAGCTCTACACCGAGCTGCTCCTCCATTTGCTTGAGGCGCGTCGACAGGTTCGACGGCACCCGGTGCAAGCGATCAGCCGCACGGGTAATGGAGCCCTCTTCCGCCACGGCCTGGAAAATGCGCAATTGACTGAACTCCATGACTTTCTCCAAAACTGAACAAGTTGCTCACTATTATTCAATTCTACAGAAAGTCAATCCACCTTAGCCTGAAGGTATTCGCTTAGCCGCAGGAAATGTGACCATGTCTCCCTTGATTCGCTTAACTGCCAGCTTTGTCGCCTTGATGATGGCGATGGGGATTGGCCGCTTCGCCCTCACCCCGCAAATGCCGCACCTGCTCAGCGAGGGGCAGATCGACTTGACCGGTGCGGGCCTGATCGCCGCCGCCAATTACCTGGGCTACTTCGTCGGCGCGGTAGATTCGATCTTCGCGCGCAGCCATCACCACGTCCGTGGCCGGTTGTATGGCGGGTTATGGCTGTGCGTGCTGCTGACCCTGGCGTCGTACTGGGCCCATGGCTTTTGGCCACACCTGTTGCTGCGCTTTGGCACCGGCGTCGCCAGTGCCTGGGCATTGGTGATGATCACCAGCCTGAGCCAGCCACTGGCGATTGCCGCCGGACGTCCGCGCCTGGGTGCCTTGGTGTTTGCCGGTCCGGGACTGGGGATTTTGCTGACGGGCTTGCTGGCGCTGGGCTCCAATCTGCTGGGGCAAAGCTCCGCAACGTTGTGGCTGGTGTATGGCGCAGTGGCGCTGGTGATGTTGCTGGCGATTCTGCCGTTCCTGCCCAAGCCGTCTGCCGCCGCCCCCCTTAGCGGCCACTCCGACGCAGGCATTAATGGCAGCATCGCGCATTTGTGCTGGATCTACGTACTGTTCGGCCTGGGCTACATCATCCCGGCGACGTTCCTGTCACAGATGGCCAACGCGCAGTTCAAGGGCGCCTGGCAGGCCGACCTGTTCTGGCCGTGCTTCGGCCTGGCCGCCGCGATCGGTGTGGTGGTGGCGACCCTGCGCCGCAAGGACCCGAACACCACACGCCGCTGGCTGATGACCACGCTATGGCTGCAAGCGGCCGGGGTGTTTGCCTGCTTGCTGGGCAATGGCTGGGGCCTGGCACTGGGGGTCTTGCTGTGTGGCGGGCCGTTCCTGGCCTGCATGCAGTTGGTGATGGCCCGGTTGCGGGACGTCGCGCCCCATGGCTACCAGCGCAGCACCGGGCTGTTGACCGCCAGCTTTGCCATCGGCCAATTGAGCGGGCCGTTGCTGGCGTCGGTCAGCAGCCACCTGAGCGGTGGCCTGCAACCGGCGTTGGTGGTCGCCGGGGCAGGCTTGTTGGTGGCGGGCTCGGTGTTGATCAGCCGACAACCAGCGGCGCAGGCACACGCACCTGTTCACGCCGCGCCAATACCAGGAAAAACAGCCCACCCAGGAAGCACCCGGTAAACCAGGCAAAATTGGCCATGCCCTGCAAGGCCGGGGTGAAGGTGATCGCGACGCCCACCAGCGTCGCGGGCACCAATGCCTTGACCGCCGTCCAGTTCACGCCACCGTCGAAGTAGTAGCGCCCGCTGGGGCTGTCATCGAACAGTGCATCCACGTCGATCTGCTGTTTTTTGATCAAATAGAAATCCACCAGCAGGATCCCGAACAGCGGCCCGATAAACGCCGCGAGGATGTCCAGGGTGTAGTGGATCATCAGCGGGTTATTGAACAGGTTCCACGGGGTGATGAAGATCGACGCCACGGCAGCGATCATCCCGCCGGCGCGCCAGCTGATCTTGCTCGGTGCGACGTTGGCGAAGTCAAACGCCGGGGACACGAAGTTTGCGACGATATTGATGCCGATGGTCGCGGTGACGAAGGCAAAGGCCCCGAGCAATACGGCCATGCTGTTGTCGATGCGCGACACGGTGGCGATCGGGTCATGCAGCATTTCACCAAACACCGGCAAGGTGCCCGAGACAATCACCACGGTCACCAGGGAAAACGCCAGGAAATTCACCGGCAGCCCCCAGAAGTTGCCGCGTCGTACGTCCTGCATGCTGCGGCAGTAACGGCTGAAGTCACCGAAGTTCAATGTTGGCCCGGAGAAGTACGACACCACCAGCGCCGTCGCCACAACGACCTGGCCAAACGCCTGCCAGCCCGACAGGGATTTTTCCGCCAGGGTAAAACTGATGTTCGACCAACCGGCCTTCCACACGATCCAACCGGCCAGGGCAAACATCACCGCGTACACCACCGGCCCTGCCCAATCGATAAAACGGCGGATGGACTCCATGCCCGCCCAGAACACCGCCGCTTGCAACACCCACAGGCTGAGGAAACCAAACCAGCCAAGGTAGGACAGGCCTGCAAAATGCGGCTCTGCATACACCGCCATCTGTGGGAAGAAACGCAGCACCACGATGATCAAGGCACTCGACGCCAGGTACGTCTGAATCCCGTACCAGGCCACGGCGATCAGGCCGCGAATCACCGCCGGAATATTCGCGCCAAACACACCAAACGCCAGCCGGCAGATCACCGGATAAGGCACCGCAGCCTGCAGGCTTGGCTTGGCCACCAGGTTGGCGATCAACTGCACAATGCAGATCCCCACGAGCAAGGCGATCAACACCTGCCAGCTGGCCAGCCCCAGGGCGAACAAGCTGGCGGCGAACACGTAGCCGCCGACGCTGTGCACGTCGCTCATCCAGAAGGCGAAGATGTTGTACCAGTTCCACTTTTGCGGCAGCGGGCCCAAGTCCTGGTTGTACAGGCGCGGGCTGTAGCCTTTGGGCAATTGTTCGGTCATCGCTGGGCTCCTCGAAATACCGGCCTGCGCTTCCGTCACAGGGTGCATACGGGAGGCGGCATGGTTTGTATACGAGATAGTCAGCAGAATGCGTGCCAATTGAACGCAATCCCTCTGGCACGGTGCTCCAAAGGGACTGATAACGGGCTATAGGGCGGCGCCACGCTCAGCAACGGTGCACAGATATCCTGTACACAATCAGCGTTGCACTCGTTGTGCACACAGGTAGCCCACCGTACAGCATGCGGCGGTCAGGAACGTCCCCCAGGCCATGTCCATGATCGCCAATCGAGCGGACCAACCTTGCAGCGTGGCCCAGTTGCTCAGGTCATAGGTGCCGTAGGCGACCAGGCCGAGCAAGGCGCCCAGGCGGCCGGCGCGTTGCCAGCTTGCGCTGGGCAAGACCACGAACACGACGCAACCGAGCACATAAAGGAGATAGAACAGCGTTGCCGGCAACAGCCGAGGTTGATCCAGCATCAGTGGACCCAACAGGGACTTATAGGTGGGCCCCATGATGACGCCGAGCCAGAGGCCGTCCAGGATCAGGAAGGCGAGCAACGTGCCGAGGTAGGCGAACAGCGTTTTCTTATTCATTGAGGCGGCCTCTGTAGACGCCAATGGGCGCCTACAGAAGAGCAGAACGCACTCAGCTTAGTTCAATGCGATCGGCATGAATCACAATCTGGCCCTGCTTATACAGCGCACCGATGGCCTTCTTGAAGTTGCCCTTGCTCACGCCGAACAAGTTGCTGATCACCGCCGGGTCGCTCTTGTCGCTGACCGGCAACGTGCCGTTGTTTTCACGCAACTTGGCAAGGATCTTCAAGTTCAGGCTGGAGGCCGCTTCCTGGCCAACCGGTTGCAGGCTCAGGCTGATGTTACCGTCGGCACGGATCTCTTTGATAAAGCCTTTTTCTTCCTTGCCCGGGCGCAGGAACTTGAACACTTCGTTCTTGTGGATCAGGCCCCAGTGCTTGTTGTTGATGATCGCCTTGAAACCCATGTCCGTGGCTTCGGCCACCAGCAGGTCGACTTCCTGGCCCACCTGGTAGTTGGCCGGAGTCTTGTCCAGATAGCGATCCAGGCGCGCGGTGGCGGTGATGCGCTTGGTGTGCTTGTCGAGATAGACATGCACCACGCAGTATTCACCGGCCGTCAGCTGGCGCTTTTCTTCCGAATACGGCAGCAGCAGATCCTTGGGCAACCCCCAGTCGAGGAACACGCCAATACTGTTGACTTCCACCACTTTCAAACTGGCGAATTCACCGACTTGAACTTTGGGTTTTTCAGTCGTGGCGATAAGTTTGTCATCGCTGTCCAGATAAATGAAAACGTTGAGCCAGTCTTCATCTTCACTGGGAATATCTTTGGGGATATACCGATTGGGCAAGAGGATTTCGCCATCTTGCGCACCGTCCAGGTACAAACCGAAGTTAGTATGTTTAACCACTTGCAAGCTGTTGTAGCGCCCGACTAAAGCCATGTCCAAACCCCTCATTACGTGGGCGGCATTCTACCCGAGTTGCAATCGCCACGCGCGCGCGCCTGAAAAATCGCGGGCGGGCGTGGCCTTCCAATGGCACAGCCCCGCTCGTCCGATCACTGGACTGAATTTTCCCGCGCTGCCGAACGCCCTCCATCCTCGTGGTTTCGAGTTAAAACAGTAAGTTAGAGGCTTATCTCAAAGATAAACTTTGGCTATTTCCACACCCGACACTTATTCCCGGGGGATATTTACCAAGCAATTGTCAAGTATTTCATGTACGATGCCTGGCCAAGTTAATTTTCTACAGGTTAGTGGCCGCCATGCGCGTAAAAGCATCCAACAGCAAAGCAAAGCCAGCTCCCGCCGTTGAAACCAGCGAGTCGATCAACAGCCAGATTGCGGCGTTCCTCAAGTCCGGCGGCGAAATCCAGCAAATTGCCAAAGGCGTAAGCGGCCAGACTTTCGGCCCGTCCAAGCAGATCAGCCTGGGTAAAAAGTAATACCGCGCAATACCCCTGGTCCCTAAGCGTCTTGACTCTCAAGGCGCTAGGACTAGAGCCCCAAGTCCCCCCGCTATACCTCTAATCGACGAACGGGCCTCACCGCCTGCCATTCGCCGGTATGCTTGCACACGTCTAGCACGGGCATCTGCCCGATTTCATCCGTCACTGCTCCTCGCTTTTCATGGAGTGAAGCATGTTCAAATCCTGCATCTTCCTGGTCTTTGCCCTGGTTGCCAGCCCCCTCGCCGAAGCGCAGGTCTTCCAGCGTGAATTGGGCGATTTCGACCTGAAATTGGGCACTACACCCAGCCGAAGCATGGCCCAGGGTCTGGTCAAGCCCACCTCCCCCGGCAGCGACTCGTTCCATGGCGGGCTGGACCTGAGCCACGACAGTGGCCTGTATTTCGGTCAGTTTTCACCCAACATGGGCTTGTCTTCGTCCAGCAACCTCGAAGTCGATTCCTACATGGGTTTCAAACACCCCTTCGACCAGACCCTGGGTTACGAAGTGGGCCTGATCCACTACAGCTACCCCAAGCTCAGCCCCCTCGACAGCCAGGAGTTCTACGGCGGCCTGAACCTGTTGGGCAACCGCTTCGGGGCGTCCTTCAGCAACGACCCGGACCGCCAGGACAGCACCCTGTTCGCCGACCTCGGTGGCACGCAGCCGTTTGGCATCGGCGTCAGTATGAAATACACAACCCATCAGTTGGGCACTCCGGTTTCGGTGGACGGCGGCTCCATTCGCAGCTTCAGCGACTGGTCGGTGCAATTCTCCCGGGAGTGGATGGGCGTTGACTTGAACCTGATCTACAGCGACTCCAGCCTCAGCGGCGGGGATTGCTCGGCCTACTCCGGACACAATTCGCAATGCGATGGCCTGTTGACGCTGAAGGCTGCGCGGTCGTTTTATTGATGGGCTGAACTGTTGCAACCGCCGCGGGTTCACATGTGATAACCCACTCTGCGAAGGACCCGCCCATGCTGCGTCGGCTCAAACTACTGGTGCTATTACTGAGCCTGAGCCTGGTGCTCGCCGGCTGCAATCGCGTGGGCCTGGCCTACCGCAACCTGGACGTGATCATCCCCTGGACCCTCAACGACTACCTGGACATGAACGCCGGGCAGAAGAGCTGGTTCAACGACACCCTCAAGCAGCACCTGGCCTGGCACTGCACCACGCAATTGCCGGGTTACCTGGATTGGCTGGACCGCCTGCAGCGGATGGCCGATGACAATCAGGTCACCGACGCTGCCTTGCAGGCCCGTACCGTCGAGGCCAAGCAGGCCATCAACGAAATCGCCCACGAGATCACCCCCTCCGCCATCCAACTGCTACAGGGCCTGGATGATCAGCAGGTCAAGGACATGAACGACGCGCTGGCCAAGGACCTGCGCAAACGCCAGGACGAATACCTCAAGCCGCCCCTGGCACAGCAGATCAAGGAACGCGCCGAACGCATGAATAAACGCCTGGACGCCTGGATAGGCCCGCTCAGCGCCAGCCAGCAGAACCGCGTAACCGCGTGGTCCATCGCCCTGGGCGAGCAGAACCGGGAATGGATCGGCAACCGCGCCCGCTGGCAGGCGCAATTTATCGACGCCGTGCAACAACGCCGCAGTGCCGATTTCCCGCAGAAGATCCAGCAGTTGCTGGTTGACCGCGAAAGCCTGTGGACCCCGGAGTACAGAACGGCCTATGCCCGGACGGAAGCGGCGGCGCGCAGCCTGATTGTCGATGTGATGGCCGAAAGTACGCTGCAACAACGGCAGAAACTCACGCAGAAAATCGACAAGGTCCGCAGTGATTTCCAGGCACTTAAATGCTTGAAGAGCGCGCAGTCCTAACCGGGCGCCAACGTCCCCAGCCAGGCCACCAGCGCCAGGATCAACACCACTGCGGCAGACTCCAGCGCAATGCTGCGACGCAGTGCTTTGACTGCCACGGTAGTGGCGCCCGCCGCCAGGGCGCGTTGCAGCAACGGCGTGAAGTGCGAGCGATTGAGCGCCGCCAGCCCCAGCATCACACCGAACACGCCCAACTTGACGCACAACAGGAGCGCGTAGGTGCCCCCGGTGATGCCATCGAGGTTCGGCCCGACCACAAACAGATAATTCGCCACGCCCGTGCCGATCAGCACCGCTACGAACAGCATGCCCATCCGCTCGAACGCCGCCAGCGCGTGGGCCAGCCTGTGGAGCGCCGGTAACGAGGTACTCCTCAGCGCCAACCCGAATGCAGCCAGCGCGCCGACCCAACCCGCCGCCGCCAGCAGGTGCGCACTGTCGCTGAGGACGTGCCACAACCCCTGCGTACCCTCATGCATCACGCCGTGTCCAGCCCACGCCAGCGTCACCAGCGCAATCGCGCCGAACAGCGGCGCCAGTCCGGTATTGAGCGCAACCAGCACCAACGCCACCATTCGCAAGCTCCAGGTCCAGCCCAGCTCGGTCTGCCAGAGCATCATCTGCAGGTGCGGCCACAGCGTTTGCCAATCTTCAGCGCCGCTCATGGCCTGGGTCATGACCAGCAGCGACGCCACCGACAGCAGTACGCCCAGGCACGCCGCCAGTCGCAACAGCGGCTGCCGATTCAATAGGCGGCGGTCGCCATAGAGGCCAAACAACCCCAGGCCGAACACCAGCATCAAATCCAGATAAAGCGCAAAACGCAGGAATATCGAGACCGCCTCACTCATGGCTGGACGCTGAACATCACATTCCCCAGGATCGGATGCGTATCGGACGACACCGCGCGCCAATCCACCCGATAAGTACCCGCCGTCAGCGCGGACGCCGGCTTGATCAGCATCACCTTGGGATCGGTACTGGCCGCGACGCTGGCTTTCACCGGCATCGGCGAGTGAGACATGCCGGGCATATCGGTCATGGTCAGTTTGGCGCCAGAAAACTGCGTCAGCAGGTTTTCCGAGAAACGCAGTTCAATCACGGCGGGTGGCGCCCCCTTGGCCCCATCCGATGGTGTGGACGACAGCAGCTTCGGATGAGCTGATACCGCCAGGCTGGTGATCAGTCCGGCGCACAGCACAGTAGTTTTCAACAATGACATGCAAGGCTCCAGGCCGCTCATGGCGGCGAGTGAGTTATAGGATGGGTAAACCGTCAGAACCACAGACGCACACCGACCACCCAGCGCCATTGGCTGATGTCTTCGCCTTCATCCCGGGCGTATTGCGCGCTCTGGCCGTAGCTGCGGTTCCAGCTGACGCCCACATAGGGCGCGAACTCACGGCGTACTTCGTAACGCAACCTCAAACCCAGCTCACTGCCCGACAGGCCCGAACCGACGCCGCGCGGCGGATCGTTGCGTCCATAGAAGTTGAGTTCAGCGGTGGGCTGCAGGATCAGCCGGTTGGTCAGCAGGATGTCGTAGTCGCCTTCCAGGCGAGCAGCGGTACGACCCGCCTCACCGACAAACAACGTGGCTTCGGCTTCGAAGTTGTACAGCGCCATGCCCTGGGCGCCGAACGCCGCCCAGGTCTGGCCGTCGCCCGGTTTGAAGTCATGGCGCACGCCGCCCATCAGGTCCCACCACGGGCTGATGGCGTGCCCCCACAGGGCCTGGACCTCGGCACTTTCAGTGCGGCCGGCACTGCGCTCGCCTTCACTGCGCAGCCACAGACGGTCGATATCGCCGCCAACCCAGCCTTTGATATCCCAGTTCAGCGCGCCTGCACCGTCACCGCCCTGCCATTCCAACTGGTTGATCAGCAGCAGCGAATTGACGCCACTGTCATGAACCCTGTGCCCACCGGGGGCGTTGTACACCGCCGCGCGATCAGCATCGGTCAGCGCCGGGATCGGTGTCCGGCTCTCGGTGAGCGCCGGTGTCGCCGGGCTCATGCCCTGGAACTCGTCGGCCTGCACCAACGGAGCGAACGCCAGCCCGATAAAGGCGAATAAAACACGATGGCTCATGCTTGCGTCCTTACTCATGCACGCGCACCTCTCGGAACATGCCCATTTCCATGTGGTACAGCAGGTGGCAGTGATAGGCCCAGCGCCCCAGCGCATCGGCGGTTACCCGGTAGCTGCGCCGCGAGCCCGGCGGCATGTCGATGGTGTGCTTGCGCACCTGGAACTGGCCGTTTTCATCCTCCAGATCACTCCACAAGCCATGCAGATGAATGGGATGGCTCATCATGGTGTCGTTGACCAGCACCAGCCGGACCCGCTCGCCATAGGTCAATTGCAAGGGTTCGGCGTCGGAGAACTTCACGCCATTGAACGACCAGGCGAACTTCTCCATGTGCCCGGTGAGGTGCAGCTCAAGGGTGCGGCTGGGGTCGCGGCCGTCAGGGTCTTCAAAGGTGCTGCGCAAGTCGGCGTAAGTCAGGACACGCCGGCCGTTGTTGCGCAGGCCGATGCCGGGGTCGTCGAGCTTGGGCACCGGGTTCATGGCCTGCATGTCCACCAGCGGGTTGCCTTGCTCGCTGGCCGGATGGGCCTGCATCGACATGGCGCGGTGATCCATGCCCGCCATGTCCGGCATATCCGCCATGGCGCCGTGGTCCATGCCGCCCATGCCCATGTCGTCCATGGTGATCCAGGGGCGCGGGTCCAGCGCCGGCACCGACGCGATTGCTCCCGCTTGAAGGGCCAGCGTGCCGCGGGCGTAACCACTGCGGTCCATCGACTGCGCAAACAGGAGGTAGGCGGCCGCGGTAGGTTCGACCAGCACATCAAAGGTCTCCGCCACGGCAATGCGGAACTCATCGACACTCACTGGCTGCACCGGCTGGCCATCGGCGGCGATCACCGTCATTTTCAGCCCCGGGATGCGCACATCGAAATAGCTCATCGCCGAGCCGTTGATGAAGCGCAGGCGCAGGGTCTCGCCCGCCCGGAACAGGCCAGTCCAGTTGCGTTCCGGTGGCTGGCCGTTGAGCAGGTAGGTGTAGGTCTCGCCGCTGACGTCGGCCAGGTCGGTGGGGTTCATCTTCATCTGCGCCCACATCAGGCGATCGGCGGCGGTGGCCGACCAGCCCTGCTTGCCCACATCCCGCACGAAATCGCCCACGGTGGGTTTGTGCAGGTTGTAGTAGTCGGACTGTTTCTTGAGGGTTTTCATCAGCGCAACCGGGTCTTCATCGGTCCAGTCCGACAGCATCACCACGTAGTCACGTTGGTAAGTGAAGGGCTCGGGCTCCCTGGGATCGATCACCAACGGGCCATACACGCCCTGCTGCTCCTGAAACCCCGAGTGGCTGTGGTACCAGTAGGTGCCGTGCTGCTTGAGCGTGAACTGGTAGACAAACACCCCACCCGGCTCGATGCCCTTGAAGCTCAAGCCCGGCACACCGTCCATGGACGACGGCAGGAGAATGCCGTGCCAGTGGATCGACGTCGGCTCGGCCAGGCGGTTCTTCACGCGCACGGTGACCGTGTCGCCTTCGCGCCAGCGCAGCAAGGGGCCAGGCAGGCTGCCGTTGATAGTCAGCGCGGTACGGTTGCGACCGGTGAGGTTGACTGGCATCTGGTCGATGAACAAATCAAATTCGGTACCCGCCAGCACGGTGGGCTGGCCGGGACTGGTGAGCGCCCAGACCGGGCTGCGCCAGAGCCCTAGCCCGCTGAGCAAGCCGCCGGCGGCCAGGCCTTTGACGAAGGTTCGTCGGGTAGTGGTGGAGTGCATGCCGATTCAATTCCATGGGTTGAATGGCAGCAGATTAGGCAGGGCCGGCTGTCAGCCAGCTTAGCGGCAGATTACCGATCTGACAGTTTCGCCCGGCACCGTACTCGGTGCCGGAGCGTAGGGGGTCAGGCGATCTGCGCCTTGGAGGCCACTTCGGCAAAGGTCGTTGGGTCCAGTGCATCCGCCTGTTCGTCCAGCACCTGGCGCGGGTGATCATTGCCCGGGATCGAACTGTCGATCAGCGCCAACAGCTGCGCGCCGAGCGGAGTCAGGATGAAATTCTCACCATTGCCGCCCTCCTCTTCAGGGCGCGACTCGATGAAGCCGCGCTTGAACAACAGCGCTTCATAATCTGCCGCGGTCTTCTTGAGCGCGTCCAGGTTACCGGTGGGCTCGCCCGCGGTGGCCTTCTCGGCCGCTTCCTGCTCGGCGTATTTGCGTGGGGCGAAGCTGCCCTCGCCGTTCTGCACTTCATGCAGCAGACGTTCGATCAGATCCCAGTTGTAAGTCGTCATCCTGATTCCTCCTGCAGGCGGGTGGAAAATAGCCTGTCTAGAGGTGTGACACGCCCTGTCGGTCACCGTTCAGCCGAATAGACGGACGTCATTTCTCTGAACTTTCCAGACGTTCGCGGCCTCAACAGCTCATATCCGCCAAGGAGGTGTGCCCATGAAAACCCTGATTAACCTGGTCGTCGCGGCCGCGCTGTTGAGCGCCCTGCCCGCCTGGGCCTGTACGCCCGACGAAGCCACGACCAAACGCGAGCAATTGGCTCAGGAAGTGACCAGGCTGACCGAGCAGAATCCGACCAAGGCCAAGGAGATCAACGACGAACTGCAGAAGATGGACCTGGATACGCAAAGCGCGGAGTTCCCCGACAAATGCCAGTTGATCGACGCCCGGCTCAAGGAACTCAAGGAAGCCGCCGCCAAAGCCAAAGACTGAGGGCATAAAAAAACCGGACAATCGTCCGGTTTTTTCACATCACCCGCGCCTTATTCGGCAGCCGGGGCTTGCGGCTTGCGGCGCTTGAGCGGTGCCATGCCGTCCTTGCTGACGAGCGACAAGTTGTCGGTCTTAGGCCGGTTGGCGATCTTGCGCTTGGTGGGCGACTTGGCGCCGGTTTTCTTCTTGTCGCCCTTGGCGTCGGTCTTTTTCTTCTTCACGCCAACGGCCTTGCCCGAGGCCTTGACCTTCTTCGGCCCGGTGTAGGTGCCTTTGACTTCCTTGATGGTACGGCGCTCGAACGACTGCTTGAGGTAGCGCTCGATGCTCGACATCAGGTTCCAGTCGCCGTGGCAGATCAGCGAGATGGCCAGGCCATCGTTGCCGGCACGCCCGGTACGCCCGATACGGTGCACGTATTCGTCGCCGCTGCGGGGCATGTCGAAGTTGATCACCAGGTCCAGGCCGTCCACGTCCAGGCCGCGTGCGGCAACGTCGGTGGCCACCAGGATCTTCACGCCGCCGGCCTTGAGGCGGTCGATGGCCAGCTTGCGGTCCTTCTGGTCTTTCTCGCCGTGCAGCACGAACGCCTTGTATTCCTGGGCCACCAGGCGGCCGTAGATGCGGTCGGCGGCGGCGCGGGTGTTGGTGAACACAATGGCTTTCTGATAGGTCTCGTTGGCCAGCAGCCAATTGAGGATCTGCTCTTTATGCACGTTGTGGTCGGCGGTGACGATCTGCTGGCGCGTGGTCGCGTTCAGGTCGCTGACGTTGTTGACCTGCAGGTGCTCAGGATTGTTCAGCACCTTGGCGACCATCTCGCGCAGGGTGGAACCGCCGGTGGTGGCGGAGAACAGCATGGTCTGCTGGCGGTTGACGCACTCGCCCACCAGGCGCTGTACATCGTCGGCAAAGCCCATGTCGAGCATGCGGTCGGCTTCGTCCAGCACCAGCACTTCGACTTCCTTGAGGTCGAGGTTGCCGGCGTTGAGCTGCTCGATCATGCGCCCCGGGGTGCCGATCAGGATGTCCGGCACCTTGCGCAGCATGGCGGCCTGGACCTTGAAGTCTTCACCGCCGGTGATGATGCCGGACTTGATGAAGGTGAACTGGGAGAAGCGCTCGACTTCCTTCAAGGTCTGCTGGGCCAGCTCGCGGGTCGGCAGCAGGATCAGGGTCTTGATGCTGACGCGCACTTTGGCCGGACCGATCAGGCGGTTCAGCACAGGCAGGACAAAAGCGGCGGTCTTGCCACTCCCGGTTTGAGCTGTCACCCGCAGGTCACGCCCTTCGAGCGCGAGCGGGATGGCCGCTGCCTGCACAGGCGTAGGCTCGACAAATTTAAGCTCGGCCACGGCTTTGAGCAGGCGTTCGTGCAGGGCGAATTGGGAAAACACGGGTGCTACCTCGAAGAAATACAAAAAATCAGCTGCATAGGTTACCGGTTTCGGGCGCCCAAACCGAGTTTCTTTACGTGAACGGTGTGAATCGGCCGCTTTTTTGTCAGGACATTTGTCCATGGCGTCAACTTTGTTGCACTTAAATGCTCTAATCGCCCCGTCTTGTCCCACAGAAGAATCGGTTTCACCCATGGATATCAAACAGCTCTGGCTCAACGCCCAGGACCTCTGGGGCGCCCTCGACGAACACCCGCTGCTGCACGCCAGCCTCGGCTTGCTGGTATTGCTGGTGGTGGCCCTGGTGCTCGGACGGGTGGCGCGCTACCTCATCCTCCACGCCGTCAAACTGCTTGGCCGGCAACCGTCCCTGCACTGGCTCAACGACCTGCGGCACAACAAGGTCTTCCATCGCCTGGCGCAGATGACGCCGTCACTGGTGATCCAGTTCGGCCTGTACCTGGTGCCGGACCTGAGCAAGACCGCCATCCTGTTCATCGGCAACGTGGCCCTGGCGCTGACCATCCTGTTCCTGGTGCTGGCCATCAGCGCCCTGCTCAACGCCCTGCTGGACATCTACGCCCGCACCGAACACGCGCGCACCCGCTCGATCAAGGGCTATGTGCAGTTGGCGAAGATGGTGCTGTTCGTGTTTGGCGCGATCATCATCGTCGCCACCCTGATCGACCGCTCGCCGCTGTTGCTGCTGTCGGGGCTGGGTGCGATGTCGGCGGTGATCCTGTTGGTGTACAAGGACACGTTGCTGTCGTTCGTCGCCAGCGTGCAGTTGACCAGCAACGACATGCTGCGGGTCGGCGACTGGATCGAAATGCCCCAAGTCGGCGCTGATGGTGATGTGGTGGACATCACGTTGCACACGGTCAAGGTGCAGAACTTCGACAAGACCATCGTTTCCATCCCCACCTGGCGCCTGATGTCCGAGTCGTTCAAGAACTGGCGCGGCATGCAGGCCTCCGGCGGGCGCCGCATCAAGCGCAGCCTGTTCATCGACGCCAGCGGCGTGCGCTTCCTGCGCGACGACGAAGAACTGCGCATGACCCAGGTGCACCTGCTCACCGACTACATCGGGCGAAAACAGGCCGAACTCAAGGCCTGGAACGAAGCCCAGGGCCACAGCGCGCAACTGTCGGCCAACCGCCGCCGCATGACCAACCTCGGCACCTTCCGCGCCTATGCCCTGGCCTACCTGAAAAGCCACCCGGACATCCAGCCGAACATGACCTGCATGGTGCGCCAGATGCAGACCACTGCCCAGGGCGTGCCGCTGGAGATCTACTGCTTCACCCGCACCACGGCATGGGCCGATTACGAGCGGATCCAGGGGGATATCTTTGATTACCTGCTGGCGGTGTTGCCGGAATTTGGCTTGAGTCTGTATCAGCAGCCGAGTGGCAATGACTTGCGCGCCGGGGTGTTGCCGGCGGTGTTGGGGGCCAGTCATTTGCCGGCCCCTGAAAGTCGCGCTGGCTAAACCAGGGAGCGGTTGGGCGCCTTCGCGCCCAACCGACTGATCCACACCGCCCCCAGAATCACCACCCCACCCAACGCCAACCGCCCCAGTGGTTCATGCTGGTTCCAGATCAGCAAATTCAGCAGCAACCCCACCGGCACATGCAGGTTATTCATCACCGCCAGGGTGCCACCCTGCACCAGGCAGGCGCCCTTGTTCCACCAGTACATGCCCAGCGCCGTACTGACCAGGCCAAGGAACACCAGCACGCCCCATTGCAGCGGCGCCTCCGGCAGGAAGTCAGCCTTGCCGAACAGCAGGAACGCCGGCAATACCACCAGCAACGCGCCGAGGTAGAAGTAGCCGAAGCGCCGGTAGTGCGGCAGAGTGCTCGGGTAGCGCGCCACCAGGTGCTTGTACATCACCTGGCCGGCGGCGTAGGTGAAGTTGGCCAGTTGCAGCAGCAGGAAACCGCCAAGGAAATGCGGGGTGATCTGGTCGAAGCGAATCACCGCTGCGCCTGCTACCGCCACGAGTGCGGCGACCAGTGCCCAGGGGTTGAAGCGACGGTTGAGGGCGTCCTCGATGAGGGTCACGTGCAACGGCGTGAGAATGGTGAACAGCAGCACTTCCGGCACGGTGAGCACACGAAAGCTCAAGTACAGGCACACGTAGGTCACGCCGAACTGCAGCGCGCCGATCACCAGCATGCCGCGCATGAAGGCCGGCTCCACCGAGCGCCAGCGGGTCAGCGGGATGAACACCAGCCCGGCCAGCAGCACACGCACCAGCACGGCGAAGTAGCTGTCGACGTGACCGGCGAGGTATTCGCCGATCAAGCTGAAGGAAAATGCCTGAATCAGGGTAACAATCAGTAAGTAGCCCATGCGCGCCTCGTTTCGAATGGGCGGGACATTAAAGGTTTTCGACGGTTGAAGAAACTCGGGGCAAAAAAAACCCGACCTCGCTAAAGCGTCAGTCGGGCGGTAGCACTCAGGAGCAAAAGTGCAAAGGGAGGTTCGTTACGCGTACTTGAAGGGTTGGCGTGGAGCGATATAAACACTGCGCGATTATGTGACGATTAAAGGATCAAGCCACCTGGGCCAGCAGCGCCTTGGCGTGGTTGATGCCCTTTTCCTGGAAGTCACCGCTCAGGTTCACCCCTTCGGCATGAATGAACGTGACGTCATGAATCCCGATGAAGGCCATGACCTGACGCAGGTACGGTTCCTGGTGATCGGAGCTGGCGCCGGTGTGGATGCCGCCGCGAGCGGTGAGCACGATGGCGCGCTTGCCGGTCAGCAGACCCTGAGGGCCGGTGGCGGTGTACTTGAAGGTCACACCCGCACGCAACACGTGGTCCAGCCAGGCTTTGAGGGTGCTGGGGATTGCGAAGTTGTACATCGGCGCAGCCATCACCAGGACGTCGGCGGCGAGCAATTCGTCGGTCAATGCGTTGGAGCGATCCAGGGACGCCTGTTCGTCGGCGTTGCGCTGATCGGCCGGCTTCATCCAGCCGCCGAGCAGGTTGGCATCCAGGTGTGGAACCGGGTTGAGCGCCACGTCACGCACGGTGATCTGATCTGTCGGGTGAGCGGCCTGCCATTGGCTGATGAATTGCTGGGTCAGTTGGCGGGAAATCGAATCCTGCTGGCGAGCGCTGCTTTCGATGATCAGAACGTTGGACATGGCGTTGTAGGCTCCATCTGTAATTGCTGTGAGTCGATGGAGTGAAGATTAAACAGAGCCAATTCGATTAAAAAGCGCAAAAAACTGCTATAACCCATCTATAAATTTGTTCAAAGGCGGAGCATGCTCCGCTCTCGGCTTATTTCGGCGTGCAGGCCAGGGCAATACGCATCTTGATAATGGCGCGGTTGAACTTGACCGTGGTGTTGGTGCTTTTGCCCGCCGGCACCGTGACAGTGCGGCGACGCGGCGATTCCGGGCCGTTGGTGAAGGTTACCGAGCACACGGCATCGTGCGTGCCGTAGTTATTGAGTTGGATCGAGCTGATGTCGCCGTCCACGTCAGAGGCGGTGTAATCGATGCTCACGCCGTCGATCTTCTTGGTCACGTCAATGGGGTAGGCAAACGCACTCATCGGCAGCAGCGCCAGCAACACACAACAGAATTTTCTCATTCGGCAGTCTCCAATAAGGACAGCCAGCTTAGGACAAGAGGAGCCCATCTTGAAAGCGCCCCGCGTTACCCTCGATCAATGGCGCACGCTGCAGGCCGTGGTCGACCATGGCGGCTTCGCCCAGGCGGCCGAAGCGCTGCACCGTTCGCAGTCCTCGGTGAGCTACACCGTGGCCCGCATGCAGGACCAGCTTGGCGTACCGCTGTTGCGCATTGACGGGCGCAAGGCGGTACTCACCGACGCTGGTGAAGTGCTGTTGCGCCGCTCCCGGCAACTGGTGAAAAACGCCAGCCAGTTGGAGGACCTTGCCCACCATATGGAGCAGGGCTGGGAAGCCGAAGTGCGCCTGGTGGTGGACGCGGCCTATCCGAATGCGCGCCTGGTGCGCGCTCTTTCCGCCTTCATGCCCCAGAGCCGTGGCTGCCGCGTGCGCCTGCGGGAAGAAGTGTTGTCTGGCGTTGAAGAGTTGCTGATGGAAGGCGTCGCCGACCTGGCGATCTGCGGGTTCAGTATCCCCGGCTACCTGGGCACGGAAATGAGCGATGTGGAGTTTGTCGCAGTGGCCCATCCCGAGCACACGCTGCACCGCATGAACCGCGAACTGAGCTTCCAGGACCTGGAAAGCCAGATGCAGGTGGTGATCCGCGACTCCGGCCGCCAGCAACCGCGCGATGTGGGTTGGCTCGGCGCCGAACAGCGCTGGACCGTCGGCAGTCTTGCCACCGCCGCCGCCTTTGTCGGCAGCGGCCTGGGCTTTGCCTGGTTGCCCCGGCACATGATCGAGCGCGAACTCGCCGAAGGCGTTCTCAAGCAACTGCCGCTGGAACAGGGCGGTAGCCGCCACCCCACGTTCTACCTGTATTCAAACAAGGACAAACCCCTGGGGCCTGCCACGCAGATCCTCGTGGAACTGCTGCGCACCTTTGACACCGCACCGCTGGACGCGCCTTTCGCCGCCCCCCGGCAAGCCTGAAACGGAGTTCGCCCATGGCCTGGTTCGACCATGAAGGATGCAGCCTGCACTACGAGGAATATGGCCACGGCACGCCGCTGGTGCTGATCCACGGCCTGGGCTCCAGCAGCCAGGACTGGGAACTGCAGATTCCAGTGCTGGCCCGGCATTACCGCCTGGTCGTGGTGGACGTGCGCGGTCACGGCCGCTCGGACAAACCGCGCGAACGCTACAGCATCCCGGGTTTCACCTACGACCTGATCGCCTTGTTCGAACACCTGGACCTGCCACCGGCCCACGTGGTGGGCTTGTCCATGGGTGGCATGATCGCTTTCCAACTGGCCGTGGACGAACCGGCGTGGGTCAAGAGCCTGTGCATCGTCAACAGCGCCCCCGAGGTCAAGGTGCGCAGTGCCGATGATTACTGGCAGTGGGCCAAGCGCTGGAGCCTGGCACGCTTGCTGAGCCTCTCCACAATCGGCAAGGCGTTGGGCGAGCGGCTCTTCCCAAAACCGCACCAGGCCGACCTGCGCCGCAAAATGGCCGAACGCTGGGCAAAGAACGACAAACGTGCTTATCTCGCCAGCTTCGATGCGATTGTGGGATGGGGGGTGCAGGAACATCTTTCGCGCATTACCTGTCCTACGCTGGTCATCAGCGCCGACCACGACTACACCCCTGTGGCGCAGAAACAAAACTATGTAAAACTGCTGCCCGATGCGCGACTGGTGGTGATAGAAGATTCCCGCCATGCCACGCCCTTGGATCAACCCGAAGTCTTTAACGCAACCTTGCTCGAATTTCTAAAGACAGTCGAAACCACTACCCAGGATCACTGACCCATGCTGAAAAAAATCGCCTTCTTTGCCGGTTCTGTTCTGTTCGCCGCCAACCTGATGGCCGCCGAGCCCGCCAAGGCGCCCCACGTATTGATCACCACCACCAACGGCGACATCGAGATCGAACTGGACCCGGTCAAGGCGCCGATCAGCACCAAGAACTTCCTGGCCTATGTCGACAAGGGCTTCTACACCAACACGATTTTCCACCGTGTGATCCCGGGTTTCATGGTCCAGGGCGGCGGGTTCACCGCGCAGATGGCGCAGAAGCCGACTGACGCGCCAATCAAGAACGAAGCCAGCAACGGCCTGCATAACGTACGTGGCACCTTGTCGATGGCGCGCACCAATGATCCGAATTCGGCCACCAGCCAATTCTTCATCAACGTCGCCGACAATGCCTTCCTCGACCCAGGCCGCGATGCCGGTTACGCCGTGTTCGCCAAAGTGGTCAAGGGCATGGATGTGGTCGACATCATCGTCAACTCCCAGACCACTACCAAGCAAGGCATGCAGAACGTGCCAATCGATCCTGTCGTGATCAAGTCGGCCAAGCGCCTCGACTGAGCCTGGCAGGCAGTTCCGCGCGCAGCCCACAAGGCTGCGTGCGCATTTGAAAGGAGAGCCCGCACGGCGGGCGTCATACCTAATGCTCTATCGTCGCTTTGAACAACTGATCGACATCTTCCGCGACGCCCCCAGCGCCGCCCCGCCTGATAAAGTCCTGCCCTTCTACCTCTACTACCTGCGCCAGGTGTGGCCGCATTTCGCCGCCTTGCTGGTGGTGGGCCTGATCGGCGCGCTGATCGAAGTGGCGCTGTTCAGCTACCTGAGCCGCATCATCGACCTCGCCCAAGGCACGCCGCCCGCCGACTTCTTTCAGGTGCACAGCACCGAGCTGATCTGGATGGCCGTGGTCGCCCTGTTGCTGCGCCCGATCTTCGGCGCCCTGCATGACCTGCTGGTGCACCAGACCATCAGTCCCGGCATGACCAGCCTGATCCGCTGGCAGAACCACAGCTACGTGCTCAAGCAGAGCCTGAATTTCTTCCAGAACGACTTCGCCGGGCGTATTGCCCAGCGCATCATGCAAACCGGCAACTCCCTGCGCGACTCTGCCGTGGCGGCGGTGGATGCGATCTGGCACGTGGCGATCTACGCCATCAGCTCCCTGGTGCTGTTTGCCGAGGCCGACTGGCGCCTGATGATCCCGCTGGTGACCTGGATCCTCTGCTACAGCCTGGCGCTGCGCTACTTTGTGCCAAGGGTGAAGGAGCGCTCGGTGATTTCCTCCGAGGCGCGCTCCAAATTGATGGGCCGCATCGTCGATGGCTACACCAACATCACCACCTTGAAGCTGTTCGCCCATACCCGCTATGAGCAGGAATATGCCAAGGAAGCGATCATCGAGCAGACCGAAAAAACCCAGCTGGCCAGCCGCGTGGTCACCAGCATGGACATCGTGATCACCACCATGAACGGCCTGCTGATCGTGACCACCACCGGCCTGGCGCTGTGGCTGTGGACGCAGTCGCTGATTTCCGTTGGCGCGATCGCCCTGGCCACCGGCCTGGTGATCCGTATCGTCAACATGTCCGGCTGGATCATGTGGGTGGTCAACGGCATTTTCGAAAACATCGGCCAGGTGCAGGATGGCCTGAAGACCATTGCCCAGCCGCTGGCCGTGATCGACCGCGACAAAGCCCCGCGCCTGAGCGTGCCCCATGGCGAAGTGCGTTTCGAGCAGGTTGATTTCCACTATGGCAAGAAGAGCGGGATCATTGGCGGCCTCAACCTTGAGATCAAGGCCGGTGAAAAGATCGGCCTGATCGGCCCGTCCGGTGCGGGCAAGTCGACCCTGGTCAACCTGCTGCTGCGCCTGTACGACCTGCAAGGCGGGCGTATCCTGATCGACGGCCAGAACATCGCCGACGTCGCCCAGGAAAGCTTGCGCGAACAGATCGGCATGATCACCCAGGACACGTCGCTGCTGCACCGCTCGATCCGCGACAACCTGCTGTACGGCAAGCCCGATGCCACCGACGAAGAACTCTGGGCCGCCGTGCACAAGGCGCGCGCGGATGAGTTCATCCCATTACTGTCGGACTCCGAAGGCCGCACCGGGCTGGATGCGCATGTCGGTGAGCGCGGCGTGAAACTCTCCGGCGGGCAGCGTCAACGTATCGCCATCGCCCGCGTACTGCTCAAGGACGCGCCGATCCTGATCATGGACGAAGCCACCTCAGCGCTGGACTCGGAAGTGGAAGCCGCGATCCAGGAAAGCCTGGAAACCCTGATGCAGGGCAAGACCGTGATCGCGATTGCCCACCGCTTGTCGACCATTGCGCGGATGGACCGCCTGGTGGTGCTGGAGAAAGGCCAGATTGCCGAAAGCGGCAGCCATGCCGAACTGCTGGCCCATGGTGGGTTGTATGCACGGTTGTGGCAGCACCAGACCGGCGGCTTCGTCGGCATCGACTGATCCTTACAACCCCTTTCCGATCCAACCTGTGGGAGGGGGCTTGCCCCCGATAGCGGCAGATCAGTCACCGGATACAGCGACTGATACTCCGCCATCGGGGCCAAGCCCCCTCCCACATTAGAGCCCTGGATTTGTGCCATAGCCGTGCTGTACTCAGTGCAGTGCCCAGACGGGCGCTGAAGTAAATCTGCAGGGAGCATCACTGATTTACTGATTGGGTAGAGCGATCTATCAAGGACGGGTTGCATGTCTTTGTTCAAGCGTTCAGTCACAGAGGGGTTGGGTACGTTTTGGCTGGTGTTGGGCGGGTGCGGGAGTGCGGTGCTGGCCGCGGCGTTTCCCGCAGTCGGGATCGGGTTGTTGGGCGTGTCCCTGGCCTTCGGGCTCACGGTGCTGACCATGGCGGTGGCCATCGGGCATATCAGCGGTTGTCACCTCAACCCGGCAGTATCGGTGGGGCTGGTAGTGGGCGGAAGGTTTCCGGCCAGGGAGTTACCGGCGTACATCGTCGCGCAGGTGGTCGGTGGCACGGTCGCCGCTGCGTTGCTGTACTTCATTGCCAGCGGCAAGCCGGGGTTCGAACTGGCATCGGGCCTGGCGTCCAACGGCTATGGCGAGCATTCGCCCGGCGGGTATTCACTGGCGGCGGGGTTTGTGTGTGAGCTGGTGATGACGGCCATGTTTGTGGTGATCATTCTGGGCGCCACCGACCGCCGCGTCCCCAAGGGCGTGGCACCCTGCGCCATCGGCCTGGCCCTGACCCTGATCCACTTGATCTCCATTCCCGTGACCAATACCTCGGTCAACCCGGCCCGCAGTACCGGCCCGGCACTGATCGTCGGCGGGTGGGCGATCCAGCAATTGTGGATGTTCTGGCTCGCGCCGATCCTGGGTGCGGTGATCGGTGGGTTCACTTATCGATGGCTGGGCAAGGAGGCGCCGGGCTGACGCAAACGGGTTCAGCCCTGCCGATAAGGCAGGGCTGCCCTTATCGGACAGCCATTCACCCTTGATGGGCCTGCATGTACTGACGCAATAGCTGGTTAATACGCGTCTGGTAACCAGATCCTTGATCTTTGAACCACTCCAGTACATCAGCGTCCAGCCTGATAGTGACCGCCTGCTTCACTGGAACACGTAAATCGGCATGCCGGAAAAAATCGGCATCCAGCTCAGGAATATCGCTGGTATCGATCTCGTTATCATTCATTTTGGCCAAGCGCTCCCAGTCAGTTTTCGATGTTTGCGTCATAGTATTTGGCCTCCTTCTTGGTTGCTTATCGGGCAGAAATGATGCGAATCACACCACCATGCCGCTCGGTATATACGACCACACCCACTAACAATTTGATCCAGCCAATACTGATCCAACGCTCTTCGCCATAATCCGCTCGATCATCGCGTAAGGCCAGCATCGGGTGCCTGAAGATATCTGGAACGTCATTGAAATCGATGCCGTGTTTAACAATATTGGCTTTATTTTTGGATTCATCCCACTCAAATAGCATGGCACGACCTGTATGTACTTTTGTACATACAGATAGCAATTTCAGCCTTGCCTGGAAGCGCCACAAGACCAGCGGCTCAGCCCTGCCGATAAGGCAGGGCTGCCCTTGCCTCCTGTGCATACGCCACGATCCCCATCCGTTCACGCTCGAGAAAATCCTCCACGGCATTCTTCAATCCCGGATGGCGCAGGTAGTGCCACGACCGCGTGATCACCGGCTCGAACCCACGGATCAACTTGTGCTCGCCCTGCGCGCCCGCGTCGAAGCGTTGCAGGCCGTGGGCGATGGCGTAGTCCATGCCCTGGTAGAAGCAGGTTTCGAAGTGCAGGCGATCAAACTCTGCCAGGCAACCCCAGTAGCGGCCGTAGAAACTGTCGCCGCCGAGCAGGCTGAAGGCCATGGCTACCGGACGCGAGCCTTGCTTGGCCAGTACCACGCGGATCGCTTCGGGCATGCGCTCGGCCAGCAGGCTGAAAAAAGCGCGGGTCAGGTAGGGAGATTGGCGGCGCACGGCATAGGTGTTGGCGTAGCAGGCGTAGACAAAATCCCACTGCGCCTCGCTCAGTTCATGGCCTTGCAGCCACTCGAAATCGATCCCCTGCCCCGCCACTTGTTCGCGCTCCTTGCGCATCTGTTTGCGCTTGCGCGAACTCAAGGCGTCGAGGAAGTCCTGGAAGTCGCGGTAGCTCCGGTTCTGCCAGTGATACTGACAGCCCAGGCGTTGCAACCAGCCCGCTTGCCGGGCCAGTGCAGCATCGGCCAGATCATCCGTGAAGTTGATATGGGCGCTGGAAAGCCCCTCGATCTCGAGGTAACCCGGCAGGCTCTTGAGCAGCTCAAAACCGTCATCGGCACTCGCGGCCAATAAGCGCGGACCGCTGACCGGGCTGAAGGGCACCGCCGTGAGCAACTTGGGGTAATAGTCGATACCGGCGCGCTCGCAGGCATCAGCCCAGCCGTGATCGAACACGTACTCGCCATAGGAATGCCATTTGCGATAGCTGGGCAACGCCGCCACCAGCCGCTCACCCTCCCAGTGCAGCAAATGCTCCGGCTGCCAGCCAGATTGCGGGCCCAGGCTGGCGCTGTCTTCCAAGGCACTCAGGAACGCATGCCGCACGAACGGCTGCCCCTGCGGCACCAGCGCATCCCAGGCTTGCGGGGCGATTTCGGACAGGCTGTCCAGGCGTTGCAGCGGCATCGGCATCCTCACTGGTTCGGGGCGTGAAAGCCTGGCGAGTATCGCCGATTGCCAGCCCTGGCACATCCCCGATTCGCACGACAAGGCTCTAAACCAATAGTTCCGAATATAAATAATTTGTCATCTAGATGACATCACTTCGCCACTGCGTCGTCATAAACGGTCGCGATACTGACGCCTGTTTTTAGAGCGCCTGGTTCTACCCGGCGGCTATTTTCCGTCCGTCATCGGTCGGTTGTGTCCTGGATGGTTTGCCATCCCTCCTCACTTTCGGAGATTGATATGCGTCTTGCTTCCACTAAAACTGCGGCGGTCCTGTGCGGCGGCCTGTTACTGGCCCTGAGCGTTCCGGCCAGCGCTGCAGTCGACGCTAAATTGCTCGACATGCTCAAGGCCAACGGCCAGATCACCGCAGCGCAGTACACCGAACTGCAAAGCGAATTGGCCAAAGACCAGAAAGAACAGCAGATCGCACGGCAAGCTCAACAAGAGACCAACGAACAGATCGCGGCCACCGCGAAGAAAACCAATGAGCTGAGCAGCTTTGACCAGAAGCTGGCCTGGGCCGCCAAGACTCAGTTCAAGGGTGACGTACGTTTCCGTCAGGAAACCGTGAAAATCCAGGGCGAATCCAACAACGGCGGCCGCGACAAGGACCGTCAGCGCATCCGTGCCCGCCTGGGCGCCTACACCGAGATCAACTCGCAGGTCGACACCGGTATCCGTATTGCCACCGGCAGCAGCGACGATGCGCGCTCGACCAACCAGGACCAGGACAACTATTTCGACAAGAAGTCGATCTGGCTGGACCTTGGCTACATCGACTACCACCCGGACCAGATCAAGAACCTGCACGTGATCGGCGGCAAGATGCTGCAACCGTGGGTGAACATGGGCGACGTCATCTGGGATAGCGACATCAACCCTGAAGGTCTGGCCCTGACCTACAAATACCCATTGGGCAGCAGCGCCGAACTGTTCGGCAGCCTCGGCAACTACAACCTCAAGGACAACGTCGACGGCGACGGCGTGCAGTTCCGTCACGACCTGCGCCTGACCTCTGGCCAGTTGGGCACACGCTTCTCGGTCACCGACAACCTGAAAATGACCCTGGGCGGCAGCGTCTACGCCTACCAGAATGACAAGGACAGCCGTTGCACAACCACCACCACGCCTTGCGCACTGGCGGTCAACGGTAACTCGGCCGACAACCAGTTCCGCCTGTATGAAGGATTTGCCCAAGCCGACATCGGCGGCCTGGCTGTACCGCTGGCGTTCTACGGCCAGTACGTGAAAAACAACGACGCCGTGACCGACCAAGACACCGCCTGGCTGATCGGCGCCAAGTCGAAAGTGTTCGGTTTCAACCTGGACTACAACTACCGCGACATTCAGCGTAATGCCGTGGTGGGTGCCTTCACCGATTCGGACTTCGCCAACGGCACCACCGGTTCGCGCGGTCACAAGATGAAGGTCAGCTACGACATCGACAAGAACTTCGCCCTCGGTGCCACGTACTTCCTGACCAAGGCCGACTACGCCAGCCGCACCCAGCGTGATGCCAACACCAACACCCTGCAGCTGGATGCAGAAGCCAAGTTCTAACAGTAAGTGTTGAAAGCCTTGGGCCAGGACGGCCCGAGGTGGCTGTACCAGTCTTGCGTAGGTGGATCGGTCCCCATCATCCGTTCGCTCCACCCACGCGAGCCTGTTTATTCCCCGCCTTTATGATCCTTGAGCCGCTCGTCAGCCAGACGCTGCGCCAAGGCCTCCACACCGTCAACCGGTTCGTCCGGCATTATCCTCAGCGTCGCCTGCATCAGGCGCATCTGGCGGATAAACCGGCGGCAGTTCGGGCAGAACATCAAGTGATGACGCACCAGCAGACGCTCGCGAAAGGTTAACTGCCCATCGAGATAGTCACTGGAACGTGCCACTTGTTCTTTACAGGTCAACATTCGCCCGTTTCCTCAAAATGCTCCACCGTGGCGAAGACTTTAAGCCGTGCCCGATGCAACAGCACACGGACATTGGAGAGCGACAACGTCAGAAGATTACAGATCTCTTCCAACTCCAGGCCCTGGCGCTCACGCAGTACCAGCACACTGCTCTGCAACTCCGACAGGCTCAGGATCGTATGCTCCAGGCATTTGCGCAGTTCATCCTCGGTGAGCAAGGCTTCCGGGGTGTCCTGGTGCCAGGCATACGGGGCGACGGCCCAGTGACCATCATCGGGGGTGAAGCGATCGTCACCGATAGTGCCGTGGGGCGAGGGCAGATCGTCGAGCAACACTTCGCGACGGTTCTGCTTGTAGCGCCCCTTGGCAGCGTTGGCGGTAATGGTCAGCAGCCAGGTCTTGAGGCTGGAACGGCCTTCGAACCTGGCCAGGTTGCGCACCACTGATAGCCAGGCGTCCTGCACGACTTCGTCGGCGTGACGCTGGCCGACGATGGCATAGGCCACCGCCCGCATGGCGCTCTGGTAGGTGGTGACCAATTCCTTGTAGGCCCGCTGCTCACCCTGGAGCAGGCGTTCAAGCAGGTGCGCGTCGTCCGCTGCTGCCATTCAAGACCTCGACTGTCTTAGCGTTTGCGCAGGATCACGCTGCCGATCGAATAGCCCGCGCCAAACGAGCTGAGCACCGCCACGGAGCCCTTGGGCAGGTCATCCTGATTCTTGTGGAACGCAATCACCGAACCCGCCGAGCTGGTATTGGCGTAGGTATCGAGGATCACCGGGGCTTCTTCCACGGTGGCTTCGCGGCCCAGCAGTTTCTTGACGATCAGGTGGTTCATGCTCAGGTTGGCCTGGTGCAACCAGAAGCGCTTCACGTCGGTCACGTTCAACTGGTTCTCTTCCAGGTGCACGCCGATCAGCTCGGCGACCATCGGGCATACGTCGCGGAACACCTTGCGGCCTTCCTGTACGAACAGTTTGTCCGGCGCGCCGATGCCCTCTTCCGCGGTGCGGTTGAGGAAGCCGAAGTTGTTGCGGATGTTATTGGAGAACTTGGTCAGCAACTTGGTGCTCACCACGTCGAACTGGTGTTCGGAGGTTGCCAGGTCGGCGCGCTCCAGGACCACGGCGGTGGCCGCATCGCCAAAGATGAAGTGGCTGTCGCGGTCGCGGAAGTTCAGGTGGCCGGTGCACACCTCCGGATTGACCATCAGGATCGCCCGCGCCTGGCCCAACTGGATGCTGTTGGCGGCGTTCTGGATGCCGAAGGTGGCCGAGGAACAGGCCACGTTCATGTCAAAACCAAACCCTTCGATGCCCAAGGCTTCCTGGACTTCGATGGCGATGGCCGGGTAGGCACGCTGCAGGTTGGAACAGGCGACGATCACGCCGTCGATGTCGGCAGCGGTTTTGCCCGCGCGCTGTAGAGCTTGTTCAGCGGCGCCGACGGCCATCTGGCAGAGCACCGACCATTCGTCGTTGCTGCGCTCGGGCAGGCGCGGGGCCATGCGCTGCGGATCGAGAATGCCGTCCTTGTCCATCACGAAGCGGCTCTTGATGCCGGAGGCCTTTTCGATGAAGGCGGCGCTGGATTCGGTCAGCGGCTGCACGTCACCGCGCTCGATGGCGGCGGCGTTGTCGCTGTTGAACTGTTGCACGTAAGCATTGAAAGACTGCACCAGCTCTTCGTTGGAGATGCTGTTGGCCGGGGTATACAGGCCAGTGCCGCTGATGACGACGTTATGCACGGTCGTTCCTCTAAATCTGTCAGGCAGAAGATATTGGTACCGTCGTACCAAACTGTAAGTAGTCCGATTCCGCTCCGCGGACACCAAACTGGCATCGCTTTATTCCATCGCGCCGCAGCCTTTCGCGACGATCCCGGCATTTATAACCGCGAAGTTTGCCACAACCCTCGGAATTTGGCGCTATCTGTGGGAGGGGGCTTGCCCCGATAGCGGTGGGCCAGTCAACACATCCTTTACTGACAGACCGCAATCGGGGGCAAGCCCCCTCCCACACTGGACCTGTATTGCCCTGGAAACCGTGCAAATATCAGGCTTCTACCAGGCTCCACTGCTTGCTCAGGCGCTTGTCGGAAATCGGCACTTTGGTACCCAGTTGCTGGGCAAACAACGACACCCGGTATTCCTCCAGCCACCAGCGATACAGCTCCAGCTGGGGATCGCGCTTGCCTTCCTGGGCATGTTTTTTCAGGCGGTTTTCGTACTGCGTCCACAGGCCGCCCAGCTCGCCGCTCCACACCCGATCCTTCTGCACCTGGCTCGGTAGTTTTTCCAGGCGCAACTCGATGGCCTTGAGGTAACGCGGCAATTCCTTGAACCACTGCACCGGGGTTTCCCGTACAAAACCGGGGTACACCAGGTGGCTCAGTTGCTGCTTGATGTCGTTCAAGGCCACGGCCTGGGCTAGGTCGATCTTGCCTTTGAAGCGCTTTTGCAGGCCATGCCAGAGTTTCAGCACCTCCAGGGTCAGGCGCGCCAGGCGCTCGGCATGTTCGGTCCAACTGCCGCGCTTGCGCTCGGCCAGGGCCGCCAAACCTGCGCCATCACGCGGCAGGCTGGCTTCGCCTTCGAGCACGCAGGTGTCGAGGCTGGCCAGCAGGATGTCTTCCACCAGCGCATCGATCCGGCCCAACTCACGGTACATCAGGCCCAGTTCGGTCAGGCCCGGCAGTTTGCCGCGCAGGAATTTCGCCGGTTCCGCCAGTTGTTGCATCAGCAGGCGTTGCAAGGCACGGCGATGCTGGAACTCAGCCTCGGCCGCCGTGGAGAAACGCCCTTCCTTGACCGTGCCGTTTTCCTCCACCAGCGCCGGATACACCGTCATCGACAACCCGGCGATCTTCTGTTGCGTCTTCTCGGCTACCGCCGCGAACACCTTGGCCTCCACCGGCTGCTGGCTTTTTGCAGTTTGCGGTATGGCCAGCGCGGCCTGGCTGGCCTCGGCAAAGCGCGCCGTCAGTTCGGCGAGATCCCGGCCTTCACCGAGGAACTTGCCCTGGCCGTCCACCACTTCCAGGTTCATCTTCAGGTGGCTTTCTACCTGCTGCGCGGCTTCGGCCCAGGCTTCATCGCTGACCCGCGCCCCGGTCATGCGTAACAATTCGCGGCCAAGGACCTGGGGCAACGAGCCCTGGCCGAACTCGATGCGTTGCAGGGCCGCCTTGACGAAGTCTGGCACCGGCACGAAGTTCTTGCGCAGCGCCTTGGGCAAGTTGCGCACCAGGGCGATGCACTTGGCCTCGATCACCCCCGGCACCAACCACTCCAGGCGCTCCGCCGGCAAGGCGGGCAACAGCGGCGCCGGCACGCGCAAGGTCACACCGTCACGCGGGTGGTTGGGTTCGAAGTGGTAACTCAAGGCCAGTTCCAGGTCACCCAAATGCAGGGTGTCCGGGTAATGCGCGGCGGTGACTTCGCTGGCCTCGCGGGCCAGTACGTCTTCTTCGCGCATGATCAGCAGTTGCGGGTCTTTCTGGCTGTTGACCTTGTACCAACTGTCGAAGGTCGCGGTCTGGTGGATCTCCGCCGGCAGGCGCGCATCGTAGAAGGCGAACAGCGTTTCCTCGTCGGCCAGGATGTCGCGCCGGCGCGCCTTGGCCTCCAGCTCGTCGAGCTGCTCCAGCAATTGCTGGTTGGCCGCCAGGCACTTGGCCCGCGACTGGATCTCGCCACGCACCAGGCCTTCACGGATAAACAGTTCGCGAGACACCACCGGGTCGACCGGCCCGTAATGCACCGGACGGCGCCCGACCACAATCAGCCCGAACAGGGTGATCTGCTCGAAGGCCACGACCTGGCCGCGTTTTTTCTCCCAGTGCGGCTCGAAGTGGTTTTTCTTGATCAGGTGCCCGGCCAGCGGTTCGATCCAGTCGGCGTCAATCTTGGCGACCATGCGCGCATACAGCTTGGTGGTTTCCACCAGTTCGGCGGTCATCAGCCATTGCGGGCGCTTCTTGCCGATGCCCGACGAGGGGTGGATCCAGAAACGCCGCTGACGCGCGCCCAGGTAATCGCCGTCCTCGGTTTTCTGGCCGATCTGGCTGAGCAAACCGGACAGCACCGCCTTGTGCAGTTTCGGGAAATCCGCCGGCTCTTTATTGACGCTCAACTGCATGTCGCGGCAGATCAGGCTCAACTGGCGATGGGAATCACGCCACTCGCGCAGGCGCAGGTAATTGAGGAAGTTCTTGCGGCACCAGTTACGCAGCGGGCTGGCAGTGAGCTCCTGGCGCTGCTCTTCAAAACCGCGCCACAAATTGACCAGGCCGGCGAAGTCCGAATCCGGGTCCTTCCACTGTGCGTGGGCCTGGTCGGCGGCCTGCTGACGCTCCGGCGGGCGCTCACGCGGGTCCTGGATCGACATGGCGCTGGCGACGATCAGTACTTCCTGCAAGCTGCCGAGCTTGGCGGCTTCCAGCAACATGCGGCCCATGCGCGGATCCACCGGCAGGCGCGCCAACTGGCGGCCCAGCGGGGTGAGCTGGCTGTTGCGGTCGACCGCCGAGAGCTCTTGCAGCAGGTTGAAACCGTCGCTGATCGCCTTGCCGTCCGGCGGTTCGATAAACGGGAAGTCGGTGATTTCGCCGAGACGCAAATGCAGCATCTGCAGGATCACGGCGGCGAGGTTGGTGCGCAGAATTTCCGGGTCGGTAAATTCCGGGCGGCCGATAAAATCTTCTTCGCTGTACAAACGAATGCAGATGCCCGGCTCGACCCGGCCGCAACGGCCTTTACGCTGGTTGGCGCTGGCCTGGGAAATCGCCTCGATCGGCAGGCGTTGCACCTTGGCGCGGTAGCTGTAGCGGCTGATGCGCGCGGTGCCGCTGTCGATCACATAACGAATGCCCGGCACAGTCAGCGAGGTTTCCGCGACGTTGGTTGCCAGCACCACACGTCGGCCCGGATGGGACTGGAAGATGCGCTGCTGCTCGGCTGGCGACAGGCGCGCGTATAGCGGCAGGATCTCGGTGTGCTTGAGCTGGGCCTTGCGCAGCATGTCGGCAGCGTCACGAATCTCGCGCTCGCCCGGCAGGAACACCAGCACGTCGCCCGGGCTGCGCCGCTCGCTGCGCTCATAGGCGGCAATTTCATCCAGGGTGGCGAGGATCGCCTGGTCGACGGTGAGGTCGTCCTCGACGCGGTTGCCCTCCTCGTCCTGCTCCAGGGTCAGTGGGCGATACCAGGTGTCCACCGGGAAGGTGCGGCCCGACACCTCGACAATCGGCGCATCGTCGAAATGCTTGGAGAAACGCTCCAGGTCGATGGTCGCCGAGGTGATGATGACTTTCAGGTCCGGGCGACGTGGCAACAGGGTTTTCAGGTAGCCCAGCAGGAAGTCGATGTTCAGGCTGCGTTCGTGGGCTTCGTCGACGATGATGGTGTCGTAGCGTTCCAGGTAGCGGTCGTTCTGGGTTTCTGCCAGCAGAATGCCGTCGGTCATCAGCTTGATCAGGGTGTTGGAATCGCTCTGGTCTTCAAAGCGCACCTGATAGCCGACCAGCGCGCCCAATGGCGTGGCCAACTCTTCGGCGACCCGGCTGGCCACGCTGCGTGCGGCGATCCGGCGGGGCTGGGTATGACCAATGAGACCGAACTGGCCGCGACCGATTTCCAGGCAGATCTTCGGCAACTGGGTGGTCTTGCCCGAGCCGGTTTCGCCGGCAATGATCAGCACCTGATGCTTGTTCAGCGCTTCTTTGATTTCATCGCGCTTGGCCGCAATCGGCAGGCTGTCGTCATAACGAATCACCGGCAGGCTGGCGCGCCGCGCCGTGACCTGGGCGCAGGACGCCTGCATGCGCGCGACCCACTGCACCAACTTGTCCTCGTCGGGCTTTTTGCGCAACTCAAGCAACTGCCGACGCAAACGGTGGCGGTCGGCGAGCATGGCGTGATCAAGGGTTTTGAGCAGTTGGTCGATGGTGGGCGCTTGGTCGGTCATCAGGGCGGCAAAGGTCTTCTGAGTGAGGCAGGACACGCCTGCATAGCTACGGACGAAAAAACGAGGGGCGATTGTCGCAGATTTCGGCATTTCTGGAGACGCTCAGTCAGTGACTGACGGCGTAGCGCCTCCGAATGAACATATTTCATACACGAGCAAGTCGCTCATCCGACCCTTTCACAGTAGAAATCCGATGGTTTAAGTGAAGTACGCAGGATCAAATCAACCCGCCAGAAATCTCTGGCAGATCACTGTATCGCTTATGAAACCGGAGCTTTTATGCCTATCGAATCGACAAACAGCCAACCTAACCTACCCAGCTACGCGCAATCCATGCGAGCCCAACCGCGCTCGGCAGCGTCGGAACCACCACCCCCCTATGAGTTCCCGCCCGCGTACACCGAGAAGCCACCGCACAACGCATCCTCCCGGACCTACTCGACACCGCCCACTAATTTGACGGCAAATCGAATCTCGAGCTTTCACACGACCAGTCAGGCATTACGAGGAATGGGTTTCATGAGCGGCCTGTGACGCAAAGGTCCTGGATCCACTCGACCTATTAGAAACGACAGATTCCCTCCAAGCTCATCGCACGAGGTGTATATGCCCATCAACTCCAACAACCACGCGTACAGCGGCAATACCCACAGCTATGCCGAGGCTACCGAGCCGCCAACCTATTACGAAGCCGCGAAGCCGCCCCCAGCCTATACAGAAAAAACCAGCGTCCACTTCAAACAGCCAAGCCACATGGCAGCCGACGATCAACCTTACGGCGCTGAGACTGGGATACCAACCCGAAGAAAACAGCTTGGCAATGATCGGAACGCCTCGCTGATCGGCACCCACTCAGCAAGGCCCTCCAGCACAAATCGTGTGCTTACCCAGCCCGCAGCGGTATGACCCAATACAGGAGTTTCCATGCCAATTGATTCCAGCCGTTCCACCGCCCAACTGCCCACTTATGCGCAAGCATTGAGCCTGCAGCTACGCAGCGCCGATACGTTGCCGCCACCCCCGTATGAGTATCCGCCGGCCTATTCGACGCTGACCAATACCGATTCGATAAACCGGATCGGTTCAGGCCGGTCTTCGAACACGACGTCCCCTCAAATCGATCAACAACTACCCGCGGATCGATCATCAACGCTTGGCGTAAGAATGTTGATGGGCTTTCTCAGCCGTATATAAGCCGCACGGCGCGATCACCTGTAGACAGTCGCTGCTACAGTTGATCGCGCTCCTTGCGCCGATACGGAAAGACATCGATCACCTTCCCGGCCCGAATCGCCTCCTGCAGCCCCTTCCAGTAATCCGCGTTGTACAGCTCCCCGTGCAGCTCATCGAAGAACTTGCGCTGACCAGCATCCGCAAACAGGAACGGGGGGAATTCCTCGGGGAACACATCCAGTGGGCCGATGGAGTACCAGGGTTCTGAGGCCATCTCATCTTCCGGGGTGCGCGGTGCGGGGATGTGACGGAAGTTGGCTTCGGTGAGAAAACAGATTTCGTCGTAGTCGTAGAACACCACGCGACCGTGGCGGGTAACGCCGAAGTTCTTCAGCAGCATATCGCCAGGGAAGATATTGGCGGCCGCCAGCTGTTTGATCGCCAGGCCGTAGTCTTCCAAAGCTTCGCGCACCTGGGCGGGGTTGGCGTTGTCGAGGTAGAGGTTGAGCGGGGTCATGCGCCGTTCGGTCCAGCAGTGACGGATCAGCACGGTATCGCCTTCGACTTCGACGGTGCCCGCAGCCACTTCCAATAGCTCGGCCAGGCACTCAGGTTCGAATTTGCTCAGGGGGAAACGGAAGTCGGCGAACTCTTGGGTATCGGCCATGCGTCCGACCCGGTCGACGCTTTTGACCAGGCGGTACTTCTCGATCACCGTGGCGCGGTTGACGTTTTTCGACGGTGAAAAACGGTCCTTGATGATCTTGAACACGGTGTTGAAGCCCGGCAGGGTGAACACGCTCATGACCATGCCGCGCACGCCGGGGGCCATGATGAACTGATCGTCGGTGGTCGCCAGGTGGTTGATCAGCGCGCGGTAGAACTCCGACTTACCGTGCTTGTAGAACCCGATGGAGGTGTACAGCTCGGCGATGTGCTTGCCCGGCAGGATGCGTTTGAGAAAGCCGATGAATTCCGCCGGCACCGGTACATCGACCATGAAGTAGGAGCGGGTGAACGAGAAGATGATCGACACATCGGCTTCGTCGGTGATCAGCGCATCGATCTGGATGCCCTGCCCTTCACGGTGCAGCAGCGGGATCACCAGCGGCCATTGTTCGTCGCGCGTGTAGATGCGCCCGACGAGGTAGGCGCCTTTATTACGGTAGAGCACCGAGGAAAACAGCTCGACCTTGAGGTCCGGGTCCTTGCACACCCAGTCCGGCAGGTTTTCGCGCAGCTGGGTTTCGAGGCGATGAAGGTCGGCTGCGAGGTCGGCGTAGGGTTCGCTGAAGCGGTAGTCGGCAAAGATCTGCGCGAGCATTTGCGGGATTTGCCCGGCGGGCGTGTAGGTGCGCGTCTGCGCGGCCCGTGCCCGGCGCAGGCTGGGCCGGGTGGTGTGGATGAACATGCAGCCGTCGCTGATCAGGTCGTGGCTGAACAGGCCGCAGAAGATCGAGTTGTACCAGGTCTCGGAGAGTTCATCGTCGAAGCGCAGGTCGATCAGGCCGATGTAGGCACTTTTGACCACGGGCCACACATCGATGTCGAGCAGCGCGGCGTCATTGAAGTGCTCACGCAACCGCTGAGTCACCTCGGAGACCTTTTCCTCATAGAGATTGATGCGCGCCGCCGACGCCGCCTGGCCCTGTTGCCACTGGGCCTTTTCGAAACGCTCGCGGGCGCCGTCGGTGATCTGGCGGAAGTGCTCTCGGTAGTCGTCGAAGCCATCGAGGATCATCTGGGCAATGGCGAGGGCGGATTGCGACATGCGGGAAACCTCGAGCGGGCATCGGGAAGCCCTGAGCTTAGCCAGTGTACGAACACAGGAGAAGAGTCATTTTTTGTGCAGCCTTGTACAACTCCGTTCATTTCGTACATTTATTTTCAATTTATTTAATTCGACCAATTGGTCAATAAACGCACTGAAAAGTCGCACATTGTTTTCCCCATACGCCCACAACGACGCGGCCTTGCCGCTTAGCGCCGGAATCCCGCGTACTCCCCCCGGGGCTCTGCTCCAAATACACCGTTGAATCCAGCTAAGGGAAACCCTGATTACCACCTTGATGGCACTTTGATATATAGCGCGCCCTCTCCCACCCTAACAAGGTCCGAAGACCGATCCGGGAACAGGTTCTAATCGCCCAAGGAGCATTGAGATGTCATTGAGGAACATGAGGATCGGTCTGCGTGCCAGTCTGAGTTTTGGGGTTTTGGCCAGCTTGCTGGTGATCGTGGGCATGTTCGGCCTGGGCCAGATGGCCAAGCTGCGCCAGAGCGCGCTGGTCATCGAGCAATCGTGGATGCCGAGCATCGAGAACATCCACGACAGCGCAGCCTTTGTCGCCAGCATCCGCCTGGAAGCCTTGCGCCTGGCGACCACCGACGAATCGCGGATCCGCGACAACAGCAAAGCCCTGATCACACGCCAGCGCAGCGAGCTGCAAACCCTGCTCGACCATCACAAAACCCTGCTCAGCAGCGACGAAGAGCGCCAGATGCTCAAACAGCTCGAAGGTAACGTGGACGCTTACCTGGCCCTCGTCGAACAGATCGTCACCCTGGTGGACAAGGATCAGCAGCAAGACGCCATTGACCTGCTCAACACCCGCCTCGCTCCCCAGGGCGTGATCCTCAGCAAGAGCCTGGAGGACCTGATCGTCTTCAACCAGAACGGCGTGGAAACCGCCGTGGATTCCGCCGCGCAGACCTATTCCAGTGCACAGTGGATCGTCGGCCTGATCATCGTATTCGCCTTGATCGCCACCTTGTTGCTCGCCTGGCTGCTGACCCACAGCATCACCGCCCCGCTCGGCCAGGCACTGAGCGTGGCGCGCACCATTGCCGGCGGCGACCTGAGCCAGCCGATCGCCGTCAGCGGCAAGGACGAACCGGCCCAATTGCTCAACGCCCTGGCCACCATGCAGGCGCAATTGCAAGGCACCATCCGTGGCATCAGCGAATCGGCGCAACAGTTGGCCTCCGCCGCCGAGGAGATGAGCTCGGTGATGGAACAAAGCACCTGTGGCCTGCAAGCGCAGAACGACGAGATCGAACAGGCGGCCACCGCCGTCACCGAAATGAGCGCGGCCGTAGACGAAGTGGCGGGCAATGCGGTGTCCAGCGCCGAGGCGTCCCAGGCCTCCGACGAGGACAGCAAGCACGGCCACTACCAGATCAGCGAAACCATCAGCTCGATCCAGAACCTGGTCGACGAGGTGCTCGGCGCCTCGAACAAGGCCGAAGGCCTGGCCGTGCAGGCCCAGGACATCAGCAAGGTGCTGGAAGTGATCCGCGGCATCGCCGGGCAAACCAACCTGCTGGCGCTCAACGCCGCCATCGAAGCAGCCCGCGCAGGCGAGGCCGGGCGTGGTTTTGCGGTGGTAGCCGATGAAGTGCGCTCCCTGGCGCAACGCACCCAGGACTCCACCGAAGAAATCGAGCAGATGATCACCGGCATCCAGCGCGGCACCCAGGATACGGTCGAAGCGCTGAACAGCAGCGCCGAGCACGCCGGCCAGACGCTGCAACGGGCCAACAGCGCCGGTAGCGCCCTGGAAAAAATCACCGCGGCCATCTCGCAGATCAGCCAGCGCAACCTGGTGATCGCCAGCGCCGCCGAGCAGCAGGCGCTGGTGGCACGTGACGTGGACCGCAGCCTGGTGAACATCCGCGACCTGTCCACCCAGACCGCCGCCGGTGCCACTCAGACCTCGGCCGCCAGCCAGGAACTGTCACGCCTGGCGGTGGACCTGAATGGGCTGGTGACGCGGTTTGTCCTGTAATCATTAGACATGTCATGCAACACTCGCGGCCTTATTGAGGTAGGAGTGTTCCGTGAGACCTGTCGACACCTTGTACTTGCTGGGGCTCGCCGCCATCTGGGGCGCGAGCTTCCTGTTCATGCGCATTATCGCGCCGGAGATCGGCACGCTGCCGACGGCGTTTTTCCGCGTGTCGATCGCCGCCGCCGGGTTGCTGGTGATCCTGGCGGCGATGCGGGTGAGCTGGGATTTCCAGGGCAAGTTCAAGACTGTACTGCTGCTCGGCGTGATCAACTCAGGCATTCCCGCGACCATGTATTCAGTCGCTGCCCAAGTACTGCCGGCGGGTTACTCGGCGATCTTCAACGCCACCACGCCGTTGATGGGCGTGTTGATTGGCGGGCTGTTCTTCAGCGAACGCCTGACCCCATCGAAAGTCGCCGGGGTGTGCCTGGGCCTGCTGGGCGTGGGGGTACTGACCCGCGCAGGGCCGGTGGCGTTTGACCTGGAATTATTGATGGGCGCGCTGGCCTGCTTGCTGGCGACCACCTGTTACGGCTTTGCCGGGTTCCTGGCAAGGCGCTGGCTGGATCAGCGTGGTGGCTTGGACAGCCGCCTGTCGGCCCTGGGCAGCATGCTCGGCGCGACGTTGTTCCTGTTGCCGTTCTTTGCCTACAGCGCCATCAGCCAACCGCCGGCGAGTTGGGGTGGATGGCAGGTGTGGGGATCGTTGCTGGGGTTGGGGCTGGTGTGTACGGCGTTTGCCTACATTCTTTACTTCCGGTTGCTGACGTCCATCGGGCCGGTTAAGTCGATGACCGTTACCTTCATGATTCCGCCGTTTGGGGTATTGTGGGGCGCGTTGCTGCTGGATGAGCCATTGTCCATGGCGCATCTGTATGGCGGGGTGTTGATTGCGGGGGCGTTGTGGTTGGTGTTGCGCCCGCGAAAATTGTAGGAGCCCGGCTTGCCGGGCTCCTACAGTACAGTGTCAACGCTTACGGAAGACAAACACTAAACCGATGATGATCAACCCCATCCCCAACAGACTCAACATCGCAAACCGGTTGCCAAAGATCAGGTAGTCCATCACCGCCGTCACCGCCGGCACCAGATAGAACAGACTGGTGACATTCACCAGGTTGCCCCGGGCGATCAGGCGGTACAGCAACAGCGTGGCCAGCAACGACACCACCAAGCCCATCCACAGCACCGGCAGGTAAAAGCTGCTGCTGTGTTCAAAATGGAACGGCTGGAACGGCACAAACACCGAACACAGCAGCAACCCCGCCAAGTACTGCACCGGCAGCGTGCCCAGGGGCTCGTCGGTGATGCGTTTCTGCATGATCGAGCCGAAGGTCATGCTGGCCAGGGCCAGCAACCCGAACAGCATGCCCGCCAGGGACATGCCAGAAAGGCCGATGCCTTGATACACCACCATGATCAGCCCCGCCAACCCGAGGCCCAGGCCGAACACACGGCTGAAAGAACGCTGGCGCTCTATCAGCATCACGGTGAGGATCGGCTGTACGCCCATGATGGTTGCCATCACGCCGGGGGTGACGTTGAGGTCCAGGGCCAACAGATAGAAAATCTGATAGGCGCCCAACAACACCAACCCCGTCGCCGCTGCGTATAAAAGTGGCTTGCCGGGGCGCGGCAGTTTCAACTTGAGGATCGGTATCAGCACCACCAGGCCCCCGAGGGCAATGGCAAAGCGGATCAGCAGAAACGCAAAGGGTGACGCGTGGGCCAGGCCCCATTTGGAGAAGATCGCCCCACTGCTCCACAGCAGAACAAACAGGCTCGTCGAGGCCGCCGCGGCCACGGATTGTTTCGAAAAAACAGACATGGTTACCACCTGTCATCAGGCAAAAAGCCGATTCAGCAGACGCTGAAATGCATTAGGTTTTTTTCAGGCGGGCAGACGGGAACAGCGATCAGCTGATCAACCCGCAATACCAACACCCGGCGGTGATACGACTGCGTACACCGACGTGCTGCTGACAGGTGGAGGGTAGTGACTGATCTGCGCAGGCTGCTTGTCCCCGCACGGCACGACCGCAGCGTTGACCGCTGAATCGACTACCGCTGTGCGCTGGGAAGCAGGCATGGGCTGATCTTGTGTGAAGGGATGGAGAGGCTCGGACTATAACCAGCCGGTGATAGGTTTTGCAATCACTCTGAATGGAGGAGTTTCATGTAAGCCCCGTAGGACAGATCGCTATAATGCCGCCCAGTTTTTCCCAAGGATTTCCCATGATCGCATTGCCCTGGCTGTACCTGGCGCTTCTTTCCATTGGCTATCTACTGGCCTTGATCTACGGGCAATTGGGCGTGCTGGCGGGCGTGTCCGTCGCCCTGCTGCTGATTGCCGGCTACGCCGTACGCCAGCAACGCACGCCGTGGGCGCGTTACCTGGGCCACGGGCTGTTTGTGGTGCTGGCCCTGAGCCTGGCGATGCACTGGTTGCCGGGTTTCTACAACGGGCGCGGCATTGCCTCGCAGCGTTTCACCGAGGATGCCGTGCCCTTCTCGATGTACCTGAACCAGGACAAACCGCTGATTGGCTTCTGGCTGTTGCTGGCCTGCCCGTGGATTGTGGCGCGGCGCTCGTTGCGTTTGTCGATCTGCGTGGCCGCCCTGGCGTTGACCCTCACCGCCATCGCCGCCCTCGGCGGAGCGGCCTTGCTGGGCATGATCAGTTGGGCGCCGAAGTGGCCGGAACAGGCCTGGCTGTGGGTACTCAATAACCTGCTGCTGGTGACTCTGGTGGAAGAAGCCCTGTTCCGCGGTTATGTGCAGGGCGGTTTGAGCCGTCGCTTCAAACACCTGCCCTATGGCGAAAACCTCGCCCTGCTGCTGGCCTCGCTGTTGTTCGGCCTGGTGCACATCGGCGCAGGCTGGCATTGGGTATTGCTGGCAAGCATCGCCGGGGTGGGTTACGGCCTGGCCTATCGGTTTGGCGGCCTGGGCGCAGCGGTGGCCACGCACTTTGGCTTGAATCTGCTTCACTTCGGGTTGTTTACCTACCCGATGCTGGCCGGTTGATCTCCTGCTGGGGAACGTGCATCCCGTCGATTGTTGCAAAAATAAGTTAAATAAACCGCCGTTCTTGCCGATACCCCCTGAAAGCCTTGCGGATTGAACAATCATGCGTAATAACCAACCCGTTACCCAGCGCGAACGTACCTTCCCCGCTCAGCAACGGTTGATCTCCACCACAGATGCCAAAGGCGTGATCACCTACTGCAACGACGCCTTCGTCGAAATCAGTGGGTTTTCTCGCGACGAACTGGTGCGTGCCCCGCACAACCTGGTGCGTCACCCGGACGTTCCGGCGGCGGTGTTCGCGCACATGTGGTCAACGCTCAAACAAGGCTTGCCATGGATGGGCATTGTCAAGAATCGCTGCAAGACCGGTGACCACTACTGGGTTAACGCCTATGTGACGCCGGTTTTCGAAGGCAACCAGGTGGTCGGCTACGAATCGGTGCGCATCAAGCCCACCGCCGAGCAGATCCGCCGGGCCGAAGCGCTCTACCAACGCATCAACCAGGGCAAGTCGGCGATCCCTCAGCGGGACAAGTGGTTGCCGGTGTTGCAGGACTGGCTGCCGTTTATCCTGGTGAGCCAGTTGAGCTTCATGATCGGCGCTTCGCTCAACTCCCACTGGGGCTTTGCCCTGGCGGCGGGGTTGTCGGTGCCGCTGGGCCTGCTCGGCCTGAGCTGGCAGCAGCGCGGCCTCAAGCGTTTGCTGCGCCTGGCCGAGCAGACCACCTCCGACCCGCTGATCGCGCAGATGTACACCGACAGCCGTGGCGCCCAGGCGCGCCTGGAAATGTCGATCCTCAGCCAGGAGGCACGTCTGAAGACCTGCCTTACGCGTTTGCAGGACACTGCCGAGCACCTCAACGACCAGGCCGCGCAGTCCAACACCCTGGCGCACAACAGCTCCAGCGGCCTGGAACGCCAGCGCGTCGAGACCGAGCAGGTGGCCACGGCGGTCAACCAGATGGCGGCGACTACCCAGGAAGTCGCCAGCCATGTACAGCGCACGGCCGATGCGACCCAAGAGGCCAACCGCCTCACCGGCCGTGGCCGTGATATCGCCGGGGAAACCCGCGAGGCGATCCAGCGTCTGTCCGTGGCTGTGGGTGAGACCGGTGTGACTGTGACCCAGTTGGCCAAGGACAGCGATGAAATCGGTGGTGTGGTCGACGTGATCAAGGGCATTGCCGACCAGACCAACCTGCTGGCGCTCAACGCCGCCATCGAAGCGGCGCGTGCCGGGGAGATGGGCCGTGGTTTTGCGGTGGTGGCTGATGAAGTCCGCCAACTGGCCCAGCGTACCGCCGAGTCAACCGGGCAGATCCATGCATTGATCGCCAAGCTGCAGCAGACTGCCGCCGCCGCCGTGCAAACCATGGACGCCGGGCATCGCCAGGCCGAAGAAGGTGTAGCGCGGGTGATGGAAGCGGACCAGGCGTTGGTGGGCATCAGTGAAGCGGTGGCGCATATCACCGATATGACTACCCAGATCGCGGCTGCCACCGAAGAGCAAAGCTCGGTGGCCGAAGAGATCAGCCGTAACATCAGCACCATTGCGTTGTTGGCGGACCAGACCTCGGAGCAGGCGCTGAACTCGGCGCAGTTGAGTGAAGAGCTGACGCATACCGCCAATACTCAGTACTCGCTGGTGGAGCGGTTTAACCGGTAGGTCGCTATCGGGGGCAAGCCCCCTCCACATTTGACTGTGTTCACAATTTGGAATGTGAGAACACGGTCAAGTGTGGGGGGACTTGTCGAAGCGTCGCACCGCCCCGATGAGGCCCTATAGGCCAGCCAAAAACCCAGCCACCCCCACTGCCGCGGCTTCCAGATGCTGCTCATGACTGAATCCCGACGCCTTCAACGGCTTCAAGTCATGATCCCCCGCCACCAGCCACATCACCTCGATGCTCGGCGACAGCTCATACCCTTCCACCGCCGCCCGATTGCCCAGTGCATCGCGCTCGCCCTGCACAATCAAGGTTGGCGTCTTCAGCCCGGCCAGATGTTCGACCCGTGGCTTTTCCGGCTTGCCCACCGCATAGAACGGATACCCCAGGCACACCAACCCACCAACACCCAATTCATCGGCCAATAAACTGGCCATGCGCCCGCCCATGGACTTGCCGCCAATGGCCAGTTTTCCAGCGACATGACGTCGCACCTCGGCATACACCTCACGCCAGGATTCGAGTAGCTTCGGGGCCGGGTTGGGCGGGCGTCTACCGCCGTCAACCCGGCGCTGGGCCATGTAGGGAAATTCGAAGCGCAACACGTTGACGCCCTGCCCGGCAAGGCGTGCAGCCATATCGTTCATGAAGGATGAGTCCATCGGTGCACCGGCGCCGTGGGCCAGGATCAGCGTCACGGGTGCAGCCCCACCCGCCCCCGCCGCGACATCCCACAACCACCCATGTTCCCGCACACACTGCGCCCATTGATCCCCGTCAATACTGGCCTTGTGCTCTTTGCCCATGCTTGCCTCGCTTTTTAGTCTGCCTATAACTCCAGCCCAAGTGCCGCATCTGCTTGGGTTGAACCGTGGATGGGGAACCATGAACACTACTTTAAGTACCGCCTATAACTACAAGGTGGTCCGCCAATTCGCCATTATGACGGTGGTGTGGGGCATCGTCGGCATGGGGCTCGGGGTTTTTCTCGCGGCCCAATTGGTGTGGCCTGCACTCAACTTCGACTTGCCCTGGACCAGCTTCGGCCGCCTGCGCCCGCTGCACACCAACGCGGTGATCTTCGCCTTCGGTGGCTGCGCGCTGTTCGCCAGCTCCTTCTACTCGGTGCAGCGTACCTGCCAGACGCAGCTGTTCGCGCCTAAAATCGCCGCGTTCTGCTTCTGGGGCTGGCAGTTGGTCATCCTGCTGGCAGCGATCTCCCTGCCGCTGGGCTACACCAGCTCCAAGGAATACGCCGAGCTGGAATGGCCGATCGACATCCTGATCACCATTGTCTGGGTGGCCTATGCCATCGTGTTCTTTGGCACCGTGGCCAAGCGCAACACCAAGCACATCTACGTCGGCAACTGGTTCTTCGGTGCGTTCATCATCACCGTGGCCATCCTGCATATCGTCAACAACCTGGAAATCCCGGTCAGCCTGACCAAGTCCTACTCCCTCTATGGCGGTGCGACGGATGCCATGGTGCAGTGGTGGTATGGGCATAACGCGGTAGGCTTTTTCCTCACCGCCGGTTTCCTCGGCATGATGTATTACTTCGTGCCCAAGCAGGCCGAGCGTCCGGTGTATTCCTATCGCTTGTCCATCGTGCACTTCTGGGCGCTGATCACCCTGTACATCTGGGCCGGCCCGCACCACTTGCACTACACCGCGCTGCCGGACTGGGCACAGTCCCTGGGCATGGTGATGTCCCTGGTGCTGCTGGCACCGAGCTGGGGCGGCATGATCAACGGCATGATGACCCTGTCGGGCGCCTGGCATAAGTTGCGCAGCGACCCGATCCTGCGCTTCCTCGTGGTGTCCCTGGCGTTCTACGGCATGTCGACGTTCGAAGGCCCGATGATGGCAATCAAGACCGTCAACGCCCTCTCCCACTACACCGACTGGACCATCGGCCACGTACACGCCGGCGCCCTCGGCTGGGTGGCGATGATCTCCATCGGCGCGTTGTACCACATGATCCCGAAAGTCTTCGGCCGCGAGCAGATGTACAGCCTTGGCCTGATCAACGCGCACTTCTGGCTGGCCACCATCGGCACCGTGCTCTATATCGCTTCGATGTGGGTCAACGGTATCGCCCAGGGCCTGATGTGGCGGGCGGTCAACGAAGACGGCACTTTGACCTACTCCTTCGTCGAAACCCTGGTGGCCAGCCACCCTGGCTTCATCGTGCGGCTGGTGGGCGGTGCGATCTTCCTCAGCGGCATGTTCCTGATGGCTTACAACACCTGGCGCACCGTGCGTTCGGCGCAGCCTGTCGAAGCCGCCACCACTGCGCAGTTGGCCTGAGGAGTCTGTGATGAAACACGAAACGATTGAAAAGAACGTCGGCCTGCTGATGCTGCTCATGGTGCTTGCCGTGAGCATCGGTGGCCTGACCCAGATCGTCCCGCTGTTCTTCCAGGACGTGACCAACAAGCCGGTGGAGGGCATGAAACCCTACACCGCGCTGCAACTGGAAGGCCGCGACATCTACATCCGCGAAGGCTGCGTACAGTGCCACTCGCAGATGATCCGCCCCTTCCGTGCCGAAACCGAACGCTACGGCCATTACTCGGTCGCCGGTGAAAGTGTGTGGGACCACCCGTTCCTGTGGGGCTCCAAGCGCACCGGTCCGGACCTGGCGCGCGTCGGCGCACGCTACTCGGACGACTGGCACCGCGCGCACCTGTATAACCCGCGCAACGTGGTGCCCGAGTCGAAAATGCCGGCCTATCCATGGCTGGTCACCGCCGCCGTCGACAGCAGCCACACCGAGACCAAGTTGAAAGTGATGCGCACCCTCGGCGTGCCGTACACCGACGACGACATCAGTGGCGCCGTGGCCAGCCTCAAGGGCAAGACCGAGATGGACGCGCTGGTCTCGTACCTGCAAGTGCTCGGCACCGCCATCAAGAGCAAGAGGTGAGCCATGGGATTTGAATTCGATGCAGGCACCATCCGCGGCCTCGGCACGCTGGTGGTTGCCATCGCCTTTATCGGCCTGTCGCTGTGGGTGTTCAACAACCGGCGCAATGCGGAATTCGAGCAGGCGCGCCTGCTGCCCTTCGCCGATGAACCCTCTCCATCCGACGCTCAAGAAGAGCCTGCAATAAGGAGCACCCGGCCATGACCCTATTCTGGAGTACATGGATCTGCGTACTGACCCTCGGCAGCCTGATCGGCTTGACCTGGCTGCTGGTCGGCACCCGCAAGGGCGAGACCAAGGGCAGCGTCGACCAGACCATGGGCCACGCCTTCGACGGTATCGAGGAATACGACAACCCGCTGCCCCAGTGGTGGTTCATGCTGTTCGCCGGCACCCTGGTGTTCGCGGTCGGCTACCTGATCCTCTACCCGGGCCTGGGCAACTGGAAAGGCGTGTTGCCGGGCTATGAAGACGGCTGGACCCAGGCCAAGGAATGGGACAAGGAAATGGCCAAGGCCGACGCCAAGTTCGGGCCGATCTTCGCCAAATTCTCGGCCATGCCCGTGGAAGAAGTGGCCAAAGACCCGCAAGCGCTGAAAATGGGCGGTCGCCTGTTCGCCTCCAACTGCGCGGTGTGCCACGGCTCGGACGCCAAGGGCGCGTTTGGCTTCCCGAACCTGGCGGACAACATCTGGCGCTGGGGCGGTTCGGCCGAGGCGATCAAGACCACCATCCTCAACGGTCGCCACGCGGCGATGCCGGCCTGGGGTGACATGCTCGGCGACGAGGGTGTGAAAAACGTTGCGGCCTTTGTTCGCCACGACCTGGCCAAGTTGCCCCTGCCCGCCGACAGCAGCGCCGATGTGGCTGCCGGCCAGTCAGCCTTCAACACCACCTGTGTCGCCTGCCACGGTCCGGAAGGCCACGGCATGGAAGCCATGGGCGCGCCCGACCTGACCAAACCGGCCGGCTACATCTACGGCACCAGCCTCGCGCAGTTGCAGCAGACCATCCGCCACGGCCGCCAGGGCCAGATGCCGGCGCAGGAAGTGCTGCAAGGCAATGACAAGGTGCATCTGCTGGCCGCCTACGTTTACAGCCTGTCCCACAACGCTGATGGCGCAACGCCAGAAAGCCAGGCGCAATAACCTCTGATCGCCGCCCCATTTTGGGGCGGCAACCCTGGCGCTGTACGCGACCAAGTGTCACACCCCTCCAAAGCACAACTTTCCCCTCCTCACTTTCGGGTCTACGCTTGTTCCCACAGCGGACCGATCCTGGCGTACGCAACGACATTCGTTGCGACCCTCGAATTTTCCTGTCCACTCGATCAGCTTTCGATTTCCGATTTTGTCCTTACACCAAACATGGAAAGGGCGCAGAATCTGGCGTGGAACGCATTGATACAGGTCAGTCATTGCGTTGCAATGACCCCTCGCTTTCTACATACTTGCGGCCGATTTTACCTATAAAAAAACCTAAACCGTGGAACCTTAGAATGAGCACAGCAATCAGTCCGACTGCTTATAACTATAAGGTAGTCCGCCAGTTCGCCATCATGACGGTGGTCTGGGGGATCCTTGGCATGGGGCTCGGGGTGTTCATCGCCTCGCAACTGGTCTGGCCGGAATTGAATTTCGGTTTGCCATGGACGACCTTTGGCCGCCTGCGCCCGCTGCACACCAACCTGGTGATCTTCGCCTTCGGCGGATGTGCATTGTTTGCCACCTCCTACTATGTCGTGCAGCGAACCTGCCAGACGCGACTGATCTCCGACAGCCTTGCGGCCTTCACCTTCTGGGGTTGGCAAGCAGTCATCGTTGGCGCCATCGTCACCCTGCCACTGGGCTACACCACCACCAAGGAATACGCCGAGCTGGAATGGCCCATCGCCATTTTGCTCGCCATCGTGTGGGTGACCTACGCCGTGGTGTTCTTCGGCACCATCGTCAAGCGCAAGACCAAGCACATCTACGTGGGCAACTGGTTCTACGGCGCGTTCATCCTGGTGACGGCGATGCTGCACATCGTCAACCACGCCTCGTTGCCGGTGAGCCTGTTCAAGTCCTACTCGGCCTACGCCGGGGCCACGGACGCGATGATCCAGTGGTGGTACGGCCACAACGCCGTGGGTTTCTTCCTGACCACCGGTTTCCTGGGGATGATGTACTATTTCGTGCCGAAACAGGCCGAACGTCCCATTTACTCGTACCGCCTGTCCATCGTGCATTTCTGGGCGCTGATCACCCTGTACATCTGGGCCGGCCCGCACCACTTGCACTACACCGCGTTGCCGGACTGGGCACAGTCCCTGGGCATGGCGATGTCGATCATCCTGCTGGCCCCGAGCTGGGGCGGCATGATCAACGGCATGATGACCCTGTCCGGCGCCTGGCATAAATTGCGCACCGACCCGATCCTGCGCTTCCTGGTGGTGTCGCTGGCGTTCTACGGCATGTCGACCTTCGAAGGGCCGATGATGGCGATCAAGACCGTCAACTCGCTGTCCCACTACACCGACTGGACCATCGGCCACGTACACGCCGGCGCCCTCGGTTGGGTGGCGATGATCTCCATCGGCGCGCTGTACCACATGATCCCCAAACTGTTCGGCCGTCCGCAGATGCACAGCGTTGGCCTGATCAACGCGCACTTCTGGCTGGCCACCATCGGCACCGTGCTCTACATCGCCTCGATGTGGGTCAACGGCATCACCCAGGGCCTGATGTGGCGAGCCATCAACGATGACGGCACCCTCACCTACTCCTTCGTCGAAGCGCTGCAAGCCAGCCATCCGGGTTACATCGTGCGCGCCCTGGGCGGTGCATTCTTTGCCTCCGGCATGTTCCTGATGGCCTACAACGTCTGGCGCACCGTGCGTGCCGCCGACCCGGCAGAAGCCGAAGCCGCCGCCAAGATCGCCGTTGTGGGAGCTCACTGATGAAGCATGAAGTAGTCGAGAAGAATATCGGCCTGCTGGCCTTCTTCATGGTCATCGCCGTGAGTATCGGCGGCCTGACCCAGATCGTTCCGCTGTTTTTCCAGGACGTGACCAACAAGCCGGTGGAAGGCATGAAGCCGCGCACCGCCCTTGAACTGGAAGGCCGCGACGTCTACATCGCCAACGGCTGTGTCGGCTGCCACTCGCAGATGATCCGCCCGTTCCGTGCCGAAACCGAACGCTACGGCCACTACTCGGTCGCCGGTGAAAGCGTGTGGGACCACCCGTTCCTGTGGGGTTCCAAGCGTACCGGCCCGGACCTGGCCCGTGTCGGCGGGCGTTACTCCGATGACTGGCAGCGTGCGCACCTGTACAACCCGCGCAATGTGGTGCCTGAGTCGAAAATGCCGGCGTACCCGTTCCTCGTGGAAAACAAGCTCGACGGCAAGGACACCGCGAAGAAGATGGAGGTCTTGCGCACCCTGGGCGTGCCCTACACCGACGAAGACATCGCCGGTGCAGCGGCCGCCGTGAAGGGCAAGACCGAAATGGACGCACTGGTGGCCTACCTGCAGGGCCTGGGCACCATCATCAAAAGCAAACGGTGATCTATGGATATCGGGATGATTCGTGGCCTGGGCACCGTTGTGGTGATGGTGGCCTTTATCGGCCTGGCGTTGTGGGTGTTCAGCCCCAAGCGCAAGTCGGAGTTTGAAGACGCGACCTTGCTGCCCTTTGCGGATGATCCCGAAGCCATCAAGCACGTCGAGCAAGCTTCTAGGAGTAACAAAGAATGACTACGTTCTGGAGTCTGTACGTCACAGTCCTCAGTCTGGGTACCATCTTCGCCCTGACCTGGCTGCTGCTGTCGACCCGCAAGGGCCAGCGCGCCGAGCAAACCGACGAGACCGTCGGCCACTCGTTCGACGGCATCGAGGAATACGACAACCCGCTGCCCAAGTGGTGGTTCATGCTGTTCGTCGGCACCATCGTCTTCGCCCTCGGCTACCTGGCGCTGTACCCCGGCCTGGGCAACTGGAAAGGCCTGCTGCCGGGCTACAACTACCTCGACACCGACAAGCAAACCCCCTTCGCCAATGGCCAGACTGGCTGGACCGGCGTGCACGAATGGGAAAAGGAAATGGCCAGGTCGGACGCCAAGTTCGGGCCGATCTTCGCCAAATTCGCGTCGATGCCGATTGAAGAAGTGGCCAAGGATCCGCAAGCCTTGAAGATGGGGGGGCGCCTGTTCGCCTCCAACTGCTCGGTGTGCCACGGTTCCGATGCCAAGGGCGCCTATGGCTTCCCCAACCTGACCGACGCCGACTGGCGCTGGGGCGGCGAACCGGCCACCATCAAGGAAACCATCATGAAGGGCCGTCATGCGGTGATGCCGGCCTGGTTGGATATCCTCAAGGAGCAAGGCGTCAGCGATGTGGCTGCGTTCGTGCTCACCAACCTCGACGGGCGAAAACTGCCCGAAGGCGTAAAAGCCGATGTGGCCAACGGCGAGAAACTCTTCGCCGCCAACTGCGTGGCCTGCCACGGCCCGGCCGGTAAAGGCACTCCTGCCATGGGCGCGCCCGACCTGACCCACCCGGGCGCCTTCATCTACGGCTCGAGCTTCGCCCAACTGCAACAGACCATCCGTTGGGGCCGCCAGGGCCAGATGCCGGCGCAGGAACAGCTGCAAGGCAATGACAAGGTGCACTTGCTGGCGGCGTATGTGTACAGCTTGTCCCATGGAGATAAGAAGGCTGAAGAGCAATAAAAGCCGCTGCAATACCAATGTGGGAGGGGGCTTGCCCCCGATAGCGGTGGATCAGTGACAGATGCACTGATTGACACACTGCAATCGGGGGCAAGCCCCCCCTACATTGGATCCGCGGTGTTTCATAGAACCGGGCCAGCCAAAACCGGCCATACTTGCCAGATCAATTGATCCAGATCACTTAGGTCGCCCCCTTTCAGCACCACCGGGGGCGTATCATTACACCACTGCAACACCCCTAATTTGACCCCGGCTGGCACGTACTGGCCAAGGCAAATCTCCACCGCCGTGGGATGCAATGATGAGTAACCAGATACCGGTACATGACGTTACCCCGCCTGCCAAAACCGTCGACCTCTACGCCTCGCGAGAGAAAATCTACACGCGCGCCTTCACCGGCCTGTTCCGCAACTTGCGCATGCTCGGCGGGGCCGGTCTGTTCCTGCTGTACTTCGGCACGGTGTGGCTGAACTGGGGTGGCCACCAGGCCGTGTGGTGGAACCTGCCCGAGCGCAAGTTCTTCATTTTCGGGGCAACTTTCTGGCCCCAGGACTTCATCCTGCTCTCGGGCATTCTCATCGTTGCCGCGTTTGGCCTGTTCTTCATCACGGTGTACGCCGGTCGCGTGTGGTGCGGCTACACCTGCCCGCAGAGCGTGTGGACGTGGATCTTCATGTGGTGTGAGAAGGTCACCGAAGGCGACCGCAACCAGCGCATCAAGCTCGACAAGGCACCGATGGGCGCCAACAAATTCCTGCGCAAATTCAGCAAGCACACCTTGTGGCTGTTGATCGGCTTTGTCACCGGCATGACCTTTGTCGGCTACTTCTCGCCGATCCGCGAACTGGTGTTCGACTTTTTCACCGGCCAGGCCGATGGCTGGTCGTATTTCTGGGTGGGTTTCTTCACCCTTGCCACCTACGGCAACGCCGGCTGGCTGCGCGAACAGGTGTGCATCTACATGTGCCCGTACGCGCGCTTCCAGAGCGTGATGTTCGACAAGGACACCCTGATCGTTTCCTACGACCCACGCCGCGGCGAACTGCGTGGCCCGCGTAAAAAAGGTACCGACTACAAGGCACAGGGCCTGGGCGATTGCATCGATTGCACGATGTGCGTGCAGGTGTGCCCCACCGGTATCGACATCCGCGACGGCCTGCAGATCGAGTGCATCGGCTGCGCCGCCTGTATCGATGCCTGCGACAACATCATGGACAAGATGGAGTACCCGCGCGGCCTGATCAGCTACACCACCGAGCACAACCTGTCCGGGCAGAAAACCCACAAGCTGCGCCCGCGCCTGATCGGCTACGCCCTGGTGTTGCTGGCGATGATCAGCCTGCTGGTGGCGGCATTCTTCATGCGCTCGCTGGTGGGTTTCGACGTGAGCAAGGACCGCGTGCTGTACCGCGAGAACGCCGAAGGCCGCATCGAAAACGTCTACAGCCTGAAGATCATGAACAAGGACCAACGCGACCACACCTACGTGCTCGGTGCCGCCGGCCTGCCCGACCTCAAGCTGCAAGGCCGCCGGGAGATCAAGGTGGCGGCCGGCGATATCGTCAGCATGCCGGTGGAGCTGTCGAGTGCGCCGGAACAATTGCCGTCGAGCACCAACGAGGTGAAATTCATCCTCACCGATGCCGATGACGCCAGCGTCCATATTGAAGCCAAGAGCCGATTCATCGGCCCTCAAGTCCGCTAACAGGGAACCGAACAATGTCCGTAGCAACCGCCGCAAGCCCTTGGTACAAGCACCTCTGGCCGTGGATCATCATCGGCATCCTGGCCTGTTCGGTGACCTTGACCCTGTCCATGGTGACCATCGCGGTGAACAACCCGGACAACCTGGTCAACGACAACTACTACGAGGCCGGCAAAGGCATCAACCGCTCCCTGGACCGCGAGCTGCTGGCCCAGACCTTGCAACTGCGCGCCAAGGTGCACTTGGATGAGCTGACCGGTGAAGTCGAGGTCAACCTCACCGGCTACAGCAACCCGAAAACCCTGGAATTGAACCTGATTTCCCCGACCCAGCCGGAGAAAGACCGCAAGATCAACCTGGCCCGCAGCGACAGCGAGCCCGGCCGCTACATCGGCCAGGTCACCGACAAGGTCGAAGGCCGGCGGTTCGTCGAGTTGCTCGGCGTGGAAGGCGACCGGACCTGGCGCATGTTCGAGGAAGAACAAGTCAGCCACGACAAGGACTTGCTGCTGGGTGATGAACCGTTGCAGGGTGCCGAAGACCTGAAAAAGTAAAAAGCCTGCGCTTCGCGCATCGGGGGCAAGCCCCCTCCCACACTGGATTGGGTTTACACATATCTATTGGTGAAATCAGTCAAATGTGGGAGGGGGCTTGCCCCCGATGAGGCCCTACCAGCCACCATAGATTCCCAAGCCATGACCACCCCCTGCTACCACTGCGCCCTCCCCGTCCCCTCCGGTAGCCGTTTCACCACGGTCATCCTCGGTGAGCGCCGCGAACTCTGCTGCCCCGGCTGCCAGGCCGTGGCCGAAGCCATCGTGGCCGGCGGCCTGGAAAGTTATTACCAGCACCGCAGCGAAGCCTCGGCCAACCCTGAGGCGTTGCCGGTGCAACTGCTGGACGAATTGGCGCTGTATGACCGCGCCGACGTGCAGAAACCCTTCGTGCGCCACGAGGGCGAGCTGGCCGAAACCACCCTGCTGATGGAGGGCATCAGCTGCGCCGCCTGCGGCTGGCTGATCGAGAAACACCTGCGCAGCCTGCCCGCCGTGGCCGAGGCGCGGTTGAACCTGTCCAACCATCGCCTGCACGTTCGTTGGACCGATGGGCAACTGCCATTGAGCCAACTGCTCAGTGAACTGCGCCATATCGGCTACGCCGCTCACCCCTATCAGGCCGATCGCGCTGCCGAGCAGCTGGCCGGCGAAAATCGCCTGGCCCTGCGCCAATTGGGCGTGGCCGGCTTGCTGTGGTTCCAGGCAATGATGGCAACCATGGCTACCTGGCCGGAATTCAACATCGACCTGAGCCCCGAGCTGCATGTGATCCTGCGCTGGGTGGCGATGTTTCTTACAACACCCATCGTGTTCTACAGCTGCGCACCGTTTTTCAAGGGCGCCTTGCGCGACTTGCGCACGCGCCACCTGACCATGGATGTCTCGGTGTCCCTGGCCATCGGCGGGGCTTACCTGGCGGGCATCTGGACGGCAATCACCGGCGTGGGCGAGTTGTACTTCGATGCGGTGGGCATGTTTGCGTTGTTCCTGCTGGCCGGCCGTTACCTGGAGCGCCGCGCCAGGGAGCGCACGGCCGCCGCGACGGCGCAATTGGTGAACCTGCTGCCCGCCTCGTGCCTGCGACTCAAGGCCGACGGCCAGAGCGAGCGCATCCTGCTCCCCGAACTGACCCTGGGCGACCGCGTGCTGGTGCACCCCGGCGCCGTGCTGCCGGCGGACGGCGTGATCCTCGACGGGCAATCGAGCATCGATGAATCCCTGCTCACCGGTGAGTACCTGCCGCAACCGCGCCAAAGCGGCGATGCGGTCACGGCGGGCACGCTGAATGTCGAGGGGGCATTGACCGTCGAAGTACGTGCCCTGGGCCATGACACGCGCCTGTCCGCCATCGTGCGCCTGCTGGAGCGCGCCCAGGCCGATAAACCACGCCTCGCGCAGATCGCCGACCGCGCCGCACAGTGGTTCCTGTTGTGCTCGCTGATCGCCGCCGCGCTGATCGGATTGCTGTGGTGGGAGCTGGATGCGTCGCGGGCGTTCTGGATTGTGCTGGCGATGCTGGTAGCAACCTGCCCCTGTGCGCTGTCCCTGGCCACTCCCACCGCCCTCACCGCCGCCACCGGCACCTTGCACAAACTCGGGCTGCTGTTGACGCGCGGCCATGTGCTGGAAGGGCTCAACCAGATCGACACGGTGATCTTCGACAAGACCGGCACCCTCACCGAAGGGCGCCTGGCGTTGAGAGCCATACGCCCGCTGGGCACCTTGAGTACCGACCTGTGCCTGAGCCTCGCCGCTGCCCTGGAAAACCGCTCCGAACACCCGATTGCCCGCGCCTTTGGGCGTGCACCAGTGGCCGCCGATGAGGTCGTCAGTTCGCCAGGACTGGGCCTTGAAGGTCGCGTCGGCGAGCGCGTATTGCGCATTGGCCAGCCGGGTTTTGTCTGCGAACTCAGTGGTTGCCCGATCCCGGCAGCGCCGGAGGTTTGCGGCCAATGGCTGCTGCTCGGCGACCGCGACGGCGCCCTGGCCTGGTTCGTGCTCGACGACCGCCTGCGCAGTGATGCGCCTGCATTGCTGGCCGCGTGCAAGGCGCGGGGTTGGCGCACGCTATTGCTGTCCGGTGACAGTTCGCCGATGGTCGCCAGCGTCGCCGCCGAGCTGGGTATCGACGAGGCCCACGGCGGCCTGCGCCCGGATGACAAGCTGCAAGTCCTTCAGCAACTGCACAAGCAAGGCCGCAAAGTGCTGATGCTTGGCGACGGTGTCAACGATGTGCCGGTACTCGCCGCCGCGGACATCAGCGTGGCGATGGGCACGGCCACCGACCTGGCCAAGACCAGCGCCGATGCGGTGTTGCTGTCCAACCGCCTGGACGCCCTGGTGCAAGCCTTTACTCTGGCGCGGCGCACCCGCCGGGTAATCATTGAAAACCTGCTGTGGGCCGGGTTGTACAATGGCCTTATGCTGCCGTTTGCCGCCCTGGGCTGGATCACTCCTATCTGGGCGGCGATCGGCATGTCCCTCAGTTCGTTGACCGTGGTGCTCAATGCCCTGCGCCTGACTCGCCTGCCGAGCGCGCCGGCCGCCCGAGCCCCCTCAGTAACCCGCCCGCTGCCAGTGTGAGCCGCGTGGGCATGGAGTGCAGATGCCAGCTTTATACGTAATGATCCCGGCGGCGCTGCTGTTAGTGGGCGTGGCCATCTACATCTTCTTCTGGGCGGTGGACAGCGGCCAGTACGACGACCTCGACGGCCCGGCCCATAGCGTGCTGTTCGACGACCAGGACCCGAACCACCTGGCCGGCGTCGAAGAGGCCAACCACCCCGAACAACCACCAAAAGACCCGCCTCATGCTTGAGCTGGCGCCGCTGCTGGTCTCTGCACTGATCCTCGGCCTGCTCGGTGGAGGCCATTGTCTGGGCATGTGCGGCGGGTTGATGGGCGCGCTGACCCTGGCGATCCCCAAGGAGCAACGCGGTCGCCGGTTTCAACTGCTGCTGGCCTACAACCTGGGACGCATCCTCAGCTATGCCGCGGCCGGCGTGTTGATCGGCCTCGCCGGCTGGGCGGTGGCGAACAGCCCCGCGGCGATGTTCATGCGCGTGCTCGCCGGCCTGCTTTTGATCAGCATGGGCCTGTACCTGGCGGGCTGGTGGAGCGGTCTCACCCGTATCGAAAGCCTCGGACGCGGCCTATGGCGCTATATACAGCCGGTCGCCAACCGTTTGCTGCCCGTGTCCAACGTACCGCGTGCATTGCTGCTGGGCGCGTTGTGGGGATGGTTGCCGTGCGGATTGGTCTACAGCACGTTGCTGTGGGCGGCGAGCCAGGGCAATGCGCTGGACAGCGGGTTGCTGATGCTGGCATTCGGCTTGGGGACTTGGCCGGTGCTGTTGGCCACTGGACTGGCGGCGGAACGGGTGACGGCACTGTTGCGCAAGCGCAGCGTGAGGATGGCCGGTGGCTTGCTGGTAATTCTATTCGGCATTTGGACGTTGCCCGGTCCGCATCAGCACTGGCTAATGGGCCATTGAAAGGCCATGTGGCATAGCGCCGCTCCCTGTTGATGCAAATCAAGGTGGCCTCCCCGGCCAGCCCCTAGACTCGGCCCACTAGCCTATCCGGGGGAACGCCCGCATGCTCGACGCCATTCGTTGGGATACCGATCTGATTCACCGCTACGACCTGGCGGGACCGCGCTACACGTCCTACCCCACCGCCGTACAATTCGACAGCCAGGTCGGCACCTTCGACCTGCTCCACGCCCTGCGCGACAGCCGCAAGGCGGTGCGGCCGCTGTCGTTGTATGTGCATGTGCCGTTCTGCGCGAACATCTGCTACTACTGCGCCTGCAACAAGGTCATCACCAAGGACCGTGGCCGCGCCCAGGCCTACCTGCAACGCCTGGAGCAGGAAATCCAGCTGGTGGCGTGCCACCTCGACCCCAGACAGCCGGTGGAACAGCTGCACTTCGGCGGCGGCACCCCGACCTTTCTCAGCCACGACGAATTGCGCCAGGTGATGAGCTGCCTGCGCCAGCACTTCAATTTGCTGGATGACGATTCGGGCGACTACGGCATCGAGATCGACCCACGCGAAGCGGATTGGGCCACCATGGGCCTGCTGCGCGAACTGGGTTTCAACCGCGTGAGTATCGGCCTGCAAGACCTCGACCCCGAGGTACAACGGGCAGTCAACCGCCTGCAAAGCCTGGAAGAAACCCGCGCGGTGATCGATGCCGCACGCACCCTGCAATTTCGCTCGATCAATGTCGACCTGATCTACGGCCTGCCCAAGCAAACGCCGATCAATTTTGCGCGCACCGTGGAGGAGGTGATCAGGCTGCAACCCGACCGCTTGTCGGTGTTCAACTACGCTCACCTGCCCGAACGTTTCATGCCCCAGCGGCGCATCAACACCGATGAACTGCCGTCCCCGGCGTCAAAGCTGCTGATGCTGCAAACCACCATCGAGCAACTGACCCAGGCCGGCTACCGTTACATCGGCATGGACCACTTCGCCCTGCCCGACGACGAGTTGGCCATCGCCCAGGAAGAAGGCACCCTGCAGCGCAATTTCCAGGGCTATACCACCCACGGTCATTGCGACTTGATCGGGCTCGGGGTGTCAGCGATCAGCCAGATCGGCGACCTGTACTGCCAGAACAGCAGTGACCTCAACGCCTACCAGAACACCCTGGCCGGCGCGCAACTGGCCACCAGCCGGGGTCTGGTCTGCACCACGGACGATCGCTTGCGCCGGGAGGTGATTCAGCAGTTGATCTGCAATTTCAGCCTGGCCTTCGACGAGATCGAGCAGGCGTTCACTATTGATTTTCGCGGGTATTTCGACGACATCTGGCCGCAACTGACGGCGATGGCCGAGGATGGCCTGATCGAACTCGACGCCCAGGGCATTCGGGTACTGCCCGCCGGACGCCTGCTGGTGCGTTCGGTGTGCATGGTGTTCGATGCCTACCTGGAGCACCAGAACAGGCAGCGGTTTTCGCGGGTGATCTGAAACACCCTACGCCATAGCCAGGGAGCCGGCCTTCAACGCGTCTTCCCCGCTGAGGCCTTTCATGGCCTTGGCCAGGGAGGTTTGTGCAGTCATCAGGCTCGCTTGCAACTGGGCAAGCGCCCCTTGCAGATTGCTGACCTTGATCCGTGCCTCGTCGGGGCTGAGGCTCTTGTCCGCCATCACGGCTTGCAGTTCGGCCTGCTTCTCGGCGATCTGCTCCTTGAGCTTGCGAATCATCTTGAGAACCTGCTGGACGTTATCCGGCAGACCGCTGTCTTCGATGTCGTTGCTGGGTTTCTTGGCCTCCGTCAGGGCTTTCAAGGCAGCTCCGGAAAAGGTCACCTTCACCCCCTCCTCGTCCTTTTTTTCCCGCAGCGGCGCCTCAGTAGCGTCCTTGAGCGCTTTGTCAGCCTTGGTGAGCTTGGCTTCTGCCACCAAGTCTTTCGGCTCCGCAAAGGACTGCACCTGAGTGCGTGCAGCGTTCGTTGCACCGATGGAAATCATGATATCGAGCCTCCAAGCTCAAGGGTTCGTGACTTTGTATCGGCGGCGACACAAAACTCTTTATACCGTTGCTGGTTTTTTGTACACGCTGGCCTCACCAGCCCACAGTGCGTTACCCTTACGTCTTATGTGTGTTTTCCCACAAGGATTTAAGAAATGTCCGAGCCAGTTAAACTGCGCGCTCACAGCCAGGCTCATTGCAAGGATTGCAGCCTGGCGCCCCTCTGCTTGCCACTTTCGTTGAATCTGGAAGACATGGATGCGCTGGACGAGATCGTTAAACGCGGTCGCCCGCTGAAAAAAGGCGAGTTCCTGTTTCGCCAGGGCGATAAGTTCGATTCCGTTTATGCAGTACGCTCGGGTGCGTTGAAGACATTCAGCCTGAGCGACAGCGGCGAAGAACAGCTCACCGGTTTCCACCTGCCCAGCGAACTGGTGGGCTTGTCGGGCATGGACACCGAGATCCACCCGGTGTCGGCCCAGGCGCTGGAGACAACCTCGGTGTGCGAAATCCCCTTCGAGCGCCTTGACGAGCTGGCCCTGCAATTGCCGCAACTGCGCCGCCAGTTGATGCGCGTAATGAGCCGCGAGATTCGTGACGACCAGCAAATGATGCTGCTGTTGTCGAAGAAAACCGCCGACGAGCGCATCGCGACTTTCCTGGTCAACCTGTCGGCGCGGTTCCGTGCCCGGGGTTTCTCGGCCAACCAGTTCCGCCTGAGCATGTCACGCAACGAAATCGGCAACTACCTGGGCCTGGCGGTGGAAACCGTGTCCCGCGTATTTACCCGTTTCCAGCAGAACGAGCTGATCGCCGCCGAAGGCAAGGAAGTGCATATCCTCGACCCGATCCAGTTGTGCGCGCTGGCCGGTGGTTCGTTAGACGGTTGACGCAGACACTTGCGGCCGCGCCAACCGGCGAGGCCGCAGGTATACTTCGAGTCCGTTTCCAGCCCCAGGACTCTTCGACGATGACCTTCGATTCGTTCGACATCAAATCCCTGATCCGTCCCGTCATCGACTTCCCCAAGCCCGGGGTGATCTTTCGTGACATCACGCCGCTGTTCCAATCGCCCCGAGCCCTGCGCCTGGTGGCCGACACCTTTGCCCACCGCTACGTCGAGACCGATTTCACCCATATCGGCGCCATGGATGCGCGGGGTTTCCTGATCGGTTCGATCATCGCCTATCAACTGAACAAACCGCTGATCCTGTTCCGCAAGCAGGGCAAGCTGCCCGCTGACGTGCTGGCCGAGGGTTACCAGACCGAGTACGGCGAGGCCTTCCTCGAAGTGCACGCCGACAGCTTGTGCGAAGGGGATTCGGTGTTGATGTTCGATGACCTGATCGCCACCGGCGGCACCCTGATCGCGGCGGCGAACCTGGTACGCCGCATGGGCGCGAAGATCTTCGAGGCCGCGGCAATCATTGATTTGCCGGAGCTGGGGGGGTCGCAACGTTTGGAGGACATGGGGATTGCAACGTTCTGCCTGACGCAGTTTGCGCTGACTGAACAATAACGGTTGCCTGGGCTGACGCCATCGGGGGCAAGCCCCCCACATTTTGATCTGTGAACCGGTCAAGTGTGGGAGGGGGCTTGCCCCCGATGAGGCGCTGAAAGGCACTAAAGATCAGAAGCCCATCTGCTTACTGATGATTTCATTCATCACCTCGCGGGTACCGCCACCGATGGAGAGGATGCGGTTGTCGCGATACAGCCGCTCCACCAGGCTGCCACGCATATAACCCTGGCCCCCGAGGATCTGCACCGCGTCGTAGGTGACGCGGTCGGCGGTGTCGGTGGCAAGGTTCTTGGCCATGGATATCTCCTTGATCACGCTGATACCGGCGGCCATCTTTGCTGCCTGCCGATAAGTGAACTCCCGAGAGACCTCCACGGCGGTGGCCATTTCCGCCAGGCGATGCTTGATCACCTGGAATTTGCCGATGGGTCTGCCGAAGGCTTCGCGCTCGGCGGCCCATTTGAGGCTTTCCTCCAGGGCCAGTTGCGCGGTCATGTTGGCCATGAGCGCCAGGGCCAGGCGCTCGCTCTGGAAGTTGCCCATGATGCAGGCAAAGCCCATGTTTTCGGCGCCGATCAGGTTGCCTACGGGCACCCGACAATCGTCGAAGAACAATTCAGCCGTGTCCGACGCCCACCAGCCCATTTTCTTCAGGGGCTGGCCGACGGTAAAACCGGGGGTGTCTTTTTCGATCAGCAGCAGGCTGATCCCGGCAAAGCCCGGCCCGCCAGTGCGGACGGCGACGGTGTAGAAATCGGCGCGGATGCCGCTGGTAATGAAGGTCTTGCTGCCGCTGACGCGGTAATGGTCGCCGTCACGAATGGACCGGGTTTGCAGGCTGGCCACATCAGAACCGCCACCCGGTTCGGTGACTGCCAGGGCGATGATCTTTTCGCCGGCCAGCACCTGGGGCACCACCCGTTCGCGGACCTCGGGCCTGGCCCATTTGACCACCGGCGGCAAACCGATATCGAGCGACCCCAAGCCTGCCACCACGCCACCGGAGCCACAGCGCATCAGTTCCTCGCTGGCCGCGACCTTGGCAAACAGATCACCTTCGTGGCTGCCGCCGAAAGCTTCGGGATAACCGATACCGAGGATGCCCGCCGCTCCGGCCTTGAAGTACAACTCCCGGGGAAAGCTTTCCGTCTCCTCCCATTGCTCGATACCCGGCAGCATCTCGCGCTCGACAAAGCGACGCACGCTGTCGCGGACCAATTGGTGGCTGGGGTCGAAGTAGTCCTGATAGGCAGACATCGGCAAGCTCCACGGTAAGGTGGAGCGAAATTACCAAGCGCTTGCTTGGTTATCAAGCCATGGAGTCAGAGCGCGATAGGTTTGCGGCCGGCGAATGAATGCGCCAGCGTGCCGCCATCGACCAATTCCAACTCGCCACCCAGTGGCACGCCATGGGCAATGCGCGAGGTGATCAGGCCTTTGTTGGTGAGCAGTTGGGCAATGTAATGCGCGGTTGCCTCGCCTTCCACCGTCGGGTTGGTGGCCAGGATCACTTCGGTAAAGGTGCCCTGCTCTTCGATGCGCGCCACCAGTTGCGGAATGCCGATGGCTTCCGGGCCAAGGCCGTCCAGGGGCGACAGGTGGCCCTTGAGCACGAAGTAGCGCCCGCGATAGCCGGTCTGCTCCACCGCGTATACATCCATCGGCCCTTCCACCACGCACAGCAGCGTGTCGTCGCGGCGCGGGTCGGCGCATTGCGGGCAGAGTTCTTCTTCGGTGAGGGTGCGACACTGGCGACAGTGACCCACGCCGGTCATGGCCTGGCTCAAGGCCTGGGCCAATCGGGTGCCTCCGCTGCGATCACGCTCCAGCAGTTGCAGCGCCATACGCTGGGCGGTTTTCTGGCCGACACCCGGTAATGTGCGCAGGGCGTCGATCAGTTGGCGAATCAGGGGGCTGAAGCTCATGGGCATGGGTCCGACAAAACAACGAGACGCGGTTTATACCCGCGCCCCGGATTAGCGTCAAATACTCAATCCTGCGCAACGCGTACCACCAACTTGCCGAAATTGCGCCCTTCCAGCAAACCGATAAAGGCTTCGGGCGCCCGCTCCAGACCGTCGACCACATCCTCGCGGAACTTGATCTTGCCGTCGCGCACCCACGGCGCCATGGCGCTGAGGAATTCAGGCTGGCGGTCGCCGTAGTCATCGAACACGATAAAGCCCTGGATGCGCACGCGCTTGGTCAGCAAGGTACGTTGCAGCGCCGGCAAACGATCAGGCCCGCTGGGGGCTTCATGGGCGTTGTAGCCGGCGATCAGCCCGCACAGCGGGATGCGAGCCTTCGGATTCAACAACGGCACCACCGCATCGAACACCTTGCCGCCGACGTTTTCAAAATAGATGTCGACGCCCTTGAAGCACGTCTGCGCCAGGTCATCGGCAAAGGTCGCGCTCTTGTGATCGACGCAGGCATCAAAGCCCAGCTCATCCACTACATAGCGGCACTTTTCTGCGCCCCCCGCGATCCCGACCACACGCAAGCCCTTGAGCTTGGCTACCTGCCCCACCACCGAGCCCACCGCGCCGGACGCGGCCGCCACCACCAGGGTTTCCCCGGCCTTGGGCTGACCGATGTCCATCAGGCCCATGTAGGCCGTCATGCCCGGCATACCCAGCACGCCCAGTGCCATCGACGGGCTGGCCAGGCCCTTGGGCACCGGCATCAGGTTGCGACCATCGGAAATGCTGTGACTCTGCCAACCGGTAGCACCCACCACCAGGTCGCCCACTTCGAATTTCGGATTACGCGACTGCTCGATACGACTGACAGCGCCACCGGTCATCACTTCGTCGATTTCTACCGGCGCCGCGTAGGACGGTGCATCGCTCATGCGGCCGCGCATGTAGGGGTCGAGGGACAGGTACAGGGTTTTCAGCAGGACCTGGCCGTCTGCCAGCTCCGGCAGGTTCACCCGTTCCAGGCGGAAATTTTCCGGGGTGGGTGCGCCCTGGGGGCGTGAGACCAGGACGATGCGCTGGTTCAGGGTCGGTTCTTGAGGCATGAAGGGGCTCCTTTATCGAATCCATCGGTATAGGGTGCAGACCATGCGTGGCGTGCCCGGGTTCGATCCAATTGGCACAAACAAAAATGCCAGGCACAAGGCCTGGCATTGGAGTCTAGCTAAAGCACGCCGATCAGAACGGCAGCTTCATGCCCGGAGGCAGTTGCATGCCCGCGGTCACGCCGGACATTTTGTCCTGGCTGTTGGCTTCGATCTTGCGCACAGCGTCGTTGACGGCCGCGGCGAACAAGTCTTCCAGCACTTCGCGGTCATCATCGCTGACGCCTTCGAGCAGGCTCGGGTCGATGCTCACGCGCTTGATGTCGTGACGACCAGTCATCACCACGCTGACCATATCGCCACCGGCTTTACCGGTGACTTCGGCGTTGGCCAGTTCTTCCTGCATCTTGGCCATCTTTTCCTGCATCTGCTGCGCCTGCTTCATCAGGCCGGCCATGCCACCTTTCATCATGGGAATCACCTCAAAAGTACGTGGATCAATAAGTAGCCCGGTTTTATGACGCTTGGGGCACCGGGGCTTCGACAGGTTCAATAGTATCGTGACGCACGACCGCACCGAACTGTTGCATCATTTGCTGGATGAGCGGATCGGCATGGATCGAATCCTCGGCCTCACGCTGGCGGTTGATGCGCCGACGAGTCGCGGCCTGGGCCGGGGTTTCCTGCTCGGGCTTGATCAGCTCTATGGCGATGGTCAGCGTGCGCCCATGGTACTGGTTCAGCGCATCGTTGAGACGGCGCTGCTGGGTCGCGTTGAACAGGGCGCTGTGGGCCGGGTCCAGATGCAACAGCCAGTGGTCGCCTTCGATGGAGATCAATGTGCAGTTGGCGGCGATGCTCCCGGTCATGCCGGAGATCGGCAGTTTCGGGAACAGCTCCAGCCATTGCAGGGCCAGGCCGGTGGCGGGGGCCGCAGCGGGTTCCGCTTCGGGCTCGGGGGCCGGTTCGGCGGTGTGCTCGCTGGCCAGGTCGTCCAGGTAGCTGTAGGCCGAATCCATGTCCGGCTCGATGTAGTCTTCGTCCAGCGGCGGTTCGTCGTCGAGGTCGATACCCGGCGTGGCGGCTTCCACCTGGGCCACGGTCGGCTCGGGGACGGGCGCAGACACCCATTCGGGGGCATCCGGCACCACGCTATCCGGAGTCGGCGTGGGCATCGGTGTCAGTTCGGGCTGCTCGCCGCTGGTTTCCAGCACGGGCTCCACGGCGGGCGCTTGCTCGGCCTCGGCGTCTGCTTCGACCGGATCATTCCAGGGCAGGTCGACGACCGGCTCGGGCTGGACAACGGGTGCCGGCTCGACCACTGGCGCAGCTGCCACAGGTTCAGGCACCGGTGCAGGTGCAGGTGCAGCAACCACTGGTGCGACCTGCGCCGCGCCAGCCACTGGTTTGGCGGAATCAACTGTGGCCTGGCTGATCCCCACTGGCTTTAGCGGCTGTCTCGGCGCGTCTGCCGAATCAGCGGGCCGGAACGCCAGCATTCGCAGCAACACCATTTCAAAGCCGCCGCGCGGGTCGGGCGCCAGGGGCAAGTCGCGGCGGCCGATCAGGCCCATCTGGTAGTAGAACTGCACATCTTCAGCCGGCAGCGCCTGGGCCAGCGCCAGCACACGGTCGCGGTCGCCATGGCCGTTGTCGACGCCTTCAGGCAGCGCCTGGGCGATGGCGACACGGTGCAGCACATTGAGAATTTCCGAGAGCACGCCGTTCCAGTCCGGGCCTTGCTCCGACAGGTGGCGCACGGCTTCGAGCAGCGCTTTGGCGTCGCCTTCGATCAGCGCGTGCAGCACGTCGAAGACCTGGCCGTGATCGAGGGTGCCGAGCATGGCGCGCACGTCGGCGGCCATGACCTTGCCTTCACCAAAGGCGATGGCCTGGTCGGTGAGGCTCATGGCATCGCGCATCGAACCATCGGCGGCGCGACCGAGCAACCACAGCGCGTCGTCCTCGAACGGTACGTTCTCGACGCCCAGCACATGGGTCAAATGCTCGACCACCCGCTCGGGGGTCATGTTTTTCAGGGAGAACTGCAGGCACCGCGACAGAATCGTTGCAGGAAGTTTCTGCGGATCGGTGGTGGCCAGGATGAATTTGACGTAGGGCGGCGGCTCTTCCAGGGTTTTCAACAGGGCGTTGAAGGAATGGCTGGACAGCATGTGCACTTCGTCGATCAGGTAGACCTTGAAGCGGCCACGGCTGGGCGCGTACTGCACGTTGTCGAGCAACTCGCGGGTGTCTTCGACCTTGGTGCGGCTCGCGGCGTCGATCTCGATCAGGTCGACGAAACGCCCTTCGTCGATTTCCTTGCACACCGAGCAGGTGCCGCAGGGCGTCGAAGTGATACCGGTTTCACAGTTCAGGCATTTGGCGATGATGCGCGCAATGGTGGTCTTGCCCACCCCACGGGTACCGGTGAACAGGTAGGCGTGGTGCAGCCGTTGGCTGTCCAAGGCATTGATCAGAGCCTTGAGCACATGGGTCTGGCCGACCATTTCGCGGAACGAGCGCGGACGCCATTTACGTGCAAGAACCTGATAACTCATCGAAAACCGTCGCAACTGGGAAGCGGAAGCCGGTAATGCTAGCGGAGCAAGGGGGAAATTGCATCCGGCACGCTCGCCTAATCTGACTAAGCTTGCCTGGTTGGCCCCAAAAAGGCCTGAACCCGGAGTGTGTATGCGCGTAGTCCTGGGCGCTTTATGGATGATCACCATGGCTTGCCTGGCAGCGCCCGCACCGTTGCGTTTCTCGGTTTCCGACAGCTGGGCGATGCCCATGGTGCAACTGGACAACGACCGGCCCACCCAGGGCATTTTGTATGACCTGATGTTGAGCCTGGCTACCCAGGTCGGACGGCCGGCCGAATTCCATGTGTTGGCACGGGCGCGTATCTCAAGCGCCATGGAGCATGGCGATATCGATGTGCGCTGTTATGTCACCCAGGCCTGGGTCGACGAAGCGTCCGGCGATTACGTCTGGAGCGTGCCGCTGATGGTGCAGCGCAACCTGTTGGTGAGCACCCACACCCCCCCGAAGCCGATACAGCTGGACACACTCGCACCGCAGGCCATCGGCACTGTGCTCAACTACCGCTACGCGTCCCTCGACCCTCTGTTCGCCAAAGGCCAGCTCAGCCGCGACGACGCGCGCAGCGAAGAGCAGGTGCTGCACAAACTGGTGGCCGGGCGCTTCAAGTTTGCGGTGAGCAACGAATGGATACTCGAGCGGTTCAACCAACGCATGCCGGTCGGCAAGCGGCTGCACAAGGTTGCGGTGATTGATGAGCAGCGCCTGGGCTGCATCGTGCGCAACGACCCGAATGTGCCGGTGCAGCTGATCCTGCGCACCTTGCTGCGCATGCAGCAGTCGGGCGAGATCGAGCAGATCATCCGGCTCTACACCGGTGAGACTCCTGACAGAAACTGACAATGCCGCCTTATAGACTTGGCTCCATCGAATCGAACACGCATTCCCAAGGAGCCTGCATGAACACCCTCGCCCATTACTTCCTGCTGTACGTCGACAGCCCGGCCACCAGCGCCAACTTCTATAGCCGCCTGCTGGACAAGCCGCCCGTGGAACTCAACCCGACCTTCGCGCTGTTCATTCTCGACAATGGCGTAAAGCTGGGGCTGTGGTCGCGTCATACCGTGGAACCGGCGGCCCGGCTCACCGGGGGTGGCGGCGAAGTGGGCCTGTCCCTGGCTGACCAGGCCGCGGTGGACGCGCTGCATGATCAATGGGTAGAGCGCGGCGCAACCATCATCCAGTCACCGACCACCCTGGATTTCGGCTACACCTTCGTCGCCCAGGACCTCGATGGCCACCGGCTGCGCGCGTTTTGCCTGAGCGGCTGACCGCCAGCGCCCCTCCAGGCTGATGGCGGCCACGCTGGCCAGCACGATCACGCCGCCCAGCACCACTTGCAGGGCGATGTGCTCACCGAGCAGCGTGGCCGCCATCGTCATCGCCACCGGGGGGATCAGGTACATCGCTACCGAGGCGCGGCTGACCTCGACATGTTTCAACACATAGCCCCAGGCCAGGTACGCCAGGGCGCTGGGGAAAACCCCGAGCACCAGCACCGCGAGGTTCTCGGGCAACGGCGCCTGTACCACCGCAGCCGGCAGGCCCGGCAGGTTCACGCAGAGCATCAAGGTGCCGGCCCAGACCATGTAGCACGCCATCGCCAGCGGGCTGTAGCGATGGGCGTAGTGTTTCTGGATGGCGAAGTACAGGCTCCATGAGACTGCCGCCAGCAGAATCAGCAAGCCGCGCGGGTCAATATCACCCACGCCGTGATCGCCCCAGATCACCACCAGCACGCCGAGCAACCCCAGCAGCACGCAGCTCCAGCGCCAGAGGCTGACCCGCTCCTTCAAGCAGAAGAACGCGATCAACACGCTGAACAGCGGCGCCGATTGTGCCAGCACACTGGACGCCGCCGCCGTCACGAATTGCTGCCCATAATTGAGGCTGGTGTGGTGCAGGAACACGCCGAAAAAACTCAACACCAACAGCCACGGCAGATCCCGCAGGCGTGGCCGACCGATGCCGAGCACCAGCGCCACGCCGGCCATGAACAGCGAGGCGATCAGAAACCGCAACAGCGCAAGCTGGCCAGGGCTGTAGCTGTGCAGGCCCATGTGCACGCCAATCGGCGAATAGGCCCAACAGAGGATGACGCTGGCGATGACTAGCGTAAGCTTCAGGGGTGACGGGGTGTTCATCGACGGCATCCGAAAACGGGGAAGGAATGCCGTCAGTCTTCGCCCGAGCAACGCGCAGGACAATTAACCGTTTCTGACTTCTGAAATCACTGGAACTGAGCAATGGAACTGGCCCAACTGAAAATGGTGCGCGCCGTGGCACAAACCGGCAGCGTGGCCCAGGCCGCCGTGCAATTGCATTGTGTGCCGTCCAACATCACCACGCGCATCAAGCAGCTGGAAAGCGAGTTGGGCACACCGCTGTTTATCCGTGCCGGACGCGGGCTGGCGATCAGTGCGGCCGGTGAGATCTTCCTGGAATATTGCGAACGGATCCTGGCCCTGGTGGACGAATCCAAACGCGCCGTCGATGCCAATGCCATCCCCCGTGGCGCCCTGCGTATCGGTGCGGTGGAGTCCAGCGCCAGCGGACGCCTGCCGCCGTTGCTGGCCGAATACCATCGGCGCTACCCGGATGTCAGCCTGGAGCTGGTGACCGGCGCCTGGGGCGAACTGCTCGATGACCTGCAACACCACCGCCTGGACGTGGCGCTGGTGGCCGCGGGCAACAAACGCGCAAAGCTCGAACACAGCGTGGTCTACAGTGAACGCCTGGTGCTGATCGCCAGCGCCTCCAGCGCACCGATCCACAGCGCCGAAGACCTGGCCGGCCGCACCCTGCTGGTATGGCCGCCCGGCTGCCCTTATCGGGCAGCGCTGGAGAACTGGGTCAAGCCCCACGCGTTCAAGCCGGCCATTGCCAGCTATGCCAGCTGGGGCACGATCATCGGTTGTGTCAGTGCGGGAATTGGCGTGGCACTGGCGCCGGAGGGCATCCTGGCCCGCTATGAGCAGGCCAACCAATTGGCGTCGTACCGATTCGAGGAACTGCAGGCGGTGGACAACCTGCTGTTCTGGCACAAGGACACCCAGCGGCACCTGGCACGGGATGCGTTTGCCGGGTTGTTGCGCGAAACCTTCGGCTGATCAGCTTTTGGGTGCTGCCAGGCGGCTGTACTGATCCTGACTGATCCACCCGATAAACGAACGGTCATCGGCATTGATGAACTCGACCTGGGCCCAGCCATCCTTGAAGGCCAGCACCCCGACCACATCGTTCTTGACGATGTACGGACGCTTGGCGGCCTTGGCGCTTGGGTTTTTCAGCAGGTAAGCCTTGTCGGCGGACACCTTCACCAGGCCGATCCATTTCGTGTTGGCGGTCTGGCTCAGGTCCAGGCCGGTGGCGATCTCCGGCATCAGCACATTGAGGCAACCCGGATGCTGGCGGCCTTCTGCCACGGTCAGGGTCACGCCATCGGACGAGGGTGCCACGCTGCCTGGGTAGGTGGCGTCGGCCCAGGTGGTCAACGCCGCGGGTTTGCCCTGCAGGTAGAACGCGCAACTGCGGGTCACGCCTTCGCCCATCTCCTCCGAGTAGTAACCTTCCACCTGATGCTCAGGCGTCACCGCCAGCATCAGCCCTTCGTACTTGCCCGAATGCAACGCGGGCGAACCGGCAAACGCAGGGGCTACGGCGCACAACGACAACACACCCATCGCTAGAAAACGGATCATCTTATTTTTTCCCTTCAAGTTTCTCGTAGGCTTTCTGCATAAGGACGTCATAGTTGCCGTAGTCCTCACCGTTATAGTTACGCGCCATGCCGGTAAAATCCTTGGCTTTCATGGCTTTCATCAACGCCGGGCTCTTGCTGCAAAAACCGAGGAAGGCCTTTAGTTGGTTACCGGCATTCACTTTTAATGCCGCAGAGAATTCAAACACCGTCTTGTAGCCGCAGGACGCGTAGTTGAAGCCCATGATCTGAAACATGCCCCAGGACGCCGACATCAACGCGGCTTCCTGATCCAGCGCAAACGCGGTGGCCATGGTTTCCCAGGCCTTGGTCTGGTCCTTGTTATTGGTCTGCCACTGCGGCCCGGCTTTTTTCTTGTAGGGGTAGGACAGCAGCGGATGCGCCTGGTCGTAGATGTGCTTGGTGTACTTGCGAAACAGGTGCCCTTCGAACGCGATTACCGGCAACTTGGCCGGGCCGAAACCCGAACGGCCGCCGGATTCTACCGTGGCGAAGGCCTTGATGATGTTCACCGAAATACCGCCACCCAACTGCGTAGCGGCATTCTGGAAATCCGTCTCGCTGAGGGTCATTCCCCCGTCGCACGTGGCCTGCAGCATCAATTGGCGGTTGCGCTTCTCGGCCTCGATCATCGCGCGCATGCGGTCCAGGTACACATTCACCGTGGCCTGCACTGCGTCGCCCTGATTGTTGCCGAACACATTCAGAAAGCTCGGGATACGCATACTCGGGAACGCCTTCACCGGCACTTTCACCGCTTCTTCGATCAGGCTGTTGAAGGTCTTACCAGTCGGGTCGATCACGCCATCAGGGTGGGCATATTTGAGATGACGGAATTGGTACTGGCTGATGCATTGCACCAATTGGCCATCGCACTTGCCGTTTTCGGCCAGCGGGAAACCCATTTTCGGGATGATCAGATTGAATAAATACTGGACGCACTGCACATCGGCGGGCAAGTTGCGGGCTTTGCCGGGCGCGCCTACCGAAGCACTGATAAGACGGGGCAACCCTTGCAGGCTTTTCATCACAGACATCCTTGTTAGTTAAAGAAGTGATGGCACTTCAATATCAACCTCGCGTACTTGTCACACTCTGAAACAAGTAGCTGGCGGAAACTAGCAAGGTGGTTTTGGGTTGTCCAGAGCGACCTGCAAAAGTTGTGAAACAGCCGAATTAAATCAATCAGTAACCGTGAAACTCCCGGGTTTTCTGATACGTGTGGAAATCAATCCACTCGACCACGTCGTAAGGCAGGTAAAGCTGCATCCGCGCGCGGGAAATGGCGATATACACCTCGCACAGCCGTTGGTCGAACGCGTAGGCGTCCTTGAACTTCACGTTGGTCAGCAACTCGGGCGTCAGCAGCACCCGGTCAAACTCCATGCCGCCCGCCTCTGCCGCCAGCATCAGCAGGCAACGTTTGCCGGGCACGCCGCCCAGCCGGTTCAAGCGCGTGATGTCGGCGACATTGAAGCCTTTTTCCAGCTCGCTCTCGACCCACAGAAACGCCTCGTCGAACTGGCTGGCGTCGCGCACCTGTTGCCAGTCTTGCATATCACTGAAATAGGCGTGAGGGCCGTTGCCGTTGTGCTCGTTGCTGTAGAACTCCGGCTTGAACAAGGCAATGACGCTGATCATGAAACGCTGCAGATCTTGCTGCGCCGCAGTGTCGAAGAACCCGAACGGGCAGTTGGCCTGCTGCAACTGGATGGCCCATTTCATGGTGTCCCAATGGGAGGCGGTCAACACCACGCAGCCTTCCGGCGGTACGAAGCCCTGGGGGTAATGTTCGATGCCGACGTCCGCATCCCGTGCGCCTTCGAAGGGGGTCTTGCACTTTTGTGAGTGCACACTGATCAATGGGTTGACCAGGCGCTCGACGTTGCGACCCGAGCGCACCGAATAATTGATGTCGGTGTGTCGGACTTCGCGCTTTCTTCGCACCATCACACCGCTGGCCAATTGGTATTCATCGCCGAGGGTGATCAAGACTTGGCGGCCACGCTCGATGATCTGCAGCAACGAAGGCGGGATGTCCTGGCTTTCATCGATCAACACATGGGTATAGCGAGGCGGCACCACACAGCCTTCGAGACTCGCACGCTTGATCAGCCATAGCGCCGCGAAAGCAGTCTGGCCGGCCCACTGTGGGTTGGCCTCCAGGTACGTCCACAACCGGCTGGAATACTCCAGCAACGCCTGGGTATCCACGCTGGACAACGGGTGCTTGAAATGCGGCAGGTGCCTGGCCGACAGGCTGTGATGGCTGGAGTGGCAATAGCTTTCGAGCACCTTCAGACAGATATCCAGCGTCGCCACGCCCTCGTGCCCTCGCCAGCCGTGGATATTCAGGGCCTCAGACACTTCATGTTTGCCGGGCAACCTGCCCGGCGTGCCCTGCACGGAAGGGCGTGGCCCCTGCAGCAGCGCCTTGGCGAACGCAGCGAAGGTCGAACCCGCCTTGCTGTCCTTCCCCAGCCCCATGCGCTCACGCAGGGTCGCCAGTTTTGCCCCCGTGCGGGCCAGCACCAGGGTCTGAGCGGGGCGCAGGCACTCCATCAAGGCGCCGAGCAAGTGGCTCTTGCCAATGCCGGCGTAGCCTTGGACGTGCAAATCTTCGTTGAGGTTGGCGCGGAAGGTACGCACCAGTTTGTCCTGGGCCGGGCTGAGCCAGCGCTCACGCTGGCGGGGCGTGATCATCTGCTGGCTGAAGGGGTCATTGCTGCGCAGGTGGCGGACCTTGTAGCCGATATCCCATTTTCCCGTAGGCAGCAGGTAATCCCGCGCGGCGACCTCTTCCGCCGACAACAGGCGCAGGTTGACACTTTTCAGCGCGTTGAAACCGAAGTAGAGCTTGCGCGGGTCGAACAGTCGCTGGGCTTCGGACAGCAGCGTCGCGGCGCCCCCTGCCTGCGTGTCCACCGACCAGTCGAGCAATTTGGACAGGATGCGCTCGGCGCCCGCGCAGGTCAGTTCTTTTTCCGCGGCCTGGGCCAGGTTCTGGATGACCAGTACGGCGGCCAGCTCCGGATTCGTCAGGCCGACCAGGGCCTGGGCGCCGTCCGAGCCTAGCAGGGCCGTGCAGGTTTGCTCCGTGACAGGCAGGAAGACCGGGCTGGATAAATCGAAGTGTTCAGGTTGCATAGTGCCTCGCCGCCAGGGAGTCAGGCATTGCCCTGACCGCCCAGTTCAAACCGATACTCGCCCAGCGAGCCCGACATACCGCCGCAATGAGGGCCTGCGCCAGCCGCAGACGCCATCGCATTGATCTGTTGCTGGAGTTCGAACACAGCCATATCGAGCAAGCGACGCAAGTCTTCGGCGCTCTGCGCGACCACGTTCAATTGCAGCGTGCAAGCGCCCGCCAGCGGTGGCTGCGCGGGCTCATCAGCCACTTGCGCAGAGCGGATCATTTCCGCCTGGCTGAGGATTTCCGCATGTTCGTCGTCCATGAGGTCCAGCACCCTCGACAATTCCAGGGTCTGCTCAGGGTGGGATTGAATGCGGTCCTTGATCTCCAGGCGGCGCATCTGCCATTCCCGCAGTTTTTCGCGAGTGAGGTCGTCGACTTTTTCCACGTGTGCTGTCTCCGGATGCCAGGCACTGGAGTATGCCGCCATGGACTGCCCGATGGCAGATGGCGTGAAAGCATTTTTGATTTGAATTTGAACAGGTACTGCAAGGAGGAGCGTTATGGAGGCAACCCCACCAGCCACACCCCGGCACACAATGTTCCCGCTGTGGCTGCTGCCTTCCGGCTCTGACCAGGTTCACGGGTAATCGTTGCGGGGGGACCGATGGGGTCACCATAACGACGCCTGCCTCTCGGCAAGCGGGGCCATTGTACCGATCTCATCGGAAGTTACAACCGTTGGGGACGGATTAAAAATATGAAGGGGTTCAAGTACTTGTCACCGCCAACAGCATCTGTGGGAGGGGGCTTGCCCCCGATGACGGTACATCAGCCAATAAACAGGTGACTGACCCAGCGCCATCGGGGGCAAGCTCCCTCCCACAGTGCTCATCATTGTGCCAGTACCACCTCATCCGCTCGGCCGCCCTCTTCCTGGATCACCAGGTGAATGAAATGCAGCTTGGCGATCACCGCCGGTGGCAGCACGAAGGGGTAGAAATCCGGCTGGCCCATGCTGCGCGACAGTTCGTTGAGCATGCCGGCCAGTTCGATCCAGGCGTTGACGAATGACAGGAATGCCGCGCCGCCAGGGTGTTCGGGATCATAGAGCGTGCTGAGGGGAAATGGCTGGTAATCCAGGTCCATCTCGCGGGCGCTCATGCCAAAGCCGAGGGCGGTGTCGACGGCGTCCATCATATGCAGGTAGTGCGCCCAGGTTTCTGCCCAGTCTTCCCAGGGGTGCATGGTGGCGTAGGCGCTGACGCAGGTTTGCTGCCAGTCGGCACGTGGACCGTGCTGGTAGTGCTGGTCGAGGGCGTCGGCATAACTGGCGCGTTCGTCGCCGAACAGGTTGCGAAACGGTTCTAGCCAATGGGTATTGGCGATCAGGCGATCCCAGTAGTAATGGCCGACCTCATGGCGAAAGTGACCGAGCAGCGTGCGGTAGGGTTCGCGCATCTGGACGCGGACCTTTTCACGGTGGGCGTCGTCGGCCTCCTTGATGTCGAGGGTGATCAGGCCGTTCGCGTGGCCGGTCATGGGCGCGTTGCCTTCCAGGTCGATACCGACAAAATCGAAGGCCAGGCCGGTGTCTTCGTCGACGCTTTTGGGCACCACTTGCAAACCCAGGCTGATCAATTGCGCGACCAACCGGCGCTTGGCGGTTTCGACTTTTCGCCAGCGTTCATGGTTTTCCGGGATCGACAGGTCAGGAATGGTGCGGTTCAGGCTACAGGCCACGCACAGCGGCGCGGTGCTGTGGGCCGGGATCAGCCAGTTGCAGGCGGCCGGAGTGTCGAGGTTGGCGCAGCGACGGAAGGCGCCGGCGTCGAGGTTGCCGTCCTGCAGCCAGGTGCCTTCGACCGGGCCGGGCTGCAGGGAGTCCAGCCGGGCTTGCTGGGGTTGGTAGCCCAGCAGCGCCTGGCAGGCCAGGCACTGGCTGTTGCGAAAGAACAGGGATTGGCCGCAGCGGCACTGCCACACCTTGCTGTCGCGAGATGTACCGGCTACAAAGGGGGCAGCGATGCGAGAACTGAGTTGCTCGAAGTAGCGGAACATGGCGATCTCTCCCTGGGTGACTGAGACTAGATCACTTTCTGTTCAGGATCGTTCCACTTTGGTGATGGTTGGGAGAGGGCTGCTGCGCAGCCCGACGCGGGGCAAGCCCGCTCGCCACAGCAAGCCCGCTCTCCACAGCAAACCCGCTCGCCACAAAGCCCGGATCAGACCGTGATGTTGTGCTTGGCCAGGAAGGCGACGAAGGCTTCTTCATCCAGTACCTTCAGGCCCAACTCGCTCGCCTTGGCCAGCTTGGAACCGGCGCCCGGCCCCGCCACCACGCAGTGGGTTTTCGCCGAGACGGAACCCGCTACCTTGGCGCCGAGGCTTTCGAGTTTTTCCTTGGCCACGTCGCGGCTCATCAGTTCCAGGGAACCGGTGAGCACCCAGGTGTGCCCCGCTTCGGGCAAGCCTTCGACGACCTTCTTCTCGCTCAACCAGTGCATGCCGAAGTCCTTGAGCTGCTGCTCGATGGCCAGGGCATGGTTGGCGTTGTCTGCGTTATCGAAGAACTCACGCACAGCCTTGGCCTGCTTTTCGGGCAGCGCCTGGCGCATATCCAGCCAGTCGGCCTTGATCACGCCTTCCAAGGTGCCGAATTTGTCCGCAAGTTTCTGCGCGGCGCCGGGGCCGACGCTTGGCACATGCAACTTGTCGAGCAAGCCGCCCAGCGTGGTACTGGCGGCGAATTCGGCACTCAGGTCGCCCTGGTCCTGCAATTGCAGGCCGCATTCGTCTGGCGACAGCAGCGCACCGATCACGTCCTGGTTATGGCTGTCTTCAAAGAAGCTGTGGATCTCGTGCGCCACTTCCAGGCCCACGTCCGGCAGGTACGTCAGCACTGCCGGCAAGGCCTTCTGTACGCGCTCCAGGGATGCCAGCGAACGCGCCAACACCTTGGCGGTCTCCTCGCCCACGTCGGGAATGCCCAGGGCATAGATAAACCGCGCCAGGGTCGGGGTCTTGCTGTTTTCGATAGCAGTGATCAGCTTCTTGCTGGAAATATCGGCAAAGCCTTCCAGGTCGATGATCTGCTCGTACTTGAGCTTGTAGAGGTCGGCCGGTGAGCCAATCAGTTTTTCATCCACCAGTTGCTCGATGGTCTTGTCACCCAGGCCATCGATGTCCATGGCGCGGCGCGAGACGAAATGAATGATCGCCTGCTTGAGCTGCGCGCCACAGGCCAGGCGCCCGACGCAGCGGTACACCGCGCCTTCGCTGACGGTTTCCTTGCCCTTGCTGCGCTTGACCAGTTGCGTGCGCTCCACATGGGAGCCGCACACCGGGCAGCTTTCGGGGATCTGCACGGCGCGGGCATTTTCCGGGCGACGCTCGGTGACCACCGAAACCACTTGCGGGATCACATCCCCGGCGCGGCGGATGATCACGGTATCGCCGATCATCAGGCCCAGGCGCGCGACTTCATCCATGTTGTGCAAGGTGGCGTTGGACACGGTCACGCCCGCAACCTTGACCGGCTTCAAGCGCGCCACAGGCGTCACGGCGCCGGTGCGGCCAACCTGGAATTCCACGTCGAGCAGTTCGGTCAACTCTTCCATGGCCGGGAATTTATGCGCGATGGCCCAGCGCGGTTCGCGGGCGCGGAAGCCCAGTTCACGCTGGGAGGCGATGCTATTGACCTTGAACACCACGCCGTCGATTTCATAGGGCAGGCTGTTACGCCGCTCACCGATGTCGCGATAGTACTCCAGGCAATCCTGAATGCCTTTGGCCAGCTTCAGCTCATGACTGATGGGCATGCCCCACTTCTTCAACTGTTGCAGGTTGCCGATGTGGGTATCACTGATGTCGGTGGTCACGCCGTAGCAGCAGAACTCCAGCGGGCGGCTGGCGGTGATCTTCGAGTCCAACTGACGCAGGCTGCCGGCGGCGGCGTTGCGCGGGTTGGCGAAGGTCTTGCCGCCGACTTCCAGTTGCGCGGCGTTGAGTCGCTCGAAACCGGCCTTGGACATGAACACTTCACCGCGCACTTCCAGGGTTGCCGGCCAGCCGCTGCCGTGCAGTTTCAGCGGGATATTGCGCACGGTGCGCACGTTGACGCTGATGTCCTCGCCGGTGGTGCCGTCGCCCCGGGTGGCGCCGCGAACCAGCTCGCCATCCTGGTACAGCAGGCTGACCGCCAAGCCGTCCAGCTTCGGTTCGCAGCTGTATTCCACCGCTGCGCCACTGCCGAGCAGGTCGCCCACCGGCAGGTCGAGGCCTTCGGTGACCCGGCGATCAAACTCGAGCATGGTGGTTTCATCGAACGCGTTGCCCAGGCTGAGCATCGGGATCTCATGCTTGACCTGGGTGAACGCCGACAGCGCCGCACTGCCGACTCGCTGCGTCGGTGAATCCCGCGTGACCAGTTCCGGGTGCTCGGCCTCCAGGGCCTTGAGCTCGTGGAACAAGCGGTCGTACTCGGCGTCCGGAATGCTCGGCTCGTCGAGGACATGGTAGCGGTAGTTGTGCTGATCCAGTTCAGCGCGCAGTTCGAGGATGCGGGTGTGGGCGGCGGTCATGGGTGTTCTCTCATAAAGCAAAAGAGCAGCCGAAGCTGCTCAATATGTTAGTGCACGGATTCTACAGGCAACGCTTAAGATCGGACCTCAGCGCTTCTGTGTCAGGGCGCGACGCTCGAACTCGACGATGCGCTGGCGGTAGTGCTCGATGGTCTGGGCGGTCAGCACGCTGCGCTGGTCGTCCTTGAGCTCGCCATTGAGTTCCTGGGACAGCTTGCGGGCCGCGGCCACCATCACGTCGAACGCCTGTTTCGGGTGACGCGGGCCTGGCAGGCCGAGGAAGAAGCTCACGGCCGGGGTGCTGAACAGGTCGATATCGTCCAGGTCGAAGGTGCCCGGCTTGACCGCATTGGCCATGGAGAACAGCACTTCGCCGTTGCCGGCCATGCTTTCGTGACGGTGGAAGATATCCATCTCGCCAAACCGCAGGCCGCTTTCGAGGATGTTCTGCAACAGGGCCGGGCCTTTGAAGCCAGCAGCGTCGCGGCAGATCACGCTGATCACCAGCACTTCTTCGGCGGCCGGCTGGTCGTTCACGGATTGGCGCGGCGCGTTCTTGCCGGCGTTCTCGTCCGGGAAATCATCATCGCGGCTGCTGAAGCTCGGGCCGTCATTGACGTCCAGGTCCAGGTCGGCCTGGCGCGGTTCCGCGACCACCGGAGCGGTGCGCTTGCCACGCTTGGGCGACGGCTCGCGGGCTTCACGCACCGGCGCGCTCATCGACGGCAAGTCGTGCTCGTCCAATTGCGGTTCTTTATGGGTGTCCAGCACACGGGGCGGCCCCAGCAGCTCGGCGCTGCCGTCGTCGTCAGGCAAGTTGGACAGGTTGCGGTCCAGACGGAATTTGAGCTTGCCCTTGCCACCGCGCATCCGGCGCCAGCCATCAAAAAGAATACCGGCAATGACAATAATGCCGATGACGATCAGCCACTCGCGCAGACCGATTTCCATGTAATCCCGTGCCTCTAATAAAAAATGCTGAAAAATAAGGGGTTTAGCAACGTGCAAACCGCTTTAAAACGTGGCGCCAACTCTATGTTCTGACTGACGTTTTGCCCACGCATACGAAAATTTGACATTAAACTAGCACGACCAAAGATAACTTTACACCGTCTGTCAAAATGCCTTGAACAAATATGTCCATTTGCCACTTTCGCCAGGCCGTTAAAGCCTCTTACCGCACGCTACAAAAATTCTTTGCCGGCATGGGTCAAGACTCCACCATTGCCATCGCTTCTTCGACATCCACCGCCACCAAACGCGAACAGCCCGGTTCGTGCATCGTGACCCCCATCAACTGATCCGCCATTTCCATGGCGATCTTGTTGTGGGTGATATAGATGAACTGCACGGTCTGGGACATCTCTTTCACCAACCGCGCGTAGCGTCCAACGTTAGCGTCATCCAGCGGCGCGTCAACTTCGTCGAGCATGCAGAACGGCGCCGGGTTCAACTTGAAGATGGCAAATACCAGGGCCAATGCGGTCAGGGCTTTCTCGCCGCCGGACAACAAATGGATGGTGCTGTTCTTCTTGCCCGGAGGCCGCGCCATGATCGTCACCCCTGTATCGAGTAGATCTTCGCCCGTCAGTTCCAAGTAAGCGCTGCCACCGCCGAAAACTTTTGGGAATAACGCCTGTAAACCGCCATTAATCTGATCAAAGGTATCCTTGAAACGGTTACGGGTTTCCTTGTCGATCTTGCGAATCACGTTTTCCAGGGTGTCCAGGGCTTCCACCAGATCGGCGTCCTGGGCATCCAGATAACGTTTACGTTCGGATTGCTGCTGGTACTCGTCGATGGCCGCCAGGTTGATCGCGCCCAGGCGCTGGATACGTGCGGCAATGCGCTCCAGTTCTTCTTCGGCTTCTTTCTCGTTGGCCTGGGCGGTCAGGGTGTTGAGTACGCCGTGCAGGTCGTAGCCGTCCTCCAGCAATTGGTCTTGCAGGGTCTTGCGGCGCACGGTCAGGGCTTGCCACTCCATGCGCTGCTGTTCGAGCTGGCCACGGATCAGTTGGGATTGCTGCTCGGCCTGGGTCCGGCGCTTTTCGGCGTCGCGCAGTTCGCGGTCGGCGTCTTCGAGGGCGATCTGCGCGGTCTTGAGCTCTTCGTCGACGGTCATGCGCTTGTCGAGCAACTCTTCGAGCTTCAGGCGCAGCTCTTCCAGTGGGGCTTCGCCCTCCTCCAGGTTGAGGCTCAGTTGCTCGCGCTTTTCCGTCAGGCGTTCGGACTGCATCTCCAGGCGCTCAAGGGCCTGGGCGGTGGACGCGTGCTGGGCCTTGAGCGACCCCAGGCGCACGGCCAACTGGTGGGCGTGGTCCTTGTGCTGGCGCGCCTCCTGGCGCACACGGTCGAGGCGTTCGCGCAGGCTGTCGCGCTGGGCCAGCAACAGTTCGCGCTGCTCGGTGTCGAGGGCCATGCTGTCGAGGGCTTCCTGCAACTGCAGGCGCGCTTCGCCGATCTGTTCGTGTTCCAGGGCGCGCTGCTCGCCCATTTCCGCGACTTCTTCGTCGAGGCGGGTGCGGCGCAGGGTCAGTTGCTCGACCTTGGCTTTGCTCGCGGAGAGCTGGGCCTTGAGTTCGCCTTGCTGGCGCGCTTCGTCCTGCAACAGGCGGCGCAGGTGCTCGCGGCCGGTCTCCTGCTGGCGCTGGGTGGCACGCAGGGTTTGCAGTTCGGTTTCCAGGCTTTCCAGGGTGGCTTCGCGCTCTTCGCGCTCGGCGATCAGGTTGACGATTTCCTGGCCACGGGCCAACACGCCGCTTTCCGCTTCACTGGCGCGGCGCACGCGCAGGAAGTGGCGGCCGACCCAATAGCCGTCACGGCTGATCAGGCTTTCGCTGGCGCCCAACTGACCGCGCTGGGCCAGGGCCTGCTCCAGGGAATCCACCGGCTTGACCTGGCCCAGCCACGGCGACAGATCAATCGCCGCTTCAACTTTATCCAGCAAACTGCCCGGCACCCGCGTGCCATCGGCGGCAGGGCTGAGCAAACGCAGGTCGCCCTGGGCAAAACCGGCCAGGTCGAAGCCGCCAAAGTCATCCACCAACACCGCTTGCAGGTCGGCACCCAGGACGGTTTCCACCGCCAGTTCCCAACCGGCTTCTACCTTCAAACCTTCGGCCAAGCGCGGGCGTTCGGCCAGATGTTGATCACGCAGCCACTCGGCGGTGCCGGTGCCCGGGTCCAATGCAGCCTGCTGCAACGCTTCAAGGGAGGCGAGCCGGCCATTGAGCCGCTGCAAATCACCCTGGGCCTGTTGCTGTGCCTGGGTCGCCTGCTGCAACTGCTGACGCAATTGCTCCAGGCGCTCCACTTGTTGTTCTTCGCTGGCTTCCAGCTCTTCCAGCGTCATTTCGCTTTCGGCCAGTTGCTCGCTCAGTTCCATGATCGCCGCGTCTTCCGGGTCGGCGGACAGCAACGCGCGCTCTTCCTGCATGCGGCGCTGGCGCTCGGCCAGGCGCTCCATGCTGGTTTCCAGTTGCTGGATGCGTGACTGCTGCACTTCGGCCTGACGCCGGGGTTCGGCAGACTTCAGGTTGAAGGTGTCCCACTGCTCCTGCCAGCCGTGCATGGTGGCTTCGGCTTCTTCCAGGGCGGCGGCGGCTTCTTCGGCGGCGGCGCTGGTGACTTCCTGCTCGGGGGTGAGCATGTCCAGCTCTTCGCCCAGGGTCAGCAGCAAGGTGCGGTCGTGGCCCAGGTGGGATTCGGTCTCCAGGCGCGCGCGCTCGGCTTCCTTGAGGTCATCCTGCAACTGGCGCAGGCGCTGCTGGCCATGCTGGATGCTCTGCTCGACGCGGGCGATATCGCCACCGACCGAATAGAAGCGGCCCTGCACCAGATTGAAGCGCTCGGACAGGTCATGGTGACCGTCACGCAGGCGTTCGATACTGGCGTCGGCATTGCGCTGCTCGGCCACCAGGGCTTCAAAGCTGATTTCCTGGGTGCCGATGATCGCTTCGCGCTGGCCCACCTGGTCGTTCAGCGCCTGCCAGCGCAGGGCCGACAGTTGTGCCTTGAGCTGGCGCTCCTCGCCCTTGTATTCCTGATACTTCTCGGCGGCCTGGGCCTGGCGGTGCAGGCGCTCCAACTGGCGCTCCAGCTCTTCGCGCAGGTCGGTCAGGCGGGCGAGGTTCTCGTGGGTGCGGCGGATACGGTTTTCGGTCTCGCGGCGGCGCTCTTTGTACTTGGAAATGCCAGCCGCTTCTTCGATGAAGTTACGCAGGTCTTCGGGCTTGGCTTCGATCAGCTTGGAGATCATGCCCTGCTCGATGATCGAGTAGCTGCGTGGGCCCAGGCCGGTGCCGAGGAAAATATCGGTGATGTCGCGACGGCGACACTTGGTACCGTTGAGGAAGTAGCTGTTCTGGCTGTCGCGGGTCACTTTGCGGCGAATGGAGATCTCCGCGTAGGCTGCGTACTCGCCGATCAGGGTGCCGTCGGAGTTGTCGAACACCAGTTCGATGCTGGCCTGACTCACCGGCTTGCGGCTGGTGGAGCCGTTGAAGATGACGTCGGTCATCGACTCGCCGCGCAGATTCTTGGCCGAGCTCTCGCCCATCACCCAGCGGACGGCGTCGATGATGTTCGACTTGCCGCAACCATTGGGCCCGACCACCGCCGCCATGTTACTGGGGAAGTTCACCGTGGTCGGGTCGACGAAGGATTTGAACCCCGCCAGTTTGATGCACTTGAGCCGCACGTTTAGGCGTCCGCCAACGCAGCAATGACCAGCGAGCAACTGCGCTCGCCGTAGGCCGAGAGCACTTGGCGGATCTGCGGCAAGTCACGGGCAAGTACGGCGGCGAGCAGTTGCTCGAACAACGCCAGGTATTCGCTCATGGACGCCTTGCGCTGATCCAGGGCCAGGTAATAGGCGCGGTTCATCGCCGGCTGCAGGTTCTCGACGGTTTCCTGCAAGTACGGGTTATTGGCGAAGGGGTACGCGGCGCGCATCACGTTGAAGCTTTCTTCAACGAAAGCGCGGATGTCCTCGCGCTCGTAACTGGTCACCAGGCGCTGCTGGATCTGCAGGAACGGCGCCATGTCGGCCTGCACCTGCCAGCCCTGGGCGACCGCATTGCCGAGCAGGATGTACAGCTCGCCCATCAAGGTGCACAGGCTCTGCACCTTGTGCGCGGTCAACTCGGTGACATGGGCGCCACGGCGCGGCAGGATCGCGATCAGGTGGCGGCGTTCGAGGATCAGCAAGGCTTCGCGCACGGAACCACGGCTGACATTGAGCGCCAGCGTGACCTTCTGTTCCTGGATCCGCTCCCCAGGCTTGAGATCGCCGCGAATGATGCGTTCGGCGAGGTGGTGAGCAATTTGCTCGGCGAGACTGTCCGGCGCCTTGAACGTCATGTTTTCCCTTCAAAATCTTCTATCGGTACAAGCGCGGCAGTGTAGCGCATTGGCTGGCTGATGGCGCTACGCCCACCGTGGCGAATTTGGCACGGAATAAGCAACGATGAATAGCCATAAGCCCCCAAAAACGCCGGTTTCAGAAGACTGAACCATAATTGAAAGTGTTGCGATCGCAATTTCTTGACCTTCTGGTCAGAAAATCGTTGACCGAAAAGTCAGAGATGACTAGATTCGGCGCAAAGCGGTTAACAACAATAATGAGTCTGCGAGGCCTTCCGTGATCCAGTTTTTACTTAACCAGGAACTCCGTAGCGAGCACGCCCTGGACCCCAACCTGACCGTGCTCAACTATTTACGCGAGCATTTGGGCAAATCCGGTACCAAGGAAGGCTGCGCCAGCGGCGATTGCGGCGCGTGCACGGTGGTGGTCGGCGAGTTGCACACCGACGATCAAGGCGCCGAGCGGATCCGTTATCGCAGCCTCAACTCCTGCCTGACCTTTGTCTCGTCGCTGCACGGCAAGCAACTGATCAGCGTCGAAGACCTCAAGCACCAGGGCCAACTGCACAGCGTGCAACAGGCGATGGTCGAGTGCCACGGTTCGCAATGCGGCTTTTGCACCCCCGGTTTCGTGATGTCGCTGTTCGCCCTGCAAAAGAACAGTGATGCGCCCGACAGCCAGAAAGCCCATGAAGCCCTGGCCGGCAACCTGTGCCGCTGCACCGGCTACCGCCCGATCCTCGCCGCAGCCGAACAGGCCTGCTGCAACAAGCCCCAGGATCAGTTCGACAGCCGTGAGGCGCAGACCATCGCCCGCCTCAAAGCCATTGCGCCGACCCAGACCGGTGAACTCAACAGCGGCGACAAACGCTGCCTGGTGCCGCTCACCGTCGCCGACCTGGCCGACCTCTACGACGCCTACCCGCAGGCCCGCCTGCTGGCCGGTGGCACCGACCTGGCGCTGGAAGTGACCCAGTTCCATCGCACCTTGCCGGTGATGATCTACGTCGGCAACATTGAAGAAATGAAGCGCATCGACGACTTCGACGACCGTCTGGAAATCGGCGCTGCCACCGCCCTCTCCGACTGCTACACCGCGCTGCACCACGAATACCCGGACTTCGGCGACCTGCTGCACCGCTTCGCCTCCCTGCAGATCCGCAACCAGGGCACCCTCGGCGGCAATATCGGCAATGCGTCGCCGATCGGTGATTCGCCGCCACTGCTGATCGCCCTCGGCGCGCAGATTGTGCTGTGCAAAGGCGCGACACGCCGCACCCTGGCACTCGAGGACTACTTCATCGATTACCGCGTCACTGCCCGCCAGGACAGCGAGTTCATCGAGAAGATCATCGTGCCCAAGGGCCACACGCTGTTCCGCGCCTACAAGGTCTCCAAGCGCCTGGACGACGATATTTCCGCCGTCTGCGCCGCGTTCAACCTCAAGCTCGACAACGGCGTGATCCGCGAGGCCCGCGTGGCGTTCGGCGGCATGGCCGCCACGCCCAAGCGCGCCAAAAGCTGCGAGGCCGTATTGGTCGGCGCCACCTGGAACAGCGCTACCGTGGAGAAAGCCTGCGCCGCCCTGGCCCAGGACTTCACCCCGCTGTCGGACTTCCGCGCCAGCAAGGAATACCGCCTGCTCAGCGCACAGAACCTGCTGCGCAAGTACTTCATTGAGCTGCAAACACCGCACATCGAGACTCGGGTGACCGCTTATGTCTAACCATCACGCCGTCGTTAAAACCCAGGCCGAACTCGCCGAACTGTTTGCCCAGGACCTTACTTCCGGGGTCGGCCGCAGCGTCAAGCATGACAGCGCCGCCAAGCACGTATCCGGCGAAGCGCAGTACATCGATGACCGCCTGGAATTCCCCAACCAGTTGCACCTGTATGCGCGCATGTCCGACCGCGCCCACGCCCGCATCATCAGCATTGACACGGCGCCCTGCTACGCCATTGATGGCGTGCGCATTGTCATCACCCATGAGGACGTGCCGGGCCTTAAAGACATCGGCCCATTGATGCCCGGCGACCCCTTGCTGGCGATTGATACGGTGCAGTTCGTCGGCCAAGTGGTGCTGGCCGTTGCTGCCCGTGACCTGGAAACCGCACGCAAGGCCGCCATGGCGGCGGTAATCGAGTACGAAGACCTTGAACCGGTGCTGGATGTGGTCGAGGCGTTCCGTAAAAAACATTTCGTACTCGACAGTCACACCCACCAGCGCGGCGATTCGACCGGCGCACTGGCCACTGCGAAAAACCGCATCCAGGGCACCCTGCACATCGGCGGCCAGGAACACTTTTACCTGGAAACCCAGATCTCTTCGGTGATGCCCACCGAAGACGGCGGCATGATCGTCTACTGCTCCACGCAGAACCCCACCGAAGTGCAGAAATTGGTGGCCGAAGTGCTGGACGTGTCGATGAACAAGATCGTGGTGGACATGCGCCGCATGGGCGGTGGTTTCGGCGGCAAGGAAACCCAGGCGGCGAGCCCGGCGTGCCTGTGCGCGGTGGTCGCACGCCTGACCGGCCAGCCGACCAAGATGCGCCTGCCGCGCGTCGAAGACATGCTGATGACCGGCAAGCGCCACCCCTTCTATATCGAATACGACGTCGGCTTCGACGACAGCGGTCGCCTGCACGGGATCAACCTGGAACTGGCGGGCAACTGCGGCTGTTCGCCGGACCTGTCCAACTCGATTGTCGACCGCGCCATGTTCCACGCCGACAACGCGTATTACCTGGGCGACGCCACCGTCAACGGGCACCGCTGCAAGACCAATACCGCGTCCAACACCGCGTATCGCGGCTTCGGCGGCCCGCAAGGCATGGTGGCCATCGAGGAAGTGATGGACGCCATCGCTCGCCACCTGGCGCTGGACCCTCTGGCGGTGCGCAAGGCCAACTACTACGGCAAGACCGAGCGCAACGTCACCCACTACTACCAGACCGTCGAGCACAACATGCTCGACGAGATGACCGCCGAACTGGAAGCCAGCAGCCAATACGCCGAGCGCCGCGAAGCGATTCGCCTGTACAACGCCCACAGCCCGATCCTGAAAAAAGGCCTGGCGCTGACCCCGGTGAAATTCGGTATCTCGTTTACCGCGAGTTTCCTCAACCAGGCCGGTGCGCTGATCCATATCTACACCGACGGCAGCATCCACCTGAACCACGGCGGCACCGAAATGGGCCAGGGCTTGAACACCAAGGTCGCACAGGTGGTGGCCGAGGTGTTCCAGGTGGACATCGACCGCGTACAGATCACCGCCACCAACACCGACAAGGTGCCCAACACCTCACCGACCGCCGCCTCCAGTGGTGCCGACCTGAATGGCAAGGCCGCACAGAACGCCGCCGAAACCATCAAGCAGCGCTTGGTGGAATTCGCCGCACGCAAGTACGACGTGAGCGAAGCGGACGTGGAGTTCCACAACGGCCATGTGCGCGTGCGCGAGCAGATCCTGACGTTTGAGGCGTTGATCCAGCAGGCGTATTTCGCCCAGGTGTCGCTGTCGAGCACGGGCTTCTACAAGACCCCGAAAATCTTCTACGACCGCAGCCAGTCAAGGGGTCGGCCGTTCTACTACTACGCGTTCGGCGCCGCGTGCTGCGAAGTGATCGTCGACACCCTGACCGGCGAATACAAGATGCTGCGCACCGATATCCTCCATGACGTGGGCGCCTCGCTGAACCCGGCCATCGACATCGGTCAGGTCGAGGGCGGCTTCATCCAGGGCATGGGCTGGCTGACCATGGAAGAGCTGGTGTGGAACGACAAGGGCAAGCTGATGACCAATGGCCCGGCCAGCTACAAGATCCCGGCCGTGGCCGACATGCCGCTGGACCTGCGGGTGAAGCTGGTGGAAAACCGCAAGAACCCCGAAGACACGGTGTTCCACTCCAAGGCCGTGGGCGAGCCGCCGTTCATGCTCGGGATTGCTTCGTGGTGCGCGATCAAGGATGCCGTGGCGAGCCTGGCTGACTATCGCCATCAGCCCAGGATCGATGCACCGGCCACGCCGGAGCGGGTGTTGTGGGGGTGTGAGCAGATGCGGCAGTTGACTGCGGCGAAGGTGGTTGAGGCGGATACCGAGATGGCTTCGCTTTAGACCGAGGCGCTGCCATCGGGGGCAAGCCCCCTCCCACACTTTGATCTGTGAATACCTTCAAATGTGGGAGGGGGCTTGCCCCCGATAGCGGCCTGACAGACACCACAAGAGGTGACCATGAATAACTGGATCAGCGCCCTCGCCGACCTGCAAAACCAAGGTGAACCCTGCGTGCTGGTGACCATCATCGAAGAGCTCGGCTCCACGCCGCGCAATGCCGGTTCGAAGATGGTCATCAGCGCCGCCCAGACCTTCGACACCATCGGTGGCGGGCACCTGGAATTCAAGGCGATGCAGATCGCCCGCGACATGCTCGTGCGCGGCCAGCAGAACACCCATCTGGAACGCTTCAGCCTCGGCGCGAGCCTGGGCCAGTGCTGCGGCGGCGTGACCGTATTGCTGTTTGAGCCCATGGGCCAGGTGCAGGCGCAGATTGCGGTGTTTGGCGCCGGCCATGTCGGCCGGGCGCTGGTGCCGTTGCTGGCCAGCCTGCCGTGTCGGGTGCGCTGGATCGATTCCCGTGACCAGGAGTTTCCAGCACATATCCCCCAGGGCGTGCGTAAAATCGTCAGCGAAGAGCCGGTCGACGAAATTGCCGATCTGCCGGTGGGCAGTTATTGCATCGTCATGACCCACAACCACGCGCTGGACCTAGAACTCACCGCCGCCCTGCTCAAGCGCAACGACTTTGCCTACTTCGGCCTGATCGGCTCGAAGACCAAGCGCGTCAAGTTCGAACATCGCCTGCGGGATCGCGGCTTCGACGCCGCGCAACTGCAACGCATGCGCTGCCCCATGGGCCTCACCGAGGTGAAGGGCAAGTTGCCGGTGGAGATCGCCATCTCCATCGCCGGCGAAATCATCGCCACCTATAACGCCAATTTCGGCCAGCACACCGCCAGCGCCGAACCCATTGCCAAACTGCTGCCGGCCTCGCGTCGCAGCCAAGCCATTTGAAATGAGATCACCATGCCTTTGACTCGCAAAGCCTACCGTGCCGCCCTGCTGCACAGCCTCGCCGACCCCGCTGAAGTGGGCATCGACGCCTCCTACGAGTACTTCGAAGACGGCCTGCTGGTGATCGAAAACGGTCAAATCAGCGCCATCGGCCATGCCAGCGATTTACTGCCGACCTTGCCCGCCGACATCGACATCACCCATTACCAGGACGCGTTGATCACCCCGGGCCTGATCGACACCCACATCCACCTGCCGCAGACCGGCATGGTCGGCGCCTATGGCGAGCAGTTGCTCGACTGGCTCAACACCTACACTTTCCCGTGCGAAAGCCAGTTCGCCGATAAGGCTCACGCCGAAGAAGTCGCGGATATCTTCATCAAGGAACTGCTGCGCAACGGCACCACCACCGCGCTGGTGTTCGGCAGTGTGCATCCGCAATCGGTGAATGCATTCTTTGAAGCGGCAGAAAAACTCGACCTGCGCATGATCGCCGGCAAGGTGATGATGGACCGCAACGCGCCGGACTACCTGACCGACACCGCCGAATCCGGCTACCAGGAAAGCAAGGCGCTGATCGAGCGCTGGCACGGCAAGGGCCGCCTGCATTATGCGGTGACGCCACGCTTTGCCCCGACCAGTACGCCGGAGCAACTGGCACTGGCCGGGCAACTGCTGGGGGAATACCCGGACCTGTACATGCAGACCCACATCAGCGAGAACAAGCAGGAAGTCGAGTGGGTGAAGGAGCTGTTCCCGGAGCGCAGTGGCTATCTGGATGTCTACGACCACTACAAGTTGCTGGGCGAGCGCTCGGTGTTTGCCCATGGCGTGCACCTGTGTGATGACGAGTGCGCGCGGCTGGCAGAGGCCGGTTCAGCAGTCGCATTTTGCCCGACCTCGAACTTCTTCCTCGGCAGCGGTTTGTTCAACCTGCCGATGGCCGAGAAGCACAAGCTGAATGTGGGCCTGGGCACCGATGTGGGGGGCGGCACCAGTTTCTCGCTGCTGCAAACCCTGAACGAAGCCTACAAAGTCATGCAGTTGCAGGGCGCGCGCTTGAACCCGTTCAAGTCGCTGTACCTGGCGACCCTGGGCGGTGCGCGGGCGCTGCGGCTGGAAGACAAGATCGGCACGCTGCAACCGGGCACCGATGCGGACTTCCTGGTGCTGGACTACAACGCCACGCCACTGCTGAGCTATCGCCTGAAGCAGGCGAAGAACATTGCCGAGACGTTGTTTGTATTGATGACACTGGGGGATGATCGGACGGTGTTGCAGACTTATGCGGCGGGGCAATTGGTGCACCAGCGCTAATCCCATAAACACCCCAAAACAAATGTGGGAGGGGGCAAGCCCACTCCCACATTGTTGGTCGTATTTACAACTTTATGGACGAACGCCCCGGCTTCTTGGTCTGCAACAAATGCGAAAACACCGCATGCAGATCATCCGACGCGCTCTCTTCATCGAGGTTGAGCTTGCTGTCGATGTGATCCATGTGATGCATCATCAAGTTCACTGCCAACGCCGCATCCCGTGCCTCGATTGCGTCGATCAGCTGGGTGTGTTCATCGTAGGAACAGTGCGAGCGGTTGCCGCTTTCGTACTGGGCGATGATCAATGAAGTCTGGGACACCAGGCTGCGCTGGAAGCTGATCAGCGGCGCGTTCTTCGCCGCTTCGGCCAGCTTGAGGTGGAACTCGCCGGAGAGGCGGATACCGGCACCGCGATCGCCACGGGAGAAGCTGTCGCGTTCGTCATTGACCATCTGGCGCAGTTCGGCCAGTTGCTCGGCCGTGGCGTGTTGCACCGCCAACTCAGTGATCGCCCGCTCCACCAGACGCCGCGCGAGGAACACCTGGCGTGCCTCCTCGACGCTTGGGCTGGCCACTACCGCACCGCGATTGGGCCGCAGCAGCACCACGCCTTCATGGGCCAGGCGCGACAACGCGCGGCGAATGATGGTGCGGCTGACGCCGAAGATTTCGCCCAGTGCCTCTTCGCTCAACTTGGTACCGGGTGCCAGGCGTTGTTCGAGGATCGCCTCGAAGATATGCGCGTAGACGATATCGTCCTGGGTTCCGCTGCGACCGGCCTTGCCGGCACGCGGTTGTTTCTTGAGAGGTTGCAACTGTTCGTTCATGGGCACTCGGGTTTGGAGAACGGCGGCGAATTAACGGTAATACGGCAACAGCGTGTCGCTGGCAAGTATCACCTAAAAACAGGGCACATTGTACACAACCCAATGCGCCAACACACTGTACGGCTGTTTGCGGCGTCGGCTGTATTGCAATGGGTCGCTGCGTTTGAGTTTAGGCTTGAATCCGCAACTTCCCTGGTAAAAGGAACACCTGTTCATGACCGATGCCGCCCAAGCGCCTCTGCGCCCGCTGGCCGACACTTCACCTTCGGCCGTCGTCGCCGGCTTCATCGCCATGATGACCGGCTACACCAGCTCCCTGGTCCTGATGTTCCAGGCCGGGCAAGCCGCCGGTTTGACCACGGCGCAGATTTCTTCATGGATCTGGGCGATCTCCATCGGCATGGCGGTGTGCAGCATCGGCCTGTCCCTGCGCTATCGCACCCCCATCACCATTGCCTGGTCGACGCCAGGTGCCGCGCTGCTGATCACCAGCCTGGGCGGTGTGAGCTACGGCGAAGCCATCGGCGCGTACATCACCTGCGCGGTGCTGGTGACGATCTGCGGCTTGACCGGCAGCTTTGAAAAACTGGTCAAGCGTATCCCGGCGTCATTGGCGGCGGCCCTGCTGGCGGGCATCCTGTTCAAGATCGGCAGCGAGATCTTCGTCGCCGCGCAGCATCGCACCGGGCTGGTGCTGGGAATGTTCTTCACCTACCTGGTGATCAAGCGCCTGTCGCCGCGTTATGCGGTGCTGGCCGCGCTGCTGATCGGCACCGCGCTGTCGGGGTTGATGGGGCTGCTGGACTTCAGCGGTTTCCACCTGGAAGTGGCGACGCCGGTATGGACCACGCCGCACTTTTCGCTGGCGGCGACCATCAGCATAGGCATCCCGTTGTTCGTGGTGGCGATGACCTCGCAGAACATGCCCGGCATCGCCGTGCTGCGGGCCGACGGCTACAACGTGCCGGCCTCGCCGCTGATCACCGCCACCGGGCTGGCATCTCTGGTGTTGTCGCCGTTCGGCTCCCACGGAATCAACCTGGCCGCCATCAGCGCAGCGATCTGCACCGGGCCCCATGCCCATGAAGACCGCAACAAGCGCTATACCGCAGCCGTGTGGTGCGGGGTGTTCTACGGGATTGCCGGGGTATTCGGCGCGACCTTGGCGGCGCTGTTCGCAGCCTTGCCCAAGGAACTGGTGCTGTCGATCGCGGCGCTGGCGCTGTTTGGCTCGATCATCAATGGCCTGAGCATCGCCATGAATGAGCCGAAGGAACGTGAAGCGGCGCTGATCACCTTCATGGTCACGGCGTCTGGCCTGACGCTGTTTTCCATCGGGTCGGCGTTCTGGGGGATTGTGGCGGGGGTGTTGACGCTGCTGATTCTGAATTGGCGCAAGGCATAAAAAAACGGCGACCCTGGGGTCGCCGTTTTTTCAGTATCACTTAGCCGCGTTGATCGGCTTTTCCGGATACCACACGTCCAGCAGCGGGCTGACTTCAGCCTTGGTCAGCTCGGAACGGGTTTTCAGCCAGGCTTCAACGGCAGCACGTTGCTCTTCGGAGACCGAGCCACGCTTCTGCAGGCAAACCAGACCGTAGTCGTCGCCGCCGACGTAGCCCAGACCATTGGCTTCCATGGCTTCTTTGATGAATGCTTCGAGGAAAGCGTCGATAGCTTCTTCACTCAGGCCTTCTTTGAAGTCCAGGTTCAGTTCGAAACCCAGCTCTTGAAATTCATCAACGCACAGTTTTTTGCGCAGACGCTGGGAACGGTTAGTCGCCATTGGAACAATCCTCATAAGTAATAACGGGCGGCACTTTAGCAGTTTAAGGCGGCGATTGCCCGACTCTCTGGGACAGGCGGCACAATGCCTGTAAAAAAAACGCCTAATACCAGCTATGGTTCAGCTACAAGTGGCTCCACCTTGGGGCATAATGCCGACACTTTCATGACCATTGAGGGATTTTTCTTACTTACCCCTCGCCTTTTTCACCCTCCTCAGCAGTAGGGTTTTACTTCTTATGATCAAATCGTTGCGTTCCGTTCTGTTTGCCGGTTTTATTCTGCCACTGGCCTTTTCCGTCTCCGCTGCCCCCGTCAACAATACCCTGCCGCCCAATGTTCAACAGGCGTTGGCCAAAGCCAAACTGCAAAACACTGCGCTGTCGTTGGTGATGATCCCACTGAACGGCCCGGGCACGCCCACCGTGTTCAACGCCGACGTGTCGGTGAACCCGGCCTCCACCATGAAGCTGGTCACCACTTACGCGGCCCTGGAAATGCTCGGCCCCAACCACCAGTGGAAAACCGAGTTCTACACCGATGGCACCCTCAGCGGTGGCGTGTTGCACGGCAACCTGTACCTCAAGGGCGGCGGCGACCCCAAGCTGAACATGGAAAAACTCTGGCTGCTGATGCGCGACCTGCGCGCCAACGGCGTGCAGCAAGTCACTGGGGACCTGGTGCTGGACCGCAGCTTCTTCAACCAGCCGCTGTTGCCGGAATTCAACGACGACGGCAACGACGAGAACAAGCCCTTCCTGGTCAAGCCGGACGCGCTGCTGGTCAACCTCAAGGCCCTGCGCTTCGTGACCCGCAATGATTCGGGCCGGGTACTGGTATCGGTCGAGCCGCCGATTGCCAGCATCCGTATCGACAACCAGGTCAAGGTGTCCAACGCCAAGCAGTGCACCGGCGACGTACGCTATAACCCGGTCACCGCCGCCGACGGCAGCGTGACGGTAACGGTCAGCGGCCAATTGGCCGATGGCTGCAGCTCGCAGACCTACCTGTCGCTGCTGGACCACGCCACCTACACCGCCGGCGCCGTCCGGGCGATCTGGAAGGAATTGGGCGGCACCATCCAGGGCCGTGACATCCAGGCACCGGTGCCCAAGGATGCCAAGGTATTGGCCCGGGCCTTTTCGCCGGACCTGGCGGAAATCATCCGCGACATCAACAAATACAGTAACAACACCATGGCCCAGCAGTTGTTCCTGAGCCTGGGCGCGCAGTTCCGCAACGACGCCGATGGCGACGATGCCAAGGCTGCGCAACGCGTGGTGCGCCAGTGGCTGGCGAAGAAAGGCATCACCGCGCCGCACCTGGTGATGGAGAACGGCTCAGGCCTGTCCCGCGCCGAACGGGTCAGCGCCCGCGAGATGGCGGCCATGCTGCAAGCCGCGTGGAAAAGCCCCTACGCTGCCGAGTACATCAGTTCGATGCCGATTGCCGGCACCGACGGCACCATGCGCAAACGCCTGAAGACCACCGCCATGCGCGGCGAAGCCCACGTCAAGACCGGCACCCTGAACACCGTGCGCGCCATCGCCGGGTTCAGCCGCGACAACAACGGCAATACCTGGGCTGTGGTGGCTATCCTCAACGACCCGAAGCCATGGGGTGCTTCGTCGGTGTTGGATCAGGTGTTGCTCGACCTGTACCGTCAGCCGAAGGTGGCTGCGGCAGCACCGGCCCTCTGAAACATACTGGGGTGAACAGGCTTGTCCGCTCACCCCAGAAGCCCGCTCACCACGACAGGGCCAGTCAGCAAACCGACTGCGCTTCCACCCGATCCCTGCCTGCCTGCTTGGCCACGTACACGGCCGAGTCAGCGCGCAGCAGCAGCCCATCGATACCTTCGTCCACCCGCCAACTGGCCACGCCGAAGCTCGCGGTGACAATACCGACCGGCTCCATCGGCACGCTGCGCAACGACGCCCACAACTCCATCGCCAGGCTGTAGGCCTGAGCACCATCGGTGTGCGGGCACAGCACCATGAACTCCTCGCCACCCAGGCGGCAGAACACATCGGTGCGGCGCAGGCGCTGGCTGATGCGTTTGCACAACTCCTGCAATACCCCATCGCCGACGGCATGCCCATGCTGGTCGTTGATGCGCTTGAAGTGATCGATATCGAGCATGATCACCGACAAGGCCCCCGAGGTGCGGTTGAGCCTGACCATCTCGGCCTTGAGGCGGTCCTGGAAATAGCGGCGGTTGTGGATCCCGGTCAGGGAGTCGGTGATGGAGAGTGCACGCAGCTCTTCTTCCACCCGCTTCAGATCGGAAATATCCGACACGTAGCCATGCCACAGCGTCCCTCCTCCGGGTAACTCTTCCGGCGTCGCTTCGCCGCGAATCCAGCGCAGTCCGCGTTGCGGCAACAGCACCCGGTACTCCTCCCGCCAATGGCTCAACTGCAACGCCGACAAGCGGATCGATGCGCGTACCCGCTCCGCATCCAGCGGGTGGATGCGCTCGAAGACCTTCTTCGCATCCTGCTGCAGCACGCCGGTCTCGATTTCATAGATATCGCGCATGCCGTCGCTGGCGTAGATGAATTTCCAGTTGTCTTGAGGCTCCAGGGTGAACTGGAAGATGCCGCCGGGCACATGGGCGCTGAGTTTCTTGAGCAGCCGATCCCTGGCCGCCAATGCCTCGTAGGCGCGCTTTTGTTCGGTAATGTCCAGGTAAATCGCCAGGTGACCGATCCACAAACCATGGTCGTCCAGCAACACGGTGGCCAGCATGTTCACCGTCAGTTGGCTGCGATCCTCACGAACCAGGGTCCACTCGCGGGCTTGGTGCAGGTTGTCGGGACTTTCCACCAGCATCGCCTGGCTTGCCGGGATGCGTTTGCCCAAGGCTACACTGAGGCTGGCGGAACGCGCTTCCAGTTCCGACGCCAGGTGCAGGCTTTCCAGGGTGTGCGTGCCCACCACCTGCTCGGCCTTGAACCCCAGCATCTGCTCGGCACCGGCATTGAAGGTATTGATGACACCGCGCAGGTCGGTGGCAATGATCGCGACCTGCGTCGCGGCATTCAGCACACTGCGCAATTGGCCGTGGGCGCCGCGTAATTCCTGCTCGCGCAGGCGCAACTGCGCCGTGCGCTGCTCCACCAGTTTCAGCGCGCGCTGGCGTTGGCTGACCAGCACATAGAGCAACGCGCTGAGCAACAGGCTGAGCAGGCCGCCCATGGTCAGGATCGTGCTCAACGAGGAGTGGTTGGCCTGGTCGAACACCTGGCTCGGACGCAGTGTGAGGGCATACACATGGTCACCCAGCGTGAGGCGGCGCGCCCCGACCAGATCACTGCTGGCCACGGCATTGCCGGACTCGAAAAGCACGCGCTTTTGCACGTCGGAGGTGTCGACGATCTGCATCACCAGGTTGTCGCGGTCCGGCTTGGGCAAACCGTCGGCCACCAGTTGGCGCATGCTGATCACCGCCATGACATAGCCGTAGGGCTCATTCTGGGATTGGTCGGAGGTGGGCAAATGACTGACCGGCGCGACCAATAAAACCCCGGTGGCATAGTCCGGTTCCACACCCACCAGTTGCATGGGCTGGGACACCGCCAGCTTGCCGGTGTTTTGCGCACGCTCAAGCACCGAACGCCGCAGGGGCTGGGCCAGCAGGTCAAAGCCGAGGGGTGCCCCCAACAGGCTTTGAGTCTGGCTGTACAGTACCGGTACGTATTCATCGCGCTCGGGCGCAGGGGCCAACTCACCCGTGGAATTCAACTCACAGATCACGAAAGGTGTGCCGCGCTGCGCGGACACGGCTTGCTCAAACTGACCGCGCTGTTCGCGATACACCCGGGGCGCCCAGGAGTAAGCGCGCGCGCGCAGCAACAAGGGCTGGGCAAAACCGTCAAACTCTTCGCGGGACACGTCATCGGAGTTGACGAAGAAACGCCGTAGGCTGTTCAGGCGTTGTTCCTGGTCGTCGAAGCGTTCCTGCAGGCGGGTGTAGCGTTCGTTGACCAACAACTGAAAGCGTTGGCGCACCTGCTGCTGATAGAGGTCGGCGGCCGCCCAGGCCACAACAGCCGTCAAGGCAAACCCTGCCAGCAACACCACCAATGCCACCAGCCAAGCCGACGCCTGCTCACTGATAAAGCCTAGGATTTTCGGGCGTACGGCTTGCAACGGCATAGGCAACACTCACAGCGCCAGCGTGCGGGGGGTGTCACTTTGGCTTGGCCTTAAGTTATAGCCACCGGCCTTGAATTTGACCAGCGTAAAAAAGCCGCAAACCCGGAATAATCCAGGCTTGCGGCCTGATTGACAGCCGTGTTCAGCGCGCGGTGATTTTCCACGCCCGGTGGATCTTCGCATTGCGTGCGAAATCCGGGTCGATGGTCTTGTCGCTGATTTCCTCGACCGCGTAGCGTTCGCTCAGGTTGTCCTCCAGTGCGAACTTGCGGAAGTTGTTCGAGAAGTACAGCACGCCGCCCGGCGCCAGGCGCGCCATGGCCAGGTCGAGCAACTGCACGTGGTCGCGCTGCACGTCGAAGATACCTTCCATGCGCTTGGAGTTGGAGAAGGTCGGCGGGTCAATGAAGATCAGGTCGAACTCATCGCGGCTGGCCTCCAGCCAGGCCATCACGTCACCCTGCTCCAGACGGTTCTTGTCGGAGAAGCCGTTGAGGGACAAGTTGCGGCGTGCCCAGTCCAGGTAGGTCTTGGACAGGTCGACGCTGGTGGTGCTGCGCGCGCCGCCCTTGGCCGCATGCACACTGGCGGTGGCGGTGTAGCAATACAGATTGAGGAAACGCTTGCCGGCCGCCTCTTTCTGGATGCGCAGGCGCATCGGGCGGTGGTCGAGGAACAGGCCGGTGTCCAGGTAGTCGGTGAGGTTGACCAGCAGCTTTACGCCGCCTTCGCTGACTTCGGTGAACTTGCCTTGGGCGCTCTGGCGCTCGTACTGCTTGGTACCGCTCTGACGCTCACGGCGCTTGACCACCACGCGGCTCTTGTCGATGTTCAGCGCCTGGGGAATGGCCGCCAGCGCATCGAACATACGCGCGGAGGCTTTTTCCGGGTCAATGGACTTGGGGGCCGCGTATTCCTGTACATGCACCCAATCGTGATACAGGTCGATGGCCATGGAGTATTCCGGCATGTCGGCATCGTACACGCGGTAGCAATCCACGCCTTCGCGTTTGGCCCACTTGCCCAGCAGCTTGAGGTTCTTTTGCAGGCGGTTGGCAAACATCTGCCCGCCTTCGCTCAGGCGCGCCTGCTCGACCACCGGGGCCGGAGCAGGTTTGATCGGGTTGCCGTTCTTGTTGTACTGGCGCTCTTGCGGCTCGGCCGGGGCCTGATCGTAGGCAGCTTGCTCACGCTCGGCCTGGCGCTGTTCCGGGGTACGACGCTCGCCGGTGACGAACTGGTCCGGGTTGACCTTGATCAGCAGCAACTTGCACGGCAACGCGCCGTTCCAGAACGAATACTGCTTGTGGCTACGGATGCCCATGCGCTTGCCCAGGTCCGGCGCGCCGGTGAACACTGCGGCTTCCCAGCCCATGCACGCCTGGCGCAGACGCTCGCCGAGGTTCTGGTAGAGGTACAACAGGCTGGCTTCGTCACCCAGGCGCTCGCCGTACGGCGGGTTGCAGATGACCAGGCCTTTCTGGTTCTGGTCCGGGCGCGGTTCGAAGGTGCCGACTTCGCCCTGGTACACCTTGATCCAGTGGCTCAGGCCGGCCCGCTCGATGTTATTGCGCGCAGGCTGGATCAAGCGCGGATCGGCTTCGTAGCCACGGATCCACAGCGGCGGCTTGTTCATGCCGATGGCGGCGCGTTCAGCGGCTTCGGCGTGCAGCTTCTTCCACAGCGCCGGGACATGACCGAGCCAGGTGGTGAAACCCCACAGCTCGCGGTTCAGGTTGGGGGCCATGTCGGCAGCGATCATTGCGCCTTCCACCAGGAAGGTGCCCACGCCGCACATCGGGTCACTCAGCGCGCCGCCTTCAGCGGCGATGCGCGGCCAGCCGGCACGGATCAGGATCGCGGCCGCCAGGTTTTCCTTCAACGGTGCCGCCCCCTGCTGCAAGCGATAACCGCGCTGGTGCAGGCTGTGGCCGGACAGGTCGAGGGACAGGATCGCTTCGCCACGGTCCAGGCGCAGGTGGATGCGCAGGTCCGGGTTGATCTTGTCGATGGACGGGCGCTCGCCAGTCGGGGTGCGCAGCTTGTCGACAATCGCATCCTTGACCTTCAGGGCGCCGAAGTGGGTGTTGTCGATGCCCGAACCGTGGCCGCTGAATTCAACCGCCAGGCTGCCATCCGGCACCATGTGGTCGGCCCACTCGATATCCAGCACGCCGTGGTAGAGGTCTTCGGCGTCCTTCATCGGGAAGCGCTTGAGCACCAGCAGCACGCGGTTGGCCAGGCGCGACCAGAGGCACAGGCGGTAGGCGGTTTCCATATCGGCCATGCCGCGCACAGCCGAGGTGTGCTCGCGGGCGTCCTCAAGGCCAAGCCCGACGGCTTCCTCGATCAGCAGGCCTTCGAGGCCCTTGGGGCAGGTGAGGAAGAGTTCAAAACGGTCCGACATGGGGCATTCCAGGCTTTTCAGCAATAAATGAACGGGCGACGCATCGCCGGTTCGGTTTTCAATCAAGCACTTTTCTTGAAGAGTGCTCGCGTGGCACGAATGTGCCGTCCCACCCCGGCTGCCGGGCCTTTGGGCCTGTAATGAAGGGGCAGAGAAACAATTAGCTGTAACAAAAAGAAATATTCCGACCCTTCGTCGAATAATAACTGACTGCAACGGGCGGACATTCTCACTAAAGGATTAAACCCATCCTCTATGCAGGGTGCATCATAGCTGGCTTTGCCCGATAAAAGGGGCGAAAAACCATCCCAGCTTATCGCTATAGCATCGTTATCGTTACGTGCTTATGACAAAACGATCATTGAATCCATGTGACCTATTGGTTAGAACTCAACACAGGTTGGCGCCGTAACGACGCCGACACATCGGCTCGCCACGCCGGCAGCGAGCCCACCAACGGCAGAAAAACTCTGCCCGGTCTCGGACGAGGCCGAAGGATATCAAGACAGTCAACAAGTGAGGGAAACACCCTATGAGAAGACTTAAGCGTGATCCGTTGGAAAGAGCATTTTTACGCGGATATCAATACGGCGTTCATGGCAAATCCCGTGAGCTTTGCCCATTTACTCTACCGTCGGTACGCCAAGCCTGGATCAACGGCTGGCGAGAAGGACGCGGCGACAACTGGGACGGTATGACTGGCACTGCGGGAATCCACAGACTCAACGAACTTCACGCCGTCGGCTAATCAAGGGCAATTAATTCCGACACCACCTCTGGATTTATAACGACTTACCATGCACGCCCCATCCGGGCGGCGGGCTTCGGCCCAGGGGGCTCCTTTTCAGGAGCCCTTTTTAATGGATGGTTTTCAGGCTTTTGGCAATGCCGCGATGGCATCTACCGACTGGCGAATCAGCGCCGGGCCTTTGTAGATGAAGCCGGAATACAACTGCACCAGGCTTGCGCCCGCGGCAATCTTCTCGGCCGCATGCTTGCCTTCGGTAATACCGCCGACGGCGATGATCGGCAAGCGCCCGGCCAACTCCGCAGCCAGCACCTTGACGATATGGGTGCTCTTGTCACGCACCGGCGCCCCCGACAGGCCGCCCGCTTCGTCGCCATGTGCCAGGCCTTCGACGCCTACGCGGCTGAGGGTGGTGTTGGTCGCGATGACTGCGTCCATCCCCGAGTCCACCAGGGCCTGGGCCACCAGCACGGTTTCTTCGTCGCTCATGTCCGGCGCGATCTTGATCGCCAGCGGCACGCGCTTGCCATGACGCACGGCCAGGTCTTCCTGGCGCTGGCGCAAGGCTTCGAGCAGTTGCTTGAGGGAGTCGCCGAACTGCAGGCTGCGCAGGCCCGGGGTATTGGGCGAGCTGACGTTGACCGTGACATAGCTGGCGTGGGCGTAGACCTTGTCCAGGCAGATCAGGTAATCATCCACCGCACGCTCGACCGGCGTATCGAAGTTCTTGCCGATATTGATGCCCAGGATGCCCTTGTACTTCGCCGCCTGAACCCGCGACAGCAGGTGATCAACGCCCAGGTTGTTGAAACCCATGCGATTGATGATCGCCTCGGCTTCCGGCAGGCGGAAGATACGTGGCTTGGGGTTACCCGGCTGTGGACGTGGCGTCACGGTGCCGATTTCAACGAAACCGAAACCCAGCTGTGCAAAACCATCGATGGCCGCACCGTTCTTATCCAGGCCAGCCGCCAGGCCGACCGGGTTGGGGAAGTCGAGCCCCATCACCGAGACCGGCATTTTTGCCGGTGCCTTGCATACCAGGCCATTGAGCCCCAGGCGGCCACCGGCACCGATCAGGTCCAGGGACAGATCGTGGGAGGTTTCCGGGGAGAGTTTGAACAACAGCTGGCGGGCCAGGGTATACATGGGCGGGCTAGACTCGGATGGCGGCGAAAGGTGGCGGCGATTATAGCCGGGGTCACGGGTTGCGCGCGAGGCGCGAACCTCAATCGTCAGTAGCGGTGCGCTACCAACTGCTCGTAATACGCCCAGATTTTCTGGGCATATTGCATGCGCAACGCCTCACGCGCAGGCCCGGAACCCGGGCCTGCGTTGTAGGAGCCTACCGCCGTCCAGTTGTAGCCAAAGCGCTGGATGAACTCGGCGAGAATCGAAGCCCCTACCTCCACCGACAGGCAAGGCTCATTGAGCAACCGCTCCTCGGTAATACCTCGCTCGAGCAGGCGCGGCAAATGGCTGCTGTTGATCTGCATCAGGCCGATGTCCCGAGTGCCATTACGGTTCGTATCGTTTATCGCGTGCGCACGAAAGCCCGACTCCACCGCAGCGATCGCCTGCAGCAATTCGGGCTCGATATCGTAGCGGCTGGCCGCCTCCTCCCAGCAATAGGCCAGCGCCTGATTGCCGGTCATCATGACACCCAACACCAAGCCCTTGCTCCAGAACCTAGCCACGGCCTGCCACTCCATTGCGGGTATGGCCGCATGCCGAGCACACATGGTCCATACGGCCAGACGCGGGGCCCTTGATCGTCACCGGGCAAATGAAACGGTACCCCCGACCGTAAATCGTCTTGATAAACCCCTTGTCGGTGCCAAGGTACTTGCGCAGTGAATAAATGCAGCGTGTCAGCGACTCTTCGGCAACTTCCCCCTGCGGCCAGGCCAGCTCCAGCAAGCGATCCTTGGTCATCAACACGCCACCGGACATCAGCAACAACCGCAACACCAGCCCTTCCTTGGGCGGCAACTGAAGATCTGCGTCCTCACCGGTCAGGCGACCATCTTCGTGCAGGGTCCAACGCGCAAAAACCAGGGAAGTCGTCGTCCCTCCATCATCCATGACAGCCATGATTACCTCGGCATCCGACTACTGACATTGAAGTCCTCATTTGCATTACGGGTTCAAGTGCCCCTGCCACGACTATAAAAACCTGCATCAAGGCTCACGTTAGGAAAAAGCGCAGACATCGCGCATTATTTTGGAACCATGCTGTAAGACGTTTCGCTACCCATCACCTTCAGGTAGCCACGCGTGGTAAACATCGTGCAACTCAACCCCCAACCGGTCTTCCAACTGCACCAACTCACCCAAGGCCAGTAATTGCCCGTTGACCCGAACCTCCACGCAATGGATTATCTCTGGCATCAAAGGCAACACCTTCCCGGGCGCAAACTTTGCCAGGCGCCGGCGGCTGATCAGTTGTTCCTGAAGAAGAATTTCCAGATGCATCGGGCTGACACCTTGTTCACGGTGAGACATCGCGCTCAGGCCGTACAAACGCACGTTGAACACGCTCGTATTGCGCTGCCGTCAAAGGCGGCGGCCCTGCCCCCCCACCCGGCCCCAGCGTCTCAAGGCCCACGGCCCTGGCCTGAATCACAAACAGACGCACTTGATCCGGGCGAGTAGTCGCCCGCCGCTCTGCCTCTCGTTGAAACGCGCCCAGCCACAGACGCCTGCCCTGGGGCACACGCACCACACTGTTGACCCCCACCTGCCCCACCGCGGTATTTTTTTCACGCCGCCCCTTCTCACTTATCTGGCGCCCCTCCTCAATCTCAAGGCGCATTTCGATCTGGTTAGCTTCTGAAAAACGCGGCAGTACGCTGACCTGAGTGCCATAGCGCACAGGTTTCCAGTCAGTTCGGTCGTTTCCGGAGGGCGGTAGATAAAACGTATGGCTATCCTGAAACACCGCCGGGACGTTCTCCTGAGTGAGAATCACGGGCAGTGCCACCACCTTCGCCCGTCGACGACGCTCCAATGCACCGATCCTGGCCATCACGCGATTGTCATCCTGAGGCGCAAGGATTCGCGTGGTCGACATCCGGGCGTCTTCATCCCTGCCCAGGCCCAGTTTTTCCAGCTCGTCACGCTCAACATCCACCAGCCATAACGACACTTCGATCGATCGCTTGGGTATGTCGAGTTCCGCCACCAGTTTCTGGATGAAGGTCACCTGGGCCGGCTTGCCCTTGATCAGCAGGCTGTTGCTGTCCGGGTAGGCGATCACACCGAGGCTCTTGTCGGCCAGCAACCCCTTGTGCTCGCTGGCCAGCAGGGTCTCGATCATCGACGCCATTCCCGGCACGGTAACCGGGTTGTCGCGCGCGCCGTACTGACGGTCCGCCACATCGGTGTTAAGCACCTGAACCACACCAAAGGCCTGCGCGCCCACACGCAGATCGGCTCTTTGCCGATCCATCAATTGGGCCAGGCGCATCACCTGGTCGACGTAATTCGGTGGGCCGGACACATAGAATGTGCGCGCCCCACTTTCACGCAGCGGGTAGCGTGACTCATCAAGGCCCGAGCGGCGCATGAGGCCACGCAACTTGTCGACCGTAATATGCCGCAAGGTCACCGCAGAGCTCTTTGCCTCGTCAGCATCGTAGATATGCAGCGCTTGCCCGTCGCTGTACCAGATCAACCCCTGCTCTTGCGCAAGCGCCTCCAACGCCTGTTGCGGCGCATCGAAATCCAGTGCGGTGCTGAGACGTTTGCGCGCCACCGCCTGGCTGACAACGATGGGCACCCCCAGCGGCTCAGACAGCGCAGTGAACACGGTATACAGGCTTTCATCCCGAACCTGGTGAAGCTCGGCCCCAGCCAGCGCACTTACCAGCCACAGCCCGGCAAACCACAGCCAACGGTGGAACCGGAGGCGGGGCATCGTTAAAAGGGATTCGGCGTGCACCGTGAGGGTTCCTGGGCAGTCTGGCGGTGAGAGAGCGGCCATACTGAAAGCCCGTCCGGTTTCAATCTTGATGGAAAGCTGACGGCCAGCCGCGCCTCACCGCCCGTGGCATGTGCCTTGCTATGAACTCTGCATGAGAGCACGCGCCAACGGCGGAGCGCGCTACGGACAAAGGCGTCGTTACCCACATTGGCTTACATCGCCATCTGAGGGAACGACGCTTTTTTTTGAAAGAAAAGGTAGGTGTTGATGAACGATTCGGTCGGCCACAGCCCGATGAACGACCCGCTGGCCTGGGTCAACGGCAGTGATGCCCCGGAAAAGAGCAGCCTTGACCTGGGTTTCATGGCCCTGAGCGACTGCGCCTCGATGGTCGTAGCGGCCACCCAGGGCTTCGCTCAACCCTACGGCCTGACCCTGAACCTCAAGCGCCAATCGTCCTGGGCCAACCTGCGCGACAAACTGGTCAGCGGCGAACTGGACGCCGCCCACAGCCTCTACGGGCTGATCTATGCCGTGCACCTGGGCATCGGCGGAGTCGCGCCCACCGACATGGCCGTGCTGATGGGGCTCAACCAGAACGGCCAGAGCATCAACCTGTCCCACGGCTTGCAGCAACAAGGGGTGATCACTCCTGAGGCGCTTGACCGCCACGTGCACCAAAGCCGAACAAAACTGACCTTCGCGCAGACCTTTCCCACAGGTACTCACGCCATGTGGCTGTATTACTGGCTGGCGAGCCAAGGTATTCACCCCTTGCAGGATGTGGACAGCGTGGTGGTCCCGCCACCGCAAATGGTTGCCCACCTGCAAGCCGGACGCATCGACGGGTTTTGTGTCGGCGAGCCCTGGTGCGCCAGCGCAGTCAAGCAAAACCAGGGGTTTACCTTGGCGACAAGCCAGGCGATCTGGCCGGATCACCCGGAAAAGGTCCTCGGTTGCACCCGGACGTTCGTCGACCAGTACCCCAATACTGCGCGCGTGCTGGTGATGGCGATCCTGGAGGCCAGCCGGTTTATCGAAGAAAGCACCGAAAACCGCCGTTCCACCGCGCAATTGCTCAGTGGTCGCGAGTACCTCGACGCCCCGCTCGACTGCATCGAACCGCGCCTGCTGGGCGCCTATGACGATGGCCTGGGCAACCAGTGGCAGGATCCCCACGCCCTGCGTTTTTTCGCCGGTGGCGAGGTGAACCTGCCTTACCTCTCCGACGGCATGTGGTTCATGACCCAGTTCCGGCGTTGGGGCCTGTTGCGCGAGGACCCCGACTACCTGGGCGTTGCCCGCCAGGTGCAGCAACTGGCGTTGTATCGCCAGGCGGCAGGTGCGCTGGGGATCCCGGTAAAGGCCCAGGACATGCGCAGCAGCCAACTGATCGACGGCAAAATCTGGGACGGTTCCAACCCAACCGAATACGCCCGCAGCTTCCGCCTGCATGCCCTGGCCAATGATTCCAACCGCCAGGCCTGGCGCTGACAGGAGAATCTCCATGCTGCGAATCCTGTTGATCAATGACACCCCGCGTAAGGTCGGCCGCCTCAGGTCGGCGCTGATCGAGGCCGGTTTTGATGTCATCGATGAGTCCGGCCTGACCATCGACCTGCCCGCACGCGTCGAAACGGTGCGCCCGGACGTGATCCTGATCGATACCGAGTCACCGGGTCGTGATGTGATGGAGCAGGTGGTATTGGTCAGCCGAGACCAACCCCGGCCCATCGTGATGTTTACCGACGAACATGACCCGAACGTAATGCGCCAGGCGATCAAGTCTGGCGTCAGCGCCTACATCGTCGAAGGCATCCAGGCCCAGCGCCTGCAGCCGATCCTCGATGTGGCCATGGCGCGCTTCGAAAGCGACCAGGCCTTGCGCGCCCAGCTCCAGGCGCGCGACCAGCAATTGGCCGAGCGCAAGCGCATCGAGCTGGCCAAGGGCATGCTGATGAAAATGAAGGCCTGCAACGAAGAAGAGGCTTACACCCTGATGCGTCGCCAGGCCATGAGCCGCCAGCAGAAACTGATCCAGGTGGCGGAGCAGATTATCGCCATGAGCGAGCTGCTCGGCTGATTTGGCTCAGCTCTTGCTAAGTATTCCGCACAGGTAGCCAACGGCGGTTGCCCCTCCACGACAAAGACGTCGCACACCCGGTTTGCCCTCGCGAACCCGGTGGCGGCGTTTTTTCGTTTTGGCCTTCTTACAAGACTCCCAACCGTTGAGGTGCGTGATGAAATCAAGCTTCTGGAAATCCGGGCACACCCCGACCCTGTTTGCCGCGTTCCTGTATTTCGACCTGAGCTTCATGGTCTGGTACCTGCTAGGCCCACTGGCGGTACAGATTGCCGCCGACCTGCACCTGACCACCCAACAACGCGGGCTGGTGGTGGCGACACCGATCCTGGCGGGCGCGGTGCTGCGCTTCCTGATGGGCATGCTGGCGGACAAGCTGTCGCCCAAGACCGCCGGGGTGATCGGCCAGGTGATTGTGATCTGTGCCCTGTTCGGCGCCTGGAAACTGGGCATCCATAGCTACGAACAAGCGCTGCTGCTGGGACTGTTCCTCGGTATGGCCGGTGCATCCTTTGCTGTCGCGTTGCCGCTGGCCTCCCAATGGTACCCGGCCGAACACCAGGGCAAGGCCATGGGCATCGCCGGTGCGGGCAATTCAGGCACGGTGTTCGCCGCGTTGCTGGCGCCTGTGTTGGCGGCCGCGTTTGGCTGGAGCAACGTGTTCGGCTTCGCTCTGATTCCGCTGGTGCTGACGCTGATCGTGTTTGCCTGGCTGGCGCGCAATGCCCCTGAACGGCCAAAAGCCAAATCCATGGCCGACTACTTAAAGGCCCTGGGCGACCGTGACAGCTGGTGGTTCATGTTTTTCTACAGCGTGACCTTCGGCGGCTTTATCGGCCTGGCGAGCGCCCTGCCCGGTTACTTCAACGACCAGTACGGCCTGAGCCCGGTGACCGCGGGGTACTACACCGCCGCCTGCGTGTTCGGCGGCAGCCTGATGCGCCCACTGGGCGGTGCGCTGGCGGACCGCTTCGGCGGGATTCGTACGTTGCTGGGCATGTACAGCGTGGCAGCAATCTGCATCGCGGCGGTGGGTTTCAACCTGCCAAGCTCTTATGCGGCGCTGGCCCTGTTCGTCTGCACCATGCTTGGCCTGGGCGCCGGTAACGGTGCGGTGTTCCAACTGGTGCCGCAGCGTTTCCGCCGTGAGATCGGCGTGATGACCGGCCTGATCGGCATGGCCGGCGGCATTGGCGGTTTCGCCCTGGCAGCTGGCATGGGCGCGATCAAGCAAAGCACCGGCAGCTATCAGATGGCGCTGTGGCTGTTCGCGAGCCTGGGCGTATTGGCCTGGTTCGGCCTGCATGGCGTTAAACGTCGCTGGAGAACCACCTGGGGCTCGGCCGCCGTGACGGCTGCACGGGTCTGATGAGCCTGCAACTGAGCATCGCTCAGGCCAGTACCATCGGCCCTCGGGCGCAAAACCAGGACGCACTGCGGGTGGTGACACCCGTGGCCGAACTGGCGGCGAGCAAAGGCTACTTGTGCGCCATCGCCGATGGAGTGAGTCAGTGCGCCGACGGCGGCCTGGCCGCGCGCTCGACCTTGCAGGCGCTGGCCCTGGATTACTACGCCACGCCGCAGACCTGGAGCGTGGCCCAGGCCCTGGAACGCTTGCTGTCGGCCCAGAATCGCTGGCTGCAGGCCAATGGCGGTGGCCAGCCGTTGCTGACCACCCTGAGCGCCCTGGTGTTTCGCGGCCAGCGCTTCACCCTCGCGCATGTCGGCGATTGCCGGGCGTATCGCTGGTTGGATGGCGAATTGCAGCGCCTCAGTGAGGATCACGTATGGGAGCAGCCGGGCATGCAGCATGTGCTCAAGCGTGCCCTCGGCCTGGATCAACACCTGGTAGTGGATTTTCTCGACGGCCAGTTGCGCGAAGGCGAATGTTTCCTGCTGCTCAGTGACGGCGTGTGGGCAACCCTGGGTGATCACAGCATCCGTTCGATTCTGCGCGAGCAAACCGACCTGGATCTGGCGGTCAACACCCTGGTGAACGCCGCGCACCTGGCGGGTAGCCAGGACAATGCCAGCGCCCTGCTCGTGCGTATCGACACCCTCGGCGCGGCGACCCTCGGCGACGCCCTGGTGCAGTTGCAGCAATGGCCGCTGCCACCGCCGTTGAAAGCCGGGCAACACTTTGAAGGCTGGCAGGTGCAAAGCGTATTGGCGCAGAGCCGACAGTCGTTACTGTACCGGGTGCGGGATGCCCAGCAGCAACCCTGGCTTCTGAAAACCCTGCCGCTGAGCCGCGATGATGACAGCGATGCCGGCCAGGCCTTGCTCGCGGAAGAATGGTTTCTACGACGCGTCGCCGGCCGGGCGTTTCCTGAAGTCCATGCCGCCAGCGGACGCCAGCATCTGTACTACGTGATGCGGGACTACCCCGGCCAGACCCTGGCCGAACTGTTCCAGCAGCACGGCCCATTGCCCCTGGCGCAATGGCAGTCGATCGCCGAGCGCTTGCTGCGGGCGGTGGGCATGTTGCACCGGCGGCAGATCCTGCACCGCGATATCAAGCCGGAAAACCTGCTGCTGGGGGATGACGGCGAACTGCGTGTATTGGATTTCGGCCTGGCGTACTGCCCGGGCCTGTCGGAAGACCGCGTCCATGCATTGCCTGGCACACCAAGCTTTATCGCGCCCGAGGCGTTCAACGGCGACCGGCCTACGGCCCAACAGGATTTATACAGTGTCGGTGTCAGCCTGTATTACCTGCTGACCGGGCACTACCCCTACGGTGAAATCGAAGCCTTCCAACGGCCCCGGTTCAACCAGCCCTTCAGCGCCAGCCGCTACCGCCCCGATCTGCCGGATTGGCTACCCCTCAGCCTGGACCGGGCAGTGGCGGCCCAACCTGCGCATCGTTACGAAACCGCCGAAGAATGGTTGCGTGTGCTGGAACAGGCGGACCGGCAGGAACTGAGCATTCGCCCCAAGCCCTTGCTGGAGCGTGAACCCTTGAAGGTCTGGCGCACTCTGGGACTGCTGTCGATGTTGATCAATCTAGTGCTGTTGTACTCACTCTTTCACCGCTGACGTCATCCCTGGACGAGGAAAAATCCATGAACGCAAAAGTCTGGTTGGTGGGCGCGGGTCCCGGTGACCCGGAACTGTTGACCCTCAAGGCCGTACGCGCCCTGCGTGAGGCGCATGTGGTGCTGATCGATGACCTGGTCAACCCGGCGGTACTGGAACACTGCGTTGAAGCACGGGTGATCACCGTGGGTAAACGCGGTGGCTGTCGCTCGACACCGCAGGACTTTATCCATCGCCTGATGCTGCGCTATGCGCGCCAGGGCAAATGCGTGGTACGGCTCAAGGGCGGTGACCCGTGCATTTTCGGGCGCGGCGGTGAGGAAGCCATGTGGCTGCGTGAAAGGGGCGTCGAGGTAGAGTTGGTCAACGGGATTACGGCCGGGCTGGCGGGCGCGACAAATTGTGCGGTTCCGCTGACGCTGCGCGGAGTGAGTCGTGGTGTGACCCTGGTGACGGCGCATACCCAGGACGATAGTCGCCTGAATTGGCGAGCACTGGCCGAGGGCGGGACAACGCTGGTGGTGTACATGGGCGTGGCGAAGCTGGAGGAGATTCGCCAGCAATTGCTGGACGGCGGAATGGCGGCGGATATGCCGGTGGCGATGATCGAAAACGCATCGCTGCCCCAGCAACGGGAATGCCGCAGTGAGCTGTCACGAATGTATGCAGATGCGCAGGCATTTGCCTTGAAAAGCCCGGCCATCCTGGTAATTGGCCATGTCGCAGCCCCAGGGCAAGTCGCTTGCCTCGCTCAAACCGCCAGCGCCTGAGACAAATCACAGGCGAAAAAAAGCCCGGCCTAAGCCGTAATGCTGTTCACTTAAGCGGAGCAGCCTTACGGTCCACTGGGTACCGGGTTTTGGAAATCTTCACCGTCCTTGGCCTTCCTGGCCTTGGGCGGTGATCCAGAAACATTCCTCCTACTCCTCCCCTCAGCTCGCTTAGCCTCCTTCCTGTTGCTGATACCGGGTTCGCTGCTGCCATCACGATCAACTGTACCGCTATGTACTGGCAGGCTGGCTTGAACCGTATATCTGAAGGTGCGCGGCCGAATGCTACAGCGGCCTGGCTGGCCTCCCGACGAATAATGTTGTAAGCCAGCAAAAGCCCCCAGACCTCCTGATAAATCAGCTCGACCTTCTTACTGCGCAGCGTTACCGCGTTCTGTTGCATCGAGCTTTTGATATCCCTGAAGCCCAGCTCAATTTCCCACCGCTCCAGGTACAGCTCAGCTACAGCTGCTGTGTCATAGCCCTCGACAGGCAGAGAGGTAAGCAGCGACCTCACTTTCCCATGGCTTTCATAGCTAACTTCACGCACTTCCCAACTCAAGGGCAGCTCAGGATTTCGTTTGCGTGCCTGAGGAGAAACTTTCATCCGCACAAGACGATCATGCTCGCCGTAGCGCTCCACTTCCTCCATGACCAAATTCTTGCGAGCAGGTGTCAGCCAGTGTCGGTTCGCACCGCCGCCAACCACGCTTAGCAGTAGATCCGCGCCCCAGAAGCCTTTGTCGAACAAGGTGATTGAATTGTCTGGAATTTGCCCCAGAAACGTTTCGGCCAACCGCATTTCACTGCCCCGAAAAGGGCTGAGCTGCGCATCGAGGATGACATGCGAGCGGACATTCATCAGCGCAACGAGCCGCAGCATCGGAAACGGAGTCTGACGGTCGGTGCCGGTATTGCCGGAGCCAAAATGCTCTCTGAGCTCGGGTGAATCAGGGGTTCGCAGCAATGCACCGTCCACCGCGAAGACTTGTAGACCGTTCCAGTCATCTGCCTCATAGCGCTCGTTGCCCCAATGCTTACCGGTCTGACGGAACAGCGATTCGACGGGGTCAGCGCCTAGCCGTTTGCGAGCTTCAGTTACTCCGCTTCGAGCCAGCAACTGATCAGAAGCCAAGCCTTGCGCGCAGATATTCAAACGCCTGGCGACCTCGTGGACGGGCTCATCACGAAACAAAGCCATGCCCAGAACCAGCCAAAGAACTTGGTCACTCGGCAAGCGGCGCCGCCGTATGGTGGCTTGCACCGAGAGGTTCAGCGCACTCGCTACCCACTCGATTGGGATGTTCTGAGTGAAGGTGCTCAGGTCAGAAAAGTTGAAGAGATCGCCGAGGTCGAGCAACTGCTGCTGAATGGGCATAAAAAAATCCGATGCCAGGAGTCTGACATCGGATTCTCTATAAAGCCCGGCCGGGACTCAAATGCTTAAGTGAACAGCATTACGGCCTAAGCCGGGCTTTTTTCTACCACTCAGTAATTACTGAGCTTGAGCTTCAACCGACGCTTCTACGCGACGGTTAATAGCACGACCAGCTTCAGTTGCGTTGTCAGCAACTGGGCGGGACTCGCCGTAACCTACTGCGGTGATACGGCTAGGAGCAACGCCGTCTTTAACCAGGACTTGCTTAACAGCGTCAGCACGACGCTGGGACAGCTTCTGGTTGTAAGCGTCTGGACCTACGGAGTCAGTGTGACCAGCAACTTCTACGTTGGTAGCTGGGTACTGAGCCATGAAGTCGGCCAGGTTTTTCACGTCGCCGTAGCTGTTAGGCTTAACAACCGACTTGTCGAAGTCGAACTTGACGTCCAGCTCAACACGTACAACCTGAGCAACTGGAGCTTCTGGCTCTGGAGTTGGCTCTGGAGCTGGTGCTGGGGTAGGAGCTGGAGCAACTGCGCCAGCGTTACCGCCGAAGTTTACGCCCAGGCCGACCAGTGCGGAGTAGTCCCACTTGCCGTTGTCCAGACCGTAGTCAGCTTCAACACCGGCACGTGCGTACAGGTTGTTGGTGAAGTAGTACTTCACGCCAGTACCAACGGTAGCGAAAGTAGTCTGGTCGCGACCGCTGTGGCCGTCAGCCTGAACGTTGGTACGGCTCTGGTGACCGAAACCGCCTTCTACGTATGGACGCAGGCTGTCTACGCCAGCTTGACCGAAGTGATACTGGGCAACCAGGCTGCCGGTATCGCCTTTGATCTTCTGGTTACCAGTACCGTCGTTCGAACGGGTGTGGTTGGTCTTGTCGTAGGACAGGTTCAAGGACAGGTCGTCGGTCAGGAAGTAACCGATGCGAGCGCCAGGATTGAAGCCGTCTTCGATGTGCTTGACGCTATCGTTGTACTGCTTCTTGTAGAACAGCTCGCCTTCAACTGCGCCTTGGCCTTGTGCCAGAACGCCGAAAGAAGTAGCGGCAATAAGAGAACCAATGGCCAAGCCCAAGGTGTTTTTCAGTTTCATCCGTTAAATCCCCATCTGGTGATTGTAAAGCAGTCCCACAAACCGGGGGACAACTCGGCGACAAGTCTAACAGAACTTGCCTACACGTAAGAGATATTTGCCACGCACTAAGTTTCAGTCTCGCCCGCAAATTTCTCACGTAATTTATCAAGAGCACGCTTGTAACGCATTTTTGTAGCACTCAAACCCATGTGCATGATGTCAGCGATTTCCTGAAACTCCAGCTCTGCGACAAATCGTAGCACCAGAATTTCCCGGTCAATCGGGTTCACATACACCAACCAGCGATCAAGTCCGCCCTTCTCCTCGGGTGCCGGCGCCTTCTCTTCAGACGCCTCCTCAAGGGGGTCAAGACTCAAGGCGTCCATCAAGCGACGCTTTCGCCGTTCCTTCCGATACTGCGTGATGCACTCGTTGTACGTGATGCTGTACAGCCATGTCTTGAACTTCGATTTGCCTTCGAAGTTCTTCAGGCCGTACAACACCTTGAGCATCACTTCCTGACAGACATCATCCGCATCTCTATCGTTCCCCAAATACCTTGAACAAACGTTGAACAAAGTGCGTTGATATCTGCGCATCAATTCTTCGTACGCGCGAGTGACGTGAAACAGCTCCGTGTGCGAACGCGCGACCAGCTCCTCATCAGAGAGCTCACGGGGGTCATAGCGCGTGGACAGCGTTTGGGCTTTATTCAAAACAAGTCGTGCCGACAGTCAGGTCAATGTCCGCCACAGCCCGATCACCCAGGCTCGCGGCGGCGTACATTAGCAGGGTTTGCCGGGTTAGCGGCTATTGACCTGCTGCTCCAGGAGAATCCGGTTGGACAGCGACACCAGGTCGCCGTCATCGGTCAGCACCGTCGTCTTGACCGTGCCGATCTCCTCGATTTGCCCTTCAACCTCGCCCACACGCACCTGTTGGCCCACCTGGTACAACTCACGCACATAGATTCCCGCAAGAATCTGACCGGCAATTTCCCGGCTTCCCAAGCCCATGGCCAGCGCAACGGCCAGACCAACGGTAATCAAAACGATCACAATCACGTGGTTGAGCAGGTCAGTCTTGACCTCCAACTGGCTGATCGCGACCGAAATACTGATGATAATCACCAAGCCCTGGGCAATCCGCCCCAGGCCAGCAGCATAGTCCAAACCCACGCCTTCGGCGGCGCCGCGCACCAGCCCATTGGCCAGTTGCGCCAGCAAAACACCTACCAGCAGCACCAGCGCGCCGCCGAAAACCTTCGGCAAGTACAGCGCCAGCATGTCGAGCGTAGCTGAAACTCGCTCAAGTCCAAGGGATTGAGCCGCAGAAACCAGGAAAATCAGCAAAACAAACCAATAAACGATCTTGCCGATCAATGTCGAGATCGGTACCTGCAGCCCGGCACGCCCCAACAGTTTGGTCAGACCGGTGCCTGCCATCAGGCGGTCGAGGCCCAGTTTCGCGAGCAGTTTGGACAGCAGGGTGTCGAGCAGCTTGGCCACGACAAAGCCCAGCAACACCAGCACCAGGGCACCAAACAGGTTGGGAATGAAATTCGCCACCTTGGTCCACAATGCGGTCATCGCGGTGACCAGGCTCTGGGTCCAGAGATCAAGTTCCATATTCAATCAGCCTTATCAGCAGTGCGAGCAAGAGGTTTACCACGGGAAACCGGTGAGACATGGGCCGAACCGTTGTTCAGGGCCATCATCAACGCCGGCACCCAGCGCCCGAGCAGACCGAACAGATCACCCGCGCCCACCTGACGGTTGGCGGTTTTCAGCACGCGGCCCAGGCAGGCATCGTCGTCGCGGTTGGACGGCGAGGCATTGAGCATGTCACGCAAAGACTGTTCGAACGGATCGTGCATAAGGACCTCTCGCAAGTGATTTAAAAGACGAGGGTAAATTTCTTGGGGTCACATAGGACCCTTCCTACGTTCAGGTCATATTCAGGTCAAACCCAGCGCAATCGTCGAAAAAGCCACCATTGTCCAAGCGCCACCGAGACCATCAACAGGCACGCAATCATGAATCCATAGGGGCTGGCAGAGAACGGAATCCCACCCACATTGATACCCAGCAGGCCGGTGAGAAAACTCATCGGCAGGAAGATTCCGGTGATGATCCCGAAGCGGTACATGGTGCGGTTCATGCGCACGCTCAAACGCCGGTCTTCGGCCTCCAGCACAAGCCCCACGCGCTCTCGGGTCAATTCAAGCTCTTCCAGATAACGGGTGAGGCTGTTGTTCAATTCGTTCCAATAGTCGGCATCGTCGTCACAGAACCACGGCAGTTTGATGCGCGTGAGCTGGGCGAAAATATCCCGCTGCGGCGCGAGGAATCGCTTCAGCCCGGCTGCCCGTCGACGGATCTGCAAGACGCTGCCATGTTCCGGGGTATACCGTTCGTCGGTATCGAGTTTTTCTTCCTCTACGTCGACGATTTCAGACAGGTCACTGACCAGATCCTGCACTTTATTAGTCAGGTACTGAGCCATATAAAGGATGAGTTCAGAGGCCGTCTTAGGCCCCTTGCCATCCGCCAGCTGCACCAGCAACTCATCCGTGGCGCGCAACGGGCGCAACCGCAGGGAAATCACACGGTTGGCCGCGGCGAAAATCCGCACCGAAACCATGTCCTCCGGCTCGGCACCGGGGTTGAGGTTGACCCCACGCAAGAACAGCAGCAATTGCGAGTCCGGCAACGGCAACAGGCGCGGGCGGGTGTTCTCCTCCAGCAAGAGGTCACAGGCGAACTCGCTCAAGCCACTGGATTTGCGCAGCCAGGTCTGGGTCTGTGGATGACTGCGATCCCAATGCAGCCACACGCTTTCCTGGGACTGCAGTTGCAAGTCGTCGAGCTCTGTCCGGGCAATCGAACGCGCACCGCCTTTACCGTCCAGCACCAGGGCATGCACCAGCCCCCATTGCGCGTTTTCTTCCTCGAACATCCTCACCCCGTCGCTTACAGCAGTTTATTCAGGCATTTTCAGTGGGCTGGGCGACACAATCACGCCGTTATTGTCGGCGTAGATGTACTCACCCGGGCGGAACGTCACGCCTGCAAAGGTGACCACCACGTTCAGATCGCCAATACCACGCTTGTCGGTCTTCATCGGGTGACTGGCCAGGGCCTGCACGCCAAGGTCGGTCTGGGCGATGACATCCACATCACGAATGCAGCCGTAGATCACCAGCCCTTCCCAGCCGTTTTTGGCAGCCTTTTCGGCGATCATGTCGCCCAGCAGCGCACGGCGCAGGGATCCTCCACCGTCGACCACCAGCACCTTGCCAGCACCAGGCTGGTCGGCTTGTTCCTTGACCAGGGAGTTATCTTCGAAGCATTTGATGGTGACAATCTCACCGCCGAAGGAGTCTCGGCCGCCGAAGTTGCTGAACATCGGTTCGAGCACCTGCACCAGCTCCGGGTAGGCGTCGCACAGGTCGGGGGTCACATAATGGTTCATTGAACAATTCCTTTCCGTCAAAGAGGTGTCTTTCGAAAGAAGCGCCAGCCCAAGCAGGTGCGAAACATCCCATCCACTTCGTCGCAACGCAATAGCCACTGCGCGACTGAATATGACCAGAAGCGTTTAATGCGTCATATCTTAGCCGCAACCACACACGAGTGAAACGCCCTTGGCAGAGCCCTGCCCTCAAACAGTGGCCAACACCTCGGGCTGCACGCCGAACAATGGGGCGAGCGGGTCCTTCAGCCATTGCGCCACCAGTGGCCACACTTCAGCCTGTGCGGCTTTGCTGACGAGCATTTCAACGTGCCCGAAATCCTCGGTAAACCCTTGCTGACGGCCGAGGCACAAGTATTGACGGTGCTCGGAACCGACCTGCTCGAACAGCTTGCGACAGGCCCAGTCGGGGTCCTGACGATCGCCGGCAGCACTGACCGACAGCAACGGCACATCGACCTCCGCCAGGCCTTTCCACCAGTCGTTCTTGCCTTCGCCAAAGCGGCCAAACAGGCCATTCCAGCGCATGGCTTCGATCATCACGCCTGCCGGCTCGTCCTCCGGGCCACGCTTGAGGCGCGAGCCGGAGACTTCGCCGAAGCGTTTCAAGAGCAAGCGCCCCGTCCATTCCACCGGTGGCAGCTTCAACGGCCAGTGGGTGCGGCTGACCTGGCAGCCAAACAATGCCACCGAAGCCACGGCTGGCGCGCCAAGGTGCCGCCCGCCAAGCGCCGCCGCCAGACTGGTGCCACCCAGGGAATGACCGATCCAGTGAGGAACCTGCCCGCTTTGCTCGCGCACGAACGCGCCAATGGCCGGCAAGTCGTAGCGCGCATAGTCAGCGACGCGGTTGCGTGCGTAGTCATGATTGCGCTTGGACAAACCATGACCACGCATTTCCGGGATCCACACATCAAATCCCTGGCGTGCCAGGTAAGCGCCCAGGCCGATGCCTTTGGGCGAATACCAGAAGCGGCGATTGGAAAAACTGCCATGCAATAAAATAACCGCAATGCCCCGGTTTTCCGGGACATCGGCCAGGCCCAAACGGGTAACTGCCAGCTCGACGGTGCCGTCGGGGCTGTTACCGGGCTTGAGGCGGTACACGTCTTCACTCAGGTCGCCACGACGTTCAGCGCTGATCAGGGCGACGGGAAACAGGTTGCTGCTGCTTTGCATAATGCTCTTGCACAAAAAAGGGCGGCGTCCGGAAGGAGTTCCGCCCTGCACAGATAAGAATGCCGGTCACCCTCATCGGGTGACCGGCACTTTTGACATGACGATCTTAGGCGGACGCCTGGCCTTCCGCCAGGAAGAACCAGGTTTCCAACACGGAATCGGGGTTCAACGAGACGCTTTCGATGCCCTGTTCCATCAGCCATTTGGCCAGGTCAGGGTGGTCGGAAGGACCTTGGCCGCAGATGCCGATGTACTTGCCAGCCTTGTTACAGGCCTGGATGGCGTTGGCCAGCAGCTTCTTGACCGCAGGATTTCGCTCGTCGAACAGATGGGCGATGATTCCGGAGTCGCGGTCCAGGCCCAGGGTCAGCTGGGTCAGGTCGTTGGAACCGATGGAGAAACCGTCGAAGAACTCGAGGAACTCTTCGGCCAGGATGGCGTTGGACGGCAATTCGCACATCATGATCACGCGCAGGCCGTTTTCGCCACGGGACAGGCCGTTTTCTGCCAGCAGGTCGACCACTTGGCTCGCTTCGCCCAAGGTGCGCACGAACGGCACCATGATCTCGACGTTGGTCAGGCCCATTTCGTTGCGCACGCGCTTGAGGGCGCGGCATTCGAGCTCGAAGCAGTCACGGAACGCTTCGCTGATATAACGCGAGGCGCCACGGAAGCCCAGCATCGGGTTTTCTTCTTCCGGTTCGTAGAGCTTGCCGCCGATCAGGTTGGCGTATTCGTTGGACTTGAAGTCCGACAGGCGCACGATGACCTTTTTCGGGTAGAACGCCGCCGCCAGGGTGCTGATGCCTTCCACCAGCTTCTCGACGTAGAAGCCAACAGGGTCGTTGTAGCCGGCGATGCGCTTGTCGACGCTTTCCTTGATCTCCAGCGGCAGGCCGTCGTAGTTCAACAGGGCCTTGGGGTGCACGCCGATCATACGGTTGATGATGAACTCCAGGCGGGCCAGGCCCACACCGGCGTTCGGCAACTGTGCGAAGTCGAAGGCACGGTCCGGGTTGCCGACGTTCATCATGATCTTGAACGGCAGGTCCGGCATGGCGTCGATGGAGTTCTGCTTGATGTCGAAGCCCAGTTCACCTTCGAAGATGAAGCCGGTATCGCCTTCGGCGCAGGACACGGTCACGCCCTGGCCGTCTTTGAGCAGCTGGGTGGCGTTGCCACAACCGACTACCGCAGGAATCCCCAGCTCACGGGCGATGATCGCCGCGTGGCAGGTACGCCCGCCACGGTTGGTGACGATGGCGCTGGCGCGCTTCATTACCGGTTCCCAGTCCGGGTCGGTCATGTCGGAGACCAGTACATCGCCTGGCTGGACTTTGTCCATTTCGGACACGTCCTTGATGATCCGCACCTTGCCGGCGCCGATGCGTTGGCCGATGGCACGGCCTTCCACCAGTACGGTGCCGGTTTCTTTGAGCAGGTAGCGTTCCATGACATTGGCCGAGGTGCGGCTTTTCACGGTTTCCGGACGGGCCTGCACGATGTACAGCTTGCCGTCGTCACCGTCCTTGGCCCACTCGATGTCCATCGGGCACTTGTAGTGCTTTTCGATGATCATCGCTTGTTTGGCCAGCTCGCTGACTTCAGCGTCGGTCAGGCAGAAACGCGCACGTTCGGCCTTGTCGACTTCAACGGTTTTCACGGAACGACCGGCCTTGGCCTCGTCGCCGTAGATCATCTTGATGGCCTTGCTGCCCAGGTTACGGCGCAGGATGGCCGGGCGACCCGCTTCGAGGGTGCCCTTGTGTACGTAGAATTCGTCGGGGTTGACCGCGCCCTGTACGACGGTTTCACCCAGGCCGTAGGCGCCGGTGATGAACACCACGTCACGGAAGCCCGATTCGGTATCGAGGGTGAACATTACGCCGGCCGTGCCGGTTTCCGAACGCACCATGCGCTGTACACCGGCAGACAAGGCCACCAGCTTGTGGTCGAAACCCTGGTGAACACGGTAGGAAATGGCGCGATCGTTGAACAGCGAGGCGAACACTTCCTTGGCGGCGCGGATGACGTTTTCCACGCCGCGGATGTTCAGGAAGGTCTCTTGCTGGCCGGCGAAGGAAGCGTCTGGCAAGTCTTCGGCGGTAGCCGAGGAACGCACGGCGACAGCCATGTCCGGGTTGCCGGCTGAGAGGGTGGCGAAGGCGGTACGGATCTCTTCGTTGAGCTTCTCGGGGAACTCGGCTTCCATGATCCATTGGCGGATCTGGGCACCGGTCTTGGCCAGGGCGTTGACGTCATCGACATCCAGGGCGTCCAGCGCGGCGTGGATCTGAGCGTTGAGGCCGCTCAGTTCGAGGAAATCGCGGTAAGCCTGGGCCGTGGTGGCGAAACCACCGGGCACCGACACGCCAGCGCCTGCAAGATTACTGATCATCTCGCCGAGGGATGCGTTCTTGCCCCCTACGTGCTCTACATCATGGACGCCGAGCTTATCGAGGGAAACTACGTACTCTACCAAGGTGATCTCTCCACTTTCTGTGTTGGAAAAGCTCAGGACGCCGGCTGCTCAATAGGAGCTGTCGCCCGCGCTTGTGGCCTGGACCTGGAAAATAAGTGAGAATGCGGCCCACCGCGGGACGGCAAAATCGCGCCTATCATATCCAAGATTCGCCATCAGCTTAAGGCCCAGGGCTCAAATGAAACGATCTGCTTTCTTTATCTCCGACGGCACCGGCATCACAGCCGAAACACTGGGCCAGAGCCTGCTCGCGCAGTTCGAAAACATTACCTTCGCCAAATTCACGCGGCCGTACATCGACAGCGTGGATAAAGCGCGGGCCATGGTACAACAAATCAATCTGGCGGCTGAAAAAGACGGTTTTCGGCCGATCATTTTCGACACCATCGTCAATCAAGACATCCGTGAGATTCTCGCAACGTCGAATGGTTTCATGATCGATATTTTCTCGACCTTCCTGGCGCCATTGGAGCAGGAGTTGAGCGAACACTCCTCGTATTCGGTCGGAAAGTCCCATTCCATTGGGCATAACTCCAACTACATGGAGCGTATCGAGGCGGTGAACTTCGCCCTCGACAACGACGACGGCGCCCGTACCCATTACTACGACAAGGCTGACCTGATCCTGGTGGGCGTGTCGCGCTGCGGCAAAACGCCCACCTGTCTGTACATGGCCATGCAATTCGGCATCCGTGCGGCCAACTACCCGCTGACTGAAGACGACATGGAGCACCTGACGCTCCCGGCGGCCCTGCGCGCGCATTCGCACAAGCTGTTCGGGCTGACCATCGACCCGGACCGGCTGACGGCGATCCGCAATGAGCGCAAGCCCAACAGTCGCTATTCGAGCTATGCCCAGTGTGAGTTCGAAGTGCGCGAGGTAGAAAATCTGTTCCGTCGCGAGAATATTGCGCACATCAATTCCACGCATTTTTCGGTGGAAGAGATTTCGGCGAAGATTCTGGTGGAGAAAGGCGTGGAGCGGCGCTTCAAATAACGCCTTGAGACGCTGTTGCACCGTGGCGAGCGGGCTCGCCACAACAAACCCTGCTACAACTGGAAGCGTCCCCCGCCCTGCCCCAGCGCCGTGGCCAGCGCATCAAACCCCGCCCGCAATAACTGATCATCCCCAGACGTATTGCAGATACTCGCCCGGATAAACTGCGGCACCGCCGTCTGCCCTACGGCAAACGCCTCGGCGGTGGCGATCAGGTAATTGTTCTGCTTGAGCTCGGCCTCGATCTCCGACGCCCGCCACGGCTCCGGCACTTCTATCCAGAAGTGCGGACTGTTGAGGTGAGTGCGGTACTCCAGGCCCGTCAGCAGGTCGCGGACCAGGGCCTTGCGGCGGCTGATCTCGTTGATCTGCTGGCGCAGCAGGTATTCCGCCGTGCCGTTCTCGATCCACTGGGTCGCCAGCTCGAGGGTGACGGGGGTAGCCATCCAGCAGGTCGAACGCAGGGCCGCCGAAATACGGCTGACCAGCGCGGGCGGCGCATGCACATAGCCCACACGCAGCCCGGCGGATACCGCCTTGCTCAGGCTGCTGATCAGAATCGTACGCTCAGGGGCGAAATGGCTGAGGGGCGGCGGCCGATCCTCCACCAGTACGCCGTGGGCTTCGTCCTCAAGAATCAGCAGATTGTGTTCGCGACAGACTTTGACCAACGCTTCGCGACGCGCCACCGAGAGCACAGCGGTGGTGGGGTTCTGGATGGTCGGCGTGCAGTACAGCGCTGAAATCCGGTGATTACGACAGACTTCGTCCAGCGCGCTCGGCAGCACACCTTCCTCGTCCATCTCCAGCCCGATCAAGCGAATACCGAGCATGCGGGCGGCAGTGATCAGGCCGGGGTATGTGAGTTGCTCAGTCACGACGGTATCGCCGGCCCGTAACAGCGCCATCATCGAGCAGAGCAAGCCATGCTGGCCGCCGTTGACGCAGATCACCTGCTCGGGGATCGGATGAAAATCGCGCTGCACCAGCCATTGCGCCCCCGCTTCACGGTAGCGCGGCAAGCCGGCATCCGGTGTGTAGGCACTGATGTCCTGGAGGAACTTGGCGTTGGTCGACAGGGTTTGGAAGCTCTGGGCCAGGAAGACTGTCTCCTGCCCCGGGATATGCATATTCCGGCTCATGTCGAAGTATTGGCGCGGTTCTTCACTGAAGTTGCGAAAGCCTTCATCGCGCTGGCGCTCCATCCCACGCTTGCGCACGAACGTGCCGTCACCGACCCGCGCCACCACCAGCCCCAGGCGTTCCAGTTCGCCATAGGCGCGGCTGATGGTGCCGATCGTGACGCCAAGATTGTCGGAAAGCACCCGGTGGGGCGGCAGTTTTCTTCCTGGCTCAATCAAGCCTTCAAGGATGCCCCGTTCCATGACATCGGACAGGCGCTTGTACTTCACGCCCTGACCGTTGGACAACCCCTCACGCATAATTGACACCATGTCAATATTTGTTTTGACAGCCATCTTTCGCCCTAATAGTGTGCTTTTACGGGTTCAATCGCCGAATTTTACAACTCATTACAAGCTCAATATAGAGTTCAATTCCGGCTCAGGGAAGCAATAAACGATGTCAATGTCCGCCGTTCTCGAAAACACCGCCAAGACCAAACCCCAAAAACAGTGGCTGGCCGGGCTGATCACCAGTGTGATGTTCCTGATCGTATGCCTGAGCTGGGGCACCACCTGGCTGGGCATCAAGATTGCCGTGGAGAGCGTGCCGCCGCTCACCTCCGCCGGCCTGCGCTTCCTCATCGCCTTCCCGCTGTTCCTGTGCTTTGCCATGGTGCGCCGCGAGCCGGTCCTGTTTCCCCGCGAGAGCCGCTGGTTCTTCGTGTTCGTGACCCTGTCCTACTTCAGCGTGCCCTACTACCTGCTCAACTACGGCGAGATGCATGTTTCGTCCGGCCTTACCGCACTGCTGTTCAGTTGCATGCCGGTGTTCATCCTGATTTTCTCCGCGCTGTTCCTGCGCGAACGCATCTACTTTTCCCAGGTGGTCGGCATCGGTATCGGCTTCGGCAGCCTCTACATGATCATCAAGAGCCAGGGCCTGCACCTGGACCACGCCGAGTTCTTCGGGGTGCTGGCGATTCTGACCGCCGCGATCATGCATGCCTTGTGCTACGTCATCACCAAGCAGAAGGGCAGCGCCATCAGCGTAATCACCTACAACACGCTGCCCATCGGTATTGCCGGGCTGATGCTGTTCGTCGCCGGGCTGTGGTTTGAAGCGCCGACCTTCGAAGCCATCACCCTGCGGTCATGGGGTGCGCTGTTCTACCTGGGACTGGTGGCCTCGGTGGGTGGGTTCATCGTGTACTTCATGCTGCTCAAGCGCTTGAGCCCGATCATCCTGTCGTTCGTGTTCATCATCTTCCCGGTGTTCGCGGTGATCATCGGCGCCTGGTACGAAGGCGTGTCGATTTCCCGCGACCTGATGCTGTACTCGGCCATCCTGCTGGCCGGCTTTGCGATCACCAAGCTGCCGGTTGAAAAACTCCTGGCCAAGAAAAATTGACCCTCCTACCACCATGCGAGAGAAACATGGACGTCCTCCGCCCCGAAGCCCTGGAACAGATCTACGCACACGCCAGCCGCAGCTACCCCGAGGAGTGCTGTGGTTTTGTCTTCGCCGACGGCAGCGTGTACCTGGGCAGCAATATCCAGAACGAGTTGCACGGCAAGAACCCCGAAATGTACCCGCGCAGCGCCGCCAACGGCTACACCTTCTCGGTGGCCGACACCCTGCTGCTGAGCAAGGCGTTTCGCAGCAACAACCCAGTGGTGGTGATCTACCACTCCCACCCGGATGTCGGCGCCTATTTCAGCGACGAAGACGAGGACAAGGCGCTGTTCATGGGCGAACCGATCTACCCCGTCAGCTACCTGGTGGTGGACGTTCGCCAGGGCCAGTCCCTGGGTTCCAAGCTGTTTGCCTGGGATGGCAAACATTTCGCCCTTCAACCTTTCAACGACCTGCACACGGAGTTGTCCATGAACGCTGTCTCTTTCCCCGACATTCTGGTTCGCGTGGCCAAGCTGCCGGAATCGACCCTCGAGGGCGCCGGAACGACATTGCGCGAAGTCATTGAAAACCTCTGCACCAGCCACCCGCAGTTGCGTGCGCACCTGTTCCACGAGAAGAACAACCAGCTCAAGGAACACTTTCTGTTTACCGCCGAGGAAGAACTGGTCGGCGCCGACGATCCGCTTCCGGAAAAAGCCCGGATCGAAGTACTGCTCGCCACCTCGGGCGGTATGGATGTCGATGCCCTCAGCAATGAAGAAGTGCAACGCTACGTGCGCCATATCACCCTGCCCGGCGTCGGCCGCGAAGGCCAGTTGAACCTCAAGAAAGCCAAGGTGTTGATCATCGGCACCGGTGGCCTTGGCTCACCGATCAGCCTGTACCTGGCAGCAGCCGGCGTCGGCACCCTGGGGCTGGTGGACTTCGATGTGGTGGAAAGCAGCAACCTGCAACGCCAGATCGTGCATGGCAACAGCACCCTCGGCATGCCCAAGGTCGAGTCCGCCAAGCAACGTCTGCAAGACCTCAACCGCCATATCCAGATCAACGCCCACGACACCGCCCTGAACGCCGATAACGCCCTGGAACTGGTGGGCGCCTATGACCTGGTGATCGACGGCACCGACAATTTCGACACCCGCTACCTGGTCAACGACGCCTGCGTGCAGTTGGGCAAGCCTTTGGTATACGGCGCCATCTACCGTTTCGACGGGCAGATCAGCGTACTCAACTATAAAGGTGGCCCCTGCTACCGCTGCCTGTTCCCCAGCGCGCCGCCCGCCGAACTGGCGCCCAATTGCAGCGCCGGTGGCGTGATCGGCGTGTTGCCCGGTGTGGTCGGGATGATCCAGGCCACCGAGGCCATCAAGCTGTTGATCGGCATCGGTGAACCGCTGTCCGGCCGCTTGATGCGCTTCGATGCGCTGGCAATGAAGTTCAGCGAGATCCGCTTCAAGCGGCGGGCCGACTGCCCGTGCTGCTCCGAACTGCGCCATAGCGAAAGCGTGGCGCCGGCTGTCTGTGCGGACGCTGTGCCCAGCCAGCCGTCCCTGGCCGAAGAGCGCTACATAAAGCCCCGTGTACTCAAGCAATTGCTCGAACACCCGCGCAGCGTCGATGTGTTGCTGGACGTGCGTGATGCCAGCGAACTGGAGGTGTGCAAATTGCCAGGTGTGGTGCATATCCCCCTGGCCGAACTGGACAATCAGCTCGACCGCCTCAGCCGGGACAACACCCACTACCTGATCTGCTACGCCGGCACCCGCGCCGAGCAAGCCGCCAGCACCTTGCTGGCGGCGGGTTTCGCCAATACCAAAGTCCTTCAGGGCGGCATGAAGCATTGGGTTCGCGACGTCGAACCTGACATGCCCTTGTATTGAGCCGAGGACTGAATGATGTTGCACAACTCCATTCTCGAGGTCATCGGCCAAACGCCGATCGTGCGCCTGGCGCAGTTCTCTGAAGACCTCGGCATCGAGGTCTATGCCAAGCTCGAATCCCTCAACCCGGGCGGCAGCCACAAGGCGCGCATCGCCCTGGGCATGATCCTCGACGCCGAACGCCGGGGCGTGCTGATCCGTGACTCCGGGCAAACCATCATCGAGCCCAGCGGCGGCAATACCGGTATCGGCCTGGTCATGGCCGGCAATGTGCTGGGCTACAAGGTCGTGCTGGTGATCCCCGACAACTACAGCCCCGAAAAACAGAAGCTGCTGCGCCTGTACGGGGCCAAGGTGGTGCTGTCGGACAGCCGCCTGGGCAACAACTCCCATGGCGAAAAGTGCATGGAGCTGCAGTTGGAAAACCCCAGCTACGTGATGCTCAATCAGCAGCGCAACGGCGCCAACCCGCAGACCCATCGCGACACCACCGCACCGGAAATCCTGCGTGCGTTCGGCGAGCGTCGCGCTGACTACTTTGTCAGCGGGATCGGCACAGGCGGGCATATCACAGGCATCGGAGAAACCCTCAAAGCCGCCTGGCCGGGGCTGCGTGTCATGGGGGTGGAACCGGAAGAATGCGACCTGCTGAAAAACCAGCATGCGCCGCACCATATCCAGGGCCTGTCGATCGGCCTGATCCCGAGCATCCTCAACCTGGACGTGATCGACGGCATGCTCAAGGTCTCGCGCCAGGACTGCATCGACATGATGAAACGCATCATGCGCACCGACGCCATCAGCCTGGGCTTGTCCTCGGCCGCCAACATGGTGGCTGTCGCCCAACTCGCCCCGGAACTGCCACCCGAAACGGTGGTGCTGACCATGGTCTACGACAATGCCGACAGCTACCTGCCCAGTTTCGAATAAGCGCTCTTCCAACCAATCAGACTAAGGGGGTGCCTCAATGGGTGGCTTTATCGACATGCAACAGTTGCACGATGAGTTGCTGACTCACCTCATCAAGACCCTCACGCCGGCGCAGATGAAACAGCTGGAGCCGCATCTGGCGCCGCTGGTCCAGAATGCCGCCCAGGCGGTGGCCGAGGATTTGATCGCCTACGCCTACCGCGACCCGGCATCACGCGGGCGCGGTGAGCTGATCCTGGAGTCCTACGCGTCGTTCAAGGCGGTGCTGTATTACCGACTGGCGCACCTGGTGTGGCATTTCCCCGACCAGACCAACGGCGTCTTCTCCCGTATCGCCCTCAAGCTGAGCAACCAGGGCAAGGTGCTTTCCGGCGCCGAGATCCACCCGGCGGCGCGTATCGGTCGGCGCTTCGTACTGGACCACGGCTACGGCACCGTGATCGGTGAAACCTGCGAGATCGGCAACGACTGCTACATCCTCTGCGGCGTGACCCTGGGCGCCCGCGGCATCGCCAACAACCCCGACGGCAAGCGCCATCCACGCCTGGGTAATAACGTCGAGGTCGGTTCCGGCGCCCGCGTGCTCGGCTATGTGTTGATCGGCGACAACGTGTTTATCAGCCCGTCCTGCGTGATCACCCAGGACGTGCCCGCCGGCACCAAGGTGAAGGTGGTGAACCAGATCCAACTGCAAAAAAACGACGAGTCGGACCACAGTAATTACCTCGGCGCCTTCGCCCTGGATGAGCGTCTGCACGTGGTCGGCGAGATCAATACCAGCCACAAGGTCACAGTGCTGGACGCCGACTTCCATCCCTTGCCCGGGCTGATGCTGGAGCCTACGGTGAAGGAACGTCACCACCTGCAATTTCGCCTGCATCGCATCGAATCGGGCAACCACCTGCCACGCCTGCCGCTGAACCTGAAGGTCTGCGGCCCGGAATTTGAAATCACCCTGCTTTCCCCGCCTGGCTTGAGTGCGATGGTGCGCTCCCTGTTGCAAGCCAGCCCATTGATCGTCGGAGGTTGAACATGTCCGTGCACACCATGGAAACCCTGGCGCTGTTCGACAGCGCACCCTACCAGAACGCCTTCAGCGCCCGAGTGATTGCCGTCAGCGAACACGGCGTCGCCCTGGAGCACACGTTGTTCTACCCCACCGGGGGCGGGCAGCCAGGCGACACGGGGCACCTCACCCTGGCGGACGGTACGCGGGTCGAAGTGACCGGCACAGTGCGCGACCCGGTGCAGCGCTCGATCATCTGGCACCAGGTGGAACACTGCCCCGAACAATTGACCGCCGGGGTGCAGGTGGACGCTGGCCTCGACTGGGACCGGCGCTACCAGCACATGAAGATGCACACCTGCCTGCACCTGTTGTGCTCGATCATCGACGCGCCGGTCACAGGATGCAGCATCAGTGCAGACAAAGGCCGCCTGGACTTCGACCTGCCGGAAATGACCCTCGACAAAGACAGCATCACCCGCGACCTCAACGCACTGATCGAGCAGGCCCACCCGGTGAAAACCCTGTCGATGCCAGCCACCGAGTACGCCACCCTGCTGCAGATCACCCGCACCCAGGCGGTGGCGCCACCGGTGGTCCAGGGGGCGGTGCGGGTGATTGAAATCGCCGGTATCGATATCCAACCGTGCGGCGGCACCCATGTGCTCAACACCGAAGAAATCGGCCGGGTGTTCTGCGAGAAGATCGAGAAGAAGAGCAAACACAACCGCAGAGTCATACTGCGATTCGAATGAACACGGTCAACTGTGGGAGGCCCCCTCCCACATTCATTGGATTTGCACCGGTGAATACGCGGTGTCTGCTAGATCACGAACAGATCCACAAACCGGTTTACCGGTGTCGCCTCTAGCCGCGCCTGATCCTTGCACAGCGCAAAAATCTCGGCACTGCGCTGCGCGGTAAACCGTGTGGCCAGGTTGGCCTTGAATTTGTCCTCCAGCAACGGGATGCCCTCCACCCGGCGCCGGCGATGGCCGATCGGGTACTCCACCGCCACCTGCTCGGTGCTGCTGCCGTCCTTGAAGAACACCTGCACCGCGTTGGCGATGGAACGCTTGTCCGCCTCCAGGTATTCGCGGCTATAGCGCGGATCCTCGACGATGACCATTTTATCCCGCAGCTCATCGATGATCGGATGGGCGGCGTGGAATTCGTCTTCGTACTGCTCGGCCACCAGATTGCCGAACGCCAGCGGCACGGCGGTCATGTATTGCAGGCAGTGGTCACGGTCAGCGGCGTTGGCCAGTTGCCCGACCTTGGAGATGATGCGAATCGCCGACTCATGGGTGGTGATCACGATACGCTCGATTTCCTGCAGGCGATCCTTGACCAACGGATGCAAGGTCACCGCCGCTTCGCAGGCCGTTTGCGCATGGAACTCGGCGGGGAAGCTGATCTTGAACAGCACGTTTTCCATCACATAGGTGCCGTAGGGCTGGGACAGGCTGAACCCGCGCTTGTCCTGCGGCTTGAGCGCCAGGTCCTTGTTGGTGTGGCTGAACAGTACGTCATAGAACCCCCACTGCGGCGCGCTCAACACGCCAGGGATGCCCATCTCGCCGCGCATCGCGATATCCGCCAGACGCACGCCCCGGCTGGAGGCATCTCCCGCCGCCCAGGATTTGCGCGAACCGGCATTCGGTGCATGCCGATACGTGCGCAATGCCTGCCCATCGACAAACGCATGGGACAGGGCCGCCAGCAGCTGTTCACGGTTGGCCCCCATCAGTTTGGCCGTCACCGCCGTTGAAGCGACTTTCACCAACAGCACATGGTCGAGGCCGACGCGGTTGAACGAGTTTTCCAGGGCAATCACGCCCTGGATTTCGTGGGCCATGATCATTGCTTCCAGCACCGCGCGCAGGGTCAGCGGTGCCTCACCGTTGGCGATGCGCTTTTGCGACAAGTGGTCGGCCACAGCGAGGATGCCGCCGAGGTTATCCGAGGGGTGCCCCCACTCGGCGGCGAGCCAGGTGTCGTTGTAGTCGAGCCAACGTACGATGCAGCCGATGTCCCACGCCGCCTTGACCGGATCCAGCCGGAACGAAGTGCCCGGTACACGAGCGCCAAACGGCACCACCGTGCCCTCGACCATCGGCCCCAGGTGCTTGGTGCACTCCGGGAAACGCAGGGCCAGCAGGCCGCAACCCAAGGTGTCCATCAGGCAGTTGCGGGCGGTGTCCAATGCATCCTGAGAGTCGATCCGGTAAGTGAGGACATAATCGGCGATGTCCTGCAGGACCTGGTCGTAGTCGGGACGGTTGTTCTGGTCGACGTTGGCGCTCATGGCAGTACTCCTAAAAGGTTGGGTTAGTCCTCAGGATCACGGTTGATCGCTCCATCGCAGGTCTGGCCGCCTGCTTGTGGGTATGAAAATCCAATGTGGGAGGGGGCAAGCCCCCTCCCACACTGGGGACAGTGTGGGTTGTTAGAAAGCGTCGCCGGGCACGCGTACGAAACCTTCCATCAACACTCGGGCGCTGCGGCTCATGATGGCTTTCTTCACCACCCACTCGCCGTTCACCTGGGTGGCCTCTGCGCCGACGCGCAAGGTGCCGGACGGGTGCCCGAAGCGCACGGCATTGCGCTCCACACCACCGGCCGCGAGGTTGACCAGGGTGCCGGAAATCGCCGCCGCCGTGCCGATCGCCACCGCCGCCGTGCCCATCATCGCGTGGTGCAATTTGCCCATGGACAGCGCACGCACCAGCAGGTCCACATCACCCGCCTTGATCGCCTTGCCACTGGACGCCACGTAGTCGGCCGGCTTGGCCACAAACGCCACCTTCGGCGTGTGTTGGCGTTGGGCGGCTTCGTCCAGGTGCTGGATCAGGCCCATGCGCAACGCGCCATAAGCCCGCACGGTCTCGAACATTGCCAGGGCTTTCGGGTCGCTGTTGATCGCGCCTTGCAGCTCGGTGCCGGTGTAGCCGAGGTCTTCGGCGTTGATGAAGATGGTCGGGATACCGGCGTTGATCAGCGTCGCCTTGAAGGTGCCGACGCCAGGCACTTCCAGGTCGTCCACCAGGTTGCCGGTGGGGAACATCGAACCACCGCCGCCCTCTTCTTCCGCCGCCGGGTCCATGAACTCCAACTGCACTTCGGCGGCCGGAAAGGTCACGCCATCCAGTTCGAAGTCACCAGTTTCCTGCACCGCGCCGTCAGTGATCGGCACGTGGGCAATGATGGTCTTGCCGATGTTGGCTTGCCAGATACGCACCACAGCCACGCCGTTGTGGGGCAGGCGTGCCGGATCGACCAGGCCGGCGCTGATGGCAAAGGAACCGACCGCCGCCGACAGGTTGCCGCAGTTGCCGCTCCAATCAACGAAGGGTTTGTCGATGGAGACCTGGCCGAACAGGTAATCCACGTCGTGATCGGCGCGGGTGCTTTTGGCCAGGATCACGGTCTTGCTGGTGCTCGAGGCGCCGCCGCCCATGCCGTCGATTTGCTTGTCGTAGGGGTCGGGGCTGCCGATCACCCGCAATAGCAAGGCATCGCGTGCGGCGCCCGGCACCTGCGCCGATTCGGGCAGGTCTGTGAGGCTGAAAAACACGCCCTTGCTGGTGCCGCCACGCATGTAGGTGGCGGGGATCTTGATTTGCGCTACGTGTGCCATGGTGTCCCCTCAGGCCGTCGCCGCCGATTCCAGGAAGTCCTGGGCAAAGCGTTGCAACACGCCGCCCGCCTCGTAGATCGACACTTCTTCGGCGGTGTCGAGGCGGCAGGTCACCGGCACCTCGACACGTTCGCCATTCTTGCGGTTGATCACCAGGGTCAACTGCGCCCGCGGAGTACGCGCGCCGACCACATCATAGGTCTCGCTGCCATCGATCTTCAGGGTGTGGCGGTCGGTGCCCGGCAGGAACTCCAGCGGCAACACGCCCATGCCCACCAGGTTGGTGCGGTGGATGCGCTCGAAACCTTCGGCGGCAATCGCCTCCACACCGGCCAGCCGCACGCCCTTGGCCGCCCAGTCGCGAGACGAGCCCTGGCCGTAGTCCGCGCCGGCAATGATGATCAGCGGTTGCTTGCGCTCCATGTACGTTTCGATGGCCTCCCACATCCGCGTGACCTGGCCTTCCGGCTCGATGCGCGCCAGGGAACCCTGCTTGACCTTGCCGTTTTCCACCACCATTTCGTTGAACAGTTTCGGGTTGGCGAAGGTGGCGCGCTGCGCGGTCAAGTGATCGCCCCGGTGCGTCGCGTAGGAGTTGAAGTCGACTTCCGGCAGGCCCATTTTCGCCAGGTATTCGCCGGCGGCGCTGTCGAGCATGATCGCGTTGGAGGGCGACAAGTGGTCGGTGGTGATGTTGTCCGGCAGCACCGCCAGCGGGCGCATGCCCTTGAGCGGACGGGCACCGGCCAGCGCGCCTTCCCAGTAAGGTGGGCGGCGGATATAGGTGCTTTGCGGACGCCATTCGTACAGCGGCGCGACTTTCGGGCCAGTGTCCTCGTGGATGGCGAACATCGGGATGTAGACCTGGCGGAACTGCTCCGGCTTGACCGAGGCCTTGACCACTGCGTCGATCTCTTCGTCGCTCGGCCAAATATCTTGCAGGCGGATTTCCTTGCCATTCGCGTCGAGGCCAAGCACGTCTTTCTCGATGTCGAAGCGGATGGTGCCGGCAATCGCATACGCGACCACCAGCGGCGGCGACGCGAGAAACGCTTGCTTGGCGTAGGGGTGAATACGCCCGTCGAAGTTACGGTTGCCCGAGAGCACGGCGGTGGCGTACAGGTCGCGGTCGATGATTTCCTGCTGGATCACCGGATCGAGTGCGCCGGACATGCCGTTGCAGGTGGTGCAGGCAAACGCCACCACACCGAAGCCGAGTTTTTCCAGCTCATGGCCCAGGCCGGCTTCTTCCAGGTACATCGCCACGGTTTTCGAGCCGGGTGCCAGGGACGATTTGACCCACGACTTGCGGGTCAACCCAAGCTTGTTGGCGTTGCGCGCCAGCAGGCCGGCGGCGATCACGTTGCGCGGGTTGCTGGTGTTGGTGCAACTGGTGATGGCGGCGATGATCACTGCGCCGTCAGGCATTTGGCCTGGCACTTCGTCCCACTGGCCGGAAATACCCTTGGACGCCAGGTCGCTGGTGGCAACGCGAGCATGGGGGTTGCTCGGGCCGGCCATGTTGCGCACGACGCTGGACAGATCGAAGGTCAGCCCTCGCTCGTACTGCGCGCCCTTGAGGTCATCGGCCCACAGGCCGGTGTGGCGAGCGTACTGCTCCACCAGCGTGACTTGTTCGTCTTCGCGGCCGGTGAGCTTCAGGTAGGCGATGGTCTGTTGGTCGATGTAGAACATCGCCGCAGTCGCGCCGTATTCCGGGGCCATGTTGGAGATGGTTGCACGGTCGCCAAGCGTGAGTGCCGAAGCACCTTCGCCGAAGAACTCCAGCCAGGCGCCAACCACTTTCTGTTTACGCAGGAACTCGGTCAGCGCCAGCACCATGTCGGTGGCGGTGATGCCCGGTTGCAGCTTGCCGGTCAATTCGACGCCGACGCTTTCCGGCAGGCGCATCCACGAGGCGCGACCGAGCATCACGCTCTCGGCTTCCAGGCCGCCGACACCGATGGCGATCACGCCCAGGGCATCCACGTGCGGGGTGTGGCTGTCGGTGCCGACGCAGGTATCGGGGAAGGCCACGCCGTCGCGCACCTGGATCACCGGGGACATTTTCTCCAGGTTGATCTGGTGCATGATGCCGTTGCCGGGCGGGATCACATCGACGTTCTTGAAGGCCTTCTTGGTCCACTCGATGAAGTGGAAACGGTCTTCGTTGCGACGGTCTTCGATGGCGCGGTTTTTTTCGAACGCGTCCGGGTCAAAACCACCGGCTTCGACGGCCAGGGAGTGGTCGACGATCAGTTGGGTCGGCACTACCGGGTTGACCTGGGCCGGGTCACCGCCTTGCAGGGCGATGGCGTCACGCAGGCCGGCGAGGTCGACCAGAGCGGTCTGGCCGAGGATGTCGTGGCACACCACACGCGCCGGGAACCATGGGAAGTCGAGGTCGCGCTTGCGTTCGATCAGTTGGCTCAAGGAAGCATTGAGGGTGGCTGGGTCGCAGCGGCGCACCAGGTTTTCCGCAAGGACGCGGGAGGTGTAAGGCAAGGTGGCGTAGGCGCCAGGGGTGATTGCCTCGACAGCCGCACGGGCGTCGAAGAAATCCAGGCGGCTGCCGGGAAGCGGTTTGCGGAATTCAGTGTTCATCGTCAGGACTCGGTCACGGTGATAACAAAGGGAGGACCTGCACCGATCCAGAATTGAAATGCGGTCACAATGTGGGAGGGGGCTTGCCCCCGATAGCGGTGGGTCAGTGCCCGCTGCATCAATTGACAGACAGCAATCGGGGGCAAGCCCCCTCCCACATTTGATCCGGTTAACAATTCGGGATCGTCGGCATTCCCATTCAGCGACGTTCGATTGGCACGAACTTGCGCTGCTCGACGCCGGTGTATTCGGCGCTTGGACGGATGATGCGGTTGTTGGCGCGCTGTTCGAACACATGCGCCGCCCAGCCCGTCAGGCGCGAGCACAGGAAGATCGGGGTGAACAGCTTGGTCGGGATGCCCATGAAGTGGTACGCCGAGGCATGGTAGAAGTCAGCGTTGGGGAACAGCTTCTTCTGTTCCCACATAGTCTTGTCGATGGCTTCGGAAACCGGGAACAGCACCTTGTCGCCCACCTCGTCCGCAAGTTTTTTCGACCAGCCCTTGATCACTTCATTACGCGGGTCGCTGTCTTTGTAGATCGCGTGGCCAAAGCCCATGATCTTGTCCTTGCGCGCCAGCATGCCGAGGGTGCCTTCGATCGCCTCTTCAGCGGACGAGAAACGCTCGATCATTTCCATCGCCGCTTCGTTGGCGCCGCCGTGCAGCGGGCCGCGCAGCGAGCCGATGGCGGCGGTGACGCAGGAATACAGGTCGGACAGGGTCGAGGCACACACCCGGGCGGTGAACGTCGAGGCGTTGAATTCGTGTTCCGCGTAGAGGATCAGCGACACGTTCATCACCTTGACGTGCAACTCGCTGGGCTTCTTGCCGTGCAGCAGGTGCAGGAAGTGGCCGCCGATGCTCGGCTCGTCGGTCACGCAGTCGATGCGCTTGCCGTCGTGGCTGAAGCGATACCAGTAGCACATGATTGCCGGGAACGCGGCGAGCAGGCGGTCGGTAACGTCGCGCTGCACGCTGAAGTCTTTTTCCGGCTCGATATTGCCCAGGAACGAGCAACCGGTGCGCATCACGTCCATCGGGTGGGCGTCGGCGGGGATACGCTCCAACACTTCCTTCAGCGCTTGCGGCAGGTCGCGCAGCTTGCCCAGCCTGGCGCTGTAGGCGGCCAGCTCGGTCTTGGTCGGCAACTCGCCGTACAGCAGCAGGTAGGCGACTTCTTCAAATTGCGCATCGGCGGCCAGTTCGCGCACGTCGTAGCCGCGATAGGTCAGGCCGGCACCCGCCTGGCCCACGGTGGACAGTGCGGTCTGCCCAGCCACCTGGCCACGCAGGCCGGCACCACTCAATACTTTTGCTTCAGCCATGTCTGTTCTCCAATCTTGAATTTATTTGGGAGTGCGCCGGGTTATTTTTTCGCGGCAAACAGCGCGTCGAGCTTCTGCTCGAAGGTGTGGTAGTCGATGCGATCGTAAAGCTCCATGCGGGTCTGCATGGTGTCGATCACGTTCTGTTGGGTACCGTCGCGACGGATCGCGGTATAGACATTCTCGGCGGCCTTGTTCATGGCGCGGAAGGCCGAAAGCGGGTACAGCACGATGGAAACATCGGCAGATTTCAACTGTTCGGTGGTGTACAGCGGCGTGGCGCCGAACTCGGTGATGTTGGCCAGGATCGGCGCTTTCACGCGGGAGGCGAACAGTTTGTACATCTCCAGCTCGGTGATGGCTTCCGGGAACACCATGTCGGCGCCGGCCTCGATGCAGGCGGCGGCACGTTCCAGCGCGGACTCCAGGCCTTCGACCGCCAGCGCATCGGTACGCGCCATGACCACGAAGCTGTCATCGGTGCGCGCATCCACGGCGGCCTTGATACGGTCGACCATTTCCTGCTGGGACACGATTTCCTTGTTCGGGCGATGACCGCAACGCTTGGCGCCGACCTGATCTTCGATATGGATGGCGGCCGCGCCGAACTTGATCATCGACTTGACGGTGCGTGCCACATTGAATGCCGAGGAGCCGAAGCCGGTGTCCACGTCCACCAGCAGCGGCAGGTCGCACACGTCGGTGATGCGGCGTACGTCGGTCAGCACATCGTCCAGGCCGGTGATGCCCAGGTCCGGCACACCGAGGGAGCCAGCCGCCACCCCGCCACCCGACAGGTAGATCGCCTTGAACCCGGCGCGCTTGGCCAGCAGTGCGTGGTTGGCGTTGATCGCACCCACCACCTGCAGCGGGTGTTCACTGGCGACCGCGTCACGGAAACGCTGGCCGGGAGTCGTCTTGTTATTGGAACTCATCATTCACCTCGTGATGGGGGAGTGCCGTCCGGGAAGTGACGGGCAATGTTGCGTTTGGATGCGCCGATATGCCGGCGCATCAACAGTTCGGCCAGTTCACCGTCGCGATCGGCAATCGCGTCGAGAATGCGGTGGTGCTCGGCAAAGGCCTGGCGCGGACGATTGGGGGTGGCGGAAAACTGGATGCGGTACATACGCACCAATTGGTACAGCTCGCCGCAGAGCATCTGGGTCAGGGTGCGGTTGCCGGCGCCCTGGATGATCCGGTAATGGAAGTCGAAGTCGCCCTCCTGCTGGTAATAGCCCAGGCCGGCCTGGAAGGCTTCGTCGCGCTCGTGGGTGTGCAGCACTTGGCGCAATTCTTCGATTTCCGCGTCGGTCATGCGCTCGGCGGCCAGGCGACAAGCCATGCCTTCGAGGGATTCGCGGATTTCATAGAGTTCGATCAGTTCGTCGTGGCTCAACGACACCACCCGCGCGCCGACGTGAGGCACGCGCACCAGCAGGCGCTGGCCTTCCAGACGGTGGATCGCCTCACGCAGCGGGCCACGGCTGATGCCGTAGGTGCGCGCCAGCTCCGGCTCGGAGATCTTGCTGCCCGGGGCGATCTCGCCCTTGACGATGGCGGCCTGGATACGCCGGAAGACGTTCTCGGACATGGTCTGGGAATCGTCTTGCGCCACTACTGGGGATTCCAGCTGATCCAGCATATTGTCGACACCTTTGAAAGCAATGCCGCAAAAACTAGCCAATCAGCCCAGGATAGTCAAAGAATAAATACACATTGTCGACAATCGTCTAATAACCAGGGTTGCACCCTAGCAGGGCATGGCCGCCTGCCAGCGCTGGCGCCAAAAAAGCATCATGTTAGAATGCCCGGCACTTTTGCCTGACATCATTGGATGAAACGGCGTACGAGGGAGTTTGCGCAGCAATGCCAGTCGCCTTGAATTGAACATCGCACTGCCGCCTCGGGATCTATGAGACTCAAACCCTTCCTTCTATTGATGTGCCTGTTGACCGCACCCAGCCTCGGCGCTGCCGCCGAGAAGACCGTGTATGGCCTCAACGAATACGCCCAGTTGGCCGGTATCGACCTGGAAGTCGCCGCCAAACTGGATACCGGTGCCAAGACCGCCTCGCTCAGTGCCCGTGATATCAAGCGCTTCAAGCGCAACGGCGAATCCTGGGTGCGCTTCTACCTGGCCATCGACACCGCCCATTCCCATCCCATCGAGCGTCCCCTGGCCCGCGTCAGCAAGATCAAGCGCCGCGCCGGTGACTACGACCCCGATGAGGACAAGAACTACACCGCCCGTCCGGTGATTGCCCTGGATATCTGCATGGGCACTGCTTTACGCAGCATCGAAGTGAACTTGACTGACCGCAGCGCATTCCAATACCCGCTGCTGATCGGCTCCGAAGCGCTGAAACGCTTTGATGCGCTGGTCGACCCCAGTCTTAAATACGCAGCAGGCAAACCCGCCTGCGCCGCCGACGCTCATACCGCCGAGTAAACCGAATGCGCTCTCTGACCCTGCACCTGAAGATCCTGATCACCATCCTGGTGGTTTTGGGTATTTCGGTCACCGCTTATCAGATCTTCGTGCTGGGGATCCCCGTCACCGAGGACGCCACCGACGACTTGTGGAACATCGACGCCAAGGTCGAGTTCGTCGCCAACCCGAAAGACCCGGTGAAGATCCAGATGTTCGTGCCGCCCCTGAGCCGCGACTTCGTCAGCCTCAACGAAAGCTTCATCTCGAATAACTACGGGGTGAGCGTCAACCGCATCGACGGCAACCGCAAGGTCACCTGGTCGGCGCGCCGCGCCAAGGGTAACCAGACCCTGTACTACCGCCTGGTGCTGACCAAGCGCTACAGCGGCGAGAAGGTCAAGGTCAAAGGCCCCACCTTCCGCGACAGCATCGCCGTGGAAGGCCCGGAAAAGATTGCCGCCGAAGCCCTGCTGGCGCCTATCCGCCAGCACTCGGCCGACGTCGAGACGTTTATCACCGAAGCGATCAAACGCACCAACAACCTCAACGACGACAATGTGAAACTGCTGCTGGCGGGCGACCCTTCGACGCCACACAAGGCCAAGATCGTCGAACTGCTGCTGTCCATCGCCCACGTGCCGGTGGAAAAGGTCCACACCATCCGCCTGGTCGCCGACCAGCCGCAAACCCCGGAACTGTGGTTGCGCAGCTTCAACGGCAATGACTGGTTGTACTTCAACCCGGAAACCGGCGAACAGGGCCTGCCCGCCGACCGCCTGCTGTGGTGGACCGGTGATGAAAACCTGATCACCGTCGAGGGCGGCAAAAAGGCCATGGTGACCTTCAGCCTGAACAACAGCGAGATGAACGCGATTCGCCTGGCCAAGCTGACCGACGAGAACACCGACGCCAACTTCCTCGAATACTCGCTGTACGGCCTGCCGCTGCAAACCCAGCAGACCTTCATGATCATGGTGATGATCCCGATTGGCGTGCTGGTGATCCTTATCCTGCGCAACCTGATCGGCCTGCAGACACTCGGCACGTTCACCCCGGTGCTGATCGCCCTGGCGTTCCGCGAGACGCAGCTGGGCTTCGGGATTGCGCTGTTTACGATTATCACGGCGCTGGGGCTGTCCCTCAGGTCGTACCTGGAACACCTGAAATTGCAGATGCTGCCAAGGTTGTCGGTGGTGCTGACCTTCGTCGTGGTGCTGATTGCGGCCATCAGCCTGTTCAGCCATAAGCTGGGGCTGGAGCGCGGGTTGTCGGTGGCGCTGTTCCCCATGGTGATCCTGACCATGACCATCGAACGCCTGTCCATCACCTGGGAGGAACGCGGCGCCAACCATGCGCTGAAAGTGGCGATTGGTACGCTGTTCGCGGCGTCCCTGGCGCACCTGATCATGAGCGTGCCGGAGCTGATCTACTTCGTGTTCACCTTCCCGGCGATCCTGCTGATCCTGGTGGGGTTCATGCTGGCCATGGGGCGTTATCGCGGTTACCGCCTGACCGAGCTGGTGCGTTTCAAGGCGTTCTTGAAGGCTGACCGGTAATGTTCGGTTTCTGGAAGACCTGGAAAGCCCTGGAAGCGCGCGGGATCATGGGCATCAACCGGCGTAACGCCGACTACGTGCTCAAGTACAACAAGCGCAGCCTGTACCCGATCGTGGATGACAAGATCATCACCAAGGAGCGCGCGCTGGCGGCCGGCATCCATGTACCGGAAATGTACGGGGTGATCAGCACCGAGAAAGAAATCGACAAGCTCGACGAGATCATCGGCGGGCGCAGCGACTTCGTGATCAAGCCGGCCCAGGGCGCCGGCGGGGACGGCATCCTGGTGGTCGCCGACCGCTTTGAAGGGCGCTATCGCACGGTGTCGGGCAAGATCATCAGCCATGAAGAGATCGAGCATCAGATTTCCAGCATCCTCACTGGCCTGTATTCCCTGGGCGGCCACCGTGATCGTGCGTTGATCGAATACCGTGTGGTGCCCGACCAGATCTTCAAGAGCATCAGCTATGAAGGCGTGCCGGACATTCGCATCATCGTGCTGATGGGCTACCCGGTGATGGCGATGCTGCGCTTGCCGACCCGCCAGTCGGGCGGCAAGGCCAACCTGCACCAGGGTGCAATTGGCGTCGGCGTGGACCTCGCCACCGGCCTGACCCTGCGCGGCACCTGGCTGAACAACATCATTACCAAACACCCCGACACCACCAATGCGGTGGATGGCGTGCAGCTGCCCAACTGGGACGGTTTCATGAAGCTCGCCGCCGGCTGCTATGAGCTGTGCGGGCTGGGCTATATCGGCGTGGACATGGTGCTGGACCAGGAAAAAGGCCCGTTGATCCTGGAACTGAATGCGCGGCCTGGGCTGAATATCCAGATTGCCAATGACTGCGGCCTGACCCTGCGCACCCATGCGGTGGAAGCACGGTTGGAAGCGCTGAACGCCGCTGGCGTGACAGAAACCCCGGAAGAACGGGTGAAGTTCGTGCAGGAAATGTTTGGACATATTCCCCCCGTCGAAGGCTGATCAGGTCTTCAATCTGTCTATCCCCGACATCCCCCCTAGGAGCAAATCCTACGGGGGACTACAATCCCCTCCCCCGCGCCAATGGCTGATCCACCCCGCATGTTGACCTGCTCCGTACACCCGCTGCCCTACCGGGCCAACCCCGCCGAGTATTTCGCGGCGATTCGCCATGCGCCTGGCGCAGTGCTGCTGGACAGCGGCCGACCGGCAGCCGAGCGCGGACGGTATGACCTGTTGAGCGCGTGGCCACAAACGACATTGACGGTATCGCACGACGAAAGCGGCAGTGATTTCCTGCAACGCTTGCGTGCAAATCTTACGCAGTTGGGCGAGGCGGATCTGCCTGCTGGTTATGAGCTGCCGTTTGCCGGTGGGTTGATCGGTTACCTGAGCTATGACTTTGGCCGACACCTGGAGCACATGCCGCACCTCGCCGTGGATGACCTGCACCTGCCGGATGCGCGCTTCGGGCTGTATGCCTGGGCATTGATCAGTGATCATCAGGCGCAGACCAGCCAGCTCGTGTTTCATCCGACACTGGCCGATAGCGAGCAGCAACGCTTGATCGCTCTGTTCGGCCAGCCGGTCGCCGACAGCGCGGCAATCTTCAAGTTGAACGGTCCCATGGCGCCGGACCTCACCGCCGAGGCCTACCGCCAGGCTATCGTGCGCATCCAGGATTACATCCAGGCCGGCGACTGCTACCAAGTGAACTTTGCCCAGCGTTTCCGGGCCCCGTGCATCGGCGATCCATGGGTCGCTTACTGCGCCCTGCGCGAAGCCTGCCCGACGCCGTTCTCCGGGTTCCAGAGCCTGCCGGACGACGGCGCGGTGCTGAGCCTGTCGCCAGAGCGTTTCGTGCACATCAGCAAACGCCAGGTCGAAACCCGCCCCATCAAAGGCACCCGCCCACGCGGCCTGACGCCTGAGGAAGACGCCGCCAACGCCGCCGAACTGCTGGCCAGCACCAAGGACCGCGCCGAAAACCTGATGATTGTCGACCTGCTGCGCAACGACCTGGGGCGCACCTGCCGCACCGGCTCGGTCAGCGTGCCGGAGCTGTTCAGCCTGGAAAGCTACCCCAACGTGCACCACCTGGTGAGCAGCGTCATCGGCGAGCTGGCCGACGGCAAGGACGCGCTCGACCTGATCGCCGGCAGCTTCCCCGGCGGCTCCATCACCGGCGCGCCGAAGATCCGCGCGATGCAGATCATCGACGAGCTGGAGCCGACTCGCCGTGGGTTGTACTGCGGCTCGCTGGTGTATCTGGATGTGCGCGGCGAGATGGACAGTTCCATCGCCATTCGCAGTTTGCTGGTGAAGGATGGCCAGGTTTGTTGCTGGGGCGGCGGCGGGATTGTCGCGGACTCGGAATGGGAGGCGGAGTACCAGGAGTCGCTGACGAAGGTGCGGGTGTTGTTGGAGACACTGGACGGTTTGTAGTGACTGGGCTGGCCTCTTCGCGGGCAAGCCCGCTCCCACATTTGACTGCATTCTCATGATGGAACTCGGTCAAGTGTGGGAGCTGGCTTGCCTGCGAAGAGGCCATCAGCCGCGCTGAAAGCCTTACAGGCTCAACGACCGATTCGACGCCTTGATAAATTCCTGCTTCAACGCCTCAAACGTGTGCACCGCCGGGAACTGCGGGAACTCGCGGATCACATTCTCCGGCGCATGGAACAGAATCCCACGGTCGGCTTCGCCCAGCATGGTGGTGTCGTTGTAGGAGTCGCCGGCGGCGATCACGCGGTAGTACAGGCTCTTGAAGGCCAATACCGACTGGCGCTTCGGATCTTTCTGGCGCAGTTGGTAACCGACCACGCGATCGCTCTCGTCGGTGATCAGACGGTGGCACAGCAGGGTCGGGAAACCCAGCTGACGCATCAGCGGCTGGGAGAATTCGTAGAAGGTGTCGGACAGGATCACCACCTGGAAGCGCTCGCGCAGCCAATTGACGAACTCGATGGCGCCATCCAGCGGTTTGAGGGTGGCGATCACCGCCTGGATATCGCCAAGCTTGAGCCCGTGCTCGTCGAGGATGCGCAGGCGCTGCTTCATCAGAACGTCGTAGTCGGGAATGTCCCGGGTGGTGGCGCGCAGGGATTCAATACCGGTTTTTTCGGCGAAGGCGATCCAGATTTCCGGAACCAGTACCCCTTCCAGGTCGAGACAGGCAATTTCCACAAGACACTCCCCTATAGATGTTGTTGGTTGAGCGAGCAAAAGGACTGCCGAACTCTAGCGATTCATGCTCGCCGCCGCAACGCAGGGCGGATTTTGATACCATCGCTCCCCTATAGAGCGCTCAGCGCCACTGACCTGTAGGAACCGTCCTGATGAACCAAGCCTTCGACGTCGCTGAACTCGCCGCGACTTATGCCAACAAATCCGCCCAGGACATTCTCAAGCTGGCGTTCAGCCAGTTCGGTGATGACCTGTGGATTTCCTTCAGCGGCGCCGAGGACGTGGTGCTGGTAGACATGGCCTGGAAGCTGAACAAGAACGTCAAGGTGTTCAGCCTCGACACCGGGCGCTTGCACCCGGAGACCTATCGGTTCATCGAGCAGGTGCGCGAGTTCTACAAGATCGATATCGAGTTGATCTCGCCGGACCAGAGCAAGCTGGAACCCTTCGTCAAAGAGAAAGGCCTGTTCAGCTTCTATAAGGACGGCCACGGCGAATGCTGCGGCGTGCGCAAGATCGAACCGCTGCGCCGTAAACTCGCCGGCGTCACTGCCTGGGCCACCGGCCAGCGCCGCGACCAGAGCCCCGGCACCCGCAGCCAGGTAGCGGCGCTGGAAATCGACACGGCCTTCTCTACCCCGGAACGCACCCTGTACAAGTTCAACCCGCTGGCGCAGATGACCAGTGAGGAAGTCTGGGGTTACATCCGCATGCTGGAGCTGCCTTACAACAGCCTGCATGAGCGCGGCTTTATCAGCATCGGCTGCGAGCCCTGCACCCGCCCGGTGTTGCCGAACCAGCATGAGCGTGAAGGTCGCTGGTGGTGGGAGGAAGCCACGCAGAAGGAATGCGGGTTGCATGCGGGCAATATCATCAGCAAGGCCTGAAGTTGCGCTGTAAAAAATGTGGAAGGGGGCTTGCCCCCGATAGCGGTGGGTCAGCCAGGTCAATAGTGACTGACACTCCGCAATCGGGGGCAAGCCCCCTCCCACATTTGAGTTATGTTAGCCACTGAACGTGTACACACATATGTAACCATCGGTGCCATTTATGTGTGCAATCCATCTTGTTGCGCACCATTACGTAACACCTCTCCCCTCCTGCCTTTTGTCTTTACAAATAGCCCGGTTCCTACCAAAAAATAAATAACTGTTCAAACGGTCAATTTATATCGCTTTAAATTCAGCTAGTTATTCAATAAACCTATAAAAACGAAATTACCACAGGTTTTCATAGATCAAAAACTGGCACGCAAGTGGCTTAAGGCAAAACAAGCTTTGTATACAATAAATACAAAACCTACATACACTTTGCCATCTGCGGCCTGGCTGCCGATGTGCTGGAGCCTGCCGGAATGCGTACAAGCCTCTCGAATAATATCGCACTGGATCTGCCCTCCTCCCTGAAGCCCGAAGCCATCGAGCCCGGCCCTCTGGTGCTGAGCCCACGCCTGCACAACAAGGACCTGGCGCCCACCAAGGTTGAAGGCCGGCGCTGGGGTCGCTATAGCATCTTTGCGCTGTGGACCAATGACGTACACAACATCGCCAACTACTCGTTTGCCATTGGCTTGTATGCACTGGGCCTGGGCGGCTGGCAGATTCTGTTGTCTCTCGGCATCGGTGCCGCGCTGGTGTACTTCTTCATGAACTTGTCGGGCTATATGGGGCAAAAGACCGGTGTGCCGTTTCCAGTGATCAGCCGTATCAGCTTCGGCATTCATGGCGCGCAGATTCCGGCGTTGATCCGCGCAGTGATTGCGATTGCCTGGTTCGGTATCCAGACCTACCTGGCCTCGGTGGTTTTCCGCGTGTTGCTGACGGCGATTCATCCAGGCTTTGCCGAATACGACCACAATTCGATCCTGGGCCTGTCGTCCCTCGGCTGGGTGTGTTTCGTGGCAATCTGGCTGGTGCAATTGGTGATCCTGGCCTACGGCATGGAAATGGTACGCCGCTACGAAGGCTTCGCCGGGCCGGTGATTTTACTCACCGTGGCGTCGTTGGCCGGTTGGATGTATTTCCAGACCGGCGGGACCATCGCCTGGTCGATCCGCGAGCCGCTGAGCGGCGGCGAGATGTGGCGCAATATCTTTGCCGGCGGCGCGCTGTGGCTGGCGATCTACGGCACGCTGATCCTCAATTTCTGTGACTTCGCCCGCTCCTCGCCGTGCCGCAAGACCATTCAGGTGGGTAATTTCTGGGGCCTGCCAGTGAATATCCTGGTGTTTGCCGCGATCACCGTGCTGCTGTGCGGCGGGCAATTCCAGCTCAATGGCCGAGTGATCGAAAGCCCGACCGAGATCATCGCGGCCATCCCGAATACCTTCTTCCTGGTGCTGGGCTGCCTGGCGTTCCTGATCGTCACCGTGGCGGTGAACATCATGGCCAACTTTGTCGCGCCGGCCTTTGTGCTGAGCAACCTGGCGCCCAAGTACCTGAACTTCCGTCGCGCCGGGTTGATCAGCGCCACCGTGGCGGTGCTGATCCTGCCGTGGAACCTCTACAACAGCCCCCTGGTGATCGTGTACTTCCTGTCCGGCCTGGGCGCGCTGTTGGGGCCACTGTATGGGGTGATCATGGTCGATTACTGGTTGATCCGTAAAAGCCAGGTGGACGTGCCGCAGTTGTACAGCGAAGACCCGCGCGGCGTTTATTACTACAGCCGTGGAGTCAATTTGCGTGCGGTGGCAGCGTTTATTCCTGCGGCGGTGATCGCCATTCTCCTGGCCTTGTTACCGGGTTTTGCCAACGTGTCACCGTTTTCCTGGATGTTTGGCGCCGGTATTGCAGGGCTGTTGTACTTGCTGATCGCCAAGCGCCAGCCGTTCTACGCCGATGTCAGCGGCGAAAGCATTGCCGTCGATAACGTCAGTCATTAATCAAGGACCTTCCATGCGTATCCTCGTGGTCAACGTCAACACCACCGAATCCATCACTGAAACCATCGCCCAGCAGGCGCGCGCCGTGGCTGCGCCGGGCACCGAGATTGTCGGGCTCACGCCGTACTTCGGCGCCGAATCGGTGGAGGGCAACTTTGAAAGCTATCTGGCGGCCATCGCGGTGATGGACCGGGTGATGGCCTATGACCAGCCGTTTGATGCAGTGATCCAGGCCGGGTACGGCGAGCATGGTCGTGAAGGCTTGCAGGAATTGCTCAACGTGCCGGTGGTGGACATCACCGAAGCCGCCGCCAGCACGGCGATGTTCCTGGGTCACGCCTACTCGGTAGTGACGACCCTGGACCGCACGGTGCCGCTGATCGAAGACCGCCTGAAACTGGCTGGCCTGTACCAGCGCTGCGCCTCGGTGCGCGCCAGTGGCATGGCGGTGCTGGAGTTGGAAGAAAACCCGCTGGCAGCGATGGAGGCCATCGTGCGCCAGGCGGAACTGGCCATCAGCGAAGACAAGGCCGAGGTGATCTGCCTGGGCTGTGGCGGCATGGCCGGGCTGGATGAGCAGATTCGCCAGCGCACCGGTGTGCCGGTGGTGGATGGGGTGACAGCGGCGGTGACCATTGCCGAGTCGCTGGTGCGGCTGGGGTTGTCGACGTCGAAGATCAGGACTTACGCAACGCCAAGGGCGAAAAAAGTCATCGGTTGGCCGCGCTGAAGCGTTGGTTCAACTGCTGCTCGGCGAATTGCTCGATGATGAAATCCACAAACGCGCGGGTCTTGCCGGGCAGCAGTTTGTGTTCGGCGTAGTAGATGGAGATGTTGCCGTCGTCGACGTACCAGTCGGGCAGCACCCGCACCACCGCACCGCTGTCCAGGAATGGCACGGCCATAGGCATGCTCACCAAGGCGACGCCCAGGCCTTGGGCGCTGGCGCAGCAGGCGGCTTCGGAATCGCTCATGGTCATGCTCGGTCTAAGCACCAGCGGGCGGTGTTCACGCTCGGTACTGGTCAATTGCCAGGAGCGCACGCGTCCGGTCTGCGGTGAACGGATGAGAATCCCGTGGCAATGCGCCAGGTCTTCGGGCGCCCGCACCGGGGGACGCTGCGCCAGGTAGTCCGGTGACGCCACCAGCACGCGATGGGCCGGGGTCAACTTGCGCGCCACCACCCCCTGGGGCAGCTCGAAGCCACCACCGATGGCAGCATCGAAACCCTGGCCGATCAAGTCGACCTGGCGGTTATCGAAATGCCAGTCCGGGCTGATGTCCGGGAAGCGGCGCATGAACACGCCCAATAGCGGCACCACGTAGCGATTGCCAAACACCGTACCCATGCTCACTTTCAACGTGCCCACCGGCCGCCCTTCAGCGCTGGCCAGGTTGGCCACGGCGTTCTGGATGGTGGTAAGGCTGCCGCTGACCTCTTCGAGGAACAGCTTGCCGGCTTCAGTGAGGGTGAGGCGCCGAGTGCTGCGCTGGAACAGGCGTACGCCCAAACGCGCTTCGAGCTTGGCGACACTTTTGCCCACCGCCGCCGGTGTCAGGCTCAGGTGCCGCGCCGCTTCGGCAAAGCTGCCACCTTCGGCGCTGCGCACGAAACATTCGATACTGCCAAAGCTTTCCATATCGACCACTCTAAACTTTTGGTTTACACAGACTATAGCAATCCTGGTCTACCGGGAGGGGCTGGCGAGGTCGATACTCGGTTCCAACAACAAGGCATCCCGCCTTGAACAGCTTGGAGATCGACATGACCACACAAAACCTCAGCGGCAAAGTCGCCTTGATTCAAGGCGGTTCTCGCGGCATCGGCGCCGCCATCGTCAAACATCTTGCCGCACAGGGCGCAGCCGTTGCCTTTACCTACGTCAGCTCGGCCGCCAAGGCCGAAGAACTGCAGAACAGCGTGATCAGCGAAGGCGGCAAAGCCCTGGCGATCCATGCCGACAGCGCCAGTGCCGATGCGATACGCAATGCGGTCAACGCCACCGTCGAAGCCTTTGGGCGCCTGGATATCCTGGTGAACAACGCCGGCGTACTGGCCATCGCGCCGCTGGAGGACTTCAAGCTGGAAGACTTTGACCAGACCCTGGCAATCAACGTACGCAGCGTGTTTATCGCAACCCAGGAAGCGGCCAGGCATATGGGTGAAGGCGGCCGCGTGATCAATATCGGCAGCACCAATGCCGAACGCATGCCGTTTGGTGGCGGTGGCCCATATGCGATGAGCAAGGCAGCGCTGGTGGGCTTGACCAAGGGCCTGGCGCGGGATCTGGGGCCACGGGGGATCACCATCAACAACGTGCAACCTGGGCCGGTGGACACCGATATGAACCCGGCCAACAGTGATTTTGCCGAGAGTCTGATTGGGTTGATGGCGGTGGGGCGGTATGGGCATGTGGAGGAGATTGCCAGTTTTGTGGCTTACCTTGCAGGACCGGAAGCGGGCTATATCACCGGTGCAAGCTTGACCATCGATGGAGGCTTCAGCGCCTAAGGCTTCCTGAACACTGCCAATCAAATGTGGGAGGGGGCAAGCCGAATCGTCGCACCGCCCCTCCCACATTTTCAACCGCGATCAATCAGGTTCGAGGTGGCAGGCCGTAGGCCGCCAGGTCAAAGTCCGCGAGCTTGCGGATGATCTGGTCGGCGTGGTGGTACTTGCTGTCGGCCATGGCTTCATCCGGCACGGCGATGGCGGTCATATGGGCAGCTTTGGCAGCAGTGACGCCGAAGGGTGAGTCTTCGAACACCAGGCAATCCTCGGGCGCAACGCCCAGGCGGCGGGCGGCGGTGAGGAAGATGTCTGGCGCGGGTTTGGCGGCGCCCACTTCCGGGTCGTCAGCGGTGACGATGGTGTCGAACAGGCCAAACCATTCGCGGTGCAGGGTGGTCTTGTGGCCAAACGAATTGCGCGACGAACTGGTGCCCACGGCAATCGGGATATTGTGCGCCTTCAAGTGCCGCACCAAGGCTTCGGCGCCGGGCATGCCCAAGGCCTTGGGGAAACGCTCGCTCATCAGCGGTTCGCGGATCTCCAGGAATTGAGCCGGTGTGATCGGCAGGTCCAGCGCCTTCACCACGTAGTCCGCCAGGTCCTGGGCACCACGCCCGATGATGTGCTGCTTGATGCCCCAATCGTAGATGCGACCGTAGCGTTCGGCGATGATTTGCGTGACTTCTGTGTAGATGCCTTCCGTGTCCAGCAACAACCCGTCCATATCGAAAATCACGGCCTTGATCGGACCGACTGCGGTACGCGGTGCATTCATCACGACAACCCAAGGGAAAGACTAAAAGGATTCAGCACAATAGCGGTGCGGGTCCCATGCAGGCAACCGCCATGACTTTGTATCGATTCGATTCCCGAGTTGATGGCCCTTCATATCAGTGCCTCATAACTGGCAACAGTTATACCGGTCGGTGTGTGCGGCGACCGTCTACGGTTTGTGAGGGCAGCGCGAACCGCCACTGGCCGGCGTCTGAAAATATCGCTTGATAACCTTATAAAAGACTTATTAATCTTCCAATGAACTCCATCCACTGGACTAGAAAATCCGTAAAGCAACTGCTTCGGTTGCATACGTATCATCAGCAACAGGTACGCGATGCGGTGTCAGCGCTTGAGCGCATGCCCGAGGCAGCCAACGTCAAGGCATTGGTCAATTACCCCCATGGTTATCGCTTGCGCGTGGGTAATTACCGAGTCCTTTTCGATTGGGATCGCGATATCCATGTGGTCAGCATTGAAGAGGTCAAGAAGCGTGACGAGCGAACCTACTGCCGTACAGATCATCCACAATACGGAGGGCAAGCCAGCCTTTGTGGTGATTCCCTATGAACATTATCTGGCCCGGCAGAACGATCCAAATCTGATTCCCCATGCGGTGGTAAGCCGCCTGGTGGATGGGGCAACCCCTATCCGTGCATGGCGCGAACACCTGAACCTGACCCAGGAAGAGGTTGCCAAACGCCTGGGCATTTCCCAATCCGCATTTGCCCAACAAGAGTCGGTGAACAAACCTCGCCGTGCAACGCGGGAAAAAATTGCCAAGGCCTTCGGCATCAACGCCAGTCAACTGGAGCTATAAAGCGTAACTCTGGAAAATCCGCGCCCCCAGCCCACCCATTGCAGCCCTTGCTCAAGGCTTCCACCTGGATCCGCGCATGGGCCAGTGCCGTAGAGGGCGTGCCACAGGCCACTTTGAGCCAAACTTCACACTGCCCGACGCAGGCAACCCATGCCGGCCAGGGTCGTCTCCACCGCTTCATCCAGCGGCGTGCAAGGTTCAGCGCCCAGTACCGCAACCAGCCGCGTGTTATCGAGCAGTACAGGGGTTTGCCACAGGTAACGCATCTCCAGCATTTCACGGAAGGTGGCGACAAAGGGCGAAGCTATTTTCAGCAGCCACCAGGGGAACATCCTGACGACCGGCTGTTGCCCCGTCCTACGCAGCACCACGCGCTGGATCGCCCGGCTCAGCTGTGTGCCATCCGTGTCCACCTGCCCCGCCATATGAAAACGCGCGAACGCCTGCAGGGTTTCACGGCGCTCCAGCAGTTCAACCATCGTACGCGCCACATCGGGCAGGTACGCCCATTGATGGGCAACACCTGGCGCCCCCGGATAATTGATGCTGCGCACAATGTTGCCAGGTTTGACCAAGCCCTGGGAAAACCAGCTGTTGGCCGCCTGCGCGCCGAAAAAGTCACCGGCGCGCACGATCAGCACCCTCGCCCCGTTGCCTGAAGCTTCGTATAAACGCTGCTCCAGTTGCACACGGATCGCGCCCTTGCGGGTTTGCGGGTGTTGAGGGGAGTCTTCGTGCAGTACGGGAAACGCGTCCGGCCCAAAGTTGTAGACGGTACCGGGCAACACAATGGTGGCGCCTTCCGCAACGGCCGCCGCGATGGTGTTGTCGATCATCGGCAGCACCCGCTCGGCCCAGTGCCGATAGCCCGGCGGGTTGACCGCGTGCACGATCACTTCACAGCCTCGGGCTGCAGCAAGTACGTCATCGCGGTTGAGTGCATCACCCTCAAGCCAGTCAAATGCGGCGTTCTGGCCACGGGCCTTGTCGGCATCACGGGTCAACGCGCGCACCTGCCAACCCGCCGCCAGCAGCTGCCGTGCAACTTCGCCACCAATGCCACCGGTTGCACCCAACACCAAAACTTTGTTCATCACACTCTCCCACAGGGGTTGATGGGGACATTTTCTGCGTGCCGGCGCTATAGAGGAATTGTCGAAGATCGCCAAAGCGCTATACATTTATGCATGGCAACGAATATTGGTTGGGAGCTTTACCGGTCGTTCCTCGGCGTATTCCGAGAAGGATCGTTGTCGGGAGCCGCACGGCAACTCGGCATTACACAGCCCACGGTCGGCCGGCACATTGCCGCGCTGGAAACGGCGCTGGGCGTGGTGCTGTTTACCCGTTCACCGAGCGGCTTGTTGCCCACGGCGGTAGCCCGGACCCTGCGCGCCCACGCCGAAACCATGGAACGCACAGCGGCGGCACTTGAGCGTGCAGCGTCTGCCCAGGGTGATGAAGTGCGCGGCGTGGTGCGCGTGTCCGCCAGCGAAGTGATCGGCGTGGAAGTGCTGCCGCCGATCCTCACGCAAGTGCGCCAGGCACACCCGCACCTCAAGGTCGAACTGGTGCTGACCAACCGCCTGAGCGACCTGTTGCAACTGGAAGCCGACATCGCCGTGCGCATGGTCCGCCCCAGCCAGGAGCAACTGCTGGCGCGACGCATCGGCTTGATCGAAGTCGGCCTGCATGCCCGCGACGATTACCTGCAGCAACACGGCACGCCCCTGTTGATGCAGGACCTGGCCGGCCACTCAGTGATCGGTTTCGACCAGGAAAACGCATTTATCCGCAGCCTGGCCATCAAGGGCTTCGAGCGTAGCGCCTTCGCCCTCAGCAGCGACAGCGACCTGGCACAGTTGGCACTGATCCGCGCCGGTGCCGGTATCGGCGGCTGCCAGGTCCAACTGGCCAAGCGCGATCCCTGCCTGCGCCGGGTCCTGCCAGAAGGCTTTGCACTCAAGCTGGACACCTGGGTGACCATGCACGAAGACCTGCGCAACAGCCCGCGCTGCCGCGTGATGTTCGACGCCCTGGTGGAAGGTTTGCAGCGTTACGTACAGGATTGAGACAGCTTCACTGGTGAAGAATCAGACTCCCTCAGTCCCTTCACAGACGCCCCTATGTCCGAAGCCTTCGAAGTCCCCAGCCCCCACGAAAAACACATCGAACACACCACCGAACATGCCCACGGCCGTGGTGACACCTTCGCCAGCCGCATCGCCGTGATGACCGCCCTCATGGCCACCCTCGGCGCCATGCTCAGCTACCAGGCCGGCTCCACCGAAAGCGAAGCGGCAATGGACAAGAACAACGCCGCCATCTTCAAGACCGAAGCCGCCAACCAGTGGAACTACTACCAGGCCAAATCCAGCCGGCAAAACCTGGCAGAACTGGCCACCCACATTCCCGGCGTGGACGCGGTGCATTACAAGGAAGAGATAGAGCGCTACAGAAGCCAGAAGGAAGACGTGCGCAAACAGGCCGAAAAGCTTGAGGCCACGTCAAAGCAATGGGATGAAAAGTCGGAACAGGCGCTGCACCAGCACCATCGCTGGGCCCAGGCGATGACCGCGATTCAGATCGCGATTTCATTGGCGGCGATCACCTTGCTGACCAGGCGGGACTGGTTGAAGCGCCTGTCGTATACAGCGGCGGGTGTCGCGGTGGTGCTGGGCAGCCTGGCGTGGCTGCATATCTGAGACGATGCAGTCAAAAGGTGGTGACGCCATGATCACTGGGATCAGCACCTTCTCTCAAGGGCTCACGCAATAGTCCTGTATGGCGTTTGCCATGGCCTGATTGGGTAGTTTCAGCCAATCAATGACTTCCTTGTCGGGCCCCCTTATGTCACGTACTCACAGCGCTTGCGTTTTCCTGTATCTCCTGTTGCTCAGCATCGTCTGGCCCAGCCACGCCAGAGACCTGGCCGAAGGACTTACCGAACAGTCACCGTCCATGGCACTTGAGAATAAACACCACCGTTACCCGCAATGGACCGGCATCGGTTCACTGAAAAACGCCTTAGGCCAGACCTGCAATGCCGTTTTGCTTGACACTCATGATCGCCGGGGCAAGGCCACCGGCCCGGCTTATGTGCTGACCAGCGGGCACTGCGTGTTCTTCAGCTACGGTACGGCGCTCCTGCGCCGGGCGTTCACCGCCGATGTCACCTTCAATTACTTTCATGACACACCTGAACGGCATGTCACCTACGCCGTCAAAACAGCACATTGGAGCAGCATGGCGGGCACCGATTTAGCCGTGCTCGAACTGGATACGTCACTGGCCGCGCTGGTGGCCAGCGGGATCATGCCACTCAGGCTGGCATCTCAACGTCACACGTCGGATCGAGAAGTGATCAATGTGGGTGCGCCGACCGGGTTCCTGAAAAAGGGACTACGCATGAGCGCCTGCGTGGAGTCGACTATCAACAGTTTTGCCGAACAACCCGGTGTGTTCCCCAACGCCTTGCGCAACCGCTGCAACGGTCTGCGCCCAGGCAGCTCCGGCAGTCCGATGCTGGACCGGAATACCAATGAAATCACCAGTATCATCAGCAAGGTCGCATCCGCCATTCAGAAGGACATTCTCAATAGCTGTCAGAACAACTCGGTGTGTGAAGCCGCCAAATTCAACTACAGCTATCCTGCCAACCACTTGTACTACTGCTTTGTAGACGGTGTGTTCCGTAATGACACCCCGACCTGCCAGCTCAAGGCCGTTGAAATCACGCTGGACGAACCATGGAACCTGAAGCCGTATGTGCATTTACAACGTGATGCCGCCGGCCAAATAATCCGTCCAACCTGGAACCTGAGATTCTCGATCCAGGAGCCGTTCTACCGATTCAAGGCCGTAAATGACATCAACGATTGCGCACGCCCCCACGGCTACCAAGTCGCCGCCGCCTCTGACGAGGCGTACATCAACCAGTCCATCGGCCCAGTGCTGGGGCCGCATGTGCTGTGCATACTCGGCGTGCAAAAGGCCGAGCAACCGCTGACCGAAGCACTCCTGCGTAATGTATTCACCCATTCGGTCTTCCTGACCAACCCCGCACCGGCACCGCAGATCAAGCACCGCTATCACATCGCCTGGGAAAACCAGCACAGCGGTTTTAGCCAGCATTACTACTACAGCGTGCATTCGGCGAGCAGGACCACCTGTGGCGATATTGACGATGAACGCTACACCCTGGCCATGGATGGCATTTTCCTGGAAATAGCAGAGCTGCCGGTCACGTTATGCAGCTATGCACGCAACAGTGTTGGGCAACCGTCAGCCATTCGCACAGACATGATCGAAAGCGCAACGGTTCGTTCGCAGCATCATGCCAGGTGAGGCAGCAAGCCCTTTTCAGCAACCTTTGATGAAATTCGGGTATGAGAATAGGCAATGCCCAAAAGGCACCACTCGACCGGGGCACAGATGGGGGTAGGCTGCGAAATCGAGAGCAAAAAAAATCCCGCAGAGCGTCTAACTCGCGGGATTTCTTCAAGAATTTGGCGGTGAAGGAGAGATTCGAACTCTCGATACAATTTCTTGTATACACACTTTCCAGGCGTGCTCCTTAAGCCACTCGGACACTTCACCGTATCTCGTCAAACCAGTTCAGTCTGTCGAGGCGCGCTAATGTAGTCGAAAGCCTTTCTGATGGCAAAGGTTTTTTTCAGAATATTCATGCGCTTAGCCGGTTATGCCGCTCACCGCCCGGCAAGGGGCGTTGATTGTGCCATTCTCAGGCATTGGCGGTAGGTGTCTGGGGTGGCGATTGTGCCCTGCCCCAGGCATTCCGATGCGCTGTGCAGGGGAAAACCCTGACTGGCCAGTCAGTCACAGCGCTTTACCGGGGCGGGCGTGGTGGGTAACGTCTGCTGCATTCTTCTATAACAAGTCCTACAAGGAACCGCGTCATGAGTGAGTTGATTGCCTACCACCTCGAAGACGGTATCGCGACCCTGACCTTGAGCAACGGCAAGGTGAATGCCATTTCTCCGGCGGTGGTCAGTGCGTTTAATGAAGCGCTGGACCAGGCGGAGAAGGACCGGGCGGTGGTGGTGATCACCGGTACGCCGGGGATTTTGTCGGGTGGTTATGATTTGAAGGTGATGACCGCCAGCCCTAAAGAGGCGATCAGCCTGGTGACGTCCGGTTCGACGTTGGCGCGTCGCCTGTTGTCGCACCCGTTCCCGGTGATTGTGGCGTGCCCTGGCCATGCGGTGGCCAAGGGTGCTTTCCTGCTGTTGTCGGCGGATTATCGGATTGGCGTGGAAGGCCCGTTCAGCATTGGCCTGAACGAGGTGGCGATTGGCATGACCATGCACCACGCCGGTATCGAGTTGGCGCGGGATCGCCTGCGCAAGTCGGCGTTCCATCGTTCGGTGATCAATGCCGAGATGTTTGACCCGCAGGGCGCGTTGCAAGCGGGCTTCCTCGACAAGGTGGTGGCACCGGAAGAGCTGCACGCGGCGGCGCTGGAAGCGGCGCGTCAGTTGAAGAAGCTCAACATGAACGCCCACAAGCACACCAAGTTGAAAGTCCGTAAAGAACTGTTGGAAGCCTTGGACGACGCCATCATCCAGGACCAGGGGCATATCCTGAGTTAATCCCTACGCCTGATACACCGAAGCCCGACCTTGCGTCGGGCTTTTTCTTACAACCAATTCCGAATCATCTTCAGCCGCTCTAGCTTGCCTGTATCGACAGATGTTGAAACATGCGCTTAAACATCGGCTATCTCCTACCTCTACCGGGATAATTGCCGAATACAGTGCACAACCGTACACTGCGCCAACTTTTGTCCCGGTAGGCCGTGTCGATGCTTTTCCTGTTGCGTATGTTGTTGATGAGCCTGCACTTTATGCTTGCCGGCGTGCTCGGCGTGCTGGTTGGTGTGTGCCGGCCGTTCAACCCGGACAACAGTCGCCTGTGCGCACGCCTGTACGCGGTGCCGGCCATGTGGATCCTGCGGCTCAACGTGAAGGCCGATGTGGACTCACTGCGCAACAAGCCCGGCACCTGCGTGATCATCGCCAACCACCAGTCCAACTATGACCTGTTTGTGTTCGGCACCGTGGTGCCCCACCGCACGGTGTGCATCGCCAAGAAAAGCTTGAAGTGGGTGCCGCTGTTCGGCCAGTTGTTCTGGCTGGCGGGCAATGTGTTGATTGACCGGGGCAATGCGCACAAGGCACGCCGCGCGATGCTCACCACCACCCACACGTTGCAGCATGAAGACACCTCGATCTGGGTGTTCCCGGAAGGCACGCGCAACCTGGGCAAAGGATTGCTGCCGTTCAAGAAAGGTGCGTTCCATATGGCGATTGCGGCGGGTGTGCCGATTGTGCAGGTGTGTGTCAGCAATTACGTCACGCAGATGCAGCTCAATCGCTGGAACAGTGGGGATGTGCTCATACGGTCGCTGCCGCCAATTCCTACCGTTGGCCTGACCTCGGATGACATCCCGGCGTTGATGCAGGCGTGTCATGCGCAGATGCAAGCCTGTATTGACGAGATGGACCGCGAGTTGCGGGCAGCCTGAACACCGCTTGAAGGCGCTTCGCACCCCAGCGCGAGCAAGCTCGCTCACTACAAAAAGCTCGACGCAACGACGGAACGCCATTCAGGCTAAGCTGCCCAACACTTGTCCTCCCAATAAGAAGCGATCAGCACCATGGGTAGAGTTGTTGCGGCCGCCGTCTACAGCGCCGGTAAGAAAGTCACGGATATCACCCTCGATGAAGGCGCGGCCTGGGCCGCCAAACCCGATCACTTTGTATGGATAGGCCTGGAAGAACCCGACGCCCGGGAGCTGGCCAACCTGCAACGCCAGTTCAACCTGCATGAACTGGCCATCGAAGACGCCCTGGAAAAACACAGCCGCCCCAAGCTGGAAACCTTTGGCGATGCGCTGTTTATCGTCACCTACTCGCCGGTGCGCGAGAACGGCAAGCTGGAGTTTATCGAGACGCATATCTTTGCCGGCAACGGCTACATCATCACCGCGCGCAATGGGCACTCGGCGTCCTACGGCTTTGTGCGCCAGCGTTGTGAGGCGCGGCCGCTGTTGCTGGAGCATGGGGAAGATTTCGTACTGTATGCGCTGCTGGATTTCGTTACCGAAAACTACCAGCCGGTGAGCGAAGCGATCCATGCCGAGATCGATGAGCTGGAGCGCAACGTGTTGTGCAGTTCGCTGAGCGAGCGGGATATCCAGAAGATCCATGGCCTGCGCCGCGACGTGTTGCGACTCAAGCGTTATGTGGCGCCGATGGTGGAGATCAGCCAGGAGCTGCAGAAGCTCAGCTTCCCGTTCATCGACAAGAACATGCGCCCGTATTTCCGTGACGTGCAGATTCATGTGACGCGGCAGATGGAAGACCTGACCACCCTGCGCGATATCGCCAGCCAGACCATCGAAATCGGTGTGTTATTGGAGGCTTCGCGCCAGAGCGTGGTGCAGCGCAAGTTTGCCGCATGGGCGGCGATCCTGGCGTTCCCCACCGCAGTGGCGGGGATTTACGGGATGAACTTCCAGAACATGCCCGAGCTGCAATGGCACTACGGCTACTTTGCGGTACTCGGGTTTATTGCGACGGGTTGCACGGCATTGTGGGCCAGTTTCAAACGGTCGGGTTGGCTTTAGGATTTGTGCGCCACAAACCGCATCATCCATTCCGCCACGGTTGCACCGTGGTGGTCGCGCTCAAGGCTGGCCACGCCGTTCGTATAGACTTTTTCGCCCAGGGTTGTCTGGAGAATCTCCAGCAACTCGCGAGAATAATCATGGACAAATTCCGGGTGGCCCTGGAAACACAGCACCTGGTCACCGATGTGGTACGCCGCGAACGGGCAAAAAGCGCTGGAGGCGATGACCGTGGCATTCTCCGGCAACGTGGTGACCTGGTCCTGATGGCTGATCAATAGGGTCAATTCCGGTACTTCAGGGCTCATCCACGGGGCCTTGGCATCCAGTTGGTAGTCGTGAATGCCCATGCCCCAGCCCTGGCCGGCGCGCTCGGTCTTGCCGCCCAGCAACAGTGCCAGCAACTGATGACCGAAGCAGATGCCGAGCAGCTTGTCGCCACGCTCGTAACGGTCGAGCAGGTAGGTCTTGAGGGTCTGGATCCATGGGTCAGTGCCGAAGGAGTCGGCTTTGCTGCCGGTGACCAGGTACGCGTCGAAGACTTCGTCGTCCGAGGGGTATTCACCGTTCACCACGTTGTACACCACGAACTCGGCGGGAATCGGCTGCTTGGCGAACAGGCGCTTGAACATCTGCCCGTACCCTTGGTATTGATCGATCAAGCCTGGACGCAGGATATCGGTTTCCAGGATACAGACGCGTAGCGACATAAAAAATACCTGACACGGTGATGGGAATATTGCACACCCCCAGAGCCTGCCTTGAAATACCCCTTCAAGGCAAGCCCCCCAGCTTCACCGGAACACTTCACCCTGCGCCGCTTTCTCCAGCAACAGCGCCGGCGGCGCGAAACGTTCGCCATACTGCTGCGCCAGATAGCGGGCGCGGGCAACAAAGTCGTTCAAGCCGTATTGGTTGATGAACTGCAGCGCGCCACCGCTCCAGGCCGCGAAACCAATGCCGAAAACAGACCCCACGTTCGCGTCCGCCGTGGACATCAACACCCCCTCCTCCACACAGCGCACCGTCTCGATGGCCTGGATAAACAGCAGGCGGTCGCGTACATCCTGCGCAGAGATGCGTTGGTCGGGTCGCTCAAAGCGGCTTTTCAACTCTGGCCACAGGTACTTTTGCCCGCCGCTGGGGTACTCATAGAAACCGCCTCCCGCCGCCTTGCCCAGCCGCTTGTATTCATTGACCAACAGATCGATCACCGCCGTCGCCGGGTGCGCAGGCAGCGCCTTGCCCTCCGCCTGCAAGTCCTTGGCCGTCTGCTGCCGGATATGGCTCATCAGGCTGAGGGACACTTCGTCAGACACCGCCAACGGCCCCACCGGCATGCCGGCCTTGCGCGCTTCGGTCTCGATCATCGGCGCGGCCACGCCCTCACCGAGCATGGCAATGCCTTCGTTAGTAAAGGTGCCGAACACCCGTGAAGTGAAGAAGCCACGGCTGTCATTGACCACGATCGGGGTTTTCTTGATTTGCAGGACGAAATCGAAACCCCGGGCCAGGGTTTCGTCGCTGGTGCGTGCGCCCTTGATGATTTCCACCAGCGGCATCTTGTCCACCGGGCTGAAGAAGTGCAGGCCAATGAACCTGGCCTGATCCGGCACCGCCGTGGCCAGGCCGCTGATGGGCAAGGTGGAGGTGTTGGAGGCGATTACGGCCTCGGCGCCGACCACGCTTTGCGCAGCGGCCGAGACCCTGGCCTTGAGTTCGCGGTCTTCGAACACCGCCTCGATGATCAGGTCACAGCCTGCCAGGTCAGTATCAGAGGCCGTAGGAAGAATCCGCGCCAAAATGGTTTCCCGCTGCTCGGCGGTCAACTGCCCACGGCTGACCTTCTTGTCCAGCAGCACCGCCGAATGCACCTTGCCCTTCTCGGCGGCCGCCAGGTTGATGTCCTTGAGCACCACCTCGATGCTTGCACTGGCGCTGACATAGGCAATACCCGCCCCCATCATCCCCGCACCTAACACGCCGACTTTACGCGTGATATACGGCGCAAACCCTTGCGGCCTCGAGCTGCCGGCGTTGATCTCGTTAAGCTGGAACCAGAAGGTGCCGATCATGTTTTTTGCCACCTGCCCCGTCACCAACTCGGTGAAGTAACGGGTTTCGATCAGGTGCGCGGTGTCGAAGTCTACCTGGGCGCCCTCGACGGCCGCACAGAGAATTTTCTCCGGGGCGGGGAAACAGCCGTTGGTTTTACTGCGCAAAATCGACGGCGCAATTGCCAGCATCTGTGCAACTTTTGGGTTCGAAGGGGTGCCGCCTGGAATCTGGTAGGCCTTGTTGTCCCACGGTTGCCTGGCGTCCGGATTGGCCAGAATCCAGGCGCGGGACTTGGCCAGCAACTCATCGCGATCCGCCGCCAGTTCGTTGATCAAGCCGGCTTGCAGCGCCTGTTGCGGCCGCACTTTCTTGCCTTCGAGCAAATACGGCAAGGCCTTTTCCAGCCCCAGCATACGCACCATGCGCACCACCCCGCCGCCCCCCGGCAGCAGGCCCAGGGTGACTTCCGGCAAGCCCAACTGCACCGACTTGTCGTCCAGCGCGATGCGGTAATGGCATGCCAGGCAAATCTCCCAGCCGCCCCCGAGTGCCGCACCGTTGATGGCGGCCACCACGGGCTTACCGAGGGTTTCCAGGCGCCGCAGTTGCGCTTTCAACACCCGCACACCGTCATAGAAATCCTTGGCTTGGGCCTTGTCGACCTTGATCAGTTCATTGAGATCGCCACCGGCAAAAAACGTTTTCTTCGCCGAGGTGATGACGACGCCGGCGATGCTGTCCCTTTCCGTCTCCAGGCGCTCGACCGTGGCCGCCATGGCCGCGCGGTATACGCCGTTCATGGTGTTGGCGCTTTGGCCGGGCATGTCGAGGGTCAGCACCACGATGCCGTCCTGGCCTTTTTCGTAACGAATGGCTTGGGTCATGACAAATTCCTTGGCTCAGAGGCGTTCGATAATGGTGGCGATGCCCATGCCACCGCCAACACACAGGGTGGCCAGGCCATAGCGCTGCTGGCGTACTTCGAGTTCGTCGAGCAGGGTGCCGAGGATCGCGCAGCCGGTCGCCCCCAACGGGTGCCCCATGGCAATCGAGCCGCCGTTGACGTTCACACGTGCGGCGTCGATGCCCATGTCCTTGATGAACTTGAGCACCACCGAGGCAAACGCTTCGTTGACCTCGAACAGGTCGATGTCTTCGACGCGCAGGCCGGCCTTGGCCAGGGCCTTGCGCGTGGCGGGCGCGGGACCGGTGAGCATGATCGTCGGATCGGTACTGGTGACCGCCGTGGCAACGATACGTGCCCTGGGTTGCAGGCCCAGTTCACGCCCCTTGGCTTCGGAGCCGATCAACATCAGCGCCGCCCCGTCGACGATGCCGGAACTGTTGCCGGGGGTGTGTACGTGATGGATGCGCTCTACATGGCTGTAGACCCGCAACGCGGTGGCATCGAAGCCCATCTGCCCCATCATTTCGAAACTCGGCTTGAGCTTGCCGAGGCCTTCAAGGGTGGAGTCGCCGCGAATGAATTCGTCATGGTCCAGCAGCACGATGCCGTTCTGGTCCTGAACCGCGATCAGCGACTTGTTGAAGGCACCGTCTGCACGCGCCCTCGCCGCTTTCTGCTGCGAATGCAGGGCAAAGGCGTCGACGTCCTCGCGGGTGAAACCTTCCAGGGTGGCGATCAGGTCCGCGCCAATGCCCTGTGGGGTGAAGTGACTGTGCATATTGGTCTGCGGGTCGAGCACCCAGGCGCCGCCGTCACTACCCATGGGCACGCGGGACATGGACTCGACACCGCCGACCACCACCAGGTCCTCGAAGCCGGAGCGGACTTTCATCGCCCCCAGGTTCACCGCCTCCAGGCCAGACGCGCAGAAGCGGTTGACCTGCACGCCGGCGACGCTGATGTCCCAGTCCGCCACCAGCGCCGCGGTCTTGGCGATGTCGGCGCCCTGGTCGCCTACCGGGGTCACGCAGCCGAGCACGATGTCGTCCACTTGATGAGTGTCGAGGTCACTGCGTCGGGCCAGCGCGGTGAGCAGGCCGGCCACCAGGTTCACCGGCTTGACGCTGTGCAAGGCACCGTCCGGCTTGCCTTTGCCACGTGGGGTGCGTATTGCATCAAAGATCAACGCTTGGGTCATGACGTCCTCGAACCAGTGTGCATGTGTGCCCTACCTTAGGCCCGATTGACACGGTTTCAATGACGGATGCGCTCATTGCTTTTGACCCCCTCGCTCGGACGAACGGTAGGTACCTAAGGTAATCCCCTGATTAATCGTTTTAGCTGTCTAGCCAAGGCATTGGCGCCAAGATGGCGATATGCCTCATGCCTTTTTAAGCAGAAATGCTGATTAGCTGATACGAAATGAGTCTAAGCCGCGAAGAACAAGGCCTCTAAGGTTGAATCAGTAGGAAGTTGCTGCCGGGTTTTGCTGGAGCAACTGTAAGAAAAGCGACACGTCATCTCGCCATACTGAAATAAAACCGGCACGCATTTGACGCTCAGGAATAACAACAAAAGGCAGTCAGCCATGTTCAAACATTCGAAAGTACGTCAGGCGGGACTCATTCTGTTCGCCACCACACTGATTCTGATCTTGCCCAATTTAACCAAGGTTATTGGGTGACACCTCCACGCCCACATGCCGTGCATTCACAGCACCGGGTCTGCAGTTTTTGGCAGCGCCTGCAAGGACATTGCGCATAGCGGTCCTGCAGGGGCTGTCTTTTTGCGTGCAGATTTGCGGTATCGTGAGCAGCATCGCCACTCGACACCGGGCCCTTTCTTGAAAGCCATCCTTGCCCTCCTCGCCTTGCTCATCAGCCTCCCCACTGCGGCGGCCCAATTGACCATCGAACTCGACCACTCCCGCAAGACCTGGCAGACCGCCGACTTGCTCAAGCACCCGCAAGCGCAGACGGTGCAGATCGCCGATGACGTCTCCTACAAGCGCAGCATGAGTTATCGCGCAGTGCCGCTGGCCGTACTCCTACCTGGCTTGAAACCCGAGAGCCACGTGCAAGCGGTGGCCCTGGATGGGTTCGCCGCCGAACTCACCGCCGCGCCGTTGCTGGAACACCAGGGTGCACGCGCCTGGCTGGCGGTGGAGGATCCTGCTCAACCATGGCCGGCGCTGGCAGATGGCAAACCCGGTGCAGGGCCGTTCTACCTGGTGTGGACCAACCCGCAAGCCGGGGCTATCAGCCCTGAGCAGTGGCCATTCCAGATTTCCGCGATCAAACAGTTGAAGACAGTGGCGGAGCGTTTTCCGGCGTTGTTGCCGGATCCGAAGCTGGCGGCCAACGACCCGATCAACCAGGGTTTTGCCCTGTTCCAGAAAAACTGTCTGGCATGCCACCGCCTCAATGGCGCCGGAGACGCCCAGGTGGGACCGGACCTGAATATCCCCTACAACCCCACCGAGTATTTTGGCGGTGATTTCCTCAAGCGCTATATCCGCGACCCGCAGAGTTTGCGGCATTGGCCGCAGGCGAAGATGCCGGCGTTCGCGGCCAGCGTGTTGCCGGACGGTGAGCTGGATCTGTTGGTGAGGTATTTGAAGCATATGGCCGGACGTAAACAGCAACCTTAAACATCCGGTGGTGAACGCCACGACACCCCGCTCGCCGCGACCCTATCATTGCTGCTGGACGGAAATCACCGGCGTCGGCGCCACGAACACCTTGGCATGCATCTGCTCATGCCCACCGCCCCGGCGCATGCCGCGCACCGGGCAAGCATCGAGGTAATCCAGCCCCACCGCCAGCTTCAAATGCCGCTCCGGGCGGGCCAGTTGGTTGGTCACGTCAAAACTGTACCAGGCGTCATCCAGCCAGGCTTCGGCCCAGGCGTGGCTGGCCAGGTGCGTGCTGTCCTCGGTGTATAAATACCCCGACACATACCGCGCAGGAATGCCCAGGCTACGCGCACAGGCCAGGAACGCGTGGGTGTGGTCCTGGCACACGCCCGCCCGGCCGGCGAAGGCCTGGGCGGCGCAGGTGTCGACTTCGGTCGCGCCAGGTGTGTAGGCCATCGCCTGGTTCAGCGCGTGCATCAAGTCGATCAACGCCGTGCGGTCGCGCCGTTGATGGCAGTGCTGTTCGGCAAAACCACGCAAGGCGTCATCAGGTTCGGTCAGGCGGGTGCACCGTAGGAACGGGAACGCCGATTGGCTCTCGTGCTCGGCCTCACGCAGCTCGTCAATATCCACCTGGCCACGCGCGCCAATGATGATGGCGTCGTGGGGCTCATCCAGGGTCAACACATGCAGGATGTTGCCGAACGGGTCCACCTGGGCACGCACCGGGCGCGGCAGGTCGAGTTGCCAACTGAGCACGTGCTGGCGCTCGCTGTCATGGGGCGTGAGGCGCAGGTACTGGATGCTGGCGCGCACCTGGTCTTCATAATGGTAGGTGGTTTCGTGGCTGATGGAGAGTCTCATGCCGCCTCCAGGTAGGAACTGTAGATGGCGTCGCCCAACTGGCGGACCAAAGGGATAAAGTCGGTCAGCCAGGCGTGCAGGCCTTCCTCAAGGATTTCATCGATGGCGGTAAAGCGCAGGCGCGCATCCATCTCGGCAGCCAGGCGCTGGGCCGGGCGGCCGTTGATGCCGGGCAGGCTGGCGAGGATCTGGTCGATCTCTTCACTGCAGGCACGCAACGAGCGTGGCACATCGGCGCGCAACAGCAGCAACTCGGCGACTTGCCGCGCGCCAGGCGCATCGCGATAAATCTCGGTGTAGGCCTCGAACGACGACAAGGCGCGCAGCAAGGCACTCCATTGATAGTAGGCGTGGGCCGTGCCATCGGTGACAGGCTCGGCGCGGTCACCGGCCATTTCATAGCGGGCGTCCAACAGGCGCAGCGTGTTGTCGGCGCGCTCGATAAAAGTGCCCAGGCGGATAAACCGGAAGGCGTCGTTGCGCATGATGGTGCCGTAGGTGGCGCCACGGAACAGATGGGAGCGTTCCTTGACCCACTCACAGAACCGGCTCATGCCATAACGGCTGAGGCCCTGCTGGGCGATATCGCGAATATCCAGCCAGGTGGCGTTGATGTTTTCCCACATATCCGCGGTAATTCGCCCACGCACGGCATGGGCGCTGGCCCGCGCCGCACCGAGACAACTGTAGATGCTGGCCGGGTTGGCCGCGTCCAGCGCAAAAAAGTGCAACAGGCGTTCGGCGTGCAACTGGCCGTGACGCTCGTGGTAATCCTCCAGGGTGCCGGTAATCAACAACGGCATGGCCAGTTCATGCAGGCCATCGCCGCGCCCATCCTGGGGCATGAGTGACAGCGAGTAGCTGACGTCGAGCATGCGTGCGAGGTTTTCGGCACGCTCCAGGTAGCGCGACATCCAGTACAGATCCGAGGCAGTTCTACTCAACATGGCATCATTCCTCGACCACCCAAGTGTCTTTGGTGCCGCCGCCCTGGGACGAGTTGACCACCAGCGAGCCTTCGCGCAAGGCCACGCGGGTCAGGCCACCGGGGACTACACGGGTCTCCTTGCCGGACAACACAAATGGGCGCAGGTCGATATGGCGCGGCGCAATGCCGTTTTCGACAAAGGTCGGGCAGGTGGATAAACACAGGGTCGGCTGGGCGATATAGGCGTGGGGCTTGGCCTTGATACGCGCACGGAAGGCTTCGATTTCCGCTGCCGTGGACGCCGGGCCTACCAGCATGCCGTAGCCGCCGGAGCCCTGGGTTTCCTTCACCACCAGGTCCGGCAGGTTGGTGAGCACGTGGGACAGTTCGTCGGGCTTACGGCACTGGAAGGTCGGAACATTCTTCAGGATCGGTTCTTCATCGAGGTAAAAACGGATCATCTCGGTGACGAAGGGGTACACCGACTTGTCATCCGCCACCCCGGTGCCGATGGCATTGGCCAGCACCACATTCCCGCAGCGATAAGCCGCGAGCAGGCCGGGCACGCCGAGCATGGAGTCCGGGTTGAAGGCCAGGGGGTCGAGAAACGCATCGTCGAGGCGACGGTAGATCACATCCACGGCCTTTGGCCCATCGGTCGTGCGCATGAAGACGCGATCATCACGCACGAACAGGTCGGCGCCTTCCACCAGTTCCACCCCCATCTCACGGGCGAGAAAGGCATGCTCAAAGAACGCGCTGTTAAAGCGACCCGGCGTCAATACCACCACGCTGGGGTTATCCAGGGGGCTTGAGCTTTTCAGGGTGTCGAGCAACAGGTTGGGGTAGTGATCGATAGGCGCGATGCGCTGGGCAGCGAACAGTTCGGGGAACAGGCGCATCATCATCTTGCGGTCTTCGAGCATATAGCTGACGCCGCTGGGCGTACGCAGGTTGTCTTCGAGCACGTAGTACGTACCGTCTCCATCGCGTACGAGGTCGACGCCGGAGATGTGGGAATACAGGTCGCGGTGCAGGTCCAGGCCCTGCATTGCCAGCTGGTATTGCTCGTTGGCCAGCACCTGTTCGGCAGGAATGATCCCGGCCTTGATGATGCGTTGCTCGTGATACAGGTCGGCGAGAAACATGTTCAGCGCCTTGACCCGCTGGATGCAGCCGCGCTCTACAATCCGCCATTCGCTGGCGGGAATGCTGCGCGGGATGGTGTCGAAGGGAATCAGGCGCTCGGTGCCCTGCTCGTCCCCGTAGAGGGTGAAGGTGATCCCGGCGCGGTGAAACAGCAAATCGGCTTCGCGCCGGCGCTGGGCCAGCAGTTCAGGCGGGGTTTCGGCCAGCCAGCGGGCGAACTCGCGGTAATGCGGTCGGACCTGGCCTGCCCCATCGTACATTTCATCGTAATAAGTGCGGATCATGCCGAACTCCTTGTCACCCGGGCGAAAGAACCGTCGCAAGGCCCGTGCCAGCGGCATAAACACTTAGAAATCAGTGAGTTGAATTAACCACGCAATCTGCTCGCACCGTCCTGGTGCGCAGAATGCCCGGTGCACTGCCCGACGCTTCATCGCAATGCGGGCTTTGACTATCAACAGCATAGTCAGAGTTGATTTCACTGCCCGGCGCAGGCTGCGGATAATCGGCCCCATCTGCTGAACTGCCTTCAGCGCTCCGCTCTTCCCTTTAAGCCACCCTCATGGGTGGCCTTTTTTTTGGTGCATAAAAATAGCGCGCAAGTTCCGAGTAATTTTCCCACCTCACAAACAAAATCGGCCGACCCAAAGGTCAGCCGATACGCTGCGTTTCTCATACTTCAAGTCGCTACATGGGTAACCCACGCACCTCCTGCTTCACGCCCCATCCTTCGATGATCCCACCCAGCGGCTCGACCACCGCCCCGAAGTCTTGCTCGAAGTCTCCTATGCCGTCGTAGGTCGCAAACATGACTTTGCTCAGTTCCAGGTACCAGGCGCCATCGTCGCGCGCACTCACCTGGGCATTCAGGGATTCCCCGCGAAACTCACCCGCCGCCCTGCGCGCCCGTTCCTCATCCGGGAAAATGGCGTAGAACTCGATGGGGTGAAAACGCGAAAAGTCGAAGCCGCCTTCTTTCATGCGGCGCAGAACGTTGGTGCTGATGTCTTCTTGATAGGCTGTGCTCATGAAAAGTGCTCCTCGAATTGATGGATAGACTTTCCGTGCTTCCCGAAGCCCACGCCGCAATGGCGTGGGGACTACGGCAACAACATCACCGCTGGAAAACAAGCATGTAGCTGACAAGACCAGAACTAGCGATTCATTCGCTGATCTCGTTTGCAGAGTAGCGCGAAGCTATCACCTCCACCAGAGGCGCTTGGATGGCTTACAGGGAATGTTCAGGCGGCGGGAGAGATGTCGAGGATCTGGATACTGTTCTGGTCTTTGAGGATCTTGACCGTCGGCTCGGGCTTGCGGCCCTCCAGGTCATTGAGGTCCAGTTCGGCGGCGACGGGCACCAGCTTGTTGCGAATCATGCGCGCAGCGTCTTCGAGGCTGGGCTTGTGTTCGCAGGTGAACTGCTCCACGGACTGCACGCCGTGATCATCAACGAAGGTAATTTGCCACGTTTGCATCGGTGCCTCCTCGATAAAACCCATGTGTGGGCTTACACGTATCTGGACCTTGAGCGCTGGACAAACGTTCCACTCAAGGCCGGAGGCACCGGATCAACTGCAGTTATTTTTCTGCGTGTTGTTTCAAGGCTTTCAAGGTGTTGAACGGGGCGTCCACCACAAACTTGTTGGCCAACCACGAGGGCACGCTGCCGCCAGGCTCGGTGTGCACCTGGTAGGTGACTTCGGTCAGGTTGTCGCCTTTGGGCACCAGTTTCCAGAAGCCGTCCACCTGGGCGACGCGCACGTAGCCTTTTTCTTCAGGCTTGTAGGTGGGGACACCTTCAAGTTTACGAGTCAACGTGCCATCGGCGGCCTTGGTCGTGGTGATATGCAGGTAAGAGTCACGATCCGTCACAGGGAACGGCGCTTTGAATTGGGTGTAGGTCCAGCTCTCGTCGCCCTTCTTGTCGACCAGTTTCTGGGACTTGCATTCGTGGATCCAGGCGCACGCACCGGCAACGTCTTCCTGCAGCGCGACAATCTTGGCCACCGGCGCCTTGATCGTGGTGACCCCGCGATACGCCTTGTACTTGGAGCCGGCAATTTCGCTCAGGGACACCTTGATACCGTCTTCGTCCTTGGCGACTTGCCAATCCTCAGCCTGGGCAGTGGCAGCAAACAACACTGTAAAACCGCACAACACAGCCATTCGTTTCAGCGAACCCATTGTTGTATTCCTTATTGTTGAAGTTCCGATAGTAAAGCCCATCAAGCCGCCGTCATCTGCTCCCACCAGCCGATCAAGCGGATCGCATCGGCCTGGTCGGTGCCGCAGACCTCGAGATCTGCCTTGAAATCACTGCACACCGCCGGTCGCTCCGGCTGGCCGAACAGCAGGCATAGTTGTTCGACCGACAGGTGCAAGCAGCGTTCGCCGGCGGGCTTGCCTTGTGGCATGCCCGGTAATGGCGAACTGATGGAGGGGGCGATGCAGCAAGCGCCACAGCCTTCACGGCAATTCATGACCAGCAAGTCCTCGACGACTCAATGTGGATGGCGGGGCTAGAGTACGCCCTAAAACAGCCGTTTTAAAATGGGTTAACAGGGGTTTTTCGCAGAAAACAAAAGTGACTGACCAGTCTGCGACAGATGGTCGAGGGCACGCGTCACGTTTGCGGGAAAAGTTTACTGCTTGAACTCGAACTCCAGCGCGGCGCCTTCCACTTCGCGTCGTTCTTCGTTGCGCAGTTGCAGCTTCATTTCGTTGCTGAGCAGACGGCCGTTGATCTGGAAGGCGCTGTTGTCGGCGGGCTTCTCACCGAACATCGGCGGCAGCAAGGGCACACTTTTGGGTTTGGGCATGGTGCCGATAGGCTGCAAGTGCCTGACCATATCCGACGGCAAGGACAGGTCCAACTGTGCCGGTGGCAATTGTGTCTGCGTCACCTCGCGAGATGCCTTGGACTTGCTGGCTGCACGTTTTTTGGCGGCGGCGGTGGGTTTCTTCACCGCTGGCGCTTTTTTTACGGGAGCCGGTTTTTTCGCGGGGGTCTTCTGCTCGTTACTGGCGGCTGGCTTGGTTTCGCTCACAGGGGCTGCCGCCAGCACTGTGCCGACGTTGCACAGGCTTAACAGGCCAATTACCAGAACAGCGCGAAAAATACAGGTCATATCGCCTACAGCATTAACGGCAGAGGGCCATATGCTCGCTTGTTGTGCGCGGCATGACAAGCACGGTGATCAGCGCGCTATAGGATTTGTCCCCTTTCCGAGCGTCAGAGTCCTGCTGCCGTTTCCTGGCATAACTGGCTGGCCAGCATCCCCAACGTCATCAGCGCCCGCTCTGCCTCGCGGTTCCACGGGGTGCCGCAGTTGAGGCGAATGCAGTGATTGAACTGCTCCGTATTACTGAAGATCAGCCCCGGCGCAATACTGATGCCCTGTTGCAGTGCGCGCACGTGCAGTTCCTGGGTATTGACCCTTCCAGGCAAACTGACCCACAGGATGAAGCCGCCCGTCGGACGGGTCATCTGAGTGCCTTCCGGGAAATACTGCTGCACGGCCAGTTGAAAGGCGCTGAGGTTCTTGCGGTACTCCTGGCGGATGTAACGCAGATGCCTGTCGTAGCCGCCATTTTCCAGGTAAGCCGCAACGCCCATCTGCGTGACACTGCACGCGGAGTGGGTGCTGAACATCTGCAGGCGCTGGATCTCCTGCTGATACTTGCCGGCGATCATCCAGCCAATGCGCACACCGGGGGACAGCGTCTTGGAAAAGCTCGAGCAATAGATGACCCGATCCAGGCGGTCATAGGCTTTCAGCGCCTTGGTGCGGCCCAGTTCGAACATCAGCTCGCCGTAGATATCGTCCTCGACAATCTGGATGTCGAAGTCCGAGGCCAGGCGCAGTAACTGTTTCTGCCGTTCCTCGGGCATCGTGCCGCCCAGCGGGTTGCTCAGGCGCGTGGTCAGCACCAGGGCCTTGATCGACCATTGGTTGGCCGCCAGCTGCAGGGCCTCCAGGCTCATGCCGGTGGACGGGTCGCTGGGAATCTCGATGACCTTGAGGCCCAACAGATCGGCCAGTTGCAGCAACCCGTAATAGGTCGGCGATTCAGCGGCTATCAGGTCGCCTGGCCGCGTCAGCACCCGCAGGGACATCTGCAACGCGTCGACACAACCGTGGGTGATCACCACTTCGGACGGGTCCACCACCACACCCGCATCGCGCATGCGGATCGCCACTTGGCGGCGCAGGGGTTCGAAACCGGGGCTGAACATGTAGCTGAACGCACGTGGGCTCTGGAAGCGCGTGACCTTGGCCAGTTGCTGGTGCAGGGCGCGTACAGGCAGGTAGTCCACGCTCGGCACCGCGGCGCCCAACGGAAACACTCCCTCGCGACGCGACTCGCCCAATACCTGTTGAATGATGCTGCTGCGGGTGACCAACCCAGGGCGCTCGACCCGTGCAATATCCGGCGTCGGCGCCGTGAGTGCTGGCGTCTGGTGCACGTAATAGCCGGACTGTGGCCGCGCCCGGATCAGCCCCTGGTCTTCCAGGTTGGCATAGGCCTGCAACACCGTCGCGTGGCTGACGTTCAACTGCGAACTCATCTTGCGCACCGACGGCACGCGCTCGCCCGGTTGATAGACACCGCGCCGGATATCCTCAGCCAGCTGCTGGGCGATACGTTGGTAAAGCAACAGATTGGTCATGACGCAGCACTCGATTTCACGGGTATTTTATTTTTGTGTGAAACATACCGGCACAGTTTAGAAGTGTACGGGGACAGTTGCCACAATAGTCGAGCGCGCGTTGTAGTGACAGTAAAAACTGTGAGGGTGCACACCAAAAAATGTGGGAGGGGGCTTGCCCCCGATGACGGTGGGTCAGCGACAGATTTGCTGACTGATGCACCGCTATCGGGGGCAAGCCCCCTCCCACATTCAGAGCTGCTCCAGGCTACTATCGGGCAGCGCCCAGTTGGCCTTTTTCGTCAGAGAAGACGATTTCAACGCGACGGTTCTGTGCCCTGCCCCGCTCGGAGGCATTGGCCTCCACCGGGTACTGGTCGCCATACCCTTCCACCTGGATGCGTTTTTCGTCGATGCCCAGGTCGACCAGCACATCAGCCACCGACTGCGCGCGGTCGCGGGACAGCTTGAGGTTTTCCTGCTCGCCGCCGGTGTTATCGGCGTAGCCCTCGATACGCACCACACGCTTGGGGTTCAGTTGCAAGAACTGCACGATCTTGAGCACTGTACGGTTGGCCGAGTTCTTCAGCTCGGCGTCACCGGTGTCGAACAGCACATCGCCCAGGGTCATCACCAGGCCACGATCGGTCTGGGTAGTGGTCAGGCTGGCGATCTGTTCTTCAAGCCATTTGCCCTGCTGCTGCACGCTGCTCAGCTTGCTTTCGCGCAAGGCCAGTTGCAGGCGCTGGCGCTCCAGTTCGAGCTTGGCGCCGCGCTCCTGGTTGAGCGCCTGTTCGGTGTGTTCGCGGGCAATGGCGCTATAGCGCTGGCTCAAATAGGCGTAATGCACCACGTCGGCACCGCTGCCCCAGTAGCTGGACATGCGGTCGGCACGGGCCAGGGACTCACCGGCGCGGATCACGTCCTTGGGTGCAAAGCGCAACACATTGGCGTCTTCCTTGACCTTCTGGAAATCATTCCCGGCCTGTTGCAGGGCCTGTTCGCTGTCGGGATGGCTGGCACAACCGCCCAATACAGCAGTGCCCAACAGCAGCGCACAGCTCAAACCACGGATCATCGGGCTCATTGGGCGTCCCCCAACTGCAGTTGCTTGCGCAGGCGAGTGATGCGGGTGTTGAGCACGTTTAACTGCTCCTGGCTCTTGCGGGTCAACACTTTGGCTTCTGCGAGCCGCGCGTCCAACTCGGCTTGCTCAAAGCGCATGCGTGCATTTTTGTAGGACTGGTCAGCCATGCTCGACTTGGCCCGGGCGAATTTCTCTTCGGCCAGTTTCAGTTCGGGCGATTCATCAGGGTTGGCGCCAACGGCGCTGGCTTGCTCCAGGGCTTGCTGGGTGAGGCGAATTTGTTCATTCGGCGCAGGATCAGCTGCACATCCCGCCAGAGCGACAACGGCGAGGGCCGCGAAAAGAGGTCGAAGAGTCACTGAAAATCCCTACTTTGTTGGGGTGCCGACGGGTTGTTGCAATTGCGCTTTCCAACGTTCCAGATTGCGCTGCAACGCGGCTTCCGTCACACCAGACCCGGGCAATTCTGTCATCTTTTTGGCGAGCTGTCCGCGCAACCACGGATCGTTGCAGGCCGAGTTGTGGGAAATCGCCAGGTACAGGCCCGGCTGATCGACGGGCACGTCGCGGGCGATCAGGTCGTTGCTCATGCCCAGGGTCTGCGCCATCGCCATGCCGGAATAGCGTCCGGCGAGGACATAGTCGACCTCTCCCAGCAGCAGCTTCTGGAACGCCGGCGTCAGGGACGCCAGGCGTTGCAGGCTCAATTGCTGGCCGGCGAAGCTCTCGAAGGCGGCACTCAAGCGCGCACGTTCCGACACCGCGCCTTTGTGCCCGTGCAGGTCGGCCGCCGTGGTGTAGACCAGCGCTGAATCCTTGCGCGTCCACACCAGGTAGTCGAGCTGCACCAGGGCCGGGTGAATGTAGTCGAGGGTTTCCAGCTCGCCCAGGTTCAGCGGCGCATCGGCGAGGATATCCATGCGCCCGCTGCGCACCTCATCCAGGGCCAGCGGGCGTTTGCCGCCATAGAGCAGGTCGACTTTCAACCCGAGGTCCTTGCCCACCTGTTGCAGCACGTCGGCGGTGGCGCCGATCAGGTGCGTGGGGTCTTGCGGGTCACGCCAGAGCAGGGGCGGCGCGTCCGGGCTGCCGGTGACCACCAGGCGGTCGCATTTGCCGGCGGCCAGCGCCAGGCTCGGCAGCAGTGTGAGGCCCAGCAGTACAGCCCAGGGGCGCAATTCCATGGCGTGTGTCTCCAGCAAGTCAAAAAAAAGCCCGGTCACTAGGACCGGGCTCTTTATAAGTGAAGCGACTGGATTAGACCAGCTTCTCCAACTCAGGGACGGCTTCGAACAAGTCCGCCACCAGGCCGTAATCAGCCACCTGGAAGATCGGTGCTTCTTCGTCCTTGTTGATCGCAACGATCACTTTGGAGTCCTTCATACCGGCCAAGTGCTGGATCGCGCCAGAGATACCGACGGCGATGTACAGCTGTGGCGCAACGATCTTGCCGGTCTGGCCGACCTGCATGTCGTTGGGTACGAAACCTGCGTCGACGGCCGCGCGGGAAGCGCCGACCGCAGCGCCCAGCTTGTCGGCCAGGGCGTACAGGTGCTTGAAGTTGTCACCGTTCTGCATGCCACGGCCGCCGGAAACGACGATCTTGGCAGCGGTCAGCTCAGGACGGTCCGACTTGGCCAGCTCTTCGCCTACAAAGCTGGAGGTGCCAGCGTCGTGGGCAGCGGCGACGGCTTCAACGGCAGCCGAACCACCTTCAGCGGCAACCGGGTCGAAACCGGTGGCACGCACGGTGATGACTTTGACCGAAGCGTTGGACTGTACGGTAGCGATAGCGTTACCGGCATAGATCGGGCGCTTGAAGGTGTCGGCGCTTTCGACCGAGATGATCTCGGAGATCTGGTCAACGTCCAGCTGCGCGGCAACGCGTGGCAGGATGTTTTTGCCGTTGGAGGTGGCGGCAGCCAGGATGTGGCTGTAGCCAGCGCCAAGCTCTGCAACCAGAGGCGCAACGTTTTCCGGCAGTTGGTGAGCGTAGGCCGCGTTGTCGGCGACCAGTACTTTGCTCACGCCAGCGACTTTCGCAGCGGCTTCAGCCACCGCGCCAGCGCCCTGGCCCGCAACCAATACGTGGATATCACCACCGATTTTCGCAGCGGCAGCCACGGTGTTCAGGGTGGCCGGGGCCAGCACTTTGTTGTCGTGTTCTGCGATTACCAAGATAGTCATGGTTAGATTACCTTCGCTTCGTTTTTCAGTTTCTCGACCAGTTCAGCCACCGACTTGACCTTGATGCCCGCGCTGCGTGCAGCCGGTGCTTCAACTTTGACGGTCTTGTTGGTGGAAGCGGTGGAAACGCCCAAAGCTTCCGGAGTCAGCGACTCAAGCGGCTTCTTCTTGGCTTTCATGATGTTTGGCAGGGACGCGTAGCGCGGCTCGTTCAAACGCAGGTCGGTGGTGACGATGGCCGGCAGTTTCAAAGAAACGGTCTGCGCGCCGCCGTCGATTTCACGGGTGACAGCCACGCTGTCGCCGCTCACTTCGACTTTGGAGGCGAAGGTACCCTGGCCGTAACCGGTCAGCGCAGCCAGCATCTGCCCAGTCTGGTTGTTGTCGCTGTCGATGGCCTGTTTGCCGAGGATAACCAGCTGAGGCTGTTCCTTGTCGACAACGGCTTTGAGCAGCTTGGCCACGGCGAGGGAGGTCAGCTCTTCAGCGGACTCGACCAGGATGGCTCGGTCGGCGCCCAGTGCCAGGGCGGTACGCAGCTGCTCTTGAGCAGTGGCAGGACCGATGGAAACCACGACGATTTCAGTCGCCACGCCTTTCTCTTTCAGGCGTACGGCTTCTTCCACGGCGATTTCGCAGAACGGGTTCATCGACATCTTGACGTTAGCGAGGTCGACGCCGGAATTGTCCGCCTTGACGCGAACTTTCACGTTGTAATCGACAACGCGTTTGACAGCTACAAGAACCTTCATGGATTCCTCGTTACTCTCCGGTGAAAAGAAAGTCGCCTAGGCGAACCTGGCGGTTGATGCTCATCGGCACACAAGGGCACCTCCAAAAACGCAGGCGGCGACCTTGCTCACGGGAAATGATGACCGTTCGTCAGGGGTGACTGAGAGGTCATTCTTTATCGCAGCGTGTAAACTGCGCGCCAATGGTTGGGCACGCGTCACCTGTCTTGCTTTTGGACGTGCTCTTGAAACCTGCTGTCTGCCTACGGTAAGCGCAAAACCGACCGTATATTGACCGGAACGCCTATTCTGGTCAATACGGCAAAATAGCCAGTCATAAGCCGCACCACTGTGATTTATCTAGCCTGCGGGCAATTCAAACAAACGTTTGTATTGGACGCTGCCAGTGGTGTAGATATAATGCGCCACCTAGAGAGAAAGGTGGGTCTTGCCGTTGCCGCAAGACAACACCGAACCTCCACCCATTAGAAAAAAAGCCTGTTGAGCCTTGAGTAGGAGATAGCCTGTGGAACGCGAATACATGGAATTCGACGTGGTCATCGTCGGCGCTGGCCCGGCGGGACTGTCTGCCGCCTGCCGCCTGAAGCAGAAGGCCTCCGAAGCCGGTAAGGAAATCAGCGTCTGCGTGGTCGAGAAAGGCTCCGAAGTCGGCGCGCATATCCTCTCCGGTGCCGTGTTCGAACCCCGCGCCCTGAACGAACTGTTCCCGGACTGGAAAGAACTCGGTGCGCCGCTCAACACTCCGGTGGTACGCGATGACATCTATGTACTGCGCAGCCCCGAAGCCTCCACCAAGGTCCCTGACTTCTTTGTGCCCAAGACCATGCACAACGAAGGCAACTTCATCATTTCCCTGGGCAACCTGTGCCGCTGGCTGGCCCAGCAGGCCGAGAACCTGGGCGTGGAAGTCTACCCAGGCTTCGCCGCCCAGGAAGCGCTGTTCGACGAAAACGGCGTGGTGCGCGGCATCATCACCGGTGACCTCGGCGTCGATCGCGAGGGCAACCCAAAGGAAGGCGTCTACACCCCAGGCATGGAGCTGCGTGGCAAGTACACGCTGTTCGCCGAAGGTTGCCGTGGCCACATCGGCAAGCAACTGATCCAGCGCTTCAACCTGGACAGCGACGCCGACGCCCAGCACTACGGCATCGGCCTCAAGGAAATCTGGGAAATCGACCCGGCCAGGCACCAGCCTGGCCTGGTGGTGCACACCGGCGGCTGGCCGCTGGACATCATGAGCGCCGAGAACACCGGCGGCTCGTTCCTCTATCACCTGGAAAACAACCAGGTGGTGGTCGGCCTGATCGTCGACCTGTCCTACAGCAACACCTTCCTGTCGCCGTTCGATGAGTTCCAGCGCCTCAAGCACCACCCGGTGCTGGCCCAGTACCTCGAAGGCGGCAAGCGCATCAGCTACGGCGCCCGTGCCATCTGCAAAGGCGGCCTGAACTCGCTGCCGAAGATGGTCTTCAAGGGCGGCGCGCTGATCGGTTGCGACCTCGGCACCCTGAACTTCGCCAAGATCAAGGGCAGCCACACCGCGATGAAGTCCGGCATGCTTGCCGCCGACGCCGTGGCCGACCGCCTGTTTGCCGAATCCGAAGGCGGTGATGAACTGACCGCTTACGTCGACAGCTTCAAGTCCAGCTGGCTCTACGAAGAACTGTTCGCCAGCCGCAACTTCGGCCCGGCGATGCACAAGTTCGGCCCGATCATCGGTGCCGGTTTCAACTGGTTCGACCAGAACATCCTGGGCGGCAAGATGCCGTTCACCCTGCACGACACCAAGCCGGACTACGCCTGCCTCAAGCTGGCCAAGGACAGCAAGAAGATCGACTACCCGAAACCCGACGGCAAGCTGAGCTTCGACAAGCTGAGCTCGGTGTTCATCTCCGGTACCAACCATGAAGAAGAACAGCCGTGCCACTTGAAGCTGAAAGACGCGAGCATCCCGATCGGCACCAACCTGCCGCTCTACGATGAACCGGCGCAGCGCTACTGCCCGGCCGGCGTGTATGAAGTGATCACCCAGGAAGACGGCGAGAAGCGCTTCCAGATCAACGCCCAGAACTGCGTGCACTGCAAGACCTGTGACATCAAGGACCCTTCGCAGAACATCACCTGGGTTACGCCGGAAGGCGCGGGTGGGCCGACTTACCCGAATATGTAAGCTCGCGGCTCGAACAAAAAGGCTCCCAAATGGGAGCCTTTTTTATGCTGCGCGCTCTTCGCCGGGATTACGCAGGAAATAGCGTTTATATTCCCGACTGAACTGCGACGTACTCTGATACCCCACGCTATGCGCCGCCTGCGCCACGCCCATGCCGTCCACCAGCAGCAACTGCTGGGCCTTGAGCAGACGCAAACGCTTCAGGTACTGCACCGGCGACAACAACGTGCAGCGCTTGAAGTGCTCATGAAAGGTCGACGCACTCATGTGCGCATACCCCGCCAGCGTCTCGATATTCAGCGGCTCGGCGTAATGGGCATGCAGGTGATTCAACGACGTGGCGATGCGCGAAAACTGCCCCTGCTGTTCCACCAGCGCCCGCAACACATCCGCCTGCGGACCTCGTAAAGCGGTGAACAACACTTCCCGGACCCGCGCCGGCCCCATGATCCGGCTTTCCAGCGGATCGTGCAGACACTCCAATAGCCGTTCGACGGCACCGCGCATCGCATCATCGAGCATCACCGAACTCATCGACTCCAGCGTCTGCGCCGTGGGCGGCGGCCCGGCCTGAATGCCCATGGCCATCACCAATTCGCCCAAGACCACGCGGTCAATGCCCACCGTGACGCCATACAACGGCGCATCGGACCCCATGGCAAACGTCTCGCACTCAAAGGGCACCGGCATGGCCTGGATCAGGTAGTGCCCGGCGCCATACTCCAGCGTGCGCGGCCCCAGGTAGGCGACTTTGCTGCCTTGGGCCACGAACATCAGGCTTGGCTCATAAATCTGCGGCCCACGTGCCACGTCACAACTGGCGCGCAGCACTTGCACACCGGGCAGGTGGGTCGGGGAGAAACCGTCGCAGGGCGTAAGCCCCTCAATCAAGGCAACCAAGGTGGCGTTGGCATCGAGATGGCGGGTCAACAACATGGCAAAAAACTTCGCGAATAAGGGATGAGAACATCATCGCAGGTCTGGCGGCCAACGGATCCAAACCAGGGGCACTCCCGGACGAATAGGCATGAGACTCGGAGCATTTGCCATGTTCGCTCCCAGGGTCGGCGCGCAGAATGCGCCACCTCTACAGTCCAGGCTTTTGCGAGGTTTCCCCATGTACACCGCCATCGGTTATGCCGCCCAGTCGGCCACCACTCCCCTCGCCCCCATGTCCTTCCAGCGCCGCAGCCCGCGCGCCGATGACGTGGCCATCGAGATCCTCTACTGCGGCGTCTGCCACTCCGACATCCACCAGGCTCGCAACGAATGGGGCATCGCCGTATACCCGCTGATGCCGGGCCACGAGATTGTCGGCAAGGTCACTGCCGTTGGTGCCAATGTCACCGCGCACCAAGTCGGCGACCTGGTCGGCGTCGGCTGCATGGTCGACTCGTGCCGTCACTGCGACGCCTGCAAATCGGACCTTGAGCAATACTGCCTCGAAGGCCCGACCATGACCTACGCCACCCCGGACCGCGTAGACGGCAGCAACACCATGGGTGGTTACTCGGACAGCATCGTGGTCAGCGAACACTTCGTGGTGAAGATCCCGGCCAAGCTCGACCTGGCCAGCGCGGCACCGATCCTGTGCGCCGGCATCACCACTTACTCGCCGCTCAAGCACTACGGCGTGAAGGCCGGCGATAAGGTCGGCGTGCTGGGCATGGGTGGCCTGGGCCATATGGGCATCAAGTTCGCCAAGGCGATGGGTGCGGAAGTGACGTTGTTCACCCGCTCGGCAAGCAAGGCTGAGGAAGGTCGTCGCCAGGGTGCCGACCATGTGATCGTGTCCACCGATGCTGAGCAGATGAACGCCGCCGCCGGCAGTTTCGACTTCCTGCTGGACACCATCCCGGTGCAGCACGACCTGAACCCCTACCTCGACGTGCTGCGCTTTGACGGCGTGCATATCCTGGTGGGCCTGATCGAACCGGTCGACCCGCCCGTCAACGCCGCCAAGCTGGTGCTGGGCCGTAAAGTGCTGGCCGGTTCCTTGATCGGTGGCATTGCCGAAACCCAGGAAGTCCTGGATTTCTGCGCCGAGCACAACATCACCTGTGATATCGAAATGCTCGACATCCGCCATATCAACGAAGCCTACAGCCGCATGATTGCCGGCGATGTGAAGTACCGCTTTGTCATCGACATGGCGACCTTGAAGGCCTGATCAGGCCTTCGCGCCCAACTCTGCCGACAGCCGGGCTGCGACCTGTTTGACCACGGGGATCAGCTCGGCCATCTTCTCCAGCGGCATGTAGGGCACGGTACTGGCGATGCTGATGCCGGCGACGATGCGCCGGCTGGCATCGCGCACCGGTGCTGCTACGCAGCGGATCGACGGTTCGTTGTCTTCCAGGTCGAACGCATACCCACCCACGACGTATTCACGCATGCGCTGCTCGAACTGCGCCCAGGATTGTTCCGGGTGCTGCGGCCATTGCAGGCTTTTCCCACCCGCCGGCAGGCTGACGTCGTACAGGCGCTGCCACTCCTCCACCGTGTCATCCAGCAGCAATGCCTTGCCGATCCCGGTCCGCGCCAGCGGCATGCGGTGGCCGACCCGCGAGCGCATTTCCGGGCCATTGCGGCCGGGGTTCTTGTGCAGGTAGAGCACATCGTCGTATTCACGGATGGCCAGGTGGATGGTGTCACCGGTCAGCGCCGACAGCTCATCCAGATACGGAATGGCCAGGGTCACCAGTGGCAGCTCTTCGCGCGCCTGGAACCCCAGTTCGATCAATTTCGGCCCCAACAGGTAACCCACTTGCGGCACCACGCGCAGGTAACGCTCCTCCACCAGGCAACTGGCCAGGCGGTGGGTGGTGCTGCGAGTGGTGCCGATGCGCTTGGCGATCTCTTTCAGATCCCGCGCACCCGCCGCCACGGCCTGCACCACGCCCAGGCCGCGCAACAGGGTCTGGGTGCCAGTGGGGGCGGTATCTTTGACGGGGATGTGGGCGTTTTCCTGCATATCGGGCCTATTAGTGTGAAAGCGGGGGCATTATGGCAAATACCGACCCTCAATACAGTGGCGATCCAAATGTGGGAGGGGGCTTGCCCCCGATGGCGGCACATCAGAAAAACAGGTATCCACTGACCCACCGCTGTCGGGGGCAAGCCCCCTCCCACATTCGAATCTTCATAGGGCTCGGGATCAACGCTGTTTCATGCGGTCGATGATGACCGCCAGCAACAGGATCGAACCACGGATGACGTACTGGTAGAAGGTATCGATGTTCTTCAGGTTCATCGCATTCTCGATGATCGCCAAAATCAACACCCCGGCAATCACATGACGGATCATGCCGATGCCGCCACTCAACGACACCCCGCCCAATACACACGCCGAGATCACGGTCAGCTCGAACCCTTGCCCAATCATCGGCTGGCCCGAGGTCATGCGCGAGGCGAGAATCACCCCGGCCAGGGCGCCGATCAAGCCGTGCACGGCAAAGATGATGATCTTGGTGCGATCGACGTTCACCCCGGCCAGCAACGCCGCTTCCTGGTTACCACCGATGGCCATGGTGTTGCGCCCGTAGGTGGTGTAGTTGAGCAGCCAGCCGAAGAACACAAAGCACAGCACGGTGATGATGATCGGCACCGGCACGCCCATCAGCTGGCCGTTGCCGAACACGAAGAAGCCCTCATCCATCACCCCCACCGCTTTGCCGTTGGAGAAGATGTAGGCCAGGCCGCGCACGATCTGCATGGTCGCCAACGTCGCGATCAATGCATTGATGCGCAGCTTGGCGATGACGATGCCGTTGATCAGCCCCACCACCAGGCCCATGGCCAACGCTGCCGACACACCGAGCACCACGCTGTCAGTGTCGCGGATCACGATGCCCGCGACCACGCCGGCACACGCAATCACCGAGCCCACCGACAAGTCGAAATGCCCGGAGGCCAGGCAGAACAACATGGTGCACGCGGCAATGCCTACGGTGGAAATCGCCAGGCCCAGCCCACGCATGTTCAGCGGTGAAAGGAAGTTGTCGATAAACAACGCGCTGAGCACAAAGATGCTCAACGCGGCGAGCAGCATCACCCAGTCATCGAGGAATTTGCGCTGGTTGAAACCCGGCCAGAAGCCCTTTGCAGTTTTTACCTCGGACATCATTCACCTCGAATTCTTCAAGCCCGCGAACGCGGGAGAGCCAGTTGCAACAGCCGTGCTTCATCCGCCTGGTCGCGGGTGAGTTCGCCGGTCAGGGCGCCTTCGCTCATCACCAGGATACGGTCGGAAATCCCCATCACTTCCATCAGGTCGCTGGACACCACAATCACCGCAATGCCGCTGGCCGCCAGGTTATGGATAATCTGGTAGATCTCCGACTTGGCGCCGATATCGATGCCTCGCGTTGGCTCATCCAGCAGCAGCACTTTCATCGGCATCGACAGCCATCGGCCGAGAATGGCCTTCTGCTGATTGCCACCGGACAGGTACATGATTTTCTGTTCGGCGTTCGGCGTCTTGACCTTCATGCTTTTGATTTGCCGGTCGGCGTTGGCCTTTTCCCAACCGTCGCGCAGCAGCCAGCCGAACGCAGAGTGGGCGCCACGCGCACTGATATTGATGTTCTCGGCGACGCTGGATAGCGGAATGATGCCTTCCTTCTTGCGGTCCTCCGGGCACAGCAGCACCCCGGCGACGATGGCATCGCGGGGTGAATGCAGCCGCAGTGGTTGCCCACAGAGTTCCAGGCGTCCTGCGGTGCTGCGGGTCAAACCACTCAGCAGCCGAAACAGCTCCGTGCGCCCTGCCCCGACCAGGCCGAACAGGCCGAGAATCTCGCCCTTGTGTACCTGAAGGCTGACCGGCTCACGCAGGCCCGGGCCAAGCAAGCCCTCGACCTTCAGCGCCACCTCGCCCTGTTCACGCGGGCGGTAGTCGTAAATGTCCTGGATATCGCGACCCACCATGCACGTCACCAGTTGGTCGTGGGTCAGCGCGCTCATGTCCTCGAAGGTGCGCACGTAGCGGCCGTCCTTGAACACCGTGACGGCGTTGCAGATGCGGAACACTTCTTCCATGCGGTGGGACACGTAGAGCACCACTTTGCCCTCATCGCGCAGGCGGGTGATGATCGCCATCAGGCGGTCGATCTCCCGCGCCGACAGGCTGCTGGTGGGTTCGTCAAAGGCAATCACATGGGCGCCACGGGACAGCGCCTTGGCGATTTCCACCAGTTGGCGTTGCCCAAGGGAAAGCCGACCGAGCTTCTCATCCGGATCGATTTCATCCGCCAGCCCCTTGAGGCAGGCCAACGCTTGCTTGCGCAACTGGCTGCGGTTGACCACCCCGAAGCGCGTCGGCAAGTGGCCGAGGAACAGGTTCTCGGCCACCGTCATTTCCGGCACCAGGTGCAGCTCCTGGTGGATCACCGCCACGCCGCTGGCAATGCTGTCGGCGGCGTTTCGGAAGGCCATGGTCTGCGCGCCGATCTGCAGTGAGCCGCTGCTGGGCAGGTAGGCGCCGCCAAGGATTTTCAGCAGCGTCGACTTGCCCGCACCGTTCTCGCCCATCAACGCATGCACCTCGCGCGGCCGCGCTTCAAAGCTGATCTGCGCCAGGGCTTTCACACCGGGAAACTCCTTGCCGATGCCGTTGAAACGCAAGGCCGCGCCGGTCATTTCCACAGCCCGATCTTGGTCAGCTCTGCCTGGAAGTTGGCGCGGGTGATCAGCGTCACTTCGTCCATCGCCGTGTATTTCGCAGGCTCCTTGCCGGTGGTGACCCACTCGTACATCGCCAACGCGGTGTTGTAACCCTCGATATGCGGGCTGGGCAGCATGGAGCCGAAGAAACCGCTTTCAGCCTTTTTCAACTCGCCGATGGCGTCGGTGCCATTGATGCCGATGCCGATCACGTTGGCCGCCTTGAAGCCGGCGCTTTCGGTGGCGCGTACGCCGCCGAGCACGGTGTTGTCGTTCATGCCGCCGATGATCAGGTTTTTCGCGCCGCTGGGCAGCTTGACCAGCGCCGAGTTGGTGGCGTCCATGCTGCCGGGTACGTCGAGAGTCTTGGCGGCGGTGAACAGGATGTGGTCCTTGGGCATGCCGGCTTCTTCCAGGGATTTGACCGAGCCGTCGGTGCGTTTCTTGCCGGTGTCGAGTTCGTTATAGGTGTTGATCACCGCGTAGGTGTCCTTCCAATCCCAGCCGCGTTTTTTCGCCTCCTCCGCCATCGCGGTGCCCTGCTTCTGGCCCACTTCAAAGGCCGCCATGCCCAGGTACGGCACGTCTTCCATGAAGTTGCCCTTGGCGTCGACAAAGCGGTCATCCACAGCCATGACTTTCAAGCCATTGACCTTGGCCTTGGCCACGATGGCCGGGCCGAGGGACACGTCCGGCGGGCAGATCACAAAGCCCTTGGCACCGTTGGCGGCCAGGCTGTCGATGGCCGAGAGCGTTTTTTCACCATCGGGCACGGCGATCTTGATCACGGTAAAGCCGTGTTCTTTGCCGGCTTTTTCGGCGAAGGCCCATTCGGTCTGGAACCAGGGTTCTTCGGCCTGCTTGACCAGGAAGCCGATCTTCACTTCTTCGGCCGATGCAAAGCCACTGAAGGCAAGGGCGAGCGCGAGGGTGCCTAGAGTCTTCTTGAACATGAACCACCTCTTTCTTGTTATTGGAAAACGCGTTAGTCGTGGTACATCACAGACCGCCCGCCATCGATCATCAGGCAGGTGGCGTTGATAAAAGGCGCCTCGTCGGTCGCCAGAAACAGCGCGGTCATCGCCACCTCGATCGGCTGGCCGATGCGCTTGGGCGGGTGCAGGTCGAACGCACGCTGGCGCTCGGCGTGGGGGTCGGGGAAACCGTTCCAGTAGTCGACATTGAGTTGGGTTTCGATGTAGCCCGGCGCGATGGCATTCACACGGATGCCCTTGGGCGCGTATTCGATGCCGAGGGCGCGGGTCAGGCCAAGCAGGCCATGCTTGGCCACGGGATAGGGGAAGCAGCCGGGGATGATGTGGCTGGAATGGGTGGAGGCAATGTTGATGATGTTGCCGATGCCCTGCTCGATCATGTGCGGCAGCACCGTGCGGCAGCCGTACCAGGCGCCGTCGAGGTCGATGGCGAAGCAGCGGCGCCAGTCTTCGTCGGTCATCTCCAGCGGGTCGCGGAACACATTGACCCCGGCGCAATTGACCAGCACATCCACCCGGCCGAAGCGCTCGATGGCCACATTGACCAGCGCCTGCCATTGCTCCCTGGACGTGATATCGACCGGTTGCGCGTAGATCTCGGCGCCACGTTCACGCCAGTGGGTCGCGACGTTCTCGACCTTTTCACCCTGGATATCGGCGATGACCAGCTTCGCCTGCTGCGCCTGGAAACACGCGACGATCGCCTCGCCAATGCCCTGGGCGGCACCGGTGATGATCACCACTTTGCCTTTGAGCCGCTCGCCGTAGATGGGCTCGGGCACGGCGGGGAGTGACAACGGTTGTGCCTGCATCGCTTCACCTGTTTTATTTTTGGTAGTGAGTGCTGATGCAGCCGACTATAAACCCATCTTTTGAAACATCTCAATATATAAATTTGCATCCCATATAGTGAGCAAAGCACAAAAAAATGTGGGAGTAGGCAAGCCCCTCCCACATTTTGATTTTCAGCTAGCCCAAGGCGAAATCACGCAGCGCATCGCCTTCCATTCGGTAACGCACCCACTCTTCCTGCGGCTGGGCGCCGATGGATTTATAGAAGGCAATCGCCGGTTCGTTCCAGTCCAGCACGCTCCACTCGAAGCGACCGCAACCGTTGTCGAACGCGATCTTCGCCAGGTGGCGCAAGAGCTTCTTGCCTGCGCCGCCACCGCGTTGCTCCGGGTTGATGTACAGGTCTTCCAGGTACAGGCAGTTGCTGCCCAGCCATGTGGAATAGCTGAAAAAGAACACCGCAAAACCAATCGGCAAGCCATCGCGCAAACAGATCAGGCCATGGGCGGTCGCCCCTTCGCTGAACAGGCTGCGCTCGATGTCCACCACACTGGCGATCACTTCATGCCGGGCCTTCTCATACTCGGCAAGCTCGGTAATGAAAGTCAGGATCTGCGCAGCATCGCTGGGCACGGCGGGGCGAATCTCGATGGTCATGGGTGAGCCTTGGCAATTTCAAAGCACACATACTAAGGCGCTTTCGTGACGAGTTGCAGCGCATTTTCGTGGTCAATGGCACACAAAATCTTACAGGTGACACAAGACCGTTCGTCGCCATCAAGGCACGAACGTAGAACACCGGCGGACCAATAGAGGGTAAGGACATTCATCATATGGAGACACCCTCATGAAGCATTCCAAGTTTGCTGCCCTCGCCCTGGCTGGCCTGTTGTCTTCGGTTTCGCTGAGCGGTTTTGCAGCCACCTCCTCTACCGGCCCGACCAATCCGGACGCCACCAACGAGTCCCAGAAATCCATGGGCACCGGCCTGGACACCAATGGCGGAGCAGTCATTGACAATACCAATGCCGCCGACCCGCACACCCAGGGTCATGACACTCAACGCCAGGCGCCAGCCGCCGTCGGCAACGGCAAAATGGGTCCATCGATCAATGAACCCAAGATCAATAAGGGCGATGACTCGAACCTGCCCGGCGCTCCGAAACAACCTGCGCCCTGATCCAACCAACGCCTGACGAACACCCGATCATTTCCCAGTGAAGAGGTACGCATGAACGTCGACAAAGACCTTGAAAAAGAAGTCCTGACCCGCCTGCTGCACGCTCACCCTCAAGGGCTGGGCAAGGAGGTGTTGGATAACTACCGCGGAGAAAAAGTCGTCGCCAGTGCGTTGGCGTTCCTGCAGGATCGCGGCCTGATCAAGGATGGGCATGTGACCACCGACGCCGCCGGTGAGTATGCGTTGAACCTGCCGATCAAGCTGACGGCGTCGGGTGTGGATGAGGCGCGCAAGCTGGAGTCTGAAACGAGCCAGTAGCCTCAAATGTTGGAGGGGGCTTGCCCCCTCCACATTTTTTGACCCTACCCTATTCCCGCAGCAAGGCGTCGACTTCTGCGCTGCCAGGCGATGTAGCCGGCCCCCAGCGTGTCACGGCCAGCGCTGCTGCTGCGTTCGCCCGGCGCGCTGCCTGGGCAGGTGCCAGGCTATCGGCCAACCCTGCAATAAACACCCCGGCGTGGGCATCCCCTGCGCCATTGCTGTCCACCGCCGCCACCTTGAACCCCGGCACATGCTCCGCCTGGCCATTGCGGCTCACCCAGCAGCCATTCGGCCCATCCCGCACCACCAGTAAGGCATCGCCGGGCAGATGACGGCTCAGGTCGACCAGCGCCTCTGCAACCGTTTCCGCCCCGGTAAACGCCAGTGCTTCAGGGCCGTTACTGGTCCAGATATCGATACGCGGCAACAGCGCCACCATCAGCGCCGAATCCGGTGCCTTCACCAACGGCCCCGGGTCGAACACCACCTGGATATCGCGAGGCAGGGCCAGTAACCAGTCGAGCAGAGCCTGCGCCTTGCCTTCCAGCAACAGGCTGTAGCCACTCACATACACATAATCGTCCGCCTGTGGAACCACCCGCGCCAGGTCGTCGGCGCTCAACTCGCCTTCAGCACCGATATGGGAAATGAACGTGCGCTCGGTGGTGGCCTCAGTCAGCGATACACACAAACCGGTATCTTTATCCGTGCTGGCGGCTTGGGCGATTTCGACACCTTCCGCCTGCATCGCCGCGCGTGCCAGGTCGCCGAAGCGCCCGTTGCCGTGACGGCCCAGGTAGACCACCGCCAACCCATTGCGCCGCGCAGCCGCCATCACGTTGAAGCCACCGCCGGCTTCGAAACTGGCCGATTGCGCCAGCACGTCGCCGCCGGTTGCGGGCAAGGTATCGAGGGCCATGACCAGGTCGACGATGACCTGGCCGGTGTGCAGCAATCTAGACATTAGGGCTCTCGACTAAAGCCGGGCGACGGTCAGCCGCACCGCCCAGCACCGCATAAATCCCGCCGGCCACCAGGAAGGTGACGATCCAGCCCAGACCGTTGTGGCCCAGCCAGGAGTCGGACAAAGGCCCGGCGAACCAGATGTTCTCGGCGGTGGTGCCGATGGTGGTGAAGCTGAAGCCCAGCACGATCGCCACGGCCCAGGCACCGAAGGCACGCCACTCCACACCGCCGCGATACCAGTAGGCGCTGCTTGGGCTCACGTCCAGCAGGTCCTTGGCGCTGTAGTAGTGACGGTGGATCAGGTCGACCACAAAGATGCCGACCCATGCCGTGATCGGCACCGCCAGCAAAGAGATGAACGTGATGAACGGGCCGTAGAAACTGTCGGCGATCAGCATGAAGTAGATGGAGCCGGCGAAGATCGCCACGATATCGACGATCACCGCATGCACGCGCTTGACCTTCAAACCGAGGGTCAGCGTGGTGAGGCCCGCCGAGTACACCGACAGGTTGTTGGACAGCAGCAACCCACCGAACGCGGTGATCAGGTATGGCACGGCCATCCAGGTCGGCAGCATGTCGCGGATCGCGACGATCGGGTCGGTGGCCGAAGCCAGGTCATTGTTGCCCACCGACAACAGGCCGCCGAGGGTGATCAACAGCACCAGCGGAATGCCCGCACCGAACGCCGCCGACGCCACCAGGCGCACCGCCTTGACGCTGCGGTGCTGGTAGCGCGACATGTCCGCGCCGGCGTTGGCCCAGCCGATACCCGTGCCGGCGGCCATGGTGCCGATGCCGATGATCATCGCGCTCAACGGTGCCGGGGTAGCGTTGAACACCGCGCTCCAGTCGATCGTGGCGCAGAGGAAGCCGCCGACCAGGATGTTCAACGCGCCGAACACGTAGGTGGCCCACTTCTGGATCACCAGCAAGGTGGCGTGGCCCAGCCCGGATACCGATAAGGTCAGCAGCACGAAGATGGCGATGAAGACCAGGGTGAGCACCGGTGCGCTTTTGGCTTCGACCGGCGAGCCGAACAGGATCGAGCACAACGACAGCAGCACAAAGGCCGCCGTGGTGGTGTTGACGGTTTCCCAGCCCAGGCGCGACATCAGCGACACAAGGGTCGGGCCGATATTGCCGCGCACACCGAAGATGGCGCGGGACAGCGTCAGGCTGGGCGCACGGCCGCGACGGCCGGCGATGGAGATGATGCCGACCACCGCAAAGGAGCCGGCGGCGCCGAGGATCGCCACGATGATGGCCTGCCAGATCGCCAGGCCGCGAAACGCGACCAGCGTGGCGCCGAGCGGCAAGCCGAGGATGCTGATATTGGCCGCGAACCACACCCAGAACAGTTGCAGCGGGTGGCCGTTGCACTCGCCTTCCGGGACCGGTTCGATGCCGCGTGTTTCCAATTGCCCGGCGCTTTGACCGGAAGATGTACTGCTCATGAGGGGGTGCTCCAAGTGCCTGTATTGTTGTGGTTGTGGCAGGTATACAAAGCGAATCTTCCGGTCGTCCTGACTCAGCGCATTTTCAACAGCTCTTGAACCAGCGATTGCAGATCCAGGCCATTGACCTGCTTGACCTGTTCGATCATCGCCTCGGGCCAGCACTGCATGCCCAGGCACGCGCCGAGCATGGCGCCGAGAATCGCCGCGATGGTGTCAGTGTCGCCGCCAAGGCTGGCCGCCAGGCACAACGCCTCGAAGGCATTCATTTCGCCCACCGCCACTTGCTGGGCCAGGGCGAACGACACCACCACCGACTCCTGGGACGCGACGGAGGTGCCGATCAATTCGTACAACAGGTCCGCGAACAGGGCCTTGTCACCGCTGCCGACGCTCAAGGTCCGCGCCCAACTGATGCGCGTGGAAATCCGCCCACCAGCGATCCAGTGACCATGGCCTTCGGCCTGCTGGGCAACCTGGGTGCCGATGTTCAACGCTTCGCCCAGGTCCACGCCGTTGATGCCGGCCGAAACCACCGCCGCCACCGCCGCCGCGCTGGAAATACCCAGGGTGGTGTTGTGGGTGACCTGGCAGGCCTGGATCACCGCCTGGATAAACTGCGCCGGGTCGCTGACATCGGCGGCAATCCCCACCGGCGTGATGCGCATCGCGGCGCCGTTGGTGGTGCCGTAGCGGCCGGACTCTTCCGGGGTGTGGCCGGCGAGGATCATGTCGATTGCACGCTTGGTGGAGGGGCCGAGCAAATCCTGCGAGCCCTTGGCACGCATCACCGCTTCCCAGTCGATCAGGCGCTGGGCAAGCACAGTGGGTTCGATCTTGCCTCGGCCTTCCACCAGCAACTCGCCCACCAGGATGGCCTGTTCGGTGTCATCGGTGATGGAGCCGGCGGGCATGTTCGGTGCGATGGGCTGGTCGGCATCGGCGTTTTCCAGGCCGGTGATGGCACCGAAACGCGCACGCACCTGCTCGCGGCTCAAGGACTGGGTCGGCATGCCCAGGGCATCGCCCAAGGCCAGGCCGTAGAACGCGCCGAGGGCGCGATTGAGCGGGGTCATTTCGAGTTTCCAAATTGCAGGTGCAGGCGAAAGTGCAGAGGGTCGAGCAAGCTTTCGACATACTCCATGAAACGTTCGCGACGGTCGTAGGTGGTACGCGAAGCCTTGAGGAACACCGTACCGGCTGGGCGGCCAAGCAACTCGGCGTCTTCATCGCTGAGGGGCTCGGCACCGATCCATTGGTCCCCTTCGGCGCCGACATATCCGTAGGCGGCCAGGGTGATGGTCAGGGAATTATCGATCAGGCCTACTCTTGGCAGGCCCTCCAGGCCTCCGGAAGCGGGCATCAGCGAGCGTTCCAGGGACACGGCAGTGCCATCGGTAGTGCGACGGCGGCGGTCGAGGGCAATGAATTGGTCGCTGCCGAAACGGCTGAGCAGGTCCGGGCGGGTCACCGCTTCCAGGCGCAGGATATCGGTGTTGACCTTCGCACCGGTGTCCGCCAGGGCTTGGGCCCAGCCACTGCGCTGGTCGAGCACCATGCCGTCAAAGGTCACGATGGAGCCGACGCCGCTCTGGGTCGCGATGTAGTTGCGCCGCTTGAGTTCGGCCAAGGCCTCGCGCAGGGTGCCGCGGCTCACCGCGAACTCCTCGGCCAATTGATGCTCGCCAGGCAGCAGGAAACCGTCGGCCATCACCCCACCCTCGATACGGCGGATGAGCTCGTCGACGACGCGTTTTTTCTTATCAAATCGAACATGTCTAATCATGTACAAATTGATAACGCAAAGCGCCCATGTGCAGCAAGCGAATTATTTCAGGGAGATGATAAAACCGGCGTCAGGGCTCCAGGCCAATAGGGAAAAACTCCCCTGCGCTCCAGACGCCCAGCCAGTTCTGACCGTTGATCGGACGGCTCACTGCCAACTCCACCAACTGGTAGAACGCATTGCGGTGCACCAGGGCTTCGAGGTTGCTGCGCACTCGCAGATAGGGTGCAGGCTCCTGGGTCACAGGATCGATCACGACCCGCAGCGGGTGTTCGAGGCCGGCTTCGACCTGGTCATCGACGTTGGTGGTGAAGCGCAGCACCTGGCTTTCGCCCTGCCCTTCGACTTCCAGGGTAATGGCGACAAACGGAGCATCATCGACGGTGATGCCGACTTTTTCCACGGGGGTAATCAGAAAGTAATCATCGCCATCGCGACGGATGATGTTGGAGAACAGCTTGACCATCGGCTTGCGCCCGATCGGCGTGCCTTGATAGAACCAGGTGCCATCACGGGCGATACGCATGTCGATATGGCCGCAGAAGTCCGGGTTCCACAGGTGCACCGGGGCCGGACCCTTGCCCTTGGGCAACTGGGCCAACAGGTCGTTGGCCTTGGCGGAATCGGTCATGGGGTTCTCCTGGGTCTTATGGATTGCTCATCCCCAACAGGCCGCGGGCGTACTGCGCCAGGGGGCGGGCAATCAGGTCTTCTGGCTTGTTGTCGTGAAACGTCAGTAAACCGCCACGACTGCGTATACGTGCAGTATCAATCAAATACTGGGTGCTGGTCTCGATCAACATGATCTGGATGACGCCGCTGTCCAGGCCGACGCGGTCGAGGGCTTCCTGGTCGGCCCATTCATCCGCGTTGCCGATGCGGTCATCCGCCTTGGCGAAACGGCAGTACAGCAGGTAGTGAGCGCCCGCCGCGCGGGCTTCGGCCATGGCCTGCTCCAGGCCTTCAGGCTGACGGGCGCGGCGCACCATGGGGAAGTACTCGACAAAGCCATTGAAGGCTTCTTCGGCCACCACGTTCGGCCGCGGGTAGGCACTGCCCGGCGGCACAAAGGCGCCCTGGGCGATAAAGACAAAGGAGTCCGGCTGTATGCGTACCGAGGCGGTACGGCGGGTATCGCTGTGGTCCAGCAAACCGGCGTCGCTCATCTGATAGCGGGTACCTTCGGCCATATCGCTGACGGTCATGCAGCCACTCAGCGTCAACGACGCCAGCAACAAAACCACACTACGCATCCTAATCCTCCAGAAGCCGGTGACGGAAAACCGGCGAATGGGCGTGTGATGCAGGTTTTGCGCCATTTGGCAGCAACCTATGACAAATGTGGGAGGAGCTTGCCCCTTCCCACAGTTGGTTGCGTGCTGGCTTTGCGGGTTGGTTAGCCGCCGATGATTTTCATGATGGTGGCGCCGCCAGAAAAAGCCACCTCCTGCTTGTCACCCAACGCCTTCATCAACAGCCCCTGCAAGGCCGGGAGTGCTTGATGGCGCGGCTTGTCCAGCAGGTCGCCGACGTAGTGACGGTTACTCGACGACAGGCAGCCATGCAACCAACCCGTGGACGACAAGCGCAACCGTGAGCAGGTGCGGCAGAACGGTACGCTTTCGTTGGCGATCACACCAAAGAAGCCTTTACCGGGGATTTCGTAGCGTACGGCAGTGGCATCCACAGGCGCATTGGCTTGCAGGTATTCATGCTGCTCACCGATCAAACCCAGCAGTTGTTGCAGGCTGACAAACTGCTGCAGGAACGCGTTGGAGTCCTTGGCCAGGTGGCCCATGCGCATCAACTCGATAAAGCGCAGCTCGTAGCCACGCTCCAGGCAATAGTCGAGCAGCGGCATGACTTGGTCGAGGTTCTGGCCGCGTAACGGCACCATATTGACCTTGATCTTGATGCCTGCAGCGCGGGCCTGGTCCATACCGTCGAGCACAGTGGCCAGGTCGCCACCACGGGCAATGCTGCGGAAGGCATCTGCGTCGAGGGTATCGAGGGACACGTTGATGCGCTTGATCCCGGCCTCCACCAGCAACGGCAGCTTGCGCGCGAGCAATTGGCCATTGGTCGTCAGGCTGATATCGCTGAGCCCCATCCCCCCCACGGCGCCCATGAACGCTTCCAGCTTGGGGCTGACCAGCGGCTCGCCGCCGGTGATGCGCAGGCGGTCGATGCCCGCCGCTTCGATCAGGTATTCCACACCACGGGCCATGGCCTCGGCGGAGAGTTCGTCCTGGGCAGCCACCAGCCGCTTGCCGTTAGGCACGCAGTAGGTACACGCGTAATTGCAGGCTGAGGTCAGGCTGATCCGCAAATTGCGAAAACGCCTGCCTTGACGATCAACGATCATGGATCACTCCGGCAGAGGATGATTCGGGCGCGCTAAAAGCTGACTGATAAATCAGCTTTTAGCAAGAGTCCATGCCTGAGTATATTCCTGGGGTACTACGCGTGGCAGCAAATCATTACGTGGCAGGCGTTTCTGCCGGTGGCTGCTCACTGCTGTGCTTGCGCTTGTTGCCCATGCGCACGCCGATATCCATCAAAAACTGGAAGAAACCTTCCTGGTCTTCCAGCACGTTGCTCCAGAACGGCGAGTGGTACAGCGCCACGGCACCGTGGACCAAAGCCCAGGCGGCGCAGTAGTGGAAATACGGCGGCACATCTTCGAGCTTGCCTTCGCTGATGCGCCCCTTGATCAGCAGAGTCAGGCGTTCGAAGTTCGAGGCGCGGATCTTGTGCAGTTCCTCGACCATCTCCGGCACCTGGTGGCCCTTGACCACCTTCTCTTCCAGCCGGTCGAACAGGCGATAGCGCTGCGGGTCACGCATGCGGAACTCGAAGTAGGCACGGGACAGGGCTTCCTTGTCCTTGTCGACATCGGCCGAATGCAGCAGCTCGTTCAAGTCGCGCTCATAGTCGAGCATCAGGCGCAGGTAGATCTCGGCCTTGGACTTGAAGTGCTTGTAGATCGTGCCTTTGCCGATACCCACGGCATCCGCGATCATCTCGACGGTAACGCTGTCTTCACCTTGTTCAAGGAACAGCTTGAGTGCGGTGTCGAGAATTTCCTGCTCACGGCGGCGAAACTCACGGACCTTACGGGGTTCTTTGTGCATGAGGAAGAGGTCTGCAAAGGTCGGATTAGGGAGGGTTGCGCAGGGCCACGGATACGTGGCGATACGATTTACCCGGTGCGAGGGATTATCCCGACTGAACGGTCGTTGGGCAATGTCTATGTGAACCCGGAATGCACTTTACTTTCAGCACACCAACGTTTTCATTGATATCAGTCAGAAATAATACGCAACAACTGCACACGTGCACCGACCTGATGAGAACTCAAGCGAAGCGCGCGTATTCCAAATCTGTTTAAAAAACGATCAGCCGCGACTGGACTGAATCGGATACTGATCAATACTTGAACTGTCGGCGTGACATCTCCCCCAAGTGAAGCGCCGACCTGGGTACCAACGGACCGCGTACCCTTGTTTTACTCCTAATGGTCTTAACCCGGATTCACCCCCCCAGAACCCGGGTTTTTTTTGCCTGCGATTTGACCCTCGCATCAAGAAGCGACGTGGGCCAGTGGGAAAAGGCGCTTGAAGTTTTCAGTGGTCTGCTCGGCAAAACGCTCGTAAGACTCACCGCGCAGCATCGCCAGGTAATCCGCCACGTCGCGCACATACTCCGGCAGGTTCGGCTTGCCGCGATGGGGGATGGGAGCCAGGTACGGGGAATCGGTTTCCACCAGCAGGCGGTCGGCGGGCACCTGGCGTGCGACATCACGCAGGGCGTCGGCGTTGCGGAAGGTGACGATGCCCGACAGCGAAATATAGAACCCCAGGTCCAGCGCCGCCTTGGCCATGTCCCAGTCTTCGGTAAAGCAATGCAACACGCCAGCCTGGGGCAATGCCGCTTCGCGCAGCAGGGTCAGGGTGTCGGCACGGGCGCCACGGGTGTGGACGATCACCGGTTTGTCGGTCTGCCGGGCGGCTTGCAGGTGCAGGCGGAACGAAGCCTGCTGCAACTCGGCGGCTTCGGGTTCGTAGTGGTAATCCAGGCCGGTTTCGCCAATGGCCACCACGCGCGGGTGATTGAGTTCACCCAGCAGCCAGTCGAGTGCCGGGGCTTCACCGGGCTTGAGGTCCAGCGGGTGGATGCCCACCGAGCAATCCACATCGGCATAACGCTCGGCCAGGGATTTGACGTCCGCTGCATTCTCCGCGCTGACGCCGATGCACAGGAAGTGCCCTACCCCACGCTGGCGTGCGGCGTCGAGGGCAGCGTCAAGGGAACCGCCGTGCTGGGCCAGGTCGAGGCGGTCAAGGTGGCAGTGGGAATCTACAATCATAGGAGTCTACAACTTCAGTCACGAAAAGTGTCTGGCCGACGATACACCCGCCGGCCACGGAAATTAACGGCGTCCGAGCAAACCGACCCATTGCACCAGCAACGCTTCAAGCAGCAGCACGCGGTTGAGATTGGCCTTGCCGAGCACCTTCTGGCGCTGGGCGAGGATCCAGTCCTGGATCGCCAGCACCTTGTCCTGGGCACTTTTCTGCGCCAGGTACTGCACCACCTTGCGCATATCCGGCAGGCCCAGACCGTTTTCATCCTGGGTCAGCTGGTAGCGCAGGATCAGGCTTGACCAGTCGCAGAACCAGTCGAACAGCAACAGCAGGGGGATGTCCTTCCAGGCGCTTTCTGCCAGCTGGGTGGCGGACACTTCCTGCTTGATCAGTTTCTTGACCCCCTCCACCACCAGCGCACGTTGTTCACGCACGCCCTGGACCTGCAGCTTCACCGCCGCCAACGGCGAACCGGCGGCCAGGGTCAGCAACTCGACCCGTTCGTCCTGGGAGCACTCCGACAACGCCTGCGCCAGCCACGCAAGACTCATGGCCTCGCTTGGCAGCGGGCACGCCTGCTGCACGCAGCGGCTGCGGATGGTTGGCAGCAAACGGCTGGACTGGTGACTCACCAGCAACAACACCGTATCGCCGGACGGCTCCTCCAGGCTTTTGAGCAAGGCGTTGGCAGCATTGATGTTCATCGCCTCCACCGGCTCGATCAGCACCACCTTGCGTCCGCCCATCTGTGCGGTCTGTACCACGAAGCTGACCAGGTCGCGCACCTGGTCGACCTTGATTGCCTTGTCGGCTTCCTCGGGTTCCAGCAGGTAGTTATCCGGGTGGCTGCCGGCCTTGAGCAGCAGGCAGGACTTGCACTCGCCGCAGGCCTCAAGATTGATCGGGCGCTGGCACAGCAGGCTTGCCATCAGGCGCTCGGCCAACGCTCGCTTGCCGATCCCCACCGGCCCATGCAACAGGTAGGCGTGGGCGTGCTGGGCACGGCCGGCCAGTTGTTGCCACAGGCTGTCCTGCCACGGGTAGGCTTCAGCCACGGGCGCGCTCCAGCAGTTCGGGTAGCAGCGCGTCGATGGCCTGCTGCACCTGCGCCAGCGGCTGGGCTGCATCCAGCAGGGAGTACCGCGCGGGCTCCGCCTTGGCAAGTGTGAGGAATGCACTGCGTACCGCGTTGAAGAACCCATCGCCTTCCAGCTCGAAGCGGTCCAGGCGGCCACGGGCGCTGGCACGGGCCATGCCGACTTCCACCGGCAGATCGAACAGCAAGGTCAGGTCAGGGCGCAAGTCGCCTTGGACAAAGGTTTCCAGGGTGGCGATGCGCTCCACGGACAAGCCCCGACCGCCGCCCTGGTAGGCGTAGGTAGAATCGGTGAAACGGTCACAAATCACCACGGCACCACGGGCCAGGGCCGGACGGATCACCTCGGCCAGGTGCTGGGCACGGGCGGCGAACACCAGCAGCAGCTCGGTGTCCGGGTTCATCTGCTCGTCACCCGGCGCCAGCAGCACTTCGCGGATACGCTCGGCCAGCGGCGTGCCACCGGGCTCACGGGTCAACACCACCTCGATGCCTTCGCTGCGCAAGCGCTCGGCCAGGTAATCGCGGTTGGTGCTTTTGCCGGCGCCTTCGGGGCCTTCCAGGGTAATAAACAAGCCAGTCACAGGCAGTCCTTAGTCAGAATTATTGCGGGCTTTGCGGCGCGGTAGCGTCCGGAGCAGGGTCGGCCGGCTTTTCTACCGGCGCCTCGGCGGGCACATCCGCCGGTGGCGTTGCGTCTTCGGCAGGCTTCACCACCGGCGCCGGGCTGGAGCGGTAATCGGCGCGTCGCTTGAGTTGGAACTCACGCACGGCGGCATTATGCGCATCCAGGTTATCCGAGAAAATGTGGCTGCCATCGCCACGGGCAACGAAATACAGGCTGCTGCCCGGCACCGGGTTCAGCGCGGCATGGATCGCCTCGCGGCCGACCATGGCAATGGGCGTCGGCGGCAGGCCGGCGACCATGTAGGTGTTGTAGGGATTGGCTTCCTTGAGGTGCGCGCGGGTCAACTTGCCGTTGTAGCGTTCACCCAGGCCGTAGATCACCGTCGGGTCGGTCTGCAGCAGCATGCCGACCTTCAGGCGCCGCACAAATACCCCGGCAATCTGCCCACGCTCCTCAGGCACACCCGTCTCTTTCTCCACCAGGGAGGCCATGATCAGCGCTTGGTAAGGGTCTGTGTAAGGCGCGTCGGCAGCGCGCTTGCTCCATTCCTGGGCGAGTACGTCGTCCAGGCGGTTGTAGGCTTTCTTCAGGAATTCGACGTCGGTCATGCCACGCACGAAACGGTAGGTATCGGGGAAGAACCGCCCTTCTGGAAACACGCCAGGGTGACCGAGCTTGTCCATGACGTCGCTGTCGCTCAGGCCCGACAGCGTCTGCACGATCTTTTCATGCTTGGCCAGGGCCGAGCGTACCTGGCGGAAGTTCCAACCTTCGACCAGCGTCAGGCTGTATTGCACCACTTCGCCACGCTGCCACAAGCCGATCAAGCCTTGCGCCGTCATGCCGGGCGTCATGCGGTATTCGCCGCTGTGCAATGGCTGGCCGTCCAGGTTGAAGCGCCAGTACAGGCGCAACCAGAAGGCACCATCCAGTACGCCGTCAGCTTCCAGGCGATTGAAGGTGCCGGTGGGGGTCGCCCCTGCCGGTACGTCGAGCAATTGCTCCTGGGTCAGCTTCAAGGGCTGCTTCAGGGCAGCGTCGTATTTCCAGGCGCCATAACCCAACAGCAAAGCCGCCGAGAACAGACCGATCAGCAGCAGTACAACCAGTTTTCGTATCAACTCAAATTTCCAATAGCGCGCGAACAATGCCCTGCAGTTTACGGGTGAGCGGGCCAACCGACCAGCTCATCGCAGCGCACTCGCGCACCGGCCAAATGCCATAAACGCTGTTACACACGAAGACTTCGTCGGCTTGCTGCAACTGCTCGACACTGATGTCGGCCACGGCCACCGGGACGCCCAGGGTCTGTGCCTGGGCCAGAATCTCGGCACGCATCACCCCGGCCACGCCGCAACGCGTCAGATCAGCGGTTAGTAACAAGCCATTGCGCACCAGGAACAGGTTGCTGAATACGCCTTCGATCACGCGACCGGACACATCCAGCATCAAGCCTTCAGCGTGCTTGGTGTCCTGCCACTCGGCGCGGGCGATCACCTGTTCCAGACGGTTGAGGTGCTTGAGACCAGCCAGCAACGGCTGTTCGGCCAAGCGGGTGGCACAGGGAAACAGGCGGATGCCATCGGTTCCATGAGCGCTGGGATAAGTAGCAGGCGGGCTGCCCTGCAAGATACGGCGCACCGGTGCGCCAGGGTTGATGCCATAACCGCGCAGGCTGTCGCCACGGGTCAGGATCAATTTGAGGACACCCTCGCCAAGGGCGGTGGCGTAGGCCAGCACTTCGCTGCGGATCACCATCGGATCCGCAACCAAGGCGAGGCGCCTGCAACCCTCGTCGAGGCGTTGCAGGTGACGGTCGAGCAGCACCGGCTGCCCGGCCTTGACGGCGATGGTCTCGAACAGCCCATCGCCATACGCCAGGCCACGATCTTTCAGGGGCACGCTGTCCGCTGGCTGACCGTCGACCCAGCTGTGCATCACTCGGCGAACCGGCGGAACACCAGGGAACCGTTGGTGCCGCCAAACCCGAACGAGTTGGAGATCGCCACGTCGATCGGCATCGGCTGCGCTTCGTGAGGCACGAAGTTCAGGTCGCAGCCTTCGTCAGGCTCATCCAGGTTGATGGTCGGCGGCGCGACCTGATCCTTGATGGCCATCACACTGAAGATCGCCTCGACCGCGCCCGCCGCACCCAAGAGGTGACCGGTCATGGACTTGGTGGAGCTGACCGCCAGCTTATAGGCGTGCTCACCGAACACCGACTTGATGGCCTCGGCTTCCGCCAGGTCGCCCGTCGGAGTCGAAGTCCCGTGGGCGTTGATGTACTGCACCTGGTCCGCATTCACCTTGGCATCGCGCAGGGCGTTGGTGATGCAACGCGCGGCGCCGGCACCGTCGGACGGTGGCGAGGTCATGTGGTAGGCGTCACCGCTCATGCCAAAGCCAATCAGCTCGGCGTAGATGGTGGCACCACGCGCCTTGGCGTGTTCCAACTCTTCCAGCACCAGGGCGCCGGCACCGTCGGACAGCACGAAACCGTCACGGCCTTTGTCCCATGGACGGCTGGCGCGGGTCGGCTCGTCGTTGCGCGTCGACAGCGCACGGGACGCGCCGAAGCCGCCCATGCCGAGGCCGCAGGCCGCCATTTCGGCGCCACCGGCGATCATCACGTCGGCTTCGTCATAGGCGATATTGCGCGCCGCCATGCCAATGCAGTGCGTGCCGGTGGTGCACGCCGTGGCGATGGCGTAGTTAGGTCCCTGTGCGCCCAGGTGGATGGACAGGAAACCGGAAATCATATTGATGATCGAGCCCGGGACGAAGAACGGCGAAATTCGACGGGGGCCGGAATCGTGCAACGTGCGGCTGGTTTCTTCGATATTGGTCAAACCGCCAATACCCGACCCCATGGCCACGCCGATGCGGTCACGGTTGGCGTCGGTGACTTCCAGGCCGGCATTACGCACCGCCTGAAAACCGGCTGCCAGGCCGTATTGAATGAACAGGTCGAGTTTGCGGGATTCCTTGATCGAGAGATATTCCTCGACATTGAAACCCTTTACCGAGCCGCCAAAACGGGTGGAATAGGCAGAAAGGTCCGTGTGTTCGATCAGACCAATACCACTGCGGCCAGCCAGAATGCCCTGCCAACTGCTTGGCACATCCGTGCCCAGTGGCGACAACATACCCATACCGGTGACTACGACGCGTCTACGCGACACAGCACTCTCCTTTTTCTAATGACGACACTTTTGCTTCAGCGCGTACTTTTCATCAGGGCTAAAGAAAAAACCGCACGCCGTTACAGCAGTGCGGTTTTTCCCTGACAGCAAGCGACGACTACAAACTATTACGCCTGGTGGCTAGTAACGTAGTCGATAGCAGCTTGAACAGTAGTGATTTTTTCAGCTTCTTCGTCCGGGATTTCGGTCTCGAATTCCTCTTCCAGAGCCATCACCAGCTCAACGGTGTCAAGGGAATCGGCACCCAGGTCTTCTACGAAGGAAGCAGTGTTGACCACTTCTTCTTCTTTAACGCCCAGTTGCTCGGCGACGATTTTCTTGACGCGCTCTTCGATGGTGCTCATACCTTGTTTAACTCCTAATGGACAAATTCAGGCAGCTGGCCAGTGGGTAAGTGTATAGAAAGCCTTTTCAGCTTTTCAACTGAAAGCTTCACCCTGTACCCGGTCGGCCACCTGCCTATAAATTAAGTTGCAGCTTTATAACGGATTTTAGACAGCTCGTATGACATATTTTTGAAGCGATCCGTCACAATTTAACTCATGTACATCCCGCCGTTCACCGGGATTGTAGCCCCAGTCACGTATGCCGCACCGTCGGATGCCAGGAAAGTGACCACATTCGCGATCTCTTGAGCCTGGCCCAGACGGCCCAGCGGAATCTGCGTCAGCAACGCTTCACGCTGTGCTTCCGGCAATTCGCGGGTCATATCGGTGTCGATGAACCCTGGAGCCACCGAGTTGACCGTAATCGACCGCGAGCCGACTTCACGTGCCAATGCACGGCTGAAACCTTCCAGACCGGCCTTGGCGGCTGCGTAGTTTACTTGGCCTGCGTTGCCCATGGCACCCACTACGGAGCCAATATTGATAATTCGGCCCCAACGCGCCTTGGTCATACCGCGCAAAACGCCCTTGGACAGGCGAAACAGACTGTTCAAGTTGGTGTCGACCACGTCGTACCACTCGTCGTCTTTCATGCGCATCATCAGGTTGTCGCGGGTGATGCCGGCGTTATTCACCAGAATCGCCGGCGCGCCGAACTGTGCGGTGATCTCGGCCAAAACGGCAGCCACGGACTCATCGCTGGTCACGTTAAGTTCCAGGCCGGTGCCTTGCACGCCGTTTTCCTTCAGGGTCGCGGCGATACGCTCGGCGCCCGAGGCGGAAGTAGCGGTGCCGATCACAACGGCGCCCTGACGGCCCAGCTCCAGGGCGATCGCCTGGCCAATGCCACGGCTTGCGCCGGTGACCAGTGCAACTTTACCTTGCAGACTCATGCAGGCTTCTCCTAAGTTCAGGGATTCAGGCCAGTGCCGCGCGAGCGGCAGCAAAGGCGTCAGGGGTATTGAGGTTGGCAGTCGACACGCCGTCGGCGCAGCGCTTGTTCAGGCCGGCCAGGACTTTGCCCGGACCACACTCAACCAGTTCAGTCGCACCATTGGCGGCCAGGGTCTGGACCGATTCAACCCAGCGTACCGGCTTGTAGAGCTGCTCCAGCAGATCGCGCTTGAGGGTTTCGAGGTCGGCAGCCACGGCGGCGCTGACGTTCTGCACCAACGGGATCTGCGGCGCTTGCCAGTTGATGGCGGCGATGGACTCGGCAAAACGCTCGGCCGCCGGGCGCATCAGCTCGCAGTGCGACGGCACGCTCACCGGCAACGGCAACGCACGCTTGGCGCCACGGGCCTTGCAGCCTTCGATGGCACGCTCAACGGCAGCCTTGGCACCGGCGATCACCACCTGGCCCGGGGAATTGAAATTCACTGCACTGACGACTTCGCCCTGGGCCGCTTCGGCGCAGGCTTCGATCACCACGGCGTCGTCCAGGCCCAGGATCGCGGCCATGCCGCCCTGCCCGGCCGGAACGGCTTCTTGCATCAGTTGGCCACGACGCTCGACCAGCTTGACCGCCTCACCCAGGGTCAGGCTGCCCGCGGCAACCAGGGCGCTGTATTCGCCCAGGCTGTGGCCGGCGACGAATGCAGGGCGTGCGCCGCCTTCTGCCAGCCACAGGCGCCACAGGGCGATCGAGGCGGTCAGGATGGCCGGCTGGGTTTTATCGGTTTGATTGAGTTGCTCTTCCGGCCCCTGCTGGGTCAGTGCCCACAGGTCGTAACCCAGGGCGTCGGAAGCTTCCTTGAAGGTGTCCAGGATCAGCGGGTATTGCGCGCCCAGCTCGGCCAACATGCCGAGGGACTGCGAACCCTGCCCTGGAAAGACGAATGCGAGGGATGTAGACATGTAACAAGCCCCTAATGATCTGGTCGTCAAAAATGCGCACTCCTACGGTGGGAGCGCACGAAACTGACAGATTGGATGGTCAATTGAACTGGCCGGTCACATTTAAGCACTCCCGGGCCGATTCGCCTAAGGCAACAGGTCCTCAAGACGGCCGTGCAAGCGTTGCGGCAGGTTTTCCTGGATCTCGATCACTGCCCGAGCGATCGCACTTTGAAAACCCTCGACACCGGCCGAGCCGTGGCTTTTCACCACAATGCCCTGCAACCCCAGAAAACTCGCGCCATTATGCCGCGCCGGAGCCAGGTCAGCCTGCAGGCGGCGCATCAACGGCAGCGCCAGGGCGCCGACAACGCGCGATGCCAGGTTCTGCTTGAACAGCGCCTCGATACGCGTGGCGATCATGGTCGCCAGGCCTTCGCTGGATTTGAGCAGGATATTGCCGACAAACCCGTCACACACCACCACGTCCGCTTCGCCACGGTACAAGCCGTCACCTTCGACAAACCCGACGTAATTCAAACCCCGCGCGCCCTGCAGCAACGTGGCGGCCAGCTTGACCTGCTGGTTGCCCTTGATGTCTTCGGTGCCGATATTCAGCAAGGCAACGCGCGGGCGGGCCACGCCAAGCGCCTCGGCGGCCACCGAGCCCATCACGGCGAACTGGAGCAGATGCTCGGCACTGCAATCGACGTTTGCGCCCAGGTCCAGCAACTGGCAATAGCCTTTTTGCGTCGGAATCGCCGCCACCATAGCCGGTCGATCAATGCCGGGCAGGGTCTTGAGCACAAACCGCGACAACGCCATCAGCGCCCCGGTATTGCCGGCGCTGACACAGGCTTGCACCTTGCCATCACGCAGCAGTTCCAGGGCCACCCGCATCGAAGAGTCAGGCTTGCCACGCAGGGCTGCCGCTGGCTTTTCATCCATGGTGATGGATTCGCTGGCTGGCGTAATCGTCAGGCGCGCGCGATCCACCGCCGGATGGCTGGCAATCAGTTCTTCAAGTAAGGAGGGTTGGCCGACGAGGGCCAGGTGCAGCGAGGGTGTTGCAGACAGGCTGGCAATGCAGGCCTGAACAATGCTGCGGGGACCGAAGTCCCCGCCCATTGCGTCTATCGCGATGACTAGAGCAGACAAGTGATTACTCGTCAGCGCCCTTGTCGATCACTTTACGGCCACGGTATACGCCTTCTGGCGATACGTGGTGACGCAGGTGAACTTCACCGGTGGTCTTTTCCACGGACAGGGTGCTAGCCTCGAGAGCGTCGTGCGAACGGCGCATGTCACGGGCGGAGCGGGATTTTTTGTTCTGCTGAACAGCCATAATTGATTAACTCCTAAACGTTTGGGTCACGCTTTAACTGCGCCAATACACTGAACGGGTTGGACCGCGTTACCTCGTCCTCGCTCGGTTCGGGCTCGTCATCGAGGCCCGCCGGCTGCTGGCATTCTTCCGGATGATGAGCAGGCACAATGGGCAAGGCGAGCAGAAGCTCCTCCTCGATCAGTGCATGCAGATCCAAAGGATCTTCGCCCAGTTCCAGCACGTCATAACCTTTCGGCAACGACTGGGTATTCGCACCCTCCTTCACCACAGCATAACTGCACTCGCTGTGGATCGGCAGGGTGACCAGCTCAAGACAACGCTGGCAAACCATTTTGACTTCGGTGTCGATAAAACTGTGGATTACCACAGATTTACGTTCATCTCGTTCAAAAACAAATTTGGCCTGCACCGTACCGACAGTGTCGGAAAGCGGGTCGCAGAGTCTCTCCAAATCGGCCAGCAGCAACTCACCTTGAAGGGAAGTGCCACGATCAGCCAATTTGCGCGGGTCAACGTGAGGTGGAATCGGGTCATTCAACATAGGCGCAGCATTATAGGGATGCACCCAGCCATGTCAAAGGAAATTCAGCCCTGTGCGTCAGCCGGTCGCCCCGCTAGAATCCGCTGCCGACCTGAGGAGACGCCCATGCTGCCTTTATTACTCGCATCCAGCTCGGTGTATCGCCGGGAATTGCTGAGCCGCCTGCACCTGCCGTTTATCTGCAGCTCACCGGATATCGATGAAAGTCACCACGAAAATGAATCCGCCGAGGAACTGGTCAAGCGCCTGGCCGAACAGAAAGCCCGCGCCCTTGCCGCCAGCCATCCGGGGTATTTGATTATCGGCTCCGACCAGGTGGCCGCACTCGATGGCCGGATCATCGGCAAGCCGCACACCTTCAAGAATGCCCGCGAGCAACTGTTGGCCGCCACCGGCAAGCGCGTCAGCTTCTTCACTGGGCTGGCACTACTCAACAGCAAGACGGGGCACTGCCAGGTCGACTGCGTGCCTTTTACCGTGCATATGCGCGAACTCGATGCAGAGCGCATCGAGCGCTATTTGCGAGTCGAGCAGCCGTATAACTGTGCGGGAAGCTTCAAGGCCGAGGGGTTGGGCGTGAGCCTGTTCCAAAGTACCGAAGGGTCGGACGCCACCAGCCTCATCGGCCTTCCCCTCATTCGCCTGGTGGATATGCTGCTGGCCGAAGGCGTGCAAATCCCCTGAGAACACCACAAGCAAATGTGGGAGGGGGCTTGCCCCCGATAGCAGAGGATCAGCCAACTAACCCGCAGCTGACCCACCGCAATCGGGGGCGAGCCCCCTCCCACATTTTGATCTATATGTAGCCTGGGGCTCAGCGCAGGCTTGGGCCTTGAAAGCCCATGTAAAAGGCCAGCTTCTCCGCCACACTGGCACCGAGCCGCTTGGAGAAACGATCAAACGGCGATTCCTCAACCGTAAAATCCACCAACTCCTTCTCGCCAATCACATCCCGCGCCACCGAACTGGCACTGCCCAGGCCGTCGATCAAGCCCAGCGGCAACGCCTGCTCGCCGGACCACACCAGGCCGGAGAACAGCTCCGGATGGTCTTTGTCCTTCAGACGATCACCACGCCCCTGTTTCACGCTAGCGATGAATTGGCGATGGGTGGTATCGAGCACACCCTGCCAGAACTGGGTCTCATCGGCCTTTTGCGGCTGGAAGGGATCGAGGAAAGATTTGTGTTCACCCGAAGTGTACGTGCGACGCTCCACCCCGAGCTTCTCCATGGTGCCGACGAAACCATAACCGGCCGCCGTCACGCCAATGGAACCCACCAGACTGGCCTTGTCGGCGTAGATCTGGTCAGCGGCACTGGCAATGTAATAGGCACCCGAGGCGCCCAGGTCGGAAATCACCGCATACAGCTTGGTATCCGGGTGCAGACCACGCAGACGACGGATCTCGTCATACACATAACCCGATTGCACCGGGCTGCCGCCCGGACTGTTGATGCGCAGGATCACACCTTTGACCTTAGGGTCTTCGAACGCGGCGCGCAGACTGCTGACAATGTTGTCGGCACTGGCGGACTCCTTGTCGGCAATCACTCCGCGCACTTCGATCAGGGCAGTGTAATTGGCACCCCGGGTTGCGCTTTTTTCCATGTCCACCAGTGGACTGAACAGCGCCAGCATGCCGATGAGCCAGACAAAGGTCAGCAGCTTGAAGAAAATCCCCCAACGCCGCGCGCGACGCTGCTCCTGAACGCTGGCCAGAAGGGTTTTCTCCAGCAGCTTCCAGCTTTTGTCATCACTGCTTTCAGCCTTTTCGGGCGCTTTCCACTCATCACTCATGCCATCAACCCCAGCAAAGACTTATTGGGCCCGGCTGAGCCAGGCCTGCAATTCGGAAAAATGATCAATCGTCAGACGCGGCTCATATTGCTGCAACGCCTCGGCAGCCTGGGCGCCATAGCTGACCGCCACACTGTCCATGCCCGCATTGCGCGCCATCATCAGGTCGAAGGAGGCATCGCCCACCATCAAGGCCTGGCGTGGCGACACGCCGCAATGGGCTAGGATCTGCTCCAGCATCAGAGGATGAGGCTTGCTGGCAGTTTCATCGGCGGCGCGGGTGATATCGAAATAATCTTCCCAGCCGTGGGCCTTGAGCACCCGATCCAGGCCACGTCGTGCCTTGCCAGTGGCGACTGCCAGGTGATAGCCCTGGACACGGAATGCCTCCAGGGACTGCACCACACCGTCGAACAGCGGCGAAGGGGTGGCCTCCAATGCAATGTAGTGATCGGCGTAGTGCTCGCGAAACGCGACCAGTTCGGCGTCGCTGATCTCGGGGTACAAGGTGCGAATCGCCTCAGGCAAGCCGAGGCCGATAATGCCCTTGACCGCCAGATCACTGCACAGCGTATACCCCGAGCGGGTCGACGCAGCGTGCATCGACTCGACAATCCGGCCAATGGAGTCGGCCAGGGTGCCATCCCAATCGAATATCAGCAGTTTGTAGTCAAGGCGCGACACTCAAGCGCTCCACGGTCTTGGCCCACATCTCATCGACCGGTGCCTGCAGCTTCAACTCGCCACCATCTGGCAGCGGCACGGTGAGCATGTAGGCGTGCAGGAACAGGCGCTTGCCGCCCAGATCGCGGATTTCCCTGGAGAAATCTTCGTCGCCGTACTTGGTATCGCCCGCGATGCAGTGACCCGCGTGCAGGGTGTGCACACGAATCTGATGGGTGCGCCCGGTGACCGGCTTGGCCTCGACCATCGTGGCGAAGTCGCCGAAACGGCGCAGCACCTTGAACAGGGTCAGGGCTTCTTTGCCCTCCTCATCCACTTCGACCATGCGCTCGCCGGAGCGCAGGTTGCTCTTCTGCAACGGCGCACGGACGCTCTTGATGGAACTGGCCCAGTTACCGCGCACCAGCGCCATGTAGCGCTTGTCCACGCCATCGCCGCGCAAGGCGGTGTGCAGGTGGCGCAACATGCTGCGTTTCTTGGCGATCATCAGCAGGCCGGACGTGTCGCGGTCCAGGCGGTGGACCAGTTCCAGCTCCTTGGCATCCGGGCGCAACTGACGAAAGGCTTCGATCACACCGAAATTCAGGCCGCTGCCACCATGCACCGCAATGCCGCAGGGCTTGTTGATCACAATCAGCTTGCTGTCTTCGAAGACAATCGAGGCTTCCAGGCGCTGCAACAAGCCCTGGGCCAACGGTACAGGCTCGTCACGCTCAGGCACGCGCACCGGTGGCACGCGCACGATATCGCCCGCCTGCAACTTGTACTCGGGCTTGATCCGGCCCTTGTTCACCCGCACTTCACCTTTACGCAAGATGCGGTAAATCAAGGTCTTGGGCACGCCTTTGAGCCTGGCCAGGAGAAAATTGTCGATGCGTTGGCCGGCATATTCCGGCGAGACCTCGAGCAGCTGGACGCTGGGGGTCTGGGGGGCGGTAGTCGTCATGGCGGCGATGATAACAATTTTTTATGGAATTGAAGCACTTAATCATTGCTGCTATAGTCGCGAACGCCGCCAAAAGCGGCCTGGACAGAGGACATGCGGCAAACTGCCGGCCCTGACCATCGCAATTCATCAGGACGCGAGGCCGTCCTACGGGGCTTTCGCCACCCTGGAAGGTTCAAGGTTGTAACAAGCGCAGGTGACATGAGGCCTGAAGCGAGTGCAGAAAGCAGAGTGAATACTCGCGTTCTGCGCCGATATTTACGGCCAGTTCACAAAGTGCAGTCAGTCTTGGACCAGACCACGGCGAATGCTTCGGAAACAACGCCTGTTAAGAGCTGAGTGAGAGCGCAACCGCCCACACCTAGTCTTGTTTAGCCATGAGCGTGGACTCCCCATTGGAGAACACGGTAAATGCCAACCCGCTGCGGATTCTGCGCGCGGCAGCACCCGAATTATCAGGGATACGTGTAGGGTGGAGATGCACAACCGTCGGACCGTGTAGCACTAGGCTTATATTTAGACGCTTCATCTCGTCCACAGTCGCCGGTTGATTCCTCCTCCTGACCTTAGCTTTTGTTGAAGTGGTGCCTTTGTCACCACCGCTAACAAGCAGGACGCGTCCGTCGCGGTACCGGCCCAATTGGCCTGTTATTGCTGGACACTGGAGTGGCCAACCACTCTTGACGCACCTGACACCGACCGTGAGAAGTCGTGTGTGCCGAACGCCGTTTCCGGCAGCCCGGAAACCGACGGTACAACATGAAAAGAATGCTGATTAACGCAACTCAACCCGAAGAGTTGCGTGTTGCACTGGTAGATGGCCAACGCCTCTACGACCTGGACATCGAATCCGGTGCACGCGAGCAAAAGAAGGCCAACATCTATAAAGGCCGTATTACTCGCATCGAACCAAGCCTCGAGGCTGCCTTTGTCGATTTCGGCTCCGAGCGCCACGGCTTCCTGCCCCTCAAAGAAATCTCCCGCGAATACTTCAAGAAAGCCCCCGAAGGCCGCGTGAACATCAAGGACGTCCTGAGCGAAGGCCAGGAAGTCATCGTCCAGGTCGAAAAAGAAGAACGTGGCAACAAGGGCGCCGCCCTGACCACCTTCATCAGCCTGGCTGGCCGTTACCTGGTCCTGATGCCGAACAACCCGCGTGCCGGCGGCATTTCCCGTCGCATCGAAGGCGAAGAGCGCAACGAACTGCGTGAAGCGCTGAACGGCCTGATCGCACCGGCCGACATGGGCCTGATCGTGCGCACTGCCGGCCTGGGCCGCAGCAGCGAAGAAATGCAGTGGGACCTCGACTACCTGCTGCAACTCTGGACCGCCATCAAGGAAGCCTCCCTGGATCGTTCCGCGCCGTTCCTGATCTACCAGGAAAGCAACGTGATCATCCGCGCCATCCGCGATTACCTGCGCCAGGACATCGGCGAAGTGCTGATCGACAGCGTTGAAGCCCAGGACGAAGCCCTGACCTTCATCCGCCAGGTGATGCCGCAGTACGCCAGCAAGATCAAGCTGTACGAAGACAGCGTTCCGCTGTTCAACCGTTTCCAGATCGAAAGCCAGATCGAGACCGCCTTCCAGCGCGTGGTCGAACTGCCTTCCGGTGGCTCCATCGTGATCGACCCGACCGAAGCCCTGGTGTCCATCGACATCAACTCGGCGCGTGCAACCAAAGGCAGCGACATCGAAGAAACCGCCCTGCAGACCAACCTGGAAGCGGCCGAAGAAATCGCCCGCCAGCTGCGCCTGCGTGACATCGGCGGCCTGATCGTGATCGACTTCATCGACATGACCCCAGCCAAGAACCAGCGCGCCGTGGAAGAGAAAGTCCGCGAATGCCTGGAAGCTGACCGTGCCCGCGTACAGGTCGGCCGCATCTCGCGCTTCGGCCTGCTGGAAATGTCCCGTCAGCGCCTGCGTCCGTCCCTGGGCGAGAGCAGCGGCATCGTTTGCCCACGTTGCAACGGCACCGGCATCATCCGTGACGTTGAATCGCTGTCCCTGGCGATCCTGCGCCTGATCGAAGAAGAAGCCCTGAAAGACCGCACCGCCGAAGTCCGCGCGCAAGTGCCGATTCCGGTTGCCGCTTTCCTGCTCAACGAAAAACGCAACTCGATCACCAAGATCGAACTGCGCACCCGTGCCCGTATCGTCATCCTGCCGAACGATCACCTCGAAACCCCGCACTTCGAAGTGCAGCGCCTGCGTGATGACAGCCCGGAAGCCCACAGCGGCCAGTCCAGCTACGAAATCGCCGCTGCCGCCGCCGAAGTGGAAGAAGTCCAGCCAGCCGCCGCGACCCGCACCCTGGTTCGCCAGGAAGCCGCCGTGAAAACCGCTCCGGCCCGTGCCAACGCACCGGTTCCGGTTGAAGCTGCCGCTCCGGTTGCCGCTCCGGCCGTAATGCCTGAGCCAAGCCTGTTCAAAGGCCTGGTGAAGTCGCTGGTAAGCCTGTTCGCCACCAAGGAAGAGCCTGCTGCACCGGTTGTGGTTGAGAAACCAGCGACCGAGCGCCCTGCACGCAACGAAGAGCGTCGCAACGGTCGCCAGCAGAGCCGTAACCGCAACGGCCGTCGTGACGAAGAGCGCAAGCCGCGCGAAGAGCGTGCGCCGCGTGAAGAACGCGCCCCACGTGAAGAGCGTGCGCCTCGCGAAGCCCGTGAAGAAACCCCGACCGTAGAACGGGCACCGCGTGAAGAGCGCGCACCGCGTACTCCACGCGCCCCACGCGAAGACCGCAAGCCACGTGGCGAGCGCGAAGAGCGTGTGCGCGAACTGCGCGAGCCGCTGGACGCTGCGCCAGCCGTTGCCGGTGCAGCTGTTGTTGCCGAAGAACGCCCGGCTCGCCAGCCGCGCGAAGAACGTGCGCCACGTGAAGAACGCCAGCCTCGCGCTCCGCGTGAAGAGCGTCAACCACGTGCCGAACAAGCGGCTGCCGCCAGCGAAGAAGAAGTGCTGACCGGCGAAGAGCAACTGCAGGAAGACAGTCAGGAAGGCGCCGAAGGCGATCGTCCACGCCGCCGCTCCCGTGGCCAGCGTCGTCGCAGCAACCGTCGTGAGCGTCAACGCGATGCCAACGGCAACGTGATCGAAGGCTCGGAAGAGACCGGCGAAAACGCAGAAGCCGCTACCAGCGAGCCGACTGGCGCCGAACTGGCTGCCGGCCTGGCCGTTACCGCTGCCGTTGCCAGCTCGGTGATCAGCGCTCCGGCTGAAGCCCAGGCGCACGAGCAGGCTGAGCGCGCTACCGCGACTGTTGAAGAAGCCGTCGTTGTGGAAGTGCCTGCCGCCGAGGCCCCAGTGGTTGAAGCGCCGGTCGTTGAAGCACCTGCTGCCGAAACCCCAGTCGTAGAAGCACCGGTTGTTGAAGCGACTACCCCAATCGAAGCACCGGTTGTTCCGGAAGTGGAAGTTGCTCCGGTTCAAGAAGCCCTGCCAGAAGTTGAAGCGGTGGCTGAACAAGTACCGGTAGTCGAGCCTCAACCTGTGGCTGAAGCAGTGATTGAAGCACCGGTTGTCGAAGCGGCCCCGGAAGTTCGTGAAGTTCGTGAAGAACAGACCGCCTTCCAATGGACTGCCGAGCCTGCCGCTTCGGTTGAAGAGCCAGCACCTGCCCCGGCGGTAGAAGAAGCGCCGGCACCGGTTGCCGAAGTTGTGGTTGCTGAGCCAGCCCCAGTGGTTGAGCCTGCTCCGGTCGTTGAACCAGCGCCAGTGGTTGAAACGCCGGCGGCTGCCGAAGTGGCTGCCCCCGTGGTTGAAGCTGCACCGGTCAGCGCCCTGACCGAAAACGGCCGTGCGCCGAACGACCCACGTGAAGTGCGTCGTCGTCGCAAGGAAGCTGAAGCCGCTGCCGCTGCTGCCGCCGCGGCACAGGAAGCAGAACACGAGAGCAAACCTCTCGCCTGATTCCCGCAGCCACTAAAAAGCCCCGCCTGAGTGATCAGGCGGGGCTTTTTTATGTTCGTCCGGCTAGAGGTAATGCAACAACGCAGGCACGTCCACATCCCATGACACACCAGAGTCATCTACCGCCACCTCACACACCGCCGCCTGGGCAAACAACGGCTTGGCTCCACGATCACCGGTCAAAGCCATCAACCCAGGCCCAAATGCCCGGCCAAATGCCACAGGATGCCCGTACTGCCCGTCCTGCACCGGCACACTGATGCCACCCTCCTCCAACCCCGCAATCACTCGCTCAATGCTCGATGACTGAATAAACGGCATATCCCCCAGCACCACCAGCCAGCCATTCGCCGAAGCACTGGCTGCAACCGCAGCGGCAATACTGTCGCCCATGCCGGCCGAGCGCAGCAGCAACACCTTGCAACCGTAGATCTCTGCCAAGCGAATTACTTCGGGACGATCGGCTGAAGTCACCACCCAACGATCAGCCACGGCACTCGGCAGATTCTTCAGCACCTGCTCGATCACTGGCCGAACGACGCCATCCAGGCCCACACAATCAGCCAGCAACTTGTCCTGGTCAGCCCCTGCCTCGGCGCGGAAACGGCTGCCCTGCCCCGCCGCCAGCACAATCGCGGTGATGCTCACTCAACCACCACCGGTAACGGCTTCTTCTGCATCGGCGCCACACCATTCTTGATCGCAACAATTTCCGCCATCAACGACAACGCGATTTCCGCCGGTGTATGACTGCCGATATGCAAACCGATCGGCCCATGCAGACGCGCAATCGCTTCCGTCGACAAGCCCAGCGCCGCGAGGTTTTCCCGGCGTTTCTGGCTGTTGACCCGTGAACCGAGGGCACCAATGTAGAACGCCGAGGAATTCAGTGCCGTCAGCAGCGCCATGTCATCCAGGCGCGGATCATGGGTGAGGCAGACAATGGCCGTGCGCTCGTCGGTCTGGATATTCAGCACCGCCTCATCGGGCATACCCGGCACGAAGCGACCGTGCTGGTCTTCCCAGCCATAGACAAACTCATCGCGCGGGTCGCAGATCAGTACTTCGAAATCCAGCAGGCGCGCCATTTCCGCCACATACCGCGACAACTGCCCGGCACCGATCAACAGCAGGCGCCAGCGTGGGCCATAGATGGCTCGCAGGCGTTCACCGTCGAAGGTGACGACATCGGTCTTGCTCGCGCCACTCAACGTCACCTTGCCAGTGGCCAGGTCCAACTCCCGGGCGACGATCTGATGAGCCTCGCACCGTGCCAGCAGCTCAGCCACCCATTCCCACTCGTCTACCCGCTCCTCGGTCAGGCGCAAGGTGCCGCCGCACGGCAGACCAAAACGCGCCGCTTCATCGCGGGTAACGCCGTAGGTCACCAACTGCACCGGCGGCCCGTCTTCAGGCAGCCGGCCATCCTGCAGGCGTGCAATCAAGTCATCCTCGATGCACCCGCCCGATACCGAGCCGATCACTACCCCATCGCCCCGCAACGCCAGCATGGCGCCCGGCGGGCGCGGCGCGCTGCCCCAGGTCTGGACCACGCTGTACAACACCACTCGCTGTCCGGCACGGCGCCATTCGAGCACGCTGCGCAGGACATTCAGATCCACACTGTCCACATAACCTCCTGCAAGCGTTACAACCGAGACATTCACTGTAAAACAAAAGTTGCCGAAGTGACGCGCCAGAAACGCAAACGCCCCGAACCAGTCGGGGCGTTTGTGCGTTGCTGTCGGCGTTAGTTCACGCCATCGGCGATTTACTTGACCACAGGTGCAGGGCCTTCGGCCACGCCCAGGTCATCCAGCTCACGGGTTTCCGAGATGCCGGTACCGCCGGACGCCAGCTCGCTTTGCAGCTTGTCGGTGTCCAGTTCCTTGACCCACTTGGCCACAACGATGGTGGCAACGGCGTTACCCACCAGGTTGGTCAGCGCACGGGCTTCGGACATGAAGCGGTCGATACCCAGGATCAGCGCCAGGCCGGCAACCGGCAGGTGACCTACGGCCGACAGGGTGGCCGCCAGTACGATGAAGCCCGAACCGGTCACGCCTGCAGCGCCTTTGGAGGACAGCAGCAGCACCAGCAGCAGGGTGATCTGGTGGGTGATGTCCATGTGAGTGTCAGTCGCCTGGGCGATGAACACGGCCGCCATGGTCAGGTAGATCGACGTACCGTCGAGGTTGAACGAGTAGCCAGTCGGGATGACCAGGCCTACTACGGACTTCTTGGCGCCCAGACGCTCCATCTTGATCAGCATGCGTGGCAGTGCGGACTCGGAAGACGAAGTACCCAGAACGATCAGCAGCTCTTCACGGATGTAGCGAACCAGTTTCAACACGCTGAAACCGTGAGCGCGGCAGATACCACCCAGCACCACCAGCACGAACAGCAGGCAGGTGATGTAGAAGCAGATCATCAACTGGCCCAGTTGCACCAGCGAACCCACACCGTAGGCACCGATGGTGAACGCCATGGCGCCCAGGGCACCGATTGGCGCGAGCTTCATGATCATGTTGATGATGTTGAACATCACGTGGGCGAAGCGATCGATGAAATCCAGTACCGGCTTGCCGTAGGCACCCAGGCGGTGCAGGGCGAAACCGAAGATCACCGAGAACATCAGCACTTGCAGGATGTCGCCGTTGGCGAACGCGCCGACGATAGTGTTAGGGATCACATTGAGGATAAAGCCGACGATGCTCTGGTCCTTACCGGCAGTGACGTAGGCTGCCACTTTGGAAGCGTCCAGGGTGGCGACGTCGATGTGCATGCCGTTGCCCGGTTGCACCACGTTCACCACGATCAGGCCGATCAGCAGCGCGATGGTGGAAACGATCTCGAAGTACAGCAGTGCATAGCCGCCGGTCTTGCCGACCGATTTCATGCTTTGCATGCCAGCGATGCCGCTGACAACGGTGCAGAAGATGATCGGGGCGATGACCATTTTGATCAGTTTGATGAACCCGTCACCCAGTGGCTTGAGGGCCACACCGGTCTGTGGGTAGAAGTGACCGAGCAAAATACCGATAACGATTGCAACGATCACCTGGAAGTACAGGGATTTGTAGATAGGCTGACGAGTCGTCATTGCAAAGTTCCTCAATCGTCCCGTGTGGCAAATATCCGCCATTGCCCACGACACTTGAATTGCGAACCCTCCTGCACTGGAGGGATTTGTTGTTTGCGAGGTCTGTAGGTGCAGCCTGCGCTGTCATCCTTATCGCAAACGCCGTGCCACTTTGCTGAAAAACCCTGAAGGCCTTTAGACATCAGGGTTTGGGCTTTACAAGTGCCCTCCCAGGCGCCGAGTCGAGTGGCGGATTTCCGCCCACCAACCTGATCCCGTCCTACAATTTGGCGGATATCCGCCTTGTGACCCCATCCGAGGGTGGCTACCATCCGCCCTTCCATGGAAGAGGCCTTCGCATGCGTGAACGTACCATCGCCAGCCATTACGCCCGGGCAGCCCTCGGCGGTGCGCGTCGGGTCGGTTACGACTACTCGGGCCTGCTGCTGCAAGCAGGTATCACCCCGGAACTGCTGACCGAACCTCGCGCCCGCATCGCGCCGGAACAATTTACCCGGTTGCTGCAAATGCTCTGGCTGGCGCTGGACGATGAATACCTGGGGTTTGCCGACGGCCCCAGCAAACGCGGCACCTTTGCCATGATGTGCCACGCATTGATCCACTGCCGCACCCTGGAGAAAGCCCTGGAACGCGGCTTATTGTTTTATAGCCTATTCCCGCAGGGACCACGCTGGCAGCTGACACGTGAAGGCGAAATGGCCCGTTTGAGCCTGGACGACTCGCAATTGTGGGACCCGGATCACTTCCTCAGCGAATGCCTGCTGGTGATCTGGCATCGACTCGGCAGTTGGCTGATCGGCCAACGCATCCGCCTGCACCAGGCCACCTTCAGCTACCCGATGCCGGCTCACGCCAGCGAATACGACCTGCTGTTTCCCTGCACCCAGGTATTCGGCGCACCGAACAGCAGCCTGGTATTTCACGGCCGCTACCTGAGCCTGCCGCTGTTGCAGGACGAACGCACGCTCAAGCACTTCCTCGAGCGCTCCCCCGCTGACCTGTTGTCACGGCCGGATGAAGGCGACAGCTTGAGCAGCCAGCTCCGCCGCTTGCTCAGCGGCGACCGTACACCCTGGCCAGACTTGGAAGCCGTCGCCCAGCAGTTGCACATCAGCCCGCAGACCCTGCGCAGGCATTTGCGCGAAGAAGGCACCAGCTTTCAGGCACTCAAGGATGAGCTGCGGCGGGACATCGCCATCTATCATTTGGGGCGGGCGGATTTGTCGTTGCAGGAGATTGCCGAGCAGTTGGGGTTTTCCGAACCGTCGGCGTTTCATCGAGCGTTCAAGAAGTGGACGGGGTTGACGCCGGGGGCTTACCGAGCCCAAGAGAGCTAAAGATGTAGCGCCTGGACTGACGCTATCGGGGCAAGCCCCCTCCCACATTTTGATGTTTGAACACATTCAAAGGTGGGAGGGGGCTTGCCCCCGATGAGGCCTGTACACCCCATAAAGATCACAAAGCCGGGAAGTGAATCCTGAAGGCGGCGCCACCCAACGGTGAATCGCCCAGGGTCAAACGCGCACCGTAGCTCTCGATGATGTCCTTGACCACCGCCAACCCAATCCCCTGCCCCGGGTGCTGACGGTCCAGCCGTTCACCCCGCTGCAGAATCCTGGCACGCTGATCCGGCGGCACGCCAGGCCCGTCATCCTCAATACACAGCTCGGTGCCTTCCAGGCTTTCCACGAGGCTGATGCGCACTTCGCTCACGCACAGGCGGTAGGCGTTTTCCAGCAGGTTGCCGAGCAGCTCCAACAAGGCGCCTTTCTCGATTGGCACGTCACATTCTTCCGGCAGGTCGAAGGACACACTGACGCGCTTGTCGCGATAGACCTTGCCCAGCGTATCGCACAGGCTTTGCAGTACCGGCTCCAGGCGCACCTGGTGGCGCACCAGGCCGCTTTTGCGCAGGCTGGCGCGCTGCAACTGGTAGCTGATCTGCTGGCTCATGCGCTCGATCTGCGATTGCAGCACCCGGGCCTGCTCGCGATCTTCCGGACGCTGGGCCATTTCTTCGCTCACTCCCTGCAACACCGCGAGCGGGGTTTTCAGGCTGTGGGCCAAATCGTCGAGGGAATCGCGGTAGCGCGCACGTTGCTCACGCTCGCTGTGCAGCAAGCGGTTGAGGGAGCCGGTCAGGCGCAGCAATTCGCGGGGGTGTTGTTCGGAGAGGCTCTCACGGGTGCCGCCTTCGATCTGGTCGAGCTCCTGACTCAGCCGGCGCAGGGCTTGCAGGCCCCAGGTCAGGCCCAGCCACAGTAAGGTCAACAACACCAGCAAGGCTGCGCCGAAGCCCAGGTAGAGATTTTCGCGCAGGCCTTCCAGGGTCAACTGGTATTCGCGCACCGGTTGCAGGGCCACGATACTGAAGGCGGCGCTCTTGCCGCCCAGCAGCCTGACCTCGACGTCATACACGAAGAATTCCTGGCCGTTGGCCTCGCGAATCCGCGCAAACTCGTTACCGCGCCCGTCGTAGCGCGGCTTGTAGTTGATGTTTTCTTCTTTGGTCGCCCGCGAACGCCACACCAGGTGGCCTTCGCGGTCGTAGATATAGCCGAGCAGGCGGCTGTCAGTGAGGTTGAAGCGTTCGTCGGGCAACTGCGCCGGCATCAGCAGACGGTTGTTTTCGACCCGCGCGGCAGAGATCAAGGTGGTGACGTCCGACGCCAGGCGCTGCTCGATGGAGTCCTGCAACGCCAGGCTGAACGCCCCTTGCATGGCCGGCAACAGGCCGAGCATGAACAGCACGGCCAGGGTGGCGGCCGCCAGCATCAAGCGTACGCGTAGCGAGCGAATCAACGGCAGCGCTCATTGAACAGATAGCCCAGGCCACGCACCGTGTCGATCGGCTTGAACCCGGCCGGGCCTTCCAGCTTGCGACGCAGGCGACCGACCAGCACCTCGATGACATTCGGATCACGCTCGTCGTCATCGGGGTAGAGCTGTTCCATCAAGCGGTCTTTGGCGACCACTTGTTGGTGATGGCGCATCAGGTATTCAAGGATCCGATATTCGTAGGCGGTCAACGCCAGCGGCTGCTCTTCGAGCGACGCCTGCTTGCGATTGAGGTCCAGCAACAAGGGACCAGCAACAATGGTCGACTGGGTAAAGCCACTGGAGCGGCGCAGCAAAGCGTTCATCCGCGCCTCCAGCTCTTCGAACTGGAACGGTTTGACCACGTAGTCGTCGGCCCCCGCAGCCAGGCCTTCGACCTTGTCCTGCCAGTTACCGCGGGCGGTGAGGATCAGGATCGGAAAGGTCTTGGCCTGGGTACGCAGTTGGCGGATCAGGTCCAGGCCGCCCATGCCGGGCAGGCCCAGGTCGATAATCGCCAGGTCATGATTGAACTGGCCAGTCTGGTACAGCGCCTCTTCGGCATTGGCCACGGCCTCGACCACATGCCCGCTGTCGGTCAGGCGGGTAAACAGGTGATGACGCAGCAGCGCCTCATCTTCCACCACCAGCAATTTCATAAGGCTCTCCAAAGCAATTCAACTGTCCGACAGAGGGATATCATAGCGGCCCTGCAGGTCTTGCGGGCGCAGTTTAATGCCATTGAACTGGCCGGTCAGGTGTTCATAGCCGGCGCGGTAGGCCGGCTGCGGTGTTGCAAGGCCCAGGGACTGGCCCCAGGGCGTGGGTTGGCTGCCCATTTCTTCGAAGCTGACACGCTGGATCAAGGTACTGGATTTCTTGGTTTTCTCACCGCCGAATGCGGCGAAGGCGCCATCGGATGCCTGGACCCCAGCGGTTGCACTGAGCATGGTTAACGCCAACATCAGCTGTTTGATCGCAGTCATGGTGTTACCTCTATGCGTTTGGCTGTATGCCCCAGACTACGCAGCCCCCCCTGAACTCCCCCTGAACAGGCTCTGAACCTCACCTGAACCGCAGTGGGCTATCCTCACGCCCCTCAACTCGGCAAAATACCGACCATGAATCCCTTGCCCGCTTGCTGCACTCCACTCGACGCCCATTGGCCGCTGCCCGAACCGTTGCCCGGCACGGTGTTTCTCAGCACGCGCTTTGACCCGGCCCTGCTCACGGCCGGCGATTTCCAGCGCTGTGCCGTGCCGCCACCGGCGAGCATCCAGCGCTCGGTAGCCAAGCGTCAGGCCGAGTTCCTCGCCGGCCGCTTGTGCGCCCGTGCCGCCCTGCAACAGCTAGATCACCTGGACTGCATCCCCGCGATCGGCGAAGACCGCGCACCGGTGTGGCCCGCGCCTATCAGCGGCTCCATCACCCATAGCACCGGGCATGCCGCCGCGATTGTCGGGCACAAGGCGCAATGGCGCGGGCTGGGGATGGACCTGGAGAATGTGCTGAGCCTCGAGCGGGCCGAGCGGTTGGCGGGGGAAATCCTGACGGCTGATGAATTACTGCGCATGTCCGCCTTGCCAAGAGAAAGGATCGCCCTGTTGGTGACGCTGACGTTCTCCGCCAAGGAGAGCCTGTTCAAGGCGCTCTACCCCATTGTGCAAAAGCGTTTCTACTTTGAGCATGCCGAGTTGCTGGAATGGTCAGAGGCCGGGCATCTGCGGTTGCGACTGCTGACGGACCTGTCCGAAGAATGGTGCCACGGCAAGGAATTGGCGGGGCAGTTCGCGGTGGATGATGGGCAGTTGTTGAGCCTGGTCGCAATCAGCGCCTGATCCATCAGGGTTTCTCTTGATCCCTGGGCCAACTCAAGCTGAAACACGCGCCGCCCAGATTATTGCTCTTGCTGATCAACGCCCGCCCACCGTGCCAGTAGATAATCCGCCGCACGATCGACAGCCCCAGGCCATGCCCGCCCGAGGCACGGGTGCGACTGTCGTCCAGGCGCAGGAACGGCGTGAAGATGCGCTCCCAGGCACTTTCCGGCACACCGGGGCCGTCGTCTTCCACGTCGATGCGGCAGCGTACCTGGCCCACCTGATAACTGATCAACACCTGCCCCTGGGCATGGCGCATGGCATTGCTCACCAGGTTCTGCAGGGCACGGTGCAGGTAACGCGGTTCGGCGTCGACCCAGGCGTCGTCCCAATGCGTCGAAGACAAGCAGATCCCTCGGGCCACGGTCACTTGCGGACGCAGTGGCGATAATTCGCCGATCACCTGGTCGAGCAGCGCATCGAGGTCGACGCGCTGGAAATTCAGCTCCGGCGAGCCTTGTTCCAGGCGCGCATAAGTGAGCATTTCATCCACCAGGCCATCGAGGTCCTGGATGTCGTTGTCCATGCCTTCCAGGTATTTACGCCGAGCCTCGACGGTAGTGGCGTCGCCAACCATCTCCAGGCCGAAACGCAGGCGTGCCACCGGCGTGCGCAGCTCGTGCGACACAGCGCGCACCAGTTCACGCTGGATAGCAAGCAGCTGTTGCAAATGCTCGGCCATGCCATTAAACGCTGCCGCCAGCCGCCCCACCGAATCGGCGCCACGGGCCGGCACGCGGACTTCCAGGTTGCCCTTGGCGATGCGGGTGGCGGCGGCCTCCAGGCCGCGCAGCCGACGCTCAAGCTGGCGCACCAACAGATAGACGATCAGCCCGATCAGGGTCAGGCCGATCAAGGCGATCAGGATCAGCCATTGCGCCGGGTAAGGGTTCATCTGATACAACGGGCCGATCTCCAGCACCCACGGTGTACCGACCATACCGGCAAACACGCGGATCGAATCGCCGCCCTTGCCCAGGGCCATCACCGTGTCGCCTTCCGAAACCCGCCGACGCTGGTCTTCATCCATATCGGCCTGGTCGAGGGTCATCAGGTGCATATCAAAGCCAAAGCCCTTGGTTTCCTTTATATCTGCCAGGCGCTGCGGCTGTTCGGCCACCGGGAAGCGCACCAGCTCATCGGCCAGCAGGTAGATAGTCGCGCGGGCCAGTTGTTCGCTGATCTGCTGAACCTCGCCTGTAAGAACAAGCTGCTCCTGTTCGCTGACCAAACGCAGCACCCGCGCGGCATGCGGCCCGGTCTGCTCCACCAGCACCTGGCCGCGTTGCAGGCGATTGCGCTGGCTCAAGTCCAGTTGCGCATCGGCCAGCGGGCGCAACTCCAGCGGGATCCCCAGCAAACGCTCCCACACCGCCAGGGCGCGCTGGCGCTCGATGGCGCTCATGGGTTGCAGGTTGTCACCCATCAAGGCGAAGGTGCCATGGGCCAGGCGCTCGCGGTACTGGCCGCTGCGCACCTCGTTGAGCAGGTGCAAGGCCAGCACGCCGAGCAGCGCTACCAGGATCAGCGCCGCGCACATGCCGCCGTATATGCGCAGGAAGATCGAGTTCACAGCGGCATGTCGGCGGCGGCTTCGGGGACGAACAGGTAGCCTTTGCTGCGAATGGTCTTGATCAGGCGCGGGTGGATGGGGTCGTCACCTATCTTGGGGCGTATGCGAGAAATACGCACGTCGATGGAGCGATCCTGGCCGTCGTAGCCGATGCCGCGCAGGGCAATGAAGATTTCTTCGCGGGACAGAATGCGCCCGGCATTCGCCACCAGCAGCCACAGCAGGTCGAACTCGGCGCTGGTCAGTTCGATGCCCTCATTATTCAGCCAGGCCTCGCGCAGGGCGTTGTCCACCACCAGAGGGCCGAATTGCAGGCGGCGCTGGTTCTCCACGGCGGTTGGCTCCGTCGCTTCGCTGCGCCGCAGCAGGGCCTGGATGCGCGCCAGCAACAGGCGCGGACGCACGGGCTTGCACACATAATCGTCGGCGCCCATGTCCAGGCCCAGCACCTGGTCCATATCGTCGGTGCGCGCGGTGAGCATCAGGATCACGCCGTCATAGCGCTCACGCACCTTGCGGCAGATGCTCAGGCCGTCTTCGCCGGGCAGCATCAGGTCGAGGATCACCAGGTCGGGCTGTTCGGCGATGATCCGCGCCGCCGCCCGGCCACCATCGCTCTCCACCGAGACCCGCAGGCCGTTGCTCTCCAGGTACTCACGGGTCAATTCGGCCAGTCGCTGGTCATCTTCGACTATCAATACCTGCCAGGCTTCTTGCTCCACGGGTGACCTCAATGTCTGTCATAAAAGGCGGGCATGATGTGGGTCACTTCTTAGCCCGAGGCAGGCGATTGTAGCCATGGGCCAGCCCTCAAACACAAGCCAGGAAATCCATTCGGTGATCAGGTTTTTTTGTGATAGGGTTCGCGCCCTTCGAAAATGGGCCGCTTGTTTTCAGGCCGAAACATTTAATGACAAACGGCGTAATCCAGCAGCAATGCGGCCTACACGGCTGTTCTACCTTTCTTACACATTTTACTCACAGCGTTATCCACAGGTTACTGCGTTGCTAACCCCTCGAAAACGCATTATCTTGTACCTCGGCACTACAGAAGACCCTACATGTGGGGTTTTCGAAGAAATCGCCCAACCACACAAGTGGCTCGAAATTCAAGCGTTTTATTGCTAGCGCAGCATGGAACCAACCGATTTTCAGTAGACCAAACCGCTCACGCGGATGGCAGCTGTTTCCCATCCCCGATATGGAAAACGGTACGGGTGTTGCAGGAAGAGCCTGGCACTCGCAATCAAATATAGAACGTGGAGACAACCCCCCATGCAAACCGACACAACTCGCGAGAACCCGCAAGGCTCCGTGCCGCAGGCCGCTGATTCGAACCTGGATCTGTCCGCCACCGCACCTGGCCAACTGCGTGTGATCAAGCGTAACGGCACTGTCGTTCCTTACACCGATGACAAAATCACCGTCGCCATCACCAAAGCGTTTCTTGCAGTTGAAGGCGGCACCGCTGCCGCTTCGTCGCGCATCCACGACACCGTTGCCCGCCTGACCGAACAGGTCACCGCGACCTTCAAGCGTCGCATGCCGTCGGGCGGCACCATCCACATCGAAGAAATCCAGGACCAGGTCGAACTGGCCCTGATGCGTGCCGGCGAGCAGAAAGTCGCCCGCGACTACGTGATCTACCGTGATTCGCGTGCCAAGGAACGTGCCGTACGCTCCCCGGCCGAAGAAGCCGCCGTGCAAGCGCATCCGTCGATCCGTATCACCCTGGCCGACGGCAGCTTTGCACCGCTGGACCTGGGCCGCCTGAACACCATCATCACCGAGGCCTGCGAAGGCCTGGAAGAAGTCGACGGTGACCTGATCCAGCGCGAAACCCTGAAGAACCTGTACGACGGCGTGGCCCTGACCGACGTCAACACCGCCCTGGTGATGACCGCCCGTACCCTGGTTGAACGCGAGCCGAACTACTCGTTCGTGACCGCGCGCCTGCTGATGGACACCCTGCGTGCCGAAGGCCTGGGCTTCCTGAAAGTCGCCGACAGCGCCACCCACCACGAGATGGCTGACCTGTACGCCAAGGCCCTGCCGGCCTACATCGCCAAGGGTATCGAATTCGAATTGCTGAACCCGGTCCTGGCCACCTTCGACCTGGAAAAACTCGGCAAGGCGATCAACCACGAGCGTGACCAGCAGTTCACCTACCTGGGCCTGCAGACCCTGTACGACCGTTACTTCATCCACAAGGACGGTATCCGCTTCGAACTGCCGCAAGTGTTCTTCATGCGCGTGGCCATGGGCCTGGCGATCGAAGAGAAGCAGAAAGAAGACCGTGCCATCGAGTTCTACAACCTGCTGTCGTCCTTCGACTACATGTCGTCGACCCCGACCCTGTTCAACGCCGGCACCCTGCGTCCACAGCTGTCGAGCTGCTACCTGACCACCGTGCCGGATGACCTGTCGGGCATCTACCACGCGATCCACGACAACGCCATGCTGTCCAAATTCGCCGGCGGCCTGGGCAACGACTGGACCCCGGTGCGTGCATTGGGTTCGTACATCAAGGGCACCAACGGCAAGTCCCAGGGCGTCGTGCCGTTCCTGAAAGTGGTGAACGACACTGCCGTGGCCGTAAACCAGGGTGGCAAGCGCAAAGGCGCGGTGTGTGCCTACCTGGAAACCTGGCACATGGACATCGAAGAGTTCATCGAGCTGCGCAAGAACACCGGTGATGACCGTCGTCGTACCCACGACATGAACACCGCCAACTGGATCCCTGACCTGTTCATGAAGCGTGTCTTCGATGACGGCAAATGGACCCTGTTCTCGCCATCCGAAGTGCCGGACCTGCACGACCTGACCGGTAAAGCCTTCGAAGAGCGCTACGAGTACTACGAAGCCCTCACCGAGTACCCAGGCAAGGTCAAGCTGTTCAAGACCATCCAGGCCAAAGACCTGTGGCGCAAAATGCTGTCCATGCTGTTTGAAACCGGCCACCCATGGCTGACCTTCAAAGACCCGTGCAACCTGCGCAGCCCGCAGCAGCACGTGGGCGTGGTCCACAGCTCGAACCTGTGCACCGAGATCACCTTGAACACCAACAAGGACGAGATCGCCGTTTGCAACCTGGGCTCGATCAACCTGCCGAACCACATCGTCAACGGCAAGCTGGACACCGCCAAGCTGGAACGCACCGTCAACACCGCTGTTCGCATGCTCGATAACGTCATCGACATCAACTACTACTCGGTGCCACAGGCGCAGAACTCCAACTTCAAGCACCGCCCGGTCGGCCTCGGCATCATGGGCTTCCAGGACGCGCTGTACCTGCAGCACATTCCTTACGGTTCGGATGCTGCGGTCGAGTTCGCCGACAAGTCCATGGAAGCGGTGAGCTACTACGCGATCCAGGCTTCCTGCGACCTGGCCGACGAGCGCGGCGCCTACGAGACGTTCCAGGGTTCGCTGTGGTCCAAGGGCATCCTGCCGCTGGATTCGCAACAGATCCTCATCGAAGCCCGTGGCCAGAAGTACATCGACGTCGACCTGAACGAATCCCTGGACTGGGCGCCGGTACGTGCCCGTGTGCAGAAAGGCATTCGTAACTCCAACATCATGGCTATCGCACCGACCGCCACCATCGCCAACATCACCGGCGTATCGCAGTCGATCGAACCGACCTACCAGAACCTGTATGTGAAATCGAACCTCTCGGGCGAATTCACCGTGATCAACCCGTACCTGGTTCGCGACCTCAAGGCTCGCGGCCTGTGGGACTCGGTCATGATCAACGACCTGAAGTACTACGACGGTTCCGTGCAACAGATCGAGCGCATCCCGCAAGAACTCAAAGAGCTCTACGCGACCGCCTTCGAAGTAGACACCAAGTGGATCGTTGACGCCGCCAGCCGTCGCCAGAAGTGGATCGACCAGGCGCAGTCCCTGAACCTGTATATCGCCGGCGCTTCGGGCAAGAAGCTGGACGTGACCTACCGCATGGCCTGGTACCGTGGCCTGAAAACCACTTACTACCTCCGTGCCCTGGCCGCGACCAGCACCGAGAAGTCGACCATCAACACCGGTAAGCTGAACGCTGTTTCCAGCGGCGGCAACCACGGTGATGATTCGGTGCTTGCTGCGCCAGCTGGCCCGGCGCCAGTGCCAAAAGCCTGCGCGATTGACGAGCCGGATTGCGAAGCTTGCCAATAAGCTGAGCCTGCCTTGGGTTTAACCACCCAAGACTGAAAAGCCCCCGATATATCCATGGTGTATCGGGGGCTTTTTTTGTCGGGCTACAGGCAAGTACGCTGACTAGAACAAGATGGTCGCAACACCCGATTTAGGCACACCGCCTCGCCCTCCCCACAACTCAACCCGGCCATTGATGACCGCCATCGAGTGTCCGTCGTACTCCACGGTGCCCACCTTGCTGTTTCTCAAATCGGCGTCGCTCGCAGGCCGGTAGCGCCCCTTCAACCCCAGTCGATCCAAGCCCTCACGCGAATCCTCGCCATCATTGAGGCTATCCATCGCTGCCCGGAAACTTCTCCCAGCCGTGCCGTCGTTATTTTCCATCTGCGCCCGCTTGGCGCTGGCGGCATACATGAAGTTGGCGTCCGTCATCATTGCCGGGTCATCCCCCTTGAATTGAGCATGCCTGGCCGCTTGCTTCACTTCGTCTTTGGTCAATGACAGCTTGAAGCCATCGCGCATTGTCACGTCGTAACCGTTTGCAGTCTCCTTCACGTCCTTGAAGACATCGGTAGGCTTCTGGCCATACTGCATCATGGCGGCTTTGATGGCGGAAACCGTGATGCAATTACCATCGGGGCCCTGACTGAATCCGCTCCAGATATTGTCAGGCTTTTTTCCGGGGTTGCTGTTATCCGGCCTGTAGTTGAAGTGCCTTGCCCCTTCAGTAACCGGCTTGTTGCTCATGGACTCAGAGGGCCCGAAATCACTTCGGGGAACGCTGGGACCGCGACGACCGCCTGGCGACACAGGGGGCGCAGGTGGCTGTGAATCCTCGTCTTCGGGAAACCACTGTTTCAACAGCTGCCTGAGAAACTCACGAAACTGTGCATCAGCGGCCTCAATCATTGTGTTGAGGATTTCCTTGAACTTCTCACTCCCCAATTTCTCACGTAACGCATTCAACTTGTCGCGCGTATCCTGAACCACCTGATTCTTGCCGGTCTGTTGCGCATCGAACAGCTCGCCGAGCAACTGCTTCACCGCAGACACTTCAGCCACCGGCGCAACCACAGGTGTATCGCCGCCTGCCTGGCCAGGCATATACCCGACACGCCGAGCGCCTTGCCCGGACACTCCTGAATGCCACATTCCCCGCCCCCCTTTGATTGGTGAGCCACCCAGGCTCTGGTTCAATCAGTGGCAGAACAGGTCAAGCGCGTTCCTTCCCAAGCTTCAAAGCACGTAACCTGATATGTCATCGGCACTTTTTCTTACGCCCACAAAAAAGCCCTTCTTACGAAGGGCTTTTTGTGCAGCGCTACCGCATATCAGGTCATCTGGATGATGGTCTGCATGATGGTGCTCTGGGTGGAGATGGTCTTGGCGTTCGCCTGGTAGTTGCTCTGGGCCTTGATCAGGTCTACCAGCTCGTTGGTCAGGTTGACGTTGGAGTTCTCCAAGGAGTTGGCCACGATCGAACCCAGGGTACCGGCTTGCGGGGTGTCATAACCCGGCTGGCCCGAGGCGAAGGTTTCTTTCCAGGTAGTGCTACCGGCAGGCTGCAGACCCTGTTCGTTGTTGAAGCTGGCCAGCGAGATCTGGCCGATGGCCTTGCTCTGCTGGTTGCTGAACGTGGCGAACAGCACGCCGCTGCCGTCGATTTTCAGGCCGGTGATCTGGCCGGTGGCGTAGCCATCGGTGACCGGTGGGTTGCGGTAGGTGGCCGAGTTGTACTGGGTGATGTTGGCCATGTTGACGGCGATACCTGCTGGGTTCGCATCTGCACCGTTGGCCTTCCACACACCGTTGGTCACGGTGCCAGGAACCCAACCGCTAATGGTCAGGGTCTTATCAGAGACACCACCGGTGACCACACTGGTGAGCTTGCCGGCGCCGTCAAAGGTCAAGGTCGATGGCACAGGTGGAGTCGATGGGGTGCCGGTTGGCGCCGAACCGTTGGGGTTGCGACCATCGATCAGGGTATAGGCATTCCACTTGTTACCGTCGGTTTTCACCAGGTACTGCACCATCGGGTGCGCGTTGCCCTGGGAATCGTACAAGGTGGTGCTGTACTGGGTGGTAAAGGTGCTGGTGTCGTTCGGGTTGAACGGCTTGGCCACCTGGTCGATCACCGGCTCCGAGGAGTTCAGGTTACTGGTGGAGTCCACTTTGGTGGAGGCCTTGGGCGGCAGGTTCGACAGGTTCAGTTGCAGGTCGGTCAGGCCGCCCTTGATGATCTTGCCATCGGCATCTGCCGCGTAGCCTTGCAGGCGCGAAGTGCCGGTATTGTTGGTGATGTAGCCGTCTTTGTCGGCACGGAAGGCACCGCTGCGGGTGTACTCCAGCGAACCGTCGCTGCCCTTCTGCACGAAGAAGCCGCCACCCTGGATCGCCATGTCCAGGATACCGCCGCTGCCGTTGACGTCACCCTGGGTGAATTGCTGCGACACGGCCGCCAGGTTCACACCGTTGCCGATGCTGTTCTGGCCGGTGCCCAGCTTGGACGCGGCGTAGATGTCGGCGAATTCCGCACGGGACGACTTGAAGCCAGTGGTCGCGACGTTGGCGATGTTGTTGCCGGTCACGTCCAGTTGTTTGTTGGCCGCATAGAGGCCGCTAAGGCCGATGTTAAAAGACATGTTTCTCTCCCTCTGCCGTACTTAGCCGGCTCTATGTACCGATAGTCTGAATTTGCGACAGCTTGACGCTGCCCATGCCGCCCGCCACGTTCAGCAGCATTTCGCCGCCGGTCTTGCTCAGGGTCACGCTCGTTACCGTCGCGGGCAGCGAAGTGGCCAGGGCCACGGAGTCGCCCTTGTCGTTCTTGGTGGTGGCGTTGAAGGTGTAGGTGCCCGCCGGGGCAACCTCGCCCTTGTCGTTCTTGCCATCCCAGATGAAGTTCTGGGTGCCGGCGCTCTGGGCACCCATGTCGATGGTGCGCACCACGTTGCCGTCTTTGTCGGTGATCTTGACGGAGACGTTGCCCACCGCCGAGGTCACCGCCACCGAACCGGTCATGCTCTTGCTCGTATCAACCATGGCCTTGTCGGTCTGGATGATGATCGAGCGCCCGACCAGCGACGAGGCCTGCAACGCCTGCGACGAGCTGAAGTTGGTGGAGATCGCATTCACCGAGTCGTTCAGGGTGTTGATGCCTTCCAGGCTGCTGAACTGCGCCAGTTGCGCCACGAACGCGCCGTTGTCTTGCGGCGACAGCGGGTTCTGGTTTTTCAGCTGGGTTACCAGCAGTTGCAGGAACGCATCCTTGCCCAACGCCTGCTTGCCCGTCGCCTTATTGGCGGCGTCGCTGACGCTGCTGTTGTCCTGGGCGTTCTTGACCTTGGAGTTGAACAGGTCCTGGACCGGCGTGTTGTTTGATGTATCAACGATGGCCATTATTTGGCGCCCCTTATCACTGACCCAGGGTCAGGACCTTCTGCATCATGGTTTTGGCGGTGTTCATCATTTCCGCATTGGTCTGGAACGAGCGGCTGGCGGAAATCATGTCAGCCATTTCCTCGACCACGTTGACGTTGGGGTAGTAGACATAACCCTTTTCGTTCGCGGCGGGATGGTTGGGTTCGTAGCGCGCTTCAAGGTTGCTCTGATCTTCAACCACACCGAGTACCTGCACGCCGGAGCCGGCGGCACCCTGGTCCTGGAACAGCGAATCACTGCCGCCGTTCTGGCCAGCCTGGAACATGGTGGCGAACACCGGGTGACGGGCGCGGTAGGTCTGGTCAATGCTCGAAGACACGGTCTCGGCGTTGGCGATGTTACTGGCGACGGTGTTCAAACGCGTGGTCTGCGCGCTCATGCCACTGCCGGCAATATTGAAAACACTGGACAGGGACATGGCTTACTCTCCACGCAGGGCTGACATCAGCCCTTTGAATTTGCTGTTGAGCAGGGTAAAGCTGGCTTGGAAGTTCACCGAGTTCTCGGCGTAGGCCGATTGCTCCAACTGGGCGTCGACGGTGTTCTGGTCGATCGACGGCTGCATCGGCGTGCGATACAGCAACGACTCGTCGCCATTGCTCAAGCCTTGCGCTTCGATATGACGGCTGTTGGTCATGTTCAAGGCGAAGGTGCCGTTCTTGGTCTTGTCTTGCTGTGCGGCGAGCACGGCGGAGAAGTCCAGGTCCCGAGCCTTGTAGTTCGGGGTGTCGGCGTTGGCAATGTTGTTGGCCAGGACTTCGGCACGCTGGGCGCGGAAGCCCAGGGCTTGTTCGTGGATACCGAGCGCTTTATCGAAGCTGATGCTCATGGCGGAAACCTTCAAGGGCTGACCTGCTTTTCGTTACCAGGGTTATAGCAAGGTGCATGCCAATCTGACGAAGGCCCGTAGATCAAGGGTTCTGGAGGAGGTTGCCAGCGGCAATGCCAGAAAAGCGGCAAGCGGTTTCCGCGTGGCGCCAGTAAAGCGGCAATGAGGGTTGCCGCTTTACTTCGGTTTGCCGCAAAACAAATGTGGGAGGGGTCTTGCCCCGATGGCAGCGGTTCAGTTGATACATCAATCACTGACACACCGGCATCGGGGGCAAGCCCCCTCCCACATTTTTGACCGCGTCAGCCTTACTTGGCCTGGTAGATGATCCCCGGGCTGCACTGCACCATCTGGAAATGGTCCGGCAGACCGTTCAGCGCCTCAGAAGCGCCAAGGAACAGATAACCACCGCGCTTGAGCGTGCCGTGGATGCGCAACAGGATGTCTTTCTTCACTTCGGCCGAGAAGTAGATCAGCACGTTGCGGCAGAACACCATGTCGAACTTGCCCAGGCTTGCATAGCTGTCTAGCAGGTTGAAGGAGCGGAACTCCACACGGTTCTTGATCGGCGCCTTGACCGCCCAGCGTCCCGCCCCTTTCGGGTCGAAGTAACGCTGCAGGCGTTCCTGGGACAAACCACGCCCCAGGGCCAGGCTGTCGTACTCGCCGGTCTTGCAGTTGGTGAGCATGGTGCCGGACAGGTCGGTGGCCACGATTTGCGCCCCGGCCTTCAACTGGCCCATGTTGGTCCGCTCGAACTCATCGATGGACATCGAAATAGAGTACGGCTCCTGCCCCGAGGAACAGGCGGCCGACCAGATGCGCAGGCGCTGGCCCGGGCTGGCCTTGATGGCCTCCGGCAGCACTTTGCTCTTGAGCACTTCAAACGGGTAGGTATCGCGAAACCACAGGGTTTCGTTGGTGGTCATGGCATCGACCACCATCTCCTTGAGCCCGCTGCGCGGCTGGCCCTGGATGCGCTGGACCAGCTCACCCAACGACTTGATACCCTGCTGCTCCATCAGTTTGTTGAGACGGCTGGATACCAGGTACTGCTTGTTTTCACCGAGCAATATGCCACAGGCTTTTTCCAGGAAGACCCGGAACTGTTCAAAATCCAAATTACCTGTAGACACTGATACCGCCTCTAAAATCGTATGACCGCCAAGGGAAACACCTTAGCTGTGATCTGCTGCCTTGATCCGGTCGACAACCCGGGATGCCAGGTCATCAGGACGGAATTTGGCCAAAAAGTCATCGGCACCGACCTTCTTGACCATCGCCTGGTTGAATACACCCGACAACGAAGTATGCAGGATGATATGCAATTTTTGCATGCGTGGATCGTTGCGGATCTCGGCCGTGAGGGTATAGCCGTCCATTTCCGGCATCTCGATGTCGGAGATCATCATCAAGAATTCTTCCTCCGGCTTCTTGCCGTCGTCCACCAGCTTGCGCAGGTAGTCCAACGCCTGGCGACCATCATTGAGGGCGACCACTTCAACCCCGACGGTTTGCAGGCAACGGGTCACCTGCTTGCGCGCCACGGACGAGTCGTCCACCGTAAGCACGCGCAGTGAGACTGCCTTGTGCGCGGTTTCGGCGTCCACCACACCCACGGAGATCGACTCAGAAGTAGGCGCCACTTCGGCGAGGATTTTCTCGACGTCGATGATTTCCACCAGCTGGTTGTCGACCCGCGTCACCGCCGTAAGGTAGTGATCGCGACCGGTGCCCTTGGGTGGCGGATGGATCTCTTCCCAGTTCATGTTGACGATGCGCTCCACCGAGCGCACCAGGAAACCCTGGGTCTTGGTGTTGTACTCGGTAATGATCACGAACGGGTTTTCGCGGTCCTGCAGCCCGGCGGAACCGGTGGCCAGGGCCAGATCAAGAATCGGGATCGTCGCGCCACGTATGTTGGCAACGCCACACACCACCGGGCTGGACTTGGGCATGATCGTCAGCTTGGGGCATTGAAGCACTTCCCGCACCTTGAACACGTTGATGCCATACAACTGCTTGCCGTCCAGGCGAAAAAGCAACAACTCCAGGCGATTCTGCCCCACCAGCTGTGTGCGCTGGTTTACTGAATCCATTACTCCTGCCATGCCTTGACTCCCACGCTAAAACCTTCGGCCATACCTATAAGGGCAGTGACGCGCACCCAACACTAAACGGCACGAGCTTTGCTATTTATTGGTCATGGATATTAAAACGACAGTTTCCCGACGCCTCCACCTGACACGGTATTGCAGACTGCTCTGCGCGCCGCTGGCACTGCTTGCCTTGGGCCTGGGCGCCACGGCCCGCGCAGATAACGTCACCTTGCCTGATCTACTTATCGGCGTCACCCAGGGCTTTCTTGAGTTCACTGTAGAAGATTATCTGGCGACCACACAGACGCCGGGGCGTTACGAAATCCAGGTCAACCAGTTGGACCCGCGCCTGCGCATGCCAATGTGCGACAAGGAATTGACAGCCACCCTGGAAAGCCCCGCCCAGCCCATCGGGCGTGTAACGGTCAAGGTGCGTTGCGACGGCGCCTCGCCCTGGACGGTGTTCGTGCCCGCTCAGGTCAAATTATTCCGCGATGTGGTGGTGGTTGCCCGTCCACTTAAACGCACGGGGATTATCGGTTTCGAGGACGTGGTGTTGCGCGAGCGCGACATCAGCATGATCAGCCAGGGCTACCTGACCTCCCTCGACCAGGCCGTCGGGCAGAAACTGACCCGACCAGTGGTCACCGATCAGGTCATCACCCTGGTGCATCTGGAGCAGGCCGAGGTGATTCGCAAAGGTGACCAAGTGGTGATTTCCGCCAGCAGTGGCGCGCTGCAGGTCAAAATGCCGGGGGAAGCCTTGTCCAACGGCGGTATGAGCGAACAGATCCGCGTGAAGAATCTCAACTCCAACCGGGTGATCAAGGCGCGGGTCACGGCCCCCGGCCAAGTGGAGGTGGCTTTATAGACCACTGGTATCAGACGCCAGCTTTTCCTACACTGTCGGTTGGATGCCGGCCTGTGCAGTTTATTGTCATTCGAGCCTAAAGTTTGTCCAGATATGGCCGAAAACATGGCAAGCGTCCAAATACCCAGAGGTTTTTTGATCATGGTCATCGATTTCAGCCGTTTGAATAACACCCCGACGACGTCGGCCCCTACGCGCACTGCCGGCACCAAGGACAGCGTAGAAGCCAAGGCTCAGCCAGTGCCCGTCAAGGCAGAACAGGCCAGCGCCAGCCAGAGCGGGGAATCCGTACACCTGAGCAATGAGGCTCAACAGTTGCAGAAGGTCACTGACTCGCTGCGCGATCAACCGGTGGTCAATAAAGCCCGTGTGGCCGAATTGAAACAGGCAATCGCCGATGGCAGCTATAAAGTCGACAGCAACCGTGTAGCCAGCAAGCTGCTTAATTTCGAAGCCGAGCGCTAGGCAAAGGCCTGCGCCGGGCTTTTGGACGCTTAAACCCCAAGGCCAGCCATGCATCACGACGAAACCCTGCTTCAACTGATCATTGATGATCTAGCACCGACGCAATTGCTGCTCGAGCTGCTCAGGGAAGAATCCCTGGCCCTTTACGGCCGGGACATGCCCTTGCTGGAAGAAATTCTGGCGCGCAAGCAATCGCTGATTGTCCTGCTGGAACAGCACGGCAAAAAACGCAGCGAGATCCTCGTCAGCCTGGGCCTGCCGGCCGACCATGATGGGCTCGCGCAGCTGGCCAGCCACTCCTCGGTCGGCGATCAACTACTGGCCCAGAGCAAAGCACTCAACCAATTGCTCACCCAGTGCCAGGAAGCCAACCAGCTCAACGGTCAGTCGATCCAGCTTCAGCAAGCCACGACCGCCAACCAGTTGCGTATACTTCACGGCGGAGAGCCTCCAGCGCTTTACAACGCTCAGGGTTCCACCTCGCGCCTGGTCAAGCCAAGCACCCGCAGCCAAGCCTGACGCCGGTTTACAGCGCGGCCTATCCAAGGCGCGCCACATACTGGCAGAATGCCTGCTCTTGCGTGTAGTCGTATTTTGTCTGGAGATGGAAGAACCGTGTTCAACGCCCTTAATGCGGAAGATGCCCCGCAGCCACCCAAGGTCCTCACCACGCCTCTGGAAATCGCCAGTACCTTGCGCATGCTGCAAGAAAGCCATGACCCGCTGATCATCACCTTCCATGAACGCAGCCAGCGCTTTCAGAGCTACTTGGTAGACGTCAATCGGGACAGCGGCACGTTGGCCCTGGATGAAATGATTCCTCGCGATGGCGAACGCCACCTCGAAAACGGCGAACCCTTCCGTATCGAAGGGTTCCACGACGGCGTGCGTGTCGCATGGGAAAGCAATGGCAACCTGAGCATCAGCGAAAAGGACGGCCACCGCATCTACACCGGTAGCCTGCCCAGCGAAGTGGTCTACCACCAGCGTCGCAATGCCTTTCGCGCGGCCTTGAAACTGGCGCAACTGGTGAACATCGAGCTGGGTGGCGAGAAGCTCAAGGCTCCGGTCAGCGGCAAGCTGCTGGATATTTCCGCCACAGGTTGCAAATTGCGCTTCGAAGGAGACATCTCCGAACGCCTGCAACTGGGCCAGGTCTACGATCGTTTTATCGCCGCCCTGCCCTTCGGCAGCATGACCACATCGGTCGAACTGCGTTACCTGCATTTCGAAGAAAAGATCAACACCACGTTTGCCGGCGTGCGCTTCCACAATATGAGTGGTTTGGTGCAGCGCCAGGTCGAGCGCTTTGTGTACCAACTGCAACGCGAAGCACGGCGTTTCGACAAAGACGACGATTTTTAAACTCAAAGATCGCAGCAAAAAAAACGGGCAGCCCCTGATGGGATCTGCCCGTTTTTGCATTCAGGGGCGCGCCCTGCTCAAGTCGTGAGGATGCTCGTCCGGGCCCGGCGGCTCAGGCGGCCCCTCAAAGAGCGGCTCGTCGACCGGCGTGACCGTTTCCGGCTCGGGTTCCGGCGTGGCGGTTTGCATCTGCTCCTGCACCACCGCCTCGTCCACCCGCGGATCGAGGCAGGCGACCAACGGCGAGCTGGACATGCTGTCGGGCATCGCCACATGGTGCAACGGCGCGTCATCCACCTGATGCAGGTTAGTCACGGCTTTCGGCCGAATTCGCCACACCAGGATCAGCGCACACAGACTGAAAAACGCATACAGCATGTGACTGCCAAACATCTTCATCACCACACCGGCCAGCAACGGCCCGATACTCGCGCCGACACCGTAGGTCACCAGCAGCATGGCGGTGAGCGAGACACGACGGTCGCCTTCCACATGATCGTTGGAGAACGCCACCGCCAGCGGGTACAAACAGAATTGCACCAGGGAACACAAGAAGCCCGCCACGAACAGCACTTCAAGTGGCACTTTGGTCAGTATCGCCAGCGGTAGCGCCGCCACCGCCAGGCACAGGGCAAAGCAACGAATCAGCAGCGCGCGATCATAGCGGTCCGACAACCAGCCCAACGGCCACTGCACCAACAGGCCGGCAAAAATGCAGCTCCCCATGAACAGACCCACCTGCTCGGTAGTCAGGCCCTGCTGGGAGGCATAAAGCGGCGCCAGGCCGTAGAACGAGCCCACGATTACCCCCGCGCCCAGCACGGTACTCAACGACTGCGGCACGCGCTTTATGAAGAAGCGTGGCTCCATCGGCGCCGGATGCAGGGGCGCCGGGTGAATACGGCGAGTCATGGCCACCGGCACCAGGCACAGCGCGAAGCACAGCGCGACCAGCATCAGCAATTCGAGGCCGAGCTGAGGGTGCATGACCAGGATCAACTGGCCGAGCACCAGCCCCAGGTAGGACGCGATCATATAGCCGCTGAACACCACGCCGCGCTGCTTGGCGTCGGCCTGTTCATTGAGCCAGCTCTCGATGACCATGTATTGGCACATCATCCCCAGGCCCACGATGATCCGCAGCACGATCCAGGCTGGCAGCCAGTCGACCAGGCCATGGCCCAGCACCGCCGCGCCGACAATACCGGCGCAGGTTGCATAAGCACGTATATGCCCGACCCGGGCGATCAGGCGGTGGCCGATCTTGCCGCCCAGCACCAGGCCGAAATAGTTGGCCGCCATCAGCGCACCGACCCACAGGCTGTCCACCTGGTCGGCCGCCAGGCGCAAGGCCAGGTAGGTACTGAGCAGGCCGGAGCCGATCAGCATCATCAAGGAGGCGAAATAAAGGGCTCGAAAAGATTTCCAGATCTGGCGCATCGGCGTTCCGAGCGGCTCCTTGCAGTGAGAGACAGGGCTATCGGCATGATAGTCCGGGGTGGTCGGGTCCGGACAGGCGGTATGCGCTGTTTCCGGGGGATTATTTGCTACAAGACTCAGACGCAGTCCGGCTGCTCGTGGGATACACGAATCGCTATAAATACACGATGCCAGTGGTGTGAACCTAGAACCCTGGCAAGGTTCGACCCATCTTCGGAAAACGCCCACAAAAAAGCCCCGCCAGACGAATCTGTACGAGGCCTCGAATCTGGTGTCCCAGGGCCGGTTCGAACGGCCAACCTTCCCCTTAGGAGGGGGATGCTCTATCCAATTGAGCTACTGGGACAAATGACAGGCGCCGCGCCTGGCAAGCGGCGACGGACGGCGTGCATGTTAACGGCCAGGTTAGGTTTTGTCATGTCGTCCGTAGGCTTTTTGAGTGTAGGCCGATACTTGCCGGGTGGACCGTGCCTTGACCCCGTCGATACAGGCGCAAGAACCGTATCGTGCAAAATGCACTCTCGCGAAATGCCATCATTGCAAATTGCAACCTGACAGCCTTTCAAATCAGACTTAAGCCTATGATTTTATTGAAATAATAGATTGGCATGACACCTGCAATACTTCTCCTACAAACCCTAACTAACCACGGCGTTAAGCGGAGAACATAATCATGAACAGTGCCCTTCTGTTAGCCCTCAACACCGTAGCCCTGGCGGCACTGCTCATGTTCCATTTTCAATCGAGCGACAGTCACGACCCCGCGCAGATCACCCAGGCCGTCCCTCATCACTTGCAACAACGTCCGCAACTGGCAGTGATGGCACCGAACGTGCAATCGCCAATACGTCTGACCCAGGACACCCAAGTGGCGCCTGCAGCTGAACACTGGGTATTCTGAGGAAGCCCCTGATGACCAAATATGCCTGGCTATTCCTTTGCCTGACCGTTGTCACAGCGGTTCTAGGCTTGGGTGAAGAATCTCAAGACGGCACCACCACCGCTTTCATCGCCTGTGGTGTATTCGCCACTCTCTTGTTGCTGACGCTCATCGTGGGTCGTCGTATCAAATTCGACCCCGTCCTGCGCTGATCCCCCCGCGCCCGACCTTATGTCGCTTGGTCCTCGCATATCGGCAAATTGCCACTAGTCTTAAAGCTAAGGGCAAAGGGCCACTTTGCTATAGGATGTGCGGCCTGAAACCCTGTGGTGGCCCGGGCTTGTGGGAAGTTCCCTCGCGAATTCACACGGTGAAAAATTTTCCAACCAGTCCGCAAAAATGTAAATGAGTGCTGGCATAAAGCCTTTAGGCAGTTCAATATTTGTCACAGAATTGACGCCAAGGAACTGTCAAATCTGAGGCATGATGCGGCCTCTTTGCAATTCAGGTTGAACTTTGGTCGTGAGCCTTGTCTTAACACTCATCTTGCGGCCAATTCCAAAAACCGCTCCCCTGAACTAACCGGTTAAATATATGCGCCCATTGAAACAGGCAATTTATTCCAGCCGTACGGCTGACAAGTTCGTCGTACGTCTGCCAGACGGAATGCGGGAACGCATTGCCGAGGTGGCTCGCAATCATCACCGCAGCATGAACTCCGAAATCATCGCTCGCCTGGAACAAAGCCTCATTCAGGAAGGTGCGCTGGGCGACGAGTTGAGCATGCGCCTGGACAGCCCAGAGCTGTCGTTGCACGAACGCGAACTGCTGCAGCGTTTTCGTCAACTCTCCCACCGCCAGCAAAATGCTCTCGTCTCGCTTATCGCGCACGACGTTGAGGCGGCCGCAGAAGCCAATTGATCCGCAACTGAAAGCCGAAGCCAGCCAAGTGCTGGCTTTTTTTTGCCTGGGATTTGGGAAGATAATGCAAAGCGGGGGCAGATTTGCCCCCCGCAGAATGGAGTCAGAGCAGGAAAATCGTTGCCAAGCCCAGGAAGATGAAGAAACCGCCGCTGTCGGTCATGGCCGTGATCATCACGCTGGCACCCATGGCAGGGTCGCGCCCAAGGCGAGCCAGGGTCATCGGGATCAATACCCCCATCAACGCCGCCAGTAAGAGGTTGAGGGTCATCGCAGCCGTCATCACCACACCGAGCGACCAACTGCCATACAGCAAGTAAGCCACCACACCGATCACCCCACCCCACACCAGCCCATTGATCAGACCCACCGCCAACTCTTTGCGCAGCAGGCGAGACGAGTTGGCCGTACTGACCTGATCCAGCGCCATGGCGCGCACAATCATGGTAATCGTCTGGTTACCCGAGTTTCCGCCGATCCCGGCCACAATCGGCATCAGCGCTGCAAGCGCCACCAACTTCTCGATCGACCCTTCGAACAAGCCAATAACCCGCGACGCGATAAAGGCTGTGATCAGGTTAATGGCCAACCACGCCCAACGGTTATGCAGCGAGCGCCAAACCGAGGCAAAGATGTCTTCCTCTTCACGCAAACCCGCCATGTTGAGGACTTCGGTCTCGCTTTCTTCACGAATCAAGTCGACGATTTCATCGATGGTCAGACGACCGATCAGCTTGCCGTTCTTGTCGACGACCGGCGCCGAGATCAGGTCATAGCGCTCGAATGCCTGGGCTGCGTCATAGGCATCCTCGTCCGGATGAAAGCTCACGGTATCACTGGCCATCAGGTCGGCAACTTTCTTCTCCGGATCATTCACCAGCAGGCGCTTGATCGGCAGCACACCCTTGAGAATGCCTTCGTAATCCACCACGAACAATTTGTCGGTGTGACCTGGCAGCTCTTTGAGTCGGCGCAGGTAACGCAGGACCACTTCCAGGCTGACGTCTTCGCGGATGGTGACCATCTCGAAGTCCATCAGGGCGCCGACCTGGTCCTCGTCATAGGAAAGCGCGGAGCGCACACGCTCACGCTGCTGAGTATCCAACGCTTCCATGAGCTCATGGACAACATCACGAGGCAGCTCAGGGGCAAGGTCAGCCAGTTCGTCGGCGTCCATCTCCTTGGCTGCAGCCAGGAGCTCATGATCGTCCATGTCGGCGATCAGGGTTTCACGAACCGAGTCGGATACTTCGAGGAGGATGTCGCCGTCGCGGTCGGCCTTGACCAACTGCCATAGGGTCAGTCGATCATCCAGCGGCAAGGCTTCGAGAATATAGGCGACGTCGGCGGAGTGCAGGTCGTCAAGCTTGCGCTGCAACTCGACGAGGTTTTGCCGGTGAACCAGGTTTTCAACCAGGTTGTTATTCGGGCCATCCTGGCGGTGCGTAAGGTCTTCGACCACGCGCTGGCGCTGCAGTAGCTCGATGACTTGAGCCAGGCGATCCTGCAGGCTTTCTTGTGTTTTCTTTACTTCTACTTCGGTCATAGGCGAACTCCACTCCCAGCAGCGGGGCACGCCGGAAGGATCAATCAGTCAATTCATGATTGGTAAAACGGGGTACTGAGTAACTACTGGGTAAGTCCATGGAGGTATTCCACAAGCCCCGGCGGGGCTGACGGGCGCAATGATACACCGCCCGGCCACTTTAAACGTCAAAAAACTGGAAAGAACAAGCGCTTGCGAGCCAAAGCTGAGCAAAGGCCGCATCTATGAACTGCGACGACGCAGCGGATGAGGAAAACACATGAAGGCGAGGGAAAAAGAAGAAATCCTACACAAACCCCAGACGGCAAAAAGCCCGCACTAGGCGGGCTTTTTGTTTGTATGGTGCACTCGACAGGATTCGAACCTGTGACCGCTCGGTTCGTAGCCGAGTACTCTATCCAGCTGAGCTACGAGTGCAGATTGTGTTTTTAGACCAGATCACAACTGGCTGTAACCGAATCACCTGCATTCCTGCAACTGACTCTTAAATGGTGCACTCGACAGGATTCGAACCTGTGACCGCTCGGTTCGTAGCCGAGTACTCTATCCAGCTGAGCTACGAGTGCATTTGTTGCCGCGCATTATAGGCCGTTCAATCTCTATGTAAAGCTATTTTTTCGAGTAATTTCAACAACTTACCGAAAAAACCAGATTGCAACGTACTAAGCAAATAATGGCGGAGAACGGGGGATTCGAACCCCCGACACCCTTTTGAGGTGTACTCCCTTAGCAGGGGAGCGCCTTCGGCCACTCGGCCAGCTCTCCGCAACACGGGGCGTATATTAACCACGTTCATCCCCGTTTGCAAACATAAAAAACGATAAAAATTAAAGGCTTGGTTCTTCGTCCTTCTCTTTCTTGATCCGCAGGTAAATTTCCTCGCGGTGCACCGCTACCTCTTTCGGAGCGTTAACCCCGATACGTACTTGATTGCCTTTGACGCCGAGCACGGTCACGGTGATTTCGCCATCACCGATAATCAGGCTTTCTGCGCAACGACGAGTCAGAATCAGCATACCTTTCTCCTCACGCATTTCAGTTCAGGAACAACAGTCTGCAAAAAAAAGGCCTTCGGCCTACAACCCAAAGGCCATAGCCCTACCGCCTAAGTATTGTCGAGCGCGCGCAAAAGAACATGCGCCCGACAAAAAAAGGAAAGGCGCGGTAAACCGCGCCTTTCAGGCACTGCGTCACTCGCCCTGTCGGGCCGGAGCGTCCAGCTCAAAAGCGGTATGCAGAGCGCGTACAGCCAGCTCCAGGTACTTCTCTTCGATCACCACCGAGACTTTGATTTCCGAGGTGGAGATCATCTGGATGTTGATGCTTTCCTTGGCCAGTGCCTCGAACATGCGGCTGGCAACGCCGGCATGGGAACGCATGCCCACGCCCACGATCGACACCTTGGCAATCTTGGTATCGCCGACCACTTCACGGGCGCCGATTTCCTTGGCAGTGTTCTGCAAGATCCGCTCGGCCGCATCGTACTCGTTGCGGTGCACAGTGAAGGTGAAATCGGTGGTGTTATCGTGCGAAACGTTCTGCACGATCATGTCGACTTCGATGTTCGCACCGCTGATAGGACCCAGGATCTTGAACGCCACGCCCGGGGTATCCGGCACGCCACGGATAGTCAGCTTGGCTTCATCACGGTTGAAAGCGATACCGGAAATGATCGGCTGTTCCATGGATTCCTCTTCATCAATAGTAATGAGGGTGCCCGGACCCTCTTTGAAGCTGTGCAATACGCGCAGCGGAACGTTGTACTTGCCGGCGAATTCCACCGCACGGATCTGCAACACCTTGGAACCAAGGCTGGCCATTTCCAGCATCTCTTCAAAGGTGATCTTGTCCAGGCACTGGGCCACGGACACCACACGCGGGTCGGTGGTGTAGACGCCATCCACATCGGTGTAGATCTGGCATTCATCAGCCTTGAGGGCCGCTGCCAGCGCCACGCCGGTGGTGTCCGAACCGCCACGCCCGAGGGTGGTGATGTTGCCCTGCTCGTCCACACCCTGGAAGCCTGCTACAACTACCACGCGCCCGGCTTTCAGGTCCGTACGGATTTTCTGATCGTCAATCTGCAGGATACGCGCCTTGGTATGCGCGCTGTCGGTGAGGATGCGCACCTGGCTGCCAGTGTAGGACACCGCCGGCACACCGCGCTTATTCAACGCCATGGCCAGCAACGCGATGGTCACCTGCTCGCCGGTGGACACGATCACATCCAGCTCACGCGGCAGCGGCTGTTGGTCACCGCTGATTGCCTTGGCCAGATCGATCAGGCGATTGGTCTCGCCGCTCATGGCCGACAGCACCACCACCAGGTCGTCGCCGGCATCGCGGAACTTCTTAACCTTGTCGGCCACCTGCTCGATTCTTTCGACAGAGCCGACCGAGGTGCCTCCAAATTTCTGTACGATCAAAGCCATTTCTAAGCCGCCTCAGCCCGTAAAGGGGCGCCTAATATCCAATCAACCAGCACCACACCGGCCCGTGACTAGACCACGGGCCGGTTAACAGTGCCTTAAATACCTGCCTCGACAAACGGCACGGTCAGGGCCAGGGCCGCGTCCAGGGCGCCGGCGTCTACACCACCGCCTTGCGCCATGTCCGGACGACCACCACCCTTCCCGCCCACTGCCGCGGCGGCTTGCTTCATCAAATCACCGGCTTTGAGTTGGCCAGTCAGGTCTTTGGTCACACCCGCAACCAGAACGACCTTATCCTCATGGACACCGCCGAGCAGGATCACTGCGCGGCCGAGCTTGTTCTTCAACTGATCGACCAAGGCCAACAGCGCCTTGCCGTCCTGGCCGTCCAGGCGTGCAGCCAGGACTTTCACATCCTTGACGTCCACCGCCGAAGCCGACAGGTCGTCGCCGGCCGCGCTGGCCGCCTTGGCCTGCAACTGCTCCAGCTGTTTCTCCAGGGCGCGGTTGCGCTCCAGCACAGCGGACAGCTTGTCGATCAGATTGTCGCGGCTGCCCTTGACCAGGCTGGCCGCTTCCTTGAGTTGTTCTTCCGCCGCATTCAGGTAGGCCAGGGCCGCAGCGCCGGTCACCGCTTCGATACGACGCACGCCGGAGGCTACGCCGCCTTCGCTGATGATTTTCAGCAGGGCGATGTCGCCGGTCCGGTTGGCGTGGATACCGCCACACAGTTCCACCGAGAAGTCGCCGCCCATGCTCAGTACGCGCACGCTGTCGCCGTACTTCTCGCCGAACAGCGCCATGGCGCCCTTGGCCTTGGCGGTCTCGATATCGGTTTCTTCGGTTTCTACCGCCGTGTTCTTGCGAATCTCGGCGTTGACGATGTCTTCCAGGGCCTTGATCTGCTCAGGCTTGATCGCTTCAAAGTGGCTGAAGTCGAAACGCAGGCGCTGGCTGTCCACCAACGACCCCTTCTGCTGCACGTGCTCGCCCAGAACCTGACGCAGCGCGGCGTGCAACAAGTGCGTGGCCGAGTGGTTCAGCGATGTGGCGTGGCGCACGTCGGCGTCCACCTGGGTTTCGACCGACGAACCGATAGTCAGGCTGCCCGACGCCAACACACCGTGGTGCAGGAACGCACCGCCGGTCTTGGTGGTATCACGCACATCAAAACGACCCGAAGTCGCCTTGAGGAAACCGCAGTCGCCAATCTGGCCACCGGATTCGGCGTAGAACGGGGTCTGGTCCAGAACCACAACACCGTCATCGCCTTCATTCAGTACATCAACCGACTGGCCATCCTTATAAAGGGCAACCACCTTGGCCGAACCGCTGGTAGCCTTGTAGCCGGTGAATTCAGTGGCTACGTCAACCTTGACCAGGCTGTTGTAGTCCATGCCGAACGAGCTGGCCGACCGTGCGCGCACGCGCTGGGCTTCCATCTCACGCTCGAAACCTTCCTCGTCGAGGGTCAGGTTGCGCTCACGGGCGATGTCGCCGGTCAGGTCCATCGGGAAACCGTAGGTATCGTAGAGCTTGAACACCACGTCGCCCGGCACCACAGAGCCTTGCAGGTTGGCGAGATCTTGCTCGAGGATCTTCAGGCCCTGCTCCAGGGTCTTGGCGAACTGCTCTTCTTCAGCCTTGAGCACGCGCTCGATATGCGCCTGGTTCTGCTTGAGTTCCGGGAAGGCCTCGCCCATCTCGGCGACCAGCGCCGCGACGATCTGATAGAAGAAACTGCCGTTGGCGCCCAGCTTGTTACCGTGACGGCAGGCACGACGGATGATGCGACGCAGCACGTAGCCACGGCCTTCGTTGGACGGCAGCACGCCGTCGGCAATCAGGAAGCCACAGGAACGGATGTGGTCAGCCACTACCTTGAGCGAGGCCTGGTCTTCATTGGTACAACCAATGGCCTTGGCCGCAGCGGCCAGCAGGCTCTGGAACAGGTCGATCTCGTAGTTGGAGTGCACGTGCTGCATCACCGCACTGATCCGCTCCAGGCCCATGCCGGTGTCCACCGACGGCGCTGGCAACGGATGCAACACGCCATCGGCGGTGCGGTTGAACTGCATGAACACGTTGTTCCAGATCTCGATGTAACGGTCGCCGTCTTCTTCCGGCGAGCCCGGTGGGCCGCCCCAGATGTCAGCGCCGTGGTCGTAGAAGATCTCGGTGCAAGGGCCGCACGGGCCGGTATCGCCCATGGTCCAGAAGTTGTCGGAGGCGTACGGCGCGCCTTTGTTGTCGCCGATGCGCACCATGCGCTCAGCCGGCACGCCGACTTCCTTGGTCCAGATGTCATACGCTTCGTCATCGCTGGCGTAGACGGTGACCCAGAGTTTTTCCTTCGGCAGCTTCAGCACGCCCGTCAGGAAGGTCCAGGCGAAGTTGATCGCGTCTTGCTTGAAATAATCGCCAAAGCTGAAGTTGCCGAGCATTTCGAAAAAGGTGTGGTGACGAGCGGTGTAGCCGACGTTTTCCAGGTCGTTGTGCTTGCCACCGGCGCGTACGCATTTCTGGCTGCTGACGGCGCGAGTGTAGGCGCGCTTTTCCTGGCCCAGGAAGCAGTCCTTGAACTGGTTCATCCCCGCGTTAGTGAACAGCAGGGTAGGGTCATTGCCTGGGATCAAGGAGCTGGAGGAGACACGGGTGTGACCTTGCTCTTCGAAGAAGCGAAGGAAGGCTTCACGGATTTCTGCGCTTTTCATTAGGTTCTTCCACGGAGGCTGCGGCCAAAGGCCAGTGCGCAACATCATCAGACGGAGCGACGGCAAAGGGCCGCATTATATCGGCCCTTTGCCGGTGGTACAGCGTGTTTATGCGATAGAGAGGCTCAATTAGACGGTCTGCACAGTCATTTGCGCGAAAATTCGACGAATGTCGCGAGCACTTGCTCGACCTGCGCCCGGCTCACATCCAAATGAGTGACCATGCGCAAGCGTGGCGCGGCGCTCAGCTTGATCCCGCGTTCGGCGGCAAACGCCTTCAAGGCCTGGGCCTGGTCGCCGATCTGCACATAGACCATGTTGGTCTGCACCGGCTCCACCTCGTAACCCACCTTGCGCAATTCATCCCCCAGCCATTGCGCATTGGCGTGGTCGTCGGCCAGGCGCTGCACCTGGTGATCCAGAGCGTACAGCCCCGCTGCTGCCAGGGATCCGGCCTGACGCATGCCGCCGCCGACCATCTTGCGCAAACGCCGGGCCTTGGCGATCAGCGCCGTGGAACCGCACAGCACCGAGCCGACCGGCGCGCCGAGGCCCTTGGACAGGCACACCGACACAGAATCGAAATGCCGGGCGATCTCCCGTGCGTCCACCCCCAGCTTCACCGCTGCGTTGTAGAGCCGTGCGCCATCCAAATGCAGGGCCAGGCCATGCTCCCGGGTAAACGCGCGGGCTTTGGCCAGGTACTCCAGCGGCAGCACCTTGCCCTGCATGGTGTTTTCCAGCGCCAACAGCCGGGTACGGGCAAAGTGGAAGTCGTCAGGCTTGATTGCCGCCAGCACCTGGTCCAGGTCCAGAGAGCCGTCCGCCTGCACGTCCAGTGGCTGCGGCTGGATCGAACCGAGCACGGCTGCCCCGCCACCTTCGTATTTGTAGGTGTGGGCCTGTTGGCCGACGATGTATTCCTCGCCGCGCTCACAGTGGGCCATCAACGCCAGCAGATTGCTCATGGTGCCGGTGGGCACGAACAACGCAGCGGCGAAGCCCAGGCGCTTGGCCAGTTCGGCCTCCAGCCGGTTGACGCTGGGGTCTTCACCATACACGTCGTCACCGCTGGCGGCGGTGGCCATCGCGTCGAGCATGCCGGGGGTAGGTTGGGTCACGGTGTCGCTGCGCAGGTCGATCACAGACATGAAACAAGCCTCTCGAGGGTTCAGTAAGGTCCTTTTGTGAGTGATTACTGCGGGCAACGCCACACAATATCAAGCCCCAACTGAATTCAATCGAATACCAACCAAACAAACCGATATAGCTTATCGATATCGCGGTCGTGCAGTTTTCGAAAAACCGTGTTAAAAACTCTCCGCCGCCAGGGTTCTGGCGGCAACGTTCTCAGGGCGGGGTGCAATTCCCCACCGGCGGTAATTACACGCAATGTGTATAGCCCGCGAGCGCTTGGCGCCTCGAACTGCTCACGCAGGACGGCGACAAGGTCAGCAGACCCGGTGTGATCCCGGGGCCGACGGTCATAGTCCGGATGAAGAGAGAACGGGATTGGCACCTGAGGGCCGCGCACGATGTGTGCTTGCGTACCCTTAAATCCCATTCGATTCATAACGCCCTGTTTTTTTCTTAAACAGGAGTCAGAACATGCAACCCACCGCAATCGACAGCAAAGCCAAGCACCATCACGGCGAACGTATCGCGTTTATCCAGGCTTGCTGGCACAAGGAAATTGTCGACCAGAGCCGTAAAGGCTTCCTCGCCGAGATCATCGCCCAGGGCTACCAGGAATCGGATATCGACTTCTTCGAAGTCGGCGGCGCCTTTGAAATGCCGCTGCACGCCAAGCTGCTGGCCAAGACCGGCCGTTACGCTGGTATCGTCGCCGCCGCGCTGGTGGTGGACGGTGGCATCTACCGCCACGAATTCGTCGCCCAATCGGTGGTCAGCGGCCTGATGCAGGTGCAGCTGGAAACCGAAGTGCCGGTGTTTTCGGTGTCCCTGACCCCGCATCACTTCCACGCCGGCAGCGAACACCAGACCTTCTTCTACGAGCACTTCGTGCACAAGGGCCAGGAAGCTGCACGTACGTGCGCCGACACTTTGCACAAGGTCCGCGCGATTCGCCGTAGCGAGCCACGCGCGGTAGCGGTCTAAGCAACACGGCAAAGCAAAATGTGGGAGGGGGCTTGCCCCCGATGGCGGCGGATCAGAAACACATACAGTGACTGAGACATCCTCATCGGGGGCAAGCCCCCTCCCACATTTGGATCGGATGAGGGTTTGAGCTTCAGGCCAAGCCGACGTCCGTCGTCGGCACAATCAATATCCCCGCCCGCAGACCATTCTTCACCTTCGGGTTGGGGAAGATAATGCGCGCGCCCTCCTCCTCGATCACCCAGCGGGTCTTGGCCACGTCTTCGGCCAGCAGGTAGCCCTGGGCCAACGGCGAGAAGTTTTCCACGTCTGCCGGCAGGTGCAGCAGGAAGGCGTCGCTGTGCTTGATGACTTCACGGGAGACGGCAAACAATTGCAGGCCGTCGAGGCTGTCAGTCGTCGGCTCGGTGCCTTCGATGATTTGCTTGAGGCGTGTTTCCAGGCGGGACACGTCCACGCCCTGGTTTTGCCCGAACGGCCGCGCCTTGCCCAATTCCAGGGTGAACGCCTCGGCATCGAGTTGTTCGTAGGTAAACGCGGTGAAGGTAATCGACGTCTTGTTCTGCAGCAACACTGCTTGCATGCCGGCAGCGTTCAGGCGCGCCAGCTCATGGCGTGAATGCTGGCGACCTTCTTTCCACGGGTACAGGGCAAACTGCTCGATCTTCGAACCACGAATAGCCGTGTGCAGGTCGTAATGCAGGCGTGAGCGGCCCGGCAGGCTGAAAAAGCTGCGGGCCAGTTGCTCCAGCTCGGCGGCGCGCATGGCCTCCGGGCCGATGTTTTTTTCATGCCGGCCGTTGAACAGCCGGTTGACGTCCAGTTCGAGGTAACGCTCGCCGCGGCGCATGGCCTCGGGGTTGCCGAACAGGAACAGAATACGGGTACGGGGCTTGATCTCCCCACGGGCAATGCCATGCAACAGGCGGTCGAGCAGTTCGATCGGCGCGGTTTCGTTGCCATGGATGCCGGACGACAGCAGCAGGTCGCTGCCGTTGTCCTTCACTTCAGGCGGGCGCACTTCAAGTGCGCCCTCGCTGAGCCAGCGCATCTGCACGCCGTCGACAGTCAGTTGAATTTTTTGCGCCGGTTCACGACCGGCGAGGGTCAGTTCAAGCAGTTTGCCAAGGGCGAGCATACGCAGCTTCCTTAGTGGTTGCAGCCTGGGCCATGGACGTGATCGTCGTCATCACCTTCAACATCGGCCGGTTCCATTTCCAGTTGCAGGCTCATCAGGTTGGTGGCCAGCGGGCGCATCAGCAGGTTGGCGTATTCGGCGTCGCCCTCTTCCACGTCCACGCCGATCAGCAGTTGGCCACGGCCGTCGTGCTGGATCCAGATTTCCTTGCCCTGCCAGACCACGGCGACGCGGGTGCAGGAAGTTTCCAGCTGGGTGCCGTCGGTGTATTCAAGAATCAGTTTCAGGGTGTCGGTGGTCATAATAGATAGTTCTCAGCCGTACGGCGTTAATTGATCTGGAAAGGATAAACCGCGCCCAGTTTAAGGATTTGCGTCAGTTCATCCAGTGCCGTCCGGCACTCAAGCAGCAATTGTGGATCAGCCAGGTCGCTTTCGCGCAGGCTGTCACGGTAGTGCTTGCCGACCCACTGGGTCAGGGTGTCGTACAACGGCGCGGTCATGATAACGCCTGGATTCACCGCCGCCAGCTCCGTTTCGTTCAAGGCCACGCGCAACCGCAGGCACGCCGGGCCACCGCCGTTCTGCATGCTTTGCTTGAGGTCGAACACCTTCACTTCGCGGATCAGGCCGCCGGCAGCGGTCAGGTTTTGCAGGTACTGCCAGACGCGTTCGTTGGCGCGGCATTCTTCCGGCACGATCAGCAGCATCGAACCATCGGCGCGGCTCAGCAGCTGGCTGTTGAACAGGTAGGAACGCACCGCGTCCTCGACACTGACCTGGGCGCGGGGCACGCACACCGACTGGAAGTTGCCGCCCAGCCTGGCCAGTTTGCCTTGCAGCTCGCCGAGCATCTGTTCGGTATTGAGGAATGCGTCCTCGTGGTAGAACAGCACTTCGCCGTTACCCACCGCGATCACGTCGTTGTGGAACACGCCGGCATCGATCACCGCCGGGTTCTGCTGGGCGTAGACCACGCCGTCATCCTTCAAACCGTGCAAGCGCGCGACGGCCTGGGAGGCTTCGAGGGTCTGGCGCGCCGGGTACTTCTGGGGCGCCGGGTAGCGGGGGTCGAACGCGCTGCGACCAAACACGAAAAACTCGACGCCCGCCTCTGCGTACTCACGGCAGAAACGCGTGTGGTTAGCCGCACCTTCATCGCCAAACTGCGCCACGGCAGGCAACGCGGCGTGGTGGGCGAAGTGCTTCCGATCGGCAAACATCGCCCCCAGCACACGACTGGTGGTCGGGTGTTCGATGCTGCGGTGGTACTTGCAATTGAGGTTGGCGGCAGTGAAATGCACGCGACCATCCGCCGTATCGGCACTCGGGCTGACGGTGGCGGCGTTGGCCACCCACATGCTCGACGCGGAGCAACTCGCGACCAGCAACGGCATAGCGTCTTTGGCCGCCTGCTGGATCACTTGCGCGTCGGTGCCGCTAAAACCCAGGTTGCGCAAGGCGGCCACGTCAGGACGTTCCTGGGGCGCCAACACACCTTGTACAAAGCCCATGTCCATCAGGGCTTTCATTTTCTGCAGGCCCTGCAACGCCGCTTCCTTCGGGTTGGAATGCTGCTGGCTGTTGCTCTGGGACGCGACGTTGCCGAAGGACAAACCGCCGTAGTTATGGGTCGGCCCCACTAGACCGTCAAAATTGACTTCATAGGATTTCATCGGCGAGGCTCCACGAACATCTGTTTTTATAGGCAATCTTCAGTACTACAGAGATCAAAATGGGGGGCAAGCCCCCTCCCACATTCAGATCAGTGTGATGCCGGGGGTCAGCGTGGCAGGCACCACCAGGCTCGGGGTCTCAAGCGAGGCCACCGGGTACGCACAATAATCCGCCGCGTAGTAGGCACTGGCACGATGATTACCCGACGCCCCTACCCCGCCGAACGGTGCGGTGCTCGCGGCGCCGGTCAGCTGTTTGTTCCAGTTGACGATGCCGGCGCGGCTTTCCAGCCAGAACTGCTGGTAACGCGCTTCGGAATCCGACAACAAGCCCGCGGCCAGGCCGTATTGGGTGTTGTTGGCCTCGGCAATCGCCGCTTCGAAGTCAGCGTAGCGGATCACCTGCAACAAGGGGCCGAACAGCTCCTCGTCTTCGCGCTCGGTCACACCGGTCACGTCGATGATGCCCGGCGTGAGCAACGCGGCCTGGTCCTGTGGCTGGGTCATCTCCAGCAGCGCTACGGCGCCATTGGCCAACATCAATTCCTGGGCGTCCATCAAGGCTTTGGCGGCGCCAAGGGAAATCACCGAGCCCATGAACGGCGCCGGTTGCTGGTCGAACGCACCGACTTCGATCGTCGCGCTGACCGCCACCAGACGCGCCAGCAACGTATCGCCCCAGGCGCCTTCCGGCACCAACAGGCGACGGGCACAGGTGCAACGCTGGCCAGCCGAGATAAAGGCTGACTGGATGATGGTGTAGACCGCCGCATCCACGTCGGCCACTTCGTCGACCACCAGCGGGTTATTGCCGCCCATTTCCAGGGCCAGGATTTTGTCCGGGCGCCCAGAGAACTGCTGGTGCAGATGATTGCCGGTGCGGCTGGAGCCGGTGAAGAACAACCCGTCGATGCCGGGGTTGGCCGCCAGGGCGATGCCGGTTTCCCGCGCGCCTTGCAGCAGGTTCAGCACGCCCGCCGGCAGGCCGGCTTCGATCCAGCACTGCACGGTCAGCTCAGCGACTTTAGGGGTCAGTTCGCTCGGTTTGAACAGCACGGTGTTACCCGCCAGCAAGGCCGGGACGATATGCCCGTTCGGCAGGTGACCAGGGAAGTTGTAAGGCCCGAACACCGCCACCACACCGTGGGGTTTGTGACGCAATACGGCGGTGGCATCGCCCAGCGGGCCGCTCTTCTCGCCGGTGCGCTCGCGGTAGCTTTGTACCGAGATGGCGATCTTGTTGGCCATGCTGGTGACTTCGGTGGCCGACTCCCACAGCGGCTTGCCGGTTTCCTCGCCGATGCAGCGGGCGATTGCGTCGGCGCGACGTTTCAGGGTGGCGGCGAAGGTTTCCAGCACGTGGATGCGCTCTTCCAGCGGGCGCCTGGCCCAGGCCGGGAATGCCTGGCGCGCGGCCTGCACGGCGGATTCGACCTGTTCGGCGGTGGCGCCATTGCCGGCCCACAGCACCTGTTGGGTCACCGGGTTGCGCGACTCAAACAGCTCACCCTGGCCAGCCAGCCAGCTACCTGCGATATACAGCGAATTCATTATTTCAACTCCCGAGCAGCGGACAACGGTACGGCACGCACTTGATCACCCACCACCAAGCGCAGACGCTTGGCGGTCTGTGGGTCGACCACCAGGGTTCCGGCTGCCATGCGGGCCGGGGCGGCGGTGATGCGGCAATCTTCGCGTTTGCGGTTATGGATCAGGAACGGCGTGGCGTCGTCACCTGGGGTGCCGATCGCCAAGACCAGTGTCTGGCTGTCGCGAACGGCACGGATCTTCTGGGTCTCACACTCCACCGCAGGTCCCGCGTCGAAGATGTCGACATAGCCCTGGTAGCTGAAGCCTTCGCTCTTGAGCATGCTCAGCGCCGGTTCGGTGTCCGGGTGGACCTTGCCGATCACGTTGCGCGCATCTTCGGAGAGGAAGCAGCTGTACAGCGGAAACTTAGGCATCAGCTCGGCGATGAATGCCTTGTTGCCCACGCCGGTCAGGTAGTCGGCCTGGCTGAACTCCATCTTGAAGAAGTGGCGACCCAGGCTTTCCCAGAATGGCGAACGCCCGGCGTCGTTGGACACCCCGCGCATCTCGGCGATGATCTTGTTGCCGAACAGCTGCGGGAATTCCGCGATGAACAGCAGGCGCGCCTTGGCCAACATGCGACCGTTGAGGCCGCTGCGGTAATCGGCGTGCAGGAACAACGAGCACAGTTCGGAATTGCCGGTGAGGTCGTTGGCCAGGAACAGCGTCGGAATTTCGCGATAGATGTTCAGCTCCTGGGAAGCGCTGACGGTCAGCCCGACCCGGAAGTTGTACCAGGGCTCACGCAGGCCGACGGCACCGGCAATGGCGGAAATGCCCACCACACGGCCTTCGTCGTTTTCCAGCACGAACAGGTAGTCGGCATCGCCCCGCCCGGCGTCGCCGCGAAAGGTTTTTTCCGCCCAGCCCACGCGGTGGGTCAGGCGCTCTTCGTTGGCCGGCAAGGTGGTGAGGCCGGTGCCGGTGCTGCGCGCCAGATCAATCAGGGCCGGTAAATCGCTGCTGCGTACGGGACGAACGATCATGCTATCTCCTCGAACGGGCCGCTGTTGTCAGCCACCCGCGAAACTCTCTTTTTAAACCGCAACCAGGCGCACGCTCGCGCCTTCGCCAACACCCAAGGCCTCGGCCGCTGCCAGGTCCAACGTCACCGGTTTACCCGGCGCGTAGTCCAGCTCCAGCATCACCGCACGGTAGTCCTGCAATTGCGCGTTGCTCACCAGGTACTGGCGGCCGACGCCCTTGACCATCTCGCCGATCTTCACCGGCACCACGCGGCTCTGGGCGATCGAGCGAATGCCCGATACCCGTGCGTGCAGCGTCGGGCCGCCGTCGAAGATGTCGATGTAGTGGTCGGTCTCGAAGCCTTCGCGCATCAGGATGTCGAAGGTGATCTGCGCACGCGGGTGCACCTGGCCCATGGCTTCCTGGGCTTCGTCCGGCAGCAGCGGCACGTAGATCGGGTAATGCGGCATCAGCTCGGCGAGGAAAGTGCGGCTTTTCAGCCCGCACAGACGCTCGGCGGCGGCGTAATTGAGGTCGAAGAAGTTGCGGCCGATGGCGTCCCAGAACGGCGAGTCACCGTTCTCGTCGCTGTAGCCGACGATCTCGGTCACCACCGAGTCGGCAAAGCGCTCGGGGTGGCTGGCGACGAACAGCAGGCGGCCACGGGAATTGAGTTCCGACCACGGCGAACCGACCAGCTCGGGCACCACGTAGAAACTGGTGAGCAGGCTGTTGCCGGTAAGGTCGTGGCACTGGGAAAGCACGTGGATCTTGTTGTGGATCTTCAGCTCGCGGGAGGCGTGCACGAAGGTCTCGTTACGGAAGCTGTAGAACGGCTCGGAGTAACCGGCCGACGCGACAATGGCCGAGCAACCGGCGAGCTTGCCGGTCTCGGTGTCTTCGAGCACGAAGAAATAGCTTTCTTCACCGTTGAAGCTCACCTCGGCGGCGAAGGACGCTTCGCTCGCGGCGATCTTGTCGCTCAGGCGTTCCACGTCGTCCGGCAAGGAGGTGACACCAATCGGGCTGTCCGCAGCCAGACGCTGTACCTCGCCCAGATCAGCCATTTGCGCGGGGCGCATCACCAGCATGGTGTCACTCCTTAACTCGAAAAACTCATAGGAAAAAATACCGGACAGTTCCTGATTCAACACAGGTCAAATGTGGGAGGGGGCTTGCCCCCGATAGCAGTCTGTCAGTTGATAAATCAGGTGGCTGACCCATCGCTATCGGGGGCAAGCCCCCTCCCACATGACACGGTCCGGCAAATAAGTGTGTATCAGGCTTGAGTCAGCGTTTTCACTGCACGTTCAAAACGGTCCAGGCCTTCCTGGATATCCGCGTCTTCCACCACCAGGCTCGGCGCAAAACGCACCACGTCCGGGCCGGCTTGCAGGATCATCAGGTTTTCCTTCTCGGCCGCGTTGAACACGTCCTTGGCCTTGCCTTTGAACTCATCGCTCAACACGCAACCGAGCAACAGGCCCATGCCGCGCACTTCGTTGAAGATCCCGTATTGCTTGCCGATCTGCTCCAGGCGCACCTTGAACAGGTCGTGCTTGGCGTTCACGCCAGCCAGCACTTCAGGGGTGTTGATCACGTCGATCACCGCCTCGGCCACCGCGCACGCCAGCGGGTTGCCGCCGTAGGTGGTGCCGTGGGTACCGACCACCAGGTGCTTGGCCAGGTCTTCACGGGTGAGCATGGCCGCAATCGGGAAACCGCCGCCCAGGCTCTTGGCGCTGGTGAGGATGTCCGGCGTCACGCCGTAGTGCTGGTAGGCGAACAGGTGACCGCTGCGGCCCATGCCGGTCTGTACTTCGTCAAAGACCAGCAAGGCGTTATTCGCGTCGCACAGCTCGCGGGCGCCTTGCAGGTAGGCCAGTTCGGCCGGCAGTACGCCGCCTTCGCCCTGGATCGGCTCCAGCACCACAGCGCAGGTCTTGTCCGACACGGCGGCTTTCAGCGCAGCCAGGTCGTTATAAGGAACGTGGGTGATGCCGGTGATTTTAGGCCCGAAGCCATCGGAGTACTTGGACTGGCCACCGACGTTGACGGTGAACAGGGTGCGGCCGTGGAAGCTGTTCAGCGCGGCGATGATCTCGTACTTCTCGGTGCCGAAACGGTCGAACGCGACGCGACGGGCCAGCTTGAACGCGGCCTCGTTGGCTTCGGCGCCGGAGTTGCAGAAGAACACGCGCTCGGCAAAGGTGGCGTCGATCAGCTTATGCGCCAGGCGCAGCGCCGGCTCATTGGTGAACACGTTGGATACGTGCCACAGCTTGTTGGCCTGTTCGGTCAGCGCGCCAACCAGCGCCGGATGGGCATGGCCCAATACGTTGACCGCGATGCCGCCGGCAAAGTCGATCAGCTCACGACCGGCCTGGTCCCACACGCGGGAACCTGCGCCACGCACGGGGATGAAGGCGGCAGGTGCGTAGTTGGGAACCATGACCTGGTCGAAATCGGCACGTTGCACCGGGGCTTGCTCAACGGACATCGGAGTCTCCTGAAGAGGAACGCCTGCCTGGAACTGGCGGGCGATGCAGGGATTGTAAGGACAGTTTTCAGTAGGGCCTTGTCGCCAAGCGACAACTTCTTATAGCGCCAACCCGCGTTTTATGCGGGTTTACGCCAATGCGACAAATAGCATCGCAATGGCGCAGTTTAAACGCTGTCGCACAATTACGTGAGACCTGCGCGCACGCTCGGCATAACTATCTAAAGGCCGGTGCGCGCAGGTGACTGATTAACTCGTGGTTTTCAAGCCCTCCATGGATGTGAGCATGACGACCCCAACGCCCCCTGCACCCGCAATCACCCAAAGCAGCCATCCCGATCGCCACTACGAACCCTTGACCCGCGCACTGCCGGCCTGGCTCGGCAACGCGTCCGCCAGCAAGCGCTCCGCCCTCAAAAACGCCACGCCCCTGCCCCTGCCCGCCACCGACGCTGCGCAACAGGCAACCCTCAAGCAGCTCAATGGTGCCCACTGGCACGCACAGAACCGCGTCGACCTGGCCCTCAAGGACCTCCAGGACGCCAGGACCTACTCCATACCCTTGCTCAAAGACGCCTTGAAACGCCAATCCGGCCTTGAACTGGAGGTGGAAACCACGTTTATCCGCCTCTACATCCCCCAGACCATCCCCTGGTTTACGGTACGTTCCGGCGGGGCGCGCGCCTGGACCGTGTCCCTGCTGGACGCCGCACTGCATAACTTCGAACACAAAGAGACCCTGGCGGATGCCTATGAGCCGGACTCCACCTACATCACTCAACCCGATGCCAACGGCCAGTTCGACACATTGCCCGCCATCAAGCGCCGCCTGCCCATCGCGGCGTTCGCCCAACTGTGTCGTGACCTCGACCTCGGCGCGCGCTATATGGGCTACCTGCGCGAGCAACTCGGCGTCGACCACCCGGTCGCCGGCGCGGTGCTGCAAGCCAAGGTCGACGCCAGCCAAAAAGCCGCTCTGCGTGCGGCGGTACAATTGGCGCGGATCCGGGGCGACATCCAGGAAGACTATGCACGGTTGATCGAAGGCCTGATCGACGGGCTTTCCGGCATGCGCCTTGGCTCAAGCGCCGTGCATATACATGACTTCAGCATGATGGAGGCCCCCCTCACCGGCATCCTGCTCTTCGCTCCGGACCTCGAAAACACCCGCACGGTGCAACGAATGGTGGCCTATGTGCCGGACGACCCGGAACATCCGCTCAAGGAGTACCCCTCCCCCCTGGCCTTCAAGCAGGAGCTGACCCGACAACTGCGCGCCGCCGATTACCAGGTGTTCTTCAGCCGATTCGTCGCCCACGAGCACCGCGGCGCGTTTTTCGCCGACCTGGGCCAACGCCTGGAAAAAATCACCTGGCATCCCAGTGAATACGGCAGCGGCCTGGCGCCCTGGCGCGCCGACCCCACCGACGATCCGTTATTGCAGTTCACCGCCAGCCCGATTCTCATCGCCCCCTGGGACTACCTCTACCAGTCCAGGCTCAACCAGTTGCTCAACGACGCCCGCACCCTCGCCGTCTCCACCGCGACCGTGGATCGCAATGCGCGATGGGCCTTGTGGGACAGCTTCGTCAACGTCGCTTCATCCATCGTGAATGCAGCGTTGCTGGTGGTCGCACCGTTTATTCCGGGGCTGGGGGAATTGATGCTCGCGTACATGGCCTATCAACTGCTCGACGACGTGTTCGAAGGCATTGTCGACTGGGCTGAAGGACTTGACCGCGAGGCCTTCGCACACCTGATGAACCTGCTGGAGAGTGCGGTTCAACTGGGATTGTTCACGGCGGGTGGGCAGATCGGCGTACCCGAGTTGCGCAAGCTGATGTCGCCACAGACACTGGCCTTCATCGATCGCTTCAAACCAGTCACCCTCGCCAGCGGTGCCCGCCGTTACTGGAAACCCGACCTGGCCCCCTATGCGCAAAACCTGCAGTTGCCGCCGAACCTGGGCATCGACGAACTGGGCCTGCATACGGTGCGCAAGGAATCGATCCTGCCGCTGGAAGGCTCGTTTTACGCCGTGCAGAAGTCTCCTGGAGACGGACAGTACCGGCTCAAGCACCCGAGCCGGGCCGACGCCTATCAACCGCTGCTGATCCATAACCAGGCGGGCACCTGGCGTACCGAACTCGACCAGCCGTTGCAATGGCAAGGCCCGGATTTGCTCGGCCGTCTCGGCCACCGTGCGCAAGGCCTCAGTGACGCCGACCGGCAACTGGCCATGACCCTGAGCGGTACCGACGAAGCCATCCTGCGCAAGATGCACCACAACAGCGAACCGCTGCCGCCGCTGTTGGATGATGCCCTGGCGCGACTCAGGATCGAGCGGGAACTGGACACCTTGATCGAACGCCTGAGCAGCGATGACCCGGCACTCTACAACCGCATCGCCGCCCAGGACCTGCTGCAATTGCTCACCGCCAATGGCGCCTGGCCGCACACCCGGGGCTTGCGCTTTCTGGATGATCAGGGCCGCGTGGTCTGGACCTTTGGCGACCAGACCAAGCCGCTGGTACAAATACACGAAGCGCAACTGAGCAACGGCGATCTGCTCAAGACCGTGTTGCAGACACTGACCCCGGAAGAGATCCGCGCACAATTCGGCGAGCGTGCCAGCGACCCGCAACTGAGCCTGGAAACCCGCACGCGCAACCTGAGAAAAACCCTTGCCGGGATCGCCCGCAAGCATCGCGTCGCACTTTTCGACTCACGCTACGGGCCCTTGCAGCACGCTGAACACCCCCAAGCCCGGCAGTTGGCCGATGAAGCCCCCGGCTTGCCGGCCACCGTCGCCGAGCGATTGCTGGGCCAGGCCACCGGTGAAGAGCTGCTTGAGCTACACGCCCAGCGCACACCGCCACGCCTGGCGCAGTTGGCCCAGGCGGCGCTCACCGAAGTCCGCCTGAACCGCGCCTACGAAGGGCAGCACCTGGACTCACAGGTCAACCTCGACACCGACCTGCTGGCCTTGAGCGCATTGCGGGTGCTGCCAGGCTGGTCCACGGAGATCAACCTGCAAGCCCTGCACCAGTCCATCGACGGCGAGGCCTGGCACAGCGTCGGCTCTGACGACGCACCGATCCGCCGCAGCCTGGTGCGCCTGGACAGCGGTCGCTACGTGGCCTACGACGAAAAAGGCCCCCTGTGCGGCGAGACCGACCTGTACTCGGCCATTCTCCATGCCCTGCCTGACGCCCAGCGTGAGCAGCTGAACATCGACATTCATCAAGGCCACGAACTGCGCGAGCGCCTGCGCCAACGCCCGCCGCCGCGCGACGAAATGCGCGTGCTGCTGGGGGGCGACACTCCCGAACCGGCCACCGAGACCCTGCAACTGCTCGGTCACGATGCCGGCTACGCCCACCAACCCGCCATCGAGGGTGGTCCGGCGAGTCTGCATCAGCGCGCACGCAGCCTGTACCCAAGCCTGGACGACAGCCAGTTGCACGCGCTCATCCAAGACTGGCAGGCACACCCCGGCGGAGCGGCAGCCAAGCTCGCGCAACTGGCCGAGGAATATGCGCAACTGGACAGCGGCTTGCAGGCCTGGCAAGCCGATGTCCCTCACCATCACCCGGTGACGGGACACGCCTTGTACCGGTGGGAGCTCCAGCTGGAAAAACAGAATCGCACCGCGATGACTCATCGGCTCAAAGCGGCCTGGCGGCGTGAAACAGTGATCGACAACTACTACGAAGACCCGGCGCGGGACGGCCACACGCTCAAGCTCAATGGCAACATCCTGGGCGAGATGCCACGACTGCAAGCCAATTTCGATCATGTCTCTCTGCTGTCCCTCAACGGATCAGCCAACTTGCGCGGGGTGTCCTCGTTCCTGGGCCACTTTCCCAAACTGCGCCAACTCAGTGTCATCAACACGCCTCTACGGGGCCTGCCTCAGGAGATCACGTCGATGCCGGACCTGAACGCCCTGCAACTGAACACCTGCCAGATCGTCCTCACCCCGCAAAGCCAGGCGCAGTTGGCCGCCATGCACCAGATGCGCTCGCTGGACCTGCACGGCAATCCGTTGGGTCTTGTCCCCAGCGTCGAAACAATGCCTGACCTGGTCGCCCTGGACTTGTCGCGCACCAATATCGACCGCCTGCCGGCCGGCGTGCTCAGCCATCCGGAGCTGCAAGTCGCCCTGTTGAGCAACAACCGGATCAGCCACTTGCCAGATGGCATTTTCCAGCTTGCGCCTGAATCCAGCTTGCGCTTCGACCTCTCGCGCAACCCGTTGAACCGCGAAACCCTTGAAAGGATCAAGGCCTATCACCAGCGGCACGGCACCCGCTTCGAGGCCAGCGCCTTGCAGGCCGACCGGCGCGACGCCAAGCTGTTGTTTCCGAAATTCAGCGAAGAGCAGATCAACCGATTCATCTTCAACCTGCCCGGCGATATCGAAGCGGGACGACGTGAGCTGGCACGGCTGGCAGGCGACTACCAGACACTGACGGACAAGTTGCAGGCCTGGGCCCAGGCACCGGCGCTTCCCGAGCTGGAAACGGCTCGCAGGGCGGCGCTCAAAGACCTGCTGGAACGAAGCTGGCGGCGCGAAACCCCGCAGCAGACCCAGGTAGGCTCCCTGGAAATTCCCGCCACCCTGGCAGGCGAACTGCCGCAACTGAGCATCACGTTCGACCACATCGGCGGGCTTCGCATACAGGGCAACCAACGGCCCCTGCACCTGGATCAGTTCCTGCGCAGCTTTCCCAATGTTCACGCGCTCTCCATACAGGACGCACCGTTGGGGGACCTGCCGGCCTCGTTGCTCAGCCTGCAACACCTGGAATTCCTGAGCCTGCCCGGATGTTCGATCATGTTGTCGGCCTCATCCGCGCAAGGCCTGGAAGGCATGAAGGGGCTGACGTTCCTGGACCTGAACCATAACCCCTTGGCGCACACACCCGACTTCAGCCAATTGCCCAGCCTGCGCCGGGTGCTGTTGCGCAATACCGGCCTGCGCGAGGTGCCGGCGGGTCTGCTGCGCAGCGATCAGCACGTCACGGTGGACCTGAGCAACAATGCGATCGAAAACCTGCCCCCTGCCGCCTTCACATTGCCCAACACTGCGGTGCGAGGCATTGATCTGTCGGGAAATCCGTTGTCCAAGCCGACGCTGGAACAGGTCAAGACCTATTGCCAACGCACCGGCGAGTTCTTCAAGGCAGAAGCCAACCCTGGCGAGCGCGAACGTATCCAACAGCTTTACCCCACCTTCGTCGACAGCGAAATCCATCGGTTCATCTTCAAACTGCCTGGCGACATGGACGCCGTTACCAACCAAATCAGCCTGCTCGAAGAGGAATACCGGCAATTGGGCACCGACCTCAACGAATGGGTGTTGGATGTCCCGACCCATCACCCGATTCTCGGCACGCTGATGGATGAACAGGCACGCGCCGAACAACAGTTGATCCGGCAGGATTTCAAGACCCTGCTCGAGCAAGCCTGGCGTTTTGAGAGCATCGAAGACGAAGAGAGCCTGGACGAAGAGGTGACCCACAGTTTGATACTCGATACCCCAATACTCGGGGCCCTGCCGCAACTGCGCGCGCGCTTTAATCACGTGTCCACTTTCGAACTGATCGGCGACGGCATCACGACCCAGGTCGATGGCACACTCGGCAGCTTCCCCCAGCTGGAGACACTGACCCTCAACAAGTGCTCACTGCAAACCCTGCCCACCTCGATATTCAACATGCCCAAGCTGTCCTCCCTGGACCTGTCCGAATGCAACATTGCGCTTTCACCGCAAAGTGCCCGCGCACTCGAGGACTTGAAAGACATCGAGTTCATCGACCTGAGCAACAACCCCCTCGGCCACGCACCGGATGTGAGCCAGCTTCGTCAATTGAGCTCACTGCACCTGCGCAATGCTCAACTGCATCACGTCCCCGAAGGGGTGTTCCAGGAGTCGTCGGTGTTGCACACCCTGGACCTGAGCAACAACCACATCGAACAGTTGCCGGCGTCTCTCCTGGAAATTTCATACACCCTCGACAGCGATTCAGACCTGCGCGGCAACCCGTTGTCGCCACACAGCCTGGCGTTGCTCAGGGAGTATTACCGGCGTACAGGCTTTGCTTTCCATGTCGAGGCCGCCAGGCAGGACGCCGAGGGCAACCCACTGATCCCACCCTTGGGTCGGGAAGAAGAGTGAAGCCTGTATTCAGCCGCGTTCCGACGGCACCGACGACAGCTCGAACGGGCTGCTGCTGCGCCGCTGGTTGCGGTCTTCACGGGGGGTGGCGCCGAAGAAGTTGCGGTAGGCGCTGGAGAAATGCGGCCCCGAGGAGAAGCCGCACGACAGGCCGATCTGGATGATCGACTTGCTGGTTTGCATGAGCATCTGGCGGGCCTTGTTCAGGCGCAGTTCCAGGTAGTACTGGCTGGGGACGCGGTTGAGGTATTGCTTGAAGATGCGCTCGAGTTGTCGTCGCGACACGCACACGTGCTGGGCAATTTCGTCGGTGGTCAGCGGTTCCTCGATGTTGGCTTCCATCAGCAACACCGCCTGGGTCAGCTTCGGATGGCTGGAGCCCAGGCGGTTTTGCAGCGGGATGCGTTGGCGCTCGCCGCCTTCGCGGATGCGCTCCACCACCAGTTCTTCGGACACCGCGCCAGCCAGTTCGGCGCCGTGGTCACGGGCCAGCACCGCCAGCAGCAGGTCGAGCACCGACATGCCCCCGCAGGCGGTGAGACGGTCGCGGTCCCAGTCGAACAGATGGCTGGTGGCGATGACCTTGGGGAAACGCTCGGCAAAATCATCCTGCCAACGCCAGTGCACGGCGGCGCGGTAGCCGTCGAGCAGGCCGAGCTGGGCAAGCGGATAGACACCGGCCGACAGACCACCGATCACACATCCGGCGCGAACCAGCTGCTTGAGCGCCGTGCTCAGTTGCGAGGCAATGACGGTGGGTGGTTCATCCGCCAGCAGGAACAGCTTCTGGAAACCTTCGAGCTTGCCGGCCCACGGCTCGCCCGGCAGTTGCCAGGCATTGTCAGTGGGAGGTTCGGCCTGCAGGAACGACAGCTCGTAGACCACCTCCGGATGCACCCGCTGGGCAACGCGCAAGGCCTCCTCAGCCAGCGCAAGCGTCAAGGCTTTTGTGCTGGGCCAAATCAGGAAACCAATTTTGTGGGCGGTCATGGGAGTGCTATCCGAAGCCAGTAACAGTAATGAAGACAAGGGCCAATGCTAGCCCGTAATCGAGTACAAATCTCAAAAACGATGCATATCCAATGTGGGAGGGGGCTTGCCCCCTCCCACAGGGGTTACCTATTCACAGGAGGTCATTATTTCAGGCTGCCGGACAGGAACTGTTGAAGGCGCTCGGACTGGGGGTTCACCAGCACTTCCCGCGGGTTGCCACGCTCTTCGACGATGCCTTTGTGCAAGAACACCAACTGGTTCGACACCTCACGGGCAAAGCCCATTTCGTGGGTCACCACCACCATGGTGCGGCCTTCCTGGGCCAGGTCCTGCATCACTTTGAGCACTTCGCCGACCAGTTCCGGGTCCAGCGCCGAGGTGGGTTCGTCGAACAGCATCACCTCCGGCTCCATCGCCAGGGCGCGGGCGATGGCCACGCGTTGCTGCTCGCCGCCGGACATGTGGCCGGGGAACGCATCCTTGCGATGACCCACGCCGACCTTGGCCAGGTAGTGTTCGGCTTTTTCACGGGCGTCTTTCTTCGACATGCCCAGCACGTGCACCGGCGCTTCCATCACGTTTTCAAGCGCGGTCATGTGCGACCACAGGTTGAAATGCTGGAACACCATGGACAGGCGCGAGCGCATGCGCTGCAACTGTTTAGGATCGGCAGCCTTCATGGCGCCGTCCTTGTTGGCCACCAGCTTCAACTCTTCGTTGTTGAGCAGGATCTTGCCGGCGTGGGGTTGCTCCAGCAGGTTGATGCAGCGCAAAAAGGTACTTTTGCCCGAACCACTGGAACCGATGATGCTGATCACATCACCGGCCGCAGCGGCCAGGGACACACCTTTGAGCACTTCATGACTGCCATAGCGTTTATGCAGGTCTTGGACTTCAAGTTTGTACATGCGGTCGGTTCTCACAAAAACAGGTGGTCAGTCGTTGAGCAAGCGCCCGTGACGCAGCGCTTCGCGCCCCGCCACCTTGGCCAGCCAGAAACCCGCTTGGGCATAACGTAGCCGTTCAACGGCAAACAGCACCCCCGAGGTGCCCGCGCAGATCGTGCTGACGCGGTCTTCCAGGGGGTCAATCACTTCAAAAATCGGCTCGCCTTTTTCGACCACATCACCGGCTTTACGCAGGTAACTGATCACCCCGGCATGGGGCGCGAACAACAATTCGGTGCCTTCAAACGGCAGGCCTTCGCACGGCTCGTACAGTGGCGCCGGCCATTCGCCCTTGATCAGGCCCTGCTCGGCCAGGAACGCGAGGATGCCTTCGGCGTGGAAGATCGCTTCGTCGCGGCCCGTGTCAGCCTGGCCACCCAACTCCAGTGTCGTTGCCAGGCAGGCCAGCGGGACCTGTGCCGCGGGAAACGCCTGGGACAAGCGCAGCCACGGCAGCGAGCAGGCTTCATCAAACGAACTGCCGCCGGAGTCTTCCGCCAGCAGGCCGACCTTCACATTCAAATGCGCCGACAGCGAACGCCACTGCGGCCAGTGCTGCGGCAGTGCATACATGTGCAGTGCGGCTTCGGCGTCGCAATGCAGGTCGAGCACCACATCGGCGGTGCAGGCGTGGCTCAGCAAGATACGCTGCATGCCTTGCAACTGGCTGCTTGGCTCGGGCAACGCGCGGAGTACATCGCTCATCGCCTGACGGATCAAACGCACATTGGCGTGGGGGTCATCACCCAACCTGTCGCTGAGCAACGCGGCAACCGGCTCGCTCAACTCGACAAAATCACGGTTGAAGTTCTTGCCACTGCCCACCTCGAAACGCCCCTGGTGGCTGCCTTGCAGCAGTTGGCCCAGGCCCATCGGGTTGGCGACTGGCACCAGCTCGATCACGCCATTGAGCGCACCTTGCTGTTCCAGTTCGACGAGACGCTTTTTCAGCTCCCACGCGGCGCGCATGCCGGGCAATTCGTCGGCGTGCAGGCTGGCCTGGATATAGGCCTTGCGCTCGCCCTTGCCGAAACGGAACACGCTCAGTTGGCGCTCGCAGCCCAGGTGACCCCAGGGCAACCGGTGATCGATACGTTCCATATCAGTGCTTCCGTGGCGCCAGGTAGCTCAGCCAGCGGCGCTCGGCCAACTTGAACAGGCGCACCAGGATGAAGGTCAGGCACAGGTAGAACACGCCGGCGGTGATATAAGCTTCGAACGGCAGGTAGAACTGCGCGTTCACCGTGCGTGCGGCACCGGTGATGTCGATGAGGGTGACGATGGAGGCCAGGCTGGTGGTCTGCAGCATCATGATCACTTCGTTGCTGTACTGCGGCAGCGCACGGCGCAGGGCCGACGGCAGCAGGATGCGGCGATACAGCTTGTAGCGCGACATACCCATGGCCTTGGCCGCCTCGATCTCGCCATTGGGCGTGGCCTTGAGGCTGCCGGCAATGATCTCGGCGGTGTAGGCGCTGGTGTTGATCGCAAACGCCAGGCACGCGCAGAAGGTGGCGCTGGACAGCAGCGGCCACAGGAAGCTTTCGCGCACGGCGTCAAACTGGGCCAGGCCGTAGTAGATCAAGAACAGCTGCACCAGCATCGGCGTGCCGCGAATCACGTAGGTATAGAGCCAGGCCGCACCATTGACGATCGGCTGCTTGGACACGCGCATCAGGCCCAGGGGCAAGGCCGCGAGCAGGCCGAAGAACAGCGAGATGGCGAGCAGTTTGAGGGTGGTCACCAGGCCGCCGAGGTACAGCGGCATGGCCTCCCAGATGACGTTGTAGTCGAAGATCATAGATCAGCCGCCCTTACGCCTACCGAGTAGCGCTTCTCAAGATGACGCAGGGCCAGCAACGACACGCTGGTGATCACCAGGTACATCGCCGCCACCGCGAGGAAGAAGGTAAAAGGCTCGCGGGTGGCGTCTGCCGCCTGTTTGGCCTTGAACATCATGTCTTGCAGGCCCACCACCGAAATCAGCGCAGTGGCCTTGGTGAGAACCAGCCAGTTGTTGGTGAACCCGGGGATTGCCAGCCGGATCATCTGCGGCACCATCACCCGGAAGAACACCTGGAAGCTGCTCATGCCATACGCCAGGCCGGCCTCGGCCTGGCCCTTGGGAATGGCCATGAAGGCGCCACGGAAGGTTTCCGAGAGGTAGGCGCCAAAGATGAAACCCAGGGTGCCGATACCGGCGGCCAAGGGGTTCAAGTCGATATAGTCGTCGTAGCCCAGCATCGGCGCGACGCGGTTGAGCAGGTCCTGGCCGCCGTAGAAAATCAGCAGGATCAGCACCAGGTCGGGGATCCCGCGGATCACCGTGGAGTACAAGTCACCCAGCCAGGCCAACCAGCGCACCGGCGACAGGCGTAACGCGACCCCGATCAGACCCAGAACAATGGCCAAGGCCATGGACGACAAGGCGAGCTGAAGCGTCAACCATGCGCCATCGAGGATGACGGCCCCGTAGCCTTTCAACATGATTCAGGTCCTCGAAAAGGGGGGATGAAAAAATGGCGCAAACCGCAGGAATTCTGTTGCTTGCGCCATTTGGGACAGACCGCTGCGACGAGTTACTTGGCGTCAGCGCCGTAGATATCGAAGTCGAAGTACTTGTCCTGGATTTTCTTGTACTCACCGTTGGCACGGATCGCGGCAATAGCTGCGTTGATGCGGTCCAGGTTTTCCTTGTCGCCCTTGCGTACCGCGATACCGACGCCGTCGCCGAAGTACTTGACGTCGGTGAACGCCGGGCCCACGAACGCGTAGCCTTTGCCAGCAGGGGTTTTCAGGAAACCGTCCTGCAGCAGGGTAGCGTCAGCCACGGTGCCATCGAGGCGACCGGCTTCCACGTCCAGGTAGATTTCGTTCTGCGAGCTGTAAGGCACCACGGTGGCGCCTTTCGGAGCCAGGACTTCCTTGGCGAAACGATCGTGGATCGAACCGCGCTGCACACCGATTTTCTTGCCCTTCAATTCATCCAGGCTGTCGCTGACGGTAGTGCCTTCCTTCAAGACCAGGCGCGCCGGGGTCAGGTAGTAGCGGGTGGTGAAGTCCACGGACTTCTTGCGGTCCTCCGTGATGGACATGGACGACAGGATCGCGTCGATCTTGCGCACTTTCAGCGCCGGGATCAGGCCGTCGAACTCCTGCTCGACCCAGGTGCACTTGACCTTCATCTCTGCGCACAGGGCGTTGCCGATGTCGTAGTCAAAACCGACGATACTGCCATCCGGCGCCTTCGAGGCAAACGGAGGGTAAGCCGCTTCGATACCAATCTTCAGGGGCTTTTCATCAGCGAAAGCCTGCATGGACAGCACGGACAGCGCCAGGGCGCCCAACAGCACGAGTTTCTTCATCTTGGGACTCCATCGGTATAGGGCAAAACAGCAGTATGAGCCATGGCCCACGATGCGGCGTAAGGGAAACCGAATAGCGGTGCTGCGTCCGACACCGATTCAACACCGGAGACGACGAGCGAGTGATCGGCATTCTAACGACAGGCTGGAAGCCGATATTTCCTCAATGCGACAACAATTTACAGAAGCACCGAGAAAGCGGTTCCAGCTCATTGACAGCCTCTGGATTTTATGCAGAGACAAAAGACATTAAACCTGTAGACGCTGCAAATTGCGGGCCTATTATTCGCAAACCCTTCTGGCACGGCAAGTCTGGCGTTTAATCTTATTTCCAGGGGTGTCTGGAATGGGGTTTTTCGGAGCAGAGGCGTAGCGCATTGCCTCAGGTTTGGGCGCGAGGTTACACATTCAGCGCTCGCGGTAACATTCAGAAACGCCCTACACGAAAAACCGATATTTATTGATCTGCCGCAGACCCCATGTGGGAGGGGGCTTGCCCCCGATAGCGGTGGATCAGCGCCAAATATGTCTACTGACACACTGCCATCGGGGGCAAGCCCCCTCCCACATTTGATCTCCATTGGTTTCAAGATCCCACGAAAAAGCCCCACCCGGCTTATACCGGGTGGGGCTTTATCCGACTATCCCGCCTTACGCGACGTTCATGGTCTTGTGCGTCTCGATCAGATGCGCCACCACACCTGGGTCCGCCAGCGTGGAGATATCCCCCAGCCCGTCGTACTCAGCCGTGGCAATCTTGCGCAGGATGCGCCGCATGATTTTCCCCGAACGGGTCTTCGGCAAGCCCGGCGCCCACTGGATCACATCCGGCGAAGCAATCGGCCCGATTTCCTTGCGCACCCAGTTTTTCAGCTCCAGGCGCAGCGCTTCGTTGGGCTCTTCGCCATTTTTGAGGGTGACATACACATAGATGCCCTGCCCCTTGATGTCGTGCGGAACCCCCACCACCGCTGCTTCGGCGACTTTGGGGTGGGCAACCATGGCGCTTTCGATCTCGGCGGTGCCCATGCGGTGGCCGGACACGTTCAGCACGTCGTCCACGCGGCCGGTAATCCAGTAGTAACCGTCCTCGTCACGGCGCGCACCGTCACCGGTGAAGTACATGCCACGGAAGGTCTTGAAATAGGTGTCGACAAAGCGGTCATGGTCGCCGTACAGGGTACGCGCCTGGCCTGGCCACGAATCGAGGATCACCAGGTTGCCTTCGGCCGCGCCTTCGATCAGGTTGCCGAGGTTGTCCACCAATGCCGGCACCACGCCGAAGAACGGCCGTGCCGCCGAACCCGGCTTGAGCGCATGAGCCCCCGGCAGCGGGCTCATCATGTTGCCGCCGGTTTCGGTCTGCCACCAGGTATCAACAATCGGGCAACGGGATTGGCCGACGTTCTTGTAGTACCAGTCCCAGGCCTCCGGGTTGATTGGCTCGCCCACCGAACCGAGCAGGCGCAGGCTGCTGCCATCGGCGCCTTCCACGGCAGCGGTGCCGGAGGCCATCATGGCGCGGATCGCGGTTGGGGCGGTGTAGAGGATGTTGACCTTGTGCTTGTCGACGATCTTCGCCACCCGGGTAATGTCCGGGTAGTTCGGCACGCCCTCGAACAGCACGGTGGTCGCGCCGTTGGACAGCGGGCCGTAGACAATATAAGTGTGGCCGGTGACCCAGCCGACGTCGGCGGTGCACCAGTAGATTTCGCCCGGGCGGTAGTCGAACACGCGCTCGTGGGTCAGGCCGGCGTACAACAGGTAGCCGCCGGTGGTGTGCTGCACGCCCTTGGGCTTGCCGGTGGAACCGGAGGTGTAGAGGATGAACAGCGCTTCTTCAGCGCCCATCTCTTTGGGCGCACACACTGTGCCCGCCACTTTCATCAGGTCTTCGTACCAGATGTCGCGGTGCTGGTTCCACTTGATCTGGCCGTTGGTGCGCTTGCACACGATGACTTTCTGGATGCTGCTGGTTTCCGGGTTGGTCAAGGCGTCGTCGACGTTGGCCTTCAGCGGAATCTTCTTACCGGCACGGATGCCCTCGTCAGCAGTGATCACCACCTTCGACTTACAGTCGATGATGCGACCGGCCAGGGCCTCCGGCGAGAAACCGCCAAACACCACGGAGTGAATCGCACCGATGCGGGTACAGGCCAGCATGGCCACCACGGCTTCGGGGATCATCGGCATATAGATAGTCACCACGTCGCCACGGTGCACATCCTGGCCACGCAGGGCGTTGGCGAACTTGCAGACTTCTTCGTGCAGCTCGCGGTAAGTGATGTTGCGGCTCTCGGCAGGGTCGTCGCCCTCCCAGATGATCGCGATCTGGTCGCCACGCTCGGCGAGGTGACGGTCCAGGCAGTTGTAGGAAACGTTCAGGGTGCCATCGGCGAACCACTTGATGTCGACGTGGTGATCGTCGAAAGAAGTCTGCTTCACCGTGGTGAAAGGCTTGATCCAGTCAAGACGCTTGGCTTGCTCGCGCCAGAAGCCATCGGGGTTGACCACCGACTGCTGGTACATGGCCTTGTAGGTCGCCTCGTCGGTCAGCGTGTTGGCTGCTACTTCGGGGCGAACGGGGTACAGGGAAGCCGCACTCATCTTTCTTACCTCGGTGACATAGTTGTTTTTGTATGGCCCTGTTGTAGCCGGGGCAGCCCTATAGAACCATTCGACGATGGTAGTAACAAGCCCCTACAAATTGCCCTGATATCTCCGTTTGCGGCTCTGGCCCGCGGGCTGTGGCGCTTTGCGGCTTTGTGAAAAAAGCTTTACCACGGGATTGTTACAAAAACCGCCAATAGTGTTTATCAAAAGCACGGGTATATGAATATAACCTGGAAGCCTAAAATCACTTCCGCCAACACGGCACTCTAGTTAAATACAGCAGTGATTAACAACGCAACAGCCCCCACGAAGGCAACGTTAATCCGAACTTCCCAACTCTTGAGTTACACACGTGGCCTCACAAGGGCCCCGTGACCCCTTTCGCCCTGAAGAAGGTAAATAGAGAAATGAAAGCTTTAGTAGTTATGGCCCTCAGCAGCTTGTGCGCCACCGCCGCCCTGGCCGACGAAGCCCCGACTGACGTAGCTGGCAGCAACCCTCCGATCGTTGAAGACTACACTTACAGCACCCATCTGGACGTGGCAAAAGTACTGTCCATGAGCAGTATTCCGGAAGTGTGCGAAGTGGTACCGGTGAAGATGGAATATGAAGACTCGCAGGGCCAGCGGCATATTCTTAATTACCACGTGATGGGCAATGGTTGTTCTAACGGCTAATCACTTGTTAGTTTGAACGTATTCGCCGCAAGAAATCGTTCTTGCGGCAAAGCAACGACCCCGCCTAAATGTGGGAGGGGGCTTGCCCCCGATAGCGCTAGCTGCCACACCGCACCTATAAAAGCCTGACTCACCACGCCGCTCCTCCCCCCACAAAAAACATCCCACCGCCCGTCAAAAAAATCCAACCCCGGCAAAGCCTTGTAAACCCGCACTCTGGCCGAAAAACACGCCATTCTGGCCGCTCTCCGTGACCATCCGCCTCAACACAAACCGGTTTTTTTCCCCTACAATGCGCGGGTAAATCGGGCCTGCAATATCCCTTTACACAGGGATGAAGAGCCAGACCTGAGGCATCCCGCAGGAGCAAGCAACCACCGCTCCGCACCTCAAGCCTCACGCAGAGCACCCGTAAGCCTATTCCGTTTAATGCGTGCGCTAGCTGCAACAAACGATTCCTTAAGATCCACCGCGGCCTCAGGGCCGTGTGAACACCCAACCATCCGGTTTCACACGGGCACCTTTGAGCCCTCACGCAGGAGACGACACGTCATGCTGAGCTGGGACGAATTCGACAAAGAAGAAGAAGGCGAAGTAGCCACCAAAGGCGCCAACGCCGGCCACGCCACCGAAGCCAACATGGACCGCCTCGACGGTGCCGGCGCTGCCGCGGCCATCGAAGCCCGCGCCGTCACCGCCAGTGACTCCGCCGCCATCGTCCGCGCCAAGGCTGCGCTGGACAAACTCGACGTTGCCGAAGGCCTCGCCGAACTCGAAGGCGCCTCCGCCCGCGTCGCCGTTGACGAAAAGCGCATGATCAACTGCCGCGCCGACCTCAACCAACTCGTGCCGTTCAAGTACGACTGGGCCTGGCAGAAGTACCTCGACGGCTGCGCCAACCACTGGATGCCGCAAGAGGTCAACATGACCGCCGACATCGCCCTGTGGAAAAACCCCGAAGGCCTGACCGACGACGAACGCCGCATCGTCATGCGCAACCTCGGCTTCTTCTCCACCGCCGACTCCCTGGTGGCCAACAACCTGGTGCTGGCCGTGTACCGCCTGATCACCAACCCGGAGTGCCGCCAGTACATCCTGCGCCAGGCCTTCGAAGAAGCGATCCACACCCACGCCTACCAGTACTGCATCGAATCGTTGGCCATGGATGAAGGCGAGATCTTCAACATGTACCACGAGATCCCATCGGTCGCCAAAAAGGCCGCCTGGGGCCTGAAGTACACCCGCTCGATCTCCGATCCGAAGTTCGAAACCGGCACCGTCGAAACCGACAAGGAACTGCTGCGCAACCTGGTCGCCTACTACTGCGTCCTGGAAGGCATCTTCTTCTACTGCGGCTTCACCCAGATCCTGTCCATGGGCCGTCGCAACAAAATGACCGGCGTCGCCGAGCAGTTCCAGTACATCCTGCGTGACGAGTCGATGCACCTGAACTTCGGTATCGATGTGATCAACCAGATCAAAATCGAAAACCCGCATTTGTGGGATGCCGAGATGAAGGAAGAAGCGACCCAGATGATCCTGCAAGGGACTCAACTGGAGATCGAATACGCTCGCGACACTATGCCGCGTGGGGTACTCGGCATGAACGCAGCGATGATGGAGGATTACCTCAAGTTCATCGCTAACCGTCGTCTGTCGCAGATTGGGTTGAAGGAAGAGTACCCAGGTACCACCAACCCGTTCCCGTGGATGAGCGAGATCATGGACTTGAAGAAAGAGAAAAACTTCTTCGAGACCCGTGTGATCGAGTACCAGACTGGCGGCGCGTTGAGCTGGGATTGATTCCTGAGCCAGGCCCCACCCATGAAGCCCTGACGTGTTCAGGGCTTTTTTGTGCGCGGTGAATTGCCACTTTTTGAAGCACATCAGGCTGACCTCCTCGCCCAGAAGGGTTCGGATCGCATCACCAATGCTGTAGCCTTGTGCCCCAATTGCCATCAGCGTTGTCACCGAAGGGCTTTACGCCAAAGTCGGAAGATTGGCACGGGAGTAGACTCCCGCTGTCACAGCTGATGCACACTCAAAAAATACCCGATAGGACCGAGGCCAACCCGTGAACCCAGACATGCTCGAAGCCGGCCCCGCTGACGCCAAAGTACTTTCCGTCTTTGACTTCGACGGCACCCTGACCCACCACGACAGTTTCGTGCCCTTCCTCAAGTTTGCCTTTGGCCCCGGCGAGTTCTACGGCCGGATGGTCAAGCTGGCGGTGCCGGGGCTGCGCTTTCTGGTGCGGCAGATCAGCCGGGATGAGTTGAAGGCACAGTTGATCCGCACCTTTATGACAGGGGTGGAGAAGGCATGGGTGCAACAGAAAGCCGAGGAGTATTGCCAGAAGACCTGGGCGCGGCTGATGCGGCCGACAGGGGTGTTATCGGTGGAGCAGGAGTTGGGCTCCGGGGCGGAGGTCACGCTGTGTTCGGCGTCGCCGGCATTGGTGTTGCAGCCGTTTGCCAATCGCCTGGGGATCAAGCTGATCGGCACGGAGCTTGAGGTGGTCGACGGGGTGTTGACCGGCAAGCTCACCGGGAATAATTGCCGGTGTGAGAACAAGGTGTTGCGGCTTGAGGCGGTGTACGGGGATTTGGGCGAGTATCGGCTGCGTGCCTGGGGCGATACGCGTGGGGATCGGGAGTTGCTGGCGGCGGCGCAGGATGCGCATTTTCGGCATTTTCATGCGAAGAAGAAGCGCAAGCAGCTGCGGTAGTCGCGCACTAGCAAGGGGTGCTAGGGGTTGAAAGATTGAATTACGTTGCCCCGAAATCTCGTTCTTCGAGGGACACACCAATGGGTGTTTCGCTGACGTCGAGTCGCTCCTGAACAATCTGATTCAACTTCAGAACCTCCAATCGATCATCCTCAGACATAAAGTCGTCAGACACTGATTCGCCATGGAGAAAATAGCTGTCCCAGGTGCTTTCCGCTGGGGGGCTGTTTTTTGTTTGAGTCATGAGCATCCCTCCTTTGGGTTGGCTGAAGACAATACAAGCCAGCTTGTTTGTTGCCTAGGCGGAAAATGTATCGATGCGAATGGCAGGTTCGCCAGGGAAACCGATTCGATCCCTTCGCAGCCTCGCCGAAGCTCGACAGCTCCCACATTTGATCTTCGCCGAGCCCAGATCCGTGTTTGGCAGGAGGTCTATGCCGTGGCTTTGAGGTCCACGCCCAACGCCGTCGCAAAGGCTTTTACCATCGGGCTGCGCGGGGCGTTGTGGCGCAGGATCAGGTTGAAGGCGGTGCTCAAGTGCACTTGCTCCGGGCACAATGCCCGTAGGCGCCCTTCTCTTACCAAGGGCGTGGCGTAGTGTTCGGGCAAGAAGCCGAGGAAACGGCCAGTAAGGATCAGGATCGCGACGGCTTCGACTTGTGAGGCCGACGCGGACTGGCTGTCATAGTTGACGAAGTTGGCCTTGTCGCGGTGGATCGCATACCGATGGTTCACCACTTCGTATTGGCGCAAGACATCGGGCGTGAGGTCGTTTGCGTCGAAGAGTGGGTGTCCTACGGCACAGTAAGCGTGGGCCTTTTCCTCATACAGCGGGAAATAGTCGAATTCTTCACGGCGCTGGTACACCGGCACGATGCCGACGATCAAGCGCCCTTCCACCACGCCGCGTTCAACTTCGTCCAATTGTGAGGCATGCAGGCGCAATCTAATCTTTGGCGATTCGCTATGTAATTTCCCCAACGCGGCAATGAGCGGGGAATTAACGTCGGACGCCGTGTTATCAATAACCCCCACACTAAGGTCACCAATAAGCTCGTTCTGCGCCGAACTAAGCTTGTCGCGAAAACTGTCCACCGAGGTAAATAACTCGATGGACGCCTGATACACCAACTTGCCTTCTTCGGTCAGCCCAAACCCTTCGCGACCCCGGGTGCACAGGCGCATGCCGATGCGAATCTCAAGGTCGGAGATCTGTTTGCTGATCGCCGCCAGGCCCACGTTCAGCTCGTTTTGCGCGGCGCTGAAGCCGCCGGCTTCGACCACGGCCATGAACACGCGCAGCAATTTGAAGTCCAGCCCGCTCAACTGCAGGGGCGGTCTTGTGCCGGGTTTGGGTGGCAGGTTTCCAGAAGTGGAAAGTGGGGTTTCCATAATACGCGTTGACCTCAAGTGCCATATTCAACAGGCTTCAACCCAATCCTTGAACATAGCCAGGCGGCGATAATGAACATAAACATCCGCCCTTGGCAACCTTGAATACGGCGCGTCAGATGCTGGTTCAGTCTAGTTGAAAACTTATTTTTACTGCCTCCGACTCTTCTAAAAACAAGCGTGAGGAACAACCATGTCCCAGCCCACCGACCGCCTTTGGGGCGCTCGTTTCAAGACCGGCCCGTCTGTTGCATTGGCCGCGTTGTCGCGTTGCCCTGATCGCTATTTCCGCCTGACACCCTACGACCTGGCCGGCTCCCGTGCCCATGCCCGTGAGTTGCAGCGCGCGGGCTTGCTGGATGAATCGGAAACCCTGCGCACCCTGGCGGCTTTGGACGAGATCGGTGCGGATTTCGCCGCCGGTAACCTGCATCCGACCCAGGATGACGAGGACGTACACACCTTCATCGAACGCGTATTGACCGAGCGCCTTGGTGCCCTGGGCGGAAAATTGCGCGCCGGGCGTTCGCGTAACGATCAGACCGCCAACGATTTGCGCCTTTTCCTACGGGACCATGCGCGCACCATCACCACTGAAGTACTGGGTTTGCAGCAGGCGCTGGTGGATCAGGCCGAGCAGCATATCGAGAGCATTTGCCCCGGCTTCACCCACTTGCAGCAGGCGCAGCCGATTGTGTTCGCCCACCACTTGCTGGCCCATGCCCAATCGATGTTGCGGGATGTACAGCGTTTGGTGGATTGGGATGCACGCACGGCTTTGTCGCCTTTAGGCGCAGCCGCAATGGCAGGTTCTGCGATTGCCCGTCAGCCAGAACATTCCGCTAAGGAAATGGGCTACACCGGGCCGTGCGAAAACTCCATCGACGCGGTGGCCAGCCGTGACCATGTGGCGGAGTTCCTGTTTGTGGCGGGCATGCTCGGGGTGAATATTTCGCGCCTGTCCGAAGAGTTTTGCCTGTGGTCCTCGCGGCAATTTCGCTGGGTGGTGCTGGACGATGCCTACGCTACCGGCAGCTCGATCATGCCGCAGAAAAAGAACCCGGATATTGCCGAATTGGCGCGCGGCAAGGCTGGGCGCTTGATTGGCAACCTGACCGGCTTGATGTCGACGCTCAAGTCATTGCCGCTGTCGTACAACCGCGATTTGAGTGAAGACAAGCACAGCGTGTTGGACAGCGTGGATACATTGTTGCTGGTGTTGCCGGCGATGGCCGGAATGGTTGCGACCATGAAGGTGCAGGTACAAGAGCTGCGGCGTCAGGCGCCGATGGGCTTCACCTTGGCGACTGAGGTGGCGGATTGGTTGGCCACCCGTGGTGTGCCGTTTAAAGAGGCCCACGAGATCACCGGCGCGTTGGTGCAGGCCTGTGAGAAGCATGAGATTGAGTTGTGGGAAGCCTCGCCGGCGATGTTGGCGGAGGTGGATGCACGACTCACACCAGGAGTGCGCGACTGCCTGACCCTGGAAGCGGCGATTGCGGCGCGCAGTGGGTGGGGTGGAACAGCGCCGGAGCGGGTTCGGGAGCAGATTGGGCGGTTGAAGTCCGCATTAGCGGCTCAACAGCAGTGGGCAGAGAGTTATCAGGGGTTCCGGATTTAAATCTGCGGTGTTTGGGCTGGCGTCTTCGCAGGCAAGCCAGCTCCCATATTTGGACCGCGTACAGTAGTTAGAGCGTTGTAAGTTTTGGAGATTCACCATGAACCAAACCCCGGCCGAGCGCTTGGCAGCCGAGCGCAAGTTGTCCGAGAACCAGTTCGATATCACGCAGTACGAACACGTGCCGCGTCGTTATTACGGACGGATGTTTTTTGCCACCTTGATCGTGATCGTGTTGGCTGCATTGCTGCGTGCCTTCGCCAACGGCCAGATCGAATGGTCCTACATCGGGCAGTTCCTCACGTCTGAGGCCATCCTCTGGGGCCTGGTCAACACCATCGTCATGTCGATCCTGGCCATGGCGCTGGGCGTGGTGATCGGGGTGATCACGGCGATCATGCGTATGTCGGCCAACCCGATCCTGCGCTATGTGGCCATCACCTACACCTGGCTGTTCCGGGGTACGCCGCTGATCCTGCAACTGCTGCTGTGGTTCAACCTGGCGTTGATCTTCCCGGTGATCGCGATTCCCGGCGTGTTCAGCATCGACACCGTCGACCTGATGACGCCGTTCGTGGCTGCCCTGCTGGGCCTGAGTATCAACCAGGGTGCGTACACCGCCGAAGTGGTGCGTGCCGGTTTGCTCTCGGTCGACACCGGCCAGTATGAAGCCGCCAAGTCCATCGGCATGCCGAGCCTGCAAGCACTGCGTAGGATCATTCTGCCGCAGGCCATGCGGGTGATCATTCCACCTGTAGGCAACGAGTTCATCAGCATGGTGAAAATGACCAGCCTGGCCAGCGTGATCCAGTATTCGGAACTGCTGCACAACGCGCAAAACATCTATTACGCCAACGCCCGGGTCATGGAACTGCTGATTGTGGCCGGCATCTGGTACCTGGCGGTGGTGACTGTTCTTTCATTTGGCCAAAGCCGCCTCGAGCGCCGCTTTGCCCGCGGCGCCGGCAAGCGTTCGTAAGTCTGGGTTGAGGAGAATTGCCCCATGAGAAGCATCGTCAAGGCCGTCAACCTGAACAAGTACTACGACCAGTATCACGCGCTGCGCGACATCAATATCGAGGTCGAGCAAGGCGAAGTGATGTGCATCATCGGCCCGTCCGGCTCGGGTAAAAGCACCCTGCTGCGCTGCGTCAACCAGTTGGAAAAAATCGACAAGGGCGGCCTGTGGGTCGACGGCGAACTGGTGGGTTACCGCGTGGTCGGCAACAAGCTGCATGAGATGAATGAATCGCAGATTGCCCGCCAGCGCCTGGCCACCGGCATGGTGTTCCAGCGTTTCAATTTGTTCCCGCACATGACCGTGCTGCAAAACATCATCGAAGGCCCGTGCCAGGTGCTCAAGCGTTCGCCCAAGGAAGCCATCGAGGACGCCCTGGAGTTGCTGGCCCGCGTCGGCCTGGCGGACAAACGCAATGCCTATCCGGTGGAGTTGTCCGGCGGGCAACAACAGCGTGTGGCGATTGCCCGTGCGCTGGCGATGCGCCCCAAGCTGATGCTGTTTGACGAACCGACGTCAGCCCTCGACCCGGAGCTGGTAGGAGAAGTGCTGTCGGTGATGCGCGACCTGGCCACTACTGGCATGACCATGATCGTGGTCACCCATGAGTTGGGCTTCGCCCGCGAGGTCTCCAACCGCATGGTGTTTATGGATGCCGGCCAGATTGTGGAAGCCGGCAGCCCCGAAGAAATTCTAATAAGCCCACAAAACCCGCGTACCCAAAGCTTTATTTCTGCCGTTCGCACTTAACTAAAAAACAAACGAGAACGCCTCCATGAAGAAAATAGTTATCCCCACGTTGCTCGCAGGCCTGATGGCCTCTTCCGTTGTTTTCGCGGCATTGCCGGCGGCAATCAAGGACAAGGGTGAGATCAGCGCGGCCATCGTGCCGAACTACCCGCCGATGGACTTCAAGGACCCGGCCACCAACAAGATCACCGGACTGGATTTCGACCTGGGCAACGCCCTCGCCGAGCGCCTGGGCGTGAAGATCAAGTGGCAGGAAACCGGCTTCGAGCAGATGCTCAGCGGCCTGACCACCAAGCGCGTGGACATCGTGTTGTCGGGCATGAGCGACACCGCCGAACGCCAGAAGGCCGTGACCTTCATCGACTACTTCACCAGCGGCCCGCAGTTCTACACCCTGGCCAAGCGCGAAGACCTCAAGGAATTGACTGACCTGTGCGGTAAAAAAGTCGGCACCAGCCGCCGTACCACCTGGCCGTCGGAAATTGCCGCATGGAGCAAGGAAAACTGCGAAGTGGCGGGTAAGCCGGCGATCGTGGTGATCGGCACTGAGGGCTCGGCGGATGCACGGGCGCAGTTGCAACAGAACCGCCTGGACGCGGCGATGCAAGGCAGCGAGACCATTCCTTATCTGATGTCGCTGGATATAGGCAAGTACAAGCCGGTGGGCCTGGCGATTTCCAAGCAGTTCACAGGGCTTGGGATTGAGAAGAGCAATACGGCGTTGGTCACGGCGATCAGTGAAGCGTTGCAGGGCATGATCGATGATGGCACCTACGGCAAGATCCTGAAGAAGTGGGACCTGGAGCAAGGTGCGGTCGAAAAAATCACCATCAACTCCGGCCAATAACTCGATCTGAACAATGTGGGAGGGGGCTTGCTCCCGATAGCGGTCTATCAGCCAAGCATCTGGTGACTGAGCCACCGCCATCGGGGGCAAGCCCCCTCCCACCCTGGATTTTCGTTGTCCACAAAGATAACAAGGACACCCGCCCCACCGTGGCCACCTACTCCCTGGTAATCCGCCGCCTGATGATTTGCTCGGTGACCATCGTGGTCAGCCGCGCCATGACCAGCCCGTTGCTGGCCCTGTTGCTGAGTACCCGCCTGGGCCTGAACCAGCAGGACATCGGCTTGCTGATGGGCATCGCGGTGTTTATCGCGACATTGCTGGGCCTGTACGGTGGCTACATCATCGACCGCCTGGAAAAGCGCAAGCTGCTGATCCTGGCCATGCTCTCCAGCTCCATCGGTTTTCTATTGCTGACCTTTGCCAGCAACCTCTACCTCACCACCCTGACCGTGGTCATCACCGAAGCGGCGTCGGCGCTGTTCCTGATTGGCTCAAAAGCCATCATCAGCGAGAACCTGCCGGTGGGCGAGCGTGCCAAGGTGTTTTCCCTGCGCTACACACTGACCAACGTCGGCTACGCCACAGGCCCGATGGTCGGCGTCGTGATTGCCGGCCATATGCAACTGGCACCGTTCCTGATCGCCAGCGCGATCGCCTTTGGCAGCGTGTTCCTGATGATTGGCATCCCGCCCACCCAACGGGATGACAGCAACAAGCCCTTGAGTTTCCTCACCACCCTGCGCACCTTGCGCGACGACCGCACGCTGATTCTATTTACCAGCGGCAGCCTGCTGAGCACCATTGTCCATGGGCGCTACACCTTGTATCTGTCGCAGTTTTTGCTCGTAGCCTACAAACCCGCCGAGGCGCTGAAGATTCTGTCTGCGGTACTGGCCTGCAATGCCATCACTGTGATTTTGATGCAGTACCAGATCGGCCGTTTCCTCAAGCGTGAGCAACTGCGCTATTGGATCGTGCTAGGTACGTTGCTGTTCATTGCCGGGCTTATCGGTTTCAGCCTCGCAAACAGCCTGGTCACCTGGTGTCTGGCAATGTTCGTGTTCACCCTGGGCGAGATGATCATCTACCCCTCCGAGTTCCTGTTTATCGACACTATCGCACCTGATGCGCTGCGCGGCAGTTACTACGGTGCGCAGAACCTGGCGGCATTTGGCGGGGCAATGAGCCCGGTGATTTGCGGCTATCTGCTGATCAATGCCACGCCGGCCAGCATGTTCTATGCGTTGGGGGCACTGACTGCGGTAGGTGGCACCTTGTGTTTCTTGAGTGGACGACGGGTAGCAGGTTCTTGCTGATATTTACCCAGGATCCCGCTATTAATAGCGAAACCTCTCACGGACCCGAGCCCCATGAAATTCGATACGGCCTACAGCCTGAGTCTCGATGACAAGCTGTCGATCTACGACGTACGAGACCTGAATTTCGACGAAACCGCCGACTTCGATTCCGACAAGGATCGCTTCCTGTGCCCCAACGACGAATGCCGGGCAGCGTTTGATACCAGCAATACCCTGAGCACCTTCAACGCCAAAAACGTCAATTACCTGCGCACGCCGCACTTCAAGAACAAGACCGGCACCCAACACATCGATGGCTGCCGCTACGCCAGCAAGCACAAGACCACCGCCGGCGAAAGTGATGACGAGCGTGAGGATAATTTCCCATCGGAATTTGTCCTCACACGCCGCCAGTACGAGCGCAAGCCCCCGTTGGCGGGCACCGAAGGAAGCATGCCACTAGAACCAACGAAGACACCCTCAGACCGCAGCTCCGTTTCCCACGGCGCCAGCGACACCACACCAGACAAAACCAGCGTGTTCGCCCACCCGGTGGAATGCTATGTGTCCAACATCGACGACAAGGACAAGCTCAAGTCCATGCCGTTGAAGATCGGCGACCACACCGCCACCTACTGGACGTTCTTCAAGAAGATCGAATACCTGCAGGACAACAAGGGCCTGATCTACTGGGGCAAGATCAAGGAAATCAAGGACTACACCAGCAGCTTTCGCATCGATTTCGAAAAGAAGGCGTGGCTCGACAAGAAGCCCTACTCGGTCAACGTCTACCTGAGCAAGAAACTCATCGAGAATTACCGCAAGCGCAAGGCTTTCCTGGAGCAGATCAAGGCGGCGGTGGACAGTGAGCGGGCGTTGTACTGCTTCTTCTATGGGGTGACGCCGGAGCTGAAACAGGTGCCGAGCAAGAAAAACCCCGAGCAGACGTTCGGGGTGTTCAGCGCGAATATCGAGAAACTGGATCACCTGATCATTCGCGAGGCGCCAGGGGTGGAATAACGGGTCGTTGAACATCCAGTTGATGAGCGGTCAAAACAACTGTACAAAAACACAGTATAGTTTGCCCTCCCCCGTCGAATCCTGGAGAAAACCCATGTCCTCTCTGGCAATGAGCTCTTTCGTAGAACAGCAGATCGTCCTGCATCAATTCACCGCCAAACACAGCGTGCAAGCGCGCGCGATGCTGGGCTGGAGCAGGGAACACCTGGCTATTCAGGCCGGCGTGGCGGTCGAAGCGGTTCAACAGTTTGAAAATCAATACGACGTGGGGGATGAAACCCGCCTGGCATTGGCGTTTCGGTTGGAAGCTGAAGGGCTGGTGTTCTTCCCGGGGTTTGCGCCGGGGTGGGGGATGAGTGCGCGCCGCTTTGACACCGCCACAACCGAACACGCGGCGCAAGGGATCATCTCTCGTTTGATCGGCGCAACTTCGTCATCCCTTGACTCACCAACGCCACAACCTAATGGTGTGTAGCGCTTCAGACCTGCAGTTGCAGTGCCCGGCGCATCAATTTGGGCCCCTGGCCCTGGGGCCAAACCTGTCACATCGCAAACCCGCCTTACGCTACGGTTCGAGTTGATCAAGGGAGGCGGACCTCTGCTGTGCATCTGCCAGCAGAGGTTGAATCAACCTTATGCGAGGTTTGTAGGTTCCCCTATAGTGGCGCCTGTATCAACGGGTACTCGCGAGAAGGGCGTCCCCGGAAGAAAGGCGGGTTCCTTGATCGACGGGGAAGCTTGTTCATAGACATAAGCAGCCGAGAGTAAGGTCGCTTCACTGTTAGCTGTGCCATATAAATAGAGCGCTGTCGGCATACCTTCATCATCCATCCCGGACGGGATGGACATGCCCGGGTAGCCCGCGGCGGCAGCGTAATAATAGTTGTGAGAAAGAAAGTTCGACACCATGGCATCGAGTTTGTGTTTCTTGATGGGATCATCGATGCTTTTCTGGAAAATCGGCACGATATCCTGCCACAACTGATCGCGCCTCTCCTGGGTCACGTTCAGATCGTTGATCATTTCCAGAAACCTCTGGTCAGGCTCTCCTGACTGCGAGTGACGTTTGTTGAAAGCTATCAGTTCCGAGATCGACTTGACCGGCAACCTCTCCCGACCTGCCAGGTAATTTTCCAGTTGTTGTTTGACGTCTCCAAACAACGCTTGATTATAGTCCTTGTAGGTTTGTTCAGTAATGTCTGAATCCAATTGTCCGACCTGAACCAAGATAGCGCCCCTATCCTTCAACACTTCGATTGCAGCCTCATAGTGCTTTTGGTCTGCCCGTTTCGCTGGGTCTTTGGCATCCTCTTCAGATAGTTTAGGCAGCGGTGTGTAGCCAATTCTCTTGCCTTTCAAGGCGTCAGACCCCAGGCCTTCAGAGTAGCGCCTGCTTTCGGTCATTGCGTTGAGTGCCTCTGCCGCATCACGGACATTACGTGTGAAGGTGCCTATCGTATCCATACGTGAACTGGTCATGACACCTTCGGTACTGACCAGTCCAACCGTGGTTTTCAGACCGAAAACACCATTGTAGGCAGCCGGGGTAATGATCGAACCACTGGTTTCCACCCCTAACGCCAGAGGAACATGCCCTTGGGCAACCGCAACAGCAGAACCGGAACTCGACCCAGCCACCTGGCCTCCCAACCGATGTGGGTTGAGCGTCTGGCCACCTCGGGAACTCCACCCATCAACGGGGAATTCAGAGCGGAAGTTGGAAAATTCACTCATGTTGGTTTTACCCACAACCACCGAGCCAGCCTTCAGCAATTTGTCCACGACCTTGGCATTTGCTGTAGCCGGAGCCCCCACCAATGCCTTGGAACCTGCACTTGTCTGCATACGGTCCTTGGTTTCAAAAACGTCTTTCAACGCAACCGGAACACCGTATAGATATCCACAAGAGACGCCTCTGGCACGCTCCTGATCGCGCATTTGCGCCTGCTTGCGGGCATCGGGATTGATTTCTATAAACGCGTTGCCACCTTGCAACCCGCGATCAATATTGGCGATTTGTTTCAGCGAGTCGTTCACCAGCGATTCTGAAGTGGCTTGGCCTTTTGCCATTTCCTCTGACATTTGAAAGGCACTCTTGAAGCCTTGCGGCTGATTCAAAAATGCCTGCAGCACACCGTCTGTTAATCCGCCTGCGATAATCGGTCCGATCATAAACTGCCTCACTACTTGACTGAATGTCAGGCTATCGGTCGATAACCCGACATCAGTCTAAGAAGTCCCCCCTGTACAACCGTTGAGGCTAATCCTGCTCCGGGGTCCGATTATTCACTACTCGATGTAGGCATCCACACGGAATCTTTCAGTAACCGACGATAGAACCGAACCAGTACCAGTAAGCGGTCACCGGCCCAACGGGCACCGTAAAACCACAGTTTCGTCCCGCCCTCAAGCAGCTCGTATACTCCGGGATATCCGCTGGCGCACGCGCCATGAAACGCTGCGCTTTTGCTTTCGGACACAAGGGCATCAAGACTATGCTCACCGACGCGCTCATCGATCTCATTGCGAGTACACGCAACGAATGGGTTGGCCCTGTCACCTCGCAAGGCATCCAGCGCCACCAGTTGCGCGCCCGCCGAGCGCAAGGTATCCAGGGCCTGTAGGAAAGCAGGACTGTGGTCGACGGCCTCGCTTGCACCTGGTCCAACGTAACGGTTGGCAAACCCTATGCGCCAGCCAACCAATACCTGAGTGCGGGTGAAGGGGCTGTTGTTCAGCACGGGAGGGACTTCAGCCATCAGCGGCCCCGAGGGGTCAATACCACTCAATGCGATCAATGACAGCGACGGGTCGCGCGGGGGTTTGAGAGCAATTCCCGGGGCGTCATACCCCGGGATCGGGACGCCCCCTCGGGTGCCATGAGCCTGGGGATCGACACCGAAAACGATACCATGCGGACTTGTATGCTCTTGGGCTGTCGTTGTCTGGGCTGACGCGTCAGTAAGCGCAGACACCGGTTGCCCCGTCGGACAGGGCAACCCCGCCTGCCAATATTTCTTACACTTGCACTCCATAAAATACGTCCCCCGACACATAAATTTCCGGGGATCATGGCACCGTTGCCTGGCAACTGTCGCAGCTCTGAAACAGCTTGAAAACTCCTTTTTCCATAGCCTCCTCCGTCAGCCTGCGAGGTGTTCCTGTGCCCCCTGGGTTTCCACCTCCAGCCACCACGCACCTCCACGCTCTGGCTGATTCAAGCTGAACGCCTGCCCCATCTGCGGCGTAGTGATCGACACGTTGCGCTCCCAGGCCAGGGCCATGATGCGGTCGAACGGCTCATGCCAGGCATGGAACGCCAGGTCGAAAGTGCCGTTGTGAATCGGCAGCAACCAGCGGCCCTTGAGATCGATATGCGCTTGCAGGGTTTGCTCTGGCTGCATGTGCACATGGGGCCAGTCGACGTTGTAAGCACCTGTTTCCATCAGCGTCAGGTCAAATGGACCGTACTGTTCGCCGATGCGTTTGAAACCGTCGAAGTAACCCGTGTCACCGCTGAAGAAAATCCGCCGAGGTCCATCGATCATCACCCAGGAACACCACAGGGTCTGGTTGGCATCAAACAGACCGCGCCCGGAAAAATGTTGCGCAGGGGTGGCGACAAACCGAACGCCATCCACCTCGGTGCCCTGCCACCAATCCAGCTGGCGCACCTTGCTGCCATCCACGCCCCACTTGACCAGGATGTCGCCCACGCCCAGCGGCGCAAGAAAATAACGGGCCTTGTCGGCCAATTGGACGACAGCCTTGCGGTCAAGGTGGTCATAGTGGTTGTGGGAAAGAATCACTGCCTCCAGGGGCGGCAACTCTTCAAGGCTGATGGGCGGCTGATGGAAGCGCTTGGGGCCGGCCCAACTGAACGGTGAGGCGCGCTCGGCAAATACCGGGTCGGTTACCCAGAACTTACCGCGCATTTTCAGCAACACGGTGGAATGTCCAAGGCGGAATACGCTGTGATCCGGGGCCGCCAGCAATTGCTCGCGCGTCAGCGGTTGTACCGGAATCGGCCCCACCGGCCGCGTGCTGCGGGGTTTGTTGAACAGCATGTTCCAGAAAATGCGCAGGGTCTTGCCGAAGCCACCGTGCTGCACGGGGGCATCGTTGCTGAAGTGCCCTTGGCCTTGCTTGGGCGCTGCTGGCGAAGAATCGACACGGGACGAGATCGTGGCCATTACCGGGTGACTCCTACGGATCGCTTATAAATTACACTGCACAGTGTAGTTTCAAGATTGCAACAAAACCCGGAGCAAGTAAACTACCGAGTGTAATTTTCCTCCAAGAGCCGAGCCCCACCCATGACTGCCCCTCAACGCCTCACCGACCGTAAACGCGAAGCCATTGTGGCTGCGGCCATCGCCGAATTTCGCGCAAACGGTTTCGAGGTCACCAGCATGGACAAGATCGCCGCCACCGCCGGTGTATCCAAACGCACCGTGTACAATCACTTCCCCAGCAAGGAAGAACTGTTCGCAGAAATTCTTCATCAACTCTGGGCCAGCAGCGTTGCCCAACTTGACGTCAGTTACGCCAGCGACCGCCCATTGCGCGAACAACTGCGCGGATTGCTGGAGGCGAAGATGAAGATGATGTCGGACACCAATTTCCTCGACCTGGCCCGGGTCGCCATCGCCGCCACCATCCATTCGCCGGAACGTGCGCAAGACATGGTCACCCGCCTGAGCCAGCGCGAAGAAGGCTTCACCCAGTGGGTTCGCGCCGCCCAGGCAGACGGCCGGCTCAACTGCACCGACCCGGCCTTCGCCGCCCACCAGATTCAGAGCCTGCTCAAGGCCTTCGCCTTCTGGCCACAGATTACCCTCGGCCAACCCACCCTGGATGCCGCCCACCAGGCCAGCGTGATCGAGTCGGCCATCGACCTGTTCCTCGCCGGCTACGAAGTCACCCTGCCCCGCCAGCCATAAAAACCTGTTGTGTGAGCGACATTCCAGGTCGCTTTTGACGCATTCGCCCTCTGTTTTGCGCAAATGGCCTGGAAGGACACTGATTATTCCCACGCGAATAACTGACAATATTCACAGGCATTATCCGATCAACGGTTGATCCAGCGAACGCGCGCCACCGTATCTGCAAAAAACAGCTGCCCCAGGAATTTATGGAAAACAGACAAGGCAAAGGGCTTTCATTTGCCAAGCGTATCTACAAGCCAAGGATCATCGGCCTTTCTATCGGCTGTATCAGCGTCAGCGGCGCCCTTTACACTCTCGCCATGCCGGGCTGGGTGTGGGCACTCCTGCTGTTCAACGGGTTTGCCTGGGCGCATGTGGCGTATCAACTGTCGGCCCGCTCGCAATACCCCTACCAGGCAGAACAACGCAACCTGCTATATGACTCGCTGCTCGGCGGCTTCTGGGCCGCCGCCACGCAGTTCACGCCACTGACGGCCGTGACCATTCTGTCGATGATGACCATGAATAACGTCGCCGCCGGAGGCAAGCGCCTGTTCCTGCGTGGCCTGTGCGCACAGGGGCTTGGAATCGGCGTGGCCGGCGCGTTGTTCGGCATCCGGTTCAACCCCGATGTCAGCCTGCTGCAGGTCTACACCTGCCTGCCGATGCTGACGCTCTACCCCATGGCCATCGGCATGGTCTGTTATCAACTGGCAATCAAACTGTCCGAACACAAGCGCGCCCTCAGCGCCCTGAGCCGCACCGACAGCCTCACCGGGCTGCTCAATCACGGTTCCTGGAAAGACCTGCTGCACCTCAAGTTCCACAAGTGCCGGCAGCAGCGGAGCCACGCCACCATTGCCTTGATCGACATCGACCACTTCAAGCAGATCAACGACACCCACGGCCATATCGTCGGCGATGCGGTACTGCGACAGTTGAGCCTGGAGTTGCGGCGCAATCTGCGGGAAAACGACCTGGCCGGTCGTTACGGGGGCGATGAGTTCTGTGTGATTCTTCCGCAAATGCCGCTGGAACAGGCTGCGGAGATCATGGAACGCATGCGCGAAACTTTCAGCAATTACCGCAACCCGCAGATCCCCGAATTGCGGGTCAGCCTGAGCATCGGCCTGGCCGATTTCCAACCCTTCTTCAGCGATGCCGCGATGTGGCTGAATGCAGCGGATCGCGCGCTGTACGCCGCCAAGGACACCGGGCGCAACCGGGTCAATGTCAGCGACGAAGTGATCGCCCATTCCGCCTGAAGTCGTCCTACGACTCCTCGTCTGAAAAGACCAGAAAGCACCCGACAAGAAAGCATAATGCCACCACTGGTCGCCTACCCAAAAAAGGTCCTCCCACACGGGCGAACTTCTTGTCAGGCTGATCACTCTGAACCCGTTGTCCCACCCCCCTCTGTCAGCACAAGGAAGCTGGCAATGAGCAAGTCAACCGTGTGGCGTACGCCTTACGGGGGCAGGCGCATATCCAAGGAAACCCCAGAGTCTGCTTGCCCGAGCACCGCACATGCTATTCAACACACATAAAAGAACCATCAGCACCCAGCAACACACCATCGCCCAACAGGCCAGCCTGCTGGACGCTATCGAGCGCTCCATGGCGGTGATCGAATTCGACCTGTCCGGCAATGTGCTGCGCGCCAATGCCAATTTCCTGCAGGCCATGGGCTACCGCGCCGAGCAGGTAGAGGGCCAGTCCCATCGAATGTTCTGTACCCCGGCCTTCGCCCGTAGCCCCGAGTACAGCCAACTGTGGTCAAACCTGCGTAATGGCCAATTCCAGTCCGGCACCTTTGAACGGGTGGCCGGGGATGGCCAGTCGGTGTGGCTGGAAGCCAGCTACAACCCGGTGCGTGATGACACGGGCCAGGTGACCAAAGTGGTGAAGTACGCGATGGACGTCACCCCGCGCCTGCAGGCCGAAAGCGAAGCCAATGCCAAACTGGATGCCATTGGCCGCGCCATGGCGGTGATCGAGTTCAAGCTCGACGGCACCATCATCACCGCCAACGCCAACTTCCTGCAGCGCATGGGTTACACCCTGGCGCAGATCCAGGGCCAGCATCACCGGATGTTCTGCAGCGCGGCACTGGCCAGCAGCTCAACCTACAGCGACTTCTGGAAACGCCTGAACCAGGGGGAAATGTTCAGCGGCCAGTTCGAGCGGGTGGATAAAAACGGCCAGGTCGTGTGGCTCGAAGCCAACTACAACCCGGTGTACGACGCCAGCGGGCGGCTGTGCAAAGTGGTGAAGTTCGCCTCGGACATCACCGCCCGCGTGCAACAGCATGCGGCAGATGCGCAGAGTGCGGCGCAGGCCTATCACCTGTCCTTGAGCACTCAGGACATGGCAGAAAAAGGTGCCGAGGTGATTCAGAAAACAGCCAACGGCATGCGCGAAATTTCTGCCGACATCGACGGTTCCTCACAACTGATCGCCAAGCTCGGTGATCGCTCGCAACAGATCACTGCCATCGTCAACACCATTCGCGGTATCGCCGACCAGACCAACCTGCTGGCTCTCAACGCCGCCATCGAGGCCGCGCGTGCGGGTGAACAAGGCCGTGGTTTCGCCGTGGTAGCCGACGAAGTCCGGCAACTGGCGGCGCGCACCAGCGGCTCCACCACGGAAATTTCCAGCATGATCGCGATGATTCAGGCTGAAACTCGACAAGCCATCGACAGCATGGACGCCACCCGCGACCGCGCCGCCCAAGGCGTTGAAATGGCCAACCAGGCTGGCACAGTTATCCTGCAGATTCGCCAAGGCACCAGCGAAGCGGTGCAGGCGGTGAGTGCATTCGCCAACGAGCGTGGCGGCAACTGACCCGATCTTCATACGGAGTGCCGGGGGCTCGGTCTATAGTGCTGGTTGTTCTTCAAGCATGAGATCCGAGCCCGCCATGACCCCAGAAAAGCCCGAAGCCACCCCCGTCGACCACCTGCGCTTCCACCGCCCCCACGCCCACCTGGCGCCGACCTTCGGCAACGACACCTTTGCCCTCAAGGCCGAAGCCTTCGCGCGCTTCTTCGGTACGCCGACCTTCCTTGGCGCACAAACCGCCATCGTGGTGTTGTGGGTGGTACTGAACATGACCGGCATCACGCATTTCGATGTGTACCCGTTCATCCTGCTCAACCTGGCGTTCAGCCTGCAATCGGCCTACGCCGCGCCGCTGATCCTGCTGGCCCAGACCCGCCAGGCCGCACGCGACAAGGCGCAGTCCGATGCAGATGCGCAGCACCGTGAAGCCCTGGCGATCGCCAATACCGAGCGCCAGGCCCAGGCGGCGCAGACCACCAAACAGTTACTGGAACTGCTGGAGCAAAACACCCGGCTCACGGAAATGACCAAACAACTGACTGAGCACATTGAAAGCCTGACCTGCGAAATGCATGAGCATTTTGTGCGAAAAACCTAAGGCAATCGCACCTGCCGTCCCAGCTCATCGAACAGGGTCACCACCGAGCGCAACGCTCGGCAGTCCGGGCGCGTGAGCAGCCACAACGCGGTGTCATGCCCTGCCAACGCGGGGCCGAGCGATTGCAGGCCGTCCCCCAATAGAAAGTCCGGCAAGGCTGCCACCCCCAACCCTGCCCGTACCAGCTCGGTGACCGACAACATGCTGTTGCAGCGATAACTGGGACGCACACCGGGCAGATGCTCGCGACGCCAGGCGACCGTGGGGTGGTCGGGCAGGAAGTCATCCGGGGCGATCCATGGCAGGTCGGCCAACTCGCGGCCGGCATGCTGACGAGCAAAATCCGCGCTGGCGCACACCTGATAAGCCACGTTGCCCAGGCGTCGGCCGACCAGATGTTCCGGCGGCGTGCGGGTCAGGCGCAGGGCGATATCCGCGTCACGGCGGCTGAGGTTGGCGAAGTCATTCGAAGTGCTCAGTTCCAGGGTCAATGCCGGGTAGTGCGGCATGAACTGCGCCAGGGCCGGCAACAGCAGACCTTGCAGTACGGAGTCGGTACAGGTCAGGCGCACCGTGCCGCTGATCACCTCACCGCCCTGCTCCACGCCAATGCGCGCCGCCTCCAGCGCTTGTTCGGCACGCTCGGCCTGCTGCGCCAGGTTGCTCGCCAGGCTGGTGGGCAGGTAGCCGGTGCGGCTTTTTTCAAACAATGTCTGGCCCAGCGCCGCCTCCAGGCGCCGCACCGCGCGGAACACCGTGGACACGTCCACCCGCAACAACGCGGCCGCCCGTGCGAGCGTACCGCCACGCACCAGCGCGAGGATCAGCGACAAATCAGGGTAATCGAGTGAATAGTGCGTAGCTGCATTGAACATATGGGCAAACGCCAATATTGATTGCGTGAACGCCAATCTATAGTGCGCTCCAGGACACCACAAGCCATGGGATGTACACGATGAAAACCACACCTCTGCACCTTGCCCTGATCGGCGATTACAACCCCGATGTCATCGCCCACCAAGCCATTCCCGTGGCCTTGCAACAGGCATCCGAGACCCTGGGGCTGAGCGTGCATGTCCACTGGCTCGACACCGATGCCCTGCCCCAGTCACTGCACGCTTTCGATGGTTTCTGGTGCGTCCCCGCCAGCCCCTACCGCGACACCGATGGCGCACTGCGGGCGATCCGTTTTGCCCGCGAGCAACGCCGGCCGTTCCTCGGCACCTGCGGCGGTTTTCAGCACACGGTGCTGGAATATGCGCGCAACGTACTGGGCTGGAAGGATGCCGAGCACGGCGAACTGGCGCCGCACGCCAGGCGCGCCGTGATCGCGCCACTGAGTTGTGCGCTGGTGGAAGCCACCGACACTGTGCGCCTGGTGTCCTACACGCGTATTGCAGAAGCCTACGGCACTCTTGATGTGCAGGAAGGCTATCGTTGCCGCTACGGCGTGAACCCTGAGTTTCTCGACGCACTGCTGGAAGGCGACCTGATCCCCAGCGGCCATGACTCGGCAGGTGATCTGCGAGCCGTGGAGCTGCTCGACCACCCGTTCTTCGTCGCCACCCTGTTCCAACCCGAACGCGCCGCGCTGAAAGGCATCACCCCACCCCTGGCGATTGCCCTGCTCAAGGCTTGCCAGGCGGTGTCGCCATGATCGCCCGCACACCTTGCCCGCCGTACTACGCGGTGATTTTCAGTTCACTGCGCACCGAGGGCGACCAGGGTTACGGCCTGGCCGCCAACCGCATGCTCGAACTGGCACGCGAGCAACCGGGGTTCCTCGGCGTGGAGTCAGCGCGGGAAGACGGCCTGGGCATTACCGTGTCGTATTGGGAGAGTGAGGCGGCGATCCTGGCCTGGAAACAGCAGGCCGAGCACCGGGCAGTGCGCGAACAGGGACGCGCCACGTGGTACTCGGCGTTCCAGACACGGGTGTGCAAAGTCGAACGGGCGTACGCCTTCGAAAGCGGTTGAGCCTTTGGGGTGAGAGGTCTTGGCGATGAACAGGCTTGCTTTCAGAGGCCCAGACTCGCTTGTGGCCAGCAGGCTTGCTGTGGCAGGGCAAGCCTGCTAACCACAGGATCAGCTTACAAGACTGCGCAACGCACTGATCTGCGGAACCTCCACCCGCCGCATATACACCCGCAACGGTTCAGTGATGTTGATACGGTCGTCGATGTTCTGGTCCAGCAGCAACTGGATGCGCTCGCGGGACAGGGTCATGGTCTGCTCCGGGGCCGGCAGCCAGACGAATTCGGCGGTGGGAATGATGCCGTCATCGGCCACGTCCATGCCGAAGGCGTCTTCGCTGAAACGCACGATGTACTGGCCGGTCTTGCGGTTGAGGCCAACAAAACCACGGAGTTGGTCGGCGGCCTGGCAGATAAGCTCGGAGGTGATGCGCATGGTAAACCTCACTGAAAAGTCCCACAGGGACTGGAAAGATGGTTTACACGCGTGGCACAAAGTACCGCCCTCTAACGGGGCAGCTTCGGGCAAGAGTACTGCAATGCCTGCAAAAAAAACGCAGAAAATCGAGGCGTGCACACGTTAATGTCGGTTTGGTGATAGCGCCTTTCGCAATCAATTGTTAAAAAGGAGGCCTTCTCAAAGCTACCTCCACGAAAGGACTTCGCATATGCCTGTCACGTTTACCAAGAGTGCCTTGCTGCTCGCCCTGATGCTCGGCCTTGGCCAGGCACAGGCTGCCGACCCGATCAGCCCGGCTGAATTGGCAACCAACGAAGGCATTCCGTACCCAGCCGTGATCGCCCACCGTGGCGCATCCTACGACGCCCCCGAATCCACCGCCGCGGCCTACAAGATTGCCCGCGACCTGGGTGCCGACTATCTGGAAATGGACCTGCAGCGCAGCAAGGACGGCGTGCTGTTCGCCCTGCACGACAACAACCTGCAGCGCACCACCGACGTGGCCACCAAGTTCCCCGACCGCAAGGACGCCCCGGCCAACGAGTTCACCTGGAAAGAACTGCAAACCCTCGACGCCGGCAGCTGGTTCAACGCCGCCTACCCGGACCGCGCGCGTCCAGGCTTCGTCGGCCTGAAAATCCAGAGCCTGGACGACATCATCAAGATCGCCGAAGGCAACCCGTCGCACAAACCCGGCCTGTACATCGAGACCAAGGAGCCCAAGCAATTCCCGGGCATCGAAGCCGACCTGAAGAACAAGCTGCAGGATAAAGGCTGGCTGAGCTCCGCCGGCTCCAAGCTGGGCAAGAGCAACACCGGCGTCGGCCAGGGCAAGGGCCGCGTGGTGCTGCAAACCTTCGAGGTTGCCAGCCTCAAAGAGCTGCAGAAAGAAATGCCCAACACCCCGAAGATCCTGCTGTTGTGGGTGGGTGAAGGCAGCATCGAGCCGAAAAACAAGCAGACGTTCGCTGAGTCCGGCGAAACCACCAAGGCCGCCTACTACGCCAAGCAGGAACCGAAAGATGCCGCCGAGTTCGAAAAATGGGTCGACGAAGCCAAGAGCCTCGGCGCCATCGGCACCGGCCCATCGGCCGAGCTGACCAACCACGGCGACCAGAGCTATTCGGACCTGGTCAAACCGGAGATGAACAAGCTGACCCACGACAAGGGCCTGCTGGTGCACGTCTACACCGTCGATGAGCCGGTGGACTTCGACAAAGTGATGAAGGCCGGCGTCGATGGCATCTTCACCAACCGCGCCGCCGAACTGCTGAAGTTCTACAAGCGCTGGCCGTCGTCCAGCGTGCAAGACCTGCTGAACGACTATAAGTACTGAGTGACGGCCGAATGGTCAGGCCGCCTGTGGTTGGGGCGTGACTATGGCCTGATCGTCGGCGAGCTGGGGCGCACAGCGCCCCATGCGCACTACGCCCATCAGTTGATGGTCTCCAAAGGCTCACCGTTCACGGTCAGCCTCGATGGCCAAATCACCACGGCCCATCGCCTGTTTATCCCTTCGCGTCAAACCCACGCCATTCTTGACGCTCAAGGTGAAGTCACGGTGCTGTACGCCGAACCGGCGGTGTTTGATATCGCCCCGTTGCTGGATACAGACCTGTCCCTGGATGCACTGCATCAACTCCCCCGACGCAGCCTGGAGGACTCACGCCTGGAACGGGCGCTGGCCGCACTGGATCAACAACTCATCGGCAAGGTCTCAGCCCAGGCCCTGGCCCAGGCCGCGCACCTGTCCTTGAGCCAACTGGAGCGGCTGTTCGCCCATCAACTCGGTCTGCCCGTGCGTCGCCTGGTGCTGTGGCGACGGCTGCGCATCGCCCTGCAACTGGCCCTCGCCGGTGGCACGCTGACCGATGCCGCTCACGGTGCCGGCTTTGCCGACTCAGCACATTTCTCACGGACCATGAAGCAGTTGTTTGGGGTCACGGCAGCTGCGTCATTGCGCCAGCTGGACGTTGAACTGTTAACGTAATTCGTCCGGCAGGGACGGCTCCTTGCTCAAGGCAACCGGCCTGAACGGATCACGCAACTGCGCCCCGTAGCCCACCGGGAAATCCGGCCGACTGCCAATCCCCAGATCACCCGCCCCCATGCGATACCCCTCGCGGTAAAACGCAGTACCCAGCAACCAGTCCCACAGATTAAAGAACAGCCCGAAATTCACATCCCCGGCGTGCCCATATTTCATATGGTGAAAACGATGCACCGGCGCCCAGGCGAACACCCAGCGCAAAGGCCCCAGGCGCATGTCCACATTGGAATGCTGCAACAGCAACTGCAGGGCAATCGCGAGTGCCAGCAACTGCGCCACGTCCAGGGGAATGCCCAGCAGGATCAACGGCAGCAACCCGGCCGTGGCTTCCAGCATCTGGTGCAAGGGGTGCTTCATCAAACCGTTGAAACCGTAAAGGCGCTGCACACTATGATGCAACGAATGCAAACGCCACAGCGGCGCAATGCGGTGGCTGGCGTAATGCATCAAGGTGATACCGGCATCAGCCAGCACAATGGCCATCAGCAGTTGCTGCCACAGCGGCCAACCGCGCGGCCAGAGACCTTCAAACGCGAACAGCGCAGTAAGCCCCGGCAGGATCAACAACCCCAGGGCATTCAGGCTTTCGTTGACCAGCGCGTGCACGGTGTCGCGGCGCCGATCGCCCAGGCTGCAATTCCACTGCGGTTCATAGGGCAGCCACTGCTCTGCCAGGAATGACACTGCAACCGCGATCACGAACAGCAGAATCAGCGCGTGCGGCTGCCAAAACCCGCAGCCGATAAAGCCGAACAGAAATACAGGCGCGTAGATGCAACTCACTAACCGTTTCATGCCGAGTCTCCCCTCAAGTGAGCCTCCAGCATGAAATCCCCCGCGTCTGGTGGATTGAACAAACTGCGCAACTGTTTGAATTAATTAAGGGTGAATTAAGTTGCGCTGGTTAATCTGGCGCCACTTAAACAGCTCACCGAAGAAGGACACACACCATGAAAACCTTGACCGCTCTGTTCGCCGCTACCGCCCTGACCCTGACCGCCAGCCTGGCCCAGGCGGATGTTCGCCCCGACCACATTGAAGGCCTGCTCAAGTCCGGCGCCGTGATGCCTTTCGAAAAACTCAACGCGGCTGCCTTGGCCAAACACCCAGGCGCCACCCTCAACGACACCGAGCTGGACCATAACAACAGTGGCGTGCTGGTCTACGAAGTCGAACTGACCGACACCGCCGGCAAGAAGTTTGAAGTGAAGCTCGACGCCAAGACCGGCGCCGTGCTGGAAGACAAGCTCGATACTTGATTTGAACTAAAAAAAAGCCACCCTCGGGTGGCTTTTTTTGTGCCTGATCAGGCGCTCAGACGCGCCGTCACCTCATTCAACTCACTCGATAACCCACGCAGGTCATGGCTCGCCGCTTCGGTGCGCTTCACATTGTCGAGGTTGGCCGTCGCCACCGTGGTGATCTGCGTGATGTTGCGCGAGATGTCCTCGGCCACCGACGTCTGCTCCTCCGCTGCCGTGGCAATCTGACGGTTCATGTCGCGAATCGCCTCCACCGCCTGGGTGATGTGAGCCAGCATGGCGCCGGCTTGCGTGACCTTCTCCACACTCTCATCACTGCATGACTGGCCGCTCACAATCGCTTCAGCCGCGTCCACCGCACCGGTCTGCACCGCCTCGATAATCCCGTTGATCTCGATGATCGACGCCGCCGTGCGTTGCGCCAGGCTGCGCACCTCATCAGCCACCACGGCAAAACCACGACCGGCTTCGCCTGCGCGCGCAGCTTCAATCGCCGCGTTGAGCGCCAGCAAATTGGTCTGCTCGGCGATGCCACGAATCACTTCCAGCACTTTGCCGATGCGTACGCTGTCGGTTTCGAGGCGGCGGATGATGGTGCCGGTATTGAGGATTTCGTTGCGCATCTGGCCGATGGTGGCAATGGTGACTCTCATCACCTCACCGCCTTCCCGCGCCGAATGGTCCGCCTCGTCGGCCGCACGGGAAGCACTGGCGGCATGGCGCGCGACTTCCTGGGCGGTGGCGGACATTTCGGTCATGGCCGTGGCCACTTGGTCGGTGCGGTTGAATTGATTGTGGGTGCCCGTGGCCATCTGCCCGGCGATGGCGTTCAACTCGCCGCTGGCGCCGACCAGGTCGCTGGCGCTGCGCTGCAAGCGGCTGAAGGTTTCGGCAAGAAAGTCGCGCAAGGTATTTGCGGCGGCGGCCAAGTGCCCCAACTCATCCTGGCGACGGCTGGCTACGCGCTCGGCGAACCGACCGTGGCTCAGTTGCGTCACGTAGTCGATCAGGCTGCGGATCGGCAGGATCAGGTTGCGGTTGATCAACCACAGGCTGAACAAGCCGATCAGCACACCGGACAGCAACATGATCGCCAACCCCACCAGCACGGTGCGCTCGGCGTAGGCGCTGATGGCCTTGGATTGCTGGCTGCCTTGTTCGCGCAGGTCACTGACCAGCGCACTCATCTGCTCGCTGGCGGCGCGGTCCACGCCCTTTACCGCCGTGTCGCCCGCAGTGGCATCGCCCCCCGCCGCCACGTAGGCATCGCGGCCTTTCTGGTAAGCCACACCGAGTTGCTCGTGCGTCTGACGCAGGGTTTCGATGCGTCGGCTCAGGCTCGGGTCGCTGCCGGTCTGGGTGACCAGCCGAGTGAGAATGCCCTGCACATCGCGCTGGCGCTCCTGGAACTGGCCCCAGTATTTCTCCATGTCCTGGGGCTGCTTGCCGCGCAACAGGACGTTTTTCCATTCCTGCACCTGCACCTTGAATTGCAGGTTGGCCTCGTCAATCAACTGTGAGGTCAGTAACGGCCCATCGATCAAACTTCGATAGCTCTGCACCCCATTGGACAGGAAGTTGAAACAGGCCAGGGCGATCAACAGCATCGCCAACAGGCTGCCACCGAGCAGCGACAGGATTTGTGCTCTCAATGAGGTTCGCAAAACATTCATCGGGGAAAAGCCTCGATACAAGGAAGTGGTGCATACACACGGCGACTTCCCTGTCATCAAAAGCACCGCCGATCCACAGCGGTTCTTAACACCTTGAATCGGCCGGGCCAGAGGCCTCTTGAACAGTTCCTGACAGGCGGTCAAATAAATGTCACCGCAACGAAATAAATCCAAAACCGTCACAAAACTGTCAAATCCCCTTGCAATGATTCGCGCATGCGAACCTGTGAAATCTCCTACAGGCGCTTTTCCTGCGAGCCCTCATGAACCACAGCATCGACCACAGCCACCAGGATTCCGACCTGTTCGGCTTGCTTTACGGTTTCCGTTTTCGCCCCGGTGAAAAGGGCGAGCAGATCGATTCGGCCACGGCCCTCCAGGCCTTGCGCCAGCCGGCCGACCCGGACGAGTTTTTGTGGCTGCACCTGAACCTGGCCCACGCCGCATGCGAGCGCTGGATGCAGGCGCATCTGGACCTGCCGGAAGAGTTCTTCGAAGCCCTGCATGAAGGTTCGCGCTCAACCCGCATCGAACATGTTGACTCGGCCTTGCTGGCGGTGGTCAACGACGTGGTGTTCAACTTCAGCAGCATGGTCTCGTCGGACATTTCCACGCTGTGGGTGTGCGCCCGCAGCCGCCTGTTGATCAGCGCACGCCTGCAACCGCTGCACTCGGTGGACAAGCTGCGCTCGTCAGTGAAAGCCGGTGAAAGCTTCCGCTCACCGCTGGCCTTGCTCGTGCACTTGCTGCGTGACCAGGGTGAAGTGCTGACGCAGATCGTGCGCAAGACCAGCATCAGCGTCGACCATATCGAGGACCAGTTGCTCTCGTCACGGCTGTCCACCAACCGCGCTGAACTGGGGGCGGCACGCCGGGTGCTGGTGCGCCTGCAACGCCTGCTGGCGCTGGAACCGGGTTCGCTGCTGCGCCTGCTCAACCGCCCGCCGCAATGGCTGCAAAAAGAGGACGTGAAAGAGCTGCGCAAATCCACCGAGGAGTTTGCGCTGATCATCAACGACCTGATGGCCCTGGGCGAACGCATCAAGCTGTTACAGGAAGAGATCGCCGCCAACCTCAACGAGCAGAGCAACCGCACACTGTTCACCCTCACCGTGGTGACGGTGCTGGCGTTGCCGATCAACATCATCGCCGGTTTTTTCGGCATGAACGTGGGGGGGGTGCCGCTTTCGCAGGACCCGGAAGGCTTCTGGATCCTGGTGGCGTTGGTGGCGACCTTTACCTTGATTGCCGGGCGGTGGGCCTTCAGGAAGCGCAAAGACTACTGAACTGGAACGCAGTTGACATGTGAGAGTGGGCTTGCCCCCGATAGCGGTAGATCAGGCAGTTTGTCTTCAGCTGACCCACTGCAATCGGGGGCAAGCCCCCTCCCACATAGTTTCTGCGGCGTATACAGGATCAGCGGCTATCCCAATTCCATCAAACACTGACCTATGGCAGCATCTCTGTAACATTCTGCAATGACTATGAACGACATCCTCCCCACACTGGATGCCCCGGCATGGCCACCCCTTCCCTGACTGCCTCCACCCACGCCTCACCCGCCGCGCCCAAGCCCAGGCTGGACAAGAAACCCGGCCTGGTGACGGTGATCATCTTCTTCGCCGTACTCGCCATGGGCCTGTTGTTCACCGCCTACAGCCTGATGCACGACATGCATGAAATGGGCGCCCAGCTCACCACCTGGACGCCGTTTCTGCTGCTGGGTGTGGCGCTGTTGATCGCCTTGGGTTTCGAGTTCGTCAACGGCTTCCACGACACCGCCAACGCCGTGGCGACGGTGATCTACACCAACTCGCTGCCGCCGCATTTTGCGGTGGTGTGGTCGGGCTTTTTCAACTTCCTCGGCGTGCTGCTTTCGAGCGGCGCGGTGGCGTTCGGGATTATTGCGTTGCTGCCGGTCGAGCTGATTCTGCAGGTGGGTTCTTCCGCCGGCTTTGCGATGATCTTCGCCCTGCTGATCGCCGCGATCCTGTGGAACCTCGGCACCTGGTGGCTGGGCTTGCCGGCGTCGTCGTCCCACACGCTGATCGGTTCGATCATCGGCGTGGGCGTGGCGAATGCCTTGATGCACGGGCGTGACGGCACCAGCGGTGTGGACTGGAGCCAGGCGATCAAGATCGGTTACGCCTTGCTGCTGTCGCCGCTGATCGGCTTCGCGTTTGCGGCGATGCTGTTGCTGGCCCTGCGCGCCTTCGTCAAGAACCGCGCGCTGTACAAGGCGCCCAAGGGCGACACCCCGCCACCGTGGTGGATCCGCGGCATGCTGATCGCCACCTGCACCGGCGTGTCCTTTGCCCACGGCTCCAACGACGGGCAAAAAGGCATGGGCCTGATCATGCTGATCCTGGTGGGCACCTTGCCGATGGCGTACGCGCTGAACCGCACCATGCCGGCCGAGCAGTCGCTGCAGTTCGCGGCAGTGGCCGAAGTCACCCAGGTCGCCCTGGTGAAAAGTGCCCCACAAGCGCTGACCGGTGACCCGCGCCCGATCCTCTCCACCTACGTGCGCACCAAGGAAGCCACCCCGGAACTGGTCCCCGCCCTCGCCGCCCTCGCCGGGCAGATCGGTGATGAAGTCAAAGGTTATGGCTCCCTGGCCAAGGTGCCTGCCGAAGCCGTCGGCAACGTGCGTAACGACATGTACCTGACCAGCGAAACCATTCGCCTGATGGACAAGGGCAAGGTCGGCAGCTTCGACGCCGACACCCAGGGCAAGCTGCAACTGTTCAAGCAACAGATCGACAATTCCACGCGCTTTATTCCGCTGTGGGTGAAAATCGCCGTGGCCATCGCCCTGGGCCTGGGCACCATGGTCGGCTGGAAGCGCATCGTGGTGACCGTGGGCGAGAAGATCGGCAAGACCCACCTGACTTACGCACAGGGCGCCTCGGCGGAGATGGTAGCGATGCTGACCATCGGCGCGGCAGACATGTATGGGTTGCCGGTGTCGACCACCCATGTGCTGTCGTCGGGTGTGGCGGGAACCATGGTGGCGAACGGGGGTGGATTGCAGATGCGCACGATCCGCAACCTGGCGATGGCGTGGGTGCTGACGTTGCCGGCGGCGATTTTGCTTTCCGGCAGCCTCTACTGGCTGTTCACCCAACTTTTCTGACACAAAACCAAAGCAAAAGTGAACAGAGAACCAAATGTGGGAGGGGGCTTGCCCCCGATTGCAGGGGGTCAGCTATAGATAAGCTGGCTGGTCCACCGCTATCGGGGCAAGCCCCCTCCCGCAGTTTTATCCTGCGAACAGCCCGGACATTATCTTCAACCGCTTCTTGTAGATACGCCGCGCCTCCAACGCCTGCTCCAGCGTCACCGCCACAAACCCGGCCCGCTGGTTCGGTTGCATCTGCCCGATCAAATCCAGGTCGGCGCTGATCACCGTGCCGATCATCGCGTAGCCACCGCCCGACACCGCATCCCGGTGCAACACAATCGGCTCCAAGCCAGCCGGCACCTGGATCGAACCGATCGGGTAGCAACTGTCGACGATGTTCGAAGGGTCCGACCCCGCGCCAAACGGCTGCTCCCGTGGCTGGAAGCTCAACGCACTGCCGCCCTTGAAGCGATAGCCGATGCGGTCGGCTTCGGAACCCACGGTCCAGGGCTCGGCGAAAAAGCTGCTTTTTGCCGCATCCGTGAGGCGCTCGTAATACAGCCCCGGCACCACGCGCAGGGTGATATCCCCGCCCACTGAGCGACGCAACGCCATCGGCAGACTGTTGCCCGCGCGCCCCGTGCCACTGACTTCACCGATGGGCAATTCATCGCCTTCCTGCAAGCGCCGCCCCTGAAAGCCGCCAAGCGCGCCGAGGGTGTAGGTCGAGCGGCTACCGAGCACCAGCGGCACATCAATGCCACCGGCCACCGCGAGGTAAGTCCGCGCCCCCGCCTTGGGAAATTCAAAGCGCAACACCTGCCCGGCGCGCACCTGGAACGCGGTGTCCTGGTGCACCACTTCACCGTCAAGGCGCGGCGACATCAAGGCGCCGCTGAGGGCCACCAGCGCATCCTGTTGGAACTGCAGTTCAGGGCCGATCAATGTGCATTCCAGACCCGCCGCGCCCACCGGGTTGCCCACCAGGTGGTTGGCCGCGCTCAACGCGTATTGATCCAACGCACCCGACGGCGGGATGCCCAGGTGGTAGTAACCTTCGCGGCCAAGGTCTTGCACGGAGGTGGCGAGGCCGGGTTTGAGGACCTTGATCATGCCAGCGCCTCCTGCAGGGTTTTCGGGTAGCCAATGGGGTCGGCGAGAAAAGCGTCGAGGGAAAATTCCACCGGGCGGATACGCAGGTCGAAACGTCCTGCGTCCACCTCGGCCACCGCTCGGTCGTAGGCGTCACGGTCCATGGGTTTGAACTGCACGATATCGCCAGGCCGGAAGAACACCATGTGCTCCTTGAGGTAGGCCAACTGCTGCGCCGGGTCATAGATCGGCGCCGGGGTCACGCCGAACATCTGGTAACCGCCGGCACCGCGCACCGAGTAGATGCAACCAAAACAGCCGCCATGGCCGAGGGTGAGTTTCGGCGTGTCGGTGCGCGGGCGCAGGTACTTGGGCACCTGCAACTGCCGCTCGCGCTCGACCATCTGGAACATGAACGGCAAGCCCGCGACAAACCCGACCATCGACACAAACCACGGCGCACCGCTGTGGGCAGCGATAAACGCGTCGACATCGGCCAGGCCATTGATGCGCGCAGCATATTCCAGGTCGGTGCCGCTGGGGTCCTGGTGGCGGTCGCGAAAACGCATGAGGGTTTCATGGGTCCACGGGTCGTTGTACAGCACCGGGATTTCGATGATGCGCGTGTGCAGCGTGCGTTCGGCCACGGCCTGGGCTTCGGCGGTCTGCACCGCGTCGAGCAATACGTGGGGCGCGATGCGGTCGGGGTCGAAGCGGATCTGGAACGATGCGTTGGCCAGGCACACATCCAGCACGCCTTCCAGCGCCAGGCGCTCCACCGCGCGGGTCACCGCCATGCCCTTGAAAAAAGCCTCCAGGGACATGCTGTCGCTGACCTCGGCAAACAGGTGTTCATCACCGCCGAAGCTGTAGCGGATGGGGGACGTTTCAGCCATGTCTGTTCCTCTTGGAATCATTGTAGAAAGGCAGGCGAAAAAATAAGGCGATGATTTTTATTGTGGTGTCTTGACCGTGATGCCCGCTTGGTCCAGCGCTTCGCGGGTGGCTTCCACCAGCTCCAGCGCACCGGGGGTGTCGCTGTGCAGGCAGATGGAGTCGAATTCGATAAACAGGTCTTCGCCTTCCACGGTTCGCACAAGTCCCGTCTGACAGGCCCGCAGGACGCGCGCCGCCACCGTCGCCGGGTCCAGCGCCCGCACATTGCGGGTAAACACGATGGAGCCGGTCAGATCGTACTCACGGTCGGCATAAAACTCCCGGACCACCGGCTGTCCCAGCTCCTGCGCGACACGCCAGATCACCGAGTTGGGCATGCAGTACAGCAGCAGCGTCGGTTCGATGATGCGCAGGTTCTGTACCAGCAGGCGCGCGGCTTCTTCGTCGCGGGCCAGGTGCATGTACAGCGCGCCGTGGGGTTTGATGTGTTGCAGGGTCATGCCCTGGGCGCGGGCAATTTCCCGCAGAGCACCAAGCTGGTAGAGCATGTCGTCCACCAGCTCCTGGGCCGGAGCGTTGATATGGCGGCGGCCAAAGCCGACCAGGTCCCGGAAGCCAGGATGCGCGCCGATGCCCACGCCCAATTGCTTGGCCCGCTCGACGGTGCGGCGCATGGTGCCGGGGTCGCCGGCGTGGAAGCCGGTGGCGATATTGGCCGAGCTGATGTAGGCCATCAGCTCAGCGTCGACGCCATCGCCGATGGTCCAGGGGCCGAAGCCTTCGCCCATGTCCGAATTGAAATCCACTGCCTGCATCGAAGTCGCTCCGCCTAAGTGATGCAGGAAAAGTAGGCTGCCCCTTGACCCCTTGGGAAGATCTATTATCAGATGACCCATCTTCTGAAAATCAGATAATCCTACGTTTTGGAGAGGCCGATGTCCCTGACCTTGCGCCAAGTCCGCTACTTTGTCGCCACCGCCGAGATCGGCCAGATTTCCCAGGCGGCCATCCACCTGAACATCTCCCAGTCGGCGGTGACCACGGCGATCAAGGAGCTGGAGGGCATGCTCGGTGTGCAACTGTTCGTGCGTTCGGCCCAGGGCATGAACCTGACCGACGCCGGGCGGCATTTTCTCAACCGCGCCTATGTGATCCTGCGCAGTGTCGATGACGCGCTGAACAGCCCGCTGCCCGACTACCGCGCCAGCGGCGTGCTGCGCCTGGCGGCCAGCTACACGGTGCTCGGCTACTTCCTGCCGCACCACTTGCAGCGCATGGGGCACTGGCACCCGGACGTGACCATCGAGGTCTTCGAGCAGGAACGCCAGGCCATCGAACAGGGTTTGCTCGACGGCCAGTTCGACATGGCGGTGGTGCTCACCGCCAACCTTACCCACCCGGCTATCGTCTCGGAGATCTTGTTCAACTCGGAACGCCGCCTGTGGCTGCCCAGCCACCACCCGCTGTGCGAGCGCGGCGCCGTGAGCCTGGCCGATGTGGCCCGGGAACCCTACATCCTGCTCACCGTCGACGAGGCCGAACACAGCGCTATGCGCTATTGGGAACAGGCCGGGCAAACGCCCCAGGTGCGGCTGCGCACCAGTTCGGTGGAAGCGGTGCGCAGCATGGTCGCCAATGGCAGCGGCGTGGCGATCCTGTCCGACCTGGTGCATCGGCCCTGGTCCCTGGAAGGCAAGCGCATCGAAACCCTCACCGTCACCGACCCCGTCACGCCGATGAGCGTGGGTCTGGCCTGGCACCGCGAACGCGCGTTCACCCCGGCGATGCAGGCGGTGCGCGATTACTTCCACGACGCGTTCCTGGCACCGCAGCAATTGTCGGCACGGCGTTAGAGCTGGGCTTGCAACGTCGCAGCCAGCCACTCCATGAATACCCGCACACGTTGCGGCAAATGCCGTTGCCCGGCATAGAGCAGCGACACGTCCAACGGGGGAGCCGGGTAATCCGGCAGGACGCTGACCAGTTCGCCACGCTCCAGCAACTCGCGGATACCGAGCGACGGCACCTGGGTAATCCCGAAACCACCCAGGCAGGCAGCCTGATAGGCATCTGTGCTGTTGACCGTGACCCGCCCGGCCATCGGCACGCGGTGCACCTTGTTGCCCTGCTGGTACTCGAAGCCCGCCGAACGTGACCCCAGCGGCCGCACGTAATGCACCAGTTGATGCTGCGCCAGGTCCGCCAGGGTCATCGGCGAGCCATAGCGTTGCAGGTAGACCGGGCTTACGCAGTTGACCATCGGCATGCTGCAGACTTTTCGTGCGACCACCGTTTGATCCGGCTGGGCACCGACACGCAACACGCAATCAAAGCCTTCGGCGATCAGGTCCACCTGGCGGTCGGAACTGCTGATCTCCAGCTCGATCAGCGGATGCGCGTCCATGAATTCGGGCAAGCGCGGCAGGATCAACTCCCTCGCCATCACGGTGGGCATGTCCACCCGGATGCGCCCGCTCAGTTGCGCCTCAGCCTGGCGAAACAACCCCTCCAACTCCTCCATATGCGACAGCAGGTCCTTGCTGCGCTCATACAAAACCCGGCCGTCCTGGGTCGCCTGCACCTTACGCGTGGTGCGTTGCAACAGGCGCGCGCCGAGCAGTTCTTCCAGGGCTTGCACATGCTCGGACACGGTCGAGCGCGGCAGGCCGAGGCTCTCGCCGGCCTGGGTAAAACTCGACAGTTCGGTGACGCGCACGAAGGTGCGCAACAGCTCAAGTTTATTCATGGGATTGTTCGCCTTATCCGGCCAGTGATTCCGGTATGGCGCTGTTTATCACGTTACGGACGAATAAATACACTCAGTCCCACTAATCACCTGAGAGGACTGCACCATGCCCCGTAAAATCGCACTGATCACCGGCGCCAGCCGTGGCCTGGGCAAAAGCGCCGCGCTGCACCTGGCGGCCCAGGGCGTCGACATCATCGGCACCTACCACAGCGCGGCGGCTGAAGCCCAGACGGTGGTCGAGCAGGTCCAGGCCCTGGGTGGCCGCGCCGCCATGCTGCAACTGGATGTGAGCCAGAGCGACCGCTTCGATGCCTTTGTCGGCGAAGTCGGCACCCTGCTAAAGGATGTGTTCGCACAGGATCACTTCAACTTTCTGATCAACAACGCCGGTATCGGCGCCCACGCCAGTTTTGCCGAGACCACCGAAGCGCAGTTCGACCAATTGGTAGCGATCCACTTCAAGGCGCCGTTTTTCCTCACGCAAAAATTGCTGCCGCTGATCTGCGATGGTGGGCGCATCCTCAATATTTCCAGCGGCCTGGCGCGGTTCAGCCTGCCGGGGTATGCGGCTTATGCGTCGATGAAAGGTGCGGTGGAAGTGCTGTCGCGCTACCAGGCCAAGGAACTGGGCCCGCGCGGGATCAGCGTGAACACCCTGGCCCCTGGCGCCATTGCCACGGATTTCAGCGGCGGCGCCGTGCGCGACAACCCGGATGTGAATGCGATGGTGGCCAACAACACCGCCCTGGGTCGCGCCGGTTTGCCGGACGACATTGGCGGGGCGATCTCGACCCTGCTGGCCGATGGCAGCCACTGGATCACCGGGCAACGCATCGAAGCCTCAGGCGGCATGTTCCTCTGATTTCACACATAACCTGCAGGCGCGTTTCTGTTGATGATTTTTTCCCGGATCACGTCATACCCCCAGTGATACACATAGGTGTACGGCAGGAAAAACAGCAACACGCCGATGTCGAGCATGAACGCCTGCATCAGGCTGATGTTCAGCCACGCCGCGATCAGCGGCACGGCGACGATGATCAGCCCGCCTTCGAACATCAGCGCATGCAACACCCGCGTCCAACCGCCGTTGGACAGTTGCAGGCGCACCTTGAGGCGGTCGAACAGGCTGTTGAAGATGACGTTCCAGGTCAGCGCCAACAGGCTCAGGCCCAGGGTCACTGCGCCCATTTCCAGGGCCGGCCTGCCGGTGATCCAGACCAGCAGCGGCGTACAGATCAACAACGCCAGGCCTTCAAAACCCAGGGCCTGGCAAACGCGTTCAGTAATCGACTTGGTAGGGCTCATAACCTGTGCTCTGTGAAGGACGATGGTTGCCATGATTACCCTTTGAATCGATACTTCATAACTAATAACCATCGATCAAGGCGATAGTCATGGCCTCGCACGAAGTGCTGCAAGCGTTTGTCCAGGCCGCCACCCAAGGCTCGTTTTCGGCGGCGGCACGCAAGCTGGGCAAGAGCCAGTCCACCGTCAGTGCGGCCGTGGCGAGCCTGGAGATTGACCTGGATGTGGTGCTGTTCGACCGCAGCAGCCGCAAGCCGACGCTGACCCCGGCCGGCCTCGTGCTGCTGCAACGCGCCGAACAGGTGCTGGAGGCCAGCAGTCGTCTGGAACTGGCGGCGAGCCAGTTGTCCCAGGGGTTGGAGCCGAAGGTCACGATTGCCATGTCCGATACGTATCAGTCGGAACGCTTCGAGATCGCCCTCAAGGCCTTTGAACATCGCTACCCGGACCTTGAACTGGAATGGCTGATCGCCGAGTGTGAAGACCTGATCGCCCTGGTGCAGAGCGGCCGTGCACAGATTGCCTTGATCGAAGCCCAGCACATCTACCCGCCCGACCTGACCCACTCGCCCGTGGCCGAACGCACGGAAATCGCACTGTTCGTCGCCCCCACTCACCCATTGGCGCGCGTAGAAAACATCGACTCGCAAGCCCTGCAACAACACCGGGAACTGCGCCTGGCAAGCATCATCAGCCCCAACGAGACACGCCCCATGGGCCGGGTGTGGTCGGCGCCGAGCTTTCTGATGCTGATGGAGATGGCTCAACTCGGTTTCGGCTGGGCGGAGTTACCACGCTGGTTGGTGGAGCGCTTTGGCAATGCCGAGCTGGTTGAACTCAACGTTCGGGGTTGGCCACGCTCGGTGGCGGTGGATGCGTTGTGGTCGCGACAACACCCACCCGGGCCGGCGGGCAGTTGGATGCTCAGTCAAATGCTCGAATGACACCGCCTACAGGTTTTGCAAACGTTGTTCGAGGAAACGTCGTTCCGGGCCCTGCTGGGTCAGCGACAGGGCTTTTGCGTAGGCGGCGCGCGCCTCTTCGACGCGCCCCAGTTGCCGGCAGAATTCCCCCCGCGCCGAATGCACCAAGTGGTAATCCAGCAACTCGCCGCGTGCCAGAATGCCCTCCACCTGCTGCAACCCCGCCAACGGCCCATCGCGCATGGCCAGGGCTACGGCGCGGTTCAGTTCGATCACCGGTGACGGCAGGGCCCTGAGCAATACATCGTAGAGCCCGACGATCTGCGGCCAGTCCGTCTCATCGGCACGCGCCGCTTCGGCATGCACCGCGGCGATGGCGGCCTGCAGGCAATACGGACCAAAGCGCCGTGTGCCCAGCGCGCGCTCGACCAGGGCACAACCTTCGGCAATCAACGAGGCGTCCCACAGCGAGCGATCCTGCTCAGCCAGCAGCACCAACTCACCCTCGGCCGAGGTGCGCGCCGGGCAGCGGGACTCGTGCAGCAGCATCAAGGCCAGCAGGCCCATGACTTCCGGTTCGGGCAACAACTCCATCAGCAGGCGCCCCAGGCGAATCGCTTCGCGGGTCAACTCCTCGCGGGTCAGGTCGGCACCGATGGACGCCGAATACCCCTCGTTGAACACCAGGTAAATCACCCGCAGCACCGCATCCAAACGCTCCGGCAGCGCCTCCCTGGACGGCACTTGATAAGGGATTTTCGCCTCGCGGATCTTGCCCTTGGCGCGCACGATGCGCTGGGCGATGGTCGCCGGCGTGGCCAGGAACGCCCGGGCGATTTCCTCGGTGGTGAGGTCGCAGATCTCACGCAGGGTCAGCGCCGCCTGGGCATCTGCCGCCAGTGCTGGGTGGCAGCAGGTGAAAATAAGGCGCAGGCGGTCGTCTTCCACGTCTTGATCGCTCCAGTCAGCCGCTTCCAGCGTGTCGGCCTGCTCCTGCAACAACGGGGTAAACCGCGCCTGGCGGCGCAGACGGTCGATGGCCTTGAAGCGCCCGGTCGACACCAGCCATGCCCTTGGGTTGGCCGGCACACCGTCCAGGGGCCAGCGCTGCACGGCGACGAAAAACGCGTCGTGCAGGGCTTCTTCGGCCAGGTCGAAGTCGCCCAGCAAGCGAATCAGCGTTGCGAGAACCCGACGTGATTCACTGCGGTAAAGGGCATCGACCGAGGTTGTTGCAGTCACAGATTCAATTCACGCACGGGACGCACTTCTACACTGCCGACCCGGGCGGCCGGAATACCGCCAGCCACCTGGATCGCTTCGTTCAAGTCACGGGCCTCGATCAGGTAGAAGCCGGCGAGCTGTTCCTTGGTTTCGGCAAACGGCCCGTCGGTGATCGACAGCTTGCCATTGCGCATGCGCACGGTGGTGGCGGTGCTCACCGACTCCAACGGCTCGGCGGCCAGCATGCGACCGCTGGCCTGCACGGACTGCGCGTAGGCGAAGCACTCCGGGTCGGCGGGGCTGTCCGGCGAGGTGTGCAGCACCTGTTCGTTGCTGTAGATCAGGCACAGGTATTTCATGGCGTTCTCCGTTTTCGGATTACTGACTATAGATCGCGCAGGTCAAGGTTTCAGGTCGAACAGACCGGCGCCGGTTTCCATGTCAAAAGGCGCGGACCAGTGCTCATGCACCACCTTCCACTGCCCGTTGATGCGCTGGTAACCGGCGCTGACCCGCATCCAGCACGTCTTGAGCACGCCATCCGGCCCGGCGCCACCACAGTGGGCGAGCCAGTGGGCAAAGGCGCTGTCTTCTCCGGTTACGATATGCAGCTCATGAAAGTCGAAAACGCCGGGGCCGGGGCAGAACTCCATGCAGGCCTTCCAGTGCGCCTGGTAAGCGGCCTTGCCTTTGAATTGCAGGGCGCCAACGGCGTCGAACGCGACGATATCCTCGGCATAAAAGCTGACAATCTTGTCGACATCCTTGGCGGTGACAGCTTGCTTCCATTGTTCGATCAGGGTGTTGATGGCAGTGCTCATGGCGATACTCCTCGGGTTGGAAAACATCACGGAAGACACCCTTGGTCGAATGGCCCGCCGACAAATCGACACCCCGCTTAAAAATAATTTCGCCCTCGGCAAACCCGCTAGAATCCACGCCTCTTTGTAGGATTTCGGATGCGCCACCGATGGAAACCCGCCTCGTCGCCTATGAGACGCTGAGCCTTGTGCAGAAACAGCAACTCGACACCCTGCAAGTGCATCCCGAGCAACTGCCGTACTCCGGCGATATCTACTGTGCGCTGAACAGCCTGCTGGTCAATCCCAGCACCGGTGCCATCAAAGGCTTCGCCCTGCTCGCCGATAAAATCCCGGTGGCCTTCCTGCTGCTCAAACGCCCACCGTGCCTGCCCCATTGGGCCGATGAGCACAGCGCGACCCTGCATGCGTTGCAGGTCGATCGGCATCAACAAGGGCGCGGGTTTGGGAAGGCGTGCTTGCAGGCGCTGCCGGCGGCGGCATTGGCTGCGTGGCCGCAGATCAGGGGCCTGGAGTTGTCGGTGGACGCGGACAATGTGGCGGCGATGGGGTTGTATCTGTCGGCTGGTTGGGTCGATAGCGGGGAGGCGTATAAAGGGCGGATCGGGTATGAGCGCAGATTGAAGAGGGTGTTTAACCCAGCCCTTTGATGTCACGTAAACATGACTTTCAGACGTTAATGTCCTGTTTACGTGACATCGGCGAGTGCTTCAGCCTCTTTCGCCCACCGGCAACCAGATCTCCACCGTCCCGGTGCCCTTACGCGCATCAAAATCCTCGCTGTAGCGTTCGAAATCCGCACCCATCACCTTGTAGCCCGAGTGCGGCAGCCACTCGAACATGATGCGTTCGTACGTCTGTTCCAGCGCCTGCACCGGCCCGTAATGCGGGAACACGGCATAGTTGAGCGGCGGAATTTCGATGTATTCAAAGTTGCTCGGCACGTCGCCCTTGTTGGGGACTTCGACCCCCGCCATGTAGTCGAATTCGCCATGGTTGGGGTTATGGCAAACGCCATAGGTCACACCGCCGACGCGCTTCTTGATGTCCTTGATGCAGGTGTCGAACAACTCCCACAATTTGGGAATATCGCCCACGGTGGCCTTCGAATAACGCCCCTGTACACCGGCAATCACCAGGGCCTTGCCTGCTTCCATGCGTGGCTCCAACGGTTGTTTTGTCTGCTGATCCATACGAACAGTCTCCTTCTTATGAGGGAACAAACCCGTATCGAGTATAGGGGCATATCCACGCGCGACTCCATGCAGAAAATTTTCCTACGCATCTGGACAACTGGCCATCATCGACCGTATTGTCTGCCCCGCAGGCCACCGCAGTGGCCGACGTCGCTCGGACGGTTCCGGGCGCTTACGTACTCTCGAGGCAACAATGGCCGACCAAGGTTCGCCGCGCCGCTTTGCGCGCATAGATCGACTCCCCCCGTATGTTTTCAATATCACTGCCGAGCTGAAGATGGCTGCGCGTCGGCGCGGCGAAGACATCATCGACTTGAGCATGGGTAACCCTGACGGCGCCACGCCTGCCCACATCGTGGAGAAAATGGTCACCGTCGCCCAGCGTGAAGACACCCACGGCTACTCCACCTCCAAAGGCATTCCGCGTCTGCGCCGGGCGATTTCGCGCTGGTACAAGGACCGCTATGAAGTGGACATCGACCCCGAGTCGGAAGCCATCGTCACCATCGGCTCCAAGGAAGGCCTGGCGCACTTGATGCTCGCCACTCTGGACCAGGGCGACACGGTGCTGGTGCCCAACCCGAGCTATCCGATCCACATCTACGGTGCGGTGATTGCCGGTGCCCAGGTGCGTTCAGTGCCGCTGGTGCCTGGCGTGGACTTCTTCGCTGAGCTGGAACGGGCGATTCGCGGCTCGATCCCCAAGCCGAAAATGATGATCCTGGGCTTCCCGTCCAACCCTACCGCGCAGTGCGTGGAGCTGGACTTCTTCGAACGCGTGATCGCCCTGGCCAAGCAGTACGACGTGCTGGTGGTGCATGACCTGGCCTACGCCGACATCGTCTACGACGGCTGGAAAGCCCCGTCGATCATGCAAGTGCCGGGCGCCAAGGACATTGCGGTGGAGTTTTTCACCCTGTCCAAGAGCTACAACATGGCCGGCTGGCGCATCGGATTCATGGTGGGTAACCCGGAACTGGTCAACGCCCTGGCGCGGATCAAGAGCTACCACGACTACGGCACCTTTACCCCGCTGCAGGTGGCGGCGATTGCTGCGCTGGAAGGCGACCAACAGTGCGTGAAGGACATTGCCGAGCAGTATCGCCAACGCCGCAACGTGCTGGTCAAGGGCCTGCATGAGCTGGGCTGGATGGTGGAGAACCCGAAGGCGTCGATGTACGTCTGGGCGAAGATTCCCGAGCAGTATGCCGCCCTGGGCTCGCTGGAATTTGCCAAGAAGTTGCTGCTGGAAGCCAAGGTGTGTGTGTCGCCGGGCATCGGCTTTGGCGAGTATGGCGATGATCACGTGCGCTTTGCGCTGATCGAGAACCAGGATCGGATTCGCCAGGCGGTGCGCGGGATTCGCGGGATGTTTCGCGCGGATGGGTTGGTCACTAAAGCCTGACCCAATCTACCGGTAGGAATGTGGTCAAAACTGTGGGAGGGGGCTTGCCCCCGATGGCGGTAGATCAGTCACCAGATGCGGTGACTGACACTCTGCTATCGGGGGCAAGCCCCCTCCCACATTTGTTCCGCGGTGTGGCTTAGACCACCAGCGACAGCAGCATGATGAAAATCAACGCGACCACCGACAGAATGGTCTCCATCGCCGTCCACGTCTTGAACGTCTCGGCCACGGTCATGTTGAAGTACTGCTTCACCAGCCAGAACCCCGCATCGTTGACGTGAGACAGGATCAACGAGCCCGCCCCCGTCGCCAGCACCAGCAGCTCACGGTTAACCCCCGGAATCATCCCCACCACCGGCACCACGATACCCGCGCCGGTAATGGTCGCGACGGTAGCCGAACCGGTCGCCACACGGATCACCGCCGCCACCAGCCACGCCAGCAGGATCGGGTTGATCTGCGCGTTCACCGCCATGTGGCCGATCACATCGCCCACGCCGCTGGTCACCAGCATCTGCTTGAAGCCACCACCGGCGCCGATGATCAGGATGATCGCGGCGGTCGGCGCGAGGCTGGCGTCGAGCAGCTTGAGGATCTGCTTGGAGTGGATGCCCTGGCGGTGGCCAAAGGTGTACAGCGACAGCAGCAACGCCAGCAGCAAGGCGGTGATCGGGTGACCGATCATGTCCATCCAGTTGCGTACCACGTTGCCTTCGGCAAACGCGATGTCGGCGAAGGTTTTCAGCAGCATCAGGAACACCGGCAGCAGCACGGTGACCAGGGTAATGCCGAAGCTCGGCAGGTCTTTGTTCTCAGGCTCGCGGGCCAGTTGATCGACCAGTTCCTGGGACGGGTTGCCCGGGATGTACTTGGCGATGAACGTACCGAAGATCGGGCCGGCAATGATCGCTGTCGGCAGTGCGACGATCAGGCCGTAGAGAATGGTCTTGCCGATGTCCGCGCCAAACACGCCGATAGCCAGCAGCGGGCCCGGGTGCGGTGGCACCAGGCCGTGTACCGCCGACAGGCCGGCCAGCAACGGAATGCCGATCTTGATCAGCGACACACCGGTACGGCGCGCGACGATGAACACCAGCGGGATCAGCAGCACAAAGCCGATCTCGAAGAACAGCGGGATGCCCACCAGGAACGCAGCGAACATCATGGCCCACTGGACCTTCTCTTTGCCGAAGGCACGGATCAGGGTCTGGGCGATCTGATCGGCACCGCCGGATTCGGCCATCATCTTGCCGAGCATCGTACCCAGCGCGAGGATGATGCCGACAAAGCCGAGCACTCCGCCGAAGCCGTCCTGGAACGCCTTGATGATCTTGTCCACGGGCATGCCCGAGGTCAGGCCGAGGAAGCCGGCCGCGATGATCAGTGCAATGAACGGGTGCACCTTGAACTTGGTGATCAGAACGATCAACCCGATGATGGTAACCACTGCGTCTAGCAGCAGGTAGGACTCGTGGGACATGCCAAACATGGGGGGTCTCTCCTGTTTGTTGTTGTTATTAAAGCGGGTGTTGAATTTCCTGCCGGGGACAGCGCTATCTTTTCCGGCAAAAAATCAATGGGTTGGTTCAAAGCCGTGTTGCAGCCACCAGGCATTGGTCTGCTCGGCCAACTGCTCGACGCTGTCTTCGCTGGCATTGAGGGCCAGGGTCAGCGGCTCGCCCTTGGGCGATTCAAGGGTGGCGAACTGGCTGTCTATGAGGCTGGCCGGCATGAAATGCCCGGGGCGATGGGACACTCGGTCGGCCGCCACTTCACGGGTCAGTTCCAGGAACACAAAACCCAGACCCGGGGCGGCTTCGCGCAAGTGGTCGCGGTATTTCTTCTTGAGGGCGGAACAGGTGAGCACGGGATGCTCGCCCGCCTTGAGCGAACGGCGCAGTTCATCGCACAGGATGTCGAGCCAGCCGGCGCGGTCGTCGTCGTTGAGGGGGTGGCCGGCACTCATCTTTTCGATGTTGGCGGCGGGGTGAAAGCTGTCGCCTTCGATCGCGGTGGCGCCGTTCAAGCGGCACAGGGCCTCGCTGACACTGGTCTTGCCACAGCCGGCGACACCCATGATGACCAGGGCGGTAACAGGTTGACTCATGAAACACCTCAGGACGCAGATAGCGCTACCTTTGCACGCTGTAAGGCTAGTGCAAAAACAGGCTTTCCCGCGCCGTCTTGTCATTTTTATGGAGTGACGCGTGCATCCTCTCCAATCATTTGAACCGGATCAGGCAACCCAGCGTTCAAGCATTTGCAGCTACTTGGAGACAGCGCTACCTTAGTGCCTCGATTTTTGTTTGGCAAGCCGCCTGATGACCTCCAAGAACGATAAAAAAATGCGCACCACGGGTCGCCCGACCCTTAACGAAGTCGCCCGCCTGGCCGGCGTCAGCCCGATTACCGCCTCCCGCGCCCTGCGCGGCATCAGTACCGTCGCCACCGAACTGGTGGAGAAAGTACAGCAGGCCGCCGCCGAACTGAACTATGTGGTCAACCCCGCCGCCCGCGCCCTGGCCTCGGCCCAGAGCCACTCGGTGGTGGTGTTGGTGCCGTCGTTGTCCAACCTGCTGTTTATCGAAACCCTCGAAGCCATCCACCAGGTTCTGCGGCCCAAGGGCTTCGAAGTGCTGATCGGCAATTCCCACTATTCCCGCGACGAAGAAGAAAACCTGTTGCGCAACTACATGGCCTATCAGCCACGGGGTTTGTTGCTGACCGGCTTTGATCGCACCGAAAGCGCCCGACGAATGGTCGAGGCCAGCAACGTGCCTTGCGTGTACATGATGGACCTGGACCCCAACGCCGGGGTGAACTGCGTGGGTTTCTCGCAACTGGCGGCGGGTGAGACAGCGGCGGCGCACTTGCTGTCCCGTGGGCGCAAGCGCCTGGCGTATATCGGCGCGCAACTGGACCAACGCACGCTGCTGCGCGGTGAAGGTTTCCGCCGGGCGCTGCAACAGGCCGGCCTGTACGACCCGGCGCTGGAACTACTGACGCCGCGCCCTTCCTCAGTCGGCCTGGGAGGTGAATTGTTCCTGCAGTTGCTGGCAACCCATCCGGATGTGGATGCGATCTTTTTCGGCAACGACGACCTGGCCCAGGGCGCCCTGCTGGAGGCCATGCGCCATGGCATCAAGGTGCCGGAGCGCGTAGCTGTGCTGGGCTTCAACGATTTACCGGCGTCGTCGTTCATGGTGCCGCGCCTGAGCAGTATCAGTACACCAAGGGAAGCGATTGGCCGGCGGGCGGCGGAGCATCTGCTGACGATCATGGCGGGCAGCAAAATCGCCAAGCCGGTGGTGGATATGGGCTTTGAATTGCAGATACGGGAAAGCACTTGACCCATGTGGTAGGGGGCAAACCCCCTCCCACATTGCTATCACCCCTGCTAGATTGAGCCTTCTCCAAATGCCAGGGAAGCACCATGGGACACTCACTGAAAATCTTGGGCCGCACCTCTTCCATCAACGTGCGCAAAGTACTCTGGACCTGCCAGGAACTGGGCATCGACTACCAGCGCGAAGACTGGGGCGTCGGCTTCAAGCCCACTCAATCCGCTGAGTTCCTCGCCCTGAACCCCAACGCCCAGGTGCCGGTGCTGATCGACGACCACGGCGTGCTGTGGGAGTCCAACACCATCTGCCGCTACCTCGTCGGCCTCTACCAACGCCACGACCTGCTCCCAGCCGAACCCGCGCCACGGGCGCGCGTCGAGCAATGGATGGACTGGCAAGCCACCGAACTCAATCCGTCGTGGGGCTATGCGTTCCATGCGCTGGTGCGCCAGAACCCGGACTACCAGGACCCGCAGCGCATCCAGGCTGGCGTGCAAGCGTGGAATGACAAGATGGGCCTGCTCGAACAGCAGTTGCTCAAGACCGACGCCTACGTCGCGGGCGATGAGTTCACCCTGGCCGACATCCTCATCGGCCTCTCGGTGCACCGCTGGCGCAACGCCCCACTGGCGCATCCCGACTATCCTGCGGTGCAAGCGTATTACCAGCGCCTCAGCCAGCGCTCCGGCTTCAAAACCTTTGCCCTCGACGGCCATAACTGAGCACGCTGCGAGAGAAAGCATCCCCAGGATGGCGCGTTTCAAACAGTCGAGATTCCGATCACTTATTGAGTTTTCCCATGCCCGTACTCTCTAGCACCGACGGCATCGACCCGATCCGCGCCGCCCACATCAGCGCACGCATTGACCGCCTGCCCGCCGTCGCCACCGTCTGGCGCCTGGTCGCGCTGCTGTCCATCGGTGGTTTTTTCGAGCTGTATGACCTGTTCCAGACCGCCTACATCAGCCCCGGCCTGATCAGCGACGGGATTTTCCACACCGGCAGCGAGGGTGTATTCGGCTTCTCGGATCAGGCCGCCTTCGCCTCGGCGACCTTTCTCGGTCTGTTCCTTGGCGCCAGCCTGCTAAGCCCCATCGCCGACCGCTTCGGCCGCCGGGCGATCTTCATCTTTGCGTTGATCTGGTACACCGTCGCTACCGTGTTGATGGGGCTTCAAACGTCAGCGCTGGGCATCATCGGCATGCGTTTCCTGGTGGGGATCGGCCTGGGTATCGAACTGGTGACCATCGACGCCTACCTCTCGGAACTGGTGCCCAAGCGCATGCGCAGCTCGGCGTTTGCCTTTGCGTTTTTCATCCAGTTTCTGTCGGTGCCGGCGGTGGCATTGATGTCGTGGTGGTTGGTGCCGCAAGCGCCGTTCGGCGTGTCGGGCTGGCGCTGGGTGGTGCTGAGCAGTGCGGTGTTTGCGCTGTTTATCTGGCAACTGCGCAAGCGCCTGCCAGAGTCACCGCGCTGGCTTGCGCAAAAGGGCCGCTTCGCAGAAGCGGGGACGATCATGGACAACCTGGAAGCACGCTGCCAGAAAGACCACGGCAAACCGCTGGACGAACCCGAGCCGCAAGCCGTCAGCGTGCAAGGCAGTGGCCGCTTTGCCGATATCTGGCAACCGCCGTACCGCCGCCGCGCGTTGATGCTGATCGTGTTTCATGTGTTCCAGGCCATCGGTTTCTTCGGCTTCGGCAATTGGTTGCCGGCGTTGCTGTCCGGCCAGGGCGTCAGCGTGACCCACAGTTTGCTCTACGCCTTCATCATCACCCTCGCCTACCCGTTGGGGCCGCTGCTGTTCGTGAAGGTGGCCAATCGCTTTGAAAACAAATGGCAAATCGTCGGATCGGCGCTGGGCGCGATGATCTTCGGCAGCCTGTTCGCCCTGCAAACCACGGCGGTGGGTCTGGTGATCTGCGGGGTGATGATCACCTTCTGCAACGCCTGGCTGAGCTTCAGCTACCACTCCTATCAGAGTGAGCTGTTCCCCACCAACATCCGCGCACGGGCGGTGGGTTTCTGTTACTCGTTCAGCCGTTTGTCCACGGTGTTCAGCAGCTTGTTGATCGGTTTTATCCTCGAGCATCTGGGCACGCCTGGGGTACTGGCATTCATTGCCAGCAGCATGCTGATCGTGATGATCACCATCAGTTGGTTCGGGCCGCGTACGCGGAACCTGGCGCTGGAAAATATCGCCCACTGATCAAGGTAGCGTTCGGCGGGGGGTCAATGTCGATGGCACGTCCCTCCTCGTTCGTAGGGCAGTTTTATAGTGATCCCGTCTGGATGTAGCAAACCCCGACACTATCGAAACAACTGCCATGCCTCACCCAACTCTGGAACACGAGCAGCTATTAGAGCTCTTATATGAAATTCAAATAGACCCAAGTCTAAAATTGCCACATCTCTCCAGTATAAAAGTCAAACACCGAACCCTACCTCGCTCACCGCAACGAATCTACTGTCAACCTTTACAGTAGACAAAATAACGCGCCCATTTACACTCAATCCATCTCTAAAAAGAGATAGAACCCTCTAACTCAAACAGGAAGAAACTCGCCATGACCGCAAATACGAAGCCAATCCCCCCGAGCTTCATAACCAATAAAACGCCAAAGGCCACTGGACACTTCCGGGTCTCCGAGTCGCCTCAAGGCAGTTTCACAACAGACAGGGTCTTTCTGTCACAGACAGAACAATACAATATCGTGGAATGCATTATAAAATGGCCCAATGGAGAAGAAGCCATTATTAGTTTGATTGTCGACAAAGTTCCAGGAGAATCGAACGGAACATTCCCCGGGGCTGGCATACGCCCTTGGTCCACTTACAACTTTTCGGACGCCAGCGGAAATGGTAGTTTCTACTGGTCCGATACAGGCTCCTACCACATCGATTATATTCCGAACACCCAACATGTCACTGGATCCGTAACATTCACCTCAAACCGTGGCGGAAAAGAAGTCGAAGTTAAATATGTTTTTGATGTTTCTGTCTAAAGTTAGACCTTAAAACGTTTTGCCTTCGATATCCATTTAAATAGGGATCAAACGCAGCCCGAAGCTGCCAGTATGCCGAACCAGCTTTGGAAAACATCGCCCATTGACGGCAACGGCTGGCCGCCGGCAGGACAACCCTTGCCGCGCCGGCCACGCCATCCCCAATAAAACCGGGCACTTCACGCCCGGCACGCTATTTGCTCCACCTGTGGCACCGCACATTTCCACAGGTGACCGATCATGCTGGTTAACAACAACACCCAAGCCGTGTCGACCGTTCAACAGATCAAACGGCCCGACATGGACCCCGCCAACGCCGCCGCCAGCGCGCTGTACAGCGGTGCCCTGCAGGCCGCGCAGCAAAGCTTGACCGTGCCGGCCGCGCAGAAGGAACTGGACAAGGCCGCCGACCGCATCGACGAAGCCTTCGCCAAGACCCGTGTGCAGTTGCAGACCAGCGCGGCGACCTCGGATGTGCCGGCTACCAGCGCCACCTCCGGCGCACGTGCCGAGTTCACGGACTACATGAGCAAATCCCCGGCCGAGCGTATCCGCGAGCAATTGCTCAAGGAGCAGGGTTTGACCGAGGCGGATGTGCAGAACATGTCCCAGGAAAAGCAGGACGCTATTTCCAAACAGGTGGCTGAACGCCTGAAGCAGCAGCAAGAACAGCAAGTAGCGGCGAAAACCGCTGAGCCGCAGGCGCAGACAGTCAAAGAAACCCTGGCTGCGATCTGACGCCATCCGCCCCTGCGGGAGCGAACGCGCTCCTGCAGGCTATTGCAGTTGCAATGTCGAGTTGAACTGCCCGATCGCATCCACCACATGCCGTGACCCTTCCTGGATTTCCAGGATCACCTGCCCCGCCTCATTCGCCAGTTCCACCCCCAGCCCCGTGCGGCTCAAGCTCGACTGCATGCTCGACACCGCGCTCAGCGACAGGTCGTGGTTCTTGCGCACCACATCGACAATCTCCACCGTCGCCTGGCTGGTCCGTGCCGCGAGGCTGCGCACTTCATCGGCCACCACCGCAAAGCCGCGCCCATGCTCGCCCGCCCGCGCCGCTTCAATCGCCGCATTGAGCGCGAGCATATTGGTCTGTTCGGCAATACTGCGGATGGTCTGCACAATGCTGCCGATGATGTCCGATTGCTTGTTCACCGCATCAATGCTCTGCGCCGCCTGGTTCAGGTCGTTGGAAATTTCTTCAATGATCTGCACGGTCTGCTGCACCACCTCCGAGCCCTTGCGCGCGCAGACATCGTTTTGCACTGACGTCGCGTGAGCCGAGTCGGCGGCGTTGCGCAGGGTGGTGACCTGGTCGGTAATGTCGCTGGCGAACTTCACCACTTTGTACAGGCGCCCGCTGGCGTCGAAGATCGGGTTGTAGGACGCCTCCAGGAACAATGTCTTGCCGTATTTGTCTTTGCGCTCGAAACGGTGCGAGTGGTACTCGCCGCGGTTCAGGGACGCCCAGAACGCCTTGTAGGCTGGCGACTCGACGTCACAGCGATGGCAGAACAGGCTGTGGTGCTGGCCGACGATTTCATCCAGGGAGTACTGCACGGTTTTCAGGAAGTTTTCGTTGGCGTTGAGGATCTGGCCCTGGGGAGTGAACTCGATCACCGCCATGGAACGGCTAATGGCATCGATCAGGCTCTGGTTTTCATGTTCATGGTGAACCCGCGCGGAAATATCCGAAGCGACCTTGATCACGCTCTGCACGTGATTGTCCTTGTCCAGCACCGGCATGTAGCTGGCTTCGAGCCACACTTCCTGACCGTGCTTGTTCAAGCGCATGAAGGTGCCGCTGAGCGCCTCGCCCCGCGCCAGGTCGTGCCATAGCTTGGCGTAGGCGTCGGTGTGGGTGTAAGCCTCGTCGCAAAAGATGCGGTGGTGTTTGCCGCGGATGTCTTCAACGCTGTAGCCCATGGTTTTGCAGAAGTTGTCATTGGCGTCGAGGATCACGCCGCCAGGGTCGAATTCGATCATGGCCATGGAACGGCTGATGGCGGCGAGCTTGGCGTTGGATTCGGACAGCGCGCAGGAGAAACGTTCGATTTGCTGCAGGTCGGATTTGTGGTGGAGGTTGAACATGTTCGGATCACCCTTCAATTACCAGCGCCTGGCGGGGCGCATTCCATTCACGGATCGAATACAGTCGCAAACCATCCAAATCGCTTTATATACCAAGCGTCATCAACGGTTCTGGATGAGCATAGACAGGGCTTGGCACTCTGCAAGCCACTAGTCAGCCAGCATTTCTAACAATGCACGGGCGGCGGCTGAAGGTGGACGATTTGGCGTACCGACCAAGGCAAATTCACGGTGCAGCGGCATCTTCAGTGCCATCACCCGCAGCCCCTTACGCTGGATAGGCAGGGCCATTTCCGGCACCAGCGTGACACCAACCCCCTCGCGCACCAGGCTGAAGGCACTGTTCCATTCGCGCACTTCCACGCGGATATCCCGCAGGGTCAGCCCCGCTGCGGCCCCCAGGCTGCGCGCATTGGCGGTACAGCCACCGGTGGCCAGCACGAAAGGCTGCTCCAGTAACTCCTCAAGCGACACACACGCATCAGCCGGGCGTTGCGCCAGGGCATGGTTCGCTGGCAGCACGGCCATCCATAAGTCACGGCCCAACACGGTGGCATTGCGCTCGGGCGCGGGGTTGAGCACCACGCCCAGGTCGATGAGGCCGGTGTCGAGCAGGGTGAGTACTTCGTTGTCGGTGACATCCAGGGTGGTGACCTCGATGCCGGGATAGAGCTGCGCAAAACGCTGCAACGCAGGTGTCAGAAACGTCGCCAGCACCCTCGGGAAACTGGCGATGCGAATCGTCCCCCGCAGCATGGGCCTGGCTTCGTCCACAGTGCTGCGGATCGCCTGCAAGGCACCGAGCATCACCCGCGCCTGTTCGATCACACTCAAGCCCAACGCCGTAGGCAAGGTCTTGCGCGGTTCACGGGTGAACAGTTGCGCGCCCAACGTCGCCTCCATGCCGGCCATGGCCTGGCTGGCAGCGGACTGGGTCATGCCTACCCGCTCGGCGGCGGCGGTGATGCTGCCGTGATCGGCCACGGCCACCAGCAGGCGCCAGTGCATCAGGTTCATCATGGCAGTAGCTGTCCTTATGGCAGGGGTCTGAAGGTTTAATTTTACGCACGGTGCCACGCCCGCGAGACTGGCGCAAATTCAACGGAGCTGCCCCAGATGAAACTGTATTTCTTCCCTTACGCCTGTTCCCTCGCCCCGCATATCGTGTTGCGCGAATTGGCGTTGCCGTTCGACCTGGTGCTGGTCGATAACCAGGCCAAGATCACCGCCGAGGGCGAGGACTTCCTGCAGATCAACCCCAAGGGCTACGTCGCCGCCCTGAAACTGGACAACGGCCAGGTACTGACCGAAGCCAGCGCGATCCTGCAATACCTCGCCGACCTGAAACCCGCCGCTGGCCTGGCCCCTGCCAATGGCAGCTGGGAGCGGGTGCGTTTGCAGGAATGGCTGAATTTTATCGCCACCGAGATTCATGGCGGCCTGGCGGTGTTCTTCAACGACGCGATCCAGGGCGACGTGCGCGCGCTGTTCGAGGCCACACTCTTCAAGCGTTTCGCGGTGCTGGTGCAAACGCTGGAGCGCCAGGATTACCTGCTGGGGTCGCACTACTCGGTGGCGGATGCCTACCTGTTCGTGGTGCTGCGCTGGGCCGCGTTTCACGCAATTGACCTGGGCCGGTGGCCGGCGCTGGCGGCGTTTCAGCAACGGGTGGGTGAGCGACCTGCGGTGGTTGCCGCATTGGCCGCTGAAAACCCATGAGTTGAGATGAAGCGGCTCAGCGCCAACACATCCACCGAGCCCGAGCGATCCTGATCCAGGTGCGCCACCTGGCTGCGCACCTCGGCATGGATCTGTCCGGAGCCCTGCCCCAATCGCACCGCACCCCGCAGGTCCACCGCCTGCGCCGCGACGATCAGCTCGATGCTGACCAGCCACACGACCCGCTCGACCAACCGCCGGGTCTTGTCGACCACCGCCAAGGCCTGCCCCGCATAGTCTTCGACACGATCCGCCACCGGCACGCTCACCGCCGGCAGGGGATTGGCCAAGTGTCCGATTTCCGCGACCAGCGCCGAACTGGTGCGCTGCAACGCGGCCATGCCGACATGACCCGGTTGAGTGATCAGGAAGCGCGGCAAGTCACTGGAGCCAGGCGAGAGCAACTTGGCGATGCGTTCTGCACCGCACGCCGCCACTCGATTCAGCGCCAGGCCCAGCCCTTCTGCGGCGAGCGCCAGATGCGTGCTGTCGAAATTCGCCGTGGCCAACACCAGCGCTTCCTCGCTGATCAATGCCGGATTGTCCGCGCCGCTGCGCAGTTCCAGTTCGATCAGCTCATGCAACTGGTGCAACGCCTGCTGCGCCGCGCCCTGGACCACCGTGGCGCAGCGAAAGCTCAGTGGGTCTTGCAGGCGACGTGGGCTGTCCGCCAACTCGCCCCCCGCCAGCAAGCGCAACAGCGCCGCCGATTGCTCGGTTTGCCCCGGGGCCGGGCGCAGGCGTGAGGCCCATGGCTGGAACGCACTGAGATTGGCGCGGTAGCCTTCACACGACAACGCCAGCGCCGCGAGCACAGCCTCCAACGCCTGCTGCGCCTCAGCCACCAGCAACGCACCGAGCCCAACGCTGGCGGCATTCGCCGAGACCAGCGCCAAGCCATCCTTACCGGTCAAAGGCACCGTCAGCGCCAGGCTCAGGTGCGACAACGGCGCCAGGTCGCTTTCGCCCAGGGAACCCAGCAACGGCACCTCGGGCTCGACGCCTGAGTTGAGCAGGTCCAGCAATGCCTGCGCCGCTGCCGGTGAAATCCCCGAGCGCCCCTGGGCCAACCCGGCCAGGCGCGTGGCGGTGATGGCGCGCAACTCCTGGCGATTGGCAAGCCGCCCCACCCCCACCGCACGCCCCAACGGAATGCTCGCCTGCACCGGCGCCACCGGCGTACCCACCGCCGCGCCAAGGCCGGTGTTGACGCCATAGATCGGCGTGCCGTCAGCCGCCAGTTTCACCAGCAGCCGATGGCCTTCGTCGATACGTTGACGTGCCGATTGACTGAAATCCGCCGGTATATCCTGCCGCGCAATCGCCAGCAAATCCGCCAGTACCAAGCCTTGGGGGTCGAAGTGAATCATGCCCAGCGCAACCGCTGGCCGATGCCCAGGCGCCTGGATTTCTCCAGCAGCGCATGGCCCAATGCGATATCACTGAGGCTCAGCCCGCGATGCCAGAACAGGATGGTTTCCTCGGGGGTTTCCCGGCCATTCTTCAAGCCGGCCACGATCTGGCCCAACTCGGCATGCAGGGTCTCGGCGCTGAGTTTTCCTGCATCGACATGGGCACGCAACGAACCGAACAGACCGCCCTTGCACTGGCCCCAATCATCCACCACCAACTTGCTCATGATGTCGGTGAGCGACAGTTCCACCGCGCTCATGGTGCCGTAGGGCACCACGAAGGCGCCGGGTTTGATCCACTCGGTGCGCAACAGCGGTTCGGGCTGGTCCAGGCGCGAGGCCTCGACGACGATGTCGGCGCCACGCACGGCGGACTCCCAATCGTCGGTGACGATCACCGGTTTACCCAGGTCCCGGCGCAGGCCTTCGGCAAAGGCCTCGCGGCTTTCACTGCGGCGCGAGTGCACGCGGATTTCGTCGAAGTCGAACAGGTGATCCAGCAAGCGCACGTTCCAGTAGGCCGTGCCGCGCGCGCCGATATGCGCCAGCACTTTACTGTCGGGCCGGGCCAGGTATTTGGCGCCAATGGCCGTGACCGCGCCGGTGCGCATATCGGTGATCGCCGAGGCATCCAGGATGGCCCTGGGAATGCCGGTGGCCGGGTCCAGCAGGTTGAGAATCGCCAGTTCCGAGGGCAGGCCCTTGCGATAGTTGTCGACAAAATCCCCTACCACCTTGACCCCGGCATAACCGATAGCGCCGCCAAGCACACCGCGCAGCACGTTGAAGTGGCCGTTGATCTCGCCACCGGGAATCAGGTGGGTACGCGGCTCGATCACCGCCTCGCCACGGCCCTGGATCGCCAGGCTGGCTTCGATGGCGCTAAGGATTTCATCGTTGGAGAGACCCAGTTCGTCGATGTCGAGGCCGTTGAGAAAATCGATGTAGATCGGTTGCATGGTCTGCTCACTGATTAAGGGCTTTTGTGGTTGTGGCAAGTCCGCTCACCACACATTCATGGCGCCTTGAAGACGGCTTGCTGCACGTCGACCTTTTTCGGGATCAGGCCGTTGGCGAAGAACAGGTCCGCCGTGCGTTGCTGGGTCGCGACGTCCGAGGCTTGCAGCGGCCGGATCGGCGCGGGCGAGCGGTGTTCGAAGTAGCTTTTCACCACCGCCGGTTGCAGGCCCAGGGTCTTGGCCATCAGTGCGATGCTTTCTTCGGGCTTGTCGAGGGACAGGCGCTGCGCCTTGCCCAGGGTCTGGATGATCGTGCCGATGGACTGCGGGTACTGCTTGGCAAACGGGCTGCTGACCACAAAGAAACTGCCGGCCGGGTTGAGGCCCTGGCCGTCACCCAGCACACGGGCGGAGCCGTCGACCACGGCGGCGGAGTAGTACGGGTCCCACACCACCCAGGCATCGACTTTGCCTTGCTCGAACGCAGCACGACCATCGGACGGCGACAGGTACACCACGTTCACGTCCTTCCATTGCAGGCCGGCGCGCAGCAGGCTTTTGAGGAACAGGTTGTGCGCGCTGGAGCCCTTGAGCAGCGCCACGCGCTTGCCCTTCAGTTCAGCCACGCTCTGCACCGGACTGGCCTTGGGCACCAGCACCGCCTCGGTCTTGCCCTCGTTGGGCTCGACGGCGAAGTATTGCAAGTCGATGCCGGCGGCCTGGGCAAAGATCGGCGGGATGTCGCCGATATTGCCGATGTCCAGGCTGCCGCCATTCAGCGCTTCGATCAGCGGCGGGCCACCGAGGAATTCGATCCACTGCACCTGCGTGCCGGGCAGCGCCGCTTCGAAGAGTTTGTGCTCACGGGCCAACACCATGCTCACCGAGCTTTTCTGGTAACCGATGCGCAAGGTGGAGGGCTCGGCCGCCAGCACGTGACCGGCGATCAACGAAAGTACAGCTGCAGCGAAGACTTTAAGCATCAGAGCGCTCCCTTGACCTTGGCCGCGACATCCGCCGGCACCCATTGTTGCCAGACGTCTGGATGGTCCTTGAGGAACGCTTCAGCCACCTGGCGGGGCGGCGTGCGTTTCTCGCTCATGTCGCCGAGAATGCCGTTGAGCAGATCAATCGGCAGGTCGACCTTTTCAAACACACTCACCAGTTGCGGGTACTGCGCCTTGAACGGCGCCGACACACCAATCGCCAGGCGTGCCGGCATCGAGCGGGTGCCGATGGGGTTGGGGTTTTTCGCGTCGGACAGGGTCTTCCAGGCATCAGCGTTGAACGGCGGCTCTTCCAGCTTGACCAGCTTGAACCGGCCCAGCAGCGGCGTTGGCGACCAGTAGTAGAACAACACCGGCTTGCCACGGCGGATCGACGAGGCCACTTCGGCATCCAGCGCCGCGCCGGAGCCGGTGCGGAAGTTGACGAAGCTGTCAGTGAGTTTGTAGGCCTTGAGTTTCTGGCTGTTGACGATCTCCGAGGTCCAGCCGGTGGGGCTGTTGAGGAAGCGCCCACGGCTCGGATCTTCGGGGTCGCGGAACACATCCTTGTAGCGCGGCAGGTCGGCCACCGACTTCAGGTCCGGCGCCAGGGGCTTGATACCGCGTGCCGTATCGCCCTTGATCACGAACTCCGGCACCCACCAGCCTTCGGTAGCGCCTTTGACCGTGTCGCCCAGGCCGAACACCTTGCCCTCGTTTTCCGCCTTGACCCACGCCGGACTGCGCCCGGCCCACTCTTCGCCGATCACCTGGATATCGTCCTTGGCCAGGGCGGCTTCCAGGCTCACGGTGCTGCCGGGCAGGGTGTCGGTGGGCAAGCCGTAGCCCTTCTCGACGATCAGGCGCAGCACCTCGGTGATCAGGCTGCCGCTTTCCCAGGTGATGTCACCGAAGTGGATGGGTTTGACGGCTTCGGCGGCGTGGACGGTTGGGGACAGCAGGCTCAGAGCCAGCAGGCCGCCGCCCAGGAGTTTCTTCAGATGCTTCATCGGCAACCTCATAGTTGTGCGGTGATGTTCGTTAAAAGTCATAACTGAGCCGCGTGTAGTAGAACGCCCCTTCCGGCGCCGACGGCGACAGGTAGCTGTACTGCTGGCCCGGGGTCTGGCGCAGGCGGGTGTTGAAGTCGTCGGGTTTGCTGTCGAACAGGTTGTTGGCGCCGATCGACAGGCGCAGTTGCTGGGTGAACGCGTAGTTCACGTCCAGGTCGGTGTTCCATTGCGCGGCGAAGGTCTGGTCGTACTGGGCGTTGGCTGCGCTGGCGGCGTATTTGCGGTACTCGCCGTAGCGGGTTTCGCTGAGGGCGATGGTCCAGGCGCCGATGCGGTGGGTGGCGCCGAGCACCAGCTTGTCTTCGGGGTAACCGTGTTCGAGGAAACCACGGGCTTCGCGGGTGAGGATGTCGAACCCGTTGGGGTTCTCGTGGACCTTCTCAATCGTGGTGCGCGCCCTGGTGTAACCGGCCGACAGGCTCAATGCGCCGTACTGCGCCAGGTCCAGGTTGTACTTGCCGACGATGTCGACACCCCGCGTGCGCGTATTGGCCGCATTGGTCATGAACTGCGCCCAGGTGTACTGGCCAAACCCGGCCTGCTGCAGGATCTGTTCGGCGCGCGGCCCGGAAATGCCGCCGCTGTAGAGCAGGCGGTCACGGATCGAAATCTGGTAAGCGTCAATGGTCAGGGACGCGTTTTCGACCGGCCGCAGCACCAGGCCCAGGGAGTAGTTGGTGGACTTCTCGGGCTTGAGCGGCTCGGCGCCCAGGGCACGGGCGGCCGGGTTGTCGGCGGGCAGCATGCGCGTCAACACCGGGTTGCCGTTGATGTCGACGTTGGTGGTGGTGGTCCACGACGTGCCGATCTGGCCCAGGGTCGGTGCGCGGAAGGAGTTGTTCACCGTGGCGCGCAGGCCCACCTGCGGGGTGAAGTCATAACGCGCCGAGAGCTTGCCGGTGGTGGCCGAACCGAAGTCCGAGTAGTGCTCGGTACGCCCGGCCAGGCCGATCTGGAATTTATCGGTGAGCTGATGTTCGAGGCCGAAGTACACACCGCCGACATCACGCTTGTAGGTGCCGGCGTCATCCGGCGTGAGCCCGGAGGCTTGCACCGCTCCGACCTGCACGCCGTTGATGCCGCCAAAGGAGTAAGACTCGTAGTCGCCCTCTTCCAGCCGATATTGCTCATGGCGGTAGGCAATGCCCGCCGAGACGGTCAGCGGATGGCTCGACCAGTTGACGTCCAGATCCTTGGCGTAATCCAGGCCGAGGTTGGTCTGCTCGTTGACCAGGGTGGCCACGTCGAACTTGGTCGGGCTGTTCAAGCCGTAGCTGGGGTTGACCGTGTTGAAGGCCAGTTCATCGTGCTGGTCGCGTCCGTAGGTGGCACTGAGGTCGAAGCGGCCGAGGGTCTCGTCTTCGTAGCGGGTGCCGACGGTCAGCGCACCGTCCTCATAGCGGTAGCGGTACTTGGGAATGGTGCCGTTGGGGTAGATGCCCGGCACGTTGTTCGGGTTGTTGGCCAGCAGCGGCGGCGTGTTGTTCACCGACTTGTCCTGGCCGAAGGTGGCGAAACTGTAGAGCCGCCACTGGTCGTTCAGGCCGATTTCGGCATTCGCCGCCAGGTTGAATTTATCGCGCCCGGCACCGCCCCAGCGGGGGTCTTGCAGTTGGCCGTCGGCGACATATTTGTCGCCAATGTCGGTGGGTTTGTTGTTGAGGGTGTTGAAGCTCAGCGTGAGGAAACCATCCCCCGGCAAGCCCAGGCCGTACCAGCCATCGGTGGTCTTGCTGAAGCCGTCGCCCTGGGCGTATTTGCCCAGCTGGGTGTTGACCTGGCCGCCGCTGTCACGCTCCTTGAGCACGATGTTGACCACGCCCGCCACCGCATCCGAACCGTATTGCGCCGAGGCGCCATCGCGCAGCACTTCGACGTGGTCGATGCTGCTGATGGGGATCATGTCCAGGTCCACCGGCTGCGCGCCAATGAACGGCACGCCACCGGAGATGTTCACCACCGCCGAAGCATGGCGGCGCTTGCCGTTGATCAGCACCAGCGTCTGGTCCGGGGCCAGCCCGCGCAGGGATGCGCCCTTGGGGTTCTGGCCACGGGTGGCGCTCTGGTTCTGCGGAAAGTTGAACGACGGCAGCAATTGGAACAAAGCCTGGTTGAGGCTGGTGGCGCCGGTCTGCTTGAGTTCTTCGGCGTTGATCACATCCACCGGCGCGGCGCTGGTGAGGGCCGTGGCGTCACTGCGCCGGGTGCCGATGGCGACCACGCGGTCCAGGGTCGGGGCCTGGGCGGCGCTGGTCTGGGCCTTGACGTTGCGGATGGCGTTGTTGCTCGCGCTTTCCTTGATGATGAACGCGCCGTCCGGGCTGACCTGGACGTGCAGGCCGGTGCCCTTCAGTGCGGCGTCGACGGCCTGTTGCGCCGACAGCGAACCGTCTACGCTGGACGAAGAATAGTTTGCCAACTGTGGCGTGAACGAGATCACTTGGCCGCTTTGCCGGCTGATATCGAGCAGTACTTCATCCAACGGGCCAGGGGCAATATGGTAGACCTGGCGCGCCTCTTCGGCACTGGCGGCGAACGTGAAAAACAGACTGGCCAACGGCACCAGGGCAAAGGTTCGACGCGGCAAACGGTTGAACTGACTCACTTTGGCTCCCCCCAAGGAAACTCGAGAACGCTGCTCCCCGCAGCGCTTACGGGAGTGATGTGGCACGGCCGGGGGGAAACTTGCAGATCGTTTGGTTATGTCGATAGAACCAAGGTCACGCGGCATTGACGTTCACCCACAAACCGGTGCGGCGAGTGATGTGGATCGGCAAGGTGCGCGCCAGGGTATCGAGGATTTGCTGGGGGTTGTCCAAGCGGTACAGGCCGCTGACACGCAGTCCCGCCACGGAGGGGTCCAGGCGCAACAGGCCATTGTGGTAAGGCCGCAGCGCCTCGATGACTTCAGACAGCGGGCGGTCGCGCACTTGCAGGAAGCCGTCGACCCAGGCCGTGGCTCCGGAGGAGCTGGCCTGCACCGGGCCGAAACCGGCACGGTCGTAGTGCACCTCATGGCCGGCGGCAAGTTGCAGGCGCTCGCCGTTCTGGCTGTCGATTTCCACCGCGCCGTTCAGCGCCACGACCTGGCCCTGCCCTGCCCGCTCGCGCACCAGGAGGCGGTTGCCATAGGCACGCAAACGCGCCTGGTCGGTCTGGATCATAAAAGGCCGAACGCGATCGCCAGCCACCCTGGCCAGCAACTCGCCTTCGCGCAGGCGCACCAGGCGCCGTTGTGGGTCGAACTGAATATCCGCCGCGCTTTGCGCGTTGAGCGACAGCTCGCTGCCGTCGTCCAACGTGACGGTGCGGCGCTCGCCGGTGCCGGTGCGGATATCCGCCGTGAGGTCCGCCAACGGCACACCCAGCGGCTTGGCCAACCAAGTCGCGCCGGCAGCCACACCAGCACCGACCAGCGCGACCTGTAACACCTGGCGACGGCTGGACGGTGCGTCCAATGCCTGCTGCAACAGCTGGCCGCTGACCCCTTGTGCCTGGGGAATCTGGAACACGCCGAGGCGCGTTTCCAACTGCCGGCACAACGCGTCATGGCGTGGGTCGGCGGCACGCCAGAGTTGGTAGCGCTGCCAGTCGCCCGCCGTGGCCTGGCCGGAACGCAGCAGCACGTACCAGCGCGTGGCGTCGTTGATCAGGTCGTCGTTCATTCCAGGCACAGCCGCAGGCAACGGTTGAAGGCGCGGGTCATGTAGTCGCTGACCGAACGCTGGGAAATCCCCAGCTCGGCGGCGATTTCCGGGTAGGTCAGGCCATTGAGTTGCGAAAGCAAAAAGGTCGCCTTGACCTTGGCCGGCAAGCCGTCGAGCAACTGGTCGATGGCGTGCAGGGCTTCGAGCATTTGTGCCAGCGCCTCCGCAGACGGTGCGGTGCACGTCTCGTCATGGTCGAGCGCTTCGAGGTAGGCGCGCTCCAAATCACGGCGACGCCACAACTGGTACATCAGGCGCTGGGCGATGGTGGTGAGCAAGGCGCGGGGCTGGCGGATAGGCACCACACCCGGCGCACTCAGGAGCTGGACGAAGGTGTCGGCGGCAATGTCTTCGGCGTGGGCGCGGGAATCGAGATGGCGGTGCAAACGGCTGCACAGCCAGTCGTAATGACTGCGGAACAATCCGCCCACGTAATCGCTGTGAGAAGTGTCGGCGCCGGACATAGTGGCTCCATTTGAGAGGGTTGCACGTTATGTCCGGTGTTCCGGTGGAGCGATCCTAGCAAGGCTGCTTATTCTTTAATAATATTTAAAAGGTATTTTTATATAACTCTATTGAAGTACAGGATAGCCGACGTTGACGGCCTGATCCTGGTAGGTCAAGAGCACCGCGTAGTCGTCTTCGCTGGCGGGGAATACTTCATGCAAGCCCAGTGTCTCGGCCACCTCGGGTAAGTCCTGCAACGCCTGGTTCATCGCCCGGCGGATCTGAACCACCTGTTCATCACTCAAGCCCGGCGGGCCGATGTAGGGCAAGGTCGGGCTCGGCGCACTGTGGGTGACGATGCGCAGCCCCGCCACCTCTTGCGGCGCGAAGCGGGCGAGGTAGTCGTAGGTCACGCTGTCGATAGCGGCGAGGTCGGCACGGTCTTCGCGCAGCCAGCGCAGGCTTTCGCGATGGGCGCCGCTGATGCCGACACTGGCGAAGAAACGCCCGTCGCGCTGCAGCGGCGCCAGGCGTTCGCGCAATAGGTTCATGCCGCTGTTGGAGTCGTGGCCGTTGATCACGCCACGGCTGTTGTAGAAGTCCGCCAGAGGGTGGCGCGGGTTGTCGTCGCGGGTCAGCAACAGGCTGCAATGTTCGCCCCGGCTGCTGTGGGGCAGCTCATAGCGCGGTCGACCGATCACGCGGACCTGGCCGCGCAATTGGGTCATCAGTGGATAACCGCAGGTTTGGGTCACCAGCAATTCGGGGGCGAGCCACAGGCCCGGCAAGTCCAGATGATCGGCATTGAGACGGCGCAGTCCGAGGTGTTCAAGGATGCGCTCCAGCCACTGTTGGTTGGCCTGCCGGATCGGCTCGGGCGCGACATACATCAGCAGTTCGGCGTAGTGCTCACTCATGCTCTTCTCTCACGCAAAGGGGTGCCGGGGGCTGTCGATGGCCTTGAGCCCGTGGCGGCCGATCAACTGGCCGTAGCCTTGCACCAGGAAGCCGCCGCTGCGTGCGATCCATTGTTCACGCCGGGCACGGTAGACCGTGGGCAGCAAGTACCAGGGCAGTTTCGGCAAATCGTGGTGCACCAGGTGCAGGTTGTTATTGAGGAACAGCCAGGTCCACGGCCAGGACGCTTCGTTGAGCACGCTGCGTTGCTCGGGCCGGGGGTGCGGGCGGTGTTCATAGTAGGAACGGATCGAGGCCAGGGACAAGGCCGGCACGCTGACCAGCAGCAGGTAATGCCCCACCGACAGCGCGCTGTAGTGGGCGATGAATATCAACATCAGCACGGTGACGGCACCGTGGGCCAGCCACATCGGCCATACCTGGGGCAGGCGCTGGCATTCGTGGCGGATCAGGCGGCCAATCGCCAAAGGGGCAGAAAGCAGGAAGCGGCCGAGCACGGTCTTGGTCACCCCATGCACGCCGCGTTCGAACAGCGAGCTGTGGTCCCATTGCTGCTGGGTGAGGTAGCGGCTTTCCGGATCGATGCCCGGCAGGGTCAAGTCTTCGTCGTTGTGGTGCAGCAGGTGGCTGTCGCGGTACAACGTGTAGGGGTACCACACGGCAAAGGGTGCATAGCCGAGAAGTTTATTGAGCAGCAGCGAACGGGTGGGATGGCCGTGGAGCAGTTCGTGTTGGACCGACAACCACAGCGTCACGAGCGGGATCAACAGCAGTGTGCTCAACCACGGGCCCAGCCAGTGACTGCCAAGGATCACGGCAAACCAGCCGGCGTATACGCCGATCAACAGCAGCCAGGTCGGCCATTCGGTTCTGGCGGTAAAGCATTGGGCCAGGGTTTCGATTTCCCGGCGTTGGGCAGGATCAAGGTAGTGGGCCATCGGCAGCTCAGAGCAGGTGTTTCCTGCTCTGTGCAATGGCGCGGGAAAATCTTGCAGAACGTTTGGCTATAAGCTTGTAACTCAGTGACCGAACAGGCCTGTCTCGGTTTTCTTGGCTTTCTTGTCGGCGCGTTTTTCATCCGCGGTCTTCGCCGGTTTTTTCTTCGCGGCTTTCTTTGAATCCATACCTTTGGCCATGATGCGTACTCCACTTTAAGGGGATGCAGTCATGGGTATACCACCTATTGCCTCGCACAAGGCGTTTATAATCCCCGGCCCTTGATCACGCTGCCTGAAGACCATGCCCCCATTGCACATCGAACCGCTGGCCGAGCCCTTGTGGCCCCTGCTGAACAAGTTTTACCGCAGCCACAATTCGTCGATGAAAGCGCTCAAGGGCGGGCGCTTGTGGGTGGCGCGCGACAGCGAGATTGTCGCCGGCCTGTGCCTCACGCCCGTGGTTGGCGGGCAGTGGTTGACCGGGGTGTTCGTTGACCCGGCCTATCGCGGCCAAGGCTTGGCGGCGCGGCTGATCACGGCGGCTGCGGCCGATGTGAACGGTACGTTGTGGTTGCTGTGCCATCCGGAACTGGAAGGGATGTACCGGCGCATGGGCTTCACCCAGGACACGCTGCTGCCGCAGTCGCTCAACGAACGGCTGGTGCGCTACAAGCGCAACAAACCGATGATCGCGATGGGCTTAGATCGTTTGGTGAGGTCGACCACCGATAATGTGTGATCAGCATGTACAGGGCCCATGCTAGCCTCGGCGGCTCAATGGCCCTTTACAGGATGATCATGAAAACGACGCTCGCAGCCCTCTCCCTCACCGCCCTGCTCGCCCCGGCCTTGAGCCAGGCCGCCGACGCACCGATCAGCGCCCGGCAGTACCAAAGCGTGCTGGCCGGCAGTTGGCGCGACCCGGCCAACAGTGCCCGCGACGGCTATCGCCACCCGCAACAGACCCTGGAGTTTTTTGGCCTGGGCGCCAGGCAAACCGTGATCGAGATCACCCCGGGCGGCGGCTGGTACAGCGAAGTACTGGCGCCGTTGCTCAAGGATCAAGGGCACTACATCGCCGCCGTGCAGGCCGCGAGCAGCAGCGCCTACGCGCGCACGTCGGAAGAGAACCTGAAGAAGAAATTCGCGGCCGACCCTACGCGCTACGGTAAGGCCTCGGTGGTGGAGTTCGATCCCAAGGCGCCGGTATTCGGCAAACCCGCTTCGGCGGATGCGGTGCTGACGTTTCGCAATGTGCATAACTGGGTAGCGGCAGGCACCGCGCCGGCCACCTTCAGTGCGTTCTACCGGGTACTGAAACCGGGCGGTGTGCTGGGTGTGGAAGATCACCGGGCCAAGGACGGGGCGGATCTGCAGGCAATCAAGGACAGCGGCTACCTGACCACCGCCCAGGTGGTGAAGCTGGCGACCGATGCCGGGTTCAAGCTGGCGGGACAGAGCGAGGTGAATGCCAACCCGAAGGACACCAAGGATTACCCGGCGGGCGTGTGGACGTTGCCGCCGACGTTGAAATTGGGAGAGCAGGACAAAGCGAAGTATGTGGCGATTGGCGAGTCGGATCGGATGACGTTGCGGTTCGTCAAACCGACCCAATAACCCGCCTTGAAATACAGTCACCCTGTGGGAGGAGGCTTGGCCCCCTCCCACAGGGTGATCTCAGTATGTCTGAGAGTTAGTCGTCGGCGGTGGGGTCCATGTCCGGGAACATCACCTCGATAAACCCGAACTTGCTGAAGTCGGTGATCCGCGACGGGTACAACCGGCCGATCAGGTGATCGCACTCATGCTGCACCACCCGCGCATGAAAACCGTCGGCAAACCGCACAATCGGCTCGCCCTTGGGATCAAACCCTTCATAGCGAATCTGCTGATAGCGGTTCACTGCACCACGCATACCGGGTACGGACAGGCAACCTTCGTACCCCTCTTCCAACACCGGGCTGAGGGGGGTAATCAACGGGTTGATCAGGATCGTCTGCGGCACCGGTGGCGCGTCCGGGTAACGTTCGCTGGCCTCGAAGCCGAAGATCACCAATTGCAGGTCCACGCCGATCTGCGGTGCGGCCAGGCCTACGCCGCCCACGTGTTCCATGGTCTGGAACATGTCATCGATCAATTGCCACAGCTCGGGGCTGTCGAACATTTCCGGCGGAACCGGAGGCGCGATACGCAGCAAGCGCTCGTCGCCCATTTTCAGGATTTCACGGATCATCGATCAGACTTCGTCAGGGGTGGGCTTGGAGTGGTCCCGGCCGAGGCCGGAGACGTGCTGTTTTTCGCCGACAGGCGGCGCGGACTGATCGAATTCCTTCTCACCCGGGTCCTTGCCTTCGGCGGACATGTGTTCGATCACCGCGTTCATTTCCGCCCCCAGCAGCAGCACGGCGGCGGAAATATAGAAATACAGGAGCAGCACGATGATCGCACCGATACTGCCATACATTGCGTTGTAGTCGGCGAAGGTTTTGACGTAGTAGCCAAAGCCCAGGGACGCGACGATCCACACCACCACCGCCAGCACGGAGCCTGGGGTGATGAAGCGGAATTTCTGCTCGACGTCCGGCATCACGTAGTACATGAGGGCCACGGCGAACATCAGCAAAATCACGATCAACGGCCAACGCAGGATGGTCCACAGGGTCACAACGAATTCCTGCATGCCGATCTGCCCGGCCAGCCACTCCATCACTTGCGGGCCCAGGACCATCAGCGCGGCCGCGGCCAGCAACATACCGGCGATGCCGACGGTGTAGAAAATCGACAGCGGGAAGCGCTTCCAGATCGGCCGACCTTCCACCACGTCGTAGGCGGCGTTCATCGCGCTCATCATCAGGCGCACACCGGCCGAGGCGGTCCACAGCGCAATCACGATACCCACCGACAGCAGGCCACCCTTGGATTGCTGCAACTGGTCGATCACCGGGTTGACCTGCTCGAGGGCCTGGGGCGGCAACACCAGCTCCGATTGCAGGCGCAGCCAGGTGAAGAAATCCGGCAGGTGCAGGAAACCGATCAGGGCAATCAGGAACAGCAGGAAGGGGAACAGCGAGAACAGCATCTGGTAGGCCAGTGCCGAAGCGTAGGTGGGCATTTCGTCATCGACGAATTCCTTGACGGTACGCAACAGCACTTTATGCAGCTTCAGACCATCGAGAACCGGAAAAATCATAGCGTCTCCTTTCGCCGCATAAAGGTTGAGTTTGTGGGCGACTCAGGGGCCGTTTTCTACATCAAGGTAGCCTATTTGGCGACCTTGAAACAATTTCGAAACTTTAATCACGCCATGTGACATAAAAACGGCCATCCGTGGATGGCCGTCAGGTTGCGCAAAAGCAGGCCTATTTGGTCGCTTTTTTTACCGCATCCTTGGTATCGCCGACGGCTTTTTCCACCTGGCCTTTCTTTTCCTGCACCACGCCTTCAGCGCGCAGTTTGTCATTACCGGTGACTTTGCCGACGCCTTGCTTGATATTGCCGACGGCCTCGTCTTTCAAGCCTTTTGCCTTATCCGCTGTGCTGCCCATGGTATTTCTCCGAAAGAACAATCAAAGGGTTTTGGTCATTACCTAAAGATTGACCCGGGGCCGTTCGGCAGAGTTTCAATTATTTTCGTCAGGCATTTCATCGCCGACCGCAGGTTTGGCTTTATGTTTTGCGGCCAACCCACGAGAATGCCCGGCACATTCAGGCTGTAACGCTGAAGCACAGATCCCGTAGGAAGGTTATGAAACTCAATAAAGCACAGGCCATCGCCCGCAGAAACACCGAACTGGGCGGTGCCGTACTCGGCGTCAACAACTGCCACTTCACCGACCTGGACCGCAAGCGCAACATCTGGTGGTTCGACCTGCCGGTGGGCCGGATTGCCGTGGGCCAGTACGAGTGGATCCACCTGTTGATGCACAACGCCGAGACCGATCAGTTGCTGCACCTGAAGGTGCCGACAGTGTTCCTGCGTGAAAAGCTCGAAGGCCTGGTGGTGCGCAATGCGGGCAAGCGCAAGCCTGAGATCACCCTGGAGCTGAGCGCGGACAAGGACTCGTTCTTGAAAGATGTGCGCCCTGCCGGGGCTGGCGTGAGCTTCGCGCAGTTCGCCCTTTAATTGCCTGTGCCGCAAACCCTGCCCAACTAATGAATGCCTGAAGTGATCTCGCGACTGTATTGACGCCGTCGCGAGACCTTCTTGCTTACATATATTTCAAAATGTAACTATACTAGCCTGCATTTTTCGAAAATGGAGAGTTCGGTATATGGAGCGGTATTTGTCATGGATACGACAACTCAATCAGCGCGCTGAAACACCTCAAACCCTTGAGGAATTTATTGAATCAGCCTCGTTATTCAGCCACACACTAGGCTTCGAATTCTTCTCCTACTCCGTGTGTGAAACCACGCCCTTCACGCGTCCGAAGATCCATGTATTTGGCAACTACCCCGGTCAATGGCTGCATCGATATAAAGAACAGAACTATACGGTCATTGACCCGACCATACGCCATTGCAAAGTCTCGTCTGAGCCTGTGCGCTGGTGCAGTGCCTTGTTTGAGACGTGTCCGCAACTGTGGACAGATGCCAAAGCCTTCGAACTAAACGTTGGCATCACCCAACCCTCTTTCAATGCCCGTGGCTATATCGCGTTACTTTCCCTGGCCAGAAAAAACACCTCTATTCAAGACCCCGAGTGGGAAGCGCTCAAACCGTTAATCAAAGCTTTCTCCGAAACCGTTGGCTACCGCATCTTCGAACTGGAAGATGCGCTGGCCAATACGTTGGATATCGAACTTGGACAAAAAGAGAAAGAAGTGCTGCGCTGGACCGCTGATGGAAAAACATCGGAAGAAATAGGCCGCATATTAAATGTGACCGCCGATGCGGTGAACTTCCACTTGCGCAACATTCAAAAGAAAATGGGGGCCTGCAATCGAGTTCAGGCGGTCACCTATGCAGTAGCCCAAGGCCACATATAGGCTATAGCGGCGTAGCTGAAGTCAGCAGCTACGCCAGCCGCCTGTCACGCAAACGTATCAATGGCAGCCTGCTCATACAGCCAGCGCACCACGTTTTGCACCTCATCCCCATCGGCCTGCACCCGCACCGGCCCCGCCCCCTGCAATACGCCGATCAAGTCACGCACGGCACTCAACTCCTGCACTCGCAACATCGCCCCGGCCGCAAACAGCAATCCTGCCTGTTCATTCAGTGCCAGCAGGTACAACGGGCTATCGGCTCTTGCCTGGAACCTGGCCTGCGACCAATCCACCACGGCCGAGCGCCCCACGGCGCGATCACGAATAATCCCGTTGGCAGACAACTTGAGCAGCATCTGGATTTTGCTGTTATCCCGGATTGTGTCGACAAACCTGGCAACCTGCACCGGCAGTTCTACATCGGCCAACGAGTCGAACACGCCACCGGGCACAGGGGTGATAGCGCCGGTCTGGGCACTACCGGCGCTCGAGGCAATGGCTGCCTTGATCGGGTTTTCACAGAAGCCCTGCGCCGTACCGTGACTGAACATGCCCACCGACACGGTGAGAGTCGTTTCCAACGCCTCCAATTTGTTGTAGTGCCACCAACCGGCGGGAATGAAGAAAATCTCACCGGCCTCGACCTCATAAATCGTGGCATCGCCGACATAGGGGCTGACGTCGATATGGCCGAAGCACACACCATTCAACGCAGACTTTTTCTCCAGGGCCATTTCATCGAAATACGCCGGCGGCCAGATCATCATGCGTTTGCGGCCATACAACGGAAACAAAAAGGTATCGCACGAATCGTTATGCAGGCCGATCCATGTGGAACGGTAGCGCCCACCGATAAAGACCGCGTTGGCCCCCGGATAAGGCATGCCGTAGCGCTCAATGTAACCGTGAGTGAATGCGCGCAACCGGGTGGCCACGGTACTGGAATGCTTCAGGCAGTAGTCGCGGGTGAACGTGATGCCCTCAGCGTTATTGAGGGCGGCAAAGTCCCGGACAAACTGCTCGAACCCGTCAAATGCCTGGGGAAACCCGGGCACTGCCGGTTGCTTGAGCATCTGGCCGTCCGCATTGACGGTCATGTCGCCTGACTCGACCACGTTGCGCGCCAGTTCAAAAACGTCCTCAAGGTTCATGAGCGGCTCGCGCAGTACGTCCTGCCCCATCACCACCGGTAGGGACTTGTCCTGGGAGAGACTGACGAAACGCTCCCAGAAAACCGCCGGTACCGTCGGCGTATTGTTAGCGTTGCGGGTCGTGGCAGTCATCGTTCGTCACCTTCAGTCCGGGAAAGCATCTGGGTAAAAATCCTTGTAGACGTTTTTGATCTGGTCATCGCTCATGCCCAAGACACGCACCAGGGCAGCACTGAACATGCACGGGACAACGGCCAGGACAATGAGCAAACCCAACGCGGCCATGGCGTAGCTCACGCCCAGCGCGCCGGAAAATGCCCCTCCTACCAGCGCGCCAAACGGAATGACCATGCCGGAAACAAACGAGGTCGCCGAACCGATCCGGTTGCGGTAATTGTCGGGCGTGGCCAGCATGCGCACCGTCGATGTGTTGACCGTGACCATGACCAGGCCAACCCCGCCGATGAACAACAGGGGTACGGTGACGCTGGCGAACCACCCGGGCCGGGCGTGGAAAAACTGACTGAAAAGTCCACAGCCCAGCATCGCCAACCCGACCAGCAGGAAACCGGCAAATACGACGCCGGGCCTGCCCCAGCGCCCGTTGGCCCGCTTGACCAGAAACAGGCTGCCGAGCAGCAACCCCACTGCAAAAGCGCCTTCCGTCACGGCGATCAACCACAGGTCCTGCGGAAAATAGCGGTTGATCAACACCGGAAACAGCACGGCGAACAGCGGGTACAACGAAAAGTTGACGATGAACGCCAGCAGGCTCAGGTTCCATTCAGGCTTGACCCGGTAGAGAGCGGTGAAGCCTTCACGGGTGCGTGTGTACCAGGCCGTCAGGTAGGAAAGCTGTCGCGCGCCCCCCACAGGGTTGGCGGCAGGCGTCCTGACCATGCCGATCAGCACCAACGCCACCAGCACTGCCGCTGCGTTGAGCCAGAGCGTGCCCAAGCCCCCCAGCGGCCCCAGTAGAATGCCGGCGGCCAATGGTCCCATCAACGCCGACGAAGAACCGACGATGCTCCTCAGCCGCACCGCATCGCTGACCCTGTGGGTAGCGACCAGGGCCGGCGTCAGGCTCATCTGGAGCGGATCGCGGATGCCGATGGCAACGCCCGACACGGCCAGGCAACCGGCGATCAGCCAGGGCAGGTACAGGTCCAGTGTGCCAAGGCCCGCCAGGACCAGCGTGGTCGCTGCGCTGAGGACGTAACAGCCCACCAGCAGGCGATGGCGATCATAGTGGTCGCCCAACCAGCCAAACAGGGCACGCGACAGCACATCCGCCAGGGTCGCAACCGCGACAAAGCCTGCAAAGGTCAGCGGATTCGCGGTCTTGCCCAGCACCCACCAGGCGATCGCAAACTGCCCACAGCGCGTGCCCACGGCGTTGAGGAAGGCCGCCCATTGGATGAGGTAGAAATCGCGCCCCAGGCCATTGAGGGACGAGCCACTCATTGCGGCACCCCGTCACGGCTCAACCGCGCCAGGCAACCGGCGGCCAGGTAGGCATCCAGCCCTCCGGTCAGGCTGCGGCATTGCCCGTCACCGACTATGGCGTTGATCGCGCTCAGGGCTTTCAAGCTGCGCACACCACTTTTGCAGTAGATCACCGTGTCGACGGCGGGCGCCGCCTGGGCCAGGCGCTGTGGCAACTGGTTCAAGGGCATGTTGATCCCGCCCAGGGAAATCGCCAGATGCTCGTGCTCATCCCGTACATCGATCAATTGCACGGGAACATCACTGCGCAACCGTCGCTCCAGCGCCAGAGGGGAAATGGCATACCGCTCGCCGACGGCCACCGCACAGCTCGCTTCAATTTCACGGGGCTGGAGGATCGAAGGCCGCTCGCCGCTCAAGGGGTTGCTCGCCCGGTGACGCACAGACACCTGGCGCAGGTGCAGGCTCAAGGCATCGAACAACATCAAGCGGTTGGCCGCCGGCTCGCCCACTCCGGCCAGGATCTTGATCGCCTCCAGCGCCTGGATCGAGCCGACAATCCCCGGCAGCACACCCAGCACACCGGCCTCGCCGCAATTTTGCGCCAGGCCGGCCGGGGGTGGTTCAGGGAAGATATCGCGCAGGTTGGTCGAGCGTCGCCCCTCGGCATCCGTCAGGTTGAAAACACCCACCTGCCCCTCGAACTGGCTGATCGAGGCATACACCAGGGGTTTGCCACCGAGGTAGCACGCATCGTTGAGCAGATATTTGGTGGTGAAGTTGTCCGTGGCGTCGACAATCACGTCATAGCCTTGCACATAGGCCAGTACGTTGCTTTGGCTGAGCCGTTCGGCGAAATGCCGGATGTCGATGTGCGGGTTGTTATCGAGCAGCTTCTGCCGAGCCACGGCTCCCTTGGGCGCGCCGATGTCCCCAACGCCGAACAATAACTGCCGATGCAGGTTGCTGACGTCGACGGTGTCATCCTCGACAATGCCGATGTGACCGACACCGGCCGCCGCCAGGTACATCAGCGCGGGGCAGCCAAGCCCTCCAGCGCCCACCACCAGCACCTTGCCAGCCTTGAGACGGGCCTGGCCTTCGGGGCCAAAGCCCTTGACCAGAAAATGCCGCGCGTAGTGGGCCTGTTCGTCGCCGCTGAAGCGTTCGTCGCTCATATCAGCCTCCCGCCACAGCGCTGATGATCAGGGCAGTGGAATGCGCGCTCAGGGGGATTTCACTCCACTGTTCTTCATCGGCGTAAGGGATGTCATCGATCACCAGGCTGATAAAAGGCTTGAGGCGGTATTCGCCTTCGACGATGGCGCTATACAGCAGGGGCTCGTCAGCGCGCAGGCCTTCCATCAGTTGCAGAGCGTTTGCACAGGGCAGCGTCCAGGTTTTCCGACCATTGGTCAGGTCGGCGAACTGGCTGGCAATAACGATTTGGGGCATGTCGGGTTTCCTTGCGAGGACACAATCAGGTCGTGATGGCAGTCACTCAGTGCGTTGAACACCAAGCGGCCCATCGGCGTGAAATACGGGCGTTCGGCGGCAATCTCCAGGCAACCGGCCAGATAACGTTGCAGGTACACCTGGCGCGGGGTGCCTGCCGCCGCGCCGGACACATCGCGGTAATACCTCAAGGCCGCGGCGGCAAAGTGCGCGGCCGCCATCACGCCACGCAACGTCTTGCCACGGGTGCCCGATGGCAGCACATAGTCCCTGGGCGCCTGCGACGTTTGCAGGTCATAAACCTCCATCACGAAGTTCAGCCAGATATGCGCGTGCTCATGCACCAGGGTTTCTTCCAGGGGAATGGCCGAGTCGAAGGCTTGTTCGCCCAGGTAAATGGTCTGGGGGATCAACGCACTGGTGGAGCTGCTCATGGGTTGCAACAACTTGCAGTAGCGAATGGGAATGTTGAAAAAGCTGCGCCAGGCGGGGCTCACCCGGCAGATGTTGGCCGTGGCGGACTGGATGCTCTGTTGCTCCACGGCCGAACAGGCTGTCGAGTCGAATTCCTCGACCTGGCTGGCGGCCAAGCGCTTGAACAGCGCACGGGCATTGACCGGCTCCAGGTAATCGGTCAACGCGTCATGGGCCTGCGGCGCCGCGTTACGACGGCTACAGGCAACAGCGGTCAGCAAGGTCGCCGGCCGCACACCTTCATTGATAAAAGGCAGGCCGCCAATCGTGTGGAAAAACGTGTCCGGGGTCATAGGCCGCTCAACCCACCGCTTTTTCGGCGCGCCAGCAGCGAGACGCCAGGAAGCCTTGCAAGTCCTGGCTTTTGACGCGGTATCCGTTGAAGCCACCCAGGGCCTCATCCACGTCCTGGCGCGTCATCTGACCGGTCGCCAACAACAGTTTCTTCAACCGCGACAAGGTTCGCTCGGCGTACCAACGTTCCTTGAGCTCCTGAATGATGGCCTGTGCATGATGCGTGGAAATCTTCTGCTGGTCCTGCAGGGCGCTGACGAACCCCCTCAGATGAATCAGTGGCTCGGACATCGCGCGATAGGGTGCGTCAATTTCATGCACCAGCGTGACCTCATCGTCGTCGAACTCCGGGTCGTCACGGTAATGACCATAAACAACTCCATAGCCTTGCATGCCGAGAAAGCGCATTTCGCCGGCCCTGATCGCCCCCATGGAAGCCAGGCCCCATACCTGCCAGCCATTCTGGATCGCACGGCGAATTTCGATATGCCCTACGGAAGGGAAGCTGTGGAACGTACCATCCACGATGGCGATACAGCCCGGCTGCGGGTTCTGTGCGACCAGGGCCTGGATGTCACCGCGCCTGGCCGGCGCATGCACCACTACGTCAGCGTGCCCGGCCAAGACCTGCTCCATCCCGGATGCCGTCGGCCCTACGAATAAATGCAGCTTCATGCGTGCTCCTACCCTAGCGTGCGATATAGCGGGACAGGCGAGGACCTGCGCGCTTGAGTGCCGGCTGGAACGACTCCATGCCTGGGATAACGATCTTGACCACCGCTAACGGTGAATCATTTTTACTCAGCACCACCCGCAGCACCTGGCCAAACCCTGCGCTGCGCAGGCGATCGAGCAGGCACTCCAACGCTGAATCAATGCTATGGATCTGCGAGTTGGCATCCTCGATGTCGGAGTAGGCAATGGCCTGGTGCGCGTCGTTGACGTGACCGCGCAAGCGCGCAACGGCGTCAAGCTCGGCCTGGCGATCACTCGCGCTGAAATACTTGAAACGCTCGATCAGATCGTCCCGGCCACCGTGTATGTAGGAAAGCCGTGACTGCGCGGCCTCGGCGAGTCCCCGAACGGCAGCAATGTCGCGACACAGGTGCAAGCCCGAACCGCAAGAGATGGCAATGGGCGCATCGTCGGACGGTTCCATGATGAACCCCTGGACATAGGGCAGCCCGATCACGCTGGGGGTGTAGCGTACGACGGCGCTCAATCCGGCGGCCTCGACCCTGGTAAACAACGGGTCCAGGGTTTGCACCGCACAATCGCGCAAGATCAGGCGCGAGGTGTCTTTCATGAAATTGAACGCTTGCACGTCGCGCTCGACGATTTCGGCGATGCCATGCACGCTGGCCTCGTCCACGGTATTGCCAGAGCTCAGACCGTTGGTGCTGGTGCCGAAAATACGCTGCCCCTGGTTTTCGCTGAACGGTGAAAAAATCAGCTCGGCCGGTACGGCGAAGGTCTGTCCGGTGGCGATGTCCTGCGCATGGACGCACGCCAAGGGCCCGTCGGGATCGATCGGCGCCCCGAGGATCGGGCAGAAATCAACGAAATCGTGGACAAAGCCGGCTTGTGCCGCGACCTTGCGAGGCGTGGAGACAAATACGTCGATGTTTCTATTGCGGTATTCGGCGATGGCAAACTCGATGGCCTCCATGTAGGCACCCACGCGTGCCTCTTCCATGCGCATGCCTTTCCCGGCACTGACACAGAGCGAGCCCTCAACCGCATCGGGTCGAATACTGGCAAATACGGGAATACCAATCTTGTCCAGCCACGTGGTATTGGTGACACGCGTGATACCAAACTCCACGGCAAGTTTCCTGGCGTGGGTCAACGTGTCGGACAATGAGGCCTTACGCAAACTTGAGGTCATGCGATACATAAAGAAGCCCGTTGAAATACTGATCGCTAGTTGCGTGCTATCCGAACAATCGAATAGCACGCAGCGTGTTACTTACCGGCGTCTTCAATATCAGCGGAGATATTGTTGTTGGATTCGTGAATAACGAAGCCAGCACGCATTTGACCTTCATCGTTCAGGATGTCGGCAAACGCATCTACAGCAGAAGCATCAAGTGCGAATGTTTCGTTAGTTGCGTTATTCATAGTGATTTCCTCGAATATTTGAATGCCGTTATCGGCTATCACTTTTCGGGGGCTGACGCATTCAATAAACAAATGCGACATTGTGTCGCCCCTAAAACAGCCCTGAGAGTTTTAGAGCACATGGCGATTACGCTCAACTACAAGATTTGGTAGGTCCACGGGTGTAAATCGGTTCAACAGGCGCGCACGTCCAACAGGGCTGGCGGAAAGTCGGTACACCGGCAACTTTTGCATTTATGTACCGAGGGGCAAAAAAGGCCGATTTGTATATCTATTCGCCGCAGTAGTGGCCCTATGCAACTAATCAACACAAGCACTCGAACAAACAGCAGCCAATAAAAAACCCGTACTTCGCCGAAGTACGGGTTTGCATGAAACGAATGGCTTTTTACTTTTTAACGCCCAGCTTTTTCAATTCTTCATCACGCAGCTCACGCCGCAGGATCTTGCCTACGTTGGTGGTCGGCAGGGCATCGCGGAACTCGACAGCCTTGGGCACTTTATAGGCCGTGACATTGGCGCGCATATGCTCCATCACTTGGTCCTTGGTCAGGGTGGCACCCGGCTTGACCACGATAAAAAGCTTGATGTGCTCCCCGGACTTCTCGTCCGGCACACCAATGGCCGCGCACTGCAGCACGCCCGGCAGGCCCGCCAGTACGTCTTCCAGCTCGTTGGGGTACACGTTGAAGCCCGAGACCAGGATCATGTCTTTCTTGCGATCGACGATGCGCATGTAGCCGTCCGGCTGGATGATCGCGATGTCACCGGTCTTGAGCCAGCCTTCGCTGTCGAGCATCTCGTCGGTGGCGTCCTGGCGCTGCCAGTAGCCCTTCATCACTTGCGGACCTTTGACGCACAGCTCGCCGGTTTCACCCAGTGCGAGTTCGGTGCCGTCGTCGGCGATGACTTTGCAGACGGTGGACGGCACCGGGATGCCGATGGTGCCGATCTGGATATGCTGGATCGGATTGACCGTGGCCACCGGGCTGGTCTCGGTCATGCCGTAGCCTTCGCAGATGCCACAGCCGGTCACGGCCTTCCAACGCTCGGCCGCCGCCAGTTGCAGGGCCATGCCGCCGGACAGGGTGACTTTCAGCGCAGAGAAATCCAGCTTGCGGAACGCCTCGTTGTTGCACAGCGCCACAAACAGCGTGTTCAGGCCGACAAAGCCGCTGAACTTCCACTTCGACAGTTCCTTGACCATCGCCGGCAGGTCGCGCGGGTTGCTGATCAGGATGTTGTGGTTGCCGATCAGCATCATCGCCATGCAATGAAAGGTGAACGCGTAAATGTGGTAAAGCGGCAGCGGCGTGATCAGGATCTCGCAGCCTTCATTTAGGTTGGAGCCCATCAGCGCCTTGCACTGCAACATGTTGGCGACCAGGTTGCGATGGGTGAGCATCGCGCCCTTGGCGACGCCGGTGGTGCCGCCGGTGTATTGCAGCACGGCCACATCGCTGCTGGCCGGGCTGGCATCGCTGACCGGTTGGCCGTGCCCCTTGGCCAGCACGTCGTTGAACTTGATCGCCTTGGGCAGGTGATAGGCCGGGACCATTTTCTTCACGTACTTGATAACGCTGTTGATCAGCAGGCGCTTGAGCGGCGGCAACAGGTCGGCGACTTCGGTGACGATCACATGCTTGACGGCGGTCTTGGGCACGACCTTTTCCGCCAGGTGCGCCATGTTGGCAAGGCACACCAGGGCCTTGGCGCCAGAGTCGTTGAATTGGTGTTCCATTTCCCGCGCGGTGTACAGCGGGTTGGTGTTGACCACGATCAGGCCGGCGCGGATGGCGCCGAACACGGCGACCGGGTATTGCAGGACGTTGGGCAGTTGCACCGCGATTCGGTCGCCGGGCTTCAAGTCGGTGTGCTGTTGCAGGTACGCGGCGAAGGCGCCGGACAGTTCGTACAATTCACCGTAGGTGATGGTCTTGCCCAGGTTGCTGAAAGCCGGTTTGTTGGCGAAGCGCTGGCAGGACTGCTTCAGTACCGCCTGAATATTCGGATACTCGTCTGGATTGATTTCTGCGGCAATCCCGGCGGGGTACTTATCCTTCCAAAAGTCTTCGTTCATGGAAGCCCACTCCTCAGCGACGTCAGCGACGCGAATTCATCATCGCATTTGATGCGATTATTATTGGTGTATGTTTTTTTAGGTGAATCTGGCGCTTTCAAGCAGGCCGAGACGTCACAAAGCGCGCCGAGAGTAGCAGCTTTGCCAAAGGCCGCCTAGAGCCAAAAGAGGGGGTCACGGTCATAAACACGACTGTCCTACAATATTTGGTCACACTTTAAACCAAGCTGAAATAGCGGCATAGATGGCTCTGGAACGGGGCTTTCAGAACAACACAGTACAAATGTGGGAGGGGGCTTGCCCCCGATGGCAGTGGTTCAGTCTACGCATCTGGTGACTGACCCACCGCCATCGGGGGCAAGCCCCCTCCCACTTTTTTTTCAGCATATTTCAGGTCAAGCGATATCGCGCAACTCACGCCGCAAGATCTTGCCCACCGGCGTCATCGGTAACGAGTCGCGCAACACGATGTGCTTGGGCACCTTGTACCCCGTGAAGTTGGTCTTGCAGTATGCCTTCAACTCTTCAAGGCTCACCCCTTGGGCACGCGCCACCACGAACAGCTTCACCGCCTCCCCCGTGCGTTCATCCGGCACGCCGATCACCGCGCAGTTGGCCACCGCCGGGTGGGCCATCACGACATCCTCGATTTCGTTGGGATACACGTTGAAGCCCGAGACGATGATCAAGTCTTTCTTACGGTCAACGATGCGCACAAAGCCATCGTCATCGATCACCGCGATATCACCGGTCTTGAGCCAGCCTTCGGCGTCCAGCGCCTCGGAGGTGGCGGCCGGCTGCTGCCAGTAGCCCTTCATCACCTGCGGGCCCTTGATACACAGTTCACCGCGCTCGCCCAATGGCAGCTCGACACCCTGATCATCGATCACTTTCATCGCCGTGCCCGGCACCGGAATGCCCACCGTCCCCAGGCGGGATTTGCTGCCGTAGGGGTTGGTGCTGGCCACCGGTGAGGTTTCTGTCAGGCCATAACCCTCGCCAATCGCGCAACCGGTAATCTGCTGCCAGCGTTCAGCCGTGGCCTTGATCAGCGCAGTGCCGCCGGAATTGGTGAGCTTGAGGTGGGAGAAGTCCAGGGTCTTGAAGTCCGGGTGGTCCATCAACGCCACAAATAGCGTGTTGAGCCCCAGCAGCCCGGTGAACCGCCACTTTTTCAGTTCCTTGATGAAGCCGCCGATGTCTCGCGGATTGGTGATCAGCACGTTGTGATTGCCCGAGACCATCATGCACATGCAATTCGCCGTGAAGGCATAGATATGGTAAAGCGGCAGCGGCGCGATCATCACCTCCTGCCCTTCCTTGATCAGCGGATGACCGTCATCGCCGGTCTGGGACATACAGGCGCGCACCTGTTGCATGTTCGCCACCAGGTTGCCATGGGTGAGCATCGCGCCCTTGGCCAGGCCGGTGGTGCCGCCGGTGTATTGCAGCACCGCGATGTCGTCCAGTGTGACGGGGTGGCGGGTCACGCCCAGGCCCGCGCCCATGTGCAGGGCGCGCTTGAATGACACCGCGCGCGGCAGGTCGTAGGCCGGCACCATCTTCTTGACCTTGTCGACCACCGTGTTGATCAGCCAGCCTTTGGCAGCGGGCATGAAATCGCCCATCTTGGCTTCGATCAGGTAGTCGATCTCGGTGTCGCTGCACACCTCCTGCACCCGCGAACCGAACAGGTTGAGGTAGACCAGCGCACGCACGCCGGCGTCCTTGAACTGGTGACGCATCTCGCGCGGGGTGTAAAGCGGGTTGGTGTTGACCACGATCAGCCCGGCGCGCAAGGCGCCGAACACCGCAATCGGGTAATGCAGCACGTTGGGCATCTGCACCGCGATGCGCTCGCCCGGCTTGAGGTCGGTGTGCTGCTGCAGGTAGCCGGCGAACGCGGCGCTCTGGCGTTCCAGTTCGGCGTAGGTCAGGGTGATGCCCATGTTGCTGAATGCCGGACGGTCGGCGAAGGCCTTGCAGGAGCGCTCGAAGACTTCGATCACCGACTTGTAGGCAGAGAGGTCAATGTCGTTGGGAACGCCCGCTGCGCGTTTGTCATTCCAGAAATCAGGTTGCATTATTCTTGTCCTCTTACCTGAGTGTGTCCGGCCGCTTTCTGACTGCTATGAAAAGCGGAGCTTTGGGGACGTTAGCAGCTATGGCCAACCAGGCAAATACAGGAAAGAGCGTCATTAATTGCGTGAATCTTCCTACAAGGCTTCGCACTGATCAGACGCAGCCGTGCGGATGAGCTATACACTGCAACGACGCTGAGCAGACCTTGAGCAGACCTTGAGCAAAGGAACCGCCATGAACCACACCTCCTTCTGGCTGACCGCGAATGACCGCAGCCGCCTGTACGTCAATCAATGGATGCCCGACGGTCCGCCCAGGGCGCTGGTGATGCTGTCCCATGGCATGGCCGAGCACAGCGGGCGCTATGCGCGCCTGGCGCAGGCCCTGTGCGACGCTGGCTACGGTTTATATGCGCCGGACCAACGGGGTCACGGCCGCACCGCCGACGAAGGCACCCTGGGCCTGTACGCCGAGCACGACGGCTGGAACAAGGTGGTGGGCGACCTCGCCAGCCTCAACCAGCACATCGGCCAGCAGCAGCCGGGGTTGCCGATCATCCTGCTGGGGCACAGCATGGGCAGCTATATCGCCCAGGCCTATCTGCTGCACCACAGTGCCAGCCTGGATGGGGCGATTCTCAGCGGTTCGAATTTCCAGCCGGTGGCGCTGTACCGCGCGGCGCGATTGATCGCACGGATCGAACGACTGCGCCAGGGATTGCGCGGGCGCAGTGCGCTGATCGATTTCCTGTCGTTTGGATCGTTCAACAAGGCGTTCAAACCCAATCGCACCGCTTTCGATTGGCTCAGTCGCGACCCGGCCGAGGTGGACAAGTACATCAACGACCCGCTGTGCGGGTTCCGCTGCACCAACCAGCTGTGGATCGACTTGCTCGGCGGCTTGCAGCAAATCAGCAAAGCGTCCAATCTCGCGCAGATCGACCCGGGCCTGCCGATCCTGGTGATGGGCGGCGAATGTGATCCGGTGAGCGAAGGCAAGCGTCTCAACAGCCTGGCCGACGCCCTGCGTGAAGCGGGCTGCCAGCACTTGCAACTGAATATCTACCCGCAGGCGCGCCATGAAGTGTTCAACGAAACCAACCGTGATGAAGTCACGGCGGATGTACTGAGCTGGCTCGACCAGGCCCTGATCTTGCGCAGACCGACGCGATGCGAATAAATTTTCGATTAAAATCAGTCAGTTAAATTACCGATTAGCCACAGGATGCACGTTTAGATGACCCAGGTAACCAACACCCCGTACGAAGCCCTCGAAGTCGGCCAGACCGCCAGTTACAGCAAGTTGGTGGAAGAGCGTGATATCCAGCTGTTCGCCGCCATGTCCGGCGATCACAACCCGGTGCACCTGGATGCCGAGTACGCCAAGGCGACCATGTTCAAGGAGCGTATCGCCCACGGCATGTTCAGCGGTGCCCTGATCAGCGCGGCCGTTGCCTGCGAGCTGCCTGGGCCGGGCACGATCTACATCGGCCAGCAGATGAGCTTCCAGAAGCCAGTGAAAATCGGCGACACCCTGACCGTGCGCCTGGAAATCCTCGAGAAGCTGCCGAAGTTCCGCGTGCGCATCGCCACACGCGTGTTCAACCAGCGCGATGAGTTGGTAGTGGATGGCGAGGCGGAAATCCTGGCGCCGCGCAAGCAGCAGGTGGTGACGCTGACCGAGTTGCCCCCGATCAGCATTGGCTAAAGTCTGCGCAAAAAAAATGTGGGAGGGGCAAGCCCCTCCCACATTCTTTTACAGCGCAGGGCTTACGACTGAGCGCGAGCCTGGTTACGCAGGGCTTTCACCTGGTCGTGGTTGCGTTGCACGCCGTGGTACTGACGCTCAACCAGGTCACGAATGCCCAGCAGGTTGTGCTTGTTGATCTTCTCGATCGCTTCCTTGTAAGCCTTCAGTGCGTGGTCTTCACCGCGCTCGGCTTCGTTCAGCACCGCTTCTTCATCTTTACCGGTGAGCATCGACTTCACGTCGACCCAACCACGGTGCAAAGCGCCGGCAACGCTGCCGGAATCTTCCGGATCGCCACCCAGGGCACGCACGGCGGTTTTCAGCTCGGCGGCAGCGGTGGCGCAGTCAGCGGAACGCTTGGCGAACAGGGCTTTGAGCTCTGGGTGCTTGATGTCTTCAGCGCACTCCTTGAAACCCTTTTGGCCGTCGATGCTGGTTTCGATCAGGTCGTTCAGTACGGAGATCGATTCTTTATTGATGTCAGTCATTTTTCAATTCCTTGTACGGGTTAGAAGGTTGTATTAGTGATTGCAGCGCCCGTGCCAGGTTTTCAAAAAACAAAATCAATATATATTTCAATAACTTAAGATTAATTGAACCATCTGTATGTATGTTATTTGCATGATCTGTCATTTGGCCTTCATGCAGAATGCCTGTATTTTCCAAGGTCTCGACTCAACCCTCCGAGCCTTCATGAATCCCGAAAAACTCGAACTGCTGATCACCCGCGAAATGCCCTTCGGCAAATACAAGGGACGGATCATCGCCGACCTGCCCGGCCCCTACCTCAACTGGTTCGCCCGTGAAGGTTTCCCCCACGGCGAACTGGGTGGTCTGCTGGCGTTGATGCAGGAAATCGACAGCAACGGGTTGTCTGAATTGCTCGAACCGCTACGCGCCAAACACGGCAAACCCGCCCCGCGCCATTGAGAGCCCCCAATGCCACGCAATGCTGACAACGAACAACATTGGCAGGCTGTTTCCGAGCGCTACGCCCTGGAACCCGGCCCGATCAACCTGGAAAACGGTTACTTCGGGCGTATGAGCCGAACGGTGCAATCCCATTACCTGGATCAGGTTGCGTTTATCAACCAGAGTAATTCGCTGCATGTGCGCCAGCGCTTCGAGCGAGGCGAGAACGTCGAGATTCGTCGGCAACTGGCCGAGCTGATTGATGTGGCCCCGGAGTCGGTGGCCTTTACCCGCAACGCCACCGAAGCCTTGCAATCACTGATCCGCAACTACAACCGCCTGCAACCGGGCGACCAGGTGCTGATCAGTGACCTGGAGTACGACACGGTCAAGGGTGCCATGCGTTGGCTGGCCGGCGTTCGCGGGGTGGAGGTGATCGAACTGTCCCACGTACACCCGGCCAGTTTCGACAGCCTGGTGCAGACGTATCTTGATGCGTTCGTCCAGTACCCACGTCTGAAGCTGATGGCGCTGACCCACGTCACCCACCGCACCGGCCTGGTGATGCCCGTCGAAGCGGTCGCCAGGGCGGCGCGTGAGCATGGCGTGGACGTGATCCTCGACGGTGCCCATGCCCTGGGCCAGATCGAGTTCAATCTGGCCGAGCTGGGCATTCAGTTTGCCGGCTTCAACCTGCACAAATGGATCGGCGCGCCACTGACCCTGGGCTTCCTGTACATCGCCCCGGAGCGCCTGGCCGATATCGACCCGGACATGGGTGAGTTTCACTACCACGCCACCGATGTGCGTGCGCGTACGTCCTACAGCACGCCGAACTTTCCGGCGCTGATGACCTTGCCGCTGGTGTTTGAAGAGCATCGCCAATTAGGTGGCTCGGCGGCAAAAGGCGCACGGGTGAATTACCTGCGGGACCTGTGGGTCAGCCAAGTGCGGGCATTGCCGGGGATCGAGGTGCTGACGCCGGATGATCCGAGGGTGTATTGCGGGATTACGGCGTTCAAGTTCAGCGGGCGGGATCAGCAGGCGATGGTCGATAGACTGCTCAAGGACTACAACCTGTTTGTCACTACCCGAACCGGTGCGTCGTTCGGCACCTGTATCCGGGTGACACCGGGGCTGGTGACGTCGGCAACCGAGATCGCCGTGCTGATCAAAGCCATCACCGAGTTGAGCGTCGGCTAAGCGCCTTTTCTACAGACAAAAAAAAGCGGTACACCGACCAAGTGCACCGCAAAAATGCCGTCAAGCACAGCAACAACGATTCAGTAAAAGCAGATCAATCCAGCAGGGCCAGCGCCTGCGCGGTAACTTCCTGGATACGGGCCCAGTCGCCGTTCTTGACCCATTCCGGGTCGAGCATCCAGCTACCGCCCACGCACATCACGTTTTTCAACGCCATGTAGTTTTTGATGTTGGCCGGGCCCACGCCGCCGGTCGGGCAGAATTTCACTTCGCCGAACGGGCCGCCCAAGGCCTTGATCGCCGCCACGCCGCCGCTGACTTCCGCCGGGAACAGCTTGAAGCGGCGATAACCCAGGCCATAGCCTTCCATGATGCCGGAGGCATTGCTGATGCCCGGCAGCAGCGGGATCGGGCTGTGTACCGAAGCTTCCAGCAAGTCGCGGGTAATGCCGGGGGTGACGATGAATTGCGAGCCGGCCACTTCGGCTGCTTCGAGCATGTGACGGTCCAGCACGGTGCCGGCACCGGTGCACAGTTCAGGGCGTTGTTCGCGCAGTACCTGAATGGCCTTGAGGCCGAACTCCGAACGCAGGGTCACTTCCAGTGCGGTCAAACCGCCGGCTGCCAGGGCATCGGCCAGCGGCAGGATGTCCTGTTCGCGGGCGATGGTGATCACCGGCAGGATCCGCGCCTTGGCGCAGAGGCTGTCGATCAGGGCAACTTTATCCGCCATGGACACGGTCGGTTGAGGGCTTTTCATAGCGGCTGATCCTTGGCTCATGGGCACCAGTAAATCTCTAATGTAGGTTGCAGAAACGCGCGAATCGGCATGGCAGCGACGTCATCGCTGACCAGCGCGGCGCTCAAGGTGGTCAATTTCGAACTGCCGGAAATCGACAGTACGGTGTAGTTCGCCGTGGCCAGCAGCGCGCGACTCATGGTCAGGCGCTGGTGCGGCACGGTCGGCGCCAGCATCGGCCAGCAACGGCGGGTACCGTTGGCCTTCAACGCTTCGCCCAGGTTGGGACTGTCGGGGAACAGCGATGCGGTGTGGCCGTCATCGCCCATGCCCAGCACCAGCACGTCAATGGCTGGCAATTCGGCCAGCAGGCGATCGGCCTGCTCGGCTGCGTCTTCAAGATTGGCCGCGGCGCTGTACAGGCTCAAGAACCTGGCCTTGGCCGCCGGGCCTTGCAGCAGGTGCTGCTTCAACAGGCCGGCATTGCTGTCAGCATGTTCCACCGGCACCCAGCGCTCGTCGGCCAGGGTGATGGTGACCTTGGACCAGTCCAGGCCCTGCTTGGCCAGGTGCTGGAAAAACGCCACGGGGCTGCGGCCACCGGACACCACCAGGGTCGCTTCGCCACGGGCACTGATGGCCGTGCGCAGTTGCTCGGCCACGTCATTGGCCAGGCCTTCCGCCAACAGCACCGGGGTGCGGTACTCGTGCGGGGTTACGCCCTGGGGCAGTTTCAAATCAGATATCGCCATACCACGACCTCCCATCCCGCGTGATCAGTGCAATCGAGCTCATCGGCCCCCAGGACCCGGCCGCGTACGGCTTGGGCGCATCACCGGATTTTTTCCACCCGGCGATCAGCTGGTCACACCACTTCCACGCGGCTTCGATTTCATCTTTGCGAACAAACAGGTTCTGATTGCCGCGCATCACTTCCAGCAACAACCGCTCGTAGGCATCCGGGATACGGGCGCTGCGGTAGGTGTCGGAAAAATTCAATTGCAACGGGCCGCTGCGCAGTTGCATGCCCTTGTCCAGGCCCTGCTCCTTGGTCATCACGCGCAAGGAAATGCCCTCGTCCGGTTGCAGGCGGATGATCAGTTTGTTGCTGATCTGCAGGCGCTGCTCGGGGGCAAAGATGTAGTGGGACGGTTCCTTGAAGTGGATGACGATCTGCGACAGCTTCTGCGGCATGCGCTTGCCGGTGCGCAAGTAGAACGGCACCCCGGCCCAACGCCAGTTGCGGATATCGGCACGCAGGGCAACGAAGGTCTCGGTGTCGCTCTGGGTGTTGGAGTTCTCTTCTTCCAGGTACCCCGGCACCGGCTTGCCGGCGCTGTAGCCGGCAATGTACTGGCCGCGCACCACCTGGGTGGTCAGGCCGTCCGGGCTGATCGGCGCCAGGGCCTTGAGCACCTTGACCTTCTCGTCACGGATGCTGTCGGCGGACAGGTCCGCCGGCGGGTCCATGGCGATCAGGCACAGCAGCTGCAGCAAGTGGTTCTGGATCATGTCGCGCAACTGGCCGGCCTTGTCGAAGTAGCCCCAACGGCCTTCGATACCGACCTGCTCGGCCACGGTGATTTCCACGTGGGAGATGTAATTCTGGTTCCACTGGGTTTCGAACAGGCTGTTGGCGAAACGCAGGGCGATCAGGTTCTGGACGGTCTCTTTGCCCAGGTAGTGGTCGATGCGGTAGGTGCGGTTCTCCGGGAAGAACTGGGCCACGGCGTCGTTGACCTTGCGCGAGGACTCCAGGTCCGAACCAATCGGTTTCTCCAGCACCACGCGGGTGTTGTCCGCCAGGCCGACCTTGGACAGGTTCTCGCAGATAGCGCCGTACACCGCCGCCGGTGTGGCGAAGTAGGCGATCAAGCGTTGTTCGGTGCCGGCGATTTCCGCCAGGGCCACGTAGTCATCGGCTTTCATGAAGTCGACGTGAACATAGGTCAGGCGCGCCAGGAAACGCTGGGCGATAGTTTCGTCCAGTTCCTTGCCGACGTATTTACGCAGTTCTTTTTCAATGTGCGCCAGGTGCTGTTGCTCGGAACCGGCTTCGCGGGCCAGGGCCAGGATGCGCGTGTCGTCGTGCAGGAGCGCGGCGCCATCGAGTTGATAGAGGGCAGGAAATAACTTGCGCAGCGCCAGATCACCCAAGGCGCCAAACAGGGCAAAGGTGCAGGGTTCTACGGTTATCGAAGGCATGATGTTTGTTCTTTTATCAAGTTAAGCTACAAATACCTTTTTTCAAGGCATCACTCAAGGAAAAATGTAGTAATAACCACAACATTTTCCCGAAATACGCATTCCGAGTGGTGGTGTTCAGCTACCCTCAGTAGGATAGGCCACCGCAAAAGGCCACTCGTCGATTGGTTGCCACCCTAATTTGCATCGTCGCCCGAAGGAAAGACTGAATGGACCGCGTGCGAAATCTTCTGGAACAGATCCAGAACCGCCTCGAAGAATTGAACAAGGCCGAGAAAAAAGTTGCCGAGGTCATCCTGCTCAACCCGCAGCAGGCGACCCGCTTCTCCATCGCCGCCCTTGCCCAGGCCGCCTCGGTCAGTGAACCGACGGTCAACCGTTTCTGCCGTTCGTTCGGCGTGAGCGGTTACCCTGAACTGAAATTGCAGCTGGCGCAAAGCCTGGCCAGCGGCGCGGCATATGTCAGCCGCGCAGTGGAAGCCGATGATAACCCCGAGGCCTACACCCAGAAGATCTTTGGCAGCGCCATCGCGTCGCTCGACAGCGCCTGCCAGGCCCTGGACCCGGCCCTGATCAGCAAGGCCGTGGACCTGTTGATCCAGGCGCGGCAGATCCACTTCTTCGGCCTGGGCGCTTCGGCCCCGGTGGCGATGGATGCGCTGCACAAGTTCTTCCGCTTCAACCTGGCGGTCACCGCCCATGCCGACGTGCTGATGCAGCGCATGATCGCCTCGGTGGCACACACCGGCGAGTTGTTCGTGATCATTTCCTACACCGGGCGTACCCGTGAGCTGGTGGAAGTGGCGCGCATCGCCCGTGGAAACGGCGCTTCAGTGTTGGGCGTGACCGCCGAAAACTCGCCGCTGGCCAAGGCCAGCACGGTGAGCCTGAACATTCCACTGCCCGAAGACACCGACATCTACATGCCGATGACCTCGCGGATCATCCAGTTGACGGTGCTGGACGTATTGGCCACCGGCATGACCTTGCGTCGCGGGGTGGATTTCCAGCCGCATTTGCGCAAGATCAAAGAGAGCTTGAATGACAGCCGGTATCCGGTGGGGGATGAATTCAACTGAGCCGGCCTTTGTGTTGGCTGTACTGGCCTCATCGGGGGCAAGCCCCCTCACACACTTCGACCTGTGAATACATTCAAAATGTGGGAGGGGGCTTGCCCCCGATGAGGCCATCAACCACCCCGCTAAACCCCAGCCCTGGCCTGCAGGCTCAGATGCGCCCTCTCCCCCGGCGCCAGGCTCGCCCCGGCCATCGCCGACTCCACGCACACAAACCCCGACGCCTCGTTGAAGCTCACGCCCAACAGCGGGCGGCTGCCCGGATGCCACACCACCGTGTCGGCGCTGTCGCCGGTGTCGATGCACAGTTCGCGCTGCCAGGCGTGGTCCTTGAGTTGCAATTCGCCTTCGTGCTGGAACACCCGCTGGCAACCGCCTTCTACCCGCAACTCACCCTCCTGCTGGCAGACCTGCCGGTTGAGCTGGTCGTAACCTTGCGCACCGTCGAGCCCAGACAGCGCTATCTCATCAACATGACCAATACGCCAGTAAGCGTGCAATGCATGGCTCAGTTGGCACGGCAACTCATCCTGATGCTCGGTGCTCAGGCGCAGCTCCAAGGTTTCGCCCAGGTGCGCGTGCAGGTCGACCTGCCAGTCGCACAGCTGCAATTGCCAGTGCAGGCGCACACCGTCGTCGTCAGTGCTGCTGTCGAGCAATTTCCAGTCGATCAAGCGCGCCCAGCCATGGGATGGCCAGGCATTTTCACTCGGGTGGCGGCCATACCACGGCCAGCACACCGGCACGCCTCCACGGATGGCGCCGACTTGCGGCCACTTGGCGGCACACCACAACCATGGTTTCTGGCCGGTAGGCTGAAAGTGCAGCAATTGCGCGCCCTGGCGACTGAACACCGCCTGGCACAGCGGATGATCGATCACCAACACATCACGCATCTGAAAACGCTCCCAGGCGAACACCGGACGCTCGCGCAGGGATTTGAAAAAGCGTTGCAGCGGTTGCTCATGCATGTGCCACGGTCCTGATTGTCTTCACAGTGCGACCCAAAAAAAGCGGGTAGCCATGGCTACCCGCAAAATGCGCACAGAGAGAAGGAGCTTATCGCAACAGCGTTAGAACGTAGACTGAATTTTCAGGCCCGCCACCAACGCGTTGTCGACTTTGTCCACGCCGCCAGGCTGGACAACGTATTGCAGGTTAGGACGCACGGTCAGCCAGTTGGTGACGTGGAAACCGTAGTTGACTTCAACGTTGTACTCGGTCTCACGGATCGGCGTGTAGAGAGGATTGTCATAGTCGCTCACACCATTGGCGGCGTTGAGCAGTTCAGAGTTTTTCTTCACGTCATCGTTGACGTGCAGGCGCGCGACACCAATGCCGACGTCATCTTTCGGACGCGCGTCGAATGGGCCCTTGTACACCAGCATGAGCGACTGATAGTTGTCGACCAGGTTGGTTTCCTTATCGTGGAAGGTGGCGTTGGCCGCGATGTTCAGGCCGCGGGAGGCATCGCCGTTATGGGTGGTGAGTTGCTGTTGAGCAACGAACCAGTAGCCTTTCTTGCTGCTGCGGGTACGGTAGGCGGCGCCGGTGGTCGCAGCATCATTGCCGTTGATGTCTTCACGGACGTCAGAGGCATCAGCCGCGCTCTTGTAGTAACCCACACGGTATTCGCCCGGCAGGTTGTTGACCTTCGGCGACCAGACCAATTCCACCGGGATCACGGTACCCTTGGTACCGCTGCCGCTGAGCTTGAAGCCATTACCGTGCTCGAGCTGCGAGGGGTTCTGGTTGTACGCACCGATCTGCGCATACAGCTCAGGCGTGATGTTGTACTTCACACGGATCGCGGCCTGACTGACCGGCCAGTTGTACCAGGTGTTGACGTAGTTACCCACTTGCGAACCGCAGAACGACAGGTTCTGGAAGTCGCACGGGAAGGTGTTGAAGTCTTCGCCTTCGCCGAAGTAACCAAGCTTCACGTCCAACTTGTTGTCGAACATCTGGTGCTGGATCCAGAACTGGGTCAGACGCACCATATGGCCACGGCCGTACACTTCTTGAGACGAGCTCAAGGTACCGGCACGCGGATCGCCGATGCGGTCGTTGGAGATGTTCTGGCCATTACGGTTGGTCAACTGGATCTTGGCCTGGGTGTTATCCCAGCCCCACAGTTTTTGCAGGTCGAGTGCCACGCCGAGACCGAACTGGTCAGAGTAGCGACCGGTCTTGTCGTGGTTGTAACCGCCCTTGGCGTTGTAGCCCATCTCCCCAACGTAGTCAGCCTTGATGTCGATACCTTGCTCGATCAGCTTGGTACGCTCACCACCCCAATCGCCGGTCATCCACTTCGAATCAGCACTGAATGCATCGGCCGCCATCGCATTGGCGGACAAAACCAGGGCTGCTGCAGCTGACATTTGGCAGATCAGCCGAGTGTTTTTGTGTTGCTTTTTCATCCCTACATCCTCGTCTTTATTGTTATTAAACTGTTTTTATCTAACGCGGGTTACTTTTTTATTTGAAACAACAACTTAGCTGCTTCAGCGGCCTTTGAATTGGGCCACGTTGTCGGCATGCCCCTGTGCGGGCAATGAAGAAGCAGTGCCTAGGCGTTCGCCAGTGTTGGCGTCGAACAGCAATACCTTGGCCGGATCAAATTGCAGGGTCAGGGTCTCGCCGACCTGGGGCGCCACATCCGGCGCCAAACGGCAGCAGACCTTGGTGTCATTGAGCTGCACGAACACCAGGGTGTCCGGACCGGTCGGTTCGGTGACCTGGACTTCAGCACGAATGCTCGACGAGCCGTTGCCCTCACCCGCCGCCAACACGATCTGCTCCGGGCGCAGGCCCAGAATCACATCACGGTCCTCCAGACCTGCGTCGTTCATGCCTAATGGCAATTCGCAACGGGCCTGGCCGCTGTCGAGCAGCGCGACTAAACGACCTTCCTTGCGTTTTAGGCGCATAGGAACGAAGTTCATGGGAGGTGAACCGATAAAGCTTGCCACAAACAGGTTGGCCGGGTCGTTGTAAATTTCTTTCGGCGTACCAAATTGTTGGATGATGCCGTCCTTCATCACCGCCACTTTGTCGCCCAGGGTCATCGCTTCGATCTGGTCGTGGGTCACGTAGACCGTGGTGGTCTTGAGGCGCTGGTGCATCAGCTTCATTTCGGTACGCATCTCGACGCGCAGCTTGGCGTCGAGGTTGGACAGCGGCTCGTCAAACAGGTAGATCTTCGGCCGACGCGCCAGGGCACGGCCCATGGCCACGCGCTGTTGCTGGCCGCCGGAGAGCTGGCCCGGCTTGCGGTTGAGCAGGTGTTCGATCTGAAGCAGTTTTGCAACCCGCGCCACTTCGGCGTCGATATCCGCCTGGGCCATCTTGCGGATCTTGAGGCCGAACTCGATGTTCTCGCGCACGCTCATGGTCGGGTACAGCGCGTAGGACTGGAACACCATGGCGATGTCCCGGTCCTTGGGGCTCATGCCGCTCACGTCCTGGTCGCCGATCATGATCGCGCCGCCGGTGATGGTCTCAAGGCCGGCGATGCAGTTCATCAGCGTGGATTTGCCGCACCCTGAAGGGCCGACCAGGATCAGGAACTCGCCTTCCTTGATCGACAGTTCGATGTTCTTCAAGGTGTCGGGCAGGCCGGCGCCATAGGTCTTGTTTACATTGCGAAGTTCAAGCGTAGCCATGATTACCCCTTGACCGCGCCGGCCGTGAGGCCGCGCACGAAATACTTGCCTGCGATCACATAGACCAGCAGGGTCGGCAGCCCGGCGATCATCGCCGCCGCCATATCCACGTTATATTCCTTGGCCCCGGTGCTGGTGTTGACCAGGTTGTTCAGCGCCACCGTGATGGGCTGGGAGTCGCCACTGGAGAACACCACGCCGAACAGGAAGTCGTTCCAGATCTGGGTGAACTGCCAGATCAGGCAGACCATGATGATCGGCGTCGACATCGGCAGGATGATCTGACGGAAGATGGTAAAGAAACCCGCACCGTCCAGGCGTGCCGCCTTGATCAGCGCGTCCGGGATGCTCACGTAGTAGTTACGGAAGAACAGTGTGGTGAACGCCAGGCCATAGACCACGTGCACAAACACCAGGCCGGTGGTGGTGCTGGCCAGGCCCATCTTGCCGAGGGTAAACGACGCCGGCAGCAGCACGGTCTGGAACGGCAGGAAGCAACCGAACAGCAGCAAGCCGAAGAACAACTGCGAGCCTTTGAAGCGCCAGAACGACAGCACATAGCCGTTCAACGCACCGATGGCGGTAGAGATCAGTACGGCCGGAACGGTGATCTTGATCGAGTTCCAGAAGTAACCGTCCACAGTGGCCCAGGCCTTGACCCAGCCGATGCCGGAGACCACGGTCGGCCAGCTCAGCAGGTTGCCGGTGCTGATGTCTTCCGGGGTTTTGAAGCTGGTCAGCAGCATCACCACCAGCGGCACCAGGTACAGCAGCACGGCGAGGATCAGCACCGCGTAGATCGCGATGCGACTCAGGCTGACAGGTGATTTGGAGGCGAGACTAGTCATGACGTTTGGTCCTCAGCTCGGAGTAGAGGTAAGGCACGATGATCGCCAGGATCGCACCGAGCATCAGGATCGCACTGGCCGAACCCATGCCCATCTGGCCACGGCTGAAGGTGAACGAGTACATGAACATGGCAGGCAGGTCGGACGAGTAGCCCGGGCCGCCGGCGGTCATTGCCGCCACCAGGTCGAAGCTCTTGATCGCAATGTGCGCCAGGATCATCACCGCACTGAAGAACACCGGACGCAGGCTGGGCAGAACCACGCTCCAGTAGATGCGTGGCAGGCTCGCGCCGTCGATCTGGGCGGCACGGATAATCGACTGATCCACGCCACGCAGGCCGGCGAGGAACATCGCCATGATAAAGCCCGAGGCTTGCCATACAGCGGCGATCACCAGGCAGTAGACCACGCGGTCCGGGTCGATCAGCCAGTCGAGACGGAAGCCTTCCCAGCCCCAGTCACGCAGGAGTTTGTCCAGGCCCATGCCCGGGTTGAGCAGCCATTTCCAGGCCGTACCGGTGACGATCATCGAGAGCGCCATCGGGTACAGGTAAATGGTGCGGATAAAGCCTTCACGACGGATTTTCTGGTCGAGGAAGATCGCCAGGGTCACCCCGATCACCAGGGTGATGCCGATGAACATCCCGCCAAACACCGCCAGGTTCTTGCTCGCCACCCACCAGCGGTCGTTGTCGAACAACCGCGCGTATTGCGCAAGGCCCGCCCATTTGTAGCTTGGCAGGAACGTGGAATTGGTGAACGAGAGTACAAACGTCCACAGGATGTAGCCGTAGAAGCCCACCAACACGATGAACATGCTGGGCGCCAGCACCAGTTTGGGTAGCCAGCGCTGCAGTGCATCGAACGGCGAGGCTTTGCTGAACACAGCAACAGAACTCATGGGAAAATCCAGTACAGGGAAAAAGGACTACAGGAACACGCCTTATGGGGGGCAAGGGAGTCCCCCCCATAAGGTCAACCGTTACTTGGCGGACTTGATCGCAGCGCCGAGTTTCTTGGCGGTATCGGCCGGGTCGGCTTTCGGGTCGTTGATGTAGTTGGTCACGACGTCAAAGAATGCACCTTGCACCGCCAGGGTCGTGGCCATGTTGTGCGCCATGCTTGGCTGCAGGCCGCCGGTCTTGGCGTCTGCCAGGAAGTCCTTGGCAGCGGTCTGGGCGCAGGAGTCGAAGCCGTACGATTCCATTTTGTTCAGCATGTCGTTACGCACAGGGATCGAACCCTTGTTGATGCTGAACACTTTCTGGAAGTTTTCACCCAGCACGACTCTGGCAATGTCCTGCTGACCCGCCGCAGTGCCTTTGTCTTTCTGCTTGAACACCGCCAGGGAGTCGATGTTGTAGGTGAAGGCTTTGTCGGTGCCCGGGAAGGCTACGCACTCATAGTCTTTGCCGGCGACCTTCTTGGCGGCGGTCCATTCGGACTTGGCCCAGTCACCCATGATCTGCATGCCGGCCTTGCCGTTGATGACCTTGCCTGCTTCGAGGTTCCAGTCCTGGCCTTTGCCGTCAACGTCCATGTAGGTCGCGACTTTTTTCAGCTCGGTCAGGGCCTTGACCATTTCCGGGCCGGTCAGCGCAGCGTTATCCAGGTCGACCAGGGCTTTCTTGTAGCCATCGGCGCCCATCACAGAAAGCACCACCGCCTCGAACACGGTACTGTCCTGCCAAGGCTGGCCACCATGGGCGAGCGGAATGAAGCCGGCTTTCTTCAGCTTGTCACCAGCGGCGTAGAATTCTTCGAGGGTGGTCGGGTTCTTGGTGATACCGGCTTTCTTGAAGACTTCCGGGTTGATCCACAGCCAGTTCACGCGGTGGATGTTGACCGGCACGGCAACGTAGTCACCGTCGTACTTCACGGTATCGGAGACTTTCTTGTCGAGCAGGGAGTCCCACTTTTCTTCTTTGGCGACGTCCTTGAGCACGTCGGTGTCGAGCAGGCCGGTGGACGCCCATTCTTGGATGTCGGGGCCTTTGATCTGGGCAACGCCTGGCGGGTTGCCGGCGACTGCGCGGCTTTTCAGCACGGTCATGGCCGTGGCGCCACCGCCACCTGCGACGGCACCGTCTTTCCAGGTGAAGCCGTCTTTCTCAACTTGGGCCTTCAGGACATCTACAGCCGCCTTCTCACCACCCGAGGTCCACCAATGCACAACTTCAACCGTCCCTTTCGAGTCGGCGGCAAATGCACTGAGGGGAAACAACGAGGCAATGGAAATAGCGACGGCGAGGCGATTAATCGCGTTCATCTGAGTACCTTTTCTTGTTGTTATGCATGCAAGTCTTAGGCTTGCGCTGCACGGAGTTTAAACAGGGTTTTTTGAGGCGCAGGTAACAAAGGGATGCACAAATGTCACCAGTTGGTGACATAGCGCCCAGCCCCGATGGCACTGGCCATGCTGGGTGCCAAGGGCAGTGCAGGCAGCACTACCGCTTGCCAGGCATGGTACAGGTCCGGCTTGCCACCCCATATTTTGCTGCTGGGTTGGTTATGCGGGCTGAGTTCGTGGTGCCAGCTGCCGTTGATGCGGTCAATGAAGTGGGTTTCGCAGAATTCCCAGAAGCGCCGGTACCAGGTTTCGTAATGCGATTCGCCGGTGCGTTTGAGCAGGGCCTGGGCAGCGGCGCTGGCTTCGGCATGGGTCCAGTGCAGGCGCTCGCGTACCACCGGGCGGTGGTTCCAGTCGAGGGTGTAGACGATGCCGGGGGCACCATCCACCGCCCAGGCGTACTCGCAGGCACTGGCGAACAGGCCTTTGGCGTCGGTCACCAGCCACTCGGGGGTGGCGAGCCCGGCTTGCAGGCGCGCGGCCTCAAGGTGCAGCACCAGCCGCGCCCACTCGAAGCCATGGCCGGGGGTAATGCCGTAGGGGCGGAAGCCATCGGCGGGATTGTCTTCGTTGTAACCGAGCAAGGGTTGCCAGCCTGTATCGAAATGCTCGATCACCATGAACTGGTTGCCGGCGGCATGGGTATGGATCACGCGCTCGACGATCCGCAGCGCACGGTCCAACCAACGTGTATCGCCGGTCACATCGGCCAGGGCGAGGAAGGCTTCGGTGGCGTGCATGTTGCTGTTGGCGCCGCGATAGGCTTCGACGCCGCTCCAGTCCTGGGCAAAGGACTCGAGCATCACGCTCTCCTCTTCGCTCCAGAAGAACTGGTCGATGATATGGATGGCGTCATTCAGCAAGTGTTGCGCGCCGGGAGCGCCCGCCACCCCTGCAGAGCTGGCGGCCAGGGCCACGAAGGCGTGCAGGTACGCGGCCTTGCCACGGTTGCCGTCGACGGCGTGGGGTGCGGCGAACCAGCCGCCATGCTCACTGTCGCGCAACGGGCCGTTGAGGGAGGCAACCCCGTGTTCAATCAGTTCGGCATAGCCAGGCAACCCCATGGCGTGGGCCATGGCGAAACTGTGAGTCATGCGGGCGGTGTTCATGGTTTCAGCGCGGGCATCGGCCGGCAGCCGGCCTTTGTCGTCCAGGTTGCCAAAGCCATCGGGCAGTCGAGACGCCTTGGCAAACGCCAGCAGGCGCTGGCCTTCGGCAGCGAGCCAGGCGTGATGGGCAGGCGCGTTCAGCCAACTGCTGGCAGGCAGTGGTTGGGTGGTCATGGGTGGCCCTTATTATTGTTTGTGGGATGACCGGAGTCTAAACAAGGGCGCACTGGGAGCAAGTAACGAAGGGGATGGGAAATGTCACCGAGTGGTGACATTTCTACAAGAGACCTCATTGCCCGAGCGGGGTAACTCTCGCCGGCGCGTTAAGTTGTTGGTTGAGGTTCTGCACCTGGCTCTGCAAGGTGGTGATATTACGCGTGGTCTGGATGCGGAACACGTCGAACTCCTTGTTGGTAGGCGCGTCACTGTTGGCCGACGCGTTGTCCTGGGCGCTCTTGAGCACCACGAGGTCCTGTTCGATCCGGGCGATGGCGGCGCTGGGGTTGCCCTGTTTCTTCAAGGCGGCCACATCAGCGGCCAGTTCCTTGATCTCTGTATCGCGCTTGCCGGCGTCAACCTGCGCCGCCTTTAGGGTCGCCACGGCGTCGGTCAACGCCTGGACCTGGCCTTGCAGCTTGCTGTTGGCGTTGGACAGGTCGGTGGTGCTGGCGGTCATTTGCGCCAGGCGCTTGTCCAGCTCGGTGGCCTGGCCGGCCACGCCGATCTGCTGTTTACCCTGCTCAAGCAACTGGCTTTCAAGCTGCTTGATCTGCAGTTTCAGCGCTTCGCTGCCGTTGTTGACGCTGGCCTCGCTGGCCACCACCTTGCCGGAAATATCCTGCAGGCGCCCCGCCGCTTCTTCGCTGATGCGCGCAAAGCTCTCCTGGGTGGCCACCAACTGCTGGCCCATCAGGGAGATCTGCTGGAAGCTCCACCAGGCCAGGCCCGCAAAGGCGATCAGCAGCGCGCCGATCAAGGCCCACAACGGGCCGGTGCTGGCGCTCTTGACCTTGACCACCTTGGTGTTACGCGAACGCACTGAGGTGGCCGGGGTAGGTTCGAAGTCATCGTCATCCCCGACATCCGCCCGCAGGCTGGGAACGTTGTCGAAATCGTCTTTAGCATCGTTGCGCATGTATCAACCCTGAATCGGTGAGGTGGCGAGCGACGGGAGTATAAACCGCGTTCCCGACGCCCTGATCGACCCGGAACGCCGAATTCGGTTCCCGAAGTGTTGCCTGTTGTGTGCTTACTTCAACCCAGGGTCCTGGGCCTTCCACCAACTGCAAAACTCGTCGAGGGCGGTCCACAGGCTGACCTTGGGCTCGTAGTCCAGATAATGCCTGGCGCGGCTGATGTCGAGGGTGAAATCTTTGTTCATCACTTGCATGCCCAGGCGCGACAACGCCGGCTCGGGACGACCGGGCCACATCGCGCAAAACGCTTCGTTGAGTGCCGCCACGCTGTAGGACAAACCGTAGGACCGATACCGCGTCACCTGCGGCAACTCCATTTGGCGCATCACGTAGTTCACCACATCCCACACCGGCACTGGCGTACCGTTGCTGATGTTGTAGGCCCTGCCCAGCGCCGAGCCCGTGGCGAGCAAACTGCTGAGCAGCGCTTCGTTGAGGTTGTGCACGCTGGTGAAGTCGACCTTGTTCAGACCATCGCCGACGATGGCCAGGCGATTCTTGCGCTGCATTTTCAGCAGGCGCGGGAAGATACTCATGTCACCGGCGCCCGTGACGAAGCGCGGACGCAGGGCCACTACTTCGAGGCCGAACTCCTGGGCACCGAACACCTTCTGTTCGGCCAGGTACTTGGTGGCGGCATAGGGGTGCTTGAAGCGCTTGGGCACTTGCTCTTCAGTCAGCCCCAGGTGATCGCGCCCATCGAAATAGATCGACGGCGACGACAGGTGCACCAGACGGCCCACGCGCTCCTTGAGGCAGGCCTCGACGACATTTTCGGTGACCAGCACATTGCCCTGATGAAAGTCCTGATACTTGCCCCACAGCCCGACGGCGCCGGCGCAATGCACCACGGCTTCGACATCGCGGCAGAGATCGCGTACCAGGTCGGCGTCATTCAAATCACCCTGGATAAACTCGGCGCCGCGCCTGACCAGGTGTTCCACACCTTCGGCACGTCGCCCGTTGACCCGCACGTCCAGGCCCTGCTCCAGGGCGAAACGCGCAAAGCGCCCGCCGATGAAGCCGCTTGCGCCGGTGACCAGAATCTTCATGTATTACCCCGTGTGCTTTCGTTTTTCATCGCTGTTGCCTTGACGCACGCCATCACTCCAACGGCACCAACCACTGCCCGCATGCCTGGGCCAGATGGTCGGTCAACAAGCCCAGCAGTTGCCCGCCACTGCGCCAATGATGCCAGTACAACGGCACATCGATGGGCTTATCTGGCAATAACTCGACCAAGAGGCCTTTTTGCAGTTGGTCGCGCACCTGCAATTCCGGCACCAGCCCCCAACCCAGGCCCGCTTCGGTCAGGCGAATAAAGCCTTCGGACGATGGGCATAAATGGTGCTCGAAGCCGCCATCCACGCCGAGGGATGCCAGGTAGCGGTGTTGCAGGAAATCATCCGGGCCAAAAACCAATGCCGGGGTGCGTGCCAGTTGGTCGGCGCGCACGCCGTCGGGAAAGTGCCGGGCAATAAAGGCCGGGCTGGCCAACGCGCGATAACGCATGGCCCCCAGCAGCAGGCTACGTGCCCCGGCCACCGGGCGCTCGCTGGCGCAGATACAGGCCGCCACTTCACCGGCGCGCATGCGCTTGAGGCCTACGGTCTGGTCCTCCACCACCAGATCCAACAGCAGATGCTGCTCGGCGCAAAAACCACTGACGGCCTCGGCCCACCAGGTGGCGAGGCTGTCGGCGTTCAACGCGATACGCAGGCGCTCGGGCATGCCTTCCTCATCCAGGGACGGCACCTGGCTTTGCAGGTCGCGCTCCAGCAGGCGCACCTGTTGCACATGGTTGAGCAGGCGACGGCCGATATCGGTGGGTGTCGGCGGCGTGGCCCGCACCAGTACCGGCTGGCCGATACGCGCCTCCAGCAACTTGATGCGCTGGGAGATCGCCGACTGCGACAACCCCAGCACCTGGGCGGCGCGCTCGAAGCCCGCCTGCTCCACCACCGCCGCCAGAGCGGAAAGCAATTTATAGTCGAACATCAGTTTCTCTAATGAGCGATCAGCAATATTGGTTTTTCTTATACAGCCTGCGCGATGAGAATAGCCAGCATCGCTTCTCTCTTTATAAGGAACCTCCCATGGCTGGCGAAACCGCCCTGGCTACCCTGCTGCGCAGCATGAGCCCTCATCTGAATGACGGCGACTACGTATTCTGCACCCTGCCTGATCAGCGTATCCCTGCCGGTTGCGAGGTGATCGGCAGCTTCCGCGAACAAGAAGGCCTGACCCTGATCGTCGAACGCCAACAAGCGGAACAGGCTGGGCTGGCCTTCGACTACGTCGCCGCGTGGATCACCTTGAATGTGCACTCGGCCCTGGAGGCCGTGGGCCTGACCGCCGCCTTCGCCAGTGCCTTGGGCAAGGCCGGCATCAGTTGCAACGTGATTGCCGGCTATTACCACGACCACCTGTTCGTCGGCCGTGCCGATGCCCAGCGTGCCATGCACGTGTTGCAGCAACTGGCGGCAAACGCGGAGTAGACCCTATGTGGCAAAGCTACCTGAATGGTTTGCTGGTCGCCCTCGGCCTGATCATGGCCATCGGCACCCAGAATGCCTTTGTCTTGGCGCAAAGCCTGCGCCGTGAACATCATTTACCCGTGGCAGCGCTGTGTGTGGTGTGCGATGCGCTGCTGGTGGCCGCCGGGGTATTCGGCCTGGCCACAGTGCTGGCGCAGAGCCCGATACTGCTGGCGATCGCACGCTGGGGCGGCGCAGCTTTCCTGATCTGGTACGGGGCCTGCGCACTCCGCCGGGCCTGTTCGAAACAGAGCCTGGACCAGGGCGGCAACCTGCAGGTGCGCTCGCTGCGCGCGGTGCTGCTGAGCGCGCTGGCCGTCACCCTGCTCAACCCTCACGTGTACCTGGACACCGTGTTGCTGATCGGCTCACTCGGCGCCCAACAAACCGAACCCGGCGCCTACGTCGCCGGCGCGGCCAGTGCGTCGCTGCTGTGGTTCGCAACCCTCGCGCTCGGCGCGGCGTGGCTGGCACCCTGGCTGGCACGCCCGGCCACCTGGCGCCTGCTGGACCTGTTGGTGGCGGTGATGATGTTCAGCGTGGCCTATCAATTGATCAGTGCCTGAGGAATATTCCAAAACGCTCTGGAACCTCTATCCCACACAGTTGTTGCGTGGTTTTGCCACAACCCCGGTGCTATGATCCTGACCCTGCGCCGCAAAGAGTACAAACTCCCCGGCGCTTGTTTGGCCGCCCGTGATCGGCCTTGCGCTCACCGCAACTGACCTGATTAGGAGATTTATCATGGCTTTCGAATTGCCGCCGCTGCCCTACGCACACGATGCCCTGCAGCCGCACATCTCCAAGGAAACCTTGGAATACCACCACGACAAGCACCACAACACCTATGTCGTGAACCTGAACAACCTGGTGCCAGGCACCGAGTTCGAAGGCAAGACCCTGGAAGAGATCGTCAAATCCTCTTCGGGCGGTATCTTCAACAACGCTGCCCAGGTCTGGAACCACACCTTCTACTGGAACTGCCTGGCGCCAAACGCCGGCGGCCAACCTACCGGCGCGCTGGCTGAAGCCATCAACGCGGCGTTCGGTTCGTTCGACAAGTTCAAGGAAGAGTTCACCAAGACCTCCGTCGGCACCTTCGGCTCCGGTTGGGGCTGGCTGGTGAAAAAGGCTGACGGTTCCCTGGCCCTGGCCAGCACCATCGGCGCCGGCAACCCGCTGACCAGCGGCGACACCCCGCTGCTGACCTGCGACGTGTGGGAACACGCCTACTACATCGACTACCGCAACGTGCGTCCAAAGTATGTGGAAGCGTTCTGGAACCTGGTCAACTGGAAGTTCGTGGCTGAGCAATTCGAAGGCAAGACCTTCACTGCCTAAGCACTGCTTGCAGAAAAAAAAGAGCCCGGCGAATGCCGGGCTTTTTTGTGCGTGATGGAACTGAGTGACAGGCCTTTGCCACGCAGTCTCTGGAGGAATCAGCCTCTCTTATCTGTCGGAGAAATCACAATGACCATTGGCGCACTCGCAGCTCTGCCTATCGTTGGCGACGTTGTTAAAACCGCTGGCGACATCACCAAGTCCCTCTTACCGCTTGCCCAACCCTTTGCTGACGTGGCAGCCAAGACTTTGGGGAAAATGCTTGACCAGGCTTTCGAACCCACCAAAAAATCGGTTGATTATTCGAACACACTGGAATTAGGAAACCGCACGCTGAAGTTTTAAACGACCCGCCGCCGCGGCTCGTAACGGGCGGGCGGACAGCAATCCGCCTCGCTCCCCTCCTTCAAACCCGGTTAACCCCAATGTTCCTTTGACTGCCCTCACCAGATTGCCAATACTCATGGCATATTGAGGCTACCCGCATGGAACAAGGAATGACCCTTTGAAGCTGGAACTCAAGAACAGCTTGTCGGTGAAGTTGCTACGGGTTGTGCTGCTGTCGGCATTGATCGTGGGCGTCGTGCTGAGCGTGGCGCAGATCGTCTTTGATGCCTACAAGACACGCCAGGCCGTAGCCGGCGATGCCCAGCGCATCCTCGACATGTTTCGCGACCCCTCGACCCAGGCCGTCTACAGCCTGGACCGCGAGATGGGCATGCAAGTGATTGAGGGCCTGTTCCAGGATGACGCCGTGCGCATGGCGTCCATCGGCCACCCCAACGAAACCATGCTGGCAGAAAAAAGCCGTGCCTTGCAGCAAGCGCCCAGCCGCTGGTTGACCGACCTGATTCTTGGCCGGGAACGCACCTTCACCACGGCGCTGGTGGGCAAAGGCCCCTACAGCGAGTATTACGGCGACCTGAGCATCACCCTCGACACCGCGACTTATGGCCAGGGCTTTATCGTCAACTCGGTGATCATCTTCATTTCCGGGGTGTTGCGCGCCCTGGCCATGGGCCTGGTGCTGTACCTGGTCTATCACTGGCTGCTGACCAAGCCGCTGTCACGGATCATCGAGCACCTGACGTCGATCAACCCGGACCGGCCCAGCGAACACAAGATCCCGCAGCTCAAGGGCCACGAGCGCAACGAGTTGGGGCTGTGGATCAACACCGCCAACCAATTGCTCGAATCCATCGAACGTAACACCCATTTGCGTCATGAGGCCGAAAGCAGCCTGTTGCGCATGGCCCAGTACGACTTCCTGACCGGCCTGCCGAACCGCCAGAAACTGCAGGAGCAACTGGACAAGATTCTCATCGACGCCGGCCGTCGACAACGGCGCGTAGCGGTATTGTGCGTGGGGCTGGATGACTTCAAGAGCGTCAACGAACAGTTCACCTACCAGGCCGGTGACAAATTGTTGCTGGCCTTGGCCGACCGATTGCGTGCCCACAGCGGCCGCCTCGGCGCACTCGCCCGACTGGGCGGCGACCAGTTCGCCTTGGTGCAGGCCGATATCGACCAGCCTTACGAGGCCGCCGAGCTGGCACAAAGCATTCTGGACGACCTGGAGGCGGAGTTCGCTCTCGACCACGAAGGCATCCGCCTGCGCGCCACCATCGGCATCACCCTGTTCCCGGAAGACGGCGACAGCACCGAAAAGCTGCTGCAAAAAGCCGAACAGACCATGACCCTGGCCAAGACCCGTTCGCGCAACCGTTATCAGTTCTATATCGCCAGCGTCGACAGCGAAATGCGCCGCCGCCGCGAGCTGGAAAAAGACCTGCGCGAAGCGCTCAGTCGCAACCAATTCCATTTGGTGTACCAACCGCAGATCAGCTACCGCGATCACCGCGTGGTCGGTGTGGAGGCGCTGATCCGCTGGCAGCATCCAGAGCATGGCCTGGTACCGCCGGACCTGTTTATCCCGCTGGCCGAGCAGAACGGCACCATTATTCCGATTGGCGAATGGGTACTGGACCAGGCCTGCCGGCAATTGCGCGAATGGCACGACCTGGGCTTCACCGACCTGCGCATGGCGGTCAACTTGTCCACCGTGCAACTGCACCACACCGAACTGCCACGGGTGGTCAATAACCTGATGCAGATCTACCGCCTGCCGCCGCGCAGCCTGGAACTGGAAGTCACCGAAACCGGCCTGATGGAAGACATCAGCACCGCGGCCCAGCATCTGCTGAGCCTGCGTCGTTCCGGGGCGTTGATTGCCATTGATGACTTTGGCACCGGTTACTCATCCCTCAGCTACTTGAAAAGCCTGCCCCTGGACAAGATCAAGATCGACAAGAGCTTCGTCCAGGACCTGCTGGACGATGACGACGATGCCACCATCGTGCGCGCGATCATCCAACTGGGCAAAAGCCTGGGCATGCAGGTGATCGCCGAAGGCGTGGAAACCGCTGAGCAGGAGGCCTACATCATCTCCGAGGGCTGCCATGAGGGTCAGGGTTACCACTACAGCAAACCCTTGCAGGCCAGGGAGCTGGCGGCATTTCTCAAGCAGTCGGAGCGTAACAACGCCGTCATTCTTTGACCGGCCAAAACGATACTGAATATTTCCCGCGTATAACCCTTTACACAAAATGCAAATCTTTCGCATTATGTCGCAGTTTTTGCGCTCCCCCCGCGCGCCCCATCAACAACCGAAGCAGGATGTTTGCCATGATTCGTATGCCCCTGGCCACCGCCAGTCTGCTGGCCATTGCCATTTCTCTCGCCGGCTGTGGCGAAGGTAAAGACAAGGCCGCAGCGCCACAGGCGCCGACCCCGGCTGCCAGCACTACCGCTCCAGCGGCTGCCACCCCTGCCGGCCAGGTCGACGAAGCGGCCGCCAAGGCCGTGGTCGCGCATTACGCAGACATGGTATTTGCGGTCTACAGCGATGCCGAGTCCACCGCGAAAACCCTGCAAACCGCGATCGACGCGTTCCTCGCCAAGCCGAACGACGAAACCCTGAAAGCCGCACGTACCGCCTGGATCGCCGCCCGCGTCCCGTACCTGCAGAGCGAAGTGTTCCGCTTCGGCAACACCATCATCGACGACTGGGAAGGCCAGGTGAACGCATGGCCGCTGGACGAAGGCCTGATCGACTACGTCGACAAGTCCTACGAACACGCCCTGGGCAACCCGGGCGCCACCGCCAATATCATTGCCAACACCCAGATCCAGGTCGGCGAAGACAAGGTCGACGTGAAGGACATCACGCCGGAAAAACTCGCCAGCCTCAATGAGCTGGGCGGTTCCGAAGCCAACGTCGCCACCGGCTACCACGCCATCGAATTCCTGCTGTGGGGCCAGGACCTGAACGGCACCGGCCCAGGCGCCGGCAACCGTCCGGCGTCGGACTACCTGACGGGCGACGGTGCCACCGGTGGCCACAACGAGCGCCGCCGCACTTACCTGCGTGCCGTGACCCAACTGCTGGTCAGCGACCTGGAAGAAATGGTCGGCAACTGGAAACCCAACGTCGAAGACAACTACCGCGCCACCCTGGAGGCGGAACCTGCCACCGACGGCCTGCGCAAAATGTTGTTCGGCATGGGCAGCCTGTCCCTGGGCGAGCTGGCCGGTGAGCGCATGAAGGTGTCCCTGGAAGCCAACTCGCCGGAAGACGAACAGGACTGCTTCAGCGACAACACGCACAACTCGCACTTCTACGACGCCAAGGGCATCCGCAACGTCTACCTGGGCGAGTACACCCGCGTCGACGGCACCAAAATGACCGGCGCCAGCCTGTCGTCCCTGGTGGCCAAGGCCGACCCGGCTGCCGACACCGCCTTGAAAGCGGACCTGGCGGCAACCGAAGCGAAGATCCAGGTCATGGTGGACCACGCCAACAAGGGTGAGCACTACGACCAGTTGATCGCAGCCGGCAATGACGCAGGCAACCAGATCGTGCGCGACGCCATCGCCGCACTGGTCAAGCAGACTGGCTCGATCGAAGCGGCAGCGGGCAAGCTGGGTATCAGCGACCTGAACCCGGATAACGCTGATCACGAGTTCTGATCCAGGTGGGAGGGGCTTGCTCCCGATGGCGATGTGTCAGTGAAGCACATGTTTACTGACACATCGCCATCGGGGCAAGCCCCCTCCCACATTTGACTGCATTGCCTCAAACCCCGGTTTACATGCCTTGCACCCCAGGTAGAATGGCGCCTCTGCCCTACCTCGAGCGAATTTCATGGCGTTGCCGACCCTGCGTATCATCGGTTTCATCATCGGCATCTTCCTGATCACCCTCGCGATCGCCATGGTCGTGCCCATGGCCACCCTGGTGATTTTCGAACGCACCAGCGACCTGCCTTCGTTCCTGTGGGCCAGCATGATCACCTTTCTCGCCGGCCTGGCCCTGGTGATTCCCGGTCGCCCCGAGCATGTGCACCTGCGCCCGCGGGACATGTACCTGCTGACCGTCAGCAGCTGGGTGGTGGTGTGTGTCTTCGCCGCGCTGCCCTTTCTGTTGACCCAGCACATCAGCTACACCGACTCGTTCTTCGAAAGCATGTCCGGCATCACCGCCACCGGCTCCACGGTGTTGAGCGGCCTGGACACCCTGTCGCCTGGCATCCTGATGTGGCGCTCGCTGCTGCACTGGCTCGGTGGTATCGGTTTTATCGGCATGGCGGTAGCGATCCTGCCGCTGCTGCGCATCGGTGGCATGCGCCTGTTCCAGACCGAGTCCTCGGACCGCTCGGAAAAAGTCATGCCCCGCTCGCACATGGTGGCGCGGCTGATCGTGGCGGCCTATGTGGGTATCACCATCCTTGGCAGCCTGGCGTTCTGGTGGGCGGGCATGGGCCTGTTCGATGCAATCAACCACGCAATGTCGGCGATTTCCACCGGCGGCTTCTCCACCTCGGATGAGTCCCTGGCCCATTGGAAACAACCGGCGGTGCACTGGGTGGCGGTGGTGGTGATGATTCTCGGCAGCCTGCCGTTCACCCTGTATGTGGCCACGTTGCGCGGCAACCGCAAGGCACTGATCAAGGATCAGCAGGTACAAGGCTTGCTCGGTTTGCTGATCGTGACCTGGTTGGTGCTCGGTACCTGGTACTGGTGGACCACCAACCTGCATTGGCTCGATGCCCTGCGCCATGTGGCGTTGAACGTGACCTCGGTGGTCACCACCACCGGTTTCGCGTTGGGGGACTACAGCCTGTGGGGCAACTTCTCACTGATGCTGTTCTTCTACCTGGGGTTTATCGGTGGTTGCTCGGGCTCGACAGCCGGCGGGATCAAGATCTTCCGTTTCCAGGTCGCCTACATCCTGCTCAAGGCCAACTTGAACCAGCTGATTCACCCGCGCGCGGTGATCAAGCAAAAGTACAACGGCCACCGCCTGGATGAAGAGATCGTGCGTTCGATCCTGACGTTTTCGTTTTTCTTTGCCATCACCATCTGCGCCATCGCCCTCGCGTTGTCGCTGCTGGGCCTGGACTGGATGACCGCCTTGACCGGCGCCGCCAGCACGGTGTCCGGTGTCGGCCCGGGCCTGGGGGAAACCATCGGCCCGGCGGGCAACTTCGCCAGCCTGCCGGATGCGGCCAAATGGATCCTGTCATTGGGCATGCTGCTCGGTCGACTCGAGATCATTACGGTCTTTGTTCTGTGTATTCCGGCTTTTTGGCGTCACTGACAACCGAGGTTTCCAACAACCGCGTCCGGTATTCGCCGGGCGTGGCATCGAACCAGCGACGAAACGCACGGAAGAAGTTGCTCGGGTCGGCAAAACCCAACAGGTAGGCGATTTCCAGCAAGGTCATGCTCGGCTGTGCCAGGTATTGCTCGGCGAGTTCGCGTCGGGTGTCGTCGAGCAGGGTCTGGAAGCTGGTGCCCTCCTCTTGTAGCCGCCGCTGCAAGGTGCGCTGGGACAGGTGCAACGTCTGCGCCACCACTTCACGCTTGGGCTCGCCCTGGGGCAACAGCCGGCACAGCACTTGCCGCGCCTTGTGGGTCACGCGGCTTTCCGAGAAACGCGCCAGGTATTCACCGGCAAATCGATCATGCAACAGCGCCATGGCCTCGTTGGCCGTGGGCAGCGGCGCTTCCATGTCGGCCCGCTCGAAAATCAACGCGTCGTAGGGCGCGTTGAACTCCAGGGGTGCGTGGAAGGCTTGTTTGTACGGGCCAAGGTCCGCCGGCTGATCACCTTGCAGCACCACCTTGCGCGGCTGCAGGGTGCGGCCGGTGAGCCAGCCACACAGCGCCAGGGCACTGGCCAGCGAGGCTTCGGCGCTTTGCCGGGTCGGCGGCAGGTGATCCCCGTGCACCGTCAGAATCAGCGCATACCCTTCGGGGATCAGTCGGAAACTCAGGTCGGCACTTTCAGCGATGATGCGCTGGTAACGCACCAGGCGCATAAAACCCTCGGCGAGGGTGTTGCTGGACATCAGCGCATAGCCGGCCACATGAAACGACGCCGGCCGCACCACTTTGCCCATGTTCAGACCGATCGCCGGATTGCCCGACAGCTCCACCGCGCGCTGCCACAGGCGGGTCATGCAATCCTGTGGAAACCGCGCATCGGGGTCATTCAGGGCGGCGTAGTCCAGGCCCAGTTGCCTGAACAAGGCGCGGCAATCCAGGCCGTCCATTTCCAGTGCCTTGACTATCCCCATCGCCCAGCTTGCAGAAGTTGTTCGTTCGCTCATGGCGTCTTCTTAATAAAGCAGGCTCAAACGACAGCCAGGAAGCCAAGGATACTAAAGTGGCATCTATTGTCACTGGCTGTTACTACTGATCACTCTAGACTCAAATAAGCTCCCCGCCGAACATCTGTTGGGCGGCATAACAATCAAAGGGCCAGCCACTGTGGAAAACATCAAGCGATTCAATAGCTTTGCTGAGTTCTACCCCTACTACCTGGCCGAGCACGCCAACAGTACCTGCCGGCGCCTGCATTTCATCGGTACCACGCTGGTAATCGGCATTCTGGCGTATGCCATCGGCCGGGGTTCGTTGGGCTTGCTGGTCGCGTTGCCGATTGCCGGCTACAGCTTTGCCTGGGTCGGCCACTTCTTCTTCGAAAAGAACCGCCCGGCGACCTTTCAGCACCCGTTTTACAGCTTGTTGGGGGACTTTGTGATGTACCGCGACATGATTCTGGGCAAGGTGCCGTTCTAGGCGAACGACCGTTTAAACGATAAAAGTTCCTGCATCCGGCGACATAAAAATCTTTTTGTCATTTGCGGTGCTGTATCCTGCCAAGGCTTTTTGAGAGCGCGGAATCACCTGCGATTGAAAAAACAGACCTTGCGAGGAGCGACGACGATGCACGAGATACCTAATCTCCCCTTCCCAAGCCTGCACCCTACAGAGCAGCCAACACCGCAGCAGGCCAGCGATAAACAGCCTGAGGCCAAAAAAGAAGCCAAACCAGTCGACAGCAAAAGCCAGGACTGACGCCGTACCAGACCGTGTGGAAAGCGCAACGTTAAGCGCTTTCCACACTGCCTGAATGAATCGAGGCCCCGCCATGACCGATACCCTCCCCGACGACCCGGACACCGCTGTACTCGACGCAGCCCTGCAGATGGTCGAGGTGTGGAACCGCCTCAGCGCGGAGAAACAGGCCGTACTGCTCAAGCGTTTCGGCACCCAGGAAAACGCGCTGGCCGCCCTGGTCACCACCCAACTGCTGGCCCCTGCGCGCGCCTGAGGTCTTTTTGATCCGAGGTTTTTGTGTTTTAGCGCCCTGCGCGAAGCAAACCACCGGTATCATTAGCAACCTATCTTTACCTGCTGCGACAGTGGACCCCTCCCATGCTCGATACCCAGCGCCCCATGGCGGTCACGCTGCAAGTTGTTTCCATCGTCCTGTTCACCTTCATCGGCTACCTGAATATCGGCATCCCCCTGGCCGTGTTGCCGGGCTATGTCCACAGTGAACTGGGCTACGGCGCGGTGATTGCCGGCCTGGTGATCAGTGTGCAATACCTGGCTACCCTGCTGAGCCGCCCGTACGCGGGCAAGATCATCGACAACCTGGGGAGCAAGCGCGCCGTGCTGATCGGCCTGGCCGGCTGCGGCCTGAGCGGCGTGTTCATGCTGCTCGCTGCGTGGTTCTCCAGCCTGCCGGCCTTGAGCCTGGGCAGCCTGTTGATCGGCCGCCTGGTGCTGGGCAGCGCGGAAAGCCTGGTGGGCTCGGGCGCCATCGGCTGGGGCATCGGCCGGGTCGGCGCGCAGAACACCGCCAAGGTCATTTCCTGGAACGGCATCGCCAGCTACGGCGCACTGGCGGTCGGTGCACCGTTGGGCGTCGTGCTGGTGAAGAGTTTCGGGTTGTGGAGCATGGGGGTCAGCATCATCCTGCTGGCCATCGTCGGCCTGCTGTTGGCCTGGAACAAGGTCGCCGCACCGATCGTGGCCGGCGTGCGCCTTCCCTTCATGAATGTGCTGGGCCGGGTATTGCCCCACGGCTGCGCGCTGGCGCTGGGCTCGATTGGATTTGGCACCATCGCGACCTTCATCACCCTGTACTACACCACCCAGCACTGGGATAACGCGGTGTGGGCATTGAGCCTGTTCGGCGCCAGCTTTATCGGTGCACGGCTGCTGTTCGGCAACCTGATCAACCGGATCGGCGGGTTTCGCGTGGCGATTGCCTGCCTGTCGGTGGAGATCCTCGGCCTGCTGTTGCTATGGCTCGCCCCGGATGCCAGCCTGGCCCTGGCCGGCGCGGCGTTGAGCGGGTTTGGCTTCTCCCTGGTGTTTCCCGCCTTGGGCGTCGAAGCCGTCAACTTGGTACCGGCGTCCAGCCGAGGCTCGGCGGTGGGGGCTTACTCGCTGTTTATCGACCTGTCGTTGGGCATCACCGGCCCGCTCGCCGGTGCCGTGGCGGCGGGGTTTGGCTTTGCGTCGATCTTCCTGTTCGCCGCCCTCGCCGCCTTGGGTGGCTTGCTGCTCAGTGTTTACCTGTACCGACAAGCGCCGAAAGCCCGTGAGGCACGCGGCGACTAAAAATCGACCTTGCCACGCCCAGCCTTGATGCTGCCGCGCTTGGTCTTGGATTCGAGGCGACGCTTTTTCGAGCCCAGGGTCGGCTTGGTCGGGCGGCGCTTTTTCTCCACCTTGGTAGCGCTGAGGATCAACTCCACCAGGCGCTCCAGCGCATCCGCGCGGTTCTGCTCCTGGGTCCGGTATTGTTGCGCCTTGAGCACCAGCACGCCTTCGCTGGTAATGCGACTGTCACGCAGCGCCAGCAACCGGTCCTTGTAGAAGTCCGGCAGCGACGATGCGGGAATATCAAAGCGCAGGTGCACGGCGCTCGACACCTTGTTGACGTTCTGCCCACCAGCGCCCTGGGCGCGGATAGCGGTCAGCTCGACCTCGGCATCCGGCAGGTGCACGTTGTTGGAAATTACCAGCATCAATCAAAAACCTTAGGCAACGGACAAGCCCAACTCAGACAAGAGCATCGACGCCTGGGCTTTGGAAATCACGGCGCCTTTGAACAGTTTGGCATCATTGAGGCGAAACCCGCTCAAATCCGCACCGCGTAGGTCGGCGTCGGCAAAGTTGGCGCCATTGATGCGAGCATGGGCGAGGCTGCAATCGATCAGCTCAGCCTTGCGAAAGTCGGCATCAGACAAATCGCTGTCGGAAAAATCCAGGTTATTCAGTACGGTCCGCGCAAACGACAATCCAGACAGAAAAGCGCTGTTCAGCCGCGTTTCGCTGAAACTCAGGCCCAGCGAGGCGCAATGGGTGAAGTTGGCGCCGGTCAACTTGCAGTGTTCAAAACTGGCCTGGGAAAGCTTGCTGCGCTGCCAGCGGGTGTTGTTCAGGTCGCAGTTGTGGAATTGCGCTTCCAGCAGGTTGGCCGCTTCGAAAATGGCAAGGCTGGCACGGCAGCTTTTCCACAGCGTGCCTTCCAGGCGAGCCCCCAAGAAAGAAGTCTGGACCAGGATGCAGCGTTCGAACACCCAATGATCCAGGGTCATGCGCGACAAATCGGCGCCGCTCAAGTCCACGCCAGTGAGGCGCAAGGGGCCGGAGTGCTGGTCAATCAGGTCTTCCAACTCATCACGCTGAAAGGCGCCGCCGTCGATATCGATGTGTTGCATGGGACCTCCGGGCACGCTCGAAAAAACCAGGGGCGATTCTAACCTGCTCACCCAAACAAAAAACCCGGCACGGCGCCGGGTCTGCTGTTTGAGGAAAGGTCCTACTCCAGAACTGCCCCCGTTGTGCTCACGGCCGCACGTGCCTTGCGTTTGTTCTTGATCCCATAACACACCGCCATAAACGCCACCCACACCGGAATCGCGTACACCGACACCTGGATCCCCGGGATCATCAGCATGATCACCAGGATGAACACCACGAACGCCAGGCAAACGAAGTTGCCGTAGGGGTACCACAACGCCTTGAACAGCGGCACCTGGCCGGTGCGGTTCATGTGCTGGCGGAATTTGAAGTGGGAGAAGCTGATCATCGCCCAGTTGATCACCAGCGTGGCCACCACCAGGGACATCAGCAGTTCCAGCGCGTGTTGCGGGATCAGGTAGTTCATCAGCACCGCCACCAGGGTGATCGCCGCCGAGGCGAGGATGGAACGCACCGGCACGCCGCGCTTGTCGATCTTGGCCAATGCCTTGGGCGCATCGCCCTGCTCGGCCATGCCCAGCAACATGCGGCTGTTGCAGTAGGTGCCGCTGTTGTATACCGACAGCGCCGCCGTCAGCACCACAAAGTTAAGGATATGCGCGGCGGTGTTGCTGCCCAGCATCGAGAACACCTGCACGAACGGGCTGCCGCTGTAGGCATCACCGGAAGCGTTGAGGGTTTCCAGCAGGCTGTCCCACGGCGTCAGCGACAACAGCACCACCAGGGCGCCGATGTAGAAGATCAGGATGCGATAGATCACCTGGTTGATCGCCTTCGGGATCACGGTGCGTGGCTGGTCGGCTTCGGCTGCGGTGAAACCAAGCATCTCCAGGCCGCCGAAGGAGAACATGATGATCGCCATGGCCATCACCAATCCGCCGACGCCGTGGGGGAAGAAACCACCGTGGTCCCACAGGTTGCTCACCGACGCCTGCGGCCCGCCGCTGCCGCTGACCAGCAGGTAGCTGCCCAGGGCGATCATGCCGACGATGGCCACCACCTTGATGATGGCGAACCAGAACTCGGCCTCACCGAACACTTTGACGTTGGCCAGGTTGATCAGGTTGATCAGCACGAAGAACGCCGCGGCCGAGACCCAGGTCGGGATCTCCGGCCACCAGTAGTGCACGTATTTGCCGACGGCGGTCAGTTCCGACATGCCCACCAGGATGTACAAAATCCAGCAGTTCCACCCCGACAGGAAGCCGGCGAAACCACCCCAGTACTTGTGGGCAAAGTGGCTGAAGGAACCGGCGACCGGCTCTTCGACGATCATTTCGCCAAGCTGGCGCATGATCATGAAGGCAATGAAGCCGCAGATGGCATAACCCAGGATCATCGACGGTCCGGCGGATTTGAGCACCCCGGCCGAGCCGAGGAACAGGCCGGTACCGATGGCGCCACCGAGGGCGATCAGCTGGATATGCCGGTTTTTCAGGCCGCGTTTCAGCTCGCCTGAAGAGGAATGGGGTCCACTCATGAAAAGGGTCTCACGCAAGGTTTGAGAATTTTGACTGCAGGTTGCTGCGTTGAATCAACGACTCAAGCAGCGCCGCTCAAACCCCAGCGCAGGCACCAGGAGTACAGCGTCTTTCTTACGGTCATGCGTCACCTGTTTGTTTTTATCTGTGACGAAATCGAACCCGTCCGGCTCGTGGCCAGGCGGAGTGATCAGGGTGGGTAAACCCTGAGGTCTTGGCCTTTTGCGTGGATACGCAAGGGGGTCACAGTAAAACGCGGCGCATTGTACACCGCTCGACAGCTTGGGGCCGCCTGCTCAAGGCGAGTGCGACGATCTGTCAGGTAATCCTTACAGGAAAGAATCGGCCAACAATGTGGTGATTTGCGCGTAAATTAATCGTTACAGCATGGAAAATTCACGTTACAGCTGTGATCTGAATAAAAAATGGCGGTCAGAAATTTCCCGTAATTCAGCAGCGCCAGCTGTCTGTTTTTCCTGAAGAAAAAATCAAACCGGGAAAACAGAACAAAAAATCCAAATGAAACCGTGTCAATAAAAATTTTGCATTTTGAAACACTCTCTCCTAGGTTCTTTCCACTTGCCCACGAAGCCCGTTGGCAAGCCGTTCTCAAACACCGTCCTCTAGGAGATACACCATGCAAGCACTGGAAAACGACCTGGAAACCGAACTGCAACTCGACGACTGGTTTGAAGCGCCGACCCATGAGGCGGCCGTTGAAATGATGCAAGCTGACGCCGTTGTGCCATTTGGCACCGCGATGTGGCCTTTCTAAAAGCCGGCACGCTCCCGGCAGGTGCCGTGCACGGCACCTGCTCCCTTACCCAAGGCACAGAAGGATGTACGTCATGGACAAGGCCCGCGCCGTCGAACACTTTCTCTACTACCTCGCGCACCATCCGGCCCTCAGTGGCCTGAGCCGCCCCACCGTGCTGCTGGGCCATACCGAGCGCTACGACGCCATCGCCCAGGCGATCACCCAGGGAAGCGCCGCGCGTTTCAACTTCCAGGTGCAGCGCCTGGACCTGGCCGCCAGCGACACCCTGGCCACAGCCATCGAAGCCTGCGACCTGTACCTGTTTCTCTACGACTCCTCTACCCTGCCCAACCCACGCGCCGAAGGCCCGGACTTCATCCGTGCCCTGCAGGGCGTGATGGCCGAACACTGGAAAAAATCCCTGCTGTTCAAGGATTACGGCGACTATTTCTACGACACCTTCAGCGTCGAGCCGCAGCGCATCGCCGACCTCAACGCCACGCTGATTCGGCGCATGTCCCAGGCCAACGTGCTGAGCTTTACCGACAAACATGGCTCGCGGCTGGAAGCGCCAATGAGCAGCATCAAGAAGTGGACCAATATCAACGGCGTCGGCAACCACGACCTGGCGCCGGGTGAGATCGCCACCCACAGCGAAGCGATCAATGGCCAGGTGCGGTTTGTCGGCACCTTTCTCAGCACCATCCCGTTCGCACGTAAATACGGCGTGCTGGAGTCACCGCTGGAGCTGTGGATCGAGAACTCGACCATCTGCAGCGTGGCCAGTGAAGTGCCGGGGTTGGCCGATGATTTCAACAAGTACCTGAATGCCAATCCGTCGAACCGGCGTGTGGAAGAGTTGGGGATTGGTACCAATGAAGGGGTGAAGGATCTGTATGCGCGCAACGCCGGGTTCGAGGAGCGCCATTGCGGGTTGCACCTGGGACTGGGAGGTGGGCAGAAAGGCAGCCATCATCTGGATCTGATCTTTGCCAGTGGGGTGTTGGCGCTGGATGACAAGCCGGTGTTTGACGGGTCCTTTGCGTTCTGAGCAAAGCGTTAACCAACGCTGAAAATCTGAATGTGGGAGGGGGCTTGCCCCCGATGGCAGTCGGTCAGTTGATGTATGTGGTGGCTGCCATACCGCTATCGGGGGCAAGCCCCCTCCCACAGTTGAATGCATTTCAAATTCAGATCAAAAAAAACGCCAACCCGAGGGTTGGCGTTTTTTATGCGGCGATCAAATCACTGCGGCTTCTTGCGACCAAAACCAGGACGCTGGCCGGAACCGGCCGGTGCGCCACGGCGCTTGCCAGACGGCTCGTCCGCGACCAGTTTCGGGCCAGGGCGCTTGTTCGCCGCCGGCTTGGCTGGACGCTTGGTGCTGGCGTTGTCGGCTGGGCGATCCGCTTCACCTCGGTTGCTGCGACCACCGGCCGGGGCCGGACGCGGTGCACGCGGCGCACGCTCGCCTTCCTGACGCGACGGCGCGGTTGGGCGGCGCTCACCTTCGATCTGCGGCTCTCGGGAGATACGACCGCCAGTCGCCGGTGCATTCAACGCAGGTCGCAGGGTGCGGGCAACACGCTCGGTGCGCGCCACCGGGCGCGACGATTTACGCTGCATCCGCTCAAGCTTGTCTTTGCTCTTGGCGTTCATCTGCGGCATCGCCACCGGCGTCAGGCCGACTTCGGCGCTGAGGATGTCGACTTCGTACTGGCTCATTTCGCGCCAGCGGCCCATCGGCAGGTCGGAGTTGAGGAACACCGGACCGAAACGCACGCGCTTCAGGCGGCTGACCACCAGGCCCTGGGATTCCCACAGGCGACGCACTTCACGGTTACGGCCTTCCATCACCACGCAGTGGTACCAGTGGTTGAAACCTTCGCCACCCGGTGCCTGCTTGATGTCGGTGAACTTGGCCGGGCCGTCTTCCAGCACCACGCCAGCCTTGAGGCGCTCGATCATCTCGTCATCGACTTCACCGCGTACACGCACGGCGTACTCGCGGTCCATCTCGTAGGACGGGTGCATCAGGCGGTTGGCCAGCTCACCGTCAGTGGTGAACATCAGCAAGCCGGTGGTGTTGATGTCCAGACGACCGATGTTGATCCAGCGGCCTTCTTTGGGCTTGGGCATCTTGTCGAACACGGTCGGACGGCCTTCCGGGTCGTCACGGGTGCAGATCTCGCCATCGGGTTTGTTGTACATGATCACGCGGCGCACCGATTCGGCGGCCTCTTCACGCTTGATGACCTTGCCATCGATGGTGATTGCGTCGTGCAGGTCGACGCGCTGGCCGAGGGTAGCCTCGACGCCGTTGACCTTGATGCGCTTCTGGGTGATCCAGGCTTCGACGTCGCGGCGCGAGCCCACGCCGATACGCGCCAGCACCTTTTGCAGTTTTTCGCCTGCTGGGCCGATTTCCTGGCTGTCGTTCTGGTCTTTGTCGTTCATCTTAAGCACCTCCCGGTGGGTCGATTCAGGCATGGCCTGAAGAGTGTTGAAAGCGGGGCTTTGGCCGAATAGCTCGGCAAAGGGTCGCGAATCATACGCGCATGGCGCGCGTTGCGCATCAGAGACTAGTCGATTAGTGGCCGGCAGTCGGTTTTTCCGCCGACCGGTGAGCCATGTGGGATCCGTGTCAATCTTCGAACTGGCGACGCTCGGCCTCGATGGCTTCGGCCAGGGCCCGGGCTTCGTCTTCTTCCTCGCTCAAAGGCGGCTGTTCGAGAGCGGCGACGGCGGCCAGGAGTTTTTCGCGGGCTTCAGCGACGCCGAGGATGTCTTCTTCAGGGTCGGGTTCTGGCTCGGGATCGGTTTCCTGGGGTTCTGCCTCAGTCGCACCGTCACGCAACAAGTCATCAAAGTCGGTCTTGATGCCCTGCTCCATGTCGTCCAGTTCCAGCAGCAAGGTATGGAAACTGGTTTCGTCCTTCGGCTCTTCCGGCTCGGCGGTGGCGTCGGCCAGTTCCTGCAGGCCGGCCGGGACGGGGGCGTCGTCGAAGTCGAGCACCGGCTCGGCTTCCATCTCGCGCAATTCGGCCAGCGGCGGCAGGTCGTCGAGGTTTTTCAGGTTGAAATGGTCGAGGAACACCTTGGTGGTGGCAAACATCGCCGGTTTGCCGGGCACGTCACGGTAGCCGACGATGCGGATCCACTCGCGCTCCAGCAGCGTCTTGACGATGTGGCTGTTGACCGCCACGCCCCGCACGTCCTCGATCTCGCCCCGGGTGATGGGCTGGCGATAGGCGATCAGCGCCATGGTCTCCAGCATCGCCCGCGAGTAGCGCTGGGGGCGCTCTTCCCACAGGCGGCCCACCCAAGGGGAAAATTTCTCACGAATCTGCAGGCGATAACCCGACGCCACCTCGCGCAGTTCGAACGCACGACCGTCGCAGGACTTGCGCAGAATCTCCAGCGCCTTCTTGAACACCGGCGGTTCGGGGCGTTCGGCTTCTTCAAAGAGTTCGAACAAGCGTTCCAGGGATTGCGGTTTGCCCGACGCCAGTAGGAAAGCTTCCAGCAGCGGTGCCAGTTCGCGGGGTTCAGTCAGATTCATCGATTCAGCTCGTTATTCGGCTCGCGCCCGCACGTGGATAGCCGCAAAAGGCTCATTCTGGACCAGCTCGACCAAGGACTCCTTGACCAGTTCGAGGATCGCCATAAACGTCACCACCACTCCCAGGCGCCCTTCTTCGGCGGTGAACAGCTCGACAAACGGCACAAAACCGCCGCCCTTGAGGCGCTCCAGTACGTCGCTCATGCGCTCGCGGGTGGACAGCGCCTCGCGGCTGACCTGGTGACTTTCAAACATATCGCCACGGCGCAGCACCTCGGCCATGGACATCAGCAATTCTTCCAGGGTCACGTCCGGCAACAGTTTGCGCGCACGGGCCTCGGGGGCATCCAGCTTGGGCACCACCACGTCGCGGCCCACCCGGCTCAAGCCATCGATGCCTTCGGCGGCGGCCTTGAAGCGTTCGTACTCCTGCAGGCGGCGGATCAGTTCCGCGCGTGGGTCGTCTTCTTCGGCTTCCACCGTCTCCGAACGCGGCAACAGCATGCGCGACTTGATCTCGGCGAGCATGGCAGCCATCACCAGGTACTCGGCGGCCAGCTCCAGGCGCACCGACTGCATCAACTCGACATAGCCCATGTACTGGCGGGTGATCTCCGCCACCGGGATGTCGAGGATGTTGATGTTCTGCTTGCGGATCAGGTACAGCAGCAAGTCCAGCGGGCCTTCGAACGCCTCAAGGAAGACTTCCAGCGCGTCCGGCGGAATGTACAGGTCCAGGGGCATTTCCATGACCGCCTGGCCATACACCATGGCAAACGGCAGTTCCTGCTGGGCCCCCGCCTGGCTGTCGACGGTTTCCACGGCCGACATTCAGGCCTCGACCATGAACGGAGCCGGATCGCCGCAACCCACGCGGATCACTTCGGGTTCGCCGTCGGCCAGGTTGATCACGGTGGAGGCCTTGTTGCCGCCGTAGCCGCCGTCGATGATCAGGTCGACGTGCTTTTCCAACAGCCGGCGCATTTCGTAAGGATCGTACAGCGGCTCGTCTTCACCCGGCATGATCAACGACACGCTCATCAACGGCTCACCCAGCTCTTCGAGGAGCGCCAGGGCAATGGGGTGCTCTGGCACCCGCAGGCCGATGGTGCGTTTCTTGGGGTGCAGCAGCAGGCGCGGCACTTCGCGGGTAGCGTTGAGAATAAAGGTGTAGGGCCCCGGCGTGTGCGCCTTGAGCAGGCGAAAGGTGCCGGTGTCGACCTTGGCAAACAGCCCCAACTGGGACAGGTCGCTGCAGATCAGCGCGAAGTTGTGCTTGTCGTCCAGCTGACGCAGGCGTCTTACCCGCTCGACCGCACCCTTGTCGCCGATCTGGCAACCGATGGCGTAGGACGAGTCGGTGGGGTAGATCACCACGCCGCCGGCGCGGATGATCTCGACGGCCTGTTTGATCAGGCGCGCCTGGGGGTTTTCCGGATGAATCTGGAAGAATTGACTCACGTGTTCTACCTGTTCAGACGGTGGCAATAATGGGGTCATGCTTGAATCGCCCCCACAAGAGCGGCAAATCTTCCGGGACGGGGCGATACTCGCCGATCTCGGACCAGCCGCCTGGGCCATGAAAATCACTGCCGGCGCTGACCAGCAGACCAAATTCGCGGGCAAGAATCGCCAGGCTGCCGACCTGTTCGGCGGGTTGATGCCCGTTGACCACTTCGATTGCGTGGCCGCCCGCTCCAATATAGTCGGCAATCAGCTTGCGGCGCTTGCTGCGGGTGAAATCGTAGTGCCAGGGATGGGCCAGGCTGACCCAGGCCCCGGAGGCCCGCAGGGTCTCGACGGTGTCTTCCAGGGTCGGCCAGTGTTGCTTCACATCCCCCAACTTGCCGGCGCCCAGCCATTTGCGGAACGCTTCGGCGCGGTCCTTTACAAAACCTTCACGTACCATCCAGTCGGCAAAGTGCGGCCGGGCCGGTGCGTTACCGCTGTCACCCAGTTCCTGCTGGATGGCGCGGGCGCCGTCCAGGGCACCGGACATACCTTTGAGGCCGAGTTTGCGGCTTATTTCTTCGGACCGCAGCCAGCGGCCATCGTGCAGTTGGGCGATGGCTTCAACCAAAGGCGGGGCTTTTTGATCAAAACCGTAGCCGAGCACATGAATGGTGGCGCCGCCCCAGGTGCAGGACAATTCCACACCGTTGACCAACTGCATGCCCAAGGCATGCGCGGCTTCCCGGGCTTCGTCGAGGCCTTCGAGGGTGTCGTGGTCGGTCAACGCCAGGACTCGCACGCCTTTTTCAAACGCACGCGCAACCAGTACCGCGGGCGCCAGGGCACCGTCGGAGGCCGTGCTGTGGCAGTGCAAATCAACATTCACGGGGATCTGTAACCTCAAGTCAGCTGGCGCTTTCGCTACCAAGGATGTTTGTTATTATGCCGCCACATCCAGCTTCTGGCTCTTACTGTGAAACAATTCATCGACTTCATCCCGCTGTTGCTGTTTTTCATCGTTACCAAGCTCGACCCCAGGGTCATCGAAATCGCCGGTCATGCGTTCTCGTTCGGGGGCATCTACAGCGCCACCGCCGTACTGATCATCAGCTCTATCGTCGTCTACGGCGCCATTTTCATCTCCCAGCGCAAGCTGGAAAAAAGCCAATGGCTCACCCTGGTCGCATGCCTGGTATTCGGCGGCCTGACCCTGGCGTTCCACAGCGAAACCTTCCTCAAATGGAAAGCACCGGTGGTGAACTGGCTGTTCGCCCTGGTCTTTATCGGCAGCCACTTCATCGGTGACCGCCTGTTGATCAAGCGGATCATGGGACACGCGCTGACCCTGCCGGATCCGGTGTGGACACGCTTGAACGTTGCGTGGATCGTGTTTTTCCTGTTCTGCGGCGCCGCCAACCTGTTCGTGGCCTTTACCTTCCAGGACTACTGGGTCGACTTCAAGGTCTTCGGCAGCCTGGCCATGACCGTGCTGTTCCTGGTCGGCCAGGGTATCTACCTGTCGCGCCACCTGCATGACGTCGCCCCTACCACCCCGAAAACCGAGGATTGACATGCTCTACGCCATCATTGCCACCGACGTTGCCGACTCGCTGGAAAAACGCCTGAGCGTGCGCCCGGCCCATGTCGAACGCCTCAAGCAGCTGCAGGCCGAAGGCCGTATCGTGCTGGCGGGTCCACACCCTGCTGTAGACAGCAACGACCCAGGCGACGCCGGTTTCACCGGTAGCCTGATCGTCGCCGAGTTTGCCTCCCTGGCCGATGCCCAGGCCTGGGCCAAGGCTGATCCTTATGTAGCTGCCGGCGTTTACGCCGACGTCGTGATCAAGCCGTTCAAGCAAGTCCTGCCTTGATAACGGCCACGCCGAACCTAATCGGTTCGGCGCGCTCCTAATTGCTCATTATTCTCGGTAACCTGCCGACAACATTCTGAATATTCGTGTGGAATCAGGAGTTCCGATGCGCTTACGTCAGTTGTGTCTGTTGGCAGTGGTAATGATCGGGGCTACGGCCCACGCTGAAGAAACCTCGAACACCGGCAGTTCCACGCCTCTGTCCTTGAGTGCCGGCGCCCAGATCACCGAGTTGCAGCAGCGGTTGAAAGAAAGCGAACACCAGCGTGAAGAATTGAGCAAGCAACTGCAAAACGTAGAGGCTACCCGCGAAAGCGCCCAACTGAGTCGCCTTCGCCAAGAGAACCAACGCCTGGCCCAGCAACTCAAAGAAACACAGGGTGGCGCCTTGACCCGATGGCTGACCGAGCAGCAACAATGGTTCGTCACCGGTGGGGCCGTCGCGCTGATCGCCTTGCTGTGCGGGATCTTCGCCAGCGGTGGGCACCGTCGCCGTCGACAATGGCTAAATTGAGTGAGTCATGAGCGAGCTGTTACTGATAGATGATGACCAGGAGCTCTGCGAGCTGCTGACCAGTTGGTTGAGCCAGGAAGGCTTCCAGGTGCGTGCCTGCCATGACGGCTTGAGCGCCCGCAAAGCCTTGGCTGACAGCGCCCCGGCCGCGGTGGTACTCGACGTGATGCTGCCCGACGGCAGCGGCCTGGAACTGCTCAAGCAATTGCGCAACGACCACCCGGAGCTGCCGGTGCTGATGCTCTCGGCACGCGGCGAACCGCTGGACCGCATCCTCGGCCTGGAACTGGGCGCCGACGATTACCTGGCCAAGCCCTGCGACCCACGCGAGCTTACCGCCCGGCTGCGCGCCGTGCTGCGCCGCAGCCACCCGACCGCCGTGTCCACCCAGCTCGAATTGGGCGACCTGTGTTTCAGCCCGGTGCGCGGCGTGGTCAGCATCGATGAACAGGAATTTTCCCTCACCGTCTCCGAAAGCCGCCTGCTGGAAGCCTTGCTGCGCCAGCCCGGCGAGCCGCTGGACAAACAGGAACTGGCGCAGGTCGCCCTGGGTCGCAAGTTGACCCTTTACGATCGCAGCCTGGACATGCACGTGAGCAACCTGCGCAAAAAAATCGGCCCGCACCCGGACGGACGGCCACGCATCGTGGCGTTGCGCAGTCGGGGTTACTACTACAGCCTGTAAAAACACGCGGGTTCCGTGCTGATGCAAAAAGCCCAGCTGGCAGGCTGGGCTTGTTGTTCAAGGGGTTTTCATCGCATCGGTCGTCGCCTTGATGATCGCTTTCGCCGCTTCGACACTGATGGGCAGTGGTGCCTGCAAATCATCTGGATCAGATTTGGGCCGGTGGTGGAAATACCGTAGCAGCGCGATCAACAGCAGGGTCGGGACGGTTGAGAGGGCCACGATGATCGGAATATCACCCGTACTGTGCGGACGCACGGCGCTGAAAAAATACCAGGCGCCTACCGAGACGCGAATGTTCCCCAAAAAGACAAAGCCCAACAGCGCTACGTAAAACAACAAGATCAATACCACGGTGACGGTCGTCAGTCGCTTCTCCCACCTGAAGCGCCAGGACTCTCTGCGCAGATAGTCGCTGATCAGGCCAGGATTATCAGCCTCCCCTCCCGCCAGGTCGTCGCTGGTGTCCATCATAAAAGCCCAATCGCCTTCAGCCTGAATTCCATTGCTGCCGTCGACACACCAAAAGCATTGGCCAGCTTTACGATGTCTGTGACGCGCTGCTCAAGCACCATATGTTTCACCAGCGCGGCAGGCATCAACAGAGCAGCGGCAAATCGATTGGCTGCGATCTCTTTCGGGTCCCTGGATTTGGCACTGAACTGCTCGGAAGTATCTCGAGGTGCGTCCAGGTCTCCGTGCACATGGTGACCAATCTCGTGCGCAATGGTGAAACGCTGCCTTACCGGCGCATCCATGAAGTTGTAAGTAATCAGCGGAGCGCCGTCCCGGAAGGAGTAATGGCCGCTTTCATTCGGTCGCCAGGTATCCGGTTCAAAAGGTGCAAGCGCCTTCACCTCGATAGCCATTGCCTCGGCAATGGCTATCGGGTTCACCGGCAACCGACCATTCCAATGGGCACGCAGGACGTCGTCTGCAGTTCGGTACTCCATGCGGCCTCCTTATAGATGGCTGGAACGGTAGTTTGACGGGGTCAGAAATGAGATCGAAGTCTGAACAAGTCGATAGACCCCGTCAAATTGTAGTTGACAGGTTAAAAATATTTAGCATTCAGGACCCCATCGAAAAAAACTGTTCATTTATACAGTCATCGCAACCACACGCCAACTCCCTTAAGGCATGCTGTAGCAATTGAGTGAGCCCCTCTTTTCCTATAGCTATCGGCAGTTTTGTCAACTCAGCCCAAAACCCTCTTTACCCAAGCTTTACCCACACCTGACCGCCGCTGACCTTGATCGCCTTAATCTACTCACATCCGGACTCACCGGAATAGAGACAGGAGAATCACCATGCGCAAGACCCTTATCGCTTTGATGTTCGCCGCCGCCCTGCCGACCGTTGCCATGGCGGCAATGCCCGAAGGCCCAGGCCCGATGGGCGGCCCTGAAGGCCATATGATGGGTGGCCCGGGTCACGGCGGCGAACACGGTCCGCGTGGCAAAGGCGGGCCCTTCAGCCAACTGGACCTGAGCAAGGAACAGCGCGAGCAGATCCGCAAATTGATGGGCGACCAGTGGCACGCTCGCAAGGACCTGACCAGGAAGTACCTGGACAAGCTCCCGGCTGCTGACCAGAAGGCCATGCAGGACGAAATCGCCGCCGGCAAGCAGAAAACCCAGGCGGATATCCGCGCCGTACTCAAGCCTGACCAGCAGAAGAAATTCGACGAGATCATCAAGCAGCAGGAACAGCGCCGCGCCGAATGGAAGGAATTCCAGGCCTGGAAAGCGCAACAGCCGCAAAAAGCGCAATAATGCCCCCGCGTTAACGCTCCCAGCCCAGTGGCCCCCGCCACTGGGCTTTTCCTGCTTGAGGGTTTCCTGTGCGTTCATTGTTCTGGCGCATCCTGGCCAGTTTCTGGCTGGCCATCGCCTTGGTTGCCGGGTTGTCGATCCTGCTTGGGCATATGCTCAATCAAGATGCCTGGATTCTCAGCCGTCACCCAGGCCTCAACAACCTGGCCGAAGAGTGGACCCAACTCTACGAAACCCAGGGTGAGGACGCTGCCCAGGATTTGCTGCAACAGCGCAAACGCCAGTACCACATCGACGTGCAGGTGCTCAACGAAAGCGGCGAGCCGGTGGTGCGCGGCACCTTTCCCCGCCGCGCCGCCGCCTTTGAAGCCCGCCAGAACGATAGCAAGGACAGCCACCTGCCCTGGCGCCGCCTGACCGCTGAATACACCAGTGAGAAGACCGGCGACACTTACCTGTTGATCTACCGCATCCCGCACCCGGAACTGGACGAATGGCATCGCAGCAGCCTGACATGGCCGTTGAGCGCATTGGTCATCGCCTTGGTGGTGCTGACCCTGTTCAGCCTGTTCGTGACGCTGTCCATCACGCGCCCCTTGAGCCGACTGCGCGGCGCCGTGCATGACCTGGGGCAAGCCACCTACCAGCAAAACAGCCTGGCGCAGCTGGCCAACCGACGCGATGAATTCGGCGTGCTGGCCACCGACTTCAACCGCATGGGCGCGCGCCTGCAAAGCCTGATCGGCAGCCAGCGCCAGTTGCTGCGCGACGTGTCCCATGAACTGCGTTCGCCGCTGGCCCGCCTGCGCATCGCCCTGGCCCTGGCCGAACGCGCCAGCCCCGAAGAACGGGAAAAACTCTGGCCTCGCCTGACCCGCGAATGTGATCGCCTGGAGGCACTGATCAGCGAGATCCTGGTGCTGGCCCGCGTCGATGCCGATAACGCCAGCGCCGAAGAGATCGACCTCAACCCGTTGCTCAAGACCCTGCAAAAGGACGCCCAACTCAGCGCGCCCGACCAGGTGGTGCAGCTCACCACCGATCCCGAACTGCACCTCAAGGGGTGGCCGACCATGATCGAACGGGCAGTGGACAACCTGCTGCGCAACGCCCAGCGCTTCAACCCGCCGGGCCAGCCGATCGAGCTGCACGCCCACCTTCACGGCGAGCATATTGTGATCAGCGTGCGCGACCACGGCCCCGGCGTTGACGCCGAACACCTGAGCCAATTGGGCGAACCGTTCTACCGCGCCCCAGGCCAGACCGCACAAGGTCACGGCCTGGGCCTGGCGATTGCCCGTCGCGCCGCCGAGCGCCATGGTGGCAGCCTGTTCCTGGCCAATCACGCTCAAGGCGGTTTTATCGCCAGTATCGACCTGCCGCTGGAACCCGGGATTGTCACACCGGCCTGATGATCTTCTATAGTGGCCCTTCTCTCAAGGAGGGCCATTGATGACTGACCTGTTGACTCCCATCCAAGCCGCACTCGATCTACCGCGCACGCCGCTGACCAGCACCGAAGCCGGCGCCCTGCCCTCGGCCTTTGCCGTCACGGACCTGGCCGTTGCCAGTATCGGTGCGGCCGGCCAGGCCGTGGCCCAGCTGATCCAGCAACAGACCGGGCGCCTTCCCGGCGTCAGCGTAGACCGGCGACTCGCGTCCTTCTGGTTCTCGTCTTCGATTCGTCCGGTAGGCTGGGAGACCCCGCCGCTGTGGGACCCGGTGGCCGGTGACTACGCCAGCGCCGATGGCTGGATTCGCCTGCACACCAACGCCCCCCACCACCGCGCCGCCGCCGAACGGGTACTGGGCAAGGTGGCTGATCGCATCGCGATGGCCAACAAAGTTGCCACTTGGAATACCGCCGAACTGGAACAGGCGATTGTCGATGAAGGCGGTTGTGCCGCGCAGATGCGTACCTGGCAAGCCTGGCAAACCCACCCTCAGGGCCTGGCCGTCAATGCCGAAGCCCTGGTGCAGCGCCAGACCTTTGCAACCTCCGTCAAAAAGCCCTGGCTCGGCTCGGTGGCGCGGCCGCTGGCGGGCCTCAAGGTGCTGGACCTGACCCGCGTGCTGGCCGGCCCGGTGGCCAGCCGCTTCCTCGCAGGGTTGGGTGCGGATGTATTGCGTATCGACTCGCCGACCTGGAACGAACCCGGCGTGGTGCCGGAAATGACCCTGGGCAAACGCTGCGCCCGTCTGGACTTGAGAAGCGTCCCAGACCGCGAGGTTTTCGAACGCCTGCTCACAGACGCCGACATTGTGTTCCACGGTTACCGTGCCGACGCCCTGGAACAACTGGGCTACAGCGCCAGTGAACTGCAAACCCTCGCCCCCGGCCTGATCGACGTGAGCCTCAACGCCTACGGCTGGAGCGGCCCGTGGCGCAATCGCCGGGGTTTCGACAGCCTGGTGCAGATGAGCAGCGGGATTGCCGCCGCGGGCATGGCCTGGAAACAAGCGGACAAACCGGTGCCGCTGCCATTGCAGGCGCTGGATCACGCCACCGGGTATTTGATGGCGGCCAGTGCGATTCAGGCACTCAGTGAGCGATTGAAATCCGGCCGTGGTGGGTCGGCGCTGTTGTCGCTGGCGCGTACGGCGAAGTTGCTGGTGGACGCCGGACAAGTGCCGGAGCAGCCGGCGTTGCGGGCCGAGCAACCGAGCGATCAAGGCCTGGTAGTGGAACAGACGGCCTGGGGCCAGGCGCATCGATTGTTGCCGCCGGTGACTATCAGCGGCACGCCGTTGCAATGGGATCTGCCGGCTGGGGAACTGGGTTCACACCGAGCGCAGTGGTGACTCGACTATCGCCATCGGGGGCAAGCCCCCTCCCACATTTTGACCACATTCCAAAGGATGTACTCGGTCAGGTGTGGGAGCTGGCTTGCCTGCGATGAGGCCAGTACAGGCACCATCAATCTGAGCGCTGCAACGACGTCCAGAGATGCTGCGCTGCATACGCCCGCAACGGCCGCCACGCCTCGGCCCGCGCCAGCAACTGCCGCACCGACACCGGCCCTCCTTCCAGCGCCGCCAGCGCATTGATCAACCCGATATCCCCCGACGCAAATGCATCCGCCTCACGCATCTGGCGCATGGCGATGTACTGCGCGGTCCAGTCGCCAATCCCCGGCAACGCCACCAAGCGCGCCACACCTTCCTTGAGGCTGGCCTTGGGTTCGAACACCTCAGGGTCATCCAGGAGCGCCTGCGCGACACCGGACAAGGTCCGCCCACGCGCCTTCGGCATGCCCAAGGTGGTCAGGTCCGCCGCCGCCAGCACCTCGGGCGCGGGGAACACATGGGTGATACCGGCGTACGGCGTCTCCAGCAGTTGGCCATACTGCGCCACCAACTTGCCCGCCAGGCGAATCGCCGCCACCACCGTAATCTGCTGGCCCAGCACTGCACGAATCGCCAACTCCAGACCGTCCCAGGTGCCCGGCACACGCAGGCCGGGACGGGCCGCGACCAACTGCGCCATCAAGGGGTCCGTGGCCAATTGCGGGTTGATCCGTTGAGGCTCGGCATCCAGATCAAACATGTTGCGCACGCGCCGCTCGATCTCGGGCAGCGCCGCCGCCTCCGGAAAATCCACCGCAACGTCCAACCAGTCACCCGCGCCCGGCGCGACGCTGAGCCAGCCATGCCGGCCACCCACGCTGATGCTGCGCCGGTAAACGCCGGCCTCTACGGTCTCCATACCCGTAATCGCCCGCGCCGCCAGAAAACCCACCATCGCCGCCCAATCATAAGGCGGCTGATACGTCAGCCTCACAACGACAATACCCCGCTGTACAGCCCATACGCCGCCAGCCCTGCGCCGGTGATCACACAGCTGAAAATGCCTTTTTCCATGTGGGTAAACAAGGGCTGGCGCTGCTCACGCTTGGCGAGGGCAAACAGGATCACCCCCGGCGCATACAACAGCGCCGACAGCAGCAGGTACTTCAAGCCCCCGGCGTAGAGCAGCCACACGGCGTAGCCGAGTGCAATCAGGCCCACCAGCAAGTCCTTCAAGCGCTGGCCGTGGGCATCTTCGTAGGTTTCGCCGCGCCCACTCAATAACACGGCATACGCCGCCGACCACAGGTAGGGCACCAGGATCATCGACGAGGCCAGGTAAATCAGGGTGGTGTAGGTACTGTGGGAAAACAGCGTGATCACCAGGAACACCTGGATCATCACATTGGTCAGCCACAGCGCGTTGACTGGCACCTGGTTGGCGTTTTCCTTTTTCAGGAACGCCGGCATGGTCTTGTCATGGGCCGTGGCGTAGAGGATTTCCGCACAGAGCAGCGCCCAGGACAACAAGGCGCCGAGCAGTGACACCGCCAGGCCGATGCTGATCGCCATCGCACCCCAGGGGCCGACGATATGCTCCAGCACACCGGCCAGGGACGGGTTTTGCAATTGCGCGAGTTCCGGCTGGCTCATGATGCCCAGGGACAACACATTCACCAGCACCAGCAGGGCCAGCACGCCCAGAAAACCGATCACCGTGGCGCGGCCCACGTCCGAGCGTTTCTCGGCCCGCGCCGAGTACACACTGGCGCCCTCGATGCCGATAAACACAAACACGGTGACCAGCATCATGTTGCGCACCTGGTCCACCACGTTGCCCATATTCGGGTTGCCCAGGCCCCAGATATCGCGAGTGAAGATATCCGCCTTGAACGCTACGGCGGCGATCACGATAAACATCAGCAACGGCACGATCTTCGCCACCGTGGTGATCTGGTTGATGAACGCTGCCTCCTTGATCCCGCGCAGCACCAGGAAATGCACGGCCCACAGCAACAATGATGCGCAGCCGATGGCCACCGGCGTGTTGCCCTGGCCGAACACCGGGAAAAAGTAGCCGAGGGTACTGAATAGCAACACGAAGTAACCGACGTTGCCCATCCACGCGCTGATCCAGTAGCCCCAGGCCGAGGAGAACCCCATGTAGTCACCAAACCCGGCCTTGGCGTAGGCATACACGCCCGAATCCAGTTCGGGCTTGCGATTGGCCAGGGTCTGGAACACGAAGGCCAGGGTCAGCATGCCGACCGCGGTGATCGCCCAGCCGATCAACACGGCCCCCACCTCGGCGCGTGCGGCCATGTTTTGCGGCAAGGAAAAAATCCCGCCGCCGATCATCGACCCCACCACCAAGGCAATCAGGGCACCAAGACGCAGTTTCTGGGCCGGTTGAGACATGAACACTCCTGAATGAACAGCAACTTGAGCTGACAACCGTGCACTCGGCTAATTAACTCAGCGAGTGTAGCGGTTATTAGTGAAGGCGATAAAACAGACGAGCTCATAACACAATGGCATGTCAGGTCGTCCCGTTCAGGCGTATTTAGAATTTAAATACGCCCGGGGCTGAGACTTCGTAAAACATCGTTCAAAAAGTTTGCACATTCAGGAATACGGACTAGCTTCAAACGTCCATAGACTTGGCCAAATGATTAATCAAAAAGGGATAGATGGCTCTGCGCCAAGCTTTCCCGAGGATTTGCATCGCCCACGAACTTCTACCCTAAGTCATTAATTCACAATGGAATGTGCCAATGAAGTGATCTGAGTCAGCTGTTTGATTAGCGCACGGATTTATTCTGTGGTCTCTCTTCTCCTGCATTGGAGTTATGCGATGTCTGAATCTCCCGGAAAACTACGACTCGGCGCACTGGTTGCACTTGTCGTGGGCTCGATGATTGGCGGCGGGATCTTTTCACTGCCGCAAAACATGGCCGCCAGTGCCGATGTCGGCGCGGTATTGATTGGTTGGGTAATTACCGCCATCGGCATGTTGACCCTCGCTTTTGTGTTCCAGACCCTCGCCAACCGCAAGCCCGACCTCGACGGTGGCGTGTACGCCTACGCCAAGGCGGGTTTCGGCGATTACATGGGTTTCTCGTCCGCCTGGGGTTACTGGATCAGCGCGTGGCTGGGCAACGTGGGTTACTTCGTGTTGCTGTTCAGCACCCTGGGTTACTTCTTCCCCATTTTCGGCGAAGGCAACACGCCGGCTGCGGTGATCGGTGCCTCGGTGCTGCTGTGGGCCGTGCATTTCCTGGTGCTGCGCGGGATCAAGGAAGCGGCGTTCATCAACCTGGTGACCACCGTCGCCAAGGTCGTGCCGCTGGTGCTGTTCGTGCTGATCGCGCTGTTCGCATTCAAGCTGGACATCTTCACCGCCGACATCTGGGGCGTGAAAAACCCCGACCTGGGCAGTGTGATGAACCAGGTGCGCAACATGATGCTGGTCACCGTGTGGGTGTTCATCGGCATCGAAGGCGCGAGCATCTTCTCGTCCCGTGCGGAAAAACGCTCCGACGTGGGCAAGGCCACCGTGATCGGCTTTATCACCGTGCTGCTGTTCCTGATGCTGGTGAACGTGCTGTCCCTGGGGATCATGACCCAGCCGGAACTGGCCAAGCTGCAGAACCCGTCGATGGCCGCCGTGCTGGAGCATGTGGTAGGCCACTGGGGCGCGGTGCTGATCAGCGTCGGTTTGATCATCTCGCTGCTGGGGGCACTGCTGTCGTGGGTGCTGCTGTGTGCGGAGATCATGTTCGCCGCCGCCAAGGACCACACCATGCCGGAGTTCCTGCGCAAGGAGAACGCCAACCACGTACCGGCCAACGCCCTGTGGCTGACCAACGCCATGGTGCAGATATTCCTGGTGATCACGCTGTTTTCCGCCAGCACCTACCTGTCGCTGATCTACCTCGCCACCTCGATGATCCTGGTGCCCTACCTGTGGTCGGCGGCCTACGCGTTGCTGCTGGCGGTACGCGGCGAGACTTACGAAAACGCCATTGCCGAGCGCAAGAAAGACCTGTTCATCGGCGCTATCGCGCTGGTCTATGCGGTCTGGCTGCTCTACGCCGGCGGCGTCAAATACCTGCTGCTTTCCGCCCTGCTGTATGCCCCCGGCGTGATCCTGTTCGCCAAGGCCAAGCATGAACTGGGCAAACCGATTTTCACCAACGTCGAGAAGCTGATTTTCGCCGCAGTAGTCATTGGCGCCTTGGTGGCTGCCTATGGCCTCTACGACGGCTTCCTGACTCTGTAATTCTGACTGGAGGATCTGTAATGACCACGGAAAAAGTGAAGTACGGCGTACATTCCGAAGCCGGCAAACTGCGCAAAGTCATGGTGTGCTCCCCAGGTTTGGCCCACCAGCGGCTGACCCCCAACAACTGCGATGAACTGCTGTTCGATGACGTGCTGTGGGTGGCCCAGGCCAAGCGCGATCACTTCGACTTCGTCACCAAGATGCGCGAGCGGGATATTGATGTGCTGGAAATGCACAACCTGCTCACCGACATCGTCGCCATCCCCGAAGCATTGGACTGGATTCTGGAGCGCAAGATCACCGCCAACACGGTTGGCCTCGGCCTGGTCGATGAAGTCGGCTCCTGGCTGCGCAGCCTGGAGCCGCGCAAAATCAGCGAGTACCTGATTGGCGGCGTGTCGGCCGACGACCTGCCGAGCAGCTTCGGCGGCAAGACCATCGAGATGTTCCGCGACTTCCTCGGGCATTCGAGCTTCATCCTGCCGCCGCTGCCCAACACCCAGTTCACCCGCGATACCACCTGCTGGATCTACGGCGGCGTGACGCTGAACCCGATGTACTGGCCGGCGCGACGCCAGGAAACCCTGCTGGCCTCGGCCATCTATAAATTCCACCCCGAGTTCACCAACGCGGACTTCCAGATCTGGTACGGCGACCCCGACCAGGAGCACGGCGCCTCCACCCTGGAAGGCGGCGACGTGATGCCGATCGGCAACGGCGTGGTACTGATTGGCATGGGCGAGCGCTCATCCCACCAGGCCATCGGCCAACTGGCGCGCAACCTGTTCAAGAACAAGGCGGTGGAGCGCGTGATCGTCGCCGGCCTGCCGAAATCCCGCGCGGCGATGCACCTGGACACCGTGTTCAGCTTCTGCGACCGCGACCTGGTGACCGTCTTCCCCGAAGTGGTCAACCAGATCGTGCCGTTCACCCTGCGCCCGGATGAGAGCAAGCCGCACGGCATCGACATCCAACGCGAGAAAACCAACTTCCTCGAAACCGTGGCCGCAGCCCTCAACCTCAAGGCACTGCGCGTGGTCGAGACCGGCGGCAACAGCTTCGCCGCCGAGCGCGAACAGTGGGATGACGGTAACAACGTGGTGGCCGTGGAGCCTGGCGTGGTGATCGGTTACGACCGCAATACCTACACCAACACCCTGCTGCGCAAGGCCGGCGTGGAAGTCATCACCATCAGCGCCGGTGAACTCGGCCGCGGGCGTGGCGGCGGCCACTGCATGACCTGCCCGATCATCCGCGACCCTATCGACTATTAAGGAGATTCCATCATGGCTTTCAATATGCGCAACCGCAGCCTGCTGTCGCTGATGCACCACACCACCCGCGAACTGCACTACCTGCTGGACCTTTCACGCGACCTCAAGCGCGCCAAATACACCGGCACCGAGCGTCCGCACCTGCAGGGCAAGAACATCGCGCTGATCTTCGAAAAAACCTCGACCCGCACCCGCTGCGCGTTCGAAGTCGCGGCCCATGACCAGGGCGCCCACGTCACCTACATCGACCCGGTGTCGTCGCAGATCGGCCACAAGGAAAGCATGAAAGACACCGCCCGCGTGCTCGGCCGCATGTTTGATGCGATCGAGTACCGTGGCTTCGAGCAGGAAATCGTCGAAGAGCTGGCCAAGTTCGCCGGCGTGCCGGTGTTCAACGGCCTCACCGCCGAATTCCACCCGACCCAAATGATCGCCGACACCCTGACCATGCGCGAACACAGCGACAAGCCGCTGCATGACATCAGCTACGCCTACCTTGGTGACGCGCGCTACAACATGGGCAATTCGCTGTTGATGATCGGCGCCAAGCTGGGCATGGACGTGCGCATCGGCGCACCGAAAGCGCTGTGGCCGCACGCGGACTTCATCAAGCAATGCCAGGCGTTTGCCGAAGAAAGCGGCGCACGCATCACCATCACTGAAGACCCGAAGGAAGCAGTGAAAGGCGTGGACTTCATCCACACCGATATCTGGGTCTCCATGGGCGAGCCGGTGGAAGCGTGGGACGAGCGCATCGAGCAACTGCTGCCGTACCAGGTCAACGCCAAGATGATGAAAGCCTCGGGCAACCCACGGGTGAAATTCATGCACTGCCTGCCGGCGTTTCACAACAGCGAAACCAAGGTGGGCAAGGACATCGCCGCGCGGTACCCGAACCTGGCCAATGGCGTGGAGGTGACTGAAGAGGTGTTCGAGTCGCCGGCCAACATCGCGTTCGAGCAGGCGGAAAACCGCATGCATACCATCAAGGCGATTCTGGTGTCGGCACTCGCAGATATCTAAACCTCTAGTTGGCAATGAGGACAAACGTGGGAGCCGGGCTTGCCCGCGATGCAGGCACCTCGGTCTGTCAAGAAGGCTGCAGTGATGCTATCGCAGGCAAGCCAGCTCCCACATTGACCGCGTTCCTTCATCAGAACTTTCAGAAGGACATTTTGTATGCGCATCGTCGTAGCCCTGGGCGGCAACGCCCTCCTGCGCCGTGGTGAACCCATGACCGCGGACAACCAGCGCTCCAATATCCGCATCGCCACCGAACAGATCGCCAAGATCCATGCCGGCAACGAGCTGGTGATCGCCCACGGCAATGGCCCGCAGGTCGGTCTGCTGTCGTTGCAGGCGGCGGCCTACACCCAGGTGTCACCGTACCCGCTGGACGTGCTCGGCGCCGAGACCGAAGGCATGATCGGCTACATCATCGAACAGGAACTGGGCAACCTGCTGGACTTCGAGGTGCCCTTCGCCACCCTGCTCACCCAAGTGGAAGTGGACGCCAAGGACCCTGCCTTCAAGAACCCGACCAAGCCCATCGGCCCGGTGTATTCCAAGGCCGAAGCGGAGAAACTCGCCGCCGAAAAAGGCTGGGCCATTGCGCCGGATGGTGACAAGTACCGTCGCGTTGTTGCCAGCCCACGGCCCAAACGCATTTTTGAAATCCGCCCGATCAAGTGGCTGCTGGAAAAAAGCGCTATCGTGATCTGCGCTGGCGGCGGCGGCATCCCGACGATGTATGGCGAAGACGGCAAGCTGCGCGGGATTGAGGCCGTGATCGACAAAGACCTGTGTTCTTCGCTGCTGGCCTCGCAACTGGACGCCGATTTGCTGGTGATCGCCACCGACGTCAACGCGGCCTTCATCGACTACGGCAAGCCGACCCAGAAAGCCATCGGCCAGGCCCATCCCGACGAAATGGAAAAGCTCGGCTTCGCCGCCGGTTCCATGGGCCCCAAGGTGCAAGCGGCCTGCGAGTTCGCCCGCAAGACTGGCAAAACCGCCGTCATCGGTTCACTCTCGGACATCGAAGCCATCGTCCAGGGCAGCGCCGGCACCCGCATCAGCACGGCAACACCTGGCATCACCTATCTGTGAAGTAGAGGAGAGACGCCTATGGCCACCTTTGAACCCGGTCACTTGCACGTTGAACGTCACGCACTGAATGCCCAGGACTACAGCTACAACCTGTGCATCGACTACGAAGTCAGCCAGGACCCAAAGGAGGGCAAGGGCATGCTGTTCAAGCTGCATGGCTCGGTGCAGGGCAAGGACCTCAAGGAAGAGTTCTTCCTGCCCAAGGACCAGGCGTTCGACTTTGCGCGGCATGCGATGAACATCGCGCAGAAGTATGGGATGCCGAAGGTTGCGGTATTGAACGGCTCGATGCACAAGCAGTACGACCTGATGTTCGAGGATGTGCGGCATCAATTGGATGTGAAGGCCGGGGACCCGATCAAACCCGAACACCTGGAATAAAGGTCACTCAGCTTCAACGGTGGGAGGCGGCTTGCCCCCTCCCACATTTTGATCTCCAACATCTGCAAGGCATACTTGCCGCCTCCAGCTCCCCAGAATCGTTAGCGCCCCATGCGTATCCACGTCAGCTTCATCGACCGCGTCGGCATTACCCAGGAAGTCCTGGCCCTGCTCGGTGGGCGCAATCTCAATCTGGATGCGGTGGAGATGGTGCCGCCCAACGTCTACATCGACGCGCCGACCCTCAGCGCCGATGTGCTCGAAGAACTGCGCGACGCGCTGTTCAGCGTGCACGGCGTGCAGGCGGTGACCGTGGTGGACATCCTCCCCGGCCAACGCCGTCACCTGCAACTCGACGCCCTGCTGGCCGCCATGACCGACCCGGTGCTGGCGCTGGACAGCGCGGGCAAGATCCTGCTCGCGAACCCGGCGCTGATTGCCCTGTATGGCCGCGAACCGGCCGGCGAAAGCATCAGCGAACTGTTCAACGACCCTACGCTGCTGGACACCTTGCTGGAACAGGGCTTTCGCTTGCCGCTGCGCGAGATCAGCGTCAACGGTCAGACCCTGCTGCTGGACGCCACGCCGATCACTGACGCGGGCGCCCTGCTCACCCTCTACCAACCCAACCGCATCGGTGAACAACTGTCGGCGCTGCACCATGATCATGCGGAGGGCTTTGACGCGCTGCTTGGCGAGTCGCCGGTGATCCGCACCCTAAAGGCGCGCGCTCAGCGCGTGGCGGCGTTGGATGCGCCGCTGTTGATCCAGGGTGAGACCGGCACCGGCAAGGAATTGGTGGCGCGTGCCTGTCACGCCATCAGTGCACGTCACAGTGCGCCGTTCCTGGCCTTGAACTGCGCGGCGCTACCGGAAAACCTCGCCGAGAGTGAACTGTTCGGCTATGCGCCCGGTGCCTTTACCGGCGCGCAACGCGGTGGCAAGCCGGGGCTGATGGAACTGGCCAACCAGGGCACGGTGTTCCTCGATGAGATCGGCGAGATGTCGCCGTACTTGCAGGCCAAGCTGCTGCGTTTTCTCAATGACGGCAGCTTCCGGCGTGTCGGTGGCGACCGTGAAGTGAAGGTCAATGTGCGCATCCTCAGCGCCACCCACCGCGACCTGGAGAAGATGGTCAGCGAAGGCACCTTCCGCGAAGACCTGTTCTACCGCCTCAACGTGCTCAACGTCGAAGTACCGCCCCTACGCGCACGCGGCCAGGACATCCTGTTGCTGGCCCGCTATTTCATGCAGCAGGCCTGTGCGCAGATCCAGCGCCCGGTCTGCCGCCTGGCGCCCGGCACTTACCCGGCGCTGCTGGGCAACCGCTGGCCGGGCAACGTACGCCAGTTGCAGAACGTGATCTTCCGCGCCGCAGCGATCTGCGAAAGTAGCCTGGTGGACATCGGCGACCTCGACATCGCTGGCACCTCGGTGGCGCGCCAGAGCGACGGCGAAATCGACAGCCTGGAACAGGCAGTGGAAGACTTCGAGCGCAACCTGCTGGAAACCCTCTACACCAGCTACCCCTCGACTCGCCAACTGGCCAGCCGCTTGCAGACTTCCCATACGGCGATTGCCCATCGTCTGCGCAAGTACGGCATTCCCACCGGCAAGCCCTGACTGGCTGGGTCGTTAGAAGAGGTCAAATGCGGGAGGGGGCTTGCCCCCTCCCGCATTGGCAGCATTCCAAACGTCGACCGCATTACAGATTTTGGTCTGAGAACGACATCCGCTGTACTGAAAGCGCTACAGCGTAACGATATCGCTACAACCCTGTTTTTTACGCGCCATGCAAGGCTTTGATCCACATAGGCTTTTTTTCACAGGCCCAACTGTAGCGAAATCGCTACAGCCAACATGCATATCCTCATAACCGATTTTATCAAGCTATTGATTTACAACGGTTTAATCACGTTGGCCGCGATATTGCTAAGCAACTCCCCATTATTCCAATCCCGTCCACCAGACGAATCTGGCCCTGAGGAGTTTCCATGAGCGAGTTGCGTTTCACTGAAGATCACGAATGGCTGCGCGCCGAAGCCGACGGCAGCGTCACCGTGGGTATCACCGCTTTTGCGCAGAACGCGCTGGGTGATGTGGTTTTCGTGCAACTGCCGGAGTTGCAGGCCTACGACAAGGGCGCCGAAGCGTCCACCGTGGAATCGGTCAAGGCCGCCAGCGGCGTGTACATGCCGCTGGACGGGGAAGTCCTCGAAGTGAACGACAAGCTTGACGGCAGCCCGGAACTGGTCAACGAAGACCCGATGGGCGAAGGTTGGTTCTTCCGCTTTAAACCGGCCGATGCCGGGGCAGTCGCTAAACTGTTGGATCAGGACGCGTACGATCGCCTGATCAAAGCCAACGCTGAAGCTTGAGGAGCGCGCCATGACCGTTAATCTCACCACCGCCAACGAATTCATCGCCCGCCATATCGGCCCGCGCCACGAAGACGAGCAGCAGATGCTCGCCAGCCTGGGCTTTGACTCCCTGGAAGCCCTGAGCGCCAGCGTGATCCCGGAAAGCATCAAGGGCACCAGCGTGCTCGGCCTGGAAGACGGCCTCAGCGAAGCCGAGGCCCTGGCCAAGATCAAGGCCATCGCCAGCAAGAACCAACTGTTCAAGACCTACATCGGCCAGGGCTACTACAACTGCCACACGCCGTCGCCGATCCTGCGCAACCTCCTGGAAAACCCGGCCTGGTACACCGCCTACACCCCGTACCAGCCCGAAATCTCCCAAGGCCGCCTGGAAGCGCTGCTGAACTTTCAGACCCTGATCAGCGACCTCACCGGCCTGCCGATCGCCAACGCCTCCCTGCTCGACGAAGCCACCGCCGCCGCCGAAGCCATGACCTTCTGCAAGCGCCTGAGCAAGAACAAGAGCAGCAACGCCTTCTTCGCCTCGATCCACAGCCACCCGCAAACCCTCGACGTGCTGCGCACCCGTGCCGAACCGCTGGGCATCGACGTGGTCGTCGGCGATGAGCGTGAACTGACCGACGTCAGCCCATTCTTCGGCGCCCTGCTGCAATACCCGGCCAGCAACGGCGACGTGTTCGACTACCGCGAACTGACCGAGCGCTTCCACGCCGCCAATGCCCTGGTGGCCGTGGCCGCCGACCTGCTGGCCCTGACCCTGCTGACCCCACCGGGTGAGTTCGGCGCCGACGTGGCCATCGGCAGCGCGCAGCGCTTCGGCGTGCCGCTGGGCTTTGGTGGCCCGCATGCGGCGTACTTCTCCACCAAGGATGCGTTCAAGCGCGACATGCCGGGCCGTCTGGTCGGCGTGTCCGTCGACCGTTTCGGCAAGCCGGCCCTGCGCCTGGCCATGCAGACCCGTGAGCAACATATCCGTCGCGAGAAAGCCACGTCGAACATCTGCACCGCCCAGGTGCTGCTGGCCAACATCGCCAGCATGTACGCCGTGTACCACGGCCCTAAGGGCCTGACCCAGATTGCCCGGCGCGTGCACCAGCTGACGGCGATCCTGGCCAAGGGCTTGACCGCCCTGGGCCTGACCGTCGAACAAGCCAACTTCTTCGATACCATTACCCTGAACACTGGCGCCAAGACCGCCGCCCTGCACGACACGGCCCGCGCACAAAGCATCAACCTGCGCGTGGTGGACGCCGAGCGCCTGGGTATTTCGGTTGACGAAACCACCACACAGGCCGATATCGAAGCCCTGTGGTCGATCTTCGCCGACGGCAAGTCACTGCCGGCCTTCAACGCCAGCGTAGACAGCACCCTACCTGCCGCCCTGCTGCGCCAGTCGCCTGTGCTCAGCCACCCGGTGTTCAACCGCTATCACTCGGAAACCGAGCTGATGCGCTACCTGCGCAAACTGGCCGACAAGGACCTGGCGCTGGACCGCACCATGATCCCGCTGGGCTCGTGCACCATGAAACTCAACGCCGCCAGCGAAATGATCCCGGTGACCTGGGCCGAATTCGGCGCACTGCACCCATTCGCCCCAGCCGAACAAAGCGCCGGCTACCTGCAATTGACGACCGAGCTGGAAGCCATGCTGTGCGCGGCCACCGGCTACGACGCGATCTCGCTGCAACCGAACGCCGGTTCCCAGGGTGAGTACGCCGGCCTCCTGGCCATTCGCGCCTACCACCAGAGCCGTGGCGAGGAACGTCGCGACATCTGCCTGATCCCGTCATCGGCCCACGGCACCAACCCGGCGACCGCCAACATGGCCGGCATGCGCGTGGTCGTCACCGCGTGCGACGCACGTGGCAACGTCGACATCGAAGACCTGCGCGCCAAGGCCATCGAGCACCGCGAGCACCTTGCGGCCTTGATGATCACCTACCCGTCCACCCACGGCGTGTTCGAAGAAGGCATCCGCGAAATCTGCGGCATCATTCACGACAACGGCGGCCAGGTGTACATCGATGGTGCCAACATGAACGCCATGGTCGGCCTGTGCGCCCCGGGCAAGTTCGGCGGCGACGTGTCCCACCTGAACCTGCACAAGACCTTCTGCATCCCCCACGGCGGTGGCGGCCCGGGCGTCGGCCCGATTGGCGTCAAGTCGCACCTCACGCCGTTCCTGCCCGGCCACGCGGCCATGGAACGCAAGGAAGGCGCGGTGTGCGCCGCGCCGTTCGGCAGCGCGAGCATCCTGCCGATCACCTGGATGTACATCAGCATGATGGGCGGCGCAGGCCTCAAGCGCGCTTCGCAATTGGCGATCCTGAATGCCAACTACATTTCCCGTCGCCTGGAAGAGCACTACCCGGTGCTGTACACCGGCAGCAACGGCCTGGTGGCGCACGAATGCATCCTGGATCTGCGCCCGCTGAAGGACAGCAGCGGCATCAGCGTGGATGACGTGGCCAAGCGCCTGATCGACTTCGGCTTCCATGCGCCGACCATGTCGTTCCCAGTGGCCGGCACCTTGATGATCGAGCCGACCGAAAGCGAATCCAAGGAGGAACTGGACCGTTTCTGCAACGCCATGATCGCCATCCGCGAAGAAATCCGCGCAGTGGAGAACGGCACGCTGGACAAGGACGACAACCCGCTGAAAAACGCACCCCACACCGCAGCTGAACTGGTAAGTGAGTGGACCCACCCCTACACCCGCGAACAGGCGGTGTATCCAGTGCCATCGTTGATCGAAGGCAAGTACTGGCCGCCGGTGGGGCGTGTCGACAACGTGTTTGGTGACCGAAATCTGGTGTGTGCGTGCCCGTCGATCGAGAGCTACGCATAACCAAAGGATACATTGGGTACAAATGTGGGAGGGGGCTTGCCCCCGATTGCGGTGCATCAGCCACAGATAAGCTGACTGACACACTGTCATCGGGGGCAAGCCCCCTCCCACACTAGATCGAGTCAACTTTCAGAAAATAATAAGAAACCGGAGAACAACCATGTCCCTTAGCGTGTTCGACCTGTTCAAGATTGGCATTGGCCCCTCCAGCTCCCACACCGTCGGCCCGATGCGTGCGGCCGCTCGATTCGTCGAGGGTCTCAAGCGTGACAACCTGCTGAGCGCCACCACCTGCGTCAAGGTGGAACTCTATGGGTCGCTGGGCGCCACCGGCAAAGGCCACGGCAGCGACAAAGCCGTACTGCTGGGCTTGGAAGGCGAACACCCGGACACTGTGAATACCGAAAACGTGGCAACACGCCTGGCGCAGATGCGCAAGGACGGCCACCTGAACCTGCTCGGTGAGCACCGCATTGCGTTCAACGAGAAAGAACACCTGGCGATGATTCGCAAACCCCTCGCCTACCATCCCAACGGCATGATTTTCCGTGCCTTCGACGCCGCCCATATCCAGATCCGCAGCCGCGAGTACTACTCGGTCGGCGGAGGTTTTGTGGTGGACGAAGACGCCGCCGGTGCCGACCGGATTGTCGAAGACGCCACCCCCCTGACCTTCCCGTTCAAGCACGCCAAGGACCTGCTGAGCCATTGCACCACCTATGGGCTGTCCATCAGCCAGGTGATGCTGACCAATGAAAGCGCCTGGCGCCCGGAAGCGGAAACCCGCGCCGGCCTGCTGAAGATCTGGCAGGTGATGCAGGACTGCGTGGACGCCGGTTGCCGCAACGAAGGGATTCTGCCCGGTGGATTGAAGGTCAAGCGTCGCGCGGCGGCCCTGCATCGCCAGTTGTGCAAGAACCCGGAGTCGGCGTTGCGCGATCCGTTGTCGGTGCTCGATTGGGTCAACCTCTACGCCCTGGCGGTCAACGAAGAAAACGCCAACGGCGGGCGCGTGGTCACGGCGCCCACCAATGGCGCGGCCGGGATTGTGCCGGCGGTGCTGCATTACTACATGCGCTTCATTCCCGGCGCGAATGAGGATGGTGTAGTGCGCTTCCTGCTCACGGCGGCCGCCATCGGCATTCTGTACAAGGAAAACGCCTCGATCTCCGGCGCGGAAGTCGGCTGCCAGGGCGAGGTCGGCGTGGCCTGTTCCATGGCCGCCGGTGCGTTGTGTGAAGTGTTGGGCGGCAGCGTGTCCCAGGTGGAAAACGCCGCCGAAATCGGCATGGAACACAACCTCGGCCTGACCTGCGACCCGATTGGCGGACTGGTGCAGGTGCCCTGCATCGAGCGTAATGCCATGGGCTCGGTCAAGGCGATCAACGCAGTGCGCATGGCCTTGCGCGGCGATGGGCAGCACTTTGTGTCCCTCGATAAAGTGATCCGCACCATGCGCCAGACCGGCGCCGACATGAAAAGCAAATACAAGGAAACCGCCCGTGGCGGTTTGGCGGTCAACATTATCGAGTGCTGACGCCTAACAGCGCGCCAGCACGTTTTTCAGGAGCTGAATATGTCCACCGAAACCCTGTTGAAAACCCCTCTGCACGCCCTGCACCTCGAACTGGGCGCACGCATGGTGCCCTTCGCCGGCTACGACATGCCGGTGCAATACCCGCTGGGCGTGATGAAGGAGCACCTGCACACCCGTGATCAAGCCGGTTTGTTCGACGTGTCCCACATGGGCCAGATCCGCCTCACCGGCGCCAACGCTGCCAAGGCCCTGGAAACCCTGGTGCCGGTCGACATCATCGACCTGCCGGTGGGCATGCAGCGCTACGCGATGTTCACCAATGAGCAGGGCGGCATTCTCGATGACCTGATGGTGGCGAACCTGGGTAACGACGAACTGTTCCTGGTGGTCAATGCCGCCTGCAAGGATCAGGACCTCGCGCACCTGCGCCAACACATCGGCGACCGGTGCACCATCGAGCCGCTCTTCGAAGAGCGTGCGTTGCTGGCGCTGCAGGGCCCGGCCGCGGTCAAGGTGCTGGCGCGCCTGGCACCGGAAGTCACCAAGATGACCTTCATGCAATTCGCCGCCCTGCGCCTGCTGGGCGTGGACTGCTATGTCAGCCGTTCGGGCTACACCGGTGAAGACGGCTTCGAAATCTCCGTACCTGCCGCCCATGCCGAAAGCCTGGCGCGCAGCCTGCTGGCCGAGACCGAAGTACAGGCCATCGGCCTGGGTGCCCGCGATTCGTTGCGCCTGGAAGCCGGCTTGTGCCTCTACGGCCACGACATGAACACCGACACCACCCCCATCGAGGCCAGCCTGTTGTGGGCTATCTCGAAGGCTCGCCGTGCCGACGGTGCACGTGCCGGTGGCTTCCCTGGCGCCGACCAGATCTTCACCCAGCAGCAAACCGGCGTGAGCCGCAAACGTGTAGGCCTGCTGCCACAGGAGCGCACACCCGTGCGTGAAGGCGCGGAAATTGTCGACGCAGACGGCACCGTGATCGGCAGCGTGTGCAGCGGCGGTTTCGGCCCGACCCTCGGCGGCCCGCTCGCCATGGGTTACCTGGACAGCGCTTTTATTGCACTGGATACCGAAGTCTCCGCGCTGGTGCGTGGGAAAAAGGTGCCACTTCGTGTAAGTAAAATGCCATTTGTGCCACAACGTTACTATCGTGGCTGATTGACTGTTTCTATAAGTAACGAGGTTGCGTTAACGTGCACTAATCTGTAACGCAACCGCCATAAAACAGTGCACTTCCGATAGTCTTTTATAGAGGGATCAACCTATAACAAGTGACCAACTCTATCGAATAAGTCAGTTCCACACTGTTCAACAAAGTGTCATGAGCCCCAGCAAAACCTGGGCTTTTGGCAGGGCTTGTTTTTTCTCTATTAGTTGGCGTAGAGTTTGCCCACTGTGTTTGCATGGGTCGCTTGGAACCTGGACCTGGGCAGTAGCTGAAGAAGTCCGCTACAACCCGTTCGACGTCTCTTACTTTCCTGCAACCCAGCCCAGTACTCTTTCATGCGAAAGGGGCTGTCATTAATTTTTAGCGTCAAGGAAATAAGAAAATGGCTGAACGTCAGAGCGGTACCGTCAAGTGGTTTAACGACGAGAAAGGGTTTGGTTTTATCACTCCAGAAAGCGGTCCGGATCTGTTCGTGCATTTCCGCGCTATTCAGGGCAACGGCTTCAAGAGCCTGAAAGAAGGCCAGAAAGTGACATTCGTTGCTGTGCAAGGCCAGAAAGGCATGCAGGCTGACGAAGTACAAGCAGAAAGCCACTGAGTTCTTCTGCGACAAAAAGCCCCTGATGGTGACATCAGGGGCTTTTTTATGTGCATTTGCTCGTAAAATGGCTTTTTTTCATAAGAGAGCCCTGCCATGTCGAAACCCCTGCTGAGCCCGCAAGGCGAATTCCCCGCCGTTGGCCTGGGCCGTCGCCTGGCAGCGATGTTCTATGATTTCCTGCTATGCACCGCACTGCTGATCGTCACCGCGTTTATCTACAAGCTGATCTGGATCGCGTTTGTTGGTGAAGCCAGGATGCGCACCCTCACCGAATCCGGCGCGCTGGATGGCGACCCGTTGCTGTCGACGATCCTTTTATTTGTGCTGTTCGGCTTCTTCGCCAAGTTCTGGACTCATTCCGGCCAGACCCTGGGCATGCAGGTGTGGGGCGTACGCGTGCAGAACGCTGACGGCTCGCGGATCAGCCTGTGGCAGGCGTTGCTGCGCTTCGTGGTGTCGATTGCGTCGTGGTTGTGCGTAGGGCTGGGGTTTATCTGGTCGCTGTTTGATAAACGCAAACGCAGCTGGCATGACATCTATTCCGACAGCCAGCTGGTTCGTATCCCCAAACAGAAAAAGTAGCGACTCAGGCGTTACCCGCCAGCTTCAAGCGCGCGGCCTGGGTAAAGTCCAACATGCGCTTGAGCGGACGCACAGCCTGCGGGATCACCGAAGGCTCGACGAATATCTCGTTACTGCCTTCACGCAGGCACTGCAACGTGCGCTCCAGCGTGTTCATTGCCATCCATGGACAATGCGCGCAACTGCGGCACGCCGCACCATTGCCGGCGGTAGGCGCCTCGACGAAGACCTTGTCCGGGCACAGTTGCTGCATCTTGTAGAAGATGCCGCGGTCGGTGGCGACGATAAAGGTTTTATTCGGCAGGCGTTGGGCCGCGGCAATCAGCTGGCTGGTCGAGCCTACGGCATCCGCCAGCTCGATCACCGATGTCGGCGATTCCGGATGCACCAGGATGGCCGCATCCGGGTACAGCGCCTTCATGTCTTCCAACTGCTTGGATTTGAATTCTTCGTGGACGATGCAGGCGCCGTCCCACAGCAGCATATCGGCACCGGTCTGGCGCTGGATGTAAGTGCCCAGGTGTTTGTCCGGCCCCCAGATGATCGTCTCGCCGTTGTCCATCAGGCTTTCGACGATCTCCAGCGCGCAGCTTGACGTCACCACCCAATCCGCCCGGGCTTTGACCGCCGCCGAGGTGTTGGCATACACCACCACGGTGCGTTCGGGATGCTGGTCGCAGAACGCCGAGAACTCATCGACGGGGCAGCCCAGGTCCAGGGAGCAGGTGGCTTCCAGGGTGGGCATGAGGATACGTTTTTCAGGGGTGAGGATCTTGGCGGTCTCGCCCATGAAACGCACACCGGCAACCAACACGGTCTTGGCCGGGTGAGCGGCGCCGAAGCGCGCCATTTCCAGGGAGTCGGAGACACAGCCACCGGTTTCTTCGGCCAGGGCCTGGATCACCGGGTCACAGTAGAAGTGGGCAACCAGCACCGCATCCTGAGCCTTGAGCTCGGCGGCGATGGCAGTGCGCAGGCTCGCCTCTTCATCGGCGCTGAGGGCCTTGGGCTGCTTGGCGTCGAGGTGGGCTTGAACCAGAAGGCGTTCGGAAATTTGCGTCATGTTCGCAAGACCTGCAGGCGCAGTTGCGCGAAAGTCGAGTGTACCACCGGCTCTGGAGCCCTTCGGGCGCCGCCGGACGAAGTGATTGTGTTCATCAAGCACGGGTTAAGGTGAAGCTCGGCAAGGCTACAGAATATCGAATGGTTTCAAAAGCCTAATCTGGTGTTCGCCTGCGTCGGGCAAAAAAACGGGAAGCCCCACATGGGGCTTCCCGTATTTACCGCCGGTTTTTTTATCAAAAACGGTAAGTCACCGAGCCACCAAACCCGTTGGCACTGTTTTCATATTTGGCATCGTAAGTCAGGCCAACCTGGGAAAGGTTCTGCCGCACCTTGATCGGTTCTTCCTTGAGGTAGGAATACGCCACATCGAAGGTCAGGTTATCGACGGGCGTCCAGCCAGCACCCAAGCTGAAAACAGTACGGTCCCCCGTAGGAATTCGAACGGAGCGGTCGGTGTTGTTGGTAGGCGTCTGGTCCACCGAGAAACCGGTCCGCAGTACGAGTTCTTTGTTGACCCGATAGGCCGCACCAATGGCATGGGACCAAGTGTCATGCCAATGCTGTTGTTCGGTGATCGAGCCCAGGCCACCGAATTGAGCGGTGAGGTCGGAGACCCCGTCGTTGTTGATGGTGATCTTCTTCAACTGGCTCCAACGGGTGTAGGTGCTGCCGAGGTACAAGGTCCAGTCATCATTGAGTTGATGGGTTACCGAGAAATCCACCGAAGAGGGCGTAGTCACATCCAGGCTGGCGTCATACTTTTGCGGCCCACCGTCGAAGGCATCGGAAATCAAACCGGACGCATGGGTCTTGCCGCTGAGGTGGTAGACCACCTGCGAGTGATAGGTCACACCGATGCGCGTGCTTTCAAGGGGCTGCACCAGGAGACCGGCATTGAACCCGGTGGCGTTGTCGTCGCCTTTGACCTTCACGCTTTCGCCGGCTCCGCCACCCAGCGGCACATTGGAATCCAGCTCGCCACTGATGCGATTGAAGGTCGGGCCAAAGCCCACCGACACTTTGTCGTTGAAGGCATAGCTGACCGTCGGCTGCACGGTGATGACCTGGACCTTGCTCTTGTTGCCAAAGCCATTGCCCTGGAAGCTGTGCTCATAGTCGGTCACCAGGCCGAACGGCGCGTAGATACCCAGGCCGAACGCCCAGTGCTCATCAATGGGCGTGACCAGGTAGCCCATCGGCACGGCAATGCCGGGTACCATGTCGCCCTTATTGGTGCCTGGGTTGTTGGCACCGAACTGCGAGGAACTGGCGTCCTTGATGTTGGATTTGGCATCGAGGTAAGTCGCGCCGAGGCTGACTTCATTCTGTTTCAGACGCGACATGCCGGCGGGGTTGCCGAACACCGTGCTGGCGTCTTCAGCGGAGGAGGAACGACCGGCGTAGCCCGTGCCCATTGAACTGATGCTTTGTTCATTGAGCGCGAAACCACCGGCGAACAACGGGGTTGAGGCAAGGGAAACGGCGAGCGCCAAGGCGCCTTTAAGAGTTTTGTTATTCATTATTAGGACTCGAATTGTGGGGCAGCGATGAGGAAGCTACCAACGTTCGAGCGACCGGTTTATGAAGAGTTTTTCATGCGCAGGATTGTCGGACAATTCTATGCATTTCAAAGACTTTGCCTGTTTTTTCGTTCCCAGTAATGACCTTGAAACCCGATTGTGACCCGTGGGTTTCGGCGATAGCATCAACCTCGCGCAGATGCAAAAAAGCCCCAGGCTTTTCGTTGGCCTGGGGCTGTCGGGTTTTCAGGCAGGCAAAAAAAAACCCGGAAATCCTCACTTGCGTGGGCCTTCCGGATTTTCTAAACCGCCAAAAATGGTGGGTCGTGTGGGATTCGAACCTACGACCAATTGGTTAAAAGCCAACTGCTCTACCAACTGAGCTAACGACCCGCTGTGTGGTGGCGCGTATAATACTGATTTCTAAGGATTATTCAACACCTTATTTGAAATAAATCAGAAATAACGCGTTGGGTCAGTAATTCCGGCGGCTTGGAAGCCTTCTGCACGCAGTCTGCAGCTGTCGCATTTCCCACAAGCACGGCCGTCATCGTCTGCCTGGTAGCAGGAAACAGTCAGCGAATAATCGACGCCAAGTCCTACGCCTGCCTTCACGATGTCAGCCTTGCTCAGGTTTTGCAGCGGCGCCAGGATACGGAAGCCCTGCCCTTCTACGCCGGCCTTTGTCGCCAGGTTGGCCATGCGTTCGAACGACTCGACGAACTCCGGACGACAGTCAGGGTAACCTGAATAATCCACCGCGTTGACGCCGATGAAAATGTCGCGAGCGTGAAGCACCTCTGCCCAGCCAAGCGCCAGGGACAGGAACACCGTGTTACGTGCCGGCACGTAGGTCACCGGGATGCCTTCACCGGGGGTTTCTGGCACATCGATGCTGCTGTCGGTCAGTGCTGAGCCACCGATGCCGTTGAGGTTCAGGCCAATCACCTTGTGTTCGACCACGCCCATGTCGCGGGCGACGCGGGCCGCAGCGTTCAACTCGGCACGGTGACGCTGGCCGTAGTCGAAGCTCATGGTGTAGCAGCTGTAGCCTTGCGCCTGCGCCATGGCAACCACCGTGGCGGAGTCAAGGCCGCCGGACAGCAGGATTACCGCGCGTTTTTGATCCATGGTGTGTTCAGTCATATCAGCGTCCTGGCTCGTCGTTCCAAAGGTATTTATGCAACTGCAATTGCAGGCGCACCGGCAGATTGTCCGCAACCACCCAATCGGCGAGGTCACGTGCATTCAGGTCATGGTGGCTTGGTGAGAACAGCACTTCGCCTGCACGGCGGTCCAGCCCGTATTGAATCAGCTTGGAGTTCGCCCAGTCGTAGTCGTCACGCGAACAGATGACGAACTTGACCTGGTCGTTGGCCGTCAACAGCTCGATGTTCTCGTAGCGGTTGCGATGCGATTCCTTGGAATCGGGGGTCTTGAGGTCGACTACCCGGCTTACGCGGGGGTCAACTGCAGAGATATCCAAGGCGCCACTGGTTTCCAGGGAGACCTCGTAACCGGCGTCACACAGCTGCTTGAGCAATGGGATGGCATTTGGCTGGGCCAGCGGCTCACCGCCGGTCACACAAACGTAGCGCGGCTTGTAGCCGGCAACCTGCTCCAGGATGTCATCGAGGGTGCGCACCGTGCCACCACTGAAGGCGTAGGCGCTGTCGCAGTACTGGCAACGCAAGGGGCAACCGGTCAGGCGCACAAATACTGTGGGCAGGCCCGCCGTCCGCGTTTCACCCTGCAACGAGTAAAAAACTTCGGTAATACGTAATGTGTCTTGCATAGTCGCCACGGGCGTAACAGCTAAACAGGCTGTCCGCCTCCGTCAGGCACTTTGAGGGACCCCGCCAACGCGTAGACCCCAAAAAGCGTGTTTCATAAAAGGGCGTGGATTCTAACGAAAAAACCCGCGCAAGGCGCGGGTTTCTTCTAAACGGGTAAAACATCGCTTACAAGCGCTGCAAGTCCCGTTGGGCCAACTGGGCAGCGGAAGTCCCCGGATACTGGGCCACCACCTGTTGCAGAATACCTTTGACCTTGTCGGTATGACCCAGGCGGCGTTCTACGTCAGCGAGTTTGTACAGCGAGTCCGGCACCTTGGCGTGCTTGGGGTACAGCTGGCTGACCTTGGCAAATGCCTGGCCCGCGCCCTGTAGATCACCCTTTGCCAGGTTGACTTCACCTAACCAGTACTGGGCGTTGCCCGCGTATTGGCTGTTCGGGTATTTACGCAGGAAAGCGGTAAAGGCCTGGCTGGCCTTGTCGAAATCCTTGGCTTTGATCAGGTCGAAGGCTGCATCGTAATACAGCTTTTCCTTCGCCGGATCACCCGGTTCGCTGCTCGCGGCAGGGGCTTGGCTGGCAGCCGCCCCTGCTGCTGCACCGGCAGCAGCGCTAGGCGCGCCACCGGCAGAAGAATTATCAGGAGTTGCGGCAGGTTGAACGCCGGCTCCAATACGTTGATCAAGATCCTTGTAACGCTCCAGGCCTTCTTGCTTGAGCTGGTTCACCTGGTTTTGCAGTACCTCAATAGCGCCTTGCTGCTGCGCGATTTGATCCTGCATGCGTTGCAGCTGGTTGAACAGTTCGCCCTGTGCCGAGGGAGCGGACGTAGCCGCTCCCCCCGCATAGGCGCCGTTCGTGCCATAACCCGCTGGCGGATAACTGCTCCCGCTATTGTTATAGCCAGAGTTGCTATCTTCCACAGGAACCGCAGCCCACACAGCAAGCGGTGCGAGGCTGAGAGCCAATACAGTCAGAGCACGACGGCACGTTCGCATGACGAATTACTTACGCAGTTCGACGCGACGGTTTTGAGCCCAGGACTGCTCGTCGTGGCCAGTAGCAACTGGACGCTCTTTACCGTAGGAAACCAGTTCCAGTTGGCCTGGAGCAACACCTTGCAGTACCAGGTAGCGCTGAACGGCTTTCGCACGACGCTCGCCCAGTGCCATGTTGTACTCACGAGTACCACGTTCGTCAGTGTTACCTTCCAGAACAACGCGAGCGCCGTTAGCTTTCAGGTCCTTCGCGTGAACGTCCAGAGCGCGCATGGCTTCTGGTTTCAGGTCCGAACTGTCGTATTCGAAGTAGAAAGTGGTGATAGCGCGCAGAGCAGCTTCTTCGCTCAGGGAGCCGTCAACCGCACCAGTGTTAGCGCCGTAACCAGCGTTTGGATCAACAGCTGCGCCTTCACCGGCATTGTCGCCGCCTTTAGACGAGCAACCAACGGCTACGGACAGAGCCAGAGCCAGAGCAGCAAACTTACCAAACTTCAGCATTTCCATCGTGAAACTCCTAATGAACCCCAGTGTGTTAAGCAAATCTTTTTGTAGCGCCGCGTCAGTTCAGGTAAGGGGACCAGGATGGTTCTCTGACTTCGCCTTGTGCGGTAGGAAGCGGGAGCCTTACGCGTCCATTAATGGACACGAGCATCAAGACTCCCCGGCCCTGCTGGCGGGTGGCGTAGATTACCATGGTGCCGTTGGGCGCAACAGTGGCTGACTCATCAAGGTTGGTATCTGTAAGGATTTTTACGGTTCCGCGCTGCAAATCCTGGGCCGCAACCCGGAAATTAGTGAAACCATCCTGACGGTGAATCATAACCAACGTCTTTTCATCAGCCGAAAGCTTAGGGTTGGCGTTGTAGTTACCGATAAAAGTAACGCGCTCTGCACCACCACCATTCACATTCGCCTTATAGACCTGTGGCTTGCCGCCACGGTCAGAGGTGAAGTAGATGGTCGAACCATCCTTGCCCCAGAACGGTTCGGTATTGATACCTGGGCCGCTGGTTGCGCGAGTGATCTGGCGTGAAGCCATGTTCATCACGTAGATGTCCGGGTTGCCGTCTTTAGACAGCACGAACGCCAGGCGCGAACCATCCGGTGACCAAGCCGGCGCACCGTTGAGGCCTTCGAAGTTGGTGATCTGCTCACGACGGCCAGTATCAATGTGCTGGACGAAGATACGCGGACGCTTCTGCTCGAAAGACACGTAGGCAATACGCTTGCCGTCCGGCGCGAAGCGCGGCGACAGGATTGGCTCACGGGATTGCAGCAAGGTCACAGCGCGAGCACCGTCGTAGTCCGAACGCTGCAAGGTGTAACGAGTGTTGTCTACGGAGAAACGCTCAGCCGTTACATACAGCAGACGCGTCGAGAAAGCCCCCTTGATACCGGTGAGTTTTTCGAACGACTGGTCCGAGATGTAGTGGGCCATGTCGCGGATCTGCTCGGCCGTGCCCGAGACGCTGCCGGTCAAGACCTGCTGCTCGGTCGCCACGTTGAACAAGGCGTAGGTGATTTGCAGACGACCACCGGCCGGCGTGATATTGCCGACCATCAGGTACTGCGCGCCCACTGCTTTCCAGTCACGGAAAATGACTTCGCTGGCCTGGGTAGGCTGGCTGATCATGTTGCCTTTTGGAATCGGTGCGTAATAGCCGGAGTTGCGCAGGTCATCACTGACGATCTGGGCCATGTCGTCCGGCAGCACGCTGCCGCCCTGCCAGCCGAACGGTACTACTGCGATCGGAGTGGCCCGATCACTACCGCTGGTAACCAGGATGTTCTTTTCATCCGCCGCCGCTATCCCTGCCATACAGCAAATAACGACAAGCATTCCTCGAAGAAGGTTTCTCACAAGGCTAGATCCTCAGGTGTGAATGTCATCTTGAATGAACGATAGGGAGCGAAGTCGCTTGGTTTCATTCCCTGCATCTCGGTCAACCGGCCAATGTTCTTGACTGCGGCAACCGCCGAACTGTCGAACGAACCGTCACCACTGGACTTGGCCACGCTGACCGAAGTCACCGTACCGTCCGGCAACATGCCGATCTGCAGCACTACTGTCATGCCTTTGCGCGCCGAAGGTGGACGTGTCCAGCCTTCCGCTGCCCGTGCCCGAATCAGATCGTCGAAACTGCCCGCGACTTCATCACCACGTTCATCGGCCAAGGCTTGCTGACGCTGCGGCGTGTCGGAGAGCAAATCTGCCAAGGCCTGGGCCTTCTTCTCTTCGGCGGATTTGCGCGCTGCTTCCTGGGCCTTTTTCTTCTGGGCGTCGGCGGCAGCTTTCTTCTTCGCGTCGTCGGCGACTTTTTTCTTCGCCTCGTCTGCTTCAGCTTTTTTCTTGGCGTCTTCGGCGGCTTTTTTCTTCGCGTCTTCGACTATTTTCTTCTTGGCGTCTTCAGCGGCCTTTTTCTTGGCCTCTTCTTCGGCAGCCTTCTTGGCTTCTTCTTCAGATTTCTTCTTGGCTATATCAGCCAATTGTTTCTCTTCGGCCTTTTTCGCTTCGGCAGCTTTCTCGGCTTTCTTGGCTTCATCAGCCTTTTTCGCCTCGTCAGCCTTCTTGGCTTCGTCAGCCTTTTTCGATTCCTCGGCCTTTTGAGCCGCCTCTTCTTTCTTTTGTTCCGCAGCCGCCTTCACCGCTTCCTGCTCGATCTTCTTCTGTTCCATCTGTTCGACTTCAGTCTGGCGCGCAGCCGACTTCTGGGCCTCACCCGCAATCTTCTGATTGGTCTGGGTGGTGGCCTGACTTTTCGATTTCAGCTGATACAGGGTCGCCTGCACGATCGGCTTGGCTGGCGGCAGGTCCGGGGTCATGGCAAAGCTGACGAACAGCATGCCAAACACCAGGACATGCAGCGCAATCGCCCAGACGCTAGGCCAGAAGTAGCTTTCCGAGGCGGACGGCTCTCGCTGTTGCTGCATCAGGGCGCCTCGGTAATCAAGCCAACGTTACCCACGCCGGCCTTCTGCAGCCCGCCCATGGCGCCCATGACGGAGCCGTAGTCGACCGATTTGTCGCCACGGATGAACACCTGGGTGTGCTTGCCGCCTTCGTTGCCGGAGCGAATGATCTTGGTCACCGCATCGGTCATCGCAGGCAAGGTGAGAGCCTTGTCTTGCTGCTTCTGCGTGTCGACTTCGCTGCCAAGATTCCAGTAATAGGTCTTGTCAGCCTTGATCGAAATGGTCAGGACTTGAGTGTTGTTGTCTTGCGGCAAGGCTTCACTGGAAACCTTGGGCAAATCAACCTTCACGCCCTGGTTGAGCATCGGCGCGGTCACCATGAAGATAACCAGCAGCACCAGCATCACGTCGATGTAAGGCACTACGTTCATCTCGGCGACCGGCTTGCGCTTTTTGCGAGCTCGAGCGATTAAAGCCATTGGGAATTACCTGCTTATTCTTCGCTGGTGTGCACTTTACGGTGCAGGATCGCCTGGAACTCGTCGGCGAAGGTGTAGTAACGACCGATCAACGTTTCGCTGGTGGCAGCGAAGCGGTTGTAGGCGATTACTGCGGGGATAGCGGCAAACAGGCCGATCGCGGTGGCGATCAGGGCCTCGGCGATACCCGGTGCCACGGTGGCCAGGGTCGCTTGCTGAGCCTGGGCCAGGCCACGGAAGGAGTTCATGATCCCCCACACGGTACCGAACAGACCGATGTACGGGCTCACGGAACCGACGGTGGCGAGGAACGGCAGGCTTTGCTCAAGCTTTTCTTCTTCGCGGGAAATGGCCACGCGCATGGCACGGGCCACACCTTCCATCACCGCTTCCGGGTCAACGCCTGGCTGCTGGCGCAGACGGGAGAATTCCTTGAAGCCGGCGCGGAAGATCTGCTCGACGCCCGAGTCCGGGTCCGGGTTGCTGCCGGCCTGGCGGTACAGCTTGGACAGGTCGATACCCGACCAGAAGCGCTCTTCAAAGCTCTCCAGGGCACGTCGACCGGCACGCAGCAGGTTACTGCGCTGAAAAATCATGACCCAAGAGGTAACCGATGCGGCTACCAGGGTCAGCATGACCAGTTGAACCACAACACTGGCATTGCTGACCAGGCTCCACATGGAGGAATGGTCGACGACGGTAGGTTCCACGCTAAATCTCCTGCTTTGATTGTTTACCCGCGCCGCTTACGTCGGCAAAGGCCGCACGTAGAGCTTCGGGAATGGCCCGGGGTTTCAAGCTATTGGTGCGCACACAGGCCACCAGGAACTGCCCCTCACAGAGCAGCGTTGCATCCGTTGCCCGCCTGACCTGCTGCTTGAAACGCAGGCTGACACGGTTCAATTCGATTACTTCAGCGCTGACCAACAATTCGTCGTCCAGCCGCGCCGGCGCGTGATACCGCGCCTCGCTGGAGTGCACGACGAATAACAGGTCCTCCCCTGCCAGCTCGGATTGGGCAAAGCCCAGCTCCCGTAGCCGCTCGGTTCGAGCCCGCTCCATGAACTTGAGGTAGTTGACGTAATACACGATGCCGCCGGCATCGGTGTCCTCGTAATAAACGCGACAGCGATGTGCGAACGACTGATCCCCGTTTTGCGCGCGCATACTCTAGTGCTTACTCCTCAGGTTGCCAATCCGGCTGGGCAACTGTTTTTTCATTGTCTGAAACATTTCTAACGACTGAATGACGACACCAGCCACTAGGACAGCACAAACCTCGGATAAATCGACTGGCTATAGGTTTTTAATCGTCCACTGCATCGAGGAATTCGTCTACTACGGGCATCTCGCCCAATCGTGACGGAATGTTTAACCCAAAGTGCAGATAGGCGTGACGCGTCACCACCCTGCCCCTTGGCGTGCGCATGATGTAGCCCTGCTGGATCAGGTACGGTTCCAGCACATCCTCAATGGTGTGACGCTCTTCACTGATGGCCGCCGCCAGGCTGTCGACGCCCACCGGGCCACCGTCGAACTTCTCGATCATGGTCAGGAGCAGACGTCGATCCTGGTGATCGAAGCCGTGCTCATCCACGTCCAGCAGGTTCAAGGCCAGGTCGGCCACGGCCTTGGTGATGTGCCCCTTGGCCCGCACCTCGGCAAAGTCTCGCACGCGTCGCAGCAGGCGGTTGGCGATCCGCGGCGTGCCGCGGGCCCGACGGGCGATTTCAAACGCGCCTTCCGGGTCCAGCGGCAAGCCGAGAATGCTCGCCGAACGGCTGACAATGGTCGCCAGATCAGCCGTGCTATAGAACTCTAGACGTTGAACAATGCCGAAACGGTCTCGCAGTGGGTTGGTCAGCATCCCTGCGCGGGTTGTAGCGCCGACCAGCGTGAACGGCGGCAGGTCGAGCTTGATCGAGCGGGCAGCCGGGCCTTCGCCGATCATGATGTCGAGCTGGAAGTCTTCCATGGCCGGGTACAACACTTCTTCGACGATCGGGGATAACCGATGGATCTCGTCGATAAACAGCACATCGTGCGGTTCAAGGTTGGTCAGCAACGCCGCCAGGTCACCCGGACGTTCCAGCACCGGGCCGGAGGTGGACTTGATCGATACGCCCATTTCCTGGGCAATGATGTTGGCCAGGGTGGTCTTGCCCAGGCCCGGTGGGCCGAAGATCAGCGTGTGGTCCAGGGACTCACTGCGCCCACGCGCAGCCTGGATGAACAATTCCATCTGCTCGCGCACGGTGGGCTGGCCAATGTATTCGGCCAGGCTCAGGGGGCGGATGGCGCGGTCCTGGACCTCTTCACGGTCGCGCGGGCCGGTGGCTGCAATCAGACGATCAGCTTCAATCACTTAAATCATTCCCTTCAGGGCGCGGCGGATCATGTCTTCACTGCTCAGGTTCTTGTCCTTGATGGCCGATACGGCCTTGCTGGCTTCCTGGGGTTTGTAACCCAGGGAAATCAGCGCGCTGACCGCATCGCTCTCGGCGCTCGCCACCTGGCTGGCCGGCATGTCCGGCTGGTTCGGTACAAGGGCGAACATGCTCGGTACGACCTCCCAGGCCTTGAAGCGGTCCTTGAGTTCCACCAGCAGGCGCTCGGCGGTCTTCTTGCCGACGCCTGGCACCTTGGTCAGCGCCGAGGTGTCCTGGGCCGAAACGGCACGCACCAGCTCATCCACTTCCAGGCTCGACATCAACGCCAGGGCCAGTTTCGGCCCTACGCCATTCAGGCGGATGAGTTCACGGAAGAAGTCACGGTCACGCTTGCCAATGAAACCATAGAGCAATTGCGCATCTTCACGCACCACCAAGTGAGTATGCAGCGTAATCGGCTCACCGACCGACGGGAGGCGATACAAGGTGGTCATGGGCACTTCCAGCTCATACCCCAACCCATTTACATCCAGAATCAGGTGCGGCGGCTGTTTCTCAGCCAGAGTGCCGCGCAAGCGTCCAATCACGGTTCAGATCCTTAAAGCTAGGGTCAGAGCAAGGCCCGACCGGAAATAACGATTGCGCTGATGCTATCAGAGACGCAGGCGCCCGCCACGACTGCGTGCCGTGCCCAGGCCGTGAGGCAGTAAACTTGAGCGAGTGTGCGCATGGCAAATGGCAATAGCCAGGGCGTCCGAGGCGTCGATCTGCGGTTTTGAAGTGAGCTTGAGCATGTGCATGACCATCATCTGCACCTGCTCTTTGTTCGCCGCGCCGGTGCCGACCACGGCCTGTTTGACCTGGGTGGCGGTGTACTCAGCGATTTCCATGCCCTCCTCGGCGCCGGCAACGATGGCGGCGCCACGGGCCTGGCCAAGCTTCAACGCGGAGTCGGCATTCTTTGCCATGAACACCTTTTCGATACCCATGGTCACCGGCCCGTAGGTCTGGATCACCTCACGCACGCCGCGATAAACGATCTGCAGGCGCTCGGCCAACTCGCCCGCGCCGGTGCGGATGCAGCCCGAAGCCACGTACACGCAGCCACGCGGGGTCTGTTGCACCACGCCAAAACCGGTGATGCGCGAACCGGGGTCGATACCTAGGATTAAAGTCATAACGCCTGCGGGTTGGGTAAACACATTTTTTGAGACAGAGAAGACCCTATGTGGGAGGGGGCTTGCCCCCGATAGCGGTGAATCAGTCGATTTATACGTAACTGACACACTGTCATCGGGGGCAAGCCCCCTCCCACTTTTTGATCTACATCGTCCTTCAGCCTAGCTGTTCGGCTACAGACTCAGGGATGTCGGCGTTGGAATACACGTTCTGCACATCATCCAGGTCTTCGAGCATATCCAGCATCTTCAGCACTTTCTGCGCACCGTCCAGGTCCAGCTCGGCGCTGGTGGTCGGCAGCATCACGATTTCCGCGTCGGTACCTTTGAAACCGGCCGCTTCCAGGGCATTGCGCACCGCATAGAAGCTGGCGAACGAAGTGAACACGTCGATGGAACCGTCTTCGTTGGTCACCACGTCGTCGGCATCCGCCTCCATCGCCGCTTCCATCAGCGCATCTTCATCGGTGCCCGGCGCGAAGGTAATCTGCCCCTTGCGCTCGAACAGGTAGGCCACCGAACCGTCAGTGCCGAGGTTGCCACCACATTTGCTGAATGCATGACGCACAGCGGCGGCAGTACGGTTGCGGTTGTCGGTCATGCACTCGACCATCACGGCCACGCCACCCGGGCCATAGCCTTCGTAGCTCAGCTCGACCATGTCGTCGGTATCGGCAGCGCCGGCACCGCGGGCCACGGCGCGGTCGATGATGTCGCGACTCATGTTCGCGCCAAGGGCCTTGTCCAGCGCCAAGCGCAGACGCGGGTTGGAGCCTGGATCACCCCCACCCTGGCGGGCCGCAACGGTCAGCTCGCGGATCCATTTAGTGAAAATCTTGCCTTTCTTGGCATCCTGACGCTCTTTGCGGTGCTTGATGTTCGCCCACTTGGAATGGCCAGCCATAACACAACTCCAAAAATTCTCTAGAAACCTTATCAATTCCGCCCCAGGCGGAATGCAACCCTTGTAACGCAAAGGCGCATCCGAAGATGCGCCTTTTTTGACTGCGTAAACCTCAGTGCGCTTTCACGCAGCAGCCTTACTCAGCCTTCGGCGTCTCGCGCAGACGGATGTGCAGCTCGCGCAATGCCTTGGCATCCACCACACCTGGCGCCTGGGTCATGACGTCCGCAGCGCTCTGGGTTTTCGGGAAGGCGATCACTTCACGGATCGACTGGGCGCCGGTCATCAGCATCACCAGGCGGTCCAGGCCGAACGCCAGGCCACCATGGGGCGGCGCACCGTATTTCAGGGCGTCGAGCAGGAAGCCGAACTTCTCTTCCTGTTCCGCTTCGTTGATGCCCAACAGGCGGAACACCGCTTGCTGCATCTCCTTGCGGTGGATACGGATCGAACCGCCACCCAGCTCGGTACCGTTCAATACCATGTCATACGCGCGGGACAGCGCGCCAGCCGGGTTGGCTTCCAGTTCGGCCGGCGAGCATTTCGGCGCGGTGAACGGGTGGTGCAAGGCGCTGAAGCTACCGTCGTCGTTTTCTTCGAACATCGGGAAGTCAACGACCCACATCGGGGCCCATTCGCAGGTCAGCAGGTTCAAGTCGTGACCCAGCTTGATGCGCAGCGCGCCCAGGGCTTCGCTGACGATCTTGGCCTTGTCGGCGCCGAAGAACACGATGTCGCCGTCGACTGCGCCGACGCGATCGAGGATCGCGTTCAGGTTGTCCAGCGGAATGTTCTTCACGATCGGCGATTGCAGGCCGTCAACGCCATTGGCGCGCTCGTTGACCTTGATATACGCCAGGCCCTTGGCACCGTAGATGCCAACGAACTTGGTGTAGTCGTCGATCTGCTTGCGCGGCATGCTCGCGCCGCCAGGCACGCGCAGGGCGGCGATGCGGCATTTAGGGTCGTTGGCCGGGCCGCTGAACACCTTGAAGTCGACTTCTTTGAGTTGGTCGGCCACGTCCACCAGTTCCAGCGGGTTACGCAGGTCTGGCTTGTCGGAACCGTAGCGGCGCATGGCTTCTTCGAAGGTCATGTGCGGGAAGTCGCCGAATTCCAGCCCCAGCACTTCCTTGAACAGGTTGCGGATCATCTGTTCGGTCAGGCCCATGATCTCTTTTTCATCGAGGAAGCTGGTCTCGATGTCGATCTGGGTGAATTCAGGCTGGCGGTCAGCGCGCAGGTCTTCGTCGCGGAAGCACTTGGCGATCTGGTAGTAGCGGTCGAAGCCCGCGACCATCAGCAGTTGCTTGAACAGCTGAGGCGATTGCGGCAGGGCGAAGAACGAACCGGCGTGGGTACGGCTAGGCACCAGGTAGTCGCGCGCGCCTTCCGGGGTGGCCCGGGTCAGGATCGGGGTTTCGACGTCGAGGAAGCCGTTTTCGTCGAGGAAACGACGGATGCTGGTGGTCATGCGCGAACGCAGGCGCAGCTTCTCGGCCATTTCCGGACGACGCAGGTCGAGGAAGCGATAGCGCAGGCGGGTTTCTTCGCCCACGTCAGAGTATTCGTTGAGTGGGAACGGCGGGGTTTCCGACTCGTTCAGTACTTCCAGTTCATAGCCCAGCACTTCGATGCCGCCGGACGCCATGTTCTTGTTCACGGCACCCGCCGGACGCAAGCGAACCTTGCCGGTGATCTTCACGACGTACTCGCTGCGCACGCGGTCGGCGGCGGCGAAGCTTTCGGCGCGATCCGGGTCGAACACCACCTGGGCCAGACCATCACGATCACGGATATCGAGGAAGATCACCCCGCCGTGGTCGCGGCGACGGTGAACCCATCCGCAAAGGGTGATTTCCTGACCTTCCAGGGTCTCGTTCAGTTGGCCGCAATAGTGGCTGCGCATCATGGTAGTGGTTTCACTTCTCGTAATTCGAAATTCGGTGGAGGCCTGCCTCGTCACCGTACATTAAAGCAGGGGACGGATAATGCAGGAGCCTGCGCGTAGAGTTCAACTCAGTCTGCTTTGTCGCCGCCGGCCAGGTTCTTCTTCGAGCCGGTCTTGAAGTCGGTCTCGTACCAGCCGTTGCCGCTCAAGCGGAAGCCCGGCATGGACAACATCTTCTTGAGCTCCGGCGCCTGGCAGGCTGGGCAATCGACCAACGGCGCTGCGCTGATCTTCTGAATGGCTTCCAACTGATGACCGCAGGAAGCACATTGGTAGTCGTACATGGGCATGGCGATGTCTCGGCGATTTCGTTACTGCGCCACGCCTGCCCTACGGGTCCGCAGCATGCGTAGCAAAGCGCGGGATTATATCTGGTAAATCGAGGCAGCGCAGCCGGCATTCTGCCCAGGGCCCTGCCCGCCATGATGGAGGGCCGGCCCCGAAGCCCGGTGGCTATCCTGGTGAGCACGCAGGGTCAAAACGCCCTTTGAGGACATGAACCACGCACACCACCCTGACCAACCCACTGAAGTTCTTCACACCGCCATAACGCAAGTGTACTTCTCGATCGACATAAGACAGCAACGCACTGACTGAACAGGCATTGATCCTGGCGATTTCCGTGAGGATATTCCAATAGATCTGCTCCAGTCGCAGGCAAGTGGAAAACCCATTGAGCCTCACCGACCGGGACAGCGGCTTGGCCAGCCCCATATCGAACCCTTTTGCAAAAGGGTCGATCTTTATCCTATGGAAACCACCGGTTTCCATCACTCCATTACCCACTCCGCGTGACATACACCTGACACTCCATTGCCAAACAACCGCCCATGGGTGATCCCATTGGGCAATCACCCTATAAAACAGCAGGGAGAGGCAAGCAGCCAGAAGACGCGGAGTTGATCGGCGTAGGACAACGCCAGGAAATGCGCGGAAACAAGCGAGCGGCGCCAGGGCGGCGCCACTCAAGGCCAGTGTTTACTGATTTTCAAGCAGGGAACGCAGCATCCACGCGGTTTTCTCATGCACCTGCATACGCTGAGTCAGCAGGTCGGCCGTCGGCTCATCGCTGACCTTGTCGAGCAGCGGGAAGATACCGCGCGCGGTGCGGGTGACCGCTTCCTGGCCAGCCACCAACTGCTTGATCATCTCTTCGGCACTGGGCACGCCCTCTTCTTCCTTGATGGAAGAAAGACGGGCATAGATGGAGTAGGCGCCCGGCGCAGGAAAACCCAGGGCACGGATACGCTCGGCAATGGAGTCCACGGCCAGGGCCAGTTCGTTGTACTGCTCTTCGAACATCAAGTGCAGCGTGCGGAACATGGGGCCCGTGACGTTCCAATGGAAGTTGTGGGTTTTCAGATACAGAACATAGGTATCGGAAAGCAGTCGCGAAAGCCCGTCGACGATGGATTTACGATCTTCTTCACTGATACCGATATCGATTGCCATGTTTATCCCCTTCAATTGACAAGCATTCATTGATCAGGTGCAGGACCACTCTAGCAAGAGTGCCGGTGATGCGCAGCCCGGCGCGGCAATTCGCCCCGATGCGCCCTGCCGACCGGGGCAGCCCAAGCCTTTGAGGCAGGTAGGAAATTTCTCTGCTGGCCGTTTGAAAAACCTGCACGTGTCTAGGACAAGCGTTTGCTGCAGAAATGCCATCGCCCTTGCAATACCCCGAAATGCTTGATTTGAGTAGGCACAGCCTTTGCTGTTAAATAGACAGCGTGTCGTCGCCGTTACTTTCTGCGGCAGCGACATAGGCTGATACCCCGCGCACGTGCCCAACGCCTCCCATTGTTCAGAAGCGAACCGTGCCAGTCAGCTCTTCCTTGTGATCCGTCTTAACGTGAGTTAATCAAAATGTTGAAAATCGTCCACCTGCTAACGGGCGTTGCAGCTTTGCTGCTGTCCTTTATCCCGAGCCTGCAGCCTGAAAGCCTGCCGTATCTGGAACAACACGACGCTCTGTACCTGGCCATGTTCGGCCTTCTTAACCTGACGCTGGCACCGGTGATCCCTTACTGGAACAAAGGCCCGCGACATCAACTGCAAAACCTGGTCAGCGCGCTGCTGGTACTGACCGTTGTCGTACAAACCCTCACCCTCCTGGCACCCATGCCTGAAGTCGGCGGCCACCCGGCCATCCTGCTCAGCCTGGTGATCGCTGTGGTCGCCATCGTTCTTCACCTGGCCATCAGCTTCTACCGTTCGTCCCCTGCGGCCTCGTCGCAAACCTACGACATGACCAATCGGGATACCGGTACCGTCAAGTGGTTCAACACATCCAAAGGCTTCGGCTTTATTTCCCGTGATTCGGGCGACGATATTTTCGTCCACTTCCGGGCCATTCGCGGCGAAGGCCATCGCGTCCTGGTGGAAGGCCAGCGCGTGGAGTTCTCCGTGATGAATCGCGACAAAGGCCTGCAGGCCGAAGACGTGATCGCTGCACTGCCGCGCCGCTGATACCTGCGTTCGCAGCAAAAAAACCGCGATCCAGCCTGGCTGGGTCGCGGTTTTTTTATGCGTGGCTATCAATAGTGAGGCGGCGGCGCTTCTTCTTCGGAGGTTTCGAATTGGCCGCCCATTTCTTCCTGGCGCTTGAGCAGCGCAGTCATCTGCAATTGCAGGCGCTCTACAGCACGCTGCTGCGTGACGAGGATGTCATTGAGGGTCTCGATGGTGTCGTCCTGGAAGGCCAGGCGGCTTTCCAGGTCGGTGACGCGGTCTTGCAGGTCCATGATTCAGCCCTGGTTGAAAATGAAGTCGGCAGGCAACAGCTCGCGCAGACGGGCGCGGATGGCAGCGACTTGCTCATCGGTGTAAGGCTGCGCCGGATGCTTGCCCCATACCGGCGCCGGCCAGGCAGCATCGTCGCGCTTGCGCACGATCACATGCACGTGCAATTGGCTGACCACATTGCCCAGGGCGCCGATGTTCATCTTGTCGGCGGCCAAGCCTTCATTCAGCAACTGGGCCAGGGCAGTCGTCTCTTGCCACAAACGCTGCTGGTCGGCGACATCCAGTTGAAACACTTCGCTGATAGCGTTGATGCGTGGCACCAGGATGAACCACGGGTAGTTTGAGTCATTGGACAGCAGCAGGCGGCACAGCGGGAAGTCCCCGATGACCAGTGTGTCTTGTTGCAGGCGTTGATCTAGGGCGAACACCGCGGGCACTCCGTTCGGCAAGTCAGGTTCAGGCGCCCAGCATACCTTCGAATGCGCACGGCTTCACGGCGAATGCAGGAAAGCGCCGGCGCCAGTGATGAAAAAACATGCACTCTTTCGAGGCGGTCGAATATTTGAGCTACGCTAAACCGGGCCTCACCGGGACGCACCAAAATGACCCACTTGTGCCTCAAAGGGATCCGCCAATTACCCACTCATGAGGGTGAACCGGTAACGTTTTTCCCGCGCACAGGTTTTATGTACCACCGAACAGGGGTAACACAGCCGCGTCAAGCCCAAACCAAACGGTGTAAAAAGCCCGTACTTATGCGGTTTTTACAGGGGCGGAACGGTTTTCACGAAAAAATGACATTCGGTTACCGCTTTGTGCACGCTTGTTGCATTGACACCTGCATCGTCGGCAACGACACCCGATTGGAAGCAGGTGTTTCGCGATAAAGAACAGCAGCGTTTCAATGCGTATCAAGGAAGCGTTCAAACTTTGAAAAGGGTTTGGAAACAGTATTGAAGTTGTCAGTCCGGTTACAACAGGACTGTGGATTTGCGACATGGAGCTAGCAATTTACGACAGCCTCGTAAAGAAGCTGAAAGGATAGATGGGTAAGTATCGTCAATAGGGTCTGCGTGATATAACTTTGCGCCGACACATAAAAGAAAGAGCCGCCCAGATAAAAATACAGGTGGGACGGCAGTACTCTTCCTAAAACCAAAGGAGCAAATCACGATGCGCGTGATGAAGTGGAGCATGATCGCCCTGGCTGTTTCAGCAGGCACCTCGCAGTTCGCAATGGCGTCCGCCCAGGACGATTCCAAGGGCTTTGTTGAAGACAGCACTTTCAGCATCAATACTCGCGCTCTGTACTTCAGCCGCGACTTCCGCAATAACCCGTCGGGTCCAGGCACGAAAAGTCGTGCGGAAGAAACCGGCCTGGGCTTCAACGCCCTGTACGAGTCGGGCTTCACCCAGGGTACTATCGGCGTCGGCGTCGACGTGATCGGCCTGCTGGGCGTCAAACTCGACAGCGGCAAGGGTCGTGCGGGAACCGGCCTGTTCCCAACCGGTTCCGATGGTCGTTCGCAGGACGACTACTCCAAAGGCGGCGGTGCCGTTAAGTTCCGTATTTCCAATACGGTCCTGAAAATCGGTGACCAGTACACCACAGCTCCTGTGTTCGCTTCCGACGACAGCCGCTTGCTGCCAGAACTGCCACAAGGTATCTCGATCACCAGCAACGAGATCAAGGGCCTGAAGCTGGAAGGCGGTCACTTCACTTCCAGCATCGCGCAGAACCAGACCTACCATGACAGCCTGGGCCTGACCAAAACCGACTTTGTCGGTGGCGTCTACTCCTTCACCCCTGAGTTCACCGGTAGCCTGTACTACGCGAAAACCGAAGACTACTTCCGCAAGTACTACAGCAACCTGAACTGGACCCATGCGCTGAGCGACGATCAGTCCTTCGCCTTGGACTTCAACATTTACGACACCAAAAGCGATGGTGCGGGCCTGCAACGTGCCGAGAAAGATGGCACGACCAAGCTCGACAACCGTGCGTTCAGCCTGCAGGGCGCTTACACCATCGGTGCCCACACCTTTACCCTGGCAGCCCAGAAAGTCACCGGCGACGGCGACTACGGCTACGGCGTAGACGGCGGCGGCACGGTATTCCTGGCCAACTCCATCGCCCGTTCCGACTTCAACGCCGAAGGCGAGAAGTCCTATCAGGCTCGCTACGACATCAACATGGCGACCTTTGGCATTCCTGGCCTGAGCTTCATGACTCGTTACGTCACCGGTAGCGGCGCCAATACCGCAACCACATCGAACGGTAAAGAGTGGGAACGCGATATCGAAGCCAAGTACGTGATCCAAAGCGGCCCGGCAAAAAACCTGAGTCTGCGTTTGCGTCAAGCGACTTATCGTTCGGGTGATGGCGTTTACTACGGTTCGCCTTCGATCGACGAACTGCGCCTGATCGCGAACTACCCGCTGAACATCTTGTAATTGATCGTTTGATTACAACGATGACTTAAGGCCTCGGCCTTAAATAAAAAGCCGCTCCTTTTTTAACAAGGGAGCGGCTTTTTTATGGCTGTAATGTTTCAGCACAGAAATAACTAGCAAGCTAACTAACGAGATTAACACTTGCACCTTGAACCTGACCTATCGGCCAAGTTCAAGACGATAACCTCAAATTACTTGGCAGCTGTTTCCTGCATCACACGAATAACCCGCTGCGGAAATGGAATATCAATCCCCGCCGCTTTCAAACGGTCACGCGCCAGTTCATTCAACATGAACATCACATCCCAATAATCCGCCGTCTTGGTCCAGCAACGCAGGGAAACGGTGATCGAACTGTCGCCCAAAGTCGAAACCACCGCCACGGCGGCCGGATCGGCCAGTACGCGCGGATCCTTCGCCAGCTCCAGCAGCACTTCACGGGCTTTCTGCAGGTCGGCTTCATAGTCCACACCCACATCAAACACCACCTTGCGGGTCGGCTGGCGGTTGGTGTTGGTGATCAGGCCGTTGGACAGGCTGCCGTTAGGGATGATCACGGTCTTGTTGTCGCCGGTGCGCAGCACGGTGTGGAAGATCTGGATGCTGTCGACGGTACCCGAGGTGCCCTGGGCTTCGATCCAGTCACCAATGCGGAACGGGCGGAACAGCAGAATCAGCACGCCGCCGGCAAAGTTCGCCAGGCTGCCTTGCAAGGCCAGGCCGATGGCCAGGGTGGCGGCACCAATCGCGGCTACGAACGAGGTGGTTGCCACGCCGATCATCGAGGCCACGTTGACCACCAGCATGACTTTGAGCGCAATGTTCGCCAGGCTGGTAATGAAGTGTTGCAGGGCCAGGTCGGCATTGCGCATTGCCAGCAAACGTCCCACGCGGTGGGTCAACACGTTGATCAGCCACCAACCGATGGCCAGGGTGACCACCGCCAGCAAAAACCGGCTGCCGTATTCCATGATCATCGGCAGCCACGACTCTGAGGTCTTGATCAGGTGATCCACTTCAGCATTGAAATCCATCTACATTCTCCTGGTTACCGGATGTTCGGCGTATCGAGTGGCCATAAATGCAATTGAGCCCCGGAGGGCTCAATAGTAGGCGCAGGTTGTGGGGCGTGGGACGTCAAAAACGCCCACAGGTTCCCCAATGTGCCATCAGTCGCGGAAGTTATTGAACTGCAGCGGCATGTCGAAGGTCTTGGCGCGCAGGGCCGCGATGGCTTCTTGCAGGTCGTCACGCTTCTTGCCGGTAACGCGTACCTGTTCACCCTGGATCGCGGCCTGGACTTTCAGCTTGGCGTCCTTGATGTGGGCGACGATCTTCTTCGCCAGCTCCTTGTCGATGCCTTCCTTGAGTACGGCTTCCTGCTTCATCAGTTTGCCGGAGGCGTAGGCGTCCTTGACTTCAAGGCACTGCACATCGATCTTGCGCTTGACCAGCGACAGCTTGAGGATCTCGATCATCGCTTCCAGCTGGAAATCGGCTTCAGCGGTCAGGTTGACGGTCAGCTCTTTTTCCTTGAATTCGAAGCTGCCCTTGCCTTTCAAGTCATAGCGGCGATCCAGCTCCTTGACGGCGTTCTCGACGGCGTTGGTGACTTCGTGTTTGTCCAGTTCGGATACCACGTCGAACGAAGGCATGTCATATCTCCAATATAAGGGGCGGGCTCAGTAGAGATGGAGCGCGCCCAAGCTAAAATGCCGGGGCATTATAGCGGTTCTTTCGTCCCGTTCGCTGCGGGCGACCCTACGGAGCAAAAACTGATGTCGACCACCTGGCATATTCTCGGCGCCGGCAGCCTGGGCACCCTTTGGGCCACTCGCCTGGCGCGCGCTGGCGTGCCCGTACGGTTGATCCTGCGCGATGAAGCGCGCTTGGCCAGTTATCAGGCAGCCAAGGGGCTGACCCTGGTGGAACAAGGTGTAGAACACACCTACCCGGTGATCGGCGAAACAGCTGACAGTCCGGGGCCGATTCATCGCCTGCTGGTGGCATGCAAAGCCTACGACGCTCAAGCCGCCGTCGCACAGTTGCAACACCGCCTTGCACTGGACGCCGAACTAATCCTGTTACAGAACGGCCTGGGCAGCCAGGATGCCGTCGCCGCGCAACTGCCCCAGGCCCGCTGCATCTTCGCCTCCAGCACCGAAGGCGCGTTTCGCGACGGCGACTGGCGCGTGGTGTTCGCCGGCCATGGCTACACCTGGCTGGGCGATGCGGGCCACCCTACCCCGCCGCTGTGGCTCGACGACTTGCACGCCGCCGGCATCCCCCACGATTGGAGCACCGACATCCTCACGCGGCTCTGGCGCAAACTGGCGCTCAATTGCGCCATCAACCCGCTGACCGTGCTGTATCAGTGCCGCAATGGCGAGCTACAGGCCCACCAGTGCGAAGTCGCCACCCTGTGCGCCGAACTCGGCGAACTGCTGGAATGCTGCGGCCAGCCCGACGCCGCGCTGGACCTGCAACACGAGGTGGAACGGGTGATCCAGGCCACCGCCGCGAACTACTCCTCCATGTACCAGGACGTGGCCGCCGGCCGCCGCACCGAAATCAGCTACCTATTGGGCTATGCTTGCCAGGCGGCTGCCCGTCACCAACTGAACCTGCCGCACCTTCAACAGTTGCAAGTGCGCCTGGTCGAGCAGTTGCTTGCACGCGGATTGCCCCGCGACTGAACCACGCGCTACCCTGCCCGCCTGTCTATCACCTGGGAAAACCCTGATGCCGCTGCGCCAGCGTCTTGAAAACCTACCGGTCGGGCAGAAACTGCTGGCCGCCCTGCTGGTGCTATTGACCACCGTACTGCTGGTGGCCAACCTGACCTTTATCAGCGCCGCCTACTGGATTTCCCAGGAAAGCATGGCGCCCCAGGCCTTGCAGGCCATCGGCCGCCTGGTGTCCAACCCGGCGCTCGCCGCCGAGGCCCTCGAATCGCCGGCCAAGGCCGACGCATTGCTCAATGAACTGACCAGCTATTCGCCGCTGCGCGCCGCCGCCCTGTATGACGGCGACGGCAACCGTTTAGCGCAGATGCAACACGGTGACCGCCTGCACCTTCCCGATAACTACCGGCATATCGAGGCCTGGCGTGTCACCGAGTTTCGCAGCAACCAAGTCATCACCCTGCCTCGCGCCGGCCAACCGTCCGGGCATTTGCTGCTGGTGGCCAGCAGCGAGCTGCCAGTGGCGTTCTACACCGGCACGCTGACAGCCAGCCTGGGCATCCTGATTTTCAGCGTACTGTTGTGGCTGGTCATCGCCCGCCAGATCAAACGCCTGATCACCCGGCCGATCCACGAGCTGGAAGAACTGTCGCGCCAGGTCACCCGCGAAGAGAACTACGCCCTGCGTGCCGGTCGCGGTAACCGCGATGAAATCGGCAGCCTGGCCGAAGCCTTCAACACCATGCTGTCGCGCATCGAAGCCCGAGAGCAGCAGCTCAAGCGTGCACGGGACGACTCCCAGGCCGCGTACGACCAGGCCCAAGGCTTGGCCGAGGAGACGCGCCACACCAACCGCAAGCTGGAGCTGGAAGTCCAGGTCCGCAGCAAGATCGAGAAAAAGCTCACCGGTTTCCAGAATTACCTGAACAGCATCATCGACTCGATGCCCTCGGCCTTGATCGCCCTGGATGAACAGCTCTACGTCACCCAATGGAACCAGGAAGCCAGCGCCCTCTCCGGCACGCGCCTGGATGAAGCCCTGAATCAGCCGATCTACCTGGCCTTCCAGCCGCTCAAGCCTTACTTGCCGCAGATCAGGGCGGCGGTCGAGCAACACACGGTGGAACGCATCGAACGCGTCACCTGGTTCAAGGACGACGAAGCCAAGCACTATGCCCTCACGTTTTACCCGCTGATGGGCGGTGCCGGACGTGGCGTGGTGATCCGCATCGATGACATCACCCAGCGCCTGTCTCTGGAAGAAATGATGGTGCAGTCAGAGAAAATGCTCTCCGTCGGCGGCCTGGCCGCCGGCATGGCCCACGAGATCAACAACCCGCTGGGCGCGATCCTGCATAACGTGCAGAACATCCGCCGCCGCTTGTCCCCCGACTTGCCGAAGAACCTGGAACACGCGGAACAGGTGGGTATCGAGCTGGAGACCGTCAACCGCTACCTGCAAAGCCGCGAAGTGCCGCAGTTGCTCGACGGCATCCAGCAGGCCGGGGCGCGGGCGGCGAAGATCGTCACCCATATGCTCAGTTTCAGTCGCCGCAGCAATCGGCAGATGGCGCCTTGCGACTTGCCAGCATTGATCGACCAGGCGGTGGAGATCGCCGGTAACGATTTCGACCTGGCCATCGGCTTTGACTTCAAGGGCCAGGCGATCATCCGCCAGTTCGATCCCCAATTGGGTCCGGTGCCCGGCACCGCCAACGAACTCGAACAGGTCCTGCTCAACCTGCTGAAAAACGCAGCCCAGGCCATCCACCTGCGTGAAGACGACAGCGAACCGGGGCGCATCATCCTGCGCACCCGCCTCAACCCGCCGTGGGCGGAGATCCAGGTGGAAGACAATGGCATCGGCATGAGCGAAAACGTGCGCAAACGCACCTTCGAGCCGTTCTTCACCACCAAGGAAATCGGCCAGGGCACCGGGCTTGGACTGTCGGTGTCGTATTTCATCATCACCAACAACCACAAAGGTCAGATGGAAGTGCACTCCACCCTCGGTCAGGGCACCTGCTTTACCTTGCGCTTACCCCTGGCCGGCAGCCAGCTGCCGCCTTACGAACTCACCCAACTGGAGCAATGAACATGGGCTTTCGCCTGTCGAAAATCTACACCCGCACCGGCGACAAGGGCGAAACCGGCCTGGGCGACGGCCGCCGCGTGCCCAAGGATCACCCACGGGTGGAGGCCATTGGCGAGGTTGATACGTTGAACAGCCAGTTGGGCTTGTTACTGGCCAGCCTGGAAGAACAGAGTGGCAAACATCCGGAACTGAAGGATGTGATCGAGGTGCTTACGCCTTGCCAGCATCGCTTGTTCGACTTGGGGGGCGAGTTGGCGATGCCGGTGTACAAGGCGTTGAATGCGGCGGAAGTGGACCGGCTGGAAGCGGCGATTGACCGCTGGAATGAAGAAGTGGGACCGCTGGAGAACTTCATCCTGCCCGGAGGCTCGGCGTTGATCGCCCAGGCCCATATGTGCCGCAGCCTGGCGCGCAGTGCGGAGCGGCGGTGTCAGCAGTTGAATGCGATCGAGCCGTTGGAAGGGGTGGGGTTGGCGTATATCAATCGGTTGTCGGATTTGCTGTTTGTGGCGGCGCGGGTGATTGCAAGGCGCCAGGGCGTGGCCGAGGTTTTATGGCAGGCTGCCGCTAAACCCCACTGATTATCCAGCGCCTGATCTGACGCCTTCGCAAGCAAGCCCGCTCCCACATTTGACCGCATTCCAACGGTAGAACTCGGTCGAATGTGGGAGGGGGCTTGCCTCCCCGATAAGGCCGGTCAGAACAGCCTCAAATCTCAGGCCAGAACGCGCGAATCCCTGCGACACCTTGGGCCCCGGCCTCCCAAGCCTTCTCCCGCTCGGCGGGTCCAACCCCGCCCAACAGAAACACCGGTTTGCTGAACCCACGGATCAGCTCTGCGGCCTGCTCCCAACCCAACGGCTGCGCATCAGGATGGGTCTGGGTCGGTTGCACCGGCGACAGCGTGACAAAATCCACGTCCATCATTTCTGCCAGAGCCAATTCCTCAGCGTTATGGCAGGAAGCAGCCAGCCAGCGATCCTTCGGCAACGGGCGCCCCTTGCTGGCGTATTTGCGCAATTGCGCCGAGGTCATGTGCCAACCGGCCGCAGGAAAATCCCCCAGCCATTCAAACGGCCCCTTGAGCATCAACTGAGCCTTGCCCGCACACAGGCCCACCGCATCCACCGCAAGGTCGCGGTATTTGGGGTCGTAGCCGTTGGGCGCGCGCAGTTGCACCAGCTTGATGCCGCCAGCAATGGCTTTCTGAATACCCCGCAGTAACGTCGGGGTTTCCAGTTCGCCCGGGGTGATCAGGTACTCGGCAGGTAAACGCGCAGCCGCAACGATCGGTGCATTGGCCGCCGGGAACTCGTAGTTGAGCAGATCCCGGGGGGCCACCCACTCCAGCGGTTGCCCTTCGGCGCCATGGGGCTCACCGGTAAAAGCCGAGACTTCCCAGACATCCAGTAACACCTGCTTGTCCGGGTAGTCATGCTGCACCTTGATCAGCGGTCGCGCCGTGGTGACCTGGATGCCCAGCTCTTCCTGCAATTCGCGGGACAGTGCGCCGGCTACCGATTCATTGGCTTCCACCTTGCCGCCGGGAAACTCCCAGAGGCCGCCCTGATGCTGGGTATCGGCGCGGCGCGCCAGCAGGATTTTGCCGTCGACACCGCGGATCACCGCTGCTGCTACATGCACTCGTTTCACCGCGCTTATCCTCTTAGGTACGGTATTCCGCGTTGATCTTCACGTACTCGTGGGACAGATCGGTGGTCCAGATGGTTTCGCTGCATTCGCCGCGACCCAACTCGATGCGGATGGTGATTTCTTCCTGCTGCATCACCGCCGAACCCTGGGCTTCGGTGTAGGTTTCAGCACGGGCGCCACGGCTGGCAATGCACACATCGCCCAGGAACACATCGATCTTGCTCACGTCCAGGTCCGGCACACCGGCGCGGCCGACGGCCGCCAGGATACGGCCCCAGTTCGGGTCAGAGGCGAACAGCGCGGTCTTGATCAGTGGCGAGTGAGCCACGGTGTAACCCACGTCCAGGCATTCCTGGTGGTTAGCGCCGCCGTTGACTTCAACCGTCACGAACTTGGTCGCGCCCTCGCCGTCCCGCACGATGGCCTGCGCCACGTCCATGCACACTTCAAACACCGCCTGCTTCAACGCGGCGAACAGCGGGCCGCTGGCCTCGGTGATCTCCGGCAGGTTGGCCTGGCCGGTGGCGATCAGCATGCAGCAGTCGTTGGTCGAAGTGTCGCCATCGATGGTGATGCGGTTGAACGACTTGTTGGCGCCGTCCAGGATCAGGCTGTGCAGCACGTCGCGGGAGACTTTGGCGTCGGTGGCGATGTAGCCGAGCATGGTGGCCATGTTTGGACGGATCATGCCCGCGCCCTTGCTGATGCCGGTCACGGTGACGGTCACGCCGTCGTGCACGAACTGGCGGCTGGCGCCTTTTGGCAGGGTGTCGGTGGTCATGATGCCGGTGGCGGCGGCTGCCCAGTTATCCACAGACAGGTCGTCCAATGCGGCTTGCAGCGCGCCTTCGATTTTTTCGACGGGCAATGGCTCACCGATCACGCCGGTGGAATACGGCAGCACTTGGCTGGCGTCCACGCCGGTCAGTTGGGCCAGCTTGGCGCAGGTACGCGCCGCCGCTACCAGACCTGGCTCGCCGGTGCCAGCGTTGGCATTACCGGTGTTGGTCAGCAGGTAGCGGATGGTACCGGCCACGCGTTGCTTGGCCAGGATCACCGGCGCGGCGCAGAACGCGTTGAGGGTGAACACACCAGCAACGGTCGAGCCTTCGGCGCAACGCATCACGACCACATCCTTGCGCCCCGGGCGCTTGATGCCGGCCGAAGCGATACCGAGTTCAAAACCGGCAACCGGGTGCAACGTGGGCAAAGGACCAAGACCAACAGCCATGAATGCGCTCCTTAAAAATGGGTGATGTCTGTGCCGTCGTGAGCGACGGTGAAATTAATGGCAAAACGCCGCGACGGCAGGAGCCGGTCGCGGCGCAGGGTGTTGCAGCGTCAGGCGGAAATCTTATTCGATCTGGCCGTGGCAGTGTTTGAACTTCTTGCCCGAGCCGCACCAGCACAGCTCGTTGCGACCCAGCTTCTGTTCGTTGCGCACCGGGCTTTGAGCCAGGGCCACATCGATCTCTTCGCCCAATACCTCAGGGGCTTCCAGGCCCGGTGCTTCGTCGTGCTGGAACTGCATGCGCGCAGCCAGTGCCTCGGCTTCCTGACGCAGGCGGGCTTCTTCCTCGATCGGGTCTTCGCGACGCACCTGAACGTGGGAGAGCACACGGATGGAATCGCGCTTGATCGAATCCAGCAGTTCGGAGAACAGCGTGTACGACTCGCGCTTGTACTCCTGCTTCGGGTTCTTCTGGGCGTAACCGCGCAGGTGAATGCCGTGACGCAGGTGGTCCATGGTCGACAGGTGGTCTTTCCACAGGTCGTCCAGCACGCGCAGAACGATTTGCTTCTCGAAGGTGCGCAGTGCTTCGGCACTCGCCTGCTCTTCTTTCTCGTTGTACGCGGCCAGCAATTCGGCCATCAGTTTTTCGCGCAGGGTTTCTTCGTAAAGATGGTCGTCTTCGTCCAACCACTGCTGGACTGGCAAGTCGACACCGAAGTCGCTCTTCAACGCTGCTTCCAGGCCGGCAACATCCCACTGCTCAGGCAGGGATTGTGGCGGGATGTGTGCGCTGACGGTGGCGTTGAGCACGTCCTGGCGGAAATCGGCGATGGTCTCGCCAATGTTGTCGGCGGCCAGCAACGTGTTACGCATGTGATAGATCACTTTACGCTGTTCGTTGTTGACGTCATCGAACTCGAGCAGTTGCTTACGAATATCGAAGTTGCGGCCTTCAACCTTGCGCTGCGCCTTCTCGATGGCGTTGGTCACCATGCGGTGCTCGATCGCTTCACCGGACTGCATGCCCAGGGCCTTCATGAAGTTTTTCACGCGGTCCGAGGCGAAGATGCGCATCAGGCTGTCTTCCAGGGACAGGTAGAAGCGGCTGGAACCGGCGTCACCCTGGCGACCGGCACGGCCACGCAGCTGGTTGTCGATACGGCGCGATTCGTGACGCTCGGAAGCGATCACCTGCAGGCCGCCGGATTCCAGCACGGCCTGGTGGCGCTTCTGCCAGTCGGCCTTGATCTGGGCGATCTGCTCGGGGCTCGGGTTGTCCAGGGCCGCGACTTCCACTTCCCAGTTGCCGCCCAACAGGATGTCGGTACCACGACCCGCCATGTTGGTGGCGATGGTCAGTGCGCCCGGACGACCGGCCTGGGCGATGATCTCGGCTTCTTTTTCGTGGAACTTGGCGTTGAGGACCTTGTGCTCGATGCCTTCCTTGTTGAGCAGGTTGGACACATGCTCGGAAGTCTCGATGGTGGCGGTACCCACCAGGATCGGACGGCCCTTGGCCATGCCGTCCTTGATGTCGTTGATGATCGCCGCGTACTTCTCTTCGGCGGTCAGGAACACCAGGTCGTTGTAGTCCTTACGCGCCAGTGGCTTGTTCGGCGGGATAACCACCACCGACAGACCGTAGATCTGGTGGAATTCGAACGCTTCGGTGTCGGCCGTACCGGTCATGCCGGACAGTTTGTTGTAAAGACGGAAGTAGTTCTGGAAGGTGGTGGACGCCAACGTCTGGCTTTCAGCCTGGATGTTGAGGTGTTCCTTCGCTTCGATGGCCTGGTGCAGGCCTTCGGACAGACGGCGACCCGGCATGGTACGGCCGGTGTGCTCGTCGACCAGCACGACCTGGCCGTCCTGCACGATGTACTCGACGTTGCGATGGAACAGCTTGTGGGCACGCAGGCCGGCATACACATGGGTCAACAGGCCCAGGTTGTGCGCCGAGTACAGGCTTTCACCCTCGGCCAGCTCGCCGATCTGGGTCAGCATTTCTTCGACGAACTGGTGACCGGCTTCGTTGAGTTCGACCTGGCGGGTCTTCTCGTCGATGGTGAAGTGGCCTTCTTTGGTCACCACGCCTTCCACTTCCTCGATGTGCTGCTCCAGGCGCGGGATCAACTTGTTGATCTCGGTATACAGGCGCGAGCTGTCTTCGGCCTGGCCGGAGATGATCAGCGGGGTACGGGCTTCGTCGATGAGGATGGAGTCGACTTCGTCGATCACGGCAAAGTTGAGTTCGCGCTGGAATTTTTCTTCCATGCTGAACGCCATGTTGTCGCGCAGGTAGTCGAAACCGAATTCGTTGTTGGTGCCGTAGGTGATGTCGGCGGCATAGGCAGCGCGCTTCTCTTCCGGCGGCTGGAACGGCGTTACCACGCCGACGGTCAGGCCGAGGAATTCATAGAGCGGGCGCATCCAGTTGGCGTCGCGGCGAGCCAGGTAGTCGTTCACCGTCACCACGTGCACGCCCTTACCGGACAGTGCGTTGAGGTAAACGCCCAGGGTCGCCACCAGGGTCTTGCCTTCACCGGTGCGCATTTCGGCAATCATGCCTTCATGCAAGGTCATGCCGCCGATCAACTGGACGTCGAAGTGGCGCATGCCCATGACACGCTTACCGGCTTCACGGGCGACCGCAAAGGCTTCGGGAAGCAGTTTGTCGAGGGTTTCACCTTTGGCTATGCGGGCCTTGAACTCTTGGGTCTTGGCGCGCAATTGCTCGTCCGAAAGGGCAACCATCTGCTCTTCGAGGGCATTGACCAGCTGCACCGTCTTGAGCATGCGTTTGACTTCGCGCTCATTCTTGCTTCCAAAAAGTTTCTTTAACAAAGGCGCAAACATATCGGCAGGTTCTTCCACACATAGGGATGGAGGGCGCACCGTGAGTGGCCCGAGCAGCCCTCACGGCCGCATGCGAACGCGCATTCTACCCGGAATCGTGGGTGAGGAAAGTGGCGTTGTTCCCCGATGCTGGCATGGGGCGGTGAGAGGGCTTGTTTAAAATAAGGGCTTTTACCGGAACTTCAACCCATGGAGCGCAGAAGTTACCGATTGATTTCACGAACAAAACCCATGGATGCAGCGCCTGGGGCGTACGGGGGGTTTCTGCTAAGATGGCAGCTCTGTTACTTAAGGTGTCCAATAATGGCATTTCGCCCCTCACCAGCCCGCGCGCCTGCGGTGTTGCTTCGTGATGCCAAGCCGCTGAAAGCCATCTTCGGCCATGCGCAACGCCTGGGCCGCCTGCAACGCCTGCTTGAAAGCCAGCTGCAACCGGCCGCGCGCGAACACTGCCGCGTAGCGTCCTGGCGCGAAGGCAACCTGCTGCTAATTGTCACAGATGGCCATTGGGCGACACGTCTGCGTTATCAGCAAAAACGCCTGCAACGTCAATTGATGGCCTTTGATGAATTCGCCGGCCTGACGCGCATCCAGTTCAAGGTACAACCGCCCACCACCCTGCCTGCCGTGGTGGAGCATACTCACGACCTGTCGACGAATGCCGCCGAAACCATTCAGGCAACAGCCGACGGGATCAGTAACCCCGCCTTGCGCGCTGCACTTGAGCGGCTGGCAGCCCACGCCAGGCCCAAACCCTGAATCTCTATTTGCGCTTGCTGCCGCCTAGCAACGATCCCAACAAACCACGCACCAGTTGCCGTCCCATCTGATTGGCGGCCTGCTGCATCGCCGATTTCAGCGCCTTGCCTGCCGTGGTGCCCAGAAATGCACCGGCCCTGTCGGTGAAACTCGGCTCGTCGTTGGTCGGCCTGGTTTCTTCGGTCGGGCCAAGCGCCTTGCGTGACATCAGCACTTCGTAAGCGGACTCCCGGTCGATCGGCTTGTCATAACGCCCCTGCAGCGGCGAGCTGGCTACCAACGCGGCGCGTTCGGCTTCGCTGAGCGGCCCTATCCGTGATTGCGGCGGTGCCACCAAAACGCGCTGGACGACTTCCGGCGTGCCTTTTTCCTGCAAGGTGCCCACCAAGGCCTCACCTGTGCCCAGTTCCGTCAATACCGACAAGGCATCAAATGCAGGGTTTGGCCGAAACCCATCCGCTACGGCGCGCAGGGATTTCTGTTCCTTGGTGGTGAACGCCCGCAAGCCATGCTGGATGCGCAGGCCGAGTTGGGCCAACACGCTGTCCGGCAGGTCGCCTGGCGATTGAGTGACGAAATACACACCGACGCCTTTGGAGCGAATCAGCCGCACCACCTGTTCCAGGCGCTCCTGCAAGGCCTTGGGCGTATCGGTGAACAACAAATGAGCTTCATCAAAAAACAGTGCAAGCAGCGGCTTGTCTGCATCGCCACGCTCGGGCAGTTGCTCGAATAGCTCCGCCAACAGCCACAGCAGGAACGTCGCATACACCTTCGGTGCCTCGTGCACCAGGCGGCTGGCGTCCAGCAGATGGATGTGCCCGCGCCCATCGCTGGTGGGTTGCAGGATGTCTTCCAACTGCAGGGCCGGTTCGCCAAACAAGGCTTCAGCGCCCTGTTGCTCCAGCACCGCCAGGCGCCGCAAGAGGGCCTGGCTGGATCCGGTGGTCATCAGCGCCGCGTCTTCACCCAGTAATTCCGGGTGATAGCGCAAGTGATTAAGCAGTGCCTTGAGGTCCTTGAGGTCCAGCAACAGCAAGCCTTCACGATCCGCCACCTTGAACGCTGCGTAAAGCGCCGACTGTTGGCTGTCAGTGAGCTCCAGGAGACTACCGAGCAACAACGGGCCCATCTCGCTGATGGTGGTGCGCAATGGATGACCGGACTGCCCGTGGATATCCCACAGCGTGACCGGATAAGCCTTGGCCGTGTAGTTCAGGAAAGGCATGCCGGCGATGCGCTCGGCGACCTTGCCTTGCGGGTTCGCTGCGGCGCCCAGGCCGCAAAGGTCCCCTTTGATGTCCGCGGCAAACACCGCCACGCCGGCGTCACTGAAGGCTTCCGCCAGGCGTTGCAATGTAACGGTCTTGCCCGTGCCGGTGGCACCGGCGATCAACCCGTGGCGATTGGCCAACCGCATGGCCTGGGCGATGGGCTGGCCGGAAAGATCGGCACCGATAAGCAGTTGCGAGGAGTCAGGCATTTCGTCACCCATGGTTAATCTTTAGTGTCGCCAGGTCGATACAGGCAGATGTGAGACCCACAAAGTCTAAAAATAGGTCAGATAGTTCCTACTTGGACCACCAGAGCTACTACAAGAAGTATCACACCTTTTTTGACGCTGTCATTTTGCGCATCCCACAAGGACGCGCCTTGGATATTAAGACCTTAGCGGACCCTACAAGCCATGAATAAAAATCTGCGCTTCAGCCACAAAATCCTGCTTGCAGCCTCCCTTATCGTCATCGCGGCTTTCGCGCTGTTTACCCTCTACAACGACTACCTGCAACGCAACGCCATTCGCGACGACCTCAACAACTACCTGCATGAAATGGGCGACGTCACCGCCAGCAACATTCAAACCTGGCTGAGCGGGCGTATTGCGCTGGTGGAAAACGCCGCACAAAACATCGCCATCAACCCCGAGCCGTCTGCGGTTGCCGGCCTGTTGGAACAGAAAACCCTGACGTCCTCATTTATGGCGACCTACGTCGGCGACAGTCAGGGCGCCTTTACCATCCGCCCCGACACCAAGATGCCGGATGGTTTCGACCCGCGTGTGAGGCCCTGGTACAAGGGCGCCCAAAGCAGCAACGGCTCAACCCTGACCGAACCCTATATCGATGCGGCCACCGGCAAATTGATCATCTCCGTGGCTACCCCCAGCACTCGAGGCGCTCAGAGCATCGGCGTAGTGGGTGGCGACCTGAGCCTGCAAACCCTGGTGGATAACATTGGCGCGCTGGACTTCGGCGGCATGGGCTACGCGTTTCTGGTCAGCGCCGATGGCAAGGTACTGGTACACCCGGACAAAAACCTGGTGATGAAAACCCTGGCTGACGTTTATCCAAAAAATACACCGAAGATCAGTCCTGACTTCAGCGAAGTCGAGGCCAACGGCAAGGACAACATCGTGACCTTTACACCGATCAAGGGCCTGCCCTCGGTGAACTGGTACGTCGGTATTTCAGTAGATAAAGACAAATCCTTCGCCATGCTCAGCGAATTCCGCACTTCGGCGGTAATAGCCACGGTTATCGCCGTGGTGATCATCATTGCCCTGCTCGGCATGCTTATCCGCGTATTGATGCAACCGCTGCATGTGATGACCCGCGCCATGCAGGATATTGCCGATGGCGAAGGCGATCTGACCCGTCGCCTGACCATCCAGAATCATGATGAGTTCGGCACACTGGGTAACGCGTTCAACCGCTTCGTGGAGCGTATTCATACGTCGATCCGCGAGGTGTCCTCAGCCACCGAACTTGTGAATGAGGTAGCACTGCGGGTGGTCAGCGCGTCCAACTCGTCGATGGTCAACTCCGACGAGCAGGCCAACCGTACCAACAGTGTCGCCGCCGCCATCAATGAATTGGGCGCAGCCGCCCAGGAAATTGCGCGCAATGCCGCGCAAGCGTCCCATCAGGCCAGCGATGCGCGGCATCTGGCTGAGGACGGCCAGCAAGTGGTCGAGCGCAATATCAAGGCGATGAATCAGCTGTCAGCGATGATCAGCGCTTCCAGCAGCAATATCGAAGCGCTTAACAGCAAGACGGTGAATATTGGCCAGATTCTCGAAGTCATTACCAGTATTTCCCAGCAAACCAACCTGCTGGCGTTAAACGCTGCCATTGAAGCGGCACGTGCCGGGGAAGCGGGCCGTGGGTTTGCGGTGGTTGCCGATGAAGTGCGCAACCTGGCGCATCGCACGCAGGAATCTGCGCAGCAAGTGCAGAAGATGATCGAGGAACTGCAAGTCGGCGCCCGGGATTCGGTCAGTACCATGAGTGATAGTCAGCGCCATAGCCTCGACAGCGTGGACATCGCCAACCTGGCAGGCGAACGCCTGAACAGCGTGACCCAGCGCATCGGCGAGATCGACGGCATGAACCAGTCGGTCGCCACCGCGACTGAGGAACAGACTTCAGTGGTGGAGTCGATCAACATGGACATTACCGAGATCAACACCCTCAACCAGGAAGGGGTGGAAAACTTGCAATCCACGCTGCGAGCATGTGCCGACCTTGAGCAACAAGCGGCACGGTTGAAGCAATTGGTCGGTAGTTTCCGGATTTGATCAGCAGTCCTCAGGCTCGGACCTGGCCTGCTCTTGCTCCCACAACTCGGCGGCACCGGGAAATTCGGTGCCGTCCTCGCTGTCCAGGTCATCCGGGTCATATCGACTCAAACACCCCTCCCCCAACGTAGCGGGGGCTTTTGACGTGGCTTTGTCCAACGGATCACTCATCGCTCAATCCTCAAAGGCGCGCAAACAAAAAGGGCCTGGAACGATTTAACGCCCAGGCCCTTCATTCTTCAATCACAACAGGTCGGTCAGAACACCACTGTCTTGTTGCCGTGCACCAGCACGCGGTCTTCCAGGTGGTAGCGCAGGCCTCGGGCCAGGACCATCTTCTCGACGTCACGACCGAAACGCACCATGTCTTCAATGCTGTCGCTGTGGCTGACACGCACCACGTCCTGCTCGATGATCGGACCGGCGTCCAGCTCCTCGGTGACGTAGTGGCAAGTCGCGCCGATCAACTTCACGCCCCGCAGGGAAGCCTGGTGGTAAGGCTTGGCCCCTACGAACGACGGCAGGAAGCTGTGGTGAATGTTGATCACCTTGCCGGCGTATTCGCGGCACAGTTCCGGCGGCAGGATCTGCATGTAGCGCGCCAGCACCACAACGTCAGCCTCGTGCTGCTTGACCAGGCGGGAAACCTCGGCGAACGCCGGCTCCTTGTCCTGCGGGTTGACCGGCACGTGGTAATACGGAATGCCATGCCACTCGACCATGCTGCGCAGGTCGTCGTGGTTGGAAATCACGCAAGCGATCTCGCAGTCCAGTTCATCACTGTGCCAGCGGTGCAGCAAATCGGCCAGGCAGTGGGATTCGCGGCTGGCCATCAACACCACGCGTTTTTTCTGCTCGGTGTCGGTGATGTGCCAGGTCATCGAAAACTCTTCGGCGATCGGCGCAAACGCTTCGCGGAAGGCATCAAGACCAAAAGGCAGCGAATCGGCACGAATCTCGTGACGCATGAAGAACCAACCGCTGAGATTGTCCGAGTGATGACTCGCCTCGGTGATCCAGCCGTTGTGGGAGGCCAGAAAGTTACTGACTTTGGCAACGATGCCGACCCGGTCCGGGCAAGCAATCACCAGCCGAAAAGTGCGCATTAGGGGAAAACTCCAGAACTTCGCAAAGGCCGCCATTCTAGCGATTGCGCAGGAAAACTGCAGTACTCGTTAACGTTTATTCTGATCATCGCCCACAGCCTTGTCCCTTAATAGCCTATGGTTTTACCACTCCATATATGAGGCTGTTGCGCCACGCCAGGGCTGCTCCCGCTTTTCAAGCAGATTTATCTTAGGGTCTACGCCCTGGTAATTAACTCGAATGCATAGCATTGCTACAAACATTCAAAGTAATTCACATAAATGCGACCTTAAATGTTTACTTGGGCAAACCGCCTGACTATTATTGGGCCACTATCCCTGTCAATCAGCGCTCTACATAAGGTAGTCCACATGTCTCTGATCAACGAATACCGTGCCACCGAAGAAGCTATCAAAGAGCTGCAAGCCCGTTTGAAGAACCTGTCCCAAGACGACAAACTGCAAACCGAGCTGGAATTCGAAGGTAAATTGCGCGCCCTGATGGGTGAATACTCCAAATCCCTGCGTGACATCATTGCGCTGCTGGATCCAGAGTCGAAAGTTAAGGCTCCACGCGGCGCCGTAAAAACTACCGGTACCAAGCGTGCCCGCAAAGTCAAACAGTACAAAAACCCGCACAACGGCGAAGTGATTGAAACAAAAGGTGGCAACCACAAAACGCTGAAAGAGTGGAAAGCCAAGTGGGGCGGTGACGTAGTTGAAGGTTGGGCTACCCTGCTGGGCTAAGCCTCACCAGGCTTGCGCCTGAGCCGTTACACATAAAAAACGCCAGCTTGCTGGCGTTTTTTATTGTCTGCATAGTCTGCAAAACCGACTACAGATTCATTCTGGTTGCTAGAGAGTCCGCATACTCCTGCCATTGCTCCAGCACCTGGGACTGCAACGGTGTAGCACTTATAGCGAACTCACGCCGAGCCTGTTCAAACGCCTCAAGGGTATTCGGTGCGCCCCATTCCGGGCTCGACAAACGTTGCTGACAGAAAAGTTTCCAGCGCAGTTGCTCCTCGCTGTTCAACGTATCGGGGAAGTTGCGCGCTCGGTAGCGGAACAATAATTCAGGCAAACGCTCGTCATCAAAAGGCCACTGCTGGCGCGCTAATTGCGCAGGCTCAGCCGTTCGGACTTGTTCACATAAACGCCGGTCACGGTCTCCGATAAAACCGTCGTAAAGCTGTTGCTCAGGGTCCGAACTCGGCGTGAAGTCTTCGTGCGCGTAAATGGCCGCCAACTTATCGCGCCAAAGTTCCTGTGCGTCAGTTAGCCGCAGCGCCCGCTCCTGATAAATACTCATGTCCAAGTGCAGACGCTCACGATCTTCTGCGCGCAGCACATTCATGGGCGCCACCACGGGGCAGCGATTGATATGCACCAATTTGAGGGGGACCGGCAGTTCACCGTCGGCCAGATCGTCACGGCGGGTGTAGAGACGCTGGCGCAAGGTATCGGCATCAAGGTCCAGCAGCCCCTGCGGGTCGAGTCCAAGGTCACAGACAATCAATGCATTGCGATTACGCGGGTGCCATGCAAGCGGCAGCACCACCCCCAGGTAATGACGTTCGGCAGAAAAACGCCCGGAAATATGCACCATCGGCTGCAGCAGACGCACCTGGTCCATCACCCGTTGCTTGCTGCGCAGTTGAAACAGCCATTCATACAACTTGGGCTGTTTCTCACGTACCAGCCGAGCCAATGCAATCGTGGCACGCACATCGGATAACGCATCGTGTGCCTGGCCATGGTCGATACCATTGGCTTCGGTCAGCCGCTCCAGCTTGAGCGTGACACGCCCATCCTGCTGCGGCCATTCGATGCCCTCCGGGCGCAGGGCGTAGGCGGTGCGAACCACGTCGATCAAATCCCAGCGACTGTTACCCCCCTGCCATTCTCGTGCGTAGGGGTCGAAAAAATTTCGATAGAGGCTGTAGCGCGTCATCTCGTCATCAAACCGCAGCGTGTTGTAACCGGCGCCGCATGTACCCGGGACGGCCAGTTCAGTGTGCACCCGAGTCATGAAGTCAGCCTCGGCCAAGCCTTTTTCCGCGAGTATTGCGGGCGTGATTCCAGTGATCGCACAGGCGATGGGGTGCGGCAGGATATCGTCGCTGGGCTTGCAATAGAGATTGACCGGCGCGCCGATCTCGTTGAGTTCAAGGTCGGTACGAATTCCGGCTACCTGAAGAGGGCGATCGCTGCGCGGGTTGATGCCGGTGGTTTCATAGTCGTACCAGAAAATGGAGGTCACGGGCTGTTCCTGTACTGAAGATCGACAAAGTCTAGGCGCTGGAAGGCGTCCGCGACCAGCACCAAATACACTGTACAAACATCCAGCAAAATCTTGAGTGGTTGCTTCCATCCCCGACACTGCTAGCATCCGTGTCTTCCAGCCACTCTGCACTGCCAAGGATCGCGATGCCGTCAGCCCCATTGGACACCCGCTACCAGATCGAGACCCCGGAGGGCATCGACCTGCCCCTGCGCCCGGCCGGCCTGGTGCCGCGCGTGCTCGCCTTTGCCTTCGACCTGGGCGTACGCGCGGTGGTCATGGGCGTTCTGCTGGTGCCATTGGCCTTGCTTGGCAACGTCGGTATCGGCCTGGGAGCGCTGCTGCTGTTCCTGATCAGTTGGTGGTACATGGTGCTGTTCGAGGTGCTCAACCAGGGTTGCTCACCCGGCAAGCAGGTCATGGGGTTGCGTGTCGTACAAGATGACGGCACTCCGATTGGCTGGTCCGCATCACTGATCCGCAACCTGCTGCGGTTTGTCGACATGCTGCCGTTCGGCTACTGCCTCGGCGCGATCAGTTGCCTGCAGCACCCCCATTTCAAGCGCCTGGGCGACCTGGCCGCCGGCACTCTGGTGATCTACCGTGAACAGCCGCTGGTACGCCCCCGGATTCCTCAAGCGACGGCCCTGCGCCTGCCCTTCGCCCTGGATTTGAGCGAACAACGGGCGATCCTTGGTTTCGCGGAACGCCAGGGGGAACTGTCCACCGAGCGCGTTCACGAATTGGCCTCGATTCTTGCCGCCCCCTTGCAGGTATCCCCCGCCCGCGCTGCGGAACAACTCAATGGCGTGGCCCGTGGCCTGCTGGGGCCAGCATGAAACAGAGCCTTTTCGAAAGCCGTCACCAGCGCCAATGGCAAGCCTTCGCCGAGCAGCTCACACAGCTGGAGCAAGGCCAGGCCAAGGCCGGTGACGTGGCCGATTTCCCTCATCAATATCGACGCCTGTGCCAGCATTTGGCCCTGGCCCAGGAACGCGGCTACAGCAGCTATCTGGTAGACCCATTGCAACAACTGGCCCTGCGCGGCCACCAACAACTCTACCGTCATCGCAGCCAACTGGCGGCGAATGCGCTGAGCTTTGTACTCGCCGATTTTCCTCGGTTGGTACGGGAGCAGTGGCGTTTTGTGCTGATCGCCAGCCTGCTGTTCTTTGGCAGCCTGGTGGGTATTGCCCTGCTGGTCTACCTGTTTCCCGACCTGATCTACAGCATCGTCAGCCCGCAACAGGTGGCCGAGATGCAGGGCATGTACGACCCTGATGCCAGCCGCCTGGGCCGCGCCGCCGAGCGAGCATCGAGCGAAGACTGGATGATGTTCGGCTACTACGTGATGCACAACATCGGTATCGCGTTCCAGACGTTTGCCGCGGGTTTAGTGTTCGGCCTGGGCAGCGTGTTCTTTCTGATTTTCAACGGCCTCATCATCGGTGCGGTCTCCGGTCACCTGACCGAGATCGGCTATGGCCAGACCTTCTGGTCATTCGTCATCGGCCATGGCGCATTCGAACTGACCGCGATCGCCCTGGCCGGGGCCGCAGGCTTGCAGTTGGGGTGGGCACTGATCGCTCCGGGACAATTGACCCGTGGTGAATCATTGCGGCTGGCTGCACGCAAGAGCGTGCAAATGCTCTGCGGTGTCATGATTTTCCTGCTGATCGCAGCGTTCATCGAGGCTTATTGGTCATCCACCACCGTGATAACCCCGTGGGTCAAATACCTGGTGGGCGCTGTTCTGTGGCTGCTGGTGGGCACTTACCTAGGCTTTGCGGGAAGGAATCGCCATGCGCCTGACTGATGCCAGCGTGGTCATCCGGCCGCGTACTGCCTGGGAAGCCATGGATCTTGGCGCCTTGATGGCACGGGAGCATCGCGTGCTATTGATGGGCAGTTGGGCATTGGTCACCGTACCTGTGTTCGCCTTGCTTACAGCCCTGCTGTGGCAGTATCCGTCCACCGCCATATTTCTGTTCTGGTGGCTCAAGCCGGCCTTCGACCGCTTGCCGCTGTACATTTTGTCCAAGGCCCTGTTTGGTGAAACGCCCACTATCAAGCACGCTGTGCGCCAGTGGCCGCTCCTCCTCAAGGGTCAACTGCTGGCCAGCCTGACCTGGCGACGGCTGAGCCTGAGCCGCAGCTTTGTAATGCCGGTGAGCCAACTCGAAGGCCTGGACGGCCCGGCACGCCAGAAACGCCTGGGCGTGTTGCAGCAACGCAATGCCGGAGCCGCGCGCTGGCTCACCATCATCGGAATGCACCTGGAAATAGGCCTGTGGTTCGGCTGCATGGCACTGTTCTATCTGTTCATCCCACAAAACCTCGAGATGGATTGGGACTGGCAGCGCCTGTTATTGGCGACAAGTTCGGAAGGGTTATGGCTGGAGCACCTGGGCAACGCATTCTATGTCTTGCTGCTGATATTTTGGGAGCCCATCTATGTCGCCTGCGGCTTCAGCCTCTACCTTAATCGTCGCACCGTATTGGAAGCCTGGGACCTGGAGCTGGTCTTCCGACGCCTTCGTCAGCGCCTGAGCAATGTGGCCCCGCTGTTGTTATTGATGATCGGACTGATGCTGCTGCCTCTCAGCCCTCCTGTCATGGCCGAAGCTTCCAGTCCCTCCAAACCGCTGAGTACCCCGAGCGCGAGCCAATCCATCAAATCGCTGCTGGACAAACCGCCCTTCAAGAACCCGGAAACCGTAACCCGTTATCGGTTTGGCGAAGAAAAGCCAGCCGGTAGAAACAAAACACACAGTGACGGCAGACTTCCCGATTGGCTGAAGGCGCTGCTGGACAACCTCAACAGCGATACCTTCAAGCACATCGCCCAAGGCTTGGAAGTTCTACTGTGGGGCGTTTTCATCGGCAGCCTGATCATGCTCGCGTGGCGTTACCGAGACTGGTTGCACACCTTCGTCAGCCGGCGCGGGCCGCGTGAGACAGAGGTTGCCAAACCGCTGCCCACGCAATTGTTCGGTCTTGAACTGGGTACCGAGACCTTGCCCGACGACGTTGCCGAAGCCGCCGAACAGCTATGGGCCACCCAACCCAGGGTAGCCCTCGCCCTGCTGTATCGAGGCCTGCTCAGCCGGTTATTGCATGATTTCAACCTGCCATTGAAAAGCGCTGATACCGAAGGCCAGGTCCTGGCACGTGTACACCAATTGCAGCAACCACAGCTGCTGGCCTTCAGTGATGAACTGACCCGGCATTGGCAAAACCTCGCTTATGGTCACCGCCTGCCTCCGCTGCCTGCCCAGCAGAAACTATGCAGTGATTGGCGCGCCCTGTTCAGCCCAGGGAGCAATTCATGAATCGGCCATTACGATGGGTGGGGTTATTACTGGCGTGCCTGCTTGGCGCGGGCGGTTACTACGTATGGAGCAAGGCGACTCCCTATGACGAAGTGGTAGATCGTGGTCCTTCGCCAGAGGCGCTGGCCAATCCTTACCTGGCAGCCGAACACTTTCTGCGCCAACAAGGCCTGACCGTAGAGCATGCGTATAACCTGAAACAGCTGGACACCTTGCCCTCCAAGGGCAACAGCCTACTGCTGCTCGGCGAGCGCAGTAATATGTCGCCACGCCAGGTAGAACAGTTGCTGGAGTGGGCCAGGTCAGGCGGCCATCTGTTGCTGGTCGCCGAGGCGCTGTGGGATGAAGAGACTGGCAAAAGCGGTGACCTGCTGCTCGATCGCCTCCAGATTCACCAGACACTGAGTGACGAACCTGAAGAACCTGCCACTTCCCTCAAAAAGCCCTCAAGCAAGAAAGCCCGGGACCTGACCAAACTCTATGTCGACAATGAAACCGCACCGGCTTATTTCAGTTTCGACACAGATTTCAACCTGACCGACCCCAAGCACCTGGCTCAATTCTCCGCCAACAGCGCAAGGGCCAGCCACCTGATGCAGCTCGACCTTGGGGAAGGCAGCGTCACAGTGATCACGGACAGCGACCTGTGGAAAACCCCGAACATCGGCAAGCACGACAACGCCTGGCTGCTGTGGTACCTGAACCAGGGCACCGCCGTGACTTTGCTGTTCAACAGCGACTTCGACGACCTGTTCACCTTGCTGATGCGGTATTTCCCCCAAGCCCTGGTGGCACTCACTGCCCTCGTCGCCTTGGGACTTTGGCGGGCCGGCGTGCGTCAAGGCCCGATTCGGGCCCCTGCATCCCCCGCGCGTCGCCAATTGCAGGAACACCTGAAAGCCAGTGCCGATTTCCTGCTGCGGCGCAGCGGCCAGGGCACCCTGCTGCAGGCCTTGCAACGCGATATCTTGCGTGCGGCCCGACGCCGCCACCCCGGTTTTGAACGCCTCGACAACGCAGAACAGCGCCGCGTGCTTGAACACCTGACGCGCCAACCCTCTCACGTCATCAACCAGGCCCTTGGCCCACTCCCGGCAAAACGGCTTTCCAGCGCCGATTTCAGCCGACAGGTGGCGTGCCTGCAAACCCTCAGGAATGCCTTATGAGTGATTTCCCAAGCACCACTGCCTTGACCAGTGAAGCCCTGCAACGCGCCAGTGGGCAAGCCCAAGCCCTGCGCACTGAGTTGCGCAAGGCAGTGATTGGCCAGGATTCGGTGATCGAAGACGTCCTGACCGCGCTGATCGCCGGTGGCCACGTGCTGCTCGAAGGCGTGCCAGGGCTGGGCAAAACCTTGCTGGTGCGCGCCCTGGCACGCTGCTTCGAGGGCGATTTCGCGCGTATCCAGTTCACCCCGGACCTGATGCCCAGCGACGTCACAGGCCACGCCGTGTATGACCTGCATACCGAACAGTTCAAGCTGCGCAAGGGGCCGGTGTTCACCCACTTGTTGCTGGCCGATGAAATCAACCGTGCTCCAGCCAAGACCCAGGCAGCCTTGCTCGAGGCCATGCAGGAACGGCAGGTGACCCTCGAAGGCGAGGCGCTGCCCATCGGCCAACCGTTCATGGTGTTGGCGACCCAGAATCCCATCGAACAGGAAGGCACATACCCCCTGCCGGAGGCGGAACTGGATCGCTTCATGCTCAAGGTGCGCATGGATTACCCCGACGCGCAGCAGGAACTGGAGATGGTGCGCGAAGTCACCCGCTCGTCGCGGGCCGACATGCTGGCTGTACACCCATTGCGCACCGTATTGCAGGCCGAAGATGTGCTGCAACTGCAGCAGGTTGCCAGTGACCTTGCCCTGGATGAACAGGTGCTCGACTATGCCGTGCGCCTGGCACGCGCTACACGCAGCTGGCCAGGGCTGGCGATCGGTGCAGGACCGCGCGCCTCAATCGACCTGGTCCGCGGCGCCCGTGCCCGCGCCTTGTTGCGCGGTGGTGAATTTGTAACACCGGACGATATCAAGGGATGCGCCCTGGCAGTACTGCGTCATCGCGTACGTATCGCCCCAGAGCTGGATATCGATGGGCTGGAGGTCGACCAGGTGCTCCGGCAGTTGTTGGATCAGATTCCGGCACCCCGGCAGTGACTCGCCCATGAAACCGACCCGTCTGCTGTTGAACTGGCTTGGCGCATTGCTGGGTCTGGGCATTTTGCTGGGCACTGCGGCAGCATTGCAGCTCACAGTACCGGACACCTTGCACTCAGTCGTTTGGGGATTACTCCTGGCGTTATTTCTGTTGGCCATGCTGGACGCCGTACGATTGCATCGCCGTCCATCTCCGCATGTACAACGGCAGATGCCCGGCAGCCTGGCGCTGGGACGCTGGGGCGAAATCCGCCTGGCTCTGGAGCACGACTTCCCACAGCCGCTGACGGTGCAGGTATTCGATCATTCCCCCGACGGGCTGAGCGTGGAGAACATGCCTCAACCCATAACCTTGTATCCCGGTGAACGCAGCGAACTGGGCTACCGCCTTCGCCCCCTGCGGCGCGGGCATTTCAGTTTCAGTCGTTGCGAAATACATCTGCCCAGCCCTATGGGGCTGTGGGCGGCACGACGCCTTATCGAAGTGAGCGATTCCACCCGCGTCTACCCGGATTTCGCTCGGCTCTACGGCGCCCAACTGCTGGGTGTGGACAACTGGCTGAGCCAATTGGGCGTTCGTCAACGTCAAAGGCGCGGTCTGGGGCTGGAATTTCATCAACTACGTGAGTTTCGCGAAGGCGACAGCCTGCGACAGATCGACTGGAAAGCCACCGCCCGACAACGCACCCCCATCGCCCGTGAATACCAGGATGAGCGCGACCAACAAATCGTGTTCATGCTTGATTGCGGCCGGCGCATGCGAAGCCAGGATGACGAACTGTCTCATTTTGACCACGCCCTCAATGCGTGCCTGCTGCTCAGCTATGTTGCCTTGCGCCAGGGCGATGCCGTGGGGCTGTGCACCTTTGCCGGTGACCAATCGCGCTACCTGGCGCCGGTCAAGGGCATTAGCCAGTTGAACCTGTTGCTCAATGCGGTGTACGACCTGGACACCACCCGACGGATCGCCGATTATCAGGCGGCGGCAAGCCAACTGCTGGCCCGGCAGAAGCGTCGAGCCTTGGTCATTGTGGTGAGCAACCTGCGGGACGAGGACGATGAAGCCCTGTTGACGGCCGTCAAACGCATCAGTCGTCAACATAAGGTGCTGGTGGTCAGCTTGCGCGAGGAGGTACTCGACCAACTGCGTCAAGCCCCCGTGCAAACCTTGCCCGAAGCCCTGGCCTACAGCGGCACTATCGACTACCTCAACACACGGGACGAGCTGCATGACCGCCTGACCGCACATGGCTTATCCGTCCTGGACACCTTGCCATCCGAGCTGGGCCCCGCACTGGTGACACGCTACCTGGGCTGGAAGAAAGCCGGCGCTTTCTGAGACAAGCGTTCTGAAAAACCACACTCGACCACGGTAGAGGTAAATCCCTCTGAACCGGGTCGACAGTGCGTTGTAGCTAGGCCGAAGCCTGCAAGGGGTCAAAACTGAAGTAATGCAACAAGACGTTGATCAATTGCCCATACTCCTCCGGGGCCTGCAGCACACTGAACCCGGAATCGTAATGCTGCGGGTTGATATCTTCGTGGCTCCACAGGCAGGTAGCCGTGAGATCAATGGGATAAAAGGTGCCGTCAGCCTCCGGAATCTTCAAGCGCAGCTCGAAATCCACGTCGACCATCATGGGCAATTGGCTGATCAACATCAGCCCGTCTTCCGAAACATTGCCCAAAAAACCGATGGGCTTGTCGGTGAGACGGTTAAACACTTGCAGGAAGTAAGGTAGCTGATGCCGCTCGATCCGTCGGTCGGTAAACATGGTGAGATCGCCATCCAGTGGCCATAACGCGGCCGTGCCAGTGATTCGGAACGAGTAATAAAACCCGCTCTCCATGGATCTCGGTAAGACAACGGGCAATAGTCCGTCGCCAGAACAGCTACCGAGTCCGGGCCCACATTCGTTTGCATAGAAACTTGTACAAACGAACATTCAAAGGATAGCCCAAGACTGGCAACAGGCCAGTTATGAAATGGCGATTATCATCACAATGAAGCGGGACGCGGCTGGGCGACACTTGCACCGCGGTAATGCCCCAACTGCTGCAAGGTATCGAGCCTCGCACGAGCACGATAGGCGTACTCACTCGACGGGTACTGATTGATGATGAATTGATAGGTCTGCACCGCATCGACGAACAGTTTCTGCCGTTCAAGGCATTGCCCGCGCAACATCGATACCTCCGGTTGCACATAGCGGCGCGTGCGGCTTTCACGGTCGACCTGGGACAACTCCAGGGTAACACGCTCGCAATCGCCGACCTTGTAGGCGCGGTAGGCATTGTTCAAATGGTGGTCCATCGACCAACGGGTGCAGCCGACAACACTGACGGCCAGGGCAGCAATGAGCAAAATTCGCATGAGGGTTCTCCTGTCTTGTGCAGTGTATCGACCCCTCGTTAAAAATCTTCAAGGATGTTCGTATCCAGCCGCAGCGAAAACAAGGCAATCGTCGATAAGTAGTGCAAACGAACAATGACTACAACGAAAGAGCATAGTAGCCTTCCTCAGCGCTTGAACTCAGGAGTCTGTGCATGTCCGTCCGTCGTACCAAAATCGTCGCCACCCTTGGCCCGGCCAGCAACTCGCCGGAAGTCCTCGAACAGCTGATTCTGGCTGGTTTGGACGTTGCCCGTCTGAACTTCTCCCACGGCACCCCGGACGAGCACAAGGCTCGCGCCAAGCTGGTGCGTGACCTGGCTGCCAAGCACGGCCGCTTCGTGGCACTGCTGGGTGACCTGCAAGGTCCGAAAATCCGCATCGCCAAGTTCGCCAACAAGCGGATCGAGCTGAAAATCGGCGACACCTTCACCTTCTCCACCAGCCACTCGCTGACCGAAGGCAACCAGCAAGTCGTGGGTATTGACTACCCGGACCTGGTCAAGGACTGCGGCGTCGGTGACGAACTGCTGCTGGACGATGGCCGCGTGGTCATGCGCGTCGACACCGCCACCGGCACCGAGTTGATCTGCACCGTGACCATCGGCGGCCCGCTGTCCGACCACAAAGGCATCAACCGTCGTGGCGGTGGCTTGACGGCACCGGCCCTGACGGAAAAAGACAAGGCTGACATCAAGCTCGCCGCCGAAATGGAAGTGGACTACCTCGCCGTGTCCTTCCCGCGCGATGCCGCCGACATGGAGTACGCTCGCAAACTGCGCGACGAAGCCGGCGGTACCGCCTGGCTGGTGGCGAAAATCGAACGCGCCGAAGCCGTGGCCGACGACGAAACCCTCGACGGCCTGATCAAGGCTTCAGACGCGGTGATGGTTGCCCGTGGCGACTTGGGCGTGGAAATCGGTGACGCCGAGCTGATCGGTATCCAGAAAAAGATCATCCTGCACGCACGCCGCCACAACAAAGCGGTGATCGTGGCAACCCAGATGATGGAATCGATGATCCAGAATCCGATGCCGACCCGTGCCGAAGTGTCCGACGTGGCCAACGCCGTGCTCGACTACACCGACGCCGTGATGCTCTCGGCTGAAAGCGCCGCCGGCCCGTACCCGCTGGAAGCCGTGCAAGCCATGGCGCGTATCTGCCTCGGCGCTGAAAAGCACCCGACCAGCAAGACCTCCAGCCACCGTATTGGCAAAGAGTTCGAAAGCTGCGACCAGAGCATCGCCCTGGCCGCCATGTACACCGCCAACCACTTCCCCGGTGTAAAGGCGATCATCGCCTTGACCGAAAGTGGCTACACGCCTTTGATCATGTCGCGCATTCGTTCCTCGGTGCCGATCTACGCGTTCACCCCGCACCGTGAAGCACAGGCACGCGCGGCGCTGTTCCGTGGCGTGTACACGGTTCCGTTTGATCCGGCTTCACTGGCACCGAACGAAGTCAGCCAGAAGGCAATCGACGAGTTGGTCAAGCGCGGCGTCGTAGAGCAAGGCGACTGGGTCATCCTGACCAAAGGCGACAGCTACCACACCACCGGTGGCACCAATGGCATGAAGATCCTGCACGTGGGCGACCCGCAGGTCTGAGTGACACGCTGAAAAACAAAAGCCCCGCCATGAAAATGGCGGGGCTTTTTGCATTTCAGGGAAGCGGTTGTGTGATGCCAAAGGACCTCATCTTGACCGCGCCGCCGACCAAAGGTGGGAGGGGGCTTGCCCCCGATGAAGCCCGATCAACCACCACACGTTCATCGCCGGGTGATAAACGCGGACAGCGCCGCAATCGCCTCCGGCGACTTCAACCGCTGGGTGAACAAGGCGCCCTCCTCCTCGATCACCTGGCGCAACTGCTCGCGATCCACACTTTTCATGAGCTGCTTGGTCACCTGCACCGCACCCGGCGCCAGGGTCTCAAACCGTTCGGCCACTTCCCGCGCCTTGGCCAGCGCCGCCTCGCCGTTGCCCAGCGCTTCAGTGGCAAGCCCCCAGGCCACTGCCTGTTCGCCGGTAAATCCCTCACCCAACAGCAACAATTCGGCGGCCTTTGCGTGCCCCAGCAACCTCGGCAAGATCAGGCTCGAGCCAAACTCCGGGCACAGCCCCAGGTTGACGAACGGCATGCGCAAACGCGCATCGCGGCTGATGTACACCAGGTCGCAATGCAGTAGCAGGGTTGTACCAATACCCACCGCAGACCCCGCCACCGCAGCAATTACGGGTTTTCGACAGTTGAGCAGGCTTTTCATGAAGTGAAACGGTGGGCTGTCGAGGTCGCTGGGCGGCTGTTCGAGAAAATCACCGATGTCGTTGCCGGCCGTGAAGCACTCGCTGCTGCCCTGGATCAGCACGCAGCGGATATCGGCATCCGCGTCGGCGTGCTCCAGTGCATTGGCCAATTGCGTGTACATGGCGCGGGTCAGAGCGTTCTTCTTGTCGGGACGATTGAACTGCAGGATCAACGCCCCGCGTTCGCGCAACTGTTGGATGGCATCGGTCATGGCAAATCTCGCGGCTGGAACATTCAGCGCTCAACCGCGGGGCAAGAACACATCGGCCAGCAGCTGATTACGCGGCAATCCCGCCAGGAACAGGCGCCTGGAAAACGCCTCGACGCTGGCCGGGTGCCCGCAGAGTAAGGCCAGCGTTTGCCGCGAAACAAGCCGCAGTTGCGCCAATGCCTGGGCCACCTGCGCCGCCGTCCACAGTTCCACCGACAGGTTGGGATGCTGTGCAGCCAGCGCAGCCAAGGGCTCGGCCAGATAATGGCCTTCGGCATCATGGGCCAGGTGAATGACGCGGATGGCGCCCTGGTGATCCTGGCGCAGCGCCTCACGCAACACGCCCCACAGGGGCCCCAACCCAGTGCCGGATGCCAGCAGCCACAATGGCCGTGTTTGCCAGTCCGGATCATATTGCAGCGCACCGCCGCGCAAATCCCCCAGGCGCAGTCGATCACCCACCTGCAACTGCCGGGCAAGATCGCTGAATTCGCCGGGCAGGCGACAATCGAGATGAAACTCCAGGAATGGATCTTCCTGGGGCAAGCTCGCCAGGGAATACGGTCGCGCCACTTGCCCGGCCCACAACACCAGGTGCTGCCCAGCCCGGTAACGCAAACCTCGCTGTGGTTGCAGGCGCAGGCGCAGCACGTTCGGGTTCAGCCAATCGACACCCACCACCTGGGCCGGCAAGCCGTCACGCGTCGGGTCAAACGTTTCGACCCGCAGGTCGCCGCTGACCTGACACTGGCAGGCCAACCGCCAGCCGTCCTGGCGCTGCGCCGGGCTCAAGGCCTCGGGCTGCTTGTCTTCGACCTCGCCCTGGCACCGCACCAGGCAGGCATGGCAACTGCCGGCGCGGCAACTGTAGGGCACGGCCACACCCGCCAGGTTCAAGGCATCCAGCAGGTTGCTGCCGGGGGCTACCGACCAATGGTGTTCGCCGACGTACAGTTCAGGCATATAAGGACTCAATCACAAGGGGCGCGCACAGGGAATCATGCCTGCGACAGTTTGACCATAGTCGGGTGTATCGGCCACCGTGCCGGGTTATACTGCCGCGCCTTTTTAGCGTCGCGCCTGCACCACTTTGGCGTGCCTTGGAAAGGTGGCCCCAGCCGACCGATGCAACACTGGGCCCACCTTTATTGAATGTTCCCTTATAGAGGAGCGCGACTCATGACCGTGATCAAGCAAGACGACCTGATTCAGAGCGTTGCCGACGCCCTGCAATTCATTTCCTACTACCACCCCGTTGATTTCATCCAGGCCATGCACGAAGCCTACCTGCGCGAAGAATCGCCAGCAGCCCGTGATTCCATCGCCCAGATCCTGATCAATTCGCGCATGTGCGCCACCGGCCATCGTCCGATCTGCCAGGACACCGGTATCGTCACCGTGTTCGTGCGCGTGGGCATGGACGTGCGTTGGGATGGCGCCACCATGGGCCTGGACGACATGATCAACGAAGGCGTGCGTCGCGCCTACAACCTGCCGGAAAACGTCCTGCGTGCATCCATCCTCGCCGACCCGGCAGGCGCGCGCAAAAACACCAAGGACAACACCCCGGCGGTCATCCACTACTCCATCGTCCCGGGTAACACCGTGGAAGTGGACGTGGCGGCCAAGGGTGGCGGCTCCGAGAACAAGTCGAAAATGGCCATGCTCAACCCGTCCGACTCGATCGTCGACTGGGTGCTCAAGACCGTTCCGACCATGGGCGCCGGCTGGTGCCCACCGGGCATGCTGGGTATCGGCATCGGCGGCACCGCCGAGAAAGCTGCGGTGATGGCCAAGGAAGTGTTGATGGAATCCATCGACATCCACGAGCTGAAAAAGCGCGGCCCGCAGAACCGTATCGAAGAAATGCGCCTGGAGCTGTTCGAGAAGGTCAACCAACTGGGCATCGGCGCCCAGGGCCTGGGTGGTCTGACCACCGTGCTCGACGTGAAGATCATGGACTACCCGACCCACGCCGCGTCACTGCCGGTGTGCATGATCCCCAACTGCGCCGCCACCCGCCACGCACACTTCGTGCTCGACGGTTCGGGCCCGGCGTCGCTGGAAGCGCCACCGTTGGATGCCTACCCGGAAATCGTCTGGGAAGCCGGCCCGTCGGCCCGTCGCGTCAACCTCGACACCCTGACCCCGGAAGAAGTGCAGAGCTGGAAACCAGGCGAGACCGTGTTGCTCAACGGCAAGATGCTCACCGGTCGCGACGCCGCGCACAAACGCATGGTCGAGATGCTGAACAAGGGCGAAAGCCTGCCGGTGGACCTGAAAGGTCGCTTCATCTACTACGTCGGGCCGGTTGATCCGGTGCGCGAAGAAGTGGTTGGCCCGGCAGGCCCGACCACCGCTACGCGGATGGACAAGTTCACTCGCCAGATCCTCGAACAAACCGGCCTGCTGGGCATGATCGGCAAATCCGAACGCGGCCCGACTGCGATCGAAGCGATCAAGGACCACAAGGCCGTGTACCTGATGGCCGTCGGCGGCGCTGCTTACCTGGTGGCGCAAGCCATCAAGAAGTCGCGTGTTGTCGCGTTTGCCGAACTGGGCATGGAAGCGATCTACGAGTTCGACGTGAAAGACATGCCGGTCACCGTTGCTGTCGACAGCAAGGGCGAGTCCGTGCACATCACCGGTCCTGCCATCTGGCAGAAAAAGATCAGTGAAAGCCTGGCGGTAGAAGTGCAGTAAGCGCTTCCCCTCCAAACATAAAGGCGACTGCGGCCCATGGCCCGGTCGCCTTTTTTATGGCCTGTGGAAAACGCGGCGGTTGTGACCTCTGGGCTTTCTGTGACCACTGGGCTTGTTGTGGCGAGCGGGCTTGCCCCAACATGAACGTCGTGCATGCTATGGTGCACTCCCCTTACCGTGCCTGCCCATCACCGTATGATCGTGATCCCGCGCGCCCTGCGCCTGACCTTCTACTCCCTGCTGATCATCGCTGGCGCACTGCTGGCCGCAGCCCTGGCCACCCGCCACGCTGAACGCCAGGCCCTGGTGGACGATGCCGCCCGTGCCAATCAGCAACTTGCACTCTATGCCAGCTCGTTGCACACCCTGATCGAACGCTACCGTGCGCTACCCGCCGTGCTGGCGCTGGACTCGGAAATGATCAGCGCGTTGAAAGGCCCGCTGGACGCCGCCACCCAGGACGTGCTCAACCGCAAGCTCGAACGCATCAATGGGGCCGCGCAATCCTCCACCCTGGAATTGATGGATCGCACCGGCCTGGCGGTCGCCGCCAGCAACTGGAACCTGCCGAGCAGTTACGTGGGCCATAACTACGCGTTCCGGCCGTACTTCAGCCAAACCCTGAGCCAGGGCACCGGGCGTTTTTATGCGGTAGGGGTGACGACCGGCATCCCAGGGTATTTCCTCTCCAGCGCCGTGCTGGATGAACACGAGCAGTTCCTCGGCGCCATGGTGGTCAAGCTGGAGTTCCCCGAGCTCGAACGCGAATGGGCCCAGGGCAATGACCTGCTGCTGGTCAGCGATGCGCGCGGCATCGTGTTTATCGCCAACCAGCCCGGCTGGCGTTATCGCAACCTGCGACCGTTATCGGCCAACGACCTTGCCGAGCTGAAAGCCACCCGCCAATACGACAAAAAACAACTGCAGGCGCTGGAAACCCACACCCTGCAGCGCTTTGACGAAAACAGCCACCTGATGCGCGTCAACGGCCCGGATGGCAATGCCAACTACATCTGGGAATCGCTGCCCCTGAAAGCCGAAGGCTGGACCCTGCACCTGCTGCGCAAGCCCCAATTCGCCTTTGAGGACCAACGCAACGCCGGGCTCGCTGCCGCCGGTTCCTGGCTGGCGCTGGTGTTCCTGGTGCTGTTCCTGACCCAACGCTGGCGCCTGGCCCGCTTGCGCCAGCGCAGTCGCGAGGAGCTTGAGCAACTGGTGGAAGAACGCACCCAGGCGTTGCGCACCGCCCAGGATGGCTTGGTGCAATCGGCCAAATTGGCGGCGCTGGGGCAGATGTCCGCCGCCCTCGCCCACGAAATCAACCAGCCACTGACCGCCCAGCGCATGCAGTTGGCCACCTTGCGCCTGCTGCTCGATCACGGCCGCATTGACGACGCTTACCAGGCCCTCACGCCGCTGGACGATATGCTCACACGCATGGCCGCGCTCACCGGCCACCTCAAGACCTTCGCGCGCAAAAGCCCGAGTGGCCTGCGCGAACGCCTGGACTTGGCCACGGTGGTCGACCAATCCCTGCACCTGCTCGACGCACGCCTGCGCGATGAGGCCATCGGCGTGGTGCTGGACCTGGCCCGCCCCGCCTGGGTACGCGGTGATGCGATCCGCCTGGAACAGGTGCTGATCAATCTGTTACGCAACGCCCTCGACGCCATGGCCGACAAACCGCGCAAACGCCTGGAAATCCGCCTGCACGCCGACCAGCAACTCTGGCAACTCACGGTCAGCGACAGCGGCGGCGGGATTGCCGAAGAACACCTGAGCAGCGTGTTCGACCCGTTCTTCACCACCAAGCCGGTGGGAGACGGCCTCGGCTTGGGGCTGGCGGTGTCCTACGCTATCGTGCACGAATTGGGCGGTCGCCTGATCGCCGGTAACCGGGGCGACGGCGCAGTCTTTACCCTGACCTTGCCCATCGCGCTGGAGACGCCCGACCTATGTTGAACGCGGTGATTGTGGTCGATGACGAAGCCAGCATCCGCACGGCCGTCGAGCAATGGTTGAGCCTGTCAGGCTTTGAAGTGCAGTTGTTCGGCCGCGCCGAAGAATGCCTGGCGCAGCTGCCCAGGGATTTTCCCGGCGTAATCCTCAGCGACGTGCGCATGCCGGGTCTCAGCGGTCTGGAACTGCTGGCTGAAGTGCGGCGCCGTGATGCCGATTTACCGGTGATCCTGCTCACCGGCCATGGCGATGTACCGATGGCGGTCGAAGCCATGCGCGACGGCGCCTATGACTTCCTCGAAAAACCCTTCAGCCCCGACGCCCTGCTCAACAGCCTGCGCCGTGCACTGGACAAACGTGGCTTGATCCTGGAAAACCGTCGCCTGCATCAGCAGGCCGACCACCGGGCGCAATTGGAATCGACGCTGCTGGGCGTGTCCCGGGGTTTGCAGACCTTGCGCCGCCAGGTGCTGGACCTGGCGAGTCTGCCGGTCAACGTGCTGATCCGTGGCGAGACCGGCAGTGGCAAGGAAATGGTCGCGCGCTGCCTGCATGATTTTGGTCCACGTGCGAAGAAGCCATTCGTGGCGCTCAATTGCGCGGCGATCCCGGAACAGTTATTCGAGGCCGAGCTGTTTGGTCACGAAAGCGGCGCGTTCACCGGCGCCCAGGGCAAGCGCATCGGCAAGCTGGAATACGCCCACGGCGGCACGCTGTTCCTCGATGAAATCGAAAGCATGCCGCTGGCCCAACAGGTGAAATTGCTGCGTGTGCTGCAGGAGCAGAAGTTGGAGCGGCTGGGCTCCAACCAGAGCATCCACGTGGACCTGCGCATCATCGCCGCCACCAAGCCGGACCTGCTGGAAGAGGCCCGCGCCGGGCGCTTTCGCGAAGACCTGGCGTATCGATTGAACGTCGCGCAATTGCGCCTGCCGCCCCTGCGCGAGCGCCGCGAAGATATCCCGTTGCTGTTCGATCATTTTGCACAAAGTGCTGCCGAACGCCTGGGCCGCACCGTCGAGCCATTGAGCGGCGCGCAGTTGGGGCGCTTGCTCAGCCATGACTGGCCGGGCAACGTGCGCGAGTTGGCCAACGTCGCCGAACGCCAGGTGCTGGGCCTGGGCGACCCGGAGCCGGAGGGCATCGAGGCCGGACAGTCCCTGGCCGCGCAGCAAGAGGCCTTCGAAGCCCACTGCCTGAAAACCGCGCTGACCCGACACAAAGGCGATATCAAGGCGGTACTGGCCGAGCTGCAACTGCCACGGCGCACCTTCAATGAGAAGATGCAGCGCCATGGGTTGGTGCGGGAGATGTTTCTCTAGGCCAACCTTTGCGTTGACTGCCAGGCCTTATCGGGGGCAAGCCCCCTCCCACATTTTGATCTGTGAACACATTCAAGTGTGGGAGGGGGCTTGCCCCCGATGAGGACAACAGCCATAAGCGGATTTCCGCCCACCGCCTGCAAATCATCAGCGGTTTTTCGCTCAAATAAATCCTCAAACCCCTCTGTTCCGGGCCTTCATACACCTGGCACAGCTCCTGCTATAGCTCGACCCAGGCTGCGCACGCGCCGCTCCATAAAAACAACTAGATGAAGGATCCTTCAATGGATAACTCCAACGCCCTGCCTCTGGGGTCGGCGGCCGCGCCGGCAAAAGAGCGCACTACCTCCAGCCGCATCAAATCGATTTTCAGTGGTTCTGTCGGCAACATGGTCGAATGGTACGACTGGTACGTCTACGCCGCTTTTTCGCTGTACTTCGCCAAGACTTTCTTCCCCAAAGGCGACACCACCGCCCAACTGCTCAACACCGCCGCGATCTTCGCCGTGGGCTTCCTGATGCGCCCGATCGGTGGCTGGCTGATGGGCCTGTACGCCGACAAGGTCGGCCGTAAAAAAGCCCTGATGGCCTCGGTCTACCTGATGTGCTTCGGCTCGCTGCTGATTGCCCTGAGCCCGGGCTATGAAATCATCGGTATCGGTGCGCCGATCCTGCTGGTATTTGCCCGCTTGCTGCAGGGGCTGTCGGTCGGCGGCGAATACGGCACCTCCGCCACTTACCTCAGCGAGATGGCGACCAAGCAACGTCGTGGTTTCTACTCCAGCTTCCAGTACGTGACGCTGATCTCCGGCCAGCTCATCGCCCTGGCGGTGCTGATCGTGTTGCAACAACTGCTGACCACCGAGCAACTGTATGCCTGGGGCTGGCGTATCCCGTTCGCCATCGGCGCACTCTGCGCAGTGGTTGCGCTGTACCTGCGGCGCGGCATGGAAGAAACCGAGTCGTTCACCAAAAAGGAAAAGGCCAAGGAAAGCGCAATGCGCACCTTGATGCGCCACCCCAAGGAACTGCTGACCGTGGTCGGCCTGACCATGGGCGGTACGCTGGCGTTCTACACCTACACCACCTACATGCAGAAGTACCTGGTGAACACCGTCGGCATGAGCATTTCCGACTCCACCACCATCTCGGCGGCGACGCTGTTCCTGTTCATGTGCCTGCAACCCATCGTCGGCGGGCTGTCGGATAAAATCGGCCGGCGGCCGATCCTGATCGCCTTCGGCATACTCGGTACGCTGTTCACCGTGCCGATCCTCACCACCCTGCATACCATCCAGACCTGGTGGGGCGCGTTCTTCCTGATCATGGCGGCGCTGATCATCGTCAGCGGCTACACCTCGATCAACGCCGTGGTGAAAGCCGAACTGTTCCCCACCGAAATCCGCGCCCTGGGCGTGGGCCTGCCGTATGCGCTGACGGTGTCGATCTTCGGCGGCACCGCTGAATATATCGCGCTGTGGTTCAAGAGCATCGGCATGGAAACCGGTTATTACTGGTACGTGACGGCGTGCATCGCGGTGTCGCTGGTGGTCTACGTGACCATGAAGGACACCCGCAAGCACTCGCGCATTACCACCGACTAAACGTCAGTTGCAGTCAACCCTGTGGGAGAGGGCAAACCCTCCCACAGGTTGAATCAGGACAACTCAGCTATCGTCTTACGTCCGTACCGCCGCTGCGCGTACGACGCCCCCGCAATCATCACCACCAACACCGCCGCCAACACTGCCGACGAACCGATGGTGCCGAAGTCCAACCCGCCCTTTTCATGGGGCTTGGTAAGGAAGTCACCCAAGGTCGCGCCGAACGGCCGGGTCAGTACAAACGCCACCCAGAACAACAGCACCGAAGAAATCCTGGTGAAGTATTTGAGTGCCACCACCGCCGCAATCGCCGAGCCGATCAACAAGGCGCCGCCAGCAAAGCCCAGCCCGGAGTCATCTGCCAGGAAATCGCCCAACGCGGTGCCCAAGGTGTTGGAGAACAGGATGGCCATCCAGTAGAACAACTCACCCCGGAAGGTCTGCACCTTGTTCACGTTCAGCGAATCGCCGCTGAGGTGCCACAACGCGAAGATGATCATCAGGATCGCGATCAGGATCATGGAGCCCGTGGCATAACCCAGCCCCAAGGTGCGGTCCATGAAATCCGACATCGTGGTGCCTGCGGTGCTAGTGGACAGAATCACGATCCAGTACAGCACCGGGTTATAGGTTTTCGAGCGCAGTTGCGTCACCAAGGTGATCAGGAACACGCTGATCAGCATCATCGAACTGATGGCATAACCGACATCCAGGGTCATCGACAGCAAATCCCCGGCGGTTTCGCCCAAGGTGGTCGCGCAGATTTTCATGACCCAGAACGCCAGGGTGATCTGAGGAAGTTTATTCATAAGGGGGAAGGCTCCAAAGCTCAGTCTCTCAATAGGCCGACTTATTGGGTTGTCGACAGTGGGCGCAGACTGACGGTGGAGCTGTGAAAAATAGGTGGGCGATGAATGAAAATTCCATAGTATGGCCACTTCATCGACGACCACTGCAGGAACCCCGGCCATGCCTGACGATATCCACTTCTACGAACCCGCCAACGGCCACGGTCTGCCCCACGACCCGTTCAATGCCATCGTCGGTCCACGGCCGATCGGCTGGATCTCGTCCCATGACAACGAAGGTCACCTGAACCTGGCGCCCTACAGTTTTTTCAATGCGTTCAACTACATTCCGCCGATCATTGGATTTTCCAGCGTCGGGCGCAAAGACAGCCTGAACAACATCGAACAGACCGGCGAGTTTGTGTGGAACCTGGCCACCCGCCCGTTGGCCGAGCAGATGAACCAGAGCTGTGCTGCCGTCTCACCTGAGGTGAACGAGTTTGAATTGGCCGGCCTGACGCCGGTGGCCTCGAAGATCGTTGGTGTGCCGCGGGTGGGCGAAAGCCCGGTCTCGTTCGAATGCAAGGTGACGCAGATCATTCAGCTGCAACGTGCCGACAAGGCATTGGTGCCGAGCTGGCTGGTGCTCGGCGAGGTGGTCGCGGTGCACATTGCCAAGTGGCTGCTCAAGGATGGCATCTACGATACCGCCGCCGCCGAGCCGATCCTGCGCGGTGGCGGACCGGCGGATTACTTTCAGTTGGGGCCAGAAGCCCTGTTCAGGATGTATCGCCCAGGCGCCAGCAAACCCTGACTGAAAGACAATAAAACATGGGAGGGGGCTTGCCCCCGATGGCAATCGGCACATTCAACGTCTTTGTTGAATGACACGCCGCTATCGGGGGCAAGCCCCCTCCCACATTGGACTGTCGGTGTTGCTCAGTTGGCGGCGCTCGCCCAGGTCAGTTGACCCTCTTCGTCCACACCCGTCAGCCGTTCAAGCTGCACAGTGGCTGCATCGTCAGCATCGGAGGCCGTCTTGAACGTCTGTCCGTCAAGGATCTTGTGAAACTGCGGGGCGCCCATGCCATCCAGTGCCTTGACGGCAACGGCGGCGCTGTAGCCCCCTTCACCCGGTACTACGGCGGATACGGCTTCGTGGTGGGCAAATTGTTTACGTGCCATGTTGCAGGTCCTGGCCAATGGAAAGTCGGCCATTCTAGACCTTCAGCCGGCGAGTTGCAGGTACTCGCCGTAGGCGTGTGCGGCGGATGCATCGGTGAAGGTCTGGAAGTCCATGCTGCGCACGACCATGTCGTTCAACAGCTCGGTGAAGATCATCAGCGCCGGGGAGTTGAAGTAGGCGCTCATCGCCTGCTCGCTGCTCCAGAAACCGGAGATCAACCACACATCAGGATCAACCTGGGAATGCTGCAACGAGAACTGCAGGCAACCCTGAGCCTGGCGGCCCGGTTCGATCAAACTGCTCAAGCGTGCACCGAGTTCGGTGCTGCACCCGGTGCGGGCGCGGATAAAGGCCATATGGCTCGCGGGAATGGGGGTGGACATGTTCGACTCTCCCGTTGAGAAGTGATGCTCGGCAAGCACTGTGAGGGCGTGTTGCCACAGGATCAAAGATAACGGCGCGAGTCGGCGCGCGGTTAGTCAATTCCTGTCGGCTTATTGCACAATCCTGCGAGAAGCGTAGGAGGGACGTCTGGCACAGAGGTTTATTCCATGGCCCGAGGCCTTGTTTCAGGGAGATGACAGGTGCCGCGATTGCCTGATTCACGATGTATCGCAGGATCAGGCAAGGATTGTGCAGAATCGACGTAACACTGTTTGAAAAGCCGCCGCTAAGCTGAACCCATCGAAGTAGCCAGTAGAGGACGTTCCATGTCGTCGCCCGAACATACAGCCATTCCCCTCGACGCCGAGATGGAAAAACAGCGCGCCGAACTGGCCAGCATCGTGCACCGGCATACCTGGGAGGACGGTTCCTACGGTACGGCCATCACCACCCTGTTTCTGAACCGCCACAACACCCCGCGCGACTTCATGCCGGTGCTGGTGGAACCGGCCCTGTGCATCCTCGCCAGTGGCAGCAAGGAAGTACGCCTGGCCGACGAAATCTTTGCCTACGACCCGCTCAACTACCTGGTGTTCTCGGTAGCGATGCCGGTGGCCGGGCGGATCATCGATGCCACGCCGCAGGACCCGAACCTGTCAGTGCGCATCAATATCGATCCGGCGCAGCTCACGGCGCTGATTGCCGAGGCTGGCCCGATGGGCGTGCCATCGCGCCCGACTTCTCGCGGCATGTACGTCGACCGCATTGATGGCCAACTGTTGGACGCCGTACTGCGACTGGCACGCCTGTTGGATACGCCGAAAGACATCACCATGCTCGCGCCGTTGATCAACCGCGAAATTCTTTACCGATTATTGCGTGGGCCGCAGGGCTATCGGCTGTATGAAATCGCCGTGGCCAACAGTCAGAGCCATCGGGTCAGCCAGGCGATCAAGTGGTTGAACGGCAACTACGAACAACCGCTGCGCATCGATGACCTGGCCAAGGAAGTGAACCTGAGCGTCTCGACCTTGCACCACCGTTTCAAGGCGATCACCGCCATGAGCCCGTTGCAATACCAGAAGCAGTTGCGCTTGCAGGAGGCACGGCGCTTGATGATTGCCGAAGGGTTGGAAGCATCGGCGGCAGGGTATCGGGTGGGGTATGAAAGCCCATCGCAATTCAGCCGGGAATACAGCCGATTGTTTGGCGCACCGCCGTTGCGTGACCTGGCCCGGTTGCGCCAGAGCATCTGAGCCAATGACGATCAACATGTGGGAGGGGCTTGCCCCCTCCCACACTGGGACCGCTTGTGTTCAGTCTAATCCGCGCGGCAGCTGCAGGGTCACGCGCAAGCCACCCTCACGCAAATTCTGCAAACTCACTTCACCGCCATGGCTGTGCGCAATGTTGCGCGCAATCCCCAGGCCCAAGCCGTAACCCTGTTGCTGCCCGGCGAGGCGGAAGTGTGGCTCGAAGACTTGTTCCAGGCGCTGCTCCGGCACGCCGGGCCCCTCGTCGTCCACATGCAGGACGAACTCCGCGCCATCGTCCTCGATGTGCAGATGGGCGTTCTGCCCATACTTCAAGGCATTGTCGATCAGGTTGCCGATGCAGCGCTTGAGCGCCAGCGGCTTGCCCGGATACGCCGCCAGGGCAGCACCGTCCAGCGTGACCCGGCCGTTGCCGTTGGGTGCCACGTAAGGCTCCACCAGGCATTCGAGCACATGATTGAGGTCCACCGGCTCGATGTTCTCGTGGATATCCGTGTCTTTCACGCATTGCAGCGCGCCCTTCACCAGCAACTCCAGTTCATCCAGGTCACGGCCGAACTTGGTTTGCAGGTTTTCGTCTTCCAGCAGTTCCACGCGCAGGCGCAGGCGGGTGATCGGTGTGCGCAAGTCGTGGGAAATCGCACTGAACAATTGACTGCGCTCGGTCAGGTAGCGGCTGATGCGCTCACGCATGGCGTTGAAAGCACGGCCCACTTCCACCACTTCGCTGCCGCCACCTTCGGCCACCGGCTCCACGTCGGCGCCCAGGGACATGTCCCGCGCTGCCCGCGCCAAGCGCTTGAGCGGCCGGCTTTGCCAGTGCACCAGCAGGCCGATGAACAGCAGCAGGAAACTGCTGGTCAGCACGATAAACCACACCTGCTGGGACGGCAGGCCTTGTTCTTCAAGGCTGGTGTAGGGCTCGGGCAACAGCGAGGCGATGTACAGCCATTCGCCCTGGGCCAGTTGGATCTGGGTGACCAGCACCGGCGGGTTCACCGGTTCCAGGGTCAGCGCGTAGTGCGCCCAGGAACGCGGCAGCTCATCGAGTTTCAGGCCGGCATTGAAGATGCGCAGGTCTTCGGCGCTGACGAACTCCACCGACATATGCACATCGGCGCCCAGGGTCTGCTTCAGCACCTCATCCACCGCTTCAAGCACTGCCTGTTTACGCGGGGTCTGCGGCAGGATGGCCATGTCCAGCGGGCGATCATTGAGCGTCACCACAAAACGCGTGCCACCCATGCTGCGCAGTTGATCGAGCACCAGCGGCCGATACGCCACCGGTAACGAACGAAAATAACTCACGCTGGCGGTCATCGAATGCGCCAGGCTGCGGGCACTGGTGACCAGGCCTTCGAGCTGGGTGGCGCGCAATTGCGAGACCCAGATCACGCTGGACAGCGCCTGGGCGAACAGCACCGCCAGCAGCGTCAGCAGCAGCATGCGCCCCAGCAGCGAACGCGGTACCGGGAAGCGCCGGCGGCGTTCGGTCAACGGCTCAGTGGACATTGCCGGCAACCACGCTGGCTGCCAGTTGATAACCACTGCCCCGCACGGTGCGGATCAGACGAGGGGGCTTTTCGGTGTCGCGCAGGCGTTGGCGCAGGCGGCTGACAGCCATGTCGACGATGCGATCCAGCGGCATCAGATCACGCCCCCGGGTGGCGTTGCCGATGGTGTCGCGGTCGAGGATCTGCTGCGGGTGGTCGAGAAACAATTTGAGCAGGGCAAAATCGGCGCCGGAGAGGATCACTTCTTCGCCGTCCACATGGAACAGACGGTGGCTGATCATATCCAGCCGCCACTCATCGAATACCAGCACATCGCCGCCGCTGCTGCGCTCCTGGCCGAACTGGCAACGGCGCAACAAGGCCTTGATCCGCGCTTGCAACTCGCGAGGGCTGAAGGGTTTGCCGATGTAGTCGTCGGCGCCCAGCTCCAGGCCGATCACGCGGTCGGCCTCGTCGGAACTGGCGGTGAGCATGATGATCGGCACCTGCGCCTGGCGCGGGTGCTGGCGGATCCAGCGGCAAAGGCTGAAACCGTCTTCGTCCGGCAACATCACATCGAGGATGACCAGGTCGCACGGTGCCTCGTTCATCGCCTGGCGGAACCCCGCGCCATCCGGCACCCCACGCACCTGGAAACCGGCGCGACTGAGGTAGGTCTGCAGCAATTCGCGGATTTCCTGGTCGTCATCGACCAGGAGGATCGATTTACTGATTACGCTCACGGGGTCCTCCTTGTTGTTATGGGGTGTTATTGATGGCCTCATCGGGGGCAAGCCCCCTCCCACATTGGAATGCGTTTGCCCCGATAGGGCCATCAGTCCCTATGCAAAAGCCTGTTCCAACGCGACGCCAGCCCCGGTCAATCCGGAATACGGCGCGGTCACCAACCACACCGGAATACCCTTGAAATAGTCGCTCATGCAGCCTTTGTCAGCAAAGCTCCTGGCAAAACCGCTGTGGATAAAGAAGTCGGCAAACCTCGGTATCACCCCGCCCACGATGTACACACCACCGCGTCCGCCGGTGGTCAGCACATTGTTACCGGCTACGCGGCCCAGCCAGATGCTGAACTGGTCCAACACTTCCATCGCCACCGGGTCACCGGCCAGGCCGGCGGCCGTGATGGCTTCAGGGGTTTCCAGGACCGGCGCATGGCCGTCGACCGCACAGATCGCCCGGTACAGACGTGGCAGCCCGCCACCGCTCAAAGCCGTTTCAGCGCTGACATGCCCGATCTCGGTGTAGATGTGCTGCCACAGCTGGGTTTCCCGTGGGCTGCTCAGCGGCAGGTCGACGTGCCCGCCCTCCCCCGGCAGCGCCGCAAAACGGCCACCGCCCAGGTCCAGCAAAGTACCGACACCCAGCCCGGTGCCCGGACCGATCACCACCGCAGGCCGCAACGGCTCCGGCGTGCCCTCGCAGACCACGCGGAATTCGTCGGGCTTGAGGCGGGTCATGCCCAGGGCCATGGCCGAGAAATCATTGACCAACAGCAGATCATCCACCTGCAATGTCTTGCAAAACGCAGTCTTGCTCAGGCGCCAGTGGTTGTTGGTGAATTTAAATTCATCTCCGCTCACCGGACCAGCGACGGAAAGACACACCGCGCCGATGTCCCCGATCTCCAGGCCTTCCTCCTTGAGGTAAACCTTGATAGCGGCCTCAGGGCTGGAATGATCCGCCGTGGCATGCACGCGGATCGAATGCAGTTCCTGATCCCGCCACAACGCAAAACGGGCATTGGTGCCCCCGATGTCACCGACCAGCGCTAACTTCACTTAAGCGTCTCCAAGGCAGAGGTAAAGGCGCTGGCGCCCTGCTCTGCGGAGCTTGCGGCCAAGCGCATAAATGCAAACAGCTCGCGACCGGCCCCCACGTTGTTACCCAACAGGCCCGTGGCAGGCGCACGCGCTGCAAATTCTTCGGCGTCCACCTTAAGCTCCAGGGTGCCCTTCACGCCATCCACACGAATGATATCGCCATCCTGCACCCGCGCCAGTGGCCCGCCGCTCTGGGCTTCGGGGTTGACGTGAATCGCGGCGGGGATCTTACCCGACGCGCCCGACATACGCCCGTCTGTTACCAGCGCGACCTTGAAGCCACGGTCCTGCAACACACCGAGGAACGGCGTCATCTTGTGCAATTCCGGCATGCCATTGGAACGCGGGCCCTGGAAGCGCATCACGGCGACGAAGTCTTTTTCCAACTGGCCGGCCTTGAACGCATCGGCCAGGTCCTGCTGGTCCTGGAACACCACGGCGGGTGCTTCGACAATCTGGTGCTCGAGGGCCACGGCCGAGACTTTCATCACGCCACGCCCCAGGTTGCCTTCCATCACGCGCAGGCCGCCCTCGGGCGAGAACGCACGGGCCACCGGGCGCAGGATGCTTTCGTCGAGACTCTCGATGGGACCGTCGCGCCAGATCAGCTCGCCGTCCACCAGGAACGGTTCCTGGGTGTAGCGGCTCAGGCCCTTGCCGGCCACGGTGTTGACGTCTTCGTGGAGCAGGCCGGCTTCGAGCAGTTCACGGATCAGGAACGACATGCCGCCCGCTGCCTGGAAGTGGTTGATATCGGCCTTGCCGTTGGGATACACGTGGGACAGGGTCGGCACCACCTCGGAAAGGTCGGCCATGTCGTCCCAGGTGAGGATGATGCCCGCCGACATGGCGATGGCCGGCATGTGCAGGGTGTGGTTGGTGGAGCCGCCGGTGGCGTTGAGCGCGATGATGGAGTTGACGATGGATTTCTCGTCGACGATCTCGCCGATCGGCGTGAAGTTGCCGTTGGCCTTGGTGAGGCGCGTGACCTGGTGCGCGGCTTCGCGGGTCAGCGCATCACGCAGCGGCGTGTACGGGTTGACGAACGAGGCGCCCGGCAGGTGCAGGCCCATGACTTCCATCAGCAACTGGTTGGTGTTGGCGGTGCCGTAGAAGGTGCAGGTGCCGGGGCTGTGGTAGGACCTCATCTCCGATTCCAGCAGCTCTTCGCGGGTGGCCTTGCCTTCGGCATAGCGCTGGCGCACATCGGCCTTCTGCTTGTTGGAAATGCCCGACGGCATCGGCCCGCCCGGTACGAAGATCATCGGCAGGTGGCCGTAGCGCAGCGCGCCCATCATCAGGCCGGGGACGATCTTGTCGCAGATGCCCAGCATCAAGGCCGCGTCGAACATGTTGTGGGACAGCGCTACCGCCGTGGACATGGCGATGACTTCACGGCTGAGCAGGCTCAGTTCCATACCGGGCTCGCCCTGGGTCACGCCGTCGCACATCGCGGGAGTGCCGCCGGCGAACTGGCCGACCGAGCCGACTTCACGCAGGGCTTTCTTGATCTGTTCAGGGAAATGTTCGTACGGCTGGTGCGCCGAGAGCATGTCGTTATATGACGAAACAATTGCCACGTTGGCGGCATTCATCATGCGCAGGCTATTTTTATCTTCAGTGCCGCAACCGGCCACGCCGTGGGCGAAGTTGGCGCATTGCAGCTTGCCGCGCATCGGACCGTCGCTGGCTGCGCCGCGAATGAGCGCAAGGTAAGCCTCGCGGGTGGCGCGGCTGCGGGCGATAAGCCGTTCGGTGACCTCAAGGACGCGGGGATGCATGTGTAGAACTCCAGGCTAACGGATGTGGCGACCTGAGTGTCTATGCTGATCAAACGCCCGCAGCGCATGGGATGGCAGGGAGTCGTTTGGATCATCGGACCAGTTGATTCAGGTCACTCGTTGTAGATTGAACAAAATATTGCCACTAAAAAGGCTTGTTTTCTATTTTTATGCGAATAATCTTGTAATTCTTACAACAAATCGACGACAGGCACTTTCCAATGACTCTTCGTATCGCAATCAATGGTTTTGGCCGTATCGGCCGTAATGTCCTGCGCGCACTGTATACCCAAGGCTACCGCCAGGATTTGCAGATCGTCGCCATCAATGATCTGGGCGACAGTTCGATCAATGCCCACCTGCTCAAATACGACACCGTGCATGGCACTTTCGAAGCAGAGGTCGCCCACGATCAGGAAAGCCTGACCGTCAATGGCGACCGGATTGCCGTCAGTGCCATTCGCAACCCGGCCGACCTGCCCTGGGCCGCGCACAAGATCGACGTGGTGTTCGAATGCACCGGCCTGTTCACCGACCGTGACAAGGCTGCCGCCCATATTACCGCCGGCGCACGCAAGGTGATCATCTCGGCACCGGCCAAGGGCGCGGACGCCACCGTGGTCTACGGCGTCAACCATGACATTCTGCGTCAATCCCACCAGATCATCTCCAACGCCTCGTGCACCACCAACTGCCTGGCACCTGTGGCTCAAGTACTGCACCGCGAGCTGGGTATCGAGAGCGGCCTGATGACCACCATCCATGCCTACACCAACGACCAGAACCTGACCGACGTCTACCACACCGACCCGTACCGCGCGCGTTCGGCCACCCAGAACATGATCCCGAGCAAGACCGGCGCCGCCGAAGCGGTAGGCCTGGTGCTGCCGGAGCTGGCGGGCAAGCTGACCGGCATGGCGGTGCGGGTGCCGGTGATCAACGTGTCGCTGGTGGACCTCACCGTACAACTGAAGAAAGAAGCCACGGCGCAAGAAGTCAACGCGCTGCTCAAAGAAGCCAGCCAGCACTCGAAGATCCTCGGCTATAACACCCTGCCGCTGGTTTCCAGTGACTTCAACCACAACCCGCTGTCGTCGATCTTCGATGCCAATCACACCAAGGTCAGCGGTAAATTGCTGAAAGTGCTGGCCTGGTACGACAACGAGTGGGGCTTCTCCAACCGCATGCTGGATAACTGCCTGGCGCTGTGCAACGCCGAGTGATGTGAGCTGTGCGGGACCTTGTGAAGGGGCTTGTGTGGGAGGGGGCTTGCCCCTCCCACACTGGTTTGTGTCGCGCATAAGGAAAATAGCCACTTGCCATTTGAGTTGATGATAAGCATTATCATTAACTGCAAATCGGTCTGGTAGCACTGTGAGCCAATCTCGCTTCAACCACGTCTTTCTCACCCAACGGGTGATTCTGCTTCGCACCTTGCAGCGGATGGTCAATAACCACAGCACCGCCGAGGACCTGTTGCAGGAAACCTACTTGCGCGTCACCCGGGCCCTCAGCGAGCGGCCGATCGATCACCTTGAACCCTTCGTCTATCAGACCGCGCGCAACCTGGCGCTGGATCATCTGCGCGCGCGCAGGATCCAGGCACGCACGCTGCAGGAAGATGTCCCGCTGGACGTCCTGCAAAGCGTCGCCGCCCCCATCAGCACGCCCGAAGATGCCACCCAGGCCGAGCAAATGCTCGAGGCCTTGAGCGTCAGCCTGGGCCAGTTGAGCGCCCGCCAGCAGCAGATCTTCATCCTCAGCCGCCTGCACGGTTGCAGTTACCAGGAGATCGCCGATCAGTTGGAAGTGTCCTTGAGCACCGTACAAAAGGAACTGAAGTTGATCATGGCCATCTGTGTAGGTGTGGCCGAACGGCTGGATCGGCCTTAAGCTTCACCCGACAGAAACGTCGACTCAAGCTGTAGGAAAGTTGAATAGAACGTGGCGAAGACCCGAGGAACACCGTGACGGACCCGAACAAACTGCACCCCCACGAGCTGGCTCATGAGGTGTTGCAAGACACGGCCATGGACCAAGCCCTCGACTGGCTGATCGCCTTGCAGTGCCCACAGCCCGGGCAGCAGGCCGAATTCGAAGCCTGGCTGGCCAGCAATCACGCCCACGTCCACGCCTTCGCCAAGGCCCAGGCGGCCTGGGGTGGCGCGCCAGTGCACAGCGCCGCCGTCGCCCTGGCAGCACCGCGCAAGCCCAGCGGCTGGCGGCGGATCAAACCCCATTGGAAACCTTTGGCCACCGCCGCCGTGTTGCTGATCGGGCTATTCAGCTTCAGCAACCTGCCGGTGCGCCTGCAGGCCGATCACCTCACCGTGGTGGGCGAACGCCAGCGCCTGCAACTGGACGACGGTTCAAAGGTGTTGCTCAACACCAATTCGGCGTTTTCCAGCAGCATCAAGGACCATCAGCGCATCGCTCGCCTGTACCAGGGCGAGGCGTTTTTCGAAATCAAACCCAACCATGGCCTGCCCCTGGAAATCGACGCCGGCCCCGTGCGCGCCAGCGTGCGCGATACCGCCTTCGCCGTGCGCTACCTCAATGGCGAAGCACAGGTGCAGGTGCAACGTGGCGATGTCGACCTGAGCAATACCTTCAATGATGCCCGCGTGCGTCTGAGCGCCGGGGAAAGCATCCGCATCGGCCCCAAGGGTTTCGGCTCGCCCGCCAGACTGGACGCCAACAAGGACCTGGCGTGGGTGCAAGGCCGGCTGATCTTCGAAAACTGCCCCATGAGCGAAGTGCTCGCCGAGCTGCGCCGCTATTACCCTGGCTGGATCGTCAACACCAACGACCAACTCGCCAGCGTCGCCGTCACCGGCAATTACCGCCTCGACCAGCCCCTGGATGTGGTGCGCTCGCTGGCCCACATCACCTCGGCCAAGTTGTCGGAATACCCGGCGCTGGTGATCCTCAACTAAATGAGAATTATTTTTACTCGATAGCTGGCACTGGTACGTCTCGTCTTAGCCAATGCAACTGATTCCTATTTGGTTCGGTTCGCAACTATAAGATTCGTACCCCGGAGCGCTCTCGATGTCCTCTTGCTTCAACCGCCGGTCCTCTTCGCCCGTCCTGTCCTTGCTGACGGCGGCCATCCTGCTGGCCGGTGCGCCAGTGATGAACGCCACCGCCGCCGAGCCTGCTCCGCGCAGCCACGGCAACTACAACTTCAGCATCGAGCAGCAATCGCTGGTCTCTGCACTCAACGCCTTTACCGCCGTGACCGGCTGGCAGGTCGGCCTGCCAGCGGAACTGGCCCAGGGTGTGTCATCCCCTGGCGTACGCGGTCCGTTGTCGCCGGAAAAAGCCCTGGACCGGCTGTTGGTGGGGACCAACCTGAGCTATCGCAAGCTGGGCAGCAACAACATCGTCCTGGAAAAACGCGCAGCGGGCGGCACCCTCAACCTGCAACAGGTGACCATCAGCGCCACCCGTAACGAGCAGGATGTGACCAGCGTACCGAGCACCGTCAGCGTGCAGGATCGCGAAGAACTGGACCGCCAGAACGTCAACAACATCCGCGAACTGGTGCGCTACGAGCCCGGCGTCTCGGTCGGCGGCGCGGGCACCCGCTCCGGTAACGCCGGCTTCAACATCCGCGGTATCGACGGCGACCGCATCCTCACCCAGGTGGACGGCGTGGAAGTGCCGGACAACTTTTTCAACGGCCCCTACGCCAAGACCCGTCGCAACTACGTCGACCCGGAGATCGTCAAGCGTGTGGAGATCCTGCGCGGCCCGGCCTCCGCCCTGTACGGCAGCAGCGCCATCGGTGGCGCCGTGAGCTACTTCACCCTCGACCCGGACGACATCATCAAGCCAGGCCAGGATTTCGGCGCCCGCCTCAAGACCGGCTACAGCTCCGCCGACGAAAGCTGGCTGACCTCCGGCACCGTCGCCGGCCGCGTACAGGACTTCGATGGCTTGCTGCACCTGAGCCAGCGCAATGGCCACGAGACCGAATCCTACGACGGCAACAACGCCACCGGCCTGGCCCGCACCGGCGCCAACCCGGAGGACGCGCGCACCACCAACATCCTGGCCAAGCTCGGCTGGAACTATGGCGATGACAACCGCTTGGGCCTGACCTACGAGAAGTACAAAGACGATCGCGACGTCAACCTGAAGAACGCGGTAGGCGGCCCGTTCATCGGCGGCCGAGGCTTCAACCTCTACCGTGATCGTCGTGGCAACGACACCATTACCCGTGAACGTTTCGGCCTGGAAAACAGCTTCGCCCTCGAGTCGCCGATTGCCGACCGCATCAAGACCAGCCTCAATTACCAGATCGCCAAGACCGACCAGACCACCGCCGAGATCTATCAGTCAGGCCGTCGTGTCCTGCGCACCCGCGACACGCTCTACCAGGAAAAACAGTGGATTTTCGACGCCCAGCTCGACAAGGCGTTCAGCCTCGGTGAAACCGACCACCAGGTGACCTACGGCACCACCCTCAAGCAGCAGAAAGTCACCGGTTCGCGCGAGGGCAACGCGACCTGCGTGGCCGTCGGCAGTGGGTGCACCGCCATCGGTGCCCCCAGCCCGATGGCCAGCGACAGTGTGAAGAAGTCCAGCGACTTCCCCGACCCGACCATCAACACGTATTCGCTGTTCGCACAGGACCAGATCACCTGGGACAAGTGGACCTTCCTGCCCGCCGTGCGCTACGACTACACCCAGCTCAAACCCAAGCTGACCCAGGAATTTCTCAACACCGTCAACCCGACAGGGGCGGACCCGGTGAGCGACAAGGAAAAAACCTGGCACCGTGTGACGCCCAAGTTTGGCCTGACGTACGCCCTGACGGATCAATACACCTGGTTCGGCCAGTACGCCGAAGGTTTCCGTACGCCGTCCGCCAAGGCCTTGTACGGCCGCTTTGAAAACCTGAACCTGGGCTACACCGTCGAGCCGAACCCCGACCTCAAGCCAGAAACCAGCAAAGGCGTCGAAACCGGGATTCGCGGCAAGTTCGACGAAGGCTCTTTCGAGATCGCCGTGTTTTACAACAAATACCGCGACTTTATCGACGAAGACAACGCCGTTGCCGGGGGCAGTCTTGAACAGTTCCAGGCCATCAACATCAAGCGCGCCACCATCAAGGGCGCCGAAGCCAAGGGCCGCCTGAACCTGGATGCCTTCGGTGCGCCGCAAGGTCTCTACACCCAGGGCTCGGTGTCCTATGCCTATGGCCGCAACGACGATAATGGCGAGCCGCTGAACAGCGTCAACCCGCTCAAGGGGGTCTTCGGCCTGGGCTACGACCAGGACAACTACGGTGGCCTGTTGAGCTGGACCCTGGTGAAAAAGCAGGATCGCGTCGACAGCACCACCTTCCACGCGCCGGACGGCGACACCAGCGGCCCCTTCAAGACCCCTGGCTTCGGTGTGGTCGACCTGACCGCCTTCTACAAAGTCACCCACGACGTGACCATCAACGGCGGCCTCTACAACCTCACCGACAAGAAGTACTGGAACTGGGATGACGTGCGCAGCTACGACAGTGTCGGCGAAGCCGCCGTGACCGGCCCGGCCAACCTCGACCGCCTGACCCAGCCGGGCCGCAACTTTGCGATCAACGTGATCTGGGACATCTAGCACCGCCCTACTCACCCCGTTGAAATTTCTTCGACGGGGTGAGGATTTTTTACTGTGCCGCGTCTTCTTGTTCGTCTAGTTGATAACAGCTCTCTTTCGGGCACCCAGGCGCATCCCTTCTCAAGGACTTTTCATGACCGCTTCCCCTACTGCAGAACGCGCAAGCCTGCGCTCCCAACGCCTGAACCAGATCACCAACGAGCCGCACACCAAGCTCGACGCACTGGTCAAGGCCCACGCCCCGTTTGAAACCCGGGCCAACTTCGCCCGTTTCGTGGTGGCGCAGTACCTGTTCCAATCGGAACTGGTGGCCCTGTACAACGATGCCGAACTGATCAAGATCGTGCCGGACCTGGCCGAGCGTTGCCGTGCCGAAGCCGCCAAACTGGACCTGGGCGACCTGGACACCGAGGTGCCTGCACCGGTCGCCGGCGCCGTGAAAAACCCGAGCAAGGCCGAAGCCCTGGGCTGGCTGTTTGTGTCCGAAGGCTCCAAACTGGGCGCTGCGTTCCTGATCAAGCGTGCCGTGGGCCTGGGCCTGAGCGAAACCTTCGGTGCCCGTCACCTGGGTGAGCCGGCCGGTGGTCGCGCCGAAGGCTGGAAAAGCTTCACCCGTACCCTCGACGCCCTGGAGTTCAGTGCCGAAGAGGAAGCCGCAGTGGAAAAAGGTGCGATCGACGCGTTTGTACGCTTCACCGTCTTGCTCGAACAGGCGTACGCTAGCGCCCCTGAATTGGCCTGACATCCAGATTGAAATGCCATCAACTGTGGGAGGGGGCTTGCCCCCGATAGCAGAGCGCCAGTCAACGCTTCTCTAGCTGACACATCCCCATCGGGGGCAAGCCCCTCCCACAGTTGGCGCTCACTTCGCGACGTTACAAATAAACCATGACCCGCAAAACCCAATCCACCTCGAAAATCGCCCGGATCCTCTTCGGTCTGCTGGCCTATGTCAGCCTGGGCATTGGGTTGATCGCGATTGTCGTGCCGGGTTTGCCCACCACCGAATTCATCCTGCTGGCCGCCTGGGCCGCCACTAAAAGCTCGCCACGCCTCAGCGCCTGGCTGGAGAACCACCGGCTGTTCGGGCCGATCCTGTTCAACTGGCGCAACGGCAAGATCATCGCTCGCCGAGCCAAAGTCAGCGCCACTGTAAGCATGCTGCTGTGCGCCATGCTGATGCTGGTGATGCTCGACCACGGCTGGCCGATCTACCTGGCCATTGCCGGAATGAGCCTGGGCAACCTGTGGATCTGGTCACGCCCGGAAAGGCTTGCAGCGCCTGTCTGACGCCGCGTGTAGGTGTTTTCCTACCGCTCATCGCCTCTTTCTCATGAATTGATTTGTGACGCCGATGTTTCAGACATAGCGCTGAATGGACTTGGCTCTGCTGCATGCATCCCCACCAGTCCATTCGCGAGTGAGCCTATGTTCAACACCCTCTCCATCCGCCTGAAAATCGTGCTGCTGTCCGGCCTTTGCCTGTTGGGGGTGATAGCACTGGTCGTCGGCATCAATATCTACAACACCAACCAGAATGATCTGTTGGTCAGCGATTCCAGCTCGCGCATGCTCACCGCCAGCGTGGAACAACTGCTGCAAGCCAGGGCCGCCGAGCAAGCAGTGCAGTTGCAGAAAACCTTCGGCGACAGCCTGATGGCGCTGACCGCGCTGGCCGACCAGATCAAGGATTTGCGCACCATGGCCAGCAAGCGTGGCCTGGAAGCCGGCGCGCTGCGCGAAGAAATCAACCAGAGCCTGAAAACCACCTTCGATCGCAACAGCAAAGTGCTGGGGTTCTGGCTGTCATTCGAACCCAACGGCCTCGACGGCAAGGACAGCGAGTTCGTCGATGACAAGGCACGCGTCTCCAACGAAACAGGGCGCTTCTCCAGCTATTGGAGCCGTGCCGGCGGTGAAGGCTTGAACACCATCATGGTCGAAGAAGACCTGAACAAGACCACCCTCACCCTCAATGGTACGCCCTACAACATCTGGTACACCTGCCCACGGGACACCCGCAATACCTGCCTGCTGGAACCCTATGAAGATACGGTGGCCGGCAAAAAGGTACTGATGACCACCATCGCCTCGCCACTGATCGTGGGGGGTAAACTCATCGGCGTCGTCGGTGTCGACATCGCCCTCACCGCCCTGCAAGCAACCGCCGACGCTGCACAGAAGGACCTGTTCAACGGCGCAGCGCACCTGGAGATTCTCTCCAGTACCGGCCTGATTGCCGCCTACAGCGGCGAGCCGGCCAAGGTCGGCAAGAACCTGATCGACACCCTCGGCGCCGAGGGCAAGGAAATCGTACAGTTGCTGGCCAGTGACAACCGCATGATCCGCGAACAGGACGACACCATCCGCGCCGTGTACCCGGTCAAGCCGATTGCCGACGCCAAATCCTGGGGCGTGGTGATCAAGCTGCCAAAAGCCGTGATGCTCGCCGACAACGTCAAGTTGCAGCGGGTGCTTGACGACGCCCAATCCGCAGGCACCCTGAAGGCACTGCTGGTGGCCGCCGCCGCCGGCCTGCTCGGTTTGCTATTGATCTGGCTGACCGCTACCGGCGTGACCCGGCCGATCAACAGCGTGGCCGCCATGCTCAAGGACATCGCCAGCGGCGACGGCGACCTTACCCAACGCCTGGCCTACGCCAAGAAGGATGAACTGGGCGAACTGGTGAACTGGTTCAACCGTTTCCTCGACAAGCTGCAACCGACCATCGCCCAGATCAAGCAAAGCATCACCGAAGCACGCGGCACCGCAGACCAGTCTTCGGCCATCGCACGCCAGACCAGCGAAGGCATGCAGGTGCAGTTCCGCGAAATCGACCAGGTGGCCACCGCGTCCAACGAAATGAGCGCCACCGCCCACGACGTCGCCAACAGCGCGTCCAATGCCGCCAGCGCGGCACGCGGTGCCGACCAGTCGGCGCGTGAAGGCATGTCGATCATCGAGCAGAGCACCCGCGACATCACCACCCTGGCCGAAGAAGTCAGCAAGGCCGTGGGCGAAGTCGAAGCCCTGGCGGTCAACAGCGAACAGATTGGTTCAGTGCTGGAAGTGATCCGCAGCATTGCCGAGCAGACCAACCTGCTGGCCCTCAATGCCGCCATCGAAGCGGCACGCGCCGGGGAAAGCGGTCGAGGGTTTGCGGTGGTAGCCGACGAAGTGCGTAACCTGGCCAAGCGTACCCAGGATTCGGTGGAGGAAATCCGCCTGGTGATCGAGCGCATCCAGAGCGGCACCCGTGGCGTGGTGGCGACCATGCATTCCAGCCAGAGCCAGGCCCAGAGCAATGCCGGGCAGATCCATCAGGCGGTGCAGGCCTTGGGCAAGATCAGCGATGCGGTGACCGTGATCAGCGACATGAACCTGCAGATCGCCAGCGCCGCCGAACAACAGAGCGCCGTGGCCGAAGAGGTGAACCGCAACGTCTCGGCGATCCGTACCGTGACCGAAACCCTCACCGGCCAGGCCACCGAGTCGGCGGCCATCAGCAGCCAACTCAATGCACTGGCCAGCCAGCAGATGAAGTTGATGGATCAGTTCAGGGTTTAAGAAACACCACAAAACCAATGTGGGAGGGGGCAAGCCCCCTCCCACAGTTTGATCACTTGGGATTTAGAGACCGGGCCAGGCACTGACAAACTGCGTCAGGTCTTCTTTAGCAGCGGTACGCGGCGGGTTCTGCGGTGTGCCCAGGTACAGGAATCCAATCACTTCCTCATCCGCCGTCAGCCCCAGGCCGTTGGCCACGTGGGCCGAGTAGGACAATTCCCCGGTGCGCCATACCGCACCAATCCCCTGGGCATACGCCGCCAACAGGATGCCATGAGCCGCACAGGCAGCAGCCAGCAGTTGCTCGGACTTGGGCACCTTGAAATGCTCCTGCAAACGGGCAATCACCACCACCACCAACGGCGCGCGCAACGGGCCGTTCTGGGCCTTGTCGATCACCGCCTGTGGCGCATCGGCGTCTTGCAGCCGGGCCGCTTCGGCCAACAAGGTGCCCATCTGTTCGCGAGCAGCGCCTTCAACCGTGAGGAAACGCCAAGGGCGCAGTTGGCCGTGGTCGGGCGCACGCATGGCGGCGGCAAACAGCACATCGCGCTGCTCCTGGGTCGGTGCCGGTTCCAGCAGGCGCGGCACGGAAACACGGTTGAGCAAAGCGTCGAGAGCCTGCATGGGCCACCTCCAGAAAAAAATGTGCGGTCATTCTAGCGGGAATGAATCGGGATGCCACCAAACGATAATTGCTCTTATTCATTGCGCCCTGCCCTGTTAGACTTTGCGACCTTATTTTCCGCCGTGGTTCAGGAAGTTCGATGTCCCCTTCGCTTTTTCGCCTGTCCGCAGCCTTGCTGGCCTTGAGCCTGGCTGGCTGCGATGACGCGCCCAGGTTTACCAAGGCCGAGCCGGGTGAATCACGGGCGGGCGGTGCTGCGACGGTGAACAAGCGCGACCAGAACGCGTTTTCCCTGCCCTCGGCCAACCTGTCGCCCACCCGCCGCCTGGATTTCAGCGTCGGCAACAGCTTCTTTCGCAGCCCCTGGGTGATCGCACCGTCCACCACCACGGCGCGGGATGGCCTCGGCCCGCTGTTCAACACCAACGCCTGCCAGAACTGCCATATAAAAGACGGTCGTGGTCACCCACCGCTGCCCGATGCACCCAACGCGGTGTCGATGCTGGTACGCCTGTCGATTCCGGATGCGCCCGCCTATGCCAAGGCCATCGAACAGATGGGCGTGGTGCCCGAGCCGGTCTACGGTGGGCAATTGCAGGACATGGCCGTGCCCGGCGTGCCGCCGGAAGGCAAGGTGCGGGTCGATTACACGCCGGTCAACGTGACGTTCAAGGACGGCACGGTGGTCGAGTTGCGTAAACCCGACCTGCAGATCACCCAGCTTGGCTACGGCCCGATGCACCCCGACACGCGCTTTTCCGCACGCATCGCGCCGCCGATGATCGGCCTGGGCCTGCTCGAAGCCATCAGCGACGCCGACATCCTGCGCAACACCGACCCGAAGACCGCCGACAAGCAAGCCATCGTCGGCCGTGCCAACTGGGTCTGGGACGACGCCCAGCAAAAAACCGTGCTCGGGCGTTTTGGCTGGAAAGCCGGGCAACCCAACCTCAATCAACAAAATGTTCACGCGTTCTCTGGTGATATGGGCCTCACCACATCCCTGAGACCCTTTGATGACTGCACCGATGCCCAAGTCGCCTGCAAACAGGCCCCCAACGGCAATGGCCCCGATGGCGAGCCGGAAGTCAGCGACAACATCCTGCGCCTGGTGCTGTTCTACACGCGCAACCTGGCGGTGCCGGCGCGCCGTGGCGTCAACACGCCGCAGGTGCTGGCCGGTAAAAACCTGTTCTATCAAGCCGGCTGCCAGGGTTGTCACACGCCTGCATTCACCACGGCCGCCAATGCTGCCGAACCTGAACTGGCCAACCAGGTGATCCGCCCCTACAGCGACCTGCTGTTGCACGACATGGGACCGGGCCTCGCCGACAACCGCACAGAATTCAAGGCCGGTGGCCGCGACTGGCGCACGCCGCCGTTGTGGGGCATTGGCCTGACGCAAACCGTGAGTGGCCATACCCAGTTCTTGCATGACGGCCGCGCCCGCAACCTGCTCGAAGCCGTGCTGTGGCATGGCGGTGAAGCCCAAGCGGCGCAGCAGCATGTGTTGTCCTTCAATGCCGAGCAGCGCGCAGCGTTGCTGGCGTTCCTGAATTCTTTATAAGCTTCGCCCCACTTATAGAAGGGAGCTCGACATGTTCCGTCCCAAGTTGTTGTTCACCAGCCTGGCCGCCCTCGCCCTTGGCGCCTGCTCGCCGCAAGACCCGCAAGCAGTGACCTCTGCGGCCATCGCCAAGCAAGTGATCCTGCCGACCTACAGCCGCTGGGTCGAAGCCGACCGCCAACTGGCCGTCAGCGCGCTGGCCTACTGCCAGGGCAAGGAGAGCCTGGACACCGCGCGTGCCGATTTCCTGCATGCACAAAAGGCTTGGGCCGAGCTGCAACCGCTGCTGATCGGGCCGCTGGCCGAGGGCAACCGTTCGTGGCAGGTGCAGTTCTGGCCGGACAAGAAGAACCTGGTCGGCCGCCAGGTCGAGCAACTGGTCGCCAGCCAGCCGCAGATCGACGGCGCCGCCCTGGCCAAGTCCAGCGTGGTGGTGCAAGGCCTGTCCGCCTACGAATACATCCTCTACGACGCCAAGACCGACATCGCCGACGACGCACAAAAGGCCCGTTACTGCCCGCTGCTGGTCGCCATCGGTGACCGTCAGAAGGCCCTGGCCGAGGAGATCCTGGCCAGCTGGAACAGCACCGACGGCATGCTGGCGCAGATGACCAAGTTTCCGAACCAGCGCTACGCCGATTCCCACGAAGCCATTGCCGATCTGCTGCGCGTGCAGGTCACCGCACTGGACACCCTGAAGAAAAAACTCGGCACGCCGATGGGCCGCCAGACCAAGGGTATCCCGCAGCCGTTCCAGGCCGATGCATGGCGCAGCCAGTCGTCCCTGCAAAGCCTCGAAGCCAGCCTCGCGGCAGCCCAGACCGTATGGGTCGGCGTCGACAACAAAGGCCTGCGTGGCCTGCTGCCGTCCGAGCAGAAGCCGTTGGCCGACAAGATCGACGCCGCCTATGCCGCGTCGCTGAAACTGTTCGCCAGCAACCAGCGCACCCTCAATGAACTGTTGAACGACGACGCCGGGCGCCAGCAGCTCAACGATATCTATGACAGCCTCAACGTCGTCCACCGCCTGCACGAAGGCGAGCTGGCCAAGGCGCTGGGCATCCAACTGGGCTTTAACGCCAACGACGGTGACTGATGATGCTCAGGCGACAGGCTTTGGCCATCGGCAGCGTGCTGCTCAGTGCTCTCACACTGGGTGGCTGGACGCTGTTCAAAAGCAAAGACAAGGGCCCGCTGCTGCTCTCGGCGCGGGATGATGCGGACGGCAAGCACTACGCCGTGGGTTACCGCCTGGACGGCAGGCAGGTATTTGCCACCCAGGTCGGCCAGCGCTGCCACGACATCATCAACCACCCGACGCTGCCGATTGCGCTGTTTGCCGCCCGTCGCCCGGGCACCGAGAGTTACCTGATCGACCTGCGCGATGGCGCGCTGCTGCAAACCATCACCTCCCAGGTCAACCGCCACTTCTATGGCCACGCGGTCATTCACAAGAGCGGCGACTGGCTGTACGCCACCGAGAACGACACAGCCGACCCCGGCCGTGGCCTGCTCGGTGTGTACCGTTTCGAAGGCGAGCGGCTGGTGCATACCGGCGAGATCTCCACCCACGGCATCGGCCCGCACCAGGTGTCGTGGATGCCCGACGGCGAGACCCTGGTGGTGGCCAACGGCGGCATTCGTACCGAAGCCGAAAGCCGCGTGGAGATGAACCTCGACGCCATGCAACCGAGCCTGGTGCTGATGCAGCGCGACGGTACCTTGATCAGCAAGGAAACCCTCGGCCAGCAGATGAACAGCGTGCGGCACATGGGGATCGCCAGCGATGGCACCATCCTCACCGGGCAGCAGTTCATGGGGGCGTCACAGGAGCGTTCCGAGTTGCTGGCGATCAAGCGTCCGGGGCAGCCATTCGTGGCGTTTCCGGTGGCGGACGAGCAGTTGCAGGCGATGGGGCACTACACCGCCAGCGTCGCAGTGCACAGCGAATTGCGCCTGGTGGCGTTGACTGCCCCACGGGGCAACCGCTTCTTTATCTGGAACATGGACAGCGGCGAGCTGCGCCTGGACGGACCGCTGCCCGACTGCGCCGGTGTCGGTGCCGTGGAGGATGGGTTTGTCGTGACCTCGGGCCAGGGCCGTTGCCGGTTCTACGATTGTCGCCAGAAACAGTTGGTGGCAACGCCGCTGGAATTGCCGGCAGGGCTTTGGGATAACCATCTGCACATGATCTGACGCCCCCTTTGCCAGAACATTTCCACGACCACAAAAAAAGGGCCCCGCTTCGCAAGGCCCTTTCCCAGGGGTTTGAATCGTTTCAACTCTGCGGCCTCATGCCTTGAGACATGCCAAACATGAACAGCAACAACTCATGATCGGGCTTGGCCGCCGTGCTCGCCTTGGCAACGCGCGGCAACAGGCATTGCGCGCCACCCTGCGTTGCACTGAGCACCTGGGTGCGAGGCTGTTCCCACGCCGCCAGCGCCAGGGCTGCAACGCCCAGCGCCCCGACCAGGAACAGACCTCGTGCTATTTCTAGCTTCATCTGGTTAAACCCTTGATAGCGCTGCCAAACGCCGTCTCGTAAAAGTAGCTGAGTTTCTTCCAGTCGGCATCGTTCCACGACGAATGGCGGCGCAATTGCAGCATGTCATGGGAGGCGGCCCGATAAGCGGTCAGGCGCTGGCGGCATTTCTCGAAGTCCAGCAGCGCCACTTCGACGTTGGCCGAATCACCCTCGCCCGTCACTCGCACAAAGATATGCTTGATGTAGAGGCAGCCATGCTGCCAACGACCCTTGTGCATGCGCGCCAGGGTGCCGGCCAGTTCCTGGAGCACACGCTCATGCACCCGCTCGCCGTAATTCTCGCGGCCACCGGCGGCGTACCAGTTCTCTATTTCGTCGAAACCGTCGAGGGCCGCAGTGACCAGCAGCGCTTTCCACTGGTGCTCGGGGTCGCGGCGCGCTTCGCAAAACACCATTTCCGGCACACGCACGTCCAACAAACGCAGGCCCTTGAGGGCATCGCGCTCACGCAGCACCGTCGGGCGACCAAACGGATGCAGCCAACTGCGGTAGATGTGCCCGGTCTGGCGCTTGCTGTAGAGCAAGCGTCCGTTGGGGCTGATCACACGCTGCACACCGCTTTCACCACCACGGCGACGGTTGGGCTCTTCGACCCACTCGCCTTGCTGGCGCCAGAAATATTCGAATCGTTCCTCGGGAGCTACGTGACTGCCTGCTACGCACTCAACTGCCATCCTGTTACCTCTTGCGTAATACGTACACTCGCCACATGGCATAGAGCGGTATGAAGTCCAGGGACTCCTGGACACGGAAGCCGGCTTCCTCAAACTCTGCTTCAACAGTAGCAGCCGGTAACACAAATCTGTTTTGGTAACCTTCCTGCTCACCTTTCTTGCGACGCTGCTGCTCGAGCCGCTTGCGTTTCCAGGCCTTGAAATTGCCATCGACCCACAACGAAACAATCACGCTGTCACGGGTAACGCGTTGAAACTCGCGCAATATCGCCATGCGATGCGCCGGATCACCAATGTGGTGCAACAGTCGCATGCAGAAAATGCTGTCGACCGCGTTATCTGGCAAAGCAATATCAAAGGCCGATGTCTGCAAGGGTCGTACCCGTTTCACCACATCGGCGGGCTGGGCGACCGTTGCCACCTTCAACATGGACGCCGAGTTGTCGGCGCCGATGATCACGCGGTTGGGCTTTTCCGCCAGCAGGGGCCAGAAACGACCGGCGCCGCAGGGCAAGTCCAGCACCAGGCCAGGCTCACCCGCCATCGCCAGCGCGCCACGGGCCAATTGCTCGTCGCGTTTGTGGGACAACCGGCGCGCCAGATTGTCTTGATGCTTGAGCAAATATTCCTGAGCGTGTTCGTCGTCGTACTTTTCGGAAAATTCGAGCTTGATCGGGGTAGGCATCAACGGATCTCCAGTAGCTGATGCCTACAACCTTAAGCAGCGCACTGTGAGTAACTGGTCAACCCGTTGTGAAAAACTTGTCCTGTCCAGCCCCATACATTTCAAGACTTTACAGACTCACGCAATAGCATGGGGCCATCTTCGCCGAATTGCGGGGATGTCTGGCAGGATAGCGGCAGGGGCTAGCGTCAGGCGTTGACCTGACTCAATTGCACATGAAAGCGGCAGCCGTTGGGCTCCATGGTACTGAGGCTGACGCTCCAGCCCTGGTTCTCGCAGATGCGCTGCACCAGCGACAACCCCAACCCCAGGCCCTCACCGCGCTTCTCGCTGCCGCGTACGAACGGCTCGAACATTGCCTCGCGCTTGTCCTCGGGGATACCGACACCACTGTCTTCCACGATAAATCCGCTCGGTTCCAGGGTCAGCCGGATAAACCCCTGCTCGGTGTAGTGCAGGGCATTGCGCAGCAGATTGCCCATCACCGCATGCAGGAAGGTGGTGTTATAGCGTGTATCCAAGGGGTTGCCGGGTTGGTAGATCAGTTCCAGGCCTTTGTGCTCGATGGGCTCGCGCCAGATGCCGAGCAGATCTTCGGCCACCTGCGTCAGGCTGACCTGGGGCGACATTGCCGCTTCGTCATGCTGGGCACGGGCCAGCATCAGGAAGGTCTGCACCAGTTCGCGCATTTCTTCGCAGGCCCGGGCAATGCGCAGCACCTGGTTGCGCCCGCGCTGATCGATGGCGGGGTTTTCCAGCAGCAGTTCGCAGGAGCTGGCCAACACCATCAAAGGTGTGCGCAGCTCATGGCTCACGTCGCTGGTAAACAGCTGTTCACGGGACAGGGCCTGGCGCAGCCGTCCCAATGTGGCGTCGAACGCCACCGCCAGCTCGCCCACTTCATCCGCTGCGTAATCCGGCGCCAAGGGCGGGGCCAGGCCGAGCAATTGGTCACGGTGGCGCACCTGACGGGCCAGACGCACCACCGGCGCCATTACCTTGCGCGCCAACACCCAGCCGAGGAACACCGCCAGCGCCAGGCTGAGCACAAAGCCCACCAGCACCACGGCGAACAACACGCGCTCGCGCTCTTCGAAATCGCTTTGGTCCTGCAACAGTACGTAGCGCCGCCCGTCGACCACTTCGACCATGGCGTGGTACGACAGCGCCTCGCGGAATACCTCATGGAAACCGGGCTCAAGGTGGCGCAGGTCCTTGGGCAACTCGAAGTCGCCGGGGCCACCACTGAAATAAAACAGCTGGTCCGGCTCGGGTCGGTGCCGCCAGTCCTCGACGGTGTCCATCAGCAGCAGGCGTTGCAAGTCGCCGCCCAGGCCCGCCGAGATCAACTTCTCTTCCACCAGGTGCACCGTCGCCACGATACCCATGGCGAAGGCCCCCGCCACCAACGCACTCATCAAGGCAAAGGCGATGATGATCCGTTGCGCAAGGCTTTGCTTAAACTCCATCACGACCCTCGGCCAGGCGATAACCCACACCGTGCACCGTCTGCAGCAACGGCTTGGCAAAAGGTTTATCGATCACTTGGCGCAATTGGTGAACGTGGCTGCGCAGGCTGTCACTGTCCGGGCAGTCATCGCCCCACAGGGCTTCTTCGAGAATTTCGCGGCGCAGCACGTGCGGGCTCTTCTGCATCAGCACCGCCAGCAGTTTCAGGCCGACCGGGTTGAGCTTGAGCAGGCGCCCTTCGCGGGTGACTTCCAGGGTATCGAGGTCGTAGCTCAGGTCACCGACCTGCAGGGCGCGGCGACCGCCGCCCTGGGCACGGCGCAGCACGGCTTCGATACGTGCGGCCAGTTCCGACAGGGCAAAGGGCTTGAGCAGGTAGTCATCAGCGCCGGACTTGAAGCCCTGCAACCGGTCATCGAGTTGGTCACGGGCGGTGAGCATGATCACCGGCGTATCGCGGCGGGCGTCCTCACGCAGGCGTTTGCACAGGGTGTAGCCATCGATGCCGGGCAGCATGATGTCGAGCACGATCAGGTCGTAATGCTCGGTGGCGGCCAGGTGCAGGCCCGACAAACCGTCCTGCGCACAGTCCACGGTGTAGCCCTTCAGCCCCAGGTAGTCGGCCAGGTTGGCCAGAATATCGCGGTTGTCTTCAACCAGTAGAATTCGCATGGGCAGTGTCTCCGTACGCGGTAACGGCCGTGTTGGCTCGCGCAGCTTAAGGCCAAGTGTGGCTCAGGGATAGACCCGTAAGGGCCGTCGATAAAGGTTTTCAACCGATTAATTAGTCGAACGAGTTTTTCACTATAGCTTCACAAACTGACTACAGTGTCAGGGCGAAGATCGCGCCCATCGATATAAGGAAGTTGGACATGGGGTTTCTCAAAACAGCGCCTATGCGCTATTTGCTGCTGGTCACCGGTGCCTGGCTGTTGGTTTTCCTGCTCACGCGCAGCGTGCTGCTCATCACTCACCTGGACGAAGTCGGTGGCAACCTGCTGCCGGTGTTTGGCGTGGGCCTGCTGTACGACCTGGGCTTTCTGGCCTATGCCGCCCTGCCACTGGGGTTGTATCTGCTGCTGTGCCCACCTGCCCTCTGGCGCCGTCGCGGTCACCGCTGGTTCCTGCAGGCGGTACTGACCGTCAGCCTGTTCGCCATGCTGTTCACCTCGGTCGCCGAATGGTTGTTCTGGGATGAATTCGGCGTGCGCTTCAACTTTATCGCCGTCGATTACCTGGTGTACTCCGATGAGGTGTTGAACAACCTGCTGGAGTCCTACCCGATCGGCAAGCTGCTCAGCCTGCTGGCGATGCTCGCCGTTGTGTTGAGCCTGGCTCTGCGCAGACCGTTCATCGCCGCGATGAATGCACCGCTGCCGGCAATGCGGGGTCGCCTGGTCAATGCCCTGGGCCTGTTGGTGGTTGCTGGCCTCAGCCTGCAACTGATCAGCCAGGACAGCCCACGCGCCCAAGGTGGCAACGCCTACAAGAACGAACTGGCGAGCAATGGCCCGTATCAGTTTTTCGCCGCGTTCCGTAACAACGAACTGGACTACACCCAGTTCTATAAAAGCCTGCCCGCGGACGTTGTCGCCAAACAGTTGCGCGCCGAACTGAGTGAGCCCAATGCTCGCTTCATCGACAAGGACCCCTTGGATATCCGCCGCGCCATCGATAACCCCGGCACGCTGCGCACACCCAATATCGTGCTGGTGACCATCGAAAGCTTCAGCGCCAAATACATGGGCAGCAACGGCGACGAGCGCAACCTGACGCCCAACCTGGATGCGCTGCGCAAACAAAGCCTGTATTTCAATAATTTCTATGCCACCGGCACCCGCACTGACCGAGGCCTGGAGGCCATCACCCTGGCGATCCCACCCACGCCGGGCCGCTCCATTGTCAAGCGCATCGGCCGCGAAAGCGGCTTTGCCAGCCTGGGCCAGCAACTCACCGCCATCGGCTACGACAGCGTGTTCGTCTACGGCGGACGTGGCTACTTCGACAATATGAATGCGTTCTTCAGCGGCAACGGCTATCGGGTCGTCGACCAGAGCAGCGTGCCAGAATCGGAGATCTCATTTAAAAACGCCTGGGGCATGGCCGACGAAGACCTCTACAAACAAACCCTGAAACTGGCCGATGCCGACTACGCCAAGCAGCAGCCGTTCCTCCTGCAACTGATGACCACCTCCAACCATCGCCCCTACACGTACCCGGATGGGCGCATCGATATCAAATCCGGTAACGGCCGCGACGGTGCGGTGAAGTACACCGACCACGCCATCGGTGAGTTCCTGGAGGCGGCACGCCAGAAGCCGTGGTTCGATAACACGATCTTCGTGTTTGTCGCCGACCACACTGCCGGCAGCGCGGGCAAAGAAGACTTGCCCATCAGCAACTACCAGATACCGCTATTCATCTACGCCCCCAAGCTGGTCGACGCCCGGGAAACCGCGCAACTGGCCAGCCAGATCGACCTGGCGCCCACCTTGCTCGGCCTGCTCAACCTGAGCTACGAATCGACCTTCTTCGGTCGCAACCTGCTGCAAGACAACCCACTGCCACCCCGTGTGGTGGTCGGCAACTACCAGCACCTGGGGCTGTTTGACGGTAAAGACCTGGCGATCCTCAGCCCGCGCCAGGGCCTGCGTCGCCACGATCAGGCCCTGGGTGAAAGCCAGGAGCTGCGGGTGGGCAGTGATGACCCGCTGATCCTGCGCGCCATCACCTACTACCAGGCCGCCAGCTATGGCTTCAAACAGCAGTTGCTGGGCTGGAAAGCGCCGAAGGTCGCAGAACCCGCCATCAGCGCCCGCTGATCGCCACGCGTGGCCCTTGCCTCCTGCGGGGCAAGGGCGTAACACTTGCGCCCATTCTCCGGCGACGACGCCTTTTCATGTCCGACACCCTGCTGCTGATCGAAGATGACCGCCCACTGGCCGCCCTGACGGCGGAGTTCCTGCGCGCCGAAGGTTTCAGCGTGGCGGTGGAGCACCGTGGCGACCGTGCCGCCCAGCGTATTCTCGACGAAAAACCGGCGTTGTTGATTCTGGATGTGATGCTACCCGGCATCGACGGTTTTACCCTGTGCCGACAGATCCGCGAGCAGTACCCCGGCCTGATCCTGATGATGACGGCACTCGACGAAAACGCCGAGCAACTGACGGGGTTCAACGTCGGTGCGGACGATTACGTGGTCAAACCGGTCGACCCGCTGTTGTTGCTGGCCCGTATCCGCTCATTGCTACGTCGCCATCCCCAGGCACCCCGTGCGTATTACCAGTGGGGCACGTTTCGATTGGACCTCGACTGCCATTTCGCCTGGCTCGATGAGGTGCCCTTGCAGTTCTCGGTGGCCGAGTTCGAATTGCTTGCGATCTTCGCCCGCCACTGCGGGGTGTTGCTGACCCGGGAAAAACTCCTGCAAAGCCTGCGCGGCCTGGAGTACGACGGGCTCAATCGCTCGGTGGATATGCGCGTGTCGCGCCTGCGCAAAAAGCTGATGAGCCTGGGCTGCCCGGTGACGATCCAGACCATCACCGCCCAAGGCTACCTGTTTGTCGAAACACCGCAAGAGGCCCGACATGTTCTCTAGAGTGCGACCCTGGACGGCGATTCTCGCGGGCACCGGCTGGGGCGCGTTGACCCTGTATTTGCTGTGGCTGTGCGCCAATGCCTCGGTGTTTGTCGGCGAATACAGCTTTTTGCGCTTGATGGCCGGGCCGGGCTATCTGGTGGCGGAGCAGCTCAAGGCCTTGCCGGCTGACCAGCGTGAAGCGCGTATGGAGGTACTGCGCGCGCGCTTCCAGTACCCGATCCGGCTCGTCACCCTGGATGAGGTCGAACTGCCGCCCGAAGCGCTGATCATGCTTCAGCACCAGCAACCGGCGCAGAGCAGCGATGAAGACATCACCTATTTCCCGCTCGACGACAAAACGCTGATCCAATTCGGCCCGATGTGGGGAACCGCCGAGGTCAAGGACCTGCTGCAATTCCCGGTGTATGGGATCACCGCGTGCGTGGCCGGTCTGCCGCTGGTGCTGTGGATGTGGTTCGGTCTGCGCGCACGCCGCCAGCGTAGCGCCGACCTGCAAGCACTCGATGTTTGCCTGGGCACCCTGGCCCGTACGCCCAATGCGATGCTGCCAGCCATGGGCAAGGAATGGGCGCCCGTGCTGCAGACCTTGCAGCAACATGCCCACGACATCAACGCCATGAGCGAACGTCACCGAGAGGTTTCCCAGGCCGTCTCCCATGAGTTGCGCACGCCGCTGGCACGCATGCGTTTTGCCTTGACCCTGCTGGGCAAAAGCGACGACCCGTCCACGCGCATACGCTTGCAGGAACGCCTGCAAACCGATGTGGAAGAGCTTGAAGCCCTGGTGCGCGCCAGCCTGGCCTTTGCCCGGATGGCGGGCGCACCCGCCGACCTGCAGCATGAGCCCATCCCTATCCGTGACTGGCTGCATCAGGAGTTTGCCTTGCTCGACGGGCATCAGCGGCGCCTGAGCCTGGACACCGAGCCGGCAGACCTGCAATTGATCGGCGACCGCGCCTTGTTGCATTTGATCGTGCGCAACTTGTTGAGCAACGCCATCACCTACGCCCGTGACCAAGTGAGCGTCAGTGCTGCCCACCAGGATGACCAGCACCTGGTGCTGCATGTGGACGACGACGGCCCCGGCATACTCGCCGAAAACCGCGAAAAGATATTCGAGCCGTTTGTGCGACTGGCCATGGGCGGCGATGACCCCGGCGGCTTCGGCCTCGGGCTGGCACTGGCCAAACGCGCCAGCCAATGGCATCGCGGTGAGTTGTCGGTGGCGCGCAGCCCGTTGGGCGGGGCACGCCTGACCCTGATCCTGCCGCTGCGCCCTCAATAGCCTGCGTGTTACAGCCTGTGACAGTGAACCGTTGGCATTCTCCGTAATCTCGCCACCTGATCCAGGGTTGCCCCTGCGCCCTGGGTCCCCGTCCTCTGGACCCGGTTGGAGAGCCCGTTCATGCGTCCCCCAAAACAGCATTTATCCACGTTGATGCTATCGCTGTGTATCGTCGCCAGCGCGCTGCTGGCCAGTCAGGCGGCTGCCGTGAGCCGCGCAGCGCCTGACTTCACTGGTTCGATCAAGTCGCCCGGCTACGACGCCCACACCCTTAAACTGCTGGGCGAGGTGACCATGTCCAGCCGCTGGCGGCGGCCCATACCCAGGCCACGCACTAAAGCCGCGACTCTGTCTGCCCAAGGCCCGCTCGGCCATACGTCTGCACCGTGGTCCGCTGCACGTGTGCCCTCGGCGCTTGCCAGGGGGATGACATTCAAGAAGCTGTTGCGACGCGGCGGCATGGGTTGAGCGGTCAACCGGACATAAAAAAACCCCGCCTGCATCACTGCAGGCGGGGTTTTTTATGAGCCGGGTAAGGCTGGCTTACATCATGCCGCCCATGCCACCCATGCCGCCCATGTCTGGCATACCGCCGCCAGCCGAGCCTTCAGCCTTAGGCTTGTCGGCAATTGCAGCTTCGGTGGTCAGGATCAGACCGCCGATGGAGGCTGCGGCTTGCAGCGCGGAACGAGTCACCTTGGTAGGATCCAGGATGCCCATTTCGATCATGTCGCCGTAGACGCCAGTCGCAGCGTTGTAACCGTAGTTACCTTTGCCGTTCTTGACTTCGTTGACTACAACGCTTGGCTCGTCGCCGGAGTTGGCAGCGATCTGACGCAGCGGCGCTTCAACAGCGCGACGCAGCACAGCGATACCCACGTTCTGGTCAGCGTTGTCGCCGGTCAGGTTGGTCAGGGCTTCCAGAGCACGGATCAGCGCAACGCCACCGCCAGGTACCACGCCTTCTTCAACGGCTGCGCGGGTTGCGTGCAGGGCGTCTTCAACGCGGGCCTTCTTCTCTTTCATTTCAACTTCGGAACCGGCGCCAACCTTGATCACTGCAACGCCGCCGGACAGCTTGGCCAGACGCTCTTGCAGTTTTTCACGGTCGTAGTCCGAGGAAGTTTCGGCAACCTGGGCACGGATCTGAGCGATACGGGACTCGATGTCGCCTTCAACGCCAGCACCGTCAACGATGGTGGTGTTTTCTTTGGAAATGGTCACGCGCTTGGCACTGCCGAGGTGTTCCAGGGTGGCGCTTTCCAGGCTCAGACCGATCTCTTCGGAGATAACGGTACCGCCGGTCAATACGGCGATGTCCTGCAGCATGGCCTTGCGACGGTCGCCAAAGCCTGGCGCCTTGACGGCTGCGACTTTAACGATGCCACGCATGTTGTTCACAACCAGCGTCGCCAGGGCTTCGCCTTCAACGTCTTCGGAAACGATCAGCAGTGGGCGGCCGGCTTTGGCCACGGCTTCCAGCACTGGCAGCAGTTCGCGGATGTTGGAGATCTTCTTGTCGACCAGCAGGATCAGCGGGCTGTCCAGCTCGGCAACCATGGTTTCCGGCTTGTTGACGAAGTACGGGGACAGGTAGCCACGGTCGAACTGCATGCCTTCGACAACCGACAGTTCGTTTTCCAGGCCCGAACCTTCTTCCACGGTGATCACGCCTTCCTTGCCGACTTTTTCCATGGCTTGGGCAATGATGTCACCGATGGAGCTGTCGGAGTTGGCGGAGATGGTGCCTACCTGAGCGATAGCCTTGGTGTCGGCACATGGCTTGGACAGGTTTTTCAGCTCGGCAACGATGGCGATGGTCGCCTTGTCGATGCCGCGCTTGAGGTCCATCGGGTTCATGCCGGCAGCGACGGCCTTGTAGCCTTCGTTGACGATCGCCTGGGCCAGGACGGTCGCGGTGGTGGTACCGTCGCCTGCGTCATCGTTGGCACGGGAGGCAACGTCTTTGACCAGCTGCGCGCCCATGTTTTCGAAACGGTCTTCCAGTTCGATTTCTTTTGCGACGGAAACGCCGTCCTTGGTGATGGTCGGAGCGCCGAAGCTCTTCTCGATGATCACGTTACGGCCTTTCGGGCCCAGGGTCGCTTTTACTGCGTCAGCCAGGACGTTGACACCGGTGAGCATTTTCTTGCGGGCGGAATCGCCGAATTTAACTTCTTTAGCAGCCATGATCGATATTCCTTAAATACTTTGGAGTAACGGGAAAATGAGCGGGGAAATCAGTCTTCCAGAACAGCGAGAATCTCGTTCTCAGCCATAACCAGCAGGTCTTCGCCGTCGACTTTCACTGTGTTGCTGCCGGAGTAAGGGCCGAAAACAACCTTGTCACCCACTTTCACGGCCAGCGCGCGTACATCACCGTTCTCCAGGGTCTTGCCTGGGCCCGCAGCGACGATCACACCGTGGTTGGCTTTTTCAGCAGCCGAACCTGGCAGAACGATACCGCCAGCGGTTTTCTTTTCTTCTTCGCTGCGACGGATTACGACGCGGTCGTGCAGAGGACGAAGCTTCATTGTCGATCTCTCCTAATTGTGTTTTTCATCGGCCGGTATCAATTCCGGCGGGTTAAATTCCGGCGGTGCCGGTCGCGGTTCGCGGGGCGAAACGCGGAAGTCTGTCCAGTGTCACCACCAGAAACCTTGCGGTGACCGTTACATAAGGGCGCATATGCTTATTACAAGGGGCCGGGGATGAAATTTTTTGTGTCTGCCTGCGGGTAAACGCAGCACGGCACCCGAAGGTGCCGTGCCAATGAAGCGGTTATTTGCTGTCGCGGTGTTCGAACTCGCCTTCGATCACATCCCCTTCACGCCCCAGCGGCTGGCGCGGAGCGGGGCCGCCACGGGGTTGCAGGTCGTCGGCGAAAGCTCGCTGGCGAATCGCCGCCTCTTCGGCACGCTGGCGCATCTTGCCGGCCAGCAGCTTGCGGGTGAACGGCAGCAGCATCACCAGGCCGACCACATCGCTGATGAAGCCCGGCAGGATCAACAGGCCACCCGCCAGGGCCATCATCAGGCCTTCAAGCATGGTCTGGGCGGGCAGCTCGCCACGGTTCAGGCTTTCACGGGCACGCAGCGCCGTGGCCAGGCCGGCGACGCGCAGCACCAGGACGCCGAGCATCGAGCCGAGAATGATCAGCAACAGGGCCGGGAAAAACCCGATCGCGCTGCTGACTTGAACGAATACGAACAGCTCCAACACCGGGAACAGCAGAAAGAGCAATAAAAAAGGGCGCATCAAATGGTTCCTCAACGCAAGAATGCCTTGCCAGTCCACCTTAGATGACGTCGCCGTTTCGTGAATTCAAGCGTCGGCGCTGGCTTTTTTCGGCCAGGCCTCGGCGTGGGCCAATGAAACCAGGGCTTCGCGTACTTGTGTCGGCGTGTTGCAAGGCTCCGCAAATGGCAACCAATATAAGGATTGGCCGACACGCAGGTGCATGCCTTCGCTGTCGATGCCGGCCAATTGGGCGGGCTCGGAGGTGGGCAAACCGCTGAGATCGACGTAATGGGCAATGGCCTTGGCGTGATCGCTGTTCATGTGCTCGATCATGCTGCGCTCGGCCTTGCCGGCGAACGGGTTGGCCAGGGTCAACTGGTCGACCCAGTGAATCGCGCCAAAGCCACCGATGTACCGGTGGCGTACGGGCTTGAGAACCCAGAAATCAAAGTCGTGGGCCTTGTGGTAGTTGGCAGAATCCGGGAAGTAGCGGTAATAACGCTCGGCCGCCGCCTCGATGGCGTCGCCCTCCTCCAGTTTTTCCGCTTCGGCCAGGTAGGTCAGGCGCCCGACGGCCTGCACATCATCGGCCTCGCGCTCCCCCACCAGCAAAGAGCATTTGGGATCTTTCTGCAGGTTGTGGGTGTGCTGGGCGATACGGCTGATCAGGATCAACGGGCGACCCTGATCGTCGAGGCAATACGGTACGACCGAGCCGAACGGGAAGCCGGGCATGGCTTTGGACAAAGTGGAGAGAGCCCCACGGTATTCCTTGAGCAACAGCTCTCGGGCGTTCTTGGCAACCTGTGCGCTCAACGTATGACTCCTCGGGTATTCAGCCGCCCATGGCATATGGGAATGGATCTCAACGCAAGGTAATCATTATCGGCAAAGGTTGCCAAGCAGGTTTTGTTCGACCGTGTTACCAGGCCACGCCGAAGCCCGCGGTGTAGCGGGTCTTGCTCAGGCTGCTGTCGGAGTCGCCGCTGATCACGTCGCGCTCGGCCTTGAGGTTGAGGGAGGCCCACTCGGTGACTTTGTAGCGCAGGCCCATTTCCGCATCCAGCGAGTACTCAGCAGGACCGTCGATAGGCTTGCCCACCTCACCATTGGTGAAGAATTCGACGGTCTTGCCCACCAGGTAGCGGTTGTAGTTCCACTTCATGGCCAGGGAATAGAAGTTGTCCTTGCCGCCGTCGGCGTATTCATAGTCGGTGCGGTTGACCAGCGAGCCCAGGGAGAACGCCCCCAGCTCATCGTCCCAGAACTGGTAGCCAGGGCCGGTACCGACGGTGCGCTGGCGCGAGAGGTCTTCAACCTTGTCACGCTTGTAGGTCAAGCGCCCCTGCCAGAACCAGTGTTCGGTCAGGAAGCGGTCGAGATCGTATTCCAGTGCCCAGTTGTCGGTGGTGGTGACATCGTCCTGGAATTCGCGGTTGTACTCGCCCTGTCCGGTATGGCGCCATTGACCATGGCGTGCGGTGGTCTTGAAATCGATGTCGTAGTCGTTGGTGTCTTTGTCGGCGCGTTTATAGTCCAGCGCCATGTCCACATTGCCCTTCCACACCAGGTCTTCGATCACAGGCTTGGGCTTGATGATCTGCTGGATGCTTGCCAAGTCCACCGTCTTGGGCGCTTCACCGTTGGCCAGCACCACCTTGCCATCCTCCGCTGCTTTCAGGGATTTGGCTTTCTCGCCGGTGTAGGCGTCCTGCTTGACCAGCAACTCCTGGTCGCTCTCCAGGGTTTTCACCTGCTTCCAGTCCACGGGGATGGCACCGGCGTAGTCAGTCTGGATCAGCAATTTGCCGCCATCGAAGACTTTGATCTTGCCAGTCAGGCGGTCACCGTTCTTCAACCAGACGGTGTCGGCCAACAAGGGCGTGGAAGCACTGAAAACAGCGAGGCACAGCAGGGTTCTGGACAACATAAGCGGGTATGGGGCTCAAGGTTGGCGAAAAGGAGGCATTATCGTGTTAGATAGCTAGGACTGACTCAAGTATCGAGGTCGAGTTCAATGTTCATCGCGATGTTTACAGACGTTTCTTACAAATATGCCGACGATTTAAACGGATAGCCGCTCAATGAATCAACCTGCCGAGTCGCCGCAAAGCCCCGCCGAGATGCGTCGTACCGCTCTTTACCTGACGCTGGCGCAAGTGCCCGAAGGCTGCGTGGTGAGTTACGGCGAGCTGGCTCACCTGGCGGGCCTTGGCCGTGCCGCACGCTGGGTGGGCCGTACGTTGAGCCAACTGCCCGAGGACACCCGGCTGCCCTGGCACCGCGTACTGGGTGCCGGTGGTCGGATAAGCCTGCCGGTGGGCAGTGCCTCGGGTGACGAACAACGGGCGCGTTTGCGCGATGAAGGCGTCATGGTCCGCAACAATCGCGTGGATATTCAGCGCCATGGCTGGCGCCCGGTAGAGCACAGCGGTTAGAGTGCGCGCTTTGTTTCCGCAAATCTGAGGCAGACTCCAGCCCATGCCCCGTAAAACCTGGCGCGCCGCGCTCGCTGCCTATGCCAGCCCTTCGACGTTAGTCCTGTTGTTGCTCGGCTTTGCCGCCGGCCTGCCTTACATGTTGGTGTTCTCGACGCTTTCAGTGTGGTTGCGCGAGGCCGGTGTGGCACGCGAGACCATCGGCTATGCGAGCCTGATCGGTTTGGCGTATGCCTTTAAATGGGTCTGGTCGCCGCTGCTCGACCAATGGCGCCTGCCGCTGCTCGGTAAACTCGGACGCCGCCGTTCCTGGCTGGTGCTGGCCCAGTCGCTGGTGATCCTCGGATTGATCGGCATGGGCTTCTGCGACCCGCAGAAACACTTGTCCTGGCTGATCGCTATCGCCGTCATCGTGGCTTTCGCCTCCGCCACCCAGGACATCGCGGTCGACGCCTACCGTCTGGAAATCGCCGACGACAGCCGCCAGGCTGCGCTGGCCGCCAGCTACATGTCCGGTTATCGCATCGCCGCGCTGCTGGCCACGGCAGGCGCACTGTTTTTTGCCGAAGGGTTCGGCTCCACCGGTTTCAACTACAAGCACTCGGCCTGGACCGGCACCTACGTACTGTTCGGCGTGCTGATGATTCCGGCACTGCTGACCACGCTGTTCATGCGCGAACCTGATGTGCCACTGCGCACCCAGTTGCAGGCCGGGCGCTACAGCTTCGTACACCAACTGGCATCGGTGTTCGTGCTGATCGTGCTGCTGGTATCGGTACCGGCAATGTTTACCCAGTTGTTCAACACCGACTTCGGCAGCGTGATATTCCACGGCGTGAGCCTGTGGGATCTGCTGATGGAAGACCGCGCCTTCCTGCGCGCCATCCTCTATATAACCCTCACGTCGCTGTGCCTGTCGGCCATGGGTCGCCGGGGTCTGGCGCCGGTGCTGACACCGGTCAATGACTTCATCCTGCGTTACCGCTGGCAAGCGTTGCTGTTGTTGGGACTGATCGCCACCTATCGCATGTCCGACACCGTGATGGGCGTGATGGCCAACGTGTTCTACATTGACCAGGGCTTCACCAAGGACCAGATCGCCGGCGTCAGCAAGATCTTCGGCCTGATCATGACCCTGCTGGGTGCAGGCATGGGCGGCCTGCTGATTGTGCGCTTCGGTATCCTGCCGATCCTGTTCATCGGCGGTGTGGCGTCGGCCGGCACCAACCTGCTGTTCGTGATGCTCGCCGACATGGGCCCGGACCTGCAGATGCTGATCTTCACCATTTCCCTGGATAACTTCAGCTCAGGGCTGGCGACCTCGGCGTTTGTGGCGTACCTGTCGAGCCTGACCAACCTCAAGTTCTCCGCCACCCAATATGCCCTGCTCAGCTCGATCATGCTGTTGCTGCCACGCCTGATCGGCGGGTATTCGGGGGTGATGGTGGAGAAGTTCGGGTATCACAATTTCTTCCTGATCACCTGCCTGCTGGGCGTGCCGACGCTGTTCCTGATCGCGTTGCACTGGTTCCAGGAAAATCGGCGGGCGCGGTTGAGTCCGCCGACCGAAGACTGACAATGTGGGAGGGGCTTGCCCCCGATAGCAGGTTGTCAGGCGCTTATGTGTTACTGATCCACCGCTATCGGGGGCAAGCCGCCTCCCACATACCCCTCTGCGTTCTGATGCCTGTACTCCAGCAGCCGGCGCCCGTACAATCCCAAGTCATTTCAAGTCCAAGCAACCGACAACGGCCTACCATGCGTACCAGTCAATATTTGCTCGCCACACAGAAAGAAACGCCTTCAGACGCGGTCGTGATCAGCCATCAGCTGATGCTGCGCGCCGGCATGATCCGCAAACTGGCCTCCGGCCTGTACACCTGGCTGCCCATGGGCTTGAAGGTGATGCGCAAGGTCGAAGCCATCGTTCGTGAAGAAATGAACGCCGCCGGCTCTCTGGAAGTGTTGATGCCGAGCACCCAACCGGCTGAACTGTGGCAGGAATCCGGGCGCTGGGAAGAGTACGGCCCGGAGTTGCTGCGCTTCAAGGATCGCCATGGCCGGGATTTCTGCGCCGGCCCGACCCACGAAGAAGTGATCACCGACCTGATGCGCAACGAGCTGAGCAGCTACAAGCAGTTGCCGCTGAACCTGTATCAGATCCAGACCAAGTTCCGTGACGAAATCCGCCCACGCTTCGGCTTGATGCGCGGTCGCGAATTCATCATGAAGGACGCCTATTCGTTCCACGCTGACCAGGCGTCCTTGCAGGTCACCTACGACCGCATGCACCAGGCCTACTGCAACGTGTTCACGCGCCTGGGCCTGAAGTTCCGCCCAGTTGAAGCCGACAATGGCTCCATCGGCGGCGCCGGCTCCCACGAATTCCACGTGCTGGCCGAGTCCGGCGAAGACGACATCGTGTTCAGCAACGGCTCCGACTACGCGGCGAACATCGAGAAAGCCGAAGCCGTGCCACGGGAAACATCCCGCCCGGCGCCGGCCGAAGAACTGCGCCTGGTGGACACGCCGGATACCAAGACCATCGCGGCCCTGGTGGAGAAATTCAATCTGCCGATTGAAAAGACCATCAAGACCCTGATCGTGCGCGCCGAGGAGGAAGGCAAGCTGATCGCCCTGGTAATCCGTGGCGACCACGAGCTCAACGAAATCAAGGCCGCCAACCAACCTGGCGTGGCCAGCCCGCTGGTCATGGCCACCGACGCCGAACTGCGCGACGCCATTGGCGCCGGTGCCGGTTCGCTCGGCCCACTGAACCTGCCGCTGCCGATCATCATCGACCGTTCGGTCGAGCTGATGAGCGACTTCGGGATCGGCGCAAACATCGACGACAAGCACTACTTCGGCGTGAACTGGGAACGTGACCTGCCGGTGCCGACCGTGGCCGACCTGCGTAACGTCGTGGCCGGCGACCCTAGCCCGGACGGCAAGGGCACCCTGGAAATCAAGCGCGGCATCGAAGTCGGGCACATCTTCCAGCTGGGCAACAAGTACAGCAAGGCAATGAAGTGCGAAGTGCTGGGCGAGAACGGCAAGCCGATCACCCTGGAGATGGGCTGCTACGGCATTGGCGTATCCCGCGTGGTTGCCGCTGCCATCGAGCAGAACAACGATGACAAAGGCATTATCTGGAGTGACGCCCTGGCGCCGTTCCAGGTCGCCCTGGTGCCGCTGCGTTATGAAACCGAGCAAGTGCGCGAAGCCACCGACAAGCTCTATGCCGAATTGACGGCTGCTGGTTTTGAAGTGCTGCTGGATGACCGGGACAAGAAAACCAGCCCGGGCATCAAGTTCGCCGACATGGAACTGATTGGCATCCCGCACCGGATCGTGGTCAGTGACCGCGGCCTGGCCGATGGCAATCTGGAATACAAGAGCCGGACCGAAGCCGAAGCCCAACCGTTGCCGGTGGCTGACGTGCTGTCTTTCCTCCAGGCGCGTATTCGTCGCTGAAAACCAGATCAAGAGAAGTCATGTTCAAGCGAAACACCAGAGCCCTGGGGGGCGCCGCCTTGTGCGGCGCCCTGCTGGTCAGCGGCTGCGCCAACCAGATGTCGCAACGCAGTGAGCACGAGGAGCGGGTCGAGCGTAAGTTGCTCGACCACAGCCTGCAGATCGATGTCGGCGAGCCCAAAGTGCTGGAGCTGCCGCAACGCCGGGTTCGCATTCACGAGCAGAAGACCTTCGAGGTCACCGAGTTCGAAGTCACCCGTCGTTACGACCGCTATACCCCTTACCAGCCCTGGCGCAAGCTCTACGAGATGCCCTTGGGTGCAGTCGCCCTGGTGGCGGGCGCGGGCGCCAACGTGGCGAATATCTTCGCCCTCGGCCACCTGCCGACCAGCATGACCCATGACTGGCTGATCTATGGCGTGGACGGCCTTAACCCGTTCATGAACGTGCAATCCCACGGCCGTGCGCAACAGAACCTGGCGGGTATCGATGAAGTCCAGCGCGACAAGCGCGTGGAGTATTCGAGCCTGCCCTGGAGCGAACGCCCGGTGCAGGTCACCGCCGGCAAGCAGACCCATGAGTTGACCACCGACCGCAACGGCGTCCTGCGCCTGAACCTGTTGGACAGCCCATTTGCCGAGCAGGACCTGAACCGCGTCACGACCTTGAAGATCAGTGTGGAAGATGGCCAGGACGATGTGCATTCGGACTCGACCCTGGCGATCAGCAGCACCCTGCGCGGCAAGTTGCTGGAAGCCCACGGCCTGATCTACGACGACTTGGAAGACGACGAAGTCAGCCAGTGGGTGCACCGGGTCAAGCGCTTGTCGGAACTGGGCCTGGAAGAAGAAGCCAGCGAACTGGAACAGAGCCTGATCGAACTGACCCGCAATGATCCCGAGTTGCAGCAAGAGTTTCTGCAGGCGCTGACCAAGGATGCGGGGCGGCTAGTCGCAGATCCTGGAGCACGCTGAGCCCCTCAAATTGTTGGCGGTCAAATGTGGGAGGGGGCTTGCCCCCGATTGCAGCGGGTCAGCTATAGATAGGCTGGCTGACCCACCGCTATCGGGGGCAAGCCCCCCTCCCACAATTTGCTCCCCATTTTTACCAGGAGAATTCGAGCTGCTCGTTGCCGTTACTCAGATCCAGCAAGCGCACCCCAATCCCCAACAAGCGCACCGGCTTCCCCCCCCGGTTGAACGCCTGCGTCAGCAACTGTTGATAACTCTCCAGGTCCCGCCCTGCCCCCGCCTGCTCCAATGTGGTCTGGGTAAAGTCATGAAACTTCACCTTCACGAACGGCTTGCCGGCCCGGTAACTGCTGTCGATGCGCGCCATGCGCCCGGCCAGGGTTTCCATCAGCTCCGGGAGTTTGGCCAGGCAGCTTGAGAGATCCGGCAGGTCGACATCGTAGGTATTTTCCACACTGATCGATTGCCGACGACTGTCGTTCTGCACCACACGGTCATCGATCCCACGCGCCAGGCTCCACAGCCGCTCGCCAAAACTGCCGAATTCGCGCACCAGCGCCAGCTTGTTCCACTCGCGCAGTTGCAGGCAGTCTTCAATGCCCAGGCGTGCCAGTTTATCGGCCGTGACCTTGCCCACACCGTGCAACTTGCTGACCCGCAACTGCGAGACAAAATCTTCGACCTGGTCCGGGGTAATCACAAACAGGCCGTTGGGCTTCTTCCAGTCGCTGGCGATCTTGGCCAGGAACTTGTTCGGCGCCACGCCTGCGGACACGGTGATATGCAGTTGGTTGGAGACACGGCGACGAATGTCCTGGGCGATGCGCGTGGCGCTTCCGCCAAAGTGCGGGCTGTCGGACACATCCAGGTAAGCCTCATCCAGCGACAGCGGCTCGATCAGGTCGGTGTAGTCGCGAAAGATCGTCTGGATTTCCTTGGAGGCTTCCTTATAGGCATCCATGCGCGGCTTGACGATGGTCAGGCCCGGGCACAGCTTCAAGGCATGTCGCGACGACATGGCCGAGCGCACGCCATAGGCGCGTGCCTCGTAGTTGCAGGTGGCGATCACCCCGCGCCGGTCCGCCGAGCCGCCCACCGCCAGCGGTTTTTGCGCCAGGCTCGGGTCATCGCGCATCTCGATGGCGGCGTAGAAGCAATCACAGTCGACGTGGATGATTTTGCGCTGCGTCATATAAACGGGGTGTTTACCTACGGGTGGCCAGTATCGCACTCACACCTGTATATAGCACCAGTAGTTTGAATCTTCCGCTTGAGCGGTAGGAAAATTCCAGGATGAATTTATTTTCTCAATCGGATTTGCCCTTACGATAGAGCTGAAAGCCTCGGCCAGACTGGGCCCGAGGGGTATCAAGGGGCCTTTATAGAGAGCTAAGCGATTGAACCACAAGCGCTTTTCTTTAATTCACAGGTTGACACACCGGCGTTCCTCTGTAGAATGCCGACACACAGACGCGGGATGGAGCAGTCTGGTAGCTCGTCGGGCTCATAACCCGAAGGTCGTCGGTTCAAATCCGGCTCCCGCAACCAAACATCAAGAAAGGCTACTCGAAAGAGTGGCCTTTTTTGTGCGTGCCTGTTTTGTCATGTACGAAAATTGTAAGACAAAAAAATCTTTGCCATCGCGCACTTACGGTGCATGACCAACATTCAGAGGCCAATTCACACTTATTTGACCCATCGGCCCGATAACGGTTGACACCTCGGCGTTGGACTGTAGAATGCCGCCCACAGACGCGGGATGGAGCAGTCTGGTAGCTCGTCGGGCTCATAACCCGAAGGTCGTCGGTTCAAATCCGGCTCCCGCAACCAAACATCAAGAAAGGCTACTCGAAAGAGTGGCCTTTTTTGTATCCGGTGAAAAAGTTCTTCTGAAACAATGGCATGGCATCTTTCATGAAACCGCGCGCGGTTTGTAGAGTCCATCTCATTGCAAGCTATGCTCAATGCTCAAGCGCTGCCCTCTACGACCAATGGCCGCAGTCGCCGCCCCCGGCGATACGCGTTAATATTTGTAATTATTTTGTCCATAGGGATTGGTAACTTGGCTGGATACCTCCATCCTGTCGCGCACAATCCACGAGGTGATTGATGCGCGCCAACTCGTCTGAAACACAAGACACTGTCACAGCAGAACAACCGATCACACCCACCCGCTTGCGTTGGCTGGATCTGGTGAGCAAGTATCGGCAGCCTATCGGGCTGGCCGTCACCTTATTGCTGTTTGCCATCGCCCTGATCGCCTGCCGCCACCTGCTGCTGGAGCTGGACCTCTACGCGCTCCACGACTCGATCCTGGAAGTGCCCAAGCCAGCCCTGCTCGGTGCGTTTGCCGCAGCCGTCGCCGGTTTTGTCATTCTATTAGGCTATGAGTTCTCCGGCGCCCGCTATGCCGGCGTGAACCTGCCCGCCAAGACCCTGGCCCTCGGTGGTTTCACCGCCTTCGCGATTGGCAATGCCATTGGTCTGTCGATGCTTTCCGGCGGATCGGTGCGCTACCGTTTATATGCACGCCATGGCATCGGTGCATCCGAAGTCGCCCATATGACCGTGTTCGCCAGCCTGGCGCTGGGCACTGCCCTGCCGCCACTGGCTGCATTGGCAACACTGAGTAACCTGCCCGCCGCATCAACCTACCTGCATTTGCCACAAGCGGTGCTGGGCGGTATTGCTGGCGCGGTGCTGCTGTTGTCGGCGGTCTTGTGCATCGGCATTTATCGCCGCCGCCTGCCGGAACAGCCCTACCCGGACAACCTGCTGGTAAAAGCCGGCCGCCGCACCTTGCGCCTGCCGGGCCGTCGCCTGACCTTCCTGCAACTGATCATTACCGCACTGGACGTTGCCGCTGCCGCTACCGTCCTTTATATGCTGCTGCCGGAGGCGCCACCCTTCGGCCCCTTCCTGCTCGTGTACCTGCTGGCGCTGGCCGCCGGTGTACTCAGCCATGTACCGGGTGGTGTGGGTGTATTCGAAGCGATCCTGCTGGCGGCGTTCGCCGACAAACTGGGCGCCGCGCCACTGGCCGCCGCCCTGCTGCTGTACCGCATGATCTACGTGGTGCTGCCTCTGCTGATCGCCTGCGTGTTCCTGCTGGTCAACGAAGCCCAGCGCCTGTTCCAGACCCAGCAAAGCCTGCGGGTCGCCTCGGGGCTGGCAGCGCCGGTACTGGCCGTCCTGGTTTTTTTGTCCGGCGTGGTCCTGCTGTTCTCTGGCGCCACGCCCGAAATCGACTCACGCCTGGAAAACATCGGCTTCCTGATTCCTCACCGCCTGATTGACGCCTCGCACTTTGGCGCCAGCCTGATCGGCGTGTTGTGCCTGTTGTTGGCCCAGGGCCTGCGTCGACGCCTGTCGGCCGCCTGGATGCTGACCATGGTGCTGCTGCTGGTGGGCGCCCTGCTCTCGCTGCTCAAAGGCTTCGACTGGGAAGAAGCCAGCCTGATGACCATGACCGCGATCCTGCTGGCGATCTTCCGACGCTCGTTCTATCGCGCCAGCCGCCTCACCGAGCTGCCCTTCTCGCCGCTGTACCTGGTGGCCAGTGTCTGCGTACTCGGGGCGTCGATCTGGCTGCTGCTGTTTGCTTACCAGGATGTCCCGTACAGCCATCAGCTGTGGTGGCAGTTCACCCTGGACGCCAACGCCCCACGTGGCCTGCGCTCGCTGCTGGGCGCCGCCGTGTTGCTGGTGATCGTGTCCCTGACCTGGCTGCTGCGTACTGCGCGCCCGGTGATCCATCTGCCGACACCCGATGAACTGGAGCGCGCCAGCAAGATCCTGATGGCCTCTTCCCAGCCTGACGGCGGCCTGGCGCTCACCGGCGACAAGGCGCTGCTGTTCCACCCCAATGATGAAGCTTTCCTCATGTACGCCCGTCGCGGCCGCAGCCTGGTAGCCTTGTACGACCCGATTGGCCCCACCCAGCCACGGGCCGAGATGATCTGGCAGTTCCGTGACCTGTGCGACATCCACCACGCCCGCCCGGTGTTCTACCAGGTGCGTGCGGAGAACCTGCCGTACTACATGGACATCGGCCTCACCGCGATCAAACTGGGCGAAGAAGCCCGTGTCGACCTCAAACGCTTTGACCTGGAAGCCAAGGGCAAAGAGATGAAGGACCTGCGCTACACCTGGAACCGTGGCTCGCGGGATGGCCTGTCCCTGGAGATCTGCGAACCGGGCACGGCGCCGATGGACGAACTCAAGGTGATCTCCGATGCCTGGCTGACCGGCAAGAACGTACGGGAAAAAGGCTTTTCCCTGGGACGCTTCAGCGACGACTACCTCAAGCACTTTCGCATCGCGATCATTCGCTTCGAAGGGCGCCCGGTGGCCTTCGCCAACCTGCTTGAGACCTACAACCATGACCTGGCCAGTCTCGACCTGATGCGCGCCCATCCGGACGCGCCCAAGCTGACCATGGAATTCATGATGGTCGGCCTGATTCAACATTATAAGAGTCACGGCTATGCCCGCTTCAGCCTCGGCATGGTGCCGTTGTCGGGCCTGCAACCACGACGCGGCGCCCCGTTGACCCAACGCCTGGGCTCGATGGTGTTCCGCCGTGGCGAGCAACTGTATAACTTCCAAGGTTTGCGCCGCTTCAAAGACAAGTTCCAGCCTGACTGGGAACCCCGTTACATGGCCGTGCCCGCAGGACTTGATCCGCTGGTGGCACTGGCCGATACCGCCGCCCTGATCGCGGGCGGCTTGACTGGATTGGTGAAACGCTGATGATTCGACGCTCCTGGCGGTATGTATTGGCCTTTGTAGTGCTGCTCGCCCTGGTCCTGGGTGGCGGCTATTGGTACTGGAACCGCCCTGCCCCTCAGCCGGTGCTGGAGCAACTGCCCCAGGCCGACGGTTCGGTCATGACCCGGGTGACCCCCAACGGCACGCCGAAAGCCCGCGTGGCCGTGGCCGTAATGGCCGATGAAACCCTGACCGACAGCCAGTTGATTGCCCTGAGCCAAGGCGGCAAGGCGCAGATTGTCCAGGTGGTCCTGCCCAAGGATGACTGCAAGCTGCAGGAACAAGCGCTGCAAGGCGCCCTGGCCCAGCTCAAGGGCCCGGCGACACTGGTCAGCGGCATCGGCCCTGGCGCTGCCCTCGCCTGGCGCTGGCTGGCCACCCAGAACGACGACAAGGCCAACGCCATCTCCGTCGGCTTCGCCCTGGTGCAGGAAGGCTGCAAGGACCCACTGCCGAAGACCGCCGCCCACGGCAACTGGCTGGTGGCCTGGAACGACAACCCTGACGATGAAAGCGCCAGTTTCGTACGCGACACACCGCGCGCCACCACCAGCATCAGCGACTACGACATTCATTACCCGCAAGTGCTGAACAACGAGCTGCGCAAGCAACTGGTGGGCTCGGACAATGGCGGCCTGGCAATACCGGTGGTTGAAGTACCGGCCGGCCAGGCCAAGGACACTGTCACCCTGTTCCTGTCCGGCGACGGCGGCTGGCGCGACCTCGACCGTGACGTGGCCGGTGAAATGGCCAAGATCGGTTATCCGGTGGTGGGCATCGACACCCTGCGCTATTACTGGCAGCACAAGACCCCGGAACAAAGCGCCAAGGACCTCACCGAGCTGATGCAGCACTACCGTCAGAAGTGGGGCACCAAGCGCTTCGTACTGACCGGCTATTCGTTCGGTGCCGATGTACTGCCGGCCATCTACAACCGCCTGCCGGAGAACGAGCAGCAGCGTGTGGACGCAATCATCCTGCTGGCATTCGCACGGACTGGCAGCTTCGAGATTGAAGTCGAAGGCTGGCTGGGCAACGCGGGCAAAGAAGCGGCCACAGGCCCGGAAATGGCCAAACTGCCGGCTGACAAAGTGGTGTGCATCTACGGCGCCGAAGAAGTCGACGAGAGTGGCTGCACAGACAAGACGGCTGTAGGTGAAGCCATCAAGTTGCCAGGCGGGCATCACTTCGATGAGAACTACCCGGCGCTGGCCAAGCGGTTGGTGGATATCATCGTCAAGCACCAAACCAAAACCGAATAAGCCCGAGCCTTACACAAATCAAAATGTGGGAGGGGGTTTTGCCCCCTCCCACATTGGTTTTGTGGTGTTGGTGAGATCTAACGCGGCTCGATGTGCGCGATCATCAACTGCACGGTTTCATTCCCGCGAAACTCGTTCACATCCAGCTTGTAAGCCAATTCCACCCAACGCACCGTCGGGTTCGGCCAGACCTCACGGTCCACGCCAAATGCAATGCCATCCAGCTTCACCGACCCGCACTCGCTCTTGAGCACGACCTTCAGGTGCCGCTCCCCCACTACGCGCTGCTCCACCAACTGAAACACGCCATGGAACAACGGCTCAGGGAAGTGCTGCCCCCACGGCCCGGCATGCCGTAGCGCACGGGCCAGTTCCAGATGAAACTCTTCCACTGCCAGGGTGCCATCAGACAGCAGGCGCCCGGTCAGGTCTTCTTCGCGCAGTTGCCGACGCACTTCGGCATCGAAGGCTTCGGCGAACAACGGGAAGTTTTCCTCGGGCAATGTCAGCCCTGCCGCCATGGCGTGACCGCCGTATTTGCTGATCAGGTTCGGATGCTGGCTGGCGACCACCGCCAGGGCGTCACGGATATGAAAACCCTGCACAGAGCGCCCAGAGCCCTTGAGCAAACCGTCGCCAGCGTCGGCGAAGGCAATGGTTGGGCGGAAATAGCGCTCTTTCATGCGCGACGCCAGAATCCCGATCACACCTTGGTGCCATTCCGGGTCGAACAGGCACAAACCGTAGGGCATCGACTCCACCGGCAAGTCCTTGAGCTGGGCCAGGGCCTCGCGCTGCATGCCTTGCTCGATGGATTTGCGGTCCTGGTTCATGCCGTCCAGTTGCGCGGCCATTTCACGGGCCGCGGCCACGTTGGTGGTGAGCAGGCACTCGATGCCCAGGCTCATGTCATCCAAGCGTCCGGCTGCGTTCAAACGCGGCCCGAGGATGAACCCCAGGTCGGTGGAGGTGATACGCGCGGCGTCGCGCTTGGCCACTTCCAGGATCGCCTTGATCCCCGGCCGTGCACGACCGGCGCGGATACGTTCCAGCCCCTGATGCACCAGGATGCGGTTGTTGGCGTCCAGGGGCACCACGTCAGCGACGCTGCCCAAGGCGACCAGGTCGAGCAACTCGCCGATGTTTGGCTGTGGCTTGTTCTCGTACCAGCCCATACTGCGCAGGCGCGCACGCAAGGCCATCAGCACGTAGAAGATCACGCCCACGCCGGCCAGCGCCTTGCTCGGGAATTCACAGCCGGGCTGGTTCGGGTTGACGATGGCATCTGCCGCCGGCAACTCGTCGCCGGGCAAGTGGTGGTCGGTCACCAGCACCTGCAACCCCGCCGCCTTCGCAGCTGCCACACCTTCAACGCTGGAGATGCCGTTGTCCACGGTGATCAGCAACTGCGGCTCGCGCTGCAGGGCCACCGCGACGATTTCCGGGGTCAGGCCATAGCCGTATTCGAAACGGTTGGGCACCAGGTAATCGACATGGGCCGCACCGAGCAAGCGCAGGCCCAAGGTGCCCACGGTGCTGGCGGTGGCGCCGTCGGCGTCGAAGTCACCGACAATGAGGATGCGCTGGCGTTGCTCCAACGCCGTCACCAACAGGTCCACCGCCGCGTCGATGCCCTTGAGCTGCTGATAGGGAATCAACCGCGCCAGGCTTTTATCCAGCTCGGCCTCGGATTGCACGCCGCGCGCAGCATAGAGGCGGGTCAACAGCGGTGGCAATTCACCGAGAAACGGCAGGACGGCAGGCAACGGGCGGGGATCGATACGCATGGGGTGACGAAAACTTCTCTTCTGATACGGAAATAAAACAGGTGACCGGCGGCGACTCAATCAACCGCGTTCGCCGACCAACCACTGCAACTGCACTTCGTGCTGGCCGCGGTCGTCGGTGACGAAGATCGTGCCTTCGCTGATCATTACATCCCACTTGATCACGCGGGGCATATCCTTGGCCAGGGTCTCCAGGACTTCCTGCGGCACAGCGGCGATGTGTACGTTTTTCAGGTTGTTTGCCACCGGCACCACCTTGCCTTCCCACACTCGCAAGCTGCCGTAGGCCAGCAGGCTGGTGCGTTCGGTGCGGCGCGAGCACCAGGTGAGGCGGTCGGCATCGGGCTGGCCGACTTCGATCCAGTGCAACACCCGGTCATCCAGGCTTTTTTCCCACAGGGCTGGTTCGTCTACGTCTGACAGGCCACGCCCGAACGACAACTGCTCGTTGTACCAGAGTGCGTAGGCCAGCAGACGCACGGTCATGCGCTCTTCGGTTTCCGACGGGTGGCGGGCGATGGTCTGTTTGACGCTCTCATACACCGAGCGGTCAAGGTCAGTGAGGTTGAGTTCGAATTTGTAGGTCGTGGACGGCTGGGCCATGAACGGGCTTCTAGAGACAGGGAAAGGCGGCCAGTCTAACCGATGAGGAGGCCAATCAACGAATCCTGCGCTGCCCTGGGCTGCTCGCCTATGTTAAAAGGCATCACACCACCGCCCTGCGCAGACAAGGATCCTCATGTCGTTCAATGCCAAACCACTTGCCGGCCTGAAAGTCATCGAACTCGGCACCCTGATCGCCGGCCCGTTCGCCTCACGAATCTGCGCGGAGTTCGGCGCCGAGGTGATCAAGGTCGAATCGCCGGACGGCGGCGACCCGCTGCGCAAATGGCGCAAGCTGTACGAGGGCACGTCGCTGTGGTGGTTCGTGCAGGCGCGCAACAAGCAGTCGCTGACGCTGAACCTCAAGCACCCGGACGGCCTGGCCATTCTCAAGCAACTGTTGGCGGACGCCGACATCCTGATCGAAAACTTCCGCCCCGGCGTGCTGGAAAAACTCGGCCTGAGTTGGGAGACCCTGCATGCGCTGAATCCCAAGCTGGTGATGGTGCGTCTCTCCGGCTTCGGCCAGACCGGACCGATGAAAGACCAACCCGGGTTTGGTGCAGTCGGCGAGTCCATGGGCGGCCTGCGCTACATCACCGGTTTCGAAGACCGCCCGCCGGTGCGCACCGGCATTTCCATTGGCGATTCGATTGCCGCATTGTGGGCAGTGATCGGCGCGCTGATGGCGCTGCGTCATCGCGAGGTCAACGGTGGCCTGGGCCAGGTGGTGGATGTGGCACTGTACGAAGCCATCTTCGCCATGATGGAAAGCATGATCCCCGAGTTCGACGTATTCGGCTTTATTCGCGAACGCACCGGCAACATCATGCCCGGCATTACACCCTCCTCCATCCACACCAGCGCCGACGGCAAGCATGTGCAGATCGGCGCCAACGGTGATGCGATCTTCAAGCGCTTCATGTCGGCCATTGGCCGTGAGGACTTGGCCAACGATCCGGTGCTGGCCAGCAACGACGGGCGTGATGGCCGCCGTGACGAGCTGTATGGGGTGATAGATCGTTGGGTGAATTCGCTGCCGCTGGACCAAGTGGTCGACCTGTTGAACAAAGCCGAGGTGCCTGCCAGCCGGATCTACAGCGCCGAGGACATGTTGGGCGACCCGCAATTCCTCGCCAGGGAGATGTTCCTCAAGGCCCGGCTTCCCGGCGGCAAGGAATTCAAGATGCCGGGCATCGTGCCCAAGCTGTCGGACACGCCGGGCAGTTGCGAATGGGTGGGGCCGCAACTGGGTGAACATAACAGCGTAGTGCTCGCTGGCCTGGGCTACGACGCGGCCGCCATTGTGCGCTTGCGCGAGGAAGGCGCGATCTGATGTCCCATTCCGCCAGGCTTTGGCACCAGATGCCCTGTGCCAGATGACTTGCCTGACAAATCGCAGGCAAAAAGAAACCCCAAAGCGTGGGGAGACACTTTGGGGTTAAACGTGGCCTACAAAGACCAGTACAGCAAGGCACAAACACCGGAGCACAATGTTTGCTCTTGCTGTTACAAAGTCTGACCGGTCGCGCTGTAGGAAGTTTCCATAGTTAAACAATTCTTCATGCGGCGGTGGCGTTGCGAGTCAGGGCTGCGTTGCGCAAGGCCGCGATGACCGAAGGCTCCAGACGTCCTTCGGCAATTTTGATGTCACGCAGCAGACAATCCACCACATCCACCAGCACGCGCTTGTCCATCAATTGGGCGCGGTCGACGTCACGCTCGACCACGATGGCGCCAGCAGGATTCTTCACGGTTACCAGGCACTCGTCCTGCACACCAGAGGTGGTCAGCGTAACCTGATAAGGGCTCAGTGCTTCTTCGAGCAATAGGCTGATACTTTCCATCTCGATCACCACTCAATAGTTCGGGAACAATCGTTTCAACGGGAGCTGCATCTATCCTAAGTGACTGTTTGTGACGTAGGAAAGTTCGCTTTATCGTCTTTATGGGGCCGTCAGGGGGTGACGGATTCCAGCATGCGCTTGCAACATGACAACCTAAAAACGACGGCACATAACTGCTTACGCAATGGCAAGTCGTTTTGGGGTTTGCCCAAGGGTCAGATCAGAGGTGGTTCCTATACTCGGTGAGCGCTGGTGACGCTGCCAAGCAGATAAAAGCGCATGTCAGAAGGCCCTTACTGCGAAGGATAAAGACGATGCTGGAACACGACAAAGAGCAAGCGGCGCTAGAGAAGATTCACGCCGACATATCACGCATTTATGCGGAGCAACGCAAACTCACTGCCGAGACCCACAAGATAACCCGTGAGAATTTCTGGTATCCATTGGGTGTCGTCATGGCCATGTTTACGGCGTTCAGCACTGTCTTGGCCATCGTGCAGAAACTACTCACGTAGCTGCGTGTACCAAACGGGGCCTGCCAGAAACGAAAAACGCCGCTGACCCAAGGAAGGGAAAGCGGCGTTTTTGTCTGCGCTGTGTGCCTTACAACGGCTTACCCCGGTTGCCATGCTGGCTCACAAACGCCTGCACGGCCTTCAGGTCATTGGCCAACACGGTGCAACGCTCTTCACGCTCGAACAGGTCAGCCAGGTGCGCCGGCAACTCCAGCGCCTTGCCAACACCGGCCTTCTCCACCGCTTCCGGGAATTTCACCGGATGGGCGGTGCCCAGGATGACCATCGGGATATCCAGGCTGCGACGGCACTCGCGGGCGGCCTTCACGCCGATGGCGGTGTGTGGGTCGAGCAGCTCGCCGGTCTGGGCATAGACTTCTGCGATGGTTTCGCAGGTCTGCGCGTCGTCCACGGCCAGGGAGTCGAACAGCTTGCGGGTTTCGGTCCAGCGCTCTTCATCCACGCTGAAACCGCCGCCGCTCTTGAAAGTGTCCATCAAGCCGGCAATCGCCGCACCGTTGCGACCGTGCATGTCGAACAGCAGGCGTTCGAAGTTGGACGAGACCATGATGTCCATGGACGGCGACAGGGTCGCGTGCAGCGTTTCCTTGACGTACTGGTTACCGCTCATGAAGCGGTGCAGGATGTCGTTGCGGTTGGTGGCGACGATCAACTGGTTGATCGGCAGGCCCATGTTGCGCGCCAGGTAGCCGGCGAAAATGTCGCCGAAGTTGCCGGTCGGCACCGAGAAAGACACTGAACGTGCAGGGCCGCCCAACTGTAGCGAGGCGTGGAAGTAGTAGACGATCTGGGCCATGATCCGCGCCCAGTTGATCGAGTTCACCGCCACCAGGCGCGTGCCTTTCAGGAAGCTCTGGTCGGCGAAGCTGTTCTTGACCATTTCCTGGCAGTCATCGAAGTTGCCTTCGATGGCGATGTTATGGATGTTCTCGCCAAAGATGGTGGTCATCTGGCGCCGCTGCACTTCCGACACGCGCTTGTGCGGGTGCAGGATGAAGATGTCGACATTTTCGCAGTGCTTGCAGCCTTCGATGGCCGCCGAACCGGTATCACCGGAGGTGGCGCCGATGATCACCACGCGCTCGCCGCGCTTCTCCAGCACATAATCCAGCAGACGACCCAGCAGTTGCAGGGCGAAGTCCTTGAACGCCAGGGTCGGGCCGTGGAACAACTCCAGGACCCATTCGTTGCCGTTCAGTTGGCGTAGCGGTGCAATGGCGTTGTGGGAAAACACGCCGTAGGTTTCTTCCAGGATCTTCTTGAAATCGGCGTCCGGAATGCTGCCGGTGACGAACGGGCGCATCACGCGGAACGCCAGTTCGTGGTATGGCAGGCCAGCCCAGGATGCGATTTCCTCTTGGGTGAAACGTGGCAGGTTTTCCGGCACGTACAGGCCGCCGTCCGTGGCAAGGCCTGCCAGCAGGACGTCTTCGAAATTCAGGGCCGGTGCCTGGCCGCGGGTGCTGATATAACGCATGACTGGCTCCTCTAGAGCATTCTTGAGCAAGGGCCGCCGAACCTGCGGGGCCCTTGCCGCAAAACCATTAGTTCAGGTGTTCGACGCGGATCCGCACCACCGGCCCGACCACGCCTTGCAAGGCTTCCAGGGCGGCGATGGCATCGTTGATATGCTGTTCGAGCACGCGATGGGTGAGCAAGATCATCGGCACCTGGCCGTTTTGCTCCTCGACTTCCTTCTGCATGATCGACTCGATATTGATACCGCGCTCAGACAGGATGCTCGCCACCTGGGCCAATACGCCCGGGTGGTCCTGGGCCTGGATGCGCAGGTAGTAGGCGCTTTCGCAGGCTTCGATCGGCAGGATCGGGTGGGCCGACAGCGAATCCGGCTGGAACGCCAGGTGCGGTACACGGTTTTCCGGGTCGCTGGTCATGGCGCGGACCACGTCCACCAGGTCGGCGATCACCGACGAAGCGGTGGGCTCCATACCGGCACCGGCGCCGTAGAACAGGGTCGAACCGGCCGCATCACCGTTGACCATCACCGCGTTCATCACGCCATTGACGTTGGCGATCAGGCGGTCGGCCGGGATCAGCGTCGGGTGTACCCGCAGTTCGATACCGGCCGGCGTGCTGCGCGCCACGCCCAGGTGCTTGATGCGATAACCCAGGGCTTCGGCGTAGTTCACGTCGGCGGTGGTCAGCTTGGTGATGCCTTCGGTGTAGGCCTTGTCGAACTGCAGCGGAATACCAAAGGCGATGGACGCCAGGATGGTCAGCTTGTGCGCGGCGTCGATACCTTCCACGTCGAAGGTCGGGTCGGCTTCGGCGTAACCCAGGGCCTGGGCTTCGGCGAGGACGTCTTCGAAGGTGCGGCCCTTCTCGCGCATTTCGGTGAGGATGAAGTTGCCGGTACCGTTGATGATGCCGGCCACCCAGTTGATGCGGTTGGCGGACAGGCCTTCACGAATCGCCTTGATCACCGGAATGCCACCAGCCACCGCAGCCTCGAACGCCACGATCACGCCCTTCTCACGGGCCTTGGCGAAGATTTCGTTGCCGTGCACCGCGATCAGTGCCTTGTTGGCAGTGACCACATGCTTGCCGTTTTCGATGGCCTTGAGCACCAACTCGCGGGCCACGGTGTAGCCGCCCACCAGTTCGATCACGATATCGATTTCAGGGTTGGTGGCCACGGCGAAGACATCGTTGGTCATCGCAATACCGGTCGTTTCGAACTGAGGCTTTGGCGAACGCGTGGCAATTTGTGCCACTTCAATTCCACGCCCTGCACGGCGGGAAATTTCTTCAGCGTTACGCTGAAGTACGTTGAAGGTGCCGCCACCGACGGTCCCTAATCCACAGATGCCTACTTTGACCGGTTTCACTGAAGAACTCCCCATGAAACGGCCGACGCGAGGTCGGCCGTGGAAAACAGCCGCACGACTGCGGCTTTCAATTAGTGGCCTGTCGGCTTATCCACAGGCCATGATCGCCAAAGGTTCGACGATGCTGGTTTATTTGGCACTCAGCGCCAGTTTCGCAACTTGTGGTGCCGGCTGATAGCCCGGAATCACTTGGCCGTCAGCCAAAACGATGGCCGGTGTACCGTTGACGCCGATGGACTGGCCCAGGGCAAACTGCTTGGAGACCGGGTTGGCGCATTTGGCAGCCTTGATTTCCTTGCCGTCGACCATCTTGTCCATGGCCGCTTTTTTGTCGGCCGAGCACCATACGGCTTGCAACTGCTCGTCACCCGGCGAACCCAGGCCCTGGCGCGGGAACGCTACGTAGCGTACTTCCACGCCCAGCTTGTTCAGCGCAGGCACTTCGGCGTGCAGCTTGTGGCAATACGGGCAGGTGGTGTCGGTGAACACGGTGATGTGGGTCTTGGTCTCACCGATAGCCGGGTACACCACGGTCTCGGCCACTGGAATGCCATTGATCAGCTTGGAAACACCCAGGCGTTCGGCTTTTTCAGTCAGGTTGACCGGCTTGCCGTCCTTCAACTGGAACAGGTAGCCCTGGACGATGTACTGACCATCGGCACTGGCATACAGCACGCGGCTGCCCTTGAGCTTGACTTCGTACAGGCCGGCCATCGGGCTGGCGCTGATGCTCTCGATCGGGGTGTCGAGTTGCAGGTTGGCCAGGCTCTTGCGGATGGTCTGCTCGGCGGCGTCATCGGCGAAGGCAAAGGTGGAAACCAACGCAATGGCTGCGGCGGCAATAATCTGGGTCAAGCGCATGGGAACTCCTGAAGGCAGATGCAGGGACGCGCAGTAACACTGCTTGGAAACACAGGTCTGGGTCGTCCCCTTTGCTAACCGGCAAAGCCTACCACAGTTGGGCCGCAGGGCAGCCCGCGGCCGGATAAATTGGACGTTTTCAGCCTCGCGGGTGGTGCTTGGCGTGCATATCCTGCAAACGCGCGCGCGCCACGTGGGTGTAGATCTGGGTGGTGGATAAGTCGCTGTGGCCGAGCAGCATCTGCACCACACGCAAATCCGCACCGTGGTTGAGCAAATGCGTGGCGAATGCATGGCGCAGTGTGTGCGGCGACAGCGCCTTGCCGATCCCGGCGACCTTGGCCTGGTGCTTGATGCGGTGCCAGAAGGTCTGGCGAGTCATCTGTTCGCCACGCAGGCTGGGGAACAGCACATCACTGGGGCGTCCACCGAGCAGTTCGCCGCGGGCATCGCGCATGTAGCGCTCGACCCACACAATCGCCTCCTCGCCCATCGGCACCAGCCGTTCCTTGCTGCCCTTGCCCATCACCCGCAACACGCCCTGGCGCAGGTTGACCTGCTCCAGGGTCAGGCTGATCAGCTCGGTCACCCGCAGGCCGCAGGCGTAGAGCACTTCGAGCATGGCGCGGTCACGCTGACCGATGGCTTCGCTGAGGTCGGGGGCGGCGAGCAACGCCTCCACGTCGGCTTCCGACAGGGATTTGGGCAATGGCCTGCCAAGTTGTGGCATATCGACTTGCAGGGTGGGGTCGAGGGCGATCAGCTTTTCTCGCAGCAGATAGCGATAAAAACCACGTACGCCGGAGAGGAATCGCGCAGTGGAGCGTGGCTTGTAGTTCTGCTCCAGGCGCCAGGCCAAGTGGTCGAGAATCAGCTCGCGGCCGGCGTTGATCAGTTCGAGATTTTTCTCCTGCAACCAGCCATTGAACAGCGCCAGGTCGCTGCGGTAGGCCTGGCGGGTATTGTCCGACAGGCCTTTTTCCAGCCACAGGGCGTCGAGGAAACGGTCGATCAGGGGGTGGTCAATGGCAGGCATAGGGGCTCGAACAGAAAAGTGGGAGAGGCTGCTGGCATCCTATCTCGGACCTCAAATCGCAGGCACAAAAAAGCAGCCCGTAGGCTGCTTTTTTCTGCATCGGAAAGCTGGACTTAAGCCAGTTTTTCCTTGATGCGAGCTGCTTTACCGGACAGGTCACGCAGGTAGTACAGCTTGGCTTTACGTACGTCACCGCGACGCTTGACGGCCATGCTGTCGATTTGCGGGCTGTAGGTCTGGAAAGTACGCTCTACGCCAACACCGTTGGAGATTTTACGAACAGTGAAAGCACTGTTCACACCACGGTTACGCTTGGCGATTACCACGCCTTCGAACGCTTGCAGACGCGAACGGTCGCCTTCCTTCACTTTCACCTGAACGACAATGGTGTCGCCCGGGGCAAAGGTAGGGATCTCTTTGGTCATCTGCTCTGCTTCGAGTGCAAGGATGATTTTGTTAGTCATGCTGTGCTCCTAAGGTAAGTCAATGGACCTACCATCGATACGTTGTTAACTATCGTCCCGCGCGAGGATGTATTCCTCGAGCAGCTTCTTCTCTTCTCCAGAAAGCGAGCGGCTTTCCAGAAGATCGGCGCGTCGTTCATAGGTCCGACCAAGGGACTGCTGTAAACGCCAACGCCGGATGTGTGCGTGATTGCCACTTAGCAATACGTCGGGAACACGCTGATCCGCATACACCTCCGGTCGGGTGTAGTGCGGGCAATCCAGCAAACCATCCGTGAAGGAATCTTCCTCCGCGGAGTCCACATGCCCTAAAGCTCCAGGCAGCAGTCGTGTAACCGCATCTATCAGGACCATCGCCGGCAGCTCGCCACCAGACAGGACATAGTCCCCAATCGACCACTCTTCATCGACATGAGCTTCAATAAAACGCTCGTCAATGCCTTCATAGCGACCGGCAATCAGGATCAGTGCTTCCTCATTCGCCAGTTCGCGGACCCCAGCCTGTTTCAGCTGACGGCCTTGAGGGGACAGGTAAATCACCTTCGCCTTCTCCCCGGCGGCGGCCTTGGCCTGAACCAACGCGTCTTCCAGGGGCTTGATCTTCATCACCATGCCCGGGCCACCGCCAAATGGGCGATCGTCCACAGTGTGATGTCGATCCGTCGTGTAGTCTCGCGGGTTCCAACAGGTAAGCTGCAACAGCCCCTGTTTCACCGCCCGACTGGTGATGCCGTACTCGCTGATGGCGGAAAACATCTCGGGAAACAAACTGATCACTTCAATGCGCAAATTAGCCACGCTTAGAAGTCCGCGTCCCATTCCACCTTCATCTCGCCCGCTGCCAGGTCGACGGCCAACACACATTGCTCGGTATACGGCAACAGGCGTTCGCGATCATCCAGGCTGCCAGCGCAAGGCTTGACCACCATTACATCATTGGCGCCGGTTTCCAGAAGATGATCGATTTTCCCGAACAGTTGCCCGAGTTGATCAATAACCTTCAGACCTTCCAGCTGGTACCAGTAGTACTCGCCGTCGGTCAATTCAGGGAACAGGTTGCGCGGCACGCAGATCTCATAACCGGCCAGAAGACGAGCTTCTTCACGATCATCAAGACCCTTGAGCTTTGCGACCAGGAACTTGTCGCTCCCGCGTCCACTGACCAGCTCGACCTGTTTCACACTACCCTCGCGCTTGAGCGTCCAGGTTTTGTACTGCAACAGGTTTTCAGTCGGATCAGTAAAGGAATACACCTTCACTTCGCCGCGAACGCCATGAACCGAGTAAATCTTGCCGATAACGATCAAATCATCAGCAACAGCTGGCGTCGCGTTCATATTGCTCAGGCTGCGGCCTTAGCCGAGTCCTTCAACAGTTTTGCAACGCGCTCGGATGGCTGTGCACCCACGCTCAGCCAGTAGGCTACGCGCTCTTGGTTCACGGACAGACGAACTTCTTGACCACGAGCAACAGGGTTGAAGAAACCAACCTGTTCCTTGTGCGAACCGTCGCGCGGGTTGCGGCTGTCGGTTACGGTCAAGTGGTAAAACGGGCGCTTTTTGGAGCCGCCAAGGGCAAGACGGATTGTTAGCATGTGAACATCGTTCCTGTAGTCGGTGCTGCAAATCTAAATGCACAGCGGGCATAGGTGCCCGAAAGGCCGCATATTCTAAGGAATATCCGGACTTTTGCAAATGTCTTTTTCCGGCGCCTATCAGCGTGCCATCCAGATTTGCTATAGAGCCGTCGGTTAAAACGGCGAGTCAGCGCCCGCCAACGGCGGGTTTGCTGGAGATCCCACATCCCTGTGGGTCGGAGCAGGAGCTGGGCCCCCGCTCGAATTCTTTACATCTTGGGCATGCCACCGCCGGGCAACATGCCGCCCATGCCGCGCATCATCTTGGCCATACCGCCCTTGGCGGAGAATTTCTTCATCATCTTCTGCATCTGCTTGTGCTGCTTGATCAAGCGACCGATGTCCTGCACCTGGGTGCCGGAACCCATGGCGATCCGACGCTTGCGCGAACCGCTGATCAGTTCAGGGTCGCGGCGCTCGGCCGGGGTCATGGAGTTGATGATGGCTTCCATCTGCTTGAACTGCTTCTCTGCCGCGCCCTGGGCATTGCCCATCTGCGCCAGGTTCACACCGCCGATGTTCGGCAGCTTGTCCATCAGGCCGCCGAGGCCGCCCATGTTCTTCATCTGTTGCAGTTGATCGCGGAAGTCTTCGAGGTCGAAGCCCTTGCCCTTCTTCAGCTTCTTGGCCAGCTTGTCGGCCTTGTCCTTGTCGAGGGTGGCTTCGGCCTGTTCGATCAGGCTGAGCACGTCGCCCATGCCGAGGATGCGCGAGGCGATACGCTCCGGGTGGAACGGTTCGAGCGCTTCGCTCTTCTCGCCCATACCGATGAACTTGATCGGCTTACCGGTGATGGCACGTACCGACAGCGCGGCACCGCCACGGGCGTCGCCGTCGACCTTGGTGAGGATCACGCCGGTCAGCGGCAACGCGTCGCCGAAGGCCTTGGCGGTGTTGGCCGCATCCTGGCCGGTCATGGCGTCGACCACGAACAGGGTCTCGACCGGGTTGATCGCGGCATGAAGCGCCTTGATCTCGCCCATCATCTCTTCATCGATGTGCAGGCGACCGGCGGTATCGACGATGACCACGTCGATGAACTTGAGCTTGGCTTCTTTAATGGCGGCGTTGGCGATGTCGACCGGCTTCTGGCTCAGGTCGGACGGGAAGAAGGTCACGCCCACTTCGCCTGCGAGCATTTCCAGCTGCTTGATGGCCGCCGGACGGTACACGTCGGCCGACACCACCATCACAGACTTCTTCTTGCGCTCTTTAAGGAAGCGCGCCAGCTTGCCGGCGGTGGTGGTCTTGCCCGCACCTTGCAGACCCGCCATCAGGACGACGGCCGGCGGCACGGCGCTGAGGTTCAGGTCTTCGTTGGCCGCGCCCATCAGGCTTTCGAGTTCGGCCTGGACGATCTTCACGAACGCCTGGCCCGGGGTCAGGCTGCGGGACACTTCGGTGCCCACCGCGCGCTCTTTGACCGAGTTGACGAAGTCTTTCACCACCGGCAAGGCCACGTCGGCTTCCAGCAACGCCATGCGCACTTCACGCAGGGTGTCTTTAATATTGTCCTCGGTCAGCTTGGCCTTGCCGGTAACGTGGCGCAGCGTCTGCGAGAGACGGTCAGTCAGATTTTCAAACATGCGCGATCCTTTCAGGCCCTATTCATAGACCGAGGTAATGGCGGCCCAGGCTGTGGTAAATCGCTATTAAAAACAGCGCTCGGCGAGCCTGCGGCGTGGGCAGGTCGGGGATTATAGCGAAGACTGCGTCCATGCACACCCGCTGTCTGGCCCGGGAGTCTTTCGTGTTGCGCGGGGGTATGCCAAACTCAGCGCCTTTCGGGCTTGCCTAACAGGATTTATGCTCCCTTTGTCACCCAGTTTGCTACCCAGCCTCGCCGCCGCCATCTTGTACGCCGCTGCGACCGTCTATCAGGGCACTCGTCTGGCCCAGGGCACCAAGGCGGACAAACGCCTGTTGGTAGGCCTTGGTGTCCTCGCCTTGCTCGCCCATGCCGCGAGCCTGTTCACGCACTTGATGACGCCGGTCGGCCTGGCCCTGGACTTTTTCAGCGCCGCCAGCCTGATCGCCGCAGCCGTTATCGCGCTGACACTGATGGCCTGCTACCGGATCCCGGTCGAGAACCTGCTGGTACTGCTCTTCCCGCTGGGCATGCTGACGGTGCTGCTGGCGCAATTCGCGCCTACCGGTACGGTGCCGGTGATCGATGAAGAACCGGGCATCCTCGCCCACATCCTGCTGTCGATCCTGGCCTATGGCATGTTCACCATCGCAGTGTTCCAGGCCTTGCTCCTGCTGCTGCAGGACCACCAGCTCAAGCACAAGCACCCGTCCGGGCTGATCAAGAACTTCCCGCCGCTGCAAACCATGGAAAGCCTGCTGTTCGGCTTCCTGTGGGCCGGCTGGACCTTGCTCTCGCTGTCGCTGATCTCCGGCTGGCTGTTCTTCGAAAACCTGTTCGCCCAGCACCTGGTGCACAAGACCCTGCTGGCCTGCCTGGCCTGGATCGTGTTCAGCGTCCTGCTGTGGGGCCGCAACCGCCTCGGCTGGCGCGGGCACAAGGCGATCCGCTGGACCCTGGCCGGTTTCTGCCTGCTGATGCTGGCCTATTTCGGCAGCAAGCTGGTTCGCGAATACATCCTGCATATCTGACGGGCGGCGATCATGGACAACTTGCCCCTGGAGCCGATGCTCGCGGTAATCGCCCTGCTGGTGTTATGGGCCGCGCTGTTTACTGCCATCGAAGCCGCCCAGCAACACTTGCTGGCCCTGCGCCCCGGTACACGCCAGGGCGACAAGGCGGCCACCCGCCTGAGCTTTCCGCGTAACAGCCTGATCCTGTGCAACAGCCTGTGTCGCGCCGCCGTGGTCATCCTGTGCACGCTGCTGGCCATATACGCCTGGGCGCAGAACGGGCCGTGGCTCGGCTGGCTGATCTCCTGCGCGATCCTGTTGATCCTGGCCGACTACCTGCCCCGCGCCCTGGCCACCCGCTATCCGCAAGCGGTACTGGGCTTCGGCAATACGCTGCTGGGCGTGCCACTGAAAATTGTCTACCCCCTGGCCTGGCTGCTCAATGGTATCAGTCTGTTGCTGCTGCGCCCGTTCGCGCGCAAGACCGGCGTGGTGAAGAAGAGCGACGAACCGCTGCCTGACCATGATGACGAACCCGAGCCCGAGATCGCCGAAGGCCGTACCCCCGGCATGCCGGGCATCCACGCTCTGGACAACATCACCGTCAACGACATCCTGGTGCCCCGCAGCGAAGTGGATGGCATCAACCTGGATGACTCGATCGAGGAGATCATCGAGCAGTTGCGCACCTCCCAGCGCACGCGCCTGCCGGTGTTCCACAGTGATATCAACCAGGTCGAAGCCGTGCTCAACACGCGGCAGATCCAGCACCTGTTGCCCGACGCGAGCCTGACCAAAGAGGCGTTGCTCGCAGCCTGCCACGAGCCTTACTTCGTCCCGGAAAGCACTCCGCTGCAACTGCAACTGCTGAATTTCCACAAACAGCAGCGCCGCCTGGGCATGGTGGTGGATGAATACGGCGAAGTACTCGGCATCGTGACCCTGGAAGATATCCTCGAAGAAATCGTCGGTGAATTCGAAAGCGAACAGAGTGCGGACAACCCGCATATCGAAGCGCAACCGGATGGCCGCTACATCATCGACGGCGCCGCCTCGATCCGCGAATTGAACAAGAGCCTGAACTGGCACCTGCCCAGCGACGGCCCCAAGACGCTCAACGGCCTGGTCACCGAGGCGCTGGAGACCATCCCTGACTGCGCGGTGTGCCTGAAAATAGGCCGCTACCGCCTGGAAATCCTCGAGACCGAGGACAACCGGGTGAGCAAGGTGCTGATCTGGCATACCAGCCGGATGCCGGTCGCCGCTTAGTTCCCAGACAAAACACAACCCAATAATGTGGGAGGGGCTAGCCCCTCCCACATTTTGACTTGTTGTGTGTTCAAACCCCTTCCTATAATCGGGGCGGCTTACCAGAGCCCCGCCCGACCGCGTGCTACCCGCACTGAACGCGTCCAGGCACCGCTTTACAGTGTCTGACCGGTGTTCGCTCCCATCCCGAGCCGCCCCGCGCACAACCCTGATCCATGGGTGTTCGACCAATAATAATCCGCGTCCAAACGCGCACTGACCGTCAGGGATATCGCCATGAGCACCACCTACAACGAGGCCGCACCTGCTGCCGCCCCGACCAACTCGACCGCACGGGTCGCCACGGCGAGCATCGTCGGCACCGCCATCGAGTTCTACGACTTCTATATCTACGCCACGGCTGCTGCGCTGGTGATCGGCCCGGTGTTCTTCCCGCAGACCTCCGGCACCGCGCAGATGCTGGCGTCATTCCTGACCTTCGGTATCGCCTTCATCGCCCGCCCACTGGGCTCGGCGCTGTTCGGCCACTTTGGCGACCGTATCGGGCGCAAATCGACCCTGGTGGCCTCGCTGCTGCTGATGGGCGTGTGCACCACGCTGATCGGCTTGCTGCCGGGTTATGACAGCATCGGCGCCTGGGCGCCGATCCTGTTGTGCGTACTGCGTTTCGGCCAGGGCCTGGGCCTGGGCGGCGAATGGGGCGGCGCGGCGCTGTTGGCGACCGAGAATGCGCCCAAGGGCAAACGCGCCTGGTTCGGCATGTTCCCGCAGCTCGGCCCTTCGATCGGGTTCCTGGCAGCCAACGGCTTGTTCCTGATCCTGGCCATGAGCCTCAGCGATGAGCAATTCCGCAGCTGGGGCTGGCGCATCCCGTTCATCCTCAGCGCGGCGCTGGTGATGGTGGGCCTGTACGCGCGGCTGAAGCTGCACGAAACGCCGGTGTTCGCCAACGCCGTCGCCAAGCAAGCGCCGGTCAAAGTGCCGTTGGTGGAGCTGTTCAGCCAGCACTGGCTGCCGGTGTTGCTGGGCGCTGCGTCGATGGTGGTGTGCTATGCGCTGTTTTACATCACCACTGCGTTTTCCCTGAGCTATGGCGTTTCAACCCTGGGCTACAGCCGCGAGACCTTCCTTGGCTTGCTGTGCTTCGCGGTGCTGTTCATGGGGCTGGCGACTCCGCTGGCGGCCCTGGCGAGTGACCGCTACGGACGCAAGCCGGTGCTGATCGTCGGCGCGATCCTGGCGATTCTGTCGGGCTTTACCATGGAGCCATTGCTGACCCACGGTTCGACCTGGGCAGTGGCGCTGTTCCTGGCGCTGGAGCTGTTCCTGATGGGCGTGACGTTCGCACCGATGGGCGCGCTGCTGCCGGAACTGTTCCCGACCCGCGTGCGTTATACCGGCGCTTCGGCGGCGTATAACCTGGGTGGGATTGTGGGCGCATCTGCCGCGCCGTTCTTCGCGACCAAGCTGGTGGCGATGGGTGGGCTGAGTTATGTGGGTGGGTATGTGTCGGCGGCAGCGTTGCTGAGCTTGATTGCGGTGCTGTGCCTGAAAGAGACGCGGAACAATGATTTGAATCGCGTGGGCTGATAGACCGCTATCGGGGGCAAGCCCCCTCCCACATTTGAATGTATTCACAAATCTAACTCTGTGAACTGGATCAAGTGTGGGAGGGGGCTTGCCCCCGATGCTTTTAGAGCTCTACCACCACGGCCTGGGAAGCCCGGGTCGCCTTGGCCCGGGCCGCTTCAATCGACTCATCCCGCGCCAACGCCACGCCCATGCGGCGCTGGCCATTCACTTCGGGCTTGCCGAACAGGCGCAGCGCGGTATCAGGTTCGCTCAACGCGGCGCCCAGGTTGGCGAACGCCGTCTGGGTCGACTGCCCTTCCACCAGGATCACCGCCGAGGCCGAAGGCCCGAACTGACGGATCAACGGGATCGGCAGGCCCAGGATGGCGCGCGCGTGCAGCGCAAACTGCGACAGGTCCTGGGAAATCAGGGTCACCAAACCGGTGTCATGCGGGCGCGGCGACACTTCGCTGAACCACACCTGATCCCCCTTGATGAACAACTCCACGCCAAACAGACCACGGCCACCCAGGGCCTCGGTCACCGCCTTGGCAACGCGCTCGGATTCCGCCAGGGCAATCGGGCTCATGGCCTGTGGCTGCCAGGATTCCTGGTAGTCGCCCTTCTCCTGACGATGGCCCACAGGCGCGCAGAAGGTGGTGCCGCCGATGTGACGCACGGTCAGCAGGGTGATTTCGTAGTCGAAGTCGATAAAGCCTTCGATGATCACACGGCCTTTACCTGCACGGCCGCCTTCCTGGGCGTAGTCCCAGGCTTTCTGCACGTCATCGACGCTGCGCAGCAGGCTCTGGCCCTTGCCCGACGAACTCATCACCGGCTTGACCACGCACGGGAAGCCCAGGTCCTGCACGGCCTTGCTGTAGTCTTCGAAGGTATCGGCGAAGTGGTACGGCGAGGTTGGCAGGTCCAACTCTTCGGCGGCCAGGCGGCGGATGCCTTCGCGGTTCATGGTCAGCGAGGTGGCGCGCGCGGTCGGGATCACGGTGAAGCCTTCGGCTTCCAGCTCCACCAGGGTGGCGGTCGCGATGGCTTCGATTTCCGGCACGATGAAGTGCGGTTTTTCCGCCTCGATCACCGCACGCAGGGCGGCGCCGTCGAGCATGTTGATCACGTGGCTACGGTGCGCAACCTGCATGGCCGGCGCGTTGGCGTAGCGATCCACGGCAATCACTTCAACGCCCAGGCGTTGCAGCTCGATTACCACTTCCTTGCCCAGCTCACCGCAGCCACACAGCAAAACGCGGGTCGCGGTTGGCGACAATGGAGTTCCGATTCGGGTCATCTCAGGTCCTCAGGGGAGCGGATCATTGGGAGAAAGGCCGGCATTTTACATGAACTGCAGGAATTGGCCTCAGTTGGCGACAGCCCGCTTGCGGATGCGCCAGGCCATGATCAGCCACACCACCGTGACCCCGGCGAACTTCGACGCGAGTGCAGTACCCACTACCGCCGGCGTGAGCGCGCCGATCAGGCCGAAGAAGATAAAGGTGTCGAGGGGAATGCTCAACGCCGAACTGATCCACAGGCGGTCGTGCAGCGGACGCTTGGTGATGCTGAACACCAGCCAGTCGATGCACTCGGACACCGCGAACGCGGTGGCGCTGGCCAGGGCGATGGCCGGGTCGGACGTGACATACGACAGCACCAGCGCGGCCAGCATGGCGATGATTGCGCCATGGCCGAAGCGGGTTTGCACCATGTCGCGCAGGATAAAGACCAGGCCACCCCAGGCGGACCAGATGACGTCCAGGTGCGGGGCGGTGGAGAAGGCGAAGTTGATCAGCACGACGCTGCTGATATAGGCGATCAGGAAGAGCATGGGAGTGGACCTGTGAACAAGGGGCACAGGGTACTTCACATTTTGAAATATGTCGTCTGGGATGGCCCTATCGGGGGCAAGCCCCCTCCCACATTTTGACTGCATTCCTACAGACTGAACGCGGCCAACTGTGGGAGGGGGCTTGCCCCCGATAGCGTTGGTTCAGGCGCCGGATTTATTAGAGGCCATAAACACCAATCCACTCGCCACCGCCCGCTCATGGCACAACCCCAGCACCACCCGGCGCTCGGCGTTATCCATGCGGCTCCAACGCGTAATCTCATCCACCGTACGCTGGCAGCCGGTGCAAATATCGTCATCGTCCAGCGCGCAAATGCTCACGCACGGCGACGCAACGGGGCGTTCAATCGGATTCATTCTTCCTGCTCGACCAGATCCCGCGCATAACGCTGTGCGTTGTGCACATAGTGCGCGGCGCTGGCTTCGAGCATGCGTTTCTGCGCGTCAGTCAGTTCACGCACCACCTTGCCCGGCGAGCCCATCACCAGCGAACCATCGGGGATTTCCTTGCCTTCGCCGATCAGCGAATTGGCGCCGATGATGCAGTGCTTGCCGATCTTGGCGCCGTTGAGGATCACCGCATTGATGCCGATCAGGCTGTAATCGTCCACCGTGCAGCCGTGCAACATGGCGTTATGCCCAATGGTCACGCCGGTGCCCAGGGTCAACGGGTAGCCCATGTCGGTGTGCATCACGCTGCCGTCCTGCACGTTGCTGTTCTTGCCGATCAGGATCAGTTCGTTGTCACCGCGCAACACCGCGTTGAACCACACGTTGGCGCCCTCCTCCAGCTTGACCTTGCCCACCAGCGTGGCATTGGGTGCCACCCAGCTCTGTGGATGAGTCTCGACGCGGGTGTCGCCCAGGCGGTATTTCATGGTTTTTCCTCACGGCGTTGCCATTCAAGCGATGGCTCAAGTATTGATGAAGCTCTTGGGTGGCTGGTGCAGGCTGATCTTGGCATCGTCATAGAGCAGATTGATCAGCTCGACGATCATGATGGCCGTCAGCCCCCAGATCTTGTATTCGCCAAACCGATAGCTGGGCACGTACCAACTGCGACCCTGGTAATCGATCCGGTGGGTATGTTCGCGTGGGTCTTGTCGGAAGAAGTCCAAGGGCACGCTGAAAACCGCGGCAATCTCGGCATCGTTGGCCAAGTACTCGACGTAATCGGGGATCACGCCGACATACGGCGTGACCCGAATGCCATGCAGGGAGATCAAGGGGCTCAGCGGGCCGATCACTTCGACCAGCCCGGGCGGCAGGCCGATTTCTTCTTCGGCCTCGCGCAGCGCGGTGAAGATCAGGTCCGGGTCTTCGGGGTCGCGGCGCCCGCCCGGAAAGGCCACTTCGCCACCATGGGTCGACAGGCCACTGGCGCGCAGGGTCAGGATCAGCTCAGGTTCGTCACTGCGGGTAATCGGCACCAGCACCGCAGCCTCGGGGAAACGCCCGTCGGTTTCAAGCGTGTGGGGGGTGTGGTTGCTTACCCGGCGAAGTAGCTCGTCCAGCATGAGTCATCTCGGTCTGTTGGCTACCTTGCATCATGCACCAAAGCTCGCGGGTGCCCAACCCCAAAACCCGCCCGGTGTCGCTAAACGACAACTTGTTGCAGCGCCCTGCCCGTCACGCCAAGATAGACGCACTTTCCAGGAACCCCAGCATGAATTTCTGCAGCCAGTGCGGTAAACCGGTTACCCAACGCATCCCCGAAGGCGACGGCCGCCTGCGCTTTGTGTGTGATCACTGCTCGACCATCCACTACCAGAACCCCAATATCGTCGCCGGCACCGTGCCGGTATGGGGCGATAAAGTGCTGCTGTGCCGCCGCGCCATCGAGCCGCGCCTGGGCTACTGGACGCTGCCCGCCGGCTTCATGGAAAACGGCGAGACCGTGGAACAGGCCGCCATGCGCGAAACCCTGGAAGAAGCCTGCGCCCGCGTGCACAACCTGAGCATCTACACCCTGATCGACGTGCCGCATATCAATCAGGTGCATATTTTCTACCGCGCCGACCTGCTTGACCTGGACTTCGCCGCCGGCCCCGAAAGCCTGGAAGTGCAGTTGTTCGACGAAGCCGACGTCCCTTGGTCCGAGCTGGCGTTCCGCACGGTCGGGCGTACCCTCGAATACTTTTTTGCTGACCGTCGGCAGCAGGCCTTCCCGGTGCGCAGCGAGGCTGTAGAGCCGCGGGTGTTGCCCGCTCCATGACTAGGGATACCGTTTTAATGCGTTGGTTGCTTGCCCTTATCTGCCTGTCGTTCGCGACCCTGTCATCAGCCTCGACCGTGGAAACCCTGGGCGGCAAGACCGTCGAAAAGGTCCTGGTGCTCAAGTCCGCCCATCAGTTGCAGTTGATCAACGACGGCAAGCCGCTCAAGACCTACCGCATTTCCCTGGGCAAGAACCCCAAGGGCCACAAGCTGATCGAGGGTGACCGCCGCACGCCAGAGGGCCTGTACTGGATCGACTGGCGCAAGACCAGCGACCGCTTCAATCTGGCCATGCACATCTCCTACCCCAATATCAGCGACGCCGCCCGCGCCCGCCGCGAAGGCGTGAAGCCCGGCAGCATGATCATGATCCACGGCACGCCTGACAGCGAAGAGTACCCGGAGCAGTGGTTCCATACCCTGGACTGGACCGACGGCTGCATCGGCATGCGCAACGTGGACATGCGCGAAGTCTGGAACCTGGTCAAGGACGGCACCCTGATCGAGATTCGTCCGTAATCTCGTACCGTTCGTAAAATAATTCGAAAAAAAATCCCGCCCCCCTCTGCGCCCGCCGGTGAATACCAGTTCACCCCCGCGGGCTGCGCCGTTCTGTGCGCGAGAAAGACCTCTCTAATACCACTTCATACCAGGCCTCATTGTGGAGCCTTTAAACCGCTGCTCGCACCGTTTTAGCTGCATTGACATGGTATTTAAGTGGTATTAATTTCCGGCCAATACCGGGCGACAACACTCCAATAACCGCATCGGAAACCTGACAGATGAACCCCATCCTGGCCCTGCGCCCCGACGATAAACAATCCACGCCGCTGTACCTGCAATTGGCGCGCAAACTGGAAGCAGCGATCCATGCCGGCCAGTGGACCTCCGAACAGGCCCTGCCCTCGGAGCGCGTCCTCAGCGAGCAATTGAGCATCTCGCGAGTCACCGCTCGCAAGGCGCTGGAAGTGTTGTTTGCCCAAGGGCTGATCCGCCGCAATCAAGGCTCCGGCACCTATATATCGCCACGCTTGGAACAGCCGCTGTCGCGCCTTTCGGGGTTCAGCGAGATGCTGCGGCTCAAGGGTTTCGTGCCCAGCTCCCAATGGCTGGAACGAGAACTGACCCAGCCGACCCACGAAGAGATGATCCGCCTGGGCCTTTCGCCCGCCGATAAAGTGGCACGCCTCAAACGCTTGCGTAAGGCAGATGACACGGTGATGGCGATTGAGATGAGCACCCTGCCCGCCTCGGTACTGCCGCACCCGCAAGGCATTGGCAATTCGCTGTACGAATACCTCGAAAGCATTGGCAAACCCATCGTGCGCGCCCTGCAGCATGTGCAGGCGATCAACGCTTCCGACGAGTTCGCCGCGCTGGTGGGCATCGCCCCCGGCACCGCGATGCTGCTGATGACCCGGGTCGGCTACACCGCCGACAACACACCCATTGAAATCACCGACACCTACTGCCGCAACGACTACTACGACTTCGTCGCAGAGCTGCGCCGCCATGACTACTCCGCTGAACTGCGACTCTAGAGAACTGCCCATGTCCGAAGACAACATCCTCACGCCCAACGGCTGGATTCGCGGCCGCTTGGTGCACGAGCACGGCAAGGTGATCGCCATCGAAGGCATCCCTTGCGACCCGGCTGACAACGACCTGCCCTACCTGCTGCCGGGTTTTATCGACCTGCACGTCCACGGCGGCGGTGGCAAGGACATCATGGAAGGCAGCGATGCCTTCGAGACCATCACCCGCACCCACGTGCGTTTCGGTACGACTTCTCTGCTGGCTACGACCATGACTGCGCCGGTGGATGAAATCTCAAGCGTACTCGGCCAGCTCGGCACCTTCTGCGAACGGCGTCCGACGGGCAGCGCCCGCGTACTGGGTGTGCACCTGGAAGGGCCTTACATCAATCCGGGAAAACTCGGCGCCCAACCCAACTTTGCCCACACCGCCTTGATGGCCGAAGTGGAAGCCTACCTGCGCCTGGCGCCGATCCGCGTGATCACCATCGCCCCGGAGATCGCCGGGCATGATGGCCTGATCCGCGCCCTCAGCGAACGCGGCGTGCGCATGCAGATCGGCCACACCCTGGGCAGCTATGAAGAAGGCGTCGCCGCCCTCGCTGCCGGCGCCACCAGCTTCACCCATTTGTACAACGCCATGAGCCCGCTGCATCACCGCGAGCCCGGCATCGTCGGCGCCGCACTGGCCCACGCCAAGTACGCCGAATTGATCCCGGATTTGCTGCATGTGCACCCCGGCGCCATGCGCGTGGCGCTGCGTTCGATCCCATGCCTTTACTGCGTCACCGACTCCACTGCCGCCGCCGGCATGCCCGATGGCGAATACAAGCTGGGCAGCCACACCGTGACCAAATGCCTGGGCGGCGTACGCCTGGCCGACGGCACCCTGGCCGGCAGCACGCTGACCATGGACCAGGCGCTGCGCAACCTGGTGAAGATCGGCCTGCCCGTCAGCGAAGCCTCACAACGCCTGTCGCAATTTCCTGCGGACTACCTGGGCCTGGAAGAGCGCGGCCGCCTGCAACCCGGCAGTTTTGCCGACTGCGTGCGCCTGGACCGCTCCCTGACACTCACCGACGTAATGGTCGAAGGAGAAACCATTGACTTCAAAAATGCTTGAAGAGGCCCTGGCGTCCTGCGACGCCGTGTCGGCGCAATTGCAACGCCTGGACCCGCTGCTGGAGGAAGTCGCCGGCCGCCTGCGCCGCCAGCCGCCGCAAGTGGCGATGACCATCGCCCGCGGCAGCTCGGATCACGCCGCCAGCTACTTCGCCTACCTGGCCATGCAGCACGTGGGCATCCCGGTGGCGTCGTTGCCAATGTCGGTGGTGACCCTGCTGCAAGCCCCGTTGAAAGTCAGCGGCCAAGTGGCGTTCGGTTTCTCGCAGTCGGGGCAAAGCCCGGACCTGGTCAACAGCTTGCGCCTGCTGCGCAAACGCGGCGCCCTGAGCATTTCGCTGGTCAACGCTGAAGACTCACCGCTGGAAGCCGCCTGCGAATTCCACGTGCCGCTCTGCGCCGGGCCGGAGCAAAGCGTCGCCGCCACCAAAAGTTTTATCGCCACACTGAGTGCCAGCGCGTTGCTGATCGGCCACTGGAACCAGGAAGCCGACTTGCTGCAAGCCTGCCGCGCCTTGCCGGACGAACTGCGTGCCGCCGCCAGGCAGGACTGGACGGTCGCTATCGACGCCCTGCGCGACTGCCAGCAACTGATGGTGATCGGTCGAGGCGCCGGTTTTGCCATCGCTCAGGAAGCGGCGCTCAAGCTCAAGGAAACCTCGGCGATCCAGGCCGAAGCCTTCAGCAGCGCCGAGGTACGTCACGGGCCGATGGCACTGATTGGCGACAACTACCCCCTGCTGGTGTTCGCCCCGCGCGGCGCCGAGCAAGCCGGCCTGTTGAGCCTGGCCGCCGACATGCGTCAACGCGGTGCCCGCGTGTTGCTGGCTGCGCCGGACGATATCGCCGAGCGTGACCTGACCCTGAGCCGCGCCGAACATCCGACCCTGGACCCGATCCTGGCGATCCAGAGTTTCTACGTGATGGCGGCAGGTTTGGCCGAAGCCCGGGGCATGGACCCGGACCAGCCGCGTCACCTGAGCAAAGTTACCCGCACTCACTGAGTGGCGTTTTCCTGATGAGTACCGTGCCCATGTCCAACAACAATAATGACCTGACCCTCAGCGCCCCCCTCAGCGGACCGGTGCTGGCCCTGGGCAACGTTCCCGACGAAGTGTTCGCCAGCGGCGCAATGGGCGACGGCATTGCCATCGACCCGTTGAATGACTGCCTGCATGCACCCTGTGACGGCGTGATCATCCACGTCGCCCGCACCGGGCATGCGCTGACGATCCGCGCTGACAACGGTGCCGAAGTGTTGATGCATGTGGGCATCGATACGGTGGAACTGAACGGCGAAGGCTTCGCCTTGCTGGTGAAGGATGGCGCGCGGGTAAGCAAGGGCCAGGCGCTGGTGCAGTTTGATCTGGACCGCATTGCACGCCAGTGCAAGAGCCTGGTCAGCCTGATCATCCTGACCAATGGCGAGCGCTTCGAGTTGCGCTCGGTGGCGGCTAGAACGGTCAAGGTCGGCGAGCCGTTGTTGCAGATCGTGGCGCGTTTGGCAGCGTCGGTGTCGACGCCTGTGGATAACTCGGCGGGTGAAGCCAGCGCCCGCGTACGCATCACCCATCGCGGTGGTTTACATGCCCGCCCGGCGGCGTTGGTGCGCAAGGCTGCGCAGGGTTTCAGCAGCCAGGCCTCGCTGCACCTTGGCGATAAAACCGCCTCGTGTGACAGCCTGATCGGTTTGCTGGGCCTGGGTATCGGTGAAGGGGATGAGGTGCGTGTGAGCTGTCGCGGCAGGGATGCCGAAGCGGCGGTGCAGGCAGTGATCGCGGCCTTGTCAGCCGTCGTCAAGGAAGAACACCACACCCCGGTGGCCGCCGCGTCCCGTCGGGTCAATACCGAAGTGGGTGTGTTGCAAGGCGTGTGTGCCGCGCCGGGCCTGGTCTGCGGGCCATTATTCCGCCTGACCGGTATCGAACTGCCGGCAGACACCGGCAAGCATGCTGCCGACGAGCAACTGCAACGCCTGGACGCCGCCCTGGAGCAGGTGCGCAGCGAAATACGCAGCACCCTGGATCATGCGCGCCAACGCAAGAACGTCGAGGAAGAAGACATCTTCGCCGCCCACCTCGCCCTGCTGGAAGACCCGACCCTGCTGGACGCCGCCACCGGCGCCATCGAGCAGGGCAGCGCCGCCACTCATGCCTGGCGCGACGCGATCCAGGCGCAATGCGCCGTGTTACTGGCCCTGGGCAAACCGCTGTTTGCCGAACGCGCCAATGATCTGCGGGATTTGCAACAACGGGTACTGCGCGCGCTGCTGGGTGAAGCCTGGCATTTCGAATTGCCCGCCGGGGCGATTGTCAGCGCCCACGAACTGACCCCATCCGACCTGCTGCAACTGAGCGCGCAAAACGCCGCCGGCATCTGCATGGCCGAAGGCGGTGCCACCTCCCATGTGGCTATTTTGGCCCGTGGTAAAGGCTTGCCCTGTGTGGTGGCATTGGGCGCCGAAGTCCTCGACGTGCCCCAGGGCCAACGGGTGGTCCTCGACGCCGCCAACGGCCGCCTGGAACTGGCCCCCAGCGACGCGCGACATGCCGAAGTGCACCAGATTCGCGATGCGCAGAAACTGCGGCGCCAGCAACAACAGGCCCAGGCCCGGCAGCCGGCACGCACCGCCGATGGCGTGAGCATCGAAGTTGCGGCGAATGTTGCCTCCAGCGCCGAAGCCTTGGTGGCGTTTGAAAATGGCGCCGATGGCGTCGGCCTGCTGCGCACCGAATTTCTCTTTGTCGACCGTCGCACCGCACCGGACGAACAGGAACAACGCCAGGCCTACCAGGCCGTGCTCGATGCCATGGGCGACAAGTCGGTGATCATCCGCACCATCGACGTGGGCGGCGACAAGCAACTCGACTACCTGCCACTGCCGGTCGAGGCCAACCCGGTGCTGGGCCTGCGCGGTATCCGCATGGCCCACGTGCGCCCGGAACTGCTCGACCAGCAACTGCGGGCGCTGCTGCAAGTCAGCCCGCTGAAGCGCTGCCGCATCCTGCTGCCGATGGTCAGCGAGGTGGATGAGTTGTTGCAGATTCGCCAGCGCCTGGACGAGTTGTGCGCCGAGTTGGAACTGACCCAGCGCCCCGAACTGGGCGTGATGATCGAAGTGCCCGCCGCCGCGCTGATGGCCGAGCAGTTGGCCAAACATGCCGACTTCCTGTCCATCGGCACCAATGACCTGTCCCAGTACACCCTGGCCATGGACCGCGACCACGCCGGCCTCGCCGCGCGCGTTGATGCGCTGCACCCGGCGCTGCTGCGGCTGATCGCCCAGACCTGCGCAGGCGCGGCGCAACACGGGCGCTGGGTCGGGGTGTGCGGCGCCCTCGCCTCCGACCCGCTGGCCACGCCGGTACTGGTCGGCCTGGGGGTCAGCGAGCTGTCGGTGAGCCCGCCGCAGATCGGAGAAATCAAGGACCGCGTCCGCCACCTGGACGCGGCGCAATGCCGGCAACTGAGCCAGGGCCTGCTCGACCTGAGCAGCGCCCAGGCCGTTCGCCAAGCCTGTCAATACCACTGGCCGCTGAGCTGACAACAACAAGAAAAAAGGAGACTCGCCATGTACCAACATTTCATCGAAGGCCTGCAACGCCTGGGCCGTGCACTGATGCTACCGATCGCGATCCTGCCGATCGCCGGCCTGTTGCTGCGCCTGGGCGACACCGATCTTTTGAACATCGCGGTGATGCACGACGCCGGGCAGGCGATCTTCGCCAACCTGGCGCTGATCTTCGCCATCGGCATTGCCGTGGGCTTCGCCCGCGACAACAACGGCACGGCGGGTCTCGCCGGGGCGATTGGTTACCTGGTGATGGTTTCCACGCTCAAGGTGATGGACTCGACCATCAACATGGGCATGCTCGCCGGTATCGCCAGTGGTTTGATGGCAGGCGCGCTGTATAACCGCTTCAAGGACATCAAGCTGCCGGAGTACCTGGCGTTTTTTGGTGGACGACGGTTCGTACCGATTGTCACGGGGTTCTCGGCGGTCGCGCTGGGTGTGATCTTCGGCCTGATCTGGCCGCCGATCCAGCATGGCATCAACAGCTTCGGCGTGTTGCTGATGGAGAGCGGCAGCCTGGGCGCCTTCGTGTTTGGCGTGTTCAACCGCCTGCTGATCGTCACCGGTCTGCACCACATCCTCAACAATATGGCGTGGTTCGTGTTTGGCACCTTCACCGACCCGGTGACCGGTGCCGTGGTGACCGGCGACCTGACCCGTTATTTTGCTGGCGACCCCAAAGGCGGCCAGTTCATGACCGGTATGTTCCCGGTGATGCTGTTCGGGCTGCCAGCGGCGTGTCTGGCGATGTACCGCAATGCGCTGCCGGAACGGCGCAAAGTGATGGGCGGGATTTTCCTGTCGATGGCGCTGACGTCGTTTCTGACCGGGGTGACCGAGCCGATTGAATTCGCCTTCATGTTCCTCGCGCCGTTTTTGTACCTGATCCATGCGGTGCTGACCGGCCTGTCGATGGCGGTCACCAATATGCTGAATATCCACCTGGGCTTTACCTTCTCCGGTGGGTTTATCGACATGGTGCTGGGCTGGGGCAAGTCCACCAACGGCTGGCTGGTGTTCCCAGTAGGCCTGGCGTATGCGCTGGTCTATTACAGCGTGTTCAGCTACTGCATTCGCCGGTTCAACCTGAAGACGCCAGGCCGTGAAGATATCCAGGTGGTGCCGGCTGAGGTGATGACAGATAACCAGCGCGCCACGGCCTACATCCAGGCCTTGGGTGGTGCGCAGAATTTGCTGAGTGTCGGCGCCTGCACCACGCGCTTGCGGTTGGACATGGTGGATCGCAACAAGGCGGTGGATGCGGAGTTGAAAGCGCTGGGTGCCATGGCGGTCGTACGGCCAGGTAACGGCGGCAGTTTGCAGGTGGTGGTCGGGCCGATGGCAGACAGCATTGCCGATGAGATTCGGTTGGCCATGCCTTCGTTTGTTGCCAGTGCGCCCGTGCAACCGGCGCCTGTGGATAAGCCCGTATCAGTGAATATGCAAGAGGCTGAGAAATGGCTGAATGCCTTGGGTGGCCGAGGTAATGTTCGCCAGTTGGAAGCGGTGGCTATGACGCGGTTGCGAGTGGAGTTAGGGGATGACTCGGAGTTGTCTGAAGCTGACCTGACTGCTCTGGGTTGCCAGGGTGTGAGCCAGCTGGAAAGCGGTGTTTGGCATTTGTTGATTGGTGACAAAGCGTCGGGCTTGGGTGACGCGTTGGAGCGGTTGGTCAGCGGTCGCCAGATTGGGGCTGGGGCCTAACAAATCTTGGCCTGAACAGCCCCCATCGCGGGCAAGCCCGGCTCCCACATTTTTATCTGTGAATACATTCAAGATGTGGGAGCCGGGCTTGCCCGCGATGAGGCCCTGACAGCCGACAAAAAACCCGCTGGCCAAACTGGCCCAGCGGGTTTCTTGTTTTTGCAGCGTGCGAATCAAAAATCCGCCAACTGCCACACCTCATACGCCGGTGTCTCGTAGGGGTGACTGAGCTTCAACGCAGCCACAACCGCCACAATCAACTCATCCGCCACCACCAGCTCAACCTTCCACTCTTCAACCACTTCAACCTGGCCCACCTGCCCGGTAAACGGCTGACTGCCGTCCAACGCGCGGAATTGGCCCTGGCCCAGCACTTGCCAGGCGCAGCTGTCGTAGTTGCCGATGCGCCCGCCGCCAGCGGCGAAGACAGCGGTTTTCACCGTCTCCACGTGGCTGTCGGGCACGAAGAAGCTGAGCTTGTACACGGCCTCAGTTCACCCACACGCGGGCGTTGCGGAACATGCGCATCCAGGCGCCGTCTTCGTTCCACTCTTCCGGACGCCACGAGTTCTGCACGGCGCGGAATACACGCTCCGGGTGCGGCATCATGATGGTCACGCGACCGTCGCGGCTGGTAAGGCCGGTGATCCCGCGCGGCGAGCCGTTCGGGTTGGCCGGGTAAGTCTCGGTGACCTTGCCGTGGTTGTCGACGAAACGCAGGGCGACGGTGCCGGACAGGTCAGCTTCAAGCAAGGCTTCTTCACTGGCGAACTCGGCATGGCCTTCACCGTGGGCAATGGCGATCGGCATGCGCGAACCGGCCATGCCTTGCAGGAAGATCGAGTTGGACTCCTGCACCTGCACCATGGCAACACGGGCTTCGAACTGCTCGGAACGGTTGCGCACAAAGTGCGGCCAGAACTCGCTGCCCGGGATCAGTTCGCTGAGGTTGGACATCATCTGGCAACCGTTGCACACACCCAGGGTAAAGCTGTCGTTGCGCTCGAAGAAGCCCTGGAACGCATCGCGCGCACGGCTGTTGAACAGGGCCGACTTGGCCCAGCCTTCACCGGCACCCAGCACGTCGCCGTAGGAGAAACCGCCGCAGGCCACCAGGCCTTTGAACTCGTTGAGGTCAACGCGACCGGCGAGGATATCGCTCATGTGCACGTCGATCGCATTGAAGCCGGCGCGATCGAACGCCGCCGCCATTTCCACCTGGCCGTTGACGCCCTGCTCACGCAGTACGGCAACCTGTGGACGAATGCCTTTCTTGATGTAAGGCGCGGCGATGTCCTGGTTGACGTCGAAGCTGAGCTTGGTGCTCAGGCCCGGATTCTCTTCTTCCAGGATCACGTCGAATTCCTGCTCGGCGCAGTCGGCGTTGTCACGCAGGCGTTGGATCTGGTAGCTGGTCTCGGCCCACTGGCGTTGCAGCAAGCGGCGCTGGCCGGCAAACACCGTGTCGCCATTGAACGAGATGTTGATCTCGCCATTGTTGATTGGCTGGCCGATCACGGCCACGCAGTCGTCCAGGCCGGCGGCGCTGAATTGGGCGAGTACGTCCGGGGTCGCGTCCTGGCGAACCTGGATCACTGCGCCCAGCTCTTCGTTGAACAGGATGCCGTTGATCTCGGACGCATCCTCGGCAACGCTGTCGAGCACGATATTCAGGCCACAGTGACCGGCGAAGGCCATCTCGACAACGCTGGTCAGCAAGCCGCCATCGGAACGGTCGTGGTAAGCCAGCAGGTGACCGTCGGCGTTGAGGCCCTGGATCACGGCAAAGAAGGCTTTGAGGTCCTCGGCGTCATCGACGTCCGGAGCCTGCTTGCCGAGCTTGCCATGGGTCTGCGCCAGGATCGACGCGCCCATGCGGTTCTGGCCACGGCCCAGGTCGATCAGGATCAGGTCGGTGGTGCCCTTGTCCATGCGCAGTTGCGGGGTCAGGGTCTGGCGGATGTCAGTGACCGGTGCAAAACCGGTGACGATCAGCGACAGCGGCGAGGTGACTGTCTTGTCGACGCCGTCTTCGTTCCAACGGGTGGCCATGGACATGGAGTCCTTGCCCACCGGAATGGTGATGCCCAGCTCAGGGCACAGTTCCATGCCGACCGCCTTGACGGTGTCGTACAGGCGCGCATCTTCACCCGGGTGGCCGGCAGCGGACATCCAGTTGGCCGACAGCTTGATATCGGACAGCTTGCCGATGCGCGACGCGGCGATGTTGGTGAGGGTTTCACCGATGGCCATGCGGCCTGACGCCGGCGCATCCAGCAGGGCCAGCGGCGTACGTTCGCCCATGGCCATGGCTTCACCGGTGTAGACGTCGAAGCTGGTGGCGGTGACGGCAACGTCAGCCACCGGCACTTGCCACGGGCCGACCATCTGGTCACGGGCCACAAGGCCGGTGATGGTGCGGTCGCCGATGGTGATCAGGAAGCTCTTGCTCGCCACGGCCGGGTGGTGCAGCACGCGTTCGATGCTGTCGGCCAGTTCAAGTTGGCTTGGGTCGAAGTCATCGCCCAGCTCGGCTTCACGTACCGCCGAACGGTGCATGCGCGGGGCTTTGCCCAGCAGCACTTCAAGCGGCATGTCCACCGGGCTGTTGCCGAAGTGGCTGTCGGTGACGGTAAGCTGCGGTTCGGCAGTGGCTTCGCCGACCACGGCAAACGGGCAGCGCTCGCGTTCGCAGATGGCCTGGAAGCGCGCGAAGTCTTCTGCACCAACCGCCAGTACGTAGCGTTCCTGGGATTCGTTGCTCCAGATTTCGTGCGGGGCCATGCCCGGCTCGTCGTTTGGAATGTTGCGCAGTTCGAAGCGGCCACCCCGGTCGCCATCGTTGACCAGTTCCGGGAAGGCATTGGACAAACCGCCCGCGCCAACGTCGTGGATGAAGCTGATCGGGTTCTTGTCACCCAACTGCCAGCAACGGTCGATGACTTCCTGGCAGCGGCGTTCCATCTCCGGGTTTTCGCGCTGTACCGAAGCGAAGTCCAGGTCTGCCGAGCTGGTGCCGGTGGCCATGGAGGACGCCGCGCCGCCGCCGAGGCCGATCAGCATCGCCGGGCCGCCGAGCACGATCAGCTTGGAGCCGACCAGGATCTCGCCTTTCTTGACGTGTTCTTCACGGATGTTGCCCATGCCGCCGGCCAACATGATCGGCTTGTGGTAGCCGCGCACTTCATCGCCACGCGGGGTGGTGATGGATTGTTCGAAGGTCCGGAAGTAACCGGTCAGCGCCGGACGCCCGAATTCGTTGTTGAACGCAGCGCCGCCCAGCGGGCCTTCGATCATGATGTCCAGCGCAGTGACGATGCGCTCAGGTTTGCCGTACGGCACTTCCCACGGCTGTTCGAAACCCGGGATCTGCAGGTTGGACACGGTGAAACCGGTGAGGCCCGCCTTGGGCTTGGCGCCGCGACCGGTAGCACCTTCGTCGCGAATTTCGCCGCCGGAACCGGTGGCTGCGCCCGGGAACGGGGCAATCGCGGTCGGGTGGTTGTGGGTCTCGACCTTCATCAGGATGTGCACCGGCTCCTGGACCGCACCGTACTGGCGGGTCTCAGGGTCCGGGAAGAAACGGCCGGCGACGGAGCCGACGATCACCGAGGCGTTGTCCTTATAAGCAGAAAGAACTCCTTCGCTGTGCATCACGTAGGTGTTCTTGATCATGCCGAACAGGCTTTTTTCCTGGCTTTCGCCGTCGATGTCCCAGCTGGCGTTGAAGATCTTGTGACGGCAGTGCTCGGAGTTGGCCTGGGCGAACATCATCAGTTCGATGTCGTGCGGGTTGCGCTTCAAGCCGTTGAAGGCGTTGACCAGGTAGTCGATCTCGTCTTCGGCCAGGGCCAGGCCCAGCTCGGTGTTGGCCTTCTCGAGGGCGGCGCGGCCACCGCCGAGCACGTCAATCGCGGTCAGCGGCTTGGGCTCGGCATGGCTGAACAGGCCGGCAGCCTGTTCCAGCTGGCTGACGATGATCTGGGTCATGCGGTCGTGCAGGCTGCTGGCGATCAGCTCGGCGTCGGCATCGCTGAACTGGCCCGCGACGTAGAAAGCGATACCACGCTCCAGACGCTGGATTTTCTCCAGGCCGCAGTTACGGGCGATATCGCTGGCCTTGCTCGACCAGGGCGAGATGGTGCCGAACCGTGGCAGCACCAGGAACAAGCGGCCATCAGGCTCTTGGACCGGAACGCTTGGGCCGTACTTCAGAAGGCGTGCGAGCACTTGCTGTTCGTCGGCGTTCAACACGCCGGTAACGTCGGCGAAGTGAGCAAATTCAGCGTACAGGCCTGTAACAGCTGGAACCTTCTGGCTCAGTTGCTCAAGGAGTTTGCTGTGGCGAAAGGCAGAAAGGGCAGGAGCGCCGCGCAGGATCAACATCTTCGGGACAGCCTCGGGAAGGGGGTGTGCTTTGAGGCCGTGCATTCTAGCGTAAACCGCCGCCAACGGCACCCGAAACGCTACCGGTGGCTGCCGCCGAACGTCAGTTGGCCGGATTACACCCCTTTCGCCGGGTCATGAGGGGCATTCGGCGCAGTTATTTTAACCGTCACAATCCCTCGCCAAGCCGCGTTTCTGCGGGTTGCAGCACAGTTTTGCCGGCGCTAGCAGACAACGTCCACGCTGTCGAGATATGGCGCCGTGGGCCGTTTGCGTATACTGCGCAGATGTTCTCCCCAACGGCTTTGCGACCGCGATGCGCCAAATGGCTCATCGCCACCGGACTCTTCCTGATGCTCAGCGCCTGTGTTGATAAACCCAGCACGCTCGAGCGAATCAAGGAGGATGGCGTCTTGCGGGTGATCACCCGGAACAGCCCGGCGACTTATTTCCAGGACCGCAACGGTGAAACCGGTTTCGAGTACGAACTGGTCAAGCGCTTCGCCGACGACCTGGGCGTGAAGCTGGAAATCGAGACCGCCGACAACCTCGACGACCTGTTCGGCCAGCTGGGCAAACCCAACGGCCCGGTCCTCGCCGCCGCCGGCCTGGTCAGCAGCGAACAGCGCAAGGCGCAGGTACGTTTCTCCCACCCTTACCTGGAAGTCACTCCGCAGATCATCTACCGCAATGGCCAGTCCCGCCCGACGAACGCGGCGGACCTGGTGGGCAAGAAGATCATGGTGCTCAAGGGCAGCACCCACGCCGAACAATTGGCGGCGCTGAAGAAGCAGAATCCTGCAATTGAATACGAAGAATCCGACGCCGTTGAGGTAGTCGACCTGCTGCGCATGGTGGACGAGGGGCAAATCGATCTGACCCTGGTGGACTCCAACGAAGTGGCGATGAACCAGGTGTACTTCCCCAACGTACGCGTGGCGTTCGACCTGGGCGACGCCAGCAACCAGAGCTGGGCTGTCGCTGCCGGTGATGACAACAGCCTGCTCAACGAGATCAACAGTTACCTGGATAAAGTCGAGAAGAACGGCACGTTGCAGCGTCTTAAAGACCGCTACTACGGGCACGTCGACGTGCTCGGCTATGTGGGTGCCTACACCTTCGCCCAGCATCTGCAGCAGCGTTTACCCAAGTACGAGAAACACTTCCGCGCCTATGCCAAGGAAGAAAAGGTCGATTGGCGCCTGCTGGCCGCCATCGGCTATCAGGAATCGCTGTGGCAGCCGGCCGTCACCTCCAAGACCGGCGTGCGTGGCCTGATGATGCTGACCCAGAACACCGCCCAGGCCATGGGCGTGTCCAACCGCCTGGATCCCAAGCAAAGCATCATGGGCGGCGCCAAATACCTGGCCAAGATCAAGGATGAACTGGACGACAGCATCGCCGAACCGGATCGCACCTGGTTCGCCCTCGCCGCCTACAACGTTGGCACCGGCCACCTGGAGGATGCGCGCACGCTGGCCAAGCGCGAAGGCCTGAACCCGAACAAGTGGCTGGATGTGAAAAAGATGCTGCCGCGCCTGTCGCAGAAGCAGTGGTACAGCAAGACCCGCTACGGCTATGCGCGAGGCGGTGAGCCGGTGCACTTTGTGGCGAACATCCGGCGTTACTACGACATCCTCACCTGGGTGACCCAGCCGCAGCTGGAGGGCAACCAGGTGGTCGAAGGCAACTTGCATGTGCCGGGTATCGACAAGACCAAGCCGCCGGAAGATAACCCGCAGCTGTAAGAACACAGCAAAACCCGGTGGGAGGTGGCTTACCCCCGATAGCGGTGTGTCAGCTACAAATAAGCTGACAGATACATTGCAATCGGGGGCAAGCCCCCTCCCACATTTTGATCTCTATTTGGATTATAGACCGGTGAGCAGATGGACTACGCCGCCCGTTAACACCATCACCCCTGCGACACCGGCCGCCTTCAACGCCACCTCATCCAACCGCCCCGCATCCTGCAACTGCACCCGCACCCGCGTCAGCGCCACACGCTGCTGCGTTTTGAGGTTGTCCGCGCCGCCCAACGCGCTGATTACTTCGGCCGGCAATAGACTCTGCGTCGGTGTTGCTACGGTCTCGGCAATCAAATCCGGCGTCAGGGCTTTCCAGAACGCCCGCTGCAATTTCTCGAACATGCTCAAAGCTCCATGACAGGTGAGGTTTCAACGGTGGCTGCGTGATATTGGCGCAAGGCCTCACGCACCTGGGCGGCTTCTTCCAGGCCCAGTACCTGGCGGGCGATGATCTGGCAGTCGGCCAGGTCCAGTTCGCGCACGGTGGCCTTGATGGTGGGGATCAACGGCACGCTGACCGACAACTCGTCCACGCCCAGCCCGATCAGCACCGGCACGGCCAGCGCTTCGGAAGCCAGCGCACCGCACACCCCCACCCACTTGCCATGGGCATGGGCGGCCTTGACCGTGGTGGCGATCAGGCGCAGCACCGCCGGGTGGAAACTATCGGCCTGGTTGGCCAGGCGCGGGTGGTCGCGGTCCATGGCCAGGGTGTATTGGGTCAGGTCGTTGGTGCCGATGGAGAAAAAGTCCACGTGGGGCGAGAACACATCCGCCATCAGCGCGGCAGACGGCACTTCTATCATGATGCCCAGCTTCGGCAGCTCGGTAAGCCCCAGCGCCAGTGCTTCCTCTTCAAGAATCCTGCGGGCCAGGTGCAGCTCCGATAGCAGGCTGACCATCGGCAACATGATGTGCAGCCGCGCAAAGCCTGCGCTGGCGAGGATCGCACGGAATTGTTCGCGCAGCAGCTCAGGACGTTCCAGGCACAGGCGGATACCGCGCAGGCCGAGGAACGGGTTGGTTTCGGCGTCCATCGGCACATAGGCCAACGGCTTGTCGCCGCCGACGTCCAGGGTGCGCACCACCAGGTTGCGCTCGGTGCCCAGGGCACGGGCGATGGCGGTGTAGGTGGCCGCTTGTTCATCGGGGCCTGGCGCGCGGTTGCGATCCAGGTAGAGGAATTCCGAGCGCAAAAGGCCGACACCTTCGCCACCCAGGGTCAGGGATTGCTCCACCTCCTGCAACGAGGCCACGTTGGCGGTGACTTCGACGTGATGGCCATCGCGGGTGGTGGCAGACAAAGACGCCTGTGCCACATCGCGCTGATGGCGGAGCGCCTGTTGCTTGCGCGCAATGTCCAGTTGCTCGATTTCGGCCAGGTCCGGCTCCAGGTGCAGCTCGCCCTTGTCGGCGTCGAGCAACACCTGTTTGCCATTGGCCAGCCCCAGCACCTCGGTTGGAACACCGCAAATGGCCGGTAGGCCGAGGGCGCGGGCAAGGATGGCGACATGGCTGGTCGCGCCGCCGCCAACGGTGACGAACCCCAGCACTTTGCGGGTATCCAGGCTGGCCGTCTGCGAAGGGGTCAATTGCTCGGCGATCAGGATCGCGCGCTCCGGCAAGTCCCAAGCGTTGTCCTGAATACCCAGGATCAGTTTCAGCACACGCTTGCCGACATCGGCCAGGTCTGCCGCGCGCTCGGCGATCAGCGCGTTGCCCAGCCCCTGGAATAGCTTGGCGGTCGCGAGCGTGGCACTGTTCCAGGCAAACGCGGCGCTCTTGCCCTCCGCCAACAAACGGTGGGCTTGTTCCAGCAAGGTCGGGTCTTCGAGCAATTCCTGGTGAGCGCGGAAAATCTCGGCCTGGGCACTGCCGGCAGCCTTGTCCCGTAACGCCTGCAATGCCTCAGTGGCAGCCAGCAGGCCACGCGCCAAGGCAGCACGTTCGGTGGCTTCCCCCGTGCCTTGCTCAGTGATGGTCAGTTCAGGCTCAGTCACTTGAACGACTTGGCCAAACGCCGAACCCGGCGATGCACACACGCCCCGCAGCACGGTCGCCGACGACTGAATTTCGACGGGCTCGGCAACGCTCGCAATTACCTCGCCACAACCTTCAGCCAACAAGGCCACCAGCGCCTTGATCGCCTCTTCGGCATCTTGCCCTGCGGCGCTCACCTGCAAGCTGTCGCCCCGTACCGTTTGCAACGCCATGATTGCCACCAGCGACTTGGCGTTGGCGCTCTGGGTTTGCTTGTGCAGGTAGATGCTCGCCTTGAACCCCTTCGCCGCCTGGGCGAACACCGCCGCCGGCCGGGCGTGCAAACCGTTGGCATTGGGTAAGGTCAACGGCTTGGAGAACAGCGCATCGCCCTCCTCCTCGTCCACTGCGCCAACGGCTTCACCTGGGGATAACTGCAGCAACGGCTGGCCGACCTCCACACCATCGGTGGCCAACACGCTGAACGGTTCGCCGCTGACCACCAGCATCAAGGTCAGCAGACTGCGCGCATGGAGCGCCACGTAGTCGGCATCCAATTCGATCAACGGCTGCCCGGCCTCCACCCGCTGGCCTTCCTGCACCAACCGGGTGAAGCCCTTGCCCGCCAGGTTCACAGTGTCCAGGCCAATGTGCATGAGCACCTGGACGCCGTTGTCGTCGGTGATGCTGACGGCATGACCACTGTCCTGGATATTGCTGATCGTCCCGGCCAATGGCGCGCAGAGGGTCTGCGACGTGGGGTCGATGCACAAGCCATCGCCAATCAGGCGGCTGGAGAAGACCGGGTCGGGCACCTTGTCCAGCGCCAGCAGCACACCCGACAAGGGCGCCAGTAATTCCAGGGGTTGAGTTGTGGTCATGACTTCACCTGTTGTTTTGTTCCGTAGATATCATTGAGCGGAGGAAGGGTCACTTCCACCAATACTCAACCTGCACACCAACGTTCGACCCATGCCGCGCCGTGCCATACGAGCCGGTATCGGACAACGCCGACCCCGCCGCCAATTCATTCGCCGCACGTTTGGCCGCTTCGTTCCAGGTGGCATAGGTGTAGTACAAGCGCACCTCCGGCCGCGCCCAGAAATCCGGGCCTTTGGGCGACCAGGTCGGAGCGAAGGTGAATTTGCTCAGTTTGCGCGTCCCGCCCGTAGCCTCGACCTGATCATGCCCAAGCTCGGCGACCAGTTTGAACTGTTCGCTGATGGCGTACGCCGGACGCACACCGAGGGACACCCAGGTCTGGTCCTGGCTGCCCGGACGAATATCCTTCTGGTACACCGCTTCGATCTGCCCACCGAAACGCGGGGTCACCTGCCAATCGAAAAACTCCACGGCGCGGTAACTTTTGCTGCTGTTGTCCAGGAAGGTATTGCCGGTGTAACCCAGGCCGGTGCCGGGGCCTTCGCCGTACTGCAAGGCGAACTTGTTCTTGCCGCCCAGGAAAGGTTTTTGCACGTGCTGCGCGGTGAGCGCCCAACCGCTGTTGGTGTCGCGCCCGCCGGCTTTTTCGATGTAGCTCAGGCCCAGTTCCAGCTCGCCGCCGGGGTTGGTCTTGAAGCCCGCGACGTTGAAGTCGTGACGGGTGGCGTATTCCTTCTGGTACAGGTTGTCCTTGCGGGAAATGGCATAGCTGTACTTGAGGTCGCCGATCAGCACGTCCTCGATACCACCGCCCGTGGCGCTCTGGTTCCAGTAGTAGAAGTCGGAGATATGGATGTCGTTACGTTTGTAGTAACGCCGGCCGGCCCACAGCGAACCGCCATTAAGGGCTGGCAGGTTGGACCACTGCGCATACATCTGCGGCATGCGCGCGGTGCCGTTGTTTTCGCCCTGGAACTTCAGCGCGCGGTCGTACTTGTTGTAGAGCGATGCCATGGCATCGACGCTGAGCACCGAGCCGTCGTCGAGGGTGAGCAGGTTCTGGCGCAACTCCAGTTCGGCGTACTGCTCGCACTCGTTGCCCAGACGGTATTTGGTTTGCGCCCCGGGTAATTGGAAACACTGCTGTGGGCCATTGCCCGTCGACGTCCCCGCGCCACTGCGCACGTAACCCGCAAATTCCAAGGCTTGAACGCCAAGAGGCAGGCTTAGACAAGACGCAACGAGGCCCAGCTTTATTGTTGTTTTCATAAAGCACTCCGATATTTTTATTATGTTTTTTGCAGCGCCCCGTGCTCCCACACGGGGTTACAGCGGGTCTCAGTCCTTGAGGTGCAGCACGAACGATTCGTAAGGGCGTAATGCAACCGTGCCCGTTCGCGCCGGGCAGTCGGGGTAGTTACTGATCAGCAGGCGTTGTTCAGTCGCCTGGTTGATCACGTTGTCCGGCAGTTGGATTTCGCAGGGCGTGCCGTAGAAGTTGTTCAGCACCAGCAGGCGTTCGCCATGGCCTTCGCGCAGGTACGCCCAGACTTGCGAGTGGCCTTGCAGCAGCTCGCGATAAATACCTTCCTGGATCAGCGGTTCATGACGGCGCAACGCAATCAACGCGCGGTAGTGATGCAGCACGGACTCGGGGTCATCCCGTTGGCTTTCGACGTTGATGATGGAGGCATTGGCCGGAATGCCGATCCAGGGTTCACCGCTGCTGAAACCGGCATTCCTATCGGCATTCCACTGCATCGGCGTACGGCCGTTATCGCGGGACTTCTGCATGATCGCCGCCATGCTCGACGCCTCGGATTCCCCCGCATCACGCTTGAGCCGGAAGATGTTCAGGGTCTCCACATCGCGGTACTGCTCGATCCGGTCAAAGCCCGGATTGGTCATGCCCAGTTCTTCGCCCTGGTACACATACGGCGTGCCCTGGAGAAAGTGCAGCGCGGTGGCGAGCATCTTGGCCGAGACCACGCGATGTTCACCGTCATTGCCGAAACGCGAGACCACCCGCGGCTGGTCGTGGTTACACCAGAACAGCGCGTTCCAGCCGCCACCGGCCTGCATGCCCAGCTGCCAGTCAGAGAAGATCTGCTTGAGCTGCAGGAAGTCGAAGTCAGCCTTCACCCACTTCTGCAGGTTCGGGTAATCGACTTTCAGGTGATGAAAGTTGAAGGTCATCGACAGCTCTTTCGACGCGGGATTGGAGTAGCGAATGCAGTGCTCGAGGCTGGTGGACGACATCTCGCCGACATTGATCAGGTCATGCCCCTCGAAGACTTCGCGGTGCATTTCCTGCAGGTATTCATGCACGTTCGGGCCGTCGGTGTAGAAACGGCGGCCGTCGCTGGTGTCCTCGGGAAAATCGGCGGGCTTGGAGATCAGGTTGATCACATCCAGGCGGAAACCGCCCACGCCCTTGTCGCGCCAGAAGCGCATCAGCTTGAACACCTCGGCGCGCACCTTGGGGTTGTCCCAATTCAGGTCGGCCTGGGTGTGGTCGAACAGGTGCAGGAAGTACTGGCCGGTTTGCGCCTCGTACTCCCAGGCCGAGCCGCCGAACTTGGATTCCCAGTTGTTCGGCTGGTCGCGCCAGATGTAGAAGTCGCGGTACGGATTGTCCAGGCTGCTGCGTGCCTGCTGGAACCATTCGTGCTCGATGGAGGTGTGGTTGACCACGATGTCGAGCATCAGCTTGATGCCGCGCTTGGCCGCTTCGCTGATCAGCAAGTCGCAGTCGGCCATGGTCCCGTAGCTGGGGTCGATGGCGTAGTAGTCGCTGATGTCGTAACCGTTGTCGCGTTGCGGCGAGCGCAGGAATGGGGTGATCCACAGGCAGTCCACACCCAGCCACTTGAGGTAGTCGAGCTTGTCCACGATGCCCAGCAGGTCACCGGTGGCGTTACCCGCGTGGCTGTGGAAGCTTTTGGGGTAGATCTGGTAGATCACCGAGTGTTGCCAGTCTTGCATGGTGGGCTCCTTCAGTTGATTGTTGTGCAGGCCTTTAGGGCCTCATCGGGGGCAAGCCCCCTCCCACATTTGAAATGCGTTTCAATGTGGGAGGGGGCTTGCCCCCGATTGCGATGGTTCAGGCGACGCGATATCCAGGCCGAACAATTTTCATGCTCAACGCACAGGTCAGGACAAACGGCACCACGATCGCGATGACCATCCCGATCACAAAGCTGGGGATGTACTGCGGAATGATCGAAATGAATCCAGGCAAGCCACCGACGCCGATGGCCGACGCCTGCACCTTGTTCAGCGACAGGAAAATGCTGCCCAGCGCCGAGCCGAGCAGCGCGGCATAGAACGGGAACTTGAAGCGCAGGTTCACGCCAAACATCGCAGGTTCAGTGATGCCGAAGTACGCGGAAATCGCCGAGGTCGAGGCCATGCTTTTGTCCCGTGCATTACGGGTGGTGTAGAACACCGCGAGCGCGGCGCTGCCCTGGGCCAGGTTGGACATGACGATCATCGGCCAGATGAAAGTGCCTCCCTGGGTGGAGATCAGTTGCAGGTCCACGGCGAGGAACATGTGGTGCATGCCGGTGATCACCAGCGGCGCATACAGCAGGCCGAAAATCGCCCCGCCGACCATCGGCGCCAGGTCAAACAGGGTGACCACGCCTTCGGTGATCAGGATGCCGAGGTGACGGGTCACCGGGCCGATGATGGCCAGGGCCAGCACGCCGGTCACAACGATGGTGGTGATCGGCACGACCAGCAGTTGAATCGCGTTGGGCACCCGCGCCCGCAGCCATTTCTCGATGACGCTCATCACGTAGGCCGCCATCAGGATCGGCAGGATCTGCCCCTGGTAACCGACTTTTTCAATCTTGAACCAACCGAAGATATCGAAGTACGGCAGGCTCTGGCCGTCGAGACCGGCCACCGCCTTGCCGTAGTTCCAGGCGTTGAGCAGGTCCGGGTGCACCAGCATCAGGCCGAGCACGATGCCGAGGATTTCGCTGCCGCCAAACCGCTTGGCCGCCGACCAGCCCACCAGGGCCGGCAGGAACACGAACGAGGTGTTGGCCATCAGGTTGATCAGGCTCCACAGGCCATCCAGGTCCGGATAAGCCTCCAGCAGCGTCTTGCCCTCGATGAACATGCCCTTGGCGCCCATCAGGTTGTTCACGCCCATCAACAGGCCGGCGATGATCAGCGCGGGCAGGATCGGCATGAACACATCGGAGAACACCCGCACCAGGCGCTGCATGGCGTTGGTCTTGTCGGCGCCCTTCTTCTTCACGTCGGCGATGGTCGCGGCGGCGAGGCCGGTCTGTTCACGCAGGGCGGCGTAGACCTTCTCCACTTCGCCGGGGCCGATTACCACCTGGAACAGACCGCCGGTAAAGAACGAGCCCTTGACCAGATCCACCTGGTTCAGCGCGCTGCCGTTGACCAGGCTCGGGTCCTTGAGCGCCAGGCGCAGACGGGTCACACAGTGGGCAGCTTGCTCAAGGTTGTCGCTGCCCCCGAGGTTCTCGAGAATCTCGCGGGCGATATTGGAATAGTCGTGGCTCATGCTTGGTTTCCACTTTGGTTTTTTTTATTGGGGGCAGTCATTGGCAGCACGCCGAGGGCAAAAGTACTCGTCTGTACGAGTTAAAGCAACAACTCGTCTGTACGAGTTACATATTGTTTATCTTTTGTAGGACAGCGCGTCGCTGCAAGCCGCATGAACCAAGGGCCTAATGGACAAACCGCCTCTCTGCCACTAAGGTTCCTGCCTTGACCGCAACCCCGGCAAAGAGCCATCCCCATGAGCAAATACAACCAGATCTATACGGATCTGCTTGCCAGCATCACCACTGAACGCCTGCAACGCGGCACGCGCCTCCCCTCCGAAACCGAACTGATGGACAGCTACCAGGCCAGCCGAGGCACCGTGCGTCGCGCCATCGAGCAGTTGCAGGAGCGCGGGTTTGCGCAAAAGATCCACGGCAAGGGCACCTTCGTGTTGTCGCCCAACCCGATCGAGTTCCAGCTGGGCGGCATCGTCAGCTTCCACGAAACCCACGCCGACCTGGGCGACGACGTACGCACCGAAGTGGTCGAATTCACTCAGTTCCCACTGGAAGGCTCACTGCTGCAACACATCGAAGCCGAACCCGGCACCCTGATCACCCGCATCAAACGGGTACGGCGCATCGGTGGCAAACGGGTGATCCTCGACATCAACCACTTCGTGGCCGACGTGATCCCCGGCCTGGACCGCTCGATTGCCGAGCAGTCGATCTACGCGTTTATCGAACAGACCTTGCAACTGCAAATTGCCTACGCGCAACGCACCATCGAAGCCCTGCCGCGCGGCAAAGACGACCAGACCCACCTGGACCTCGAAGGCCAGAGCCATGTGATCGTGGTGAGCAACCAGACATTTCTGCAGGACGGGCGGCAGTTCGAGTACACCGAGTCGCGGCATACGTTAGATAAGTTTTATTTTTCGGATATTGCGCGGCGGTAAACAAACACCAAAAGCACAAAACCCCGGCACATGACCGGGGTTTTGTTATTCAACGCTCACCTGCTACCGCAGGATCACTCCCACTCAATCGTCGCCGGCGGCTTGCTCGATACGTCATACGTCACGCGCGAGATGCCTTCGATCTCATTGATGATACGGCCGCTGACAGTCTCCAGCAGTTCGTACGGCAGGTGTGCCCAGCGGGCGGTCATGAAGTCGATGGTTTCCACCGCACGCAGGGCCACGACCCATGCGTAACGACGGCCGTCACCGACCACGCCAACCGATTTCACCGGCTGGAACACCACGAACGCCTGGCTGACTTTGTGGTACCAGTCGGCCTTGCGCAGTTCTTCGATGAAGATGTGGTCGGCGCGACGCAGCAGGTCGGCGTATTCCTTCTTCACTTCACCGAGGATCCGCACGCCCAGGCCCGGGCCCGGGAATGGGTGGCGGTAGACCATGTCGTACGGCAGGCCCAGTTCCAGGCCCAAGCGGCGGACTTCGTCCTTGAACAGTTCGCGCAGCGGTTCGACCAGCTTGAGGTTCATTTCCTCCGGCAGGCCACCCACGTTGTGGTGGGACTTGATCACGTGGGCCTTGCCGCTCTTGGCGCCGGCCGACTCGATCACGTCGGGGTAGATGGTGCCCTGGGCGAGGTACTTGATGTTGTCCAATTTGCTGGACTGGGCATCGAACACGTCGATGAAGGTGCGGCCGATGATCTTGCGCTTCTTCTCCGGGTCGGACTCGCCGGCCAGGTTATTCAAGAACTGATCTTCAGCGTTGGCGCGGATCACCTTGACGCCCATGTTCTCGGCGAACATGGCCATCACCTGCTCGCCTTCGTGCAGGCGCAGCAGGCCGTTGTCGACGAATACGCAAGTCAGCTGGTCGCCGATGGCTTTGTGCAGCAGGGCTGCGACCACGGAGGAGTCAACACCGCCGGACAGGCCGAGCAAGACGTTATCGGTGCCGACCTGGGCGCGCACTTGGGCGATGGCATCTTCAGCAATCTTGGACGGCGTCCACAGGGCCTCACACTCGCAGATGTCGAGGATGAAGCGCGACAGGATGCGGCCGCCTTGCTTGGTGTGGGTCACTTCCGGGTGGAACTGCACGCCGTAGTAGCGGCGCTCGTCGCTGAACATGCCGGCGATCGGGCAGCTCGGGGTGCTGGCCAGGATGTGGAAGTCCTGCGGCATTTTGGTGACCTTGTCACCATGGCTCATCCATACGTCGAGGCCGAACAGGCCGTCGGCGTCGACGTGGTCTTCGATGCCGTCCAGCAGGCGGCTCTTGCCGACCACGTCGACACGGGCATAACCGAATTCACGCAGCTCGGAACCTTCAACCTTGCCGCCCAGTTGCTCGGCCATGGTCTGCATGCCGTAGCAGATACCGAAGACCGGTACGCCCAGGTCGAATACCGCTTGCGGGCAACGCGGGCTGTTGGCTTCGTGCACGGACTCTGGGCCACCGGCGAGGATGACGCCTTTCGGTGCGAATTCGCGGATCGCTTCGTCGTCCATGTCGAACGGATGCAGTTCGCAGTACACGCCGATTTCGCGCACGCGGCGGGCGATCAGCTGGGTGTACTGGGAACCGAAATCGAGGATCAGGATGCGGTGGGCGTGAATGTCGAGGGCCATGAAGTCAGTCTCGTCTAATGAATCAGAAACAACTCGGGGCTGAAGAACAGCCCCGGTTACTTAACATTTTGCTGGAAGCCTCAACCTACGCGGTAGTTTGGCGCTTCCTTGGTGATCTGCACGTCGTGGACATGGGATTCAGCCATGCCGGCGCCGGTGATCCGTACGAACTCTGGCTTGGTGCGCATTTCTTCGATGTCGGCGCTGCCGGTGTAGCCCATCGAGGAACGCAGGCCGCCCATCAGTTGATGGATGATCGCGCTCAGGGTGCCCTTGTACGGCACACGGCCTTCGATGCCTTCCGGAACGAGCTTCTCGGCGCCTGCCGAGGAGTCCTGGAAGTAACGGTCGGAAGAACCTTGCGCCTGGGACATGGCGCCCAGCGAACCCATGCCACGGTAAGCCTTGTACGAACGGCCCTGGAACAGTTCGATCTCGCCTGGCGCTTCTTCGGTACCGGCGAACATCGAGCCCATCATCACGCAGGACGCACCGGCTACGATGGCCTTGGACAGGTCACCGGAGAAACGGATGCCGCCGTCGGCGATCAACGGAACGCCGGTGCCTTCAAGGGCTGCGGCGACGTTGGCGATGGCGCTGATTTGCGGCACGCCGACACCGGCGACGATACGGGTGGTGCAGATCGAGCCAGGGCCGATACCGACCTTGACCGCATCGGCGCCCGCTTCGGCCAGGGCCTTGGCGGCTGCGCCGGTGGCGATGTTGCCGCCGATCACCTGAACTTCAGGGAAGTTCTGCTTGACCCAACGCACGCGGTCGATCACGCCTTTGGAGTGGCCGTGGGCGGTGTCGACCACCACCACGTCAACGCCGGCAGCGACCAGGGCCGAAACACGGTCGCCGGTGTCTTTACCGGTGCCGACCGCCGCGCCAACGCGCAGACGACCTTGATCGTCCTTGCTGGCCAGCGGGTAAGCCTTGGCTTTTTCGATGTCGTTGACGGTCATCATGCCTTTGAGGGCGAATTTGTCGTCGACGATCAGCACGCGCTCGATGCGGTGCTTGTGCAGCAGTTCGCGCACATCGTTCTTGTCGGCGCCTTCCTTGACAGTGACCAGACGCTCTTTGGGCGTCATCACTTCACGGACGGTGACTTCAAGACGGTTCTCGAAACGTACGTCACGGGAAGTGACGATGCCGACCAGGTCGCCATCGTGCAGTACCGGAACGCCGGAGATGTTGTGCAGGCGGGTCAGGTCGAACAGGTCGCGCACGGTGGCGTCGGCTTCGATGGTGATCGGATCTTTCACCACGCCGGCTTCGTAACGCTTGACCTTGCGCACTTCGGCAGCCTGCTGCTCGATGGTCATGTTCTTGTGGATGATGCCGATGCCGCCTTCCTGAGCCATGGCGATGGCCAGACGGGCTTCGGTGACGGTGTCCATGGCAGCGGAAACCAGGGGAATATTCAGCTCGATGCCACGGGTTAGGCGGGTCTTGAGACTGACTTCGTTAGGAAGCACCTCGGAATAACCGGGCACTAGGAGAATGTCGTCGAATGTCAGAGCTTCTTGGCTGATACGCAGCATCGCGGGGGCTCCCGAGCGGGAAAATGGAAGCGCGCCATTATATACATGCACCCTGTCGGGCTCAATGTAAAACTCTGACAAACTTGGGAATACTGATAGAAGGGTTACAACTCGACTTTGACCCAACTCATCTTCTGGTCCAGCCAATCGGCGAATTCGTCGATAAAACTTTGCTTGAACCCTGCCTCCGCCCAGTTGTTGAAGATAAATCCCAGGTTGGAAAACCCGCACTCCTGCAGGAACAGGAACCCGTTGATGTCGTCTTCATGCCCACACAGCGGGCAGGTGAAGTTGTCAGTGTGGCCGGGCATCCAGTCTTCCAGGCTTTCGAACAGCGCTTCGCCGACTTCCTTGCGGCATTGCGGGCAACCGGCTTCTTCGAGAAAGCCCTTGGCCGGCGTGTAGATGCAGCGCTTGTAGATGATCTCGAGGCCATTGATCGGCTCGTTGAACGGCAGTGCCTGCGGGTAAAGCACCACGGCGCGGGCGCCATCGGCCAGGGCGTAGCCCATGCGGTTGCCGGTGCGGCCACAGGTGGTCAGCTCTTCCTTGATGATGTTCTTGCGCACCAGCCAGCGCACGATCGCCCGGGCGCGGGGTTCGTGGACGGGCAAGGTGGAGATTTTCGGGACAAGGATGCTTTGGGAATTCATGGGAGTCCTGCGGTGTGGCGTCTGGCGTCATCGGGGGCAAGCCCCCTCTCACATTTTGGGGCGGGTGAGGGCTTGCCCCCGAAGAGGCCGTGAAGGCAGGCAGCTTAATCCCTGAAAAAAACAGGTCAAGTACTCAAATACCGCCCGATCAATGCAATACCGCTGGCCAGCACCAACCACGTCACCAACCGCACAAACGCCTCACGCGACATGCGCATCGTCAACCGGCGCCCACACCACAGCCCCATGACCATCGCCGGCAACAGGCACAGCGCCAACATCAGCAGCGGCAGGTCCGCGTACACCCCGGCAATCAGGAACAGGCTCAAGCGCACCACCGTGCTGCAACTGATCAACGCACTCTGGGTGGCGCGCGCCGCGTCTTTGGGGAGACGGCTATTCAGATAGATCGCATAGAGAAAGCCGCCACTGCCAAACAACGCACCAAACAATCCGCCCACCGTGCCCATGGGTATTGACCACCCGGCAGCGAGCTGCGTCGGCCGCGCCTTCACCGCCAGGCTATAGATCGCATAGGCACTGATAAACAGGCCCATCAACAACAGCAACAGGTCCGAATGCAGGTTGAGCAAAAACACCACGCCAAGTGTGCAGCCAATCGCCATGCACGGCAGCAAGCGCAGCAGCTCCGGCTTGTTCACATCGCGCCGCGACTGCAGCAGGTTGCCAAACGCCGCGACAAAATCCAGCAACACCAACAGCGGGATGATCTTCGACAACGGCATGAACAGGATCAGCAGCGGCCCCGCCACCAACGCGGTGCCAAATCCCGCGATACCGAACACGATATAGGCCACGACGATGCCCAGGCCGATCACCAGCCAATCCATCCCGCCAAACGACCACTGACTCATCAGCTCAACCGGGCTCATGGGGTATTCCTTGCAAGAGATGGCCATCACTTTAGCCATCGGTGAGGGATGCGACTAATATCTTCGAAACCCTCTACCTATCTCGAAAAGGCATGACGCGTGATATCCACCCGCCAACTGCGGTACTTCGTCGAAATCGCCGACAGCGGCAGCTTCAGTGCCGCCGCCGAGCGCCTGTTTGTGGCGCAGTCAGCCTTGAGCCGACAGATCAAGGAACTGGAGACCCAGCTGAAAACCCCGTTGTTCGAACGCACCGCACGTCAACCGCGGCTTACGGCCGCGGGTGAGGCCTTCTATCCGCGTGCCCGCAACCTGCTGAGTGAACTACTCAAGGCCAGCGAACTGGCGACCCAAGTGGGCAATGGCGAACTGGGCACGCTGCGACTGAGCCATTCGAGCACTGTGCCGATGAGCGGCCCTGTGCTGCAGGGCATCAGCGCTTGGCTGGAACGCTGCCCTGGGGTGTCGATGGATATCGTCAAACTGTCCTCCGAAGCGCAGCTGGAAGAAATCGCCGACGGTCACCTTGAGGTGGGCGTGCTGCGCTTGCCGGTACTGCGCCAGCGCGAGGGGGTTCGGGTGCTACCTTTGTATAACGAGCAACTGTTGCTGGCCGTACCGCCCAACCATGCGTTAGCGCGTAGTCAGGCGCCCATCGAGCTAGGGCAATTGAAGGACGAAGCGTTTATTTCAATACCCCATCCCCAGCGCGGCGGCTTGAGCTATCTGTCAGCCGAGTTGTGCATGCGTGCCGGATTTTTCCCCAAGGCCGCGCGAGTGATGTCGCGCAAGACCACCCAGCTGCAACTGATCCAGGCGGGCTTCGGTATTGCCTTGTTACCAAAATCCATGCAGGACATCGCCCCCGCCAACGTGCACTTTTTGCCCCTGGCCGACCCGGACTGCCTCAGCACCGTGGCGTTGGCCTGCGCACAGGCGCCGAACGCGCTGGTGGAGCAATTCTGCCAAACCTTGCACGAATGCCTATAAACTGCCGCCCATGATTAAAGATCCTTTTGCCCGTCTGGGCCTGGACCGCGAAGTCCTGACTGTCAGCCAGCTCAACGGCCGTGCGCGGGTGTTGCTGGAAGACGTGTTCACCAATATCTGGGTCGAAGGCGAGATCTCCAACCTCGCCCGCCCGGCTTCCGGTCATGTGTATTTCACTCTCAAGGACAGCGGCGCCCAGGTGCGTTGCGCGTTGTTTCGCAACAACGCTGCGCGGGTGCGCCAGGCGCTGAAGGATGGCCTGGCGGTGAAAGTGCGCGGCAAGGTCTCGCTGTTCGAGGGACGGGGCGATTACCAACTGATCCTCGATACCGTGGAGCCGGCCGGTGATGGGGCGTTGCGCCTGGCGTTCGATGCGCTGAAGGAAAAGCTCAGCGCCGAAGGCCTGTTCAGTGCCGAACGCAAGGTGCCGCTGCCGGCGCACCCTCGACGCATCGGCATTATCAGCTCGCCGACCGGCGCGGTGATCCGCGACATCATCAGTGTGTTCCGTCGCCGTGCGCCCAATATTGAACTGACCCTGATCCCCACCGCCGTGCAAGGCCGCGAAGCGATCCCGCAGATTGTGCGCGCGTTGAAACTCGCGGATGCCCGTGGCTTCGATGCGCTGATCCTGGCCCGTGGCGGCGGCTCGCTGGAAGACCTCTGGTGCTTCAACGAGGAAGCCGTGGCCCGTGCAGTGGACGCCTGCGTCACACCGATCGTCAGCGCCGTCGGGCATGAGACCGATGTGTCGATCAGCGACTTCGTGGCAGACGTGCGCGCTCCTACGCCCTCCGCCGCAGCCGAACTGCTCGCGCCAGACGCCAGCCACCTGGTGCGCCAGGTCGAAAACCTGCACCGCCGCCTGGTGCTGCTGATGCGTAATCGCCTGAGCCACGACCGCCTGCGCCTGGAAGGCATGGCCCGGCGCCTGCGTCACCCCGGCGAACGCCTGCGCCAGCAAGCCCAGCGCCTGGACGACCTTGACATGCGCCTGCGCCGCGCCTTCGAGCGCAACCTCAATACCCGCCGTGAACGCCTGATCCGCCTGGAAACGCGCCTTGCCGGCCAACACCCGGGGCGCCAACTGGCACTGCTGCGCCAGCGCCTGGACAGCCTCGCCGAACGCCTGCCCCGCGCCATGCGCGAAGGCCTCAAGGCGCGGCGCCTGCAACTGCAAAGCCAGATGCAGACGCTGCATGTGGTCAGCCCGTTGGCGACACTGGGTCGTGGTTACAGCATCCTCCTGGATGAGCGCGGCCAGGCCATTCGCAATGCCGCGCAGACCCACACCGGCCAGCGCCTGACCGCGCGCCTCGGTGAGGGCCAATTGCAGGTGCGGGTGGAAGACAACCACCTGACACCCGTCACCCTTTCGTTATTGGATTGATCGATGCCACGTCTCTTCAGTGTGTTGATGCTGCTGTGCCTTGCCTTTAACGCGCAGGCCGACAGCTACATTTCCCGCACCCTCAACAAGCCCGTGCCTGGCGGGGTTGCCGTGGTCGAACTCGGTCCTTCCGCTGCCGCGCCCAAAGCCACGTACCAGGGCAAGCCGGTACTGGTGGTGAAAGAAGCGGACACCTGGCTGGCGATTGTCGGTATTCCGTTGACGGTCAAGCCTGGCAATGAGCGCATCAGCAGCGGCGGGCGCAACCTGCCGTTTATCGTCGGCTACAAAAAGTACCCGGAACAGCGCATCACCCTGAAAAACAATAGCCAGGTAAACCCTGACCCGGCGCAGCTCAAGCGCATCGAAGGCGAATTGGCAGTGCAGCTCAAGGCCTACCGCAGTTTCAGCCCTAACCTGCCGAGCAACCTGGTGCTGGACAAACCGGTGAACGGGCCGCTGTCGAGCAAGTTTGGCGTGCGGCGTTTCTTCAACGGTGAAGAGCGCAACCCCCATTCTGGCCTGGACTTTGCCGTACCGGCCGGTACGCCGATCAAAACGCCGGCCAATGGCAAAGTGATTCTGGTGGGCAACTACTTCTTCAATGGCAACACGGTGTTCGTCGACCATGGCCAGGGCTATATCAGCATGTTCTGCCACATGTCGAAGATCGACGTGAAAGTGGGCGATCAGCTCACACGCGGCGCAGTGGTGGGCAAGGTCGGCTCGACTGGTCGGGCGACCGGGCCGCACATGCATTGGAACGTCAGCCTGAATGATGCGCGGGTTGATCCGGCGATCTTTATCGGCGCGTTCCAACCCTGAAAGGCTCGATTGCGCACTCGATAACGGGCGCGCAATTAAATCCAGCCACCAGACCATCTTCAGGCAATAAATCTCGTTTCACAGGTCAATAACAGAAGTTCTCTCAATTTTTAGCGACTGCTTGCCATCTTTCACCCCGGCAGTTAGGGTTGAGCCTATGAAAACCTCTCACACCCTCATTCAGCTCCGCCAGCACCGCAGCCTGTGCCTCGTCAGCGCACGACTGCCAGGCTGAATCGATCTGCCTCGTCTTTACGTTTTATCCCTAAAAACAGTTCTACGGCAGGCCGCCTTTTCTCGGCCCCTACAACAAAGGATTTCCCGATGAGCATGCTCAAAGACCCGTCTTCGAAGTACCGCGCGTTCCCGACCATCGATATCCCGGACCGCACCTGGCCATCGAAGACCATCACCGAAGCGCCGATCTGGTGCAGCTCCGACCTGCGTGATGGCAATCAGTCGCTGATCGAGCCGATGGACGCAGTGAAAAAGCTGCGTTTCTGGAAGACCCTGGTCGCCGTCGGCGTGAAAGAAATCGAAGCCTCGTTCCCCGCTGCCTCGCAAACCGACTTCGACTTCGTGCGCACCCTGATCGAAGACGGCCACATCCCCGAGGACACCACCATTCAGGTGCTGACCCAGGGCCGTGAAGACTTGATCGCACGCACCTTCGAATCCCTGCGCGGTGCCAAGAAGGCCATCGTGCACCTGTACAACGCCACGTCGCCGTCCTTCCGCCGCATCGTGTTCAACCAGGACAAGGAAGGCATCAAGGCCATCGCGGTCAACGCGGCCAAGTTGTTCGTCAAATACGCCGCCCAGCAGCCGGAAACCCAGTGGACCTTCGAATACTCCCCGGAGACTTTCAGTGCCACCGAGCTGGAATTCGCCAAGGAAGTCTGTGACGCGGTGATCGAGGTGTGGAACCCGACGCCTGAGCACAAAATGATCCTCAACCTGCCGGCCACCGTGGAGTGCGCCACGCCGAACATCTATGCCGACCAGATCGAGTGGTTCGGTCGCCATATCAACCGTCGGGACAGCGTGATCATCAGCCTGCACACCCACAACGACCGTGGCACCGGCGTAGCGGCTACCGAGTTGGGCCTGATGGCCGGCGCCGACCGTGTCGAAGGCTGCCTGTTCGGCAACGGCGAGCGTACCGGCAACGTCGACCTGGTCACCGTAGCACTGAACATGTACACCCAGGGCCTCGACCCGCAGCTGGACTTCTCCGACATCGACGGCGTGCGCAAAGTCGTCGAAGAGTGCAACCAGATTCAGGTTCACCCACGTCACCCGTACGTCGGCGACCTGGTGCACACCGCGTTCTCCGGCTCTCACCAGGACGCGATCCGCAAGGGCTTCGCCCAGCAGAAAGACGATGCGCTGTGGGAAGTGCCGTACCTGCCGATCGACCCGGCCGACATCGGTCGCAGCTACGAGGCTGTGATTCGCGTGAACAGCCAGTCGGGCAAAGGCGGCATCGCCTACCTGCTGGAACAGGAATACGACATCAGCTTGCCACGTCGCATGCAGATCGAATTCAGCCAGGTGGTACAGGCCGAAACCGACCGCGTGGGCCTTGAGATGACTGCACCGCAGATCTACGCCTTGCTGCAGCGCGAATACCTGCAAGCCAACACCCCGTATGCGCTGGTCAGCCATCGCCTGCAGGAAGAAAACGGCAACAGCTTTGTCGAGGTGGAAGTCTCGGGCAAGGGCCAGGGCGAAACCAACCTGCACTGGAAAGGCAAAGGCAACGGCGCCCTGGAAGCGTTGGTGGCCGGCTTGCCGATTGGCGTGGAGATCATGGACTACAACGAACATGCGATCGGTGCGGGCACCAACGCCAAGGCGGCGGCCTACATCGAACTGCGTGTGAACGGTGAGCGTCCGGTACATGGCGTGGGCATTGATGAAAACATCACCACGGCCAGTTTCAAGGCGCTGTTCAGCGCGCTGAACCGTTCGTTGAGCCAGTTGGCAGCGAAGGCGGCATAAGCCGTCTGCTTAAAATGTGAAAGGCCCCTGGATATGAGTCCTGGGGCCTTTTTTTTGGTTTTTTGTGGTCTGTGAGGGCCTCATCGGGGGCAAGCCCCCTCCCACACTTTAATTTGTGAATACATTCAAAATGTGGGAGGGGGCTTGCCCCCGATAGCGGTCTGTCAGACAAACTGGAAAGTATCGGCATCCAGGTTCGCCGGAAACCGCGTGCGGTACGCCGCCAGCTCTGCTGCATCCAGATTGACCTGGAACACCCCATCCGCCTCCCCCGCACTCAGCAGGGTCTCGCCCTGGAAGTCCAACACCTGGCTGTCCCCGGTGTAGGCAAAGCCCTTCCCATCCGTGCCCACCCGATTCACCGCCGCCACATAGCACAGGTTTTCAATCGCCCGCGCCGGCAGCAGTCGGTTCCAGTGCGAGCGCCGTGCCCCCGGCCAGTTGGCGGTATACAGCAGCAGGTCGGTGTCCTGGGCATCACGGCTCCACACCGGGAAGCGCAGGTCGTAGCAAATCAACGGGCGAATACGCCAGCCTTTCACTTCGAACTGCACCTGGCGCTCACCGGGGGTGTAGTGGTTGTGCTCGCCGGCCATGCGGAACAGGTGGCGCTTGTCGTAATGCAACACCTCGCCATCCGGCCGTGCCCACAGCAGGCGGTTGCGGTGGCTGCCGTCGGCAGCCTGGATGATCACGCTACCGGTGATGACGGCGTTGTACTTCGCGGCCTGTGCCTGTAGCCAACGGTGGGTCGGGCCGTTCTCGGGTTCGGCGAGGGTCGCGGATTCCATGGAGAAACCGGTGGTGAACATCTCCGGTAATACGATCAGGTCGGCACCTTGCGCCTGTTCCAACAATAACTCGAAGTGCTCAAGGTTCGCTTGGCGGTCGTGCCAGGCCAGGCTGGTCTGGACCAGGGCGATGTTCAGGTTCGGCAGTGCACTCAGATCACGCATAGTTTTTCAGCCGCTTGTTGCAGCGTTTCCTCGCGTTTGGCAAAGCACAGGCGCACCAGGCGCTGGCCTTGGGGTGGGGTCTGGTAGAACACCGAGACCGGAATCGTCGCCACGCCATGCTCGCGGGTCATCCACAGTGACATGGCGACGTCATCCAGGTCCGGGCGGATCTGTGAGTAATCCACCAGTTGGAAGTAGGTGCCGGTCACTGGGGTAAAGCTGAAGCGCGATGGCGCCAGCAGGTCGCAGAACAGATCGCGCTTGGCCTGATAGAACGCTGGCAACTCGTCGACATGCTCCGGGTGTTCCGCCATGAAATCGGCCAATGCGTACTGCAGCGGGGTTACACCACAGAAATTGACGTATTGATGCACCTTGCGCAGTTCCGCGGTGAGGGCCGGCGGCGCGACGACGTAGCCGGTTTTCCAACCGGTGACGTGGTAAGTCTTGCCGAAGGAACTGACCACGAACGCACGCTGATACAGCTCATCGTGGGCCAGCACACTGACGTGGGGCACACCGTCAAATACCAGGTGCTCGTAGACTTCATCGCTGACCAGGTAGATGTCACGGTCGCGGATCAGTTCGGCCAACTGGTCCAGTTCGGCGCGGCTGATCAGCGCGCCGGTCGGGTTGTGTGGGGAATTGAGGACGATCATCCGCGTACGCGGTGACAGCGCCGCCTTGATCTTCTCGAAGTCCAGCGCGAAGCCATCCAGGCTCAGTTGCACGTGCACGCAACGGCCGCCGGCCAGCTCCACCGAAGGCTCGTAGCTGTCGTAGCTGGGGTCGAACACGATGACTTCATCACCCTGGCGAATCACCGCCTGGATCGCACAGAAGATCGCCTCGGTAGCACCAGGGGTAATGGTCACTTCAGTGTCCGCATTGACCGTGGCGCCATAGCTACGGGCGATCTTGGCGGCTACCTGCTGGCGCAGCACCGGCAGGCCGGTCATGGGCGCGTATTGGTTGTGCCCGAGAGCGATATGCTTGCCCACCGCATCGAGCAGACCCTGGGGGCCATTGAAGTCCGGAAAGCCCTGGGACAGGTTCAGCGCACCGGTTTCGGCAGCGAGTTGCGACATGGTGGTGAAAATGGTCGTGCCGACATTCGGCAGCTTGCTGGTGATCATGGGAGCCCCCTTCGGGTGAGCTGCAAGTTTTAAGCTGCAAGCCGCAAGCAGGTCAAGGGGCAAACCACCAGGCACAAAAAAGGGCTCCAAAGGAGCCCTCTCTTGCAGCTAACAACTTGAAGCTGTCGTTACTTCTTATCGCGGCGCTTCTTGTCGGCCTTCTTGTGGTGAGTCATCAAACGACGCTTCTTGTTCACCTGACGGTCAGTCAGTGTGTTCTTGTTGCCTTCGTATGGGTTCTCGCCACCCTTGAACTCGATACGGATCGGCGTACCGACCAGTTTCAAGACACGGCGGTAGGTGTTTTCCAGGTAACGCACATAGGACTTCGGCACCTTCTCGATCTGGTTACCGTGAATCACGATAATCGGCGGGTTGGCACCACCCAAGTGGGCGTAACGCAATTTGATCCGGCGGTTGTTGACCATCGGCGGCGCGTGCTCGCCAACCGCATCTTCCAGGATCTGGGTGAGGCGGTTGGTCGGCCAGCGGGTCACTGCAGACTTGAACGAGTTCTGCACGGAAGCGTAAAGGTTGCCCACGCCGGTGCCGTGCAGTGCCGAGATGAAGTGGATGTCGGCGAACTCGACGAAGAACAGACGACGTTGCAGCTCGACCTTGACGAAGTCGCGCTCGCTCGGCGTCATGCCGTCCCACTTGTTGATCGCGATCACCAGGGCACGACCGGCCTCCAGGGCAAAGCCCAGCAGGTTGAGGTCGTGGTCCACCACACCCTCGCGGGCGTCCATCACGAAGATCACCACGTTGGCGTCTTTGATCGCCTGCAGGGTTTTGACCACCGAGAACTTTTCGACTTCCTCGTGGATCTTGCCGCGCTTGCGCACACCGGCGGTATCGATCAGCGTGTACTTTTCCTCGTTACGTTCGAACGGGATGTAGATGCTGTCGCGGGTGGTGCCGGGCTGGTCATAGACGATGACCCGGTCTTCACCGAGCATGCGGTTGACCAGGGTCGACTTGCCGACGTTGGGACGACCGATGATAGCGATCTTGATACCGTCTTTTTCGCTCGGGCCAGGAATGCGCTTGGCTTCCTCACCTTCGGCAACGATTTCCTCTTCGCCCTCTTCCTCCTCGACGTCATCCTTGGGGAAATCGCGCAGGGCAATTTCCAGCATCTGGGTGATACCACGACCGTGGGCACCTGCGACCGGGATCGCATCGCCCAGGCCCATCGGGCTGAATTCGGCACGGGCAGCTTCAGGATCGATGTTGTCGATCTTGTTCGCGACCAGATAGGAACGCTTGTTACGCTTGCGCAGGTGCTCGCCAATCATCTGGTCGGCAGCGGTGTAGCCCGCACGGGCGTCCACCAGGAACAACACGACATCGGCTTCTTCAATGGCCAGCAGCGACTGCTCGGCCATCTTTTCGTCCATGCCATGCTCGTCACCGGAGATACCACCGGTGTCGACGATAATGTAGGAGCGCCCTTGCCACTTTGCCTCACCGTATTGGCGATCACGGGTCAGACCGGACAAGTCGCCGACGATGGCGTCGCGAGTCCTGGTCAGGCGGTTGAACAAGGTGGACTTGCCGACGTTAGGTCGGCCCACCAGGGCGATTACGGGAACCATGCGGCTCTCCACTTCGTTATTTCAGAAAATACAAAAGCCGCTGCAGGGCAGCGGCTGGTGCTCGGGGCAGCATAATCAAATGCCGCATGCCCCGCCTGAGCGGGGCCGCCTGGGTATTACCCCAAGCATGGTTCTTACTTGATGGTCAGGGCTTCCAGCTTGCCGCTGTTGCCATACACATAAAGCATGTTACCCACCACCAGCGGACGCGCACGCAGGCCGTCGCTGTCGATACGCTCGCGACCGACGAAACGACCGTCCACCTGGCTCAACAGGTGCAGGTAGCCTTCGAAGTCGCCGACCGCGACATAACTGGAGAACACTTCCGGTGCCGACAACTGGCGGCGCGCCAGGGAATCGTTGCTCCACAGTGCCGTGGTGGAACGCTCGTCGACACTTTCAACGGTGCCGGACGCCAGGCTGACATAGACGCTGCCAAACCCTTGGGCGACACCGGCGTAGCTGGAAGCATCACGCTGCCAGTTGACGCGGCCGCTCTGCAGGTCCAGTGCCGCAACACGGCCCTGGTAAGTGGCGACGTAGAGGGTTTCACCCGACAGCAGCAGGCCGCCATCGATGTCCACCACGCGGTCCAGTTCGGAACGACCTTGCGGGATGGCCACACGGGTTTCCCAGGCCGGCACGCCGTTCTGGGTATCCAGGGCGACCACTTTACCGGTCGACAGGCCTGCAACGGCCAGATTGTTGGTCACAATCGGACCACTGGTACCACGCAACGTCAGCACCGCCGGGGTGCTGTCGTACAACCAACGCTGTTCGCCGGTGCTGGCGTCGAGGCCGATCACACGGTCGTCCTGGGTTTGCACTACGACGATATCGCCGTTGGTGGCAGGCGGTGCGAGCACCTCACTGGTCACGCGAGCGCGCCATTTCTCTTCACCGGTGCTGGAATCCAACGCCACGACTTCGCCCTTGAGCGTGCCGAGCAAGACCATGCCGTAACCTACGCCTACGGCGCCGGATACCGGAATTTCGAGGTCTTTCTTCCACTTCACGTCGCCGTTCATGCGATCCATGGAAATGACGACGCCGGTCACGTCGGCGGCGACGATATTTTCACCGTCGATAGCCGGTACCAGCATGTTGTAGGTTTCACCCTGGCCGTCACCGATGGAGCGGCTCCACTGCTTTTGCAGGACCACTTCTTCCTTGAAGCTGGTCAGCTCCGCAGGCGGCAGTTCTTTTTTACTGTTGCTGCTGCAACCCGCGGCCAGAATGGCCAGAGCCAGCAATGCTGCATGTTTCCAACGGATCACGTCACGCATCCCCTTTGGCCAAGTCGTCCAGCTTGATTTGTAAGCCACCGACCGCCGCTTCATCAGACAGCGCCGCCTTGGCTTTCTTGTACGCAGCATTGGCTTCGTCGGTACGACCCAATTGGACCAACAGGTCGCCCTTGAGCTCTTCGCGAGTGGCTACAAATGCCTTGTCAGCATCGCCGTCGAGCAGTTTGAGTGCTTCGTCAGCCTTGTTCTGTGCCGCCAGTACCTGGGCCAGGCGCTGACGTGCGATTTCACCCAGGGTCGGGTTGGTCGGCTTGTCGGCGATGGCCTTCAACTCAGCGGCGGCGTCGTCCAGCTTGCCGGTGTCGACCGCGACCTTCGCGACGAACAGGCTGCCGTATTGGGCGTAGGTGCTACCGCCGAATTCGTTCTTCAGCTTACCGGCCAGGTCTGCAACCTGCGCAGGATCGGGCTTGCCGTCCGGCGTCAGGGTGGTTTCCAGCAATTGCTGATAGAGGATCGAGGCGCCTTGGGACTGGTTGGCCTGATACTTGGTCCAGGCCTGCCAGCCGAACACCACCACTAAAGCCAGCAGACCGCCAGTAACCAGGGGCTTGCCGTTGCGCTGCCACCAGTCCTTGAACTCGGCCAGTTGCTCATCATCAGTACTCGACACCCCAATACTCCTTAATCGCTAAATTCGGCTGTTCGACAGCTTCAACCCTGCACGACGCAGGTGGCCAAGTGCGCAGCGAGCGCATCAAAGGCAATGTTCTGTTGCTCACCCTGGCCACGCAGGGGTTTGAAACCTATCACTTGCTGGGCCAGTTCGTCTTCGCCGAGGATCAGTGCATACAGCGCACCGCTCTTGTCGGCCTTCTTGAACTGGCTCTTGAAGCTGCCGGCGCCGGCGTTGACCTGCAGGCGCAGGTTCGGCAGTTGATCGCGTACTTGTTCGCTCAGGGCCAGGGCAGCCAGTTCAGCGGCCTCGCCAAAGGCGCACAGGTACACATCCACCTGGCGGGAGATCTCTTCCGGGACCTGCTCCAGGGTTTCCAGCAGCAGGATCAGCCGCTCGATGCCCATGGCAAAACCCACACCGGTGGTCGGCTTGCCGCCCATCTGCTCGACCAGGCCGTCGTAGCGGCCACCGGCACACACGGTGCCCTGGGCGCCAAGCTTGTCGGTGACCCACTCGAAGACCGTCTTGCTGTAGTAATCGAGGCCACGCACCAACTTTGGATTGATGACGTAAGGAATACCGGCTGCCTCCAGGCGAGCCTTGAGGCCCTCGAAGTGAATGCGGGATTCGTCGTCCAGGTAATCGGCCATTTTCGGCGCGTTGACCAGCACGGCCTGGGTGTCGGCGTTCTTGGTATCGAGGACGCGCAACGGGTTGGTTTTCAGGCGGCGCTGGCTGTCTTCGTCCAACTCGTCCAGGTGGGCGGACAGGTACTCGACCAGGGCCACCCGATAGCGGCCCCGGGACTCGCTGGTGCCCAGGCTGTTGAGTTCAAGCTTGACCGCGTCGCGGATGCCCAGCAGGCCCCACAGGCGCCAGGTCAGCACGATCAGCTCGGCGTCGATGTCCGGACCGTCGAGGTTGAACACCTCCAGGCCGATCTGGTGGAACTGGCGATAGCGACCTTTCTGCGGGCGCTCGTGGCGGAACATCGGGCCGATGTACCACAGCTTCTGTGGCTGGCCGCCACCGGTGAGGCCATGTTCGAGTACGGCGCGCACGCACGCGGCAGTGCCTTCCGGACGCAGGGTCAGGGAGTCGCCGTTGCGGTCCTCAAAGGTGTACATCTCTTTTTCGACGATGTCGGTCACTTCACCGATGGAGCGCTTGAACAGCTCGGTGAACTCGACGATCGGCATGCGGATCTGCTTGTAACCGTAGTTATCCAGCAGGCGCGCAACAGTGCCCTCGAAGTAGCGCCACAGCGGCGTCTGCTCCGGAAGGATGTCGTTCATGCCACGAATGGCTTGCAGAGACTTGCTCACATCAAATCCTTAAATTCGTTCTTAGCCGCGCGCGATCAGCGCTGCGTCAGCCGCGACCTTTTCGGCCGCTTTCTCGCGGATCAGTCTTTCGAGATCATCCACCAGATTGTCATTCGTCAACTTATGCGACGGTTTGCCGTCGATGTAGATCAGGTTCGGTGAGCCGCCGGTCAGGCCGATGTGCGCCTCTTTGGCTTCACCCGGACCGTTGACCACGCATCCGATCACCGCAACATCCAGCGGCACCAGCAGGTCTTCGAGGCGTCCTTCCAGTTCGTTCATGGTTTTCACCACGTCGAAGTTCTGCCGCGAGCAGCTCGGGCAGGCAATGAAGTTGATGCCTCGGGAACGCAAACGCAGAGATTTGAGAATGTCGTAACCGACCTTCACTTCCTCTACGGGGTCTGCCGCCAGGGAGATGCGGATAGTATCGCCAATCCCTTCGGCGAGCAGCATACCGAGACCCACCGCAGATTTCACTGTGCCTGAGCGTAAACCGCCGGCTTCAGTGATACCCAGGTGCAACGGCTGCACGATCTCCTTGGCCAGCAGGCGGTAGGCTTCTACCGCCATGAACACGTCGGAGGCCTTTACGCTGACCTTGTAGTCCTGGAAATTCAGGCGCTCAAGGTGTTCAACGTGGCGCAGCGCAGATTCAACCAGCGCCGCCGGGGTCGGCTCGCCGTATTTCTTTTGCAGGTCTTTTTCCAGGGAGCCGGCGTTGACGCCGATGCGGATCGGAATGCCGCGATCGCGAGCAGCATCCACCACCGCACGCACACGGGCTTCGCTGCCGATGTTGCCCGGGTTGATACGCAGGCAGTCCACGCCCAGCTCGGCCACGCGCAAGGCGATCTTGTGGTCGAAGTGAATGTCGGCAACCAACGGCACCTTGACCTGTTGCTTGATGCGACCGAAGGCCTCGGCAGCGTCCATGTCCGGCACGGAAACGCGCACGATGTCCACGCCAGCGGCTTCCAGGCGGTTGATCTGGGCAACGGTGGCGGCCACGTCATTGGTGTCGCTGTTGGTCATGCTCTGTACGGCGATGGGGGCATCGCCACCCACCGGCACCGAGCCGACCCAGATTTTGCGCGATACGCGACGTTTGATTGGAGATTCGCCGTGCATGACTATTGTCCCAACTTCAGGCGAGCGGTCTCGCCGGTGGTGAACGGCGCTACGTCCACAGGCTGGCCGTTGTAGGCCACTTGCGCGCCACGGGCAAAGCCCAGACGCAGCGTCAAAGGAGGCTTGCCGCCCTGGTCAAGCGTATCTCCCTTACGCTTCAGACCGCTAAACAGCACTTTGCCATTGCCGTCGGTGACTTGCGTCCAGCAGTCGGCGACGAAGGTAATCTGTACGCGGCCATCACCGGCGATCAACGCTGGGGTGGTAGGTGGCGAAATCGCTGCCGGGGCGGTCTGGGCCTGAGTCGCTGGCGCCTGTACAGGAGCGGCCGGGGTGTGGGCCGGAGCTGCAGGCGTTGCGGGAGCCGGTGCGACAGCGGTCGCGGCAGGCGGGGTTTCCGGTGCAGGCTGCTCAGTGGCAAGCGGCGCTTCAGGCGCGGCCTGGCCTTCTGCTACAGCCTGGTCTTCCGGCTCGTCCAGCGGATGAATCTGGGTGGTGCCGTCGGCGCTTTCGACTTCGACGTGCTCCATGGCGTTGCTGGTCAGGTCCTTGGTGCGCTGGGAGGTCTGGTCTTGCCACCAGACAAAACCGCCACCAATGACAGCGATCAGCAGCAGCAGGCTGACAATTCGCAAAATAGTGTGGGAAACCCGCACCGGTTCTTCGATGCGACCCAAGCCATGCACATTGCTGCCCTGGGAGTCGGTGCCGGTGAACTGGTCGAATTCCTGGACCAAAACTGCCTGGTCGATCCCCAGCAGCTTGGCGTAGGCACGGATATAGCCGCGGGCGAAGGTATGCCCAGGCAGCTTATCGAACGCGCCAGCTTCCAGGTTGCCCAGGGATGTAGTGGTCAAATTGAGCTTGAGGGCCACTTCCGCCAGCGACCAACCATTGCTTTCGCGGGCCTGACGCAAGGTGTCGCCTGGGTTTACGCGATTAGCTGCTACAACTTCCGGGTGCGCCGCTTTCATCATTGCTCCGACAGGTATTGCTGATATTCCGGCGTACCGGGATAGAGTCGTTCAAGTTGTTGGCCAAAACGTGCGGCCTTGTCGCGTTCTTCATGAACCGTCGCCAGCCGCACACCGAGCAATAGACTACGTGCATTTTGCCCGCTGAGCAGGCTAAAACGCTCGTAATAGTCACGTGCCGGCACATAATGCCTGTCATCAAAGGATATCTCAGCCATTTCGAGCAATGCCCGAGGCTGACGACCGTTCAAATGCAGGGCTTTTTCCAGTTGCCGGCGAGCATTGTCGCGCTGGCCGAGGCGGATCGAGGTGACCCCAAGGTTCTCGAACACCCGCGAACGCTCAGGATAGAGGGTATCGACGCTGGCTTGCTGGAAATAAAGGGCGGCCTGGTCATAACGTTCCTGCGCAAACAGGAAACTGCCGTAGTTGTTCAGCAGCCGCGGATCGGCAGGGCGTGCGGCCAGGGCCTTGTGGAAATAGCGGTCAGCCAGTTCAGGCTCGGCCTGGGCCTGGAACACCAGGGCCAGTGCGGCATTGGCATCGGCGTCGTCGCTGTCCAGCTCAAGGGCCTTCTTCAACGGCACCTTGGCCTGCTCGCTCATGCCTTGTTGCAGGTAACCCAAGCCCAGTTGCACATAGGCAACTCGCGCCTCATCACGGCCTTTACCGGTTTGCAAAGGGCCTTCATGGCCCGATGAAACACAACCGGCCGCAAGACCGGTAAAAAGCAAAAGCAGCGCAAGGCGCAAGGGCATAGAGATCCTCTCTCAGATTCGATTCACAGCGATCAGCGGCAAATCGTCGGCGGCGTTCACTTCGCGTCCGGCGATATAGCGCTCGCTGCGGCGGGTGCGGTCCATCACCTGCCCGACCAATTGGCCACAGGCGGCGTCGATGTCTTCACCACGGGTGGTGCGGACGGTGACGTTGTAGCCGGCCTGGTGCAGTTGATCCTGGAAACGACGGATGGCGTTGTTGCTCGGCCGCTCGTAGCCGGAATGTGGAAACGGGTTGAACGGAATCAGGTTGATCTTGCACGGGGTGTCCTTGAGCAACTCGATCATCTCGACCGCGTGCTCAACCTTGTCATTGATGTCCTTGAGCAAGGTGTACTCGATGGTCAGCACGCGCTTTTCGCCCAGGGACGACATATAACGCTGGCAAGATTCGAGCAGCATCTTAAGCGGATACTTCTTGTTGATTGGCACCAATTGGTTACGCAATGCGTCATTGGGTGCGTGCAGCGACAACGCCAGGGAGACGTCGATGTGCTTGGACAGCTCATCGATCATCGGCACCACGCCAGAGGTGGACAGGGTTACACGGCGCTTGGAGATGCCGTAGCCCAGGTCGTCCATCATCAGGTGCATGGCCGAAACCACGTTGTCGAAGTTCAGCAGCGGCTCACCCATGCCCATCATCACCACGTTGGTGATGGCACGGTCGACGGTCGCCGGGACGCTGCCAAAAGATTTGTTGGCAATCCACACCTGGCCGATCACTTCGGCGGCGGTGAGGTTGCTATTGAAGCCTTGCTTGCCGGTGGAGCAGAAACTGCAGTCCAGGGCACAGCCTGCCTGGGACGAAACGCACAAGGTGCCGCGTTTGCCCTGGGGAATGTACACGGTCTCGACACAGCTGCCGGACGCAACGCGCACCACCCATTTACGGGTGCCGTCGCTGGAGATGTCCTCGCTGACCACTTCCGGACCACGCACCTCGGCAATGGCCTTGAGCTTGTCGCGCAGGGCCTTGCTGACGTTCGTCATGGCGTCGAAATCATCGACGCCAAAGTGGTGAATCCATTTCATTACCTGACCGGCACGGAAACGCTTCTCCCCGATTGAGTCGAAGAATTTCTCCATTTCCGGCTGGGTCAGCCCCAGCAGGTTGGTTTTTACAGTCGATGTCGTCATGGATTCACCCTCACTCTTTAAGCCGATGCTTAGCGAGCGGTTACTTCAGTAGCGGCGAAGAAGTACGAGATTTCGCGAGCAGCAGCGGCTTCGGAGTCCGAACCGTGTACAGCGTTGGCGTCGATGGACTCGGCGAAGTCAGCACGGATGGTGCCGGCAGCGGCTTCTTTAGGGTTGGTAGCGCCCATCAGCTCACGGTTCAGAGCGATAGCGTTTTCGCCTTCCAGAACCTGAACAACAACAGGACCGGAGATCATGAAGGCAACCAGGTCGCCGAAGAAGCCACGAGCGCTGTGCTCAGCGTAGAAGCCTTCAGCTTCAGCCTTGGACAGTTGCTTGAGTTTCGAAGCTACAACCTTCAGGCCGGCTTTTTCGAAACGAGTGGTGATCTCGCCGATGACGTTTTTTGCAACAGCGTCAGGCTTGATGATGGAGAAAGTACGTTGAACAGCCATGGTGTAACTCCAGAAACGGTAATTTACGAAAAATTAAACCCGCGAATTATACGCGGGTTATTGGGTATTGCCTAACTGCGTAAGGGAGGCGTCAGTCCTGTTCTTCTTTCCAGGCAGTCTGGATAGCCTCCAGGACCTTCTCACCACCGCGATCACGCTCATCTTCGAACCCTGGCAGCGCCATGACCATGTCACGCAAAGCTACAAAGTTCAGGGAGTAAGGATCCAGATCCGGGTTGGCATCGGCCAACAGGATAGCGATCTCTTGCACATCAACCCATTTAAGACTCATGACACTTCCTTGAATCAATGCGGCGCTTCGGCTGCATGGTTGAGGGAATATTTCGGGATTTCGACGGTAATGTCTTCCGTGCCGACCTTTGCCTGACAGCTTAGGCGAGAAGTCGCTTCAAGGCCCCAGGCACGGTCAAGAAAGTCTTCTTCCAGCTCGTCTGCTTCTTCCAGGGAATTGAAACCCTCGCGGATGATGCAGTGACAGGTGGTGCAAGCGCAGACACCGCCGCAGGCACTTTCGATCTCGATGTGGTTGTCATGGGCAACTTCGAGGATGGACTTGCCGGTCTCAGCCTCCACGACCATACCGTCCGGGCAATGCTCGGCGTGTGGCAGAAAAATGACCTGCGGCATTGATTATTCCTCGATTTCATTCAGGTTGCGCCCGGCCAGTGCGGCTTTCACCGTCTGATCCATGCGGCGGGCGGCAAAGGCATCTGTCACTTGCGACAGGCGCTTGGTCTGTTGCTCGATAGCGTAGCCATCGCTGCCTTTCATCAGCTCGGCCAGTTCCTGCATCTGCAGGTCAATGACCATGCGCTCTTCGGCATCCAGCAGGCGCTCGCCGTCGGCATCAAGGGCACCCTGCACCGCTTCGAGCAGGCGCTGGGCATCCACTTGTTGCTCGCGCAGCACGCGAGCGACCTTGTCGTCACCGGCATACTGGAACGAGTCCTTGAGCATCTTGGCGATTTCGCCGTCGGTCAGGCCGTAGGACGGCTTGACCTGGATGCTGGCTTCAACACCCGAACCCAACTCACGCGCAGCGACGTTGAGCAGGCCGTCGGCGTCGACCTGAAAGGTCACGCGAATCTTTGCCGCGCCAGCCACCATCGCCGGAATGCCGCGCAATTCGAAGCGCGCCAGGGAGCGGCAGTCACTGATCAGCTCGCGCTCGCCTTGCAGCACATGGATCATCATGGCCGTCTGGCCATCTTTGTAAGTGGTGAAATCCTGGGCACGGGCGACGGGGATGGTGGTGTTGCGTGGTATCACCTTCTCCATCAGCCCCCCCATGGTTTCCAGCCCCAGGGAAAGCGGGATCACGTCGAGCAGCAGCAGTTCGCCACCATCGCGCTTATTACCGGCCAGGGTGTCTGCCTGGATCGCGGCGCCGATGGCGACCACCTGGTCCGGATCGATTTCAGTCAGCGGCTGGCGGCCAAAGGCTTCGGCGACGGCTTCACGCACGCGTGGTACGCGGGTGGAACCACCGACCATGACCACTGCACCCACGTCCTCCAGTTCGATACCGGAATCACGTACGGCACGGCGGCAGGCTTTCAGGCTGCGGGCGACCATAGGCTCGATCAGCGCATCGAAGGCTTCGCGGGTCAGTTGGGCCGACCAGTTACCGTAGGAAACTTCAACAGACGCGGAGTCCGTCAGCGCTTCTTTGGCGGCGCAAGCGGTTTGCAGCAGGTTGCGCTGCGCGCCCGGGTCCAGGTCGGCAGACAAGCCGGCGCTGGCGATGATCCAACCCGCAATGGCGTGGTCGAAGTCGTCGCCGCCCAGGGCGCTGTCGCCACCAGTGGCCAGCACTTCGAAGACGCCCCCGGTCAGGCGCAAAATCGATATATCAAAGGTTCCACCGCCCAGGTCGTAAATGGCAACCAGGCCTTCGGCATGCTGGTCCAGGCCATAGGCCACGGCTGCCGCGGTCGGCTCATTGAGCAGGCGCAGCACGTTCAGGCCGGCAAGTTTGGCCGCATCCTTGGTAGCTTGGCGCTGGGCATCATCGAAATAAGCCGGAACGGTGATCACCGCGCCGACCAGTTCGCCGCCCAGGGTCTTTTCCGCGCGCTGACGCAGTACCTTGAGGATATCGGCCGACACTTCCACAGGGCTTTTCGGGCCTTGGACGGTGTCGATGAACGGCATGTGGGATTCACCGCCGACAAAGCGATACGGCAGCTGGTCGCCCAATTGCTTGACGTCGGACAGACCACGACCCATCAAGCGCTTGACCGACAGTACGGTATTCAAAGGGTCGGAAGACGCCGCCAGCTTGGCCGACTCACCCACTTCGGTACGATCAACGTGATAGCGCACGGCAGAGGGCAGGATCACCTGGCCATCAGCGTCGGGCAACGGCTCGGACAGGCCACTGCGCAAGGCAGCAACCAGGGAATTGGTGGTGCCCAGGTCAATCCCGACCGCCAGGCGACGCTGGTGCGGTTGAGGGCTTTGGCCGGGTTCGGCGATTTGCAGTAGGGCCATGGTAATCAGGTCTTATCTGTCTATCAGGCGTGCATCACGGGCAGCACACGGGGTTAATCGTCGAGGCGCTCTTCTAGCTGGCGCACTTCGTAGGTGAGCTTGTCGAGGAACTGCATGCGCCGCATCAGGCGTTCGGCCTGCTCACGTTGCGCTGCATCATCCCAACAGGCTGCGAAGCTTTCGTTGAGCTCATCCTGGGCGGTTTTCAGACGACGCTTGAAGACTGCAACACCGGCCAGATCGGCCTCGTCCTGCAAGTCTTCGAGTTCTTCGCGCCACTGCATCTGCTGCATCAGGAAGTCCGGATCATGCACGGTCACTTCCAGCGGCAACTCGCCACCGTTCATCGCGAGCAGGTAGCGCGCGCGTTTCGGGGGGCTTTTGAGCGTCTGATAGGCTTCGTTGAGGCTGGCCGATTGCTCCAGCGCCAGGCGTTGCTCACGCTCGGAAGCGTCAGCGAAGCGGTCCGGGTGCACGCCACGCGCCAGTTCTCGGTAGCGCGTGGCAAGCTGCTCAAGGTCCAGCCGAAAGCTCGGCTGCAGCTCGAATAAAGCGAAATGACAAGGAGTACCCACGAATAGCCTCAGATGTTGAAGCTTTCGCCGCAGCCACATTCACCGCGTACGTTGGGGTTGTTGAACTTGAAGCCTTCGTTCAACCCTTCCTTGACGAAATCGAGTTCGGTGCCGTCCAGGTAGGTCAGGCTCTTGGGGTCGATAATCACTTTCTCGCCGTGACTTTCGAACACCTGGTCTTCCGCAACCACCTCATCGACAAACTCCAGCACGTAGGCAAGGCCGGAACAGCCCGTGGTGCGAACACCCAGACGAATCCCCTCACCTTTACCGCGCCCATTCAGGGAGCGGCGAATGTGCTGCGCAGCCGCTTCTGTCATGCTGATAGCCATCGTTGACTCCTTACTCGTCGCCAAATGCTTAGATCAAGCCTTTCTTCTGCTTGTAGTCGCGAACGGCCGCCTTGATGGCGTCTTCTGCGAGTACCGAGCAGTGGATTTTCACGGGCGGCAGGGCCAGCTCTTCGGCCAGCTGGGTGTTGCTGATAGTGACAGCCTCATCCAGGGTCTTGCCTTTCATCCATTCGGTCGCCAGGGAGCTGGAGGCGATAGCCGAACCGCAACCGTAGGTCTTGAACTTGGCGTCTTCGATAACGCCAGCGTCGTTGACCTTGATCTGCAGGCGCATCACATCGCCGCACGCCGGAGCGCCGACCATGCCGGTGCCGACATCAGGATCTTCCGCGTCCATCTTGCCGACGTTGCGCGGGTTTTCGTAGTGGTCGATGACCTTTTCGCTGTAAGCCATGGTACTGAATCCTCACTCATCAGGGCCGCTCTGGAACCCTGTAGAAACGCCTGCGTTTTCCGCCACGTTCCTACAGAGCTGCGGTGGCGGCTTCTATAGTTAGTGTGCCGCCCACTCGATCTTGGAAATATCGACACCGTCTTTGTACATGTCCCACAGCGGCGACAGGACGCGCAGCTTGTTGACGGCTTCGCAGACTTTCTGCGCGGCGTAGTCGACTTGCTCTTCGGTGGTGAAACGGCCGAACGTAAAGCGGATCGAGCTGTGTGCCAGTTCGTCGTTGCGGCCCAGGGCGCGCAGTACGTACGAAGGCTCAAGGGACGCCGAGGTGCAGGCCGAACCGGACGAAACCGCCAGGTCCTTGAGCGCCATGATCAGCGACTCGCCTTCGACGTAGTTGAAGCTCAAATTCAGGTTGTGCGGTACGCGGGCGGTCATGCTGCCGTTGATGTACAGCTCTTCAAGGCCTTCGACCTGCTTGTAGAAGCGGTCGCTCAGCGCTTTGATGCGCACGTTTTCGGCGGCCATGTCTTCCTTGGCCACGCGGAAGGCTTCGCCCATGCCCACGATCTGGTGGGTCGCCAGGGTGCCCGAACGCATGCCGCGCTCGTGACCGCCGCCGTGCATGGTGGCTTCGATGCGCACACGTGGCTTGCGGCTCACGTACAGGGCGCCGATGCCTTTGGGGCCGTAGGTCTTGTGGGCCGAGAACGACATCAGGTCGACTTTCAGTTTCGACAGGTCGATGTCGACCTTGCCGGTGGACTGGGCAGCGTCGACATGCAGCAGGATGCCCTTGGAACGGGTCAGCTCGCCGATGGCCGCGATGTCGTTGATGGTGCCGATTTCGTTGTTCACGTGAATCACGGAAACCAGGATGGTGTCTTCACGCAGCGCGGCTTCGATCATGGCCGGGGTGACGATACCGTCGGTGGTCGGCTCGAGGTAGGTGACCTCGAAACCTTCACGTTCCAGTTGGCGCATGGTGTCGAGGACAGCCTTGTGCTCAATCTTGGTGGTGATCAGGTGCTTGCCTTTGGTCGCGTAGAAATGCGCCGCGCCCTTGATAGCCAGGTTGTCGGACTCGGTGGCACCGGAGGTCCAGACGATTTCACGCGGGTCTGCACCCACCAGGTCAGCCACCTGGCGACGAGCGTTCTCGACCGCTTCCTCGGCCTTCCAGCCGAACACGTGGGAACGGGAGGCCGGGTTGCCGAAGTTTCCGTCAACCAGCAGGCATTCGCTCATCTTTTGCGCGACACGCGGATCAACCGGGGTGGTCGCTGAGTAATCAAGGTAAATCGGCAATTTCATGGACTTTCTCCTAAATCAGGCTGGCTGGCGCGCCGTTAGCTCTTCGGCTGTCACTCGACGGCGGACGCTTCGATCTTGTCCAGACGCGGCGCCTTGGTGTTGCAACGGCGCTGGTCCTGACGCTGGGCTACTTCTTGCACCTCACGGCGAGTCACAAGATCAGCCAAGCTGATACCACTCAAAAACTCATGGATCTGCAGGCTCAAGTCACACCACAAGTGGTGCGTGAGGCAGGTGTCGCCGGCATGGCAATCACCCAGCCCCTGGCATTTGGTGGCGTCGACGGATTCGTTGACCGCGTCGATCACCTGGGCCACCTGAATGCCCTGCATGTCGCGGGACAACTGATAGCCACCACCCGGCCCACGCACACTGGAAACCAGGTTGCTGCGACGCAATTTGGCGAACAGTTGCTCGAGGTAGGACAGGGAAATGCCTTGGCGCTCAGAGATATCGGCCAGGGACACCGGCCCAGTTTGCGCGTGCAAAGCCAAGTCGAGCATGGCGGTCACCGCGTATCGGCCTTTTGTAGTCAGTCTCATGGACAAGTACCAAGGTGTTTCAGAATGGGAGCAAGTATGCGATTCCCGAGTATTTAAGTCAACTATAAGACCTAGTACTTTAGTCAGGATTACCCGTAAAAAGGGCGCGCGAATCATAGCAGGATGGGGCGACGACGAACAGCGAGAACAGGGGCGGATGGAGATCGCTGGATCAACGGAGACCAAAATGTGGGAGGGAGCTTGCTCCCGATAGCGGTGTACCAGCCACGAAAGTGGTGACTGACACATTGCTATCGGGGGCCCCCTCCCACAGAACGGCCTCAGCCGGCCTTGGACGCAGCCTCGTCCTTGATTTCGGCGAAGTCTTCTTCGCGCAACTCAGGCAGATCCTTGGCGCAATAGGGGCTACCCAGATCCTTCAACGCACCGCACATGCCCTCCAGCTTGCCGTCCACCGCTTGCAGGTGATCCAGCAACTGGCCGATCGCACGCGCCACCGGGTCCGGCATGTCCTCGCTGACACCATAAGCATCAAAACCGATTTTCTCGGCCATGGCCTTGCGCTTGGCCTCCTGCTCGTCGCCGGCTTCCGGCTTGACGATGATCCGGCCTGGAATACCGACTACGGTCGCGCCCGGAGGCACAGCCTTGGTCACGACAGCATTGGAACCGACCTTGGCACCCGCACCGACGGTGAAAGGGCCGAGGACCTTGGCGCCCGCCCCCACCACCACGCCATCACCCAGCGTGGGGTGTCGCTTGCCTTTGTTCCAACTGGTGCCGCCCAGGGTCACGCCCTGATAAAGGGTGACGTCATCACCAATTTCGGCGGTCTCGCCAATCACGATGCCCATACCATGGTCGATAAAGAAACGGCGCCCGACTTTGGCGCCCGGGTGAATCTCAATCCCGGTCAACCAACGACCGAAGTTCGACACCAGCCGCGCCAGCCATTTCCAGCCCATGCCCCACAGGGCACCGGACAAGCGGTGAATCCAGATGGCGTGCATGCCCGGGTAGCAGGTCAGCACTTCAAAGGCGTTGCGCGCCGCCGGGTCACGGTGGAAAACACTCTGGATATCTTCTCGCAGACGCTCGAACATTTTTAATCCTTCCGCTTAAGAAGCTCGCCACGGGCCGCTTTCTGGGTTTCCGTGAGGATGCCACGCAATATATTCATTTCCGCCCGGCTGACCGAGCTGCGTCCGTAAAGGCGACGCAGGCGCGCCATCAAGTGCCGTGGTTTTTCCGGATCGAGGAATTCGATGGCCACCAGGGTTTGCTCCAGGTGCTCATAAAACCGTTCCAGCTCGTCCATAGTGGCCAGTTCGCCGCTTTTGGTCGAGGCAACCTCGTCCTTCTCTACCTTGCTCGGCTGGCCAGCAGCGGCCAGCCAGGCCATGCGCACTTCGTAAGTCAACACCTGCACCGCTGCCCCGAGGTTCAGCGAGCTGAACTCGGGGTCTGATGGGATGTGCACGTGGTAATGACATCGCTGCAGCTCTTCATTGGTCAGACCGGAGTCTTCACGACCAAACACCAAGGCGATTTCAGCACCACCAGCGGCCTCTTCCACCACCTTGGTGCCGCACTCACGCGGATCCAGCAGTGGCCAGGGGATGCGACGGTCACGGGCGCTGGTACCAAGCACCAGATTGCAGCCGACCAAGGCGTCTTCCAAGGTGGCGACGACCTGGGCTTTTTCAAGCAGGTCATTGGCGCCGGATGCACGGGCATCGGCCTCGTGATGCGGGAACACGCGCGGGTCGACCAGCACCAGGCGCGTCAGCCCCATGTTTTTCATGGCTCGCGCCACCCCGCCGATGTTGCCGGGATGACTGGTATTGACCAGGACGACACGAATGTTTTGCAGCAAGGGAGGCGCTCTCGGACACGGGAAAGGGGAGCAAATCTTACAGAACAGCCTAAGGTTATGCCATGAAAGCTAACGTCGTCCTTCACCTGAAGAAAGTTTCTGCTAGAATGCTCGGCTTTCTTTAACAACCTTAGGTGACACATCCATGCAGCCCATGCTGAATATCGCGCTGCGCGCCGCCCGCAGCGCCAGTGAATTGATCTTCCGCTCCATCGAGCGCCTGGATACCATCAAGGTCGACGAAAAAGACGCCAAGGATTACGTATCCGAGGTTGATCGCGCCGCCGAACAGAAAATCATCGACGCCCTGCGCAAGGCCTACCCTACCCACGGCATCCTCGGTGAAGAAACCGGCCTGCATAAAGGCAGCGGCGAAGGCGAAGACTACCTGTGGATCATCGACCCACTGGATGGCACCACCAACTTCCTGCGCGGCATCCCGCACTTTGCCGTGAGCATCGCGTGCAAGTACCGTGGTCGCCTGGAACACGCCGTTGTACTCGACCCCGTCCGCCAGGAAGAATTCACCGCCAGCCGTGGCCGTGGCGCCCAGTTGAACGGTCGTCGCCTGCGCGTCAGCGGCCGCACCAGCCTGGACGGCGCCCTGCTGGGTACCGGCTTCCCGTTCCGTGACGACCAGATGGACAACCTGGAAAACTACCTGGGCATGTTCCGCGCCCTGGTTGGCCAGACCGCCGGCATTCGTCGCGCTGGCGCAGCAAGCCTGGACCTGGCTTATGTGGCCGCCGGTCGTTTTGATGCGTTCTGGGAGTCGGGCCTGTCCGAGTGGGACATGGCGGCAGGCGCTCTGCTGATCCAGGAAGCAGGCGGCCTGGTGAGCGACTTCACCGGTGGCCACGACTTCCTTGAAAAAGGCCACGTGGTTGCCGGCAACACCAAATGCTTCAAGGCAGTACTGACGGCGATCCAGCCGCACCTGCCGGCTTCGCTGAAGCGTTAAGCGAGCGAGCACAAAAAAAGCACCCCAAGGGGTGCTTTTTTTATGCCTGGGATTTGAGGTTTGCCGCGACTCCAGCAACAACACAAATCAATTGTGGGAGGGGGCTTGCCCCCGATTGCAGTGGGTCAGCACCTAACAAGCTGACTGATCCACCGCTATCGGGGGCAAGCCCCCTCCCACATTTTGAACTCACATAATTTTTTGCATCTATACCAGGCTTGAGATTACTGCTGGTTCTGGCCCAGCACCAAGCGGCCTTCCTTGTCGACCGGAATCTGGCCGCCTGGATCACGGTCCATACGCACCGAGCCTTCCTTGCCATCCAAGGTGTAACGCACGTCATAACCGACAACCTTGTCGCTGATGTCGTTGACGGTGTTACAACGGGTTTGCGTGGTGGTGTAGGTATCGCGGTTCTGCATACCTTCCTGAACCTTGTTACCGGCGTAACCGCCACCCACCGCACCGGCTACCGTAGCCAGCTTCTTGCCATTACCGCCACCGACCTGGTTGCCGAGCAGGCCACCGGCCAGCGCACCTACAACAGTGCCGACGATCTGATGCTGATCCTGCACCGGCTTCTGCCGGGTCACGGCGACGTCCTTGCAGACCTCGCGCGGGGTTTTGATCTGGGTTTTCACCGGCTGCACTGCCAGCACTTGCGCATACTCAGGGCCGCTTTTTACCAGGCTGTAGGTGGCAACAGCACCCCCGGCAGTCACACCGACAGCACCCAATACCGCACCAACCAGTAACGACTTGTTCACGTGAACCTCCTGACCATCACAAACGGATCGAAAGATCCGCGCTATACCCAGCCTTGGAGCAAAAAAAAAGGCACGAGTTCAATACTCGTGCCTTCTTTGTAACAGCAGATCAACAAGCGCCCATCAAGGACGGTCGTCGACCTCCTTGCCAGTGCTGGCCGGAGGGATCAGGTCTTCGCTGTTGAGGTTCAGCCAGATCAGCACAACGTTGGCGATGTAGATCGAGGAATAGGTACCCGCCAGTACGCCGATGAACAGCGCCAGGGAGAAGCCCCACAGGTTGTCGCCACCGAAGATCATCAGCGCCGCAATCGCCAGCAGCGTGGAGATCGACGTCGCCATGGTGCGCAGCAGGGTCTGCGTGGTGGAGACGTTGATGTTCTCGATCAGCGACGCCTTGCGCAGTACGCGGAAGTTCTCACGAACCCGGTCGAATACCACGATGGTGTCGTTGAGCGAGTAACCGATGATCGCCAGCACAGCCGCCAGTACGGTCAGGTCGAAGGTCACCTGGAAGTACGCCAGGATACCCACGGTCACGATCACGTCGTGGATCAGCGACACAATCGCGCCGACACCGAACTTCCACTGAAAGCGGAACGCCAGGTAGATCATGATGCCGACCAGCGCCATCAGCATGCCGAGGCCGCCCTGGTCGCGCAGTTCTTCACCGACTTGCGGGCCGACGAACTCGACGCGCTTGACCGATGCCGGGTTGTCGCCGCCGACCTTCTGCAAGGCCTCCGCCACCTGGTGACCCAGTTGCGGGTCTTCGCCCGGCATGCGCACCAGCAGATCCGTGGTCGCACCGAAGCTCTGCACGACGGCTTCGTGATAGCCGGCCTTGACCAGCTCGTTGCGCACCAGGGTAACGTCGGCAGGCTTCTCGTAGGTCAGCTCGATGAGCGTACCGCCGGTAAAGTCCAGACCGTAGTTCAGGCCCTTATGGAACCAGCTGAACAACGCCAGAACGGTAAGGAGCACGGTGACGCCGAACGCAACGTTGCGAACGCCCATGAAGTTGATTGTACGTAACATGGCAGCCCCTTAAATCCACAACTTCTTGAAGTCACGCCCGCCAAAGATCAGGTTGACCATTGCGCGGGTCACCATGATGGCCGTGAACATCGAGGTAAAGATACCGAGGGACATGGTCACCGCAAAACCTTTGACCGGGCCGGTGCCCATGGCAAAGAGAATCCCGCCGACCAGCAACGTGGTCAGGTTGGAGTCGAGAATCGCGGTAAATGCCCGGCCGAAACCTTCGTTGATTGCACGCTGTACGGTCATGCCTGCCGCGATCTCTTCACGGATCCGCGAGAAGATCAGTACGTTGGCGTCTACCGCCATACCCATGGTGAGTACGATACCGGCGATACCTGGCAGGGTCAGTGTAGCGCCCAGCAGCGACATCAGGGCCAGCAGCATCACCATGTTGCCCGCCAGGGCCACGGTGGCGATGATGCCGAAGAAGCGATAGATGGCGATGATGAACAGCGACACGAACAGCATGCCCCACAAGGCTGCATCGATACCCTTGGTGATGTTGTCGGCACCCAGGCTCGGGCCGATGGTACGCTCTTCAGCGAAGTACATCGGCGCCGCCAGGCCACCGGCACGCAGCAACAGGGCCAGCTCAGACGATTCACCCTGGCCGTTCAGGCCGGTGATACGGAATTGAGCCCCCAGCGGCGACTGGATGGTCGCCAGGCTGATGATCTTCTTCTCTTCCTTGAAGGTCTGGACCGGTACGTCTTTCTCGACGCCGTCGACCATTTGCTTGGTGTAAGTGGTGACCGGGCGCTGCTCGATGAAGATCACCGCCATGCTGCGACCGACGTTGCTGCGCGTGGCGCGGCTCATCAGGTCGCCGCCATGGCCATCCAGACGGATGTTCACTTCAGGCGTACCGTGCTGCGAATCGAAACCGGCCTTGGCGTCGGTGACCTGGTCACCGGTGATGATCAAGCCACGCTCGATCAATGCAGGAGGACGGTTGCCTTCGCGGAATTCGAACTCTTCGGCCGTGGCGCGGGTAGCACCCGGCTCAGCCGCCAGACGGAATTCCAGGTTGGCGGTCTTGCCCAGGATACGCTTGGCTTCAGCCGTGTCCTGCACGCCCGGCAGTTCAACCACGATGCGGTTGGCGCCCTGGCGCTGGACGATCGGCTCGGCCACACCCAGCTCGTTGACGCGGTTACGCACCGTGGTCAAGTTCTGCTTGATGGAGTATTCACGGATTTCCGCGATCTTGGCTGGCGTCATCGCCAGGCGCAGTACAGGCTGACCATTGAGGTCGGCCGGTACGATATCGAAATCGTTGAAGTTCTTGCGCACCAGCGCACGGGCCTGTTCGCGGGATGCTTCGTCAGAGAAGCCCAGCTGGATGGCGCCGTTGATCTGCGGCAGGCTGCGATAACGCAACTTCTCTTTGCGCAGCAGGCTCTTCACATCGCCTTCGTAGACTTTCAGGCGCGCGTCGAGGGCTTTGTCCATGTCGACTTCCAGCAGGAAGTGCACGCCACCGGACAAGTCCAGGCCCAGCTTCATCGGGTGCGCGCCAATGCTGCGCAGCCATTGTGGCGTGGTCTGTGCCAGGTTGAGCGCGACCACATAGTCGTCACCCATGGCCTTGCGCACGACATCCTTGGCCGGCAATTGGTCTTCTGCCTTGGTCAGGCGCAGCAAACCGCCTTTCGCACCAGCTGCCAACGTTGCCGCCTTGACCTGGATACCCGCGTCGTTGAGCGCTTTGCTCGCGCGTTCCAGATCAGCCTGATTGACCTGCAGCGAAGTGCTGGCGCCAGTGATCTGGATCGCCGGGTCATCAGGATAGAGATTGGGAGCGGAATAAATAAAACCGATCGCCAGCACCGCCAGGATCAGTACGTATTTCCACAGAGGGTATTTGTTCAGCATCACGCCGCCCGCTTATAACGCGGGGCGCCTTGCGCGCCCCGTCGATTGGTAAAGGTTGTTACTCAGATCGCTTTGAGCGTGCCTTTTGGCAGCGTGGCGGCGATGGCGCCCTTCTGGAACTTCATTTCTACGGTGTCGGAAACTTCCAGGACCACGAAAGCATCGGAAACCTTGGTGATTTTGCCGGCGATGCCGCCAGTGGTCACCACTTCGTCGCCTTTTTGCAGGCTGCCGAGCAGGTTTTTCTGCTCTTTGGCGCGCTTGGCCTGTGGACGCCAGATCATCAGGTAGAAGATGACCAGGAAGCCGACCAGGAAAATCCACTCGAAACCACCGCCCATAGGACCGGCAGCGGCAGGCGCAGCGGCATCAGCCATGGCGTTAGAGATAAAAAAGCTCATTTAGCACTCCAGTTGCAAATAGTGAATCTTAGGGTCGGAAAACTCAGTCCAAGGGCGGCACAGGGAGCCCGCGCTTGGCATAGAAGGCATCGACGAAGGCGGCCAATGTACCCTGTTGAATAGCCTCGCGCAAACCAGCCATCAGGACTTGGTAGTGACGCAAATTGTGGATGGTATTCAACATGCTACCCAGCATTTCCCCGCACTTGTCCAGATGGTGCAGATAAGCACGGGAGAAGTTCTGGCAGGTGTAGCAGTCACAGGTGGGATCCAGCGGCGAATCATCATGGCGATGGAACGCGTTACGGATCTTCAGCACGCCTGTATCGATGAACAGATGCCCATTGCGGGCATTACGGGTTGGCATCACGCAATCGAACATGTCCACACCGCGGCGCACACCCTCTACGAGATCTTCCGGTTTGCCAACGCCCATAAGGTAACGAGGTTTGTCAGCGGGCATCAGGCCCGGCAGGTAATCCAGCACCTTGATCATCTCGTGCTTGGGCTCGCCCACCGACAGACCGCCGATGGCCAGGCCGTCAAAGCCGATCTTGTCGAGGCCTTCCAGCGAGCGCTTGCGCAGGCTTTCATGCATGCCGCCCTGGACGATCCCGAACAGCGCCGCCGTATTGTCGCCATGGGCGTTCTTCGAGCGCTGGGCCCAACGCAGCGACAACTCCATGGAAATCCGCGCGACGTCTTCGTCTGCCGGGTACGGCGTGCACTCGTCGAAAATCATCACGATGTCGGAACCCAGGTCGCGCTGCACCTGCATCGACTCTTCCGGGCCCATGAACACTTTGGAACCGTCAACCGGCGAGGCGAAGGTCACGCCCTCTTCCTTGATCTTGCGCATGGCGCCCAGGCTGAACACCTGGAAACCACCCGAGTCGGTCAGGATCGGGCCCTGCCACTTCATGAAGTCATGCAGGTCGCCGTGCTTCTTGATCACTTCCGTGCCCGGGCGCAGCCACAGGTGGAAGGTGTTGCCGAGGATGATCTCGGCGCCGGTGGCGACGATGTCACGCGGCAGCATGCCCTTGACGGTGCCGTAGGTGCCCACGGGCATGAAGGCCGGGGTCTCGACGGTGCCGCGCGGGAAAGTCAGGCGACCACGACGGGCTTTACCGTCGGTGGCGAGCAATTCAAACGACATACGACTCATAGTTGTTCCTCTGGGCCGCGTGGCGCCGGGTTACGGGTGATAAACATCGCATCACCGTAGCTGAAAAAACGGTACCCATTGTCGATGGCGGCTTGATAAGCGGCCATGGTCTCGGGGTAACCGGCAAATGCCGACACCAGCATCAACAGCGTGGATTCCGGCAAATGGAAGTTGGTGACCAGGCAATCGACCACATGGAACGGCCGACCTGGGTAGATAAAGATATCGGTATCGCCGCTGAACGGCTTGAGCACGCCATCACGCGCCGCACTCTCCAGGGAGCGCACGCTGGTGGTGCCCACCGCGATCACCCGCCCGCCACGCGCCTTGCACGCAGCCACGGCATCCACGACGTCCTGGCTGACTTCCAGCCATTCGCTGTGCATATGGTGGTCTTCGATGTTATCCACACGCACCGGCTGAAACGTCCCGGCCCCCACGTGCAGGGTCACATAGGCGGTTTCGACGCCCTTGGCCGCAATCGCATCCAGCAGCGGCTGGTCGAAATGCAACCCGGCCGTCGGCGCGGCAACGGCGCCCAGGCGTTGGGAGTACACCGTCTGATAGCGCTCGCGGTCCGAGTCTTCGTCGGGGCGGTCTATATAAGGAGGCAACGGCATATGGCCGACACGCTCCAGCAGCGGCAACACCTCTTCGGCGAACTTGAGCTCGAACAGCGCATCATGGCGCGCCACCATCTCGGCTTCGCCACCGCCATCAATGAGGATGGAAGAGCCCGGTTTCGGCGACTTGCTGGAGCGCACATGGGCCAGCACGCGATGGTTGTCCAGCACCCGCTCCACCAGGATTTCCAGCTTGCCGCCAGAGGCTTTCTGGCCAAACAGCCGCGCCGGAATCACCCGGGTATTGTTGAACACCATCAAGTCGCCTGGGCGCAAATGCTCAAGCAAATCAGTGAATTGACGGTGTGCGAGGGCACCGCTCACCCCGTCCAGGGTCAGCAGTCGACTGGCGCGACGCTCGGCCAAAGGGTGGCGAGCGATCAGCGAATCAGGGAGCTCAAAAGTAAAGTCAGCAACGCGCATGATGGGGTTCGTCTAGCAGGGCCGGGAAGTCTAGCGGAAATAGTCAAAATTGACCATGAAACGTGATTGACCAACGGTAATCACCTCTCTATACTTCGCCGCCATTGAGCCCTGATGGCGGAATTGGTAGACGCGGCGGATTCAAAATCCGTTTTCGAAAGGAGTGGGAGTTCGAGTCTCCCTCGGGGCACCATCTTAAAAAAAGACCTTGAAATTCAAGGTCTTTTTTTTCGCCTGTAGAAAAGTGGCACCAGCGGATTCATCCCCCACCGCCCACTTCCAACCTGAAACACAGTCCAAATGTGGGAGCTGGCTTGCCTGCGATTGCGGCAGCCCCAACACCGTCAAACCACCTGCCTATACCTCAACCGAATCCCCCTCCTCCGCCACCCCATTCGGCAACATCCCATTCGCCAAATCATCCACCACCGCCTTCGCCATTTCCCCCAAATAATGCGCCGCCCAGGCATAGCGATCTGCGCCTTTGTCCATGGCTGCATCCAATGCCAGCATTTTTGAACAATGGAGAAGCTCGGAGGCATGCTCAAGGGCATCGCGAATGGGTACGCCGGAATTGACGCGGAATAGGTGGTGAAGGCTGGGCTGTTTGCCGCAGTTGGAGAAGGTGATGACGCCGAGGGTTTTGTTGAGAGGTGGGTTGATCATTGGGCACCTCCCAAGTGGGCGGAGGTGTGGGTTGTGGGATTGCGAGGGTACGACCTATCAGAAACGCTCATTGCTTAAGCTCCTAATGTAGAGAGCTACCACGTTCGTTTCTCATGCGAATGGGTGGCAGCTATGCGCGGGCTGAGAAACCGGGACAATAGGAACCCGGCAGACCCGAAGGTCTCCCACGCATAGCCACCATGACACAGACATGCGGGCACAAAAAAGCGCCAACAGTCTAATGGATGGTGGCGCCTTGAACTGGCCTAATGATTTTGGACACTTCAATCGGGCGCTATGATAGCGCCCAAATCTGAGGTGTTTGGATATGCGTAAATCTTATTCGAGTGAGTTCAAGCTCAAGGCTGCCAGCATGGTGCTGGATGAAGGTCAGCCGGTTACCGAGGTCTGTGCCAGCCTGGATATTGGTCCTACTGCTCTGCGCCGTTGGGTCGATCAAGTGCAAAAAGAACGCTTGGGCTCGACTCCGGTGGGAGCCAAGGCAATTACCGCTGATCAACGAGAGATCCAGAGACTCAAAGCCCTGCTCAGGGAGAAAGACCTGGACATTGAAATCTTAAAAAAGGCCAGTGCTCTCCTGCTTTTGGACGCCAAAGATCATTCACGCTGATCGATGAGCTGGACGAGCAGTACGGCGTTAAAAGGTGTTGCCGGGCGTTCGGGGTTAACCGCAGCAGCTTCTATGCCTGGCGCCAGCGCCAGGGCAGAGCAAATCCTGAGCGGGAAAAGCTCAAAGCCGCGCTGGTCAGGCACCACAAGGCGTCGAGAGAGTCGGCGGGCGCACGTACCTTGTCCAAGGAGCTGCAAGCCAAAGGACATCGTGTCGGACGTTACATGGCTCGCAATTTGATGCGCGAGGCTGGCATCGCTAGTCGTCAGCGCAGGCGCCATAAGTACAAGTCGCCGGGCGTGGAGGCCTTGGTGGCGCCGCATGTGCTCAAGCGGAAATTTGATGTGACGGCGGTTAATCAGGTGTGGTGTGGCGACGTAACGTACATCAAGGTCGGCAAGCGTTGGATGTACTTCGCCGCCGTTCTGGATCTGTACGCTCGCAGGATCGTAGGCTGGTCGTTCTCGATGATTTCGGATGCCAACCTGACCTGCGAGGCACTACGCATGGCAGTTGAGCTACGCGGCCATCCCGAGGATGTGTTGTTTCACTCTGACCAAGGTTGCCAGTACACCAGCCATAAATTCCGAAACGCGCTTGTGAAGCATGGGTTTAGGCAAAGTATGAGCCGTAAAGGCGAGTGCTGGGACAACGCCCCGATGGAGCGTTTCTTTGGTAGTTTGAAATCCGAGTGGGTTCCTGAAACGGGCTACAAACTGGAGCATGAGGCCCGGGCAGATGTGCAGCGCTATGTCTCGCGCTACAACATCAGCAGGCCTCACAGCTACAACGACTACCGGTCGCCGGTCGCGAAGGAAAGGTTGGCGGCATGAACCTTAATCGGTGTCCAAGATTACTTGACCAGTTCACCTATGCGCCTATTGTTTCTCGGATTCTCAAGTCCGGTCGCTGGGTTGGAAGCGACGGAGAAAAAGTAGCTCAGGAGCGCCTGGAGATGAAAGTTAGTATCTGTGGCGAGAGATTTCCGGCGGCCAGTCTGGAGGGTTGCGGGCGTTAGGAAGAGGAAAGTCGTGCACAAACCCTGCTTACGTGCAGGCGTGGCGCTTGCTGTTTCTCTCTACGGGCGAGAAGACGTTGGCGCAGCACATGGCAGACGTCAACAAAAAGCTGAAAGCCGGTATGGAAGTTCGCATGCTCGCCCTGCCAGCTGACAAGAGCAAAGGCCTCGGCATGTTCGATGAGCTGAACGGTTTTGAGGACGCTGCTGCATTCTCCGATGCGCTCAAGGTCCGTGTAGCCAAATACTACGGCACACCCCTCACCGCCTTCCTGCACGCACTGTGCGCGCCTGAAGAAATGCTCAGGTGGTCGGTGATCGTTCGCCGCACGGTGGAACAGTTCATCACCCAAAATCTGCCCGCCTCGGCCAGTGGTCAGGCTCAGCGTGCCGCCCTTCGCTTTGGCCTTGCAGCAGCGGCCGGAGAGTTGGCCACCGCCTTCGGCGTCACCGGCTGGCCCGATGGCACAGCCACGACCGCCGCACGGGTGTGTTTGCACGCGTGGCTGGCCGAACGTGGCGGCGCCGGTAACTTCGAGGGTGATGCGATCTTGGCGCGGCTGCGCCAGGTCATTGAGCGATTTGGAGAAAGCCGCTTCACCCGCTGGGAATCTGCCGCCGCCAAGATCGATGAGCACGGCCCTCGCACGATTGATCGGTTGGGCTTTCGCAAGACGCTGGAACACGGCATGGGCGACGCCCTGCACACCACCAACACCTATTACGTACTGCCTGAAGCCTGGAGGACCGAGATCTTCAATGGCATGAACATCAGTGCGGTGAACAAGGAGTTGCTGCAACGCGGCGTGCTTGAGCCGGGTAGTGACGGCAAGGCCTACAGCTTGATCCGTCTGCCAGGGTTAGGGCCCCAGCGCTGCTACGTGGTGAAGACCGTTCCAGGAACGGATGAAGGCGAGGCCAAGGCCGCCTGACGGCGAGCCTGCTGATCGAGGTAGCGCCGGCTCATTAACGGCCTTGCCAGCCATTCGACAACCATCCCTATTAACCGCAGTACCCAGAGACAATCCAGATGAACACTATCCAAGAATTGAAAGACCGCCGCGACCAACTGTCCCTCGAAGTGGAGAGCATTCAGGGTGACCTTGCTCCCTTCGAAGAGGCGCTGGAAACCCCAGAGGTTATCCAGCAGGGCCGTCAACGAGCCGTGCAGGATGAAATCAACGATCACAAAAGACGCATTGACTCGCGAAATCTCGAGATCAGCACACTGAACCAGAAGATTGATCGCCTTGAGACACTGGCGAATCGCGAGAGCTTGGCTGTGGGCTACATCAGCACGATGGCGACGTGGAAAGCCGACGAGGTGGAACTCAACGAAAAGCGCAGCAGCATTGAGACCCGGTTGCTGCAAGTACGTCAGAGCGCTCAGGAAGACATAGCGAAGGCTCGACAAGCTGAAACGGACGCGGCCACCGCTTATGCACAGGCTGTCGCCTGGGGCGATGTGGAGGGCGAGAAAGCGGCCAACGCCGAAGCGCAAAAGGCAGCAAAAAACCTCACGGCCGCGGTTGAGCATCACCGCCGCCAACAACTGCTCATAACCGCACTGGAGCAAGAGCTGGTGACGATTGATCTGCATACCACTGAGGCACAAAAGGAACGCACCGAGATCGAGAATAAAGCGGCCCACCTGGCGAACACTGTGCTGGAAGAACAGTGGAATGAGGCCGCCAAAACACTGCTGGAGACCGGCGGCAAGCTGTGGGCCGCACGCAACTTGATTAGTCGTGACCCAGTTGCACTAATGAAGCTGGATATCCCTGAACTGGGCGAGCACTTTGGAAGCTGGACCTGGCGAGAACTCGCAGATCGCTCGCGCCAACACAGCCTGCATGACCTGCTGGCTGCCTAAACCAGCCTACCCCGAAGCAACCGGCGAGAGCTGGTGGCTTCGGGCCTACCATCGGTCCAATCATGAACAAACCACCACAAAACAGCGCACAGATGCCTGATTACCTGAAGGCCCGAAAGCTTCATTTAAACGGGATAATTGTCGTCCTGGCTGGCATGAAAAAGCGCAACGTTAGAGAAAACAAAGACACCAAAGTTGAGACGCTCACGATTAATGCAATTAAGGCGGAGCTTGATTTCATTGGCCTCCAGCTGAAAAGAAAGAACGGGTAATGAAGAGGTGGAAGCCTAAACAGCTTCCGCTTCGCTAGATACTATCCTTACAAACCAAAATTTCAGAATTTTTTTGACTTCTGGTCTACGACAGACCTAGACTTATGACCGCTTAAGGCTATGCGCAAAAGCGATGAATTACCCCGCACGCAAAATTAGCAATCATCATCACACCCTCAGTCAAATCCTTTCGATAGATATATGCATGCACGCTTGCTGCAGTCATCGCGGGAAACCATGATAGACATCGCAGTATCAGTAGCGAGCGCTTGAGCTTTGTCTCATTCGCAACTAGAGCAACCACAGACTCGTGTATATAGTTACGAAGATCTGTCGGATATTGAATTAATTTCTGTTGATGGGATGAGAACAAAATTAGGCGCGAATGCTTGATCCTGTCATATTGTAGTTTTTGAGCAGCTAGAGTCTCCGCCAATAAGGCAGAGGCCATTAAAATCCCCACAACTAGAATCGAGCTCTCCAAAGCATTATCGGCTTTTGAAATTGCAATAACAGCAATCAAAGAAATCGGGACGCCAAGTATTTTCCCACTAATATCACTTACCACTTTTGACATTTGATCCGCGATAGTTAGTTGTGCGGCTGCCACTTCTTGTTTTGCCTTGTGAAAAGAGAAGCCGCTAAGATAAGTAGAAAGATTATTCCCATACAAACTCAAAAATTGCGACCAAGTGGCAACTAAAGCTTTAAATCGCTCTTTTCCTCCGTGATACCCAGATAAATACTCAATCAAAGTCGCACGAAAAATCGACCGTTCCTTAAAGAGATGCGGACTCTTATCCAAGCTATTCATTTGAAGACTGTCGACTAGGTCTGTTCCAACCTCAAAAGTTAGAAGCTCACGATCCAAATAAGGATAAAGTGTTATGGCGCGTTCGCCTTTGGCGATATCTTCTGCAACGAATACTAGCTTGTATTCATCGCTGGACTCCTTTTCATCATGAAAGTGCGCCAGGTCGGCCAAGTAAACAATAAGCCTACATAATGATTGGAGAGTTATTATCCGTTTATCAAACGGTTCTTCCGAGGAAAGAATATCTTCCTCCAGAAGGTAGAAGACTTCTGGGAGTTGCGCGCGCACAAAGCTTTTTGAACGAGCCATAAGCTGATCAAAGTTTTTGAAAATCGGCACCATTCCTGAAGTATCAAGCACGAACGTTAGCTCAATTGAGGACCACTGCTTAGGGAGTTCCATAACAGATGAACTGATGTCGTGCCCATCAACAACTAATTCATCAAACCGTCCAGTCTTAGAAATTGCCAATGCTTCAATTGCAGTGTTTATTTTAGGATCAAAACAAGACGCTCTGAAATCAAAAGCGTTGCCCGTTGCAAGCACAGGACGTCCAAGTGACCGGTACGCCTCGGCAAATATAAGCACATCCACCATATCGTTTACTCTATCTCGGCTGAGTCTCGCTTATCTGCAATAGCTTGACGTATAACTTCGATAGCGTTTTCAGAAAGGTTGTTGATGATTAGCTTGCGATCTTTTTCAACAAAGCGAATTTCAGCATCAATCCCCTCACCTAAAGAGTTACGATCAAATTTTAGCTGCCAGTTGTCTGCCTTATAGACCACATGGGTGTACTTATCAAGTGTGGCTTTACTAATAGGAAACTCGACGGGAATCCCTACTGCCTCACTATTTAGATGCCCTATAAACTCACTTGCTAAATCATCAGCCTCACCTTCCATCTCCGCAGGAAAGAACTGACGAGCGATGGCCTCCACTTCCGACAGTTTCACAGATTGTCCAGAGTCTCGTTGGCGCTCCAAGTACCTCAGAACCTCATCCTTGAACTGAATACGCTTGTCACGGAGATTGGGACGCTCTCTGAAAAACTTTACACTCTCCAGAATAAGATTTTTTGTGGCTGCTGCTGAAGCGGTGCCTACTGCACATCCAAGCGCCGTTACAAAATATCCAGCAGCAGACCGACCTGCGCTTTGACTCAAAAAGCTAAGGTAGTTTAGCTCCTGTTTAGCCTCATCATCGGCTGCAGCGTGCTCATTATATTTGTTGAAATTAATGCGAGCTGCGTGATACAGGCTGCTCAGATCTAACTCAATTAACTCTTCAGGTTCGAGGTGCTCGTTCAGCCTTAAACCATCACGCTTTTTAAGCATTGCAATTAGCAAGAACCGCCCTTGGCTATTCTCGTAATCTACAAACAAAATATAACCACCAGAAGACGCTGTCGTTTTTTTTGCTGCGGCGAAAAGCTCTACCATTGCCGACTCAGTAATCTCCAAAAAAGATTTTTCCGAAATCTCGATCTTTGAATAGGCATCAAAATCTTTAGGAAAATCACTAACGGTCTTTTTTGCAAATATCCCGTAGTGAGTAGCATTGTTCTTCTTGCCGTAAATAGACGTCGCACCAATTATCAGCTTATTTACAGCCGGCTTATCTTTCTTGAGCACTACCTCACGAATATCGGATTTTTGAATATCTTTAAATTGTTCTTTGATTAATTCATGAACAACCGCGAAATTTACCTTTACGTCCATATATACTTCCTTGTTTTCGACAAATAACCTCGTTAAGTCACCGAATTTACCTCATGATGTCAATCTGCCTCAAGCTGATTGTTTTCGGCCTTGCATTCGAGTCACACATACTACTGTATGGATGAACAGCCAAGAGTGCAATTGCCCACCGCGTGCTTTTCGACAGAAGGCAGCATCAGCCACAGACTTGGCTAACCAGTCAGCACATGAATCCCAAGGGCTTCTCAGGGATATCTGACCCCATGCGGATGGAGCCGAAATGCAAAAAAAGCTACTCGCTGCCAACGACTTATGCCGGTCGAAATAGGCGAATAACTCGTCGCGATTATCAGAGACAGAGTGGTAGCTTTTGGCCGATTTTTGCCGTTTGTGACGGGCAGCAATCGGCCGATTCTGTTGCAAAAGTCGGTTCTCCCGGATTGCCCGGAATCTGAGTGTTGTAGGAGCCTGTTTTTCGCGCGGCTACGTGAAATCTTTGTCCGAATACTTGTACGACCATTTAAGATTTCAATCTCACGCGCTTACTTTTCTGCCCTAAGAACCGCGTCCGACTTTTTCAACAGAATCGGCCAGAAGCGGCCGGTCAACAGAGGCAAAAACGAGCGCAAAGCAAATAACTATCGCCTGCCAAGACGAGATCGTTTAGGAACGGGCTCCAGGCTGTCCCGTTAAGTGAAGCGAAGCGAACGGTTTAAACTATTTGTTAGGCTGTTGTTACCCAGGACCGCTTGCTTCCACCAGTAAGTAATCCTGCTTTTTGTCGCACCACTTAAATGAGGCGCTAGTTATCGCAGATGACTCTTCACAGAATACACCAAAGAAACTCAAAAGAGCGTCGATTCTAATCTCATATGCCCATTTATGCCGCTGATAGTCTGAGAAAACTAGCATCGATGCAAAGGATGTACCTTCAGTAATTGTTTGCATCCAGTAGTAATGAATTAGCTGGTTGCACACCTCAAGTGCAGAGAGGGTATGAGGCTCCGGATGCTCCATTTCGAATCGTTCTTCAGGCCAGCCCGCACCCGTGATAGTAAACGGTCGATTTCCGATCTTTTTGTAACGTAGTACTGGGAGGCAAGTTCCGCGGGCTTGATCATTTACTTTTGGTCGTTCCAGGAGCGAGCGAACCTGGAAAGCAACTATCATCAGTTTTCTCTCATAGAGAACATGCTGTTTTTCAGACCAGCGTTTGTACTTACGTTTCTTGCGGAGCCAAATGAGATCATTTCTAAGCTCTGCGCGCCAGTAATAGGACTCGATCATATTTAGCGCCTAACTATAAATGGACAACGTCGGTGCATAGCGTCACAGGTCCACGCTATCTGATTTCGCTCAGTTCGGCGACTTGGATATCTTCGATCTCTGCGAGACTCAGGTTCTTCTGTTCAATCGTAGCCTTCATCCGCTGGAACTCTGCCTCTGATGATGAGGGTTGGACCACGCGTACCTCGAAGACCGCACCTACAACTTCTTCCACCTTCTCGCGCTTCAGCAAACCAGTTGAAATTGTCCTCGAAACGAGCCTTCCGTCGCTTGCGAGAACGGCCTCCATACCAACAGGAAGTTCTGCTTTCAGCTTTTCCAGCTTCGGCGCAATCAACGCCGCCTCAGTGCGAGGTAGCATTATGCTTTTCGGCTCTGCCCATCTAGGGCCGAAATGGTACACCGCTGCGTACATGATCTTTGCCTGAGTTTCACCCACACCAGCAGCCCGCATGGCGGTATAGAACGCCCGATGTGTGGCTCGCCAATCCCTGGTTCGTTCCACACATGCGACATCATGAATGATGGCGGCTTTTCGATACTGACCTTCGAACGGCGCCCCTATTACACTCCAAGCAACGCGAGGGATCGAAGCTCCGTCAGTGATAGTGTCCTTAGGCGCCAACCAGAAAAGTTCCTCCGGCCCCGGCCCCTTGTATGTGAAGTCTATCAAGAGCCTGGCATGGTTTTTTTCGTTCAAAAGCTCCACGTTCAGTGGTTCCGAGAATCTTCCCCAGTCTTGTGCTTGCACGCTGGCAGCAAGCAGGATCGTAGCTGCCGCAATGGCTGACTTCATTAGCCCCTCCTTGAACGCGTTCGTTGGCAGAGATCACCTTTTCAAGAGGTGACAGTAGTAAATGGCCGTCATCTTGTCCAAGCCCCCCATGTTCGCGGCGAGAAAGTCACCTAGCACAATGACAGATCACGGCCAAAAACGGGCGCTGAACTTATGATCACTTCAGACGCAGTGTTGCGATGTTCGGCCATCAGAGATGGTAGAACAGATTCGGTCGTTAAACAGTTATGGCAAGACCAACCCATGCCAAATCGGAGCCCGCATGTGCTGGTGGAAAAAAAAAAGCCTCTCGCACCAGTTTTCAATGGATTGAGAGGCTTTTCCCGGTGACTCGAAAGCACAATCGATGTGTTGAGACGCTTGAAATTGCTTTATCTAGGTGAGTGCGCTGGTTTTATGACACAGCATTATGACCAAGTTAGGTATCCCGCAGTCAGCTGCTTGAACCGGCTATCAAGTGGAGCTTTGCCATTACCAGGCAGATTGGCGATGAGGAAGTCGATGCATTCAAGTAATCGCTGATTGACTACACCTGATTTTAGCTTTTCTAGCGCGATGCATGCTTGTTTTCTGCAAACTTCTTGGCTTAGCTGAAGCTGTATTTCGTAGGAGGTTAAAGCAACCAGTGCCGATGGAGCCCACGTGTCGCCTAGTAAAACAAGAAGCTGGTCGTAATACCCTGCACCTCTTGGTGAAACTCCGTTGTAATAGGCTCGCCCATTCCCGATACGGCACATGAGAAAAGTTTTTATGAGTTTAGGGCCAAAGTTTTGCAGGATATCTTGCTGGTTGTGGATATACGACATGATTTCGGCAGCTACGGGTGCTTCATGATGATAGTTATCCCAAGCATGATGTTTTTCTAGCAATGTATCGACCAAACCATCAACTATTATTGCCCGCTCTGCGTTGGAGCGGAAGGCATTACCGTTGACGACTTGGAAAAACTGAGCACCGAGATCATATTTATCCTTGTGAAGATTTGTATTATATCCTTCTAATGTTAAGCCTAAGCGGTATTTGAAATCGTCATTGCTCGCTTGCCAAACAGATACAGATAAAAGTGAAATGTTTTTTCGGACCTGTGGATCCGTATCCTGAGCGACGTATATCCCAAACATTGTTCTCAGTACGTTCCCGCAGTGGTGAGAAGCGAGCTCGTTGATTTTTCCGATTATTCCTGCAAGATTGGCGGCGTCTAATGGTTGCGTATAGCTGCGTAAATTTTGAATAAATGCCTGAACCTGTAGTGCAGACTCTGTAGGTCGGTCTTTCAGAACGTCTTTGATGCAGTTTGTTAGCCAGCCTAATAGTTCGTAAGCATTGATGGTGTAATTAGTGGGGTGCGAGATACCTATGTCATTTCGCATATCGAGCATATGCTTTAATTTTTTTGATGTGGTCTCGCTGATTAGTTCAAGCTTACGACAGGTATCAAGTAGGGTTGAATCTTTTACGGAGCGAAGATCCTCCTCTGTTTGATAAAACTCTCTGTTTTTCCCGCCAATAGCTGCGTCGTAGAATATATCAAGACCGTAAGCTACGACTTTTTTGTGAAGGTCTAGGACTACTTCATTCCAGATCGCATTGAGGGAGTAATCGAAAAGACCGAATCCTGCGCCCACCACAAATTTTGAGAGATATCTAGCTCCTTGCTTCGCTTCGGGAGGAAGTGACTCGATAAGTGCCAGCAAGCTATGCCCAATAATGGCTCTGTCTTCAGCGGACGCAATAATATTGTCATGTGGGAGCCCAATGCTTTGCAGGACCTCAACGATCATCTGTGCTTGTGGATCAACTAGCTGCATTTGTGGTTTTGTAATTAGGTTGTTCATCGATGATTCCCTCCAGTTAGCGGGTGATGCTGGCTTGGTGTCCTGTAGTGATGCAAGAGCATGCTGCTTGTAATGTTTTCTAGCTCTTGGCTACATATTCAGATGCCTTCCGCGGCGAAAACGGCCCGATCGCCAGGACTATCGGTGAAGACAGACGAAGCGGATTGTTTCGCACCTGGGTGAAGCGTGCCAGCTGGGGGACGACTGCTTGGTAACTTGCATAGGACCTGTCCTTGTCAAAACGTGGATGCATTCTGCCAGTACCAGCTTGCGTAGGCTATCTTGAGCGAACACGCCATCAAAGTCCGCTTTTGGCCGGTAGCAGCCCTTCTAAGTTAAAGACTGTAGTCCAATCATCATAAGCCGCTCCTCGCAGAGCAGTTCTTGATGTAACACCTATTTGCCGTGTAACACGTCTATCGGCAAACGAAACACAGCTGTGTAACGCAAAATAAATCATTTAAAAACATATACTTAATAAATATCGTAACACCCGTAACACCCGTAACACGGTTTTATTAGGGTATCCCCCTAGCCCCATCAGTATTGCTCCTCCAGCGAAAGGAGATCGATCATGTTCTTGGCTTTGATTAGACAGCGGGGTCCCTGCGCATGTTGGTTTGTCACGGGGTAGGAAACCCGCGTGATCGTGGCAGCGGAAAGGTGCCCAGCTTAGTGAACAGTTGAACCGGGTGAACAGCTGTTCACCAGTGCATTTGCCCTATGAATCGGAAAGCCGCTGGGGACCCTGGGCATTTCGGATAGACACGGGGCATAGAACCCGCCGGATCTCGTTAGTGGCTGGGCTCCAAAGTTAGTTGACTGGTTGACCGAGTTGACCAGGCCAATCGTTCACTATTCTGAACGAAACCCATGACCGTTACACATCCGGTAAGGATGCACTTTTCTCTTCAAGATCCTTTCAATTTCAACGTTGAAATTTCAGTAAGCTGGTACGGCTGCCGCTACCACGATCCCGCGGGTTTCTGACCCCGTATGATCAGGATATCGTCAGGGTCCCCGGCGTCTTTTTCTGTAACCCGATCCGAGATCTCAGATGAGTAACCTCCAAAAGCTAATCGCAGATGCCCGCTCCGGTTTATCTGTACAGGAAAAAATCTCTGATGACCGTTGGCAGGCAATCGCCCAGCAATGTGGCGCCCCAGAAATCGAAGAGATCGAACACCGTATTGCCAAGCTACGAGCAGAGCTCGAAACGGTTGAGGAATGGGATGGAGATACCCGAGATGACATACACCTCGCAATTTCCAGCTTCAGCCGATTACTGAGGTCCGCGAAAGCACATTAGAATAGGCCCAGCAAAAGAGATCGTGTATCCCTACATGTATCCCTAAACAGCAAACCTCTCTGGAGGCCTTGAGTTTACTAGAAGACTCCAGTCTCCCTCGGGCACCATCTTAAAAAAAGACCTTGAAATTCAAGGTCTTTTTTTTCGCCTGTAGAAAAGTGGCTCGTCGACGCAACAACAACTCACCTACCTACACACCCGCCCCTTCCCCCTCCCCCCTCACTTATGCAAGATCGCCCGATAAATATCCTCCAGCGCCATGATGCGCTGAGCGGCGTTGAGTTTGATGGCTTCCTTGGGCATGCCGAACACCACGCAACTGGCTTCGTCCTGGGCGACGGTCGCGGCCCCGGCCTCGAGCATTTCCTTGAGCCCGCGTGCGCCGTCGTCGCCCATGCCGGTCATGATGATGCCGGTGGCATTCCTGCCGGCGTAGCGGGCCACCGAGCGAAATAGCACATCCACGGAGGGGCGATGGCGGTTGACCAGCGGTCCATCGATCACCTGAGCGTGGTAATAGGCGCCGCTGCGGTTGACCATCAGGTGCTTACCGCCGGGTGCGATCAGGGCCAGGCCAGGCAGGATACGGTCGTTGTTGCGCGCTTCGCGCACTTCGATTTCGCACACGCTGTTGAGGCGCTCGGCGAACGAAGCGGTGAACTTCTCGGGCATGTGCTGCACGATCACCATACCCGGACACACGCGCGGCAGTGCCGTCAGCACGGCCTCCAGCGCTTGGGTGCCGCCGGTGGAGGTGCCGATGGCGACGATGCGCTCGGTGGTCTGGGCCATGGCATGGCCATTGGCGGCGGGCAGGATCGCATCGGCACTGAGCTTGCTGGCTGGAACCAAGGGCGGGCTGACGCTGCGTTTTCCCAGGTTCCTGACGTTGGAGTTTGCGGCGGCCCGGATCGCGGCCACTAACTCGGCCGCCGATTCAATCAGGAAACTCTTCAGGCCGGTTGAGGGCTTGGTGATGATTTCCACAGCGCCCGCCGACAGCGCCTGCAGGGAGGTTTCCGCGCCTTTCTGGGTCAGCGAGGAGCAGATCACCACCGGCGTTGGCCGCTCGCTCATGATTTTCTTGAGAAACGTGATGCCGTCCATGCGCGGCATTTCGACGTCCAGCACGATCACGTCCGGCCATTCCCGCGCCAGTTTGTCCATGGCGAAAATCGGGTCGGAAGCCGCCCCCATGACGTGGATATCCGGCGTATCGCTGAGAATCGCCAGCAGTACCTGGCGCACCACGGCCGAATCATCGACCAGCAGCACACTGATTTTTTTGGTAGGCATCTTCTTGAAGTATTCCCATTGGTTGGTGCCGAACCCAGACGTTGCCGTTCCACAGGTCGAACATGATCGTGCGGTAACCGGTACTGCCCATGTCCTGGGCGGTCAGGTGCAGGTGATGACGCTCGGCCAGGGCCAGCGCCGCGCGAATATTCAGGCTGGCGACGTCCTGCGTCGGCAGACGACGTTGCAGATCAGGAAACATCTCGCCGCCGCCGAACAGCTTGACCTGGTAATCCCGTACATGCGTGCCATTGATTTGCGCGTGACGCAGCAGCAGTTCCAGGGCTTCGTCGGCATACCGGCCATCGAGGGGCTGATGGTTGCGCAGGCGCCCCGGCAGCATGAAGTGACACATGCCGCCGATCAGCCGCTGCGGATGCCAAAAGGTGATCGCCACGCAGGAGCCGAGCAGGGTCCGCAGGCGCGTCGGCCGCGTTGCAAAACTGACTTGGCCAGGCGCCAATACCACTTCGGTCGTACCCACAGGCTTTTTCATGGCTTGCGGTAAATCGACGGCGCCACCAGCTTCAAGGTGTCATTGACGCCGTGGAGGCTTTCGGAGTGACTGATGATCAAATAACCACCGCGTTTAAGCAGCGGCAACAGACGCGCGACCACCTGGCTCTTGGTCTGCTGATCGAAATAAATCATCACGTTGCGCAGGAAAATCACCTCGAACTCCCCCAGCGCCGGCAGCGCTTCGTTAAGGTTGACCTGGATAAAATTGACGCGATTGCGCAAGGTCTTGTCGATCAGGACGGTGCCCTCCTGACGCCCCATGCCCTTGAGGCAGTACTTGACCAGCAGCGGCTGGGGCAATGTCTCGATGCGTTCCATTGAGTAATGCCCCGTGCGCGCCTTGGCCAGTACCTGGGAGCTGATGTCCGAGCCGATCACTTCCCAGGGCGTGGTGCCGAGGCTTTCGGCCAGGGTCATCGCCAGGCTGTAGGGCTCTTCGCCGGTGGAACTGGCCGCGCTCCACACGCGAAACATCCGGCCCGGCGCGGCCTGGGGCAGCACGTGCTGACGCAGGAAGTCGAAGTGCTTGGGCTCGCGAAAAAAATAGGTTTCGTTGGTGGTCAGCAAGTCCAGCGCAACCTGCAGTTCGCCCTTGCGCTGGTCATTCATGATCAGCTTGAAATACTCACCATAGCTCTGCAGCTCATAGTGCTTGAGGCGCTTGAACAGGCGCCCGGCCACCAGGGCTTTCTTGGCGGGCGACAGGTTGATGCCGGCCGCCCGGTACAGCCAGGTCTGGAACTGACCGAATTCATGATCGTCGATGGAGACGGTGTCTGACATGATCGAGCCTCAACGCAGGTCGAGGTCAGGGGCCGGCGCCTGGCCGGCCTCGGCCAGGCTGGACATCTCGTCGATGGACAGCACCTTGTCCACTTCCAGCACGATCACGAATTTGCCCTCGACCTTGGCCATGCCACTGATGAAATCGGCGCGAATGCGCGCACCGAAACTCGGTGGCGGTTCGATCTGCGTGGCCGGGATCTCCTGCACGGCAGATACCGTATCGACCAGCAGCCCGATGTCCTGTGGCTGACCGTCCTCGGTACTCGCCTCGATGATGATCACGCAGGAACGCCGGGTGATCGCCGAGTTGGCCCGCCCAAAGCGCGCCGACAAGTCCACCACCGGCACCACTGCGCCGCGCAGGTTGATCACCCCGCGCACGAAAGCGGGCATCATCGGCACCACGGTCAGGCTGCCGTATTCGATAATTTCCTTGATCCCCAGGATGCCGATGGCGAACATTTCGCCGCCCAGCATGAAGGTCAGGTACTGCGCATCCTCATCGACCGCCACCGCGGTCTGCCGAGTCGTCATTACTGCGCCCATGTCACTACTCTCCCTTGTAGGCCCGCATCGATCGTGCGATCAGAAGCGGGTGAAATCCGATTCGTCCGGGGCACTGGCCATGGTGTAGGCGAACGCCTTGCGCGGCGGCGTTGGTTTAGTGCGCGGCGGTTGACGGTTGGGCGTGCTGCCGGAGCTGTCCACGCCGGTGCTTTGCACCGCAGCCTTGGACGCTGAATCCAGCACGAAGAAACTCATGGCCTGTTGCAGTTGCTCGGCCTGGCTGCTCATTTCTTCGGCCGTGGCCGCCAGTTCCTCACTGCTTGAGGCGTTTTGCTGGGTCACTTGGTTGAGCTGGGTCATCGCCGTGTTGATCTGCGCGACACCGGCGGCCTGTTCTTCGGACGCCGCGCTGATTTCCTGCACCAGGTCGGACGTCTTGTTGATGGAAGGCACCATTTCGTCGAGCAACTTGCCGGCTTTCTCGGCCATCTCCACGCTGCTGGAAGAAAGTTCGCCGATTTCCTGGGCGGCGACCTGGCTGCGTTCGGCCAGCTTGCGCACTTCGGCGGCCACCACGGCGAACCCCTTGCCGTGCTCGCCGGCCCGGGCGGCCTCGATGGCGGCATTGAGCGCGAGCAGATTGGTCTGGTAAGCGATATCATCGATGATGCTGATGCGCTGGGCGATTTTCTTCATCGCCACCACCGTCTGCTGTACCGATTCGCCGCCCTCGGTGGCTTCCTTGGCCGCTTTGCTGGCCATGCCATCCGTGACCTTGGCGTTTTCGGTGTTCTGGTTGATGCTGGCGCTCATCTGTTCGACCGACGCACTGGTTTCCTCGACACTGGCGGCCTGTTCACTGGTGGCCTGGCTCATCGATTGCGCGGTGGCGCTGACTTGTTCGGAGGCGCTGGCGAGGTTATCGGAGGCGTTACGCACTTCGCCGATGATATGGGCCAGCTTGCCGACCATGTTGCGCATGGCGTTGAGCACCATGCCGGTTTCATCTTTGCCACCTGGCTCGATGTGCGCATTAAGGTTGCCTTCGGCCAATTGCTCGGCGGCGCTCGCCGCCTGGCGCAACGGCCGGGAAATGATCCGCGCGATGAATATCGCCAGGCCCAGACCGATCAGCAGGGATGCGGCCAGTACCGCGATGATCGACACGCGTGAGCTTTCATACAGCGCCGAGCCCTTGTCACCCGCGGCAGTGGCGCCGGCGTCATTGAGCTCGACCATTTTCTGCAGGCGGCTGGTCACCTCATCGAAATGCCCTTTGGATTCACCCCGGAGCAAACTGCGCGCCTGGGCTTCCTGGTTCTGACGGGAAAACTCCAGGACCTGCTTGCTGCTCGCAATGTAGGCGTCCCATGCGCTTTTCACGCTAAGCAGGAGTTGACGATCTTCATCGTTCGACAGCAATTGCTCGTAGGTCTGCATGCGGGTTTCGAACTGCTGGCGCGCCTCGGCGGCTTCGCGTTCGGCCTGGGCCTTTTCTTCGGGAATCTCGGTACCGATGTGGCGGTTTTCTTTCAAGCGATAGTTGGCGGCAAAAAAACGCATGCCTGCGGCGGCACGCATGGAGGGCATCCAGTTGCCCTTGATGTCCTGGGCGGCCTGGTTGACGGCACCGAGCTGAAGGATAGCGAAGGCGCCCATGGCCCCGGTGAGGGCCAGGACCACCAGGAACGAGCTGATCAGCTTGGTGGAAATTTTAAGATCGTAGAACCATTTCATCGGGGAACCTCCATGGAATTGCAAAGACGTCAGCGGGCGACGAGCGGTGGCGACTGAGGCGCCTGGGCCGTGCGGGCTTCCAGTTGTACGATTTGATTGAGTAGCGCCGGTACATCCAGGATCAAGGCCACCGCGCCGCTGCCCAGAATGGTCGAGCCACTGATACCGCGCAGTGCGCCGAACAGCTTGCCCAGGGGCTTGATCACGGTCTGGAACTCGCCGTGCAGGTCATCGACCACCAGCCCGGCCTTGTGCTCGGCATAGCGCACCACCACCACGTTCTGACGGCGCGCGGCCGGGCCTTCGTGGCTGAAGTGGTCGCGCAGGTCCACCAGGGGCAGCACCTCGCCACGCAGGTCCAGATAGCCCTGATCGCGGCTGGACTGGCGCTGGCGTTCATCCAGCTCGACGCATTCCTGGACCATGTCCAGCGGAATCACGTAGGTGGATTGGTCGATGCCGACCAGGAAGCCATTGATGATCGCCAGGGTCAGCGGCAAGCGAATGCGCACCACCGTGCCCTGGCCTGGGCGGCTGTCGAGGTCCACGGTGCCGCGCAACAGCGTGATATTGCGCTTGACCACGTCCATGCCGACGCCCCGCCCGGAGAGGTTGGTGACGGCCTCGGCGGTAGAGAAGCCCGCTTCGAAGATCAGGTTGTAGACCTCCTGGTCGGTGAGCACCGCGCCGCTGGCCACCAGCCCGCGTTCCTGGGCTTTTTCCAGAATGCGGTCGCGGTTGAGCCCGGCGCCGTCGTCGGCGATTTCGATGACGATGCTTCCAGAGTCGTGGTAGGCATTCAGGCTCAGATGGCCCTTGCTCGACTTGCCCGCCGCACGTCGCGCATCGGCACTTTCGATACCGTGGTCCATGGCGTTGCGCAGCAGGTGCATCAGCGGGTCGCCGATCTTCTCGACCACGGTCTTGTCCAGCTCGGTCTCCGCGCCGCTGATGATCAGCTCGATGTCCTTGCCCAGTTCCTGGCTGACATCGCGCACCACGCGGCGGAAGCGGTTGAACGTGTCGCCGATGGGGATCATGCGCAGGTGCAGGGCACCATCGAGGATCTCTTCCACCAGCCCCGACACCGTCGAGGTGGCCTCCTGCAGCGGGTCGTTGTTACAGGAGCGCGCCAACAGGCTTGCGCCGGCGCTGGCGATCACCAATTCGCCGACCAGGTTGATCAACTCGTCGAGCTTGTCGGCGTTGACCCGAACATAACTGCCGTCGCGGGTTTTCGCCTCGCTGTTCGCTGGCTGGCGCTGGGGCGACGCGGGGGCCAGGCCTGGCTCGACTTGCGCGGTCAGGTCACTGCCGATGGCGACGCTGCTTTCGGGCGTTTCGTCGACGGCGCGGATGTGCACGTCACAGTCGTCGCGCACGAAGTCGAACACTTCGTTGAGCGTGGCATGGCTGGCCGTCGAACGCAGGTCGATCTCGAAGCCCAGGTAGCAGCTTTCCGGGTCCCAGTGCTCCAGGGCGGGGATGCTGTCGGTCAGGGTGGTGACCTGCACCATTTGCCCCAGCGTATCGAGGTAGCGCAGGAACGACAGCGGGTCCATGCCATTACGGAACACGTCCACGCCGAAACGCAGAGAAATATGCCAAAGCACATCGGCCCCCCCGTCGTCGTGCACCGCAGCGGGTACGACATCGGCGGTGGCGGTGCGCAGCGGCTGGTAGTCGCTCAGCGCCTCGCGCAAGGTCTCACCGCGCTCCAGCGCGGCCGGGGTCGGCGTCTCACCACGACTGGCGACCACGTCGATCAGTTCAAGCATGTGGTCGCCGCACTTGAGCAGCAGCGCGATCAACGCCGCGTCCACCGCCACACTGCCATCGCGCAGGCGGTCGAGAACGTCTTCGACGATATGCGTGAACCCCACGATCGACGCGAGGCCGAACAGCCCGGCGGACCCCTTGATAGTGTGCGCGGCGCGGAAAATCGCGCCGATGGCATCCTGGTCACCGGGGTCGCTTTCCAACTGCAGCAGGGATTGCTCCATGGCCTGCAGCAGCTCGCGCGCCTCGACGATGAAGGTCTGCAGTGCCTGATCGAGATTGATGCTCACCTGGACTTTCCTTGTCGATCAATGAACGGGACAGTGCCGCTTAAAGCGCGGCGCTGCGACACAGTTGGAGCGCCTGCATGACTGCCTGGCTCTGGCCGGTCACACTCAAGGCGGTACCGGCAATGCCGGCTTCACGCTGGATGACGGCCAGCAACTGCAGGCCGGCACCGTCCATTTCCGTCACCTGGGACAGGTCCAGTTCCAGGCGCGGGGCCGCGCCCATCTGCGACAACAACGCGCCCGCCAGTTCAGCGACGGTGTAGATCGTGAGTTCGCCGTCGATGCCCACATGGGCGGTGTCGTCGATTGTTTCGTGAGTGATCGGCATGGTGGCCTCCCTGGCGCCGGGTGTCAGGGCAGGATCAATTTGGAGACCGCCGCCAGCATTTGCGCCGGCTGGAACGGCTTGACCACCCACGCCTTGGCGCCCGCGGCCTGGCCTTCGGCCTTCTTCGATTCCTGAGACTCGGTGGTCAGCATGATGATCGGTGTGAACTTGTAGTTGGCCAGCTTCTTTACCTCCTTGACGAAGGTGATGCCATCCATGTTGGGCATGTTCACGTCGCTGATGATCAGGTGCACTTTTTGTCCGGTCAGCTTGTTCAGGGCGTCCTTGCCGTCGCTGGCCTCGATCACGTCGTAACCGGCGCTTTTCAAGGCGATGCCGACCACTTGGCGCACGCTGCTGGAATCGTCGACCACTAATACATTCTTCGCCATGATGTGCTCCTAAAAGAAAGTGATGTCTTGGGAATTCGACTGCACAGCCGCCTCGCCGCGATGGAGGCGTCGTTGCTCGTCAGTGGCATAGGTGGTTTCCATGCGCGCCAGCCATTGGCGGGCGTCGATGGCCAGCGGCTGGTCCGGGGTCTGGTTGGCCTGTTGCAGATGGTCATGCAGGGCGTGCATGTTGTCGCGCACGTGACTGAGGATCTGGCTGACCCGGTCCTGGAATTGCAGGTTGACCAACACCTCGGTCATCTCATCGCGGATGCCGTAGCTTTCCTGCTTGAGCAGATCGGCGGATTCGGCCAGGCGCCCAGTGATGTTCTGGAAGCGTGTGAGCACCATTTGAATACTGTTTTCGGACTCGGCCACCGAATGGCTATCCTGGTCGGCACTGCTGGACGCGGCCTGCACCAATTGAGTAATGGCGTTGTTGATGATGTCGACCTTGGCCGACATCTGCTGGCCCGTTTCACTGGATTTGCTCGACAGGCTGCGCACCGCATCGGCCACCACCGCGAAGCCGCGACCGGCCTCACCGGCGCGCGCCGCTTCGATGGCCGCGTTGAGGGCCAGCAGGTTGGTTTGTGCGGCAATCGCTGCCACATCAGCGGCCATGGTACGCAGTTCGCCCGTGTAGGCGGTCAGGCTGCGCACCTGCGCCAGGGTCTGGTCACGGCTGGTTTGAGTGGCCTTGAGCGAATTGATCACCTGGCTCAACTCGCTGTCACTGCGCGCCAGCACCTCAAGCGCGCCGTCAGCGGCCTGCCCGTCCAGCTCGCCGGCCGCGTGCTGCGACGCTTGTACCGTCTCCTCCAAGCGAGTGGCGATCCCGGTGAAACGGTTCACCAGGCTCACAATCGCTTCCTCGGTCTGATGGCGCGAGCTTTCCACCTGCTTGGCCCAGATGGGCATGGCACCCAGCAATACCTCATCGAGCTGTGCACGCGAGGCCAAGCCGTCATGTGCATGCGCACTCGACTGGTCTGCCTGCGCCTGCGCAATCGCTCGCTGCAGTGCGTTGCGCTGTGAAGCCGCGCTCCAGGCACAGGCACCGAGGCCGATCACCACCAGTACCGCGCAGGCCAGCAGATTGGCCGGCGAGGTTGATTGCACGAGTATCCACAAAACGGCCGGCACGACCGGGATCAAGGCGAACCAACGGAAACGAGGATAAACGGGAAGGGGCATGCGGCTGGATAGGCGCTGGGGCATGAGTTCGGTCCTTGAACAGTGTTGCGGATATAAACGACATAGTGTTTATCCGCCCCTAGCGCCTCAACTTTAGGTCTGTTGAGTGCCTTCCGTCTGGTTTATGACCGATATGTTAATGACCCGTGGACCTGAGGCAGGCATTCCTTGAGGCCGCCCTTGCCGGGCGGCCGGTAGGGTTATTTCAACAAGGCAATCAGCGCGCAGACCACCGTGATCGCCAACGCCGGCCATTGCATTGGCATGAAAAAGAAGTGGTGGCGCACGCCATCGACGTGCGGTTGTCGGTTCAGTACAAAGCCCAGCAGGGTGTTGATCGCTGACCCCACCCCGAAGCCGAGCAACACCTGCATCAGCGATGTGTTGCCGGGTTTGACGCTGGGGTCGGGCCACAGCCCCATCAATAGCAGCACCATCGCCACCGGTGTAAACAACGTCAGCCAGCCTGCGCCGCGATAGATCATCATTTAATCCTCAGCTGTGACGCTGCTGGCTCAAGCCCGCTCGCGTGTTTGTTGTTGCGCCGCAAACACGGCATCGAGGGTATTGAGGAACAGGTCGTGACTCAGAATGCCGGTAGAGATAGTCGACAACACAGGTTTGCCGCTCTCGTCCTTGATCACCACTTTTTCGGTCCAGGCGTTGAGGTCGACGCTGCGCAGCGACGACATCGGCACTTTGTGGCCCTGGTACTCGAGGGATGCGCGGCTGACGACGATTGGCGAGGTGGTGATTTTCAGGAAGTTGCCACTCACGCGTTTGCCCCAGACCTGCCCCGAGCTGATGCAGTTGAACGTCACAGCCCCGCCCATCTCCAGCGTCGCGATCACTGCCGGCATGCGTGCGCGAACGTGCAATTCACGCACCAGTTGCTGGAATTCGTAAAAGCCTTTGAGGCTTTCAATCACCCGATGAAACGGCTCGGACGCGTTTCGTCGATAGGCCAGGTTGGTGATCATGCCGGTCATCACGGTTTGCCCGGAGCCGAACAAGTACAGGTCTTCGATATCGGCAAACGCCGTGTACTCGCGTTGCTCGTTGATGATGCGTTCGATGCCGAACTCAAACACGTTGTAGCGTGGCGCGCGCAGTTTTTTGTGCCAGGCGTAGGCTGCAAACACGCCCACGGCAAGAACGACCAGCAAGGCGCTGGTGGCGTAGATCAGGGTATGTGGGTTGGCAAAGTTCAAGGCCATGCCACGTGATGTCTGGAGGTTGACCGGGCCATCGTTGCCCGGTGGCAGTATCGTGCCCAGGTACAGCACAAAACCGGCGAGGGCCAGTAACACAACCCCGAATATCAAACTGAAAATCAGGAAGCCTTTGCCGTGGCGGAAACTCGCGATCAGCTCGCCGGTGGCCGAAGGTGCTTGGGTAGGGGATGACTGCATAAGTGTTTGCGTCCTTGTAATGGGTTAAGCCTTGCACACTGTCAGTCTGGTGGCCGGGTGCATTTGGCACGGCGAGTTGGAACATGGCTAATTAATATCGTTCCTTGGGAAGATGACTTCACAGGAGGGTGAGCCTGGCAGTTCGCGGTATTGGGGTCTTTTTTTTCCTGCCTGGAACAGTGATCATCGCCCTCCCCCAAGCCCTAGGAACCAAGACCATGGAGTTGACGCTGGAAGCTGTTGCGCTTTTTGCACTGAAGCTGGTGCACGAGACGGACGGCGGCAGCCCGGTCTTGCGGGACGATCCGGTGATGGATGGGTATGAGCGGGAGGTATTCGGGCTGCTGGTGCGGCAGGGAGACTTGGCGGCCATTCAATCCAAAGTCGCGGAATGTGTTGATCAAGCGCTTGAAGCACTGGGCGGGGCCGATACAGTGATGGGGCGCGAGTTGCAGCGCTTGGCGCTGGACGTGCGCCAGGCGTCGACACTGGATGAACTCAATGCCCCGCTCAACGCACTCAAGGATTACCTGAAAGCCATCCTGTAACGCACGGTTCAGCGCCGCCCCTCCACCGCCATCCGCACCGCCAGCCCCATCAATACCGAGCCCATCAACCAGCGCTGCACCACCTGCCAACCCGGCCGGGTAACGAAAAACACCGCGATGGACCCCGCCATGGTGGCAATCACCGCATTGACGCTCACGCTGATGAAAATCTGCGTAAAGCCCAGCACCAGGGATTGCGTCAACACGCTGCCATGACCGTTCGGGTCGATGAACTGCGGCAGCAACGACAAATACATCACTGCCACCTTGGGGTTGAGCAGGTTGGTCACCAAGCCCATGGTGAACAGCTTGCGCGGGCTGTCCTTGGGCAGATCCCGCACCTGGAACGGCGAACGCCCACCCGGCCGGATCGCCTGCCAGGCCATGTACGCCAGGTACAGCGCACCGCCGAAACGCAGCGCGTCATAGGCAAACGGCACCGCCATGACCAGGGCCGTGATCCCCAAAGCCGCGCACACCATATAAACCAGAAACCCCAACGCCACGCCGCCGAGGGAAATCAACCCGGCCGTGCGGCCCTGGCAGATCGAACGGGAGATGAGGTAAATCATATTCGGACCGGGCGTGAGCACCATGCCGAGAGAAATCAGCGCATAGGCCAGCCAACTGGACGGTTCGGGCATTGTTGGGCTCCTGGGGTGTAAGGTTGTCGGCGAAACATTTGGCCAAGGTTGTCAGCTTGGCCGCCATGGTAGGGCGTTCAAAATGCGCGCGTTAGATACAGATCCGCGAGTAAAACGGCATACACCCAAGAGACAGGACATGATCGACTTCAACAACAAAGGCTTCTTCAAGCTCAAGCAAAACAACGAATACGCCGAACGCGTCGCCGCCCTGCTGCTGGACGGCGAAGAAGTGGTCGACGCCTACAAGGCCATGCGCGACGGCGTGGTGTTCACCACCAAGCGCATCATCGCGGTGAACGTGCAGGGGATAACCGGCAGCAAGAAAGACTTCACGTCGCTGCCATATAAAAACATCGTGGCGTATTCGGTGGAGACATCCGGGACGTTTGATCTGGATTCGGAGTTGGAGATTTATTTTTCGTCGCTGGGCAAAGTGAAATTCGAATTTACCGGCAAGACTTCAATTGTGGAAATCTCGCGGTTGATTTCCAAACATCTGCTCTGACTCCTGGCCTTGAAAAGTCTACAGTGTGAAAGCCTGCACCGCTTAAACGATCGATGCAGTTTTCTCACTGTGACCGGCGAGCGTGATTTCACAGCAGCTTGCAGATGACCTTCAAGTCATCAAAAAGAAAGTGCGCGTTAGCTCGACAATAGACATCATAGTGCTCAGCCATCTGCCTGCCGCTCTGGGTATGATTGAAGTAAGCATCGACCATCTCCTGTGGTCGGTGCAACCGTGGTTTATTCAGAACTCGCTCCTCCGTAAGGTCTCGTTTTTTGCGAACCTGCACGCGCCCGTCTCGCAGTAAATTACGGAGCAAATTCCACTCATAAAAGAAAAACCCGTCCAACTCATAAAAATTCAAAAATGGGATATTGTGCAACAACACGAAATAACTATTATGCTCATAAGCCCCGCCCACACCATGCCGACTTAACTTTTTGCGGATACTCTCATCACTCAGACTATCTCTAAGCACTGCTAACTGGCGAACAAAACCGGCGCGGAAATTATCATTAAGAAACAACTGACATTGTTCCGCGAGGTAGGTCGGCATGTCCGACAACTGATACTTAACCTGAACAAAGTAATAAATATCATCCTCTACATCCTGAAGAATAAAATCTATATCATACCCCTTAACCTTCGAATTATTGCTCGGCTTAAACTCATCATAGACCTTGAAGCGCGGATCATTAAGATCCCGAATGTAGTTGAGGATATAATTTTTTTCGAACCCCACCCCTAGCAAATGACCAAAATTTTGGCCTTTCTCACTTCCTTTTGCCTCACCCAATAAAAACCTGACAAACTTTCTCAACCCATACTTAAAGTTCAGCGCCCCCCTGATATATACGCCGCCTTTGTATTCAATAAAGCTGCTAGCTGAGTCCAACGTGGGTGAACGTCCAATCAGCGCACTGTTGATCATATCCACTGTTGCGGAGCTGACAATACTTCTCAAGTAGGCTTCGTCGGTCGTGACTTGACCTGAAATCACACGCAGCTCAAGGTGAACTGCAAAATCGACGATTTCTCGCAGGTACTGATATTTCGGATGCCGGACCATATCTTCTGACAAATAGTCGGCATGTATGGAAAAACATTTATCCAAGGTCTGATCAACCAAAAGTTTTCGGAGCGCCTCTGGCAACCGCCCATATCTTTGAAGTAAAGGTATAGCGTCATGCCGAGAAATCAAGTCACTGATCTTTGAATTAGCCTCGGTAATTTCCGCTAGCCAAAAACCCTTAACCCGTCGTTGTAGCTTCACAGTAGGCGTAATATGAAGAGTGTCTCCCGCCAGCCTAGCCGTCAGCAGACCTTGCGCCATCAGAAAATAAACTTCACTTAGGTAGTAACTCGTCCATAAATTAGCATTCATGAGGATGGCCAAATTATGAACTGCACGCAGCTTCAAGCTTTCGGCAACCCTATTACAAGTATATTCGAGCGCTGCCCACGTATAAGACGCATTAAACCCAGCGATCATTTCGCGTCGAGACGCTGACTTAATGTCCTCTCCCGACAATAAAACTCCAACCTTGAAATACAGACCTAACTGATCAGTAAAACGATGCATGGTTTCCTGATTAAGGGGTGTGTAGTCTTCAAATAAATAATCAGGCAGGGTGTCGCGGGCATGCCGCAAGTTAACGCTAAGCTTTTCCCAGAGTAACGATTGGATCTGCTCGGAGCGAATCAGGCTACGCAGTAACGGGATACGGTAAAGCACTCGAGTGTGCCACTTGAGACGTTCCCCTACTGGAGGCTCCGTGGTCATTACCGCCATAGGATTATGCAAAAAGGCAAGCAGCGCTGGATCAACGTTGTCATAAATCATAAATAGTTTCCTGTTCGCTCTTTATTACCTTTACCCCCGGCGTTTCATACGGCCAGTTTCCGAGGCTATCAAACCGCAGGCGCGATGCGAAGGATGTCTATATGCGGGCGCAGTTTTATCTTCTTTATCAAAGATATAAATGTCAGTTTTCAATTGGCTCCGCAACCAAGGTTCCCATTTCGGCTGGCGTTGCGCGGCAACTTTTACCTCCTTTTCTCACGGACGGATCGTTTGAGAGATACAACTCCGGTATTACGCAACCTGATTGAGTCCAATGCTAAACGAAAAAAACAGAAAACGAGATAATGGAAACGTGCCTTTCCAACCAGATCTCAGTCCACTTTTCCCACACGTACAATCGAATTAAGCCGACATAAGCTTCTGCTCGCGCGCTCGTAGGCTCACCTCCTCGCACAAGGACGTGAGCCCGTCATGCCAGAACGCTTTTACCCACCCACCGAAGAAGAGTTACGCAAACGACGCATCCTGACGCCACAGCCATCGCGTGCGCCGTATTCGCCATCGGTTGATTTTTTCGAGCCATCCCCTGCCCCAGCCCCTACGCGAGCCAAACCTCCCGGCTGCGTCTTCATGAAGCCTTGCCAATTGCCTGACGGCATCACTCATTACTTCAATCCGGCAGGGTATGTGCCGTTGGAACTGATCAGGGAGTACGGCCACTTAAGCCTGCTGGGTGGGCGTGAGGTGGACAGCAGGGGCGCGGTTGCCTTGCGCAAGATCGGCGGCAGCACATTGCCTGCAGGTTTGGGCCAGTTGGCGTTGCGGTCGGCCGTTTGGGAGTCGGCGGCAACTGCAGTTGGATCGGTCGCCGGGGGCCTGCTGACGGGCTTGGTGGCGCTGGCCTGGCCGTCAGAGCTGGGTGATAGCGCGCTCTACAGCGAGGAGCAGTTGCGTTCGATGCAACGGGCGCGGTCGCAGATGCGGTTGCATATCGAGCAACGCGAGGACGGCACGCTCAAGGGGTATGGGTTCTACACGGGCAACCATGCCGATTGGCAGATGATTGATGTGGTGCAGTTCCAAAACCGTAGCGATCAGTTTGTAGCGGATTTGGGTGAGGGTGTGGAGTTGATCTGGACACCCGCCGTTGATCCCAGCGACACGCTGGGGATTCCGCCATTGGAGGCTGCGCCGCAAGCGCCGATGATCTGGATTTATCCGCCGACGGAGAAAGCGGCGCAGATTCTGGTGAACCCGGTTTATCCGCCGGAGTATCGGGATTTTATTCTGGTGTTCCCGGTGGAGTCGGGGGTACGGCCGCTGTATGTGGTAGTGAATGAGCCTCGGAAGGGCTTGAAAAACCCAGATTATGGCTACCACCCGGCCCCCAAGACCGAGGAAATTACTGGTTTCCCTGGTTTGATAGAACAGAAGAGAAAGACGCGAAAACGTAACGGCGGCGGTCTTCGGGAACGTTGGAAGGACGCGAAAGGAAAGAGACTTTTTGAGTGGGATTCGGAACAAGGTGAGCTGGAAGTCTACCGATACAGCGATGTGAAACACCTAGGTTCATTTGACCCTTATACCGGTGAGCGGCGGGGCCCGGCGAAAGATGAACGGCGAATTACAAAATAAACGGAGAGTCAATCATGGTGATGAAGATAAGACTGGAATGGTTTGACAAACAAACCGAAAACTTAGAGGCGGATGAATACTCAGCAAACCTCAACGAGGATGATGGCATTCTCAAAGCATTGGACCTTAATGACGAGCCTCAAATTTATGCCGGAGGATTCGATGTTCTCCCAAGCTGGGTAGCGATTCTCCAGCCACATTTCCGACACGTTATAGAGCCTGGCCTTTTCGACTACCAAATCTCCTTCCGCTACCAAGGCGCCTGGCCACCGCCTCCAAAACAATCCAAAAAGGCGTCGTGATGCAATGAAACCCACATCGCAAAAGCCCCTTCTCTACCGCTCAGTCAACACCCGAACCCATGGCGTGCGCCACGGCAGTTGTCGCGCCTACCGGTATGAGCGGCACACCAAAAGCGAAAAAGACAAACAATCAAACCGCGGTTCGATGCATAGCCATCAACGGCATGGCTTTGATTACACCCCGCTATTCCGCTTTCTACTTTCCAAAGTCGGTCACCCATGGGATCAGGTGTTCAGCGAAGCCAACGCCCGCCTGGATCGTCCGGAGCCGATGTTCTGGATGGTCGCGCAACATGAAAGCGACAAGCAGGATTACGTGAGAACGGATGAAAACAGCTACTACAGCGGCTTGTGGGTCGACGAAGGCGGCCTGCTGCAAAAGGTCAACCCACAGCTGACGCCCGAGCAGATGAAACCCTTCTGCAACTGCTGCACCCACACTTTCAACGGTGTGGTATTCCCGCAGGGTCTACCACACCACGGCTAACCCTCAACCCGACTTACCCCCACTCCCCGCCTCAGCCACCGGTACCCGATTTGCCGGGTCCGTCACGTCATACACATGCTGCTCACACCCCGAACCCTTGAATTGGAATTCCACCAGATACACTTTTGCCTTCTCCGGGCTAAACGTATTCATCTCCGGCCCGCAGGTGTAGTAGTAACCAGTACGGGTGTCGTTCGCGTAACCCGATACAGTGAGTTTCTTGCCGGGGTCGGCCTGGATTTCCAGTTGTGGGAAACGCTTGAAGCCCGCACTGGCCACGGTCTGGTTGAGCTTGGCGATCCAGTTGAAGACCTTGCCTTCGCCGGTGTCCATCACCGTGCCGAGGGCTTCCATGCGTGAGTCAGGATCGCCTTCGCGACTGATCGAGAAGTCGACGGCGGGGGTGCCGCCACTGGACTTCATAATGACTTTGGCGTGTTCCGCATCCACAGCCACGGTTTTCTGGCGAAACTGAATGCCGTCCTTGAACAGGCTGGATGATGAGTCGCGTTGGTTGGATTGGCAGGCGCCCAGGGCCAGAGCGAGGGAGAGCAATGCGATTCGCTTCACGGAGGATATCCTTATCGAATGAGGGTGATGAAGAGACTAGGGCTCACAGGGAATGTTCCAAACCTTATCACCTGTCAATTTTGCGCAGTTTGCCGCCTGAAACCGACTGTGCCACGGCCAATTGCTCCTCGAAGCTGAAACCCGAAAGCTCGTAGAACAGACTCCGCACTGGCTGAGCCTGTTCGCCCCGCAGGGGGTACCTGTGCAGCCGGGGCTGGGCCATGGTTCGGTAGACCCTGATCAGAGCCGGGTTCGCGGCATAACCTGCGAACTCACGCTGCGCACTTTCCACGTCGCTATATAAGGCATAGCCGTAGTCGTAAGCGGTATCGGAGTCCGCGCGTCCTCCAAACCGGACTTCGCCATCCTTGAGAAAATGCCTGAGCAAGTGAGCGTCCAGAATAGGCACGTCGTCATATGCAAAACCGGCGTGGTAAGGACCACTGACGATCACCAGCGGCAGCACGGTGACTTCGGACGCGTCGCTGAGGTGAGGAAAATACTGGCTGCAAAATGCCCCCAGTCCTTGCTGAATATGCTGGGCTTTTCGCCGCGCCTGGCGGGCTTTATGGATGATGCCATTGTTGTCGGAAAAATCGTTGTGGTAATCCAGCGGTGTTATCGGTGCTCGACGACTGCGCAATTCACACACCACCAGCAGACTGCCAAACGAGAACACAAGGTCGATCTCCTCGACAACCTTGGACGGTCCTCTGAACTTCACCGCCCCCAACCATGTCAAGCCCGCCATGATCGGGTTGGTTTTGCGACAATCTTCCAACACCGCGAGCAGGTAACGCTCAAACAGTCGTCCGCGTTGCTTCCCTTTGGGGTCGATGATGCTGAGCCAGATATCAAAATTCCTGGAGATGCTGGCCGTCAACGGCGCACTGATCGGAATCAGTACGTGTTCATCCACCTTCACCAACGGTCGCGACCACAGGTCGTGCTGCAGGCTCTTGGCCTCGTAAAGGAGCAGATCAATGGCCGCGTTTACCTGTTCAACTGCAAGCCCCGTGGACTCTGCAAGCCGTTCGACAAGAGTGTTGCGGGAAAACCGCGGACACAGCTTGAGCAGGTCTTCCCACTGCCGAGGCGCAGGCATCTGCCCATAGCGCTCTTTGAGTTGCGCCGCGATCACCGCAAGGTGCAGCCAGATATGCAGCAGATTTTGGCACTCGGTACTTTTTACAGCCGGGTCGGGAGAGGCATCGAACAACGGATGCAGGTACTCGTCGATCATGTAATACGGCGACAGATACGCATAAAGCGCGGCTGTCTGGACGCTGTCGCTTAATTCAGACCAGCTGCCGATCGACAACACGTCAGTGCCGACGCATTGGATATAGCGCTGCCACCCGAGCCGGGGCATATAGGTTTGGCGACCCTGATGAAGGTCATTGGAAATTCTCAGACCGTTGGTACCGTTGTGGTGATCACGGCGGTATTCATAAATCACTTTGACCAGATCCAGATGCTCCGACGCAGAGGAGAGCAGTACGCCTTTGGAGTCGGCAAAAAACTCCATGCCGCCGTACAACAACTCTTGCCAGATTTTTTTGAAACTATGGGTCAGTTGAACCAGGTCGCTTTCATAGGCAAAAAAGTTGATAGCGCTGAGCATATGCGGGCAATTGTCGGGGAACAGCACACGCAGGTCATGGCGGTTTTGATACAGATCCCAGATCGGCCCGCAAAGCGAATCCAGCCGCAGCATGTTGAGGTGATCCGGTGGCAGGCCGGACTCACCGTTGGTCAATGAAGAACGGAATGAAAGGTGCTCTTCAAGGGATGCTGTCGGGTTGGCCTCGACGGCCTGCAGGGCCTCGGCAGCCATTGCGCAGAAGAAGTGATTGGCCGACCCGATATGTGCGCTGATCAGCGCGTCATACGTCAGCGGCTCATCTGTACTGAACGAATAGTGCAGACGGCTGCTCTTCACCCGTTTAAATTGGGTGTTCAGCCAGCGTGCGCCTTCCAGGAAGCCTCTTTCGATACTGTGCCCAGGATAAAGCGCCTGGTATTTCACAATCCAATCGTTGATGTCGAACTCGTCGAGCATCGCGGGGTGTGCCAGTTGTTTGTTGCGGGCGAGCTTGAGCAGTTGCCGGTCCATCAGCGTGCCTCTGGTTTTTTAAGGTGAAGCCCGCAGGCTTCGATCGACACCAATCACTTGGGCTGGAAGGTTTCCAGATACGCCAGGATGTTTTCAATTTTCTCCTGGTCGCTGATACCCCAGAAGATCATCCGCGTACCACTCACCACCTTCTTCGGCGCCTCGATATAGGCCGCGAGCTTGTCACGGGTCCAGACCACACCGGAGTTTTTCATCGCGTCGGAATACTGATAATCCGTGGTCGTCGCGGCGGGCCGGCCGATGATGCCGTTGAGCTGCGGGCCGAAACCGCCGCGCGCGCCTTCGCCGATGCTGTGGCAGCCGCCGCAGGTCTTGGTGAAGAGCTTGCCGCCTGCCTCGGCGTCGCCGGCCGCCAGAGCGGGGCTTGCGTTAAGGATCAGGGCGAGGGTGAAAAAGGCATATTTCATCAAAGGCTCCACAGCCGGCAACGGTAGGCCGATTATGCCTGTATCAATTTCACTCCGCCGCTTCTGGTAACAGCCCGGGAAGCGCTCTGAAACGACCATCCATCGCCCGGTACACATCCAATCGAACCTATTCCAACCCATCCCACTCCACCTTACTGAATCCCTGATGGTGGAGTAAGGATCATGGCTCAGCCATCGATTTTGGTGCTGGAAGACGACGAAATCATTCGGGCGTTAATGGTGGATGTACTGGAGGATTTCGGCGCGCTGGTGACGTCGTTTCCTTCGGCGGATGAGGGGATGATTTATCTTGAGCGGGCCGATGATCCGGTCGACCTGATTGTCAGCGATATCCAGATGCCGGGCCTGCTCAATGGCTATGACCTGAGCAAGGTGGTGGCCCATCGTTGGCCGAAGGTGCCGGTGGTGTTGACCTCGGGGAATACCAAGTTGGCGGCGCAGTTGGGCGGCTCGGTGCGGTTTTTGCCCAAACCGTGGAGCACTGAGCATTTGATTGAGTGCGTACAAACGGCGCTGACCCAACAAGGCTTGTCAATGCACTGATAGCGTCACGATATCATCCAGATCGAACTTCATGGCGCCGTCCAGAGTCATTATGAAAGCAAGGAGCGACTTTTCTGATCCGCTGGTCAGCCTTTTCGCCTTGCGCGTACAGCTGCCCGCCATGAGTTGTGTAGAATTGTCGCCCGTTTAACGCGTCATTCATGGCCGAGAGGCCCACAGTTCGAGCTCACTGAATGCATTCACAGGCCCATGACGTTGGTGCGCCCTCTTTGCTGGAAACGTTGCGCACAGGCACGGCCCTGCTGCATGTGGCGCTGGAGAAGCGCCTGCCGTTTTTCTCTGAGCATCTGGATGCCGATTGGTATCAGCGCTTGCTTGAGGCGTACTACGGTTTTTATGGACCGATGGAAGCGGCGCTGTACGAATGTGAGTTGATCCCTGAGGGCTTTGATCAGGGGGCGCGTACGAAAACGCCGACGCTACTGCACGATCTCGATGCACTGGGCCTGAATGAACAGGCGATCGGCGCCCTGCCCCGCTGCGCCGAACTTCCGACCCTCGACACCCCCGCCGCCTGCCTCGGAGCCCTGTACGTGCTGGAAGGCGCGACCCTCGGCGGCCAAGTGCTGCGCCGGGAAATGGCCCAGCGCCTGGACGTCAATGCCAACAACGGTGGGGCGTTTCTCAATGTATACGGCGCCGAGACCGGTCGACGCTGGAAAGACTTTCTCGATTACCTGGGCCGCCTGCCGCTGGATGCCCCCGCCAAACAGCGCGCGGTAGAGGCAGCCCGTTCGACATTCCGCTGCTTTGAGCAATGGCTCGACAGCCAGGAGGTACTGCTATGAAACCCGAAGATTTTGAAGAGCTGCTTGCCAACTGTGCCGACGAGCCGATTCGCTTCCCGGGGGCGATCCAGCCCCATGGCGTGCTGCTGACATTGTCCGAGCCCGAGCTGACTATCATCCAGGTCAGTGCCAACGTTGGCAGCCTGTTCGGCCATGCGCCCGAGGCGCTGCTGGGCCAGCCACTGCACACGCTGATGGGCGCCGAGCACGCCCAGGCGGTTGCCGCCATGGCCGAAAACAACACGTTTTTTGACGCGCCACCGCTGCACGTTTCCTTTAACGGCGCAGAGTTCGAGGGCCTGCTGCACCGCCATCAGAATGTGCTGGTGCTGGAATTCGAGCCACGTCTCAAAGACTTCCGCCCACGGGCACTGAACGGGCGCATCAGTGACCTAGGCAAGATGCTGCAACGTTTGCAGGCGGCGAAAACCCTGCAAGCGCTGTACGAAATCAGCGTGACTGAAATCCAGGCCATGACCGGCTACGACCGCGTGCTGATCTACCGCTTCGAAGAGGAAGGCCACGGCCAGGTGATCGCCGAAGCGTCGGCGCCGTCCATGGAGCTGTTCAACGGATTGTTCTTCCCCGCGTCCGACATCCCGGAGCAAGCCCGCGAGTTGTATCGCACCAACTGGCTACGCATCATCCCGAACGCGGCCTACGAGCCGGTTCCACTGTTGCCCAAGCTGCGCCCGGACACCGGCCAGCCGCTGGACCTGAGCTTTGCCACCCTGCGCAGCGTGTCGCCGATTCACTGCCAGTACATGCAGAACATGGGCGTGTTGTCGTCCATGAGCATTTCGCTGATGAAGGGCGACAAACTCTGGGGGCTGATCAGTTGCGGCAACCGCGAGCCGCTGCTGGTGCCGAACGAGCTGCGCACCACCTGCCAGACCATCGGCCAGGTGCTGTCGTTGCAAATCAGCGCCATGGAGGCCCTGGACCTGAGCCGTCAGCGCGAGGAAAAAGTCGAGGCCCTGGCATTGCTCGACCAGGCGATGAAACGCTCGGAAGATAACGTATTCGACGGCCTGGCCCAGCAACCGCAGGTACTGATGGACCTGACCCTGTCCGGCGGCGTGGCGATCATCGAAGACAAGCAGTTGCACCGCTACGGCAACTGCCCGGAGCCGGCGCAGATCCGCGCCTTGCACAAGTGGCTGCAAGGGCGCAGCGAGCCGGTGTTTTCCAGCCATAACCTGGTGTCGGTGTACCCGCCGGCCGCCGAGTTCCAGCAGGTGGCCAGTGGCGTGTTGGCCATGAGCCTGCCCAAGCCGGTGGATAACGCTGTGCTGTGGTTCCGTCCGGAAGTGAAAGAGAACATCAATTGGAGTGGCGACCCGAAAAAACCGCTGGACCTGGAAAACTCCGACGCTGGCCTGCGCCTTCGCCCACGTACCTCGTTTGAAATCTGGAAAGTGGAGATGGCCGGTATCTCCACCAAGTGGAGCCATGGCGACCACTTTGCCGCCAACGACCTGCGCCGCTCGGCCCTGGAAAACGACCTGGCGCGCCAGGTGCTGCGTGAGCAACAAGCGGTGCGTGCGCGTGATGAACTGGTGGCGGTGGTGTCCCACGACCTGCGTAACCCGATGACAGTGATCTCGATGCTGTGCGGCATGATGCAAAAGGCCTTCAGCTCCGATGGCCCACACACCTCGCGACGGATTTCCTCGGCCATCGACACCATGCAACAGGCGGCCGGGCGCATGAACGTACTGCTGGAAGACTTGCTCGACACCTCGAAAATCGAGGCCGGGCGGTATGTGGTCAAGCCGGTGGCACTCGACGTGACCCAGATCTTCGAGGAAGCCTATTCCCTGCTGGCACCACTGGCGATGGATAAGGGCATCGACCTGTCTTTCAACGCCGAGCCGGGCCTGCAGATCAATGCCGACCCGGAGCGTCTGTTCCAGGTGCTGTCGAACCTGATCGGCAACGCGATCAAGTTCACTCCGCGCCAGGGCAACATCGGCATCAGCGCCATGAGCAATGGCGAAGAGATCGTGTTCTCTGTGCGCGACTCCGGCGAAGGCATTGCGCCGGAACAACTGCCGTACGTGTTCGATCGCTACTGGACCCAGACGGAAAACAACCCGACCGGCAGCGGGTTGGGGCTGTACATCACCCAAGGCATCGTCCAGGCCCATGGCGGCAAGATCGTTGCCGAGAGTGAAGTGGGTCGGGGGAGTGAGTTCCGGTTTACGGTGCCGAAGGTGATCGACGACTCGCATACCTGACTGAACGTCCCGACTGTGAAGGTCGAGACTTTTGTGGTGAGCGGGCTTGCCACAAGCCATGTTTAAACGGGCAACACCACCACCGCTTCCAGCCCTCCGCCCTGGCGCTCAGCCAGGGTCACGGTGCCGCCATGTTCCAGCACAATCGCCCGAGCGGTCGAGAGTCCCAAGCCGACACCGCCCGTGCTTTTGTTGCGTGAGCCTTCCAGGCGATAGAACGGCAGGAACACCTCCTCCCGATATTCGGCCGCAATGCCCGGCCCGCGATCCAGCACGCGAATCACTACCTCGTCCTGTGTGTGCTGCAACTCGATCTCCGGCGCGATGCCATAGTGGATCGCGTTGTCCACGAGGTTGGTGATCACCCGCTTGAGGCCCAGGGGCCGGCCGAAGTACACCAGGCGTGGCGGGCCGCGAAAGGTGATGTCGATCGCCTGGTCGCGGTAGTCGTCGATCAGGGTTTGCAGCAACTCGGCCAGGTCCAGTTGCGTAGCCTGCTCCAGCCGGGCGTCATCGCGGAAGAATTCCAGGGCGGTGTTGATCATGGCCTGCATTTCATCGACGTCGCGAAACAGCCGCTGCTGCTGGTCGGCATCTTCGATGAATTCCCCGCGCAGGCGCAGGCGCGTCAGCGGTGCGCGCAGGTCGTGGGAGATGGCCGCGAGCATTTGCGTGCGGTCCTGGATGAAGTGGCGTAATTGCGCCTGCATGCTGTTGAACGCAAGGATCGCCTGGCGGATTTCATGGGGCCCCACCGGCTCGATGGGCGGTGCGCGAAAGTCTGCACCAAAGCGCCGCACGCCCTGGGCAAAGTCCTGCAGCGGCCGCGCCAGTCGCCGAGTGGCCACCAGGGTGACCAGTGCGGTGGAGATCAGCACCATTAACACCACGATCACACTGCGTGCGCCCTCGTCCAGGCCCCAACTGCGGGCAGGCGCGGTAAACATCAGCCAGGACTGATCGGCCAGTTGCATCAGCAGCAGGTAGTGGCCATTGCCGTCGGGCCAGTCAGACGGTTCATAGGCTTCCATGGGACGGATCGGGCCGTCCAGCAGGTGCTCGAAGGCCTGTTCTCCCGATTGGAAATCCGGGTCATTCAGCACGGGTAGATCAAAGGCGGTTCGCTGCGCCGACCACCTCACGCTGAACGCGTCATCAGCCATGACCTCGGCCAGACGCGGTCGTTGCGCCGGCTCCGACGCTTCGATCACACGCACCACCACGGCGATCTTTTCCAGCAGCCCGGTCTCGGTGAGCGGCGGCCGTGCCCAAACCCCCGCCAGTTGCACGAACAGGGCGTTGAACGCCAATGCGGTGAACATCGCGACCAGCACCGTCAGGGCGATCCAGCGCGCCACGGTGTCGCGTGGGCGGCGACTCATGAACGGGTCACGCTGACGGTGAATTGGTAGCCGCCATTGCGCACCGTGCGGATCATCGCCGGGCGTTTGGTATCGAATTCCAGCTTGCGACGCAGGCGGCTCACTTGCACGTCGATGCTGCGGTCAAAAGCGTCGTGGCTGTGGCCTCGCGCCAGGTTCAACAACTGCTCACGGGTCAGCACGCGCTGGGGGTGTTCGGTGAACACCAGCAGCAGGTCGAACTCGCCAGACGACAACGGGATCATCACCTGGTCTGGCGAACGCAATTCGCGGCGTGTGAGGTCCAACTGCCAACCGGCAAAGTGGATCCGGGGGCGTGCCACCTCCCCCATAGGCAGTCGCGTTTCGCCCGCCCGACGCAAGACCGCGCGCACCCGCGCCAGCAATTCGCGAGCATCGAATGGTTTGCTCAAGTAGTCGTCTGCGCCCATTTCCAGGCCTACCACACGGTCGCTGAGTTCGCCCATGGCAGTGAGCATGATCACCGGCGTCGCATATTGCTGGCGCAGGCGCTGGCACAGCAGCAGGCCGTTATCACCGGGCAGCATCAGGTCGAGGATGATCAGGTCAGCCGGCTGGCGCTCCATGGCCGCCCACAACTCGGCGCCACTGGCAGCCGTCTCGATCCCATAGCCGTGTTGCAGGAAAAATTTCTTCAGCAGGGCGAGGACTTCAAGGTCATCGTCCACAATCAACAAGTTGCTCACCGACGGTCTTCACTGGGTGGGTTCGAGGCGCTATCTAAAACCATTCGGCGCGGTCCGTCATATATTTCAATCGTGCAATAAAGCGTCAACGCCGCAATAAACCAGACATCTTTGCGCAAGGTTGCACTGCCAGGATCGGCCTCCCTTTTTTGCGGAGGCTGTGCCCATGCGCTCGTTGACCTACCCCCGGCATCTGGCCCGCCAGGCCGTGCTGTTGCTGACAGTGTCTTACCTGACGGGCTGCGCAAGCCCAACCCAGGTGGCGCCACCTGCTCGCTGTGCGCAGGTGAATTACCCGGTGTATGACCCGGCCGAGCCAGTCAACCGTGGCGTGTTTGCGTTCAACCGTATTGTGGATAACTACGCCCTGGCGCCGATAGCACGTGGTTACCGTGACCTGCCGGATTTTTTCCAGCAGGGTGTGCATAACTTTGCGAGCAACTTCGGCGAGCCGGCGGTGTTTATCAACGACCTCATGCAAGGCAACCCGCGACGCTCGGTCAATACCCTGGGGCGTTTCGCCGTGAACACGACGGTGGGCGTGGTGGGGCTGTTCGATGTGTCGGACCGCCTGGGCATCTCGCGCCATACAGCCGACTTCGGCCAGACGTTCGGCGTGTGGGGGATCGGCAATGGGCCGATTGTCGAACTGCCGTTGCTGGGCACCAGCAATAGCCGGGATGCGGCGGGCAAGGTCTTGAGCTTCCTGGTTTCGCCACTGGGCGACAGCGATACCGTGCAAACCCTGGGCACCATCAGCCTGGTGGGCGGCACGGTCGATACCCGTGCATCATTGTTACCGCTCACCGACAGCCTGCAGAAACTGCCGGATTACTACAGCGCGTTGCGTAATGTAGTGGCGGAAAATCGGGCGGCTTTTGTGCGCGAGGGCCAGGCAGGCGCGACATCTCCTGCGCTGGACAGTTGTGCGAACAGCGCTTCGGATGACTTCAGAGCGCGGTAGCCAACCATGTAATCTCTTGCAGCAGTGGGTTTATAGCCTGCTCGCTATGCCGTCATTATGTTTGGCCTCACTTCGCTGCAACAGGCGAAGTCATCCTCTAAACGCTATAAGGAAACATCCATGCCAAGCGCAATCAATCACACACTGGGCAGCTTTTACCCCCCACTGCAGCAGGATGATGCAGAGCCCCAGCGCAGGAAGCGCAGCATTGACGTCACACACTCGCCACTGAACGCCGCCGATCCTGGGAGCACGGCCGCCAGCGACCGTCGCAAAAGCGGAGGTGGGATAGACTCCCTGGGGCAGGGCAGGTTGCCCTAACCTGCATTGATTCGAAGGGCAGTGCACGGCCCTTCGTACTCCTGCTTAACAAAACCATGACATTCACTGGGCTAACCTTGCCGGTTAAACCCAGCGTGGAACCATTACCTGCATGCCGCACCTCGATACACTGCCCGCCGTATTGGCCGGCCCACTGCTGCGCCGCCTCGAATCCCGGCGCCTGGTGTTGTGGCTGGTGGGCAGTCGAGCCCTGCAACTGACCCTGCAGTTGCATCTGCCCGCCCAAATCCTGGAGATCAACCTGGATCATTGCCAGGTCGTTCCGGTGGGGCGCCATGCTTTTATCCACTTGATCGATGTACCGCTGGACGATGCCCTGCCCCAGGACATAACGATCCGTTACGACCTATTGTTCGACAACACCGGCATCGCCGACTGGGCGCCACACCTGCTGTACGCCAACGCCCAATACCCAAGCTTCGTTTTGCACAGCCGTATCCACCAGTTGGTACACGGCTCATGCCGCAAACCCCATCACAGCGCCGATGAAGGCCTGCTGTGTGTCGACCGCCTGCTGGCCGATGCCACCACTGCCGCCGAGCGCCCGGCCCTGCTGATAATGAGCGGTGACCAGGTGTACGCCGACGATGTGGCCGGGCCGATGTTGCGCGCCATACATGCATTGATCGCACGCCTGGGCCTGTTCGATGAATACCTGGAGGGCGCCGTGATCGATGACAGCGCCAGCCTCTACGGGCATCGTGCCAGCTACTACCATCGCGCCGACCTGCTGCCGGCACTGGACAGCAACGAAACCCTGCGTGAACGCTTCTTTGGCGGTGTGAAAAAACCGATCTTCACCAGCAGCACTGCTGATAATCACCTCGTGACCTTCGCTGAAGTCATCGCGATGTACTTGCTGGTATGGTCGCCAACGTCCTGGGAACTGATCGCGCCCGAAGCGCCTCAGCTGGGTACAGAAGAACTGCAGCGCTACACCCGCGAACAAGTGCAGCTCGACCGATTCCGCAAGGACCTGCCAGCCGTCGCCCGGGTGTTCGCGCACCTGTCCACCTTGATGATCTTTGACGATCACGACATCACCGACGACTGGAACCTCAGCGCCCAATGGGAAGCCACCGCCTACGGCCACCCGTTCTCCAAACGCATCATCGGTAACGCTCTGCTGGCCTACCTGCTCTGCCAGGGCTGGGGCAACCAGCCGGAGGCGTTCAACGAACTGGTCAGCCAAACCCAGGCGCTCACCTGCCAGCCCCAGGCCAACCACCTGCAATCCGCCGCCCAGGATGATTTGATCCAAGCGCTGCTCAACTTCCAGCAATGGCACTACGTGCTACCCACTACCCCGGCCCTGGTGGTGCTCGACACCCGCACGCGCCGGTGGCGCAGCGAGTTCACCCTCAAGCAACCGTCCGGCCTGCTGGACTGGGAGGCGTTAAGTGAGCTGCAACAGGAACTGCTCGACCATCCTTCGGCCATCATTGTTTCCCCCGCCCCCATCTTTGGCGTGAAGTTGATCGAGACGGTCCAGAAGATTTTCAGCTGGTGCGGCCACCCGTTGCTGGTGGATGCGGAAAACTGGATGGCCCACCGTGGCGCTGCCCAGGTGATCCTCAATATCTTTCGCCACTCGCGTACACCGGGTAACTACGTGATCCTTTCAGGTGACGTTCACTATTCATTCGTCTACGAAGTGCTGATCCGCCATCGCAACGCCGGCCCCAGGATCTGGCAGATCACCAGCAGCGGCATCAAGAATGAATTCCCCCCACGCTTGCTGGAATGGTTTGACCGGCTCAACCGTTGGCTCTACTCACCCCGCTCGCCCCTCAACGGGTTCACGCGCCGTCGCAGTATGCAGGTGGTGCCGCATATTCCCGAGCATGCCGAAGCCGGCGAGCGGTTGTGGAATTCGGCGGGGATCGGCCAGGTGTTTTTCAACGAGCAAGGCCAGCCTGAGGCGATCTACCAGCACAACGCGGATGGGAAGGGGCGGACGGAGATGATGGCACCTGGTAAATAGCCATTAGCCATCAACCTTTAGCCGTACATCTGCCCTATTCAAAGCACCCAGGCCCCGTTGTACAGTAGCGCCAGCCACGGAGTATCGGCGTCAACAACGGCAGGCCTTGAGGCCTGCTCAGGCAAGGAATGCGCACATGGTCGATAACTCCGACAACAACCCGTTGGAACAGGACTTCTCTCACTTCAACGCCGACATGCTGCACACCGTGCTGGAGTTGGTCAGCGACGGGATCTGGGACTGGAACGCCAATACAGGGTTCGTCTACCGCAACCCAGGCTGGTACGAAATGCTGGGTTATCCCCGCCACGCGCTGGAGAACAGTGTATTCACCTGGGAAAGCGTGATTCACCCGGACGACTATGCCCAAGTGATGAAGTTGTTTGACGATTACATCCACCGGCGTGCCCCTCACTACCAGGCCGAGTACCGCTGTCGCAAAAAAGACGGCAGCTACTTGTGGATCGAAGACCGTGGCTACGTGATTGCGCGTAACGCCGACGGCTCGGTCGCAAGGATGGTAGGCGCCCATCGCAACATTCATCTGCGAAAATGCTCCGTCGAACAGTTGGAAAGACGCAATCAATCCCTTGAGGCGCTGGTGGCCGAGCGCACACGCGAGCTGTCGCGGGTCAACCAGCAGTTGCAGCTACAGCTGGATGAAAACCGCTCGCTGGCCGAACGGGATGCCCTGACCCTGGTCGCCAACCGCTACCGCCTGGAGAAAGTGCTGCTGGAAGAATGCGACCGCGCCCAACGCTTTCGCCTGCCGCTGACGCTGATCGCGATGGATATCGATGACTTCAAGCCGATCAATGACCGTTTCGGTCATGGCGTGGGCGATCAGACGCTGGTGCAGGTAGTGGAATGCCTGCAACGCTGTATTCGCCCTGGTGATCTGTTGGCCCGATGGGGCGGCGACGAGTTTGTGCTGGTCCTGCCCAAGACCTCGCTGGACAGTGCGAAGGCACTGGCAAAGAGCATCCGCCAGCAATTGAAAAACAGCTCGCAAGGCGGCGACTTCAGAGTCACCTTGAGCCTGGGTGTAGCCGAGCGCGAGCAGGATGAGTCCCCCGCCGCGCTGATGGCGCGTGCCGACCAGGCGTTGTACCGCGCCAAAGCGGCGGGAAAAGATGGAGTATCTGAATAACAGCCCCCGTGCTATCGGACCGGCGGTGCGTACTGGATGCCGCCGTTGTTCCATAGCGCATTGAGCCCGCGCTTGATCTTCAGCACGCTGCCTTGGCCGATGTTGCGCTCGAACACCTCGCCGTAATTACCCACCTGCTTGACGATCTGCACCACCCAATCCTTGCGCAGCTTGAGGTCCTTGCCGTATTCGCCATCAGCTCCCAGCAACCGGGCAACATCCGGGTTCTTGCTGCTCTTGGCCTGCTCCTCGACGTTCTGCGAGGTGATGCCCATTTCCTCGGCATTGAGCATGGCGAACAAGGTCCACTTGACGATGCTGAACCACTCATCATCGCCTTTACGCACCAGCGGCCCCAAAGGTTCCTTGGAGATCACTTCCGGCAACACCACGAACTCGTCCGGGTGGGCCATCTTGATGCGCTGGGCGTACAAGCCCGACTGGTCGGTGGTCAGCACGTCGCAGCGCCCGGCCTCCAGGCCCTTGGCGCTTTCGTCGGCGGTGTCGAAGGTGATCGGCGTGTACTTCATGCCGTGGGTGCGGAAGTAATCCGAGACGTTCAGCTCGGTGGTGGTGCCGGCCTGGATACACACGGTCGCGCCGTCCAACTGCCTGGCGCCGGTAACGCCCAGTTTGTTGTTCACCAGAAAGCCGATGCCGTCGTAGTAGGTCACGCCGGTGAACACCAGGCCCATGCCCGAATCGCGGGAGCTGGTCCAGGTGGTGTTGCGCGAGATCAGGTCGATTTCACCGGATTGCAGTGCGGTGAAGCGCTCCTTGGCGGTCAACTGGGTGAACTTCACTTTCGATGCGTCGCCGAAGACCGCCGCCGCCACCGCATGGCACACGTCCACATCGATGCCGGTCATCTTGCCCGCGCTGTCCGGTACGCCAAAACCCGGCAGGCCGTCGCTGACACCGCACTGGATGAAGCCTTTCTTCTGGATGGCGTCCAGGGTCACGCCCGCCTGCGCGCTGCTCGCCAGGCCCAATGCAGCGGTGGCGCCGATCACGGCCAAGGTAGTTTTGAATGGGTTCATGCAAGGCTCTCCCTGTCATTCCTTATTATTCGGCGTCGTGCAGCCCGCGCCGGTTTATAGTGCTGCCGGGCAGTATCAACGGCTTTGCGCCGCTGCCACAAACGACCTTTAGGCAAAGGCTCCTTCCGATTTGGAATGAAGTGCATGATTTCAAAACGCTTGACCCCTTCGATGACTGCCCTGCAATGCTTCGAGGCAGCCGCCCGCCACTTGAGCTTTACCCGTGCCGCCGAAGAACTGCACCTGACCCAGAGTGCGGTGAGCAAACAGGTCGCGCAGTTGGAAGAGATGCTCTGCCACAACCTGTTCGACCGGGTGCGCCAGCGTTTGTACCTGTCGCCGGCCGGGTCGCTGTACCTGGCCGAAGTTCACAAAATCCTCACACAGGTGGACATCTCCAGCCGCTACATCCTCACCTACGGCGGCGAGACCGAAGTGCTGCGCATCGCCACCCAGCCGACCTTCGGCGACCGCTGGCTGGTGCCCAAGCTCAAGGATTTTGCAGCGAAGCATCCGAACATCCACCTGGATGTGCGCAACGAGCTGGAGCCGTTCGATGTGTTGCAGGCCAAGGCGGATATCGCGTTTTTCTTCGGCCAGGGTTCATGGCCGGGAGCGACCTGCATCGAGCTGTTCCGTGAGGCGGTGGTGCCGGTGTGCGCGCCGGGTTTTGTCACCGAAGGCAGTGATGCTTCGTCACGTCACACCCTGCTGCAATGCACCTCGCGCCCGGAGGCCTGGCATGAGTGGTTCCTGGAGCAGGGCCTGCACTCGCAGAACAGCTACCACGGGCCGCGCTTCGACACGTTCTACATGTGCATTCGTGCGGCGCAATCGGGCTATGGCGTCGCATTGGTGCCGCAGTACCTGGTGGCCGAAGAACTGGCCCAGGGCAGCCTGATGATTCCATGGGACTATGCGATGCCCAGCAGCGGCGCGCACTTTATCGCCCATGCCGAACATGCCGGCGAGATTCCCAAGGTGAAGGCTTTCCTGAGCTGGATGGTCGACTATGTAGGCGCACATCGCGATTTTCAGTCATGACCCGGCGACTTTATTTCGTTTGCGACGAGGGTAGGTGCCCGGCTTAGATAAAAAGACGCCCGTCACTGCCGAGTCTGCGATTCATGAGCCACGAAACCATCAGCCAGTCGATTTCCATCGTTCACCCCATCAGCCTCAGCCACGGTAAGAACGCCGAAGTCTGGGACACCACGGGCAAACGCTACATCGATTTTGTCGGCGGCATCGGTGTGCTCAACCTCGGTCATTGCCACCCGGGCGTGGTCGAGGCGATTCGTGACCAAGCCACCCGGTTGACGCACTACGCGTTCAACGCCGCCCCGCACACACCCTACATCGAACTGATGGGGCGGCTGACCACATTCATCCCGGTGACCTACCCAGTCAGCGGCATGCTCACCAACAGCGGTGCGGAAGCCGCGGAAAACGCCCTGAAGATCGTACGCGGCGCCACTGGCCGCACGGCGGTGATCGCCTTCGACGGCGCCTTCCACGGCCGCACCCTGGCCACGCTCAACCTCAACGGCAAGGTAGCGCCCTACAAACAGAAGGTCGGTGTGCTGCCGGGTCCGGTGTTTCACCTGCCCTACCCGAGTGCCGACAACGGCGTGAGCTGCGCCGAGGCGTTGAAGGCCATGGAACGCCTGTTCAGCGTGGAAATCGATGTCAACGATGTGGCCTGTTTCATCATCGAGCCGGTGCAGGGCGAAGGCGGTTTTCTTGCGCTGGACGTTGAGTTTGCCCAGGCGCTGCGACGCTTTTGCGATGAACACAACATCCTGCTGATTGCCGATGAAATCCAGTCAGGCTTTGGCCGTACCGGCCAGCGCTTTGCCTTTTCGCGGCTGAGTATCGAACCGGACTTGATCCTGCTCGGCAAAAGCATCGCCGGTGGAGTGCCGCTGGGCGCCGTGGTCGGGCGCAAGGCGCTGATGGACAACCTGCCCAAAGGCGGTTTGGGCGGGACCTATTCCGGCAACCCCATCGCGTGTGCGGCGGCCTTGGCCACGCTGGATGCGATGACCGACGAACACCTGCACGCCTGGGGCGCACAGCAGCAACACGCCATCGTCAGCCGCTATGAAAGCTGGCGGGCGCAAGGCTTGCCGTACATCGGCCGCCTGACCGGTACCGGTGCCATGCGCGGCATCGAGCTGGCCAACGCCGACGGCACCCCTGCACCGCAACAGCTCGCTCAACTATTGGGCCTGGCGCGGGGCGCCGGGTTGTTGCTGATGCCCAGCGGCAAGTCGCGGCACATTATCCGTTTGCTTGCGCCGCTGACCATTGAACCCGTAGTGCTGGAAGAAGGCCTGGATATCCTCGAGGCCTGCCTCAAGCAGTTGGACTAGTAGCGCGCATCCAAGGGCCTGCCGCCGTTCGGCCAGTCCTTGACCTTGTCGGGGAAGTCCGGGCGCGGTTGACCCGAGAACATCGCAATATTTCTTTAAAACCTGACCTGGAGCGGTCTCCTCGGTTCAGGTGTGCAATTGTTTTTATGCGTCATCAGGCAGATCACCAGGGCCAGCCAAGCCCCAGGCTTGTTGTCGCGAAATTCCCCAAGCAGCCACTTGATATGGATCAGCGCAACCTCAAAGGCAGTGTGCTGCCTTGACCTGACCTCCCTCCCCCCTGAAAATGCCCGACGCTTTTTTGTCCTCGTTTACTGAAGTAGTGAAATTTCAATGTCCGATTCTTACACCGAACAATCCGCCACCGAAGAATCCGTCGTCGCCTTGCACGCCAAAGCCGAATACGAAAACGCCATCAATCTTTCACAGCATCTGCCCGCCGCCAAGATCATCAGCGAGATGGTGCTGGACGCGTTCCACACCTCCAAGGAAAGCGACCAGATCCGCGAACTGCGCGTGGCTATCCGTCAGGCCCACGATGCCTTCGACGACGACAAGGCCTACGACCTGATGGGTCAGCTCAAACAGCTCAAGGACGCCGAGGCCGCCGACAACGCTGCCCTGGAAAACTTGAGCAGCCAGTTCTCCATCAGCCGCATCCTGTCCTGCTTCAAGGACGACCCCGAGTTCCAGGAGCTGGTCTACGGCCTGGCGTTGAAAGTGCTGAACCAGAGCCACCAGGCCATCAGCAACCCGAGCGCCGGCAAGAGCAAGGCATCCCGCCCGAAGAAAGAAGCCGAAGTGTTTGTGATCAGCAAGGATGGCATCAGCGTCACCCTGCCGCTGCGCACGCCGCGCTCGAAACTGAACGTTGACCGTGAGGCGTTCGAGTTCCTGGGCTTCAGCTTTGTGGGTGAAGGCGATGAAGCGGAGCTGGAAGTCGAGAGCTTTGTGGATAACGCCGGCGCCGAACAGCCTTTGAACCGCAAGAGCGTGATTACTGCGTTGCAGCAGCAGACGGCGTTTGATGGGTACAGCATCGCGCAGCAGTAACCCTTAATCCCAGCCCTTTAATCCGCAACACTGCTGGGTACCATGTGGGAGCGAGCACGCCCGCTCTCACATGTGTTCGGCGTCGCGTCAACTGACCTGCTGCGCAAACACCTCGCGAAACCGCGCCATATCCTGCTTGTCCCCCACCGTCACCCGTACCCACTGCGGCCAGCTTTCAAACACCCGGCCGATCATCACACCTTGCGCCGCCAGCTTTTCGATCACCTGCTCCGCCGGTTGCGTCACGTCGATCATGAAGCAGTTGGCCTGTGACGCGGTGCAGGTGAAACCCCGGCCTTTCAACCACGCCACGGTCTCATCACGCAGTTGATTGTTGAGGGCCTTGCGTTGCGGCAACAGCTTCACGTCTTCCAGGCTGGCGAGGCCGCCCAGCAACGTGCTGCCCGCCGGGACGTTGTCACCGCCAAACACGGCCAGGCGTTCCAGCAGCGCCGGATGACCGACCGCCAGGCCCAGGCGGGCGCCGGCCATGCCGTAGATTTTCGAGAAGGTGCGCAGCACCAGCAGGTCATCGTGGTCCTTGACCCAACTGACCACGCTGGGCGTGTCGGCGAAGTCGATATAGGCCTCGTCCACCACCAACACGCTGCCTTCGGGTTTGTGTGCCAAGGCCTGGCGGATGGCGTCGGTGGGCGTCACGGTGCCGGTCGGGTTGTTGGGGTTGCACAGGTAAAGCATGCCGGCCTGGGGGTCGGCGGCGAGCATGGCCGGGATGTCGTGGGCGTGGTCGGCGTTGAGGCTGACTTCCTTGACCGAGGCCTTGTTCGCCTGCGCCGCCTGGCGTGGCACTTCGTAGGATGGCGTAGCCATCACCAGACCGCGGGTCTCGCTGGTGAATGCCAGCACTGCATAGCGCAGTGCAGCCATGGAGCCGGCAAATACCGCCACCTGTTCTTCGGCAATCCCCTGCTGCTGGGCAAACAGCCCGGCCAGGGCGTACATGTGTTTGTAGGGATAACGCCCGGCTGTGGCGATTCCCTTCTGCATGGCTTCGCGGGCGACCTGAGAGGGCCCATAGGGGCTTTCGTTGTAGTTGAGCAGCACCTTGTCAGTCTTGGTCGGCGGCGGGCTGGCAACCGCCCAATCGAGGCGCCCCAGCAGAGGCAGGGCGGCGCCCAGGGCGAGAAGGGACCGACGACTTACGCTGACCATAGGGCTACTCCTTGTAGGCGGGTGATGGATTCGCACAGCACGTACTGAGGGGTATGACGATAAACGCAGCCGGGGATTTAAACCCCGTCCAAGAAAAAGCCCCGCGCTTCTCTCGAAGGCGGGGCTTTTTCACTGCAGGACCACTCAGTGAGCGTAGGTCAGCAGCAGCTCTTTCGGCACTTGGAAATCCAGGGACATCATCACGCTCAGCGCGGTGATGGTGAAGATCGAGAACACGAACAGCTTGCGCGCCCAGACGGTGTCATCCACCGCCTTGTAGCCGGTCCAAGCCATGTACAACCAGTACATGCCCATGGCGGCGGCAACGGCAAGGTAGCTCATGCCGGCGTAGCCACTGAAGGTCAACATCAAGGTCGCCACGAGGAAGGCCAGGATGTACAGCAGGATGTGTTTCTTGGCGACCTGGATACCCCGTTTTACCGGCAATACCGGAATCGAAGCAGCCAGGTAGTCGTTGAAGCGGAAAATCGCGATGGCGTAGGAATGCGGCATCTGCCACAGGCTGAACATCACCAGTAGCGTCAGCGCGGCCATGTCGAAGCTATTGGTCACAGCCACATAACCAATCACCGGCGGCATCGCCCCCGACAGACTGCCCACCAGCGTGCCGTGAACCGACTTGCGCTTGAGGTACAGGCTGTAGAGGCCGACGTAGATGACAAAACCGATCACGGCAAACAGCGCCGCCAGCGGGTTGGCCACCTTGTACAACAACGCCACACCGGCAACACCCAGGACGGTCGCGTAGATCAGTGCCAGTTTCAGGGAGATGAGGCCCTGGACCAGCACACGATTCTTGGTGCGCTCCATCTTGATATCGATGTCACGGTCGATGCAGTTGTTGAACACACATCCGGAAGCTACCACCAGGGACGTACCGATCATTGCAGCCAGGAAGATGGCCAGATCGACATGTCCCTTGGAGGCCAGGAAGAAACCGCCCGCCACAGAAAGCACGTTACCGAAAATGATCCCCGGTTTGGTGATTTGGATAAAGTGCTTAAGCGACATCGGGTCTTACCTCACTTCGCCATCATGAACGTATGGATGCTGAACATGATCCATATCGACAGGCCAACCAGCAGTACGATTACGATCCCTGCGAACACGAACGCAACCACGTTGTCGCGCTGCTCCTTGGAACGGTCCAGGTGCAGGAAGTACACCAGGTGCACCAGAACCTGAATCACCGCGAATGCCAGCACGATCATCAAGGTGATCGACTTCGGCAGGGTCGGGTACATCACCAGACCGAACGGGATGAGCGTCAGGATTACCGACAGGATGAAGCCGATGGCGTACGACTTGACGCTGCCGTGGCTTGCATCATGGCTGTCATGGTCATGGGAGTGTGCATTAGCCATTACAGAGTCCCCATCAGGTAAACAACGGTGAAGACGCAGATCCAGACCACGTCCAGGAAGTGCCAGAACAGGCTCAGGCAGGTCAGGCGAGTCTTGTTGGTGTTGGTCAGGCCGTGCTTATTGACCTGATACATCATCACCGCCATCCACAGCAGACCAGCAGACACGTGCAGACCGTGGGTGCCTACCAGCGTGAAGAACGCGGACAGGAAGCCGGAACGGTGCGGGCCGTAGCCTTCGGAGATCAGCAGGTGGAACTCGTTGATCTCCATGCCGATGAAGCCCAGGCCGAACAGGAAGGTCAGGGCCAGCCAGCTCAGTACGCCTTTCTTGTTGCCCTTGTAGAAGGCCAACATGGCGAAGCCGTAGGTGATCGAACTGAACAACAGCAAGGCGGTTTCGCCGAGCACGTAAGGCAGTTCGAAGATGTCGTGGCCCGACGGGCCACCCGCTACGTTGTTTACCAGTACCGCGTACACCGCGAAGATCGACGCAAACAAGATGCAGTCGGTCATCAGGTAGAGCCAGAAACCGAAAACGGTCATCGGCCCCGAGTCGTGGTGATGGTCATCGTGCCCATGGTCATCGACATGGGCGTGTCCAGCATTGGTCACTAAGTTCGACATGGTTTAAGCCTGTTCCAACGAGGTTTCAACACGGTTGGCCGGGATCTTCTTCTCGGCTACCAGGCGAGCGTGCTGCTCGGCTTCGATGCGCTCGATCGTCTCGACCGGCACCATGTAGCCTTGATCATCACGGGCAGCGTGAATGATGAAGTAACCGATAGTGCCCACCAGGCTCACGATTGCCAGCCACCAGATGTGCCAGATCATCGCGAAACCGAACACAGTCAAGAGCGCGCCCATCACCACACCAGTGGCGGTGTTGTTTGGCATGTGGATAGGTTCGTAGTGCTTCGGACGCTGGTACGCAGTACCGTCTTCCTTGGCTTCGGTGAACGCATCAATGGTGTTCGCGGTAGGGATCACGGCGAAGTTGTAGAACGGCGGTGGCGACGAAGTCGACCATTCCAGGGTGTGGCCATTCCATGGGTCGCCGGATTCGCAAGCGTTCTGCTTACGGTCACGGATACTCACGTACAACTGGATCAGCTGGCAGGCGATACCCACGGCGATCATCACCGCACCGAACATGGCGACGTACAGGTACGGCACCCACTCAGGGTTGGTAGTGGCGTTCAGACGACGGGTCATGCCCATGAAGCCCAAGGCGTAGAGCGGCATGAACGCGACGAAGAAGCCCGAGATCCAGAACCAGAATGCAGCCTTGCCCCAACCTTCGTGCAGCTTGAAGCCGAACGCTTTCGGGAAGTAGAAGCTGAAACCAGCGATGTAACCGAATACCGCACCGCCGATGATCACGTTGTGGAAGTGAGCGATCACGAACAGGCTGTTGTGCAGGACGAAGTCAGCACCCGGGATGGCCAGCAGTACGCCGGTCATGCCGCCGATGGCGAAAGTCACCATGAAGCCCAGGGTCCACAGAACCTGGCTGGTGATACGCAGACGGCCGTGGTAGATGGTGAACAGCCAGTTGAATAGCTTCACCCCCGTCGGGATGGAAATCAGCATCGTCGCCAGGCCGAAGAAGGCGTTGACACTGGCGCCCGAACCCATGGTGAAGAAGTGGTGCAGCCACACCATGAAGCCCAGTACGGAGATCGCGCCCGATGCGTAGACCATCGAGTGGTGACCGAACAGGCGCTTGCCGGTAAAGGTCGAGATCACTTCGGAGAAGATACCGAACGCTGGCAGGATCAGGATGTACACCTCAGGGTGACCCCATGCCCAGAACAGGTTCACGTACATCATTGGATTGCCACCAAGTTCGTTGGTGAAAATGTGGAAATCCAGGTAACGGTCAAGCGACAGCAGCGCCATGGTAGCGGCCAGGATCGGGAACGAAGCCACGATCAGGACGTTGGCCCAGGTGCAGGTCCAGGTGAAGATCGGCATGTCCATCAGTTTCATGCCAGGGGCGCGCATTTTCAGGACGGTGGCCAGGAAGTTGACCCCCGTCAATGTCGTCCCGAGCCCTGATAACTGTAGCGCCCAGATGTAGTAGTCCACACCCACGCCCGGGCTGTACTGGATCCCCGACAATGGCGGATACGCAACCCAACCGGTCTTGGCGAATTCGCCGACGCCCAGGGACACGTTGATCAGCACAACACCGGAAACCAGCAGCCAGAAGCTCAGGGAGTTCAGGAACGGGTAGGCAACGTCACGGGCACCGATCTGCAGCGGCAAGGCAAGGTTCATCAGGCCGGTGAAGAATGGCATCGCCATGAAGATGATCATGATCACACCGTGGGCGGTGAAGATCTGGTCATAGTGTTCAGGTGGCAGGTAGCCAGGCGAACCCTCGGTGGCCATGGCCAACTGGGTACGCATCATGATGGCGTCGGCAAAACCACGCAGCAGCATGACCATGGCCACGATGACGTACATGACGCCGATTTTCTTGTGGTCGACGGACGTCAGCCACTCGGTCCACAGGTAGGTCCACTTCTTGAAATAAGTGATTGCTGCAAACAGTGCCAGACCACCCAGCGCGATCATGGCGATGGTCACCATCACGATCGGCTCGTGGAACGGGACCGCATCCCAACTTAATTTACCAAACATCGTTTACTCCTCTGCCCCAGCAGTTGAATGCGAGCCCGTGTCAGAACCTTCAACCACGGCCACTTCTTTCTTCTCGTGCTTGACCGGCTTGCCTGGCTTCATACCTTCGTACTTGTCGACGATTTTCTGAAACAGGTTCGGCTCATACGCGGAGTACAGGGCGACTGGGTTGTTCTGGCTCGGTTTGGTCAGGGCATCGTATTCAGCTTGATCAAGCTGTTTAGGTGCGGCCTTGACTTCGGCTACCCAGGCGTTGAAATCTTCCTGGCTCGTCGAGATCGCTTTGAATTTCATGCCGGTGAAGCCAGCGCCGCTGTAGTTCGCGGAGATGCCTTCCATTTCAGCTTTTTCGTTGGCGATCAGGTGCAGGCGGGTCTGCATGCCTGCCATCGCGTAGATCTGGCCACCCAGGGCAGGGATGAAGAACGAGTTCATCACGGCGTCGGAGGTGATCCGGAAGTTGAGCGGGGTGTGCTCGGGGAACTTGATCTCGTTGACCGTGGCGATACCCAGGTCCGGGTAGATGAACAGCCACTTCCAGTCCAGCGCGACCACTTCGATGTTGATCGGCTTGACGTCGGACTCCAGCGGACGGTACGGGTCCAGCTCGTGGGTCGACTTATAGGTGATGTAACCCAGGGCGATGATGATGAGGATCGGGACCAGCCACACCGCGATTTCGATCTTGGTGGAGTGCGACCACTTCGGCGCGTAGGTCGCGCTGGTGTTCGACGCGCGGTATTTCCAGGCGAAGGCGAAGGTCATGATGATCACAGGAACCACGACCAGCAGCATCAGCAGGGTGGCGGTGATGATCAGGTTTCGTTGATCCAGACCGATCTGTCCTTTCGGGTCCATCAAGGTCCACTTGCAGCCTCCCAGCATTAACATCATGCCAAGCAGCGGCAAAAAGCCTAGTAATCGGGGGTACCTGTTTTTACTCATCTCACGACCTCTAAAGCAGCTTGCGCAATGCAGTTGGGTTTTGATCGCCAACACTTCACCCTGCCAAGGGTTGGCATTTCTCTTCGATTGAATAAGAGCCTGCCCATCACGTCATAAGGGAACGTTTCACGGACCTGCGGTGAGTTCTTATTCGATTTCGTGGTTAAAGGCCTTGTTACAGACCAATTCCATTTGGTGCGGATAGTTGAAAGGCTGCCGGAACCTTGGGGTCGCACAGAGCCGTCCATCTGCCCCTCGACCGCTCCAGTGCTCAAATATTGAACAGCACCGGACATTCAGTGCGGGCGATTGTAGTTAGCTAGCGATGTATAAACCATGTCTTATAAAGAAATAATTTTTATCGATTACAGCAATAATCCTTCACCATTATTGCAACGGTTCGCGATCTTATCGTGTTCGATTCTCAACAAAAACCACAAAAATTGCCGTGTTATAGGGCAGCCTGCCGCCCCCCTTACCGTGTGTAAGGGGCTGCCAAACCGATGCAACCCCCCATAAAACAAGGCATTCGGACATCACCGAATCCCTGGCGCGGCGCGAGGTGCGCGGCCTTCCCAGCACCACGAACTGACAGCACATCTTGGCGGTTTTATGCAAATTTAAGCGGGTGTTCGGCGGGTCAGAATCGTCCTGCGGCGGCTTCCGTGTGACAACATGTCGCACACTGCGCGCACCCAAAATTGTCCGGCGTCACGTTCCGTTCACAAATTCCCACACACAAAAACGCCCCGGCCTTCATGAAGAAGCGCCGGGGCGTTTGAGTGAATGATTCAGGCTTTGCGCTGGCGATTGCGATAGATGCCCAGCGGTACCAGGATCACGGTCAGCACGAAGGCCACCAATGCCCATTGCGCCAGGGAAAGCCCCAGTACGGGTGGGTACGGTGTGCTGCAGAAGCCATCGACCTGGAAGCCCAGGGGGAACACCTTGGCCAGCGGCAGGTCATCGACGATCGGTTGCAGCACATCGATGCCGCAACTGACCTGGGGGAAGAACTGGGTGTACACGTGATGACCGGCGGCGGCGACACCGCCAAGGGCGCTGAGCACTACCAGGCCTTCGAACAGCGTGATCGCACCTTTTTTACGCATGGCCGCGCCGATGAACGCGAAGATCGCGATCAACAGCAAGGCATAGCGTTGCAGGATGCACAGCGGGCATGGCGCCTCGCCGAGTACCACCTGCATGTACAACGCACCGCCGATCAACGCCAGGCAGATGATGCCCAGCAACACCAGAAAGCGCCGCTCCCTGCCTAAACGCAATTCGTCACTCATCCCCGTATCCCTTTGTTTGGTTGTGCCAATGGGCGCAAGTTTACACACAGGCCACCGTTTAAACAGAGGGGGGTTAACAGCGGATTAATCCAGAGAAATGTTGTGACGGGGCGGACGCCATCGCGGGCAAGCCCGGCTCCCACAGAGGAATGCGATCCCCTGTGGGAGCCGGGCTTGCCCGCGATGATGCCGACCCGGTGTATCGGCTAAACCCTATTCCAGAGCCGCAGCCGGGCCAAAGAATTCGTAGCGGCTTTGCTGCTCAGGCACGCCCAGGGCCTTGAGGTGGCGCTTGATCGCAGCCATGAAGCCTTTAGGCCCGAGGAAGTAGGCGTCCAGGTCGCGCTGCTCGGGCAGCCAGGCGGCCAGTTGTTCCTGGCTGAGCAAACCCACCTTGTCCGCCGCAGGGCTCACCCCATCGTCTTCGGTGTAGCAGTAGAAGCGCTTGAGTTGCGGATGCTTCGCCGCCAGGGCGTCCACCCAGTCACGAAACGCATGTACGCCGCCGTTACGTGCACAGTGGATAAAGTGCACCGGGCGCTCGGTAGCCAGGGCGGCTTCGAGCATCGGCAGGGTGGGTGTGATCCCTACCCCGCCGCTGATCAGTACCAGCGGCTTATCGCTGGCCGCCAGGGTGAACTCGCCCGACGGCGTGAACAGGTCGATGGTCGCACCGACATGCACTTGGTCGTGCAGGTAGTTGGACACCCGGCCACCCGCTTCGCGCTTGACGCTGATGCGATACATCCCGCTATCGGTCAACGCCGACAGGGAGTAGTTGCGGCGCACTTCTTCACCGTCGAGCACCAGCTTCATGCCGATGTACTGGCCCGGCGCGGCCGCGAGGATCGGGCCATTGTCCACAGGGGCAAAGTAGAAGGAGATGATCTCGTCGCTCTCGACCACGCGCTTGACCACGATAAACGGCCGCGCCCCCCGCCACCCACCGGGTGCCTGGGCTTTTTCGGCGTAAATCGCAGCTTCGGCGCCGATCAGGATATCCGCCAGTTGGCCGTAGGCCGCGCCCCAGGCACTCATGACTTCAGGGGTGGCAATCTCGCTGCCCAGCACTTCGTAAATCGCACGCAGCAGGCAGGCACCGACGATCGGGTAATGCTCCGGCAGGATCTGCAGGGCCACGTGCTTGTTGATGATCTTGGCCACCAGGTCGCCCAATTGGTCGAGTTGGTCGATATGTCGCGCGTACATCAACACGCCATTGGCCAGGGCACGGGGCTGGTCGCCGCTGGCCTGGTGAGCCTGGTTGAACAGCGGGCGGACTTCCGGGTACTCGGACAGCATCATGCGGTAGAAATGGGTGATCAACGCTTCACCGCCGCTTTCCAGCAGGGGCACGGTGGATTTGACGATGGCACGGTCTTGGGCACTAAGCATGGGAGCCTCCTGGGCTTCTTTACTGATTGTCTTTATCTACTCAGCATTCGTGCCAACCAATAATCCGTTTATTTTCAACGACTTAATTAACATGTAGTCAGTATGACCTCCTACAGCTTATAGTCATTAGGACTACAAGGAGTCATTATGACTGCGCAATCGCTGCTCACCACCCTGCTGCCCCTGGTCGCCGACCTGTCCCGCGAACTGCCCGAGGGCGAACGTTACCGCCGCCTGCTGCAAGCCATGCGCGCCCTGTTGCCCTGCGACGCCGCCGCGCTGTTGCGCCTGGACGGCGAGTGGCTGGTGCCGCTGGCGGTGGACGGGCTCAGCGCCGACACCCTGGGTCGGCGCTTCAAGGTCAGCGAGCACCCGCGCTTTGCCGTGCTGCTCAGCAGCCCCGGCCCCACGCGCTTTGACAGCGACAGCGAATTACCCGACCCCTACGACGGTCTGGTCGATGGTTTGCACGGGCACCTGGAAGTACACGATTGCATGGGTTGCCCGCTGTTCGTCGACGACCAGCCCTGGGGCCTGCTGACGCTGGACGCCCTCGATACCGAGCGTTTCGAACGCGTGGAGCTGGACGCCCTGCAGGCGTTCGCCAGTCTCGCTGCCGCCACCGTGAACGTCGCCGAACGTATCGAACACCTGGTCCTGCGCGCCGAAATCTACCGCGAGGCCAGCGGCCAACAGCACAAGGAAATGATCGGCCAGAGCAAACCCCACAAGCGCCTGGTCGAGGAAATCAAGCTGGTGGGCGGCAGCGACCTCACCGTGCTGATCACCGGTGAAACCGGCGTGGGCAAGGAGCTGGTGGCCCAGGCCATCCACGCCGCCTCAACCCGCGCCGACAAACCGCTGATCAGCCTCAACTGCGCCGCCCTGCCGGAAACCTTGGTGGAGAGCGAGTTGTTCGGCCACGTACGCGGCGCCTTTACCGGCGCGTTGAACGAACGCCGTGGCAAGTTCGAACTGGCCAACGGCGGCACGCTGTTCCTGGATGAAGTGGGCGAACTGTCACTGACCGTACAGGCCAAGCTGCTGCGCGTATTGCAAAGCGGCCAGCTGCAACGCCTGGGCTCGGACAAGGAACACCAGGTCGATGTGCGCCTGATCGCCGCCACCAACCGCGACCTGGCCGACGAAGTACGCAACGGTCGCTACCGCGCCGACTTCTACCACCGCCTCAGTGTGTACCCGCTGCAGGTCCCGGCGCTGCGTGAGCGCGGACGCGATGTGTTGCTGCTGGCCGGTTTCTTCCTGGAGCAGAACCGCTCGCGCATGGGCCTGGGCAGCCTGCGCCTGACCAGCGATGCCCAGGCGGCACTGTTGGCCTATAACTGGCCGGGCAATGTGCGGGAGCTGGAACACTTGATCGGACGCAGCGCACTCAAGGCGCTGGGTAACTGTCGCGAGCGTCCGAAGATTCTCAGCCTGAACGCCCAGGACCTGGACCTGCCCGATGTCAGCGCACCGCTGGTTGAAGAATCCTCCGAGGCGGTCGCCCCGGTGACCGGCGACCTGCGCCAGGCCACCGAACACTTTCAGCGCCAGATCATCAGCGCCTGCCTGGAACGCCACCAGCACAACTGGGCCAGTGCCGCCCGCGAACTGGGCCTGGACCGTGCCAACCTCGGGCGGATGGCCAAGCGCCTGGGCCTCAAATAACCCAGGCACCTCCCACATTTTTAGATTGCCTTTGCCTTGAAGGCCGGGCTCGCTGGCTTGGGCTTACGAAACACCAGCACATTGCCCAGCATCACCAGCACCAACCCCGCCAACGCCGGTGCGGTCCACTGATACCCCTCGGCAAACGCCGACACATTCAGCGCCACCACCGGGAACAGCACGGTGCAATAGGCCGCACGCTCCGGCCCCATGCGCCCGACCAGCGTCAGGTACGCGGTAAAGCCGATCACCGAACCTGGAATCACCAGGTACCCCAGCGCGCCGATGTAGCGCGCACTCCAGTCCATCTCGAAGGGAATCCCGCGCACCGCGCAGTAAGCCGCCAGCATCGCCGATCCATAGGCCATCCCCCAGGCATTGGTGGTCAGCGGCTTGAGCCCGGCCTTCTGCTGCAGGCTGGACAGCATATTGCCGGCCGAGAAGCACATCGTCCCCAGCAACGCCAAGCCCAGGCCAAGCAAAGTCTGCGGGCTGGCGGTGTGCCCCACCAGCTCCGGCCAGAACAGCAGGCCCAACCCCGCCAGGCCCAGGCCGCCGCCCATCAACACATTGCGCGCCACCCGCTGGCCAAAAAACACCCGGGCGTTCAGCGCGTTCCACAGCGTGGCCGTGGAAAACACCACCGCCACCAACCCGCTGGGGATCCATTGGCTGGCCGTGAGGAAGCACATGAAGTTCACGCAAAACAGGCACAGCCCCTGGGCCAGACAGATCAGGTGCCCGCGTCGGTTCATCACCTGCAACCTGCGGCTCACCAGCAACAGCGCAAACAGCACCAGCGCCGCCAGGGCAAAGCGATAGACGATGGACACAGGAATCGCCACCACGCCCAACTGCCATTTGAGGGCGATCCAGGTGGTGCCCCAGATCAGCACGGTGAGTAAATACAGGGAAAGGTTCATAGCGGGCTCCATCGGTTGAGCCACAGTGTGGCCCCCGGCCTGGGATGCGCTCTTGCACAATCTTGCGCTTTTGTCGGCCAATGGGATCACAGCAACAACCGTGCGGAGTAGGATGCAAGGCGTCGGAGAGTACGAACCATGCCAGATCTGGAATCCCTGCAAGTCTTCCAAGCGCTTAACCGTTCGCCCAACGCACGCCTCGAAGCCTGCGCCGAGCTCGGTGACGGCTTGTCTGCGGCGCTGTGGAGCAACCATCACGACTCACAGGACTACCAGGCCCCCAGCCATCACACGTTATCCTGCTACATCGGCGGCGGCACCGGCACGTTTCGGCGCGACCAACCCGGCACCAAGGGCGGGCCCGACAAACTGTGCATCCTGCCCGCCGAACACCAGTCAGCCTGGGTGATCAACGGCGAGATCCGCCTGGCCCACGTGTATTTCAGCCCGGAGCAATTCGCCCTCGGTTGCGTCACCCTGCTCGACCGCGAACCGCGCGCCCTGCAATTGCGCGAAAGCACCTTTCTGGAAGACGCCGGCCAGGCGCGACGCTTTCACCAGTTGATCGCGCTGAACTGGCACGAACCCGCCGAGCGCCTGCTGACCAGCAGCCTGGCCCATGAAATGCTCAGCCACACGCTGCTCAGCCAAGTGGGCGCACGCGACGGGCTGCGCCTTAAAGGCGGGCTGGCGGCGTACCAGCGGCGGCTGTTGGTGGAGTACATCGACCAGCACCTGGAAGACCCGATCAGCCTGGGCCAACTGGCCGGCCTGTGCGCACTCTCGGAATACCATTTCGCGCGGATGTTCCGCCAGAGCTTCGGCCTGCCGCCCCATCAGTACCTGCTGGCGCGCCGCCTGACCCGCGCCCAGGCGCTGCTGCGCAGCGGCGCCCTGCCCTTGAGTGAAGTCGCGTTGATCTGCGGTTTCTCCAGCGCCAGCCACTTCACCCATCGCTTCCGCCAGGCCATGGGTGCCACCCCCGGCGAATATCGCCAGGCCTTCAGCGCCTAGGTCATCAACCCCAGGGTCTTGGCCTTGGCCACCGCTTGCGTACGCCGTTCCACCCCCAGCTTGCTGTGGATGCGCCGCGCATGGGTCTTGACGGTGTGCAGGGAGATAAACAGGCGGTCGGCGATTTCCAGGTTGGAGTTGCCCAGGGCGATCAACTGCAGCACTTCCAGCTCGCGTTGGCTCAGGGGGTTCTCCGCCGTGCCCGACACGGCGGCCTGGGGCTCCATGCCCAACTCACTGAGCAACCCCGGCGAGCGCAACCGCAGTTCGCGAATCGCCTGCTGCACCTGGCAGCGCGCCGCCAGCTCAAGCCCGGTTTGCAGCGAGCGGCGCGCCTGACCTGGGTCGCCGACTTGCCAGGCGACCTCACCCAGTACCAGGTGCAATTCGGTTTCCAGGCAGAGCATGCCGCGTTGATGGGCCGCCTCCAGCAAAGCCGTCATACGCGCCACCGGTTGCTCGGCGCAGCCCAGCTTCACTTCCGCCAGCACCAGCAAGTATTCCAGGCGCGGGATCAGTTCCAGGGTGGCCGGCGGCGCCTGTTTGGCCTGGGGACCACGAAAGTGGCGAAGCACACGACGCATCGCTTCCACCGTCAACTCGGCGCGCCCCTGCTGCAACCAGAAATGCCCGCTGACCAACAGCAGCACCGCGCGGTACACCGTGTCGGGGACCTGGCGCTGTTGCATCAAGCGTTCGGCCTCGCGCAGTTGCACAAAGGCCCCGGCGTAGTCACCACGGTTGGCGGCCAGCAGGGCCAGGCCGAGAAACCCGTAGAGCACGCGCTTGTCCTGGCTGTGCAGGCACATCTTCATGCCGCTCTCGAAGCACTCGGCAGCCAGGCTGTCCTGGCCCTGACGCAGCGCCAGGTGCCCGCGTCGCAGGGCGATACGCCCCACCAGCGGCCCGGCTTTCAGGCGTTGCTTGAGCACCATCGCCTGCACATTCTCCAGCAGGCTCTGCGCGCGATACGGGGCGCCGCGCTGCTCCAGCAACTGCGCGTGATCCAGCTCAAGCAAGGCCTCGAGCAGCAACGATCCATGGGCGCGGGCCAGGCATAACGCTTCGCGGCTCAGCGCCTGGGCCACGTCCAGTTCGCCGCGCAGCAACGCTTGCTGGGTGAGGCCCGACAGGCACATCAGCCGCGACGTCCAGGCGCTGTCGGGCAAGGCTTGCAGCGCTTCGAGGAAATGTTCGCGGGAGCGCTCGGCATCGCCGCCCAAGTGCAGCAGCCAACCCCACTGCGCCTGCCAGCGCGCCAGCAGGGAGCGTTGTTGCACCGCCGTCGGTTGCGGCGCAAACCTTGCCAACTGGTCGATGCATTGCGCGGCCTGGTCGAAGCGCCCGGCGAACAGCAACGCCGCCGTCACCAGCCCCACCAGTTGCGCCGAGCCGAGCATCAACTCTTCGCCATGCTCTTCATGCAAGCGCAGCAGCAATACGGCGTTCTGCTGGCGGAACAGGTCTTCGAAACTGAAGTGCTGTAGCAGGCTGACCGCCACCTCGTATTCTTCGGCCAGCAGCGCGTGCTCGAACGCGGCCTGCCAGTCCTGTTCGGCGGTGAACCACTGGCAGGCACGCCGATGCCAGGAACGCTTGGCCGGCCAGGGGTCATCACGTATCAGCCGGGCAAGCGGCGGGAAAACCTGCAACCACTCGGTATCGTCCCAAGGCTGGATAAAGGCGCCGAGGGCCTGCAGCTCGCGCAGGTAGTGGTCACCGTCGCCAAAGCCGAACAAGTGCTCACACAATCCCGGATTAAAGCGTGGCATGTGTGCCAGCACGTGCCAGGCTTCCGTCAGCTCGGGCGGCAAAGTGCTGAACAGTTCGTGCTGCAAATAATCGAGCAAGGTTTTCTGCGGATGGCCGTCCCCCAGCAACGCAATGCGCACGCCGGCACACCAGCCGGCGCTGAACTGCAACACGCTGTCCGGTGACTGCCCCAGCGGGAGCAGTTGCTGAATTTCTTCAAGGGTGAACGCCAACTCAGTGCCGCCCTCCAGCAACTCATCGTCGAGCAGCAGGCGCGGCCAGTTGCAGGCTGGACGGCGCCGCGCCCCCAGCCACCAGGTCAACGAGGGGCTGCTTGCCGTGAGCAGGCGGTCGAGCAAGGCATCGGTTTCGGGGATGGGCAAGCGGCAGAAATCATCGAGGAACACCCAGGCCGATGTTGGCCAGCGGCCAAGATCCGACAGCAGCGTGGCTTCGTCAGTGAACGCCAAGCCGAAGTTTTGCGCCAGGCGCCGGCAAAGGTCGAGGGGGCTCAGGGCGACGCCATTGAGCGGCAACCAGTACACCTGGCATCCCGCGGGCGCCTGCAACGCGCATTCGGCCAGCAACGCACTCTTGCCACTGCCGCCGGGGGCGCACAGCAACTTGACCCTGACCGGCGCCGCGAGCAAAGGCTCGGCCAGGCGTGGGCGCAACAGATGGTGGGCGGACAGCCGAGGCATGAATCCAGGACGGTCCAGGCAGCGTGTCATGGCGGTCATTGCTGCATCCTGCGTTCTTATTGTTATGCAACGTGACGCCTACCCTAGCCCTGTGGTTGGTGGTTGTTGAAGAAGTATTCAGCGGGGTGATTTCCAGCCATGCATAAAACCCAATGTGGGAGAGACTTTCCCCCTCCCACATTTTGATTTCACATCGGGATCAGCGAACGCCTTCGGCCCTCAGCGCAGCCGGGGTGTAATCCGCCGCCTTGGCATTGAACCCGAACACGAAGCTGCTCTTCTCCTCGTTCTTCATGCCCAGCGCGATGTAGCGCCCGGCGATGATGTCGTACAGGGTTTCCACGGTGTAGGCCGGGGTCTGGTGGTCGTAGTAAAACTGCGCATGGCCTTCGGCGACCCGCCACAGTTGGCCACGGCCGTCGTAGTGATCCACCAGCGCCACCTGCCAGCTGTCTTCGTCGATGTACATGTGGCGCTTGGCGTAGATGTGCCGCTCACTCGGCTTGACCGTGCCGACCACTTCCCACACGCGGTGCAGCTCATAACGGGTCAGGTCCTGGTTGATGTGGCCGGCCTTGATGATGTCGTCGTACTTGAGCGTCGGCTGGTCCAGCTTGTAGCTGTTGTAGGGGATGTACATCTCCTTCTTGCCCACCAGCTTCCAGTCGTAGCGGTCCGGCGCGCCGGAGAACATGTCGAAGTTGTCCGAGGTGCGCAGGCCGTCGGAGGCGGTGCCCGGCCCGTCGTACGCCACTTGCGGCGCCCGGCGCACGCGACGCTGGCCGGCGTTGTAGATCCACGCCAGGCGTGGTTCCTTCACCTGGTCGAGGGTTTCATGCACCAGCAGTACGTTGCCCGCCAGGCGCGCCGGCGCCGTCACCGACTGCTTGAAGAAGGTCAGTACGTTGGCCGCCTTCGCCGGGTCCATGTCGGGGATCAGTTGCGGCACCGCCACCTCTTCCTCGAAGCGGATCGGCGTGTAGCTGCCGTTGGTCTGCGGGGTAGCCTGGGTGATGATGCGGCGCAGGTTGCCGCCGTGGTACCGGGTGATGTGGTTCCACAACACCTCCACGCCGTTCTTCGGAATCGGGAACGCGTAGTAGCGGTTGCCGGTGAACCCTTCGAGGCCATTGCCATCGTTGATCGGCTTGACGTTCAACGCGCTGCGCTTGATCGACTCGTAGATCTCCGGCGGCAGGTTGACCGTGCGGTGAGTCGGGTACACCGGGATCTTGTAGGTCTCGGGGTAGCGCTTGAACATCGCCACCTGGCCGTCGGAAAGTTTGTCCTTGTATTTGTCGACGGTGGCTGCGGTGATCACGAACAACGGTTTTTCACTGGCGAACGGATCGGCCAGGAAGCCCTTGCTGTCCACTGCGCCGGCGTTTTTCGGGATGCCGCCGGTCCAGGCCGGGATCGAGCCATCGGCATTGCCGGCTTTTTCGGCACCCACCGGGGTCAGGGTGGTGCCGAGCTTGGCCGCCTCTTCCGGCGACACCGCCGCCATGACGTGGGCCGCCAACAGGCTGAGGGCCATTACCGCAATTATCTTACGCATAGAGTCTTGTCCTTCCTTAAGCCAGATCAGAAGTTCGCGCCGAAGCTGAGGGCGATGAAGTCGCGGTCGGTGAGGGTGTTGTAGTCGCCGCCGAAGAAGTCGGTGTAGCTGAGGCTGGCGGTGTAGGTGCTGCGGTAATCCGCATCCACGCCGACGCTGATGGCCTTGGCGCCTTTGTTGAACAAGCCGTTGGGGCCGTAGCCCGCCACGTCATGGGACCAGGACAGGTTGGGCTTGAGGTTCACCCCGGCAATGGCGTTGTTGTAGTCAAGGATCGCCCGGGCGCGGTAACCCCAGGAGTTGGCCGTGACAAAACCGTCGGTGTCACCCTGGAAGCCATAGGCGCCGTACACCGAGTCACGGCCATAACGCAGCTTGGATTTGTCTTCCAGCCCGCCGACGTGCACGTAGGCCGCTTCGCCCACCAGGGTCAGGCGCTCGGCGCCCAGCACCTGGTCGAAGAACTGGGTCATGGTGCTTTGGATCTGAGTGATTTCCTTGCGCCGGTAGCCTTTGTTGTCGTCACCGAAGTTGCTGCGGATCGGCGAGGCCAGTTGCCCGGCGACCGGGTTGATCAGGGCCAGGGTCAGGTCAGTGGTGTTGAGTTGCACCGGGGCATTGGGGCGGTAGCTGATCTCGCCGGTCCACGCCGTGCCGGTGGGCAAAGTGGTGGAGAAGCTCGCACCGAACAGGCGGATATCTTCCGGGTAGTCCAAGTAGTACTGGCCACGACCGAGCATCAGGCTCTGGACCAGGCCTGCGCCGGAGCCGGGCGCGATGCCATTGGCTGCACCGGCGATCGCACCGAGCCGGGCCAGGCTCGTATTGTTGGTGATGGTGCCCACGGTCGGTGTGCGGCTGTGGTAGTTCATGAAGTACAGACCGTATTCGGTGTCATCCCCCAACCAACGCAACGCCGTACCGAATTGGCCACTGTCACGGGCGTCACGATCCTGTGCACGCTGCACGATCACCCCTTCACGGGTCACTTGAAAGCCTTGCCCGAACGCGGCGGCGACGGGCTGCAACGGCGCAATCGCCGGGTTGCCCACGGTGTAGTTGTCATTACAGCCATGGGCCGCCACATCCCCACCAAAGAAGGTGCCGCAGTTATCCAGCACGGTGTTTTCCCAGTTGAGCTGGTAGAAGCCTTCCACTGTCAGTTGGTTGGTCAGGCTTTGGGAGGCGAACAGCATATTCACCGGGATCAGCCCTTCCTTGATCTCTGCACCAGGGCGGCGGAAAGCCGAAACGTCGATGGGGTTGATGCTGTTGATAGAGTTACCGATAAAGGTGCTCTCACCCCAGCTGACCACTTGCTTGCCGAGGCGCACGTTGCCCGGTTGATCGCCGATGGAGTAGTTGTGATAAACGAAGGCATCGAGCAATTCATAGCCCGAAGAACGCGCGCCCTCGTCACGATGGTGATTGCTGATCTGTTTGAACTCGCGGTCCTCGTCCTGCAACTCGAAGTCGTACCAGTACTTGCCGCGCACGAAGACGCCGCTGTCACCGTACTTGAGCTCCAGGTCGTGAATACCCTTGAAGATCTTGGAAAAGGTCTCGCCTTTCTTGAAGTTCAGGCGTCCGTCATCGCCGGTAGACGCCTGGCCAGTACCGCCGTTGACGGTGCTCACCAGCTTCTTGTCGGCGTCGCGCATGCCCCAACTCGCGCCCACCGACAGCGAAGAATCGAATTGCCCTTCGATCTCGCCAATGTTGAACGAAACAGCCTGTGCCTGGGCACAGCACCCCAACGCAACCGCAGCGGCCAGCGCCTGTGGCCTGAAGATGGCGCGCATTGTTGTTCTTGTCATGCGTCTTCCCCGGTGAGTGACAGAAGGCCCCACCCTACTGCCGCGTCTCAGGAGCGATAAGCGCACCAAGGAGGTATTCGTGTTGTCGCTCGAAAGGATGACAAGGCGCTCTGGCCGGGGTTTGGGCGCGGGCATGCAGCGGGTGGATAAGGGGTTATCAGGAGAATGGATGACGCGCAGTCCAACTATTGCTGTTTTAGTAACAGTCCTTGTCACGAACCGGCATTACTCATCCTGTTACAAACGACTATTCTTACCGGGCTTTCAGGGCAGACGGCCCGCTTCCCCGACCGGAAGAAAAGCCAGATTCAAATGGATTGAGGCCTGCTTTCAATCTGTTACCGGTGTTCACTGACGTTGATTTGTCGCTCCTTGATCCAACGTCTGACTTCAGCCGCTGCGTTTGCAGCGGCTTTTTTTTGCCCTGAATAAAACGGGGCGCCATCAGCGCCCCGCAGCATTAAAGCTTTTTCAAGCAACGATCACAGGCTGTATTTCTGCAAGTTGGCCATCATTTCCTTCAACGCCTCGATGTTGTCCTTGGGGTGAACAGCGCCTTCGAAGTCACAGATCTGCTGCCAGTGCGCAGCCACGTCTTCGGGGGAAAACCCCGCCTCCGGATCAAAGCCTACGCCCAGGCTGCGTTCCCAGCGGGTCTTGCCGATCCAACCGCCGCCCACTTCAAACAACCCCGAGGTTTCCTGGCATGCCTCGCTGCCCAGGTACACCACCAGCGGGCTGACCAGTTCCGGCTTGAGGCGCTCGAACACTTGCGGCGGGATCAGGCCTTCGGTCATGCGGGTACCGCCGGTGGGGGCGATGGCATTGACCAGGATGTTGTTCTTGCGCCCTTCCAGCGCCAAGGTGCGGGTCAGCCCATACAGGCCGAGCTTGGCCATGCCGTAGTTGGACTGGCCGAAGTTGCCGTAGATACCCGAGGTGGATGCGGTGAAGATCACCCGGCCATACCCTTGCTCGCGCAGATGGGGCCAGGCAGCGCGGGTGACTTTGTAGGCGCCTTCGACATGCACCCGATAAACCAGGTCCCAGTCGCTGTCCTCCATTTTGTGGAACGTCTTGTCGCGCAGGATCCCGGCGTTGTTGACCACCACATCGATACGCCCGAACGCATCGAGAGCGTTCTGCACGATCTTGTCACCGTCGGTGACAGAGTCGTGGTTGGCCTCGGCGATACCGCCCGCTTCGCGAATCTCGGCCACCACCCGATCGGCCGCCGACGCATTGGCGCCCTCACCTTGGGTGGAACCGCCGAGATCGTTGACCAATACTTTGGCACCGTGTCTGGCGAACAGCAGCGCATGGGCCCGGCCCAATCCGCCGCCGGCGCCGGTGACGATCACGACCTTATCCTGGAACTGCACTGACTCACTCATACCGAACTCCAATGGCGACGATGGGAATGGGTCGAGTGTCAGGCACGGGGGCGCAGGTCACAATAAAGCCGGCCAGGGCTGAATGGTGCTCGATAAGGCGCAGGGATAGTCGTCAGCTCAGGAATAGGCGATTCGCGAGGTCGGTCGCCCGATCCGCTCACGAAACGCCAGGTAATGCTTGAGCACCTGCACCGGCGCCTCGATCTGCGGGTAATGGCCGATATTGGCCAGCAGCACTGTGTCGGCGTGGGGCACCAGCTCGCGGTAACGCGCCACCATGTGGGCGCCAGAGATCGGGTCGATTTCGCCATCGATCACCCGCAGCGGCACTTCAGCCTGTTGCATCGCATAGACCCAGCGATCGCGCAGACGCCGTCGCTGGGGGACGTAGGCAATGAGTTTGTGCAGGATGCGCGTGCCTTCATGAGAGTCGATCAGGCTCCAGAAATCATCCAGGGCACTCTCGCTGGGGCGAGTGTCGGGCCCGAAGATCTGGTTGAAACTGTCCGCCAGGGCATTGCGCCCAAAGGCACGACCGATCATCCAGCCCAGCGGGCTGAGCAGCAGCTTTTGCACCAGCGCCGGACGGTGGGTTTCCGGAAACAACCCGCCGTTGAGAAACACACAGCTGGCCATGTGAAAGCGACCTTCGTAGTGCCGGGCCAGCAGTTCCTGCGCGACGCTGTCGCCGTAGTCGTGGGCGAGCACGTGCACCGGCTGGTCCACGCGCAGGTGCTCGAGCAACGCCTGTTGCAGATCCGCCTGTTCCAGCAGGCAATAACCGTGGTCGAGGGGTTTGGCCGAATCGCCGAAACCGAGCATGTCGCAGGCGATCACCAGGTTGCGTTGGGCCAGGGGCTGCCACAGGTAATGCCAGTCCCAACTGGCAGTGGGAAAGCCATGGATCAACAGCAACGGCTCACCCTGCCCCGCCACCCAGTAGCGGATAGTGCGGCCGTTGAAGTCGAACGTCTGGCTGCGTTTGCGCCAGACACTCAGCGGGATCTCGGCGAGAGGCATCAGGTTTTATACCCAGGATCGAGGCTGTCCAATTTACGCAGCAACGCCGGCCACGCCAGCGCGCCCCCCATACCTTGAGCACTCTTTGTGACAGCTGCCACCATCGCCTTGGCACCGGCGAGGATCTGTGGCCCGATGGGGATCAATTGCGCGCCGCCACTTTGCGCCAATACCTGGATATCGCAGGCGCGCTGGAAGGTAAACATCATCAGAAACGTATCGGCGATGGTGCTGCCGCAGGTCAGCAGACCGTGGTTGTGCAGCATCAGGAAACTATTTTGGCCAAGATCGGCCTGCAACCGGGCCTTCTCTTCGTGGTTCAGCGCCACGCCTTCGTAGGCGTGATAAGCCAGGCTCGACAGCACGAAGATCGATTGCTGGCTGATCGGCAAGACACCCTGCTTCTGCGCCGACACCGCCACACCCGCGGCAGTGTGGGTGTGCAGGACGCACGTCACGTCGTGGCGCACTTCATGGATGGCGCTGTGGATGGTGTAGCCCGCCGGGTTGATCTCGTAGGGGCTGTCCATCAGCTTGTTGCCGGCCTGGTCGACCTTGACCAGGCTCGACGCGGTGATCTCGTGAAACATCAGCCCGTAGGGGTTGATCAGGAAATCATCGGTGCCCGGCACCTTGGCCGAGATATGGGTGAAGATCAGGTCATCCCAGCCGTGCATCGCCACCAGGCGGTAGCAGGCTGCCAGGTCGACGCGGGTCTGCCACTCGGCAGCGCTGACCTGATCTTTGACATTCTGTGGCGATGGAACGGGGGCTAGGCTCACGGCAACGACCTCCTTGGCGCACTTTCTTATTATTTTTTGAGTGATGGGCCAGTCTAGTCAGACGCCCTGGCCGCCGTAGTTGCCTTGGCAGCCAGCTTGATGACCGTACGGGTCAGCTTTGAGAATAGTTTAAATCCGCGCAACCGACGTCAGAGAAGTGCCGCCAATAAAGGCGCGGCAAACAGGTTGAGCAGGCCGGTCAGGACCATCACAAGGCCTGCCACCGAGCCCTCTTCGCCGCCCACTTCATGGGCCCGGCTCACGCCCGCACCGTGGGCGCCCACGCCAAACAGCGCACCGCGCGCCAGCGGCGTACGCAGGGGCAACCACTTGAGCAGCACGCCGCCGAGCATCGCACCGAATACGCCGGTGAACATTACGAACACCGCCGTCAATTCCGGCACGCCACCCAGGTCAGAGGACACCGGCATGGCGAACGGCGTGGTGATGGAGCGTGGCACCAGGGACATCGTCACCGAGCTGTCCAGGGCCAACGCTTTGGCCAGGCCGAATGAGGTGGCGATGGACGCCACGCTGCCGGCCACCATCCCCAGCAACAATGCCGACCAGTAACGCGCCAGCAACCGCCGCTGTTGCCAGATCGGCACGGCGAACGCCACGGTGACGGGGCCGAGTACCAGCATCAGCCAGTGGGTGTCGGCAGAGTATTCGGCGTAGGCCGTGTTCATCGGTACGGCCACCGCCAGCAACAGCACGGGCACCAGGATCAGCGGCGACAACAGGTAACGCCCGGTGCGACGGTAGATCCAGCGACTGAAAATATAGGTGCCCAAGGTCAAGGCGAGCCAGAACACCGGCATCAGTTCAAGCTTCATGGCGCAGCCTCCAGCGGCACACCAGTTCCACGGTGAATGCGGTCACCAGCATCACGGCCAACGTGCTCAAGCCGATGACCAGCAGGATGCGCCATCCCTCATTGCGCAGCAGGCCGCCGTAGTCGAGCAGGCTCATCAGCGCCGGAATGAAGAACAGCAGCATCTCAGCCATCAGCACGCCGGCACCCAATTGCAGGGCCGCCGGTTTGACCAGGCCGCTGGCGAAGGCCATCAACAACAGGCCCAGGCCCACCACACCGCCGGGAATCGGCCAGGTCAACCACATCGCCAGTTGGCAGCCGAACAGGTAAATGGCCAGTAGCACGACCAGTTCAATCAACAGACGGGTGAAACGTTTCATGGGCTTTGGGTCCTCGCAGGCCTTCATTTTAAAGAGGCATGCCCCATCCCCACAGCGAATTGTTAGACTGCCAGCTATTCCAAACCGGAATTTCGCACATGGAATTCAAACAGCTGCGCAGCTTCGTCGAAGTGGTTCACCGGGGTGGCTTTACCCAGGCCGGCAAAACCCTGCATATCAGCCAGTCCGCCGTCAGCAAACAGGTTGCGCAATTGGAGCAGAGCCTGGGCACGCCACTGCTCGACCGAATCGGCTCGCAGATCCGCCTGACCGCCGCCGGCCAAGTCGTCCTGCAACGCGCCGAAGCCATGCTGCGCCTGCAAAACGAGTTGCTCAGCGAGTTGGACGATATGCACCAGTTGACCCGAGGCGAACTGCGCCTGGGCCTGCCGTTGTTGGCCGGGGATACTTTGTTTGCCGGACTGTTCGCCGAATACCGCCGGCGTTACCCGAACGTGACCATCCAATTGCTGGAGGGCGGCAGTCGCAATATCGAGCAAGCCATCCTGAGCGGTGAACTGGAAGTGGGGGGCAGCCTCAGACCCAGCGACCCGGCGTTTGCCTGGCAAGCGTTCTGCGATGAGCCCCTGGACGCGCTGTTGCCGATTGATCATCCCCTGGCGGAAAACGCCCAGGTACGCCTGGAGGAACTGGCCGACACGCCGTTCCTGATGTACCAGCGCAGCTTCGTGCTCAACGACCGTCTGCTGCAGGCGTGCGAACAGTTGGGTTTTACGCCGAAGGAAATCGGTCGCAGCGGCCAAGCGGACTTCCTCGCCGCATTGGTCGCCGCCGGCCAGGGGGTGGTGCTGCTGCCCAGCGTGGTCGCGCGTGGGCTGGTGCGACCCGGGGTGGTGCGCCTGACGCTCAAGGCGCCCGACTACCTGCGCTGGGACATTGCCTTTATCTGGCGTGAGGGCGCCTACCTGTCGAAAGCCGCCCAGGCCTGGCTGGCGTTGCTGCGTGAATTTCCGGTCAAGCGCGCAGTGCAGTGACCAGTTCAGCCAGCCACGGCTCGGCGTCGGCTTCCGGGGTCACACTTTCGCTGGCATCCAGGCGCAGCATCGGCAGCACTTCACGCACGCCCAGTTCGCCAAACAGCTTGCGCATCTGCTCGCCGCCGCCGCAGAAGGTGTCGCCATAGCTGGCGTCGCCCAGGCCGATCACCGCGCCGGGCAGCCCGCGCCAGGCGGCGGGCAGTTGGTCGCGAATCGTCGAGTACAGGGGTTGGAGATTGTCGGGCAATTCGCCCATGCCGGTGGTGGACGTCACCGCCAGAAATGCATCCGGCGCAAACGCCTGCACGTCGGCCAGACTGGCGCGAGGGTTGTGCCAGGCCTCTAAACCGGCCGCATTGAGGATATCGGCAGCGTGACGAGCGACTTCTTCAGCGGTGCCGTAGACCGAGCCGGAAAGGATGGCGACTTTCATCAATCTGATCCTGTAGTTGAGCGAAAGCGTGGGATATTAACAGCTTGAACGCCGCTACAAAAATCGCCATACCGGGTGGAAAATGGAGCGCGGTGCCTTAGACTTGCAACACCCAAATGGATGGATCCCCCGCATGATTAATGCTCACTTGATGCAAATGGTCATCGACGCCTCGAATGACGGTATCGTCATCGCTGAACGGGAAGGCAAGGACTTGCCACTGATCTACGTCAATCCCGCCTTCGAGCGCCTGACCGGCTACACCCGCGATGAAATCCTCTACCAGGATTGCCGCTTCCTGCAATCCGGTGACCGCGACCAACCCGCCCTGATCGCCATTCGCGAAGCCCTCGCCGCGGGCACCCACTGCCGTGAAGTCCTGCGCAACTACCGCAAGAACGGCACGCATTTCTGGAATGAGCTGTCGCTGTCGACGGTCTACAACCCGGCGGATAAACAGACTTATTGCGTCGGCGTGCAAAAAGATGTGAGCGTCCAGGTCAAAGCCCAGCAGCGCGTGGCTCAACTGGAGGCGCAAGTGGCCGAACTCAAGGCCGAACTGGCGGCACTCAAGGCGACCAGTGGATCTAACAAAGATTAGAAATAACGGTCATTAAGAGGATAATGGCGTTTTAATGCCTTCCCACATTCGTTGAGCAAGCCCATGCAACGTGATGCACTCCTGACCCAGGACGAGCTGGATTTTATCCAGACTATGCAGCACAACCCGCAATTGAACCTGCGGGATGCGTCATCGAGCCTGACAGTCAACGGCGGTGCGCAGATTCGCGATCTTCTTACGCGCCTGGCGGCCCACGATCACGTCACCATCCAGGCGCAGTTCGACAATCAGCAACTCACCTTCCCGCTGCACCTGGTGGAAGATGAGTTTCATGCCGTGCACCTGCGCCTGGGCGTGCCGAGTATTTTCGAGGATGGGCCGATGATCCGGCCGTGGCGCCTGGCGCTCGAAACGCCGGTGGCCCTGGAGAATATCAAGGGCGGCACGGGCGCGTTGTGGGTGCATGAAGTGTCGTTCAAAGGGGTGCTGGTGGAGATCCGTGGCCGGCTCAAGCCGCCGAAAACCTTTTCGCTGTGGTTCAGCCCTTCCGGCTATGAGCGCATTGCGCTGCGCGGAACGTTCGAACGGGAAACCGCACGCGGCCTGTTCGCTTACCGGCTCAGCCAGGACGACGTCGATGAAACCGAGCGCCTGCGCCAGTTCATCCTGCACCAGCACCGCCTGGTCCATCCCGAAGTGCACGCCTGAAACATCAGGTATCCAGGCTACCGCTCAGGAATTGCAGCAAGCGGCGCTGCATCAATCGTGCTTCGTTGCCCAGGCAGCCGATTGACGAGCCTTGCAGGCTTTCCTGGGCGAAGTCCGCGGCGTCACCGGCCAGCAGCAGCGGGCAATCCAGGGTCAGCGCCAGGCGCTTGAGCCGCAGTGGCAGTTCGCTGCCGGGGGCGCGGTTGGAAAACAGCACCAGCGCTTGCGGTTGGGTCTTTTCACAGACCAGGGTCAACTCATCGAGTGGCTGGCCTACGCCCAGTAGCTTCACGGCGAATTTCTCCCCCGTCAGCAGCAGGCCTGCGACCAACAATTCCAGCTCGCGACATTCTCCGGCTATGGCCGCCAGCAGCACCCGTGGCAGCGGCGAAGCGGCTATCACCTGCAGACGTTGCGCCGTGCGCGAACGCAGGAAATTATCGAAGAACAGCCATTCGCTGGCCTCGCCGAAGCGGCCTTGATGACGCAACAGTTCCTGCCAGAGCGGCATGAGAATATCCTGGAACGCCACGGCGAGTGGGTAGGCGGAAAATATCTGCCCGTACAGCCGATCCAGTTGGCGATCATCGAACGCGCTGATTGCACTGCGCAGTTGCCCGTGCCATTGGGCCCGCTCCACGCTGTCCCCGCCAGCCAGGCCGGGTTCGCCGATGCGCTCATCGCGCGCAAGCAGCCTGCCCACTTTGCTCACGGCGACGCCACGTTCGATCCAGTCGAGAATACGGTGCACGGTGTCGATATCGGTGCGCGAATACAACCGGTGCCCACTTTCGGTGCGGATCGGCTGGATGAGGCCGTAGCGTCTTTCCCAGGCACGCAGGGTGACCGGGTTGACGCCCGTCAGCCGAGCGACTTCTCGAATCGGCAATAGATCATCGGAAACAGCGACGCGGTCAAGGGTCGTTTCGCGCTGCGGAGCAATAGTTTCGGGCATCAGAGGTCAAGAACATCCGTGTCGATTTGGATCCTATTTAACGCTTATTCGGTTGAACGATTCAAGCCACGGGGCGAACCGACAGAAGTGTCTGGCGTATTTCAGCAAAACAGGAATAATCCTTGCCTGCTTTTTCAAGGCGCAGCCGCATCACCCCGCAGCTGCACCTGGTGTCGTACCTACCCGGTCACGAGCGCCCACTATTTGGAGATACACAATGTCTACCTCTCCCGTCACCCTGATGGTTGCACGTCGCGTGGCCAAGGGTCGCTATGAAGAACTGATGGCCTGGCTGCGCGAAGGCGAGCAATTGGCCACGGACTTTCCCGGCTACCTGGGCTCAGGCGTCCTGGCACCGCCGCCCAACGATGATGAATTCCAGATCATTTTCCGCTTTGCCGATGAGAAGACCCTGCATGCCTGGGAGTTTTCCGCGTCGCGCAGTGCGTGGCTGAGCCGTGGCAGCGACTTGTTTGCCGACCCGTCGGAGCATCGCGTACGTGGCATCGATGGCTGGTTCGGCGCCGTGGGCGCGCGCCCACCTCGCTGGAAGCAGGCTGTAGCAATCTGGCTGGCGTTTTTCCCGGTGTCGCTGCTGTTCAACTTTGTCCTGAACCCACTGCTGAGCGAACTGGACCTGGCACCGCGCGTGCTGGTCAGTACCATGGCGCTGACGCCACTGATGGTCTACTGGTTCATCCCACTGTCGACCCACCTGTTGGCAAACTGGCTGCATCCTGCCCCTGCACCGCGCAAGGCTACCGAAGCCGCGGCGTGAATACAGGGGTGCTCGGTCGCTGGTATAGTTTCAACCTGCCAGCGACTCGAGCCTCCCATGACTGCAACGAACGCCCCGATCCTGATCACCGGCGCCGGCCAGCGTGTCGGCCTGCATTGCGCCCAGCGTTTGCTTGACGACGGCCACCCGGTGATTTTCAGCTATCGCAGCGAACGGCCCGGCGTGCAGGCGTTGCGCGAGCGTGGGGCGATCGCAGTGTTTGCCGACTTCTCCAGCGAGGCCGGTATCCTGGCGTTTATCGCTGAGCTGAACACCCATACCCAGAGCCTGCGTGCGATTATCCATAACGCCTCGGCCTGGATAGCGGAATCCCCCGACGACGAAAGTCGCGCGTTTACCGACATGTTCAGCGTGCACATGCTTGCGCCGTACCTGATCAACCTGCATTGTTCACCCTTGCTGCAACGCTCGACACCGGCCGACATCGTGCACATCAGCGACGACGTGGTGCGCAAGGGCAGCCGCCAGCACATCGCCTATTGCGCCACCAAGGCCGGGCTCGACAGCCTGACGTTGTCGTTTGCCGCGCAATTGGCGCCGTTGATCAAGGTCAACGGCATCGCCCCGGCGATGGTGATGTTCAACGACGGCGACGACGACGCCTACCGCGCCAAGGTACTGGCCAAGTCCGCACTGGGCATCGAGCCCGGGCCCGAGGTGATCTACCAGAGCGTGCGTTACCTGCTGGATAACCCTTATGTCACCGGTACCACCCTGACCGTCAACGGCGGGCGGCATATCAAGTAAGCCGCTTTTGAGGATGTTGTATGACCTTATCCCTGCCCCACCATTACCGCGAGATCCTCAAGGGCTTGGGCGAAGACCCCGAGCGCGAAGGCCTGCTCGATACCCCCAAGCGTGCCGCCAAGGCCATGCAATACCTGTGTCATGGCTACGAGCAGAACCTGGAAGAAATCGTCAACGGCGCGCTGTTTGCCTCTGACAATGACGAGATGGTGATCCTCAAGGACATCGAGTTGTACTCGCTGTGCGAGCACCACCTGCTGCCCTTTATCGGCAAGGCCCACGTCGCCTATATCCCGACCGGCAAGGTGCTGGGCCTGTCGAAGCTGGCGCGCATCGTCGACATGTTCGCCCGCCGCCTGCAGATCCAGGAAAACCTCACGCGGCAAATCGCCGACGCCATCCAGGAAGTGACCCAGGCCGCCGGCGTGGCCGTGGTCATCGAAGCCAAGCACATGTGCATGATGATGCGCGGTGTGGAAAAACAGAATTCAACCATGAACACCTCGGTGATGCTCGGCGCGTTCCGCGAGTCGAACACCACGCGCATGGAGTTCCTGCAACTGATCGGACGGAGCAAGTAGCAATGCCACAACTTCAACCAGGCATGGCGCGCATCCGGGTCAAGGACCTGTGCCTGCGCACCTTCATCGGCATCAACGAGGACGAAATCCTCAACAAGCAGGATGTGCTGATCAACCTGACCATCCTGTATGCCGCCCAGGAAGCCGTGCGCGACAACGACATCGACCACGCGCTGAACTACCGCACCATCACCAAGGCGATCATCGCCCATGTCGAAGGCAATCGTTTTGCCCTGCTGGAGCGTCTGACCCAGGAGTTGCTGGACCTGGTGATGAGCAATGAGTCGGTGCTGTACGCCGAAGTGGAAGTGGACAAGCCCCATGCGTTGCGTTTTGCCGAGTCGGTTTCGATTACCCTGGCGGCCAGCCGTTAACCCCTGAGATTTGCGTGAACCTTATGAACGACCAACAACGCCTCGAACTCGAAGCCGCCGCCTTCCGCCGGCTGGTGGCGCATCTGGACAGCCGCAAGGATGTGCAGAACATCGACCTGATGAACCTCGCCGGTTTCTGCCGCAATTGCTTGTCGAAGTGGTACAAGGCCGAGGCCGACGCGCGCCAGATCGAGCTGAGCCTGGATGACGCCCGTGAAGTGGTCTACGGCATGCCGTACGCCGAGTGGAAAACCCAATACCAGAAAGAAGCCAGCGCCGATCAACAGGCGGCGTTCGCCCAAGGAAAACCCCATGAATGATTTGAATACCCTGCGCGCCAGCCTCAACAGCGGCGAACACGTTTTTGCCGATACCCTGGCGTTTGTCGCTGCCGGTTATGAGTACCAGCCACAGGCGTTCACCAATGGCGCGGTAGAGAATGCCGCCGGGCAGAACGAAGGGTCGTGCAAGACGCTGGGCCTGGCAGTGCTGGAAGGGCTGAGCGAGCAGGAAGCGCTGCTGGCGTTTGGTGAGCATTACCGTTCGGTAGTGGCGACGCCTGAGGGCAGTGACCACGGCAATATCCGTGCATTGATCGCAAACGGCTTGGCCGGTGTGAAGTTCACCGCCCAACCTCTGACTCGAAAATCCTGAGCCAGACCTGAAACAAAATGTGGGAGGGGCTTGCCCCCTCCCACAGTTGTTTTGCGGCGTTGGTTAGAACGAAGCGTTCTGCAGGCCGTCGAGGTAACGCTCGGCATCCAGTGCCGCCATGCAACCGGCGCCGGCCGAGGTGATGGCCTGGCGGTAGACGTGGTCGGCCACGTCACCGGCGGCGAAGATACCTTCAATGTTGGTCGCGGTGGCATTGCCTTCACGGCCGCCCTGCACCACCAGGTAGCCGTCTTTGGCTTCCAGCTTACCTTCGAACAGCGAGGTGTTCGGGGTGTGGCCGATGGCGATGAACACGCCGTCGACTTTCAGCTCGTCGAAGCTGCCATCGTTGTTCTTCAGGCGGGCACCGGTCACGCCCATGTTGTCTCCCAGGACTTCGTCCAGGGTGGCGTTGAGCTTGAGGATGATCTTGCCTTCGGCGACACGGGCATGCAGCTTGTCGATCAGGATCTTCTCGGCGCGGAAGGTCTCGCGGCGGTGGACCAGGGTCACGGTGCTGGCGATGTTGGCCAGGTACAGCGCCTCTTCCACGGCGGTGTTGCCACCACCGACCACGGCGACCGGTTTGTTGCGGTAGAAGAAACCGTCGCAGGTCGCGCAGGCGGAAACGCCCTTGCCCATGAACGTTTCTTCCGACGGCAGGCCCAGGTAACGAGCGCTGGCGCCAGTAGCGATGATCAGTGCGTCACAGGTGTATACGCCGCTGTCGCCGGTCAGGCTGTAAGGCTTCTTGGAAAAGTCGACCTTGTTGATGTGATCAAACACGATCTCGGTTTCAAAGCGTTCGGCGTGTTCTTTCATGCGCTCCATCAGCACCGGGCCGGTCAGGCCGTGGACGTCGCCCGGCCAGTTGTCGACTTCGGTGGTGGTGGTCAATTGACCGCCCGCCTGCATGCCGGTGATCAGCAGCGGCTTGAGGTTGGCCCGGGCAGCGTAGACAGCGGCGCTGTAACCGGCAGGGCCGGAACCGAGAATAATCACTCGCGAATGACGGGTATCAGACATGACTCACTCCTGTCGACCGCCCGGACTACAAGGCGGCTGGAATAAAAAAGGGACCACGAAGCACTTGGGGAAGGCTTGAACTCGCAGGCCCTGAAAAATAATGGGTGCAGCGTATCGAGGGGGGCAAGATTAAGGAAATACGGAATAACAATCCAGCTCATAGACGGTCACTATGTAGTTGGCCCGACTGATCGACAGGTTTGTTACGGCTGATGTCGCGGCTTTCGCCTGCGATGTAAAGCCGGTAAGGTCGGCGCGTTCGCCCTTTTGCTCGGAGTTCTCCATGCCCGCCCCTGCTCTTTCCGGCCCGCAATACCTGCGCGAAGGCCTCAAACTGGTGTTGAGCCCAGGCCTGCGTCTGTTTGTGCTGCTGCCACTGGCGATCAACCTGGTGCTGTTCGTCGGCTTGATCTATTTTGCCGGTCATCAGTTCAGCCTGTGGGTCGACCACCTGATGCCGACGCTGCCGAGCTGGCTGGGCTTCCTGAACTACCTGCTCTGGCCATTGTTCGTGGTGCTGGTGGTGTTAATGGTGTTTTTCACCTTCACCATGCTCGCCAACATCATCGCCGCCCCCTTCAACGGCTTTCTCTCGGAGAAGGTGGAAGTGGTGGTGCGCGGCACCGATGACTTCCCAGCCTTCAGTTGGGGCGAGCTGATCGCGATGGTACCGCGCACCCTCGCCCGGGAGATGCGCAAGCTGGGCTACTTCCTGCCACGGGCCATCGGCCTGTTTATCCTGTCGTTTATTCCGGTGGTCAATCTGGTCGCCGCACCGCTGTGGTTGCTGTTTGGCGTGTGGATGATGGCGATCCAGTACATCGACTACCCGGCCGACAACCACAAGCTGGGCTGGAACGAAATGCTCGCCTGGCTGCGCCAGAAGCGCTGGCAGAGCATGAGCTTCGGCGGCATCGTTTACCTGGTGTTGCTGGTGCCGGTGGTCAACCTGCTGATGATGCCGGCGGCAGTAGCCGGGGCGACGCTGTTCTGGGTACGCGAACAAGGGGCCGAGGCGATGGCGGCGCAGCAAAAAGTGACCCAGTCATAAATCCATCATCTCGATGACACAATGACGACATGGCCCACAGAGACACTGTGGGTCATGACGACAGCTTCGCTTCACATCACCCTCATCACCGAAACCTTCCCGCCAGAGATCAACGGGGTGGCCAATACCCTTGGTCGCCTGTGCGAGGGTTTGCGGGCGCGTGGCCATCAAGTCGAACTGGTGCGACCGCGCCAGGGCGTCGACCAGAGCCGTCCCAGCGACGACGCGTTATTGCTATGCCGTGGCTGGCCGCTGCCGGGATATCCTGGCCTGCAGTGGGGGCAGTCGTCGATGCACAAGTTGCTGCGGCGCTGGACCCGTCAGCGTCCGGACGTGCTCTACATCGCCACGGAAGGGCCCCTGGGCTTGTCTGCCCTGCGTGCGGCCCGGCGCCTGGGGATCAGTGTGGTCAGCGGCTTTCACACCAACTTCCAGCAGTACTCGAACCAGTACGGCTTGAGCATGCTGAGCCGGATGGTCACGCACTATCTGCGCTGGTTCCACAACCGTTCGACGCTGACCCTGGTACCCAGCGCCAGCCAGCGCCTGGAGCTGGAGCGCCGGCATTTCGAGCGTCTGGGGATGTTGTCGCGCGGAGTGGACAGCCAACTGTTCCATCCCGCCAAACGCGACAATGCGCTGCGGGAAAGTTGGGCGTTGAACAGTGAGCAAACCGCCGTGCTCTATGTGGGCAGACTGGCGCAGGAGAAAAACCTGGGGTTGCTCAAGCGCTGCTTCGAGACCTTGCAGGACACCTATCCACTGCGCCAGATGAAACTCATCATCGTGGGTGATGGCCCGCAGCGGGCGACGCTGGAGAAGGAATTGCCGGAGGCGATTTTCTGCGGCACCTTGCGCGGAGAGGAACTGGCGCGGCATTACGCATCGGGCGATGTGTTCCTCTTCCCCAGCCTCACCGAAACCTTCGGCAACGTGGTGTTGGAGGCCATGGCATCAGGATTGGGGGTGGTGGCTTATGACCAGGCCGCTGCAAGCCAGCATATCCGCCACGGCTACAACGGCGTGCTGGCGATGCCCGGAGACGAGAACGCGTTTTGCGAGGCCGCCAATTGGCTGCTGGAGGACGCTGAAAGCCTGCGCCGCATGCGTCTGAATGCACGCCAGCATGCGAGCCGCCAGGGCTGGCCGGCGATTATCGAGCAGTTTGAGCATCAGTTACGCGGCGCATGTGATGAAAGCCTCGCGCTTCCTACACAGCCTTATGTGCGATGAATCAATATGTCTTTCCTGATATTTAAATCAGGAACTGCTTAATGCTGCATACCAATTATTGATACCTGCTATCTGAGCAGGGCTTTCAATAATGGAGGTAAGGTACATGTCAGCTTACGGAATGGGTGTACGTAATGGCGTCAACATGCCAAACGCCGAATGGGCGCGCCAGCAACAATGGATGGATAAATCTCGGGCAGAACCTCCTGTCTACGGCCAACCGGGGCATAAAGACCTGAACAAAACCGATCACACAAAAGAACTGTACAAGGGGCCGCAGTACTAACGCCCGACAGCATAAAGCTCCCTGTGTAATCACAGGGAGCCCAGCCACTCACACCAGCGTCATCAACGCCTCACGACTGAACGGCAGGATGTCGCCCTCGCGACCCTCGCGCACCTTCAACGCCCAATCCGGGTCCACCAACAGGGCACGGCCCACGGCGACCAGGTCAAACTCGTCGTTGTTCAAGCGCTCCAGCAGTTTTTCCAGGCTGGCCGGTTGCGCGACTTTGTCGGTGTTGACCATGAACTGAAGGAACTCACCATCCAGGCCCACGCTGCCCACGGTGATGGTCGGCTTGCCGGTGAGCTGGCGGGTCCAGCCGGCCAGGTTGAGGTCGGACCCTTCGAATTCCGGCTCCCAGAAACGCCGAGTGGAGCAGTGGAAAATGTCTACGCCCGCATCAGACAACGGCTTGAGAAACTCGCCCAGCGCCTCGGGAGTTTGCACCAGACGCGCGGTGTAGTCCTGCTGCTTCCATTGGGAGAAACGGAAGATGATCGGAAATTCCGGGCCGACGGCAGCACGGGTAGCCTGGATCAGCTCGATGGCAAAGCGCGAGCGGTTGGCCAGGCTGCCACCGTATTCGTCGTTGCGCTGGTTGCTGCCTTCCCAGAAGAACTGATCGACCAGATAGCCGTGGGCACCGTGGATCTCAACGCCGTCCATGCCGATGCTCTGGGCATCCTTGGCGGCTTGGGCGAAGGCGTTGATCACGTCCTTGATGTCTTGCTGGGTCATGCCATGCACGACCACGTTGCCATCCTTGAGCTTCTCCATCGGGCCGTAGGCCGGTACGCTGGCGTCAGGTTCAGTGCCGATACGGCGCACGCTGCCTACATGCCACAGTTGCGGGACGATCTTGCCGCCTTCGGCGTGTACCGCGTCGACCACTTTCTTCCAGCCGGCCAGGGCGGCTTCACCGTAGAAGTGCGGGACATTGGGGTAACCGTTGGAGGCCTGGTGGCCGACCACGGTGCCTTCGGTGATGATCAGCCCCACACCGGCAGCGGCGCGGCGGCGGTAGTACTCAATCACTTTGGAGTTGGGCACGCCACCCGGCGAGAACGAGCGGGTCATCGGCGCCATGACGACGCGGGTCGACAGTTGCAATGCGCCGAGCTGGAACGGTTTGAACAAGGCTTGGACAGGCATGGGGGCACTCCACGGAAGACGGGATTTATGATGTGGATAATATGGGGAGTGCAAGGTGCTGGGTAGCACTATTGATCTGGGTGATTAAGGGGTAAAAGTGATGGCCGGTCGGGGCTGCTTCGCAGCCCAGCGCGGGACAAGCCCGCTCATTACAACTGCAGCGCTTAGCTGAGGGCTTTTTCGATGGCCTGGACAATTGTCGGGTCATCCGGTGCAGTGCGTGGGGAGAAGCGCGCGAGCACTCGCCCATCCTTGCCCAGCAGGAATTTTTCGAAGTTCCAGGTGATATCCCCAGGAAACTCAGCGCCCTCGCCCGCCAGCAGGCGGTACAACTGGTGACGGTCAGGACCGTTGACCTCAAGTTTGCTGCCCAACGGGAAGGTCACCCCGTAGTTCAGGCTGCAGAACTCCTGGATCTCTTCTTCTGTCCCTGGCTCCTGGCCAGCAAATTGATTGCACGGCAGGCCAAGCACGGTAAACCCCTGGTCCTTGTATTGCTGGTAGAGGTTTTCCAGTGCCGCATATTGCGGGGTCAAGCCACATTTGGAGGCCACGTTGACCACCAGCACCACTTGCCCCTTGAAGGGCGCCAGCGGCAGCTCTTGTCCGTCCAAAGCTTTGAGTTTCAGGTCGTGGAAAGCACTCATGACGAACTCCAGATATCCCATGTTCTTCACATTGCGGCACTTCGAGATTACAGCCCGCAAGCCTGCAATCATAGACGCCGATTGCAAAACTCGCCTGCAGGTTACTGAGCGGTCGGCCAGGGCAAAATCGGAATCGCCGTCACGGCGTTCTGCGGGCTGCCTTCGATCAGGCGGTCGCTGTAGACCAGGTACACCAGAGTGTTGCGCTTCTTGTCGAGGAAGCGCACCACCTGCATGGTCTTGAACACCAGCGAGGTGCGCTCCTTGAACACTTCGTCGCCGTCCTTGAGTTCGCCCTTGAAGCGGATCGGCCCTACCTGGCGGCAGGCAATCGAGGCTTCGGCGCGATCTTCGGCCAGGCCCAGGCCGCCTTTCACGCCGCCGGTCTTGGCACGGGACAGGTAGCAAGTCACGCCGTCGACCTTGGGGTCGTCAAAGGCTTCGACGACGATCCGGTCGTTGGGCCCGACAAACTTGAACACCGTCGACACTTGGCCGATTTCCTCGGCCGAGGCCAGCAACGGCATGGCCAGCAGCAGGCCGAGCAATCCCTTCATGACACGCATGGTGTATTCCTTTGGTTAGACCAGGATCAGGTTATCGCGGTGAACCAGTTCCGGTTCGGCCATGTAACCCAAGAGTCCGACAATCGCATCGGAGGATTGTCCAATAATTTTCTGGGCTTCCAGCGCGCTGTAGTTGGCCAGGCCCCGGGCGATCTCGCGACCGTCCGGCGCCACGCACACCACCATCTCGCCACGGCGGAAGCTGCCCTGCACCAACTTGACGCCCACCGGCAGCAGGCTCTTGTTGCCTTGGGACAGCGCCGAAACGGCGCCATCGTCCAGCACCAGGGTGCCACGGGTTTGCAGATGACCGGCCAGCCACTGTTTGCGCGCCGCGAGCATGCCGCGTTCCGGCGACAGCAGCGTCCCGATGCGCTCACCGGCCTTGAGGCGATCCAGCACACGTTCGATGCGCCCACCGACGATGATGGTGTGCGCACCGGAACGTGCCGCCAGGCGTGCAGCCCGCAGCTTGGTCTGCATGCCGCCGCGTCCCAGGGCGCCGCCAACGCTGCCGGCCACGGCGTCCAGCGCCGGGTCATCGGCACGGGCTTCGTAGATCAACTGGGCGTCAGGGTTGTTACGCGGGTCGGCGTCGAACATGCCGTCGCGGTCGGTGAGGATCACCAAGAGGTCGGCTTCCACCAGGTTGGCCACCAGGGCGGCCAGGGTGTCGTTGTCGCCGAAGCGGATTTCGTCGGTGACCACCGTGTCGTTCTCGTTGATCACCGGGATGACCTTGAGCTCCACCAGCGCGCGCAGGGTGCTGCGGGCATTGAGGTAGCGCTTGCGGTCGGACAGGTCGTCGTGGGTCAGCAGGATCTGCGCCGTATGGCGACCGTGCTCGGCAAAGCTGGATTCCCAGGCTTGCACCAGGCCCATCTGGCCGATGGCGGCGGCGGCTTGCAGTTCGTGCATCGCGCTGGGTCGCGCGGTCCAGCCGAGGCGGCTCATCCCGGCGGCAACCGCACCGGACGACACCAGCACCAACTCTACGCCGGCCTCATGCAAGGCCACCATCTGCTCGACCCAGACGCTCATGGCCGCGCGATCCAGCCCCTTGCCATCCGCCGTCAGCAACGCACTGCCGATCTTTACGACCCAGCGCTGCGCACCTGTCACTTTGCTCCGCATCATCTTCAACCTTAGATTGAGGGCTGCGCGACCCAGCGCGGCCCATAACGTTAAACCCGGATACTAAAACGCCGCTCTATAAGGAGCGGCGTTCAAGTTTATCGCAACGACTCAGTCGCGCACGTAAATGATTTCAGGACCGTCTTCATCATCCACGTCTTCTTCGTCCCAATCGTCGTCGCCGATGTCATGGACCGACTTCACGCCGCTGCGGCGCAGGGCGCGCTGGTCGTCCAGAGCCTGCAGTTGAGCACGTGCCTCGTCTTCGATGCGCTGGTCGAGTTCGGCCAGCTCTGCCTTGAATACCGGGTCGGCCGCCAGGCGGTCGGCACGGTCTTCGAGATAACGCATGATGTCGCGAGTCAGGCGCTCGGTGCCTTCTTTGGCAATGGCCGAGATCACGTAGACCGGGCCTTCCCACTCCAGGCGATCGACGATTTCCTTGACGCGCTCTTCGTGCTCTTCTTCGAGGATCTGGTCGCACTTGTTCAGCACCAGCCAACGATCACGCTCGGCCAGGGACGGGCTGAACTTGGTCAGTTCGCTGACGATCACTTCGGCGGCGTCCGGTGCACTGGTGTCATCCAGCGGCGCCATGTCCACGAGGTGCAACAGCAAACGGGTACGCGACAAGTGCTTGAGGAAGCGGATGCCCAGGCCTGCGCCATCGGAGGCACCTTCGATCAGACCGGGAATGTCGGCGATCACGAAGCTTTTCCAACGGTCGACGCTGACCACGCCCAGGTTCGGCACCAGAGTGGTGAACGGGTAGTCGGCGACTTTCGGCTTGGCGGCCGAGACCGAACGGATGAAGGTACTTTTACCGGCGTTCGGCAGGCCCAGCAGGCCCACGTCGGCGAGCACCTTCATTTCCAGCTTGAGGTCACGCTGCTCGCCCGGCTTGCCTGGCGTGGTCTGGCGCGGTGCACGGTTGGTACTGGACTTGAATCGGGTGTTACCCAGACCGTGCCAGCCGCCCTGCACTACCATCAGCTTCTGGCCAGCCTTGGTCAGGTCGCCAATCACTTCCTGGGTCGCAGAGTCGATGATCGTGGTGCCGACCGGTACGCGCAGTACCAGGTCTTCGCCTTTTTTACCGGTGCAGTCGGTGCTGCCGCCGTTGGAGCCACGCTCGGCATCGAAGTGCCGGGTGTAACGGTAGTCGACCAGGGTGTTGAGGTTTTCGTCGGCCATCATGTAGATGGAACCGCCGTCACCGCCGTCACCGCCGTTGGGGCCACCGTTTTCGATGAATTTTTCGCGACGGAAACTCATGCAACCGTTACCGCCGTCGCCTGCTTTTACTCGGATGGAAACTTCATCAACGAACTTCATAACAAAACGCCTCTCGCCGCTTGGACGAGCTTAAGAAACCAAGACATAAGACTCTTGCAAAAATGAGCGCAGCGACCTCAACCAGCGACCGCAAAACCAGCGCTTGAGCCCATTACAAACAGCTTTGCAAGAGACTCACCCCACAAACGAAAAAGCCCCGTCGCAAGACAGGGCTTTTCCAGCGATCTCGCAATTAAGCTGCGACAACGCTCACGTAACGGCGGTTGAACGCGCCTTTTACTTCAAACTTGATCACGCCTTCGATTTTCGCGAAGAGGGTGTGATCTTTACCCATGCCTACACCGTAACCGGCGTGGAATTGGGTGCCGCGCTGACGCACGATGATGTTGCCCGGAATGATTTTCTGGCCGCCATACATCTTAACGCCAAGGCGTTTGGCTTCTGAGTCGCGACCGTTACGGGTACTACCACCAGCTTTTTTGTGTGCCATGAGTCAATTCTCCTAGTGAGGAATTAGGCTGAAATTAAGCCTGAATACCGGTGATTTTGATCTCGGTGTACCACTGGCGGTGGCCCATACGCTTCATGTGGTGCTTACGACGACGGAACTTGATGATGCGGACTTTATCGTGACGACCTTGGGAGATCACTTCAGCCACAACGGTAGCGCCAGCAACAACTGGAGCGCCGATGTTCACGTCATCGCCATTGGCGACCAACAGAACGCGATCAAAAGTAACGGATTCGCCGGTAGCGACTTCCAGTTTTTCGATCTTCAGGTATTCACCTGGGGCGACTTTGTATTGCTTGCCACCAGTAACAATTACTGCGTACGACATGGTATTTCTCCGATAATCCTGCTCACCCAGCGCTTTATAAGAAGAGGTATTGGCTGGCATGGCTGCATGGGATGGACGTCCCGAATGCAATTGCGTAAGGCAGGTGCTGCCCAGGAAGTTCAGGGTGCGCGATTGTACGCAAGGTAAAGGGGTGTTGCAAGTGGCCGTCCATCGCGCCTTGACACCCGGGGGCCTGGGTCCTAGCATGCCGCGCAACCCTTCTGGAGCGACTGTCGCTGATGCAACCCCAAGCTTTCTACCGCGCGGTCGCGGACGATTTTAGCGCCGTCGACGGCATCATCAAGAAGCAGCTGACTTCTAAAGTGCCGCTGGTCTCCAAAATTGGCGACTATATTACGTCGGCGGGCGGTAAGCGCCTGCGTCCTTTATTAGTGTTGCTGTGCGGCAAGGCCCTGGGCCGTGAAGGCGATGACCTGCGCCTGCTGGCAGCCACCATCGAGTTCCTGCACACCGCCACCCTGCTGCATGACGACGTGGTCGACATGTCCGGCATGCGCCGTGGCCGTGAGACCGCCAATGCCATGTGGGGCAACGCCCCCAGCGTATTGGTGGGCGACTTCCTGTACTCGCGCTCGTTCGAAATGATGGTTGAACTCGGCTCGATGCCGGTGATGAAGATTCTTTCACAGGCCACGCGCATCATCGCCGAAGGCGAAGTATTGCAACTGTCGAAGGTCCGCGACGCCAGCACCACCGAAGAAACCTACATGGAAGTGATTCGCGGCAAGACCGCGATGCTCTTCGAAGCCTCCACCCACAGCGCCGCAGCCTTGTGCAACGCCACCGCCGAACAGGCCGAAGCGCTGCGCACCTTTGGCGATCACCTGGGCGTGGCGTTCCAATTGGTGGACGACCTGCTCGACTACCGTGGCGACGCCGAAACCCTGGGCAAGAACGTCGGTGATGACCTGGCCGAGGGCAAGCCGACCCTGCCACTGATCTACACCATGCGCGAAGGCACGCCGGAACAGGCCGCCCTGGTGCGCAAGGCGATCCAGAAAGGCGGGATCGAAGATCTGGAAGCCATCCGCGCCGCTGTCGAAGCATCGGGTTCCCTGGACTACACCGCGCAGCTGGCGCGTGATTTCGTGGCCCGAGCCATCCAGTGCCTGGAAGCCCTGCCAGCCAGCGAATACCGGGATGCCCTGGTTGAACTGAGTGAGTTTGCGGTCGCCCGTACCCATTGACGCGGGCCCATGTGGGAGGCGCTCCTCCCACATTTAGATTTCATACAACCTGTAAGACCACAAATCCCTATATAATGTGCGACTTTTAGCCATCCTGACTTTCAAGGAGCTTTAGTGAGCACGTTGCCACCCTGCCCGAAATGCAATTCCGAATACACCTACGAAGATGGCGCCCAGCTGATCTGCCCGGAATGCGCCCATGAGTGGTCCGCCACTGGCGAGGCCGAAGCGACCGGCGATGAAACCGTGAAGAAAGATTCTGTAGGCAACGTCCTGCAGGACGGCGACACCATCACCGTGATCAAGGACCTCAAGGTCAAGGGCACCTCCCTGGTAGTCAAGGTCGGTACCAAGGTCAAGAACATCCGCCTGTGTGACGGCGACCACGATATCGACTGCAAGATCGACGGCATCGGCCCGATGAAGCTCAAGTCCGAGTTCGTGCGTAAAGTCTGAACACGCTGTATCCATCCCGCGCCCGCCGCGGGATGGCGTTTCGCCCTCTGCGTTGACCTCTCGCAATATCCACACAGAAAAACCCGGAAATCGCCAATAGGCACTTGCTATTCTACGAATAAGAATTATTCTCATTGAAGCCCCATCAAGGAGATGCGACCCATGACTTATTTGATAGATGCCTGGCTGGACCGTCCACACCCTTACCTGCGGATCCTGCATCGGGAAACCGGTGAAGTCTGTGCGGTACTGGAAGAAGAAGCGTTGAGTGAACTGCAGGATCAGGGCGACCTGGACGTCAATGGCCTGAGTTCCAGTGAACCTGGGGTGTTGAAGGAGGTGGTGCGCAATCTGTTTCTGTTCTGCTATGCCCGAGCGTTGCGCCCGGCCACGGAGCTCAATGGCAAGTTCCATCCATGAGCACAACCGCAAAACACTGTGGGGACGAGCAGGCTCGCTCCCACAGGTAATCAGCAGGCCTTACAGAACGTCGAGCAGCTCGACGTCGAACACCAGAACGCTGTGCGGCGGGATGCTGCCAACGCCTTGAGCGCCGTAAGCCAGTTCGCTCGGCACGTACAGACGCCATTTGCTGCCGGCATTCATCAGTTGCAGGGCTTCGGTCCAGCCGGCGATCACGCCGCCCACCGGGAATTCTGCAGGCTGGCCGCGCTCGTAGGAACTGTCGAACACAGTGCCGTCGATCAGGGTGCCGTGGTAGTGAGTACGCACTTGGTCTTCACGGGTCGGCTTGGCGCCATCACCGGCGGTCAGCACTTCGAATTGCAGACCGGAAGCCAGGGTGGTGATGCCATCACGCTTGGCGTTTTCAGCCAGGAACGCCAGGCCGGCACCCGCCGCAGCTTCAGCCTTGGCAGCGGCTTCGGCCTGCATGATTTCGCGGATCACCTTGAAGCTGGCAGCCATTTGCTCCTGGTCAACACGGCTTGGCTTGCCGGCGAAAGCGTCGGTCAGGCCGGCCAGGATTGCATCCAGGCTTACGCCCGGTGGCGGGTTGTCGCGCAGTTGGTCGCCCAACTGACGGCCGATACCGTAGCTGACGCGGGTTTCGTCGGTGGACAGATTAACTTCGGACATGAAGAGGCTCCGCTGTAGGGCGACACAGTTTCCTGCGCCATCCAAAACTAAAAGGGCCCGCAGACTAGCATAAAACCGGCATGCACGATGAACCCCGCGCCTCATGCCTGCGGGCTTCGTTGGTCGGTCAGGCGGGGGTTACCCACTGATGCATGAATAAAAAGTTTCAGATTCCAACTCGTCCGCCGATACAGCCCTACACATCTTGGCTGGCTCAAACAACAACACCGCCCAGCAGACAGACATCACTTTTGCGGAGCATTCGATGAACAGCTGGTTCGGTAACATCAGCGTCAACCTCAAACTCGGCCTGGGCTTCGGCCTGGTGCTGGTCCTCACCTCGATCCTGGCCCTCACCGGCTGGACCAGCCTGGGCGGCCTGATCGACCGCAGCAACTGGATGAGCGACATCACCCAGCTCAACGCGTCCCTGACCAAGCTGCGCATCGTGCGCCTGCAATACATGCTCGCCAACGGCGACGAGGCCGTGGCCCAGACCGTACAGACCAACCTGGATGCCTTTGCTGCCCAGCAACAGAAACTGCTCGACAGCTTCAAGAGCCCGGAAAACCTCAAACTGCTCAACGAGCAGAAAGCGATCATCACCGCTTACCAACAGTCGCTGACCAAAATGCGCGAGGCCTACCGTAACGGCAATGCCTCTCGCCAGGTGATGGGCGACAAAGCCGACATCGCCAACGCCCAGATCAATGCGCTGGAGAGCAGCGTCAAGCAAATGCCTGACAGTGCGGAGCACCTGGCCCAGTTCCAGGCCGTGGCCGACGCCAAGCTGCAATTCCAATTGGCGCGTTACGAAGTGCGCGGTTACACCGGCAACGTCAACCCGGACACCGAAGCCCGTGCCGCCGCACAGATTGAAAAAACCATCGCCGGCTTGAAAGACCTCAGCGCCGCTTTCGGTAGCAGCCAACAGAACGCATTGACCTCCCTGGAAACCGCTCTGGGCGCCTACCGCACTGCCGTGCAGAACTACAAGGCGGCCAATGCCAACATCGTCACCGCCCGGGCCGAAATGACCACCCAAGGCGCCGATATCGTGACCATCAGCGACAAGCTGTACGACATTCAGCTGAACCGCCGCGACGCCGAAAGCGCCCAGGCCCGCAGCCTGCAATTGATCAGCACCTTGCTGGCCCTGCTGGTCGGCGTAATTGCCGCGCTGGTTATCACCCGCCAGATCACTCGCCCGATCCAGGAAACCCTGGCCGTGGTGGAACGTATCGCTTCCGGCGACCTGAGCCACAATATCCAGGTTACCCGTCGCGATGAGCTGGGCGTGCTGCAACAAGGCATCCAGCGCATGGGCACCACCCTGCGCGAATTGATCAGCGGCATCCGCGACGGCGTGACCCAGATCGCCAGCGCCGCCGAAGAGCTGTCGGCCGTGACCGAGCAGACCAGCGCTGGCGTGAACAGCCAGAAAATCGAGACCGACCAGGTTGCCACGGCGATGCACGAAATGACCGCCACCGTGCAGGAAGTCGCGCGTAACGCCGAACAAGCCTCCCTCGCCGCTGCCGACGCCGATGGTCAAGCCCGTGCCGGCGACAGGGTGGTCGCCGAGGCCATCGCCCAGATCGAACGCCTGGCCGCCGAAGTCGCGCGCTCCACCGACGCCATGACCCATCTGCAACAAGAGAGCAACAAAATCGGCAGTGTGATGGACGTGATCAAGGCCGTGGCCGAACAGACCAACCTGCTGGCCCTCAACGCGGCGATCGAAGCGGCGCGGGCCGGTGAAGCCGGGCGTGGGTTTGCCGTGGTGGCCGATGAAGTGCGCGGCCTGGCCCAGCGCACGCAAAAATCCACCGAAGAAATCGAAGGCCTGGTCGCCGGTTTGCAGAACGGCACCCAGCAAGTGGCCAATGTGATGAACAACAGCCGCAGCCTCACCGACAGCAGTGTCGAGCTGACCCGCAAGGCCGGAGTGTCGCTGGAAAACATCACCCGTACGGTGTCGAATATCCAGTCGATGAACCAGCAGATCGCCGCCGCCGCCGAGCAGCAAAGCGCCGTGGCTGAAGAGATCAGCCGTAGCATCGTGAATGTGCGTGATGTGTCGGAGCAAACCGCTACGGCGAGTGACGAGACGGCCAAGTCCAGTGTGGAACTGGCGCGGCTGGGCAGCCAGTTGCAGCAGATGGTCAGCCACTTCCGGGTTTAAGAACCGCAGTCCCGGTGGCGAGGGAGCTTGCTCCCGTTGGGGCGCGAAGCGGCCCTGATCAAGTTGATGCAGATTTGAAGTTGAGAGCGCAGTGAATGCTTGGGGCTGCTACGCAGCCCAACGGGAGCAAGCTCCCTCGCCACAGGCAAACCTAGACATACTCGGCCCTCCGTGAGTTGGGCCTTACCTCCAGCACACTTACCGGAACACGTGAGCCTTCGGACGCGAGTCGGTTGAGTCTTTTGAGAGAGCAACCCCAGCCACTAACTGGTGTTGCAAAAAAACCGCCCTACCAAGGCGGTTTTTTATTGCCCGCGATTTACCCCTCAGCCCTCGCCTTCCTCAACAAACACCAGCCGATTCCCAAACGGATCCTTGATGCTCATCTCCCGCGATCCCCAAGGCGTTTCCTCAACCCCTGGCTTGGCATACCGGTAATCCTTGCCAACCAACTGCTGCTGATACGCGTCCACCCCTTGTGCCTGAATCCGCACCGCCGCTCCCGGCGACGCATCGCCATGGTGCTCAGTCAAATGCAACACGCATTCACCCAGCGATACCTGCAGGTACAACGGAAAATTCGCCTCGAAACGATGCTGCCAATCCACCTTGAACCCCAAAAAGTCCACGTAGAACTCCAACGCCTTGGCCTCGTCGAAAATCCGCAGGATGGGGGTGACTTTTCCTAAGTGCATGGCAATCGCTCCGTTCATAAGAGCGCCCACTATAGAGACGAAAACCCCCGACGCAAATCCCCACTGCGCGCCAGGAACCGACCCGACCGCTGACCGTTCGCCTGCCCGTCGCTGTAGCTCAATACACCGTTGACCCACACCCCATCAATGCCTTCCGCCGCCCGCTGCGGTTGCTTGAAGTCCGCCACATCGCGCACGCGCAACGGGTCGAACAACACCAGGTCGGCCCAGTGCCCTTCGCGGATTTCACCGCGCTCGGCCAAACCAAATCGCGCCGCCGACAAGCCGGTCATCTTGTGCACGGCAGTGTGCAACGGGAACAACCCGACATCCCGGCTGAAATGCCCCAGCACCCGTGGAAATGCGCCCCACAAACGCGGATGCGGGAACGGATCTTCCGGCAGCCCATCCGAACCGACCATCGACAGCGGATGCGCCAGGATGCGTCGCACATCCGCTTCATCCATTCCGTAATACACCGCCCCCGCCGGTTGCAGGCGACGCGCTGCGTCCATCAGCGAAACATCCCACTCAGCGGCGATATCCTGCAGGTCGCGCCCGCCCATCTCCGGGTACGGCGTCGACCAGGTGATGGTGATGCGAAACGCGTCAGTGACCTGCTTGAGATCCAGGGTCGAAGAACTCGCGGCATAGGGATAACAATCACAGCCTACCGGGTGCGTTTTCGCCGCCCGCTCCAGCGATGCCAACAGTTGCGGACTGCGCCCCCAATTGCCGGCGCCGGCACATTTGAGATGGGAAATAATCACCGGCGCCCGAGCGTGCCGGCCAATCAGAAACGCCTCATCCATCGCCTCCAGCACCGGTTCGAATTCGCTGCGCAAATGGGTGGTGTACACCGCACCGAAGGCCGTCAGTGCTTCACTGAGTTGCAGCACCTCATCGGTCTCGGCACTGAACGCGCTGGCGTAGGCCAGGCCTGTGGATAACCCCAAGGCGCCAACTTCGAGGCTCTCTTGCAGTTGCATGCGCATGGCAGCGATTTCATCCGCTGAAGCGCTGCGATGCAGGTCTTGCATATGATTGCTGCGCAGTGCCGTGTGACCGATCAATGCGGCAACGTTGACCGCCGGGTGAGCCTGTTCGACCGCCGCTCGATAGTCACTGAAACGCGGGTACACAAACGCCGAAGCGCTGCCCAGCAGGTTCATCGGATCGGGCGGATCACCGCGCAACGTCACCGGCGACGCGCTGATGCCACAGTTACCGACGATCACCGTCGTTACACCCTGGCTAAGCTTGGGCAGCATCTGCGGATGGCGGATCACCACCGTGTCATCGTGGGTGTGCACGTCGATAAAACCCGGCGCCAGCACACGGCCCGCAGCTTCGATTTCTTGTTCGGCCACAGCCGTCGACAAATCGCCAATCGCCTCGATACGCCCGTCACGCACCCCCACATCAGCCACATAGCCTGGGGTGTTGCTGCCATCAATGATCAATGCCTGGCGTATCAGCGTGTCGTACTTCATATCAGTCTCCAAGCGGCAGGCTGTCAGGGCCGCCGCGATAATCGTCCAGGGCCAGCTTGATCCGACGCAGGCGTTCCTGGTTGTCGTCCGGCGAGACCAGGGCCAGCTCGGTGGCGAGCAGGTCGATGGTCAGCAGCATGCCGTAGCGGGCGGCGGTGGGCTTATAGATAAAACTGGTTTCGGCCGGCTGCAGCGGCAGCAGCACATCGGCCAATTGGGCCAAGGGCGAGTCGGCCAGGGTGATGGCGACGATGCGCGCGTCGTAATTGCGCGCCAGCTCCACCACGTCCAGCAGTTCGGGGGTGAGGCCAGTCAAGGAACACACAATCAACGCATGCTCAGGCCCCAGTGTCGCCGCCGTGACCCGCATCATCACCGGGTCATGGCAGGCCGCAATCGGATAGCCCAGGCGCACCAGGCGCACCTGCAACTCATCGCTGCACAGGCTCGACGGCCCGCCCATGCCAAACGCATGGATCATCCGCGCCTTGCCCAGCAGGCTCACCGCATCGACAAAACTCGCCTGGTTGAAACCCGACAAATGCTGACGCAACGTCGCCTCGATATCCCCCAGGATCTGCCGATGAAACGCCGACTGTTCCGGCAACCCCGCCGGGTCGAGGAAGCGACTGCCGACGCCGCTGGCCTGGGCCAACTGGAGGCGCAAGTCACGTAAATCCCGGCACCCCACACTGCGCGCAAACCGCGACAAGGTGGCCGTGCTGACCTCGGCCCGTTGCGACAATGCTTCCAGGCTGGCCGATGCGGCAAACCCCACGTCATCGAGCATCAGCTTGGCGATACGCCCTTCGCCGGCGCTGAAGGCGTCCTGGCGGGCGCGGATCTGGTAGAGGATGTCCATGGGCTCTCCGGGTTACAAGATGCAGGACAGACCATAGGTCAGACCGAAGGCGACCAGGGAAATCAAAGTCTCCAACACGGTCCAGGTCTTGAAGGTCTGGATCACCGTCATATTGAAGTATTCCTTGATCAGCCAGAAGCCGCCGTCGTTAACATGGGAAAAGATCACCGAACCCGCACCGGTGGCCAGCACCAGTAGTTCAGGGTGTGGATAACCCAGGCCCAGGGCGACCGGCGCTACAACACCGGATGCGGTGGTCATGGCGACGGTGGCCGAGCCCGTGGCAATTCGCATCAGCGCGGCGAACAGCCAACCCATCACCAACGGCGACAGGTGAAAGGCATGGGCCAGGCCGAGAATTTCGTGGGTCACACCTGCGTCCACCAGGATGCGGTTCAACCCGCCGCCCGCGCCCACCAGCAAGGTGATGCTGGCGGTCGGCGCCAGGCATTCATTGGTGAACTTGAGGATCGACTCGCGGTTGAAGCCCTGTGCGATACCCAAGGTCCAGAAGCTCAACAATGTCGCCACCAGCAGCGCGATCACCGAGTTGCCGATAAACAGCAGGAACTGATTGAAACCGGTGCCTGGCGTGGAAATCACGTTGGCCCAGCCACCGATCATCATCAACACCACCGGCAACAGGATAGTGCCCATGGTCAGGGTAAAGCTGGGCAAGCGGGTACGCGGTTCACGCTCGATGAACTGGCGCTCCAGCGGATTTTCTGCCGGCAGGTGAATACGCGGCACGATGAATTTGGCGTAGACGGGCCCTGCGATGATTGCCGTCGGGATACCGATCAGGATGGCGTAGAGCACGGTCTGCCCCACCGACGCGTTATACGCCAGCACCGCCATCATCGCCGCCGGGTGCGGCGGCACCAGGGCATGCACCACCGACAGGCCGGCGACCATCGGCAAACCCACCATCAGGATGGACACGCCCACCCGCCGCGCCACGGTAAAGGCAATCGGCACCAGCAACACAAAACCCACCTCGAAAAACAGCGGCAGCCCGACCAGGAACGCGATGCACACCATCGCCCAATGCGCGTTACGCTCGCCAAAACGGTTGATCAGTGTGCGCGCCACCTGCTCGGCACCGCCGGACTCGGCCATCATCTTGCCGAGCATGGTGCCCAACGCCACCACCAGGGCGATATGCCCCAGGGTCTTGCCGACACCCGCCTCGTAGGAACCCATGATGGTGTCCGCCGGCATCCCGGCCATCAGCGCCAGGCCGATGGACACCAGGGTGATGACGATAAACGGGTTGAGTCGGTAACGTGCAATCAGCACGATCAAAGCAATGATGGCGATGGCAGCGTATGCCAACAGCCCGAAGCCCGGTGATGCGGCCATGCGGTACTCCTCGGAAAGGGTCACGTCGAATTGGTTGTGAAACTCATAAATCATTAGCGAGGACTATTTTCAATTTTTATGAAAGTAACTTTCGCCCACAGATAAGCGCTGTCGCGTTGGGATATGCCCGACAGGGATGAATGAAAATTCGAGGGGTGTTCTTACATGAAGATCAGAGGATGCCGGAAACTCGAACGCTGCCGTTGAGTCATAGAATGCGCAACCCTTCATGACCAGGAAACCGACCATGATTCGCACATCCCTCGCCGCCGGCGCCCTGCTCCTCGCCCTCAGCGGCACCGCTTCTGCCGCCGACAGCCCAGCGCTGAAGAAGTGCATGGACAGCGCCAACACGACCGCCGACATGGTCACGTGCAATACCAAGGAAGCCAAGGTGCAGGACACCCGCCTGAACCGCGCCTACAAGACCGCGCTCGCCGCCCAGGAAGGCCCGCGCAAGCAGCAACTGCAAGACGTGCAACGCCTGTGGATAAAGTACCGTGACGCCAATTGCGCCTTCGCCGGTTCCGCTACCGGCGGCACTATCGACCAGGTCAACGGTTCCGGCTGCATACTCGACATGACCCAGACCCGTGCCCAGGAGCTGGAAGACCTGGTCGGGCCTTGATCACTTACTCATGATGGACCCGCGCACGCTTGAGCAGCTTCTTGCAACGCTCCGACAGATGCAGCACCCGCAGGTGCTTGCCAGCCTTGCTGTAACGCTCGCGCAGGGTCATGAGCGCGGCAATCGCTGAGTAATCGACAAAGCTCAGGTGACGGCAATCCAGTGTCACCTGGGCCGGGTCGTTGGCCGGGTCGAATTGATTCAAAAACGGCGTGGTCGAGGCGAAAAACAAGGTGCCGTGCAGGCGGTAGAGCTTGCTGCCATCGGCCTCCAGATGCTCATCGGCATACAGCTCCCGCGCTTGCTGCCAGGCGAAATTCAACGCCGCAATCACGATCCCGCACAGCACGGCGGTAGCCAGATCGGTGAACACCGTGATCACCGTCACTGCAAGAATCACCAGCACGTCATTGAACGGCACCTTGTTGATCACCCGCAGCGAGGCCCAGGCAAAGGTCTGCTGGGACACCACGAACATCACGCCCACCAGCGCCGCCAGCGGAATGCGCTCGATGAACGGCGACAGGAACAGGATGAACAACAGGATCATCACCCCGGCAAACACCCCGGACAAACGCCCGCGCCCACCGGAGCTGAGGTTGATCACGGTCTGCCCGATCATCGCGCAGCCGCCCATGCCGCCGAACAGGCCGGAGACCATGTTGGCCGCGCCGAGGGCCACGCTTTCACGGTCGGGGTAGCCACGGGTCTCGGTGATTTCGTCGGTGAGGTTCAGCGTCAGCAGGGTTTCCAGCAGGCCGACCATCGCCATCAGGAACGCGTACGGCGCGATGATGCCGAGGGTGTCCAGTGTCCACGGAATCTGCGGCAGCGCGAAAGTCGGCAGGCCGCCGGCGATATGCGCCATGTCGCCGAGGGTGCGGGTAGGCAGGCCGAGCAGGTATACCGCCAGCCCCACGCCGAGGATCGCCACCAACGCAGGCGGCACGGCGCGGGTGATGCGCGGCAGCAGGTAGACGATGGCCATCGTCACCAGCACCAGGCCGATCATCACGTACAGCGGCGTGCCGCTGAGCCAGGTTTCACCGTTTTTGAAATGCTCCAACTGCGCCAGGGCAATGATGATCGCCAGGCCGTTGACGAAGCCGAGCATCACCGGGTGCGGCACCATGCGCACCAGCTTGCCCAGGCGCAGCACGCCGAACGCGACCATGATCAGCCCGCCCAGTACCACCGTGGCCAGCAGATACTCCACACCGTGTTGCACCACCAGGGCGACGATCACCACCGCCATCGAGCCGGCCGCACCGGACACCATGCCGGGCCGGCCGCCGAACAACGCGGTGAGGGTGCAGATGATGAAAGCGCCGTAGAGCCCCATCAACGGGTTGAGGTGGGCCACCAGGGCAAAGGCGATGCATTCGGGCAGCAACGCAAAAGACGTGGTGAGGCCGGCCAGGGCATCGGCGCGCAGACGGGTGAGGTTCATGGAGTACCAGGTAATGCGGGGGATAAGGCGGGGAATGGTACGGAATTGAGGGAGATGGGGCTAGTCTCGGAGACCGAGTCGTGCCAATCGGGGGCAAGCCCCCTCCCACACTAGACTGCACTCCACAGTTGGAACTCGGTCAACTGTGGGAGGGGGCTTGCCCCCGATAGCAACACCTGGAGATCACGTGAACATCACACCATTTCGTTGCGAATCCACTCCACCACCGACGTACGCTTCGGCGCCCAGCCCAGCAGTTCACGCGCATGCTTGCCGCGCACCCGGCTATTGGAGCCCAGGCCATAGTTGGCCATTTCATAGCCCCACTCGGCTTCAGCCTCGGCCAATGGCCAATCCTGCGGTTTGCCCAGGTCCAGTGCTTCGGCAATGGCAGTGGTCATGTCGATAAACGCGGCCTCGCCACTTTCCACGAAGTAGAAGGTACCGGGCACATTCTTGGTCAGCGCCAACAGGTACAGCGCCACCACGTCTTCAATGTGCACGTTGGACCAGATGTTCTGCCCGCTACCCACATGGCGTACTACACCACTCTTGCGTGCCTGCTTGAGCAGACGCGGTAGTTGCACGCTGTCGCGCTTCACGCCCAGGCTCTGGCCGTAGATCAAGGTGTTGCAGATCACCGCCGAGTTCACGCCGTCTTTGGCAGCCGCCAGAACCAGGTTGTCGATGGCCACACGAGCCGCCTTGTCGACCGTCGGTTCCGGCAGGTTGTCTTCGAAGTAGATGACATCGCTGGCCTTGCCGCCCGACGCATCCCCGACAATGCTCGAACCACTGGTGTGCAGGAACGGCTTGTTCGAGCCCTTCAACGCCGCGAGCAGGGTTTCCACGGCGGCACGGTGGTCGCTGCTGGCGGCGTTGATCACCGCGTCGGCCTTTTGCGCTTGCTCGGTCAATACAGCCGCGTCATCCAGGGTGCCGATCACTGGGTTGATGCCCAGCGCGGTCATCTCGGCCGCCTGCTCGGCGCTGCGCACCAGGCCGGTAACGGTGTGGCCGGCCTTGACCAGGCCGGTGGCAATGGAACCGCCGATAAAACCTGCTGCGCCGGTAATGAATACATTCATGGAGGACTCTCCTGACTGGGTAAGTGATGAACCCAGTATCAAGCACTCATCCCTGACGAATAAGCCCCTACCGCCCAATTCACTCTTGCGCGCAGCTCACGAATCAGCAGGCATACCGCGCCAGCTTGGCCTGGATAAAGTCCAGGAAACATTGGATACGCAATGCCAGCTGCGAGTTGCGGTAGAACACTGCGTGGATCGGCTGTCGATAACCGCTGTTGAACGCCTCCAGCACCGGCACCAGGCGCCCGGCCTCGATATCGTCGATGGTCATGAAGTTCGACAGGCAACAGATGCCCTGCCCTTCCAGCGCCAACTGGCGCACGGTTTCGCCGCTGGACGCCGCCACGCCGGGCTGGATCAGCCAGCGATCGCCCTCCACATGGCGCAGCGGCCAGTGGTTGAGGGTTTCGGTCTGGGTGAACCCCAACAGCGTGTGATCGGCCAGCTCGGCCACCGTGGTGGGCACGCCGTATTGCTTGAGGTAGTCGGGGCTGGCGAGGATATGCAGCGGCGTACAGCCAAGAGACCGCGCATGCAGGGTGGAGTCGGCCAGGACGCCGATACGGATGGCGATGTCGGTGCTCTGCTCCAGCAGGTCGATGATCAAGTCATCGCTGTTCAGCTCCAGCTGGATGTCCGGGTAGAGGCCGCGAAATTCAGCGATGTAGGGCACGATCCCATGCAGCATGAACGGCACGGCAGCGTTGATGCGCAGGCGCCCCGCCGGTTTCTGCTGGCGTGATGACAGGCGCTCCTCCAACTCTTCCATCTGCGCCAGGATCACCTTGGCCTGCTCGAAGAAGTACTTGCCCTCTTCGGTCAGGTCCATGCGTCGCGTGGTGCGGTTGATCAGCGTGGTGTCGAGCTTGGCTTCCAGGCGCGACAAGGTACGGCTGACAGCCGAGGGTGTCTGCCCGACTTGCTCGGCGGCGGCGGAAATCGAACCGCATTCAATCACGCTGACGAAGATCTGCAGCTCATCGGACCGGGCTTTCACAGGCGCTCCTCGTTATCGGTTCAGCGCAGCTTACACCGAGAAATTGAACACCTGCGCCAGATGCTGCTCGTAGCGCGCTACATCAGCGTCGATGGCCGGGCGTTTCATCACGTCCACGCACAGGAACGTCGGCAGGCCGGTCATGCCGAGGAACTCGTTGGCCTTGTGGAACGGGAAGTACACCGCGTCCACGCCCTTGGCTTCGAAGAAGTCGGTCGGGTCATCGAAGGCTTGCTGCGGCGCGTTCCAGGTCAGCGAGAGCATGTACTGCTTGCCGTGGATCAGGCCACCGCTGCCGTACTTCTGCGAGGCATCGGAACGGGTGCGACCGTCGCTGGCGTACAGGCTGCCGTGGCCTTCGGTGAAGACTTCGTCGATGTACTTCTTGACGATCCACGGCGCGCCCATCCACCAGCCGGGCATCTGGTAGATGATCACATCCGCCCAGAGGAACTTGGCCACTTCTTCGGCCACGTCGTAGCCTTCGTCGATGTGGGTGACCTTGACGTCGATGCCCGCACGGTCCAACGCCGCCACGGCGGTGTCATGCAGGGTGGTGTTGTAGCGGCCATCGGAGTGGGCGAATTTCTTGCCGCCGTTGAGCAGGAGGACTTTTTTCATGGGAGGGTATCCAGAGGGGTTAACAATGTCTGCCGGCAGGCTATCGACATCGGCCCCTCGGAATAAGCGGTGGTGCGGCAAAATACATTTGACCAAAAGGCACGAATTACCCGCGCATTGTTAACCGCTGATCAGCAGATGGGCGCCCAGCAACGCCATGCCGATGAAAAATACGCGCTTGAACAACACCGCACTGATGCGCTGACGCACCGCCTGGCCCAACCACATGCCCAGCAGCGCCGGCACCAATGCCAACAATGAAGCATTGATCTCCCCACCTCCGAGCGTGCCGTCCAACGCCATGCCGGCAGCGAGCGCCAGGGTCGACACGGTGAAGGACAGCCCCAGCGCCTGCACCAACTGATTGCGGTCCAAGCCCAGGGCTTGCAGATAGGGCACGGCGGGGATCACAAACACACCGGTCGACGAGGTGATGATGCCGGTGATAACACCACACAAAGGGCCCAACCAGCGTTCGGTTCGAGGCTTCACCTTGAACGCGGGCAGGAACAGCCCGCTCACTGCATACGCTAGTAACGCCCCGCCCAACGCATGGCCTACCCATCGCCCTCCACTCAGGCCCAGCCACAGCGTGCCAAACCCGGTACCGAGAAAGATCAGCAACAGCATCGGCCACAGGCGTTTGAGCAACGCATTCAGATGGCCACCGAACGCCAGTTGCCACAGGTTGGTGATCGTCGACGGGATGATCAGCAACGCTGCAGCCTGCGTCGGTAGCATAGCCAGACCGAGCAACCCCATGGAGACTGTCGGCAAGCCCAGGCCAATCACACCCTTGACGGTGCCGGCGAGCATGAAGGTGCCGATCACCAGCAGTGTCATGGCTGGGCCGATATCTTGGTAAAACGCGAGGAATGTATTCATGGGGTGATAGTGCGGTTTTTCGATGAGGTCGAAAATTCGCCATATACTGAGGCAGACTCTTGTTTTGCCAGAGGCTGGTGCCATGCACTTTGACCTGATGGACCTGCGCCTTTACCTGCATATCTTCGACACAGGCAATATCACCGCTGGAGCAGCCCGCAGCCACTTGTCCCTCGCGGCTGCCAGCGCCCGCATCCGAGCGATGGAGGCTTCGCTGGGCATCGAGTTTCTTGAACGTGGCCGCCGTGGCGTTACCCCAACGCCCGCAGGCAAGGCCCTGGCCCGCCACGCCCGCCTGTTGCTGCAACAGGCCGAGCATCTGCGCCAGGACCTCGCGGAATACGCCAACGGCATCAAGGGCCAGGTGCGCCTGCTGTGCAACACCACGGCCCTCAGCGAATACCTGCCGGAGTTGCTGGCGGACTTTTTGCGTGAACACCCCAACCTCGGCATCGACTTGCAGGAACTGCCAAGCCTGCGCATCACCCAGGCCTTGCGCCAGGGCACAGCGGACCTCGGGATCATTTCCGACGCGGTAGACACCCACGGCTTGCAGACCCTGCCGTTTCGCAATGACCCGCTGGTGCTGATCACACCGCTGGATCATCCGTTCACCGCAGGGAGCTTTATCGATAGCCTGCAACACGACTTTGTGGGCCTCGCCGCCCACAGCGCGTTGACGGTTTACCTCGAAGAACAGGCATTGCACGCAGGTTTCCGTCTGCAAACACGCATCCGCACCGAGGGGTTTGACGGAGTGATCCGTATGGTCGCCCGCGGCGCCGGCCTGGGTATCGTGCCCCGGGCGGCACTGGAGCGCTGGCCGCTGGCATCCAGTTTCAAGGTCCACCCCCTGCAAGAAGAATGGGCCTGCCGGAAGCTGCTGTTATGCGCGCGCTCGTTCGAACTCCTGCCCGGTTACGCCAAGGCCTTGCTCGACGCCTTGGCCCTGCCCTTGCGGAAAAACCCGTAATACACCACTGACAGAATCAGCAGGAACGGCACGCCAAACACCAGCGTCATCTTGAACGCCTCGGTGAAATACGTGGTAATCATCACCGCGCCCATCAGCACCAGGCCCAGCAAGGTGCTGTAGGGAAACAAGCGCAGTTGGAACGACAGCTTCGGTCCGCCGTGGCGCTGGCGGTAGCGACGGAAGAACAGGTGCGTAAGGAAGATCATGAACCAGGTGAAGATCGCGCCGAACATCGAGATTGCCATCATCAAGGTGAACGAACTTTCCGGGTACACCACGTTGAGCAACGTCGCCAGGGCGATGCCCGAACTGGACAGCAGCAACGCGTTCAGCGGGATGCCGCTCTTGCTCAAGGCGCCCATGGCCTTGGGCGCGAAGCCGGCACGGGACAGGCTGAACATCATGCGGGTGGTGATGTAGAGCTGGCTGTTCATGGCCGACAACGCTGCGATCAAAATCACGAAATTCATCACCCCGGTGGCGCCGGGAATGCCGATGGTCTGCATCACCGTGACGAAGGGGCTCTGGGTCTGCCCGGCCTGGTTCCACGGCACGATGGCCAGCATCAGCGCCAGGGTCAGCAGGTAAAACACCACCAGGCGCACGATGGTCGCACGGAAGGCTTTCTTCACCGCCTGTTCCGGATCGGCCGCTTCACCGGCGGCCACGGCGATCATCTCCACGCTCAGGTAGCTGAAGATCGACACGATCACGGCGATCCACATGCCACTCAGGCCATGGGGGAAAAAGCCGTCGTGGGCCGTGTAGTTCTGCACGCCGTACTCCCGGTTGCCGGAGCCGAACACCACGTACACGGCGAGGATGATGAAGCCGACGATGGCGCTGATCTTGATCGTCGAGAACCAGTATTCGAAGTTGCCGAAGGTCTTCACGCTGATGGCGTTGAGCAGGATCAGCACACTGGAAAACGACACGATCCACACCCATTCCGGCACGTTGGCGAACCAGTACTTCATGTACATCGCCACCGCCGTGACCTCGGCGCCCACCGCCAGCACAATCGCCGCCCAGTAGGCGTAGCGCACCAGGAAACCGGCCAGCGGGCTGATGTAGAACTCGGCATAGGCGCCGAACGAGCCCGAGGTGGAATGCGCCACCGTCATCTCCGCCAGGCAGCCCATCAACAGCAGGGTGATCAACGCGCCGATGGCGTAGCTCACCAGCACACTGGGCCCGGCATACCCGATAGCGTACGCGCTGCCCATGAACAGCCCGGTGCCAATGGCGCCACCGATGGCAATCATGCTCATCTGGCCGGAAGTGAGCTGGCGCCGCAGGCCCAGTTCGCGGTGGGTGATCTCGGCAAAGCCGGTGTCTGGCGTAGTCACGTGGTGTGCCCCTTTATTATTGTGATTGCACTGTTTATTAACTGTTGTCACAGATTCCCTGTGGGAGGGGGCTTGCCCCCGATAGCGGTGGATCAGTCAACGCTGTATTGGCTGGCACACTGCAATCGGGGGCAAGCCCCCTCCCACATTTTTATCTGCGTTGTGGTCAGGTCACGCTGTTGCGGACTTTGAATTGCGGTTGGTCCCAGGTGCGGTTGTCGAGGATTTCGCCCAGGATTTCCACGGCATCAAACACCTCGGTAAAGCTTGTGTACAACGGCGTAAACCCAAAGCGCATGATGCGCGGCTCGCGGTAGTCACCGATCACGCCACGGGCGATCAAGGCCTGGATCACCGCGTAGCCTTCGGGGTGTTCAAAGCTCACATGACTGCCGCGCCGGGCGTGTTCACGCGGGGTGATCAGCACCAGTTCATGAGCAGCGCAACGTGCTTCGACCAATGTGATAAACAGATCGGTCAACGCCAGGGACTTGCTGCGCAGACTCGCCATATCGGTCTGGGCGAAAATCTCCAGCCCGCATTCCACCATCGCCAGCGAGGTGATCGGTTGGGTGCCGCACAGGTAACGCGCGATACCCGCACTCGGCGCGTAGTTCGATTCCATGGCGAACTGCCGGGTGTGGCCGAACCAGCCCGACAACGGCTGGCGCACCACATCCACCAACGCCGGGTTGACCCACACAAACGCCTGGGAGCCCGGGCCGCCGTTGAGGTACTTGTAGGTGCAGCCAATCGCATAATCGGCACCGGCCTGATGCAGGTCGATGGGCACCGCGCCCGCCGAGTGCGCCAGGTCCCAGATACTCAGCGCGCCGCACTCATGGCTCAGGGCAGTCAGCGCCTGCATGTCGTACATGTAGCCGGTCTTGTAGTTGACGTGGGTGAGCATCACCACCGCCACGTCCTGGTCGATGGCCTGGGGCAATTCGTCCGGACTGTTCACCAGGCGCAGGGCATAGCCCTGTTGCAGCAGCTCGGCCAGGCCCTCGGCGATATACAGGTCGGTCGGAAAGTTGCTCGCCTCGCTGACGATCACCTTGCGGTGCGGTTGGCGCTGACGCTGCACGGTCAACGCGGCGCTGAGCACCTTGAACAGGTTGATCGAGGTGGTATCGGTGATCACCACTTCACCGTCGCCCGCGCCGATCAACGGCGCCAGGCGGTTACCCAGGCGCTGGGACAGGTCCGCCCAGCCGGCGCTGTTCCAACTACGGATCAGGCCATTACCCCATTCTTCGGCAATCACTGCCTGGGCTCGTGCCAACGCCGTCAACGGGCGTGCGCCAAGGGAGTTGCCGTCGAGGTAGATCACGCCCTCCGGCAACGCAAACTGGCGGCGCAGTGGCGCCAGCGGATCTTGTTCGTCGAGGGCTAGGCAGTGGCTTCGCGTGGTCATGGGCTGTCCTGGTTTTTATAGGTAAGAATGGACCAAATAATGAACGAACTTTTAGAGAATTTTCGTGCAAAGTGGCGGGTAACAGGCTAATTAAGCTGTAGGAAATTCGAATTTAACCCCCAAACACGCGGATTTATTCTAACCATGATTCTCGACGCCACCGACCTGCGCCTCCTGCATTTCCTGCAGCAGGATGGCCGCATCAGCAACCAGGAACTGGCCGAAAAAGTCGCGCTGTCGCCGTCCGCGTGCCTGCGCCGTCTGCGCCTGCTGGAGAGCGAGGGCATCATCAGCGGTTACCGTGCGGTGCTGAATGCGGAGCAGTTGGGGATTGAGCTGGAGGCCATCGTGCACCTGTCGTTGCGCCAGGATGTGGAGGATTGGCACGAGACGTTCATCAAGAAGGTGCAGGGCTGGCCGGAGGTCGCCAGCGCCTACGTGATCACCGGCGCCAGCAACTATGTGCTGCGGGTGCAGGCGCGCAACCTCAAGCACTTTTCGGACTTTATCGTGAACCATCTGAACCGCACGGCGGGGGTGATGGATATCCGTTCGGAGATTGTGTTGCAGAAGATCAAGGATCGGGATGAGGTGCTGGACTTGGTGGTACGCAAATAACCACGCCACCACAATACCCTGTGGGAGGGGGCTTGCCCCCGATAGCAATGGTTCAGCCAATTAATATATTGGCTTCACCGCCGCCATCGGGGGCAAGCCCCCTCCCACATTTTGAATCGCGTTTAATCTTCCAGAGCGCGGACTCGTTGCATGCGTTTCTGCTCCACCGGCGCATCCGCTACCTGCAACGCAAAGTCAAAATCAATCTGCGCAAACCGCCCCTCCACGCCAAACTCCCGCGCCAGTTGCGGGTCGTCGCAGAAGCGAATCTCGGCGATCAACTCATCCCGCGTCGCATAGGCAAAGTCGTCATGCAGGTACGGGTCATCCGACAGGTTGATCTGCGTGGTCAGGTGCCGATGCCCCGGCGCCGAGATGAAGAAGTGGATATGCGCCGGCCGCTGCCCGTGGCGCCCGAGCTGATCCAGCAGTTGCTGGGTCGGCCCGGTCGGTGGGCAACCGTAGCCCGACGGCACGATACTGCGGAACCGGTAGTTGCCCTGGGCATCGGTCTCGATGCGTCGGCGCAGGTTGAACTCCGATTGCGTCGGGTCGAACCACGAGTAAGTACCGCCCGTATTGGCCTGCCACACGTCCACAATCGCCCCGGCCAGCGGTTTGCCGTTGGTATCGCGCACCTGCCCGCGCATGAACAGCGGCACCGCATCGTCCTTGCCATCATCCAGCCGCGCCTCGTACTTGCTCAACGGCGCCCCGGCCACATACAGCGGGCCTTCAATGGTGCGCGGCGTGCCGCCGGATTTGCCGGCTACCTCGTCGGCAGCGTCCATCAGCAAATCCAGGTAATGCTCAAGGCCCAGCCCGGCGGCGAGCAATCCGGCTTCCTGGTGCTTGCCCAGCTCGTTGAGGTAGTTGACCGCCTTCCAGAACTCTTCCGGGGTCACTTCCAGGTCTTCGATGATGTTCACGGTGTCGCGCAGGATCCGGTAGATCAGCGCCTTGGTGCGCGGGTTACCAGCGTCGTTGAGGTTGCCGCTGGCTTCTTCGAGAAACTGTTGGGCATGGGCAGTCTGGGACAGTCGGATGGACATGGTGCATTCCTCATCTTGTAGTTATTGGTCTGGAAACCGGCCTAGCGGTCGTCGTCATGGATCGACGACGGGTGCCGGCACAGGGCGTTCACTTCGATGGCCATATAGGGGAACAGCGGCAGTTGCATCAGCAGGTCATGCAGTGCCTGCACGCTGTCGACATCGAACACGCTGTAGTTGGCGTAGTGCCCGGCGATGCGCCACAGGTGGCGCCATTTGCCTTCCTGTTGCAGGCGCTGCGCCAGGGCCTTTTCATCGGCCTTGAGGCGGGCTGCGCGCTCGGGGTTCATGTCGAGCGGCAGGTTCACGGTCATTTTTACGTGGAACAACATGGCAGGCGCCTCTTAGTGTTTGTCACGACGCAAGAACGCTAGGCGCTCTTCATCGATGGCCAGGCCCAGGCCCGGTGCGGTGGAGATATGCAGCTGGAAGTCGCGGTACACCGGCGGCTCGGTGAGGATGTCTTCGGTGAGCAGCAACGGGCCGAACAGCTCGGTGCCCCACACCAGTTTGTTCAGCGTAAGGAAGGCATGCGCCGACGCCAGGGTGCCGATGCCGCCTTCGAGCATGGTGCCGCCGTACAGGCCGATACCCGCCGCTTCGGCAATCGCGGCGGTGCGCAGCACGGCACGTGGGCCGCCGTTCTTGGCGATCTTGAGGGCGAACACCGACGCCGCGCCTTCGCGGGCCAGGTTGAACGCGTCCTCGACGCACTCGATGGATTCATCCGCCATGATCGGCGCCGGACTCGACAGGTTGAGCCGCGCCATACCGCCACGGTTATTGCGCGAGATGGGCTGTTCGATCAGGTCGATGCCGTTGTCGCCGAGCACCTGGCACGCCCGCAGTGCCACCGCTTCGTCCCAGGCCTGGTTGACGTCGACGCGCACACTGGCGCGGTCGCCCAAGGCCTTTTTGATCGCGATCACATGGGCCAGGTCGTGGCTGACTTCACCGGCGCCGATCTTCAACTTGAAGAGGCGGTGGCGGCGCAGGTCGAGCATCTTTTCGGCCTCGGCAATGTCCTGCTCGGTGTTGCCGCTGGCCAGGGTCCAGGCCACCGGCAGCGCGTCGCGCACACGCCCACCGAGCAGTTCGCTGACCGGCAGGTGCAGGCGTTTGCCGAGAGCGTCGAGCAAGGCGCTTTCGATACCGGACTTGGCAAAGGTGTTGCCACGGATGCTGCGCTCCAGGCGCAACATGGCAGCGTTGATATTACTGGCGTCCTGGCCGATCAGCAGCGGCGCGAAGTGGCGGTCGATGTTGACCTTGATGCTGTCGGGGCTTTCATTGCCATAGCTCAAGCCGCCAATGGTAGTGGCTTCGCCGATGCCTTCGATACCGTCGGCGCAGCGCAGGCGGATGATCACCAGGGTCTGGTTTTGCAGAGTGTGCATCGCCAGCTTGTGCGGGCGAATGGTGGGGAGGTCGACGATGATCGTGTCGATCGACTCGATGGGGCAAATCGGCATGGCTATACCCGTTGGGTTATTTATAGGTTTTAGCCGATTCTGTGCCGTATTTTTCAAGGCTTCCAATATAGAATGGGTCTCGCACAATACCCTGAAGGTATGAAAGGAGCCGTCATGGAACTGCGTCACCTGCGCTACTTCCAGGTGCTGGGAGAGACCCTCAACTTCACCCGCGCCGCCGAACGCCTGCACATCGCCCAGCCGCCATTGAGTCGGCAGATCCAGCAATTGGAGGATGAACTGGGCGTCATTTTGCTTGAACGTGGCCGACCGCTGCGGCTGACCGAGGCCGGGCGGTTTTTTTATGAACACGCCAACGTGCTGCTGGAGCAATTGAACAAGGTCTGTGACAACACCCGGCGTATCGGCCAGGGCGAGAAGACGTGGCTGGGCATCGGTTTTGCGCCGTCGACCCTGTACGGCGTGCTGCCCGAATTGATCCGCCGATTGCGTACCCATGAGGCGCTGGAGCTGGAGTTGGGGCTGTCGGAGATGACCACTTTGCAGCAGGTCGAAGCGCTCAAGGCCGGGCGCATCGACGTGGGGTTCGGGCGAATTCGCATCGATGACCCGGCCATCGTCCAGCGCGTGCTGGTGGAGGACCGGCTGGTCGCCGTGCTGCCTGCCGGTCACCCGTTGCTCGATGCGCCCGCCACCCTCGCCCAACTGGCCGCCGAACCTTTTGTGCTCTACCCCGGCAACCCACGCCCCAGCTACGCCGACCATGTGATCGCGCTGTTCGACGCCCATGGCTTGAGCCTCAAGGTGGCGCAGTGGACCAACGAGTTGCAGACCGCCATTGGCCTGGTCGGCGCCGGCATGGGCGTGACGCTGGTGCCCGCCTCGGTGCAGGTGCTGCACCGCGCGGACATCGGCTATACACCCGTTGTGGAGGCCACGGCGACCTCGCCGATCATCCTTAGCCGACGGGTGAATGACCAGTCGCCAGGGCTCAGTCATTGCCTGCAACTGGTGGAAGAGCTCATCTGATTTATCCCAAACACTACAAACCCCTGTGGGAGCTGGCTTGCCTGCGATAGCGGTGGGTCAGCTGGCACATCAGCTGACTGACACATCGCTATCGCAGGCAAGCCAGCTCCCACATTTGGATCTTCATTGTATTCAAAGGCTGCGCAGGCGCTTGCGCTGCAGGGTTTGGCTAGGGGACTCGTCGAACAATTTTCGATACTCCGCCGAAAACCGCCCCAGGTGGGTAAAGCCCCAGCCCAGGGCGATCTCAGAGATGGTACGGGTAGAGCCGTGTTCAAGGATTTCCTGGCGCACGACGCCCAGCCGGTACTTCTTCAAATAGGCCATCGGCGACAACGCAAAGTATTTGCGAAAGGCATCGAACAGCTTGAACCGCGACACCCCCGCAGCGGCCTCCAGGTCCTCCAGGTGCACCGCTTCCCGAGCGTTGTCATGGATGTACTGCCGCGCACGGATCAGATAATGCGGCAGTTTCACGCCCAGGACATCGCGCAGTTCTTCAGAGTAGTTGTTCGGCTGCGCCAGGATCAGGCCCTTGATCAGCGAGCTTTCCAGGTCGCGGGTAAAAGCGGCCTGCTCGTATAACTCGCTGCCATGCTCAAGCTCGGCGATGAAGTAGCGCGCCATGCGCCACCACGACGCCGAAGCGCCGTCCACTGCGTCCATCACCGACTCAAAGCGCAGCGGCGCCTCAATCGGCCGTTGCAGCAAACCTTCCAGCGATTCACTCATCGCCGCCCGCGTGATCACCACCTGCAACTTGCGGCAATCGCCGGAGATCGCCAGCACCTGATGCTCATTGGGCGAGATGATCACGCCCTGGTCGCGGTTGGAACTCAGGCGCTCACCGTTCTTGCTCAACTCCTGTTCGCCCACCAGCGGCAGGCTCAGGCTATAGCTGCTGAAATGCTCGGCGTCTTCGATGTCGATGGTCACGTCGGTGCCGTATTCGATCACCCCCAGGGTGGTGGCGCGGGACTTGAACACGTTGGCGCTGTGGTGAAAGCGCAGGCGCTCCGGCGTATTGGTGGCCAGGCGATGGGGCCCGCAAATGCCCGACATCCAGCTGCGGGCGCCTTCCAGGTCGAAGCGTTGAATCGTTTGGCTGCTCATCAGGTGCACCCACGGCGGTTAGGCTGTTGCGCGCTCTGGCGGCGCGTCGTTGTTGTTCGACAGCAATTAATGCGCCACGCCGGCGCAATGACCAGCGGGTGGATAGCAAGGGTCGACTAAGTGGATAAGACCCCGGCTTTTGCGACCACTGCCCTGCAAGACAGTAGCGCATCCCGTCACCGCTGCGCACCGGGTTGGGTATTTGCTGCCCAATTATCCGGCGCAGGTTCCCCCACTAAGCGGATAGCCCGCGCCCTGCCCCACTGCCTCTAATAAACCACCGATCAGCCCCTATCAAAAAGGTGCCTCCCATGAGTGGTGCAAGAAGCGTCGAGCACTGGAAAACGTTTATCGAAGGTTGCCTGGACTTTCGCCCGGTGGATGAAGTATTCCGCATCGCCCGCGACATGTTCACCGAGCCGGAACTGTTCGATCTGGAGATGGAACTGATCTTCGAAAAGAACTGGATCTACGCCTGCCACGAAAGCGAACTGGCCAACAACCACGACTTCGTGACCCTGCGCGCCGGGCGCCAGCCGATGATCATCACCCGCGATGGCGAAGGGCGCCTCAATGCGTTGATCAACGCCTGCCAGCACCGCGGCACCACGCTGACGCGGGTCGGCAAAGGCAACCAATCCACGTTCACCTGCCCGTTCCATGCCTGGTGCTACAAGAGCGATGGCCGGCTGGTGAAGGTCAAGGCGCCGGGGGAATACCCGGACGGTTTCGACAAGGCCACGCGCGGCCTGAAAAAGGCGCGCATCGAAAGCTACAAGGGCTTTGTGTTTATCAGCCTGGACGTAAATGGCAGCGACAGCCTGGAAGATTTCCTCGGCGACGCCAAAGTGTTCTTCGACATGATGGTCGCGCAGTCCGCCACCGGTGAACTGGAGGTACTGCCGGGCAAATCCGCCTACACCTACGACGGCAACTGGAAGCTGCAGAACGAAAACGGCCTGGACGGTTATCACGTCAGCACCGTGCACTACAACTACGTGGCCACCGTGCAGCATCGCCAGCAGGTGAACACCGAGAACGGCACAGGGGCCGGCAGCACCCTGGACTACAGCAAACTCGGCGCCGGCGACGCCAATACCGATGACGGCTGGTTCGCCTTCCACAATGGCCACAGTGTGCTGTTCAGCGACATGCCCAACCCCAGCGTGCGCTCCGGCTACGCCACCATCATGCCGCGCCTGGTGCAGGAGCACGGCCAGCAGAAGGCCGAGTGGATGATGCACCGCCTGCGCAACCTGAATATCTACCCGAGCCTGTTCTTCCTCGACCAGATCAGCTCGCAGCTGCGCATCATCCGCCCGGTGGCGTGGAACAAGACCGAGATCATCAGCCAATGCCTGGGGGTGAAGGGCGAGTCCGACGCCGATCGCGAGAACCGCATCCGCCAGTTCGAAGACTTCTTCAACGTGTCGGGCATGGGCACGCCGGATGACCTGGTGGAGTTCCGCGAAGCCCAGCGCGGGTTCCAAGGCCGGCTTGAACGCTGGAGCGACATCTCACGCGGCAGCCACCGCTGGGCAACCGGGCCCACGCCGAACAGCGAAGCCATCGGCATCCAGCCGGCCATGACCGGCACAGAATTCACCCATGAAGGCCTCTACGTGAACCAACACCGCAACTGGCAGCAGTTCCTGCTCAACGGCCTCGATCAACAAGCGCTGAAATTGCGGGAGGTGAAATGATGAATGCCCCATTGCAGTACCGCATCGAACAGTTCTTCTACCGCAAGTCCGAGCTGTGCGACGCCCAGGACTGGGACGCCTATGTGCAGTTGTTCGACCCGCAGAGTGAGTTCCACTTGCCGCAGTGGGACTCGGAACACGTCTACACCCGCGACCCCAAGCGCGAAATGTCGCTGATCTACTACGCGAACCGTTCGGGCCTGGAAGACCGCGTGTTCCGTTTGCGCACCGGCAAGGCGGCGTCGGCCACACCGATGCCGCGCACCCTGCACATGATCAACAACGTGCGCGTTGCCGAGCAGGCGGATGGCACGCTGGAGGTGCGACTGAATTGGCACACGCTGTTCTATCGCCTGGCCACGTCGGAGCAGTTTTACGGCCACGCCACCTATACCCTGAAACCGGAAGGCGACAGCTGGTTGATCACCCGCAAGCATGCGCTGCTGCTCAACGACACCATTAACTCGGTGCTGGATTTCTATCACCTCTAGCAGCGACCTTTTATGGCACAGGGGTTTGTGGCAACCGGGCTTCTTGTGGCGAGCGCACGTTATAAATATGCGGAGAGCAACACATGAATCACAAAGTGGCCTTCAGTTTTGCCGACGGCAAGACCCTGTTCTTCCCCGTCGGCGCCAATGAAATCCTGCTGGATGCAGCACTGCGCAACGGCATCAAGATCCCGCTGGATTGCCGTGAAGGCGTGTGCGGCACTTGCCAGGGCCGTTGCGAATCCGGCGACTACAGCCAGGATTATGTCGACGAAGAGGCCCTGTCCAACCTCGACCTGCAACAGCGCAAGATGCTCAGTTGCCAGACGCGGGTGAAGTCCGATGCGACGTTCTACTTCGACTTTGATTCGAGCCTGTGCAATGCGCCGGGGCCGGTTCAGGTCAAGGGCACCGTGAGCGCGGTGGAGCAGGTGTCGGCCAGCACGGCGATCCTGCAGGTCCAGTTGGATCAGGCACTGGAATTCCTGCCGGGCCAATATGCACGCCTGTCGGTGCCTGGAACGGACAGTTGGCGCTCGTATTCCTTCGCCAACCTTCCGGGCAATCAATTGCAATTCCTGGTGCGCCTGCTGCCCGATGGGGTGATGAGCAACTACCTGCGCGAGCGTTGCCAGGTGGGTGATGAACTGGTGATGGAAGCACCACTCGGCGCTTTCTACCTGCGGCACGTCTCCAAACCCTTGGTGCTGGTGGCGGGCGGCACCGGGTTATCGGCGTTGCTGGGCATGCTCGATGAACTGGCCGCCAACGGCTGCGACCAGCCCGTGCACCTGTACTACGGCGTGCGTGGCGCAGAAGACTTGTGCGAAGCGGCGCGCATCCAGGCCTACGCCGCGAAAATCCCGGACTTTCGCTACACCGAAGTGCTCAGCGCGCCCTCGGACGAATGGCCCGGCAAGCGCGGTTACCTCACCGAGCATTTCGACCTGGCCGAATGGCGGGACAGATCGGCGGATATGTACCTGTGCGGCCCCCCTCCAATGGTCGAATCCGTCCAACAATGGCTGGCGGATCAGGCACTTGATGGCGTTCAGCTGTATTACGAAAAGTTCACGCAGAGTAATATCTGACCCTCAGCACTTCTGAGGGGTAGATGCGGCGTGCACTCCACCCTGAGAAAAACAAGTAGAAGGGAATGTTAATGGCGGATGACATGGTTAACCCGGTGGGCCTCAAGCGTGGCCTGAAGAACCGGCACATTCAGTTGATCGCCTTGGGAGGGGCGATCGGCACGGGGTTGTTCCTCGGCTCGGCCGGGGTACTCAAGTCGGCGGGGCCGTCGATGATCCTGGGCTACGCGATTGCCGGTTTTATCGCATTCCTGATCATGCGCCAGCTTGGCGAGATGATCGTCGAAGAGCCGGTGGCCGGTTCCTTCAGCCACTTCGCCCACAAATACTGGGGCGGCTACGCGGGCTTCCTGGCCGGCTGGAACTACTGGGTACTCTACGTGCTGGTAGGCATGGCCGAACTGACGGCGGTGGGCAAGTACATCCAGTTCTGGTGGCCGCAGATCCCGACCTGGGTCAGTGCGCTGGTGTTCTTCGTGGCGGTGAACCTGATCAACACCCTCAACGTGAAGTTCTTCGGTGAAGCCGAGTTCTGGTTCGCGATCATCAAGGTGGTGGCGATTGTCGGCATGATCGTGCTCGGTTGCTACCTGCTGTTCAGCGGCACCGGCGGCCCGCAGGCGTCGGTGAGCAACCTGTGGAGCCACGGCGGGTTCTTCCCCAATGGCGGCATGGGGCTGTTGATGTCCATGGCGTTCATCATGTTCTCCTTCGGTGGCCTGGAGTTGGTGGGCATCACCGCCGCCGAAGCCAGCGAACCGCGCAAGGTCATCCCGAAAGCGATCAACCAGGTGGTGTACCGCATCCTGATTTTCTACGTCGGCGCATTGACCGTGCTGTTGTCGCTCTACCCATGGGACCAACTGCTGCAAACCCTCGGCGCGTCGGGCGATGCCTACAGCGGCAGCCCATTCGTGCAGATCTTCTCGCTGATCGGTAACGACACCGCCGCCCATATTCTCAACTTCGTGGTGCTGACCGCGGCGCTGTCGGTGTACAACAGCGGCGTGTACTGCAACAGCCGCATGCTGTTCGGCCTGGCCGAGCAAGGCGATGCGCCCAAGTCGCTGATGAAGTTGAACAAGCAAGGCGTGCCGATCCGCGCCCTGGCGATTTCGGCCCTGGTGACGATGCTGTGCGTGGTGGTCAACTACGTCGCACCGAAGAGCGCGCTGGAGTTGCTGTTCGCGCTGGTGGTTGCCTCGCTGATGATCAACTGGGCGCTGATCAGCATCACCCACATCAAGTTCCGCAAGGCCATGGGCGAACAGGGCCTGACGCCGTCGTTCAAGACCTTCTGGTTCCCGTTCAGCAACTACCTGTGCCTGGCGTTCATGGTGATGATCATCAGCGTGATGCTGGCGATTCCGGGCATCAGCGAGTCGGTGTATGCGATGCCGGTGTGGGTGGGGATTATCTACATTGCCTATCGGCTGCGGGTTCGCAGAAGTCACGCGATAGTCAACGCGCAGTGATGCCTGTGGGAGGGGGCTTGCCCCCGATAGCGGTCTATCAGTACCCGATGTACTGACTGACACTGCCATCGGGGGCAAGCCCCCTCCCACATTTTGTTTACAGCGTGGAACGTACTCGCCACAGTTCTGGGAACAGCACGGTATCGAGCATCTTGCGCAGATACCCCACACCCTCCGTACCGCCGGTACCGGGCTGGAAGCCGATAATCCGCTCCACCGTCGTCACATGGCGGAAACGCCACTGACGGAACGAATCCTCCAGGTCGATAAACTTCTCGGCCAACTGATACAAATCCCAGTAACGCTTCGGGTCGCGGTACACCTCACGCCACGCCGCCTCCACGGACTCATCGTGAACCGTCGCCGCCGTCGGGTCGCGCTCGGCCCGCTTTGGATCAATCGCCAGGCCCGCCTTGATCATCAGGTTGATCGCCTCGTCATACAGCGACGGCGTGGCAATTGCCACTTTCAACTCGTTCAACAGTTCCGGCCGATGGGCATGGGGCCGCAACAGCGCCGCGCTTTTATTGCCGAGGATAAATTCGATCTCGCGGTACTGGAATGACTGGAACCCCGACGACTGCCCCAGGAACGGGCGAATCGCCTTGTACTCCGAGGGCGTCATCGTCGCCAGCACCGCCCAGGCGTGCACCAGTTGATCGAAGATCCGCGACACCCGCGCCAGCATCTTGAACGCCGGTGGCAGCTCGCCCAGGCGTACATGTTCGCGGGCGGCCTTGAGTTCGTGGAGCATCAGCTTCATCCACAGCTCCGAGGTCTGGTGCTGGATGATGAAGAGCATTTCGTTGTGGTCCGGCGACAACGGGTGCTGGGCGCTGAGGACTTTGCCCAGGTCCAGGTAATCGCCGTAGCTCATGGACTCGGAAAAATTCAGTTCGGCGTTATGCCATTCTTCGGGCGGCTGATAGTCAGCAGAGAAGGGACATTGGCTCATCGCGTGGGCTCCTTGAGCGGGCGGAGAATGGCGCGGACAGGGCTCGCGTCGAGGTTGGCAAAGCGCAGCGGCAGGGCGATCAGTTCGTAATCGCCCTCGGGGACGTCATCGAGCACGATGCCTTCGAGAATCGCCATGCCATGGCGCGCCACGGCGTTGTGGGAATCCATGGTCTTGGACTGCTGCGGGTCCAGCGAGGGCGTATCGATGCCGATCAAGCGCACTCCGAGGCTGGCGAGCAACTCGATGGTCTGCGGGGCGATGGCGGTGAAATTCGAATCCCATTCGGTCAGCGGCGCTTGTGGATAAGTACGCAGTAACACGCGCTCCGGCAAGTTATCCACACGGCCTTGAAGTTGGTGCGGCTGTATAAGCGCACCGCTGTCCAGGCAATGCAGCACGCGGCAAGGCCCCATGTACACATCCAACGACACCTCACCAATGGCCGCGCCGTCCGCGCTGTAATGCAGCGGCGCATCCACGTGGGCGCCGGTGTGCGGCGACAAGGTGATGCGCCCGACATTCACTGGACACTCCGGGCCGAACTGCCACACGCGCTCTTCCTGGAACGGCGTATCCCCCGGCCAGGTCGGGGTCGCCGTACTCAAGGGCGGGCTGATATCCCACCACGTTTTTATTGGGTTCATTTCAAGGCTCTCGGCGGTTACTGGGGTGAATGATACGAGGGCCGGCTGCGAATTTTCTTGCGAATTCTGGCGTGAAGCGGGAAATCTTTCGCACTTACTGCGAAGAACGGACGAGAAATCGCACAAATATATCGTCCGGATGCGTCACCGTGCCCTGTGGGAGCCGGGCTTGCCCGCGATGACGGTGGCACTGCTTGCATCTTCATAGCCTGACACTCCGCTATCGCGGGCAAGCCCGGCTCCCACAGGGGTTCGCGGTAATTTCCGGATCATCACACCGCTGCGCTTCTGGGCATCCCGATGTCGAGTTCAGACCACTGACGCAACGCCCTAGGCCTTAGGGTGCATCCTTCCATTCCCTTCCTCGGAGTCATCATGTCCAAGCCCATCACCGTACTGCGCGACACTCATCCCCTGCCGGTCCTGGACGCGTGCAAATGGGAAAAACTCGAAGGCGACCCGCACACCGTCAACCTCAACGCCTACACCAGCGAAGACGGCAGCAAGATCATGGGCACCTGGATCTGCACCCCGGGCAAGTGGTACGTGGACTACGTGAAGTGGGAATACTGCCACTTCCAGGAAGGCTACTGCATCATCACGCCGGAAGGCCTGGAGCCGATTCACTTGCGAGCTGGGGATATCTTCGTGGTGGAACCGGGGATGAAGGGGACGTGGGAAGTGGTCGAGACGGTGCGTAAATATTTTGTGTTTGCTTGAGCCGCAAAAACCCGGGAGCCCACTATTAGCAGGCTCCCGGAACCGCCCCTACTTGGGTTTGCGATAGCTATTGATGATCGCCGAGAAGTCCTTGCCCCCTTCCCCACGCTGGCTCATCGATTGATACAACTGCTGGGCCACAGCGCCCAGAATCACGGGTTGCTTGGCCTGACGTGCAGCCTCAGTAGCCAGGCCCAGGTCCTTGAGCATCAGATCGGCGCCAAACCCACCGGTATAACCACGGGACGACGGCGCGGTTTCAATCACACCCGGCCACGGGTTGTAGGTATCGGAACTCCAGCAGCGCCCGGTAGAGCTATTGATGATGCCGGCCAGCACCTGGGTGTCGATGCCCAGCGCGTCGCCCAGCGCCATGGCTTCGCTGACGCCGACCATGCTGATCCCCAACAACAAGTTGTTGCAGATCTTGGCGATTTGCCCCGTGCCCACCTCACCGCAGTGCACGATGTTGCGGCCCATCTGCGCCAGCACCGGTTGCAGGGTGGCGAACAGTTCCGGGGTGGCGCCGACCATGAAGGTCAGCGTCCCTGCGGCGGCGCCGCCAGTACCGCCAGAAACGGGCGCGTCGGCCATCACCACACCGTGTTTGGCGGCGGCAGCGGCGACGTCACGGGCAGTTTGTGGGTCGATGGTGCTGCAATCCACCGCCGGTACGCCTTTGCCGATACCGGCAAGTACACCGTCATCATTCAGCCACACGCTGCGCACATGGGCGGCGGCGGGCAGCATGGTGATCACCAGCTCAGCGCCGGTGGCCGCATCACGCGGCGAATCGCTGATGGTGCCACCCAACTCGGCCAGTTCCTTGAGCACCGCCTGGTTCAGGTCAAACAGGTTCAGCGCATGGCCGGCCTTGATCAGGTTGCGGGCCATGGGTGCGCCCATGTTGCCCAAGCCGATAAATGCAATCTTCATGATCGTCTCCCGGATCAGCGCAGGTTGATGGTGGTGTTGACGCCATCGTTGACCGTGTCGTCATCGAACCAGCGGCTGGTGACGGTCTTGGTCTGGGTGTAGAACTGCACCACTTGCTTGCCATATGGGCCGAGGTCGCCAAGCTTGGAACCACGGGAACCGGTGAAGCTGAAGAACGGCACCGGCACCGGGATCGGGATGTTGATGCCGACCTGGCCTACATCGATTTCGCTCTGGAACTTGCGCGCCGCCGCGCCGCTCTGGGTGAACAGGCCGGTACCGTTGCCGAACGGGTTGGCGTTGACCAGGGCGATGGCCTCGTCGAGGGTCGCGACCTCCAGCACCACCAGCACCGGGCCGAAGATTTCCTGGGTATAGATCTGCATGTCGGTGGTCACGCCCGAGAACAGCGTCGGGCCGACAAAGTTGCCTTGCTCGAAGCCCGGCACCTTGATGTCGCGGCCATCCAGCTCCAGCTTGGCGCCCTCTTTCACACCGCTTTCGATCAGCTCCAGAATGCGTGCCTTGGCACGCTTGGAAATCACCGGGCCGACATCGGTGCCGGCTTCGCTCCCCGCATTGACCTTGAGCTTTTGCGCCAGCGCTTTCAGGTCCGGCAGCCATTGCTTGGACGCGCCCACCAGCACCACCACCGAAGTGGCCATGCAACGTTGGCCCGCCGCACCGAAACCGGCGCCGACCAGGGCATTGAGGGTGTGTTCACGGTTGGCATCCGGCAGCACCACGGCGTGGTTCTTGGCGCCCATCATCGACTGCACGCGCTTGCCGTGTTTGCCGGCCAAGTCGTAGACGTGAGTGCCCACGGCGGTCGAGCCCACGAAGGACACGGCCTTGATGTCTTTATGAGTGCACAGCGCATCCACCACATCCTTACCGCCGTGCACCACGTTGAGCACGCCAGCCGGCACGCCAGCTTCCAGCGCCAGCTCGACGAGCAGCATGGTCGACAGCGGGTCCTGCTCGGAGGGCTTGAGGACAAAGGTGTTCCCGCAGGCGATCGCCATCGGGAACATCCACAGCGGAATCATCGCCGGGAAGTTGAACGGGGTAATGCCGGCGCACACGCCGATGGGTTGGCGCAGGGTGTAGGTGTCGACGCCACCAGCGACGTTTTCAGCAAACTCGCCCATTTGCAGGGTGCCGATGGAGCAGGCGTGTTCCACCACTTCCAGGCCACGGAAAATATCGCCCTCGGCATCGGCAATGGTCTTGCCCTGCTCGTTGCTGAGGACCACGGCGATGCGCTTGGAATGTTCGCGGATCAAGGCTTGCAGCTTGAGCATGATGCGCATGCGCGCGCCGATCGGCGTCAGCTTCCAGGTCTGGAAGGCGCGGTGGGCAGCATCGATGGCAGCGTTGACTTCATCGGCAGTGGCGAACGGGACTTTGGCCAGCACCTCTTGGGTAGCCGGGTTGACGATGTCTTGCCACTCGGTGGTCTTGGACTCGACCCACTCGCCGTTGATCAGCAACTTGACCTGTTGCACGGAAATATCGGCAGATGCGTTCATGTGGTCTCCAATCTTATATTTATGCAGAGACAAGGCGCGTAACCGCCTTGGGAAATGAGGCGTTCGGACTGTTTTTGGAGTATAGATGTGCAAATCTCTAATAAGAACGCACATAAAAGCCGGACCAATATGCAAAAAAACATCACGTCCCTGGGCTCCCTCAACTGGGATGACCTGAAGTTTTTCCTCGAAGTGGCCCGCACCCGCAAGGCCAGCGTGGCCGCCAAGCGCCTGGCGGTGGACTACACCACCGTGTCGCGGCGCATCAGTTCGCTGGAAGTGTCGCTCGGCACCCTGCTGTTCGAAAAATCCCGGACCAACGGCTTCGTACTCACCAGCGAGGGCCAGCGTTTGCTGGGCTATGCCGAGTCCATCGAAAGCACCCTGCACATGGCCTGCGAACAAGTCTCCGGCTCCGGCGTGGCGTTGTCCGGCCACGTGCGCATGGGCTGCACCGAAGGGTTCGGCAGCTTCTTCGTCACCCCGCAATTGAGCCACTTCGTCGACACCTACCCGGCCATCTCGGTAGACATCCTGCCCCTGCCGCACTTCATCAGCCTGTCCAAGCGCGAAGCCGACATCGTCATCGCCCTGGAACGCCCGGAACACGGGCCGTATGTGTGCTGCAAACTGTGCGACTACAAATTGCAGCTGTACGCGACCCAGGAATACCTCGATCAACACCCGCCGATCCGCAAACCAGTGGACTTGGCCGAGCATCCGTTTATCAGCTATGTGGATGACTTGGCGTTCAGCTCGGAGCTGCTGTACCTGGCAAACGTAGTGCCCGGAGCCAGCGCCAGTTTGCGCAGTACCAGCGTGATTGCGCAGTACGTGGCGGCGCAGCAAGGGCGGTCGATGGCGATATTGCCGTGTTTTTTGGCGGCGCAGGATCCACGGTTGTTACCGGTGCTGGGGGAGCAGATTTCCATCACTCGCCAGTTCTGGATGTATTGCCGGGAGGATCTGAGGAAGTTGAAGCGGATTACGTTGTTGTGGGACTACATCAGGGAGGTGACGGAGCAGAATCAGGGGCTGTTGATGGGGGAGACCAGGGAGATCAGGTTCGCGGATTAAAGGGCCATCAACGATGATTCGCTTTAATTTGCAGGACGTTTCCTAGAGACTCTCTACCCCATTGCGCCTTACCGTTTGGGTCACTAGCCTCCTGACTTCGCTGCTCATCAGCGATCGGGTTTAGCGACTCGGATTAGTTGGGATGTGATGCCAAAGTATTGCCAGGCTTTTTACCTGTCTCTACCATTTTATGGCGGCTGTACGCGGGAGACCTTCGGGTCTGCCGGGTTCCCAAATTTACCGGTTCGCTAACCCGTGTACAGCTGCCACCTCTTCATGTTTAGCGACATGCCGTGGTGACCCCTACTGCAAATTTGGGAAACATCATGTCAAAAATCGTCCCCGATCCACCGCTTTCCTCCATCACTACCCTCGGCGTAGTCACCTTCGGCGACTACGGCGAAAACGAAAAACCGCTGTTCCGCGTCAACGCCGGCATGCCCATTGAGGAAGCGCTGGAGCACGCCTCCACCCTGCTGTTCTACTCCAAGAAACTCGCGATGGAAGCCGCCATGGATGTACGCGGCGAGCAATACGCGTGGGCCGCGCATTACCTGTGTGAGATGGGCAAAGCCGTGGTCGATGACCTCACGCAAGCGATGACACCGGGCCGTTAAGCGAACACCGCTCGAATGCGGGAGGAGCCCTGCTCCTCCCAACATTTAAACGACGGTAGTCCCGGCTATTTGTGGATACCGAGCCCGAACTTCGCGCAGGAACTCACCCGCACGGTTTTTGAGCCATTCAATCAGACGCGCAATATCCGGCTCTGACTGCCGCCCATTTCGACAAATGATGTAGTAGGCCGCTGGGGACATCATCACTGGGCTTTTCAACGCAACCAATGCACCGTTTTCCAATTGGTCATACACCAACGCAGTCCTGCCCAGCGCAATCCCTGCGCCCTTTACCGCCAGACTGATCGCCAGGCTCGAATCCGGAAAGCGCGGCCCATGGTGATAAGGCGGCGTCGGCAGGCCCTGAAACGCAAACCAGCTTTCCCACCCCGGACACACCTGATCGTCCACCCTATGAATCAGCGGGTATTGGGCGACATCCTCCGGCGCAATATCCCCCTTCGGCCTTAGAAATTCCGGCGAGCAAACGGGGAACACCGCGTCACGCATCAGCAGTTCAACATGATGATCCGGGTAATCGCCATACCCCATCACCACCGCGACATCGTATTGATGCGCTTCCAGACTGGTGCTGTTGATGTCGGCGCTGGTCAACACCAGATCAAGGTTGAACGAAGCCTCAGTGTGAGAGCCGTGCATCCTGGGGATCAGCCATGTCGAACAGAGCGAGGACGTGCATGAGAGGTACAGCGGACGGGACTTTGCGGGGTTGAGTGAATGCAAGACCCCATCCAGCGCCTTGAAAAATCCGTCGGTGACTGGCAACAAAGCCTGCCCTGCGGACGTCAGCTTGACGCCGCGCGAATGCCGCTCAAACAACTGCACGCCCCACCATTCCTCCAGGCCTGCAATTTGATGGCTGATGGCGCTGGCGGTGAGGTTAAGCTGCGACGCCGCACGCGCAAAGCTACCGGTTTGCGCAGCGCTGACGAACGCTTGAAGCATCGGAGTGGGAGGCGGACGCTGGGCCATCAGGTGCTCACTTTGATCAAGATGATCCCGCAAACAATGACGAATGCCGACAGCATCCGTCGCCAACCAAACTGTTCGTGGAAGAACAGCGCGGCAATAATGGCGCCGATAATAACACTGGTTTCCCGCAGCGCTGAGACCTTGGCCACCGCGTCCAGCGACAATGCAAACAACACCAATCCGTAAGACGCCAGGTAAAAAACACCGCCCAACAGGCCGACTCGCCAATGCCCACGTATCGCTCGCATCAAGGCCAAACGCTCCCTGGAAAACGCCAGAACCGGGATCGGAATGCTCTGGAATACCGTCAGGTAGATGATGTATTGCAACACCGTTTCACTGGCTCTCACGCCTTTGGCGTCCACCACCGTGTAAGCCGCGATAAACGCCCCGGCACACACCGCCATCAGGATCGGCTTGAGCATCTGCGCCGTCATCCTGCGCACAAAGGTCAGGCTGATAATGCCTACACAAATCAACACCACACCCGCCAGCACCTCGCGTGACAACTGCTCATGCAACAGAAAGTAGGAAAATAAAGCGACCAGTACCGGCGGTATCCCACGCATCACCGGGTACACCTGCCCGAAATCTCCCGCTTCGTAGGCTTTGATCAGAAATAGCCGATAGACCGTATTGAGTCCCACGGAGACGAGGATGTAGCCCCACACCTCCAGGCTCGGCACGCTGACAAACGGCAACGCCAAAAGGCATATCACCAGGGCGGTGCCATCCACCATGGCCAAGGTCATGAAGCGACTGCTGCCGGCGCGGACGACAGCGTTCCAAGTGGCGTGCATGAAGGCTGAGATCAAGACCAGCGTGATCGCGATATCGGAGTTGTCCATGGGGCTCGGCTTATGGCGGATAGTAGAGGATGTACGCTATGGGCATCGAGGTGTCATTGTTTACGCAACCACATCCGTAGCATGTAGCGATTTAGATCGCTCAAAGACTCAGCATCATCTATCACACAACGTGGCGTATTCCTGTCAATGAAGTGCGTGCGAGTATGAAGAAACTTATTATCGGCCGAAATAAGTACCTGCCCTGATTCCAGCAACACTCGCTGCTGAACGGATGACTGATCGAGAACAGTATCCAGAAAGTCCAGCGCTTGACATTGAGCCACCGTTAACGGCACTCCCGCTTTGATGTGGGCGGATTCAATGTAGACCCGAAAGTATCTGATCAGTGGAATGCCTTCATTGGAAAAACTCAGAATGGGCGCCTTGAAAAGCTGCTCTTCATCTGACATACCGCGGTTTTCAAAAAAGAAGTTGCATTTAAGCTCTTCCAATATTTCCGGAAACGCCATCAGCTCCGCGTATACCGCGCTTGCATCAATCAGGATGCTCTCGCCGCCCAAAAGCGCTTGCTGTCCGCAAGCCAGGATCAAGTAATCGATAGGTAGCGGATCGCTCACTCCATCGTTGTGTACGTACGCACCTTGACGGGTTTGATGGTATCTAGCCCCCTCCTCAATACTCTTACCGCCTCTGTCATAAACCTCAATCACCTTGTGACCCAGATGATTCTGTACCATAGGTACGCCAAGTAGCGAACCAAATGTCCATATCAGTGATTTAAAGTTTTCAAGTTTCTCGACCTTAAAACCATCAAGAATCAAGACATGGCATTCATGGTCGATCATGGTTCGGATTCTATCTAGCTCCTCACTCAAGACGGATGATTGTAGAGAATTGATGTAGGCAGCCTTGGTATCGAATCGAGCCCCCTGACTTTCAGATGCTAGCAACTCTCTTGCGCTCAAAAGTTCATCGAAGGCACATTTTGAAATGTCTAACTTTGGAAACTGCTTGCCGGAAATCACTGACGTTTATATTCATCGCAATCCTTTACGGTGGTTAGTTGGAGCGTTCATTTAACTAAGCTCACCATTTGCGAAAAAGCGAAACCTCGTCAGCCTAGCCATCAAAATTCGTCATGGCAGAGCTTTCCTACGTAGAAGTTACTTAGCAAACGCTGTTCCATGCGCACCGCCAAACCAACTGTGGGAGCTGGCTTGCCGGCGATAGTGGTGTCTCAGTACCGGATGTACTGACTGACACACTGCCATCGCTGGCAAGCCAGCTCCCACAGTTGATTGGGTTTCAAGTCGAGATGGGGGTAGTGACTCAGTCCGCAATCACCACAATCGACACCCGCCGATTCTCGGTGCGCCCTGCCGCCGTATCGTTGGAGGCCACCGGCTCGCTGCTGCCCAAGCCGCGCAGTTGGATGTTTTCTTCTTTCATGCCCACACCGGTCAACACCGCCGCCACGCTTTTCGCGCGGCGCAGGGACAGTTGCTGGTTGTAGGTTTCCTTGCCCGATGCATCGGTGTGGCCGTCGACGCGCACGCGTTCGATGCCCACGCCCAGCAGGGCCTTGCCGATGCGTTGGACGATGTCGGTGCTGGGTTGGTTGAGCGTCTCGACGTCGCTGCCAAACAGCACTTTACCGGACAGGCCGAAGGCCCAGCCTTCGTCGGTCAGTTCGAAGCCTTGCTGCTTGAGGACCGCGACTTGTGCCGGGGTAAGGCCTTTGGGTGGAGCGGTCTGGCAGCCGCCAAGGGCGAGCAGGGCCACCAGCAAGGTGATAAACATGAAACGCGCGGTCGTGAACAAGGGGTCAACTCCTGTGTTGAACGTTGACGACGGAATTCTCCGACTCCGCCGTTTGCTGGCCGCCCGAGGACAAACGCTTGGCCTGGTACATCGCCGCGTCGGCGGCATTGAGCAAGGTGCCGGGTGTGGCGCCATGATCAGGGTAGATGGCGATACCGATACTGAGTGAGGTCAACACCTGGGTGTTGCCGGGCACCGGAATCGGCAGGTCCATGCTGGCGATGATTTTGTCGGCGATGCGCTCGGCGTCTTCCACCTTGTGCAGCGGCGCCAGCAGGATGGCGAACTCGTCACCGCCCAGGCGCGCGACAAGGTCATCCTCACGCAGTTGAGCACGCACGCGCTCGGCCACCGCTACGAGAACGGCATCGCCGGCGGCGTGGCCAAAGCTGTCGTTGATCTCTTTGAAACGGTCGCTGTCGAGGTAGAGCACCGCCAGTTGTTCCTTGGCCTTGGCCGCACTGCGCAGGGCACGGATCAGACGGCCTTCGAAGTACGCACGGTTAGGCAGGCCGGTGAGGCTGTCGTGATTGGCCTGGTGGGCGAGGGATTCGTTTTCGCTTTGCAAATGGTTTTGCCAGGCTTCCATCTCGCCGAGCAAAGCGTTGAAGTCGCTGCCCAGGCTGTCCAACTCGGCGATTCGCGCCGGCGGCACACGGCGATCGAAGTCGCGTTCGCTGCGGGCGGCGTGGGCCACGGCGGCGAGGCTTTGCAGTGGGCCGGTGATACCGCGCAATAAGCGTCGCGCCAGGTGCAGAGCGATCCACGCGCTGAGCGCGGTGCAGATGAGGATCCCGGCCAGGCCACTGAGCAGGAAACGCAGCAGGCTACCGCCGTGACCGGTGAGGTGAGTGCTGCCGATGACTCGCCCTTGGTGGAGGATAGGCTGGCTGATGGGTTGTTCGAGCAGGGTGTGCGCCAGCTCCAGTTCAACTCGCGAGAGCATGCCGGTATCCGGACGTATCCACTGCGCCAGCAACTTGCCATTGGCGTCGAAGACTTCGGCCTGGGCCACTTCTTCGGTGGAGGCGATCAGGCTGAGCGCTTCAGTGGCTGCCGCGCTGTCGTTGAACACCACTGCCGCTTCCACGGTGTAGTTGATAGAGCGCGCGATCAGGTGCAGGTTGTGTTCGGCATACACCCGCAGCGCCAGCACACCCAGCAGGGTCAGCGAGATGCTGGCCAGGGTCACCGCCACCAGAGCCAGGATCAGGTGCCCCCTGCCGATGACCGAGCGCAGGGTAGGTCGCACTTTGGTGACAGTCATGGCGCAGGCGCTCGCCGACGGGACAACTGCAGCACGCTGGGGTGAATGCGCACGCCGCTGCGCGCCACGGAGTCGAGGTTGACCTCGAAGGACACTTGCTCATCACTCACCCGCAGGCAGAACAGGCTGCCCACGGTGCACTGGTCGCCGCCTTCGCTGATGCTCAGCACCGGGTGACCGATCAACGAGGTGAACAACTGGCTACGCTCATCGGCACTCAGTTTGCCGATGTACACCGCATCGCACGCATTGACGATATCGGGATGGTTGGCCAGCAGGCGCTGCACCACCACCGGACGACCGGTGGCCTGGGTGGTGCCTTTGATTAGGTCGTCGGTGTATTGGGTCGGGCCGACGACGCACAGGCGCAATTGCGCAGGCTCGACCGGCCAGCGCGCATAACTGAGGATACCGAGTACCACCTGAGTGACCGCTTGGGCGCGCTGGGCGGCAAGATCAGCGGGGTCGGGCGCCTGGGCGAAGGCGCGCGGCGCGAGTACGCACAGCAACGCCACCAGCAGCATGCGTCTCCAGCTCAAACTGCGCTCTGTGGGCGAGACAGCCACGTTCATGCAGCGATTCTCTCAGGTGTTTTTTAGATGATGCCGCAACGATAGCACAGCGGCGCAAAACCCCGCGAAGAGTAGGTCTTCACGGGGGCCGCTATTTTTCCAGAAAAATCAGTCGACTGAATCAGAAATATGGCATGACCTGTCAGTCAGTTTTTTCCGGTTCGTGGCCCAATTCCAGCATCAGCCCACTCAAGCGCTTGACCTTGCGCCTGACCGCCTCTTCAAACACACCACCTCGGGGCTCGATCAGGCTGAACCAGCGCTTGGCCCGCGTGATGCCGGTATAGATCAGTTCTTTGGTGAGCACGGGGTTCAACGCATCCGGCAGGATCAATGCGGTGTGGGTGAACTCGGAGCCCTGGGATTTGTGCACGGTCATGGCGTAAACAGTTTCCACATCATTCAGACGGCTAGGCAGCACAAATCGCACACCGCCCTGGCCATCATTGCGTGGGAAGGCCACGCGCAACACCTGGGGACCGCCGTCGCTTTCGGGCAATTTGAGGGCGATGCCGATATCGCCGTTCATCAGGCCAAGACCGTAATCGTTGCGGGTCATCAGCACCGGGCGGCCTTCGTACCATTGCTCGTCGCCTTCGATCAAACGTACCTTGCGCAGGGCAGCAGTGATGCGCAGGTTCAGGCCTTCCACGCCCCAGGGGCCTTTGCGTACCGCGCAGAGCAGTTGGAACGCATCGAAGGCCTGCAGCAGTTGTTGCGCCCAGTGGGTCCAGGCGTCGCTTTCCCGCGGGATATCAAGTGACGGGCGGGCGCTGTGCAGCAGGTTGAGGTAATAGCGATAACCGTGGGCGCCATCACCCTGCCCGTCCAGCACCAGACGCTCCAGGGCGTGGTCGTGCTCGCCCTTTAGGCTGACGCAGAACAGATCATCGTGACTGCGCGCCGCCAGCAGCTTGCGCGCCTCTTCGGCATTTTGCTGGTTGACCCAACGCGCCAGTTGGCCGATGCCACTGCCCTCGCCGAAACGCCGCGAGTAACGCAGCATCACCACTTGTTGGGCCAATGGGTGGCTGGCGTCGAGGTCTTCCTGCAGGCCGCTGGCACTGAGGTCTTCGCCGCTGACCGCTTGCAACCATTGGCGGGTCTCGGTGCTGTAGAAGCCGGCTTCGGCGTCGCGACACAAGTCACCGAGCACTGCACCCGCCTCTACCGACGCGAGTTGGTCCTTGTCGCCCAGCAGCACCAGGCGTGCATGGGGCGGCAAGGCGTCGAGCAGGTTGGCCATCATTTCCAGGTCGATCATCGAGGCTTCGTCCACGACCAACACATCCAGGGGCAATGGGTTGCCAATGTGATGCCGGAAGTGCCGCGTGCCCGGGCGACTGCCCAGCAGGCGGTGGACAGTGGTGACCTGGGTCGGGATTTTTTCCTTCACGTTGTCCGGCACTTTCAGCGACAGCACTTGCTGACTGATGGACTCGGTGAGGCGTGCGGCAGCCTTGCCGGTCGGTGCGGCCAGGCGAATGCGCAACGGACTGCCGGCTTCCACGGCGGGCGCCTGCAACAGCGCGAGCAGGCGCACCACAGTGGTGGTCTTGCCAGTGCCAGGGCCGCCGGTGACGATGCTGAATGCGCCGCGAGTGGCCAAGGCACAGGCGAGTTTTTGCCAGTCGATCACGCCGTCGGGCGGCGGTTGGTCAAACAAACGGCTCAGGCGCTGCGGCAGATCGGCGGCGACGTTTTCCTGGGTGGCGAGCCGTAGACGCAAGGCGGTATCGATGCGCCGCTCGTAGGTCCAGTAGCGGCGCAGATACAGGCGTTTGCCGGATAGGACCAACGGACGGCTTTGGGCGGGCTCGCTGCCATCGACGGCCAGGGCGACCAGATGGCTGGCGGCGAGCGCGTGGCACCAGTGGGCGCCGTCGAGGCCGTCGAGCAACTGCGATGGCAGCAGCATGGCGCCGGTTTGCAGGTCGCCTTCAGGCGGCAGTGACAGGGCGAAATCGGGCGCCTTGAGGGTTTCGAACAAATCGAGGCAGACGTGACCATGACCCAATTGATGGCTGGTCAGCGCGGCGGCTAGCAGCACCAGCGGGTCAGCCTGTGGATCGAGCTCGTGCAGGAAGCCGACGAAGGCTTTGTCCAGGGCACGCAACCAGCCACGCTCCACCCAACGCGCCAGCAATTGCACCAGGTCGGCGGCGCGGCTGAGGGGTGTCAGCTCCTCCAGCGGTAATGGCGACAGGCTCATAACAACACTCCTTGTTCCCAGGCGGGCTCAACCCTGGGCGGGATCGGCTTGCCCTGGAACAGCAGGTCCAGGCCTTCGATCAGCTCTCGTGGCGGCCGGGTGAAATACGCCCCCTGGCTCGCGGACTGCGTACCACGCAGGAAAATGTACAGCGCACCGCCGATATGGCGGTCGTAGTCGTAGTCCGGCAGGCGCGCCTTGAGTTGGCGGTGCAGGGCCAGCAGGTAAAGTACGTATTGCAGGTCGTACCGATGCTCGAGGATCGACTGTTCCATGGCGTCCGGGGTGTAGGCCGAATCGTCGGGGCCAAGCCAGTTGGATTTGTAATCGGCGACGTAATAGCGTCCGTCGTGTTCGAAGGTCAAATCGATAAAGCCCTTGAACATGCCGTTGAGCAGCACCGGTTCGGCGGCGACGCGGGAGACGCCGTTATGGGTGTATTGGCACACCAGTTTGTCGAGGGCGAGTACGTCGACTTTGTGGCTGGCGAACCAGAACTCCATTTCAATCTGGTACTGCTGCAACCGGCTGAGGGAAACGTGACCGTTTTCCACCGGCAATGGTGTTTGCAGCAGGTGGCCGAGCCAACTGCCGAGGGTGGTGATCCAGCCCTCCCAGTTGCGCCGATTGCAGCGGGCGCCCACGGCTTTTTCGATCGCCTCGGGTGTGACGTTGAAGCCCTCCTCCCCGGCCCACTCCAGCAGCCCGTGGAGAAAGGTCCCGGGGTTGGGCCCACGTGGGAAGCGGTGAATGTCACCGCCGGACGCCGCCACTTCGCGGGGTGCGTCGGGGTCGAGGCGTTCGTCATCGAACAGCTTTTGGGCCTTTGGGCTTTCCGGCGCTTCGAGCGCGGCAGCGCTCATGCTGTCGCCGATGCGCAAGGCGCTGTAGGAGGCAATCCACCAGTTTTCCGCCGCCTTGCGCTTGGGCAGCAGGGGCGCGCGCAGCGTGGCTTGGTTGCGCGGTGGGTGGAAGAGGATGTCTTGCGCTTCGGGCACTTGGGCGTAGTTGATTGCCGTGCAACCTTCTTGAAGGTCCAAGAGCCAGCGCGCCAAACCGGCGGACTCTCCCAGCGATGCGCCTGCGCCAAGCAAATAGCCCAGTGCCGAAAGGTGCAGTACGGAGCTGTTGCTGTTGCCGCGCTTGAGGTCGGCAATGCCCAGCCAACACGCATGTTTGGCACGGGTCAGGGCGACGTAGAACAGGCGCAGGTCTTCGGCGAGGCGCTCGTTGTCGGCCTGGGCGATCAACTCGGGCGTTGGGCGCAGGCTGACCTGGGATTTGCCGTGTTCATCGTGGTAGTGCAGCGGCAAGCGGCTGCCGTCCACCGGTTTGGCCGAGCAGATGAACGGCAGGAAAACCAGGTCGTATTCCAGGCCTTTGGATTTGTGGATGGTCACGACCTTGACCAGTTGCTCATCACTTTCCAGGCGCAGGATCTGTTCTTCACCCGCCTGGCCCGAGAGCGCCAGGTGTTCGGCCAGGTGGCGGATCAGCGCCTGTTCGCCGTCCAGTTCCGAGGCCGCTTGTTGCAGCAGTTCGCTGAGGTGCAGCAGGTTGGTCAGCACACGCTCGCCATCACTGCGCGCGATCAGGGTTTGCGGCAGTTTGAAGTCGTGCAGCAGGCGCCGCAGCATCGGCAGCACGCCTTGGGTGCGCCAGATTGCGCGGTAGCCACGGAACTGCATGACGCGGCTTTCCCACGCGAGTTCGTCCTGGTTCAGACGCTCCAGTTCCGGTAAAGACAGGTTCAGGGTGACGCAGGCCAAGGCGGCACGCAAAGGGCGCTCCACGTCCGGTTCGGCGCAGGCCTTGAGCCAGGCCAGCAGGTCGTGGGCTTCCTGGGCGGCGAACACCGAGTCCTTGTCGGACAGGTAAACGCTGCGCACACCACGGGCGGCCAGTTCTGCGCGTACCGCCTGGGCTTCCTTGCCGTCGCGCACCAGAATGGCAATATCTGACGGCAGCACGCCTTTGAAGCTCGCGTCCGGTTGCAGGAAACCGGCACTGCCCTGCTGGCCGCCGTTGAGCAATTCAACAATGTGCGTGGCACAGGCCGCCGCCAGCTGCTGACGATACAGCACGTTGGAAATCGGCTGGTCGGTGGGCAAGTGCCAGAGGTTCAATGCCGGCAACGTTTGCCCATCGACCTGCAAGTGTTCCTTGCGGCCTTGGGACAGCACCGAGTGGAACGGTACGGGGTTTTTGCCATCCGGCTCGCGGAACAGGAACGCACCCCGGCCCGTTTCCGCACGCTGGAACACATGGTTCACCGCCTCGACCATCGCATGGCTGGAGCGGAAGTTGGTACCCAGGCTGTGATGGCGGCCGGTGGTGGACTGGCGGGCGCGCAAGTAGGTGTAGATGTCGGCGCCACGGAAGGCGTAGATCGCCTGCTTGGGGTCGCCGATCAGGAACAGGCCGCTGTCGAGGTGGTTTTCTTCAATGCGGTAGATGCTGTCGAAAATGCTGTATTGCACCGGGTCGGTGTCCTGGAACTCGTCGATCAACGCCACCGGGAACTGCTCGCGGATCACGCTCGCCAGACGCTCGCCTCCCTCGGATTGCAGGGCGGCATTGAGGCGGATGAGCATGTCGTCGAAGCCCATTTCGGCGCGTCGACGCTTTTCCTCTTCGAAGCGTTTGCCGACCCAACCGGCCGCGTGTTGCAACACGGCGGCGTCGGGCGTCGGCAAGGCATCCAGGGCAGCCTTGAGGCCGGCCATGGCATCGATACCCGGATGCTGAGGCGGCTCGCCCTTCCAGGCTTCGGCCATGCCGTCGGGTGTCAGGCGAGTGAAACCGGTGCCGATATCGAGTTGTTCGAGGGTGTCGTCAACAGCCCAGGCGCTGATCTTCTCGAACCAGGGCTCGAAGTAGCGGGCTTGCATCTTGCGGCCATCGACGGCCTTGGCCGCCACGGCTTGCAGGCAGATATCACGTAGCTCGGCGGCCCACTGCTGCCACGGTGCCTTGAGTTGCATCAGCGCTTCACGGCGTTCTTGGAGGCAGGCGTCGATCAGCTCGGCGGGCTCGCGGGTCTCTCCGACGGGCCGTTCGCTGCCGAACAGCGCACGGACTCGCGGCATCAACGCGGCAGGCCCGACCCAGTTGTTGCGCACCCAGTTGAGCGCATCGTCATGCATCGGGTAGCAGAACAGCCGCCAGTAGTCGCGCAGCACCTCGCCGAGCAGATCGCTGTGGTCGGTTTCCAGAGTCTGGGTGAACAAACTGCCACTGTCGAAGGCGTGCTCGCGCAGCATGCGCTGGCACCAACTGTGGATGGTCGAAACGGCGGCTTCATCCATCCATTGCGCAGCGATGTCCAGCCGATTGGCGCAGGCCGGCCATTGGTCGACGGGATATTCGTCACGCAGATCAGCGATAAGGGCGTCGGGCTGTTCAATTTCTGTGCGGAAAAAGCGTGCGGCTTCGGCCAGACGGATACGGATGCGTTCACGCAGCTCTTTGGTGGCGGCGTCGGTAAAGGTCACCACCAGGATTTGAGGCGGTAGCAGTTCGCGGCCAAAGCCAGCCCCTTCACTACCGTGACCGAGGACAAGGCGCAGATAAAGGGCGGAGATAGTGAAGGTTTTGCCGGTGCCGGCGCTGGCTTCAATCAGCTGGCTGCCGTTGAGCGGGAAGGCCAGGGCCAAGGGTTTGTGGTTCATGCGCCGGCCTCCTCGCTTGTGAGTGATCGCCAGGGGGCGTTGAGCAGGGGGCGATACAGGGTTTCGCACCAACCTTCGAATTCTTCGCTGGCAATAAGTGTGGCGTAGTCCGGGAATTGCCGGGTGAGCGCTGGGGTTTCGCGGCGCTCGCCTTCGTTATTGAGCCCGTCACCCTCGTAGGCTTTACCCGCGGCGGCTTCGGCCTTGGCCGGGTCAGTTTGGCCGAGCCAGGCAAACGCGGTCTTGACGGCGATGGGCAACGGTTTGCTCATCCCGGTGTGCCAGGCGAGCAGCAAGTTGCAGAGAATTTCCTGGGCATTGGCTTGATCCAGCGGTGGCAGCAGCAGGGTGTCATCACTGGCCACCAAGCCGGTGCTTAACGGCAGACCGCAAGCGCAGGCAACCACGTGATTGACCCAGGGTCGAATCAGGCGATGCCACTTGCGGGTCTTGATCGAGCCGATGCTGTTGGGGATGGTGGTGACGCTGAGCAACCCACCATCACTGCGTCTATGCAGCCCGCTGATCCAGCCTTCCAACTGAATGCCGCGATGCTCAAAACTGATCGGTTCGGCGCCGGGGTGCGGGGTGGGCCAGAGGGCCAATAATTGTTGGTAGCGTCGCAGCAGATCGGGCAATGGCTCGATCAGTTCGTTGCGAAGGCACTCGCCGAAACCCACCATCGGCAACAGGCCACTGCTTTGCAGGCGCAAAGCCTGGGCGTTCAGCGCCTGGTCGAAGTGATCGGGCGCGGTGAGTGCTGCACTGAGCAGACTATCGCTCAGGCTGTAGCGTTGCAGCGCGTCGAGCACGAAGGGTTCTTCGTCGGCCAGCGGTACTTCGGCGGCCTCGAAGAATACTTTCAGGCGTTGGCTGAAGAAGTGTTTGACGGGGTTGCGCAGGAAGTCTTGTAGCTGGCCGAGGGTCAGGGGCTCGTCCTGTTGATGGGGCGCCAGGCCGTGTTCTGTCGGAGTGGTATCGGATGCTTCGTGGAGCAACTGCCATTCGCGCGCATAGCTGAACAGCGAGTCGCCCTCATGGAAGTAGCGAGCGCTGAACGGTTGCAGTGGATGCTCCTGGGTCATGGCTTCGATCAGCGGCTCGTCACTGTCAGCGCAGTGCCAGCCACTGGCCAGATGGTCACGCAGTTGGCCGATTAACACCGAGGCCGGGCGATCGCTGTTGTCGCGGATGCTGCGGCCGACCCAACTGATATAGAGCTGGTCGCGGGCTGAAAGCAGCGCCTCGAGCAGCAAGTAGCGGTCGTCTTCGCGGCGTGAACGGTCGCCGGGGCGGTAGTCACTGCCCATCAGGTCGAAGTCCAACGGGGGCTGCGCGCGCGGGTAGTCGCCATCGTTCATACCGAGCAGGCACACCAGCTTGAAAGGGATCGCACGCATAGGCATCAGGGTGCAGAAATTGACAGCCCCGGCGAGGAAGCGTTGGGACAGGCGGCCTTGGTCCAAACCCGCTAGCCAGGCTTCACGGACTACGGTGAGGGGTAAGTCGTCGTTAAGGCCGACGGACTCGCAGGTTTCCAGCCACGCTTCTCTGAGTTGTTCGAGTTGGCCCAGCAGGTAGTCGTCGTGTTCGCTACTCGGCAAGAAAAACAATTGCATCAAGCGTTGCAGGCGTTCGCCCCACTCCTTCGCGGGAGCGGGTTGAGACAGGGCTTGGTGCGCATCGTTGAGTGCGTCGAGCACGGCGACCAGGGGGCCGATCAGGACAGCGTCGAGTCCACCGATTTCGTCGTAGGGCTCGATACCGTCACACGCTGCACCTGTACCTACGGCGTAACCGAGCAACATGCGGCGCAGGCCGAAACGCCAACTGTTTTGTTCCAGCCCGGTTGGCAGGCCGAGGTCTGCACGTTGTTCGGCGTTGAGCCCCCAGCGGATGCCGGCGCCTTCTATCCAGCGGTGCAACGTGGGCAGGTCGCGCTCCTTGATGGCAAAGCGTTCGCGCAAGGCTGGAACATCAAGCAGATCTAGAATTTCGCTGACGGGAAAGCGGCTGTCGGGGAGTTTCAGCAGGTGTTCGACAGCGATCAGCAGAGGGTCGCGGCCGCGTTGGCCTTGGTCGGTCAGGGTGAACGGGATGAAGCGTGGGTCATTGCGCTCGAGCTGCCCGAACACGGCGCGGATGTGCGGCGCGTAGCTGTCGACGTCAGGTACCATGACGATGATATCCCGGGGGCGCAGCGTGGGGTCGGCGCTGAAGCGTTGGAGCAGTTGGTCGTGGAGGATTTCCACTTCGCGTTGGGCGCTGTGGGCGATGTGGAAGCGGATTGAGGTATCACGCTCCAGATCCACAGCGGGCCATAGTTCGCGGGTTTCATTGAGTGGGCGCAGTTCGAGGATATCGTCCTGGAGTTGATTGAGCAGTGTTGCCGGCTCGCTGTCGCTGAACAGGTCGATGCGGCCGTCGCGGAAAGCGGCGCGGTAGCTGTTGGGGTCGTCGTAGCTGTCCAGCAAGCTGATGTAGTCACGACCTTGCTTGCCCCAGGCCGCCAGTAACGGGTGGGCGTGCTGGTGCAGGGTTTGTGGGTCGATGGTGACCGGCATGCCCGCTTTACGCGCCTGACGCTTATATTCGTTACGCAGCAGGTCTTTGTCGGCGACGATGTCGGACCAATGGTGGCGGCAAGGGTTGTGCACACAGAGCAGGACTTGGCTGAAGCGCGCGAGGCCGGCGAGGGCCTCCAGCGCCTGGGCGGGCAACGAGGAGATGCCAAAAACGATGACGCGGGATGGCAGGCCCTCGGGCGCTTTTTCCAGTGTATTGATGCGCTCGATAAAACGTTGGTGAACGCCGGCGCGGCTTTCGGCCATGCCTTCTTCACCAACATCCAACAGCAGCGCGCGCCATAGTTCGGCTTGCCAGCAGTTGGCTGGGTTAAGGGGTTTGGATTCACCTCGACCGTTACGCAATTGGTGGCGGCCGGCGGCCCAATCTTCCAGCCAGTCGGCACGGTAGACCTGGTATTGGTCGAACAGATCAGCCAGGCGCTCGGCGAGTTGGTAGCGTTTACGCAAGTCGGTGTCGTGGGTGAGGAAGCGCTGCAGCGGTTCGAAGTGCGGCTGATCGATAAGCTCCGGAAGCAGGCGCATCAGGCGCCAGGTCAGTGGGGCTTTATCGAGCAGGGATTTGGGCGGGATTTCGTCACGGCCCAGAACCATACGGTAGAGCTGCCACATGAAACTGCCAGGGAGCTGCACATCGATTGCCGCCGCGATGCCGCAACCGCCCATGTCGTCGTCTTCCGGGTCTTCGGCCAGAGCCAACTTGAGCCACTGGGCGATACCGTTGCTTTGTACCAGGGCGATTTCGTTTTCCAGGGGTGCCAAGGGGTACCGGCGCATCCAACTGACCACCAGGCTGCGAAGTTCGTCCAGGCGGTTGCCGTGAACCACCATGAATCCAGCACTGAGGGACGTCGCATCCGGCATAACGGCTTCCTTGGGAAAGGCAAAATCGAGGGTGGGACTTTAGCACTGTGGGCAGTTGTTGGCCGAATTGGGATGTTAGCTGTCTTTTCGACCGCCCAAAACAAAACCCCTGACTGCGTTAGCAATCAGGGGTTCTGGAATTTAATCTTGACGATGACCTACTCTCACATGGGGAAACCCCACACTACCATCGGCGATGCATCGTTTCACTACTGAGTTCGGGATGGGATCAGGTGGTTCCAATGCTCTATGGTCGTCAAGAAATTCGGGTACTGAGTCGTGGCCTGCGCCTCGCTTCAGCAAATTGGGTATGTGACAGCTTTCGGTGTTTTGTGAACGTCGAACTTTCGGTTCATTTCGTCTTCACACACCGCAATCTGATGCTCGTTAGAGTAGTCAAATTGCTTGGGTGTTATATGGTCAAGCCTCACGGGCAATTAGTATTGGTTAGCTCAACGCCTCACAGCGCTTACACACCCAACCTATCAACGTCGTAGTCTTCGACGGCCCTTCAGGGAACTCAAGGTTCCAGTGAGATCTCATCTTGAGGCTAGTTTCCCGCTTAGATGCTTTCAGCGGTTATCTATTCCGAACATAGCTACCCGGCGATGCCACTGGCGTGACAACCGGAACACCAGAGGTTCGTCCACTCCGGTCCTCTCGTACTAGGAGCAGCCCCTCTCAAATCTCAAACGTCCACGGCAGATAGGGACCGAACTGTCTCACGACGTTCTAAACCCAGCTCGCGTACCACTTTAAATGGCGAACAGCCATACCCTTGGGACCGGCTTCAGCCCCAGGATGTGATGAGCCGACATCGAGGTGCCAAACACCGCCGTCGATATGAACTCTTGGGCGGTATCAGCCTGTTATCCCCGGAGTACCTTTTATCCGTTGAGCGATGGCCCTTCCATACAGAACCACCGGATCACTAAGACCTACTTTCGTACCTGCTCGACGTGTCTGTCTCGCAGTCAAGCGCGCTTTTGCCTTTATACTCTACGACCGATTTCCGACCGGTCTGAGCGCACCTTCGTACTCCTCCGTTACTCTTTAGGAGGAGACCGCCCCAGTCAAACTACCCACCATACACTGTCCTCGATCCGGATAACGGACCTGAGTTAGAACCTCAAAGTTGCCAGGGTGGTATTTCAAGGATGGCTCCACGCGAACTGGCGTCCACGCTTCAAAGCCTCCCACCTATCCTACACAAGCAAATTCAAAGTCCAGTGCAAAGCTATAGTAAAGGTTCACGGGGTCTTTCCGTCTAGCCGCGGATACACTGCATCTTCACAGCGATTTCAATTTCACTGAGTCTCGGGTGGAGACAGCGCCGCCATCGTTACGCCATTCGTGCAGGTCGGAACTTACCCGACAAGGAATTTCGCTACCTTAGGACCGTTATAGTTACGGCCGCCGTTTACCGGGGCTTCGATCAAGAGCTTCGCGTTAGCTAACCCCATCAATTAACCTTCCGGCACCGGGCAGGCGTCACACCCTATACGTCCACTTTCGTGTTTGCAGAGTGCTGTGTTTTTAATAAACAGTCGCAGCGGCCTGGTATCTTCGACCGGCATGAGCTTACGGAGCAAGTCCTTCACCCTCACCGGCGCACCTTCTCCCGAAGTTACGGTGCCATTTTGCCTAGTTCCTTCACCCGAGTTCTCTCAAGCGCCTTGGTATTCTCTACCCAACCACCTGTGTCGGTTTGGGGTACGGTTCCTGGTTACCTGAAGCTTAGAAGCTTTTCTTGGAAGCATGGCATCAACCACTTCGTCATCTAAAAGATAACTCGTCATCAGCTCTCGGCCTTAAGATCCCGGATTTACCTAAGATCTCAGCCTACCACCTTAAACTTGGACAACCAACGCCAAGCTGGCCTAGCCTTCTCCGTCCCTCCATCGCAATAACCAGAAGTACAGGAATATTAACCTGTTTTCCATCGACTACGCTTTTCAGCCTCGCCTTAGGGACCGACTAACCCTGCGTCGATTAACGTTGCGCAGGAAACCTTGGTCTTTCGGCGTGGGTGTTTTTCACACCCATTGTCGTTACTCATGTCAGCATTCGCACTTCTGATACCTCCAGCAAGCTTCTCAACTCACCTTCACAGGCTTACAGAACGCTCCTCTACCGCATCACTTACGTGATACCCGTAGCTTCGGTGTATGGTTTGAGCCCCGTTACATCTTCCGC
>NZ_CP081944.1:5492500-5805000 GCF_019823005.1 Pseudomonas sp. DR208
ACGGCTCGGTCTTGAGTGAACCGGCATTCGTGGCCGGGTCCCCCTTACCTGTACCGAACTCATAGAAGTTGTTGTAGTGCGTAGCGTCTTTGAAAGGCGTGATCGCCTCGTCCTTCACCGTGATGGCCTGCCATTTTGTGCCTGGCAGTTTCTCGGTAAACCAGCCAGGCGCCTTGCCCGCTTCAACATCGGCATAACGCGAGGCCTCGTCAGCACTGGCCCAACGCGGCAAGCTACTGGCTGCAATACCGGCAAGCGCGCCACCGAGCAAGCTACGGCGAGAGAAATAGAAGGATTCAGGCGTGACATCCGACTCATGGCAATCGGACGCTTTGGGTAATTTGATTAACATGGCAACTCCGCAGCATTGGAGGACTGATGCACCAATAGACTGCGGAGTATGGGGGAAATTACATTAAGGCAATGTTTTGTCGCGGCGCAGATGCAGCAGGTATTGAACCGGCCCCGAAGCGGCATACACCAGGAACGCCAGCAACAGGATGCGCGGTGGATCACTGAACACCACGGCAAATACCAGCACTACCGCCAGAATTGCCACGAAAGGTACACGCCCCTTCAAGTCCAGTTCCTTGAAGCTGTTGTACTTGATGTTGCTGACCATCAGCATGCCGGCAGCGGCCACCATCAAGGCCACCAGGAACGACATTTTCGAACCCTGGATGCCGTAATCACTGAAGGCCCAGACGATACCTGCCACCACACCCGCAGCAGCGGGGCTGGCCAGACCGATGAAGTAACGCTTGTCGGCAGTTCCAACCTGGGTGTTGAAGCGCGCCAGACGCAAGGCAGCACCGGCGACATAGATGAAGGCAACCATCCAGCCAACCTTCCCCATATCACCCAACGCCCAGGCAAACGCCAGCAACGCGGGGGCGACGCCAAACGCAACCATGTCCGACAGCGAGTCGTACTCGGCACCGAAGGCGCTTTGTGTGTTGGTCATGCGCGCCACACGGCCATCAAGGCCGTCGAGCACCATGGCCACGAAGATTGCGATGGCAGCAAAACCGAAATACTTGCTGGCACTCGCCGCATCACCCGCCGCCAGAGCACTCTGCGCGCTCATGGAATTGATGATGGAATAGAACCCGGCAAACAGGTTCGCCGTGGTGAACAGGTTGGGCAGAAGATAGATACCACGATGCCGGACCTTGCGACCTTCCGCGTCATGCCCTTCTTCGACATGTTCATCGATCGGCAGCAGGCTTTCGGCGTCAGGAGCCTGGCTTGGCTCTTCGGGACGTTCGCTCATGGACTTTACCTTGCAACGGTGTGAAAAAAGTTCGACAGATACTTGCGGCGAGTGTTCGCCCGCAAACGATGCAGCTTTATACCAGAACCCGCCGCCCAAACGAAAAAACGCGGCCTAGGCCGCGTTTCCCCCTGATACGTACGACTTAGTTCTTGGCTTTGTCGACGATCTTGTTGGCACCGATCCACGGCATCATGGAGCGCAGTTGCTCGCCGATGACTTCGATACCGTGAGCGGCGTTATTACGACGCTTGGCGGTCATCGAAGGGTAGCCGGTAGCACCTTCGCTGATGAACATTTTGGCGTATTCGCCGTCCTGAATACGTTTCAGGGCGTTGCGCATGGCCTGACGGGACTCGGCGTTGATCACTTCCGGGCCAGTCACGTACTCGCCGTATTCGGCGTTGTTGGAGATCGAGTAGTTCATGTTGGCGATACCGCCTTCGTACATGAGGTCAACGATCAGCTTCAGTTCATGCAGGCATTCGAAGTAGGCCATTTCCGGCGCGTAGCCAGCTTCAACCAGGGTTTCGAAACCGGCTTTTACCAACTCGACGGTACCGCCGCACAGTACGGCTTGTTCGCCGAACAGGTCGGTTTCAGTCTCGTCCTTGAAGGTGGTTTCGATGATGCCGGTACGACCACCACCCACGCCAGCGGCGTAGGACAGTGCCACGTTCTTGGCGTTGCCCGATGCGTCCTGGTAGATCGCGATCAGGTCAGGAATACCGCCGCCCTTGACGAACTCGGAACGTACAGTGTGACCCGGCGCTTTTGGCGCGATCATGATCACGTCCAGGTCGGCGCGTGGCACGACCTGGTTGTAGTGGATCGCGAAGCCGTGGGAGAAGGCCAGGGTGGCGCCCTTCTTGATGTTCGGCTCGATTTCGTTCTTGTACAGCGCGGATTGGAACTCGTCCGGGGTCAGGATCATGACCAGGTCGGCAGCAGCAACAGCGGAAGCGACGTCAGTCACTTTCAGGCCGTGAGCTTCAGCCTTGGCAACAGTGGCCGAGCCTTTGCGCAGGCCAACGGTCACGTCAACGCCGGAATCTTTCAGGTTGCACGCTTGAGCGTGGCCCTGGGAACCGTAGCCGATGATGGCGACTTTCTTGCCCTGGATGATCGACAGGTCACAATCTTTATCGTAATAAACTTTCATGAGGTTCCTCTATATATCCAGGCCGTAAGGCCATTCGCTAATTTGGGTTAGATGCTGAGTACTTTGTCGCCACGGGCAATCCCGGTGACACCACTGCGTACCGTTTCCAGAATCGAGGCCGTCCCGATCGACTGGATGAAGCTGTCCAGCTTGTCGCTTGTACCGGTCAGTTGAACGGTATAAACGCTGGCGCTCACATCGACGATCTGCCCGCGATAGATGTCGGTCGTGCGCTTGATCTCGGCACGTTGGGCACCCGTAGCCTTGACTTTAACCAGCATCAGCTCGCGCTCGATGTGGGCACTCTCCGACAGGTCGACCAGCTTGACCACTTCGATCAGCTTGTTGAGGTTCTTGGTGATCTGCTCGATCACCTCATCGTGGCCCACAGTGGTCAACGTCAGACGCGACAGGGTCGGGTCTTCGGTCGGAGCCACGGTCAGGCTTTCGATGTTGTAGTTACGCTGCGAAAACAGGCCGACAACACGAGACAGAGCGCCGGGTTCGTTCTCCAGAAGCAGGGAGATAATGTGCCGCATGATTAAGTACGCTCCGTCTTGTTCAGCCACATGTCGCGCATAGAGCCGTCCTTGATCTGCATCGGGTAGACGTGCTCGCTGGTATCCACCTGAATATCGATGAACACCAGGCGGTCCTTCATGGCGAACGCCTCTTCCATCTTCGGCTTCAGATCTTTCAAATCAGTGATGCGAATGCCGACGTGGCCATAGGCTTCAACCAATTTTACGAAATCCGGCAGCGACTCCATGTAGGAATGGGAGTGACGGCTGTTGTAGCTCATGTCCTGCCATTGACGAACCATGCCCAGCACGCCGTTGTTCAGGCAGACGATCTTCACGGGAAGGCCGTACTGCAGGCACGTCGACAGTTCCTGGATATTCATCTGGATGCTGCCTTCACCGGTGACGCACGCGACGTCGGTGTCGGGGAAGCTCAGTTTCACGCCCATGGCCGCAGGAAAACCAAAGCCCATCGTGCCCAGGCCACCGGAGTTGATCCAGCGGTTAGGCTTGTCGAACTTGTAGTACTGCGCGGCAAACATCTGGTGCTGGCCCACGTCGGAGGTCACAAAGGCGTCGCCCTTGGTCACTTCGCACAGGGTCTCTATCACGGTTTGTGGCTTGATGATGCTGCCGTCACCCTTGTCGTAAGGGAACAGGCCGCGATCACCGCGCCATTCGTCGATCTGCTTCCACCAGCTGGCAACGGATTCCTTGTTCGGCGCCTCGCCGATGTCCTTGAGCGCGGCAACCATTTCGGTCAACACGCTTTCAACAGGACCTACGATCGGCACGTCGGCCTTGATGGTCTTGGATATGGACGCCGGGTCGATGTCGATATGGATGATCTTGGCATTCGGGCAGAACTTGCTCGCACCGTTGATCACACGGTCATCGAACCGCGCACCCACGGCCAGGATCACGTCGGCATGGTGCATGGTCAGGTTCGCGGTGTAGCTGCCGTGCATGCCGAGCATCCCGACGAACTGACGGTCCGTACCCGGGAAGGCGCCGAGGCCCATCAGGGTGTTGGTGACCGGCAGGTTGAGCAGCTTGGCCAGTTCGGTCAGCTGTGCTGAACCGCCGCCCAGGATCACACCACCACCCGAGTACAGCACTGGGCGCTTGGCCGCCAACAGCATTTCTGCCGCCTTGCGGATTTGCCCCGAGTGCCCGCGGACCGCCGGGCTGTAGGAGCGCAGCTTGGCTTTCTTCGGGAAGATGTATTCGAATTTTTCGGCCGGGTTGGTCATGTCCTTGGGGATATCGACCACCACAGGACCCGGACGACCGGACTGTGCGAGGTAGAAGGCCTTTTTCATGACTTCCGGGATTTCCGAAGGATGCTTGATCATGAAGCTGTGTTTCACGATCGGCCGGGAGATACCGATCATGTCGGTTTCCTGGAATGCATCGGTCCCCACCATGGTGCTGGGCACCTGGCCGGAAATGACCACCATCGGGATAGAGTCCATATACGCAGTCGCGATGCCGGTGATGGCATTGGTTGCGCCAGGGCCGGACGTTACCAGTACCACGCCGGCTTTACCGGTGGCACGGGCATAACCGTCAGCCATATGGGTCGCGGCCTGTTCGTGGCGAACCAGGATGTGGGTAACAGCCGGTTCCTTGAACAGTGCGTCGTAAACATGCAGCAGAGCACCACCTGGGTACCCGTAGATATAGTCGACGCCTTCGTCACGCAAAAAGCGGACGAGCATCTCACCGCCAGATAAAAGCTCCACGTTGTTCACCTCTAAAACGCCAGAATACCGTCCGTTGAAAACCGACGGGTCTTAATAGGTTTACTTCTCAACAGAGCATGAGCGACGGTGGTCGCCGACTACGTCAGCACTGACTGAGCAAGTATTGGGATCGTCCCAAGTGTTGCGGGCTTTTCCCACCCAGCGCGAGGTAACGCGTTGCGGGTGTAACAGGTCGGCGCGGATGTGCGCCTCATGATCTGCTGAGCGGGCCTGCTTCTGGCAGTCCCGATACAGCGGACTTTGGATTCTTCTGTTTCAGGCCCTTCAAGTCAAGCAATAATTGCGCTTTTTTCCAACTAAGCGCATGAGAACGTAGAAGAAAGGGCTTTGAGGAGGGATAAAACTCGCCTGAATGTCGTCAAGCGGTAGAAATATGCGCAAGACTGCCGAAAAAGCCGGCAGTCAGGCAATTAACGAGCGTCGACGATCAGTTGATCGAACTTTTTCAGCGCATTGCGTAAGCCAAGGCTTTCCAGCGGGCGATCGGCGTAGACCATCTCGGCCATTTCCAGAATGCCCGACGCATTGGGCAGCGGCAGGTCCTGTTCGAGGATCTGCTTCATGCGTACCAGGAATATCCATTGCAGCCACTGGTGAAAGTCCAGGGTGTCCACCGAAAAGGGTTCGACACTGCTGAGCGCCTCGACGCTGGGGGACACCTCGTCCCACCAGCCCTGCACACGCAACTCTCGCTCGATCAGCAATAACTGTTCGGCAATCGCGGGAAACCGTGCATCCATCAGAGACTGACCTTGGCTTTCTGGCGCGCCTGGGCGGCACCGGCGGCGTCGCCTTGTGCGGCGCGCGCGTCACCAATCAAGGCCCACAGGCTGGCTTGCAGGTCGGGACGACCATTGGCCAAGGTCAGGCCACGACGCGCGAATTGCTCGGCCTGCGGCGCATCGCCCTGGGCCAGGCGCACCTGGGCCAGGCGATACAGCACTTGCGGTTCACGCGGCGCAACGCGCTGGGCGCGCTCGAGACTCGACGACGCACCATTCAGGTCGCCACTCGCCTGCTGCTGCTGTGCAGTGGTCAGCAAGGCCAGTACCGGGCCATCCAATTGCTCGTCAGCCGACAGGCCGCCGGCACTGGAGGACGACGGAATGCCGCTCGGGGTGGATGGCATGTTGTAGGTGCCTTGGTTGATCGGGGCCGTCTGAATCGGGGTCGCGTCAATCGGACCGGAGGTGCTTGGCCCCGGGGTCCACGGCTCGGCGCTGATCGGCGCCGACGTCGCTGCGCCACCACCCGGCACCATCACCACCACACCTGAATCCTGCGGCACAGCTTGCGGCTTGGCCTGGGCGGGACGGTTGGTCACGGTCTGGCGGAACCCGCCGTTGGCCGAGATCCGGTCGTTATTGGACACGGTCGTGCTCGAGTCCACCACGGGAATGGAGCCGCGCTGCACGCTGGCGCAACCGTTGAGCAAAGCCAGAGCTGTAATAGCTGGAATCCACCACTTGTTCACTTGAAACCCTCTTTGCTTAATTCATCCAGCCCTTGACCCAATCCATCACCGATTCCGCGTCAGCAGGGGCACTGCCACCGCATGCGGCGCCGGGTGGCGGTTCGCTGCCGCGAATATACGGCATCTGCACCGCGCCCGGACAGTTGGCATCGGACCCCTGCCCGGTGTGCGGATCGATCCAGGCCTGCACGATGTTGTCCGGCTGCGGCATGTTCAACGGCAGCGGATCGGCCTTGCGCATGAAACTGGTCCAGACCTGCAGCGCACCGGTGGCACCGGTGAACGGTGTCTTGCCGTTGTCGTCACGCCCCATCCAAACCACCGCCAGCACATCCTGGCCAAAACCCGCAAACCAACTGTCGCGCGAATCGTTACTGGTACCGGTCTTACCCGCCAGGGTCAGGTTGGACGGCAGCACCTTATAGACCGAACTACCAGTGCCCTCACGCATCACACGCTGCATGGCGTTCTGGATCAAGTAGATGGAGCCCGCATCGAAACGCTGCTGGATCTGGAACGGATAACGCTTGAGCGGCTCGCCTTCAGCCGTCAGCACGCTTCGGATCCCGCGCATCGGCGTATTGAAACCACCGTTGGCCAGGGTCTGGTACATCGTCGCGACTTCCATTGGGGTCATTGCGCCGGCACCCAGCAGGATCGATGGAAATGCCGGGAACTCACGCGTAATGCCCAGGCGCGCGAGGGTCTTCAGGACATTCGGCACTCCCACTTCGAGGCCGAGACGCGAAGTGGAGATGTTGTAGGAGTGCGCCAACCCTTGGTACAGGAACACTGTCCCATGAGAACGGCGATCGAAGTTCTGTGGCGTCCACACCTGCCCGTCAGCGCCTTTTACTGACAGCGGGTCGTCAGACAGCCAACTGGTCAGGGTGTACTTGCTCGGTTTTTCCAGGGCCGTGAGGTAGACCGCCGGCTTGACCAACGAACCAATCGGTCGCACGGCATCCAGGGCGCGGTTGAAACCGGCGAAGCTGGCCAGGCGGCTGCCGACCAGGGCCTGGACCTCACCGGTTTCCGGGTTGGTCACGACCATGGCCGCTTCGACTTCATCCGCGCCTTTACGGCCGGTCATTCGCTTGAACGTGTCATTGACCGACGCTTCGGCTTTCATCTGCAGGATTGGATCGAAACTGGTGAAGATCCGCAGGCCTTCTTCGGTCAAGTCTTCGTCACGGTAGTCTTCACGCAACTGGCGCTTGACCAGGTCGATAAAGCCCGGGAAGGAGCTGTCTGCCAACTTGCCGCGGGTGGTGACACCCAGTGGCATTTTCTTCGCGGCGGCAACTTGTTCGGCGGTGGCAACACCTTGCTGCTCTAGAACATCCAGCACCAGGTTGCGACGCTCCAGCGCACGCTCAGGGTTGCGACGCGGGTTGTAGTAGGAAGGCCCCTTGACCATGCCCACCAGCAACGCAACCTGGTGCAGCTTCAGTTCGGACAGCGGCTGGCCAAAGAAGAATTGGCTGGCCAGACCGAAACCATGCACCGCGCGCTGGCCGTCCTGGCCGACGAATACTTCGTTGAGGTACGCCTCGAGGATTTCCTGCTTGCTGTAATGCAACTCCAACAGCATCGCCATCATGGCTTCGGTGAGCTTGCGGGTCAGGCTGCGTTCGTTGGTCAAGTAGAAGTTCTTGACCAATTGTTGCGTCAGCGTACTGCCGCCCTGGGTCATCTTGCCGCCGGACGTATTCACCCAGACTGCGCGGGCGATCGACTTCGGCGAGACCCCCCAGTGATGGTAAAAATCACGGTCTTCAACGGCTACCAGGGTTTCCAACAGATAAGGCGGCACCTGATCAAGTTTGATCAGGATGCGATCTTCAAGGTTCTTCGGGTAAATGCCGCCGATCATCAGCGGCTCCAGGCGAACCACAGGCAGCTTCGAGCCATTGAGAGACGACAACTCGGCGACGTAATCGCCGGAGAAACGCACACGCACCGGCTGGGCTTTTTCCAGGCCTTCATAGAATTGAAAGCCACGGGTGTTCAGGTCGACGGTATTTCCGCTGACAGCCGCTGCACCCGGACCGTTGCTCACGGGCTCACGACGATAGCCCAAGGCGTCGAGTTCGGTCAGGAAGTCATCCTTGCTCAGCTTCTGGCCTGCGAACAATTCCAGCGGGCGCGCGTACACCTTGGCCGGAATGGTCCAGCGCTTGCCGGAGAACTTCTCCTGCACCACAGCGTCGAGGTAGACCGCAAAGCCGGCAAGCACCACAAGGCCTACCAGGCCAAGCTTGAGCGCCCAGCCAAGCCAGGGGCGCAGACCACGGGAAGGAGGTTTTTTACGGGAACGGGGAGATCGGGTTCGAGTCATGGCGGCGGATTATACGCACTTTATTGATGATCAACATGAGCCGGACAGCGGTTTGCACAAGCGGTCGCAGCAGCCATAATGCCCGCCATGTTTTTCCCCAGACTCTGAAGGATCGCCCGTGAGCCAGTCCCTGATCGCTGCCCTGCAAAATCCGGCTTTATATCCCCATCCGGTTGAAGCGTTCCAAGTCATCGAGACCCATATTTCCTGGGTCGTACTGACCGGTCCTTACGCCTATAAGCTGAAAAAGCCGATGAACTTCGGATTTCTGGATTTTACCGACCTGGACAAGCGCGGCCACTTCTGTAACGAAGAGCTGCGCCTCAATCAGCGCCTGACCGAAGATTTGTATCTTGAAGTGTTGCCGATCACCGGCACAGCCGAAGCCCCGCAGTTGGGTGGCGATGGCCCAGTGATCGAATACGCACTGAAAATGCGCCAGTTTCCGCAGAGCCAACTGCTCAGCACCCTGCAAGCCAACGGCGAATTAACCAGCGCACACATCGATGAGATGGCCAAGCAGATCGCGCACTTCCACCTCTGCGCACCGAAAGTGCCGCAGGAGCACCCGGCCGGCACACCGGATGAGGTAATGGCGCCGGTTCGCCAGAACTTCGACCAGATCCGTCCATTCCTCAGCGACAAGACTGACCTGACCCAGTTGGAAGCCCTGCAAGCCTGGGCCGAAAGCAGCTTCGAGCGTCTCAAGCCACTGTTTTCCCAGCGCAAGCTGGACGGCTTCACCCGCGAATGCCACGGTGATATTCACCTGGGTAATGCAACGTTGATCGACGGCCACGTGGTGATCTTCGATTGCATCGAATTCAACGAACCCTTCCGTTTCACCGATGTGTACGCCGATACCGGCTTCCTGGCCATGGACCTGGAAGACCGTGGACTCAAGTCCCTGGCACGCCGCTTCATCAGCCAGTATCTGGAATTGACCGGTGACTATAAGGGACTGGAAGTGCTGAATTTCTATAAAGCCTATCGCGCCCTGGTCCGCGCCAAGATCGCGCTGTTCAGCATGCCGAGCGAAGCCAGCCCGGTGCAGCGCGCCACGACCCTGCGCCAATACCGCAACTATGCCAACCTGGCGGAAAGCTACAGCACCATTCCATCGCGTTTCCTGGCCATTACCCACGGCGTTTCGGCTGTCGGTAAAAGCCATGTGGCCATGCGCCTGGTGGAAGCACTGGGTGCCGTGCGCCTGCGCTCGGACGTGGAGCGCAAGCGCCTGTTTGGCGAGCAACACGTGGAAAACACACCACAGGCCGGTATCTATGCGGCCGACGCCAGTGCTGCGACCTACGCACGCCTGAATGAAATCGCCGATACCGTGTTGCGCGCCGGCTACCCGGTCGTGCTGGATGCGACCTTCCTGAAACGTGAACAACGCGATGCGGCCGCCACTGTTGCCGAAGCCACGGGTGCGCCTTTCCTGATTCTGGATTGCAACGCCCCACAAGCAGTTATCGCCAGTTGGCTGGCGCAACGTCAGGAGGACAACAACGACCCTTCCGACGCGACACTGACTGTTATCGAAGAACAGCAAGCCAATCGCGAGCCACTCACCGCCGAGGAACTGCTCCTCAGCAAGCGCGTCGAGACCAATGAAAGCGGGACCCTCGATGCACTGGTGGCGCATATCCGCCAGCGCCTGCCGGGCCTGTAAGAAAAATTTCTTGGCCGTGTCGCCTACTTGGGCCACGCGACCAAGCAATAGTGGCACTATAATGGCGCCATAAATCCAACGGGAGTTGCCGTCATGAGTCAGCCCAAGCTTCTTGATACGCCGCTTTACTCGCTCCTGCATAAAGACGATGTGCGAGGCTTCAACCGGGAACGTCCAAAAGACGGTGCCATCGATATGCGCGGTGGCGACTTCCGGGGGCTGGATCTGCGCGAACTGAACACGGCAGGCGTGGACTTTACCGACGCCTATTTCCGATCTGCCGATTTACGCGGACTGGACCTGCGCGACTGCCCGCTGGAGGGCGCCAGCCTGGCCCACGCGCAGATTTCAGGCACGTACTTCCCGCCCGAACTGAGCGCTGACGAGATTCTCATGTCGGTCAATTTCGGCACACGCCTGCGCTATCGCACTCGCTGAAACCCTCTGCTTCCGCCCCGGTTTCGCGCAGGCGTTCCGGGGACGTCCCGCCTGCCTGACCTGGTCATGCTTATACGTCTTTAGGCCGTTTCCGACTAAAGAACTACGCTTTTCCTACTGAGCGCTACACTTCTGTTCAGGCTTGCCTGGTCACATACCCACCGCACCATTCGGCCGTCGCAAGGAGGCTTGATGAACGATGAGCTGCAACACCTGAAAAACCTTGGCAAGACATCAGCACAGTGGCTGCATGCGGTGGGCATCCACAGTGCGTCCGACTTGCGTCGCCTGGGTGCGGTTGATGCCTACCGGGCCGTGCGAACGCGCGGGTTTCGTGCATCGAAAGTGCTGCTGTATGCCATCGAAGGGGCATTGATGGACGTGCACTGGAATGACATTCCTGCCGAGCGCAAGGAAGCGTTGAACCGTCAACTTGACGCTATTTCAACGCGCCAAAAGAATTAGATCGACTATCAGGCCCCCTGTTTATAGACATTCCGAACGGGCGTTTGAGAAAACCCCAAGACACCGAGAAAACAAAGGTTGACTCTCAAATGAGAATCGTTATGATTATCACAACTGGTCGCGAGATCAGCCGATAACTGAAAGACCATTGGTTCGGACTCTCAGATTATCTCCTCATCAGGCTAATCACGGTTATTTGACCCGGCTTTTGCCGGGTCTTTTTTTGCCTGTGGAAAAGTCGAATTCAGCGCGCAATGATCAGAGGATGCCCACGCTCGGGATGAGCCTGCACAAGCACATCCAGACCAAAAACAGCTTTCAGGGGCTCAGGCTGCATCACTTGCGCCGGCGTATCCAAGGCATGCGGACGCCCCGCCTCCAGCAACAGAATACGGTCACAGTAACGGGCTGCGAGGTTCAAGTCATGAAGGATCACCAGCACCGCCGCCCCACGATCGGCGAAGGTACGAATGGCCTGCAAGGTCATGTGTTGATGCAAAGGGTCCAGCATTGACGTCGGCTCATCCAATAACAACGTCTGCCCCGCTTCACCTGGCCATAATTGTGCAAGCACGCGCGCCAGGTGCACCCGCTGGCGCTCGCCACCGGACAACGCCAGGTAGCTGCGACCGCTCAAGTGCCCGACGTCAGCCGCCTGCAAGGCCGCCTCGATGATCTCGTCATCGCGCACGCGCCCGGTCTGATGAGGCAAGCGGCCCATGCCGACAACCTCTTCGACACGGAAAGCGAAGTCCAACGTCGAGCTTTGCGGCAATACCGCCAGGCGCTGTGCTCGTTGTGCCCCACTCCACTCCTGCAAAGGACGTTGATCCAGGCACACTGTGCCTTGGTCGGGATGCAACTCGCCGCACAACGCACCGAGCAGCGTACTTTTGCCTGCACCATTGGGCCCCAACACGCCGAGCACTTCACCCGGCAACAGGTCGAGTGTGATATCTGCCAATACGGTTTTGCGCCCGCGACGGATGTGCAGGTCTTCCACACGAAGCATCAGGCACGCCCCCGCAACAACAGGAAAAGAAAGAACGGCGCACCGATAAACGCTGTAACGATACCGATGGGCAACTCAGCCGGTGCCAAGGCAAGCCGTGCGACCAGATCGGCAAACAACAAAAGGCTCGCACCCGCGAAGACCGATGCCGGTAACAGCACACGATGATCCGGCCCCGCCAACAAGCGCACCAGATGCGGCACCACCAGCCCCACGAAACCGATCATGCCCGCTGCGGCAACCGCCGCCCCCACGCCCAGCGCCGTGCACAACACCAATTCGCGCTTGAGCCGTTCCACATCGATGCCGAGATGACTGGCCTCCGACTCACCGAGCAACAGGGCATTCAACGCCTTGGCCCGGCGCGGCAACCACAGCGCCACACCCGCGCTCACGAGCAACAGCGGCCATAACCGCGAATAGCTGGCGCCGTTGAGACTGCCCAGGTTCCAAAATGTCAGGGTGCGCAAGGTGGCGTCGTCGGCCAGGTAGGTGAACAGGCCCACCGCCGAACCGGCGAGAGCCGTAAGGGCAATGCCCGCGAGCAGCATTGTCGCGACGTTGGTCTGGCCGTTGCGCCGCCCCAAGCGATATACCAGTGCCGTCACACCCAGCCCTCCCAGGAATGCGCAAAGTGACAACAGGTAAGGTCCAACGGCATCCGGCAAACCACCGAAAAACGAACCACCGACAATCGCCACCGCCGCCCCCAGCGCAGCACCGCTGGAGACCCCGACCAAACCTGGATCCGCCAGAGGATTGCGGAACAACCCCTGCATCGCCACCCCCGACAAGGCCAATACCCCGCCGACAGCCAAGCCCAGCAGCGTGCGTGGCAAACGGATCTGCCCCAGGATCAGCTCAGCCTGCTCCAGCCCTTGGGGCTCAATCGGCAGCCCCATCAAGCGCAAGGCGGCTTTGAGCGTATCCAACAGAGGCAAGCTGACCGGCCCCAGCGCCAGCGAAAGCCAGATCGCCAAGACACACAACAACGCCAACCCAACAAACAGCGTTTTCGGTTTTACCGGAGTGGTCATGGGGCTGGTTTGGCCTGGGACGGGTAAAACCCGGCAGACAGGTCCGCGAGGCTTTGCGGCATACGCGGCCCAAGTCCGCCGACCAACAGGGTGGGATCGACCTCAAACACTCGCCCGCTCTTGGCCGCCGGCGTGGACGCCAGGATCGGGTTTTCCTTGAACAGTGCCGCACGCGCTGCGTCTCCGGTCAGGGCACGGTCAGCAAACACCAGTACATCCGGGCTCAAGCCCGCCAACGACTCCACCGAAAACGGCTTGTAACCTTCATGGACCGCCAGATTGCGCCCGCCCGCCTGTTGCAACATCCAGTCGGCCGCTGTGTCTTTGCCCGCGATCAGCGGCTTGCCGCCTGCATGCCCGAGCAACAACAACACGCCTGGCGCCTTTTGCGTGGACTGAGCCTTGGTCACCCAGCGTTTCTGCTGATCCAGCGCCTGCTCATATCCGGTAAACAATTCGGTGGCCTTGGCCTCGCTGCCCAGCAACTTACCCAGGTGTTGAAGATTGCCTTTCAACGTCGGCAGGTCCGGCTGCGCCGAGAACATTTCCACCTGCACGCCTGCACTGCGAATCTGCGCCAGCACCGGCGGCGGCCCCATTTCTTCGGTGCCGACCAGCACCTGCGGGCGCAGACTTAAAATGCCTTCCGCCGACAATTGCCGCTGATAACCAATGCTCGGTAACGCCTTGAGGGACTCGGGATGCTGGCTGGTAGTGTCCACCCCGACCAGTTTCGACTCGCCGCCCAGGGCCGTCACCCATTCCGACAGCGCCCCACCGGCACTCACCCAGCGTTGTGGCAGTTCAGAGGCTTGCGCCCCGTGGTTGACCAGCAGTCCGACAACGAGCGCAATAGCGCTGGTACTCAGTCGCATAACAGGGTTTCCTTCCAAGGGCAGGGCCGCTCAAGCACTCATCGATGTGACAGCAAACGCCCGTCTGGCATCGTATTGAGCGCCCGGTCAGCTGACGGGCGAGCCGGCATTTGATAATTGTTTGCATTTGAACGTCAAGGCACTTAAGGAGTGAAATGAAGTTTCTCTGCCCCTCCACCGCACTCGCGCCCAACAGCAGCCTCGGTTTTGATATCGACGGGTGCAAGCTGCTGGCCGTGCGCCGCGACGGCGTTGCGTACTTCTACATCAACCGTTGCCCCCATCGTGGCATTCCACTGGAATGGCAACCCGACCAGTTTCTCGACGACAGCGCCAGCCTGATCCAGTGTGCAACCCACGGCGCCCTGTTCCTGATCGAGAATGGCGAATGCATCGCCGGCCCTTGCGCCGGGCAGAGCCTGACCGCCCTGCGCGGCTGCGAAGACGCTCAAGGCCTATGGGTGGAACTCTAGTCGAGCAGCACGTCCAGGCGCCGGTCTACACAGATTTCTTCGCAGGTCACACGCACGCCATACGCCAGCACTTCCACCCCTGCCGCCTTGGCTTCACGCAGGGCTGCAGCATAACCGGCGTCGATTTCCACCGCCGGTCGCACAGCCTCAATCCCCGAGAGATTGACGCAGTACAGCTGCACCGCGCGCACACCCTCCCGCGCCAGGTGCGCCAGCTCACGCAAATGCTTGGCGCCGCGCTGGGTCACCGCGTCGGGAAACGCCGCAACCGCAGAGCCGTCATAGCCCAGGGTCACACTTTTGACTTCGACATAGGCCGCGCCGTCGGGATAATCCAGGCGAAAGTCGATGCGGCTTTTCTCCTGGCCGTAAGGCACTTCGCGTTTCAACGCGGTAAAGCCATTGAGCTCAGTGATCACCCCTGCATGCAGCGCCTCCTCGACCAATTGATTGGCGCGCGCCGTGTTCACACAGGCCAACCGGCCCTGGGGCGTCTCGGCGATTTCCCAGGTGCCGGGCAATTTGCGCTTGGGGTCATTGGAGCGGCTGAACCAGACCTGCCCACCTTCCACCATGCAATTGAGCATTGAGCCCGTGTTGGGGCAATGAATGGTCAGCAACTCGCCGGTAACGGTCTCGATATCGGTGAGAAAACGCTTGTAGCGGCGAATCAGTCGCGCTTCTTCAAGGGGAGGATTAAAGCGCATCAGCCTTGCCAGCTCCGCAGACCACGGGCGATCCGCTCGACCGCTTCTTGTAGCCGATCGAGGTTCTGCGTGTAGGCAAAACGCACATGATGACCGGCCTGGTAGCGGCCAAAGTCCAAGCCAGGCGTAAAAGCGACATGCTCGGTTTCGAGAAAATGGCGGCAGAATGCGAAGGCATCACCGCCAAATGCGCTGATATCGGCGTACAAATAGAACGCCCCCTCCGGCTCAACGGCGATGCCAAACCCCAGCTCGCGCAGGGCGGGCAACAGGAAGTCGCGACGGCGACCGAATTCGGCACGACGCTCTTCGAGAATGCTCAGGGTCTGTGGGGTGAAACACGCCAGCGCCGCGTGTTGGGCCATGCTAGGAGCACTGATGTAGAGGTTTTGCGCCAACTTCTCCAACTCGCCCACTGCCGCCGGGGGTGCAACCAGCCACCCCAGACGCCAGCCGGTCATGCCGAAATACTTGGAAAAACTATTGAGGACGAAGGCGTCGTCGTCGACTTCCAGCACGCTGGCTGCGTCGGTGCCGTAAGTGAGGCCATGGTAGATCTCATCCACCACAAGGTGGCCGTTGCGCGCCTTGATGGCCGCAGAAAGCCCGGCCAATTCGTCACGGGTGAGGATCGTCCCCGTCGGGTTGGCTGGCGAGGCCACCAGCGCGCCCACACTGTCCTGATCCCAGTGCCTGGCCACCAGGTCGGCGGTCAACTGATAGCGCACCTCCGGGCCTACCGGCACCAGTTGCGCCGCGCCCTCTACCAGGCGCAGGAAGTGGCGATTGCAGGGGTAACCAGGGTCTGCGAGCAGCCAATGCTTGCCCGGGTCAACCAGCAGGCTGCTGGCCAGCAGCAACGCGCCGGACCCGCCAGGAGTGATCAGAATGCGCTCGGGATCCACGTTCAAGCCGTAACGCTGCTGATAAAAACCGCTGATGGCTTCGCGCAACTCTGGCAGGCCACGGGCTGCAGTGTAACGGGTCTTACCATTGGCCAATGCCGCCTGGCCGGCCTGGATGATCGGCTCGGCGGTGGTGAAATCCGGTTCGCCGATTTCCAGGTGAATCACGTCATGGCCGGCGGCCTGCAGCTCATTGGCCCGCGCCAGCAATGCCATGACATGAAAAGGTTCGATGGCGCGACTGCGCGCACTGTAGGGCTGGGCCATTAGCCTTCCTTAACGGTGAGGACAAAATCTGGATTCTACCGAACCCGCGCCGTAAAACATGTTCTATTGCCTGCCCGGCGGCATGTGCAGTCCGAGCAAGCGCCTGCAAACCGACTAAAATCTACATTCGAGGCAACACATACCCAGCAATGGCGGGCAGTCGCAGTTTGCAACCCCTTTGCCGTGGGCCTCGACAACCGGGAGTGGCGCACCCCGAATCTATCTGGTAAGTTCGCCCGCTTGCAGCCGCAGGGCCGGCAGGTGTCGGTGACGTTGCAATCCTGCGCAATGGATTAGAAGAGTGAGAGGCGGTCTATTCATGTCCACCCAAGCAAAGCAACAGCAGACTCAAGGCCTCAACGGCTTCGAACCTTACGTAGAGACGAAAGGTGAGGAGTACATGGGCGAGCCCATGCGCGAGCACTTCACCAAGATCCTGAACAAGTGGAAACAGGACTTGATGCAGGAAGTCGACCGCACGGTTGACCATATGAAGGACGAAGCAGCCAACTTCCCTGACCCGGCCGACCGCGCGAGCCAGGAAGAAGAATTCGCCCTGGAACTGCGCGCCCGTGATCGCGAGCGCAAGTTGATCAAGAAGATCGACAAGACGCTGCAGCTGATCAAGGACGAAGAATACGGCTGGTGCGAATCCTGCGGTGTCGAGATTGGTATTCGTCGCCTGGAAGCCCGCCCAACCGCGGACCTCTGCGTAGACTGCAAGACCTTGGCCGAAATCAAGGAAAAACAGGTCGGCAAGTAATCCAGCCGAGCTGAACGAATGGGGCGTGCGAACGCCCCATTTTTGTTGCTGGCGTTTACCGAATTTCCAGTAGTATCCGGCCCATGACAGCCTCTATCTATATCGGGCGTTTTGCCCCAACGCCCAGCGGCCACTTGCATTTCGGCTCACTGGTCGCCGCGCTCGCCTCCTACCTCGACGCCCGCGCCAACCACGGCCGCTGGCTGATGCGCATGGAAGACCTCGACCCGCCCCGCGAAGAGCCCGGCGCCCAGGCAGCGATCCTGCATGCACTGGAAAGCTACGGGTTTGAGTGGGACGGCGAACTGGTCCGACAAAGCGAACGGCACGAAGCCTATGCCAAAGTACTGAACGATATGTTCAACCACGGCCTCGCCTACGCCTGCACTTGCTCACGTAAACAACTGGAGGCCTACAACGGCATCTACCCGGGCCTGTGTCGCAATGCCGGCCACGATCAGCAAGATGCCGCCATTCGTTTGCGTGTTCCTGAGCTTGCTTACCACTTTACCGACCGCGTCCAGGGTGAATTCCGACAGCACCTGGGTCGCGATGTAGGCGATTTCGTCATCCGTCGCCGCGATGGCCTCTATGCTTATCAATTGGCAGTCGTCCTCGACGATGCGTGGCAAGGTGTTACCGATATCGTGCGCGGTGCAGACCTGCTCGACTCCACGCCGCGCCAGCTCTACCTGCAGGAACTGCTCGGCCTGCGCCAACCGCGCTACCTGCATGTGCCACTGATCGTCCAGCCGGACGGTAACAAATTGGGCAAATCCTATCGTTCCCCGCCGTTGACACCCGACCAGGCCACGCCTTTGCTATTAAGGGCCCTGCGCGCCCTCGGGCAGCAACCCGGTGACGAGCTGCTCCACGCCAGCCCACGGGAACTGCTGGATTGGGGCATCCAGCACTGGGACGCCACGCGGATACCGCACAGACTCACGCTGGCAGAAGCGCAATTGAGCTGAAGGCGCTTGCAGCTTGGCCGGCATCCGTTACCATCGCCGCAGTTTTTCAATCAGAGGCCAACATGTACATCTATCGATTGGTCCTGCTGCTGGTCGTCGGGATCTACCTGTTTTCCCCCGCCATCATGGATTGGTGGATCGACGCCACGGGCGCCTGGTATCGCCCTTATCTGCTGTGGCTGATCCTGATCGTCGTGACTTTCATCCTGCAGAGCCAAAAAGATGCCGATGAGCTTTAGCCTCACCCAGATGCTGCTGATCAGCGCCGCCTACCTGGCCGCGCTGTTCGGGGTGGCCTGGATCAGTGAGCGTGGAATGATTCCGCGGGCGATCATTCGCCATCCGCTGACCTACACCTTGTCCCTTGGCGTTTACGCCAGCGCCTGGGCGTTCTATGGCACCGTAGGCCTGGCCTATCAATACGGTTACGGTTTTCTTTCCAGCTACCTCGGGGTGTCCGGTGCCTTTCTGCTGGCACCGGTGCTGCTTTACCCGATCCTGAAGATCACCCGCACCTACCAACTGTCCTCCCTGGCCGACCTGTTCGCCTTCCGCTTTCGCAGCACCTGGGCCGGCGCGCTGACCACCATTTTCATGCTGATCGGCGTGCTGCCGTTGCTGGCCCTGCAAATCCAGGCGGTGGCGGACTCCATCAGCATCCTGACCCGCGAACCGGTGCAACATCGGGTGGCCCTGGCCTTCTGCGCGCTGATCACGCTGTTCACGATTTTCTTCGGCTCACGCCATATCGCCACCCGCGAGAAGCACGAGGGCCTGGTGTTCGCGATTGCCTTCGAGTCGGTGATCAAGCTGATCGCCATCGGCGGCGTTGGCCTGTACGCGCTCTACGGCGTGTTCGACGGCCCGCAACAGCTGGAACTGTGGCTGCTGCAGAACCAGACCGCCCTCGCCGCCCTGCATACGCCATTGCAGGAAGGCCCCTGGCGCACACTGCTGCTGGTGTTCTTCGCCTCGGCAATCGTGATGCCGCACATGTACCACATGACCTTTACCGAAAACCTCAACCCGCGCTCGCTGGTCAGCGCCAGCTGGGGTTTGCCGTTGTTCCTGCTGTTGATGAGCCTGGCGGTGCCGCTGATCCTGTGGGCCGGTCTGAAACTGGGGGCCACCACCAATCCTGAGTATTTCACCCTGGGCATCGGCATAGCCGCGAATAGCCCGGCCTTGGCGCTATTGGCGTACGTCGGGGGGCTATCGGCTGCCAGCGGGTTGATCATCGTGACCACCCTGGCCCTCTCGGGGATGGCACTCAACCACCTGGTGTTACCGCTGTACCAACCACCGGCCGAGGGCAATATCTACCGCTGGCTGAAATGGACACGGCGCGCGCTGATCGTCGCGATCATCATGGCCGGCTATGGTTTCTACCTGCTGCTGGGCGCGGGTCAAGACCTGGCCAACCTGGGGATCGTTGCATTTGTCGCCACCTTGCAGTTCCTGCCGGGCGTGCTGTCGGTACTGTATTGGCCGACCGCCAATCGGCGTGGCTTCATCGCCGGGCTGCTGGCGGGGATCCTGGTGTGGGTCGTGACCATGCTGCTGCCGCTGGTCGGCAACCTGCAGGGCTTCTACATCCCGTTGCTGAACATGATCTACGTGCTGGATGACACCAGTTGGCACATGGCCGCGATTGCGTCGCTGGCCGCCAACGTCTTGATGTTCACCCTGATCTCACTGTTTACCAACGCCAGCCCGGAAGAAACCAGCGCCGCCGAAGCTTGCGCGGTGGATAACGTACGCCGTCCGCAACGACGTGAATTGCATGCCGCCTCACCCCAGGAATTCGCCACGCAACTGGCCAAGCCGTTGGGTGCCAAGGCGGCACAGAAGGAAGTCGAGCAGGCGCTGCGCGATCTCTACCTGCCGTTCGATGAGCGCCGCCCGTACGCCCTGCGCCGCCTGCGTGACCGTATCGAAGCCAACCTGTCCGGATTGATGGGGCCGAGCGTGTCCCAGGACATGGTGGAAACCTTCCTGCCCTACAAGGCCGGCGGCGAAAACTACGTGACCGAAGACATCCATTTCATCGAAAGCCGGCTGGAGGACTACCACTCCCGCCTCACAGGCCTGGCCGCCGAACTCGATGCCCTGCGTCGCTACCACCGCCAGACCCTGCAGGAACTCCCGATGGGCGTCTGCTCCCTGGCCAAGGATCAAGAGATCCTGATGTGGAACAAGGCCATGGAAGAACTCACCGGTATCGCGGCGCAACGCGTAGTCGGCTCACGCCTGAATACACTGGGCGAGCCTTGGAAAGAACTGTTGCAAGGCTTCATCAACCTGCCCGACGAACACCTGCACAAGCAGCACCTGGCCCTTGACGGCCAGACCCGCTGGCTCAACCTGCACAAAGCCGCCATCGACGAACCCCTGGCCCCCGGTAACAGTGGTCTGGTGCTGCTGGTGGAAGACCTGACCGAAACCCAGATGCTCGAAGACAAGCTGGTGCACTCCGAGCGCCTGGCCAGTATCGGCCGGTTGGCGGCGGGCGTGGCCCATGAAATCGGCAATCCGATCACCGGTATTGCCTGCCTGGCGCAGAACCTGCGGGAAGAGCGTGAAGACGACGGCGAAATCACCGAAATCAGCGGGCAGATCCTCGAACAGACCAAGCGTGTTTCGCGCATCGTGCAGTCGCTGATGAGCTTTGCCCACGCCGGCGCCCACCAGAACCACGACGAAGCCGTGTGCCTGGCCGAGGTGGCACAGGACGCCATTGGGCTGCTGGCCTTGAACCGGCGCAATTTCGAAGTACAGTTCTTCAATTTATGCGACCCCGACCATTGGGTCGACGGCGACTCCCAACGCCTCGCCCAGGTGCTGATCAACCTGCTGTCCAACGCCCGTGACGCCACCCCGGCCGGCGGTGCGGTGCGCGTCAAGACCGAGGCTTTCGAACATACGGTCGATCTGATCGTCGAAGATGAAGGCAGTGGTATTCCACAGAACATCATGGACCGATTGTTCGAACCCTTCTTCACCACCAAGGACCCAGGTGAAGGTACCGGTCTGGGCCTTGCACTGGTCTATTCCATCGTTGAAGAGCATTATGGACAAATCACCATCGACAGCCCGGCTGACACCGAAAGCCAACGCGGCACCCGTATTCGGGTGACCTTGCCGCGTCATGTCGAAGCGACGTCCGCTGTGAACTGAGACCGTCGAGAGAATTGAATCAATGCCGCACATTTTGATCGTCGAAGACGAAACCATTATCCGCTCTGCCTTGCGTCGCCTGCTTGAACGAAATCAGTACCAGGTCAGCGAAGCCGGCTCGGTGCAGGAAGCCCAGGAGCGGTTCAGCATTCCCACGTTCGACCTGATTGTCAGCGACCTGCGCCTGCCTGGCGCGCCTGGTACCGAGTTGATCAAGCTGGGCCAGGGCACTCCGGTGCTGATCATGACCAGCTACGCCAGCCTGCGGTCGGCGGTGGACTCCATGAAGATGGGCGCGGTGGATTACATCGCCAAGCCATTCGACCATGACGAGATGCTCCAGGCGGTGGCCCGTATCCTGCGCGACCGCCAGTCGGCCAGCAGCGCGCCGACCGAGCAACGACCGGCGAGCAAAACCAATGACAAGCCAGGCGTCGACAACAGCAACGGCGAGATCGGCATCATCGGCTCCTGCCCACCCATGCAGGACCTGTACAGCAAGATCCGCAAAGTCGCGCCCACCGACTCCAATGTATTGATCCAGGGCGAGTCTGGCACCGGTAAAGAACTGGTGGCCCGCGCCCTGCACAACCTGTCCAAGCGTGCCAAGGCGCCGATGATCTCGGTGAACTGCGCGGCGATCCCTGAATCCCTGATCGAGTCCGAACTGTTCGGCCACGAAAAAGGCGCGTTTACCGGCGCCAGCGCCGGGCGTGCGGGCCTGGTGGAAGCGGCGGACGGCGGCACGCTGTTCCTCGACGAAATCGGCGAACTGCCTCTGGAAGCCCAGGCGCGGTTACTGCGCGTGTTGCAGGAAGGCGAGATTCGCCGTGTGGGCTCGGTGCAATCGCAGAAGGTCGATGTTCGACTGATTGCCGCGACCCACCGGGACCTGAAGAGCCTGGCCAAGATCGGCCAGTTCCGTGAAGACTTGTATTACCGCCTGCACGTGATCGCCCTCAAGTTGCCGGCGCTGCGTGAGCGTGGCGCCGACGTCAACGAGATCGCCAACGCCTTCTTGCTGCGCCAGAGCGCGCGCATCAATCGTACCGACCTGAAGTTTGCCCCGGACGCCGAGCAGGCGATTCGGCATTACTCATGGCCCGGTAACGTGCGGGAGCTGGAAAATGCGGTCGAGCGTGCGGTGATCCTGTCGGAGAGCCCGGAGATTTCCGCCGAGCTGCTGGGCATCGACATTGAGCTGAGCGATCTGGAGGACGACGACTTCATCGGCCTGGCCCCACAACAGGGCGGCGGTAGCAACACCAGCCACGAGCCGACGGAAGATCTGTCACTGGAAGATTACTTCCAGCATTTCGTCCTTGAGCACCAGGACCATATGACCGAGACCGAACTGGCGCGCAAGCTGGGCGTGAGCCGTAAATGCCTGTGGGAACGTCGCCAGCGCCTGGGCATTCCACGGCGCAAGACCGGCGTGGCCAGCGAGAGTTGAGGGGGCGCCCCCACAGGTAACACCCGCAGATGTGAAAAAACTGTTACCGCGGATATTTCGCGTAACAAAAGCCGGGGCTTACGGTAACGAAGCCCTGGCTTTTTTTGGGCCATCAAAAGCCCGATACCACCTCAACCCCCCGGTTTTGCTGGGCGGTGCAAAAGTTGGCACGCACCCTGCTATATGCTTAGTACAAAAACAATAACAAGCTTTGTACAAGACAATAAAAATAAGACGAATCGACTCACGCATAACAAAAACAACACGGCGGAGGCGCAGCTAACTGATTCTTTTGGAGAGGCGTTGCATTTGGGGCTTGCCCCGCAACCAGGCCGAGAACAACAAAAACTGCCCTAAGGCAGAGCCTGAACTGGTTGGATCGTAGATCAGCAACACAGCGACCAAAGCAATCCGTTTGCTCTTGACTCCCGATTGGGAGTGTCATGAAGGTGAAGCTTCATGGCGAGGGCGATCAACAAAAACAAGAAGCCCGCAATCCATAATAAAAATAGAGCACGCAACTACTTCTGGGGGAGCTTCGGCTCCCCTTGTAGTTTCCGCCATTTGACCACCCAGCAACCTCTTGAAGCTTTTGGCTTGGGGCTTGCAGCTTGTTCCTACACCATCCCCTGACTAAATGCTAGAATCCCCGCCCATCATGCGGTCATTCTTCGTTATGGCCGAACATTCCTTCAAACAGTGCATCCCATGCTGAAGAAGTTGTTCCAGTCATTCCGTTCTCCCTTGCGTCGTACGCAACACAAACGCAGCACGCCTGAAGTGCTCAACAGCAGCCAGCATTCGCTGCAACGCGCTCAATTCAGCCGTTATGCCGTGAATATCGTCGAACGTTTGCAGAACGCCGGCTACCAGGCTTATCTGGTGGGCGGTTGTGTACGCGACATGCTGCTCAATATCACGCCCAAGGACTTCGACGTCGCCACCAGCGCCACGCCTGAGCAAGTGCGTGCCGAATTTCGCAATGCGCGGATCATCGGCCGGCGCTTCAAGCTGGTGCATATCCACTTCGGTCGCGAAATCATCGAAGTTGCGACGTTCCGCGCCGGCCACCCGCAAAACGATGAAGAGGAAGACACCAATCAGTCTTCCCGCAACGAAAGCGGGCGCATCCTGCGTGACAACGTCTACGGTACCCTCGAGGAAGACGCGCAGCGCCGCGACTTCACCATCAATGCCTTGTATTACGATCCGGTCAGCGAGCGCATTCTCGATTACGCCAATGGCGTACACGATATCCGCAACAACCTGATCCGCCTGATCGGTGACCCGGTCCAGCGCTACCAGGAAGACCCGGTGCGCATGCTGCGTGCAGTGCGTTTTGCCGCCAAGCTCAACTTCGGCATCGAGAAACACACCGCCGCGCCGATTCGCGAACTGGCACCGATGCTGCGGGAGATCCCTTCGGCGCGCCTGTTCGAAGAAGTGTTGAAGCTGTTCCTCTCGGGCTACGCCGCCGACACCTTCGAAATGCTCGTCGACCTGCAGTTATTCGACCCACTGTTCCCGGCCAGCGCCGAGGCGCTGGAATACAACCCGACGTACACCCACACCCTGATCAGCGAAGCACTGATCAACACCGACCTGCGCATCAAGCAGAATAAGCCGGTCACCCCGGCGTTCCTGTTTGCCGCCCTGTTGTGGCCGGCCCTGCCCAAGCGCGTGCTGCGCCTGCAGGAGCGTGGCATGCCGCCGATCCCGGCCATGCAGGAAGCCGCCCATGAGCTGATCGCCGAGCAGTGCCAGCGCATCGCCATTCCCAAACGGTTCACCATACCGATCCGTGAGATCTGGGACATGCAGGAGCGCCTGCCACGTCGCAGTGGCAAACGTGCCGACCTGTTGCTGGACAACCCGCGTTTCCGCGCCGGCTACGACTTCCTTTTGTTGCGTGAGAGCGCCGGCGAGCAGACCGACGGCCTGGGCGAATGGTGGACCGACTACCAGGACGCCAATGACAGCGAACGCCGCGACATGATCCGTGACCTCGGCAGCAAAGGCGATGGCGAAGGCGCCGGGCCGAAGAAGCGTCGCCGCAGCAGCAGCAAGCGCAAGCGCAGCGCGGCCGACGCCTCGGGCGAATAAGCGTGGAACGCATCTACATCGGCATGGGCAGCAACCTGGCGGCCCCGGATCAGCAATTGCGCAGCGCTATCGAAGCACTGGCGCAATTGCCCGGCACGCACGTCACCGGTGTCTCTGCCTTCTATCAAAGTGACTCCCTGCTCCCGGGCCAACCGCGCTATACCAATGCAGTGGCCGCCCTTGACAGTAACCTCGCCCCTCTTGAGCTGCTGGATGCGCTGCAAGCCATCGAGAACGACCAGGGCCGCGAACGCCTCGAGCGCTGGGGCCCGCGCACGCTTGACCTGGACATCCTGCTGTTTGGCGATCGCCTGATCGACGAACCGCGTCTCAAGGTGCCGCACTACCAGATGCACCTGAGGGCTTTTGTGCTGTACCCGTTGGCCGAACTGGCGCCCGCCAGCCTGGCGTTACCCGATGGCCAAACCCTCAACGAACTGCTTGAAGCCTGCCCGTTTGTCGGTCTTGAACGGCTCACCGTTGCTGAATCGCGTCAGTAACAGCGGTAACACCGTCATCGTAACAATGCGGTAACACATCCAATTGACTTCCCGTGTCCTCCTCACGACTATAGGCGTCCCGCTGCCGCCACCCCGGCGCTGAAGGGCGCAATCCAGGCCTTATAAGCACTGCTCTCAAGACAGTGCGCCTGTATAAACGAAGACTCACGCGCGTTACTCGCTGTTTCCAAGCGCCTGAACGAGGACCCTTTTCATGCCAGACATTACCCTGACCACCTTGCAGAGCCTCAAGCTCAAAGGTGAAAAAATCGCCATGCTGACCTGCTACGACGCCACGTTCGCCCACGCCAGTTGCCAGGCCGGGGTTGAAGTGCTGCTGGTGGGCGACTCCCTGGGCATGGTTCTTCAAGGGAATGACAGCACCCTGCCCGTCACCACCGATGAACTTGCGTACCACACCGCCAGCGTCAAGCGCGGTAACGATGGCGCCTTCATCATCGCCGACCTGCCGTTCATGGGTTACGCGACGCTCGAACAGACCTTCCAGAATGCCGGCAAGCTGATGCAAGCCGGCGCGCACATGATCAAAATTGAAGGCGCGTTATGGCTCGCCGAGTCGATCCGCCTGCTCGCGGAACGCGGCGTGCCGGTATGTGTGCACATGGGCCTGACGCCGCAGTCGGTGAACATCCTTGGCGGCTATAAGGTCCAGGGCCGGAATGAGGCCCAGGCGCGCCAGATGCGTGCGGACGCCATCGCCCTGGAACAGGCCGGCGCGGCCATGATCCTGCTCGAATGTGTGCCGAGCGAGTTGGCGGCAGAAATCACCCAGGCCGTGAAAGTGCCAGTAATCGGTATCGGCGCAGGTTCGGCCACCGATGGCCAGGTGCTGGTGCTGCATGACATGCTCGGCCTGTCGATCAGCGGTCGTGTGCCTAAGTTCGTGAAGAACTTCATGGCTGGCCAGAGCAGCATCCATGACGCCTTGAGCGCCTACGTCGCCGAAGTCAAAGGCGTGACTTTCCCGGCCGCCGAACATGGGTTCTCTGCATGAACACCGTTAAAACCGTACGTGAACTGCGGGCCGCCGTAACCCATGCCCGCAGCGCCGGCAAGCGTATCGGCTTTGTGCCGACCATGGGCAACCTGCACAGCGGCCACGCCACCCTGGTGACCAAGGCCGCCCAGCAGGCGGATTTCGTGGTCGCCAGCATCTTCGTCAACCCGCTGCAATTTGGCGCCGGCGAAGACCTGGACAAATACCCCCGCACCCTGGCCGCCGATCAGGAAAAGTTGCTGCAGGCCGGCTGCAACCTGCTCTTCGCACCTACCGTCGAGGAAATGTACCCCGGCGGCATGACCGGCCAGACCCGTGTCAGCGTGCCGCAACTGTCCGAAGGCCTGTGCGGCGCCAGCCGTCCCGGGCATTTCGAAGGCGTGGCGACGGTGGTCAGCAAGCTGTTCAACATGGTGCAGCCGGACATGGCCGTGTTTGGGCAGAAGGATTACCAGCAACTGGCCGTGATCCGCGCCATGGTGCATGACCTGAACATGCCGATCCAGATCATCGGCGAGCCCACCGTGCGCGCCGACGACGGCCTGGCGCTGTCGTCGCGCAACGGCTACCTCAGCGACGAACAGCGCGCCATTGCGCCGGTGCTGTACCGCAGCCTCAGCCAGATAGACGCTGCGATCAAGGCCGGTGACCATGACTTCGCCAAGCTGCGCGCCGAACAGGTCCGCCAGATCGAAGCCGCCGGGCTGCGCCTGGACTACCTCGAAGTGCGCCAAGGCGTGCATTTGCGCCCGGCCACGGCCGAAGATCGGGATATCGTGATCCTGGTCGCCGCCTACTTGGGGGCCACCCGTCTCATCGATAACCTGCATCTGATCCTCGACTGACCCTTCCAGTTGCCCTCCTCACTGCGTAAATAAAAAGTGCCGGTATAAAAAAGTACCGGCCTTAGCGCAGACAAAGCCAAGACATATCGACACGCTAGGTTTAATGTAATCGCCCTGCGCTATGGTTAGCGCTGTCTGGAACCCATTGCTTGATCAAAGACTGGATGTTCCAGGCAAATAAGTGTCCTAAAGGCAGTCCCCGTAATAAAAGGAAACCCGCAGCGATGGCGTACTACCGCACCCCTCATGACGTTACCGCTCTGCCCGCCTGGCAAGCGCTCAATCAACATCGCCAAGCCATGCAGGATTTCAGCATGCGCGAAGCGTTCAATGCCGATCCTCAGCGTTTTTCCCAGTTCACCTTGAGCAGCTGCGGACTTTTCCTCGATTACTCGAAAAACCTGATCACCGGCGAAACCCGTGACCTGCTGGTAAACCTCGCCAAAGAGGTCCACCTCAAGGAAGCCATTGACGCGCTGTACAAAGGCGAACCGGTCAACTCGTCGGAAGGCCGCCCAGCGCTGCACACCGCACTGCGCCGTCCGGTGGGTGACAAGCTGTCGGTCAACGGCGTGAACATCATGCCGGACGTGCACAAAGTGCTGAACCAGATCACCGACCTGGTCGGCCGCATCCACGACGGCCTGTGGCGTGGCTACACCGAGAAGCCGATCACCGACGTGGTGAACATCGGTATCGGTGGCTCGTTCCTCGGCCCGGAGCTGGTCTCCGAAGCGCTGCTGTCCTACGCCCACAAAGGCGTGCGCTGCCACTACCTGGCGAACATCGACGGCAGCGAGTTCCACGAGCTGACCCTGAAGCTGCGCGCCGAGACCACGCTGTTCATCGTCTCGTCGAAATCCTTCAACACCCTCGAAACCCTGAAAAACGCCCAGGCCGCCCGTGCCTGGTACCTGGCCCAGGGTGGCTCGGAAGCCGAGCTGTATCGCCACTTCATCGCCGTGTCGAGCAACAACGCGGCGGCCGTGGCCTTCGGAATTCGCGAAGAAAACATCTTCCCGATGTGGGACTGGGTCGGCGGCCGTTACTCGCTGTGGTCGGCCATCGGCTTGCCGATCGCCCTGGCCATCGGCATGTCCAACTTCAAGGAACTGCTGTCCGGTGCCTACACCATGGACCAGCATTTCCAGAACGCCCCGTTCGAACAGAACATGCCGGTGCTGCTGGGCTTGCTGGGCGTGTGGTACGGCAACTTCTGGGGCGCGCAGAGCCACGCGATCCTGCCGTACGACCACTACCTGCGTAACATCACCAAACACTTGCAACAGCTGGACATGGAATCCAACGGCAAGAGCGTGCGCCAGGACGGTACGCCCGTCGCTACCGATACCGGCCCGGTGATCTGGGGCGGCGTTGGCTGCAACGGCCAGCACGCTTACCACCAGTTGCTGCACCAGGGGACCCAACTGATCCCGGCCGACTTTATCGTGCCGATCGTCAGCTTCAATCCGGTGTCCGACCACCATCAATGGCTGTACGCCAACTGCCTGTCCCAGAGCCAGGCGCTGATGCTCGGCAAGACCCGCGCCGAAGCGGAAGCCGAGCTGCGCGACAAAGGTATCCCGGAAGACGAAGTGCAGAAGCTGGCACCGCACAAGGTGATTCCGGGCAACCGCCCGAGCAACACCCTCGTGGTCGAACGCATCAGCCCGCGTCGCCTGGGCGCCCTGGTAGCCATGTACGAACACAAAGTGTTCGTACAGAGCGTGATCTGGGGTATCAACGCCTTCGACCAATGGGGTGTGGAGCTGGGCAAGGAGCTGGGCAAGGGCGTCTACAACCGCCTGACCGGCGCCGAAGAGACCTCGGCCGAGGACGCTTCGACCCAGGGCCTGATCAATTACTTCCGCGGTCGTCACCGCGGCTGATCCAGGTTTTGCAAGGCCAACGTCCATTTGGAGGTTGGCCTTGAACCCTACCCCTGCCGGGTGCATCTTTATGACTTGTCGCAAAAACAAGAATAAGGATCGCTCATGTTCGATATCAGCACGTTCCCCACCGCCGATGCCGTCCGCCGGGCTGCGCAACTCAGTCAAGAGGACTATCAGCGCCTCTACCGCCAATCCATCGAACAGCCGGATACCTTCTGGGCTGAACAGGCCGAGCGCTTTCTCGACTGGATAACCCCCTGGCACACCGTTCAACGCTCAGACATCCACACCGGCACCGCCCAATGGTTTGCCGGTGGTCAACTCAACGTCAGCTACAACTGCATCGACCGTCACCTGGCGCAACGCGCCGATCAGCCGGCCTTCATCTGGGAAGGCGATGATCCGGCAAAATCTTCAAAAATCACCTACCACCAACTGCACCAGAACGTCAGCCGCCTGGCCAATGTGCTGAAAAGCCGTGGCGTGAAGAAAGGCGACCGGGTATGCATCTACATGCCGATGATCCCGGAGGCCGCCTACGCCATGCTCGCCTGCACACGGATTGGCGCGGTGCACTCCGTGGTGTTTGGTGGTTTCTCGCCGGATGCCTTGCGTGACCGTATTCTCGATGCCGACTGCCGCACGGTGATCACCGCAGACGAAGGCGTGCGCGGCGGCAAGCCCGTTGCACTGAAGCAGAATGTCGACAAGGCCCTGGCCAGTTGTCCGAATGTGAGCACGGTGCTGGTAGTGGAGCGCACCGGAGCGACCGTTGACTGGAGCGAAGGTCGCGACCTCAAGTATCAACAAGCCCTGGATGCGGCCAGCAGCGACTGCCCGCCCGAGCCGATGGACGCCGAAGACCCGCTCTTCATCCTCTACACCTCCGGCAGTACCGGCAAACCCAAGGGCGTGCTGCACACCACCGGCGGCTACCTGCTGCAAGCGGCGATGACCGTCAAGTACGTACTCGACTACCGCGACGGCGAAGTGTTCTGGTGCACCGCCGATGTGGGCTGGGTCACCGGCCACAGTTACATCGTGTACGGCCCGCTGGCCAATGGCGCGACCTCGCTGATGTTCGAAGGCGTGCCGAGCTATCCGGACAGTTCGCGCTTCTGGCAGGTGATCGACAAGCACCAGGTCAACATCTTCTACACCGCGCCCACCGCCCTGCGTGCGCTGATGCGCGAAGGCCACGGCCCGCTGGAAAATACCTCGCGCGCCAGCCTGCGCCTGCTGGGCAGCGTCGGCGAACCGATCAACCCGGAGGCCTGGGACTGGTACTTCAATGCCGTGGGCGAACAGCGCTGCCCGATTGTGGATACCTGGTGGCAGACCGAGACTGGCGGCATCATGCTCAGCCCACTGGTCAGCGCTCAGCGAATCAAGCCAGGGTGCGCGACCCAGCCAATGTTCGGCGTACAGCCGGTACTCCTCGATGAACACGGCAAGGAATTCAGCGGCGCCGGCAGTGGCGTACTGGCGATCAAAGCCAGCTGGCCGGGGCAGATCCGCAGTGTGTACGGCGATCCGCAGCGCATGGTCGACACCTACTTCAAACCCTACCCCGGCTACTACTTCACCGGTGACGGCGCACGCCGCGATGAAGACGGCGATTATTGGATCACCGGGCGCATCGACGATGTGATCAACGTGTCAGGCCATCGCATCGGCACTGCCGAGGTAGAAAGCGCCCTGGTGCTGCACGACCAGGTGGCCGAGGCCGCCGTGGTGGGCTATCCCCATGATGTCAAAGGCCAGGGCATCTATGCCTTTGTCACCCCCATGAATGGCGTGGAACCCAGCGATGCGTTAAAAAAACACCTGCTGGATCTGGTCAGCAAAGAAATTGGCAGCTTCGCCAAGCCGGAACTGATCCAATGGGCCCCGGCCTTGCCGAAAACCCGTTCCGGCAAAATCATGCGCAGGATCTTGCGCAAGATTGCCTGCAACGAACTGGACAGCCTGGGTGACACCTCGACCCTGGCCGATCCGAGCGTGGTCGACGGTTTGATCGACAAACGCCTGAACCGATAGGAAAACCCACGTCGCCATGGAATTTATCCGCAGCCGTATCGAAACCCAGTTGATGAGCCTGACCGGCCTGTCGCTGGGCCAACTGGACCTGGAAAATCCCAAGGGCGACCCAGGCTTGTTCGGGCCCGACTCGGTGAGTTGGCAAGTGCATGGCGACTTCAGCAGCATGCTCATCGGCGGCATCAGCGCCTTGATGCTGCAAGCCTTGCATCCGCTGGCCCTGGCGGGCGTGTGGGACCATTCCAACTTTCGCCAGGACATGCTCGGGCGCTTGCGGCGGACCTCGCAGTTCATTTCGGGCACGACGTTCGGCTCGCGCAGAGACGCCGAATGGCTGATCGAAAAAGTCCGCACCATTCACTTGCAGGTGGTCGGCCACGCCCCGGATGGCCGGCCTTATGCGGCCAGCGACCCGGAATTGCTGACCTGGGTGCATGTGGCGGAGGTCAGTCACTTCCTGGCCGCTCACTTGCGTTATTGCAACCCGCACCTGTCCGGTCGCGACCAGGACCGTTACTACAGTGAAATTGCCTTGGTCGCTGAACAGCTGGGTGCGCGGCATGTTCCGCGTTCTCGGCAGGACGTTTCGGATTATCTGGCTCGCATCCGCCCGCAATTGCTGTGCGACGATCGCAGCCGCGAAGTGCTGCGGCTACTGCTGAATGCTCCCTCCCCCAGCCTGCTGGCCAAGCCATTTGGCAGCTTGATGATGCGCGCCGGGATCGACCTGCTGCCGGATTGGGCCAGCGCGATGCTCGACCAGCACCAGAGCCCGCTGCAACGCCAGATGATCCGTGCCGGCGTCAAACGCAGTGCCCCGATGTTGCGCTGGGCGATGCGCAATGGCTCTGTGCAACGCGCCCATCGCCGGATGGGGTTGATGTAGGCGACGGCGCATAGCTGTTAAACTTCGCGCCCTCAATTCCCCAGCAAGGCGCGCTCCATGTCTCCCTTGAATCAGGCGCTGCGCGCCGCCCTCGATCATCGCCAAGACCTGATCAGCGAGTTGCACGCCCAAGGCACCGACTGTTACCGGCTGTTCCATGGCAGCCAGGAAGGCGCCGGGGGCCTGACCATCGACCGCTACGGCCCGCAGTTGCTGGTGCAGAGTTTCCACCAATCCCTGGAAACCGCCGACCTGCTGGACCTGCATCAACAGGTCAACCAGTACATGGGCCTGGAGTTGCTGCTGGTGTACAACGATCGCGCCCGTGGCAATTCGCGCATCGACCGCGAAGACACGGTGTATCGCGCCGAACCCGCCGCACTGCAGGACCTGGTTGGCCACGAGTGGGGCCTCAGTTACCGCGTGCGTGGGCGGCATGCCGGGCAGGACCCGCTGCTGTTCCTCGACCTGCGTAACACCCGCGGCTGGGTCAAGGCCAACAGCGCCGGAAAAAGCGTGCTCAACCTGTTCGCCTACACCTGCGGCGTGGGCCTGAGCGCAGCCGCCGGTGGCGCCCGCGAGGTGTGCAACCTGGACTTTGCCGAGGGCAACCTGGCGGTCGGTCGCGAAAACGGCTTGCTGAACCCGCAATTGCCGAGCATGGAGTTCGTACAGTCCGACTACTTCCCGGCGATTCGCCAATTGGCAGGCCTGCCGATCACCCAGCGCCGTGGGCAAAAGCTACCGAGTTATCCGCGCCTGGAGCAACGTCAATACGACCTGGTGCTGCTGGATCCACCGGCCTGGGCCAAGAGCGCGTTCGGCACCGTCGACCTGCTGCGCGACTACCAGAGCCTGCTCAAGCCAGCCCTGCTGGCCACCGCTGACAATGGCGTGCTGATCTGCTGCAACAACCTGGCGAAAGTCAGCATGGAGGATTGGCGCGAACAGGTGCTGCGCTGCGCGGAAAAAGCCGGGCGCCCGGTGCGTGACTGGAAAATCATGACGCCTGGAGCGGACTTCCCGTCCCAGGATCAGCAACCGCCCCTGAAAACCCTGATACTCCAACTGTAAGACGTTTCTCAAAGGCCCTTGCTCTTCGGAACCGAAAACCCGTGCCATACTCCAAGGCACTCCTGTTTGACATAGATGGCGCCGCCCCATGCCCAAAGGATTGATTCGCGCCGCTGGCGCCTTGTTGACCGCCCTTGCCCTGTACAGCTTGCTGGGCTTTTTGATTCTCCCCGGCATCGCCCTTCGCATCGCCAACCAGCAGTTGGCCAATTACGCCACGGTGCCGGCGCGGATCGAGCGAATCGAGCTCAACCCGTTCAGCCTGGAATTAACCCTGTGGGGCCTGAAGATCGGTGAACCCGGCAAGGAACAAGTCGGGTTCGAACGCCTCTACGCCAACCTGCAGATCGACAGCCTCTGGACCCGCGCCCTGCACCTGGCCGATATACAGCTGGACAAACCCAAGACCGAGCTGCTGTTCGACAAGTCCGGCCAACTCAACCTGGCGCAGTTGTTCAAACTGCCACCCAGCGAGCCAACACCGACCAATCCGGATACCAAACCGTTCCCTTTGCGTATCGACAGCATCAAGCTGGCCGGCGGCTACGTGCATTTCGAAGACTTGCGCCCCAGCGAGCCCATCGAATTCCTCTACGACACACTCGACTTCGAGCTGAAGAACCTCAGCACCCTGCCCGAAGACAATGCCGACATGACCCTGGTCGCAGCCGGCCCCGCAGGTGGACAGATCGACTGGAAAGGCAATTTCAGCCTGGTGCCGATCACCTCCGAAGGCACGTTGAAGGTCACCAACGGCAAGATGAAAGCCTGGTGGCCCTATGTACGTGACGCGCTGCCACTGGTGCTTGAAGACGGCGTGCTCAACTTCAGCACCGAGTACAAATTCAGCCTGGCCAAAGAGACCGAACTGAACCTGACCAACACCGCCGCCAGCATCGCGCCCTTTGCCATCAAGGCACCGGACGGCCGCCCATTGGTGCGCCTGGAGCGCCTGGACGTCAGCGAGACCACGGTGGACCTGGCCAAGCAGCAAGTGGTGGTCGGCAAGATCCGCAGTAACAAACTGGAGACCTGGGCGGCCCTTGAGGCTGACGGGCAACTGGACTGGCAGAAACTGTTCGCCAGCCAGCCGAGCAAACCGGCCAAGGCGCCCGAAGCGAAAAACGCACCCGCCACCGCCGACTCGCCAAAAGCCGAACCCGCCGCGCCAAGCAAACCGTGGCAAGTGCTGCTCAAGGACGTGCAACTGCGTAACTACCAGGTGCACCTGGCCGATCGACAGGCCAAGCCAGCAGTAGCGCTGGAACTCGGCCCGTTGAACGTCGACATGCAGAATTTCGACAGCCTCAACCGGAGCCCGTTTACCGTGAAGGTCGACTCCGGCGTGGGCAAGCAAGGCAAGCTCCAGGCGACCGGCGAGGTCAACCTCGACCCGGTCAGTGCCAGGCTGAAAGTGAATACCCAGGACATCGACCTGCGGGTGGCCCAGTCCTACATCAGCCCGTTCATTCGCCTGGAACTGCGCAGCGGTATGCTCGGCAGCAATCTTGATGTGAACCTCAAAAGCACCGATCCGCTGAAGTTGCAGGTCACAGGCCGGGCTCAGGTCGATCAATTGCACACCCTGGATACCCTCAAGACCCGCGACTTTCTCAAATGGCAGCGCCTGGTGCTCGAAGGCGTGAACTACCAGCACGGCGACAGCCTGTCGATCGACAAGGTCAACCTGCTGCAGCCGTATGCGCGCTTCATGATCAACGACGACCGCACCACCAACGTGGATGACCTGCTGATTCCACAAGCGCCCGACAAAGGTTCCAAACCCGCCAGCAAGGACAAGCCCCTGGGCATCCGCATCGGGCAGATTGCGATCAATGACGGCTCGGCCAATTTTGCCGATTTCAGCCTTACCCCCAACTTCGCCACCGCGATTCAACAGCTCAACGGGCAGATCGGCACTATCGACAGTCGGCAGGCCAAACCGGCCAGCGTCGATATCAAGGGCAAGGTTGATCGCTATGCGCCAGTGACTATCAAGGGCAGCGTGAACCCGTTCGACCCGATGGCGGCGCTGGACATTGCGACCAGCTTCAAGCGTGTCGAACTGACCACCCTGACGCCTTATTCCGGCAAGTTCGCTGGCTTCCGTATCCGCAAGGGACGACTGAACCTCGACCTGCACTACGTAATCACCAAAGGCCAGTTGAAGGCCGAGAACAAGGTGGTGGTTGAGCAATTGCAATTGGGCGAGAAAGTCGACAGCGCCGATGCCGTGGACTTGCCGATTCGCCTGGCCGTCGCGTTGCTCAAGGACAGTGATGGCAAGATCTCCATCGAATTGCCGGTAACCGGTGACTTGAACAACCCGCAATTCAGCGTGATGCCGATCGTATGGCAGACCCTGCGTAACCTCGTGGTACGCGCAGCAACGGCGCCGTTCAAGTTTATCGGTGGGTTGGTGACCGGTGGCGGCTCGGAAGATCTCGGTAATGTGTCGTTCGCCGCCGGTTCCAGCGAGTTGAACAAGGATGCCGAAAGCGCCTTGAACACACTGGCCAAAGCGCTGAAAGAGCGTCCTACCCTGCGCCTGGAAATTGAAGGCACCGCCGCAGCCAGCAGCGATGGGCCATTCCTTGCGGCCCAGCGGCTAGAGCGTGAATACCAGTACAACTACTACAAGATTCTTCAACGTCGCGGTGACAAAGTACCCGCCCAGGCGTCGTTGCTCATCGTACCCGAGAAGGAAAAAGCCCCCTTGCTGGAAGGCATCTACCGCACCCGCCTGAAACAACAACCGCCGGCCGAATGGAAGGACCTGAGCAGCGATGAGCGCAGCGCGAAGCTTCGCGACGGCGTGATCAAATTCTGGAGTGGCAGCGACGTACTGCTACGCCAACTTGGCCAGGACCGTGCCAGCACCATCAAGGATTACCTGGTGGATAAAGGCCAATTGGAAGATGACCGGGTGTACTTCATTGATGCCAATCTGGGCCAGGCGGAGAAAGATGGTCGCGTCGTTACGCCAATGCACCTGGATGCCGAATAAGCCCTGTAGGAACCGCCCACAATAGAACAGGCCCCGACAAAAGTGCCGGGGCCTGTAATGACCACATCCGTGTGGTCGGTCGCATGAACTCCAGAGGTGCATCGGGTGGATATCTAACTCACCCTAAGCCGCCGCCGTCTCGTTCAGACGAAGCTCCAAGGGTTACTCTGCTTTCAGGCCGTCGGCCGATACAGCTTTAACGCCTTTGATTTTCTTGGTGATGTTCACCGCGGTAGTTTTCTGAGCTTCAGTGACCGGGGTGGTCGAAGACAGGGACACTACACCTTTATTGGTTTCGACTTTGATGTCGGTACCAGGAATGCCTTTCTCGGTTACCAGGTCAGCTTTTACTTTGGTGGTGATCCAGGTATCGGAGGTGGACTCTTTAGCGCCTGCTGCTGCGCTTTTGGTTTTGTCGATGTTGTCCGCCTTGGTCGCGCCGCCAGCCAGCAGGCCGTCAGCCGAAACAGCGGTTACACCTTTGATTTTTTTGGTGATGGCTACGGCAGTCGCTTTTTGCGAGTCCGAGATAGCGACGTCAGAAGAAAGGGAAACCACGCCTTTATTGGTTTCAACCTTGATGTCGGAACCTGGAATACCTTTTTCGGTCAGCAGGTCAGCTTTGACTTTGGTAGTGATCCAAGTGTCGGAAGTAGCTTCTTTCGCCTTGGTGGCTTCACCCGCTGCAAGGGTCATTGGCGCTTGGGAAGTCTGGGCAAAGGCAACGTTAGCACCCATGGCCAGGGTCAGAGCGGTAGCAGTAGCGAGAGCGAACTTCTTCATACGAGTAACTCCTGTTTTATTGAAAGTCTGCAGTGTGTGAACCTTGATGCTGCAGCGTTAACAGGGTTATTGCAGGCAGTGTGCCAAGTCCGAATCACCAATAAAATCCTTTATAAACAACAAGTTATAAAAAATAGAAAATTTCGGATTCGTGCAACTTGCATGATGCCGCCCGTGCCTGCATGCAAGTTGCGGCTTTTGCTCTCATTTAAGCGTCTGATTTTTAGGTACTTTCCTGCATCCCAAAAAAAAGGACTCCGAAGAGTCCTTTTTTTCAGCGTGAAGCCTGGGGGGTGATTAAACGCCCGAAGCCTTGGCTGCTGCTACGTCCTTGATGGACAGCTTGATACGGCCGCGGTTGTCCACGTCCAGTACCAGCACTTCCACTTCCTGGCCTTCCTTCAGAATGTCGGTGACTTTCTCAACGCGAGCGTCGCTCAGCATGGAGATGTGCACCAGACCGTCCTTGCCAGGCAGGATGTTGACGAATGCGCCGAAGTCGACGATACGCTCAACCTTACCGACGTAGATCTTGCCGATCTCGGCCTCGGCAGTGATGCCCAGGACGCGCTGACGTGCTGCTTCAGCCGCTTCCTTGGTTTCGCCGAAGATCTTGATCGAGCCGTCGTCTTCGATATCGATCGAAGCCTTGGTTTCTTCGCAGATCGCACGAATGGTCGCGCCGCCTTTACCGATAACATCACGGATTTTGTCGGTGTCGATTTTCATCGCGATCATGGTCGGAGCATTTTCCGACAGCTCGGTGCGGGACTGACCAATGATCTGGTTCATCTGGCCGAGGATGTTCAGGCGCGCTTCCAGGGCTTGGCCCAGAGCGATTTCCATGATCTCTTCGGTGATGCCCTTGATCTTGATGTCCATCTGCAGCGCGGTCACACCTTTGGCGGTACCGGCTACCTTGAAGTCCATGTCGCCCAGGTGGTCTTCGTCGCCCAGGATGTCGGTCAGGACGGCGAACTTCTCGCCTTCTTTAACCAGGCCCATGGCGATACCGGCAACCGGCGCCTTCATCGGCACACCGGCGTCCATCAGTGCCAGGGAAGCACCGCAAACGGAAGCCATGGAGCTAGAACCGTTGGACTCGGTGATTTCCGACACGACACGGATGGTGTACGGGAACACGTCAGCGGCAGGCAGCATGGCCTGGACCGAACGGCGGGCCAGACGGCCGTGACCGATTTCGCGACGACCAGCCCCCCCCATGCGACCGCACTCGCCCACCGAGAACGGAGGGAAGTTGTAGTGCAGCATGAACGGGTCTTTTTTCTCGCCTTCCAGGGTGTCCAGCAACTGTGCGTCACGGGCGGTACCCAGGGTCGCGACTACCAGGGCCTGGGTTTCACCACGGGTGAACAGGGCCGAACCGTGAGTCTTCGGCAGAACGCCGACTTCGATGTTCAGCGGACGAACGGTGCGAGTGTCGCGACCGTCGATACGTGGCTTGCCGTTAACGATGTTTTCGCGAACGGTGCGGTATTCGATTTCGCCGAACGCCGCTTTTACTTCGCTGGAGGAAGGCTGGCCTTCTTCACCGGACAGCTTGGCCACAACCTGGTCCTTCAACTCGCCCAGGCGAGCGTAACGATCGGCCTTGACGGTGATGGTGTAGGCGTCGGAGATGGCAGCACCGAACTCGGAGCGGATAGCGCCCAGCAGTTCGGTGGCTTCAGCCTGTGGAGCCCAGGCCCAAGTTGGTTTGGCAGCTTCGGCAGCCAGTTCTTTAACCGCGTTGATCACGGACTGGAACTCGTCGTGAGCAAACAGTACCGCACCCAGCATCTGGTCTTCGGTCAGCTCTTTGGCTTCCGATTCAACCATCAGCACGGCTTCCGAGGTACCGGCAACGACCATGTCCAGGCTCGATGCTTTCAGTTGCTCGTAAGTCGGGTTCAGCAGGTAGCCGGTGCTTTCGTGGAACGCAACGCGGGCTGCGCCGATCGGGCCGTCGAAAGGAATACCGGAGATGGCCAGGGCCGCCGAGGTACCGATCATCGCAGCGATGTCCGGATCGGTCTTCTTGCTGGTGGAAACGACGGTGCAGACAACCTGCACTTCGTTCATGAAGCCTTCTGGGAACAGCGGACGGATCGGACGGTCGATCAGTCGGGAAGTCAGGGTTTCTTTCTCGGAAGGACGGCCTTCGCGCTTGAAGAAACCGCCAGGGATCTTACCGGCAGCGTAAGTCTTTTCCTGGTAGTGAACGGACAGGGGGAAAAAGCCTTTGCTCGGGTCAGCGGTCTTGGCGCCAACAACGGTCACCAGTACGGTAACGTCGTCATCAACGGTAACCAGCACTGCGCCGGAGGCTTGACGGGCGATACGGCCTGTCTCGAGGGTAACGGTCGACTGACCGAACTGGAATTTTTTGATAACCGGGTTCACGGTGTCCTACCTTCTTTGTGGCTCTTGGGGAACTTGTCTTCTTGCGAAATTCTTGGGCAATGCCGGGAATCGGCCCGACGCTCGTCCAGGGTAAAACGTGTATCCAGATAAAACTTGAGGCTGGGAGCCTGCCATGGGCCAGCGGGAATCCCACTGGCACACGGCAGACAACCAACCTCTAGCGCAATCGCTTATTAGCGACGCAGACCCAGGCGACCGATCAGAGTCTGATAACGACCCAGATCCTTGCCTTTCAGGTAGTCCAGCAGCTTACGGCGCTGGTTTACCATGCGGATCAGACCACGACGCGAGTGGTGGTCTTTACCGTTGGCCTTGAAGTGACCTTGCAGCTTGTTGATGTTGTGGGTCAGCAGTGCAACTTGCACTTCTGGCGAACCAGTGTCACCAACAGCTTGCTGATAGTCAGCAACGATTTGTGCTTTTTCTTGAACGTCGAGAGCCATGAGGCAATCCTTTTTTCAGGAAACCACCCAAAGGGCAGTTTCAACAGGCCAGGGACAAATCCCTGTATCTAAAAATGAGTGTTGACCGTGCCTGTTAACAGCCACACTCGTTCGGTCATTCTGACCGAATCAGTCGACGCGGCGCGATGCGCCCGTCTTCGCTCACTTCACCGATACCGATAAAGCGACCGTTATGATCCTGTACCCGCACCATGCCGAACTTCGGGGCATCCGGGGCACGTACCGGCTGGCCGTTGAGCCAGTAGAACGCGCTGTGCTCCGAAAAGTGCAGCAATGGCCAATCGAGCAAACCGCTGTCCGATGGCATCAGGAAGCGATCAACTGCTTCATTGCCGCCTTCGGCGTGTACCGCTTCCAACTCTTCCAGCGTGACCGTCTGGGCCAGACTGAAAGGACCGGCCTGGGTGCGCCGCAGTTCTGCAACGTACGCGCCGCAACCGAGCTTTTCACCAATATCTTCCACCAGGGTACGGATATAGGTGCCTTTGCTGCAGTCCACGGCCAACCGGGCGGTGTCGCCTTCACAGGCGAGCAATTCCAAGCGCGCAATAGTAACAGAACGCGGTTCGCGCTCCACTACTTCGCCCGCACGTGCCAGCTTGTAAAGAGGCTGGCCATCACGCTTGAGCGCCGAGTACATCGGCGGTATCTGACTGATTTCCCCACGAAAAGCGGGTAAAGCAGCTTCAATTTCAGCACGACCAACGGTCACGTCGCGAACCTGCAAAACATCACCTTCGGCGTCGGCCGTGGTGGTGGTCTTGCCCAGTTGCATCAGGGTTTCATAACCCTTGTCGGAGTCGAGCAGGTATTGGGAGAACTTGGTGGCCTCGCCAAAGCACAACGGCAACACGCCGGTGGCCAGTGGATCGAGGCTGCCGGTGTGCCCGGCCTTTTCGGCGTTGAGCAGCCAGCGGACCTTCTGCAACGCGGCGTTGGAGGTAAAGCCAATGGGCTTGTCGAGCAGAATGATGCCGCTGACGTTGCGACGGATACGTTTGACCTGAGCCACCGCTTACTCCTTGGCGTCTTCAGGTGTGGACGGGTGCTGGCTGTCTTCAGCCACGGCGCGCTCGATCAGGGCCGACAGATGTGCACCCCGCACGACGCTCTCATCGTAGTGAAAGTGCAGCTGAGGAACACTGCGCAGCTTCATTTCACGGGCCAACTGCATGCGCAGGAAGCCTGCAGCCGAGTTGAGCACCTTGATGCTTTGCGCGATTTCTTCGCTGTTGTCCTGCCCCATCACGGTGATGAAGATCTTGGCGTGACCCACGTCACGGCTCACTTCAACGGCGGTGATGGTGACCAGGCCAACGCGTGGGTCTTTGACTTCGCGACGGATCAATTGGGCCAGCTCGCGCTGCATCTGATCGCCGATACGCTGGGTACGGCTGTATTCTTTTGCCATGTCTTGTTACCTGTTACTGCCACACGGTGAAACCCGTGGGGTCTGAAAGCGGCAAACGCCCGGCCTGACAAAAGCCAGACCGGGCGTTGCGTTTAGAGTCCGTACGCTGCGCGGGGCAATTGCATGCCCACGCGTTGCGTGGCTCCTGAAGTGCGCGAGTTAGAGGCTGCGAGCAACCTGAACCTTCTCGTAGACTTCGATCTTGTCGCCAGCCTTGACGTCGTTGTAGCTCTTGACGCCGATACCGCATTCCATGCCGGCACGTACTTCGGAAGCGTCATCCTTGAAGCGGCGCAGGGATTCCAGCTCGCCTTCGAAGATAACGATGTCTTCACGCAGTACACGGATAGGACGGTTACGGTACACAGTGCCTTCAACCACCATGCAGCCGGCGATCGCGCCGAATTTCGGCGAGCGGAACACGTCACGTACTTCGGCAATACCCAGGATGTTCTCCCGGACGTCGCTGCCAAGCATCCCGGTGAGGGCTTTCTTGACGTCTTCGATGATGTCGTAGATGACGTTGTAGTAACGCATGTCCAGGCCTTCCTGCTCGACGATCTTGCGAGCGCCGGCATCGGCACGCACGTTGAAGCCGAACAGTACAGCGTTGGAAGCCAGTGCCAGGTTGGCGTCGGATTCGGTGATACCACCGACACCGCCACCGACAACGCGCACTTGCACTTCGTCGTTACCCAGGCCGTTCAAAGCGCCGTTCAACGCTTCGAGGGAACCACGTACGTCAGATTTGAGGACGATGTTAAGCGTCTTCTTCTCTTCCTGGCCCATGTTCTCGAAGATGTTTTCCAGCTTGCCGGCGTGAGCACGGGCCAGCTTGACTTCACGGAACTTGCCTTGACGGAACAGAGCCACTTCACGGGCTTTCTTCTCGTCGGCAACCACGCTCATCTCGTCGCCAGCGTCCGGTGTACCGTCCAGGCCGAGGATCTCGACCGGGATAGCCGGGCCGGCTTCCTTGATTGGCTTGCCGTTCTCGTCGAGCATGGCACGTACACGGCCGTAGTTCGAACCGACCAGCACCATGTCGCCTTGGCGCAGGGTACCGTCTTGAACCAGAACGGTCGCAACCGGGCCACGGCCCTTGTCCAGACGGGACTCAACTACAACGCCACGGCCAGGAGCCGATGGAGTAGCAGTCAGTTCCAGAACTTCGGCTTGCAGCAGAACGGCTTCGAGCAGTTCGTCAACACCAGTACCCATCTTCGCGGAAACCGGTACGAATGGAGTGTCGCCACCCCACTCTTCGGATGTCACGCCGTGAACCGACAGTTCGCTACGGATGCGATCGAGATCGGCGCCCGGCTTGTCGATTTTGTTCACAGCGACCACCAGCGGAACGCCAGCTGCCTTGGCATGCTGAACGGCTTCGATGGTTTGCGGCATCACGCCGTCGTCGGCTGCAACCACCAGGATCACGATGTCGGTCGCCTTGGCACCACGGGCACGCATTGCGGTAAACGCAGCGTGACCAGGGGTATCGAGGAACGTCACCATGCCACGGTCGGTTTCAACGTGGTACGCGCCGATGTGCTGGGTGATACCCCCGGCTTCGCCTGCGGCTACCTTGGCACGACGGATATAGTCGAGCAGGGAGGTTTTACCGTGGTCAACGTGGCCCATCACGGTCACAACCGGTGCACGGGAAACCGCCTCACCTTCAAACTTCAGGGACTCGGCCAGGGAATCTTCCAGGGCGGTGTCGCTGACCAGGGTCACTTTGTGGCCCAGCTCTTCAGCAACCAGTTGGGCAGTTTCCTGATCCAGTACCTGGTTGATGGTGGCCGGTGTGCCCAGCTTGAACATGAACTTGATGATTTCAGCAGCCTTGACCGACATCTGCTGGGCGAGGTCGCCCACAGTGATGGTCTCGCCGATCTTCACTTCACGCACGACAGGGCCGGTTGGGCTCTGGAAACCGTGGGCGTTGCGTTTCTTCAGCTTGGCCTTGCCGCGACCACCACGACGGAAGCCATCGCTTTCTTCGTCGGTAGTACGTGGGGCAACGCGTGGAGCAGGCGCTTTCTCTTTGACCGAGGCACGATGCGGAGCGTTTTTGCGCTCGCCATCGCCACCACCACCGCGACGATTGTTATCGTCGGCACGTGGTTTGTCCGGACGACGAGGTTCGTCGCGTTTACGGGCGTCAGCAGCCGGTGCTGGTGCAGCGGCAACCGGAGCGGCCTCACGCACAGCTTCAACTGGCGCGCTAGGCGCGGCGACCGCTTCAGTGGCAGCAGGTTGCGCAGCAGCAGGCTGGCGACGCGCTTCTTCTTCGGCGCGACGCTTGGCTTCTTCTTCAGCCTTCTGACGAGCAGCATTTTCTACTGCGCGACGTTCTTCCAGTTCGCGTTTGCGCTCGGCTTCGATTTCTTCCGGGCTGCGCTGTACGAAGACTTTCTTCTTGCGTACTTCAACGCTGATGCTCTTGCTACCAGCAACACGCAGGGTGCTGGTGGTTTTGCGCTGCAATGTAATCTTGCGCGGTTCTTCCACTTTCGCCTTGTGGCTGCTCTTCAAGTGAGTCAGCAAAGACTGCTTCTCACTATCGCTCACACCTTCATCGGCGGCGGTGTGCGGCAGACCTGCCTCACGCATCTGCTGCAACAGGCGCTCTACCGGTGTTTTGACCTCATCGGCCAGTTGTTTCACCGTGACTTGCGTCATGCACTTCTCTCCTCAGGCCGCGCCTAGTTACTCGAACCAATGGGCTCGGGCGGCCATGATCAACTTGCCGGCACGATCATCGTCAATGCCGTCGATGTCGAGCAGATCGTCAATAGACTGCTCGGCCAGGTCTTCGCGGGTAATTACGCCGCGCACCGCCAGTTCCATCGCCAAATCCTTGTCCATACCCTCAAGCGAGAGCAGGTCTTCGGCCGGATGGGCGTCTGCCAGCTTTTCCTCAGTAGCGATGGCTTTAGTCAACAAACGATCCTTGGCCCGAGCGCGAAGCTCGTTGACGGTGTCTTCGTCAAAGCCGTCGATGTTGAGCATTTCTTCCAACGGTACGTAGGCAATCTCTTCCAGGCTGGTGAAGCCTTCATCTACCAGCACCTGCGCCAGGTCTTCATCGACTTCGAGCTCTTCGATGAAGTTGCGCAGGATGTCACCGGTTTCAGCTTGCTGCTTAGCCTGGATGTCCGATTCGGTCATCACGTTCAGGGTCCAACCGGTCAGTTGGCTGGCCAGACGCACGTTCTGACCACCACGACCAATGGCCTGAGCCAGATTGTCTGCGCCAACGGCGATGTCCATGGCATGGGCATCCTCGTCAACGATAATTGCCGCCACTTCAGCCGGCGACATGGCGTTGATGACGAACTGCGCCGGGTTATCGTCCCACAGCACGATGTCCACACGCTCGCCACCCAACTCGCCCGACACTGCCTGAACACGCGAACCGCGCATACCAATGCACGCGCCCTGCGGGTCGATGCGTTTGTCCTTGGAGCGGACCGCGATCTTGGCGCGCGAACCCGGGTCGCGGGACGCAGCCATGACTTCGATCAGGCCTTCGGCGATCTCCGGCACTTCGATACGGAACAGCTCGATCAGCATTTCCGGTGCGGTACGCGACAGGATCAGCTGCGGGCCGCGGTTCTCGGTGCGGATTTCCTTGAGCAGCGCACGCAGGCGCACGCCGACACGGAAGGTTTCGCGGGAAATGATGTCTTCGCGAGCCAGCAACGCTTCGGCGTTGTTGCCCAGGTCGACGATCACGTTATCGCGGGTGACTTTTTTCACGGTGCCGGAGATGATTTCACCCAGGCGCTCGCGATAGGCGTCAACGACTTGAGCGCGCTCGGCTTCGCGAACCTTCTGCACGATGACCTGTTTGGCGGTCTGTGCAGCGATACGGCCGAATTCGATCGATTCGATCTTTTCTTCGACGACATCACCGACCTTGGCACCAGGATGCGTTTCGGCAACCTTGCTTGGCCAGGTTTCGATGGCCGGATCATCAAGATCGGCTTCTTCGACGACCGTCCAGCGACGGAAAGTCTCATAGGCACCGGTGTGGCGGTTGATTTCCACACGCAGATCAACTTCGTCTTCAAAACGCTTCTTGGTAGCAGTGGCCAGGGCCAGCTCCAGCGCTTCAAAAATCACGTTTGCCGGTACGCCCTTTTCATTGGATACCGACTCAACAACCAGCAGTACTTCTTTGCTCATCGTACGCCTCGCCTTTCGCAAGCCATTGGATCCGCGGGATCCGCGTCTCAGTCAAAACTGGGAATAATGTTGGCCTTGTCGATCATATCGATCGGCAACAGGAATTCATGGTCTTCTACCTGCACCACGACATCCTGTTCTTCTACACCGCGCAGAAGGCCCTGAAAGTTGCGTCGCCCTTCAAAGGGAGATCGCAGCTTGATCTTCACTTGTTCACCGGCAAATTTTGCAAACTGATCAATAGTGAACAGTGGGCGTTCCATGCCTGGCGAGGAAACTTCGAGGGTGTATTCAACGGAGATCGGATCTTCAACATCCAGCACACCGCTGATCTGCCGGCTGACAATGGCACAATCGTCCACCAGCACGCCGCCCTCTTTATCGATATAAACGCGCAACATTGAGTGGCGACCTTGAGCCGAAAACTCAATACCCCAGCATTCATAGCCTAGGGCCACGACCACCGGGGCCAACAAGGCCTGCAACTCTTCTAGCTTGCTCGACACCTGAACCCCCTCGTGCATGTATGTGCATGCTGTGCAAAATAAAAAAATGGGCGAAACGCCCATCCTTGAAACGCCGTCGAACAGCGGCGTTGAAAGTGTCCAGCTAACAAAAAGCCCCTTAAAAGGGGCTCCGCTAAAACTGGTTGCGGGGGCCGGATTTGAACCGACGACCTTCGGGTTATGAGCCCGACGAGCTACCAGACTGCTCCACCCCGCGACAAAGCTGGGGCGGAAGTATACGACCGATCCCTTACAGGGTCAATGTAACCTTCCACCTACAAGAAAGCCCGCAACAGCGGGCTCTCCTGATAATTGGTACCGAGAAGGGGACTCGAACCCCTACACCCTATGGGCACAACCACCTCAAGGTTGCGTGTCTACCAATTCCACCACCTCGGCAATACAGCGTTTACAACCCTTCTTACTTCTGCTCTTGAGCTGGAGGCACGTCAGTCGCTGGAGTAGCCGACTTTTGCTCTTGAAGCACCGGGACATCATCAGAAGCCGGTTTTGCTTTTGGTACTTCCAACACTGCTGGGTTTGGGAGACCTACTTGAGTCAGCACATGAGCTTTCTCTTTAGCAAAGTAACCTAACCCCAAGCTGGTTATGAAGAAACCGGCGGCAAGTATAGCAGTAAACTTACTAAGAAAGGTAGAGGAACCTTGGCTTCCGAACACAGTATTTGAAGCACCTGCACCGAAAGACGCACCAGCATCCGCACCTTTACCCTGTTGCAGCAAAACCAGAGCAACTACGCTCAGAGCAGCCAACAGATGAAAAACGACTACGACTGTTTCCAGCATTTTTTCAGTTTCCCGCGGCGCGACAGATCGCACCGAACTCATCTGCATTCAGGGAAGCTCCACCAATGAGCCCCCCATCGATATCCGGCATGCCGAACAGTTCGACCGCATTGGCCGCCTTCACGCTGCCGCCGTATAGAAGCCGCACACCTTGTGCGACTTCAGAATTCTCTGCCGCCAACTGCGCGCGGATGGCTGCGTGCACATCCTGCGCCTGTTGCGGTGTAGCAGTCAGCCCGGTACCAATGGCCCAGACCGGCTCGTAAGCGATAACTGCCTTTGCAAACGCACCAACACCCAACTCCTCGATGATGCTGCCCAGCTGACGCGAGACAACTTCAAGAGTCTTGCCCGATTCGCGCTGCTCCAGGGTCTCCCCTATGCACAACACCGGAATCAAGCCACAAGCCTGTGCTGCTGCGAACTTGCGATTGAGTGTTCCATCACGCTCGCCCATCATCTGACGGCGCTCGGAATGCCCAACAAGCACATAGGAACAACCCGCATCGACCAACTGGCTCGGTGCAATCTCACCGGTCAATGCGCCTTGCATGGCTTCCACCGCAGAATTCTGCGCGCCGACCTGGATCGACTTGCCCTTCAAGCCATCAACCACTTGGGTGATATGCAAGCAAGGCGGGAAAACCGCGATATCAACACCGCTCGGCAAGGCCAAGTGACGAAGGCCATTGATCAGCTCAGCGACACTGGCGCGGGTACCGTGCATCTTCCAGTTACCAGCTACCATAGTGCGACGCATGCTGTACCTCGTCGGTCAAAGTGGGCGCAGATGTTACCCAACCACATCATCACTGGCAAGCCGAATTCAGGCGCAAACTTCAGTTACCAGTTTTGCCAGGTCTTCGGCATGGCCGCGAACCTGTGTTTCGTCATCACCTTCGACCATGACACGCACCAACGGCTCTGTGCCGGACTTGCGCAACAACACACGGCCACGCCCCTCCATAGCCAGGGTTACACGCTCACATGCCTCTTTGACAGCCGGATGCTCAATAGGATTTGAGCCGCCCGCAAAACGCACGTTCAGCAATACTTGCGGGCACTTGCGCATGGCCTGGCGCGCCTGGGCCAGACTTTCTTCACGACGCTTCATGGCCATAAGCACCTGCAGCGCAGCAATGATCGCATCGCCTGTCGTGGTGTGCTGGAAGCAGACTACGTGTCCGGAATTCTCACCACCTACCTGCCAGTTGCGCTCAAGCAGTTCCGCGATCACATAACGGTCACCGACATTGGCACGCACGAACGGAATACCCAGATCCGCCAGGGCCAGTTCAAGCCCCAGGTTACTCATCAACGTACCGACGACACCGCCCTGCAGCTTGTTACGCTCATGCAGGTCGCGAGCAATAATGAACAGGAGGTCATCACCATCAACAATGACACCCGTGTGATCCACCATCAGTACACGATCACCATCACCATCAAAGGCAATACCCAGGTCGGCATGCCCGGCAAGTACGGCGGCCTGCAACTGCTCCATATGGGTGGAGCCGCAGTTCTCGTTGATGTTCAACCCGTTAGGCTGGGCCGACAGCACTGTCACGTCTGCGCCCAGCTCCTTGAATACGCTCGGCGCCACCTTGTAGGTCGCACCATGGGCGCAATCGACCACAATCTTCAGGCCGGCAAAACTGGTGCTGCTCGGCACACTGCTTTTGCAGAATTCAATGTATCGGCCGGAGGCGTCGTTGATACGCGACACCTTGCCAAGCTTGCTGGACTCAACCACCGTCATCGGCGCATCCAGGAGCTCTTCGATCATCAGCTCGATCTCGTCCGGCAGCTTGGTGCCCTGGCCCGAGAAGAACTTGATGCCGTTGTCATCATGAGGGTTATGCGAGGCACTGATCACGATACCGGCTTCAGCGTGAAAGGTTCGCGTCAGGTAAGCGATGGCCGGCGTCGGCATCGGCCCCAGCAGCATCACATCGGCACCCGCGGCAGACAGCCCCGCCTCCAGCGCCGACTCGAACATGTAACCCGAAATCCGGGTGTCCTTGCCCACCAGGATGCGGCACGCGCCCATGCTGCGGAACGCCATACCTGCGGCCCAGCCGAGCTTTAGCATGAAATCAGGAGTAATCGGAAACTCGCCGACCCGACCGCGAATACCGTCGGTGCCAAAATATTTTTTAGTCATAAGTGCTCCATCATTCTTATTCGGCTGATTCTACCGCGGCAATCATACGCACCACATCCACCGTCTCGGCAACATCATGCACCCGCAAGATACGCGCACCCTTGGTGACTGCAAGCGCCGCCAGTGCAAGACCACCGTACAATCGCTCACCCACCGGGCGATTCAGCGCAAGCCCTATCATGCTCTTGCGCGAAACGCCGACCAGAAGAGGCCGACCAAGGGCATGCAAGGACTCCATATGTTTGAACAGACTTAGATTGTGCTGCAGGGTCTTGGCAAAGCCGAAACCAGGATCGAGGACGATCTTTTCCACAGCAATCCCGGCGGCAACGCAGTGCGCAACCCGCTCGGCAAGAAACCCACTCACCTCACCAACAAGATCATCATAGTGAGGACTGTCCTGCATATTGCTCGGCTCACCCAGCATATGCATCAGACACACCGGCAAACCGGTGGCCGCTGCCGCATCAAGCGCACCGTCACGCTGAAGGGAGCGGACATCGTTAATCATTCCCGCCCCCAGGCGCGCAGTTTCGCGCATTACCGCCGGGGTTGATGTATCAACCGAGATGATCACGTCCAGTTCACGCGCAATGCGTTCAACTATTGGCGCGACCCTCTCCAGCTCCTCCAAGGGAGAAACCAGTCGAGCACCAGGCCGAGTCGACTCACCGCCGACATCAATCAGGGTCGCTCCCGCCGCCACCATGGCCTCTGCATGACGCAATGCAGCATCGCGCTGACTGAAGCGGCCGCCATCAGAGAAAGAGTCGGGGGTTACATTGAGAATGCCCATGACATGCGTATGGGCCAAATCAAGAACCCGGTTGCCGCAAGGCAACCGGGTGGAGGACAACACAGAAGTCATTTCAAACCTTAGACGTCAGCTGCCGGGCCGCCAATCGGGGTTTCGGGGCGTTCGTTCTGGACCACGGGCGGAGTGCCAGAGGTGCCCGAACCGCCTTCCCAATCGCGAGGTTCACGCGGCGCGCGGCCGGCCATGATGTCGTCGATCTGGTCGGCATCAATGGTCTCGTACTTCATCAGCGCATCTGCCATGGCATCCAGCTTGTCGCGGTTATCCGTGAGGATCTGCTTGGCCGTGCCATAGCATTGGTCAATGATGCTGCGCACTTCGGAGTCGATCAGCTTGGCTGTCTCACCGGAGAAGCTGGCGTTTTGACCACCACCGCCACGCCCCAGGAACACTTCGCCTTCTTCTTCGGCATACATCAGCGGACCGAGTTTTTCCGACAAACCCCACTTGGTCACCATGTTCCGTGCAATCTGGCTGGCACGCATGATGTCGTTGGAAGCGCCGGTGGTGACGCCGTCGAAGCCAAGGGTCATCTCTTCGGCAATCCGCCCACCGTACAGCGAACAGATCTGACTGATCAGTGCGCGCTTGGACAGGCTGTAACGGTCCTCTTCCGGCAGGAACATCGTGACACCCAGCGCCCGACCACGCGGGATGATCGATACTTTGTAGACCGGGTCGTGCTCAGGCACAACACGACCGACAATGGCGTGACCGGCTTCGTGATAAGCGGTGTTCTGCTTCTCTTTCTCGGACATGACCATGGACTTGCGCTCGGCGCCCATCATGATCTTGTCCTTGGCCAATTCGAACTCTTTCATCTCCACGATACGCTTGCCGGTACGGGCAGCGAACAACGAGGCCTCGTTGACCAAGTTGGCCAGGTCGGCACCGGAGAAGCCAGGAGTACCACGGGCAATCACGGCCGGAGCCACATCGTCACCCATTGGCACTTTGCGCATGTGTACTTTCAGAATCTGTTCGCGACCACGGATATCCGGCAAGCCCACCACAACCTGACGGTCGAAGCGGCCTGGACGCAGCAATGCAGGGTCCAGCACGTCCGGACGGTTGGTAGCAGCGATCACGATGATGCCGTCGTTCATTTCAAAGCCGTCCATCTCAACCAGCAACTGGTTGAGGGTCTGCTCACGCTCATCATGACCGCCGCCCATGCCGGCGCCACGATGGCGACCGACGGCGTCGATTTCATCGATGAAGATGATGCAAGGCGCATGTTTCTTAGCCTGCTCGAACATGTCACGAACACGGCTGGCGCCCACACCGACGAACATCTCGACGAAGTCGGAACCGGAAATGGTGAAGAACGGCACCTTGGCTTCGCCGGCAATCGCCTTGGCCAGCAAGGTTTTACCGGTACCCGGAGGGCCAACCATCAGCACACCGCGAGGAATGCGGCCGCCCAACCGCTGGAACTTGCCCGGATCGCGCAGGAACTCGACCAGCTCGCCCACTTCTTCCTTGGCTTCGTCGCAACCGGCAACGTCAGCCAGCGTGGTTTTCACCTGGTCTTCGGAGAGCAGGCGTGCCTTGCTCTTGCCGAAACTCATCGGTCCGCCCTTGCCTCCCGCACCGCCTTGCATCTGGCGCATGAAGAACATGAACACCGCGATGATCACCAGGATCGGGAAGCTGGCTACCAGCAACTGGGTCCAGATGCTCTGCTGCTCAGGCTGCTTGCCTTCGACGACCACGTGGTTATCCACCAGATCACCGATCAGACCGTTGTCCTGGATGGCCGGACGAATGGTCTTGAAGCTGTCGCCATCGTTGCGTTTGCCGGTGATCACGTAGCCATCAACCGCTACGCGCTCGACCTTGCCATCCTTAACTTGCTGGATGAAGTCGGAATAGTTGAGGGTCTGCGGCTCGTTAGGGCTGGAGAAGTTGTTCATCACCGTCACCAGGACAGCCGCGATGATCAACCACAGGATCAGATTCTTTGCCATATCGTTCAATTAACTACCCTCTGAAGCAAGCTCCGCTACTGGCGCGCGCTTCGCATGATATTCACCGGCCTAACTTACTACATTACCTACAACACTGGCAGGCGCCGTCTGTAACCCTTTGTGAAACTTTGACTACACAATATTCGTAAAGCTTCGTGACGAAAGCGATATAAAAAAACCTATCGACTCCCTTCAAACCTTCAAAGACGCTCATCACTGGCGGCGCCTTCGATGCCACGGAACCCCCGCGCCAGCAGATACTGCTCGCGAGACCGGTCACGCGAGGAGTCCGGCTTACGCATCTGCACCTTGTCGAACAGCTTGCGAATGTTCTTGTGGTACTCGTCGAAGCCTTCACCCTGGAAGACTTTGACCAGGAAATCACCACCCGGACGCAATACCCGACCCGCCAGATCCAGTGCCAATTCGCACAGGAACATGGCTCGCGGCATATCAACAGCCGGTAATCCACTCATATTGGGGGCCATGTCGGAAATCACAAGGTCCACCTGCGAATTTCCGACGGCTTCCAGGATTTCAGCCAGGACCGCGTCCTGGGTAAAGTCCCCGTGCACGAACGTCACATCCGGGATGCTGTCCATCTCCAGGATGTCGGAAGCGATCAACCGGCCTTGCCCACCAATCAGACGACTGGCCACCTGGGACCAGCCACCCGGGGCGGCACCCAGGTCGATCACGCTCATGCCTGGGCGGAACAATTTGTCCTTGTCCTGGAGTTCCAGCAACTTGTAGCTGGCCCGGGACCGGTAACCGTCCTTTTGCGCCTTTTTGACGTAAGGATCGTTGAAATGTTCTTGTAGCCACTTAAGGCTGGTTTTGGAACGGGCCACGGGCCACCTCGAAAAATAAAACGGGTCGTGATTAACTGGGCGGTCCCGGACTCGCTCGGGTAAACTGGCCGCCGCTTTTTACAAGATCAGACGCAGGGGTCAGATTATGCCGCTCACTCAAGAGCAGAAGAAACAGTACAAATCCATTGGCCACCATCTGAAACCAGTTCTGATTGTGGCAGATAACGGTTTGACTGAAGGTGTGTTAGCCGAATTCGAACGTGCGCTGAACGATCATGAACTGATCAAGATCAAGGTCAACATCCTTGATCGCGAAGCTCGCCTGGCTGCTATTGCAGAACTATGCAAGGCAGGCAAAGCGGACCTGGTCCAGGTCATCGGCAAGATGGCGCTGCTGTATCGCAAAAACTTCAGCGTCAACAAGCAACTGTCGAACGTACACCGCTTCAAGTAATAAAAAGGGTCACGGGCGTGCTTCGCACGCCCCGCCACTCCATCCCGGTGCAGGCTGTAAAACCAGCACCAGGCCGGAGAACCCTAGCACAAGATAGCTGAATAGCTGCCAGCGCAACGCTTCCGGCAACCAGACATGCACCACGCAAAACATTGCGCATGCATACAGCGCCATCAGCAGCAGTTGCCCGCGAATATCCCGCCACAAACTCCCCAAGCCCTCGGCCTTGACCAGCACCAATACCTGGAGCGTCACGCACGCCGCCGCAAAACCCACCAGCAGCGCACTGAGTAGTCCATCGATCTCGTCGATCAGCAGCGGTGCCAGGCCAATCAGGCCCAGCGCCGGCAACACACCGATGTGCAACAACCACAGGCCGCCCACCCAAAGCATCTGGGAGAGCTGCCAAAGCATGGCGCCCGCACGAAGCGGGCGCCGTCTTTCAGATGTGACGAACTTCAACAATCTCGTACTCGATCACACCGCTCGGCGTTTTCACAGCGACCACATCACCCTCTTCCTTGGCGATCAAGGCGCGAGCAATCGGAGACCCCACAGAGATCTTGCCTTGCTTGATGTCGGCCTCGTCCTCTCCCACGATGTGGTAGGTCACGCTTTCATCGGTCTCGACATTGGCGATTTCGACGGTCGTACCGAAGATCACCTTGCCCGTATGAGGAATGGTGGTCACATCGATGACCACCGAGTTCTGCAGACGGCCTTCGATGTCACGGATCCGCGCTTCAACCATACCTTGCTGCTCGCGGGCAGCGTGGTATTCGGCGTTTTCCTTCAGGTCACCCAGTTCGCGGGCCGTCCCGATGTCCTGGCTCAGCTTCGGACGGACGACCTTGGTCAGGTGGGCGTGCTCCTCTTCCAGGGCCTTGAAGCCCTGGACGGTCATTGGGTATTTGGTCATGCCTTCAATCCTGCGTGTAGATCCTGCAAGCGACGCACGGTCTTTTCCGGACCGAACTTGAGCGCTTCACAGATGGCTTCGCCAGCAGCAATGGTGGTGGTGCAGTAGATCTTGTGCTGCAAGGCGTTACGACGAATGGAATAGGAATCCGCGATCGACTGGCGACCTTCGGTGGTGTTGATGATCAGGGTGACTTCGTCATTCTTGATCATGTCGACCACGTGCGGACGGCCTTCCGTCACCTTGTTCACGCGACGCACTTTGAGGCCGGCAGCTTCGATCAGCTTGGCGGTCCCGGCAGTGGCCACGACTTCGAAGCCCAAGTTGATCAGATCGCGGGCCACGCCTGCAACCAGTGGCTTGTCGTCATCACGCACACTGATAAACGCAGTACCGCCGGTCGGCAGCACTTCGCTGGCGCCCATCTGGGCCTTGGCAAACGCCTCACCAAAGGTATCGCCAACGCCCATTACTTCACCGGTCGACTTCATCTCTGGGCCCAGGATCGGGTCCACGCCAGGGAATTTGGCGAATGGGAACACCGCCTCTTTCACACTGTAGAAGTTCGGAATGATTTCCTTGGTAAAGCCGATTTCCTTCAGGGTCTTACCAGCCATCACGCGGGCAGCGATCATGGCCAGGGACACACCGATGCACTTGGAAACAAACGGCACGGTACGCGAAGCACGCGGGTTGACCTCGATCACGTAGATGTCTTCGCCTTGCAACGCCAGTTGCACGTTCATCAGGCCGACAACACCCAGCTCCAGGGCCATTTTCTTGACCTGTTCGCGCATTTCGTCCTGGATGTGCGCCGGCAGCGAGTACGGCGGCAGCGAGCAAGCGGAGTCACCGGAGTGAACGCCCGCCTGTTCGATGTGCTGCATGATCGCGCCGATCACCACGTCGGTACCGTCGCACACCGCGTCCACGTCCATCTCGATGGCACAGTTGAGGAAGTGGTCCAGCAGCACCGGGCTGTCGTTGGACACTTTCACCGCGTCACGCAGGTAACGCTTGAGCTCTTCTTCTTCGTAGACGATTTCCATCGCACGACCGCCCAGCACGTAGGACGGACGCACCACCAGCGGGTAGCCGATCTTGCTGGCGGCACGGATGGCTTCGTCTTCGCTGCGCACAGTGGCGTTTGGCGGCTGACGCAGGTTCAGGCGCTCAACCATTTGCTGGAAGCGCTCGCGGTCTTCTGCACGGTCGATGGCGTCCGGGCTGGTACCGATGATCGGCACGCCGGCCGCTTCCAGGGCACGCGCCAGTTTCAGCGGAGTTTGCCCGCCGTACTGGACGATCACACCTTTCGGCTTCTCGACGCGCACGATTTCCAGCACGTCTTCCAGGGTCACTGGCTCGAAGTACAGACGATCGGACGTGTCGTAGTCAGTAGAAACGGTTTCCGGGTTGCAGTTGACCATGATGGTCTCGTAGCCATCTTCGCGCAGGGCGAGGGCAGCGTGGACGCAGCAGTAGTCGAACTCGATACCCTGGCCGATGCGGTTCGGACCGCCGCCCAGGATCATGATCTTGTCGCGACCCGACGGCGCGGCTTCGCACTCTTCCTCATAGGTGGAGTACAGGTACGCGGTGTCGGTGGAGAACTCGGCCGCGCAGGTGTCAACACGCTTGTAGACCGGGAAGATCTCCAGCTTGTGGCGATGGGTACGCAGGTTCTTCTCGGTCACACCCAGCAGTTTGGCCAGACGCTGATCAGAGAAACCTTTGCGCTTGAGGCGGAACATCATGTCGCGGTCGATGCTGGCCAGACCCAGGGTCTTGACCTTCTCTTCTTCCTTGATCAGATCTTCGATTTGCACCAGGAACCACGGGTCGATCATGTTCATGCCGAAGATGTCTTCGACGGTCATGCCGGCACGGAACGCGTCCGCCACGTACCAGATGCGCTCGGCGCCCGGCACGGTCAGTTCGCGCTTGAGCACGCTCATGCTTTCCGGGTTGCTCAGGTCGAGTTTCTCGTCCAGGCCGCAAACGCCCACTTCCAGGCCGCGCAGGGCTTTCTGCAGGGATTCCTGGAAGGTACGGCCGATGGCCATGACCTCACCGACAGACTTCATCTGGGTGGTCAGGCGCGCATCAGCCTTGGCGAATTTCTCGAAGGCAAAACGTGGCAGCTTGGTGACGACGTAGTCGATGGAAGGCTCGAAGGACGCCGGGGTCTTGCCGCCAGTGATGTCGTTCGACAGCTCGTCCAGGGTGTAACCCACGGCCAGCTTGGCCGCGACCTTGGCGATCGGGAAGCCGGTGGCTTTCGAAGCCAGGGCCGACGAACGGGACACACGCGGGTTCATCTCGATCACGACCATGCGGCCAGTGTTCGGGCAGATACCGAACTGAACGTTGGAGCCGCCGGTTTCCACGCCGATCTCGCGCAATACCGCCAGGGAGGCGTTACGCAGGATCTGGTATTCCTTGTCGGTCAGGGTCTGTGCCGGAGCCACGGTGATCGAGTCACCGGTGTGCACGCCCATCGGGTCGAAGTTTTCGATGGAGCAGACGATGATGCAGTTGTCCTTTTTATCGCGGACAACCTCCATCTCGTATTCTTTCCAGCCGATCAGGGATTCGTCGATCAGCAGCTCTTTGGTCGGCGACAGGTCCAGGCCGCGGGCGCAGATTTCTTCGAACTCTTCACGGTTGTAAGCGATACCGCCACCGGTGCCGCCCATGGTGAACGACGGACGAATGATGCACGGGAAGCCCAGGGTCTCGAGGACCGCATTGGCTTCTTCCATGCTGTGGGCGATACCGGAGCGCGGGCAGGCCAGGCCGATGGACTTCATGGCCTTGTCGAAGCGCGAACGGTCCTCAGCCTTGTCGATGGTGTCGGCATTGGCGCCGATCATCTCTACGCCGAACTTTTCCAGGACGCCTTCGCGCTCCAGGTCCAGGGCGCAGTTCAGTGCGGTCTGGCCCCCCATGGTCGGCAGCAGCGCGTCCGGACGCTCTTTCTCGATGATCTTGGCAACGGTCTGCCACTTGATCGGCTCGATGTAGGTGGCGTCGGCCATGGCCGGGTCGGTCATGATGGTGGCCGGGTTGGAGTTCACCAGGATGACGCGGTAGCCCTCCTCGCGCAGGGCCTTACAGGCCTGGGCGCCGGAGTAGTCGAATTCACAGGCCTGGCCGATCACGATCGGGCCAGCGCCGAGAATCAGGATGCTTTTTATGTCTGTACGTTTTGGCATGGGTTTGTCACTCAAATCCGCAGGTCAGTCGGCAAGCCGTCTTGAACAATCTTTGAAGAGCCTGCGGGGGCCACCGACATCCGGGGCCGCCCGCAGGCCGCTCAGTCAGCGTCGCTTGGCCATCTCATTGATGAAACGGTCGAACAGCGGCGCTACGTCGTTCGGGCCCGGGCTGGCTTCAGGGTGGCCCTGGAAGCTGAACGCGCTCTTGTCGGTGCGCTCGATACCCTGCAGGGAACCGTCGAACAGCGACTTGTGAATGGCGCGCACGTTGCTCGGCAGGGTGGCTTCATCTACCGCAAAACCGTGGTTCTGGCTGGTGATCATCACAACGCCGGTATCCAGGTCTTGTACCGGGTGGTTGGCGCCGTGGTGGCCATGACCCATTTTCAGGGTCTTGGCGCCGGAGGCCAGGGCCAGCAATTGGTGACCGAGGCAGATACCGAACACCGGAATCTCGGTTTCCAGCACTTCCTTGATCGCCTGGATGGCGTAGTCGCATGGCTCAGGGTCACCCGGGCCATTGGACAGGAACACGCCGTCCGGTTGCAGGGCGAGCACGTCACTGGCCGGGGTTTGCGCCGGCACCACGGTCACGCGGCAACCGCGCTCGACCAGCATGCGCAGGATGTTGTACTTCACGCCGTAGTCGTAGGCCACTACGTGGTAAGGCAGGTCCGCGGCTTCGATGGTCGCGTGGCTGTCGGTCTTCAAGTCCCAGACCGTGGAGCGCCATTCGTACTTCTCTTTGACGCTGACGACTTTCGCCAGGTCCATGCCCTTCAGGCCAGGGAAACCTTGGGCTGCGGCAATCGCCGCCTCTTCGGAAATATTGTCACCGACCATGATGCAGCCGTTCTGCGACCCCTTCTCACGCAGGATGCGCGTAAGGCGGCGCGTGTCGATACCCGCGATCGCCACAACATTGTTGGCCTTCAGGTAATCAGACAGCGACATCGTGTTACGCCAGTTGCTCGCAACCAGGGGCAGGTCACGAATCACCAGACCGGCCGACCAGACACGATCAGACTCGACGTCTTCCGGTGTAGTACCGGTGTTGCCGATGTGCGGATAGGTCAAGGTAACGATCTGTTGGGCGTAGGAAGGATCGGTAAGGATTTCCTGATAGCCGGTCATGGCAGTGTTAAACACTACCTCTCCAACGGTCTGACCGTCGGCTCCAATGGCTTCGCCGCGAAAAATGCTGCCATCAGCAAGGGCGAGTATGGCTGGCTTAGTCAAGAAGACCTCCCGTAAATAAAGCCTGAAAGGGCGATCGCAGGTTGTAAAAAAGCGGAGTGACGTATGGACACGTCACCCCGCTTCTTCACTGAATTATTCTGCGCGCTTTTAGTGGACACACTAAAGCTGTAGCTTACAGAAAAAGGCTTTTTTGGTCCACCGCTAATGAGCCTTAAAGGCAGGGGAATGCGACAGGGCGTCGCTTAGCGGGTAAAAACGGGGCCTAAGCATAAGCTTGAGGCCCCGCTTTAGCTACTGCTCAGTGCAGATCCAGCACATCGCGCATGTCGTAAAGACCCGCTTCGCGACCTTCCAACCAGAGCGCTGCACGCACCGCCCCCTTGGCAAACGTCATGCGACTGGACGCTTTGTGCGTGATTTCCAGGCGCTCGCCCTCAGTGGCGAACAAGACGGTGTGATCACCCACCACATCCCCCCCGCGTACCGTTGCAAAGCCGATGGTGTCACGCGCACGCGCGCCGGTATGGCCTTCGCGGCCGTATACCGCCACTTTCGACAGGTCGCGACCCAGCGCATCAGCGATCGCCTCGCCCATGCGCAGCGCAGTGCCCGACGGCGCATCGATCTTGTGGCGATGATGGGTCTCGATGATTTCGATATCCGCCTCATCCCCCAGCACGCGCGCTGCCAGATCAAGCAACTTGAGCGACAGGTTCACGCCCACGCTGAAGTTGGCCGCGAAGACGATAGGAATATCCTTGCCCGCCTCCACCAGCAACTGCTTCTGCTCAACCGTCAAACCGGTGGTGCCGATCACCATCGCCTTGCCCGCCTTGCGGCAGAACGCCAGGTTTTTCAGCATCACTTCCGGCAGGGTGAAGTCGATCAGTACGTCGAACTCGTCAGCCACCTGCTCCAGGCTGCCCGACAACGAAACGCCGATGCGCCCCAGCGAAGCCAGCTCACCGGCATCCGCTCCGATCAACGTGCTGCCCGGGCGGACGATCGCCGCCGTCAGCCCGGAGGCCGGCGAGCGTTGCTGCACCGCCTCGACCAGCGTCTTACCCATGCGCCCGGCAGCGCCCATTACGGCTATACGTCGCATATTCAATTCCTTACAGATCGCCGAAGAAGCGCTTCACACCGTCGAAAAAGCCCGCGGTTTTCGGCGAGTGAGAGTCATCACCCTCCATCGAGCTGCGGAACTCCTCAAGCAGTTCACGCTGACGGCGATTCAGGTTGACCGGAGTCTCTACCGCCACACGGCACATCAGGTCGCCAGCACCGCCGCCACGCACCGGCGCAACGCCCTTGCCACGGATACGGAATTGCTTGCCAGTCTGGGTGCCTTCAGGGATCTTGAGCTTGACTCGACCGTCGAGCGTTGGAATCTCAAGCTCGCCACCCAGCGCCGCATCAACAAAGCTGATCGGCACTTCGCAGAACAAGTGCTTACCGTCACGCTGGAAGATCGAGTGCTCGCGCACATTGATCACCACGTACAAGTCCCCCGTAGGGCCACCCTGCGTACCCGCCTCGCCTTCACCCGACAGACGAATGCGATCACCGGTATCCACACCCGCCGGCACTTTCACCGAAAGGGTTTTGTACTCTTCGACACGACCTTCGCCGTGGCAGGAGTCGCACGGGTCGGAAATGATCTTGCCCTGGCCATGGCAGCGCGGGCAGGTCTGCTGCACAGAGAAGAAGCCCTGCTGCATACGGACCTGACCAATACCGCCGCACGTTGGGCAGGTGATCGGCGAAGAGCCTTTCTTGGCCCCCGAACCGTCGCACGGCTTGCAGTTGACCAGCGTCGGCACACGGATATTGACGCTGGTGCCGCGTACGGCTTCTTCCAGATTCAACTCCAGGGTGTAGCGCAAGTCGCTGCCACGCTGGGCGCCGCCACGCTGACCACCTCGGCCACCACCGAAGAAGTCACTGAATACATCGCCGAAGATATCGGAGAAGTTCTGGCCACCAAAACCGGCACCGCCACCGCCCATGCTCGGGTCGACACCGGCGTGGCCATACTGGTCGTACGCTGCCCGTTTGTTGGGATCGGACAGGCATTCGTAGGCCTCGTTGGCCTCTTTGAACATTTCCTCGGATTCTTTGCTATCCGGATTACGGTCCGGGTGATGCTTCATCGCCAGGCGACGGTAGGCCTTCTTCAGGTCCGTCTCGCTGGAGCCGCGCTCCACACCCAATACTTCGTAATAGTCACGCTTTGCCATAAGTCTTTGCACTCTTAAGGACGTTCGGCCAGACCCTCCTGAGCCTTGCCAAACTCGTTGAGCCCCAATACAGGCCCGGACCCAACTCACGTCAATTCAACGATCCTGGTCATTACTACTTTTAGCCAGGGACCCGGCCAAAAATGCGGTATTTACTGCTCGGAAAGCAGGAGCATTCCCGATCACACCGCCAGCATCCGAAGACTGTCGCATGCTGTAAAAATTCGCATACCCCAGACACGCCAACGCGGGAGCAAGCTCCCGCGCGGCGACATCCTACCAGTCACCGCTTGATAGCGGTCAACCGGGCGACCAACTTACTTCTGGTCTTTGACTTCTTCGAACTCGGCATCGACAACGTCGTCGTGCTTGGCTTCAGGCTCTGCCTGTTGCGCAGCACCGTCAGCTGGCTGACCTTGTTCGGCGTACATTTTCTGAGCAACTGGCGCAGACACTTTCGACAGTTCTTCGATCTTGGCTTCGATAGCTGCCTTGTCATCGCCTTTCACGGCGGTTTCCAGGGCAACGACAGCAGCTTCGATGGCAGCCTTCTCTTCGGCAGTCACTTTATCGCCAGCATCAGCGACCATTTTGCGCGTCGAGTGAACCAGCGCATCACCCTGGTTACGGGCGCCAGCCAGCTCGGCAAACTTGGCATCCGCATCAGCGTTAGCTTCAGCATCACGAATCATCTGTTGAATTTCTTCATCAGACAGACCGGAGTTGGCCTTGATGGTGATCTTCTGCTCTTTGCCAGTCGCCTTGTCCTTCGCGCCAACGTGCAGGATGCCGTTGGCATCGATATCGAAGGTCACTTCGATTTGTGGCACGCCACGTGGAGCTGGTGGAATCTCGGCCAGGTCGAACTTGCCCAGGGACTTGTTCTGAGCAGCCTGCTTACGCTCACCTTGCAGCACGTGAATGGTCACCGCGCCCTGGTTGTCGTCGGCAGTCGAGAACACCTGGGATTTCTTGGTAGGAATCGTGGTGTTTTTCTCGATCAGCGCAGTCATCACGCCGCCCATGGTTTCGATACCCAGGGTCAGCGGGCTGACGTCCAGCAGCAGCACGTCTTTCACGTCGCCGGCCAGTACCGCACCCTGGATGGCAGCACCCATGGCAACCGCTTCGTCCGGGTTCACGTCTTTACGTGCTTCCTTGCCGAAGAACTCGGTAACTTTCTGTTGAACCAATGGCATACGGGTCTGACCGCCGACCAGGATCACGTCGTTGATGGAGCCAACGTCGATACCGGCGTCTTTCAGCGCGATGCGGCAAGGTTCGATGGTGCGCTGAACCAGGTCTTCAACCAGTGCTTCCAACTTGGCGCGAGAAATCTTCACGTTCAAGTGCTTAGGACCGGTGGCATCTGCAGTGATGTACGGCAGGTTCACGTCGGTCGAATTGCTCGAAGACAGTTCGATCTTGGCTTTTTCAGCAGCTTCTTTCAGACGCTGCATCGCCAGCGGATCACCTTTGAGGTTGATGCCGCTTTCTTTCTTGAATTCGTCAACGAGGTAGTCGATCAGACGAATGTCAAAATCTTCACCACCCAGGAAGGTGTCACCGTTGGTGGCCAACACTTCGAACTGGTGCTCGCCGTCAACTTCAGCGATCTCGATGACCGACACATCGAAAGTACCACCACCCAGGTCATAAACGATCACGGTGTGGTCGCCTTTGGCCTTGTCCATACCGTAAGCCAGCGCAGCTGCGGTTGGTTCGTTGATGATACGTTTTACGTCCAGGCCCGCGATGCGACCGGCATCTTTAGTGGCCTGACGCTGACTGTCGTTGAAGTAGGCCGGAACGGTGATCACCGCTTCGGTCACTGTTTCACCCAGGTAGTCTTCGGCCGTCTTCTTCATCTTTTTCAAGACTTCAGCCGAAATCTGCGGTGCGGACATCTTGTTGCCATTTACTTCAACCCAGGCGTCACCGTTGTCAGCCTTGGCGATTTTGTAAGGCACCATCTTGATGTCTTTCTGTACGACTTCTTCGTCGAATTTACGACCGATCAGACGCTTTACTGCGTACAGAGTGTTGTGCGGGTTGGTGACAGCCTGGCGCTTGGCCGACTGACCGACCAGGATCTCGCCGTCATTTGCGTAAGCAATGATCGACGGAGTGGTACGCGCGCCTTCGGCGTTCTCGATGACTTTGGCCTTGCCGTTTTCCATGACGGACACACACGAGTTGGTGGTCCCCAGGTCGATACCGATAATTTTGCCCATGATTTACTCTCCCGAAACTTGAATTTGGTTGCCGCAGCAGTGGTGGCTAACTGCGGTAGCACTTAAACGCTTGACTTATAGATGGGGGCTTTACAGCGTATTTCAAGCCTGCTCATCAATAGAAGGCGCAACCGGTGCAGGCGACTTGCTCACCACGACCATCGCCGGACGCAGCAGGCGACCGTTGAGCTGATAGCCCTTCTGGAACACTTTCAGCACGCTGTTAGGCTCCAGGTCATGGCTTTCCTGCATGGACATGGCCTGATGATGTTCAGCGTTGAACGGTTCGCCGCCGGTTGGATCGATGGCTTCCAACTGATAACGCTTCAGGGTGTCCTGGAACATTTTCAGGGTCAGCTCGATCCCTTCGCGCATTGGGCGGATGTTTTCGTCATCCGGATTGGACAACTCGAGACCACGCTCCAGGCTGTCGATGATCGGCAGCAAGTCACCGGCGAATTTTTCCAGTGCGAACTTGTGAGCCTTCTCTACATCCTGCTCGGCACGGCGGCGGACGTTCTGCAGATCGGCGGCAACACGCAAAGACTGATCCTGCGCAGCCGCCAATTGCTCTTCGAGCACTTGCACGCGAGTTGCCAGCTCGTCGCCGACAGCCGAATTGGCGTCTGGAGTTTGCGTATCCTGCGTCTGTTCGTCAGCCATAGTTTTCTCCTTTCAAAATCATGCGCGAACTCAACTCGCGCTTCTGTTCCGGTATATGGGGCCACAATTTCCAGGTTCAAGGGCGTAGGCGTTACCAAAAGTCTTTCCCATGACCGGGATCAATTCCTGCCCCTTCATTCCTCAGCGCGCTAAAAAACACGTCTATTCAAGCAAATCGAGCTAAACGCCAGGATTGTCAGCCTCGAACAAAACACTGTATAAATAACCAGACCTAAAGCCTGGGAGCGGCCTTCATGCTCGTGCACCTGTCCGTACATAACTACGCCATCGTTGAACACCTGGATCTCGAACTGGACCGCGGGATGAGCGTAATCACAGGCGAAACCGGCGCCGGCAAGTCGATCATGCTCGATGCCCTGGGCCTCACCCTGGGTGATCGCGCCGACAGCGGCGTGGTGCGCCCCGGCGCAGACAAGGCTGATATCCTGGCCACCTTCGACCTGGCCGATATTCCCGAGGCCGAAACCTGGCTGGCCGAACGCGACCTTGATAATGAAGGCCCATGCATCCTGCGACGGGTTATCACGGCGGAGGGTCGCTCTCGCGGCTATATCAACGGTACGCCCTGCCCACTGGGCGACCTGAAAGCCCTGGGCGAGCTGCTTATCGATATCCACAGCCAGCATGAGCACCAGTCGCTCCTGAAGACCGACACCCATCGCCGCCTGCTCGATGAATACGCCGGCGCCACAGACCTTGCCCGCCAGGTGCAACTGGCCGCCCAGCGCTGGCGCCAGACTCGCCAGGAACTGGAGCGACTCTCCAACTCCGGCGATGAACAACGTGCTCGCCATCAGTTGCTCAGCTATCAACTCGAAGAACTGGAGAGCCTGGGCCTGGGCGAGAACGAACTGGAGCAGCTCGAGCAGGAACACAAGAACCTCACCAACGCAGAAACCCTGCTGGGTATTTGTCGCCAGGTGGTTGAGCAATGCAGTGAAAGCGACTCAGGCAACGTGCTCAATGCACTGACTGCCAGCCTCAATCGCTTGTCGAGCGTGAACAATGCGTCCGGCTCGCTGAGCGAAGCTACGACGCTGCTCACCAGTGCACAGATCCAGGTGGAGGAAGCGGTCGGCGAACTGAATCGCTTCCTGGATCACTTCGATGCCGACCCGGCACGCCTGCAGGAAATAGAAGAACGCCTGGACACTATCTATACCCTGGCGCGCAAGCATCGAATCCAGCCCACCGAAGTGGCGACAATGCAGCAAAAGCTGCTGGATGAAATCGAGACCCTGAATGCGAATGACGAGTCCATCGAACGACTGGGCGAAGAACTCGCCTCGTTCGCTCGTCATTACCAGGAGAGAGCGCGCGAACTGAGCGACCTGCGCAAACAAGCCGCGACAGGCCTGGCCAGCGCAGTCGAGCTGGAGATCCAACGCCTGGGCATGCCGGGCGGGCGCTTCACCATCGAACTGCACGCCAACACCAGCAACGAGCTGCAACCCCACGGGCTGGAGCAGGTTGAACTACTGGTAAGCGCCAACCCTGGGCAGCCGCTCAAGGCGTTGGCAAAAGTGGCATCCGGCGGCGAGCTCTCGCGGATCAGCCTGGCGATCCAGGTAATTACCGCGCAAACCTCCCGGGTACCGACACTGGTATTCGACGAAGTTGACGTGGGCATTGGCGGGCCGACAGCAGAAATTGTTGGCCAACTGTTGCGACGCCTGGGGGATCGAGGCCAGGTACTGACGGTCACCCACTTACCGCAAGTGGCAGCCCAAGGTCATCAACACTTGTTTGTGCACAAGGTACGCGGCAGTGATGCGACGCACACGGCCGTGTCCAAGCTGAACAAGTCCGAACGCGTGGAAGAAGTGGCGCGCATGCTCGGCGGTATTGATTTGACCAAGGAGTCGTTGGCGCACGCGAAGAAAATGGTCGTGGCAGCAAAGGCCTGAGCGAACAACATTCCTTCTTTATAGAAAGCACGAAGGCGACCCTGAGGTCGCCTTCGATCGTTTTGCAGCGTAAATCTGCAGCGCTTGTTACTTTTTCTTACGGATGTACAGGACCAGATTATGGTCAACCAGATGGAAGCCATGCTCTTCAGCAATCTTATGCTGCAACGCTTCGATTTCCGGGCTGGTGAACTCGATAACCTCGTTGGTATCCAGGTCAACCATGTGGTCGTGATGACCACCGTCAGCCAATTCGAACACTGCATGACCGCCGTCGAAATTATGACGAACCACCAGCCCAGCGGCTTCAAACTGGGTCAGCACACGGTAAACCGTGGCCAGACCAACGTCCTCATTAGACTCCATCAGCGCCTTGTAGACATCCTCGGCACTCATGTGGCGCTGCTCAGCAGAATCGAGCATTTGTAGAATCTTGACTCGTGGCAGAGTCACTTTGAGACCGGCTTTGCGTAGTTCGCTATTTTCAACCATGGTTAGCTTTCTCGCGGATGCTGCTTCGCAGCTTCTCTTAATACGGGTATGATCGGCGTTTACGTTGTCCCAGCCAAGATAGTGGAAGTCGCCCACCGATGCAAAACACCAAGCTCTTGCTAACCAGTTTCACCTTTGTGGGACTGCTCGCACTCGCCGGTTGTTCATTCCCCGGGGTTTACAAAATCGACATCCAGCAGGGCAATGTCGTCACGCAGGACATGATAGACCAGTTACGCCCCGGAATGACCCGACGGCAAGTACGGTTTATCATGGGTAATCCCCTGCTGACCGACACTTTCCATGCCGATCGCTGGGATTATCTCTACAGCCTGCAACCAGGTGGCGGTGAACGCCAGCAGGAGCGCGTCAGTGTCATCTTCAATGGCAATGACCAGCTTGTCAGCCTGTCCGGCGACTTCATGCCCGGCGTAAGCCGTGATGAAGCCCTGCTTGGCAAGGATAACGGTAACAACGTGACTGCGCCTGCGCAGGAAGGCGAGAAGCCGAAGTCCGAAGTACCGGCCAAGCCTGGCTCCTTGCTCGACAAGATCCAGAAAGACGTCGACGGGGTGGAGACAGTCCCCGTCCCGACGCCGCAGCCTCTGGACACCAGCCCGCAGTAAGTGTGCGGCGCTCAACAAAAAGCCCGGCATGCCGGGCTTTTTGTTGCCTGCCATTTGGCTGGCCTATGGGTGCTGCTGCTTGGCCAGGGCCGCCTTGGCCGCGCGGAGCCGGCGCACCTCTTTCGGATCCACCAATAACGGACGGTAAATCTCAATACGGTCACCGGCCTGCACTGCGCGCACGTCGGCATCCGCAACCACCTTGCCGAATATCCCCAAAGGGCAATTCGCTGGATCCAGCTCGGGAAATCGCGCTGCAATACCGGACGCCTGCACCGCAGCACGCAGATGAGTGCCCACCGGCACCGACACCGCCAGCAACACCTGGCGATCCTCGGCGGCATACACCACTTCGATCTCAACCATGCAGTTGCTTGGCTCGCTGACAAAAAGCATCCACCAGGGTATTGGCGGCCTGGTTGAACAACGGCCCCAACGTCGCCCGCACAATAGGCCCGGCATAGTCAAAAGAAAGATCCAGGCTGATTTTGCAGGCCTTATCCGTCAGCGCCTTGAACACCCATACGCCATGCAGTTGGGTAAACGGCCCTTCCTGCAAATTCATTTCGATGGACTTACCGGGCACCAGCACATTACGCGTAACAAAATGCTGACTAAGGCCACTCTTCGCGACCCCGACACTGGCGACCATGTGGTCATCACTGCTTTCCAGCACCTCGGCCGTTGAGCACCACGGCAGGAATTCCGGGTAACGCGCCACGTCGTTGACCAGGTCATAGAGCGCCTGTGCCGGATAGGGCAGCAGCGCTGAACGTTGAATATGCGTCGTCATGTGTGCGTTATTTCCACAGCTGAGGCAAACATCGCGAAAAAACAGCCCGATCCGCGAAAGAAAAAATCCAGAGAACTGCCTGCATTGTCCGGGATTCATCCAACACGCTCAAGCACGCAGGTTGACCGTAGCCGACACGCTCGCAACTCCCTATAATGCCGCCCCTATGGCTAAACAAAAGAAACACCCCACAGGGACCATCGCGCAAAACAAAAAGGCGCGACACGATTACTTCATCGAACATCGGTTCGAGGCTGGTCTGGTCCTGGCCGGCTGGGAAGTAAAGAGTCTGCGTGCCAGCAAGCTGCAACTGGTCGACAGTTATGTGCTGCTCAAGGATGGCGAGGCATGGCTGCTCGGCAGTCATATCACCCCGCTGACCACCGCGAGCACCCACGTGATCGCCGACCCGGTGCGTACGCGCAAGCTGCTGCTCAATGCCCGCGAACTGGAAAAGCTCGCAGCCGCTGTACAGCAGAAGGGCTATGCCTGCGTCTGTCTGTCCTGGTATTGGAGCAAGCACCTGGTCAAGTGCGAAATCGCACTGGGCAAGGGCAAGAAGGAATACGACAAGCGTGATTCCGAGCGCGAACGTGATTCCAACCGCGAACTGCATCGCGCCGTGCGCAACAAGGGCAAGGAAGAATAATCCTTGCTGCGATGCAGCCGTGGGCGCCCCCCTCGGCTACATCCCCTTGCGCCGCTCCGCACGCGCCACGCGCTGAACTTCCTGACGCACTTCCTCCAGCACTTCCTGCACATACAGCAGGTGACGTGTTGAAACCTCGCGCGCCTGCTCGGCGCGACCTTCGATAATCGCCAGGTACAGATCCCGATGCTGATTGATCAGCATGTCGCGGGTTTCCGTACGCTGCTGGTACATGCCACCAATGTTGGTCACCACATTTCGTTTCAGCAGGTCGAACAGACCCCGAATGGTGTGCAGCAACACGGCGTTATGACTGGCTTCGGCGATCGCCAAGTGAAACCGCGCATCGGCCGCGCCCTCTTCCGCTCGACTCACTTCATCGCAGCGGGTGTAGCAATCCTGTAGCACCTCGAACGCCGCCGTCAGCCGCTCGCGATCAACCTCCGTGGCGCGCAGCGCGGCGTAATAGGCGCAAGACGCTTCGAGGGTCTGACGAAACTCCAGCAGATCACGCTGGGCCTCGGGATTGTTCTCCAGCAGGTGCAGCAACGGATCACTGAACGTGGAGCCCAGGGACTCAGCCACATAATTGCCACCGCCTTGACGGCTGACGAGCAACCCCTTGGCCGCCAACTTCTGGATCGCCTCGCGCAAGGAAGGCCGCGACACCCCGAACTGCTCAGCCAAAGCGCGCTCGGCCGGCAAGCGCTCACCCGACTTCAGCGTGCCCTCGAGGATCATGCCCTCAAGCTGCTCGACAATATCGTCAGACAAACGGCGCTGACGCACCTGATCAAACCCCATCACTCACTCTCCACCATCCCGACCACTCGCCGGGGCTCTATTCTGGCCTATCGCAGCGCTTGCGGCACCTATCAGAACGCCTTCCTTTCAACCGATCAGCCCCCCCTGCACACCGACCTACGACCAAAGTTTCGCAAGCGGCAAATTGACACGCCCCTGGCAAGGCTTTTACTCTAGCCAACAGCGATTGTAAATTGGTATTACCAATTATCCAAGCTAACCAAACAACAACAATCAGGGGCCACCCCATATGCAAACCTGGCAACAGCTCTACAGCCCGCTCGGCAGCCTCGGCCTGTCCGCACTGGCGGCGGTCATCCCGATCGTATTCTTCTTCCTGGCCCTGGCCGTGTTTCGCCTCAAAGGGCATGTGGCCGGCAGCATCACCCTGGCGCTGTCGATCCTGGTGGCGATCTTCGCCTTCCAGATGCCGGTGGACATGGCGCTGGCCGCCGCCGGTTACGGCTTTGCCTACGGCCTATGGCCTATCGCGTGGATCATCGTCGCGGCCGTGTTCCTCTACAAACTCACGGTCAAAAGCGGCCAATTCGAGATCATCCGCAGCTCGGTCCTGTCGATTACCGATGACCAACGCCTGCAAGTGCTGCTGATCGGCTTCTGCTTTGGCGCCTTCCTGGAAGGTGCGGCCGGTTTTGGCGCCCCCGTGGCGATCACCGCAGCGTTGTTGGTCGGCCTGGGCTTCAACCCGCTGTACGCCGCCGGCCTGTGCCTGATCGCCAACACCGCGCCTGTCGCATTCGGCGCCTTGGGCATCCCGATCATCGTTGCAGGTCAAGTGACCGGCATTGATGCGTTCAAGATCGGCGCCATGACCGGCCGCCAATTGCCGCTGCTGTCGCTGTTCGTGCCGTTCTGGCTGGTGTTCATGATGGACGGCCTGCGCGGCGTGCGTGAAACCTGGCCGGCCGCTCTGGTTGCAGGTTTGAGCTTTGCCATCACCCAGTACTTCACCTCCAACTTCATCGGCCCGGAACTGCCGGACATCACCTCGGCCCTGGCCAGCCTGATTTCCCTGACGCTGTTCCTGAAAGTCTGGCAGCCCAAGCGCACTGCGGGCGCACAGATAGCCGGCGCCACCTCCAGCGCTGCGGTCACCGCGAGTGCGGGCGGTTTCGGCCTGCCGCGCAACACGACTGTCTCGCCCTACAGCCTGGTGCAGATTTTCAAGGCCTGGTCGCCGTTCCTGATTCTCACGGTGCTGGTCACCATCTGGACCCTCAAGCCGTTCAAGGCGATGTTCGCCGCCGGTGGCTCGATGTACAGCTGGGTGTTCAACTTTGCGATCCCGCACCTGGATCAACTGGTGATCAAGGTCGCACCGATCGTGACCAACCCCACTGCGATTCCGGCCGTGTTCAAGCTGGACCCGATTTCCGCGACCGGCACCGCGATTTTCTTCTCCGCGCTGATCTCGATGCTGGTACTGAAGATCGACATCAAGACTGGTCTTACCACTTTAAAAGAGACCTTCTACGAACTGCGCTGGCCGATCCTGTCCATCGGCATGGTGCTGGCCTTTGCCTTCGTCACCAACTACTCCGGCATGTCGTCGACCATGGCGCTGGTATTGGCTGGCACCGGTGCAGCCTTCCCGTTCTTCTCGCCTTTCCTCGGCTGGCTGGGGGTTTTCCTGACAGGCTCCGACACGTCGTCCAACGCCCTGTTCAGCTCGCTGCAAGCCACCACTGCGCATCAGATCGGTGTGAACGACACCCTACTGGTTGCCGCGAACACCAGCGGCGGCGTCACCGGCAAAATGATCTCGCCACAATCCATCGCCGTGGCCTGCGCCGCCACCGGCCTGGTGGGCAAGGAATCCGACCTGTTTCGCTTCACCCTCAAGCACAGCTTGTTCTTTGCCACCATCGTCGGGCTGATCACCCTGGCCCAGGCCTACTGGTTCACCGGTATGCTGGTGCACTGAGACCTGCATGCAATAGGGTAAGAATCGACGCCGGACAACGGTTCCGGCGTCTGCTATTTCTGGAGGACCGATGAGCCTGCCTGCTGCTTTCCTGCGCGACGCCGCACAACTGATCCCGAAAGATCGACGCTTCGACGACCCGCTTTCCACCCTCGCCTTCGGCACCGACGCCAGTTTTTACCGACTGACCCCACAGCTGGTAATCCGCGTGGAGTCGGAAGACGAAGTCGTCGCGCTGCTGCAACTGGCTCAACGCGACCACGTTCCAGTCACCTTCCGTGCCGCTGGCACCAGCCTGTCCGGCCAAGCCATCAGCGACTCGGTGCTGATCGTACTGGGGGACAACTGGAATGGCCGCGAAATTCGCGGCCAAGGCACACAAATCCGCCTGCAGCCCGGCGTGATCGGCGCCCAGGCCAACGCGTGGCTGGCGCCGTTCGGACGCAAGATCGGGCCGGACCCAGCGTCGATCAACGCCTGCAAAATCGGCGGCATCGTCGCCAACAATGCCAGCGGCATGTGCTGCGGCACGGCGCAGAACACCTACCACACCCTGGCCGGGATACGCCTGGTATTGGCTGACGGCAGCCGCCTGGATACCGAAGACGCAGCCAGCGTGGCGGCGTTTCACGAACAGCACGGCGCGCTGCTTGAGCGTCTGGCGACACTGGGGCGCGAGACCCGCGCAAATACTGAACTGGCGGCAAAGATCCGCCACAAATACCGTCTGAAAAATACCACCGGGCTGTCACTCAATGCCTTGGTGGATTTCGACGCCCCCCTCGATATCCTCAGCCATCTGTTGGTAGGTTCCGAGGGCACCCTTGGATTTATCAGCGCGGTGACCTACGACACCGTGATCGATCACCCCAACAAAGCGTCGGCGTTGATTGTGTTTCCGGACGTCGAAACCTGCTGCAATGCAGTCACCGTCCTCAAGACCCAACCCGTTTCGGCCGTTGAGCTGCTGGACCGTCGCAGCATGCGCTCGGTACAGAACAAGCCGGGCATGCCCGCTTTCGTACAGCACCTATCGGAAAATGCCTGCGCCCTATTGATCGAGTCGCGTGCAGCGTCCTCGTCGTTACTGCACGAGCAACTGGCGCTGATCATGGCTTCCCTGGCCCAGTTTCCGGTCGAGAAGCAGGTCGATTTCACCGAAGACCCCGTGGAAAACGCCCGCCTGTGGGCGATCCGCAAGGACACCTTTCCCGCCGTCGGCGCCGTGCGCAAAACCGGCACCACGGTAATCATCGAGGACGTGACCTTCCCGGTCGAACAACTGGCAATCGGCGTGAATCGCTTGATCGAGCTGTTCGACAAACATCACTACGACGAAGCGATACTTTTCGGACACGCGCTGGAAGGCAATCTGCACTTCGTGTTCACCCAAGGCTTCAACAGCGCGCAAGAAGTCACACGCTACCAAGCGTTCATGGACGACGTGGCACAACTGGTAGCGGTGGAATTCGGTGGTTCGCTGAAAGCCGAACACGGCACCGGCCGCAATATGGCCCCGTTCGTCGAGCTGGAATGGGGCAGCGATGCCTATCAACTGATGTGGCAACTCAAGCGCCTGCTTGACCCCAACGGCATTCTCAACCCGGACGTGGTGCTCAGCGAAGACCCGCAAATCCACCTCAAGCACCTCAAGCCGCTGCCCGCCGCCGACGAGCTTGTGGATAAGTGCATCGAATGCGGTTTCTGCGAACCGGTGTGCCCGTCGAAAGGCCTGACTCTGAGCCCCCGCCAGCGCATCGTGATCTGGCGCGATATCCAGGCGAAAAAACGCGCTGGTATCGACACCGCTGAGCTGGAAGCCGCCTATCAGTACCAGGGCATCGACACCTGCGCCGCCACCGGGCTTTGCGCCCAGCGCTGCCCTGTAGGAATCAATACCGGCGACCTGGTGAAAAAACTGCGCAGCCGCGATGCTGACCGTACGAAAACCGCCGAATGGCTCGCCACGCATTTCGCCACCGCGCTGCAAGGCGCGCGTTTTACACTGCATGTGGCCAATGGCGCACGCATGCTGCTGGGCGCCCCGCGCCTGGCGAAGCTATCGGCCAGCGTGACCAAGCTGTCCAAGGGGCAGATTCCGCAGTGGACCAACGCCATGCCGCAGCCGGAGAAAGCCATTCGCTTCAGCCCGGCGGTGACGGACGAGCGCCCCCGGGTGGTCTACCTGGCGGCCTGCGTCTCACGCGCCATGGGCCCGGCGGCGGGCGATAAAGAGCAGATGTCGCTGTACGACAAAACCCGCAACCTGTTGGAAAAAGCCGGTTACCAAGTCGTGTTCCCCGACAATCAGGACAGCCTGTGCTGCGGCCAGCCGTTCGCCTCCAAAGGCTACGCCGAGCAGGCCGAACACAAGCGCCAGGAACTGATCGGCGCACTGCTCCACGCCAGCCGTGGCGGGCTCGACCCGATCTACTGCGACACCAGCCCCTGCACCCTGCGCCTGGTGCAGGACCTGGGCGAAACGCGCCTGGATCTTTACGACCCCGTACGATTTATCCGCACGCACCTGATGGACCGCCTCGACTTCACCCCCCAGGAAGCCCCCATCGCAGTGCATGTCACCTGCAGCACCCAGCACCTGGGCGAGAGCCAGGCCCTGATCGACCTCGCTCGCCGCTGCTCCAACACCGTGGTGATCCCGGAAGGCATTCATTGCTGCGGGTTCGCCGGCGACAAGGGCTTCACCACGCCGGAACTCAACGCCCACTCACTGCGCACCCTCAAGGATGCGGTGCAATATTGCAGCGAAGGCATCTCCACCAGCCGCACCTGCGAGATCGGCCTGAGCCAGCATGGCGGCATCGATTATCACGGCTTGGTCTACCTGGTGGACCGCGTCACCCAGGCCCGCGCTCACTGAGCCTGCAAAAAAAACAGAACCCCTGCGCGCCGGCGTAGTCATCTGCATAGGCCTCGCCAAGCGAGGTTTATCAGTGATGTCGCTGGCAGCGGTTGAACGCCAGCAGCGTCGAGCCCTTTTGCGCAAGGAGATACCCTATGAAGCGTTCCGCTCTTGCTGGCTTGTTCATTACCGCTGCGATGCTGGCCTCCCCTGTGTTCGCGGCGGGCGAGCCCGATCTGTGCAAAATCAATCTGGACAAAATCAACAACGGTAAAGCGCTGCTCGCCACCGACACCAGTGGTAAAAGCGGCGAGATAGACACTGCCGTCTCCCAGGCCAAGGCGGCCCACGCTGCGGGTGATGACAAAAAATGCATCGAGATCACCTCGAAGGCGCTGCAAGACCTGCAGAACAGCGAAAAAGGCGGCCAATAGGCAGCGCCGTAGCGGAAGACCAACCTTCGGGTTGGCCTTCCGCGAGTGTTTGGCGTACACTGCATAGGCTTGTCACTCACTAAGAAACAACGAGTTACAAGCACGGGGCCGTTTAGGATTCGACGCCGGTCGCGAAACTTTAGGTGCATGCCGAGTTGGTAACAGAACTCGTAAATCCACTGTTGCAACTTCTTATAGTTGCCAATGACGAAAACTACGGCCAGGAATTCGCTCTCGCTGCGTAAGCAGCCTTAGCCCTGAGCTTCTGGTACCTTCGGGTCCAGCAATCACCAGGGGATGTCTGTAAACCCAAAGTGATTGTCATATAGAACAGAATCGCCGTGCAGTACGTTGTGGACGAAGCGGCTAAAACTTACACAACTCGCCCAAAGCACCCTGCCCTTCGGGTCGCTGAGGGTTAACTTAATAGAAACGGCTACGCATGTAGTACCGACAGCGGAGTACTGGCGGACGGGGGTTCAAATCCCCCCGGCTCCACCAAATGATCAAACAAAGACGTCCACGGACGTCTTTTTTGTGCCTGGTAATCAATGAGTTAAAAGGCTTCATTGCCTTTAGCCTTCATAGGCGATTATTTACCGACAGGCCCAGCCAGCTTGAATTGCACGTCATGTTGACATTTCACTTGACAGATGATCCTCTTGACAAAGATCGTTGCATCTTATGCGGCCAGAAGCTGTCCAGGTGCAAAGGGCCGGTGAAACCGGCCCTTTGCACCTGGACAGGGTGATGAACCATGCATTTCGTCGATTAATACCTTGCACTCACAGTGTTTCCCCTATAGCGGACCGACCGAGTGTGCTAACCTCAAATCCAAGTCCATTTCACCCTTATGGGTACTTTCGCCATGATCAGCGGCCACAAGCATTCAAAAGACCTTAGCTTTGCGGAAATGATGAGCCTTAAAAGCAGCTCACGTGACCGCCAGGTTGATGCTGTCTATGCTGCTGACCCTGAGATACTCGAAATGGCTGCTGCCCGTGCCAAAGCCGCCCTTCGTGGCAACTCTGCTTCAATCGCTCGCCCACAACGATTCTCTGCGCTAAGCAACTGATGCCCGACGCGGTAAACGAAGATGCTCCGTTCGCCCTACTTGAACGTTCAGAGCTCTTCGCTTTCCTGCTCGATCTAATTCAGCGCGTCTACCGCCCCTCAATTCAATCAGCTGTCACCGATTACGGCCTTGTGATCGTTGGCGGGCAATCGCTTACGCTTTGGGCCCGGCAATATCTCATCGACGAAATGACAGGCGAGGATGTCGGATTCGTCACTAGCGATGACTTGGACTTTATCGGTAAGCCGAGCTCTATTGATTATTGCGCCCAGATGATGGGCGTCCCTTTTCGCAAGGCGAAGATGGACGACAACACGATAAATATTGCCGCCGCGTACATTGACTGGGTTGACGGTAAAGAGGTCATCGTCGATATCCTGGAAATGGACAGCGTCGGGGGCGCGCCCAAAAAAGAGATTTTCAAGTATTTATCCGTCCTGGATATCGAAGGTGTGCAGGTCGCCGTCATCGACCCCATCACGTGTCTAAAGTCCCGTTTGTTCAACCTATTCGCTTACTGGCAGGATCGAAAGCACCGGGAGTCAGTGCGAGTGAAGATCGCACTACGCGCGTCGAACCACTACCTGCGCGACTTGCTGGTTCATGATGGGTATCGAGTCATATCAGAGCATATCCATCGAATTAAGGCCTTGGCCCTGACACCGCTCGGCAAGCGTGTTTATGTCGAATATGGAATCGACGTGCTGGACGCCATCCCCTACGATCCGGCGCTGTTTCCAGCGGCCTACATGGATCGGGAACGACCGAACATGCTCCGCCAAATTGGTGATGTACGCCGACGAAAGTTAATTCAGTACCAACGATTCACATGTGGCCCTATCCACCCTAGTCATCTTCAGCCTGCGGCAAATTACGATCCCAGATAAAAGAATCGGGACCACGCAAAACACTCGCGCTGTCATCGCCTCGACTCTTCTTGCCTACAGCTTCTACTACCCAAACCTGATCTTCCCCCGTGCCACTATCAAACAAGGTACATTTACGCCCATCGAGCACGAACAGCAGTGCCGCAATGGGGCGACCAGGCCGGTTTGAAAGGGAATTGGGGTTATGGACAAAAAGTCGCTTTCCGAGCGGGACATCTGCAGCAAGTACATCGCCCCGGCCATTCAACAAGCTGGGTGGGACATGCACAAGCAGGTGCGCGAGGAAGTCAGCTTTACCAAAGGCCGCATTATCGTCCGAGGCAAACTTCACAGCCGTGGCGAAGCACGCCGCGCAGACTTCATCCTCTACCATCAGGCCAACCTGCCTATCGCTGTAATCGAGGCAAAGGACAACAAGCACTCTATTGGCTCCGGCATGCAACAAGCTCTGGGCTATGCAGAGGCGCTGGACATACCGTTCGTGTTCTCCAGCAATGGCGATGGCTTCCTATTTCACGACCGCAGTGGCACAGGCGGCCAGGTAGAAACCGAACTTACCCTTGATCAATTCCCCAGCCCTGCCGAACTTTGGCACCGCTACTGCCAGTGGAAGGGGCTGGATACAACAGCCCAACACAAGATCGAAGCGCCCTACTACGACGACGGCTCCGGGCGCATGCCGCGCTATTACCAGATGAATGCCATCAACCGCACCGTCGAGGCTGTGGCGCGTGGCCAAGACCGTATCCTGCTGGTAATGGCCACGGGCACCGGCAAGACCTACACCGCCTTCCAAATCATCTGGCGGTTGTGGAAATCGAAACAGAAGAAACGCATCCTGTTTCTGGCCGACCGCAACATCCTGGTCGACCAGACCAAGAACAACGACTTCAAGCCCTTCGGCCAGGCGATGACCAAAATCGCCAAACGCCAGATCGATACCTCCTACGAGATCTACCTGTCGCTCTATCAGGCCGTCACCGGCACTGATGAAGAGATGAACATCTACAAGCAGTTCTCCCGCGACTTCTTCGACCTGATCGTGATCGACGAATGTCATCGTGGCAGCGCCTCCGAGGATTCCGCCTGGCGTGAAATCCTCGACTACTTCTCCAGCGCCACCCATGTCGGCCTTACCGCCACACCGAAGGAGACCAAAGAGGTATCCAGCATCACCTACTTCGGTGAACCGATTTACAGCTACACCTTGAAGCAAGGCATCGAAGACGGCTTTCTCGCCCCCTACAAAGTGGTGCGCATCGACTTCGACAAAGATCTACAAGGCTGGCGACCACCCAAAGGTATGCTCGATAAAAATGGCGAGCTGATCGAAGATCGCATCTACAACCTCAAGGATATGGACCGCACCCTGGTTATCGAGGCGCGCACCCAACTGGTGGCGCAGAAGGTCACCGAACTCCTCAAGGCCACCGATCCGTTTCAGAAAACCATCGTCTTCTGCGACGACATCAACCACGCCGAGCGCATGCGCCAAGCCCTGGTCAACCTCAACCCTGAGCGCGTGGCCGAGAATCGCAAATACGTCATGCGCATCACCGGCGATGACCAGGAAGGCAAGGCCGAACTGGATAACTTCATCAACCCGGAAGAACGCTACCCGGTGATTGCCACCACCAGCAAGTTGATGACCACCGGCGTCGATGCTCAGACCTGCAAGCTGATCGTGCTCGACCAGCACATCAAATCGATGACCGAGTTCAAGCAAATCATCGGTCGCGGCACTCGCATCAACGAGGACTACGGCAAGTACTGGTTCACCATCATGGACTTCAAAAAGGCCACCGAGCTGTTTGCCGACCCGGCCTTCGACGGCGACCCAGTAGTGATCTACGCCCCAGAAGGCGATGACTCCCCCGTACCGCCGGATGACCCGCTTGCCGATGAAGATGGCATCAGCGCAGGCAACGATAACGAGGGTGATGACCTGGATTTCACCGGCGAAGATGAGCGCAAAAAACGCATCAAGTATGTCATCGACAACGTCCCGATTTATGTCATCGCCGAGCGTGTGCAGTATTACGGTCCGGATGGCCGACTGATAACCGAGTCACTGCACGACTACACCCGCACCTGCGTGCAAAAGCAGTTCGCCTCGCTGGATGACTTCCTCCGGCGCTGGAGTGATGCCGAACAAAAGAAAGTCATCATCGAGGAGATGGCTGTCCAGGGCGTGATGTGGGAAGCCTTGGCCGAAGAAGTGGAAAAGAAACAGGGCAAGCCGCTCGATCCGTTCGACCTGATCTGCCACGTCGCCTTCGATCAGCCTGCCCTATCACGGAGTGAGCGAGCCGAGCAGGTGAAAAAGCGCAACTATTTCGCCAAGTATTCTGGCGCAGCACGCCAGGTGCTGGAGGCGTTGCTGGATAAATACGCCGATACCGGTATCGAGCATATTGAGGACATCAAAATCCTCCAGCTCGACCCTTTTAGCCAGTTCGGTGCCCCCATCGAGCTGGTCAAGGCCTTTGGCGGTAAGGCTGGCTACAACAAGGCTATCCATGAGCTGGAAGACGAACTTTACGCAAGCTAAGGGCTAAACACCGACGACATGCCAAGGCAGTCGCCCCCACTATCCGGTAGAATTTCGCCCCCCCTTGCGGTACGCGTTGAGAGAACTTCATGTCCATTAGCTCCACCATCAAGTCCATTCAGGACATCATGCGCAAAGACGTTGGCGTAGACGGCGACGCCCAGCGCATCGGCCAGTTGGTTTGGCTACTGTTCCTGAAAATCTTCGATGACCGCGAGCTGGAATGGGAGCTGATGGACGACAACTACCGCTCGCCCATTCCCGACAGTTGCCGCTGGCGTACCTGGGCCGCTGATCCGGAAGGCATGACCGGCGAGGCGCTGAAGGACTTTATCGACAATAACTTGTTCCCCCAGTTGCAGAACCTTCATGAGTACAGCAACACGCCGTCGGCCTTTGTGGTGCGCAGCGTGTTTGAAGACGCGTACAACTACATGAAGTCCGGGCAGTTGCTGCGCCAGGTGATCAACAAGATTCAGGAAGGCGTGGACTTCAACAAGGCCCAGGAGCGCCACGAGTTCGGCAACCTCTACGAGCAACTGCTGCGAGACCTGCAGAACGCGGGTAACGCCGGCGAGTTCTACACCCCGCGCCCAGTCACTGAATTTATGGTGCGCATGGTCGACCCGAAGCTGGACGAAAAGGTTATGGACCCAGCCTGTGGCACGGGCGGCTTCCTCACCTGCGCCATCGAACACAAGCGCAGCCGCTATGTAAAAACCGCCGAAGACGAACGCATCCTGCAAGCCAGCATCTTCGGCGTGGAGAAAAAGCCGCTGCCGCACCTGCTGGCAACCACCAATATGATCCTGCACGGCATCGAAGTGCCGAATCAGATTCGCCACGACAATACCCTGCGTAAACCGCTGATCAGCTGGGGCCCGAGCGAACGCGTGCACTGCATCGTCGCCAACCCGCCATTCGGCGGCATGGAAGAAGATGGCATCGAAACCAACTTCCCCGCCGCATTCCGCACCCGTGAAACCGCCGACCTGTTTTTGGTGCTGATCATTCAATTGCTCAAAGACAGTGGCCGCGCGGCCGTGGTACTGCCCGATGGTTTTCTATTTGGCGACGGCATCAAAAGCCGCATCAAAGAAAAACTGCTGACCGAGTGCAACTTGCACACCATCGTTCGCCTGCCCAACGGCGTGTTCAACCCCTACACCGGCATCAAGACCAACCTGCTGTTCTTTACCAAAGGCACACCAACCAAACAGGTGTGGTTCTACGAACACCAATACCCGGCCGGGGTAAAGAACTACTCCAAAACCCGGCCCATGCGTATCGAAGAGTTCGCCGTCGAGGAAGCCTGGTGGGGCAGCGAAGCCAACGGCTTTGCCGAACGAGTGGAGAACGAATTTGCCTGGAAGGTCAGCGTCGAAGACCTGCACGCGCGCAACTGGAACCTGGACTGCAAAAACCCGCATATCGGCGAACAAGTCAGTCACGACCCAGACGAATTGCTGCGTAAATACGCCCAGTTGCAAGACGAGATTATCGACCTGCGCGACCAGCTCAAGGCGGTGCTGGCCGAAGCTTTGGAGCGCCAGGTATGACGGCTTTGCTGACCGATAATTTGCCGCTGCTGGCAGATGCACCCAACGGCATAAAAAAGCTGCGCGAGCTGATTCTGGAGCTGGCAGTCCGTGGCAAGTTGGTACCGCAAGATCCGAGTGATGAACCAGCCTGTGAGCTGCTGAAGAGCATTGCGGCGGAACAAGCACGATTGATAATTGAGGAAGGTTTACGTACCAAGGCACAAAGCGAAGTTCCACAGAAAGATCAATATCTTCAAGTTAGCGCCGGCTGGGCATATTCTCGACTTGGAAATCTTGCTCGCTTTATTGATTACCGCGGCAGGACGCCCACCAAAACCAATTCAGGGATTCCACTCATTACTGCTAAAAATGTGCGAACAGGATTTATCAGCCGCGAGCCACAAGAATTCATAGGCAACAATGATTACTCGTCATGGATGACTAGAGGGTTTCCTAGGCTTGGAGACTTACTTTTTACAACTGAAGCACCAATGGGCAACATCGCGCTGGTTAACATTCCAGGAGAATTTGCATTAGCTCAGAGGGTAATTTGTTTTCAACTGCATGAGATAAGTATTGGTCCATTTCTGAAGCTCGTCATAATGTCCTCCACGTTCCAAAGGCAGCTTCTCGAAGTAGCAACAGGAATGACAGCGACTGGAGTAAAGTCTTCTCGATTAAAAGAGATGCCGGTCCCTCTTCCTCCGCTCGCCGAACAACATCGGATCGTCGCCAAAGTCGACGAACTGATGGCCCTGTGCGACCGCATGGAAGCACAGCAGGTCGACTCCGAAAGCGCCCATACCCAACTGGTGCAAGTGTTGCTCGACAGCCTGACCCAAGCCAGCGATGCCACCAACTTCGCCACCAACTGGCAGCGCCTAGCCGAACACTTCCACACCCTGTTCACCACTGAACCCAGCATCGAAACCCTCAGAAAAAATCTGTTGCAATTAGCTATGTTGGGCAAGCTAGTACAGCAAAATCCCAACGATGAGCCGGCTTTCGAAACGCTAAAGCGGGTCGAGGAAAATAATCAACTAGCCGGGAATTCCTGCAAATTAAAAAAACCCAAACAAACAACTGAAGCAACCTCAGAAATTGCCTCATTTGATCTGCCTAACGGCTGGACGATAGCACGCGTTGCTCAAGTTGGTGAAATCAAACTTGGGCGTCAACGATCCCCGAAGGATCACTTTGGCGAGCACATGACGCCCTATCTGCGCGTAGCCAACGTCAAAGAAAACGCGCTCGACTTGTCGGACGTTAAAGAGATGAACTTCACCCTCGCAGAGCAAGAAATCTTTCGGTTACAACCCGGGGACGTCCTTTTAAACGAAGGGCAGAGCAAAGAGTTGGTAGGCCGCCCAGCATTATTTAATGGAGAAATACCTGGAGCTTGTTTTCAAAATACATTACTGCGTTTCCGGGTATACGAATGCGTAATACCAATATATGCATTGCGGTATTTTCAATCGTGTATGCACAGTGGTCGTTTTCAACAGGCGGCGCAGCAGACCACAAATATTGCTCACTTAAGCGCATCGAGACTTGCAGCGATTGAATTCCCTTTACCCCCTCTTCCAGAACAACATCGTATCGTCGCCAAAGTCGACCAACTAATGGGCTTCTGTGACCAACTTAAAACCCGCCTAAACCAGGCGCGCCAGTTGAACGAACAGTTGGCCAACACCCTGGTCGAAAGTGCGCTTGTCGAAGATGCCCAGCAAGCTCTCGTTACCATGGATCGGCAAGTAGCCCGCACCCTGCTCGCCGCAGAAATCACTCATCAGTTGCATAGCCAACGCACCTTCGGCCAACGCAAACTGCAGAAGGTGATTTACTTGATCGAACACACAGCCAGGCTCGCCGCTATCCAAGGTAACTACATGCGCGACGCCGCTGACCCCCACGATCGCCAGCTGATGAATAAGGTCGAAGGCGAGCTGCAAAACCATCAGTGGTATGAACGCATTGAGCGCGAGACTGTTGGCCATGCTTACCGCCCGCTTTCCCAAGCAGGACAGCATCGGCAGGCGTATTGCAGCGCCTGGTCGGTCGCTGAGCGCGTCACCATTGAGCAGGTCATCGAGCTAATGCGGGACTGGGATACGGATCGTTGCGAAATGACTGTGACCCTCTATGCCGCCTGGAACGACTTTATTCTCGAAGGCCGCCCGGTTTCCGATGAAGCCATCGTGGGCGAAGTCATGCATAGCTGGAACGACACCAAGCTGCGCTTTAGTAAAACCGAATGGTTGGCGGTACTCGCAGAGATGAAGACGCACAAAATCCTGCTACCCTCAGGCTTTGGTAAACGCACCACAGGCGGCATGCTCAGCTTGCCCGGTTTCCAGTAAACAGAAGCCTTTTAGCCGTGCTCTGCAAGATGTAGATACGAAGCATATTGCTGAATCCAACTTCTCGCGGTATTCCAGTTGGTATTCCAAAGAAATTTACAAACTCATATTAATCAATTAAATCAAACACCTAAAAAATCAGTTCAAATTACCCCGGCCCACCAATTCGAAGCATCAACAGAACCCGCCCAGTGCGGGTTCTGTTGTCTCTAGGGTTTGAAAAGCCCAACAGGACGGACCTTCAGAATTTTCCTTCAAGCCATCGCGCCCTTGATGAACTGGCGCACCCCCCGCCACAACGCTAACTTCCCCCAGTCGCTGCTCATCAGCGACCGGCTTTGACAGGCCGAAAAGTGTAACCTTTCACACCCCTTGATAAGACGGCATGCTTGACGCATTCCGTTTCGTTCATGGCGGCTGTGCGTGGGGCATCTTCGGGTGCGCCGGGTTCCTACACTTCCGGTCTGTCAACCCGCGTACAGCTGCCACCTATTCCTGTTTGACAGCAGGAGGCGGTAGCTCCTTAAACAGTGTGGGAGCTTCATCATGAAAAAGATCACCCTCAATCCCCCCTCCACAACCCTCTTCACTCTCGCCCCAGACATCTCCCCCGAAACCCTGCTGATCCAAGCCAGCGAAACCCTCGCCTCTCTCAACGCCATGACCACCGACCTGGCTTTCGAACTCGAAGGCGTCCACCGTCACAAGCTGCTGGCCACCCAGCAACTGATCGTGCTGGGCGAGTTGTTGGTTGAGCGCGTGCTGGTTCTCACTCAAGGCACATAAACATTCCAGTAACCAAAAGGCCGAGACGCGTTCAGCGACTCGGCCTTTTGTTGCGCGTCTGGAATCCCGCCACACTTGCGATTACCCTGCTCTCCTCTATCAGACATCTGGAAGTCCGATACCCGTGTTCAAGCCGCTCGCCGTTCTCATCCTTGCCTGCGCTCCTCTGCTTGCCACCGCCGCCGACCTGGCCGGTGTCTGGACAGGCACCTTGGGTAAATCCGCAATCACCGTGTGTTTCAACGGTGCCCACGGCGCCAATGGCAGTTATTACTATCAAAGGATTCTCACGCCCATTCAGCTCACTCAGGTCAACGCCAGTGAGCCATGGGTTGAAGAAGGGCAAACCGGGTTCTGGCAGTTGGATGATCCCCAAGGCGACACGTTGACGGGTACCTGGAGCAAATCCCTTGAGGGTAAAAGCCTGGCGTTGGTGCTGAAACGCAGGGACACGGACGGTTGCGCCAGCGATGCCTATAACAATGCGCTTGAAGCCGTGCCACCCGCGGTAAAGGTCGAACGGAAAACCTTCGCCGAACACGCCTATCAAGTGAAGACCCAAGGAGGCCAGGTCATCCTGAAACTTGAAGGCGACGGTGCGGCCATCGACAAGATCAACCGCGAGCTCGCGCGCATGGCCATCAACCCGGACGGCCAGGCCGATTTCTACAGGGAGCGGCGCAACTCACTGGACCAGAGCGGCGGCACCGCCACCAGTGAGATCGCGGTGGAGCCGTTCTACTGGTCATCGCACTGGATCACCGTGCGGTTCTATCGCTGGTCGGCGGGCTACGGGCGCGGGGGCATCAGTTGGGGCCTGCACAGTTGGAATCTGCAAACCGGTGAAAAGGTCGACCCCTGGACGTGGTTGGGCGGCCATGAGCAATGGGACACGCCCTACTCGGGCCAGGTCAAGTTGCCGGCCGCTTTCAGCAGCTGGCTGGCCAGGCAGACCACCACGGACGAAGGGTGCCCAGCCGTGACCAGTTATTCCTCGTTCGACTTGAGCTTCAACACCCAGGGCCTGCAACTGTCGACGCCCGCCCAGGGTGATGGCTGTGATAACGAACTGAGTTTTACCTGGGAGCAACTGGAGCCGGTGCTGAGCCCGGAAGGTAGAGCCGCACTGCCCAGCCTGATGGCGCCGTGACCGGCCTTACAAAAAACCCACATTCGTTCACGAAATATTCAGAAACGCCGACGGATACTAGCCCATTGCAATGACCGTTCCCCCGGACGGTCCTCCTGCCCTGGTAGCCACACTCCATGACGCGTCCCGCTCCCCTGCTGTTCCTGCTTGCTGGTCTGTTGTTCTTCTTTGCCCTGGGTAACCACGAGCTGCAAGGCTCCACCGAAGCCCGCGTGGCCGGGATCGCCATGGCCATGCACCTGGACAATAACTGGGTGGTGCCCCAGTTGTTTCGTGAACCGTTCCTGGAAAAACCACCCTTGAGCCTGTGGATCGATGCCGGGGCGATTCGCCTGTTTGGCGGCACCACTTGGGCGGTGCGCCTGGCTTCGGCGTTTGCTGGGTTGTTCAGCGTAATGCTGCTTTACACAATGCTGCGCAAGTTCGGTCGGCCGCAGACGCTGGCCTTCAGCGCCGCGCTGATCCTGGCGACCATGGCCAGTTACTGGAGCAATGCGCGCGGTGTGGGTGAGGATTCGCTGCTCACCCTCGGCGTGACCGCCGCACTGCTGGGGTTTTACCAGGCCGTGCGGCCCGATCGTGAAGGGTCAAGCACAGGCGCATGGACACTGTTTACCGCAGGGATGGTGATTGCCACCCTCAGCAAAGGCGTGCTGGGCCTGGCGATGCCGGGCATTGTGATTTTTGTATATCTGGTCAGCACCAGCCTCATGGACAAGCGCCTGCGCCTTGGCGACTGGCTCAAGCCCGCGCTGTTCACCTTGCTGGCGCTGGTGCCATTGGTGATCTGGCTGGGCTTCCTGTTCCAGCGTGGCGGCATGCAAGCGGTGGCCGAAGTGCTGCTGACCAACAGCGTCGGCCGTTTCAGCGGTTCGTTTGTCGAGGCAGGCCATTACGAGCCGTTCTACTACTACATCGCCAAGCTGCCCGAGGCGTTCCTGCCGTGGAATATCCTGGTGTACCTGGGCCTGTGGCATTTCCGCAAAAGCCTGGTGCGCAACCGCTACCACCTGTTCTTCAGCGTCTGGCTGGTGGCGCAGTTCACCCTGTTGACCCTGGCCTCGAGCAAACGCACGGTGTACCTGATGGCACTGGCCCCGGCCGCCGCCGTACTGGCCGCGGAATATGCACGGGTGCTGCTGGCGTGGCTGAAAACCCGCAAACCTGCGCTCTACACACATCACAGAACCCTCGTGGGCGGCGTGTTCACCCTGGCCGTGGGCTGCTATCTGATTGCAGCGTTCTGGTTTGCGCCCAAGGCCGATGTGCGCCAGTCGTTCGTCCCGGTGATCAGCCAGGTTCAGGCGTTTAAAGATGAAAGCAGGGAGGTGGTGCTGTTCCAGCCCAACGAGCGCATCGCCGGGGCCAGCGTGTTCTATCTGCAGGCCTACTTGCCGATCCTGAAGACCGAGGCCGAGCTGCACAACTACCTCGGCGCCAAGCCCGGCAACATTGCGTTGCTGGACCATACCAACGACCTGGCCACCCCGGTGAAGGTGATCAAGCAGATGTCGATCAACCGCCAGCCTTACTACTTCGTGGAGCAGTAAGGCCGGCGCGGGGCATCAGTGTTTGGTGACCTTGTCCAGGTAACCCATGGCAAACGCCGAGACCACGAAGGTCATGTGGATGATCACGTACCACATCAGGTGCTGCGGATCGACGTTCTTGGCGTCCATGAAGATGCGCAGCAAGTGGATGGACGAAATCGCCACGATGGACGCTGCCACTTTCATCTTCAGCGACGAAGAGTCCATGGTGCCCAGCCAGTTGAGTTTCTCTTTGTTTTCATCGATATCCAGCTGCGAGACGAAGTTCTCGTAGCCGGAAATCATCACCATCACCAGCAAGCCGCCGACCAGGGCCATGTCGATCAACGACAGCAGCAGCAGGATCACATCAGCTTCCAGCATGGAAAACACATTGGGCAGGACGTGGATGATTTCCTGGAAGAACTTCAGCGCCAGGATCAGCAGGCCCAGGGAAAGCCCCAGATAGATAGGCGCCAGCAGCCAGCGTGAGGCGTACATAGTATTTTCGATAAAGCGTTCCATTGGATCTCACACAGCTTGGCTAGAAATGGCGGCGAGTATACCAGCCGCTACAAGACAGCTGTAACCACGAGAAAACTGACCTGTGCGGCATCTGTAAGAGAATTTTTCTGCTAGTGTCGAGCCCAATAACAACTCGGCTCGATGACGTCGGACAGGAAAAACTCAGATGATGGATGTGCGATCCCCTTTGGCCAGTATCGGCCTGTGCGCGGCATTGCTGCTGGCTGGCGGCTGCTCCCCCAGTGACGAGCAGAAGCAGACCACCCTCGAAGAGAAAACCGCAAAGTTCGAACACTCCCTGGACAGCATCCAGGACCCCAAGCTGCGTGACGCCGTCGCCGACCTGGGCGGTTCGCTGCTGTTACTGGAGCGGGCGCGGGTCAAACTCGCCAGCAAGCCCATCGAAGCCGAGTACGGCGAGGACTCCCTGGCCCTGCTCAAGCACTACCCCACGCCCCAGGCGTTGGTGGACACCTACATCAATGGCCTGTTCGTGCTGCGCAAGAGCTCCCATTCCGACTACCTGACCGACTTGCAGCCGGTGTTCCCGTTCAACTTCAACATGCCTGACCAGTTCCCCTTCCCCCACGGCCTGGAATGGCAGTCGGTGACCCTGAGCAACAACAAGGTCATCCCCTTCCAGCCGGAATGGTCGGAAACCGATCCGGGCATCCAGTTGAGCCCCAGCAGCTCCAACCTGACCAACCCCGACGACCTGACGGTGACCTACCCGTTCATCGACGGCATCGAGACGGAAAACAAGAGCCAGCCACAGCCCGTCAGCCTCAAGGGTACGGTGGAAGTGGTCGCGCCGGGCAAGGTGTTGACCTTTGATCTGTCGAAAAAAGACGTAGGCCGCAAGCGCACCGAGGGCAACATCACCCTCAACCTGTTGCTCCTGGAAAAAAACTACGCCGAGATCGAGCTGACCAACAGCCAACCGCTGGCGCCTGAAGTCGGTGACGAATCGCCCAACCCGCTGCTGGTGCAGGCGCGGGACAGCACCGGGCAGTTCCTCACCCGGTCGGGCTCGATCAACGAAAGCAGCGCCCAGGTGGCGTTCTACGAAAAACAACTGGCCGAGATGCAAAAGCAGAAAGCCTGGTCGGAGGCGTTCGAAAAACAGCTCACCGAGGAACAAAAAGCTTTCGAACACAAACAGAGCAGCCATTACGCCAAGGTGTATTTCAATGGCGTGATCGACAACCTGCAGGTCAACGTACTGGATTTTTCCACCGCCACGCGCACGCGCAAAGACCTCGACCTGCCCGTGATGCGCTTCGACAAGAACAGCCTGCAGAACACCGTCCAGGCCCTGCCGATGCCGGTCACCGTGTATGACGACGGCGCCGCCAGCTGGCTCAAAGACGCGGGCATGACCGAGGATCAGCTGAAAAACAGCGTCACCATCAGCCAGTCGGTTGAAGACGCCAGCGCTGCGCACATCGTGTTCGACCACCCGTTCACCTTCAATGACGACCTGGTGGGCAGCGAGCGCAACAGCAGCGAATCACCGGTGACCTTCTTCACCGCCGACGAAAAAGGCGAACGCGGCGAGCCGATCGAACTGCCGGCCGAGGCGTTTGAACTGAACCCGGCACGCGGCACCCTCACCTACGACCTGAACCTGTTCCCGGAAAACCCGGCGTATGTGGTGGGCTCGATTCCGCTGTTCCTGGCGACCATCGACAAAGCCGAGATCGACGTGGCCAAGCTGCCCAAGGGGCTGTCGCTCAAAGACAACGCGCTGATCGTCGACCAGAAGGCCTTCCCCGCCGACAGCTGGCGGTTCTACGCCAAGGACGCCAGCGGCAACTACCTCAAGGAAATCCTCGGCGTCAGCCACCGCGCCGAGGAGTACGGCACGGCACTGTTTGACGTGCATTACTTTTACGGCCGGCCGACCACCCTGGAAAGCTACCAGCGCACCGACCTGAGCACCGTGCAATATGGCTTCGAGGTCAAGTTGGACAAACCCGAGAGCAAATAGCGGTCAGTGCTGGGTGTCACCATTGAGCTGTCGCAGATGGGCCTGCATGTGCAGGCACCAGATCTGCGGGTCACCCGCCTTCTCGTAGCCGTGCTGGGTCAGGCTGTCGACGATGGACTCCAGCATGTTTTCCGCGACGAAGGGCCCGGGGAACGGGCCTTGAGACTTGATGGTGGACGGCTGTTCACCGGTCATTCCGGCGGCAAACAACAAGGTCCACATCCCGTTATCCCCCGCAAGAGGGCGAATGGAACATTCGATTCGGGTGACCAGGCCAAAGCACTGGCGGGTAAGGCAAAGGTTGCGCGGCATGGCGGCGACCCTCGGTAGATCGGTGTTCAACCTGCGCCTGGGCGCGAGGCTGTTTCTATCCCGCGACTCCTGTGGATATCCCTTGAGCACAGAATAGAAGAAAACCACGACAAACCAAGGTTGTAGGGACCAACGGGCGTTGGTCTTACAGTCGCGCCAAATTCATGACGGTTTTACCCGTCATGTGGTGATGGGATTGTTGTGGCTATGGTGCTAGTTGTGGCGAGCCCGCTCGCCACAATTCACGTCGCCATCAGATGGGCTTGGCTTCCGCCAACGCTTCCTGCGCCAACTCCTTTTCCGCTTCCTTCAGGTCATCCTCGCTGATCATCTCGGCAATCGCGCGCAACCGCTCTACCACACGCGCATTCACCGTGCCTTCCGGAAACTGCCCTTCGGCATCCGGCTCACCGGCATCCTCGCCCACCAACAGGCTCAACGCCTCGTCCGCCTGGCGCACCGCATAGATATGGAACTGCCCGGCACGCACGGCCTGCAGCACCTTCTCATCCAGCATCAGCGTAGCGACGTTGGCCTGGGGAATGATCGCGCCCTGTTCACCGGTCAGGCCACGCGCTTCGCAGAGGCGGAAGAACCCTTCGATCTTCTCGTTGACCCCGCCCACCGCCTGCACTTCACCAAACTGGTTGATGGAGCCGGTGATGGCGAAGCACTGCTTGAGCGGGGTTTTCGACAAGGCCGAGATCAAGGTGCACGCTTCGCCCAGGGAGGCACTGTCGCCGTCCACATAACCGTAGGACTGCTCCAGCGCGATACTCGCCGAGATCGCCAGCGGGAATTCCTGGGCATAACGGCTGCCCAGGTAACCGGTGAGGATCATCACGCCCTTGGAGTGGATCGGCTGGCCGAGGTTGACCTCACGCTCGATGTCGACAATACCGCTGCCGCCCGGGTACACCGTGGCGGAAATCCGCGCCGGCACACCGAATGCCGAATCGCCCACCTCCAGCACCGTCAGCCCGTTGCACTTGCCCACCGCCGCACCGGCGGTGTCGATCAGGATCACCCCGGCGAGCATGTCGTCGAGAATCCGCGCCGACACCCGCCCGGTACGCGTGGCCTTGGCCTTGAGTGCGCGTTCGATATGCCCGGCATCGGTCATCTCGTCGCCTGCCAGATGGCGAATGAAATCCGCCTCGCTGACCAGCTGGAACAAATCTCCGATACGCGCCGACAAGCGCCCCTGGTGCTCCGCCAGCCGGGCACTGTAGGTGGCTAACCGCGCCACGGCGTCCGAGGTCAGCGGTGCCATGCCTTCTTCCGACGTGCGGGTTTTCAGCAATTGGGCGAACTGCTCCAGGCTTTCGTCGACCATCGGGATGTCTTCGTCGAAGTCCACCAGTACGCGGAACATCTCCTGGAAGTCCGGATCGGCGTCCTGCAACGCGTAGTACAACTGGCGCGAACCAATGATGATCACCTTGACCTGCAACGGGATCATCTGCGGGTTGAGGGTCACGGTGGCCAGGCGGCCCAGTTCGCCCAGCGGCGATTCCATCTTCAGCTTGCGCGATTGCAGGGAGCGCTTGAGGGCGTCCCACACGAACGGCTCGCCGAGCATTTTTTCGGCTTCGAGAATCAGGAAGCCGCCGTTGGCACGGTGCAAGGCGCCCGGGCGCAGCTGGCGATAGGTGGTGTAGAGCGCGCCCTGGTCGGTGCTGTACTCGATGCGGCCGAACAGGTTGTCGTAGGTCGGGTGCGGCTCAAACACCACCGGCGCGCCACCGTTGACCGGATGGCCCACCACCAGGCTTGGGCAGTACTGCTCTTCAAGCAGCTTGCGCGCCTGGGCGTCGGTCTTGGCATCGTCCACCAATTGCTCGACCACGGTCTTGAGCAAGTACACCTGCATGGCTTGCAGGTAGCCGCAGACGCCTGCGTTTTCTGCGTACTTTTCCGACAATGGCGCAAGCAGAGGCTGCAGGGCCAGGGTGATGGTTTCTTCGTTGAACTGGCGCAGTTGGTTGTTCGACTCACGCTTCCACTGCGGCAGGCTCGCCAGTTCTTCGTTGAGGCGCTCTTCCAGCTCGGAAATATCCGTGTGGAAGCGCTCGCGATCAGCTTCCGGCAGCTGCGAGAACTCGGCCTCGTCCAGCGCCTTGCCGTCGAGCATCGGCGTGAAGGCAATGTTGGAGCTGTCGCGGTACAGCGCCACGTCCTTTTCCAGGGCCAGGCGTTCGATCACGTCCAGGGCCTTGTCGTAGCGCTGGTTGAAGGCGCGGTCGATCGCGCTCTTGCGCTGTTGATAAGTCGGGTGCTCGAAGACTGCCGGGAAGGTGGCGACAAGGTTGTCGACCAGACCGTTGATGTCGTTGATGAACGCCGCCGCACCGCCGCCCGGTAATTCAAGGGCACGCGGCTCGCGAGGCTCATCGAAATTATTTACATAGACCCAGTCCGACGGGGTCTGCAGGCGCTTGCCTTCGGCCTTCAGGTAGCGTTTGACGAACGAAAAGCGACCGGTCCCGGGCTCGCCCATGACAAACACGTTGTAACCGGGGCGTGGCATGGCCACACCGAACTGCAACGCTTCAACCGCACGTTCCTGGCCAAGCACACCGCGAAAGGGCTCCAAATCATTGGTGGTCGAGAAGCTGAACTGTTCAGCGGAGAAAGGGCGAGTCAGCGCTTCGGGCGCTAGACGCAAGCTGGCAGCAACAGGATCAGGCATCGGGCTTCCTTACATCAGGCGGGGCAGATGACGGCATTCTGGCTCCCGGTTACGCGCTCTGGCAAGGCGCGCCTGTGGGAAAGCATAGACACGGGACGCGCCCTGCAAAAATATCGCGTCATCATCGAATGTTTTAGAAAAATGCACGGAACCCTTGGAACATGCCTAAACTCCAAACTGCGCGGGTTGGACTAATAACTGGCCCCTAGGGCGCCGCGATGCGCCTGAACCCTTGTCCATTGGTTTGCACACAAAGAGAACAAAGCTATGAAACGGATCCTTCTCGGTACTCTCTTCACCGTCGTCTCCCTCAATGCAATGGCAGAAGCACCAGGTGGCCCGAACTGCGGTTGGGGCAACATGTTGTTCGAAGGCCAGCGCGGCACTCCAGCTCACTTCCTGGCTTCCACCACCAACGGTACTTCGGGTAACGCCACGTTCGGCATGACCTCGGGCACCAACGGTTGCAGCACCAACAGCGCCCTGACTTACGGCGGCAAATCGTGGATCGCCATGAATGGCATGATGAACGAGCTGTCCGAAGACATGGCCAAGGGTAATGGCGAAGCGCTGACCACCTACGCCGTGGTACTGGGCGTGGCCCCGGAAGATCGCGAACACTTCGCGGCCGTGACCCACGAGCACTTCCAGCAGATCTTCAGCAAGGCTGACGTGACCGCTGACGACGTGCACAACAACACCATTGCTGTACTGAAAAGCGATGCCCGTCTGGCGAAATACGCTACCCAGGCTTAAGCTCGTCCAGCCCGCGCCTGCTTAAGGCGCGGGTTTTATTTTTGGGCCCGCCTCCCCTTTGGGTCTCTCTTATTTCCGACTTAAGTTGCCCCTATGCTCAAACGCTTTGCCTGGACGGCACTCTTCGCCTGCGCCCCGCTGTACGCGGCACCGCATCTTGATGATCAACGTTTGCAGCAATTGGCCAACGATCCGTTCTGGCTGTCCCTCGGCCATTATGAAGCCGGCAAAATCAGTGGCTGGCGCAGTTATGTCAGCGACAAGAAATTCTTCCTCGCAGCCGATGGCGCCCACCACCCGGACGCCGAACTCAAGGCCACCGTTGACGCGCTATACGCGCCGGCCAGCCTGGGTGAAAAACACGCCCAATGCGTTTACCCCGCACGTACCCGCTGGCTCAAGGCTCAGTTGCACCTCACTGACCTGCCCGCCGTGGACTGCACGGAATTCAAGCAATGGTTCAAGGACGTCGCCCCTCACAGTGCGGTGATGATCTTCCCGGCGGCCTACCTCAACAGCCCGTCGTCGATGTTCGGCCACACCCTGCTGCGCATCGACCAGGCCGACGTGCAAAGCAACAACACCGCCCTGCTCAGCTACGCGATCAACTTCGGTGCCTATATCGAAGGCTCCGACAACAGCATCCTCTATGCCTGGAAAGGCCTGATGGGTGGTTATCCCGGCCTGTTCGCCCTGGTGCCCTACCAGGAAAAACTCTCCGAATACCGTAGCCTTGAGAACCGCGACCTGTGGGAATACCGCCTCAACCTCACCCAGGTGGAGACCGAGCGCATGGTCGAGCACGTGTGGGAGCTCAAGCAGATCCAGTTCGATTACTTCTTTTTCGACGAAAACTGCTCCTATCGCCTGCTCGAACTGCTGCAAGTGGCCCGCCCCGGCCTGCGCCTGACCGAACAGTTTCCACTGACCGCCATCCCGACCGACACGGTCAAGGCCGTGAAAGATGCGGGCCTGGTGGAAAGGATCGACTACCGCCCGTCCCGCGAACGCGAGCTGTTGGAGCGCGCCAAGCCGCTGGACAGCGACGAACAGCAATGGGTGTTGAAGGTCAGCGATGACCAGCAGCAATTGCAGGAGCCGGCCTTCAAAGCCCTGCCCCGCGACCGCCAGGCCCTGATCATCGACGCCGCCTACCGCCTCGGCCGCTACCGCGCCAACGGCCTGGAACGCGACACCGTCCGCTCCCAACGCAGCTTCGAACTGCTGCGCGCGATCAACCAGAACCCGGCGCCCGACCTCAAAATCACACCGCCCGGCCTGCCGGAAAACGGCCACGAATCGCGCACCTGGCAAGCCGGCATCGGCACCCGGGGCGACAAGGCCTTCGGCGAATACGGCCTGCGCATGGCCTACCACGACCTCAACGACAACGCCGAAGGTTTCCCCCTCGGCGCACAGATCGAAATCCTGCAAATGAAACTGCGCCAGTACGAAGGCAACCACTGGCAGCTGCAGCAACTGGACCTGGCCACCATCCGCTCCCTGACCCCACGCAACGCCCTGTTGCAGCCGTGGTCCTGGCAAGTCACTGGCGGCCTTGAACGCGTGCCCGGCAAACACGACGACGAAACCCTGGTTGCCCACGTCAACGGCGGCGCCGGCGGCACCTGGCAGTTGAGTGACGACATGCTCGGCTTCGCCCTCGGCACCGTGCGCGTGGAGCACAACAACGACTTCAGCGAAGCCATCTCCCCTGCGGCCGGGTTCAACACCGGCGTGCTGTGGAAGAACCCGCTGGGCAACCTGAGCCTGGAAGCCAAGGGTGACTTCTTCACCAATGGCGAAGTGCGCCGCAGTATCAGCCTGAATCAACAGTGGGAATTGTCGCGCAACCTGGGGCTACGCCTGAGTGCACAGCGCGAGTACAGCCACTTGTCGACGCCGGTGAATGAAGTGATGCTTGAAGTGAAGTGGTATCACTACTGACTAAAGCCTGGCCGAGATCAGCCTGTGGGAGGGGGCTTGCCCCCGATAGCAGTGCATCAGTCACATATCCATCGCCTGACACGCCGCCATCGGAGGCAAGCCTCCTCCCACATTGGGTCAGCGTCTATTCAGTTTCTTCTAAAAGGAGCCCCACCAACATGGCCGTTAACTGCACCAGCCTCGAAGAAGTCCGCACCCACATCGACCGCCTCGACCAGCAGATCGTCACCCTGCTGGCCGAGCGTGGCGGCTACGTCTCCCAGGCCGCGCGCTTCAAGAAAGACACGGACAGCGTCAAGGCCCCACAACGGGTTGAACAGGTAATCGCCAAGGTGCGGGAGATATCCCAGGCAGTGGGTGCCAATCCCGAGGTCACGGAACAGGTGTATCGCGCGATGATTGCGGCGTTTATCCAGCAGGAATTGGCGGAGCATGCTGCGTTCACGGAAACTCGCTAAGAATTACCCAAATTATTCGCCTACACAGCAAACTCACAAGCCATCCTCAAGCCCCTGATTACTAAGAAGGAAATCTTGCGGTTTTTTTAGCTTTTTTGAGTCATCGAAAACTTGCTCCGACGAAGCCTCGCTTTATGGGGATTTGTGTCTAATCTCGGGTAGCAATCAAATTGCCACCACGTCTATACACGGATCTGAATAGGTAAGAGTCTTACTATGGAATTTTTCGAAAAGCTCACCAGTCTGGCCGCTAAGGTTCGGTTGCAAGGCCCGGCCATTCAAACAGAAGAAGCGACCAAAAATGCTTTTGTAATGCCGTTTATCAACACGGTACTGGGTTATGACGTGTTTGATCCGCAGGAGGTGACGCCTGAGTTTGTCTGCGATGTCGGGACGAAGAAAGGTGAAAAAATCGACTACGCCATCATGAAAGACGGTGAAGTTCAGATACTCATTGAATGCAAAAAGATCGGCGAGTCACTGAGCATCAATCATGCCTCGCAACTGTTTCGGTATTTTCATGTCACCAGCGCAAGAATCTCAATTCTCACCAACGGCCAGGTCTATCGGTTTTTTACTGACTTGGACGCACCGAATAAAATGGACGAAAAGCCATTTCTTGAGCTAGACCTGCTGGACATTGATGAATACTCCGTACCGGAGTTGATAAAGCTGACCAAGTCAGCCTTCGACGTCGATTCAATCATCAGCGCTGCGGGAGAGCTGAAATATGTCAGCCAGCTCAAGAAGCTGATTGGCGCTCAAGTCAGTAAACCGGAAGACGACTTCGTTAAATTCTTTGCCTCCCGCGTTTACGAGGGAGTCATCACTCAGAGAGTCCGTGAGCAGTTTTTCGAACTGACACGTAAAGCCTTGGCTCAGTTTCTGAATGACCAGATCAATGATCGACTCAAGTCGGCCATGAGCGGGGTAATTCAACCGACGATAGCTTCATTGACCGTCACGAACAGCGCAAATACGGATCTTCAGGAACGAGACGAATCGGAAGACAAGATCCTGACGACGCTTGAAGAACTGGAGGGCTATCACATCGTCCGCGCTGTCGTACGCTCCGTTGTAGATGCCAAACGAATCGTTCAACGCGATACCCAAAGCTATTTTGGGATATTACTGGACGACAACAATCGCAAGCCTATCTGCCGTCTTCACTTCAATCGCAGCCAAAAATACCTCGGGATATTCGACGAGGAAAAAAATGAAACCCGGCACGCCATTTCATCCATTGATGAGATTTACGAATACGCGGATCAACTGAAAAAAACAGTGGGTTATTACGACTGAAGGCCGCACCGGAATATTTTCAGCCGTCGATAACCCCGTGGCGAGCGGGCTTGCCCCGCGTTGGGCTGCGCAGCAGCCCCATAACAATCAATTGAGGAGTGCCAGACACACCGCGCTACTCTTTATTGGGGCTGCTGCGCAGCCCAACGCGGAGCAAGCCCGCTCACCACAGAAGCAATTTCACCTCTTAAGTTGCAGATGTCATCGCCTGGGTCAGGTCATCCACTACGGCTTTGCCCATCTCACACAGATAGTGCGCCGCCCAGGCGTATTGCTCGCCACGTACATCCATCGCGGCTTCCATGGCGAGTTTCTTGGAATAAAAAAGCAAAGTGGAGGCGTGTTCCAAGGCTTCCTCAATCGGCATGCCGGAATTGACACGAAACAGCAGTTTTTCGTTTTCGCCGTAGTCGCCGAAAGTGACGACACCGAGTGTGGTGATTGCGGACAAGGGTGGATCAGGGACGACTTTGCTCATGATGATTGCTCTCTTGTGAAGTCGAGCCACCAGATCACATCGCTAAACATGAAGAGGGTGGCAGCTGTGTGCAGGTTAGCGATCCGGGTCTGAGAGCACCCCGGGTAGACTCAAAAGTCTCCCGCACACAGCCGCCATAAAACGCTAAAAGCTAACAGATGCCAGCTAATACTGTTGGGAGCGGTGCCACTCTTGAGGCTCGGATCGCTAAACCCGGTCGCTGATATGCAGCGACCCAAAGAGGCTAATGATCCAAACGGTACGGCACAATAGGCCAGAGATTCTCTAGGAAACGTCCTGCAATTTAAAGCGAATCGTCGTTGATGCCCCTTTAACCCAACGCCATTCTCACCTCCCTTTCACACCTCCCCGACAATTACCCTTCTAGACTTCCCCTATCAGCCGTGAAACGGCCAGGGAGTACGCCATGTGGCGGTGTGCGGTAATGCTGTGTGCAGTGGTGGTGTTGGCGGGTTGCCAGTCGACCCATCAAGAGTTGTTGGCCAAGGGTTACCCACCGGCGTTTGCCGATGGTTTCGATGACGGGTGCAGCAGCGGTCGCCAGGCGGCCGGGGTGATCAGCGGGGAATTTCGCAAGAACGTGCCGCGTTATCTCAAGGTCCGTGAATACGCCGAGGGCTGGGAAGATGGCTTTCGCCAGTGCAAGGCCATGCGCGAGAACGAAGAGCTGCGCGACTACAAGGACAATCACTGGGATGACCGCGAACGCGCCTGGCAACACGAGAAGGACCGCGACGCCGCCAGGGCCTATCGTTCGCAGTAGGTCGCTTTCAGACATCCATCGAAACTAATGCGCGGCGATCATGGCCCAAACTCCATTGAGGGAGAACGTCATGAGCCGAGCTTTTGTAAACGAGGACAACGCCGCCGCCCAGGCCGACCAGCCGGTGGAGCGCCAGGTCAGCGAGCAACCCAACCGCCTCACCGCGCAAGGGCTGGCGCAGTTGCAGGCCAAGGTTGCGCAGTTGCAGCACGAATATGGCCTGGAATCCGCCAAAGACGATAAACAGCGCCAGGCGGATCTTGAACGGGATTTGCGTTACTTCAACCAACGGGTGCAAAGCGCCCAAGTGGTGGCACCCGCAACGTCCACCGACAAGGTGCAGATCGGCAGTTGGGTGACCTTCGCCAATGAGCTGGACGAACAGCAACGCATCCAATTGGTCGGTGAAGACCAGGCCGATGCCGGCGCAGGCTTGATCAACTGGGGTTCGCCCCTGGGCCGCGCCTTGCTGGGCGCCCAGGTCGGCGACGAGGTGTTGTGGCAACGCCCCGTCGGCGATCAGTTGATCGAAGTGCTGCGGGTCGAGCCCGAGGCCTAGACGATGCCTTGGGCCAGCATCGCGTCGGCAACTTTGACAAAACCTGCGATGTTCGCGCCTTTGACGTAGTTGATGCGGCCGTTTTCTTCGCCGTAGTGCACGCAGGCATGGTGGATCGACTGCATGATGTTGTGCAACTTGCTGTCCACCTCACCGGCGGTCCACAGCAGGCGCATGGCGTTCTGTGACATTTCCAGGCCACTCACCGCCACGCCACCGGCATTGGACGCCTTGCCCGGGGCGAACAGAATGCCGGCCTCGATAAAGATATCCACAGCCTCCAGGGTGGTCGGCATGTTGGCGCCTTCGGCCACGCAGATGCAGCCGTTGCGCAGTAGAGTGCGGGCGGCCTCGGCGTCGAGTTCGTTCTGCGTAGCGCAGGGCAGTGCAATATCGCAGGCCAGTTCCCAGGGGGTTTTACCGGCGCGGAATTCCAGGCCATAACGCGAAGCCAGTTCGCTGATGCGCCCGCGCTGCACGTTTTTCAGCTCCAGCAGGGCCGACCATTGCTCCTCGGTCAAACCGCTTTCGGCGTACAGAGTGCCTTCGGAATCGGACAGGGAAATCACTTTGCCACCCAGGTCCATGACCTTGCGCGCCGCGTATTGCGCCACGTTGCCGGAACCGGACACCGCCACGCGCTTGCCTTCAACCCGCTGGTTGTTGCGCTTGAGCATTTCTTCGGCGAAGTACACGCAGCCAAAACCGGTGGCTTCCGGGCGAATCAGGCTGCCGCCGTAGGTCATGCCCTTGCCGGTCAGCACCGAGGTGAACTGGTTGCTCAGGCGTTTGTACTGGCCGAACAGGAAGCCGATCTCACGGGCACCTACGCCGATGTCACCGGCCGGCACGTCCACATCCGCGCCGATATGGCGATACAACTCGCTCATGAAGGCCTGGCAGAAGCGCATGACTTCGGCGTCGCTCTTACCTTTTGGATCAAAGTCCGAGCCGCCTTTGCCGCCGCCCATGGGCAGCGACGTCAGGGAATTCTTGAAGGTCTGCTCGAAGGCGAGGAATTTCAGCACGCCCAGGTTGACCGACGGGTGGAAGCGCAAGCCGCCTTTGTAAGGGCCGATGGCGCTGTTCATCTGGATACGGAAACCGCGATTGACCTGGACCTTGCCATGATCATCCACCCACGACACCCGGAAGGTTATCGCGCGTTCCGGCTCGCAGATGCGCTCCAGGATGCCCGAGGTCAGGTAGTGAGGATTGGCTTCCAGAAACGGCCACAGACTGCGTAGGACTTCTTCTACGGCCTGGTGGAATTCCGGCTGGTCCGGGTCGCGTTTCTTGAGGCGGGCAAGGAAGGATTCGACGGATTCGATCATGAAAAGTCTCGGCAAATTTTTAGTTGTTAACGGAGATTGAGCCGGACTTTATCAATTCATTCCGCACTGCGACAGGGCAAAATGTCGCCTTTGTGAATTTAAATGGTGCGTTTTATATAAATGTATCCAGTTTCAGGGGCTTTTATGCACCCTTTCAGGGATTCAAATCAAACCGCACGCACCATCAAATTCCAGGCAAAAAAACGGAGCCCGAAGGCTCCGTTCTTTCAAACCACCAGCCCGGATCAGGCCAGCTTTTTGTGACGCACACGGTGCGGCTGGGCAGCAGCTTCGCCCAAGCGTTTTTTACGGTCCGCTTCGTACTCGGTGTAGTTACCTTCGAAGAACACCGCTTGCGAGTCGTCTTCGTACGCCAGGATGTGCGTCGCGACGCGGTCAAGGAACCACCGATCGTGAGAGATCACAATGGCAGCACCCGGGAAGTCCAGCAGGGCTTCTTCCAGGGAACGCAGGGTTTCAACGTCGAGGTCGTTGGACGGTTCGTCGAGCAGCAGGACGTTGCCGCCCTCCTTCAGGGTCAGGGCCAGGTGCAAGCGACCGCGCTCACCACCGGACAGGTCCTTGACGAACTTCTGTTGGTCGCCGCCCTTGAAGTTGAAACGGCCTACATAGGTACGCGACGGGATTTCATAGTTGCCGATGCGGATCTGGTCGGAGCCGTCGGAAATCTGCTGGAACACGGTCTTGCTGCCGTCGAGGTCTTCACGGCTCTGGTCCACGCAGGCCAGTTGCACGGTTTCGCCGACTTCGATGGTGCCCGAATCCGGGGTTTCCTTGCCCATCAGCATGCGGAACAGCGTGGATTTACCCGCACCGTTACCGCCGATTACGCCGACGATCGCGCCTTTTGGCATGGAGAACGACAGGTTGTCGATCAGTACGCGGTCGCCATAGCCTTTGGTAACGTTCTTGAACTCGATGACCTTGTCACCCAGGCGCGGACCGGCCGGGATGTAGATCTCGTTGGTTTCCGAGCGCTTCTGGAATTCCTGCGATTGCATTTCTTCAAAGCGTTGCAGACGCGCCTTGGACTTGGACTGGCGGGCCTTGGCGCCTTTGCGCACCCACTCCAGTTCTTCCTTCATGGCTTTTTCATGGGCCGATTGCTGCTTGGATTCGGCGGCCAGACGGTCGGACTTGGCTTCCAGCCAACCGGAGTAGTTGCCCTCGTAAGGGATACCGGCGCCACGGTCGAGCTCGAGGATCCAGCCGGCGACGTTGTCCAGGAAGTAGCGGTCGTGCGTGATCGCAACCACGGTGCCTGGGAAATCGTGGAGGAAGTGTTCCAGCCAGGCGACGGAATCGGCGTCCAGGTGGTTGGTCGGTTCGTCGAGCAGCAGCATGTCGGGGGCCGACAGCAGCAGGCGGCACAGGGCCACGCGGCGCTTCTCGCCACCGGACAGGTGTTCGACCTTGGCGTCCCATGCCGGCAGGCGCAGCGCGTCGGCGGCGACTTCCAGCTGGCGCTCCAGGTTATGACCGTCGCCGGCCTGCAGGATGGCTTCGAGCTTGGCCTGTTCGGCGGCGAGCTTGTCGAAGTCGGCGTCCGGTTCGGCGTAGGCAGCGTAGACCTCGTCCAGGCGCGCCTGGGCGTCCTTGATCACGCTGACGGCTTCTTCGACCACTTCACGCACGGTCTTGGTCGGATCCAGGATCGGCTCTTGCGGCAGGTAGCCGATGTTCAGGTCTGGCATCGGGCGGGCTTCGCCTTCGAACTCGGTGTCGACGCCGGCCATGATTTTCAGCAGCGTGGATTTACCCGAACCGTTGAGGCCGAGTACGCCGATCTTGGCGCCGGGGAAAAAGGACAGCGAAATGTTTTTCAGGATTTCCCGCTTCGGGGGGACAACTTTGCCCAGCCGATGCATGGTGAAGACGTATTGAGCCATGGTGAACCTAGCGTCAGTGACTGATGAATTAAGCGGGCGAAGCCCGTGCCAGGCCATGCGCGGCGCGGGCCGTTGACTATCATCAATGCCAGCGTGCGGTATAAAGCCTGAATATCTGGGGCTGGAACGCCCCCGCGTAACCGGCAAAGCTACCTGAATGCGCTTGGTCAGTCCAGCCAGGCAAGGGCTGGCACTTTGCCACAAGTCAAGGCATGCTAGCCGCCCTCCGGGCGTCCGGCTTATAGTGCACGTCGCGCGCCAGTCCAGCCAAACCGCAGGATCACAGCTTGTCCAAAGTCACGCCGCCAACTCCCCTGCGCGCCGCTCATATAGCGCCGGGAGCGCCCCTGCACGGCACCCTCAAGGGCGCATTGGCGACGCTTGTCCTTATGCTGCTCGCGTTATTGTTCTGGCAACTGCTGGACCAGTTGCAGCAAAACCAGAAGAACCAGCAGCAATACACCATCGACTACAGCGCCGACCTGGCTGAACAGATCAGCCTGAACATGGCCCTCAGCGCAAAAATTGCCCTGAACCTGCTGCCGATGGTCGAGCCACCGCGTGACAGCGAACAGCAACAGGCCTTGATGCGGACCTTGCAACGTTCGCTGCCGGAACTGCGCAGCATCGCCCTGCTTGCCCCCAGCGGCGCGATGATCAGCGACAGTGCCAGCGACAGCCAGGACAGCGCCTGGCTCGAAGAACTGGTGCAACGCAGCCACGGCCAGTCTTATTACCTGAGCAACAGCAACGACGGCACCCTCATCTATCTACTGTTGCATCAGCCCAGTGGCGGCTCACGGATGTATTGGGCGCTGCGCCTGGCCCCCAACTACCTGACCAACCTCACCCGCCAGGACGGCCAGGGCCAGCGCCCGATGTGGGCCATCGAGAACCGCATCAACCATCGCGTGGTCAGCCGCGACAGCGGCATGCCCGCGCAGTGGGCGTCTGCATTGACCCCGGACGAACTGAATAAAAGCGTGCTGATCACGCCGTTGAGCAAAAGCGACTGGCAACTGCGCGGGCTGTTCGACCGCAGCGCGGTGCTGGAGCAACTGCTGCCGGCCTTCATCGGCAAATGCCTGCTGGGCCTGGCGTTCTCGTTGATCCCGGTGATCGTGCTGCTGAACATGCGCCGCCGTCAGCGCCAGGTGCATGAGGGGCGGCGGCGCTACCAGGATATTTTCGAAGGCACCGGCGTGGCCCTGTGCGTGCTGGACCTGTCGGGGCTGAACGCGTTCTTCGACAAGACGCGGCTGGAGACCCGCGAGCAGCTGCACGCCTGGCTGCAGCACAACCCCAGCGAGCGCCAGCAACTGCTCAAGGAGCTGCGCGTCACCGAGGTCAACCAGGTGGCGGTCAGCCTGTTGAACGTAGGTTCCTGCGAGCAGGCCTGGGAACGCCTGATCGATGACTGCCCACGCAACGCCACGTCCATCGGTTACCAGATACTCGAAGCCGTGCTGACCCGACAAAGCCAGTTGGAGCTGGAAATCCAGCTCAAGGACGTGGTCGGCAACGAGCAGTACCTGTGGCTGGTGATGCGCCTGCCCGAGCAGCAGGACGATTTCAAGGCGGTGATCCTCAGCATCAGCGATATCACCAGCCGCAAGCTGATCGAACTGTCGCTGGTGGAACGCGAGAGTTTCTGGTCGGATGTGGTGCGCACCGTGCCCGACCACCTGTATGTGCAGGATGTAATCAGCCAGCGCATGATTTTCAGCAACCACCATCTGGGCCACACCCTCGGCTATAACAAGGCCGAATTGCAGCAAATGGGCGAGTACTTCTGGGAAATCCTGCTGCACCCCGAAGACGCCGAGCATTACCACGACTTGCGCCAGCAACAGCGCCAGGTCGGCTATACCACCCAACTGCAATGCCAGTTGCGCTTCCGTCACCGCAATAATGAATGGCGGCGCTTCGATATCCGCGAACAAGCCCTGGCGCGGGACAAGACCGCGCAGATCACCCGCATCATCGGCGTGGCCAAGGACATCACCGACCAGATCGAAGCCAGCGAATCCCTGCGTGACAGCGAACAACGCTACCGCATGCTGGCCGAAAGCATCAGCGACGTGATCTGTTCCACCGACAGTCAGTTGGCCCTCAACTACGTCAGCCCGTCGGTCAACGCCGTGCTCGGCTATGACGTGGACTGGGTGTTCAAGAACGGCTGGCAGTCGATCATCGCCAACCCGCAGCAACTGACCGGCATTTACAGCCTGATGGAACAGGTCAGCCGCGCGCTGGGCGATCCTGATGCACTGAACAGGCTGCGTGATGAGATCCAGACCCAGCTCTTCCTGTTCGACTGCCTGCGCGCCGACGGTCGCAAGGTGCCGATCGAACTGCGCCTGGTGCTGGTGTGGGACGAACACGGCGCTTTCGAGGGTATCCTTGGGGTGGGCCGCGACATTAGCCAGCAACGCCGCGCCGAGAAAGACCTGCGCATGGCGGCCACGGTATTCGAGCACTCCACCTCGGCGATCCTGATCACTGACCCCGCCGGCTATATCGTGCAGGCCAACGAGGCGTTCAGCCGGGTCAGCGGCTATGCGGTCAGCGATGTACTCGACCAGTTGCCGAACATGCTCACCGTCGACGAACAACAGGAAGCCCACCTGCGCTATGTGCTCAAGCAGTTGCACCAGCACAGCACCTGGGAAGGTGAAGTGTGGCTCAAGCGCCGCAATGGCGAGCATTACCCGGCGTGGGTCGGCATTACTGCGGTGTTCGACGATGAAGGCGACCTGGCCAGCTATGTATGCTTCTTCAGTGACATCAGCGAGCGCAAGGCCAGCGAGCAGCGCATCCACCGCCTGGCCTACTACGACGCCCTGACCCACCTGCCCAACCGCACACTGTTCCAGGACCGCCTGCACACCGCGCTGCAGTCCGCCGAACGGCAGAAGTCGTGGGTGGTGCTGATGTTCCTCGATCTCGACCGCTTCAAGCCGATCAACGACTCCCTGGGCCACGCCGCCGGCGACCGCATGCTCAAGGAAATGGCCACCCGCCTGCTGGGCTGCGTCGCCGAAGACGACACTGTGGCGCGCATGGGCGGTGATGAGTTCACCTTGCTCCTGCAGCCACGGGTCAACCGTGACATGGCACTCAACCGTGCGATTCATGTGGCCGAGCAGATCCTCGCCAGCCTGGTGAAACCTTTCGTACTGGAAGGTCGTGAGTTCTTCGTGACCGCCAGTATCGGTATCGCCCTGAGCCCGCAGGACGGTAACGAACTGAGCCAGTTGATGAAAAACGCCGACACGGCGATGTATCACGCCAAGGAACGCGGCAAGAACAACTTCCAGTTCTACCAGGCCGACATGAACGCCAGCGCCCTGGAACGCCTGGAGCTGGAAAGCGACCTGCGCCACGCCCTGGACCAGAACGAATTCGTGCTCTATTACCAGCCGCAGTTCAGCGGCGACGGTAAACGCCTGACCGGCGCCGAAGCCCTGCTGCGCTGGCGCCACCCTCGACGCGGGCTGGTGCCGCCGGGAGACTTCATCCCGGTGCTGGAAGAGTTGGGCCTGGTGGTGGACGTGGGCGACTGGGTGATCAGCGAAGCCTGTCGCCAGCTCAAGACCTGGCACCAGAACAAGGTGCGGGTGCCGAAAGTCTCGGTGAATATCTCGGCGCGACAATTCTCCGACGGCCAGTTGGGTACGCGCATCGCCACCATCCTCAAGGACACCGGCCTGCCGCCGGCGTGCCTGGAGCTGGAGCTGACCGAAAGCATCCTGATGCGTGAGGTCAACGAGGCCATGCAGATCCTCGACAGCCTGAAGAACCTGGGCCTGAGCATTGCGGTCGACGACTTTGGCACCGGTTACTCGTCGCTCAACTACCTCAAGCAGTTCCCCATCGACGTGCTGAAGATCGACCGCACCTTCGTCGACGGCCTGCCCTCCGGCGAACAGGACGCCCAGATCGCCCGCGCCATTATCGCCATGGCCCACAGCCTGAACCTGGCGGTGATCGCCGAGGGGGTGGAAACCCATGAACAGCTGGATTTCCTGCGTGAGCATGGCTGCGATGAGGTGCAGGGCTACCTGTTCGGGCGGCCGATGCCGGCGAATCGGTTCGAAGCGCAGTTCAGCAATGATGCGCTGTTCATGTTCGACTGAAATTCTGCGGTGAGGCCACTGGCCTCATCGGGGGCAAGCCCCCTCCCGCATTCTGATCTGCGAACACATTCAACTGTGGAAGGGGCTTGCCCCCCGATAAGGCACTCACAGCCACCGCCTATCCCCAGATGAGCCCCACTTGTCCGCGACATGATGTCCTTTCATATGCCATCTAAAACCCATTGGGTTAGAATGCCCTCCTTTTCTGCCCCCGATCCTTGAGGACCGCCATGTTCAGCCGTGATTTGACTATTGCCAAGTACGACGCCGATCTCTTCGCCGCCATGGAGCAAGAAGCCGTGCGCCAGGAAGAGCACATTGAGCTGATCGCTTCGGAAAACTACACCAGCCCTGCGGTGATGGAGGCTCAAGGTTCGGTTCTGACCAACAAGTACGCCGAAGGCTACCCGGGCAAGCGCTACTACGGTGGTTGCGAGTACGTCGACGTGGTTGAGCAACTGGCCATTGACCGTGCCAAGGAACTGTTCGGCGCCGACTACGCCAACGTCCAGCCGCACGCCGGTTCCCAAGCCAACAGCGCCGTGTACCTGGCCCTGCTGCAAGGCGGCGACACCATCCTGGGCATGAGCCTGGCCCACGGCGGTCACCTGACCCACGGCGCCAGCGTTTCCTCCTCCGGCAAGCTGTACAACGCCGTTCAATACGGTATCGATGCCAACGGCCTGATCGACTACGACGAAGTCGAGCGCCTGGCGGTTGAACACAAGCCAAAAATGATCGTGGCCGGTTTCTCTGCCTACTCGCAGATCCTGGACTTCCCACGCTTCCGCGCCATCGCTGACAAGGTCGGTGCGTACCTGTTCGTCGACATGGCCCACGTGGCCGGTCTGGTCGCCGCTGGCGTCTACCCGAACCCAGTACCTTTCGCTGACGTCGTGACCACCACCACCCACAAGACCCTGCGCGGTCCACGTGGCGGCCTGATCCTGGCTCGTGCCAACGCCGACATCGAGAAGAAGCTGAACTCCGCCGTATTCCCAGGCGCCCAGGGTGGCCCGCTGGAGCACGTGATCGCCGCTAAAGCGATCTGCTTCAAGGAAGCGCTGCAGCCTGAGTTCAAGACCTACCAGCAACAAGTGGTAAAGAACGCCCAGGCCATGGCCAGCGTGTTCATCGAGCGCGGCTTTGACGTAGTGTCTGGCGGTACTGAAAACCACCTGTTCCTGCTGTCGCTGATCAAGCAAGACATCTCCGGTAAGGATGCTGACGCGGCCCTGGGCAAAGCTTTCATCACCGTGAACAAGAACTCCGTGCCGAACGATCCACGTTCGCCCTTCGTCACCTCCGGCCTGCGCTTCGGCACCCCGGCTGTGACCACTCGCGGCTTCAAGGAAGCAGAGTGCAAGGAACTGGCCGGCTGGATCTGCGACATCCTGGCCGACCTGAACAACGAAGCCGTGATCGACGCGGTACGTGAGAAGGTCAAGGCCATCTGCAAGAAGCTGCCGGTGTACGGCGCTTGATTGCAGTTGCTTGACTAAAAAGCCCGGCTCTTGAGCCGGGCTTTTTTATTCCTGATAAACGCGCCGGAAACCTTCGCGAATCTTGTCTTCGGGCAACTCATCGGCAATGAACACGATCACACTCTCTCGCACCTCGCCTTCGGCCCATTCGGTATCCCAATCGAAACCGTAGAGCTTGAGCACGCCCTGGAACACCATGCGCCGGTCTTCCCCGGCAATGTTCAGCACGCCTTTGTAGCGCAGCAGTTGCTTGCCGTGGTCTTCCAGCAGTTCGTTCATGAACTCACTGAGTCGGTCGATATCCAGCGGCTGGTCGGTGCGCAATACCAGGCTGGAGATACGATCGATGGACGGCGCCTTGCTCACCGGACGCAAGCTCATGCCGGCATTGAGGTTGAAGCCGCGCACATCGAGCAACTCGGCCAGGTCGATCTTGCCATGATCCACCACCCGGATCGGCGCACGACGATTGATGCGGGTCAGGCGCTCACTGAGCGCATCGAAGGTAGCGTCATCCACCAGGTCGCGTTTGCTCACCAACAGGCGGTCGGCAAAGCCGATCTGGGCCTGGGCAATGGTCTGGGTCAGGTGGTGTTCGGCGTGGGCCGCGTCCACCAGGGTGATGATGCCGTCGAGGATATAGCGCTCACGCAGTTCCTCGTCGATGAAAAAGGTCTGGGCCACAGGTGCCGGGTCGGCCAGGCCGGTGCACTCGATCACCAGGCGGTCGAAGGCGATCTCGCCGCTGTCCAGGCGCTCGAGCAGCAGGTACAGGGCCTTGGTCAGGTCGGTGTGGATGGTGCAGCACACGCAGCCGTTGGACAGGGTCATGACTTGCACCGGTTCTGCGCCCAACAGCTGGGTGTCGATACCGGCGTCACTGAATTCGTTTTCGATCACGGCGATTTTCAGGCCGTGCTCGGCTTTGAGCAGGTGGCGCAGCAAGGTGGTCTTGCCGGCGCCGAGGAAGCCGCTGAGGACCGTGACTGGAATGGGAGAGGACAAAAGAAATTCTCCTTGAAGGAACACAGAAACAAATGTGGGAGGGGGCTCGCCCCCGATAGCAGCGTGTCAGGCACTTACCTGTCACTGACACACCGCTATCGGGGGCAAGCCCCCTCCCACAGGGATATTGCGTTAACTCAACAGCACTTGGGCCCACCCTTGCCGCCGTAACGGGCTTCCTGGCGCTCCCGGAAGAACGCCTTGTAGTCCATCACCGGCTTGTCCGGGTGTTTGGTTTGCATATGCTCGACGTAGGTGTCGTAGTCGGGCATGCCGACCATCAGGCGCGCGGCCTGACCGAGGTATTTACCGAGGCGACTGATGTCATTGAACATGGTTGCAACCCTCGATTACGCGTCCGGTACAGCCTGGAACGGGGCTTCTTTATCCGTACGTTCTTTGTTGCCCCAGGCGGCGACGCCGACCTTGAGCGCATAGAACAGGATGCTGAACACCACGAACAGGAACAGCGCCGTCAGCGTTGCGTTGGTGTAGGCGTTGTAGATCACGTGCTGCATCTGGTCGATGCTCTTCGCCGGGGCGAGGATCTGGCCGTTGGCCAATGCATCGCTGTACTTCTTGGCCAGCGACAGGAAGCCAATCGCAGGGTTCGCGTCGAACAGCTTGATGAAGCCCGCCGTGGTGGTGCAGATCAGCAGCCAGACAGCCGGCAGCATGGTCACCCAGATGTAGCGTTGGCGTTTCATTTTGATCAGCACAACGGTTGCCAGCATCAGCGCGATACCTGCCAGCATCTGGTTGGAGATACCGAACAGTGGCCACAAGGTGTTGATACCGCCCAGTGGGTCGATCACGCCCTGGTACAGCAGGTAACCCCACATCGCCACGCAACCGGCGGTTGCAATGAGGTTGGCGGTCCACGACTCGGTGCGTTTCAGCGCCGGCACGAAGGAACCCAGCAGGTCCTGCAGCATGAAGCGGCCGGCACGGGTGCCCGCATCCACCGCCGTCAGGATGAACAGGGCTTCGAACAGGATCGCAAAGTGGTACCAGAATGCCATGGTGTTTTCACCCGGCAGTACGCTGTGCAGGATCTGTGCGATACCCACCGCCAATGTCGGCGCACCACCGGCACGGGCCAGAATGGTGGTTTCGCCAATATCATGGGCCACGGCTTGCAGCGCCTCAGGCGTGATCGCAAAGCCCCAACTGCTGACGGTTTGCGCCACGGCCACCACATCACCACCGACCACAGCGGCCGGGCTGTTCATGGCGAAGTACACGCCAGGTTCGATCACCGAAGCGGCGACCATCGCCATGATGGCCACGAACGACTCCATCAGCATGCCGCCGTAACCGATGTAGCGGGCGTTGGTTTCGTTATCCAGCAGCTTGGGCGTGGTGCCCGAGGAGATCAGCGCGTGGAAACCCGAGACCGCGCCACAGGCGATGGTGATGAACAGGAACGGGAACAGGCCGCCCTTCCACACCGGGCCGGTACCGTCGATGAACTGGGTCAAGGCCGGCATTTTCAGTTCTGGCATGGTGACCAGGATGCCGATCGCCAGGGCGATGATGGTGCCGATCTTGAGGAAGGTGGAAAGGTAGTCACGCGGAGCCAGGATCAGCCACACCGGCAGAACGGCGGCGACGAAACCGTAGCCGATCAGCATCCAGGTGATCTGGATACCGGTGAAGGTGAACGCCTTGGCCCAGACCGGATCAGCGGCAATCTGCCCGCCCAGCCAGATCGAACCCAGCAGCAACAGCACGCCGATGATCGAGATTTCACCGATGCGGCCCGGGCGGATGTAGCGCATGTAGATGCCCATGAACATCGCGATCGGGATGGTCGCCATCACCGTGAAAATGCCCCATGGGCTCTCGGCCAGGGCCTTGACCACGATCAGCGCCAGCACCGCGAGGATGATGATCATGATCAGGAAGCAGCCGAACAGCGCGATGGTCCCCGGGATGCGGCCCATCTCTTCGCGAACCATGTCGCCCAGGGAACGGCCGTTGCGACGGGTGGACAGGAACAGGACCATGAAGTCCTGCACCGCACCGGCCAGCACCACGCCGGCAATCAGCCAGAGCGTGCCGGGCAGGTAACCCATTTGCGCCGCCAATACCGGGCCGACCAGCGGGCCTGCACCGGCAATCGCCGCAAAGTGGTGACCAAAAAGGATGTGTTTGTTGGTCGGCACATAGTCCAGACCGTCGTTGTTGAGCACTGCGGGGGTGGCCCGCCGTGGGTCGAGTTGCATCACATTGTTAGCGATGAACAGACTGTAGTAACGGTACGCAACCAGGTAGATGGCCACAGCAGCGACCACAATCCACAAGGCGTTGATCGCCTCGCCGCGGCGCAAGGCCACTACGCCCAGGGCGCACGCTCCTACGATTGCCAGCACCAGCCAGGGTAGGTGGCGTAGCAGGCTATTATTATTTTTCATTTTTATATTCCAGCCAGGGTGGACAGAAAGGACAGCCATCCGGAGTTTAGCGCTACTGGACTTAAAGGCCACCCCCCTACGTTGGTCTAGAGCCTTCTGCGGACAAAAAAAGCAGAAAAACCGATCCAATAGTGGCGCACGGCTACAATCCCCCTATCCCCGGAGGGCTTCACCATGACCGAGCTACCGTCTGACCGCCGTCGTTTCCGCCGCATCGCCTTTGATGCCAAGACCGAAATTCGGCAAAACGGCCGCGAATGGCCAGTGCAATTGGTGGATCTGTCGCTAAAAGGCCTGCTGGTGCAACGACCGGAAGACTGGAAGGGCAACAAGGCGCTGCCGTTCGACGTCGATATACGCCTGGATCCCAAGGCGCATATAAAGATGCAAGTGCGACTGACCCATGAGGATCCTGGGCAACTGGGGTTTGTGTGTCAGCACATCGACCTGGATTCGATCAGCCACTTGCGGCGGTTGGTCGAATTGAACCTGGGTGACGAGGACGAGCTGCACCGGGAGTTGGCCGCCTTGCTGGAAGTATGACGGCTCAGGGAAATACCGTACGCGCCGGGAAGTCGCTTTCCGTGTCCCAGTAACCGGCTTTCTGCGTCGATGCCGCCTGCCACTGGCCATCCACCCAACGGTAGGTCTGGTAACGCGTGGCAAAATCATCGTCACCGTCGCCGTCCATAAAGCACGAGATTTGCAACAGCTCATCCGCACTACCGTCGACGGGCGTCGAAACCTTCCAGGCCGCCTTGCCGGTGCTGGCCAGGGTCAGTGGTTTGAGTTTGCCATCGGTGTCCTGGTAGCTCACCGGCTCCAGTTGCTGTTTGGCAGGCAGCAACAGTTGCGTGGCCGGGCCACTGTAGCTGCCCATGGGCGCGGTCTGATCAATGATCAAAAAATACACAGGCGCGGGCTGTCCCTTGAGCGGGGCTTTCTTGACCTTGGCCAGCGGGTAGCCGAGGTCCTTGCGCGCGATCACCTCGCCGGCGGCCGACACCAGACGCACCTGGGCGTCGAGCAACGGGTTTTCAACCAGGTCACCGGGCTCGTCGAACGAGTCTTCGTCCAACCCGTTGCCCCAACTGTCCTTGTGCAATTGAGCGCTGATGCGCTGGTCTTCCAGCACCTGCAGCACGCTGCCTTCTTCCGTGACCAGCTTTTGCGCCAGGCGATATCCCGCCGGCAAGTCGGCCCACGCCAGGACAGGCAGACCGGCCAAGGTCATGAACAGGGCGAGCACGCCCCAGCGATTCGTTCGTTGCATTGCGCCCATCCCTGTTTACTCGAAAAGTGCATCCAATGCCTGCTCCAGGCGGGTCACCCCAATAATCTGTATCCCGGGCGGCGATTCCTTCGGTGCGTTGCCCTTGGGCACGATGGCGCGCTTGAAACCATGCTTGGCCGCTTCCTTCAAGCGCTCCTGGCCGCTGGGCACCGGGCGAACTTCACCGGACAAACCGACTTCACCAAACACCAGCAGGTCATGGGGCAATGGCCGGTTACGCAGGCTGGACATGACTGCCGCCATCAACGCCAGGTCGGAGGCGGTCTCCAGCACCTTGACCCCGCCGACCACGTTGAGGAACACGTCCTGGTCATGGGTCGGGATGCCACCGTGGCGGTGCAGGACCGCCAACAGCATCGCCAGGCGGTTCTGGTCCAGGCCCAGGGTCACGCGGCGCGGGTTGGCCAGGTGGCTGTCATCCACCAACGCCTGCACTTCCACCAGCATCGGCCGGGTGCCTTCCCACGTTGCCATCACCACACTGCCAGGGACTTCTTCCTGGGCACGCGTCAGGAAAATCGCTGATGGGTTGGAGACTTCTTTCAGCCCCCGGTCGGTCATGGCGAATACACCCAACTCGTTCACCGCCCCGAAGCGGTTCTTCACCGCCCGCAGCAAGCGCAGGCGACCATCGGACTCGCCCTCGAAATACAGCACCGTGTCGACCATATGCTCGAGCACCCGAGGCCCGGCCAGCGCGCCTTCCTTGGTGACATGGCCGACCAGGAAGATCGCCGTGCCGCTCTGCTTGGCATACCGCACCAGCAGCGCCGCACTCTCGCGCACCTGGGACACGCCACCCGGCGCCGATTGCAACTGCTCGGTGAAAATGGTCTGGATCGAGTCGATCACCATGACCTTGGGCTTTTCGATACGGGCCGTGGCAATGATGCTTTCGATGCAGGTCTCGGTCATGACCCGCAGCTGATCCTGGGGCAACCCCAGGCGGCGGGCGCGCATGGCCACTTGTTGCTGGGATTCTTCGCCGGTGACGTACAGCGCCGGCATGCGGCTGGCGATGCTGCACAGGGTTTGCAGCAAAATCGTCGACTTGCCGATGCCCGGGTCGCCGCCGATCAGCACCACCGAGCCGTCCACCAGGCCGCCGCCCAGCACGCGGTCCAATTCGCCGGATGCCGTGGAAAAACGCGGGATCTCTTCGACGCTGACTTCAGCCAGGGTCTTGATCTGCGCCTGCTGCCCGGTCCAGCCGGCGCGGCCGGTGGGGGCCGCCGCACCGCCACTCTCGATCATGGTTTCAGTCAGGGTGTTCCACGCACCGCACTCGGAGCACTGGCCGGCCCACTTGGGAAAGGTCGCGCCGCACTCCGTGCAGCCGTACATGCGCTTGGCCTTTGCCATTTGAGAACCTCCAACCGAAAAACCGCGATGATAGCTCAGCGCGACGCCGGGGTCCGGATTTCACCACTGGCCAAGCGTGAAGCGGTGTTACCGACCGGGTCTTCGGCATTGAGATCGGCACCTTTGGCCTTGAGTTCATCCAGCAGCTCGACACGCTTGAACAGCCCGGCGTACATGGCCGCGGTCTGTCCGGCACCGTTGCGCTGGTCGGGGTTGCAGTGGGTGGCCAGCAGGCGCTGGGCGATTTTCAACTCGCCCTTGAAGATCGCGCCCATCAGCGCGGTGTTGCCGCGTTTGTCCTGCACGCAGGCGTCGGCACCGGCGTTGAGCAGGCGCTCCACGAAAGGCCCCTGGCCGTGGTAGGCAGCGAGGATCAGCGCGGTGTAGCCCTTGTCGTCCTGGGTGTTGAGGCTGTAGCCGGAGTCGATAAAAGTATTGAGCATGTCGAGGTCGCCACGGCGGGCGGCGTCGAAATAGTAGTCCTGCAATTGGGCCTTGAGCGCCACCGGGTCGGGAGTCTCGGCCTGGGCGACAAAGGCCAGCATGGTCATCAGCAAGCCGATAGAAATTCGCATGGTTGTTCTCCTGCCAGGGGTCGACGCCCGTATCGGGGCGTCGACCGTAACCAACGGATCAGTCAGTCAGTTTTTCCGCCAGCGCCTTCACGCGCGCCAGGTCACCCTTGGCCACCTTGGCCACACCGGTGCCGTACTCCGGGTCGGCTTTGTAGAGGAACGACAGGATGATGTGCTTGCTCTCGTCATCGGTGGTGGCCAGCGAGCCGCCGAAGTTTTCGATCAAGTCCTGACGCTCTTTCTTGCTGTAGGAGCGGTACAAGTCACCCGCCTGCTTGAAGTTCTGCTCACGCTGAATCTTCGCCTGCTGGGTGCTGCCTGACAGCGCCGACTGGCTGTAGCGCGCGGTTTGCGGTTCTTCCCGTGGCAACAGGCGACTTGGCTGGTAGTTCACACCGGTGGTGGTCTTGCCGAAGTTCATCGCGCCGTCCTGGTTGCCGTTGTTGACGGTCACCCGTGGCGCGTTGATCGGCAGTTGCAGGGCATTGGCGCCCAGGCGATACATCTGGGTGTCGGCGTAGGAGAACACCCGGCCTTGCAGCAGGCGATCTTCCGACGGCTCGATGCCCGGCACCAGGTTGGCCGGGGCCATGGCTACCTGCTCGGTTTCCTGGAACACGTTGGCCGGGTTGCGGTTCAACACCATTTGCCCGACTTTGCGCTCAGGCACGTTCGGCCAGATCTTGGTGGCGTCCAGCGGGTCGAAATCGAACTTGGCCAGGTCTTCAGGCTTGAGCACCTGCACGTACAGGTCCCACTTGGGGAAGTCGCCCTTGTTGATGTGAGTGACCAGGTCGTTGGTCATGTGGCTGTAGTCGCGGCCCTGCACTTCGGTGACCTGCTTGGGATCGAGGTTCTTGATGCCTTGCAGGCTTTTCCAGTGGAACTTGACGTAGTGCACTTCACCCTTGGCGTTGATCAGCTTGTAGGCGTGCACACCGTTGCCGTCCATCTCCCGATAACTGGCCGGGGTGCCGGAGTCGGAGTACAACTCGGTCAGCGTACGGGTGGCTTCGGGCACGTGGGAGAAGAAGTCGAAGCGCCGCGAATCGTCATCCAGGTTGGTACGTGGGTCTGGCTTGAACGCGTGGACCATGTCAGGGAACTTGATGGCATCACGGATGAAGAACGTCGGGAAGTTGTTGCCCACCAAATCCCAATTGCCTTCGGCGGTATAGAACTTGGTGGCGAAACCGCGTGGGTCACGCAGGGTTTCCGGGGAGTGGTTGCCGTGGACCACGGCGGAGAAGCGCACGAACACCGGGGTGGCCTCGCCGGCGGCAAACACCTTGGCCTTGGTCAGGTCGCTGAGGCTGTCAGTGACGGTAAAGGTGCCGTGGGCACCGGTACCACGGGCGTGTACGACGCGCTCGGGGATGCGTTCGCGGTCGAAGCGCTGCAATTTCTGAATAAGCTGCACATCCTGGAGTAGCACCGGGCCATTGGCGCCGGCGGTTTGCGAGTTCTGGTTGTCACCGACGGCGGCACCGTTGTCGCGGGTCAGGTTGGCGGCGTGTACAGACAGGGAAAGCAGGCTGGCGGTCACCAGTACCAGCGCGGATCGCGCGGTAACAGGCCCGCGGCTCATTGGATTGTTCATCGAGGTTTCCTCTGGTTTTTTTAGTGCACATTCAGTTGTGCTTGCCAGAGGCTAGTGACCCGCGAGTCAGAAGATAAATAGAAAAGCCATAACAACCCGATTGATAAAATAATCTGGTAAGTCGCTGATTTGGCGGGTATTTCGCGCGCGATTGATGGCACTTTGCAAACTAATTGCGTTTTAATGTGTCGATAAAAGCTAACAGTGTGAGCGGTTGTTTCAGGCAAGCCCTCTACGACTGACTTACACTGGGTACCACCCTTCTCATCTGTAACAAGGAATAACCTATGGGCGTGATCAGTGAGTTCAAGGCCTTCGCGGTCAAAGGTAATGTGGTCGACATGGCCGTCGGTATTATCATCGGCGCAGCCTTCGGCAAAATTGTTTCCTCGTTTGTAGGCGACGTGGTGATGCCGCCCATTGGTCTGTTGATCGGTGGCGTGGACTTCGGTGACCTGGCGATAACACTAAAGGCTGCCCAAGGCGATGTGCCTGCGGTGGTCCTGGCATACGGCAAGTTCATCCAGAGCGTCATCGACTTTGTGATCATCGCGTTTGCGATCTTCATGGGCGTGAAGGCGATCAATCGCCTCAAACGTGAAGAGGCCGTGGCGCCAAGCCTGCCGCCGACGCCGACCAAGGAAGAAGTGCTGCTGGGTGAGATCCGCGATCTGCTCAAGGCACAGAACGACAAGCCGCTCTAATCGAGCCGGCATGAAAAGGCGCCTGTTTGAGGCGCCTTTTTTATTACCAGTAGTTCTCCACCGCCACCTGGCCGGGTCGCCGGCTCAAGCTCAGGTTCATATCGCGCAGCTTGAGCAGTTGGCGCGTGTCATCGACCATCTGCGGGTTGCCGCAAATCAGCACGCGGGAGTGTTCCGGGGTCAGTCCGACGCCGGCCGCGCGTTCCAGTTCGCCATTTTCGATCAGCGTGGTGATGCGTCCATTCAATGCGCCGGGGTGTTGTTCGCGGGTAACAATGGGGATGTAGGTCAGTTTGTGTGCGTATTCGGCCAGGTGTTCGCGTTCACCCAATGTGTTGATGAGCGCCTGGTAAGCCAGCTCTTTGGCTTCCCGTGCGCTGTACACCAGGATGATGCGCTCGAATTTCTCCCAGACCTCGAAGTCTTGCAGGATCGACAAAAACGGCGCCACCCCGGTGCCGGTGCCAAGCATCCACAAATCCCGACCGTCGACGAAGCGGTTCAAGGTCAGGAACCCCGTGGCCTGGCGCTCCACCATCAAGGTATCGCCGACTCGCAGACGGCTCAGCTCGCTGGTGAACTCACCGTCCGGGACGACAATCGAGAAAAAATCCAGGTGCTCATCAAACGGCGAGGACACCAAGGAATACGCACGCCATACCGTGCTGCCATCCGCCTTGGTGACACCCAGGCGTACAAACTGGCCCGCAGTAAAACGAAAGCCCGGGTCGCGGGTGGTGCGCAGGGTAAACAGGCTGGGGGTCAGCGATTGCACGTCGAGCAAGATCTGGCGGGTAAATTTCTCAGCACTGGCCGTCATGGGGGGCTCCGTTCTACAGGTGCCCTAGTGTCGCTCAAAGTCGTGCGCGGAAACACCCACGATAGGGAGTGGCATCACACCAGTACTCAATGATGGCAAATTAATTTCACCTTCGATCAATTCGCTATTAGTTTTAAAAACTACCTCATATAGCCGCTGTTAGTGGGTTGTTACAGGAGCTTCAACCCCCTAGTAAATCGCGAGTTTCAAACTTGCCAGTTGCTTGGCTAACTACCTTCCTGTGGAAAAATTCTTAAACCTTACAGCGCAAGAACGAAATTTTCCTCTCGCCATGTAGTACGTGTCCTACACTGATTTTCGTGCAACGTTGGGGATAAAGGACGTACCTCAAGTCACGGAGATCCCATGGAGATTTACCCATACTTAACTGGCGAAATACACGACTCCACTCGCTCGAAGGTGAGGACGAGGTCACCAGCGTATTTGAAATGACCATCAACAAGGCCTACGAACTCGGCTTCCAATACTGTTCCTTCAAGATGAGTTCTCAACTCACCAAGGGTCAAATCAAACCCGTAGAGCTTACAAACTATCCAATTGAATGGAAAAATCTATACAACCAAGCGCACTACTCCGATGTAGACCCTGTAGTGAAACATTGTAGGGAGGGCGTGTTACCCCTTGTCTGGAAGGAGGAAACATTCAAAGACGTGCCCAGCCTTTGGACTTTGGCCGCAACCTTGGAGGTACACAAGGCGTTGACCATCAGCGTGCATGATTTCCGGGGGGTCTTCAGCATGCTGACGTTGAGCCGTGGCAAGGGTGACATCAGCCCGGAAGAATTGTATGAAAAAGCAGGAATGGCGCTATGGCTCTGCCACGCCATGCATGCCGTGCTGGCGCAGAAGTTTGACGAAAAACCCAGTATCCACCCAACCAGCAAATTGACTGAGCGGGAAACGGAAGTCCTTATGTGGTCTGGCATGGGCAAGACCGCAGCAGATATCGCCACCATCCTTTGTTTGTCCGAGCGTACGGTAGGCTTTCATATCAGCAGTTGCCTCAAGAAACTGGGCGTCAACAACAAAATCGCCGCCGTGCTTCGCGCCGCTCGGGCCGGGATCATTTAAAACACGCCATGTAATTCTCTTGAAAAAAACGTAACATTTACCGCGCATTCTGAGTGCTGAGCAGCCCCTTTCGGGGAGTCGCCCGTGGTTCACTCAGACGGTTCGGCAACCGCTGTCGAACACCCATCGTTTACCCAGAGTCTCCCCCGCCATGCCCCTGCTCGAAAGCCCCTTTGCCCAGCTCGATCTGATCCGCCAGCCAGAGCAACACAACGATCCGCTGCAAGCCTTCGATGCCGCCGACGAGTACCTGCTCAGCCACTTGGCCGAACAGCAGCCGGGCGCGCAAACCCGGGTGCTGGTGCTCAACGACAGCTTCGGCGCCCTTGCCGCCAGCCTTCAAGGCAAGGTGCAACTGACCTCCAGTGGCGATTCGTTCCTGGCGGCGCAAGGCCTGGAAAAAAACCTGGTGCGCAACGGCAAGGCGTTTGACGCCGTTGCGTTCATCCCGGCCAGCCACATCCCCACCGGGCCGTTCGACCGGGTGCTGATCCGCGTACCCAAAACCCTGGCATTGCTGGAAGAACAACTGATTCGCTTGCAAGGCCAGTTGGCCCCGGGTGCCGAGGTGATCGCCGGGGCGATGATCAAGCATTTGCCACGGGCGGCGGGCGAGTTGCTGGAGCGTTACATTGGCCCGATGCACGCATCGCTCGCGGTAAAAAAGGCGCGATTGCTGATCGCCACCGTTGAAGATCGCCCCGCTGCCGTGTCGCCCTACCCCACCCGCTACACCCTGGACGCACCGGCGATCGAACTGCTGAACCATGCCAACGTGTTCTGCCGCGAAAGCCTGGACATCGGCACTCGCGCCTTCCTGCCCCACCTGCCGAAAAACCTGGGCAACGCCCGCGTGGCAGACCTGGGTTGCGGCAACGGCGTACTGGCGATTGCCAGCGCCCTGCAAAACCCCGAAGCGCATTACACCTTGGTGGACGAGTCCTACATGGCGGTGCAATCGGCGGCCGAAAACTGGCAAGCGGCCCTCGGTGAGCGTGATGTGGTCGTGCGTGCCGCCGACGGCCTGGCAGGGCAAGAGCCGCAATCCCTGGACGTGGTGCTGTGCAATCCACCGTTCCACCAGCAGCAGGTGGTCGGCGATTTCCTCGCCTGGCGCATGTTCCAACAGGCACGGGAAGCCCTGGTGGTGGGCGGCGCCCTTTATATCGTCGGCAACCGCCACCTCGGTTATCACACCAAACTGGCGCGCCTGTTCCGGGGTGTCGAGCAAGTCGCCACCACGCCAAAATTCGTGATCCTCAAGGCGCGCAAATAAAAAAACCCTGCTTCTCTGGCGAAAAGCAGGGCTGGAAAGCCGGGCCGCAAAGCCCGGATCGGGATGTCAGTGGGTGGTCAGGCCAGCCGCACTCATAAACATGCGCATCAGGCTCGCCACGACGAACAGGGCCAGCACACTGCCCGTCCAGATCATCGCCAGCCACCCCAGGCGCCGCCACAACGGCTGCTTCTCGGCCTGTTCAATCTCGTGCAACGAAGGTTTGCCGGACATGGAACGCCCCTCCTAGTGGTAACCGTCTTCGTGGGTGACCTTGCCGCGGAACACGTAGTAGCTCCAGAAGGTATAGCCCAGGATGAACGGGATAATGAATAGCGTACCCACCAGCATGAAGCCCTGGCTCTGGGGCGGCGCGGCAGCGTCCCAGATCGACACCGATGGCGGAATGATGTTGGGCCACAGGCTGATACCCAAGCCGCTGTAGCCCAGGAAGATCAGCACCAGCGTCAGCAGGAACGGCGTGTAGTGCGCATTACGCGCCACTGCACGGAACAACCCGTACAGGGTCACCAGCACCAGGATCGGCACCGGCAGGAACCAGAACAGGTTCGGCAGGGTGAACCAGCGCGAGGCGATTTCCGGGTGCGTCAGCGGCGTCCAGATACTCACGATGCCGATCACCGCCAGCACCACGAAGGCCAACGGTCGCGCCAGGTTGTGCATTTTTTCCTGAAGCGGGCCTTCGGTCTTCATGATCAACCAGGTGCAGCCGAGCAACGCGTAGGCCACGATCAGCGCCACGCCGCAAAACATCGTGAACGGCGTGAGCCAGTCCAGCGAACCGCCGGCAAACTGGCGATTCACCACCGGGATGCCATCGATGAATGCGCCCAGCGCCACGCCCTGGAAGAACGTGGCCGCCAGTGAACCGCCGATAAAGGCCTTGTCCCATAGATGACGCTTGTGGTCCTTGGCCTTGAAGCGGAACTCGAAGGCCACACCGCGGAAGATCAGCCCGATCAGCATCAGGATCAGCGGCAGGTACAGCGCCGACAACACCACCGAATAGGCCAGCGGGAACGCACCGAACAACGCTGCGCCGCCCAGTACCAGCCAGGTTTCGTTGCCGTCCCACACCGGGGCCACGGTGTTCATCATCACGTCACGGTCGGTCTTGCCCGGGATAAACGGAAACAGGATGCCGATACCCAGGTCGAAGCCGTCCATGACCACGTACATCATGATGCCGAAGATAATGATCACGGCCCAGATCAGCGGAAGATCAATACCCATCTCAATGCCCCTTGTGCTGGATGTGCGCGTGATCGTCGTCGCTGCCATCATCGGCGGCGGACAACGGACGGGCCGGTGTACGTTTCTGGCCCGGGCCACCATGGGTGGGCTCGCTGCCTTCGTGGGTCTGAGGCCCTTTGCGCACCAGGCGCATCATGTAGCCCAGGCCTGCGCCGAACAGCGCGAAGTACACCACCACGAACAACACCAGGGTGATGGTCATCTGCGCCAGGCTATGCCCGGAGGACGCGTCCGCCGTGCGCATCAGCCCGTAGACCACCCACGGCTGGCGGCCGATCTCGGTGGTGAACCAACCCGCAAGTATGGCGATCAGGCCGGACGGCCCCATCCACAACGCCAAGTACAGGAACGGTTTGGACGTGTACATCTTGTCGCCCCGGCGTAGCCAGAGGCTGAACAGGCCGGTGAAGATCATCAGGAAGCCCAGGCCGACCATGACCCGGAACGACCAGAACACGATGGTCGAGTTGGGGCGGTCCTCCGGTGGAAATTCCTTGAGGGCCGGCACTTGCTTATCCAGGGAGTGAGTGAGGATCAGGCTGCCCAGGTAAGGGATCTCCACCGCGTACTTGGTTTTCTCGGCCTTCATGTCGGGCCAGCCAAACAGGATCAATGGCGTTGGTTCGTTGCCGATGTTTTCCCAGTGGCCTTCAATCGCGGCAATTTTCGCCGGTTGGTGCTTCAAGGTATTGAGGCCATGGAAATCACCGATCACCGCCTGGATGGGCGCAACGATCAGGGCCATCCACATTGCCATGGAGAGCATCTTGCGGATCGCCGGGTTGTCCTTGCCGCGCAGCAAGTGCCAGGCTGCCGAGGAGCCGACGAAGAACGCCGTGGCCACAAAGGCCGCCGTGGCCATGTGCGCCAGGCGATAGGGGAACGACGGGTTGAAGACCACGGCGAACCAGTCGGTCGGGATCACACGGCCATCGATGATTTCAAACCCCTGGGGCGTCTGCATCCAGCTGTTGGACGAGAGGATCCAGAACGTGGAAATCAACGTCCCCACGGCCACCATCACGGTGGAGAAGAAGTGCAGGTTGCGCCCGACCTTGTTCCAGCCGAACAGCATCACGCCGAGGAAACCCGCCTCGAGGAAGAACGCCGTGAGCACTTCGTACGTAAGCAGCGGGCCGGTGACGGCGCCGGCAAAGTCCGAGAAGCGGCTCCAGTTGGTGCCGAACTGGTAGGCCATGACCAGGCCGGATACCACGCCCATGCCGAAGTTGACGGCAAAGATCTTCGACCAGAAGTGGTAGAGATCGCGGTAGGTGTCGTTGTGGGTCTTGAGCCACAAGCCTTCCAGCACCGCGAGGTAACTGGCCAGGCCGATGGTGATCGCCGGGAACAGGATGTGGAACGAGATGGTGAACGCAAATTGAATTCGGGCGAGATCGAGCGCCTCCAAACCGAACATAAGTCTTCCTCTGTCAGGTAATACCGGCTGCTGGCGGGAGCCTGCACCCACTGCCCCCACGGATATGGAGTCTGGCGAATTTCGATTCGTTTCTTTTTTTAGCCAACCGCGTAGGGAATCTGGCCCGGAGGCCGCCAGGCCGATGCCCGGGCGGGCATTGATCTGGATCAAGCATTGCTGAAAGAGTAGTCCCATTTTCAGGAATGAACTGTGTGGTCTTTTGCCGCGTGACAGACTGCCTCAGCTCAGTTGTTGCAACTATCTGTTACAACTTAATGATAATCTCGGCGCTTCCTTTGGCTCTGATCTGAATTCCCCGATGCCTAGTGAACCCGCGTTGCTGTTGCGTCACCACCGCCCTTTCATCGCGTTCTGGCTGGCGCGCATCTTCACCGCCAGCGGCTTCCAGATGCTCACCGTGGCCATCGGCTGGAACCTCTACCAACTGACCGGCAATGTGCTGGACCTGGGGCTGGTCGGCCTCGTGGAGTTCGTACCGCGCGTACTGTTCATGCTGCACACCGGGCATGTGGCCGACCGCTATGAGCGACGCAAGGTGGCCGCCATCTGCCAGACCGTGCAGGCGCTGATTGCCCTGAGCCTGGCCATCGGCGGCCTGACCGGCAACGTGACCCGCGAGATGATCTTTATCCTCGCCTTCCTGCTGGGTGCCGCGCGCTCGTTCGAAATGCCCACCACTCAGGCACTGCTGCCAAGCATCGTGCCCAGCGCGCTGTTCCCACGCGCCGTGGCCTCGTCGCAGTCAGCCCAGCAACTGGCGACCATTGTCGCGCCGGCGCTCGGCGGTTTGCTCTACGCGTTCGGCAGCGTGTGGGTGTATGGCCCTACCGTGGTGCTGTACCTCATTGCCTGCGTGCTGACCCTCAACCTGCCCGCCCGCCAGACCCCGTTGAATAAAGGCAAGGCCACCCTGGATTCGCTGCTGGCCGGCATTCGGTTTATCCGCAGCCGCCCGGACATTCTCGGCGCCATTTCCCTCGACCTGTTTGCGGTGCTGCTGGGCGGTGCGACCGCGCTGTTGCCGGTGTTCGCCAAGGACATCCTGCTGACCGGCGCCTGGGGCCTGGGCCTGCTGCGCTCGGCGCCGGCGGTGGGGGCGTTGCTGATGTCGCTGTGGCTGGCGCGGTTCTCGGTGGAGCGCCATGTGGGCCGCGTGATGTTCACCGCTGTCGGTGTGTTCGGCGTGGCGACCATCGCCTTCGGCCTGTCCACCTCCTTCTGGTTTTCCCTGGCGGTGCTGGTGGTGCTGGGGGCGGCGGACATGATCAGCATGGTCATCCGTGCGTCCTTCGTGCAGCTGGAAACCCCGGATGAAATGCGCGGTCGGGTCAGTGCGGTCAATGGCCTGTTTATCGGAGCGTCGAACCAGTTGGGCGAATTCGAATCCGGGATCACGGCCCACTGGTTCGGCACCGTGCCCGCCGTGGTCATGGGCGGGCTCGGTACCCTGGTGGTAACAGGCGTGTGGATCAAGCTGTTCCCGACCCTGGCGAATCGGGATCGCATGCACGTGCCGGTGGAAGAGCCTATTCAAAAAACCAGCGTATAACCCATGTGGGAGGGGGCTTGCCCCCGATAGCGCCATGTCAGTCATAGCATCGTTGACTGACACCCCCCATCGGGGGCAAGCCCCCTCCCACACTTGGATAACCAGTGCTGGCTAGAGCTTGTCAGAGCACCTTATCGAGGGTGATGGGAAATTCCCGCACCCGTTTGCCGGTGGCGTGATAAATCGCATTGGCCACCGCCGCCGCGACGCCGACGATGCCGATCTCCCCCACGCCCTTGGACCCGAGGGCGTTGACGATCTCGTCATGCTCCTCGACAAACACCACGTCTATCTCGCCGATGTCCGCGTTCACCGGGATGTGGTACTCGGCCAGGCTGTGGTTCATGAAGCGCCCCAACTGATGATCCGTCTGGGTTTCCTCATGCAGCGCCATACCGATGCCCCACACCACCCCGCCGAGAATCTGGCTGCGGGCCATCTTGGGGTTGACCACGCGCCCGGCGGCAATCGCACTGACCACGCGGCTGACCTTGATGGTGCCCAGGTCCTCATCCACCTGCACCTCGACGAAGACGGCCGAATGGGTGGCGGTGCTGTAGCCCTCGCGTTTTTTGCCGGGTTCGCTGTCGACCTGCACCTCCAGCGCGTCTTCGCCACTGTCCTTGACCAATTGCGCCAACGACACACTCACGTCACCGGTGTGCAACTGGCCGTCTTCAAAGCGTACGGATTCGGCCTGCGTGAAGACCGGGTAAGTCTGCCGAGCAATAGCCAGCAGTTTGCCGGTCAACGCTTCGCAGGCCTGCTGCACCGCCGTGCCCACCGAAGACACGGTAAACGAGCCGCCCTGCAGTGGCGCGGTAGGCAATGAGGAATCGCCCAACACAAAGACCACGTCCTCGACCGCCACGCCACTGGCCTGCGCGGCAATCTGGGTCATCACCGTGTAAGTGCCGGTGCCGATATCGGTGGTGGCGCTGCTGACCGTCAACTTGCCCTGCGCGTCGATCCGCGCCTTGGCGCTGGCCTTCATCTGCATGGCTTCCCACACCCCGCCGGCCATGCCCCAGCCGATCAACTGGCGACCGTCGCGCATGCTGCGCGGTTCCGGGTTACGCTGGCTCCAGCCGAAACGCTCGGCACCTTCGCTGTAGCATTCGCGCAGGGCCTTGCTTGACCAGGGTTTGTCTTCGTTCTGGTTGCGCTCGGCGTAGTTGATCAGCCGCAGTTGCACCGGGTCGATTCCCAAGGCGCAGGCCAGTTCATCCATGGCGCACTCCAGGCCGATCACCCCGAGCGCTGCGCCAGGTGCGCGCATGTCCAGGGGCGTGAACACGTCCAGGGGCACCAGGTTGTAGGTCAGTTGCACGTTGTCGCAGTGATAGAGCATGCCGCTCCACTCCACCACATGTTCGCTGAAATCCTCGAAGCGCGAGGTCTGGCCGATAGCGGTGTGGCCCAGCGCGAGCAAACGACCGTCGGCGGCCGCGCCCATTTGCAAACGCTGCAGGGTGCGCGGGCGGTAGCCGAAGGTAAACATCTGTTGGCGAGTCAGGGTAACGCGCACCGAGCGTTTGAGCGCCAGGGACGCCATCACCGCCAGCGGCAATTGGTACTGCGGGCGCAAACCGGAGCCAAACGCACCGCCGACGAACGCGGCAAAGATGCGCACCTGGCTTTTATCCAGGCCGAAGACTTTTTGCACATAGGCCTGGCAGTTCTGCGGGCCCTGGGTCTTGTCATGGATATGCAGGGTGCCGTCCGGCTGATACAGCACGGTGCTGGCGTGGGGCTCCATCGGGTTGTGATGTTCGACGGGCGTGCTGTAGTGCAGGTCCAGGCTGACGGCGGCGCCGCTCCACTCGGCCTGGAAGTTGCCGCGCGGCTTGGGCGGGGTTTGCGGCGAGGCATAGGCCTGTTCCTGCATGGCCAGCAGGTCGGTTTCGAAGGCTTCGGTTGCGTACTCGATCTCCACCAGGGAGCCGGCATGCCGCGCCAATTCAAGGTTGTCGGCGATCACCAAGGCCAGGGGTTGGCCGCTGTACAGCACACGGTCGTTGTACAGCGGGCGGAACGGCGAGCCGTCGGCCGCGTCGTCGTCCTGGAAAGCGTCGTCGTAGCTGGCGATTCTTGGCCGGTTGAGGTGATCAATTACCGCCACCACCCCCGGCAGCGCCAACGCCCTGGAAGCGTCGATACGCAGCACGCGGCCCTTGGCGACGGTGCTGGACACCACGCTGCCATGCAGCAGGCCCTCCTCGGGAAACTCACCGGCGTAACGCGCCTGGCCGGTAACCTTGAGCAGACCGTCGACCCGGTCCAAGGGTTTGCCGATGGCAGTCATGGGCGTTCTCCTGCAACAGCGGCGTCACTCAGGGCACGAATGATGCCCCGGCGCGCCAACTTGATCTTGAAGCCGTTGTGTTCCAAGGGTTCCGCGTCTTGCAACAGGGCGTCGGCGGCTTGGCTGAAGGTTTCGCGGCTGACAACCTGGCCGATCAGCCCGGCTTCCACCGCGCGGTCGCGCCAGGGTTTGTGGGCCACGCCGCCGAGCGCCAGGCGCGCATCAATGATGCGGTCGCCGTCCAGCTCAAGGGCTGCAGCGACAGACACCAAGGCGAAGGCGTAAGAGGCGCGGTCGCGAATCTTCAGGTAGTTGCTATGGCTTGCCAGGTTGTCGGCAGGCAGTTCGACGGCGGTGATCAGCTCATCGTCGGCCAGCAGGTTGTCCCGTTGCGGCGTATCACCGGGCAGGCGGTGGAAGTCGGCGAACTCGATGATCCGCGCACCGCCACGGCCCTCGACATGCACCCGCGCCGCCAATGCCGCCAGGGCGACACACATGTCCGAAGGATGGGTAGCGACACACTGCTCACTGGCACCGAGGATCGCATGGATGCGGTTCAAGCCGGTGCGCGCCGGGCAGCCACTGCCGGGCTCGCGCTTGTTGCACGGTACCGTGGCGTCATAGAAGTAGTAGCAGCGGGTGCGCTGCAACAGGTTGCCGCCGGTACTGGCCATATTGCGCAGTTGCGGCGAGGCACCGGCGAGGATGGCCTGGGAGAGCAACGGGTAACGCTGTTCGATCAACGGGTGCCAGGCCAGGTCGGCATTGCTCACCAGGGCGCCGATCAACAGTCCGCCACTGGACGTTTGCTGAATGTCATGCAGCGGCAGGCCGGTGATGTCGATGAGGTGTTCGGGGCGGCTGATGTTTTCTTTCATCAGGTCCAGCAGGTTGGTGCCGCCGGCGATAAAGCGCGATGCGGCGCTGCTGAGGTGCACGGCCTCCTGTACGCCGGTCGGCCTGCTGTAATGGAAGGGGTTCATGGTTTGCCCTCCAGGACTTCCTCGATGGCAGCGCGGATATTGCTGTAGGCGCCACAACGGCAAAGGTTGCCGCTCATCAGCTCCTGAATCTGCGCGGTGTCGTGGGCACGGCCTTCATTGGCCAGGCCCACGGCGGAACAGATCTGGCCGGGGGTGCAGTAGCCGCACTGGAAGGCGTCGTGCTTGATAAACGCCTGCTGCATCGGGTGCAGTTGGTCGACGTCGGCCAGGCCTTCGATAGTGGTCAGCTCGGCGCCGTCGCACATCACCGCCAGGGTCAGACAGGCATTGATCCGCTTGCCGTCGCGCAATACCGTGCAGGCGCCGCATTGGCCGTGGTCGCAGCCTTTTTTGCTACCGACAAGGTCAAGTTGCTCGCGCAGAAGGTCGAGCAGTGTGGTCCACGGCAACACATCCAGTTGGCGGTCCTGGCCGTTGAGGCTCAGGCGTATCGAGTGGCTGACGAACGGTTGGGCCGCCGCGCCATTGGGGGTTGCGCTCATAAACACCTCACGGGTTGGTGGACATCCGCGGCGTTCAGGGAAATCGCCGTCTCAGGGGTACGACTTCCCGGGGTAATGAGCGTTCAAGGTGATTGATCAGCGGATATTGAGCAGCGTCGTCAGGGTGTTCTGCGGGGGGTTGATCGAGGAATTGCTGTATTGGAACCAGCCCTGGGCCTCCACGTTCAGGTCAAATACATAGATGTAGCCCATCAGTGTGCCGGCCCCGTTGCAGGCTTCGCTGATGTTGCCGACCTGGCAGACCGCCGTGCGCTGCCCATTGAGCTCTGCGCCATCAAAGCGGCCCATGGGGTTGTTGCCCAGGCCGACTTCCATGACTGACACCTTGGTGGGCCCACGGTGCGTGCACATCTGCGTGCTTTGTGCGCGCTCGGGGATGGTTTCCGTGCACGCCGCCGATTCAACCTTGAACACGCGCACTTCGCTCAACGGCGGTGCAGTCGCGCCCCAGGCCGGTGCTGCGCCGAGCAACAGGCTGATACAGGGGATCAGGGCTAGACTCCACGGGCTGGCGTTTTTCATGTTGCAGATGACCTTGGTTTAAACGTCGGCGCAGTATGCCTCAAGGCCTCGGCTGCTGGTATGATGCGCCGCTTTTTCCGATCCTCTCTGAAACCAAAGGCGCTTGGCGCAGTTTGTGCTTTGACTTAGAGGTCAACAAATCACGACGCCACAGAGCGTCACAGGGAGCAGGCATGCTGGAAAAGCTGTTTCAACTCAAGGCACACAACACCAACGTGCGCACCGAGATCCTCGCGGGCATCACGACATTCCTGGCCATGGCCTACATCCTGTTCGTGAACCCGAGCATCCTCGGCGAGACCGGCATGGACAAGGGCGCGGTGTTCGTCGCGACCTGCCTGGCAGCCGCCATCGGCTCGACCGTGATGGGCCTGATCGCCAACTACCCGATCGCCCTCGCGCCGGGCATGGGCCTCAACGCCTTCTTTACCTACACCGTGGTGCTGCACATGGGCCACACCTGGCAGGTGGCGCTGGGTGCGGTGTTCATTTCGGCGGTGTTGTTCTTCCTGTTGTCGATCTTCCGTATCCGTGAGTGGATCATCAACGCCATCCCCCTGCCCCTGCGCTCGGCGATTGCCGCCGGTATCGGCCTGTTCCTGGCTTTGATCGCCCTGCACAACGCCGGCATCGTGGTCAGCAACCCGGCCACCATGGTGGGCCTGGGCGACTTGAAACAACCGGCACCGATTCTCGCCACCCTCGGCTTCGTGCTGATCGTGGCCCTGGAAGCCCTGGCCGTGCGCGGCGCGGTGCTGATCGGCATCCTGGCGGTGACCCTCGTGTCCATCCTGCTGGGCGTCACGCCTTTTGGCGGCGTCACGTCGATGCCACCGTCCCTGGCCCCGACCTTCCTGCAGCTGGATATCAAGGGCGCGCTGGATATCGGCCTGGTCAGCGTGATCTTCGCCTTCCTGTTCGTCGACCTGTTCGATAACTCCGGCACCCTGATCGGCGTGGCAAAGCGTGCCGGCCTGATGGGCAAGGATGGCCACATGCCAAAAATGGGCCGTGCGCTGATCGCCGACAGCACCGCCGCCATGGCCGGTTCCCTGCTCGGCACCTCGACCACCACCAGCTACATCGAGTCGGCGGCGGGCGTGAGCGCCGGCGGCCGCACCGGCTTGACCGCCATCGTGGTCGCGATCCTGTTCCTGCTGGCGTTGTTCTTCTCGCCACTGGCCGCCAGCGTCCCAGCCTTCGCCACCGCGCCGGCCCTGCTGTTCGTGGCGGTGCTGATGACCCAGGGCCTGGCCGAAATCGACTGGGACGACATTACCGTAGCAGCGCCGGTGGTGATCACCGCCCTGGCAATGCCTTTCACCTACTCCATCGCCAACGGCATCGCCTTCGGTTTCATCGCCTGGACCGCCATCAAGCTGCTTTCGGGCCGCTACCGTGAGCTGAACCCGGCGCTGGTGATTCTGTCGATTCTGTTCGTGATCAAGCTGGGCTGGTTCAACGCATGACTTTTGACGCCGCACGCTACACCGCTCAACTGCAAGACAAGGTCACGCGCTTGCGTGACCTGTTGGCACCGTTCGACGCGCCCGAGCCGCAGGTCTTCGACTCGCCGATGCAGCACTTCCGCCTGCGCGCGGAGTTCCGCCTGTGGCGCGAAGGCGGTGAACGCCACTACGCGATGTTCTCCCAGGACGACAAGCGCACGCCGATCCTGATCGAAGCGTTCCCCATCGCCAGCCAGCGCATCAACCAGTTGATGCCGCAGCTCAAGGCCGCCTGGCAAGCCAGTGCTGCCCTGAGCCACAAGCTGTTCCAGGTGGAGTTCCTCACCACCCTGGCCGGCGACGCGATGATCACCCTGTGCTATCACCGCCCGCTGGACGAGGACTGGCACACCGCCGCCAACCAGCTGGCTGCCGACTTGAATGTCAGCATCATCGGCCGCTCCAAGGGCAAGCGCGATGTGATCGGCCATGACTACGTGGTGGAAAAGCTCGAAGTCGGCGGCCGTACCTTCAGCTACCGCCAGCCCGAAGGTGCCTTCACCCAGCCCAACGGCACGGTGAACCAGAAGATGCTCAACTGGGCCTACGACGCCCTGGGCGATCGCCCGGATGATTTGCTGGAGCTGTACTGCGGCAACGGCAACTTCACCCTGCCCCTGGCGACGCGCGTGCGCAACGTGCTGGCTACCGAAATCAGCAAGACCTCGGTGAATGCGGCCCTGAGCAACCTCGATGAAAACGCGGTGGGTAACGTCACGCTGGTGCGTCTCTCTGCCGAAGAACTCACCGAAGCCCTCAACGAAGTGCGCCCGTTCCGCCGCCTGCACGGCATCGACCTGAAAAGCTACGAATTCGGCAGCGTGTTCGTCGACCCACCGCGCGCCGGCATGGACCCGGACACCTGCGAACTGACCCGACGTTTCGACAACATCCTGTACATCTCCTGCAACCCGGAGACGTTGGCGGCGAACATCGCGCAACTGCATGACACGCATAAGATTACGAAATGCGCGATGTTTGACCAGTTTCCGTGGACGCACCATATGGAATCCGGGGTGTTATTGACTCGGCGGTAACTCGACGTCCTCCGGTTCCTTCTTGCGCGGCCGCCCGCCCTTCTTGCCATTGGCGCGGGCGGCGGCGGCTTTGGCGGCGCTGCTTTTGCGACCGTTGCGCGAAGCAACCAGGCTGATCGCCAGGTCCATCAGGGGTTTGCTGGTGGCAATCAGGCCCGTGATCGAAACATCCAGGTCTTGGGCCTCACAGCACAGCGCCTTTCCGCCAAAGCCGACTTCCAGTTGCTCAAAGTCCTCCAGGGAAAACCCTGCGAACTCGGGCAGACCCGCTACCGGCAGTACAACGCGACTACCGTCGCTGAAGCCGATGGAAATGCAGTTGTCTTCATAACGCACAGCGCTGGCACGGGCATAAAGGTGCCGTGTCTTGCGCCCTCGGGCTATCGCCTTTTCGACGTCGGCCTCAGTGAGCGGTTTATAGGGTACAACTTTGGCTTTTACGATTTTCATAGATCAATCCCCACGCAGTCTGGTGCTCGTACCAGATTCAAAATTGTCCTCTGCGCTACGACATCGTGCCGAGCACTTGCGATGACGTGGACTCCACGTCGAATAACCAACCCTGGCACCCACTCACCGGCCTCCCAATCCCAGGAATGATTCTCGAGGCAGACCGTTTGCGGGTATTCCCATCAGAGCCTACGTGCCCGCGCCAAGTAATGCCGCTGCATGATCGCCCAGCGTATTTCTTTCAAAACCGCCATGGGTGGCCGCCGCCGCTCAGGCTCTACGTCCCACAACTCCACGTCCCCGTCCAGAAAGCTGAAACGAAAACGCGCATCCCATTCCTTCCCCCGCACATGCACATGGGGCGGGCAATGCTCATCCCTGATAAACACCGAAATCACATATCCTTTGTAATTGCCTACTCGCATCGCAACCCATCCGTTAGGTTATTTTCCGCCAGGTAACAATTTTCCCCTGTCACCCGACAACCGGCCCCATTTCCCGAAGCTGATTCACAGATTAGTAAGCACAAAAAACCCGGCGAATGCCGGGTTGTAACCATTCATGCCGAGGGCTGGAAATACCCCGCCAAGGCCCGCAAGTCCTGCTCGCTCAGCAACCCCGCGTAATACTTCAACTGAATCCTCGCCAGCAGATACGCATGCCGCGCATTCGCCAGGTCGCGGCGGGCAGTGAACAGTTGCTGCTCGGCGTCGAGTACGTCGAGGTTGACCCGTTCACCGCCGGCCACACTTTTTTTCGTCGCAGCGACTAAAGCCGTGGCAGAGCTGACGGCCATTTCATAAGCACGCACTTTGGCCGCGCCGCTGGTATTGAGGTTGAACTGTTTGCGCAACTCCACCAGCGTGGCCGAGGTTTGCGCGTCCAGCTCGTACTGGGCTTGAGACAGCTGGTTCGCCGCCTGCCGCGTGGAGGCCGATACGCCGCCACCGGCAAACAGCGGCAGGCTGACCTGGATGCCAACGGTGTTGGTGTCGTACTTCTGGTTGTAGCTGCTTTCCGAGTCGGAGTGGGTCTGGCGGCTGGTGGCGTACAGGCTGACCTTGGGCAGGTGCCCGGCGCGTTTGCGCTCCACTTCATAGGCGGCCACGTCCAGGGCGTGGTGCTGGGATTGGAGTTCCGGGTTGTTGGCCATGGCCAGTTCGCGCCAGGTTTCGAAACGGTTGGGTTCCAGCGGCGGGATCTCGAATTGGCGCGTCAGTGGCGCCAGTTCTTCGATCTGCAACGGTTGGCCGACGATGGCTTCCAACTCGCGCAGGGCGCTGTCCTGGGCATCCTGGGATTCGATCTCTTCGGCCTGGGCCAGACTCAGGCGCGCCTGGGTTTCCAGCACATCGGTGCGCGTGCCTTCGCCGCCTTTGAGCAGGCGGTCATTGAGTTGCAGGCGCTCGGCATACGCACGTTTCTGTGCGCGGCTCAGCTCGATTCGCTCCTGGGCCAATAAAGCCTGGCTGTAGGCGTTGAGCACCCGCACCGCCAGCTCCTGGCTCTTGCCGCGAAAGCGTTCATCGGCCATCAACGCCTGGGCGGTGCCCTGGCGAAAGCGCGCGTAGGCCTCGTAATCCAGCAGCGGTTGTTGCAAGGTCAGGGTCGACGCGTAACTGCGGTAGTCACGGTCACTGGTGACATCACCCGCCGTCACTTCGGATTCGTTGCGCGAGTTGTTGTAGCTCCACGATAGGTTCGGCAACAGCGCCGCGCGGCCGATCACGCGGTTTTCTTCACCGGCTTCACGCGCCTGGATCGCGGCCTGAAAGGTCGGGTCATTGCGCAGGGCCAGGTCGTAGGCATCCAGCAAACCCAAGGCGTGCGCCGAGGTACACCCCAAACACAAGATAAACAGCAGCGCCTTCATTCTTCCACCAGCGCCATGTGGGTGCGATCCATCAACGGTTTGAACAGGTAGTTGAGCATCGAGCGCTCCCCGGTCTTGACGAAGGTTTCCACCGGCATGCCCGGGCGGATCTGCACGCCGTCCAGTTGCTGCATGCCCGCCGCGCTGACCTGGGCACGCAGCGTGTAATACGGCTCGTCGGTGCGCTCATCGACCTGGCGGTCCGCCGAAACCAGGGTCACCTCACCGGCCACCCGTGGCGTGGTGGATTGGTTGAACGCCGAGAACATCAACTCCACCGGCAAGCCCGGATGCACTTTGTCGACCATCTGCACCGGCACCCGCGCCTCCACCAGCAAGGGCTCGCCCTGGGGTACGATGTCCATCAACGCCTGGCCGGGCTTGATCACGCCACCTTCGGTGTACACGTCCAACCCCACCACCACGCCCGACGCCGGCGCTCGCACCAGGCTGTTGGCCAGTTCGAACTCGGCCGAGGCCAGGCGATTGCGCAGGTCGTCGCTGCGGGTGCGGGTCTCGGCCAACTGGCCGCGCAGGTCTTTCTGGAAGTCTTCGCCAAGCTGGCGGATGCGCAGGCGCAGTTCCATCACCTGGCGCTGCAATTGGCCGATGCGCCCGTCGTCTTCGGCGATGGCGCCGTCGATCTGGGAGTACAGCCGCTCGCTGTCGAGCAGGCGGTTGCGCGGGATGTAACCGTCACGCGCCAACTCGCGCAGGCCTTGCAGTTGCTCATTCAACGCCGCCCGCTGCCGGACTTTGCTCGCTTGCGAATCCCGCGTGCCACGCAACTGCGCCTCGGCGCCGGCGATGGTTTCGCGCAGGCCTTGTTGCTCGGTGGCCAGTGCCTGGGCCCGGCTCTGGAACAGTTGCCGTTGCAGGCTCAGCGTGCCCGCCGCCTCGGGATCGTTGAGCAGCTCGGGGCCGAAGCTGATCGCCGCCAGCCCTTCGCTTTCGGCACTCAAGCGCGCCTCACTGGCCAGGGATGCCAGGTACTGGCTGCGCAGGGACTGCATCTGCCCGCGCAAAGGCGTTTCTTTCAAGCGCAGCAGGACCTGGCCGGCGCTGACCACATCACCGTCGCGCACCTCGATGCGCTCCACGATCCCCCCGGCCGGGTGCTGCACCGTCTTGCGATGGCCCGAGACCATGACCTTGCCCGGCACCGCAACACCCTTGTCCAACGGCGCCAACGCTGCCCAGCCAAGGAACCCGGCAAAACCGCCGAGCACCAGCAGCCAACCCAGGCGCGAATATTTTTTATCATCCAGCGCCAGCACATTGTTCGGCGCGTCACTGATCAGCACGGGTTTGCTCTGGCTCATGCCTGTTTTCCTTCACCAAGGCGGTAACTCATGTTCAGGGTCGACACTGGCTTGCTCGCTGCCGGTTTCTGCCGTGCCTCCAACACGCGGGCCGTCGGCCCGAAGGCCTGCAACTGGCCGTCCTTGAGGATCAGCAACTGGTCCGTCAGGGTCAGTACGTTGGGCTTGTGGGTGATCAGGATCACCGTGCGACGCTGTTGCTTGAGCTGGCCGATGGCCTGGAGCAGGGCCTGTTCGCCCACTTCGTCGAGGTTGGCGTTGGGCTCGTCCAGCACGATCAGCGCAGGCAGGCCGTACAGCGCACGCGCCAGGCCGACCCGCTGTTTCTGGCCACCGGACAGCCCGGCGCCGCCTTCGCCCAACGGCGTGTCGTAGCCTTGCGGCAGTTGCAGGATCAGCTCATGCACGCCGGCCATTTGTGCGGCGGCAAGGACCTTGTCCGCGTCGACCTCGGCAAACCGCGCGATGTTTTGCGCGATGCTGCCAGCGAACAGCTGGATGTCCTGCGGCAGGTAGCCAATGTGCGGGCCCAGTTGCTGTTTGTCCCACAAGGCCAGGTCGGCGCCGTCCAGCCGCACCTTGCCGGCCCAGGGTTCCCAGGCGCCCACCAGGATCCGGGCCAGGGTGGATTTGCCGCAGCCTGACGGCCCGATCACCCCCAGTACCTCGCCCGCCGCCAGGCTGAAACCCAGGTTGGCCAGCGCCGGTCGACGCCTGCCGGGGGCGCAGGCGCTGATTTGCTCGACGCTCAGTTGGCCCTTGGGCACCGGCAGGCTCATGCGTTCGGGCCGGGCCGGGTTGGCCTCCAGCATCTGTGACAGGCGATCAAACGCCAGGCGCGCCGAGCCCCACTGCTTCCACACGCCGATCAACTGGTCGATGGGGCTGAGCACGCGGCCCATGAGGATCGAACCGGCGATCATCATCCCCGGCGTGATGTCGCCCTGCACCGCGAGCAACGCGCCCAGGCCCAGCACCAGCGACTGCAATGCCAGGCGCACGCCCTTGGACCAGGCGGTGACCGTCGCGGTCTTTTCACTGGCCAGGTTCTGCTGCGCCAGGAACGCCTGGTGCTGGCCGAACCAACGCGCGCGCAAGGTAGCGAGCATGCCCATGGCTTCGATGGTGTCGGCATTGCGCAGGTTAGCCGTGGCCTGCTGGCTGGCGCTGATCGACAGTTGGCTGGCCAGCGCCATCGGCGCCTGACTGACGTGGTGGTTGACCCACGCCAGCACGATCAACAGCACTGCGCCGACCAGCGCCAACAGCCCGAGCCAGGGGTGGAACAGGAAGATCACCAACAGGTACACCGGAAACCAAGGCGCATCGAAAAACGCGAACAACGCCTGGCCGGTGGCGAACTGACGCAGCGTGGTCAGGTCATGCAACGCCTGGCCGGCCGCCTGGGTGCCGCCCTTGAGTTGCGCTTCATACGCGGCGTCGTACACCCGCTGGTTCAAACGCATGTCCATCTGCGTGCCGAGACGGATCACCACCTGGCTGCGCACCCACTCCAACGCGCCCATCAGGCCGAACAGGCCAAGGATCATCAGCGTCAGCATGAGCAGGGTCATCTGGTTGCCCGAAGCCAGCACCCGGTCGTACACCTGCAGCATGTACAGCGCCGGGGCGAGCATCAGCAGGTTGATCACCGCCGAGAACAGGCCGATGTTGAAGAAGCCACTTTTATAGGCCGTGAGGGCAGCCAGGGTTTCGTTGCCGGCGTGGCGCATCTGGGGATTCTCAAAGGGTTGAGCGGGCAGCGCCGTCGCGTTGACAGGCTGTACGACGCTGCGCAGAATTCGGCACCGCCGTCGCTGAAGAGATAGAAGGCTTGGGCGACGGCGGTGTGTCATGCGGCGAATGGGAGAGCGATCTTCCATTCGCTTTTTTGCTTAAGCGGCCAGGGCGAAGTCCTGAGGCACGTCTTGTACGCCCACCAGCGCCACGTCGGAGGCGGCGACAGCAGCCGAGTCCACATGCGCCACACCGGCAGCGGCCAGTTGGTCGAACGTCGAGTTGATCGACAGGCTTGGGTCGATGTCCTTGAGCAGGGAGTCGATCGCCGACGCCAGTGCCGAGCTGTCGCCGCTCATCAGGCCGTAGACGATTTTGTGCACCTGGCCGTCGCGGCCTTCGGACTGCTGGCTCGACAGGCCCAGGTTGGCGAAGCTGACTTCCTGCTCGGCGAGGGCATAGCTACCGCCGGCCGCGCCGCCCGTCAGAATGGTGCCCAGGTCCAGCGAGTCGATCGAACCCCACAAGGTGTGCGACGGCGGGTTGAACAAGGTGTAATGCAGGTCGCCGTTGGCCACCACCGCGGCATTGCTGACGGTGCTCGACACGCCATATTGGGTGCCGTCGAACGGGCCAGGATTGAAACCACCGGTATTCGAACCCTCTTTGACCGACCCTTCACGGTGGTTCAGGTCACCAAAGTAAGCCGACCAGTCGCTCAGGTACTCGGCAACGGTGTTCGCGGCGTAGGCGGTGCTGTATGAAATAGAAATGCTCATGCAAAACTCCAAGTCATGGGGTGGTATCTCCGCAGCAAGCCAGTGCCTGCTGTGGTTTTGCCCGTCACTGGGCAAAATCGGTCAGAACTGATATTCAACGGTGCCCTGCAAGGTGCGCCCACGCCCGAGGGTGAAGGCCAGTACGTCGCCCAGCGGCACCAGGTAGGCGCGGTCGGTGACGTTTTCCATGGCCAGGCGCAGGGTCAACTGCTCGGTAGCGCGGTAGCTGCTGTAGAGGTCATAGACGGTGTAGGGCTTCCAGTCGGCCGGGTAGACGCCGGTTTGCGAGGTGGTCACGCCGGCGCCACCTTTGACGTAGTAACCGCCGCTGTAGCGCGCACGAACCCCCACATCCAACTTGCGCTCGAACAAGCGTGCGCCCAGCGTCGCGGTGCCGCGGTCCATCGGCATGTGTTCGGAGGAACCCAGGATCGCGCTGCAGCTCTGACCCGCATTGGCCATGTCGTCCGGCACCATCGCGTCTACCGGCGCTCGGCTGCCCGGCCCCTTCTGGATCTTGGTGACTCCACCCAGCCACGCGGTCTTGCTGCAGAACGTATTACTGCCGAGCATCCGCGTGTAGTTGAACTGGCCGTAGGCGAACCCGGCGTCGTAATCCAACTGGTATTCGAGGCCGCGAAAACGGGTGGTTTCCAGGTTGTTCACATACGCCGCATTGCCGATATTGGCGATGCCATAACCGGGCGGCTGCACCCCCAGGGCCATATAGGAAAAGTCATCCACGCGGGTGTTGAAGTAGGACACCTTCATGCCCACGCGGTCCTCGGCGAACAGCAGGTCTTCCTTGAGCACGTTGAAGCCGACCTCCCAGGCCGTGGACGTCTCGGGCTTCAAGTACGGGTTGGGGAAAATCGACTCCGAACCGCCGCCGTGGGGCCGGCCGCTGACCAGTGTTTCGGTGACGGCCGGAGGGCGCCAGCCCTTGCCGTACGTGGCGAACAGTTGCAGCCAATCCACGCCGGGCTTGACTGACAGGCCGAAGGTCGGCGAGAAGTGCCCCTCTTCCCGATCCACGTCATAAGTCATGGGCAAGCCGATTTGTCGCGTGGTGCCGATGATGAAGGTACGGGTGTTCAGGCCGGTTTCGCCGCGCAGCCGATAGCGGTCGTAACGCAACCCGGCATTGAGGTTCAGCCAGTTGTCGTAGTCGTAGTCCAGGCGCGCGAACAGGCTGCCCATCGCCCGGTCACCTTTAGGCGTGATGCTTTCCGCCGCCGAGGCCGTCACCGCCGAATCGGCGGCCACCATTTGATTGGAATCCGGCCGGACCTTGTCGTAGAAAAACTCCAGGCCGTAGTTGGCCTTGATCACCGACAGCTCGCTCAAGGCGAAGGTCGAGATGTTCTGCGCCTGCAAACCATAGGTGTTGGTCTGGTAGGTAACGTCGTAGCCCTTGCTGCTGCCACGGGTCAGTGTGGTCTGGTCATTGCGGGTGTCGACGTAGTAGAGCTTGGCCTTGAAATCGATCAGCGGGTTGTCCGGCGTGTAGCTGTAGTCCAGTGCGAAGTTCTGCGCCGTGACATTGCTGCTGCCGAGCTTCTCCCAGAGCTGGGCCTTTTCGGCGGTCATCATGTTGACGTCGTCGTAGTCGACCTCGGTGGTCAGGTAGCTCAATTGCAGACGCTGATCCACCGGCAGGTTCAGACCCAGCTTGAGCAGGCGTGAACGCATCACCGAGCCGGTGTACTCGACGGTGGAGTTTTTGATCCGGTCTTCACTGGCCGGCAGGAAAGAACTGCCGGTGCGCAACTCGCCGATGCTGCCCCGTGTGCCGGGTTTGTAGTCGCCGAGATGACGTTCACTGGCAGCCACCAACATGTCCCACACATCGGTGCCCACGGCAAACGCCGAACTGCCGATAAAATGCGTGCCGTTGCTGCGCCCACCCAGCCCGGTGGTCAAGCGGATGCGCCCACCGATTTCCTTGCCGCCCTTGAGCAGGTCGGCGGCTTCCACGGTGCGAAAATTGGCCACACCACCGATCACCCCGGCGCCGCCCATCGTGGACGTGGCGCCCTTTTCGATCACCACCTCCGACAGCAATTCCGGGTCGACATACAGCGTGCCATTGCGTTGCTGGTGGCCACTTTGCTGGTAGTTCTGGCGCATGCCGTCCACCGACATGTTGACCCGGCCATAGTCCTGGATGCCGCGAATATTCACCGACAAACCGGGGTCTTGCTGGCTGACCGCCGAGTAGACGCCCGGCGCCTCTTCGAGCATCTCGGCGGCATGCCGTGGTGGGTTTCGATCCAGTTGCTCACGCCCGACCACACTCACCGACCGTGGCGATGAATACACCCAGTCGTTGGGGTGCAGGCCGGTGATCGTGGTAGTTGCCAGTGCCAACGCGGCGCCGCTCTGCTCGACGCGGGTCAGGGTGACTTGGCGCTCGCCATTGAAGCGATACTCCACCGGCGCATTCCCCAACAGACGCGCCAAACCTTCCTGCACGCTGTATTGCCCTTTCACGGCCGTACTCTGCAAACCGGCCAGGCGCTGGCTGTCGAACAGCACTTGCAGGCCGGCCTGGTCGGCGAATGCCAGCACAGCACTGCCCAGGGACTGCGCGGGGATATCCAGCATCAGCACCGCAGGGTGTGCAGCATTCGCCTGAGACTGAGCAGCGAATACCGGAGCCACAGCGGCGAACAGGCCCAGGTGGATGGCCAGGGCTAACCGGCTTGCGGTGATACGCCCCTTGTTGAGTGCTGACATTTCTGTTGTTCCCTGCGCTGAGCGCTTTCTTGTTTATGCGAATGCTTCTCACCTAGCAAGACGTGCGACGCGCACGAAGTCAGTAAGGTTTTTTGAAAGTTTTTCAGGAAGGGGGATTTCAGGCGGTGGGAGCTGGCCCCCACCGGGTCATCAATAGATCAGGCTGAGGCCAGCCAGGTCCAGGCGTTGCACCTGCAGTTCCTGGGTCAGCGTGGCAAGGGCGGTGTCGAGCATGTCAAGGCGGAACACGCCGCTGACTTCACGCTCGCCGAGGGCCGAGTCAGTCAACACCACGCGCCCGGGACGGTAGCGGTTGAGTTGTTCGATGACATTGGCCAACGGCTGGCGATCAAAGATCAACACACCGCGTCGCCAACTGGTGGCGTGCGCGACGTCGAGCTGATCCAAAGGCACGATGCCTTCCTGAGTGCTGTAGCGTACGGCCTGGCCTTGTTTGACCACTTTGTCGGCCGGGCCTTTTTTCGGGATGGCTTGCAGCGTGACCTCGACACTGTGTTCCAACACCCCGGTCCACGCCTGGCTGTCGCCCTCGCGCTCCACCACAAACTTCGTGCCCAGCGCCCGGGTCTGCCCGCCAGCGCTCTGCACCACGAACGGTCGGGTTTCCTCGCCCACCTTCGGTGCCACATCAAAGATCGCCGAGCCCTGCAGCAGGCTGATGCGGCGTTGCACACTGTCGTAATCCAGGCGGATGGCACTGGCGGAATCCAGTTCGACCTTGCTGCCATCGGCCAGGTGCACGGTGCGCACTTCGCCTTTCTCGGTGATGTAGTCGGCCTGCATGTGCAGCAACAAGTCCGGACCACGCACCCAGCCGACACCGGCTACCACCACGACCAGCGCGACGGCCGCCGCACGTTGCCATGGCCGGCGCCGCCTGGTCCCGCGCACAGGCTGCGTCGCCGTCGACGGGCGCTGGCGGTTCACCGGGGGTTCCTTGTACACCTCGCCCAGTGCCGCCCAGGTCTGTTCGGCAAAACGCAATGCCGCTTCGTGGCGGCTGTCGCAGGCGATCCAATGCCGCAACTCGGCCTGCTCCTGTTCGGTCAGGGCACCGGCGTGCAGGCGCACCGCCCACTCGGCGGCCGCCTCGGTAATGCTGTGCTGCTGCGGACCCTGGCTATTCACGTGTGAATCTCGAATTTTTCGTTATATAACGCTGTGACGAGTGAACGGGCGTTTTTCGGTAATTCATTCGTCGGATGGCGCCCTCTCGCCTTCCTGCAAGCGTTGCATCACGTAGGCCAACGCTTTGGCCAGGTGCTTTTGGACGCAGCTGTCAGAGATGTCCAGGTGCCGGGCGACCTGGGCATGGGTCATGCCTTCGATGCGGTTGAGGCGGAAAATCTGCTGGGTGCGCTCCGGCAACTCCGCCAGTGCCTGCTTCAATGCCTGTCGCTGTTGCTGCGCCATTGCCTGAACCTCCAACCCGGCCACGTCATCTTCAATCTCGGCCAGCGCCTCATGGGGCACGGAGTCAGTCTTGCGCCGCGCTTCCTGGCGAATATGGTCGATCAGCAGATTGCTTGCCGTTCGATAGAGATAGCCCTGGGAGTTGTCGATGCGCTCGCCCGCCGGCTTTTCCGCCAGGCGCAGGAAGCTCTCCTGCACCAGGTCTGCGGCCAACTGCGGGTCCCGTACCTTGCGCGCCAGATACCCGCGCAAGGCATCGGCATGCTTGAGAAACAGGCCTTTGAGATCCACGTCCGACAAACCGACTCCCTGGAATGTTAAGGAAACAGGCGGGCATCTTAAGCGTTGTCGAGAATGATTTTCAATTGATATCTAATCTGATCCGCCGTTATGAACGGCCTGATTAACGGTTCGATAATCGAACACATACGCCACCATCAATTGACCAAATTAACCATTCAGTACATTTTATCTGCACAACTAACAAGAATTGTGGAGAACACCCCATGCCGCCTATCGTGCTGGTGCTCAACGGTCCCAATCTCAACCTGCTCGGCACCCGCGAGCCCGCTACCTACGGCCATGAAACCCTGGCCGATGTGGCTGCCTTGTGCGGCCGCAGCGCTGAACATCTGGGCCTGAAAATCGAATTCCGCCAGACCAATCATGAAGGCGAACTGCTCGACTGGATCCACGGCGCCCGCGCCCGCTGCGCCGGGATCGTGATCAACCCGGCGGCCTGGACCCACACCTCGGTGGCGATCCGTGATGCGCTGGTGGCCAGTGAAGTGCCGGTGATCGAAGTGCATCTCTCCAACGTGCATGCCCGCGAAGCGTTCCGTCATCACTCCTTTGTGTCACCCATCGCCAAGGCCGTGCTCGCGGGGTTCGGCAGCCACGGCTACCACCTGGCGCTGGAACACTTCAGCCAGTTGCTCAAAGGATCGGCCCGATGAAAACACGCATCCTCGCCGGCCTGATCGGCGCTGGCATCCAGGCTTCCCGCACGCCCGCGCTGCATGAACAGGAAGGCGATGCCCAAGGTTTGCGTTACTTGTACCGCCTGATTGACCTTGAGCCCCGGCAGTTGGGCATCGACGCCTTGCCCGATCTGCTGCGCGCCGCCGAGCTCATGGGCTTTACCGGGCTGAACATTACCTACCCGTGCAAGCAGGCTATCCTACCGCTGCTCGATGAACTGTCCGACGAGGCCCATGGCATTGGCGCGGTCAACACGGTGGTGTTCAAGGACGGCAAGCGCATCGGCCACAACACCGATTGCCTGGGATTTGCCGAAGGGTTCCGGCGCAACTTGAGTGATGTCGCCCGCCAACGCGTGGTGCAGATGGGCGCCGGCGGTGCAGGTGCCGCAGTGGCCCATGCGCTGCTGGCCGAGGGAGTGCAACAGTTGAGTATTTTCGACGTGGACCCCGCCCGTGCCCGCGACCTGGTGGAGAACCTCACGCTACGTTTCGGCCCAGGGCGCGCCCAAGTGGGCAACCACGTAGAAAACGCCGTGGCCGAGGCCGATGGGCTGGTGAACACCACGCCGATGGGCATGGCCAAGCTGCCCGGCACACCGGTGCCCGCCGCTTTACTAAGAGCAGACCTGTGGGTGGCGGAAATCGTGTATTTCCCGCTGGAAACCGAACTGCTGCGCGATGCCCGCGCATTGGGCTGTCGCACCCTGGATGGCGGCAACATGGCGGTGTTTCAGGCGGTGAAGGCGTTTGAGCTGTTCTGTGGGGAAGTGCCGGATGCGCAGCGCATGCTGGCGCACTTCCAGTGCATGAATACCTGACTGAGTTGGAATAAAAATCCAAATGTGGGAGGGGGCTTGCCCCCGATAGCGGTGGATCAGCCAGCTTATCTGTAGCTGACCCACTGTCATCGGGGGCAAGCCCCCTCCCACATTTTAAATGCATTCCAACCTGAGACTTCAGGCCTGGAGGTAACGCATCACCGAATCACAAATCATGTCCCGATGCCGCTGTTTAACCGCCTCATCCGACAGGTCGATCTGAAAAATCTCACTGAAGGTATGGCGGTTGGACACCCGGTAAAAGCTGAACGAGTTGATCAGCAGGTGCACGTCCAACGGTTCCAGCCCTTCCCGGAACAAGCCCAGCTCGGCGCCACGGCGCAAGGTCTCCCCCAACCCTTCAAGGATCTTGCTGTTCATCGCCTTGATGGTGTCTGTACGCTTCACGTACTCGGCATTGTGGATATTTTCGATGCTGACAATGCGCACAAAATCCACATTCTGGTCATGGTGATCAAAGGTGAACTCCACCAGCCGCCGGATCGCTTCACGCGGCTCCAGGGCCGTGAGGTTCATGCGGGTCTCGGTGTTGCGGATGTCGCCGTAGAGTTTCTCCAGCACCTCGACGTACAACTGCTCCTTGCTGCCGAAGTAGTAATAGATCATGCGCTTGGAGGTGTGGATACGCTCGGCGATCGCGTCCACGCGAGCGCCGGAAAGGCCCTGCTGGACAAACTCGACGATGGCTTCCTGGAGTATGTTTTCGCGGGTCTTTTCCGGATTGTTCTTACGACTCTTGCGAGGTGCCTCGGTGGTCATGGTGCGCTCACGGCCAGTGTTATGCAGGCCGTGATTATGGGCCGCGACGCTCCCCGAAAGAAAGCACCGCACCGCCGTTATAAACGCGCCTGGCGCACCGCACCGCTGCGCGATTTGGCCATGGCGGCCAGGCGCACCGCCACGTTGGCTGCGCCGTAGCCGGCATAACCATTCTTGCGCTGGATGATCTCGAAGAAAAACCGCCCTTCGAAGGGTTCGGTGTAGACGTGAAACAACTCGCCGCCCTGGGCATCGCGGTCGTACAGCACGTTGTAGTACGCCAGCTCACTGAGGAACTCATCGTCGAAATCGAAACGCGCCGCCAGGTCGTCGTAGTAGTTGAGCGGGATATCCAGCAGCGGCACACCGGCCTCCTTGGCGCGGCGCACTTCGGCAAAGATATCCGCGCAGTCGAAGGCAATATGGTGCACACCCGAGCCGCGATAGCTCGACAGCGCGTGGGAAATCGCCGTGTTGCGGTTCTCGGAGATGTTCAGCGGCAGACGGATCGAGCTGCAACGGCTGCGCAGCGCGCGGCTTTTCACCAGGCCGTAAGGGTCGGGCAGTACCACTTCGTCATCGGCTTCGAAATCCAGCAGGCTCTTGTAGAACAGCACCCAGCTGTCGAGGCTGTCGGCTGGCAGGGCCATGGCCATATGGTCGATACGCAGCAAGCCGCCGCTGGATGACACGCCGGGCTGCAGGTTGAAGTCGGTGTCGTACAGCCCGCCTTCACTCTGATCCACCAGGTAAATCAGGCTGCCATCCGGCGCACGTACCGCCGCCAGCTCCAGCTCATTCGGCCCGACCAGGCCGCGATACGGCTGGCCTTTGTACGCCACCGCCCGCTCCAGGGCCTTGGCGCTGTCCTTGACCCGAATCGCGGTGGCACACAGCGACGGCCCATGGGCCTCGAAAAAGTTGTGGGCAAACGAATAGGGTTCGCAGTTGAGGATCAGGTTGATATCGCCCTGGCGCAACAGGCTCACGCTCTTGGAGCGATGCTGCCCGGCCTTGACGAAACCCAGGCGTTCCAGCCAGTGGGTGAGCTTGGCGCCAAGGCTCTCGTCCACGGCAAATTCAAGGAACTCGATGCCGTCGTATTCGCTGGCAGGCGGGGTATCAAACAGAATCTCGACCGGTTGCGCCGGCGCTTCCTGTTTCAGGCGTTCGCGAGTTTTCTCTTCGAGGTACAGCAGGGAGCGCAGGCCATCCGCCGCGTTCGCACGGGTGGGCGCGGCGCGGAAGCCGTCGTTGAAAATTTCCAGGGACAGCGGCCCGGTGTAGCCGCTCTTGATGATCGGCCCGAGGAACCCAGCCAGGTCGAATTCGCCTTGGCCGGGGAAGCAGCGGAAGTGCCGACTCCACTCCAGCACGTCCATGGCCAGGATCGGCGCGTCGGCCATTTGTACGAAGAAGATCTTGTCGCCGGGGATCTCGGCGATGGCGCTCGGGTCGCCCTTGAGGGACAGGGTATGAAAGCTGTCGAGCAATACACCAAGGCTCGGGTGATCGACCTGACGCACCAGGTCCCACACCTGTTGCCAGGTATTTACATGCTTGCCCCAGGCCAGCGCTTCATAGCCAATGCGCAAGCCACGACGGCCGGCGTGTTCGGCGAGCAGGCCGAGGTCATCGAGCAGAATGCGCTCGTCGCCCACGCAATCGGCGGAGGCATTGCTGCACACCAGCACCAGGTCGGTGCCCAGTTCCTGCATCAAGTCGAATTTGCGCTCGGCGCGCTCCAGATTGCGTGCAAGGCGGTCTCGACGGCAGCCTTCAAAATCGCGAAACGGCTGGAACAAGGTGATGGCAATGCCCAGGTCGGCACACATTTGCCTGACTTCACGGGGGCTGCCATCGTAATACAACAGATCGTTTTCGAAAATTTCTACGCCGTCGAACCCGGCGGCCGCGATGGCTTCGAGTTTCTCCGGCAGGGTTCCGCTCAAGGAAACGGTGGCAATGGAGCGTTGCATGGGCGACTCCCGGCATTTAGGTGCGTCTTGTTTACGGCAAATTATTGGCCGCTAAACTGTTCACAGCAATTAAAATGTACGAACCGGTTAGTTTTTGGTGCGATTATCGAACACAAAGCCGTTTTGGCGAATTGACGATTTTTTAGCCGCTGCGCACCATCGATTCAGTAACAAGACCCAGAACACACCATAAAAATTTCAAAAAACGGGTACGACCTCATGCCTCTGCAAAACTCCGTCCTGGCCGACCGCCCGGGCACACCGCACGCCGGCATCGGCGACAAGATCCGCGGCGCCCTGGCCGTGGGTAAAACGCGCTGGGGCATGTTGGCCCTGGTGTTCTTCGCCACCACCCTCAACTACATCGACCGCGCCGCATTGGGCGTGATGCAGCCTATCCTCGCCAAGGAGATGAGCTGGACGGCGATGGACTACGCCAACATCAACTTCTGGTTCCAGGTCGGCTATGCCATCGGCTTTGTGCTGCAGGGCCGCTTGATCGACCGGGTCGGTGTGAAACGCGTGTTCTTCTGCGCGGTCCTGTTGTGGAGCCTGGCCACCGGCGCCCATGGCCTGGCCACCTCGGCGGTGGGCTTCATGGTCTGTCGTTTCATTCTCGGGCTGACCGAAGCCGCCAACTACCCGGCCTGCGTCAAGACCACGCGCCTGTGGTTCCCGGCCGGTGAACGGGCAGTGGCCACCGGTATCTTCAACGCCGGCACCAACGTGGGTGCGATGATGACGCCGATGCTGCTGCCGTTGATCCTGCACGTGTGGGGCTGGCAGGCGGCGTTCCTGTGCATGTCGGCGCTCGGCGGAATCTGGCTGCTGTTCTGGGGCTTGAAGTACTTCAACCCGGAAGACCACCCCACCGTCAAACAATCCGAACTGGACTACGTGCAACAGGAAGTCGAACCGGAACAACCCCGCGTGCCCTTCAGCCGCATCCTGCGCATGCGTGGCACCTGGGCCTTCGCCCTCGCCTACTCGATGACCGCGCCGGTGTTCTGGTTCTACCTGTACTGGCTGCCGCCGTTCCTGAACCAGCAATACAACCTGGGCATCAACGTGACCCAGATGGGTATCCCGCTGATCATCATCTACCTGACCGCCGACTTCGGCAGCGTGGGGGGTGGGATTCTGTCGTCGTTCCTGATCGGCCGAGGCATGAACTCGATCAAGGCGCGGCTGCTGTCGATGCTGCTGTTTGCCTGCTGCATCGTCGGCGTGATCATGGCCGCCGGTTCCAGCCAGCTGTGGGTCGCGGTGTTTGCCATCTCCCTGGCGATTGGCGCACACCAGGCCTGGACCGCCAACATCTGGAGCCTGGTGATGGACTACACACCCAAGCACATGATGAGCACGGTGTTCGGTTTTGGTGGCATGTGCGCGGCCATCGGCGGCATGTTCATGACCCAGATCGTCGGCCACATCCTCACGGTCACGAACAACAACTACACCGTGTTGTTCACCCTGATCCCGGCGATGTACTTCATTGCGCTGACCTGGATGTACTTCATGGCACCGCGCAAGATCCCTACCGTGGACGTTTGATCTACCGTCTCAGCTACCGGCGCCGCTGCTGCCAGGCAGCGGCCAGCCCGCTCATGCAGATCACCCCGATACCGACCACCGTGGTCAGGTCCGGGGTGTGATTGAACACCAGCCAGCCCAACAACCCCGCGAACACGATCTGGCAATAGCCAAACGGCGCCAGCAAGGCCGGTGCCGCGAAGCGGAACGCCTGGGTCAGCATCAAGTGCGCGGTCATCCCGCAGGTGCCCAGGGCCAGCATCAACACGCCGTGCCACAGCGTCGGCACTTGCCAGAAGAACGGCACCATCGCACTCATCACCAAGGTATTGCACAGGCCGGCGAAGAAGTTGCTGGTGGTGGGCGTGTCGTATTGGCTGAGAATGCGCGTGAGCAGTTGGTAGAAGCAGAAGAACAGCGCCGAACACAGGGGCAACAAGACCGCCGGGGTGAACAGTTCGCCGCCCGGGTGGATGATGACCAGCACCCCGACAAACCCGCAGATCACCGCCAGCCACTGGCCACGTGTCACATGTTCGCCGAGCAGCGGCACCGAGAGCGCCGTTACCAGGATCGGTGCAAGGAAGTTCACCGCCGTGGCTTCCGCCAGGGGGATGAAGTGCAGCGCCGAGGTGAAAAACAGGCTGGTGCCCAACAGGCACAGCGCCCGCACCACCTGCATACCCGGCCGTTTGCTGCGCAGCACGCGCAAGCCCGATTGCGGCAGGAAGATGCCGGCCATCAACAGGGTGTGCACCAGGTAACGCGCCCACACCACCATCACGATCGGGTAGAACCCGGCCAGGTATTTGGACAAGGCGTCATGGCTGGAGAACAGGAACGTCGCCAGTACAATCAGCAAAATGCCTTTGAAGGGGTGGTTGACGCCGGAAAGGGGGGTGCTGACAGTCATGGAATTCTCTTGCGTGGCGAGCTGAACGCGTGGCACTCAACCCGGTAATCTAGCAGCCGGGCCTGCGTCTGCCCCTAGAGCATAACCAAACACCGTGCGAACAGCGCACTAAATCACGGGATTCGAGTCCAACGCTGCACGTTGACCGCCGTGTTGCACACTTTTTAATCAAGGCCTTGCTGCTATGAAAAAAATCCTCTTTGTCCTGTCTGCCCTTGCCCTGCTCACCGCGTGCAACCAGCAAGAGCAGCCAGCCCCCAAGCCGGCACCGGCGTCCGTGCAGGCCACCCTGGTGCCGGCAACGCCGCCCACCGACAAATGGCTCGGCAAGTGGATCGGCGTAGAAGGCCTCTACCTCACCATCGCCAAGGACGACAGTATTGGCCGTGGTCACTACATTCTGACCATGAAATATGGCCTTGATGACGACGACTCCGGCACCTTCAAAGGTGAAGCCAACGAAGACGGCATCGCCTTTACCCGCCCGGACGGCCCCCAGCAATTGAGCGCCGGCGACGGCGAAGCCACCGGTTTGAAATGGTTGGCGGATAAAAAGGATTGCCTGATTGTCGATACCGGCGAAGGCTATTGCCGCGATTAACGGCCATACTCTTCCCCAATTAATGTAGGACCGTTCACCGAGAGGATTGCCCCATGCTATGGAAAAAAGGCCGACGCAGCGACAACGTGGTCGACGCCCGCGATGACAGCGGCGGTGGTGGGGGCGGTGGTGGGGGCGGTATGCGCTTTGGGGGCGGCAAGGGCCTGAGCCTCACGGCCATCGTGCTGATTGTCGGCATCGGCTGGTTGACCGGCCAGGACCCGTTGCAGATCCTCGGCCAACTGACCGGCCAGATGGAACAGGCACCCTCGGTGAGTACGCAGACACGTCAGGCGCCGCCGGCCAACGACGAGCAAGCGGACTTTGTCCGCGCCGTGCTGGGCGATACCGAAGACACCTGGGGCCAGGTGTTCCAGGAAAACGGCCTGGCCTACAAGAATCCGAAACTGATTCTGTTCCGTGGCCGGGTCAATTCCGCCTGCGGGGGAGCCACCTCGGCCAGCGGCCCGTTCTATTGCCCGGCTGACCAGCAGGTGTACCTGGACCTGGATTTCTTCCGGGAAATGTCGCAGCGCTTCCAGGCCGCCGGTGATTTCGCCCAGGCCTACGTGATCGCCCACGAAGTCGGGCATCACGTGCAGACCTTGCTGGGCATCTCGTCGAAAATCCAGGCCGCACGCCAGCAGGGTCGACAGATGCAAGGTGATGGCGGCCTGCTGGTGCGCCAGGAACTGCAGGCCGACTGCTTCGCCGGGGTCTGGGCCAACCGTGCGCAAAAGCGCCTCAACTGGCTGGAACCCGGCGATATCGAAGAAGCACTGAACGCGGCCAACGCCATTGGCGATGACCGCTTGCAGCAACAGGGTCAGGGGCGTGTTGTGCCGGACTCGTTTACCCACGGCACCTCGGCACAGCGGGTTCGCTGGTTCAAGACCGGCTTCGCCCAGGGCCAGATCACTCAATGCGACACGTTTACCGCCAAGAGTCTTTGAATGAATAAACGCTTGGGATTGCTGCTGGGCTTGTTAGTCACGTGTTCAACCTGGGCCGCCGAACACGGCGTCAAGGACGTCAGCCCCCATCGTTTCCACCTGGAGGCCGGCGATCTCAGCCTCGGTTTGAGCCAGGATTGGCGCCAGCCACTGCCCCAGGTCACCCGCGCATTGATCATCGTGCACGGCCGCCTGCGCAATGCGCAAACCTACCTGCAAAGCGCCGAAGACGCCGCCGAGCACGCAGGCCAGAGCGCCAACACACTGGTGATTGCGCCGCAGTTTCTGAATGCGTCCGACGTCAAGCGCAACCACCTGGACAATCAGGTACTGCGCTGGAACGGCAATGACTGGATGGCCGGCGAGCCCTCCACCGGTCCGGGACACATCAGCTCCTACGGCGCCCTCGACCAGATCATCAAGCACCTGGGCAACCGCACGCTGTTCCCGGCGCTGAAGGAAATCGTCGTGGCCGGCCACTCCGGTGGCGGCCAGGTGGTGCAGCGCTTCGCCCTCACCGGGCACGACCATCCGCTGCTGCAAACCGAAGGCATCAGCCTGCGTTACGTGGTGGCCAACCCTTCGTCCTACGCCTACTTCACCCCCCAACGCCCGGTGAAGTTCGATACCGCCCGTTGCCCAGGCTTCAACGACTGGAAGTACGGCCTGCAAGACCTGCCCGACTACGCCAAGGGCCAGAGCGCCCAACAGCTCGAGCAGGCTTACGTGTCACGCAATATCACCTACCTGCTGGGCCAGCAGGACACCGACCCGAACCACCCCGCGCTGGACAAAAGCTGCGCCGCCGAGACCCAGGGCGCGTACCGCCTGATTCGTGGGCACAACTACTTTGACTACCTCAAGCAGCGGCATCCGCAGCTGAGTCATAAGTTGGTGGAAGTGCCGGGGGTGGGGCATGACGGAGACGGGATGTTTACGTCGCCCGAGGGCCAGAAAGTACTGTTCACGCCATAACCTGTGGGAGGGGGCTTGCCCCCGATTGCGGTCTGCCAACTACACATGTGCTGATTTATACACCGCTATCGGGGGCAAGCCCCCTCCCACAGTTGATCTCTATTGTCTGGGCTGGATCATCTGGTGCAGCACCGCGCAGTCCGATGCATGCCAATCCGCCAACTCCGGCCACGGGTTCTCCGGCAGATTCACCAACACCGTTCGCGTCCCCGCCGCCCGGCCGCAGTCCAGGTCAAAGCGGTAATCACCGACCATCACCATCTCGCTTGGCGCCACATCCCACGCCGCCGCGAGTTTCAGCAGGCCGTCCGGATCCGGCTTCGGTTGCGCATCGTCACGCCCCAGCACGTCCTCCATGGCAAAACAGTCCGCCAGGCCAATCGCGTCCAGGGTGATATGCGCCAACTCCCGCGCATTGCGCGTCAGGATACCCAGGCGATAGCCACGCCCGGCCAGTTCGCGCACCAGTTCTACCGCGCCTTCGGCGGCCACCGACTCCAACGCCAGCTCACGCTCGTGCTCCAGCAACCAGGCATGCTTGGCCGCCGCAACCTCCTTCGGCAACGCCGCCAGGTGCGTGAGGATGTCGTCTTCGGGTGGAATCTCCAGGGCCACGCGAATGGCCGCGAAATCATGCACGGCCACCGTCAGGGTGCCGTCCATGTCGAACACCCAATGTTTAACCTCTGTTAGGCTCATGCCCAATCCTTGCGATGGCGAATCAGGCCTTCCTGGGTGACCGAGGCCACCAGTTGCCCGGCGCGGTTGTACACGCTGCCTCGGGAGAACCCCCGGGAATTGCCGGCCCACGGGCTGTCCATGGCGTAGAGCAACCAGTCATCGGCACGCAGGTCGGCGTGGAACCACAGCGCGTGATCGAGGCTGGCGACCTGCATGTCTTTCTGCCACACGGTCTTGCCGTGGGGCAGCAGCGAAGTGGTCAGCAGGCCGAAGTCCGAGGCGTAGGCCAGCAGGTATTTGTGCAGCGCCGGTGCATCGGCCAGGGCGCCGTCGGCGCGGAACCACACGTACTTGACCGGGTCGGACGGTTGCGGGTTGAACGGGTCTTTCTCGGTGACCGGGCGCACTTCGATCGGCTTGGGGCACAGCAGCTTGTCGCGCATGTGCTCGGGGATCAGATGCGCGCGTTGCTGGGTCAGTTCCAGCTCCGACGGCAGGTTTTCCGGGCCGACCACCACGGGCATGGTGGTCTGGTGATCGAAGCCTTGTTCGTCGTACTGGAACGAGGTGGTGCAGGTGAAGATCGGGTGGCCCTTCTGGATCGCCGTCACCCGGCGCGTGCTGAAACTGCCGCCGTCGCGCACGCGGTCCACCGAGTACACCACCGGCAACTTCGCGTCGCCAGGGCGCAGGAAATAACCGTGCAGGGAATGCACGTGCCGCGCTTCTTCTACGGTCTGGCTGGCCGCCGACAGCGACTGGCCGAGCACCTGGCCGCCGAACAGTTGGCGAAAACCCAGGTCCTGGCTGCGGCCACGAAAGAGGTTTTCCTCGATCGGCTCCAGGGTCAGCAGGTCCACCAGATCTTCCAATACTTGGCTCATAGAGCAACTCCTAAAATCTATCGGGCATTCCGGGCTGCCTATCCGTGCAGCGTGTCCAACCATTGGGCGCGGGTGATGCGGTACAAAACATGATGGCGCAGCGGGTCATCGGCTGCGACCTTGGGGTGTTCAAAATCTGCCTGGGGATCGTAATGCATACCGATGGCCTGCATGACTTTTTGTGATGGCAGATTGGATTCGGTGGTGAAGGCGACAATCTCGTCCAGGTTCAGACGATCAAAACCACAGCGCAATGCGGTCCAGGCGGCCTCGCTGGCATAGCCCAGGCCCCAGTGTTCGCGAGCCAGGCGCCAGCCGATTTCCACCGCCGGGGTAAAGTCGGCATCGAAGCTGACATTCAGCAACCCGGTGAGACCGATGAATTCCCCCGTGTCCTTGCGTTGCAACGCCCACAGGCCAAAGCCGTATTCGGCGAAGTGGCCGCGAATCCGGCCGATCAACGCGGCGCTTTCCAGGTGGCTCAGTGTGGCCGGGAAATAACGCATCACCTGCGGGTCGGCGCACATGCGCGCAAAGTCCGGCAGGTCGCTGTCGCGCCATTGGCGCAACAAAAGGCGTGCGCTTTCCAATTCGAGTATCGGCTCCATGGGTCCCCTCCCTTGCCATGTGCGTGAGTGTACAACGCGGGTAAGATGCGTCGCAGGTTCCCGTCAGAAAATCCCATGCCTCTGCCATTGATCTACCACGATGACTACAGCCCCGAGTTCCCGGCGGACCACCGGTTCCCCATGGACAAGTTCCGCCTGCTGCGCGACCACCTGGTGTCCACCGGACTGACCGAGGACAGCCAACTGCTGCGCCCGCAGCTGTGCCCGCCAGAAATTCTGGCCCTGGCCCATGACGCTGGGTATATCGAACGCTACATGGGCGGCGAGTTGTCCCGCGAAGACCAACGTCGCCTCGGCCTGCCCTGGAACGAAGCCCTGGCCCGGCGCACCGTGCGCGCGGTCGGTGGCTCCATCCTGGCAGCGGAGCAAGCACTGGAACACGGCCTGGCCTGCCACTTGGCCGGCGGCACCCACCACGCGCACTACGATTACCCGGCGGGCTTCTGCATCTTCAATGACCTGGCGGTGATCAGCCATTACCTGCTGGCCAGCGGCCGGGTCAACCGCGTGCTGATCTTCGATTGCGACGTGCACCAGGGCGATGGCACGGCACGCATCCTCCACGACACGCCGGACGCCATCACCGTATCGCTGCACTGCGAAAAGAACTTCCCCGCGCGCAAGGCCCAGAGCGACTGGGACATCCCTCTGCCGATGGGCATGGGCGACGCCGATTACCTCAAGGTGGTGGACGACGCGCTCAACTACCTGCTGCCGCTCTACCAGCCGGACCTGGTGCTGTACGACGCCGGCGTCGATGTGCACAAGGACGACGCCCTCGGTTACCTCAAGCTGACAGACCAAGGCGTCGCCGCCCGCGACGAAAGCGTGATGCGCCATTGCCTGGGCCGCGACATCCCGGTGATGGGCGTGATCGGCGGCGGCTACAGCAAGGACCGCCCGGCCCTGGCCCGCCGCCACGGCATTCTGCACCACAGTGCGCAACGGGTATGGACGTCATCAGGTTGTCACTGAACTGTGGGCGTTACCCACAATGCCTGTGGAACCACCTGTGGATAACTTGAGTGTAAGCGTGTGAGAGCTACTAATCATAAGGCCTGTAGGAAGCTGTACGTTTTTTGATCAGGCGTTTTCACTCTCGTCGGGTAGAATGCTCGGCTAATTTATGCGAGCGCAGCCCATGCCCGATACCCCTCCCCCACACGTCATCATCATCGGCGGCGGCCCTGCCGGATTGACGGCCGCCGAAGTCCTGAGCCAGGCAGGCGTACGGGTGGACCTGTACGACGGCATGCCGTCCGTGGGGCGCAAGTTCCTGCTGGCCGGCGTGGGCGGCATGAACATCACCCACTCCGAGGCGTACCCGGCGTTTCTGTCGCGCTATGCCGAACGTGAGCCGCACATGGCGCCACTGCTGCGTAGTTTTGGGGCCGAGGCGTTGTGCGAGTGGATTCATGGCTTGGGGATCGAGACCTTTGTCGGCAGCTCGGGCAGAGTGTTTCCTACAGATATGAAAGCCGCCCCGCTGCTGCGCGCCTGGCTCAAGCGTCTGCGCGACCAGGGCGTGGTTATCCACACCCGGCATCGTTGGGTAGGCTGGAATGCCGAGGGCGACTTACTTATCCACAGCCCCGAAGGCGAAAAAACGGTCCGCAGCGATGCCGTGCTGCTGGCGCTGGGCGGCGGCAGTTGGTCACGGTTGGGATCTGACGGCGCCTGGCTCAGGTTGCTGGAGGACAAAGGCGTGCCTTACGCCCCGCTGCAACCGAGCAACTGCGGTTTCGAGGTGTCGGCCTGGAGCGAATTGATGGTCAGCAAATTCGCTGGCGCGCCGTTGAAAAACGTCGCCATCGGGCTGGGGGACGACAAGCCTCGGCTGGGCGAATGCGTGATCACCGCTACCGGCATCGAAGGCAGCTTGATCTACGCGCTGTCAGCGCCGATTCGCGAAGCGATCAACCGCGACGGTGCGGCCACCGTGCATATCGACCTGTTGTCGAGCAAGCCGCTGGACAAGGTCCTGGCTGCCCTGGCCAAGCCGCGTGGTTCGCGCTCGATGAGCAAACACCTGCACAGTCAGTTGGGGTTGGAGGGGGTCAAAGCGGCACTGCTGCGCGAGTTGGCGCCGGCTGAGCACTTCAACGATCCGGCGAAGTTGGCGGTGGCGATCAAGGCGCTGCCATTGACGCTGGTGAAGACACGGCCGATGGATGAGGCCATCAGCACCGCAGGCGGCGTGCCATTTGAGGCGCTGGATGAGCGCTTGATGCTCAAGCAGTTGCCGGGAGTGTTTTGTGCGGGGGAAATGCTGGATTGGGAGGCGCCGACCGGGGGGTATTTGCTGACGGGGTGTTTTGCCAGCGGCCGGGCGGCTGGGCGGGGGATGTTGGAGTGGCTCAATCGCTGAGATTGCGGTGAATTCAAAGCCGCCTTCGGGGGCAAGCCCCCTCCCACACTTTGATTTGTGAATACAGTCAAATGTGGGAGGGGGCTTGCCCCCGATGAGGCCATCAGCCGCGCTGAAGAACTTACTTCTTCTTGCGTGGCCCGGTATTAAAAACGGGCACCTTGCGCACCGGCTTGATCGAAGGCTCCGCCGGCGTCACTTCACCGCTGTCCACCCACTTGCCCAGGTTGCGCTTACCGCCACCACCGGACGTTTTAGGCTTCTTCGGTTTCTTCGGCTTCTTCACCACCTGCCCGCTGGCGTCGGTGTCCGGCACGCGGTGCTCCGGTTCGAAGTCCGGCTCCATCTTGCGGGTCAGGGTCTGACGCGTGAGCATCTCGATGGCCGACAGCATGTTCACTTCATCGGCACACACCAGGGAAATCGCCTCACCGGTATTGCCCGCACGCCCGGTACGGCCGATTCGGTGGATGTAGTCTTCAGCCACGATCGGCAAGTCGAAGTTGACCACCAGCGGCAAGTCTTCGATGTCCAGGCCACGGGCAGCCACATCAGTGGCTACCAGGATCTGCACTTCACTGGATTTGAAACGGTCCAGCGCACGTTGGCGGGTCGCTTGAGGCTTGTCGCCATGGATGCCGTCGGCATTGATGCCCAGGCCCTGCAACTTATCCACCAGCGCATCCACGCCGTTACGGGTCTTGGCGAACACCAGCACCTGCTTCCAGCGGCCTTTGCGCATCAGGTGCACAAACAGCTCCGGCTTGCGCTTCTTGTCCACCGGCACGATCCACTGCTTCACGGTGTTGGCAGCAACGTTGCGCGGGCTGACTTCGATGCTCAGCGGGTCGTTGAGCATCTGCCCGGCCAGCAGGCGGATGTCATCGGAGAAGGTCGCGGAGAACAGCAGGGTCTGGCGCTTTTTCGGCAGCATGCGGTAGATGTTCGCCAGCTCTTCCGAGAAGCCAAGGTCGAGCATACGGTCGGCTTCGTCGAGCACCAGGGTTTGCAGTTGGTTGAGCTTCAGCGCGTTCTGGCGGAACAGGTCGATCAGGCGACCGGGCGTGGCGACCAGAATGTCGACGCCCTTGCGCAGCTTCATCATCTGCGGGTTGATGCTCACGCCGCCGTACACCGCGTAGGTGGTGAGTGGCAGGTGTTGGGCGTACTCGGCGACGCTGGCGTGCACCTGCTCGGCCAGCTCGCGGGTCGGGCACAGGATCAGCGCACGCGCCGAGTTGGCGGCGACTTTCGGCCCTTCCATCGTCAACAGTTGCAGGAGCGGCAGGGCGAAACCGGCGGTCTTGCCGGTACCGGTCTGGGCCGCGGCCATCAGGTCGCGACCGGCCAGCACTGCCGGAATGGCTTGCGCCTGCACCGGCGTCGGGGTCTGGTAGCCAAGCGTCTCAAGGGCGCGCAGCAAGGGTTCGATCAGGCCAAGGGTGGCGAAAGTCATGTGTTTACCGTAGGAAAAATTCAGCGCAAGGTCGCAATGCGCCGCAGTTTACCTTATTTCCGGCTTGGGCTTGCGCCACTGGGGCAGGCTGATCAGCAGGACGGCGCTAATGATCACCAGCATGGCCAGGGCTTCTTCCAGGCCGATGGTCTCGCCCACGAACACAATCCCCAGCAATACCGCCACCGCCGGGTTGACGTAGGCATAGCTGGTCGCCGCCGCCGGGCGTACGTGCTTGAGCAGGTACATGTAGGCATTGAAGGCGATGATCGAGCCGAATACCGCCAGGTAGACCAGGGCCAACCAGCCCTCGATCGGAGGCACCGCGTGCAGCCGCTCACCGGTCAGCGCACTGCCCACCAACAGCAGCGCACCGGCAATGATCATTTCCGCCGCGCTGGCCATCGCGCCCGCCGGCAACGGCAAGTGCTTGCTCCACACCGAACCGAACGCCCAGGACGCGGCGGCAAACAGCAACAGCATCGCGCCGGTCGGACTTGATTGCAGGTTGGAGCCCATGTTGAGCATGGCAATGCCGATAATCCCCAGCACCACCCCGGCCCACTCCAGGCGGGTATTGCGCGCGCCCCAGAAATAGCCGCACAACAAGGTGAACAACGGTACCGTCGCCACCGCCAGCGCGGCCACACCGGACGCAACGCCGGTATGTTCGGCCACCGTCACCGCGCCATTGCCGAAGGTGAGCAGCAGAACGCCGATCTTCGCCGCAGCCTTCCACTGCACCCAGGTCGGCGCCGGCGCCCCGCGCCAACGCAAAAAGCCATACATCGCCAACCCCGCCACCAAAAAGCGAATCCCACCCAGCATCAGCGGCGGCCAGTACTCCACACCAATGCGGATCACCAGGTAGGTGGACCCCCAAATCACATACAGCGCAAAAAAGGCAGCGATCAACGGTAAGGGAAAGCGACGTGGGCCAGGCATTGGGCAGCTCTAAGGCAGAGAGAAGAGAGGCTTATTCTAAAAAGGCAGGTCGTTAAACATAAGTTACAAAACCTGTTTAAAACGCCGTTACACTTTTCAAAGCATGGTTGTGAAGGCTATAAACCGTGCTTTCGAAAGTCACGCGCAACCGGAGCCTTATCATGGACAAATACGACCGCATGCTCCTCAGCGCCCTGCTCGAAGACGGCCGTGCGTCCTACGCGCAACTGGCCCGCACGGTAAACCTCTCCGCCCCTGCCGTGGCCGAGCGCGTGGCCAAATTGGAGGCCAGCGGGGTGATCACCGGGTATCAGGCCAAGGTGGATTTATCCAAGGTGGGGTTGCCGATCCAGTGCGTGATTGAACTGCGGTTGACCAATCATGGCAGTCAGAAGGTGTACGACGCGCTGGCGGAAATTCCCGAGCTGACAGAATGCCATCGGGTGACCGGCGACCCGTGCGTGATCATGCAGGCGGCGGTGGGGTCGATGCCGGAGTTGGAGAGCTTGATCAACCGCGTGGCGAAGTTCGGGTTCAGCAAGACCTCGATTATTTTGTCGAGTGCGATAGAGCGACGGGTGCCGTTGGGGCAGTTGGAGGGGAGTACTAAGTAAGTCAAGTGGGGGCATGCGCCCCCCTTAAACTCACCTCAACAACCAGTTTTCACTAAGCATCAAGTTTATTTCTTGCATAGCTACTGACTTTCTCTCGAAACAGCTGATAGGAGGGCAGGTCTCGAACCGGACCGGCAGGATCCAGATCTACTGTCAGACGAGCCCGCATCTCGGAAAATCTTTTTTTGAACTTGCTCAACCTCGCACCTTGAGTTCCACTCGCCTCACAGAGGGCATCCATCAATATCTGCTTTGTATCACGTGCATCTTCAAGTCTCCGAACGGACGGAATACAGCCGATGGCTCCACGGTAAGACGCGTTTCCCGCCACACGTTTTATTGCGTTCACGTCTGCGAGCAGCCAAGTTTCTAGCATGGTAACTGGAACCACCGATATAACTCTCTCCAATTCCAACACACCTACGCTCGCTTGAGAAACTTCAAGTTCTCTAACTGCCACGCCGACGTTATCAGCATCACGATGCACAAATATTACGTCTGCATGAGGATAATATTTCGCTAGCGCCACCAACTTATCACGAACGGAGCGTCCTATAGCGGGCCTAAACATACCCAAATCAGGAACCTCACCACTGACCTCTGAAAACCCCTCTTCGATTAGTATTGTTTGTATATGCTCTACCAGCCTCAAATCCGAAGAGCCTTCCCCAGTGAGAACGAACCTTATCTTCATATGCAAAAACCCCAGGATTTACTCTTCAAATTCCATAGAGATTTGACTATCCGGCGGCAGAGCCAGATAAGCAATAATCGATCCTTTATCAATGCATTCAGAACCAGATTTAAAACGCCAGCTTTCGCGCAAGCTTTTACAGCGAATCGTAGACGCCGGCGTTCCATCCGGCCCCAAAACCTTTACGACATCTGCATATATCAAATCATCTGGAGACTCTAGCTTCACTAAAACTGGGGAGTGAGTAGCAATCAATATTTGCCTCATTGGATTATCTTCCCCTACTGGATAGCTGGTATCAACAGCCAGTTCCTTAAGCAACGCTAACATCGCTCCCATTTTTGCAGGATGGATACCATTCTCGGGCTCTTCGAAACAAAGAAGTCCTTTGAAATCCGGATCCTCGGCCATAATACATAGAGCCATGAATCTAAGAGTTCCGTCGGAAAGAGCTCTTGCTGGTAAAAACGCACCAGAGCGCTCTTTGACCTCAACAGTGAGCAATTGCCTAACTTGATCTACATCGACTCGCACATCAGATGTAGGAACAATTTCAGAAAGTCTACTCGCTATACGCGAATAGACATTCTCGTCTTTACGATATAACTTATGTAATGCGGCAGCCAAACGACCGCCATCAGCACCGACACTTGCGTCTTCGTGCATTTTGTTTGAACGTCGCATCGCTGTCGGCTCTAGAGAAAGGAATCTCCAAGATTGCATTTCTCTTCTAGCTGCCAAAATCGTTGGCCAAACAGCACTATTCGTGTTCGCGACAACCGTTTTAGGAATGTACCTAGCGGGAATTTTCTGAGGTTGGCCACTACTCCCACCATCCTGATGAAGGTGAATCTCCACAATCCCATCATCTACCTTTTGAGTAGAAATGAAACCTGCACCTTTTCTTTTATTCAAAACAACATTATCACGAAACTGTGAAACACTTAGCGGAAAATGCAAAGACTTGGTAGCCTCCCCCTTATTTATATGCACAAGCGTTTCACGCGAAAGATACAACCCCAAGGAGCCAGACTTCTCCTCTAGAGGATCCCTAGCAATTTCGACCTCATAACGCAAAAATGTTGAAGTTGCTTGAGCCTTACGGCCAAAATCATCAACTATATCCAGCGGAACAATCATCTCCACAGCCAACTTTAAACTTTCGACTCGATACTCACCATTTGTCCAAAAAATATCTAGCGGATCAGTAGATTCGGAATCCCGAACTGCCAATGCCGCCTCTACGATAGACTTGTCACTTAACAGCGAGAGGAACTTAATAGCATCAAATATATTTGATTTTCCTACGCCATTCAGACCAGCAATACAGTTAAATGGACCAAGTGACACAGAAAAATCTAAAAGATTTTTGAAACCATGAGCTTCGAGTTTGGTAAGCATGATAGCTCTCTATAATCGAGCAGCGACTAATTTATACCGAGTATCTTTGATGTGATCGCCAGACTCAAGAGATGGATTGGCTTCTTTTTCACTTAATACTGCCCCGTGGCTGAATGACGTGTAAGGCCCTACCAGCGTATGAGATTTTCTCACTCACCCGCAGGATTAATTACACAGCACTGATGCTGTGGATGACCAGCAAGACCGATCCCTTTCATTTGCGGGAAGTTTCCTAGAGAATTCCACAGCCTTGTTTCCATTGAGCCATGTGGCTAGTCTCGCTATGTCATCGAATATCCGGTGACCGGACGTGCAAGTCCGATCAGTGGAAAATGCGCAAAAGCCCTACCATCCAACGCCTGCTTTATCAGGCGGATGAAGGCGCAACAGCGGGCCGTGATGCATTTAGTAGAGATGGCCAAGGGTGTAGTGGATCGGGCGTTGGCCTGTGTGCAGCCTCGCTAAACACCGCAGAACCCATGTGGGAGGGGGCTTGCCCCGATGGCAGTGTGTCAGCCAATACATCTGTAGCTGTCAGACCGCTATCGGGGGCAAGCCCCCTCCCACATGTTGAGTTTCACATTCAGAGCCCAGTGTTCTGGAGCGTGTGGCGAGGTCAGAACCCGCGATGTTTCTTCAAGTGTTCATTGATCTTCGCCGCCGGCACTTTCTGCAAGGTGCACAGCAGGTCGTGGGACAGTTCGCGCAGGCCGTGGGTACGGCGCAGCTCCTGAGCCAGGTGCGCCGTGAGGTTGGCCGCCATCTCCGCATCCGCCAGCGCCCGGTGAGCCTGGCCGGTGTGGGGCAGTTGAGCGAAGGCGTTCAACGTGCCGAGCTTATGGTTTGGCGCCGACGGCATCAGGCGTCGCGCCAATAACAGAGAACACGCAAACTTCTGCAAACGCGTGCGGCGGATCAAGCCCAATTCGTAATCCCAGAACTTCTGGTCGAACGCAGCGTTGTGCGCCATCAGCGGCGTAGTCCCGACGAACTCATTGACCTCGTTCATCACCCGCTCCGCCGGCGGCGCGCTGCGCAGCATGGCGTTGCTGATGCCGGTGAGTTGTTCGATGAACGCCGGCACGTGCACGCCGGTTTTCATCAGGCTCTGGTAGCGGTCCACGATCTGGCCACGCTCAAGGATGACCACCGCGATTTCCGTGGCACGGCAACGGCTGCTCGGGGTGATGCCGGTGGTTTCAAAGTCGATGACCGCTATACGTTCCAAACCTGTTCCAACTCCATCTGAAGATCTATTTAAGCAACAAAGCGCCTTCGATCGGCACGTAGCGGCTGGCGGCGCGTATCAATGAATTGGCCGTCAGCCCCGGTACGCCATAGGCCACGGCCTCGACGCCATGCTTGTGGATAACCCGGTCGAGCAGCATGTCGAAATCACCGTCGCCGGAGGCCAGCACAATTTCATCGACGTGGTCGGCGGCGTCCATGATGTCGAGGGTGATGCCCACGTCCCAGTCGCCCTTGGCCGAGCCGTCGCTGCGCTGGATGTAGGGCTTGAGTTTTACCGTGAAGCCCAGGTTGCGCAGGATCTGCTGGAATTGCTGCTGCTTGCTGTCGCCACGGTCGATGGCATAGGCGTACGCCTCGACGATCTGCCCGCGCGCGCTGATGTCAGCCCACAGCGCGGCGTAGTTGAAGTGGCAACCATAGGCCTGGCGGACGGTGTAGTAGAGGTTTTGCACATCGGCGAACACTGCAATTTTCTTCACCGCACTTCCTCATGACAGCCAGGCGCCAGGGCCCGGAAAGGGTGCAAGTATGCCAGCCGCGAGAGGGTTGCCGGGAAAAATCAGACCGGGGCGACGCAGCGCCCCGGGCCAAGGTAGGTCAGACGAAGGAATCGTCGTCGCCGAAGGAGGAAGAATCGTCGGAATAATCGCTGTCGGCAAAGCTGTCCGAATTGTTGCTGCCCCAGCTGTCGTTGCCGGCGTACTTCTGGTCATCATTGCCCCAGTTGCCGTTGTCACTGGCAGGCGCTGGCTCCTCACGAATGATTTCTTCCACGACTTGCGGCTGTTGCGAATTGTGGTTGAACAGGCTGCTGATGCCTTCGGCCAGCAATACACCACCGGCCACGCCGGCTGCGGTTTTCATCGCGCCGCCAAGGAAGCCGCTGCCCACCGGAGCGGCTGGAGCAGGCTGTTGATAATTCTGCTGCGGGGCAGGTTGGCTGAACCCAGGCCGCGCCGGTTCGCGCCAGCCGCCACCAGAAGAAGGCGGTGCACTTTGAGCCGGCTGCTGATCACGGGAACCACCGCCGCCAAAGATGCTCGACAGGAAACCGCCGCTGCTCGCCGGAGCAGGCTGCGCGGATTTGGCCCTCTGCAGTTCATCCTGCAATTGCTGGATCTGCTGCGCCTGCTGCTTGTTCTGCGCGTCGAGGCTCTTGAGCGCATGTTCCTGCACCAGGATCGACTGGGTCATGTAGTACCCGGCCGCCGGTTGGCGCGTCATGTGCTCCTTGATCCGCGCTTCGGCCTGGGCGTCGCGGGGGGCTGAGTCCGTTTCGGCTTGTTGCAACCGTGAAAACAGTCCATCGATCAGGGTTTGCTCTTCGCTGTTCATGGCGACCTCGTTAGATTGCCGGTAGAAATCGTGGTGTGCCTGTCATCAGGCGCCGCTCTAGTTATGGGGGTGTTACGAGTTGTTTCAATGGTCTTTACTCAAGGTTTACGTTTGCTCACCGCCGGTGATGATCGGTTAAAGTGTTGCCCTTGCTTTCAGGCCTGCGATGAACTTGATGAATCCGTTAGACGTGCTGCGCGACTCTTTCCGTTTCACCCAACGCAACTTGGGCGCCATCGTCCAGTTGTGCTTGCCGTTGGTGATTTTCGAAGCCCTGCTGCAACAGGTGCTGAATCACGTGGTGGGCGAGGATGCATTCCCCGGCTACAGCGTGGTGGTGGGGTTGCTGGTGTACCCGCTGTACACCGGGGCCTTGATACTTTTTCTGGATGCCCGCACCCGTGGCGAGTCGCCGCGCACCAAGGATGTCTGGGCCATGGCCCTGACCCTGTGGCCGCGCTTTGCCCTGCTGACGGCCATGAGCACACTGCTGATCCTGCTGGGGCTGTCGCTGTATTTCCTGCCGGGGCTGTGGCTGATGGTGGTGCTGGCGTTTGCCGAGTACCTGCTGGTGCTGCGCGGCATGCCAGCGCTGGAGGCGATGAAGGAAAGTTTCCGCCTGAGCCGTGGGCATTTCTGGCGGATCCTGGTGTGCCTGCTGTGTGTGATGACGCCGTTGTGGCTGCTCAAGGGCGCCAGCGTAGCGGCCTACCCCGAGCCCGCGCCGCTGCTGGGCCTGTTACTGGACAGCGCCCACAGCTTCCTGCAGCTGTTTACCAGCGTGGTACTGTTCCGTTTATTCATGCTGATCGGTGGCGATGCCGACGCGCGGTGATATGCTCCGTGCCACTTCTGAAACGCTATAAGCCGAGCCGATGACCCGTTTATTGCGCATCACCTTGCTGAGCCTGCTGATCATCGCGGGGCTGTTTGCAGCCATGGTCTACAGCCTGACCTGGCGTCCCGAGCCCAAGGAAACCCTGCCGGTGAGTTGCGTTGCGCCCCGTGCGCCCACGCTGCTGCCGGGGCAGGCGCTCAAGGTCATGACCTGGAACGTGCAATACCTGGCCGGCAAGAACTACGTGTTCTGGTACGACACGGCCAATGGCAGCGGCCCGGATGATCGGCCTACCGTGGAAGACATGGCCGCCAGCCTTGACGAAGTGGCGCGGGTAATCCGCGACGAACAACCCGACATCCTGCTCTTGCAGGAGCTCGACGAAAACGCCAAGCCTTCCCACTATCAGGACCAACTGGCCCTGCTGCAAGAACGCCTGGTCGACCTGTACCCATGCAGCGCCCAGACCTTCGACTGGAAAGCCGACTTCGTGCCCGATTGGCATATCTTCGGCAGCGTCGGCCGCAAGCTCGCGACACTCAGCCGCTATCAGATCGAACACGCCGAACGCCTGCAATTGCCGGCGTCCGAGGCCAACATCCTCAGCCGCCAGTTCCAGCCCAAGCCGGCCTTGCTGCTGACTTACCTGCCCCTGAGCGACGGCGGCCAACTGGCGGTGCTCAACACACGCCTGGACGGTGACGCCCCAGGGCGCAGCGCGGTATTGGAACAAGTACAGACCACAGTCAAACTGCTGGATAAATTCGAAGGGCGCGGCACGCCCTGGCTGATCGGCGGGGATTTCAACCTGCTGCCCCTGGGCCAATTCCTGCGCCTGGACGCCGGCAAGCGCGGGCAGTATTCGCCGGACAGCGAGCTGCATCTGCTGTGGGACAAATACCCGATGGTCCCGAGCAACAGCCAATCCAGCGGCATCGACCGTGAGAAGTGGCTGACCCACTTCCCCAACGACCCCAGTGTGGAAGGGCCGGACCGAACACTGGATTACCTGTTCTACAGCCCGCAGATCAAGCGGGTCGAAGCGAAAGTGCGGCAGGAAGATACCTTGCGCATTTCCAACCACCTGCCCGTGATCGCCCGGTTCCTGCTCCCCCCCGCGCCATAACCAACAACACAAACCCATGTGGGAGGGGGCTTGCCCCCGATTACAGTGTGCCAGCCAATACCTCTCTAGCTGACAGAACGCTATCGGGGGCAAGCCCCCTCCCACATTTGGAGCCTGTGGTGTTACGACTTGCGGGGCTTGATCCGCGCCGTTGCCTCGGCCACCAACGGATCATCCGGCCAGTAATGCTTGGGGTAGCGCCCCTTCAGATCCTTCTTCACCTCGGCGTAGGTGCTGCGCCAGAAGTTCGCCAGATCCTGGGTGACCTGCACCGGCCGTCGCGCTGGGGACAGCAGGTGCAGCTTCACCACCTGGCGCCCACCGGCAATGCGCGGGGTGTCGACCAGCCCGAACAACTCCTGCAAGCGCACCGCGAGGATCGGTGGCTGTTCGCTGTAGTCCAGCCGCACCGACGAGCCCGACGGCACTTTCACATGCTGCGGCGCCAGTTCATCGAGACGCTGGGGCAGCGGCCACGGCAGCAGGTTGTGCAGGAAACTGGAGATATCCAGGTTGGCGAAATGACTCAGGCGCGACACTTTGCCCAGGTAGGGCATCAGCCAGTGTTCGAGGCTGGCGAGCAAGGCACTGTCGCTGATATCCGGCCATTCACTGGTTTTGCCGGCGTCAAGGTGGCGCAGCAGCATGACGCGGGCCTGCCATTGGCGCAGTTCCGGCGTCCACGGCAGCAGTTCCAGGCCTTTGCGACGCACCAGGTTGACCAGTGCCTGACTGCGCGCGGACTCATCGAGGCCGGTGAGGGGTTCGCGGCTGAGCACTAACTCACCAACTTTGCGTTGGCGCTCGGCGCGCAGCACGCCTTCGCGCTCATCCCAGTCGAGTTGATCGACGTTGCGCACTTGTTCGGCAAGCACCGTGTCGAACAGCGCCGGGTCAAAATCCGCCGCCAGGTAGATGCGCTCTTCACGCTGGCCCTGGCGGCTGCCCAGGTCGGCGATGACCAGCCAGGGTTGTTTCATCAGGCTATCGGCCTCGGCGAACAGCGCCGCGCGGCCGTTGGCCAGGCGGTACTCGGCACCGCCTGGGCGACGTTGCTGGGCGACGCGGTCCGGGTAGGCCAGTGCCAGCAAGGCGCCGAGCCAGCGCGGATGATCGGGGTCGGCCACTGCTTGAGTCGCCTGCGCTCTTAAATAGCCGCGGTATTGCCGGGCCAACTGCCTGGCCCGTTGCACGCCGCCTTGCGTACCGCGCGAGCGCTCTTCACCGGACAGCAGCGCCAGGCGACTGTGCAAGTCCGCACCGCCGCCGCGCAAGATATCGCGCTCGCCCAACAGCGCGGCGACATCGCACGCGGTGCTTGCCAGCCCCAGGTCCTGCCCGCGCAACAGCAGATGGGCGATACGCGGGTGGGCCGGCAGTTCGGCCATTTTCTGGCCGTGGGCGGTGAGTGCGTCGTCATTCAATGCACCGAGGCGCACCAGCAAATCCTGGGCCTGGGCATACGCGGCGGTCGGCGGCACATCCAGCCACACCAATTGATTGGGTGTAACGCCCCAGCGCGCCAGCTGCAGGGCCAGGCCGGCCAGGTCGGCGGCGAGGATTTCCGCACTGCCGTAGGCGGCCAGGCCTTCATGCTGGTCTTCGGACCACAGGCGATAACACACGCCCGGCTCAAGGCGCCCTGCCCGACCGGCGCGCTGGGTGGCGCTGGCGCGGGAGATGCGCTGGGTGTCGAGGCGAGTCATGCCGCTGCCCGGGTCGAAACGCGGTACGCGTGCCAGCCCGGCATCGATCACCACGCGCACGCCGTTGATGGTGAGGCTGGTCTCGGCAATGTTGGTCGCCAGCACGACTTTGCGTTTACCGGCGGGCGCCGGGTCGATGGCGGCGCGTTGAGCGTTGAGGTCCAACTCGCCATGCAGCGGACACAACAGCACATCGGGGCGCCCGCCGAGGACGTCGACCAGTTGCTGGTGGACCCGACGAATTTCTGCCTGCCCTGGCAGGAAGACCAGCACGCTGCCGGTTTCGTCGTGCAGGGCTTCGAGGATGGTTTGCACCACCCGCGGTTCGATGAATTCACCGGGCTGATAAGGGCGGCCCCAGCGCATCTGCACCGGGAACATGCGGCCTTCACTGCGCAGGATCGGTGCGTCATCCAGCAGGCTGGCCAGACGCTCGCCTTCCAGAGTGGCGGACATCAGCAGGATCTTCAGCGGTTGCTCATCGCGAAACAGTTCGCGGCCGTTGAGGCTCAGGGCCAGCGCCAGGTCGGCGTCGAGGCTGCGCTCGTGGAACTCGTCGAAGATCAACAGGCCCACACCGTCCAGCGCCGGGTCGTCCTGCAGACGGCGGGTGAGGATGCCTTCGGTGACCACTTCGATACGGGTGTCAGGGCCGACTTTGCTGTCCAGGCGGATGCGATAGCCGACCGTTTCGCCGACCTTTTCACCCAGCTCGCTGGCCAGGCGTTCGGCGGCGGCACGGGCGGCCAGGCGGCGGGGTTCGAGCATGAGGATGGTCTGCCCGGCCAGCCAGGGCTCGTTCAACAACGCCAAAGGCACACGGGTGGTTTTACCGGCGCCGGGCGGTGCTTCCAACACGGCTTCATGGCGATTCGCCAAGGCGTCACGCAGCGCGGGTAAAACTTCATCGATCGGCAACGAATTCATACTGGCTCCAAAGCAGAGCGGCGAGTATAACGGCGAACTGCCGAATGCCGACGATGGTCTCAAGGCCATTGCTGTAAGGCCGTTGCTATATAGTCGCGTATCCACCGTGTTCAGGAGAGTCCCCATGCGTATCGCTTCCCGTGTCATCGGCGGTGTCCTCGCCGTCACCCTGCTGAGCCAACTCACCGCCTGCGGGTCGATTTTCTACCCCGACCGCCGTGGCCAGATCGACGGCAAGATCGACCCGACCATTGCCGTGCTCGACGCCGTGGGCCTGCTGTTCTATGTGATCCCCGGCCTGATCGCGTTCGGCGTGGACTTCGCCACCGGCGCCATCTATTTCGAACCGGGCAAGACTGCCCAGGTCGACCCGGCCAAACTCCACGACGCCATTGGCGCCGACGGCAAGGTCGACAATGCCAAGCTGCAAAGCATCATCCAGAAGGAAACCGGCCGCAGCCTGCCGCTGGACGACCCGCGCATGATCCAGTTCAAAGGGAGTGTGCAGCAACTCGCGTCCCTGGGCCTGCAACCCGCCGCATAAGGACCGTCCATGACCAGCAGTCCCGAACACGCCAGGCTCTTGCGCCTGGCCACCCGCGCTTCGGTGGGCGTGGCCTGTGCGCTGATTATCACCAAGGCCATCGCCTGGTGGCTCAGCGGCTCGGTGAGCATGCTCGCCGGCTTGACCGATTCGCTGTTGGACGGCGTGACCTCGCTGTTGAATTTGCTCGCGGTGCACTACGCCTTGCGCCCGGCCGATGACGATCACCGCTATGGGCATGGCAAGGCTGAGTCGCTGTCCGGCATGGCCCAGGCGCTATTCATCGGCGTCAGTGCGGTGTTGATCGCGCTCCAGGCCTACCAGCGCCTGCAACACCCGGAGCCGGTCGGCGCACCGTGGCTGAGCATTGGCGTGATTGTGTTTTCCCTGGTCCTGACCGTGGCCTTGTTGATGCTGCAACACCGGGTGATCCGCGAAACCGGCTCCAACGCCGTGCGCGCCGACTCACTGCACTATCGCTCGGACCTGCTGCTCAACGGCAGCATCCTGGTGGCGCTGGTGCTGGCAGGGTTTGGCTACCATCAGGTGGACGCCTGGTTCGGCCTGGGCATTGCCGCCTATATCTTGTGGAGCGCGATCCAGATCGCCCGGGAAAGTTTTGCGGTACTGATGGACGAGGAGCTGCCGCCGGAGGTCAGCCAGCACATGCTGGAACTGGCCCGTGGTGTGCCCGGAGTGTTGGGCGCCCATGATTTGCGCACGCGGATTTCCGGCAGCCACTGGTTCGTACAGTTGCACTTGGAATTGCCGGGGGAATTGACGCTGTCAGTGGCCCACGGCATCAGCGACCAGGCCGCCGATGCCATTCACAAAGCCTACCCGCGTGCCGAAGTGCTGGTGCACGCCGACCCACGGGAAGTGGTCACGGGCAATAAACCCTAGTACTGCACCTGATAGCCGCGACTGCTCAGGCAGTTGCCCTGGGCCTGGCGATAGGTTTGCACCACTGCCGGGTCGGGGGCGTAGGTCACTTGCTGCGGGTCGAAACCGCTTTGCTGCACCGCCCAGCGATAGCAGTCATAACCGTCCTGCTGCACCTGGGCCGGCGATTGGCCGTTGACGGGGTACGCCACCACGTCATAGCCATTGCCTTGCGGCGCGGGCGGCGGCGGCACCTGCGTCGGTGGTTGCACGACCACGTACTGCTGGGAGCTGCTTTCGTAGGTGTAATAGGCACCCGCGGCGAGGAAGAACAGCGCGCCGCCCACCCACACTTCACGCGCGTAGTCCGGCAGGTAATGCACACGGATGCCGTACGGTGGCGTCACCACCACATAACGCGGGCCTTGCGGGCGATACCAATAGCCGCCGGAGTAGAAGTAATCCTGGCCACGGTAAGGCACACGGTAGTTGCGGTCGGGGAAACGGTCGATCACATAGCCTGGGCGATGTTGCGGGCCGGGGCCCCAGCCATTGCCATGACCGTCGGGGCGCCCTGGCCAGCGGTTGTCGCCGGGACGCGAGCCGGGCCCGCCGGCTTCCCAGTGTTGATTGCCGTCATTGCGGCGCGGGATGTCGCGGTAGTAGCCCTGACGGGGCTCCTGGGTCTGGCGTACGGTGTCGGGGCGGCCCTGGATCGGCAGGTTGTTCGACGGTTGTGGCGGTGGGGGTTGCACCGGCCGCCCCTGCTCATTGCCCTGGGGACGTCCCTGCCATTGGCCGCCACCGTTCTGGCCGCCGCGATCAAAGTGCTGATTCTGCGGGCGTGGCTGATTGTTTTCCGGCCGTGGCGGGTTGCTCTGCGGGCGCGGCTGTTCATTGCCCCCTGGCCGTCCGCCCTCCGGCCCTCTTTCATGCTGACCACCGCCTTCACCACGCGGCCCGTTGTCACGTTCGTCGGCTACTGCCTGGGCGCCAACGGTGACCACCAGCAAACCTACACCTGCCATACGCCAGATGCGCTTCATGCTATTCCTCACTGCGGATTAGGGCCTGTCCATGAGACTGGAAAAGCCAGGCCCGGTTCTCGCACAGGTTATCAGCAGGCAAAAGAAAAGGGGCGACCCGTCGGCCACCCCTTGAGAACTTCGTCCTGGCTCAACGCTTTTGACGTTGGCTCACCTCACGCCGTCTTGTGGACAGTGTGCAGCCTGGAGGCCGGCTCAACCCTGCTGGGGTAGCGGCCGCAGCGAGCCTGATTGGGCGGGCTGCTGTGGACTGTTGTCCAGGCGGTGATTCTGTTGATAAAGATACCCGTAGATGGCCGACAGATGATTGCGAAGATTGCGTCAATAAACAGTGCTTGCGCAATTTTTAACCCTTCATGGATAATTCGCCGCAATAGTTACGACAAAGGCCAACCCAATGAGCAAGCTTGACCGATACGACCTGAGTATTTTGGCGGAATTGCAGCGCGACGCGAGGATCTCCAACCAGGAGTTGGCCGAACGCATCGGCCTGTCGCCGTCGCCCTGCTCACGCCGGGTCAAGCAACTGGAGGATGACGGCTACATCGCCCGCCAGGTCGCGTTGCTCGACCGAAAGATGCTCGGCCTGAGCCTGACCGCCTACGTGCTGATCGGCATGGACCGCCATACCCCCGAGCGTTTCGAGAACTTCGAGGCGGCGATCCGCACCCTGCCCCAGGTGCTGGAGTGCAGTTTGGTGACGGGAATGGATGCGGACTATCAGTTGAAGGTGGTGGTGCCGGACATGGACCACTACCAGAAATTGCTGCTGGGGCATTTGACCCGTATCGAAGGGGTGACCAGCGTGCGCTCCAGCTTTGTGCTCAATCAGGTATTGAACAGCACCGAACTGCCCCTGACCCACCTGCGCACTTAAGATCGGTGAAGGTCAAATGTGGGAGGGGGCTTGCCCCCGATGGCTGAGTGTCAGTCAGTTATTTATCAACTGACCCACCGCTATCGGGGGCAAGCCCCCTCCCACATTTGGATTGCACTTCGATCCAGGTCAATGTTGCGTCGGTAACGCTGCCGTATACTGCCCGCCTGCCCTGTCGGAAAAATCCCCCATGAACAACATCGACCCCGCCCTCTTCGAAGAATGGATGATGACCGGCCTGGTCACGATCCTGATCATTTTCATGGGTTTTATCGTCTGGGACCTGGCGAAGAAGTCCAAGGCCGGGCGCTTTGGCTCGTTCATTCTGTTCTTCGTGCTGGGCCTGGGCGTGGCCGCGTTCATCATCAAGAGCGTGGTGATCGGCCTGATCGAGTCCGGCGCGTTATAAGCGCGCCGGCACTTCCTTCCACTGGCCTTGGTCCAGGCCGTCGATCGACCAATCGCCAATCCGCACGCGCACCAGGCGCAAAGTAGGCAAACCGACAGCAGCGGTCATGCGCCGTACCTGTCGGTTGCGCCCCTCACGAATGACCAGTTCCAGCCAGTGCGTCGGGACGCTTTTGCGAAAGCGCACGGGCGGGTTGCGCGGCCACAGCTCGGGCTCATCCAACTGCCGAGCCTCGGCGGGCAAGGTCATGCCGTCGTTCAGTTCGACGCCTTTGCGCAGGCGTTGCAACTGTTCTTCGGTGGGTTCGCCTTCCACCTGCACCCAGTAGGTTTTCGCCAGCTTGTGTTTGGGATCGGCAATCCGTGCCTGCAACTGGCCGTCATTGGTCAGCAGCAGCAGGCCTTCGCTGTCACGGTCCAAACGGCCCGCCGGGTAGATGCCGGGAATATCGATGAAATCCTTGAGCGTCGCGCGGCCGCCTTCGTCGCTGAACTGGGTCAGCACATCGATCGGTTTATTGAACAGGATCAACTTCGGTTCGGCCGGAGGTGCCTTGGCGACACGCCGCGCAGCGGAATACGGGGGTTTCACGCCAGGGCGGCGCGAATCGGGACGGGTGGGACGGGACATGGCAAAGGAACATCTAACGGTCAGGACCGACAATGCTAGTGGCCTGACCGTTAAATGACCATCCCAACCGCTTAGCGGAACGGCGGCTCGTCGAAGCTGCGCAGTTTGCGCGAGTGCAGCGAGTTGAGTTCGGTGCGCAACAGGTCCACCGCCTCGATGCCGATCTTCAAGTGCTGGCTGACCGCACGCTCATAGAACGCGTTGGCCGAACCCGGCAGCTTGATTTCGCTGTGCAGCGGTTTGTCCGATACACACAACAAGGTGCCGTACGGCACCCGCAAACGATAGCCTTGCGCGGCGATGGTGCCGCTCTCCATGTCCACGGCCACGGCGCGGGACAGGTTGATCAGTGGGCGTTCCTGGGCCCAGCGCAGTTCCCAGTTACGGTCGTCGTAGGTCAACACGGTGCCGGTACGCAGGCGTTTTTTCAGCTCTTCGCCTTTTTCGCCGGTAACGTTAGCCGCCGCTTGCTGCAACGCAAGCTGCACTTCAGCCAGCGCCGGGATCGGGATGTTCGGCGGCACCACGCGGTCGAGAATACCGTCGCGGCGCATGTAGGCGTGCGCCAGTACGTAGTCGCCGATGGTCTGGGATTGGCGCAGGCCGCCGCAGTGGCCGATCATCAACCAGCAATGCGGACGCAGCACGGCCAAGTGGTCGGTGATGTTCTTGGCGTTGGACGGGCCGACGCCGATGTTCACCAGGGTCACGCCATGGCCATCAGTGGCCTGCAGGTGATAGGCCGGCATCTGGTAACGGTGCCACACCACACCGGCGGCAATTGCCGACGCCTCACCGTGATCCATGCTCTTGTCGATCACCACGTTGCCCGGCAGCACCATGCGGATAAAGCGCGGGTCGCTGCGCAGTTGCTCCAGGCCATGCAGGATGAACTGGTCGACATACCGGTGGTAGTTGGTCAGCAGGATCCACGGCTGCACATGGCGCCAGTCGCTGCCGGTGTAGTGCACCAGGCGGCGCAGGGAGAAGTCCACGCGGGCCGCATCGAACAGTGCCAGGGGCAGTGGGTCGGTGTTTTCCCAGTCGTACAAGCCGTCGGCGATGCCATCGGTGGCGGCCGACAGGTCGGTGCTGGGGAATACACGGGCCAGGGTCGCGGCGGTCACGCCGGAACCGGCCAGTTCGTCGCCCTGCTCCACCACGTACGGGTACGGAATGTTCTGCTGGCTCACGCCGACTTCCACGGTCACGGTGAAGTCGTGCATCAACGGCACCAGTTGCTCCAGCAGGTACTTACGGAACGCCGCAGGATGGGTGACGGTGACGCTGTAGGTTCCCGGCAACTGGACCTTGGCATACGCCCGGGTGGTCTGTGGGACTTCACCGTGGCAGTGGTAGGTCAGGCGCAGTTCCGGGTAGCGAAACAGCGCACGTTGTTCGGCGTCGGGCTCGACGCGATCTTTGAGGTATTGCTTGAGGGCTTGATTGAGCGCGCCAGTGGCACGCTCATGCAGGGCCGCCAGCCGGTCCACGGCTTCTTCAGCGGTTTGAACGACAACAAAAGCTTCGGTCACGGTAAGCATCCTGTGTTCTGACTTGCAGGCCTTTATCTTGCCTGTATCCCGGCCTCACCGAAACACCAGAGTTGGAATGCGGTAAACATGTGGGAGGGGGCTTGCCTCCGATAGCTGACTGTCAGCCAACACATCTATCGCTGACACACCGCTATCGGGGGCAAGCCCCCTCCCACATGTTTACCGCATTTTAGTCCGATAGATTGGGGGTGGAGCGGGCGATGAGAGCCTCCACATCTACGCCGCGTGGCAAGGTTCCATACACACGGCCAGACGAGCCACCCAACCGACTGGCAATAAACCCATCACTCACCGCCGCATTCCCCGCCTCCAGCAACAACTTGGCCTGCAATGCCACGGCGATGTCTTCGGTGAGTTGCCGCGCACGGTACTGGATGTCCTGGGTGTCCATGAATGCCGACTTCAACTGCTCGATATGCCGCGCCAGCTGCCGGTCGCCGTGCCCATCGCCCAGTTCGACAAACAGTGCCTCCAGCACGCCCGGCTCTTTCGACAACGCCCGCAGCACGTCCAGGCACTGCACATTGCCGGACCCTTCCCACGTCGAGTTCACCGGTGCCTCGCGGTACAGGCGCGGCAGAATGCTGTCTTCGACATACCCCGCGCCGCCCATGCACTCAGCGGCCTCGTTGATCATCGCTGGCGCACGTTTGCAGATCCAATACTTGCCCACCGCCGTCACCAGCCGGGCGAACTTGGCTTCCTGTTCATCGTCCAGATGATCCAGCGCACGGCCCATGCGCAGGCTCAGGGCCAGTGCGGATTCGCTTTCCAGCGCCAGGTCCGCCAGCACGTTCTGCATCAACGGCTGCTCGCTGAGCACGCGGCCGCCGACCGAACGATGGGCACAATGATGGCTGGCCTGGGTCAGCGCCTGGCGCATCAGGGCGCTGGAGCCGACCATGCAATCGAAGCGAGTCATGGCGACCATCTCGATGATGGTCGGCACGCCACGGCCTTCTTCGCCGATCATCCAGGCCAGGGCACCACGGAATTCCACTTCGCTGGAAGCGTTGGAGCAGTTGCCGAGTTTGTTTTTCAGGCGCTGGATGTAGAACTCGTTGCGTGTGTCATCCGGTCGGTGCCGGGGCAGCAGGAAACAGGTGAGGCCCTTGTCGGTTTGCGCCAGGGTCAAGAACGCATCACACATCGGTGCCGAACAGAACCACTTGTGGCCCACCAGTTCATAAGCCTGCCCTGGCCCGCCGGCGCCCACCGGATATGCCCGGGTGGTGTTGGCACGCACATCGGTGCCGCCCTGCTTCTCGGTCATGGCCATGCCGATGGTGGCACCGGCCTTGTGGGCGATGCCAACGTTGCGCGAATCGTATTGGGTGCTGAGGACTTTCGGCAGCCAGATATCGGCCAGGTCAGGCTGCAAACGCAGCGTCGGCACACAGGCGAAGGTCATGGTCAGCGGACAGCCGGTGCCCGCTTCGGCCTGGCTGTGCAGGTAGGTCATGGCGGCGCGGGCCACGTGGGCGCCGGACTGCGGATGGGCCCAGGGCAGTGACGGCAGGCCGTGTTCGACGGCGGTGCGCATCAGCTCGTGATAAGCCGGGTGAAATTCCACGAGGTCGATGCGACGACCATAACGGTCATGGCTGTTGAACACCGGCTTGTTATGGTTGGCCAGGAACCCGGCTTCCATCAATGGCCCGCCCGCCAACACACCGTAGGCATCGATACGCGCCTGCGCCCAGCCGGCGCCAAAGCGGCGCGACCATTCCTGCAGGGGCAGATCGATACGGTACAGGTTGGTGCCGTCCAGGGACGGCGGCTGGTTGGTGACGTCGTGGGTTTCGGCAAATTGATGCAGGTTCATGACGGGCCTCCAAGAAAAAAGGCCACGTTCAGTTGAGGCCTGCATTTCAGTTAAGCACCGTCATACCGCTTAAAAAAGTGACATACCCGCCGATTGTCCGGCGCTTTTGCCCTCTAACGGACACAACAACCGACGCTCCAATACCACCTGCAACGCCTCGAAACGTACAGGCTTGGCCAGGCGCTCGGAAATCCCGATGCCATGGCAGCCCTCGCGCTCCGACACATTCGGTGACGAGCTCAAGGCGATCACCGGTAATTCGCCGCAGCCAGGCAACGCACGAATCTGACAGCACAACGAGAAACCGCCTTCTGGAACATCCAACAGCACTGCATCGAAATCCGCTGCCTGCAACGCCGCCAACGCGCTCGGGCCGCTGTCCACGGTTTTCACCCGGTAACCGAGCTTGAGCAACATACCGCGCACCGCCAACTGGCCGACGCTGTTGTCATCCACCAGCAGCACCGAGCATTCCTGGGGCGCACGTTGTTTGTCCGGTCCAGGCTTTGACTCGGACGGGACCGGGCTGACCTCCACTTCCAGTTGAAAGCGGCTGCCTTTGCGCGGCTCGGAATGATGGGTGAGGCGCCCGCCCAGCAGTTCGACCAGTTGCCGGCAGATGGCCAGGCCGATGCCCAGGCCGCCGTACTCGCGAGTGGTGGAGCCATCCAGCTGGAAAAAGCGCTGGTACAGGGTGGCTTCATCAAGGAAAGCAAAGCCGATCCCGGTGTCGGTGACGATAAAACTCAGGCGAAGGCGACCATCGCTGTGGGGCACACCGACCACCCGCAGGCGCACCGAACCTTCGTGGGTGAACTTGAAGGCGTTATCCAGCAGGCAATCGAGGCACTGCAGCAGTTTGTCGGCATCGCCCAGCACGCGGTCCGGCAGCTCGTCCGCTACATCGATGGAAAACGCCAGGCCCTTGCTCTGGGCGCTGGCGCTGAACTGCTGGCGCAAGGTGTCGAGCGTACCGCGCAGGCTGAACACCTCGGGCCGCGCAACCAGGCGCCCGGCCTGCAACTCGGTGAGGGTAAGGATGCCGTTGACCATGCGCATCATGTCCCGCGCCGAGCCGGCGGCGGTTTGCTGGTACTGCGCCAGGTCCGCATCCAGCGGCACGGTTTGCATGAGTTCGAGGGAGCCGATCACGCCGTTCATCGGGGTGCGCAGTTCGTGAGTCAGGGTGGCGAGGAATTCATCCTTGAGACGGTTGCTGCGGGCTAATTGGAGGTTGAGCACTTCGAGCTTCTGGCTGGCATCGAACAGGATCTGCGCCTGTTGCTCACGCATTGCGTTGATGCGGTCGGCCAGGGCCAGGGACAACAACGCTACTTCGATCGCCGAACCGATCTGGCTGGCGTACATGGTCAGGAACACATTCGGCAGGTAGCCCAGCACCATCAGGGTATTGACCACCCCGCCGAGCAGGAACGCCGACCAGGCAATGATGAAATAGCGCGCCACCCGCTGCCCGCAATACCAGGCCTTGATGGCCGCGACAAAGATGGTCACGGTAAATACCAGCGCCAAGCCGGTGGCCAGGCGCAGCGCCAGGGCGTAGCTGGTCATCAACGACAGCAGCATCACCACACCGCCACACGCCACCAGCCCCAGCAACAGACGGTTGATCCAGCGGCTGTGCTGGGCCGTGTGCAGAAAGCTGCGCGCAAACAGGCTGCCGAACAACGCTGCCGAGCCAATCAGGAACGGCGTCGCGGCATTCGCCCACCAGGGATTGTCCGGCCAGAAGTACTCCACTGCCGCGCCGTTGACCGACAGCTGGTACATGCCGAATGAAGCGATATACAGGATGTAATAGAGGTAGCTGGTGTCGCGCACGCTGAGATAGATGAACAGGTTGTACACCAGCATGCCCAGCAACACGCCGTAGATCAGGCCCAACACATACAGGCGCAGCGGCTGTTGTTCCAGGTAGGCGGTGCTGGACCACAGCGTCAAGGGCGCCTGGATCGAGCCTTCGCTTTGCAGGCGCAGGTAGACGGTTTTCGCTTCGCCCGGCGTGAAGTCGAGCTTGAACAGGTAGTTGTTCTGGCGAATCTCACGGGCGGCAAACGGCAGCGCATCCCCTGTGCGCCCGGCGAGGCGATAGGTGCCTGTGCTGTCGGGCAGGTACAGGTCCAGATGGTCGAGCGGCGGGTAGGCCAGCTCCAGCAACCAGGTGCGTTGGGCTTCAGGATTCTGAGGCAGGTAGTGCAGATTGACCTTGAGCCAGAACACCGAACGTGAGTAACCGGCGTTGAGCGTGTCTTTATCGTGGGGCTTGAACTGCGTGACGGCAGAGGGTGCGCTGACATCGGCGATCGTGAGGGCATCGGTCGGGTCTTCGAGCACTTGCAAGGCTCGACCCAGCGGCAGGCTGCGCGTGTCCTGGTTGAACTCGATGGCGCTGGCGAGCAGCGGCAGCCCGCACAACAATAAAATCAGCAAATAGCGCATAGAGCCCCAGCGTGGCCTGCCCGGTTATGTCAAAAAGCCCCCCATTCCTTTTGAGAAGACGTACACCGGCAATACAGTTAGTAGTTTGGATCCACTCTAGCATAGCCACTAAAGGCTATTAGACACCATTGAAATAATTTTTTGAAAGGCTCTAGAACGGTGCTTTCAGCAATGTTCATGCACTCACCTGGGTTGCTGAAACCTTCCACCCGCGGTGAAAATCCTCTTTCGCGCAACAGCCCCGCCAAAAGCGTTTGGTGGTAAGCTCGCGCACCATGAATATCTACAGCTCTCGCCCCGTTGTCCTCTGTCTCTCCGGCCATGACCCCAGTGGTGGCGCCGGCTTGCAGGCAGATATCGAAGCCCTGCTCGCCCAGGGTTGCCATGCGGCTCCGGCCATCACCGCACTGACCGTGCAGAACACGGTCAACGTCAGCGACTTCCGCGTGCTCGACCGCGAATGGGTACTGGCCCAGGCCAATGCCGTGCTCGGCGACTCCGAAGTGGCGGCGGTCAAGCTCGGCATGCTCGGTTCCACCGCGATGGTCGACACCGTGGTCGAACTGCTGCAGGCGCATCCGCACCTGCCGGTGGTGTGCGACCCGGTACTGCGCGCCGGTGGCGGCGGTAGCCTGGGCAAGGACGAGGTCGGTTATGCGATGCGCGAGCGGCTGTTGCCGTTGTCGCTGATCGCCACGCCGAACCTGCCCGAAGCGCGCATCCTCGCCGAGCTGCCGGAAGGCTCGGCAGACGAATGCGCCGAGAAGCTGCTGCCGTATATCAGGCATTTGCTGATCACCGGCGGGCATGGCGACGAGCACGAAGTACACAACCGCCTCTACAGCCGCGACGGCACGCGCCAGACCTTTACCTGCCAGCGCCTGCCTGGCAGTTATCACGGTTCGGGCTGCACGCTGGCCAGTGCCCTGTCGGGCCGGATCGCCCAGGGCGAAGGCCTGGTGAGCGCCGTGCAATCGGCCCTCAACTACACTTGGCGCACCCTGCGTGACGCTGAACAACTCGGCCAGGGCCAGTTCGTGCCGCGCCGTCTGCCGCTGGATTTCTGCTCTTAACAGCACGAGGCCTGCCTGATGAAACTACGTGGCCTTTACGCCATTACCGACAGCCAACTGTTGGCCGGCAAATTCCTCGCCTACGTCGAAGCGGCGCTGGACGGTGGCGTGACTCTGCTGCAATACCGCGACAAAAGCAGCGACGAAGCCCGGCGCCTGCGTGAAGCAGAAAAGCTGCGGGAGCTGTGCTCGCGCTACAAAACCCAACTCATTATCAACGACGACGCCGAACTGGCCGCGCGCCTCGGCGTCGGCGTGCACCTGGGCCAGACCGACGGCCCGCTGACTCCGGCCCGTGCCCTGCTCGGCTCCAAGGCCATCATCGGTTCCACCTGCCACAGCCAGATCGAACTGGCCGAGCAGGCTGCCAAGGAGGGTGCGAGCTACGTCGCCTTCGGTCGCTTCTTCAATTCCAGTACCAAGCCCGGCGCCCCGGCCGCCACCGTCGAAATGCTGGCCCAGGCCCGTGCGCGCCTGCAGCTGCCGATCTGCGTGATCGGCGGCATCACCCTGGAGAACGCCGAACCCCTGGTGGCCCACGGTGCCGACCTGCTGGCGGTGGTGCACGGCCTGTTTGGCGCCGATAGCACCCAGGAAGTCACGCGCCGCGCCCGTGCGTTCAACGACCTTCTTAAAATTTCAGTTTAGAGAGCCCGATCATGTCCCGTTCCGAAACGCTGTTTGCCAATGCCCAGAAACACATCCCCGGCGGTGTGAACTCCCCCGTGCGTGCGTTCAAGAGCGTGGGCGGCACGCCGCTGTTCTTCAAGCATGCCGAAGGCGCCTACGTCACCGACGAAGATGACAAGCGCTACGTGGACTACGTCGGCTCCTGGGGCCCGATGATCCTCGGCCACAGCCACCCGGACGTGCTGGACGCGGTGCGCAAGCAACTGGAACACGGCCTGTCCTACGGCGCGCCGACCGCCATGGAAACCGAGATGGCGGACCTGGTCTGCTCGATCGTGCCGTCGATGGAAATGGTGCGTATGGTCAGCTCCGGCACCGAAGCCACCATGAGCGCGATCCGCCTGGCCCGTGGTTTCACCGGCCGCGACAGCATCATCAAGTTCGAAGGCTGCTATCACGGCCATTCCGACAGCCTGTTGGTCAAGGCCGGTTCTGGCGCGCTGACCCAAGGTGTCCCTAGCTCGGCGGGCGTGCCAGCCGCGTTTGCCAAGCACACCCTGACCCTGCCGTTCAACGACATCGCCGCCGTCGAGCAGATGCTCAATGAAGTGGGCCAGGACGTGGCCTGCATCATCGTCGAGCCGGTGGCCGGCAATATGAACTGCGTGCCGCCCGCGCCGGGCTTTCTCGAAGGCCTGCGCGAACAGTGCGACAAACACGGCGTGGTGCTGATTTTCGACGAAGTGATGACCGGTTTCCGCGTCGCCCTCGGCGGCGCCCAGGCGCACTACGGCGTCACGCCGGACCTGAGCACCTTCGGCAAGATCATCGGCGGCGGCATGCCGGTGGGCTGCTTCGGCGGCAAGCGCGAGATCATGCAGCACATCGCGCCGCTGGGCCCGGTGTACCAGGCGGGCACCTTGTCGGGTAACCCACTGGCCATGGCCGCCGGCCTGACCACCCTGCGCCTGATCAGCCGCCCGGGCTTCCACGCCGAGCTGACCGACTACACCACGCGCCTGCTCGACGGCCTGCAACAGCGCGCCGATGCCGCCGGCATTCCGTTTGTCACCACCCAGGCGGGCGGTATGTTCGGCCTGTACTTCAGCGGTGCCGACGATATCGTCACTTTTGACGACGTAATGGGCAGCGATGCCGATCTGTTCAAACGCTTCTTCCACCTGATGCTGGAAGGCGGCGTATACCTGGCACCGAGCGCTTTCGAAGCCGGCTTCACCTCGATCGCCCACGGCGAAGCCGAGCTGAAACTGACCCTCGACGCCGCCGAACGCGCCTTCGCCGCACTGAAGTAATAGGCCGCAACCATCAGGCACCCCGCAAACGGTGTCTGATTTGCTACTTTGCTTACAGATATTTCCGAGTTTTTCCGAGAATTCACCTGCAATCCGGCAGATAACTTGGCCAAGCAGCAGAAAAACGAGTAAAGACTTTGTAAGCAGAGGCCTGCTTATTTCATAATGCGCGCTTATTGGATCCCCCGAGGGTCCGCGTGCCCCGTCAGAGGTAAGTCGATTCCCATGAAACGCACCGGCCGCACCCTGGTTCTGGGCTGCCTGTTGCTCCTTCAGCCGCTGCTGGCACATGCACAAGCAGGCGGCAACTCGTTGTTAATCCCAGCGATGGGTCGTTGCACCCTCAATACCCAGCCAGACAGCCAGGCCGAAGCCCTGAGCGCGTGCCAGAAGCAGGCCGACGGCGGGGATGCGCAGGCGCAATACGAGTTGGGCGAGTACTTCCACGACAGCAAGAACCCTGCCCGCGACCTCAACAAGGCCTTGAGCTACTTCGAGAAAGCGTCGTTGCAGGGCCATGCCCAAGCGCAATTCCAGTTGGGCAACATGTTCTTCAAAGGCGAAGGCGTGCCGGCCAACAACGTCCAGGCCTACATCGTGCTGAAAATGGCCGCGGTCAACGGCGCTGAAGACGCGCTGGACACCGCCGACGAAGTCGCCGAGCACATGCAGCGCGATGAACTGGAAGTGGCGACCCAGGTGCTGGGCCAGATTTTCCGCAACTACCTTCTGGAACTGCAGAGCGCCGATGGGCGTTCGCCCTTCTCACCGCTGCCCTGACAGCCGCCTTACTTCTCCGGCATTGGCATCGGAAATGGCATCACATTGCTGGTGCCCCGCGCCTCGCTGATCTTCGGCGTGCCCAGGCGCTCGACTTCATCGATGCGCACAATCGAATGCATCGGCACAAAGCTGCGCACCACGCCTTCGAACTGCGCCTTGAGCTTCTCTTCGCCCGGGTCGACGACCAACTGGGTGCGCTCGCCAAAGACGAACTCTTCCACCTCCAGGAAACCCCACAGATCACTTTGATAGATCTGCTTGGCGTACATTTCGAACACCTGGCCCTGGTTGAGGAAAATCACCTTGTAGATTGGAGCTTCACGTTTGGTCATGGTGGGCGAACAACACATCGGGGATATAAAAGAGGGCGCGAACTATAGCATGGCACCCGATGCACAACGCTAGGAACCAATGGGCATGCCCCCTATAATGCGCGGTTCTTTACCACCAGTTGACGATTCCCATGGCCAAGAAGCTATACATCGAAACCCACGGTTGCCAGATGAACGAGTACGACAGCTCGCGCATGGTCGATCTGCTGGGCGAACACCAGGCCCTGGAAGTCACCGCCCGCGCCGAAGATGCCGACGTGATCCTGCTCAATACCTGCTCGATCCGCGAGCGGGCCCAGGACCGTGTGTACTCGCAGCTGGGCCGCTGGCGCGAATTGAAGCTGGCCAACCCGGACATGGTGATCGCCGTCGGCGGTTGCGTGGCCAGCCAGGAAGGCGCCGCGATCCGCGACCGCGCACCTTATGTCGACGTGGTCTTCGGTCCGCAGACCCTGCACCGCCTGCCGGAAATGATCGATGCCGCGCGCGTTACCAAGCTGCCGCAGGTGGATGTGTCGTTCCCGGAGATCGAAAAATTCGACCACTTGCCCGAACCCCGTATCGATGGGCCAAGCGCCTACGTGTCAGTGATGGAAGGCTGCAGCAAGTACTGCACCTTCTGCGTGGTGCCCTACACACGCGGTGAAGAAGTCAGCCGGCCATTTGATGATGTGCTGTCGGAAATCATCCACCTGGCCGAAAACGGCGTGCGCGAAGTGACCCTGCTGGGCCAGAACGTCAATGGCTACCGCGGCCTGACCGAGGATGGCCGCCTGGCCGACCTGGCGGAGCTGATCCGCGTGGTGGCTGCCGTGGACGGTATCGAGCGCATCCGCTACACCACCTCACACCCGCTGGAGTTCTCCGACAGCCTGATCCAGGCCCACGCTGAAGTGCCGGAACTGGTCAAGCACCTGCACTTGCCGGTGCAATCGGGCTCGGACCGCATCCTGGCGGCCATGAAGCGCAACCACACCGCCCTGGAATACAAATCCAAACTGCGCAAATTGCGCGCAGCGGTGCCGGGCATCTGCATCAGTTCGGACTTTATCGTCGGCTTCCCCGGCGAGACCGAGAAAGACTTCGAGCAGACCATGAAGCTGATCGAAGACGTCGGTTTCGACTTCTCCTATTCGTTCGTCTACAGCCAACGCCCCGGTACCCCGGCGGCCGACCTGGCGGACGACACCCCGGAAGCGCTGAAAAAAGAGCGCCTCAATGCGCTGCAACACCGCTTGAACCAGCAGGGTTTCGAGATCAGCCGACAAATGGTCGGGTCTGTCCAGCGCATCCTGGTCACCGACTATTCGAAAAAAGACCCGGGCGAATTGCAGGGGCGTACCGAGAACAACCGAATCGTAAACTTCCGTTGCGATAATCCGACCCTGATCGGCCAGTTTGCCGATGTGCACATCGATGCGGCGCAGCCGCATTCGTTGCGCGGGTCATTGCGGCAATAATTGCCTGATTAGGTGGGAGGGGGCTTGCCCCCGCTGACGGCGTGTCAGATACAGATGTTTTATCTGAACCGGCGCTATCGGGGGCAAGCGCCCTCCCACATTCTGACCGCGCAACATTCCGATGACGTAAGTGCTTTCGCGCACGGGCAGCTGGCGTTATTCTCTCTTTCACCTCAACAGCCAAAGGGCGGCTAAAAACAACCTTGAACGCACCCATAGCAGAACCCCATCGTTTTCTCCTCGAGCCCTTTGAGGCTCGCCGTTTCGCCAATCTGTGCGGACAGTTCGACGAGCACCTGCGCCTCATCGAACAACGCCTGAGCATCGAGATCCGCAATCGCGGCAATCAGTTCGAGCTCATTGGTGAACCCCAACACACCACGTCCGCAGAAAACCTGCTGCGCCGCCTCTACCGTGAAACCAAGGGTAGCGAGCTGTCGCCGGAAACCGTGCACCTGTACCTGCAGGAATCGGCCGTCGAAGACCTAGCCAATAACCCCGTGGCCGAAGCCAGCGTGGCCCTGCGTACCAAAAAAGGCATGATTCGCCCGCGCGGCTTGAATCAGCAGAAGTACGTCAAGGAAATCCTCGGCAACGACATCAACTTCGGCATCGGCCCCGCCGGTACCGGCAAGACTTACCTGGCCGTGGCCTGTGCGGTCGATGCGCTGGAGCGCGAGCAAGTGCGCCGCATCCTGCTGGTACGCCCGGCGGTCGAGGCTGGCGAGAAGCTCGGCTTCCTGCCCGGCGACCTCGCCCAGAAGATCGACCCGTACCTGCGCCCGCTCTACGACGCACTGTACGAGATGCTCGGCTTCGAATACGTGGCCAAGCTGATCGAACGCCAGGTGATCGAGATCGCCCCGCTGGCCTACATGCGTGGTCGTACCTTGAACAACAGCTTCATCATCCTCGACGAAAGCCAGAACACCACGGTCGAGCAGATGAAGATGTTCCTCACCCGCATCGGTTTCGGCTCCACCGCCGTGATCACTGGTGATGTCACCCAGGTCGACCTGCCCAAAGGCACCAAGTCGGGCCTGGCCCAGGTGATCGAGGTGCTCAAGGACGTGCCGGGCATCAGCTTCACGCACTTCATGCCCAAGGATGTGGTTCGTCACCCGCTGGTGCAGCGCATCGTCGAAGCCTACGAGCGCTTCGACCATCGCGACGATGCACCGGCCAAGGACATTCGCCGCGATGCTTGAGCTAGACCTGCAGCTGGCCACCGAAGCGCCCGCCCCCAGCGAAGCCCAGTTCCGTCAGTGGTGCGACCTGGCCCTGCGCCAGCGCACCGCCGACTCGGAACTGACCATTCGCCTGGTGGACGAGCCCGAGGGCCGCGAACTGAATCACACCTGGCGCCAGAAGGATTACGCGACCAACGTGCTGTCCTTCCCCGCCGATGTGCCGGATGAGCTGCTGGATATCCCGTTGCTGGGCGATCTGGTCATCTGTGTCGCCGTGGTGGAGCGCGAGGCAAAGGAACAAGGCAAGGAACTTGAAGCCCACTGGGCCCATCTAGTCATCCACGGCTGCTTGCATCTCTTGGGTTACGACCATATAGACGATGAGGAAGCCGAGGAAATGGAAACACTGGAACAAACGTTGCTTGCAGAATTGGGTCATCCGGACCCATATGCCGACGACGAAGCTTAAAAACACTCAACTGTAACAATAAAGGATTCAGAGTAATCGCTATGAGCGAAGACCGATCGAGCAACGGGCAGAAGTCATGGCTGGGTAAACTGACCCAGGCTTTTGCCCACGAGCCGAAAAACCGCCAGGAGCTGTTGGAGCTGCTGCGCGAGGCCCATCAGAACAAGTTGCTGGACAGCGAAGCGCTGGCCATTGTCGAGGGCGCCATCCAGGTGGCTGACCTGCAAGTACGGGACATTATGGTCCCGCGCTCGCAGATGATCAGCATCAAGGCGACCCAGACCCCACGGGAGTTCCTCCCGGCCGTGATCGACTCGGCGCACTCGCGCTACCCGGTGATCGGTGAAAGCCATGACGATGTCATGGGCGTCCTGCTGGCCAAGGACCTTCTGCCGCTGATCCTCAAGGAAAACGGCGACAGCTTCAATATCAAGGACTTGCTGCGTCCGGCCACCTTCGTGCCTGAATCCAAGCGCCTGAACGTGCTGCTGCGCGAATTCCGCGCCAACCACAATCACATGGCCATTGTGATCGACGAATACGGCGGCGTCGCTGGCCTGGTGACGATTGAAGACGTGCTGGAACAGATCGTCGGCGATATCGAAGACGAACACGACGTGGAAGAAGACAGCTACATCAAGCCACTGCCCAGCGGTGACTTCCTGATCAAGGCGCTGACGCCGATCGAGAACTTCAACGAGTTCTTCGACAGCGAATTCTCCGACGATGAGTTCGACACCGTTGGCGGCCTGGTGATGAGTGCGTTCGGGCACCTGCCCAAGCGTAACGAAACCACCGAGATCGGCGCGTATCGCTTCCGCATCCTGAATGCCGACAGCCGTCGCATCCACCTGATCCGCCTGACACCAATTGCCCGCTAAGGAATGACATGCAGCGCCTAACCCGCCCCGGCTGGCCCGGTAATTTGCTGGCCGTGGTGGCCGGCGCCATCACCACCCTGGCGCTGGCGCCGTTCGACCTGTGGCCTTTTGCGCTGGTGGCGGTCGGCCTGTTCTATGTCGGGCTGCGGGAACTGAGCCCACGCCAGGCCCTGGGCCGTGGCTGGTGTTTCGGCTTCGGCCTGTTCGGCGCCGGCACCAGCTGGATCTACTACAGCATCCACCACTTCGGCGGCGCTTCGGTGTTGCTGGCGGGGTTCCTGATGCTGCTGTTCACCGCTGCCATCGCCTGGTTCTTCGCCCTCCCCGCCTGGCTGTGGGCGCGCTGGTTGCGTCGCAACGAAGCGCCGCTGGCCGATGCCCTGACCTTCGCGGCGTTGTGGGTGGGCCAGGAAGCATTTCGTGGCTGGTTCCTCACCGGTTTCCCATGGTTGTATTCCGGGTACAGCCAACTCGATGGCCCGCTCACCGGCCTCGCGCCGCTGGGCGGGATGTGGCTGATCTCCTTTGCCCTGGCACTCACCGCCGCGCTGCTGTGCAACCTGCCGCGCCTGCTGGCCGGCAAGCGCAACGCCTTTATCGGTGCCGGCCTGGTATTGCTGGTAGCACCCTGGGCGATCGGCCTGGCACTCAAGCATCACGCCTGGACCAGTCCGTCCGGCGCGCCGCTGAGCGTGGCCGCCATCCAGGGCAACGTCGAACAGAGCATGAAGTGGGACCCGGAGCAGCTCAACGCGCAGCTCGCGCTGTATCGCGACATGAGCTTCAGCTCCAAGCGTGTCGACTTGCTGGTATGGCCGGAAACGGCGGTGCCGGTGCTCAAGGAGTCTGTCGAAGGCTACCTGGGCATGATGGGCAAGTTCGCCGCCGACCGGCACACCGCGCTGATCACCGGGGTACCGATTCGCCAGGAAGTGCACCACCAGAAGCGCTACTTCAATGGCATCACCGTGGTCGGCGAAGGCGACGGTACCTACCTCAAGCAGAAGCTGGTGCCGTTCGGTGAATACGTGCCGCTGCAGGACATGTTGCGTGGCCTGATTGCCTTTTTTGATCTACCGATGTCGGACTTCGCCCGCGGTCCCTCTGACCAGGCGATGCTGCAGGCCAAGGGTTATCAGATTGCGCCGTTCATTTGCTACGAAGTGGTGTACCCGGAATTCGCCGCCGGCCTGTCGGCCCAGAGCGATCTGCTGCTGACCATCAGCAACGACACCTGGTTCGGCCGCTCCATCGGCCCGTTGCAGCACCTGCAAATGGCGCAGATGCGCGCGCTGGAAGCCGGGCGCTGGATGATCCGCGCCACCAACAATGGCGTGACCGGCCTGATCAACCCGTTTGGACAGATCACGGCGCAGATCCCGCAATTCGAACGCGGCATTCTCTACGGCGAAGTGGTGCCGATGCACAACCTCACGCCGTACCTGCAATGGCGTTCGTGGCCGTTGATTATCCTGTGCCTGGGGCTGTTCGGTTGGGCGCTGCTGGCGGGCCGCATGTCCAAAACCGTCTGACAGACAACCCATAACCAATGTGGAAGGGGGCTTGCCCCCCTCCCAGATGTTGATCTGCCGTGTTATCGATAGAACAACCGATAACCCAGCTGCCCCACCGCTTCGTTGATCAACTGCCCGCTGCGCCACACTGATACGAACTCCGGCATCCAGCCACCCAGTGGCCGGGCGTTATCCACGCCCAGGAAGCCCACCGGCGCAGGCACCACGGTGAAACCGGCCTTCTCGAAGCTCCACACCGAACGCGGCATGTGCCAGGCCTGGGTCACCACCACCACGCGCTTGATGCCTTCGGGCAAGAGAATTTCCGCGCTCATCTGCGCGTTTTCCCAGGTGGTTCGGCTGCGTTCTTCCTTCCAGCGCACTGTCACGCCGAAGTCATCCTGCATCGATACCGCCATCAGTTCCGCCTCGCTGGGTGGTGTGCCGTAATGCAGGCCGCCGGTAGTCAGCACCGGCAGCCCGGAGGCCTTGGCCAATCGTGCGGCATAGCGCTGGCGCTCCAGGCCGGTACCCGTCGGCTGATCAGTGCCCCAGGCCGGGTCCCCGCGCTCCCGCCCGGAGCCCAACACCACGATCGCATCGGCGCGCTGCGCCAGCGTCGACCAGTCTTCCCGCGCCAACGGCGGCTCGGTCTCCAGGGCTCGCGCGCCCCACTCCACCATCACCGGCAGGCTGATCAGCCACATACCGCCAAACCCCAGCGCAAAGCAGCAACCCGCCAAGCGTGGCCGGCTGCGCCGAAACCACCAGGCAAGGGCCAGCAACAGCAAAAGAATGCCGGGCGGCAGGAGCAGTTGTTTGATGAAGTAACGAATAGGCATCGGGCATCTCCAAAGATGCCCGAAGCCTAAGGTGTAACGGGGTTTAGCGACAATCTTTACCGTGACATGACGCGAAGGTGTTGCTCTGGGGGAGTGAACTACTTGTAGCGTACGAAGCGGCGTTTTTCCGGGCCGCGACCGACCGACAAGTCCTTGAGCCACACCACCTTGGCAGAGTGCGTGGGCTCCTTGGGTGGCGGGGTTGCCACCAGAGGAGGCGCACCGCGCCCATTCCGTTCCAGAAAAGCCTTGATCAGTTCCAGCTCCGCACGGGTTAAACCGCGCAGTTCCAACTCCACAGGCCGTTCATCACGCAATCGGCCCGCTGTCCTCGCTGCATCCAATGCACGACCCAATCGGTCGATCAGTCCTTCGTAGATTTCCGGTTTCGTTACGATTCGCTGCGATTCAACCATCCCCTCACCTCATTGAAGAAAGACTTGCTCCCCAATAAACAGCGTAGCCCCCGTGGCTGCGCCTGCCCGGCGCCGCGACAGACGGCCCTGCCAGAGCAATCAGGGTTTCCCTCGATAGAGTGGGGTCATGTATGCTACGGCGCTTCCTGTAACTCCACTTCCCGCAGGGTTTGGGCACGGACGCGCCGCTTTTTGGTGTCGATCAACCTGAATGTTGCACCGAAGAGGATTAGGCCACCCCTATTCAGTTCAAAAGTAGCCATGCACGAACAATATCAGCCCCGTGAAATAGAAAATGCCGCCCAAACCTTCTGGGACGAGCACAAGTCCTTTGAAGTCAGTGAACAGCCAGGCAAGGAGACTTACTACTGCCTATCGATGTTCCCTTACCCCAGCGGCAAACTACACATGGGGCACGTGCGTAACTACACCATCGGCGACGTGATTTCCCGTTACCAGCGCATGCAAGGCAAGAACGTCCTGCAACCCATGGGTTGGGACGCCTTCGGCATGCCGGCGGAAAACGCCGCGATGAAAAACAACGTGGCCCCCGCCAAGTGGACCTACGAAAACATCGCCTACATGAAGACCCAGCTGCGCAGCCTGGGCCTGGCGGTGGACTGGTCCCGCGAAGTCACCACCTGCAAGCCGGATTACTACCGCTGGGAACAATGGCTGTTCACGCGCCTGTTCGAAAAAGGTGTGATCTACAAAAAAAGCGGCACCGTGAACTGGGACCCGATCGACCAGACCGTCCTTGCCAACGAGCAAGTGATCGACGGTCGCGGCTGGCGCTCCGGCGCGCTGATCGAAAAGCGCGAAATCCCGATGTACTACTTCAAGATCACCGCCTACGCGGATGAACTGTTGTCGAGCCTCGACGACCTGCCGGGCTGGCCGGAGCAGGTCAAGACCATGCAACGCAACTGGATCGGCAAATCCAAGGGCATGGAAGTGCAGTTCCCGTACAACGTCGACTCGATCGGCGAAGCGGGCGCACTGAAAGTCTTCACCACCCGCCCGGATACCCTGATGGGCGCGACCTACGTCGCCGTGGCCGCCGAACACCCGCTGGCCACCCAGGCTGCACAGAACAACCCTGAGTTGCAGGCGTTCATCGCCGAATGCAAAGGCGGTAGCGTGGCCGAGGCCGACGTCGCCACCCAGGAGAAAAAAGGCCTGCCGACCGGCCTGTTCGTCGAGCACCCACTTACCGGTGAAAAGCTGCCGGTGTGGGTGGCCAACTACGTGCTGATGCACTACGGCGATGGCGCTGTAATGGCTGTGCCGGCTCACGACGAGCGCGATTTCGAATTCGCCACCAAGTACAGCCTGCCGATCAAGTCCGTGGTGCGTACCAGCTCGGGCGACACCAATCCGGCCCCGTGGCAGGACGCCTACGGCGAGCACGGTGAGCTGATCAATTCCGGCGAGTTTGATGGCCTGGACTTCCAGGGCGCCTTCGACGCTATTGAAGTCGCCCTGATCAAGAAAAACCTCGGTGCCTCGCGCACCCAGTTCCGCCTGCGCGACTGGGGCATCAGCCGCCAGCGCTACTGGGGCTGCCCGATCCCGATCATCCACTGCGAAAGCTGTGGCGACGTGCCAGTACCGGAAGACCAACTGCCGGTCGTCCTGCCTGAAGACGTGGTGCCGGACGGCGCCGGTTCGCCATTGGCGCGCATGCCCGAATTCTACGAGTGCAGTTGCCCGAAATGCGGCGCACCTGCCAAACGTGAAACCGACACCATGGACACCTTCGTGGAGTCCTCGTGGTACTACGCCCGCTACGCCTCGCCGCACTATGAAGGCGGCCTGGTAGAGAAATCCGCGGCCGACCACTGGTTGCCGGTTGACCAGTATATCGGCGGTATCGAACACGCCATCCTTCACCTGTTGTACGCGCGCTTCTTCCACAAGCTGATGCGTGACGAAGGCCTGGTGAGTTCCGATGAACCGTTCAAGAACCTGCTGACACAAGGCATGGTGGTCGCCGAGACTTACTATCGCCGCGAAGCCAACGGCGCTTATACCTGGTTCAACCCGGCCGACGTCGAGCTTGAGCGCGACAGCAAAGCCAAGGTCGTCAGCGCCAAGCTGATCGCCGACGGCCTGCCGGTGGAAATCGGCGGCACCGAGAAGATGGCCAAGTCCAAGAACAATGGCGTTGACCCGCAGTCGATGATCGATCAGTTCGGCGCGGACACCTGCCGCCTGTTCATGATGTTCGCCTCGCCGCCTGACATGAGCGCCGAATGGTCCGACTCCGGCGTCGAAGGCTCGCACCGTTTCCTCAAGCGCGTCTGGCGCCTGGCGCACGCTCACATCAGCCAGGGCCTGCCGGGCAAACTGGACGTGGCCGCCTTGAGCGACGAGCAGAAACTCATTCGCCGCAGCACCCACCTGGCCATCAAGCAAGCCAGCCAGGATGTGGGCCAGAACCACAAGTTCAACACCGCTATCGCCCAGGTGATGACGCTGATGAACGTGCTGGAAAAAGCCCCACAAGTGACTGAGCAGGATCGTGCACTGGTACAGGAAGGCCTGGAAACGGTCACCCTGCTGCTGGCGCCGATCACGCCGCACATCAGCCACGACCTGTGGAACCGCCTGGGCCACAGCGACGCCGTCATCGATGCGCGCTGGCCGGTGCAGGATGACAGCGCCCTGGTACAGGACACGCTGCAACTGGTCATCCAGGTTAACGGTAAACTGCGTGGCCAGATCGACATGCCGGCCACGGCCAGCCGCGAAGACGTCGAGGCGGCTGCCCGCATCAACGAAAACGTGCTGCGCTTTACCGAAGGCCTGACGATCCGCAAAGTGATCGTGGTGCCTGGCAAACTGGTCAATATCGTCGCTAGCTAATCGGATTGGGCGCAGGGTTTGGGCTCTGCGCTGAATAAAGCCTTCAGGGCCTCTATAAGGCCCACATGGTTTCAAGGGGAGCAACAAAATGATCAAACGCAATTTGCTGGTGATGGGCCTTGCCGTGCTGCTGAGCGCTTGCGGCTTCCAACTACGCGGCACCGGCACCAATCAACTGGCGATCAAGGAACTGGACGTCAGCGCCCGCAATGCTTACGGCGATACTGTGGTGCAACTGCGTCAGGTCCTGGAAAACAGCGGCGTGCACGTCTACACCGGCGCGACCTACAAACTGGTGCTGGTGGATGAGAAAGAAACCCAGCGCAGCCTGAGCTACGCCAGCGCCGGCCGTGCGTCGGATATCGAGCTGAGCACGGTGCTCAATTTTGAAGTGCAAGGCCTGAATAACCAGCCGTTGATGGGCGACAAGGTTCAGGTGCAGAAGGTTGTCAGCCACGACGGCAACAACTTGGTGGGTTCGGACTCGGAAGTTGTCCAGGTGCGCAAGGAAATGCGCCGGGAACTGATCCAGCGCATGATGGTTCGCCTGCAGTTCCTGACGCCACAGCAGCTGGAAGCCTTGCAGCAACAAGCTGACAACAAGGCCAAGGCTGACGCCGACGCGCTGAAAGCTGCCCAAGAGTACGAAGACAACACACCGAAACAGTCGCCTGTTGAAGTCCCTGTCGAGTAAGCCGGACGGGGCGCCCCAAGCGCCCCGTTTATCCCGCCTATGAAACTCGCCCCCGCCCAACTCGCCAAACACCTGCAAGGTGGCCTTGCGCCTGTCTACATTGTCAGCGGTGATGATCCGCTGCTGTGTCAGGAAGCCGCCGATGCCATTCGCACGGCGGCACGCCAGCAAGGTTTCGACGAACGCCAGGTCTTCAGCGCCGACGCCAGCTTCGACTGGGGCACGCTGCTGCAGGCCGGTGCGAGCATGTCACTGTTTGCCGAGAAGCGCCTGCTGGAACTGCGCCTGCCTTCGGGCAAGCCTGGCGACAAAGGCGCGGCCGCCCTGATGGAATACTGCTCGCGCCCCGCCGAAGACACCGTGCTGTTGATCAGCCTGCCCAAGCTTGATGGCAGCGCGCAGAAAACCAAGTGGGGCAAGGCTCTGGTGGAAGGGGCGCAGACCCAGTTCATCCAGATCTGGCCGGTGGACAGCAGCCAGTTGCCGCAATGGATTCGCCAGCGGCTGTCGCAGTCGGGACTGTCGGCGACCCAGGACGCAGTGGAGTTGATCGCCGCCCGGGTTGAAGGCAATTTGCTGGCCGCTGCCCAGGAGATCGAAAAGCTCAAGCTGATGGCCGAAGACGGGCAGATTACCGTCGAGACCGTCCAGGGCGCCGTGGCTGACAGTGCACGCTTTGATGTGTTCGGGCTGGTGGATGCGATCCTCAACGGTGAGCCCGCCCACGCCCTGCGCATGCTCGAAGGCCTGCGCGGCGAAGGTGTGGAACCGCCGGTGATTCTCTGGGCCCTGGCCCGGGAACTGCGGGTGCTGGCCAATATTGCCCTGCAATATAGCCAGGGTACGCCGCTGGACAAATGCTTCAGCCAGGCCAAGCCACCGGTGTGGGACAAGCGCAAACCCTTGATGAGCAAAGCACTGCAGCGGCACTCGGCGCAACGCTGGGCGCAATTGCTGCTGGAAGCGCAACGCATCGACGCGCAGATCAAGGGCCAGGCGGCGGGTTCGCCGTGGATGAGCCTGAGCCGTTTATCATTGTTGATGGCCGGCCAGCGCCTGACATTGCCGGCAGAATAGTCCTACCTCTCGAAGGGCTTTACAGCGGCGCAACATCGGCAGATGATTTGCACCGCTTCAACCACCCAACGAGAGTAACGACCATGAGCAAAAAGCCATCCAAGCATGGCCCCAACAAGGCCAAATCCATCATCGCCCAGCCACTGTTCCGTAGCCGTCAGGAACGCGCCGGCAAGGGCAAAGGCAGCTACCGCCGCGAAGCCTTCCAGTCTAAAAGCTGGGAGGCTTCTTACTTTCTGGCTGCCTGAAGGCAAGCAGCCCTCTGGCATGATAAGGTCTGCACCTGATTTGCAATCCCTGGACCTGTGCATGCCCTCTAGTCTTTCCCGTCGTTGGCACTTTCGCCAACTGATCGCTGCCTCCAGCCTCATCCTGCTCGTCGCCTGTGCGGAGAAACCCACCGCCGCCGACGCTCAACCGCTGCCCAAGCTCCAGACCGCCCCTGTGGTTGCGCCCGCTGTCGTGGCCCCGCTGGCTGTGGATAATCTTGATATCCAGCCGACCCAGACCTTCGCCGAATGGCAGGCGGCCTTCCGCGTGCAAGCCCTGCAGGCCGGCATCACCGCCGCCGTGTTCGACAACGCATTCGCCAACGTTACCCCCGACATGGCGGTGATCCGCGCCGACCGCAGCCAGCCGGAGTTTTCCCGCCCGGTGTGGGAATACCTCGACGGCGCCCTGTCGCCCGTGCGCGTGCGCAACGGCCAGGCGTTGCTGGTCAAGTACGCCGACATCCTGCAAAGCATCGAACAACGTTATGGCGTCGACCGCCAGGCGCTGGTGTCGGTATGGGGCATGGAAAGTAACTTCGGCCAGTTCCAGGGCAACAACTCGGTGATCCGCTCCCTAGCGACCCTGGCCTACGAAGGCCGCCGCCCGGCATTTGCCCAGGCGCAATTGCTGGCGGCGCTGCAGATCATCCAGCACGGCGATATCCAGGCCGACCAGATGAAAGGCTCCTGGGCCGGCGCCATGGGCCAGACCCAATTTATCCCGACCACCTACAACACCCACGCCGTCGACTTCGATGGCGACGGTCGCCGCGATATCTGGAACAGCCCGTCAGACGCCCTCGCCTCCACCGCACACTACCTGCAGAGCTCCGGCTGGCAGAAAGGCCAACCGTGGGGTTTCGAAGTGAAACAACTGCCGGCGAACTTCGATTACGCCCTGGCCGATGGCGGCATCCGCAAGACGGTCGCAGAATGGCTGAAACTGGGTATCCAACTGCCGCCAGGCGCAAGCATGCCGCCCAACGTCGACCAACTCTCAGCTGCGCTGCTGTTGCCGGCCGGCTACCGTGGCCCGGCGTTCCTGGTGCTGGATAACTTCCGTGCGATCCTCAAGTACAACAACTCCTCGTCCTATGCACTGGCGGTTGGCTTGTTGTCGGAACGCTTTGGTGGCGGTGGAGTGATTCGTGGCGATTGGCCGAAGGATGAGCTGCCATTGAGCCGCTCGCAGCGCATCGACTTGCAGACGGCCTTGAGTGCCAACGGCTATGACGCGGGCAACCCGGATGGGATTATCGGCGCCAATACGCGCAAGGCGATTCGTGCGGCGCAGCAGGCCTTGGGCTGGCCGGCGGATGGGTATCCGACGGTGAAGCTGCTGGAGTCGTTGCAGAATCGATAGATCTGCCTATGGCGGCTATCGCTATCGGGGGCAAGCCCCCTCCCACATTCCAACAGCACTCCATTGTGGGAGGGGGCTTGCCCCGATGACGCCTGACAGGCCACAAAAACTCAGGCTTTGAGCACTACATCCTGCTCCAACACCACCCGCTGCTCCCCCGCATCCAACCGCACCAATGCGCCCATCGGCAACGTCAGGTTCGGGTCGCAATGCCCACTGCGCCAACCGGACAACACCGGGATGCGCAATGGCTCGAAGGTCTGCTTGAGCAAGCGCTCCAGCGCACCCTGATCTACACCCGCCACGTCTCCTACCAGCACGCCGGCGACCTGCTCCAGCTTGCCCGCCAGGCGCAGGTGCGTCAGCAGGCGGTCGATACGGTAGATCGGCTCGTTGACGTCCTCGATCAACAGGATGATGCCATCTGCGTCGATCTCAAAGGGTGTGCCCATGACTGCCGCGATCATCGACAGATTGCCACCCAGCAAGCGTCCACAGGCAATGCCAGGCTCGATTGTGGTCAGCGGGTACGCCACGGGGTGCATCAACTCGCTACCAGCGCCCAACTGGCCGCGCAGCATGCTGAACAATGAAGACTCGGTAGGTGGTTGCTTGTCGCCCAAGAGATCGGCGTTGAGCATCGGCCCATGGAAGGTCACGAAGCCGGCGTAACGGCTGATTGCCAGGTGCAGCGCGGTGATGTCGCTGTAACCCACGAAGGGTTTGGCATTGGCGCGTAGCAGGTCGAAGTCCAGGCTATCGAGCAGGCGCGGCGTGCCGTAGCCGCCACGCAGGCAGAAGATGGCGTCGATTTCAGGGTCGGCGAAAGCTTTGTGCAGGTCGTTGAGGCGGGTTTTATCGCTGCCGGCGAGGTAGCCGTCGCGTTCATAGACACCCGGGAAGATGCGCAGGTCGTAGCCGCGGGTGCGCATCCATTGGCCGGCTCTTTCAACGTCCAGGGTCGCGGGGCCGGCGGGGGCGATCAGGGCGATGGTGCCTTCGCTACGGAGGGCAGGTACTGCAGCGGTCATCCACGACTCTCCTTGGCTAACGCGAAACAACTGTGGGAGGGGGCTTGTCCCCGATGGCGGTGTATCAGTATCAGAAGTGTTGACTGACAGTCCGCTATCGGGGGCAAGCCCCCTCCCACATTAACCTGCGGTGCCGCTCACAGCGCTATCAGGAAACCAGGCTTGCCTTGACCAGCTTGGCCTGCTCGTCCGCATGGTACGAAGAACGCACCAGCGGGCCAGACGCCACGTTCTTGAAGCCCATCTTGTAGCCTTCCTCGGCGAACCAGGCGAAGGTGTCCGGGTGCACGAAACGCTGCACCGGCAAGTGGCTGCGGGACGGTTGGAGGTACTGGCCGAGGGTCAGCATGTCGATGTCGTGTTCGCGCATGCGCTTCATGACTTCGATGACTTCTTCGTCGGTCTCGCCCAGGCCCAGCATCAAGCCGGACTTGGTCGGGATGTGCGGCATCATCTGCTTGAATTTCTGCAGCAGGGTCAGCGACCACTGGTAGTCCGAACCCGGACGCGCGGCCTTGTACAGGCGTGGCACGGTTTCCAGGTTGTGGTTGAACACATCCGGCGGCTCGGCTGCGGTGATTTCCAGCGCCACGTCCATGCGACCGCGGTAGTCCGGCACCAGGGTTTCGAGCATCACGTTCGGCGACAGCTTGCGGATTTCGCGGATGCAGTCGGCAAAGTGCTGGGCACCGCCGTCACGCAGGTCGTCGCGGTCTACCGAGGTGATCACCACGTACTTGAGGCGCAGGTCGGCGATGGCGATGGCCAGGCTTTCCGGCTCGTTGACGTCCAGTGGCTTCGGACGGCCGTGGCCAACGTCGCAGAACGGGCAACGACGGGTGCAGATGTCACCCATGATCATGAAGGTGGCGGTGCCGCCGGAGAAGCACTCGCCCAGGTTCGGGCAGGAGGCCTCTTCGCAGACGCTGTGCAGCTTGTGTTTGCGCAGCAGCGCCTTGATACGGTCGACTTCCGGCGAAACCGGGATGCGCACGCGGATCCAGTCGGGTTTCTTCGGCAGTTCGGTGGTCGGAATGATCTTCACCGGGATGCGTGCAACCTTCTCGGCGCCGCGCAGCTTGACGCCGGCTTCTACCTTGGCACGCGGGACCGGGGCTGGGCGTTCGGTAACGTCCACCGTCGGGATCATGGTTTGCACTGCATCAGTAGTCATAATCAGTCGATTCCGCCCGTAAGGGTCGTCTGCTCAGCATAGTCGAGGTGTTTGACGAGCTGCGCACGCAGCCGGGCACTTACCTCGGCAAATTTAATCGGTGTGGCGTGGTCGCTCAGTTGCGTCATCGCCAACCCGGCATAGCCACACGGGTTGATCCGCCGGAACGGTGCCAGGTCCATGTCCACGTTCAGGGCCAGGCCATGAAAAGAGCAACCGTGACGGATCCGCAGCCCCAGGGAGGCGATCTTCGCGCCGTCAACGTACACACCCGGCGCATCCGGCTTGGCCGCAGCAGTCACTCCGTAACTGGCCAGCAGCTCGATCAGGCAAGCCTCCATGCGGCTGACCAGGTCGCGCACGCCAAACCCCAGCTTGCGCACATCCAGCAGCAAATAAGCCACGAGTTGGCCGGGCCCATGGTAAGTCACTTGGCCACCTCGGTCGACCTGCACCACCGGAATTTCCCCCGGCAGCAGCAGATGTTCGGCCTTGCCGGCCTGGCCCTGGGTGAACACGGGCGGGTGTTCCACCAGCCAGATCTCATCGGGGGCCGACGTGCCGCGCTTGTTAGTGAAGCGCTGCATGGCGTGCCAGACGGGCTCGTAGTCCATCCGGCCGAGCTCGCGAAAGCCCAGGACCTGTGACATCACAGCACCATGTGCACGAAGCCGGTGGCCCGCAGTTCGCTGTTGATGTTGTAGAGCTGGTCCTGATCCGTCGCAACGATGTGCAACTGGATCGTGGTGTATTTGCCGGTGGAGCTTTGACGCTCGTCCACGCGGTTGTCATTGATCGTCGCGTATTTGCGAACGATCGCGAGAATCGTGTCCTTACGGCCCACGCCGGTATCGCTGATCACCTTGACGGGATAATCCGTCACTGGGAACTCGATCTTGGGCGCCTTTACTTCTGCTTCTTTATCGGTCATGGCGTAACGGCCTCGTAAGCGTAAGCCGTGGCGACGGGCAAAGCCCCGCGTCGGATCAACACGGGGCTTTGCAGGTGCACACAATCAGTTGAACAGGCTGTAGAAGAATAGACGGATGCTATCCCACACGCGGCGGAAGATACCACCTTCGTCGACGGCGTCCAGGGCGATCAGGTCGGCGCTGTGCACCACCTTGTCGTCCAGCTTCACTTCGACTTTACCGATCACGTCGCCCTTGGCGATGGGCGCAACCAGTTGCGGGTTCATGGTCATGCTGGCAGCCAGCTTCTTCAGCTGGCCTTTAGGCATGGTCAGGGTCAGGTCTTCAGCCAGGCCAGCCTTGACTTGGGAGGTAGCGCCCTTCCACACCGGCGCGGTCGCCAGCTCAGTACCCTTCTGGTAGAAGGTCTGGGTTTCGAAGAAACGGAAACCGTAGGTCAGCAGTTTCTGCGTCTCGGCCGCACGGGCCTGCTCGCTGTTGGTGCCGAAGACTACGGCGATCAGGCGTTGGCCGTCGCGCACAGCGGACGACACCATGCAGTAGCCGGCTTCTTCGGTGTGGCCGGTTTTCAGACCGTCGACGGTCTTGTCGCGCCACAGCAGCAGGTTGCGGTTAGGCTGCTTGATGTTGTTCCAGAAGAACTCCTTCTGGGAGTAGATCGCGTAGTGCACCGGGTCGACACGAATGATCGCGCGCGCCAGGATCGCCATGTCGTGCGCCGACGAGTAGTGCTCCGGGTTCGGCAGGCCGGTCGGGTTCATGAAGTGGCTGTTGGTCATGCCCAGGTCGGCCACGGTTTTGTTCATCATGTCGGCGAACGCGTCTTCGCTGCCGGCGATGTGCTCGGCCAGGGCGACGCTGGCGTCGTTACCGGACTGGATGATGATGCCGTGCAGCAGGTCGCTCACAGTCACCTGCGAACCCACCTTGATGAACATCCGCGAACCGCCGGTACGCCAGGCGTTTTCACTGACGGTAACCGGGTCGTTCTCGCCGATCTGGCCGCGACGGATTTCCAGGGTCGCGATGTAGGCGGTCATCAGTTTGGTCAGGCTGGCCGGTGGCAGGCGCTGGTCACCGTTGTTCTCGACCAGCACGTTGCCGCTGGCGGCATCCATGAGGACCCAGGCCTTGGCAGCCAGTTGCGGGGAAGCCGGCACCATTTCAACCGCCCAGGCGGCCGGGGTGATGATCAGCGAAAGAAGCAGGCACGTGCGTTTGGCTAAGGTGGTGATGTTCATCCGTCTCTCGAAATTGCTTATGGAAACTTGCCCTCGCGGGCAAAACTTATTCAGACAGCCCGCTACCAGACTGTCACGTGTTCGGTTGCCCGCTCACCCCTTGCCCCCGGGTTTTTATTGTTCAACGAGCCAACAACCACAGCCCTGCCCCGCGCACGGGCCAGAACCATCAATTCTGTTTATTCAGCGGTGACCACGCTGGGTTGCCCCAGGTTGGCCAGGCGCACGCTGTTCTGCACTTGCGCCACTTCGCTCGGCGAGCCGATCGGGCCCATGCGCACACGGTGCAATGTCTGCTGGTTACGCACGATGGAACTGATGAAGACCGGCGCGTTGACCATGCTGCTGAGCTTGGACCTTAACAGTTCTGCCGCATCCGGGTTGGCGAAAGCGCCCACCTGCAAGTATTGGCCGCCAGCCAGCGACGCGCCCTGGGCAGCCTGCGGCACAGCCACGGTGTCCGGGGCGTGCTGCTGTGGCGGCGGTGTCCACTGCTCGACCTTGCCGGACGATGCGGTGATTTGCGGTTGTGGTGTCTGCGGCTCGTTGAGCATCAAAGGCGCCGGCTTGCCGCGCTGGGCCCAGTACTGCGCCGGGTCGATGCCTTCGACCTTGACCCGCGCAGTGCCGGTTTCGGCGTAGCCGAGTTTCTTCGCGGCGGCGTAGGACAGGTCGATGATACGGTCCGAGTAAAACGGGCCACGGTCGTTGACGCGCAGGATCACCGTGCGGTTGTTGTCCAGGTTGGTCACCCGCACATAGCTCGGCAGCGGCAGGGTCTTGTGCGCCGCACTCATGCCATACAGGTCATACACTTCGCCGTTGGCAGTGTTCTGGCCATGGAACTTGGTGCCGTACCAGGACGCCGTGCCCGATTGCACGTAGGTCTTGGAGTCCTGCAACGGGAAATAGGTCTTGCCCAGCACGGTGTACGGGTTGGCCTTGTAGGCACCGGTGTGCAGGGTGGGCGTGGCGTCCGGGATCTTCGACACATCGACATCCCACCACGGCGCGCCGTCTTTGTGCGCACGGTTGATGTCCAGGCCCGGCTGGGAACGAACTGCGGTGCCCCCGGACTTCTGCGCCGGACCGCGGCTGGTGGAGCAACTGACGACCAGCAGGGACAACGCGACGAACGCCACCAGCTTGAGCGGTTGATTGAACGGCGATGCCCGCATTACTTAGTGCCCCGTGCTTGGACCAGCATGTCTGACAGCTGATGCACGGCCATGGCGTACATCACACTGCGGTTATAACGCGTGATTGCGTAGAAATTCTTCAGGCCCATCCAGTATTCCGGGCCGTTTTCGCCCTCAAGGCGGAATGCCGTGACCGGCATATCGTCAGGCAGCGCATTCTGACTCGACCAGCCCAGCGCCCGCAACTCCCCGACCGTCTTGGCCGGCTCGATGCCCTGAGTCAGACCTTCATCGACGCGGTCCCCACTGACATCGGCGCGGATCACCACCGGCTCGCCGGCGACCCAGCCATGGCGCTTGAAGTAGCTGGCCACGCTGCCGACGGCGTCGTCGGGGTTGCTCCAGATATTGATATGCCCGTCGCCGTCGAAGTCCACTGCATAGGCGCGGAAGCTGCTCGGCATGAACTGCGGCAAGCCCATCGCACCGGCATAGGAACCCTTGAGGCTCAGCGGGTCGACCTGCTCTTCGCGGGCCAGCAGCAGGAATTCGCGCAGTTCCTTGCGGAAGAACTCGGCGCGGGGCGGATAATCGAAGCCCAGGGTCGACAAGGCGTCGATCACCCGATAGCTGCCGGTGTTGCGCCCGTAGAAGGTTTCAATGCCAATGATCGCAACGATGACCTGGGCCGGCACGCCGTACTCCTGCTCGGCGCGGGCCAGCACGGCCTCGTGCTGGCGCCAGAAGTCCACACCACGGGCCACGCGGGCGTCGGTGAGGAACATCGGGCGATATTCCTTCCACTGCTTCACACGTTCGGCGGGGCGCGAGATGGCGTCGAGGATCGCCTGCTTTTTCTGGGCTTCGCGGAACACGCCCATCAGCTGTTCACCGGCGAAACCATAGTCGCGGGTCATCTCACCGACAAATTCGGCGACCTGGGGTGAACCATCATAGTCACCGGCCTGCGCCTCCTGCGTTGCGCCCAGCAGCCCAATCAGGCCCATCCAGGACGCGTGCCGAGTCGCCCAGCCGCGCATTACTTGCATTGACATCTTCACCTTATTCAAACCTGTGCGATCCATTTGCGATGCGTATGAATCGACATCAAAACCCCAAACGCTGACAGCAATGTCACCAGCGAAGTTCCGCCGTAGCTAATGAATGGCAACGGCACCCCAACCACCGGCAACAGGCCACTGACCATACCGATGTTGACGAAAACGTAAACAAAAAAAGTCATGGTCAGGGCGCCGGCGAGCAATTTGCCGAACAGCGTCTGCGCCTGCGCGGTGATCACCAGGCCGCGACCAATCAACAGCAGATAGATCAGCAACAGCGCGCAAATGCCCACCAGGCCGAACTCTTCGCCCATCACCGCAATAATGAAGTCGGTGTGGCTCTCGGGCAAAAAGTCCAGGTGCGACTGGGTGCCCAGTAACCAACCCTTACCAAATACCCCGCCGGAGCCGATGGCGGCCTTCGACTGGATGATGTTCCAGCCGGTACCCAACGGATCGCTTTCCGGGTCGAGGAACGTGAGGATCCGCTGCTTCTGGTAGTCGTGCATAAAGAAGAACCACATGGCCACGGCCACCGGCACGGCAGCGGCAAGCACGCTGAGGATCCAGCGCCAGCGCAAGCCGCCCATGAACAGCACGAACGCGCCACCCGCCAGGATCAGCAGCGAGGTGCCGAGGTCGGGTTGGCGCACGATCAGGATGAACGGCACGCCAATCAGGATCAGGCTGATGCCCACATGTTTGAGCTGCGGCGGCAAGGTACGCTTGGACAGGTACCAGGCAATGGTCGCGGGCATCAGGATCTTCATGAATTCCGACGGCTGGAAGCGAATCACCCCTGGAATGTTGATCCAGCGGGTCGCACCCATGGCGTTGTGACCCATCACGTCGACCACCACCAGCAACAACACCCCGGCGACGTAGCCCAACGGCACCCAGCGCGCCATGAAACGCGGCTCGAGCTGAGCGATCACCACCATCGACAACAAGCCCAGGCCGAACGACGACGCCTGCTTGATCAGCAGGTCCCAGTTCTTGCCGCTGGCCGAATACAGCACGAACAGGCTGCCGGCCGCCAGGGTCAGCAGCAGGATCAGCAGCGGGCCATCAATGTGCATGCGTTGCAGCAACGTCGCACGGCGACGCATCACATCCTCACTGGAGAGGATGCGGTCAAAATTACTCTTCACGGGCCGTAACCTCGGTGCTTGAAGGGGGGCCGCCATATTCGGGCTTGAGCCTGCCGTCGTCGGCCAGCAGCCAGGCGTCCATCACCTGGCGCACCACGGGCGCCGCGACGCCGGAGCCGGACTCGCCGTTCTCGACCATCACCGCGACCACGATTTTCGGGTCGTCCGCCGGGGCAAAGCCGACAAACAAGGCGTGGTCGCGGTGGCGTTCCTGAACCTTGGAGCGGTCGTATTTTTCGCCCTGCTTGATCGCCACCACCTGGGCAGTACCGCTCTTGCCGGCAATGCGGTACTGCGCACCAATGGCCGCCTTGCGTGCGGTGCCGCGTGCACCGTGCATCACTTGCTGCATGCCATGGTTGACCTTGGTCCAGTCGGACGGATCGCGCAGCACGATGTTCGGGATCGGGTTTTCATCCAGGGGCTTCTCGCCCTCGATGGTCTTGGCCAGGTGCGGACGGTTCCAGATGCCTTTGTTGGCGACCAACGCCGTGGCCTGGGCCAGTTGCAGCGGCGTGGCCTGCATGTAGCCCTGGCCGATACCGAGGATCAGAGTTTCGCCCGGGAACCACGCCTGGCGGCGGGTTGCGCGCTTCCACTCCCGCGACGGCATCAGGCCGGGGGACTCTTCGAACATGTCCAGGGAGACTTTCTGGCCGAGGCCGAACTTGCCCATGTAGGCAGAGAGGCGATCGATCCCGAGCTTATGGGCCAGGTCGTAAAAATAGGTGTCGTTGGAGCGCATGATTGCGGTGTCCAGGTCGACAAAGCCGTCGCCGGTGCGGTTCCAGTTACGGTATTTGTGATCGTAGTTGGGCAGCATGTAGTAGCCCGGGTCGAACACGCGGCTGGAAGCGGTAACCACACCCGCGTCCAGGCCGGCAATCGCCACCGCCGGCTTGATGGTCGAACCCGGCGGGTACAGGCCGCGCAGCACGCGATTGAACAGCGGACGATCAATGGAATCACGCAACTCGGCGTAGGCCTTGAAGCTGATCCCGGTCACAAACAGGTTGGGGTCGAAACTCGGCTGGCTGACCATCGCCAGGACTTCACCGGTAGCCGGGTCCAGGGCAACCACTGCGCCGCGACGCCCGCCCAGGGCCATCTCAGCCGCTTCCTGCAACTTGATGTCCAGGCTCAGCACGATGTCCTTGCCCGGTACCGGGTCGGTGCGCTTGAGCACCCGTAGCACGCGGCCACGGGCGTTGGTCTCGACTTCCTCGTAACCCACCTGGCCGTGCAGCTCGGGCTCATAAAAACGCTCGATGCCGGTCTTGCCGATATGGTGGGTGCCGCTGTAATTCACCGGATCGAGGGTTTTCAGCTCTTTCTCGTTGATCCGCCCCATATAGCCGACGGAGTGAGCAAAGTGCGGCCCCTGCGGGTAATGCCGCACCAACTGCGCTACCACTTCCACACCCGGCAGGCGGAACTGGTTCACCGCGATCCGCGCGATCTGCTCTTCGGTCAGCTCGAACAGGATCGGCACCGGCTCGAAAGGCCGGCGCCCCTGCTTCATGCGTTTCTCGAAGATCACCCGGTCTTCCGGCGTCAGTTGCAGCACCTCGACGATCACATCGAGGATCTGCTGCCAGTCGCCAGAGCGCTCGCGGGTCATGCTCAGGCTGAAGCTGGGCCGGTTGTCCGCCACCACCACGCCATTACGGTCGAAAATCAGCCCACGGGTCGGCGGGATCGGCTGCACATGCACCCGGTTGTTTTCCGACAGCGTGGAGTGATAGTCGTACTGGATCACCTGCAGGAAATACAGACGGGCGATCAGCACGCCCAACAACGCCACCACCATGATCGCGCCAAACACCACGCGTGCGCGTACGAGACGTGCGTCTTTCTCGTGGTCCTTGATGCGGATCGGTTGGGTCATCGGGAGGGGCGCAGATTATTTGTGGTAAGGGTGCCCGGACAGGACTGTCCAGGCGCGATACAGCTGTTCACCGATCAGGATCCTTACCAACGGGTGCGGCAGCGTCAGCGCCGACAGCGACCAGCGCTGGTCCGCCCGCGCACAGACTTCCGGCGCCAGCCCTTCGGGGCCGCCGACCATGAAGTTGACCGTACGCGAGTCCAGGCGCCAGCGATCCAGTTCCACCGCCAGCTGCTCGGTGCTCCAGGGCTTGCCGTGCACTTCGAGGGTGACGATGCGCTCGTTGGGGCCGACCTTGGCCAGCATGGCTTCGCCTTCCTGACGGATAAAGCGCGCCACGTCGGCATTCTTGCCCCGGGTATTGAGCGGTATCTCTACCAGTTCCAGCGACAGCTCGGCGGGCAGACGCTTGGCATACTCGTGCCAGCCTTCTTCCACCCACTTGGGCATGCGTGAACCGACAGCAATCAGACGCAGGCGCACAGCCGTTCCTTATTCCTGGTCTTTGTTCAGCTTGTCGAAGTGCGCGTGGCCCACTTCCGGGCTGTGGTGCTTGCCATCGGCGGCACGGCTCTGCTCGGCGCCTTTCCACAGACGCTCCAGGTCGTAGAACTGGCGGGCGTTGGAGGTCATCATGTGAACGATCACATCGTCCATGTCCAGCAGCACCCAGTCGCTGTCGCCCTTGCCCTCTTCACCCAGCGGCTTCACGCCTTGGGCTTTGACGGCTTCGCGGACCTTGTCGAGCATCGCGCCGATCTGGCGGTTCGAGGTACCGGTGGCGATGATCATGAAGTCGGTGATGCTCTGCTTGTCGCGCACGTCCAGCACCTGGATATCCTGGGCCTTGACGTCCTCCAGGGCAGCCACGGCAACCTTTACCAGCTCTTCGCCGGCCAGTTCCGGGCCTACGTGGGCTTCAACCGGCAACGGCGCGCTTTTGAAAGTGCCTTTGCGCTTAACTTTGCTTACGTCTTTGTTCGTCATATAAAACTCGTTTTGCTCGTATGTTTGGGCGCCTGCCGTACGATTTTTCGTGCGTTCAAGCGCGCCTTTTCAGTTCGACGCACGGTAAAGCCCGTGCGCATCGATGTAGGCCAGGACCGCGTCAGGCACCAGGAAACGTACCGACTTCCCGCTGGCCAGCAGTTGACGGATCTGGGTGGCGGACACCGCAAGCGGGGTCTGCCAGACGAATGCAATATTCCCGTTCGGCCCGGTCAGGGCCAAGGGGTCACTTACCGACCGCGCGGCCAGCAGGTTGCGCAAGGCATCCGGCGGTTCGCTGTCGGCATCCGGGCGTTGCAGAACCAGGATGTGGCAATGCTGGAGGAGTTCCTCCCAGCGATGCCAAGAGGGCAGGCCGCAAAAAGCGTCCCAGCCCAGAAGCAAAAACAACTGGTCATCCGCGGCCAACTCGGCGCGCATCAGCTCCAGGGTGTCAACAGTGTAGGACGGTTTATCGCGCTTGAGCTCGCGGTCGTCCACCACCAGCGGCGTTATGCCTTCCACCGCCAGGCGCACCATTTCCAGGCGCTGCTGCGGCGATACCTGCGGCGTATCGCGATGGGGCGGCCGCGCATTGGGCATCACGCGCAGCTCGTCCAGCGCGAGGGCATCCGCAACTTCCAGGGCACTGCGCAAATGGCCGATGTGCACGGGGTCGAAGGTACCGCCGAGCAGCCCGATGCGTTTACCCATCAAGTGCGCACATGACCGTCGCCGAACACCACGTACTTCTCGCTGGTCAGGCCTTCCAGCCCGACCGGGCCACGGGCGTGGAGCTTGTCGGTGGAAATGCCGATCTCTGCGCCCAGGCCGTATTCGAAGCCGTCGGCAAAGCGTGTCGAAGCGTTGATCATCACCGAGGCGGAATCCACTTCGTTGAGGAAGCGCCGCGCATCGCTGAAATGCTCGGAAACAATAGCGTCGGTGTGCTTCGAGCCGTAGGTGTTGATGTGTTCGATGGCTTCGTCGAGGTCATCGACGATCTTGATCGACAAGATCGGCGCGGTGTATTCGGTGTACCAGTCCAGCTCGGTCGCCTCGATCACGTCCGCGCCCAGCAGCGCACGGGTACGCCCGCAACCGCGCAGCTCGACGCCCTTGTCGCGGTAGATGGCATCCAGCGGCGGTAGCACGCGCTCGGCAATGCCGACGTGCACCAGCAGGGTTTCCATGGTGTTGCACGGGGCGTAGCGGTGGGTCTTGGCGTTGTCGGCGATGCGGATCGCCTTGTCGATGTCGGCGGAGATGTCGATGTACACGTGGCACACGCCGTCCAGGTGCTTGATCACTGGCACCTTGGCATCGCGGCTGACGCGCTCGATCAGGCTCTTGCCGCCACGCGGCACGATCACGTCGACGAATTCCGGCATGGTGATCAGCGCACCCACGGCGGCGCGGTCGGTGGTTTCCACCACTTGCACCACTTCGGCGGGTAGCTCGGCCACGGCCAGGCCCTGCTGGATGCAGGCCGCGATGGCACGGTTGGAATTGATCGCCTCGGAACCGCCGCGCAGGATGGTGGCGTTGCCAGACTTCAGGCACAGGCTCGCGGCGTCGATGGTCACGTTCGGACGCGACTCGTAAATGATACCGATCACGCCCAGGGGCACGCGCATCTTGCCGACCTGAATGCCGGACGGCAGGTAACGCATGTCGCGGATTTCACCGATGGGGTCAGGCAGCTTGGCCACCTGACGCAGGCCTTCGATCATGTCGTCGATACGTGCCGGGGTCAGTGCCAGGCGGTCCAGCAGGGCCGGCTCCAGGCCATTGGCGCGGCCGTTGGCCAGGTCTTGCTCGTTGGCGGCGCTGAGCTCGGAGCGCGAAGCATCCAGGGCATCGGCGGCGGCCAGCAGGGCGCGGTTCTTCTGCGCAGTGCTCGCACGGGCGATCAACCGCGAGGCCTGACGGGCAGCGCGACCCAGGCGGGTCATGTAGTCAAGAACGGACTCAGTCATGGTCAGGGAGTCTTGGCAGGGAGGAAAGCGGCAGATTATAGCTGTGACGCCGCCCGACTGACAGCGGTGAGGGGCGGATGGTCGAAATGAACTGTAAAAACCTGGGTTCAGCGGTAATTAAGGTGGGAGTTGTTATGATTCCGTCACATTTAGCCGTATTTACCCTGACCGCCATGCCCAGTTCATCGCCGCAACTCCCCGCCAGCGCCCTGCCCCACTGCTTCTTCGACCGTGACGCGCAACTGCTTGCGCAGGAATTGCTCGGCAAAGTCATCCGCCATCGCGTCGGTGAAACCTGGCTTTCAGCACGGATTATTGAAACCGAAGCCTATTACGTGGCGGAAAAAGGCAGTCACGCCTCATTGGGCTACACAGAAAAGCGTAAGGCTTTGTTTCTGGATGGCGGGCATATCTACATGTACTACGCCCGGGGTGGCGATTCGCTGAACTTCAGCGCCCATGGACCAGGCAATGCCGTGTTGATCAAATCGGCCTATCCATGGGTCGATGACGTATCAGGCCCGGCCAGCCTGGCACAGATGTTGTTGAACAACCCGAACCCCGACGGCAGCCCCCGCGCCTCGCAAAAACTGTGCGCCGGCCAGACCCTGCTGTGTAAGGCCTTGGGCCTGAAGGTGCCGATGTGGGATGCCAAGCGCTTCGATCAGGAACGGCTCTACGTCGAGGATGTGGGGCAGACCCCGACCCAGATCATCCAGACCACCCGCCTGGGGATCCCCAGCGGGCGTGATGAACACCTGATGTACCGCTTCGTCGATGCTGGCTACGCGCCTTATTGCACGCGGAACCCGCTGCGCAGGGGCCAGGTCGAAGGCCGCGATTATTTTTTGATTTGAGCATGGAGTGGATTGTATGGGCCAATGGCTCGATAGCATTACCGGCTGGTTGACCCTGAACCCCGAATGGCTGGCGGTCGCGGTGTTTATTGTCGCCTGCGTGGAGTGCCTGGCCATCGCCGGGCTGATCGTGCCGGGCACGGTATTGTTGTTTGCCATTGCCGCCCTCGCCGGCAGCGGCGCGCTGTCACTGAGCGAGACCCTGCTGCTGGGCTTCCTCGGCGGATTGTTGGGTGACGGGGTTTCCTACTACTTGGGGCGACATTTCCACCAGAACATCCGGCGCTTGCCCGGCTTGCGTCATCACCCGGAATGGATGAACGGCGCCGAAACCTACTTCCACAAGTACGGCATTGCCAGCCTGCTGGTCGGGCGCTTCATCGGCCCGCTGCGGCCCATGCTGCCGATGGTGGCCGGGATGTGCGACATGCCCTTCCCGCGTTTTGCGATTGTCAGCCTCGTGGCGGCGGCGGGCTGGTCGGTGGCGTACCTGCTGCCAGGCTGGGCGACCGGCGCCGCGTTCCGCCTGCCATTGCCGGAGGGTTTCTGGCCTGAAGCGGGAGTGGTAGCAGCCTGTATCGCGGTGGTGGTGGGCCTGAGCTTGAACAGCAGCCTGCGCGGCCATCGTCGCGCCACCCTTTGGATCGGTTGCGCCAGCCTGACGATGTTGATCGCCTTGTTTATCGGCTACCCCCACCTCAATGACTTTGACCAGGGCCTGAGCGCCCTGGTACAGGAGCACCGCAGCCCCTGGCTGGACGAAGTGATGGTGCGCATCACCCAACTGGGCGAATTCAAGAAGATGTTCGTCGCCAGCGCCGTGTTTACCGGCTTGCTGCTAGTGGCTCGGCAATGGCGCCATGCGGTGTTTGTCGGCGCGACCCTCGCCGGTGCGGCGGTGATCAACACCGGAACCAAGTTGTTTTTCGCCCGTGGCCGCCCGGAAATCCTCACAGACCCACTGACCAGTTTCAGTATGCCCAGCGGCCATGCATCCGGCGCGTTTGCGTTTTTCCTGGCCCTCGCGGTCCTGGCCGGGCGCGGGCAACCCATCCGACTACGCCTGACCTGGATGCTGCTGGGCTGCATTCCCGCCGCCTTTATCGCATTGTCGCGGGTCTACCTGGGCGCGCATTGGCCCACAGACATCCTGGCCGGCACGCTGCTGGCGATGACGGTATGTGCGTTCAGCCTGGGGGTCAGCCAGTACCGCAGCCCGCTACCGGCGATGCCGCAAAAAGCCTGGTGGCTGTTGCTGCCAGCATTGGTGGCGGTGCTCAGCTTTATCGCCCTCACCGGCACGCCCCACGCCCTGCTGCGTTATGCCTATTAAGTGAACAACTCACCCTGCAACTCATCGAGCAGCATCTGGATCGCATCCAGGCGCTGCTGCGGGTCGTCGAGTTGCAGCAGGTCGATCTTGTCGGCCTCGGTGAATGGCAGCAGATACGCCAGTTGATTGCCCAAGGCTTGCTGCCCGTCGGCGTGGGCGTCCATGTCCAGCGAGGCCACCATCGGATGCTCGGCCAACGCCTGGAGCAATGCCAGCAGGTCGGCGTCCTCTTCTTCCAGCGGTTGATCCGGCAGTTCTTCGAGCCACTGCACATCAGCCACCAGCAGTTGGTCTTTCTGCACGCCCGCGTCACGCACCCGGAACCGGCGACCGCCTTCGACACGAATCCCCAGCAGGCCATTGTCCTGCTGCTTGAAGTCGCGGATCAGCGCTTCACAGCCGATCAGCGCGTAGCCGTCCGGGGCCAGACCCACTTCCTTGCCGTCGAGGATGCACACCACGCCGAAGCTTTCGCCCTTTTTCATGCAGCGGGCGACCATGTCCAGATAGCGCGCCTCAAACAATTGCAGGTCGAGGGTGCAGCCTGGGAACAGCACGGTATTGAGTGGGAACAGCGCCAGACTCATAAAGGTTTCCTTAAACCCGGTTTAAACGATCACCGACACAGCCAGCGGCAGGAGCACTGCCGTGGCCACGCCCATCAGACTCATGGCCAGCGCCGCAAAGGCGCCGCACTCTTCGCTTTCCTGCAACGCCACTGAGGTGCCGACCGCGTGGGCGGTCATGCCCAGGGCCATGCCCCGCGCCTCAGGGCTGTGCACGCCCAGGCGCGACAGGTATGCCGGGCCGATCATCGCGCCGATCACCCCGGTGATCAGCACAAACACCGCCGCCAATGCCGCCACACCGCCAATCTGCTCGGCCACCAGCATGGCGATCGGCGAGGTCACCGACTTGGGCGCCATGGTCATCAACATCCTGTGTTCGGCGCCAAACCACCAGCCCAGCAGTACACACAGGCCGGTGGCCAACACCCCGCCTATCACCAGCGTAGTAAAAATCGGCCAGAACAATTGGCGAATGCGCCGCAGGTTCAAATAGAGCGGCACCGCCAGGGCCACCGTCGCCGGGCCCAGCAGGATGCCCATGATCTCGGTGCTCTTGCGGTACTCGGCGTAGCTCAGGCCACAGCTGATCAGTACGCCGATCACCAGCAGCATGGAAACCAGTACAGGCTGCAGGAAGATCCAGCGGGTTTTCTCGAAACCGGCCAGTACCAGTTGATAGGCACCCAGGGTGATTCCGATGCCGAACAGCGGGTGATGGATCACCGCCGTCCAGGCGCCCTGCCAGTCGACAGTCATTGATCCTTCTCCTTGCGCTTGACCATCTGCTGCATCAACACGCCGACAAAGCCCATGGCAATCACCAGTGACAACACCAGCGCACCGACAATGGCCCAGAAGTCCGCGGCGATGTCCTTGGCATACACCATCACGCCTACCGCCGGCGGCACCAGCAGCAACGGCAAGTAGCGCAACAGGCTGCTGGCGGCCAGGCTCAATGGCTCGCCGACTTCGCCACGCCAGACCAGGAAGCCCAGCATCAGCAGCAGCCCGATGATCGGCCCCGGCAGTACCGGCAACAGCAAATGATTGATCGCGGTGCCGATCAATTGAAACAGCACCAGCCAGGTCAGGCCCCGTAACAGCATCCGTTCTTCCCCCTCGAAACTCGCCCGCATTATAAGCATGCCCGCCCTATGCACCGGCATTCGCCAAAAGCATGGTGGGTTGACCGAGCCGATTGGCCATGATGATCTACATTGGTTCTCTGTAATCGATAAAAACAGCACCGATGAACCAAGGAGAGACGCAATGCCCCATGTACCCGTAGCGCAGCTCAAAGACTATGTCGGCAAGGAACTGGGACGTTCCGAATGGCTCACCATCGACCAGGCACGCATCAACCTGTTCGCCGAGGCCACGGGCGATCATCAGTTCATCCACGTCGACCCGGTCAAGGCCGCGCAAACGCCATTCGGCAGCACCATCGCCCACGGCTTCCTGTCGTTGTCGCTGATTCCCAAGCTGATCGAAGACATCCTGATCATGCCCGAAGGCCTGAAGATGGCAGTCAATTATGGTTTGGACAGCGTGCGTTTCATCCAGCCGGTGAAGGTCAACTCCAACGTGCGCCTGGCGGTCACCCTCACCGACGTGTCCGAGAAAAAGCCCGGCCAGTGGTTGCTCAAGGCAACCTGCACCCTGGAAATCGAAGGCCAGGAAAAACCGGCTTACATTGCCGAGTCGTTGTCACTCTGCTTTGTATAAGGCCGTGCCTGTGGTGGGGAAATAAACCTCACCACAGCGTATGTAAATTTATGTATGAAACTCGCAGCTGCGGCATACTCGGCGCTCAATTATCCGGATCCCGCTATGCGCCCACTCGCTCCCCTCGCCCTTGCCCTGTTGCTCACCGCTTGCGGAGATGGCGAATCGCTGTTGCCGCCCGATGCGCGCCTGCCTGATGGCGGCCGCTACCGGGGTGATGTGGTCGATGGCTTGCTGCAGGGCCAGGGCCGCGTGGACTACCCCAACGGCAGCTGGTACGCCGGGCAGTTCGACAAGGGCCAGTGGCACGGCCAGGGCGAATGGCATGGCAGTAACGGCGAAGTCTATAAAGGCCGGTTCCAGCAAGGCCTGTTCGATGGCCAGGGCAGCCTGACCACGGCGGGCAGCCACTACGTGGGCGGCTTCAAGAACGGACGACGCAATGGCGAAGGCACCCTCAAAGAGGGGCAGATGACCTATCGCGGCGAATTCAAGGACGACCAGTATTCCGGCCTTGGTCGCCTGGAGCTGGCGGACGGCAGCCAGTACCAGGGCCAGTTCGCCCACGGCAAGCCCAATGGCGAAGGCCAGCGCAACGACGACAGCGGCAACCAGTTCAGCGGCCATTTCGTCGATGGCCAATTGGAAGGCAACGGCACCTTCAACAGCGCCGACGGCGACATCTATGTCGGCCAGTTCAAGCAGAACCAACTCAACGGCAAGGGCCGCTACGAGAACGCCGACGGCGACGTGTGGATCGGCCAATTCAAGGAAGGCGCGCTCAGCGGCAAGGGCGAATTGATCGGTGTGGATGGCAGCCACTACGTCGGCCAGTTCAGCGACTGGCGCTTTACCGGTGAAGGCCGCCTGAACCTCACCGATGGCAGCTTCTATATCGGCGGTTTCGACGGCGACAACTATCAAGGCAAAGGCACCCTGGTCCTCACCGACGGCACCGTGCAGGCCGGTACCTGGGTCAATGGCATGCGCGTGCGTGACGCCGACGGCAAACTGCTGCCCGACCCCCTGGAAATCGGCGTGCTGGCCCAAGGCCGCCTGCTGGATGCAGCCCTCGCCGCCGTGCCCGCCTCCACCCCCGCCGTGGAGCTGTACACCCTGGCCGTGGCTGGCGACGGTAAACAAAGCGTGTTCCTGCGCGAAGCCGATTACGTCAGCAATATGCTCGCCACCCGCTTCGGAGCACGCGGGCAGATTCGCCTGGTCAATCACCGCGACCACATCACCGATCGCCCCCTGGCCACCCGCGAAAGCCTGCGGCGCGCCGTGCAAACCCTGGCCGAGCGCACCGGCCCGGAAGACCTGGTGTTCATCTACATGACCAGCCACGGTACCCACGAACACGAATTGGTGCTGGACCAGCCGCGTATGGAGCTGGCCGACCTGCCAGCCGATGAGCTGGCGGCCGTGCTGGCACCGCTGAAGAACCGCGACAAGATCGTGGTGATTTCGGCCTGCTACTCCGGCGGCTTCATCCCGGCCCTGAAGGATGAGCACACGCTGATCATGACCGCGTCCCGGGCCGACCGCGTGTCCTTCGGCTGCTCCGAGGAAGCCGACTTCACCTACTTCGGCGACGCCCTCTTCGCCCAAGCCCTCAACCAGACCGACGACTTGCAGCAAGCCTTCAAGCTGGCGCAACTGCATGTGGCCGAACGCGAACAGGCGGACAACTTCGAAGCCTCCGAACCGCAGATCTGGGCCCCCAAGGGTGTGATCGCCCACTGGCAATTATTACGCAAACAGCAGGCACGAAAGGCGCTGGAAAGCGTCTCAATGAATAGCAAGGAAGCCAAAGGCAACTAAGCTGTAACGTGTAACAAGGGGGAAACACCATGTACCTGACGCCTCAGCATATCTTGCTCGCCGGAGCCACCGGCCTTACCGGCGAACACCTGCTCGACCGCCTGCTCAACGAACCCACCGTGACCCGCGTGCTTGCGCCCAGCCGCAAGCCGCTGGCCCAACACCCGCATTTGGACAACCCGGTGGGCGACCCGGCGGTGCTCCTGCCACAACTGAGCGGCCGGGTAGATATCGCCTTCTGCTGCCTGGGCACCACCCTCAAACAAGCCGGTTCCGAAGCCGCCTTTCGCGCGGTTGACCTGGATATGGTCGTGGCCTTCGCCAAGCGTGCGCGGGAAATGGGTGCGCGGCACCTGATCGTGATCAGCGCGATTGGCGCCGACTCGAAATCCTCGGTGTTCTACAACCGCGTCAAGGGGGAAATGGAACAAGCCTTGAGGGCCCAGGACTGGCCACAGCTGACCATCGTGCGGCCGTCGTTGTTGCTGGGGGAACGCTTGCAACCGCGCCTGGCGGAGCAATTGGCCGGGCCGCTGTCGCGGTTGATTCCGGGCAAATACCACGGTATTGAAGTGTGCGAACTGGCCCGCGCCATGTGGCGCCTGGCGCTGGAAGAGCAGGATGGGGTGCGGGTGGTGGAGTCGGACGAGTTGCGCAAACTCGGCAAATAACCGGTCCCTTCCCACTGAAGGGCTTGCTGTGGCGAGCGGGCTCGCCACAGGGTTACAGGCCGCCCGTGGCGTTGAAACCAACGCCCAACACCGTCAACACCGACAGCGGCAACAACAAGGTATCGAGCAACGCACTCGCCGGCAGATCCACCCCAGGATAACTCGGCGCCTCGGCACCAAACCTGTCCTTGGCGCAGCAGCCACCATTCATTGCATACAAATCCAACCGCGTGCCGGCATACACCACCGGCGCACCCGGTTGCGCCGCGTCCAACGTACGCGCGGTGGCGCAGCCCGTCAGTTGCAGCGCCAGCAGGACCAGCAGCGCCTTATTCATCGCTGCTCAAATGGTGCTCGCCCCAACGTGGCAGCATGTCCTGGGGAATGTTCAGCAGGTTGAGAATGCGCGCCACCACAAAGTCCACCAGGTCATCGATGGTCTGCGGCTGGTGATAGAAACCCGGCGAGGCCGGCAGAATGGTCACGCCCATGTTCGACAACTTGAGCATGTGCTCCAGGTGAATGCTCGAATACGGCGCTTCTCGCGGCACCAGGATCAACTGGCGGCGCTCCTTCAGCGTGACGTCCGCCGCCCGCTCGATCAGGTTGTTGCAGGCCCCCGTGGCAATCGCCGACAAGGTGCCCGTGGAACACGGCACCACCACCATCGCCGCCGGCGCTCCCGAGCCGGACGCCACCGGCGACATCCAGTCCTCTTTGCCGTAGACCTTGATCTGCCCCGCCGCCGCACCGGTGTATTCGGTGAGGAAGGCCTGCATGGTCTGCACCTTGGGCGGCAGCGCCACGTCGGTCTCGGTGGCCATCACCAGCTGCGCGGCCTTGGAGATCAGGAAATGCACTTCGCGGTCTTCACGCACCAGGCAATCGAGCAGACGCAAACCATAGGGTGCGCCGGATGCACCGGTCATCGCCAGGGTGACGCGCTCCGGGCCGCTCATTTCAGCGCCTCGGCCAACTTGCCATGCAGGCCGCCAAAGCCGCCGTTGCTCATGACCACTACGTGAGTGCCGGGCTTGGCCTGGTGCTTAACGTGTTCGATGATGCCTTCGATGGAGTCGCAGACGCTGGACGGCACCGTGCACAGGGCGGCAATCGCCGGCAGGTCCCAGCCGAGATTGGCCGGTGCGTACCAGACCACCTGGTCGGCATCGTTGACGCTTTCCGGCAGGCCGTCGCGGTGCGCGCCAAGCTTCATGGAGTTGGAGCGCGGCTCGACAATCGCAATGATCGGCGCATCGCCAACGCGCTTGCGCAGGCCATCCAGGGTGGTGGCAATCGCCGTCGGGTGGTGGGCAAAGTCGTCGTAGATGGTAACCCCATTCACGTCGGCGACCTTTTCCATACGCCGTTTCACGCTCTTGAATGCACTCAGCGCGGCGATGCCCATGGACGGCACTACGCCTACATGCCGCGCAGCCGCCAGGGTCACCAAAGCGTTGGCGACGTTATGCTGGCCGGTCATGTCCCACTCGACGATGCCTTGGGCCTCGCCCTCGAACAGCACTTCAAAGCGGGAACCGTCTTCGCTGAGCAACCTGACCTGCCATTGCCCGCCCGCGCCGGTGGTTTGTACCGGGGTCCAGCAGCCCATCTCGATCACGCGCTGCAAGGCAGGCTCGGTGGTCGGGTGGATCACCAGGCCTTCGCTTGGAATGGTCCGCACCAAGTGGTGGAACTGGCGCTCGATGGCCGCCAGGTCGGTGAAGATGTCAGCGTGATCGAATTCCAGGTTGTTCAGGATTGCCGTGCGCGGGCGGTAGTGAACGAACTTGGAGCGCTTGTCGAAGAAGGCGCTGTCGTATTCATCCGCCTCGATCACGAAGAACGGCGTGTCGCCCAGGCGCGCCGACACCGAAAAGTTCTGCGGCACACCGCCGATCAAAAAGCCCGGGCTCATGCCCGCGTGCTCCAGTACCCAGGCCAGCATGCTGCTGGTGGTGGTCTTGCCGTGGGTGCCGGCGACCGCCAAGACCCAACGACCTTGCAGCACATGATCCGCCAGCCACTGCGGGCCGGACACATAAGGCAAACCTTTATTGAGGACGTATTCGACCGCCGGGTTGCCACGAGACATGGCATTGCCGATAACCACCAGGTCAGGGACCGGGTCGAATTGCGCCGGGTCGTAGCCTTGGGTCAGCTCGATGCCCTGGGCCTCGAGTTGCGTGCTCATGGGCGGGTAGACGTTGGCGTCGGAGCCGGTGACATGGTGGCCCAGTTCTTTGGCCAGAACGGCCATCGAGCCCATGAATGTGCCGCAAATACCGAGAATATGAATGTGCATAGTCGACCTCGTAAAACATCGAGGCAGGTTAGCGCAGGGGGGCGAAAATCGCACTCTTTAGCTGTCAGGTGGCGGCCCCGGAAGGCCGCCCAGGAACTCAGACAGTCGGCGTATCAGCCATTGGTTCAGCGGGTAGGTCGGTGGCCTTGAGCACGATGAGTTTGCCGATGAACTTGTTCACCGCCTCAAAACGCTTATCCAGGCTGTCCAGCCGGCTGCCGTCGGTACCAGCCGTTGCGCCGGAAGCTTCTTTGTAAGGTCGCAAGATCATGTCGTTTTCCTCACCGATCATCTTGAGTTGATTTTCGGCGACGTCATACAAGGCCTCAAGCGCGGCGAGTCGCTCACCCGGAGACTGTGAATCACGTTCAACCAATTTGAGGGCCTTCGCATCCGTCCCCTCCCGTATTGCCATGATGTTATTCGCCACGACCTCGATACGCAGTTCGGCCAGGGCCAGTCGCGTGTCCACATTGGCATTCTGCGTCGAAACATTGCCCGCGTACGTTGCTCCCTGAGTGCTGGGGGCCGGTTGGTGCACCGGTGGCAGAATCGGGGTCTGCGAGGTGTACTGGCCTTTGATCGCCTCTCCTGTCCAAGCGGACCCTGCGTAGGTTGCAATACTGAGTGGCGCACTGACAAACCCATTGATCCCCGCATTTACAAAGGCATCACGGGCAACCGTGCCGAGTTGGGGGGAAGTGGAAAACACACCCGCCTTGTGCAATCGGTCCGCGACGATCAGGTTTTGCGTCACCTCGGCCAAGGTCTTGGGAGCAGCATGGCTCTGGGACGGAATCACATTGGCCACCGGCTGGCCAGTGATCTTTGGCAAAATACTCCTGAAGGCACTTCCCACAGACCCCGTCGGCGGCGCTGGGCTTGCAGGCGGGGGATTGAGGCGTGGCGGTGAGCCTCCAACGCTGGATCCCCGTGTCGGTGGTGATGGCGGACGCCGCCTGAATGGGTTGAAAAACAAGTCCCTCTTGCGACGACTGTGTACCTCTTGCCCGTTTTGGGCTTCATCACTGGGATAATTAATGGTCGGTGCAGTGGGCTCTTTTGATAACTCAGTGGACGGTTGTTCAGTTTGCATAGGTATTGACGGAGTCTGACCTGTTATGCGCATAACCTTCACCCTAATAGCTTCTGAAACGGATAGTTGTTGAGACAGGCAAGGCCAAATTGCACATTGGCCTTATCCTCTGCGTCTTGAAAAACCAGCTACCAGTTCCAGAAAACCAATGCCGCGCAAACAAAGCCGATCCCTCGGACGGTGAGTAATAACCGTGACTTACACACCGCAGTTAATAAGCAACCGGCAACTAACACTCCTGGCGCAATTGACGAGCGATTCCGTACTTGCGCAACTTTCTATATAACGTATTTCGACTGATGCCCAATAAAACCGCGGTCTGGCTCATGTGCCAGTGTTGCTGCGCCAAGGCGGCCAGCAACGCGCCACGTTCGGCAACATCAAGCGATGAATCAGCCGATGGCAGGGTGTCGTTTACCTGTGCGGTCTGCGAATCACGGACACGGGCGGGCACGTCTTCAAGCCGAACGAGGCCGTCCGCACATAACGCAATCAACGTGCGCAGCACCATGCGCAGTTGTCGCACATTGCCCGGCCAGGCGAACGCCAACAACACTCGGCGTGCAGCAGGATCCAGCGCGACCTGTTGCTCACCCGCCTCCTGGCCCAGCAGAAAATCCAGCAACTGGGATTTGTCCGCGCGATCACGCAGTGCCGGCAGGGAAATTTCCAGACCATTGAGCCGGTAGTACAAGTCTTCGCGAAAGGTGCCGTCCTGCACACGCGCCAACAAATTCCGATGGGTGGCGCTGATAATTCGTACGTTTACCGCCTGGGGCTCACCGCCGAGCGGCACCACCAGCCGGTCCTCCAGCACTCTTAGCAGACGGGTTTGCAGCGCCAGGGGCATATCGCCGATTTCGTCGAGAAACAGGGTGCCGCCATCGGCTTGCTGCAACTTGCCTTGCATGCCTTCTTTGCGCGCACCGGTAAAGCTGCCTCCCCGATAGCCGAACAATTCGCTTTCGATCAGGCTTTCCGGGATGGCGGCACAGTTGAGTGCCACAAATGCCTTGTCGGCCCGCTGGCTGGCCTGATGCACGGCCTTGGCAAAGGCCTCTTTGCCGGAACCGGTTTCGCCATTGATCAGCAACGGCACATCGCGCTCGAAAACCCGCAACGCCTTGCTGAAGTCCTGTTGCAGGGCCGGATCGCCCAGGCAGATGCCGGGCAGGCGCGGCCGTTCCACCACCGCAGGTTTGGCAACGGGTGTGGGAATACTGCGCGCCTGACCGCGCAGCGCCGCGAACAAATGCCGGCCATCGCGGGTACGCAACGGCCAACTGGCGGTGGCATTGGCGCTGGCGCGGCCGAGCAACTGATCGAGGGTGCATTCGAAAAATGCCTCCACCGGCTGGCCCAGCAGGCCGCCACGCAACTGCCCCAACAGGTTCAGCGCACTTTGGTTCACCGCGCAGATGCGCCCATCGCCATCGAACGCCAGCAATCCTTCACTGAACAACCCCACCGACTCAGCCTGCAGGTGAAAGCGCAGCAACCAGTGATTTTCAAAGTGGCGCAGGAAATAGCAACTCTCGATCATCTTCGCCGACAGGTTGACCAGCGCCATGGTGTGGAACTGGCTCTGGCGCGACACCGCTTCGCGCGCCGAGGACACATCCAGCACCGCCAGCAGATCGCCATGGGGATCAAACACCGGGCTGGCCGAACAGGTCAGCCCGGTGTGCCGGCCACGAAAATGCTCATCACGGTGAATGGTCAGGGATTGGCGCTCCACCAGGCAGGTGCCGATGCCATTGGTGCCTTCGCACGCTTCGCTCCAATCGGCACCGAGCCACAGCCCGGCGCGCTCGAAGATCTTGCGTTCGGATGGCGCGGTGACACAGTTGAGGATCACGCCCCGCGCATCGGTCAGCAACACCGCATGGCCGGCGCCCGAGAGCTGCTGGTGCAGGCTGTTCATCTCACTGCCGGCGATATGCAGCACTTGTTGCAGGCGCTCGCGGCTTTCCAGCAGGCGGCCATGTTCAAGCACGGTGGGGGCAATGGTTTGCGCAGGGTCGAGGTGATAGTCCTCCAGGCAGCGCAGCCAGGAGCGGGCGATGGAGGGATCGCTGGACGGGTCGCGACCATGGGCCACGGTGAGCACTTGCTGGGCATGGCGACTGAAATGATCGTTGTGCATTTCTTATTATTCTCCCTGCGTGAGAACCCCCAGCATCCCCCAGCCATCCAGGCAATGCAATCCCGTGCCGACCCGCCGGTCACGGGCTGTACCGTTTACGGCACAAACTGTCACACAGGCTGTATCAACCCTGCCACAGCAACGCCTTGCAACAATGCCCAACCCCTTGATTTAGCTGGCTCACACAGCGGTGGCCCAACCTTTGCTCTACGCTTATCAAGCGCTCGTTGCGCTGCGCTCCCAATAAACATAAAAGCCAGGAGATACCCACCATGCGTTACGCACACCCCGGTACTGAAGGCGCCATCGTTTCGTTCAAGGCCAAGTACGGCAACTACATCGGTGGCGAATTCGTTGAGCCGGTCGATGGCAAATATTTCACCAACTCTTCGCCGGTCAACGGCAAGGCAATTGCCGAATTCCCACGCTCCACCGCCAAAGACATCGACAAAGCCCTGGACGCCGCCCACGCCGCCGCCGACGCCTGGGGCAAGACCTCGGCCCAGGACCGTTCGCTGGTGCTGCTGAAGATCGCCGACCGCATCGAACAGAACCTCGAACTGCTGGCCATCACCGAAACCTGGGACAACGGCAAGGCCGTGCGTGAAACCCTCAACGCCGACATCCCGCTGGCGGCCGACCACTTCCGCTACTTCGCCGGCTGCATTCGCGCCCAGGAAGGCACCAGCGCCGAGATCAACGAACACACCGCCTCCTACCACTTCCACGAACCGCTGGGCGTGGTTGGCCAGATCATCCCGTGGAACTTCCCGCTGCTGATGGCCGCGTGGAAACTCGCCCCGGCGCTGGCCGCCGGTAACTGCGTGGTGCTCAAGCCCGCCGAGCAAACCCCGCTGGGCATCAACGTGCTGCTGGAAGTGATCGGCGACCTGCTGCCACCGGGCGTGCTGAACGTGGTGCACGGTTTCGGCAAGGAAGCCGGCGAAGCCCTGGCGACCAGCAAGCGCATCGCCAAGATTGCCTTCACCGGCTCCACCCCGGTGGGTTCGCACATCATGCATGCGGCGGCCGAGAACATTATTCCGTCGACCGTTGAGCTGGGCGGCAAGTCGCCGAACATCTTCTTCGCCGACATCATGAAAGCCGAACCTTCGTTCATCGAAAAGGCCGCCGAAGGCCTGGTGCTGGCGTTCTTCAACCAGGGCGAAGTGTGCACCTGCCCTTCCCGTGCACTGGTGGAAGAATCGATCTACGACGACTTCATGAAAGTGGTGATGAAGAAGATCGAGTCGATCAAACGCGGCGACCCGCTGGATACCGACACGATGGTCGGCGCCCAGGCGTCCGAGCAGCAGTTCGACAAGATCCTGTCCTACCTGGAAATCGCCAAGGGCGAAGGCGCGCAACTGCTGACCGGCGGCAAAGTCGAGAAGCTTACCGGAGACATGGCTGGCGGCTATTACATCCAACCGACCCTGCTCAAAGGCACCAACAGAATGCGCGTGTTCCAGGAAGAAATCTTCGGCCCGGTGGTGAGCATCACCACCTTCAAGGACGAAGCCGAAGCCCTGGCGATTGCCAATGATACCGAGTTCGGCCTGGGCGCCGGCGTATGGACCCGCGACATCAACCGCGCCTACCGCATGGGCCGCGCGATCAAGGCGGGCCGCGTGTGGACCAACTGCTACCACCTGTACCCGGCCCATGCCGCGTTCGGTGGTTACAAGAAGTCCGGCGTTGGCCGTGAAACCCACAAGATGATGTTGGATCACTACCAGCAGACCAAGAACTTGCTGGTGAGTTACGACATTAATCCGCTGGGCTTCTTCTAATTACCCCCTCGCACATTTGAAATGCAATCAAATGTGGGAGGGGCTTATCCCCTCCCACATTTTGCGTTCGACACAAAGACGCCAAATTAAAAACAATAAGAATGAAAGGTACTTTCCCATGCCTAGCGAACCGACTGGATCTTCTGTCGACTTCGAAAAAGTCGACTCCCAATACTTCCAACAACGCGAACTGAAAAAAGGCGCCGCCGGCTGGGTACTGCTGGTCGGCCTTGGCGTCGCCTACGTGATCTCCGGCGACTACGCCGGCTGGAACTTCGGCCTGGCCCAAGGTGGCTGGGGCGGGATGTTCCTGGCCACATTGCTGATGGCCACCATGTACCTGTGCATGTGTTTTTCCCTGGCCGAACTGTCGTCCATGATCCCCACTGCAGGTGGTGGCTACGGCTTTGCCCGCAGCGCATTCGGGCCGTGGGGTGGGTTCCTCACCGGCACCGCAATCCTGATCGAATACGCCATCGCCCCCGCCGCCATCGCGGTGTTTATCGGCGCGTATTGCGAGTCGCTGTTCGGCATTGGCGGCTGGATGATTTACCTGGCGTTCTACATCATTTTTATCGGCATCCACATCTTGGGTGTCGGCGAAGCCTTGAAGCTGATGTTCGTGATTACCGCCGTGGCTGCGATTGCCCTGGGCGTGTTCCTGGTGTCGATGGTGCCGCACTTCAGTGTTGCCAACCTGCTGGACATCCCGGTGACCGAGGCCAAGGGTGCCAGCACCTTCCTGCCGTTCGGCTATGTGGGTGTGTGGGCGGCAATCCCCTATGCCATCTGGTTTTTCCTGGCCGTCGAGGGCGTGCCGCTGGCCGCCGAAGAAACCAAGAACCCCAAGCGCGACCTGCCGCGCGGCCTGATCGGCGCCATTGTGGTGCTGACCAGCTTTGCCCTGCTGATCCTGGTAATAGCACCGGGCGGCGCCGGCACGTACGCGTTGATCAAGTCCGGCAACCCGCTGGTGGAGGCGCTGGCCTTGTCCTATGGCGGCTCGACCTGGATGGGCAGCTTCGTCAACCTGGTAGGCCTGGCGGGCCTGATCGCCAGCTTTTTCTCGATCATCTACGCCTATTCGCGACAAATCTTCGCGCTGTCGCGTGCCGGCTACCTGCCACGCAAACTGTCCGAGACCAACAAAAGCAAGGCGCCCGTGCTGGCGTTGGTGATCCCCGGCATCATCGGCTTTGGCCTATCGCTGACCGGCCAGGGTGACCTGCTGATCCTGGTGGCGGTGTTTGGCGCGACCATTTCCTACGTGCTGATGATGGCCGCGCACATCACCCTGCGCATCCGTCGCCCCAAAATGGACCGTCCGTACCGCACGCCGGGCGGCGTCTTCACCTCCGGCGTTGCCCTCGTGCTGGCCTGCGTGGCCGTGGTAGCGGGCTTTCTGGTGGATCCACGGGTGGTGATTGGCGCCGCGATCATCTATGGAGTATTAATTGCTTACTTTGCTTTCTACAGCCGGCATCACTTGGTAGCGGGCACGCCCGAAGAGGAATTCGCGGCGATCCAGGCCGCAGAGGCCGCCTTGCACTGATAGCCGTAAACCTCGACGCAGGCGCGTGCCTGCGTCGCCAAGGAGACACTGTATGGCAAGTTTTTCCCACGCGGTGGGTGCACAGACCTACCGCTTCGACAGCCTCAAGGACGTGATGGCCAAGGCCAGCCCCGCACGCTCCGGTGACTTTCTCGCCGGCGTCGCCGCACAGAACGACGGTGAACGCGTGGCGGCGCAGATGGCGTTGGCGAATATCCCGCTCAAACACTTTTTAGAAGAAGTGCTGATCCCCTATGAAGGCGATGAAGTCACCCGACTGATCATCGACACCCACGATAAACAGGCGTTTAGCGTGGTCAGCCACCTGACCGTCGGCGGCTTGCGCGACTGGCTGCTCAGCGACGCGGCCGACGAACATTCCCTACGCGCCTTGGCGCCAGGGCTGACACCGGAAATGGCCGCCGCCGTGTCGAAGATCATGCGTGTGCAGGACCTGGTGCTGGTGGCGCAGAAGATCCGCGTGGTCACGCAGTTTCGCGGCACCATGGGCCTGCGCGGGCGCTTGTCCACGCGGCTGCAGCCCAACCATCCTACAGATGAGCCGGCCGGCATCGCCGCGAGCATTCTCGATGGCCTGTTGTACGGCAACGGTGACGCCATGATCGGCATCAACCCGGCTACCGACAGCATCGCCTCCATCTGCGCCATGCTGGAGATGCTCGACGCGATCATCCAGCGCTACGAGATCCCGACCCAGGCCTGCGTACTCACCCACGTCACCACCTCCATCGAGGCGATCAACCGTGGCGTGCCGCTGGACCTGGTGTTCCAGTCGATTGCCGGCACCGAGGCGGCCAACGCCAGCTTCGGCATCAGCCTGAGTGTGCTGCAGGAAGGTTACGAAGCAGGCCTGAGCCTCAATCGCGGCACCTTGGGCCAGAACCTGATGTACTTCGAAACCGGCCAGGGCAGCGCCCTGTCGGCCAACGCGCACTTTGGCGTCGACCAGCAAACCTGCGAAACCCGCGCCTACGCGGTGGCGCGACATTTCAAACCATTTTTGGTGAATACCGTCGTAGGCTTTATCGGCCCCGAGTACCTGTACAACGGCAAGCAGATCATCCGCGCCGGCCTCGAAGACCACTTCTGCGGCAAGCTGCTCGGCGTGCCGATGGGTTGCGACATCTGTTACACCAACCACGCCGAAGCCGACCAGGACGACATGGACACCCTGCTGACCCTGCTGGGTGTGGCCGGGATCAACTTCATCATGGGCATTCCCGGCTCCGACGACATCATGCTCAACTACCAGACCACTTCGTTCCACGACGCCCTGTACGCCCGCCAAACATTGGGTTTAAAGCCGGCGCCGGAGTTTGAACAGTGGCTGGCGAAGATGGGCATCTTCACGCAAGCCGACGGCAAGGTGCACTTCGGCAACAGCCTGCCACCGGCGTTTCGCCAAGCCTTGGCGCAATTGGGATGAAGGAGCCGCCTGTGCAACTCGACCTGCCTGACAACCCTTGGCTGGAACTGCGCCGCCTGACGCCAGCCCGAATAGCCCTGGGCCGCACCGGCACCAGCATCCCCACTAGCGCGCAGCTGGATTTCCAATTTGCCCACGCCCAGGCACGGGATGCTGTGCACTTGCCCTTCGACCATGCGGGCCTGCGCGGTCAGTTGGCCGAACGCGGGCGTGACAGCCTGTTGCTGCACAGTGCTGCCACTGATCGTCACCTTTACCTGCAACGCCCGGACCTGGGGCGGCGCCTGAGCGATGAGTCAGCCCAGTTGCTGCGCGATCATGCATCGGCCAACCCCGGCGGCGTGGACTTGGCGGTGGTGGTCGCTGATGGCCTGTCGGCACTGGCGGTGCATAAACACACCTTGCCGTTTCTGACGCGCCTGGAAGAACAGAGCAGCGCAGACGGTTGGTCCTTGTCGCCGGTCATTCTGGTGGAACAGGGCCGCGTGGCGGTGGCGGATGAAGTGGGCCAGTTGCTCGGGGCCAAGATGACCGTCATTCTGATCGGCGAACGGCCCGGCCTCAGCTCGCCGGACAGCCTGGGCCTGTATTTCACCTACAACCCCAAGGTCGGCCTCACCGACGCCTACCGCAACTGCATCTCCAATGTGCGCCTGAAAGGCCTGAGCTACGGCATGGCCGCCCACCGCCTGCTTTACTTGATGCGAGAGGCGTGTCGCCGGCAGCTGTCGGGGGTCAATCTCAAGGACGAGGCGCAGGTGCAGACCCTTGAGTCGGATGATCCGGACCTGATGAAAGGCAATTTCCTGCTCAGTTCACCGGATGACTGAACGCTGCACGATTGCGCTTTTTCACGCCATTAGGCAGCATCGAGTCACGGCCGCTTGTGTGGTCATCCCCCATTTGGAAGTTGAGGCCTGGCATGCGGATTACTCAAGCGACCCTGGAACACCTGGACCTGTTGACCCCGCTGTTCGTCAAATACCGTGAGTTCTACGGGGCGTTGCCGTTCCCGGATTCGTCGCGGGCCTTCCTGGAGAAGCGCCTGCGGCGCAAGGAGTCGGTGATCTACCTGGCCCTGGCGGATGATGATGACAAGAAGCTGCTGGGGTTTTGCCAGCTGTACCCGAGCTTTTCGTCGCTGTCGCTCAAGCGGGTGTGGATCCTCAATGACATCTATGTGGCTGAAGACGCCCGCCGGCAATTGGTGGCGGACAACCTGATGCGCACGGCGAAGAAAATGGCCAAGGAGACCCACGCGGTGCGACTGCGCGTGTCGACCAGCAGCGACAACGAAGTGGCGCAGAAGACCTATGAGTCCATTGGGTTTCGCGAAGACACGGAGTTCAAGAACTACACGCTGCCGATCAGCGAGGATTGATCACCGCTATCAAAAACACCATAAATCCCCTGTGGGAGGGGGCTTGCCCCCGATTGCGGTGGGTCAGTATCAGATGTGTTGACTGACACTACCCCATCGGGGCAAGCCCCCTCCCACGTTCAGACTGGATGTTTGCCTGAAACTACCACGACATCCTTCGCTACAAAACCAACACGCTTTTCACCTCTCAATCCGTATAATGCGGACCTTTCAGGGTTGTAAGAAATGCGGCATACACTTGTAGCCTTATTACCCGAGCTTCCGCACAGGCCTGCTGAGCCGGGCCATTCACACAGGTGCCATCCATGGATTTCAACCCGCTCGACCTTATCCTGCATCTCGACGTCTACCTCGACCTGCTGGTAACCAATTACGGTCCGTGGATCTACGCCATTCTGTTCCTGGTCATCTTTTGCGAAACCGGCCTGGTGGTCATGCCGTTCCTGCCAGGCGATTCATTACTGTTCATCGCCGGCGCAGTCGCTGCGGGTGGCGGCATGGACCCGGTGCTGTTGGCCGGCCTGCTGATGCTGGCGGCAATCCTCGGCGACAGCACCAACTATGTGATCGGGCGAACGGCCGGGGAGCGCTTGTTCAGCAACCCGAACTCAAAGATTTTCCGTCGCGACTACCTGCAAAAGACCCACGACTTCTACGACAAACACGGCGGCAAAACCGTGACCCTGGCGCGCTTCCTGCCGATCCTGCGCACGTTCGCGCCGTTCGTTGCCGGCATCGCGAAAATGCCCTACCCGCGCTTCTTCGGCTTCAGCGTATTCGGCACCATCCTCTGGGTCGGCGGCCTGGTAACCCTGGGCTATTTCTTCGGCAATGTGCCGTTCATCAAGAAAAACCTGTCGCTGCTGGTGGTGTTCATCATCCTGCTGTCGCTCGTGCCGATGATCATTGGGGTGTTCCGCAGCCGGTTTGGCCGCACATCCTCCGAAGCCAAGCCGCAGTAACCTGCGATGTGGTCGCTCAGCGCCTGGCGTCGCCGGCGCTTGCTGGCCAAACACCCGATTGCCGATGACACCTGGCAACGGGTGCGCCATCACCTGACCTTCCTCGACGGCATCAGCACCGAGCAGGACCAGTGGCTGCGCGAAGCCTGCGTGCTGTTCCTCGCCGAAAAACACCTGACCGCCCTGCCCGGCGTCGAACTGCATCAGGAACAACGCCTGCTGCTCGCCGCCCAGGCGCAATTGCCGCTGATGAACCTGGGCGACCTCGACTGGTACCAGGGCTTCCACGAAATCGTGCTGTACCCCGACGACTTCCTCAGCCCCCAGCGTCACCGCGACAGCAGCGGCGTCGAACACGAGTGGGACGGCGAACACAGCGGCGAAGCCTGGCAACAAGGTCCGGTGATCCTCGCCTGGCCCGGCGTGCTGGCCAGCGGTCAGTGGGAAGGCTACAACCTGGTCATCCACGAACTGGCCCACAAGCTCGACATGCTCAACGGCGACGCCAACGGCCTGCCGCCGCTGCACCATGACATGCGCGTGCAGGAGTGGGCCAACGTGATGCAGAGCGCCTACGACGATCTCAATCGCCAACTCGATGCCAACCCGGATGCCGAGACCGAGATCGACCCCTACGCCGCCGAAAACCCCGCTGAATTCTTTGCCGTCACCAGCGAATATTTTTTCAGCGCCCCGGATTTGCTGGTCAGCAGTTATCCACAGGTGTACGCCCAACTCAGCCGCTTTTATCGCCAGGATCCCCTGGCCCGCCTCATTCAACTGCAAGCCAGCGACCCGCGCTATCAGCCACCGGGCGAATGACCGTACGACGTCTGGCGCATGGCATCGGCGTCAGAATGTGCCTATAATCGCCGCCACTTTTAGGCCAATCCGGCCATGTTTCATGGCCAATTAACGGGGGCAACGCCCAATGAGCTACAGCAAGATTCCGGCTGGCAAAGACCTGCCGAACGACATCTACGTCGCCATCGAGATTCCGGCCAACCACGCGCCGATCAAATACGAAATCGACAAAGACAGCGACTGCCTGTTCGTTGACCGTTTCATGGCCACCCCGATGTTCTACCCGGCCAACTACGGTTTTATCCCCAACACGCTGGCTGACGACGGTGACCCCCTCGACGTGCTGGTGGTAACCCCTTACCCGGTTACCCCAGGCTCGGTTATCCGTGCGCGTCCAGTCGGCATCCTGAACATGACCGACGACGGCGGCGGCGACGCTAAAGTGATCGCGGTTCCACACGACAAGCTGTCCCAGCTGTACGTGGACGTGAAGGAATACACCGACCTGCCGCCACTGTTGCTGGAGCAGATCAAACACTTCTTCGAGAACTACAAAGACCTCGAAAAAGGCAAATGGGTGAAGATCGACGGTTGGGGCAACGCAGACGCCGCCCGCGCCGAGATCCTGAAGTCGGTTGCCGCCTACAAAGGCTGATACCCGCTCCTCATTGCCCCGGCAATTGAAAAAGCCCCGATTATTCGGGGCTTTTTTTGTGGGAAAAATTAAACGGAAAGTTCAATGTTTTATAAATAACGTTTAATTTAAATCAAAATCCGAAGTATCAGGCTACAACTAAGTAAATCCCTACAAGCGCAACTCAACGCATGGTTTATTTGATCTGTAATTCCGGCCAGTAAACTCTGCGTTTATGAATACATCAGGTGATCGTTTAAAAGCGCTACTACAGGAAGTTCATCTTTCCGCCTCCGACTTCGCCAAGAACCGCGGTGTCACGCCCCAGCACGTGAACAACTGGTTCAAGCGCGGTGTACCCATGGGCCGACTCAACGAGATCGCAGAACTGCTGTGCATCTCCAGCCGTTGGCTGCGCACCGGCGAAGGCCCCAAACACCCACCGGCCAACTTCCTGCTGGATGGCCCGAGCTCACGAAAAGGACTGCCCACCACCCGCGAAGCCAGCGGCAAATACCTCACAGGCCCCGCCTGCCTCCCGGAAAAAACCGACGTGGAGATCGATCTCCACCCTTCATTCACCTCCAACGAGCGCATCCGCCTCTCGCTGCACACCCTTCAGGCCCTGAACGTAAACCCCGACCGCGCTTTGGGCGCCTACATGGTCGACAACAGCATGATCGACATCATCCAACAAGGCGCCACCCTCGCCATCGACCGAGGCCGCACGCAAATCATCGACGGAGAAATCTACGCGGTAGAGCATGACGGGATGCTGCGTATCAAATACCTCTACAACAGGCCCGGCGGAGGTTTGCGCATGCGCAGTCACAATGCCGGCGAGCATCCCGACGAATACCTCACCTACGAACAACGCTTTGAGCAGAACTTCCAGATTGTGGGGTGGGTATTCTGGTGGTCCACCCTGAATAACCGACGCCCGCCCGTGCCGCTGGATGAGCATCTGTTGGGCTGGGAAGGCTCTAAATCGGACCCGGAGGTGGGCAACTGAGGTGAATATGGGTATCATGCGCCGCACATTCGGCAGGGGGTGGCTTTACGCTATCCACCTTGCCTGGCGAAGCGGAGGAGTTCCCGCGGATGCCCCTACTATTCAGCCAGACGTGTTGTGGGCTGAGCGATTTGAAGGCTGGTGAGGTTTGTCAAAAACAAGCTGAGGCAGTCCCCGAGAAGCCGGCCACAAGCCGGCTTTTTAATGCCCGTGAAAATCCCAAGTCAATTGTCCAGCAAGCTGCTGGACAATTGAATGACCAAAAGCGGGCGGCTTACAGTCCGATTCGCCACCCTCTTCTCCATCTCCATCAAATACAACACCGCCCTCTGCGGCGTACCCAGTGGCTCCCCAAGCACCCGCGACGCAGCTACCATTGTCCCCTATGAGTTGACGGTATTACCGGTTTCACCCGATTTATCCCTCACAGCCCACCCATTAATCTGTGCCCATGTTGAACGCAACGCCCTACCAACCTGAACAAAAAAGGATTCAACCATGAGCACTGCAACCTACAACCGCTTGAACAAAGACGACGCCGTAGTCCTGCTGGTCGACCACCAGACCGGCCTGATTTCCCTGGTACAGGACTTCTCGCCCAACGAGTTCAAGAACAACGTGCTCGCCCTGGCTGACCTGGCCAAGTTCTTCAACCTGCCGACCATCCTCACCACCAGCTTCGAGCAAGGCCCCAATGGCCCGTTGGTGCCGGAGCTCAAAGAGATGTTCCCGGACGCGCCGTATATCGCCCGCCCAGGCCAGATCAATGCGTGGGATAACGAAGACTTCGTCAAGGCGATCAAGGCCACTGGCCGTAAGCAGATCATCATTGCCGGCGTGGTCACCGATGTGTGCGTAGCGTTCCCGACCCTGTCGGCGCTGGCGGAAGGGTTTGAGGTGTTTGTGGTGACCGATGCGTCGGGCACGTTCAATACCACGGTACAGCAGGCGGCGTGGAGCCGAATGACGCAAGCGGGTGCGCAATTGATGAACTGGTTCTCGGTGGCGTGTGAGTTGCACCGCGACTGGCGCAACGATATCGAGGGCCTGGGGAACCTGTTGTCCCAGCGCATTCCCAACTATCGCAACTTGATGAATGGGTATGCGGCATTGACGGCGCGTAAGGACTAATTCAACCGCTGCACACACTAAGCCTGCCTTGAAACGCAGGCTTTTTTGGTTAACTAGCAATGCGCCATTAGCACACTCGCCCTAATTGAGACGGCACCGCCTCACCACTAAAGTCCTTCGCTTATTTCGAGTCTCAAGGAAGGACGCTATTGAATACCTTAACCAAAATCGGGCGCTGCCTGGCACTGTTGCCCATCTTGCTGACCAGCACACCGTCGGTATTGGCCGATGAAGAAACACCGATCGGCGACTGGTCGATCATCTACGGCAGCGGTCGGGCCCATAAAAACGTGATGTATGTGGCCGATCGCACTTCGGTGGTGCCGTCGAACCACAACAAGGGCGCAAAACTGGTGGCCGTCACGGTGGTGTATGAAGAACCGGGCAAGCCCATGATCGATGTGTACAACATCGAAGTGCAGTGCTCCACGCGCAAGCTGCGCTTTCTTAACGGGCAGTCGGTTGCGCCATTTTCCTACACCCTTACGCACTTGAAGGTCTCCAACACGTGGCAGACGCCGAAGGAGTTCTGGCTCGACCGCACGCTCGCGTATGTCTGCGAACCGGGCAAGAGCAAGGACACCATCGCCATGGGCAAGATGACCCACCTGCAGATGATCCAGACCACCAAGGCCATGTTCCAGCAATTGGGGCCGACTCAGGAGAAGAGCCAGATGATCGATGACCTCGACGACATGCTGGGCAACAAGCGCTGAGCAACACTCACCTACAAGAAGGATTCACCATGCCTAAATGGACAAGGCTGTTGCTGGCTGGGCTTTGGTTGCCCGCCGTGCTGTTTATCAACGGGTGCCACCTTATTGCACAATCGCGCTGGGAAGGCCGGGACGTGCAAGAGGCGTTGGATTTGTTCGGCAAGCCCGACTCGATGAAGAAGCAGAATGCGCCCAATGGCGACACGCAGGTGGTGATGACCTGGCACAAATCCTCTTCATGGACGACCACTGAAGCCGCCGGGACTTCAATGAATCACACCGGGAACGGGATGGTGTACACCGAGTATTACCAGCAGGTCGGGCACAGTTCGGATTGCAAGCTGGAAGCCACGGTGGATAAGACGAAGAAGATCGTGCTGTTCAGGATTGAGGATGGCCGGATCCTGCATGGCAAGTGCCTGAATGTGCCATTTGTGCCGGGGTACATTCCGCCGGGGTTTTGAGGCTATCAGTCGGTTTTAACCCGCCAGCTCCCGCTCGATCTGCTCGATGCTTGGCAGGCTGGTTCGTAGCTCTGCGGGCAACGACTCAACCAGTTGATATTCCGCTACACCAATCGGCCGATTGTTATCGCGCAACGCATATTCGGCGACGACTTCGTTCTTGCTCTTGCACAACAGCAGGCCGATGGTGGGCCCGTCTTGTGGATGTTTAAGCTGGGCATCGACGGCAGCCAGATAAAAGCTCAGTTTCCCCAGATGCTCGGGTTTGAACTTGCCGGCTTTCAGTTCGATGACCACGTAGCAGCGTAGCTTCACGTGATAGAACAGCAGGTCGACAAAGAACTCATCGCCTCCGACATCCAGCAGTACTTGCTGGCCGACAAAGGCGAAACCGGCGCCCAACTCCAACAAAAAGTCGGTGACGTGCTTGATCAAGGCGTTTTCTATGTCGCGCTCCTGCGCGTCCAGGGCCAGGCTGAGGAAGTCAAAACGGTAAGGGTCTTTCAGCGACTCACGCGCCAGGTCGGATTGCGGTTTGGGCAGGTGGGTCTCGAAGTTGCTGACCGCCTTGCCACTGCGCTCCAACAAGCGGTTTTCGATGTGCATCACCAGCGAGTTACGCGACCAGTTGTTCTCTATCGCCTGGGCTATGTACCAGCGGCGGGTTTCGGGGCCGGGGAGTTTATCGAGTAACACCACATTGTGGCCCCAAGGCAATTGTGCAGCAGCCTGTTGCACAAATTCAGCATCTGACCACGCCTCGGCAAAAGCACGCATGTACTTGAGATTACGCGGCGAAAACCCCTTCATTCGGGGAAAGGCCGCACGCAGATCCTGGGCAAGTCGATCAATGACTTTGCTGCCCCAACCCTGCTCCGCCTGGCGGGTCAAAATGTCGTGACCAATCTGCCAATAGAGCAACACCAATTCCCGATTCACCGCCAGTGTTGCGCGCTGTTGCGCCGCATGAATACGGCCTTTCAGGTCGGTCAGCCAGTCACTGTAGCCCGCTGGTGGTGCGGTCAAGCCGATACAGGGTTCGCTCATGCCATGTCACTCTGGAGTTTTGAGGCAGGCTAGTCAGGCGCATTGACGGTCACAAGGGGCGAAGGTCGTTCCAGGAAGGCCCCTTCAATAACCACAGAAACGTCCTGCTGGCCATTGCGGACTACTGACTTGACTCTCCCCTATACAGCAGCCTTTACCCTGTAACACCCTGTTCAGGACCTCCCCATGACCCCGCGTACCCTGGTGATCCTCGGCCATCCTTCCGCCTCCAGCTTTTGTTCAGCCCTGGCCGATACCTACATCCAGGCGGCAAAAACCGCCGGCCATGAAGTACGTGTCGTACGCTTGGGCGACCTGGCTTTCGACCCCGTCCTTCATCACGGTTACACCCAGATTCAGCCGCTGGAGCCCGACCTGCTCAGCGCGCAATCCGACATCCTCTGGGCCACTCACCTGACATTTGTCTTCCCGATCTGGTGGGGTGGCATCCCGGCGTTGATGAAGGGCTTTATCGACCGAATCTTCCTACCCGGTTTTGCCTTTAAATACCGCGCGGGCAAGGCTTTTCCTGACAAACTGCTCCACGGCCGAACGGCACATCTACTGGTGACCCTGGACACGCCGCCATGGTATTACCGTTGGTTCTATCGCATGCCGGGCATTCACCAGATGCGCAAGACCACGCTGGGGCTTTGTGGTGTCAAGACTGCAAACACGCTGCTGTTCGGGCCGGTGCTGGGCTCCACTGCGGCGCAGCGGGATAAATGGCTGAAACAGGCCGGCGCTTTAACGGAAAAAAGGAGTTTTCATGTACATCGGCAAAGCCGCGCAGTTGTCGGGCACGACCATCAAGGCGATTCGTCACTATGAGGCGATCGGACTGCTGCCAGAACCGCGGCGTCAGGGCCAATACCGGGTCTATTCGGCGCAGAACGTTGAGCTGCTGATGTTTATCAAGTGCGCGCAGCAATTGGGGTTCAAGCTCAAGGAGTTGCAGGAGATTCTTGCAGGTCACGTAGGCGATGTATTGCCCTGGGAGCGGGCGGACCAGGCAATCGCAGACAAGAAGCAGGAACTAGCCCTGAAAATTGCCGCGCTACAGGAAATGCACGTGGGATTGCAGACATTTGAAGCACAGTTGAAAACATCACAAGAACAATGCTCGTCAATGGCGCAAAGATCCTGACCGGCGGTGAGCCGAATAAAATGGGTATACGGCTCATTTGATGAGCCGAATAGGGCGCTTATTCGGCTCACCGCCTGAACACCCTCCCCCGCTCATTTGCCCAGAATCCCCATGTCTGCTAGTGTCCCGCCGGTTTACCGTCTACCGGAATAGCCGCCATGGCCCGCAAAAAAGTTGCACTCGATTTCGAACAATCCCTCGCCGACCTGCAAACCCTGGTCGAGCGGCTGGAGAACGGCGAGTTGTCGCTGGAAGACTCGCTGACGGCGTTTGAGCAAGGCATCGGCCTGACCCGTGACTGCCAGAGCGCGCTGGCGCAGGCGGAGCAGAAGGTGCAGGTGTTGCTGGAGCGTGATGGGGAGTTGGCCGAAGAACCTTTCGATGCGGAACAGCCCGAATGATCGACGCGTATCAGGCCAGTAGCCAAGCCCGGGTCAATGCGGCGTTGGAACCCTTGTTTGTTGCGCCAAGCCCCGAACTCAAGCGTCTTTATGAAGCCATGCGCTACAGCGTGATGAATGGCGGCAAGCGCGTGCGTCCGTTGCTGGCCTATGCAGCGTGCGAAGCCTTGGGCGCAGCCGCCGAACAGGCCAACGGCGCGGCCTGTGCGGTGGAGTTGATCCACGCCTACTCCCTGGTGCATGACGATTTGCCGGCGATGGACGACGACGATTTGCGTCGCGGCCAGCCCACCACCCACAAAGCCTTCGATGAAGCCTGCGCGATCCTCGCCGGTGATGGCCTGCAAAGCCTGGCGTTCAGCGCACTGCTGGACCCGGCATTGAGCAGCGTGAATGCCGAGATCCGCTTGCGCATGGTCACCGCCCTGGCGATGGCGGCAGGCCCGGCCGGCATGGTCGGCGGCCAGGCCATCGACCTCGGCTCGGTCGGCCAGAAGCTTGATCAACAGGCGCTGGAATACATGCACCGCCACAAGACCGGTGCCCTGATCGAGGCCGCCGTACACCTGGGAGCACTTGCCAGCGGGCGGGCCGAAGCCGCTCAGTTGGCCTCGCTGAAGACCTACGCGCGGGCCATTGGCCTGGCATTCCAGGTGCAGGACGACATTCTCGACGTAGAAAGTGACACGGCCACCCTGGGCAAACGCCAAGGCGCCGATATCGCTCGGGACAAACCGACTTATCCTGCGCTGCTCGGGCTGCAAGCCGCCAAGGCCTATGCCCTGGAACTGCGCGACCAGGCCCTGGATGCCCTGCGACCTTTCGACGCGGCGGCCGAGCCACTGCGTGACCTGGCGCGGTATATCGTCGAACGTCGGCACTGATAACGGCGGCCTTTGCGGCCGCATATCGGCCAAGTTCGGCGCTCCGCGTGGGCAGTTTGCGATGCTTGAGGTAAACTGCCGCCTCTTCTATACCTATAACGATTCGCCTGATGCCCACGACGTTTCAAGAGATTCCCCGCAAGCGCCCGTCCACGCCCCTGCTCGACCGTGCTGTCACGCCGGCCGGCCTGCGTCGACTCGGTGAAGCCGAGCTGGAAACCCTGGCAGATGAGTTGCGCCTGGAATTGCTCTACACGGTCGGCCAGACCGGTGGGCATTTTGGTGCCGGCCTGGGCGTCATCGAGCTGACCATCGCCCTGCATTACGTGTTCGACACCCCGGACGACCGGCTGGTGTGGGACGTGGGCCATCAGGCGTACCCGCATAAAATCCTCACGGGCCGCCGCGAGCAAATGGGCACTCTGCGCCAGAAGGACGGCATTGCCGCCTTCCCGCGCCGCGCCGAGAGCGAGTACGACACCTTCGGCGTCGGCCACTCCAGCACCTCCATCAGTGCCGCGCTGGGCATGGCGATTGCCGCCCGCCTGCAAGGCAGCGACCGCAAGGCGATCGCGGTGATCGGTGATGGCGCGCTGACCGCCGGCATGGCTTTCGAAGCGCTCAACCATGCACCGGAAGTGGACGCCAATATGCTGGTGATCCTCAACGACAACGATATGTCGATCTCGCGCAACGTCGGTGGCCTGTCCAATTACCTGGCCAAGATCCTCTCCAGCCGCACGTATGCGAGCATGCGTGAAGGCAGCAAGAAGGTGCTCTCGCGCCTGCCCGGCGCGTGGGAAATTGCCCGGCGCACCGAAGAGTATGCCAAGGGCATGCTGGTGCCCGGCACGCTGTTCGAAGAGCTGGGCTGGAATTACATCGGCCCCATCGATGGTCACGACCTGCCGACCCTGATCGCCACGCTACGCAACATGCGTGACCTCAAGGGCCCGCAGTTCCTGCATATCGTCACCAAGAAAGGCAAAGGCTTCGCCCCGGCGGAAGTCGACCCGATTGGCTATCACGCCATCACCAAGCTGGAACCCCTGGACGCTCCTGCCGCCGCGCCGAAAAAGGCCAGCGGGCCGAAGTACTCCGGTGTGTTCGGCGAATGGCTGTGCGACATGGCCGCCGCCGACCCGCGCTTGGTGGGCATTACCCCGGCGATGAAGGAAGGCTCCGACCTGGTGGCGTTCAGCGAGCGTTTCCCGCTGCGCTACTTCGACGTGGCAATTGCCGAGCAGCACGCGGTCACGTTTGCCGCCGGCATGGCCTGCGAAGGCGCCAAGCCAGTAGTAGCGATCTACTCCACGTTCCTGCAGCGTGGCTACGACCAGTTGGTGCATGACGTGGCAGTGCAGAACCTCGACGTACTGTTCGCCATCGACCGCGCTGGCCTGGTGGGCGAAGACGGCCCGACCCACGCCGGCAGCTTCGACCTGTCCTACCTGCGTTGCATCCCCGGCATGCTGGTGATGACGCCAAGTGATGAAAACGAACTGCGCAAGATGCTCAGCACCGGCCACCTGTATAACGGCCCGGCCGCCGTACGTTACCCGCGCGGCAATGGCCCGAATGCGGTGATCGAAAAGGACCTGGAGCCTATCGAGATCGGCAAGGGCATCGTGCGTCGCCAAGGCAGCAAGACCGCTTTCCTGGTGTTCGGCGTGCAATTGGCCGAAGCGCTGAAAGTCGCCGAGAAGATCGACGCCACCGTGGTCGACATGCGTTTCGTCAAACCGTTGGACGAAGCCTTGGTACACGAGATTGCCGGCAACCATGAGCTGCTGGTGACCGTCGAAGAAAACGCAATAATGGGTGGCGCCGGTGCGGCGGTCAGCGAGTTCCTGGCGCGGGAGAATATCCTCAAGTCGGTGCTGCACCTGGGCTTGCCGGATGTGTATGTCGAACACGCCAAGCCGGCGCAGATGCTGGCCGAGTGTGGGTTGGATGAGGCCGGCATTGAGGCATCGGTGCGCGAGCGCATGGCACTGCTGGGCCTGTAGAAACCGGATCAACATGTGGGAGGGGGCTTGCCCCCTTCCACATTTGATTTGCGGCACCTTCAAATGCCATGGACAGCCGATGAAACATCTTAGTCTCACCTTGCCCCTGTTACTGCTGACCTCCCCGGAACTACTCGCCGACACCCGCGACGACGCACTGAAACTTCCCAACGTGGTCATCAGCGCCAACCGCCAGGTCCAGGCGCGCAACGACAGCAGCGCCGCCAACACCGTGTTCACCCGCGACGACATCGACCGCCTGCAACCCACCAGCCTCACTGACCTGATCAGCCGCGTACCCGGCGTGCAGGTAGCGCCTACCGGTGGTCGCGGCAGCCTGCCGGGAATTTATATCCGTGGCACCAAATCCGCACAAAGCCTGGTGTTGGTGGACGGCCAGCGCATTGCCAATACCACCTCCGGCGACAGCGGCTTGCAATACCTGAACGTCGATCAGATCGAACGGGTGGAAGTGCTGCGCGGTTCACGTTCGGTAATCTACGGCAGCGATGCGATTGGCGGGGTGATCCAGGTGTTTACCCGGCGCAATGCCGGGCAAGGCCTGCAACCGCGTCTGAAGCTCGGGTTTGGCAGCAACAAGACCTGGGAGCGCAGCCTCGGCCTGTCCGGTGGCGATGAATACACGCGCTTCAACCTAGGCGCGAGCCTGGATGAGACCGCCGGCATCAACTCGACGCACACCTCATTCCCCAGCGATGGCGATCATGACGCCTACCGCAACCAGTCCCTCAGCCTGAACCTCAGCCATTCCTTCAGCGATGCGCTGGAGGCGGGGTTCAACCTGTTAGATAACCGCGGCAAGTCGGAGTACGACAACAGCTTTGGCCGCTACGACGTCGCCACCGGGCAAACGGTGGGGCAAAAGCCCTACACCGACTACACCCTGAGCAGCGCCAGCGGCTATGTCGACGCCACGCTCAACGAGCGCTGGCAATCGCGCCTGGAGCTGGGCCATAGCGAGAACCGCGACACCAAGCGCGACACCCTCAGTGATGACTTCAGTGTGTTCAACACTTACCGCGACTCGGTCAACTGGCAGAACGACCTGACACTGAATGAGCAGAACAGCCTGATTCTCGGCGGTGACTGGTACGAGGACCGCTTCCACGGCTCCACCACCCTCACCGAAAACAGTCGCTGGAACCGCGCGGCCTTTGTGCAGCATCGCTTCCATGGCGAATGGTTTTCCACCGAGCTGGGCCTGCGGCGTGACCAGAACCAGCAGTTTGGCGGGCAGAACAGCTGGAGCGGCACGCTCACGTTGCCAGTCAACCCGGACAACGACCTGCTGCTGAGCTACAGCGAGGGCTTCCGCGCCCCGACGTTCAATGACCTGTATTACCCGGACGAATACGGCTTCAAGAACAGCAACCCAAACCTGAAGCCCGAAACCTCGAAAAGCTACGAAGTGCAATGGCGTAGCCAACTCAGCGACACCAGCCGCCTGGAAGCTTCGCTGTACCGCACCGATATCCAGGATGCGATCGTGTTCGGCAGCGACGGCCCGCAAAACGTCAGTTCGGCGCGCATCAACGGCTTCGAAGCAGCGCTCAAGCAAAAGCTGTTCGGCTGGCAAGGCAGCCTGGGACTGGCACTGATTGATCCACGAGACCGCGATTCCGGACGTACGCTGGCGCGTCGCGCCAGGCGCACCGTGAGCCTGGACCTGGATCGCCAATTCGACCAATTCGGCGTCGGCGCCAGTTGGCAAGCGGTCAGCAGCAGCTACGACGACGCGAAGAACCAGCAACCGTTGGCTGGCTATGGATTGCTCGGGCTGCGCGCCACTTGGACGCTGAACCGTGAAGTCACGCTGAGCATGAAGCTCGATAACTTGCTGGACAAGGCCTACAGCCGGGCGCTGTATCAGTACCAAGGCCAGCAATATGGCTACCGGGAAGAAGGCCGGGCGCTGATGGTTGGCGTGACCTGGACGCCGGACCTCTAGCGGGGCGCGATTACCTCACACAATCGGGCTACGGCTTCCAGCATCTGCCCGCTGGGCCGCTCCAGGCCTTTATCCGGCACCCGTCGCACCCGCTCAGCCATCGTCGGCCAGACCTTCCAGGCCTCCTTCTGCGCCTGGTCGCCCACCAGAATCATCTCGGGGTCACGCTGCAACACTGATTCGATGCTCACCTGCGGCGCCGGCAGCTTGAGGTCATCAAATACATTGCGCGCGCCGCACACCCTTAACGCATCGCTGATGATCTGCCCGCCACCCACGGTGTACAGCGGCTTATTCCATACCTGGTAAAACACGCGCAATGGCTCGGCGCGCTGATAGCGCTGTCGCAGCTCGGCCAGGCGTTGGCGCAACTGCGCGGCCAACTGTCGACCCGCGTCAGCGCGGCCCAATTGCTCGGCAATGGCCTGGACCTGGGTGGTGAGCTGTTCAAGGCTATGGGGTTCGGCGACGTACACCGGGATATTCAGGCGCTGCAATTGCTCACGCTGGGCCGGGCCGACGCTGCCGGGCCAGAGCAGGATCAGGTCGGGCTTGAGGCTGATCAGGCGCTCCATGTCCAACTGACCGTAATGCCCCACTGACGGCACCTGCGCCAAGGCCGCCGGGCGTTCGCCGCCGTCGAGCACGCCCACCAGCACATCGGCTGCGCCCAGTTCGACCACGATTTCAGACAGGGACGGCGCCAGGCTCACCACTCGCTCGGCCGCCAGCGCCTGGGCACTGAATACCAGCAACACGGCCAGCCAGTGGCGAATCATCCCAGTTGACGGGGAATGCGGTAGAGGTAGAACAGCACCACGGTCGACAGCGCCAACAGAAACAGTGGCACCGCTTCCAACCCGACGAAGACCGACAACGCCCCGATCCAGGCCGGTACGGCAGCAACCAGCAACGCCGTGCGCCGACGCGCCGCCAGGGTGATCCAGGCAGCCGGTTCTTCGGGGGTATCGAGGGCTTTGGAGGTGGCAATCAACGCGTGTTTATAGCCGTTGAAGTAGCGCAGGCTGAGGAACATCGAGGCCACGCCGGCAATGAAGAACGGCATGGCCAGCACCGGCAGCAGGGATTCGACCTGGCCGAACACCAGGTTGAGCACAAACAGGGGGAGCAGCGCCAGGGCCAGGTACTGCCACCAATTGAAGGACAGTCGCCGTTTCACCTGGCCTCGGGTCACGCGCGGTCGACCTCGCCCTGGTGCTCGTTGCCCATCATGTGGTCGAGCTTGCTGGCCTTGGTGGCCAGGTAGAGTTTGTTGTGCGGGTTGTGCCCGGTGTGCAGCGGCACACGCTCGGCCACAGTGATGCCCATCTCGGTCAAGGCTTTGACCTTGCGCGGGTTATTGGTCATCAGGCGCAGGGATTTGACGCCCAGGTGCTCGAGCATCGGCAGGCAGATCGCGTAGTCACGCTGGTCGGCGGCAAAGCCCAGGCGCTCGTTGGCCTCGACGGTATCGGCACCGCCATCTTGCAACTCGTAGGCGCGGATCTTGTTCATCAGGCCAATGCCACGGCCTTCCTGGCGCAGGTACAACAGCACACCACGGCCTTCACGGGCGATCGCGCGCATGGCGGCCTCCAGTTGCGAACCACAGTCGCAACGCTGGCTGAACAACGCATCACCGGTCAGGCATTCGGAGTGCACCCGGCCAAGCACCGGTGCGCCATCGGCGATATCGCCCAGGCTGAGCACGACGTGCTCGCGCCCGGTGGCTTCTTCGAGAAAGCCGTTCATGGTGAACGTGGCAAAAGGGGTAGGCAGCTTGGAAGCGGCGACGAAAACGACGGGCACCGTGTGCTCCTGATTTCAGTTTTTACAGAGGCGGCCATTGTAACAGCAGGTTCCTACAGACGCTTAAGCTGAATTATCGCTGATAAAGATCAATAGGTTCGATTGGCCTTCGACCTGGTTCTATGCACGTCAGAACGGATAGGGTTGTTTCCAGCGCTCGAATATCGGCTTTAACTCACCGCTTTTCACCAGGGCCGCCATGCGCTGGTCAAAGACAGCCATCAAGCCCCGGCCCCGCTCGTTATCGGCAAACCCGATGTACAACGGCAGTTCGGCAATCGGCGTCAGCGTGAACTTCGAGGGATCATCCGCCTGACTGAGCACGTACTTGGCCTCGGCCAACGCATCAATGTAGAAGTCCGCACGGCCGTGTAGCAGCATTGCCAAAATGCCATCGCGACGCTCCACCTGGTTGAAACGGCGCACATTGGGCAAGTACTCCTCGTACTTGTAGCCGCGCACCCAGGCCAGGCGGTAGTTACCCAGCGTGGCTACGGTGGGCGTCGGTATGCTGGCCAGCCCCAGGGCGTAGATGTGGTCGGAATCGAAGTTCCAGTGGGGGTACAACACACCTTCGGCTTCATTGCGGTAGGAACCGACCCAACCATCCACCTCGCCGCGCTGGGCCAGGCCGACCGAGCGCGTGTAGGGCACGGAACGGGTCTGCAAGTTGATGCCGGCCGGCTCGAAGACCTGACGCAGTACGTCCCAGGCCAGGCCCGTGCCGTCTTTGTTGGTGTAGTCGCTCCATTCCTCACTCGCCAGCATGACCTTGCCGGGCACGTCCTGCGCCTGGACCACCGCTGTGAAGACACACAGCACGATCAGCAGCCAACGGCGCACATCCATGGTGACGACCTCCTACAGGGCCTTGCATCCGTGATAACGCTACGAAGGGTAGCGCAGCTTGCCGATTCAGGGTGTCTCGCGAAAATGCTGATAACCACGGATGGCCGGGGTGATGTCCTGCCCGCGGCCATCGAGCAACGTGACGCCCTGCCCCGCTTCGACCCGGCCGATCACATGGATCGGCCAGCCATCGGCCAGCAACGGCGCCAGTTCGACAGGTGGCAGGGTGAACACCAGCACATAGTCGTCGCCCCCACTCAGGGCTGCCACGCGCGCGTCATCATCGCCGACAAACGCCAACAGTGCCTGGGACATTGGCAACCGCTCGCGTTCGATCAACAGGCTGACCTTTGACGCCATCGCGATATGCCCGCAATCGGCCAGGAGCCCGTCGGAAATATCCATCGCAGACGTAGCCTTGCCACGCAGCGCCAGACCCAGGGCCAACTGCGGTCGGGGCGACCAGTAATGAGCGAGCAACGGCTCGGCGATGGCTGCGTCGGCGCTGCGCTGGCCCAATACCAACGGCAAGGCGCCGGCGGCATTGCCCAGCTCGCCGCCGACACACAGCAGGTCACCCGGCTGTGCTCCGCTGCGGGTCAAGGCTTGCCCGGCCGGCACGCGGCCGAACACGGTCAGCGTCAAACTCAGGGGGCCACGGGTGGTATCGCCGCCCACCAGACCCACGCCACAGTTTTGCGCCATGAGGTTCAACCCCTGGGCATAGCGTTGCAGCCAATCGGCATCGACGGTTGGTGTGGTCAGGGCAAGGGTAAATGCGAGGGGGTTGGCGCCCATGGCCGCCAGGTCGCTCACCGCCACGGCCAACGAGCGCTGACCCAGCAGGAACGGGTCACAGGGGTCGGCAAAATGCACCCCGGCGACCAAGGTATCGGTGGAGATTGCCAATTGCTCCCCAGCGGGAAGTGCCAGCAAGGCGCAGTCATCGCCGATCCCCAGAGCAATGCCTTCGCCGCCCTGCGCACAAGGCGCGGCGGCGAAGTAGTTGCGGATCAGCTCAAACTCGCCCATTCAGGTTTCAAGCGCGATTCAGCGCTTGTACGCCTTCACTTCGGCTTCACGCAGGCGCGGCGCCAGCTTGTCGAGTACGCCGTTGACGAACTTGTGGCCGTCGGTCGAACCGTAGACTTTCGCCAGTTCGATACCTTCGTTGATCACCACGCGGTACGGCACGTCGACGCGATACAGCAGCTCCCAGGCCGACAGGCGCATCACGCACAGCTCAACCGGGTCCAGCTCTTCGATGGTCAGGTCCAGGCAAGGCGCCAGGGCGGTGTCGATCTCGGTCAGGTGCGCGTGCACACCGTGCAGGATGTCGTGGAAATACGGCAGGTCGGCAAAGGTGAAATCGTTGTCGACGCGAAACTGTGCTTCGATCTCGTTCAACGACGCGCCCGCCAGGTGACGCTGATACAGCGCCTGGGTCGCCAACTGACGAGCAGCGCGACGCTTCTCGTTCTTCGAAGGCTTGCCAGCATCGGCTGGACGTGGCTCGCGCGGGTTGAAGTTGTCGCTCTCGTCGGAAATCACTTGGCCTCCAACTGCGACAGCAGGCTGACCATTTCCAGGGCGGACAGGGCCGCTTCAGCGCCTTTGTTGCCGGCCTTGGTGCCGGAACGCTCGATGGCTTGCTCGATGGAATCCACGGTCAGCACGCCGAACGCAACCGGTACGCCGAACTCCATGGACACCTGGGCCAGGCCCTTGGTGCATTCGCCAGCCACGTATTCGAAGTGCGGCGTGCCGCCACGAATGACCGCGCCCAGGGCGATGATCGCCGCGTATTCACCCTGTTGAGCAACTTTCTGCGCAACCAGTGGAATTTCGAAGGCGCCAGGGGCACGGATGATGGTGATGTCGCTTTCGCTCACACCGTGGCGAACCAGGGCGTCAACGGCACCGCTTACCAGGCTTTCAACCACGAAGCTGTTGAAGCGGCCAACCACCAGGGCATAGCGGCCTTTGGGAGCGATGAAGGTACCTTCGATGGTCTTCAGGGTCATTCGACAAATCTCTTAAAGAGCCGGGACGCGTGTATGACGCGTCCCTTAGTGATATTTGAACCGCGAACAAGGGGCGAAAATCGCCGGCCTTTATTCGGAGGGCACGTATTCTACTACTTCCAGGTCGAAACCGGATATCGCATTAAATTTCATCGGTGCGCTCATCAGGCGCATTTTGCGCACGCCCAGGTCACGCAGGATCTGCGAACCGGCCCCGACGATGCTGTAGGTGGTCGGTTTTTTCACCGGCGTGTGGTCCGCCGTTTCGCGGATATGCGCCAGCAGCACATCGCCATCCAGCGGGTGACCGAGCAGCAGCACAACACCGCTGCCGGCCTCGGAGACGGCAGCCATGGCAGCGCGCAGGCTCCAGCGACCCGGTTGCTTGACCATCAGCAGGTCGCGCAATGGGTCCATGTTGTGCACACGCACCAGGGTCGGCTCTTCGGCGCAAATGGTGCCCAGGGTCAACGCCATGTGCACGTCGCCTTCCACGGAATCACGGTAGGTCACCAAATTGAATTGGCCCAGTTCGCTGTCCAGTGGCTGCTCGGCAATCCGCTGAACGGTACGTTCGTGGATCATGCGGTAGTGAATCAGGTCGGCAATGGTGCCCACCTTGATGTTGTGTTCGGCGGCAAAGGCTTCGAGTTCAGCACGACGGGCCATGGTGCCGTCGTCGTTCATCACTTCGCAGATCACGCCGCAGGGCTCGAAACCGGCCATGCGCGCCAGGTCGCAGGCGGCTTCGGTGTGGCCGGCACGGGCCAGGGTGCCACCCGGCTGGGCCATCAGCGGGAAGATGTGGCCGGGGCTGACGATGTCTTCGGCCTTGGCGTCCTTGGCAGCAGCGGCTTGCACGGTGCGGGCGCGGTCGGCGGCGGAAATGCCGGTGGTGACGCCGGTAGTGGCCTCGATCGATACAGTGAACTTGGTGCCAAAACCCGAGCCATTGCGCGGCGCCATCAACGGCAGCTTGAGCAATTCGCAGCGCTCACGGCTCATTGGCATGCAGATCAGCCCGCGGGCGTGCTTGGCCATGAAGTTGATGTGCTCGGCCTGGCAGGCCTCGGCGGCCATGATGATGTCGCCTTCGTTCTCGCGGTCTTCGTCATCCATCAGGATGACCATCTTGCCTTGGCGGATGTCTTCAACCAGTTCTTCGATGCTATTGAGCGCCACGCGGCACCCCCTTGGTCAGGATTTCAGGTAGCCGTTAGCGGCCAGAAAACTTTCGGTGATGTTCCCGGTTGCAGGCTCTGCGGCCTTTTCGCCCAACAACAGGCGCTCCAGGTAACGGGCAAGCAAGTCCACTTCCAGGTTCACCCGGCGACCTGGCTGGTAAGACGCCATGATGGTTTCGCTGAGGGTGTGGGGAATGATGGTCAGTTCAAATTCGGCGCCGTTCACGGCGTTCACGGTGAGGCTGGTGCCATCGACGGTGATCGAGCCTTTGTGGGCGATGTACTTGGCCAGCTCTTTGGGCGCGCGGATGCGGAATTCCACGGCACGCGCGTTTTCGCTGCGCGCTACCACTTCGCCGACGCCGTCGACGTGGCCGCTGACCAGGTGACCGCCGAGGCGGGTGGTCGGGGTCAGGGCTTTTTCCAGGTTCACCGGGCTGCCGGCCTTGAGGTCGTTCATCGCGGTGCAGTCCAGGGTTTCCCGGCTGACATCGGCGGCAAAGCCGTTGCCCGGCAGGTCGATGACGGTGAGGCACACGCCGCTGACGGCGATGCTGTCGCCCAGCTTGACGTCGCCCAGGTCCAGCTTGCCGGTTTCAACCAGCAGGCGCACGTCGCCGCCTTTGGGGGTCATGGCGCGGATGCTGCCGATGGATTCGATAATGCCGGTGAACATGGCCTTCTCCTGGAAAACGGGACGGGCACTTGAGCGCCCGGTCAGAATTATACGCTCGCGGGTGGAAGCGGGATGGCAGTGACTCGCCAGTCGTCGCCTACAGCGCGCATTTCAGTGATCTTGAGTTGGGGGGCATCGGCCAGTTTCTCAAGCGGCCAGTCCAGCAAAGGCCGGGCAGCGGAGCCCAGGAACTTGCCGGCGACGAATATCACGTACTCATCTACGAGGCCTTGCTGGGCAAAGGCCCCCGCCAGGCTTGGGCCTGCCTCTACCAACACTTCGTTGACGCCACGGGCGGCCAAGGCGACCAGCGCCGAACGCAGGTCGACCTGGCCATCGACGCCGGGCACCACCAGGCACTCGGGGCCACGGGGAAACTGGTTTTCCGGGGTCACGCAGGTGATGACCAGCGCCGGCCCGGCCTTGAAGAACGGTGCGTTGAGCGGCACGCGCAAACGGCCATCGATCAGCACGCGCAACGGCGGGCGCGACATGGCCAGCGCAGTGGTGGCTTCGTCCAGGCCGAGTTCGGCGGCGCGCACGGTCAGGCGGGCGCCGTCGGCCAACACCGTGTCGGCGCCGGTCAGCACCACACTGGCCTCGGCGCGCAGGCGCTGCACGGCGGCGCGGGCCGCAGGGCCGGTGATCCATTGGCTTTCGCCGCTGGCCATGGCAGTGCGGCCGTCCAGGCTCATCGCCAGCTTGACCCGCACGAAGGGCAGGCCGTGCTCCATGCGCTTGAGGAATCCCGGATTCAACGCGCGGGCCTGGGCTTCCAGCACGCCACTCAAGACCTCGATCCCGGCTTGCGCCAGACGCTGCATGCCGCGCCCGGCCACTTCGGGGTTAGGGTCCTGCATGCCGGCCACGACACGGGCGACACCGGCCGTGACCAGGGCATCGGCGCAGGGCGGTGTGCGCCCATGGTGGCTGCACGGCTCGAGGGTTACGTACACCGTGGCGCCACGGGCCTTGTCACCGGCGGCACGCAGGGCGTTGGGTTCGGCATGGGGTTCGCCGGTGCGCTCATGCCAGCCTTCGCCGACAACCTGCCCATCGCGCACGATCACACAACCTACACGCGGGTTGGGATGGGTGGTGTACAAGCCTGTGCGCGCGAGTTCCAAGGCGCGGGCCATGTAATGGGCGTCGAGCACCGCTTGTTCGGCAGACGGTGGGTTCATTCTTTGGCAGGCTCCCGGGCCAGGCGGTCGATCTCTTCGCGGAACTCATTGAGGTCCTGGAAGCGTCGATACACCGAGGCGAAACGGATGTAGGCGACTTCGTCGAGCTTTTGCAGCTCGCTCATCACCAACTCTCCCACCACCAGGCTCTTGACCTCGCGCTCGCCGGTCGCACGCAGCTTGTGCTTGATGTGCACCAGCGCCGCCTCCAGCCGCTCGACACTCACCGGGCGTTTTTCCAGGGCACGCTGCATACCGGCGCGCAGTTTTTCTTCGTCGAAAGGCTGGCGGCTGCCGTCGGATTTGATCAGGCGCGGCAATACCAGTTCGGCGGTTTCGAAGGTGGTGAAACGTTCACCGCAGGCCAGGCATTCACGCCGGCGACGCACTTGATCGCCCTCGGCGACCAGACGCGAGTCAATGACCTTGGTGTCGTTGGCACCGCAGAAGGGACAGTGCATGGTAGGCAGGCAACAAATAAAGGGAGGGCCATGGTAGCGCATCCCCGTGGCAAGACAAGCCATAGCCTTTACGGTATATAGGCTGACTATTATGTTTCATATTTTTCAAGCCACGGATTTTGTCCTTTCTGGAGCCGTACATGCAGTTACGACCACTTGTTTTGCTCACCCTGTTCAGTTTCCTGGTCGCCTGCAGCAGCGAAGCCCCCAAACCGACCACGCCTCAACCGACGCCCGCGCAAGAGAAAAAAGTCCCGGGTATTGAAGACCTCGGCCCCCTGCCCGCCTATCAGCGTGAAATCAGCGGCAGCCTGACCAACATTCCGGCCGGTGCCGAAGTGGAGATGGCGCTGTTGGTGATCGACGACCGCTCGCGCCCGCAACAATTGCTGGCCAGCAGCGTGCTGACCGGCAACGGCAAGCCCCTGGCCTTCCGCCTGCGCTTCAATCCTGAAGCGTTCCCGGCTGGTGCCCGGGTTGAATTGCGCGGTCGCGCCAGCCAGTCCGGCCAGTTGATCCTGCACCTGCCCGCCGTGCGCATCACCCAGGCGATCACCCAGACCACCGGCCCCCTGCAACTCGTCAAGGCCCCATGACACCACCGCTTGGTCTGCAAGCCGCCCTCAGCGCACTGATCGGCGACGCGCAATTGGTGCCCTGCCCGCTGCCAGGTACTGAGTTGTCGTTATGGCTGCTGGATGCGGACAACATGGACCGCGCCTTCAGCCCAGAAGAAACCCGGCGCATCCTGCATGAACCGCCGTACTGGAGTTTTTGCTGGGCCAGTGGCTTGGCCTTGGCGCGCTATCTGGCGGCGAACCCTGAATGGGTCGCCGGTAAACGTGTGCTGGACTTTGGCGCCGGCTCCGGTGTCGCCGGGATTGCCGCCGTCAAGGCAGGCGCCCTGGAAGTGGTGGCCTGCGACCTGGACCCACTGGCGCTGGCGTCCTGCCGGGCGAATGCCGAACTCAATGGCGTAGAGCTGGGTTATTCGGCGGATTTCTTCGCCGAAGCCGATCGCTTCGACCTGATCCTGGTGGCCGACGTGCTCTACGACCGCGCGAACCTGCCGCTGCTGGATCAGTTCCTGACCCGTGGCCGCGAAGCGCTGGTGGCGGATTCGCGGGTGCGGGACTTTCAGCACCCGGATTATCAAAGGCTAGAGATCCTTGATGCGCTGACGTTGCCGGATCTGGCGGAGCCTTGGGAGTTTCGCAAGGTGAGCCTGTACCATTCGCGGCGCCAGCCCTTATAGTTGCCCCATTCCCGCTTTATTCGAGACGCCCCATGAGTGAGCCCACGCCGTATATCTTCGACGTCACTACCGCCAACTTTGACCAGGCAGTGATCCAGAACTCTTTTGAAAAACCCGTACTGGTAGATTTCTGGGCCGAGTGGTGCGCGCCGTGCAAAGCATTGATGCCACTGCTGGCGCAGATTGCCGAGAGTTATCAGGGGGAGTTGCTGCTGGCCAAGGTGGACTGCGAGGCCGAGCAGCATATCGTTGCACGTTTTGGCATTCGCAGCCTGCCGACGGTAGTGTTGTTCAAGGATGGCCAGCCGGTGGACGGGTTTGCGGGGGCGCAGCCGGAGTCGGCGGTGCGAGCGATGCTGGAGCCGCATGTGCAGATGCCACCGCCGGCTGCAGCCGATCCGCTGGAACAGGCTCAAGCACTGTTTGCCGAAGGTCGCATCAGCGACGCCGAAGCAGTGCTGGTGGCGCTGCTGGGCGAAGACAACACCAACGCTGGCGCGTTGATCCTGTACGCACGTTGCCTGGCCGAGCGCGGTGAATTGGGCGAAGCCCAGACCGTGCTGGACGCGGTAAAAAGCGACGATCACAAGGCCGCCCTCGCCGGGGCCAAGGCACAGATCACCTTCCTGCGCCAGGCAGCCGACCTGCCGGACGCCGCCGACCTGAAAAGCCGCCTGGCGCAAAACCCGCAGGACGATGAAGCGGCCTACCAGTTGACGATCCAGCAACTGGCGCGCCAGCAGTACGACGCGGCACTGGAAGGTTTGCTCAAGTTGTTCATCCGCAACCGCAGCTACAGCGAAGGCCTGCCGCACAAGACCTTGCTGCAGGTGTTCGAATTGCTGGGCAACGATCACCCGCTGGTGAGCGTGTACCGTCGCAAGTTGTTTGCCGCGTTGTACTAGTCGCCGACCCAGCTGTACAGCGGCGTATCCGCGCCGCTGCTGACCTTCACCTTGGCGCTATGACGCAGGCGCACCAGCAGGCGCTTGCCCGCCGAGGCGTCGCCAGCCAAGCCTTCCAGTTGATCGAGCAACTCCAGACCGCTGAGCTGGCCGGCCTTGCGCAACAGGTCCTGGGCGCCCTGCCACAGGTCGTCATTGGGTTTGACCGGAGCCACCGGCGCGGCGGTCGCGCTGGCAACGGGCGTGGCCTGCAATTGCGCGCCCAGGCGGGCCCAGTCGCCGTCATCCAGCTCCAGGGTCAAGTCCACCGGCAAGTCGCCAACGGTTCCACGAATTCGCAACATCGTCCTCACTCCTGCACTTTTTCTGACGGGCATGCTCCCATGCGGCTTGCGCAACGCCAAGCGGGCGGTCAAACTCTGACGCTATTGTTATAAGATCACATAACAAAACTTTCATGTTCTGGAGTCTTCCCATGCGCCGTCTGTTGCTTGCTTTGCCGTTCGCCCTGCTGCCATTGGCGGTTGCCCATGCTCATGACGAGCACGACCATGAACATGGCAGCCTTGGCGCGCACGAGCATGGCGTCGGCCGCCTCAACGCGGTACTCGACGGCCAGGCCCTGGAGCTTGAACTGGACAGCCCGGCAATGAACCTGGTGGGTTTTGAACACCAGGCCACCACGCCTGCCGACAAAGCCAAGGTCGCCGCCGCACGCAAACAACTGGAAAACCCCGTAGCGTTGTTCAACCTGCCCAAGGCCGCCGGTTGTGTGGTCAGCAGCCAGGAACTCAACAGCCCGCTGTTTGGCGACAAGCCCGAAGCCGACCATGACGACGACGATGATGATGACGCCAAAGACGGCGCCCACGAGCATCATCACGACCACAGCGAAATCCACGCCCACTACCAGTTCACCTGCGCCACGCCGACTGCGCTGAGCAACCTGGACCTGACCCAGGTGTTCAAGACCTTCCCCGCCACCCAGAAAATTCAGGTACAACTGATCGGCCCGAGCGGCCAGCAAGGGGTTGAAGCAACGGCCACCGCAGCCACCCTGAAATTCTGAGTTCACATGACCCACGCATTGATCGAACTGTCCGGCCTGGGCTTCAACTGGCCCGGCCACCCGCAGTTGCTGGACATCCCCGCGTTCCGCCTGGAAGCGGGGGAAACCCTGTTTCTCAAGGGCCCGAGCGGCAGTGGCAAAACCACCCTGCTCGGCTTGCTCGGCGGTGTGCAGAAACCCAGCCAGGGCAGCATCCGCCTGCTCGGCCAGGAGCTGACCGAACTCTCGGCCGGCGCTCGCGACCGTTTTCGCGTCGACCACACCGGCTATATCTTCCAGCAGTTCAACCTGCTGCCGTTCCTGTCGGTGCGCGAGAACGTCGAGTTGCCTTGCCACTTCTCCAAACTGCGGGCGCAACGCGCCAAGCAGCGCCACGGCAGCGTGGATCAGGCCGCCGCCGCCCTGCTCGCGCACCTGGGTTTGAAAGACAAAAACCTGCTGGAACGCCGCGCCGACTCGCTGTCCATCGGCCAGCAACAACGTGTCGCCGCCGCCCGGGCGCTGATCGGCCAACCGGAGCTGGTGATCGCCGACGAGCCCACCTCGGCCCTGGACTACGACGCCCGCGAAGCTTTCCTGCAACTGCTGTTCGCCGAATGCCGCGAAGCGGGCGCCAGCCTGTTGTTTGTCAGCCATGACCAGAGCCTGGCCTCGCTGTTCGACCGCAACCTGTCGCTGGCCGAACTCAATCGCGCCGCCACGCCCGCAGAGGTTTGAGATGTATCTGTTCCGTCTAGCCATGGCCAGCCTGGCTAACCGCCGCTTTACCGCGCTCCTCACCGCGTTCGCCATCGCGCTTTCAGTCTGCTTGCTGCTCGCGGTGGAGCGCGTACGCGTTGAAGCGCGCAACAGTTTCGCCAGTACCATCAGCGGCACCGACCTGATCGTCGGCGCCCGTTCCGGTTCGGTGAACCTGTTGCTGTACTCGGTATTCCGCATCGGCAACGCCACCAACAACATCCGCTGGGACAGCTTCGAACACTTCGCCGCCATCCCACAGGTGAAATGGGCGATTCCGATTTCCCTCGGCGACTCCCATCGCGGCTACCGCGTGATGGGCACCAACGAGTCCTACTTCGAGCACTACCAGTACGGGCGCAAGCAGAACCTCGAACTGGCCAGCGGTCGTGCCTTCGCCACCGACCCGTTCGAAGTGGTGCTGGGCGCCGAAGTCGCCGACGCGTTGCACTACAAACTTGGCGACAAACTGGTGCTGGCCCATGGCGTGGCAGTGGTCAGCCTGGTCAAGCACGACGACAAGCCCTTCACCGTGGTCGGCATTCTCAAGCGCACCGGCACCCCGGTGGACCGCACCTTGCACATCAGCCTCGGCGGCATGGAAGCGATCCATATCGACTGGCACAACGGCGTACCGGCCCAGGGCAAAGGCCGCATCAGCGCCGACCAGGCGCGCAATATGGACCTCACGCCCCAAGCCATCACCGCGTTCATGCTCGGCCTGAACAACAAGATTTCCACCTTCGCCCTGCAACGGGAGATCAACGAATTCCGTGGCGAGCCGATGCTGGCGATCCTGCCAGGCGTGGCGCTGCAAGAGTTGTGGAGCATGATGGGCACCGCCGAAAAAGCGCTGTTCGTGATCTCGCTGTTCGTGGTGCTTACCGGCCTGATCGGCATGCTCACGGCGATCCTCACCAGTCTCAACGAGCGCCGCCGCGAAATGGCGATCTTGCGTTCGGTGGGCGCACGGCCCTGGCATATCGCGACGCTGCTGATCTTCGAAGCCTTCGCCCTGGCGCTGTCCGGCGTGGTGGCGGGCGTTGGTTTGCTCTACGTGTGCATCGCCGCGTCGCGCGGGTATCTGCAGGCCAACTACGGCCTGGACCTGCCGATGTCGTGGCCGAGCGAATATGAATGGACGCTGCTCGCCGGTATCCTGGGCGCCGCGCTGTTGATGGGCAGCGTGCCCGCGTGGCGCGCCTATCGGCAATCCCTGGCCGATGGCCTGTCCATACGTTTATGAGGAAGGCTTTGATGCGTCGCGTCCTGTTTGCACTGTTGCTGCTGCTTGCCCTGCCCGCCTGGGCAGCCGAGCCCAGAGAACTGACGTGGTCGGAACTGATACCGCCGGATGCCCCGCCAGAAGTGCCGAACATGCAACCACTGCACAATCTCTCCAGCATGGCGGATGCACTGGAATCGGCACCCGCAGCCAAGCAGGACCTGCCCAACGCACCGGTGGTGCCAGCGCTTGATGGCCAGCACATTCGCTTGCCCGGCTACATCGTGCCACTGGAGGTCAGCGAAAACGGCCGCACCACCGAGTTCTTGCTGGTGCCGTATTTCGGCGCGTGCATCCATGTGCCACCGCCGCCGTCGAACCAGATCGTGCATGTCAAAAGCGAAATCGGCGTGAAGCTCGATGAGCTGTATCAGCCGTACTGGATCGAGGGCGCGATGCAGGTCAAACCGTCCACCAGCGAACTGGCCGATGCCGGTTACCAGATGGAGGCCGAGAAGATTTACATGTACGAATTGCCCGAATAACGCTTATCGCCCTTTCATTGAGCTGAGTCAAAAGACCGAACGGAACGATCTTTACCATTGGACGTACAACTTTTAAACGTCCTTTGGAGCTCCCATGAACAAGTCTCTGCTCGGCGCGTCCCTCTTCGCGCTCGCCCTCGTTGCCCCCGTCGCACACGCTCACGAAGCGGGCGACATTCTGGTTCGCGCCGGTGCAATCACCGTGAACCCGAAGGCCGACAGCGGCCACGTCAAGGTTGACCAAGGCCCATTGGCCGGCGCCAACCTGGGCGGCAAGGCGACCATGAGCAGCGACACTCAGTTGGGCCTGAACTTCGCCTACATGCTGACCAATCACGTGGGTATCGAGCTGCTGGCCGCCACGCCGTTCGAGCATGACGTGAAGATCAAGGGCACCGCCCTCGGCGCCGCCAACGGCAAGCTCGGCACCCTGAAACACCTGCCACCGACCCTGAGCGTCGTGTACTACCCGCTGGACAACAAGTCGGCCTTCCAACCGTACGTGGGCGCCGGTATCAACTACACCTGGATCTACGACGAGCACGTCGGCAGCCGTGCCCAAGGCGCAGGCTTCAGCAACTTCAAGGCTGAGAACTCCTGGGGCTGGGCCGCGCAGATCGGCGCCGACTACATGATCAACGACAAGTGGATGATCAACGCCCAGGCGCGCTACATCGACATCAGCACCAAGGCCACCGTGGAAAACAACGCGGTCGCCCCTGGCACTCGCGCCAAGGTCAATGTGGACGTGGACCCGATGGTTTACATGGTGGGTATCGGCTACAAGTTCTGACACCGACCTGACCAACAACACAAAAACCAATGTGGGAGGGGGCAAGCCCCCTCCCACATTTAGCTCATGCCCACATTGGGTTTTGTGTTGGGTCAGCCATGGCGGTAGAACCGGTCCAGCAACGCCGGTAACCCCGCTCGCCACGCCCGAGGCTTGATGCCGAAGGTGTGGAGGATTTTCTTGCAGGCGAGCACCGCGTGTTGCGGTTCTTCGCTCGCATCCGGTCGGGCCGCGTGGGCCTGGGCGGTGGGGGATTCGATTGCCAGCGGGTGGTAGTTGCGCGCTTCAGTGAGGATCGCCTGGCCCAGCGCCAACGGCGTGGTCGCCTCATGGCCGGCGTAGTGGTAAGTGCCCCACAGCGGCGCCGCGCAATCGAGTTGCTTGAGCACCGAAATGATCACCCGCGCCGCGTCATCCACCGGTGTCGGGTTGCCGCGACGGTCGTCCGCCATCAGCAACTCATCCGGCTTCTCGGCCCGGGCCAGGAAGCGCCCGAGGGTGCCGTCGACGCTGTCATCCAGCAGCCAGCCAAAGCGCAATAACACATGTTGCGGGCAGGTGGCGCGCACGCTCTGTTCAATACGCCACAGCGCCTGGCCGCGCAGGCCCAGGGGTACCGGCTCGTCTTTTTCGCTGTAGGCGGTGGCGCGGGAGCCATCGAACACGCGGTAGCTGGATGGCTGCAACAGGGTGATGCTGTGGTGCTGGCACAGCTCGGCCAGGCGCTCGATGGCGAACTCCTGGGCAGCCAGACGGGGCTCGCTGACCGCTTCGGCCTGGAACCAGTCGAAGTAGTAGGCGAGGTTGATCAACGCGTCGGGACGGGTGTCGTCGAGCAATTGGGTGAGGCTTGCGGCATCCCAGCCGTCTTGGGGCGGTTTGGGTGCGAGGAAACCGATGTCTTCCTCTGCACCGAGGCGAATCAGCGCCTGCCCGAGGGCATTCCCGCCGCCCAGTAACATAAGGCGCATTCGCATAGATTGAGCAGGCCCGGTCTGTTGGAACGAAGGTTATTCAGGTATTTGTCAGAATCGTTGCATTTTGCGGGTTCATCGCGCAACCGTCACGGATTAACTGTGCCATTGCAACTTGTTGGAACTGGGGCTATCAATCATTGCATGAGCCTTCCTGAATCCACTGATACCGCATTGACCGGCTTCCACCCCGCCGTCAGCGCCTGGTTGCGCAGCACGTTCCCCTCGGTGACCGGCGCCCAGGCCCAGGCCTGGCCGCTGATCCGCCAGCGTCAATCGACCCTGATCGCCGCGCCCACCGGCTCCGGCAAGACCCTCACCGCGTTCCTGGCGGTGCTGGACGACCTGGTCCACCGAGGCCTGGCCAACGGCGGTGAGCTGCCGGATGAGACGCTGGTGGTCTACGTGTCGCCGCTCAAGGCGCTGTCCAATGATATACAGATCAACCTGCAAAACCCGCTGACCGGGATCACCGAGCACCTGCAGCGCCTGGGTCTGCCGCCGCTGATCATCCGCACCGCCGTGCGCACGGGCGACACCCCACAAAAAGACCGCGCCCAGATGCGCAAGCGCCCGCCGCATATCCTGGTGACCACCCCGGAATCGCTCTACGTGCTGCTGGGCTCGGACTCCGGTCGCCAGATGCTCGCCAGCACACGCACGGTGATCGTCGATGAAATCCACGCCATCGCCGCCGGCAAACGTGGCAGCCATCTCGCCCTGAGCCTGGAGCGCCTGCAAGGCTTGTGCGCCGGGCCGCTGATGCGCATTGGTTTGTCGGCCACGCAAAAGCCCATCGACGCGGTGTCGCGGTTCCTGGTGGGCACTGGTCGGGACTGCGCGATTGTGGATATCGGCCACGCCCGCCCACGTGATCTGGATATCGAGGTGCCGCCCGTGCCGCTCTCGGCGGTGATGGCCAATGACGTGTGGGAGCTGGTCTACGACCGCCTCGCCGAACTGGCGCGCGAGCACCGCACCACTCTGGTGTTCGTCAACACCCGACGCCTGGCCGAACGCCTGGCCCGGCACTTGAGCGAGCGCCTGGGCAAAACTGCGGTGGCTGCCCACCACGGCAGCCTGGCCAAGGAGATGCGCCTGGATGCCGAGCAGCGCCTCAAGGGCGGCGAGCTGCAAGTGCTGATCGCCACGGCATCCCTGGAGCTGGGGATTGATATCGGCGATGTGGACCTGGTGTGCCAGATCGGTTCGCCGGGTTCCATCAACGGTTTTCTGCAACGGGTCGGCCGCTCCGGTCACCAGGTTGGCGGCACACCCAAAGGGCGCCTGTTCGCTACCACCCGCGACGATCTGATCGAATGCGCCGCCCTGCTCGACTGCGTGCGTCGAGGCGAACTGGACACCCTACATATACCGGTGGCGCCACTGGACGTGCTGGCCCAACAAATCATCGCCGAAGTCAGCGCCCGTGAATGGTCGGAGCAAGGCTTGCTGGAGATGATCCATCGCGCCGCGCCCTACGCCGAACTCGACGAACGTCATTACCAGGCACTGTTGCAGATGCTCTGCGACGGCTACAACGGTCGCCAGGGCATGCGCAGCGCCTACCTGCACCGCGACGCCCTGACCCGCACCTTGCGTGGTCGGCGCGGCGCCAAGCTGACCGCCGTGACCAGCGGCGGCACCATCCCCGACAACGCCGACTACAGCGTGTTGCTCGAACCCCAGAGCCTGAACATCGGCAGCGTCAACGAAGACTTCGCGGTGGAAAGCATCGCCGGGGATATCTTCCAGCTTGGCAATTCCTCCTATCGGATCTTGCGGGTCGAAGCCGGCAAAGTGCGGGTCGAGGACGCCCATGGCCAACCGCCGACCATCCCCTTCTGGCTAGGCGAAGCGCCTGGGCGCAGTCACGAGCTGTCGGCGGCGGTGGCGCGTTTGCAAGGTCAACTGGACACGCTGCTCGGCGCCACACCCGGCGACCTGCAAGCCGCACAGGCCTGGCTGACCGGCGAACTCGGCCTGAACCGCGCCAGCGCCGAACAGCTCCTCGACTACCTCGCCCGCGCACGCCTGGCCCTGAGTGCATTGCCGTCCCAGGACACGCTGATCATGGAGCGGTTTTTCGACGCGTCCGGTGGCACCCAATTGATCATCCACACGCCGTTCGGCAGCCGCGTCAACCGTGCCTGGGGCCTGGCCCTGCGCAAGCGGTTTTGCCGCACGTTCAACTTCGAGTTGCAGGCGGCGGCCAGCGAAAATGCGATCGTGCTGTCGCTGTCCACCAGCCACAGCTTCGAGCTGGATGAGGTGTGGCGCTACCTCAACAGCCAAAGCGCCGAACATATCCTGATCCAGGCCGTGCTGGATGCGCCGCTGTTCGGCGTGCGCTGGCGCTGGAATGCCGGTGTGGCCTTGGCGTTGCCGCGTTATGCCGGTGGGCGCAAGGTCGCGCCGCAGATCCAGCGCATGAAAAGCGAAGACCTGATCGCCAGCGTGTTCCCGGACCAGATTGCCTGCCTGGAAAACCTCGCCGGTGAGCGCGACGTGCCCGAGCACCCGTTAGTGGAACAAACCCTCGACGACTGCCTGCATGAAGCCATGGACTGCGACGCCTGGCTGGCCCTGCTGCGGCGCATGGAGCGCGGCGACGTGCGCCTGATCAGCCGCGACCTGCCGGCACCCTCGCCCATGGCGGCGGAGATTCTCAGCGCCCGTCCGTACACTTTTCTCGACGATGCGCCGCTGGAGGAACGCCGCACCCAGGCCGTGCTCACACGACGCTGGAGCGACCCGCAAAGCACCGACGACCTCGGTGCGCTGGACGCCGATGCCATCGCCGCCGTGCGCGAAGAAGCCTGGCCGGCGCCCAACGGGCCGGATGAAATGCATGAGGCGCTGATGAGCCTGGCGTGTATCGCCGGCAACGAAGTCACGCCGCAATGGGCGCAATGGCTGCACGCCCTGGCCAAGTCTGGCCGCGCCTATCAGCTGTACACTCACTTACACACCAACCTGTGGGTCGCCGTTGAGCGCCTGGGTTGCCTGCAGGCGATCTATCCGAGCAACTTGCCGTTGCTGCCCGGCTTCGATGAGTCGTGGACCTACGAGGATGCCGTGACGGAAGTGTTGCGCGCGCGCCTCGGTGGGTTCGGCCCGGTGAGCCTGATCGAGATCGCCGCGCCCCTGGCGTTGTCGGTCACGCAGGTCACTCAAGCACTGGCCCGCCTGGAACAGGAAGGCTACGTGTTACGCGGCTATTTCAGCCCCGAGGCCACACAAGAGCAGTGGTGCGAACGCCACCTGCTGGCGCGCATTCATCGCTACACGGTCAAGCGCCTGCGCCGGGAAATCGAACCGGTGGCGTTACAGGATTTCATGCGTTTTCTGTTCGACTGGCAGCACCTGTCCGGCGGCACCCGTGGCCAGGGCAGCGCGATGCTGCCGCAAATCGTCGGGCAGTTTGAAGGCTATGCCGCCGCCACGTCCGCCTGGGACAACGACCTGCTCAGCGCACGCCTCAAGGATTATTCATCCACATGGCTCGACGAACTCTGCCGCAGCGGCAAACTGGTGTGGCTGCGCTTGAGCAACAAGGCCAGCGCCATGGCCTTGCGCAGCACGCCGGTGGTGTTGCTGCCCCGTAGCCAAGTAGGGTTATGGAGCGGATTGACCGAAGTTACCGATGTCACCACCCTGTCGCCCAAGGCGCAGAAAGTGCATCAGGCCCTGTGTGATCACGGCGCGCTATTTTTTGATGAGCTGTCCCACGAAGCCCATCTGTTGCGCAGCGAGCTGGAAACCACGTTGCAGGAGTTGGTCGGCGCAGGGCTGGTGAACGCCGACAGCTTCGCCGGCCTGCGCGCCCTGACCACCCCCGCCAGCAAACGCCAGGCGCGCAGCAGCCGACGCGGGCGCGGCGCGTTTGTCGGCGGCATGGACGATGCCGGGCGCTGGGCCTTGGTGCGACGTTCATCAACGGCTGCCGGGCCCCATTCAGCCGAGGCACTTGAGCATGTCGCCATGACCCTGCTGCGCCGCTATGGCGTGGTGTTCTGGCGCTTGCTGGAGCGTGAGGCAGATTGGCTGCCGAGTTGGCGCGAGCTGCTGCGCACGTTTCACCGGCTGGAAGCACGCGGGGAAATTCGCGGCGGACGGTTTGTCAGTGGTTTGGCAGGTGAGCAGTTTGCGCTGCCGGAGGCGATCCCGTTGCTGCGTGAAGTACGGCGGCGGCCCCATGACGGGAGTTTGATCGCAGTGTGTGGGGCCGATCCGCTGAACCTGGTCGGTACACTGTTGCCCGGCAACAAGGTGCCGGCAGTGAGCGGTAATCGGATTGTGTACCGGGATGGGTTGCCGGCGGCGGTAATGGTCGGCGGCACGCAACAAATGTTGCTGGAACTGAGTCCACCCGAGACCACGCTGCTGCAAGAAAAACTGATCAAACGATGAACCTTTTGTGGTGAGCAGGCTTGTTCCGCGTTGGCCAAGCCCGCTTACCACATGGGTCACTGCGTTCGCGGTTGCTCGGTCAGCACCACCGAAGCGGGCACGTCTTCATCCGGCTCATCCACCTGCGGCGTACGTTTGGGCAGCAACACCTGCTGTGGATAAGTCTGCGCGAAATGCACCTCGTCACAGTTATCCACAAGCTTTTTCAGGCGCTGGTTGAACGCGCGGCTCACTGCATATTGCCCACCCGACACCGTGCGGAACTGTGCCGTGAGCACCACGCCGTTGAGGTCCATCTTGTCCACGCCAAACACCTCCAGCGGGCCTTGCAGGTTGTACTTGAGGAACACGTCATCGCGGATCGACTGCCCCGCCTCGCGGATCAGTTCCACCGCCTTGTCCACATCCGTGTCATAGGTGAACTGTACCGAGAAGAACGCATAGGCAAATTGCCGCGACTGGTTGGTGACCGCCTTGATCTGCCCGAACGGCACCGAATGCACAAAGCCCTTGCCGTCGCGCAGGCGCAGGGTACGGATGGTCAGGCCTTCGACAGTGCCGGCGTGACCGGAGTCGAGTACCACCCAGTCGCCGATGGACAGCGTGTCTTCGATAATGATGAACAGGCCGGTGATCACATCCTGCACCAGTTGTTGCGAACCAAAACCAATGGCCAGGCCGACCACCCCGGCACCGGCCAGCAGCGGCGCGACGTTGATCCCGAGGTTGGCCATGGTGGTGATCGCGCAGATCACCACCAGGACGATCTTCACCGCATTACGCAGCAGCGGCAGGATGGTTTTCACCCGCGTGCTCGGTTGGCGACTGGAGCGCTTGTTGACCGGTGGTTTCAAGGCTTCCTGGATCGCCGTGTCGAGTACCACCCAGAACAGCCAGGTCATCAGCAGGATCAGGCCGATGCTGCTCAGCGAATCGCTGATCGCGCGGCCCACCGAGTTGCGTTGGGCGAACTCGAACAGCGACACGCCCCAGATCCGCCCGAGGATTTCAATAAAGGCAATGGCCATGGCAATGCGCAGGATCGCGTGCAACAGGCTGAGAAAACGTTCCTTGTAGGCGCTGCTGCGCTGGATCGCCACCTGGCTGCGGGATTTGAACAGGTGTTGCAATACGGTGCTGAGGAATACCGTGCCGATCAGCAGGATCGTGGTGAACAACGCGCAACGCAGGGCCTTCTGATTATCGTCGCCGGCACCGATCAAGTTGATTGCCGAGACCAGTACCATCAACAGGATCGGCCAGTACCACAACCCGGAAAACACCCGCAGAGATTGCTGGAGCGCCGGATGTTTCAAGCGCTGCGCCAACGGCCGGTTGCGGATCAGGTGGGCGACCGGACGGCGCAGGCGAACCACTAATACGCCAAAGATTACTGTCGCAAGCAGGCCGGTGAATACCGCAATGCTGCTGGTGATATTGCCGCCCAGTTGGCGTGCGATCTGCGGACTGGTCAAGGCGTCGCTGAGGGCGGCGAGAAAGCCGATGAGGAACAGCGGCTTGGGGCAGTAGCCGCGAATGATCTGCACCGCCGGGCGCTTGTGGCCGACATTGAACATGACGATCACACACAGCAGCATTGACGTGGAGAAGATGCCACTGCTGGTGGCATAGGCAAAACACAGCGCCAGCGCCCGCCCCACGGAGGTGGGCAGGAAATGGCTGACATACAAGGTCAGGGGCAGGCATATCAGCGCCGGGATCGTGTAAGGCACCACATAGCCCAGCACCGCTAGGAGGCGTTTGCGCCGTTCGAAAAACCTGCGTTGCCCCAGTCGTCTCACTATCACGCGCCCCAGTAACGTCAGCAGCGTAAAGGCGCCGATCCACACACCGGACAGCAACAGGAAGTCCCCGGCCACGCTCCACGGCGAACGCTCAGCGGTCTGGTTGACCAGGCGACCGACTTCGTTGGCAGCCCGGTCGGCCCGCAGGCGCCATTCGTCAATGAAGTTCTGGTTGAGGTCCAGTTTTTGCTGCACATCATCAATGCTGGAACTGATCGCACCGAGAAGGCCGCCTTCCACCAGCAACTCCGGCTTGGCCGGCGCTTCAGGTTCCGGCGCGGTGGCCGCCGCTTGCAGCGCACCGCTGCCGCAAAACAGCAGCGCGCCGAGCAGTAATGCAGTCTTGAGATTCAGCAAAACACCGAGCTCCTTCAGAAGGGTCTGTAAGGAACTGACGGGTTTGCGCGTTGATCGTTCCCCTTCAACGGCATCTTTATGCCGTCTGTAGGACGCTGGAAACTTTCCGTCAAAAATCACAGTCAGCCATAAACGAGGGCCAGGCCCCACCACTTTTTCACAGGAGCAACTATGGCTGCGATTCCCGACTGGGTGCCCATCACCCCCAGCGTCGCCATCACTCGCTTCACGGTGTTGACGGTCAATATCCACAAGGGCTTCACCGCACTGAATCGACGCTTCATCCTGCCCGAATTGCGTGAAGCCGTGCGCAGCGTGGGCGCCGACATGGTGTTCCTGCAGGAAATCCACGGCACCCACGAGCGCCACCCCCAGCGCTTCAGTGACTGGCCGAACATGCCGCAGTACGAGTTCCTCGCCGACAGTATCTGGCCGCAATTCGCCTACGGTCGTAACGCGGTCTATCCCCATGGCGACCACGGTAATGCATTGCTGTCGAAGTTCCAGATTGTGCGTTACGACAATCTCGATATCTCCCAAAGCGGCCATGAAAACAGGGGCCTGCTGCATTGCGTGCTGCGCTTGCCGGGCACCGGCCAGGAGATCCATGCGATCTGCATCCACCTGGGTTTGCGTGAAGTGCACCGCCAGCAGCAATTACGCTTGATCGAGCAGCGCATCAGCGAAATCCCGGCCGATGCACCGTTAGTGGTGGCCGGTGATTTCAACGATTGGCGCCAGAAGGCCGACCTGAGCAAGGCGGGTTTGAAGGAAGTGTTTATCGAGTCCATGGGCAAACCCGCGCGCACCTTCCCGGCGCGTTTGCCGTTGCTGCCGCTGGACCGGATTTATGTACGCAACCTGAAGGTGCATAACCCCAGGGTGCTGACGACGCGGCCATGGTCCCACCTCTCCGACCATGTGCCGCTATCGGTGGAGATCGAGCTATGAACGTGGCCGTGGAACATATCTCCACCGACCAGCCGCCGGACGAAACCAAGGCCCGCGACCTGGATTATGGCTGGCAGAGTGGCAACCAGATCGAGTTGCTGGAAAATGGCGAGGCGTATTTTCCCAAGGTGTTCGAAGCCCTGCGCGCGGCGCAGCGTGAGATTCTGCTGGAGACCTTCATTCTCTTCGAAGACAAGGTGGGTCATGAGCTGCACGGCATCCTGATCGAGGCCGCGCAGCGTGGAGTGAAAGTGGTGGCAAGCCTGGACGGTTTTGGTTGCGGCGAGCTGACGCCCTCGTTTCTCGGTGAGCTGGCGGACGCCGGGGTGACGGTGCAGATGTTTGACCCGGCGTCCAAGACACTAGGCTTTCGCACCAACTGGTTTCGTCGCCTGCACCGCAAGATTGTGGTGGTGGATGCGCAGGTGGCGTTTATTGGCGGGATCAATTTCTCCGCCGATCATTTGGGAGATTTCGGTCCAGAAGCCAAGCAGGATTATGCAGTGCGGGTGGTGGGCCCGGCGGTGGCGGACCTGCATCATTTTGCCCTGGCGCAAAGTGGTCGCCAAGTCCGCGCGCGACGTGGCTGGCGGCGGCGCCAGCAGCGGCCTTCGTTGTGGTCCACCGACCAGGGCGATGGCCTGGTGCGGCTGATTTACCGCGACAACGTGCAACATCGCGATGATATTGAAGAGGCGTACATCCACGCACTGAGCAAGGCGCAAAAACGTGCGGTGATTGCCAACGCCTATTTCTTCCCCGGCTACCGCTTGCTGCGGGAAATCCGCAACGCCGCGCGCCGTGGCGTGAGGGTGCAATTGATCATGCAGGGCCAGCCCGATGTGCTGCTGGCCAAGTTGGCGGCGCGGATGCTCTACGACTATCTGCTCAAGGACGGGGTGGTGATCCACGAGTATTGCCAGCGCCCCCTGCACGGCAAAGTCGCGTTGGTGGATGACGAATGGAGCACCGTGGGGTCGAGCAACCTGGACCCGTTGAGCCTGTCGCTGAACCTGGAAGCCAACGTGTTGATACGCGACCGAGCCTTCAACCAGCACTTGTACGAACGCCTGGAAACACTCGCCAACAATCATTGCCAGACCATGCCGGAAAACCGCAAACCGCGCTTGTGGCTGTGGCGATTGACCGTGGGCTTTCTGGTATTTCATGTGATGCGCCACTTCCCAGCGTTGACGGGATGGCTGCCGGCGCACAAGCCACGATTGAAACCCATCGAGAGCCAGGCCAATGACCGCTGAATCCCGGTTCAAACGCTGGAAGAAACCGCTGACTATCGCCTTTTTCCTGGTGCTGATCGTGCTGTTCACTCTGCTGGCGCGGCGTATCGACTGGAGCGAAGTGCTGCAGACCCTGGGTGACTTCAAGGTGCGCACTCTGGTGATCGCGGGCGCACTGACGTTGTGCAGCTTTCTGGTATACGCCAGCTTCGACTTGATCGGCCGCACCTACATCCGCCAGAACCTGGTGTGGAAGCAGATCCTGCCGGTGGGCATCATCAGCTACGCCTTCAACCTCAACCTGAGCGCGTGGGTGGGCGGCATCGCCATGCGTTATCGCCTGTATTCGCGCCTGGGCGTGAGCACCGGCAATATCGCCAAGATTCTCGGCCTGAGCCTGGCCACCAATTGGTTTGGCTACATGGCGATTGCCGGGGTGGTGTTCAGCAGCGGCCTGGTGACCATGCCGCCGGGGTGGAAGGTCAGCACCACGGCATTGCAGGGCATTGGCGCGTTGTTGGTACTGGCCAGCCTCGGCTATCTGGTGGCCTGCCAGTTTTCGAAGAAGCGCGCGTGGACGATTCGCGGCATGGAAATCAACCTGCCGTCGGTGCGCATGGCGTGCCTGCAGTTGCTGCTCGGCGCGTTGAACTGGTCGCTGATGGCGGCGGTGATTTTCACCCTGCTGCCGGCCAAGCTGGACTATCCACTGGTGTTGGGCGTGTTGCTGATCAGCGCGATTGCCGGGGTGCTCACCCATATTCCCGCCGGGCTGGGCGTGCTGGAGGCGGTGTTTATTGCACTGCTGCAGCATGAGGCGTCGCGGGGCAGTCTGCTCGCCGGATTGATCGCGTATCGGGCGATTTACTTCATCTTGCCGCTGCTGATCGCGCTGGTGATGTACCTCGGTGTGGAGGCCAAGGCCAAGGCGTTGCGGGTGAAGAAAACACCCGCCTGAACCCTTACTGGGACTGGATGATGCTCAACCGTTCGCCCACCACCATCTCGGTGATCCAATCCACCAGGATTGAGGTGTACGCCTGTTGGGACACCGGATCGCTGAGGGAATGGTCGGCGCCATCGATGATGCGATGGGTCAGGGAATGGGTCTGCTGGCACGCCGCACGGTAGCTCATGATGGTCGCGTGGGGCACGTGGTCATCGGTTTCCGATTCGACGATCAATACATCCCCGGTAAATGCCGAACACGCATGCAAGGCGCGATTGGTTTCGGCGTGGACCAGGGTGCTGCGGTAATCCATCAGGTCGGCCTTATCCAAGTCACGCTTGGGCTTGAGCCATTCCTGGTCGCGGTACAGCGCCGGCACGCGCAGCGCCAGCCAGCGTACCGGGCGCAGCGAGGTGAGGATCGCCGCGAGGTAGCCGCCGTAACTGGTGCCCACTACCGCCACCGCCGAGGTGTCGATGGCCGGGTGAGCCAGCAGCCGGTCATAGGCCGCCAGCAGGTCGCGCAGATTGTCTTCGCGGGTGACGCGGGACAAAGGAATACCCGTGCCAGCGTGCCCGCGCAGGTCGAAGGTCAGGCATACACATCCCAAGCCGGCGATGCCTTTGGCGCGCTCAAGGTCTCGCTCCTGGCTGCCACCCCAACCGTGCACAAACAACACGCCAGGCACTTTGGATTTGGGGCTCAGGAAGGTGCCGCTCATCTGTTCGTCGTCGATATCGATCGCAATGCTTTCGCTTCTAGCCGTCATAAGATTCAACCGTCACGTACTTGAGAAGGAACTCGCTGTTTTCCGCCGGGCCGCGATACACCTCGATGGCATCAGCCGGCAAGGGTCGATCCACATAGGTTTCCACGGAGGACACATGGATCGCACGCAGGCCGGGATTGTTGATAAAGCTTTGCAGGGCCGCGACTTCGGCACTGCTGGCCCCGCCCATGCGCCAGGATTGTTCGAGCACGCCGCTGCGACGCTGGCCGTTATTGTCGAGACCCTGGGCGATGTCGTAATTGCGCCGTGATGCGTAGAAGCCGGGATAGGCTTCATCGGCGGCCGCGTCGAAGACTTGGGCTTGCTCGATGGCCTCGCGAACGTCGTCGGGTAATTCGAGTTGCAGCAGGTCGTCGTAGTAACCGGGCACCACCAACAGGTTGGAGCCGCCGTAGACCTCTTCGCCCTGTCCATCTTTCGTCAGGTATTGCTCGCCGCAGTAGCTGAACACGTGATCGCCGATAAAACTCTGGCCGACACTGTGGGTGACCACGTTGTGCAGGTCTTGCTCCAGCACCACGCCTAGGTTGAAGAGTTGTGCGGCATCCGGTCGCGTCAGCACCGCTTCGAATTCATCCAGACTGTGGATAACTTCCTGGCCTCGGCCCGCGCAGGCGTGCACGGGTTTCAGGCGAATGGGGCCGCTGGACAGCAAGCGTGCAGCGGCGGGTCGCGCGTCTTCCAGCGCAAAGACGCTCAAGCCCTCCAGCACGACTTTTCGCACACGTTCGCCAAACAACCCCGACCACCCTTCGGGCGCTTTGGCTTCAGGGCTGAGCAAGCCATGACTGATCGCCTTGGTGCAGATGAAGTCGTGGTCGACATAACCGCCCCACAAATCCTCCGGACCTTGGATATTCAGTGCCCGCGCCTGGCCGGGACCGACCAGGGTTTGTGTGGGCAGCAGGTATAACGCCCTCCCCGCGTGCAGATCAGCGTCATAGCTTCCACCGAACTTCAGCCCGAGGATCTGCGCCAGCCAGCGTGCCAAGGCACGATTGGTTTCGACCTCATGCAGCGGCGCGCCCTCACGCGTGGAGTGAGCAACGACCAGCTTCTTGCGTTGAATCGGGGTCATGCGTCCCCCTTGGCCATCCCGCCATGTGTGTACGCAGACGGTTGCAGGGATCAGGCCAAGGCTCTTCCATGGAGGATGCTTTTCAAATCAAGGTGTTACGAAAAAACCGATGGCAGTTAGCCTGTTTTATTCTGCACGACGCCGCGTTAACGCAGCGGCGTTCTGCACGATTCACACGCCAAAACGGCTGCGGTAATCGCTGGGCGCAAGGCCGGTGATTTTCTTGAAGGTGGCGCGAAAGGCGCTGGGGTCCTGGTAGCCCACGGTCCAGGCGATATGGTCGATGGTGCCGTTGGTGAATTCCAGCATCTGCCGCGCCTTGCCCACACGCAGGTGCTGGCAGTATTCGGTGGGTTTCAAACCGGTGGCGCTGCGAAAACGCCGCAGGAAAGTCCGCTCTTCCAAACCGGCTTCCTGGGCCATTGCCGCCAGGGAAACATCCACCGCACCGCTGGCCTGCAACCAGTGCTGAACCTTGAGGATGGCTGTGTCACCGTGGCCAAGAATCGGCGCGAAGTTGCTGCCGCACTGGCTGGCGCTGTCACTGTGCTCGATCACCAGGAAACGCGCGGTATCGGCTGCGATGCTTGGGCCCATCAGGCGGTCGACCAGGCGCAGGCCGAGTTCGGACCAGGCCATCAAGCCGGCGGTGGTGATCAGGTCGCCATCATCGACGATCGGCTTGTCGGCCTCCAGGCGCACCGCCGGGTAGCGGCTGGCGAAGGATTTGGCGGAGGACCAATGGGTGGTGGCGCTGCGCCCGTCGAGCAACCCGCTGCGCGCCAACATGATCGAGCCAATGCACACACCGCCCAGTACCGTGCCTGCCGCATGTTGCTGGCGAATCCATTCCAGCAGCGCCGGGGGTGCCTGGTCTTCTGTAAACTCGCCGATCGACGGCGGCACCAGCACCGCCATCATCGGCTGCTCGGGACCGGGATAGCTGCTGAAAACACGCACCGGTGTGCCGGCGCTATCCACCTGCCAATGGCTGACCCGCAGCAATGGCAACTGCGCGGATTGATGCTCGGCGGCGATGCGATTGGCCACGCCAAACAGATCAGTCAAACCGTGCACGGCGGCCAGTTGCGCCCCCTGGTAGATCAACACGCCCAGCTCAACCACGACCATTGTCAGTTTTCCCCCTGTTATTGTCGGTGCAGCCAATCCCAGGTGCGGGCGCCAGCTAAGATACTGGCCCCATCAACCCATCACGAGGCAACACACATGGCCAAGCAAGCGCTCATCCTAATCGATATCCAGAACGACTACTTCCCCCAGGGCAAGTGGCCACTTGACGGCGTGGACGCCGCAGCGGACAAAGCCGCGCAGGTGCTGCAAGCGTTTCGCCAGGCAGGCGATGCGGTGATTCATGTGCGCCATGAGTTCACCTCCGATGACGCACCGTTCTTCACGCCGGGCTCCGAGGGTGCGCACCTGCATGGCAAAGTGTTGAACGAGGGCAACGAGCCGGTGGTGCTCAAGCATTTCGTGAATGCGTTCCGCGAGACCAACCTGCGCGCCCTGTTGGAACAGCGCAGCATCACGGACCTGGTAGTGGTCGGCAGCATGAGCCACATGTGCATCGACGCGGTGGTGCGGGCGGCGGCGGACCTGGGCTACACGGTCACGGTGGTTCATGACGCGTGCGCCACGCGGGACCTGGAGTTCAATGGGCAGGTGATTCCGGCGGCGCAGGTGCATGGGGCTTACATGGCGTCGCTGGCGTTTGGGTATGCGAGCGTGGTGTCGGCGGATGAGTATTTGAAGGCGCAAGCGGCGGCATGACCGCCACTTGTCCTTTGGACGTCAGCGGGTCGCGATGATGAACAGGCGCGGAAACGGTAGTAGTACAGTGCCGTCAGCCAGGGCTGGATAGGCACGGGTCATTCGCGCCTGGTATTCCTGCAGGAAAGCGGTTTTTTCGCTGTCGGCCAAAGGCGCGAGGAAGGGCCTCAGCGCCGATGCCTTGAACCACTCCACTACTGCCGCGTGGCTCGCCAACGGGTGCTGGTAGGTGGTGCGCCACACATCGACCGTACTGCAATGTTTGCTCAGCAGTTCGTAGTAGTAGCTCGCCGTGTGGCGCTCGTTGTGTTTGACCGCACCGATCTTTGCCGACCATGGACCCTCTGCCGCGACTTCGCGGGCGAGGTGGTGGGCGGGTTCGTCGAGGTTGTCCGGGGTTTGCACCGCCAGCGTACCGCCGGGCGTCAGTTGGCGGACCAGGTGCGGGTACAGCGTGGCGTGGTCCGGCAGCCACTGCAGGGACGCGTTGGCCAGGATCACATCGAAGGCGCACACAGGGTTCCAGGCACCGATATCCGCCAGTTCGAAGTTCAATGTCGGTAGCCGTTTGCGGGCGTCGACCAGCATGTCATCGGAACTGTCCATACCGGTGATGTGCGCTTGCGGGAAACGCTCGGCCAGCACCTCAGTCGAGTTACCGGGACCGCAGCCCAAATCGACGGCATTGTGCACTTCAACGTTCGGAATGGCCGCGACCAGGTCACGGACAGGGCGGGTGCGCTGCTGTTCGAACATCGTGTACTGCTTGGCTGACCAGGTCATCACGGCTTTCCTTCTTCTTGAGGTTGTCCACAGCCTAAATCTTGTGAGCCATGAGAACAAATGCCAGGATTGATGCACTCCCATACCTGAAAAGTATCCCTATGCTGGAACTTCGCCAACTCAAGGCTTTTGTGGCCATCGCCGAAGAAGGCTATATCACCCGCGCCGCCGAACGCCTGGGCATGCAGCAACCGCCGTTGACGCGGATGCTGCAAAGCCTTGAGGCCGAACTGGGTGTGGTCTTGATGGAGCGCCTGCCCCGTGGCGTGCGGCCCACGACGGCCGGGCTCGCATTGCTGGACGAAGCACGTGAGATTCTCGCCCAGGCAGACAGTATTGCAGAGGTGGTGCGCCGCGCCGCACGGGGCGAGCGTGGGCGCCTGGCGATCGGGTTTACCAGTTCGGCGGCGCTGCATCCCTTTGTACCGAGTGTATTGCGGCGGTTTCGCGAAACCTTTGTCGGCGTGACAGTGGTGCTGGAGGAAGCCGGGACCGGCGAACTGCTGGACGCGTTGATCCATGAGAAGCTCGATGCAGCATTTATCCGCTCGCCCCTCAGCGCAACCCAGTCGCTGCAAGACAAACCGATTCTGGTGGAGCCCATGTTGCTGGCGTTGCCCACGGATCATCCTCTGGCAATCGATCCGGGATCTCCCCTGCCCTTGTCGGCATTGGCGACCGAGTCCTTCGTGCTCTACCGCCGGCGTGTGGGGCTGGGTTTGTACGACGCAATTCTGGTGGCCTGCCGTGAAGCAGGGTTCAGCCCGCAGGTGGTGCAGGAAGCTCCGCGCATGACCGCCACACTAAGCCTGGTGGCTGCTGGACTTGGGGTGTCCATCGTGCCAGCGTCGATGCAGCGCTTGCGCGGGGATGGCATCGTTTATCGGGAATTGACGGAGTGCCGCAGCCTGGTGGCGCCGTTGCATTTGGCGACGCGGATCGATGACGGTTCGGCGATGCTGCAGCGGTTCAAGGAGATGGTTGTCACCGCCGCCTCGACTGAAGCTGATCACGGGTGATAAAAAAACCCCGAGGCCTGAGCCAGCGGGGGTTCTGTGTGTTCCGGGTGTTAAACCTCAGAACGGGATATCGTCATCAAAGCTGTCGAAATCCGGAGCCGGTTGCGGCGCGGCCTGTTGTGGCGCTGGACGCGACTCACGCTGTGGCTGCTGGCTTGGCTGCGGGCGCGACTGCTGTGGACGCGGAGCGGAGTTGGACATGCCGCCCTGGCCCTGTTGGTCGCCCTGTGGACGGCCGCCCAGCAGTTGCATGGTGCCTTGCATGTCGACCACGATTTCAGTGGTGTAACGCTTGATGCCGTCTTTTTCCCACTCGCGGGTCTGCAGCTTGCCTTCGATGTAGACCTGCGAACCTTTGCGCAGGTACTCGCCGGCGATCTCTGCGACCTTGCCGAACATCGACACACGGTGCCATTCGGTTTTCTCGACCTTCTGGCCGGTCTGCTTGTCGGTCCACTGTTCGCTGGTCGCCAGACTCAGGTTGGTCACGGCGTTACCGTTAGGCAAGTAGCGAACTTCGGGATCCTGGCCGCACGTACCGACCAATATGACTTTGTTAACCCCACGGGCCATAACGTTCTCCTAGGCTGGGCGCGCTGTCGGCACTGGGTTGACCAGTTGCTCGAGCGTCGCGCGATCCAATAATTCGGTGTCCAATTTGATGTAGATGGCGGCTTCTTCAGCAACAACCACGGCATCGGTAACCCCAGTAACGGCCTTAAGGCGCTCGACCAGACCGGCTTCGCGGATCGCTTCGGGCGATAACGGCAAGCGCAGACTCGTCACATAGGGAGGTTCGCGCATGGTAACAGCAAAGGCCAGCCAGAGGGCAGCCAGACCTGCGCATCCAAGGAACACAACCGACAAACCGCCATGCTGGAACATCCAGCCACCCATGATGCCGCCCAGTGCGGAACCCAGGAACTGGCTGGTGGAATACACCCCCATCGCCGTCCCTTTGCCGCCGGCCGGTGAAACTTTACTGATCAGCGAAGGCAGCGACGCCTCCAGCAGGTTGAACGCGGTGAAGAACACCACCGTGCCGATTACCAGCGCCCGCAGGCTGTCGCCGAACTGCCAGAAGAATAGCTCAGTGAGCATCAGCGTCGCGACGGCGCCGAGCAAAACTCGTTTCATTTTGCGTTTCTTTTCGCCGTAGATGATGAAGGGGATCATGGCGAAGAACGAAATCAGCAGCGCAGTAAGGTAGACCCACCAGTGCTGCTCCTTGGGCAGGCCGGCTTTTTCTACCAAGGCCAGAGGCAAGGCGACAAAGCTGCACATCAGCATGGCGTGTAATACGAAGATACCTAAATCCAGGCGCAGCAGGTCCGGGTGCTTGAGCGTCGGCAACAGGGCCTTGCGCGCAACGCCTGACTCACGGTGCTGCAACGTGCCAGTGGAGCGCGGCACCATGAAGGCCACGATCACGATGCCGAACAGTGCCATACCGCCTGTGGCCAGGAACAGCCCGTGCAAACCAAACGCGCGAGTCAGCAAGGGCCCCACCACCATGGCCACGGCAAACGACAGGCCGATGGTCATGCCGATCATGGCCATGGCCTTGGTGCGATGTTGTTCGCGGGTCAGGTCGGACAGCAACGCCATGACCGCAGCGGAAATCGCGCCCGCGCCTTGCAGGATGCGCCCGGCGATCACGCCCCAGATGGAATCGGATTGAGCCGCGAGCACGCTGCCGAGGGCGAACACGATCAGCCCCAGGTAGATCACAGGGCGGCGACCGATGCGGTCGGAAATGATCCCGAACGGAATCTGGAAAATCGCCTGGGTCAGGCCATAGGCGCCAATCGCCAGGCCGATCAACGCGGGGGTTGCGCCTGCGAGATCCATTCCATAGGTCGCCAGCACCGGCAACACCATAAACATGCCCAGCATACGGAAGGCGAACACCAGGGCCAGACCGCTTGCCGCTCGGGTCTCGCCGCTACTCATGCGTTCGCTGTGGGGATCGTGCATGGAAAAACCTCGTGTGAACCGGCGGCGATTCTACCAGTCCCATCGATTGAGAGGGTATATGCGGCGCTTTGCCGCGCAGCTTTCATCTAAGGCTGCAAGCGGCCTTTTGACAGTGTATATTCATCCAGTCTTTCGCCGTATACTCCGGCATTATTTACGCCCGCCGTGCGAGGCCATCTTGGACAAGATCCTGATTCGTGGGGCTAGAACCCACAACCTGAAGAACATCGACCTGACCCTGCCCCGGGACAAACTGATCGTCATCACCGGCTTGTCCGGGTCCGGCAAATCTTCGCTGGCGTTCGACACGCTGTATGCCGAAGGCCAGCGCCGCTATGTGGAATCCCTGTCGGCCTATGCCCGGCAGTTCCTGTCGATGATGGAGAAGCCCGACGTCGACACCATTGAAGGCCTGTCGCCGGCCATTTCCATCGAGCAGAAGTCGACCTCCCATAACCCGCGTTCCACCGTGGGCACCATTACCGAAATCTACGATTACCTGCGCCTGCTGTATGCACGCGTGGGTATTCCTCGTTGCCCGGACCACGACATTCCCCTGGAAGCCCAGACCGTCAGCCAGATGGTCGACCTGGTGCTGGCCCAGCCGGAAGGTGCCAAGCTGATGCTGCTGGCACCGGTGATCCGTGAGCGCAAGGGCGAACATCTTTCCGTTTTCGAAGAGCTGCGTGCGCAAGGTTTTGTGCGTGCGCGGATCAACGGCAAGCTGTATGAGCTGGACGAAGCGCCGAAGCTCGACAAGCAGAAGAAGCATTCGATCGATGTCGTGGTCGACCGCTTCAAGGTGCGCGCCGACCTGCAGCAGCGCCTGGCGGAATCCTTCGAAACCGCATTGAAACTGGCCGACGGTATTGCGCTGGTGGCGCCGATGGACGACGAGCCAGGCGAAGAGATCATCTTCTCCGCCCGGTTTGCCTGCCCGATCTGCGGCCACGCCATCAGCGAGCTGGAACCCAAGCTGTTTTCCTTCAACAACCCGGCCGGCGCCTGCCCGACCTGTGATGGCCTGGGCGTGAAGCAGTTCTTCGACATCAAGCGCCTGGTCAACGGTGACCTGACGCTGGCGGAGGGGGCCATACGCGGCTGGGACAGGCGCAACGTCTATTACTTCCAGATGCTGGGGTCGTTGGCGTCGCACTATAAATTCAGCCTGGAAGTGCCTTTCAACCAACTGCCGGCGGACCAGCAGAAGGTCATCCTGCATGGTAGCGGCTCGCAGAACGTCGACTTCAAGTACCTGAACGACCGTGGCGATATCGTCAAGCGCTCCCACCCGTTCGAAGGCATTGTGCCGAACCTTGAGCGTCGCTACCGCGAGACTGAATCGGCCAGCGTGCGCGAAGAGCTGGCGAAATTCCTCAGCACCCAGCCTTGTCCGGATTGCCGCGGCACGCGCCTGCGTCGTGAGGCGCGGCATGTATGGGTGGGCGAAAAGACCCTGCCGGCGGTGACCAGCCTGCCGATCGGCGATGCCTGCGAATACTTTGGCGTGCTCAAACTGACCGGTCGCCGTGGGGAGATCGCCGACAAGATCCTCAAGGAGATTCGCGAGCGGCTGCAGTTCCTGGTCAACGTAGGCCTGGATTACCTGTCGCTGGATCGCAGCGCCGATACCTTGTCCGGCGGCGAAGCCCAAAGGATTCGCCTGGCCAGCCAGATTGGTGCCGGCCTCGTGGGTGTGCTGTACATCCTTGATGAGCCGTCGATTGGTTTGCATCAACGTGACAACGATCGCCTGCTGGGTACGTTGAAACACCTGCGGGATATCGGTAACACGGTGATCGTGGTCGAGCACGATGAAGACGCGATTCGCCTGGCGGATTACGTGGTCGACATCGGCCCGGGTGCGGGTGTGCATGGTGGGCATATTGTCGCCGAGGGCACGCCTGCCGAAGTCATGGCGCACCCGGACTCGCTGACCGGCAAGTACCTGTCCGGCCGCGTGAAGATCGAAGTACCCGCCAAACGTACGCCACGCAACAAAAAGCTGGCGCTGCACCTCAAGGGCGCGCGTGGCAACAACCTGCGCAATGTCGACCTGGAAATTCCACTGGGCCTGCTGACCTGCGTGACCGGTGTTTCCGGCTCGGGCAAGTCGACGCTGATCAACAACACGCTGTTCCCGCTGAGTGCCACCGCGCTGAATGGCGCGACCACCCTGGAAGCGGCGGCCCATGACAGCATCAAGGGCCTGGAACACCTGGATAAGGTGGTCGATATCGACCAAAGCCCGATTGGCCGTACACCACGCTCCAACCCGGCGACCTACACCGGACTGTTCACACCGATTCGTGAGCTGTTTGCGGGCGTTCCGGAATCACGCTCAAGGGGCTACGGACCGGGCCGGTTCTCGTTCAACGTCAAGGGCGGCCGCTGTGAAGCGTGCCAGGGCGATGGCTTGATCAAGGTGGAGATGCACTTCCTCCCGGACATCTACGTACCGTGCGATGTGTGCAAGAGCAAGCGCTATAACCGCGAGACGCTGGAGATCAAATACAAAGGCAAGAGCATCCATGAAACCCTCGAGATGACCATCGAGGAAGCGCGTGAGTTCTTTGACGCGGTTCCGGCGCTGGCGCGCAAGCTACAGACCCTGATGGATGTAGGCCTTTCATATATCAAGCTGGGGCAGTCAGCTACGACGCTGTCTGGTGGTGAAGCACAACGGGTGAAGTTGTCTCGTGAGCTGTCCAAGCGCGACACCGGCAAGACCCTGTATATCCTCGATGAGCCGACCACCGGCCTGCACTTCGCGGATATCCAGCAACTGTTGGACGTGCTGCACCGCCTTCGCGACCACGGCAATACCGTGGTGGTGATCGAGCACAACCTTGATGTGATCAAGACGGCCGACTGGCTGGTAGACCTGGGGCCGGAAGGTGGTTCCAAGGGCGGTCAGATTATCGCCGTGGGCACGCCGGAGCAGGTTTCCGAAATGCCGCAGTCACACACTGGTTACTACTTGAAACCACTGTTGGAACGCGACCGGGCCTGACTTTTTCGGGCCCAATGAAAAGCCCCTGTCACTTTGCAGTGACAGGGGCTTTTTGCTGCCGGGAATCAGAACTGCGATTGCAGGTAATTCTCCAGGCCAATCAACTTGATCAGGCCCAGCTGCTTTTCCAGCCAGTAGGTGTGATCTTCTTCGGTATCATTCAACTGCACCCGCAGGATTTCCCGAGTGACAAAGTCGCTGTGCTGTTCACAGAGCTCGATGCCTTTGCAAAGCGCGGCACGGACCTTGTATTCGAGGCGCAGGTCGGCAGCGAGCATGTCAGGGACCGTAGTACCCACATCCAGGTCATCCGGACGCATGCGCGGCGTGCCTTCGAGCATGAGGATACGGCGCATCAGTGCGTCGGCGTGCTGTGCCTCTTCTTCCATCTCGTGGTTGATACGCTCGTAGAGCTCGGTAAAGCCCCAGTCTTCGTACATGCGCGAATGGATGAAATATTGGTCACGAGCCGCCAGTTCGCCCGTCAGCAACGTGTTGAGGTAATCGATTACGTCGGGGTGACCTTGCATCGCCCTACATCTCCCTGCTTGAAAGTCTGTAGTTTGAACCATGATGACTCGAAGGTCACGGGACCAACGGCAGAAAAGTGAAGATTTCCCGAGAAAAGTAGCGGATTTAACGCAAAAACCGCCCAAATGAGGGCGGTTCTGCTTATCGTTTAGAGTCAGTTAAGCGATACACCCAACGCCTTTGCGATTGCTTCTCCATAAGCAGGATCAGCCTTGTAGAAGTGTTGCAGCTGGCGCTGAACCACGTCGCTGGAAACGCCACCCATTGCGCCGGCAATGTTGTTGGTGAGCAACGCTTTCTGCTCATCGCTCATCAGGCGGAACAGCGCACCTGCGTGACTGTAGTAATCAGTGTCCTCTCTGTGATCGTAGCGGTCAGCCGCGCCATTAAGTGCCAGTGCAGGCTCTGCATACTGTGGCGCTTGCTTCGGTGCATCGGCGTAGCTGTTCGGCTCGTAATTAGGCGCCGCACCACCGTTACTGCCGAATGCCATCGAGCCATCACGCTGGTAGCTGTTTACTGGGCTACGTGGGGCGTTCACCGGCAGTTGCTGGTGATTGGTACCAACGCGGTAGCGGTGGGCATCTGCGTAGGCGAATACACGACCTTGCAGCATGCGGTCTGGCGACAGGCCTACGCCTGGAACCATATTGCTCGGACCGAATGCGGCTTGCTCCACTTCAGCAAAGTAGTTCTGCGGGTTGCGGTTCAACTCCAGTTCGCCGACTTCGATCAAAGGGAATTCCTTCTGCGACCAGGTTTTGGTCACATCGAAAGGATTCTCGTAATGAGCGTTGGCCTGGGCCTCGGTCATGATCTGGATGCACACGCGCCATTTCGGGAAGTCACCGCGCTCGATCGCGCCAAAGAGATCGCGCTGGGCGTAATCAGGGTCAGTACCGGCCAAACGTGCAGCTTCGGCCGGCGCAAGGTTCTTGATGCCCTGTTTGGTTTTGTAGTGCCACTTGACCCAGTGACGCTCGCCCTTGGCGTTGATCAGGCTATAGGTGTGGCTGCCAAAACCGTGCATATGGCGGTAGCCATCGGGAATGCCACGGTCGGAAAACAGAATGGTGACCTGGTGCAACGCCTCAGGGGAGTGAGACCAGAAGTCCCACATCATTTGCGCGCTTTTCAGGTTGCTTTGCGGCAAGCGCTTCTGGGTATGGATGAAGTCAGGAAACTTCAATGGATCGCGAATGAAGAACACAGGGGTGTTGTTACCCACGATGTCCCAGTTGCCTTCTTCGGTGTAGAACTTAAGGGCGAACCCGCGTGGGTCGCGCTCGGTATCAGCCGAACCGCGCTCACCACCTACCGTAGAAAAGCGCAGGAAAGTCGGCGTCTGCTTGCCGACTGACTCGAACAACTTAGCACTGGTGTATTGGGTAATGTCTTTGGTGACCGTGAAAGTGCCATAGGCACCCGAGCCTTTGGCGTGTACGCGGCGCTCAGGGATGTTTTCACGGTTGAAGTGAGCGAGCTTCTCAATCAGGTGAAAATCGTCGAGGAGCAACGGGCCACGCGGGCCTGCGGAACGGGAATTCTGGTTGTCCGCAACGGGAGCACCGCTGGCGGTCGTAAGGATTTTATTCTGGCTCATGCTCAATTTCCCTCAGGTCGGACTTGAAACTGCCGGCTAATCGGCTTGGAGGGAGTATTGATCATCAACATGACGCCTACAAATTCATTAAATTGTAGGCCTCGATAGAAAATAACTACCAAACTCCCCTCGTGCATAGTGCCAAGCACAATCGACGGAAGCTTGTACAAATCGCGCTTTTCTAACGCGCACAAAAAACCGGGCACTAGGCCCGGTTCTTCGTTACAGCTTGTCGTCTTACTCGGCGCTTACAGCTTCGCCAGCAGTAGCACGATCAACCAACTCGACGTACGCCATAGGCGCGTTGTCGCCAGCGCGGAAACCGCACTTGAGGATGCGCAGGTAGCCACCCTCACGGGTAGCGTAACGCTTGCCCAGGTCGTTGAAGAGCTTACCAACGATAGCTTTCGAACGAGTACGGTCGAAAGCCAGACGGCGGTTAGCCAGGCTGTCTGTCTTGGCCAAAGTAATCAGCGGCTCAGCAACGCGACGCAGTTCTTTAGCTTTCGGCAGTGTAGTTTTGATCAGCTCGTGCTCGAACAGCGACACCGCCATGTTTTGGAACATGGCCTTGCGGTGCGAGCTGGTACGGCTCAGGTGACGACCACTTTTACGATGACGCATGGTTCATTCCTTACCAAACTCACGTTCGGTGATTACGACGATCAGGCAGTCGCCTTGTCGTCCTTCTTAAGACTTGCAGGCGGCCAGTTGTCGAGGCGCATGCCGAGGGACAGACCGCGGGAGGCCAGAACGTCCTTGATTTCAGTCAAGGATTTCTTGCCCAGGTTCGGAGTCTTCAACAGTTCTACTTCGGTACGCTGAATCAGGTCGCCGATGTAGTAAATGTTTTCCGCCTTAAGGCAGTTAGCCGAACGTACAGTCAGTTCCAGATCGTCAACCGGGCGAAGCAGGATCGGATCGATCTCGTCTTCCTGCTCGATTACCACTGGTTCGCTGTCACCCTTGAGGTCGACGAACGCAGCCAACTGCTGTTGCAGGATGGTTGCAGCGCGGCGGATAGCCTCTTCAGGATCCAGAGTACCGTTGGTTTCCAGATCAATAACCAGCTTGTCCAGGTTAGTACGCTGCTCGACACGGGCGTTTTCCACCACGTATGCGATGCGGCGAACCGGGCTGAACGAAGAGTCAAGCTGCAAGCGACCAATGCTGCGGCTTTCGTCTTCATCGCTCTGACGCGAGTCGGCCGGTTCATAACCACGACCACGAGCTACGGTGAGCTTCATGTTCAGGGCGCCGTTAGACGCCAGGTTAGCGATTACGTGATCGGGGTTAACGATCTCGACATCATGATCCAGCTGAATATCGGCAGCGGTAACCACCCCCGAACCCTTCTTCGACAAGGTCAGCGTAACTTCGTCACGGCCGTGCAGCTTGATAGCCAGACCTTTAAGGTTCAACAGGATTTCAATTACGTCTTCCTGTACACCTTCGATGGCGCTGTACTCGTGGAGCACACCGTCAATCTCGGCCTCGACTACTGCACAGCCGGGCATTGAGGACAACAGGATGCGGCGCAGCGCGTTGCCCAGGGTGTGGCCAAAACCACGCTCGAGAGGCTCGAGAGTGATCTTAGCGCGGGTTGGACTGACAACCTGCACATCAATGTGGCGGGGTGTCAGGAACTCATTTACCGAAATCTGCATGGATGCACCTATTTTCTAGCCCTTACTTGGAGTAGAGCTCGACAATCAGGCTTTCGTTGATGTCGGCGGACAGATCACTGCGAGCAGGAACGTTCTTGAAAACGCCCGACTTCTTCTCAGTGTCTACTTCTACCCATTCTACGCGGCCACGTTGGGCACACAGATCGAGAGCTTGGACAATGCGAAGTTGGTTTTTTGCTTTCTCGCGAACTGCGACCACGTCACCAGCACGAACCTGGTAGGACGGAACGTTTACGGTCTGACCGTTAACGCTGATCGACTTGTGCGATACCAGCTGACGGGATTCGGCACGAGTCGAACCAAAGCCCATACGGTATACAACGTTGTCCAGACGGCATTCGAGCAGTTGCAGCAGGTTTTCACCGGTTGCACCTTTCTTGCCAGCAGCTTCTTTGTAGTAGCCGCTGAACTGACGCTCGAGAACGCCGTAGATACGACGGACCTTCTGCTTTTCACGCAGTTGGGTGCCGTAGTCGGACTGGCGACCGCGGCGTTGGCCGTGGATACCAGGTGCTGCTTCGATGTTGCACTTCGATTCGATCGCGCGCACGCCGCTCTTCAGAAAGAGATCGGTGCCTTCGCGACGAGCGAGTTTGCATTTTGGACCAATGTAACGAGCCATTCTTTACAATCTCCTGGATTACACGCGGCGCTTCTTCGGCGGACGGCACCCGTTGTGCGGGATTGGCGTCACGTCGGTGATGCTGGCGATCTTATAGCCACAGCCGTTCAAAGCACGGACAGCAGACTCACGACCTGGACCTGGACCTTTGACGTTAACGTCGAGGTTTTTCAGGCCGTATTCCAGCGCAGCTTGACCAGCACGTTCAGCAGCTACTTGAGCAGCAAACGGGGTGGACTTGCGGGAACCGCGGAAACCCGAACCACCGGAGGTAGCCCAAGAAAGCGCGTTACCTTGACGGTCGGTGATGGTCACGATGGTGTTGTTAAAAGAAGCATGGATGTGGGCGATGCCATCAACCACTGTCTTTTTAACTTTTTTACGAGGACGAGCAGCAGGTTTTGCCATGATAATTTTCCTGTCGATTCGCTGGGGCGATTACTTGCGGATCGGCTTACGCGGACCTTTACGGGTACGCGCGTTAGTCTTGGTACGCTGACCGCGTACTGGAAGACCACGACGATGACGCAGACCGCGATAGCAACCGAGGTCCATCAAACGCTTGATTTTCATGTTGATTTCGCGACGCAGGTCACCTTCAGTGGTGAACTTCGCCACTTCGCCACGCAGCTGTTCAATCTGCTCGTCGCTCAGATCCTTGATCTTAGCGGCTGGATTTACACCAGCGACTGCGCAAATTTTCTGCGCAGTAGTGCGACCAACACCATAGATGTAGGTCAGCGAGATAACAGTGTGCTTGTTATCTGGAATGTTAACGCCTGCAATACGGGCCATTCAGTGGGACTCCAATTGACAGCTACCTACGCCCCGGAAGCCAAGAAATAGGGCGCGAGATAATATCGCTGTAATAACAAATAATCAACCCGGCAGCGCACTAGCTGCCGGGCTTCAAGCGGATCACACTCAGCCTTGGCGCTGTTTGTGACGCGGTTCCGCGCTGCAAATTACTCGAACAACACCTTCGCGGCGAATAATCTTGCAGTTACGGCACAGCTTTTTCACCGATGCACGAACTTTCATCACCAACTCCTCGAACCTTATGGGGTACTCAGCGCAACATGCCGCTGCCGTAGCCCTTCAGGTTGGCTTTCTTCATCAGGGATTCGTACTGGTGCGAAACGAGGTGCGATTGTACTTGGGACATGAAGTCCATCACAACCACGACCACGATCAGCAACGAGGTCCCGCCAAGGTAGAACGGAACGTTTGCTGCAACCACCAGGAACTGGGGCAACAAGCACACGGCCGTCATATATAGAGCACCGAACAGGGTCAAACGAGTCAGAACGCCATCAATGTAGCGCGCAGACTGCTCACCTGGACGGATGCCCGGAATAAAGGCACCGGACTTCTTCAGGTTTTCCGCTACGTCTTTCGGATTGAACATCAACGCCGTATAGAAGAAGCAGAAGAAAATAATCCCTGCACTAAACAGCAGAATATTCAACGGCTGACCAGGAGCGATCGACTGAGAGAGGTCCTGCAGCCAGCCCATATTTTCAGACTGACCAAACCAGGTACCCAACGAAGCCGGAAACAGCAAAATGCTGCTCGCGAAAATTGCCGGAATAACACCGGCCATATTCACTTTCAGCGGCAAGTGGCTGGTCTGCGCAGCAAAAACCTTACGGCCCTGCTGACGCTTGGCGTAGTGAACAGCAATACGACGCTGACCACGCTCAATGAACACCACAAAACCGATAATCGCTACTGCCAGCAAACCGATGGCAACCAAGGCAAAGATATTGATATCACCCTGACGTGCAGACTCGAAAGACTGCCCAATCGCTCTCGGAAGACCGGCGACGATACCTGCGAAAATCAACATCGAGATACCGTTGCCAACACCACGCTCAGTAATCTGCTCACCCAGCCACATCATGAACATCGCACCAGCCACAAACGTGGATACCGCGACGAAATGGAAGCCAAAGTCACCAGTGAACGCAACACCCTGCCCGGCCAGGCCAACGGACATGCCGATAGCTTGAACCAGGGCGAGGATGACAGTGCCGTAGCGGGTGTACTGGCTAATCTTGCGACGGCCAGCTTCACCTTCCTTCTTCAACTGCTCCAGCTGCGGACTGACGGCGGTCATCAGTTGCATGATGATCGATGCCGAGATGTACGGCATGATCCCCAGTGCAAAGATGCTCATCCGCTCCAGCGCGCCGCCGGAAAACATGTTGAACAAGCTAAGAATGGTCCCCTCATTCTGTCGAAACAGGTCTGCGAGTCGGTCCGGGTTGATACCTGGAACCGGGATGTGTGCGCCTATTCGGTAGACGATAATCGCCAGGAACAGAAAACGCAGACGAGCCCAAAGTTCAGACATACCGCCTTTGCCGAGCGCTGAGAGAGCACCTTGCTTAGCCATTTATTCCTCGAACTTGCCGCCAGCTGCTTCGATAGCCGAACGCGCACCCTTGGTGGCGCCGATTCCCTTGCCGATAGTGACAGCGCGAGTCACTTCACCGGACAGCATGATTTTCACACGCTGTACGTTGACGTTGATCACGTTGGCATCTTTCAGGGTCTGCACAGTAACGATGTCGCCTTCCACTTTAGCCAGCTCGGACAGACGCACTTCTGCGCGATCCATGGCTTTCAGGGATACGAAACCGAACTTAGGCAGGCGACGATGCAGCGGCTGTTGACCGCCTTCAAAGCCTGGAGCAATGGTGCCACCGGAGCGGGAGGTTTGACCTTTGTGGCCACGGCCACCAGTCTTACCCAAACCGCTACCGATACCACGGCCCGGACGATGCTTTTCGCGACGGGAACCCGGCGCTGGACTCAGATCATTGAGTTTCATCGATTAACCCTCTACACGCAGCATGTAGTAAGCCTTGTTGATCATCCCGCGATTCTCGGGAGTATCCTGGACTTCTACAGTGTGACCGATGCGACGCAGACCCAGACCTTTAACGCACAGTTTGTGGTTAGGGATGCGGCCGGTCATGCTTTTGATCAGCGTTACTTTAACGGTAGCCATGATCAGAAGATCTCCTTGACAGTCAGACCACGCTTGGCAGCGATGGACTCAGGAGATTGCATAGCTTTCAAACCTTTGAAAGTGGCGTGAACCACGTTAACCGGGTTAGTCGAGCCGTAGCACTTGGCCAGAACGTTCTGAACGCCAGCAACTTCGAGGACAGCACGCATAGCGCCGCCAGCGATGATACCGGTACCTTCAGAAGCAGGCTGCATGTACACCTTCGAAGCGCCATGGGCGGACTTCATTGCGTACTGCAGCGTGGTGCCGTTCAGATCAACTTGGATCATGTTGCGACGAGCAGCTTCCATTGCTTTCTGGATCGCAGCAGGCACTTCACGTGACTTGCCACGGCCGAAGCCAACACGCCCTTTACCATCACCTACCACGGTCAACGCGGTGAAAGTGAAGATACGGCCGCCTTTAACGGTTTTGGCTACGCGGTTAACTTGAACCAGCTTCTCAATGTAGCCTTCGTCGCGCTTTTGGTCGTTATTTGACATAACTTAGAACTCCAGCCCAGCTTCACGAGCAGCATCAGCCAGCGCTTTCACGCGACCGTGGTACTTGAAGCCAGAGCGGTCGAAAGCCACTTGCGAGACGCCAGCGGCCTTAGCACGCGTAGCGACCAGCTGGCCAACCTTTGTGGCCGCGTCGATGTTGCCGGTGGCACCATCACGCAGTTCTTTATCCAAAGTCGAGGCGCTTGCCAGGACTTTGTTGCCGTCGGCCGAGATGACCTGGGCGTAGATGTGCTGCGACGAGCGGAACACGCAGAGACGCACGACTTCGAGTTCGTGCATTTTCAGGCGTGCTTTGCGAGCGCGACGCAGTCGAGTAACTTTTTTGTCGGTCATTTGCTATGCCCTACTTCTTCTTGGCTTCTTTACGACGGACGACTTCGTCCGCGTAGCGCACACCTTTGCCTTTGTACGGCTCTGGTGGACGGAAGTCGCGGATCTCAGCGGCCACTTGACCTACCAGCTGCTTGTCGATGCCCTTGATCAGGATATCGGTCTGGCTAGGGGTCTCAGCAGTGATGCCCGCTGGCAGTTCGTAATCCACAGGGTGCGAGAAGCCAAGGGCCAGGTTCAAAACCGTGCCTTTTGCTTGCGCTTTGTAACCAACACCGACCAGCTGGAGCTTACGCTCGAAGCCTTGGCTTACGCCTTGGACCATGTTGTTTACCAACGCACGCGTGGTACCGGCCATTGCGCGAGTTTGTTGATCGCCATTGCGAGCAGCAAAACGCAGCTCACCCGCTTCTTCAACGATCTCAACGGACGAATGGATGTTCAGTTCAAGAGTACCCTTGGCACCCTTCACCGAAAGCTGTTGGCCTGCGAATTTGACTTCGACACCGGCTGGCAGCTTAACGGGGTTCTTAGCGACGCGAGACATGCTTATCCCCCCTTAGAACACAGTGCAAAGAACTTCGCCGCCGACACCGGCAGCGCGCGCAGCACGATCCGTCATCACACCTTTGTTGGTGGAGACGATAGACACGCCCAGACCGCCACGAACTTTCGGCAGATCTTCAGCGGACTTGTACTGACGCAGGCCTGGACGGCTAACGCGCTTCACTTCCTCGATGACCGAACGGCCTTCGAAGTACTTCAGCTCGATGGACAGCAGTGCTTTTACATCGCTGCTGATCTGATAACCCGCAATGTAGCCTTCGTCTTTCAGGACTTTGGCAACAGCAACCTTCAACTTGGAAGATGGCATGCTTACGACGGACTTTTCAGCCATCTGGGCATTACGGATACGAGTTAGCATGTCCGCTAACGGGTCCTGCATACTCATGGGCTAGACGCTCCTAATACAAAAAAATTAGCCTTGCGGCTACATATGTCGCCGAGAATCTCCGGGTAAAACACACGGGCTCAGGCGAGCCGCGTATTTTAGACACACTCCAGAAATGAAACAAGCCCCAAAAGGGGCTTGTTCCAGATTCAAGGTCACCGGCGGTCAGTATCTTGCGACATCGACCACCTGGACGTTGAAAGTACTTACCAGCTGGCTTTAACCAGACCAGGTACGTCACCACGCATTGCCGCTTCACGCAGTTTGTTACGGCCGAGGCCGAACTTGCGGTAAACGCCGTGTGGACGACCAGTCAGGCGGCAGCGGTTACGCATGCGCGAAGCGCTTGCATCACGTGGCTGCTTCTGCAGAGCAACTGTAGCTTCCCAACGCGCTTCTGGACTTGCGTTCAGATCAACGATGATTGCTTTCAGTGCTGCACGCTTCTTGGCGTACTTGGCAACCGTGAGCTGACGTTTCAGCTCGCGGTTTTTCATGCTCATCTTGGCCATGGTCCTACTCCAATCAGTTGCGGAACGGGAATTTGAAAGCACGCAACAGGGCGCGACCTTCATCATCGTTCTTGGCAGTGGTGGTCAGGGTGATGTCCAGACCGCGGAGAGCATCGATCTTGTCGTAGTCGATTTCCGGGAAGATGATCTGCTCTTTCACGCCCATGCTGTAGTTACCACGACCATCGAAGGACTTGGCATTCAGGCCGCGGAAGTCGCGAACCCGAGGCAGGGAGATCGACAGCAGACGATCCAGGAATTCGTACATACGCTCACGGCGCAGGGTCACTTTGACGCCGATCGGCCAACCTTCACGGACTTTAAAGCCAGCGATGGATTTCCGAGCGTAAGTCACAACGACTTTCTGGCCGGTGATCTTTTCCAGGTCAGCAACAGCGTGCTCGATGACTTTTTTGTCACCGATCGCTTCGCCCAAACCCATGTTCAGGGTGATTTTGGTAACGCGCGGAACTTCCATCACGTTCCCAAGCTTAAGTTCTTCCTTAAGCTTAGGGGCGATTTCCTTCCGGTAAATCTCTTGTAGTCGTGCCATGGTCTAATCTACCTAGCAGTGTTCAAGCATCAACCGCTTTTTGGGTCGACTTGAAGACACGAATTTTCTTACCGTCTTCTACTTTGAAACCAACGCGGTCAGCCTTGTTGGTTTCGCCGTTGAAGATGGCGACGTTAGAAGCGTCCAGCGGAGCTTCTTTCTCGACGATACCGCCCTGCACGCCCGACATCGGGTTAGGCTTGGTATGACGCTTGACCAGGTTCAGACCACCGATAACCAGACGGTTATTAGCGAGAACCTTAAGCACCTTACCGCGCTTACCTTTGTCTTTGCCGGCGATCACGATGATCTCGTCGTCACGACGAATCTTTTGCATGTCGGATCTCCTTACAGCACTTCTGGGGCGAGCGAGACGATCTTCATGAACTTCTCAGTACGAAGCTCACGGGTCACTGGCCCAAAGATACGGGTGCCGATCGGCTCTTGCTTGTTGTTCAGAAGAACAGCAGCGTTGCCATCAAAGCGGATAATGGAGCCATCAGCACGACGTACGCCGTGACGAGTGCGGACTACAACAGCAGTCATCACTTGGCCTTTTTTCACTTTACCGCGAGGAATTGCTTCCTTCACGGTAACTTTGATGATGTCACCGATACCAGCGTAACGACGATGGGAGCCACCCAGCACCTTGATGCACATAACACGGCGAGCGCCGCTGTTATCGGCCACATCGAGCATGGATTGAGTCTGAATCATATAATTTCTCCGACCCCTAGTCCTTAGACTTCCACAGCGCGTTCGAGAACATCAACCAGTGCCCAAGACTTGGTCTTGGCCAGCGGACGAGTTTCACGAATAGTGACTTTGTCGCCGATGTGGCACTGATTGGTTTCGTCGTGCGCGTGCAGCTTAGTCGAACGCTTAACATATTTACCGTAGATCGGGTGCTTAACGCGACGCTCGATCAGAACGGTGATGGTTTTGTCCATCTTGTCGCTGACAACACGGCCAGTCAGCGTACGGACAGTCTTTTCGGCTTCAGCCATGATCACTTACCTGCCTGCTGGTTGAGCACAGTCTTCACGCGAGCGATGTCACGCTTAACTTGCGAGAGCAGATGAGACTGCCCCAACTGGCCAGTTGCTTTCTGCATACGCAGATTGAACTGGTCGCGCAGCAGGCCGAGCAGTTGCTCGTTCAGCTGCTGTGCGGATTTTTCACGAAGTTCATTCGCTTTCATCACATCACCGTCCGTTTAACAAAGGAGGTGGCGAGCGGCAGCTTTGCAGCAGCCAGGGCGAAAGCCTCACGCGCCAGCTCTTCAGAAACACCCTCGATTTCATACAGGACTTTGCCTGGCTGAATCTGGGCTACCCAGTACTCCACGTTACCCTTACCTTTACCCATCCGAACCTCGAGAGGTTTTTTGGAGATCGGCTTGTCCGGGAATACACGGATCCAGATCTTGCCGCCACGTTTTACGTGACGGGTCAGAGCACGACGCGCTGACTCGATCTGACGAGCGGTGAGACGACCACGAGCTACAGACTTCAGCGCGAACTCGCCGAAGCTGACTTTGCTACCGCGCTGAGCCAGACCACGGTTGTGGCCTGTCATCTGCTTGCGGAACTTCGTACGCTTAGGTTGCAACATTTGGCGTACCCCTTACTTAGCAGCTTTTTTACGAGGCGCTGGTGCTTGTGGTTTCAGTTCTTCTTGGCGACCACCAATTACTTCGCCTTTGAAGATCCAAACCTTTACACCGATCACACCGTAAGTGGTGTGAGCTTCGTAGTTGGCATAGTCGATGTCGGCACGCAGGGTGTGCAGTGGCACACGACCTTCGCGATACCATTCAGTACGTGCGATTTCAGCACCGCCGAGACGACCGCTCACTTGGATTTTGATGCCTTTGGCACCAATGCGCATGGCGTTCTGTACAGCGCGCTTCATAGCGCGACGGAACATTACGCGACGCTCCAGCTGCTGAGCTACGCTCTGCGCAACCAGCATACCGTCGAGCTCCGGCTTGCGGATCTCTTCGATATTGATGTGCACAGGCACACCCATTTGCTTGGTCAGGTCCTGACGCAGTTTCTCAACATCTTCACCTTTCTTCCCGATAACGATACCTGGACGAGCGGTGTGGATGGTGATACGTGCAGTTTGCGCCGGACGATGGATATCGATACGGCTTACGGACGCGCTTTTTAGTTTGTCTTGGAGATACTCACGCACCTTCAGATCAGCGAACAAGTAGTCCGCATAAGTCCGACCGTCTGCGTACCAGACGGAGGTGTGCTCCTTGACGATTCCCAGGCGAATGCCAATGGGATGTACTTTCTGACCCATCTCTTCGACTCCGTTACTTGTCAGCAACCTTGACAGTGATATGGCAAGACCGCTTGACGATGCGATCAGCACGGCCTTTGGCACGTGGCATGATGCGCTTCAGCGAACGCCCTTCGTTGACGAAAACGGTGCTGACCTTCAGGTCATCAACGTCTGCGCCTTCGTTATGCTCGGCGTTGGCTACGGCCGACTCCAGCACTTTCTTCATGATCTCGGCGGCTTTCTTACTGCTGAAAGCCAACAGGTTGAGCGCTTCGCCCACCTTCTTCCCGCGGATCTGGTCGGCGACCAAGCGGGCTTTCTGGGCGGAGATTCGAGCGCCCGACAACTTAGCGGCTACTTCCATTTCCTTACCCCTTAACGCTTGGCTTTCTTGTCTGCCACGTGCCCACGATAAGTGCGGGTACCGGCAAACTCGCCTAGTTTGTGGCCGACCATGTCTTCGTTCACGAGAACTGGGACGTGCAAGCGACCGTTGTGTACAGCGATGGTCAGACCGACCATTTGTGGCAGGATCATCGAACGACGCGACCAGGTCTTAACTGGTTTGCGATCGTTCTTTTCCGCCGCCACTTCGATCTTCTTCAGTAGGTGAAGATCAATAAAAGGACCTTTTTTCAGAGAACGTGGCACTGTCGTATCCCTCTATTTACTTGCGACGACGGACGATCATTTTGTCGGTACGCTTATTACCACGAGTCTTCGCGCCCTTAGTCGGGAAGCCCCATGGCGATACCGGATGACGACCACCAGAGGTACGACCTTCACCACCACCGTGTGGGTGGTCAACCGGGTTCATGGCAACACCACGAACGGTTGGGCGAACGCCACGCCAGCGTTTGGCACCAGCTTTACCCAGCGAACGCAGGCTGTGCTCGGAGTTCGAGACTTCGCCCAGGGTCGCGCGGCATTCAGCCAGCACTTTACGCATCTCACCAGAACGCAGACGCAGGGTCACGTAGACACCTTCACGAGCGATCAGCTGAGCCGAAGCACCAGCGGAACGAGCGATTTGCGCGCCTTTACCTGGCTTCAATTCGATGCCGTGTACGGTGCTACCAACTGGAATGTTGCGCAGTTGCAGAGCGTTGCCCGGCTTGATCGGTGCCAGGGCACCTGCGATCAGCTGGTCGCCAGCGCTCACGCCTTTAGGGGCGATGATGTAGCGACGCTCGCCATCTGCGTACAACAGCAGAGCGATGTGAGCAGTACGGTTTGGATCGTATTCGATGCGCTCGACAGTGGCAGCGATGCCATCTTTGTCGTTGCGACGGAAGTCGACCAGACGATAATGCTGCTTATGGCCACCACCGATGTGACGAGTGGTAATGCGACCATTGTTGTTACGACCACCAGACTTCGATTTTTTCTCGAGCAGCGGTGCGTGAGGAGCGCCTTTATGCAGCTCCTGGTTGACCACCTTGACCACAAAACGGCGGCCAGGGGAAGTCGGTTTGCATTTAACGATTGCCATGATGCACCCCTTCCTTACTCAGCACTGCTGCTGAAATCGAGATCTTGGCCTGGCTGAAGGGAGATAACTGCCTTCTTCCAGTCATTACGCTTGCCCAGACCGCGAGCAGTGCGCTTGCTCTTACCCAGAACATTCAGGGTAGTAACACGCTCTACTTTCACGCTGAACAGGCTTTCGACGGCCTTCTTGATTTCCAGCTTGGTTGCGTCAGTTGCAACCTTGAAAACGAACTGGCCTTTCTTGTCAGCCAGAACCGTAGCCTTTTCGGAAACGTGCGGGCCAAGCAGAACTTTAAATACGCGTTCCTGGTTCATCCCAGCAGCTCCTCGAATTTCTTCACGGCCGACACGGTGATCAACACCTTGTCGTATGCGATCAGACTAACTGGATCGGAACCTTGCACGTCACGTACATCAACGTGTGGCAGGTTACGAGCAGCCAGGTACAGGTTCTGATCAACAGCTTCCGACACGATCAAAACGTCGGTCAGGCTCATGTTGTTCAGCTTGCCCAGCAGATCTTTGGTTTTCGGGCTTTCAACAGCGAAGTCCTGAACCACGACCAGACGGTCAGTACGCACGAGTTCAGCAAGGATGGAGCGCAGAGCTGCGCGGTACATCTTCTTGTTGAGCTTCTGCGAGTGATCCTGCGGACGAGCTGCGAAAGTGGTACCGCCGCCACGCCAGATTGGGCTACGGATAGTACCGGCACGAGCACGGCCAGTACCTTTCTGACGCCAAGGGCGCTTACCGCCACCACGTACGTCGGAACGGGTCTTTTGCTGCTTGCTACCTTGACGGCCGCCGGCCATGTAGGCCACGACTGCTTGGTGAACCAGCGTCTCGTTGAATTCGCCGCCAAATGTCAGTTCGGAAACTTCGATCGCTTGAGCGTCATTTACATTTAATTGCATGTCAGCTTCCCCTTAACCGCGAGCCTTGGCCGCTGGACGTACAACCAGGTTGCCGCCAGTAGCGCCAGGAACAGCACCCTTGACCAACAACAGATTGCGTTCAGCGTCGACGCGCACTACTTCGAGGGACTGCACGGTCACGCGCTCAGCGCCCATATGACCGGACATTTTTTTGCCCTTGAATACACGACCAGGAGTCTGGCACTGGCCAATAGAGCCCGGGACGCGGTGGGAAACGGAGTTACCGTGAGTGTTGTCTTGGCCACGGAAATTCCAACGCTTGATCGTACCCTGGAAGCCTTTACCTTTGGACTGACCGGTTACATCAACCAGTTGACCAGCAGCGAAGATTTCAGCGTTGATCAGATCGCCAGCCTGGTAGTCGCCGTCTTCAAGACGGAACTCCATAACGGTGCGACCAGCTGCAACGTTTGCTTTAGCGAAGTGGCCTGCTTGAGCAGCAGTCACACGCGAAGCACGACGCTCGCCGACAGTGACTTGCACTGCACGATAGCCATCGGTTTCTTCAGTTTTGAACTGGGTGACGCGATTCGGCTCGATCTCAATGACCGTGACCGGAATGGAGACACCTTCTTCGGTGAAAATACGGGTCATACCGCATTTACGACCGACTACACCAATAGTCATGTTGTAAACCTCATGAGTGTACGGGGCTTTCACCCGCTATGGCCGCCCATTTCAGAGCGTTACACGACTAAGACCCGAGTCTTAGCCGAGGCTGATCTGTACTTCCACACCGGCCGCCAGATCGAGCTTCATAAGTGCATCAACGGTTTTATCCGTTGGCTGGACGATGTCCAGTACGCGCTTATGAGTACGGATCTCGTACTGGTCACGCGCGTCTTTGTTGACGTGCGGGGAGACCAGAACGGTGAACCGCTCTTTACGGGTAGGCAGTGGAATTGGACCACGCACTTGAGCACCAGTACGTTTCGCGGTTTCCACGATTTCCTGGGTGGATTGGTCGATCAGGCGATGGTCAAAAGCCTTCAACCTGATACGGATTTGCTGATTTTGCATTGGATTTCAGACTCCGGCTGCTATTCCCACCGGGCGCAATGCGCCCGTTAAAAGGAGGCGCAATTCTATAGACGCCCCCGATGGGTGTCAACCCAATAAAAAAGGCCCCCGCTAAGCGGGGGCCTTCTCAAAAAAACCGAGCTATCTCAGAAGAGATAATTACTCGATGATTTTAGCTACAACGCCAGCACCAACGGTACGGCCGCCTTCACGGATAGCGAAGCGCAGACCGTCTTCCATTGCGATGGTTTTGATCAGGGTAACAGTCATTTGAATGTTATCGCCTGGCATTACCATTTCAACGCCTTCTGGCAGTTCGCAGTTACCGGTCACGTCAGTAGTACGGAAGTAGAACTGTGGACGGTAGCCTTTGAAGAACGGAGTGTGACGACCGCCTTCTTCCTTGCTCAGAACGTAAACTTCTGCGGTGAACTTGGTGTGAGGCTTAACCGAACCTGGTTTAACCAGAACCTGGCCACGCTCAACGTCGTCACGCTTGGTACCACGCAGCAGAACACCGCAGTTCTCGCCAGCACGACCTTCGTCGAGCAGCTTACGGAACATTTCAACACCGGTGCAGGTGGTGACGGTAGTGTCACGCAGACCAACGATTTCCAGTGGATCTTGAACGCGAACGATACCGCGCTCGATACGACCAGTCACAACAGTACCGCGACCGGAGATCGAGAATACGTCTTCGATTGGCATCAGGAACGGCTTGTCGGTCAGACGAACTGGTTCTGGGATGTAGCTGTCCAGAGTCTCAACCAGTTTACGAACGGCAGTGGTGCCCATTTCGTTGTCGTCTTTGCCTTCCAGAGCCATACGAGCAGAACCGATGATGATCGGAGTGTCGTCACCTGGGAAGTCGTAAGTGCTCAGCAGATCGCGCACTTCCATCTCAACCAGTTCCAGCAGCTCAGCGTCGTCTACCAGGTCAGCCTTGTTCAGGAAAACCACGATGTACGGAACGCCTACCTGACGGGACAGCAGGATGTGTTCACGGGTTTGTGGCATCGGACCATCAGCGGCCGAGCAAACCAGGATCGCGCCGTCCATCTGGGCAGCACCAGTGATCATGTTCTTCACGTAGTCAGCGTGACCTGGGCAGTCAACGTGAGCGTAGTGACGAATAGTCGAGTTGTACTCAACGTGAGCGGTGTTGATGGTGATACCACGAGCTTTTTCTTCTGGTGCGCTGTCGATCTTGTCGAAGTCAACACGAGCCGAACCGAAAACTTCGGAGCAGACGCGAGTCAGAGCAGCGGTCAGAGTAGTTTTACCGTGGTCAACGTGGCCGATGGTGCCAACGTTTACGTGCGGTAGGGAACGATCAAATTTTTCTTTAGCCACGACAATTAACTCCTTGCCTAAAGGACTGAATCAGCCTTGTTTTTTGGATACAGTTTCAGCGATGTGCGCCGGAGCTGTGTTGTATTTTTTGAATTCCATAGAGTAGCTTGCGCGACCCTGGGACATGGAGCGAACGTCGGTCGCGTAACCGAACATCTCACCCAACGGAACCTCGGCGCGAATCACTTTGCCGGAAACCGTGTCTTCCATACCCAAGATCATGCCGCGACGACGGTTAAGGTCGCCCATGACATCACCCATATAGTCTTCAGGTGTAACAACTTCTACCGCCATGATTGGCTCAAGCAACTCACCACCGCCCTTCTGGGCCAGTTGCTTGGTTGCCATGGAAGCAGCCACCTTAAACGCCATCTCGTTGGAGTCGACGTCGTGGTAAGAACCGTCAAAAACGGTTGCTTTCAGGCCGATCAGCGGATAGCCGGCAACAACACCGTTCTTCATCTGCTCTTCGATACCCTTCTGGATAGCAGGGATGTATTCCTTAGGAACCACACCACCTACCACTTCGTTCACGAATTGCAGACCTTCCTGACCTTCGTCAGCAGGAGCAAAACGGATCCAGCAGTGACCGAACTGACCACGACCGCCGGACTGACGAACGAACTTGCCTTCGATTTCACAGTTCTTCGTGATGCGCTCACGATAGGAAACCTGAGGCTTACCGATGTTGGCTTCGACGTTGAACTCACGGCGCATCCGGTCAACCAGGATGTCCAGGTGCAGCTCGCCCATGCCGGAGATGATCGTTTGACCAGTCTCTTCATCAGTCTTGACGCGGAAAGATGGATCTTCCTGAGCAAGCTTGCCCAGAGCGATACCCATTTTTTCCTGGTCATCCTTGGTCTTAGGCTCTACGGCAACCGAAATAACCGGCTCCGGGAAGTCCATGCGAACCAGGATGATTGGCTTGGCAGCGTCGCACAAAGTCTCACCCGTGGTGACGTCCTTCATGCCGATCAGGGCCGCGATGTCACCAGCGCGTACTTCCTTGATCTCTTCACGGGCGTTTGCGTGCATTTGCACCATACGACCCACGCGCTCTTTCTTGCCTTTAACCGAGTTGATCACGCCATCGCCGGAGGCCAACACGCCCGAGTAAACGCGGACGAAGGTCAAAGTACCCACGAATGGGTCGGTAGCGATCTTGAACGCCAGAGCCGAGAACGGCTCGCTGTCATCGGCGTGACGCTCCATTTCTTCTTCCTCGTTATCAGGGTTGGTACCCTTGATAGCAGGAATGTCGGTTGGAGCCGGCAGGTAGTCGATAACGGCGTCGAGAACCAGGGGAACACCCTTGTTCTTGAAGGAAGAACCACAAACAGCCAGGACGATCTCACCAGCGATAGTACGCTGACGCAGAGCAGCCTTGATTTCCACGTTGGTGAGTTCTTCACCCTCGAGGTACTTGTTCATCAGCTCTTCGCTGGCTTCGGCCGCAGCCTCGACCATGTTGTTGCGCCACTCGTCAGCCAGCTCCTGCAGCTCTGCAGGGATAGGCTTACGAACAGGCACCATGCCTTTGTCGGAGTCATTCCAGTAAACCGCTTCCATGTTGATCAGATCGATCTGACCCTGGAAGTTGTCTTCGGAACCGATAGCCAATTGGATTGGCACCGGGGTGTGACCCAGACGCTGCTTGATCTGACCGATCACGCGCAGGAAGTTGGCGCCAGCACGGTCCATCTTGTTTACGTAAACAAGACGTGGAACGCCGTATTTGTTGGCTTGACGCCATACGGTTTCCGACTGAGGCTCAACACCCGAGGTACCGCAGAACACAACGACAGCGCCGTCGAGTACGCGCAAGGAACGTTCAACTTCAATGGTGAAGTCTACGTGGCCCGGTGTATCGATTACGTTGAAGCGATGCTCGTCTTTGTACTGCTTCTCGGAACCCTTCCAGAAGGCGGTAATAGCAGCAGAAGTAATGGTAATACCACGCTCCTGCTCCTGAACCATCCAGTCTGTGGTCGCGGCGCCGTCATGCACCTCGCCCATTTTGTGACTTTTGCCGGTGTAAAACAGTACGCGCTCGGTGGTGGTGGTTTTACCAGCATCCACGTGAGCAACGATACCGATGTTACGGTAGCGGCTAATCGGAGTAGTACGAGCCATAAAGCCCTCGCAAAATTAGTGAAGCTAAGATTAGAAGCGGTAGTGCGAGAAAGCTTTGTTAGCTTCAGCCATACGGTGCACGTCTTCACGCTTCTTAACAGCAGCACCCTTACCTTCAGCAGCGTCCAACAGCTCGCCGGCCAAACGCAGAGCCATAGACTTCTCGCCGCGCTTACGGGCGAAGTCTACCAACCAGCGCATTGCCAGAGCGTTACGACGGGACGGACGAACTTCAACCGGAACCTGGTAAGTAGCACCGCCTACACGGCGCGACTTCACTTCGACCAGCGGAGCGATGGCGTCGAGAGCTTTCTCGAAGATTTCCAGGGGGTCGCTGTTCTTGCGTTCTTTAACCTTTTCCAGCGCGCCATAAACGATACGCTCGGCAACGGCTTTCTTGCCGCTCTCCATTACGTGGTTCATGAACTTGGCCAGAATTTGGCTTCCGTATTTTGGATCGTCAAGCACTTCGCGCTTGGCTGCTACGCGTCTTCTTGGCATGGATAAGCCCTCAAACGGTCTTCAGGTTCGCTCGGAATCGGTGCCCTTTCGGGACGCCTCCGACCTTACTCTTATCGACTCAGAAAATAAGATGATTCAGTGTTACAAAAAGCCGCTACTACTTAGGCTTCTTGGTACCGTACTTCGAACGACCCTGGTTACGACCTTTAACGCCGGAAGTATCCAAGGAGCCGCGAACGGTGTGATAACGAACACCTGGCAAGTCTTTTACACGACCGCCGCGGATCAGTACCACGCTGTGCTCTTGCAGGTTGTGACCTTCACCACCGATGTACGAGGAAACCTCGAAACCGTTGGTCAGGCGCACACGGCATACTTTACGCAGTGCCGAGTTAGGTTTTTTCGGCGTAGTGGTATACACGCGAGTGCATACGCCACGACGTTGCGGGCAGTTCTGCAGCGCAGGCACGTCGGATTTCTCGACGATACGCTTACGCGGCTGACGTACCAGCTGGTTGATAGTTGCCATCTACTAGCTCCACTGTTGTCTTGCGACGCTATTGTCTTGCAAGAAAAGCAAAATGGCAGGAACGAATTCCCGCCAAATTTAGGGGTACAAGAGTCTAAAGAGGATCTTGCCCCCAGTCAAGGCAAGGCCCCGACATCCCCTCTCATCGAACCGGGACAAAACTGCCTCGATCCGACGAATGGGGGCTACCAGGGCCCGGACTTATTTATCGCAGAACTCAGTTACCGCTGGAGTTCAGCGCTTCGGTCAGTGCAGCTTCCACTTCACTGGCGCTTACGCGCAACGGCTTGTCAGCATCACGGCGGCGTTTACGCTCGCTGTGGTAAGCCAAACCGGTACCGGCTGGGATCAGACGACCCACAACCACGTTTTCTTTCAGGCCGCGCAGGTAATCGCGCTTGCCGGTTACCGCTGCTTCGGTCAGTACGCGAGTGGTCTCCTGGAAGGAGGCCGCCGAGATGAACGATTCAGTCGACAACGACGCCTTGGTGATACCCAGCAGCACGCGAGTGAACTTGGACACGAATTTGTCTTCGGTCGCCAAGCGCTCGTTTTCCACCAGCACGTGAGTCAGTTCCATCTGGTCGCCCTTGATGAAACTGGAATCGCCGGATTCAGCGATTTCAACTTTACGCAGCATCTGACGCAGGATGGTCTCGATGTGCTTATCGTTGATCTTCACGCCTTGCAGGCGGTAAACGTCCTGGATCTCGTTAACGATGTACTTGGCCAGCGCACTCACACCCAGCAGACGCAGGATGTCGTGTGGATCGCTCGGGCCGTCGGAGATAACTTCGCCGCGGTTTACCTGTTCGCCTTCGAACACGTTCAGGTGACGCCACTTCGGAATCAGCTCTTCATACGGATCGCTACCGTCGTTCGGCGTAATGACCAGACGGCGCTTGCCCTTGGTCTCTTTACCGAATGCGATGGTGCCGCTGACTTCAGCCAGAATCGACGCTTCTTTCGGACGACGAGCTTCGAACAAGTCGGCAACACGCGGCAGACCACCGGTGATGTCACGGGTTTTCGAAGTTTCTTGCGGGATACGCGCGATAACATCACCGATCGCGATCTTCGCACCATCCGCTACACCGACCAGGGCGTTGGCTGGCAGGAAGTACTGAGCGATTACGTCAGTGCCTGGCAGCAACAAGTCCTTGCCGTTGTCATCGACCATCTTCACGGCAGGACGGATGTCTTTACCGGCAGCTGGACGATCTTTCGCGTCGAGTACTTCAATGTTGGTCATACCGGTCAATTCGTCAGTCTGACGCTTGATCGTGATGCCTTCTTCCATGCCCACGTAGGTCACGGTACCTTTCATTTCGGTAACAATTGGGTGAGTGTGCGGATCCCACTTGGCCACGATTGCGCCAGCGTCGACCTTGTCACCTTCTTTAACCGAAATCACAGCACCGTACGGCAGTTTGTAACGCTCGCGCTCACGACCGTAGTCATCAGCGATTGCCAGCTCACCGGAACGGGACACAGCAACCAGGTGGCCATCCACTCGCTCAACGTGTTTCAGGTTATGCAGACGGACGGTACCGCCATTCTTCACCTGAACGCTGTCGGCTGCGGAGGTCCGGCTTGCCGCACCACCGATGTGGAACGTACGCATCGTCAGCTGGGTACCCGGCTCACCGATGGACTGGGCAGCGATAACGCCGACCGCTTCACCGATGTTCACCTGGTGACCACGAGCCAAGTCACGGCCGTAGCATTTGGCGCAGATACCGTAGCGGGTTTCGCAGCTGATCGGCGAGCGAACGATCACTTCGTCGATGCTGTTGAGTTCGATGAACTCGACCCACTTCTCGTCTACCAGGGTGCCGGCAGGAACAATAACTTCCTCGGTACCTGGCTTGAATACGTCACGGGCAATCACACGACCCAATACACGCTCACCCAGCGGTTCTACAACGTCACCGCCTTCAATGTGCGGCGTCATCAGCAGGCCATGCTCGGTGCCGCAATCAATCTCGGTTACAACCAGATCTTGTGCAACGTCTACCAGACGACGAGTCAGGTAACCGGAGTTAGCGGTTTTCAACGCGGTATCCGCAAGACCCTTACGAGCACCGTGAGTCGAGATGAAGTACTGAAGTACGCTCAAACCTTCACGGAAGTTCGCAGTAATCGGCGTTTCGATGATGGAACCGTCCGGCTTGGCCATCAGGCCACGCATACCGGCGAGCTGACGGATCTGCGCAGCAGAACCCCGTGCGCCCGAGTCGGCCATCATGTACATCGAGTTGAAGGACTCTTGGTCAACTTCGTCGCCATGACGGTCGATGACTTTCTCTTTCGAGAGGTTGGCCATCATCGCCTTGGAAACTTCATCGTTCGCTTTGGACCAAAGGTCGATTACCTTGTTGTACTTCTCACCCTGGGTTACCAGGCCGGAGGCGTACTGGCTTTCGATTTCTTTCACTTCTTCGGTGGCAGCACCGATGATGCGGGCTTTTTCATCCGGGATAACAAAGTCGTTAACGCCGATGGAAACGCCGGAAATGGTCGAGTAAGCAAAACCGGTATACATCAACTGGTCAGCGAAGATCACGGTCTCTTTCAAACCAACCACGCGGTAGCACTGGTTGATCAACTTGGAGATCGCCTTTTTCTTCATCGGCAGGTTGACGACGTCGTACGACAGACCTTTTGGCACAACTTGATACAACAGCGCACGGCCGACAGTGGTGTCGACGATACGAGTGTTGGTCACGCTGCCGCCATCACGGTCGTTGACGGTTTCGTTGATCCGCACTTTGACCTTGGCGTGCAATGCGGCTTCGCCGGCACGGAACACACGGTCAACTTCTTGCAGGTCAGCGAACACACGACCTTCGCCCTTGGCGTTGATCGCTTCACGCGTCATGTAGTACAGACCCAATACAACGTCCTGCGACGGAACGATGATTGGCTCACCGTTGGCTGGCGACAGAATGTTGTTGGTCGACATCATCAATGCACGTGCTTCCAACTGGGCTTCCAGTGTCAGCGGTACGTGCACGGCCATTTGGTCGCCGTCGAAGTCGGCGTTGTACGCAGCACAGACCAACGGGTGCAGCTGGATAGCCTTACCTTCGATCAGTACCGGTTCAAACGCCTGGATACCCAGACGGTGAAGGGTCGGTGCACGGTTGAGGAGAACCGGGTGTTCGCGGATCACCTCAGCGAGAACGTCCCAAACCTCTGGCAGTTCGCGCTCGACCATTTTCTTGGCCGCTTTGATGGTGGTCGCAAGACCGCGCATTTCCAGCTTGCCGAAGATGAATGGCTTGAACAGCTCAAGTGCCATCTTCTTAGGCAGACCGCACTGGTGCAGACGCAGGGTCGGGCCTACGGTAATTACCGAACGACCAGAGTAGTCAACACGCTTACCGAGCAAGTTCTGACGGAAACGACCTTGCTTACCCTTGATCATGTCAGCCAAGGATTTCAGAGGACGCTTGTTGGAACCGGTGATAGCGCGGCCACGGCGACCGTTGTCGAGCAAGGCATCGACAGCTTCTTGCAACATACGCTTTTCGTTGCGCACGATGATGTCTGGAGCGGACAGATCAAGCAGGCGCTTCAAGCGGTTGTTACGGTTGATCACGCGGCGGTACAGGTCGTTGAGGTCGGACGTCGCGAAACGACCACCGTCCAACGGTACCAGCGGACGCAGGTCTGGCGGCAGAACCGGCAGAACGGTCAGCACCATCCACTCTGGCAAGTTGCCGGAACCCTGGAAGGCTTCCATCAACTTCAGACGCTTGGACAGTTTCTTGATCTTGGTTTCGGAGTTGGTTTGCGGAATTTCTTCACGCAGGCGGCCAATCTCGTGTTCCAGGTCGATAGCGTGCAGCAGTTCGCGGACAGCTTCGGCACCCATGCGGGCATCGAAATCGTCACCGAATTCTTCTAGCGCTTCGAAGTACTGCTCGTCGTTCAGCAACTGACCTTTTTCAAGGGTGGTCATGCCTGGATCGATAACGACATAGCTCTCGAAGTAGAGAACGCGTTCGATATCACGCAGGGTCATGTCCATCAGCAAGCCGATACGGGACGGCAGCGATTTCAGGAACCAGATGTGAGCAACCGGCGAAGCCAGTTCGATGTGCGCCATACGCTCACGACGAACCTTGGCCAGTGCAACTTCAACGCCGCACTTCTCGCAGATCACACCACGATGCTTCAAGCGCTTGTACTTACCGCACAGGCACTCGTAATCCTTAACCGGGCCAAAGATCTTGGCGCAGAACAGGCCGTCACGTTCAGGTTTGAACGTACGGTAGTTGATGGTTTCCGGTTTTTTAACTTCACCGAACGACCACGAACGGATCATCTCTGGCGATGCCAACCCAATACGGATGGCGTCGAACTCTTCGACTTGACCCTGGTTTTTCAGCAAATTCAGTAGGTCTTTCAAGGCCTTTCCTCCTGGCGGAGCAGAGAGCGGGCTAAACAGCCCCGCTCTCGATTCGCGTCACGTGTTATTCGGTTTCCAGATCGATATCGATGCCGAGGGAACGAATTTCTTTGATCAACACGTTGAAGGACTCGGGCATGCCCGGCTCCATACGGTGATCGCCGTCCACGATGTTTTTGTACATCTTGGTCCGACCGTTCACATCGTCCGACTTCACTGTGAGCATTTCTTGCAGAGTGTAAGCAGCACCGTATGCTTCCAGTGCCCAGACCTCCATCTCCCCGAAACGTTGACCACCGAACTGAGCCTTACCACCCAGCGGCTGCTGGGTAACCAGGCTGTACGAACCGGTAGAACGAGCGTGCATCTTGTCGTCTACCAAGTGGTTCAGCTTCAGCATGTACATGTAGCCAACAGTAACCGGACGCTCGAACTTGTTGCCGGTACGGCCGTCGAACAGCTGCATCTGGCCGCTTTCTGGCAGGTCCGCCAGTTTCAGCATGGCCTTGATTTCGCTTTCCTTGGCACCGTCGAACACCGGGGTCGCCATTGGAACACCGCCGCGCAGGTTCTTCGCCAGATCCAGGATTTCCTGGTCGGAGAAGGTTTCCAGCTCTTCGTTGCGACCGCCGATCTCGTTGTAGATCTCGTGCAGGAACTTACGCAGGTCGGCGACCTTGCGCTGCTCTTCGATCATACGGTTGATCTTCTCGCCCAGACCTTTGGCCGCGAGGCCCAGGTGGGTTTCAAGGATCTGACCAACGTTCATACGCGAAGGTACGCCCAACGGGTTGAGGACGACGTCGACCGGGGTGCCATTGGCATCGTGCGGCATGTCTTCAACCGGCATGATCACGGAGACCACACCTTTGTTACCGTGACGACCGGCCATCTTGTCGCCCGGCTGGATGCGGCGACGGATTGCCAGGTAAACCTTGACGATTTTCAGCACGCCTGGAGCCAGGTCATCGCCCTGCTGCAGTTTGCGCTTCTTGTCTTCGAACTTGTCGTCCAGCAGACGGCGGCGATCAACGATGTAGGCCTGGGCCTTCTCGAGCTGCTCGTTCAGAGCGTCTTCAGCCATGCGCAGTTTGAACCACTGGCCGTGCTCAAGACCGTCGAGGATTTCGTCGGTGATGTCCTGACCTTTCTTCAGACCTGCGCCGCCTTCAGCCTTATGGCCTACCAGGGCGGAACGCAGACGTTCGAAAGTCGCGCCTTCAACGATACGGAACTCTTCGTTCAGATCCTTGCGGATCTCGTCGAGCTGGGTCTTCTCGATGGACAGTGCACGAGCATCACGCTCGACGCCGTCACGGGTGAAGACCTGTACGTCGATGACAGTACCTTTGGTACCGGTAGGTACACGCAGGGAGGTGTCTTTAACGTCGCTGGCTTTTTCACCGAAGATGGCACGCAACAGTTTCTCTTCCGGAGTCAGCTGGGTCTCGCCTTTCGGAGTGACCTTACCGACCAGGATGTCACCTGCGCCTACTTCAGCACCTACGTAGACGATACCGGCTTCGTCCAGCTTGTTCAGTGCAGCTTCACCCACGTTCGGGATGTCTGCAGTGATTTCCTCTGGGCCAAGCTTGGTGTCACGGGCCACACAGGTCAGTTCCTGAATGTGGATCGTGGTGAAACGGTCTTCTTGAACAACACGCTCGGACAGGCAGATGGAGTCTTCGAAGTTGAAGCCGTTCCATGCCATGAACGCGATGCGCATGTTCTGACCAAGCGCCAGTTCACCCATGTCGGTGGACGGGCCGTCGGCCATGATGTCGCTACGCTGAACGCGATCACCCTTGCTCACCAGCGGACGCTGGTTGATGCAGGTGTTCTGGTTCGAGCGGGTGTATTTGGTCAGGTTGTAGATGTCGACACCGGCTTCGCCAGTTTCAACTTCGTCATCGGCAACACGAACCACGATACGGCTGGCATCAACGGAGTCGATTACGCCGCCACGGCGAGCCACGACGCAAACGCCGGAGTCACGGGCTACGTTACGCTCCATGCCGGTACCTACCAGCGGCTTGTCAGCGCGCAGGGTCGGTACAGCTTGACGCTGCATGTTGGAACCCATCAACGCACGGTTGGCGTCATCGTGCTCCAGGAACGGGATCAGCGACGCTGCTACCGAAACTACCTGCTTCGGCGAAACGTCCATCAAGGTGACGTCTTCCGGCGCCTTGACGGTGAACTCGTTCAAGTGACGAACAGCTACCAGCTCGTCGATCAGGACTTTCTTGTCGTTCATCGTGGCCGAAGCCTGAGCGATCACGTGATCAGCTTCTTCGATGGCGGACAGGAACACGATCTCGTCGGTGACCAGGGCGTCTTTCACCACGCGGTACGGGCTCTCGAGGAAGCCGTATTGGTTGGTGCGCGCATAAGCGGCCAGGGAGTTGATCAGACCGATGTTCGGACCTTCCGGCGTTTCGATCGGGCAAACACGACCGTAGTGCGTCGGGTGTACGTCACGCACTTCAAAGCCGGCACGCTCACGGGTCAGACCGCCCGGGCCCAGTGCGGAGACACGGCGCTTGTGGGTGATCTCGGAGAGCGGGTTGTTCTGGTCCATGAACTGGGACAGCTGGCTGGAACCGAAGAACTCTTTCACCGCCGCAGCTACTGGCTTGGCGTTGATCAGGTCTTGCGGCATCAGGCCTTCGCTTTCCGCCATCGACAGACGCTCTTTGACCGCACGTTCAACACGTACCAGGCCAACGCGGAACTGGTTCTCGGCCATTTCGCCTACACAGCGAACACGACGGTTACCCAGGTGGTCGATGTCATCGACGATGCCTTTGCCGTTACGGATGTCGACCAGGGTCTTCAGTACCGCGACGATGTCTTCCTTGCACAGCACACCCGAACCTTCGATCTCGGTACGACCGATACGACGGTTGAACTTCATCCGGCCGACCGCAGACAGGTCATAGCGCTCAGGGCTGAAGAACAGGTTGTTGAACAGGGTCTCGGCAGCGTCTTTGGTTGGTGGCTCACCAGGACGCATCATGCGATAGATCTCGACCAGCGCTTCCAATTGGTTGCTGGTGGAGTCGATCTTCAGTGTGTCGGAGATGAACGGACCGCAGTCGATGTCGTTGGTGTACAGGGTCTCGATGCGAACGACCTGAGCCTTGGCGATTTTGGCCAGGATCTCGGTGTTCAGCTCGGTGTTGCACTCAGCCAGGATTTCGCCTGTAGCCGGGTGAACGATGACCTTGGCGGTAGTACGACCCAGGACGTAGTCCAGAGGCACTTCCAGCTCTTTGATACCGGCTTTTTCGATCTGGTTGATGTGGCGCGCAGTGATACGACGGCCAGCTTCAACAATGACCTTGCCTTTTTCATCCTGGATGTCCAGGACGGCAATTTCACCACGCAGACGCGAAGCGATCAGCTCCAGCTTGAGGGTTTCATCCTTCAGGCTGAACACGTTGGTGGTATAGAAAGCGTCCAGCACTTGCTCAGTGGTGTAGCCGAGCGCGCGCAGCAGTACCGAGGCCGGCAGCTTGCGACGACGGTCGATACGCACGAACACGCAGTCTTTCGGGTCGAACTCGAAGTCCAACCACGAACCACGGTACGGAATGATCCGCGCGGAGTACAGGAGCTTGCCGGAGCTGTGCGTCTTGCCGCGGTCGTGGTCGAAGAACACGCCCGGGGAACGGTGCAGCTGGGAAACGATCACACGCTCGGTACCATTGATAACGAAGGTACCGTTCTCGGTCATCAATGGGATTTCGCCCATGTAGACTTCTTGCTCTTTGATGTCCTTGATCGCTTTGTTCGACGATTCTTTGTCGAAAATGATCAGGCGCACTTTTACCCGCAAAGGTACGGCGTAAGTAACACCGCGCAACACGCATTCTTTGACATCAAATGCCGGTTCGCCCAGGCGATAACCGACGTACTCCAGCGCAGCATTGCCGGAGTAGCTGATGATCGGGAAAACGGATTTGAAGGCCGCATGCAGGCCCACGTCGCGGAACTGATCTTTGGTCGCTCCCGCCTGCAAGAATTCACGATACGAATCCAGCTGGATAGCCAGAAGGTACGGGACATCCATGACGTCCGGCAACTTGCTAAAGTCCTTGCGGATACGTTTTTTCTCAGTATATGAGTAAGCCATCAGCGTTCCCCAGCTTGGTCACCTGCTTGTTTGGCCCCTCCGACGGGAGCAGCCAGAAAATCTTGCAAACCCCATGGTTTGCACCACCGCATCGGGTGGTTACAGCGCGTTAGTGGCGGCGACCGAGTCGACAGCCAAGAACGGAAAAAGGCCGGTGGCAAGAGCCACCAGCCATCAGCCTTCAGCTTAACGCTTGGGCTGGAGACGCAAGGTCGATGCTTACTTCAGCTCGACTTTAGCGCCTGCTTCTTCCAGCACTGCTTTAGCTTTGTCAGCGGCGTCTTTCGACACTGCTTCCAGAACCTGGGCAGGAGCGCCGTCAACTACAGCCTTGGCTTCTTTCAGGCCCAGACCGGTCAGTTCACGTACTGCCTTGATCACGTTTACTTTCTTCTCGCCAGCTTCTACCAGCATGACGTTGAATTCGGTTTGCTCTTCAGCAGCAACAGCAGCAACAGCTGGGCCAGCGGAAGCAGCGGCAGCGGAAACGCCGAATTTTTCTTCGAAAGCTTTGATCAGCTCAACAACCTGCAGAACCGACATTTCAGCTACGGCGTTGAGGATATCGTCTTGGGAGATAGACATTGCTGTATTTCCTGAATTGGGGGACGGCCTACTCGGCCATCGAAATAAACAAAAATACGCGAGAGAAGTCGCTCAGCCTTAGGCTGCGGCAGCTTCTTTTTGCTCGCGAACTGCGGCCAGAGTACGAGCCAGCTTGCTGGTAGCGCCTTGAATCACGCTCATCAGCTGCGAAATGGCTTCGTCGCGGGTCGGCAGTGTTGCCAGTACGTCGATTTGGTTAGCTGCGAGGAACTTGCCCTCGAACGCAGCTGCCTTGATCTCGAACTTATCCTGACTCTTGGCGAATTCTTTGAACAAACGGGCAGCAGCGCCTGGATGTTCCTTGGAGAACGCGATCAGAGTCGGGCCGGTGAACACGTCGTTGAGGACACTGTATTCAGTGTCAGCAACAGCGCGCTTGAGCAGGGTGTTACGTACAACACGTACGTATACGCCAGCTTCACGAGCCTCTTTACGGAGTCCGGTCATAGCGCCTACTGTCACACCACGGGCATCAGCCACGACAGCGGACAGAGCAGCTTTGGCAGCCTCGTTGACTTCAGCGACGATGGCCTTCTTGTCTTCGAGATTAATTGCCACGGGTTTAACTCCTGCTTGTTACCGTTTCATCTGGCCGGAGCCGGATGTCGTTTTGGTGTCTGATTCGGTAAGGAACCGGGAGCACCATCTGCGTAGGCTTGTGGTTTAAGACTTGCGTCGCCTACGGTCTTGGATAGCCCCCGCCAGGCAGGGACCCCAATTTTTTTCAATTGGCGCGATCGCTCGCACCAATCTGTGTCTTATACGTCCAGTGAGCCTTGGTCGATGACCAGACCTGGGCCCATAGTAGTGCTCAGGGTAACGCGCTTGACGTAGATACCTTTCGAAGAAGCTGGCTTGATACGCTTCAGATCAGCGATCAGGGCTTCAACGTTTTCCTTCAGCTTGACGGCATCGAAGCCGACTTTGCCAACGGAGGTGTGAATGATGCCGTTTTTGTCGGTGCGATAACGAACCTGACCAGCCTTGGCGTTTTTAACCGCGGTAGCTACGTCTGGAGTTACGGTGCCGACTTTAGGGTTAGGCATCAGGCCACGTGGACCCAGGATCTGACCCAACTGACCTACAACGCGCATTGCATCCGGGGATGCAATAACTACGTCGTAATTCAGGTCGCCGCCTTTCATTTCGGCAGCCAGGTCGTCCATGCCAACGCGGTCAGCGCCAGCGGCCAGAGCAGCTTCAGCTGCTGGGCCTTGGGTGAAGACAGCTACACGTACAGTCTTGCCAGTACCGTGTGGCAGCACAGTAGCGCTACGAACGACCTGGTCGGATTTACGTGGGTCAACACCCAGGTTTACAGCAACGTCAACAGACTCGCTGAACTTGACAGTCGACAGCTCGGTCAGCAGGGCAGCGGCGTCTACAAAGTTGTAGGCCTTGCCTGCTTCGATTTTGCCGGCGATAGCCTTTTGGCGCTTGGTCAGCTTAGCCATTACACACCCTCCACGTTAAGGCCCATGCTACGAGCAGAACCGGCGATGGTACGCACGGCTGCATCCATATCAGCTGCAGTGAGATCCGCGTTTTTGGTTTTCGCGATTTCTTCCAGCTGAGCACGAGTTACGGTGCCAACCTTAACGGTGTTAGGACGAGCGGAACCGCTAGTCAGACCAGCAGCTTTCTTCAACAGAACCGAAGCCGGAGTCGACTTGGTTTCGAAAGTGAAGCTACGGTCGCTGTATACAGTGATGATCACTGGAGTCGGCAGACCTGGCTCAAGACCCTGAGTACGGGCGTTGAAGGCCTTGCAGAATTCCATGATGTTCACGCCGTGCTGACCCAGAGCTGGACCGACGGGTGGGCTAGGGTTGGCCTGAGCGGCCTTCACTTGCAGCTTGATGTAAGCGGTAATCTTCTTGGCCATGAGGCACTCCAATTACGGGTTCAAACGCCTCGAAAGGCTCCCCGGTTACTTGCGCGTTTATCCCAGTGACGACAAAACCCCACAGCCTAAGGCTGCGGGGTTGGGATGCTTGGTCAGCTAGACCTTCTCGACCTGGCTGAACTCCAGCTCTACCGGAGTAGAGCGACCGAAAATGAGCACTGCCACTTGGATCCGGCTCTTTTCGTAGTTAACTTCTTCGACAGTACCGTTGAAATCAGCAAACGGACCATCTGTGACACGAACAACCTCACCCGGCTCGAAAAGCGTCTTCGGCTTAGGCTTGTCGCTACCATCAGCAACGCGGCGCAGAATCGCTTCTGCCTCTTTGTCGGTGATAGGAGCAGGCTTATCAGCGGTACCGCCAATGAAACCCATGACACGAGGGGTATCCTTGACCAAGTGCCAAGTACCTTCATTCATGTCCATCTGAACCAGCACATAGCCAGGGAAGAACTTGCGTTCGCTTTTGCGCTTCTGGCCATTCCGCATTTCAACCACTTCTTCAGTGGGAACCAGAATTTCGCCGAAGCCATCTTCCATGCCTGCCAGCTTTACGCGCTCCAGCAAAGAGCGCATAACATGCTTCTCGTAACCCGAGTAAGCATGAACAACGTACCAACGCTTAGCCACGGGACACCCTTAGCCAACAATCAAGGAAACAAGCCAGCCGAGCAGGGAATCAAGCCCCCACAACAGCAACGCCATAACCAGAACAACAGCCACAACGATCAACGTGGTCTGCGTGGTTTCTTGGCGAGTCGGCCAAACGACTTTACGAATTTCGGTGCGAGCTTCCTTTACCAGGATCGCGAAAGATTTGCCTTTGGCGGTCTGCAGGCCCACAAAGGCAGCCACAGCAGCAAGGGCAAGTAATGCGAGCACGCGGTACAGGATCGGCGAAGCAGAGTAGTACTGATTGCCAACAACGCCTACGACCACCAAGGCGACTACAGCAAGCCACTTGACCAGATCGAAACGAGAGCTTTGAGCTTCAGCCTTAGGAGTCATCTATGAAGATCCTGTGAAAAGAAAGCCAGACACACCACGTGAATCTGGCAGGTCAGGAGGGAATCGAACCCCCAACCTACGGTTTTGGAGACCGTCGCTCTGCCAATTGAGCTACTGACCTAAAACAAAATCAGGCCGACCATTATGCAGACCTGAAAAAGACTTTACAACAACCAACCCCACTAGACCTGAAATCACCTGACAATAACGCCAGACTCAACACCTTCAAGCCGAGGCAGCTGTTAAAACAAAGGCAGATATTTTCATATCTGCCTTGTTATATGGAGCTCTTGAGCGGATTTGAACCGCTGACCTCACCCTTACCAAGGGTGTGCTCTACCAACTGAGCTACAAGAGCAAAACACCTGCACAACCTGCAAACTTGGAGCGGGTAGCGGGAATCGAACCCGCATCATCAGCTTGGAAGGCTGAGGTTCTACCACTAAACTATACCCGCGGAGCTTGCAGCTCACGCTAAAAATGGTGGAGGGGGAAGGATTCGAACCTTCGAAGTCGTAGACGTCAGATTTACAGTCTGATCCCTTTGGCCGCTCGGGAACCCCTCCTAAGCGAGCCGGCATTTTACATTACGCCGACCTTCTGTCAAGCATTTTCTCATTTAAAAATATGAGGTTAGCTGCATTGACCTTCGCTTCACACTGCTGACCTATAAGGTCTTCACTGCGAAGCGGGCGCCATTCTATGCAAACTATTCGAGAGTTGCAACGCCTTCGCACAACATTATTTTATGTTTTAACTCATTGAATTCCTTAGCAAGGTTTTCAAAGGGCAGATCGTCAGCCAGGCGTCGGCTTTCAGGGGCTACTCGAAGCCAATAGCCGGAGGCGTCCGTAGTATTGAGCAATAGAAGCTTGACCTTTATATCCAGACTTGTGAGCCGCTGCTCAACAGACTGTGCTTGACGCTGATCCGCAAAACCACCGATGTACAAGCAAGTATTTTGCGCTTCAGATGCTTTTACGCGGTCTCTGCGCACCACGGCATCAGAAGATTCGCTGAGAAGCCGAATATCCTGCTGCGCCCCCCTGTACAGGCTTAGAGGCGTGACATCCTTGGCGCGCAGCGGCGCTTCTTGCTGATGCCAAATGTAATAGAAGGCGTTGAGGACAAGCAAAAGCAAAAACAACCAACGCATAACCACCTCAGGACAAAGGACAAGCCATCGCCAAACCGACAAACACCAGATCGGGCACGAGCCGCGCCTGCGGCACTGCATCAGCCACTAAATCAGCATCCCCCCCAGTCAGGAACACGATGAAGTCATCACCCCAGTAGCTTCGCGCCAACTCTAACTGAGTGAGTACAAACCCTCTCAGCATCAGTGTGCATCCGCGCTCCACTGCCTCGACGGTCGTACGGCCAGGGGAGAGGCGCTCAAGCGCCCTTTCAGCAGCTGCGTCGTCGTAGCGTATTTTACGCGTGTGAGTTCGCAGTTGATTGCGCATGAGAGGCATACCCGGGCAAATGAACCCGCCCAAGTGCTCGCCATCAGCCGCAATGAAATCCGCTGTGGCTGCCGTACCAAAATCAAGCACCAGGCAAGCGCCTCGCGCTAGCTTGAATCCACCTAGCATCGCCAACCAGCGGTCAAGGCCGAGCCGCTCGAAATCTTCGTAACCGTTGCGCACTCCGCCCATTTCACGCGCGGGAGCAGCGCACGAAACAGCAATACCGAATGCCTCATGCAGAGCCGCGACCAGCTTGCTGGTTTCTTCCAGCGCACGAACGCTCACCAAGCGACAGCGCGTCAGCAACAATCCAGGAAGGGCTAACAGGCTTTCAATCAATGCCAGGTCCGAACCAACCACCCCCTCCGACGAGGCACCGGGACTATCAGCTAGTACACGCCATTTGATAAAGCTATTCCCACAGTCGAGCTCAAGAATCATCACGCAACCTCAGGCTTAACTCACCACCACTGTATACTTTCTCAACGCCATCAACACTCAAGCGCAATGCCCCTTGACGATCTACACCCAACACAACCCCATCGACCTGGTGGACACCCGCGATAAGGGAGACCGGCCGCCCCTGCCAAGCGTGATTTTGCTCCCACTCTCCCTGAAGCGCGACAAAACCGCCTTCCCGATGCCGCTCAAGGTAGCCTTGCAGCTGCCGCCCCAGTTGCGACACCAGAAGGTTGCGATCCACCCGAACCCCCGTCTCAAGCTGCACTGAGGTCCATTGTTGATCGACCTCGTCAGCCCTCTGCATATTCACGTTGATACCTATTCCCAGGACCACGTGGCAGATATCCGCGGGATCACCTACCAATTCCAGCAAAATTCCAGCAATTTTCTTCTGCCCTACCAAAACATCGTTCGGCCACTTCAAGGCCAGGCCCTGAACACCAGACTCGCGCAAGGCCTGCACAACCGCCAAACCCACAACCAGGCTTAGTCCCTCCAGTTGGCGCAGACCCGCCTCAATACGCAATACGAGGCTGTAATAAACGTTTTGCGCGAACGGACTGACCCACTTTCGCCCTCTCCTACCTCTTCCCGCAGTTTGCTGCTCCGCGAGCACCAGGAACGGCGCCGCGCATCCAGCGTCTACCAGCCGCAAAGCTTCAGCATTAGTGGAGTCAATGGAGTCGGAGATATGAACGGGCCATCTTAGCGATGGCGCACTCCGCGAAATCTCTTCAGCACTCAAGAACACCAATGGGGATGCCAGCTGATACCCCTTGCCTCGCACCTTATGAATTGGCAGATTCAACTCTGCTTCCAGGTGCTGCAGCTGCTTCCATACAGCACTGCGACTGACGCCAAGGGCGGCACCCAGTGCTTCTCCGGAATGGAATCGGCCATCTTTCAGAAGTTTCAACAACGTCAGCATGCAAGCATCGCCTTACAATGAGGCACGCATGATAGCCATGCGCAGGGTCATTGCATAGAAAGGCTGGACTTTAGAGCTGGAGGCCACACTCAGCGCACTTTCCGACCGCCCAAAACAAAACCCCTGACTGCGTTAGCAATCAGGGGTTCTGGAATTTAATCTTGACGATGACCTACTCTCACATGGGGAAACCCCACACTACCATCGGCGATGCATCGTTTCACTACTGAGTTCGGGATGGGATCAGGTGGTTCCAATGCTCTATGGTCGTCAAGAAATTCGGGTACTGAGTCGCGGCCTGGGCCTCGCTTCAGCAAATTGGGTATGTGACAGCTTTCGGTGTTTTGTGAACGTCGAACTTTCGGTTCATTTCGTCTTCACACACCGCAATCTGATGCTCGTTAGAGTAGTCAAATTGCTTGGGTGTTATATGGTCAAGCCTCACGGGCAATTAGTATTGGTTAGCTCAACGCCTCACAGCGCTTACACACCCAACCTATCAACGTCGTAGTCTTCGACGGCCCTTCAGGGAACTCAAGGTTCCAGTGAGATCTCATCTTGAGGCTAGTTTCCCGCTTAGATGCTTTCAGCGGTTATCTATTCCGAACATAGCTACCCGGCAATGCCACTGGCGTGACAACCGGAACACCAGAGGTTCGTCCACTCCGGTCCTCTCGTACTAGGAGCAGCCCCTCTCAAATCTCAAACGTCCACGGCAGATAGGGACCGAACTGTCTCACGACGTTCTAAACCCAGCTCGCGTACCACTTTAAATGGCGAACAGCCATACCCTTGGGACCGGCTTCAGCCCCAGGATGTGATGAGCCGACATCGAGGTGCCAAACACCGCCGTCGATATGAACTCTTGGGCGGTATCAGCCTGTTATCCCCGGAGTACCTTTTATCCGTTGAGCGATGGCCCTTCCATACAGAACCACCGGATCACTAAGACCTACTTTCGTACCTGCTCGACGTGTCTGTCTCGCAGTCAAGCGCGCTTTTGCCTTTATACTCTACGACCGATTTCCGACCGGTCTGAGCGCACCTTCGTACTCCTCCGTTACTCTTTAGGAGGAGACCGCCCCAGTCAAACTACCCACCATACACTGTCCTCGATCCGGATAACGGACCTGAGTTAGAACCTCAAAGTTGCCAGGGTGGTATTTCAAGGATGGCTCCACGCGAACTGGCGTCCACGCTTCAAAGCCTCCCACCTATCCTACACAAGCAAATTCAAAGTCCAGTGCAAAGCTATAGTAAAGGTTCACGGGGTCTTTCCGTCTAGCCGCGGATACACTGCATCTTCACAGCGATTTCAATTTCACTGAGTCTCGGGTGGAGACAGCGCCGCCATCGTTACGCCATTCGTGCAGGTCGGAACTTACCCGACAAGGAATTTCGCTACCTTAGGACCGTTATAGTTACGGCCGCCGTTTACCGGGGCTTCGATCAAGAGCTTCGCGTTAGCTAACCCCATCAATTAACCTTCCGGCACCGGGCAGGCGTCACACCCTATACGTCCACTTTCGTGTTTGCAGAGTGCTGTGTTTTTAATAAACAGTCGCAGCGGCCTGGTATCTTCGACCGGCATGAGCTTACGGAGCAAGTCCTTCACCCTCACCGGCGCACCTTCTCCCGAAGTTACGGTGCCATTTTGCCTAGTTCCTTCACCCGAGTTCTCTCAAGCGCCTTGGTATTCTCTACCCAACCACCTGTGTCGGTTTGGGGTACGGTTCCTGGTTACCTGAAGCTTAGAAGCTTTTCTTGGAAGCATGGCATCAACCACTTCGTCACCTAAAAGGTAACTCGTCATCAGCTCTCGGCCTTAAGATCCCGGATTTACCTAAGATCTCAGCCTACCACCTTAAACTTGGACAACCAACGCCAAGCTGGCCTAGCCTTCTCCGTCCCTCCATCGCAATAACCAGAAGTACAGGAATATTAACCTGTTTTCCATCGACTACGCTTTTCAGCCTCGCCTTAGGGACCGACTAACCCTGCGTCGATTAACGTTGCGCAGGAAACCTTGGTCTTTCGGCGTGGGTGTTTTTCACACCCATTGTCGTTACTCATGTCAGCATTCGCACTTCTGATACCTCCAGCAAGCTTCTCAACTCACCTTCACAGGCTTACAGAACGCTCCTCTACCGCATCACTTACGTGATACCCGTAGCTTCGGTGTATGGTTTGAGCCCCGTTACATCTTCCGCGCAGGCCGACTCGACTAGTGAGCTATTACGCTTTCTTTAAAGGGTGGCTGCTTCTAAGCCAACCTCCTAGCTGTCTAAGCCTTCCCACATCGTTTCCCACTTAACCATAACTTTGGGACCTTAGCTGACGGTCTGGGTTGTTTCCCTTTTCACGACGGACGTTAGCACCCGCCGTGTGTCTCCCATGCTCGGCACTTGTAGGTATTCGGAGTTTGCATCGGTTTGGTAAGTCGGGATGACCCCCTAGCCGAAACAGTGCTCTACCCCCTACAGTGATACATGAGGCGCTACCTAAATAGCTTTCGAGGAGAACCAGCTATCTCCGAGCTTGATTAGCCTTTCACTCCGATCCACAGGTCATCCGCTAACTTTTCAACGGTAGTCGGTTCGGTCCTCCAGTTAGTGTTACCCAACCTTCAACCTGCCCATGGATAGATCGCCCGGTTTCGGGTCTATTCCCAGCGACTAGACGCCCTATTAAGACTCGCTTTCGCTACGCCTCCCCTATTCGGTTAAGCTCGCCACTGAAAATAAGTCGCTGACCCATTATACAAAAGGTACGCAGTCACCTAACAAAGTAGGCTC
>NZ_CP081944.1:5810000-6231908 GCF_019823005.1 Pseudomonas sp. DR208
GCTCGAATTCGAGTTCACCCCCGATGGACAACTGAACAACCTGCACAGCAATGTCAGCGACCTCGAAAGCATTACCCTGACAAAGGGCGCCAAAGGCTTTGCCTTCAATCGGATCACTACCAAGCCGGTCATGCGCTCGGCCTATGTACACGGGGTGATCAACAGCTCCCTGTCACAGTCGGCGGCCCGGGCAGGCCTGTCCCACAGCATGACCATGGACATGGCCAGCGTGTTCGGCTACGACATCGACTTCGCCCAGGACATCCGCCAGGGCGACGAATTCGACGTGATCTACGAGCAGAAAGTCGCCAACGGCAAAGTCGTGGGCACCGGCAACATTCTCTCCGCACGCTTCACCAACCGCGGCAAGACCTACACCGCCGTGCGCTACACCAACAAACAAGGCAACAGCAGCTACTACACTGCCGATGGCAATAGCATGCGCAAGGCCTTCATCCGCACCCCAGTGGACTTCGCTCGTATTAGCTCGCGTTTCTCCATGGGTCGCAAGCATCCAATTCTGAACAAAATCCGCGCCCATAAAGGCGTCGACTACGCCGCCCCGCGCGGCACGCCGATCAAGGCAGCCGGCGACGGTAAAGTCCTGCTGGCAGGACGTCGTGGCGGCTATGGCAATACCGTGATCATCCAGCACGGCAATACCTACCGCACCCTGTATGGCCACATGCAAGGCTTTGCCAAGGGCGTGCAAACCGGCGGCACCGTGAAACAAGGCCAGGTGATCGGCTATATCGGTACTACCGGCCTGTCCACCGGCCCACACTTGCACTATGAGTTCCAGGTCAATGGCGTTCACGTCGACCCACTGGGCCAGAAGCTGCCTATGGCCGACCCGATCGCCAAGGCCGAGCGTGCCCGCTTCATGCAACAGAGCCAGCCGTTGATGGCGCGCATGGACCAAGAACGCTCCACCCTGCTGGCTTCGGCGAAGCGTTAAGTATGGCGCTCTATATTGGTGTGATGTCCGGGACCAGCCTTGATGGCCTGGACATCGCCTTGATCGAGCAGTCCCCGGCGATCAAGCTGATCGCTACACACTACATTCCCATGCCCGATACCTTGCGCACTGAGCTGCTTGCTCTTTGCGCCAGCGGGGCAGATGAGATCGCTCGCTCAGCCATCGCCCAGCAGAACTGGGTGAAGCTTGCCGCTCAAGGTATTCACGCTTTACTCGACCAACAAAACCTCAAGCCCCAGGACATTCGCGCAATTGGCAGCCATGGCCAGACCATCCGCCATGAACCCGCACGGGGCTTTACCGTACAGATCGGCAACCCGGCCTTGCTCACCGAGCTTACAGGCATCACCGTGGTCAGCGATTTCCGTAGCCGCGACGTCGCCGCCGGCGGTCAGGGCGCCCCACTGGTCCCTGCGTTCCATGAAGCGCTATTTGGCGAGCACAGCGGTAACCGTGCCGTATTGAATGTGGGAGGTTTCAGCAACCTCAGCCTGATTGAGACCGGCAAACCTGTAGCCGGCTTCGACTGCGGCCCAGGCAATGTCCTGCTGGATGCGTGGATTCACCAGCAACGCGGTGAACACTTTGATCGTGATGGCCAGTGGGCGGCCAGCGGCAAGGTCGAGCCAGCTCTACTCAACGCCCTGCTCAGCGACCCTTTCTTCGTGACCACGGGCCCCAAGAGCACCGGCCGCGAAGTGTTCAATCTGGAATGGCTGCACCAACACCTGGGTCGCTTACCAACATTCGAGCCTCAGGATGTTCAGGCCACGCTACTTGAGCTGACCGCCCTGACCATCATCGAATCCCTGCAAGCCGCCCAGCCCCAGACCGAAACACTGCTGGTGTGTGGCGGAGGCGCCCGCAACACCACGCTGATGAACCGCCTGGCCGCCCTGCTACCATCGACTCAAGTCAGCAGCACCGCCACCTACGGAGTAGACCCCGACTGGGTCGAGGCCATGGCCTTCGCATGGCTGGCCCATTGCTGTCTCGAAGGTATCGCCGCCAACCGCCCAAGCGTCACCGGGGCACGAGGACTTCGGGTACTGGGCGCCATCTACCCGACCTAAAATCTCCGCACAGCAAAACGCCGCTTGGCCTATCACAGCCAAGCGGCGTTTTTGCATCCGTTGCCGATCAGATCGAGAACGAAGACCCGCAACCACAGGTGGTGGTAGCGTTAGGGTTCTTGATCACAAAGCGTGAACCCTCCAGACCTTCCTGGTAATCCACCTCGGCACCGGCCAGGTATTGGAAGCTCATCGGGTCCACAACCAGGCTTACGCCTTCGCGTTCAACGATGGTGTCATCATCGGCTACATCTTCATCGAAGGTAAAACCGTACTGAAACCCTGAACAACCGCCGCCCGTAACGAATACGCGCAGCTTCAAGCGATCATTACCCTCTTCATCGACCAGGCTCTTCACCTTGTGCGCAGCACCGTGGGTGAATTGCAAAGCCGTGGGGGTGAAGGATTCAACGCTCATGCTGATAATCTCCCGGCGTAGCGCCGCCATATGCGTAATGGTCGGCATTATCCGCTTCTCCTAGAAAAGCGGTCAACTATTGTTACGGTATATCAATCTGCGCTGTCGCCATTAAAAACACAAAAGGCCCGATCAACGGGCCTTTTGCTTAGCGACTCAACCGCCTTAAGGCAGCATGCCCGCGTGGGACAGCCCCAACTTCTCATCCAGGCCAAACAGGATGTTCATGTTCTGCACCGCCTGGCCGGACGCGCCCTTGACCAGGTTATCGATCACCGACAACACCACGACCAGGTCACCGTCCTGCGGGCGATGCACAGCAATCCGGCACACATTGGCACCGCGCACGCTGCGGGTTTCCGGGTGGCTGCCGGCCGGCATCACATCGACGAACGGTTCGTTGGCATAGCGCTTTTCGAACAGCGCCTGCAGGTCGACCGAGCGATCGACCACGGTGGCGTACAACGTGGAGTGAATACCGCGGATCATTGGGGTCAAGTGTGGGACGAAGGTCAGGCCCACGTCCTTCCCAGCCGCGCGACGCAGCCCCTGGCGAATTTCTGGCAAGTGACGGTGACCTTTCACCGCATAGGCCTTCATGCTTTCCGACGTCTCGGAGTACAGCGAACCAACCGCCGCACCACGACCGGCACCGCTGACGCCTGATTTGCAGTCCGCGATCAAGCGCGAAGCGTCCGCCAGCCCCGCTTCCAGCAAGGGCAGGAAGCCCAACTGTGTAGCCGTCGGATAGCAGCCCGGTACAGCAATCAGGCGCGCTTGCTTGATCTGTTCACGATTCACTTCCGGCAGGCCGTACACCGCCTCTTCCAACAGCTGCGGCGCGCCGTGCGGCTGGCCATACCACTTGGCCCACTCATCAGCGTCCTGCAGACGGAAGTCCGCCGACAAGTCGATCACCTTGGTGCCGACGGCCAACAACTCGCCTGCCAGGGCGTGGGCAACACCGTGCGGGGTGGCGAAGAACACCACGTCGCAGCCGCCCAGGGTCTTGATGTCCGGAACACTGAACGCCAGGCCGTCGTAATGACCGCGCAGGTTCGGGTACATATCGGCCACGGCCAGCCCGGCCTCGGATCGGGAAGTGATGACCACCACCTCAGCTTGCGGATGCTGAGCCAACAGACGCAGCAATTCGACACCGGTGTAACCCGTGCCGCCGACGATACCGACCTTGACCATAAACCTGCCCTCAACGAACCCACTGGAAAGCCGTCGATAATAGGGGTCGTATCGTCCTGCGACAACCGCCAACGTGACGTATGGGCGCATGAGCCACTACTATCCTCAGTTACCGTGAACCTGGGAATAACTAGAAATGCTCTATCTATGGATCAAAGCCTTCCACATCGTCAGCGTCGTCTGCTGGTTTGCCGGGCTGTTCTACCTGCCACGCCTGTTCGTCTACCACGCCCAAAGCGAGGACACCGTCAGCAAAGAGCGTTTCAGCGTCATGGAGCGCAAGTTGTATCGCGGCATCATGGGGCCGGCGATGATCGCCACGTTGATTTTCGGCGGCTGGCTGATCTATCTGAACCCAGGCATCTTTCATTCGGGCGGGTGGATTCACGCCAAGCTGACCCTCGTCGTACTGCTCATTGGCTACCACCATATGTGCGGCGCGCAGGTAAAACGCTTTGCCCGTGGCGAAAACACCCGCAGCCATGTCTTTTATCGCTGGTTCAATGAAGTGCCCGTTCTGATATTGCTGGCTATCGTAATTTTGGTCGTGGTCAAACCGTTCTAACTTCAATTACTTGGGGTACCTCCAATGTCGCTGCCCGCTCTGCTTGAACAACGTCTGCGCCTGCCCGTCGTGGCGGCGCCGATGTTCCTGATTTCCAACCCGCAACTGGTCCTGGCGTGCTGCCGCAATGGGGTGGTCGGGAGTTTCCCGGCGCTTAACCAACGCGAAAGCAGCGGGTTCAAGGCCTGGCTGGAGGAAATCGAAGCGGGCCTGGCGCTGCTGGACAACCCCGCGCCCTATGCCGTCAACCTGATCGTGCACAACAGCAATCCCCGCCTGGAGGCAGACCTGGCGATTTGCGTTGAGCATAACGTGCCCATCGTCATTACCAGCCTGGGTGCCGTCAAAGAGCTGGTGGACGCGGTGCACAGCTACGGTGGCCTGGTGTTCCACGATGTCACCACCCGCCGCCATGCCGAGAAGGCTGCCGAGGCCGGTGTGGACGGCCTGATCGCCGTAGCCGCCGGCGCCGGTGGCCATGCCGGCACCTGGAGCCCATTCTCACTGATTGCCGAGATCCGCCAGTTCTTCGACAAAACCCTGCTGCTAGCCGGCTGCCTCAATCACGGGCACGAGATTCTCGCCGCCCAACTGCTCGGTGCAGACCTGGCCTATTTCGGCACGCGCTTTATCGGCACTACCGAAAGCCAGGCACCGGATGCGTATAAAGAGATGCTGCTCACATCGCGCGCCGCCGACATCGTGCACACTCCCGCTGTCTCCGGCGTGCCCGCCAGCTTTATGCGCCAGAGCCTGGAAAACGCCGGTTTCGACCTCGCCGCCCTGCAAGGCAAAGGCGAGGTCAACTTCGGCTCCAAGCTCAAGCCGTTGAGCGACGAGGTCAAAGCCTGGAAGACTGTATGGTCTGCTGGCCAAGGCGTCGGTGAGATTGATGATTTGCCCAGCGTCGATGAACTCGTTGCGCGCCTGGATGCCGAATACCGCAAGGCACGCGAACAGGCGGCACAACTGCGCTGGCCACGTTGACCCAACTGCCAGGCCTGCTGATTAGACGGGCCTGCACTACCTCCCTGAACAAGTGACAAGGAAGCCCGCATGAGCGACAACCGTTTCAAGATTGTGTTTGATGGAGCCTTGCTCCCGGGTGTCGAAAGCACCACGGCCAAACTGAACCTGGCCGAGCTGTTCAAAAGTGAAGTCGAAGCCATCGAAAAGCTCTTTACCGGCCGCCCGGTTGCGCTCAAGCGCGACCTGTCTCGCCCGGATGCGGAAACCTACCTCACCGCGCTGAAAAACGCCGGTGTCGACGCGCGCATTGAGCCCGAACAGCCTGTGGCCTTCAGCCTGGCTGAAACTCACGAGACGGATTCCGGCCCTTCTGGTTTCGCGCGTCCGGATGCCTCGCCTTATGCGCCTCCGCGCGCGGCGGTGGGTGATGACTTGCCCGAGTACGCCACCCTCAAAGTCTTCACTATCCATGGGCGGATCGGCCGCCTGCGCTACCTGGCATGGACCCTGGTGTTGACCCTGGCGATGCTGGTTGCAGGTGGCATCATCAGCACCGTCAGCTTTGCCGTGGCTACCGCCTCGCCGATTGCGGGCACCATCATCGGAGTACTGCTGGGTCTCGCGCTGTTTGTGGCGCTGGTATGGGTCAGTGTACAAATCGGCGTGCAGCGCCTGCATGACCTGGGCTGGTCGGGCTGGTTGTACCTACTCAACCTGGTGCCATTGGTGAACAGTGTCTTCCCGATCCTGTTGCTGGTACTGCCGGGCAATGCAGGCGCCAACCAGTATGGTGCGCCACCGCCACGTAACTCCACCGCTGTAAAAGTCCTGGCCACGCTGTGGTTGGCGTTTATTCCAGTCATGCTTGCCATCGTGGTGACCTTGGGCATGAACGGTTACCTGGACCAGCTCGAAGCCAACGTGGACAGCAGCTACGAAAGCAGCTCCATCACCTCCGACGAAGACGCCGACCAGGCGGCAACCGTCGAAGAAGACGAAGCGCAGAGTGCTGACGAAGCGGGCGAACCTGTAGACTCTCCAGAACAGTGAAGAAACGCCCCCGGCCTGTGATGCCTCTGTCACAGGCGCGGCGGCGTTGCGATGGAGAAAGGCATGACCCGTTACGCTCTGATCACCGGCGCCTCCAGCGGCATCGGCCTGGCCCTGGCCGAAGCACTCGCCCGTCGCGGCCGCAGCTTGATTCTGGTGGCCCGCCAGCGTGATCAGTTGGAAAGCATTGCAATCGAATTGACCCAACGCTTTGGCGTCGAAGTGCTGTTCCGGGCCTGCGACCTGGGCGAGCCACTGCGCTTGTCCGGGTTCCTGCTGGAGCTTGAAGAAGGCGAGCGGCAGATCGACCTGCTGGTGAACTGCGCCGGCATCGGCACCAGCGGGCCGTTCCTGGCCCAGGACTGGATGACCGAACAGGACCTGATGGAGGTCAACATCCTGGCCCTGACCCGAATGTGCCACGCACTCGGCAATGCCATGGCGCTGCACGGCGGCGGTCAGATTCTCAATGTGGCGTCCATCGCGGCGTTCCAGCCCGGCCCGTGGATGAGCACTTATTACGCCAGCAAGGCCTATGTGCTGCATTTCTCCGAAGGCTTGCGCGAAGAACTGAAAACCTGCGGCATCAAGGTCTCGGTGCTCTGCCCCGGCCCGACACGCACCGCGTTCTTCGGCACCGCGCAGATGGACACCGCCAGGCTCGACCGCAGCCAACAGCTGATGAGCCCCGAAGAAGTGGCGCTCTACACCGTACGCGCACTGGAAAAGAACAAAGCCATCATCATCCCCGGCCGTCGCAACCGCTGGATCGCCTTCAGCCCGCGTTTCAGCCCACGCTGGCTGACCCGCAAGATCGCCGGCGCCATCAACAAGGCCTATTGCCCACGCTGACGGGCTGGGTACACTCATCCTGCACTTTCATAATGGAGAAACAGCTGTGGATACTCTGTTCACCAAGATCATCAACAGAGAAATACCCGCGGATATCATCTACGAAGATGATCAAGTCCTGGCGTTCAAGGACATCTATCCGGCGGCGCCCGTGCATTTCCTGGTCATTCCCAAGAAACACATCCCCACGCTCAATGACCTGACTGAAGAAGATAAAGCCCTGGCCGGTCATATCCTGTTCACCGCCCAGCGCCTGGCTGTAGAACAAGGGTGTGAAGAAGGTTTCCGGGTGGTGATGAACTGCAACCCGAAAGGCGGGCAGACCGTTTATCACATCCATATGCACGTGCTGGGTCAGCGCCAGATGAACTGGCCGCCGGGCTGATCAGCCTTTCAGCAAAGGTCGCAGCCCAGCCTGCGACCCCATGCCCTTGACGCAACGCAAACGCTTGCCCCTCTCTTGCGGTAAACTGGCCGCCGAGATTCTTCCCGGAGGTCAGCATGACTACCCAACGTCACTACTCGCCGATTGACCGTCTGTTGCTGCAAGCCGACATGGCCATGCGTACGCTGCTGCCCTTCAGCGGCCAGCCGTATCGCCCCTCGCCCGCCATCGTGCAGCCCGACGCGCAGATGAGCGAGACCGAGACCCGCCATGTCGCCGGCTTGATGCGCATCAACCATACCGGCGAAGTCTGCGCCCAGGCGCTGTACCAGGGCCAGGCGCTGACCGCCAAGCTGCCGCAGGTGCGCGCAGCCATGGAGCATGCGGCCGAGGAAGAAATCGATCACCTGGCCTGGTGCGAGCAACGCATCCGCCAGCTGGGCAGTCACCCGAGCGTGTTGAACCCGCTGTTTTACGGTTTATCGTTTGGGATCGGCGCCGCGGCCGGCCTGATCAGCGACAAGGTCAGCCTGGGTTTTGTCGCAGCGACTGAACATCAGGTGTGCAAACACCTGGACGAACATCTGGAACAACTGCCGGCCGAAGACGAAAAGTCCCGTGCCATTCTTGAGCAGATGCGCATTGATGAAGAACATCACGCAGAAAGCGCGCTGGATGCCGGTGGTTTTCGCTTCCCGGCGCCAGTGCGGTTTGGCATGAGCCTATTGGCCAAGGTCATGACTAAAAGCACGTACCGAATCTGAGCCAAAAGAAGGGCGCTATCACAGCGCCCTTTCTTTTTGCCCGCCGATTGAGCGATCAACCCAACTCAATTATCTCGTAATCATGGGTAATGGCCACCCCGGCCGCGCCCAGCATGATCGACGCCGAGCAATACTTCTCCGCCGACAGTTCGATAGCGCGCTTCACCTGCGCCTCTTTCAGCGCCCGGCCCTTCACCACGAAATGCATGTGGATCCTGGTGAATACCTTGGGGTCTTCAGTGGCACGCTCGGCCTCCAGGAAAGCTTCGCAGCTTTCCACGGCCTGGCGGGATTTCTTCAGGATGCTGACCACGTCGAAATTGCTGCAACCGCCTACGCCCAGCAGGAGCATTTCCATCGGGCGTACGCCCAGGTTACGGCCACCGGCTTCCGGCGGGCCATCCATGACCACCACATGGCCACTGCCCGACTCACCGAGGAACATGGCTTCGCCCGCCCATTGGATGCGTGCCTTCATCGCCCAGACTCCACTGCTAAAAAAGGGTCGCCAGCTTAGCACAGGGCCCACCTGCGTCAGCGTTTGCAACAAAAGCGATCAAAAGCAGGCTTTGCGCGGAAAATTGGCTAATCGAGTCAGAATGTGTCTGTTAAGCTGACGCCAAATCGATGGCGTAATGCCACCCTTTTATACAGCGCGTATCAATGCCGATACCCGATGAATACAACAACTCCAACTATTTAGCGCAGTCTTTTCGGGATACAACCATGGTTGCCCTTACTCCCATACCCAAAATCAAGAATCTCGACAAACTGTTGATGCATTGCCAGCGCCGCCGCTACCCGGCCAAGCACAACATCATCTGCGCCGGCGAACGCTCCGAAACCCTGTTCTTCATTATCAAAGGCTCGGTCACCATCCTGATCGAGGATGAAGACGGCCGCGAAATGATCATCGCCTACCTGAACACCGGGGATTTTTTTGGGGAGTTGGGGTTGTTCGAACAAGCCGGCAAGGAACAGGAACGCAGCGCCTGGGTGCGTGCCAAGGTCGAGTGCGAAGTGGCCGAGATCAGCTACGCCAAATTCCGCGAACTGGCCCAACAAGATCCCGACATCCTTTATGTCCTCAGCGGCCAGATTGCGCAACGCCTGCGGGACACCACGCGCAAAGTCGGCGACCTGGCATTCTTCGACGTCACCGGCCGTGTTGCGCGCTGCCTGCTTGACCTGTGCAAGCAACCGGACGCCATGACCCACCCCGATGGCATGCAGATCAAGGTCACGCGCCAGGAAATCGGGCGCATTGTCGGCTGTTCACGGGAGATGGTCGGACGCGTGCTCAAAGACCTGGAAGAACGCAACCTGGTGCACGTCAAAGGCAAGACGATGGTGGTGTTCGGTACCCGTTAAACCGGCAGGAAGCTGGCCAACATCTGGCGGTACAAGGTGTCCAGCCGGCTGATCGCATCGGGCGCCGGGAAGGCTTCGTGCAGGGCGATATGGCTGTCGGCACGCACCCGCTGTTCAAGACCGCAGGCTTCATTGAAGCGGTTGACCGCCGCGATCAGGTCTTCGCGATCGTTTTCCAGCAACAGTGCACCGTGCACCAGGCCCACCGGGCGCCCCCCGCTTTGACGCCAGCGCTGGGCAGTGCCAACCATTTTCCGGCCATTGAGATTGACGTTGTAGCGACCGTCGCAAAATGCGCCGTCGACCTCGCCGACAGACGCATCGCCGCCCAACTCGATCAGCAAGTCGCAGATCGGCTGACATAAACGCAGGTAACCGGTTTCGATACGATTCTGGTCGCCCTCACTGCGCGGCGGGGCGTAGACCAGGGCGATGTTGACTGTGGCACTCGACTGCGGCACCGGCTCACCGCCGGTTTCACGCAGCAGCACCGGCCAACCCGCATCGGCTGAAACCTGGCTGGCGGTTTCAAAGGCCGGCAAGCGGCTCAACCGACGCGGCATGACCAAAGCCTGATCGCTGGGTTGCCAGAACAACAACCCATACTCCCGCTCACCTGCGCAAACAGCCGCCAGCAGGTCTTGCTCGGCGGCAAGTCCTGCTTCGACGGTCATCGCCACCGGCTGCGTCATCATCAATCCAGCGTCGAACCGCTGACCGCCATGCCCCGCTCCGGGAAGAACAGGCGCTGCAATTCAGCCCCCGGGTTCTCGGCACGCATGAAGGTCTCGCCCACCAGGAACGAGTACACGCCACTGATCTCCATCAACTCCACATCGGCACGGTTGACGATGCCACTCTCGGTGATCACCAGACGGTCACGCGGAATCCGCGGCAACAGGTCGAGGGTGTTTTCCAGGCTGACTTCGAAGGTGTGCAGGTTACGGTTGTTGACCCCCACCAGCGGTGTGTCGAGGGTTTTCAAGGCGCGTTCCAGCTCATCGCCGTCATGCACTTCCACCAGCACGTCGAGGCCGACGCTTTTGGCGACGGCAGCCAACTCGGCCATCTTCACGTCATCCAGCGCGGAAACGATCAGCAGCACGCAGTCGGCGCCCAGGGCACGGGCTTCGACGATCTGATACGGGTCGACCATGAAGTCCTTGCGGATCACCGGCAACTTGCACGCGGCGCGGGCCTGCTGCAGGAACAGGTCGGAACCCTGGAAGTAGTCGATATCGGTCAGCACGGACAGGCAAGTCGCCCCTCCCTTCTCATAGCTGACGGCGATTTCCGATGGCACAAAGTGTTCGCGGATCACGCCTTTGCTCGGCGAGGCTTTCTTGACCTCGGCGATCACGGCCGGTTGCTTCTGCTTGGCCTGGGCGATCAGTGCATTGGCGAAACCACGCGGTGCATCGGCGATCTTTGCCTGGGCTTCCAGCTCGGCCAGGCTCACGCGGGCGCGCCGCTCGGCAACTTCTTCAGCCTTGCGGGCCAGGATTTTTTCCAGAACGGTCGGCACACTCATCCTTCATTCTCCATCTTGAATACTGCGGTGAATGCTCCCAGCTCTTCGAGCTTCTCACGAGCCAGACCGGTGTGCAGCGCATCGTGGGCCAAGGCAACACCCTCCTTAAGACTATAGGCGTGGTCGGCTGCATAAAGTGCCGCGCCAGCATTCAAAACAATCATCTCGGCGGCTTTCTGACCGTTCTCGGTCTTGCGACGGCCCAAGGCATCACGAATCAGTTCCAGGGAGGCCGCCGGGCTTTCCACCGCCAGGCCGTGCAGGCTCTGGCTCTTCATGCCCAGGTCTTCCGGCTCGACCCAATACTCAGTGACCTGGTCATTTTTCAGCTCCGCCACGAAGGTCGGTGCCGCCAGGCTGAATTCGTCCAGGCCGTCCTTGGAATGCACCACCAGCACATGCTTGCTGCCCAGGCGTTGCAGTACTTCGGCCAATGGCCGGCACAGCGCCTGGCTGAACACACCCACGACCTGGTGTTTCACACCGGCCGGATTCGTAAGCGGGCCGAGCATGTTGAACAGGGTACGAAGGCCGAGATCCTTGCGCGGGCCGGCGGCATGCTTCATCGCACCGTGGTGGGATTGGGCAAACATGAACCCAATACCGACATTGTCGATACAGCGCGCCACTTGGATCGGGGTCAGGTTCAGGTAGATCCCCGCCGCTTCCAGCAAGTCGGCGCTGCCACTCTTGCCGGAGACCGCGCGGTTACCGTGCTTGGCCACGGTGCAACCCGCCGCCGCCACCACAAACGAAGAAGCCGTCGACACGTTGAAGATGTTCGCACCGTCACCGCCGGTGCCGACCACGTCGACCACACCATCGAGGGTCTTGAGCTCGACCTTGTCCGCCAGCTCGCGCATGACCGACACGGCGCCGACGATTTCGTCGATGCTCTCGCTCTTCATGCGCATGGCCATCATGAACGCGCCGATCTGCGCGTCGGTGCATTGACCGGTCATGATCTCGCGCATCACATCGCTCATTTCAGCAGTGCTCAGGTCCAGGTGGCCGACGATACGGCTCAGGGCAGTCTTGATATCCATGGAAAGTCCTTAGCGCGTGCCGCCGCTCTGCTTGAGAAAATTGGCGAACAGCTCGTAGCCCTGCTCGGTCAGGATCGATTCGGGGTGAAATTGCACCCCTTCGATATTCAGTGTCTTGTGGCGCAGGCCCATGATCTCGTCGACCGAGCCGTCCTCCAGTTGGGTCCAGGCGGTCAGTTCCAGGCAATCCGGAAGGGTTTCGCGCTTGACCACCAACGAATGGTAGCGGGTCACGGTCACCGGCAAGTTAAGCCCATGGAACACGCCCTGATCATGATGGAATACCGGACTGGTCTTGCCGTGCATCACCTGGCGTGCACGCACCACGTCACCGCCAAAGGCCTGGCCGATGGACTGGTGGCCCAGGCATACGCCCAGGATCGGCAGCTTGCCGGCGAAATACTGGATCGCCTCCAGGGAAATACCCGCCTCGGTCGGCGTGCACGGGCCTGGCGAAACCACGATGCGCTCCGGGTTCAGGGCGGCGATCTCGGCGACGGTCAGTTCGTCATTGCGCACTACCTTGACCTCGGCACCCAACTCGCCCAGGTACTGCACAACGTTGTAGGTAAAGGAATCGTAGTTATCAATCATCAGCAACATGGGGGAACCTCAGGAATTGGGGGTCTGTTCAGCCAGCGCAACGGCGCGGAACATCGCGCGGCGCTTGTTCAGGGTTTCTTCCCATTCGAGGGCCGGCACCGAGTCGGCGACAATCCCGCCACCGGCCTGCACGTGCAGCTCCCCGTCCTTGATCACGGCGGTGCGGATCGCAATGGCCGTGTCCATGTTGCCGTTCCAGGCGAAATAACCCACGGCACCGCCGTAGACTCCACGCTTGACCGGCTCCAGCTCGTCGATGATTTCCATCGCGCGGATCTTCGGCGCACCCGACAAGGTGCCCGCCGGCAGAATCGCGCGCAACGCATCCATCGCCGTCAAGCCAGCCTTCAGCTCGCCGGTAACGTTGGACACGATATGCATCACGTTGGAATAACGCTCGATCACCATCTTCTCGGTGAGCTTCACCGAACCGATTTCCGAGACACGCCCGGTGTCATTACGACCCAGGTCGATGAGCATCAAGTGCTCGGCGATTTCCTTGTCGTCGCTCAGCAGGTCTTCTTCCAGCGCCAGGTCAGCTTCTTCGGTTGCACCCCGTGGGCGCGTGCCGGCGATCGGGCGCACGGTGATCAGGTTGTCTTCGACGCGCACCAGCACTTCCGGCGAACTGCCCACCACGTGGAAGTCACCAAAGTTGAAGAAGTACATGTACGGCGTCGGGTTGAAGCAACGCAGCGCCCGGTACAGATCGATCGGCGCGGCCTTGAAGTCGATGGACATACGCTGCGACGGCACCACCTGCATGCAGTCGCCGGCGAGGATGTATTCCTTGATGGTATCGACGGCCCGCTCGTAGTCATCCTGGGTAAAGCTTGAACGAAAGATCGGGTCGGCCGCCGGCGGACGGCTGAGGTCCAGGCCGCGACGCGGGGTGATCGGCTGGCGCAGTTTTTCCAGCAGGGCTTCGAGGCTGGCCCGGCCTTGCTCGAACGCATCGGCCTGGGACGGGTCGGCCAGCACGATCGCGTGCATCTTGCCGGCGAGGTTGTCGAACACCACGACCGCATCGGAGACCATCAGCAGAATGTCCGGCACGCCCAACGGGTCCGGGTTCGGGCATTTGCCCAAACGTTTTTCCACATAACGCACGCAGTCATAACCGAAGTAACCCACCAGGCCGCCGTTGAAGCGCGGCAGGCCGGCAATGGTCGGCACGTTGTAGCGCGCCTTGAAGGCTTCGACGAACGCCAACGGGTCTTCGACATCATGGTTTTCGATCTCGACGCCATCATGGGTAATGCTCACATGATGGTCATGTACCCGCAGCACCGTGCGGCACGGCAGGCCGATGATCGAGTAACGCCCCCACTTCTCGCCGCCCTGTACGGACTCGAGCAGGTAGGAGTTAGGCTCATCGGCCAGTTTCAGGTAGATCGACAGCGGCGTGTCGAAGTCGGCCAGGGTTTCGCAGGCCAGGGGAATGCGGTTGTAGCCGGCAGCGGCCAAACGCAGGAATTCTTCGCGGGTCATGATATGCCTCGTGGCTTGAGGGTCTAACAGTCAGGTATGCAAACGTGCCGCAGGGCGCGGCCAGGAACAGTCAGGCGCGCCAACGCCAGCGGGCCAGGGCCTTGATGACTTTCATCCAGAGTTTGCGAGTGACCACCACGATGGAATTTCCAGAAGGGGACGGATCGGTGTCGAGCAACGTTATCTCAGCGCCCGCTCCCAAGCAACCGGGGATTAACAGGCGCAGGTCATCAATCACCATCGACGGCGACTCTTCGGCGATCGGCCGACCATGGTTATAGCCGTAGCTGAGGGCCACGCACTGCACGCCCGCGGCCTTCGCCGCCTGCACATCACTGCGTGAATCGCCGACAAACAACGACTGGGAGGCCGGGATATTGGCCATTTTCATCACGAAAAACAGCGCCGCCGGGTCGGGTTTTTTCTGCGGCAGGGTGTCGCCACCGATGATCCAGCGGAAATACCGACCGATTTTCATCTGGTCCAGCAGCGGCGCGACGAAGCGTTCCGGCTTGTTGGTGATCAGGGCCATTTCCACGCCCTGCTTGCTCAGCCATTTGAGGGTGTCACGTACGCCGGGGTAGACCACGGTCAGTTCATGGCCGTCTTCATAGGCAGCGTTGAACAGCTCCAGGGCGTGTTCAGCCTCGACGTCATCCACGCCTTCGGCGTCGATATTATTAGCCAGGGCGCGGCGCACCAGCATCTGCGCACCGTTGCCGACCCACTCACGCACCGACTCGATCCCGGCCGGTTTGCGCCCCAGCTTGAGCAGCATCTCGTCCACCGCCGCCGCCAGGTCGGGCACCGAGTCGATCAAGGTACCGTCCAGATCGAACATCACCAGCCGTGGCAGTTTGCCGGGGAACAGCTGCTCAAAGCCGCTCATGGACGTGCCAGCGCCAGTTCGGCACGCATCTTGTCGATGACTTCCTGATAGTCCGGCGCGTTGAAGATCGCCGAGCCGGCCACGAAGGTGTCGGCGCCCGCTGCGGCGATTTCGCGGATGTTGTTGACGTTGACCCCGCCGTCGATCTCCAGGCGGATGTCGCGACCGGAAGCATCGATCAGCGCGCGAGCTTCACGCAGCTTGTTCAGGGTGCCCGGGATGAACTTCTGGCCGCCGAAGCCTGGGTTGACGCTCATCAGCAGGACCATGTCGACCTTGTCCATCACGTACTCAAGCACACTCAACGGCGTGGCCGGGTTGAACACCAGGCCCGCCTTGCAGCCGCCTTCACGGATCAGTTGCAGGGTGCGGTCGACGTGCAGCGAGGCTTCCGGGTGGAAGGTGATGTAGGTCGCGCCGGCTTCCACGAAGTCGCCGATGATGCGATCCACCGGGCTGACCATCAGGTGCGCATCGATCGGCGCGGTGATGCCGTACTTGCGCAGCGCCGCACACACCATCGGGCCGATGGTCAGGTTGGGCACGTAGTGGTTGTCCATGACGTCGAAGTGCACGAAATCGGCACCGGCGGCCAACACCTTGTCCACTTCCTCACCCAGGCGGGCGAAATCGGCGGAGAGAATCGATGGAGCAATAACGAAGGGCTGCATGACGCACCTTTTTTGAGCTAAATCACGATGGCGCGCATTGTATACCTCATGCTTTGCCGCGCGCACCGTGACCTGGCTCAACGGCTAGTAAGCCGCCCGGTAGATTTTCTCGATATCGGCGGCGCTGAGCTTGCGCGGATTGTTACGCATCAGCCGCTCAATGCCTGCCGCCTCAACCGCCATCGCCGGGATCGCGTCCTCGGGCACGCCGAAACTGCGCAGGCCTGCCGGAATCTCGACGGCGGCACACAGTCGCGTCATCGCGTCCACTGCCTGATCGGCCGCATCGTTGACGCTCAAGCCGGTGACATTCACGCCCATGGCCTGTGCAATCTCCTGCATGCGCTCCACACAGGCCAATTTGTTCCAGTGCATCACATAGGGCAGCAACAGCGCGTTGCTCACCCCATGGGCAATGTTGAAACGCCCACCCAACGGGTACGCCAACGCATGCACCGCGCCAACCCCGGCGTTACCGAACGCCATGCCGGCCATCAGGCTGGCGGTGGCCATGTCGTCACGTGCCTGCAGGTTGGCCGGGTTGGCGTAGGCCTTGGGCAGCGCCTTGGCAATCAACTTGATCGCGCCGATGGCCAGCGCATCAGTGATCGGCGAGGCATTCAGCGACAAGTAGGACTCGATGGCGTGCACCAGCGCATCCACACCACTGGCGGCGGTAACGCTGCGCGGGCAGGTGAGGGTCATTTGCGGGCTGATCAAGGCCACATCCGGCAGCAGGTAGTCGCTGACGATGCCTTTTTTCAGCTGTGCGGCCTTGTCGGAGAGGATCGCCACATTGGTCACCTCCGAACCGGTGCCGGCCGTGGTCGGGATGGCGATCAACGGCGGGCCCTTGCGCGGCACCTGGTCGACGCCAAAGAGGTCCGCCAGCGCACCGTGGTAACCGGCATAGGCGGCTACGCTTTTGGCGATATCGATGGCGCTGCCGCCGCCCAGGCCGATCAGGCCGTCATGCCCGCCCTCGCGGTAAACGCGCATACAGTCCTCGACGATGGCGATTTCCGGGTCGGGCAGTACGCGGTCGAAAATCTCGTAGGTGCGCTCGCCCAAGTGTTCGAGGGCCAGCGCCACGGTGCCGGACTTGACCAGCGCGGCGTCGGTGACGATCAGCGGGTTGTCCACATCCAGGCGCGTGAGTTCAAAGGCCAGTTGTTCGATGGCGCCAGCGCCGGTCAGCAGTTTGTGGGCGATCTTGAATGAGGAAGTACTCATGTGCGCGGCCTCTTATTAAGTGATGGGCTGGCACAAGAGTAGCTCGGAAACCTGGGTTGCCTAGCATTCAGAGGCTGAATGGTGATTTCCAACACAACACAAAACCATGTGCGAGAGGGCTTGCCCCCTCCCACACTTGAATCTCCAGCAGGCCGTTAGACTGCCGCGGTGCGCAGTTTCTCGCTACGCCCGCGCAGCCATTCCAGAGTCAGCAACAGCAATACCGAGAAGGCAATCAACAAGGTTGCCGCCGCCGCAATCGTCGGGCTGAGGTTCTCGCGGATGCCGCTGAACATCTGACGCGGCAGCGTCGCTTGCTCAGGGCCGGCGAGGAACAGCGTCACCACCACTTCATCGAACGACGTGGCGAAAGCAAACAGCGCCCCGGAAATCACCCCCGGCGCAATCAACGGCAAGGTCACTCGGCGAAACGCCGTCAACGGCGAAGCCCCGAGGCTCGCCGCCGCCCGCACCAGGTTATGGTTAAACCCCTGCAACGTGGCCGACACCGTGATGATCACAAACGGCACGCCCAGCACCGCATGCACCACGATCAACGAGAAGAAGCTGTTACCCAGTCCCAGCGGTGCAAAGAACAGGTAGCTGGCCACACCGATGATCACCACCGGCACCACCATCGGTGAAATCACCAGTGCCATCACCAGCGCCTTGCCGGGGAAGTTGCCACGGGTCAGGCCGATGGCCGCCAGGGTGCCGAACACCATCGCCAGCACCGTGGCCGCCGGGGCGACGATGATGCTGTTCTTGAGTGCACGCATCCACTCGGCCGAGGCAAAGAAGTCCTGGTACCAGTGCAGCGAAAAGCCTTGCAGCGGGTACACCAGGAAACTGCCGCTGTTGAACGACAGCGGAATGATCACCAGCACCGGCAGGATCAAGAACAACAGGATCAAGCCGCAGAGGATCCGCAAGCTGTAGAACCAGACCCGTTCAACGGGCGACATGTAAGGGCTCAGCATCGCAAGGTCTCCTCAGCTCAGGCGCAGGCGACTGGCGCCCACCAGCCGGTTGTAGATCAGGTACAGCACCACGGTGGCCAGCAGCAGCAAGCCACCCAGTGCCGTCGCCATGCCCCAGTTGATACTGGTGTTGGTGTAGAACGCCACGAAGTAGCTGACCATCTGGTCGTTCGGGCTGCCCAGCAGCGCCGGGGTGATGTAGTAACCAATCGCCAGGATGAACACCAGCAGGCAACCGGCGCCGACGCCGGCATAGGTCTGCGGGAAGTACACGCGCCAGAAGCTGGTGAACGGGTGGCAACCCAGGGAAATCGCCGCACGCATGTAGGTGGGCGAAATGCCCTTCATCACGCTGTAGATCGGCAGGATCATGAATGGCAGCAGGATGTGCACCATCGAGATGTAGACCCCGGTGCGGTTGAACACCAGCTCCAAGGGTTTATCGATCAAGCCCATGCCCATCAAGGCGCTGTTGATCAGGCCGCCGGACTGCAGCAACACGATCCACGCCGCCACCCGCACCAGGATCGAGGTCCAGAACGGCAGCAACACCAGAATCATCAGCAAGTTACTCTTGCGTGCCGGCAGGTTGGCCAGCAGATAGGCCAGGGGATAGGCCAGCAGCAAGCAGATGGCAGTGATTACCAGGCCCATCCAGAAGGTACGGGCGAAGATGTCCAGGTAGATTGCCTGGTCAGGTGTGGCCGGCGCGATTTCGCCGAGGTCGTCGATGCGATGATCGACGGCCGCCAGGAGGTAGAACGGTGTCAGGCTGCTGGTATTGCGCCGGATCGCCTGCCAGTACGCCGGGTCGCCCCAGCGTTCGTCGAGGTTTTCCAACGCTTCTTTATAAGAGCCGGGCGCTTCACTGAACGGCAGCGCCCGCGCGGTTTTGGTCAGCAGGCTACGGTAGCCGGCCAGTTCCATGTTCAAGCGCTTGGACAGATCGCCCAGGGTCTGGTTTTTGCGCGCTTCGCCCAGGTCCTCGCTGAGGGCCTGGTACACCGGTTCACCCGGCAAGCCACGGCCATCCCAGGCCGTCACCGCGACCACGGTACGCGGCAAGCCGCCCACCACTTCCGGATTGCCGACGCTCTTGAACAGCAAAGCAACGATCGGCACCAGGAACACCAGCAACAAGAACAGCACCAGCGGCGCAATCAAGGCCTGGGCCTTCCAGCGATTGAGCCGCTCGGCACGCGCCAGGCGCTGCTTGAGGGTGGGGCTGTTGACCTCGTTCGAGGGAACGGCGATGGCCATGGCTGACTCCGAATCTTAAAGATAAATACAGACCCCCTGTGGGAGGGGGCAAGCTGAACTGGTCAAGTAATCTTGGACACCGATTAAGGTTCATGCCGCCAACCTTTCCTTCGCGACCGGCGACCGGTAGTCGTTGTAGCTGTGAGGCCTGCTGATGTTGTAGCGCGAGACATAGCGCTGCACATCTGCCCGGGCCTCATGCTCCAGTTTGTAGCCCGTTTCAGGAACCCACTCGGATTTCAAACTACCAAAGAAACGCTCCATCGGGGCGTTGTCCCAGCACTCGCCTTTACGGCTCATACTTTGCCTAAACCCATGCTTCACAAGCGCGTTTCGGAATTTATGGCTGGTGTACTGGCAACCTTGGTCAGAGTGAAACAACACATCCTCGGGATGGCCGCGTAGCTCAACTGCCATGCGTAGTGCCTCGCAGGTCAGGTTGGCATCCGAAATCATCGAGAACGACCAGCCTACGATCCTGCGAGCGTACAGATCCAGAACGGCGGCGAAGTACATCCAACGCTTGCCGACCTTGATGTACGTTACGTCGCCACACCACACCTGATTAACCGCCGTCACATCAAATTTCCGCTTGAGCACATGCGGCGCCACCAAGGCCTCCACGCCCGGCGACTTGTACTTATGGCGCCTGCGCTGACGACTAGCGATGCCAGCCTCGCGCATCAAATTGCGAGCCATGTAACGTCCGACACGATGTCCTTTGGCTTGCAGCTCCTTGGACAAGGTACGTGCGCCCGCCGACTCTCTCGACGCCTTGTGGTGCCTGACCAGCGCGGCTTTGAGCTTTTCCCGCTCAGGATTTGCTCTGCCCTGGCGCTGGCGCCAGGCATAGAAGCTGCTGCGGTTAACCCCGAACGCCCGGCAACACCTTTTAACGCCGTACTGCTCGTCCAGCTCATCGATCAGCGTGAATGATCTTTGGCGTCCAAAAGCAGGAGAGCACTGGCCTTTTTTAAGATTTCAATGTCCAGGTCTTTCTCCCTGAGCAGGGCTTTGAGTCTCTGGATCTCTCGTTGATCAGCGGTAATTGCCTTGGCTCCCACCGGAGTCGAGCCCAAGCGTTCTTTTTGCACTTGATCGACCCAACGGCGCAGAGCAGTAGGACCAATATCCAGGCTGGCACAGACCTCGGTAACCGGCTGACCTTCATCCAGCACCATGCTGGCAGCCTTGAGCTTGAACTCACTCGAATAAGATTTACGCATATCCAAACACCTCAGATTTGGGCGCTATCATAGCGCCCGATTGAAGTGTCCAAAATCATTAGGCCAGTTCAAGCCCCCTCCCACATGAGTTACTTGGCCGCCCAGGAATTGAAGCGTTGCTCCAGTTGCTCGCCGTTATCCGCCCAGAAGCTCACATCGATCTGCACCTGGTTGGCGATGTTTTCCGGGGTGGTCGGCATGTCCTTGAGGATGTCCTTGGCCAGCAATGGCACAGCTTGGGTGTTGGCCGGGCCGTAGGCGATGTTTTCCGAGTAGGTCTTCTGCTGCTGAGGCTGTACTGAGAAAGCGATGAATTTCTTCGCCGCTTCGGCACGGTCCTTGGCCAGGCCTTTAGGGATGGCCCAGGCGTCGAAGTCGTAGATGCCGCCGTTCCACACCACTTTGAGGTTGCTTTCTTTCTGTACGGCGGCGATGCGGCCGTTGTAGGCCGAGCTCATCACGACGTCACCGGAAGCGAGGTACTGCGGCGGCTGTGCGCCGGCTTCCCACCACTGGATCGACGGCTTGAGTTCATCGAGTTTCTTGAATGCACGGTCCTGGCCATCTTTGCCGGCCAGCACTTTGTACACGTCTTTCGGCGCCACACCGTCGGCCATCAGGGCGAACTCCAGGGTGTACTTGGCGCCTTTACGCAGGCCGCGCTTACCCGGGAATTTCTTGGTGTCCCAGAAATCTGCCCAACTGGTGGGGGCGGAGGTGAGTTTGTCGGCGTTGTAGGCGAGCACGGTCGACCACACGAAGAAGCCCACGCCACATGGCTGGATCGCGCCCTTCACGTAGTCGGCGGTGTTGCCGAACAGTTTCGGGTCCAGCGGCTCGAACATGTCTTCGTCACAGCCACGGGAGAGTTCCGGCGATTCCACTTCCACCAGGTCCCAGGACACGCTCTTGGTGTCGACCATGGCTTTCACCTTGGCCATTTCACCGTTGTACTCACCGGCGACGATCTTGCCATTGCCCGCGCTTTCCCAAGGTGCGTAGAACGCCTTGACCTGGGCCGCCTTGTTCGCGCCACCGAAGGACACGACCGTCAGGTCCGGGCCTGCCATGGCCTGGGTTGCGCCGATCAAGCCAATGGCCAGCGCCGAATACTTAAGGGATCTCAACATTGTTGTTCTCTCCACGTGCAGGGTTGGTGAAGCCAGGGGGGCGATCAATTCGCCTCTAGAAGTGGGTCGAGTGCGCGAACGTGCTCGACTTGCCAGCCAATCGGTACCACGTCGCCGACCGCCAGGGCTGGGTCCAGCTCGGCAATCGGTTGTTTCACGAAAAAATCGGTCTTGCCGCAGACTTCCAGGCGCACGCGCACGTGGTCGCCCAGATAGATGAATTCCGCCACCCGCCCCGAGAAACGGTTGACGCAGCTCTCGCTGGAACCGTTGAGGCTGACGCGCTCCGGGCGCACCGACAGGGTCACCGGGCCACCGACCTGGCCGACATTCACCGCCAGTGCCTCGACCTTCTCGCCCCGTGCCAGCTCCACCACGCAGCGCTCGCCGGTGTGGCTGTGCAGGCGACCATTGAGGCGGTTGTTCTCACCGATGAAGTTGGCGACAAAGGTGTTCTTCGGCTCTTCGTACAAGGTGCGCGGCGCGGCGATCTGCTGGATCTCGCCTTGATGGAATACCGCCACGCGGTCAGACATGGTCAGCGCTTCGCCCTGGTCATGGGTCACGTACACCACAGTCACGCCGAGGCGTTGGTGCAGGTGCTTGATCTCCATCTGCATGTGTTCGCGCAGTTGCTTGTCGAGGGCGCCGAGGGGTTCGTCCATCAGCACTAATTGCGGTTCGAACACCAGCGCCCGGGCCAGCGCTACGCGCTGCTGCTGGCCGCCGGAGAGTTGTGCCGGGTAACGTTGGGCGAAGGCATCGAGCTGGACCATGCTCAACACGCGTTTGACCCGCTCGCTGATATCGGTCTTGCTCAAGCCCCGCACCGACAGCGGGAACGCCAGGTTCTCGGCGACGGTCATGTGCGGGAACAAGGCGTAGTTCTGGAACACCATGCCGATATCGCGCTTGTGCGGTGGCACGTTGTTGATGGACCGCCCGGCCAGCTGGATTTCACCGGCGGTCGGCGTCTCGAAGCCGGCGAGCATCATCAGGCTGGTGGTCTTGCCCGAACCGGAAGGCCCGAGCAGGGTGAGGAACTCGCCCTTGCGAATCTCCAGGTTGAGGTCTTTGACGATCAGGTTCTCGCCGTCGTAGCTCTTCTGCACGCCACGAAAGCTGACCAGCACATCATTTGAATCCACCTCGCTCATACCCGCACCTTTTTGTTTTGGACTGCTGTGGAACAAGCGTAGTCCAGGCGCCAGCCCCCGGAAATCGGGGGCCAGGAGAGAATTGCATCGGCCGGATGGAAGGTTGGGGGTAGGGATTGCCCTACAGGGATGGCGCGTACGGGACAGCACAGCCGCAAGGGGCGAGCTGCAAGCGGCAAGAATGGGTTTGACGGTGTTTTGGGGGTGTCGTTATTAGATACGTCGCTAGAGGAGCTTGTGCTCCATGGCGTACTTCACCAGTTCAGCCAGTGAGGTGATGTTGAGCTTTTGCATCAACCGCGCCTTGTGCGTGCTGATGGTCTTGCTGCTCAGCGCCAGTTGCTGGGCGATGTCGTTGACGTTGGCACCCTGGGCCAGGCGTTCGAACACCGAGAATTCGCGCTCGGAAAGCAACGAATGCAGCGGCCGGGTATCGGTGAGGCCGACTTCGAAGACCATGCGGTCGGCCAGGTCCGGGTCGATGTAGCGCCCACCGGCCGCCACCTTGCGGATCGCCGTGAGCAACAGCGCCGGGTCACTGTCCTTGGTGGCATACCCGGCGGCGCCAACCTTCAAGGCGCGGGCGGCCATTTGCGCTTCGTCGTGCATCGACAACACCAGGATCGCCGGCGGATTGTTCAGCGCACGGATGCGCGCAATCGCTTCCAGGCCATTGACGCCGGGCATCGAGATGTCCAGCAACACCACCTCGCAAGGCACGTGACGCAAGGTCTCCAGCAACTGCTCGCCATTGCCGGCCTCACCCACCACCAGCAGGTCCTTGGCCAGGCCGATCAACTGCTTGATGCCTTCACGAACAATGGTGTGGTCTTCGGCTACCAGTACACGGATCACAGGGGCTTCCTCTTGGTGTTATGCATCCAACGGCACCGTGACGCTCAGGGTGGTGCCCTCCCCCAACTCGCTGTCCAGACTCAATTGCCCGCCCATGATCAGCACTCGCTCGCGCATGCCTACCAGACCGAACGATACCGGACGGCCCTGGGCCTGGACGAAACCGACGCCGTCATCACTGATGGTCAGCCGCAGATGCGTGCCTTCCACTGCCAGGGTCAGTTCGACAGTATGCGCCTGGGCATGGCGCATCACATTGGTCAGCGCCTCCTGCAGGATGCGGAACAGGCCGATGGCCTTGGCATCGCTCAAGGTCGGCAGGTTATCCGGCACCTGGACCAGGCAAGGGATGTGCGTGCGCGCCTCAAAACGCCGCGCCTGCCATTCGATGGCCGAGGCAATGCCGGCATCCAGAATCGGCGGGCGCAGCGCGGTCGCCACATCGCGTACCAATTGGAATAACTGGGCGATCAGGCGCTTCATGCTGTTCAAGCGCTCGTGCAAACCGGGGTCGAGTTGCGCATAAGCCAGCTCGCACATCGAGGTTTCAAGCTTGAGCACTGTGAGCATCTGCCCGAGTTCGTCGTGCACTTCACGGGCGATACGGGCCTTTTCTTCCTCGCGCACGGTTTCCAGGTGGGCAGAGAGTTCGCGCAACTGCGCTTCACTTTGCAGCAACGCGGCCAACGTCCGGCGCAGCTCGGTGACGTCGTTGAGGTAGACCACCAGGTACTCGGCCTCGGCAAACCGCAGAAAACTCAAGGACACGTTGGTCGGCAGGATGCTGCCATCGGCACGTCGGCAATCGGTGGCAAAGTTCTGCGGGCCGTCTTCGCTGGCCCGCGCGCGTTTCCACAGGTTGAGCCAGCGGTCCATATCCAGGCTTGGATCCAGGTCAGCCAATGGCCGCTCGATCAGTGCACCGGGGCTATAGCCGAGCATGCTTTCGGCGGCACGGTTGGCGTAGCGCACATGGCTGTCCCAGTTGACCCACAAGATGCCCACGGTGCTCTGATCAATGGAAAACTGCGTCAGCCGCAAGGCTTCGGCCCCCGCAGCGCGGGCGGCGCTTTCTTCGCGGGCGGCCAATAACCCATGCTCGAGCACCCGTTGCTGGCGGCGCTGCCAGAACACGACAACCAGGCTGGCGAGCAGAAACAGGCCCAGCAACAGGCTGAGGTTTTGCCACAGGCCTGGGGTTTCCGTCAGGCGTGGATACTTGGGTTGCAGCCAGTGGCTATGCAATTGGTCCAGGTCGCGGGCGGGGATGGCGCGCAAGGCGCTTTCCATGATGCCGGCCAGCTCCGGCCACTCCCGGCGCGTGGCCACCCGCAACAACTGTGGCAGGCCAATATCCCCCACTACCGCCAGCCCGGCGAACTCCGCCTCGCCGGACAAGCGACTCAATTGCGCCTCGTCCACCACCGCATAGCGTGCCTGCTGGCTCACCAGTAGCTGCAGGGCCTGGCGCTCCATTGGCACGCCTTGCAGGTTGAGGCCGGGGTAGGTACTGCGCAGGTAATCCGCCACGGCGCTGGGCATGCGCACGGCAACGCGGGATTGCTCATCGAGTTTCTCCAACTCCACCGCGCCGCCGCCCTCGCGGATGCCGACAATGTGCTGCGGCACACGCATGTAAGGGTCGGTGAACAACCACAGGCGTAAACCGGCCGGGGTTTGTTGCAGGCCGGGGGCGATGTCCACCTCGCCCTCGCGCACAGCGGCTTCCAGTTGCTCCTGGTTGGGGAAGTTGCGCCAGGTCAGCTCGATGTTCAGCGCCTTGGCCAACCACTGCATCAAGTCGACATTCGCCCCGGACAATCGCTGCAAACGCCGGTCGTATTGCGCGTACGGTGCCTGCAATACCAGGCCCACCCGCAGTTCCGGGTGCTGGGCCAGCCACTCGCGTTGCTGCACATTGAGCTGCGCCTGGGGAGTGGCGGGCGCAGGGGCGGCATTTGCGATCAAGGCAAGGCAGCAACAGCCGATAACCAGCAGACAGCGAAAAACCATGATTGACGTCTCACATCACTGACAAATACTGACCAACCCATTAGGCTGCCGGAATCACTTCTGGCCGGGAATTTACGATGCCCTTTGTTCACCGTTCGGCACTGCCAGCATTGTGCCTGTCGCTACTTATTACCAGTGCCTTTTCCGTGCAGGCCGCTGACGCACCCGCACCTGCCGCCGAAAAACCGGTCGAGCGCCAGCCTTTACCCGAGCGTAGCCAGGAGGAAGCCAGTGCACTGGAGCGCAAAATCCCGCAACAGGAACAGCAACAATTGCAGGCCGGCAGCGATTCATTCCTGGCCCTGTGGAAACCGGCCAACAGCGCCGAGCCCGAAGGTGTGGTGATTATCGTACCGGGCGCCGGCGAAAGTGCTGACTGGCCGCAAGCAATCAGCCCGTTGCGGCACAAATTGCCGGATGCCAATTGGGGCTCCCTCAGCCTGTCGCTGCCGGATGTGAGCGTGGATACGCTGCCACCACGTGTGATGGAAGCGCCCAAGGCTACCGTCGACACCAGCAGCAAGGAAGCGAGCACCGCCGACAACCCTATCGAACAAGCCGCCAGCGCCGAAGCCGAAGGCACCGACCCGGCCGTGGTGCCTGGCGCCGATGAACAGGACAAGACCGACGCTACGCGCATTTTCGCGCGCATCGACGCCGCCGTGGCCTTCGCCCAGACCCAGAGCGCACGCAGCGTGGTGCTGCTCGGCCATGGCACCGGCGCCTGGTGGGCCGCACGTTATTTGAGCGAGAAGCAGCCGTCCCAGGTGCAGAAGTTCGTCATGGTCGCAGCGCAGACGCCCACCGGTCGTCACCCGGATGTGCAACAACTGGCCCCGGGCCTGAAGTTGCCGACCGCCGATGTGTTCTATCAAGACAGCGCTCAATCACGCAAAAACGCACTGGCCCGTGCCCAGGCGGCCAAGCGTTTGAAGAATGATGGCTATAAACAGGTGTCGTTGAAAGCCCTGCCCGGCAACAGTGATGCCGGGCAGGAGCAGTTGTATCGCAGGGTTCGCGGCTGGTTGAGCCCGCAGGCCAGTGTCGACTGAAACCTAGCGGAAATCCCGGCGCTCGCGAATCAACGTATAGGCGTTGTGCAATTCACGGGTACGCTCGGTCGCCTCACGCACCTGCGCGGGGCTGGCACCCGTGCCGGCAATCTTGTCCGGGTGATGGCGACTGAGCAGGCGGCGATAAGCACGCTTGATTGCCGATGGCTCGGTGGTGGCCGTCACCCCCAGCAAGCGCAACGCCTCCTGATAAGTGACGCCGCGACTGACCAATGGCCTGTGCTCAGGCTTGAAGTCAGCGGCCAATGCCTGGAGCTGTTGTGGCGTCCAGCCCAGCCATTTGCCCCACAGGTCGATCAGGTCGCGTTCGGCGTCATCCGCCTTGCCATCGGCCCACGCCATACGCCAGCACGCGCGCAAGACACCTTCGGCGGCGTGGGGCTGGGCCTTGAGCACACGCAGGTAGCTGCGCATCCGGTCAGCGCCGGACTTGCCGCGATTGAACGCCGCTATCGCACGGCGCTGGGCCGACTCGGTCATGTCCAGCGAACGCATCTCCTGGCGCGCCTGCTGGATATGTCCATCCACCACGCGCCCATTGCTCTTGGCCAGGCGCCCCAGCAACACAAACAACAACTCGTCATTGCGCAACGCCGGGCGCCCGCCCAGGCGCTCGCGCAATTGGGCCCAACTGTGCAGTTGCAGGCGGCGGTCCAGCGCCTGCCCCAACAGTGCACCCAACATGGCCCCCGGAATACTGGCAATGGCAAAGCCAGCCCCCGCGCCGATCAGCGTCCCTGGCCACAGCATGCTACTGCCCCGCTGCCAGCAGGGTTTCGACCTGCGCCAGGCGCTCCAGCGTGCCGACATCAATCCAGCGTCCCGCCATGTGTTCCCCCGTTACCAGACCTTTGGCCATGGCTGCCCGCAACAGCGGCGCCAGCTTGAAGGCACCCGCGCTGCACCCCGCGAACAGCTTGGGGTCGAGCACGGAAATGCCACTGAAGGTCAGGTTATCGGCACCGGCCGCCGCATCATGAAGCAAACCCTGATCCAGGTAGAAATCGCCACCCGAAGGGTGATGCGCCGGGTTATCGACCATCACCAAATGGGCCAGGCCCTTGAGCGGTTGCTTGAGCCGGGTGAAGTCGTAATCGGTCCAGATGTCGCCGTTGACCACCAGGAACGGTTCGTCGCCCAGCAACGGCAGCGCCTGGAAAATACCGCCGCCGGTTTCCAGCGGTTCGCCTTCGGCTGAGTAACGGATGCGCACGCCAAACTGTGCACCGTCCCCAAGGTAACTCTCGATCTGTTGGCCGAGCCAGGCGTGATTGATCACGATATCGGTGAAGCCCGCCTTGGCCAGAGCCTCCAGGTGATACTCGATCAGGCGCTTGCCACCGGCCTGCACCAGCGGCTTGGGCGTATGCAAGGTGAGCGGCCGCATCCGCTCACCTTTGCCGGCCGCCAGGATCATCGCCTTCATACGCTTGCCTCGGCGGGCTGGCGCAGGCTGGCGAGCAATTCACCCAGTTCGCTCAGCTCCGGGCGGTCGGCGAGCACCGCTTCTATATACGCAAAGAAGCGCGGCACATCGGCCAGGTAACGTGGCTTGCCATCGCGATGGCAGATCCGCGCGAAGATGCCGATGACCTTGAGGTGGCGCTGCACGCCCATCAGGTCGCTGGCACGCAGGAAGTCTTCGAAGTCCGCCTGCACCGGGATGCCCAGTTTCGCGGCACGCTCCCAATAGCCGCGCTGCCAGTCCCGCACGCGGGCCTTGGGCCAACTGAGGAACGCGTCCTTGAACAGGCACGTGATGTCATAGGTGACCGGCCCGTAGACCGCATCCTGGAAATCCAGCACGCCCGGGTTCGGCTCGCTGATCATCAGGTTGCGCGGCATGTAGTCGCGGTGCACCAGCACGTTCGGCTGCGCCAGGGCGCTGTCGATCAGGTGGTCACTGACGCGCTGCCAAAGCGCTTGTTGCTGTGTATCCAACTCGATACCCAGGTGCCGGCGGACGTACCACTCGGGAAACAATTCAAGCTCGCGGCGCAGCAAGGCGACGTCATAGCTGGGCAGCGGCGCGTCCATCGGCAACTGCTGGAAAGCCAGCAAGGCGTCGATGGCATCGGCAAACAAGTGATCGGCATTTTTGTCGTCAATCACGTCCAGGTAGGTTTTTTTGCCCAGGTCATTGAGCAAAAGAAAGCCTCGGGGCAAATCTTCTGCATAAATTTTTGGAACATTTATGCCCGACTTCGCCAGCAAATGAGCGATATCGACGAAAGGTTTGCAGTTTTCCTGGGGGGGTGGAGCGTCCATTACGACAAAGGTCCGGCCCCCCCCTTCCCAACGGAAGTAGCGCCTGAAACTCGCGTCGCTGCTGGCCGCGGTCAATGTGGCCGGGGGGACGGCGCCCCAGCCTTGAGTGTTGAAAAGGATCGGCAACTGCTCTTCCAGCCAGGCTTCCAGCTGTTGTAAACGTAGATCTTGCTCGGGCATTACAAGGGTCTCCGACGGCGCTAGCCGTCAAGCGGGGCATGCTTTATTATCACGCATCTTTTTCAGACCATCGAGAGGCGTGCGGCCCAAACCGCGGGCAGATGGCACGCAGGAAGCCCGGACTAATAAGATGGCATTGAAATCCCCCGCGTTTCGTAGAAAATTTCCGTTGCTGGTAACCGGCAGTCTGCTGGCCCTGCAACCCTTCGCCACTTCATTCGTGGTCGCCGCGGAACAGTATGACTGCTCAGTCTCTGCTTCGGGTGCCTGGGATTGCGCGCCAAAAACCGCCGCAACCCCACTACCACCACGCCCGGTGCATGACGGTGCAGCCGTCAGCTCCGCCAACAGCACGGCGCAGGCCGATGCTGGCGGCAACGCTGAGGCCGAGCCCAAGACCGCTCTGGTCACCGAGGCCAAGGGCCGTGGCCTGCGTTCGCGCAGCGCCGACTACAGCCACCTGGACTGGGTGCCCCGCGACAAGCTGACCGCAGCACAGTTGGCCGAAACCGGCCCTTACTGCGGCGGTGCGTACATCGAGCCGACGCGTCCTGGCATGAACGACAAGACGAACAAGAGCGATGCGCCCACCTTCATCGGTGCCAAGGCCTCTCGTTACGAGCAGGAACAACAGGTGGCGACACTGGCCGGTGACGTCGTCATGCGCCAGGGCAGCATGCAACTGGAATCCGAGGAAGCCAGCCTGTACCAGGCCGAGAACCGTGGCGAGCTGAACGGCAACGTTCGTTTACGCGACAACGGCGCATTGATCGTCGGCGATCACGCCGAAGTCCAGCTGGACACTGGCGCCGCCCAGATCGACAACGCCGAATATGTGATGCACAAATCGCGTATCCGCGGTAACGCGCTGTACGCCAAGCGTGCCGAGAACGCGATCATCCGTCTCAAGGACGGTACGTACACCACCTGCGAGCCAGACAGCAACGCCTGGCAGCTCAAGGGCAACAACATCACGTTGAACCCGGCCACCGGTTTCGGTACGGCCACCAACGCGACGTTGCGGATCAAGAACATCCCGATCCTGTACACCCCTTATATCTATTTCCCGATCGACGATCGTCGTCAATCCGGCTTCCTGCCGCCAAGCTTCAGCACTGGCAGCGAGACTGGCTTTACCCTAGTTACGCCGTACTACTTCAACCTGGCGCCGAACTATGACGCCACGTTGTACCCGCAGTACATGACCAAGCGTGGCCTGTTGATGGAAGGCGAATTCCGCTACCTCACCAAGTCCAGCGAAGGCCAGTTCGGCGGGGCGTACCTGAACGACGACAGCGACGAGCGGAAAAAGCAGACCGATTACGAAAAAACCCGCTACATGCTCAACTGGCAACACAAGGGCGGGCTGGACTCGCGTGTACTGACCCAGGTCGACTACACCAAGATCAGCGACCCTTACTACTTCCAGGACCTCAAGTCCTATCAGGAAGGCGTTGAGAGCCGCGACTACATCAACCAGCAGGGTTCGGTGACATATCGCGGCGACAGCTTCCAGGCTCGCTTGAACCTGCAGGCCTACCAGTTGGCAACGATTTCGCAGGTCACTCCGTATGACCGCCTGCCGCAGATCACCTTCAACGGCACGCTGCCGTACCATCCAGGTGGCCTTAACTTCAGCTACGAGACCGAAGCCGTGCGTTTCGATCGCGATCTGGAGAACGGCAACTTTATCAATGAGAACGGTGACTCAGAAGCCCGCCTGGACACCTACGTCCGCGGCCTGACCCGTGCCAACGGCACGCGCCTGAACGTAGCCCCAGCCGTCGAATACCCGATGAACTGGACCTACGGCTTCATCACGCCGAAGCTCAAGTACGTGTACACCAAGTATGACTTGGACCTAGACAACATCGGCAAGAACCAGATCATTGCCGACCAGGCCGCAGCAGCCAGGAACGGTACCCAGTACGCCGGTGGTACGTTCAAAAGCTCCCAGGACCGTGCGGTTCCGATTGCCAGCGTCGACAGCGGCCTGTATTTCGACCGCAACACCAACTGGTTCGGCAAAGAGTATCGCCAGACCCTTGAGCCGCGTGCGTTCTACCTGTACGTACCGAACAAGGACCAGGCTGATATCCCGGTCTTCGACACCAGCGAGTACTCGTTCAGCTACGCGTCGCTGTTCCGCGATAACCGCTTCAGCGGCACCGACCGCATCGGCGACGAAAACAAGCTGTCCCTGGGCTTGACCAGCCGCTGGATCGAAGAGAACGGCTTCGAGCGTCAGCGCGTATCCATCGGCCAGGCCGTGTACTTCAAGGACCGTGAAGTTCAACTTCCAGGTATCCTGGCGGCGGACCGTGCCGACGCACAGTCCGACGTTTCGCCGGTTGCCCTGGACTACGAGTTCCGCTTCAACCGTGACTGGCGCGCCACTGCCGACTACAACTGGGACACCGAGGAACACAGCCCTCGTTCCGGTAGCGCGATGCTGCACTACCAGCCGGAAGACAACCCGAACAAGATCATCAACGTCGGTTATCGCTATCGCAATGACCAGGTCGTCTACAACCAGCTGACCGGCAAATGGCAGTTCGGTGGCGACTACGGGCAGCCAGGTGATCCGAACTTCGTGAAGGATTACTACAAGATCCAGCAACACGACTTCTCGATGATGTGGCCGATCATTCCACAATGGAACCTGATCACTCGCTGGCAGTACGACTATGCCCGCAACCGTACCCTGGAAGCCTTCGGTGGTTTCGAGTACGACAACTGCTGCTGGAAACTGCGCGTCATCAACCGTTACTGGGTTTCCAACGACGAATACAGCCAGATCGCCCCGCTTAACGAAAAGGGTGACCACGGGCTCTTCTTCCAGATCGTCCTCAAAGGACTCGGCGGCCTGACCGGCGCCAAGGTAGAGAGCTTCCTCGACAAAGGCATTGAAGGTTATCGTGAACGTGAAGACCAAGCTTTCTGATTGTCTGCGCCCGCTAGTGCTGGGCGCGCTGTTCCTGGGCGCCGCATCGGTGCACGCTGCGGTTCAAGAACTGGATAAGGTCGTGGCCATCGTCGATAATGACGTGATCATGCAGAGCCAACTGGACCAGCGCGTCAAGGAAGTCCAGCAAACCATCGCCAAGCGTGGCGGTGGTGTGCCGCCGACCAGTGTCCTGGACCAGCAGGTACTGGAACGCCTGATCGTCGAGAACCTGCAACTGCAGATCGGCGATCGTTCCGGCATCCGTATTTCGGACGAAGAACTGAACCAGGCCGTTGGCACCATTGCCCAGCGCAACAACATGAGTATCGATCAATTCCGCGCGGCGCTGGCCCACGATGGCCTTTCGTATGAAGACGCCCGTGACCAGATCCGTCGTGAAATGATCATCAGCCGTGTGCGTCAGCGCCGTGTTGCCGAGCGGGTCCAGGTGTCCGAGCAGGAAGTGAAGAACTTCCTGGCGTCGGACCTTGGCAAGATGCAGCTCTCCGAAGAACTGCACTTGGCCAATATCCTGATCCCGACACCGGACAGCGCCAACTCCGAGCAGCTCAACGCAGCCGCCGCCAAGACCCAGGCTATCTATGATCGCCTCAAGGCCGGTGCTGATTTCGCCCAGATGGCCATTGCCCAATCCGGTAGCGACAACGCCCTCGAGGGCGGTGACATGGGCTGGCGTAAAGCCGCTCAGTTGCCACCTCCGTTCGACCGTGAACTGAGCGCCATGGCCGTGGGTGATATCACCAAACCAGCCCGCACCCCAGGTGGTTTCATCATCCTGAAGTTGCTGGAGCGTCGCGGTGGCGAGACCTCGCTTAAAGACGAAGTGCATGTTCGTCATATCCTGGTCAAACCAAGCGAAATCCGCACCGAAGCGCAAACCAAGGAACTGGCCCAGAAGATCTACGACCGCATCGAAAGCGGTGAAGACTTCGCCACCCTGGCCAAGAGTTTCTCGGAAGACCCGGGCTCAGCCCTCAACGGCGGCGACCTGAACTGGATCGACCCGAAAGCCCTGGTGCCGGAGTTCCAGCAGGTGATGGCCGATACGCCGCAGGGCGTGTTGTCCAAGCCGTTCAAGACCCAATATGGCTGGCATGTGCTGGAAGTCCTTGGCCGTCGCGCCACCGACAACACCAGCCAGGCCCGCGAGCAACAAGCGCTGAACGTACTGCGTAACCGCAAATACGATGAAGAACTGCAGACCTGGCTGCGTCAGATCCGTGACGAAGCCTACGTTGAAATCAAGCTACCAGGCGCCCCGGCAGGCACCGACCAGGCAGTGCAGTGAAACCCCAGCGTTTCGCGGTGACACCCGGCGAGCCGGCCGGCATTGGTCCTGACCTGTGCCTGCTGCTCGCCTCGCAACCCCAGCCACACCCCCTGATCGCCATTACCAGCCGTGACCTGCTCCTTGAGCGGGCCGCGCAACTGGGTGTGGCAGTCACTTTGCTTGACGTGGCACCGGGCAACTGGCCGGACCTGCCCTCCCCCGCCGGCAGCCTGTATGTGTGGGACACCCCACTGCAGGCCAAAGTCGTCGCCGGGCAACTGGACAAGGCCAACGCAGTGTTCGTACTCGAAACCCTGACCCGCGCCGGGCAAGGCTGCATCGACGGCGACTTCGCCGGCATGATCACCGCCCCCGTGCACAAGGGCGTGATCAACGAATCCGGCATCGCCTTTTCCGGCCACACCGAATTCCTTGCCGAACTGACCCACACTGAGCAAGTGGTGATGATGCTGGCCACGCGCGGCCTGCGGGTCGCCCTGGTGACCACGCACCTGCCACTGCGCGACATTGCCGATGCCATCACCGTCGAGCGACTGGAGCGCGTGACACGCATCCTGCACGCCGACCTGCAACAGAAGTTCGGCATCGCCCAACCGCGCATCCTGGTCTGTGGGCTTAACCCCCACGCCGGTGAAGGCGGTCACTTGGGCCACGAAGAAATCGACATCATCGAACCCACTCTGGAGCGTCTGCGCCAAGAAGGCATGGACCTGCACGGCCCGCTGCCTGCGGACACTCTGTTTACCCCCAAATATCTGGAGCACTGCGATGCAGTGCTGGCGATGTACCACGACCAGGGACTGCCGGTGCTTAAATACAAAGGCTTCGGCGCCGCCGTCAACGTGACATTGGGCTTGCCGATCATCCGCACCTCCGTCGACCATGGCACCGCCCTGGACCTGGCGGGCAGCGGCAGGATCGATACCGGTAGCCTGCACGTGGCCCTGGAAACCGCCTATCAGATGGCCGAGACCCGTATATGACTGAGCATTACCAACACCGGGCGCGCAAGCGCTTCGGGCAAAACTTCCTGCACGACGCTGGCGTGATCGACCGCATCCTGCGCTCCATCCATGCCAAGCCCGAAGACCGTCTGCTGGAAATCGGCCCGGGCCAGGGCGCGCTGACCCAAGGCCTGCTGGCCAGCGGCAGCCAACTGGATGTGGTGGAGCTGGACAAGGACCTGATCCCGATTCTCAACCAACAGTTCGCCGGCAAGCCCAACTTCAACCTGCATCAGGGTGATGCGCTGAAGTTCGACTTCAACACCCTCAATGCCGCGCCCAACAGCCTGCGCGTGGTGGGTAACCTGCCGTACAACATCTCCACGCCGCTGATTTTCCACCTGCTGAACAACGCCGGGATCATCCGCGACATGCACTTCATGCTGCAAAAGGAAGTGGTCGAACGACTCGCGGCAGGCCCTGGCGGTGGTGATTGGGGTCGCCTGTCGATCATGGTTCAGTACCACTGCCGCGTCGAACACCTGTTCAACGTCGGTCCGGGGGCGTTCAACCCGCCGCCGAAGGTCGATTCGGCGATTGTGCGCCTGGTGCCCCACGCGGTACTGCCGCACCCGGCCAAGGACCATCGCCTGCTGGAACGCGTCGTACGCGAAGCCTTCAACCAGCGCCGCAAGACCCTGCGCAACACGCTCAAGGCCTTGCTGAGCAATGCCGAGATCGAAGCTGCCGGCGTCGATGGCAGCCTGCGTCCCGAGCAACTGGACCTGGCCGCGTTCGTACGCCTGGCCGACCAGTTGGCCATCCAGCCTGCGCCCGCAGCGCAATAGAGCATCCCGGGGATAGGCCAGACAGCATGTCTGGCCTAGTGCCCACCTCTTGGCCTAGACTGACCCGCATCTGCTGTCCTCTGCTTTTAAGGCCTCTTGCATGTCCGATCCTCGCTACCAGATCGACGTCAGCGTCGTAACCCGCTTCCTGGCGGACCAATCGCAACCTGAACAGAACCGCTTCGCCTTTGCCTACACCATCACGGTGAAAAACAACGGGCTGGTACCTGCCAAGTTGCTGTCACGCCACTGGGTGATCACCGACGGTGACGGCCAGGTCGAAGAAGTGCGCGGCGCAGGCGTGGTCGGCCAGCAGCCACTGATCGAAAGCGGCGCCAGCCACACCTACAGCAGCGGCACGGTGATGACCTCCAAGGTCGGCACCATGCAAGGCTCGTATCAAATGAAGGCCACCGACGGCCAACTGTTCGACGCCATCATCGCGCCGTTCCGTCTTGCCGTGCCGGGAGCCCTGCACTGATGACGACGTATGCGGTCGGCGACCTGCAAGGTTGCCTGGAGCCGCTCAAGTGCCTGCTTGAGCGCGTAGCCTTCGATCCGGCAAGTGACCGCCTGTGGTTGGTCGGTGACCTGGTCAATCGCGGCCCGCAGTCCCTGGAGACGCTGCGCTACTTATATAGCCTGCGCGATTCCCTGGTGTGCGTATTGGGCAACCACGACCTGCACCTGCTGGCGGCCGGCAACAACATCGAGCGCCTGAAAAAGGGCGATACCTTGCGGGAAATCCTCGAAGCGCCCGATCGCGCCGCGTTGCTCGACTGGTTGCGCCGCCAGAAAATCATGCATTACGACGAAGGCCGTAACGTAGCCCTGGTCCATGCAGGCATCCCGCCCCAATGGTCATTGAAGAAAGCACTCAAGTGCGCCGCTGAAGTCGAGAGCGCCCTGGCCGATGACAATCTGTACACCGCCTACCTCGACGGGATGTACGGCAACGAGCCGGTGAAGTGGGACAACGACCTGACCGGCGTCGCACGCCTGCGAGTTATCACCAACTACTTCACGCGCATGCGCTTCTGCACCGCCGAGGGCAAGCTGGACCTCAAGAGCAAGGAAGGCGCCGACACCGCGCTTCCCGGCTATAAGCCTTGGTTCGCCCACAAAGAACGCAAGACCCGTGACACCAGGATCATTTTCGGTCACTGGGCTGCACTTGAAGGCAAGTGCGATGAGCCTGGCGTATTCGCCCTCGACACCGGTTGCGTGTGGGGCGGCGCCATGACGCTGATGAACGTCGACACCGGCGAGCGTTATAGCTGCCAGTGCGAATCCCCCCCGCCCGTTACATTGCCGGCTACCGCCAGGCCCTAGGAGCCATCCATGAGCGAATTCAAACGTATCCCTCCCGAACAAGCCCAGGCCCTGCGCGAGCAAGGTGCCGTGGTGGTCGATATCCGCGACCAGCCGACCTACAACGCCGCGCACATCACCGGTGCCAGGCACCTGGACAACGTCAACATCGCCGACTTCATCCGCGCCGCCGACCTTGACGCACCGGTAATCGTGGCCTGCTACCACGGCAACTCCAGCCAGAGCGCGGCGGCCTACCTGATCAGCCAGGGCTTCTCCGACGTCTACAGCCTGGACGGCGGCTTTGAGCTGTGGCGTACGACCTATCCTGCGGAAATTTCCTCGGGCGATTCGCAATAATTTTTTTCACACCCCGCTACCCCGCGTGACGCTTGGGCTTGCGCCGTTTCTGACGAACGGCGCAGCCAAACTAATTGCGCATCGCGCCTTGACCTCTCCGATTCCGAACTATCCTTAAGCGCAGGCCATCCGAATCAGGGGAGAGCCGGTACACCGGCGTGCGGGTCATCGGTAGCGTTTCAGGGTGTTCTGGGGGGAAAACAGCCATTGGCGTCTGCCAATGTCTGCCAGCATCGACTGATTGATCCGGCGTCGGCTCCACGTATCGAGCGAGGTGACGACGTCATGAGTATTTTTAGCCACTTCAAAAACCGCTTCGAATCCACACAGCAGGAAGAACTCACGCTGCAAGAGTATCTCGAGCTGTGCAAACAGGATCGCAGCACCTATGCGTCTGCCGCCGAACGTTTGCTGCTGGCGATAGGCGATCCGCAACTGATAGACACCTCGAACAATTCGCGGCTGTCGCGAATATTCTCCAACAAGGTGATCCGTCGCTACCCGGCCTTTGAAGACTTCCATGGGATGGAAGAATGCATCGACCAGATCGTCTCCTACTTCCGCCATGCCGCCCAAGGCCTGGAAGAGAAGAAACAGATCCTCTACTTGCTCGGCCCCGTCGGCGGCGGCAAGTCGTCCCTGGCCGAGAAGCTCAAACAACTGATCGAGAAGGTGCCCTTCTACGCCATCAAGGGCTCGCCGGTCTTCGAGTCGCCCCTGGGCCTGTTCAACGCCACGGAAGATGGCGCGATCCTCGAAGAAGACTTCGGCATCCCGCGCCGCTACCTCAACACCATCATGTCGCCCTGGGCCACCAAGCGCCTGGCCGAGTTCGGCGGTGACATCAGCCAGTTCCGCGTGGTCAAGCTCTACCCGTCCATCCTCAATCAGATCGGCGTGGCCAAGACCGAACCGGGCGATGAGAACAACCAGGACATCTCGGCCCTCGTGGGTAAGGTCGATATCCGCAAACTCGAGGAATTCCCGCAGAACGACGCCGATGCCTACAGCTATTCTGGCGCACTGTGCCGGGCCAACCAGGGCCTGATGGAGTTCGTGGAGATGTTCAAGGCACCGATCAAGGTGCTGCACCCACTGCTTACCGCCACCCAGGAAGGCAACTACAACAGTACCGAAGGCCTCGGGGCGATTCCGTTTACCGGGATCCTGCTGGCCCACTCCAACGAATCGGAGTGGCACACCTTCCGCAACAACAAGAACAACGAAGCCTTCATCGACCGGATCTATATCGTCAAGGTGCCTTACTGCCTGCGGGTCAGCGATGAAATCAAGATCTACGACAAGCTGCTGTTCAACAGTTCCCTGTCCAAGGCGCATTGCGCACCCGACACCTTGAAGATGCTTGCCCAGTTCACCGTGCTGTCACGACTCAAGGAGCCAGAAAACTCGAATATTTACTCGAAGATGCGCGTGTACGACGGCGAAAACCTCAAGGACACCGACCCCAAGGCCAAGTCGATACAGGAGTATCGCGACACGGCCGGTGTGGATGAGGGCATGAACGGCCTGTCGACGCGCTTTGCGTTCAAGATCCTGTCCAAGGTCTTCAACTTCGACCCCCACGAAATTGCCGCCAACCCAGTGCACTTGCTCTATGTGCTGGAACAGCAGATCGAACAGGAGCAATTCCAGGCGGAAACCCGCGAACGCTATCTGCGGTTCCTCAAGGAATACCTGGCGCCGCGCTACATCGAGTTCATCGGCAAGGAAATCCAGACTGCGTACCTGGAGTCCTATAGCGAGTACGGCCAGAACATCTTCGACCGCTACGTGCTGTACGCCGACTTCTGGATCCAGGACCAGGAATACCGCGACCCGGAAACCGGCGAGATCCTCAACCGCGTCGCCCTCAACGAAGAACTGGAAAAGATCGAAAAACCCGCCGGCATCAGCAATCCGAAGGATTTCCGCAACGAAATCGTCAACTTCGTGCTGCGCGCCCGCGCCAACAACAATGGCAAGAACCCGACCTGGCTCAGCTACGAGAAGCTGCGGGTGGTCATCGAGAAGAAAATGTTCTCCAACACCGAGGACTTGCTGCCGGTCATCAGCTTCAACGCCAAGGCCAGCAAGGAGGATCAGCAAAAACACAACGACTTCGTCACACGAATGGTCGAGCGCGGCTACACCGACAAACAGGTACGGCTGCTGTCCGAGTGGTACCTGCGGGTGCGCAAATCGCAGTAAGGCAGCGACAGGCGTGCGCTGCCGGGCTTCTGGCCTGGCAGCCGACCGCTTGTCTCTAAGCTTCCAGCTCGCCGCTTGAAGCTTGTAACGTGAAGCTGCCCGGAGGGCTCCCCATGAGCTATGTGATCGACCGACGCCTCAATGGCAAGAACAAGAGCACGGTAAACCGCCAGCGTTTCCTGCGGCGTTACCGTGACCACATCAAAAAGGCCGTAGAAGAGGCCGTCAGTCGCCGCTCCATCACGGACATGGAGCATGGCGAACAAATCAGCATTCCCGGACGGGACATTGACGAACCGGTGCTGCACCACGGCCGGGGCGGTAAACAGACCGTCGTGCACCCCGGCAACAAGGAGTTCACCACCGGCGAGCATATCCAGCGTCCCCAAGGGGGTGGCGGCGGCAAAGGTCCGGGCAAGGCGGGCAACTCCGGCGAAGGCATGGACGAGTTCGTGTTCCAGATCACCCAGGAAGAATTCCTCGAATTCATGTTCGAGGACCTGGAACTGCCCAACCTGGTCAAGCGCAACCTGACCGGCACCGACACCTTCAAGACCGTACGCGCGGGTATCAGCAACGAGGGCAACCCCTCGCGCATCAACATCATCCGTACCCTGCGCTCGGCCCATGCCCGGCGTATCGCACTGTCGGGCAGCAGCCGCGCCAAACTGAAGGAGGCCAAGGAAGAGTTGGTGCGCTTGAAGCGTGAAGAACCGGACAACTTCGGCGATATCCAGCAAATAGAGGCAGAAATCGAGAAGCTCAGCGCGCGCATTCACCGCGTGCCGTTCCTCGATACCTTTGACTTGAAATACAACCTGCTGGTCAAGCAACCCAACCCCAGCTCCAAAGCCGTGATGTTCTGCCTGATGGACGTGTCCGGCTCCATGACCCAGGCCACCAAGGACATCGCCAAGCGCTTCTTCATCCTGCTGTATCTGTTCCTCAAGCGGAACTACGACAAGATCGACGTGGTATTTATCCGCCATCACACCAGCGCCCGGGAAGTCGACGAAGAGGAGTTCTTTTATTCACGGGAAACCGGCGGCACCATCGTCTCCAGCGCCTTGAAGCTGATGCAGGAGATCATGGCCGAGCGCTACCCGGCCAATGAGTGGAACATCTACGCCGCGCAAGCCTCGGACGGTGACAACTGGAACGACGATTCGCCCATCTGCCGCGACATCCTGATCAACCAGATCATGCCGTTCGTGCAGTACTACACGTATGTCGAAATTACCCCCCGTGAGCACCAGGCGCTGTGGTTCGAATACGAGCGCATCGGCGAAGCCTTCGCCGACACGTTCGCCCAGCAGCAACTGGTCTCGGCCGGCGATATCTACCCGGTCTTCCGTGAACTCTTCCAGCGCAGGTTAGTGACATGACCGCCAAAAAAGAGCAAAAACGCCAACCCATCTCCACGGGGTCAGAGTGGACCTTTGAACTGATCCAGGCTTATGACCGGGAAATCAGCCGTATCGCCGCGGGGTATGCCCTGGACACCTACCCCAACCAGATCGAAGTGATTACCGCCGAACAGATGATGGATGCCTACGCCTCGGTGGGCATGCCGCTGGGCTATCACCACTGGTCCTACGGCAAGCACTTCCTCAGCACCGAAAAGTCCTACACCCGCGGCCAGATGGGCCTGGCCTACGAGATCGTGATCAACTCCGACCCGTGCATCGCCTACCTGATGGAAGAAAACACCATCTGCATGCAGGCACTGGTGGTGGCCCACGCCTGCTACGGGCATAACAGCTTCTTCAAGGGCAATTACCTGTTCCGTACCTGGACCGACGCCAGTTCGATCATCGATTACCTGGTGTTTGCCAAGCAGTACATCATGCAGTGCGAGGAGCGCCACGGCATCGATGCGGTGGAGGACCTGCTCGACTCCTGCCACGCGCTGATGAACTACGGCGTCGACCGCTACAAGCGCCCGTACCCGATTTCCGCCGAGGAAGAACGCCTGCGCCAGAAGGAGCGCGAAGAACACCTGCAGAAGCAGATCAATGACCTGTGGCGCACCATTCCCAAAAAGACAGGAAAAAACAGCGACAAGGATAATGTACGCTTCCCCGCCGAACCTCAGGAAAACATCCTGTACTTCCTGGAAAAACACGCGCCGTTGCTGGAGCCCTGGCAGCGGGAAATCGTGCGTATTGTGCGCAAGATCGCGCAGTATTTTTATCCACAGCGCCAGACCCAGGTGATGAACGAAGGCTGGGCAACGTTCTGGCACTACACACTGATGAATGACCTGTACGACGAAGGCCTGGTCACCGACGGCTTCATGATGGAATTCCTCACCTCCCACACCAGCGTGGTCTTCCAACCCGGCTTCGACAGCCCTTACTACAATGGCATCAACCCTTATGCGCTGGGCTTTGCGATGTACCGCGATATCCGCCGCATGTGCGAGCACCCCACCGAAGAAGACCGCCGCTGGTTCCCGGAAATCGCCGGCAGCGACTGGCTCTCCACCATCAAGTTCGCCATGAGCAGCTTCAAGGACGAGAGTTTTATCCTCCAGTACCTGTCACCTCAGGTGATCCGCGACCTCAAGCTGTTCAGCATCCTCGACGACGACCTCAAGGATGACCTGGTGGTGCCGGCCATCCACGACGAGCCTGGCTATCGCACCATCCGTGAAACCCTGGCGGCGCAGTACAACCTGGGCAACCGCGAGCCCAACGTGCAGATCTACAGTATCGACGTGCGCGGCGACCGCTCGCTGACCCTGCGGCACCAGCAGCACGATCGCAAACCTTTGGGAGAATCCACCGAGGAAGTACTCAAGCACCTGCATCGGCTGTGGGGCTTCGATATTCACCTGGAAACCCTGCAAGGCGATCAGGTGATGAAGACCCACCATGTGCCACCGCGCAGCGATCACAACGACAACGACTACGGTCGCCTGGACCTGGCTGTCGTTCATCTCTGAAACAGCAAAGCCTCCATTGGTCAGGCACAGGCGGTATCCTGTGCCGCTAACGGAGGCTTTTTCATGAAAACCTATAAAGTCGGCGGTGCGGTACGGGATCGCCTCTTGGGCATCCCGGTCACCGATATTGACCGCGTCGTGGTGGGCGCGACTGCCGAAGAGATGCTCGCCAAGGGCTATAAGCCGGTGGGCGCAGACTTCCCAGTGTTCCTCGATCCAACGAACGGCGACGAGTACGCCCTCGCCCGCACCGAACGCAAGAGTGGCCGGGGTTACGGCGGCTTTGTGTTTCACGCGAGCCCCGAAGTGACGCTGGAAGAAGACCTGATCCGTCGCGACCTGACCATCAACGCCATGGCGCAAGACGATGACGGTAACTTGATCGACCCTTATCACGGCCAACGCGATCTTCAAGCGCGCATTCTGCGTCACGTTTCCCCGGCGTTCGCCGAAGATCCCCTGCGCGTACTGCGAGTGGCACGATTTGCTGCACGTTATGCGCCCCTGGGGTTCACCGTCGCGCCGGAAACACTGGAGCTGATGCGCCAACTCAGCGAATCCGGCGAACTGGAAGCCCTGACGCCGGAGCGCAGCTGGAAAGAAATCTGCCGGGCGCTGATGGAAGATCAACCTCAGGTGTTTATTCAGGTACTGCGTGACTGCCAGGCCCTGAAAACCTTGATGCCCGAAGTCGATGCACTGTTCGGCGTGCCACAACCCGAAGCCCATCACCCGGAAATCGACACCGGCGTGCACACCCTCAGCGTGCTAGAACAAGCCGCCTTGCATCAACAGCCACTGACTGTGCGCTGGGCCTGCCTGCTCCACGACTTGGGCAAGGGTACGACGCCTGTGGATAAGTTGCCGCAGCACATCGCCCACGAACACCGGGGCTTGAAGCTGATCAAGGCGGTCAACGAACGCTTCAAGGTGCCGAGGGATTGCCAGGAATTAGCACTGCTGGTGGGCCAATATCACACCCACGGCCATCGCGCTCTGGAGCTGAAGGCCTCGACATTGCTGGAGTTGCTGCAAAGCTTCGACGTGTACCGGCGGCCACAGCGCTTTGAAGAGTTCGTGGTCGCCTGCGAGATGGACGCCCGAGGCCGCAAGGGTCTGGAGCAAAGAAGTTATCCACAGGCGGATTATTTGCGCGGAGCGGCAAAAGCAGCTCGCGAGGTTGCGGTGGCCCCCTTGCTGGAGAAAGGCTTCAAAGGCCCGGAGCTGGGTGAGGCGCTCAAGCGCGAACGGCTCAAGGCACTAAAAACCTACAAGGAACAACACGCCCTCATTTAGGAGCGAGCTTGTTCGCGAAGAACGTCAACGATAACGCAGCGCTCTCCGGTTTTTCGCGAGCAAGCCCGGCTCCTACAGGAGAGCGCCCGGCGTCAGTTGTCGGCCCTGCCATTCAAACGCGACAGGCGCCAGCACTTGGTCGATCTGCGCATCGCGCCACAAATCGGCCAGCGTCTTGCCCACCTCAGGATGCACGCGTTCCGGCGCCATCAGCGACAGCGGCCACAACACAAAGGCGTTTTTCAGGATTTCCGCACGCGGCAAAACCAAACCATCGAAATTGCCCACCAGATCGCCATACAACAACACGTCGATATCCAACGGCAGCCCTTTGCGGTCCGGCGCATAACGACCGTTGTCGGCCTCGATGAATTTCAACCGGCGGTCCAGTTCCATCAACGGCAGATCGGTATACGCCGACACCACCAGATTGAAGAACGGCCCACTCTTGATGCCCACCGGCTGGCTTTCGAACACCGCCGAGCAACGCATATCGGTCAAGAAACTCGCCAGCGCATCCAAGCCGGCGCACAGGTGAGACTCGCGCTCGATATTGCTGCCTAGGCCAAGGTAAACCTGAGTTAGCGACATCCGCGCTCGATCTCCACGCCCACGCCTTTGGCAGCCGGCACGGCACCAGGCTTGGTCAGCTTGAGGTGCAGCCAGGGAATCTGGAATTCATTCATCAACACTTGCGCGAGGCGTTCGGCAAAGGTTTCCACCAGTTGGTACTGGGATTGCTCGGCAAAGGCCTGGATGCGCGCGGACACGCTGGCGTAATCCAGCGCAAGGGTCAGGTCGTCACCGGCCGCAGCCGGGCGGTTGTCCCAGGCAAAGCTCAGGTCCAGGCGCAGGCATTGGCGGATTCCGCGCTCCCAGTCGTAGGCCCCGATGACGGTGTCGACTTCCAGGCCTTCGATAAACACTCTGTCCAAGCACTCTTCTCCGCAGCACGACAAGGGCGCGATGCCCCGTTAGAATCAGGGCGTCCTCGCCCGGAATAGTTAGCATGTTTTGGTCACTGGCGATCTTCGCCTACCTGCTCGGCTCGCTGTCCTTCGCCATTTTGCTCAGCCGCCTGACGGGAAATCCCGATCCGCGAATGAGTGGCTCAGGCAATGCCGGCGCCACCAATATGTTGCGCCTGGCCGGCAAGAAACTCGCCGTACTGACGCTACTGGGCGATCTGTGCAAGGGCTTGTTGCCCGTGCTGATCGCCAGCCTCGCCGGCCTGCCCCTGCAACAACAGGCCTGGATCGGCGTCTGCGCGGTCCTGGGCCATCTGTTTCCCCTGTACTTCCGCTTTCGTGGCGGCAAAGGCGTCGCCACGGCGGCCGGCATGTTGCTGGGCATCTACCCACCGGCAGCATTACTGGCTGTACTTGCCTGGCTGTTGACGTTCTACCTGACCCGCACCAGCTCACTCGCCGCATTGATCGCCACCCCGCTCACCCTGCCGCTACTGGCCTGGCAAGAACCGGCGGCGCTGCTGCCGATGAGCGTGCTGACACTGCTGATCGTCTGGCGCCACCGTGGCAATTTACGCGACCTGTTTGCCGGGCGCGAACGGCATTTTTAAATACCGTCAATTCAGGTTGCGGTGTTACAGCGGCGACAACTGCTCCATCGGCCAACGCGCCTGCACACTGATCGCCAGGTTTTCATGCTGCCCGGCCTGCAGGCGCTGGCAACCGGCGTAGGCGATCATCGCGCCGTTGTCGGTGCAGAACTCCGGACGTGCGTAGAACACATCGCCCTTCATATCGCTGAGCATTTTTTCCAGCGAAGTGCGCAAAGCCTTGTTGGCACTGACGCCGCCGGCGATCACCAGGCGCTTCATGCCCGCCTGTTTCAGGGCGCGCTTGCACTTGATGGTCAAAGTCTCCACCACGGCCTGCTGGAACGCCAGCGCGATGTCGCAACGGGCTTGCTCACTGTCGTCCCCGGCGCTGACGCTCTGCTGCCAGGTGTTCAGCGCGGAGGTTTTCAAGCCGCTGAAGCTGAACATCAGGCCTGGGCGATCACACATCGGGCGCGGGAAGGTGTAACGGCCGGCCACGCCTTTTTCAGCGAGGCGTGCGATTTCCGGGCCACCCGGATAATTGAGGCCCATCATCTTCGCGGTCTTGTCGAACGCCTCACCGGCGGCGTCATCCAGGGATTCACCCAAAAGGGTGTATTGGCCAATGCCATCCACCTGAACCAACTGCGTATGGCCGCCCGAAACCAACAAAGCGACGAACGGGAACTGTGGCGGGGTTTTCTCCAGCATCGGAGCCAACAAATGGCCTTCCATATGGTGCACGCCGAGCGCCGGAATGCCCCAGGCAAACGCCAGCGCCTGGGCGCAAGAGGCCCCAACCAGCAGGGCCCCGACCAATCCGGGGCCGGCCGTGTAGGCGATAGCGTCGATCTCGGTCGGCACGCAGCCGGCCTCGTCCAGCACCTGGCGGATCAGGGGCAGCATGCGCTTGACGTGATCACGGCTGGCCAGCTCCGGCACCACGCCGCCATAGGCACGGTGCAGGTCGATCTGGCTGAACAGCGCATCGGCCAGGAGCCCGCGTTCACTGTCGTAAAGTGCGACACCGGTTTCGTCGCAGGAGGTTTCAAGTCCCAGTACTAGCATGGGTTTGCGCCTTGTAGAGGCTGAATTCGAAGGCGCGCATAATAGTCGCCACTCCCCCTCCCGACTAGCGGTTTTCGATCAGAGGCTTTGCATTCCGGGCAATGAGGGGTTAACATCCGCAACCCTTAAAAACCGACGACCTCAGCCGCGAATTTTTTGCGACGAGAACGTTGATCCCGGTAATGAAAGAAGGTAGCTCTGGATGCCAGCCGTCAAAGTTAAAGAGAACGAACCCTTCGACGTAGCTCTGCGTCGTTTCAAGCGCTCCTGCGAAAAAGCCGGTGTACTGGCTGAAGTTCGTAGCCGCGAATTTTACGAGAAGCCAACTTCTGAGCGTAAGCGTAAAGCAGCAGCCGCTGTTAAGCGTCACGCCAAGAAAGTTCAGCGCGAACAGCGCCGCGCCGTTCGTCTGTACTAATACACAGACGTTCGTAGCAAGCTTCTGCCAAGCCCGGCCCTCAGCCGGGCTAATGGCATTTGCGGATATCGCTTGATGCTTCACCGTTGACGCCGCACATGCGACCGAGACAACTGCTTCACACGTCAGGACTGGCTCTTTTGCCAGCGGTGCACGTCTCTTCTGACGAGCCTATCAAGGCTACTGACGAGCACACTCATTCTGTAAACAGCCGACCAACCGTGTCGACTGCGCCCAACGAGGCGTTTCCGAGGCCCGTCACCGGCCAAGACCGGGCGCCGGGGCAACATTTCCACACCGAAGACTGATCAGAAACTAACGTCAGTGAATATTCGGCAGATACACTTCCGTACACCCCATGCAGTCGCTGGATGCTCGAGCACTCGATACGTGCGCTTGAACACCTCACGGGCCCTCATTTACACGCAGTGATGACGAGAACGCCATGGCCGGGCTGATTCCCCAGAGCTTTATTGACGACCTTCTGAACCGCACCGACATCGTCGATGTGGTCAGCTCGCGCGTGCAAATGAAGAAGGCCGGCAAGAACTACACCGCTTGCTGCCCGTTCCATAAGGAAAAGACTCCGTCGTTCAGCGTCAGCCCGGACAAGCAGTTCTACTACTGCTTTGGCTGCGGCGCGGGCGGCAATGCCCTCGGCTTCATCATGGACCACGACAACCTGGACTTCCCCCAGGCCGTCGAGGAACTGGCAAAAGCCGCCGGCATGGAAATCCCTCGCGAAGAAAGCGGCCGCCCGCACAAACCGCGGCAACCCACCGATTCGCCGCTGTACCCGCTGCTGACCGCCGCTGCCGACTTCTACCGTCAGGCGCTTAAAAGCCATCCGCAGCGCAAGGCCGCCGTCGACTACCTCAAGGGACGCGGCCTCACCGGCGAAATCGCCCGCGACTTCGGCCTGGGGTTCGCCCCGCCCGGCTGGGACAACCTGTACAAGCACCTGAGCAGTGACACCCTCCAGCAAAAAGCCATGATCGACGCCGGCCTGCTGGTGGAGAACGCCGAGACCGGCAAACGCTATGACCGCTTCCGCGACCGCGTGATGTTCCCGATCCGCGACAGCCGCGGCCGCATCATCGCCTTTGGTGGCCGGGTGCTGGGAGACGACAAGCCCAAGTACCTGAACTCCCCGGAAACCCCGGTGTTCCACAAAGGCCAGGAACTCTACGGCCTGTTCGAGGCGCGCAAGAACAACCGCAACCTCGACGAGATCATCGTGGTTGAAGGCTATATGGACGTGATTGCGCTCGCCCAACAAGGCTTGCGCAACGCGGTCGCCACCCTGGGCACCGCCACCAGCGAAGAACACATGAAACGCCTGTTTCGCGTGGTGCCCAGCGTGCTGTTCTGCTTCGACGGCGACCAGGCTGGCCGCAATGCCGCATGGCGCGCGCTCGAAGCCACGCTGTCGAGCCTGCAGGATGGACGCCGTGCGCGCTTCCTGTTCCTGCCCGAAGGCGAAGACCCGGACACCCTGGTGCGCTCCGAAGGCACCGACGCATTTCGCGCGCGCATCAATCAACATGCGCAGCCGTTGGCCGACTACTTCTTCCAGCAACTGACCGAAGAAGCAGATCCACGCTCCCTCGAAGGCAAGGCCCACATGGCTACCCTCGCGGCACCGTTGATTGATAAGGTCCCAGGCGCCAACCTGAAGTCCCTGATGCGCATGCGCCTGCTGGAAATCACTGGGCTCAGTGGCGAAGCCGTCAGCCAGCTGGTGCATAACGCACCGCATGACGCAGCGCCACCGGCCTACGACCCAGGCATGGATTACGACGCCATGCCGGACTACTCCGACTTCCACCAACCCCAGGAGGCCTACGCGCCCCAACAGGAATGGACGCCGAAGAAACCCGGTGCCGGCGGCAAGAAATGGGACAAGAAACCCTGGAGCAAGAACGGCAAGCGCGGTGACGGCGATGGGGCCTACGCCCCGCGCACCCCGGTTGCCGTGGAAGCGCCGACGTTGATTGCCCTGCGCACGCTCATCCACCACCCGCATCTGGCGGAGAAGGTCGAGAGCGCCGATCACTTTGCCAACGAGAGCAACACCTACGCCCAGGTACTGATCGCCCTGATCGAGGCGGTACAGAAAAATCCTAAGCTAAACTCAATTCAATTGATGGCTCGCTGGCATGGCACCGAACAAGGCCGCTTGCTCAAAGCGCTCGCGGAAAAGGAGTGGCTAATTGACGGTGACAACCTTGAACAACAGTTTTTAGACACCATTACTAGGTTATCTGCGGGTCAGCACACGCAGACCCTCGATGAACTCATCAAGAGAGCAAGGCAGCCGGGATTGTCGGCTGAAGAGCAAATTCAGATAGCAAAACAGATGCGCGACCTCTTAAAACAGAATGTTTCCGCATCAAACCCGACCTCAGCTGGCGTGTGAGGTCATAGCTCGGGTATAATCCTCGGCTTGTTTTTTGCCCGCCAAGACCTTCAGTGGATAGGGTGTTATGTCCGGAAAAGCGCAACAGCAGTCACGTATCAAAGAGTTGATCGTTCTCGGTCGTGAGCAGGGTTACCTGACTTACGCGGAGGTCAACGACCACCTGCCTGAGGATATTTCAGATCCAGAGCAGGTGGAAGACATCATCCGCATGATTAACGACATGGGGATCAACGTATTCGAAGCTGCGCCAGATAAGGATTCCCTTATGCTGGCGGACGCCGATACCGACGAGGCAGCCGCAGAAGAAGCGGCTGCCGCGCTGGCTGCTGTGGAGACCGATATCGGTCGTACCACCGACCCTGTGCGCATGTATATGCGTGAAATGGGTACCGTCGAGCTGCTGACACGCGAAGGCGAAATCGAAATCGCCAAGCGTATCGAAGAGGGTATCCGTGAAGTGATGGGCGCAATCGCGCACTTCCCAGGCACGGTTGACCACATTCTCTCCGAGTACACCCGCGTCACCACCGAAGGTGGTCGCCTGTCCGACGTCCTGAGCGGTTATATCGACCCGGATGACGGCATTGCGCCGCCTGCCGCCGAAGTACCGCCGCCTGTCGATGCCAAGGCTGCGAAAGCGGACGACGATTCCGAAGACGACGACGCTGAAGCCAGCGGCGACGATGAAGACGAAGTCGAAAGCGGTCCGGACCCGATCATCGCTGCCCAGCGTTTCGGTGCGGTTTCCGATCAAATGGAAATCACCCGCAAGGCCCTGAAAAAGCACGGTCGCGCCAACAAGCAGGCAATTGCCGAGCTGGTGGCCCTGGCAGAGCTGTTCATGCCGATCAAGCTGGTGCCGAAGCAATTCGAAGGCCTGGTTGAGCGTGTTCGAAGTGCCCTGGAGCGTCTGCGTGCCCAAGAGCGCGCAATCATGCAACTGTGCGTGCGTGATGCCCGCATGCCGCGTGCCGACTTCCTGCGCCAGTTCCCGGGCAACGAAGTAGACGAAAGCTGGACCGACGCACTGGCCAAAGGCAAGGCGAAATACGCTGAAGCCATCGGTCGCCTGCAGCCGGACATCATCCGTTGCCAGCAGAAGCTGACTGCACTTGAGACCGAAACCGGTCTGACGATAGCCGAGATCAAGGACATCAACCGTCGCATGTCGATCGGCGAGGCCAAGGCCCGCCGCGCGAAGAAAGAGATGGTTGAAGCCAACCTGCGTCTGGTGATCTCCATCGCGAAGAAGTACACCAACCGTGGCCTGCAATTCCTCGACCTGATCCAGGAAGGCAACATCGGCTTGATGAAGGCTGTGGACAAGTTCGAATACCGTCGCGGCTACAAGTTCTCGACTTATGCCACCTGGTGGATCCGTCAGGCGATCACTCGCTCGATCGCCGACCAGGCCCGCACCATCCGTATTCCGGTGCACATGATCGAGACGATCAACAAGCTCAACCGTATTTCCCGGCAGATGTTGCAGGAAATGGGTCGCGAACCGACCCCGGAAGAGCTGGGCGAACGCATGGAAATGCCTGAGGATAAAATCCGTAAGGTATTGAAGATCGCTAAAGAGCCGATCTCCATGGAAACCCCGATCGGTGATGACGAAGACTCCCACTTGGGTGACTTCATCGAAGACTCGACCATGCAGTCGCCAATCGATGTCGCCACCGTTGAGAGTCTTAAAGAAGCGACTCGCGACGTACTGTCCGGCCTCACTGCCCGTGAAGCCAAGGTACTGCGCATGCGTTTCGGCATCGACATGAATACCGACCACACCCTTGAGGAAGTCGGTAAGCAGTTTGACGTGACCCGCGAGCGGATCCGTCAGATCGAAGCCAAGGCGCTGCGCAAGTTGCGCCACCCGACGCGAAGCGAGCATCTGCGCTCCTTCCTCGACGAGTGACACCAGAACCCCCGGCCCAGGCCGGGGGTTTTGTTTTGTATAGATAAAATCCCTCGCAACGCCCCTCCCCCGCAATGCCCGTCTACACTCGAAACATTCCCCGTGCCATAACGAGACCGTTATGCCCAGATTGCCGACTGTGTTACTGCTGTCGCTGCTGACCTGGACCGCAACGGCTGGCGCGTTGACTCTCACTGATGATGAGCGTGGCTGGTTGGCGGACCATCAGGAGCTGCGCCTGGGGGTGGACGCGTCATGGCCACCCTTTGAGTACCGTGACGAAGAAGGTCGCTACCAAGGTTTGGCGGCGGATTACGTGCGCCTGATCCAGGATCGCCTGGGCATACGGGTCAAGCTGATCGAACCGGTGAACTGGAGCGCGGTGCTGGAGCTGGCCCGCAACAACCAGCTCGACCTGCTGCCCGGCATCATGTCCACACCCGAACGCCAAGGCTACATGGCGTTCACTCGCCCGTACCTGGACTTCCCCATCGTCATCCTGGCCCACGAAGGCGGGGCCAAACCGCGCAACCTGAAGGATCTCTACGGGCTGAAGATTGCCGTGGTAGAAAACTACGCGCCCCATGAACTGCTGCGCACGCACCATCCCGACCTCAACCTGGTGGCCATGCCGAATGTGAGTTCGACGCTGCAAGCCTTGGCCACGGACGAAGTGGATGCGGTCGTCGGCGACCTCGCCTCAAGCGTCTGGAGCCTGCGCCAACTCAAGCTCGACGGTTTGTACGTCAGCGGCGAAACGCCCTACCGCTATCAGTTGGCGATGGGCGTACCACGCGACAACAAAATGCTGGTGGGCATCCTCGACAAGGTACTGGCCGACCTTGGCCCGCAGGAAACCGACGCGATCCAGCAACATTGGGTCGGCAGCTTTACCGACCATCGCACCTTCTGGACCGACTTGCTGACTTACGGCCTGCCCGCCGTGTTGCTGCTGAGCACCGTACTGGCCGTGGTAATCCGGATCAATCGCCGGCTCAGTTCGGAAATCTCCCGCCGCGTAGCCCTCGAACAGGAACTGCGCAGCAGCGAGTACCACTATCGCGGCCTGGTGGAGAGCTTGTCCGCGATTGCCTGGGAAGCCAGCGTCACCGACTTCACCTACAGCTATGTATCACCCCACGCTGAGGAACTGTTGGGTTACCCACGGGCCCACTGGCTGATTCCGGGCTTCTGGCGCAACATCATTCACCCCGCCGACCTGATTCGCACCGAATCCTACTGCCAACGCGAAACCCGCGCCAACCGTGACCACAGCGTGGATTACCGGGTCATCACCGCTGACAACCGTTGCTTGTGGGTGCGTGATATCGTCAGCCTCATCGAGCACGGCCATGAGCCCGTGCTGCGCGGCTTGATGATCGACATCAGTGAGGCAAAGCGCACCGAAGAGGCCCTGCAACTGTCTGAGCAGAAGTTCGCCTCGGTGTTCCAGCAATGCCCGGACATCCTGGTGATTGCACGGCTGTCCGACGGCTGCCTGCTGGAGGTGAACAAAGCGTTCGAGGACCAGGTCGGGCTAACAGCCGAACAGGTCGTGGGTAAAACCGCTACCGAGCTGAACATCTGGGGCATCCAGGGCGCAGGCCCCGATCTGCTGCAGCGGTTGCAGACCACCAGCATCCGCAACCTGGAAATGCCCTTCCTGCGCAGCAATGGCCAGGCCTTCACCGGTCTGATTTCCGCCGAACCGTTTCAACTCGACACCACAGAGGCCATCGTGGTGGTGGTGCGCGACATCACCCAACTCAAGGAAACCCAGCAACAGTTGCAAACCTCCGAGGAGAAATTCGCCAAGGCCTTCCACGCCTCCCCCGACGGCTTGCTGTTGAGCCGCCAGCGCGATGGCCTGCTGATAGAAGTGAACGATGGTTTCAGCCGGATCACAGGTTTCAACAGCGCCGCCTCCGTCGATCAGTCCACCTTGGACCTGGGCATCTGGGTCGACCTCAACGAACGCAAACACATGCTCGAACTGATGCAGCGCGATGGCTTTGTGCGCGACTTCATCTGCCACATACGCCGCAGCGATGGTCAGATTCGCTTGTGCGAGCTATCCAGCCGCCCACTGCCGATTGGCGATGACGACTGCATGCTGACCATCGCCCGAGACATCACCGAACGCCAACTGATGCAGGAAAAACTGCAACAAGCTGCCACCGTGTTCGAGAGCACAGCCGAAGGTGTGTTGATCACCGACACCCGGCAGAACATCAGTGCCGTCAACCGTGCCTTCAGTGAAATCACCGGCTACAGCGAGGCCGAAGCCCTCGGCAATACCCCGCGCCTACTCGCTTCCGGGCTGCATGACAGCGCGTTTTATGCGGCGATGTGGCATCAATTGACCGCCCAGGGGCATTGGCAAGGCGAGATTTCCAACCGTCGCAAGAACGGCGAGTTGTACCCCAGTTGGCTGACCATCAGTGCCGTGCGCAACCGCGACCAGTTGATCACGCACTTCGTCGCGGTGTTCGCCGACATCTCCAGCCTCAAACTGGCCCAGGCTCGCCTCGACTACCAGGCGCATCACGACCCATTGACCGGCCTGCCCAACCGCACGCTGTTCGAAAGCCGACTGCAGGCCGCCCTCAACGGTCACCAGGAAACCGGCAAACAGGGCGCCGTGCTGTTTCTTGACCTGGACCGCTTCAAACACATCAACGACAGCCTCGGCCATCCGATCGGCGACCTGCTGCTCAAAGACATCGCCGTCCGCCTCAAGGAACAACTGCGCGACATCGACACCGTGGCACGCTTGGGCGGCGACGAATTCATCATCCTGCTCCCAGGCCTGCAACACGCGAGTGACGCCGAATACCTGGCGAATAAGCTGTTGGCCTGCTTTACACCGCCGTTCCAGGCCGGCGAGCACGAGTTCTTTATCAGCGCCAGCATCGGCACCAGCCTGTACCCGCAGGACGGCACCGATGTCGCCACCCTGGTCAAGAATGCCGACGCCGCGATGTATCGCTCCAAGGCCAAGGGGCGCAACCGGGTCGAAAGCTACACCCGCGACCTCACCGCCCAGGCCAACGAGCGCGTGGCGCTGGAACATGAACTGCGCCGCGCCATCGAGCGCAACGAACTGACCCTGTACTACCAGCCGAAACGGAGCCTGATCACCCTGGAACTGATCGGTGCCGAAGCATTGATCCGCTGGCATCACCCCACGTTTGGCGACGTACCGCCCGAACACTTCATCGCCCTCGCCGAAGAGAACGGCATGATCCTGCAAATCGGTGATTGGGTGCTGGAACAGGCCTGCCGACAACTGCACGCCTGGCAAGGCACCTTCGACGAGTTCGGCCCACTGTCGGTGAACCTGGCCGGCGCCCAACTGCGTCACCCCGGCTTGCTGGCGCGCATCGAACAGCTATTGCGCGACTACCGACTCGACCCGGGCTGCCTGCAACTGGAGATCACCGAAAACTTCATCATGAGCCAGGCCGAAGAAGCGCTGGAGGTGCTGCACCAACTCAAAGACCTCGGCGTACAACTGGCAATCGATGACTTCGGCACCGGCTACTCCTCCCTCAGCTACCTCAAGCGCCTGCCCTTGGATTACCTGAAGATCGACCAATCCTTCGTCCGCGGCCTGCCCGACGACCCCCACGACGCCGCCATCGTGCGCGCCATCATCGCCCTGGGCCACAGCATGCAATTCACCATCATCGCCGAAGGCGTGGAGAACCCCGCACAGCAGGCCTTCCTCGCTGCGGAAGGCTGCGAACAGATGCAAGGCTACATCGTCAGCCTGCCGCTACCGCCGGAGCTTTTTGCTGCTACGTTTCTTCGTATAAGCATTGAGGATTTTTCGGATGGCACAGCGGGGAAACCATCGTTATAATCCGCGACCTGTTACAGGGCCTATAGCTCAGTTGGTCAGAGCAGAGGACTCATAATCCTTTGGTCCACGGTTCAAGTCCGTGTGGGCCCACCAAACAAGAAAGCCGCGCGATGCGCGGCTTTCGTGTGTCTGGCCGCCTCACTTCGCAAACAACTGCCCAATATCCTTGAACGCCTTGAACTCCAGCGCGTTCCCACACGGATCAAACAGAAACAACGTCGCCTGCTCCCCCACCTGCCCCTTGAACCGAATATGTGGCTCCAGCACGAAGCGGGTTTGCCGCGCCTGCAAGCGTTCCGCCAAGGCATGCCAGTCTTCCCAACCCAGCACCACGCCAAAATGCGGTACGGGTACGTTGTGGCCGTCGACTGCGTTGGTGTGGGCTGATTCCTGGGAGGCGGTCTTGGGGTGTTCGTGGATCACCAGTTGGTGGCCGAAGAAGTTGAAGTCGACCCAATGATCGCTTGAGCGTCCTTCTTCGAGGCCAAACACGTCACCGTAGAAGTTCCGCGCAGCGGCGAGGTCGTATACCGGGATTGCCAGGTGGAAAGGTGCAAGTGTCATCAGGTCAAACCTCTATGGGCGTTAAGTGCCTCGATTTTAGCCTTGCTGCCAACGATGAAAAGACGATAGTTTTTGCGCCGAGCTCAAATTATTTCGATCAATCGAGACGCCCATGCTGCGTGAACTGAAGACCTTTATCGCAGTAACCCGTCACGGCACATTCGCGGCGGCCGGTATGCATATCGGGCTGACGCAGTCGGCGGTGAGTGCGCAGATTCGTCAGTTGGAGCAGGCGCTCGGTGTGCCGCTGTTCGACCGTACCGGGCGCCAGGCTACGTTGAATGCGGCGGGATTGCGCGCCTTGCCACTGGCGAGAGAGATCCTGGAGACCTTCAACCGCATGGCGGTGCCGGTGGATGCCAATGAGTACCGGGGTGAGTTGAAGGTGGGCGCCATCACCACTGCACAAACCGGTTTGTTGCCCCAGGCACTGGTGCGTTTGCGTCAGGCGGCGCCGACGGTGGAGTGCAAGCTGATACCTGGTGTGTCCCTGGAGCTGTTGAGCCAAGTGGACGCCGGTGAACTGGACTCGGCGATCATCATCCGCCCGCCCTTCGACCTGCCCAAGGAGCTGCACGTGCAGGTGCTGCGCAAGGAGCCGTTCGCGCTGATCGTGCCTCACACGTTGGCGGGTGATGACCCGTTGCAGTTGCTGGCAACGCAGCCCCATGTGCGCTATGACCGCACTTCATTTGGCGGTCGCCTGGTCAGCCGATTCCTGAAGGAACATAAACTTGACGTGCAGGTAGCATTGGAGCTGGATGAGCTGGAGGCCATCGTCAAGATGGTCGAGTGCGGCCTGGGTGTATCGCTGATTCCTCAGGCCGGGTTGTGGCTGGAACGCTCGCCCAACGTGCGAGTCATCCCATTGGGCAGCCGGACCTTTTACCGCGAAATCATCCTGCTGAGCCGCTACAGTCAACGCCAGCTGCCCGTGCCGCAACTGTTTACCCGCTGCCTGCTCGCCAGCGCCAACCTGTAAGATGCCAACCCATTGCCCCCGTACCGGAGCCCTCGCCTTGCCTGCCCTAGATGAAATCGACCGCCAACTGATCGCCGCCCTGCAGATCAACGCCCGCGAAAGCGTGGCTATGCTCGCCCGGCAGTTGGGCATCGCGCGCACCACGGTGACGTCGCGCCTGGCACGCCTGGAGAAAACCCAGGTGATCACCGGTTATGGCGTGCGCCTTGGGCAACGCGTGGTTGATGGTGGTTTGCAGGCTTACGTCGGGATCACCGTACAAGCGCGCTCGGGCAAGGAAGTGTTGCGCCGGTTGAGTGCGATGGCACAAGTGCAGCAGTTGTGCGCGGTGAGTGGAGAGTTCGATTACGTGGCTTGGCTGCGCACGGATTCGCCCGAACAGTTGGACCAATTGCTGGACCAGATCGGCAGTGTGGACGGGGTGGAGAAAACCACTACGTCGATCATCCTGAGTAACAAATTGGATCGCGGTCAACCAATCTGATCAAAAGGTTCGTCATTTCGACTAAAAACAGATCAATCCGACGACACATTGCGTCTTATTAACGAACGCTACGCTCCCTAAACTGGCTGCCATCTTTTCCTATACTCAGCGGGTCACGCCCGCCAGGTCGCCAGTAAGGGTCAGCCATGAGCATTCCGTCCAGCACCATCAGCAAGACCAATCGCCACCCCGCCGACGGCAAGAAACCCATCACCATCTTTGGCCCGGACTTTCCGTTTGCCTTTGATGACTGGATCGAACACCCGGCCGGCCTGGGCAGCATCCCCGCCGCCCACCACGGCGCCGAAGTGGCGATCGTCGGCGCCGGCATCGCGGGTCTGGTGGCCGCCTACGAACTGATGAAGCTGGGCCTCAAGCCGGTGGTGTACGAAGCCTCGAAAATGGGCGGCCGCCTGCGCTCCCAGACCTTTGAAGGCGCCGAAGGTATCATCGCCGAGTTGGGCGGCATGCGCTTTCCGGTGTCGTCGACGGCGTTCTACCACTATGTGGACAAGCTCGGCCTGGAAACCAAACCTTTCCCCAATCCGCTGACCCCGGCCTCCGGCAGCACGGTCATCGACCTTGAAGGCCAGACCCACTACGCGCAAAAGCTCTCCGACTTGCCGGTACTGTTCCAGGAAGTCGCGGACGCCTGGGCCGATGCGCTGGAAGCCGGTTCGCAGTTCGGTGATATCCAGCAGGCCATCCGCGACCGCGACGTGCCGCGCCTCAAGGAGCTGTGGAACAAGCTGGTGCCGCTGTGGGACGACCGCACCTTCTACGACTTCGTCGCCACCTCCAAGGCGTTCGCCAAGTTGTCGTTCCTGCACCGTGAAGTCTTCGGCCAGGTGGGTTTCGGCACCGGCGGCTGGGACTCTGACTTCCCCAATTCGATGCTGGAAATCTTCCGCGTGGTGATGACCAACTGCGACGACCACCAACACCTGGTGGTCGGCGGCGTAGCCCAGGTGCCGATGGGCATCTGGCGCCATGTACCGGAGCGCTGCGCCCATTGGCCGGCCGGCACCAGCCTGAGTTCACTGCATCGCGGCGCGCCACGCGCGGGCGTCAAACGTATCGCCCATGCCGCCGATGGCCGTTTTGCCGTCACCGACAACTATGGCGACACCCGCGAATACGCCGCGGTGCTGACCACCTGCCAGAGCTGGCTGCTGACCACCCAGATCGAATGCGACGAAAGCCTGTTCTCGCAAAAAATGTGGATGGCCCTGGACCGCACACGCTACATGCAATCATCGAAAACCTTTGTGATGGTCGACCGCCCGTTCTGGAAGGACAAAGACCCGGAAACCGGCCGTGACCTGATGAGCATGACCCTCACCGACCGCCTGACCCGTGGCACCTACCTGTTCGATAACGGCGACGACAAGCCGGGGGTGATCTGCCTGTCGTACTCGTGGATGAGCGACGCCCTGAAAATGCTGCCGCAGCCCATCGACAAGCGGGTGAAACTTGCCCTCGACGCGCTGAAAAAGATCTACCCGAAAGTCGATATCAAGGCACGCATTATCGGCGATCCAATCACCGTGTCCTGGGAAGCCGACCCGCACTTCCTCGGGGCTTTCAAGGGCGCGTTGCCGGGTCACTATCGCTATAACCAGCGCATGTATGCACACTTCATGCAGAAGGACATGCCCGCCGAACAACGTGGGATTTTTATCGCTGGTGATGATGTGTCCTGGACGCCGGCCTGGGTGGAGGGCGCGGTGCAAACCTCACTGAACGCGGTGTGGGGCATCATGACCCACTTCGGCGGCAGCACTCACCCCGAGAACCCGGGGCCGGGTGATGTGTTCGATGAAATCGGGCCGATTGCCCTGGCGGATTAAGGAGTTGAACATGCGCGTCGCCCTGTACCAATGCCCGCCGCTGCCGCTGGATGTGGCCGGCAACCTCAAGCGCCTGCACCAACTGGCGCACGAGGCATCCGATGCCGATGTACTGGTGCTGCCGGAGATGTTCCTGAGCGGCTACAACATCGGTGCCGAGGCCGTTGGCGCCTTGGCCGAGACGCAGGACGGGCCGTCGGCGCAGGCCATTGCCGAACTGGCCAAAAGCGCCGGGCTGGCGATTTTGTACGGCTACCCTGAGCGGGCCGCAGATGGCCAGATCTACAACGCCGTGCAGTTGATCGACGCCCACGGCCAGCGCCTGTGCAACTACCGCAAGACCCATCTGTTTGGTGATCTGGACCATTCGATGTTCAGCGCCGGTGAGGATGATTTCCCACTGGTAGAACTCAACGGCTGGAAGCTCGGTTTCCTGATCTGCTATGACCTGGAGTTCCCGGAAAACACCCGGCGCCTGGCCCTGGCTGGCGCTGAGCTGATCCTGGTGCCCACTGCCAACATGGTGCCGTTCGATTTTGTCGCCGATGTCACCGTGCGGGCGCGGGCCTTTGAAAACCAGTGTTATGTGGCCTACGCCAATTACTGCGGGCATGAAGGCGAGATCCAGTACTGCGGGCAGAGCAGCATTGCTGCACCGAATGGCCAGCGTATTGCCCAGGCCGGCCTGGACGAAGCGCTGATCGTCGGGAAGTTGGAGCGCCAATCGCTCCTCGACGCCCGCAGTGCCAATCACTACCTGCAAGATCGCCGCCCCGAGTTGTACGGCGCGCTGCACAAGCCCTGATCCAGCCGGTTTGCTAGCATAGGCGCATTCTCTGTTTCGGAAGTGCCCATGCCTGCGCCGGCCCACCCTCATTACCTTCACCTGACCCTGGCCAATGGCTTGCGGGTTTCCTTACGTCACGCCCCACGGTTAAAGCGTTGCGCGGCCGTGCTGAGGGTGGCGGCCGGCAGCCACGACGTGCCATTGGCATGGCCGGGACTGGCGCATTTCCTGGAGCATTTGCTGTTCCTCGGGACCGAGCGTTTTCCCACAAGCGAAGGGTTGATGGCCTACGTGCAACGCCATGGAGGCCAGGTCAATGCCAGCACCCGTGAGCGCACTACGGACTTTTTCTTTGAACTGCCGGCTGCCACGTTTGCCGGGGGCCTGGAGCGCTTGGCCGACATGCTGACCCATCCGCGCCTGGCGCTGGAGGACCAACTGCGTGAGCGCGAGGTGCTGCACGCGGAGTTTATCGCCTGGTCCCAGGATGCAACGGCACAACAGCAAGTGGCACTACTGGAAGGCCTGGCGTCGGATCATCCGCTGCGGGGTTTCCATGCGGGCAACCGCGACAGCCTGCCAGTAGAGCATGAGACATTTCAGCAAGCCCTGCGGGAATTTCATACGCAGTTCTATCAGAGTGGGCAGATGACCTTGAGCCTGGCCGGCCCACAATCGCTGGAGGCACTGGAAGGCTTGGCACAGCGGTTCAGTGAGCACCTGATCTCAGGACTTCCACGTGTGCAATCCGCGCCACCGGCCTTGATGCAGGGGCAAGCCCAGCGCTATCGGCACATCGCCAATGATCACCTGCATCAGGTCATCACGTGCAATGCACCCCGGGAAGCACTGGCATTCCTCTGCACCTGGCTTAACGCTTCGGCACCCGGTGGCTTGCTGGCGGAGCTGAAAGCGCAGCAACTGGCGAGCGCACTGCAGGCGTCGGTGCTGTATCACTTCGCTGGGCAAGCGGTGCTGGCTATCGACTTTACACTCAGTGGTCCCGCTGAATCGGCGACACACGTCGAGGCGTTGCTGTACGACTGGCTGGCCTTTTTCGCACATAGCGACTGGACGGCGTTGCGCGAAGAATTCGCACTGCTGGCCGTTCGCCAACAACAGACCCAAGGCGCTCTGGCCTTGGCCCGAAACGACAACCAAGGCCTGTCGGAACTGGATGTCGCCGCCCTCAAGGCGATGCTGGATTCGCTGCACCTGCCGCCCTCTACACTCACTTGGCAGTTGCCGCCGAACAACCCCTTCCTGCGTCCGCCGGTCAAGGAAGAACGCGCCGGCCTGATCCGCGGCCAGACCAGCGCCCACCGAGGCTTGCGCACGTTTGCCCAGGATCGCTCCAGAGGGCGTCGTGATGCATCGGCGTTGACCTTCAGCCAGGCATTGGCGGACGACAGCAACGAAGGAGCATTGTATCTGCAATGGCAATCAGCTCCGCCACACCCGGAAAACGCGTTGCAGTCGTTGCGCGACAATGCCCGCCAGGCGGGTGTCGAAGTGTCGTTCGAAAACCTGGGCAGTCACTGGCGGGTGAAAATGGTCGGGCTACAGGAGCCGATCCCAGCAGTTCTGGAAGTGCTGGCGCAACGCCTGGGCGATCCGCAAGAGGCACAAGCCGCCGCGCCGCCCATGATCGCCATCCGCGAATTGCTCAAGACGCTGCCCGCTTGCTGCACCTCGACCACGTCCGAACCAGCCTCGTGGGACTCCGCACGTTGGCACGGCCTGGGGCTGGGTTTCTCTACCTCCCATGAAGCCTTGATCAAAACTGCTGCGGCCCGCCTGCCGGGGCAACCCGCGAGCCTCAATCACGTCGCGCCATCCCTGAGCGGCCAACGTATCTGGCATGAGGTGCAAACCGACTCAAACGAAGCCGCGTTGCTGCTGTTTTGTCCAACGCCAAGCCAATCCTTGGCGGACGAAGCCGCATGGCGACTACTCGGCCATCTGCTCCAGGCGCCGTTCTACCAACGCCTGCGGGTAGAGCTGCAAATCGGCTACGCCGTGTTCAGCAGCATCCGACAGATAAACGGCCAGACCGGCCTGCTGTTCGGTGTGCAATCCCCTGGCCTGTCCCTGTCGGGCATCGCCGATCACCTGAACACCTTCCTCAAGCAACTGCCGGCGCTGATCGACCGCAGCGACGACCTGGGCAACCTGGCGTTGGCCGAGCAGTTCTGCGCACGGACGCTGCCCAACGCCCAAGCCGCCGAACTGCTGTGGCATGCCCATCTGGCGGGCCATCCGTCGGACTACCTGGTTCAACTTCAAGCCCGGATCCAAACCTGTACCCGCGAAGCATTGCAGCATGCCGCGCAACAATTAAACGACGCCGCAGGCGGCTGGCGCTGCATCGCCAACGGCCCGCGCATCTCGACTGCGTGGCAAGCGGCAGGGTGATCATTGCCGCCCCTGCAAAAGGCTTTCTCCCTCAAGACAGCGCTAACTTGAAAAGAATTGAGTAATATTCCCACGCACACATCTGAACATCTCCGACTGGAGGTGGACTATATGTATTACTTGGTAGTAAACGTCCCATCCCTTCGTAGGAGTAAGAATATGACCTGGTCCAAACCTGCTTACACTGATCTGCGCATCGGTTTCGAAGTCACCATGTACTTCGCCAGCCGTTAATCCGCTGGGTACTACAACGCCTCGGTTCGCCCGGGGCGTTTTTGTTTTGAGCTTGATGGAGCGACCATGTTTGTCCAGATTCTAGGTTCCGCCGCCGGCGGTGGTTTCCCGCAGTGGAACTGCAACTGCGTGAACTGCGCGGGTTTTCGTGATGGCAGCCTGCGGGCCCAGGCGCGTACCCAGTCGTCCATCGCGATCTCCGACGATGGCGTGAATTGGGTGCTGTGCAATGCCTCGCCGGATATCCGCGCGCAACTCCAGGGCTTTGCACCGATGCAACCCGGCCGCGCCCTGCGCGATACCGGCATCAGCGCGATCATCCTGATGGACAGCCAGATCGACCACACCACCGGCCTGCTGAGCCTGCGCGAAGGCTGCCCGCACCAGGTGTGGTGCACCGACATGGTACATGAAGACCTCAGCACCGGTTTCCCGCTGTTCAGCATGCTCACCCACTGGAACGGCGGCCTGGCCTGGAACCGCATCGAGCTGGACGCCAGCTTCACCATCCCGGCCTGCCCCAATCTGCGCTTCACCCCGCTGCCCCTGCGCAGCGCAGCCCCACCCTACTCGCCACACCGCTTCGACCCGCACCCCGGCGACAACATCGGCCTGATCGTCGAAGACCTGCGCACCGGCGGCAAGCTGTTCTACGCCCCGGGCCTGGGCAAGGTCGACGCGCCATTGCTGGAGATCATGGCCGGCAGCGACTGTCTTCTGGTGGACGGCACCATGTGGGATGACGATGAAATGCAGCGCCGTGGCGTTGGCACCCGCACCGGCCGCGAGATGGGCCACCTGGCGCAAAACGGCCCCGGCGGCATGCTTGAAGTGCTGGAACAGTTGCCCGAGCAGCGCAAGGTGCTTATCCACATCAACAACACCAACCCGATCCTCGATGAAGACTCCCCCGAGCGAGCGGAGCTGGTGCGGCGCAATGTCGAAGTGGCTTACGACGGCATGAGCATTGAATTGTAGGAGCTGACGAGATGACTGACACGCCATTGACCACCGCCGAATTCGAAGCCGCCCTGCGGGCCAAGGGCGCCTTCTACCATATCCATCACCCGTATCACGTGGCGATGTACGAAGGCCGCGCCACCCGCGAGCAGATCCAGGGCTGGGTCGCCAACCGTTTCTATTATCAGGTGAATATCCCGCTCAAAGACGCCGCGATCCTGGCCAACTGCCCGGACCGTGAGATCCGTCGCGAGTGGATCCAGCGCCTGCTCGACCACGATGGCGCCCCCGGTGAGGACGGCGGCATCGAAGCCTGGCTGCGTCTGGGCCAGGCGGTGGGCCTCGACCCCGACCAACTACGCTCGCAGGAGTTGGTACTGCCTGGCGTACGATTCGCGGTAGACGCCTACGTCAACTTCGCCCGTCGCGCCAGTTGGCAGGAAGCCGCGAGCAGCTCGCTGACCGAGCTGTTCGCGCCGCAGATCCACCAGTCGCGCCTCGATAGCTGGCCGCAGCATTACCCCTGGATCGACCCGGCCGGCTATGAATATTTCCGCACCCGCCTGGGCCAGGCCCGCCGCGATGTGGAACACGGGTTGGCAATTACCCTGCAGCACTACACCACTCGTGAAGGCCAGGAGCGCATGCTGGAGATTCTCCAGTTCAAACTCGACATCCTGTGGAGCATGCTCGATGCCATGAGCATGGCCTATGAACTCAAGCGCCCGCCATATCACAGCGTGACCGAGCAGCGGGTGTGGCATAAAGGGATCACCCTATGAGCTTTGACCGCAGCAAGAAACCGACCTGGCGCCCAGGCTACCGTTACCAGTACGAGCCGGCGCAAAAAGGCCACGTGTTGCTCTACCCCGAAGGCATGATCAAGCTCAACGACAGCGCCGCATTGATCGGTGGCTTGATCGACGGCGAACGCGACGTGGCGACCATCATCGCCGAGCTGGAGAAACAATTTCCTGGTGTGCCTGAGCTCGGTGAAGACATCGAGCAGTTCATGGAGGTCGCCCGTGCTGAGCACTGGATCACCCTTGCCTGAAAAGCCGGCCATCGGCCTGCCGCTGTGGTTGCTGGCCGAGCTGACCTACCGCTGCCCGTTGCAGTGCCCGTACTGCTCCAACCCGTTGGACTTTGCCGAGCAGGGCAAGGAGCTGACGACCGAGCAGTGGTTCAAGGTGTTCCGCGAAGCCCGCGAGATGGGGGCCGCGCAGCTGGGGTTTTCCGGCGGTGAACCGCTGGTGCGCCAGGACCTGGCCGAGCTGATCGCTGAAGCGCGCAAACTGGGGTTCTACACCAACCTGATCACCTCGGGCATCGGCCTTACCGAGCAGAAGATCAGCGACTTCAAGAAAGCCGGCCTGGACCATATCCAGATCAGCTTCCAGGCCAGCGACGAACAGGTGAACAACCTGCTGGCCGGCTCGAAAAAAGCCTTCGCACAGAAACTGGAAATGGCCAGGGCCGTGAAGGCCCACGGCTACCCGATGGTGCTGAACTTCGTGACCCATCGGCACAATATCGACAAGATCGACCGCATCATCGAACTGTGCATTGCGCTGGAGGCCGACTTCGTGGAGCTCGCCACCTGCCAGTTCTACGGATGGGCACAGCTCAATCGGGTGGGGTTGTTGCCGACCCGGGAGCAGCTGGTGCGCGCCGAACGCGTCACCAACGAATATCGCGCCCGGCTGGAAGCGGAAGGTCACCCGTGCAAGCTGATCTTCGTCACACCGGACTACTACGAAGAACGCCCGAAGGCCTGCATGAACGGCTGGGGCAGTATCTTTCTGACTGTGACGCCAGACGGCACCGCCCTGCCGTGTCACGGCGCCCGACAAATGCCGGTGCAATTTCCCAACGTGCGCGACCACAGCATGCAGCACATCTGGTACGACTCGTTCGGCTTCAACCGCTTCCGTGGCTACGACTGGATGCCCGAGCCGTGCCGTTCGTGCGATGAAAAAGAAAAGGACTTCGGCGGCTGCCGTTGCCAGGCCTTCATGCTCACCGGGGACGCGAGCAATGCCGACCCGGTGTGCAGCAAGTCCGAGCAGCACGGCATCATCCTGCAAGCGCGGGAAGAGGCCGAGCACGCCACCCAGACCATCGAGCAACTGGCCTTTCGCAATGAGCGCAACTCACGGCTCATCGCCAAAGGCTGACGGCCTCAGCGCTTGGCGATGATGTACACCGCGTGCACGATGCCCGGGATGTAGCCGCACAGGGTCAGCAGGATATTCAGCCAGAACGCGCCGCCGAAACCCACTTGCAGGAACACACCCAGTGGCGGCAACAGAATGGCGATGATGATACGAATGAAATCCATGGGATCAGCTCCAGAAAATCGGCTCGTGTGAGCCGTGTAGCTAATCGACCTTGGGCGTTCGTGAGGGTTCAGTGGGATCTGGCGTTGGGCCATCCAGGCAAAAAAACGCCCCCAGCCAAAAGAATCAGGCCGGAGGCGTCGCGTAGACCGCGAGACGGTTCAGGAATAGGGGTTAAACAGCGATGCCCTTGCGGCATTGCAGTTGTGCGGTACGCACGCGGGAGAAGGCACGGGCCAGGCGCAGGAGCATTTCGTCGATGTTGCTTTTGCTCACCGTGAGGGCCGGGGTGAAGCGCAGGCAGCCGGGCTGTGGGGCGTTGAGGATCAGGCCTTCGTGCAGGGCCGCTTTTACCACCGCATCCGCAGAATCATCCGACAGCGCCAGGCCCCACATCAGGCCGTGGCCGCGCAGCGGGCCGTGGTCGTAGCGATAGGCCAGGCGGGCAAGGCCTTCGCCGAGGTAAAGGCCGGACTCACGCACCTGTTCCAGAAAGCCGTGCTCCAGCACCGTATCGAATACCGCCAGCCCGGCCGATGCCATCAGCGCATTGCCGTGATGGGTGCCTTCCAGCTCGCCCACTTCAAAACAGCAGGCTTTACCACGCGCCAGCAGCGCCGCAAGGGGCACACCGCCGCCCAGGCCTTTGCCCAGGGTGATGATGTCCGCACGTACGCCGTATTGCTGTTCGGCGAGCAAGGTGCCGCAGCGGCCTATGCCGGTTTGCACCTCGTCGAGTATCAGCAGGATCCCCAGTTCACGGCACAGCCGCTCGACCCCTTTGAGATAGTGCTCCGTCGCGGGGATCACTCCGGCCTCGCCCTGGATCGGCTCCAGCAGGATGGCGACGGTCTGCGCGTCGACCGCGGCATGCAGGGCCGGCAGGTCGTTGAAGGGCACATGGCTGAAGCCCGGCAGTTGCGGTTCGAAGCGATTGGTACTCTCGCCCGCCGACGCCGACATCGCCGCAAAACTGCGACCATGGCAACCACCGCTCGCGCTGATGATGCGGTAAGCGCCACCACGATGCAGTTGGCCCCATTTGCGCGCCAACTTGATCGCGGCTTCAACGGCCTCCGCGCCGCTGTTGAGCAGGTAGGCCTGGTCACTGCCGGTGCGATGGCACAGGCGCTCGGCGAGGTTGAGTTGAGCGCGGTTATGCAAGCCGTTGCCTGGGTTGATCAGCGCCTGAGTCTGGTCGGCCAGTGCCTTGATCAACACCTGTGGGCTGTGGCCGAGGCTGTTGGCTGCGTTGCCCTGGCTGAAATCCAGGTAGGCCCGGTCGTCACTGTCCCAGAGCCAGGAACCCTGGCCGCGCACGAACACTTGCGGCGGCCGTGCGACGGAGGGCATCAGGGATTCGTTGGGAGGATTATCGCTGGGTGTCTCCAGAACTAAATCGTCCAGGCTCGGCGCGGGGCGACGGAATAGATTCATGGCTCGCCCCCAATAGCAACTGGGCCTTGGTCGGTGCGAGGTGCCAACATTGCCTTGAGGTTTTTTGCCTTGCCTATGTAAACGCCATCAATATAAACGCTGTTCATTGCCCGATACGGCCCTGTAAGCCCTGCGAATAGGCGCTAGACTAGGCGTCTCGGGGGCCAGCGGCCATTTCGATTTTCCAGCTTTTTCGATAAGTAAGCCTTATGGATTTCAAGCAACTGCGTTATTTCGTCGCGGTGTATGAGGAGGGCCATGTAGGCCGTGCTGCGGAGCGTCTGTCGATCTCCCAGCCGGCGCTGTCCCAGCAGATTCGCCAGTTGGAGCAGAACCTGGATGTGAGCCTGTTCGAACGCAGCAGCAAGCGCCTGCTACCGACACTGGCGGCGCATACGCTGTACAACCACGCCTTGCCGCTGATTGATGGCATGCAACAGGCAGTTGAGGCCCTGCGCAACTTCAAGGGCCAGGCGATGCGCACGCTGGCCATCGGCGTGCTGCAAACCGTGCACACCAGCCTGGTCCCGCAGATGCTCGAGCGCGTGCGCAAGGCCCAGCCGCATTTGGTGGTGCAGATCTACGAATTGACCGGGCTCGAAATTGAGCGGCGGCTACTCAACGGCTCGCTGGATATCGGCATCAGTTACCTGCCGCCACGCCAGCCGGGGTTGCACGGCGTGTTGTTGTACGAAGATGAGTTGAAGGTGGTCATCCCCGAAGACCATCCCTTGCGGGAATTCAAGAAAGTCTCACTGAAGCAGGCGGCGGAGTTGCCGATGTTGCTGTTGGGGGAAGAGTTTCAGGTGCGGCAGATCTGGCAGGGCCAGCTGTCCAACCTCGGGCGACGCCCGCAAGTCCAGGCGGAACTCAACACCATGGTGGGGATCCTCGACAGCCTGCCTCACACAAAACTGGCGACGGTGCTGCCGGGTCGCTCCCAGGATGAACACAACAGTCAGGCGCTGCTTTGGAAGCCCTTGAGTGAACCCAGGGTGCCGCTGAAAGTCGGTTTGGTGTGCCGCGATGTGCAGCGCCAGCAGGCGACGGTGGCGTTGCTGCGCACCTTGCTGGAAGACGTGATGAATGCCCCGCAGGCGCCTGCCTGACTTTTTCGCGGGCAAAAGAAAACCCCGCCGAAGCGGGGCTTTGCAGACTGTTTCCCTGACATCCATTTCACTCCGCCGTCCTGGCAGAATCCTACGTGTCCGTGTTGTTGCTTTGCGCTTCCTGCGCGACGTCCATGTGAAGTAGATTATCCGTGGATCCAATATGGCGATAGAGGACGAATAGCAGCACGTCATGTAAGAGAATGCTTACACGCCCTCCAAGCCCTTAGAACAAGGCTTCATCCAGCAAAAACAGTGATTCGCTACCGGCCTTTACCGACGCACTCAGCGAGTGGATGCGTGGCAACAGGCGCGCAAAGTAGAAACGCGCAGTCCCCAGTTTGCTGGCGTAGAAGTCTTCTTGCGACTCCTTGCCCAACGCGGCCTTGGCCATGCGAGCCCACATATAGGCATACGCCATGTAGCCAAAGGCATGCAGGTACTCCACCGACGCCGCGCCGATTTCATTCGGGTTGGCCTTGGCGCGGTCCAGCACCCAGGCGGTCAGCTCATCCAGGTTGTCCACCGCCACGCCCAGCGGCTTGGTGAATTCGGCCAGCTCGGCACCCGCCGAGGCAATGAACGCGCGGATCTCATCGGCAAACAGGGTGTAGAACGCCCCGCCACTGCCGACGATCTTGCGCCCCATCAGGTCCAGGGCCTGGATGCCGTTGGTGCCTTCGTAAATCTGGGTGATGCGCACATCGCGCACCAGTTGCTCCTGGCCCCACTCACGAATGTAACCGTGGCCGCCAAATACCTGTTGGCCCAGCACAGTGGTTTCCAGGCCCAGGTCGCTCAGGAACGCCTTGGCCACCGGCGTCAGCAGTGCCACCAGGTTATCCGCACGCTCGCGGGCAGCGGCGTCGTCGCTGAACTTGGCGATGTCCAGTTGCGTCGCCACGTAGGTGGAGAACGCACGGCCACCTTCGTTGGCGGCCTTCATGGTGAGCAGCATGCGCCGTACGTCCGGGTGCACGATGATCGGGTCGGCCATTTTGTCTTTGGCCTGGGCGCCGGTCGGTGCACGGCTTTGCAGGCGGTCGCGGGCGTACTCGATAGCGTTCTGATAGGAACGCTCGCCGGACGCCAGGCCCTGGATACCGACACCCAGGCGCTCGTAGTTCATCATGGTGAACATCGCCGCCAGACCACGGTTCGGCTCGCCGACCAGGTAACCCACGGCCTCGTCGAAGTTCATCACGCAGGTCGCCGACGCCTGGATCCCCATCTTGTGCTCGATGGAACCACAGCTCACGGCATTGCGTGCGCCCAGGCTGCCGTCGGTGTTCACCATGAACTTCGGCACCAGGAACAGCGAAATCCCCTTGGGCCCCGCCGGCGCGTCCGGCAGCTTGGCCAGTACCAGGTGGATGATGTTATCGGTGAGGTCGTGTTCACCCCCGGTGATGAAGATCTTGGTGCCGCTGACTGTGTAGGAGCCGTCCGCCTGCGGCTCAGCCTTGGTGCGGATCATCCCCAGGTCGGTCCCGGCGTGGGCCTCGGTCAGGCACATGGAACCAGCCCACTCACCGGAATACATCTTCGGCAGGTAAGCGGCCTTGAGCGCTTCGCTGGCGTGGGTGTTGATCGACACGCAGGCGCCGGAGGTCAGCATCGGGTACAGGCCGAACGCCAGGCTCGACGAGTTGATCATCTCTTCGACCTGGGCCGACACGGCCTTGGGCATGCCCATGCCGCCGAACGCAGGGTCGCCGCCTACACCCACCCAACCGCCTTCAGCGTAGGTTTTGTAGGCTTGCGGAAAACCGTCCGGCGTAAATACCGCTGTGTTATCCCAACGGCAACCTTGTTCATCGCCACCACGGCTGAGCGGGGCGATGGATTTGGCGGTGACCTTGCCGGCTTCTTCAAGGATGGCCTCTACGGTTTCGGCGTCAACGGTGTCTGCCAATGCCGGCAACTGGGCCCAAGTGGTGGCGACCTCAAAGACTTCGTTGAGGACGAAGCGCATATCACGCAGCGGCGCTTTGTAATCAGCCATGGCAAACCTCGTGAGAACGTGAAAAGTAATTCGGTAAGAGTCGGTTTTACAGGCTCAGAGTGTACCCGAACAACTTTTCAGACACATAGGGTCCACTTGTGACTGATTGGTATTTTTAAGTCATCACCACGCAAACGCCTCCGCAGGCAGACTCATCAGGCATTCGCTGCCCGCTTCCACGGCCGCGCGATGGGTAGCCGTACGCGGCAGTAGACGCTTGAAGTAGAACTCGCACGTGGCCAGCTTGGCCTTGGCAAAATCGCCATCTGGCTGTTCAAGGGCAGCGATCGCCATGCGCAGCCACAGGTACGCGAGCACCACGTAACCGCTGTACATCAAGTAATCCACCGCCGCCGCGCCCACTTCATCGGGGTTCTTCATCGCGGCCATGCCGACCTTCGTGGTCAGCTCACCCCATTCCCCGTTCAACTGATTGAGTTGCGCCACATAGCCCTTGAGCTGCGGATGCTCGGCATTCGCGGTACAGAACTTATGCACGATTTTGGTAAACCCACGCAGCAACTTGCCCTGGCTGCCCAGCACCTTGCGCCCCAGCAGGTCGAGGGCCTGGATGCCGTTGGTGCCTTCATAGATCGGCGCAATCCGCGCATCGCGGGCCAGTTGCTCCATGCCCCATTCGCGGATGTAACCGTGGCCACCGAAGATCTGCATGCCGTGGTTGGTCACCTCAAGGCCAGTGTCGGTCATAAAGGCTTTGCAGATGGGCGTGAGGAACGCCAGCAGGTCTTCGGCCTCCTGACGCTGCGCCGCGTCCTTGCTCAGGTGCGCGGTGTCGAGCAATTGTGCGGTGAAGTAGGTCAGCGCACGGTTGCCTTCGTTGAAGGCCTTCATGGTCAGCAGCATGCGGCGCACATCAGGGTGCACGATGATCGGGTCGGCGGCTTTGTCCGGGGCCTTGGCGCCAGTCAGCGAGCGCATTTGCAGACGGTCGTTGGCGTACGTGATCGCGCCCTGGAAGCTCGCCTCGCCATTGCACAGGCCCTGCATGCCGGTGCCCAGGCGCGCATGGTTCATCATGGTGAACATACAGTTGAGGCCCTTGTTCGGCTCACCGATCAGGAAACCCTTGGCGCCATCGAAGTTCAACACACAGGTAGCGGACGCCTTGATGCCCATCTTGTGTTCGATGGAACCACAGTGCACCGCATTGCGCTCGCCTGTGTCGGCATGGAACTTGGGCACGATGAACAGCGAGATGCCCTTGGTGCCCGCCGGCGCATCCGGCAGCTTGGCCAGCACCAGGTGAATGATATTGGCGCTCATGTCGTGCTCGCCGGCCGAGATGAAGATCTTGCTGCCGGTGACCGCATAGCTGCCGTCCGCCTGGGGCACGGCACGAGTCTTGATCAGGCCCAGGTCGGTGCCGCAGTGGGCTTCGGTGAGGCACATGGTGCCAGTCCATTCGCCCGCAGTGAGTTTGGTCAGGAACGTGTCTTTCTGCTCGGCGGTGCCGTGGGCGTGGATCGCCGACATCGCGCCGTGGGTCAGCCCCGGGTACATGCCCCAGGAGGTGTTGCTGGAGCCGATCATCTCGCTCAGCACCAGGCCGAGCGACTGCGGCAAGCCCTGGCCACCGTAGGCCGGGTCCGCTGCCACGCCGTGCCAGCCGCCCTCAACGTACTGGGCGAAGGCTTCCTTGAAGCCCTTGGGCGTGGTGACCACGCCATTGTCGAAATGGCAGCCTTCTTCGTCGCCACTGCGGTTGAGCGGCGCGAGCACGTTCTCGCAGAATTTTGCGCCTTCTTCGAGGATCGCAGCGACCATGTCCGGGCTGGCATCGGTGGCGCCCAATGCGGCGTAGTGGCCGTGGAAATCAAACACGTTGTCGATCAGAAAGCGCATGTCGCGAAGGGGAGCTTTGTACTCAGGCATGGCAATGTCTCCGTCAGCAGATGGTTTCAACCTACCGCCGGCCAACGCCCGGAACAATCACTGTAGAACCGCTGAATACAGCGCCATCACTCAACCGGCAGCGCTCTCCATGCGCACCGCGCCACGCCGGGTCTGCCCGGACGCCACCACGCAGTTGCGCCCCGCGCCCTTGGCGGCGTACAGCGCCTGGTCGGCGGACTTGAGCACTTCCTCGGGCGTGCGCTGCTCGGCCTGGCGTTCGGCCACGCCGATGCTGATGGTCACTGAGACACTGGAGGCGCCGCTGCCTGAACGGCGCTGGCGACCCTGCTGATCGTCCTGGGGGCGGTCCGAATGACGCAGCTTGATGTCGTAGTCGGCGATGATCTCGCGGATCTCCTCCAGGTGCGGCATGCATTCATCCAGGGTCTTGCCGGCGAACACCACGGCGAATTCTTCACCGCCGTAGCGGTACGCACGCCCGCCGCCGTTGACCTTTGACAGCTTGCTCGCCACCAGCCGCAATACCTGGTCGCCCACGTCATGACCATGGGTATCGTTGAAGCGCTTGAAGTGGTCGACGTCGCTCATCGCCAGCACATAGTTGCGCCCCAGCCGCTGCATGCGCTCGTTCAGCGCACGACGCCCCGGCAGGCCGGTCAGCTCATCGCGGAAGGCCATTTGATAAGCCTCGTGGGCCACACCGGCGGCGATCATCAGCATCACCTGGCTGCACATGATATTCAGGGTGAAGGGCAGGATGAACGTCTGCGGCAACATCCAGAACAGGCCGAGCAACCCCACCAGTTGCGCCGCATGCAGCGGGCGCGGCTGGTACCAGTATTGCGCTGCCAGGGTCAGGAAGCCGATCAGGAACATCGGGTAAGACAACTGGATCAGGCTCATCCAAGTACCATGCAGCGCCGGCCAGCGGATCTCCGCCAGCCAGTTCAGCACCGCCTGGGGATAACTCTGCTCCAGCGCCAGCGCTACGCTGCCGACCGCCAGCAACACCGCGCCACGGGCAACGAAGTCACGAAACAGGTGGGTCTTCTCCTGCCACAGAGCGTAGATGCTGAACAACAACGGCAGCAGCAGGCAGCACAGGTGAAACACCACCGCGGCGTCTTCGCGCACGCGGCCATTGTCGCGGTAGAAGTCGGTCTGGGTATCGAGCAGGAAGTAGACGATGTACACCGTGATCATCAGGAACAGTTCACGCTGGCGGCGGTACACCGCGCAGTACGAACCACCGAGCAGCAGCACCAGGGTCGGCAACACATTGAACAGCGAGGTGAAGAAGACGTTGAGGTCCTTGACGTACGCAGCCGAGAGCCCGGCCAGCAAGAGCAGCAACGAAGGGAGAAAGTGACTGAAACGTACAGCGGACACGCGTGACAAGGGTAAAACTCCGACCCGCAAAAAATGATGGCACTGTGCCTTTATGCAGACAGTTAAACACAACCCGTCGAACATGTATCACATTGCCATCACTGTAACGGCAGCCGACAGTAATCCCTGAGTGCTGCGCTGTGGTTTTTTATCGGGTACAAAAAAGCCGCCGCTCCCGCAAGGGAGCGGCGGCTCTGCAAGTGAACCCCGGTAAGGCTTAGTAAGCCAGGCCGAAGTCTTCTTCTTTCATGTCCATGAGATTGTTGGCGCCCGACAGCATGGTGGCTACGTGCGTACGGGTACGCGGCAGGATGCGCTGGAAGTAGAAGCGCGCGGTCTGCAGCTTGGCGGTGTAGAACGCTTCTTCGGTGGTGCCGGCAGCCAGTTTCTCGGCCGCCAGGCGCGCCATGTCCGCCCAGAAGTAAGCCAGGCAGGCGTAACCGGAGTACATCAGGTAGTCCACCGAGGCGGCACCCACTTCTTCACGGTCTTTCATCGCGGCCATGCCGACCTTCATGGTCAACTCGCCCCACTCTTTGTTCAGCGCAGCCAGCGGTGCAACGAATTCTTTGACCGCTTCGTTGCCTTCGTTGGCCTGGCAGAACTTGTGCACGATCTTGGTGAAGCCCTTGAGCGCTTCGCCTTGGGTCATCAGCACTTTACGGCCCAGCAGGTCGAGGGCCTGGATGCCGGTGGTGCCTTCGTACAGCATCGAAATGCGGCTGTCGCGAACGTTCTGCTCCATGCCCCACTCGGCGATGAAACCGTGGCCGCCGTAGATCTGCACACCGTGGTTGGCCGATTCAAAGCCGACTTCGGTCATGAAGGCCTTGGCGATCGGGGTCATGAAGGCCAGCAGGCCGTCCGCCTGTTTCTTGGCTTCGTCGTCGGTGCCGTATTTGACGATGTCCACTTGCTTGGCAGTGAAGTACACCATCGCACGGTTGCCTTCGGCGAAGGCCTTCATGGTCAGCAGCATGCGGCGCACGTCAGGGTGCACGATGATCGGGTCGGCGGCTTTGTCCGGTGCTTTCGGGCCGGTCAGGGAGCGCATTTGCAGACGGTCGCGGGCATATTTCAGGCCGCCCTGGAAACCGATCTCGGCATGGGACAGGCCTTGCAGCGCGGTACCCAGGCGAGCGGTGTTCATGAAGGTGAACATGCAGTTCAGGCCTTTGTTCGCCGGGCCGATCAGGAAACCGGTGGCCGCGTCGAAGTTCATCACGCAGGTGGCGTTGCCGTGGATGCCCATCTTGTGTTCCAGGGAACCACAGCTCACGGCGTTGCGCGCGCCAATCGAGCCATCGGCGTTGGGCAGGAACTTCGGCACGATAAACAGCGAGATGCCTTTGGTGCCGGCCGGTGCGTCCGGCAGGCGGGCCAGTACGATATGGACGATGTTGTCGGCCATGTCGTGTTCACCGGCCGAGATGAAGATCTTGGTGCCGGAGACCTTATAGGAACCATCAGCCTGAGGTTCGGCCTTGGTGCGCAGCATGCCCAGGTCGGTGCCGCAGTGTGGCTCGGTCAGGCACATGGTGCCGGTCCATTCGCCCGACACCAGTTTGGTCAGGTAGGCCTCTCGCTGCTCGGGGGTGCCGTGCTCGGAGATGGTGTTCATCGCACCGTGGGACAGGCCCGGGTACATGCCCCACGACCAGTTGGCGGTGCCGACCATTTCGCTCACGGCCAGGCCCAGGGATTCCGGCAGGCCTTGGCCGCCGTGCGCCACGTCGTGGGCCAGGCTTGGCCAGCCGCCTTCGACGAATTGTTTGTAGGCTTCTTTGAAACCGGTAGGGGTTTTGACGCCCGACTCACTCCAGGTGCAGCCTTCGATGTCGCCCACGCGGTTCAGCGGTGCCAGCACTTGCTCACAGAACTTGGCGCCTTCTTCAAGGATGGCGTCAACCATGTCCGGGGTAGCGTCCTGGCAAGCCGGCAGGCTCTGATAGTGCGCTTCATAGCCAAGCAGTTCGTCACGAACGAAGCGAATATCACGCAAGGGGGCCTTGTAGTCAGGCATAGCGATAAACCTCTGCTGATGTATCTGGAATGAACAACCGCGTGGAAGTGTTGGGGCGGTCAAACAGGTGTTTGAAACATACGTTTACCACTTGGGGATGTCAAGCGTCGTCCCGATGCCGTTTGTCATGACGCGAATCAATGGCGCGCACGGCAACGCTTGCGGCAAGACGCCACATGACTGCGGGAGTGTAGAAGTTCAGAAGGACGGCACAGTAAAAATGTGGGAGGGGGCTTGTCCCCGATAGCGCCATGTCAGCCATACACACATTGGCTGATCCATCACTATCGGGGGCAAGCCCCCTCCCACATTTTTTAGCGCCAGCAGATCAGGCGTAGGTGTCGATCAAGGTGCCGAGCATTTCATCCGAAGCCTTGGCGACTTTGGCGCCGAGCTCCACTTGGAATTTGCCCTGGGCCATTTCAACCATATTGCTGGCGGAGTTGGACGGCTGGGCGCGGTCGTTGGCTTGCAGACGGTCGCTTTGCGCATCCGATGGCTGGGTAGTCGCGGCGCTGGCAATTCTGCCGGCGGCCTGATCGACACGGTTCTGTCCGGACTGAATACTGCTCAGGCCCGAATAAAACGCGCTGCTTCCAGAGATTTCCATGGCGTAAGCCTGCCTTTAGAGAATCGTGAAGTTGAATTGAAGCAGATATCCCGTCAAAGGGCTCGTCAAAAACACTAATGGCATAATGCCTTGTCGATAGCCAAAATCAGTCAAGCAGGTCCAACTGTAAGTACTCGGCAACCGTTTCAGCCCCGGCGTGCTTGAGTTTCGGCACACGCCCCAGGCATGGCGCAGGCAGGCGCTCGGCCAGGGTGGCGAGGTTTTCTTCCAGACGGGAGGTCTTGGGCTCGATGATATTGGCCACCCACCCGGCCAACTGCAGGCCGTCCCGGGCGATGGCTTCGGCGGTCAGCAAGGCATGGCTGATGCAACCCAGGCGCACGCCCACCACCAGGATCACCGGCAACTTCAGCGCCATGGCCAGGTCCGACAGGTTCGCCTGATCGGCCAATGGCACCCGCCAGCCGCCGGCGCCTTCGATCAGGGTGAAATCCGCTTGCCGTGCCAGAATCTGCTGCATGGGCTTCAACAACGATTGCACGGTGAGCGAGAAACCTGCCTCCCGCGCCGCCAGGTGGGGAGCGATGGCCGGTTCGAAGGCCACCGGGTTGACCTCGGCATAACTCAACGGCAACGAGCATTCAGCCAGCAACGCCAGTGCATCGGCGTTGCGCAAGCCCTTGGGCGTGACCTGGCAACCGGAGGCCACCGGCTTGCCAGCCGCGGTGCTTCTACCGGCTTGCCGCGCCGCGTGCAACAGGCCGGCGGCGATGGTGGTCTTACCGACATCGGTGTCGGTACCGGTGATGAAGTAGGCGGCGCTCATAGAGGTTTCTCCAGTACGGCATACACCACTTGGTAAGTCGCCGGCAGGCCTTGGGCCTGGCGGAACCGCTCATACGCGTGCACCAGTGCAACAATCCGCGCGCGCCCCGTCAACCCACCGGGGCGACCGGGGTTGAGGTTATGCGCGCCCAGGGCCTTCAATTCGTGGGTCAGGCTGCGTACATCCGGGTAATGCAACACATGAGGACGGCGCTCCAGGCTCACCACCCGCAGGCCGCTGGCCGCACACAAGTGTTGATACGCCTCGAAGGTGCGGAAGCGATTGACGTGCACCAGGCCATCCGCCGCACGCCAGCTTTCGCGCAGTTCTTCCAGGGTGCCCACGCAGAGACTGGCGAAGGCCAGCACTCCGCCCGGTTGCAACACCCGATAGGCTTCGCTGAGCACCGCCTCGAAATTCGCACACCACTGCACCGCGAGGGAGGAAAACAGCAGCTGCACGCTCTCAGCTTTGAGCGGCAAGCGTTCGGCGTCGCCGGCGATGAAGTGCTCGGCGCCACCCAGGGGGCGTGCGTGGTTGAGCATGCCTTCGGCGATATCCAGCGCGATGCCTTCGCTGGCGGGCCACTGTTCACCCAGCACGCGACTGAAATACCCGGTGCCGCAGCCCATGTCCAACCAGCGTTGCGGCGCGGTATTGGCCGGCAGGCGCGCCAGCAATTGGCTGCCCACCGCCCGCTGCAATTCGGCAACACTGTCGTAACTGGCGGCGGCACGGGAAAAGGACGCCGCCACCTGGCGCTTGTCCGGCAACGCGCCCGGCAGCGGGGCGTGGGATAAATCAGTCATCGACGCACTCATGCAAAAAAGCCTGGATGGCCCCCGCTACACCGTGAGGGTCTTCCAGAAGAAACGCGTGGCCGGCCTGTTCAATCAGGCCGATTTCAACATCCGGCAGCAGGGCCAGCAGGTCGCTGGCGGCTTCGGCGGGTACCAACCCGTCCAGGCCGGCGAACAGGTGCAACTGCGGGCCGCGATAGGCCAATAAGGCTTCACGGGTATCCAACTGGGCGAGTAGCTCAAGGCCGGGCATCAACACACTGGAGGGCGTGTTCGGCGCGCCACTGACCAGCAGGCGCGACAGTCCGCGCGGGTCTTCGGCGCCCTTGGCGCACAACAGGCCGAAGCGCTTGAGGGTGACCTGGGAGTCGGCATGGCAGCCAGCGAGGAACGCGTCGAAGGTCTCGGAGGACATCGCGCTTGGCCAGCCAGCGTGGGCGACGAAACACGGGTTACTCGCCAGGGTCAGCAGGCCACAGCAACGTTCGCCACGCCGCGCCGCCAGCTCCGAAGCCAGCATGCCGCCCAGGGACCAGCCGCCCAGCCAGGCGTTGTCCGGCAGCGTGGCGTCGAGTTCGTCGAGCCACTCATTCAGGTCGCTGGAATCCAGTGCGGGCAACGGTTCGATCTGCACCTGCAGGTGCTCGTCCAAACCTTGCAAGGCGGCGGCCAACGGCTCCAGCGGCGATACACCGAGGCCCCAGCCGGGCAGCAATATCAGTCGATCACGCATGGTTGGGCTCCGAACTGCCTAACAAGCGGAAACACGCTTCCAGTGCGTTTAACAATAGCTGCACCTGCGCCGCGCTGTGGGCCGCCGTCAATGTCACGCGCAGACGCGCACTGCCGGCGGGCACGGTCGGTGGGCGAATAGCTGTGACCATCAGGCCGCGTTCGCGCAGCATCTGCGACAGCCGCATGGCCTTGGCGCTGTCGCCGATCAGGATGGGTTGGATCGGCGTGAAGCTGTCCATCAGGTCCAGCCCAAGCTGCTCGGCGCCCTGGCGGAACTGGCTGATCAGGCGGTTGAGGTGCTCGCGCCGCCAATGCTCAGTGCGCAACAGTTCCAGGCTTTTCAAGGTGGCGCAGGCCAGGGCGGGCGGTTGGCTGGTGGTGTAGATGTAAGGGCGGGCGAACTGGATCAGGCTTTCGATCAGCTCTTCACTGCCGGCCACAAACGCCCCGGCCGTGCCGAACGCCTTGCCGAGGGTGCCGACCAGCACCGGCACGTCGTCCTGGCTCAAGCCGAAATGCTCGACGATCCCGCCGCCGTTGGCGCCCAGGGGGCCAAAACCATGGGCGTCATCCACCATCAACCAGGCGCCTTTGGCCTTGGTTTCGCGGGCCAGCGCGGGCAGGTCGGCCAGGTCGCCGTCCATGCTGAACACACCATCGGTGACCACCAGGGTATTGCCGGTAGCTTTTTCCAGGCGCTTGGCCAGGCTCTGCGCATCGTTATGCAGGTAACGATTGAAACGCGCCCCCGAGAGCAAGCCCGCGTCCAGCAGCGACGCATGGTTGAGACGGTCTTCCAGCACCGTATCGCCCTGCCCCACCAACGCCGTGACCGCGCCGAGGTTGGCCATGTAACCGGTGGTAAACAGCAGCGCACGCGGGCGACCGGTGAGGTCGGCCAGGGCCTCTTCCAGTTCATGGTGCGGCGTGGCATGCCCGACCACCAGGTGCGAAGCGCCGCCGCCCACACCCCAACGGGAGGCACCGGCGCGCCAGGCCTCGATCACTTGCGGGTGATTGGCCAGGCCCAGGTAATCGTTATTGCAGAACGCCAACAGCGGCTGGCCGTCCACCACCACTTCCGGGCCTTGGGGGCTGTCGAGTAGCGGGCGTTGGCGGTAAAGGTGTTCGGCACGACGGGCAGCGAGGCGCGCGGCGAGATCGAAAGACATGCTGGCCTCGATTAAACAGGATGTACGCGCTAAAGAATGTGAAGGGGATCCAGTGTGGGAGGGGGCAAGCCCCCTCCCACACCAGTCCTTTCCCACAGTTGGCTGGCATTTCAATCAAACAACAGCGTTGTAGAACTGCTCGCTGCTCTTCTGCTCCACCAACGCCTGCTCGATTGCCGCCTGATGCACTTCATCGGCATGTTCTTCACGGGCTTCCGGCAGGATGCCCAGGCGCGCGAACAGTTGCATGTCCTTGTCAGCCTGCGGGTTGGCGGTGGTCAGCAACTTGTCGCCGTAGAAGATGGAGTTGGCACCGGCAAAGAACGCCAACGCCTGCATCTGCTCGTTCATCGCCTCACGGCCGGCCGACAGGCGCACGTGGGACTTCGGCATCAGGATGCGCGCCACGGCGAGCATGCGGATGAAGTCGAATGGGTCGATGTCTTCGGCGTTTTCCAGCGGTGTCCCCGCCACCTTCACCAGCATGTTGATCGGCACCGACTCCGGATGCTCCGGCAGGTTGGCCAGCTGGATCAGCAAATTGGCGCGGTCGTCGAGGGACTCGCCCATGCCGAGGATGCCGCCGGAGCAGATCTTCATCCCCGAATCACGTACATAGGCCAGGGTTTGCAGACGCTCGCTGTAGGTGCGGGTGGTGATGATGCTGCCGTAGAACTCCGGCGAGGTGTCGAGGTTGTGGTTGTAATAGTCCAGGCCGGCCTGGGCCAGGGCTTCGGTCTGGTCCTGGTCGAGGCGGCCGAGGGTCATGCAGGTTTCCAGGCCCATGGCCTTTACGCCTTTGACCATCTGCAACACATAGGGCATATCTTTGGCCGACGGGTGTTTCCAGGCGGCACCCATGCAGAAGCGCGTCGAGCCGATGGCTTTGGCGCGGGCAGCCTCTTCGAGGACCTTCTGCACTTCCATCAGCTTCTCTTTTTCCAGCCCGGTGTTGTAGTGGCCCGACTGCGGACAATATTTGCAATCTTCCGGGCAGGCGCCGGTCTTGATCGAGAGCAGCGTCGACACTTGCACACGGTTGGCGTCGAAATGCGCGCGGTGCACGGTCTGCGCCTGGAACAGCAGGTCATTGAACGGCTGCACGAACAGCGCTTTGACTTCGGCGAGGGACCAATCGTGACGCAAGGTGGCGGTGGTGCTGGCGCTCATGGGCGATTCCTTGATTATGCTTTGGCAAGCGCTGCGGGAAGGGCAATACCCACAGGCACGACACGGATGCTCGGCATATTTAAGGAAGATTCATGTACTGTCAACCGAGATACAAACACCAGGTTTACATCTGGTTAAATAACATACAAACCTGTTTAATCTGTGATGAAGCGACATCTTCCGCCCATTGTGTGTGCAACGTCTGCGAAACCGAGCTGCCCTGGCTCATGGAGCACTGCGATGTGTGTGCCCTGCCCTTGCCGATGGAGGGTTTGATTTGCGGGCAATGCCAAAAAAATCCCCCCGCGTTTAAACAGGTCATCGCCCCCTGGTCCTACAGCTTTCCCATCGACAGCCTGATCAGCCGCTTCAAGCATCAGGCACGCTGGCCCCTCGGGCAGATGCTGGCGTGGCTCCTGGCGCAACACCTGCAACATCGCTTTGACAATACCGAACTCGTACGCCCCGAGTGCCTGCTACCGGTGCCCATGGCGCGCAAGCGTCTGCGCGAACGCGGCTACAACCAGGCGTTGATGCTGGCACGCTGGCTCGGCAGCGACTTGAACATCCCCCACGATGAACAGCTGTTGTTACGCCCCCATGAAACCGTGGCCCAACAGGCCCTTGACGCCAAGAACCGTAAACGCAACCTGCTCGGCGCCTTCGCCCTGGCGCCCGACGCCCAGGTGCAGGGCCGGCATTTCGCCCTGGTCGACGACGTGCTGACGACCGGCGCCACGGCCCACAGCCTGGCGCGGTTATTGATGAACGCCGGTGCGAAGCAGGTCGATGTGTATTGCCTGGCCCGCACGCCCAAACCGGGCAGTTGACTTGACTCCAGCCCACCGTGCCCGCAACGTTCGGCCAATCCCATCGAAGCGTATCCCATGTCTCTGCCAGCCTCCCTCAGCCAACACATCATTCGCCGCCCCCAGCGCATTGCCTTGCTGGCGCATATCGCCGAGCAGGGTTCCATCACCCGCGCGGCCAAAAGCGCAGGCTTGAGTTACAAGGCGGCGTGGGATGCCATCGACGAGTTGAACAACCTCGCACAAAAGCCGTTGGTAGAACGCAGCGTGGGCGGCAAGGGCGGCGGCGGTGCCAAGCTGACGACCGAAGGTGAGCGCGTGTTGCGTCTGTACCAGCGTCTGCAAGCGCTGCAAGCCGAGGTGCTGGGCTCCGATGAAGCCGCCAGCGACTTCAACCTGCTCGGCCGCTTGATGCTGCGCACCAGCGCGCGCAACCAATTGCAAGGCCAGGTCATCGCCATCGAGCAGCAGGGCCGTAACGATCTGATCCGCCTGCAACTGGCCGGCGGCCTGAGCCTGGACGCGCAGATCACCCACGACAGCACGCAGCGCCTGGAGCTGGAAACCGGTGTGGAAGTGGTCGCATTGATCAAGGCCGGATGGCTGGAATTGCTCCCATCCAAGCAATCTGCAACACCTGGACACAATTGCATGAGCGGCACCGTCGACGCCATTCTCGACGCCGACGACGGCCCCGGCGAAGTGCGCATCGCCCTGCCCAATGGCCAGGTTTTATGCGCCCTGGCGCGGCCCGACGCACTCAAGGACGTGGGCGCCGTCGTAGGTAAAACCATCACCGTGCAGTTCGCGCCGAGCAATGTGCTGCTCGGTACGCCGGTGTAGCCGCAGCCCGCCTTCAAACTGCAACCATTTCGTCACGCCCGCTCCTTATGGTGTCTGCAAAAACCGCAGGGAGCCTGAGATGAGCCTATTAGAAGAAAACCAAGCCACCGACCTTGAACAGATGGTCGGCCTCACCCGCCGCCGCTTTATCGGCGCTGGCGCCCTGTGCGGTGCCGCAATGTTCCTCGGTGGCAACCTGCTGAGCCGCAGCGCCCTGGCCGTCAACGCCGCCAGCGCCAGCAGCCCGCTGCTGGGCTTTACCAGCATCGCCGCCGCCACCAGTGACGCCATCACCTTGCCGCCAGGCTACAGCGCCTCGGTGCTGATCAGTTGGGGCCAACCGCTGAGCAAGAGCGCACCCGCCTTCGACCCGTCCGGCAACGGCACGGCCAAGGCCCAGGAGCAGCAGTTCGGTGACAACAACGACGGCATGAGCCTGTTCGCCTTCCCGGGCGACGACAACCGTGCGCTGATGGCGATCAACAACGAATACACCAATTACCGCTACCTCTTCGCCCACGGCGGCGCGCCGCAATCGGCCGAAGACGTGCGCAAGGCCCAGGCCAGCGAAGGCGTGTCGGTGATCGAAGTGCGGCGCAAGGGCGACACCTGGCAGTTCGTGCAGGACTCGCGCTACAACCGGCGCATCCACGGCAACTCGCCGATCAACCTCAGCGGCCCCGCCGCTGGCCACGCCTGGCTGAAAACCAGCGCCGACAAAACCGGCAAGAAAGCCCTCGGCACCTTCCAGAACTGCGCCAACGGCAAGACGCCGTGGGGTACTTACCTGACGTGCGAAGAGAACTTTACCGACTGCTTTGGCAGCAGCAACCCGCAACAAACCTTCGACGCCGGGCAGAAACGCTACGGTGTGGTGGCCGCCAGCAAAGACATCAACTGGCACCCGCACGACCCGCGCTTCGACATCGCCAAGAACCCCAACGAACTCAACCGCCACGGTTGGGTGGTGGAAATCGACCCGTTCGACCCCAAGTCCACGCCGGTCAAGCGCACGGCCCTGGGCCGCTTCAAGCACGAAAACGCCGCCCTGGCCGAAACCCGTGACGGCCGCGCCGTGGTGTACATGGGCGACGACGAACGCGGCGAGTTCATCTACAAGTTCGTCAGCCGCGACCCGATCAACCACCACAACCCCAAGGCCAACAAGGACCTGCTCGACCACGGCACCTTGTACGTGGCGATCTTCGACGCGGGCGACGGCAACGCCGATCACCCCAAGGGCAAGGGCCAATGGGTCGAACTCACCCACGGCAAGAACGGCATCGACGCCAGCACCGGTTTCGCCAGCCAGGCCGAAGTGCTGATCCACGCGCGCCTGGCCGCCAGCGTGGTGAAGGCCACGCGCATGGACCGCCCGGAATGGATTGTGGTCAGCCCCACCGATGGCCAGGTCTATTGCACCCTCACCAACAACGCCAAGCGCGGTGAAGACGGCCAGCCGGTGGGTGGCCCCAACCCGCGTGAAAAAAACGTCTACGGCCAGATCCTGCGCTGGAAGGCCGACGCGGATAACCACGGTTCCACCGAATTCAGCTGGGACCTGTTTGTGGTGGCCGGCAACCCGGGCGTGCACGCTGGCACGCCAAAGGGTGGCTCGTCGAATATCAACCCGCAGAACATGTTCAACAGCCCGGACGGCCTGGGTTTCGACAAGGCTGGACGCCTGTGGATTCTCACCGATGGCGACTACAGCAACGCGGGTGACTTCGCGGGCATGGGCAACAACCAGATGCTCTGCGCCGACCCCTCCACCGGGGAAATCCGCCGTTTCATGGTCGGCCCGGTAGCGTGTGAAGTGACGGGCATCAGCTTCTCGCCGGATCAGAAGACGTTGTTTGTGGGGATTCAGCACCCAGGCGAAACCGGCGGTTCGACCTGGCCGGAACATCTGCCGAATGGCAAGCCGCGCTCGTCAGTGATGGCAATTCGGCGGGATGACGGCGGTATCGTCGGCGCCTGACAAAGCCTCATCGGGGGCAAGCCCCCTCCCACACTGACTGTGTTCACAGTCAAAATATGTGAATGCAGTCAATGTGGGAGGGGCGGTGCGACGATTCGACTTGCCCCCGATAGCAATGGCACAGCCACCCCCTATCTCAGCCCCGGTGCGTTACCATACCCGGCCGGACGCGGCGCCCTGCTGCGCGCAGGAGTTCGCATGGCCCACCCGTTTGAAACACTCACCCCCGACCTGGTCCTCGACGCCGTCGAAAGCATCGGTTTCCTCAGCGACGCTCGCGTCCTGGCACTCAACAGCTACGAAAACCGCGTCTACCAAGTCGGCATCGAAGACGCCGAGCCGCTGATCGCCAAGTTCTACCGCCCGCAGCGCTGGACCAACGAGGCGATCCTCGAAGAACACCGCTTCACCTTCGAACTGGCCGAATGCGAAGTGCCGGTGGTCGCGCCACTGATTCACAACGGCGAAAGCCTGTTCGAACATGCCGGATTCCGCTTCACCCTGTTCCCGCGCCGTGGCGGCCGCGCGCCGGAACCAGGCAACCTCGACCAACTCTATCGCCTCGGGCAACTGCTCGGCCGTTTGCATGCGGTGGGCTCTACCCGCCCGTTCGAACACCGTGAAGCCCTGGGCGTGAAGAATTTCGGGCACGACTCCCTCACCACCCTGCTCGAAGGCAATTTCATCCCCAAGAGCCTGTTGCCGGCCTACGAGTCCGTGGCCCGCGACCTGCTCAAGCGTGTGGAAGAGGTGTACAGGGCCACGCCGCACAAGAACATCCGCATGCACGGCGATTGCCATCCCGGCAACATGATGTGCCGCGACGAGATGTTCCACATCGTCGACCTGGATGACTGCCGCATGGGCCCGGCGGTGCAGGACCTGTGGATGATGCTCGCCGGCGATCGCCAGGAATGTCTGGGGCAGCTGTCGGAATTGATGGACGGCTATCAGGAGTTCCACGACTTCGACCCGCGTGAACTGGCGCTGATCGAACCCCTGCGTGCCCTGCGCCTGATGCATTACAGCGCCTGGCTGGCACGCCGCTGGGATGACCCGGCGTTCCCCCATAGCTTCCCGTGGTTCGGCAGCGAGCGGTATTGGGGCGATCAGGTGCTGGCGCTGCGTGAGCAATTGTCAGCCTTGAATGAAGAGCCGTTGAAGCTGTTTTGACCGGGACACGGATTTCCCTACAATCGCCACTTTGTCAGTTGCCTGAGCAAGGATTTTTGCAATGCACGCCGCCAACCCCCGCAAGGGGTACATCCTGGGCCTGAGCGCCTATGTCATCTGGGGCCTGTTCCCGCTCTACTTCAAAGCCATCGCCAGCGTGCCCGCCGCAGAGATCATCGTGCACCGCGTGCTGTGGTCGGCGCTGTTCGGCGGTTTGCTGTTGATGGTGTGGAAACATCCCGGCTGGTTCCGCGAACTGCGCGACAACCCCAAGCGCCTGGCGATCCTGGCACTCAGTGGTTCGTTGATCGCGGGTAACTGGCTGACATACGTGTGGTCGGTCAACACCGGGCGCATGCTGGAGGCGAGCCTGGGTTACTACATCAACCCGTTGGTGAATGTGGTACTGGGCATGTTGATCCTGGGTGAACGCCTGCGCCGTTTGCAGTGGGTCGCCGTTGGGCTGGCTGCGGTGGGTGTGGCGCAGCAGGTGTGGCAAGTGGGCAGCCTGCCGTGGGTATCGCTGGTACTGGCGTTGACCTTTGGTTTCTACGGGCTGATTCGCAAGCAGGCACCGGTGAAAGCCCTGCCGGGGCTGGTGGTGGAAACCTGGATGCTGGTGCCGATTGCGGTTGCATGGCTGCTGTTCAACCCGACCGCCCACAGTGCGCAGATGGAATTCTGGGGCACCTCCGAAGCCTGGTGGCTGGTAGCCGCCGGCCCGGTGACACTGATCCCGCTGGTGTGTTTCAACGCCGCCGCAAGGCATTTGCCCTATACCGCCCTGGGCTTTTTGCAGTACGTCGCGCCGACCCTGGTATTGCTGGAAGCCGTGCTACTGTTCGGCGAGCATCTGGCACCAAGCACTTTGACCGCCTTCGCGTTCATCTGGGCGGGCCTGGTGGTGTACAGCGTGGATATCTGGCTCAGCGCACGCAAACGCTGATCAAATAACGTACAAACCTCTGCAAGCCATAATCTACGTGGCTTGCAGACATCCACCCCAAGGTTATCCACAACCTGATCCCCGCCATTTGTGCACAAGCCCTTGAAACTGCTCGTTTTTTGCTCAAGTAGCGAAGAACCCCGCACGGCGTGGCCTGGCGCAGGGTCTCTACAGGTTATCCACAGGCCCATGCAAGATTTCCATGCATAACCCTGTGGGCCGATTATTCCTCGTGATGCAGTTCCACCATCAGGTCGTCCGCCAGGGTTTCCAGGGACAACTGCAAGGTATCCAGGGATAACGCTGCCGGCACCTGCAGCAGCGCTTCAGCAGTAAACAACGGATCACCGCTCATGGGCGCCGGGCGCACGTCCGTGCTCAGGCTCTCCAGGTTCACGCCCTGCTTGCTCAGCAGCGCCGTAATCTCGCGCACAATGCCCGCACGGTCATTGCCCACCAGCGTCATCATGATCGACTTGGAGGCCGAGGCCTGCCCGCTGCTGCCTTCGCCCACCAGCACGCGAATGCCGTGTGTGGATAAGTCCTCCAGCGCGCCGACCAGCGCCTGACGGTTCTCTGTTGGAACGCTGACCCGCAGGATCCCGGCAAATTGCCCGGCCATGTGCGCCATGCGGCTTTCCAGCCAATTGCCACCGTGGGTGGCAATATTCTGCGCGATGCGTTCAACCAGGCCGGGTTTGTCGGCGGCGATAATTGTGAGTACAAGATGGTCCATGGCGAAGCCCTCTGAATTCAATCTACAAGGTGGACTCGGAAGCCCTCGAAAACAAATCGTGTACCATTTTTATATTTATCTGGAACAATCCAATAGTTTTTTGAGAACATCCGGTTCTCCGCTGTGACCGCACGACGAAAGTGGGTCGCTAAACGACGTATTTAGTCTAATTTTCACAACCGCAAGTCATCATGTAGTATGCCCAACCGTGCACTACATAATGAAAATCTGAAAAAGCGCATAAGCTCCGCAGAGTGAGGCAAGCAATGACTGAACACGTTCAAGTCGGTGGCCTGCAGGTCGCCAAAGTCCTGTTCGACTTCGTGAACAACGAAGCCATTCCCGGTACCGGCATCACTGCCGACCAGTTCTGGGCCGGTGCCGACAAGGTCATCCACGACCTGGCACCGAAGAACAAAGCCCTACTCGCCAAACGCGACGATTTCCAAGCGCGGATCGATACCTGGCACCAGACTCACGCAGGTAAAGCGCACGACCCCGTGGCTTACAAAGCCTTCCTGCAAGACATTGGATACCTGCTGCCAGAAGCCGCGGATTTCCAGGCCACGACCCAAAACGTCGATGACGAGATCGCCCGCATGGCCGGCCCGCAGCTGGTGGTGCCCGTGATGAACGCGCGCTTTGCCCTCAACGCCTCGAATGCGCGTTGGGGCTCGTTGTATGACGCCCTGTACGGCACCGACGCCATCAGCGAAGCCGACGGCGCCGAGAAGGGCCAGGGCTACAACAAAGTCCGTGGCGACAAGGTGATCGCCTTCGCCCGCGCCTTCCTCGATGAAGCCGCACCGCTCAGCGCCGGCAGCCATGTGGATTCGACCGGCTACAAGATCGTCGATGGCACGCTGATCGTCAGCCTCAAGGGCGGCAGCAACAGCGGCCTGCGCGACGATGCACAACTGATCGGCTTCCAGGGTGACAGCGCCCAGCCGATTGCGATCCTGTTGAAACACAACGGCCTGCACTTCGAAATCCAGATCGACGCCAACACCCCGGTCGGCCAGACCGACGCCGCCGGCGTCAAAGACGTGCTGGTGGAAGCCGCGCTGACCACCATCATGGACTGCGAAGACTCCGTCGCCGCCGTGGATGCCGACGATAAAGTGGTGATCTACCGCAACTGGCTCGGCCTGATGAAGGGCGACCTGGCCGAAGAAGTGTCCAAGGGCGGCAAGACCTTCACCCGGACCATGAACGCCGACCGCGTGTACACCGGCGTAAATGGCCAGGACGTGACGCTGCATGGCCGTTCGCTGCTGTTCGTACGCAACGTGGGTCATCTGATGACTATCGACGCGATCCTCGACAAAGACGGCAACGAAGTGCCGGAAGGCATTCTCGACGGGCTGATCACCAGCCTGGCCGCGATCCATAGCCTCAACGGCAACAGCAGCCGCAAGAACAGCCGCACCGGTTCCGTGTACATCGTGAAACCAAAGATGCACGGCCCGGAAGAAGCCGCGTTCACCAACGAGCTGTTCGGCCGTATCGAAGACGTGCTGAAGCTGCCACGCAATACGCTGAAAGTCGGGATCATGGACGAGGAACGCCGCACCACGGTCAACCTCAAGGCCTGCATCAAGGCCGCCAGCGAGCGCGTGGTGTTTATCAACACCGGCTTCCTCGACCGTACGGGCGACGAGATCCACACCTCCATGGAAGCCGGCGCGATGGTGCGCAAGGCGGCGATGAAGGCGGAAAAATGGATCGGCGCCTACGAAAACTGGAACGTCGATATCGGTTTGAGCACCGGGCTGCAAGGCCGTGCGCAGATCGGTAAAGGCATGTGGGCGATGCCCGACCTGATGGCGGCGATGCTCGAACAGAAAATCGCCCACCCACTGGCCGGTGCCAATACCGCGTGGGTGCCATCGCCTACGGCGGCGGCGCTGCACGTGTTGCACTACCACAAGGTCGACGTGTTCGCCCGCCAGGCCGAGTTGGCCAAGCGCGAGCGCGCGTCGGTGGACGACATCCTGACCATTCCCCTGGCCAGCAACACCGATTGGTCTGACGAAGAGATCCGCAACGAGCTGGACAACAACGCCCAGGGCATCCTGGGTTATGTCGTCCGCTGGATCGACCAGGGCGTCGGCTGCTCGAAAGTGCCGGACATCAACGATGTGGGCCTGATGGAAGACCGCGCCACCCTGCGTATCTCCAGCCAGCACATCGCCAACTGGCTGCGCCACGGCATCGTCGACGAAGCCCAGGTGATGGAAAGCCTCAAGCGCATGGCGCCGGTGGTGGACCGTCAGAATGCCGGGGACAAGTTGTATCGTCCGCTGGCGCCGGATTTCGACAGCAACATCGCGTTCCAGGCAGCGGTGGAGTTGGTGATTGAAGGGACCAAGCAGCCGAACGGGTACACCGAGCCGGTGTTGCACCGTCGGCGTCGGGAGTTCAAGGCTAAAAACGGCCTGTAAATGAAAAAGCCCTGATCGAGAGATCGGGGCTTTTTCTTTGGGGTTGTGGTGGCTGAACTGGCGCTATCGGGGGCAAGCCCCCTCCCACAACTAATAGAACATGTGGGAGGGGGCTTGCCCCCGATGAGGCCGTTATAGACACCGCAGAATCAGGACGCCATCCCCAACTCCCGCTTCACCATCTTTGCCAATTTCACGCTATCAATCGGCTTGAGCAAAAAGTCCACTACGCTCAAGTGCATCGCATCGATCACGTCCGGCGCTTCGGCGTCCCCCGACATGATGATGATCGGCAACGCCGCCCGGGTGGATTCACGCACTTGTCGGATCAGTTCCAGGCCATTGCTGGGCGCCATGCGCAGGTCGGTGATCAACAAACCGATAGAGCTGCTGGACTTCAACAAATCCCACGCCGCCTCACCACTGTCGGCGGTCATGCAGCGAATACCGTCCAGCCCCAGGATTTCCGCCAACAGTTCACGCGCGTCCTTGTCATCGTCAACAATCAACACGCGTTGTGGCGGTAAATCAGGCTCCAGCATCACGGCGCTCAGCGCCTCACGCTCGGCATCGCTCAAAATATCGTGGTCGGACATACGGTTCTCAGCAATTCTCATCTAGCTCCCAGCACACTCGTCAGACATCTGCGGAAGGGCGATCAATGTGCACTTCGTCGGAAAGTTTGACTAGTGGGTGTTCTACGGGGTTTGGACGATAGTCATGTAAGGTTTTTCCCTAGTTCTATGGTGTTTTCAGCGACCTAGACTTACGTCCAATGGGCACCCGCTGCGCAGGAGTCGACCATGAAGGACGATAACGACAAAAAAACTGCGGTCACTGTTATGAGTAAAGCTGATGCCTACGCCCAGGCGGGGAAAACTGCTGTACTGCAAAATATCCACGGCACCCTGCAATTCCTGCAACGTTTCCCGCCGTTCAACCAGATGGAAAACGCGCACCTGGCGTTTTTGGTGGAACAGTGCCAGTTACGCTTCTACAGCCCCGGCGACAGCATCCTCAAACCGTCGGGCGGCCCGGTAGAGCATTTTTATATCGTCAAGCAGGGTCGCGTCGTGGGCGAGCGGCCGGACAGCGCCGAAACCACTTTTGAAATCACCACGGGCGAATGCTTCCCCCTGGCAGCCCTGCTCGGCGAACGGGCCACCCGCACCGAGCACAAGGCCGCCGAAGACACCTTCTGCCTGCAACTGAACAAACCGGCGTTTATCAAGCTGTTCGCGCTGTCCAGCCCGTTTCGCGACTTTGCCCTGCGCGGCGTCAGCAGCCTGTTGGACCAGGTCAACCAGCAAGTGCAGCAAAAGGCGGTGGAAACCCTCGGCACTCAATACTCCCTGAACACTCGCCTGGGTGAATTGGCCATGCGCCACCCGGTAACGTGCAGCCCCACCACACCGCTGCGCGAGGCCGTTACGCTGATGCATGAGCAGCAGGTGGGCAGTATCGTGATCGTCGATGAACACAAAGCGCCCTTGGGGATTTTCACCCTGCGCGACCTGCGCCAGGTGGTGGCCGATGGCACCAGCGATTTCAGCCGGGCCATTGAAGGCCATATGACCCAGGCACCGTTTTTCCTGACCCCGGACCACAGCGCCTTCGACGCGGCCATCGCCATGACCGAGCGGCATATCGCCCATGTTTGCCTGGTCAAGGAGCAGCGCCTATGCGGCGTGGTGTCCGAACGCGACCTGTTTTCCCTGCAACGGGTGGACCTGGTGCACCTGGCGCGCACCATCCGCAACGCACCGCGGGTAGACAACCTGGTAGCGATTCGCGGCGAAATCGGCCAATTGGTGGAGCGCATGCTGGCACATGGTGCGTCGTCCACCCAGATCACCCACATCATTACGCTGCTCAACGACCACACCGTGTGCCGGGTGATCGAACTGACCCTGGCCGAGAAAGGCGACCCCGGCGTGCCGTTCAGCTGGCTGTGCTTTGGCAGCGAAGGCCGCCGCGAGCAGACGCTGTATACCGACCAGGACAATGGCATCCTGTTCGATGCCAAGGACGCCGCCGAAGCGGCCGAGATGCGTGGCCGGCTGCTGCCGCTGGCGCAGCAGATCAACCAGAGCCTGGCGCTCTGCGGGTTCAGCTTGTGCAAGGGCAATATCATGGCCGGCAACCCGGAGTTGTGCCTGTCGCGGGCTGAGTGGGCGCGCCGTTTCGCAGCGTTTATCCGCGAGGCCACGCCGGAGAATCTGCTGGGTTCCAGTATCTATTTCGATCTGCGGGTGGTGTGGGGCGACGAGCGTGGCTGCGAGCAACTGCGCCAGGGCATTCTGGATCAGGTCGCGGACAACCGATTGTTCCAACGCATGCTGGCCGAGAACGCGTTGCGCCAGCGCCCACCTGTAGGACGCTTCCGCGAGTTTGTGCTGACCCGTAAAGGGGGCGAGAAAGCCACCCTCGACCTCAAGGTGCAGGGCCTTACGCCATTTGTGGACGGCGCGCGCCTGCTGGCCCTGGCCAATGGCATCCACGCCAACAACACCTTGGAGCGCCTGCGCCAACTGGTGGTCAAGGAAGTGATCGAGCCCCTGGATGGCGCCGCCTACGAAGAGGCCTACCACTTTATCCAGCAAACCCGCATGCAGCAGCACCAGTTGCAGACCCGCGAGAACCAGCCGTATTCCAACCGCGTCGACCCCGACAGCCTCAACCATCTGGACCGGCGCATCCTGCGGGAATCCCTGCGCCAGGCCCAACGCCTGCAAAGCAGCCTGACGTTGCGGTATCAGCTGTGAGCTTGTTCAACTGGCTGCGTACGAAAAAACCGGGGCTCGACAGCACGCAACAACAGCGCCTGGAGCAACTGTGCAAGCCTTTGCCTCTAGGCAACGAACCTTTGCGCAGCCAGCGCTGGGTGGTGGTGGACCTGGAAACCAGTGGCCTGAACCTCAATCGCGACCAGGTACTGTCCATCGGCGCGGTGGTGATCGAGGACGGCGCGGTGGACTTCTCCCAGATGTTCGAACGCACCCTGCAACGCGCCGAGACCAGACTCAGCCCCAGCGTACTGATCCACGGCCTCGGCCCCAGTGCCATTGCCGCCGGCAGCGACCCGGCCGAGGCACTGCTGGATTTCATGGAGTTCGTCGGCGACAGCCCGTTGCTGGCCTTCCATGCGCCATTCGATCAACACATGCTGTGCCGGGCGCTCAAGGACAGCCTGGGTTACCGCCTGGCCCACCCGTTCCTGGACGTGGCCGACATCGCCCCTTTGCTGTGCCCCGACGCGCATATCCGCGAGGCCGGGCTGGACGACTGGATCAACCATTTCAACCTGCACGTGGGCGAGCGCCATCACGCCAGCGCCGATGCCCTGGCCACGGCAGAGCTGATGCTGATCCTGTTCAGCCGCGCACGGGCGCAGCACATCGACACCCCACAGGCGCTGCTAGAGCGTTTGAGCCAATGGAAACGGCGTAAACACGCGCCCTCTTTCTAAGGCCGCCGATCCTTGTGGTGAGCAGGCTTGCCCCGGTACAAACCGACAGACGCCAATTGCGCCCACCCCACGGCTCTGACACAATCGCGAATAATTCTCGTTAGTTTAAACATCGCGTTTACCAGGTGATGCCTTGTCGTCGATCCAGAACCCACGCAGTGAGCTTGTTGGTGCGTTGTATCGCGACCATCGTGGCTGGCTGCTGGCCTGGCTTCGACGCAACGTCGCCTGCCCGAGCCGTGCCGAGGATTTGAGCCAGGACACCTTCATACGTCTGCTCGGCCGTGATGAGCTGCGCGAACCCCGCGAGCCACGGGCCTTTCTGGTGGCGATCGCCAAGGGCCTGTTGTTCGACTACTTCCGCCGCGCCGCCCTGGAGCAGGCGTATCTCACCGAACTGATGCTGATCCCGGAAAGCGAACATCCCTCGCCGGAAGAACAGCAACTGATCCTCGAAGACCTCAAGGCCATCGACCGTCTGCTCGGCAAGCTGTCGAGCAAGGCCCGCGCCGCCTTCCTCTATAACCGCCTCGACGGCCTGGGCCACGCGGAAATCGCCCATCGCCTGGGCGTATCCGTACCCCGGGTGCGCCAGTACCTGGCCCAGGGCATTCGCCAGTGCTACATCGCGCTGTATGGCGAGCCGCTGTGACGGTGATCAGTTCCAAACCCGTGTCGGCCCGCGTGCTGGATGCGGCGATTGCCTGGCAGCTGTCCCTTGATTCAGGCGACGGCAGCGCCATTGAGCGCGAAGAGTTCGATAAATGGCTGGCCAGCGATGAAGAGCACGCCCGCGCCTGGCGCCAACTGGGCATGCTCGACCAGCGTTTCAGCATGGCCTCGGGCCCGGCGCGGGTGGCGTTGTTGCAATCGCGCGAAGGCATTCGCCAACGCGTGCGCAAGCTGGGCAGTGGGCTGGCGAGCATTGCACTGGTGATCGGCCTGGCGTTGTTTGCCGGCGAGCGCTATGTGCCGATCCACTATTGGCTGGCCGACCAACGCACCGCCACGGGTGAACAGCGCACGCTGAAGCTGGCGGACGGTACGCTGATCAACCTCAATACCCACAGCGCCATCGACGTGCGTTTTGATGAAAAACGTCGCCTGATCGTATTGCAGGAAGGCGAGATCCTGGTCGAGACCGGCCATAACGATGCCCGCCCGTTCTATGTGCAAACCCGCGACGGCAGCCTGCGGGCGTTGGGCACGCGGTTCATCGTCAAGCGCGAAGACGACGCCACGCGCTTGAGCGTGCTGCAATCGGCGGTGGCCGCCCAGCCCGAGGCGCTGCATCAGGAGCAAATCTTCAAGGCCGGCCAGCAAGTGCTGATGCGCAGCGACGGCCTCGGCCCACTGCTGGCCGTTACCCCCGCCACCGACGCCTGGACCCGCGGCATGCTGGTGGTGGACAACGCCCGCCTGGGCGATGTGATCGAGGAATTGAGCCGCTACCGCACCGGTTACCTGGGTGTGGATAAAAACGTGGCCGACCTGCGCATCACTGGCAGCTTCCCATTGCGCGACACCACGCTGGCGCTTAATGCGCTGCTGCCGACCCTGCCGGTGCAGATCGAGCAGCACACGCCGTGGTGGGTGACGGTGACTGGCAAGGCACCTGCCGCCAAATAAAAAATATTTCCCCCCGCCCTATCACTTTCTGATTCTCGTTCGGCACATAGGCAATTGCGAATTACTTCCATTCAGGAGCCGCCCTATGTCCCGCACGCTAGACACCTTGTTGCGCCCCAGCCTGTTAGCCGTGGCCATTGCCCTCGGCGCCCCGCTGGCCAGCACGTCGCTGATCGCCGCCGAACAGGCGTCCAGCGTGCGCGCCTACAACCTGCCGGCGGCGCCACTGGCCAGCACCCTGAACCAGATTGCCAGCCAGGGCGGCCTGGCACTGACCCTCAGCCCGGCACTGGCATCGGGCAAGACCTCGGCGCCGGTCCAGGGCCAGTTCGACGCACCCGGCGCGCTGCGTGAGGCGTTGCGAGGGACGGGACTGCAGTTGGAACAAAGCAGTGCGGGAACCTACACCCTGGTGGCAATTCCGGAAGGCGTCGTAGCGTTGCCGACCACCAATATCACCGGCCAGGACAGCTATGAAAGCGCCTGGGGCCCGGTCGACGGCTACCTGGCCAAGCGCACTGCCGCCGGCACCAAGACCGACACCGCGTTGGTCGAGGCGCCGCGTTCGATCTCGGTTGCCACGCGCCAGCAGATGCAGGACCGCAACGTGCAGAACCTGGACGATGCGGTCAAATACATGCCCGGCATCGTGTCCGCCAGCTACGGCAGCGACACCCGCTACGACTGGATGCGCGTGCGCGGCTTCGAACCAACCCAGTTCCTCGACGGCCTGCCGCTGCCACGCGGTGTGTACGCCAACCCGAAAGCCGAAACCTGGAACCTCGACCGCCTCGCCCTGCTGCGCGGCCCGGCCTCGTCGATCTACGGCCAGACCCCGCCGGGCGGTTTGCTGGACATGGTCAGCCGCCGCCCCAGTGCTGAATCGAGCAATGCCGTACAGGTGCAATACGGCAGCGACAACTACCGCCAGATCAACTTCGCCAGCACCGGCAAGATCGATGACGAAGGCCAGTTCCTCTATGGCCTCAGCGGCGTGGTGCGGGATGCCGGCACCCAGGTCGACCAAATCGATAACAAGCGCTACAACATTGCGCCCAGCCTGACCTGGAACATCGACCCGGACACCAAGCTGACCTTCCTGTCGCAGTTCACTCGCGACGATACGGGCGCCACCAGTCAGTTCCTGCCTATCGTGGGCACCAAGATCAAATCGCCATTGGGCGATGTGTCCCACCACAAAAACCTGGGCGACCCGGACTACGAGTTTTACGACCGCACCTATTACGCGTTGGGCTATGCGTTCGAGCACCGCTTCAACGACACCTGGCAGTTCAAACAGAACCTGCGCTACACCAAGTCGGAGCTGTCGTTCCAGCAACTGACCGTGGGCGCTTATGCCTATTACCCGGTTGACGCTGCCGGTAACATCGGCCGCACCTCGACCAACGTCGACGAGAACATCGGCCAGTTCGCAGTCGACAACAACTTCCAGGCAGACTTCGCCACCGGCGATGTCACGCATACCCTGCTGCTGGGCCTGGATCACCAGCGTACCGATACGTCATACCTGTCGATCTACGGCGGAGCAGGCACGGTCAACATCTTCAATCCTGTAAACACCACGCCGGTCGTACGTCCTCCACGCTCCGATGCGTATTACGATTACAACCAAAAAACCATCCAGACCGGCCTCTACGTACAAGACCAGATGGCCTTGGACAATTGGCGCCTGACCCTGGGCGGTCGTGAAGACTGGGTCCATCAGGGCACGACCTACTTCAATAAGAACGACGTCACCAACACCGACCGCAGCAAGAACTTCAGTGGCAACGCAGCGTTGAGCTATGTGTTCGACTCGGGCTTTGTGCCGTACTTGTCCTACGCTGAATCTTTCCAGCCAGCGAGCAACGCCAGCGTAGACCCACTCAAATCGTACAAGCCAACCGAAGGCAAGCAGTGGGAACTCGGGATCAAGTACCAGCCACCCGGTTCCAACACCCTCTTGAGTGCGGCGGTGTATGACCTGACCCAGAAAAACGTACTGGTCACCAGCACAGGTGCAGGCGGCCAGGCGGTCACCGACCAGACCGGCGAAGTGAAAGTCAAAGGCCTGGAGTTGGAAGCCGTGTCTGACGTGACCGAAAACCTCAAGGTGATCGCCGCCTACACACTGGCCAAATCCGAAGTCCAAAAAGGCGACTTCAAAGGTAACCGCCTGCAACTGATGCCAAATCAGCAAGCGTCGCTCTGGACCGACTACACCTGGCACACCGGTGTACTGGACGGCTTCGGTATCGGCTTCGGCGCGCGCTACACCGGCAACACCTACGGCGACCAGGGCAACACCTGGCTCGGCAAAGCCAACGCCTACACCGTTTTCGACGGTGCGGTGCATTACGACTTGGGTCGCCTGGACAACAGCCTCAAAGGCGCCTCGGTCAAACTCAATGCCACCAACCTGTTCAACAAGGACTACATCTCCACCTGTGACGGTTCCTACTGCTACTTCGGCGACCAACGCAGCGTCGTCGCCAGTGCCACCTACCAGTGGTAATCGGCTGAGTTAACCACCGGGCCGCCCCAATGGGCGGCTTTGGTGTGTCTGAAGGTTGAAAAAACATGAAAAGCAAAACCATCCGCCGCTGGTCCTTCATCCACACCTGGACCAGCCTGATCTGCACGGTATTCCTGCTGCTGCTCGCCCTCACCGGCCTGCCGCTGGTGTTTCACCACGAGATCGACCACCTGCTGGGCAACGAGCCCGAGCTGGCGCAGATGCCCGTCGACACGCCGCAGCTCAACCTGGAGCAACTGGTCAGCGCCGCGCAGGCCCATCGCCCCGGCGACGCCATGCAGTACCTGGCCTGGGACGAAGACAACAAGAACGGCGTGATCGCGATCATGGCCGCCACCGCCGGCACCGAGCCCAACTCGTCGCACACCTTCCTGCTCGACGCGCGCACCGGCCAAGCCATGGAAACCCCGGCGGCCAACGGCGGGTTCACGATGTTCCTGCTGCGCTTGCATGTGGATATGTTCGCTGGCCTGCCGGGCAAGTTGCTGCTGGCGTTCATGGGGGTTCTGTTTGTGCTGGCGATCATCTCCGGCACGGTGCTGTACCTGCCGTTCATGCGCCGCCTGAAATTCGCCACCGTGCGTCAGGACAAATCCACCCGCCTGCGCTGGCTCGACCTGCACAACCTGATCGGCGTGGTCACCCTGACCTGGGCGCTGGTGGTGGGCGTGACCGGCGTGATCAGCGCCTGCGCCGACCTGATCATCGCCGCCTGGCGCCAGGACAGCCTCAGCGCCATGATCGAGCCTTACAAAAACGCCCCGCCCCTGACTCAACGCGCCCCGGCCACCGAACTGCTGGCGATTGCCGCCAAGGCCGCCCCCGGCATGGAGCCGGACTTCATCGCCTTCCCCGGCACACGCTTTTCCAGCGAACACCATTACGCGGTGTTCATGAAAGGCAGCACCCACCTCACCTCGCATTTGCTCACGCCGGTACTGATCGACGCCAGCACCCTGGCTGTCACCGCCGTCGCCGAACGGCCGTGGTACATGGACGCCATGGGCCTGTCCCAGCCGCTGCACTTTGGCGATTACGGCGGCATGCCGATGAAGATCCTGTGGGCGGTGTTGGATGGGCTGACCATCATCGTGCTGGTGAGCGGGATCTACCTGTGGATCGTAAGGCGCCGAACATGAAGCCACGTCAGTCGAGTTTCTGGAAGGTCTTCGGGATCCCTCTGGGGATCGGCCTGCTCAGCGCCGCCGGGTTGTTTGCGGCGCTGCTCGGGGATGGGCTGTGGGATTCGCTCAGTTGGCTCGGGCTGGGCATCCCCGCTGCAATTGGTACTTGGGCCTTGATCAAACGGTGAGATAGATTAGCGCAGCCCATTCAGAGGAATGCCCATGTCCGCTCCCAGCATGACCTTGTTCCACAACCCCGCGTCACCGTTCGTTCGTAAGGTTCGCGTGCTGCTGGCTGAAACCGGCCAGCAGGATCGCGTCGCCCTGTACGGCTGCATGCCGACCCCGGTCAACCCGGATGCGCAGGTGGTAGAAGGCAACCCCGTGGGCAAGATCCCGGCCCTGCGCCTGGCCGACGGTTCAGTCCTGCACGACAGCCGGGTGATCCTCGATTACGTCGACCACCAGCACGCCGGCACCCCGCTGATCCCCCGCGACGGCTCGGCCCGCTGGCGCCGCCTGACCATGGCCTCGATGGCCGATGGCATCATGGATGCCGCCGTGCTGGTGCGCTACGAAACCGCCCTGCGCCCGGCGGAAAAACACTGGGACCAGTGGCTCGACGAACAGCGCAACAAGATCCGTCGCACCCTCGCCGAGCTGGAAGCCGATGCGATTGCCGAACTGGCCAGCCATTTCGATATCGCCGCCATCAGCGTGGCTTGTGCCCTGGGTTACCTCGATTTCCGTCACCCGGATATGCAATGGCGCCTGGACAACCCGCAGCTTGCCGCCTGGTTCGCCGAGGTCAGCCAGCGGCCTTCGATGCTGGAAACCCAGCCACCGACCTGATGTTCACACCGACCCCATGTGGGAGCGGGCTTGCCCGCGATCGCGGTATGTCATTCAGCACAGCTGTTTCTGAACCACCGCTATCGCGGGCAAGCCCACTCCCACATTGAACGGCGGTGGTATTGAGGAATGTAGCGATCCTTGCGGCTAATTGCGCCCCCACTTGCTGATCCTCGCGTAACCCGATCATTGCACCGCCTCCAGGTCAAACATCAACGGCTCGGCCGCCTTGCGCTTGCCCACGCCATACCAGTCCAACTTGCGCGTCAACACCATCACCGTGCCCAGCAGGCCGAACAGCAGCAACGAACCCATCAGCAGCGCGTAGTCCTCGGCACTCAATAACCCGTACAGCAAGCCATACAACGCCGCCAACCCCGCCGAGAAGCCCAGCCCGTGCGCCACGCTGCGCAGCACATGGCACACATAGAAGCCGATCAACAGCACACAGGCACTGGCCGAGATCAGGTAGGCCAGGGCAAAGCCTATGTGCTCGGACAACGACAACAACAGCAGGTAGAAGAACGCCAGCGCAAAGCCCACCAACGCGTACTGCACCGGGTGCACTGCCAGGCTCTTGAGCACTTCGAACAGGAAGAAACCGGCAAAGGTCAGGGCGATGAACAGCAGCGCATATTTGATCGCACGGTCGCTCTTGAGGTACTGGTCCACCGGGTCGATGAAGTTCACGCCGAAGCTGCGGTTGTTGAAGTCATTGCAGCCCTGCCCGTCCAGGCAGGTTTGCAGAGCCTGTTCGAGGTTGGTGGAGAAGAATGAGGTCTGCCAGTTGGCGGTAAACCCCTTATCGGTGACCTCACGTTGCGCCGGCAGGAAATTGCCGATAAAGCTGGGGTGCGGCCAGTTGGAGGCGAGTGATACCTGGCTGGTCTTGCCCACCGGCACCACTTGCAATTGCTCGGTGCCTTGCAGGCGCAGGTCGAAGGCAAAGTCCACGACATAGGGCTTTTTGCTGTCCTGCTCCGGCAGCGTCACGTGCACGCCTTCACCCAACCAGTCCACCTGGGATCCCGGTTCGAACTCCAGCTGCTGGCTGCCCAGCTCCAGCTTCAACGCATTTTCGATGCCGCGAATATCGCTGATGCCCACCGCGAGAAACGCCGGTTCAAAGCGGTAATCGGCGAAGTCTTCGGTGATACCCAACTGCGCGGGCAATTCGAAACGCCCGCTGATGCGGTTGTCAGCATGGAACAGCCGCGCCTGGTAGATGCCCCGTGCACGCAGTTCGGTCTGCACCTTGCCGTCGAGTTCAAAACGGTCCGGCAGGAAATACAGCCGGCCGCGCTCTTCACGGGTGACTTCGTAGCGTTTGTTGAGTTTTTCGTTGAGCTTCCACTCGCGGACGGTCTTGCGATACGGCACCACCATCACCGGGCCGGTGAGGCGCTGGGCGTAGCTGGAGCTGCGGGCGATGTCCATCAGGACGCCGTCGCGCAGTTGCTGGCGGTCGCTGATGATCCCGTTGATCATCAGCAACGGAATCAGCAACAGCAGGATCAGCAGCGCAATCGCGCCAAGTTTGAAAAGCAGGCTGCGGTTCATGGGTCTCTCCCTGTTTGGATGGAGGAGAGTCTGGGCAGCCTGTGTGGGAGATTTATGTGGGCAATGTGGAGACTGTGTGGAGATGCAGCACCACTTGCACGCCGCCTTGCACGTTGCCGATCTGCAACGCGCCGCCGTGCAGCTTCATCACTTCCTCGACAAAGTTGAGGCCCAGGCCGGTGCTTTTGCGGCCACTGGCCGGGCGTGGCAGCGAGTAGAACCGTTCGCTCAGGCGCGGCAGGGCGTAGTCGGGAATCGACGCAGCCTGGTTGAACAGGCTCACCTGTACGTCGTTGTGCCGGGTCTGCGCGCTGAATCTCAAGGTGCCGCCAGGCGGTGTGAAATCCAGGGCGTTATCCAGCAAGTTGCCCAGGGCCTGGCGCAGCAGGAAGGGTTCGCCGTACACCTTCACATCCGCCGCAATCGTCTGTTCAACGTGCAACCCGGCGCCTTCGATCCGCGCACATTGCGCCTTGAGCACATCATCGACCATGGCTGCCAGCGGGATGCTCACCTGCTCTTCCAGGCCCTGGCGTTGCTCGACCTGCGCCAGGTTCAGCAGGCGTTCGATCAACTGCTGCAGGCGCGCGCTTTCACTGTCGATATTGCCGACGAAACGCTGCTGTTGCTCACGGGTCATGTCGCCCTGCAACAACTCTGCCGCGCCGCGTATCGCGGCCAGCGGGCTCTTCAATTCGTGGGTCAGGGTGTGCACGTAGTGTTCGACGTAAGCCTTGCCTTCCAGTTGCGTGCGCATGTGCTCGACAGCGGTGGACAACTGCTTGAGTTCACCGCCACGGTAATGCGGCAGCTCGGCGCGCCGGCCCTCGCTGACCGCCTCGGCGTAGGCCGTCAAACGACGCAGCGCAACGCTCAGCCACCACGACAGCAGCGCGCCGAGCAACAGGCCGAGAATCACCAGGCCCGCGCCGTACCACAGCAGGCGCCGCTCGGTGCGGTCGACGTAGGGCTGCAACGAGCTGTTCGGCTTGGCCACGGTGACCACGCCGATGATCTGGCCGTTGTCACGGATCGGCGCGCCCACGTGCATCACCGAGGAAGTGGGGTCATCCAGCTCGCTGCGGGTGGAGCGCGCACCGTACTCGCCGCGCAGGGTCAGGTACACGTCGTTCCATTTGGAATAGTCCTGCCCCACCGCTTCGCCCGTGGAGTCGAGCAACACAATGCCCTTGGCGTCGGTCACGTAGATGCGGTGGTTGACCTGGTTCTTCGGCAATCCCCAGATGGTCGCGCCCGGCTGGCGATTGCCGTAGGCCTTGAGCAGTTCGGGCCAGTGGCTTTGGCCGAGGGTGCCGTTCTTCACGTCGTCGCGCAGGATTTCGGCCAGCAGGTTGGCGGTGTCCACCAGGGTTTCTTCGGTGGACTGGCGCACGCCAGGGCGGACTTCCTTCATCACGGTGCTGAGCACGAAGTAGCCGGTCAGGCCGATAAACAGCGCGTATACCAGGAAGATCCGCAGCCCCAGGCGCATCAGCTGTTGCCCGGGCTGTAGCTGTAGCCGAGGCCGCGGTGGGTCTGGATCGGCTCAGCGTCCGCAGCCACGCTGCGTAACTTGCTGCGCAGGCTTTTGATATGGCTGTCGATGTTGCGTTCGTAACCGGCATCCGCCGCCACGCCGACCGCGTCCAACAGCTGCTCGCGGCTGAATACACGTTCAGGCTGTTCCAGCAGGCTTTGCAGCAGGCGGAATTCGTGACGCGTGAGGCTCAACGGCTGGCCGCGATACATGATCTGCATGCGCTCCAGGTCTACCTGGAACACCACCGGTGCAGCTCCTGGGCCAATGCGCTTGAGGATCGCCCTGACCCGCGCCGTCACTTCCCGAGGGCTGAAGGGCTTGACCACATAATCGTCGGCGCCGATTTCCAGCCCCACCACCCGGTCGATCTCGCCATCCCGTGCGCTGAGGAACATCACCGGCACTTCGCTGAACCGGCGCAGTTGCTTGCAGGTTTCAAACCCGGTGATGTCCGGCAGGCCGATGTCGAGGATGATCAGGTCGGCCGGCGTCTGGCGTTGATGCTCCAACGCCGCCTGGCCGAGTGTCAGCCAGGTGGTGGTGAAGCCCTCGCCTTGCAGGGCGAATATCAGCGTGTCGGCTATCGCCGCTTCGTCTTCGACAATCAGGATGTGGGGCATGGTGGTCCGTCAGCAGTCCGGTTTGTCAGCAGTGTAGCGACGCGCCGGGTTGACCGCAGCGCCGAACTCGCGCAGAGCCTTGGCGCCGATCAGCAGCGGGTAGTTGAAGCTGCTGCGGTCGGTGAGGTTGACCTCAACGGTGCGCTTGACGTCGCCCAGGCACATTTCCAGGTCGATCACCGGGCGCTTGGCCACGGTGGCTTCGTCCTTGTCCTCATCTTCGTCGGCGCGGCTCTTGATCTTGCTGATGCGCGAGACTTTGTGCTCGTAGACCTTATCGGACGCGTCCTTGCCGCCGAGGCGGAAACGCACCCAATCGTCACCGTCACGGGTGAAGGTCTGGATGTCGCGGGCCGACAGCGAGGCGGTCAGCGCGCCAGTGTCCATCTTGGCCTTGAAGGTTTCGCCGATCTCCGGCAACTGGATATATTCGTAGCGACCGTAGAGGGTCGGTTCGGCGGCCATGACCGGCACGGCAACCAGGGCGAGGGAGGCAAGAAGCAGTTTCACGAAGTGATGTCCTCGGAAAGAAGTAGGCGGATTCTAGACCGCAAAAGCGCCGGTTAGTTAGCTAACCCCACCATACCCGGCACATTGTGAAACATTCGTACGGTGATTTGCGATTTGGCCTCTGGACTCACCTTGCTTATGATGGCCCGCCCACAAGATTCCAAGAGTTACTTATGCGCCGCCTGCTCACCGGCTGTTTCGTCACCCTGCTGCTCTTGCTCAACACCCTCGTGCTGTTCGGTCCGTTGATGGTGTTTGCCCTGCTCAAGCTGGCAGCCCCGGGGCGCTTGCGTGACTACATGTCATGGGCGGTGATGTGGATCGCCGAGACCTGGGCCGAGATCGACAAGCTGATTTTCTCGCTGTGCATCCCGACCCAGTGGGACATTCGCGGCGGCGACGATCTGCGGGGTGACACCAGTTACCTGGTGATCAGCAACCACCAATCCTGGGTTGACATCCCGGCCTTGATCCAGGCCCTCAACCGGCGTACGCCGTTCTTCAAATTCTTCCTGAAAAAAGAGCTGATCTGGGTGCCCTTCCTGGGCCTGGCCTGGTGGGCGCTGGATTACCCGTTCATGAAGCGCTACACCAAGGCATTCCTGGCCAAGCATCCGGAACTGGCGGGGCAGGATCTGAAGATCACCAAAGAGGCCTGCGAGCTGTTCAAGCGCCAGCCGGTGACGGTGGTCAATTATCTGGAAGGTACGCGGTTCAGCGAGGCCAAGCGCAAACAGCAGGGCTCACCTTTCACCCGCCTGCTCAAGCCCAAGGCGGGCGGTGTGGCATTCGTGCTGGCGGCGATGGGTGAACAACTGGATGCTGTGCTCGATGTGACGGTGGTCTACCCGCAAGACAGGATTCCAGGGTTCTGGGATTTGATTTGCGGATCGGTACCGAAGGTGATCATCGATATCCGCACCCGTGAGCTGGACCCGGCGCTGTGGCAAGGAGATTACGAAAATGATCCGGCATTTCGCCAGACCGTCCAGGACTGGGTGAATCAGCTCTGGACGGAGAAGGACGCACGCATCGAACAACTGCGCGCGGAGCGCCTTTAACTGCCGGTGCCCCAGGCCTGGGCCAGCTTGCCCAGCACCGAGCTGCTGGCACCCTGGCCACCCAGGTATTGCAGGATCACCGGGGCAAACTGGCCGACCATGCCACTGTCCATGCCCAAGGCGCTGAACGCGGTGTTCAGGTCGTTGGTGTTCTTCACGTTACCCAGCAGGCCATCCAGGCCGCTGGTCTTGCTACCGCCAGCCTGGCCGAGCATCCCGCTCAAGGCCCCGAGGCTGCCCAACGCATTATTGCCCGACAGTTGGTCGAGGCCAGGCACGCTATTACCCAGTTGCGAATAGTCGTTGCCGCTCAATTTGTTCTTGGCCAGCCCCAGCATGGCGCCCGTGCCGCCCACCGCTTGTTCGGGGGTGATGTTCAGTTGCGAGGTCAGGGCGCTCAGCAACCCGGCCGTCTCGGACGACGGTGCTGCGGCCGCTGCCTTGTTGTTACCACCCTGCATGCCGGAAATGGCATTGGCCGCGTCGCCAAGGCTGAACCCTGCGGCAAGCACCGGGCCGGCTGCCAGGGTCATCAGGCAGGAAAGGGCGAAACCGCGTGAAATCTTCATCGAAACAACCTCTGGGTGTAGGGGTGAAAGCAGGCGTTTGACTGGGTATCCGACGCATTGTTCCGGCCGGGCCGAGGAACCCAATGGGAATACCAGAGTCCATGAAATGACTTCAACACAGCCAGGATTAGCCTTATGAGCGCCACACGCCCCCAAGTGATTGAGCCAACGTCCCCATTCTGGAGCCGCCCACGTGTGTTTATCGGCGCCTGCATGGCCATCGTCGCCGGCCTCGGCGGCGCGCTCTACACCCAGGATAACGTCAAGTCCGCCGCCACCCTGGTGACCACGGCCCAGCAGCCGGCCGCTCAAATCATTGCGCACAAGGATTACCTCGAAGTTGAACCGATCGCCACGGCGGCCCCGGAGCCGGACCGCAGCCTGGAACTCTGGGCCATTCCAGAAGGCAGCGCGCCGGTTTCCCTGGGGCTGTTGCCGGAAGATGGCAAAGGCATTATCGGACTCAACCCACGCCAGCAGAAAAGCATCCGCAAGCCGGTGGAGTTGATGGTGAGTTCGGAGACCAAGGGTGGGTCGCTGAGCAAGCAGCCGACGGGGCCAACTGTCTATCAGGGTGCCCTTGCAACACGTTGAAGCTGATGACCGCGATGAGCGCAAACGGCAGTATAGGATTTTCCGGAACTCAAACACCGTGACAGCCACTCAGGGCAGTCCTCTCGGTAATACACACTGGGAAGACAGCCCAATTGAACAAGGAGCTGTAACGATCATGATCGGATTGATACCCAATTTTTATGCTGCCTTCAGCGCAATCAACCATTTGCAAGCACGCGGGCAAGACCAGGCTTCACGGCCCGAGGCCACCGGGATCGACCAATGCCCCGCCGTCGGTGATATTCAATCAAAGCCCTACACAGACCCCGACCTCCCACCACCCTATGGCGAGGGCTATCAATACACCGCCACGGCCAAAGGCAAGACGTGGACAGGACAAACGGCCGCAACCAAAGACGACTATCTGGGCCCGGAGTATGAACTCAAAGCCGAGGAGATCAATGAACGAGACGGCAAGTTTCATTGCGACTACGGCGGCCAGCGGCTGATCAAGAACGGTGAGGTCGCCGATCCCTACCTGCGACTCTCAACCCTCAAATAACCTATAAAAAATGGCGACCTCCAGGGTCGCCATTTTTTCAGCTGTTTGCCTTACGCCGCACTGAACAACTTATGCGGATCAATCACAAACTTCTTCGGCACGCCCGCATCGAACTCACCATAGCCGCGCGGTGCGTCATCCAGGCTGATCACCTGCACGCCCACGATTTCGGCAATGTTAATGCGGTCCCACATGATCGCCTGCATCAGTTGGCGGTTGTACTTCATCACAGGCGTCTGGCCGGTGTGGAAGCTGTGGGACTTGGCCCAGCCCAGGCCGAAGCGGATGCTCAGGCTGCCCATTTTTGCCGCAGCGTCCACAGCACCCGGGTCTTCGGTGACGTAGAGGCCAGGGATACCGATCTTGCCCGCCACGCGCACCACGCCCATCAGCGAGTTGAGCACAGTGGCCGGCGCTTCCGCCTTGACGCCTTCATGACCATGACCACGGGCTTCAAAGCCCACGGCATCGACGGCGCAGTCCACTTCCGGCTCGCCCAGCAGTGCGGCGATCTGTTCGTGCAACGGGGTGTCCTTGGACAGGTCAGCAATCTCGAAGCCCTGAGCCTTGGCGTGAGCCAGGCGGACCGGGTTGACGTCGCCGATGATCACCACTGCGGCGCCCAGCAGGCGGGCGGAGGCGGCAGCCGCCAGGCCCACAGGGCCGGCACCGGCGATGTACACGGTACTGCCTGGGCCAACGCCGGCGGTGACTGCACCGTGGTAGCCGGTGGGCAGGATGTCGGATAGACATGTCAGGTCGCGGATCTTCTCCATGGCCTTGTCGCGGTCCGGCAATTTGAGCAGGTTGAAGTCGGCGTAAGGCACCAGCACATATTCGGCCTGGCCGCCGGTCCAGTCGCCCATGTCAACATAGCCATAGGCACCACCGGCACGGGCCGGGTTGACGGTCAGGCACACGCCAGTGTGCTGCTCTTTGCACGAGCGGCAGCGGCCACAGGCTACGTTGAAGGGCACGGAAACCAGGTCGCCGATTTTCAGGTTCTCGACGTCGCTGCCCTTCTCGATCACTTCACCGGTAATTTCATGACCGAGCACCAGGCCGGTCTGGGCAGTGGTGCGGCCACGCACCATGTGCTGGTCGGAGCCGCAGATGTTGGTGGAGACCACGCGCAGGATGACGCCATGCTCGATCTTCCTGCCACGGGGGTCCTGCATTTTGGGATAGTCGATTTTCTGTACTTCGACCTTGCCGTTGCCGAGATACACGACACCACGATTACCAGACATGCTTTCACCTCGCTGTTGTTTTTATGGAACTGCGTTGCCCGTTGGGTGGGCAGCGCGTTTAAGTGCTCGGGTACAGATGCTGTTATTGCGTTGTTAGTGAGGGCCTCATCGGGGGCAAGCCCCCTCCCACATTCGACCGCATTCCAAAGGTGGGAGGGGGCTTGCCCCCGATGGCGTCAGTCAGAGCACCACCGTCCGATTGGCGTTTAAAAACACCCGCCGCTCAATGTGATACCCCACCGCCCGGGCCAACGTCAGCCCTTCGATATCACGCCCCTTGGCAATCAAGTCCTCGGGATAGTGGCTATGATCCACCACCTCCACGCCCTGGGCGATGATCGGGCCTTCGTCCAGGTCGTTGTTGATGTAATGCGCCGTGGCGCCTACCAGCTTCACGCCCTTGTTGTACGCCTGGTGATACGGCTTGGCGCCCTTGAACCCCGGCAGCAACGAGTGGTGAATGTTGATGGCCTTGCCATCGAGCTTGCGGCACAGCTCCGGCGACAGCACTTGCATGTAGCGCGCAAGAATCACCAATTCTGCGCCGGTGTCTTCCACCACCTGCCACACCTGACGCTCCTGGGACGGTTTGTCGTTGGGGTCGAGGGGGAAATGGTAGTAGGGAATCTGGTGCCAGTCGGCCAAGGGTTTCAGATCGGGGTGGTTGGACACCACCGCGACCACGTCCATCGACAGTTGGCCGATGCGCTGGCGATACAGCAGGTCGTTGAGGCAGTGATCGGCCTTGGAGACCATGATCACCACTTTTGGCCGGTAGTTCGGCGCCGTCAGCTCGAAGATCATGCCGAAGGCTTCACCACGGGTGGCCAGGCCATCGCGGAACGCCTGTTCGTCAAAACCATCGGGCTGGCGGAATTCCACGCGGATAAAGAACCGGCCCGAAAGCCGGTCATCGAACGAGTGGTGCTCGGTGACGTAGCAACCCTGTTCGAACAGGTAGCGGGTGACCGCGTCCACCGTGCCGAGCACGCTGGGGCAGTCGGCGGTCAAAATCCATGTATCGGGTGCGCGGCTCATGGCTCATTCCTCAGGCTTGGACACTCAGGCCGAACTCGGCCGATGCATCCTGCAACCACAACCACCAGTAATCCGAGAAGCTGCGACGGATCACCAGCTCCCAGGTGTCTTCAGCCGTGTGGCGGATCACCAGTTGCGACTTGGCGAACACCGTGCCCACTGCCTTGCCCACCGGGAAGTTGTTGGGGTGCACGTCGTAGCTGGTGGACTTCATCAGCACATCGCGCACGTTCGGGCCGCTGAGTTCGAGGATCTGCTGGCCGCCGCTGACATTGACGACCTGGATATGCAGGTCGCCCAGGGCGGCGCGCAGGTTTTGCTCGGCGGCGAATTCTTCACCGCTCGGCACGATCAGCAACCACTCATCCGGGCCGAGCCATTGCAGGCTGGTTTCGCCCTTGACGATCACTTGCAGCGCGCCGGGCAACTCGATGCCGATGGCTTTGTGCACGCCGGCGGCGAAAGCTGCGTCATGGCCGTCGCCACGAATCGTCAGATGGCCCAGGAGTTTCTTTTCACGCACGGTCACGCCGGCGTTCTTGCGGCCCTTGCCGACCAGGCTGGCGAGGTCGGCGTGGTGCAGCGACGACTCGGCCTTGGCGCCGGAGGTGGGGCGTTGTTGGTAAACATTGGCTGCTGTCATAAAGCACCTGTTCTGAATTCTGTTGTGAGGCTGCTGACCTCATCGGGGGCAAGCCCCCTCCCACAGGGGAATGCATTTCAACTTGAGGGAGGGGCTTGGCCTGTCAGATGTTCTGGCGATCGCCTTTGGGGTCGAAGAACACCGAAGAAACAATCTCCGCCTCGATCACGCTGCCATCGGCCTGCGGTGAGAACACCCGCTCGCCGATACGCTTCAAGCCGCCCTTGACCACACCCAGCGCAAACGAATAGCCAAGGGAGTTGTGGGCGTAGCTGGAGGTGACGTGACCGACCATCTTCATCGGGATCGATTGCTTCGGATCAAACACCAGCTGCGCGCCTTCCGGCAGCCACACCTTCGGATCGACCGGCTTCAAGCCCACCAGTTGCTTGCGTTCTTCACGCACACAGTCTTCACGGTTCATGCCACGCCAGCCGATCCACGAGAACGGCTTGGTACGGCCCACGCACCAACCCATGTTGAGGTCATCCGGGGTCATCGAGCCGTCAGTGTCCTGGCCGACAATGATGAAGCCCTTCTCGGCCCGCAATACGTGCATGGTCTCGGTGCCGTACGGGGTCAGGTTGTACTTTTTGCCGGCGTCGACGATTTTTTCCAACACACCCATGGCGTAGTCGGCCTGCACGTTGACTTCGTACGACAGCTCACCGGTAAACGAAATGCGGAACACCCGCGCCGGTACGCCGCCGACCAGACCTTCTTTCCAGGTCATGAACGGGAACCCGTCCTTGTCCAGGTCGATGTCGGTGACTTCCGCCAGCAGCTTGCGGCTGTTGGGACCGGACAGGGTCATGGTCGCCCAGTGGTCGGTGACCGAGGTGAAATACACTTTGAGGTCTGGCCATTCGGTCTGTTGGTAGATTTCCAGCCATTGCAGCACACGGGCAGCGCCGCCGGTGGTGGTGGTCATCAGGAAGTGGTTGTCGGCGAGGCAGGCAGTCACGCCGTCGTCGAAGACCATGCCATCTTCCTTGCACATCAGGCCATAGCGCGCCTTGCCCACGTCGAGCTTGGTCCAAGCGTTGGTGTAGATGCGGTTGAGGAACTCCCGCGCGTCGGGGCCCTGGATGTCGATCTTGCCGAGGGTGGACGCATCCAGCAGGCCGACGCTGTCACGCACGGCCAGGCATTCGCGTTTGACGGCGGCGTGCAGGTCTTCACCGTTGCGCGGGAAGTACCAAGGGCGCTTCCACTGGCCGACGTCTTCAAACTCGGCACCGTTCTTCACGTGCCAGGCGTGCAACGCGGTGTAGCGCACCGGTTCGAAGATGTGCCCACAGTGACGGCCCGCTACGGCGCCGAAAGTCACCGGCGTGTAGTTGGGACGGAACATGGTGGTGCCCATCTGCGGGATGGTCACGTTCAGCGAGCGGGCGGCAATGGCCAGGCCGTTGACGTTGCCCAGTTTGCCCTGGTCGGTGCCGAAGCCCAGCGCGGTGTAGCGCTTGACGTGCTCGACCGACTCGAAACCTTCGCGAGTGGCGAGTTCGATGGCGGCAGCGGTCACGTCGTTCTGCAGGTCGACGAATTGCTTCGGCGCCCGTGCAGTCGGCTTGTCGTGCGGTACTTGGTAAACCGCCAAAGTCGGCTCTTCCAGGCGGCTCAGCGCTTTGGGCAAGGTGCCTTCCACCGGCGCGAAACCGGCTTCGCTGGCCGCGCGCACGCCGCCTTCAAAACCATCCGCCAGGGAGTCGCCAAGGCCGTAGACCCCGTTGATCCCACCGACACACACGCGTTTCTGCGGCGCTTCGCCCGGTACAAAACCGAGGATATCTTCACGCCAGGTCGGCTTGCCGCCCAGGTGCGAAGCCAGGTGAACTACCGGGCTATAGCCGCCGGAGCTGGCTACCAGGTCGCACTCCAGCCATTCGCCTGGGCTGGTGACTTTATGCGCTTTCACATCGATCGCAGCCACGCGGGCGGCGGTCACGTGCTTGCTGCCACGGGCTTCGATCACGGCGCTGCCGGTGAGGATACGAATGCCTTTGGCGCGGGCTTCTTCCACCAGCGCGCCGCGTGGGTTGTGGCGTACATCGGCCACGGCCACCACGTGCAGGCCGGCATCGAGCCAGTCCAGGGCAACGCGGTAGGCGTGGTCGTTGTTGGTCGACAGCACCAGCTTCTTGCCCGGTGCCACGCCGTAGCGACGCACGTAGGTGGAGACCGCACCGGCCAGCATGTTGCCCGGCACGTCGTTGTTGCCGTACACCAGCGGACGCTCGCACGCGCCGGTCGCCAGCACCACGCGCTTGGCACGCACACGGTGGATACGCTGACGCACCACGCCAATCGGCGCACGGTCACCGAGGTGATCGGTGAGGCGCTCGTGAATGGTCAGGAAGTTATGGTCGTGGTAGCCGTTGACGGTGGCGCGGGGCAACAGCACCACGTCCGGCAGGCCCTTGAGTTCAGCGATGACGCTGGCAACCCATTCCGCAGCCGGCTTGCCGTCGAGGCTTTCACGCGAGTCCAGCAGCGAACCACCGAACTCTTCCTGCTCGTCGGCGAGGATCACGCGGGCACCGCTGCGGGCGGCGGCCAGTGCGGCAGCCAGGCCCGCAGGACCGGCGCCGACGACCAGCACGTCACAGTGACGGTTGAAGTTGTCGTAGGTGTCCGGGTCATTCTCGGTCGGCGAGCGGCCGAGGCCGGCGGCCTTACGAATGTACTTCTCGTAGGTCATCCAGAACGATTGCGGGTACATGAAGGTTTTGTAGTAGAACCCCGGCGGCATCAGCTTGCCGCCGACCTTGCCGAGGATGCCCATCACGTCATTGTTGACGTTCGGCCAGCCGTTGGTGCTGGTGGCGACCAGGCCTTGGTACAGCGCCTGTTGCGTGGCGCGCACGTTGGGAATCTGGGTGGCTTCGGTGGCACCGATCTGCAGCACCGCGTTCGGCTCTTCGGCGCCAGCGGCAAAGATGCCGCGAGGGCGCGAGTACTTGAAGCTGCGGCCGATGATGTCGACGCCGTTGGCCAGCAGGGCTGCGGCCAATGTGTCGCCTTCAAAGCCTTTGTAGGTCTGGCCGTTGAAAGTAAACGTCAGGACTTTATTACGGTCGATCCGGCCACCGTTGGACAGGCGATTGGTCTGGCTCATACCTTCTCTCCAGAGGCCTTGGCGGTGAATTGTGGCTTCTCACCGATCTTGTAGGTTTCAAGAATTTCGTAGGTCAGGGTGTCGCGGGTCGCGTTGAAGTACTGGCGGCAACCGGCGGCGTGAATCCACAGTTCGTGGTGCAGGCCGCGCGGGTTGTCGCGGAAGAACATATAGTCGCCCCACTCTTCATCGGTGCAGGCATTCGGGTCCAGCGGGCGCGGAATATGCGCTTGGCCGGATGCGTGGAATTCCTCTTCGGAGCGCAGTTCGCCACAGTGAGGACAGAAGATATGCAACATAGGGAATTTCTCCTGTTAGTGGGCGACGGCCGCAGCGCCGTGTTCGTCGATCAACGCACCGTTGTGGAAACGGTCGATGGAGAAAGGTGCCGCCAATGGGTGCATTTCACCCTTGGCCAGGCTGGCGGCAAACACGTTGCCTGAGCCCGGCGTGGCCTTGAAGCCCCCGGTGCCCCAACCGCAGTTGAAGAACATGTTCGGCACCGGAGTCTTGGAGATGATCGGGCACGCATCCGGCGTGGTGTCGACGATGCCGCCCCACTGACGGTTCATGCGCACGCGGGACAGCACCGGGAACATCTCGACGATGGCCTGGATGGTGTGTTCGATCACCGGGTACGAGCCGCGCTGGCCGTAGCCGTTGTAGCCGTCGATACCGGCGCCGATCACCAGGTCGCCCTTGTCTGACTGGCTGATGTAGCCGTGTACGGCGTTGGACATGATCACGCTGTCGATAATCGGCTTGATCGGCTCCGACACCAGCGCTTGCAGCGGGTGGGATTCGATGGGCAGGCGGAACCCGGCGAGCGAAGCCATGTGCCCGGAATTACCGGCAGTGACTACACCGACGCGCTTGGCGCCGATGAAGCCCTTGTTGGTTTCCACGCCGATGCACACGCCGTTTTCCTTGCGAAAGCCGATCACTTCGGTCTGCTGGATCAGGTCCACGCCAAGGGCGTCGGCGGCACGGGCAAAGCCCCAGGCCACGGCATCGTGACGGGCCACGCCGCCGCGCCGTTGCACGGTGGCGCCGAGCACCGGGTAGCGGGTGTTTTTCGAGCAGTCGAGGTATGGGATCTCGTCGGCTACTTGCTTGGCATTGAGCAATTCGCCGTCCACGCCATTGAGGCGGTTGGCGCTCACACGGCGCTCGGAATCACGGATGTCCTGCAAGGTGTGGCACAGGTTGTACACGCCACGCTGGGAGAACATCACGTTGTAGTTGAGGTCCTGGGACAGGCCTTCCCACAGCTTCATCGCGTGTTCGTACAGGTGCGCCGACTCGTCCCACAGGTAGTTGGAACGCACGATGGTGGTGTTGCGCGCGGTGTTACCGCCGCCCAGCCAGCCTTTCTCGACCACGGCCACGTTGGTGATGCCGTGCTCTTTGGCCAGGTAGTAGGCGGTCGCCAGACCATGCCCGCCGCCGCCGACGATGACCACGTCGTAGACCTTCTTGGGGGTCGGCGTGCGCCACATCTTCTGCCAGTTTTCGTGGTGGCTGAGGGAGTGCTTGAAGAGGCCGAAGCCCGAGTAGCGTTGCATAGTCATTACTCCAAAACCGCGCTCAGCGATAAACCGGGAAATCAGCGCACAGGGCAGACACGTGCTTGGCCACGTTGGCCTCGACGTCGGCATCGCCGAGGTTGTCGAGGATGTCGCAGATCCAGCCGGCCAGTTCGATGCACTGCGGCACTTTGAAACCACGCGTGGTCACCGCCGGGGTGCCGATGCGCAGGCCCGAGGTCACGAACGGCGACTGCGGGTCATTCGGCACGGCGTTCTTGTTGACGGTGATGTGGGCGCGACCGAGGGCGGCGTCCGCCTCTTTGCCGGTAAGGCCCTGACGGATCAGGCTGACCAGGAACAGGTGGTTATCGGTGCCGCCGGACACTACATCGTAGCCGCGTTTGATAAATACGCTGGCCATCGCCTGGGCGTTGTCGATCACTTGCTGCTGGTAAGCCTTGAAGCCTGGCTCCAGCGCTTCCTTGAAGCACACGGCCTTGCCGGCGATGACGTGCATCAGCGGGCCGCCCTGGGCGCCGGGGAATACGGCGGCGTTGAGTTTCTTTTCGATCTCTTCATTGGACCTGGCCAGGATCAGGCCGCCACGAGGACCGCGCAGGGTCTTGTGGGTGGTGGTGGTGACCACATCGGCGTAGGGCAGCGGGTTCGGGTACAGGCCGGCGGCAACCAGGCCGGCGACGTGGGCCATGTCGACGAACAGCAGCGCCCCCACTTTGTCCGCGATCTGACGGAAGCGTGGGAAATCCAGGGTCTTGGAGTAGGCGGAGAAACCGGCCACGACCATTTTCGGCTTGTGCTCCACCGCCAGGCGCTCGACTTCGTCGTAATCGATCAGGCCGGTGTCGGTGTTGATCCCGTATTGCACCGCGTTGTACAGCTTGCCCGAGGACGACACCTTGGCGCCGTGGGTCAGGTGACCGCCGTGGGCCAGGCTCATGCCCAGGATGGTGTCGCCGGCGTTCAGCAGGGCCAGGTACACAGCGCTGTTGGCGGACGAGCCGGAGTGTGGCTGCACGTTGGCGTAATCGGCGCCGAACAGCTGCTTGGCGCGCTCGATGGCCAGGGCTTCAACTTTGTCCACATGCTCGCAGCCACCGTAGTAGCGCTTGCCTGGGTAGCCTTCGGCGTATTTGTTGGTGAGGCCGCTGCCTTGGGCTTGCATCACGCGTTTGCTGGTGTAGTTCTCTGACGCGATCAACTCGATATGATCTTCCTGGCGCTGCTCCTCGGCATTCATGGCCGCCAGCAGTGCGTCGTCATATCCCTGGATCTGGTCTTGTTTGCTGAACATCGCGTCTCTCCCAGCCTTTCGTATTGTTGAGGCCCGTGCAGGGCCCTTTGATGCGATGGTAGGGCTGGCGCAGACAGGTCAAATGCCTGCGCACGCCATGCAAAGGTGCGTTTACGACATGGGTTGCTGGTCGACCTCGTTTTCAACGTACACGAAGAGGCAGGCACCTGCCCGGCAGAAAGTTTTATATACAAACAAACCTACTGAAAGAGGCTTCTTACAAAAACCACTAATAGGCAAACATTAAAATAAACTTTGAAAACACCCAACCAAATAACCACTTACAAAACGTCTTTTGCATTTCACCCTACATCAGAACTTAATTGCTCCCCGAGCAATACCTCGACTCGCGCAACAATCCGGCAACGCTATCTTGAAACTGACTTTTAAACCGCAGGAGAACAAACATGGCTTTAATTGATCAAGTCAAAGATATTTGCACCCGACTGGCCCCTGGTGGCTGGCATAACTTACTGCTTCATCACGGCCTCAACATCCTTGCACCTTCCTTGCAAGATGAACTGCGTAACGTCTTAAAGGTGGATCGAACACTCGCCGGCTTTGAAGACTTCGCGTCAAGCGGTGTACGCGGCATTGAACCCGGCAAGCCCGCACTCAGTTTGCTGTTTCACGCACTGGCCAACGCTAACGTAACAATGGATGCGAAAGGTAATCCCCTTCAGATTTACCCCACGGCTGCCGAGCTGGAAACAGTCATGAACTATGTTTACGGCAGCCAACCACCCAGCCTCCAGCAATTAAAAGAACTCGCCAATGGTGCGCCCATGGCAGTGGTCGTCTTTGCTAATGAGTACCGACCGGCACCTGATACAGTTCACAAAGAACAGGCCGATATGTGTTTTTCACGAACCGGCATATCACGCGTTGGCACCGCTGAACCTTTGTACGATGCACAAAGTAGAGGGTTCCTACCTTTTGTTGCAGATGACAACCACGCCATTCGTGTCTTGCCTGCTCGATACGCCGCCTACATCGCCATCCAACGCAAAGGAGACGCCACAACTTTCGGTCCTATGCGCGTGCGCGAAAAGGACGAAACCCACGATTTTTGGGTACCCCTGCACAAACTGTTCCACGGCACCGAGTGCATTGAGGGTCTGAACCTTGACGTCCAACTGACAGCGATGCACAAAAACGAGAAAATACGCCGCCTACACTTGATGTTGGGCGCCGGGTCGGGCTGGGAAGAACCAGACATCAGTCAACCACCTTTTGTCATAACCGAAGGGCTCGGCAACTGGCTTTGCGAACTGGAATTCGGCGCGGGGCTCATGGCAGCCTCGCCACGCAGATTTCTGGTTGAAGCGGCGCAATACAAAGGTAAGCCGTTGACCTTCAACGTACCAAAATCGCCAAGGCTGTTAGCATCCACCCTGATCGGGCCCGAAAACGCTCCGGAATATGTGCACATTCGCCATAAAGTTGACGACGCCGGCAACCTTGTTAACTTCAACCAACAGCCAGGCATCCTCAGTGAGCTGGAAAAAGGCGACTTCCAAGCCCTGCATTACCTGGACTTTACCGCAGACGGCTGGATTCAAGCTCAATGCCCAGCGCTGGACACCGCTTTTCCAAATCGCATACCCGCCTACTCTTTGCTGTGCGCTCCCGACTTCTACCCTCTGTGTAATCAGCGGCATCTGAGCGAGTGGCTGGAGACCCTGAGTCCGGACATTCAAAAAACCGTGTTTCGGACAGCCCCTGAATGCCTGTCCGATTCTCGCTATGCGGCCAATATCCAGTCTTTTCCCACCCTCTTTTCCAGCACTGATGTCAGCATAACTGCGATTGTGGGTCACCATGGGTCAACTGTTGGACAGTCGACTGCGGCCAAACCTGATACAGCGTCGGCCAAACGTGCCTCATGCCTTCCAGATGCCGCAGCGGGAGTCTTTGCTCCTGGCTGGGATGTCGGTGCTGTCGAATACGAGAGTAGCTCGGGCGCCGTGCCGCACCTCGCAGCGTACAGGCTAGGCAGCCCTTTTCCAGAGGACGCAAAACTGTGTGCCGCGCTGAGTTCATTTTGGCCGGCAGTCGCTCCTGACGCCGCTCAATCCTTTGAACCCGACGCCGGAGCGGGCCCGACGATTAAACCGATGCTCGATCAGGAAATAGGCATCACCGCCGGTTTTTCTTGGGACGGCATCCCCGCACCACACAGTATTATTGCCAACAACGTGACACAAATTGCTTATCACAGTTATCGCTATGGTGATTATACGGAAAGCGCTCTGGAAGGTAAGTTCTCACTCGCCTTGACCGGCAAGATTGATACCTTGGAATACCAAAGACGTATTGATGCATTCCGACGTGTCAAACTTGCACTCGGCTCCCTGCATGAAAAATGGTTTATACGCTCGTTCAAAACTATAACGTCCGACGATTTAAGAGAGCTCGACGCCCCTCTAAATTCAAACGTCAAACTTGATGCCGCCGCTTATCGATTCGAACTCTATCGCTATGAACCAAGCGCCTCTCCACACTTCAATAAAACCTTAATCAAAGTCATAGAAACTTCAAATTATCTCGTCTGGCCACATGTCATTTTTCACCAATCAGGCACGCGTCCATGGCAACCCGTTTAACCACAACTAAAGTCCGACACGATGACTGACTACGATGTCGTCATAATAGGCGCCGGCCCAGCAGGATGCGCGACGGCTATTGCTTGCGCTCAACATGGCTTGAGGGTGGCCATTGTTGAGCGCCTTTCATTTCCTCGCGAACGTCCTGGCGAAACACTGCATCCTGGCATAGAGCCTCTTCTTAAACAGTTAGGTGTGATGAACCAAGTGCAGGCGGGCAAATTCATCAGGCCTTTTGGAAACTGGGTAACGTGGGATAAGGAACGAAACTTTACTCCCTTCGGAAATGATGCCGATGGCGCTTGGTCAGGGTTTCAAATACCCAGGTCCACATTGGATGGTTTTTTATTGGCGAAGGCAATCGCGCTGGGGGTCCAGGCCCTGCAGCCTTGCCATGCAAAAAAGGTACTCCTGGAAAACGGTCGCGTCATGGGCGTGCAAACCCTTACCGGGGCTCTGTCTTGCCGCCAGCTTGTGGATGCCAGCGGCGCTCATGGCTGGCTCACACGTCAGCTCGGGCTGGGATCACGTTGCTACTCACCGCCACTTACGGCCCTGTATGGTTATACGAGCGGAACGGTCGACGAAAGTGCACTGGGTATTTTCGCCGATCGGCTGGGGTGGTATTGGACCGCACAGGTAGGACGAAAGCTGTATCACTGGACACGCCTCTATTTTGAGCACGCTCAGATCTGCAAGGCATCTGCTGTTCCATCCTCCTTCGAACACCTGACCCACGTGGGGAAAATGCAGGGTGCCGATGTTACTTGGAGAATCTGCGAGCAATCGGCAGGCAATGGCTACTTCATCGCGGGAGACGCCAGCACGGTGATAGATCCGGGCGCCTCTCATGGGGTTCTTAAAGCACTAATGTCAGGAATGATGGCCGCCCAGGCTGTCATCGAAGGATGTGACAACCCAACGAATCAACAGGTTATTTCCCTGCAGTACCGACGATGGATACGGGACTGGTTCGAGAGCGATGTAAAAAGAATGCGTGAACTGTATCGTGCCCATCCGTTCCCTCCTCCCTGGCTTGAAAAGCCATAGCCAATACGGCCCTTGCGCGGTCAAGCAATCACCTGTCGCACGGCAAGCAACACTATAAAATGCGCGGGGTAAAGGCTATACGCCCAGCGCCGCATGGCGGGTGGCGCGGCGTTTTTGGCATGTCGCAGCAGGACCAAGCCGAGCAGTGGCGCGACCATGCACACCGTCAGTCCCGACAGCGCCAAAAACGTACCGCTGTTGAGCAGGGCCTGCCATTGATTGGCTACGACGCAGACCGCGCCCGGTAATATGCTGAAATACCAGGGACGACAAAACACCAGCACCATCGCCAGTGGCAGTAATACGCCAAAAAAGCCAAACATCAGCTGCGTGGAAAACACGGCTGCGATCATGACAGCAATCAGCGCCAATCCTCGATCAAGAAGCGCCTTCTGATGCCATCCTCTGGCAACCAGCAAACCCAGCGCCAACGTCGGCAATACGTTCAGCGTATCGGCATCCTCGATAAACATCCGGTATGGCACTTCGCTGATCACACTGAACAGCAACAGCCACCCCACGTAATGCCATTGACGCGTCACCGGCGTGCCTGCGACCCGATGCAGGTTGGCCGCAATTGCCAGGCAAAACCACGGAAACGCCAGGCGCCCCGGCACATACAGGCCATCCAGGCTTAAACCGACATAGCGCAGGTGGTCCAGCACCATACTCAACAGCGCCAGCCACTTGAGCAGATCCAGAGCCCCATCGCGGACACGTCCGACAGGCATCGTTCCAGTACCGTGCATAATTCCCCAGTGACTTTGCATTTACAGTGCGTGCGCACCCGCGACAATCTTGGTTACAGTGCGCACCAACATCGACCACAGGAATGGGCCATGACCGACAAGAGCCAACAATTCGCCAGTGACAACTATTCCGGCATCTGCCCGGAAGCCTGGGCCGCCATGGAACAAGCCAACCAGGGCCATCAACGCGCCTACGGCGATGATGAATGGACCCACCGCGCCGCCGACGGTTTCCGCAACTTGTTCGAAACCGACTGCGAAGTGTTCTTCGCCTTCAACGGTACCGCCGCCAACTCGCTCGCGCTGTCTTCGCTGTGCCAGAGCTACCATAGCGTGATTTGCTCGGAAACCGCCCACGTCGAAACCGACGAATGCGGCGCGCCGGAGTTTTTCTCCAACGGCTCCAAGCTGCTCACCGCCCGCACCGAAAACGGCAAGCTGACCCCGGAGTCGATCCGCGAGATCGCCCTCAAGCGCCAGGACATCCACTACCCCAAGCCACGCGTGGTCACCCTGACCCAAGCCACGGAAGTCGGCAGCGTGTACACCCCGGAAGAAATCCGCGCCATCAGCGCCACCTGCAAAGAGCTGGGCCTGAACCTGCATATGGACGGCGCACGCTTCTCCAACGCCTGCGCGTTCCTCGGCTGCTCGCCCGCCGACCTGACCTGGAAAGCCGGTGTGGACGTGCTGTGCTTTGGCGGCACGAAGAACGGCATGGCCGTGGGTGAAGCGATCCTGTTCTTCAACCACAAGCTGGCCGAAGACTTCGACTACCGCTGCAAACAGGCCGGGCAGCTGGCATCGAAAATGCGCTTTCTTTCGGCCCCGTGGGTAGGTCTGTTGGAAAACGACGCCTGGCTCAAACACGCACGCCATGCCAACCACTGCGCGCAGCTGCTGAGCAGCCTGGTGGCGGATATTCCCGGTGTGGAGTTGATGTTCCCGGTGCAGGCCAACGGCGTGTTCCTGCAACTCTCGGAGCCGGCCATCGCAGCGTTGACGGCCAAGGGCTGGCGTTTCTACACCTTCATCGGCAAGGGCGGCGCGCGCTTTATGTGTGCGTGGGATACCGAGGAAGAGCGTGTAAGAGAATTGGCTGCGGACATTCGGAAAGTGATGGAAGCCTGAAAAGACGGGCCTCTCAGCCCATTCTCAGAGACTGTTTGTACGTGTTTCCGACAGTATCTATCTAGCCCCTGCCCTGGATAAGATCCCGTCACCCCGAAACAACGGACGCGTTTTTTCGGGCTGACTGCCTGCCGAATAATCGGCTGGAAATGGAAATCCTATCGAGGGCAACATCATGGAAATTCAATGCTACACCACTGACTCTCAACTGCGCGGCGACGTCAATGCCACGCTCGTCAGCCTGGATGACCTGAGGAAGCTGGCGAACGTCGGCGACACCATCGTCGAGCCATCCCGCACCTTTACCGTCACCGGAAAAGAGTTCGAAATGACAGCATCGGGCTCGTACATCATCAACCTGTTTGTGCGTTAAGCACTGACTGTGGGAGGAGGCTTGCCCCCTCCCACATTTAGAACGGCTTCGTTAGTCAGAACTCGATACGCACATCACCCTTCGGCACGCTGCAGCACGACAGGATGTAACCCTCGGCTTCATCTTCCTCGGTAATCCCGCCGTTGTGGTCCATCTCGACCTCGCCACCCAGCTTCATCACCTTGCACGTACCACAGATGCCCATGCCGCAGGCTTTCGGGATCAGCAATCCAAGCTTCGCAGCAGCGGCGTGGACAGTTTCGCCAGGGGCCACGCGAATACTTTTGCCCGACGCAATGAACTCCACCTGATGCAGATCCGCCAAGTCGATTTCCGGCGCTTCGGCGGCCTGTTCGGCTTGTTCCACCGCATCGGCACGGGCTTCCGGCGGCGTGGCGCCGAAGGACTCCTCGTGATACCGCGTCATGTCGAAACCGGCCACTTCCAGCAAGCGCTTCACTGCGTTCATGTAAGGCGTAGGCCCGCAACAGAACACTTCGCGCTCGAGGAAGTCCGGCACCATCAGTTCGAGCATCTTGTGGTTCAGGTAACCGCGATAACCGGCCCATGGCTCGCCCAACCCGTGCTTCTCGCAAATCAGGTGCAGGCTGAAGTTGTCGATTCGCGACGCCATGTGCTCCAGCTCGCGGTGGTAGATGATGTCCTTGGGCGAGCGGGCGCTGTGAATAAAGGTCATGTCGACATTGGCGTTGGTATCGTAGAACCAACGGGCCATGGACATCACCGGCGTGATGCCGACGCCGCCGCTGAGGTACAGCACCTTCGGGCTCGGATAGTCGATGGCATTGAACAGGCCCACCGGCCCGTGCACCGCCAGCTCCTGGCCTTCGTGCAGGGTGTCGTGCAGCCAGTTGGAAACCTTGCCGCCCGGTACACGCTTGATGGTCACCGAGAAGCTGTAAGGCACCGACGGCGAGCTGGAAATGGTGTAGGAACGCATGATCGGCTGGCCTTCGATCTCCAGCTCCAGGGTGACGAATTGCCCTGGCTTGAAGAAGAACAGGATCGGCTGATCAGCCATGAAGCAGAAGGTGCGTACGTCCCAGGTTTCCTGGATGACTTTGACGCACCGGACAATGTGCCGACCATTGGCCCAGGTCTGGGTGGTTACCGGATTCAGGAAATTATTGGACATGTTGTTCTCCACCGCCGACGTCGGCCTTATGGTGGCGATTCTGCGTAACGCCGGAACCGCCCATTTACCTATCTGCGACATTCACATACTTATCGCGACCAGCCCCCAACGACCTAGGGTTGCGCGTCGGGAACAGATTGGGCCATGTCGCCCACGGATAAGGTTCTGACGTTGCGCGGCCCCACACTCGCTCCCAACAACGACGCTTTCTTTATGCCTTGCGTAGTACAACCGTAGCCACTATTCGCCGGCCACACAGAATGGCCATGAGGACACACACGATGGACGTCACCGCAACCTTAAGCTTGGGCGATCCGCTGGAACCCGCACGCAAGGCCACCGCGCAGATGCTGCAAGAGCGCGAGCGCACTTTCTCGCTGCCACAGCCGTTCTACTCTGATGAGCGGCTGTTTGATATCGACATGCAGGAGATCTTCCAGAAAGAGTGGTTGATCGCCGGCATGACCTGCGAGATCCCCACCAAGGGCAACTACCTGACCCTGCAAGTGGGCAAGAACCCGATCATCGTGATCCGTGGCGCCGAAGGCGTGGTGCACGCGTTCCACAACGTGTGCCGCCACCGTGGCTCGCGCTTGTGCACCAGCGACAAGGGCAAGGTCGCCAAACTCGTGTGCCACTACCACCAGTGGACCTACGAGCTGGACGGCCGCCTGCTGTTCGCCGGCACCGAGATGGGCGCCGACTTTGACATGAAGCAGTACGGCCTCAAGCCAGTGAACGTGAAGACCGCCGGCGGCTACATCTTCATCAGCCTGGCGGAGAACCCGCCAGCCATCGACGACTTCCTGTCGACGCTGAACCACTACATGGAACCCTACGACATGGAGAACACCAAGGTGGCGGTGCAAACCACCTTGATGGAAAAAGCCAACTGGAAGCTGGTGCTGGAAAACAACCGCGAGTGCTACCACTGCAACGCGTCGCACCCGGAACTGCTGAAAACCCTGCTGGAATGGGACGACGTCACCGATCCGCGCGCCGACCAGGCGTTCAAGGACCATGTAGCCGCCTCCGCCGCCGCCTGGGATGCCGAGAAGATCCCTTACGCCCACGCCAGCTTCGGCCTGCGTAACCGTATCGTGCGCATGCCGCTGCTCAAAGGCACCGTGTCGATGACCATGGACGGTAAACAGGGCTGCGCCAAACTCATGGGCCGCATCAAGAACCCGGACCTGGGCTCGATGCGCATCCTGCACCTGCCCCACTCCTGGAACCACTGCATGGGCGACCACATCATCGTGTTCACTGTGTGGCCGATCAGCGCCCAGGAAACCATGGTCACCACCAAGTGGCTGGTGCACAAGGACGCCGTGGAAGGTGTGGACTACGATGTGGCACGCATGCGCGAAGTGTGGGACGCCACCAACGACCAGGATCGTCGCCTGGCCGAAGAGAACCAGCGCGGGATCAACTCCACCGCTTACCAGCCTGGCCCGTACTCCAAGACCTATGAGTTCGGCGTGGTGAACTTCGTGGACTGGTATAGCGAGCGCATGCTGCACAACCTTGGGGCCGCTCCGGCGCCCTACCTCAAGGGTGTTGCCGCTCACGAATGACACGTTGGTCCGGGGGGCTGAATTGTACAAAAAACATTCAACCCCCTGCTTCCCCTTGTTTCCCCTGCCCTCCAGCCTTTGCCCAACAACTTATCCACAGAGCCACCCACAGCAATTGTGGACAAGCGCCGCACCAGCCTGAAATTAAGTGAATAAAATCCGTGACTTATTCAAAGCAGTGAGTCTGGGCCGGCTTTGTTCGTTTTTTGAACAACCTAATGAAAGCCATGATTGACGTGGCTTGTAGCAGTACACGAACACCTTATCCACAGATGCACCAACAGACTTTGGGGGCAACTCCGATCACGCTGTGGAAAACCACCTCAAAGCTTCATGAATCTAGGCTTTCAGGCGTCTCAGCTGAGAAACCGCTTACATCGATCAGATTTTGATCAACTCCATGCAGGCCTTTATTAATAAGGCCCTCAGCCGAGAGCGAACACGTTATCCACAGAAGCACCAACAGACTATGGGGGCAAGTCGGTTCAGAGAAATACACCGATGCAGCGAAAAACCCCATCAAAAACCTTCAGTTAGCTTGGTTATTTTTCGTACATGGGACTCTAGCGCTTGATTCATCAGGGGTGTGGACAACCGCGAACAGGTTATCCACAGACAGGTCAACAGGGATTGTGGGTAAACCACAGTCCCTGTTCATGTTCAGCGAACCACACCTTCCTCAACCAATAGCTTGAGGATCGCCTGGGCGCCCTCTTCCGGGCTCACACCCTTGAGCACTTGCCCACCGCCACCACTGGCCTTGGCCGTGGCGGCTTTCATCCGGTCAGCGCCGCTCTTGGCCTTGATCACCTTGAGACGCTTGGGCCGTGGCTTGGCCGGCTGCAACACCGCCGCATGGAACAGCTCATCCTCTTCAATCCGGACTTCATGGGCCGCCAACTCACCGCGTTGCGCCGGGCCGTAGGCGCTTTGCCGTGGCTTGGGCGCAGCGTTATCCACCGTCGCCAGGAACGGCAGGCGCACCTTCAAGCGCCGCCGCTGACCACGGGGCAAGGCTTGCAGCACATGGGCCACACCGCCGTCGATGGACTCCACCTGCGCCAGCCCCACGATCAGCGGCCAACCCAGTTGCTCGGCCAGCAGGAACGGCAGCATGCCCGAGCCTTCACCGGTTTCGGCCTGGCTGCCGGCGAGCACCACTTGGGCACCCGCATCGCGCAGGTACTCACTGAGCACCGGCAACGCATCGCTACCCGCCGGTTGCTCCAGCACATGCAATTGCGGCAGGCCCATGCCCAGGTAACTGCGCAGGGTCGGTTCGGCGATGTTGCCGGCGTGCAGCACCTGCAACTTATCCCCAGCCATTTGCAGGCCCAGTTCCACACCACGGGCATCCTGCTCGGCACGGCGCGGGCGCCCGGAAGTCGGGTGGGCGCCGATGGACACCAGGCTGATTACATTCGTCGTCATGGTCGTATCCTCATGCTGCATCGCGCTTGGCGCCGTTGCGGTAGGCCTCGACCGCCGCGATCAAGGCTTGCAGTATTGCGGCGCTTTCACCGATCACCGACAGGTCGGCCCGCTTGATCATGTCGCAGCCCGGGTCGAGGTTGATCGCCACCACTTTGTCGCAGGCGCCGATACCTTGCAGGTGCTGGATCGCCCCGGAAATACCCACGGCCACGTAGACCCGCGCCGTGACCCAGGTGCCGCTGGCACCGACCTGGCGATCACGCGCCATGAAGCCATCGTCCACCGCCACCCGCGAGGCGCCTTCGGTGGCGCCCAGGGCGGCGGCGGTCTGGTGGAACAGCGCCCAGTCCTTCACGCCGTTGCCGCCGGAGAAAATGAATTCCGCTTCGGCCATGGGAATCGCCGCCGGGTCCACCGCCACCGCGCCGAGGTCTTCGATGCGTGGCAGGCTGCGCGCCAGGGCTATGGATAACTCCACTGGCAGCACTTCGTGACGGGTTTCGCTGACCGGATCGGCACATTCGGCAGCCGCCAGGACCAGGCGCGGCAGTGGCCGGGCCAAGTCTTCCTGGCCGGCACCGGCGCGGCCGATGCACTCGTCGCCCTTGATCTGCCACACCCGCGTGGCCGGGCGCTCCTTGAGGCTGGCGGCAAAGCGCCGACCCAACTCGCCACCGCCGCTGCGGCTGTCCGGCAGCAGCCAGTGTCGCGGGTTGAACTGGTTATCCACAGCCCGCAGGCCCTGGACGCGTTGCTCCGGTGAATAACCGTCGAATGCGTGGCCTTCCAGCACCAGCAAACGGTCGACACCCGCCGTGGCAAACGCACTTTCCTTGTGATCACCAAACACCACCGCCAGCACCGCGCCGTCGCTGCCGGCCAGTTGTCGCGCCAGGCCAAACAGGTCGCGATCGTGGCTGCTCAAGCGGCCGCCAACCATGTCCGGTACCACGTTGATGTAGAACGCGGGGGCGGCAATCTGATGCAGCGGCAATTGCACTTCTACCGCCGCCGTACGCTTGGCCGAGCCGCCCTGCTGCGCGCCGCTGCGGTCGATACGCTTGATGCCATTGGGGCCGATAAAACCGACGCCGTGCACGTTCTTGCGGATGACGCCATTGGGCCCCATCCAACTGTGCTGCACCGGTTGCATCGCCGCATGCAGCGGGTGCAGGCGGTTGCGGGCGATCCACTCGGCCCGTGGGTCGCGGCGGATAATGTCGCTCATCAGTGCACCTCCGCAGGTTCACGCTTCAATGGGGCTTTGGCAGGCGCGGCGTCTTCGAGCAGCGCGTCGGCCACCAGCTCGGCGATGTCCTTGATCAAGGGTCTTGGTTCTACAACGCCCTCAAGCATCGCCGTGCACTGTGGACAACCCACCGCCACCAGCTCGGCACCGGTTTCGCGGATGTCTTCCATGCGCATGTCCGGGATACGTTGCTTACCGGGGATGTCAGTGATTGGCGCACCGCCGCCGCCACCGCAGCAGCGTGAACGGAACCCCGAGCGTTGCATTTCCTTGACCTCAATCCCCAATGCACGCAGCACTTGGCGCGGCGCCTCGTACTCGCCGTTGTAGCGGCCGAGATAACAAGGGTCGTGATAGGTCACGCTGTTGCCTTTGTGCTGGCCCAGGTTCAGCGCTCCCTCACCGATCAACTCGGCCATGAAGGTGCTGTGATGCTGTACCCGGTAGTTGCCGTTGAAAGCGCCGTATTCATTTTTCAGCACATGGAAACTGTGGGGGTCGCAGGTGACGATCCGCTTGAAGCTGTACTTGGCCAGGGTCTGGATATTGCGCGAAGCCAGCAGTTGGAAGGTCGCTTCATCACCCAGGCGCCGGGCGACATCACCGCTGTCGCGTTCTTCCAGGCCGAGCACGGCGAAGTCGACCTTGGCCGCTTTCAGCACTTTGACGAAGGCACGCAAAGTCCGTTGGTTACGCATGTCGAAGGCACCGTCGCCGACCCAGAACAGCACCTCGGCACTGCCTTTTTCGCTGAGCAGCGGCAGGTTCAGGTCCGCCGCCCAGTTCAGGCGACCGCCCGGTGCGAAACCACCGGGGTTGTCGGTGGCGATCAGGTTTTCCAGGACTTCGGCACCCTTGTTCGGCGTGGCGCCTTTTTCCAACGTGAGGTGGCGACGCATGTCGACGATGGCGTCCACGTGCTCGATCATCATCGGGCACTCTTCCACGCAGGCACGGCAGGTGGTGCACGACCACAGGGTCTCGGCGTCGACCAGGCCGTTGACGATCGGCTGGTGCGGGTTGCCGCTGTGCTCGCCCACCGCTTTGCCCGGATACGGGCTGCCGGCGAACCTGGCATCGGTGCCGCCGGCCAGGCCGACGACCATGTCCTGGATCAGCTTTTTCGGGTTCAGCGGCTGGCCGGCGGCGAACGCCGGGCACGCGGCTTCACACTTGCCGCACTGCACGCAGGCGTCGAAACCGAGCAGTTGGTTCCAGGTGAAATCCTTGGGTTTCTCCACACCCAGGGGCGCAGTCTTGTCACTGAGGTCCAGCGGTTTCAAACCGGTGGAACGGCCACCGCCAAAACGCTCGGCGCGGCGGTGCCAGGCCAGGTGCAGGGCACCGGCGAAGGCGTGTTTCATCGGGCCGCCCCAGGTCATGCCGAAGAACATTTCGGACACGCCCCACAACACACCGACGCTGAGCAATGCGGCCAGCAGCCAGCCGCCGAAGTCCGCCGGCAGGATCCCGGCCACCGGCAGCGTCACCAGGAAGAAGCTCACCGAGAACGCCATCAGGCTTTTCGGCAGGCGCATCCACGGGCCTTTCGACAGGCGCGACGGCGGGTTGCGCCGACGCAGATAGACGAAGGTGGCCCCGACAAACATCAGCACCGAGGCCAACAGTAAGGCGTAGCCGAGGATACGGCTTTGCAGGCCGAAACCGTGGACCAGGATCGCCAGCAAGGCCGACAGCACGAAGCCCAACGCGGTGGCGACGTGGGTATTGGCGATGTATTTATCGCGGGCGACCACGTGGTGCAGGTCGACCATGTAGCGCTTGGGCATGGCCAGCAGGCCGCCCAATAGGTCGACCTTTGAAGCACGGCCACGGCGCCACATGTTCACCCGGCGCAGGGCGCCGAGGACGGCGAGGCCCAGGGCGGTAAACAAGAGAATAGGCAGCAAGGTGTTCAACATGGTGAAGCTCCCACAGACCGCACAGGTCTACTGTGAAACTGGCGCTGAATGTGGGAGGGGGCTTGCCCCCGATAGCAGTGGGTCAGCTACAGCTGTATCAACTGACACTCCGCCATCGGGGGCAAGCCCCCTCCCACATTTGGACCGAGTACACATTGGTTCAAGGCTCGCTCAGAAATCTTTGCACAGGCGCAGAGCGTCATAGATCGCAGCGTGGGTATTACGCTGCGCCACACAGTCACCGATGCGGAACAGCAAGTACCCATCACCCGTCTCGCTCAGGCACGGCTGCGGCTTGATCGCGAACAAGGCTTCGACGTCGATCTGGCCCTTGTTGCGCGAGCCTTCCTTGAGCGCGTAGTAGATGGCTTCGTCCGGCCGCACGCCGTTCTCTACCACTACCTGGTCGACCACCCGCTCCTCTTTGGCGCCGGTGTATTCGTTCTCCAGCACCGCCACCAGCTTGTCGCCCTCGCGGTAGACCTTTTCCAGCATCATGTCGCCGGTCATGATCACTTCCTTGGGGTACATGCTGCGGTAGTAGGTCGGGAACGACGTACCGCCGATGGCCACGCCCGGCTTGATGTCGTCGGTGACGATCTCGACCTGGCTGCCTTTGTCCGCGAGGAAATCCGCCACCGACATGCCGGTGAATTCGCAGATGGTGTCGTACACCAGCACGTTCTTGCCCGGTGCTACCTTGCCGTCGAGCACATCCCAACTGCTCACCACCAAACCTTCGGCGGCGCCCCAGTGTTCGTTCTGCTCCACATTCGGATGCCCGCCCACCGCCAGCACCACCACGTCCGGACGCAGGTCCAGAATGGTGTCGGCATCCGCCGCCACGCCAAGGCGCAGGTCGACTTTCAAACGTGCCAGCTCCAGTTGGAACCAGCGGGTGATACCCGCAATCTGGTCACGCTGCGGAGCTTTCGAAGCGGTGGTGATCTGCCCACCGATAAATTCTTTCTTCTCCAGCAGCGTCACATCATGGCCACGTTCGGCGGCCACGCGTGCAGCTTCCATCCCGGCCGGGCCGGCACCCACCACCACCACTTTGCGTTTCGGCCCGGTGGACTTCTCGATGATATGCGGCACGCCCATGTATTCACGGGACGTCGCGGCGTTCTGGATGCACAACACATCCAGGCCCTGGTACTGGCGGTCGATGCAATAGTTGGCGCCGACGCATTGCTTGATCTGGTCGATCTGGCCCATCTTGATCTTGGCGATCAGGTGCGGGTCGGCAATGTGCGCGCGGGTCATGCCGACCATGTCCACATAACCGCCTTCCAGGATGCGCGTGGCCTGGTTCGGGTCCTTGATGTTCTGCGCGTGCAGCACCGGGACCTTGACCACTTCCTTGATACCGGCGGCCAGGTGCAAAAACGGCTCCGGTGGATAACTCATATTGGGGATCACGTTGGCCAGGGTGTTGTGGGTATCGCAACCCGAACCCACCACGCCGATGAAATCGAGCATGCCGGTGTCGTCGTAATACTTGGCGATCTGCTTCATGTCCTCGTGGGACAAACCATCCGGGTGGAACTCGTCACCGCACAGGCGCATGCCCACGCAGAAGTCGTCACCCACCTCGGCACGCACGGCCTTCAGCACTTCCAGGCCGAACTTCATGCGCCCTTCAAACGTGCCGCCCCACTCGTCGGTCCGCTTGTTGACCCGCGGGCTCCAGAACTGGTCGATCATGTGCTGGTGCACGGCGGACAGTTCCACACCGTCCAGGCCACCGGCCTTGGCCCGGCGTGCGGCCTGGGCGTAGTTGCCGATCACGCGCCAGATTTCTTCCGGCTCGATAGTCTTGCAGGTGGCGCGGTGCACCGGCTCACGCACGCCAGACGGCGACATCAGCGTCGGCCAGTTGAAGCCGTCCCAACGCGAGCGGCGGCCCATGTGGGTAATCTGGATCATGATCTTGGCGCCATGCTTGTGCATGGCGTCGGCCAGGTTCTGGAAGTGCGGGATGATGCGGTCGGTGGACAGGTTCACCGAGCTCCACCATTCCTGCGGGCTGTCGATGGCCACCACCGAGGAACCGCCGCAGATTGCCAGGCCGATACCGCCCTTGGCTTTTTCTTCGTAATACTTCACATAGCGGTCAGTGGTCATCCCGCCATCGGTGGCATACACCTCGGCGTGGGCGGTACTGAGCACGCGGTTGCGGATAGTCAGCTTGCCGATCTGGATCGGCTGGAACATTGCTTCGAAAGCCATGGCACGGTCCTCGGCTTACAACGGCTTGACAGTGAACAGGCCGTCATCGTGGCCCTCTTCGGAGCCTCCGTAGACTTGTTCGGCCACAGTGCGAACCTTGCTGCCTCGGGCCTCAAGGATCTGGTCCATGGCACCGGCAAACCAGCCGGTGAACATGTAGTCGACCTTGCGCCCGACCTTGCCGTACACGTAGACAAACGCCGAGTGTTCGAGCTTGACGCTGGCGGTGCCTTTGTCGAGGTCGATGTCCTGGATCTTGAACAGGCCCCAGCCGCGTTGCGACAGGCGCTTCATGTAATGCTCGAACACCGCGACGCCTTCCAGGCCGTGGCATTCGGCTTCTTTCTCGCACCAGTGCCAGGCGGATTTGTAGCCGGCCTTGTAGAGGATCTCGGCATAGGCCTCGGCGCCCAGCACTTCTTCGATGCCCATGTGGTTGTTGACGAAGAAATGGCGTGGCACGTACAGCATCGGCAGGGCGTCGGAGGTCCAGACACCGGTTTCGCTGTCGACTTCGATAGGCAATTGCGGGGCGATCTTGGCCATGGAAACTTAACTCCAGAAAATTCTTGTGTAGTGCCCCGGCGCGGATGGCCGGGGAGAAGATGCGTTAGCGGTGGCTTATTCGCCCCAGACGTCCTTGAGGACGTTGACCCAGTTCTCGCCCATGATCTTGCGTACCACGCGCTCAGGGTGGCCGCGCTTGAGCAGGGTCTCGGTGAGGTTGGGGAACTCGCCCACGGTGCGGATGCCCAGCGGGTTGATGATCTTGCCGAAGCTGGTCAGGCGGCGGGCGTAGCCCTTGTCATGGGTCAGCATTTCGAAGAAATCCTGGCCATGGCCCTGGGTGAAGTCGGTGCCAATGCCGATGGCGTCTTCACCGACGATGTTCATGGTGTATTCGATGGCTTCGGCGTAGTCGTCGATGGTCGAATCGATGCCCTTGGCCAGGAACGGCGCGAACATGGTCACACCGACAAACCCCCCGTGATCGGCGATGAACTTCAGCTCTTCATCGGACTTGTTGCGCGGGTGTTCTTTAAGGCCCGACGGCAGGCAGTGGGAGTAGCACACCGGCTTTTTCGATTCGAGGATGACTTCTTCGGACGTCTTGGAGCCCACGTGGGACAGGTCGCACATGATGCCGACACGGTTCATCTCGGCGACGATCTCGCGACCGAAGCCCGACAGGCCGCCGTCGCGCTCGTAGCAACCGGTGCCGACCAGGTTCTGGGTGTTGTAGCACATCTGCACCACACCGACGCCGAGCTGCTTGAAGATCTCGACGTAGCCGAGTTGGTCTTCGAAGGCATGGGCGTTCTGGAAGCCGAAGATGATGCCGGTCTTGCCCTGTTCCTTGGCTTTGCGGATGTCCGCAGTGGTTTTCACCGGGATCACCAGGTCGCTGTTCTCACGGATCAAAGTCTGGCTGGCCACGATATTGTTGATGGTGGCCTGGAACCCTTCCCACACCGACACCGTGCAGTTGGCGGCGGTGAGCCCCCCTTTGCGCATGTCCTCGAACAGGTCGCGGTTCCACTTGGCAATAATCAGCCCGTCGATAACGATGCTGTCGGCGTGCAATTCGGCTGGGCTCATCAGGCGTCCCCTTATTGGCGATTCATGCGCCGAATCGTCTGCCGGCGCTTTGGGGCCAGCATATGCCCAGGGGCCGACAGAGCCGGGTGCAAAAACGACAGGGGAATTGCCGAAAGCGTCAATCCGCGACAAAGGCTACCAAGAGAGGTCTGACTCGCGGCTGTTCTTTGTCTTACGCTTGAGCCAGAATTCGGGCATCAACTGATATGAGACGGCGCAATGAAATCGATTTTCCTGGCTTTGGCACTCATCGCAACCGGCGTTCACGCGGCTGAAGACACCGACAGCACGCCGTGCGACGGCATCGAAAACGACAAGCAAACCCTGGAATGCGCCACCTATAACAAAACCACTGCTGAACAGCTGCTCAAGGATAACTACCAGGGCCTGCTAGAACGCATGGCGTCGACCTACGGCAGCGACAAGACCAAGCTGGCGGACATTACCGCTCGTCTGAAGGATGCCCAGCAAAAGTGGGAAAAATTGCGTGACGCTGATTGCGCGGTGGACACCTTTCCGGCGGTGACCGGCACCAAGACCTACGCGATCGCACAGAACGACTGCCTGGCGCGGATGAGTGATGAGCGGTCGGAGTTTTTGGAGTCGATTGGGCAGGAATAAGCGACAATCTCCGCCACTTTTACTCTGAACCAAGGCTATTCATGAAGACTTGCGGCATCGAAATCAAAGGCAGCGAAGCCATCATCGCCGTCGCCTCCCTGGACAATCAGGCACTTGCCCACGTCACCCTGGCGACCAAGAAAATTGCCCTGGAAGACGATGACGAGGCCGCCAACGTCAAAGCCTTCGCCGCACAGGTAAAGGCATTTGTGCAGGAAAACGCCATCGAGCGTATCGCGATCAAGAAGCGCAGCAAGAAAGGCGAGTTCGCCGGTGGCCCGACCACGTTCAAGATTGAAGGGGTGTTCCAGCTGCTGGACGGGGTTGAGGTGACCTTGCTGTCGCCGCAGACCCTTAATGCGCAGAACAAGAAGCACAACTTCGAACTGCCGGCGACGCTGAACAAATACCAGCATGAAGCGTACAAAGCAGCGTGTTCGGCGCTGCTGAAGAAATAGGCCACATCATTAATCTACTGTGGGAGGGGGCTTGCCCCCGATAGCGGTGGGTCAGCCGAAGTTGTATCAACTGACAGCCTGTCATCGGGGGCAAGCCCCCTCCCACATGTCAGCGCTTGTTGCGCAGCCAGTCGCCGAAGGTTTTGTCCTCCAGGGCATACCCTCCCCGGCTCGACTTCCACACCAGTTCCTTGTCGCGCAGGGCATCGATACAGGCCTGAATCGTCTGGGTGCCCGGCACCACATCGCTGCCCATGTCCTCCAGCGCCTTGCTGACCGCCGTTACGGTGCTGTCGGTGAACGGCGCGAAGGGTTCGTTGTTTTGCGAGCGCTCCACCATCACTTGCAGTACGGCGCGCTGGGGGATGGTGAGGTTGTTCCAGGCGCTTTCGAATTCGGTCCACACACCGGCACGCAGCAGTTCGGCACGACTGTGCAGCAACTGGCCGAGGTTGCTGGCTTCGCCCAACTCCAGCGCCACTTCACCGATGATCGTGCGCAACATCTCGGGGCGCCGGCCTACCAGCTCAAAGGCTTCATCAATATCGGCGGCGTTGAATTGGTTGGTCTTGGCCAGGTGCGCGTTGAGGTGCGCGGTGTAGGCCTGGGTGAACTCTTTACCCAGCAGCGGGAACGGCGTGATGCTGGAGCCGAAGAACGGCTGGCTTTTACCCAGTACCAAGTGAGCCAGCTTGTCGCGATTGGAGCCGGTGAATACCAGATGCAAACCGCTGCCGTCCTCGTCACGGCCTTGGTTGAGCTGATCCCGGGCAGCCTTGAGCGCGAACATCGCATTGATGCCTGAATCGCTGGTCAAAGCGTGCTGAGCCTCGTCAATCACCAGGACGACAGGTTTTTCCGCTGCGCGGTGGAGCAACTCCAAGGCCTGGGTCAACGTCGCGCCAACCGGCAATTGAGGCTTGCTGAAGTCCCAGGACAGGGTACGCAGAAAGCTCAGTTTCTCGATTCCAATGTGCTTGGCCAGCTTGCGAATGCCCTTTTCATAGGGCACCAGCGCGGCAGCAATAGCACTGGCAATCAACTCCGCGGGATCTTTCTCTTTGTCGGCCCACAGATCGACATACACGGTAAGCCAACCCCGAAGCTGGCACTCCGGGATCAGATCCTCACGCAAAAAAGTACTTTTGCCCGTACGACGCGGCGCCGCGAGAAACAGGCCAGAGGTGAAATCCTGAATGCCGGCGCCCACTAGGCCGTCAGCAATACTGCTGGCCAGGGTGGGGCGGCGGAATACAAAGCCGCTGTGCTTGGACATGGTTTTATACTCAATTATGGAAAGGACTATAAATTATAGTCGCGAGTATAATTGACTATAATTGGCCCTTACACCACCTCCCGTCGCCGATCCTCCCTCGGACACTTCGCAAACCGCGCCCGATAACTGCGGGTGAAGTACGACGGCGACTCGAACCCGCACGCAATACCTACCTCCAACACGCTCATACCGCTTTGGCGTAAGAGCTGTCGGGCTTTTTCCAGGCGCAGGCCTAAGTAGAAATTGCTCGGGGTGTCGTTCAGGTGCAGGCGGAACAGCCGCTCCAACTGGCGCCGGGTGACTTTGATCGCCTCGGCCAGGGCCAAGGTGCTCAACGGCGGCTCGGTGTGTTGCTCCATTTCGCCGATCACCTGCACCAGTTTCTTGTTGTTGATGCCGTAGCGCGTGGCGATCTGCATGCGCTGGTGGTCTTTGCGTGGGCGGATGCGGCCGAGCACGAATTGTTCGGAGACCTGGATCGCCAGTTCGGGGCCGTGGGCCTGGGCAATCAAGTCGAGCATCAGGTCGATGGAAGCGGTGCCGCCAGCGCAGGTGATGCGGCGGCGGTCGATTTCGAACAGTTCCTGGGTGACCGTCAGGTGCGGATAGGATTCCTTGAACGCGTCGATGGCTTCCCAGTGCAGGGTGAGGCGGTGGCCGTCGAGCAGCCCGGCTTCGGCGAGCACACAAGCGCCGGTGTCGATGGCGCCGAGGGTCACGCCATCATGGTCAAGGCGCCGTAGCCAGTGCTCCAGCGCAGGCGTGGCGAACTGCAGCGGCTCGAAGCCCGCCACCACCAATAACGTCGCGCCCTTTTTCAACGGTTCCAGCGCGGCGTCAGCGTTGACCGACATGCCATTGCTCGCCAATACCGCGCCGCCATCGGCACTCAATACATGCCAGCGGTACAGCTCGCCACGAAAGCGGTTGGCCACCCGCAGCGGTTCCAGCGCAGAGATAAAGCCGATGGCCGAGAAGCCCGGCATCAGCAGAAAGTAGAAATCCTGGGACATGGTGCGCTCTCGTAGGACGGACAGCGTGCTCACTGTGATACGCCAGTTCAACGAGCCATTCAAGAGCACAGGTCGCTGCAGTGCAAGAGCTGGTCGCCGCCGTGCGTTTTGTCGGCCCTCAAGCTGCGTAATTTGATCCCACGGCGCACAAAGACGCCGGACCCCACAATAACGACCTGCCGAGGGATCCACCATGAACCGACTGATCAGCCGCTGCGTGCTCGCACTCAGCGCCAGCGCCATCTTGAGCACGAACGTACTGGCTGCCGACGCGGCATCCTGCCAGAACGTGCGCATGGGCGTGGTGAACTGGACCGACGTAATCGCCACCAGCGCCATGACCCAAGTGTTGCTCGACGGCCTCGGCTACAAGACCAAACAGACCAGCGCCTCCCAGCAAATCATCTTCGCCGGTATCCGCGACCAGCGCCTGGACCTGTTCCTGGGCTACTGGAACCCACTGATGACCCAGACCATCACGCCGTTCGTCGACGCCAAGCAAGTCAAGGTGCTCGACAAGCCCAGCCTGGAAGACGCCCGTGCCACCCTCGCCGTGCCTACCTACCTGGCAGACAAAGGCCTGAAAACCTTTGCCGACATCGCCAGGTTCGAGAAAGAACTGGGCGGCAAGATCTACGGCATCGAGCCAGGCTCGGGCGCCAACACCCAGATCAAGGCGATGATCGCCAAGAACCAGTTCGGCCTGGGCAAATTCCAGCTGGTCGAGTCCAGTGAAGCCGGCATGCTCGCCGCCGTCGACCGCGCCGTGCGCCGCAAGGAAGCCGTAGTGTTCTTCGGCTGGGCGCCGCACCCGATGAACGTCAACGTCGCCATGACCTACCTCACCGGCAGCGACGACGCCCTGGGGCCGAACGAAGGCATGGCCACCGTGTGGAGCGTCACCGCACCGAACTACGCCGAACAATGCCCCAACGTGCACAAACTGCTGACCAACCTGACCTTCACCGCCGCCGACGAGAGCCGGATGATGCAGCCGCTGCTGGATCACAAAGACCCTATCGAGTCCGCCAAGCAATGGCTCAAGGATCACCCGCAAGACCAGGCCCGCTGGCTGGAAGGTGTGACCACCTTCGACGGCAAACCGGCGGCGGCCAACCTGCAATTGACCAGCAAATAACCTGATTCGAATCACCGTGTCGCAGCCACTCCCGGCTGCGCACGGCCCCCCTACGCCCGCTTGTAAGGAACCTGCCTCATGAACCACGACGTCATCATCACCTGCGCACTCACCGGTGCTGGCGACACGACCAGCAAAAGCCCACACGTGCCGGTCACCCCCAAACAAATCGCCGCCGCCGCCGTGGAAGCCGCCAAAGCGGGCGCGACCGTTGTGCACTGCCACGTGCGCGACCCGCACACCGGCAAGTTCAGCCGTGACGTGGCGCTGTATCGCGAAGTGATGGAGCGCATCCGCGAGGCCGACATCGACATCATCGTCAACCTCACTGCCGGCATGGGCGGCGACCTGGAGATCGGTGGCGGCGAGAACCCGATGGAATTCGGCCCCAACACCGACCTGGTCGGCCCGCTGACCCGCCTGGCCCACGTCGAAGAACTGCTGCCGGAAATCTGCACCCTGGACTGCGGCACCCTGAACTTCGGCGATGGCGACACCATTTACGTGTCCACCCCGGCACAACTGCGGGCGGGTGCCAAACGCATCCAGGAGCTGGGCGTAAAGGCCGAGCTGGAGATCTTCGACACCGGTCACCTGTGGTTCGCCAAACAGATGATCAAGGAAGGCCTGCTCGACAACCCGCTGTTCCAGCTGTGCCTGGGCATCCCGTGGGGCGCACCGGCCGACACTACCACCATGAAAGCCATGGTCGACAACCTGCCCGCCGACGCCGTGTGGGCCGGCTTTGGGATTGGCCGCATGCAAATGCCGATGGCGGCGCAAGCGGTGCTGCTGGGCGGCAACGTGCGGGTCGGTCTGGAAGACAACCTGTGGCTGGACAAGGGTGTGCTTGCGACCAACGGCCAGTTGGTGGAACGGGCGAGCGAAATCCTCAGCCGCCTGGGTGCACGGGTCATGACCCCGGCCGAAGGTCGCGTGAAGATGGGCCTCACCAAACGCCGCTGATCAAAACGTGGGAGGGGGCTTGCCCCCGATGGCGGAGGATCAGCACCAGCTGTATCGACTGACACACCGCTATCGGGGGCAAGCCCCCTCCCACAGGGGATTACCAACCTCTTTAGGAATTTGCCATGAGCTTTATCACCGAAATCAAAACCTTCGCCGCCCTCGGCAGCGGTGTCATCGGCAGCGGCTGGGTGTCCCGCGCCCTGGCCCATGGCCTGGATGTGGTCGCCTGGGACCCGGCACCCGGTGCCGAAGCTGCGCTGCGCAAGCGCGTCGCCAACGCCTGGGGCGCCCTGGAGAAACAAGGGCTGGCGCCGGGTGCGTCGCAAGAGCGCCTGCGCTTTGTCGACACCATTGAAGAATGCGTGAAAGACGCCGACTTCATCCAGGAAAGCGCCCCGGAACGCCTGGAGCTGAAGCTGGACCTGCACAGCAAGATCAGTGCGGCAGCCAAGCCGAATGCGTTGATCGGTTCAAGCACCTCGGGCCTGTTGCCGAGTGAGTTCTACGAAGGTTCGACCCACCCGGAACGCTGTGTGGTCGGCCACCCGTTCAACCCGGTTTACCTGTTGCCGCTGGTGGAAGTCGTTGGCGGCAAGAACACCGCGCCAGAAGCCATCCAGGCCGCGATCAAGGTGTATGAATCCCTCGGCATGCGCCCGCTGCATGTGCGCAAGGAAGTCCCGGGGTTCATCGCCGATCGCCTGCTCGAAGCGTTGTGGCGTGAAGCATTGCACCTGGTCAATGATGGCGTGGCGACCACCGGCGAGATCGATGACGCAATCCGTTTTGGCGCCGGCCTGCGCTGGTCGTTCATGGGCACGTTCCTCACCTACACCCTGGCGGGCGGCGATGCCGGCATGCGGCACTTCATGGCGCAGTTCGGCCCGGCACTGCAATTGCCGTGGACCTACCTGCCGGCGCCGGAACTGACCGACAAGCTGATTGATGATGTGGTCGACGGCACCAGCGACCAGTTGGGCAAGCACAGCATTTCGGCGCTGGAGCGCTATCGTGATGATTGCCTGCTGGCGGTGCTGGAAGCGGTGAAAACCACCAAGGCCAAGCACGGCATGACCTTCGCTGAATAACGGAACCCTTGACATGCCCGCACTCACCACTTACACCACCCAGGTCCACCCCGACTGGGTGGACTACAACGGCCATCTGCGCGACGCGTTCTACCTGCTGATCTTCAGCTACGCCACCGACGCGCTGATGGACATCCTCGGGCTGGACAGTGAAAACCGCGAAGCCAGCGGCCATTCGCTGTTCACCCTGGAGCTGCACCTGAACTACCTGCACGAAGTGAAACTCGGCGCCGACGTGGAGGTGCATACCCAACTGATCGCCCATGACGCCAAGCGCCTGCACCTCTATCACAGCCTACACTTGGTGGGGGATGAGAAGGAACTGGCGGGCAACGAACAGATGCTGTTGCACGTTGACCTGGCCGGCCCGCATGCCGCGCCGTTCACCGATGCCACGTTGGAAAGACTCACTGCCATCAGCGCCCAGCAGGCTGACCTGCCTCGCCCCGCCCTGCTCGGCCGAGTGATTGGACTGCCACCCAAAAAACAATAAGGAGACACCATGCAAACCGCTGCCGCTGTTGCCGATTTCCGTACCTACCCGAAGATCTGCGACCTTGCGCAGGTGCGGGTGCTAAATGATCAGATTCGTGTGCAATGGGCCGATGGGCGGGTCAGCCCGTTTCATCATCAGTGGCTGCGGGACAACTGCCCCTGCGCGGAATGCGTGTACAGCGTGACCCGCGAGCAGGTGCTGGAGATTGTCGATGTGGACGAGCACCTCAGCGCTGTCGACGCACGCATCGATCAAGGCTTGTTGAGCGTGCAATGGAGCGGCGGCCACCGCAGCCAGTACGAGCCAGGCTGGCTGCGGGCGCATGCCTACGACGATGAGTCCCGCGCCGAACGCTGGGCGGCGAAGCCCAAACCCCAGCTGTGGGACAGCCGCTTCCAACTGCCGGTGTTCGACTATTCAGCGGTCATGCAAGACCCCCACGCATTGTTGCAGTGGCTGCTGGCGCTACGTGACTGCGGCCTCACGCAAATCCGCGGCGTGCCCACCGAGCCCGGCGCCCTGGCGCTGGTCGCCAAGCGCATTTCATTCATCCGCGAGAGCAACTTCGGCGTGCTGTTCAACGTGCAATCCAAGGCCGATGCCGACAGCAATGCGTACACCGCCTTCAACCTGCCGTTGCACAGTGACTTGCCCACGCGGGAGCTGCAACCGGGCCTGCAGTTTTTGCATTGCCTGGTGAACGATGCCGACGGTGGCGAAAGTATTTTTGTCGATGGGTTTGCCATCGCCTGCGCCCTGCGTACCGAAGACCCCGAAGCGTTCCTGGCGCTGTGCGACATCCCAGTGGAGTTTCGCAACAAGGACCGTCACAGCGACTACCGCCAGTTGGCGCCGATCATTGCGCTGGATGCCTTGGGCGATATCGCGGAGATCCGCATGGCCAATTTTCTACGCGGGCCGTTTGAGACGAGTGTGGAACAGATGCCGTTGCTGTATCGCGCCTATCGGCGCTTTATCGCGATGACGCGGGAAGATCGCTTTCGTGTGGTGCAGCGCCTGAACCCCGGTGAGCTGTGGTGCTTCGATAACCGCCGCACGTTGCATGCGCGTCATGCTTTTGACCCGGCTTCCGGGGCTCGGCATTTTCAAGGGTGTTATATCGATAGGGATGAGTTGCTCTCGCGCATTTTGGTGTTGCAACGGTAGACCGTGGCGCGCCCTTCGCGAGCAAGCCCGCCCCCACAAAAAAGCCCCGATCCAGCCGTGACTGGATCGAGGCAGAGGGCCTTGTGTGAGCGTGACATCTCGAGGGTGACCAAACCTTCAAGCTGTTTGCTGATAGTCAGTGTGCCCATTACCGCCTTCGTTAAATGGCCCGAAAACGACATGCTCATAGCCATCTGAGGCATTCGTGCAATCTGCGCTTGCCGCCCCCTTGGGTGGCTACCAGAATCCCAGTCAGACCCCGTTCACCTCACCAGGATAAACGTCATGATGCACGCGGATTTGATTGACCAGGATGACCTGCTGGGCCAACTGCGCTCGCTGGGTTTCGAAGTGTCCAGCGGCGCCACTGCCGAGCAGGCCTGCGAGTGCGCGGTACGCGGCTTGAGCGAGGCACGGGCCAAGGCGCTCAAGGGCATGGTGGAGCAGATGTACACCGGCAGTGCGACGATTCTGCCGGCCGTGCGTCAGGCAATCGACAAGCAGTTGTTGCCGGCACTGGTGCAGTTCAAGCAGAACTCTGGCGCCTGATAGATTGCTATCGGGGGCAAGCCCCCTTCCACCTTTGACTGTGTTCACCCATCCAAATGTGGGAGGGGGCTTGCCCCCGATACAGACACCTCGGTCTAGAGCCTTACGCTGGCAAACGTCGACTCATTGCGCGCCTGACTCAACGCCGACATCGGCCCCGACAACGGCGACAACACCAGCGCCTGTGGAATTGGCATCATCGCCACCTGTTGGGTGGTGTTGGAGCCGACGCGTTCATCCCGTGGCGGAATGCCGAAATATTCGCGGTAGCATTTGGAGAAGTGTGGCGTGGAGACAAACCCGCACACCGACGCCACTTCGATGATCGACATCGGCGTTTGCTTGAGCAACTGCCGTGCACGGATCAGGCGCAGCTTGAGGTAGTAACGCGACGGCGAGCAATGCAGGTACTTCTGAAACAACCGCTCCAACTGGCGACGTGAGACGGCGACGTATACCGCCAGTTCATCCAGGTCGATCGGTTCTTCCAGGTTGGCTTCCATCAGCGCGACGATTTCCTGAAGCTTCGGCTGGTTGGTGCCGAGCATGTGCTTGAGCGGCACGCGCTGGTGGTCTTGCTCGTTGCGGATGCGTTCGTACACAAACATCTCGGAGATGGCGGCCGACAGTTCGCGACCGTGATCTCGGCTGATCAGGTGCAGCATCATGTCCAGCGGCGCGGTGCCGCCCGAGCTGGTGAAGCGGTTGCGGTCGAGGGTAAACAGGCGTGTGCTCATGGCCACGCGGGGGAAGGCTTCCTGCATCGAAGCCAGGCATTCCCAATGCACACTGCAATCAAAACCATCGAGCAGACCGGCGCAAGCCAAGGCCCAACTGCCGGTGCATACCGCGCCCAAGCGGCGCGATTGGCGTGCCTGGCTTTGCAGCCACGACACATGTTCACGGGTCACGGTACGCTGGATACCCACACCCCCGCACACGATCACGGTGTCCAGGGCGGGCGCTTTGTGCATGGAAGCATCGGGAGTGATTTGCAGACCGTCGCTGGCCCACACCTGGTTTCCATCGACGCTCAAGGTCGTCCAGCGATACAGCTCGCGGCCGGAGAGCTGGTTGGCCATGCGCAGCGGTTCGACTGCGGAGGCCAGGGAAATCAGCGTGAAATTGTCCAGCAGCAAAAAGCCGATGGATTGAGGCGCACGGTTCTGGGGTTGGGCCCCGGAGTTGAACGACGTCATCGCGGTATCTCCTCACACAAAGCGGGTGATGGCCTCAGGCGAGGCTCTTGTTATTGCGCTCTTCATCCGGCGAGGAGAGAGGCTTTGAATTGATAGAGCAAATGCCATGCCTAAATTTGAATGGCCGTCCAATAACTCCTAAAAACGACCTCATGACGCGTCTAAATAAGCCCGCGCCGCACGTACGGTTATGGCTGGAATTGGCCGTAGGAACACGCCCGGGCAAGGTGTGTGAGCAGATCGGTAGCACTTGTGGGAAGGCGCTTTGCGGGTGTGGGAGAAGTCTGTCACCCAAAGCGCGGGAGGTCAGTGGTCAGGTCGAAAATCGTTCGCAAGCTACTTATCTATTTGCGACGCGCTAAAAGGTGGCGCTTTTGGTTGGGGTGTTCACTTTTTGCGCAGCGGCGCCTGGATGATTGCTATCGGGGGCGAGCCCCCTCCCACCTTTGACTGTGTTCACCAATCCAAATGTGGGAGGGGGCTTGCCCCCGATGCAGGCAACGCGGTCTCAGCACTCCACCGCGCTGACCGCCAACCCACCGCGCGATGTCTCTTTGTACTTGTCATGCATGTCCGCCCCGGTATCGCGCATGGTGCGGATCACCCGGTCCAGGGAGATAAAGTGCTGGCCGTCGCCGCGCAGCGCCATTTGCGCCGCGTTGATCGCCTTCACCGCCGCGATTGCGTTGCGCTCGATGCACGGCACCTGCACCAAGCCGCCCACCGGGTCGCAGGTCAGCCCCAGGTTGTGTTCCAGGCCGATTTCGGCAGCATTGCACAGTTGCTCCGGCGTGGCGCCGAGGATCTCGGCCAGCCCGGCGGCGGCCATGGCGCAGGCAGAGCCCACTTCGCCCTGGCAGCCGACTTCGGCGCCGGAGATCGAGGCGTTCTTCTTGCACAGAATGCCCACCGCCGCCGCACCGAGCAGGTAGTCGACCACATTGGCCTCGGTGACTTCTTCGCTGAATTTCATGAAGTAATGCAGCACCGCCGGGATGATCCCGGCAGCGCCGTTGGTGGGCGCCGTGACCATGCGTCCACCGGCGGCGTTTTCTTCGTTCACCGCCAGGGCGAACAGGTTGACCCATTCCATGGCACTCAGGGTCGAACCAATCACATTGGGCTTGTTCAACTCCTGCAGGCTGCGGTGCAACTTGGCAGCACGCCGGCGCACGTTGAGGCCGCCGGGCAGGATGCCTTCGTGCTTGAGACCCTGTTCCACGCAATCCTGCATGGCGCGCCAGAGTTTCATCAGGCCGCTGCGGATTTCATCTTCAGAGCGCCAGACCTTCTCGTTGGCCATCATCAACTCGGCCACGCGCAGGTTGTGGGTCTTGCACAGCTGCAACAGCTCCACCGCGCTGGAAAAGTCGTAAGGCAATTCGGTGCGGTCCATATCGGCCACGCCGCTTTGCGCCTGGGCTTCATCCACCACGAAACCGCCACCCACCGAATAGTAGGTGTCGCGGTGCAGCTCGCCGTTGTCACCCGACACCACCAGGGTCATGGCGTTGGGATGGAACGGCAGGTTTTCGTCGAGCAGGCGCATGTCCCGGGCCCAGACAAAGGGCACCGGCAAGCGCCCGTCGAGCAGCAGGGTGTCGGTCTCGCGCAGGGTGTGGATGCGTTGGCCGATCTGCGAAGGGTCGATGGCGTCCGGCCATTCGCCCATCAGGCCCATGATGGTCGCGGTGTCGCTGCCATGGCCGATGCCGGTGGCCGACAGCGAGCCATACAGCTGAACTTCGACGCGCCGCACTTGTTCCAACAGATCACGTTCACGCAACCCTTGAACGAACAACGCCGCGGCGCGCATGGGGCCGACGGTATGAGAACTCGAAGGTCCGATGCCGATCTTGAACAGGTCGAAAACACTGATAGCCATTAACGTGGAACTCCGCAGGTGAACAGGCCGGACACCAACGAGCTGCTACGCTCAGATCGCCCAGATGGCGGCATCATCAAGCTTTTACTTGCCGTCACGGCGTCTCACACCGACGCACCCATGCTCACCAGCGTCGCGCCTGTGCGATCACCGGTTTTGGCCGTTTTTAGCGGTGCAGATGGGCAAAAACTGCAGTTTTGCCTTGGGAAAAACCTGTAAGCGACGTCACCGACACTGGATACGACCCTCCCTGTACTGGATACGACGCCCCCTGTAGGCGTCAGATTTTCACTGGTACATGATCAGTCTCGACTCGTTTGCAAGGCACCGTGCCAGAGCTGTTGTCGCACGCTCCAACCGCAACACTTATAAAGCGCGGCGAACGCCGCCAGAAAAAACACAGGAGTCTAGCCCCATGAAAGCTTCACCCTCGTTGTTGTTGGCCGCCATGCTGAGTCTGCCAGTCGTGGCGCACGCTGCAGAACCGGCACAATGCCAGACCGTCAACTTCTCCGATGTCGGCTGGACCGATATCACCGTCACCACCGCCACCACCAGCGAAATCCTCAAGGGCCTGGGCTACAAGCCACGCACCACGATGATTTCGGTGCCCGTGACCTACAAGTCCCTGGCCGACGGCAAGAACATGGACATCTTCCTCGGCAACTGGATGCCGACCATGGAAAACGACATCAAGCAGTACCGCGATGCCGGCACCGTGGAAACCGTGCGCGCCAACCTGGAGAACGCCAAGTACACCCTGGCGGTCCCGGAAGCGCTGTACAACAAAGGCCTGAAGAACTTCGCCGATATCGCCAAATTCAAGGATGAGCTGGGCGGCAAGATCTACGGCATCGAGCCGGGCAACGACGGCAACCGCACCATCCAGACGCTGATCGACAAAGACGCCTTCGGCCTGAAAACCGCCGGTTTCAAAGTCGTCGAGTCCAGCGAAGCCGGCATGCTCTCCCAGGTCGAACGCGCCACCAAGCGCGACCAGGCCATCGTGTTCCTCGGCTGGGAACCGCACCCGATGAACACCCGCTTCAAGATGAAGTACCTGACGGGGGGTGATGATTCCTTCGGCCCCAACTACGGCCAGGCCACCATCTACACCAACACCCGCAAGGGCTACACCCAGGAATGCAGCAACGTGGGTCAGTTGCTGAAGAACCTGGTGTTCACCCTGAACATGGAAAGCACCCTGATGGGTAATGTCCTGGACGACAAGATGAAACCCGACGCCGCGGCGAAAGCCTGGCTGAAGAAGAACCCTCAAGTACTCGACACCTGGCTCGCCGGTGTCACCACCGTTGATGGCAAACCTGGCCTGGAGGCCGTGAAAGCTTACCTCTCCAAGTAATGCCGCTGACCCCGGGGCGGTGCGCTGCCCCGGGATGTTTTCCCTCTTCGCATGTGGACATTCACTACCATGCTGACTGAACAGAAAATCCCACTAGGCCAGTACATCGCTGCCTTCGTCGAATGGTTGACCCAACACGGCGCCAACTATTTCGACGCGATCGCATCGACACTGGAAACGATGATCCACGGCGTGACGTTTGCGCTGACCTGGTTCAATCCGCTGGCATTGATCGGTCTGATTGCGCTGCTGGCTCACTTTATCCAACGTAAATGGGGACTGACTGTTTTTGTCATCGCCTCCTTCCTGCTGATCCTCAACCTGGGTTACTGGCAGGAAACCATGGAGACCCTGGCGCAGGTGCTGTTCGCCACCCTGGTCTGCGTGGTCATCGGTGTGCCGCTGGGCATTGTTGCCGCGCACAAACCATTGTTCTACACCATGATGCGGCCGGTGCTCGATCTGATGCAGACCGTACCGACCTTCGTCTACCTCATCCCTACCCTGACCCTCTTCGGGCTGGGTGTGGTGCCCGGGCTGATTTCCACGGTGGTGTTCGCGATTGCCGCGCCGATCCGCCTGACCTACCTGGGTATCCGTGATGTACCGCAAGAGTTGATGGACGCCGGCAAGGCCTTTGGCTGCTCGCGTCGTCAGTTGCTCTCGCGCATTGAACTGCCCCACGCCATGCCGAGCATTGCCGCCGGCATTACCCAATGCATCATGCTGTCGTTGTCGATGGTGGTGATCGCGGCCCTGGTGGGCGCCGACGGCCTCGGCAAGCCGGTGGTCAACGCGCTCAACACCGCTGACATCGCCCTGGGCTTTGAAGCGGGCCTGGCGATCGTCCTGCTGGCCATCATGCTCGACCGCATCTGCAAACAACCCGACGCCAAAGTAGGGGGTGATGCATGAGCATTATCCGATTCGACAAAGTCGACGTGATCTTCTCCAAAGACCCACGCGAAGCGCTCAAGCTGCTGGACCAGGGCATGAGCCGTAACGAGATCCTGAAAAAGACCGGACAGATTGTCGGCGTGGAAAAAGCCAGCCTGGATATCGAGAAAGGTGAGATCTGCGTGCTGATGGGCCTGTCGGGCTCCGGCAAATCGAGCCTGCTGCGCTGCATCAACGGTCTCAACACCGTGAGCCGTGGCCAGCTGTTCGTGGAGCATGAAGGCCGCCAGATCGACATCGCGTCCTGCACGCCCGCCGAGCTGAAAATGATGCGCACCAAGCGCATCGCCATGGTGTTCCAGAAGTTCGCCCTGATGCCTTGGCTGACGGTGCGCGAAAACATCAGCTTCGGCCTGGAGATGCAGGGCCACCCAGAGAAAGACCGGCGCAAGCTGGTGGATGAAAAGCTTGAACTGGTGGGCCTGACCCAGTGGCGCAACAAGAAGCCGGACGAACTCTCCGGCGGCATGCAGCAGCGCGTCGGCCTGGCTCGAGCGTTGGCGATGGACGCCGATATCCTGCTGATGGACGAACCCTTCTCCGCCCTCGACCCGCTGATCCGGCAAGGCCTGCAGGACGAGTTGCTGGAACTGCAACGCAAGCTGAGCAAAACCATCGTGTTCGTGAGCCACGACCTCGACGAAGCGCTCAAGCTGGGCAGCCGTATCGCAATCATGAAAGACGGCAAGATCATCCAGTACAGCGTGCCGGAAGAGATCGTGCTGAACCCGGCGGACGACTATGTGCGTACCTTCGTCGCCCACACCAACCCGCTGAACGTGCTGTGCGGTCGCAGCCTGATGCGCACCCTGGACAACTGCAAGCGCGTGAACGGTTCGGTATGCCTGGATCCGGGCGGCGACTCGTGGCTGGACCTGGCCGAAGGCAACACCATCAAGGGCGCCCGCCAGAACGGCGCGGTGATGAACCTGCAGAACTGGGCGCCGGGGCAAGCGGTGGAAGGTTTGGGTCGGTTGCCGACACTGGTGGACTCGAACATCGGCATGCGCGATGCGTTGCAGATTCGTTATCACACCGGCAACAAGCTGGTGTTGCATGACAACAACCAGGTGGTGGGGATTCTGGGAGACAGTGAGCTGTACCACGCCCTCTTGGGCAAGAACCTGGGCTAACACTGCACATCTCACTGTGCAAACAGGTGGTGTCAGTGAGGACACCACCCGTCTTCAACTATCAGCTATAGACCCGGCCAAGGAGTTGCCGATGGCTTTCAAACTGATCGAGCACATCCCGGGTGATCTGTTCCTGGGTGAAGCCCATCAGGTCGTATTCCTGAGGTCCGTTGTGCAGGTATACCTCGGCACGGTAGTAGCGAGTGCGCTCTTCCTCGGGCAGGTCGCTCGGCGCCGACGAGTAGGCATCCAGGCTCACTTCATAGACAAACGGGTTGCCCTCTTCCATCTCGATGCGCACACCGATGCAACGCTTGGACTTACCGAGCAGGGTCTGCACTTCCAAGCCCTGATTACGCAACGCCGTCGCCGCCTCTTCCAACGCCGGCGTCACATGCTTGTCCATGAAACGCTGCACGGTGCCTTGGCTCGGTTGCAGGTCCAGCGCCGTCAGACGCTCGCTGAAACCACGGCGACCACGCTCGGCCAATTGCGCCTGCTCCTGTTCGATGGCCACGTCCTGGCGCATCGCCTTGTGCAAGCCGAACATAAAGAAGATCAGCACCACCGAGAACGGCAGCCCCGCCAGCACCACCATGGTTTGCATGGCTTCGAAGTTGCCGGCAAACAGCAGGCCGATAGTCACCAGGGTGATCACCGCCGACCAGAAGATCCGCAGCCAGTGCGGCGCATCTTCATCCACGTTGCCACCTTTGCACGACAGGTTGGCCATCATCACCGCGCCGGAATCCGCCGGGGTCAGGAACAGCACGAAGCCGACGAAGATCGACACGCCGATAACAATTTTCGACGCAGGGTAATGCTCCAGCAACTGGTAGATGGCCATGGAAGGCTGCTCCAGCGCCGTCTTGCCCAACTCCACCGCACCATGGTTCAGCACCAGGTCCAGGGCCGAGTTACCGAAGATCGACAACCACGCCAGGGTAAAGCCCAGCGGAATCAGCAGCACGCCGGCCACCAGTTCACGCACCGTGCGACCACGGGAAATCCGCGCGATGAACATACCCACAAATGGCGCCCAGGAAATCCACCACGCCCAGTAGAACAGGGTCCACAGGCCCATCCAGCGTTCGGTCTTGTCGGCGTCGCCTTCGTACACGTAGAGGTCGAAGGTTTTCAGGATGATGCCGTTGAGGTAGTCCCCCGTGTTCTGCACCAGGCCGTTGAGCAAATGCAGGGTCGGGCCGAACAACAGCACAAAGATCAACAGGCCGCTGAACAGCACGATGTTGAGGTTGGACAGGCGGCGGATGCCGTTCTCCACGCCCGACACGGCAGCAATGGTCGCCACGGTGCTCATCACGATGATCACGATCAACAGGTTGGTGTTGCTGTGCTGCATGCCGAACAGGTTTTCCAACCCGGACGACACCTGCATCGAACCAATCCCCAGGTTCGTCACCAGGCCCAGCAGGGTCACGAACATGCCGAAACCGTCCACCGCGTGGCCGGCCGCGCCTTTCACCCAACGCTCGCCCACCAGCGGGTACAGCGCCGAACGCAGGGCCAGCGGCTGGTTATGGCGATACGCGAAGTACGCCACGGCCAGGCCGACCAGGGCATAGATCGCCCAGCCATGCAGACCCCAATGCAGGAAGGTCAGTTGCAGCGCCTGGCGTGCGGCGCCATTGCTGGCGGCTGCGCCTTCGGGCGGGTTGAAGTAATGGTCCAGCGGCTCCGAGGCGCCAAAGTACAGCAGCGAGATGCCGATGCCCGAGGAGAACAACATGCCGGCCCAGGCGCCGTAGCTGAAGTCCGGGGTGTCGTCCTTGCTGCCCAGTTTCAACTTGCCGTAGGACGAAAACGCCAGGCCCACCACAAACACCAGGTAGGCGGCGATGACCACCATGTAGTACCAGCCGAAGCTTTTCGAAAGCCACGCCTGGGCAACACCGAGCATGCGCCCGGCCTCCTGCGGGGCGATGATCAGAATGGCAGTCAACAACAGAATCAGCGCGGTGGAGGTGTAGAACACCCAACCGTTGACCCGCACCTTTTCCGGTGGGGTTTTTATAAGAGAGGCAGAACTCATGGCGCAGATGCTCCGGGCAGTGCGAGAGAGAAACACAAGGCAACGGTTATCCCGGGACATCGATTTTTCGGCAGTCGACGGACGGGTGTTATAAAGACACCCCTTAAATCCCTGTCCCCCACGGGCGCAGTGCCCAGGGACGTTTCAGGGGTTTAACCAGGTGCCGGATGTCGCGCCTGCAGGTGGGAAATACCTGTAGGACGCGACCATTTGTCGCAGATCTTATTCTTTGTTGATTGAACGTTCAATCAAAACAAAATAGACTGGCCATCAAGCCGACGGACGTTTATCGCCCGCCGCAGGCCTAAGGAGAGGTGCTACATGCCCAAGGTCGGTATGCAACCCATACGCCGCCAGCAGTTGATCGAAGCCACGTTGACGGCCATCGATCAGGTCGGAATGGGAGATGCCAGCATTGCGCTGATCGCCCGTTTGGCCGGTGTCTCGAACGGCATCATCAGTCACTACTTCAAGGACAAGAACGGCCTTATTGCAGCGACGATGCGCTACTTGATGAACGCACTGATCGACAACGTCCATGAACGCCGGCAGGCGCTGACGGACGACAGCCCACGGGCGCACCTTCAGGTGATCATCGAGGGCAACTTCGACGCCAGCCAGGTCAACGGACCGGCAATGAAAACCTGGCTGGCCTTCTGGGCCACCAGCATGCACCACCCGTCATTGCACAGGTTGCAGCGGATCAACGATCAACGTCTGTATTCCAACCTGTGCTGCCAGTTCCGCCGAGTGCTGCCGCTGCCGCACGCACGCAAAGCAGCCCGCGGCCTGGCGGCCCTGATCGACGGTTTGTGGTTGCGCGGCGCCCTGTCGGGAGACGCTTTCGACACGGCGCAGGCGCAACGGATCGCTTACGAATACATGGATTTCCAATTGGCCAAGCAGGTGAGTTAGAGCACACATAAACGCTCAACCCCTGAACGCTGCCGCACCGGCTTACGGTACGGCAGTCAACGCCAACCACTTATGCACTTGCGAGGACTTTATGGCCCGTTTCGAACTGCAAAAACTCTACATTGACGGCGGCTACAGCGACGCTGGCAGCGATGCCACCTTCGAAGCCATCAACCCGGCTAACGGTGAAGTTCTCGCCCAAGTGCAACGCGCGACGAAAGAAGACGTTGAACGTGCCGTGGTCAGCGCCGAGAAAGGCCAGAAAATCTGGGCTGCGATGACCGCCATGGAGCGCTCGCGCATCCTGCGTCGTGCCGTCGACATCCTGCGCGAGCGCAACGACGAGCTGGCCGCCCTGGAAACCCTGGACACCGGTAAAGCCTTCTCCGAAACCAAATACGTCGACATCGTTACCGGCGCCGACGTGCTGGAATACTACGCAGGCCTGGTGCCGGCCATCGAAGGCGAGCAGATCCCGCTGCGCGACACCTCGTTCGTCTACACCCGCCGCGAGCCGCTGGGCGTGGTCGCCGGTATCGGCGCGTGGAACTACCCGATCCAGATCGCCCTGTGGAAATCCGCACCGGCCCTGGCCGCCGGCAACGCGATGATCTTCAAGCCAAGCGAAGTCACCTCGCTGACCACGCTGAAACTGGCCGAGATCTACTCCGAAGCCGGCGTTCCGGCGGGCGTGTTCAACGTGCTGACCGGCAGCGGGCGTGAAGTCGGCACCTGGCTGACCGAGCACCCTCGCATCGAGAAAGTCTCGTTCACCGGCGGCACCGACACCGGCAAGAAAGTCATGGCGAGCGCGTCGAGCTCCTCGCTCAAGGAAGTGACCATGGAACTGGGCGGCAAGTCGCCGTTGATCGTGTTCGAAGACGCCGACCTGGATCGCGCCGCCGACATCGCGATGATGGCCAACTTCTACAGCTCCGGCCAGGTCTGCACCAACGGCACTCGCGTGTTCGTACCCAAGCACCTGCAAGCGGCATTCGAAGCCAAGATCGTCGAGCGTGTTGCGCGCATCCGCGTCGGCGACCCGCAGGACGACAACACCAACTTCGGCCCGCTGGTCAGCTTCGCCCACATGGAAAGCGTGCTGGGCTACATCGCCAAAGGCAAGGAAGAAGGCGCACGCGTACTGTGCGGTGGCGACCGCCTGACCGACGGCGACTTCGCCAAAGGCGCCTACGTGGCCCCGACCGTGTTCACCGACTGCACCGACGAAATGACCATCGTCCGTGAAGAAATCTTCGGCCCAGTGATGAGCATCCTCACCTACGAGACCGAAGAAGAAGTGATCCGCCGCGCCAACGACACCGACTTCGGCCTGGCCGCTGGCCTGGTGACCAAAGACCTGAACCGCGCTCACCGCGTGATTCACCAATTGGAAGCGGGTATCTGCTGGATCAACGCCTGGGGCGAATCCGACGCGAAGATGCCGGTCGGTGGCTACAAGCAATCGGGTGTGGGCCGTGAGAACGGCATCAGCTCGCTGAACAACTTCACCCGCATCAAATCGGTACAGGTTGAGCTGGGCGACTACGCCTCGGTGTTCTAAGACCCGGGCCATGTATTGCCTGAGGCCGCCATCGGAGGCAAGCCTCCTCCCACACTTTGATTTGCGAATACATTCAAAAATGTGGGAGGGGGCTTGCCCCCGATGAGGCCCGACCTGACCACACATCAAAGAGGGTGCATCCAATGTCCCAAGAATACGACTACATCATTGTGGGTGCCGGCTCCGCCGGTAACACCCTGGCGACCCGTCTGACCGAAGACGAAGGCGTCACCGTCCTGCTGCTGGAAGCCGGTGGCCCCGACTACCGTTTCGACTTCCGCACGCAAATGCCAGCCGCCCTGGCGTTCCCACTGCAAGGCCGCCGCTACAACTGGGCCTACGAAACCGATCCAGAGCCGCACATGGACGGCCGCCGGATGGAATGCGGGCGCGGCAAGGGCCTGGGTGGTTCCTCGCTGATCAACGGCATGTGCTACATCCGTGGCAACGCCATGGACTACGACAACTGGGCGAAGCTGCCGGGCCTGGAAGACTGGACCTACCTCGACTGCCTGCCGTACTTCCGCAAGGCCGAAACCCGCGATATCGGCCCCAACGACTGGCACGGCGGCGATGGCCCGGTCAGCGTGACCACGCCCAAGCCTGGCAACAACCCACTGTTCCACGCGATGGTCGAAGCCGGCGTGCAGGCCGGTTACCCACGTACCGAAGACTTGAACGGCTACCAGCAGGAAGGCTTCGGCCCGATGGACCGTACCGTCACGCCTAAAGGCCGTCGCGCCAGCACCGCACGCGGTTACCTGGACACCGCCAAGAAGCGTTCCACCCTGACCATCGTCACCCACGCCCTCACCGACAAAGTGTTGTTCGAAGGCAAACGTGCGGTTGGCGTGCGTTACCTGATCGGCGCCGCCGAAGAGCGCGTCGAAGCCCGCGCCCGTAAGGAAGTGCTGGTGTGCAGCGGCGCCATCGCTTCGCCGCAATTGCTGCAACGCTCCGGTGTCGGCCCGGCCAAACTGCTGGAAAGCCTCGACATCCCGGTGGTCCACGACCTGCCAGGCGTCGGTGAAAACCTGCAGGACCACCTTGAGCTGTACCTGCAATACGCCTGCACCCAGCCCGTGTCGCTGTACCCGTCGCTGCTCTGGTACAACCAGCCGGCCATTGGTGCCGAGTGGCTGTTCAACGGTACCGGCATCGGCGCCAGCAACCAGTTCGAAGCGGGCGGGTTCATCCGCACCCGTGAAGAATTCGAATGGCCGAACATCCAGTACCACTTCCTGCCGGTGGCGATTAACTACAACGGCAGCAACGGTGTGAAAGAGCACGGCTTCCAGGCGCACATGGGCTCCATGCGCTCGCCGAGCCGTGGCCGCATCCAGTTGAAGTCGAAGAACCCACGGGACTACCCGAGCATCCTCTTCAACTACATGGCCACCGAGCAGGACTGGCAGGAATTTCGCGACGGCATCCGCCTGACCCGTGAAATCATGCAGCAGCCGGCGCTGGACCCCTATCGTGGCCGCGAAATCAGCCCGGGTATCGATGTGCAAACCGATGAGCAACTGGACAAGTTCATCCGTGAGCACGCCGAAACGGCGTTCCACCCGTCCTGCTCGTGCAAGATGGGCACCGACGAAATGGCAGTAGTCGATGGCGAAGGCCGCGTGCATGGCATGCAGGGTCTGCGTGTAGTCGATGCGTCGATCATGCCGATCATCACCACCGGCAACCTGAACGCGCCAACGATCATGATCGCCGAGAAAATCGCCGACAAGATCCGTGGCCGCAAGCCATTGCCACGCAGCACCGCCGACTACTACGTGGCAGGCGACGCGCCGGTACGTGGCAAGCCGCTGCGTGAAGTGGGCCCTACCGCGCAGTAACGGATACACCGCGGTGTTCCCATCGGGGGCAAGCCCCCTCCCACATTTTTGACCGTGTGAACCCGATCAAGTGTGGGAGGGGGCTTGCCCCCGAAGAGGCCCGACCAGTCACTGCAAAACCCCTCCTTGATCAGCTACTCTGTCTGCCTGCCCGCGACGAGCCGCCCACAAGGAAGGCCCCATGTTCGACCACCACGCCACACTCAAACAGCATTTCAGTGCCCTGCGCACCCGCGCCGAATTCTTCTCGCTGCGCTACGTACGCGAGTCCGGCCAATACCTGGCCGTACGCAAGAACGTCGCCGAACCGCCCCACCTGAGCCACGACGAGGGCGCCATGCTCACCGTGCGTCTCAACGGTGTGGAAGCCTACGCCGCGACCAACGACATTTCCCTCGCCGGCCTGCAAGCCGCCCTTGAGCGTGCCGAACAACAAGCCCGCCTGATCAGCCCCCACGCCTTGCTCGACCTGCGCGAGCAACACGTCTCCAGTGACGTCGCCGATTACCTGTCGCCCGAGCTTCAACAGCCCTTCCCGTCCCTGAGCGATTGCTACCAGTTGCTCGGCAGCGAATCGGCCTCCGTGCCCAAGGACGAGCGCCTTGTGAGCTGGGAAGTCAGCCTGGGCCTGACCCACGTCGAGCAGATCTACCTGAACAATGCCGGTGCCCAGTTGCGCCAGGCCCAGCGCTTTGTATTCCCCGGCGTCAATGTCACCGCCTACGACGGTGATGACAGCCAGACCCGCACCCTCGGCGGCAGCAACTTCGGCCAGCAAGGCGGGTTCGACGTGATCAGCCGCTTCGGCCTGGTCGGCGCCGCGCCGCGCATCGCCGATGAGGCCCTGCAACTGCTGGCCGCGCCGAACACGCCCAACGGTCCGCGTGACCTGCTGTTGATGCCCGACCAGATGATCCTGCAGATCCACGAATCCATCGGCCACCCCCTGGAACTGGACCGCATCCTCGGCGACGAGCGCAATTACGCCGGCACCAGCTTTGTGAAGGCCAGCGACTTCGGCCACCTGCAATACGGCTCCCCGCTGCTGAACGTGACCTTCGACCCGGACATTCCCGAGCAACTGGCCAGCTACGGCCACGATGACGAAGGCACCAAAGCCAGCAAGCAATTCCTGATCCGTGAGGGGCTGCTGCTCAAACCCCTCGGTGGAGCGCTGTCGCAATTTCGCGCGGGTATGCAAGGCGTGGCCAACAGCCGGGCCAGCAGTTGGAACCGCGCGCCCATCGATCGCATGGCCAACTTGAATATCGAAGCAGGCGACAAGAGCCTCGCGCAACTGATCGGCGGCATCGAAAACGGCATCCTGATGTCGACCAACCGCTCGTGGTCCATCGACGATGCGCGCAATAAATTCCAGTTCGGCTGCGAATGGGGCCAACTGATCGAAAATGGCGAGTTGAAAGGCGTGGTGAAAAACCCCAACTACCGGGCTATTTCCGCGAACTTCTGGCGCAATCTCAGCGCCGTCGGCGATGCCAGTACGTTCAAGGTGCTGGGTACACCGAACTGCGGCAAAGGCGAACCCAACCAGGTGATTCGCGTCGGCCATGCGTCGCCGGCCTGCGTATTCAGTGATGTCGACGTATTTGGGGGAGATGCCTGATGAACAATTTCAAGGCACTGGTGGAGTGGCTCAAGCAGGCCATCACCGACAACGAACAATTCCACCTCGGCTATGCGGATGAAGCCTCCGAATTCGTACGCTTCAACCACGCCAAGGTGCGCCAGGCCGGCCAGGTGCAACAAGCCAGCCTCACCCTGAAACTGATCAACGATGGCCGCCATGCCGACCTGGGCATCACCTTGTCCGGCGAAGCGGGGCTGGACCGCCAACGCCTGGCCGACGGCCTGCAACAACTGCGCGACACCTTGCCGTTGCTACCCAAGGACCCGTACCTGCTGCTCAACCACAATGCCTGGCAAAGCAGCAACGAACAAACGCGACCGCTGCCGGACCTGGCCCGGGTGTTGGAAGACATCAGCCAGGCTGCTGAAGGTATTGATCTGGTCGGTTTCTACGCTGCCGGCCCGATCAGCCGTGGCTTTGCCAGCTCGGACGGCGCGTTCGGCTGGCACCGCGCCAACAGCTTCAACTTCGACTTCAGCCTGTTCCACGCCAATGGTGAAGCGGTCAAGGCCAGCTATGCCGGGCACACCTGGAACAGCGCCGAGTTCGCCGCGCGCTTCCAGCAAGCCCGCGAGCAACTGGAATTCCTTGGCCGCCCGCTGCACACGCTGGCACCCGGGCAGTACCGCGCCTACCTCGCCCCGGCGGCGCTGGAAGAAATCATCAGCCTCATCACCTGGGGTGGTTTTTCCGCCCAGGCCATTGCCAGTAAAGGCAGTTCGCTGCAAAAGCTGTATGCCGGTGAACAATCCCTGAGCCCGCTGGTGACCGTGGACGAACAGATCAGCGGCTCCCTGAGCCAGGCGTTTTCCACCGAGGGCTATCCGCGCAGTGACGTGACACTGATCAGCGCGGGCAAAGGCGAAGGCCAGTTGATCAACTCGCGCAGCGCCGCCGAATACGGCCTGAGCACCAACGGCGCCAGCAGCGACGAATCCCCCAGCGCCTTGCAGATGGCCGCCGGCAACCTGGCCCAGGCCGATATCCTCAAGCAATTGGGCACCGGGCTGTACATCAGCAACCTGTGGTATTTGAACTACTCGGACCTGCCGGCGGCGCGCCTGACCGGCATGACACGCTTCGCCACCTTCTGGGTGGAAGACGGCGAGATCAAGGCACCGGTCAGCACCATGCGCTTTGATGACAGCGTGTACAACCTGCTCGGCTCGCAGCTTGAAGCCCTGACCGCTGAGCGGGAATTGCTGCTCTCGGCCAGCACCTACAGCCAGCGCAACACCGCTTCCAACCTGTTGCCGGGAGCCCTGGTCAAACGCCTGACCCTCACCCTGTAAACCCCATCCTTCGTGGGCGCCGGCTTGCCGGCTCCTACAGGGGATTTACCTGCGCCGTAGCGAAGCTTCCCTTCTCCACACTTTGGCCATTCGGCCTGTTGTTCACCTCCAGATTCCTCGTTATAAGGGTTAGTGGCACCCCGCCACCCCACCCACGAGAGCATGGCCTTGCCCGGGAAGGGCAAGCTGGAGCGTTGACATGAACCATGGAAGTTTTGTCATAGAGAAGCTGTTCAAGCACTACAACGTTCATGTTGAGCAGCTAGGAAACGATTCGGAAAAAAAGACCGTCCTGATGGTCAACGGCGCGCTGTCCACCACGCGTTCCTTCGCCCGCACCAGCAAATGCCTGGCCGGGCATTTCAATGTACTGCTGTTCGACCTGCCGTTCTCCGGCTATTCCCGGGAACACAACGCCGAACTTGACCTGGTCACCAAGGACGACGAGGTGCAGATGCTGCGCGCCCTGGTCGAGCGCTTCCAGGTCAACCACCTGGTGTCGGCCTCCTGGGGCGGCATCTCGACGTTGCTGACCCTGGCCCATAACCCGCCGTCCATCGAAAGCTCGGTGGTGATGGCCCTGGCGCCCAGCCTCAACCAGGCCATGCTCGATTATGTGGAGCGCGTGCGCGTGCTGATCGAGGCCGATGACAAGTCCGCGGTCGGCCACTTGCTCAACGAGACCGTGGGCAAGTACCTGTCGCCCCGCCTCAAGCGCAACAACCACCGGCACTTGTCGAGCATGGCCACCACCGAATACCGCCAGGCGCGTTTTCACATCCATCAGGTATTGGCCTTGGGCGACGGCAACTACCTGCCGACACTCAAGCAGATTGAAACACCGGTGCACTTCCTCAACGGCGCACTCGACGAATACACCCCCGCCGCCGAAGCGCAATTGTTCAAGCAGTACGTAGGGCGCAGCAGCTTTGCCGTGGCCGAACACACTGGCCACTTGCTCGACCTCGAATCCAACGAAGCCGCCGCAGCGGTACACCGTGAACTGCTGGATTTCCTGGTGGGAAAAAGCACCCCGGTTGGCGCATAATCGCCGACACATAGCCAGCTAACAAAAAGGTTCTCTATGCCCAATCGCGTCCCGCTCGATGCCAAGACCGCCCGCTGGCTCCCCTGGGTGGTCGCGATTGCCTTCTTCATGCAGTCGCTGGACGGGACGATCCTCAACACGGCGTTGCCGGCCATGGCCCGGGACCTCGCTGAAAACCCGCTGCGCATGCAAGGGGTGGTGATCGCCTACATGCTCACCGTTGCCTTGCTGATCCCGGCTTCGGGCTGGATCGCCGACCGCTTCGGCACCAAGAAAATTTTCTTTGGCGCGATCATGCTGTTCAGCATCGGTTCGCTGCTGTGCGCCTTGTCCAGCAGCCTGACCATGCTGGTGGGCGCCCGGGTGATCCAGGGCCTGGGCGGCGCGCTGATGTTGCCGGTCGGCCGCTTGGTGGTGCTGCGCGCTTACCCCCGCTCCGAACTGGTGCGCATCATGGGCTTCATTACCATTCCCGGCCTGCTCGGCCCGCTACTCGGCCCGACCATGGGTGGCTGGATGGTGCAATACCTGACCTGGCACTGGATCTTCCTGATCAACCTGCCGGTGGGTATGGTCGGCTGTTACGCCGTGTGGAAACTCATCCCCGATCTGCGCGGCAGCGAACGCACGCGCTTTGATGGCGTCGGGTTTCTCTTGTTTGGCGCAGCAATGGTGTTGATCACCATCGCCATGGAAGGCCTGGGCGAACTGCACCTGCCGCACCTGCGGGTGATGTTGCTGCTGTTCGGCGGGCTGGCGTGCCTGGCGGCGTATTGGCTGCGCGCCGGGCATATCGACAACCCACTGTTTTCGCCGGTGCTGTTCAAGACCCGCACCTTTGCCATCGGCATCCTCGGCAACCTGTTTGCGCGGCTGGGCAGCGGTGCGTTGCCGTTTCTGGTGCCGTTGCTGTTGCAGGTCGCGCTGGGTTACTCACCGTCCGAAGCCGGTATGAGCATGCTGCCCCTGGCGGCGGCGGCGATGTTTGCCAAATCCATCGCCCGCACCCTGATCGAACGCCTCGGCTACCGCATCGTGCTCACCGGCAACACGCTGGCGCTGGGCATCATGCTGGCGAGCATGGGCCTGGTCAGCGAGCACACGCCCTACCCGCTGCTGTTGTGCATGCTGGCGGTACTCGGGGCGATCAATTCCCTGCAATTTACCGCGATGAACACCGTCACCCTGATCGACCTCGACGACGCCCAGGCCAGCAGCGGCAACAGTTTGCTGTCAGTGGTGGCGCAGTTGTCCCTCAGCCTCGGCGTGGCCTGCGCGGGTGCGCTGCTCGGCGGGTTCACCGCCGAAACCGGTAATGATGGGGTGGAAAGCGTACTCGGCGCGTTCCAACTGACCTTTCTGACAGTGGGCATCATGGCGATGCTGGCGGCGGCGATCTTCCTGCAATTGTCGCCAACCGATGGCAAACGAGTAGTCAGCCGCGAGCACGACATCGAGCATTAACAGGCTTCTCGTCTAGAACTTGCAGGGAAATTCCCACGGGACTGGTACACTGCGCGACATTTTGTTTTGCAGAGCCAGTCCCGTGACTACCATCGCCACCGCTTTTAATACTTTGCCCCTGTCCGCCGCCATGCTGGCTAACCTCGACTCGCTGGGTTATGTCGAGATGACGCAGATCCAGGCGCAAAGCTTGCCGGTGATCCTCAAGGGGCTGGACCTGATTGCCCAGGCCAAGACCGGCAGCGGCAAGACCGCCGCCTTCGGCATCGGCCTGTTGAACCCGATCAACCCGCGCTACTTCGGCTGCCAGGCCCTGGTCATGTGCCCGACCCGTGAGCTGGCCGACCAGGTCGCCAAGGAAATCCGCCGCCTGGCCCGTGCCGAAGACAACATCAAGGTGCTGACCCTGTGCGGCGGCGTTTCCCTCGGCCCGCAGATCGCTTCCCTGGAGCACGGCGCCCACGTCATCGTCGGCACACCGGGTCGCATCCAGCAGCACTTGCGCAAAGGTTCGCTGGTACTGGACGGCCTCAACACGCTGATCCTCGATGAAGCCGACCGCATGCTCGACATGGGCTTCTACGACGCCATCGAAGACATCATCAGCAAGACCCCGCCGCGCCGCCAGACCCTGCTGTTCTCCGCCACCTACCCGGTGAGCATCAAGCAGCTGGCCTCAAAGTTCATGCGCGCGCCGCAGCAAGTCAAAGCCGAAGCGTTCCACTCCGATGACCAGATCGAGCAGCGTTTCTACGAGATCTCGCCGGAAGAGCGCATGGACGCCGTGACCAAGGTGCTGGCGCATTTCCGCCCTGCCTCCTGCGTGGCCTTCTGCTTCACCAAGCAGCAAGTACAGGAAACCGTGGATCACCTGACCTCCAAGGGCATTTCCGCCGTTGGCCTGCATGGCGACCTGGAACAGCGCGACCGCGACCAGGTGCTGGCGATGTTCGCCAACCGCAGCACCTCGGTGCTGGTTGCCACTGACGTTGCAGCCCGTGGCCTGGACATCGACTCGCTGGACATGGTGATCAACGTCGAACTGGCCCGCGATTCGGAAATCCACATCCACCGCGTCGGCCGTACCGGTCGTGCCGGTGAGACCGGCATCGCCATCAGCCTGGTCGCTCCGTCCGAAGCGCACCGCGCCCAGGCCATCGAGCAGTTGCAGAAATCGCCGCTGAACTGGGACCAACTGGACAACCTCAAGCCGCAAAGCGGTGGTCCGTTGCTGCCGCAGATGAGCACCTTGTGCATCGCTGCAGGCCGTAAAGACAAGGTTCGCCCAGGCGACATCCTCGGCGCGTTGACCGGTGAAGCTGGCATCCCGGGTGCCCAGGTCGGCAAGATCGCGATCTTTGACTTCCAGGCCTTCGTGGCCGTGGAACGCGGGATCGCCAAGCAGGCCTTGCAGCGCTTGAATGACGGCAAGATCAAAGGCCGTTCGTTGCGCGTGCGTATCCTGTAACACGATCTCCGCTTCAATGGAGATCCAATGTGGGAGGGGGCTTGCCCCCGATAGCAATCTATCAGTTACCGATGCACTGGCTGACACACTGCTATCGGGGGCAAGCCCCTCCCACATTTGACTGTATTCCAAATCAGAACTTGTATGAGGACACCGTTTTGCGCTCGACCGAAGTTGTGATCATTGGCGCCGGCGCCGCAGGCTTGATGTGCGCGCTGACCGCCGCCGGGCGTGGGCGCAAGGTGATGTTGATCGACCATGCGAACAAGGCCGGCAAGAAGATCCTGATGTCCGGTGGTGGCCGCTGCAACTTCACCAACCTGTACACCGAGCCGGCCAACTTCCTGTCGCACAACGAACACTTCTGCAAGTCCGCCCTGGCCCGCTACACCCAGTGGGACTTCATCGGGCTGGTGGCCAAGCACGGCGTGCCGTACCACGAGAAAAAACTCGGCCAGTTGTTCTGCGATAACAAATCCAGCGACATCCTCGGCATGCTGCTCGATGAGTGCATCCAGGTCGGCGTGAGCCTGCACCTGGACACGTCGGTCCAGGAGATTGCCAAGCTGGACAGCGGCTACCAGTTGCAGACCACCTTGGGCGAGTTGCGCTGTGAATCCCTGGTGATCGCCACCGGCGGCCTGTCGATCCCGACCCTGGGCGCGACCGGTTTTGGTTACCAGGTGGCCAGACAGTTCGGCCACGAATTGCTGCCGACCCGCGCCGGGCTGGTGCCGTTCACCATCACCGACCAGCTCAAGGATTTGTGTGGCGAGTTGTCGGGGACGTCGGTGGATTGCCTGGTCAGCTGCAACGGCCAGAGCTTTCGCGAGAACATCCTGTTTACCCACCGTGGCCTCAGCGGGCCGGCGATTCTGCAGATTTCTTCTTACTGGGAATCCGGCGACACGGTTGAAATCAACCTGCTGCCCGACCACGACGCTCACACCTGGCTGCAACAGCAACAAGTCGAGCGCCCCAACAGCGAGTTGAAAACCCTGCTGGGCGAGATCTTCACCAAGAAGATGGCCAACCTGTTGGCCGAGACATGGTTCGTGTCCAAGCCGATGAAGCAGTACACCCATGCCGAAATTGCCGACATCGCGCAAAAACTCGGCAACTGGCAATGGGTGCCGGCGGGCACCGAGGGTTATCGCACGGCGGAAGTCACATTGGGTGGCGTGGACACACGGGAAGTGTCGTCCAAGACCATGGAATCGCTGAAAAGCCCCGGCCTGTACTTTATCGGTGAAGTGCTGGATGTGACCGGTCACCTGGGCGGCTTCAACTTCCAGTGGGCCTGGGCTTCGGGTTACGCGGCGGCGCAGTACGCCTGAAGAGTGTAATCGGTCAAATGCGGGAGGGGGCTTGCCCCCGATGGCAGTGTGTCAATCAGTACGACTGTGACTGATCTACCGCTATCGGGGGCAAGTCCCCTCCCACATGGAATAAATTTTGCTGTTGGATGTGATCGCCACGCTTGCCGCAGCGTCCTTGATAGCTCAATTTAGCGGCATCGTCCCGGAAGACTCCAGACTTCATGTCATCGACCTCGTTCAAGCAGTCCCTGCGGCGCCTGTGGGCACTGGATAAATTCAGCTACAGCATTCGGGTATTCATTGCCCTCACCGGCAGCATGGCGCTGTGCTGGTATCAGGATGAAATGGCACTGCTGATCCCGTTGTTCCTGGGGATCATCGCCAGCGCCCTGGCCGAGACCGATGACAGTTGGCAGGGCCGCCTCAACGCCCTGGCGGTGACGCTGGTGTGTTTCAGCATCGCCGCGCTGTCGGTAGAGTTGCTGTTCCCTTATCCCTTGATCTTCGCGGTCTCACTGGCCCTGGCCACCTTCTGCCTGACCATGCTCGGCGCCTTGGGCGAGCGCTATGGGGCGATTGCTTCGGCAACGTTGATTCTGTCGGTATACACCATGATCGGCGTGGACCAGCGCGGCGGCGCCGTCAGCGATTTCTGGCATGAGCCGCTGTTGTTGGTGGCCGGTGCAGCCTGGTATGGCGCGCTGTCGGTGCTGTGGCAGGCGCTGTTTTCCAACCAGCCGGTGCAACAGAGCCTGGCGCGGTTGTTCCGTGAGCTTGGACGGTACCTCAAGCTCAAGTCATCGTTGTTCGAGCCAATCCGCCAGTTGGACGTGGAAGCGCGGCGCCTGGAACTGGCCCAGCAGAACGGTCGCGTGGTGGCGGCGTTGAATGCGGCGAAGGAAATCATCCTGCATCGCGTGGGCAATGGTCGACCCGGTTCGAAAGTCAGCCGTTACCTGAAGCTCTACTTCCTAGCCCAGGACATCCACGAACGCGCCAGCTCGTCGCACTACCCGTACAACGCCCTGGCCGAGGCCTTCTTCCACAGCGACGTACTCTTCCGTTGCCAGCGCCTGCTACGCCAGCAAGGCAAGGCCTGCCAGACCCTGGCCGAATCGATCCAGATGCGCCAACCGTTCATCTATGACGACAGCTTCGCCGAAGCCCTGGGCGACCTCAACGCGTCCCTGGAACACCTGCGCATCCAGAGCAACCCAGCCTGGCGCGGCCTGCTGCGTTCGTTGCGCGCCCTGGCGGCCAACCTGTCGACCCTGGACCGCCTGCTCGGCGACGCCAGCAACCCCGACAGCCTGGCGGACGCCACCGACAGCAACCTGCTGGACCGCGCCCCGCGCAACCTCAAGGAAATGTGGACGCGCCTGCGCACGCAGATGACGCCGACGTCACTGCTGTTCCGTCACGCGTTGCGCCTGTCGTTGGCGCTGACCGTCGGCTACGGCATGCTGCATGCGATCCACGCGTCCCAGGGCTACTGGATCATCCTCACCACGCTGTTTGTGTGCCAGCCGAACTATGGCGCCACGCGGCGCAAGCTCGGCCAGCGGATCATCGGTACGGCCATCGGCCTGACCGTGGCCTGGGCACTGTTCGACCTGTTTCCGAGCCCCCTGGTGCAATCGATGTTCGCCATCGCCGCCGGCCTGGTGTTCTTTATCAACCGCACCACCCGCTACACCCTGGCCACCGCCGCCATCACCTTGATGGTGTTGTTCTGCTTCAACCAGGTCGGCGATGGCTACGGACTATTCCTGCCACGCCTGTTCGATACCTTGCTCGGCAGCCTGATCGCCGGCCTCGCGGTGTTCCTGTTCCTGCCGGACTGGCAAGGTCGCCGCTTGAACAAAGTGCTGGCCAATACCCTGACCTGCAACAGCATCTACCTGCGCCAGATCATGCAGCAGTACGCCGCCGGCAAGAGCGACGACCTGGCCTACCGCCTGGCCCGACGCAACGCACACAACGCCGATGCCGCGCTGTCCACCACCCTGGCGAACATGCTGATGGAACCGGGGCACTTCCGTAAGGAAGCGGACGTGGGTTTTCGGTTCCTGGTGTTGTCGCACACTTTGCTCAGTTATTTGTCAGGGCTGGGCGCGCACCGTGAAACCCAATTGCCGGCCGAGGTGCGTGAGCATCTGATCGATGGCGCCGGCAAGACCCTGGCGGCGAGCATCGATGAGATCGCCACGGGGTTGGCCAACAAGCAGCCGATCGCGATCCAGAGCGATGCCGAGGAAGCGCTGGCGGCGGACCTGGAGCAGATGCCGGATGAGATCGATGAAGGGCAGCGGTTGGTACAGACGCAGTTGGCGTTGATTTGCCGGCAACTGGGGCCGTTGCGCACCTTGGCGGCGCATTTGATCAAGGACACCAGCGCGGCCTGACCTGTGGCGAGCGGGCTTGCCACAAGAGGCACCCGCTACATACCGTGCTGCTTCATCAACCGCTCATAGCTACCGTCAGCCTTCATTTTGGCAATCTCCCGATCAAACCCGGCCACGATCTGCTCATGCTCCGGGTTCTTCAGGCTGACCAGGATATGCAGGCTGTTTTCACTAAGCGGCTGGGGCAAAAACTCCACTGCGTTGCGCACCCGCGCCGACTCGCGCGACAGGTAATAGCGCGCCACATACTCATCCTCCAGCGTCAGCCGCACCCGCTGCGCCGCGAGCATGCGCACGGCCATGGCGAAGTTGTGCACCGGGACTTTCTGCAACTGCGCATCCCCATCGAACGCCGCCGAATAGGCATAGCCACGCACCACGGCGATGGGATAGTCGTGCAATTGCGCAAGGTTCTGGAATTCGATGGGATCGTCGCGGCGCTTGATAAAGCGCACACGGTTGAGCAGGTATTCACCTGAGAACTGGCCCAGTTTCGTACGGGCATCGTCGTACCAGGCGTTGATCAGCACGTCATAACGGCCGTCGCCCACCCCCATCAGCGCACGGGCCCAGGGCACTTGCTCGAAGTCACTGGCATAACCCGCACGGGCCAGGGCGGTACTGACGATATCGGTGGCCAGCCCGCCGTTGATCAAGGTGGAATCGGTAAAAGGCGGCCAGGCATCTGCCACCAGACGCAGACGCTGCGCGAATGCCGGCTGGGCCAGCAGCAACACTCCAATCAAAGCAACGGCACGAGAGAATCGCGGCATGCTCAAAGTCCTTGGCAGGCAGGCGGTGGCCTTGGCTCAGGCGCGGCCCGAGGTTCTAACAGTAGCTCAGATTACACAAAGAAACCGGCACCGAACGCACTCAATGATGGCAAATTGATTTCACTCACAAAAATAGTTGATTTAGACAGCATTGCCCGCTGCGCTTACTATCCGCATCAGACATTGATAAGAGAACTGGCCATGACCGTTGAATGGGTGTGCAAACACCACGATGACCTGGGCAAGGAGCAGCTTTACGCGATCCTGCGCTTGCGCAACGAGGTGTTTGTTGTCGAGCAGAAATGTGTGTACCAGGATCTCGATGGGCAGGATTTATCGGGCGATACCCACCACCTGATGGCGTGGCAAGACGACCAACTGGTGGCGTACCTGCGCCTGCTGGACCCGGAATCCCAGGGCGGCGACGTGGTGATCGGCCGCGTGATCGTAGCGCCGGTGGCGCGCGGCACCGGGCTGGGCCATCGGATGATGGAAGAGACGCTCAAGCAGATTGCCGATACGTGGCCCGAGACACCGATATTCCTGTCAGCCCAGGCGCATTTGCAGGGGTACTACGGGCGGTATGGTTTTGTCGTGGCAGGTGAGGAGTACCTTGAGGATGATATTCCACACATCGGCATGCGAAAGGACTAGGGATAACCCAGCACCTGCTTGATCTGGCCGAGGTTCGCCTCGATCCAGCGCCGATCAATCGCGCCCCAGCTGCGAATCCGATAGTGCCCGGCATGGTTGCGGGCACCGTCTTCCTGCTCGAACTCACACACAATATCCAGGTCGGCCAACGCCGCAATGGTGTCCTGCGCCGTACGCCGAGGCATGCCGGTGGCGTCGGTCAGGGCCGGGACGCTGCTGGCCTGGCCGCTGTCGATCAGGTAGGCCACGTACAGGCGACGGTAGAAGCTGCTCTTGGTCTTGCTCACATCCATGGTCGGTTGCCTTGTGCGGTCAGGGTTTGCCCAGCAGGTCGCGGTACGTGAGGTACACCCGCAGGTCGAATTCCACCTGATGGTAGCCCGGCATCATGTACTCGCAGAGTTTATAGAACGCCTTGTTGTGGTCCGACTCCTTGAAGTGTGCCAGTTCGTGCACCACGATCATGCGCAGGAACTGCGGCGCGGCCTCCTTGAACAGCGCAGCAATGCGGATCTCTTTCTTCGATTTCAGATTGCCGCCCTGTACCCGCGAGATGGTGGTGTGCAGGCCGAGGGCGCGATGAGTCAGGTCCAGGCGATTATCGAACAGCACCTTGTCAATGGCCGGCGCATTGCGCAGATGTTCCTGCTTCAAGGCCAGGGCGTAGGCGTACAGGGCCTTGTCGCTCTGCACCGCGTGGCGTTCGGGGTAACGTTGCTCCAGGTAGGCACCCAACTGGTCCTTGGCGATCAGTTGGCGCACTTGTTCCTGAAGGGCGGCGGGATAGGCCTGGAGGTATTTCAGCGCGGTCATGGGGTCTGCAACAGATTCGGATAGGCGCCAGTGTAACGAATTCAGCGCAGGCGAGCGTGGCACCAGTGTGCCACTTCCTCAGCCACCAACGGCTGTGCCGCCATCGGCCCCTGAATGAAAGGGCAGCCATTAGCCTTCAGCCATTGGGCCTGCTCCTGGGTTTCCACCCCCTCAGCCACCACCACTACATCAAAATGCCCGCACAGCTCGATAATGCTGCGCGCCATCACCTCATCCCGCGCTGAGCCTGGCAGGCGAGCGACCAATTGCGGGTCGAGCTTGAGGGTGTCGAAGGCCAGGTCGCGCAGGTGCGCCAGGGAACAGTTGCCCAGGCCAAAGTCATCCAGGGCGGTGCGCACGCCGATCTGGCGCAGCAACTTGAGCTGCTTGATCGACTCTTCAAGGTTGCTCATCAGGCAGTCTTCACTGATTTCCACCTCCAGTTGCCGCCCCTGCAGCTCATGTCGCTCAAGCACCTGCTGCAGTTGGCTCGCCAGGTTGGGCATGTTGAACTGACTGCTGCTCAGGCTCACGCTCAACACCAGTTCATCATCCAAGCCGGCGTGCCAGGCCTGGAGCTGGCCGCCGACCTGCTGGTAAATCCAGGTGCTGAGTTGGCTGATCAGCCGGGCCTCTTCCAGCAACGGCAAAAACAGACCGGGTGGCACATCACCGACACTGGGGTGCTGCCAGCGCAGTAGCGCTTCCACGCCGCGCACACGTCCGTCCGCCAACGCCACCTGGGGCTGGTACACCAGGGTGAACTCCTTGTTTTGAATCGCCGTGCGCACGCCGTCTTCGAGCATCAGGCGCGAACGGGCGCGGCCGTTCATTTCCTGGTCGTAATAGCGATATTGCTGACGACCTGCGCGCTTGGCTTCGTACATGGCGATGTCCGCCGCGCGCAACAGGCCGTTAACGTCCGAGCCGCAATCCGGGAACGTGGCGATACCGATACTGACACCGAGCATCACATCCAAACCGTCAACCTGCTGACAGATAGACACCCGTTCGATCAGTTTTTCCGCAATCTTCGCCGCCTGCTCGGGGAACTCCAGCTCCAGCAGCGCGGTGAACTCATCGCCGCCCATGCGCCCGAGAATGTCGTAGGAACGCAGGCAACCCTGCAACTGCTCCGACACCCAGCGCAGCACCCGGTCGCCGGCGTCATGACCGAGAGAATCATTGACCCGCTTGAAGCCATCAAGGTCCAGGTACAGCAGCACCAGAGACTGCTCGTTGCGCTCGCTGCGCAGCAAAATGTTCTCCGCCGCCTGGTAAAACCCGCGCCGGTTCAACAGCCCGGTCAGCGGGTCGGTGACTGCCTGGAACTCCAATTGTTGATGCAGGTGACGCACTTCGGACATGTCCAGCACGGTCACCACCATGGCCTTCTGTTCAGCCGGCAGCGGCGCACACGACAACGCCACCGGCACCTGCTGGCCGCGGCTGGTACGCAGGATCGCATCGTGCAAGCGCCAGGTCTGGCCCTGGCGATAAGCGAGGTACATCTCGAACCCCAGCCAGGCCGGCACATGGGGTTTTTGCAGGAAGCTCAGGAAACTCTCGCCTCGCAACTCGGCCATGGTAGCGTTCAGCAGTCGCGAAATGGCCGGGTTGGCATACTCGATCACACTGCCCTCGCCCACCACCAGAATGCCTTCGGCGGCGTTGTCCAACACCGAGGCATTGAACGCCCGTGCGGACTCCAGCTCATGAGTCAGACGCTGCAAGGCCCGGCGATTGCGCTGATGCTCCAGCAACGCCTGGACCTTGGGTTTGAGGATATGCGGGTCGAACGGTTTGAACAGGTAATCGATGGCGCCACTGGCATAGCCTTCGAGTACTGCGGCGGGCGACTGGGCATTGGCGGTGAGGAAAATGATCGGGGTCATGCGCGTGCGCTGGCTGCCACGCATCAGGCGCGCCACCTCGAAGCCGTCCATGCCGGGCATCTTCACATCCAGCAGCACCAGGTCGACTTCGTGCTTGAGCAACTTCTCGAGGGCTTCCACACCGGACGCAGCGGTCACCACATGCCAGTCTTCACGCTGTAACAGCGCTCGCATGCTAAGCAGGTTCTCTGGGTAGTCATCGACCACAAGAAGAACCGAATGACCATCGCCGTGGTGTGGAGCGCATTCCATGCTACGTCTCTTCCTTAGGACTACTCCGGTCATTTCTGACAGAAAACCCGGACAAACACTGAGGCCTCACTCTAGCCCCGGTTCAGAAAAAGCAGAAGTAACCTCAGTGCCATCATTGCGCCAAAGTTCAGGAAGCCGACTAACGGTCAACCGCTACAAGCCACGAACCACGGGAAACATGGCTTTTTGGCATTCCGTTGGCGCCAATAAGTTGCCAGCAATGATTTAACAAGACGGTTAACACCACCTATAAAGAACCTGTCTGGCCCAAGGGCCATAGCCTACACCCCTCTGTAAAAAGGCCTACGCCATGATCGACCTATCCACCTGGAACCTCAGCATCCCTGTCGGCTCTCCACCCGCGACCATCGAAACCCCCAGATTGGTGAGCGGCTTCAACGACCAATATTTCCAGGCCGAAGGCAGCAACGTCCAATTCTGGACCCCGGTCACCGGCACCCGTACCGAAAACGCCATTTACCCGCGCAGTGAATTGCGCGAGACCTACGCCGATGGCCGCCTGCGCAACTGGACCTATCCGGATGCGGACAACTTCCTGCGTGCCACTCTGGCCGTCAATCAAGTGCCGTCCTCCGGCAAAATCGTGATCGGGCAGATTCACGCCTATGACAGCCAGAAACCACTGATCAAGCTGGAGTATCAATTCAAGGAGAAAACCCAGACCGGCAACATCGTCGCCAAGGTGCGCATGCGCCCGGATGAGGATGAAGGCCGGGTGATCACCGTGGCATCGAATGTGCCGCTGGAAAAAACCTTCACCTATGTGATCAACCTCAACAAGGCGGGGCTTCTCAGTGTGTATGCCGCGGACGGCGAGTGGAACGAACGCATCGGCGCGGCGTGGGGCGCCAAGCCGTTGTACTTCAAGGCGGGAGCGTATGTGCAGGACAACAGTGGCGACAGCAAGGAAGGGGCGCGGGTGACGTTCGCCAAGTTGGATATTGATCACGAGCAAGATTATTTCAATCATCCCCCGCTACGGCGGGGGAATGATTACTTGGATATAACGAACTCCGACGATCGTCTTACCCCTATAGCAAAACAGCATAAAAATAGTACTTCTTGCAGTGCGCACCCTAGGGCACATCTTATAAAATCATGTGCGTCCGACTCATGTACCCATTCAGGAGTTAAACACATGCCAACGATAGCCACCATTAACCAACCTGCCGTCTCGGGGTTTGGCGCCGGGTCGCAACCAAAAATATACAATGCCACCCCACCTGGTTCTTTTGCGACGCCGCCCCAAAACATGCCAGTTGTCACCAGGCCCTTCAGGTATCTCGTCTTGTCACACTTATTGAGCAACAACACCAGGATAGGCGATGTGCTGACTTATTATTGCTACCCTGTGCCGTCCGCAGGTCTTCCTACGATGTTTCTGGAACAAATAACTCTTACTGCCGCGCTGCTACAAATTTACATCAACAATAAACGCGAACATTTTGAGAAGGAAATACCCTGCTACCTTCCAAACCCAGGAGTCTATGATGTTTACTGGGAGCTTGAAAATGCATCTCAAACATATACGGAGATCGGACAGAACCTGAGATTTACAGTTGTATAACTATAGTAATTACTAAGATGGCTTATCCAACACCTGAAAAACTATTGCGTTACCCACGATGAAAAACTGTTCACTGCCCTTAGAAAAATACTTCATACCTATAAGAAACCCGCATTTCTGCGGGTTTTTTTGGCGCTATTGGCTTAGTTCACCTTAGCGTTCAACTCACCTTTCAAATACCGCTGATACATCGCTTCCAACGAGATCGGCTTGATCTTCGAAGCATTGCCGGCAGTACCGAAGGCCTCGTAGCGAGCGATACACACATCACGCATCGCGGTCACGGTCGCACCGAAGAACTTACGCGGGTCGAACTCGCTCGGGTTGGTGGCCATCAGGCGACGCATCGCACCGGTGGACGCCAGACGCAGGTCGGTATCGATGTTGACCTTGCGCACGCCGTACTTGATGCCTTCGACGATTTCTTCAACCGGCACGCCGTAGGTTTCTTTAATGTCGCCGCCGTACTGGTTGATGATCGCCAGCCACTCTTGCGGCACCGAGGAAGAACCGTGCATCACCAGGTGAGTGTTGGGGATGCGCTTGTGGATTTCCTTGATTCGGTCGATGGCCAGCACGTCGCCAGTAGGTGGCTTGGTGAACTTGTAGGCGCCGTGGCTGGTGCCGATGGCGATGGCCAGGGCGTCGACTTGGGTCTTTTTCACGAAGTCGGCGGCTTCTTCCGGATCGGTCAGCATTTGGCTGTGATCCAGCACGCCTTCGGCACCGATGCCGTCTTCTTCGCCGGCCATGCCGGTTTCCAGGGAACCCAGGCAGCCCAGCTCGCCTTCAACAGACACGCCGCAGGCGTGGGCCATGGCTACGGTTTGCTGGGTGACGCGCACGTTGTATTCGTAGTCGGTCGGAGTCTTGCCGTCTTCGCCGAGGGAACCATCCATCATCACCGAGCTGAAGCCCAGTTGGATGGAGCGCTGGCACACGTCAGGGCTGGTACCGTGGTCCTGGTGCATGCACACCGGGATATGCGGGAATTCTTCGATTGCGGCGAGGATCAGGTGACGCAGGAACGGCGCGCCGGCGTATTTGCGGGCACCGGCCGAAGCCTGGACGATCACGGGGGAGTCGGTCTTGTCAGCGGCTTCCATGATGGCGCGCATCTGCTCAAGGTTGTTGACGTTAAAGGCTGGGACGCCGTAGCCGAACTCGGCTGCGTGATCCAGCATTTGACGCATGCTGATAAGTGCCATTGTGTTGTCTCTCCCGGTCGAGGGTCGTTAATCGTGCAAGCCTGCCGTAGCGGCGGCTGCTATTCAAGTTATTGCAGGTCAGGGTTTGCATGCCTGGCCTGCTGAATCGTTATTGCTCTCACGCTTACTGCGCTTTGCAGCCGCGCCCAATCAAATCATCGGTGGCGACCCAGTAAACCAGGCCTTCCTCACCTTTTGTGTGAAACGCCAATTGGTCGTTGGCATACAGTACGCCCGAGGCAGCAACGTCCTGTTTGAGGCGGTAGACCTGGTCGGAACCGCCGAGGCGTACATCCACCTCGGATTTGGCCGGGTTGGCAAAGCGCCAGTTGACCTCGGCCTTGCTGTCGCAGGTCCAGGTGGTCCACTTGTCGGCCGTTTCGGCCTTGCCGTTGAACATGTTCATGCTGCTGCAGCCGGCCAACAAGGCCAGGGCTGCCAGGGCGAAAACGCCTTTCATTGCCAATCCTCACAGGGCGACCATGGCCGCCGCTGCTGTCGGTTAGTTGATCAGACCCGTCAAGGGCAACCCTGTTCCTGACCGTTGGGCACGGAGTCGTATTTCTCCAGCCGTTCGTTGCCGATGCGCTTGTTGATCACCGGCATGGTTTCGGCTTGCCAGTCGGCCTGGTAGCAGCTCTTTTTCTGCCCGGAGGCAGGTTCATCTGCCGCAGACTTCGCGTTCGGCGTGCTGCCGCAGCCGGCCAACAGGCCCGCTGCGATCACCAATGCCAACGACTTGATCATGGGAATACTCCTTTTCCAGATCACGAGCCTCAGCCTTTGGCTCGGGTTTCCAGCACTTCAACGGCCGGCAGTACCTTGCCCTCGACGAATTCGAGGAACGCACCGCCACCGGTAGAAATGTAGGAGATCTGCTCAGCAACGCCATATTTATCGATCGCCGCCAACGTGTCGCCGCCACCAGCGATGGAGAAGGCCGAGCTTTCGGCAATGGCGTTGGCCAGCACTTTGGTGCCGTTGCCGAACTGGTCGAATTCAAACACACCGACCGGGCCGTTCCACAGGATGGTCTGCGAAGCTTTCAGGAATTGAGCGAAGTTGGCCGCTGTTTGCGGGCCGATATCCAGGATCATGTCGTCGGCGGCCACGTCAGCGATCAGCTTGACGGTGGCTTCGGCGCTTTCGGCGAATTCCTTGGCCACTACCACGTCCACCGGCAGCGGTACGCTGACTTTGGCGGCGATGGCACGGGCCGTGTCGAGCAGGTCTGGCTCGTAGAGGGACTTGCCTACCGGGTGACCGGCGGCCGCCAGGAAGGTGTTGGCAATGCCGCCGCCGACGATCAGCTGGTTGCAGATCTGGCTCAGGCTGTTGAGCACGTCCAGCTTGGTCGACACCTTGGAACCAGCGACGATGGCCGCCATCGGTTGGGCCGGCGCGCCCAGGGCCTTGCCCAGTGCGTCCAGCTCAGCGGCCAACAGTGGGCCAGCCGCAGCGACCTTGGCGTATTTGGCTACGCCGTGGGTGGAACCTTCGGCGCGATGGGCGGTGCCGAAGGCGTCCATCACGAACACGTCGCACAGTGCCGCATATTGCTGGGCCAGTTCATCGCTGTTCTTTTTCTCGCCCTTGTTGAAGCGCACGTTTTCGAACAGCACGATGTCGCCGGCCTTCACGTCCACACCACCCAGGTAGTCAGCCACCAGCGGCACGTCGCGGCCCAGGGCTTTGCTCAGGTAGTCGGCCACAGGCTTGAGGCTGTTTTCGGCGGAGAACTCACCTTCGGTCGGGCGACCCAGGTGGGAGCAGACCATCACGGCCGCGCCTTTTTCCAGGGCCAGCTTGATGGTCGGCAGCGAAGCCAGGATTCGCGCATCGCTGGTGACTACACCGTCCTTGACTGGGACGTTGAGGTCTTCGCGGATCAGTACGCGCTTACCTTGCAGATCGAGGTCGGTCATCTTCAACACGGTCATGGGTCGCAGTTCCTGAATTACTGTTGATGAGGTTGTTTAGAGGCGATGTGCAGATAATGTTCCGCAACATCCAGCATTCGGTTGGCAAAACCCCATTCGTTGTCGAACCAGGCCAGGATGTTCACCAGCCTCGGGCCGGAAACGCGGGTCTGGCTGGCATCGACAATCGCCGAATGCGGGTCATGGTTGAAATCACAGCTGGCGTGGGGCAACTCGGTGTAGGCCAGCAAGCCTTTGAGCGGGCCGCTGGTGGCGGCATCGCGCAGGATCCGGTTGACCTCCGTCGCGTCAGTATCGCTGACGGTCTGCATGGTGATGTCCAGGCAGGACACGTTCACCGTCGGCACCCGTACGGCTTTGGCCTGGATTCGCCCGGCAAGTTCCGGCAGCAGTCGCTCGATACCCCGGGCCAGGCCGGTAGACACCGGAATCACAGACTGAAACGCAGAGCGCGTACGGCGTAGGTCCTCGTGGTGATAGGCGTCGATTACCGGCTGATCGTTCATCGCCGAGTGAATCGTGGTGATCGACACATAGTCCAGGCCGATCGCCTGATCCAGCAAGCGCAACAGCGGCACGCTGCAGTTGGTGGTACAGGAGGCGTTGGACACCAGCCGCTCATCGCCGGTCAGGCAATCCTGGTTGATGCCGTAGACGATGGTGGCGTCGACATCTGCCTCGCTGGCCATCGGCTGGGAAAACAGCACACGCGGTGCGCCGGCGTCGAGGAAACGCTGGCCATCGGCACGGGTGTGGTAGACACCGGAACATTCCAGCACCAGGTCGACGCCCAGTGCTTTCCAGTCGATGGCTTCGGGGGTGGCACTGCGCAAGACCTGCACGCAAGTGCCATTAATATGCAGACAATCGCCCTCGACCCGCACTTCGCCGGGGAAGCGGCCGTGGGTGGAGTCAAAGCGTGTCAGGTATTCGATGCTGGCCATGTCAGCCAGGTCGTTGATTGCAACAATTTCAAACCCGGCCGTCGTCCCTCGCTCGAACAGAGCACGCAAGACGCAACGACCAATGCGGCCGTAGCCGTTGAGTGCAACTTTGTAGGGACGCGGTTGAGGCATGGGGTTCTCGATCAAGGTGAGTTCGGTGTTGAAAGCACCATCGCCATCGCGGGCAAGCCCGCTCCCACATTAGACCGCGATCCAAATGTGGGAGCGGGCTTGCCCGCGATGGCGCCAGTACAGACAACGCAGACTGACTTAGTCTTCCAGCAGCTCTTCAGCCTGGCCCAGGATGTTTTCCAGGGTGAAGCCGAACTCTTCGAACAACGCTGGCGCCGGCGCCGACTCACCGTAGGTGGTCATGCCGATCACGCGGCCTTCCAGGCCCACGTACTTGTACCAGTAGTCGGCGTGAGCCGCTTCGATGGCGATACGCGCGCTGACCTGCAACGGCAATACCGACTGCTTGTAGCCGGCGTCCTGGGCTTCGAACACGCTGGTGCAAGGCATCGACACCACGCGCACGTTGCGGCCCTGGGCGGTCAGCTTGTCGTACGCCTGCACGGTCAGGCCCACTTCGGAACCGGTGGAGATCAGGATCAGTTCCGGCTCGCCGATGCAATCCTTGAGCACGTAGCCGCCACGGCTGATGTCGGCGATCTGCGCGTCGGTACGCACCTGGTGCTGCAGGTTCTGACGCGAGAAGATCAGCGCCGATGGGCCGTCCTTGCGCTCGATGGCGTGCTTCCAGGCCACGGCGGATTCCACCGCGTCGGCTGGGCGCCAGCAATCCAGGTTCGGCGTGGTGCGCAGGCTGGTCAGTTGCTCGACCGGCTGGTGCGTCGGGCCGTCTTCGCCCAGGCCGATGGAGTCATGGGTGTACACGTGGATCACGCGTTTCTTCATCAGCGCAGCCATGCGTACGGCGTTGCGGGCGTATTCCATGAACATCAGGAAGGTCGCGCCGTAAGGCACCAGGCCGCCGTGCAGTGACACGCCGTTCATGATGGCGCTCATGCCGAACTCACGTACGCCGTAGTACATGTAGTTGCCGCTGGCGTCTTCCGCCGAGACACCTTTGCAGCCTTTCCACAGGGTCAGGTTGGAACCGGCCAGGTCAGCCGAACCGCCGAGGATCTCTGGCAGCAACGGACCGAAGGCGTTCAGGGTGTTCTGGCTGGCTTTACGGCTGGCGATGGTCTCGCCCTTGGCCGCGACTTCGGCGATGTAGGCCGAGGCTTTTTCCGAGAAGTCGGCAGGCAGGTCGCCGGCCAGGCGACGCACCAGCTCGTTGGCCAGCTCAGGGAATTCGGCGGAGTAGGCCGCGAAGCGCTGGTCCCACTCGGCTTCGGTGGCCAGGCCTTTTTCCTTGGCGCTCCACTCAGCGTAGATGTCAGCCGGGATTTCGAACGGGCCGTGGTTCCACTTCAGGGCCTCACGGGTCAGGGCGATTTCCGCGTCACCCAGTGGGGCGCCGTGGCAGTCTTCTTTACCCTGCTTGTTCGGCGAACCGAAGCCAATGGTGGTCTTGCAGCAGATCAGGGTCGGCTGCGCGCTCTTGCGGGCGGTGTCGATGGCGGTCTTGATCTCTTCCGGATCGTGACCGTCGACGTTGCGGATCACCTGCCAGTTATAGGCTTCGAAACGCTTCGGGGTGTCGTCGGTGAACCAGCCTTCGACTTCGCCGTCGATGGAGATGCCGTTGTCGTCGTAGAAGGCAATCAACTTGCCCAGGCCCAGGGTGCCGGCCAGGGACGCGACTTCATGGGAAATGCCTTCCATCATGCAGCCATCACCCAGGAATACATAGGTGTGGTGGTCGACGATGTCGTGGCCAGGACGGTTGAACTGCGCGCCCAGGACTTTTTCAGCCAGCGCGAAGCCTACGGCGTTGGCCAGGCCTTGGCCCAGGGGACCGGTGGTGGTCTCGACGCCTGGGGTGTAGCCGAATTCCGGGTGGCCCGGGGTGCGACTGTGCAGCTGGCGGAAACTCTTGAGGTCGTCGATGGTGACGTCGTAGCCGGTCAGGTGCAGCAGCGAGTAGATCAGCATCGAGCCATGGCCGTTGGACAGCACGAAGCGGTCACGGTCGGCGAACGACGGGTTGCTCGGGTTGTGTTTCAGGTAGTCACGCCAAAGTACTTCGGCGATATCCGCCATGCCCATCGGGGCACCGGGATGGCCGCTGTTGGCTTTTTGCACGGCATCCATGCTGAGGGCACGAATGGCGTTGGCACGCTCACGACGGCTGGGCATCGCTGATCTCCTGAGGTTTGAATATAAAAGAAACGGAAAAAAGGACCGGCATTTTCCCTCAGCCACCGCCTGCGGGCAATGACAGATAGTCACTTGAGGAGGTTTTTCCTGTGCTTTGGGCGTCAATACCTTGCAGAACCCTTTAAGCGGTTCGTCTAAAGGTTATAGCGACTGCTTATAACCGCCACTTATCGACCAATATCAAAACTTTTTGATATTGGCCTTGCGGGGACGCCCACCCGTCACTAGACTGCTGGCCTTATGAATATACCCATGCCCTCACTGCGCCCCGACGACGGCGATGAACTGGCAGCCTTGTGCAAGGCCGCTGGCGACCCGTTGCGTTTGAACGTGTTGCGCGCATTGGCCAACGATTCCTTTGGCGTACTGGAGCTGGCGCAGATCTTCGCCATCGGTCAGTCCGGCATGAGCCACCACCTGAAGGTATTGGCCCAGGCCGAGCTGGTGGCGACCCGCCGTGAAGGCAATGCGATTTTCTATCGGCGCGCCCTGCCCCACACCGAGCTGCTGGGCGGCAAGCTGCACGCCGCGCTGCTCGAAGAAGTGGACAGCCTGAGCCTGCCGGTTGACGTGCAATCGCGCATCGGCCAGGTCCACGGGCAGCGCGCCGCCGCCAGCCAGGACTTTTTCGCGCGGGTAGCAGAGAAGTTTCGCGCCCAGCAGGACCTGATCGCAGGTCTGGCTCAATACCGCGACAGCGTACTGGCGCTGCTGGACAAGCTGAGCTTCAGTGATGAGGCCACGGCCCTGGAAGTCGGCCCGGGTGACGGCGGTTTCCTGCCGGAACTGGCGCGGCGCTTTCACCAGGTCACGGCACTGGACAACAGCCCGGCGATGCTCGACCTGGCACGCCAGCTCTGCGAGCGCGAGTCGCTGGGCAATGTCCGCCTGCAACTGGCCGACGCACTGAGCAGCACGACAATCAAGGCGGACTGCGTGGTGCTGAATATGGTCTTGCACCATTTCGCCGCCCCCGCCGAGGCCCTCAGGCAAATGGCCGGGCTGCTGCACCCCGGCGGTAGCCTGTTGGTTACGGATTTATGCAGCCACAACCAGAATTGGGCCAGGGAGGCCTGCGGTGATCTCTGGTTGGGTTTTGAACAGGATGACCTGGCCCGTTGGGCCACCGCTGCGGGACTCGTTCCCGGGGATAGCCTCTATGTAGGTTTACGCAATGGTTTCCAGATCCAGGTCCGCCACTTTCAGCGGCCGGCTGGCGACACTCACCATCGGTAAATATCAGGAAAACATCGAGATGAGCGAATACTCCCTTTTCACCTCCGAGTCCGTGTCTGAAGGGCATCCGGACAAAATCGCCGACCAGATTTCTGATGCGGTGCTGGACGCCATCATTGCTGAAGACAAGTTCGCCCGTGTGGCGTGCGAGACCCTGGTGAAAACCGGTGTAGCGATCATCGCTGGCGAAGTGACCACCACCGCCTGGGTTGACCTGGAGCAGCTGGTTCGTGATGTGATCACCAACATCGGCTACAACAGTTCCGACGTCGGCTTCGACGGTGCTACCTGCGGCGTGATGAACATCATCGGCAAGCAGTCCCCGGACATCAACCAGGGTGTAGACCGCGCCAAGCCCGAAGACCAGGGCGCCGGCGACCAGGGCCTGATGTTCGGCTACGCCAGCAACGAAACCGACGTGTTGATGCCAGCACCGATCACCTTCTCGCACCAGCTTGTGCAGCGTCAGGCAGAAGCCCGCAAATCCGGTCTGCTGCCGTGGCTGCGCCCTGACGCCAAGTCCCAGGTGACCTGCCGTTACGAAGGCGGCAAGGTCGTGGGTATCGACGCGGTTGTACTGTCGACCCAGCACAACCCAGACGTGTCCTACGCCGACCTGCGCGAAGGCGTGATGGAGCTGATCGTCAAGCACGTGCTGCCGGCCGAACTGCTGAGCAAGGACACCCAGTTCCACATCAACCCGACAGGCCAGTTCATCATCGGTGGCCCGGTAGGCGACTGCGGCCTGACCGGTCGCAAGATCATCGTCGACAGCTACGGCGGCATGGCCCGTCACGGCGGCGGCGCGTTCTCGGGTAAAGACCCGTCCAAGGTTGACCGCTCGGCAGCCTACGCGGGTCGTTACGTGGCAAAGAATATCGTCGCGGCCGGCCTGGCCGAGCGCTGCGAGATCCAGGTTTCCTACGCTATCGGCGTGGCTCAGCCTACGTCGATCTCGCTGAATACCTTCGGCACCGGCAAGATCAGCGACGACAAGATCGTCAAGCTGGTGCGTGAGGTCTTCGACCTGCGCCCTTACGCGATCACCACCATGCTCGACCTGCTGCACCCGATGTACCAGGAAACCGCAGCGTACGGTCACTTCGGCCGTACCCCTGCGCAGAAGACTGTCGGCGACGACACCTTCACCACCTTCACCTGGGAAAAAACCGACCGCGCCAACGACCTGCGTACCGCCGCCGGCCTGTAAACGCTCAAGGTGCACAAAAGCCCCGCCAGGTTCGCCTGGCGGGGCTTTTTATTGCATTGCACTTTGCGCGACACCCCTCACACTTTTTGGATCCAAAGCTTGCAGGCCCAATGATGGCCCTCTAGAATCCGCGCCCTCTCGGGCCTCTCACCTTATTTGGATATTGCCCTGCGCCAGCCCGGGATTCCCAAGCGCGCAGGCAATCGAACATTGAGGTTTTTCATGCGCATCTCCACGCTCGCCCCTGCCGCCCTTCTGCTCAGCCTGTTCGCCGTGCCGGCCCACGCCGCCGACCTGAGCGCACTGAGCGGTGCCCTGAGCTCGCAGCTCGGTGGCGGCAATTCCGGCGACTGCCAGAAGCAAGCCGCAGACCTGCAAACCAAGATCGATGCAGCCGAAGCCCAGAAGGACACCTTGAAAGTGAAGGCTTTCAAAGCCGCTCAAGACCAGATCAACAAAGGCTGTGACAAACTTTCCCAAGCGCAGGCCAAAGCCGATGCCAAGCAACAAACACAGGAAGCCAAGGCTGATAAACCTGACGCGGTGAAAGCCCTGGGCGGCCTGTTCAAGTAAACAGAAACACCCGGTAAAAAGCCCCGCGCTGTCGGGGCTTTTTTGTAGCCGCAGGGTTCCATTAGGCTGGGCACCCTTTTCGAGCAAGGATGCTCATGATGCGTCTACCGATAGCCCTTTTACTCAGTATTTTACCGTTCAGCCTGTGGGCCGAAGATTGCCCCGACGATGCTCGGGCACAGGTCAGCACCCTGGCCGAACAACTCCGCCAGTGGGATGACAGCTACCACCGGCTTGGCCAATCCCCTGTGAGCGATGAGCTCTACGACCAGGCCCGCCAGCGACTGGCCCACTGGCGCCAGTGCTTCCCCGACACCCCTTTGACGCCCGACAACCCACTGGCGAGCGCACGCGGTACCCGGCCGCATCCCGTTGCCCATACCGGCCTGGAGAAACTGCTGGATGAACAGGCAGTCGCTGCCTGGCTGGTCAACCGCGAGGATGTCTGGATTCAACCGAAGGTGGACGGTGTGGCGGTGACCCTGGTGTATCGCAAGGGGCGCCTGAGCCAAGTCATCAGCCGCGGCGATGGAGCAAGGGGTCACGACTGGTCTGCCTCGGCGCGCAAAATCCCCGGCATAGTCCAGCAGTTGCCCGAGCCCATTGATCTCGTATTGCAAGGCGAACTCTATTGGCGCCTCGGCGACCATGTGCAGTCGGCAAATGGCGGGCTCAATGCCCGCAGCAAGGTGGCCGGGTTGATGAACCGCAAGCAATTGAGCGACACCGACGCCGCAGGCATTGGCTTGTTCGTCTGGGCTTGGCCGAAAGGGCCGGCGACATTTACCGAACGCCTCGCCACACTGGCACGCTGGGGCTTCACCGATAGCCGACGCTACAGCCATCCCATTCGAAACATCACCGAAGCCTCGCATTGGCGCACCTATTGGTACAACCATCCATTGCCGTTCGCCAGCGATGGCGTGGTGCTGCACCAGGCGCAGCACGCACCCGCCGAACGCTGGCAGGTTAATGCGCCGTATTGGGCAGTCGCCTGGAAGTACCCAGCGGCCAAGGCGTTGGCACTGGTGCGCAACGTTGAGTTCAAGGTCGGACGCACCGGACGCATCACCCCCATGCTGGAACTGGAGCCGGTACGCTTGGACGACCGGAAAATCAGCCGGGTAAGTGTCGGCTCATTGGTACGCTGGCAAGCGTTGGATATCCGACCTGGCGACCAGGTCGCGGTCAGCCTGGCGGGCCAGGTTATTCCTCGGTTGGACGCGGTCATTTTGCGCAATACCACCAGGGTTGACCTGCCAGTGCCCAACCCTGCCAAATTCCATGCGCTGAGCTGCTGGCAACTGGACCCCGATTGCGAGGAACAATTACTGGCACGCCTTACCTGGCTCAGCGGCAACCAGGGCCTCGCGTTGCCACACGTAGGTCGCGAAACCTGGAACGTATTGATCCAGGCCGGTCTAATCGCAGGCTTTCTCGATTGGTTAACCCTGGACGCGGCAGAGCTTGCTAACATTGATGGCTTCGGTGATCGCAGCCGCGAACGCCTACTCGAAAGCCTTCACAGCGCTCGGCAGCGGCCCTTTGCACAATGGCTCAAGGCCCTGGGTGTACCGCCTGCGGCACGTAACAACCTGGAGGGCGACTGGCAGACGCTGGTCGCCAGAGACACCCAGGCCTGGCTGAACATTGATGGCATCGGCCCGGGCCGCGCAGCGCAACTGAGCGCTTTTTTTCGCGACCCGCATGTACAGGCCTTGGCTGAAACATTACGCATGGCGGGGATAGACGGGTTTTGAACCCCGCTGCCCCCCGCCATCAGATTGCGACTTTGGAGCCCCACATGAAATTTCTAGCCCCTTTTGCCTTGCTGACCGTCGCAAGCTTCATGACCACACCGTTGCTGGCCGCTGAACAAGCCGCCCCCCTCACCGGCTGCGCCGCCAAACGCCAAGCCATCAGCAGCCAGATCGAACAAGCCAAGGCCCACGGCAACAGCGCGCAACAAGCCGGCCTGGAAAAAGCCCTGAGTGAAGTCACCGCCAACTGCACCGACGCATCCCTGAAGAAAGAGCGTGAAAACAAGGTACTCGACGCCAAGCACGAAGTCAGCCGCCGTCAGGCCGACCTCGACAAGGCCATGAAAAAAGGCGACGCGGACAAGATCAACAAGCGTAAGGACAAGCTCGCCGAGTCCCGCAAGGAACTGCAGGACGCGGTGGAAGAACTCGACCAGTAAAACCGGTCAGTGGTCCCGGAACTGTTTATGGCAGGCGCTGCAGGCATCTTCGACTTTCTGCACGGCCGGCCCCAGGTTACTGGCCTTGTAAGGCTGCACCTGGCTGGCGGTCACCAATTCGCCGGTGGCCGCTTCAAGGTTGCGGGCCAGTTGCTGGAATTGCGCCTGTTTCTGCCAGACATCGTCCTTGGCGCTGGTGTTATCTTCTTCGCGCACGCTTGGGAAATGTTTCCAAGGCTCATGGGACAAGGCGTCGAGCTTGACCGCACCCTCGGCAAACTTGGCGCCGTCAAACGGGATGCGCCCGCGCAACATGCCGCCCAGGTCTTCGCCGGTCTTGAGCATCTGTTTGAAGATTGCCTTGCGCTGGCCCAGCGGCGAATTCGGATCAACACCGCCGCAGGCGGACAGGGCCAGGCAGGCCAGCAGTACAACAGTCAGTCGTTTAAAAGTCATGGTGGCTTCGAGGTCACGGGAAACGGCGGCCAGTATCCTCGCCCCACCCACAAAGACCAATAGCCCTATTAATAATAAGGGTTGCCCGAAGGTGTTACAGCGCGGGCAATCGCTTCAGGAAGTGTTTGTATGTATGTCATGTCGAAACCCTGGAGCCGCCGCCTGGCGTGGGCTCTGCCGATAATCGTGCTGCTGGCCGGCTGCGATGCGGGTAAAGAAGCAGCCAAAGATGAAACTTCCAAGCCTCACGCCGTCGCGACCTATGTCAGCGCGCCGTGGGAAGCGCTACCCGCAGTATCCGACAACGATTTGCTGGCCGGTTTCGAATCCTGGCGCAGCGCCTGCCAACGCCTCAAGGCCGACCCGGTCTGGGGCGCGACCTGCGCAGCCGCCGCTACGGTGCCCGCCAATGCCGTGGCCGTGCGCGGGTTTCTCAAGGAGCGCCTGGATGTGTTCGGCCTGCGTTCGGCCGACAACACCCCGAACGGCTTGATCACCGGTTACTACGAACCGGTCTACCCCGGCAGCCTGACCAAAACCGCCAAAGCCAATGTGCCGGTGTATGGCGTACCGGACGACCTGATCATCGTTAACCTGGAAAGCATCTACCCCGAACTCAAGGGCAAACGCCTGCGCGGTCGCCTGGAAGGTCGCGTACTCAAGCCCTACGACGACGCCAGTGCCATCAATGGCCAAGGTTCCACGGCCAAACCGATTGCCTGGCTGACTGACCCGATGGACCTGCAATTCCTGCAAATCCAGGGCTCAGGCCGGATCCAACTGGCCGGAGGGCGCCAACTGCGCGTCGGTTATGGTGACCAGAATGGCTACCCCTATCGCCCCATCGGCCGCTGGTTGGTGGAGCAAGGGCAGTTGAAGAAAGAAGATGTGACCATGGGCGCCATCAGCGCCTGGGCCAAGGCCAACCCGCAGCGCATCCCGGAACTGCTGGCGAGCAACCCCAGCTACGTCTTCTTCAGCGCCCGCCCCGACAGTAACGAAGGCCCGCGCGGTTCGTTGAACGTGCCGTTGACCGCAGGCTACAGTGTGGCGGTGGATCGCAAGGTGATTCCACTGGGCAGCCTGCTGTGGCTATCGACTTCCAAACCGGACGGTTCACCCATCACTAGGCCCGTCGCCGCCCAGGACACCGGCGGTGCGATCACGGGCGAAGTGCGCGCTGACCTGTTCTGGGGCACCGGCGACGCAGCGGGAGAATTGGCGGGCAACATGAAACAGCAGGGGCAGATCTGGATGCTGTGGCCCAAGGGCGCAGCACTGCCGCATGTACCGGATGCACCTAGCGGGACCTGAAAACGCTTTGCCAAAATCGGTTCATTGGGATGGACAAGCGCGCTCACCACAAGACGCGCGCTCACCAAAAAGCCCATATTTAACCGTCAGATCGAGACAAAGAAGAAACTCGCAATCAACGCCATCCCCACAAACCACACCAGCGAACGCAGCATCGCCCAGTCCGCCAGGTAACAGATGATGTACAGCAGGCGGCTGGTGATAAACAGCACAGCCAGCACATTGATGGTCACTAATTCGGCCGTACCGGCCAGGTGCGCGATGATCACTGCAGCCGCAAACGCCGGCGTGACTTCAAAGCTATTGAGCTGCGCACTATGCGCACGCTTGGCAAACCCTTCGAGGGTGTCCAGGAACGCCCGGGGGTCGTGGTTCTGCCGTGGCCCGAACTTGCCACCACTGAACTTGGCCACACCTGTACACAGATAAGGCAGGAAAATTGCGATCAACACACACCAGAAGGCCACCGTCATCACTGATTCCTTTTTTAATTTTGTTTTAAGTTTTAAACAGAAATTAGAGTTTTAGCACTAAACCTGTAAAACCGCACCCACCGCTATGAACCGCCACGTCCGGAAAGGTTCTATCGGTGATTTGTCCCCACCCCTGCAACATCGTGCCGCTGTTGCGGTCCATCCCCCATCAACGCTCTCCCCCACCTTCCAAGGACCCCGGATGCTTGAACTTGTCGCCGCCTTCATTTGCCTCACCACCCTGCTCACCTACGTGAACTTTCGCTTTATCGGCCTGCCACCTACCATCGGCGTGATGGTCACGGCGCTGGTGTTTTCACTGATCCTGCAAGGCTTGAGTTTTCTCGGCTACCCCGGTCTTGAGGAACGCATCCAGCAACTGATCGGCCAGATCGACTTCGGCGATTTGTTGATGAACTGGATGCTCTCGTTCCTGCTGTTCGCCGGCGCCCTGCACGTCAACCTTAACGACCTGCGCAGCTACCGCTGGCCCATCGGCCTGCTGGCGACCTTCGGCGTGCTGATCGCCACCGTGGTGATTGGCAGCCTGGCGTATTACATCTTTGCCTTGTTTGGCTGGCATGTGAGCTTCCTCTACTGCCTGCTGTTCGGTGCACTGATTTCCCCCACCGACCCGATTGCGGTGCTGGGCGTACTGCGTACCGCCAATGCCTCCAAACCCCTGAAAACCACCATCGTCGGCGAGTCGCTGTTCAATGACGGCACGGCAGTCGTGGTGTTTACCGTACTGCTGGGGATCGCACAGCTGGGCGAGACGCCCACCGTGGGCGCTACCGCCATGCTGTTTGCCCATGAGGCCATCGGCGGCGTGGTGTTCGGTGGCCTGATCGGCTACCTCGTTTACCTGATGATCAAGAGTATCGAGCAGCACCAGATCGAAGTGATGCTGACTCTGGCTCTGGTCATCGGCGGCTCGGCAATGGCCACCGAACTGCACGTCTCGGCGCCGATCGCGATGGTGGTCGCCGGCCTGATCATCGGCAACCTGGGGCGCAAGCTGGCCATGAACGATATGACCCGTCGCTACCTGGACGGCTTCTGGGAACTGCTCGATGACATGCTCAACGCCCTGCTGTTTGCGCTGATCGGCATGGAACTGTTGCTGTTGCCGTTCAACTGGCTGCACGTGTTCGCCGCCAGCCTCCTGGCCGTGGCGATTCTGCTGTCGCGCCTGCTGACGGTTGCTCCGGCCATTCTGTTGTTGCGCCGCTGGCGCACGGTGCCACGCGGGACCATCCGCATCCTGACCTGGGGTGGTTTGCGCGGCGGGGTTTCAGTGGCGCTGGCATTGGCCTTGCCACTGGGCCCGGAGCGCGATTTGCTGCTGAGCATCACCTATATCGTGGTGCTGTCGTCGATCCTGTTGCAGGGGTTGAGCATCGGCAAGCTGGTCAAGCGCGTAACCCGGGACGAGCCCCAGGCCGCGCCTGACACTCACTGATCCTTGTTGATCCGCTGCGGATGCCTCGGGTCCGCAGCTTTTTTGCCCGGCAGGCTGCTTTCGCTGCGAATCTGTGCATGACTGATCAGTGCAAAGATAAAGCTGCCGCCAATGATATTGCCCGCCAGGGTCGGCCCGGCGAACACCAGCCAGAAGTCCTTCCACGGCAACTCGCCGGCAAACACCAGGTACGACACCTCCGCCGAGCCGACAACGATATGAGTGAAGTCGCCCAATGCCATAAGGTAGGTGATCAAGATAATGATCCACATCTTGGCACTCTCCATGGACGGGATCATCCATACCATGGTGGCGATCATCCAGCCGGAAACGATGCCCTTGGCGAACATCTGGCCGGGGTCGTTCTCCATGATCTTGCGCCCGATCTCAAGGAAGGCCATGTCGGTCTTGGTATCGAAGATCGGCAGGTGCAGCATCACGTACGCCACTAGCAAGGTGCCGCACAGGTTACCCACCAGCACCACCGACCATAACCGCAGCAGGCGCCCGGCGTTGCTCAGGGTGGGCTTGCTCATCACCGGCAACACGGCGGTCAGCGTGTTTTCGGTGAACAACTGCTGGCGAGCGAGGATCACCGCCAGGAAGCCCGCGCAGTAACCGAAGCTGGCGATCACCTTGAAGGCTTCGCCCTCCGGCAGACGCGAGTTGAGCAGCCCCATGGCCATCAGCGACAGGCCCATGGTCAGGCCGGCCGCCAGCGCCGACCACCACAGGGCGGCGACGCTGCGCTCGAGCTCCTGGTCGCCCTGGGTGCGGATGATTTCGTGCAGCACCGCCGCGCGAGGCGGCTGGTTCTTGTCCACGTCCTGCTGCTCTTCCTGCGACAGGTTGGGGGTCTTGCCGTCTGTTTGGGTGGCCATGATTTACCAGAGTCCGAGGGGTACCTGTAGCTACGACACGGCCCGACGATGGCTGTTCAGTGGCCTGACGATTTAACTGGTATGCGCCAGGCTTTGGCAGCTTCCACAGTGGTAGACAGATCGGAGTACTCCAGGGGTTATTGCGCGCACTTGTAGTGCTTGACGATATCGTCGATCACTTGGTGGCATCCGCCAAGTCACGGGCGGCACGCCGCAACAGTTCGATATTGGCCTGCGGCTGGCCAGGCCGATAGAGCGACGGGTAAATGACTTCCCGCATGAAATTTTCGGCCTTTACCGCCACATCACGCCTGTTCATCTGCACAACCGCGTTCGTCATGACCTTCGACATCGCCACTTCGTTACCAGAAGGCTGCCCGTTCATCACTTGCAGAAGCTGCTGAAAATTAGGCCTGCCGGCTGCGTTGAGACGCCGTCCCAACCACTCGACACGCTCGGGACGACGTGCCAGCGCATCCAGGTTACGCAACGCCGCCGCCAACCTGGGAGTCAGCGTCAGCTTGTCACTGGCCTGATTGGCTTCGGTAATGGCGGCATCCAGTTCCTGCATTGCTTGCTGTGCGCTCTTGCGAAACATCAACACATCCTTGGCGGCGGGATCCTTCTCCAGATAACTCTCAACGCTCGCCAGCATTTTGTCGTCCATGGCCAACACAGCGTCGTCCAATGACTGGAATTGGTAACGCTCACGCAACGCGGCACGCTTTTCCAGGTGCGCGCTTACCGCCGTACGCGCCGATGCTTGCAGATGCTTCTTCTGATCGTCGGTCATGGTGAAATTGACCGTGCCACCGAACACGCCACGGAAGTCGCCCTTTTCTGATTTCAGCGGTAACACGACAGTCTGATCCGCTTGTGCCTTGAGCTTGTCTTCCTGATACCTCCAGGCCGCCGCATGCGGGACACCAATGATCCTATCGAGCAAGCCGCTCACAGCGCTGCCTGCCTTGGCAGGCTCCGGGGTTTCCGACTCGAACCTGACGACCAGTGACTCGGTCTTGCTCAGAGGGCTTTCTGGAAAAGGCGGATCAATCACCGCAGAAGACGGCGTGTTGACCAGCAGTCCACCATCCAGAAATGCCGTTTGCTCAGCGTGCTCCTGAAAGGCATGGCCCTGCTCTATCGGGCTTTTGAACAACCCAGGTAATGAGCCAGATATAAGAGCCGCCCGGGCAATGTCCATGTCCGGTGTGGTGCTCGCATTGAACACCACCAACTGCGGTCGGCCATCGAACAGGCCGGTTCCCGTGATGTTGAGCTGCTTGACTGCAGGAATGTGACGACTCAACACCTCAATGTCGCGAAAAGTCGGTCCTTTCCCGGCACTGAGCCGGTCTGCAATCTTCATGACGCCGGCGGGCCGGTCTACCCGCCGGGTCCCGGCGATCTTCGCCAGCAGCGACTTGCGCGCCTCATTGCCGATCAGGTCTTTCAGGGGCTGCGCTTCGGTTTGCAGGCGCGGTATCAGGGTGAACAATAACTGCGCGATATTTCCCGCCGTACCTGACAAGCGCCCTGCCAATTTTCCAATTTCAGTACTGGCATTCTGTAGCTTTGCAATAAAAGGATTCTTGCTGTTCAGCAATTCAGCCAGGTTGAGTCTGTTCGACAGGTTTTCAAAGGTCTTGGCATCCAGGCCACTGGCCAGCAACGCAGCAGAAATCGCGCCCGCGGAGGACGCGGAGATCACTTTGACGCCCACCAGTGCCTTGTGGTTTTCAAGTGCCTGGGCCATGCCCGGGAAAGCAATGCCCTTGGCCCCACCCCCACTCAATACAAGATGCGTAAGCGGCGGCGGTGACAAAACCACTTCCACCTGGCCATCGCTGAATCGCTCAAGGCTCACTTTGCGCTCGCCCACGTCTTTGACCAGCGATGCCTTTACATTCTTTTCTACATTCTCCGGCGGCTGAGACTGAGCAGTGGAATGCGAGCTGGACACTTTCATATTCATACGCGCCATTCTCTACAGGATGTCATCCTGAGTGACGCGAGAGCCTGGACAGGTCCATCCGGAATGATTTGGTAAAGCAAATCGACCCGGTCCGCGATTACTGTGGAGGAATGTCGTCCTTGAACTGGTCCTTCACATACCTGATCTCAGTGCGGCCATGAGGCGCTGGCAGGCCATCTTCACCAAGGTTGACGAAGACCATTTTTTCCACGGTGAGAATGCTACTGCGGGTGATCTTGTTGCGCACTTCACAGGTCAGGGTGATGGAGGTGCGACCGAACGCAGTGGCGGTGATGCCCAGTTCGATGATGTCGCCCTGGCGCGAGGCGCTGACGAAGTTGATTTCGGAGATGTACTTGGTGACGACGCGTTGGTTGCCCAGTTGAACAATGGCGTAGATGGCCGCTTCTTCGTCGATCCAGCGCAGCAGGCTGCCGCCGAACAGGGTGCCGTTGGGGTTGAGGTCTTCGGGTTTTACCCATTTGCGGGTGTGGAAGTTCATGTTCACTCCAAAGCGTGTTGCCCAATGATGGGCAACATCATGGCAGACGCCCGCCCCAAGCTCTACGCGCCATTGCCTATCAACCCCATGAGCGATCTTCATATGGCCGACAGAAAGGCTTGGGAAGTCTGGCGCACACGGCTATAATCGCCCCCGCTTCAAAACGGTTATCTTCGGTTGATACCGTTCTCCCGCCACCTGTCCGAGGGGCGCTGCAGCAGGTTCAACCTGTCAGGCTCGGATGGGGCGTTGTCCGGCCTGGTCTACCTGGCCTGATACTAAACGCACAACGGCGCCCATTCGCACACTACGAATGGAGGCTCTTCATGAGCGCTGTCAACACGCCTGCAGATTTCAACGACTACAAAGTCGCCGACATGTCCCTCGCTGCCTGGGGCCGTCGCGAAACCTTTATCGCCGAATCCGAAATGCCTGCCCTGATGGGCCTGCGTCGCAAGTACGCCGCTGAGCAGCCGCTCAAGGGCGCGAAGATCCTCGGCTGCATCCACATGACTATCCAGACTGCCGTGCTGATCGAAACCCTGGTTGCCCTGGGTGCCGAAGTGCGCTGGTCGTCCTGCAACATCTTCTCGACTCAAGACCAGGCCGCTGCCGCAATTGCTGCCGCCGGTATCCCGGTGTTCGCCTGGAAAGGCGAGACCGAAGAAGAGTACGAGTGGTGCCTGGAGCAAACCATCCTCAAAGATGGCGCGCCTTGGGATGCCAACATGATCCTCGACGACGGCGGCGACCTGACCGAGCTGCTGCACAAGAAGTACCCGCAGGTCCTCGACCGCGTCCACGGTGTGACCGAAGAAACCACCACCGGCGTACACCGCCTGCTGGACATGCTGGCCAAGGGCGAGCTGAAAATCCCGGCCATCAACGTCAACGATTCGGTGACCAAGAGCAAGAACGACAACAAGTACGGCTGCCGTCACAGCCTGAACGATGCCATCAAGCGCGGCACCGACCACCTGCTGTCGGGCAAGCAAGCCCTGGTGATCGGCTACGGCGACGTGGGCAAGGGTTCGTCCCAGTCCCTGCGTCAGGAAGGCATGATCGTCAAGGTTTCCGAAGTCGACCCGATCTGCGCCATGCAAGCCTGCATGGACGGTTTCGAAGTGGTTTCGCCGTTCATCAACGGTCAGAACGACGGTACCGAAGCGAGCATCGACAAAGCCCTGCTGGGCAAGATCGACCTGATCGTGACCACCACCGGCAACGTGAATGTGTGCGACGCGAACATGCTCAAAGCCCTGAAGAAGCGTGCCGTGGTCTGCAACATCGGTCACTTCGACAATGAGATCGACACCGCTTTCATGCGCAAGAACTGGGCATGGGAAGAAGTGAAGCCTCAGGTGCACAAGGTTCACCGTACCGGCCCGGGTGATTTCGACCCACAGAACGACGACTACCTGATCCTGCTGGCTGAAGGCCGCCTGGTTAACCTGGGCAACGCTACCGGCCACCCAAGCCGCATCATGGATGGCTCGTTCGCCAACCAGGTACTGGCCCAGATCTTCCTGTTCGGCCAGAAGTACGCCGACCTGTCGCCTGCCCAGAAAGCCGAGCGCCTGACCGTGGAAGTACTGCCGAAGAAACTCGACGAAGAAGTGGCCCTGGAAATGGTCCGCGGCTTCGGCGGCGTGGTAACTCGACTGACCAAGACCCAGGCCGACTACATCGGCGTGACCGTTGAAGGTCCGTTCAAGCCGCACGCTTACCGCTACTGATTTGCTCACCACCCGCTCTCCTTGTGAGGGCGGGCCTTTAATGTGGGAGGGGCGGTGCGACGATTCGACTTGCCCCCGATAACGAAATGCCAGTTAACAGATATGTCGACTGACACGCCCTCATCGGGGGCAAGTCCCCTCCCACATTAAATCGGTGCATGACTTCCGGTATCTGAGTTTCAAAGGGTTATTACCATGTCCCAAGACCGTCGCTACAGCTTCGAGTTCTTCCCAACCAAGACCGATGCTGGGCATGAAAAACTGATGGCGACTGCCACGCAGTTGGCCAGCTACAACCCGGACTTCTTCTCCTGCACCTACGGCGCTGGCGGCTCGACCCGTGACCGCACGATCAACACCGTGTTGCAGCTGGAAAGCCAAGTCAAAGTTCCCGCCGCTCCGCATTTGTCATGCGTGGGCGACAGCAAGGCCGACCTGCGCGGCCTGCTGACCCAGTACAAAGCTGCTGGTATCAAGCGCATCGTCGCCCTGCGTGGCGACCTGCCGTCCGGCATGGGCATGGCCAGCGGCGAGCTGCGCTACGCCAATGACCTGGTGAGTTTCATTCGTGAAGAAACCGGCGACCACTTTCATATCGAAGTCGCGGCTTACCCGGAGATGCATCCACAAGCACGCAATTTCGAAGACGACCTGCAGAACTTCGTGCGCAAGGCCAACGCTGGCGCCGACAGTGCGATCACCCAGTACTTCTTTAACGCCGACAGCTACTTCTACTTCGTCGAGCGTGTACGGGCCATGGGCGTGAACATCCCGATCGTGCCGGGCATCATGCCGATCACCAACTACAGCAAGCTGGCGCGTTTCTCCGATGCTTGCGGTGCCGAGATCCCACGCTGGGTGCGCAAACAGCTGGAAGCCTATGGCGACGACGTCAAGAGCATCCAGGCGTTCGGCGAACAGGTCATCAGCACAATGTGTGAAGAATTGTTGCAAGGTGGCGCGCCAGGGTTGCACTTCTATACCCTTAACCAGGCTGAGCCGAGCCTGGCCATCTGGAACAACCTCAAGCTGCCGCGCTGAAGGTTGCCCGGCGGTGCCAAGGCCCTCGTCTACGAGGGCCTTTGTCGTTTTACATGCCCACGGAACCCAGCAGTCCATGAATACAGTGCCCACGCCGTCCCGCCCACAACTGGTCTACCTGGTCTTCGGCTCCGAGACCTACCACCAGGAAGCGGTGTTCAGCATCGCCAGTGCGCTGGCTTTCCTGCAGGCAACCCCGGAAGCCGCCGTGGATATCCAGGTATTCAGCGACAACCCCGAGCCCTATCGCCTTTTGCCGGTACGCGTACGCCCGCTGGACGAAGCTACCCGCAAACGCTGGAGCGAACCCTACGGCTATCACTTCCGTACCAAGCATGTGGTATTGCGCCAAGTGTTGGAAGAATCGCCGGTGGCCATGCTGATAGACACCGATACCTTCTTCCATCACTCACCGATGGACCTGTTCGAGCGCGTGCAACCCGGCACCCTGCTGTGCAATGCCTTCTACAGCAAGTACGGCGACAACCACGAGAGCATTCTCTACACCGCCTTGCGCCAGCGCCTGCTGGACATGGGCGTGGCCGACGATGACATGATGACGCTCAACTCCGGGGTCATGGGCCTGACGCAACAGGATGCGCACATCCTCGACCGCTCCATCGCCTTGATGGACGAACTGTTCCCCTATGCCCAAGGCGCGTACACCCTCGAAGAGTTCTGCCTGTCGATCGCCGCCTATCGCACCGTCAACGTGCGCGAATGCCCGGACCTGATCCACCACTACTGGAGTCGCAAGCAGCTGTTTCGCGCCAAGGTCAAGGCCTGGATCGCCAAGCATGCGGCCGCGCCCACCAGCGCACTGGCGTTGGCCGACACTCGCAAGGTGTCCTCGCACCTGCCACGCCCTCCCCGCTTGCAGCGCCTTCTGTACAAGCTGATCACGCTGGTGCTGCCCAAGCACCAGCAGCAATTCATCCGTGAAATTCTCTACGGCTGCTACGAGCATGAGAACGAGTTCGACCAGGCGTGTGGCCCGGTTTGGTGGGACAAGGCCCGGCAGAACCTGGAAGAACGCCAGAAGCGCCCGATCGACACTCATCAGTTGGAGCACTGGTTTGCCAACCCCGTGGTACGCCTGATCCTCGGCGAGCGACGGGCAGCGATCTACGAACACTTGATGACCTCTCCGGGCAAATAGCCCCGCCCGCAGATGCGCGTGCCAGAGCTTCTCTTTAGTGCGGGAGCGTCGTAACCTCAGGGCATGCCCGTCATTCTGAAGTTGTTGACTGCTGCCCTCTTCACTTGCTTGAGCCTCGCCGCTTATGGCGAGAAACTGCGCATTGTCACCGAGCCCTGGGCGCCCTACGTGTATGAGGACCAGGGCAGCATGCGGGGGCTGGATTATGAAACCACAGTGATTGTGTTCCAGCGCCTGGGCGTAGATGTGGAATGGCAGTTCCTGCCCTGGAAGCGCTGCCTGGCCATGCTGGACCAAGGCCATGCCGATGGCGCTTTGGATATTTTCCACAGCCATGAGCGCGACGCCTTGCTGCTATACCCCAGTGAGCCGTTGTCCGAAGTGCAGTTCACGCTGTTCTACGCCAATGAGCGACCCCACCCAGTGCAAAGCCTCGAAGACCTGAGCGGCCTGACCGTCGGCACGTCGCCGGGCTACCTGTACGGCGCGGCGTTCAGCGACTCCAGTCTGTTCAACCGCGAACCGGCACCGAGCCATGAGGCCAACTTTGGCAAATTGATGCTGGGACGCATCGACCTGGTGATCACCGACCGTCGAGTGGGCCAGCATGTGATCAAGGCGCTAGGCCTGGAAGGCAAGGTCAGCCAGGCACCGGCCGTGGTCAGCCGCCAGCAGCAATTCCTCGCGGTACGCCGTGGTGCAGGCATGGACCTCCTGGTACAGCGCTTTGCCGCCGAGCTCAAACGTTTCAAGCAGGAGCCGGCCTATAGCGCCTTGAGTGCCAAATATGGTGGAATCCAGGCCATTACGGCCTCTGAACACACCGTTGAGCAGCAGGAAAGCAGCGCGCCGTGATTGCTCTGTTATACTCCGGCCTTTCCGCCAGGCTCACGCCCGGCCGCTGAGGTCTTGAAAAAGGCAGCCAACCCCGCTACAGCGCAGCTTTCAGCCCGCGCGAGCCGGTGGAGTGCCCGCCAGACGCAGCAGGACCGGACGGGGTTGCGCTCCCCTAAGCGCCATTCACGCCCGGCAAGATTATCCCTTTGGGCCAAGCCCTAACTAAAACAGGATTACTCATGTCCTTTGCTTCCCTCGGTCTCTCCGAGGCTTTAGTCCGCGCCATCGAGGCAGCGGGCTATACCGAGCCTACTCCGGTGCAACAGCGGGCCATTCCCGCCGTGTTGCAAGGCCGCGACCTGATGGTTGCGGCTCAGACAGGTACGGGTAAAACCGGCGGTTTCGCCCTCCCGATTCTGGAGCGGTTGTTCCCCAACGGTCATCCGGACAAATCCCAGCGTCACGGCCCACGCCAACCGCGTGTACTGGTCCTGACCCCAACCCGCGAACTCGCCGCCCAAGTGCATGACAGCTTCAAGCTGTATGCCCGCGACCTGAAGTTCGTCAGCGCCTGCATATTCGGCGGCGTCGGCATGAACCCACAGGTTCAGGCCATGTCCCGTGGCGTCGACGTGCTGGTGGCCTGCCCCGGTCGTTTGCTCGACCTGTGCGGCCAAGGCAGCGTCGACTTGTCCCACGTGGAAATCCTCGTGCTGGACGAAGCCGATCGCATGCTCGACATGGGCTTTGTCCATGACGTGAAAAAGGTCCTCGCCCGCCTGCCGGCCAAACGCCAGAACCTGCTGTTCTCGGCCACGTTCTCCCAGGACATCACCGCCCTGGCCGGCAAGCTGTTGCACAACCCGGAGCGCATCGAAGTCACGCCGCCGAACACCACGGTCGAGCGTATCGAGCAACGCGTCTTCCGTCTGGCCGCCAGCCACAAGCGTGCGCTGCTGGCGCACCTGATCACCGCAGGCGCCTGGGAACAGGTGCTGGTGTTTACCCGCACCAAGCACGGCGCCAACCGCCTGGCCGAGTACCTGGACAAGCACGGCCTCACCGCCGTCGCCATCCACGGCAACAAGAGCCAGAACGCGCGCACCAAGGCCCTGGCTGATTTCAAGGCCGGCTCGGTGCGCATCCTGGTGGCCACCGATATCGCCGCTCGCGGCCTGGATATCGACCAACTGCCGCACGTGGTCAACTTCGAGCTGCCGAACGTCGATGAAGACTACGTACACCGTATCGGCCGTACCGGCCGTGCCGGTCGTTCGGGCGAGGCCATCTCCCTGGTCGCGCCGGACGAAGAAAAACTGCTGAAAAGCATCGAGCGCATGACCAAGCAGAAAATCGCCGATGGCGACCTGATGGGCTTCGATGCCAGCGCCGTGGAGGCCGAAAAGCCAGAAGCGCGCGAGCGCCCGGACGTGCGCAACCCACGCAACCCACGCGGTCCGAAGGGCGATGGCCCGAACGGCGGCGGGGGTGGCGGTGGTCGTCGCGACAAGGGCAAGGACAAGGGCAAGGAAAAATCCGCCACCAGCGGCCGTGGCGAACGCCCGGCCCGTGAGCAGAAGCCCCGCGAAGGCACCCCGGCCCGCGAACAGCGCCAGCCGAGCCAGCCGCCACGCGCTGCTGCCGACCGTGCTCCGGACGAGTTCCTCGACGACGATGTGGATAACTTCGGTAACCGCGTTGACTACGTGCCCCAGGCCAAACCGGCCCAAGGCCGTGGCCGTCGCCCTGGTGCTCCGGCGCAAGGCGCGGGTGCAGGCGCTCCACGTGGCGGCCAGCCACAGGGCGGCCGTCAGAATGGCCCTCGCAACAGCAGCGGCGGTACCACCGGTACGCCGCCTGCCAAGCGCAATGGCCCGCGCAATGGCGCACCCCGTGACGGCCAGGCCCGTCGCGAAGACTCGCGCAACAACAACCGCCGCCCGGCCCGTGACGACCAGCCTCGCTTGTCCGAACCGGCTGTGCAGAACCCGCGCGGTGGCCCGGCGCCGAAGATCATCCACAAGGAGTCGAAAGTAGATCGCTTCCCGACACCGGAGCAACTGGATCAGTTGCCAGGCCGTCCTCGTGGTGAGAAGCCAGCGCTGCTGACACGCAATCGCTGAGTTTTATAGCCCCCTAAAAAAGCCCCGCATCTTTCGATGCGGGGCTTTTTTGTGCAGGCAGAAATTACTTCTGCTTAACACCTTCCAGCGAGATGTCCAGGTCCACTGTCTGCGAGGACGGGCCTGGGCCTTTGATACCGAAGTCGTTCAGGTTGACGGTGGTCTTGGCATTGAAGCCGGCACGTTCGCCGCCCCATGGATCCTTGCCTTCACCGTTGAAAGTGGCCTTGAAGGTCACAGGCTTGGTCACGCCGTGGAAGGTCAGGTCGCCGGTTACGTCAGCGGTTTTTTCGCCAGTGGGCTTGACTGCGGTGGACACAAACTTGGCGTCGGCAAACTTGGCAACGTCCAGGAAGTCTTTGCTGGCGATGTGCTTGTCACGCTCTGCGTGGTTGGACCATAGGCTGGCGGTCTTCACATCGACCGCGATTTTGCTGGCCTCTGGCTTGGCGGCATCCCAGCTGAAGGTGCCGTCCCAGTCCTTGAAGGTACCGTGAATGTAGCTGTAGCCCAGGTGGCTGATTTTCCAGTCGATGAAGGCGTGCTGGCCTTCTTTGTCGATCTTGTAGTCAGCAGCCATCACCTGGCCTGCGGACAGCAGGGCAGTACCGATTGCCAGAGCAGCGAGGGTCTTTTTCAACATGCTTTCTATTCCTTGTGAGTCGAGGTTGAACATCAGGCTTTGCGCCCCAGCATTCGCGTGAGGGTCGCATCACGATCGATAAAGTGGTGTTTCAATGCAGCCACGCCGTGCAAGCCAGCGAAGACCACCAACACCCAGGCCAGGTACAGGTGCACAAGGCCGGCGGTATCTGCCTGGTCCGGTAGCCCGGAAACCACGGCAGGAATCTCAAACAGACCAAACACCGGGATACCGACACCGTCTGCGGTGGAAATCAGGTAACCGGCGATCATCACGGCAAACAGCCCGAGATAAAGGAAGGCGTGACCAAAGGCCGCGCCGATACGGGTCATGCGGCTGTAACTGGCCAGCGGTGGCGGCGGCGGGCTCACCAGGCGCCAGACGATACGCACCAGCATGATGGCGAACAGCGTGATGCCAATGCTCTTGTGCAGGTCCGGCGCTTCTTTGCGCCAGGCGCTGTAGTAGTCGAGACCGACCATCCACAGGCCCAGGGCGAACAAGCCAAACACCACCAGGGCCACGCCCCAGTGCAAAACCATGCTGACCCAACCATAGCGGGCCGGTGAATTGCGTAGCTGCATGTACTTAATCCCGTAAGAACTGTGCCCAAGACTAGCGATTTACCTATCGAATTAAAGCGGAAAATTTCGCTTTGAAATATCGAGAAATACGATCAAGAGGTTATGCACAGTACGTTAACAATGGATTAAGGACTATTCCTAAGAAACGTGACAGACCGTCTCGCGTTTACTGCGAATTCACCGGTAATGGCTTGTGACACAGCCGCCCATTGCATAGGCTTGCGCGATTGTTTCACCTGCGCCGGCCGCAGGACCGCTTCGAGGAGATCACCGATGGGCTTGAACAACCAGTGGATGCAACGCGACCTTGCCGTGCTGTGGCATCCCTGCACCCAGATGAAAGACCACCAGCAACTGCCGCTGATCCCGATCAAGCGCGGTGAAGGCGTATGGCTGGAAGACTTCGAAGGCAAGCGTTACCTCGACGCCGTCAGCTCGTGGTGGGTCAACGTGTTCGGCCACGCCAACCCGCGTATCAACCAGCGCATCAAGGACCAGGTCGATCAACTGGAACACGTGATCCTCGCCGGTTTCAGCCACCAGCCGGTGATCGAGCTGTCCGAGCGTCTGGTGGCGATGACGCCCGAAGGCCTGACCCGGTGCTTCTATGCCGACAACGGCTCGTCGTGCATCGAAGTCGCGCTGAAAATGAGCTTCCACTATTGGCTCAACCGCGGCCTGCCGAACAAGAAGCGCTTCGTCACCCTGACCAACAGCTACCACGGCGAAACCATCGCCGCGATGTCGGTGGGCGATGTGCCGCTGTTTACCGAGACCTACAAGGCGCTGTTGCTCGACACCATCAAGGTGCCGAGCCCGGACTGTTACCTGCGCCCCGAAGGCGTGAGCTGGGAAGACCACTCGCGCACGATGGCCCGGGTGATGGAACAGACCCTCGCCGAGCACCACGACACCGTGGCCGCTGTGATTATCGAACCGTTGATCCAGGGCGCTGGCGGCATGCGCATGTACCACCCGGTTTACCTCAAACTATTGCGCGAAGCCTGCGACCGTTACGGCGTGCACTTGATCCACGACGAAATCGCTGTTGGCTTCGGCCGTACAGGCAGTATGTTCGCCTGCGAGCAAGCCGGTATCCGCCCGGACTTCCTGTGCCTGTCCAAGGCGCTCACCGGCGGCTACCTGCCGCTGGCAGCCGTGGTCACCACCGAAGACGTGTACAGCGCGTTCTACGACGACTACCCCACCCTGCGCGCCTTCCTGCACTCTCACAGCTACACCGGCAACCCGCTGGCGTGTGCGGCGGCACTGGCGACCCTGGATATCTTTGAAGAAGACAACGTCATCGAGAACAACAAGGCCCTGGCCCAGCGCATGGCCACTGCCACTGCGCACCTGGTGGACCACCCTCACGTCTCGGAAGTACGCCAGACCGGCATGGTGCTGGCCATCGAGATGGTCCAGGACAAAGCCACCAAGACCGCCTACCCGTGGCAGGAACGCCGTGGCTTGAAGGTATTCGAGCATGCCCTGGAGCGCGGTGCGCTGTTGCGGCCGCTGGGCAGTGTGGTGTACTTCCTGCCGCCCTATGTGATTACCCCGGAGCAGATCGACTTCCTCGCCGAGGTCGCCAGCGAAGGCATCGATATCGCCACCAACAGCACAGTCAGTGTGGCGGTGCCAAAAGACTTCCACCCAGGCTTCCGTGATCCGGGCTGATTGCCCGCACTCCTTTTCCAGAGAACAGAAATGAGACTGTCCCGCTTTTTCACCGACACCCCGCTGAGCATCGGCGACCACGAACTGCCCGAAGCCCAGGCGCACTACATCAGTCGCGTGCTGCGCATGGGCGAAGGCGATGCCGTGCAATTGTTCGACGGCTCCGGCCAGGAATTCCTGGGCACGCTGCTGGAAGTCGGCAAGAAACGCGTCACTGTGCAACTGACAGAGTGCTTCGCAGGCCAGGCCGAATCACCGCTGCATATCCACCTCGGACAGGGCTTGTCCCGGGGCGAGCGTATGGACTGGGCGATCCAGAAAGCCACCGAACTGGGCGTCAACGCGATTACGCCGATTTTCAGCGAGCGTTGCGAAGTGCGCCTCAAGGACGAGCGTGCCGACAAACGCTTGCTGCACTGGCGCCAGGTGGCGATCAGCGCCTGTGAACAATGCGGGCGTTCGACGGTGCCGGCGATCCACCCGCCGCTGCTGCTGGCAGACTGGTTGAAGCAGACCGAGGCGCAGTTGAAGCTGGTGCTGCACCCGGTGGCCGAGCCGATGATCAGCCATGCCAAGCCTGCCAGCCTGGCCTTTCTGATCGGCCCCGAGGGCGGGTTGACCGACCATGAAGTCGAAACCGCCCAAGGCGCCGGCTACCACGCCGCCCGCCTCGGCCCGCGGGTGTTGCGTACCGAGACGGCGCCGGTAGTGGCGCTGGCCGTCGCCCAGCAGTTGTGGGGCGACTTCTAGGGTTACTCCACCGGATCGCTGATCGGCTGGGCAATGATCGCCTTCAACTCGCTGGTCATCGGGAATTCCAGGTTCAGGCCCTTGGGTGGAATCGGCTGTTCGAACCAGCGCTGGTAAATCCCATTGATCTCGCCGCTGCGGTACAGGTCTGCGAGCGTCTCGTTGACCACCGCCAGGAACTGCGGGTCGTCCTTGCGCACCATGCAGCTGTAGATTTCCCGGGATTGCTCCTCGCCCACCACCACCCAGTTGTGCGGGTCCTTTGCCTTGGCGCGTTCGCCGTAGAGCAACGCGTCGTCCATGTAGAACGCCGCCGCGCGGCCAGTCTCAAGCATCTTGAAGGCTTCGCCATGGTCCTTGGCGCTGATCACGAACATATTGGCCTTGTGCTCGGCGTTGTAGCTTTTGAGGAAACGCTCGTTGGTGGTGCCGGCCGTGGTCACCACGTTCTTGCCTGCAAGGTCCGCAAAGCCTTGGATGCCACTGTCTTTTGCCGTGAGCAACTGCCCCTTCACATAGATAAACCCGTAGGAAAACGCTACTTGCTTTTGGCGCTCGGCGGTCACCCCGGTGGAGCCACACTCCAGGTCGACGGTACCGTTCTGCACCAGCGGAATACGAGTCTGAGACGTCACCAGGTTGTACTTCACAGTGAGCTTGGCCACCCCGGTTTTCTGTTGGATGCGCTCGACGATCTTGTTCGCCAACTCCACCGAATAGCCCATGGGTTTGCCACTGTTATCCCCCACGTAGGAAAACGGTACCGACGCATCGCGATAGCCCAAGGTGATGGACTTGGCGTCGGCAATCTTGCCCAGCGTACCGTCCAGCGGCGTTTGATTGGCATGGGCCTGCGCGCCCAGCAAAAGCCCCAGGGTGCAGCCGGTCAACAGGATCTTTTTCATTGTTATTCTCCGTTGGTTTTCGGTTTGTGAGTCTTTACGCAGCGCGGGGCGTAAGGCCCTGCATATCAATGGAAGGCGTTCGCCGGCCGATCAACTCGGCCAGTAACTGGCCGCTGCCACAGGCCAGGGTGAAGCCGAGTGCGCCGTGACCCAGGTTCAGCCACAGGTTGCGGTAGACACCCGCGCCAATCAGCGGCACACCGGTCGGGGTGGCCGGGCGCATGCCGGCCCATTCCACTGCGTGGGCGTAATCCCCCGCCAGCGGAAACGTCTGCACGGCCTGGCGTTTCATCAGCGCCAGGCGCTTGGGTTCGAGGCGGGCGTCGAAACCGACGATATCGACCATGGCGGCGACCCGCAGTTGTTCGCCGATACGTGCGTAGACCATCTTGCGGTCATAGTCGGTGATGCTCACGTTCGGCGCCTGGTGCCGAGCGCCAATCGGCACGCTGAGGCTGTAGCCCTTGAGCGGGTACAGCGGCAGCGACACGCCCAACTCGGCGCTGCGATACCCCGCCGCCAGCACCAGGTGTTCGACCGGCATCACTTCATCATCGATCTCGATGGCCTGCACCGCGCCCTCGGCATGGCGGATCCCGGTGACCTTGCGCCCCAACAAGAAGGTGCAACGCCCCGATGCCTCCAGCCGCGCCGCCAATCGCTGGCAGAAGGCATGACAATCGGCGACCTCTTCATTGGGTGTATAGATCCCGCCGACAAATCCACCGCCCGCCAGCGCCGGCTCCAGGCGAGCGCAATCAGCGGCCGACAGCACCTGCTGTTGCAGGATATCGGTGACCTTGCCTCGGGCATGCTCAAAGGAGCTGGCGTTGCGAAAGGTCACCAGCTTGCCGTTGCGCCGCCAGTCGAAACCGTCCAGGTGGTCGTGCTCGCGCCACCGCTGCAAGGTGTCCTGGCTCAGGCAGGCCAGGCGCAACAGGTGCGCGGCATTGCGCTTGTTCACCGAACCACGGCAGGCGCCGAGGAACGCCGCCATCCAACGCCATTGCCGGGGGTCAAGGCGCGGGCGCAGTTTCAGCGGCGAGTCACCGCGCAGTAACCAGCCAATGGCTTGCAGCGGTACGCCAGCATCGGCCAGGGGCGCCACGTAGCGATAGGATAATTGCCCGCCGTTGGCGAAGCTGGTCTCACTGCCCAGGGTCTCGCGTGCATCGATCACCGTCACCTCATGACCTGCACGCACCAACGCGTATGCGCTGGCCAGACCAATCACCCCACCGCCAATGATGCACACCATCTTTGCCGCCCACCGTTGAGTCAAGAGGCCTCAAGCCTAAGAGCAGGTGACAGGCCACCGACAATGAATAAAGATGGGTCACCTATAAACAAAGGTTATGGACTTGCCATGCGCTTGCGTCATATCGAAATCTTCCAGGCCATTCGCCAGACCGGTTCGGTCAGCGCCGCCGCGCAGTTGCTGCATGTCTCGCAACCGGCGGTGACCAAAGTGTTGCAACACGCCGAATTGCAGTTGGGTTTCCCCCTGTTCCTGCGGGTACGCGGCAAGTTGCTGCCCACCCCGGAAGCCCTGGCGCTGGAAAGCGAAGTGGAGAAAGTCACCGATAGCCTGCAAGGTGTGCGGCGCCTGGCCAAGGCCTTGCGCCGAGAACCGGGCCAGAGTGTGCGCATCGGCGCGATCCCGGCGCTGGCGCTGTCGCTGCTGCCGCCGGCGATTCTGCAGTGGAAAAACGATCACCCGGACATGACCTGCGAGCTGTCCAGCGACCATAGCCGCGAGCTGGTGCAGAAGCTGCTGATGCGTGAGATTGACCTGGCGCTGACGCTCAACTTTTCCGGCCATCCGGGGTTGACCACGCAGGTGCTGGCGGGCGGTGTGCTGGTGGCATTGGCGTCCAAAGGCTATTGGCCGCCAGCCGAACTGAGCCAGCCCTTGCCGTTGGCTGACCTGGCAGGCGCACCGCTGATCGGCCTCTCCAGCGCCGACCCATTGGCGGCGAAGCTCGACAGCTACCTCGAAAACGTCGACCCACCGCCCAGGGTGACGATCTCGGTGCAAACCTATTCCCTGGCCCGCACCATGGTGGAATCCGGCGCGGGTCTGACGGTGATCGACCCCTTCACCGCGCTGGGCGCGTCGACAACCACTACCTGCATCCGCCCCCTGACCCCGCCGCTGCCAGTCACCCTGTACGCCCTGACCCGCGCCGACGAGGCGCCGCCGCATATGTTGGCCAATCTGCTGGAGATTTTTGGCCACCGTGCCAGGGAGCTTCTGGAGCGGCTATAAGACGTAATGCATGATCGCCACAAAATGCAGGAGGCTGCCGCCGATCACAAACAAATGCCAGATGCCATGGGAATGCCGCAGGCGATCCTCCAAGGCAAAAAAGATAATGCCGACGGTGTACAACACGCCGCCCGAGGCCAGCCAGATAAACCCGGCCGTCCCCAATGCTGCCAGCAACGGCTTGACCGCCACCAGCACGATCCAGCCCATCACCGCATAGATCACGATCGACAGGATGCGCGCCTCCGAGCGCGGCTTGATCTCCTGCAAAATCCCGATCACCGCCAACCCCCACACAATCCCGAACAGCGTCCAGCCCCACGGCCCGCGCAGGGTCACCAGGCAAAATGGCGTGTAGCTGCCGGCGATCAACAGATAGATCGAAAAGTGATCGACCTTCTGCATGATCTCTTTTCGCCGCCCCTGCACGCTGTGGTACACGGTGGACGCGCTGTACAGCACCATCAAGGTAAAGCCATAGATCGCCACGCTGACGATCTTCCAGGGGCTGCCGTCCAGGCTCGCCACCACCAACATCCACACGGCGCCAATACACGCCGCGACTGCACCGAGCAAATGGCTCCAGGCGTTGAATCGTTCCCCGTGGTACATCTGTCACTGGCCTCCTGTAACCGTTAGGACTGGCTGGCAAGCGTCCAGCCTTGCGCATAAGAGTGCAAGCGGCTTATGACGTTCCGGCGACGCCGAACGGTTTTGCGGGCACAATCGACGGCATTCGAACAAGAGCCACGGCCATGCTGATCGACGAAGAATTCACCCTCAAGAAACTGGAAATCTTCCTGGCGTTCATGCGCACCGGCAACCTGACCCGCGCCGCCGCCGAGCTGCAAACCAGCAATGTGAGCGTACACCGCGCCATCCACTCCCTGGAAAACGCCCTGCGCTGCCCGCTGTTCAAGCATGAAGGGCGCAACCTCACCCCGCTGGAAAGCGCGTACGTCCTCGAAGAACGTGCGCAGAAACTGGTGGCCGACGTGGTCGACAGCGTACGCCTGACACGCGAAGCCGCCGGGTTCTCCGCCGAACGCTTCAAATTGGGCTCGCTGTATTCGCTGACGGTGAAGACCGTGCCGCAATTGATCATGGGCCTGAAGATCCGCCGCAGCGAGCTCAATATCGACCTGATCCTGGGTTCAAACTTCGACCTGCTCTACAAGCTCAAGAACATGGAAGTAGACGCGATCCTCATCTCCCTGGATGAGCACGCCAACGACCCCGACTGCGAACAGATCGCGCTGTTTTCCGACGATATCTTCCTCGCCACCCCGGCCGACTCACCCTTCGACCGCGAGCGGGAAATCGACCTCGCCGACGTGCGCGACGCGACCTTCATCACCCTCACCCAAGGCTTCGCCACGCACCAGGATGGCAACCGTGTGTTCAAGCAGGCGGGGTTCGAGCCGAAGGTGGCGATGCAGGTCAATGATATCTTCACGCTGCTGAGCATGGTCAGCTCGGGCGTGGGTTATGCGCTGCTGCCGGGGCGGATTGCGGCGGTGTATGAGAACCGCGTGAAGCTGATACCGCTGCAACCCAGGTATCGGTTGCAGCAGCATATCGGGGTGGTGTTCCTGAAGGCCAAGGAAAGGGACCCGAACCTGCTGGCGTTGCTGGCAGAGTGTCGGATGTATGCCAACCGCCAGGTGCCGGCCTGACACACCGCTATCGGGGGCAAGCCCCCTCCCACACTTGAATGTGTTCGCAGTTCAAATGTGGGAGGGGGCTTGCCCCCGATGAGGCCCTGATAGACCCCTTACCCAACCAGGCCGCGCACAATGAAATACAGCAACGAAGGCCCAAGCAGGCAGCCCAGCCCGGTGTGGAACGTCGCCGTCAACGCGCCATACGGCACCAACCGCCGATCCGTCGCCGCCAGCCCCGCCGTCACACCGCTGACGGTGCCGGCCAACCCACCAAACACCATCGCCGAACGCGGGTTGTCCAAGCCCATCCAGCGCGCCGCGACCGGCGTACCGACCATGACCAGGATCGCCTTGATCAAGCCGGTGGCAATCGACAGCGCCATCACATCCGAGGTCGCGCCAATCGCTGCGCCGGTCACCGGGCCGACGATGTAGGTCACAGCCCCTGCGCCAATGGTGGTCATGCTGATCGCATCGCGATAACCAAACGCCCAAGCCATGCTCGCGCCTACGATGAACGGCAGGATCGTCCCCAGCAGCAGCGCGATCACGCCAATCATCCCGGCCTTGCGCGCCTCGGTGGCTTGCACCTCGAACGCCGTGGCGACGATGGCAAAGTCGCGCAGCATCGCGCCGCCCATCAGGCCGATGCCGGAGAACAGCGCCAGGTCCGCCAGGCCTTTCTGACCGCCGGTAATCGTGCCACCGACCCAGGCCAATACCAGGCCGATAACGATGGCAATCGCCGAGCCATGAATGCGCCCGAAGGTCAGGCGCCTGGACAGCACCACGGAGAGCCACATGACCACACCCACGAAGGCAAACGCGGTGATCAGGCCGTTGTGTTCCAGGCCTTTTTCGATGAGATCCCACATATCAGCGACCTCCCACTGGAGCAATCAGCGGCTCTTCATCGGGCAACGGTTCGCCCTTGTGCGTGCGGCTGATCAGGGCAATCGTGCAACCACACACCACCACCGAACCGATCGCCGCCAGCACCGCTACCGGGCCGCCGTGCAAGGCGGTGACGACGTTCTGTTGCGCAGCCATCGCCACGACCACCGGGATGTACATGGCACCCCAGAATCCCACGCCCATTTCGCAGTCCTTGGTCATGCCGCCACGCTTTTGCATCCACAGGCGGGCGCAGATCAACAGGATCATCGCGATCCCCACCCCGCCCACGTTGGATTTGACACCCAGCAACACGCCGAGCATGTCGCCCATGATCACGCCCGCGAGCGTGCAAATCGCCAGTAATGCCACACCGTAGATAATCATTGTTGTTGTCCTCAAAGTGCTCGATCGAAATTGTTGTTGTTGTGCTTCGAAAGCCTTGGGTAGTGCTCTATCGGTGGCGGCGCTCCTCCTCTTGCAGCAGGGCCTGCAAGGTGTCCAGGCGTGCGCCCTCAAATGCGATCACCGTGCCTTGTTCAAACACCCGGCGTGACAGGCCGGTGAGCACGGCGCCCGGTGGCAGTTCGATTTGCAGGCGCACGCCGCGCTCGTAGGCGCTTTGCACGGTGCCGCGCCAGTCGACGACGCGGCACATGTTGAAGGCCAGGTCGTCGCGCAGTTGCTCGGGGGTGTGAATGGGCCGTGCGCGGGTGCTGCTCAGGTAGGTGATGCGCGGCGTCTTGAGCGTACCGAAGGCTTGGGCCAGGGCCTGTGCCGGTTGGTCCAACAATGCGCAATGGGAGGGCACGCTGACAGCCAGGCGCTTGGCGATGCCGTTGCCCTTGACGCGGTCGGCGACGCATTTCATGGCCTGGTCGCTGCCGGCGATGACGGTCTGATTATCGGCATTGATATTGGCCAGATACACCGGGGTTTCAGGGCTGTGGATTTCGGCCAGCAGGTTTTCGACGGTGGATAACTCGGGGCCGATGATCGCGGTCATGCCGTAGCCCTGTGGGTAAGCGTTTTGCATCAGCTCACCGCGCAGGCTGACCAGCTTGATTGCATCGCTGAAGTCCAGGGCATCGGCGATCACCGCAGCCGGGTAAGCACCGATGGACAGGCCTGCAACGTAATCCGGGGTGTGTTGCAGCTGGCGGGCATGGGCGACACCGGCGATCAGCAGGCAGAGTTGTACAGCGCGGGTATTGGCCAGGGCCTCGGCCGAATCCAAGGTGCGAACGTCTTCACCCAAGGCATCGCTGGCCTGCTCCAGCACGTCGGCCGGCACCGCCTGGAGCATGCCTGGGCGCTGGGCGCCCTGCCCTGGGAACACCAGAAGGCTGCTCATGCCACGGCCTGCCAGGGATCAATGACCAAATGCGCACCGTTGGCGGTTTTCAACAGCACCCGCCGTGATGGACCGGCCCATTCGCGCAAGGCGACGGCGCCGAAAGGTGTCTGCAGTTGCAGGTCCACGGCACACGTAACTTCATCCAAAGTGGCCAGCAGGTCGCGTGCATCGTTGCGATCCAGCGGCTCGGGCGTGCGCAGAATCAGGTCCAGGTCGCTCTGGGCATGCAGGGCTTCAATACCCGTTGCCAACTCAAAACCTGCGCTGCCCGTGACGCCCCAACTCAATGGCGCCAGCACGGGCCGCAGTTGATCGAGGGCCTGCAATGCCGGTAGATCCCTTGTCGACACCACATCGCGCAACGCTTCCGGCGCGACCCGCCGCTGTACGGCTGCCATCGGCATCAACGCGGCAAACCGCTGCTCGCGCAAACGCCCACGCACGCCCACCGCGACAAAGCCCGGCGCGACGATGGCGCGACGCACGACTACCGTGCCAACCGCATCCTTCGCCCACGCCGGCGCGTCAGCGGGCAGGTGCGCCGGGGTCATGCCCCAGAGCAGGTCGTGGGCGTTCACCATTGCTCCCGCAGCAGTTGGCGCACGTGGCTGGAGGCGGCGCGGTTGGTAGCGCCGAGGCGGCTGCTCAAGTCGGTGTTGCCGATATCCTTGATCGCATGCACCAGGCAATCGCCGACCCGCGCCACGTCGTCCGCAGTGGGCTGTTCGATCTGGCTGACCGAGAGCGTCTCCCAGAGCAGACCGAGGCTGGCATAGCTATCGATGTCATAGGCCATCGGCGGCACGTTGGCGGCCAGGGCTTCCAGCTCTTCGACGCTGCGCAGGGTCACCCGCGCCGCCGAAGCCTTGCCCATGGCGTGCACCATCACGCCGGGGTCGCGCAGGGCGATCAGGCGGTTGGCCTGGTAGCCGTGGGCGAGGAACGCGCCGGACATGGCCTTGCCCACCAGCAGCGCGATCACCGGGTGCCCGGCCAGCCGTGCGCGAGCGTAGCTGTCGGCGGCGGCCGCCAGCGCCTGGTGGATGCCGAGGGCTTCTTCGCGACGGCCATAGGCTTGGCTGGGCACGTCGACGATGGCGATGATGGGGCGCTTGTCGCCACGGGCGATGGCTTCATCGACAGCCTTCGCCAACCCCCAACCTTCCAGCAAACCGACTTCGCCATTGCGTGCGCGGGGGAAACGGTTTTGGGGGTCGGTGACCACGGCGATAAAGCGTACGGCGTGTTCGCCCAGCAGGCCGTCGGCCACTTTCACGGAGTTCGGCAAACCCTCGACAGGCGTGGCGCCGGCGCTCAATGCGTTGAACCACTGCAAACCTCTCATGAGCGTTCTCCTTGATACAGCGCGCGCACCGTCGCCGGGTCGATCTGTGGCGTAGCGTCCAGTTCGGCCAGGCGCGCCAGGTAATATTCGGATTGGCGGCTGCGTTGTCGGGCGGGCAGGCCTTGTTGCAGCAGCGCACTCACAGTCTGTTGAATCTCGGCCACATCGTCCGCCACGTAACGGTCGACCAAGCCACTGTTGAAGCGTTGCTCGCCGCCGGTAAGGCTCCAGATGAAGGGCCGGTCGCGGGAGTCGTACTCTTCAAGCCCCGCTTCCTGTTCGATCACTTGCGGGCCATTCAAGCCAAGGCGTGCTTCGCGAGTGACCACCAGGTAACTGCACAACCCGGCCGCGATAGACATGCCGCCAAAGCAACCGACACTGCCCGCCACCACGCCGATCACCGGCTGGTACTGACGCAGGTCGACAATCGCCGCATGGATATCCGCAATCGCCGCCAGGCCCAGGTTGGCCTCCTGCAAGCGCACGCCACCAGTCTCCAGCAACAACACAGCGCGGGTCGGGATGCCCTTGCGATTGTCTTCGGCCGCCAGTTCCAATGCGCCGGCGATTTTCGCACCGCCCACTTCGCCGAGGCTGCCGCCCTGGAAGTTGCCTTCGATGGCGGCAATCACCACCGGTTTCCCGCCGAGGCTGCCCTTGGCGATCACCACACCGTCATCGGCCTGGGGCACCACACCCTGGCGGCTGAGCCACGGCGACATGACACGCTGGAACGGGTCGATCAATTCGCGGTAAGAGCCAACGTCCAGCAAAGCCTTGGCGCGCTGCCGAGCGCCCAGCTCGACGAAGCTGTGTCTGGCGAGCAAGTCAGTCATGGCCGACCTCCTCGAAACCCTGCTCCAGGCGCAGGCGCACCACGCCAGGGGTGGCACCGAAGTCGTGAATATCGATGTTCAAGGCCGGTGGCGTCTGCTCCTGGAACATCCTCTCGAACAGATGTTGCCAGCGTTGTTCGGCGCCGTTCACCGAAGTCTGCACCTGGATGGTCAGGGTGCCCGGCGTGCCCGGTTCCAGCAGCACTTCCAGGTCGCCCGAGCCGACGCAACCCACCAGCGCACGGCCTTTTGGCGGCTGCCCGGCGGGGAATTCAAAGGATAAGGTTTCCATCACAACGCTCCGTCGAGGCGGTCGATAAACAGGCAGGCGGCCAACAGGTCGGCGGCGCCGCCGGGGGAGGCATTCAGGGCCAGGAGTTGCTGGTCCAGCTCATGCAGTTGGCGCCGACCGGCCAGGGTTGCGCTGCCGCCAGCGTCCAGCACGGCTTGGGCACCGTGCTGCATGGCTTGAAGGCCTTCGGTGCCGGCGCGGTAGAGCACGCAAGTGTCGGCCAGCTCGGTCATGATCGCGAGCAAGGCGTCCAGGCGAGCGTTCTGTTCGCCGGCATGGTGCAGGCGGCTTTTACGCAGTTGCGGCAGGCCACGTTGCACCACGGACGGGAAGCCGAGCTGCGCTTCTTCACGGGCACCGCGTGCGCCGTAGCGTTGGGCAACCTGGGCGCCATGGCTCATGGGTTGTGGGGCGAAGCGGTCGTGGAGCAGGGCCAGTCTGGCGGCAGTCAGCGTCACGGCGCGTGGTTGCAGCGCGGCGGCGGCGGTGAGCAGCCCGAGTGCCCAGATCGCGCCACGATGGGTGTTCACGCCGTTGGTGGTGGTCAGCATTGCCTGCTCACCGTCACGGCCAAGACGCCCGAGGGCTTCACGCAGGGGCAAACCGACTTCACCGATCTCAATCGCGGCCTCGGCCATTTCCTTGAACATCGGCCACAGCGACAACGCCGAAGCGTGCATCAGGCCCAAGTGCAAATCGCTATGGGCGCCGTTGCCACGCCTATCCACCAGGGCGGGTTTGGGCGACAGGTCGGCTTCATCGATCAGCGCATCGACGGCCATGTCAGCCAGGCGATCCGCAAGGCTGAGTTCACGCAGTTTGAGGGCGCGCATTTACCAGCTCCTGAATTTGGCGGGCGGGTTGTACAGGCCGCCAGACCAGTCCACCAGGTCGGCTACGCTCTTGGCGGCCAACAACTCGCGGGTGGCGTCGGTGCGGCGAATCCCCAGGTCTTCGGGCAAGGCGATCAGGCCTTCGCGGCGCATGCGTGCGCTGTCCTTTGGGTTGTGGCGCATGCCGATGGCCGTGACGCCCGCGACAGCGGCGATCATCGCCTGGCGCTCTTCGAGGGAGCGCGCCTTGTACAGGTACGCGATGCCTTCTTCGGTGAGCAGGTGGGTGACGTCATCGCCGTAGATCATGATCGGCGCCAGGGGCATGCCGCTTTTGCGTGCGACTTCCACGGCGTCGAGGGTGTCGACGAAGGTGGGTTTGCCGCCTTCCTGGAAGGTCTCGACCATTTGCACCACGAGTTTTTTGCCGCGCTCCAGCAAGGCTTCGGGCGCATCGTCGTGGCGCATGTCCAGCCATGCGGGTGTGCCATGGCGGCGACCGCGTGGGTCATGGCCCATGTTCGGCGCGCCACCAAAACCGGCGAGTCGGCCACGGGTCACGGTGGAGGAATGGCCGTCGCCGTCGACTTGCAGGGTGGCGCCGATAAACAGGTCCACCGCGTATTGGCCGGCGAGCTGGCAGAACATGCGGTTGGAGCGCATCGAGCCGTCGCGACCGGTGAAGAACACATCCGGGCGGGCGGCGATGTAATTTTCCATGCCCAGTTCGGTGCCGAAGCAATGCACGCTCTCCACCCAGCCGCTTTCGATGGCGGGGATCAACGTGGGGTGCGGGTTGAGGGTCCAGTTGCGGCAGATCTTGCCCTTGAGGCCGAGGGATTCGCCGTAGGTCGGCAGGATCAGTTCGATGGCGGCGGTGTTGAAACCGATGCCGTGGTTGAGGGATTGCACGTTGTGTTTTTCGTAGATGCCACGGATCGCCATCATCGCCATCAACACATGCACAGGCTTGATGTGGCGGGGATCGCGGGTAAACAGCGGCTCGATATAGAACGGCTTGTCGGCCACCACCACAAAGTCCACCCAGCTCGCGGGGATGTCGACGCGGGGCAAGTCGGTGACGTCGTCCACCAACTGGTTGACTTGCACGATGACGATGCCATCGCTGAACGCGGCTGGCTCGATCAGCGCCGGAGTGTCTTCGGTGCTGGCGCCGGTGTAGATGTTGCCGGCGCGGTCGGCCATGAAACCGGCGGAGAGCACCACGTTGGGGATCAGGTCCACCACCAGCCGCGCATAGAGTTCGATGTAGGTGTGGATCGCGCCGATTTCCAGCAGGCCGTCTTCGAGCAACTGGCTGATGCGCAGGGATTGGGTGCCGGCGAAGGAAAAGTCCAGCTTGCGGGCGATGCCTTTTTCAAACAGGTCCAGGTGCTCGGAGCGACCGACACTGGGCATGATCATGTGCAGATCGTGGAGCTTGGCCGGGTCGGCCTTGGCCAGGGAGCGCGAGAGGAAATCAGCCTGTTTCTGGTTGTTGCCTTCCAGCACCACGCGGTCGCCGGGGAGGATCAGCGCCTCAAGCGCCTCGACGATCCTGTCGCTGGGCAGCACCGCACCGTCTGCGTATTGCCTGACCAGCCCGAGCCGCCGCTGCTTCTCGTCGCGCCGCCGCGTCCAGCGTGAGTCGGGGGTGATTGTTGTTGTCATGGTCGCTCCACGGGTTTGCTGTCGTGGGGCTTACCTTAGGAGTGATTGAGGGGGCCATCAATCAAGCTGAGCGCTGGACTGTTACGCCTGGATTAATGATGGCTCAATGAACACGGGCGTTCAGGTGCTGTGCCATTCGCTGCGGTGGAACCATATGGTTCTTAACAACGCCAACGCGGCAAAACCGTGCAGCCCCAACACAGCCGCCCAACTCCACTCCCACAGGCCTGATAGCGCCTGGGCGTAAACCGGCAACAGCAGCAAGAGCAGCGCCACCAGCGCGCAGCCGCCCAGTTGCTCCCAGTTTCTCAAGCGATTGGGACGGGAGGTTATCGCGTAACCCAGCAGGGCACCCAGGCACACCATCAGCAGGCTCAGCAAGTCGTGCTCGTCGACGGGAGGCCAGCCCAGCAGGTTGAGCGGCAAGCACACCGCGAACACGGTGAACGCGCAAATCGCGACATACACAAAGGCGTATTCAAGCGCGTTCAGCAGACGATCACGGATAAACCCTCGGGCCTGTTTGTCCTCTTCCGGGGTCGGCCCCTTGGATATCGCCACCGCCAGCAGACCCGAGCCAAGACCGCCCAGGGTCATGACCACAAAATTACTCACGACGCCCCTGATTGCCTTATCGGCACCGATCAGCTTGAGGCTTTCCAGGTACACCAGGATAAACACCGCGCCTGCGGTGGTAATCATGAACCCCCACAGCTTCCCACGATTGGACTGCACGTTCATGGTCACCGCTGCCGTGAGCACCAGCACGCCAAACCACATCAGAAGCGTGCCGGTAAAACGGTTGAGGTCGTACAGCCAGGCAAACCCATCCAAAAGCCACATTGCGTCGATACTTCTGTCGAAAAACTCCCTTGGCTATCGGCAGTGGGGTGAGGATCTTTACGATGGAGCGAGCAATTGCAGCGCGGCAAGGTATGCCTCTGTGGCCAGCGGGCTTGCCCCGCTCGCCACACGTGTTCAGAGGTGCCTTAAGTAGCGGTCCCAAATAGGGAACGATCAGTCCCTATTTGGGACCGTTTCAAGAGGCCGGCGCCGGGCTGACTTGCTCCAAGGCCCGATCTACCAGCAATTGCCCCAACTCCGCCATTTGCTGGATGCCGAGCATGATCGCGCGCTGGGAGGTGTCCAGGTCGAAGGCGAGGTTGCAAGTGAGTGCGTTGAGGGAGGACAGGGTTTCGCTGGCGTTGACCAGCAGGGCTTCGGTGTCTTGGTGAGGGTTTACGGTGAAGAGGGGCGGATTGGGGGTTGGTTTGATCATGATGAAACTCCTAAACAGTGAGTAAGGAGCGCCACCTTTCGCTTGCACGCGAATAAGGGTGGCGACCGTGCGCAGGTGTGCAAGACCGGGCCTGTTTAGGACACCCAGCAGGTCCGAAGACCTCCTGCGCGCAGCCGCCATAAAGCAGCGAGCACAAAAAACGCCCGTTGGATGGCTGGGCGTTTGTACGCCTAAACAGTTTCGTCGGACTTGCACGTCCGTGTCACCGTTTTTTGCGATGACGGGACGAAGACTAGGCGCGCTGTCCGCGCCCGACAAGTTCATGCACAGCCCAAAATCTTGCAGGAAAAATCCGAAGCCCAGTCCATCACAGCCCCATCACCACCTTGATCGGGCCAAGACCTTCGAGGGCATAGCTGTTGTACTCGTACACTCGCCCCTGAATATCCAATGTAAGCACGCCCTCATGCTCACTCACTTGAACATTGGGTTCCTTGGTTTTCAGAAAAGGATGCGCCGACACCAATGTGGTGAGTATTTCCCGATCGTTACTCAAGTTCCTATGCACGTAGTAGCGGTATGAAAAGCCCACCGTTGCACCGCCTTGGCCATCCCGCGCGCCATAGATCGAGGAGCCGTTGCCCAAGGAATGCTTCAACACCACTTCGTCCAAATCCGGTGTTCCGGGTGATAGTAACCAACTGCCTGCGATATAAATCAGGCAGCCCACCAGCAGGCAGTTACGCAGGATCGGTATGAGGCCTTCAGTAGCCTTGTGAAATCGCATACTCGATACCTCTCCTTATCCAATATTGATCTCGCGGGTCATCACCAAAAGGATCATCTCCCCACCATGAGCCAAAATCCGGCAGGGTGGTTTTGGCGATGGTTTGAGCAACTCCTGCAGCCCGCAGTAACACATGATCGGGAATGCCTAACACCGTGCCCGTGGCACCGTAATTGAAATTACCAAAAGCCTCGTATTGACGCCCTTGCTTCTTGTAGTTCCACGGCCCTGCAGCTCTGACCTGCGAATAAAACCAAGAGTAGGCAAACGCCGAACCCGGCCTGAGATGGATGCGCTTGCACTTGGCAATCGCCATATTTTCAAACATTGAAACACCGGGAGGCATTAACGGCACAGCCATTTGCGTGTCCTTACTGGCAAAGGGAAGCGCCGAACCTAGCATCCCACTCAGGCCAGAAAACCGGCCCAATCCAGTTAAAGAAATTACTTACACAAATAACATTCAGTTCCGACATTTTTGGGCGGTTTGGGTCGCGACGGGCTGTCAAACACAGAGGATCAAATGTAAGACAGAGCTTGCCCCCCGATTGCGGTGGGTCAGGTATAGAAGTATCAACTGACAGTCAGCCATCGGGGGCAAGCCCCCTCCCACATTTTGATATTCACTGGGATTGAGAATGAGGGATCAGGCCAGGCCGGACTCTACCAGCAGTGCCTCCAGGCCGAGCAAATCCGGCACCTTCGCCACATGCTCGCCCACCTGCACCGCCGCCAGCTCCAGCGGGCACAGCGGCACATCCACGTAGCTCAACTCACTGTCGAGCTTGTACGACCGTGGAATCCCCTGGATCACCAGCGCAATAAACTTCAACGTCGGCCGCCCACCCAGCGCATTCAGCACCACGATCCGCGAGCGTTCGCCGGTCACGCTGGCTTCGCCGCACACCGCTTCGAAGCTGATCAGCGGGATCTGCCGGTCGCGCCAGGTCACTTGTCGCAAGTACCACGGCGGCGCGTCGCTGGCCGGTTCGCCGCGCTGGAAGTCGATCAGCTCGGCGATGGCGACGTTGGGCAGCACCAGGTGGCGATCGGCCAGGGGCAGCAGCAGGCCGGTGAGTTGGCTGGTGCGGTGGTCAAGCATGGGACTTGCTCCAGTAGGCGATGCTTTCGAGCAGCACCGATTCCTGGTACGGCTTGCCGAGGTAGTCGTTGACGCCGATGGCCATGGCGCGGTCGCGGTGTTTCTGGCCGGTGCGCGAGGTGATCATGATGATCGGCAGGCGCATCAGCCGGGGGTCGTTGCGCACTTGGGTGGCGACTTCGAAGCCGTCCATGCGCGGCATTTCGATGTCGAGCAGCATCAGGTCCGGTGTATGTTCTTCCAGCACTGCCAGCGCGTCGATGCCGTCTTTCGCGGTGAGCACGTTCATGCCGTTGCGCTCCAGCAGGCGGCTGGTGACTTTGCGCACGGTAACCGAGTCGTCCACCACCAGCACCAGCAACGGGCGCTTTTTCAGCGGGTCGTTGAGGATCAGTGGCGCGTCGACCGGCTGGGCCGGCAGCGCGGGTTGCCGCGCACGGATATGCGCCAGCAGGTCAATGATCAGCACCACGCGACCATCGCCCAGGATTGTCGCCCCGGACAAGCCCTGCACACCGGCAAACTGCGGCCCCAGGCCCTTGACCACAATCTCCCGCGTGCCGGCCATGGCGTCCACATGGATGGCCACGTGCCGTTCATTGCACTGCACCAGCAGTACCGGCACCGGTTGATACTGGCCCAGCAGTTTGGGGCGGCTGACGGTGTGCAGCAGATCGCCCAGGTAGAACAGTTCGTAACGCTGGCCGGCGTATTCATAATACGGCGGGTCTTGCTGGTAATGCCCGGCCAGTTCATGGGGCAGCACCCGCACCAGGCCCTCGATGGTGTTGAGCGGGATCGCGTATTGATCGTCCGCGCACTGCACCATGAGTGCACGGTTGACCGACACGGTGAACGGCAAACGAATGCGGAAATGCACACCCTCACCCGGGGTCGAGTCAATGACCATCGAGCCGCCGAGCTGGCGAACCTCTTCATGCACCACGTCCATGCCCACGCCGCGCCCGGAAATCTGCGTGATCTTTTCGGCCGTGGAGAACCCCGGCTGCAGGATGAACTGCAACACGTCGCGGTCGCTCATCTCTTGATGCGCCCCGAGCAGGCCACGCTTGATCGCCTTGCGCCGCACGGCTTCCAGCGGCACGCCGGCGCCGTCGTCGCGCATGTCGAAGACGATATCGCCGCCTTCGTGGGTCAGGTCCAGGGTGATGCGGCCTTTCTCCGGCTTGCCGGCCAGCAGTCGCGCATCGCGGGACTCCAGGCCGTGGTCGACGGCATTGCGCAACATATGTTCCAGGGGCGCCGCCATGCGTTCCAGCACATTGCGGTCCATCTCGCCTTCGGCGTTGCCGACGATGAATTCCACGTCCTTGCCCAACTCGCCCGCCACCTGCCGAACGATGCGCTTGAGGCGTGGCAGCATGCGTTCGAACGGCACCATGCGCGTGCGCATCAGGCCTTCCTGCAACTCGGTATTGATGCGTGCCTGTTGTTGCAACAGGCCATGGGCGTCCTCGTTGCGGCGTTCAAGGGTGTCCTTGAGGTCGAGCAGGTCGGAGGCCGATTCGGACAGCGCACGGGACAGTTGCTGCAACTGCGAATGGCGGTCCATCTCCAGCGGGTCGAATTCTTCGTAGCCCAGGCGCTCGGCCTCGGCCTGCTGGCGGCTGAGGATGCGGCCCTGGGTTTCGGTGTCGAGACGACGCAGTTGGTCGCGCATGCGTGAGAGAGTGGTTTCCACTTCCGTGAGGACAATGCGTGCGTCGTTGACCTGCTGCTCGATACGGCCGCGGAAAATAGACGTTTCACCGGCCAGATTGACCAGATCATCCAGCAGCTCGGCGGAGATCTTCACCATGTCGGCAGCCGGGTCCACCACGGCCTCCGCCTTGCCTGCGGGCAACGCCACCGGCGTCACCGGCTCCTGGTTTGGGTGCACCAGGCTTTTGATGCGCTCGATGAGCTTTTCCACCGAGCCGACCGGCAAGCCGTCCGCCACGGCATCGATCATCTGCGCCAGGCGGTCGTGGCAGCCCTGCAGCAACGCGAACAGCTCAGGCGACGGCGCGAGCAAGCCGGCAGACAGGCCTTCGTAGAGGAATTCCAGTTCGTGAGCCAGGTCGCCAATGGGGGTGATCTCGACCATGCGCGCGCCGCCCTTGAGGGTGTGCAGGTCGCGCAACAGGGTTTCCACTTCCTGGCGGTTGCCGGGCTCGGCCTGCCAGCGCGACAGCGCCGCACTGGAACTGTCGAGAATGTCGGCCGCCTCTTCGAGGAAGATATCCAGCAATTCCGGGTCGGCGCCCGACGCTGCTGGCGCAGCGGCCGATGCGGCAGGCGCGTTGCCTTGGCGCAACGCCCGCACCTTGGCGATCAACTCGGCGTTGTCACTCAAGGGTTGGTGATGCTGGAGCTCTTCAAGCTGCAAGGCCAGATGCTCATGGCTGGCCATCAGCACCTGGGAGAGCTCGGTGGAGTAACTGTAGCGACGGTCCACCAACCCCTCGTACAGGCATTCCAACTCATGGGCCAGGTCGCCAATCGGGCCGATCTCGGCCATGCGTGCACCGCCCTTGAGGGTGTGCAGGTCGCGCTGCAACGACGACAAAGGCGCGGCGTTGTCAGGTTCCAGCAACCAGCGCTTGAGCGACTGGCCGGCGCTGTCGAGGATGTCCACGGCTTCTTCGAGAAAGATCTCGACGATCTCGTCGTCCATCGTGATTTCGTGATCCAACTGCTGGGTAGCGGCGCCCAGTTCGGCAATGCTCAGCACTTGACTGCCATCGCGTTTGATCAAGCCGGTGGCGGACGGGTCGAGGGCTTCATCGAGCAGCTCGCGCAAGGCCTCGACACGGGCCGGCGCCGGGCTGATTTCCTGGCCGGCGGCCAGTTGGTCGAGCATGCTGATCAGCGCTTCATGGGCCTGCTCGGCCTCGTGGAAAAACCGCTCGCTCACCGCCAGGCTGCTCTCCTCCACCGCGCCATAGAGGTCGAGAAGGGCTTCACAGAGTTCGTCGATGGCGTGCAGATCCGCAACATGCGCTCCCTCGCCCAGGGTGGTCAGTTCATCCAGCAGCGCAGTCAGCTCCTGGCGCTCGCCGGGGTGCTGCTGCCAGCGGCGCAGCAGGCTTTCGGCGTCAAGCAGGATGTCCATGCCTTGGGCCAGAAAGTTGGCGATCAGCTGCGGATCGCGCTTGATGCGCACGTCGAGCAGCGCTTCAAGCTGCTGATCCAACAGGCTCTGGGTGCGCTTGATCAGGCCCTCTGCACCGTTGATCGGCGCCAAGGGATCACTGTCCAGGTCGCGCAGCCCACGCTGGAACAGGCCTTCGGCTTCCAGCAGCAACTCCACTTCATCCAGGTCCAGCGGCAGGCGGTGGGCCTTGTACTCGCGGGTCAGGTGGTCCAGCGGGCGCGCCAGTTCGGCGATAGGCAGCACGCCGGCCATGTAGGCGCTGCCCTTGAGGGTGTGCAGAGCGCGTTGCAGCTCATCGCTGACTTGCAGCGGCACATGCTCGGCGGCCTGTTGCAGGAAGTGGTTGAGGCTGTCCAGGTGGCTCTGGGCCTCGTTGCGGAAGATCTCCAGCAACATCGGGTCATGGGCTTCGGCAGTCGCTACTTGTGTACCGCTGGCCAAGGCGTGCGCGCGGGCGGCCAGGGCGTCGACTTCATCACGTTGGCGCTGGTCGTCGATCGCAAAGTCAGCAATCAATTCCGGCAACAGGGCTACCACTTCATCCAGCACCTGTTGCACCTCGGGGCCGAGCACCACGCTGCGCTCCAGCACACGGTTGAGCAGGTTTTCCACGGCCCAGGCCAGCTCGGCCAAGACCAGGGCGCGCACCATGCGGCCGCTGCCCTTTAGGGTGTGGAAAGCGCGGCGCATTTCGCCCTGGGCGGTTTTGTCCGCGCTGTTGGGCAGATGACGGTGCAGCACCTCGAGGACTTCGTCGGTCTCTTCGAGGAAGACTTCGCGCAGTTCGTCGTCGATGGGCTCCTCGTCGGCGGGCGGCGGCAACAGGCTGCCGGGGCGTTGCAGGGCCGGCGGGTTGAGGCGCGACGTCGGACTGGCCAGGGCGTCGTACTGCGATTGGCTCGGCGCAAGCTCGGCCGGCAGTGTGCCATCCGGTGCAACCAACGCCTGGCGCCAGGGTTTCTCGACGGGCAGGTAACCCAGCGCCGCCAAGCCTTGAGTGGCCAACTCCAGCACGCGCTCACCTGCGGCATCGGGGTCCTGGAGCATGCGCTCGAGGTAATACTCCAGGCTGCTGATCACGTCGGCGAAATGCGCCAATTGCATCTCGGACGGTGGCGCATCGCTGCCCATCAACTGTTCGTCGACGTAATCCGTGCACCCGCGCATCAGGCTCGCCGCACGGGGCAAAGGGATCATCGCCAGGGCGCCACGCACCTGGCTCAGCAGCTCGGGCAGGGACTCCAGGCGCTGGCGGTCCCAGTCGGCTTCAATGCAGTCGATCACCAGTTCCTTGGCTTGCTTGAGGCACTGGCAGGATTCGCGGATCACCAATTGGTGGATCTGGGTCAGATCGGTGGTGGGCAGGCGGCTTTCTTCGCGGCTTTCCGGCTCGACGGTGCCGACCATGCCGGCCAGTGTGGCTTCGACGTAGAGCAAGGCGCCGGCGACGTCCATCAGCACGGCGTCGTTAGGCTCGCGCTGGCCTTGGGCCAGGCTCAGTACCACGGCGAGTTGATCGATGATGACCTTGCGCGGCTGGCCGAAACCCAGCACCGCCAGGGTGTCGGCGATCTGCCGCAGTGGTGCGAGCAGCGCATCCAGGTCGCTGGTGTGCTGGCGGTCGCTGCGTACGAACAAGTCGAGGCGCTCCTTGACCCGCACCAGCTCTTCGCACAACGCGCCCAGCACCGAGCCCATGGCGTTGCGGTCCGGCCCGGCCAGGCGCGCGCGCTCGGCGTCGACCACCGCGCTGTCGGGCAAGGCCTCATCCAGGCCGTAGCGTTCCTTGAGGCTTTGCATGCGCGGCGTCGGCCGAGTGACCTTGGCGACGTAAAACAACAGGCTTTTGAGCAGTTCATCCGGCGCTGCCTGATTGATCCCGACGATGCCCTGGGCCAGCAGGCGCTTGAGCTGTCTGTCGCTGGCCTTGAGCAGGCTGCGCAGCGCCGGACTGTTGGCGATCACGCCGGTGAGCATGCCTTCGACCAGCGCCGAGGTGACTTGCCACAATGGCAACAACGGCGCGCCCTGGCACAAGGCTTCAAGGCGCGCGAACACCCGCGCCATGTCTTCCAGGTTGCTGGGGCCATGGTCTTCGCGCAGCAACCCGGCCAAGGCCTGTTGCAGCACTTGGTGCCACTGGCGCAGTTGTTCTTTCAGGTCGGGCACGGCACGTTGGGCCAGGGCCTCATCAGGCAGCGGCGCGATGCTCAGCAGTTGCGGGCTGAACAGACTGGTCTCCGACAACAGGCTTTCACCACGCGCGCTGCGCAGGTCGTTGAGCAATGGCAACACCACCAGCGGCAAGTCGCGGCGGGCGCTGTGCACACGGTCCAGGTACAGCGGCAATTGGTTGAGGGCCTGTTGCAGCAGGCGGATGCTTTCGTCGCGCTGGCTCACGCGGTCGGCTTGCAGGGCCTGCGCCAGCTCTTCGATTTCCTCGGCCAGCAGGGCTGCGCCATAGAACTCGACCATTTGCAGCGCGCCATGCACTTGATGGACACACGCCAGGCACTCGCCGATGGCATCGCCGTCTGAGGTTTCGACGTACGCATCGAGCGCCGAACGGGCCTGTTTCAGGGTTTCGGCAATGTCGCCCTTGACCCATTCGAGGGCCACGTAGTCGTGCCGATCAACCATAACTGCTCCGCTTGGAATTCATGGGTTGCTGGTGGTGCGAGATATCAAGACAGATAGAGATCACATGTGGGAGGGGGCTTGCCTCCGATGACGGTGCATCAGTCAAAGATTGGGTGACTGACCCACTGCTATCGGGGGCAAGCCCCCTCCCACATGTGTACTGCATTTCAATCATCAGCCTGTTTAGCCGCTGGCAAGGTGAACCCCGACACCGACCGGCGCAGCTGGCTGGCCATTTTCGCCAGGTTGCCGATGCTTTCCGCGGTGGCCGTGGAGCCCGAAGAGGTCTGGGTGGTGATCTGCTGGATCACGTTCATGGTCAGGGAGATCTGCCCCGCCGAACTCGTCTGCTGCTGCGCCGCGTTGGAGATGCTCTGGATCAACGCTGCGAGGGTTTTCGACACGCCTTCGATCTCTTCCAGCGCCACCCCGGCATCCTGGGCCAACCGTGCGCCGCGCACCACTTCGGTGGTGGTCTGCTCCATTGAAATGACCGCTTCGTTGGTGTCGGCCTGGATCGCCCGCACCAGGGTTTCAATCTGCCGCGTCGCCGCCGACGAACGCTCGGCCAGGCGTTGCACTTCATCGGCCACCACTGCAAAGCCGCGCCCGGCGTCCCCGGCCATGCTCGCCTGGATCGCCGCGTTGAGGGCGAGGATGTTGGTCTGCTCGGCAATATCGTCGATCAGGCTGACGATATCGCCAATTTCCTGGGACGACTCGCCCAGGCGCTTGATGCGCTTGGCGGTGTCCTGGATCTGTTCGCGAATGTTGTCCATGCCGTGGATGGTGTTGTGCACCACCTCGTTGCCCTTGTTGGCAATTTCCACCGAGCGCTCCGCCACCGCCGACGATTCGGCGGCGTTGGCTGACACCTGGTCGATGGACTGGGCCATCTGGTTGATCGCCGTGGACGCTTCGGCGATCTGCTGAGCCTGGTGCTCCGAGGCCTGGGCCAGGTGCATGGCAGTGGCCTGGGTGTCCTGCACCGCACCGGCGACTTGCCCGGCGGTGAGGTTGATGGTGGCAACCAGGTCGCGCAGCTGGTCGACGGAATAGTTGATGGAGTCGGCGATGGTGCCGGTGAAGTCTTCGGTCACCGAGGCCGTCACGGTGAGGTCGCCGTCGGCCAGGTCTTCGATTTCATCCAGCAGGCGCATGATCGCGTTCTGGTTGCGCTCGTTCTTCTCGGCGGTTTCATGCAGTTGGCGGTTGGTCTCGCGCACCATCACCAGGCCGATCAGGATGATCGAGGTCAGCGCCAGCAGGCCCAGTACATAGCCGCCGATGGTGTCGAAACTGCGGCCACTGGCCAGGTTTTCGAAACCGGTGGCCAGGTGCGAGGCTTCATCGAGCAGGGTTTGTGACAGGTTGAAGATGTTGCTCGCCGAAGCGCGCACCTGGAACAGTTGCGGCGAGGTTTCGAGAATTTCATCCACCGAGCCGGAGACAAACTCGAACAGCTCGGCGATTTCCGCCAGCCGCGCGCGGGCATCGCGGTCTTCGACCTGGGTGATGCGCAGGCCGGGGTTGCCCTGGAGCATGCCGTTGAGCACCTGGCCGAAACGGTTGGCATCGCGGCCAAAGGCGTCGGCGGCCTGCACGGCGGTTTCGTCGCCGGCCAGTACGGTGTTCACCGCCCCCAGGATCCGCTCGGCCAGCAACGACTGGCGCTGGGCCAGGGCGACCTGGCTGGCCGGGGCACCGCGTTGCAGGAGGATGTCGACGACCTTTTCCGACTCCACCTGCAACTGCGGAACGGTTTCGGCCAGGGTCGCGGCGACCTGGTGCAAGGACAGCACGGTCTGCTCACTGGCGAGAATCGCGTCGGTGTTTTTCAGCAGCGCTTCCCAGTCGGTCTGCACCGCACGCATTTCGGCGCGTACCGCACTGGGCGCAGCCGGCAGGCCGGTTTCCGGATCACCTTTTTTCAGGTAGCCCCAGCGCTGGGCGAAGTCGTTGCGCGCATCGCCCAGCAACTTGAACGCAGCAGCCTTGCCGGCGGCGGCTTCGGTGGCGTTCTTGGCAATGCGCTGGGACAGCACGCGCAACTCACCGGCGTGGCCAATGTACTGCTTGTCATAGGTGGACTGGGTGTTGAGGTACGCAAAGTTGGCAAACAGCAACATGATGAACACGATCAGTGCAATGAACAGCACAATGATCTGGGAACGACTGCGCGACGCGGCCTGGGGTTTTGGCGGGGTAACGGTGGTCATGCGGCAACATCCATGAAGCCTGGGGCCTGGGCCAGGGCGAAGGGGCTGAAGACCTGCCACTGCGGGGTGCCCTCGAAACGTCCCTGGATAAACGGCGCGCCGGGAGCGGCACTCGCCAGCAGTGCGTCTTGTGCGAAATGCTGCATTCCCACCACCTCGTCCACCAGCAGCCCGACAAACAAATCGTTGAATTCCACCACCAGTACGCGCCGCTGTTTGCGTGCCTTGGACAGCTCAAGGCCGAGGAACCCGCCCAGATCCATCACCGGCAACAAGCGCCCACGCAGGTTAGCCACACCCTTGACCCAGGCCTTGACCCCGGGCATCAGCGTGCAGCGCGGTTCATGCAGGACTTCGGCAACTTCGCCCATGGGCGCCACATACCAGTGCTGCCCCAGGCGAAAGCCGATCCCGCTCCAGCGTTGCAGGCGGGTTTCCTGGGACGGCAGGTCGGCGGCCAACAGGCGACAGCGGCGGTCGATGTCCAGCAGCAGCTCAAAGGCGGTTTGCGACTCGGTCATGATGGCGAACCGTCAGCCGGCCAGCACCTTGTTCAGGGTGGCGATCAGGGTTTCTTCATCCACCGGCTTGGTCAGATAGTCCTTGGCGCCCTGGCGTGCGCCCCAGATCTTGTCGGTTTCCTGGTCCTTGGTGGTGATGATGATGATCGGGATGCCGTTGGTTTCCGGCTCCTTGGACAGCTGGCGGGTGGCCTGGAAGCCATTGAGGCCCGGCATCACGATGTCCATCAGGACGGCGTCGGGTTTTTCCTGGCGGGCCAGGGCCACGCCATCCGCACCGTTTTCAGCCTTGAGGACCTGGTGGCCGTGCTTTTCCAGCATGCCGGTCAGTTTGTACATTTCGGTCGGCGAATCGTCGACGATCAGAACACGTGCCATGGTTTTCCCCACTACATAGGTGGACGCCGGCCCTTGTGAGGCGGCGTCAGTGTGCTTGTTCTACTACGGCGAACCCTGGCACGTAGGCCTTGATCGCGCCCAGCAGTTCTTCCTTGCTGAAAGGCTTGGTCAAAAACTGATCGACACCCACGATGCGCCCCTTGGCCTTGTCGAACAAGCCGTCCTTGGACGACAGCATGATCACCGGGATCGACTTGAACGCCGGGTTGTTCTTCACCAGCGCGCAGGTCTGATAGCCATCCAGGCGCGGCATCATGATGTCGACAAAAATAATGTGCGGGTGATGATCCACAATCCGGGCCAGGGCATCGAAACCGTCGATGGCCGTGATGACATCGCACCCCGTGTTCTTCAACAAGGTCTCGGCGGTGCGGCGGATCGTCTTCGAATCGTCGATCACCATCACTCTCAAGGCGTTGGAATGCTGTTCCATATCTGCTCTGCCATCGCCACAGCGAATCGGTTTTCGGTGTGTACTGCCTGATGTTGCACAGGATGAGCGCCGCAAGCCTTGGAATTCAAGGGCTGCTGCGCCGTGGCAGTCTTTTTAGCACAGTCTCCGGGCGCAATCTATCGAGCAACCGGCCAGGTGGTTTTTCCTTGACCCACAACAGCCGCAGCGCCACTCTGACGCCACTTTTATGCGCCCTAATTTGCTAGAGGAAATCCCCCATGAGCGTTCGCGTCGGCATTGTCATGGACCCTATCGCCAGCATTTCCTATAAAAAGGACAGCTCGCTGGCCATGCTCCTGGCCGCCCAGGCCCGCGGCTGGACCTTGTTCTATATGGAGCAGCGCGATCTTTACCAGGGTGACGGCGAGGCCCGCGCACGCATGCGCCCGCTGCAGGTGTTTGCCAACCCTGAGAAGTGGTTCGAGCTGCAAGACGAAATCGACAGCCCGCTGAGCGACCTGGACGTGATCCTGATGCGCAAGGACCCGCCATTCGACATGGAATTCGTCTACTCCACCTACCTGCTGGAGCAGGCCGAGCGCGCCGGCGTGCTGATCGTCAACAAGCCGCAGAGCCTGCGTGACTGCAACGAAAAGCTGTTCGCCACCCTGTTCCCACAGTGCACACCACCGACCGTGGTCAGCCGCCGCGCCGATGTGCTGCGCGAGTTCGCTGCCAAGCATGGCGATGTGATCCTCAAGCCGCTGGACGGCATGGGTGGCACCTCGATCTTCCGCCACCGCGCCGGCGACCCGAACCTGTCGGTGATCCTGGAAACCCTGACCGCCCTGGGCACCCAGCAGATCATGGGCCAGGCCTACCTGCCGGCGATCAAGGACGGCGACAAGCGCATCCTGATGATTGACGGCGAGCCGGTGGACTACTGCCTGGCGCGCATCCCGGCCGCCGGCGAGACCCGTGGCAACCTGGCGGCCGGTGGTCGTGGCGAAGCCCGCCCTCTATCGGACAAGGACCGCTGGATTGCCGCCCAGGTTGGCCCGACCCTGCGCGAAAAAGGCCTGCTGTTCGTGGGACTGGACGTCATCGGCGAGAACCTCACCGAAATCAACGTCACCAGCCCCACCTGCATTCGCGAGATCGACAACGCATTTGGCACGAACATCGGCGAAATGCTGATGGCCGCCATTGAGCGCAAGCTGCAAGCCAAGTGATATAGAACAGCCGGACACGCACCAACATTGCGCTATCATGCCCCACCTGTGAAACGCGCGATGTTGGTTTTTTTGTCATGACACTCCCGTCCGAGCTACCCCCCGAACTCTCCCACAGCGGCGTGCGCCCGGCTGATCGGCTCGGATTTACCCTGTTCCTGGCAGCGTTGATTCACTTGGCCCTGATCCTCGGCGTGGGTTTCACCATGGTCGAACCCAAGCAAATCACCCAGACCCTGGAAATCACCCTCGCCACGTTCAAGAGCGAAAAGAAGCCCGAGAAGGCTGACTTTCTCGCCCAGGACAACCAGCAAGGCAGCGGCACCCTCGACAAGAAAGCCGTGCCGAAGACCACCGAAGTGGCGCCGTTCCAGGACAACAAGGTCAACAAAGTCACCCCACCACCGGCGCCCAAGCCGGAGGTCAAGCAGGCAGCGCCCAAGCCCGCCGTGACCACCATCGCACCCAAACCGCAGAAAGCCCCGGCCCAGCGCGAAAAAACCAAGACCGAACCCACGCCCGAGCCTGTAAAACCGGCACCGACTTTCGACAGTTCGACCCTGTCCGACGAAATTTCCAGCCTCGAAGCCGAACTGGCCAACGAACAGCAGCTGTACGCCAAGCGCCCGCGCATCTATCGGCTGAACGCCGCATCGACCATGCGCGACAAAGGCGCCTGGTACAAAGACGAGTGGCGCAAGAAGGTCGAGCGTATCGGTAACCTCAATTACCCGGAGGAAGCCCGACGCCAGCAGATTTACGGAAATTTGCGACTATTGGTGTCAATCAACCGCGACGGCACGCTCTATGAAGTGCAGGTGCTCGAGTCGTCCGGCCAGCCGTTGCTGGACCAGGCCGCCCAGCGCATCGTGCGCCTGGCCGCGCCCTTTGCGCCGTTCAGCGGCGATTTGAACGACGTCGACCGCCTGGAAATCATCCGCACCTGGAAGTTTGCCAAGGGCGATCGGCTGTCGAGCAATTGATGACAATTACCAGCTGTGGCACATCACCAGCTTGTCAGTTCGCCCCTCCACCGCCACACTATCGAACATGAAAAACGTCAGCCCGACCTACCTCAAGCATCAATTCCTGATCGCCATGCCCCATATGGCCGACCCGAACTTTGCGCAGACCTTGACCTACATCGTCGAGCACACGGCCAATGGTGCCATGGGGTTGGTGGTCAACCGCCCGCAAGAGCTGAACCTGGCGGATATCCTTGAGCAACTGCGCCCCGAGCTTGACCCGCCGGCCCGGTGCCAGGGCGTGCCGATTTACATCGGCGGGCCGGTGCAGACTGATCGTGGGTTTGTACTGCACCCGACCGGGCCGAAGTTCCAGGCCACGGTCGATCTGGACGGCGTATCGCTGTCCACCTCCCAGGACGTGTTGTTCGCCATCGCCGACGGCGTGGGGCCTGAGCAAAGCGTGATCACCCTCGGTTACGCGGGGTGGGAAGCCGGCCAATTGGAAGCCGAACTGGCCAGCAATGCCTGGCTGACCTGCCCGTTCGACGCCGACATCCTGTTCAACACCGCCAGTGAACTGCGCCTGGACGCAGCTGCGGCGACGCTGGGGATCAACCTCAACCTGCTGACCAGCCAGGCGGGACACGCCTGATGGCTTTGCGTCTGATCCTCGGGTTTGACTACGGCACCAAACAGATCGGCGTAGCCGTAGGCCAGGTGATCACCGGCCAGGCCCGTGAGCTGTGCACCTTGAAAGCCCAGAACGGCGTGCCGGACTGGAACCAGGTTGAAGCCCTCATCAAAGAGTGGAAGCCCGACGCGGTCGTGGTCGGCCTGCCCCTGAACATGGACGGCACCCCCAGCGACATGTGCCTGCGTGCCGAAAAATTCGCCCGCCGCCTCAATGGCCGCTACAACCTGCCCTTCTATACCCACGACGAACGCCTCACCACCTTTGAAGCCAAAGGCGAGCGACGCGACCGTGGCGGGCAGAAAGGCAGCTACCGCGACAACCCGGTAGACGCCATCGCCGCCGCCCTGCTGTTGCAGGGTTGGCTGGATGAAAACACCGCTTTATTTGAATCCTGACAGACGCGGCTTGCCGCGTCTTTTTACGTTTGAGCCCGGACCTTGCCTGCGCCAAGGTCCTGAAGGAGCCTGCATGAGCCTGCCGAACCCCGCCGAACTGATCAGCCAGATGGCCACCAGCCTCACGGCCCATCTGCAACACCGCAACATCAGCGAGCCGCGCTTCATCGGTATTCGCACCGGCGGTGTGTGGGTGGCCCAGGCGTTGTTGGAAGCACTGGGCAGCGATTCGCCCCTGGGCACCCTGGACGTCTCCTTTTACCGCGACGATTTCAGCCAGAACGGCCTGCACCCACAAGTGCGTCCGTCGGCCCTGCCTTTCGAGATCGAAGGCCAGCACCTGGTGCTGATCGACGACGTGCTGATGAGCGGTCGCACCATCCGTGCCGCCATGAACGAACTGTTCGATTATGGCCGCCCGGCCAGCGTGACCCTGGTGTGCCTGCTGGACCTGGACGCCGGCGAATTGCCGATCAGCCCGGATGTGGTCGGCGCCACCCTGTCGCTAGAAGCCCATCAACGGGTAAAATTGCTCGGTCCCACGCCGCTCGTACTCGAACTGCAAGACCTCGCCCTTTAAACCGCCTTGTAAAGAGTCCCCGCGATGACGCCTCTAGATGCCAAGCGCCCGCTGCAGCTCAATGCTCAGGGCCAGTTGCGACACTTCTTGTCGCTCGACGGTTTGCCCCGCGAACTGCTCACCGAAATCCTCGACACCGCCGACTCGTTCCTCGAAGTCGGTGGCCGGGCGGTGAAGAAGGTCCCGCTGTTGCGCGGCAAAACCATCTGCAACGTGTTCTTCGAGAACTCCACCCGCACCCGCACCACCTTTGAACTGGCCGCCCAGCGGCTGTCGGCCGATGTGATCACCCTGAACGTGTCCACCTCGTCGGCAAGCAAGGGCGAGACCCTGCTCGACACCCTGCGCAACCTGGAAGCGATGGCCGCCGACATGTTCGTGGTACGCCACGGCGACTCCGGCGCCGCGCACTTCATCGCCGAACACGTGTGCCCGCAGGTGGCGATCATCAACGGCGGTGACGGCCGCCACGCCCACCCGACCCAGGGCATGCTCGACATGCTCACCATTCGTCGGCACAAAGGCAGCTTTGAGAATCTCTCGGTGGCCATCGTCGGCGACATCCTGCATTCGCGGGTCGCGCGCTCGAACATGCTGGCCCTCAAAGCCCTGGGTTGCCCGGATATCCGCGTGATTGCGCCGAAAACCCTGTTGCCCATCGGTATCGAACAGTACGGCGTGAAGGTCTACACCGACATGGCCGCAGGCCTCAAGGACGTGGACGTGGTGATCATGCTGCGCCTGCAACGCGAGCGCATGGCCGGTGGCCTGCTACCGAGCGAAGGCGAGTTCTACCGTTTGTTCGGCCTGACCACCGCACGCCTGGCCGGCGCCAAGCCGGATGCCATCGTGATGCACCCGGGCCCGATCAACCGTGGCGTGGAGATTGAGTCGGCGGTGGCCGACGGTCCGCAGTCGGTGATCCTCAACCAGGTGACCTACGGCATCGCCGTACGCATGGCCGTGCTGTCCATGGCCATGAGCGGGCAAACCGCGCAACGTCAATTCGAGCAGGAGAACGCCCAGTGAAGCTCAGCATCCTCGGCGCCCGCGTCGTCGATCCGGCCAGTGGCCTGGATCAAGTTACCGATCTGCATCTGGACGCCGGCAAGCTCATCGCCATTGGCGCCGCGCCCGCAGGCTTCAGCGCCAGCGAGACGATCGAGGCCAAAGGCCTGGTGGCCGCGCCTGGCCTGGTTGACCTGAACGTCGCCCTGCGCGAGCCGGGCTACAGCCGCAAGGGCAATATCACCAGCGAAACCCGCGCTGCCGCAGCCGGTGGGGTAACCAGCCTGTGCTGCCCACCGCACACCAGGCCGGTGCTGGACACCTCGGCCGTGACCGAGCTGATCCTCGACCGCGCCCGTGAAGCCGGCAACTGCAAAGTGTTCCCTATCGGCGCCTTGAGCAAAGGCCTGGAAGGCGAACAACTCGCCGAACTGATCGCACTGCGCGACGCCGGTTGCGTGGCCTTCGGCAACGGCCTGGATAGCTTTCGCAGTACCCGCACGCTGTTACGTGCCCTGGAATACGCGGCGACTTTCGACCTTACCGTGATCTTCCATTCCCAGGACCGTGACCTGGCCGAAGGCGGCCTGGCCCATGAAGGCGCCGTGGCCAGCTTCCTCGGCCTGCCGGGCATCCCGGAAACCGCCGAGACCGTGGCCCTGGCCCGTGACCTGCTGCTGGTGGAACAAAGCGGCGTGCGTGCGCACTTCAGCCAGTTGACCAGTGCGCGGGGCGTGGCCCTGATCGCCCAGGCCCAGGCCCGTGGCTTGCCGGTGACAGCGGATGTGGCGCTTTATCAGCTGATCCTGACGGACGAAGCGCTGATCGACTTCTCCAGCCTGTACCACGTGCAACCGCCACTGCGTACCCTGGCTGACCGCGACGGTTTGCGCGCAGCAGTGAAGTCCGGTGTGGTCTCGGCGATTTCCAGCCATCACCAGCCCCATGAGAGGGATGCCAAGCTGGCACCGTTTGGCGCGACAGAGCCGGGCATCAGCAGTGTCGAACTATTGCTGCCTCTGGCGATGACGTTGGTAGAGGATGGGTTGCTGGACTTGCCGACATTGTTGGCACGCCTGAGCAGCGGCCCGGCCGAGGCCTTGCGCCTGCCAGCGGGCAAGTTGGCGGTGGGTTCGGCGGCGGACCTGGTGCTTTTTGATCCGGCCAGTTCCACGATTGCGGGGGAGCAATGGCTATCCAAAGGTGAAAACTGCCCGTTCATCGGCCATAGCCTGCCGGCGACGGTGCGTTACACCCTGGTGGATGGCCGCATCAGCTACCCGGCCTGAAAAATCCCACCTCTAATGTGGGCATGATCAATGTGGGAGGGGGCTTGCCCCCGATTGCAGTGGGTCAGCTACAGATAAGCTGACTGATCCACCGCTATCGGGGGCAAGCCCCCTCCCACATGTTGATCTCCACCAGAAGTTAAAGATCAGCGGCCGCTGTTGCGCTCGGCATTGCGGATCGATATCTGCGTATTCAACGTCCAGAAGTCATACAGCACCCCAACCAGGAACAAACCGCCGGTCAGCAGGTAGATCAGGCCGGTGATCCATTTGCCCTGGTACATGCGGTGCACGCCAAATACCCCGAGAAACGCCAACAGGATCCAGGCCACGTTGTATTCGATGGGCCCGGCGGTAAACCTCAGGTCCGCTTCACGATCCATGGCTGGGATCAGGAACAGGTCGATCAGCCAGCCGATACCCAGCAAGCCAAAGGTGAAAAACCAGATTGTTCCGGTCACCGGCTTGCCGTAGTAGAAGCGATGCGCCCCGGTAAAACCGAAAATCCACAGCAGGTAACCGATGACCTTGCTGTGGGTGTCTTGCTGCTCGCCAATCTGCTGATAGGTGTTCATCGCGTACCTCTTTTGCCTCGATAGATAAATTTTTTCATTTTCTTTGTGACTTTTTTACGGGCGCCCGACGTACGGCAAATGGTATCTTCCCTGCCCTGAAAGCCTTATGCCACCTGACTTGTGTAGGACAATTGCGGCGAATCGTCGCGTTTTTCCTGATTTTGACGTCAAGGTTCAGTCGACAAACGGCCTGAGAACGACACAAAAAGCTGTTATAAAGTTGCGCGCAAACCCATAAGAGCCACGCCTAATGCGACCATTTTTCAAGACATGGCTAACCATTTGCCTATTAATGCCACTGGCCGCCCACGCCACCAATCGTGAGCAACGACTTCCCAACGTTAACGGTTTCACCCCTAAAGTCCACAGCACGCCAAGCACCGCCAAGTCGGTCAAGCTGACCGTCAACCGCCCGACTCAACTGAGCAAGGCCCACGGCAAGGCAACGGCCGGCCTGGTAGGCGTCAACACCAGGCAGAGCAGCACCGTGCTCAGCCGTGCCGTCAACGTGCTCGGTACTCCTTATCGTTGGGGCGGCAGCAGCCCAAGTAAAGGGTTCGACTGCAGCGGCTTGGTGAAATATGCGTTTAACGACGTAGCCGCCGTGGATTTGCCACGCACCTCCAACGCCATGGCCGCCGGCCACGGGCAGAAGGTTGATCGCAAGGACTTGAAACCGGGTGACCTGCTGTTCTTCAAATTGAAGAGCCGCCAGGTGAACCACGTTGCCATCTACCTGGGCAACGACCGTTTCATCCACGCACCACGCCGTGGCAAAGCGGTCAGCATCGACACGCTGAAGAAACCGTTCTGGGACAAGAACTACGTGATTGCCAAGCGGGTATTGCCCAAAGAGCAGAACAACCTGCGGGTGGTCCAGCGCTGATTCCAGGCTGGAGTGCGGTGGGTGAACAATGTGGGAGGGGGCTTGCCCCCGATTACCGTGGATCAGCTACAAATAAGCTAACTGATCCACTGCTATCGGGGGCAAGCCCCTGCCACATTTGGACCTTCATATTTCCCCAGGCACCCTCGCCTTCTGCTGCGCCTCTTCCCGACTGATCACCCCCTCCCCGACCAACGCCTTCAAGCTCATATCCAGCGTCTTCATCCCCAGCGCCCCACCCGTCTGGATCGCCGAGACCATCTGCGCCACCTTGTCCTCACGGATCAGATTGCGAATAGCCGGCGTACCCAACATGATTTCATGGGCCGCCACCCGCCCCCCGCCGATCTTCTTCACCAGCACCTGGGACACCACTGCCTGCAACGACTCCGACAGCATCGAGCGGACCATGGCCTTTTCCCCCGCCGGAAACACATCCACCAGCCGATCCACGGTCTTTGCCGCCGACGAGGTATGCAAGGTGCCGAATACCAGGTGCCCGGTCTCAGCCGCCGTCAGGGCCAGGCGGATGGTTTCCAGGTCGCGCAGTTCACCCACCAGGATCACGTCCGGGTCTTCCCTGAGCGCCGAGCGCAGGGCAACCGAAAAACTATGGGTGTCGCGGTGCACCTGCCGTTGGTTGATCAATGCCATGTTCGGCGTGTGGATAAACTCGATGGGGTCTTCAAGGGTGAGGATGTGCTGGCGTCGATGCTGATTGAGAAAGTCGATCATCGCCGCCAGAGTCGTAGACTTGCCCGAGCCGGTAGGGCCGGTCACTAGCACCAGGCCGCGCGGCAGCTGGGCGATACGCTGGAATACTTCCCCCAGGCCGAGGCGCTCCAGGCTCTGGACCTCGGCCGGTACGGCGCGAAACACCGCGCCCATGCCCCGCTCCTGCCGGAACACATTGGCGCGGAACCGCGCCACACCGGGCAGTTCGAAGGCAAAATCCGTTTCAAGAGATGTTTCGAAATCCTTTTGTTGGTGCTGATTGAGCAATGGGCTCAACAAGTCGGCCACTTGCGGGGGTGAAAGCACCCGCCCATCCAGCGGCCAGACCTCCCCATCCACCCGCAGCATCGGCGCCAGTCCGGCGGACAAATGCAGGTCGGAGGCGCCACGGCGCACGCTGGCCGTGAGTAATTCAGTGATATCCATAGGGCTTTCCATTTCCAGTAGAATGCCGCGGACTCCATATCCACGGGCGCATCTTGAATGTCGACGATAGCAGACAACATCGGCCAGGTTAGCCAGCGCATCCGCGCCGCAGCCGACGCCGTGCAACGTGACGCAAGCAGCATCCACCTGCTGGCCGTGAGCAAGACCAAACCCGCGCAAGCCGTGCGCGAAGCCTATGCCGCCGGGATGCACGATTTTGGCGAGAACTATCTGCAGGAAGCCCTGGGCAAACAGGCCGAATTAACCGACCTGCCCTTGAGTTGGCACTTCATCGGCCCCATTCAATCGAACAAGACGCGCGCTATCGCCGAGAACTTCGCTTGGGTGCATTCCGTGGACCGCTTGAAAATCGCTCAACGCTTGTCCGAACAACGCCCGGCCGACCTGCCACCGCTGAACATCTGCATCCAGGTCAACGTCAGCGGCGAAGCCAGCAAGTCCGGCTGTACACCCGCCGACCTGCCAGCCCTGGCCAACGCTATCAGCGCCCTGCCGCGCCTGAAGCTGCGTGGCCTGATGGCAATCCCCGAGCCGACCGAAGAGCGCGCCGCGCAAGATGCAGCCTTCGCCACCGTGCGCGAGCTGCAAGCCAGTTTGAACCTGCCGCTGGACACACTTTCCATGGGCATGAGCCACGACCTTGAGTCGGCCATTGCCCAAGGCGCCACCTGGGTGCGGATCGGTACCGCCCTGTTTGGCGCCCGCGACTACGGCCAGCCATGAAATGGCTGACTTCCATATAGCTAAGGACCTGTCATGAAAGACACGCGTATAGCCTTTATCGGCGCCGGTAACATGGCGGCCAGCCTGATCGGTGGCCTGCGGGCCAAGGGCCTGGATGCCGCGCAGATCCGCGCCAGCGACCCGGGCGCAGACACCCGTGCCCGCGTCAGCGCCGAGCACGGTATTGAAACCTTTGCCGACAACGCCGAGGCCATCCAGGGCGTCGACGTGATCGTGCTGGCAGTGAAGCCGCAGGCCATGAAGGCGGTGTGCGAAAGCCTGCGCCCAAGCCTGCAGCCGAACCAACTGGTGGTGTCCATCGCCGCCGGCATCACCTGCGCCAGCATGAACACCTGGCTCGGCGCCCAGCCGATCGTGCGCTGCATGCCCAACACGCCAGCCCTGGTCAGCCAAGGCGTGAGCGGCTTGTACGCCACCACCGAAGTGAGCGCCGAACAACGCGACCAGGCGCAAGAACTGCTGTCCGCCGTGGGCCTCGCGCTGTGGCTGGAACAGGAGCAGCAACTGGACGCGGTCACCGCCGTATCCGGCAGCGGCCCGGCGTATTTTTTCCTGCTGATCGAAGCCATGACCGCCGCCGGCGTGAAGCTGGGCCTGTCCAAGGACGTTGCCGAACAACTGGCCGCGCAGACCGCCCTGGGGGCTGCGCGCATGGCGGTGTCCAGCGATGTGGACGCCGCCGAGCTGCGCCGCCGCGTGACCTCGCCGGGCGGCACCACACAGGCGGCCATCGAGTCGTTCCAGGCCGGGGGCTTTGAAGCCCTGGTGGAAAAAGCACTGGGTGCCGCTGCGCGCCGCTCGGCGGAACTCGCCGAACAACTGGGCAAATAAGGAGCCAACATGATTGGTTTGAACACCGCAGCCGTCTACGTGCTGCAAACCCTCGGCAGCCTGTACCTGCTGATCGTCCTGATGCGCTTCGTGCTGCAACTGGTACGTGCGAACTTCTACAACCCGCTCTGCCAGTTCATCGTCAAGGCCACCCAACCGCTGCTCAAGCCATTGCGCCGGATCATCCCGAGCCTGTTCGGCCTGGACATGTCGTCGCTGGTGCTGGCAATCCTGGTGCAGTTGGCCTTGATGGCGCTGACCCTGCTGCTGACCTACGGCACCACCGGCAATTTCGTACAGTTGCTGATCTGGGCCATCATCGGCGTGACCGCGCTGTTCCTGAAGATCTTCTTCTTCGCCCTGATCATCAGCGTGATCCTGTCCTGGGTCGCCCCCGGTAGCCACAACCCTGGCGCCGAGCTGGTGAACCAGATCTGCGAGCCGGCCCTGGCGCCATTCCGCCGCCTGCTGCCGAACCTCGGCGGCCTGGATATCTCGCCGATCCTGGCGTTCATGGTGCTCAAGTTGCTGGACATGCTGGTGATCAACAACCTGGCGGCCATGACCGGGATGCCGGAGATTTTGCGTCTACTGATCTGACGCAAAGCAAATGTGAGAGGGGCAAGCCCCCTCCCACATTTCAAACCGCTCAGGCCATTGCTTGCCGCTAGGTGCAGCGGTCTTTAGACTTACGCCTCATTTAAACGAGAGCAGGGTCGATGCCAGCTGCCTTCCCCCCCGATTCTGTTGGACTGGTCGTGCCCCAAGTGGCGCACTTCAGCGAACCGCTGGCCCTGGCCTGCGGCCGTTCGCTGCCCGCCTACGACCTGATCTATGAAACCTATGGCCAACTGAACGCCACGGCGAGCAACGCCGTGCTGATCTGCCACGCCTTGTCCGGCCATCATCACGCGGCCGGTTTCCACTCTGCCGAGGATCGCAAGCCCGGCTGGTGGGACAGTTGCATCGGCCCCGGCAAGCCCATCGACACCAACAAGTTCTTTGTGGTCAGCCTGAACAACCTGGGCGGCTGCAACGGTTCCACCGGCCCCAGCAGCCTCAATCCGGAAACCGGCAAACCGTTCGGCGCCGACTTCCCGGTGCTCACCGTGGAAGACTGGGTGCACAGCCAAGCGCGCCTCGCCGACCTGCTGGGTATCAACCAGTGGGCGGCAGTAATCGGCGGCAGCCTGGGCGGCATGCAGGCGCTGCAATGGACCATCACCTACCCGGACCGCGTGCGCCATTGCCTGGCAATCGCCTCGGCCCCCAAGCTGTCGGCGCAGAACATCGCCTTCAACGAAGTGGCACGCCAGGCCATCCTTACCGACCCGGAGTTCCACGGTGGTTCGTTCCAGGAAGCCGGCGTGATTCCCAAGCGCGGCCTGATGCTGGCGCGGATGGTCGGGCATATCACCTACCTGTCCGATGACTCCATGGGCGAGAAATTCGGCCGTGGCCTCAAGAGCGAGAAGCTCAACTACGACTTCCACAGCGTCGAGTTCCAGGTGGAAAGCTACCTGCGCTACCAGGGCGAGGAGTTCTCGGGGCGTTTCGACGCCAACACCTACTTGCTGATGACCAAGGCGCTGGACTACTTCGACCCGGCCGCCAACCACGACGACGACCTGGCGAAAACCTTCGAAGGCGCCACGGCCAAGTTCTGCGTGATGTCCTTCACCACCGACTGGCGCTTCTCGCCGGCCCGCTCCCGCGAGCTGGTGGACGCGCTGATGGCTGCACGCAAGGACGTCTGCTACCTGGAGATCGATGCACCGCAAGGCCACGACGCCTTCCTGATCCCGATCCCGCGTTACTTGCAGGCGTTCGGCAATTACATGAACCGGATTACTGTGTGAGAACGCCATGAGAGCCGACCTGGAAATCATCCAAGACTGGATCCCCGCCGGCAGCCGCGTGCTCGACCTGGGCTGCGGCGATGGCGAACTGCTGAGCTGGCTGCGCGACAACAAGCAAGTCACTGGCTACGGCCTGGAAAACGACCCGGACAACATCGCCCAGTGCGTGGCCAAAGGCATCAACGTGATCGAGCAGGACCTGGACAAGGGCCTGGGCAACTTTGCCAGCAACAGCTTCGACATCGTGGTGATGACCCAGGCCCTCCAGGCGGTGCACTACCCGGACCGCATCCTCGACGAAATGCTGCGCGTAGGCCGCCAGTGCATCATCACCTTCCCCAACTTCGGGCACTGGCGCTGCCGCTGGTACCTGGCCACCAAGGGCCGCATGCCGGTGTCGGACTTCCTGCCGTACACTTGGTACAACACGCCGAACATCCACTTCTGCACCTTCGAAGACTTCGAAGCCCTGTGCAGTGAGCGTGAAGCCAAGGTGATCAACCGCCTTGCCGTCGATCAACAGCATCGTCACGGCTGGGCAAGTAAACTATGGCCCAATCTGTTGGGCGAAATCGGTATTTACCGGGTCAGCAGTCCTGGCCTGACGGACCACAAGATTGCCGTCTAATCATCTTCAAGAGGGACGCTCATGAAACGCCTGGCTGTATTTCTATTGACCGCGTGCCTGGGCGCCAGCGCCCTGGCCGCCGACGCTATCGATGCCAATCGCAAGAAAGACTTCGGCGATATCACCGTCCACTACAACACGTTCACCTCCAGCTTCCTGCAACCGGAAACCGCCCAGGCCGTCGGCGTGGTGCGCAGCAAGGAAAAGGGCTTGATCAACGTGACGGTGATCAAGGGCGTGACCCCGGTGGCCGCGCAAGTGACCGGCACCATCAAGGACTTGGGCGGCAAGAGCGAAGTCCTGACGTTCAAGCAGATCAACGAGAAAGGCGGCATCAATTACCTGGCGCCCTACTCCGTGACGCAGCGCGAATACAAGACGTTTACCATCAACGTTGAAACCGGCGGCAAAGCCCATAGCTTCCAGTTCAACCAGGAACTGTTTCCGGCGGAAAAATGAACCTCACCCAACTCGTACTGGCCAGCCATAACGCCGGCAAACTCAAAGAACTGCAAGCCATGCTCGGCGACTCCGTGCAGTTGCGCTCGATTGGCGAGTTCAGCCAGGTGGAACCGGAAGAGACCGGCCTGTCGTTCGTCGAGAACGCTATCCTCAAGGCACGCAACGCCGCACGCATCTCCGGCCTGCCAGCGCTGGCGGATGACTCGGGGCTGGCCGTCGATTTCCTCGGCGGCGCACCGGGCATTTATTCGGCGCGCTACGCCGACGGCAAGGGCGATGCCGCCAACAACGCCAAGCTGCTGGACGCGCTCAAGGACGTACCGGACGCCGAGCGCGGCGCACAGTTCGTCTGCGTGCTGGCCCTGGTACGGCATGCCGATGACCCGCTGCCGATTCTGTGCGAAGGCCTGTGGCACGGGCGCATCCTGCATGCGGCCAGCGGCGAGCATGGGTTTGGCTATGACCCTTTGTTCTGGGTGCCGGAACGTAACGTTTCCAGTGCCGAACTGAGCCCGGCCGACAAGAACCAGATCAGCCACCGTGCCCGCGCAATGGATTTGCTGCGCCAACGCCTGAGCCTGAAATGACCCTGAACACCTCTGCGCAGCCGCTGATCCACGGCGGCGCGCAAACACCTCGGGCGGCCTTGCCTGTGCTGCCGCCCCTGGCGCTGTACATCCATATCCCGTGGTGCGTGCGCAAATGTCCTTATTGCGACTTCAACTCCCACACCGCCAGTAAAGTGCTGCCGGAAGAGGAGTATGTGGACGCCGTGTTGGCCGACCTCGATCAGGACCTGCACGCAGTGCATGGCCGCGAACTCAGTTCGATCTTCTTCGGCGGCGGCACGCCCAGCCTGTTCAGCGCCGCAGCGTTGGGGCGGTTGCTCAAGGGCGTGGAAGCCCGCATCCCGTTTGCCGGCGATATCGAGATCACCCTGGAAGCCAACCCCGGGACGTTCGAGCAAGAAAAGTTCGTGGCCTATCGCAAGCTGGGGATCAATCGCTTGTCCATCGGTATCCAGAGCTTCCAGCAGGAAAAGCTTGAGGCCCTGGGCCGTATCCACAATGGCGACGAAGCCGTACGTGCCGCTGGCATGGCGCGCCAGGCCGGGTTCGATAACTTCAATCTGGACTTGATGCACGGGCTGCCCGATCAGTCCCTGGACGATGCCTTGAGCGACTTGCGCCAGGCCATCGCGCTGAAGCCGACGCACTTGTCCTGGTACCAGCTGACCCTGGAACCCAACACCGTGTTCTGGAACCAGCCGCCTGCACTGCCGGAAGACGACACCCTGTGGGACATCCAGGAAGCCGGCCAGGCGTTGCTTGCCGAACACGGCTACGCGCAATATGAAGTATCGGCCTATGCCCAACCAGGTCGCCCGGCGCGGCATAACCTCAATTACTGGAGCTTCGGTGACTTCATCGGCATCGGTGCCGGCGCACACGGCAAGCTCAGCCATCCGGACGGGCGCATCGTACGCACCTGGAAGACCCGTGCACCGAAGGACTACCTAAACCCGGCCAAAAGCTTCCAGGCCGGCGCGAAGGAGCTGACCAACGAAGAGTTGCCATTCGAGTTCCTGATGAACGCCCTGCGCCTCACCGAAGGGGTCGATGCCAGGCTCTACGCCGAGCGTACCGGTCTGGATCTGGCGAGCCTCGATGAAGGCCGCCGCGAGGCAGAACAAAGTGGCTTAATGCAGGTCGAACCGTCACGCCTGGCGGCGACCGACCGCGGGCAACTCTTTCTCAATGATCTGTTGCAGAAGTTTTTGAGCTGACGCTCTTAAGGAAATCGAATGGATTTGGTACTCGACCTGCTCGCCACCGTATCCCGCTGGAGCCGCAGCAACCTGTCGGAAATCTCCCTGGCCCTCGTGGGCTGCCTGCTGGTGCTGTTCGGCGCCGATATCAAGGGCTGGATCGAAGCACGCCTGGGCAGCATCGCGGGTGCGTTGCGCGTGCCGTTGATGGCGCTGGTGTGCATGATCGGCAGCGGCGCGGCGCTGATCTATGCCACGCCGTGGATTGTGCGGGGGTTGAGCCAGTTCAATAACTACAGCCTGGCGCCGGTGTTGATCGTGGTACTGGTACTGATCGGCGTAGTCGCAGACCGCCGCTGATTCATAGCACACTGCAAAAACAAATGTGGGAGGGGGCTTGCCCCCGATTGCTTTGGGTCAGCTACAGATAAGCTGACTGATCCACCGCTATCGGGGGCAAGCCCCCTCCCACATAGAATTGCATTTCAAGCTAATGGGGAGTTACGCCAGCTTCTCGAACTTCAGATCCCACACCCCGTGCCCCAGCCGCTCGCCACGACGCTCGAACTTGGTGATCGGCCGCTCGGCCGGGCGTGGCACGCATTTGCCGTCTTCAGCCAGGTTGCGGTAGCCGGGGGCGACGTTCATCACTTCCAGCATGTATTCCGCGTAGGGTTCCCAGTCGGTGGCCATGTGCAGGATGCCGCCCACTTTCAGCTTGCTGCGCACCAGCTCCGCAAAGGAGGCCTGGACGATGCGGCGCTTGTGGTGACGGGCTTTGTGCCATGGGTCCGGGAAGAACAGCATCAGGCGATCGAGGCTGTTGTCGGCGATGCAGCGGTTGAGCACTTCGATCGCGTCGCAGTCATAGACCCGCAGGTTCGTCAGGCCTTGGGTCAACACGCCGTTGAGCAGCGCGCCGACACCTGGGCGGTGGACTTCCACGCCAATGAAGTCCTGGTCCGGCGCAGCGGCGGCCATTTCCAGCAGGGAGTGGCCCATGCCGAAGCCGATTTCCAGGGAACGCGGGGCCGAACGGCCGAACACCTGGTCGTAGTCCACCGGCGCGTCGGCCAATGGCAACACGAACAGCGGCGTGCCTTGCTCCAGGCCCTTTTGCTGGCCTTCGGTCATGCGACCGGCGCGCATCACAAAACTCTTGATGCGGCGGTGCTTGGACTCGTCGCCTGCTTCCAGGGTGTTCGGCGTTTCGTTTGATTCAGTCATCAATGGCTCTTACTTGATCAGACCATCCAGCGGCGAGGAGGCGCTGGCGTAGAGTTTTTTCGGCATGCGGCCGGCGAGGTAGGCCAGGCGGCCCGCGACGATGGCGTGGTTCATGGCTTCGGCCATCAGGATCGGTTGCTGGGCGTGAGCGATGGCCGAGTTCATCAGCACCGCGTCACAGCCCAGTTCCATGGCGATGGTTGCGTCGGAGGCCGTGCCCACGCCTGCATCCACCAACACCGGGATCTTGGCTTCTTCGAGGATGATCTGCAGGTTGTACGGATTGCAGATGCCCAAGCCGGAACCGATCAGGCCGGCCAGTGGCATCACCGCGATGCAGCCGATTTCCGCCAGTTGGCGCGCAATGATCGGGTCATCGCTGGTGTAGACCATCACGTCGAAACCTTCCTTGACCAGGGTTTCGGCGGCCTTGAGGGTTTCGATCACGTTGGGGAACAGGGTTTTCTGGTCGGCCAGCACTTCCAGCTTCACCAGGTTGTGGCCGTCGAGCAGCTCACGGGCCAGGCGGCAGGTGCGCACGGCCTCGATGGCATCGTAGCAACCGGCGGTGTTCGGCAGGAAGGTGTAGCGGTCCGGCGACAGCACTTCAAGCAGGTTCGGCTCGCCTTCGATCTGGCCGAGGTTGGTGCGGCGCACGGCGAAGGTGACGATCTCGGCGCCCGAGGCTTCGATGGCCAGGCGGGTTTCTTCCATGTCGCGGTACTTGCCGGTGCCGACCAGCAGGCGGGACTGGTAGGTACGCCCGGCCAGGACGAAAGGCTTGTCGCTACGAACGATGCTCATGGGAAATCCTCGGAATGGGGTGAGGTTCTGCAGAATTCAGGAAACTGCGCGATCAGCCGCCGCCGATGGCGTGGACCACTTCGACCTGGTCGCCTTCGGCGAGTGCGGTCTCGGCGTGCAGGCTACGCGGGACGATATCCAGGTTGAGTTCCACTGCGACGCGCCGCCCGGTCAGGTCCAGTCGGGTCAGCAGGGCCGCAACGGTTTCACCGTCGGGCAGTTCAAAGGATTCGCCGTTCAACTGAATGCGCATGCCACGGGCCGCCATCGTTTTTAGGGGTCGGCATTCTAGCCCGATTGAGGTTGCCGGCCCAAGTCCCTTGGTCAGGCTGCCTGCAAGCGCCACGCCGCCAGGCCCAGGAAGAACCAGCCAAGCAGGAAGGCCAGGCCGCCAAACGGCGTGATGATCCCAAGCTTGCTGATGCCGGTCAGGGTCAGCACATACAGGCTGCCGGAGAACAGCAGGATGCCAACGGTAAACGAGATGCCCGCCCAGCTGACCAACCGGCCAGGGATATGCGCCGCCAGCAGCGCCACGCCGAACAGCGCCAGGGTGTGCACCAGTTGGTAGGTCACGCCAGTGTGGAAAATTGCGAGGTACTCGGCGCTCAGGCGGTTTTTCAGGCCGTGGGCGGCGAAGGCCCCAAGGGCGACACCGGTGAAGCCGAAAAAGGCAGCCAACATCAGAAAGCCACGCAGCATGAGGAACTCCAGTCAGACTCAAAGGGCCGGGTCTGTATAATGGCCCGCTCAACGGGTTCGGCCAAGCCATCTCTATGCTGCGTCTCCTCTTCAAACGCTTTCTCAACGTCGTCAAATGGTTTGCCATCGGCAGTGTGCTGCTGGTGCTGCTGTTTCGTGTCGTCCCGCCGCCCTTCACCGCGCTGATGGTGGAGCGCAAGGTCGAATCCTGGTTCGACGGCGAACCCATTGACCTGCAGCGCACCTGGGTACCGTGGGACGAGATCTCCGATGACCTCAAAGTGGCGGTGATGGCCGGTGAAGACCAGCGCTTCCCGCAGCATTGGGGCTTTGATTTCGGTGCGATCCAGGCGGCGATCCTGCACAACGAGCGCGGCGGCTCGATTCGCGGTGCCAGTACGTTGAGCCAGCAGGTGTCGAAGAACCTGTTCCTGTGGGCCGGCCGCAGCTATTTGCGCAAAGGCCTGGAAGCCTGGTTTACCGGGTTGATCGAGGTGTTGTGGCCCAAGCAGCGAATTCTTGAGGTGTACCTCAATAGCGTGGAGTGGGACGAAGGCGTGTTTGGCGCGGAAGCGGCGGCGCGGCATCACTTTGGGGTGAGTGCCAAGGGGTTATCGCGGCAGCAGGCCAGCTATCTGGCGGCTGTTTTGCCCAATCCACGGGTGTGGAGTGCCAGCCATCCGACGGCGTATGTGGCAAGGCGCGCGGCTTGGATTCGTCAGCAGATGAGTCAGTTGGGTGGAGACGGTTACCTGGTCGAACTGAACAACTCCCGCAAGGCGCCCTGGTCCGACTGACACAACAAAAACAAATGTGGGAGGGGGCTTGCCCCCGATAGCGATGGACCAGTCACCTTGATGTTGACTGACACTCTGCTATCGGGGGCAAGCCCCCTCCCATATTTTTAGGCTGCGATGGACAGTTTCAGCTTGTTCATCGCGCTTTTCTCAAGCTGACGAATCCGCTCGGCCGACACGTTGTACTTCTGCGCCAGGTCGTGCAGCGTGGCTTTTTCTTCTGCCAGCCAGCGCTGGTAGAGGATGTCACGGCTGCGGTCGTCCAGCACTTCCAGTGCTGCGTGCAGGTTGTGGTTGGAGTTGTCGCTCCAATCCGCATCCTCCAGCTGACGCGCCGGGTCGTAACGGTGGTCTTCCAGGTAGTTGGCCGGCGATTGGAAGGCACTGTCGTCGTCCGCTTCAGCAGCGGGGTCGAAGGCCATGTCGTGGCCGGTCAGGCGGCTTTCCATCTCGCGCACTTCACGCGGTTCCACACCAAGGCTTTCGGCCACGCGGTGGACTTCCTCGTTGTTCAGCCACGCCAGGCGTTTTTTCTGGCTGCGCAGGTTGAAGAACAGTTTGCGCTGGGCCTTGGTGGTCGCGACTTTCACGATGCGCCAGTTGCGCAGGATGAACTCGTGGATTTCCGCCTTGATCCAGTGCACGGCAAACGATACCAGGCGCACACCCATCTCGGGGTTGAAGCGCTTTACAGCCTTCATCAGGCCGACGTTGCCTTCCTGGATCAGGTCAGCCTGAGCCAGGCCGTAGCCGCTATAGCTACGGGCGATATGTACGACAAAACGCAGGTGGGCGAGCACCATCTGCCGAGCCGCCCCCAAATCCTGCTCATAGTAGAGACTCTCGGCCAGTTCACGCTCCTGCTCGGGCGTCAGCAGCGGAATGCTGTTGACCGTGTGCACATAGGCTTCCAGGTTCGCACCCGGGACCAAGGCATAAGCAGGTTGCAAAGAAGTGGTCATACGAAAAAACCTCCGACTCACATAACTCGTGCAGTGAAGCACTGCGAAAATTGACCGGGAACCGTAGGACAAGTTCCCTAAACCACCAATACGGTCAATACAAACGAAACCACATTAATCTGACATTAACTACTTCGGTGCCAGCTCACGTAAATGACGAGCGACCGCAATCCAAGCACCGATATACCCCAACAATACCGCGCCAAGCAAGAGACTCAGACCATCGGCTACCGGCACGCCAGCCAGGGCGAAATCACTGCCGTAGAGTCCGGCAAGCCCGACAACCGCGTCGTTCAGCCAGTCCAGGCCAAAAGCCAGCACGCCCCAGGACAAAATCCCGGCACCAAAGCCATAAAGCGCGCCCATGTACAGAAAAGGCCGACGCACATAGCTGTCCGTGCCGCCGACCAGTTTAATCACTTCTATCTCGGTGCGACGGTTTTCAATATGAAGACGAATGGTATTACCTATCACCAAAAGTAATGCAGACACCAACAGCACTGTCAGACCGAACACAAAGCGGTCGCCCAGCTTGAGGATCGCGGCCAGGCGCTCTACCCAGACTAGATCAAGTTGCGCCTGTTGCACCTTGGGCATCTCTGCGAGTTTTTGTCGCAGGGCTTCCAGCGCCGGCTTGTCCACCTCGTTCGGCGTCACCAGGACCACGCCCGGCAGCGGGTTCTGTGGCAGCTCCTTGAGCGCCTCGCCCAGGCCGGATTGTTGCTGGAACTCTTCCAGTGCCTGATCGCGACTGATGTACTCGGCATCCGCCACGCCGGGGATGTTCTTGATGTCGTCGCGTAACGCTTCGCCATCTTTGGCACTGGCGTCGATATTCAGGTACAGCGAAATCTGCGCTGCGCGCTGCCAGGAACCGCCCAGGCGCTCCACATTATTAAGCAGGAGCGACAGGCCCATCGGCAGGCTCAGGGCCACTGCCATCACCAGGCAGGTGAAAAAGCTGCCGATCGGCTGCTTGCCCAGGCGGCGCAGGCTGTCGACCAGGCTGGCGCGATGGCTTTCGATCCAGGCGCGCAGCAAGGTGCTGAAGTCCGGACCATCGTCATCGTGGTCGTGTTTTTTCTTCGGCGGTTGCGGGTCGGCCGGTTTCGGCGCCACGCGTTCGGAGACTTTAGGGCTGCGTGTTGCACTCATACGCCGGCCTCCCCGTCACCGATCAGGCGGCCACGTTGCAGAGTGAGCATGCGATGACGCATGCGCGCGATCAGTGCCAGGTCGTGACTGGCGATCAGCACGCTGGTGCCCAGGCGGTTGATGTCTTCGAATACGCCCATGATCTCGGCCGCCAGGCGCGGGTCGAGGTTGCCGGTGGGTTCGTCCGCCAGCAGCAGGGCCGGGCGGTGGACGATAGCGCGGGCGATACCGACGCGCTGTTGCTGGCCGGTGGACAGGTCGCCAGGGTAGAGATCGGTCTTGTCCGACAGCGCCACGCGCTCCAGGGCCGAGTCCACGCGCTTGACGATCTCGGCCTTGGACAGCCCGAGGATCTGCAACGGCAGCGCCACGTTGTTGAACACGGTGCGATCGAACAGCAACTGGTGATTCTGGAACACCACGCCGATCTGGCGGCGCAGGAACGGAATCTGCGCATTACTGATGGTGGCCAGGTCCTGGCCCGCCAACAGCAACTTACCGGTGGTCGGACGCTCCATGGCCAGCAGCAGGCGCAACAACGTACTTTTGCCTGCGCCGGAGTGACCGGTTACAAATAGAAACTCGCCGCGACGCACTCGAAAGCTCAGCTCATGCAAGCCGACATGCCCGTTCGCATAGCGTTTACCGACCTGTTCGAATCGAATCATGAACGCTCCCGCTCGGCAAACAGTGCCTGTACAAAGGGTTCGGCTTCAAAGGTGCGCAGGTCGTCGATGCCTTCACCGACGCCGATATAACGAATCGGCAACCCGAACTGCTTGGCCAGGGCGAAGATCACGCCGCCCTTGGCCGTGCCGTCGAGCTTAGTCAATGCCAGGCCGGTCAGTTGTACCGTCTGGTTGAATTGCTTGGCCTGGCTGATGGCGTTCTGGCCGGTGCCAGCGTCCAGTACCAGCAGAACCTCGTGCGGCGCGTCTGCGTCGAGCTTGCCGATCACACGGCGAACCTTTTTCAGCTCTTCCATCAAATTGTCTTTGGTGTGCAGGCGACCGGCGGTATCGGCGATCAGCACGTCGATGTTACGGGCCTTGGCGGCTTGCACGGCATCGAAGATCACCGAGGCGGAATCGGCGCCGGTGTGCTGGGCGATGACCGGGATCTTGTTGCGCTCGCCCCACACCTGCAGTTGTTCAACCGCGGCGGCACGGAAGGTATCGCCGGCTGCCAGCATGACTTTCTTGCCTTCGGACTGCAGCTTCTTGGCCAGCTTGCCGATAGTGGTGGTCTTGCCGGCGCCGTTGACGCCCACCACCAGGATCACGAAAGGTTTTTTCGGGGTGATCACCAGCGGCGCTTCCACCGGCTTGAGCATCGCGGCCAGCTCGGCCTGCAGGGATTTGTACAACGCGTCGGCGTCGGTCAGCTGTTTGCGCGCGACCTTCTGGGTGAGGCTCTGGATGATCACGGCAGTGGCTTCGACGCCCACGTCGGCGGTGAGCAGGCGGGTTTCGATGTCTTCCAGCAGTTCGTCATCGATGACCTTCTTGCCCAGGAACAGGCTGGCCATGCCTTCGCCAATGCTGGCGCTGGTCTTGCTCAGGCCTTGCTTGAGACGGGCGAAGAAGCCGGTCTTGCTGGTTTCGACAGGTGCGACGACGGGCTCCGGCTCGACAACAGCAGGCACTGCCACCTCGGCCACAGCCGGAATCGGCGGGGCGATGTGCTCAGCCTGCACATCTTCGACCAGCGCCACGGGCTCTTCAGCCACCGGCAGTTCCAGCCACGGTTTGTGCTCGGGTTCCGGCTCGGGTTCCGGGACAGCCTCGACGACCGGCTGCAACACCGGCTCGGCCATCGGCAATACCACCGGCGCCGGGGTTTCGGCAACCGGTTCGGCTTCTACTGTTGGCTCAGGGATAGGTTCAGGTTGAACCGGCGGGTGTTCGTCGACGGTTTCCTGCGGTTTTTTGCGCAGCCATCCGAACAGGCCTTTCTTCTCGCCAGCCGCGGCTGGGGTCTTCTTGTCGTCGTTGGAACCAAACATGGAGACGGCTATCTCAAGGTAGCGACGCGCCAAGGGGCGCGCCGGTAAATAAAATTCGATGCGTAACAGACTGTTTTTTAGCCAGCTCGTTCATGCGCAACATTTTGAAGGCCAAAATAGGGCCTCAACAAGACGGCCGCAGTGGCCGTCCCTCAGTCGGATCAGTATCCTAGCACCTCCTCGCCCGCCGACGCTAAGACCAAGCGGGCAGCCCAACAGGTTTAAAAACGAATGAATGCTCTAGCCCGCCACGCCGCAGGCCTGCTGTTCAGCACAGTTTGTCTGCCTCTTTCAGCCTTGGCTGCCGACCCACAACCCACCCATGAATTCACCCTGGACAACGGCCTCAAGGTGGTCGTGCGCGAAGATCATCGCGCCCCGGTGGTGGTTTCCCAGGTCTGGTACAAGGTCGGTTCGAGCTACGAAACCCCGGGCCAGACCGGTTTGTCCCACGCCCTGGAACACATGATGTTCAAGGGCAGCGCCAAGGTCGGCCCCGGCGAAGCCTCGCTGATCCTGCGCGACCTGGGCGCCGAAGAGAACGCCTTCACCAGCGATGACTACACCGCTTATTACCAGGTGCTGGCCCGCGACCGCCTGGGCGTCGCCTTCGAGCTGGAAGCCGACCGCATGGCCAGCCTGCGCCTGCCGGCCGACGAGTTCAGCCGCGAGATCGAGGTGATCAAGGAAGAGCGCCGCCTGCGCACCGACGACAACCCGATGTCCAAGGCCTACGAGCGCTTCAAGGCCATGGCATTCCCGGCCAGCGGCTACCACACGCCGACCATCGGCTGGATGGCCGACCTGGACCGCATGAAAGTCGAAGAGCTGCGCCACTGGTACCAATCCTGGTACGTGCCGAACAATGCCACATTGGTGGTGGTCGGCGACGTCACCCCGGACGAAGTGAAGAACCTGGCCCAGCGCTACTTCGGCCCGATCCCCAAGCGTGACGTGCCACCGGCCAAGATCCCGATGGAACTGGCCGAGCCCGGCGAGCGCCTGCTGACGCTGCATGTGAAAACCCAACTACCGAGCGTAATGCTGGGCTTCAACGTGCCAGGCCTGGCCACCGCCGAAGACAAGCGTTCGGTGCAGGCCCTGCGCCTGATCTCGGCCTTGCTGGACGGCGGCTACAGCGCCCGCATCTCCGAACAGTTGGAGCGTGGTGAAGAGCTGGTTTCCGCTGCGTCCACCAACTACGACGCCTACACCCGTGGCGATACCCTGTTCATGCTGAGCGCCACGCCGAATCAGCAGAAGAAGAAAACCGTCGCCCAGGCAGAAGCCGGCCTGTGGCGCCTGCTGGAAGAGTTGAAGGCCAAGCCGCCGACCGCCGAAGAACTGGAACGCATCCGCGCCCAGGTCATTGCCGGCCTGGTCTACCAGCGTGACTCCATCACCAGCCAGGCCACGGCCATCGGCTCCCTGGAGACCGTCGGCCTGTCCTGGAAACTGATGGACACGGAGCTCGCCGACCTGCAAAGCGTGACCCCGGAAGATATCCAGAAAGCCGCGCGCACCTACTTCACCCGCGAACGTCTGAGCGTCGCCCATGTTTTGCCTGAGGAGACCGCTCATGAGTGATCGCAAAAGCAGCCGCCTGATCTTCCCCGGCCTGATCGTCGTCACCCTGATTGCGGCGAGCGCCGTGTATTTCCTGCGTCCGAGCGAGTCCGTCGCCAGCCAGGCACTGGAAAAAGCCCAATCGAGCAGCAAGCTGCAATCCCTGGCGGAACTGGACGACAAGGCGCCGACCAACCGCAAGCTCGACGTACAGACCTGGACCACCGCCGAAGGCACCAAGGTGCTGTTCGTCGAAGCCCATGAACTGCCGATGTTTGACATGCGCATCCTGTTCGCCGCCGGCAGCAGCCAGGACGGCAACGTACCCGGCCTGGCGCTGATGACCAACGCCATGCTCAACGAAGGCGTACCGGGCAAGGATGTGAGCCAGATCGCCCGTGATTTCGAAGGTCTGGGCGCGGACTTTGGCAATGGTGCATACCGCGACATGGCGCTGGTGTCCCTGCGCAGCCTCAGCGACAGTAGCAAACGCGACGCCGCCCTGAGCCTATTTGACCAGGTGATCGGCAAACCGACCTTCCCGGCCGACTCCCTGGCCCGGATCAAGAACCAGATCCTCGCCGGCTTCGAGTACCAGAAGCAGAACCCCGGCAAGCTGGCCAGCCTTGAACTGTTCAAGCACCTGTACGGCGACCACCCTTACGCGCACCCGAGCGAAGGCACGCCCGAGAGCGTGCCAAAGATCACCATCGCGCAGTTGCAGGCGTTCCACGCCAAGGCTTACGCAACAGGCAACGCGGTGATTGCGGTAGTGGGCGATCTGACCCGCGCCGAAGCCGAAGCCATGACGGCCAAGGTTTCTGCATCGCTGCCCAAGGGCCCGGCGCTGCCAAAAATTGCTCAGCCGACCGAACCCAAACCGGGCCTGACTCGTATCGAGTTCCCGTCCAAACAGACGCACTTGCTGTTCGCGCAACTGGGCATCGACCGTGCCGACCCGGACTACGCAGCCTTGTCCCTGGGTAACCAGATCCTCGGCGGTGGCGGTTTCGGCACTCGCTTGATGAGCGAAGTGCGTGAAAAACGTGGTTTGACCTACGGCGTGTACTCCGGTTTCTCACCGATGCAGGTGCGTGGCCCGTTCATGATCAATCTGCAGACCCGCGCCGAAATGAGCGGCGGCACCCTGCGCCTGGTCGAGGACGTGGTGGCCGACTACCTCAAGACCGGCCCGACGCAAAAAGAACTGGATGACGCCAAGCGCGAGCTGGCCGGCAGTTTCCCGCTGTCGACCGCCAGCAACGCCGATATCGTCGGGCAGTTGGGCGCGATGGGTTTCTACAACCTGCCGCTGACCTATCTGGCAGATTTCATGAAACAATCCCAGGCCCTGACCGTAGAGCAGGTCAAGGCTGCAATGAATAAACACTTGAGCGCCGACAAGATGGTCATCGTGACCGCCGGCCCGACGATTGCGCAAAAGCCACTACCGCCCCCCACTGATAAACCCGCCGAGCAGCCGCTCGGGGTTCCGGAGCATTAATGGCCAGTTCATCTCGCCCGAAAAAACCTGTCCACAACGTGCATAACGGTGTGGGCCAGCTGCGCATCATTGGCGGCGAATGGCGCAGCCGCAAGCTGAGCTTCCCCGACGTCGTAGGCCTGCGCCCGACGCCTGACCGCGTGCGTGAAACCCTGTTCAACTGGCTGGCTCCATACATTGCAGGCGCCAAAGTATTGGACCCGTTCGCTGGCAGTGGCGCGCTGTTCCTGGAGGCGCTGTCCCGTGGCGCCGCCCTGGGCCAGGCGCTGGACGCCAGCAATGTGGCGGTGTCCAGCCTCAAGGAACACCTGGGCACCCTGCGCTGCACCACCGGCCAGGTGCAAACCGCCGACGCCCTGCGCTACCTGGAAACCCAGCCGGCCAGCGAGTTCGACGTGGTGTTCCTCGACCCGCCGTTCAACCAGAACTTGCTGCCAGCCGTGTGCGCATTGCTGGAAGATCGCCAATGGCTGGCAGCGGATTCGTGGATCTACACTGAAAGCGAGACCGCCCCTTCTACCCTGGGCTTGCCGGCCACCTGGCGCCTACACCGGGAACAGAAGTCCGGACGGGTGTATTACGCGTTGTGGCAACGCAGCGCCGCCTGACCTCTGTTTGTGGCGAGCGGGCTTTCTGTAGTGAGCGGGCTTGTTGTGGCGAGCGGGCTTGCCCCGCGTTGGGCTGCGCAGCAGCCCCACCAAGAACACCGCGATTGCTCAGTTAGAACATCATTACTGGTTTTGGGGCCGCTTCGCAGCCCAACGCGGGGCAAGCCCGCTCGCCACAGTTAAATGCATCCGCAGCAGAGCGTGTCATGACCCCTTCTTCCGACCTGTTCACCCCCGCCTTCGGCCTCGGCAACCCCCACCTGCAAACACTGTGGGGGCCGCTGTGGCGCCCTACCACCCACATCGAACGCCAACGCGAACGCCTGTGGCTGGAAGACGGCGACTTCCTCGACCTCGATTGGCATGGCCCCCATGACGCGCAAGCACCGTTGGTGCTGGTACTGCATGGGTTGACCGGTTCCTCCAATTCGCCCTACGTGGCCGGTCTGCAAAAAGCCCTGGCTGCGCAAGGCTGGGCCAGCGCGGCGCTGAATTGGCGTGGCTGCTCGGGCGAACCAAACCTGTTGGCGCGCAGCTATCACTCCGGCGCCAGCGAAGACCTGGCCGCGGCGATTGCCCATCTGCGCGCCAAGCGACCGCTGGCGCCGCTGTATGCGGTGGGTTATTCACTGGGCGGCAATGTGCTGCTCAAGCATTTGGGCGAAACCGGCGAAGCATCAGGGCTGCAAGGCGCGGCGGCGGTATCGGTGCCGTTTCGCCTGGACCAGTGCGCGGATCGCATCGGCCTGGGATTCTCGCGGGTTTATCAGAAGCATTTCATGCGGGAAATGCTGGCCTATATCCGCGTCAAGCAACGGCGCTTTCTAGAGGATGGTCGTGCGGAGGGGTTGAAGACGCTTGAGGCCCTGGGCTCATTGGACAAGATGCGCACGTTCTGGGACTTCGACGGCCGGGTCACCGCGCCGCTGCACGGTTTCCTGAACGCCGAGGACTATTACCGCCGCGCCTCCAGTCGCTATTATCTGGGCGATATCCGCACGCCGACCCTGATCATCCAGGCCGCCGATGACCCGTTTGTGTTTGCCCACAGCCTGCCCGAGGCCAGTGAGCTGTCGGACTGCACCGAATTCGAATTGCTGGCCAAGGGCGGGCATGTCGGTTTTGTCGATGGAACACTGAAGCGCCCCGGTTATTACCTGGAGCGCCGTATTCCGGCCTGGTTGCTCAGTCGCCGGTAGCGATGGCCCGTGCCGGATCGGTGATCCACTCGCTCCACGACCCTGCATACAACTTGCCCAACGGGTAACCGGCCAGGCTCAGGGCAAACAGATTGTGGCACGCCGTCACCCCTGAACCGCAGTACGCCACCAGTTGATCCGGCGAGCGACCTTGCAGTTGGGCGGCGAAGCGTTGCTTGAGCTGGTCTGCCGGCAGGAAGCGGCCATCAGCACCCAGGTTTTCGTTGAACGCCGCGCACTGCGCCCCAGGGATGTGCCCGGCCACCGGGTCGATCGGCTCGACTTCACCGCGAAAGCGCGGCTGTGCACGGGCGTCGAGCAAGGTCAGGCCGGGTTGGCCCAGGCGTTTTTGCATTTGCTCGGCATCCAGCACCAGGCGATTATCTGGCGCACCAACGAAGGCACCCGGCTCAACCACCGGCGCGTCCAGGCTCAGCGGGAAACCCGCCGCATGCCAGGCTTTGAGGCCACCATCCAGAATAAACACGCCATCGCGCTTGCCCAGCCACGCCAACAACCACCAGGCCCGTGCGGCATAGGCACCGGGGCCGTCGTCATACAGCACGATATCGGTGTCGGCGTTGATCCCCCAGGCACGCAATTGCTCGGCGAAGGTATCTGCGGCCGGCAACGGATGGCGACCGGTCACGCCCTTGATCACTGGCCCACTGAGGTGGCGTTCCAGGTCAGCGTACTGCGCGCCCTCGATATGCCCTTCGGCATAGCTGCAGAGCCCGTAGTCAGGGTCTTCCAGGGCAAAACGGCAATCGAGGATCACCAACCCGCCGGCCTTCTGGCGCTCGGCCAATTGCTGGGGGCTGATCAGTTGGGCAAGCGGCATGACGGACTCCTATGAACAGATTCGGGAAAGGTCCTACTTCACTTCTTCCAATGCCTGATTCAACGGCACGTAAAATTCTTTGAACAACGCATCCACGGCCTCCTTCGCCTGGGGCGTGACAAACCCCGCCTCCAGCACCAGCACCTGATACACCCCGCGCTTGATCGCCTCGGCGCTCAGGTGGGCGGAGTTTTCATTGGTGGTGCACAGAAAGCGCACCCAGGAGGTGAGGATGATCCAGGCATTGAGGGTCAAGGCTTCGGTTTGCACCGGGTCCATATTGAGGATGCCAGCGTCGACAAACCCTTGGTAAATGGCGCCGCCCTGGGTCAGGCAGCGCTGGGAAAAGCGCCGGTAGCCGGTGGCCAGTTCCGGGTCGCTTTCCAGCAGATGTTCGAGGTCGCGATGCAGGAAACGGTAGCGCCACATACCGGCCAGCACGGCCTGCAGGTAGAAGCGCTTGTCTTCGACGGTGACGGCGCGGCCTTGGGGTGGGCGCAGGAAACTGTCCACCAGGGCTTCGTATTCACGAAACAGCACGGCGATGATCGCCTGCTTGTTGGGGAAGTGGTAGTACAGGTTGCCCGGCGAAATTTCCATGTGGGCGGCAATGTGGTTGGTGCTCACACTGCGCTCGCCCTGCTGGTTAAAAAGCTCCAGGCTGGTTTGCACAATGCGCTCGCTGGTCTTTACTCGTGGTGCCATAGGGGATCAGCTTCTGTACACGTGATAAGGCATCTTACGGCCTATCCTTGCACGGATAAAACCGGATGTTGCTGCAATGTTATTTGACAATTTAGAGTAATGACTCTAAAAATCCAGGCAGACCTATAACAATCGGGAACGCCGCCATGTCTGCCAACGTTGCCTACCTGCAAGATTCCCAGGCACTGGACTCACTCCAGCGCCTGTTCGACACCCAGCGTCGTGCCTACGCCGCCAACCCGATGCCATCGGCCGCGCAGCGCCAGCAATGGCTCAAGGCTCTGCGCGACCTGCTCAGCGACGAGCGCCAGGCACTGATCAACGCGATCAGCCAGGACTTCAGCCACCGCAGTGCCGACGAAACCCTGTTTGCCGAACTGATGCCCAGCCTGCATGGCATTCACTATGCCAGCAAACACCTCAAGGGTTGGATGAAACCATCCCGGCGCGCTGTAGGCATTGCCTTCCAACCGGCCTCGGCCAAAGTCATCTATCAACCGTTGGGCGTAGTTGGCGTGATCGTGCCCTGGAATTACCCGCTGTACCTAGCCATTGGTCCGCTGGTCGGCGCGTTGGCGGCGGGCAACCGGGTGATGCTCAAGCTCAGTGAGTCCACCCCCGCCACTGGCGAGTTGCTCAAGGTGCTGCTGACGAAAATCTTCCCCGAAGACCTGGTGTGCGTAGTGCTGGGCGAAGCCGAGGTGGGCATGGCGTTTTCCAAGCTGCCCTTCGACCACCTGCTGTTCACCGGCGCCACCAGCATCGGCAAGCATGTGATGCGTGCGGCGGCCGAACACCTCACACCGGTCACCCTGGAGCTGGGCGGCAAGTCGCCGGCCATCGTGTCTGCGGATGTACCACTCAAGGACGCCGCCGAACGCATCGCCTTCGGCAAGGCGTTGAACGCCGGCCAAACCTGTGTCGCGCCCGACTATGTATTGGTGCCGGAAGACCGCGTCGACGGCTTCGTCGAGGCCTACACCCAGGCCGTTCGCGGATTTTATCCGACCCTGGCCGACAACCCGGACTACACCGCCATCATCAACGAACGACAGCTGGCCCGGCTGAATGCCTACGTCAAGGACGCCACCGACAAGGGCGCCACCCTGATCCCGCTGTATGACCAGGGCCAGGCGCGGCGCATGGCCCACAGCCTGTTGCTGAATGTCAGCGATGACATGACCGTGATGCAGGACGAGATCTTCGGCCCGGTGCTGCCGATCGTGCCGTATCGCGGTATCGACCAGGCCTTTGCCTACATCAACCAACGCCCTCGTCCACTGGCCCTGTACTACTTCGGTTACAACAAGCGCGAGCAGGACCGCGTGCTCCACGAAACCCATTCCGGCGGCGTGTGCCTGAACGACACGCTGCTGCATGTGGCCCAGGACGACATGCCCTTTGGCGGCATCGGCCCGTCGGGTATGGGCCACTATCACGGGCATGAAGGCTTCCTGACGTTCAGCAAAGCCAAGGGGGTGCTGGTGAAACAGCGCCTTAACGCGGCGAAGCTGATCTACCCGCCCTACGGCAAAGCCATCCAGACGTTGATCCAGAAGCTGTTCGTTCGCTGAAACCGCCACCCACGGGATAACAATAACAATGAACCCTAGCCTGACTGATTCACCCGCGCTGTCGCGGCGCGGTGTCTTGAAGATTGGCCTGTGCGCCAGCGCCTTCCTGGCTACCGCCGGGTTGGGCGCCAGCCTCAGCGGTTGCTCCAGCAGCACGCCGGCCAGCGGTTTTGCCATGCTGCGCAGCAGTGACTTGCCGTTCCTGCGCGCGGTCATCCCGGTGCTGCTCGAAGGCGTGGCCAGCGCCCAGGAAGTTGCCAGCGGGATTGAAGACACCCTCAAGAAGCTCGACTTCAGCCTGCAACACCTGTCGCCGGAGATGTTCAAGCTTACCCAGCAACTGTTCGACGTATTGGGCATGGGCGTCACCCGTGGACCGTTGACCGGAATCTGGGGCAGTTGGGAAAACGCCAGCGGCGAGCAGATCCGCAACTTCCTGCACCGTTGGGAAAACAGCTACCTGAACCTGCTGCGCATGGGCCAGGGCTCGCTGCTCAAGCTGGTGATCATGGCCTGGTATTTCCAGCCGGCGTCCTGGGCGCATTGCGGTTACCCCGGCCCGCCGAAGATTTGATTCGCCGCCCTCCCATAAAAACAAGAGACGACCCTGATGCCCGTACCCGACCTGTTCCGCGACGGCATGGCCCGTGGCTGGAAAACCCACAATGGCGCCACCCTCGATAACGACCTGACCCTGGAAGCCGATGTGGTGATCATCGGCAGCGGTGCCGGCGGCGGCACCACTGCCGAAATCCTCAGTGCCGCCGGCTACAAGGTGCTGCTGATCGAAGAAGGCCCGCTCAAGACCAGCAGCGACTTCAAGCTACTGGAGGACGAGGCCTACACCAGCCTGTACCAGGAGGGCATCGGTCGCATGAGCAAGGACGGCGCTATCACCATCCTGCAGGGCCGAGCCGTGGGCGGCACTACGCTGATCAACTGGACGTCCAGCTTCCGCACCCCGGACGCCACCCTCGCTCACTGGGCCAGCGAGTACGCCGTAAAGGGCCACAGCAGCGCCGAAATGGCGCCCTGGTTCGAAAAAATGGAACAACGCCTGGGCATCGCGCCCTGGGCCCTGCCCCCCAACCCCAACAACGATGTGATCCGCAAAGGCTGCGAAAAGCTCGGTTACAGCTGGCATGTGATCCCGCGCAATGTGCGCGGCTGCTTCAACCTGGGCTATTGCGGGATGGGCTGCCCGGTCAACGCCAAGCAATCGATGCTGGTGACCACCATCCCGTCCACCCTGGAAAAAGGCGGCGAGCTGTTGTACCTGGCCCGCGCCGAGCGCCTCAAATACAGCGGCGACACCATCAGTAGCCTGGAATGTATGGCAATGGACGAGCGTTGCGTGGCGCCTACCGGACGCAAGATCACTGTGAAGGCCAAACATTACGTGCTCTCGGGCGGCGGCATCAACAGCCCCGCGCTGCTGATGCGCTCGGACGCGCCCGACCCGCACTCGCGGCTGGGTAAACGCACGTTCCTGCACTTGGTGAACTTCTCCGCCGGGCTGTTCGACGAGGTGATCAACCCGTTCTACGGCGCGCCGCAGTCGATCTATTCCGACCATTTCCAGTGGCAGGACGGCACCACGGGGAAAATGTCGTACAAGCTGGAGGCGCCGCCCTTGCACCCGGCGCTGGCCAGCACCCTGCTCGGCGGTTACGGCACCCAAAACGCCCTGGACATGAGCCAATTGCCCAACACCCACGCGATGCTGGCGCTGCTGCGCGACGGCTTCCACCCCGACAGCCCGGGCGGCAGCGTGGAGCTACGTGGCGATGGCACGCCGGTGCTCGACTACCAGGTGTCGGACTACGCCTGGAATGGCTTGCGTCGTGCCTTCCACAGCATGGCCGAGATCCAGTTCGCGGCGGGCGCCAAGTCGGTCAAGCCGCTGCATCACGATGCCCGCTACGTAAAAACCCTGGGCGAAGCGCGCACGCTGATTGAAGGCCTCAATCTGGAACTGCATCGCACCTGCCTGGGCAGCGCCCATGTGATGGGCGGTTGCGCCATGGGCGAAGACCCGAAAAATGCAGTGGCCGACAGCCTGGGTCGCCATCATCAGTTGCGCAACCTGTCGATCCACGATGGCTCTCTATTCCCCACCAGCATTGGGGCCAACCCACAATTATCGGTGTACGGTTTGACCGCCCAACTGGCGACAGCCTTGGCCGAACGTCTGAAAACAGCGTGAAAAAACACGGTATTCGCCGTGTCTATAGTGCTTTCTTCTGCATAAGTTGACTTTCCCGACCGGGACGGCTGCGATACCATCCGGTTCCCCAACGGACTCCGCCAGGACGACGCGATGAACCGAGTGTTGTACCCAGGTACCTTCGACCCGATTACCAAAGGCCATGGCGATCTGGTCGAACGTGCCTCACGCTTGTTCGACCATGTGATCATCGCGGTCGCGGCCAGCCCCAAGAAAAACCCGCTGTTTCCCCTGGAACAGCGCGTGGAGTTGGCGCGTGAGGTCACCAAACACCTGCCCAATGTGGAAGTCGTGGGCTTTTCCACACTGTTGGCGCATTTCGCCAAAGAGCAGAACGCCAATGTGTTCCTGCGCGGCCTGCGTGCGGTGTCGGACTTCGAGTACGAGTTCCAGTTGGCCAACATGAACCGCCAACTGGCGCCGGACGTGGAAAGCCTGTTCCTCACACCGTCGGAACGCTATTCGTTCATTTCCTCGACGTTGGTCCGTGAAATTGCCGCTTTGGGCGGAGATATCACCAAGTTCGTGCACCCGGCCGTGGCGGATGCACTGACCCTGCGCTTCAAGAAATAAGCCCCCAATCGGCGCCTGCTCGCACTGCGGGCGCCAATGCGGCACAATTGCGCGCATTAGTTTTCAGATGCCTTGGCGGACGGCCCTGGCAGGAGTTTCCATGTCCCTGATCATCACCGACGATTGCATCAACTGCGACGTCTGCGAACCCGAGTGCCCGAACGCCGCAATTTCCCAGGGCGAAGAGATCTACGTGATCGACCCCAACCTGTGCACCCAGTGCGTCGGCCACTACGACGAGCCTCAGTGCCAGCAAGTGTGCCCGGTGGATTGCATCCCGCTGGATGAAGCCCATCCAGAGACGCAAGAGCAACTGATGGAGAAGTACCGCAAGATTACCGGTAAGGCCTGACCCACCTTTAGCGCCTGTCATGACCTCATCGGGGGCAAGCCCCCTCCCACATTTGGATTGCGAACACTTTCACTGTGGGAGGGGGCTTGCCCCCGATGGCAATATCAGCAATCACCCATCAATCAGCTCTGGCACTTAGGGCAAAACACACTCGCGCGCTGTCCCAGCACCACATTGCGCAATTCGCTGCCGCAGACCTTGCACGCCTCGCCGCCCCGGCCATAGACGAACAGTTCCTGCTGGAAATACCCCGGCTGCCCGTCGCCGCCGATAAAGTCGCGCAACGTGGTGCCGCCACGCTCGATGGCCGCCGCCAGCACGCGCTTGATCTCGATCGCCAGCTTCAAATAACGCGCTCGCGAAATACCACCCGCCTCACGACGCGGATCGATCCCCGCCGCAAACAGCGCTTCCGTCGCGTAGATATTGCCCACACCCACCACCACCGCGTTGTCCATGATGAACGGCTTCACCGCCATCGACCGCCCACGGGACAGCTGGAACAGACGCTCGCCGTCAAACAGGTCGGTCAGCGGCTCCGGCCCCAGTCGGATCAGCAGTTCATGGTTGTGCGGGTCCTGGCTCCAGAGCATCGCGCCAAAACGCCGAGGATCGGTGTAGCGCAGGGCCAGGCCGGATTCGAGCTCGATATCCACATGTTCATGCTTGGCCGCCGGCATGCCAGCCTCTACCAGACGCAGGTTGCCCGACATGCCGAGGTGGCTGATCAAGGTGCCCACTTCGGCATTGATCAACAGGTACTTGGCCCGCCGCTCCACCAGCACGATGCGCTGCCCGGACAGGCGCACATCGAGGTCTTCCGGGATCGGCCAGCGCAGGCGCCGTTCACGCACCACCACGCGGCTGACCCGCTGGCCTTCCAGGTGGGGCGCAATCCCGCGCCGGGTGGTTTCGACTTCTGGTAACTCGGGCATAGGTGCCTCTTTAAGGAAGGATCAGTGGGCGCCCAGTTCGCGGATCGACAATTTCATACTCTCGAAGTCGTAGTCCGACAGCCCCACGTAGTCCAGCACCAGGTGGCCGATGGCATTCCATTCATGGTCCACCGTCTGGCTGCCCAGTACACGGTAGGACGAGCAGATATGCTCGGCCATTTTCAGGATCGCCAGCAGGTTCTTGAGCTGCGGAGTGCGCGACGACTCATCGCTGAAGATCGCCAAGGCGTTGTGGTGGTTGGCGATGGCGTCGGTCACATGCTGCGGCAGGCGCCAGGATTTGGCGGTGTAGTAGCCGACCACCGCATGGTTGGTGTTGAACGCGTTGTTCTCGGTGTCGACCACGCGGCAATCGGGGCCGGCATTGGCATACGCCTGCTCCAGCACCGCCATGTAGTTGGGGAAGCGCTTGAGCATCAGCGGCACGCCACAGTCATGGAACAGGCCCAGGGCATAGGCCTCGTCCACCGCCTGGGCGCCGGTGCGCTTGGCCAGGGTGAGGCAGGTCATGGCCACATCCTGGGCGGTGTCCCAGAAGCGGTTGAGGATGACGATGGTGTCGTCGCTCATCTCGCCCTTGATCGACAACGCGTTGATCAGATTGATGATCGAACGGCTGCCCAACAGGTTCACTGCGCGCTGGATCGACGCGATCTTGTTGCTCAGGCCGTAATAAGACGAGTTGACGATCTTCAGCAGTGCGCCCGACAGGCCCGGGTCCTGGGAGATCAGCCGCGCGATCACTTCCAGGTCCGGATCGGGCATGTATTGCTCCATCTGCAAATCCACCATGATTTGCGGCTGGGGCGGCACGCTGATGCCCTGCAGGGCCTGTTGGATCTGTTCGGCGGAAAGCTCTTGGGACATAAGTACATACTCTGGGCTAGACGGGGATTCTAACCTCTAAGCAAACCTGACCGACACCCAAATGCCCGATTGAAACCGGACTAAATGTGGGAGTGGGCTTGCTGCCGATGGCATCACCGCCGTACGTCAGATACACCGCGCCGCCTGCATCGCGGGCAAGCCCATGCCCACATGAACCGCGCCGCAACAGGTATACTCCCGCTCTTTTTTCCGGAGCGACGTCATGTCCCTGCCAAGCCTGCGTCTCAAAGCCAACGCCGATCGTCGTTTGCGCAACGGCCACCTGTGGGTCTACAGCAACGAAATCGACGTGGCCGCCACCCCACTCCACGGCTTCCAGGCGGGTGACCAGGCCATCCTCGAAGCCGCCGGCGGCAAGACCCTGGGCATCGTGGCCATGAGCCCGAACAACCTGATCTGCGCCCGCCTGCTGTCTCGCGACATCAAGTTGCCGCTGGACAAGTCGCTGCTGGTGCACCGCCTCAACGTCGCCCTGTCCCTGCGCGACCGCCTGTTCGACAAGCCGTTCTACCGCCTGGTCTACGGCGACTCCGACCTGCTGCCAGGCCTGGTCGTCGACCGTTTCGGCGACATCCTGGTGGTGCAGATCGCCTCGGCGACCATGGAAGCCCATAAAGAAGACGTGATCGCTGCCTTGACACAGGTGCTCAAGCCAAGCGGCATCCTGTTCAAGAACGACTCCGCCGCGCGCGATGCCGAAGGCCTTAACCGCTACGTCGAAACCGTGTTCGGCCTGGTGCCGGAGTGGGTGGCGCTGGAAGAAAACGGCGTGAAATTCGAAGCCCCGGTAATCCAGGGCCAGAAAACCGGCTGGTTCTACGACCACCGCATGAACCGCGCTCGCCTGGCCCCGTATGCCAAGGGCAAGCGCGTACTCGACCTGTACAGCTACATCGGTGGCTGGGGCGTGCAGGCTGCGGCCTTCGGCGCCAGTGAAGTGTTCTGCGTCGACGCCTCCGCCTTCGCCCTCGACGGCGTGGAGCGCAACGCCGCGCTGAACGGCTTTGCCGAGAAGATGACCTGCATCGAAGGCGACGTGTTTGAAGCCTTGAAAGAACTGAAAGCCAGCGAAGAACGCTTCGATGTGATCGTCGCCGACCCACCGGCCTTCATCAAACGCAAAAAAGACATGAAGAACGGCGAAGGCGCCTACCGCCGCCTCAACGAGCAAGCCATGCGCCTGCTCAGCAAGGACGGCATCCTGGTCAGCGCGTCGTGCTCCATGCACCTGCCGGAAGACGACCTGCAAAACATCCTGCTGACCAGCGCCCGCCACCTGGACCGCAATATCCAGATGCTCGAACGCGGCGGCCAGGGCCCGGACCATCCGGTGCATCCGGCGATTGTCGAGACGCGCTATATCAAGAGCATTACGTGCCGGTTGTTGCCGAATAGCTAAAGCCAAGCACAGATAAAAATGTGGGAGGGGGCTTGCCCCCGATAGCCGTGTGTCAGCCAGCTAATATGGGGCTGACACTACGCAATCGGGGGCAAGCCCCCTCCCACATTTGTTTTGTGGTTGCCGTAAACGCTTTTCCTACCCAAGCAAGCCACGTCAATTCAGGAAGTTTCTCTCAACGCTTTTGATTGAATTCCACTTTTCGCAGACTAGTATTCGTTTCTGGTTTTATTCCGGAAAACAAAAACAATGTCTGGGCCCTACCTCTCCCGCTTCATCCTCATTACCTGCATTTCATTGATCAGCTTCTTTCCGATCAATATTCTCCTGCCCTCATTCCCTGCCCTGGCGGCCCGATTCGACACGCCAAGCGCAGAGGTTGCGCTGTCCATCAGCCTGTTCACCCTGGTCTTTTCCATCTCCCAACTGATCGCCGGCCCACTGTCGGACAAATGGGGCCGCAAGGAAGTCCTGCTGGGCTGCATCACGTTGTCGATCCTGGGTGCGATCGGTTGCGCGATGGCAACGGACTACCTGACCTTCCTGCTGTTTCGCTCTGTCCAGGCCCTGGGCTGCGGCTTTTTTGTATTAGGCCACGCACTGGTGGAAGACCTGTTCGAGGAGCAGGACCGCGCTCGAGTGCGCCTTTACTACATGACCCTGAGCGGTTCATTCGTCGCGCTGTCGCCGTTGATCGGCTCCTGGCTGCAAACCACCTTCGACTGGCAAGGCAGCTTTTATGGGTTCGCCGTGATGGCACTGGGCATGTTGATCCATGCCCTCTGCATCCTGCCGTCCAAGTCCGCCAGCCCGCGCCGCACGCCGGTGTCGATCATCGGCACGCTGAAAGCCGTCGCCCGCAATCGCGACTTCCTGCGCTACTGGTGGATCGCCGCATTGGTATTCGCGTGTTATTTCGCCTTGATCAGCGTGACACCGCTGATTTTCATGGATGCGCTGAAGCTCTCCGAATACCAGTACGCGCTGGTGCTGATGGTGTACGGCGTGGCCTATCTGCTGGGCGGCGTTGCAGCCTCGTACCTGCAAAAGCGCATTGTGCTGTCCCGGCAAATCAATATCGGCCTGGGGCTGCTACTCGTCGCTGGCGTGCTGTTGACGCTGATCGTCAGCCTGGACGCCATCACCACTGTGACGTTGCTCATCCCGATGTTAATCAGCGCCCTGGCCGTGACGCTGGTTCGCCCGGCGGCGATTTCTGAGGCGATGCTGCTGTTCTCAAGCAGCGCGGGCACTGCTGCCTCGGCGGGGAACAGCATCATGTTCCTGACCGCCGCCATCAGCAGTGCCGCCCTGGCGCAGACCGGATCCAACCTATTGATGAGCATCGCCCTGAGCTTCATCGTCTTCAGCCTGTGGGGCTGGCTGACCAATGCCAGAACCGGACGCTGACCCGCCCGCACGTCCCGTAGCCGCTATCTTCACGGTTTCGGTCATTCCCTCCCGCCGCCAGCGGTGTAGAATCGGCCTATTCATCGCCAGTCATCCCCCGGCGGGTTTATGAGCTCGAGGCCCAAGCAAGCGGCGATCCCGCGACGCGAGTGGCAACTTCCGGACACACGGCCATTTTTCGGGTGTTCCAGACGTCAATAGAAGCTCACTCCCTTTTGATACCGATTAGCCGCCCGGAGTGCTCCATGCCAGATTACCGCTCGAAAACATCCACCCACGGCCGCAACATGGCCGGCGCGCGCGCACTGTGGCGTGCCACGGGGATGAAAGATGACGACTTCAAGAAGCCGATCATCGCGATTGCCAACTCGTTCACCCAGTTCGTACCGGGTCACGTGCACCTCAAGGACCTGGGCCAGCTGGTCGCCCGCGAGATCGAACGCGCTGGCGGCGTGGCCAAGGAATTCAACACCATCGCCGTGGACGACGGCATCGCCATGGGCCATGACGGCATGTTGTACTCGCTGCCGAGCCGCGAGATCATCGCCGATTCCGTCGAGTACATGGTCAACGCCCACTGCGCCGACGCCATCGTCTGCATCTCGAACTGCGACAAGATCACCCCTGGCATGCTGATGGCCGCCCTGCGCCTGAATGTGCCGGTGATCTTCGTCTCCGGCGGCCCGATGGAAGCCGGCAAGACCAAGCTGGCCTCCCACGGCCTCGACCTGGTCGACGCCATGGTCATCGCCGCCGATTCCAGCGCTTCTGACGAGAAGGTCGCGGAATACGAGCGCAGCGCCTGCCCGACCTGCGGTTCGTGCTCCGGCATGTTCACCGCCAACTCGATGAACTGCCTGGTGGAAGCCCTGGGCCTGGCCTTGCCGGGCAACGGCTCGACGCTGGCCACCCACAGCGACCGCGAGCAACTGTTCCTGCAGGCCGGCCGCACCATCGTCGAGCTGTGCAAGCGTTACTACGGCGAGAACGATGAGTCGGTATTGCCGCGCAATATCGCCAACTTCAAGGCGTTCGAAAACGCCATGACCCTGGACATCGCCATGGGCGGTTCCACCAACACCATCCTGCACTTGCTGGCCGCGGCCCAGGAAGCCGAGATCGATTTCGACCTGCGCGACATCGACCGCCTGTCCCGCCACGTGCCGCAACTGTGCAAGGTCGCGCCGAACATCCAGAAGTACCACATGGAAGACGTGCACCGCGCCGGCGGGATCTTCTCCATCCTGGGCTCCCTGGCCCGTGGCGGCCTGCTGCACACCGACCTGCCGACCGTACACAGCAAGTCCCTCGCCGAAGGCATCGCCAAGTGGGACATCACCCTGACGGACGACGAAGCCGTGCACACCTTCTTCAAGGCTGGCCCGGCCGGTATCCCGACGCAAACCGCGTTCAGCCAGTCGACCCGTTGGGACACCCTCGACGACGACCGTGAAAACGGCTGCATCCGCAGTGTCGAGCACGCCTACTCGAAAGAAGGCGGCCTGGCCGTGTTGTACGGCAACATCGCCCTGGATGGCTGCGTGGTGAAAACCGCCGGTGTGGATGAGTCGATCCATGTGTTCGAAGGCAACGCGAAGATCTTCGAAAGCCAGGACAGCGCCGTGCGCGGCATCCTCGCCGACGAAGTGAAGGAAGGCGACATCGTGATCATCCGCTACGAAGGCCCGAAAGGCGGCCCGGGCATGCAGGAAATGCTGTACCCGACGTCCTACCTGAAGTCCAAGGGCCTGGGTAAAGCGTGCGCCTTGCTGACCGACGGCCGCTTCTCCGGCGGTACTTCGGGCCTGTCCATCGGCCACGCTTCGCCGGAAGCCGCTGCCGGTGGCGCAATTGGCCTGGTGCAGGACGGCGACAAGGTGCTGATCGACATTCCGAACCGCTCGATCAACCTGTTGATCAGCGACGAAGAACTGGCGGCACGCCGGGTCGAGCAGGACAAGAAAGGCTGGAAACCGGTGGAGAAGCGTCCGCGCAAAGTCACCACCGCATTGAAAGCCTATGCCCTGCTGGCCACCAGTGCCGACAAGGGCGCGGTGCGTAACAAGGCGATGCTCGACGGCCTGTAAGCCTCGCCCATGAAAATGCCCCGCCAAGTGCGGGGCATTTTTTTGCCTGGCCCAAACCCCAATAACAATAGATAAAAATGTTGGAGGGGGCTTGCCCCCGATAACAAGCGCCGCGGTGTTACTGGATTTCGTCAGGCTTGACGATCACCCAGTTCTTGTCCGCCGTCACCGGCAACCCTTCCTTGGCCTGCGCCGCCGCGTGCTTGGCGATCATGCCGTTCAACTGGGTCATGTATTTGTCCTTGCGGTTGATCCACAGGTGGATACCACCCTTGGCCACGTCCACGTCGTGAAACAGCATGTAGCCATCGCTGGTCGGGGTGTCGCCACCCACCAGTACCGGCTTTTTCCATTCGTCGATGTAGGTGAGGATCGCCGCGTGCTTGCCGGCCATCCAGGTCGCCGGGGTCCACAGGTAGGGCGTGAGTTCCAGGCCCAGGTTGGCCTTTTCGTCATACTTGCCGGCGATGATCTGTTTGCGCGCGGTGGTCAGCTCGCCGGTCTTGCGGTCCTTGAGCAAGGTGGTCACGCCGATGACGTTCTCGGGCTTGACGTTGTAGCCGTACTTCGGATCGGCGGCGACCATGCGCACCAGCTCTTCGGAAGCGGCGGTCATCACATACACCTCGATGCCGTTTTCCATCAGTTTGTTGTATAGCTCGGCCTGGCCGGTGAAGACTTTCGGCGGTTGCACCTCGGACTTCTTAATGGCGTCGCCTTCGAAATAAGTGACGGGCACGGGCTTGCCGGAGGCCATCAGCTCATCGACCTGCACTTTGAGCTCCTTGAGGGTGAACCCCGAGAACACCTGGGCAACCCACGGGTAGCAGACCATGTCGTCCACTTCGCAGAGGCGATAGTAGTAGCTGAACAGACTTTCCTTATGGTCGGCGGTGTCTTTGAACGGCATAAGCTTGAGCGACGGATCAAGGCTGTCGCGGGTAATCAGGCCCTTGTTTTCCATGTAGGGCAGCAGGGACTCTTCGAGGTCGTAGCGGTAGCTGGTGTTGTCCATGTCGAACACCGCGAAATTGCCCTTGTTGGCGTTGGCGGCGATCATTTTGTTCAGTTGCTCGGCGGCCGGGGCCGGCCAGTGTTTCAACTCGGTAGCAGCCATGGTTGGCCCGGCAAGGCCCAAGCACAGTGCGGCGGCAAACAATCTCGAAGCGAGCTTCATATGCGTTTCTCCCTGAGTGAAAAACATCGACGCTAACAAATCCCTGTGACAGTTATCGCCCGAGCACGACCGCTTGCGTCGTGAACGCGCCAAGGACATGTGCCTGAGCGTCAAGGGCTTATTCCAAAAACGACAGTCACCATTCCATATCGGTATTAAATCAATATATTTCAAGCTGTTAGGCTTTCCGGTTCGCAATCGCAGGCTCGCGCGATTGGCTGCCTTCTCAACGGAGCTTCAATGAATCTGCCCCTGATTCTCAACTTACTGGTGTTCGTGGCCCTGTTGCTGGGCCTGGCACAAACCCGTCGCACAAACTGGAGCCTCGCCAAGAAGGTGCTGTTTGCCCTTGTACTCGGCGTGGTGTTCGGCACCGTGCTGCACACGGTCTACGGTGACGGTAACCCGGTACTCAAGGCCTCCATCGGCTGGTTCGACCTGGTCGGCAACGGTTATGTGCAACTGCTGCAAATGATCGTGATCCCGCTGGTATTCGCGTCGATCCTCAGCGCCGTGGCACGCCTGCACAACGCCTCGTCCCTGGGCAAGATCAGCTTCCTGACCATCGGCACGCTGCTGTTCACCACAGCGATTGCGGCGCTGATCGGCATCGCCCTGACCAACCTGTTCGGCCTCACCGCCGAAGGCCTGGTGGCCGGCACCCAGGAAATGGCGCGCCTGCAAGTGATCCAGAGCGATTACGCGGGCAAGGTCGCCGATCTGAATATCCCGCAACTGCTGCTGTCGTTCGTGCCGGCCAACCCGTTCGCCGACCTGGCCCGGGCCAAGCCGACCTCGATCATCAGCGTGGTGATTTTCGCCGCATTCCTGGGGGTTGCCGCGCTGCAACTGCTCAAGGATGACGTGGAAAAGGGCCAGAAAGTCCTCAACGCCATCGACACCCTGCAAGCCTGGGTGATGCGCCTGGTGCGCCTGGTGATGAAGCTGACGCCGTATGGCGTATTGGCGCTGATGACCAAAGTGGTCGCCGGCTCCAACCTGCAAGACATCATCAAGCTCGGCAGTTTCGTGGTGGTGTCGTACCTGGCCCTGGGCCTGATGTTCGTGGTGCACGGCCTGCTGCTGTCCCTGGCCGGGATCAACCCGCTGCGCTTCTTCCGCAAGGTGTGGCCGGTGCTGACCTTTGCCTTCACCAGCCGCTCCAGCGCGGCGGCGATCCCGCTGAGCATTGAAGCGCAGACCCGTCGCCTGGGCATCCCGCAATCCATCGCTGGGTTTGCCGCCTCGTTCGGCGCGACCATCGGCCAGAACGGTTGCGCCGGCCTCTACCCGGCGATGTTGGCGGTGATGGTCGCGCCGACCGTGGGCATCAACCCGCTGGACCCGCTGTGGATCGCGACCCTGGTGGCGATTGTGACCCTGAGTTCGGCCGGTGTGGCCGGCGTGGGCGGCGGTGCGACCTTCGCCGCGCTGATCGTGCTGCCGGCCATGGGCTTGCCGGTGTCACTGGTGGCGCTGCTGATTTCCGTGGAGCCGCTGATCGACATGGGCCGTACGGCGTTGAACGTGAATGGCTCGATGACGGCGGGGGCGATTACCAGCCAGGTCATGGGGCAGACGGACAAGGCGTTGTTGAATGCGGATGAGCATGCGGAATTAGCGCAAGCCTGATAGATAGCAATCGGGGGCAAGCCCCCTCCCACACTTGACGGTCAAGATGTGGGAGGGGGCTTGCCCCCGATGCTTTTAGGCTTTTTCCCAGACTTCAAAGTTGTAAGCAGGCTTATCACCTTCAGCTGGATTCTCCAGATTGGAAACCAACTGCCACTGGCCCCGATCAAACTCCGGAAACCACGCATCCCCCTCCGGGCTCAACGCCACCCGCGTCAAATACAGGCGATCCGCCTGCTCCAGCCCCTGCGCATACAACTGCGCGCCGCCGATCAGCATCAGCTCGTCAACGCCTTGCGCCTTTGCCCATTCCTCAGCGCGTTCCACCGCGGCCTCCAGAGACGGAAAAACTTCCGCACCTTCCAGCGCCAGATCGGTCTGACGGCTGACCACGATGTTCAAGCGCCCCGGCAGCGGTCGGCCCAGGGAGTCCCAGGTCTTGCGCCCCATGATGATCGGCTTGCCGAGCGTGGTGGCCTTGAAATATTTGAAATCCCCCGGCAAATGCCAGGGCATGCTGTTGTCGACGCCGATCACACGGTTTTCACCGAGGGCTGCGATCAGGCTTAAAGGGAGAGTTTTTTTCATGGCGACGAGAATACCAGAGCCCCGAGCCAGGGGTTATGCTCCAGGCTCACAAACACGACAGGACAACGCGTGACTCCTTTGCACACACTCTGGCTGACAGAAACCGTGCGCCTGCGCGAAGAACACGCCGGCCCTCTGGAAGACCTGGAAGCCAACCGCCTGGCCCGGACCGCCGGTGGCGACCTGCCGACGCGCATCCAGCACCGCGCCCTGCACCTGGCCGAGCGCGATGGGCTCACGACCGCCCTCACCCGCTGGTTGAAAGGCGCACGTCTGGCGCTGGTGCTGCTGGCGGTCGTCGCGGTGATCAGCGGCGCGGGCCTGGCCTTTGCCGCGCTGGGCAACGGCCTGGTCCCGGTGAATGTGTTCTGGGCCTTGGGCAGCTTGCTCGGCTTGAACCTGATCCTGCTGATCAGTTGGGCCTTGGGCCTGCTGTTTGCCGGTGAACACAGCGCCAGCCTGGGGCGACTGTGGTTATGGCTCAGCGAAAAACTCGCCCGTGACGCGAAGGCTGCGCAGTTGGCGCCCGCACTGCTGCTATTGCTGCAACGGCAGAAACTCAATCGCTGGGCCGTAGGTGTGCTGGTCAATAGCCTGTGGTTGCTGGCGTTGCTCAGCGCCCTGGTGATTCTGCTGACACTGCTCGCCACCCGCCGCTACGGCTTCGTGTGGGAAACCACCATTCTCGGCGCCGACACCTTCGTCGCCGTCACCCAGGCCCTCGGCACCCTGCCCGCCCTGCTGGGCTTCAATGTGCCGACCGTCGAGATGATCCGCGCCAGCGGCGATTCCGCGCTGAATATCGAAAGCGCCCGCCAGGCCTGGGCCGCGTGGCTGGTGGGCGTGCTGCTGGTCTATGGCCTGCTGCCCAGGTTGATCCTTGCCCTGCTTTGCCTGTGGCGCTGGAAACGTGGACGCGCCGCCCTGCGCCTGGACCTCAACCTGCCCGGCTACAGCCAATTGCGCGAGCGCCTGATGCCGAGCAGTGAGCGCCTCGGGGTCAACGATGCCGCCCCCGAACAACTGCATCACGTCAGCGGCGGCGTCAGCGAACTGCAAAGCGACGGCGCGCTGCTGGTGGCCATCGAGCTGGACGACCAGCGCCCCTGGCCGCCCAAACTGCCGCACAACGTGAAGAACGCCGGGATCCTCGACAGCCGCGAATCGCGCAACAAACTGCTGGAACAACTCACGCGCTTCCCGCCCGCACGCCTGGCCATCGCCTGCGACCCGCGCCGCTCGCCGGATCGCGGCAGCCTGGCGCTGATCGCCGAACTCGCCCGCAGCGCCACCGCCACCCGCGTGTGGCTGCTGCAAGCGCCGCCCGGCCAGGCCCTCGACGCCGAGCGCCTGGGCGACTGGCACACCGCGCTGCAACAGCTTGAATTGCCCTTTGCCGACTGCGCACCGCTGAACTGGCTGGAGACCGGTCATGACTAAGCCCCTGAAACTCGCCGTGGTTGGCCACACCAATGTCGGCAAGACGTCGCTGCTGCGCACCCTTACGCGAGATGTGGGCTTCGGCGAAGTGTCCCATCGTCCCAGTACCACACGGCATGTGGAAGGCGCACGCTTGTCGGTCGACGGCGAAGCCCTGCTGGAGCTGTACGACACCCCCGGCCTGGAAGACGCCATCGCCCTGCTCGATTACCTGGAGCGCCTGGATCGCCCCGGCGAACGCCTCGACGGCCCGGCCCGCCTGGCGCGGTTCCTGGAAGGCAGCGAAGCGCGCCAGCGTTTCGAACAGGAAGCCAAGGTGCTGCGCCAACTGCTGGCCTCCGACGCCGGCCTGTATGTGATCGACGCCCGCGAGCCGGTACTGGCCAAGTACCGCGACGAGCTGCAAGTGCTGGCCAGTTGCGGCAAGCCGTTGCTGCCGGTGCTCAACTTTGTCAGCAGCAGCGACCACCGCGAGCCGGACTGGCGCGAAGCCCTGGCCCGGCTTGGCCTGCACGCGCTGGTGCGCTTCGACAGCGTGGCACCGCCGGAAGACGGCGAGCGGCGCCTGTATGAAAGCCTCGCCCTGCTGCTGGAAAACGCACGGCCGCAATTGGAACGGCTGATCCTGGATCAAGAGGCGCAGCGTCAGGCCCGTCAGCAAAGCGCCGCCCGGCTGATCGCCGAACTGCTGATCGACTGCGCCGCCTGCCGCCGTAGCGTGGTCACCGAAGATGAACAACACGCCATCGGCGACCTGCGCAAAGCCGTGCGCCAACGCGAACAAAAGTGTGTGGAAGCGCTGCTCAAGCTGTTCGGCTTCCGCCCGCAGGATGCCGCCGCCAGTGACCTGCCGCTGCTGGACGGGCGCTGGGGCGACGACCTGTTCAACCCGGAAACTCTCAAGCAACTCGGCGTGCGCGTCGGTGGCGGGATCGCCGCAGGCGCAGCGGCGGGTGCCGGTGTGGATCTGTTGGTCGGCGGCCTGACCTTGGGCGCCGCCGCCCTGGCCGGCGCCATTGCCGGTGGCGCGCTGCAAACCGCACGCAGCTATGGCAGCCGGCTGCTGGGCAAGATCAAAGGCCAGCGCGAGCTGACCGTGGACGACAGCGTATTGCGCCTGCTCGCCCTGCGCCAACGCCAGTTGCTCAAGGCCCTGGACCTGCGCGGCCATGCGGCGATGCACAGCATCAAGGTCGACACGCCCCAGGACAAGACCTGGCGCGAGGGCAAGTTGCCGGATGCATTGCACAAAGCCCGCGCCCACCCGCAGTGGTCGTCGCTCAACCCTCACCCCAGGCTCAGCCAGGCCGAGCGCCAGGAACAGATCGAAGCACTGGCCCGGCGCCTCGACGAAACCTAAGCCGCCAGCACCTGCCGCGCCTTTGCCTTGAGCACTTCAAGGTCGAGCACCGGCACGTGCATTGCCTTGGCCTGTTCGTCCCAATGGCGCATGCGCAGGCTGATCTCGCAGAGCGGGTCTTGCTCAAACGCCTGGGCTTCTTCTTGCGTCATCACACCGCCTTGATACCCGAGCGTACGATGACTGGCTTCGCTCAGGCGGGCGTAATAGCCCGGCTGGCTGAAGGTCAGGTAGCGCTTGGCTTGCACGTGATACTCCACCAGTTTGGCCATGCGCTCGCTGAAGCCTGCACGACGCAAGTAATCGGCGCCGAGCCGCTCATGACTGACCACGCCATAGCCGCCCATGTTTTCGCCGCCCTCGCCGCACAAGTGCCCGATATCGTGGAAAAACGCCGCCAGCACCACTTCATCATCGAAGCCTTCGGCCATGGCCAACTGTGCAGCCTGGGACATGTGCTCGATCTGCGACACCGGCTCGCCGATGTAATCCGCCGTGCCGTGCTGTTCGTACAAGCCGAAGACTTCGGCGATGGTCTGTTCCGGGTTGATCACGCCGCCCCCCACAAGGTTGTGATATTTCGCTCAGCCATTGCCGGCCCCACGCTCATGCCCACACCGGTGTGCATCAACGCCGCGCTCACACCCGGCGCCGCCCGCAGGAACGAAAACGGCGCCGGCCCGCGTGAGCCGTACACGCCCTGCCAGCGCTCCACGACCTGGATCTTGCAGCCCAGGGTCTGCTCGGCCAGCGCGATCATCCAGTCATCGACCTGCTCGGCATTGAACGGCGATGCATCGCTGCCGTAGTCATGGGAGTCACCGATGATCAGTTCGCCATGGGGCGTCGGGCTGATCAGCAAATGGATACCGTGCTCATGCAGGTGCGGTGCCTCCCGCAGGATTTGCGCCTGCACCGGCGCGGCTTCCGGCAGGTCGGCAAAGGCGCCGTAATGCACGCAGCTCAAGCCGGTGAGCAACGCGTGTTGCAGGTTCAGGTTCACCGCTGGCCGCGCGCGCAGCATTTGCAGGCGGCAGATGCTCGGGTTGAGTTCGGTCATCGCTTCGGCCAGCAGGGTCTGGTAGTCGTGGCCGGAGCACACGATGATCTGTTCAGCGCGAAAGCTGCCTGCCGTGCTGTGCAACTGGCCCGGTTCGACGTCGCGCACCAGCGTAGAGAAGTAGAACTGCACCTTCAGCTCTTGCGCCAGGTAGTTGATCAGCGCAGGGATCGCTTCGCGCGAATACAGTTGCTGATCGTCCTTGCCATGCAGCGCAGCGCGGTGATGGCGGAACTGGCCGCCGTACAGGTCTTTCATCGCTGCGCCTTGCAGCAGGTCGACGTTGTAGCCGTGTTCCTGCGCACGGCCAGCGCAGAACGCTTCCAGCAGATGCTCTTCGGCTTCGGTGCGGGCGAACAGGTAGGCGCCGTTGCGCTTGAGTTGCAGCCCGGCGACCTGCGCCCAATGGCCCCAGATCTCACGGCTTTCGCGTGCCAGGTCGAGCATCGGCCCCGGTGGTTGGCCGGTCACCAGCGCCTGGCCGAAGTTGCGCACCGAAGCGCCCAAGGGCGTGGCGCTGCGTTCGAACACCTTGACCTTGAGGCCGCGTTTGGCGGCGGCGTAGGCGTGGGACAGGCCGAGGATGCCGGCGCCGATGATCAGCAGGTCGCTGTGGTGTGTCATATCGTGATGTCCTGTTTTGCAGACCGCCATCGGGGGCAAGCCCCCTCCCACAGTTCGATTAGTGTGGGAGGGGGCTTGCCCCCGATGAGGCCAGTAGCCCCAACGAAAAACCTTACTGCCCTGCCACTTTCTCCGACTTGCCGTCATAGCGCTTGCGCCACTCGGTCAAGATGCTGTCGCGGTTCTTCGACGCCCAGGCAAAGTCGTTCTTGATCAAACGCTGCTCGTAGTCGGCCGGCAATTCGGTCTGCGGCTTGGCGATACCCGGCTGGGCGAGCACGGCAAAGTTGTCCTTGTACAGCTCCATGGCCGCCGGGCTGGCGGAGAAGTCGGCGAGTTTCTGCGCGGCGTCCTTGTGCGCGGTGCCTTTGATCACCGCGGTGGCTTCGATGTCCCAGCCCAGGCCTTCCTTCGGCAGGATGATGTCCAACGGCGCGCCCTGGCGTTTCAGCTGTACCGCCGGGTATTCAAACGAAATGCCGATCGGGAATTCACCGGAAGCCGCCAGCTTGCACGGCTTGGACCCGGAGTGAACGTACTGGCCGATGTTCTGGTGCAGGTCGTCCATGTACTGCCAGCCTTGCTTGTCGCCGAAGGTCTGCAGCCAGGCGCTGACGTCAAGGAAACCGGTGCCGGACGAGGCCGGGTTGGGCATGACGATCTTGCCCTTGTACTCAGGCTTGGTCAGGTCCTGCCAGCTCACCGGCTTGGTCAGGCCCTGTTTCTCGGCTTCAACGGTGTTGAAGCAGATGGTCGCCGCCCACACGTCCATGCCGACCCACGCCGGTGGGTTGGCGGCATCGCGATAGTTCTTGCCGATCTTGTCCAGGTCCTTGGGCGCGTAGTTGTCCAGCATGCCTTGCTGGTCGAGGATCGCCAGGCTGGAGGCGGCCAGGCCCCACACTGCGTCGGCTTGCGGGCGGTCTTTCTCGGCCAGCAGCTTGGCGGTGATGATGCCGGTGGAATCACGCACCCATTTGATCTCGACGTCGGGGTTAGCCTGTTCGAAGGCCTTTTTGTAGGTCTTCAATTGCTCGGCTTCGAGGGCCGTGTACACGGTCAATTCGGTTTTTGCGGCAAAGGCATTCACGCTGAATGCCGTGAGTACCGCCGCGACCAGCGCCAGGGGCTTGAACATGGAACACCTCCTTCAGGATTATTGCCCGGGCGCGGTCTGGCGCCAGGCTTGGGAGCGGCGCAACGCGCCACGTGAAGCCCACGCCAGCAGCAGCGAAACGCCGGCCGAAGTGAACAGGATCAGGGTCGACATGGCCGCCGCACCGCCCACGTTGCCGGCGTCGTCCATGTTCAGCACGGCGACAGCGGCGAGGATGGTGTCGGGGCTGTAGAGGAAGATCGCGGCGGACACGGTGGTCATCGCCGACACAAACAGATAGCGCACGATGTCCAGCAGCGCCGGCAGGCAGATCGGCACCGTCACCTTCAAGTAATGCCGGTACAGCGGCGCTTTGAGGGACAGCGCGGCGGCTTCGAACTCGGCGTCGAGCTGGCGCAGTGCGGTGGTCGCGGTCATCTGTGCAGTGGTCAAATAATGCGCAATGGTGCACACCACCAGCAGGGTCATGGTTCCGTAGAACACATGCAGCGGATTGCCGTTGAGGTTGAAAAAGAACACGTAGCCCAGGCCCAGCACCAGGCCCGGCACGGCCATCGGCACGAAGCTGAGCATGCGCAGGGCCAGGTTGAGGCCCTTCTGGCCCTTGGTTTTTTCCATCAGGTAGGCGCCGGTGAAGATCAGCACGCTGCCGATCAACGCGGTGCACAGGGCCAGGGTCAGGCTGTTGCGGTAAGCCAGCCAACCGCCGCCGGCTGTGTCCTCGAACTGGTAATGGTTGAGGGACAGCGACAGGTTGTACGGCCAGAATTTCACCAGCGAGGAATACACCGCCATGCCAAACACCAACAGCAATACCGCGCAGATCAGCAGCACGATGGCCAGGTAGCAGGCGTCTCGCAAGGCCGATGGCACCGGTTGAAACACTTGCGCACGGCCGCTCATCGAGTCGCCGTGACGGCGGCGCAGCCAGGCATCCACCCCAAAGCTGAACAACGCCGGCAGCAGCAACACCATGCCGATCAGCGCACCGCGCCCGAACTGCTGCTGGCCGACCACCGCCTTGTACGCCTCCAGGGCCAGCACCTGATAATCGCCACCCACCACCACGGGCACACCAAAGTCAGTGATGGTCAGGGTGAACACCAGGCAAAACGCGGCGAACACCGCCTGGCGCGTGGCCGGCCAGGTGATGCTGCGAAACGCCCGGGCCGGGCTGGCACCCATGCTGGAGGCGGCATCGAACAAGCGTGCATCCGCCAGGGACAGCGCCGACAGCAGAATCATCAAGGCATGTGGGAAGGTGTAGATCACCTCCCCCAGCACAATGCCCCAGAAACCGTAGATGTTCTCCGAAAGCAGCCCGCGCAGCATGCCCTGGTTGCCAAACAGATAGACCAGCGCAATGCCCGGCAGCATCGACGGCGCCATCAGCGGCAGCAGTGACATACCGCGCCAGATCGCCTTGCCGGGAATCAAGGTGCGTTGCAGGGCGTAGGCAAACAGGTAAGCCAGCGGTACGACGATGGCCGCCACGCTCAGGGACACTTTCAGGCTATTGCCCAGCAGCCAATGGAAGTTGGCGCTGGTCACCAGCTCCCGCGCCGCCACCAGGCCACCGCCCTGCCCGGCCTCGCTGCTGAAACCGCGCCAGAAGATCGCCAGCAACGGCATCAATACAGCGATACCCAACAGCAACAGCCACAGCAGTTTGCCGCCGACGACGAAAACTCTGTCGCCGGTTTCGGCGCGCGAAACCTGGCGTGGCAGTGTCATCACAGCAGCCATCTCAGGCAAACACCTGCAGGCTGCGCGGCGGCAAGGCCACCCAGATGTGCTGTGCCCCCAGGCGCGGCATGGCTTCCGGGGCCAGTTCGGCGAGCAGCGGGTGGCCGGGCAATTGCTCCAGCTCAAAGCTCATGCGGCAGCGGTTGCCAAGGAAGGTGATCTCGCGCACCTTGGCCGGGAACAGGTTTTCTTCATGCACCGGCGGGTTGACGCTGATCGCCTCCGGGCGACAGAACAGGCGCCCGGACTTGGCCATGCCGGCATCGTCGGCCAGGCGCATGTTCATCCCGCCGACCTGGGCGTGACTGGCACTGTTGCGGCTGAACGGCAGCCAATTGCCCTGGCCGACAAACTCCGCCACGAACGGCGTGGCCGGACGGTCGTAGACCTCCTGGGGCGTGGCGTATTGCTCGACCTTGCCGTTGTTCATCACGGCGATACGGTCGGCCATCAGCATCGCTTCATCCTGGTTGTGGGTGACCATCAACGTAGTGATGCCCAGGCGCCGTTGCAGTTGGCGCAGCTCGGTGCACAGATGCTCACGCACGCGGGCGTCGAGGGCCGACATCGGTTCATCCAGCAACAACAACGAAGGCGCGGGCGCCAAGGCACGCGCCAAAGCGACGCGTTGCTGCTGGCCACCGGACAGCTGGCCGGGGTATTTCTTTTCGCTACCGACCAGGCCGACCAGTTCGAGCATCTGGCCAACACGCTGGCGCACTTCATCGCGACCACTGCCGGTGAGGCCGTAGCCGATGTTCGCTTCAACGGTGAGGTTGGGAAACAACGCGTAGGACTGGAACAGGATGCCGTAGTCCCGCGCCTGGGGCGGCAGCAGGGAAACATCGCGGTCGCCCAGGTAAAGCTCGCCGCTGTCCTGGCGTTCCAGGCCGGCGATACAGCGCAGCAAGGTGGTCTTGCCGCAACCGGACGGGCCCAGCAGGCACACCAGCTCGCCAGCGGCGACGTCCAGGGACACGTTGTCCAGCGCGGTAAAGGCGCCGAAGCGTTTCTGGATACCCCGCACCCTCATGGGCGCGCCGGGTTGGGTCAGGGCTGTGTTCATGCAAGGCACCTCATCGAACGGATGAGGGCCATGCTAGGGTGGCAATGCGTCCCTGATGTGGCAGAAAGGCAAAACGCGGCGATAGTGGTATTGGTGGATTTGGGTAGGGCTCTCAGTGCTGAGTGCCTGGTCTATCGCTATCGGGGGCAAGCCCCCTCCCACATTAGACCCCGTTCTCATGTTGGAACTCGGTCAAGTGTGGGAGGGGGCTTGCCCCCGATTGGCCCTCAAGGCGATCACCACGCTTCAGAGCGGCGACATTTCCTGCGCCAACCCCAGAAAAGCCGCCGGCAGGCGAGCACTTTTCCGTTCTTTGAGGCAGTACAGATACTCAGGAATCTGCGGCGCATTCTCGATGGTCAGCACGCGCAATTGCGGGTCATGGGGCACTTCCTGGCGGGCAATGATGCTGATGCCGATGTTGCGCAGCACCGCTTCACGAATCGACTCGCGGCTGCCGATTTCCAGCAGCGGTCCAAAGCTCACACCTGCGCTCTGCAACAGTTCTTCGGTCAAACGTCGCGTGGTAGAGCCCGCTTCACGCATCAACAGCGTGTGCCCGGCCAATGCGTTGAGCGGTACATGGTCGAGCTTGGCCAACGGATGGTTGCGGTGCACCGCCAACACCAGGGGATCGGTGCCCAGTACGCGGCGAATCAGGCGTGGGTCTTCGAGCAGTTGCGAGGAGGCGGCAACGTCGACGCGGTAATCGTCCAGCGCTTCGAGCACCTGCTGGGAGTTGCCGATTTCCACCGACACTTCCACCTGCGGCAGGCGTTCGCGAAAGGCTTTGACCAGGTCGAGGATGTAGTACGGCGCCGTCGCGGCAATCCTCAGTGCGCCTTGGACCTGGCCGTTGTTGCGCAGGAAAAACTCGATATCCGCTTCCTGCTGCAACAGCGCCTTGACCATCGGCAGCAGCCGCGCGCCCTCGTCGCTGACGGTGAGGCGACGCCCGCCACGGTAGAACAATTCAATGCCGTATTGGCTTTCCAGATTGCGGATCTGGGTGGTGACCGTGGGTTGGCTCAGGCCGAGTTTTTTCGCCGCCTGGGTAATGCTGCCCAGGCGGGCGACCATATAAAACGCCTTCAACTCGGCACTCAGCACACCACCCTCTCATCGTCTATTTGCGCAACAGGCGCAGGCCATTGAACACCACCAGCAAGCTCACGCCCATGTCGGCGAACACCGCCATCCACATCGTGGCCATGCCCAGGAAGGTGACCGCGAGGAAGATCGCCTTGATCACCAGCGCCAGGGCGATGTTCTGCTTGAGGATACTCGACGTTTGCCGCGACAGACGAATGAAAGCCGGAATCTTGCGCAGGTCATCGTCCATCAAGGCCACATCAGCGGTCTCGATGGCCGTGTCGGTACCCGCTGCAGCCATGGCAAAGCCGATCTCGGCGCGGGCCAGGGCCGGGGCGTCGTTGATGCCGTCGCCGACCATGCCCACGCGGTGGCCTTGGCCGTAGAGGGTTTCGATGGCTTGCAGCTTGTCGGTCGGCAACAGGTCGCCCTGGGCCTGGTCGATGCCAACCTGGGCGGCAATCGCCTGGGCGGTATGGGTGTTGTCACCGGTAAGCATCAGAGTCTTGATGCCCAGTTCGTGCAACTGCTGGATGGCTTCGCGGCTGCTGTCCTTGACCGTGTCGGCCACGGCGAACAGCGCCAGTGGGCCGGACTTGTCGAGCAGCAGCACCACGGACTTACCTTGCTTCTCCAGGGCGAAGAGTTTTTCTTCCAGCTCCGGCGAGCACAGGCCCAGGTCTTCCACCAGGCGGTGGTTGCCCAAATGGTAGGTTTCGCCGTTGATCTCGCCGCGCACGCCGCGACCGGCCAGGGCGGCGAAGTTATCCACAATGTGGGTAGGCAGATTTTTATCCACAGCCGCATTGGCGATCGCCAGCGACACCGGGTGATCGGAACGCCCAGCCAGGCTGGCGGCCAATGCCGGTGCGCTGTCTTCGACGTTGGGGAACAGCGCCAGGTAATCGGTTTGCACCGGTTTGCCGTGGGTAATGGTGCCGGTCTTGTCGAGGGCCAGGTAGTCGAGCTTGTAACCGCCCTCCAAGTACACGCCGCCCTTGATCAGGATGCCTTTGCGCGCTGCCGCCGCGAGGCCGCTGACGATAGTCACCGGGGTGGAAATCACCAGTGCACACGGGCAGGCGACCACCAGCAGCACCAGGGCGCGGTAGATCCAGTCGAACCAGGCACCGGCCATGAACAACGGCGGGATCACCGCCACGCCCAGGGCAAACAGGAACACCGCCGGGGTGTAGATTTTCGAGAAGCTGTCGACGAAGCGCTGGGTCGGTGCCCGTGCGCCCTGGGCCTGCTCCACCGCGTGAATGATGCGCGCCAGGGTGGAGTTGTTGGCGGCGGCAGTGACTTTATATTCCAGGGAACCGGCCTGGTTGATGGTGCCGGCGAAGACTTTGTCGCCCACGGTCTTTTCAATCGGCAGGCTTTCACCGGTGATCGGCGCCTGATCGATCGTGGATTGGCCAGCGGTGACTTCGCCATCCAGGCCGATACGCTCGCCAGGCTTTACCCGCACGATGGCGCCAAGATCGATACTCTTGACCTCTTGTTCAGCCCAAGACCCATCAGCCTGCTGCACGGTGGCCTGCTCGGGCGTCATCTGCATCAAGCCGCTGATGGCATTGCGCGCACGGTCCAGGGATTTGGCTTCGATCAACTCGGCCACGGTGAACAGGAACATCACCATCGCCGCTTCCGGCCACTGGCCGATCAGGATCGCGCCGGTTACCGCGATGCTCATCAGGGCATTGATGTTCAGGTTGAGGTTTTTCAGGGCAATCCAGCCCTTCTTATAGGTGGTGAGCCCGCCACTGAGGATCGACAACAGCGCCACGATGGCAATCACCCAGGTCGGCGCGGCGCTGGTGAAGTGCAGCACTTCGGCGCCCAACGCGCCGATGCCGGACAACGCCAGCGGCCACCAGTGTTTCTTGGCGGGCGGTTCGGCGGCGGGTGTGCCTTCTTCGACGGGATCGGCCTGCATGCCCAGGGACTTGATGGCGTCGATGATCGGCGCGGTCGTCGGCAGATCGTGGGTGACACCGAGGATGCGGTTGATCAGGTTGAATTCCAGTTGCTGCACACCCGCAAGCTTGCCCAGTTTGTTCTGGATCAGCGTCTGCTCGGTGGGGCAGTCCATGGCTTCGATGCGAAAGGTGCTCAGCCGCGAGCCGGCGGTGGGCGCTTCGCTCAATTGCACCAACGCCGGGGCCGGGGTGCCGGAACAGCAGGCGCCGCCGTGGCCATGGTCATGCACAGGCGTGAGTTTTTTCGGGCCATGATCGTGATCATGATCGTGTTTATGCGGGGTGTGGATGGAATCGCTCATTCTGTCGCGTCCGTAAAGGTGCCTGTTGCCAAGTAAAGACCCTGTAGCCACTATAGGGTCAAGCACCCATTTGGAGATTGTTGCGATGAAGATCGGCGAACTGGCCAAACTGACCGACTGCCCGGTGGAAACCATCCGTTACTACGAGAAGGAAGGCCTGCTGCCGCCGCCGGCGCGCACCGACGCCAACTACCGCGTATACACCCAGGCACACACCGAGCGGTTGGTGTTTATCCGCAATTGCCGCAGCCTGGACATGACCCTGGAAGAAATCCGCAGCCTGCTGGGGCTACGGGACAGCCCTCAGGACCAGTGCGAAAGCGTGAATGCGCTGATCGACGAGCATATCCACCACGTGAAAGCGCGGATCGATGGGCTGTTGGCGTTGCAGGAGCAATTGCTGGACCTGCGCCAGCGCTGTGGCGGCGGGAATCAGTGCGGGATTCTGCAGCGGCTGGAAGTCAGCGGGAGTGTGCTGGCCAGTGAGGCTGAGCCCTCACATGTAGGGCGCAGCCATGGGCATTGATCAGATAGCCACGTCGGCCTTGATGCTTGGGTCGGCGTCGTAGCCCACGATCTCGAAGTCTTCGAACTTATAGTCGTAGATCGACGCAGGTTTGCGCTTGATCACCAGTTCCGGCAGCTTCTTCGGCGTGCGCGCCAGCTGGGTGCGGATCTGGTCCATGTGGTTGCTGTAGGCGTGGGTGTCGCCGGTGGTGACGATGATCTCATGGGGGATCAGGTCGCACTGCTGGGCCAGCATATGGGTGAGCAAGGCCAGCGCGGCGGTGTTGTACGGCAGGCCGAGGAAGACGTCGGAGCTGCGGATATACAACTGCATCGACAGGTGACCATCATGCACGAACGCCTGGTACAGCAGGTGGCACGGTGGCAGGGCTTGTTTGCCGTTGCGGGCGTTTTCCTGGGGGCTCTTGGTTTCGTCCGGCAGGTACTCGACGTTCCAGCCGTGGAACAGGATGCGGCGGCTGTTGGGGTTGGTCTTGAGGGTGTGGACCATGTAGTCGATCTGGTTGATCGTGCCGCCGTCCTTGGTTGGCCAGGCGGTCCACTGTTCGCCGTACACCGGGCCCAGATCGCCATCTTCGGTGGCCCATTCGTCCCAGATGCGCACGCCGTTTTCGTTCAGCCACTTGATGTTGGTGTTGCCGCTCAACATCCAGATCAGTTCATTGGCAATGCTTTTGAAGTGAAGCTTCTTGGTGGTCAGCAGCGGGAAGCCGTCGGCCAGGTTATGCCGATACTGACGGGCAAACACGGCTTTGGTGCCGGTACCGGTGCGATCGCCCTTGGTCAGTCCATTGGTCACGACGTCGTTCAGTAGCTCGAGATATTGCTTCATGTTGGTACCCGTATCGTTGAAGCCCAGGCCAGATAAAGACCTGGGCATTCGAATTTAAAGCGCGGTGTTCTTCAGAGGTTGCGGGCGGTTGTACGCCCACCACAGCAGGCCCAGGCCACCGATGATCATCGGCAGGCTGAGGATCTGGCCCATGGTCACCCAACCGAACGCCAGGTAGCCCAGTTGCGCATCCGGCACACGCACGAACTCGACGATAAAGCGGAAGATCCCATAGAACAGCGCGAACATGCCGGAAACCGCCATGGTCGGGCGCGGTTTGCGCGAAAAGATGTACAGGATAAGGAACAGCGCCACGCCTTCCAACGCAAACTGGTAGAGCTGCGACGGGTGGCGCGGCAGTTGCGCCGGATCGCTGAACGGCGGGAACACCATGGCCCACGGCACGTCGGTCGGCTTGCCCCACAACTCGGCGTTGATGAAGTTGCCGATACGCCCGGCGCCCAGGCCGATCGGCACCATCGGCGCGACGAAGTCCATCAGTTGGAAGAACGACTTGCCGTTGCGGCGACCGAACCACCAGGCAGCGATCATCACACCGATAAAGCCGCCGTGGAACGCCATGCCGCCTTTCCATACTTCGAAGATCAATGTCGGGTTGGCGATGTACGCGGACAGATCATAGAACAGCACGTAGCCGAGTCGCCCGCCGACAATCACCCCCATCGACAGCCAGAAGACCATGTCGGAGAGTTTCTCCTTGGTCCAGGTCGGGTCGAACCGGTTCAGGCGTCGGGAGGCCAGAAACCAGGCACCGCCGATGCCGATCAGGTACATCAACCCGTACCAGTGGATTTTCAGCGGACCGATGGCCAGGGCCACCGGGTCGATCTGCGGGTAAGGCAGCATTGCGACTCCTCGTTAAATCATTCGTTAGGCGTGCGGACCATGCCGGGCCGCGATTAAGCCTGCATTACTCAAGTTTTTTCAAAGCAAAAAGTTCAAACCGACACAGAACAGCAACCCGGCGAAGAGCCGCTTGAGCAAACGCGGCGACAAGCGATGCGCCAGGCGTGCGCCGAAACGGGCGAACACCATGCTGGTCAGGGCAATGCCCAACAGCGCTGGCAAATACACGAACCCTAGACTATGAGCGGGCAACAGCGGGTCATGCCAGCCCAGAATCATGAAACTTAATGCACTGGCCACCGCAATCGGCAAGCCACAGGCCGATGAAGTGGCCACCGCCTGCTGCATCGGCACGCTGCGCCAGGTCAGGAACGGCACGGTCAGCGAACCGCCGCCAATTCCGAAAATCGCCGAGGCCCAGCCGATAAACGTCCCCGCCACGGTCAGGCCAACCTTGCCCGGCACCGTACGGCTGGCCTTGGGCTTGACCTCCAGGGCCAGTTGCACGGCCACCAGCAAGGCAAACACGCCAATGATCTTTTGCAGGTGCGGGCCGGAAATCGCCTCGGCAGTCAGCGCGCCAAAGCCGGCGCCAATCAGGATGCCCACGGTCATCCACACAAAGATCGGCCAACGCACCGCGCCCCGCCGGTGGTGTTCACGCACGGCATTCACCGAGGTAAAGATGATCGTCGCCAGGGAAGTACCCACCGCCAGGTGGGTCAGCACCTGCGGGTCAAACCCCTGCAAGGTGAAGCTGAACACCAGCACCGGCACGATGATGATCCCGCCGCCCACGCCGAACAGCCCGGCGAGCACACCCGCACAGGCGCCGAGCAGCAAATACAGCAGAAATTCCATGGGAGCCCCCGAACCAAGTCCGGCATGTTAACGGATGGAAGGCATGCGACCCAACTGGATACGATGGAACGCCTCTGCTTGAGTGGGTAGAGTGGCCGAAAACACAAAAGGGATCGCCTGATGTGCCTGATTGTTTTTGCCTGGCGGCCGGGCCACGCCCAGCCGCTGATCGTCGCGGCCAACCGCGATGAGTTCTACGCCCGCCCCAGCCTGCCGCTGGCCCAGTGGCCGGATGCGCCACAGGTGTACGCCGGCCGTGACCAGGAAGCCGGTGGCACTTGGCTGGGCGTGAATGCCGACGGGCGCTTCGCTGCCCTGACCAATATCCGTGATCCGCACCAACCGCCGGCCCGTAAGTCACGGGGGGAATTAGTGGCGCGGTTTCTCAACGGTTCGCTGCCGATTGACGAATATTTAGCCGATGTTAACGGCCGTTCGATTGAATATGCCGGATTCAATCTGCTGGTGGGCACGCGGGATGAGCTGTGGCATTACAACGCCAACCATACCGAGCCCACGCGCCTGAAGGCCGGGGTGTATGGGCTATCCAACGCGGGGCTGGATACGCCGTGGCCCAAGTTGCTCAAGGCCAGGGCGGCGTTGAGCGCGGTTCTGGATGATCCGCAACCAGAGGCGTTGCTGGATATTTTGAGTGACCCACGGACCGCGCCGTTTGCGGACTTGCCGGACACTGGGGTGGGGTTGGCGACGGAAAGCCTTTTATCCAGCGTGTTTATTGCCAGCCCGAGTTACGGGACGCGGGCGAGCACGGCATTGATCGTGAATGCCGACGGGACGCGGCGGATGGTGGAACGCAGTTTCGGGCCGCACGGTGGGCGGTTGGGCGAAGTCGAAATCAACCTATGACCCCACCCTCCCACATTTTCAAAGGTTTTTGGCAGAGGCCGGGTTGATCATCCGCGTCAGTCCCAGGTTTTTCAGGGCTAACTGCAACGAGCTGTGGATAACTTGCGGGTTGTCGATGGTCATCAACTTCGCCAGCAGCTCCTTGGCCATGCTCAGCTCCACCTGGCGCAGCATCCACTTCACCTTCGGCAAGTTGGTGGCGTTCATCGACAGGCTGTCAAAACCCATCGCCATCAACAGCACCGCCGCCGCCGGGTCACCAGCCATTTCGCCGCAGATGCTCACCGGCTTGCCTTCGGCATGGGCGTCGCGCACCACATGTTGCAGGGCTTGCAGCACCGCCGGGTGCAGGTAGTCGTAGAGGTCGGCCACCCGTGGGTTGTTACGGTCCACAGCCAGCAGGTATTGAGTCAGGTCGTTGGACCCCACTGACAGGAAGTCCACCTGCCGCGCCAGTTCCTTGGCCTGGTACACCGCCGCCGGGATCTCGATCATCACGCCAATCGGCGGCATCGGTACGTCGGCGCCTTCATCGCGTACTTCGCCCCAGGCGCGGTGGATCAGGTGCAGCGCCTCTTCCAGCTCATGGGTGCCGGAGATCATCGGCAGCAGGATGCGCAGGTTGTTCAGGCCTTCGCTGGCCTTGAGCATGGCGCGGGTCTGAACCAGGAAGATTTCCGGGTGGTCGAGGGTGACGCGAATGCCGCGCCAGCCGAGGAACGGGTTGTCCTCTTTGATCGGGAAATACGACAGTGACTTGTCGCCGCCGATGTCCAGGCTGCGCATGGTCACCGGCAACGGGTGGAAGGCCTGCAGTTGCTCGCGATAGATCGCCAGCTGCTCCTTCTCGCTCGGGAAACGCTGGTTGATCATGAACGGCACTTCTGTGCGGTACAGCCCCACCCCTTCGGCGCCACGCTGTTGCGCACGGGCCACGTCGGCGAGCAGGCCGGTATTCACCAGCAGCGGCACACGGTGACCATCGGTGGTCACGCATGGCAACTCGCGCAATGAATCGAGGCCCAGCGCCAGTTGCTTCTCTTCCTCGACCACTTCGGCGTATTGCTTGCGCAGCACTTCGCTGGGGTTGGTGAAGACTTCGCCGCGATGGCCATCGACAATCATGTCGATACCATCCACCTTGGAATACGGCAGGTCCACCAGGCCCATCACCGTCGGGATGCCCATGGCCCGAGCCAGGATCGCGACGTGGGAGTTACCCGAGCCGAGTACCGACACCAGGCCGACCAGTTTGCCTTCCGGCACTTCGCCAAGCATCGTCGCGGTCAGCTCTTCGCTGATCAGGATGGTGTTGTCGGGGTAGACCAGGTTGGTGGTGCGATCTTCCTGCAGGTACGCCAGCAGACGGCGACCGAGGTCGCGCACATCCGAGGCCCGTTCGCGCAGGTAGGCGTCGTCCATCAGTTCGAAACGGTTGACGTGATCGGTGACCACCTGGCGCAGCGCGCCCTGGGCCCACTGGCCGGTCTTGATTACGGTCTTGACTTCATTACCCAGCGACGCGTCGTCGAGCATCATCTGGTACACGTCGAACAGCGCGCGCTCTTCGGGGCGCAGTTGGGTGGCCAGCTTGGTCGACAGGTTGCGCATGTCGGCGCGCACGCCTTCCAGGGCGGTCTTGAACAGTTTGATTTCAGCGTCGATGTCGGTGACGGCCTTGTCCGGCACCACGTCCAGATCAGCCGGCGGCAGCATGACCACCGCCGTACCGACCGCAGCGCCTGGCGAACCGGGTACACCAACGAACTTGGCTTCCTGGATACCCTTGCCTTCGCGCCCCAGGCCGCGAATCGAGCCAGTGGCCTCGGCGTGAGCGATAACCCCGGCGAGCTGCGCGCTCATGGTCACGAGGAAGGCTTCTTCACCTTCGTCGAACTGACGGCGCTCTTTCTGCTGGATGACCAACACGCCGACGACGCGTCGGTGGTGAATGATCGGTGCCCCAAGGAACGAGGCGTAACGCTCTTCACCGGTTTCGGCAAAGTAGCGATAACGCGGGTGATCGGCCGCGTTTTCAAGGTTCAGGGGTTCTTCACGCGTCCCCACCAGGCCCACCAGACCTTCATTGGGCGCCATGCTGACCTTGCCGATGGAGCGCTTGTTCAAGCCCTCCGTGGCCATCAGCACAAAACGGTTGGTCTCGGGGTCCAGCAGGTAAACCGAGCAGACCTGGCTGCCCATGGCTTCCTTGACGCGCAACACAATAATCCCCAACGCCGCCTTGAGATCCTTGGCGGAGTTAACTTCCTGGACGATCTTGCGCAGCGTATTGAGCATGGCTCGGGGTCGAACTCCGTCGTCAGTCGCGCGCTAAAAGGCGCGGGGCAAGCTCTTTGAGCGCGCGACGATAAACCTCGCGCTTGAATGTCACCACCTGGCCCAACGGATACCAATAGCTGACCCAGCGCCAGCCATCGAACTCCGGTTTACCGGTCAAATCCATCCGCACCCGCTGCTCGTTGGAGATCAGGCGCAGGAGAAACCATTTCTGCTTCTGGCCGATACACAGCGGTTGGCTGTGGGTACGCACCAGGCGTTGCGGCAAACGATAGCGCAACCAGCCACGGGTACAGGCCAGAATCTGCACATCTTCGCGCTCAAGGCCGACTTCTTCGTTCAACTCGCGGTACAAGGCGTCTTCAGGGGTCTCGTCGGGGTTGATTCCACCTTGAGGAAACTGCCAGGCATCTTGGTTGATTCGGCGAGCCCATAGCACCTGTCCGGCATCATTCGTAAGAATAATCCCGACATTAGGACGGAAACCATCGGGGTCGATCACGGCAACAACCTCGCAAACGCATGTCGCCGCATTGTTCCACAAAGGTTGATGAAGCGGCAACGAGGCTTCGTACCTTATGTGCACTCTTGTGAAAAGACCGTATTCTGGACGCCTTTTTACAGACTTTTCAGCGAGTAACTGCAATGCGCCTGGCTTTATTCGACTTGGACAACACCCTTCTCGGCGGTGACAGCGATCACGCCTGGGGCGATTACCTCTGTGAACGCGGGATTCTCGACCCGGTGGCCTACAAGGCCCGCAACGACGAGTTCTACCAGGATTACCTGGCCGGCAAGCTGGACAACGCCGCCTACCTGAACTTCTGCCTGGAGATCCTCGGCCGCACCGAGATCACCCAGTTGAACGAATGGCACAACGACTATATGCGCGACTGCATCGAGCCGATCATGCTGCCGCTGGCCATTGAGCTGCTGGCCAAACACCGCGCCGCCGGTGACAAGTTGGTCATCATCACCGCCACCAACCGTTTCGTCACCGCGCCGATTGCCGCTCGCCTGGGCGTTGAAACCTTGATCGCCACCGAGTGCGAGATGGAAAACGGCCGCTACACCGGGCGCAGCACCGATGTGCCGTGCTTCCGTGAAGGAAAGGTGACGCGCTTGAACCGCTGGCTGGAAGAAACCGGGTACAGCCTGGAAGACAGCTATTTCTATAGCGACTCGATGAACGACTTGCCGCTGCTGGAGAAAGTGACTCACCCGGTGGCGGTGGATCCGGATCCGAACCTGCGGGCCGAGGCCGAGAAGCGCGGCTGGCCGGTGATCACGCTGCGCAGCTGATGAAGCCATCGGGGGCAAGCCCCCTCCCACACTTGATCGGGTTCACACGGTCAAAATGTGGGAGGGGGCTTGCCCCCGATGCAGACGACTCGGTCCAAAGCCTTAAACCGGCTTGGCGCCCATCAGACCGGCAATCGCCACAAACCCCACCAGACTGACCACCGCCAGCACCAGCGTGAAGTTCAGGCTACCGCCCTCACCTTTGCGCAGGCGATTGAGCCGCGCCACCAGCCAGAACCAGGCCAGCGCCGCCACGGTATAGAGGATGCTGGAACCCAGGATCCAGGTCTGGCCCAGCGGCCAGCCAACCAGGTGCACCAGCCACCAGCCGGTAAACGGCATGCTGACCACGCACACGCCCATCAGCAACCAGACGAACGCCCACGGGCGCTGCACGGTCACCGCCGGGCCGGCGCTGCGTTTGCGCCAGGCCAGCAGCGCCAGGCCAAGGCCACTGAGCAGCAACACCACAGTGGCTGCCATGTGGATAACTTTCAGGGTGGTCAGGGTTTCCATGTGTCGTTTTCCTTGAAGGCCGCCCCTTCAGCGTAGTCGCTCAACCGAGGAACAGTTTGTAGGCCGGGTTATCGCTTTCATCCCAGTACGGGTAGCCGATGGCTTCCAGGGCGGCCGGTACCAGGTGACGTTCATCCGCCGGCACTTGCAGGCCGGCGACCACACGGCCGTCTGCTGCGCCGTGGTTGCGATAGTGGAACATTGAGATGTTCCAGCGCCCGCCCAATTTGTTAAGAAAGTTGAACAACGCCCCCGGACGCTCCGGAAACTCGAAGCGCAACACCACTTCATCGCTGACCTTGGCCGCGTGCCCGCCCACCATGTGACGAATGTGCAACTTGGCCAGTTCGTTCTCGGTCAGGTCCAGCACCGGGAACCCCTGGCGGGTCAGGCTGGCGATCAGGGCACTGCGCGGATCATTTTCCGGATGGGTCTGCACGCCGACAAAGATGTGCGCCTCGCTGCCGGAGTGGTAGCGGTAGTTGAATTCGGTGATCTGGCGTTTACCCACGGCCTCGCAGAACGCCTTGAAGCTGCCGGGCTTCTCAGGGATGGTCACGGCGATGATGGCTTCGCGGCCTTCACCCAGCTCGGCGCGTTCGGCCACGTGGCGCAGGCGGTCGAAGTTGACGTTGGCGCCGGAGTCGATGGCGACCAGGGTCTGTCCGGTGACGCCACGGGTCTCGACGTACTTCTTGATCCCGGCCACGCCCAAAGCCCCTGCCGGCTCGGTGATGGAACGGGTATCGTCGTAGATGTCCTTGATCGCCGCACAGATCTCGTCGGTGTTCACGGTGATCACTTCATCCACATAGTCCTTGCAGATGTCGAAGGTGTGCTGGCCGATCTGCGCCACCGCCACGCCATCGGCAAAGATGCCCACGGTCGGCAGCACAACGCGCTCGCCAGCAGCCATGGCGGCTTGCAGGCAGTTGGAGTCGTCCGGCTCGACGCCGATGATCTTGATCTCGGGGCGCAGGTATTTCACGTACGCCGCAATACCGGCGATCAGCCCGCCGCCGCCCACCGGTACGAAAATCGCGTCCAGCGGCCCTGGATGCTGGCGCAGGATCTCCATCGCCACGGTGCCCTGCCCGGCAATGGTGTGCGGATCATCGTAGGGGTGGATATACACGTAGCCTTTTTCGTCGACCAGTTTGAGCGAGTAGGCCAGGGCTTCCGGGAACGAATCGCCATGCAGCACCACTTTGCCGCCACGGGAGCGCACGCCTTCGACCTTGATTTCAGGCGTGGTCTTGGGCATCACGATGGTGGCCTTGACCCCCAGCACCTTCGCCGCCAGGGCCAGGCCCTGGGCATGGTTGCCGGCCGACGCGGTGACCACGCCGCGCGCACGTTCTTCGGCGCTCAGTTGGGTCAGCTTGTTATAGGCGCCGCGAATCTTGAACGAGAACACCGGTTGCAAGTCTTCACGCTTGAGCCAGACCTGGTTGCCCAGCCGCTCGGAGAGCTGACGGGCGGTCTGCAACGGGGTTTCTACGGCAACGTCGTAAACGCGCGAGGTGAGGATCTTTTTGACGTACTGTTCAAGCATCGGCGGATATCACTGGGCGGGTTGGGCAGGGCCAAGGAGTCTAACCCAGCGTTTGGGCGGGCGACCACACGAATCCAGAGGTTTTGTTGGGTTATACTCGCGCCCCTCGATAACTCCCCGCCCGTTCCGGAGCCCGCATGACCCAGGATCAACTCAAACAGGCAGTGGCCCAGGCCGCCGTCGATTTAATCCTTCCTAAACTCGACGACAAGAGCATCGTCGGTGTCGGCACCGGCTCCACCGCCAACTGCTTTATCGATGCACTGGCCCAGCACAAGGGCGCATTCGATGGCGCCGTGGCCAGCTCCGAAGCCACCGCCGCACGCCTCAAGGGCCACGGCATTCCGGTGTACGAGCTCAACACCGTGAGCGACCTGGAGTTCTACATCGACGGCGCCGATGAAAGCGACGAACACCTGAACCTGATCAAGGGCGGCGGCGCAGCCCTGACCCGCGAGAAGATCGTCGCGGCCGTGGCCAAGACCTTCATCTGCATCGCCGACGCCAGCAAGCTGGTGCCGGTGCTCGGTGCCTTCCCGTTACCAGTGGAAGTGATCCCGATGGCCCGCAGCCACGTGGCCCGCGAGCTGGTGAAGCTGGGCGGCGACCCGGTGTACCGTGAAGGTGTGCTGACCGACAACGGCAACATTATCCTCGACGTGTTCAACATGCAGATCACCAATCCGGTGGAGCTTGAAACGCAGATCAACGCGATTGTCGGCGTGGTCACCAACGGCCTGTTCGCGGCGCGTCCGGCCGATGTGCTGCTGCTGGGCACCGCCGAAGGCGTCAAAACCCTCAAGGCTTCTTGAAGACGTAAAACAGGTTCGGCTCGCTGACGAGGTACAGCGCGCCCTCGTCATCCATGGCGATGCCTTCGGCCTGCGGCACTCGCTTCGTCAGGCCATGACGTCCGTTGAGCAGTGACAGACTGCTCAACGGGCGACCGTCGATATCCAGTTCCAGCACCAGAAACGACTCATCCGACAGCGCCAGCAGATGGCCGCTGCGCTCATCGTATTGCAGGCTTGACAGGTCACGCACAAACAACCCGGCGTCGCGCTTGGGGTTATTGATCACGTGTACCGAGTAGGTTTTTTCCGGTTTGAAATGCGGGAAGCCATGCACCTCATAGATCAGCATCGGGTCGCGCTCCTTGGCCACGAACAGGCGCTTGCCCACCGAGTCGTAGGCCAGGCCTTCAAAGCCCTTGTTGCCACCGACGTGCAGGCCCAGGGTCATCTGCTCCGCATCGGCGGCGTCGAGGAATTGGGTGTCATCGTCCACATGCACCTTGATCAGCCGCTGCTGGCGCTCATCGCTGATGACATAGATGTTGTCGCTGATGAACTCCACGGCTTCGGCATCGCCGAACCCGATCAAGGGGATGCGCCGCAAGATCTTGCCTTCCAGGGACAACTCGATCAGCTCGGCGTTTTTATTGGTGACGGTGAACAGGCTTTTGCGCACCGGGTCGTAGGTCAGAGCCGAGACATCGTCGTCGAGCCCCTCAATGGCCTGGGCCTCCAGCGTGACGCGGTAGTCCGCCAGCCCGATGGAGCGTTCGTCCGCTGGCTGGCGCCATACCTGCCAATTGAACCAGGCACGTTCGAACAGGCGAAAATGCTGCGCAACGGCCCCGGCGCTGACCAGGGCGATCAGCGCAAGCATGATGAACAGGGGTTTGGGGCGGGCTAGTCGTTGCATCGGGGGGCTCAAATTCAAAAGTGGCGAATGAATATCACGCCCGTCTGAATTTAAACTTAAACACGCTCGGATGTCTGGCAGATGCCGCTCACAGAGACATATCTGACGTAATCGGTGTGCTATTTCTGCTTTTCGAATCGGTAGAACAGGTTTGGCTCACTGACGATGTACAGCGTGCCCTCCTCGTCCATGGTCACTCCTTCGGCACGGGGAATGGTGTGCTTGAGGCCGTTGAAACCGCCGAGCAGGGTCATGAAGCTGACTTGCTGGCCCTTCTCGTCCAGCTCCAGCAACAGATGGGAGTCGGCCGACAGCACCAGCAAATGCCCGGTACGCGGGTCGACGGACAGGGCCGAGAGGTTGCGCATGTCCAGTTCTTTGCTCGCCAGCGTGTGTTTATCGCCCGCCAGGGTCGGGCCGCCGTCGCTTTTCCAGGTAAACAGCGCGGGCGGGCGCTCTTCGCCAAGGATCAACTGCTGGTTACGCTTGTCCCAGGTGATGGCTTCGAAGGCCTTGTTCTGGTCCTTGGACGGGCCGAGGTCATAGCTGGTGAAGTCGGCCTTGTTCAGTTGGGTGGTGCTCGCATCGACCTTGACGATGGTCAGGGTGTGCTGGCGCTCGTCGACCACTGCCAACAGGCCATTCTCCATCACGGTCACGCCTTCCGGGTTGTCCCAGCCGTTGAGCGGCATCTTGCGCAATACATCGCCTTGCAGGCTCAACTCGGCCAGGAACGGGTTTTTGCCCATCACGGAAAACAGGGTTTTGGTCTGTGGGTTGTAGGCAACGTCTGACGCTTCGTCCTTCTCCATCCCCGGCAAGAGCTTGCCATCAATGACCGCATGGTAGTCCGGCAGCCATACGCTCTGCTGGCGTTCAGCCGGCGTCTCAAAGCGCTCCAGCACCCACAACACACCGCGATCATCCCAGTGCAGGGCCCAGGCCACGCCATACAGGATCACCCCTGTCAGCAACAGCCAGGAATACCAGCGCATGGCAAAACGAGAACGCGGCTTGGGTGAAGCGGAGGGCAGGGACACGGCCATTGGGCGCTTTTTCCGGAAAGTCAGCGTTAGGTGATAGCACAGGAACAACGGGCCTGCGCGAACGAGGCTGAGGATTATCCGGATGGCGTGTGAAAAAAATGCAAAAGCCTGGGATGTGGGAGGGGGCTTGCCCCCGATTGCTGAGTGTCAGGCAACAGATGTTTGACTGATAAACCGCCATCGGGGGCAAGCCCCCTCCCACAATTTTGACCGCGTTTTGTCAGTGCTTAACGAACAACGCTTTCAAAACGATGCTGGCCCGCCAGTTCCAGCACCAACTCATCCCCCACATTCAGCGGGCCTACACCGGCCGGGGTGCCGGTGAGGATCACGTCGCCCGCCTGCAGCGAGAAGCAGCCGGCCATGTGCCGGATCATCGGGATGATCGGGTTGAGCATCTGCGCGCTGTTGCCGTCCTGGCGCACCTCGCCATTGATGGTCAGGCGGATGCCGATGTCGGTCACGTCCGCAAAGGTACTGCCCACCACGAACGGCGCAATCACCGCCGCGCCGTCGAAGGACTTGGCGATTTCCCACGGCAGGCCCTTGGCTTTCAACTCGGCCTGCTTGTCGCGCAGGGTCAGGTCCAGGGCCGGGGCGAAGCCGGAGATGGCATCCAGCACTTCTTCACGGCTGGGCTTGTTCGACAATGGTTTGCCGATCAACACCGCGATCTCCGCTTCGTAATGCACCGAACCGCGCTCGGTGGGGATAGTGAAACTGTCGCCCAACGGCACCACACAGCTGCCCGGCTTGATGAACAGCAACGGTTCGGTCGGTACCGGGTTGTCCAGTTCCTTGGCATGTTCGGCGTAGTTACGCCCGATACACACCACTTTCCCCACCGGAAAGTGGATGTTGGTGCCGTCGACATACTTGTGCTGGTAGCTCATGGAACGACTCCTTCAGGGCGATTAAACAGCGAAGATCTTGCCAGGGTTCATGATCCCGTTCGGGTCGAACACTGCTTTGACAGCCTTCATGTATTCGATTTCAACCGGCGAGCGACTGTAGGTCAGGTAATCGCGCTTGGTCATGCCAACGCCGTGTTCAGCGGAGATCGAGCCGTTGTATTTCTCGACGGTTTCGAACACCCACTTATTGACAGTGGCGCATTTGGCAAAGAACTCGTCCTTGCTCAGGTTTTCCGGCTTGAGGATGTTCAGGTGCAGGTTGCCGTCGCCGATGTGGCCGAACCAGACGATTTCGAAGTCCGGATAGTGCTCGCCGACGATCGCGTCAATTTCCTTCAAGAACGCCGGTACTTTGGAGACAGTCACCGAAATATCGTTCTTGTATGGGGTCCAGTGGGAAATGGTCTCGGAGATGTACTCGCGCAGTTTCCACAGGTTGTGCAGCTGGGTTTCACTCTGGCTCATCACACCGTCCAGCACCCAGCCTTGTTCCACGCAGTGCTCGAAGGTTTCCAGTGCGTGGTTGGCGACTTCTTCGGTGGTGGCTTCGAATTCCAGCAGCGCATAGAACGGGCACTCGGTTTCGAACGGCGCCGGCACGTCGCCACGGCCCATGACCTTGGCCAGGGCCTTGTCGGAGAAGAACTCGAAGGCAGTCAGGTCCAGCTTGCTCTGGAACGCGTGCAATACCGGCATGATCGAATCAAAGTCAGTAGTGCCGAGCACCATGGCGGTGAGATTTTTCGGCGCACGATCCAGGCGCATGGTGGCTTCGACCACAAAGCCCAGGGTGCCTTCGGCGCCGATGAACAGTTGGCGCATGTCGTAGCCGGTAGCGTTCTTGATCAGGTCGCGGTTCAGCTCCAGCACATCGCCCTTGCCGGTGACGACCTTCATGCCGGCCACCCAGTTGCGGGTCATGCCGTAGCGAATGACCTTGATTCCGCCGGCATTGGTGCCGATGTTGCCGCCAATCTGGCTGGAACCCGACGACGCGAAGTCCACCGGGTAGTACAGGCCTTTTTCTTCGGCAACGTTCTGCAATTGCTTGGTGACCACGCCCGGCTGGCACACGGCGGTGCGGTCGGTGAGGTTCACGTCGAGGATCTGGTTCATGTAGTCGAACGACACCACCACTTCGCCATTGGCCGCCACGGCAGCGGCCGACAGGCCAGTACGCCCACCGGATGGCACCAGCGCCACCTTGTGCGCATTGGCCCAACGCACGATGGCCTGGACCTGCTCAGTGGTCTTGGGGAAGACGATGGCGGTCGGGGCGGGTGCGAAGTGCTTGGTCCAATCCTTGCCGTAAGCCTCCAGGGAGTCTGCATCGGTCAGCACTTTGCCGGGCTCAACCAGGGTCTTTAGCTCATCAATCAGGGCAGGATGGGTCATCGACAGAACTCTCGAACAATTCATGGTCATCCTGAGAACGCTTCACGTCGCAGGAATGAGTGTTTAGCGGGGCGCGTATGCTAGCATACCGCCCCCGCAGGACAGAGCCCAAGGGCGTTTCTGCGGTGACGGCTTTCCTGCCGTCCGGGTCAGCTTAAGCGATCCGATTCCCTGCCATTTTTCTCCGGGATACAGGTTTACGCAGATGAGCAAGACTTCTCTCGATAAGAGCAAGATCAAGTTCCTTCTTCTGGAAGGCGTCCACCCATCGGCCGTCGAAGTACTGAAGGCCGCCGGGTACTCCAGCATTGAGTACATCACCAGTTCTCTGCCGGAAGCCCAGCTCAAGGAAAAGATCGCCGACGCGCACTTTATCGGCATTCGCTCCCGCACTCAGCTGACCGAAGAAATCTTCGATCACGCCAAGAAACTCGTGGCGGTCGGCTGTTTCTGCATCGGCACCAACCAGGTCGACCTCTCTGCTGCGCGCGAGCGCGGCATCGCGGTGTTCAACGCACCGTACTCCAACACCCGTTCCGTGGCGGAGCTGGTGCTGGCCGAGGCCATCCTGTTGTTGCGCGGCATTCCCGAGAAGAACGCTTCCTGCCACCGTGGCGGCTGGATCAAGAGCGCGGCCAACTCCTTCGAGATCCGCGGCAAGAAGCTGGGCATCGTCGGTTACGGCTCGATCGGCACTCAGTTGTCGGTCCTGGCTGAAGGCCTCGGTATGCAGGTGTTCTTCTACGACACCCTGACCAAGCTGCCATTGGGCAACGCCACCCAAGTGGCCAGCCTGACCGAGCTGCTGGGCATGTCCGACATCGTGACCCTGCACGTTCCGGAAACTGCCGAGACCCAGTGGATGATCGGCGAGAAGGAAATCCGCGCCATCAAGAAGGGCGGCATCCTGATCAACGCCGCACGCGGCACCGTGGTCGAGCTGGACGCCCTGGCCGATGCGATCAAGGACAAGCACCTGATCGGCGCCGCCATCGACGTGTTCCCGGTTGAGCCTCGCTCCAACGACGACATCTTCGAAAGCCCGCTGCGTGGCCTGGACAACGTGATCCTGACCCCGCACATCGGCGGTTCCACCGCTGAAGCCCAAGCCAACATTGGCCTGGAAGTGGCCGAGAAGCTGGTCAAGTACAGCGACAACGGTACCTCGGTATCGTCCGTGAACTTCCCGGAAGTGGCCCTGCCGGCTCACCCTGGCAAACACCGTCTGCTGCACATCCACCAGAACATCCCTGGCGTGATGATGGAGATCAACAAGGTCTTCGCGGAAAACGGCATCAACATCTCCGGTCAGTTCCTGCAGACCAACGAGAAGGTCGGCTACGTGGTGATCGACGTCGACGCCGAGTACTCGGACCTGGCGCAAGAGAAGCTGCAGCACATCAACGGCACTATCCGTAGCCGCGTGTTGTTCTAAGGTTTCGACCGCACCACAAAAAAGGGAGCCCCTCGGGGCTCCCTTTTTTGCATCTGAACAAATCTTACTTGACGTTAACCGTGATCACTTTCGAGGCTACAGTGGGCTCGAACTGGCGGTGCACGTTATCGCCCGCCACCAGTTGCAAGGTGTGCTTGCCTGGGGCCAGTGTCAGTTCGGTTTCGGTTTGCGCCTTGCCGAAATGGATAGAGGTGGCGGTGGCCGGGATTGCCTCGTCTGCTTTGAGCGACTTCACGTCCTGGTCGACCAGCAGGTGATGGTGACCGGCACCGGGCACCTGCTTGTCGATCGGTTCCAGGTCCAACCCCTTCACGCCAAACTTGACGGTGAAGGTCTTGTCGACGGTGGCGCCATCTTTGGGCGAGACGATAAACACCTCGGCGCCCTTGGGTGCGGGGGTGCGGGGAACATCAGCAGCGTTTGCCAACATCGAAGCACCCAGCATCAGGGAGGCCAGGGTGGCACGGGACAAAAGGGCTTTCATTCGCTTCTCCAGTTTTTCTGTGAAATCTGTAGGGTTAAGACAACTTCGCGACAAATTGCTGTCCAAGGCACTCAACACCATAGCAAAGCGATGCTGACCGGCGCCTCGCACATAAAAATTCTCTAGGAGTGACCATGCGCTTTTCGCCTGGCCTGTTACTGCTGCTTCCCCTTCTGAGCCCCCTGGCTCACGCCGAACTGGTCGATGATGTGTTCGATCGTGGCGAACTGCGCATCGCCCTTGAAGCCAATACACCTCCGTTCAACTTCAAGGAAGGCGACAAACTCACCGGTTTCGAAGTGGAACTGGGTGAGCTGCTGGCAAAGGAAATGGATGTGCGCTCCTCGTTCATCACCACCGATGACGTCGACTTGCTGCCCGGCGTGGCAACCGGCAAGTACGACGTGGCCATCAACCATATCGCTAAGACTGCCGACCTTGAGGATCAGTTCGATTTCAGCGAGGTTTATCGCGAGAAGCCTGATTTGGTGATCCCGTTCCAGAAGGGTAACCCGGCGTTCAAGACGAGCCTGGACGGCGCGCTGAAGCGGGTGAAGGAGGATGGCCGGTTAAAGGCGCTGTCGCAGAAGTGGTTTGAAGGAGAAACCCCGACTACAGCCGCGCCAGTGCCCGCGCAGCCTCAGGCAGCTCCAGCTCACTGAACACCTGCACGCCGTGGCGCTTGAGCAGTGCCGCGGTTACGCCCTCGCCACTCACTTTCACGCCGGTAAAAGTGCCGTCATAGGTGAGCAGGTTGCCACAGGACGGGCTATTGGCCTTGAGCACGGCGATGCGGATAGCGTGGCGTTGAACCAGAGCCAGTGCCTGGCGGGCACCATCAAGGAACGCTGCGCTGAAATCTTCGCCCTCGGCCGTCAGCACCTGGGCACGCCCCTCCCACACATCCACACCCTGCCCGCCTGGGATCTCGGCAGCAGGTCGTGGCGTTGGCAAACCACCCGACACTTCCGGGCAGATCGCAACCACACGCCCCTCGGCCTGCCACACGGCCAACTGGTCGAACGGCCCGCTGGCGCCACCGTCATAACGCACCTTGTGCCCGAGCAGGCAGCGGCTGATCAGAATCTTTTGCATGCTCAGAACGGCTCGTTGCCCCGCCGGCGAAACCAGCCGGTGAGGGACAGGCGTTCGCGCGTGGCGGGCATCACTTCGTGGGGCACCTCGCCCGACAGGAACACCACCAGGCTACCGCCGGTGGGCACCACGTCGTATTCGACGCCGTTTTTGAGGTACATGCGCAACTGGCCGCCATGTTCGGGCAGCCAGGCATCGTTCAAGTAGATCACCGCCGAGACCATGCGCCGGTCATCGTCACGGAAACGGTCCAGGTGCTTGAGGTAAAACGCCCCCGGCGGGTACATCGCGAAATGGCTTTCGAAGTCTTCCAGGCCCAGGAACAGGTCACGGTTCATGGCCAGGCGCAGGCTGTCCATCACCGCCATATAGGTGTCGCAAACCGCCGCATCGCCCTCTTCCAGCCACTGGATGTGGTCACCGCGAATGCCTTCACGGATCTCCTGGCTCGGGCCGCGCCCTACCGCTGCCGGGGCCAGCTCACCTTCGGCCTTGCGTTTACGGCACTCAGCCGCCAGTTCCAGGGTCAGAGCCTGGGGCAGGAAGCCGTCCTGTCGGGACCAGCCCTTTTCGGCCAGGTCGTCGACAATACGTTGCAGCAAGGGGTGATCGAAGGGCATTTGCATGGCGCGCATAGTATCCATACGCCTGTGAATCCGACAGAGCCGCCGAGCGTCTGAATACACTTTAGTCAGGTGACTGATAGGACTTCTCGACAAATCCTACGCCCGACACGGACAATAGTGGCCGACTGACAGGAGTCCCTATGCGTCGTTTGTTTTTTTCCTTGCTGATGTTCTGCGTTTTGCCCGCCTGGGCAGACGGCCATGACCAGTTGTACAAGGTCGCCGGCTGGGCCGAACAACGTGCGCATTTCAATGACGCCCTCAGTGCCGCCCAGCAACGCTATCGCAATAGCCTGCCGCCGGCGGTGTACCAGGCGCTGGTGGACAACAGCAATAAACGCTTTGCCGCCCAGGCCATGGACCAGCGTGCCGAAGCGCAATTGCGCAAACACCTGGCGGACCCTGCGCCTGCCTTGGCGTTTTTCCAATCGCCCCTGGGCCGCAAGATTGTCGCCGCCGAATTGCTCGCCACCCGCCGTGACCAACTGGCGAAAAACGCCCAGGGTTTGCCGAAAATCGAAGCCGGCGCCACACGCAGCCTGATCATCGGCCACCTGGCCCAGGCCCTGCCGGCCCGTGAAGCCGGCGCGGAAGTCAGCCTGGCGATTGCCGGCGTGGCGGCCGACAGCCTGAGCCAGATGATCCCCGGCCTGCTGGGCGGCGGCCAGGCCCAAGGCATGTTGAATGGTCAACGTGAACGGTTGATGCAGCAGATCGACAAGGATCTGAACAACACGCTGCTGTACGTCTATCGGGATCTGTCCGACCCGGAGTTGGAAGAATTCGCGACGTTTGCGGAGTCGCCGGAAGGTAAGGCGTATTACCAGGCAGCCCTTGCCGCTATTCGCGCGGGCCTGGCGGTCGGCCAAAGCACCTCAAGCCTTGCGCAGTAAAAAATGTGGGAGGGGCAAGCCCCCTCCCACATTTGGATCGTCTTAGTTCAGGTGCTGGGTGAGATATCTGAAGTACTGCTCGCGAATCTCCGGAATCTCATTGGCCAAGTGATGCCTGCCACGCGGCAGCATCAACACCTCCGGCTGGTCGAACTTGCTCCGCAACACCTGCAGGTTGTGCTGCCAGTCCACCGTCATGTCTTCTTCACCCTGCACGATCACCGGCCGCCGAGGGCTGCGCGGTGCGGCTTCGATGTGTTTGATCCAGCGCGCCAAGGCGCCCACCCAGGCGGTCGGCAACTGGCGCGGCTGCAGTGGGTCGGCTTCAAGGAACGGTTTGAACGCGGGGTCGTTGGTGTTTTCGCTGAACCGCCGCGCAATGCCTTTGACGAAGGGGCGCAGCAGGTAATAGCTGACCTGCGACCAGCCCCACGCACGCGGCCGCACCAGGGGGGACAGCAGGAAGGTCTTGCCCTGGGCGGGGCTGTCGGCGCCGTGATTGAGCAGGTGGTCCACCACCACCGCGCCGCCGGTGCTTTGCCCGAAGAGGTGCCAGGGTTGTGGTAATTGCAGGGCTTCGGCCTGGCTAAACAGGGCCTGCACCACGTGCTGGTACACCGCAAAATCGTCGATGCTGGCACGCGCGCCGCTGGACAGCCCATGCCCGGGCAGATCGCAGGCGATCAACACGAAGCCCTGGTCCAGCGCCCACTTCACCACATGACGGTACAGCCCCATGTGGTCGTAGAAGCCGTGGAACATGAACATCGTGGCCACCGGTGTGGGCGGCCACCACACTTGCGCGACCACCTCGAATCCATCCACCTCGAAGCGCCCCAGGCGACTCACCGCCTGGTCCAGCCCATAGAAACGCTGGTAGACCCGTGCCTCGGCTGAAAGCGGTTGCGCATCCACCAGGGGCTGCAGGCTTTCGCGCAGATGATCGGGGTCAAAGGTGACGGGCATAAAGGCTTCCAGACTGGCGGCGAAGATGAATATCGAGCTGCGATATTCATCTGTCAGGACAAGCATGGCAAGCTACGCGACCTTCGAGGATACATCTGAATGCGACAGCCCTACCGCACCGCTCTATTCGCCAGCCTGATCCTGGTTATCTGTGCGGGCGTGCTGTGGGCGGCGTATGACTGGTTCCAGGGCCGCTACCTGCGCGCCTTCAGCGAACACACGGCGGTGTTTTCCGGTGACCCATTGAAGCTGCCCGCCGACCTCGCCGGCCCCGGCCCGATCCGCCTGGTGCACTTCTGGGACCCAGCCTGCCCGTGCAACGTCGGCAACCAGCAGCACCTGGGCGAGTTGATCGAGCAGTACGCGCCCCAAGGCGTCGAGTTCTACGCCCTGCAAAAGCCCGGCAGCCACGGCCAACTGCCCGACAACCTGCGCACGATGAAAACCCTCGCCGCCCTGCCCGGCGCCGACCAGGTGCCGGCCAGCCCGGCCGTGGGGATCTGGGATCGCACAGGCAAGCTCGCGTATTTCGGGCCCTACAGCGAGGGCCTCACGTGCAATTCCAGCAACAGCTTTATTGAGCCGATCCTGAAGGCCCTTGAAGTGGGGCGCGAGATAAATGCTACTCACACCCTGGCGGTGGGCTGCTATTGTTCGTGGCCAAAAGGCTCGTAACCCGCCTCTCTCTTGGTAAGGAATGTTCATGAAGCGCGTCTTGCAGGTGTTCGCGGTTCTGGTCGTGCTGGCTGCCCTTGGCGCAGGCGCATACGTCTATAGCAAGCAGCCCACCCGCCAGGGCACGGTGACGCTGGCCAACCTGCAAGGCTCGGTCACGGTGCGCTACGACGACCGTGGCGTGCCGCATATCCGCGCCGAGAACGAAACCGACCTGTATCGCGCCCTGGGCTATGTGCATGCCCAGGACCGTCTGTTCCAGATGGAAATCATGCGGCGCCTGGCGCGTGGCGAATTGGCCGAAGTGCTCGGGCCGAAGGTGCTGGAGACCGACAAACTGTTCCGCAGCCTGCGCATTCGCGACCGCGCCGCGACCTATGTGGCGCAACTGGATCATGAGTCGGCGCACTGGAAGGCCCTGCAAGCCTATCTGGACGGGATCAACCAGTATCAGGACAGCCACGCCCGCCCGATGGAGTTCGACGTGCTGGGCATCCCCAAGCGGCCGTTCACCGCCGAAGACACCATCAGCGTCGCCGGGTATATGGCCTACAGCTTTGCCGCCGCGTTTCGCACCGAGCCTTTGCTGACTTACGTACGCGACCAGTTGGGCAGCGACTACCTGAAAATCTTTGACCTCGACTGGCAGCCCAAGGGCGCCCTCAACCTCGCCGCCAGCGACTGGCAGACCCTCGGCGCCCTCGCGTCACTGAGCGAACAGGCCCTGGCCGACAACGGCCTGCCGCAGTTCGAAGGCAGTAACGCCTGGGCCATCAGCGGCAACCGTACCAAGAGCGGCAAGCCGTTGCTGGCGGGTGACCCGCATATTCGTTTCTCGGTGCCGTCGGTGTGGTACGAAGCGCAGCTGTCGGCGCCGGGTTTCGAGCTGTATGGCTATCACAACGCACTGGTGCCGATGGCATTCTTGGGACACAACCTGGATTTCGGCTGGAGCCTGACCATGTTCCAGAACGACGACCTCGACCTGATCGCCGAGAAGGTCAACCCGGACAATGCCAACCAGGTCTGGTACCACGGCCAGTGGGTCGACATGACCCGCACCGAGCAACAGATCGCGGTGAAGGGCCAGGCGCCGATGACGTTGACCCTGCGCCAATCGCCCCACGGCCCGATCATCAATGACGTGCTCGGCGAGAACGCCGGCAAGACCCCGATTGCCATGTGGTGGGCGTTCCTCGACACCCAGAATCCGATCCTCGAAGGCTTCTACCAGCTCAACCGCGCCGACACCCTGGCCAAGGCCCGAGCCGCTGCAGCCAAGGTGTCCGCGCCGGGCCTGAATATCGTGTGGGCCAACGCCAAGGGCGATATCGGCTGGTGGGCGGCGGCGCAATTGCCGATTCGCCCGGCCGGGGTCAACCCCGGTTTCATCCTCGATGGCAGTACCGAACAGGCCGATAAACCGGGTTTCTACCCCTTCAGCGCCAACCCGCAGGAAGAAAACCCGGCACGCGGCTATGTGGTGTCGGCCAATGCTCAGCCCGCGTCGCCCACCGGTATGGAGATCCCCGGCTATTACAACCTGGCCGACCGTGGCCAGCAGTTGAATGCGCAGTTGAGCGACAAGAGCGTGAAATGGGACGTGAACAACAGCCAGGCCTTGCAACTGGGCACCACCACCGCTTTCGGCCCGCGCCTGCTGGCGCCGCTGTTGCCGGTACTGCGTGAGGTGGTCAAGGACCCGGCACAGTTGAAACTGGTGGAGCAGCTTGCACGTTGGAAAGGTGACTACCCGCTGGACTCCACCAGCGCCACGCTGTTCAACCAGTTCCTGTTCAACCTGACCGACGCGGCCTTCCACCCGAAACTCGGCGACGGCATGTTCAAGACCCTGCTCACCACCCGCGTGATCGACGCCGCCCTGCCACGCCTGGCCGCCACGCCGGACTCACCGTGGTGGGATGGCAAGCGCGCCGATACCGTCAAGCTCGCCTGGGACAACAGCCTCGCGCACCTCAAGGCCACCCTCGGCGATGACCCGGGCCAATGGCAGTGGGGCACCGCGCATACCCTGACCCACGGCCATCCATTGGGCATGCAGAAGCCTTTGGACAAGGTATTCAACGTCGGCCCGTTCCCTGCGCCGGGCACCCATGAAGTGCCGAACAACCAGTCGGCCATGATCGGCCCGGCGCCGTGGCCGGTCACCTACGGCCCCTCGACCCGCCGCTTGATCGACTTCGCCGATGCGGCTCACGCACTGACCATCAACCCGGTCGGGCAAAGTGGCGTGCCGTTTGACCGACACTACAGCGACCAGGCCGAAACCTACATCGAAGGTGGCTACGAACAGGCGCATTTCACCGATGAGGAAGTGACGGCCAATACGCGCGGGACACTGAAGCTGTTGCCCGCGCGCGCGCCGCAGTAACCGGCGCCTATACCGGCGCCGCAAAGTTAAGCCGGAACTGTTGCGGCGTCACGCCCAGGCGGCGGTTGAACACACTGCGCATGTGCTGGGCGTCGCGAAAGCCGCATTGGTAGGCCACGGTCTTGAGCGGTGCGGGGCTGCTTTCCAGCATGACCCGCGCCGCATCCACCCGCGCCCGCTCGACAAACTCCGCCGGCGTGATCCGCGCCTCACGGGCAAACACCCGGGAGAAGTTGCGTGCGCTCATGTTCGCGGCCTTGGCCAGATCGGCAATGGTCAGGTCCCCGGTCAGGTTCGCCAACACATACAACTGCACCAGCGCTACCGCCGAGGTGGTTTCGGCGTGGGGCGTCAGAAACGGGCTGAACTGCGACTGCCCGCCCGACCGCTGGGTGAACACCACCAGGCGCTTGGCCACGCTCAGCGCGACTTCCGGGCCATGATCCTGGGCCAACAGATACAACGACAGATCGATGCCCGCCGTGACCCCGGCCGAGGTGTAGAGACTGCCGTCCTGCACGTAGAGACGGTCGGCTTCGACCTGAGCCGTGGGGCACAAGCGCGCCAGATCCGCCGCATCGTTCCAGTGGGTGGTCACGGTTTTCCCGTCCAGCAGCCCGGCGCGGGCCAGCAGGAAAGCGCCGTTGCAGATCGAGCCGAAGCGCTGCGCACGCGCCGTGGCGCCACGCAACCAAGCATCGAACTCGGCGCCGAAGTCTTCGAAGGGCAACTGCGGGCCACCCGCCACCAGCAGCAGGTCATACGCTTGCAACGCGTCGCTGTAGTGCCGATGGGCCTGCAATGACAGGCCGTTGGAAGCAACCATGTTGCCGTGACCGAAGCCGATGACGTCCAACCGGTAATGATCCTGCGACGGCAGAAAACGGTTGGCTTCGCAGAACACGTCCATGGGACCGCTCACGTCCAGTGACTGGACGCCGGGGAAGATCAGGATGGCGACGGTTTTTTGCATGGGTAGACCTTTATGTCCGGGCGAACGCAAAACCCTGCGGGAGCTGGCTTGCCTGCGATGCAAGCGACTCGGTCCATCAGGTATACCGCGGTGATGATATCGCAGCAGTGCGGCGATCCGACAAGCCAGCGCCTACATTTGACCGAGTACACCCTTGGCGTGATATGCCAGCACATTGGCCGGGATCGCTCCCCCGCCGCGATGGCCCCTTGGCGGCCACGCGAACAGACTGGACTCATCGGCGCCACCCCCGGCGCTTTGTTGAGGAGAACCACCATGACCACCACCATCGCCGGCATCCCGATTCCGGACAGCGCCCTGGCCAAGGCCACCACCGAATACATCCGCGACGTCGAATCCGACCTGCTCTACCACCACTCGCGCCGGGTATTCCTGTTCGGCGCCTTGAGCGGTGAACGCAAGCAACTGGCCTACAACCCGGAGCTGCTCTATGTCGGCGCGATGTTCCATGACCTGGGCCTGGTGGAAGGCCATCGCAGTGACAACGAGCGCTTCGAAGTCGACGGTGCCAACGCCGCGGCCGCGTTCCTCAAGCCATATGGGCTGAGCGATGACGATATTGAACAGGTGTGGCTGTCCATCGCCCTGCACACCACCCCAGGCGTGCCGCAACATTTGCGCCCGACTGTGGCACTGGTGACGGCCGGCGTTGAAATGGACGTGCTGGGCATGGACTACGCCGCGTTTTCCAGCTTGCAGCGCGAAGCCGTGGTGCATGCGCACCCACGCGGCGAGGGGTTCAAGGAGTGCATCATCTGCGCGTTTGCCGACGGCTTGCGCCATCGTCCGCAGACCACGTTCGGCAACGTGAAGACGGATGTGCTGGTGGATCAGGAGCCGGGGTTCAAGCCGATGAATTTTGTGGAGGTGATCCGCAAGTCGCCCTGGACTTGAAATGCAATCAAACGTAGGAGGGGGCTTGCCCCCGATAGCGGAGCATCAGCCACATATCCATTGGCTGACACACTGTCATCGGGGGCAAGCCCCCTCCCACATTTAGACCGGTGCAGCTGCCCGGCGCTTGTCCGGCTGCTGCCAGCCATCGGCAGCGGCTTCTTCAATCGCTTGCTGAATGGCCTTCTTGCGCATCTCTTCGGCACGCCGGCTGAAGAACCACACCAGGAAGGTCACCAGCGACACCGCCAGCAGGATCAGGCTGGCCACGGCGTTGATTTCGGGTTTGACCCCAAGGCGCACCGCCGAGAACACCTCCATCGGCAAGGTCGTCGAGCCCGGGCCCGATACGAAGCTGGCAAGCACGAGGTCATCCAGGGACAACGCGAACGACATCATGCCGCCCGCCGCCAGCGACGGCGCAATCATCGGGATGGTGATCAGGAAGAACACCTTCCACGGCCGCGCACCCAGGTCCATCGCCGCTTCTTCGATCGACAGGTCCAGCTCACGCAAGCGCGCCGACACCACCACCGCCACATACGCCGCGCAGAACGTGGTGTGGGCGATCCAGATGGTGACGATGCCACGCTCCTGGGGCCAGCCGATCATCTGCGCCATGGCCACGAACAGCAGCAACAGCGACAGACCGGTGATCACCTCGGGCATCACCAATGGCGCGGTCACCAGGCCGCCAAACAGCGTGCGGCCCTTGAACTGGCTGATGCGCGTCAGCACGAAGGCCGCCAGGGTGCCCAGCGCTACCGCGGCCACTGCCGTGTAGCAGGCGATTTCCAGGGAACGCGCCACAGAGCCCATCAACTGGGTGTTGTCCAGAAGGCCCACGTACCACTTGATCGACCAACCGCCCCACACTGTCACCAGCTTGGATTCGTTGAACGAGTAGATCACCAGGATCAGCATCGGCAGGTAGATGAACAGCAGCCCCGCCACCAGCATGAAACTCGAGAAACTGAAGCGCTTCATATCTTGCCCTCCATCTCTTTGGCTTGGCTGCGGTTGAACAGGATGATCGGCACGATCAGGATCGCCAGCATCACCACCGCCAGGGCGGAGGCCACCGGCCAGTCACGGTTGTTGAAGAACTCTTGCCACAACACTTTACCGATCATCAGGGTTTCCGGGCCGCCCAGCAGTTCCGGGATCACGAACTCGCCCACGACGGGGATGAACACCAGCATGCAACCGGCGATGATGCCGTTCTTGGACAGCGGCACGGTGATCTTCCAGAAGCTGTTGAAGGTGCTCGAACCCAGGTCCGAAGCGGCTTCCAGCAGGCTCTGGTCGTGTTTCACCAGGTTGGCGTACAGCGGCAGGATCATGAACGGCAGGTACGAATAGACCACGCCGATATACACCGCGATGTTGGTGTTGAGGATCTGCAGCGGCTCGTTGATCAAGCCGATGGACAGCAGGAAGCCATTGAGCAAACCGTTGTTGCTGAGGATGCCCATCCACGCATACACGCGGATCAGGATCGCGGTCCAGGTCGGCATCATGATCAGCAGCACCAGCACGGTCTGCATCTCTTTGCGCGCACTGGCAATGGCATAGGCCATCGGGTAGCCGATCAACAGGCACAGCAGCGTGCTGAAGAACGCCATTTTCAGCGAGCCCAGGTACGCAGCGATGTACAACTCGTCGTCGCCGAGCATCGCGTAGTTGCCCAGGTTGAGCACCAACTGCAGTTTCTGCTCAACGAAGGTGTAGATCTCGGTATACGGCGGGATCGCCACGTCGGCTTCGGCAAAACTGATCTTCAGGACGATGAAGAACGGCAGCATGAAGAACAGGAACAGCCACAGGAAGGGAATGCCAATGACCGCATGACGGCCACTGGGCGTTATTCGTTGCAGGCGGCGCTTGAGCTTCTTCATGTTCATGAGCGCAGTACCACGCCGCTGTCGTCTTCCCACCATACGTAGACCTGGTCACCCCAGGTCGGCCGCTGGCCACGGCGCTCGGCGTTGGCCACAAAGGACTGCACCAGCTTGCCGCTCGGCAACTCCACGTAGAACACCGAATGGCCGCCCAGGTAGGCAATATCGTGCACCTTGCCGCTGGACCAGTTGTGCTCGCAGGTCGGCATTTGGGTGGTGACCAACAGTTTTTCCGGGCGGATGGCGTAGGTTACCGACTTGTCTTCCACCGAGGTGGCGATGCCGTAGCCCACATAGATGTCGCGGTCCAGGTCCGGGCACTTGAGCACCGCGTGGCCTTCGGCGTCATCGACCACTTGGGTGTCGAAGATGTTGACGTTGCCGATGAACTCGCACACCAGGCGGCTGGTAGGCGTTTCGTAGATGTCGATCGGGCTGCCGATCTGGGCGATCCAGCCCAGGTGCATGATCGCGATGCGCTCGGCCATGGTCATGGCCTCTTCCTGGTCGTGGGTCACCATCACGCAGGTCACGCCCACGCGCTCGATGATCTCCACCAACTCCAGTTGCATCTGCGAACGCAGCTTCTTGTCGAGGGCGCCCATGGGCTCATCGAGCAACAGCAGTTTCGGACGCTTGGCCAGGGAACGGGCCAGGGCCACACGCTGGCGCTGGCCACCGGACAACTGGTGCGGCTTGCGCTTGGCGTACTGGCTCATCTGCACCAGTTTGAGCATCTCGGCCACGCGGGCGTCGATCTCGGCCTTGGGGATCTTGTCCTGTTGCAGGCCGAAGGCGATGTTCTGCGCCACGGTCATGTGCGGGAACAGGGCGTAGGACTGGAACATCATGTTGATCGGCCGCTCGTAGGGCGGCATGTCGGTGATGTCCTCGCCGTCGAGGTAGATGCGGCCCTCGGTCGGGCGCTCGAAACCTGCGAGCATGCGCAGCAAGGTGGACTTGCCCGAACCCGAACCGCCGAGCAGGGCGAAGATCTCGCCCTTCTTGATTTCCAGGGACACATCGTCCACGGCAATCGTCTCGTCGAACTTCTTCGTGACCCGGTCGATTTTGACCAGCACCTTCTTCGGTGTCTGGTCCCCTTCGAGGGCTTTCTTATAGGCGCCGGAGGCAACTGCCATTTACGAAACTCCCAACAAAAATTTCTGTGCGCCCGAGGCGGGCGAACCTTGGATAGTTTGAGCCTTACTTGCCCGTCTTGACCTTGGTCCAGCTACGGGTCATCAAACGTTGCACTTTCGGGGGTAGCTCGAAGTTGACGAAGGTCCTGTCGAGTACCGCCTGCGGTGGGTAAACCGCTTCGTCCGTGCGTATCGATTGCTTCATCAGTTTGTCCGCCCCTGGGTTAGGGTTGGCGTAACCGACGTAATCACTGACCTGGGCGATCACCTCAGGTTGCAGCAAATAGTTGATGAAGGCGTGGGCTTCTTTGACGTTGGTGGCATCCTTGGGGATGGCCAGCACGTCGAACCACAGGTTGCCGCCTTCCTTCGGAATCGCGTAGGCGATGTTCACGCCCTTGCCCGCTTCGCTTGCGCGAGCCTTGGCCTGGAACACATCGCCGGAGAACCCGGCCGCCACGCAGATGTTGCCGTTGGCCAGGTCCGAGATGTATTTGGAAGAATGGAAGTAGGTCACGTAGGGTCGCACTTTGAGCAGCTTGGCTTCGGCCTTCTTGTAGTCTTCAGGGTTCTCGCTGTTGGGGTTCAGGCCCATGTAGTTGAGCACTGCCGGCAGCATTTCGTCCGCCGAGTCCATGAACGACACGCCGCACGTCGCCAGTTTCTTCATGTTTTCCGGCTCGAACAGCACGGCCCAGGAATCGATATGGTCGACGCCCAGCACTTCCTTCACTTTATCGACGTTGTAGCCGATGCCATTGGTGCCCCACAGGTACGGTACGGCGTACTGGTTGCCCGGGTCGTTCTTTTCCAGGCGCTTGAGCAGCGCCGGGTCAAGGTTGGCGTAATTTGTCAGCAACGACTTGTCGAGCTTCTGGAATGCCCCGGCCTTGATCTGCTTGCCCAGGAAGTGGTTGGACGGCACCACCACGTCGTAGCCGGTACGCCCGGCCAGCAGCTTGCCTTCCAGGGTTTCGTTGGAGTCAAACACGTCATACACGGGCTTGATGCCGCTGGCCTTTTCGAAGTTGGCCAGGGTGTCGTCGCCGATGTAATCCGACCAGTTATAAATATGCACGGTCGGTGCGGCCTGTACGCTCAACGTCAGCGTGATACCTGCACCCACCAGCATGGCTTTGCGAAATAAAGAAATTGGCAAGTGGAGGTCCTCTTAAATAGTTGGGCCCAAAGTTGTTGCCCGGCAACAAAACCGGCGCGCAACTTACCCTCGATAAACCGATCCGGCAAAACTTTCTGTTATTTAATTTGTGAGAGGGGCAGTCAAACTGCCCCTCCACCGGTTTCAGCGCTTACTTACCGGACTTGATCTTGGTCCAGCTGCGTGTCATTTCACGCTGGGTCGCAGCCGGCAGGTCGGCAATGGCGTAGAGCTTGGCCTGCACATCCGCTGGCGGGTAGATGCCCGGGTCGCTGGTGATGTCTTTGTCGACCAGCGCGGTGGCCTTCTCGTTACCGTTCGGGAAACGCACGCTGTTGGTGATCGATGCCATGACTTCAGGCTTGAGCAGGTAGTTCATGAACTTGTAGGCCGCGTCGACGTTCTCGGCATCTTTAGGGATGGCGACCATGTCGAAGAAGCTGCCAGCGCCTTCTTTCGGAATGTCATAGGCCACCTTGACCTTGCCACCGGCTTCGGCCGCGCGGGACTTGGCCTGCTGGATGTCACCCGAGTAACCCACGGCCACGCAGATGTTGCCGTTGGCCAGGTCGGAAATGTACTTGGAAGAGTGGAAGTAGCCGATCGAAGGACGGATCTTCAGGAACAGCGCTTCGGCTTGCTTGAGGTCATCTTTCTTCTGGCTGTCGGTCGGCAGGCCCAGGTAGTGCAGCGCGATCGGCAGCATTTCGGTTGGCGAATCGAGGAAGCTCACGCCGCAGCTTTTGAGCTTGGCGATGTTTTCAGGCTTGAGCAGCACGTCCCACGAGTCGATCTTGTCCACGCCCAGCGCGGCCTTGACCTTCTCCGGGTTGTAGCCGATGCCGATCGAGCCCCACATGTACGGGAAGGCGTGCTTGTTGTCCGGGTCGCTGACCGACACGGCCTTGAGCAGGGATTTGTTCAGGTTGTCGTAGTTGGACAGCTTGGACTTGTCCAACTCCTGGTAGACACCGGCCTTGATCTGCTTGGCGAGGAAGTTGTTCGACGGCACGACGATGTCGTAACCGGACTTGCCTGCCAGCAACTTGGCTTCCAGGGTTTCGTTGCTGTCAAAAACGTCGTACACCACCTTGATGCCCGACTCTTTTTCAAAGTTGGCGATGGTGTCCGGTGCAATGTAGTCGGACCAGTTGTAGACGTGCAGCACTTTATCGTCTGCCTGGGCCGCGCCCGCCATTGCGCCCATCAGGGACAAGGCGAGGAGGGTCTTGCCAGCGTTCTTCAAACCTAATGCCTTCATTTGGTGATGCTCCGATTTTTTCTTTTTTGGGCCACAAGCTTTCAATGTTGAGTAGCCCAGCCAAAGGGCAACAAAACAGGGCGACAGTCTGGCAAGTTCCGAGGCCGGCTTTCAACCAAAGCCTCATTTATAACTGCCCTGAACGCAGCACCCGAAAGCCACTGCGTTCTGAGCCTAGCACTTAGCCCTGCAATGCCGCCAAAGTCAGGTCCAGGCACTGCCGAGCCTTGGTCACCAGCTCGTCGATTTCTGCCTTGCTGATCACCAGCGGCGGCGAAATGATCATGGTGTCGCCCACGGCGCGCATGATCAGGCCATTTTCGAAGCAGAACGTGCGGCAGATCATGCCGACACCCTTGCCTTCGTAGCGCTTGCGGGTGGCCTTGTCCTGCACCAGTTCAATGGCACCGAGCATGCCCACGCCGCGCACTTCGCCCACCAGCGGATGATCCGCCAACTCCCTCAGGCGTTTCTGCAAATACGGTGCCGTTTCATCATGCACACGGTTAACGATTTTTTCATCGCGCATGATGCGGATGTTTTCCAGGGCCACTGCAGCGGCCACCGGGTGACCGGAGTAGGTGAAGCCGTGGTTGAAATCACCACCTTCGTTGAGCACCGCCACCACGTCATCGCGCACGATCAGGCCGCCCATCGGGATGTAGCCCGAGGTCAGGCCCTTGGCGATGGTCATCATGTGGGGCTTGAGGTCGTAGAAGTCGCTACCGAACCACTCACCGGTGCGACCGAAACCGCAGATGACTTCGTCGGCAATGAACAGGATGTCGTATTTGGCGAGGATTTCCTTGATGCGCGGCCAGTAGGTGTCCGGCGGCACGATCACGCCACCGGCACCCTGGATCGGCTCGGCAATAAAGGCACCGACGTTGTCCACGCCCAGTTCCAGGATCTTTTCTTCCAACTGGTTGGCGGCCCACACGCCGAATTCTTCCGGGCTCATGTCGCCGCCTTCGCCAAACCAGTACGGCTGGGCGATGTGGGTGATGCCCGGGATCGGCAAGTCGCCCTGCTCATGCATATACGTCATGCCGCCCAGGCTGGCGCCGGCCACGGTGGAACCGTGGTAGCCATTCTTGCGGCTGATGATGGTTTTCTTGTTTGGCTGGCCCTTGATCGCCCAGTAGTGGCGAACCATGCGCAACATGGTGTCGTTGCCTTCGGAGCCGGAACCGGTGAAGAACACGTGGTTCATACCGGCCGGTGCGATGTCGGAAATGGCCTTGGCCAGTTCCAGCACTGGCGGGTGAGCGGTCTGGAAGAACAGGTTGTAGTACGGCAGTTCTTTCATTTGCCTGGCGGCGGCGTCAGCCAGTTCATCGCGGCCATAACCGATCGCCACGCACCACAGGCCGGCCATGCCGTCGAGGATCTTGTTGCCTTCGCTGTCCCACAGGTAAACGCCGTGGGCTTTGGTGATGATCCGTGGGCCTTTCTCTTTCAATTGCTTGAAGTCGCTGAACGGCGCCAGGTGGTGATCGCTGCTCAAGGCTTGCCATTCACGGGTTTGCGGGTTGTTGCTGGACATACCAATCTCCTAGACTTTTCAGTAAAGGGCGCGCCGTTCAAAGGGCGCGCCCGGCGTATCAGACGGCAAAGAGCAGGAATTCCCGCTCCCACGAACTGATCACGCGCTTGAAGTTTTCATGCTCGGCCCGCTTGACCGCGACGTAGCCTGTGATGAATTTCTGACCCAGGTATTTCTCGATGGTCTTGCTGTTTTCCATGCGCTCCAGGGCGTCTTCGATGGTCAACGGCAGGCGCAGGTTGCGCCGCTCGTAACCACGGCCCACCACCGGCGCGCTCGGGTTATGGCCTTCGACCATGCCGATGTAGCCGCACAACAGGCTGGCGGCAATCGCCAGGTACGGGTTGGCGTCGGCACCCGGCAGGCGGTTTTCCACACGGCGGTTCTGCGGGCCGGCATCCGGTACGCGCAGGCCGACGGTGCGGTTTTCTTCGCCCCATTCCACGTTCACCGGCGCCGAGGTGTCGGGCAGGAAGCGGCGGAACGAGTTCACGTTGGGGGCAAACAGCGGCAGCAGTTCAGGGATGAATTTCTGCAGGCCGCCAATGTGGTTGAGGAACAGCTGGCTCATGGTCCCGTCTTCATTGGAGAAGACGTTCTTGCCGGTGGCGATGTCGATGATGCTCTGGTGCAGGTGCATCGCGCTACCGGGCTCGCCGGTCATCGGCTTGGCCATGAAGGTGGCGGCCACGTCGTGCTTGAGCGCGGCTTCGCGCATGGTGCGCTTGAACACCAGGATCTGGTCGGCCAGGGACAGGGCATCGCCGTGACGGAAGTTGATCTCCATCTGCGCCGTGCCGTCTTCGTGGATCAGGGTATCGAGGTCCAGCTCCTGCAGTTCGCACCAGTCGTAGACGTCTTCGAACAGCGGGTCGAATTCGTTGGCGGCTTCTATAGAGAAAGACTGGCGACCGGTTTCCGGGCGGCCGGAACGGCCAATCGGCGGTTGCAGCGGGAAGTCAGGGTCTTCGCAGCGCTTGGTCAGGTAGAACTCCATCTCCGGCGCCACGATGGGCTGCCAGCCTTTGTCGGCGTAGAGCTTGAGGACCTTCTTGAGCACGTTGCGCGGCGACAGCTCGATCGGGTTGCCTTGCTTGTCGTAGGTGTCGTGGATCACCTGGGCGGTCGGCTCGATGGCCCAAGGCACCAGGAACACGGCGTTCTGGTCGGGGCGGCAGATCATGTCGATGTCGGCCGGGTCGAGCAATTCGTAATAGATGTCGTCTTCGACATAGTCGCCGGTCACGGTCTGCAGCAGAACGCTTTCGGGCAGGCGCATGCCCTTTTCGGCAATGAACTTGTTGGTCGGCGAGATCTTGCCCCGGGTGATGCCGGTGAGGTCGCCAATCATGCATTCGACTTCTGTGATCTTGTGGTCTTTCAACCAATCGGTGAGCTGGTCGAGGTTGTTACTCATAAATGCCTCTGGGCTGGGTTTCCTGGCATCCATTAAAGGCCAGGCGTTGTTTGACGCAGCATCCGCGTCGTTTTTTTCGTTCAGGGTAGGAGCTTACCTGCCATTTGCTGCTGCGTTGCATTCCTCACGCCAAAGTTGTGCGCAATCTTGAGCAGCACGCAGGGCGCACGCCGCTCTCTGACAAATGAGGAAGCAAAAAAGAGGGTAGACCGGGCGTCAAGAATATTGGCCGGGGGGCGCGCTATCACGCGGGAGGAAAATACGGATGACACAGCCTGGCTGAAGCAGGCCAAGACGCCGTTGGGCGGCAGGTGAAACATGAAGCACCCCGGTATTATTGCTGTTATGGGTTTGAATCGAGCTTAGCCTTGTTCATTTTTTTACACAACACCCCCGTAAAAAATACAACACGGCCCGCTCAAGCCTGCGAGTCCCAAGCCTCTCAAACCCAAAAAACCGCCCCAAAAAGCCCCAAAAAAGCCTTCACGGCGCTTTTTTAGGGCAAAAAAGGCCTCGCTTGACTTCGGCATGCCGTTCGGGTTGACTGAAACCAGAAAAGATCAATGATTGATATTTTTAACAACAAAGGTGTTGCATCATGTCGGTACCCCCGCGTGCCGTTCAGCTTAACGAAGCGAACGCGTTCCTTAAGGATCATCCTGAGGTTCTGTACGTAGACCTTCTAATTGCGGATATGAATGGTGTGGTGCGCGGCAAGCGCATCGAACGCACCAGCCTCCACAAGGTTTACGAGAAGGGCATTAACCTGCCTGCCTCTTTATTTGCCCTGGATATCAACGGCTCTACGGTGGAAAGCACCGGCCTGGGCCTGGACATCGGTGATGCTGACCGAATCTGTTATCCGATCCCCGACACCCTGTGCAATGAACCCTGGCAAAAGCGCCCCACCGCGCAACTGCTGATGACCATGCACGAACTTGAAGGTGAACCTTTCTTCGCCGATCCGCGCGAAGTGCTCCGCCAAGTTGTAAGCAAATTCGACGACCTCGGTCTGACCATCTGCGCCGCCTTCGAGCTTGAGTTCTACCTGATCGACCAGGAGAACGTGAACGGCCGCCCACAACCGCCCCGCTCGCCGATCTCCGGCAAACGCCCGCACTCGACACAGGTCTACCTGATCGACGACCTCGACGAATATGTCGACTGCCTCCAGGACATCCTGGAAGGTGCGAAAGAACAAGGCATCCCGGCCGACGCCATCGTCAAGGAAAGTGCCCCGGCGCAGTTCGAAGTGAACCTGCACCACGTGGCCGACCCGATCAAGGCTTGCGACTACGCGGTACTGCTCAAGCGCCTGATCAAGAACATCGCCTACGACCATGAGATGGACACCACCTTCATGGCCAAGCCGTATCCGGGCCAGGCAGGCAACGGTTTGCACGTACACATCTCGATCCTGGACAAAGACGGCAAGAACATTTTTGCCAGCGAGGATCCCGAGCAGAACGCCGCATTGCGTCACGCGATCGGCGGTGTGCTCGAGACCCTGCCCGCCCAGATGGCGTTCCTGTGCCCCAACGTCAACTCCTACCGTCGTTTCGGCGCACAGTTCTACGTGCCGAACTCGCCGTGCTGGGGCCTGGACAACCGTACCGTGGCGATTCGCGTACCGACCGGCTCGTCCGATGCCGTACGTATCGAACACCGCGTGGCCGGCGCCGACGCCAACCCTTACCTGCTGATGGCTTCGGTCCTGGCAGGCGTGCACCACGGCCTGACCAACAAGATCGAGCCTGGCGCACCGGTGGAAGGCAACAGCTACGAGCAAAACGAGCAAAGCCTGCCGAACAACCTGCGCGATGCATTGCGCGAGTTGGACGACAGCGAGGTGATGGCCAAGTACATCGATCCTAAATACATCGATATCTTCGTCGCCTGTAAGGAAAGTGAGCTGGAAGAGTTCGAACACTCCATCTCCGACCTTGAGTACAACTGGTACCTGCATACCGTGTAAGCGGTTGCGACTGTAAATGTGGTGAGCAGGCTTGTTGTGGCACGCCCGCTCGCCACAACAAGCCTGCTCGCCACAACAAACTCGCTCACCACAAAAGCCCTCGCCCCAGGTATGGATCATCTTCAGGCTCTGCGTACAATGCCCGCTGCCTTGTAGGAGACTTCCATGACCACCCGCCCCGCCGCCCTTCGCAAACCCCGCGCCCGCAGTCAGGCCCGGATCGACGCGATCCTCGACGCCGCCCGCACCTTGCTGGCTGCCGAAGGCGTGGCGGGTTTGTCGATCTACGGCGTGGCCGAGCGGGCGCAGATTCCGCCGTCGTCGGTGTATCACTTCTTCGCCAGTGTGCCGGCGCTGTTGGAAGCTCTGACCGCCGATGTGCATGCCGCTTTCCGGGCGGCGATTCAGGCGCCCATCGACCACGACTCACTCAAGCATTGGCGCGACCTGTCCTGCATCGTCGAACAGCGCATGCTCAGCATCTACGAGCACGACGCCGCCGCCCGCCAGTTGATCCTGGCCCAGCATGGGCTGACCGAAGTGACCCAGGCGGATCGTCAGCATGATCTGGAGCTGGGAGATTTGATGCTCGCGGTGTTCAACCGCCACTTCGAAGTGCCGACGCTACCGAAGGATGTGGATGTATTTGCCCTGGCGTTGGAGCTGAGCGACCGAGTGTATGCGCGCTCGGTGCATCAGCATGGGCTGATCACACCGCGCATGGCGGAGGAAGGGATGCGGGTGTTTGATGCGTATGTAGGGCTGTACCTGCCGCCCTACCTGCCCAAGCGTTAATTTTGTGGGGGCTGGGCCGGCCTCATCGGGGGCAAGCCCCCTCCCACACTTTGATTTGTGAATACATTCAAAATGTGGGAGGGGGCTTGCCCCCGATGGCGGTCTCAAGCGCGATCACAACTTGGCGATCGACACCTCGGTGGATTTCACGAAGGCAATTACTTCGCTGCCAATCACCAGCTCCAGCTCTTTGACCGAGCGGGTGGTGATCACGGAAGTGACAATGCCGGACGCGGTCTGCACGTCGATTTCCGACAGCACGTCGCCTTCGACGATTTCCTTGATGGTGCCTTTGAACTGGTTACGCACGTTGATGGCTTTAATAGTCATGGTGTTCTTCCTTCAGGGGACGAGTGAGTTATTGAGCCCAACGCAATTGCGTAGGCAGCGGTGAAACAGGTTCGGGTTCCGGTGGCGAGCCGGGCAACGACAGCACACGGTTGAGCACTTCAGCTTCCAACGCGGCCAGGCGATGTGAGCCCCGTGCACGCGGGCGTGGCAGGTCGACGATCAGGTCGAGGCCGATTTCGCCGTCTTCGATCAGGATGACGCGGTCGGCAATTGCCACGGCTTCGCTGACATCGTGGGTTACCAGCAACACGGTGAAGCCATGCTTCTGCCACAGGTTTTCGATCAGTTGCTGCATCTCGATGCGGGTCAGGGCATCCAGCGCCCCCAGCGGCTCATCCAGCAACAGCAGGCGCGGTTGGTGGATCAGCGCACGGGCCAGGGCCACGCGTTGCTTCTGCCCACCGGACAGCGCCGCCGGCCACTCGTTGGCACGTTCAGCCAGGCCGACCGCCTCCAGGGCTTCCAACGCTTTGGGGCGCCAATCGCCTTTAAGGCCAAGGCCGACGTTGTCGATGATCTTTTTCCATGGCAACAGGCGCGCTTCCTGGAACATCAACCGCGTGTCTTCAAGCGCTTCGCTCAGCGGTGCGGAACCGGCCAGCAGCTCGCCGCCGCTGGCTTTGTCCAGCCCGGCCAGCAGGCGCAGCAAGGTACTTTTGCCGCAGCCACTGCGACCGACCACCGCCACGAATTGGCCGGCAGGTATGTGCAGGTCGATCTCCTTGAGCACTTCCCGTGCGCCAAAGGCCTTGCGCAACTTGCGTACCGCCAGGGGGATGCCCTTGAGCAGGCGCGGAGGTTGTTGAGCTGTCATGCCGCACCTCCTTTATTCACTTGATAGGCCGGGTGCCAGCGCAGCCACACACGCTCCAGGCCACGAGCAGCCAGATCGGCGAGTTTGCCGAGGATGGCGTACATCACGATGGCCAACACCACCACGTCGGTTTGCAGGAATTCACGGGCGTTCATCGCCAGGTAGCCGATGCCGGAGCTGGCCGAGATGGTTTCCGCCACGATCAGCGTCAGCCACATGAAGCCCAGGGCAAAGCGCACGCCGACCAGGATCGACGGCAGCGCACCCGGCAGGATCACCTGGCGGAACAGGCTGAACCCGGACAAGCCGTAGCTGCGCGACATCTCCACCAACGCCGGGTCGACATTGCGGATGCCGTGGTAGGTATTCAGGTAGATCGGGAACAGCGTGCCGAGGGCAACCAGGAAAATCTTCGCCGTCTCATCAATGCCGAACCACAGGATCACCAGCGGAATCAGCGCCAGGTGCGGCACGTTGCGGATCATCTGCACCGAACTGTCCAGCAGGCGTTCGCCCCACTTCGACAAGCCAGTGATAAAGCCCAGGACCAGGCCGATGCTGCCGCCGATCACAAACCCCAGGCCGGCACGCCAGCCACTGATCGCCAGGTGCGTCCAGATCTCACCGCTGGCGACCAGATGCACGCCGGCAGCAATCACGGCACTGGGCGCCGGCAGGATACGGGTCGACAACCACCCCGCCGATACCGACAACTGCCACACCGCGAGCAATAGCACCGGCAGTACCCAGGGCGCCACGCGGTGGCTTAGTTTTTCATAGCTCATGGGGCGGCCTCAGCTCTGTGACGCAGCTTTGGGAAGGATATCGTTGGCGACCATCTCGCCGAACGGGCTGACGTAGCCGGCGCTTTTCGGCAGCTCGGGTCGCTCGATATCCAAGTGAGGGAACAGCAATTCGGCAACGCGATACGACTCTTCCAGGTGTGGATAACCGGAGAAAATAAACGTGTCGATACCCAGCGCGGCGTACTCCTTGACGCGTGCCGCCACGGTCGGGCCATCGCCCACCAGCGCCGTCCCCGCACCGCCACGCACCAGGCCGACGCCGGCCCACAGGTTGGGACTGACTTCGAGGTTGTCGCGGTTGCCGCCATGCAACGCCGCCATGCGTTGCTGGCCGACAGAATCAAAGCGTGCCAAAGAGGCCTGGGCACGGGCGATGGTGTCGTCATCCAGGTGGGAGATCAGTTTGTCGGCGGCCTTCCATGCTTCTTCGTTGGTTTCACGCACGATCACATGCAGGCGGATACCAAAGCGCACGGTACGCCCGAGCTTGGCGGCCTTGGCGCGTACCTGTTCGATTTTTTCCGCGACGGCGGCCGGTGGCTCACCCCAGGTCAACACCATTTCCACCTGCTCGGCTGCCAGGTCCTGGGCCGCTTCGGAGGAGCCGCCGAAGTACAGTGGCGGACGCGGTTGCTGGATCGGCGGGTAAAGCAGCTTGGCGCCTTTGACGCTGATGTGTTCGCCGTCGTAATCCACGGTCTCGCCTTCCAGCACACGGCGCCAGATGCGGGTGAATTCCACCGAGGCCTGGTAGCGCTCTTCATGGCTGAGGAACAAGCCGTCGCCGGCCAATTCTTCCGGATCGCCGCCGGTCACCAGATTGAACAATGCACGGCCACCGGACAGACGATCCAGGGTCGCGGCCTGACGCGCAGCCACCGTCGGGGAAATGATCCCGGGGCGCAGCGCGACAAGGAATTTCAAGCGCTGGGTCACCGGGATCAGCGAAGCGGCCACCAGCCACGAGTCTTCGCAGGAGCGCCCGGTCGGGATCAGCACCCCACCGAAGCCCAGGCGATCGGCGGCCTGGGCAACTTGCTGCAGATAACCGTGGTCAACGGCGCGAGCGCCTTCGGCGGTGCCAAGGTAATGGCCGTCGCCGTGGGTAGGCAGGAACCAGAAAATATTGAGGCTCATGGAGTTGTCTCCTGAAGAAGTCGGATTACGGCGCGTTGGCAACGGCGGCGGGTGGCGTCCAGATCACGTCCTTGATGCTCAAGGGTTTGGGGATCAATTTGAGTTGGTAGAAGCTGTCGGCGATTTTCTGCTGGGCGGCGACCACTTCCGGGGTCAGGAACAGCGCGCCGTAGCCCTGGCGTTTTACCGAGGTCAGGGTGATGTCAGCCGGCAGACCGAGCAGCGGTGCGACTTGTTCGGTGACTTCCTGGGGGTTGGCCTTGGACCATTCGCCCACGGCGCGCACTTCTTCCACCAGCGCCTTGATCACTTGCGGATGTTGTTCGGCATACGGTTTGGTCGCCAGGTAGAACTGATGGTTGTCGGCGATGCCGGTGCCGTCACGCAGGGTGCGGGCCTGCAGTTGTTTCTCGGCGGCGGCCTGGTACGGGTCCCAGATCACCCAGGCGTCCACACTGCCACGCTCGAAAGCGGCACGGGCATCGGCGGGCGGCAGGAATACGGTTTGCACATCGGTGTATTTCAGGCCGGCATCTTCCAGGGCCCGCACCAGCAGGTAGTGCACGTTGGAGCCTTTGTTGAGCACGATTTTCTTGCCCTTGAGCTCGGCCACGGATTTGATCGGTGAGTCTTTCGGCACCAGGATCGCTTCGCTGGTCGGCGCCGGTGGTTCGTAGGCCACGTAGAGCAGGTCGGCACCGGCAGCCTGGGCGAACACCGGCGGGGTTTCGCCGGTCACGCCAAAGTCGATGGAGCCGACATTCAGGCCTTCAAGCAGCTGGGGGCCGCCAGGGAACTCGGTCCACTGGACATTAACGCCCTGGGCCGCCAGGCGTTTTTCCAGGGTGCCCTTGGCCTTGAGCAGCACCAACGTGCCGTATTTCTGATAGCCGATCCGCAGGGTCTCGGCCGCTTGAGCTTGAACAATGGCGCCGAAGGACACAGCCGCAGCAAACAGTGCGACCAGACCACGACGCAAGATGACAGTGCGCATGGCGCTCTCTCCAAAAATGCGATTAGGGGTTTTGGCTGCACCTGCTTGGCCGTTGGCGGCTGAGTAAGGTGAGTGTTTCGGTATATCAGTGAGGCTCAGATGCTCCAGCGAGCACTCAACAAACGTTCGTTCAACACGTGGGGGTCCAGCGGTTTCGGGCGACGGGCCATGGCGCCGTACAGTGTTTCCAGGGCTTCGTGCAAACGCTGTTCGAGTACTGGCACCAACTGCGCCTGGGCACTGCCTTCGCCATACGCGATCTGGCTGTCTTCGGCAAAGATGCCGTGGAGCAATTCCTGGGCCTTCAGCGCCGACAGCACCGGCTTCAAGGCATAGTCCACCGCCAGCATGTGGGCGATGCTGCCGCCGGTGGCCATCGGCAACACGATCTTGTGGGCCAGGGCGCGTTCGGGCAGCAGGTCCAGCACGGTCTTCAGCGCGCCGGAGAACGAGGCCTTGTACACCGGCGTAGCGATCACCAGGCCGTCAGCGTTAGCCACTTGTTGCAACAGGTCGATGACCTTGGGGCTGTCGAAGCGCGCATGCAGCAGGTCCTCAGCCGGGAAGTCCCGTATCTGGTAACTCACCACTTCTACGCCTTTGTCTTGCAACCACTGACGGGTTTTATCCAGCAATACCCCGGAGCGGGAGCGCTGGCTGGGGCTGCCTCCAAGTGTTACGACCAACATGCAGGAATTCCTTGAGCAGGTGTCGGCGGTTCGCTGTGTGGCGATGGCGCCAAGATGGAACAGACCTTATCAGCAGATTCATATATCTATAAATCTTATTTTTTCATTTGTTTATTCTTAAAATGCATATACCAGGTATGAAATCGCAGCCGAAAAAAAAGGCCGTCGAAACGGCCTCAAAACCCCTGCTATGTGATCAGCGATTCGGTTGTGGTGTCAGGCGCAGGTACGGCTTCACCGCGCGATAGCCCTTCGGAAAGCGTCTCTTGATCTCTTCCTCATCCTTGAGCGAAGGCACGATCACCACCTCATCACCGTCCTGCCAGTTGGCGGGCGTGGCGACCTTGTGGCTGTCGGTGAGCTGCAACGAGTCGATGACCCGCAGGATCTCGTGGAAGTTGCGCCCGGTGCTGGCCGGGTAGGTAATGGTCAGGCGGATCTTCTTGTTCGGGTCGATCACGAACAAGGAACGCACGGTGAGTGTGTCACTGGCGTTGGGGTGGATCAGGTCGTAGAGGTCGGACACTTTGCGATCGGCGTCGGCCAGGATCGGGAAGTTGACAACAGTGTTCTGGGTTTCGTTGATGTCTTCGATCCACTTGTGGTGCGAATCCACCGGGTCGACCGACAGGGCGATGGCCTTGACGCCGCGCTTGGCGAATTCGTCCTTGAGCTTGGCGGTGAAACCCAGCTCGGTGGTGCACACCGGGGTGAAATCCGCCGGGTGGGAAAACAGCACACCCCAGCTATCGCCCAGCCATTCGTGGAAACGAATCGTGCCGGCGCTGGAATCCTGTTCGAAGTCGGGGGCGATATCGCCCAGTCTTAGGCTCATGGTGTGGCTCCTGGTGAGTGCTTATGGAGCCCACTGTGCATGGATTGTGGATTATTTAAAAAGAATAAATATCAATTTATCTAGACGATAAAGGAATATTAAAAATCTGTTCATTGGACGCGGGGGCAGACGAGGAGCAACATCGTTTTCAAGGTTAGAGAAGGCCTTGAGACGCTGTACAAAGAGGGGTCAGGAAGGGCCTGCGGGGGTTTGGCCCGACTTGAAAGCAAGACACCCTGCCCGGTGTTGCACCGGGCAGGGTTTTACGCAGTTACTTGAACGCGTAGGTGTAGCTGACGATTACACGGTTTTCGTCTTGATCACGCGCGGCCGCAACATCGTTGCGCCACATAGCGTTTTTCCAGGCGACACCGACGTTTTTGAAAAGGCCTTCTGGCACTACGTAGGCAACAGTGATATCACGCTCCCACTCGGACTGGCCGGTGAATTCTGCGCGAGTGCTGTTGACGGTATCGATGTCGGTACCTTTGAGGTAAACAACACCGGCGGTCAGGCCAGGCACGCCAACCTTGGCGAAGTCGTAGGAGTAGCGAGCTTGCCAGGTACGTTCGCCGGCACGGGCGAACTTGGCGATCTGCATGTCAGTGGTCAGGTAAGCCGACGAACCGTCGCCTTGGTTCAGCCAAGGGAAGTCGCTGCTGCCGTTGCTCACTTGGTAACCACCACCGAAGGTGTGACCTGCAACGGTGTAGAGGAACAGACCGCTGTACAGGTTGTTATCAACCTTGCCGCGACCGGAGTTCACACCGCTGTAGTTACCCGAGGAGAAGTAGGCGGATTCGTGACCGTTTTTACCGTCATCGGAGCTGTTGAAATAACGCAGGTCAGACTTCAGTACGCCCGGGCCGATAGCCCAGTTGTGGGTCAGACCCAGGAAGTGCTGTTTGTAGAAGTCTTCCAGGTTGCCGTAGTAGTACTGGGCAGTCAGATCCTTGGTGATCTTGTAGTCGCCACCGGCGTAGTAGAACTTGTTGCTGTCACGCCAGTTGACGCCACGGGAGTTGGCACCCGCGATCGACAGGTTGTCGACGTTGCTGGAGTTACGACCCTTGGCTTTTTCGATCTGACCCGCAACCAGCGTCAGGTCCTTGTTGAGATCGTTTGTGGTGATCTGGCCACCCTGGAAGGTTTGCGGCAGCAGACGACCGTCGTTCGACACGATGACGGGCAGCTTGGGCATCAGCGTACCCAGCTTCAGTTCGGTCTGAGAGATCTTGGCCTTGGCAGTCAGGCCCAGGCTCGAGTAGTTATCAACGGCTTCGCCATTGGATTTGCTCGGGAACACAGTGCCGCCATAAGACGAGGCAGTTGCGCCATTCGTGCCACCGCCGGAGTCCAGGCGAACACCCAGCAGGCCGATAGCATCAAGACCGAAACCCACGGTGCCTTGGGTGTAACCGGAGATGAAGCGCAGATCGAAGCCTTGGCCCCATTCTTCGTTCTTGCTCTGAACACCGGCACGCTTGTTGGCGGCTGTGCCAGCAGCCGAGTCACGGTTGTCAGTGTTGATGTAAAAGTTACGCAGACCCAGTGTTACTTTGCTGTCATCGATGAAACCGGCAGCGCCTGCTTGCTGAGCGATTGCGCCCAGGGCTACAGCCAGTGCCAAGGTGGACTTCTTCATGTACCGCTCCTCTCATTTCTAATTTTTGTATTTCTTTGGTCTCGGGTCTGACGCCCTCGATCCACAGATGCGCGATTAGCGCCAGATAGTGACCACCAAGTCAATCGTAACCTTGTGTGTCTACTACCTTCGTCTAATCGCAGTTGATTTGGTCCCTGCAGGGTAATGAGTTTTTCATACACCCAAAAAGAATTATTTCATTCTTTTTCATACGATTCAGGAATAAGCCTTTGCATGACGCGAACCCGTCAGCGTAGACGAACCGCTTCATAAGCTAATTCCTAAAGGGTATTTTTTAGCACTTTTTTAGATCGATTAGTGTGGCCGTAAGGTTGCATACGTCACCCACGATCAAAAAGGCGACGCCATCATGGCCAAACGCATATCCTCCCGTCAATTTGTTACAGTTTTTGTGTCACTAATAGTTTCTTTTGGTGTCAAAGCGGCCGATTTGCCCATCGGCTAGAAAATTGCCTGGCACCATTCAACAGTGGGCCGGAAGTCGTAACCGCCATGGCCTCGGGCGACGTGCAAATCGGCAACCTCGGTTCCAGCGCCGCTGCCGCAGCGGCATCACGGAATCTATCCATCGTCGCGTTCATCGTATCGGCCCAGATCAATACTTCTGAAGCATCGGTGGTGCGTAAGGGCAGCCACATTGACGCACCCAAGGATTTGATCGGTAAAACCATCGCCACGCCGTTTGTCTCAACCTCTCATTAGTAGATTCGAAACCGGTGCAGAAAATCGCGAAAATGACAGGCGCCGACGCCGCAGACATTCATGAGCTGCTAGCCGGCACGACATTCCCGGATGCCCAGGCACAACAAACCGATGCGCTGCCAAAAGGCGGCACGGCGAAGGCGATCGGGGAGACGGCGAAGCTCTTGGAGTAACAGGGGAAGGTTGAGGTAGTGCTGCCGGATGACTCGGCCTTCGTGACCGACAAATTCGTCAAACCCTGCACCCTGTAGGAGCCGGTTAACCGGCTCCTACAGGGTGTGGATTACAGGGCCTTCTCGAAGATCTTCGAATTACGCTGATAGTTGTACAGCGACGCCCGCGCCGACGGCAGGCGGTCGACACTGCTCGGCACAAACCCCCGCTCACGGAACCAGTGCGCGGTGCGGGTGGTGAGGACAAACAAGGTCTTCAACCCCTGCGCCCGGGCACGGGCCTGGATGCGCTCCAGCAACACATCGCCACGAGCGCCATGGCGATATTCCGGGTTCACTGCCAGGCAAGCCAGCTCTCCCGCGTCCGAATCGGCGATCTGATACAGCGCTGCACAGGCGATGATCATGCCTTCGCGTTCTACCACGCTGAACTGCTCGATCTCACGTTCCAGCACTTCCCGCGAACGGCGTACCAGGATGCCCTGCTCTTCCAGCGGGCTGATCAGGTCGAGCAAACCGCCGACATCCTCAATCGCCGCTTCGCGCACCTGCTCGAATTGCTCTTGGGCCACCAGCGTACCGCCGCCGTCCCGGGTAAACAGCTCGGTGAGCAAGGCGCCGTCTTCGGCGTAGCTGACAATATGGCTGCGCCCTACTCCACCCCGGCACGCTTCGGCGGCGGCATCGAGCAATTCGGCCTGGTAGTTGGTTTTGCCCAGGCGCTGCAGGTGAGCCGGCACCTGTTGCGGGCGCAGCTCGCGTACCAGGCGGCCGTTTTCATCGATCAAGCCCATATCGGCGCCAAACAGCAGCAGCTTGTCGGCGCCCAGGTCGATGGCGGCGCGGGTCGCGACGTCTTCGCAGGCCAGGTTGAAGATCTCACCGGTTGGCGAATACCCCAGCGGCGACAGCAACACGATGGAGCGCTCATCCAGCAAGCGATTGATACCCTTGCGGTCGACGCGGCGCACTTCGCCAGTGTGATGGTAGTCCACGCCTTCGAGTACACCGATCGGACGTGCCGTCACCAGGTTGCCGCTGGCAACGCGCAGGCGCGAGCCCTGCATCGGTGACGAGGCCATGTCCATCGACAGGCGCGCTTCGATGGCGATACGCAGATGGCCGACCGCGTCGATCACGCACTCCAGGGTTGCGGCATCGGTGATGCGCAAGCCTTCGTGGTAAGCCGGGGTCAGGCCCCGCGCTTCAAGGCGCGCTTCGATCTGTGGGCGCGAACCGTGGACCAGTACCAATCGCACACCCAGGCTGTGCAGCAGCACCAGGTCGTGGACGATATTGCCGAAGTTGGGATGTTCCACACCATCGCCAGGCAGCATGACCACAAAGGTACAGTCGCGGTGGGCATTGATGTAGGGGGACGCATGGCGAAGCCAGTTAACGTAGTCGGGCATAGAACCTGGGCCTGTAATAAAAAGCAGCCGAAAAAGGATGAATCCTGAAAGCGCACGGCGGGCTGATGGTTATCGTCGGAACAGGCTTGGCGACACGCTCACTCTCCTTCTATGTACGAACAGGCAGGGGTTAATTTATGCAGGTTTCAGGCAGTAATGTTCGATCAGTTCCCGCAATAGACGCACTGTAGGCGTCAAGCGTGACATTTCGAGGTATTCGCCCGGCTGGTGTGCGCAGGCGATGTCGCCGGGGCCGAGCACCAGGGTTTCACAACCAAGGCGCTGAAGATAAGGCGCTTCGGTGCCGAACGCTACTGCTTCGGCACGATGGCCGGTCAATCGTTCCGCCACCCGTACCAGTTCGGCATCTTCCGGTTGCTCGAACGGCGGTACTTCGGGGAACAGGGGCGCATAGTCAATCTTGACCTGATGGCGCTCGGCCACCGGCTGGAGCTTCTGGCGGATCGCATCGCGCAGCACCTGGGGGTCCATGCCCGGCAGTGGGCGCAGGTCGAACTCCAGGGAACACTGGCCGCAGATGCGGTTGGGGTTGTCGCCGCCGTGGATGCAACCGAAGTTCATGGTCGGTTGCGGCACGCTGAACTGAGGGTTGCGGTACTCGCGCTGCCAGGCCAGGCGCAGGCCGCGCAGTTCGCCGATGGCGTCGTGCATGGCTTCAAGCGCGCTGTGGCCCAGGCTGGGGTCCGACGAGTGGCCGCTTTGGCCAAGAATATCGATGCGTTCCATCATCACGCCTTTGTGCAGGCGGATCGGCTTGAGGCCGGTCGGCTCGCCGATCACCGCTGCGCGACCCAGAGGGCGGCCCGCTTCGGCCAGTGCGCGAGCGCCGGACATGGAGCTTTCTTCATCACAGGTGGCGAGAATCAGCAGAGGCTGTTTGAACGGCTGATCCAGCAGCGGCAACACCGCTTCGATGGCCAGCGCGAAAAAGCCCTTCATGTCGCAGCTGCCCAATCCTACCCAACGGCCGTCAACTTCCGTCAGCTTGAGCGGGTCGGTCTTCCACAGCGCTGCGTCATAAGGGACGGTATCGCTATGACCCGCCAGCACCAGGCCTCCGGGCCCACTGCCGTAACTGGCCAACAGGTTGAACTTGCCGGGGCTGACTGGCTGGATGTCGATGGCGAAACCCAGATCCCCCAGCCAAGCGGCGAGCAAGTCGATCACCGGGCGGTTGGTCTGGTCGAGAGAGGCCTGGGTGCAGCTCACGGATGGCGCGGCAATCAACGCGGCAAACTGCTCTTTCATGGACGGTAACGGCATGCTCGGCCTCTCGACTTCCCGGATGAGCCTCACTATAGAGCCATCTGCACGACACAATAAACCGTTGCGGCGCGTTGCCGGGCTCAGTCCTGTACACTGCACGACCTTGGCAGCCACTCACTTCCCCGGCTGCGCTCCCGATCCTGGATGTTCCGGCCATGCAAAAAGAAACTGAAATCAAGCTCCGCGTCAGCCGCGAGACCCTCGCCGCGCTGCGTGAGCACCCGCTCCTGAAAAAACGCAACAAAAGTGGCTGGGAACGCCGTGAGTTGATGAACCAGTACTTCGACACCCCCGAGCGCGACCTGGCCCAGGCCAAAGTCGCCCTGCGCCTGCGCAAGGACGGTGACGACATCATCCAGACCCTCAAGACCCGCGGCCAGAGCGTCGCCGGCTTGTCGGAACGTAACGAATACAACTGGGAACTGCCTAAAGCCAAGCTCGACGTAAAGAAACTCGACGGCGAATGCTGGCCCGAGCAACTGGCCGAGCTGGACAAAAAGACCCTCAAGCCGATCTTCACCACCGACTTCGTGCGTGAGCGCGCCGAAATCGCCTGGGGTCGCGGCAAGGCCAAGGTGGTGATCGAAGCCGCCCTGGATCTGGGCCACGTGGTGGTCGGCAAGCAGAAAGAAGAAATCTGCGAGCTGGAACTGGAACTGCGCGAAGGCGAACCGGCCGCCCTGCTGGAGTTGGCCGCCGAGCTGGCCGCGACCCTGGCGTTGATGCCGTGCGATATCAGCAAGGCCGAGCGCGGCTACCGTTTGTACGACGCCAGTAGCTACTCCCTGAGCCTGCCGGCGCCGCAGATCCACGCTGAAATGCCGCTGGACGATGCCTTCGCTGCGATCATGTGGCACCTGCTGGGCAGCAGCCAACGCCTGGCCGAGCAATACCGTTTCAATGGCCACTGGCGCCTGCTGCAAGACTGGGTCGACAACCTCGGTGAACTGCGTGCCCTGGTCGGCAGCCTTGGCCAGGCGGCACCGCGTCAGTCCACCAGCGAACTGCGCAGCGCACTCGATGCCCTGCTGGAAGACTGGCGTCCACTGGTACAGGCCGGTGATGACGACGAGGACATCCGCAAAGCCGCGCCGGAACAGTTCGCCGAAGAACTGGACGACGTGCGCTGGGGCCTGTTCTCACTGAACGCTTCACGCTGGCTGCTCGCCCGCACCTGGACCGCCGACCGCAACGTGCGTGGCAACCGCCAGGGCGCCGCGCAAATCACCAACTGGCTGCCGCGCCTGCTGGCCGACGACGCTGTCGCCCTGCAACTGCCGCGCTACCAGCAACAGCCGGAAGACCTGGCCGAGCAACTGCCGCGTATCGAACGCATCCAGGCCTGGCTGCACCATGCGCGCCAGGTGGTCGACATTCCGGAACTGGACCGTCTGTACGGCGAGCTGAACAAGTTGGTGCAACTGGCCAACCAGCCGATTACCGATGAGTCGCTGGATGCGCGGATGCATCAGGCGATTGCGGTGTATCAGAACCGGGCGTGGAAGACTCTGCTGCGTCTGTAAGGCCGCTATCACCAGCCTGTCAGCGCAATACTGGCAGGCTGGTGGTGGATTTGATCTCGGATAAAGCCACAATCGAATTAACCTCCTGAATCCCAGGCACCATCGACAGTTTCTCGAAGAAAAACCGCTCATACGCCTCGATGTCCGAGGTGACGATACGCAGCAGAAAGTCCACCGCCCCCATCAGCACATAACACTCCAGCACTTCCGGGAACCCGCGAATCGCATCGGTGAACTCGGTGAAGTTGGAGCGGCCGTGGGCGTTGAGTTTCACCTCGGCGAATATCTGCGTGTTGAGGCCGATCTTCTTGCGATCCAGCAAGGTCACCTGGCCACGAATCACACCCTCTTCCTTGAGCCGTTGGATACGTCGCCAGCAAGGCGACTGGGACAGGCCGACCTGTTCGGCGATCTGCGCGCTGGAGAGAGAAGCGTCTTCTTGCAACAGGGCCAGGATACGGCGGTCGTAGGCGTCCAACTCGCTGTGCATATAAATACCCTCCATCGCACTTATTCTGAATTGATTGATTCGATTTTCGACAAATAAGGCCCATCTTAGATAAGAAATCTCCCGTGGCGAATGTAAAAATTTCTCCAGTCGAATCCGGAGCTTTCCCATGCATGCCGTCGAAACCAACCACCCCGCCACCCGCGTCGATGCGTGGGCCGTCAACAGCGCCCATTGCCAGGCCCATTACCAGATCGTCGCCGAGGCGGAGCCCGACGTGGTGTGCCGGGTACTCAACTATTTCGCTCTGCAATTCCTCACGCCACAGCAGGTTACGGTCAACCGCGAAGAAGACCTGTTAAACATCGGCATCGTGATGGACGGCCTGAGCTGGCACCGCGCCCAGGTGATCGGTGAAAAGATTCGAAACCTGATCAGCGTGTGCACACTGGACGTGTGGTCGGCTGATTCCGTGGCGCCTCAGGCAGTGATGGCGGTTGCTCAGTAAGACCCTGCAATACACGCCGGGAGGAAGATATTCAGGGGCTGGCTAGCCTGGGATTTACGCCCACTGCCCTCAGGAAAATCTCCATGCCGGTTGATCAACGATTGGAACTGCGTCAGCTGCTGCCGGCTTTGCTCGAAGGGCGAGTGATCACCCCGGAAGTTGCACAGCAGTTGTCGGCGCTGCCGGCCAGCAACACCTTGCATCCCCTGGAAAGCATCGCAGCCCTTGGCCCCAGTCTGGAAACCCTGACCGAATGGCTGGCCCAGCATGCCGGGCAACCGTACCTGCGCATCGATCCGTTGAAGATCGATGTGGCGACGGTCGTGCCGCTGATGTCCCATGCGTTCGCCCAACGCCACGCCATCCTTGCAGTGGCGGTGGACGCGCAGACGGTCACCGTCGCCAGCGCCCAGCCCCACGTCACCAGTTGGGAAGCCGGGCTGGCGCAGGTGCTCAAGCGCTCGATCAAGCGTGTGGTTGCCAACCCCCATGACATAACGCGCTGTATCGGCGAGTTCTACCGGCTGGCGAAGTCCGTCAGCGGCGCCGATCAAAAAGTTGCGGCACCGGGCAACAACGAACTGCTCAACCTCGGCGCCAGCGACCAGGAGCCGGATGCCAACGACGCGCATATCGTCAACATCGTCGACTGGCTGTTGCAGTACGCTTTCGGCCAGCGGGCCAGCGATATCCACATTGAACCGTGCCGTGAACAGGGCCGTGTGCGCTTTCGCATCGACGGGTTGCTGCACGACGTCTATCAGTTCCCGCCCCAGGTCACGATGGCAGTCGTCAGCCGCCTCAAAAGCCTGGGCCGCATGAACGTGGCAGAAAAGCGCAGGCCCCAGGACGGCAGGGTCAAGACCAAGAGCCCGACCGGAGCGGAAGTGGAGTTGCGCCTGTCCACCTTGCCCACGGCGTTTGGCGAAAAGCTGGTGATGCGGATCTTCGACCCACAGGTGCTGCTCAAGGGCTTTGACCAGCTTGGTTTATCGGTTGAGGACCAGCAACGCTGGCAAGCCATGACGAGCCAGACCAACGGCATCATCCTGGTCACCGGCCCTACCGGTTCAGGCAAGACCAGCACCCTCTACACGACGCTCAAGCAATTGGCCACGCGGGAAGTCAACCTGTGCACGGTGGAAGACCCGATCGAAATGGTCGAGCCGGCGTTCAACCAGATGCAGGTGCAGCACAATATCGACCTGACCTTCGCCAGCGGCATCCGCGCCCTGCTCCGCCAGGACCCGGACATCATCATGATCGGCGAGATCCGCGACCAGGAGACCGCCGAAATGGCGATCCAGGCTGCATTGACCGGGCACCTGGTGCTGTCGACCCTGCATACCAACGATGCGCCCAGCGCCATCAGCCGCCTGCAGGAGCTGGGCATTGCGCATTATTTGATCAAAGCCACCTTGCTCGGCGTAATGGCGCAGCGTTTGGTGCGGGTTCTGTGCCCCCACTGCAAGCGTGCGTTGGGTGACGCCCATGAAGCGGTCGGTTGCGTTGAATGTCGACACAGCGGTTATCAGGGGCGGGCCGGCGTTTACGAAATCATGGTTTTGAACGAAGCGCTCAGGACTTTGATCACGCCTGGGGCCGATGTGCAGGCCCTGCGCCAGGCAGCAGTGACTCACGGCATGCGCAGCTTGCGTATGGCCGCCATGCAGAAGGTCGCGGCGGGGCTCACCACGATGGCGGAAGTCTTGCGGGTGACTCCCGGGGATTCGGTAACAAATCCTTTGTTTGTTAAGCAGTGAAACCGTTCTTATCGGTGACAACACCGTTACAATCGGCCCAACGTCGTTTCACTGACACCATCAGATAGGGAATCGCTATGCAGATCGGAACCGTACTGCTTCTTTTCGTGGGGCTGGCCATCGCCATCCTGTTCATGGGCTTCAAGGTGGTCCCCCAGGGCTACCAATGGACGGTCGAGCGTTTCGGCCGTTACACCAATACCCTCAAGCCTGGCTTGAACATCATCATCCCGGTCATGGACCGCATCGGTCGCAAGATCAACGTGATGGAAAGCGTACTGGATATCCCGCCCCAGGAAGTCATCACCGCCGACAACGCCACCGTGCAGATCGACGCCGTGTGCTTTTTCCAGGTGGTCAACACCGCCCAGGCCGCCTACGAGGTGAACAACCTCGAACACGCCATCCGCAACCTGCTGCAGACCAACATCCGTACCGTGCTCGGCTCCATGGAACTGGATGCCATGCTCAGCCAGCGTGACGGCATCAACGAAAAACTGTTGAAGACCGTGGACGAAGCCACCGCGCCGTGGGGGATCAAGATCACCCGTATCGAGATCAAGGACATCAGCCCGCCCGCCGACCTGATGGCCGCGATGTCGGGCCAGATGAAAGCCGAACGGATCAAGCGTGCGCAGATCCTCGAAGCCGAGGGCCTGCGCGCCTCGGCGATCCTGACGGCCGAAGGCAAGAAGCAGGCACAGATTCTCGAGGCCGAAGGTAGCCGCCAGGCGGCGTTCCTTGAATCCGAAGCCCGTGAGCGTCAGGCCGAAGCCGAAGCCCGCGCCACACAGGTGGTATCGGAAGCAATCGCGTCGGGCAATGTGCAGGCGGTCAATTACTTCGTCGCACAGAAATACATCGACGCCCTGGGCAAGCTGGCTTCGGCCAACAACAGCAAGGTCATCCTGATGCCGCTGGAAGCCAGCCAGGTGATCGGCGCAGTTGGCGGTATCGGCGAGATCGTCAAGGCAACGTTCGACAACAAGAAAGGCTGAGGCCAGCGCCATGTGGGATTTCCTGCAGCATCTGTCGTTCTGGGATTGGCTGGCACTGGGCACGGTACTGCTGATTCTTGAGGTATTCGGCGCTGGCGGTTACCTGTTGTGGATGGGTATCGCCGCGGCGGCCGTGGGCGTGATCAAGTTCCTGGTGCCACCCCTGAGGCTGGAATGGCAACTCCTGCTGTTTGCCGTGTTGTCGATAATGACGGCGGTGTACTGGTGGAAACGTCAGCGCAGCAGCGCCAAGGCCAGCGACCAGCCGGGGCTCAACGAACGCGGCTCCGAGCTGATCGGCCGCACCTTCGTGGTGCACCAGGCGATTGTGGATGGCCGGGGCAAGGTGAAAGTCGGTGATGGCGTGTGGATGGTGACCGGCCCGGACAGCCCCGTAGGCGCCCAAGTACGGGTGGTTGGCCAGGAAGGCGTGGTGTTAAGGGTTGAAACTGTTTAGTCAGTGATGGAACTCGATTGGGCTAACTACAATCATAAAGTACAGATAACCCACCCGGAGTCACCCATCATGCGTCTCAAATATGCTGTCGCAACCCTTGCTGTGCTTTCCCTCCCTGTCGGATCAGCCATGGCCGACAGTTTCTGGCGCAATGTCATCTCGTCCGGCGCCACTACCGGCTCGACGTACCTGACCTTCAAGGACCACAAGTTGGTGGTCGCTGCACAAGACGACGCAGGCAGCTTCGTTGCCAGCGACGGCGGCATCCGTGGTCCATACCTGGAAGCAGCAATGCAGAAAGTTCGCGCTGATAACCCTGGTCTGCAGGCCACGGACATGGAGTTGGCCAACGCCATCCTTGCGAAAAATGCTGTCACCGAGTGATTCCATCGCTCTGAAAAATGCCGCTGTTGAAGCGGCATTTTTTTGTCCACGTTTTTCCCCGCGCATGACAATTCATTCACGGGCGACAGGCTATATTCAGTCAACCCGTGCAACCATGCCGGTACTGATACCTCGCTTACTCATCGCCAACCTGAAACGGATGCCTTCGTCGTCATGAGCCAACTGCCCTTCCTGCCGTTTTCCAAACCCACCATTGATGAAGCCACCATTGCAGCGGTCGGCGATGTACTGCGCTCGGGCTGGATCACCAGCGGGCCGAAGGTCCAGGCATTCGAGGCGCAGTTGTCGGAGTACTTTGGCGGTCGGCCGGTGCGCACCTTCAACTCGGGCACCTGCACCATGGAGATTGCCTTGCGCATTGCCGGCATCGGTCCGGGCGATGAAGTCATCACCACGCCAATCTCTTGGGTGGCCACGGCCAACGTGATCCTGGAAGTGGGCGCTACGCCGGTGTTTGCCGATATTGACCCGGTGACCCGCAATATCGACCTGTCCCAGGTGGAAGCGGCGATTACCCCGCGCACCAAGGCGATCATCCCGGTCTACCTGGCCGGCCTGCCCCTGGATATGCCGATGCTGTATGCACTGGCGAACAAGTACAACCTGCGCATTATCGAAGATGCGGCGCAGGCGCTGGGTTCCAGCTGGGATGGCGAGCGTATTGGCGCCACCGGGGATTTTGTGTCGTTCAGTTTCCAGGCCAACAAGAACATCACCTCTTCCGAGGGCGGCTGCCTGGTGTTGAACAACGCCGAAGAGGCACGGCTGGCGGAAAAATACCGCCTGCAGGGCGTTACCCGCACCGGCTTCGACGGCCTCGACGTGGATGTATTGGGCGGCAAGTTCAACATGACCGACATCGCCGCCGCCATTGGCCTGGGGCAATTTGCCCATATCGAGCAGATCACTGCTCACCGCCAGAACCTGGCGCGGCACTACTTCAAATGCTTTGGCAGTGACTTTGAAGAGCAGTACGGCGCACAACTGCCGCCGGCAGACTTCGAGAACAGCAACTGGCACCTGTTTCAACTGGTGCTGCCGGAACGTCAAGACGGTCTGCCAGCCCGCGCCACCTTCATGGAGCAGATGCAGGCTCATGGCGTCGGCATTGGCTATCACTACCCGCCGATCCACCTGCTGAGCCTTTATCGGGCACAGGGGTTCAAGGAAGGCATGTTCCCGGTGGCGGAGAGAGTGGGACGTTTGATCGTGTCGTTGCCCATGTTTACGGCGATGACAGAGGCGGATGTGGAGCGGTCGGTGGCAGCCGTGAAGGCGGTTCTACAGCCCTGAAAACACATTGCGGGAGCCGTTTGACCGGCTCCCGCAACAGGATCACTCGCCGATGGCGGCTTTGTAGCCGGCAGCATCCAGCAATTTATCCAGATCAGCCGGGTTGCTTGGCTTGAGCTTGAAGATCCAAGCGCCGTAGGGATCAGAGTTCAGCAGCTCCGGGCTACCACTCAGTTCTTCGTTGACGGCAATCACTTCGCCTGCAACCGGGGCGTAGATATCCGAGGCGGCCTTGACCGACTCAACCACACCCGCCTGGCCAGTCGCGTCAAACTGGGCGCCCACTTCGGCCAACTCAACAAACACCACATCACCCAACGCTTCCTGGGCATGGTCGGAAATACCGACGGTCACGGTGCCGTCAGCTTCCAGGCGTGCCCATTCGTGGCTTTCGGCAAAACGCAGGTCGGCAGGGATATCGCTCATAGTCTGTGTCCTCAAGAAGTAATGTCAGCGGCCTTCGGCCTGCCGGAAATAGGTTAGATCAAGGTTTTGCCATGGCGCACGAAGGTCGGTTTGACCACTCGAACCGGGTACCACTTGCCGCGGATCTCCACTTCGGCCCGATCAGCGGTTGCCGTCGGTACACGCGCCAGCGCAATGGATTTGCTCAGCGTAGGAGAGAAACTACCACTGGTGATCTCCCCTTCGCCAATATTGGCGATACGAACCACCTGGTGAGCACGCAAAACCCCGCGTTCTTCCAGCACCAGCCCGACCAGTTTGAACTGCACACCAGCTGCTTTTTCCGCTTCCAGTGCGGTGCGGCCAATGAAATTACGCTCGGCCGGTTCCCAGGCGATGCTCCAGGCCATATTCGACGCCAGGGGCGAAACCTCCTGGTGGATGTCCTGGCCGTACAGGTTCATGCCCGCTTCCAGGCGCAAGGTATCGCGGGCGCCGAGGCCGATGGGTGAAATACCAGCGCCCACCAGGTCATTGAAAAAGCCCGGTGCCTGATCGGCAGGCAGGACAATTTCCAGGCCGTCTTCGCCGGTGTACCCGGTACGTGCGATAAACCAGTCACCATCGGCGCGGCCTTCGAAGGGCTTGAGCTGGTGAATCAGGGTGCTGCGCGATTGAGTGACCAGCTCAGCGATCTTCTGCCGGGCGTGGGGGCCTTGGATGGCCAGCATCGCCAACTCGGCGCGCTCATGCAGTTGCACCTGATAGTCGCCCAGTTGCGCGTGCATCCAGGCCATATCCTGGTCGCGGGTGGCGGCGTTGACCACCAGCCGATAGGCGGCCTCGGTGCGGTAGACAATCATGTCGTCCACCACGCCGCCCTGCTCGTTGAGCATGGCGCTGTACAACGCACGGCCGCAGTCGTGCAGGCGTTCGACATCATTGGCCAGCAGGTGCTGCAGCCATTCCTTGGCCTGGGGGCCGCTGACATCGATCACGGTCATATGAGATACATCGAACACCCCGCAGTCGCGTCGCACCTGATGGTGCTCCTCAACTTGCGAGCCGTAGTGCAGAGGCATATCCCAACCGCCAAAATCGACCATTTTCGCGCCGAGGGCGAGATGCAGGTCATACAGAGGCGTACGCTGTCCCATGGGTTTCTCCTTCCGGGCTTGGCGAAGGTGCGCGGAGCTACTGTCCGCGCTGAACACCTTGATTCACAAGGCCTGCAGCCACGTCCAGCGACCCGCTCCAAAAGACGAAGCGCACCGAATGCCGCGCATTGTAGCCGCAAGCCGTAGGACTGGCACCTAACCGATTTGCCGTGCAGAGCGTCGGATGAGCCCGATCACCGGCAACAGGCCCACCAGCACCAGGGTCAACGCCGGCAAAGAGGCCCGTGCCCACTCGCCTTCGCTGGTCATTTCAAAGATCCGCACCGCCAGCGTGTCCCAGCCGAACGGGCGCATCAGCAAGGTGGCAGGCATTTCCTTGAGCACATCGACAAACACCAGGAGTGCTGCGCTCAACGTCCCCGGCAACAGCAACGGGAGATACACTTTGCAAAACAGTCGTGGACCACTGACGCCAAGACTGCGTGCAGCTTCCGGCAGGGACGGACGGATACGCGCCAGGCTGTTTTCCAACGGCCCATAGGCCACCGCCAGGAAACGCACCAGATACGCCAGCACCAGCGCCGACAGGCTGCCCAGCAACAACGGCTTGCCCGCCCCGCCGAGCCAGCCGGACAGCGGCACCACCAGTTCACGGTCCAGATAGCTGAACGCCAACATGATCGATACCGCCAGCACCGAGCCCGGCAAGGCATAGCCAACGTTGGCCAGGCTGATACCGGAACGGATCGCCCGTGTCGGCGCCAGGCGGTTGGCGAACGCCAGTACCAGCGCCACGCTGACCGTGATCAAGGCCGCGATGCCGCCCAGGTAAAGCGTATGGAGGATCAGGCCCGAATAGCGCTCATCCAGATCGAAGCGGCCGCGCTGCCAGAACCAGGCCACCAGTTGCAGCATCGGGATGACAAACGCGCAGGCGAACACCAACGCGCACCAACTGCTGGCTGCGGCCGCCTTGACCCCGCGCAGGTGGTACAACGCCTTGCCCCGTGGCCGCTCATTGCCTGGCCGGCTGGCGCCCCTGGCGCGCCGCTCGCCGTACAGCACCAACATCACCACCAGCAGCAACAGGCTGGCCAGTTGGGCGGCGCTGGAAAGACTGAAGAAGCCGTACCACGTCTTGTAGATGGCGGTGGTGAACGTATCGAAGTTGAACACCGAGACCGCGCCGAAATCCGCCAGCGTTTCCATCAACGCCAAGGCGACTCCAGCCCCAATCGCCGGGCGCGCCATGGGCAGAGCCACGTGCCAGAACGCTCGCCATGGCGATTGCCCGAGCACCCGCGCGGCCTCCATCAGGCCTTTGCCCTGGGCCAGGAATGCGGTGCGCGCCAATAGATAAACATAGGGATAGAACACCAGGACCAGAACGATGATCACACCGCCGGTGGAGCGCACCCGTGGCAGGCGCAGCCCGGTGCCGAACCATTCACGCAACAGGGTTTGCACGGGGCCGGAGAAGTCCAGCAGGCCGACAAATACAAAGGCCAGCACATAGGCAGGAATGGCGAACGGCAACATCAGTGCCCAATCGAGCCAGCGTCGTCCGGGGAATTCGCAGAGGCTGGTCAGCCAGGCCAGGCTGACGCCCAATAGGGTCACGCCAATGCCGACGCCCAGCACCAGGGTGAGCGTGTTGCCCAGCAGGCGCGGCATCTGGGTTTCCCACAGGTGCGACCAGACCTGTGCATCGATACTTTGCCAGGACAGCAACAGCACGCTCAGCGGCAACAGCACCAGGGCGGCGACGGTAAAGACCGGCAGGTACCAGCGGCGTTGGGCGGGGTGGGCCAAAGTCAGCTCTCAATGAATGTCTTAAATTCAACTCAATCCAATGTGGGAGGGGGCTTGCCCCCGATGGCGGTGGATCTGTCCATGATGAGTGAACTGATATATCCCGCTATCGGGGACAAGCCCCCTCCCACATTTTGACCCGTAGTGTGTCAGTTCCAGCCGGCGCGATCCATCAACCGAATAGCCTCAGCCTGTCGCTTGCCCGCGACTTCCACCGGCAAGGTATCCGCGACGAACTTGCCCCACGTCGCCACTTCGGCTGACGGCGGCACCGCCGGGTTGGCCGGGAACTCCTGGTTCACGTCGGCAAAGATCTTCTGCGCCTCAGGCGTGGTCATCCACTCCACCAGCGCCTTGGCGGCTTCCGGATGCGGCGCGTGCTGGGTCAGGCCGATACCCGACAGGTTCACGTGCACGCCACGGTCACCCTGGTTCGGCCAGAACAGCTTCACGGCCAGGTCCGGCTTCTGCTTGTGCAGGCGGCCATAGTAATAGGTGTTGACGATACCCACGTCGCACTGCCCGGCGTTGATGGCTTCGAGCACGGCGATGTCATCGGAGAACACGTCGGTGGACAGGTTGTTGACCCAACCCTTTACGATCTCTTCGGTCTTGGCCGCGCCGTGGGTTTCGATCAGGGTGGCGGTCAGCGACTGGTTGTAGACCTTTTTCGCCGTACGCAGGCACAGGCGGCCTTCCCATTGTTTGTCGGCCAGGGCTTCGTAGGTGGTGAGGTCACCCGGTTTTACCCGGTCGGTGGAATAGGCGATGGTGCGTGCGCGCAGGCTCAAGCCGGTCCAGGTGTGTTTTGACGAGCGATATTGCAGGGGAATGTTCTTGTCGATCACCGGAGAGGTGAACGGTTGCAGGATACGCATCTGCTCGGCCTGCCAGAGGTTGCCGGCATCGACGGTGAGCAACAGGTCGGCGGTTGCGTTTGCGCCCTCGGCCTTGATGCGCTGCATCAGCGGCGCTTCCTTGTCGGTGATGAACTTGACCTGCACGCCGGTTTTTTGGGTGTAGGCGTCGAAGACCGGCTTGATCAGCTCATCGATACGCGAGGAGTAGACCACCACTTCGTCGGCGGCCTGCACGGTGGTGCTGCCGATCAGGGTGAGTGCCAGGGCAGTCAGGAGGCGCTTGGGTGCCAACATGGGTGCGGTCTCTCATTTGCAAAAAGAGGGCAAATGATAAGGACTCACATTTGGTAGCGCTCGGTGGAGGCGTTACCAGATGTTGCATGACGGATATTGCTTGTAGGCTGATGGCCTCATCGGGGGCAAGCCCCCTCCCACAAGGGGTCGCATTTCAATATCAGGGTTTGGCAAGGTCCGGGAGATCGCCAGTCAGGCCGAGAGCCTGGCGTACGAACACGGCCTTGGCCTCGGGCATCTGGTCGACCATCTTCAGCCCGGCGTTGCGCAGCCAGCGCAGCGGTAGTTGATCGGCCTGGAACAACCGCTCAAAGCCCTCCATCGCCGCCATCAGCGCCAGGTTATGCGGCATGCGTCGACGCTCGTATCGGCTCAGCACCTTCACGTCCGCCAGGCGCTCGCCGCGCTCGGTCGCCGCCAACAAGACTTCAGCCAATGTCGCCGCATCAAGGAAGCCCAGGTTCACGCCCTGTCCCGCCAATGGGTGGATGACGTGGGCCGCGTCGCCGATCAATGCCAGGCCTTCGGCCACGTAGCGTTTGGCGTGGCGCTGACGCAACGGAACGCACACGCGCGGGTCGGCGCTCAGCACCGTACCAAGGCGCCCTTCAAAGGCGCGTTCCAGTTCACGGCAGAAACGTTCATCATCCAGCGCCATCAAGCGCTCGGACTCGGCCGGCGTGGTCGACCAGACGATCGAACACCAATCCTCATGCCCATCCCGCACCAGCGGCAAAAACGCCAGCGGGCCGGTATCGGTAAAGCGTTGCCACGCCGTGCGCTGATGCGGCTGGCTGCTGCGCACGCTGGTAACGATGGCGTTATGCAGATAATCCCATTCGCGGGTGGCGGTGCCGGTCAGGCGGCGTACGGCGGAGTTGGCACCATCGGCGGCCACCACCAGCGGCGCGCGCAATTTGCGCCCGTCGGCCAGGGTCAGCAGCCAGTCATCGCCGGAGCGGCGCATCTGTTCCAGGCGCGCATTGGCCAGCAGGCCCAGGTCGCAGTCGTGCAGACGGTCGAGCAAGGCATCCTGCACCACGCGGTTCTCGACGATATGCCCGAGCACCTCGGCATGTACGCTGGCCGCCGAGAAGTGGATCTGCCCGGTGCCGCTGCCGTCCCACACCTGCATCTCGCCATAAGGGCTGGCGCGGCGCGACAGGATGCCGTCCCACACGCCCAGGCGTTCGAGGATGCGTTGGCTGGCAGCCGACAAGGCGCTCACGCGGGGTTCAAACGCCGCGTCACGGTCGAACGGCTTGACGCTCAGCGGGCTGCCGTCGAGCAGCAGCACCTGCAGGCCGCTGCCCTGCAATGCCAGCGCCAGGGCGCTTCCGACCATTCCGGCCCCGACAATCAGCACATCTGCGCGCATATCCATGCTTTAAGCCTGTCTCACTGGCGGCTTGCGCCGCACGTAAAGGGTTTTGTCGACCCGCGCCACCAGGGTGCCGGAGCCGTCATGAATCTGCACCTCGAGGTGGGGCAGGTACTTCTCGCCACCTTCGGTGTGTCGACGGATCTCGTCCAACAAGGTCTCGTCGATGGAGAATTCGGCATACACCGGACCTTTGCCGGGCGAAATGAAATCGATACTCGCCGCCTTGTCCCACACGATGTAGTCGCGGCCCAGGTTCTCCATCAGCATCAACATGTAGAACGGGTCAACCATCGAGTACAGGCTGCCGCCGAATTGCGTGCCGACATAGTTGCGGTTGTACCAGCCCAGGCCCATGCGCACTTTGACGTGACGAAAATCGGCGCTCATGTGCTGCACGCTGACCCCCGCGCCCAGATACGGCGGGTACAGGGTCATGATCCAACGCAACAACCGCGCCTTGCCCAGACGCGCGATCAACCACTTACGCATCGGGGCGCGTGCCCAGGCCCATGGCCTGCCGGGCGAACCAGCGCTTGGCCGGCGGCAACAGGTCCAGGCCCAGCAAACCCAGGTTGCGCCCCACCGCGACCAACGGTTGGGCGCTGCCAAACAGGCGGGTGACCTGGTCGGAGAAGCCCACGGTGAGGCTCTGGTCCAGTCGCTGGCGCTCGCGATAGCCCTGCAAGGTGGCTAAATCACCCGGCACCTGCGGCCCGGCCAGCAAGGCCTCGGCCAGGGCATTCGCGTCACGCAGGGACAGGTTGAAGCCTTGCCCGGCAATCGGGTGCAGGCTGTGGGCGGCATTGCCAAGGATCGCCAGGTGCGAACGCACCTGCTCCTCGGCTTCCACCAGCGTCAGCGGATACAGGTGGCGGGCACCGACCTGCTTGAGGGTGCCCAGGCGATAGCCGAACACACCCTGCAATTCACTCAGGAAACTGCGCTCATCGAGACCGGCCAGGCGCTGCGCATCCATGCCGATGCGGGTCCAGACCAGCGCGCAGCGGTTGTCTGGCAGCGGCAGCAAGGCCATCGGGCCTTCATCGGTGAAGCGCTCGAACGCCTCGCCGTTGTGGGCTTCGCTAGGGGTGATGTTGGCGATCAGCGCGCTCTGATTGTACGGGCGGGTTTTCACGCCAATGCCCAATTGCTCGCGCAGGCCGGAGCGGCCGCCGTCGGCCAGTACGGCAAGATCACACTCCAGCACGGTTTCATCATTGAGGGTCAGGCGGTAGCCATCGGGCAGCGGCTCCATGCGTGTGACCTCGGCCGGGCAACGCCAGCTGACCACGTCTTTGTCCAGGCCTTGCCACAGGCATTGGCCCAGCCAGGCGTTTTCCACCACGTAGCCGAGAGCCGGCACGCCCTCCTCCATCGCGGACAGACGTGCAGTGGAGAAACGGCCACGGTCGGACACATGGATCTGCTTGATCGGCTCGGCGCGGCGGGAAATGTCCTGCCACAGGCCCAGGCGCTGATAGATTTGCCGGGCGCCGAAGGACAGCGCCGACGAACGTGCATCGTAGCTCGGCTGGTAGCTGTCGCCCGGCGCGAAGGGTTCGATCAGCACGATCTTCCAGCCACGGGCCCTGGCCCCGGCCTGCAACGCCAGTGCCAGGCTGGCACCCACCAGGCCGCCGCCGATGATCGCCAGGTTGACCCGGCTCATCGGGCAGCCGCCATCAGCGCTTCGATGTCGGCGACGGTCTTGGGCACGCCGCCGGTCAGGATTTCACAGCCTTGCTTGGTCACTACCACGTCGTCCTCGATGCGTACGCCAATGCCACGCCATTTCTTTGCCACGTTCTGGTTGTCCGGCGAAATGTAGATCCCCGGCTCCACGGTCAACGCCATGCCGACTTCCAGCACACGCCATTCACCGCCCACTTTGTATTCGCCCACATCATGTACATCCATGCCCAGCCAATGACCGGCGCGGTGCATGTAAAACGCCTTATAGGCTTCGCTGGCGATCAGTTCGTCGACGTCACCCTGCAACAATCCCAGCTTGACCAACCCGGCGGTGATGACGTGCACGGTCGCCTCATGGGCCTGGTTCCAATGCTTGTCCGGGGCGATCTCGGCGAAGGCCGCTTCCTGGGAGGCCAGCACAATCTCGTAGATCGCCTTTTGTTCCGGCGAGAACTTGCCATTGACCGGCCAGGTGCGGGTGATGTCGCTGGCATAGCAGTCGATCTCGCAACCGGCGTCGATCAGCACCAGGTCGCCGTCCTTGAGCACCGCGTCATTCTGCTGGTAATGCAGGATGCAGCTGTTGCGCCCGGCGGCGACGATGGAACCGTAGGCCGGCATTTTCGCGCCGCCTTTGCGAAATTCATAATCCAGCTCGGCTTCCAGGCTGAACTCATACAGGCCGGCCCGGCTGGCCTGCATCGCCTTCACGTGGGCCGCGCAGGAGATTCGCGCCGCCTCGCGCATCACCTTCACTTCCGCCGCCGATTTATACAGGCGCATGTCGTGCAACAGATGATCCAGCGCAACGAATTCGTTCGGTGGCTGGGCGCCCAGGTGGGCTTTGGAGCGGATCACGTTGATCCATTCCATCAGGTGCCGGTCGAACTCCGCATTGCTGCCCATGGCCGAGTACACCCGGTCGCGGCCTTCGATGAGGCCGGGCAGGATGTCGTCGATATCGGTGATGGGGAAGGCATCGTCGGCGCCAAAGTCACGGATTGCGCCTTCGGTGCCGGCGCGCAGGCCGTCCCACAGTTCGCGTTCGGCGTTGCGTTCGCGGCAGAACAGCACGTACTCGCCGTGCTGGCGACCGGGCATCAGCACGATCACCGCTTCCGGCTCGGGGAAGCCGCTCAGGTACTGGAAGTCGCTGTCCTGGCGGTAGACATGCTCGACATCACGGTTGCGGATCGCCACGGCGGCGGCCGGCAGGATCGCGATGCTGTTGGGTTCCATCTGCGCCATGAGCGCCTTGCGGCGCCGGGTGTATTCCGCTTTCGGGATATGGATCATGGGCAGATGGGTTTCCTTTCTTAGTGCAGCGAAGGCTTGGGTGCAGCCGGCTCAGCCGATTTTTTGGTCTCGGTGAACAGCAGCAGCGGCGCGACGCGCAGGTATTCCATCACTTCCATGTAGTCGCCCTCACCGTCTTCGGACTCTTCCAGGGCGTCTTGCACCTGGGAGATGGCTGCCAGGTCCTGCAGCACTTCCTTGGCGTCGGTGCTCAGTTCCAGGCCGCCGGCGTTCACGCCGAAACCGTGGAGGAAGCCCTGGCACCATTGGCCCAGTGCGGCGGCACGCTCGGTAAGCGGCGCGTCGTCGGTCGGCAGCAGCAGGACCACGGTGACGTCATCACCGGTCAGCTCGCCCTTGACCATCTCTTGCAGGCCGATCAGCGCGTTGCGCACGTTGTCGGTCGGTTCGGTTTCCAGCAGCTCGGCCACGTCGGCCAGCCAGTTGTCGGCATCAAAGCCGACGCCGGTGCAGCTACGGCCCAGCAACACGCCGTGCAGTTCGGCTGGCGAGCAGGGGTGGCCGCTGGCGCTCAGCAGTTTGGAGAAAGCATCGTATGGGGAGTTCTGAATAGGCATGGTGAGCTAGGCGCCAGACGGCGCAATGTCTAGAATGGAGCGCTGTATCCTAGCACCGGCAGACGTACCAAGACTATCAAGGGCGTCAGATCGTTTATCCTGCAGTTGCCATTCATCAGACAAATCCAGTGGAACCCAATGGAAGACACCGACCTGCAAGCGCTGATGGCCAGACTCGAATTGCTAATTACTCGGGTCGAGCAACTTAAGAGTCAAAACGGACTCCTATTAGCTCAGGAAAAGACCTGGCGCGAGGAACGCGCTCACCTCATTGAAAAAAACGAAATCGCCCGGCGTAAGGTCGAATCGATGATTTCGCGCCTGAAGGCCCTGGAGCAAGACTCATGAGTTCAAGCAATAGCGTCACCGTGCAGATCCTCGACAAAGAATATTCGATCATCTGCCCCCAGGAAGAGCGCAACAACCTGGTGAGCGCCGCCCGCTACCTGGATGGCAAGATGCGTGAAATCCGCAGCAGCGGCAAAGTCATCGGCGCTGACCGCATCGCCGTGATGGCCGCCCTGAACATTACCCACGATCTGCTGCATAAGCAGGAACGCCCTGACGTGCAGGCCAGCGGCTCGACACGTGAGCAGGTGCGTGACTTGCTGGAACGTGTCGATCTGGTGCTTTCCAGCGACCCGGAAGCACCCAAGGGCTGATTGCCGCGACGGTTTAAGGTATACTCGCCCCACTCCCTGGCGTGTTTGCCAGTCGGCGATGTCCCTGAGCCGATTCGCACTACCCTGGAAGTTGCACGTTGGGCTGGTGTGCATGTCCGCTAGACGGAAAGCCTTAAAGCCTACTGCATCTTCCACCTTGAACTTTCGGGTTCAAGGGCTAAGTCGACAGCGGCTCTGTCGGGGAGCCTGAATTCCCAAACTCAATGCCAGTCTCCGGACTGGCATTGTTTTATGAGCCGAAACCATGACCGAACCTGCGCCGCTTTCCCGTCCGCAACTTCGACGCATGTTGCGCAAAGCCCGCCGCGCCCTCACGCCGAGCGAGCAGCGCAAGGCCGCCCGGGGCCTGTATCGGCAACTGGCACAGCATCCGCTGTTTCGCCGGGCCAAACATATCTCTTTGTATCTACCGACGGACGGTGAAATCGATCCGCGCTTGCTGCTGCGCGCCGCCCAGCGCCGGGGCAAGGCCACCTACCTGCCGGTGCTCAGCGCGTGGCCTCGGACCAAGATGGTGTTCCAGCGCGTAAGGCCTGGGGAAAAGCTGCTGCCCAATCGCTTTCGCATCCTGGAGCCCCGGATGAATATCAGCCGCCAACGCAACGTCTGGGCGCTGGAGCTGGTGTTGCTGCCGTTGGTGGGGTTCGATGATGCGGGAGGGCGCTTGGGCATGGGCGGCGGGTTCTACGACCGCAGCCTGGCCTACCTGGCGCGGCGACAGAGCTGGCGCAAGCCGACGCTGCTGGGCCTGGCCCATGAATGTCAGAAGGTCGAACGGTTGGCACAGGCAAGCTGGGATGTGCCGCTGGCGGGCACCGTCACCGATAAGCATTGGTATAGTGCGAAGACGCCACTGGAGTCAGCGGCGCCTTGAAGAAGGGTCAGCGCTTGAACGGTTGTGGCTGCTGCTGAGCCAGTTCAACGGGTGCATCGGTCTTGTTCGACCACAAGCTTTGGGCATACCCGGTGGTCACGACGCCCAGACCAAACAAAATCACCAAAATCCATAGTAAATCCGGTTTACGTTGCATCGATTGCCCCCCTTCAGGCATCTCGTACACGATGACAACAACGTTCCAAAGTAGTCCGTTGCAGCTGCGTCAAGCTTTAAAAGCCGGCATTCTGCGGTAACGTGAACCAACACGCAAACCTTGGCGCCAACCGACTGTCGGTTTGTCATTAAATTGCAGGACAACTTGCCCACTGCTTATTTCAGGAGCCCAAAAATGGCCTATTGGCTGATGAAATCCGAGCCCGACGAGCTCTCCATCAAAGGCCTGGAAAAACTCGGCCAAGCCCGCTGGGACGGGGTGCGCAATTACCAGGCGCGTAACTTCCTGCGGGCCATGGCGGTGGGTGACGAGTTTTTCTTCTATCACTCCAGTTGCCCGGAGCCGGGTATTGCCGGCATCGGCAAAATCATCGAGGCGGCCTATCCGGACCCCACCGCGCTGGAGCCCGAAAGCCACTACTTCGACGCCAAGGCCAGCCCGGAAAAAAATCCGTGGAGCGCGATCAACGTCGCCCATGTCCAGACCTTTCCCAAGGTGCTCGGCCTGGGCTATCTCAAACAGCAAACGGCCCTTGCCGAATTGCCTCTGGTGCAAAAAGGCAGCCGGCTTTCGGTGATGCCCGTCACGCCCGAGCAATGGGCCGCCGTCATCAAGTTGATTTGACTGACCGGCATCAACGCCGCACCGGGGCAAACCGCTCACACTAGGACGCTAACGCCGCAGGAAGCAGCCATGTCGACGAACCACCACACCTCCCGCCTATTCGCCGTTGCCCTCATCGCCCTGTTGCTGGGTGCCGGCGGCTTCGGTTATTGGCGCTCCACCCAGGACCGCCTGCCCGAAGGCCTGAGCATGGGCAATGGGCGCCTGGAATCCACCGAAGTGCAGATCGCTGCCAAGATCCCCGGGCGCCTGGCCGAAGTGCGGGTGGACGAAGGCGATAAGGTGCTCAAAGGCCAACTGCTCGCGCGCATGGACACCCGCACCCTCGAAGCCCAACGCGCCCAGGCCGAAGCCGAAGTGCTGCGCGCCAAGGAAAACTTCGCCGCTGCCGAGGCCAATGTACAACTGCGCCAGAGCGAACAACTGCTGGCCAACCAGGAACTCAAGCGCACCCAGGAGCTGTACAAGCGCGGCTTCACCAGCAGCCAGTTGATCGACCAGCAGCAAGCCCGGCAGAACACCGGCAACGCCGCCGTGATTGCCGCCCAGGCCCAGGTCAATTCGGTGAAAGCCGCGATTGGCGCCGCCCAGGCCCAGGTCGCCCAGCTCACCAGCGAGATCGACGACAGCAGCCTGCGCGCGCCCATCGACGGAATCATCCAGCTGCGCCTGGCCGAGCCCGGCGAAGTGCTCGGCGCGGGTGGCCGCGTGCTGCTACTGATCGACCCTAATGATCAGTACATGAACCTCTACCTGCCCGCTTCCGTGACCGGTCGCCTCACCGTCGGCAGCGACGCACGCATCCTGCTCGACGCCCTGCCCGACCAGCCGCTGCCGGCCAGGATCAGCTTCGTCGCCGCCAAATCCCAGTTCACCCCCAAGGAAGTGGAAACCCGCGACGAACGCCAGAAACTGGTATTCCGCGTCAAACTGCGCCTGACCCAACCCAGCGCCGTGCCCCAGGCCAAACCGGGCATGCCCGGCGCCGGTTATGTGCGCACGGCTGACATTGACTGGCCGGCCAACCTGCAATGACCGCCCTGGCGCTGCAGGCCACGGGGATCAATCATCGCTACGGCAAGCAACAGGCCCTGGTTGATATCACTTTCAGCCTGCCGGCTGGTACGCGCTGCGGGTTGATCGGCCCGGATGGCGCAGGCAAGTCGAGCCTCCTGGGCTTGATCGCCGGGGTTAAAAAGCTCCAGGACGGCCAGTTGCAGGTGCTCGGCGGCGCCATCGAAGATCGCCGCCACCGCAACAGCCTGTACCCGCGCATTGCCTTTATGCCCCAGGGTTTGGGCGGCAACCTGTACCCCGAGCTGTCCATCAGCGAAAACATCCGCTTTTTTGCCACGCTGTTCGGCCTGTCCCAAGCCGATTGCGACCAGCGCATGCACAACCTGCTGCTGGCCACCGACCTCGCGCGTTTCGCCGAACGCCCGGCGGGCAAGCTCTCCGGCGGCATGAAGCAGAAGCTCGGTTTGTGCTGCGCGCTGATCCACGACCCGGACCTGCTGATCCTCGACGAACCCACCACCGGCGTCGACCCGCTGTCACGTCGGCGCTTCTGGGAACTGGTCGACAGCGTACGCAGCGAACGCCCGCAACTGACGCTGCTGGTGGCCACGGCCTACATGGAAGAGGCCGAGCAGTTCGAACACTGCCTGATGCTCGATCGCGGCAAGCTGATCGCCGATGGCCTGAGCAGCGACTTGGCCGCCGCGACACCCAGCGGCAAGCTGGACGAAGCCTTCACCCACTTCCAGGGTGACAGCGCTCACGACAACCAGCCGCTGGTGATCCCGCCGAGGCAAAGCGACAACACCGATATCGCCATCGAGGCCCATGACCTGACCCTGCGTTTTGGCGATTTCACCGCAGTGAACAAGGTCAGCTTCGCCATTGGTCGCGGCGAGATCTTCGGTTTCCTCGGCTCCAACGGCTGCGGCAAGACCACCACCATGAAAGTCCTCACCGGGCTGATGCCGGCCACCGAGGGCAGCGCGACGCTGCTGGGCAACCCGGTGAACGCCAAGGACCTGGCCACCCGCAAGCGCGTGGGTTTCATGTCGCAAAGCTTCTCGCTGTACGGCGAACTCAGCGTGCGCCAGAACCTGGTGCTGCATGCGCAACTGTTCGACCTGCCCAAGGCGGACAGCGGCCCGCGCATCGATGAGCTGATCCAGCGTTTCGACCTCGGTGACGTCGCCGAGCAACCGTCCGGCGAGCTGCCCTTGGGCCTGCGGCAGCGCTTGTCATTGGCGGTGGCGGTGCTGCATCGTCCGGAAGTGCTGATTCTCGACGAGCCCACCTCGGGCGTCGACCCGGCCGCCAGGGAAGACTTCTGGCGATTGCTGATCGAGCTGTCCCGCGAGCAAGGCGTGACCATCTTCCTGTCCACACACTTCATGAACGAAGCCCAGCGCTGCGACCGCATCTCCTTGATGCACGCGGGCAAGGTGCTGGCCTGCGATACGCCGGATGCGCTGCAACAGCAATTCCACGGCGATACGTTGGAAGCGGCGTTCGTCACCTGCCTGGAGCGCGCCCAGGGCGAAGCCGAGCCTACTGCGCCCGCCAAGACTGTCAGCGAAACCAGCACACCGCCCATGAGTAAACGGGGGTTCAGCCTGGCCCGGCTAGCGGCCGTGGCCAGCCGCGAAGGCAAGGAACTGCTGCGCGACAGAGTGCGCATGGCCTTCGCCCTGCTGGGGGCGATGTTCATGATGGTGATCTTCGGCTATGGCATTTCCCTGGATGTGGAAAACCTCGCCTTCGCCGTCTACGACCAGGACCAGACGCCGCAAAGCCGCGCCTACCTGGAGGCGTTTCGCAGTTCGCGCTATTTCGCCGAGCAAGCGCCGATCCAGGACTCGACGGAACTGCACCGGCGCCTGCAACGTTCAGAAATCAAACTGGCCCTGGAGATCCCGCCTGGTTTTGGTCGCGATCTCTATGCCGGCCGCCAGCCTACAGTGGCCGCGTGGCTGGACGGCGGCATGCCGTTTCGCGCGGAAACCAGCCGTAACTATGTCGAGGCCGTGCATCAGGAGAACCTGCAGCAACTGGCCGAACTGAGCAGCCTGCCGCGCAACACCCCGGCCGCCGCCAGGCTGGAAACGCGCTTTCGCTATAACCAGGACGTGGTTAGCGTGAATGCCATAGGCCCCGGCGTGATGGCGCTGATCCTGGCATTTATCCCGGCCATGCTCACCGCGCTCGGCATCGTGCGCGAAAAGGAGCTGGGCTCGATCACCAACTTCTACGCCACGCCGCTGACCCGACTGGAGTTCCTGCTCGGCAAACAGGCACCGTACCTGGCCGTGAGCCTGGTCAACCTGGCGGTATTGGTGGCGATGAACCGCTGGCTGTTCGGCGTACCCTTCAAGGGCAGCGCCCTCACCCTGGCGTTCGGCGGCCTGCTCTACGTGCTGGCGACCACCAGCATGGGCCTGCTGATTTCGGCCTTCACCCGCACGCAGATCGCGGCGATCCTCGGCACCATGATCATCACCAGCTTGCCGACGATCCAGTTCTCCGGGCTGATCGTGCCGCGCTCGTCCCTGGAGGGCGCGGCGGCCTTGATGGGTATGCTGTTTCCGGCGGGGCACTTCCTGGACATTGCCGTGGGCACCTTCACCAAGGCCCTGGACCTGCGCCAGTTGTGGCCCCAGTGCCTGGCGCTGTTCGGGTTCTTCGTCGGGTTTACCGGGCTGAGCCTGGTCATGCTCAAGAAGCAGGAGGCCTGATGCATAAGTTCGCGCACATTCTGCGACTGGGAATCAAGGAACTGACCAGCCTGCGCCACGACAGCGTATTGCTGCTGTTTCTGTTCTACGCCTTCACCGTCGCCATCTATATGCCCGCCGCCGGTTCGGTGATCGGTGTGCACAATGCCAGCGTAGCGTTTGTCGATGAAGACCACAGCGCCCTCTCACGGCAGATGGCCGAAGCGCTGCAACCGCCCGAATTCCAGGCGCCTGCACCGTTGGTCTATGACCAATTGGACAGGGTCATGGACAGCGGCAAGTACACCTTCGTAATCAATGTGCCGGCGAACTTCCAGGCGGACCTGTTGGCGGGGCGCCAGCCGGGGGTGCAGGTGAATGTGGATGCCACGGCGATGAGCCAGGCGTTCATGGGGGCGGGCTATATCGGGCGGATTTTCCAGCGAGAACTGCTGACCTACAGCGGACAAGCCGATGCCGCCAGCCGGGCACCCGCGCAGCTCACTACCCGGGCGCTGTTCAACACCAATCTGGAGGGCGGCTGGTTCCTGGCGGTGATCCAGATCGTCAACAACATCACCATCCTCGCCATTATCCTCACCGGCACTGCCCTGCTGCGTGAGCGTGAACACGGCACCCTCGACCACCTGCTGGTGCTGCCGCTGACGGCGCTGGAAATCATGCTGGCAAAAATCTGGAGCAACATGCTGGTGGTGGTGCTGTGCACCTGGCTGTCGCTGGAGGTGGTGGTCAAAGGCTTGCTCGGTGTACCACTGGCCGGATCGCTGGGGTTGTTCCTGTTCGTGACAGCGCTGTACCTGTTTGCCAGCACGGCGCTGGGGATTTTCCTCGCCACGCTTGCCCGTTCGACGCCGCAATTCGGCCTGCTGGCGATTCCGGTGATTATCCCGATGCTGTTGCTCTCAGGCGGCAGTACGCCGCTGGACAGCATGCCCGAGTGGTTGCAGTGGGTGATGCAGGGGTCGCCGTCGACGCATTTTGTGAGTTTGAGTGCGGCGATTCTGTTTCGTGATGCAGGGGTGAGCGTGGTGTGGCCGGACTTGCTGGCGCTGGCGGGGATTGGGTTGGTGTTTTTTGTGGTGGCGTTGGCGCGGTTCAGGAAGAGCCTGGCGTCCTGAGGCGCCTGTACCGCCGTCATCGGGGGCAAGCCCCCTCCCACATTTGATCGCATTCCAACTGTGGGAGGGGGCTTGCCCCCGATGGGCGCGCTGCGGTTACTGGATGATCAGGTTGTTGAACAACAGGTCTTCCACCACCGGTTTGCCGGTTTCGTCGTTCATCACTTGCTGGGTCTGCTTCAGGGCTTCCTGGCGCAGTTTTTCCTTGCCCTCGACGGTGCTCATCGCCTCGTTGGTCTGCTGGGTGAACAGCGCCACCAACTGGTTACGGATCAACGCATCGTTGGCTTTGACGGCGGCGGCCGCTTCGGTGCCGGTCACGCGCAGGGCGATGTCGGCCTTGAACACCTTGAGTTTCGCCGTGCCATCCAGGCCGTAGTTGCCCACGAACGGCGGGCTCAGGCTGATATAGCTGACCTTCGGCGCCTCGCCTTCTTTGGCTTCTTCGGCCTGGGCCGCCATCGGCAAGGTCAGGGCCAGCATCAACAGGATCCACGCTTTCACAGTTCATTCCTCACATTCGGTTGCCGGGTAGCATAACGCTAGCAAGGCAGAGCACAAGCTTATGGCGGCTTATCAGGCCTGGGCATGCTCGTTGACCCACGGGCGTACCCTCCTACACTTATCGGCCACGACGCCAAAAGGAATAGTCCGATGAAAGCTGTGCTGTGCAAAGCCTTCGGCCCTGCCGAAACCCTGGTGCTGGAAGATGTCGCAAGCCCTGCGATCAAGAAGAACGAAATCCTGCTGGACGTGCACGCGGCCGGGGTCAACTTCCCGGATACGCTGATCATCGAGGGCAAGTACCAGTTCAAGCCGCCCTTTCCGTTCTCGCCGGGTGGCGAGGCGGCAGGCGTGGTCAGTGAAGTGGGCGAAAAAGTCGGCCACCTGAAAGTCGGTGACCGGGTCATGGCGCTGACCGGCTGGGGCAGCTTTGCCGAACAGGTCGCGGTGCCGGGCTATAACGTACTGCCGATCCCGCCGAGCATGGATTTCAACACCGCCGCCGCGTTCAGCATGACCTACGGCACGTCGATGCACGCGCTCAAGCAACGGGCCAACCTGCAAGCCGGCGAAACCCTGCTGGTACTCGGCGCTTCCGGTGGCGTGGGCCTGGCCGCCGTGGAAATCGGCAAAGCCATGGGCGCCCGTGTGATCGCCGCCGCCAGCAGCGCCGACAAACTCGCGGTGGCCAAGGCCGCCGGCGCCGATGAGTTGATCAACTACAGCGAAGCCAGCCTGAAAGACGAGATCAAGCGCCTCACGGACGGCAATGGCGCCGATGTGATCTACGACCCGGTGGGGGGGCGACCTGTTTGACCAGGCCATTCGCGCCATCGCCTGGAACGGCCGCTTGCTGGTGGTGGGGTTTGCCAGCGGGCGCATTCCGGAGTTGCCGGTGAACCTGGCGCTGCTCAAAGGCGCGGCGGTGGTAGGGGTGTTCTGGGGTTCGTTCGCTCAGCGCCAGCCGCAGGATAATGCGGCGAACTTCCAGCAGTTGTTCACCTGGTACGGCGAGGGCAAGTTGAAGCCGTTGGTGTCGCAGGTGTATCCGCTGGAACAGGCCGCCCAGGCAATCAATGACCTGGGGCAGCGCAAGGCGGTTGGTAAAGTGGTCGTCCAGACTCGATAAAAAATTTGAAATAGGGTCAATGTGGGAGGGGCAAGCCCCCCTCACACATTTTGATCTCCGGTGTTCGTAAGGGAACATTCATTAGGGTTCATTTCTTGTTGTTTACAGATAAGAGGCGATGCTATTTTCGGTAACGAAACTGTAACATTCGCATCCGCAGTCAAAACAAGAAATCTGGAGCTCTTGAATGTTTGCTTTCTTTCGTCCTGCCGCACATCAGGCGCCCCTGCCTGAAGAAAAAATAGACAGTACCTACCGACGCCTGCGCTGGCAGATCTTCGCCGGTATTTTCTTCGGTTACGCCGGGTACTACCTGCTGCGCAAGAACTTCTCCCTGGCCATGCCTTACCTGATCGACGAGGGCTATACCCGCGGCGAACTGGGCCTGGCGATGTCGGCTATCGCGATTGCCTACGGCCTGTCCAAGTTCCTCATGGGCCTGGTGTCCGACCGCTCCAACCCGCGCTACTTCCTGCCCTTCGGCCTGCTGGTTTCCGCCGGGGTGATGTTCATTTTCGGTTTCGCACCTTGGGCGACGTCCAGCGTGACCATGATGTTCATTTTGCTGTTCATCAACGGTTGGGCCCAGGGCATGGGCTGGCCGCCAAGTGGACGGACCATGGTGCACTGGTGGTCGCAGAAAGAACGCGGCGGCGTGGTGTCGGTGTGGAACGTGGCGCACAACGTCGGCGGCGGCCTGATCGGCCCGCTGTTCCTGCTGGGCATGGCCTGGTTCAACGACTGGCACGCGGCGTTCTACGTACCGGCCACCGTGGCGTTGCTGGTCGCGGCCTTTGCCTTCATCACCATGCGCGACACCCCGCAATCGGTAGGCCTGCCGCCAATCGAGCAATACAAGAACGATTACCCGGAAGGCTACGACGCCAGCCACGAAGACGAATTCAGCGCCAAGGAAATCTTCGTCAAGTACGTGCTGCGCAACAAAATGCTGTGGTACATCGCCTTCGCCAACGTGTTTGTCTACCTGCTGCGCTATGGCGTACTGGACTGGGCACCGACCTACCTGAAAGAAGCCAAGCACTTCACGGTGGATAAATCGTCGTGGGCGTACTTCTTCTATGAGTGGGCCGGTATCCCGGGCACGCTGTTGTGCGGCTGGATGTCGGACAAGATCTTCCGTGGCAACCGTGGCCTGACCGGCATCGTGTTCATGGCGTTGGTGACTGTGGCGACCCTGGTGTACTGGCTCAACCCGCCGGGCAACCCGATGATCGACATGATCGCGCTGTTCTCCATCGGCTTCCTGATCTACGGCCCAGTGATGCTGATCGGCCTGCAGGCGCTGGAACTGGCACCGAAGAAAGCCGCCGGCACCGCTGCGGGCTTCACCGGCCTGTTCGGTTACCTGGGCGGCTCGGTGGCTGCCAGTGCGGCCATGGGTTACACCGTGGACCATTTCGGCTGGGACGGTGGTTTCGTGCTGCTGATCGGCGCGTGCCTGCTGGCAATCGCCTTTCTGATCCCAACGCTGTGGCACACCAACAGCGTCAGCTCGGCGCGTTAACCGCCTGGGCAATCCTTTGCACAGCGCTTGAGCCGCGCCTCCAGGTTCTTATCTGGCATGGCGTGGCTACGTAGGGCGTTGACGGTCTGCTCGACATAATCGCGAGTGGTGCCGTAACGCCCGCAAGCGCTTTGCAGCACATGGTTCAGCACGATATCGGGCAAGTTACCGGCGTAACTGGGCAAGTGCCGTTCCAACACAAACCCCAGCGCCTGTACGGTATTGCCATCTTCCAGACGGCAGCTGAGCCAGTGTGGCCGGTAGGACGGGTAAGGCATCTCGCGCTGCCACAGGGCGTACAGCGAGGCCTCCAACTGATCGTCCGGCAAACGGTAGGCAAACCCGCTGCAGGAGCCGCCGCGATCCAGACCAAACACCAATCCCGGCAACTCCGGTGTCCCCCGATGCTCATGGGACCACAGGTACAGGCCCCGGTGATAACCGTGGACCCGTGCCCGCACCCGCTCGGTCGAGGAGCATTCAGGGCGCCAGATCAGCGAACCATAAGCGAATAACCAGACCGGCCCACCCTTATGCCGCGCCATAGTGGCCTGCATCGAGCTCATCAACTGTTCGTGAGTGAGTTGCGGCCCAAGATCGAGCCGCGGAGGGTAAGCCAATTGCAAGAGATCGGATTCAATAACGGTCATGGCAAATCGCTTAGGTCTCCTGTGCTTTACCAGTTGTAGGCAACTTTACCGTAATAGAACGCACCGCTGTAACCGTACGGCGAAAAAGTGCTATAGGCCAAATTCCCACCGCTGCTGGCAAACGCGTTGACCTTCTCCGGATATTTATCGGTGACGTTGTCGCCGCCCAGGGTGAAGGTCCAGTTCTTCAACTTGTAGTCCGCCGACAAATCCAGGACCCAGGCCGCCTTGAAGGTCTGGTCGTTGACCTTGTCGGCCTGGTAGCTGGTGAATTCACCATAGCGCACCAGGTTACTGTGCAGCGCCCAATTGCCGAATGTGAAGTCGTTACCCAGGCTCAGTTTGTGTTCAGGCGTGGTATCGCCCAACAAACCGCTCTTCTCGCGACGGTCCACCCGCACCAGGTTGGCACCCAGGCTATCGAGGATGGCCGGGTTGGGCTTCACGTCCGTCACCCGGGTGTGGTTGTAGTTGTAGCCTACGGTGCTGTTCCAACGGATGCCGTTATCGAACTGATAGCGATAGTTGGCCACCAGGTCGATGCCGTCGGTGCTGGTGTCGGTGGCGTTGGTGAAGTAGCGGGCAGTGGTGTAGTTGATATTGCCGACACCATTGGCGCGCAGATAGGCCTGGGTGGCCGGGTCCAGGTTGAGGTTGGACGACAGACTGATACGGTCGCGGATATCGATGCGGTACACGTCCACCGTTACCGTCAGGTCGTCGGCAGGTTCCAGTACCAGGCCAAGGCTGTAGTTGCGCGACTTCTCGGCCTTGAGATCTTCCGCGCCCAGCAGGCGGGCCACCTGGCTCGACGCCGGGAAGGTGCCGGCCTCGCGGATGTCACTGCCGATCAACTGCGACGAGGTAAACGCGAAGTTCTGCTGCGCCAGGGACGGTGCGCGGAAACCGTTGGAGATACTGCCGCGCAAGGCCACCTGCGGGGTGAAGTCGTAACGGGCCGACAGCGAGCCGCTGACATTGGAACCGAAGTCACTGTAATCCTCATGCCGCACGGCGGCCGATGCGCTGAGTTTTTCGGTGAAGTTGGTTTCCAGGTCCAGGTACTGGGCCCAGTTGTGGCGCGAACTGCTGCCGGCGTCGGCATCACGGAAGCCACCGAGGCCCGAGCTGCCGGTCTGGTAGTAGGACGCCGGTTCACCCGCTTCAATCTCGTAACCCTGGCGCAGGTATTCACCGCCAAAGGCCACGGAGACCGGGTATGGCAGCAAGCCCACGTCGAACTCACGGGACAGGTCGAGGCTGACTTGCTTCTGGTCGTTGCTCAGGGTGCCGTTGTCGAACTTGCGCGGCGTGGCCAGGCCCAGGGAGGTGTTGATGGTTTCCGTGCCCAGCTCGTATTGGTTCTTGCCGTAGTTGGCCGACAGGTCGTAATGCCAGTCGTAGGCCAACAGCCCACGCAGGCCCACCACCAGCGAGGTGTCTTCCAGGTTGCCCTTGATCAGCGGCAGATAACCGTTGGGGTTGAGCGCCGGGATGTTATTGGACGCGTTGCTCGCCCGGTAGAACGCCGCCGTCTCACCGCGCCGCTTACTGTAGCCGCCGAAGGTGTAGAAATCGGCGGCATCGTTGAACGAATATTCCGAGTTGAACTGGAACTTGCCTTCATTGGTGGCCGGTTCACCCTGGCGAAACACGCGCTGGCCGTAGGTGGTGGAGCCGACACTGCCTGGGCGGTAATCATCTCCCGCACGGTTGGTGTAATCGTTATCGGCACCTTCGGCCGAGAGGTTGATAAAGCCGTTATCGCCCAACGCCAGGCCAGTATTGCCGCTGACATTACGCTGGATACCGTCGCCCTTCTTGTATTCGCCGAACTTGGTAGAGATCGATCCGCCATGGTCGGCGTGCTTGAGGATCACGTTGATCACCCCGGCAATGGCGTCCGAGCCGTAGCGCGCGGAAGCGCCATCGCGCAGTACCTCGATATGGTCTACCGCCGACAGCGGGATCGCATTCAGGTCCGCCGGCGCCGAGCCGCGACCCACCGCACCGCCCAGGTTGACGAACGCGCTGGTATGGCGACGCTTGCCATTGACCAGCACCAGCACCTGATCTGGCGACAGGCCACGCAACTGCGCAGGACGCACCAGCTCAGCACCGTCCACCAGGCTCGGGCGCGGGAAGTTGATCGACGGAATCAGCCGCGCCAGCACTGCGCCCAGCTCATCGGAGCCGGTGCTGCGCAGGGTATCGCCGGAAATCACATCGATGGGTGACAGCGAAGCACTGGCCGTACGCTCCTGGGCTCGGGTGCCGGTGACGATCACGGTGTCGAGCCTGGGTGCATCGGTAGCCGAGGTTTCGGCCGCGAAGACAGGATTGAACCCCACGACGGTCAGCAAATTGGCTGACAAAATCGCCGTGTACAGCGCGTGTTGCTTGTAGCTCCCCATACCGCTCCCCTTTGAATCAAAAAACCAGAACGTCGCGTTCTGAGTTCATACGATCGGTCCGGCTGGCGGGCGGTGGCGGTCAGTGATTGGTGGTTGTGAATGAGTCGGTAGTCCGTTGCGATATAGCTTAAGGATATTCATGTAACAAATTAAATACCTTTAAAGCATAAGCGATTGCATATGCAAACTCGCCCATTCGTCAGGATTGCGCGTGCCAATCCCGATAGTTTCAGCCCCGGTTCAGCCTGGGAACGCGCCAAGCCGTCAAAATAGCGCACACGTCCCGACCCACCTAGCCGCCTGTCAAACCGACTATCGAGGTCGCACCCATGAAAAAATTCCGACTGCCTGGCCTGCTGTTCCTGGCCCAGGCCACCACCGCTCTGGCGGGCGAAGCACCAGCCACCGAGGACGACAAAGGTTTCTGGTACGCCCAGACCAGCGTCTACACCCGGCACTTTGCGCCGGACCCGGACCACAACAACAACCAGGACCTGATCGGCCTGGAGCGCAATGAAGCCTCAGGTTTTGTGTATGGCGGGGCGACGTTTCGCAACTCGTTCAGCCAGCGCTCGTTCTACGCGTACGCGGGTAAACGCTACGACCTGGCGGACTCTCCGGTGTACCTGAAGCTGACCGGTGGGGCGATCCAGGGCTATCGCGGCAAGTACCGCGACAAGATCCCGTTGAACCGTTTCGGCGTGGCGCCGGTGATCATTCCGTCGGTGGGCGCCCATTACGGGCCGGTGGCGGCGGAATTGGTGTTGCTGGGGTTCAATGCAGCGATGGTGACGACCGGCGTACGATTTTAAGCACGCGGCGCATAGGCAAACACATCAGCCCGCATCTGGTGCGCATCCATGCCGGCTTCGACCAACGCATCCAAAGTGCCATAGATCATGGCCGGTGAGCCGCTGGCGTAGACGTGCACCGACTTGAGGTCGGCAATATCTTCGCACACCGCTTCATGCAACAACCCGCAGCGCCCTTCCCAACCGCACAGATCGCTGACGACTTTGTGCAGGAACAGGTTGGGCAGTTGCAGCCACTGATCCCAGTGTTCGATCTCGTAGAAATCTTCCGGGCGACGCACGCCCCAGTACAGGTGCACCGGGTGCTTGAAGCCGGAGGCGCGGCAATGTTCGATCAGACTGTGCATCTGCGCCATGCCGGTGCCGGCGGCGATCAACACCAGCGGCCCATCGGGCAGCTCGGCCAGGTGGGTGTCGCCAAACGGCAGCTCGACGCGGGCCATCTGGTTGCGCTGCAGTTGCGCAAGCAAAGTGCGCGCGCTGTCCTCGCGGGCCAGTACATGTAACTCCAGCTCACGCCCGGCATGAGGCGCCGACGCCAGGGAGAACGCGGATTTCTCGCCATTCTCCCGCTCGATCATCAGGTATTGCCCGGCGTGGTAACGCACCGCCTTGCCAGCCGGCGCACGCAGGCGCACCCGCCACACATCGCCACCGACCTCTACGCATTCACTCAATTGGCACGACAGCTTGCGCAACGGCAACTCTCCCGGCGCCAGCACGCCATCCCACAACACAATGCAATCTTCCAGCGGCTCGGCAATGCAGGTGTAGAACTCACCGTGATCACGCACTTCACCGGCCTGCTGCACGCGGCCTTCCACCAACAGCGCGGCGCACACATGGCACACACCGTTGCGACAGGCCTGTGGGCACTCGTAGCCCAGGCGGCGTGCGCCTTCGAGGATTCGCTCGCCAGGGACCAGCTCCAGCACGGCGCCGGAAGGTTGCAGGGTTACACGCATCAATCTATTCCCAATTCTTTCCAGATCGCATCGACACGGGCAGTGACGGCTTCATCCTTGACGATCACCCGGCCCCACTCGCGGGTGGTTTCACCCGGCCATTTGTGGGTGGCATCCAGGCCCATCTTCGAACCCAGGCCCGACACCGGCGAAGCGAAGTCGAGGTAGTCGATTGGCGTGTTGTCGATCATCACCGTGTCGCGCTTGGGGTCCATGCGCGTGGTGATGGCCCAGATCACGTCGTTCCAGTCGCGGGCGTTGATGTCGTCGTCGGTGACAATAACGAACTTGGTGTACATGAACTGTCGCAAAAACGACCACACACCGAGCATTACCCGCTTGGCATGACCTGGGTACGACTTTTTCATGGTCACGATGGCCATGCGGTACGAGCAGCCTTCCGGCGGCAGGTAGAAGTCAGTGATCTCCGGGAATTGCTTCTGCAGAATCGGCACGAACACTTCGTTGAGTGCCACGCCGAGAATCGCCGGCTCGTCCGGCGGCCGGCCGGTGTAGGTGCTGTGGTAGATCGGTTTGATCCGATGGGTGATGCGCTCGACGGTGAACACCGGGAAGCTGTCGACTTCGTTGTAGTAGCCGGTGTGGTCGCCGTAAGGGCCTTCATCGGCCATTTCACCCGGGTGGATCACGCCTTCGAGGATGATTTCGGCAGTGGCCGGTACTTGCAGGTCGTTGCCGCGGCATTTCACCAGCTCGGTTCGGTTACCGCGCAGCAGACCGGCGAAGGCGTATTCGGACAGGCTGTCGGGCACTGGGGTCACGGCACCGAGGATGGTGGCGGGGTCGGCACCCAGGGCCACGGAGACCGGGAAGGGTTTGCCGGGATACTTCTCGCACCACTCACGGTAGTCCAGCGCGCCGCCACGGTGGCTCAGCCAGCGCATGATGACCTTGTTGCGGCCGATCACTTGCTGGCGGTAGATGCCGAGGTTCTGGCGGTCCTTGTTCGGGCCTTTGGTGACGGTCAGGCCCCAGGTGATCAGCGGGCCGACGTCGCCGGGCCAGCAGGTCTGCACCGGCAGCATGGCGAGATCGACGTCATCGCCTTCGATGACCACCTCCTGGCACACCGCGTCCTTGACCACTTTGGGGGCCATGGCAATGATCTTGCGGAAGATCGGCAGCTTCGACCAGGCATCCTTGAGGCCCTTGGGCGGCTCGGGCTCCTTGAGGAAGGCCAGCAGCTTGCCGATCTCGCGCAATTCGCTGACCGACTCGGCGCCCATGCCGAAGGCCACGCGCTCCGGCGTACCGAACAGGTTGCCGAGCACCGGGATATCAAAGCCGGTCGGGTTCTCGAACAGCAGCGCCGGGCCCTTGTTGCGCAGGGTACGGTCGCAAATCTCAGTCATTTCCAGCACCGGGGAAATCGGCATCTGAATACGTTTCAACTCTCCGCGCTGCTCAAGTTGCTGCACGAAATCCCGAAGATCCTTGAATTTCATTAACCATGCCACCCGTAAAATAGGCGTACATCCTACCTGCTCTGAAGGCGGCTGGCAGCTTAATTGGCCGTTAGCCCTCGTGATTGCAGCGAACGAAACAACGGTTCCAGGAAGGCCTCGACGTGCCGCGCACCGGCATCAGAGAGGTGATTGTCATCGGTGTACAGCGCTCGGCCGTTGAACTCAACCCGGCACAAGCCATCGGCGCCGCACAGCAAGGGCGCGGGGTCGAGCACCGTGACACCGCTGTCGGCCGCTGCCAACTCGTCAAACAGCTGGGAGATAAAGGCTTGGCGCTTGAGGTGCTCGGCCACGGGCAGGCCTTCTCGGTCCACCGGCCGGTGCATCATCGCCAGGCGACTGAGCCGGTAAGGCACGATGATTTCCTGCAGCGGCACCTCCTTGATCAGCCATACTCTATGGCCTGCTGCGCGCAAATCCTTGATGCGCTCGCGCAGCCCCTCAGCGAAGCGTTGCTCAGCGATGGCACGCACGTATTGTCCTGTCGCGGGGTCCTTGAGCGCGTGCTCTTTGTCACCTGACATCTGCCCATAGAGGTACAAGCTCCAGCGCGCCGCCAGCACCACATCGCTGAAGGATCGCTCGGCCAGCGCTTTTTCCACGCGATGATTGAAATGGGCGCAGCGGGCAATGTTTTCCAGGCCATCCAAAGGCACGCAACCCGCAAAACTGGCCTCTACCAGGCTGATGTCGTGCCGCTTGGCCGCCATCTCAAGTGCTGGAATCAAGGCCGTGGCGTGACTGTCACCCCATACCAATGCGGAAACCGCGCTGTCTTTAGAACCGAAATAACAGAACAGCCGCTCGTCGGGCGTGTCTTTGTCGGCCATGCACGCCATCAACTCCGGGCTCCACTTTTTTGCCTGGGCATAACGCAGGGCCTGCTCGGATAAGCGCGATGGCACACCGTCGGCCTTGCGCAACGCCACACCTGTGATGCCGAGGCACAGGATCCCGACGCACGCCGCCGCCAGAATCGCCTTACGCCCGGGCAGCAGGCGCTTCTCCCGAAACGGAGTTTCCACAAAACGCCAGGACAGGTAGCCCAACACCAGGCTCAGCAGCATCAGACCGCCCAATTCAAGCGGGCTCAGGCCATCAACCGCGGCATAGCTGGCATACACGAACACCGGCCAGTGCCACAGGTACCAGGAGTAGGAAATCAACCCCACGCCCACCATCACCCGTGAACTCAGCAGGCGCCCGACCCAGGTGGGTTGCTGGCCGTTGGCCCAGATCAGCCCGACCACACCCAGCACCGGCAACAACGCGGCCGCACCGGGAAACGGTGTGGCTGAATCGAAGACTAAAACGGCGATCAGTATCAGTGTCATCGACAACAGGCTGATCCCTTGGGCCAGAGCGGGCGACGCTCGCCATTCACGCAGGGGCATCACCGCCAGCATGGCGCCGGCCAGCAACTCCCAGGCACGCAGATGCAACAGGTAGAACGCCTTTTGCGGCGCATGGACTACCGCCCACAGGCTCATGCCGAACGACACCAGCAAAATCCCGAATAGCGCCAGGCGCCAATGCTTCAGGCGACTGGCCAGCAAGGTCAACAGCAGCGGGAAGATGATGTAAAACTGCTCTTCGACCGCCAGCGACCAAGTGTGCAACAACGGCTTGATGTCGGAGGCCGCCTCAAAGTAACCGTGCTGGCGAGAAAACAGCAGGTTGGAGGTGAAGATCGCCTGGTAGTGCACCGACCGCCCAAGCTCCTCGTAGTCCTTGGGCGCCAACAGGAACCAGCCCCCCACCAGGGTGGCCGCCATCATGACAAACAGCGCCGGCAGGATGCGCCGGGCACGCCGCGCCCAGAAATCCACAAAGCTGAAGCGCCCGGCCTGGCGTTCCCGACAGATGATCGAGGTGATCAGGAACCCTGAAATCACGAAAAATACATCTACACCGACGAAGCCGCCTGTTACACCGGGCACCCCAAAATGGAACAGCACCACAGCCAGCACTGCAACGGCGCGCAGCCCATCGATGTCTCTTCGGTAAGCAAGAACAGTCATAAAACGTAGTCAACCTGATACGAATGGGAGTGAGCGTAGCCTCACTCCCCTTTTTTGTTTCTTAACTGACACTTATGCCGCACAAACCTCCCTTTTTTGGCGCAAAAAAATGGCGCCCCTTGGTGCGCCATTTTTTCGACCTGAAACGTCGTACTACTTACGCTTCATCGACAGGAAGAACTCGTCGTTGGTCTTGGTGGTTTTCAGCTTGTCGACCAGGAACTCGATGGCGGCTACTTCGTCCATCGGGTGCAGCAGCTTGCGCAGGATCCACATGCGCTGCAGTTCGTCGTCAGCGGTCAGCAACTCTTCGCGGCGGGTGCCGGAACGGTTGATGTTGATCGCCGGGAACACGCGTTTTTCCGCGATGCGACGATCCAGTGGCAGTTCCATGTTGCCGGTACCCTTGAACTCTTCGTAGATCACTTCGTCCATCTTCGAACCGGTTTCAACCAGTGCGGTGGCGATAATGGTCAGCGAGCCGCCTTCTTCGATGTTCCGCGCGGCACCGAAGAAACGTTTCGGTTTCTCCAGGGCGTGGGCATCGACACCACCGGTCAATACCTTGCCGGAGCTCGGGATCACGGTGTTGTAGGCACGGGCCAGACGGGTGATGGAGTCGAGCAGGATCACCACGTCCTTCTTGTGTTCGACCAGGCGCTTGGCCTTCTCGATCACCATTTCGGCAACCTGCACGTGGCGGGTTGGCGGCTCATCGAACGTGGAGGCAACCACTTCGCCGCGCACGGTGCGCTGCATTTCGGTTACTTCTTCCGGACGCTCATCGATCAGCAGCACGATCAGGTGAACTTCAGGATTGTTACGCGCGATGTTCGCGGCAATGTTCTGCAGCATGATGGTCTTACCGGCTTTCGGCGGGGCGACGATCAGGCCACGCTGGCCTTTGCCGATCGGGGCGCACAGGTCGATCACACGGCCGGTCAGGTCTTCGGTGGAACCGTTACCGGCTTCCATCTTCATGCGCACGGTCGGGAACAGCGGGGTCAGGTTCTCGAAGAGAATCTTGTTTTTCGCGTTCTCGGGACGATCGAAGTTGATCGTGTCGACCTTGAGCAGGGCGAAATAACGCTCGCCTTCCTTCGGTGGGCGGATCTTGCCAACGATGGTGTCACCGGTGCGCAAGTTGAAGCGACGGATCTGGCTTGGCGAGACGTAGATATCGTCTGGGCCGGCGAGATAGGACGCGTCAGCAGAGCGGAGGAAGCCGAAGCCGTCCTGGAGAATCTCCAGCACGCCATCACCGGAGATTTCCTCGCCGCTTTTCGCGTGCTTCTTGAGCAGGGAGAAAATCACGTCCTGCTTGCGCGAACGGGCCATATTTTCTATGCCCATTTCTTCGGCCAATTGGAGCAGGTCGGTAATCGGCTTTTGCTTGAGTTCAGTCAGATTCATATAGGAATGACGTAATCATTTATGGAGGGGGGAAATTAAGCTTTTGGCTTAATGAGGCCGCGCCGCAGAGAAGGCGACAGGATCGCGTACTAATCGAAAAGGAATGCGTCGGCGACGGCTTGCAGGGGGCAGTGGAGAAACCAGTGCGGGGCCGAATGTACCACTTGAGTTTCGGAGCGTCTAGCCCTGTTTCACGAAAAAGCCCCGCTATTTTGCGGGGCTTTTTTGAGGACGCTTAGATGTTCGCGTCGAGGAAAGCTTGCAGCTGAGACTTCGACAGCGCGCCTACCTTGGTCGCTTCGACGTTGCCGTTCTTGAACAGCATCAGGGTCGGGATGCCACGCACGCCGTGCTTGGCCGGGGTTTCCTGGTTGTCGTCGATGTTCAACTTGGCAATGGTCAGCTTGCCTTCGTAGGTGGTCGCAATGTCGTCCAGGACTGGAGCGATCATTTTGCAAGGGCCGCACCATTCAGCCCAGTAGTCAACCAGCACCGGGCCTTGAGCCTTGAGTACTTCGGCCTCAAAGGTCGCGTCGGTGACGTGCTTGATAAGATCGTTGCTCATGGATGTCTCCGGATTGTAAGCAAAAAAAACGTGGCCCATCATAGCCGCCCTTCCCCCGTTCAGGAAGCCGCCTCTGATTGAGTCTTCCTATGATGGCCCATGAGTCTGGGTATAGCCCAACTCAGGGCGTTATGGGAGTCACGAAGGCTATGCCGGTGCGCAACGCCGCATTGCGTACGTGCTCCTGCATGGTTTTTTGCGCCGCCGCGCTGGCGCGCCGGGCCAGCGCGCGCACTATCCGGCGGTGCTCCTGCCAGGTTTCCATGGCCCGCTCCGGTCGGATGAACGGTAGCTTCTGACTCTCCAGAAAAACTTCGGCACTCGCGCTCAGAATGCTCACCATCGCCTGGTTGCCGCTGGCGAGCAGGATGCGCTGGTGAAATTCGAAGTCGAGCCTGGCGGCGGCTTCGAAGTCGCCGGCCTTGAGCACCTTGCGCATGGCCTCGACATTGTCTTCCAGGCTGTCCAACTCATCGAGGGTCAGCGTCACCGCCGCCAACCCCGCCGCAAAACCTTCCAGGGCATAGCGCAACTGGAAGATATCCAGTGGCGTAGCCTGCGCCGCGAAGGGCCAGGCGAATCCCGGTGACTCCTCGACCGCCTGCACGAACACGCCCTTGCCCGGCTGCACACTGACCACACCCAACGCACTGAGGGACGACAATGCCTCACGCAACGACGCTCGGCTCACCCCCAACTGCACTGCCAGGTCACGTTGGGACGGCAGTGCATCGCCCGGTCCGAAGCCTTGCTCCTTGATCAGTTTGCGAATGGCCTGCAGGGCCGCTTCCGGTACGGCTTGGGCGATGGAATTCATAAAAAACTCAAGGTTCCAGTCAACTGAGTGGCTAGTTGTAAAGCTATTCGCGGCGGGCGGCAAGCCACGCCCCAAAGGGGCTCGCGGGGTTTTGCCGACGCTCGAAAACAGTGCGCAAAGCCCCGACACTGTTCAGACCAGTCCGACCACCAAAACTCAACAAATACTGGCCCTGCAGACGATTCTGAGGGTGATGGCATGGGCTGTGCACTGGGCAAACCCAGAAAATCCCTTCGCCCTTCTCGGAGTGTTGCCATGACCAAGCGCTACAGCGCCCTGCTTACTGCCCTGTTTGCCAGCCTGATGCTGAGCCAGGCACCCGCCCAGGCCAATGGTCTGGACGACATCGTCGCCCGTGGCACCCTCAAGGTCGCCGTACCCCAGGACTTCCCGCCCTTCGGCTCGGTCGGCCCTGACATGAAGCCACGTGGCCTGGACATCGACACCGCCAAGCTGCTGGCCGACCAGCTCAAGGTCAAGCTGGAACTGACCCCGGTCAACAGCACCAATCGTATTCCGTTCCTCACCACCGGCAAGGTCGATCTGGTGATCTCCAGCCTGGGCAAGAACCCTGAGCGGGAAAAGGTCATCGACTTCTCCAAGGCCTACGCGCCGTTCTACCTGGCCGTGTTCGGCCCGCCTGAAGCCGCCATCAGTAGCACCGACGACCTCAAGGGCAAAACCATCAGCGTGACCCGTGGCGCCATCGAAGATATCGAACTGACCGCCGTCGCCCCCAAGGAAGCCACGATCAAGCGCTTCGAAGACAACAACTCGACCATCGCCGCCTACCTGGCCGGCCAGGTCGACCTGATTGCCAGCGGCAACGTGGTAATGGTGGCGATCAGCGAACGCAACCCAAAACGCGTACCCGCGCTGAAGGTAAAGCTCAAAGACTCGCCGGTGTACGTGGGCGTGAACAAGAACGAGCCGGCCTTGCTGGATAAGGTCAACCAGATCCTGGTCGCGGCCAAGGCCGATGGCAGCCTGGAAAAGAACGCTATGCAATGGCTGAAAGAGCCACTGCCCGCCGATCTCTGAAAGCGGAGCTGACTCATGGCGTATCAATTTGACTTTGTGCCGGTGCTGGCCAACACCGACCTGCTGCTGCGCGGCGCACTGTTCACCCTCGAGCTCACGGCCATCGGCGCCATCCTCGGCGTGGCCCTGGGCACCGTCGGCGCTGTGGTGCGGGCGTGGAAAATCCAGCCGTTCGCCTGGTTCTTCGGCGTTTATGTCGAGTTGATCCGCAACACGCCGTTCCTGGTGCAGTTGTTCTTCATCTTCTTCGGCCTGCCGTCCCTGGGGCTGAAGATCACCGAGTGGCAAGCCGCCGTGCTGGCGATGGTGATCAACCTGGGGGCCTACTCCACGGAAATCATCCGCGCCGGTATCCAGGCCATTCCTCGCGGGCAGCTGGAAGCCGCTGCGGCGCTGGCGATGACGCGCTTCGAAGCCTTCCGCCACGTGGTACTGCTGCCGGCGCTGGGCAAGGTGTGGCCGGCCCTGAGCAGCCAGATCATCATCGTAATGCTCGGCTCGGCGGTGTGCTCGCAGATCGCCACTGAGGAACTGAGCTTTGCCGCCAACTTTATCCAGTCGCGCAACTTCCGTGCGTTCGAAACCTATGCCCTGACCACCCTGGTGTACCTGTGCATGGCGCTGATGATTCGCCAGTTGCTCAACTGGATCGGTCGCCGCTTTGTGATGAGGAACAGTCGATGAGTGATTTCTCGTTCTGGGACATCGTGCGCAACCTGGCCACCGGCCTGCAATGGACGCTGCTGCTGTCGGTGGTGGCGTTTGTCGGGGGCGGCGTGATCGGCTTGCTGGTGATGACGATGCGCATCAGTCGCAAAGCCTTCCCGCGCAATGTCGCCCGCACCTACATTGAGCTGTTCCAGGGCACGCCGCTGTTGATGCAGCTGTTCCTGGTGTTTTTCGGCATAGCCCTGCTGGGTGTGGATATCTCGCCCTGGCTAGCGGCGGCGATTGCCCTGACGTTGTTCACCAGCGCCTACCTCGCCGAGATCTGGCGCGGCTGCGTCGACTCCATCGCCCACGGGCAATGGGAAGCGTCGGCCAGCCTGGCGCTCAATCCGCTGGAGCAACTGCGCTATGTGATCCTGCCCCAGGCACTGCGCATTGCCGTGGCGCCGACGGTGGGCTTCTCGGTACAGGTGGTCAAGGGCACCGCCGTGACCTCGATCATCGGCTTCACCGAACTGACCAAGACCGGCGGCATGCTCGCCAACGCCACCTTCGAACCCTTCATGGTCTACGGCCTGGTGGCCCTTGGTTACTTTTTACTCTGCTACCCCCTGTCCCTCAGTGCTCGCTACCTGGAAAGGAGACTGCATGCCTCTGCTTAGAATTTCCGCCCTGCATAAGTATTACGGCGATCACCATGTGCTCAAGGGCATCGACCTGACCGTGGATGAAGGCCAGGTGGTGGCGATCATTGGCCGCAGTGGCTCGGGCAAATCCACGTTGCTGCGCACGCTCAACGGCCTGGAGTCCATCAACGACGGCGTGATCGAGGTCGATGGCGAGTACCTCGACGCCGCCCGCGCCGACCTGCGCAGCCTGCGGCAGAAAGTCGGCATGGTGTTCCAGCAGTTCAACCTGTTCCCGCACCTGACGGTAGGCGAGAACGTCATGCTCGCGCCGCAAGTGGTGCAGAAAGTACCGAAAGCCAAAGCGGCGCAATTGGCCAGGCAAATGCTGGAGCGCGTCGGGCTGGGCGAAAAATTCGACGCTTTCCCTGATCGCTTGTCCGGCGGCCAGCAACAACGCGTGGCGATTGCGCGCGCCTTGGCCATGTCGCCCAAGGTGCTGTTATGCGACGAAATCACCTCGGCCCTCGACCCGGAACTGGTCAATGAAGTGCTCAGCGTGGTGCGCCAATTGGCCAAGGACGGCATGACCCTGATCATGGTGACCCACGAGATGCGCTTCGCCCGTGAAGTCGGCGACAAGCTGGTGTTCATGCACCAGGGCAAGGTGCATGAAGTGGGCGACCCGAAGGTGCTGTTCGCCAACCCGCAAACCGCCGAGTTGGCCAATTTCATCGGTTCTGTGGAGCAGCCGGGCTGACCAGCTCGAAACTGCCCTGCCCCTCCAGCACCGTTTGATTGCGAACATGTAACGCGTCAGCGGGCAGGTGGGTATCGATTGCCACCTGGGCGCTCAATCGCCGGCCGGTCCCTCGTGCCACCAGGGCCTGTCCTGGCAATAACTGCCCGCTGGCGGTCTCACCGGGCAAGTGTGCCTGCGTCCACTCGACAGTACGCCCATCCAACTGGGCGTGCTTGAGGGTCAGGCTGAAACGCCCCTGACGGCCAAACCGAAAACCTTGCCCATTGGCTGCACCGGTAAATCGCAACGCGATGGCCGCTGGCTCCTCACACAGTACGTTCAGTTGCACCATGCGCGTGCCGAGCGCGATTGAAGGGGGTTCGACAAGCGCCTCCCTGCGAATAACACCGTAGTCGACACGCGGCTGACTTACGGACAGCCGGCAGTTTTGCGCCTGTGCCCCTTCGGCTAACAACGCGACACAAATCAGCACGAAGCCCATGCTTCTCAGCTTAACGGCCATGGCACACCGCCGAACCGGTCTCGTAGAACTTGTCATTGTCGACCTTCGACTGGGGGGCAAGGTTGAGCAGGCAAGAGGAAGAGTCCGGCAACAGAACCCGCAGTATTTGGGCGTCATTGCCATCGTTGAGGAAAATCATGCCGTCACCCACCACAGTAGTCAGGAACCGATTGTTTTTGTCGAATACAGAAGCGCCCTGAGGCAGCGGCCGCCCTTGTTGATCGCTAGCACTCAGCAGCACGCGGCGAACAGTCACGACATCGAAAGTAACGTTATTGACGGAGCCTCGGCCTGCAGCCAGCACTTGGGTGCCGTTCTTCAGATCGACACGTTTTGGCAAGGACTGGGTTTGCACCTCGATACGACTGTTGGTGTAGGCGGGTAAATCGGCGAGCACCGCCTGTCCGGTGAAGTCGGTCCACACCGGACCTTGCGGGGTATCGATTTTTGCAGCGCCAATGTCACCCACCGAGACGATGCCGAAGGTGTCCTGTACGGTATAAGGCGAGAAGGTCAGCCCACCCTGATGGGCCACCACGCCACCCTGAACTTGTCCTGAATAGGTGGTGCCCTGCGGGTCACGACTGATACCCAACCCGGCTCGGGCATATCGCGGCAGCACGTCCACATTGGCCCGGATCGATTGTTCCTGACGACTAAGATCGCGTTCGACGCCCAAGTCATAACTCACGTACTCATTGACCCGCTCACTGAATGAGCTACCTGCGCGGGACTGGCCCCCTTGACGACTGATATAGCTGCTCACACGCCGATCAGCCCCCAATGGCACACGAACCTCCAGCCGCAAGGACAACCCATCTTCCTGCGCAGAATCGCGGCGGGGACGGTCACCCGGGGCATCACGGCGGGCCCGAGTGCCGCCCACCTGCGAGTCGCCGATCAGCGCGACGTCGGCATAGCGGTATGACTTGTTCCACGCCGCGAACACATGCTCGGCCATATGCCCGTCGAATTGGGCGCTGCGGGTGTAACCTACCGAAAAGCCGCCAAGCGTGGGGTCTACCCAGTTCATGCCCGCCGTAAATTGATTCTTGAAGCGAGAACCCACGCCCTCGACCCTGGATGAACGCCCGGCTTCAAGCACCTCACGATAACCACGGGTCTGGGTAGTTGCGCTCAGGCTGACATCGATATCGGCGATAACCGGGCTGCTCACGGACACGCTGCTGCGTGACCCCGAGAGTGCATTACGACTGTCGTGGGACAGATTGTGACGTGCGCCCACGGAAACGCGCTGGAAAAACACGCTGCTCAGCGTGCCGCCAGACGACCAGTATTCATCGGTACTCAACAGGCCAAAGCCCGCAGACGAGTCACGCCCCAGGCCCCATGTGCCGCTGCCCACGGCAACCACGGGCGACGCCCCGCTTTCGGATGCGTTTTCCCGCACCTTGCCAAGGGAAAAGTAATAGCCGGGAGCCGCCGGTGCGGCGCCCGCAAACGAAGCCGCCGGAACCACGAAACTGCGCTTGGCACCTCGTACATCGATGACACTGACTTCCAGGTCGCTGGTGCCATTGAGCAAAGGCAGCCCCGTCAGCCGGAAGGGGCCTTCAGGCACGAGCGTGCTGTGAATCAACACGCCGGACTGGCGCACTTCAATCCGCGATTGGCTCTGGGCCAGGCCTTCTACGACGGCATTGTTACTACCCGCCGGCACCCGCGACTGGCCGTCAGGAGAAAATTGCACGCCCGATAGCTGGATACCACCGAACAATGGGTTGTTGGTGGAGATCTGCCCCGCCTGGAAAGTCGATCGCAATGCAGCGATGTCTCGCTGGGCGTAGGCATAAAGGTGCTCAGTACGGGTATTACCATTGTCAGCGACATAGAACTGACGACTGCGCACAATCCAGTCGCCCAAATTGAAGCCAGCCTCGGTATAAGCCGATACGAACCGGCGGGCCCCACTGCGCGAGCGGCTGTCGAAACCCAGCACGTCATAGTTGAACAGGGCCGCCGTGCCGCCATGGGCGAAATTTCCGGCCTCCCATTGCGGCTCACGAAACGATTGGGTCGGCACCACCAGTGCCACTTCATCGATGCCGGGTCGCAGCCGCACCATCGTCGTCGGGAAGGCACCGAGGAAATCATGACAAGCGTCATCGGCAGTGTTGCCTTCACGAACGATTTCACGCGGCTGCACCAAGCCGGCTTTCTCCAGCAACCCTGGGGTAAAACACAATTGGCCTTGCGAGTCGAACCGCGCATCCACCAGCCCGAGCGGGTTGCCATTGACCCGTAGCCCCACAACCTGGGTACCTTCGCGAAAACGCGCCGCACTGCGAAAATAGTCCGAGACCTTGGGGTCGATTCCGTAGGTAGTCAGTGCCGCGACGTCGAAACCCTCTCCCAACTCAAGCGCAGAGACGAGGCTGGGCAAACTCCACAGCGTCGCAAACCCCATGAGTAACGTGGGTCGACGCGGCCAACAAGAAGCTGCAAGGCTTCTATTCGACAAGTTAGCCATGAGCCGATCAACTCCCATCGACATTGATCGGCGCTCGGTAGCGGTCTACCGAAAAGCCGTAGACCGTGGCGGGTTGGAACTCGACTTCGGCCAAGCCGCCCAGGGTGCCCTCAACCTGTGCCGTCAGCACTTCCCCCGGCAAAATGTAGGTGCGAGGCAAAGTGGCCATGGCCCTTTGGGGAAGAAGCTGTACATCCGGCAGCAGGCGCACCACATAAGCGCTTTCGTTGTGAACGGTGAGACGCTCCCCTGCACGGCTCCACTTCAACAGTTCCCAAGGCGAATCATGCCGAGGCAAGTCTTTGGGGTGCAGGATCAGCGGCAGGTTCTGCCGAACGGTGATACCAATGGTCGCACCCGTTTTGGCGCGCGCCTGTGGAATCCCCTCAAAGGACACGCGTTTCAATCGCTGGGTCTTCAACGGTTCTTTCAAAGTGGCAATAAAACGCACTAATTGGATTTCACCCGCTTCTACACGCGTGATAGGGGGCGTAACGATCAATAAGGGCTCCTCATCTTCGGGAACGTTCTCCACAACCGAGTGAAGAAGTGCCGGCCCCGCATCGGTATTCCTGATATTTATCGTGGCCTCGCCCTGTTCTTCAAAAAGAATAACCACCGAAGTTTCCGGCAGCATGCCGTCCGCCGCGGCAACATGGGAAAAACACAGGCAGATACTTGCACCTAACAACCGCAACTTATTTATTACTGAAAGACTACGCACCCAGTATTCCCCGTAGAGCATGAAGTTAGCTATTGCAGCCAATCGCCCATATGAAAACAGCCGATCAAAAAGCGCCTGCCTTTTGATCGGCTACAGTTAAACCGCTTAGAGGTAAACCAATGTCAGCGAGGCGCGCCCTTCAAGAAGGACATCGCGGGTCAGCGTCAAGTCTTGAGCTTTATTGATAACGGCCCTGACGGCGATAGTCCCGGTCATCTGGGAGAGCGAAGCCGGAACGAGGGTCGTACCGCTGCGCCAGGAATACTGACTTGGCAGTCTTGCGACCTTGCCATCACTGTTCAGCCAGGCACCGACATCGCTGCCACGCGTAATAAGAGAAAGCGTTGCGCCTGGTGACTGCAGGTCTCTGAGCGTGATTGCATAACCGCCGGTGTTTTTACCCGCTACCGTACCCAAGCCAAAATTATGAATCTCGCTATGACCTTGGCCGAGCGAATTCAAGATGCCTGGCACCCTGCTGGTCGACTGCAGGTCGTTAAAGGTCAGCCCGAACGGGGTGTGACCTGTGCCGCAATTGATCGTCACTGGAGTGGTCAGCTCCCGAAGCGGCGTCGGGCTCCCTTGGGACAAGGAGCTCGAGAGAATATTACCGTAACTGACAATGCCCTCTCCGGTCATGCGGAGGTTACAGGAGGCAGGTTTGATCGTGCCTGTGACCTTCAATTCGGCAACCGTCGTTGCCTGTGCACCCACAGCCGCGGCGAGGCAAGCGATACCGAGAGCCAATCCAACAATTTTCTTCATGTTCGACCTATCACTAAAAGTTAGCTGGCGTATTTATTTCTGCCTTGTAGAACAAACCATAAATAAATAACGCCACGGCACAATTGCCAAGTGACAGTGTGTCTCGTTGGAAACTAATTAAAGAATAAGACAACACCTTAATTACTGTCGGAGCCCTACAAATAATTTGTCAGTATCGCGTACCTCAGAAGTAGTCCCGAATCAGGCCACGAAAAGAAAACCGAAACTAACTTGTAGGCGAAATCACAATTAACCGTCCCACAGGGCAAAGTTAAAAGCTCCTACAACGCTCAGAAACTTCTCTAACAGAGTGCGAAACAGCAACCTACCTGTCCCAAAAGAATTACCTACAGACGACCTCAGGAAAATTCCCCAAGCACTACGCGTTGGCTCCAGCGGTCGATCGTGGCACGATGGTCAGGTTATCGACCGAGACCTCAAACCATGCCGCAATCCCAAGCCAAGAATCTGTCCCTGATCGCCGCCATCGACCTGGGCTCCAACAGCTTTCACATGGTCGTGGCCAAGGCCCAGAACGGTGAAATCCGCATCCTTGAGCGGCTCGGAGAGAAAGTGCAACTGGCTGCCGGGATCGACGACGAGCGCCAGCTCAACGAAGAATCCATGCAACGCGGGCTCGATTGCCTGAAGCGGTTTGCGCAACTGATCAACGGCATGCCCCTGGGCGCCGTTCGAATCGTCGGCACCAACGCGTTGCGTGAAGCGCGTAACCGTGGTGAATTCATCCGCCGCGCCGAGGAGATCCTCGGGCACCCGGTAGAAGTCATCTCCGGCCGTGAAGAAGCCCGTCTTATCTACCTGGGCGTGTCCCACACCCTGGCCGATACACCAGGCAAACGCCTGGTCGCCGACATCGGCGGCGGCAGTACCGAATTCATCATTGGCCAGCGCTTCGAGCCGTTGCTGCGCGAAAGCCTGCAGATGGGCTGCGTCAGCTTCACCCAGCGTTACTTCAAAGACGGCAAGATCACCCCGGCACGCTACGCCCAGGCCTACACCGCGGCGCGGCTGGAAATCATGAGCATCGAGCACGCCCTGCACCGCCTGACCTGGGATGAAGCCATCGGCTCGTCCGGTACCATCCGCGCCATCGGCCTGGCACTGAAAGCGGGCGGCCATGGCACCGGCGAGGTCAACGCCGAGGGCCTGGCGTGGCTCAAGCGCAAGCTGTTCAAGCTGGGGGATGCCGAGAAAATCGACTTCGACGGTATCAAGCCTGATCGTCGCGCGATCTTCCCGGCCGGCCTGGCGATTCTCGAAGCGATCTTCGATGCTCTTGAACTGCAACGCATGGACCACTGCGACGGCGCCCTGCGTGAAGGCGTGCTCTATGACCTGCTGGGTCGCCATCACCACGAAGACGTGCGTGAGCGCACGCTCACTTCGTTGATGGAGCGTTACCACGTCGACCTGGAACAAGCCGCCCGCGTGGAGCGCAAAGCCCTGCACGCCTTCGACCAGGTGGCCGAGGACTGGGACCTGGAAGACGGCGTCTGGCGCGAGTTGCTGGGCTGGGCCGCCAAGGTGCATGAAGTGGGCCTGGACATCGCCCACTACCATTACCACAAGCACGGCGCCTACCTGATCGAGCACTCGGACCTGGCCGGCTTCTCCCGTGAAGACCAGCAAATGCTGGCCCTGCTGGTGCGCGGCCATCGCCGTAACATCCCCAAGGACAAATTTGCTGAATTCGGCGACGAAGGCATCAAGCTGATCCGCCTGTGCGTGCTGCTGCGCTTTGCGATCCTGTTCCACCACATCCGTGGCACCCAGGCAATGCCCCAAGTGACCCTGCGCGCCGACGGCGACAGCCTGGATGTGGTATTCCCGAAAGGCTGGCTGGATGAGAACCAGCTGACCCAGGCGGACTTTGCCCTGGAAGCGGAGTGGCTGAAGCGGGTGGGGTTCAGCCTGAACCTGCGCTGATCTGAAGAACTCTGCAAAACAATTGTGGGAGGGGGCTTGCCCCCGATAGCTGTGGATCAGTCCAAGTATTTGGTGACTGACACACCGCCATCGGGGGCAAGCCCCCCTCCCACATTTTTAAACCCCGCAGGGTTTTAGTTCACCGTCAGAATCGGGCTACCCAACTTCTCCAGCAACGTCGCCTGCGCACTGCGCGGGTTCTGGTTGCCGGTCGGCGTGTTGCGCACGTAGCGACCGTCCGACTGCAGGCTCCAGCTGTGGGTGTTGTCGGTGAGGTAGCTTTCCAGTTCCTTCTTGACCCGCATGATCAGCTTCTTGCCTTCCACCGGGAAGCACGTTTCTACGCGCTTATCGAGATTGCGCTCCATCCAGTCGGCGCTGGAGAGAAACATCTGCTCTTCGCCGCCGTTGAGGAAGTAGAACACCCGGGTGTGCTCCAGGAAGCGGCCGATAATCGAGCGCACATGAATGTTGTGCGAAACCCCGACAATGCCAGGGCGCAGGCAGCACATGCCGCGCACCACCAGGTCAATGCGCACGCCGGACTGGCTGGCCTTGTACAGCGCGCGGATGATCTTCGGATCGGTCAGCGAGTTGAACTTGGCGATGATGTGCGCCGGCTTACCGTCGAGGGCGAACTGAGTCTCGCGGGCAATCATGTCGAGCATGCCCTTCTTGAGCGTGAACGGCGCGTGCAGCAACTTCTTCATGCGCAAGGTCTTGCCCATACCGATCAACTGGCTGAACAGCTTGCCGACGTCTTCACACAAGGCGTCGTCGGAGGTCAGCAGGCTGTAGTCGGTGTAGAGCTTGGCGTTGCCGGCGTGGTAGTTGCCGGTGCCCAAGTGGGCGTAACGCACGATCTCGCCGGCTTCACGGCGCAGGATCAGCATCATCTTGGCGTGGGTCTTGAAGCCGACCACGCCATAGATCACCACCGCACCGGCTGCTTGCAGACGGCTGGCCAGTTGCAGGTTGGACTCTTCGTCGAACCGCGCACGCAACTCGATCACCGCGGTGACTTCCTTGCCGTTACGCGCGGCGTCGACCAAGGCATCGACGATTTCCGAGTTGGCGCCGGAACGGTACAGGGTCTGGCGTACGGCCAACACATGCGGGTCCTTGGCGGCCTGGCGCAGCAGGTCGACCACCGGGGTGAAGGACTCGAACGGGTGCAGCAGCAGGATGTCCTGCTTGCTCACCACGCTGAAGATGTTCTCGCTGTTTTGCAGCAGTTTCGGGATCTGCGGGGTGAACGGCGTGTATTGCAGCTCCGGATGGCTGTCCAGGCCGGTGATGCTGAACAGGCGCGTCAGGTTCACCGGGCCATTGACTTGATACAGCTCGGTCTCGCCCAGGTTGAACTGCTTGAGCAGGTAGTCCGACAGATGTTTCGGGCACGTGTCGGCCACTTCCAGGCGCACCGCATCGCCGTAGCGCCGCGAGAACAGCTCGCCGCGCAGGGCACGGGCCAGGTCTTCGACGTCTTCGGAGTCCAGCGCCAGATCGGCGTTACGGGTCAGGCGGAACTGGTAGCAGCCTTTTACCTTCATGCCCTGGAACAGGTCATCGGCGTGCGCATGGATCATCGACGACAGGAATACATAGTTATCGCCAGCGCCCCCCACCTCTTCCGGTACCTTGATGATCCGTGGCAGCAAACGGGGTGCCGGGATGATTGCAAGGCCCGAGTCGCGACCGAAGGCGTCGATACCTTCCAGCTCCACGATGAAGTTGAGGCTCTTGTTCACCAGCAACGGGAACGGGTGAGTCGGGTCCAGGCCAATCGGGGTGATGATCGGCGCGATCTCGTCGCGGAAGTAGCGACGCACCCAGGTCTTGATCTTGGTGGTCCAGTGACGGCGACGGATGAAACGGACCTGATGCTTTTCCAGCTCCGGCAGCAGGATGTCGTTGAGGATCGCGTACTGACGGTCCACATGGCCGTGCACCAGCTCGCTGATGCGCGCCAGGGCCTGGTGCGGCTGCAGGCCGTCGGCGCCGGCCTGTTCACGGGCGAAGGTGATCTGCTTCTTGAGGCCGGCCACGCGGATTTCGAAGAACTCATCCAGATTGCTGGAGAAGATTAGCAGGAACTTGAGCCGCTCCAGCAGCGGGTAGGACTCATCCAGCGCTTGTTCCAGCACACGGATGTTGAATTGCAGTTGTGACAGCTCGCGGTGGATGTACAGGCTGCTGTCATCCAGGTTGGTCACCGCCGCTACCGGGGCCGGCACGGGCGGTTCGGCCACCACGACGGCCGCGGCGGGCTCATGCTCCGGCGGGGTCTCGGTGACTTGTTCAACCACCGGGTGAGCGTCTTTTACGGCAACTTCTGTGAGTCCTTCGGTATTCATCGAGTGTTCCTGTGAGGGCTATTGTTGCTCTCTAAGCAATTGTGCGGCGCGGGCGGCGAAGTAGGTCAGGATGCCATCAGCCCCGGCGCGTTTAAAGGCTGTCAGGGATTCAAGGATCACCCCTTCGCTCAGCCATCCATTCTGTATTGCAGCCATGTGCATGGCGTATTCGCCACTGACCTGATAGACAAAGGTCGGCACTTTGAATTCGTCTTTGACCCGGTAAAGGATGTCCAGGTACGGCATACCCGGCTTGACCATCACCATGTCAGCACCTTCGGCCAGGTCGGCCGCCACTTCGTGCAGGGCTTCATGGCTGTTGGCCGGGTCCATCTGGTACGAGGCCTTGTTGGCCTTGCCCAGGTTCAGCGCCGAGCCCACCGCATCGCGGAACGGGCCGTAATAGGCGCTGGCGTACTTGGCCGAGTAGGCCATGATCCGCACGTTGACGTGGCCGGCCAGCTCCAGGGCTTCACGAATCGCCTGGATGCGGCCGTCCATCATGTCCGACGGGGCAACCACCTGGGCGCCGGCTGCCGCATGGGACAAGGCTTGCTTGACCAGCGCATCGACGGTGATGTCGTTTTGAACATAGCCGTCTTCGTCAAGAATGCCATCCTGTCCATGGGTGGTGAACGGGTCCAACGCCACGTCGGTGATCACCCCAAGCTGCGGAAAACGCTCGCGCAGGGCACGGGTGGCGCGCTGGGCGATCCCGTCCGGGTTCCAGGCTTCGGCAGCATCCAGCGACTTGAGTTCAGACGGCGTGACCGGAAACAGTGCCAAGGCCGGAATCCCCAACTCGACCCAACCAGCGGCTTCTTCAAGCAGCAGATCAATGGTCAAGCGCTCCACGCCCGGCATCGAAGCCACCGCTTCCCGGCGATTTTCCCCGTCCAGCACAAACACCGGCAGGATCAGATCATCGGTCGTCAGCACGTTTTCACGCACCAGACGGCGAGAAAAATCATCACGACGATTGCGACGCAGACGAGTGGCGGGGAACAGGCGATTGGCAGGGGTAAAGCTCACGACAGACTCCTGAGCCCGGGTTTACGGGCGAGCGTTGCAGTTATAAGCGGCCATTATGACGAAGGTATTACAGTTGTGCTTAAGGATGCGACCTGTAGTCGCATTCGGTATTTCCGTAGGAATTGTTCACTTCGTGACACATCTCGATACTTTCATGAATCTTCATGAAGGCGTAGGCTGCGCGTTCATTTCGCCAGCACCCCAGACCATGCTTCAACAATTCCTGCATGACTTCGGCTACTTTGCGCTCTTCCTGGGCACTTTCTTTGAAGGCGAGACCATTCTGGTTCTCGCAGGCTTCCTGGCGTTCCGTGGATACATGGATATCAACCTGGTGGTGGTCGTTGCCTTTTTCGGCAGCTACGCCGGCGATCAGCTTTGGTATTACATGGGCCGCAGACACGGCCGCAAGCTGTTGGCGCGCAAGCCACGCTGGCAATTGATGGGTGACAAGGCACTGGAGCATATCCGCAAGCACCCGGATATCTGGGTACTGAGCTTTCGCTTCGTGTACGGGTTGCGCACCGTCATGCCAGTGGCGATCGGCCTGTCCGGCTATCCGCCGTTGCGCTATCTGATCCTCAACGGTATTGGCGCTGCGATCTGGGCTTTGGCCTTGGGCGCTGCGGCCTATCACTTCGGCGCCGTACTGGAAGGCATGCTGGGCAGCATCAAGAAATACGAGCTTTGGGTATTGGGTGCCTTGCTGATACTGGGCTTCGGCCTGTGGCTGCGCCGTCGCATCAAGAATGCACGCATCGCCCGCGAGGCCTGCGCCGACGCCAAGGCCCGGCTCGCGGCAGAACCGGACCCGGTCGAGCCGCCTAAGACACCAGTCGAGTAAACCGGCTTCTGCAGCAGTAGAGGCCAATCACACTGAGCAAGCTGTAGCTCAGCAGGCCCAGCCAGCCCAGGTTGCTGGCCGGCCATAACCCGACCAACGGTGCCAGCCACACCAGCGGTACGTTCAGCACCAGCCGCGAAAGCTCGGCCTTCAACGCCCACGGCCGGTTCTCCAGCGCCACCCCCAAGGTAAACAGCCCCAGCGCCATGGCGCTCCAACCGAGGATCAGTGCCGCCGTGGGCAAACCTTCGCCGAAATTCATCAGATAGCTGCCAAAGCCCACATAGGCTGCAAATTGCAGTGCGATGTACACCTGTTGACGCACGTCCAGCGGCACGTCGAATTTACGGAACTGGCTCAGGTCGTGCCTGGCCATCGGGTACTTGGCCTTTACGTCCGCCGGGCGCCAACCGGTGCGCATGAACCAGATGCGCAGCTTGTCCCACCAACGCTCGGTGCGCCGCGCATCACTCCACAACTGGGCATAGAACTGCAGGTTGGCCCACAGCGGATTCCAACTGGCCAACGGCGTGGTTACGCCGAAAATCACCGGTTCGTTGTCGTCCTCCTCCTGGAAGGTACCGAACAGCCGGTCCCAAATAATGAACACACCGCCGTAGTTACGATCCATGTAGAGAGCGTTCTGTGCATGGTGAGCCCGATGATTGGATGGCGTGACGAAAAACCACTCGTACCAGCCGAGCTTCGGCACGTGCCGAGTGTGCACCCAGAATTGATAGAGCAAATTCAGCGATGCCACGCTGATAAACACCACCAATGGCACGCCGAGTACGGCCAAGGGCAGGTAGAAAATCCAGCTCAGCAGGAAGCCGGTACTGGTCTGGCGCAGTGCAGTGCTGAGGTTGTAGTCCTCACTCTGGTGATGCACCGAGTGTGCGGCCCACAGGATGTTGCGTTCGTGACCCATGCGATGCAGCCAGTAGTAGCAGAAGTCGTAGAACACGAAGGCGAACACCCAGGTCCAGACGCTGTGGGCCGGCAGATCGATAACGGCAAGATGCTTGAGGGCGAACGCGTAGGTCAAAATCCCCACGCCCTTGGTCAGCAGCCCCGTGGTGGTGGACAGCACCCCGGTGCTGAGGCTGTTGATGGCATCCGCCACCCGGTAGTTACGCTCGCCGCGCCAACGGTCGGCAAGCAACTCCACAACGATCAAGGCAATGAAAAACGGTACCGCGTAAGGCACGAAGTCCATGGTCTGGTCCGGTCTATTTTTGTTACATCAAGATTAGGTGCAGCGGCGTGAGATCCCATTGGCAACAGATGACAAATTAGTAGACATTTAACGCCAAGACCCCAGGAGAAATGCCCATGAGCAAAAAGATTGCAGTGATCCTTTCCGGCTGCGGCGTGTACGACGGCGCAGAGATCCACGAAAGCGTGATCACCTTGCTGCGCCTGGACCAGCGTGGCGCTCAGGTCCAATGCTTTGCCCCGGATATTGCGCAACTGCATGTGATCAACCACCTCACCGGCGAAGAGATGCCCGAGTCGCGCAATGTGCTGGTGGAGTCGGCGCGGATCGCCCGGGGTGACGTGAAGGATATCCGCGAAGCCAACGCCGGCGATTTCGATGCGCTGATCGTGCCCGGTGGGTTTGGCGCGGCGAAAAACCTCTCGAACTTTGCCGTGGAGGGTGCCAGCTGCAGCGTCAACCCGCAGGTGCTGGAACTGGCCGAAGCCTTTGCCGAAGCGGGCAAGCCCGTGGGCCTGATCTGCATCTCCCCGGCCCTGGCGGCGAAAATCTACGGCCCCGGTGTGACCTGCACCATCGGCAACTGCGCCGACACCGCCGCCGCACTGGACAAGATGGGCGCTACCCACCAGGAGTGCGGGGTGGAAGATATCGTCGAAGACAAGGCACGCAAGCTGGTGAGCACCCCGGCCTATATGCTCGGCAAGAACATCAGCGAGGTCGCTTCAGGGATCAACAAGCTGGTGGATCGGGTGCTGGAACTGACCCACGAGAACGACTGATAGCCCCACCTATGGTGAGCAGGCTTGTAGGTGACTCGGCTTGTTGTGGCGAGCGGGCTTGCCCCGCGTTGGGCTGCGCAGCAGCCCTAAAACCTGCAGCCATGGTCTAACAGACTCACCGCATCGCTTGAATTGGGGCGGCTTCGCCGCCCAACGCGGGGCAAGCCCGCTCGCCACGGATCAGGGTTGGCGCATCAAGCGTGTAAGAATGCGGTCCAGCGCATTGGCAAACGCCTGCTTTTCCTTCTCCCCGTGGGGCGGTGGCCCGCCCCCCATCTGGCCTTGCTCACGCAGATCAGTGAACAGATTGCGCACCGCCAACCGTTCACTCATGTTGGCGGGGCTGAACTCCTTGCCACGTGGATCAAGCGCCGTAACGCCCTTCTTTACCAGGCGGTCAGCCAGCGGCACATCGCTGCAGATCACCAGCTCCCCGGGCTCCGCGTGCTCCACCAGGTAGTCATCCGCCGCATCCGGGCCGCTGGGCACCACAATCAGCTTCACACACGAGAAGCTCGGCTTGATCTGGCTCTGACCGGCCACCAACACCACTTCGAACTGGCGCTTGAGGGCGAACTTCACCACCTGGTCCTTGGCTGCCCGAGGGCAGGCGTCGGCATCGATCCACACCCGCATGCTCAGGCAACCACCCGGCGCTTTTCGGCAAGACGGCTGCGACCGTACAGCACCACAATCGCCAGGATCGCCACCGCCTGTGCACTCAACGAGTACGCATCGGCGTGGATGCCCAGCCAATCGAAATCAAAGAACGCCACCGGCCGGGTGCCGAAGATGCCGGCCTCCTGCAGCGCCTTCACCCCATGCCCGGCAAACACCACCGACAGCGCACACAGCAACGCCGCGTTGATGCCGAAGAACAACGCCAGCGGCAGCTTCGCCGAACCCCGCAGGATCACCCACGCCAAGCCCACCAACAGCACCAGCGCCGTGGCGCCACCCGCCAGCACCGCGTTATGCCCGGCCGGGCCGGCTTGCAGCCACAGGGTTTCGTAGAACAGGATCACTTCGAACAGCTCGCGGTACACCGAGAAGAACGCCAGCACCGCAAAACCGAAGCGCCCGCCGCCGCCTACCAGGCTGCTCTTGATGTAGTCCTGCCAGGCGGCGGCGTGGCGGCGGTCGTGCATCCACACGCCGAGCCATAGCACCATCACACTGGCAAACAGCGCCGTGCAGCCTTCAAGCAATTCGCGTTGGGCACCGCTCACATCGATCACATACGCGGCCAATGCCCAGGTCGCCAGGCCCGCCAGCAGCGCCAGGCCCCAGCCGACGTTAACGCTGCGCACCGCCGATTGCTGGCCGGTATTGCGCAGGAACGCAAGGATCGCCGCCAGCACCAGGATCGCTTCCAGGCCTTCACGCAACAGGATCAGCAAACCGGAGATGTAGCTCAGCGACCAACTCAAGCCATCACCGCCAAGCAGGCCGGCGGATTCGGTAAGTTTGCCCTTGGCCACGTCCAGGCGTTGTTGCACCTGTTCAACCGGCAGACCGTCCTGCAACGACTGCCGGTAGGCCATCAACGCCTTTTCGGTGTCCTTGCGCACGTTGGCGTCGACGTTATCCAGCGAGCTTTCTACCAGTTCGAAACCTTCCAGGTACGCAGCCACAGACAGGTCGTAGGCCTGCTCATGATCGCCCTTCTGGAACGCCGCCAGACTCTTGTCCAGGGTGGCCGCGGTGTAGTCGAGCAACTGCGCCGGGCCACGCTTGACCTGCGGCGGCTGCGCACGCTGGGCGCGGAACGTAGCGGCGGCGGCTGGGCCGTTGGCCGCCAGTACTTCATTGGGGGTCTGGCGGGCCAAGTCGGCGAGGTTGAACGGTTGCTCGCTTTTTGCAGCCGCCGGGTCGGCAGTAAAGCCGGCGATGTAGGTAGCCAGGTCCCAGCGCTGGCGGTCGTCCAGTTGGTCGGCGAAAGACGGCATGTCGGTGCCTTCAACACCCAGGCCCAGGGTGTTGTAGATCGCGTAGAGGCTCAGGCGATCCAAGCGCACGGCGTCACGCAGATTGGCCGGTGGTGGCGTCATGCCCACGCTGGCCGGGCCGTCACCCGCACCTGCGGTGCCGTGGCACACCGAGCAATGCTGGGCATAGAGCGGCGCGCCTCGTGTTGGATCAGGGGTGATCGCCGGGGCCTGGCTGACTTCATAGGCCACGGCTAGTTGGGCACCTAACTGACGGGCTTGGCGGGCGACTGTCGTACCGTCCTGATGGCCGGTTACAGCCGCTGACAGTTCGTCGACGCCTTTGACCAACGCCGCGCGTTCCGGGCGCTGCGGCAGCTCTGCCACCAGGCCCTGCAACACCCCGAGAAACTCCAGCTGTTCACGGTATTCGGATTCATCGATTACCTTGCCCGCCTCCACCGTCGCTGGGTAGTCAGCACCAATGTAATCCAGCAAATGCAGGGCTTGTGGGGCACCCTCGGCCGTCGCGGCCAACAGATTGAAGCTGCACGACATCAACGCCGGCAAAACCAGCCAGGCGAGAAAGCGAAAAGGGGCAGTCATGAATGAATCTCAAAGGGAAATACGAAGTAACACATTGTCAAACGTTAAAGCGTTTGACTCAAGGCACAAGTGATTTGTCGTGGGTTGAGGCAAGGTAGTTTTCAGAACAGTTGGAGGGTGGGTATCAACACCCATGTGGAAGAGGGGCGTGCCCCTCCCCCATTTTCAATCCCGTTTCGTCAGTCAGGCCGTGGCACGATGCAAGCTGGCCAGGAAACCCGCAGCCCCCACAAACAACCCCGCAAACGTACGATTCATCCGTTTCTGCTGCTTAGGCGTGCGCAACAGGCGCAACACCTTCGACGCCAAGCCCGTATACCCCGCCATCACCACCATATCGACGCAGATCATCGTCGCACCCAGGATCAGGTACTGGATCAGTAGCGGCGCCTGTGGGTTCACGAATTGCGGCAGGACCGCCAGCATGAACACCAGGGCCTTGGGGTTGCTGGCGTTGACCAGGAAGCCACGGAACATCATCGCCATCGGTTTACCGATCGGGCGCACGGCCGCGTCATCGGTCATGTCCATGGGCAGGGCGCGCCATTGCTTGATGGCCAGGTACACCAGGTACGCCACGCCAAACCATTTGATCGCATAGAAAGCGGTGGAGGATGTCGCCAGAATGGCACCCAGGCCGCACGCGACCACGGCAATCTGCATCGCCAGGCCCAGTTGCAGGCCGATGGCATTCCAGTAACCACGCAGGAAGCCGTATTGCAGGCCGCTGGACATCGAGGCGATGGCGCCAGCGCCAGGGGAAAGGGAGATGATCCAACTGGCCAGGAAAAAGGCCAGCCACGTATCGAGTGCCATTACACACCTCAGGAGGGAGTTTGCTGTTGTGCCTTAAGCTAACTCCGCCGACCAAAGGATGGCTATAGATTTTTACAGGATGTGAATACTAGCGGTCGCCCGGAAAGACATGGGTACCTGGCCAACGGCGCACCGAGCGCTGGAAGAACAGGCTGTTGGGCACCTGCACCATCGCACTGTCGGTACCGGCCTCTGCCACTTCGACCAACGTGGTATAGAGCAGGTTGATCGCCACGACCCGACCCTTCACGCCCGGTTTGTCGACGGTATCCACCAGTTCGACGATGTCACCCAGGCGAAAGGGCCCGACGGTGAAAATCAGAATGGCGCACAGCAGGTTGGACAACACCGACCACATGGCGAAGAACGCCACGGCGGCAACCGCGACAAACCCGGAGAGTGCCGTCCACAACACCGTGGCGGACACGCCCAGGCGACCCAGCACAAAGATCAGCGCACTGCCCATGATCAGCCAGCGCAAGCCACCGCGCAGTGGCATCAGCAATTGCGGCGGGAACGGATAGCGCTCACCCAGGCGAGTCAGGCCCTTGGCGACAAACCGCTGTGCGAGGTAGCCGGCCAGCAGGATCAGCAGGATTTGCACGCCGACCCATACGGGTTCGACCCACTGCGTCGGTATCGGCAGTTGCAACGCTTCCATCAGGACAGCGCCTCCAGCTCCGCTTGCAGGGTTTCCAGCAATTCGAGGGCCTCCATCCAGGTTTCCTCCAATTGCCCTTCGCGTACTTTGAGCTTGGCCTGCTCAGCCAGCAGGTCGCGCAGTTCGTCCTTGCGGGCCGCCTCGTAGACGGCACTGTCGCCCAGGCTGGTTTCGATCCTGGCCAGGCGCTCATGCACCTTGCCCAGCTCGGCCTCCAGCTTGTCGGCTTCACGCTTGTGCGGCGCCAGCTGTTGACGCAGCGCGGCGGCGGCCTGGCGCTGGGCTTTCTTGTCGGTCTTGTCCGGGTTGACTGGGGTGTTGCTGACCGGCGCGTTGCGCAGGCGGTAATCCGTCAGCCAGCGCGCATAGTCATCCAAGTCGCCGTCGAACTCTTCGACTTTACCGTCCGCCACCAGCAGGAAGTTGTCGGTGGTGCTCTTGAGCAGGTGGCGATCGTGAGACACCACCAGTACCGCACCGCTGAACTCCTGCAAGGCCATGGTCAGCGCCAGGCGCATTTCCAAGTCAAGGTGGTTGGTCGGTTCGTCGAGCAGCAGCAGGTTCGGACGGTCCCAGGCGATCAACGCCAAGGCCAGGCGGGCTTTTTCGCCGCCGGAGAAATTCAGCACCGGCTCGTCGATACGCGCGCCACGGAAGTCGAAACCACCGAGGAAGTCGCGCAGGGTCTGTTCGCGCTCGGTCGGCGCCAGGCGCTGCAAGTGCAGCAACGGGCTGGCCTTGGCGTCCAGCGAGTCCAACTGATGCTGGGCGAAGTAACCCACCACAGTGTTCTCGCCACGGGTCAGACGCCCAGCCAATGGCGACAGCTCGCCTGACAGGTTCTTGATCAGCGTCGACTTGCCCGCGCCGTTGGGGCCGAGCAAACCGATACGCGCACCCGGCGTAAGCTGCAGCTTCACTTTTTCCAGGATGGTCTTGTCGCCGTAGCCCAGACGCGCATCGGAAAGATCCAGCAACGGGCTGGAGATCTTCACCGACTCACGGAACACGAAGTCGAACGGTGAGTCGACGTGGGCCGCCGACAGCTCTTCCATTCGCTCCAGGGCCTTGATCCGGCTCTGGGCCTGCCGCGCCTTGGTGGCCTGGGCCTTGAAGCGGGCAATGTAGCTTTCCATGTGCGCACGTTGCGCCTGCTGCTTCTCGTAAGCCTGTTGCTGCTGGGCCAGGCGTTCGGCGCGGGCGCGTTCGAACGCAGTGTAGCCGCCACGATAGAGGGTGATCTTTTTCTGCTCGACGTGGGCGATGTTGTCGACCACGGCGTCGAGGAAATCCCGGTCATGGGAGATCAACAGCAAGGTGCCCTGATAATTCTTGAGGAAGTCTTCCAGCCACAGGATCGCATCGAGGTCCAAGTGGTTGGTCGGTTCGTCGAGCAGCAGCAGGTCAGACGGGCACATCAACGCCTGCGCCAGGTTCAGGCGCATGCGCCAGCCGCCGGAGAAGTCGGCGACGGGGCGGTCCATCTGTTCGTTGGTAAAGCCAAGGCCGGCGAGCATTTTGCGCGCACGGGCGTCAGCCGTATAGCCGTCGGCGCTGTCGAGTTCCGAGTGCAGGCGCGCCTGTGCGGCGCCGTCCTGGGCTTCCTCGGCCTCGGCCAGGTCGTGTTGCACCTGACGCAGGCGCAGATCGCCATCGAGCACGTAGTCGATTGCAATACGGTCGAGGGTGTCGATCTCCTGGCGCATATGGGCGATGCGCCAGTCGGCTGGCAGCAGGCAGTCCCCGGAATCCGGGGTCAGCTCACCCAGCAACAGAGCGAACAACGTGGATTTGCCGGCGCCGTTGGCACCGATCAGGCCGGCTTTGTGACCGGCGTGCAGGGTCAACTCGGCGTCTTCGAGAAGACGTTGCGGACCACGCTGTAATGTTAGGCTTTGAAGTCGGATCATAATGGCGGCGGAGTCTACCAGCTTCGTTGGCCGCTGGCTTGGGTGTGAATATGTGCGCTGACCTGTGGAGCTTTGCCCTCTCGACTTACGCCCGCTCAGGGTGCGAGGCCGCTTGCCTGCGTTTGCAGGAGCAAGGTGCGGACGTGTGCCTGTTGCTGTGTGGTGCGTGGCTCGAGCAGCGTGCGGTGATAGCGACCGCCGAGCGCATGCAGGCGCTGAAACAGATCGCCGGGTCTTGGCAGACACACGTAATCAAACCGTTACGACAGGTGCGCATGCAATGGCGCGCCATGGCGCTGCAGGATCAGGATTTGGCGGGCTTACGCGAACGGGTCAAGGCCCTGGAGCTGGACGCCGAACGGCAGTTGCTGGAGCGCCTGGAAGCGTTGGCACAAACATGGCCGACAGGCGATGCGCAGGGTCAGCAACGATGGTTGGAAGGACTGGCGGCTGAGGATACCGCCAACCTTGACCGCGACGCGCTGCAGCAGCTGCGCGTCGCGGCCACCAGCACTTAGGAAGCGCTGGTTGGGGTGGTGCTTGGCGCTACCGGGGCAGGCGTGCTGCTGGCCGGTGCAGTTGGAGCGGTGGCTGCAGCCGGGGCGGCAGCAGGTGTTGCTGGCTTGGCAGCAGCAGGTTTGGCTGCTGGCTTGGCGGCTGGTTTCGCAGCAGCAGGTTTGGCCGCTGGCTTGGCAGCTGGTTTCGCAGCAGCGGTTTTAGCAGCTGGCTTGGCGGCTGGTTTCGCAGCAGCGGTTTTAGCGGCTGGCTTGGCAGCTGGTTTTGCAGCAGCGGTTTTAGCGGCTGGCTTGGCGGCTGGTTTTGCAGCAGCGGTTTTAGCGGCTGGCTTGGCGGCTGGTTTCGCAGCAGCGGTTTTAGCGGCTGGCTTGGCGGCTGGCTTGGCGGCTGGTTTTGCAGCAGCGGTTTTAGCGGCTGGCTTGGCGGCTGGTTTTGCAGCAGCGGTTTTAGCGGCTGGCTTGGCGGCTGGTTTTGCAGCAGCCGTTTTAGCGGCTGGCTTGGCGGCTGGTTTTGCAGCAGCCGTTTTAGCGGCTGGCTTGGCGGCTGGTTTTGCAGCAGCCGTTTTAGCGGCTGGCTTGGCGGCTGGTTTTGCAGCAGCCGTTTTAGCGGCTGGCTTGGCGGCTGGTTTTGCAGCAGCCGTTTTAGCGGCTGGCTTGGCGGCTGGTTTTGCAGCAGCGGTTTTAGAAGCTGGCTTGGCAGCAGCAGGTTTTGCTACGGCTTTAGCGGGTGCCTTGGCAGCAACAGCTTTGCTCGCCGGCTTCTTCGCCGCGCTCGCTGCAACAGCTTTAGCTGGGGTACGAGCACCCAACACCTTAGCCACGGCTTCCTTCACACGACCTACGCCCTGAGCCAGTTTCAGGCTTTCCTGAGCATCTTTTTTCAGTTGGGAAATGTAGGCGCGGGTTTCAGCTTGGCGATCCTTGAGGGCGTCCAGCAGGTCCTCAAGTTCTTTGACAGCGTCTTTGGCTTTGGCTTGTGCCTTGGCCTTGCCGGCAGTAGCGGCGTCTTGCAGTTTGGTACGGGATTTGTGCAGCTTTTCTTGCGCTTTACCGCGTTGTTTTTCCAGCTTGGCGAGCAGTTTTTCTGCATCGGCCAACGCTTGGGAACAGGCGCTTTCCAGATGTTCGAGCAAGCTGCCCGAGAGTTGTTGGAGTAAATGCAACGGGGTATTAACAGGCTTCTGTTTGGCCGACATGGTTTACCTCCTGGCTGACGTGGGTGCGGCTCATACTAGCCCTCTGCTCTTACCGCCGCTAGGGCATGTTGACAGTATCGTTTGCCTGGCGTTGCACCGTGAGAAAATTCTTATCGAGATAACGAAAATACGCGGCACTTTTTACGTCACCACACTGGCATAATCCGTCGCACTTTCGGCGGGAGGATGCCCATGTCGCGTTACCTTTTTCTTGTGCTTGGCCTGGCGATTTCGGTGGCCAATGCGAGCGAACAATCGCCGGTAAAAAACACCGACCAGAACCAGCACGACCTCGCCTACAGCCTGGGCGCCAGCCTCGGCGAACGCCTGCGCCAGGAGGTTCCCGACTTGCAGATCCAGGCGCTGGTCGAAGGCCTCAAACAAGCCTATCAAGGCAAACCCCTGGCGCTGGACAACGCACGCATCGAACAGATTCTTGCCCAGCACGAAGCACAAAGCGAAGCTGACGCGCAGGCACCTCAAAGCGAAAAAGCACTCGCGGCCGAACAACAATTCCTGAGCAAAGAAAAAGCCACAAAGGGTGTGCGCGAGTTGGCGGATGGAATCCTGCTTACCGAGCTCACCCCAGGCACTGGCGACAAGCCGAAGGCCAGCGACCAGGTTCAAGTGAAGTACGTGGGACGGCTACCCGATGCGACAGTGTTCGACCAGAGCGCGCAACCTCAATGGTTTCGCCTGGACAGTGTGATCAGCGGTTGGAGCAGCGCGTTGCAACAGATGCCGGTGGGCGCCAAATGGCGCCTGGTGATTCCATCGTCCCAGGCCTATGGCGCCGACGGTGCCGGCGAGTTGATCCCGCCCTATACACCCCTGGTGTTCGAGATCGAATTGCTCGGTACCCGACACTGAGGCAATAAAAAACGGTGCGCCATGCGCACCGTTTTTTGTACCGCTATTATCGCGGATCAAGCCTGGGTAGCAGACTCTTCCTTGTGAGCGTTGTGCAGCACTTCGATCAGGCAGTCTTCCAGCTCGAACCGTTCGTGAAGCAACGCGCCCAATTCCTTGAATTTATCCGCCACGCAGTTACCGGCATCACACAGGTCGGTGAACTCGAGCAGCTTTTCAGTGATGACGTCGATACGCGGGTAAATGGTTTCCGCCAAATCCAGGCCACGCTGATCGTCGAAGGCCTCGGCCTCCTTGGTCAGTTGCTCATAGACACCGAAATGGCCGGCTGACACGTAGTCCACCAACACACCACAAAAGTCCTGCAACGGTTCACGGTTCTCGGCCAGTGCTTCAGGCTTGGCGCCAAGAGCATCAAAGGCCCGAACCAGTTCGTGACGTGCCTTCAACCAGCTGTCGATCAGCTTGTGCACCCCACCCCAGCGTTCCTGAGCATTCTGACAACTTTCCAGCATGATGATCTCTCTTCCCTAATAGGGGCGCTGCCGCCTGGTGCCCGCGCAACACTTCAAGGATAAAGCAGCAGCCGGACAAGGCCGCGTCTGACAAACGGTTTGAACTACACGTGCGGGCCAGATTATGCCCGCATGACTATGGCTTCAAGGTACGCAGGAGAGAAAGTTCATACAAGTGTTTAATCCCGTCCTACAAACTGCGACCCGATATCAGCGCCTCGCCGGGCGCAAACGTTGGCTCAAAAACAGCTGTGAAAATTGCATGACGCCCAATATCAACATTCCAATGAAGAACAGCAGGCTCCACTCCGGCAGGCTCAAGTCAAACAGCGTCCAGTTGATCTCAACGCAGTCGACGGTGCCTTTGACGGTCAATTGCAGAGCCTGCCAAAACGACAGGTTTTCGATCATGTAATGCAGGCTGGGCCAGCAATCAGCCGACTGTCCCGGTGCGGCGTTTTGCAGCAGTACCTGGCGTACGGCGGTAATGGCACCCAGCAGTGCGAAGCCCATGCTCGCCAGCCCATACAGGCAGATAACCGAGCGCTTGGGGTTATGAAGGGCGGCGACCAGATTGACTAATGTGAAACCGGCCAGGAAACCCCGCTGCATCTGGCACAGGAAGCAAGGACGCAACGAGACCCCGAACTCGAGGTAAAACGAGGCGCCCAATGTCAGCGCACCCGCCAGGAACGCAAGGACATACAAGGAGCGTGAAGGGGCCAAAGACATGCTTTATCCGCATCGCGAAAGATAGGTCGCTACGGTAGAGGAAAGGCCTGACCGCTTTCAATACATGCTGGAGCAGACGATTCCGCGAGAGGTTAAGGAGATCCCGCCAGAAGATGGAAGACTTTAGACAACAGAGCGTCGGACTTTGCCCACAATCTCGCTGATAGCTGCTTTCTGAGGTCCTGAGGGATTGGCTGCCAAACATATCCGAGCCAACCCTCGCCTGTCTTCCTGCCTCAAACCCGGGCCGGGACGGGTAACGGTGAAGCCAGCAAACGGTTATCCAGCAACCCCAGCCCTTCCTGGAACAATTGGTTACTGCGCTCGGTGTCACCCAGTTGGGCCAACAAGCGCGCCAGCTCGGCGCAGGCCTCAGGGTTACGCTGCACCTGCAGGCTGCTTTCCAGATAGTCTCGCGCCTTGCCCCACAAACTGTTTTGCAGGCACAGACGGCCCAACGTCAGCAGCAGGCTGGCATCGCCAGGATGATCCTTCAGCCAACCTTCGGCAAACTTCAGCTGCCGGGCCGGATCGCTGCCACGCAACAGACCATACAGCCGGATCAGGTGGCTGTCGTAACCACGCTTGATGGCGCCGCGCAATGCTTCCTCAGCCTTGGCGTCGGCGCCCAGTTGACGCAATTGCTCGGCATAGGCCAGGACCAATTGCGGCTCCTGACGCTGAGCGGATGTCAGTTGTTGCCAAGCCCGTTCAAGGGACTGCAAGCCGGCCTCGCCCTGTTCTTCACGTTGGGCTGCGAGGCTGAGGTTCTCGCCCCACGCACGACGCTCAAGCTCGGCCAGTTCACTGGCGGGCAGGACTTTGTCCTTGCGCAATTCCGGCAACAGGCGGATCACCGATGACCAGTCGCCCCGCTGCTGATGCAAGCGCTGCAATTGGCGCAGCACCTGCGCGTTATGGGGATGGCGTTCGTGCATCGCCTGCAAGGTGGTCAGCGCACCCTCCGTATCACCACGGTCCAGTTGCAGTTGGGCATGGCTCAAGGCAACCGCCAGCTCGGCCTGGGGCTGACGCTCCAGGGCACGCTCCAGCAAACCATCGGACTCTTCGTAGCGCCCCTGCTCATTGGCAGCACGGGCCGCGCCGAGGTAGTACAGCAGTGGCTGACGCTCGGCTTCGGCAGCGCGGTGCAGGTGGCGCTCGGCGCTGGCCCAGCGGCCTTCGGCGAGGTCCATCTGGCCTTGTTCGATGGCGATCTGCACGCGGCGGCTGCGGTTGCGCCGCGACCACGGGTTGACCACGCCACCGGAAGTGGTGACCAGGCTCAGGAGCACGCGGATCAGGTAAATCGTCAAACCGATGGCAAACACCGCCACCACGGTCGCCCACAGGCTTGACTCGTAATGCAGCACGTGCGGGTAGGTGACCAGCACGTAACCGGTGTGTTTCGAAATGCCCACCGCCAGCGCCAGCGCGATGGCAATCGCCAGCACCAGGACCACATAGAAACGTTTCATCAGCTCTACTCCTGCTTCGCCGGCGTCGCCGCCGCCTTGGCTTCGTCGGCAGACAGATGACGCCGCTCAAGGTACGCCTGCACTGCCGCCAGGCTCGCAGCCAGGTCCGGCGTCACCACCGACACCGCCTTGGGCTCAAGCTCTGCAATACGCGCCAGCATCGCCTTGCTCTGTGGGTTGTCCTGGTTGAAGTTGTCCTGCAAGACGCTGCGCGCCTCTCCTAGGGAGCGGCTATAGACTGCCGACTCGCCATTGAGAGCGGCCCATTGTGCTTGCTCCAGGGCCAGGCTCAGGGCCAGGCGCACCTGGTTCAAGCCTTGGCCGGCCAGGAGCGGGCGGATGTTGTCATCCGGGTTGAAGTCAATGCGGAAGTAGCGGGAAATCTGCTCCCACCATTGGCTCCAGCGGCTTTCGGTGTCCGTGGTCGGGCGGCCTTGGGAGGCCGGCTCGGTCAGCTGATATTCGGGGGCGATGGCCGCCAACTGCACGACCTGGTCGCGCAAGGCCGCCAATTGCAGGTACAGCCCGGTGCGGTCCGGCTGCTCGGTGCTACGCAGCGCAGCTAGGCTCTTGGCCAATTGCTCGCGTGCCGCGTAGGAGCCGGGATCGCTTTGTTCGCGAAGAATCTCGTCGGCACCCTGCACCAGCGCCTGCGCACTGTTGATGTCCTGCAGGGCAGACAGACGCAGGCTCGCCAGGCGAATCAAGTGTTCGGCCTCGGCCAGACGCCAGTCCTTGCGGCTGGCGCCCAGCACGGTTTCCAGGCGCTGGCTCAGACGTTGCTGGTCGCCCTGCAACTGGGCCACCAAACGACGGCGCTCCTCAAGCTCATCCGCACCCGGCAACTGCGCCACGCGCGCCGCCAGTTGTTGCTGGCTTTGCTTGAGGGACTGGGACTGGTCATCGAGGGTCTGCACCTGGCCCAACTGCTGTTGGCTGCTGGCCTGCAGGGCGCGGACCTGCCAGATCCCCCAACCGCCCGCGGCAACACCGGCGGCGCCGAGCAGCAGGGCGACGATTGCCAGGCCATTGCCACGGCGCGGCGCGGTGACCGGTGACTCAACCGGCGCATCAAGTGCGGGTTGGGTTTCATCTTTAGGCAAGGCTGTTTCGCTCACGTATCCGTCCTTTGCGTTTCAGAGAGTGGGAACGGTATAGCTCCGTATCGCCACTAACAAAGCCGCGGCACTCGCACCACGACAATCCACAACTTTTTCTGCACCGGCGGCCCGCGCCATCTCCTGGACTCGCGGGCTCGGCACGAACAACGGTAGCTGTGCCACTTGCGGCCAATCGGCTCCGGCCAGGGCTTGCAGGTGTAGAAAACCCTGCCCACTGCTGACCACCAGGCCGTTCAAGCGTTCCAACTGGATGCGTTGCATCAGTACCCCGGCGTCGTAGGCCGGCAGGAAACGGCGATACAACTCCAGATAGTCGACACTAGCACCTTGCTCACGCAAACGCTCCGCCAGCAGCTCACGCCCCCCCTCGCCTCGCAGGATCAAGACCTGGGCATCAGGGCGTGCGACAGCCTCGCGCAACGCAGGCAATTGAAGCAAGGCCTCGCTGTCGTCGCCAGTGGGGGGATAGTGAACGGTGAGGCCGTGATCAGCCAATACCTGCGCGGTGGCGGCGCCGACACTGAACCATGGCAACTGCGGCCATGCGCGATCCAGCTGCGCGACCGCAAGTCGCGCCGCCGGCTTGCTTACTACGATCACCGCGCAGTAGCGGCTCAGGTCATGGAAGACAGCCTGCTGTTCAGGAGTGACCGGCAGCGGCTCAATATCCAGCAACGGCAAGCTGCTGCTGAAAACCCCCGCATCGGACAACTTGGCCGCCAGGGCCATCGATTCCTCGGCAGGCCGCGTCAGCAGCACACGCCATTCGGTCACTGCGGGCCGGCCTCGCCGTAGACTTTTTGCAGAATGGCACCGGCGCCCTTCTCCAGCAGCGCTTCAGCCACCTGGATACCGAGGGCCGTGGCATCACGTTGCGGGCCACGGACCTCGGCAGTCAGCAGGGTGCCACCCTCCGGATCACCCACCAGGCCACGCAACCACAGGTTTTCACCTTCGAGCACGGCGTAACAGGCGATCGGCACCTGGCAGCCACCGTTGAGGTGCTTGTTCAGGGCGCGCTCGGCCGTGACGCGTACTTCGGTATCCTGGTGATCAAGAGGTTTGAGCAGGGCGTGGATTTCTCGGTCGGCGGTACGGCATTCGATGCCAACGGCGCCTTGCCCACCGGCGGGCAGGCTGTCCTCGACGCTGATGGCCGAGGTGATGCGGTCTTCAAAACCGAGACGGATCAGGCCGGCGGCGGCGAGGATGATCGCGTCATATTCACCGGCATCCAGCTTCGCCAGGCGGGTGTTGACGTTGCCACGCAGGAAGCGGATCTGCAGGTCCGGACGACGAGTCAGCAACTGCGCCTGGCGACGCAGGCTCGACGTACCGACGATGCTGCCCAAAGGCAACTCATCCAACGATGCATAAGTATTGGAAACGAAGGCGTCACGCGGGTCTTCACGTTCACAGATGCAAAACAGGCCCAGGCCTTCTGGAAAGTCCATGGGTACGTCTTTCATCGAATGCACGGCGATGTCGGCTTCGTTTTCCAGCAGCGCGGTTTCCAGTTCCTTGACGAACAAGCCCTTGCCGCCGATCTTCGACAGTGGCGAGTCGAGCAGCTTGTCGCCACGACTGACCATGGGCACCAGGGACACCTTGAGGCCAGGGTGGGCCTGCTCAAGGCGTGCTTTGACGTATTCGGCCTGCCACAAGGCCAGGGCGCTTTTACGGGTGGCGATGCGGATTTCGCGAGAGGACATGGATCAATCCGTACTGAATAGATACGGCAGATAATAACAGCTCAGGCAAATACGCTTTGATTTGAATCAGCAAGTGCGGGGCCTCCCTGGCCACCTCGCACCGGGATATGGAATGCAGGCCTCGCTACAACCCTTGGGCTAAAGCTGCTGCATCATCTTGCGCACACCGGCCACATGCCGTCGGCTGACGATCAACGCGTCGCCGTTAAGGCCTTTGAGGAAAAGCTGGAAATGCCCCAGGGGCGTGCGCTGCAAACGTTCGATGCGCTCACGGGCCACCAGCGCGTTGCGGTGGATACGCACGAAGCGGTCGCCGAACTCATCCTCAAGCGCCTTGAGCGGCTCATCGAGCAGCACTTCGCCGCCCTGGTGACGCAGCGTCACGTACTTGTGATCGGCAATAAAATAGACCACTTCACCCAGCGGGATAAGTTCGATGCCTTTACGGGTACGGGCGCTGATATGGCTGCGTGGCCCGTTACCACTTTGGGCGGCAGGCTGAGTCAGGGCGGCAAGCTGGACGCGGGTTGGGCGCTCAGCCTTTTTGAGGGCCTTGAGCAAGGCGTCGCCCACCACCGGTTTGATGAGGAAGCTGACACCGCTGGCTTCCAGCGTTTCCGTGGAAAACTCTTCACCGGTTGCGCAAAACACCACGGCAGGTGGCGACTCTCGCTCGCTCAATCGGGCCGCCACTTGCAAGCCATCGAGGCCCGGCATGCGGATATCGAGCAACACCACATCCGGCTTGAGGCTGTCGATCAGCGTCAACGCCTCTTCGCCCGTGGTGGCGCTCGGCTCTAATACTGCATAACCCTCGAGCTCACTGACCAGACGGCTCAGTCGCTCGCGGGCTTGGGGTTCGTCATCAACGATCAGGACATTCATATTGCGCTGGATTCCTGCGTGAGTCTCGCACAAGGATAGCGTAGACAGGTGCGGTGACTTGCGTCACAGCGATCCACGCTAAGACTAGCGCGAGCGGCAAAAAGTGCCCTGAGAGTGGCACCCATATTTACCCGGACCTGTTCAATAGCGCCCAAGACCTGCTGCCTTCGGGCATCGTCGTAGGGTTTGCTGATACACAATCCGAATACCCCCCTTTTTTAATGGATAGTCTGGGCTCTGACCGCATTACCCGACTTTGGTGCATTCACACACTATCAGTCCAACTGTAGACGCTCGCCGAGACGACATTGCTCAATCGTCAAATATCGTTTCAATAAGCCCCTTTCCTCAGTCTCGTCCTGGACGCGGTCGACGGCAAGGCACTTAGCCATCCTTTGCACAAATAAAAATGCCGACGACCCGCAGCACCGCGTCCACGGGCAACCCTGTTATTATCGCCGGCACACTTCCATGCCTCTTTATTAAGCAGATCACGAGCGAATCCATGAGCACCGACAAGACCAACCAGTCCTGGGGCGGCCGCTTCAGTGAACCCGTCGACGCCTTCGTCGCCCGCTTCACCGCCTCCGTCACCTTCGACCAGCGCCTGTACCGCCACGACATCATGGGCTCCATCGCCCACGCGACGATGCTGGCCAAGGTCGGCGTGCTGACCGATGCCGAGCGCGATAGCATCATCGACGGCCTGACCACCATCCGTGGCGAGATCGAAGCCGGCACGTTCGACTGGCGCGTCGACCTGGAAGACGTGCACATGAACATCGAGGCCCGCCTTACCGACCGCATCGGTGTGACTGGCAAGAAGCTGCACACCGGCCGTAGCCGCAACGACCAGGTGGCCACCGATATCCGCCTGTGGCTGCGTGACGAGATCGACCTGATCCTGTCCGAAATCACCCGCCTGCAGAAAGGTTTGCTGGAGCAGGCCGAGCGTGAATCGGACACCATCATGCCGGGCTTCACTCACCTGCAGACCGCGCAACCGGTGACCTTCGGCCACCACTTGCTGGCCTGGTTCGAAATGCTCAGCCGCGACTACGAGCGCCTGGTGGACTGCCGCAAGCGTGCCAACCGCATGCCTCTGGGCAGCGCCGCTCTGGCCGGCACCACTTACCCGATCGACCGCGAGTACACCGCACAATTGCTGGGCTTCGACGCTGTTGGCGGCAACTCGCTGGACGGCGTGTCGGACCGTGACTTCGCCATCGAATTCTGTGCCGCCGCCAGTATTGCGATGATGCACCTGTCGCGCTTCTCCGAAGAGCTGGTGCTGTGGACCAGCGCGCAATTCCAGTTCATCGACCTGCCGGACCGCTTCTGCACCGGCAGCTCGATCATGCCGCAAAAGAAAAACCCCGACGTGCCCGAACTGGTGCGTGGCAAGAGCGGGCGCGTGTTCGGCGCCTTGATGGGCCTGCTGACCCTGATGAAAGGCCAACCCCTGGCCTACAACAAGGACAACCAGGAAGACAAGGAGCCGCTGTTCGACGCCGCCGACACCCTGCGCGACTCGCTGCGTGCGTTTGCCGACATGATCCCGGCGATCAAGCCCAAGCACGCGATCATGCGTGAAGCGGCGCTGCGCGGGTTCTCCACGGCGACCGACCTGGCCGACTACCTGGTGCGCCGTGGCCTGCCGTTCCGCGATTGCCACGAAATCGTCGGCCATGCGGTGAAGTACGGCGTGGACACCGGCAAGGACCTGGCGGAAATGAGCCTGGAAGAACTGCGCCAGTTCAGCGACCAGATCGAACAGGACGTGTTTGCCGTGCTGACCCTGGAAGGTTCGGTGAATGCCCGCAACCACGTGGGCGGGACCGCCCCGGCGCAGGTAAAAGCCGCAGTGGTACGCGGCCAGGCCCTGCTCGCAAGCCGCTAAACAGGTGGGAGTGCGGTGCAGCCTGGGTTATTTCTTGGCCGCAATCATGGCCCTGAACGCAGGCATCGCCGCCTCCCTGTCCTCCGCCACTTTCTGAGCGTTGGGCATCGCATGCAACGTGTCCAGCAACGCCTTGGCCGCCGGCATTTCAGCCAGCAAATCCAGGCCGAACAGTTTTTCGCCCACCGCGCAGGCGAGGTTCACGCTGTACATGAAGTACAAATCCGCAATCGTGAAGCTCTCCCCCGCCACATACGGCGCGAACTTGCCGTGCCTGCCCAGCGCACCGACCCCCAGTAACAGCTCGGACCTGGACTTCTCCTTGATCGCCTCCGGCACAGGCATGCCCATAAACGCTTCGGCGTAACATGCGCGGGCCGGCAGCTCGATGTACAACTCGATCTCCCTGCACAGCGCCAGCACCTGGGCTCGCTGGAACGGCTCGGCGGGCAACAGCGAAGGCCCTTCCTGGGTCTGTTCGATGTATTCGAGGATCACACTGGTTTCGTTGATAAACCCCTGCTTGACGCCGAGGGCCGGCACCTTGCCACGTGGGCTCACCGCAAAGACATCGGGGGTCTGCCCAGAGAGAAAGGGCACCTCTTCGAACGACAGTCCTTTCTCCAGCAGCGCCAGCTTGACCATGTTGTAGTAGTTGCTGACCGAGAATCCGTAGAGCTTGAGCATTGCAGGTGCCTCCAGGCCGGGAATGGGGTTGGCTGCAGGGGTTATAGCCCTCAGGGCCCGGCCTTGCCAGCAGCATCACCCGCCTGAATGGGGGTAGACTGACGCCCTTTCCTTGAGGAGCCAGCCATGAGCGAGCCGACCGATATCGACAACGACGAAGAAGAATTCGCCGAAAACACCCTGATCGAAGCGATCGAGAACCAGATTGAAAGCGAAAACCCGCCGGCGGCCAAAGCCACGTTCAACAAGCTGACACTGGTGGGTTATGAGCGTGAAGAGATCCTGCAACTGATGGCCCACGTGCTGGCTGTCGAGATTGATGCGCTATTGGAAGAGGACCGTGCGTTCAATACCGAATGGTATGAAACTGCACTGCGCGCCCTGCCGGAACTGCCCCCGGAAAAGCAATAATCCAGGGGCGCAGCAACACGCTGGACAGTTCGGCAAAGTGCGTTCACCTTATGGCCTGCTAGCCTCTAATAAATTCTTAGAAAGTCTGGAGTCCTTATGTCGTATACCCCTGAGTTGGTTGCCGAACTGGAAATCCTTGTACTCTTCCCATTGGACAGCACCAAGGAAGGTCTGAAAGTTCACCAGACCGCCGCGCCCACTGCCATCGCTGCTGCCAAGCGCCTGCACGCGAAAGGACTTATCGACCAACCGGACGGGGGCTACCTGACCAGCCTTGGCCGGGACGCTGCCGAACAAGCCCAGACCCTGCTGACCATCCTGACCACTGCCACTACCAAAGAAGCTGCCTGATACCCTACATCGCCCATGGAGTCCGCTACTGGCGGATTCCGGGGGCATTGCTTTGGAGGTGCGAAAATTCTGACGTCAAAATCCATTTCCCTCTAAACCTCCTACGCTACTGGCTGTAAACTCCTACATGGCCGCCCACGTCGGGCTCTGCGAGCCACCGACTTCGACATGACCCGCACCCATGAGATCCGCCCCGACCTGGACGAAGGCATCGACCGTAAGGTGCTGGCCCAATTGCGCGCGCGTTTCATGGCCCTCAACGAAGGGCGCATGGCCCGGGCTGTCGAAGGGCTGACGCCGCGTCAGCAAAGCGTGCTGACCTTGTTGCCGCTGTTCTTCCACGTCAATCACCCGTTGCTGCCCGGCTATGTATCGGGCAGTACACCGGCCGGCCTGTCGAATTTCGAACCCGACGCCCAGGCACTGACCGAAGCCCAGCGCCTGACCCGCTCGTTCTCCTACAAGCCACGCCACGGCAACCCACCGCGACCGATTCACGGCCTGTTTCTAATGGGCAGCCTTGGGACGCTGGCCCAGGCCGACCAGAGCGATATGGATGTGTGGGTGTGTCACGCCGCCGACCTGAGCGAGGTGGAACTGGCCGAACTGCGCAAGAAATGCCAACTGCTGGAAGCCTGGGCCCTGACCATGGGTGCCGAGGCGCACTTCTTCCTGATCGAGCCGACACGCTTTGTGCTCGGTGAGCGCGACACGCAACTGAGTTCCGACGATTGCGGCACCACCCAGCATTACCTGTTGCTGGACGAGTTCTACCGCACCGCCATCTGGCTGGCCGGGCGTACACCGATCTGGTGGCTGGTGCCGGTGTATGAAGAGACTCGTTATGCCGAGTTCACCCACACGCTGATTTCCAAGCGCTTTATCCGTGCCGACGAAACCCTGGACCTTGGCCACCTGGCGCGCATCCCTCCGGGCGAATTCATCGGCGCCGGGTTGTGGCAGCTGTTCAAGGGCATCGAGTCACCCTACAAGTCGGTGCTCAAGCTGCTGCTGACCGAGGTCTATGCCAGCGAACACCCGAACGTGCACTGCCTGAGCCTGCGCTTCAAGCGCGCGGTATTCGCCAACCAGATGGACCTGGACGAGCTGGACCCCTACATCGTGGTCTACCGCCGCATCGAGGAATACCTCAAGGCCCGCAACGAGCCAGAACGCCTGGAGCTGGTGCGGCGTTCGCTGTACCTCAAGGTCAACCGCAAGCTCAGCGCCGGCCAGCGCAGCACCAGCTGGCAACGCCTGCTGCTGGAGCGCCTGGCCCATGAATGGGGCTGGGACCAGCGCCAACTGACACTGCTGGACAGTCGCAGCCAGTGGAAAGTACGCCAGGTCGCCTCCGAGCGCCGCGCACTGGTCAACGAGCTCAATTACAGCTATCGCTTCCTGACCCAGTTCGCTCGCACCGAACAGACCGTCAGCCTGATCAACAAACGCGACCTCAACGTATTGGGCCGGCGCCTGTATGCCGCCTTTGAACGCAAGGCCGGCAAAGTCGAGTTCATCAACCCCGGCATCGCCCCGGATCTGGCCGAAGACACCCTGACCCTGGTGCAATCGCCCAACCGCAAGGAGCCGGGCCAACACCACTGGGGCCTGTACAACGGCAACCTCACGGCCCTGGAATGGGAGCACTTCGCGCCGATCAAGCGCAGCCGCGACCTGCTGGAGATGCTCACCTGGTGCCATCGCAACGGTGTGATCGACAGCAGCACCCGCCTGGCCCTGCACCCCGGCACCAGCGACATGACTGAGTTCGAGCTGTTCAACCTGCTGGGCAGCCTGCAACAGAGCGTCGCCCTGCCCCTGGCCAGCGTCGATGAAGAGCGCCTGCTGCGCTCGGCGGTGCCTGAGGAAGTCCTGCTGCTGATCAACGTCGGCGTCGACCCGCTCAAGCACCACCGCGACCTGAACATCCTGATGACCACCGAACGCACCGACTCCCTGAGTTATGCCGGTGTGCGCGACAACCTGGTGCTGACCCTGGACCAGGTCACGCTCAACAGCTGGAACGAGGTGATGGTCAGCCGCTACGACGGCCCTCACGCCCTGCTCGACTGCCTGCGCGACTACCTCAATCAATTGCCGGCGGACCATCTGCCACGACTGCGGGTGCGCTGCTTCTGTCACAACCGCGCGCAGTTCATTGCCCAGCGCGTGGAAGAAATCTTCGACACCGCCCAGAACCTGCTGCTCGGTCAGGGCAATCACCGTTACCTGCTCCAGGTACAGCAGCACTATCACGTGATGGAGCTGATACCGGGCCAGGCGACCCACGTGTCACTGCCCACCCAGGACGCGCTGATCGCCTACCTCAGCGAAGAACTGGCCCGCTACAGCCCGCTGCATCTGGACGCCATGGCCCTGGAAGACCACGACCTGGCGCTGCTGCTGCCGATGGGGCTAGCCGATTGCGTGCAGGTGTTCTACCGAGTCAACGAAGGCTTCGCCGAGTTGTATGTGCTGGATGAGTTCAACGCGCTGTGGCAGCAGCGCTTGCCGTTCCATGACGAACAGAGCCTGCTGGCGCCGTTGCAGCGCTTTTTGCAGTCGATCATTTATCGCCGCGACGCGCTGTCACCGCTGGACCCGCATGAGCCACTGGGCGCAGTGCAAACCTTGTATTACCAACTGTTGCCGTCGGGCAGCGGTCGCGCGCGCGGCATCGAGCCTCGCCCTGCGCCGTCGAACCCGGCGAATAAACCGTTCTATGACGTGCAGGCGATTATCGGCAAGGCAGCGCCGGGCCAGGTGGGGATCACCCTGTACTGCAATCAGCGGGAGTTTTCCGAGCTGGAATTTGGCGACCAGCTGTTTGCAGTGGTCGCCCAGGAAATCGTCGGGCAACGCCGGGAGCCCGAACGTTACCGCTGCTACATCACCGACTTAGACCTGTCCGGCCTGCTCGGTGATGTGCAAAGCCCCAGCAACCTGTACCTGCGCTACAAGGCCGAGCTGGAACTGTCGCTCAACGAAGCGCTGAGCCGGATTTAAAGAGGGAAGGCACCGCCATCCTTGGGCTGGCCTTCAACACTGAGCAATTCCAGCTTGAGCGTCTTGCCGCCAGGGGCCGGCCAGTCGATATGCTGGCCAACCTGCAGGCCAAGCAAAGCACTGCCTACCGGTGCCAGGATCGAGATCTTGCCTTCATCGGCATTGGCATCTTTCGGGTAGACCAGGGTCAGGTGGTAGTCCTTGCCGCTGCCTTGCTCACGGCAATGCACGCTGGAGTTCATGGTCACGACACCCGCAGGCACTTCATCGTGGCCAACCACTTCTTCGGCGCGGTCGAGTTCGGCTTGCAACGCTTCGACGCCGGGAGATTCGTCGCCCAGGCGGTCGATCAGTTGCTCCAGACGCTGCACGTCAAGACGGGTGAGGATGATGGACGGTGCGGTGGTCATGATTCAGGCAGACTCCTTTTTTCTGCACAAAAAAGCAAAACCCCGCCAGGAAAGGCGGGGTTCTCACGGGCCTCGATGAGTTGAGGCGTATCCGGACACTACCACAGCGTCACAAATAAACAAGACAGCCTCAGGCGCGGGCCCGGCGCTGCTCGGCCTCGGCGCAGATGATCCGGCGCCGTGCATCGTCGGCAGAGCGCCATTCACGGATGTCTTCCACATGGCGGAAGCAGCCGAGGCAGACTTTCTGCTCGTCCAGGCGACACAAACTGATACAAGGTGACGGCACCGCCGGGCTGACATTACTGAACAGCGGCTTGGGCGGACGGACGGCAGCAGGCTGGGTCACCATCAAATCTCGTCGAAATCCAGGTCGGCGCCGGCTTGTTCCTTGACCAGGCGCGCGAGCATTTCACTGAGCAGTTCATCGCTGGTGTCACACTGCCAATTGTTGTCTTCTTCGTTGAAATCAAAGTGAAAACCACCGGAACGCGCAGCCAGCCACAACTGACGCAGCGGTTCCTGGCGGCTGAAGATCAATTGAGTGCCATTTTCAAACTTGACGGTCAGTACACCGGCCGAATTTTCCAGGTCCACGTCCAGGCCGCTGTCGTCGAAAATATCTTCCAGCGCCTGCTGGGTCGAATCCACCAGGTCGTGAAAACGGGCTTCGGTCAAACTCATTGTGGCAACCTCAAAAGTGTCTGGTTTTGCTCGAGCGCCGCACGATACGGGCGAGCCCCGCCGATTGCAAAGGATACCGATTCCATCACGATTGGCGGTACGAAATATCCACGGCCAGCGTAGTCCACTTCATCTTCATGTCGGCAAACCCCCGCCGGACGGGTATTCCAGCGCATAGGCAAGCTGGCGGGTGGTCGGTATACTCGGGCGCAATTAATGCATATTCAAGGATTTCGCCATGAAGCGCCTGATCTCTTCCCTTGCTGCGCTCGTCGCGGTCGCTTGCCTCGTTAGTGCCTGTGGTCAAAAAGGCCCGCTGTACCTGCCCGATGACAGCAAAGACCCGAATGAACAGGCGCAATCGTCGCAAAAACCATCCAAAGCGCATAAGCACGACACCTACGAATAAGGGTACTCCATGGACGCTTTTAACTACCGGGACGGCGAGCTGTTCGCGGAAGGCGTGGCGTTGTCCGCGATTGCCGAGCGCTTTGGCACCCCGACCTATGTGTATTCCCGTGCGCATATCGAAGCCCAGTACCGCTCGTTCACCGACGCGCTCGACGGTGTACCGCACCTGGTGTGCTACGCGGTCAAGGCCAACTCCAACCTGGGTGTACTGAATGTCCTGGCGCGCCTCGGCGCTGGTTTTGACATCGTCTCCCGTGGCGAGCTGGAACGTGTGCTGGCTGCCGGCGGCAAAGCCGACAAGATCGTGTTCTCCGGCGTCGGCAAGACCCGCGAAGACATGCGCCGCGCCCTGGAAGTCGGCGTGCATTGCTTCAACATCGAATCCACCGACGAACTCGAGCGCCTGCAGGTCGTGGCCGCCGAGATGGGCGTTCGCGCGCCGATCTCCCTGCGCGTCAACCCGGACGTCGACGCCGGCACCCACCCGTACATTTCCACCGGTCTCAAAGAGAACAAGTTCGGCATCGCCATTGCAGACGCCGAAGACGTGTACATCCGCGCTGCCCAACTGCCAAACCTGGAAGTGCTGGGCGTCGACTGCCACATCGGTTCGCAACTGACCAGCCTGCCTCCGTTTCTGGATGCCCTCGACCGCCTGCTGGCGCTGATCGACCGTCTTGGCGAATGCGGCATCTACCTGCACCACATCGACCTCGGTGGTGGCGTGGGCGTGCGTTACCGTGATGAAGAGCCGCCGCTGATTGCCGACTATATCCAAGCCGTGCGCGAGCGCATCGAAGGCCGTGACCTGACGCTGATGTTCGAGCCGGGCCGCTATATCGTCGCCAACGCGGGCGTGCTGCTGACCCAGGTCGAGTACCTCAAGCACACCGAGCACAAGGACTTCGCCATCGTCGACGCGGCGATGAACGACCTGATCCGCCCGGCGCTGTACCAGGCCTGGATGAATGTCACCGCCGTGACGCCGCGCGCCAGTGAAGCCCGCGCCTACGACATCGTCGGCCCGATCTGCGAGACCGGCGACTTCCTGGCCAAGGATCGTCAGCTGGCCCTGGAAGAAGGCGATCTGCTGGCCGTGCATTCGGCCGGTGCCTATGGGTTTGTCATGAGTTCCAACTACAACACCCGCGGCCGTACCGCCGAGGTGCTGGTGGACGGTGATCAAGCGTTTGAAGTGCGTCGCCGCGAGACGGTAGCCGAGTTGTATGCTGGCGAAAGCCTGCTGCCGGAGTAAGCCATGCTGCTGCGTTTTACCAAGATGCACGGGCTGGGCAATGATTTCATGGTCCTCGACCTTGTCAGCCAGCACGCGCATATCCTGCCCAAGCACGCTAAACAGTGGGGCGATCGTCACACCGGCATTGGTTTCGACCAGTTGCTGATCGTCGAGGCGCCGAGCAATCCGGAGGTGGATTTCCGTTACCGGATCTTCAACTCCGACGGCTCCGAAGTGGAACAGTGCGGCAACGGTGCGCGCTGCTTCGCACGCTTTGTGCTGGACAAGCGCCTGACCGCCAAGCGGCAGATCCGTGTCGAGACCAAGAGCGGCGTGATCGAGCTGGATATCCGCAGTGATGGCCAGATCAGCGTCAACATGGGCGCGCCACGCCTGGTGCCGGCGGATATTCCGTTCCAGGCCACCGAGCAAGCTGTCAGCTACGCCCTGGACGTTGATGGCAAGACCGTCGATATCGCCGCCGTGTCCATGGGCAACCCCCATGCGGTGCTGCGGGTCAACGACATCAATAACGCCCCCGTGCATGAATTGGGGCCGAAAATCGAACACCACCCGCGCTTTCCGGCGCGGGTCAACGTGGGCTTCCTGCAGGTGATCGACCGTACCCGCGCGCAATTGCGTGTATGGGAACGCGGCGCCGGCGAAACCCAGGCCTGCGGCACCGGCGCGTGCGCCGCTGCCGTGGCCGCGATCAGCCAGGGGTGGATGGATTCGCCACTGCTGATCGACCTGCCCGGCGGACGCTTGTCCATCGAGTGGGCTGGCCCTGGCCACCCGGTGATGATGACCGGGCCGGCCTCGCGCGTATACGAAGGACAGGTCCGTCTATGAGTGAGCCAAGCCAATGACCGATAAGCCTCAAGTACCCGCACAAGCATCCCCGAGCAACAGCCTGGAGGCCGCTGCTGTCGCGGCGTACCTTGAGGCTAATCCGGACTTCTTCGTCGAACACGAAGAGCTGTTGCCGGCCCTGCGCATCCCCCATCAACGCGGGGATACCGTGTCGCTGGTAGAGCGGCAGATGAAGATCCTGCGCGAGCGCAACATTGAAATGCGCCACAAGCTCTCGCACCTGATGGACGTCGCCCGCGACAACGACCGCCTGTTCGAGAAAACCCGCCGCCTGATCCTGACCCTGATGGACGCCACCAGCCTGGAAGAAACGGTGATCGCCGTGGAAGACAGCCTGCGCCAGGACTTCCAGGTGCCGTTCGTGAGCCTGATCCTGTTCAGCGACAACCCGATGCCGGTGGGTCGTTGGGTCAGTGGCAGCGACGCACAAACCGCCATCGGCGGCCTGTTGTCCGAAGGCAAGACCATCAGCGGCACCTTGCGTGAGCATGAGCTGGACTTCCTGTTCGGGGCCGAACAGCGCAAGCAGATCGGCTCCACTGCCGTCGTCGCCCTCAGTCATCAAGGCCTGCATGGCGTGCTGGCCATCGCCAGCCGCGATCCTCAGCACTACAAAAGCTCCGTGGGTACCTTGTTCCTGACCTACATCGCCGAAGTACTGGGCCGCGTCTTGCCGCGTTTCACCACCGCCCTGCGCGCGGTGCGCTAGCCATGGAACGGCAACTGGACGCTTACTGCGCTCACCTGCGCAACGAGCGCCAGGTGTCGCCCCATACCCTGGAAGCCTATCGACGGGACTTGAACAAGGTCCTGGCCTACTGCGAAAAACAACAGATCAGCAGCTGGAAGGCCCTGGATATCCAGGGCCTGCGCAGCCTGATCGCGCGACTGCACCAGGCCGGCCAATCCTCGCGCAGCCTGTCGCGCCTGCTCTCGGCGGTGCGTGGGCTCTATCACTACCTGAACCGTGAAGGCCTGTGCGACCACGACCCGGCCAACGGCCTGTCGCCACCCAAGGGCGAGCGGCGCCTGCCCAAGACCCTGGACACTGACCGTGCCCTGCAACTGTTGGACGGTGCGGTCGAGGATGACTTCCTGGCCCATCGCGACCAAGCGATTCTGGAACTGTTCTATTCCTCGGGCCTGCGCCTTTCTGAGCTGACCGGCCTGAACCTGGATCAATTGGACCTGGCAGACGGGCTGGTGCAAGTGCTCGGCAAGGGCAGCAAGACCCGCGTCCTACCGGTAGGCCGCAAGGCACGGGAAGCATTGCAGCTGTGGTTGCCGCTGCGCCTGCTGACCAACCCGGCGGACGATGCGGTGTTCGTCAGCCAGCAAGGCCGGCGTCTTGGACCCAGGGCGATTCAGGTGCGGGTGAAGGCCGCCGGGGAGCGAGAGCTGGGGCAGAACCTGCACCCACATATGCTGCGACACTCTTTCGCCAGCCATCTGCTGGAATCGTCCCAGGACCTGCGCGCCGTGCAAGAGCTACTGGGCCACTCCGATATCAAGACCACACAGATCTATACCCATCTGGATTTCCAACACCTGGCAACGGTGTACGACAGCGCCCACCCAAGGGCCAAACGCATCAAGGACGGCGACTCATGAGTATCAAGCTGATCACCTTCGACCTGGACGACACGCTCTGGGACAACGTACCTGTCATCATCAGCGCCGAGGCATCGATGCGCGAATGGCTGGCGCTTAACGCCGCCAAGGTCGGCGATTTGCCGCTGGAGCACTTCGCCAGTCTTCGCCAACAGGTGCTGGAGCGCCATCCCGAGCTGAAACACCGCATCAGCATCCTGCGTCACCGGGTGTTGATGCATGCATTTGAAGAGGCTGGTTATCCGCAGCCTGAGGCCACGGAAATGGCCGATGTGTGCTTCGAAGCATTCATTCATGCGCGCCACCAGCTCACCCCGTTTCCCGAAGCAGAGCCTATGCTCCAGGCGCTACGCCAGCATTTCCTGCTGGGTGTGATCACCAACGGCAATGCCGATGTGCAGCGTGTTGGCCTGGCGGACTACTTCCATTTTGCGCTGCGGGCCGAAGATATCGGCATCGCCAAGCCGGATGTGCGGTTGTTTCAGGAAGCGTTGCAACGTGGTGGCGTGGACGCTGGTGCGGCGGTGCATGTTGGCGATCACCCGGGGGATGACATCGCCGGGGCGCAGCAGGCGGGGCTACGGGCGGTGTGGTTCAACCCGACGGGTAAGGCATGGGAGGGGGACAAGCGACCGGATGCGCAGATTCGTAGCCTGACAGAGTTGCCGGAACTGCTGCGCAGCTGGAAGTAACACCGTAGGTCAACATGTGGGAGGGGGCTCGCCCCCGATTACAGTGGGTCAGCCAATATATTCGTTGGCTGATACACCGCTATCGGGGGCAAGCCCCCTCCCACATTTTTATCGCCGGTAACGTCCAGGCATGAAAAAACCCGCAGCGACGGCGGGCTTTTTCTTACAAGCAGGTGACTGACCTCAAATAGGTCGGCTGCCGTACTTGTTATCCGGCTTCTTCGGTGGGTCTGCCACCACGTTGGCCTCGACTTCCTGCACTTTGCCGCCTTTAGCGAGGAACTCTTCCATCGCACGGGCCAGGGCATCACGCTCTTTGTTCTTGGCTTCAACGCTTGGCAATTCGTCTACCGACACAGCTGCCTTGGCTTTGCCTTTGGCGGCCGGGACAGGCGCATCATCGCCACTGTCCTCGTCGGCAACGTCTTCCGCCGCCGCTTCAAGGCCTTCTTCGGTGTCGTCTTCGTCACCTACTTCGAGTTCGTCGTTTTCCAGATCATCGTCGCTCATGTTCTACCTCATGACTTGCGAAAAGCAGATTAGTTATAGCCCAGCTTCACCCTCTGTCGACGGCTGCCGGAAAAAAATCAACATCCACTGGTTAACCAGTGGCTTATGCCCCATCACCGTGCAAGGTGGCGAGGACTTTACGAGCACCGCCATGATCACGGTGCTCGCCCAGATAAACACCTTGCCAGGTCCCCATCGCCAAGCGGCCGGCCTTCACCGGCAAACTCAGCTGGCAGCCCAGGAGACTGGCCTTGAAGTGCGCCGGCAGGTCGTCCGGACCTTCGTCGTTGTGTTCGAACCCTGCGAGGCCTTGCGGCACCAGCGAATTGAAATAACGTTCGAAGTCACGGCGTACCGCCGGGTCGGCATTCTCGTTGACGGTCAACGAGGCCGAGGTGTGCTGCAGCCACAGATGCAACAAGCCCACGCGACAGGCCTTCAATTCAGGCAAGCCGGCCAGCAACTCATCGGTTACCAGGTGAAAGCCCCGGGGCTTGGCCCGCAGGGTAATCAGGGTCTGTTGCCACATACAGTTCTCCGCCCATCGGCGCGCATTCTAGCGCGCTCAGGGAAAAAACAAAGTGCCGAATACGCCTACATGCCTGTAAGACATTGGCATGCGGAAAAGTGCCGTGTGCATCCCATCACAAACACTCGATAAAAACCGGTACAGCTCGTTATGACTGACAAACAACAGACAAAAAAATGCCCGGCAAGCCGGGCATCTTTTTTTCGCGTACTTACAGGTTGTAGCCGCGCTCGTTGTGTTGCGCCAGGTCGAGGCCGACCGCCTCTTCCTCTTCGGTCACCCGCAGGCCCATGACCATGTCCAGCACCTTGAGGATGATGAAGGTCACGATAGCGGTGTAGATCACCGTGAAGCCGACCCCTTTGGCCTGGATCCAGACCTGTGCAGCCACGTCAGTCACCGTGCCGAAGCCGCCCAGCGCAGGGGCTGCGAATACACCGGTGAGGATCGCGCCGACGATACCGCCGATACCGTGCACGCCGAATGCGTCCAGGGAGTCGTCGTAGCCAAGCTTGCGCTTGAGGCTGGTGGCGCAGAAGAAGCAGATCACACCGGCGACCAGGCCGATCACCAGGGCGCCCATCGGCCCGACGGTGCCAGCGGCTGGGGTGATGGCTACCAGGCCAGCCACCACACCCGAGGCGATGCCCAGTGCGCTTGGCTTACCGTGGGTGATCCACTCGGCGAACATCCAGCCCAGCGCCGCAGCAGCGGTAGCGATCTGGGTGACCAGCATCGCCATGCCGGCAGTGCCGTTGGCCGCAGCGGCCGAGCCGGCGTTGAAGCCGAACCAGCCGATCCACAGCATGGCCGCGCCGATCAGGGTGTAACCGAGGTTGTGCGGTGCCATCGGGGTGGTCGGGAAGCCTTTACGCTTGCCGAGCACGATGCACGCCACCAGGCCAGCTACACCGGCGTTGATATGCACCACTGTGCCACCGGCGAAGTCCAGCACGCCCCAGTCCCACAGCAAGCCACCATTACCGCTCCAGACCATGTGTGCGATTGGCGCATAGACGAGGGTGAACCAGATGGCCATGAAGATCAGCATCGCGGAGAACTTCATACGCTCGGCGAACGCACCGACGATCAGCGCCGGGGTAATGATGGCGAAGGTCATCTGGAAGGTGATGAACACCGCTTCCGGGAACAACGCCGCAGGCCCGGTGATGCTGGCCGGGGTTACGCCCGCCAGGAACGCCTTGCCCATGCCGCCGAAGAAGGAGTTGAAGTTGACGACGCCCTGCTCCATACCGGTCGTGTCGAACGCGATGCTGTAGCCGTAGATGACCCACAACACGCTGATCAGGCCAGTGATGGCGAAGCATTGCATCATCACGGAAAGAATGTTTTTGGAGCGCACCATGCCGCCGTAGAACAGCGCCAGGCCTGGAATGGTCATGAACAGCACCAGCGCGGTGGATGTGAGCATCCACGCTGTGTCACCGGAATTGAGGACTGGAGCCGCCACTTCGTCTGCCGCCATGGCCAGGCTTGGCATTACGATGGACAACAGGGCTCCGAGCCCTGCGAATTTACGCAGAGTCATATTGTTTTCTCCTGGGGCGTTGGGGTTTGGCGGCTTAGATTGCGTCGGTATCGGTTTCGCCGGTACGGATGCGAATAGCCTGTTCCAGATTGACCACGAAGATCTTGCCGTCACCGATCTTGCCGGTGTTGGCGGCCTTGGTTATCGCCTCGATAACCCGGTCAAGATCCTTGTCGTCAATCGCGACATCAATCTTCACCTTCGGCAGGAAATCGACTACGTATTCCGCGCCGCGATACAGCTCGGTGTGACCCTTCTGCCGACCGAAGCCTTTGACCTCAGTAACGGTAATGCCCTGCACGCCGATCTCGGACAACGACTCGCGTACATCGTCCAACTTGAACGGCTTGATGATGGCAGTGACTAGCTTCATGAAAACTCTCTCCCGAATTGGTGGACTTGCCCCAGGAAAACAAACCCGTCTCAAGTCTAAGCGCAGTGCCTGGCTTTGTAACGCGTCGTCGCCTCGGCATTTGCCGTTGCGACGCCAGCGAACCACTGGTGACGAAACCTGTACCCCTGATCCGTCGGCGCACTGCATTCGTCACAGCGACTGCATCAGTGCATGGGTCATGATCGTCTAAGCAGAAACCTTGCCAGCTCCGTAAAAATCACTGAAATCAGTCCTTTGCTCACTTTTGCCCAACTGCGGGGCTTTTTGATGGCGGCAATGCGCACAAAAACAGTGCGCCACCGCCCGACCCGCTGCGCGAAAAGCGTGCGCTCGCCGCCACGGAAAAGACTATAGACGCTGCGTGGTACACTGCCGGCCAACAGTATTCCGGAATATTTCCCATGCTCGCGCCCAAAGACCTCCTCGACGCCCTGAGCGGCCACGCCTCTCGCCTGTTCAGCGGCGACACCCCGCTGCCCCGCAATGAAATCGAAAGCCAGTTCAAGGCGCTGCTGCAAAGCGGCTTCAGCAAACTCGACCTGGTGAGCCGGGAAGAGTTTGATAGCCAGATGGTGGTGCTGGCCCGCACGCGTGCGCGGCTGGAGAGCCTGGAGGCGAAGGTGGCGGAGCTGGAAGCACGACTGACGCCGCCCTCTGCTGAATAAACGCGGTCAGTGTGGGAGCTGGCTTGCCTGCGATGCAGACGCCTCGGTGTATCAGTTGCACGTAGGCGATGCTATCGCAGGCAAGCCAGCTCCCACATAAAGCGCTGCGAACGACGCTGGATACGTTCTGTAAAACCTCCCTCGCCTCGCATTTCTCCACCTCGTCTACCCTTGAAAAACCGCAGGAAGCGGCCCTCTTTTCAAGGAACGAGCATGTCCCTCGCCATCGTCCACAGCCGCGCCCAGATCGGCGTCGAAGCCCCTGCCGTCACCGTCGAAGTGCACATGGCCAACGGTTTGCCATCCCTCACCCTGGTGGGTTTGCCGGAAACCGCCGTCAAGGAAAGCAAGGACCGGGTGCGCAGCGCCATTCTCAACTCTGCCCTGCAATACCCTGCCCGGCGCATCACCCTCAACCTGGCACCCGCCGACCTGCCCAAGGACGGCGGGCGCTTTGACCTGGCGATAGCGCTGGGCATCCTGGCGGCCAGCGTTCAAGTGCCGGCGCTGATGCTCGATGAGGTGGAATGCCTCGGCGAGTTGGCGCTGTCCGGCGAAGTGCGAGCAGTGAAAGGCGTGCTGCCGGCCGCGTTGGCGGCACGCAAGGCCGGGCGCACCGTGATAGTGCCGCGGGCGAATGCCGAGGAGGCGTGCCTGGCCTCGGGGTTGAAGGTGATTGCGGTAGATCATTTGCTGCAGGTCGTGGCGCACCTGAATGGGCATCAGCCCATAGAGCCCTACAAGTCCGACGGCTTGCTGTACCTGAACAAGCCATACCCGGACCTGAGCGAAGTACAGGGCCAGCTCGCCGCCAAGCGCGCACTGCTGATCGCGGCGGCGGGCGCGCATAACCTGCTGTTCAGCGGCCCGCCCGGCACCGGCAAGACACTGCTTGCCAGTCGCCTGCCGGGTTTGTTGCCACCGTTGAGCGAGCAGGAAGCCTTGGAAGTGGCGGCTATCCAGTCGGTCGTCAGCCTGGCACCGCTGAGTCACTGGCCACACCGACCGTTTCGCCAGCCGCACCACTCTGCATCAGGTCCGGCATTGGTGGGCGGCGGGTCGAAACCGCAGCCTGGGGAGATTACCCTGGCCCATCACGGCGTACTGTTCCTCGATGAATTGCCGGAGTTCGACCGCAAGGTGCTGGAGGTGCTGCGCGAGCCTCTGGAATCGGGCCACATCGTCATTTCCCGCGCCCGCGATCGCGTCAGCTTCCCGGCCCGCTTCCAACTGGTAGCCGCCATGAACCCCTGCCCTTGCGGGTACATGGGCGAACCCAACGGGCGTTGTCGCTGCACGCCGGAGCAGGTTCAGCGCTATCGCAACAAGCTCTCCGGCCCTTTGCTGGACCGCATCGACTTGCACCTCACTGTGGCGCGGGAAACCACCGCGTTGAATCCAACCCAGCAGGTGGGCGATAACACGGCCGAGGCATCGGCACGGGTCGCCCAGGCCCGCGATCGCCAACGGCAACGCCAGGGCTGTGTGAATGCGTTCCTTGATCTGCCAGGGCTGCGCAAGCACTGCAAGCTGACGAAGACCGATGAAGGCTGGCTGGAAACCGCCTGTGAACGGTTGACGCTATCCCTGCGCGCGGCCCATCGCCTGCTCAAAGTGGCGCGTACCCTGGCCGACCTCGAGCACGCCGATAACATCACTCGACCGCACCTGGCGGAAGCGCTGCAATATCGGCCCGCGGCCGTCGGCTAGGGCGCCTCTGGGAAGTCCAGCAGCAGCCGCGCCACTTCCATCACTTCATCCAGGGCCGCTTCGGCCGACTCCATGGAGGGTTTGAGCATCAGGTCGTCGGCATAGCCCATCGCCACGGCAAAGATCTGGCGGGCAGCGCGTTGTGGCGAGTCACAACGCAAGACGTTGGCAGCCACACCCCGCTCGATCACTTCGGCGAGCATGCCTTGCCATTGGGCGTTGATCGCCAGGTAAGCCTGGGCCATTTCCGGGTCCTGCATGGCTTCGTCCCAGGCATCCAGCCACAGCGCCCACCCCGCATCGGCGGTGCTTGGCAGGCAGTCGCGCAAAAAACCCACAAAAGCTTCCAGGGGCGCTGCTTCTGCCAGGGGCGCGCGTACTTCGTCCAGCTGTTCGTTGGCAAATCGCACGAAGGCTTCGCGGCGCAGTTCCTTCCAGTCGCTGAAGTAGTGATAGACGTGGCTGCGGGACAGGCCTGCATGTTCGGCCAGGTCGCGGGTGGACACATCGGCAAAACCCTTGCTGCGAAACAGTTCCAGGGCGGCGGCGATGATCTGGTCTTTACGGTCGATACGCGACATGGGCAATTCCTTCCAGGCACCGGCAGATAAGCGGCGCTTGCTTTTTGAGCGATCGCTCAAGGATACTTGAGCAGTCGCTCAATAATAGCGTCTATCACTCCTTTGGTGCACCCCATGTCATCCGTCACACCGCAAATCCTGATCGAAGAAAGTCAGAAAATCGGCCAGCAATCCGCCGGCCAGACGCTCAAGGCCATTGCCAAAGCCTATCCGGGCAAGCTGTCCGCCACGCTGTCGCTGGTCGCGCTGGAGAACGCGCTGCTGCTGGCCTACCCGTTGTTTGCCGGGTTTGCGGTGGACGCGATCATCCGCGGCGACACGGGTAACGCGCTGCTCTACGCCGCCGTGGTCCTGGCGTTCTGGGTGGTCGGCGCGGCGCGCCGGGCGTTGGATACGCGGACTTTCACGCGGATCTACGCCGATCTGGCGGTGCCGGTGATCCTCAACCAACGCCTGCAGAACCACAGCACGTCGAAATCGGCGGCGCGGGTGGTGCTTGCTCGGGAGTTCGTCGACTTCTTTGAAAAGCATGTACCGATCATCGCCACGGCGCTGGTGTCGATTATCGGCGCGGCAGTGATGTTGATCGTGATCGAGCCTTGGGTAGGCCTGGCGTGCCTGGGCGCGCTGATGCTGTGCATCACGTTGTTGCCACGCTTTGCCCGGCGCAACCAAGCGCTGCATGAACGGTTGAACAACCGGCTGGAAAAAGAAATCGGCCTGGTGGAAAAGGTCGGCGCACCGACCCTGCGGCGCCACTACCAGGTGCTTTCGCGCCTGCGCATCTGGCTGTCAGACCGCGAGGCCGCTGCGTACCTGTTTCTTGGCACGCTGGCCGCCTTGCTGTTTGTGGTCGCCATCAGCCAGTTGGCGCAGTCACCCGCGGTCAAGGCCGGCCATATCTATGCAGTCATGACTTACCTGTGGACCTTCGTCACCAGCATGGACGAAGCCCCCGGCATGGTCGACCAACTGGCGCGCCTGAAGGACATCGGCAAGCGCGTGGACCCCGGCCTAGGCGACCGCTAGGCCTCAACGAAACCGATCTACCTCATGCCGCAAGCCTGCCGCCAGGGTCTCCAGTTCCTTGGCGGTAATCGCCAGGTTCGACACCACTTCCCGCTGCTCGCTATTGGCCAGCGCGATGCTCTGCAAGTTGCTGCTGAGCAAGGTCGCGGTGCTGCTCTGTTCCTGGGTGGCGGTGGTGATCGCGGCAAACTGCTGACCGGCCGAGCGGCTTTGCTCGTCGATCCGCGCCAGGGCCGAAGCCACGTCGGCGTTGCGCGACAGGCCTTCCTGCATCAGCACATTGCCGTGTTCCATGGTGCTGATGGCGTTGCCGGTTTCCTGCTGGATGCTCTGGATCATCCCGGAGATTTCATCGGTAGCCTCACGGGTGCGTGACGCCAGGTTGCGCACTTCATCGGCGACCACCGCAAACCCACGGCCCTGCTCACCGGCGCGGGCAGCCTCGATGGCAGCGTTGAGCGCCAGCAGGTTGGTCTGGTCGGCAATCGAGGTGATCACGCCGACGATTCCGCCAATCTCTTGGGAGCGTTGGCCCAAGGTGTTGATCACCGTCGCTGTGCTGTTGAGCGCGGCAGCGATGTGTTCCAGGGATGACGACGCCTCTTGCATCGAGTTGCGCCCGATGCGGGTTTGTTGGGCGTTTTCCTGGGCCAGGCGTTCGGTGCTGCCCATGTTGTCGGCGATGTTCAGCGAGGTGGCGCTGAACTCTTCCACCGCGCCGGCCATGCTGGTGATCTCGCCGGACTGCTGCTCCATGCCTTCATAGGCGCCACCGGACAAGCCGGACAGCGCCTGCGCACGGCTGTTGACCTCTTCAGCCGCCTTGCGGATATGCGAGACCATGGTCGACAGCGCTTCACCCATCTGGTTGAAGCTGCGCGCCAGTTGGCCGATTTCGTCATGACTGGACACATTCAAGCGCGCGCTCAAGTCGCCCGCGCCCAAGGCTTCGGCCTGGCGCACCAGGTCGCCCAACGGCGCCAGCTTGCTGCGCAGCAGCCACACCGTTGCACCGACCGCCAGCAGCATGGCCAGCACGCTGCCTACGACCAGGCGGATACCGACGTCCCACGTCACCGAGCGGATCTCAGCCTTGGGCATGCTCGCGACAACGGCCCATGGCCCGCCCTCGAAGGGTACCGACACGCTGTAGAAATCTTCGTTTTTGTCTGCCCAGAAGCGCCCGGTGCCCGGCGTCTTGGCCAGGTCCAGCATCACGGGTACGGCTTGATCCAGCGCCTGCACGCCCGCCGGCGGTACAAGCCAGCGCTTCTGCTCATCCAGCAAGGCGAGGGAGCCGGTCTGGCCGATGCGGAAACGCTTGAGGTTCTCGAACTGGGCATTCTGCGCATCGGTGTAGTCGAACCCGATGAACAACACCGCAATCACCTGCCCACTGCTGTCGCGCACCGGGCTGTACTGGGTCATGTAGGAGCGGTCGAACAGCACCGCGCGGCCGATATAGGTCTGCCCGCCGAGCACCCGCTGGTAAGCCGGGCCCTGGCGATCCAGCACCGTGCCGATGGCCCGGTTGCCATCCTGCTTGGTCAACGAGGTGCTGATGCGGATAAAGTCTTCGCCGCTACGCACGAATACCGTGGCCACGCCGCCGGACATCTGCTTGAACTCATCCACTTCATTGAAGTTGTTGTTCAACACCTGATTGCCCAGGTACAGGCTCGGCGTCTGCACACCGGCCACGGTCACAGACTGGTCCGCATGCACGCTCAAGCCAGCGCCGAAGCGCTTTTCAAACAGCCCGCTCAAACGCTGGGTACTTTCGCGCAAGGTGCTGTGGAAGGTGTTGAGTTGGTCGGCGAGCAAACGTGCCTCGCTGGCCAGGTGCTCCTCGCGGGTAGCGAGGTTGGCGGAGTCGAGGGAACGCAAGGCAAACACGGTGCTGCCGCTGATGACGACAGCCAGAATCACGGCTAATGCCAGGCCTAACTGGGAGGCTATCCGGGCGCGAGGTTGAGACATGACGGCTCCTGGCCGAGGCCAGGATCATCCTGATCTCATAGCGTTGCTCGGCAAATTATCCAGTGGGAAACGTTGGTGTACGATGGTTCCAACACACCTACTTCGGCGAGCCGAGGCAATACTTGAGCGATCCGCAGGGGTATCACGCAAACGATTGCACGAACAGTCTGTCGCCCCTCACTCGAGGCGTTCGACCTGGGGCAATTCCATCGCCTTGACTTCCGCCTGCAGAAACTCCGCCAGGCGCCGCAAACGCTCGCCGCCGGGGCGGGTTTTAGGCCATACCAGGTAGTAGTTTTCGCCACTGGCCACCGCCGTTGGCCAGGGCAGGCTCAGGCGTCCCTGGGCCACGTCTTCGGCCACCATCAGCAAGTCGCCCATGGACACACCGTAACCCCGCGCAGCGGCGATCATGCCCAGTTCGAGGGTATCGAATACCTGCCCGCCCTTGAGCGACACCTGGGATGACAACCCCATGCGCTCCAACCAATTGCGCCAATCGCGACGGTCGGGCGTGGGGTGCAGCAATTCAGCGGTGGCCAGGCGTGCAGCATCCCAGGGCCCGTCCTCCAGCAGGTTCGGCGCACCTACCGGGATCAGCAGCTCCGGAAACAGGTAGCTGGCCTCCCAGTCCGCCGGGAAGTGCCCGTAGCTCAGCAGCACCGCGCAGTCGAAGGGCTCCTGGTTGAAATCCACCTCGTCCACGCTCATCCACGCGCTGGTCAGTTGCACCTCATTGCCTGGCTGCAACGCGCGGAAGCGGCTGAGCCGCGCCAGCAGCCAGCGCATGGTCAGGGTCGACGGTGCCTTCATGCGCAGGATGTCGTCTTCGGCGTTCAGGGTATGGCAGGCCCGCTCCAACGCTGCAAAACCTTCGCGCACGCCCGGCAAGAGCAGGCGCGCCGCCTCGGTGAGCTGCAAGGTGCGGCCACTGCGCTGGAACAGGCGACAGGCGAAATGCTCTTCCAGCGTGCGGATATGTCGGCTCACCGCACTTTGCGTGATGGATAGCTCCTCCGCTGCCCGGGTAAAGGAATTGTGCCGAGAGGCGGCCTCGAATGCGCGCAAGGCATACAGCGGAGCAAGGCGACGAGACATCGGTAAATTCCTGCATAGCGATCCACCAACACTATCAGATCAATACACATGAGTTTAAGTCATGCACACCATCGCTTTAATCCTTTTGTGTAATTAACCCAGAGCGCCGAGAATCAAGCCTTCCCCAACCCTCTGACTTGTCGAGCGTGATGATCATGCAACATCCGGCACGTACCGAACTCTGGGCCATTCTGCGGCTGTCAGGGCCGTTGATTGCCTCACAGTTGGCACACATGCTGATGGTGCTGACCGACACCCTGATGATGGCGCGCCTGAGCCCCGAAGCCCTGGCCGGTGGCGGCCTGGGCGCGGCGACCTACTCGTTCGTGGCGATTTTCTGCATCGGCGTGATTGCCGCCGTGGGCACGCTGGTGGCCATCCGTCACGGCGCGGGCGATATCGACGGCGCCACCCGCCTGACCCAGGCCGGGCTATGGCTGGCGTGGCTGATGGCCCTGGCGGCCGGTTTGCTGCTGTGGAACCTCAAGCCAGTGCTGCTGATGTTTGGCCAGACCGAGACCAACGTGCACTCGGCCGGGCAATTCCTGACGATCTTGCCGTTCGCCCTGCCCGGCTACCTGAGTTTCATGGCCCTGCGCGGCTTCACCAGTGCAATCGGCAAGGCGACGCCAGTGATGGTGATCAGCCTTGGCGGCACGGTAGCCAACTACCTGCTCAACCACGCGCTGATCGAAGGCATGTTCGGCCTGCCCAAGCTCGGCCTGATGGGTATCGGCCTGGTCACGGCCATCGTTGCCAATGGCATGGCGCTGACGCTGATGTGGTACATCCGCAGCAACCGCACCTATGCGGCCTACCCGCTGAGCACAGGCCTGCTGCGCCTCAACACCCAGTACCTGCGCGAACTGTGGCGCCTGGGCCTGCCGATCGGCGGCACCTATGCGGTGGAGGTCGGGTTGTTTGCGTTTGCGGCGCTGTGCATGGGCACCATGGGCAGTACGCAGTTGGCAGCGCATCAGATCGCATTGCAGATCGTCTCGGTGGCGTTCATGGTGCCTGCGGGAATGTCCTACGCGGTGACCATGCGCATCGGCCAGCACTACGGCGCCGGGCAGTTGCTGCAGGCGCGCCTGGCCGGTCGTGTCGGCATCGGCTTTGGCGCGGCGATCATGCTGGGATTTGCTGCCGTGCTGTGGCTCTATTCCGACCCGCTGATCGGACTGCTCATCGACCACAACGACCCGGCGTTCCACGACGTAATCGTCCTGGCCGTCAGCCTGCTGGCCGTCGCCGCCTGGTTCGAGCTGTTCGATGGCGTGCAGACCATCGCCATGGGCTGCATTCGCGGGCTCAAGGACGCCAAGACCACCTTCCTGATCGGCGCGGGCTGCTATTGGTTGATTGGCGCACCATCGGCCTGGCTGATGGCCTTCACCCTGGGCTGGGGACCGACCGGTGTGTGGTGGGGCCTGGCGCTGGGCCTGGCATGCGCGGCAGTGAGCCTGACCTGGGCGTTTGAGGCGAAGATGAAGCGGATGATTCGCCAGGAGCCGCCGCGGCAGGAAATGTGGGAGGGGGCTTGCCCCCGATAGCGTTGGGTCAGTTGCAGATGAACTGGCTGACACTCCACCATCGGGGGCAAGCCCCCTCCCACATTCCTAACCGAGCAAAGCTTGCTGGCTTTTGCCGAAGGTCAGGTACTCCACCAACTCCGGCAACGGCAGCGGCTTGCTGATCAGGTAACCCTGGGCCTGGTCGCAGCCAAACAAACGCAACAGCGCCAGTTGCTCAGGCGTCTCCACCCCTTCGGCCACCACCTCCAGGTTCAGGTTGTGCGCCAGGTTGATCATGGCATGCACCAGCTTGCGGTTTTCTTCGCGCTCCTCCATGCCACCGACAAAGCTCTTGTCGATCTTCAACAAGGCAATCGGCAGGCTGTTGAGGTGCACGAACGATGAGAAACCCGTACCGAAGTCATCCAGGGAAAACCGCACACCCAGGCGGCCGAGGGCGTCCATGGTCTGCTTGACCAGGTCACTGCGGCGCATCACGGCGGTTTCGGTCAGTTCGAACTCCAGCCATTGCGCCTCCACGCCCCGCTCGGCAATCAGCCGGCTGAGTGTGGAGAGCAACTGGCTGTCCTGGAACTGGCGGAACGACAGGTTGACCGCCATGTGCAACGCCGGCAGGCCGCGTTCGCGTAGGTCCTGCATGTCGCGCAGGGCCCGGGAGATCACCCAGTAGCCCAGCGGCACGATCAGGCCGCTTTGCTCGGCCAACGGCACGAATTCACTTGGTGGCAACAGGCCGCGCTCGCCATGACGCCAGCGCACCAGGGCCTCCAGGCCGACGATATGGCCGTCGTCCAGGTCCAGGCGTGGCTGGTAATGCAGCTCCAGTTCGTCACGGCGCAAGGCGCGGCGCAGCTCGCTTTCCAGGTCGGCCAGGCTGCGCGCGTTGCGGTTGATGCGTTCGTTGAAGATATGAAAGGTGCAGCCTTGGGTGCTCTTGGCCTGCTGCATGGCGATATGAGCGTGCCACATCAAAGGGTCGGCACCGGCGCGAGCGCGGGCATGGGCCACGCCCAGGCTGCAACCGATCAGCAGGCTTTCGCCATCCACCCAATAGGGTTCGGCCATGACCTCGGTAATGCGCTCGGCCATCCACTCGGCACGCTGGGGTGCACGGCGGGTATCGATCAGCAGGGCGAATTCATCGCTGCCCAGGCGCGCCAGTTGGTCGCCGACCTCCAGCTGGCTCTTGAGCCGTGACACCACTTGCAGGATCAACCGGTCGCCGGCCTGGTGGCCGAGGGCATCGTTGGCGTGGCGGAAGTTGTCGAGGTCCAAGTGACCGAGGGCCAGGCCACGCCCTTCATTCTCGGCCAGGCGCGCGGTCAACAGGGTCTGGAAGCCCTGGCGGTTGGCGATGCCGGTGAGCGGGTCCTGCTCGGCCAGGCGTTGCAGGGTGTTTTCCAGCACGCCGCGCTCGCGGACGTGGCGCAGGCAGCGGCGCACTGTATCGGCATCCAATACGTCACGCACCAGCCAATCGCTGACGCCAAGCGGTGAAACCAGCGGTTCCTGTTCCAGCAACAACACGCACGGCAGGCTGCAACGGCCAGGCCCGGGTTGCAGGCTGGGCGTGGTCAATAGCACGGCGCTGTGGTCGTCATCGAACAGACGGCTCACGGATTCCCAGTTTGGTGCGCTGATCAGCACAGCCCCATCGCCCATCGGCGCCAGGCACTCGCGCAATAACGCTGCCCACGCGGGCTCATCGGCCAGCAGCAGCAAACGCAAGGGTTCGACAGGCGTAGACAAGCTAGCTCCCTAGACTCTGCAAAAATTCGTGGCGACGGGCATTATGACGTGCGGCCTGAGAATCACCAATGATAGGGGTTTTCAAACACGCGAACTGTGAACATTAGCCTCAAAACAACCCTCACATCCTGCGGCAAAGTATCAAAACCGGCAAATTTAGATCGAGTGGTACGTCACACTGTCGTTCTGACAGAGCAGAATCCTGCCAGCCTGTTAAAATGCCCGCCCTTTTGAACAACGACTCCCTGAATTCTGT
>NZ_CP081945.1:0-41441 GCF_019823005.1 Pseudomonas sp. DR208
TTGTTCGATATCTTCCAAATTTGCACGATATCTAACACGCTAACACAGCTTGCCGGAGGCACGATGATTGATGACGAAGGGGAAGTCCGCGCACTGGTCCAACCGACACAACGCGGCACATGGGTTCAGACCGAACGAGCTGGGCACGAAGCATGGGCGGCTCTCATCGCTCAAGCGCCGAGGGCCGGGCAATTGATGCACATCATTGTTCAGCATATGGATAAGTCCGGTGCATTGATCGTCAGCCAGTCGACTTTGGCCAAGATGATGGACACGTCCATTGCGACCACGAAGCGGGCGATCAGCGTCCTGGCCAAGCACAACTGGATTCAGACCATCAGTGTAGGTGGCCAACGCGGCGGAACACTTGCCTATGTGGTGAATAGCCGGATCGCATGGGCAGACAAGCGCGAAAATCTGCAGTACGCCCGCTTCAATGCGCGAGTGCTTATATCGTCAGAGGACCAGGCAGATCTTGGCAGCGACAATCTCAAGCAACTGCCGACCATGAACGATGGGGAAATCCAATTGCCATCCGGCCCAGGTATGGCACCACCGGCGCAGAACTCATTAGACGGTGTAGATCTGCCTGATATGCCTTCGATTCCGCACAGCAGCGAAAAGAAGGAACCCTGAAATGACGAAACCCGCAGCACGGCAATGCTTGCGGGTTTCTAGGTTTTTTGCGAAGGAGCAAAAATCCACGCGCCAATCATACACCGTGGCCGTGGGTATTTACAGAGCGCGCCGATCTGGCGTCAGCAACCACACGGAGATCCAACCAATGTCTTCAAGCTATGTACGGGCTCAGATCCGGCACGTGGAAGAAGTTGTACAAAGCGACGGGCCTGATGACTATTTCACAGGCCCTGACCATGACGTCTATGAGGTTCTGGTCGAACACGGCCCAGCGGCCGCATTTCTGGATTGGTTTCAGCAGGAAGATCCCTACGACCTTTGCCGGATCGGCGACACCGCGCAGTTTATCGATTTGGGAAGCGCCAAATCCCCGCACGATGGTGCTGTCATTGACTTCACATTCGACGAGTTTTTCCCTCGCTGGCTGGAAGCTGTCGCGGACGTGGCTAAAGCGCATTTAGCGCGCATGGCCAGCACCGCTATCGACGCGCTCCACGACGATCCGTAGGAGTCATCTTATGTCTGATCAACGATACGCCGTGACCATCGTTCACGGCGATTCAGTCAAGCACTACAGCGAACAGTTCCAGACTCAGGCCAGCTTTGCAGCACCATGGAAAGCGGTGCTGCAGAAAGCGCACAAGCAAGCCACTGTCAGTTGTCAGTGTCCAGGCACCGGTTGTCGTTTGCTTGCTGTACGGCATATGTCGGACAGCGATTCATTCCACCTCTCACGTTATCCCCGCACCGGCGCCGAACACGCCTTGGATTGCATCTACTACTCGCCAGATCCTGATAAGTCTGGTCTTGGTTCGTACAGTAAAGGCGTTGTTGAGGAAACGTCCGAGGGGGATCTTAAGATCAAGCTCACGCTCTCGCTGCGCAAGAAAGAGCCTGCAGACACTGGGCAGCCTCCCGAAGCCACCGGCAGCAGCTCGGCCAGCAGCAAAGCGACCAAACCAGCAATGACCCTGCTCGGCCTGTTGCATCTGCTCTGGAACGAAGCCGGGCTCAACACTTGGTCGCCTGGTATGGCTGGAAAGCGCGGGTTGGGCCTCGTACATAGCAGATTGCAAGACGCTGCAGATCGAATGCTTGCGTCCAGAATGCGGATCGGCGATGCGCTTGTCATTGCGGCTGGCTCGAAGGGTTTTCAATCCGAGGCCAACGAGCGGAAGGTCAAGAGCGCAATCAAGAACAACCGTCGCTTATTGGTGATCGCACCGCTTGCAGCTCATACCGAGGACCGGGAAAAAACCGCAGCTCGCTACCTGACCATAACCGGCTTCAATGGCGTACCTCGCATGTTCCTCGATGACGAGATCTGGTCGACCGTTGCTCGGCGATTCAAGCGTGAGCTGTCGGCCTGGAGGCAAGGACGGCGGGTTATAGCGATTGTTCAGACCGATCAACCCACGGAACCGGGTAAAGCACAGGCGCTCAATGTCGCGTTGATGGTGGTCAGTGACGAGTGGATCCCGGTGGAATCCTCGTATGAAGCTGTGATCGAGGCCAGGTTGCGGGAGGAATCGCGCAGGTTCGTCAAACCCTTACGATTCGACTCAAGCGAGGACCAGGTATTCCCGGACTTCTGGCTGATGGACGCGAGTGCCGGCACTGAGTATCCGATGGAGGTTTATGGCCGTGCTGATCCCAAGTATCTGGCGCGAAAAGAGGTAAAGGCTGATTACTACCGGGCGCACTACGGGTCCAGGTGGTGGGCTTGGGACGCAAGCTCAGACCCACAAGGCAAAGCAATTCCACCGTTCCCATCGGTTCGGACGTGATACTCATTTCTCGCACGCGAGAATTCTGGTGTGCTTAAACGAAAAAACCGCCCTAGCGAGCTAGGGCGGCTGTTCGTCACCAGACTATCCCTTACAGCAGATCGTCGTGATGATCACGAATGAACTCCCAAGCGGATTTGAGCATGCTCAAAGTACGCAAGGTTGCCCAAACGTGGCTCAAAATATTTAGCGTGCGCTTCATATTTCATGGCCTCCGTGTTGGCTGGCCATCCTTCCAACGCCTGTGCTGGCACTCAGCGTTTTAGGTACGAGTGACTGTATCTAGTGGAAGTACGACCGAGGGTTGGCCCTCCCATAACATCCACCAGCACGGCTTTCTCAGGGCCGTGTAGGGAGGGGTGGTACAGCGAAATCTTTACGTCCAGCCCCTTCCACTTGATACTAATCGCACGTAAGCGCGGGCATCATACCGCATCTTTTCAGCTTTGGAATGGCATCATGCCAGCGTGATCGACAGTGACGTAGGATGAGACGTAGTGATTGACATATATGTCAACTCTTTCTACTATCGTCCTCAGTGACTGTATCTAGTGGAACCGCTGGCCAGGTCTCTCAACCAGACCAGCAAAAAAGACCGCCCCTCTCAGGCGGTTTTTTTTTTGCCTGCGATTCAGCACTTCACTGTCCACATCTGATCCCAACTGGTCATGTAGCTAGGGCTCAGCAGTGCCCTACGCATGCCCCAGTCCGGCGACAGCGGCATGGCTGCAGTGCGTAAGCAGTCATGCCCCCAACGCTTGTTGATCTTGTCCATAACGTTCATCAGGGCATCAGTGCGAGCCGGTTGGCTGGTCGCGAACAGATCCTGCGTGTACTCCCCCCGCTTCCTCAAATCCATCAGCATTACCTCTGCCTTGCTGTAGGCAAAGCCCGGTCTGTAGATGCCTTCCAACGCACGCAGCGCGTGCCTTGTCAGCACCCGCACATCATCGGTTGGATAATCAGGAATGATTGTGGCCGCATTGGCGTACTTGGGGCCGTCACCATGAAATGATGTCTGAATGCCAATGCGCAGCCCACCACATAACGAGCGCTGCTTGCGAAGCTTCTCAGCGGCCTTGTGAATGTAGGTAGCCAGCGCTTGGCCAAGTCCCTCGATGGTGTGGACACGCTGACCAAACATCTTGCTTGAGCAAATGGTTTGCTTGTCCGGTGGACATTGTTCCAGCTCAATGCAGGACTCGCCACGCAACTCCCTGATCGTTCGTTCCAGGACGACTGAATATTTGCGGCCCATCGTCCGAGGCTCCGCATGGGAAAGCTGCCAAGCGGTAGTGATTCCCTCGATGGCCAGGTTATCGCGCATACGTCTGCCAATACCCCAAACTTCCTCGACCGGCATACGGCGCAATAACCACTCGACAGCCTCTGGCCGTCGCAGATCGACTACGCCTCCGGTCTTGTCTCGCCAAATCTTTGATGCGTGTTGCGCGGCTTTGGCCAGCGTTTTTGTGTGACCGATCCCCACACCAACCGGCAGCGCTACCCACTGCAGCACACGGGCCTGAATTGCTCGGCCCACGTCGACCAATGGCTCGCGCTGGTCTTCTAGTCGTATGAAGGATTCGTCAATCGAATACTGCTCCACGGAACTGACCAAAGACGCTGTAGCCATGGCCATTCTGTGCGACAACTCGCCATAAAGCGTGTAGTTGCTGCTGAACACGGCAACACCGTTCTGCTCCAAGAATTTGCGAATCTTGAAATAGGGTTCGCCCATTTTTATACCCAAAGCCTTGGCCTCGTTTGTGCGCGCAACAATCGCACCGTCGCTGTTCGAAAGGACAACGACAGGCCGCTGCCTCAGCTCAGGCCGAAAAATTCGTTCGCAGCTGCAGTAGAACGAGTTTGCGTCGACCAGGCCGAAGACAGGACGCCGCTTTTCAAAGCTCATGAGGCGACAAACTCCAGGTCACAACGCCGAATACTTCCACTGTGCTGTATTCGTCGGGGGTGACGGACTTGTATGCCGGGTTTGCTGATTCGAGTGTCCAGCCAGCAGCTGACTTGGCGAGGCGCTTTACCAACGGTTGGTTGTCGACATACGCCATCACAATGTGTCCGGAACACGCCGTCACTGTTCGGTCGATGATCAACCGCGTTCCGGTGAAAATTCCAGCGTCGCGCATGCTCTCGCCTTCGACTTTCACGATCCAGATATGCGGCGCTCGAATGTTCAACAGTTCGTCGAGCGATATGGGCGGTTCGTAATAATCAGCCGCTGGGCTGGGAAATCCACCGGCAGCGGAGCAGGACAACAATTGAAGCGGGATGCCAGATCCCAAGAGTGGCTGGATTGCTACGACTTTCATAAATCACCGGAATACTGTTTGCATGTACAGTAATCCAGCCTTTACGCGACAGCCAGCGGGAAGTGATGGAAGGAACGGCAACCTGCAGGCGTGCCCCCTTCGGGGGGCGGCTCTCGTAAACCAAGCCCTGGCCAAAAGCGCGCCAGGTCTTGGCCCTTCGGGCTTCGATCCTCACGTCTCCGGCCTGCGGCCTGCGCGCTCCGCTTGCCGGTCCTTCCGCATCACCAGGTAGGCTCATCAGCATCGGTAGGTAGCGGATCGCCCCAATGGCCTATCCGCCGCCCGGCCTTGCCTGCAAGGGGCTTTCGCGGCATATCCTTGTCGCTTCGCGCCTGCGGTATTCCACGACCCCTTGCACGCGGCCCGGCTCTGGATAGTCCGGGCTTACCGCGACCTACCGACGCTGACGAGCAGACCCACCACCGGCAGCGCGCTCCAGTCCCCAAAGGCTTGATGCAGCCTGCGGCTGCTGCTTTGAAAAGCGTTTATTTCCCGCTCCCAAACCTCGGCATCCAAGCAGCACCGGCAGAGCGGCGTTGGCAAGGGGTTCGAAAAAAACCCGCACAATGGCGGGCCTGATTTGCGGACGTTTAGCCGTGGGCTACGTCGACGTGCTGTTTTGCCGTCATGTCCAGGCCAACCGCACGCATCACGCCGATCATGGTTTTCAGCGTTGGGTTGCCGTTTTTCAGTTGGTAGAGGTGTGCGCGTGTGACGCCAGCCTCTTTTGCAATCGCGGTCATACCTTTGGCGCGAGCTACCACGCTCAGCGCCTGCGCGATAAATGAGGCATCACCAGATTCGAAAGCATCAGCCATAAAGATGGCGATAGATTCCGCGTCAGTGAGTAATTCCGCTGGATCGTATTCGTAAATTGGTTCTTTCATTCGTCTTCACTCCACTGGCTTGCCAGAGTTTTTGCGGTTTCTATATCCCGCGCCTGACTGCTTTTATCCCCACCGCAGAGCAATAGGACCAGCTGATCGCCGCGCTGCTGGAAATACACCCGGTAGCCGGGGCCATGATGAATACGCAACTCACTGACGCCTTGACCGACTGGCTGCACGTCACCAAGCAAGCCGTGGGCTACGCGCAACACCCGCGCCGCGATAATCAGTTTGGCCTTCTTGTCACGCAGTTTGCGTTCCCAAGTCATGTAAGTGGCGGTTTGGATAATCGTTTTCATGTGTATAAGTGTATTATATATATGACACATGGTCAAGCTGATTGGTACATTCTCGCATGCGAGAAAGTAAATAAATAGTCCTATCGAATGATACTAACAGTTGACTCAATTTCTGTTTGTTGAGATAATTTCTCCGTCGAAGCAATCCCGCTTCGGCAGCTTGGAACCAGCGGCGGCAACCGCCCAAGCGAATTGCGAAGGAGAATGAAATGGCTGTTCATCGTGTTATTTGGGAAATGGACGTTGATGTTACTGGCGGCCCCAGAGAGGCAGTGGAAGCGGTTGCGAAACGCTATTTCGCTAAGCATGTCGCGAATGGTGAGCCAGGTAGCGCATGCGTGTTCACTGTCATCGATCCGAAGGGTAAGCGCGCGTTGGTCGACCTGGCACCGAGTCTCAGTGATCTCGAAGGCGACGACACTGAGTAATCAACATTCAGCGCGCCCGGTGCAGGTAAGCACCGGGCAACCCCGACAGATGAGGTGATAACGATGACCCTGGACGAAGCTCTCGAAGAAGACAACGTGGTAAGCCGCGACGAAGCAAAAGCCGAGTGCGAGAAACATTCCCTCGCCTTCGCGGATCTTGTAGACGAGCTGGGCGATCACTCGGAGTACAAGTCCCGAGACGTAATGCATTGGCTGGGTTACTGATCCATGACCACTACCAAACCGGCTGGGCTCACTGAAATTTCGTTGACCCTCGCAATCGAGACTCGGGACGCGCTTCGCGCCCAAGGCGTCAAATGCCAGTTGCGCTTTGTGAGCGGCGATCTTTGGCACGTGCTGTTGGCAGGCACGGACTACTAATTCGGGAAGCCCGGTTCGCCGGGCATTCGGGTGTAAACATGATTCAGACACCACGCCAAGAACGCATGTTGTTCGGCGATGAGGCGGACGCTCACGCATTCTGGAAGGACAAAGAGTGGAAGACCTTCGCGGTTGATTTAATCGCGCACACCGGCAGGAAACAGAAGGTCATCCACACGATGTACGTTCGTGCGCGCACAGGCGCAGATGCTGCACAATGTGCGAAAGATAATGACTGGACTCGCAAACCTAAGCCGCGCTACGTCGCTCGCCTTGCTGGCCCACGCGAGCTGGGCTGCACTCCATCACCTAAATCGATCAATGTTCAAGGATGATTACCATGAAAACCAATCCAAACACCCCGACACCAAAACCGATCCGCGAAAATAAATCTGATGGCATGTTCATAGCGTCAATGGTTGGGTGCGGGGCGCTCTTTTTCATCTTTTTGGGCGGTATCGGCTCCGTGGTTAATGAATATGTACTTGCCAGCGAACAGGAATGGCTGGGTACTGCAACTGCTCTTGCATTGGCAATCGGCATTGCTGGGGGGTTCCTCAGCTCGTTCATTGTTGCCGACTACCTGTCCAACAAAGAAGATAAAGAAAAATCAATTTCTAGTAAAAACGGATGATACTAATAGTTGACCCTGAATCGCTCTTTTGAGATAATGAATTTGTCGAGGCAATACCGCCTCGGCAGCTTGGGACAAAGCGGCGGCAACCGCTCCAAGTCACTCGAAGGAGATTCAAACAATGACTACCGAAACCCACCTGTTTTATTTCAGCGATGCGAAAACCCTTCGCGAGTACAGCGGTTTTACCGTTGAGCCTTCCCACCAAGCCCGTCCTGGGCAAATTCCTTCCACCGTCACCCTCTACATGGTTGTTGCGCAGCGCTCCGGCATTGGCCAGCGCGAAGTTCTCGCAGAGTTCCCGTTGGAATTGCACGCCGAAATCTTCCGCGACATGGCCGAAGCGACTGCCTCAGCCATCTGACCTCAGCAAGCCCGGACCTCACGGTCCGGGCACCAGTGACGGAATGCGATCATGCCTATCAGGTACGTACTCAAGCACTTTCATTTCTGCTGCGGTCTTGGCGGCGGCGCAAAGGGTTTCAACAAGAACAAAGAGGTAGTCGGCAAGCTGCAGGCCGAATGGCGTTGCGTCGGTGGTGTCGACGTGGACGCCGGAGCGCTCAAGGATTTTGAGCGCTTGGCCGGTGTACCAGGTACTCAGATGGATCTGTTCACCCGCGAGCAGTACATCGCGTTTCACGGTAAGCAACCGCCTGCGGATTGGCGGGAGGCTACGCCGGATGACATTCGCCGCGCCGCTGGCAACCAAGATCCTGACGTTGTGTTCATCAGCAGCCCATGCAAAGGCGCGTCGGGCTTATTGTCCGAAGCATTGAGCCTCACCCCCAAATATCAGGCACTCAACGAGCTGACGCTGCGTTGTGTGTGGCTTATGTGCGAAGCGTGGCAACACAACCCAGTCAGCTTGATCGTGTTCGAAAACGTACCGCGTCTGGCCAGCCGTGGCCGACACTTGCTTGACCAGATCGGGCAGATTCTTGAGTTCTTCGGCTACGCCGTATCGGAGACGACCCACGACTGCGGCGAACTGGGCGGACTGGCCCAATCTCGCAAACGGTTCTTGCTGGTCGCCCGCCACGTCGAGAAGGTTCCACCGTTCCTGTACGAGCCGGAAAAGAAGTCGCTGCAATCCGTTGGTGCCGTCCTCGGCCGCATGCCGATGCCAGGTGACATCGAGCGCGCAGGCCCAATGCACCGCGTGCCGTCACTGCAATGGAAAACGTGGGTGCGACTCGCCCTTGTCGAAGCGGGCAAGGATTGGCGCAGCCTCGATCAACTGGCGATCCATGACGGCTATCTGCGGGACTTTGTAATCGTGCCAGAGGCGTTCTCAGGCTACTTGGGTGTAAACGCCTGGAATAAAGCCGTAGGCACCGTGGCGGGCCAATCAGGACCTACCAACGGGGCATTCTCTGTCGCAGATCCGCGCAGCCCCATAGACGCGCCTCAATATCATCAATATGGCGTGCGCAAGTGGGAGGACACCAGCGGCGCAATCATTGGGGTCAAGTCACCAGGTCAAGGCACGTTCAGCGTTGCGGATCCGCGTGGCGCAGCTGGTGGCCACGGCAAGTACAACGTTACCCGTTGGGACGGATCAGCCCGAACAGTGATTGCGGGCAGCACAACAGGGCAGGGGGCCTTTGCGGTACAGGATCCCCGCTCCGGCCTGCGCCGCGTAAAAGGTGATGCGTACCTCACTGGCGGACATTACGGCGTCGTCCCGTGGGACAGCACTGCAGGCGCTGTCTCCGCCAGTGCGCGATTGGACAATGGCCGTTGGAGTGTCGCTGATCCTCGAATGCCGGCAGCGAATGAACGCCTGACGTGTGTGATCAGAAGCCTTGACGGCACCTGGCACCGGCCTTTCACCACACTGGAAATGGCTGCACTGCAAAGCCTCGTTGATCCCGAGGAAATGCTAGAGCTGGACGGGTTGAGCGATCAGGCATGGCGGGAACGAATCGGTAACGCGGTTCCGCCGAATGCCGCCGAGGCGATTGCCGGTGTGATGGCTCAAACCATTTTGCTGGCCAAGCAAGGCGAAACCTTTTTGCTCAGCCACATGCCCGTATGGGTCCGGCCCGTGGCCGTTGGCCTGTCGTTGGCCAACCACCTCGATAACGCAGCATAAATCTGCGCCCCTGACGGGGCGCATCCCTCCCGGATCAAGCGGCGGCAACCGCCCCGGGATTTCAGCGAAGGAGATCCACAAATGCACTTTCGTGACCTCACTCAAAGCAAAGCCGAACGTTCTTGCCATGCACTGCAATCCGCTGCGCGGCTGGCAGAACTGCACAAGAAGTGGTATTCAGCCGCGGAACTTTACGAAGCCGCCGCCTCGATCTGGCCGGGCAACGGCCTGACCTACATGCGACGTGCGGAACAATGCCGTTCGCTGATCGATTCCGCACGCGATGAAATGGACCTCTGAGGAACGAAGTCATGGACACCACCAATGCAATGCGCACGCCCGAATACCTTGACGTGTTGATGTGGCTTGAGACCGCCTCAGAGGATCTGATTACCGGTGCTTACTGGGCAGCAACTGGCTCTGTGAAACAGGATCTGCGCATCGGGATTCAAAGCCTGATGGATTCAGATCGGCCAGCTCTGGCCAACTATTTCCCCGAGCTGGTTATCAATCCAATAAAGCTGGATGAACTCTCTGTGCTATTCCCTGAGTGCATCCAGCCATTGAAGACATTGGAAGAATCTCTATCGGTGCGAGACAGAGACAGAAGGAGCCCACCCAAAGGGTATTGGGCTGTTTCTGCCGTCATCCAAGAACTGAAAACCGAAGGAAAACTGTCGCCCAGTCAGAGCGTGCTACTCGCCGCCGAGCTGGCTACTTTCCGAACCTAACCCCTCTCATGCGTGCCCCCTTCGGGGGGCGGCTCTCGTGAACCAAGCCCTGGCCAAAAGCGCGCCAGGTCTTGGCCCTTCGGGCTTCGATCCTCACGTCTCCGGCCTGCGGCCTGCGCGCTCCGCTTGCCGGTCCTTCCGCATCACCAGGTAGGCTCATCAGCATCGGTAGGTAGCGGATCGCCCCAATGGCCTATCCGCCGCCCGGCCTTGCCTGCAAGGGGCTTTCGCGGCATATCCTTGTCGCTTCGCGCCTGCGGTATTCCACGACCCCTTGCACGCGGCCCGGCTCTGGATAGTCCGGGCTTACCGCGACCTACCGACGCTGACGAGCAGACCCACCACCGGCAGCGCGCTCCAGTCCCCAAAGGCTTGATGCAGCCTGCGGCTGCTGCTTTGAAAAGCGTTTATTTCCCGCTCCCAAACCTCGGCATCCAAGCAGCACCGGCAGAGCGGCGTTGGCAAGGGATTTCGGTAAATTCTCGCATGCGAGAACCCCGACAGATGGTCAGTTTAGATTTTACCAATAGTTGACTTTGGGTAGTGGATTTGCGATAATTTCTACGTCGAAGCAATACCGCTAAGACAGCCTGGAATCAGCGGCGGCAACCGCCCAGGCAAATCGCGAAGGAGCTTTCAATGAACACTCATACCCAGTTTCAAGCCACCGCCCCGATCTTTCACAACTGGCTGACCGCTGATGACTTCCTGGCTTTTGCCAAAGGTATTTCTAAGCCGGTGACTTCCAATATCGACTGCATGAAAGCCAAGGTCGACGCATTTTTTGCAGACGCCTGCAAACGTGCCCCGACATATGAAACAGTCGTTCATAACTTTTTCTGCGCAGATGTTGAACGCGAGTTCGGAACCAACGAGGAATCGCCTGAGTACGCCGAGGTTTTCGTTTATGCCCGTGAGGAATACGAATACCAATCCCCGAGTGAAAGGGCCGCCCAGCGAGCGCAAGACGCGGAGGATGGCTATTGCCAACATGGCCTTGATGAAATGACCTGCCCATGCGGTTGCTTCGAAGGCGACGAAACCTATATCGATTACGACAATCACTAAAACCACCCCACAGCCCCGGCACGCCGGGGCATCTAAAAGGAGTTTCCATCATGGCCCGTGGCGTAAACAAAGTGATTCTGGTCGGGACTTGCGGTCAAGATCCCGAGGTTCGTTATCTCCCCAACGGTAACGCCGTTACCAATCTGAGCTTGGCCACCAGTGAGCAATGGACCGATAAGCAAACCGGGCAGAAGGTCGAAAAAACCGAATGGCACCGGGTATCCCTGTTCGGCAAGGTGGCCGAGATTGCCGGCGAGTATCTGCGCAAAGGTTCACAGGTCTACATCGAAGGCAAGCTGCAAACCCGCGAATGGGAGAAGGACGGTATCAAGCGTTACACGACAGAAATTGTCGTAGACATGCAAGGCACCATGCAGCTGCTGGGGGGCAGACCGCAGAACCAGGACGGCACCAACCAGGCGCCAAGGCCGCAGCAACAGCGGCGACCACAACAATCGGCCCCACAACAAGCGGCGCCGCAACCGCTGCCCGCATATGACCCCATGGATGACGACATCCCGTTCATGGACCCCTATCGTTTTTCTTGCTTGCTGCAGTAGACCTGACGGTCTGCGCAACCAAAGCCCGGCCCAGCGCCGGGCTTTTTATTATCAAAATAAGTAAAATTAGATTGTACTAACAGTTGACCGAGAAACGATCTTTTGCGATAATTTCTACGTCGAAGCAATACCGCTAAGACAGCCTGGAACCAGCGGCGGCAACCGCCCAGGCAAATCGCGAAGGAGATTCAAAAATGCGTCTATCCAGCAACTTCCGCAACCCTTGCATGGTTCGCAGCAACGTCCCACTGACCAATGATGAGATCGCCCGCGTTGCGCCTTCCATCTTCGCAGTCGAAGCGCACGACAGCCGCTCCGATCGCTACCGCTACATCCCAACCGTCGACGTGCTCACCGCACTGCGCAGCGAAGGGTTCGAACCCTTCATGGCCTGCCAAACCCGCGTTCGCAACTCCGACAAGATCCAGCACACCAAACACATGATCCGTCTGCGCCATGCGTCGAACATCATGGACAAGGAGGCGAACGAAATCATCCTGCTGAACAGCCACGATGGCACCAGCAGTTACCAGATGATGGGCGGTTGCTTCCGCTTTGTGTGTGCCAACGGCCTTGTACTGGGCGAAGCCGCGATGGATCAGAAAGTCCGTCACAGTGGCCGCCAAGACGTGATCGGCGAAGTCATCGAGGGGGCTTACGAAGTGCTGAATCAGTTCGCACTGATCGAGGATCAGCGCGAAACCATGAAACAAATCCAGATCCGTCCCGAGCTGCAACACGCCTTCGCCGAGGCTGCTTTGGCGTACCGCTACGACCCAGCCGAAGGCCCGGCGCCGGTGACAGCTAGCCAGTTACTGCGTCCACGTCGCGCCGAGGATCGGGCCGATGATCTCTGGACCACCTTCAACCGAGTACAGGAAAACACCATCAAGGGAGGGCTTACAGGCCGCAACAAGCAAGGTCGCCGCACCACTACCCGCGCCGTCTCCGGCATTGACCAGGACGTGAAATTGAATCGCGCCCTTTGGGTACTGGCTCAGCACATTCGCCAAGCCGCCTAACAAGTCCAGGCCGGGCGCTACACGCCCGGCCTACCTCGCAAGGAGATAGCCGCCATGTCGAAAGTTTTCTTTGTACCAGGTCAAACCACAATCATTGACTATGCCCGCGAGATTGGTCCCAACATGTGGGCCGCACGCTGCAGCTGGCTAATGTTGCCGGAGATTCGCGTGCGTCACCCCGGCGCAGTGCTGGACGATCAAACCGCTTTCCTGCAGGCGCAGGAATCGAGCAACGGCACCAAGCCTGCGCGCATCACTGAGGCGCGCTTTGATTTTGCGGTCAGTCATGGCCAGGTGCTGGACTACTTCGCCGATGAAACCGGCGATTCATTCATACTGCAGGCCCCCGAGGTCGGTGATTTGGTGCGCGTGTATGCCCGTTGTTTCGGTCATTGCTGGTCGTTCCTGTGTTTGCCGATCATCACCCATAGCGAGATCCGTTCTCGGATCTGCACAGCGGTGGCCTCGAATCATTGACCACTGAAAAACGGAGTTACTACATGCAGCCGATTTACACCGCCGAGGACTGGAAACGAATATCGCCGGTATTCGCCTCGCGCCGCTTGGCGGTCTCTACGGTAGAGATCGCCAAGGCCATCTTGGTTGATGGCCAGCGACCGCAAGACGTGGCCAACGCTAGAGACATGTCGAAACAGACCGTTCATGCGGCGGTAAAGCGGGTGCGGGCCATCCTGGACGAACACGGGGCAAGCGAGCTAGTTCCCGTTATGGTTTGGTTGCCACCCGAGCTGGCCGCGCAAGTCATAGAGATGGCCAAGCCCTATATGGACGCCAAACCGGCACCGAAAAAGGGTGGCAAGGATGCATAAGACCGACTTCAAATCATGGCTCAAAGACAACGGTATGGCACTGCCGGTGCTGTTTGAAGATGACCCAGTGGCCTACACGTTCGCGCCAATGACAGTCACCCTCACGCCGGATCTGCTGCACCAGCTCGACCGCGTGCGCCTGTTGCAAGACGCCGCCGATGATCACAACTGCCCTGATCGCCAAGCGCTGGAAAGCGAGATCGAACAGGCGCACCGCTTTGTGAGCTGGACGCTACAAGGTATCGTTTTCCCCGAATCAAAGTGAATGGAACTCACCAATGAAAACAGCCACAACGCGACGCCAGAAAATCCTATTTGTTGGGCTGGTGATCTTTTTAGTTACCGGATGGATTCAACAAAAATACGCTAAGCACCGCGCCCAAGCTGACTATGAAAATCACTGTGCGGAGATTGCGAAAAACCCGGCAAGGGTGCCATGCCTAACCCCGACGCCGCCCGACATTCCATTGCCTGCACAGGGTTAGAGTCTCCCACTGATCTCGGTCAAGAGAGGTGCATATGCAACACTCAATCGCTGAACTTCGAAAAATCGCCAGTGAATGGCGGCAAAACAACCAGGAACACACTGGGGGGATCGTGTGCATTTGGGAGCGCTCAGCCTACTGTTGGAAAAACGAGCTGCGCGATCCGAACCATGAAAGACCAGGTGTGTACGCGGTTTTAGAAGATGGCCAAGTGTTCATTGCCGAAGGTGGTAATTATCAGAACGGAGCCGAACAGTGGGCAGAGGTTGCCCCAGCAGCAAACAAGAATCTCGCCCAACGTTAGCCCCTAATTTCCCTTCCTGTGCGTGCCCCCTTCGGGGGGCGGCTGTCGTGAACCAAGCCCTGGCCAAAAGCGCGCCAGGTCTTGGCCCTTCGGGCTTCCATCCTCACGCCTCCGGCCTTCGGCCTGCGCGCTCCGCTTGCGTTGTAACGTACGGCACAGGGTTTTACCTTGGCCGACCTCCCGGTCGGATTTGAAACCATCCGGCCTTGCGGCCGGGCGCTGCAGCAACTCACGTCTGAGATCTGCGCACGACTCAGGAAATCGTCCTGCAGTTGCCCACCGCCCGGGCAAACAGCACGCCCGGCCCGTGGACAACTGCACCGCTCGCTCTGGCCTTTGTTGGGCCTCGCTCGCTGGACGATTTTTCAAGCGTGAGCTCCTGCAGCGCAAAAGCGGCCTTCGGCGACCAAGAGCTGCGCCCTTGGATCCGCAGACAAGACCACCGGCCAGTTGGCCGGTCGCCGCTGGGCTCACGTCCGAGATCTGCACACGACTCAGGAAATCGCCCTGCAGTTACCCACCGCCCAGGCATAAAGCGCGCCTGGTCCGTGGATAACTGCACCGCTCGCTTTGGGCCTTTGTTGGGCCCCGCTCGCTGGACGATTTTTCATGCGTGAGCCCACCGGCGAAAGAGCTGCCTTCGGCGACCAAGAGCTGCGCCCTTGGATCCGCAGCCATAAAGTCGCCTGACCGGCAGCGGCCAGACGCGAATACCTGACGTTCATCCTGAACCGTCAGGTATTTGCGACCGGCTCAACTGAGGGCTGATCTGCAGGTACTTCGACCAGCTCTTTCGCATCAACGAACAGCACTTTGCAATCGACGCATTGCACGCGACCGCTCAAACCAGGCTTACCCCACAAATTCAAATGGCAGCTCGGGCATGTGTATTTGCGCTTGTTCTTCGGATCCTCGGGGTTAGTGGCAGGAGTCAGCAACCCCGCCGAGGTTAGCGCCAGTATGTCTATCGTCGGATCAGCCACAGGCTGTTCGACGGGTTTTCCATCAGGCCCATAAAGCTGGGTCGCTGACATGGCCACCCGTTGGGTAACCACGTCAATCCAAGAAAGCATGCCGCCCTGTTCAATCAGTTCCTGGCATGCAACAGCGAATGGCCCACCATCAATGATGTAGTGCGTCATCTGCTGGCCGCATTGCTTACCACCTGGCTCACCTGTATCGGACGGCATCAGTCCGATGGACTTCATTTTGTTGGCCCACTCGCGGTTGTGGTAGCCGCTTCGTGATCGCGTGCCGAAGTGGTCTTGCCACTGATGAACCTGTTCATGTGCGAGTGTGGAAAGCGTCTGATCGATCCGACGATGCGCGAAGTAGGCGCAATTGAGCGCAATCTCATCGCTTTTTCCCGCGCCGTTCCGGCGCAGGAAACGCGACGGCGAGAAATACCCAAACGTATTGGCTTTTCGTTGCAGGGTGAAGATGCAGCCGGGCAGCTGCCCGTCAAACAACCTCTCATTGAACCAGTCGTAGGCCCCTTCAATTTCTTCGTAAAGCTGCTGACTTGGCGTAGCGGACATAGGGACTCCTTTCTCGCATGCGAGAAAAACCCCACAACCTGATTACCAGCGGCGGGGCGGGTGTAATTCTTGGGAAAGCATATCCTGTATCGTACGATACAGGATACACCCCAAAAAAAGGGGGCCGTGCCCCCTCGATCAACCGAATAGCCTGAGCTGCTGGCCTACAACCATGAGAAGTGCGCCGATAACCACACCGGCACCGATGAGCATTGCGCAAAATCCCACGGCGCGGCGCTGCGCTTGCGCCGTGATCAGATTGGCCGAACTCCGGTTAATCTCGTTACCAATCCTTGCGACCGCTTCGCGTCCGGCAAGGATCAGGGCATTGCGCTCCTTTTCCATCATGGATTCGAAGTTCATCTGCGACTGGAGCAGAGCCTTACCCGAGCCATCGCGCACCGCCTCGGAGATCTTCGCCGCCAACTCGCCGTCGACCTGTTCCAGGCGCCGGACGAGCGCGTCGAAATCTTCCATCATCTGCCCGACCATCGCTTCACGCGCTGTCGTAGCGTCCTTGGCCATCGCTTACTTCCCCTTTCCAAACAGCGTGGCGTACACCTGATCGAGGTTTTGCCAGGCCGACTTTGCCAGGCGCTGCACAGAGATCATCCGTTTGGCCTGTTCCTTTGCGGCATCGTCTTGCGCGGCTCGCAGTTGCTCGCGGTAATCCGTGGTGTCCTGCACCACAGCGGCGATGCTGGTTTTCAAGGCCCGGAGCCGTTCGAACACTTCGTTCGAGTAAATCACCGCATCACGCTTGAGCGTGAATTTCTTCTCCAGTTCGTGGAAACCCATCAGCGCTGCGAAGGTGTGCGGCAAGTCGTCCGCGTCGTCGATCTCGACCTTGTTGAAGACCACCAGAATTCGGCTGCGCGGAACGCCCAGCGCGGCCAGCGTCTTGATCGTGTTGATCGTGTCCGCTTGCTGTTTTTTCTCGGAGACCGTAGGTACCAGGAAGTAATCGAATTCTTCGTGCGAGCCTGCAAACTGGCCCATGTACTTGAAAAAATCTTCGACGTTGGATGCTCCAACGTCTACCACGGCGTTGTCTTCCGTCATGAGAATTTCCGACAACTCGCCGAACTGGCGACCCTTGAGCCGCTCGATCTCGGCGGCATCATCCGATGCGCCGGCATTGATCGTTTCTACTGCGAAACGTACGCCGCCCATGCGTGGCGACAGCAGCGAATCGGACAAGGTTGTCTTGCCGGTGTTACCGCTGAAATTGACTACTGCGATTTTCATTTTGGCGTCCTTTTTCGACGGCCTGCATTCTCATACATGGCCAGATCTGAGGCGTTCTGATCATCCCCAGGATTCATAATCTTGCTCAGCTCATTCGGCCCCAACGGGGCCGTTTGGCTGACCTTCGAATCTGCATCTGTATCGTACGATACACCTCCATCATTTTCTGGTGCCTCACGCTCAATCACTGGTTGCATGCTTGGCACTGGGCTTGTCGTTTTGGTCTGTGTCGCCGGGTTCTGTCGTTGCGCTTTACGATACCTGTACAGGTAACTTTTCAGCGTCTCCATGCTCAATTCGATCCCCTGTTGTTTCAACACATCAAGGATCACTTGGCGACGTACACCCGCACTCAGTTGTTGCTCAATCAATGGCATCACCTGGCGTATTTTCGCTGCCTTTGACTCAGGCCCTACCGCCATCAGTGCATTGGTTAGATCTTTGTCGGCCATTTTGCACCCTATCTGCACCCCTATTGCACTCTATGTGCATCTTACTCGCCCCCTACCTGTAGTCAAGTTGCACTCTTCCTGCTCTCTCTTAGCACCCTTCCTGCACCCTTTCTGCATACCATCTGTGCTACCCCCCTACGGCCTACGGCCTGACTAGTGGATACGCCCTTAACAAGAGCTTCAACTTTTCCCCTTAACAGGGTCAAAGTCTCAATACACAACACGCACCCCCCTTGCGGGAGGTGACAGCCGCGCTGTGCGCGGCTTGCAGAGCAAAAGCCTGTTTTTGATGCGCTATACATATGTATTACAAAAGTACCATTTGGACCAGCAAAATCAAGCTTTTTATGTATTACATTTGCTATACGGCTATTCGGCAGTTATCGTTAGCCTGAATATGTCCCATTTTTGGCTCAGAGAGGACCACCGTGGCGAAGACACTTCCAATACGTTTAAACGACGACCAAGAGGCTCGCCTTGAGCAAGCGGCAGCGTTGGCAGGCTACAAACACCTGTCCACCTACGTGCGTGACAAGGCTCTGGCCAACGAAAAATCGGGGGGCCGACAGACCGATTTAGACAGCTGGGCAGATCAGCAACGCATGCTTGGTTTGCTCGAAAACGTCAGCCAGGCTCAGGCGCAAAATCGCACCCTTTTGACCATTGCTGTCTACTTGCTGCGCCAAGGTTTACAGCAAGGAAAGGTCAACCAATTGCGTGCCGAACTCAGCCATCTGGCCGATGCCGATCAGCTGATCAGTACGCTGTTGCCAGAGCTGGCCAGCGATATCGAACGTCTATCAGGAGAGGACAATGCATAAAAGAGAAGTCGATTCTGCAGTGATGACAGCGGGTTTCGGTTTGCCGATCGCTGGATGGGCAGCAGGCGTTTATTTGGCACAGATGCCGTTGACGCCATTCCCTGCAGCGTTCAAGGAAACGCTTCACAACGGCTGGCACAACCCGATTGTACTGGGGGCCACAATTGCCACATCAGCGGTCGCCGCTTCGCTGGTTTATTACCTGTACGAATATTGTGACGATGGGTTCCGGGGCGAGCAGTACCAGGAATTTTTGCGGGGCTCGGAGATAAAAAACTGGCATACCGTCAAGGCAAAGGTGCGCCGCCGTAACGAGAAGACGAATCGCGAGAGGAAAAAACGAGGGTTGGCCAAGTCTGAGCCGATCATGATTGGCAAGCTGCCTATGCCTCTGCACCTTGAAGATCGAAACACGATGATCTGCGCGTCTATCGGTGCCGGTAAGTCGGTGACCATGGAAGGCATGATCGCCTCGGCATTGAAGCGTGGTGATCGCATGGCCGTTGTCGACCCAAACGGCACGTTCTATTCGAAATTCAGTTTCAAAGGCGATTACATTCTCAACCCATTCGACGCCCGCTCCGCTGGCTGGACCATCTTCAACGAGATCCGTGGCATCCATGACTTCAACCGGATGGCCAAGTCGATAATCCCGCCCCAGGTCGATCCGAGTGACGAGCAATGGTGCGCGTACGCTCGCGACGTATTGTCCGACACCATGCGCAAGCTGAAAGAAACCAACAACCCGAACCAAGACACGCTGGTGAATTTGTTGGTGCGGGAGGATGGCGACACCATCCGCGCCTTCCTGGCCAACACGGACTCCGAGGGCTACTTCCGCGACAACGCAGAGAAGGCAATCGCCAGCATCCAGTTCATGATGAACAAATACATTCGTCCGCTGCGCTACATGAGCAAGGGCGATTTTTCCATCTACCAATGGGTGAACGATCCGAATGCCGGCAATCTGTTCATCACTTGGCGGGAGGACATGCGGGACACCATGAAACCACTGGTGGCCACGTGGATTGACACCATCTGTGCAACGATCCTCAGCTCAGAGCCGATGACAGGCAAACGGCTATGGCTGTTCCTCGACGAGCTGCAGTCCCTCGGCAAACTGGAAAGCTTCGTTCCTGCGGCGACCAAAGGGCGGAAACATGGTCTGCGTATGGTCGGCAGCCTGCAGGATTGGTCGCAACTCAACGCCAGTTATGGCCGTGACGATGCGGAAACGCTGCTTTCGTGCTTCCGAAATTACGTCATTCTTGCTGCAGCGAACGCCAAGAACGCAGGCATGGCCAGCGAAATCCTCGGCTCTCACGATGTGAAGCGTTGGCGGAAATCCTACACCGCGGGCAAGTTGACCAGGACCGAGGAAGTCACGCGGGATGAGCCGGTGGTTCAGGCTTCTGAAATCTCCAACCTTCCAGATCTGGTCGCCTACGTGAAATTCGGTGAAGACTTCCCGATCACCAAGGTAAAGACGCCGTACATTGATTACAAAGAGCGCGCCCAGGCAATCATGATCACCGGTCAAGCCGCGTAACGAGGTAGCCATGTTCAATGTTACCTCTATCAAGGGGAGCAACCAGTACGCTGCAGCTGGCTACTACACAGCTGCAGACGACTACTACGCAAAAGAGTCCCCCGGCGAGTGGCAGGGAATCGGCGCCGAGCTTCTAGGACTTGAGGGTCCAATTGACCAAAAGGAGCTGGCCAAGCTTTTCGACGGCAAGCTACCGAACGGCGAGGTGATGCCCAAGACCTTTGATAAGGAGACAGGTAATCGCCGGATGGGCTTGGATTTGACCTTCTCAGCTCCAAAATCTGTCTCGATGCAGGCCCTGATCGCCGGTGACAAGGACGTGGTAGCGGCGCACGACCGCGCAGTGACCAAAGCGATGGAGCATGTCGAGAAACTGGCGCAGGCCCGCCGAAAGGAACATGGCAAGTCCATGCTCGAACGAACGGGCAATCTGATCATCGGTAAATTTCGGCATGAACTCAGCCGCGCCAAAGATCCTCAGTTGCACACCCATGCCGTAGTCATGAACGCGACACAGCGTGCGGACGGTAAATGGCGAGCAATACACAACGACGATATTTTCAAGATCCAACCGCAGATCGACGCCATGTACAAGGGCGAGCTTGCCAAGGAACTGCGCGAGCTGGGCTATGAAATCCGGGTGTTGGACAAAGACGGGAATTTCGAGCTGGCCCATATTTCGAGGGACCAGATCGAGGCGTTTTCGAGTCGGGCCAAGGTGATCGAGGAAGCGCTGGCCAAGGACGGCAAAACACGGAGCAACGCCACGGCCTTGGAAAAGCAGATCATTGCGATGGCCACCAGGCCACGCAAAGACGAGCGCGACCGTCATCTGGTCAAGGAATACTGGGTCACCAAGGCGAGAGATCTAGGTATCGAGTTCGGCGGCCGCAGTCAGCTTGATAACCGCGAGTACGGTAGGCGCTCAGAGAGCATCCATGCAGAACACAACCTGCCGGAAGGCATCACCGCTGGCCAAGCAGTGGTGCAATACGCCATAAACCACTTGACCGAACGTGAGCAGGTTGTCGGCGAGTCTGATCTGCGCACAGCTGCACTACGGCGCGCTGTTGGCTTGGCATCGCCATCCGAAGTCGACGATGAAATCAAGCGTCTGGTGAAACAGGGAACGCTTATCGAATCTCCACCAACCTACACGATGGCCACAGGTAAGGATGGGACGGCGCTGTCACCTGCTGGGTGGCGCGCATTGCTGAAAGAACAAAAGGGCTGGACTGACAAGGAAGCCCAGCAGTACGTCAAGATGGCGATCACCCGTGGCTCTTTGGTTGAAGCTGAAAAACGGTACACCACTCAACGGGCGTTGAAACGAGAAAAGGCGATCCTCGCTATCGAGCGCAGCGGACGTGGCCAAGTCGCGCCGCTGTTGAGCAAGGAGCAGGTAGCAAAAGCACTTGAGGGCTCAACACTATCTGCAGGCCAGTACCAGGCCGTGGAAGTGATCGTCAGTACGAGCAACCGATTTGTTGGCATCCAGGGCGACGCAGGCACCGGCAAAACTTACTCAGTTGATCGCGCTGTTAAGTTGATCGAGTCAGTCAACAACGCCATGACCGAGCGGACTACAACGACCGATGCGGTTTTCCGTGTCGTTGCCTTGGCACCCTACGGCAACCAAGTAACCGCACTGAAAAACGAAGGGTTGGACGCTCACACACTCGCCAGCTTTTTCCATACCAAAGACAAGAAGCTGGACGAGCGGACAATCGTCGTACTCGATGAGGCAGGTGTAGTCGGCGCACGCCAGATGGAGCAGCTGATGCGAATCATCGAGCAGTCCGGCGCCCGACTGGTCCAGCTGGGCGACACCAAACAAACGGAAGCTATCGAGGCTGGCAAACCATTCGCCCAGTTGCAGCAAAACGGTATGCAAACTGCGCGGATCAAGGAAATTCAGCGACAGAAGAACCAGGAACTAAAAATTGCTGTTCAGCATGCGGCTGATGGCAACCCGGGAAAGTCACTTGAGCATGTCAATCATGTCGAAGAATTCCGGGATCCTGGCCAACGACACCAAGCCATCGTTCGTGACTACATGTCGTTGACGCCGCAAGAACGTAAAGAAGTATTGATCGTCGCCGGTACGAACAAGGACCGCAAACAGATCAACGCAATGACAAGGGAGTCGCTTGGACTCGTAGGCAACGGAAAAGAGCTGCCTACGCTCAACCGCGTCGACACCACACAAGCCGAACGCCGGTACGCTCCAAGCTACAAAAAGGGAATGATCGTACAGCCCGAGAAGGATTACATAAGGGCTGGCCTGTCCCGAGGGGAGCTGTACACCGTTGACCAGGCCCTGCCCGGAAATGTGCTGGTGGTGAAGGACAAGAACGGAAACCGCGTTGAATTTAATCCTCGGAAGTTGACCAAACTCAGCGTCTACAACCTTGAGAAGCCGGAATTTTCCGTTGGCGATCTGGTGCGGATTACCCGTAATGATCAGAAACTGGATCTCACCAACGGCGACCGAATGCGGGTGGTTGGGAACGCCAATGGCGTCATCGAGTTGGCATCCCTCAAGGAGAAAGACGGTACGCCAGAACGAGTAGTGGCTCTCCCAACTAACCGGCCATTGCATCTAGAGCATGCCTATTCCGCTACCGTCCACAGCGCCCAAGGTCTCACAAATGATCGAGTGATGATCTCCATCAACACGAAAAGCCGGACGACCTCCCAAAACCTTTGGTACGTGGCCATCAGTCGGGCAAGGCATGAAGCGCGCATCTATACGGACTCAATAGCCGGATTGCCTGCCGCCATTGCAAACCGTTACGACAAAACCACAGCCCTCTCATTACAGCAGGCGCGTGAGCGTCAGCGTAACGAGTCGATCAAGCCGCGCACGGTGTTGGACGGCAAGGAGCTGGAACGGAAACAGCGTTCCGCACTGAATGGAGCGAGCGCAGGAAAGTCAGGCATCTAGATGATTTTTTGAATTGTGTTGAGAATATGGGTTCCGGTATTGCCGGAACCTTTCGCATTTAGATGACAGGATTTTATGGCTGATTGGAAGAATATAGGCCAGGCAAGGTGGTATGACTGCAAGCTGGGGACCATGAGAGACGAGGACTTGGCTCAGCTTGTCGGTACGAAAAAAAACGTAATTCGTTACCGGCGTCAGCTATTCGATATCGAAGCTTGGAATGTAAGAATGGCCATCGAGCCCTACCGGCATTTGTTGGGCATAGAATCAACTCGAACTGTAGCGCGCCTTTGCGGGGTTTCTGCCTACAGCGTTGATCAATACCGCAAATCTTTAGGGGTCAAGGCCAAGCCGGGCCCGCCCTCACTCCCAAAGCCAAAGCGTTTCCCGGTCAATCATCCGTTGCGTCCCTACAAGCCACTCTTGGGCATCGTGCATGACCAGGACGTGGCGGATCTCGCAGGCGTTTCAAAAACAACGGTTCGAAACTGGCGAGAAGCGTTGGGGCGTCCCCCTGCCAAACCATTACCCAAGGAGCCAGCAACGCCCCGGCTAAAAAACTATGTCGGTCCGTGGCTCGGTTACGAATCTCTGTTCGGATCGATGTCGACAGCGAAGATCAGCCGCGCCGTGGGCGTGCCCTTCGCCGTTGTAGAACAGCGGCAGAAGTTTCTAGGGGCGACTCCCTATCAGAGGGTTTCAAAACTGGTTCGGTACCAACATTTGATCGGACTGATCCCAATTGGCCTGTTAGCGAAACTCGCCGGCGTTTCCATCAGTCGCGCCAGTGAATTCCGAAACAAGGTGTTGGCCGAGAAAAACTAGGATCGCCGCTGGCAGCCAGGGGTGCCCCCTGGACGGCAGAACAAAGCAACACCAAGGGCGCGGCCCTTGTCAACGCGCTGGGGTCGCCCAGGCCTCGGGTGCGCGGGGTGGTGAAGCTACCCCACACACCCCGGCGCAGACTGGGGGTCACTGCGCACCGTCTAGCAGAATACGCCTGCGGCGGTCCTGCGGACGCGGAACCCACCTTCGGCGGGGCCCCCGCCATTCCACTTGACCGCGCTTCGTTCTGACAGCATGGCGCACCATCACATTTATCGCAGGCAGCAAAAAGGGGGCAACGCCCCCTTTTCAACACCTTTGTTCAGCCTCGACCCATTCCGCCAAATCCCTTGGGCTGGTGCGAAGGCACCTTTTGTTCATGCTGCAGCTGACGATCTTTGACGATGCCCACACCGGCGAAAGGGTAACGAATAGACAAGTCTTTGCCAGGGTGAACAAGGCCGGACTTTGCACTGCTCAGCGCGGAGCGATCATGAGCAATGTGCGTGACGCGATCACCATTTACGATCTGCTGTATGACTTGATTCTCTTTGAACCCAACCACCTTGCCATCGTAGGTTTTGCCAGCAACAGCGCGCTCGTACGCAGGCATATCCATCGGTTTCGACTTGGCAAGTTCTGGTTCTGCAGGCTTACCAGCTGCAGCACCGGAATGCTCCTTTTTGCTCAGCTCAAGAGCGCCTTTGAACGACGCTTTGAAATCTGCCGCACCAGGTGCGTTGTCAAACGGCAAATCCTTGTATGGCTTACCTTCGTGAACGCCAGTACCCGCGTACAATTTCGCACGCTCACCGGGCTCCTGAATCATTACCATCGGCGTCTTGGCCATGTCGGCCTTGAACCAAGCTTCGCCTGCAGCTTTGGGATCAGTGAAAACCTGATGCTCTCTACGTCCGTCGCTGCCTTCTTGATTGATTTTGTAGGTGGTTTGAGTAACGTCTTCTCTGGCCATGTTCAAATCCTCGTTTCTATCCTAGATCTGTATCAACAGTAAGCGGTTTAGACCCGCCCTATTCCTGCTGCACCTTTGGGCAAATGTTCTGGTGTTCGCCGTCCATCCAGCTCCATGGCTGGCTTCGCTATGCCGACACTTTCAGAGACGTATCGAATGCTCACTGACCTGTCACTGGTGAACACACTGGCTTCCGCGCTGTTTAGCGCGGTTCGTTTGTGTTCAATCAAAACATCGTAACCATTGACCTGCGCAGCTTGATAAAAAGACTGTGAGTCGCGGTGAACGATTGGGCCATCGTAGGCCCTGCCAATGTCCGGCTGAATAGCCGGACCGTACTTTTGAAACAGTTCGAAGGAGGGCTCACTACTGCGCTTGTGTTCGGTCGCCCAGTCTTCGGCATTCCGTGGCGATGCGTTCATATGCTCTGCCACGTTCTCACCAGGTCGCTTGCCTCCAGTCAGCTGATAAGCACCACGTTCAGCCTGTTGCGTTCGATCCTTGTCCATTGGGTTTTCGTCTTTTTCCATTGGTAGACCCTCGCTCAATACTGCGGTTTGAAGGCTTTGCCCTGATCCCAACGGCTTTGCCAGTGGTTCAGGTATTGCTCAGCGAGATCGGCATCATTCCAAACCACCAATGCGTTCTCGCTGTTGCTTTTGGCGGCGGCAGCGGAGTAGTTGAAGCTTCCGGTTTCTACCGCTTTGCCATCCACTACGATGAACTTGTCATGATGAATCGCGTAAGTGCTGATCGTGCGCGTCGGTATGCCAGCACGTACCAGAAGTGACAGCGCGTGTTTCCCAGCCCGCGAGCCGTTGCCCTGCAGGTTGCCTTCGTAATCAGCAACCACCGCCACATCGACCCCGCGCTGTTTCGCTGTGATCAATGCTTTCGCTACATCAGGACTGGTGAACACGTAGGCCGAAAGCCTGATCGAGCTGGAGGCTGAATCGATGGTTCGCAGTACCAGGTCTCGGGCAGATCCTTCCGGAGAAAACCCCACCTCGATGCGACGAGCACCGTCAACCTCGACCGCCGCCGCTGACGGCTGGGCGTCCGTGGACTGGTCCGCCCAGGCAATTGGAGACACCAAACCAAAGAACGCGGAGAAGGCAAAAATGCGGACGGCGTGGAACTTAGAAACCATTCTGCGAGCCTCCCCACTGATCGTTTGCTTTTTTGGCCCCGGCCTGATCATCAACACATTGCGCCACGAAATCACCACGGGCAGCTGCAGTGCGTGAAGGGCTGAAATGCCCGTGCTTGAATTTCACAATGCTGAAATAGCGCTTGAGATATTTGTCGCAATCACCATCGCGGGTCATGCCAAGCAGACAAAGAGTTGCCCCACAAGCATCCGTATCGCTGTTTTCCCCATACGAAAAGTCAGTAGGGGGTTGCGCGCCTGCTTGGGCAACACCGGCAAACGCCAAAGTCGCCAGAAAAGCTAAAACTTGTTTGCGCATTGGGATCTCCTTTTCTCGCATGCGAGAAATCAATTAATTATCTGTACGAACGATGGGGTGGCTTGCTGCTGTACGGGCATTGCCGCTGGCTCAGCATTGGCAGTCGGCGCGTCGAAGGCTGTGAACTGCCGTTTTTCCTCGGGCGCATCGCCGGTATCCAGCTGGACCTGAATCTGCGGCTTTTGCTGCGGTTGGGGCTGTGCCTGTGCTACCGCCTGACCATTTGCATCCGTGAAGGTCAGCCACGGGCCTGCAGGCTGCTCAGAGGCTCCCTGAGCGCGCTTACGCGCTTTCGATGGGGATTTAGTGCTAGCGACTACAGGAATGGCTTGCGCGGCTTCCTGGACGTCGAACGCGGGCACAATCGGATCTTCTGCCGTTGGGTTACTTGCACGGTCGACCACTTTTTCGACATAGGACATTTCCCCAGGATGGTCTGGTTTAAAACCGCGCAGTTCGTTGCCGCTGTAATACATCGACGTTGCTTTCAACAACGCTTCCTGCTTCGTGCTGCTGGTCTTGAGGGCCTGACTGTAATACTCGATCAGCAAATTGCTGATCGCCTGCAGGTTGCGGCATGGCTCGAAAACGTCCTGATAGCTCAGGCCCCGGGCGCGCATATTCGTGACAAGCAGCTGGCCCAAGCCCATCGCGTAACGATGGCCATCGCGCTCAAGCTGTTCAGCCGTCGCAACGGCTTCACTCAGGGACTGGGGTTGACGCTCAAGTCGAGTACCAACCACACCAATGGCGTAGGGGTTGAAAGAAGATTCATTGCCTATCAGCGCTTTGAGCGTTGACGCGTGAACGTTCGGAGCGCACTTGGCTGCGAGTTCGGAGAAACGTTTAGGCTGTGATTCTTCGGCGGCAACGTGGCCAACAAGACAGGCCGATGCGAGGATGGCCAGCGCGAATTTAGGCAGCTTTTGCATATTGCACCTCCGTGATGTAACGACGGCCATCAAAGCCGTATTCCCACTGGATCACTACGTCGATCAAGTGACGTGAGAATTCCACAAGTTGGTTTTTGGTCATTTCGGAGCCGCCACGCGATGCCATCGACGCAAGCCGGTCAAACATCATGTCGGGGCTGTCAGAGTGGATAGTGCTGAATGAACCGCTATGGCCAGTGTTCAGCAACTCAAGGTAGGGGTAAGCCTCAGCACCGCGAAGCTCGCCCATGATCGCCCGGTCAGGGGTAAGACGAAGAATCGACTCAAGGTGATCGAACGGCGTGACCCGCGCTTTGCCTTGGCCACCACGGGAATAGAGCAAATGAACCACGTTCTCGCTCTTGAGACGGATCTCGCGGGTATCTTCGATAGTGATGATGCGTTCGTTCGGGTCTACATGATCCAGAAGCATGTTGAGCCAGGTGCTTTTGCCCGCGTTTGTTCCCGCCGAAATCATGATGTTTTTGTGCGCCTTGACGCACCCAATGAAAAACTCAGGCCAGCGTTTTGCGCGGAACAATTCAATCAGGTGATCGTCGCTGTACTGATCAGGTGTGCGCGGGTCGTTGATTCGGTCAAACGCACCAGATTCAATGTATTTATCCATCGTCATCTGAATGCGTCCGGGTTTCCGAATACACACGATGCCGCCGACATGCTGTTCGACAGCAGGTGCTAGCACGCACTGGACCCGATAGTCGCCACGTTCCGAGTCCGCTACGTTGTCGCTCATGTCCATAGGAATCCGACCGGACAAAATCGGCGTATAGGCGTTGATCTCTTGCTCTGTATGAGCCGCGATCAACTCGGCAAGCGACTTGATCAGAGGCAGCGTGACGCCATCAACGGCGACCGGTCGCATGAACCGGCTACCGCGATATGCAGCCCATACGTTACCTGGACCGTTGATAGCAATCTCTGACACGGCTGGGTCATCCAGCAGGAAATCAAAGCTGCGTAGCTTTTGGCGGAACGAAGCAATCTCAGACATGGAAAAACCTCAGTTAATGAATTTCACGCCGCCGTTGTCAGCCTCTTTGGCTTCCTCGGCGAACTGTTCGGTGAAGTCCAAATCACGCTGCAGGTAGATCACCACGCGTGAGCCATGAGGAACGGTGACTGTCGGTTGAATGTTTGCGTACCGGCTAAGAATGGTTTGCGAGGACTCAGCAGCAGCCTCTTGCACTTGAGTGCGGTACTGAGACGCCGAGTTGTCTTGATCGCCCGAAGAAACGCCGGAGTTGGAAGCCCCCGCGCCGATGATCGAGACGGCAGCTGCAACACCGAAGATTTGCGCCCAGTGATTGTCGACGACACCACCCTGCCCAGCGGAACCCAGCTGATCAGATCCAGCGCTATCCAATGGAATTTCCATCGCTCGGCGACCTGCCAGCTTCGGCATACGCAACCAGTTCCAAACGGTGAACAGGCGCTCTTGACCAGGTGCCAGACTGGCGTTGTAGCTGCCGCACACCGAAGACCCCCAAGGAATCAATACGCGGCGACCCTCAGCTGCATAAACGTCCTGCGCGACGCTCACGCAGATCTGGCCAGGCAATTGACTCTGCGCACGCGGCTGCAGAGTCGCTTCGATAACGGCCCCCTGCAGAACCTTGAACTGCAGGTTTTCCATAGCGCGGGCTTTGGCCACCGGTACACCGCTGGAATAGGTCGACGAGGCGAAATTCTCGTTGGCATTGCGGGAGACACGCCCGGAATTACCCGAGTTACCACCCAGCAACGACCCACCGGCTGGTTGTTGAGCTGGATCTTGATCGTCACGGCCTTGCGCAAAACCATCGTCCTTTGCAGTAGCAAAGATCGCGGAGCGTTGACGCGCAGCGAGCATCTTTTTGCGCGCTATTTCTTCTTGCAATTCGATTGCTTGGCGCTGACGTTCCGCTTCGCTCAACCCCTCCTGCTTGGCCTGACGCTCAGCAGTCGTACGAGGTGTGTCAGCTGCAGCACCCGGCTCGCCATCGTTGCTCACTGGCTTGACCTTCGCCGCTTCGCGCTTAGGTGTTGGGTCTTGGACCTTACGGCGCTCAGCCGCGACAATCTCATCGTTTTTTGCAGGGGCAGCAGGCTCGCCACTGTCATGCTTGAGCCAGTAGACAAAACCACACGCCACAACCGCTGCGGCAATCATGAGAACGCCGCTGCGCTTTCCACCAGAGCCAGCCTTTAGCATCGAGTTCGATTGCGACTCGTTCCATTCGGCCATTTCTTCTTCGCGGGTTTTATCCGCTGGCTGATCAGTTGGTTTGATAGGTTCCTTCGCCATGGTTATGCCCCTCCCCCATCACGCGCACCCCGAGTAACCGTGCGCTTGTACGGATTCGCCAGGTTTTCAACACAGATATAGGAATTGCCGCTGCGCACCACGAACATGCTGGCCAGACGCTGAACGACCCAGTACTCGCCTTCGCGGCGTGCATTGACCATCGCCTCGGTCCCATCAGGCAGAACACGGTAAAACTGCGGCAGATCCGCGCCTTTTTTCATCAGAAACTTGGTGAACTGACCGTCATCCATAACGCCCTGCAGGCCGATGGCATCTTTGTCACCCGAATAGCCGTAGTTGATGTTCGGGGAGGTCGGAGTACCGGTGCTGGTGACTGGACCAGCAGCGGAAGCCGCAGGGGTTTCCGCTGCATCGTTATACGAGGTGACACGGCTGGTTGGATAAACGAATCTGATCAAGTACGACTGGCTTGTTTTCGCCTTCGTACTGTTGAGCTGAAAGTAATACGTCCGCTTGGATGTAATCACCGTCATGTTTGTGTCTGCATTGTCTTCCACCGGCTTCAAGAACACCCGGTTACGGAATGGCATGCTCTGCCAGGATATCGTGTCACCAAGTGCAACGACTTTGACCATTTCATCCGCTTCGAACTCAATGGATGTTTGATATCCGTATGTTCCAACCAGCTCGTAAACTTGGTTCGGATCATAGGGCACTTGTTTGACCCGGTTGTCGGAGGACATAGCCCTCGGCAATTTTGCAGCTTGTGCGTTAAATGCACACAAAGCCAAACTCAGGGCAATAGCTGTCGGTAGAACGAACTGTTTTTTCATGATTAGTTTCCTTGTGGGGAATGAATTACTGGCGGCTCAGCTCTTCACTCTTACGGTATAAAGTTGCCAAAGTGCCAAACGGGTTTTCCCAACGATCACCCAAAGCTCTAGGGATCATCGTGTGTGCAACCTTTATCGTTGCCAGGTAGGAAGTCACCCTTGGCTCTTTGTCACCCCACTTGTGATTGGTTGAAAGGAACATCACCTGATACTCATCGCCAATCTTGTTCATGCGCTTGGGTTGGGCTTCGATCCAGTCATTTTCCCCAAGCGATGCGTATGGATTGCGCGCGTTATCGGGGCTGATCTCCTGCTCATATTCGACAGCGACATTGCGGGTCATGTACGTGTGGCAGGTATCGGACAGCTGTTGCTTGCGCCGAGGGTCAAAGGTGTTACAAGCACGAATGAAATCAAACAGGACGCCTTCGATGATGGCCTGCTCTTTATCGACGTTTTCCGCCGTAACCGTGCGCTGCTTGAGCACTTCACCATCGGCGCCGATCACAGTCACCACATTGACGAAGGTTTTGGTTTCAGCCAGGAACGCAATGGCAATGGCCGAACCAACCAGGGCGAGCGCAAACGCTCCATTCAGAAAGTAACTACGGTTACGTTCTTGTTTTACCCTCTTGTGTTCGAGTTGACGCTGACGGCGCGCAATCTCATCTTTCTTTAATGTCTTGTCCATTGTTTATTTCCCCAACCCTATGGTGCGCAATGCCATCATTGCCATTGACGATCCACCTACCGTTGCGCTTGTCGCAAGCGCAGCGGCCCATCCACGAACTTGCAATAAGCAGATGATCAATACGCCCTCAACGATGATTAGAGTTCCCCATTGTTGAGCCGTGATCAACGCCGCATCCGAAATGGTGGCTGTGTTTGCAACTTCATCAATAGCTTCGCCGAAAATCTGATAACCGAAGCGTACAATTGCGATGGACAATATATAGATCAGTGAGAAGTTCAGCATTTTGCTAAACCAGCTCATTGTCCATTGACGCGTCTGCTCGAAGAATATGAACCCGATCAGCACTGGCAAGATGCACATAATGATTGCTGCACCAAACTTGGCGATCAGCATATTCAGGATTGCTGCGATAAACAGAACGCAGTTCACTGCAAACAACCCGGAACCCATAATGATCATGCCGAACTGACGCCAGCTTACGTTCATCAGTGTGCTTGCAACCTGACCGACGTTCACATAAAGAGCGTCAAGCATGGAAGTGCTATCAACACCTCGGCTCATGATCTGCGCTGCAATGGTTTCCGTCCAAGTACCCCAAATCTGATAGAGCGCCGAACCACCTGTTGACCAATTAAGCGTCAGGAAGACCATAAACGTGAGCATTGCCCGTTTAACGATGTCCCACGGCGCAACGGAGATTTTGCCGTTATAGGTCTGAATACCCAGGACTGCCCAGTAAGCAACGGCGAGGGTCCAGACCAGAGGCTCTACCAAGCCAGCGAGATTAGGGAAGACCTCGGCGACAAAGCTAGTCGTCACCTCATCGGTCGACCCAATCAGGCCCTTGAGGGTTAGGTCCGCCATGGATTCGATGCCCCGTACACAGACTTGAAGTGCGTGATGACCTCAGTAGAACGGAAGTCATCAGCACCAAGTGTCACGCCCGTTTCGGCTTTGATCTCTTTCGACGTTTTGTCGATGCAGCCAGCGATCAAGCCCCCTTTGTACGATGGGTTCTTCATGTAGATCTCGGCGAAGCATGTCCCCGGAAACCACTTAGCCACATCAGCCTTTGTGGCTTTCAACAACGGGTTGCCAGAGGACGTTTCGATCCGTACTGGAGCATCGCCATTGGAATCCGCAGGAGTCTCACTACCGAACTGAAAGGTGGTGGTGTTGACGTAGATGATGCTCCCCACGACAAACCCGGCGACCAGCACGCATACGGTATTGGTGACGGTGAAGAACTTAGGCATTGCGGGCCTCCTTGGCCTGAATAACGAAAGGCTTGAATTCACAGGCGCATGGCGACTTGTCGATTTTGCCGGTGTTGGTTACACAGCCCGATGCGGCAGACACGATGACGAGCAGCAGCATGAACTTGCCGAACCGGTAGAACAGCCACAGTGGCCCCCAGGCCGGTACGGTGAGGATCTTGAGAATCAGCCAAAGAGTTTTCATGTGATCTCCTTTTCTCGCACGCGAGAATTAGTCTTTTTTCCAACGGAAGAACTGTTCGTTCTGCGACGTTGCTTGGTTTTCCTGATTGGCCAGGTTCGCCTGCAGGTTCATGTTCAATGCCTGCAGCTTTGACTGGGCAGACGTGAGCATGCCGTTCTCAGTGGCAATCCGGTTTTGCAGGTCGGCAGCATCCTTGGAGTTCGTGGTGCTATCCACTTGCATGGAGAGCGTGGTCAGGTTGTTCAGGTGAACCTGTACCTCGCTGTACAGCGCCTCACCGGCAGACATTGCAGCAACAACAGAGTTGGAACTGAGCTGGTAGCCACGTGCGCGGTTGCTGTCAGGATTAGCAAACAGCTCTTGTGGCAGGGTGTTGACCAGCTCCTCGTAATACGACTGCTTACTGCCGTAGGCACCAGAGTTCTGACGCGAAACTACTTCTTGCCAGGAACCGGGCACCACCGATGCAGAGTTGATCGAATCGCTCAGACCGATAGCACCACGGCCATACGAACCCCGCATGTTGTTCAAAATCCCGGTTTGAGCTTCGTACTGATCTTTCAGCGTCTTGTACTGCTGCTCCAGCTTCGCCAGGTTCTGCGCGAGAGCGGCCCATGTTCCTGCGTCACCGGTTGGCACGCCTGTTGCGCCTGCCTGACCGGAAATCGCCATGGTTACGGCAATGGCCAAACTGAGTTTTTTGATAGTCATCATCGAATCGCCTTCAAGTTGTGGGTGTTATTGGCCTTGGCCTCTGCCATGAAAACTGGCACCCAGACCTCGGGGTCATTGGTGCCCAGGCGCTCGATGATCGAGTACATCAAGGCCACACCAACATCGTTTGAAGACAGGACCGGAATGAAATCGGACAGGTCTTCGTCAGGGTTATCGGAGGACAGGTCGAAGCACGCTCGAATAGATTCCTGACCGCGACGAATGAGGAATTTGCGGTCCTTTGGATTCAGCTCGCGCAACCACTTCTTTTCTTCTTCCGTCAGGTTCTTGTGGTCTTCGTCTTTCACCGAGTCGCTGGCCAGGTAGATCTTGGTTACGGTCTGCTTATCGATGGAGTCGGTTTCACTGTGGAAGTATTTCGCGTCAGGAGTGATGAAGATCAAAATCCCGTTTTTACGGCGGATCTGCATGATGAAATTGTCAATTCGATTGCGCCAAAAATCGTTTTTCACCAGGTTCTGCCCTTCATCCAAAACCAGAATGAAGGGTCTGCCATTCATGGCCTGCTCAATGCAGTGCAATGGGTAGCTCATCACTACCGGCAGTTCCGGGCGTGCTTCGCCGCCTTTCATCAGCTCCGACATTTCAAAGCAGTAGTGCCGGGACTTACTGAGATCGAAAGTATCTGTTTCGTTATCAAATACGCCGGCGTTTGCACCTTCGATGCCTTTGGCCCCGTGCCAGATGGCCATGATGTCGGCTAATGCACCGTGCCCGTAGGTCCACACGACATTGCGCAACCGGCGATTCTCGTAGGGCAGCTCGTAGTTCTCGTTTACTGCATCCTTGAACCGCTTGATATCGTCGGCCTCAGTGGGAGTGCTTGCGTAGCATTCACGCATCTGGATCTGCAGATCGATGAGGTAAGCACGATTCTCAGCAGTGTCAGGCAATTTGAAGGGGTTCCAACCCATGCTGTTATGTGGGGAAAGGATCGAATGGACCCCGCCCATGGCCATCATGAAAACGGTTGCCCCGTAGCGCATATCGAACCAGTACACCACCGGCAAAGCTTTATCCGCTTCGCTGACGGCTTCAGTGATCAATGCCGTTTTACCGGCACCGGTGCCTGCAGCCACGCCAGTGTGGCCAGCGACCATCCCTTCCAATTCACGGTGGAAGTTGAAGTTGTATTGAGAGCCACTTTCCGTTTCGAAAGCAGTGATCGCAGGCCCCCAAAGGTTGCCGTCACGACGTCCGCGAGCAAAGTTGTGCAACGATGCGAAGCCCGCAAAGTTGGTTGACTTGATCTTTCCCCGGCGACCGATAAGAGCTTCTTGTTGACCAGGTAGCTGCGACCAGAAAAACGTCTCAAGGGCCAACCACTCACGGACCGACTTGACGTTCAGGTCGACAAAGCAGCCTTCGATCAAACCAACTGCATCATCCAGTCGCTTCACATTCGCTTTGCGACTCTCAGGACTGGTGTTTGCGTCTGATGGAACGTGGATGAAAATGGTCAGGTGATGTTTGCCGTTGACCGTATCGCCACGGCGTAAAGCACGGATACCCTCGGCCAGTTCCTTGGCATCGTCTTCCGAGATCTTGTGTGGATCCGCAACCTTGAGTCGGCGAGTTTCATCCATCATTGCCGACTCAGCTTCAATACGGTTTTCGAAGAAAAACGATTGAGTGATGATGAATTCAACTGGCTGTTGAAGGAATTTGTTCATCATGCGCGACGGTGTACGACGCGGCCATTCGGCCATGCTCAACATGGAGCCGATGCGTGCTGACGTACTGCCTCGAATCTCGCACATATTTGCCAGGATCCGGAAATTCAGCCGGGCATAGGGCAAAACCTCCTTGATTTTCAGCTCAGTGACCGGGATTTTCCGGAACTCAAGATTGATCAAGTAGTTGAAGAAGCTGCTCAGCTCGCAGTATTCCTCGCCCAGGTAATCGTAAACGGCTTCTGCGTCATATTCAGCGTGATCGCCGAGCTGGACTTTGAAGTCCTCCCATTTCCACTGAAAGCGGGCCACCGCTTGGTACGCAGCTTCGCGATCAACCGTACCGTTGGTTGCAGACGGATGACGCTGAATGCGCAGACGAGTCGCGCCGTAATCGGACAACCCCCGCAGTACAAGGTTTGCGGCCTTGTAGAGCGAGTCGGCCATTGCTTCGTGCGTTTCACCTGCTTCATCCGCAGCTGAATTACCCGTGACCAGCGCAATTGCCCGATCCATGAGGCCTGGCACGCCGGAGCGAAAGCGATTCCGAACCAACGAGATATAGATCTCGTTGACGTAGAAACCTCTGTTTTCATAGCGCTTGCGCAACCGTGCATTGAAATACTTGGAGAACCAAGTACCGCCCTGCCCTTCGGGAAAGTCGATCACCTTACGGCGGATGACATGAACGTAAATGGCAAAATCGCTGCTTGCCACTGTGCGCAGCACGGTATTGCGGCGTTCTTCGAACAGCTTGATTTGCGTGCTAGTGAGCGAGTCGAACATCAGGCCATCAATTTTGATGACCTGCACAAGCGAATCCTCGCCGGTGATGACGGTTTGATCGTCATAATGCACGTCATACGGCACCATCTCGCTGACCACCAACTCATCGAGATCCTGATCGGACCCTTCTGGATGTTGGACACCAAGCGAAAGATCCATATTTCGCACTAGCTTGTTAAAAGCTTTATCAACGAGGCGCATAACTTCTGTATCCCCACAATTTGCGTAGCCGTGACGCTCTCAACTTGAATGCCGCTCTAAGCACACCAAATAAGTAAACGTCTTTGCTACATATCCAGTAAGCAGCGGCAAAAAGTAGTGGCATGATTGCCAGCACGTAAAGAGAGCGAAGTAGCAGTGCTGCCAACACTGGGGTGATAAGGCTGATCAAAATACTCGATAAGGTAAACGGCCCCACCATTGATGGCCGGGCCATCGCCACAACGAGCACTTCACCTTCATCAGGATCTTGCTCGGCCATGGGTTACCTCAAGCTTGATTGAGCGCCTTCTTTGATCGTGTCGACAAAGTTCGGTGCGAAGAACACAAGGAAGATACCGAATACCGCCCAGCCGAACTGGCCCCACGACATACGCCCGGACTTGGCCTGGAACCCGCAGAACGCGATAGCCGCGATACCCAGGTAGTAGCCTACGTCGAAGATAAGAAAGGACACAAAGTCCTTGGCCATGCTCTTCAACCCACTGAAATCTAATGCCGCGTTGGCGAATTCAGGGATCAGGGCAAGGGAGACAATCGACCCCAGCGTAGCGAGCTTGGTGGCTTTGGCCACCCAGTCATTACGCATCATCACTTTATGCGAAGGGGTCTTTTGCGAGAGAACGCTTTGGAGGGTTTTTGAAGCCTTGGCCTTTAGCCAAGTACGCCATGTGTCTTTGTTCAGTCCTTCTACGTTGCGTCCAACTTTGGAAGTTTGGGTTTGCATACCATTGCCTCTTTAATCATGACGGGGGACCCCCGTACATTACTGTTATTACTCTAAAAGGATTGTTAGGGCAGGTTTCCTTTATGAAGTCGATAGCAGTATCGGCATTCTTGAATAACCTGGTTTTCCCTAACGCGGTTACAACGTTGTAAACCTGTCCCGTCGAAGGACTTTCAATAATTAATACCCACTTTCGTCCGTCGCTTTCGATTCGTTCCTCAAGAACGACTCGGTAATCCGGCTGTGCGACGGCGAAAACCGCCAGCTCTCTTTTGTCTAGGCTCTGCATCATTTCCCCTGGGCAACCGTTGACTAGATACAGGGGCGATACTGGAGTCCCACAAGGTTTTGATCTAGATCCCACCTCTCATTTCTTCCCTCTTTGGAGTTTTATTCCATGAAATGCTTGTTTCGTGACACAGAATAGGACTTTCATTTCACGAAATCAAGCTTTCATTGTGAAAAACTTGGATCCATGTCGCAAAAAAACGAAAGGTCTAGCCCCAGGCATCCGCCCGGAAACGGTTCAGCAACTATAAGTGTTTGATAGGTAGACGAATTTCCATATCACGTCATCGGCTGGAGCAGGGCGCACGGCCCTGCAATGAGCGGTAGTGGCACCAAGACAGTGCTTCACGCGCTAATGACAACGTAAAAAAGATTTTGTTACAGCGGGGGGACGAACGGTCGTGAGGCGCGGGCTAGAGGGGTCGGGCAACGGACAGGAGCCGCCCTGATCCGCCACCCTTGGTCAGCGGCAATAGAAACGCAAGGAAACAGCCCCGCTCTATAGACCTTCTGACCCAGCGCCGATTTTAGCAGGCCGCCGTTTTCTCGCATGCGAGAAAATTTATAGTAAACCCCAATTTGGTGTTGACCGTAGTGTTTACCCATGAAACGATGTACCTACACAAATCAGCGCTCACCGGAGAACAATCATGGCGATGAAGGTCACTACCGTGGCGAACCAAAAAGGCGGGGTCGGCAAAACGACTATCGAAGTTCATCTTGTCAGCCTAGCTGCCGAGCAAGGTAAACGCGTGCTTGTCGTAGACCTCGATGAAGGCGATCTCTCGCAGTTCTACCCCCCTGCAGAAGACGGCGACAATACAACCTATCTCGAATCCAGCATGTTGTTCACCGATGGATACAAGGGCTTATATCCTCGCCAGGTCGCTCCAAACATCTGGCTTATTCAGGCCGACGTTCCGTTGCTCGATGTTGACGACATGGATCTCAGCATCGTGACTAATCTGAAAGGGGCGCTGGATTATTTCGCCGCTGACTTTGACCTTTGCATGATCGATACCCCGCCAAACCTGCAGCGCCGAATGATTGCCGCTCTTGCAGCCTCTGATGCAGTCGTAGCACCGTTCAATATCAGCGCCTTCACCCTCGCTCGGATGCCCAAGCTTCTGTCCACAATCGAAGCTGTCCGTGAGCAATACAACCCCGACTTACAGTTCCTCGGGTTTCTCCCCAACCAGATCAACAGCCGGTCAAGCGAAGAACTTGAGCTGCTGCCCAGCCTTCGTGACGACTACGGCGATGCCATGTTTCCGGTGCATATCGTTCACCGGCCATGCATCAACAAAGCACTCGCAAACGGAAATCCTGTCTGGTGGAAAGCCAAGTCAGGCAGCCAGCGTGCAGCAGGCCAAGAAATGAAATCTGCCTGTGCCGCTGTTCTCGAAAAGGTCTGGTCAAACTGAGGTATATGCCATGACAAAGACTAATTCATTTGGCAGGGTCGCCGCCGCGACTGCCAAGAAGCTTTCGGACTTTCAGAAGAAACCGGCACTCAACGATGGTGAAGTCATCATCGGGGTAAGCACCGGCGAAATACAGTGCATCAAGCAGATCAGAAACCGTAATAACCCAGGCTTCACCAAGGAATCGCTTGAGGAACTGGGCGACGACATTCAGCAGAATGGCCAGATCGAGCCAGCAATTCTCAGGCCTCACCCTAACCCCGAATCGGGGTTCAAGTACCTGATGGTCGCTGGAGAGCGCCGGTATTTGGCATGTGAAATCAAGGGCATTCTACTCAAGGCGGTCGTGCGTGAACTCACCGACGCACAGGCCAAGCGGATCCAGCGTTCGGAGAACGTACACAGCGAAAACCTTACGCAGCTAGATATTGCACTCGCTCTCAAGGCTGACAAGGAAGAACTGGGCACGCTGCAGGCCGTGGCTGACGAATGGAATAAAAGCTTGAACTGGGTAGCCGAGCGCATCGCTTACCTGGAGAACGTCACCAGTGACGGCGCAAGCCGTGACGCTGTAACGAAGGGCATCACCGCGGACATATCAACCGTCAATGACCTGGCCCGCCTTGACCGTTTGGATAATGAGGTTGCTGCTGACCTGCTACAGCGCGCAGACGCCAATCCAGATATGAACCTGCGCACCGAAGTGCGAACAGCACTACGCACAACCAAAGCCCTGCGCGTTCACGGCGGAGCTAAGCCAAAACCTGCAGGCCCTGCCCTTCTCGATGATGAACTCGACAAGCTGCGCGAGGCGAATACCGTCCTGTCCGCACAGGTTGAAACCCTGCAATCCGAAATCGAATATCTCAAAGCCGAGCTGGACAAAGCCCGAACCGCCCAGGCCGAGAACTGGAAAGCGCCGGAATGAGTAGCCGAGTTGCTGACCAGGACCTACGGATCCCGCCCGATGAATTCGAGCGGATCCGTTCAACGTCAAAGATGCATGCGCGCAACCTCGATGTGGCTTATGAGCTGCTGGTCGAAGGCAAGGGCCTTGTAGCCGTTGCAAATGCTCATGGGCTCACCAAGCAACGGGCACTTGCCATCCGCGACAAAATTTATTCGGCCTACCTGATGAAGACCCCCGAAGGCTGGAAGTGCGCGCAGATCTGCGCACCCACCGACATGATCGATCGCTTCGTCAAGGAAGCAGATGCAGAGCGTTTGCTCTATTGGCAAACGCACTCAAATACCAAGAAGGAATTCGACAAATGATGAAAGCCCTTTTCGCTGCCCTGCTTGCACTGAGTATTCAGCAGGCCCAGGCCCAAGCCGAAAATGAACCGTCATTCATGGAGATTTACCCAGGTTACGAACATAACCTGATAGGTGATGGTTCAACTTGGGAGGTGACCGTCGCAACGGTTTACAAGAACAAGAGCGGTAAGTTCGTCACTAAGCCTGCATTCACTCTCAAAACAACATCTGGAAAGTGTTCGTTTGGACGTGAACAGGTACTCGATATGAAGGGAAACTTCCAGGTCAAGGTTGCCGATCAATTCTGTGTCGGCACTGAACGGGGCAACAAAACTAAAGAAATCTATTTGGGGGGTTGGATGACCGCGCCGTATCCAGAGGACGCAGCGGACTGGCCTACGCAAGACGAAGCGCACTTCGTCTACGGAGAGCAGTTCAACGTACGCGTGGACAGGACCGCAACAACTTTCAAAACCCGTGCCGGGGTCTTTGAGTACAGCGTTCGAAAGCTTTAGACCTTTAAATTCCCAACCGACTGACCTGCCCTCTGTATCGTACGGCACAGGGGGCAAGGCCCTAAACTAGTCGTTACTCTCCCCCACTACCTCAGTGTCTGATTGAAAAAGCGAGTAATCAATGTGATGGGTCGCCCTACAATGAGTGATCAGACTGTCATATTTGGGTATATCTCAAGTAAGACGCGGCGGCGCTCACGATCTGCACGAACGATTCAATTTAAGTGACAGCCTTTCTGATACACTTTGATGAACACACCCAAAATGATACAGAGAGGTTTCCATGTTTGTACGTGCTTACCTCCGAGCCTCTACCGAGGATCAGGACGCCAGTCGTGCCCGTGATCAACTGGAAGAATTTGTTGCAAGCCACGGAAAGGTTATCGCTGCCAGTTACATGGAGAACATCAGCGGCACGCTCGCTGATCGTCCAGAGCTTCAACGCCTTCTGAATGATGCGCGCCGGGGTGACGTAATTCTGGTTGAGGCTATTGACCGGCTGTCTCGTATGAATGACCAGGACTGGCGCGCACTGAGAACCGCGATTGACAGCAGAGGGCTGCGAATCGTAGCCGTCGACCTGCCGACTAGTTACCAGGGCCTCACTTTGCCATCTGGTGACGAGTTCACTGATCGAATGTTGGCCGCGATCAATTCAATGATGACGGATATGATGGCGGCAATCGCCCGGAAGGATTATCTGCAGCGTCGGCACCGGCAGTCGCAAGGCATCACCAAAGCCAAAGCCGCAGGGGTCTACAAGGGCAGACCGGCAGATCTGGAACTACGAAAGCGTGTTAGTGAGCTTTTGGCCGCTGGCCTTGGAATCCGAGCAATCGCCCGGCATGCTGCTTGTTCAACAACGACCGTGATGCGTATCCGTGACGAACTGGGCGAAGGTTTATCCAGTTGAGCCGGTTGGGAATGAATGACTAGCGAAGGCGTAGCCGTAGTCTGTCATTCGTTCACGACTGGCCGCCGCCGGCAGGCGACCTTGGGTCCCTAACAGCCACTGCATGAGTTGGAGTGGTTAGAGATCATAAGAACCAGGAGATAGAAGCCCTTGAATTACGGGGCTTCCAGAGCATTGCCTAGCTCACTACTTGAGCGAACCTCAGTTCACCTACTTTGCACCACCATCGCTCATTATCCATGAGCTACCCCCCGCTCACTATCTGTGAGCTACGTTAGCTCACCAGATGAGCTACCCCCCCCCATGAGCTACCCCTCGCTCATCCTTGAACGATATCCCTCATTTTGTGAGAGATAACGTGCATGGATGCACTACCTATCGCTCACGCCATGAGCTAAGATAGACCAACC